>CAVWYS010000008.1:0-260886 GCA_963759285.1 uncultured Acidobacteriaceae bacterium | reverse complement strand
TTCTACCGATTCCCTTCAGGCGCACAGGATAGCCGAGAAAGAGCGTTTTTCGACTCATATCCCGCTCAAGCTCATTAAGGAATTCTTGCGGTGCCTGCGAGTGCAGGGCAGTGGCATCTCCGGCAAAGGGAGAGATTTCTAGTCTGCGCATCCGCACGCCGTTGTCGGATGCAGCAGGCAGACGACATCACCAAGTCTTCGTGGCTCGGAACAATCCAGGTAATACTGGCAGAGCCGTGCCAATGGCATCGGCATTTCCTCCGTTTCGCCGCTTGGAACATTTTGTGCTCCTCTAAGTGTTGCACGAATGGTGCGACGAGCCTCGCTTTTCCGGTAAACCGGAGAGCACTTGAGAAATTGGGGATACTCTGAAGCGTGGGCCGTACAGCCGTCCGCAGAATTGTCGCCAACTCTTCCTTCAGGAGCCTTCGCGATGTCAGAACGAATCTATCCAGAACTCACGCCCGAGAAAAAGGAAAGCGTGATCCGGGAGTTCCGGAGAAGCCTTGAGGCAGGTGGATGTTCGCCGAAATTGAATCCTTCGCTCCTCGGGCTGGATTGGGAATTGTTTGAAACGCGCGAATTCCCGGAGCATGCCAACGATGTCTGCTTTAGTAACCCGCCGGAATTCATCTCTCTCGCGTTCTCGGCGCTCGATGCCTACGCTACGGCTATGTTGGCCGCTCACCTTTCTTTTGAATCTCTAGGGGGCCTGCAATTCACATGCAGCCTCAAGCGCCGAGGGCCGCAGTTGCCCATGTACCTAGAGTTCGCGACAACACCGGAGCAGGGCCGGATTAACCCCGACTCGATAATGACGGAGTTGCTTGGTTCGTTTCCAAAAATTCTCAACGCCCGAGGCTTCAAAGACCTCACAGTAATGTTTATGGAAGGCGAAGGATGCATGATGGAGTTCGAATATCCGGGCCACATGCTGGCCGAAGGTTCGCCGTTTCTCCAGAACCGCCCTATCGAACATTGGCCCAAAGTCACTCTGAGTCTCGCACCCACGAATGAACTCCGGGATCGCGCGCGTCGCGTATTAGCCTTTTTGAGGGACTCTGAACCGACTGAGGCTCTCCCAAACTAGCCAAGATCTCATTGCCGTTTTGTGGGAATTCTGGCGAGCTGAGGATGCTTTTTCCGGGACACCGTTGCGGTAAATAAAGCTTGGATCGACTTTCGCTCAGCAGCCATCCGATAATGGGTATAGGTGTGAGGTTTCCATGACCATCCGCGTCGAACTCAACCCGGAGATGGAGAGACAGCTTGCCGCTGAAGCATTGGCTCGCGGCATTGCGCTGGAGTTGTATGCGCAGCGGCTTCTTCAGGAAGCAATCGCTTCCAGGGGCAAAGGGCATGCACGCGCAAGCCAGGAAGAATTTCGCGCCTTTCTGGATGCTCTTGCGAGCAAAGCGCCGAATGTCCCTCAACTGCGAACCGAGACCTTCTCACGCGAAATGATCTACGGTGAACACGCCTGATGCCCGGCTCGTCCTACCTGGTGGACACGAACATTCTGCTCCGCCTTGTACAGCCGGACAGCCCCGAATATGGAACGATTCGGCAATGTACGGATCGTCTTTGGGAGCGCGGAGCGGACCTCTTCTACACATCGCAAAACTTGGCTGAATTCTGGAACGTCTGTACTCGACCGGCTGATCGGAACGGGTTCGGATTCTCGGTTGCAGAGACGGATGAACGCGCTGCTCTGATCGAATCCAAATTCTCTTTTGCCGCCGACAGCGAAGCAACACATCAAGAGTGGCGGAGAATCGTAGTTGCGGCGGGCGTCTCCGGTATTCAGGTCCATGACGCTCGGATGGTGGCCGCTATGCGCGTGCACGGAATTGCGAATCTGCTGACGCTCAATGCCAAGGATTTTCGCCGGTTCAGCGGCATCACTGTTCTTTCGCCAGACGAAGTCTTGGCCTCCTTCAGCTAGAGAGGCGCAACCTGACTAAACATTGGCCCGGTTCCGGGCCTGAGTGGGGCCGGTTCCGGCCCAAAAACCCTGCCAGGATGGTTCCATCCTGGCTCACTGGATAGCAGTGTTGATGGTGATCAGAAAGCAAGCAGTGCTGGTCTACGCTTCCTCAGCCAAACGGACGGCCTCGACTCGTGCGGGGCCTTTCCTGGGAACCGTCTTTTTCTTCGACCGTGGCCTCATGATGTTGATAGCGGAAGCATCGAGTTGCGTCTTCAAATGCGCCGCATAGTATTTCTCAATCATCTCCACGCTTGTCCGGCAGTTCTTGGCAATCTGATAGATGTCGGCACCTTCAAGCAGGCGCAGGCAAATGTAGGTGTGGCGCAGGCTGTACGCCGTTCGCGGCCTTCCGTCACGGTCGGTGCGAAGCTTTTCTTCCTCAAGGATTGCGTTGAACAACTCGCGCGGCCATTTCGGGAACAGAAGATCGGTGGGTCCGGGCGCGTGCCACTCACCGTTGGCGATTGACTCGGTACGGCTGCCCGATCTTCCCGGCCCTCCATCTGGACGTGGGCGGGCTTTCAGCCGCTCGAACGGATGCACGGCACCTGTCGTGCTCTTGCAATAACCAACGCCTCGCTTTCCGCGTACTTCGATCTCAAGGATGGTTTGGCCGCTCCCCTCGTCTTCGGTCACCGTGACATCGCGGAACTGAAGACGCCTCGCCTCGTCGGGGCGGAGTCCGGTGTTGGCGGAGAACAGAACATAATCGTGAAGTTGTTCCGCTTCCCAACGAAAACGGGGCTGCTTTGGGTCTTGCGCGCGTTTCCGCGTTGCCTCATAAAGCTGCTTGTACTCTTCCGGTGAGAACCATGCTCGATGGGAAATCTTTGCCGGACGCGCGATATGGCGCTGAAAAATCCGGGAGATGATCGACCCATCCGTGCCGCAGAGCCGTTTTGAAAATCTGGCGCAACGTCACGGTCTCCTGGTGCATGGTGCTATGCGCTGGAGGCTTGCCGCGCATCGCCTTACATTCCTCAAGGCGATGGATGCGATATTCATTGACCTTGCCAGCCGTGATCTCGGGAAGGACCATGCTGCCGAAGAACGGAATCAGGTAGCCGTTTGTCCTCGCGTGCTGTCCGCGCGCATAGGTTGGGCTGCGCTGCCCCTGCGTCATGATGTCGAATTCGCGCAGGTACAACTTCGCAGCTTCGCGGAACAGTTTGCCGCTTTTCAACTGACCCTCGCGGAGCTTGCCCCGCAACTGCAAATACCAGTCTTCTGCGAACTCCTTCGCTTTCGAGAGACTGTCTTCTTTGGTGGTGGTGCGCCGATTCTTCCCGGCTAGATAGGTTGCGCATTGCCAACTCGAACTGTTCGGACGCTTGTAGACGTGAACTTTGCCACCGAGGATGGTGTGATGCTCTGCCATGCGGCTGCACCTCCTGCTTCCTCTATAGAAGCACAAAAGTGTGCAAGAGTTGCGTAAGGGCTGCGCAGTTGTTCGGCATCAATGCAAGCTATTTATTATCAATAATATATAGCAACATCTGCGATTTATAAGCCGATTTTAAGTCCGCTGCGTCTGCCAATTTCGCCATCCGGGCTGGAGGATGGGGCATCTGCTCCATGGTAAATCGAAAAGTTGCGACCGGGCGGCAGTAGGTGCCGGATGCGAATCGGAGAAACCGATCCGAAGCTGCGCTGGCAGTAAATTGTCGGGCCGTGCCATTTCAGCGCGCTATTGGGGATGGCGGAAGCGGATGTTTTCGCCATCGAGACGATACTCCGCGGAGCAGGTGTCGCCTCCGCAGATCATCGTTTCTTTCTCGCAAAGCTGGCGCTTCGTGATCAATCCCATGGTTCCGCAGCGAGGACAGGACATAACGGCAATATATGGATTCTGCGCATGACCGAGCTTGGACTGGTTTTCAAGAAGGAAAACCGTGCCGGGGTCCATTTTTTCGGGAATCCATTCTTCAAGGAATTGCAGGTCGGTATCCATGCTGCCTCCTGGAGTAAGACGTGGCAAAGCAAGTTCCGATAGTGCCGGTGATCTGTCGTTCAACAGCAGCTGCGAATGGTTCGACGAGGAGTGTACAAGCTCCGGTTGCTTCGAGTGTTGATGGACCGCGGTGCTGGCGTCAACGAGAATCGTCTGCAGCTATTTGCAAGTCGGATTCCTCAGAGTGATTGTTATCTGCCGCTCGAAACCTTGGAGGATGTTGTGGCTTCTTTCGAAGCTGCGGTGGTGGAATCGATTTCGCGATAGATCTCGATGTTGCGCAGGATGGCCTGCACGTATTCGCGGGTCTGCGTGAATGGGATGGACTCAACAAATTCATCGATGCCGCTGTAGGGGCCAGAGGCCTGCCAGTCTTCGACGCGGTTATCGCCGGCATTGTAGGCGGCGAGGGCGTATTCCGGTACCCCACCGAAATGGTCGAGCATCTGTTTGAGGTAGCGCGTGCCGAGACGGATGTTGGTTTCGGGATCGAGCAATTGGTAGGTCTCGAAATGCGTCATGCCTTCCTGGTGTGCAAGCGATCTGCCGACCGAGGGAAGAAGCTGCATAAGGCCCCAGGCGTTGGCGTAAGAGATGGCGGAGGGATTGAATTCCGATTCCTGACGGATGAGCGACGCGACGAGATAGGGATCGAGGCCGTTTTTCGCGGATTCGGCTTTGATGGTGGTCCAGTAGGGTTCAGGAAAAAGAATGTGCCAGTACGGCAGAGGAATGGACTGGATGGAAGCGCTGGCGGCTCCGGGCAGAGCGCGCTTGAGGGCGCGCATGGCGCGATACGTTTCGCCGAATGACGCGTAGATCTGCGCCTCGGCCAGAGCGCTCCATGAGCCGGAATCAGGATCGGCGGCGATTTCGCGGGGTATGTAGTCGTTGAGGCCGGCATTGGCGAGGAGTTTGGCCTTGGCGAGATGAGGGCTGTCCTCAGGGAAGCTGTCGGCGAGTGGAGGAATCTCAGCGGCCTTGATCTCGTCCAGATCGGGTACGGAAGCAGCTTCTGTGCTCCCAAGCGCGGCCAGGCGCTGACGCGCCATCTGCGCATAGAAAAAGTGCTGATAGACGCGGACAATGGTGCGATAGTTGGCCACTGCCCTGGCTGGGTCGTGATCCTGCGATTCGTACAGGCGTCCGCGCCAGTAGAGAGCGGAGGCGGTCTCAGGAGTGCCGGGGAAGGCACGTATCTGCTCATCGAATATCTTCTCGGCGTCGGTGTAGTTTGCCAGCCGGTAATTGAGCCAGCCGGCGCGCCAGTGTGCTGCCGATGCGTTCTTGTTCGAAGGAAAGTGCTCGGCGAGATAGGAGTAATATTCGGCCGCATGCGCATAATCTTTGCGCAGCAGATACATGTTTCCACTGGAGAAGAGCGCTTCAGCCAGCCACTGGCTTTGGGGGAAGTCCGTCTCCAGCCGAGTGACGATGCGGGTCTGCTCATCAAGGTCGTTGCGGTTGCGGGCAAGCTCCATCAGAAGATAGAGACGGCGCGCACCATTTTCGTCGGGCGTGTCCGCGAGGGCTTCGGCCTGGCTCTGCGTGAGTCGCTTCAATTTCAGATCGCACGCGGCGGCGGCAACTGCGAAGCTGTTGCGTTCCTGGACATCGAGATTCGCCTTTTGTGCGAGGGCGCGATATTGTTCGCCGGCCTCTTCGTAGTGTCCTGCCTTGTAATACGAGTCGCCGAGGCTCCGGAGCTGCTCACTGGTAAGCGAATCTTCGGCACCGAGCGAGGTAAGCTTGGCGCGGGCAATGGCCGCTTCAGTGCTGAGCGGAAATGCGAGGAGAAGATCTTTGAAGATGCGGATAGCGTCCGGATTTTGATTGAGGGCCTGGGCGACCATGCCGGCGGCAAGCTGATAGCCCGCGCGACCGGCAGCGGGATCGGTGGCCGCACCGTCAATCACGCGCTTGGCACCGGCCGGGTCGTGGAGATCGAGGAGAACATTGGCCTCGAGCTCGGGGACTTCATCGACAAAGATGCTGTCAGGATACTTTTCCTTGAAGCCCTTCAGCAGTGCTTCAGCTTGGGTCTCCTGGTCGGAATCGTGATATGCCTTGGCCGCCAGAAAGTCGGAGTAGTCGTCGAGCGCTTCGCCCGCTTCCCTCGCCTGGTGAAAATTGGCAACGGCGTCAGCGTAGCGTTTATCAAGCAGGTAAGCATGCCCCAGCGCCAGGTATGCGGCGGCCGCGGCTTCACCCGTGTGGGCGTGGGCGTAAGAGGTGACACCACCATAGGCTGCAGGCGTGCGCAGGGTTGCCAGTTGCTGGGCCATCGGCCGCAATTCAGCGGAGGCGACAAAGGCCAGCTTGATTTTGTGGGCACGCGCCAGGCGACGACGGCGCTCGGCCGGGCTGACATACTTCTTTCGGCCCCGTGGGGTCGTGGCCGATCTGCGAGATGCAGTTGATCTTTTCCTTGATGAAACGGAAGACTTTGTTGCTGTGCCAGTGTGCCTGCTAGCTGCTGACGGCTTCTTGCCGGACGTGTGCGCAGGCCTTTTCGCTTTATGCGAGGTGGAAGTAGAGCTATTGGCGGAGTTGGAGGTCTGCTGATCGTAACGTTTCCCCTCGACCGGAGCGATGGCGAGCAGAGCGCACAGTGCTGCGCCCATCAGTCGAGCCAGCCCGCGCATTGGAAGAGGAGAAAGGAGTGGGTGCATAGATTCAATGTAAGCCCGATTGGGCTGTGGAGAACAGCGAAGTACCCGTACCGTAACGTGCCCATGGGAATGCCCGGCGCGGCTCTGACGTCTCTTTCCGGGGAATTCCTCATTGGCTCCGCGAGACCGTTCCTTTACACTTAGACGCAGGGATTCGGCGAGTTTTGCCCGATCACAGAATTCCCGCAACCAACCCCCATGGCGACCATCCAACCATTAGCAGGCGAAAACGAGCAGCATCCCGATGTGGCCCTTGTTGAAAGGGTGCGCAGCGGCGATATCTCGGCCTACGATGAACTGGTCCGCAAATACGAGCGGCAGCTCTTCAGGATCGCGCAGCACATCACGCAAAACCGCGAAGATGCCGAAGACGTGATGCAGGACGCGTTTTTGAAGGCGTACGAGAAGCTCGATCAATTTCAAGGGAATTCGAAGTTCTACACATGGCTGGTCCGGATCGCAGTAAACGAGAGCCTGATGCGGTTGCGCAAGCGCCGCACGGGCAAGATGGTCTCGATCGACGAGGATATCGACACGGAAGAGGGGAGCGTACCCCGCGACCTGGCCGATTGGGCTCCCGATCCCGAGCAGAACTACACGCAGTCGGAGCTGGCCGAGATTCTGCGCAAGACGATCCAGGGCCTGCCCCCGGGATTCAGGGTGGTTTTTGTCCTGCGCGATGTAGATGGCCTTTCCACGGAAGAGACAGCAGAGTCTCTCGGGTTGAGCGTGCCTGCCGTAAAATCGCGCCTGCTGCGCGCCCGGCTACAGCTACGCGAACGCCTGAGCCGCTACTTCAAGCGCAAGAAGAAGGTTTCCAAGGCAAAGGGAGTGAAAAGTGACGTGCACTGAGTTTCTGGCAATGCTCGACGACCTGATCGACGACACGGTGACTACCGAGATGCGCGCCGATCTGCAGGAACATCTGCGGGGTTGCGAGCACTGCGAAGTCACGTTGAGCACCACGCGCAAGACGATCCAGATTTATCGTTCCCACGAGATCTACGAAATGCCCGTGGGCCTGCGCGAGCGCTTGCATAAGGCCATTATGGAGCGCTGCAAGAAGGGCTGCTGAGCGCGCTGCGCCTTGCTGTGAATTCGACGGTGCCTTGCGGTCTGATCAAGACACAAGTTCGTTGGCGCGCTCTCAGCTAGCCATTTACATCCGACAGAACGCATTTCTGTGAATTTTCTGCCTTGCACTGCGCGCATAAGTCAGCGTGTGGCACACTGCCTTCGAGTATCTCTGCCCACGGTCTTTCGCAATACACAGATCGGTTTCGGCCTGAGTCCTTGGCCTTGTAAAGGCCGACGTCTGCAACGGCCAGCATGTCGTTGGCTGCTCCTTCGCCGGATTCTGCCGCGGCGACGCCGATGCTCATCGAAATAGGAACGTCGCCTTGGGGCGTGCGGAAGGGCTCGCTGCAAATGGCTGTGCGGATGGCTTCAGCACGCCGGCACAGCTGTTCACTGCCCGAGCCAGGAAGAGCGATGAAGAATTCCTCGCCTCCGTAGCGGCCGACGAAGTCGTAAGAGCGGACGTTGTGGCAGAGCCGGCGCGCCGCTTCTTTGAGCACCAGGTCGCCGGCGAGGTGGCCATAGGTATCATTCACCTGCTTGAAGTTGTCGAGATCTAGCAGCAGCAGGCCCGTGCGGCCATTGACGCGTTTGGCGCGTTCCAGTTCGCGCTTGAACAGATCGAGAAAGGCGGTGCGGTTCCAGAGGCCGGTGAGCCCATCGCGCATGGCCTGGGCGCGCAGCTCTTCGCGGGCATGAATTAGTTCGTTTTGAAGCGCGAGGATGCGGTTGGCAACAAGGAGGCGTGCGCGGAGTTCCGGCTCGCCGAAGGGTTTTGCGAGGCAATCGTCGGCGCCGGACTCGAGGGCATGGACGAGGTCACTTTCATCTGTGCGCGCCGTGACCATGAGAATGTAGTGGTAGTACGAACGGGACTGGTCGCGGAGGCGGCGGCAAAGCTCGATGCCGTCGATGCCCGGCATGGACCAATCGACGATGACGAGTTCCGGCGGATGCCCCTGCTCGAGCACCTTCCATGCATCATTGCCGTTATCGACAACGACCACTTCGTAACCCCAGCGCTGAAGCCAGTTCTTGAGAATGAGCCGGGTGACGGTGTCATCTTCGGCGATGAGTACGCGCGGAAGTTCGGCGCCGTGGTGCCCAGGGTCCAGTGGGTGCATCGGTTCCACCTCGAACAGCCGGGCCCGGGGATTGGAGCGGCGAACGTCAGAAACAGTTTATAGGTCTTCGCCAGCTTATCGCCTGGGGCTGGCAATTTGAATGACTCGATTGTGCTATCAGTAGCGGTTTAGAATCAGACGATTCGGGTGCGAAGGTTACTCCGTTCCCATTCCATGCCGTAGAGCCAGTTGGTGCGCATATTTGGGTGTACATGCGCGGAAACCGAGGCTCACGCACAGTCGTTCAAACGCAATCGACCGAAGGGATTCCGGTTACGAATGGTGTAATTGCGCTTGCGGAGCACAACTTCCGTTCGAAAATGGAGTCATTCTAATCGAGGGGCCGCCGCGCCTTATTGCGAAGGCTGCTTTGGCCCGAGGTCTGAAAACATTCTGAGGTAAGGAGCCGTACATGCAGTTTCTTCATGGAACGCTGACCGCAGTTCTGTGCCTCAGTCTTGTCTGTCCGCAAATGCTGGTTGCCGAATCGGCATCGGGGCCCGCTGACCACGATGCCGGCCGCGCTGCCGGCCGTTCAATCAACGGCAAGAGACAAATCGAGGGAGACGCGCGGATTCTGCACGCCCTAAACCGCTTCACGTTTGGCCCGAGACCGGGCGACGTGGATGCGGTGCGCGCAGAAGGGCTCGACAAGTGGTTCGAAGAGCAACTGCATCCGGCGAGTTTCGAAGAGACAGACCTGAATGCGCGGCTGGCACAGTTCCCTGCCATGCAATGGTCCCCGCAAGAACTGCTGTATCGCGTGCCGAGCAACGCAATTATCCGGCAGACATTGGATGGCAAGCTGCCGGTTCCGGAGCGGGGCGCGTTGCATGCGGTGTATGAGAACCAGATGTATCGCGTGAGCGAAAAGCGGCAGGAGAAGGAACAGAAAAAGGCTGAGGCGCCAGCGATGCAGCAGACCGCGGCGATTGCTCCGATGACTCCGCCGGTAAGTGGAAGCGGCGACGGCTCGCAGGTGCAGATACAGGCGGCCCTTCAGCCGCAAAGCTCGATGGATGCGAACCAAATGGGCCCTGCAA
This sequence comes from uncultured Acidobacteriaceae bacterium, assembly GCA_963759285.1. Lineage (GTDB taxonomy): Bacteria > Acidobacteriota > Terriglobia > Terriglobales > Acidobacteriaceae > Telmatobacter. The sequence continues at coordinate 251,029 of CAVWYS010000008.1, read as the reverse complement.
AGAATACGCCGACGGCGACGCCTGTCGATGATGGCGAGTTCCGCCTCATGCTGGAGTTGGAGCCGCAGCAGCGGGTATCGCACCTGGTCGCGATGCAGCCGGAGGCCTTCGATGCCTTCTTCAAGTCGCTCAGACCACAGCAACGCAATGCATTGGTGCAGGATCTGCGGCCCGATCTGAAGGAAGTGGTCGGCGATCTTGAGAATCCTCAGCGACTCGTCAACGAGGAGATCATTGCGCAACGGCTCACACGGGACATTTACTCAAATGCGCAGCTCCAGGAAGTGATGACGGACTTCTGGCTGAATCACTTCAACGTGTTCCTGCACAAGAACGAAGCGACACCGTATTACATGGTCAGTTTTGAGCGCGATGTGATTCGTCCACGGGCCCTGGGCAAGTTTGAGGATCTGCTGGAGGCGACAGCGCACAGTCCGGCGATGATGATTTATCTCGACAACTCCAGCAGCATCGGACCGGATTCGCTGGCCGCCGAACGTGCGGACCGTCGGCCCAATAACAAGAAGAAGCGCGAGGGCCTGAACGAAAACTATGGGCGCGAATTGATGGAGCTTCACACGCTGGGAGTGAACGGCGGCTACACGCAAGCCGATGTGACGCAAGTGGCGCGCATTCTGACGGGCTGGACGGTCGAGAAGCCGGAGCGCGGCGGAGGATTCCAGTTTGACCCGAACCGCCACGAGCCGGGCACAAAGATCGTGATGGGACAGAAGTTCAAGGATCGCGGCGAAGAGGAAGGGCGCCAACTCCTGCACTTGCTGGCGACACGACCCGCGACTGCGCAGTTCATCTCGCGCAAACTGGCAGTGCGCTTCGTCAGTGACGATCCTCCGCAGGCGCTGGTTGATCGCATGGCGAAGACATTTCTGAGCAGCGACGGCGATATCGCTGCAGTGCTCACCACGCTGTTTCATTCGCCCGAGTTTTGGGACACAAATGTGTATCGCGCGAAAGTGAAGACGCCGATCGAGTTTGTCGTCTCCGCCGCGAGAGCCAGCAATGCGGACATCGAGAACATGCAGCCGCTTGCCAATGCGGTTCGCGAAATGGGCATGCCGCTCTATGGCTGCGTGACGCCGAATGGGTACAGCTGGATGTCGGACACGTGGGTGAGTACGAACGCACTTGTGAATCGAATGAATTTTGCGTTGTCGATGGCCGGTAACCGGCTGCCGGGAATTTCGATTGCGTGGGATCCGACAGCAACGGTGAACAACGACACGGCAACGCTTGAAACTAATCCTTCGGCTCCTGATCCTCAGGCAGAGGAGTCGCGGTTGGAGGCGCTGCTGGTGACCGGCGGCGTTAGTGATTCAACGCGAGCAGCGGTGCTGCAGCAGTTTGAGCAGCAAAAGAATCAAAGCAGCGCTCTCGCCGCGGTGCCGGTGGGTGCGACAGAGCGGCGAAAATATCGCGCGCGCGAAGTGACGGAAACAGAAAAACAGGATCAGCTGCTGGCCGGGTTGTTGCTTGGCTCCCCGGAATTCCAGCGGCGCTGAAGGAGATAGAACATGCAGATGAATCCGATCAGCAGGCGATTTTTTCTTCACCGCGGCGCACTTGCGGTAGCTGGAACGGCGGCGCTTCCCAGCTTTCTGGTGCGGTCGGTGCTGGCCGAAACGGCGGCAATTCCTAACCGGCGCATGGTAGTCATCTTTCAGCGGGGCGCGGCCGATGGGCTCAACGTTGTCGTGCCCTATCGCGAGAAGAACTACTATTCAATGCGGCCGAGCATTGCGATTCCGCAAAACCAGGTGATCGATCTCGACGGATTCTTTGGACTGCATCCCGCGCTGACCAGTTTCAAGCCGCTTTACGATGCGGGACATCTGGCGATTGTGCATGCGGCGGGATCGCCGGATATGTCGCGCTCGCACTTTGACGCACAGGACTACATGGAGTCGGGCACTCCGGGCATCAAGAGCACCGACGACGGATGGCTGAATCGCGCGCTGCAGGCGCAGGATCTGGTCCACAAGCAGCAGGAAACGGCATTCCGTGCCCTGGCGCTGGGGCCGGAGGTTCCGCTGACCCTGGCGGGAAAAGTTCCGGCGATCGCGCTGAACAATGTGAACAACTTCGCCGTCGCGGGACGCGGACCGGCGCCCTCGCCCGCGGCAAGCGCCTTTGAGGCGATGTACGGTGAGAGCGGCGACCACATCTTCCACGCGGCAGGCGAGTCGACATTCGAGGCGGTCAAGATGCTGCGCGCAGCAAATCCCGCGCAATACCAGCCCGCAGCCGGAGTGGATTATCCAAACTCGGAGTTCGGCAACCGGATGAAACAGATTGCGCAATTGCTGAAATCGAATCTTGGCGTCGAAGCAGCCTTCACCGACATCGGCGGATGGGACACGCATCACAACCAAGGCAGTGTGGATGGGCAACTCTCAGGACGCCTGCGCGACTTCTCGGATAGCATTGCGGCATTCTGGCGCGACCTGGGAGACGAGGCAGAGAGCGTGACCCTGGTGACGATGTCGGAGTTCGGTCGCACGGCGCGCGAGAACGGCACGGGTGGCACCGATCACGGGCACGCCAATGCCATGTTTGTGCTTGGTGGAAACGTCAAAGGCGGCAAGGTTTACGGCAAGTGGCCGGGACTCGACAACGATCAGTTGAACGAAGGGCGCGACCTCGCTCTGACGACCGATTACCGGCAGGTGCTGGGCGAGGTGGTCAGCAAGACGATTGGCGCGACAAATCTCGATCTCGTATTCCCGGGCGCGCGGATCGGATCCGATCGCTTTTTGCGACTGGTCTGAGAAGCTCTGAGTAAATGGTGGGTTGAGGCCAGCGGCTGCTCACCCTCCGCCCAAAAAAGACAACCTCCTGCACAAACACGAGAATCAGTAGACGACAGCAAAAACAGGTCTCACTGCGATCCAGTCAGAAGCGAGACCCGTGATGTCGCGATGCGCATGGCCCGGTTATGCGATCTCGATGGGATGCGTAGCGTAGTGGAGGAGGCAGGCCACGGCGCAACTGGTGAGGCGGGTTTCGGCGGAGTCGGCGCGGCTGGTGAGGATAACAGGTACGCGAGCACCTAGCACGATGCCGGCTAGCTGCGCGCCGCCGAGGTATTCAAGCTGCTTGGCGAGCATGTTGCCGCTCTCGAGATCGGGGACGACGAGGATGTCGGCCTGTCCGGTGACGGGCGAGTTGAGGTGTTTGATCTCGGCGGCGTGGGCGCTGACGGCGGTATCGAAAGCCAGCGGTCCATCGAGGATGCCGCCGGTAATCTGGCCGCGATCGGCCATCTTGCAAAGAGCGGCTGCTTCCATCGTGGAAGGAATTTTCGGATTTACGGTTTCGACGGCGGAGAGCAGCGCAACCTTTGGCTCGGGAATGCCGAGTGCATGGGCGAGGTCGATGGCGTTCTGCACAATGTGAATCTTGTCCTCGAACTCAGGCTTGATATTGATGGCGGCGTCCGTGATGAGCAGGGTGCGCGCGTAGGCCGGTGTGTCCATGACAAAGACGTGGGTGATGCGGCGCGAAGTGCGCAGGCCCGTGTCGCGGGCCATGGCCACCTTCATCAGCTCGTCGGTGTGCAGGCTGCCCTTCATCATCGCCTGGGCGTTACCGCTGCGGCACATGCTGACGCTGATCTCGGCGGCCTTGACCTCGTCGTCCGCATCGAGAATTGGATAGGGCGAGATGTCGACGCCGATTTTTGCTGCCAGGGCGCGGATTGCGGCTTCGTCGCCGATAAGTGTGGGCTTGATCAGGCCTTCCTCGGCGGCCTCAGTGGCGCCTCGCAGCGCGACGTCTGAAAGCGGCCAGCACACGGCGGTGGTGATGGCGGGGAGGGATTTGCAGCGGTCGAGAAACTTGTGAAAGACGTGGTAGTCGGCGGGGTGGCCGACCAGCGGGTCGACGACAACTGCTTCGGCAAGAGGGGCGAGATCGCTCATGATGTTCTTTCTCCGCGGCTGGTGCGGGAAAGCCACCAGGCCTGACGCTTTCATTTTTACGCGGCGGCGGAAAATGAGGTGTGCGGAAGGTCACACTACGGGGGAGCGTCCTTCATCGCGGTACGGAACATGATCGAAAAGATGCACTCGTCCAGCCATCCTCGCTTGGACTAGGCGTTCTGCCAGACTTTCCAGCCGCGCCACTCATTGACGAGCTCTTTAAAGACGCGGCCGCGGTGTTCGTAGCTTTCGAACTGGTCGAAGCTGGAGCAGGCGGGAGCAAGAAGGACGGTATCGCCAGGGTGAGCGGCGGCGGCGATGGCGCTTACGGCCTTGTCCAGCGTTTCGCAGGAGTGGATGGTGACGACGCCGCGCAGTTGCGATTCGATTTTGGAGGCGGCGGACCCGATGGTGTAGACCGCCTTTACGCGGGAGCGCAGCAGGCCGGAGAGTTCGGTGTAGTCGGAGTTTTTGTCTTTGCCGCCGAGGATGAGATGAATATTGCCGGGGAACGCGGCGATGGCCTTGGCGGTCGCGTCCACATTCGTCGCTTTGGAATCGTTGTAGATTTCGACTCCGTTCAACGTGGCGACGTATTCGAGACGGTGCTCGACAGCCTTGAACTGCTCAACGGCGGTGCGGATGGATTCGGCGGAAGCACCGGCGAGGCGTGCGGCGCAGACGGCGGCGAGCACGTTTTCAACATTGTGCTCACCCTTGAGCGGAATGCTGCTCAAAGGCATGACGGATTCGATTGCGGCATCCGGCGCAGGGCGGAACAGGATAACACCCGCATCGACCCAGGAGCCCTGCTCAACGGCGTGCTCGAGCGAGAACCAGTAAACCCTCGCCTTGGATCGCTTCGCAGCAGCGGCCGCTCGCACATTGTCGGCATTGAGCACGCAGTAGTCGTGCTCGTTCTGCTGGGCGAAGATGCGTTCTTTGGCCAGAGCGTAGTTTTCGAAGCTGCCATGGCGATCGAGGTGATCCGGGGTGATGTTGAGGATCACGGCAACGGCGGGGCGAAACTGCTCGGTCGATTCGAGTTGAAAGCTGGAGACTTCGAGCACATTCCACGTGGCGTCTGTCGATTCGTCGATCAGCGCTACAACGGGAACGCCAATGTTGCCGCCGACCAGCGTGGGCATTCCGGCCTTTTCGAGGATTTCTCCGAGCAGCGAGGTCGTGGTCGTTTTGCCGTTGGAGCCGGTGACGGCGAGGATCTTCCCTTTCAAAAAGCGTGCGGCCAGTTCGAGCTCTCCGATAATGGGGCGGCCGAAGTTGCGGGCCTGCACCAGCTCCGGGGTGTCGAGCGGGACACCGGGGCTGACGACAATAAGGTCCTGGCGGCGGAAGGTGAGCAGGCCGTGCCCGCCTGCCTCCACGTTGATGCCCTCTTCGAGCAGCGCGGGAATGTCTTTAGCCAGAGCCTCGGCGCTGCGAATGTCGGAGACCGTAACCTGGGCTCCGCGGCGGCGCAGAAAGATAGCTGCTGCCAGGCCGGATTTGCCCAGCCCGACCACCAGAACCTTTTTGCCTTTGAGCTCCATCATGATTGGTCAGTCCAAGGATACTTTATCGTGCCGAGGGATGGCTTGGCGTGAACGCCTCGGGGCCGTTAGCGCAGTTTTAGCGTAGTGAGCGCAAACAGGGCGAAGACCAGCGCCATGATCCAGAAGCGGACGATGACCTTGGACTCGCTCCAGCCGAGCTGTTCGAAATGGTGGTGCAGCGGCGCCATCTTGAAGATGCGCTTTTTACGGAGCTTGTAGCTGCCCACCTGCAGAACCACGGAGAGTGCCTCGAGAACGAAGATGCCGCCGATAAAGGGGAGCAGGAATTCCTGGCGGATGAGCACGGCGACGGTGCCGATTGCGCCTCCCAGAGCGAGCGAGCCCACATCGCCCATAAAGACTTCAGCGGGATGAGCGTTATACCAGAGAAATCCGATGGAGGCGCCCACCATCGATCCCCCGAACACAGTCAGCTCAGCGACGAGCGGCATGCGCTGCAGTTCGAGATAGTCGGCAAAGACAACGTGGCCGCTGACGTAAGTGAGCACCGTAAGCGCGCCGGCGGCAATGATGGTGCAGCCGATGGCCAGTCCGTCGAGGCCGTCGGTCAGATTGACGGCATTTGAGGTGCCCATCAGCACAAAGATGACGAAGCAGACGAAGGGCACAAAGGCCAGGAGGCCGAGATGCGGCAATGTGCTGGGCCAGTGGTGCCACTGAAGGTCGGGATGGTAGGCCTTAAGGAATGGAACGCTGAGCTGGGTCGAGAATAGCTTGAATTGGGTGAGAACAATCAGGGCAACCGCTACGCCGGCCCCGGCAAGCGCCTGCCAGAAGAGCTTGGCGCGGGCGGTGAGGCCAAGATTGCGCCGGTTGACGACCTTGGTGTAATCGTCTGCGAATCCGATGGCGCCGTAAGCAAGTGTGGAACAGACGGCGATCCAGACAAAGAGATTGCTGGGGTCGGACCAGAGCACCGTGGGTAGCACGATGGCGATGACGATGAGGACGCCGCCCATGGTGGGCGTACCCGATTTTTTCTGGTGCGACTGCGGGCCGTCCTCGCGGATGTACTGGCCGATCTGGAATTCGCGCAGCTTCTGGATGACGTATGGCCCAATGAACATGGCGATCAGAAGCGCGGTGAGCGAAGCAAAGACGGTGCGAAACGTGAGATAGCGGAAGATCCGGAAGGGATGAAAGAACGGGAACAGCTTTTCGTAAAGCAGCCAGTAAAGCAAGTGGACTCCGGATCAGGCGAGATTCTGCTTGATTTTACAGGGGACTGACGTGCGGCGGCATGGGGATGACGCTGTGCTGAATCAGAGGAGTTAGCGGGAACGTTTCAGTTCAGGCAACATTCTCCGAATTCTCATCGATCGCTTAAGATGGGCCAGTCCTTGGAAGACAAGCGGGCAGGTCAACGCTTTGACGTTGACTGCTTCTTCAGCTCTGCCTCGAATGCCTGTTCGCGATCGGCAACATAGGCCTTGTAGCCCGCCGGATCGATGAAGGCGTTCTTGTCGCCATTTTTGAAGCGGTCGTACTTTGGCAAAAGGTCAAAGTAGCCGCCGTGCGCGCCGAGAAAGATGTCGCAGCGCAGGTTCCTGAGCACTTGGAATTCATGCCGATAGTCTGCCGAGATCCGCGGGTAGGTCTTGTTGTTAACCAGCTTGTAGCCGGGATTGACGTTGGGGCTGCCGACGATCACGACGTGGAGAATGCGGACGACTTCCGCTTGCAGGTGGGGGCCGCCTTCAGCTTCGTTCAGAGTCCATGTGGTTGTGCCTTTTGTGTGGCCGGCGGTCAGGTGTGCGGTGAGCATGGTGCCGCCAAGTGAGACCGTGTCGCCATCGTGCAGGACTCGATCGACCTTCGCGGGGGGAAACCACATGGTCTTGTCCGTCGCATAATGGAAATCGTTGTGGCCGCCGGATTCGACGACTGGGACATCCTGCGCCATCACCTCGTATTTGGCTCCGGTTTCGCGCTTGATCTCCGCGCTTCCGGCGCAATGATCGTAGTGGCCGTGGCTGATGAGCAGAATCTTTGTATCGCCGTATTTGAAGCCGAGTGCTTCGATGCTCTTTTTGATCTGCGGCGGCGAGGACTGCAGATTGCTGTTGATGAGGATGTTGCCCTTCGGCGTAACGATGAGGTACGCGGCAAGGTCCTGGCTGCCAACGTAATAGAGATTTCCGGCAATGCGGAACGGCGGAACCGGTGTTGTCCAGGAAGCAGGAATCTGGGCTCCGAGTTGCAGGCCGAAGATCGCAAAAATGAAGGCAAATACGATGCGGGGAAGAATGCTGCGAATCACTGGTTCTCCGTTGAGCCAAAGTGGGTTTTCAAGGTTTCGATGGCGCGTTCAAGCTGGACTCCGCGCGATCCTTTGACGAGAACGACATCGCCTGGAAGCAGATTTTTAATCAGCCAGTCACCGGCGGCTGGCGCATCAGGCAAAAAGATGGAGGCAACTCCGCAGAGGCAGGCCGCGGCGGCGAGATGCTGTGCATTGCCACGAACACCGACTACGAGATCGATGCCCTCATCGGCGGCGGCCTTTCCGCAGGCGGAATGCAGCATCGGCGCATGCTCGCCCAGTTCGAGCATTTCGCCCGCAACCAGGATGTGGCGCTGTGCGGGCCGCATGGCCAGCGTGTGAATCATCGATTGCAAGGCTTCGGGGTTGGAGTTGTAGCTGTCATTGAGAATGGTGGCGCCGCCAATCTCCAGGACTTCTCCACGCTTGCTGCCAGGCGTGAGCGATTCGAGCGCAGCGATGGCAGCATGGAGTTCCACTCCCGCCTCAAGCGCAACCGCGAGCCCTGCGACGGCGTTCTGCGCGTTGTGAGCACCGAGCAGATTGAGGTGGAAACTTCCGTCGTGCTCGCCTGCACGGAAATGCACATCGAGGCCGGAGGGATCTTCCTTCACATCGAGAATTGCCGGATCGCCGCATGGGCCGATGCCAAAGTAAACAACCTTGCCGTGAAAATCGCGGCCGAACTGCGACACGTAGGCATCAGAGCAATTGAGAAACGCTACGCCGGTTCCGGGCAGTGCGGCGATCAATTCGTATTTGGCGCGAGCGATACCGGCCTGACCCTCGGTAAAGTTTTCGATATGCGCGGTGCCTACGTTGGTTACGACACCCCAGTCGGGCGCTGCAAGGCGGGCGAGGGCAGCGATTTCGCCCAGGTGATTCATGCCCATCTCGACAACTGCATATTCGTGCTCCGGCTCAAGGCGCAACAACTGTAGTGGCAGACCGAAGGCGTTGTTGAGATTGCCTTGCGACTTGAGCACATTGAACTTTGCTCCGAGTGCGGCGGCAATCGCTTCTTTCGTTGTTGTCTTGCCGGCAGAGCCGGTGATGGCAACCACACGCTTGCCCCACTGCCTGCGCACGTTCAAGGCAAGGGCATGCAGCGCGATAAGCGGGTCTTCGGCTATCAGCAACGGAACGGCGAGCGCAGCATCCGGCAGCGTTGCGGCCTTGGCGCGCGAAACAACCGCGGCAACCGCGCCGCGCTCCAGTGCTGCCGTAACGAAATCATGCCCGTCGAGGCGCTCTCCGCGCACCGCAAAGAAGAGATCGCCGGGCGAAGCTGTGCGCGAGTCAATGGAATAACCGGTGACCGCGAGCATGCCCGGGCTCGAAATGCCTGACGGCGCTTCGAGAACGGCGGCAGCTCCAATGGCCGCTTCTGCGAGAGTCAGCCTCATGACACACCACCGTAACCTAAATCGCGCAACGCGGCGAGTGCAATTTCAGCGTCGTCGAACGGAATGGTGCGATCGGCGAGGATCTGCTCTTTCTCGTGGCCCTTGCCGGCAAGAAGGACGACGTCGTTGGGCATAGCGGATTTGAGCGCTAAATGAATTGCCGACGCCCGATCGGGCTCGATGGCGTAGTGGACGCCGCTGGCCTTGAGAGCCGGCTCGATTTCATTCAGGATGGCAAGCGGATCTTCGGAACGGGGGTTATCGCTCGTGGCGACGACAAATTCGCTTCCCTCGCCCGCAGCGTAACCCATCTTGGGGCGCTTGGTGCGGTCGCGGTCGCCACCGCAGCCGAACAGCGTGATCACGCGGCCTCCAGATTTTGTGACAAGCTGACGCCCGAGCGCGATGAGGTTGCGCAGCGCATCGTCGGTGTGCGCGTAGTCCACGATCACGGTAAAAGGCTGGCCGCCATCAACGGGCTGGAAGCGGCCGGGCACGGGTTTGAGGTTCGGAACCGAAGCCACGAGTTCATCGAACCCCGGACCCCGTGCGTGTGCGGCCGTGAAGGCTGCCAGCAGGTTGAGGATGTTGACTTCACCGGCGAGGCATGATACCACGTGCGCGGAGCCGGCCGGCGTTTCAAGCTCGATGGTGGCGCCGCCCGGCGTGAGCGTGTGCGACGCCGCCCGGAAGTCGCCGAGGCCAATGCCGTAGGTGCGGATTTCAGCTCCCGCGGCGCGTGCGGCTGTAATGAGGTCCGGAGTCCGCTCATCGTGCGCATTGAGGACAGCGACCCGCGGCGCAGGATAGATGGTGCCGTCAAACAGGAGCTTCTTGGCGATAAAGTACTGCTCCATCGTCTGGTGGTAGTCGAGATGATCGCGCGTGAGGTTGGTAAAGACAGCGACGTCGAACGGAACCCCAAAAGCCCGGCCCTGGTGAAGCGCGTGGCTCGAGACTTCGGTCACGAGTTCTGTTGCGCCACGCCTCGCTCCCTCGGCCATCAATTCAAAAAGATCGCGCGACTCGGGCGTGGTGTGGAGAGAAGGGCGCACTTCGCCGGCGAGGTGGTATTCGATGGTGCCGATGAGAACGGTTTTGCGCGCAGCTGCATTGAGCAGCGCTTCAGTGAGAAAGGCGGTGGTGGTTTTTCCGTTGGTGCCGGTGATGCCAGTGGCGGCCATCGCCCGCTCGGGATGGCCGAAAAAGGCCGCGGAAGCTTCAGCGAGAGCGCGGCGGCCATGCTCCACTTCCGCTACCGCGATTTCCGGCTTGTAGACCACAAGATGATCGAAGGCCGGCGATGAGTCCGTGACGATGCCGATGGCGCCGGCAGCAATGGCTTTATTGATGTAGCGATTGCCGTCGGTGGTGCCGCCCTTCATCGCCACGAACACGGAGCCGGGATGGACGCGGCGCGAGTCGTACTCGATGCCCGCGATGGGCTGCGAAGAAGTGCCGGCGGTATCGACTGAGGTGATTTCGGCGATGAGTTCGTCCCAAAGCATGTCTGGATGATTGTAGATTGCGTGACGGGATGGTGCGTGTGATTACCTCAGTATCAATGCCTGAGGGACCACTGATTTAGTTTCTGGAGAAAGTCTGCTCGCTGATTTGGATCAGTGAACGCTCGATTTGGAATGAAGAATGCGTTTCCGCTTCGGTTCACAACGAGTATGTAGCTTCCGACGTCTTTGATTTCCTTCACTTTGCTCCAAGGGTAATCTGCTTTGATTCGACCAATCTCCGTGTAAACTCCCTGTCCGGAGATGCTCAAGCTTCGCACTTTGATCTTTGCACGAAGGAATACCCAGATAAGAAGCAGAAGAAAGACCACAACCATCCATACAAGCGCAGCAAGAAAATCTTCGGCGCCCAGATGATGGGACAGTCCCCATTTCGTCGAAAGGCGGACGAATCCTGGCCACGCACAAACGATCAGAACGACAGTAAGGATTCTTGGAGACCGGGGCAGCACGAACAAGTAGGTCCGAACGATTTCAAATCGCGTGTGTGAATAGGTGATCGTCATGGCGGCCATTTGGAGCCTACCGTCCGCAGCGCACGATGATCTTGGTCCCGCTCGGAACTTGCGTGCCCGCGGCAGGCGCCTGCTCGCGAACCGTGCCGCTGCCTGTGATCTCCACCTGCAGGCCTTCCGCGGCAATCATTTCAATCACGTTGCGAATGGGCAGACCCACCAGCGAAGGCACGCTAAGCTTTTTGCCGTCGCTGATGCTGACGTAGCTTGACGTGCGATCCTGCGGCGGCGGAGCGGGGGTGGCCAGCGATTGATTTGCGGCTGCTTGTTGGAGAGGTGCGGCGGGCTTGTCGCTGGCGGGTGAGGGCTCGACCGGTTGTGCCACAGGTGTCTGCTTTTGGGGCGTTACCGTTTGTTGGCGCAGCGGATCGTCAGCAGGAAGATCGTTGGCCGCCGCGAACAGCGCATTCACCTGGGCCTGGTCTGCGTTGGAGTCGTCCTCATTGACCGGCTTCTCCACCTTGGCCTGCTGCAAAGGTGTCTTCGCCGGGCGCACTTCGATGTCGTGCGGAACGTTCAGGTATTCAAGCACCTCCTGCGCAACCTCCGCGAACACAGGCGCGGATACTGCCGTGCCGTAGTACGAGGGGCCGCTGCGGGGATTGTCAATCACCACGGCGACGGCGATGACGGGATTGTTGACCGGCGCGATGCCGGCGAATGAGGCGATATGCATTGTGTTCGAATAGAGATGCGTCACCGGATCGACCTTTTGCGCGGTTCCAGTCTTGCCGCCGGAGGAGTAGCCGTTCAGCTGCGCGGGTTTGCCGGTTCCGAACAGAACCACGCCCTCCATCATCTTGCGCATCTGCGCAGCGGCCATCTCTGAGATGACGCGATGCGCCCCGGGGGGCAGCGGATTGGGCAGGTCTTCGCCGGGCCGGAAAGCGGCAGGCTGCAATGTTGCAGGCTTCGCGGTGTGCGTCAACTGATCCGGCATCAGCACGCGGGGCGGAAGGTACGTGCCGCCGTTGGCGATGGTGGAGACCATGGAAACTAGCTGTACCGGCGTGACACCGACCTCCTGCCCAATGGCGAGGGAGCCGATGGAGGAACCGCTCCATTTGTTGGGGGACCGTAGCAGGCCGCGCGTTTCGCCGGGGACTTCCATGCCGCTGCGGCTGCCGAAACCGAAGTCGCGCATGTAATGGTAGAAGCGGTCGGGTCCGACCTTGAGCGCGAGTTTCACGGCGGCTACGTCACTGGAGCGTTCGAGAGCCGTGGTCACGCTGACGACGCCCATCCCGCGATCGCTTTTGTCGTCGTGGATGACGCGTCCGGCAAGCGTGATCTGGCCACCCTGGCAATCGATCATGTCATCCGGCTTGGCGACATGCGAGTCAAGCGCCGCCGAATAAGTGACAAGCTTGAAAACCGACCCCGGCTCGTACACATCGCTGACTGCGTGGTCCTTTAGCAGCGCCGGCGTGGTGTGGCGGAAATCGTTGGGATTGAACGTAGGCCGAATCGCGAGAGCAAGAATCTGGCCGGTGTGCACGTCCTGCACCACAATGGTTCCGTTGTCGGCGTTGGTCTTTTCCATCGCATGGTCGAGAGCCTTCTCGGCCATGAACTGGATATTCTCGTCGATGGTGAGCTGCAGATTCTGGCCAGGCTCGGGCTCGTGTGCGACAGAGCCCAGCACGCGGCGGCGCGCGTCCATCGCCGTAAACACGCGGCCGGGCACGCCATGAAGCACTGAATTGAACTTGCCTTCAAGGCCGCCAAGACCGTTGTCATCCACGCCAACGTATCCCAGGACCTGCGCCGCGATCTGGTTGTCGGGATAGAAGCGTTGAAACTCGTTCTGGAAATAGATGCCCTTCATATTAAGGGCGCGCACCTTCGTGGCCACCGCGGGCGTCACGCGGCGGGCAATCCAGGCAAAGCTTCTGCCCTCATCGAGACGATGTTCGATCTGGTCTTCGCGCGTCAGCCTGTCTTCAGAGTCGGTGTGGACGATGGAGGCCAGCACGCGTGCTGCGTTCTTCTGGTCGTCAATCTCGGTGGGTACGGCATAGATGGACTCGACCTGCACGGTCATAGCTAGTTCGTGCATCTTGCGGTCGTAGAGTATGCCGCGGCGCGGCGCAACCTCAAAGGTCCGCTGCTGCTGCTTGTCGGCGCGCTCAAGGTATTCGCTGTGGCGGATGATCTGCAGCCAGAAGAGGCGCGCCGCGATGGCTGCCGTCCAGAAAAGAAAGAAGCCGCAGACGAGCCAAAAACGCGCCAGCTTCATCGGCGTGGCGCGCTGCGTGATGGTGAGCGGACGAGTTGCGCGGAGAGCAGCCTGCATTGTTGATCAGCGATTCGAGTTTCAGATTAGAGCATCGAGCTGCGGCCCGCCGTGGCGAATCGCAGGATGTTCGCAGCAAGGTATCTTATGGATAATCGGCGCGTCTCAGTTGACTGGATTTGCTTGCGGCGCAATGTTCTGCGCCATCACCGGGGCGCTCGAATCGAAGTGCGAGGTTGCGCGGACAACCTGACCGGGCTGCGGCTCGCTCATCCCCAGCTGGCGCGCCATGCCGTCGATGCGACCAGGCTGCGTAAGCTGAGCTTCAGTCAATCGGAGCTGGCGATTCTCTTCACGAAGCTGATCGCGCACCTGCTTCTCTGATTCGATGCGATACGAGTTTTCGATCGCATTGAAGTGCTGCAGCCCGTAGACCATGATCAGCGAGAACAGCACGGTGGCCGCCGCGGAAAAGATCCGCATCTGGTGCGCGCGCACCGGATCGGGCGCCTTGACGAGGCGCGTGTTGTCGATGTGATGCGCGAAGATCACTTCAGGCGTGCGCACCCCGCGACGGCGCATGGGCTGCTGAGCCAGCAGGGCGGCATTGCGCTCGGTCACGCGAGCGGCCCAGCCGGGTTTGGTATCGAATAATGTCGCAGTGCATGCAGCCATGTCGTTTCTCCTAGCTTCTAGCCGCTAGCTTCTAGCTGCTAGCTGCTAGCTCTCCGGAATCTTGCAGAATTCATTTCTTCGACTCATTGCAGTAAACAACTAAGAATGTGTGTGCCGTTGTCGTATTCCCTAATCCCTAATCCCTGGTACCTAATCCCTGCTTCTCCGCCGCTCGCAACTTGGCGCTCCGTGAGCCTGGGTTGCGATCCGTTTCCTCTGCGCCGGCGATGACCGGCTTTTTGGTCAGCAGCTCGACGATTCCCTTGTGCGCGTATTCGCGCAAAAAATCTTTCGCGATGCGATCTTCCAGCGAGTGGAAGCTGATGACGACCAATCGTCCGGAGGGCTTAAGCAATGATGGTGCGGCCTCCAGCAGCGCCTTGATTTCGTCCAACTCGCGATTCACATAAATCCGGAGCGCCTGAAACGTGCGCGTCGCCGGGTGAATCTTGTCCTGCTTCATTGGTGGGGCGGCTGATGCAACAATCCGGGACAACTGCCCGGTGGTTGTAACAGGCCGCCCGCGCACAATGGCTCTGGCGATTCTCCGCGACCTCCTTTCGTCTCCGTATTCGTAAATAAGGTCGGCAAGCTCGCGCTCGTTCGCCTCATTCACCACTTGTTCGGCGGTTTGCCCCGATCGCGTGTCCTGCCGCATATCCAGGGGCCCGTCCGCCATAAAACTGAATCCTCTGCGCGCTTCGTCAATCTGAAGACTGCTGACACCAAAGTCGGCCAGGATGCCGTCAAGCGAAGCCGGTTCAACATGGCTGCTAATGGAACTGAACGCTTCGCCGATAAGTGTTATTTGAGGGGCCTGGCTGCCCAGTTCGGCTGCGACTTGTTCGAGACGGGCTCTTGCAAGCTCGAGTGCCTCCGGATCGCGATCGAAGCCGATCAGGTGTCCCTGTGGGCCGAGGCGGCGAATAATCTCTGCCGCGTGCCCCGCAAGGCCGAGGGTGCAGTCTGCAATGACGCTGCCTGCGCGTACATTGAGAAACTGAATCGCATCTTGTAAAAGAACCGGCACATGACGTTCACTCTGCTTCGACATGTGCTCCCCCTGAGGGGCAAGGCCCGAAGGCCCGAATACCCTAGCTCTTGTGGCGAAGAATCTCCGCCATTGCCTTGCGATCGTCGGCGGTCAACTGATTGGCCGCCAGATTCTGTTCGAAATTCTCCCGGTTATGAACTTCGAGATAGGTCCTCATGCCAAATACCGTGACTTCCCCGTCGAGCTGGGCCGCATTGCGGAGAATCTGGGGGAGGAGTAGCCGTGCCTGGTTATCCATCTCCACCTGCTGGCCGTAGTAGCTGGTCACGTTGAGGTACTTCTTAACCGCGTCGTCCATGGTGCTGGAGTCGGCGAGCTGCTGCTCCCTTTTCTCCCACTCCGGCAAAGGCCAGATCTCAGCGCTCTTGCCATCGGTGGAAGTGACATAAAACTGGGTTACACTGGTGGCGTCAACCAGCTGCTTGAAAGCGGAAGGCATCTTAAGCCTCCCTTTTTCATCGACTTTCGCTGGATGATTGCCTCGAAACATGCTTTCCGTTCGCCTCGTCCTGGGTTGCTGTGGCTGGTTCCGACCTTGGGTTGGCGCTTCGGAATCGGCCGGAAGAGGAGTAATCTTTCTTTGGAAGTGAGCTCTGATTTCCCTTTTGCTCCACTTCACTCCACTTCAGACACGATAATAGCCCAGTGTGTTTTCCACACCAACCACAATTTCTGTCGAAATCCTGCAACTTTAGAGGGTTAGGGGCGAAACGGGCAGCAATTCCGTTTCTAGGAAACTCCTAATAGAGCAGGGTGGGCCGATACCACAACATGTGGTGTTTACTCGGTTGAGTACCTTGGTCGGATTGACACTTCTCAAAAGAGTCGTCTGGCTTTATAGGAGAATAAAAAGCGAAAGAATGGGGGCTGGTGGCTTTGCTGAGTTCAGGATGACTGGAAGTGAAGGCTAAGGTCGCGTGAGAAAAGGAAGGACCCGCCGCTTCCAGACGTTGTATCCAGCGCCTGACAGGTGGACCCCGTCTACGGTGTAACGCCGAGCGAGTTCATTGTTTTCCAATAGATCGTCGTGGATATTGATATAGAAGACAGATGTGTTGTCGGCGTAGCCGCTGATCGCCTGGTTCATCTCGCGGATCGACTCGTTCAGTTTCTGACCGCGATGCTCTCCGAGCGATTGAATGTTGGATCCGGTCGACAGTACCGGCAGCACACTCTGCATGTAGATCCTGGTGGTTGGGCTTGCCTGGCGGATTCGTTGGAGAATCTGCTGGTATCGCTGCAGAGTATCGACGACGCTTGCTCGTTGCAGGGCGTCGTTGCTTCCGATCATGAGATAGATCGCTTTGGGGTGAAGAGCCAGGACGGCATCGAGGCGATCGAGGACATCGACGGTGCTATCGGAGCTAATACCGCGATTGAGAACCGGGGCATCAAACAATTCGTCCCATTCACACAGTTCCGTCAGGCTGTCGCCAAGAAAAACGGTCGGAGAACTAACCGACGTGGTTTCGAGCGTCTCAAACAGGGACCGGCGCACGAGGCTATCGATGGAGGCGTTGTGTGCGATGGGAGTAGTGGCACCAAAGCGTTCGCGAGAAGTGAAACACAAACGAGAACGCTCAAATGGCGTGCTTTGCTCATGGCAGGATTCTAGATGAGACTATGGCTACGGCGATTCTGCCCAATCGTGCCGGACACGGTCTGTCTGGCCCGTTGCCCCCGTCTATCATAAGAAGCATCAGGGACGGACTTGGTCTTTATTCCCACACCGAGAACAATCACAACATAGCGGATCTGGAGAAAATGAGCGAAAAGTCGCCAAAGTCTGCCCTTGGGTCTGGGCATATCAGGACCCTCGATGGCTGGCGCACAATCGCTGTTGGTGCCGTCATTTGGTACCACGCCGTTCAGATTCCACTTCGGCAACTGCAAGGGATTCAGAATTTTGGGATTGAGGGTGTGGCGCTGTTTTTCGCGATAAGTGGAATTCTGATCTGCTCCAGGCTTCTTGAGGAGCAACGGGTCAATGGCCGCATATCGCTCGGTGGGTTTTATCTTCGTCGCATCTGCCGGATTCAGCCGCCAGCCATCGTGTACCTGTTGGTTTTGGCGGTGTTCGCTGTCTTCGGCACGCTTAACTTTAGTTGGTGGGGATGGGTAAGCTCACTCTTCTCATATCGCAACTTCTATGACGCAGCGGGTGGCGGCGGGCTCATCGACGACCGATATGCTTCTCACTTCTGGTCGTTGGCGGTCGAGGAACACTTTTATCTGGTCCTCCCGCTCCTCATTGTTTGTACGAAACGTAGATTGGTTCCTGTCCTTCTCTTCGTGACTGCGCTTTCAATGATTTGGCCACCAGTCGTTCATCGCGTGCATTTCTTACAGACACCTGAGATGGGGCGGCGCACGGATATTGTCGTGCAGTCTCTGTTCGTCGCAGCTCTGCTCGCCGTCCTCTTGACTCTGCCACGCATTCGAAAAGTGTTGATCCAAGTGAGTGCTCGGGGATTGTTGATTGGACTCACTGTCCTCTTGCTTGTTGTCGCACACGTTTTTCTCAAGGACGAGTTTGTGTTCCAAATCTGCACTTTTGGGTTTCCCTTGGCAGTGATCAGCACGGTGCTACACCCCGAGAATTGGCTTGGCTGGCTTCTTGAGACTCGATTGTTTGCGATCTTAGGGAAAATGTCCTACAGCCTGTACCTGTGGCAGCAGCTGTTTTTTATGAGGGCTGAGTTTCCGTTTGCACCTTACCCGCTCCACTATCTTCAAGTCTGGCCGTGGAATCTCGCAGCCGTCATCCTCTGCGCTGCCGGTAGCTACTATTTGATCGAGAAGCCATTCATCAGGCTCGGCCACCGACTTGCACCTCCGGCCACGTCTGGTCGAGACGATTTGCATGAACACCTGCGATCTCGGCGACGCAGTTCGGACTCCTCGCGGAAACCCTTTGGGACGGCAAGAGGCTAGATCTGTCAACGGCCCATTCGATAATCCTGCCGCTGCTCAGCTTGCTGACCATTTTCTTCTGCTCGGTTCTACGGAATTGATCGCGAGAATGAAGACCGGCAACGTTGCGCAGCCACAGTGATGGCATCTTGGGAAACATCCCCAGTGAGAGCATTGTCCCGAGAAGCAACTCCCATGCCCGCGTGTATGGCATGAAGAAGGCGGTCGCCGTGCTGGAGAAAACAACGACTACGCTGCTCGCAAGGGAGGCAGCAAAGAGGAACACCACGGAAACCCTCAGCCATTGAGGGAAGAGTCGACGGACCAGCACAAGGAAAATCGGGAAGAGGATGTAGAACTGTTCCTCAACGGCCAGAGACCATGTGTGGAGCAGCGGATCGGGATTGTGGAAGTAGTCGGAGTATACCCAGAAATAAAAATTCGACGCGGAAAAGGTGGCGGCAAGAGACGATTTGCTCAAGTCGACCAATTCGGCGGGAAGGAAGAATACCGCGGCAAACAGGGCGAAGACGAGCAGCATGGCGAAAAAAGCCGGGAAGATACGCCGAATCCGCCGCTCATAAAAGCCGATTACCGAAAAACGGGAAGCTGCGACCTCAGAAAAGACGATGGAGCTGATCAAGTAGCCGGAAATCACAAAAAATACATCGACCCCGACAAAACCGCCAGTCAGATGAAAGATGCCGAAGTGAAATGCAATGACACTGAGGACGGCCACCGCCCTCATTCCGTCAATGTCCGGGCGATATACCAAGGGAAGATTATGAAGCGACGGGCTGCCCATTCCTCTAAGTTAACGTGCGCAATTCGGTTTCAATGGGCTGACCGAAGTTCGCCGGAATAGAGGGAATAAAAAGCGAAACTAGCTCGCCGGCTCCGATTCGACAGGCTTGCGCCGCTCCGAGACGATCCTCAACAGGTATGTGAACACCAGTGCATTCACCACCAGCAATGCGACCCGCACCCACGTCAGCCGGTGGAATATCTCGAAGACCTCCCAGGGCAGAAACGAAGCCGTAATGAAGAGCGTAAGGAATTCGCCCCAGGCTTTTTCGAGATAGAGGCCGATGCCCTCGGCCAGGCTTAGCCCGGCGTAGCTGAAGGCCAGCGCGCCAATACGCCTAAGCAGCGGATCATTGATCAGCGATGCCCTGTCGTAAAGAAAATTCACGAAGCGTGATTCCGGGTTAAACCGAAGCAGATCGCCCAGATGACTGATAACGTCGTCGATGTCCTTATGCATGAGGCGCAGCGCACCCACACCCACAGCAACGAACATCAGAGCCAGAAGAAACTTGTAAACCGCGATGAGCACGAGCCATCGATTGTGTTTCTGGCGCTCCTGGTCAAACTTCCGATTCGAATCAGTCATGCTCTCCGGCAGTTCGGAACCTGAACGAACCGTCAATTTCATCTTACGTGAGCGCTCACCTGGAAGTTCACCTGGGAGCGCAGGCGCTGTCATATCTGCCTGAAATACGGCAGCTTTCTCCCCACCGCCAAAGCCGGGATGTTTTGTGGACTGGGTCAAAGTCGTGCGGATCCCCCGAATCCAATAGATGCGCAGAAGCGTTCAATGAGAGTAGTCAATCCCCCTGACCGGAGGCAACACACCATGCTTCATGCACGCAGCAATCTTGTGACCGCGGTAACCCTCATCGCGCTTTCCTTCACTTCGGCATCGTTGATGGCCGAGAAAGACCCCGATGTTGGCGGCGCCGCCATGTATCCAACCAAAAACATCGTCCAGAATGCCGTCAATTCCAAGGACCACACCACGCTGGTGGCTGCGGTAAAGGCCGCTGGACTGGTCGACACGCTGGAGGGACCGGGCCCTTTCACCGTCTTTGCTCCAGTGAATGAAGCCTTCGACAAGCTTCCAGCCGGCACCGTGGAAACCCTGCTGAAGCCCGAAAACAAAGACCAGCTGGTGAAGGTGCTCACCTACCACGTTGTGGCCGGCAAGGTCAGCTCAAAGGACCTGGTAAAGATGATCAGGAAGGGCCACGGCAAGGCCGAGTTGAAAACTTTGGAAGGCGGAACACTTACAGCAACACTGCAAGGCGGCAATGTCATGCTTACCGACGAAAAAGGCGGCATGGCGAAGGTAACCATTGCGGATGTGTACCAATCGAACGGCGTAATCCACGTTGTCGATTCGGTTCTTCTACCCAACTAACCGGACCGCCCGGCCCCCTGGGAGCGCGCTGGAGCTGCAATGCGACAGCGCGCTACCTCAAGGACCAATATTTCCAAGGACCAATATTTCCGGCTTTCCCCGACAGACGAAGGCAATCTAAAAAGTGCAGCCTGTAACCACATGCGCGCCTTCTAATCCCACCTGTTTCCGTCGGCCGCTTCGTATTTTCGCTCCGTGTTTTATTGACAGGAATCCTGGGAGGATATGCAGCAGCGCTTTGTAACGAGTCAGTGGATAGCTTTTACGGTTGATGTGGTCTTTGCATTTTTTTCGAATCCGCTCAATCTCCCGCTGCTGATGCCGGAAAAGCTGCAGACGCGCATCGAGCGGATAACGCTTGAGCCGCCTCCCCCCAATCCACTCTATTCTGCCTCCACCTGGAATCCCCTTCTCCCTGCTTCGAACTGGGGTGGGCAGCAGCAGGCAGCAGGCGTAGGATCGCGCATCCAATTGAGTTTCCGCCCCGTTTCCTACGTGCCAATGCGCCTTAGCTGGGAAGCGCGCATCACTGAATTTGCGTGGTACAGCCACTTCTGCGACGAACAGGTGAGCGGACCGTTCGACTCCTTCCGCCATCGCCATGGCATTCGCGCGGAGATACAACAGGGACGCATCGGAACCCAGCTCACCGATGAGATCGAATTTGAGCTGCCGCTGGGCACGTGGGAGAGCTATGGGATGCGGCCGTTTGCCGTCAGCTCAAGCGCACATTCGCGATGCGGCAAGAGCGACTGCCGAAGTTGCTCGAGATGGCAGTTCGGCAGATGGCCTAGGATTCAGGAAGGACGGCGGCGGCCCCGGCAAAGGCTATCGTCGCAGTTTCAGCAGCGCGTCGCGATCCATCACATTTCCGTCGAAGATCAGCGTGGAGATGCGGCGCACGTTCCAGATGTTCGCTGTGGGATCGGCATCGAGAATGAGGACGTCGGCGCGCCGGCCCGGAGCAACCTGCCCCAGTTCATTCCAGCCGAATTGAATGGAGTAATTGTTCGTTGCGGCCGCGAGTGCTTCGCGCGGCGACAATCCGACACGCACCAGCATTTCCAGTTCGGTATGCAGGGATATACCGGGCATGGTGCCCATGACCGCTGCGCCGGAGCCTGCGAGGTAATGGGGGTAGGCGCTGAAGATGGCCTGGTTGATGCGCCAAAGACGCATGGCAGACTGGTCGGCTTTCTTGCGCTGGCTCTCTTCCATCCACCGCACCGAAACGTTAGGCAGATGGCGCGTCCAGGGCGCGAGGGCGTAGTCAAGCTCACCGGTCGTGCGATTCGACGGCATGTACATATTGACGGGATTGAGAATCGACGCTGCAGGTTCCTTCCACAGATTGCGATGGTCGGGAAGGTTGAGGTAATAAAGGCTGAAGGTAGGCATCAGCGCCGCGTGGTGCGCTGCAATGAAATGCCCGTAGTTGCGAAAGTGAGGATCGGTGGGCGGCAGGTGCTCCGCATAGTCGTACGCAGTGGCAGCCGCGGCGCCGTAGGGATCGTCGACCAGTGGACGCTGCAATTCGTCGGGAATAACGCCCAGTTCGTATCGCCCCATGTGAAGCAGGACGTCAACGCCGGAATCGATCCCCACAGTGTAGGGCGTAGAGATGAATTCCCCATACGTGCCGAGACCCAGCTGATGCGCGCGGGTGATGATCCATTGCGCATTGGCAGCGGTGATGTCCCATCCCAGCCATAGCACGCGCGTACCAAGACGCGCCGTTGCATTGATCTGGTTCGCGGTATCCTCGGGGCTCAGCTCCGCGGGATGCGCGCCTTCATGCAGCTTCTCCGTCCATTCGCCGTGGCCCATCAGCAGACTCCAGTTGTCGGTCGTTCCCACGGAGTCGAGCAGATAAAGGTGAGGAGCGGGACTTGCAGCAAAGTCGATGTGACCGCGGCGGGCATCGCTGCTGGCGACGATTGTAGTGACGCCCATGTAGAGGTCGGCGTTGGCCTGCCCCTGGCTGTTCATCCCGGTAAAGCCGTCAATGAGACCGGGGATGATGTACTTCCCCGTGCAATCGATGACGTCGGCGCCTTTGGGAAGCGGAATGTCGAGGCGCGAACCCACATCGGTGATCTTGTTGCCCTCGATGATGACGATGGAGTTTTGCTGATCGACCGCGGAACGGCCCCAGTCTGTGACATCGACGACGGTGCCCCCGAGCAGAACAAGGGGCGGCGGAGATGGCTTGGGAACGACCTGCGCGGGATTCTGTGCCGACGCTGAGATGCCGAGCGTTAGAACCGGGAGCATCCATGTCAGCACGATACGATGTGGTCGCATACGAAGAACTTTATGCTCTGGATTGTCGCACACGGCCATATCGAGGTTAGATGACACGAATCCCATTTCGGGAATGATGGTTGAATTCAGCTCCGCCCAGGGCGCGGTTATGTGGCATCGAACGGCCTGCGCGGGCATTTGACGAATGGCGAAATGTTCTCAACTCGCGACCAGGGTGCGGCGCTTGCGCGAGTGCAGCAGGGGCAGCACCTGCGTGTACGCCTCATCGACGGTGAGGCCATATTTTGCGCGGAGCGTCTCGATCTTTCCATGCTCGATGAACTGATCGGGCCAGCCAATGCGGACAACAGGAACGGTGAAGCCCATGTCCTGAAGCGCCTCGATGACAGCAGAGCCGAAACCGCCCATCTTCACATGATCCTCAAAGGTCACAAACGCAGCCACGCGGCGCGCATAGGCAGCGAGCATCTCGCGATCGATGGGCTTGACGAAGCGCGGATTGATGACCGCTGCGGAAAATCCGTCGCGTTCGAGACGATCGCCAAGTTCACGCCCAAGCGTTGTCATGGGGCCCAGTCCGAGAATCGCAACATCGGAGCCGTCGGCGAGCACCTGCGCTTTGCCCACGGGAATCGGTTGCGGATAGGGCTTGCATTCGACGCCGACAACGGCGCCGCGCGGATAGCGAATTGCGCTGGGACCGTCGATGGTAAGCGATGTCGCCATCATGTCGGCGAGTTCGTTTTCGTCCTGCGGAGCCATCAGCACCATCTCGGGGATGCCGCGCAGATAGCTGATGTCGAACAAGCCGTGGTGCGTCGGTCCATCGTCGCCGGAAAGACCTGCGCGATCCATGCAAAAAGTCACAGGAAGCTTCTGCAGCGCAACGTCGTGCACAACGGGATCAAAGGCGCGCTGCAGAAATGTGGAGTAGATGGCGCAAAACGGGCGAAAGCCGCGCGTCGCCATACCGGCGGCAAACACCACCGCGTGCTCCTCTGCAATGCCGACGTCGAAATAGCGCTTGGGATGATGCGGCCGGAAAAGATCGAGGCCGGTGCCGTTGGGCATGGCCGCAGTGATGGCGACAACGCGCTCGTCCTTGTCGGCGATTTTCGCAAGGGTGCCCGCAAACACTTCGGCGTAGGTCGGCAGGCCGGCAGGCTTGGTCAGGCCAGTCTCAGGATCGTAGGGACCAAGGCCGTGGAATTTTTTCTGGCCGTCGAGAGCGGGCTGGAAGCCGCGGCCCTTCTGCGTCAGCACATGAAGCAGGACGGGGTGATTCTCGGCCTTGAGAAATTTGAATGTCTCAATCAGCAAGGGCAGATTATGCCCGTCGATGGGGCCAAAGTATTGCAGGCCGAATTCCTCAAACATGATGGAAGGCCACAACATGCTCTTTGCAGCTTCTTCGGCGCGACGGACAACTTCAACGGCAGTCTTGCCGCCGATCTTCTCCACGATGCGTCGCGCAGAATCGTGCAGCCGGTTGTAGTGCTCGTTGGTGACAATGCGGTGGAAGTAGCGCGCGATCGCGCCCACGTTGCGGTCGATGGACCACTCGTTGTCGTTGAGCACGACGATCAGTCGCTTGGTCTGGTCGGCGATATTATTGAGCGCTTCGAATGAAATTCCATTGGTAAAAGCGGCGTCTCCCGCGACAGCGATCACATTCTCGTTGCCGCCCGCGAGGTCACGCGCAACGGCCATGCCCAGCGCAGCAGAGAGCGCGGTCCCGGCGTGACCCGCGCCGTAGCAGTCGTGCTCGCTCTCAGTGCGCAGCATGAATCCGTTGAGTCCGCCGGGCTGGCGGATCGTTGCAAAGCGATCGAGCCGGCCGGTAAGAATCTTGTGAATGTAGGCCTGGTGGCTAACGTCGAAAAGAATGCGGTCGGCTGGAGTGTCGAATACGGTGTGGAGTGCGAGAGTCAACTCAACAACGCCAAGATTGGGGCCAAGATGTCCGCCTGTTTTCGAAAGCGTCTGGATGAGGTAGGCGCGAATTTCTTCCGCCAGTTCCGTCATCTGGGCGGGGCTGAGACGCTTCAGGTCGGCGGGAGAATGAATCGTCTCAAGCAATGCTCCCATATTCACCCTTTCCCCGGGAAAAGCCGGCCGTTCCTGTGCAATCAGCCCTTATCGGGCTACCGCCTGAGAAGCCAGCTTTGCCAACCAAGAGTATACCAATGGGGCAGTTTCCGGCACTGTGGTCTTAGACGCGAATTCAGCCCTAAGGTATTGCTTCGATGGGAGAAAACGCCAACCTGCCTTCAGCACGATCCGGCCCGATTGTGTACGATTTTGAGTGGAAGACAGGTGTGCCGATGAAGGTGTTGCAGTTCTCAGGAGAAGCAAGTCGCGTATTTCTGTGCGGTCTGGCGATCGCCGCGTTTTTCGCATGTGCAGGTGCGCGAGCCGGTTGGGGACAGTTACCCCTGGGAGGCGAGCAGCAGGCGGCTCCCAATCCCTTGACCGACCCTACCGCCAAACCCGGTAAAGTGCTCCTCTTCGACCTCGATGCGCGCTTCGCCAAGGATGTACGCGCGCGCGGAGGCGCCGCATTTGCCGACTGGTTTGCGCAGGATGGCGTCGCGCTGAACAACGGGCAGGCTCCGCTGATCGGCCTCGTGGCCATCGCCAAATCGGCCGACTGGGACCCGAAGGTCTATCAACTTACCTGGACCACCACCGATGCGCAGATGGGCCCCTCCGGCGACATGGGCTATACGTGGGGCCACTTCGAAGGCCACAGCAAAGATGCCGCAGGCAATCCCATCGTCACCTCGGGCCGCTACATTACGGTGTGGCGCAAAGAGAAGGACGGCACTTGGAAGGTAGCGCTCGACGCCGGAGCCAATGAGCCCGCCGCCGCCGGCGATTGCTGCAAGCTGCCGACTCCCTGAGGTGCAGCAACCGGAGTTGAGCCAGCGCAGTTTAAATCGAGGTGCGTATGGCGAATGCAGCCAGAGACAGAGAGCGCCTGGAAAGGCTATCCGCAATCTGCCTCGCGCTGCCCGAAGCCGTGCGCGAAGACCAGGGATCGCACGCAAGCTTCCGAGTGGGGAAGAAAGTCTTCGCCTACTACCTGAACGATCATCACGGCGACAGCATTGTCAGCATCTGCTGCAAAGCTCTGCCCGGCGACAACCAGCGCCTGATTACCTCCAATCCGCGTAAGTTTCATATGCCCGCTTACATCGGCCCGCGCGGCTGGGTAGGGCTGCGCCTTGACCGGCCGACAGTCGATTGGTCTGAAGTCAAAGAGTTCGTCCATCTCAGCTACATGCAGACGGCGCCAAAGAAATTGCTTCAACGTATAGATCAATCGTGAAAGACCGGAGAATTCGCGGCTTCGCTGCATTTCAAAACCCACGAGTCTTCCGAAACTGACTTGAAACCGTCAGAATGGTGAGTGGACTCCACGTCGACACCGAAAGCCAAAAAGCGGCACCTCGCCGGAACCGTGCGCCCTGCGCGCCGGTGGTTGCGCTGGGGATTGTCGAAGCACCTGCTGCTCGGCGTTCTGGCGCTTGTTTGCAGTTCGCCTGCCTTTGCGCAAGACCCGCAGCAAGCCAACCAGCCCGCGAACCCGGCTTCCCTCAGCACCGTTCACGGCATCGTGCGCAATGGTGCATCGGGCGACCCACTGCCGCGCGCGCTGGTGCGCATCAATGGCGACGCCTCGACCGGCGCGCTGACCGATGGCAACGGTCGCTTTGAAATCCCGGATGTTCCTTCCGGCCCGCAAGACTTCTCGGTCATCAAGCCAGGGTTCATCGACCAGGTTGAAGCTGCCGCGGACACCGACGCTCGCACTCAGCATGGCTATGGCCACAACGTCATGGTCATTTCCCAGATGGGAGACATCGTATTCACGATGCTGCCGTTGAACTCCATTGAGGGAACGATTCAGCTTTCCACCGGCGACGCGCCCGAAGGAATCCAGGTTGCCCTCCTGCGGCGCACCATCCAGGATGGACGCGTCGTGTGGCAAATGGAAGCGAGCGCAAAAACCAACATCGACGGCGTCTATCGCTTCGGCGAACTTTCTGACGGATTGTATGCGGTCTACACCGAGCCGGCGATGGACAGCAACGCAGCCACAAATCTGGTGGCAATCGGCAGCGGCAACAACGTGGAACGGGAAGGGTACGCAAGCACTTTTTACCCCGATGCCCGCGACCTCGCCGGAGCGGCGAAGATCAGAGTGGCCGGCGGAGAGCAGGCACAGGCAAACATCAACCTCGCTCTCGAGCCATTTCACTCAGTCACCGCAACGGCAGCCATGCCGAAAACAAGCGCCGGCGCCGCAGACAACGTTGCAGTGCAGGTGATGGATGCGCAGGGCCACTCGCTGCCGTACCCGGCTCAATACGACGCAGCAACGCATATGGTGCAGACGAACCTGCCCGATGGCGCCTACACTTTTCTCGCGAGTCTGCAGACAAATATTCTCCATGTCGTGTCGACCCGAAATGGAGAAGTCCTGAATCTCGCTACAGCGTCTCCGCACCCCGTCCGAGGCGAGGTCACCTTTGCCGTCGCCGGCCGCGCGGTTTCCGGATTGCAGATTCCATTGTCAGAGCTGGGTGGCAACTCGATCCAGGTAATCTTGAACCGGAACCCAAATGGAAGCGCCCAGGCAGGCGATCCACGCATTTATGTCACGCTCACCCAGACGGGCGGATGGATGGGCGATGGAATGGTGGGCGCCTTTGCGGAGGGCTCCGGTCTTGGGCCTCTCAACACGCAGCACCCGCCGCCGGGTTCGTACTGGGTCCACACCGCCATTGCCTCGAAGGCGGTGTGCGAAGGCTCATTCACAGCGGGCGGCGCAAGTCTTGCGCGAGAGCCACTGGTGCTGAATAGTTCGGGAACCACGGCTCCGCTGGTGCTTTCGCTGCGGGATGATTGCGCGGGACTTACCCTCACGCTACCCGGCTCGGTGGGCCTCTCTGCCGGCGAGGAGCCCTTCTATACCGTGTATGTGGTTCCCGACTTTGACTCCACGCAGGATGTGGTGCCGCAAACACTGCGGCTCTCCACCGGCGGCAGGGTCAAGCTCACAGGACTCACGCCCGGCAACTATCACGTGTACACGTTCAACCGGCCGGTGGCGCTTGCATACCGCGATCCTGCGGTGCTGTCCTCATTGCCTGGCCAAGCCGTAGCGCTCGCGCCGGGCGCAGACGCTGAACTCACCGTTGAGGTGCCGCAGCAATGAGAACAGGATCGTGGACATCGCGCATCGCGGCAGGTTGTCTCGCAGCAGTTCTGGCCTGCGTTGCGCAGCTCGTAACCGCACAGAATCGACAGGCCTACTCAAGACCCGCGGCCAGCGCAACAACATCAGGCCCTCACCGCATCGCCGGCGTGCTGGTAAATGCGGCAACCGGCGAGCCGGTGCGCCGGGCAACCGTAGAGGCACTGAAAGAGGCCGACAGTCGCGCCGTGGCTTCCTGCGTCACCGATAGCGATGGGCATTTCGCATTGTCCGGGCTGGCAGCGGCAAAGTATGAACTGACCGCATCGAAACGTGGATTTCGCACTGCCTTCTACGACGAGCACGATGAGTTTTCGACCGCAATCGTTACCGGACCAGACCAGGACACAACGCATCTGCGATTCAAGCTGACGCCCGGCGCGGTCTTGCATGGCGTCGTGACCGGCGACGACGGCGAGCCCGTGGCGAACGCGCGCGTGATGCTGTTTCAAAGGCCAAAGCATCCCGCCCTGGGAGAGCGCACAATGCAGGTGGATGCCGCCGCCACCGACGATACGGGCGCCTATGAGTTTGGCGATCTTGCCTCTGGAGAATACCTGCTGGCGGTAACGGCGGATCCTTGGTATGCCGTGCACGAGGGCTCTGCTGAAAAGCGCAATCCGGCGCTCGATGTCGCCTATCCCGTCACCTACTTCGACTCCACAACAGACGAGGGATCGGCAACCCCGCTGGTGCTTGCCGGCGGAAGCCGTGAAGAGGCCAACATCAGCATGCACGCGGTTCCGGCATTGCACCTTTCGATCGCGGTTCCGCTCAAATCAAACGGGTCGCTGGCGAGGCCGGAGTTGCAGCAAGCCATCTTCGGCAACATAGTTGGGGCAGAGAGCGCTGGTTTTCTTGACGCACTTCAGACCGGTTCGGTGGAGATGGGCGGCATTGCACCGGGCCATTACGAGCTGACGCAGGGCGACCCGCCGCGCATCGCGGATCTTGATCTCGCCTCGAGCCAGCAGGTGGACCCCAACGCGGGCAGCCCCGCACTCGCAGTGATCGGCACGCTGCGCAGTACGTCGGGTGCGCCCGTATCTGGAGATCCGACAATCACCCTGGCACGCATGGACGGGGGTCCGGGGCAACCCGTCTACGCAACGCAGGCGCATCGAGGACAATTCGCATTCGACGGAGTTTCCGCGGGCCAGTGGGCAGTGATGGCGACTAGCGAAGGCACTATCAAGCCCGTGGTGGCGGTATCGACGGGCGGAGTCCGGCAGGCCGGGAATCTTTTATCCCTCCGCGACCGCGCGACCAGTCTGATCGTCACGCTCAGCGATGCGGAAACGCGTGTCGAAGGTTTCGCGCGGAAAGGCGGCAAAGGATTTTCGGGAGCGATGATCGTTCTGCTTCCCCGAAATCCGGCGCTCTGGAATGCGTTGACGCGCCGCGATCAATCCGACTCCGATGGCAGCTTTGCCCTGCAGAATGTCGCCCCGGGAGAGTACACGGCGGTCGCCATCGAGAATGGCTGGCAGGTCGATTGGAGTAGTCCCGCGGCGATGGCGCGCTATCTTCCCGCCGGGACCAGCGTCACAGTATCAGAGAAATCAGGCGCGCTGATCCATTTGGCTTCCCCGGTAACGGTCGAGACCCCCTGACGCGTTTCGAAAACTGAAGCGTTTCGGGATACCCGGGGTCCCCAACAACTGATTTTTGGTCGTTGGGGTGATGAAGCCGGGTGCTAGCAGGTAGTCTATGAAGGTACCTTTTTGATGGACGGCACCTGAGGGCAGAGGCCAGCAATGGCTGATGGGGCCCACCATGGTGTTGAGGAGAATCCGCATTGAAGAGTAAGGGTTTGTTTTCAATTTTGGCCGCGACTTCGGCTATTGTTCTTTCATTCTCTGCTGCAGGCCAGGTGGCACCTGAGCGCGCACCCAAGGATTTGACGGGGCCGGATTACAAGTACGAGGCCTATGTCGGCTACGGCTACACAAGTTTGAACCAGGTAAACCAGTCGCGTAGCGGCTTGCAGGGCGTGAGCGCTTCAGTGATGCGCGGATTTGGCGATCACTTTGGATTGAAGGTGGACGGGGGGCATTATGCATGGGCAGTGACGGCGACGAACGCCGGCGCTCCAACCGTGGATTTATTTCTGGCCGGCCCCGTGGTTCATGCCAATCTCTTTGAGAAATGGAGCGCCTACGCCGAAGGCCTGATGGGCGGCGCGCACACGGGCGGCGTCACCATTCAACCGAAGGTCTCGTTTGCAGGCGGCGTCGGCATGGGCATGGACTACAACAAGACGGCGCGATGGTCCATCCGCGCTTTCGGCGATGACATTGGATCTTCGTTCACGCTGACGCCCTACCAGCCGGGCGATTCGCCGCACATGCGCTGGAACGCCCGCGCAGGCATTGGCGTGGTGTATCACTTCTGATTACCGATCAAGCAAGCGCAAAGGCGGGGGCTGGGGCTTCCGCCTTTTAGTTGTGCGGATGCATCGCAGTCGGGTCAGATGGCAGGCTCGGGCCCCACACCATAGGTTGGTGACACAATTCCGCTGGGAAATGTCCGTGAGTCCTTGAACTGCAGCTGCCAGCGCCGTCCTTCGGCAAGCAGAGGAATTCCACCTCCCAGCAGCACCGGAATGACCGAGACTTAGACGCGGTCCACAAGTCGGGCATCGAGCAGGCTGCGAAAAATCGAGCTGACGCATCGTTGCCTCAAAGAATACCGCCTGTTGCGCGGTTATTTCCTCAATTCAATCGCGAAGACCTGCCCGGCAACACTCTTGTCAGTAGTTTCGGCATACTGTACCTGCGCCTTCATCCCGTTGAGGTCCTTGCATGGATTCATCGATCCATTGAACGTAAGTCCGACCACGGTAAAGTCGATCTTTGTGAAATCATTGCTGTACACCCTCACTGAACTTTTTGGCCCGTCCACCTGAATCTCCATGGCAGACGGATAGCTGCATGCGACTGAGTGCACGATGCCAATGAAGCTGTGCTTAGGCCCGCGAGCCTCGTCGGGATGCTTCGGCGCGCTCTTGACATCCACGACTTCAGTAACCTGGTGACTTGTCGGTTGCGCCTCTCCATTGGCCACGAAGTCGCCATGCGAATTCCCCGCTTGTGCCTGCGCCTGCTGCACCTGTTTGAGTTGATCGATGCGCATCTGCACCAGATCGGCCTGGGTGCGATTGCGCGCCAGCTTTGACGCGATCTGCAGGATCGTAATCGCCTCGTCAAAATGCCCCGTGCTGCTCGCTGCGTTCGATGCATTCAAGCGAAAATACAAATTGCCAGGATCGAGCTTCACCGCGTCGTTGGCCAGAGATGATGCCTCATCCAGATTCGTGTGCCGCATGACAAGAAACGCCGCCAGTCCGTCGTAAGCCGGCGCGAACTTCGGATTGAGTTGGATCGCCGCCCTGAAGCTCGACTCGATTGCCCCGGCATCGTCGCTTCCCCCGCTTCGCATGGAGATGGTTGCGAAGTAGTAGTTTGCCAGGTAGCTCTTTGAATCAAGCTTGACGGCCTCGCCATACCACTTGCGCGCGTCCGCTGTACTGCCGGAGTGGAGTTCGATGCCGCCCATGGTTTCCATCGCGCGCACATTGTTTGGATCGGTTTTTAGAATCGCGTCGAGAATATCGCGAGCTTCCTTTTCGCGCTGTACCAGGGCAAGAATCTCCGCCCGGTCGGCATCGGCGTCAAGCTGCGTAAGCGGCTTCACCGTAAATGCGGCTTCATCGATCGGCGCAGCGCCGCTTTGCATCAGGAACTGCTTGTACTGGTTTGCGTGAATATAGTTCGACAGTTCCGACTGCAGCCGCTTGAGATCGCCAAATGCCTTCTCAGCGGCGACTACAGAATCCTCGTGGTGCGCCATCAGGTTTAAATAGGTCTGCAGCCGATTCGTCTTGTTTTCCCGATCTGTGATCATCAGCATATGGGTGAGCGCCCACGCTTCGGCATAAAAGATGTTGCCCTTATCTTCTTCGTGATAGAACGGTGAGCTCGCGTCGACCTTGAACAGCACTGGAAGCGGAATCAGGCTCTGCTGGCGCAGGAACAAGAGTTGATTGACATTGGCCTGGCCAAGAATCACATCCTTTTCGTGAATGTCGGTGTTCTGGAAAAACTCCGCCAACCCCTCGTTGAGCCACAGCGGCATGAAAGATCCGGCACTGCGAAACTGCAGGTGCGTGTACTCGTGATACACCGTCGCGTACGCATGCTCCTGCTCCGCATCCAGGCGGACAAGAATGTAGTTCTTTTCCTGCGAAGTAAGGAAATAACCGGCCAGCGTGAGTTGTCCCCTGGCACGGTAAGCCTGTGGCTCAACCGATTGAAAGGTCTTCCCGTTCTTCGCCGCAAACACCATGATCGGCGTTGGCGGATCGGCGTTGAGCTTGGGGAAAAGAGTCTGGAAGACCCATCGCATCCGCTCAAACTGATCGAGAATGTGCCGGGCCTGCTTTTCGCCGGCGTTCGTTACCACCACAAAATGGCTGCTGCCAACTTCAGTCCATTGGTCGCCACCAGCCACCGCCGCCGGACACGCACCTGCCAACATCAGAGCGAGAACCAAGAACTTCTTCAGCATGGTGGCGACAAGTCTAGCAAGATTTGGGATTCTCGGAGAATTTTTCGGAAAGAGGGGCCGATCCACCTCATTCCCTACTTCGCCCAGGATTCGTGACAATAGGTGATGCGCCATCCCGCCGCGAGATGTCTCCAAAGCGTGGTTACCACAAACTTTCCGTCGGTCAGTTTGCCACTTGGCAAGGTGCGGTGTGAGCTCAATTGCTGCGTTACCAGAACTGTTCGCGAATCCAGAATCATAAATTGCGGCGGAGCCTGTTGCGAATACACCACGTCGCTCTTGCCGTTGTTCCACCATTTCAGCTGCTGCGTCTGCAAATTGTCCCAGCCGTGAATGATCTCCCCATTCACGATGAAGAGCAGCGAAGAATCGTGAACGCATGTAGCCAGAAATCGGTTCGTGTCGTGCGCATTGGCGGCAAGCATTTGCTCATCGAGCAACGGAAGAATCTGATCCGACGACGGAGGTGTCGTCTTTGCCTGCGAAAACGCGGCTATTGAAAAACAGGCCAGGAGAATTGCAATTACGAGTCGCTTCATTGGCCCCCACTCGCGACGAACAGTCGCTTAGCCTTCTTCCGCTTCCCTCAACTTCGCAATCACCGTGAAATCTTCGAGCGTTGTTACGTCCCCCTTGATTTCCCCATGTGTTGCCAACTCACGCAGCAGCCGCCGCATGATCTTGCCGCTGCGCGTTTTCGGCAGTGCTTCAGTGAAGCGAATGTCATCCGGCCGCGCCAGAGCGCCAATTTCCTTTGCGACCCATTTGCGCAACTCGTCCTTCAGCGCTTCGCTGGGCTGGTTGCCGCTCTCCAGAGAAACGAAGGCGGATATGGCCTGGCCCTTAAGCTGATCGGGGCGGCCAACCACCGCAGCTTCCGCAACCTTGGGGTGCGCAACGAGAGCCGATTCCACTTCCATCGTTCCAAGCCGATGTCCACTCACATTGATCACGTCATCAACGCGGCCCATCAGCCAGAAGTAGCCGTCGGCGTCCACGCGCGCACCGTCTCCGGTAAAGTAGCAGCCCGGCACGTCAGACCAGTAGGTCTTCTGGTAGCGCTCGGGATCGCCATACACCGTCCTCGCCATTGAAGGCCAAGGCTTGCGGATGATGAGGAGGCCACCAGAACCCGCCGGAACGGCGTGAAAGTTCCCTTCCGCATCGGGCTTCGTAATCACTTCAGGCTGGATGCCGAAAAATGGCCGCGTCGCCGAGCCGGGTTTCGTGGGAACGGCGCCGGGAATGGGCGCGATCATGATTGATCCGGTTTCGGTCTGCCACCACGTATCCACGATCGGGCAGCGGTTGCGGCCGATCTTCTCGCGATACCACATCCACGCTTCCGGATTGATCGGTTCTCCCACGGTTCCAAGGAGTCGAAGCGAGTCGAGTTTGAATTTCTCAACGTGCTGGTCGCCCCACTTGATGAAGGCGCGAATCGCCGTAGGCGCGGTGTAGAAGATGGTGACCTTATGGTCGTCGATGATCTTCCAGAAGCGCGAAAAATCGGGCCAGTTCGGTGCGCCCTCGTACATCAGAACGGTCGCGCCATTCTGCAGCGGCCCATATACGACGTAAGAATGCCCGGTCACCCAGCCGATGTCGGCCGAGCACCAGTAGATGTCCTCGTCGTGCAGATCGAAGACATACTTCGACGTGATGTACGTCTGCACCGCGTATCCGCCCGAGGTATGAACCAGGCCCTTCGGCTTCCCCGTGGTGCCCGACGTGTAGAGGATGTAGAGCGGGTCCTCGGAATCCATGGGCTCCGCGGTGCATTCTGTCGGCGCGTTGGCAACGATGTCGTGCCACCACCAGTCGCGGCCGGTAATCATATTTACCGGCGATCCGGTGCGCTTGTAGACGATGACATGGTTGACGGTATGGCACGCGGGCATGGCTTCGTCCACCGTGCGCTTGAGCTGGACTTCGTTACCACGCCGGAAGCTCGCGTCCTGCGTAATGATCGCCACGCAACCCGAGTCGTTGACGCGGTCGGCGATGGCGTTGGCAGCGAATCCACCAAAGATCACGGAATGGATGGCGCCGATGCGCGCGCACGCAAGCAGGGCGATGGCCAACTCCGGCGTCATGCCCATGTATACAGCGACGCGATCGCCCTTCTTGATGCCGAGAGTCTTGAGGCCGTTGGCGAAGCGCTGCACCTCGACATGCAGTTCCGCGTAAGTCAGGTGGCGAATTTCGCCCGGCTCGCCTTCCCAGATGAGGGCGGTCTTGTTCGCGCGCTCGCTGTGCACATGGCGATCGAGACAGTTGTAGCTAAGGTTCAGCTTGCCGCCCACGAACCATTTGGCCCACGGCAGATTCCATTCCAGCACCTTGTCCCACGGCTTGAACCAGTGCAGTTCCTTCGCGATCCCCGCCCAGAAAGCTTCAGGATCTTCGATGGATTTCTTGTACATTGCCTCGTATTCTTCGAGGCTCTTGATGTATGCGCGCTTCGAGAACTCCTCCGGCGGAGGAAAAACGCGATTTTCGCGAAGCGTCGACTCGAGATCCTGACTGGAAAGGGATGAGACTGATTTTGGATCAGCGGGAACGTGCATGGAAGACATGAATAAGTCCCTTCAGGGATTGGGCCGCCGCTCTGGAAGGCGCCTACAACATTGGCACGCTGGCGGGCAAAACGTATCGGAGCCACTTTATCGGGGCAGGGCTATCCAGGGCAAGTCAGGCACGTGGCTCGGCACATTGCCGCTCGACCTGCCCATTCACTCCGCGGAAGCTGAAGCGGAGAGGGGCACGGCAACTGGCCATGGCTCCGTCGCCGCCGGGGTTACCTCTTCCCAGATCATGGTCCCGCGGCTCTCTTTCAGGAAAACCATCCCCACCACAAAGCTGACCGAAGTCACCGCAATCGGGTAGATAAGCCCCGCGTAGATGCTCCCCGTTGAGGCGCACAGGCTCACACCGATCATCGGCAGCAAACCTCCGAAAACTCCATTCCCGATGTGATACGGCAGAGAGACCGAGGTGTAGCGCACCTTTGCCGGAAATGCCTCTACCAGGTACGCGGCAATGGGCGCGTACGTCAGAATCGAAAACACCGTCTGCAACCAGATGAGAAAGATAAGCGCGGCTACATTGGGCTGGGGCGCCTCGGGTGCAGCTACAAGTTTGCCGCTTTGGGCATCGCGCGTCAGCGGCGTAAGGTGAATGTCGCCGGTCACCCTGTCTTTGCTTGAGCCCACCTTCACAACGTTGTTGCCCGCTGCCTGCTGAATCGCCTTGTAAATCGGAAATGCGCAGACAACAAACAACAGCATTCCCGCCATCATGATCTTCTTCCGGCCGATGCGGTCAGAAAGCGCTCCAACGATGGGATAGAGCGGTTGGGCCGCAATGATCGCCACGGCAACAATGATGTTTGAGGTTTCGGCATTCACGCGCACCATGTTCTGCAGGTAAAAGAGTGCGAAAAACATCCCCGTATACGAAACAACCGCCTGGCCCGCGGCGGCGCCGAAGAGCGAAATGAGCACTTGCTTCAGATTCGGCCACTTTCCAAACGCGTCTCTGATCGGCGTGCAGGAGCCGCCTCCCGAGGACTTCATATGGGAAAAAATCGGCGACTCCTTCATGCGGAAGCGGATGTAAAGCGATATTCCCACCAGCAAAATCGACAGCAGGAACGGCAGCCGCCATCCCCACTGCTGAAAGCTCGCACCCGACATCGACTTTTGAGTCGCGAGAATAACGCCCAGCGACAATACCAGGCCAACGCCCGCTGTCATCTGCAGAAAGCTGGTGTAGAAGCCGCGCCGTGAATCCGGTACATGCTCGGCCACATACACCGCCGCGCCGCCGTATTCGCCGCCAATCGCCAGGCCCTGCAGCAGCCGGATAAGAATCAGCGCGCTGGGAGAAAACCACCCGGCGGTATGGTACGTCGGCAGCAGCCCGATCGACGCGGTGGCCGTTCCCATAATGCCCAGCGTCGCGATAAAGGCGATCCTGCGGCCCACCAGGTCGCCCACGCACCCAAAAAACAGCGCGCCGAACGGTCGAACCAGAAATCCCACCGCGAACGTCGCCAGATAGGCGATCAGTGCGAAGGTGTCGTTACCGGGCGGATAAAACTTGACGGCAAGGACCGAAGTGAGCGACCCGAAGATGTAAAAGTCGTACCACTCGATCAGGGTCCCGGTCGACGCGCCGAGAATGATGTTGGCAAGCCCGCGCGGTGGGGCAAAAACAGTGTTGCCTGCAGCCAAAGAAGACATTCGCTGATCGACCTCGCGAAGTGTCCGGCTCGTCAGCAGGGGTGCACCGGGACTTCAACGCCAACTCTGCTGGCGCCGCGGTGCCCAAGTCAAGCTAATTCATCGCGTAATCGTCTGCTCAAAGAGTAAGGCGCCACGGGAGAGTGAACTCGTGGCGCCTTCAGGAAACATCAATTCGTGCGAAAAGTTGAGATGCGCGGGTCGGTCAGGGAATATCGATCTGCACGATCTGGCCGGTACCCGGAGGTGCTGCGCCAAAATTCGAGACATAGAGCTTGCCGTTATGACCGAACGCCATGCCCGTCGGCACAACAAGACCTGTGGCGATGTCCTCAATGCTCCCATCGTGATTGACGCGAACCACTTTGCCGGCGCCCGGCGTTGGATATCCAGCTGCATCAGAAAGCTCTAGTACGTACAGCAGGCCATCCGGTCCAAAAGCCACACCCGTCACCGACGTAAAACCAGCTTTGGAATTCAGGATGTGCAGGTCGCGCCAGTAACCGCGATCCTCGAGACCCGGAGCAGAGACCTGGCTGCATTCTGCGCGCCCGAGCGTCATGATGCGCGCTGCCGTCGGCACAATGGGAAAAAGGTACAGGTTGCCGAGATAGAGTTGCCCATCATGCGACGTGATCGACGTGGGAACAATGTGTCCCTCCGATGCCGAAACATCCAGCACCGCGTCCATCGAACCGTCCGTGCCAATGGAAATAATCTGGCCGTGATTGGGTTCGACCGCATACAGCCGGTGCTCGAACTCAGTCATGCTGAAGAAAGTGCCATCCGGTTCGAAGTCCGGCAGGTTCGGATACTTCACCGGGTGCGCCTGGATGAACTTGCTGAGGTCGGCCACCAGGTTCCACGAGCCGTTCGACAGGTTCACTTTGTAGAGTCCATTGGAGCGGCTTCCGCCGTGGGAGCATCCTCCGCCAGCTACAAGGGCATAGAGTGTCCCATCAAGAAAAGTGACGTCGGCCACGCTGGATAAATCGCCTGTAGCCGCCACGGTTGACGGAAATCCGCTCGCCACAATCGTGCGGGTGCCGCTCGGGGTGATCTTGGAGATCTGTCCGGTATTGCCGCCAAGATAGGGCCCGATCGGAGGAATGACCTGCGCGCAGGTACCCGCTGTGGATGTGGTCCCGCCGGTCCCGGCCTCGGCCACGTAGAGATTCCCGTCAGGACCGAACGTGAGCCCGCGGGGACCGTTCAGGCCGGTAACCCAAACGTGCACATTGGGGGAGGGTTGCGCGGTGAGTGGATTGGGGAATAGGCTGGCGGCCAGCGCCGCAGCAGTCAACAGAACGATCTTCGGAGTCTTCATATTGAGATGACCTCGGGTAATTTGGCAGCATTCTGGATGGCTGCTCAGAATCCGAACTGTAGACATGAACCAGAATTGTGGTAAGTTTCGGCATGTAACTTACGGCCTTTTCCTGTATGTATCGAACTTCAATTTCTTGTCGCATTCAGAGGTCGCAATGGAGTCGACGCAAAGGCCTTCGGCGCAGGATATCCGGGTCGAACTTGAACGCGTGATTGCGTCCGTGCCATTTGCCAACTCCCATCGCAGCCAACGGTTTCTCCGTTTCGTCGTCGAGGCCTCCCTCAGCAATGCCGATGAGTCGCTGAAAGAATTTGCCATCGCGGTCGACGTCTTCGAGCGGAACGTCTCGTACGACCCATCCATCGACGCAACCGTGCGTGTGGAGGCGGGACGCATGCGGGCCCGGCTTCGCGAATACTACGCCGACGCGGGCCGCAACGATCCGATCATCATCGACGTCCCCAAGGGTGGGTATCGCGCCAACTTCGCCCGGAACCCCGCAGCGGTCGAAACACCTGCGCCCCCTGCCCCGACGCCGCATCTCTGGAGCCGCCGTCCCGTATTCCTTGCGGCGCTTGCCGTTCTCCTTCTAATTGCCATCGCTGGGACAATGCTGCTCAGGAGGCGGAACCCCGCTCAACCCGCGTCCCGCGCGAACGGACAAATTGTGCTGGCCGTTCTCCCCTTCTCAAACCAGACAGGTTCAGATTCGAACTCCTACTTGACGGAGGGGATTACGCAAACCTTGATCCGCCAGTTTTCGCAGTTGCCTCGCGTGCGCGTTCTTTCGCGCGCGGCCGTAGACCGGATGACCCGCCAGAATGCCGCCACCCAATTCAGTGTCGGGTACCTTCTCACCGGAGCCCTGGTGCGCAACTCCGACGGCCATATGGTGCTCAACGCTGAACTGAGCAATGCCAAAGACGGCTCGGTTCTCAGCAGCCGTCAGTACATTCCAGACGAAGCGGATCTGAGGCCGATCCAGGCCGACATCGTGCAGGACGTGGTGAACGGGTTGGGCATCCAGCTCAATGCGAAGGATTCAACCGGCGCCCAACAGCCGCTCACCTCGAGCCCGGTGGCATTCGGATATTTTCTCCGCGGTGAAACACTCGTCCGACGCCGCGACGACCCCGGCAACCTGCATCGCTCCCTCGAAGAGTTTCAAGCAGCCGTCAAACTCGATCCCTCCTTCGCTCTCGCATATTCGTCCCTTGCTGAGGCGCATCTGGAGCTAGGCGTGTACTACGAGTTACCACTCGATCACATGCCGCTCGCGCGCCAGTACGCCAAACTCGCGCTGTCGCTCGATCCCTCCATCCGCCAGGCGCATGGCATTCTGGGATTAATTAACCTTTTATATGACTGGAATCTGCCTGCCGCGCAGGCCGAGCTCGCACAGGCAGACACCCGCGAAAATGCCATCTGGGCCCTCGGCTGCACTGCGCATCTTCTAGCCAGCAATGGCCGCTATCGCCACGCGGAAGAAGATCTCGAACGCATGCTCGAATTCGATCCCGATTCCTCGATGCTGATTTCCGAGCTTGGCTGCGTGAAGTATTACTCCGGCCAGTATGACGATGCGATTCGTTACTATCACCGCGCCATGGCCACCGACTCCCAATCGGTGCTTGGTTACTGGGGCCTGGGCCGTGCCTTAGCCAAAGAAGGCCGTTACAAGGAAGCCCTGGATGCCCTGCGGACCTTCAGACCTGCCAACGGCGTTGAACCACCTATCATCACTGCCGAGATTGGCTACACCGAAGGCCTTTCCGGAGACAAGCAGTCAGCGCGCGAAACGCTCCGTAAGCTCAACGAGCTGTCCAAAAAGATCTATGTTGATCCTTATCTCATTGCCGTCATCTACTTGTCGCTCAACGACCAAGCAAGCACCTACGCGTGGCTCAACAAAGCCTATGACGTGCGATCCCCATTCTTGATTTCGCTGGCCAGCGACCCCAAATGGTCCAATCAGACGCGCGATCCGCGCCTCCGTGCGCTGTGGAACCGCATGACCCGGCAACACGCAGTCGATCCCGTGCACGAAGTTTCTGCCGCCGCACTCTGAAATCTTCCTGCCCGCGCGATTCCACAGCCTCAGGTCAGATACCGCTTCTGATGCCACACCCACGCCGTGCGGAGAATGTCGTCCAGTTGCGTGTAACGCGGTTTCCAGCCAAGCTCGCGTATCGCTTTCTCCGAACTGGCAACCAGCACTGCCGGATCGCCCGCCCGACGTGGGTGCAGTTCCGCGGGAATCGGATGCCCCGTCACGCGTCGCGCCGACTCAATCACCTCGCGCACGCTGAATCCTTTGCCATTGCCAAGATTGAAAATCAGGCGCGATTTCGCTGCTTCGTCGCTTTCAAGCACCTTCAAGGCCAGCAGATGCGCATCCGCCAAATCTGACACATGAATGTAGTCGCGAATGCATGTCCCGTCGGCGGTCTGATAATCGTCGCCGTAGATGCGGATCGATTTCCGCCGCCCCAGCGCAACATCCAGAATCAGCGGGATCAGGTGCGACTCGGGTTCGTGAGCCTCGCCGCGAGTAATGCCATCGGGGCCTTCCGGCGCACCCGCCACATTGAAGTAGCGCAGCGCAACGGAGCGCAGTCCGTGAATGGCGTGGAACCAATTGAGCATGGTTTCGACCAGCAGCTTCGATTCCCCATAAACGTTGGTTGGCTTCAGTCGCGCATCTTCGCGAATGGGAATTGACTCCGGCTCTCCATAAACTGCTGCCGTTGACGAAAACACTATGCGGCGCGGCCCTTCAGCGAGGACGGCCTCAAGCAACGCAAGCGTGGATGCCGTGTTGTTGCGAAAGTAGACTTCAGGATGCACCATCGATTCGCCGGCTTCGATCAGCGCGGCGAAGTGCAGCACGGCCTCAAACGGCCTTCCTTCGTCTTTGGCGGCTTTGAAAATATTTCCAAGCAGCGCTCGGTCTGCGAGGTCGCCCAGGATGAATTCCACCCCTGGGGGAACCATCGCGCGACGAGCGTGGCAAAGGTTGTCAAAAACCACCGCCAAGTGCCCCATGGACGCGAGCAAAGATGCAACAGTTCCGCCTACATAACCGGCACCGCCGGTAACCAGAATTCTCACAAAAATACTGTCCTTCCAGAGCGGATTGGGTTACCGTGAGTCTATTACAGCAGGCAAACAGGAGCGGTTCGCACCGTTCGACCTAAAGACCGTCTGTTAAGCGGCTTGCCCGAACTACGCAAATGTGAACGCGACAACTGTTCAGATTTGGGGTTTGTGGATGGGTGCACTCTGCTGGTGGACGTTTCTTGTTGCCCCGCTTTCCGAGAAGGATCTGCAACATGAGTTTCGATGCGTTTGGTATTGCTGGGGAGTGTTCGGATGCGTTCTGGTTCTGTTCGCAAAATCGGGTTGACGGGCGGTTGGCTCGCTTTGAGGGCCATAGCCTATCGGGCTGGCGCTTCCACGTCCACTTCCGTTAGCATAGGAGAATACTTTCTCGTCCCTCTTGTCTCGAACCGGAAGGGGCAGAGTCAAACACAGAAAACGGGTTTGAGAGGCGCTTCCGTCCCCTGCCTTCAAACACCGTTTAGCAAGCAATTCTTTTCTTTTTGGAATCAGCCAGTTACCGCGATCAGCGAGGATTGCTTGCGGCAAATGAAATTGCGTTCTGCATGCCCTGATGAGGCTGGTGGCGAGATGGCGGCGTGCAGTCACTTTCCGGCATTCCATCTCTGCGGTGCTTTTCCTGGTTCTCTTCAGACTGATAACGCCCTCTCCGAGGCGAACCCCGAGGTAGGAAAATGCAGATGAGTGGTTATCCTGGTCGTTCGACGTTTGGCTTGCTTCCCGAGCCTGAGGGACGGTCTGCGCCGTTTGTCACGAGCGTCACCGTCAATATGGTCATTCTGGGCCTGGTGCTCTATATCGGTATGACGGCCAAGCACGTCATGCAGGAGCACAAGTTCGAGCAAACCGAACTGATCTTTCCCACGACGCCGCCCCCGCAGCCAAAGTTCAAAACTCCACCTCCGCCGAAGCTGCCCGATCTGCCCAAGCCCAAGCTCGAACTGCAGATGGAACAGCCCAAGATCAACATGCCGAAAATTGAGCCGAAGCCGGCTCTGAAGCCGCTGGAGATGGAAACTAAGCTCAATACGCCTCAACTGAAGGCGGCCAGGCCGGCGATCATCCTCGCTCCCCAGCCCAAAGCGGCGCTGACTGCGGCCATGCCGGCACAGAACAACACGGTGAAGGCTTCAACAAAGCCTGTGCACCTGGGTGAGACCTTCGGCGTTACGCCAAATCCGAATGCAAGCCGGCCCGCGACCGTTGCCGCGATCGGCAACCCCTATGGTGGAATGGAAGGTCCGGCAGTCGCTCCCCACGGCGTGGTAGGCTCGGCCGGAATTGGCAATGGATTGAAATCCGGCTCCAACGCCGGTGTAGTCGGCAAGGTCGCCCAGGCTGGAATCCCGGGGGGAACCGGTACCGCAACCACGGGGTACGCGACAGGCGGCAAAGTTGCATCGGCGGGGATCCATGCGCAGATGGCGACCCTCCCTGCTATGCAGCATTCGCCCGGTGAAGTCGCGCCCACCAACCTCGAAGTTCTGTCGAAGCCGGCTGTCCAATACACACCGGAAGCGCGCCAGCTGCACGTTCAAGGCGACGTGATTCTGCGCGTGACCTTTACCGCCGCGGGACAGGTCATCGTCAAGGGAGTAGTCCACGGACTCGGTCACGGACTGGACGAAGAAGCCCGCCGTGTCGCCGCCCAGATTCGTTTTCGTCCCGCGACCCGCAATGGACAGGCAGTGGATTTAACAACCAACATCACCATCACGTTTCAATTGGCATAGCGTCCAATTTGCACCAATGATCACGGCAGTGCGCGCGCAGATTTACCAGGCTCACTCACC
This sequence comes from uncultured Acidobacteriaceae bacterium, assembly GCA_963759285.1. Classification (GTDB taxonomy): domain Bacteria; phylum Acidobacteriota; class Terriglobia; order Terriglobales; family Acidobacteriaceae; genus Telmatobacter. The sequence continues at coordinate 208,142 of CAVWYS010000008.1, read as the reverse complement.
GTCTTAGAAATGCAGGATTCAATCATCCTAGGAGATGACATGATGTACAGAAAGATCGCCCTTACCCTCCTCACCGTAGCTCTTGGGACGTCCGGGGCGTATGCGAAAAAAACTCCGGTCTACGAGCAGGCTCATCAGCTGACGCCGGATCAGGCAGCGCTCGTGCAGAAAGCCATCGGACAGGAGAAAGTCCTGATCAAGGCAATCCAGCAGCGCACTCCGCTTGTTGAGACCTACATCCAGAACACCCGTCCCGATGTGAAGCTCTACCAGGTGCCCACAAGCGATCAATACACGCTCAGCCGCGTTGACTTCGGCAAGGGCTTCTTCGACAAGACTTACGAAACCAAGGACGCCAGCAATAAGAAGGGCTGGTTCAAAGGATCGTTCGGAGCCATCGCGGGCATCACCAAGGCCCTGGGTCTTGACAAGCGCTTCACCTATAACCCGACCGGCTTCATGCAGATGATGTTTCTCGATCCCACGGGCTTCGATCAGCAGCACTATGTGTTCAGCTACGTGCGCCGTGAATTCCTCGGCTCCGTCCGCACCTGGGTTTTCGACGTGCATCCCAAGGTCACAGGCATGGGCCGCTTCTATGGCCGCGTGTGGATCGAAGACCAGGACGGCAACGTTGTCCGCTTCAACGGAACCTACACTGGCCCGCGCTCCGAAGACGATTCGCGCTACTACTTCCACTTCGACAGCTGGCGCATGAATGTACAGCCGGGCATCTGGCTGCCTGTAGCCATCTACGTCGAGGAATCGACCCGCGGCGGCGACAAGGATGAAGGTCTCAAAGCGCAAACCCACTTCTGGGGCTACAGCCTCAAGCTGCCCACGCGTGACAGCGAAAGCGTGAGCATGAAGGTGGAAGATGCCGAGGACAAGAGCGACGATTCGCAGGACGTGAGCCCGCTGCAGGCCTCGCGTGAATGGGTTATGCAGGCTGAGGATAATGTGATCGACCGCCTCGAGCAGGCCGGCCTTGTTGCTCCGCTCACTCCCAACGGCTTCGAGCAGACCGTGCTCGATCAGATCGTCACCAACCTTGTCGTGCCGAACAACATTCCCCTCAGCATGCCGGTGCATTGCCGCATCATGCTCACCGACACCATTGAAACCACGACGGTGGGCAACACCATCCTGCTCAGCAAGGGCCTGATCGATACCATGCCCCGCAATGAGGCGACCATCGCTTCGGTTATCTCTCTGGAACTGGCGCACATCGCGCTCGGCCACCACATCGACACCCGCTACGCCTTCAACGACCGGCTCATGTTCCCCGATGAGGCATCGTTCCGCCGCGTCAACATGAACCACACCGACCACGACAACCAGGAAGCCGCCGCCAGGGCTCAGCAATACCTCGACGCGTCGATGTACAAGGATCAGTTGTCGACCGCCGGGCTCTTCTGGGAGCAGCTCGCCGATCGCGGCCAGGTGCTGAAGGCTCTCAACACACCGAAGCTCGGCGACTCGCTTCTCAAACCCGACGGCACGCCGTGGATGACCACGCTGGCCCACAGCGCTCCCAAGATCAACTGGGACGACCTTGCGCAGATTCCCGCGCTTCCCCTGGGAAGCTGGTTGAAGACCGATCCCTGGGATGACCACGTCCACCAGTTGAACGCCAAGCTCTATGCCCCGCTGAATCCGCGCGACAAAATGCCGCTCGAGGTGACTCCGGTTTACTTCAGACTGCAGCGCTATGACGAAGCGCAATCCCAGGCGGCAAATGCAGCTGCGGCGGCCAAGCCAAATGCGGGTGCGGCTGCTCAGCCCTCGGCAGTTGATCCACCAGCCGCAACCCCGGCAGCCGGACAGGCACCAGGGGGAACGCCTCCTCCCGCCGCTCCGGACCAGCCCGCGCCTTCTCAGGCGCAGACCCCGCAGCCACAACAGACGGGTGGAACACCTAACCCGCAGCAGTAATTTCCGTTTCATCGGGCTCAGGGTCGGCTAGCGGAAATTCCGCTACCTACCCTGGGCCTTTATACTGAGTGCCGATTTCGAGTTGCCTGGTCAGCCATCGCGAGGAGTGGACCATTTCCCTTCCCATGAGAAGAATTGCGGTTTCTGCTTTCATCTGCTTGCTTGGCGCTGCCGTTTCTTTGCATGCGCAAGTGGCGCCCTCGGCATTCCGCGGCCAGTTGTCGCTCACCGCGGGCGGAATGGGCTCCGTTTTTCAGCCGGATTACGCGGGTGGTGGCGTGCCCCAGTCCAGCCCGCAGCGGCTCTTCGGCTTTGGCGCGTATTTTGACCTCAAGTTCACGCGCTGGATTCAGCTCGAAGGCGAAGCGCGCTGGCTGCGTCAGAATACCTACGTCGACATCAACGAAGACAACTACCTCATCGGGCCTCGCGTACCCATTCATGAATTCAAACGGCTCGGCTTTACCCCCTACGGCAAAGCGCTCATCGGGCTGGGCAGGATGAACTTCGAATACAACGAGGCCTACGGCCGATTCACCGATGTTGCACTTGGCGGTGGCGCGGATCTGAAGCTGAGCAAACATTTCGTCGTCCGCGCCTTCGACTTCGAATACCAGCTCTGGCCCAACTGGATCAACGGCGACGTGCTGAAACCCTACGGCGCCAGCGCCGGCATCGCCTACAAGATCTTCTGAGTTCCCGAACTCTAAGTTCGCAGTTACGAAAATCCGAGTTCTTTGTGATTTCAGAATTGTCATCCTGAACGGAGTGGCTTCGGGCCCCATGGACATGAGTGTGCATGGGGTAAACGGAGTGCAGGACCTGCTTCTCGCGCAGCATCAAAACTCCTCGACCACGATTGCCGAAGCCTGGATTCAGTCCTATCGATTCAAGGGCGGAAAGCACGAACATCCAGCTGCCGTGTCCGACGCGCGAAAGCGGGCCTCCCACGAGAAGCCCGCTCCGCCGCGAACTACACCGCAGCAATCGCCGGATCGGTGCGGCTCTCTTCCCCTGTTTCGACATGCCCCGCCAACTGGTAAACAAAGGTCGAGTCTTGTTCGACTTCGACGACAAAGTCGTACCAGCCAAACGTCTGATGGCGTTCAGAGTATTTGGTTGCCGTCTCGCCTGCCTTCAGATGAACCATTTGCACCGAACCCGTATAGATGTCCGTGATCCGAACATCGACTGCGGAGGCGCCATGATTCGCCAGATGCAGCGTGATTCCGTTGCCATGCGGATCATAGCTCGTGCGCACGTGCACGTCGGCTTTGTCTTCGCCGGAAACGCTCCCCTGGAATGCACGCAAGAATCCGTTGGGACCATACACCGACAGGTCGTAGGTGCTAAGGCTGTTTGCGGTGATCTGCCAGGTATCCGAAAGCGACGCGCCGTGGCCGACGGTGTAATTCCATGGGCCCAGCGTGCTGTTTCCGGAACGAACCTGGTAGACCACCGTCTTGCCTCGATTGCCAAAGTGAATCTCAAACGTGCCGTCGGCGAAGTTGGCGCTTCCATGCGCGTGCAGTTCATAGGGCGCCGGACGCGCGGGACGTGTACCGGATTCCTGCACGGGAAGCACTTGCTCCGTGGGCGGTGTCGGCACGTAATCAGGATGGCGATTCGCATCCGGCGGAATGTAAGCGATGGTGCTGGGCAGCGCGACCTTCGCGTCATTCGGCGATTTGAAATTGAATGCCGAAGTCAAATCACCTGAGACGGCACGCCGCCACGGTGTAATGTTCGGCTCAACCAGCGCGGGATTGTTCGGGCCAAATCGCTGCTCAATGAATCGAATGAGCGAGGTGTGATCGAAAAACTCCGAGCTGACGTACCCGCCCTTGCTCCATGGGGAAATTACGAGCATCGGCACGCGCATCCCAAATCCGATTGAACCGGCGGGATACTCTGCGTTTCCTTCAAAATATTCATTGATCGTATCGACAGTCGAAAGCCCCTGCGCCGGTGACGCGGGAACCGTTGGCGGCACAACGTGATCGAAAAAGCCGTCGTTCTCGTCATAGCAGAGAAAGAACGCCGTCTTGCTCCATACTTCAGGATTTGCAGTCAACGCATCCAGGAACTGCGAGATATACCACGCGCCGTAATTCGCGGGCCAGTTGGGATGCTCTGTGTAAGCTTCAGGCGCGACAATCCACGAAACCTGGGGCAGCTTTCCAGCCGCGATGTCGGCTCGGAATTCATCAAAGAGCGTGCCGCCGGCGGAAATGTCAGTACCCGTTAGCGCAGCTTCAAACAGCGGGCTGCCCGGCAGCGAATTCTGATACTGGTGAAAATAGAGAAGCGAGTTATCGCCATAGTTTCCGATGTACGCGTCAGAACCCCAGCCCCAGTACTCGGCCGCAGTCAGGCCTGCACCCTGGTCCTGGTAAATCTTCCAGGTGATGCCCGCGTTCACCAGCCGCTCCGGATAGGTGCTCCAGCCATAACCGGCTTCGGCGTTATCGAGCACCGGACCGCCGCCGGTTCCGTCGTTGCCCACCCAGCCCGTCCACATGTGGTAGCGATTGGGATCGGTCGCTCCCAGGAATGAGCAATGGTAAGCGTCGCAGATCGTGAATGCATCGGCCAGCGCGTAATGAAAGGGAATGTCGCTGCGGACGAGGTGCGCCATGGATGTAGTGCCCTTCTGCGGCACCCACTGGTCGTACTTTCCCCCGTTCAACGCATTGTGCGTGGTGTCCCAGTCGTGCGCCAGGTCTTGGAGGAACTGCAGGCCGAGGCTCGGCGCTCCGGGATGAAACGGCATCACGTATCCGCCCGAAGCGGTGGGCTGCTTCCACACCGGGTCGCCGTTAGGCAGCTTGACAGCGCGTGGATCTCCATAACCGCGCACGCCGCGCAGTGTGCCAAAGTAGTGATCGAATGCGCGATTCTCCTGCATCAGGATGACGATGTGCTCGACGTCTGCGAGGCTGCCTGTACGGTTATTGGCGGGAATCTCAAGAGCGCGTGCAATGCTGGATGGAAAAGCCGCTGAGAGCGCACTCGTAGTCAATAGTTGCAAAAATGTTCGGCGATCCGTAGACACAGTAATCCAACCTCCGGGGAAACGCTTTGCGCGTTTGCTCACCGAACCTTATGCCGCAAATGTTTCGGGATTATCACCGCGAAGTTGCATTCTTGTGATCGTCTGATTGCGATCTGATGACTGGAATCGAAGAGGAACGTAATACTTCCGCCGCATGTGGCTGGAGCATTTAGGATTTTGTGAGATGATCCGAAGTGCGTTTTTCGTCCTTTGCGGATTGCTGGCAGCAACCTGCTTGAACACGCAGAGCGCGGAAGGTCCGGCTGGGGTTTCGGCATCCTTTTGGTGGGCCTGGGATGCGCCAAAATATCCCGGCGACATCATGACAGGCCCTTTTCAGCGCGCCTTTCTCCGCCATGGGCGCCGGAGGTCAATACATCACCGTCTTTCCGATGTACGACATCGTGGTCGCGCACAAGGTGAACATCGACAAGGATGAGTCGCGAGCCGTTTCAGGAACAACCTTCACGGCGATTCTTGAAATGATAATCGACGCCAAATGCGGCGCCCCCGGGGACAAAACCTGCAAATAGTAAAGTCACGGATGAACGAATTCGGCGGGGGGGCCATCCTGCTGATTCGGTCCGTTGGATTCATTCCATGGAGGCAAGCAGGATTGCTCCCAGAATCATGATCGAACCAAGCGCAATCGCAATGATCCAAAACGCTTGAATGCGGGTTCTATACCTGCGAGATCTCTTTATCGCGTGCACCGCTGTGGGCATGTGATTCCCATTTCGCTTTCAAAGTGAATTCACAATTGCTCTCTGCATTCCCCTTTGGGGAGGCCCGAAGAAAACAATGTTGACCCAATAACTCGTCACAGAGGAGATGGTTGAGAAAGAATGTATCCAAACAGGCTAGGCTCCGGCAAGAATATCTCGTTTGTTTCCCGCCCCTTGCGTAACCACTCTGAAGGTTACCAGGCAACTTCGGAACCGCACCCCGATCCAATGACCGCTCCATGACTGCTTTTGGTTCATCTTCGCGAACGATTTTCTTCCGCGCAGACAAAAGGGCCGCTCTGTTAAGAGCGGCCCTAAGTTATCCAAGTTGAAAGGTGCATGCAGCGAAAGCCGCATCTGGCCCCGCCGCAGGCGCTTACGCCGGACTCGGAGACCCTTCCGGGAATCCGCCGCCACCGCGCGTATCCGGCTTGAGAACGGTCTGTCCACCGGTGCCGCTACCGTCACTGGGTGAAGCGAGGATGGAGCGCATCGGGGGCAGTTCCTTGCCATCGAGCAACATCTTCACTTCTTCCGCGTCAATCGTTTCACGTTCCAGCAACGCTGCGGCAATGCGGTGCATTGCATCCTTGTGCGCTTCGAGAATCCCGTGCGCGGCCTGGTAGGCCTCGTCGATCAGGCGGCGAACCTCCAGATCGATCTGCCGCGCCGTCTCTTCCGAAAAGTCCCGGTGCTGCGCGATTTCGCGGCCGAGGAATATCTGTTCTTCCTTCTTGCCAAACGTCAACGGACCGAGGCGGCTCATGCCGTACTCACACACCATGCGGCGTGCAAGGTCGGTAGCGTTCTCAATGTCGCTGCCCGCGCCGGTAGACATCTGGTTGAGGAATATCTCCTCAGCCGTTCGCCCACCGTAAGCGATGGCCAGATTGGCTTCAAGATACTCGCGCGTGTAGTTGTGACGATCCCCGGGCAGGAAGATCGTTACGCCGAGCGCCATGCCGCGTGGAATGATTGTGACCTTGTGGATGGGATCCGAATTCGGCTGCAGGAGCGAAACCAGCGCGTGTCCGGCCTCGTGATACGCCGTGACCCGCTTCTCTTCATCGGTCAGCAGCATTGACTTGCGCTCGGCGCCCATTAGCACCTTGTCCTTCGCAAGTTCGAAGTCGTACATCACCACCTGCTTGCGATTGACGCGGGCTGCATTCAGCGCCGCTTCATTGACCATGTTGGCCAGGTCGGCACCCGAAAATCCAGGCGTCCCGCGAGCAAGAATGTTCAAGTTGACGTCGTCTGCAACCGGAACCTTCTTCACGTGTACGCGGAGAACCTCTTCGCGGCCACGCACGTCGGGCAGTCCCACCACCACGCGGCGATCGAAACGGCCGGGACGCAGCAGCGCAGGATCGAGCACGTCGGGCCGGTTAGTCGCGGCGACCAGGATCACTCCGTCGTTCGACTCGAATCCGTCCATCTCGACGAGCAACTGGTTCAGCGTCTGCTCGCGCTCATCGTGTCCGCCGCCGAGGCCTGCGCCGCGGTGACGGCCCACAGCATCGATTTCGTCGATGAAGATGATGCAGGGCGCATTCTTCTTGCCCTGTTCAAACAGGTCGCGAACGCGGCTCGCGCCAACGCCAACGAACATCTCCACGAAGTCCGAACCGGAGATCGAGAAGAACGGCACATTCGCCTCGCCGGCAACCGCACGGGCCAGCAGCGTTTTGCCGGTGCCCGGAGGTCCTACCAGCAGCACTCCCTTGGGAATGCGTCCGCCCAGCTTCTGGAACTTCTGCGGCTCGCGCAGATACTCGATGATTTCCTTCAGCTCTTCCTTGGCCTCATCCACGCCGGCAACATCTTTGAACGTGACCTTCTTCTGCTGCATCGAGAGCAGGCGCGCGCGGCTCTTGCCGAACGAAAGCGCCTTGTTGCCGCCAGACTGCATCTGCCTCAGCATGAAGAACCAGATCGCGCCTAGCAGGACGAATGGCCCGACGTTGAAGAGGATCGGGAGCAGCAGATTGCTCTGCTCGTCCTTTTTCGAGAAGTTGACATGTGCCGCCAGCATCGCCTTCTCGAGATCTTCGTGGTTGGCCCCGACCGTTGTATGGAACTGCTCCTTAGGCGTGGCTTTCATGTGCCCGCGAAGGTCTGTTCCCTGTATTTGAGCATCCTGAACCAGGCCTTGCTGCACCTTGTCGTACAGTTCGGAGTAGTTGATTTCTGTATCTTTACCTGCTCCGATGGTGCCGTGGGACACAACTCCCCACAGCAGCACAAGGCAGATGAGTATAAAGACCCAGAACATGATCGTCTTGACGGTCGAATTCACCAGGATCCTCTTTCCCGGCGGGGAGAAGCCGCACTTGAACTTCCAACACCGCCCACATCATCCCTTTAGACGCCCATACAGTCCTTGAAGTCACAGAAAGTGCAGGTTCTCTTGACTGGAGACACTACGCACTCACCGCGCGGATGTGCAGTAACTCCGATTGTACTCCGAAGCGGAATCAAGTTTGAATATGGGAACGGCTCCGAATCGTGGGAATCCTCTATGACAACGGGGGTTCCCCGAGCGAAAGCAGGATGTCTCTCCGGATCGCTATTCGGATCCTGGCGGCAGACTCCTCGCAGACACGCGCACTTCGGGGTCGGGCTCGAGTTCAACTCCGCGCATCCACAATACCCTTCCTGCCCATTCCAAGACCGGCCAGCGTGCACGATCCTCTCCCGTAACCTTCATCCGTTCAAGCACTTCCTTCACTTTTCGGGGACCCGAAGAGTAACGCAGGCGAACCCGGTCACCGGGCTTCCATGGTCGCAGAATCGCTTTCATGAGCCCACCGGCGGAAGAGGCGGATGGGGTGGAACTGCTCGCGAACTCAAGCGAAATGCGGCATTGAAATTCAGGGGCGATGACTTCGCCGGGGATAACACATTCGTACCGTTCGACTTTGCCGCCGGAGTTGGCTGAAGCCGGTTCGGGGCTGCGGGTGAGGCGAATTTCCCGGTGGGTACGGTCGACGCGGAGCCCTCCGGCAAGCTCCAGTTTCTGTCCCGCCCTGCCCGTCAGCACCAGGCTGCGGAGCGCCTCCGTCGCCGCATAATCAAGCTTGGATTCCACTTGCGCTGCGGCAAAGCGAAGCAGCCGGCGCTGCAGGGCGACCGGTTCTTCCTTCAATTGGCCGATGTCGAGAGCGACCCCATCGGTGGCCGTGGTTGCGCGGCCTCCTCCTCGTACGGGGCGGCCGCGAAGTATGACTTGGGAAGCAAGCCGGGCAACTTCAGATTCCCACCAGGTCTCTTCGTCACGGGCGAGCACCGCCATCTGCGCCAGATGATCGCGAAGCTGCGGGTTCCAGGTGGTGAGTTGCGGAAGCAATTCGTGCCGGATGCGGTTGCGGGTGAACGTGAGATGACGGTTCGAGGAGTCTTCGCGCCAGGGCTGCTTGCGCGCTTGCAGAAAGGCCTCAATCTCGGCGCGGGTGGTGTGAAGCAGCGGGCGGAGAATGCGTCCTTCGGCAAACTCAAGGACAGGATGGATGCCTGAAAGTCCTTCAGTCCACGCGCCGCGGAGAAACTTGCCGAGCACCGTCTCGGCCTGATCGTCGAGTGTATGCGCCGTCGCCACGGCATCAAGGGGACCTCCGACGAGCAGCTTTCGAAACCACTGATATCGAAGACGCCGTGCGGTCCCTTCGATGGAGTCGGAGGGATAAGTATCGGACATTTCCACCGCAGGAGACTTCGGAGTGCGGCGCGCCTCCGCAGCCGTGTCCACGCGGGATTCATGAAAGGGGAGATCGAATTTGCCCGCAAGATCGCGACAGAACTCGAGATCCGCATCTGCCTCCCCACCGCGCAGGCCGTGATGCAGATGTGCGGCATGCAGCACCAGGCCGAGTTCCCTCCCCTGTTCAACCAGTGCGCGCAACAGCGCAACGGAGTCAGCGCCGCCCGAAAGCCCGACAGCCAGCCGCATGCCCGGCTTCAACAGCGAGATGTTCAGTGCAAGCGTGGGTTTAGTGGGCACGAGTGGATGATAGTTCAACTGCGCCCGACGCAGGAGACAGAGTCTGTGCTACGGAGTTTCCATTGCGCACGCATGATTTCTTCGCTATTGTTGATTTAATGCCAGAGCGACGCTATCTCGGTGAGTTTGAACTCATGCTTCTTCTCGCGGTGATTCACCTTGGCGAGGAGGCATACGGGGTCCCGATTTCGCGAGAACTGGAGAAATCCCGCCGCAAAGATGTCGCAGTGGGCAGCGTGTATGCAGCGCTGGAGCGCCTGGAAGCCAAAGGTCTTGTCACCTCCATGCTCGGCGATCCGACCCCGGAGCGCGGCGGCAAGGCGAAACGCTTTTTCCGGATCACGAAAGAAGGATTGCGCCAGGTACACGAGACGCGCCGCCTGTTGACCCGCCTCTGGAAGACGATTCCCGATCTGAAAATGGATGTACCGCAGGAGAGCTGATGAGACGCAGAGAACCTCCGCCCCTTGCGACCTGGATGCTGAGGCACCTGACCGCCGGTGATCCCGACGAGGCGCTCGATGGCGATCTGCTTGAAGAGTTCCGGCTGGGCCGTTCCGACGCGTGGTACTGGCGGCAGGTTCTCGCCGCATGTGCGGTTACGTGGGCGCGGAGTCTTCGCGAGCGTTCATCCCTGCTGATCTTCGCGCTGATTTGGTCCGGACTGGCGCCGGCATGGACCTTGATCGTCGACCGAATTGAGGCCTATTCATTCGGCCAGGTGTGGAAGATGAGCTGGCCCTTTCCTATACTGGCGGAATTCACTGCCTGGATGACCATGGATGTCGTTTTTCTCTGGGCCGGAATCCTGCTTTATATTCTCGTTCAACCCCATGCGATAAATGTGGTTCGCAAAACAATGTTGCGAGCCTTCGTGCTTGCTCCGGCCATTCTGCTGCCCGCATACTTCGCAACCTTCGTCCTCATGAACCTGTTTGCGTACCCCGGTATGGTGATCGATCGGCACACCGTAACGGCGATAGGCGAGATTACGGATTTTAGGCTGTGGGCCGATGCGGTGCGCATTCCTTTTCTCATTGCCCTGGTCGGAGCGCTCTGGGGTGCGGGGCCGGCAAAGCGGCGCGTTGCCGGACAATTCCTCGAACCGGAATCATTCGAGACGACCGCGCACGAAGGTACACTCGGCGTCGCATCCAGACTGGATGAATTCGCATTGAGGCGAACCTTCGGCATCACCGTCGGCGCGGGATTGGTGAATGCCATGATCGCGGCCGTGTTTCTTTGCCGTCTGCCCGACGTGCAGGCACACGACCTCGGCTCTGTTTGCGGCACCGCCGTCAGCTATGTGCTGGTTGGCGCCTTGGCAGGCATCGCGGGATCGTGGCTTTACTGGAACAGCCCCTCGAGCCCACTCCGCGAAAAGCCACCGCTGCCATTCTCCCTATTTGCGCTGACCTGCGCAGCGGGCTGGGTCTGGGTGCCGGCCATGGTGCTTTTTGCTGAGCAGGTCTCGGCCGCGGCGGCGCTTGCTGCCATGCTCGGAGCAGTTGTTCTGGCGCCCGGACTGCGTGGCGCGACGAATCTCGTTCTCATCCCCGCCCAGCCGCAACTGCCCGAATGGGATGAGGGCGAACTCTTTGCGGAATCCCTCTACAGGCCACCGTTTGACATGCGTGGTTATGTGATTGCGCTTGGATTGTTCGCGGCTGGCGCGGCCATGCTGAGCCATTCAAACTACACCGCGGCCGCCCTGCTCGCGATGAGCGCATTCCTGTTCGCGTGGGAGAAGGCCGCAACCAGAAGCGCAGGCTCCATATCCCGCGATCGGGACCGCCAGGTGAAACGGGCCTCGATCCGCGTTCTTTGCGCTGCCCTTCCTGCGGTGCTGCTTACGATGTGGGCACTCCTCGATGGAATGACTGCACGTGGCCGCGCTACCCAGGTCAATGCCGCGGTTGCCGGCCCCGTCTCGGCAAGCAAAGATGCGGACCGCAACAAGGCGCAGGCTTCGACTTCAGGGGCGGGTGGATATGTGAGTGTCGTCTTATGGCCCCGTCCAGAGAAGAAAGAGATCGTGCCCCCGCTCGAATTGGACGACTCTCTTCTTCTTGCCCCTGGAACAAAGCAGCCCTTCACCCTCCGCTTCAACGGTTCGTATTGGTTCGTACAACCGCCGTTGAAGCAGCCGGGACACGACGCTCATATCGCGCGCGGCACGCCGGTCAGCGTCGACATTAAAACAAATAACGCGATCTCGCTGGTGATGGACGCTCATCAGAAGCTGCCGGCCTCGATCCGGATTGCGCGATGCCGCGAAATTCAGGTTGAAATTGAGAACCTCGACAACCGCGCCGGCATGATTGCACTCGGTATGTTGCTGACGGATGGAGAATCGTCGGCGACGCGCACGCTCTACCTTGGTCAGCAGCCGATTGTGTCAACCGATCCGGCCCATTTCTACGTAAAGACAACACCCGCGTACGAGACGCTTCGCTTTTCCGTGCCGTCCGATGCGCCGATCCGGAAATTCAACGAGATCACGGTAATGTTTCTGCCGGATATTGAGCACATGTTTGTGGCACCGAAGATCGCGATTCAGCAGTTCGAGCTGTTCCCTCGCTGATTGGCGGCCCGTGGCTGAAGCCGCTCTGATTCCCTATACTCATCGCATGCTCGAAACGCGCAGAGCCACGATTGAGGCGCGGCATTCGCGTGGTGGCGCTGCATGCCTCGGAAAAAGGCTAGCCGTTTACGAAAAGCTCGGGTTCACCACCAGCAGCGAAGTGCTGTTCGTGGATGCAACGCCCGTGCAGCCCTGAACGTCAATTCTTCTGACTCACGCATTCGAAGTTCTCGGCGCTGGTCGGGTCGCCGCTGCCCTTGTACTCCGCCGTCTGCGGATAAGGGCACAGTGGACGCGTCATCGTGACGGCTCCTGTCAGTGCGCCACCCGCATGTTTGCTTGCGATAAAGCTCCCCGGCGCGGTCCCCTGCTCCACCCAGTTTTCAAGTGCGACGTAAGAATTATGTTGGGGATCGTTGCGCATCGATGCTCCGAACTGCCCGAAATCATCCGGGCCGGGTCCTCCGCCGCAATGCTGCATGCCCGGAACCATGTACAGCCTTACAAACGAATCTGCATTCGCCTGCCCCATCTTCGTCAGGACCTCGCCGTAATAGTTGACGGTATTCAACGCCGGGATCGCGGGATCGTCCCAGCCGTGATACAAGATCAGCTTGCCGCCGCGAGCCCGAAAAGGCGTCAGGTCGGCATTGACCGCATCGAGTGCGCCGGCCGTTTTTTCCTTCGCCGTTTGAATTCCGCTGTCGACTGAGAACGATTTGTAGTCCCATCCTCGCTTCTCATAAACCATGTTTGAGAAATAGCCGAGGCCGAAGAAAGCCTGTGCGCTCTTCCCCGGGGCCGGACCCATAATCCAGGTCTCCCATCCTCCACGGCCTTCTTCGGCCCCGGGCAGATATCCGGGGAATATCTGTTTGCCGGTCGCGTCCCGCAGACCTGCATAGATCGCCTTGAGACTCGCGACCTGCGGTGCGGTGAGGCACTTGTCCGTAGCTTCACCCGCCTTGCACTCTATCGAAGCGGGATCAAAATGGCACTGTCGCGGATCATTGAGAATGCCATCCGCCACGCCATCGAGTTTGTCGCATGCGGCAAGTACCGCATTGGCAATCACTGGAATCTTGGCGGGAGGAATGAAGTTCTCTGGTGTTGCAGTCAGTGCCTGCAGATCGACAACCGCGGTTGAAAGCAGGCCGGTCCAGTAGTTGGCAGGCGCGCCGGCAAGGATGCCATCGTAGTCGTCGGGATAACGCTGGGCTTCCATCAATGCTTCCCGGCCTCCATCGGAGCACCCGATGAAGTAGGAGCGCTTCGCTCCCGCTCCATAGAACTGCTGGACGACGAGTTTGGCCACGCGCGTCATCTCGTGAATGCCGCGATGTCCAAAGTCGATGATCTTCTCTGGATGTCCCACGGCCCACGCAGCATCGATGGGCGAGGCTGCATGGCCTGTGTCGGTGGCGACGGCGCCCGATCTGTGCATGATCGCCGCGCCCAGTCCCTCGTAGGCGATCTGTCCGGCAAATCCACCATTTCCCAAACCTTCAAGTCTGCCGTCCCAACCTGAGAGCGGCATCCAGACTTCGACCACAATATCGGAGTCGGAAGTCGGCCTGGCATGCACCACCACGCGGCAGAATGCGGGCAGCAATTTGTAGAAGGCGGACAGGTCTCGCCCGGTGAACTCCTCCGGCGGCCCGACAAATGTACCTGCGGCCACAGCCTTCGCCATCGTGATGCTCGCATTCGGAATTTCCATCGCGGCAAGACGCTCACAGCTTTCGCTCGAAACCGGCGCGGCGCTCTGTGCCTGCGTTTCACCCGCGGGCGCCGCGAAGACTGAACTGCCGCTCAGAAGCAAAGTTGCTGAAACAGACAGAATCGGAAGAATCCGCATTGTGCTTGTCCTTTTTTGAAGAATCAGAGCTAAATCGGGAACGCGATCATTCTATGCCCGTCAGAAGCAGTCGAAACGAAATCTTGCCCCGGCCGGGTTCATCGCGGTCCCCACCTCTGCGATGGAGATAAAGCAGTTGGTCGCGTGCCATGCGATATACTCCAGCCGGTATGCAGGTATTCGCAATTCTTCCCGCTGCAGGCCTGGGCACGCGCATGGCCGGTCCGCAGCCGAAACAATTTCTCTCGCTCGATGGCATCCCCATACTGATTCATTCGCTCCGTGCGTTTGCCGCTGTCCCGCGTATAACCGGGATTTTTGTAGCCGTCCGCAACGCGGAGATGGAGCGGGTGCAGGCGCAGATCGCCGAGTATGGTTTGACCAGTCGCGCGCACGTCGTCGAGGGCGGCGACACGCGGCAGGAGTCGGTGGTCCATGCGCTCAATGCCGTTCCTGCCGAACCGGATGATGTGATCCTGGTGCACGATGCCGTGCGGCCGCTGATTGACGTCGCGACGATCGACCGGACCATCGACGCGGTCGTCGAGTTCGGCGCCGCCATTGTTGGAATGCCGGCCACAGACACCATCAAGCAGGTGGAACGCACCGCCCATGGTGCAATTGTCACTTCGACGATCCCCCGCGAATTCATTGTCCAGGCGCAGACGCCCCAGGGATTTCGCTTTGGCCTGCTGCATAAGGCGATGACAGACGCCACGGTGGATGGATTTGTAGGAACCGACGAGGCCTCCGTCGTGGAACGCGCCGGATTTCCAGTGGCCGTAGTTCACGGTTCTCAGGTTAATCTGAAGATTACGCAGCCGGGCGATCTGGAACTGGCGGAGTTCTACCTGCATCAGCGCGCTCGCTGATTGCAGCGAACCACAAACAGGCACGGAGACCATGGAGACACGAATCGGATTTGGCTGGGATTCCCACGCATTCAAAGCGGGGATACCGCTGCGCGTCGGCGGCATGACACTGGATCACCCCGAAGGCCTTGTCGGGCACTCCGATGGCGACGTGTTGCTGCATGCGGTTACCGATGCTCTTCTCGGCGCCGTCGCGGCCGGCGATATCGGCAGCTTCTTTCCGCCGGGCGATCCGCGCTGGAAGGATGCCAACTCGGCCATCTTCCTGAAACTCGCCATGGAAGAACTGCAGCACGCCGGGTTTCGCATCGTGAATGTGGATACGACCCTGATCATGAATGCCCCGAAAATTGCGCCCGTAGCCGGTGAAATGCGATCCACGGTGGCCGACCTGCTGGGAATTGAAATGGAACAAGTCAGCATCAAGGCCAAGACGCCCGAGGGCCTGGGTCTGGACCACGTCGCGCAGTGTCACGCAGTCGTGCTGGTGGAGCGCTCCGCCGAATCGGACGAATTGAAAAGCATGAGCGCGGTGATCGAAAGCCATAAGCAACTTGAAGATGTCGTGGATGATCTGCTTGCATCGGTCCACGGAGTTCCGAAGAAACGAGCCATCAATCCCGTGTACGATACAGAAGACATCACCTAGCCGCCATACGACCAGACAGGTCGATGGCAAAATGGCAAGATCTTGTCGGCACAAGCCGGGTGAGGTCAAATTGTGTTGCCGTACCGCGGCTGAACCGCGTATCCTCCCGGCATATCAATTGGCCCGAAGAATGAAAGACCTCGGTGGGGCGAGGCCACTTCCCAGATGCGCGTGTTTCGGTTATCGGTAACAGGCAAGAAGATATCCACACTCGTCGCGGCCATCACTCTTGGCACGATGACCTGTGCTGTGCGCGCTGATACCCCCATTGGCAATCCCTCCCCAACCGCCCCGACTGCTGCCTCCGTATCCCATTGGGCAGAACAGGTCTTCCTCGGATCTTCGACCGTGGATTTGACCGGCCCTTGGAAGTTCCATCGGGGCGACAGCATGGAGTGGGCGCAGCCGGATTTTAACGATGCCGGCTGGTCCTCGATGGATCTCACGCCTCCGTCCGGATCCTACGACCCGTTTCTCGGCACCAGCGGATTCGTGCCCGGATGGACCGCCCTGGGCGACGCGGGATACGCCGGATACGCCTGGTACCGCCTGCAGGCCAATATTCAATACGATTCCGGACTCTCAGAGGGCGGTCTGGAAATCAAGATGCCCGACGACGTCGACGACGCCTACCAGATCTTCGTGAATGGAGAGATGGTCGGGCAATTCGGAAAGTTTAAGAGAGACGGCGTAACCACGTACCTCACGCTGCCGCGCACCTTCGCGCTGCCCCGGGGAATCAAAAGCGGACAGGTCACGATTGCCATCCGCGTATGGATGGACCCCTCGACTGCCCTGACAAACCCGGATGCGGGCGGCTTGCATGGACCACCGATTCTCGGTCAATCCGGACCCATTGAACGCATGCTCCGCCTGGATTGGGATTCCGTCAATCGTTCCCAGTTGAGCCGATTCCTCGAGCTTGCCGTACTGCTGCTGGCCATCACCGTGGCGATCGTCCTGTTTTTGCTCGACCGCAAAGAGAGGGCTTACCGGTGGCTCGCGATTGCTTGCGCCGGGGTTGCGTTGCAGACCATCGTTACTCTGGTCGGAAACTACACAGCGTTCGTACCCGCAACCATGTTTTTCCTCCTTACGGATGCCATCCTGGTTCCCGCGGTCATCGGCCTCTGGATCATCTTCTGGGCTTATTGGTTCCGGATGGGTCGCATGCCGCGGCTGCACAAGATGGTGTGGGGATTCACCATTGCGCTGGCAATCACCATCGCCATGATGCGCGCTCCTCTATACGGCCATCTGGTCCCCATCCATTCAGTCGCGATCCTGTCGCCCCTGACGGTCTTCCTCAAGTTGCTCCTCGGCGGATTGCTGCTCTGGGTCGCGTGGGAAGGGATGCGCAAAGACCATGCGGGTGCCTGGCTGGCGATGCCCGCCGTAGCCCTGGTGATCGTATCGCTCTACCAGCAGGAGTTGCTGGTCCTGCACATACCGCTGCTTTTCTTCCCGTTCGGAATGGCGGTCGGCATCAGCCAGATAGCCGTCGTGGTATCGCTCAATATCATCACCATCCTGCTGATGCGGCGCTTCCTGCAGTCGCTCAAGCTTCGCCAACAATGGGAAGCGGAGATTGACCAGGCGCGCCAGATCCAGCAGCTCCTCATTCCCGAGGCGATTCCCACCATTCCGGGATATGTGCTTGAGACCGAATACAAACCTGCCCAACAGGTTGGCGGCGACTTCTTCCAAATCCTGCCCGATGGAAACGGCGGAGTCCTGATTCTGCTTGGCGATGTCACCGGCAAGGGCCTGCAGGCAGGCATGCAGGTCGCGCTCATTGTCGGAGCCATTCGTACCATCGTGGAAACAAGCTACGAGCCCCACGTAGTTCTGGAAGCCCTGAACCGCCGCCTGTGCGGTCGCGGCCAGTCGTACGCAACCTGCGTTGCCATGCAGATCGGCGCCGATGGCAAGACAATCATCGCCAACGCCGGGCACCTTGCCCCCTACCTGAACGGCAAGGAACTCACCATGACCGGCAATCTTCCCCTTGGACTCAATCCCTCCGTCACCTTTGACCAGGTGGCCATCCAGCTCAAACAGAAGGATAGGCTGCTGGTGATCACCGACGGCGTAATCGAAGCTAAAAATGCGAAGAACGAACTGTTCGGTTTCAACCGCGCTCGCTCCATCAGCCATCTGCCTGCGGCGTTCATCGTAAAAGCGGCGGAGATCTTCGGCCAGGAAGACGACATTACCGTGGTCTCCATCTCGCGCGTCTCGCAGGAAAAAGAGGGCGAAGCCTCCGCTACCCCGCCGATGAAATCAGAAGTGGCCTAGCCGTTCCTCTCGCGCCACCTGCATTGACACCGAAAGCACTTGTCATTCCAACCGCCCCTTGAACGCAGTGAGGGGGGCGTGGAGAAACCTGCAGTTGCTTTTTTGCGAAGCTGCGATCGGCGGAATATTAAAAAGAGTCCACCCGCCGAAAGAAACTCATTGCGAAAATCGGTGATTCGACGTAGCTTGGCTCAGAGTTCTATTCCATCTTTGGAGTACGCGCATGCATCTGCTCGCAATGCTTTTGCAGGACAATCCAAATCAACCAAGTCCGGAAATGATTCAGCACATCGTGATGGCGATGATGGCGATCATTCCCATCATCATGTTGCTTGCAATTGCCATCTTTATGGTGCCGTGCTGGTTCATCTGCAAAAAGGCCGGCTTCTCTCCCTGGCTTTCTTTACTCTGTATCATTCCGTCGCTCGGAACGCTGGTGCTGCTGTACGTACTGGCGTTTGCCGAGTGGAAAGTGCTTCCGGCGCCGCAGGCTGCCTATCCGCCACCGTATCCCCCGCCTCCACCGCCTCCACCGTATACTCCTCAGGCGTGAGACGGCTCACCGATGCGCCAGGGAGTGGATGCTAGCATCGTCATTGGAAAGCAACTGAAACGATGCAGGATCTGACTCCCTCGCAATCTCTGACGCCCCGGGTTCGATTTGCGCCTTCGCCGACCGGCTTTCTGCACGTCGGCAGCGCGCGTACGTTCATCTTCAATTGGCTCTTTGCCCGCCACAATCAGGGCACCATGGTGTTGCGGCTCGACGATACCGACGTCGAACGCAACACAGACGCCAGCGTCCAATCCATCTTCGAAGGCTTGCGCTGGCTGGGCCTTTCCTGGGACGAAGAATACAAGCAATCCGAACGACTTGCCCTGCACCGCCAGGCCGCCGAATCCATCTTCGCCCGGGGGCTCGCCTATCGCGATTTCACCCCGGCGCACGCCGCCGAGGGTGAAGCGTCAAGTGCGCATGGGGCATGGCTTTTCAACCCCGGCATGCGCGAACTGCCTCGCGAAGAAAGCGATCGCCGTGCCGCTGCCGGTGAGCCCTTCGCCCTGCGCTACCGTGTCCCGCGCGGCACCGATCGCACTCTGAGCTTTAAAGATAGCGTTTACGGCGCCCAGTCAAAACTCGCCGACGAAGTCGAAGATTTTGCCCTGCTTCGGTCCGACGGAAATCCGACTTACCATCTCGCCTCCTGCGTAGACGATGCCGACCTCCGCATCAGCCACATCATTCGAGGCCAGGATCACCTCACCAACACCTTCAAGCACCTCCTGATCTTCGAAGGTCTCGGCGCCCAGCCGCCGCAGTTCGCCCATCTTCCGTTGCTCGTCGCACCCGACGGCACCAAGCTCTCCAAGCGCAAGCACGGCCGGGTCGTCAGCGTCACTACCTATCGTGACGCCGGCTTCCTCCCCGATGCGTTCATCAACTTCCTCTGCTTGCTCGGCTGGTCGCCCAAAGACGACCGCGAGTTCCTGACGCTGGAAGAACTCACCGCCGCCTTCACCCTCGAAAACGTCAACCGCTCAAACGCCGTCGTCAACTTCACCGAGGAAGATCCCTTCGACGCGAAGGCTGTCCATCTCAACGGCGAGCACATCCGCGCCCTTCCGGTCGAGCAACTGAGCGCAAAACTCCAGCCCTTCTTCGAACAGGCCGGCCTCCGTCCGTCGCTCGAAAAACTCCTGGCCGTGACCCCACTTATCCGCGAGCGCATTAAATTCCTGAAAGACGCCGTCTCCGCCGCCGATTTCTTCTTCGTCGACCAGCTTCCGCCCTACGACCCCGCCGAGCTGATCCCGCAAATCAGCAAGAAAGAGTCCGGCGATGCCGCCCTCGCCCGCCGCGTACTTCAAACCGCGCTCGATGTTCTGCCCGCCACGACGTTCGATCACGACTCGCTCGATAAAGCTTTGCGCGATGCAGCCGCTTCACTCGGCCTCAAAGCCGGTCCCATGTTCCAGCCCATTCGCGTCGCCGTCTGCGGCCGCAAAAACGCCCCCCCGCTCTTTGAAACCATGATCGTGCTAGGCCGCGAAGTCTGCCTCACCCGCATCCGCCAGGCCATAGAACACCTTCAATCACTTGATTGAAAAAATCCTGCCGTTTTTCGGACCAGGCTTCGCTTGACGCTCTGTAATCGAACGATTACACTTTGATCATGTTCTCCGTCAGGCCGCTTCCCGAGTTCACCGCTTGGCTTGATGGATTGAAGACAACAAAGTACGTGGAGAGGTGGCAGAACGAATCAAGCGCCTCTCGTTCGGCTTATTGGGCGACTTCAAGGCGATTGGCGGTGGCGTGATCGAGCTGCGCATTGACCTCGGTGGGGGCTGGCGCCTCTATTACACCCAGGTCGGTCAAGCCCGGCCTGGAGCGCAGATCGTCGTCCTGCTGGCGGGCGGTTCCAAACGCACGCAGAAGAAGGACATCAAGCGGGCCAAGGCCTTGGCCGCATTGCTCAAGAGCGAAAGGAGCAAAGATGAGAAAAACCATCAACGTCGCTGACTTGCCTGAATTCGATCCCGCGAAGTACCTCGACAACGAAGAGAGCATCGCCGTGTATCTGACCGGAATCCTGGAAGCGAACGACGCGGCCCTGCTCGCCTCCGCCCTGGGAGACATCGCCCGCGCGCGCGGCATGACGCTGATCGCTAAAGCAGCAGGAATTACCCGTGAAGCTCTCTACCGAGCACTTCGCCCCGATAGCGCGCCGCGTTTTGACACCATCAGCCGCGTCTGTGCCGCTCTCGGCGTGCGTCTGGTTGCCCAACCCATCCCAACCCGCAAAGCTGCCGCGTGATGGCCGAACTCCATGTTCAAGCCCATTTGAGTGTGTGTTGATCGGCATCGAATCTCCTCAACGTGACGACCGATACATCTAAAAGCTGTCTCTGCGCACCTGGACCCAACCACCGCCGTTCCGTGGAACAATATAGGTATGGCAGCCACGACCAGCTCGAACACGGAAACCCCGGAAACCCGCACCTCCAATTTCCTCAGCGACATCATCGCCGAAGACGTCCGCACCAAAAAATACGGCGACGCCGTCATCCAGACCCGCTTTCCACCCGAGCCCAACGGCTACCTCCACATCGGCCACGCCAAGGCCATCTGTCTGGATTTCGGTCTCGCCGACGAGTTCGGCGGCAAAACCAATCTGCGCTTCGACGACACCAATCCCGAAAAAGAAGAGCAGGAGTACGTCGACTCCATTCAGGCCGACGTCCGTTGGCTCGGCTTCAATTGGGACAAGCTCTGCTACGCCTCGGACTACTTCGACCAGCTCTACGAATGGGCGCTCAAGCTGATCCGCGACGGCAAAGCCTATGTCGACGACCTCACCGCCGACGAAATTCGCCAGCACCGCGGCACCCTCACCGAGCCCGGAAAAAACAGCCCCTACCGCGACAGGTCCGTCGAAGAAAACCTCGACCTCTTCGTACGCATGAAAAACGGTGAATTCCCCGACGGCTCGCGTGTCCTTCGCGCCAAAATCGATATGGCCTCGCCAAACGTGAACATGCGCGATCCAGTCATGTACCGCATCCTCCACGCGTCGCATCACCGTACCGGCGACAAGTGGTGCATCTATCCCATGTACGACTACGCGCACGGACAGTCAGATTCAATCGAGAACGTCACCCACTCCATGTGTACCCTCGAGTTCGCCGATCACCAGCCCCTCTACCGCTGGTACATCGAACAGCTCGGCATCTTTCCATCCCAGCAGATTGAGTTCGACCGCCTCAACCTTACGTACACGCTGCTCTCCAAGCGCAAGCTGCTCCAACTCGTGCAGGAGAAGCACGTCAACGGATGGGACGATCCGCGCATGCCTACGCTCTCCGGCATTCGCCGCCGCGGCTTTACGCCCGAAGCGCTGCGCACCCTGTGTGCCCAGATCGGCGCCTCCCGCACCAATGGCTCGACCGACATCGAAATGCTCGAGCACTTCCAGCGCGATGACCTCAACCACCGCACCTCGCGCGCCATGGCAGTGTTGCACCCTCTCAAAGTCGTCATCGATAACTACCCAGCCGGCCAGGAAGAAATGGTCGAGGTCGCCAACAATCCTGAAGACCCTTCAGCAGGCACGCGCATGGTCCCCTTCTCCGGCGAAATTTACATCGAACAGGACGACTTCCGAGAAGTCCCGCCGCCAAAGTACTACCGGCTCTCGCCAGGCAAGGAAGTGCGCCTGCGTAACGCCTATTTCGTCACTGCTCACAGCGTGGTAAAAGACGCGGAAGGCAATCTCACCGAGGTCCATTGCACCTACGATCCGGCCAGCCGCGGCGGCAACTCCCCCGACGGCCGCAAGGTCAAGTCCACAATGCACTGGGTTTCCGCAGCGCACGCCATCTCCGCCGAAATCCGCATCTACGAGAAGCTCTTCACCAAGTCGGACCCGCAGGATGTCGAGGAAGGCAAAACCTTCCTCGACAATCTCAACCCAAACTCGCTCGAAATCATCGCGGGCGCAAAGCTGGAACCGTCCCTCGCGAAAGCCAAACTTGAAGACCGCTTTCAGTTCGAGCGCGTAGGATACTTCTGCCTCGATCCCGACTCGACTTCAGACAAACTGGTCTTTAATCGCACCCTTCCCCTCAAAGATTCCTGGGCCAAAATTGAGAAGAAGGCCGAAGCATAGAGAGACACGGCGGCTCACATCACAACAGCGAACTCACCCTTCGACTGAATCCGCATATCGGGATGTCAAGCCTCTCTTTTTCACCTCTTCCCCTAAACATATGATTTTAAAAGATAAATTCTTAGCGCCATTTTGCAGAGAATTATCCCTTCGCGGCGCACAATAGCATTGAATTGATCGTGATCCGTTTCGTCGATCATTTGCAACCGATTCAACGCCCCTGAATTGTGAACCAGAGATTCGGCAATTTGCGCCACTCGGTTTTTCGCCGCCCGTAAGTCCTTTACTGAGACGACTGTGGGGGCAAGTTCAATAGGCAGAGGACCTTGTCTAACCCGCTGAAAAAGGCGAGCTTAGCCAAACAGTGGGGGGGGGGCTTCATGCAACCATTCAGTTGCATATCCCGTCGCCATTATTCGCGCGTGCAACGTCTACTTCCCAGTCACATCGATCGGCACGGTGATGGTCTTCGGGGGCATGCAGGCGTTCTGGTCGCACGCCTGGTAGTGCAGTTTGGCTTCAACAAGATGGTCGCCGGGGCTGGCCACGATGCGCGCGTCAATCGTGAATTCACCGGTATAGACCGAGAGCTTTTCGCTGGGGTCGACCGGAAGTGTGAAGTCGGCGCCGGCTGGATACGCAGCGCTGGCGAGCCTCACGCCGGAAGATTCTGGAATCGAGAAGACGGTGGGGATCAGGTACTCCTCGCGCGGCGTGTGCGAATTGATGTGCAGGTTCTCGCGGATGCGGAAGTGGAGCGCGAGCGCGACGGGCTTGCCGGCTTGCACCGTCACCTGTTCAGGGTAGAGGTACTCGACCGCTTCCGATTTGAGAATCGAGCGATGCGGAGATTCGGTCAGCGGATCCTGCGCCAGCTGCTGGGACTGCAGAGAAACTCCAGTCACGCAAAGCAGAATCGGAGTCATGGAATAGAACAAGCCTCTCTTCGGGTCGATCAATTCCCTGCTCCTCCATTACCCGGCGCCAGCGTCTTTTCGATGTTGGCTTCCATATCTTCTTTTGACGTGATCCCAAGCTGCATCGCAACCACCCTGCCATCGCGGTTGACATAAACAGAAGTCGGCATCGCGTCGAGACCGCCATATTTCGTAGCCAGGCTGTCGCCGTTCACGAGAACGGGATACTGCATATGATATTCCTTCACAAACTTCGCAATCGCCGTCTTGTCGCGCGACCAGCCTTCGGTGTCGCCGGGCTGCAGGTCATCGCCTTCCGTCGAGATGCCGACAATCTCGAAGCCCTTGGATGCGTACTCGTTTTGGAGGTCGATCAGCCAGGGAGTCTCGATCTTGCACGGGCCGCACCACGTTGCCCAGAAATTGATCAGCAGCGGCTTGCCCTTGAAACTGGAGAGCGAGACAGTCTGTCCGCTCAGGTTCTCCAGCACGAAGTCGGGCGCCGGCTTGCCGACAAGCGACGTCTGGCTCTGCGGAACGTCGCCCGCAACCGTGGGAACCAACTCGGCATGCGACGCTGATGCCAGCGCGCGCGCGGCAGCCTGTTTGCGATACTCCCAGTTCGCCCAGCCCGCCCACGCAAACGTGGCCAGCAGGAAGAGTGTGACGCCGAGAACAATGGTGTTGCGCTTCACGGGGGAAAACCTCTCTATGCCTATTGTACGAGGGAAGACAGTGAACAGTGGACAGTGGACAGTGCGCAGACAAAAGTAACATCGGCCGTCGGGGGAACAGGCGCGAGCATGAGGTCGCGTTGCAGATAAGGCGCAAGAATCACGATGAATTCCTTTGGCCTTCACTCTACCGCCGCGCGGCGGCTGTTCCCTGTCCACTGTTCCCTGTCCACTGTTCACTGTCCACTGTTCACCGTCCACTGTTAAGATCAGAAACCGATGAACCGCAAAGAGGATAAGAACCCCCTGACACCGGGGGAGTTAGTGCGTACGGAGGCGGCAGCCCTGCAGGCATTGGCTGCGCGGCTCGACGGCGCCATGGCGGCGGACTTCGAACGCGCCGTCGATCTGATCGTCCGCTGCGGCGAGAGCAATGGTCGCGTCGTTGTCACCGGTATGGGCAAGAGCGGCATCATCGCTCAGAAGATTGCCGCGACGCTCAGCTCCACCGGTTCAGCTGCCTTGTTTCTGCATCCCGCTGAAGCCGTGCATGGAGACCTGGGCGTTCTGATGCCTGGCGATGTGGTGATTGCCTTGTCGGCGAGCGGCGAGACAGAGGAGATTCTGCGCCTGCTGGCAACGCTCAAGCGCAAGGGCGACGCGCTAGTGAGCTTCTGCTGCAATCTCGAGTCAACGCTGGCGCAGGCCAGCGATGTTGCGCTCGATTGCTCGGTCGAGCGCGAGGCGTGCGGACTGAATCTTGCGCCTACGGCTTCGACAACCGCCATGCTGGCGCTGGGCGATGCGCTGGCCGTTGCGGTAAGCCTGCGCAAGGGATTCAAGGCGGAGGATTTTGCGGAGTTGCATCCGGGCGGGAAGCTGGGAAAGCAACTGGCCAAGGTCAGCGACCTGATGCACGCAGGCGACGATGTGCCTGTTGTGCAGATGTCCACCCCGATGACCGATGTCATCTACGAGATGTCGTCGAAGAAGCTGGGCATGACGACAGTGCAGGAGGCAGGCAAGCTGCGCGGCGTCATCAGCGACGGCGATCTGCGACGGCTCCTCGAGCGTGAAGGTGGCGCGGCGCTAAGCAAGACAGCCGGCGAAGCGATGAACGCGACACCTCGGACGATTGCGGGAAGCGAGCTGGCGGCAAAGGCGCTTGCAATTCTGGAGGAGCGGAAGATTACTTCGCTCGTCGTGGTCGATGTTGACGGCAAGGTTGAAGGTGTAATCCACCTGCATGATTTGTGGGGCGTGGAGTTGATATGAAGGCGGAGATCGGCGAACAGTGCACCTCGGAGGAAGCCAATGGCAATCAATTTCAAAAAAATCGAGTATCAGAATCTCAATGGATGCCAGCAAGAAGCTTTCAACTTTCGGAAGGTGTCAGCGGTTTTAGCCGATTTCGGCTTCATCACGATACCTCTGAGCAACGACTGGAACGGAGCTGACTTCCTCGCTCAACATCCTGACGGCGTTACCTTCCTCAAGGTGCAGCTCAAAAGCCGGTTGACTTTCGCCGAAAAGTATTGCAAAAAGCAGCTCTACGTCTGTTTTCGGGATGGAAATAGCGATCACGATTCCTGGTACATGTATGACCATGATGAGTTGCTGGTACATTTCCCCAAAATTCAAGAATCGGAGACCTGGAGACTAGGAAAGCCATACCATTTCTCGACTCTGTCGCCGCACTTAACGGAACTTTTATCCCCTTATCTCATTCCAAGATTAAGTTGACTCCTTGACGACGAATTGCACTGCTCTAATCACCGGCGCATCCAGCGGCTTTGGGCTGCTGACATCCGTCACGCTGGCGAAGCGCGGGTGGCGCGTGCTGGCGACGATGCGCGATCTGAGCCGGGGCGAAAAGCTGGAAGCCGCGGCGCGGGATGCGGGCGTTCTTGATCGGATCGAGTTTCACGCGCTCGACATTACGGACGCCGCGCAGATTGACGAAGTTGCAAATCTTGTGGCTGGCCGGGGAGAGCCACTGCACGCGCTCGTCAATAATGCCGGTTTCGCCGTACCGGGTTTCGCCGACGATGTGACCGATGCCGAGTTGCGCGAGCAGTTCGACACGAATTTCTTCGGCACGGTCGCAGTCACACGGGCCCTGCTGCCTCAAATGCGCCGGCAGGGATTTGGGCACGTGCTGATGGTGACCTCAATCTCAGGGCGGCTCGGCTATCCGGGTGTCAGCAGCTATGCCGCTTCGAAATTTGCGCTCGAGGGATGGACAGAGACGTTGCGTTACGAGATGCTGCCGCTCGGTATCCAGGTGGTTTTGGTGGAACCGGGTTCATTCGAAACCGACATCTGGACGCGGAATGCAAAACAGACCGCAGGCCTTCGCAATCCCGACTCGGCAAATGCAACGAGAGTGACGCAATGGCGCGCCAAGTTGGCGCAAGGCGCAAAGAACCGGGCCGATCCGCAAGTCGTCGCGGATGCGATTGCGGGAATTCTTGAGAATCCGAAGCCGAAGCTCCGTTACGTCGTGGGTAAGGACGCGAAGATGGCGCTGATGATGCGTCGGATTTTGCCGGCCGGCATGTTCGAACGCATGATCGTCAAGATGACAGGCATGGAGGTCTGACCGCGAACGCGTGTCATCGGATGCACACCTGTGTCGCTCCTGACACGACAATCACCACGGGCCTCCACAGAGGTTCTTTGTTTTCAGTTGCCAACCAATGGCCCTTCTCCTGCACATCCCCTTACGCAGAGGCAGAAGAGAAGGAGCAGGGCCAATGGAAACGTCAGTTGCAACGTGGATTGCTTTGGGAAGCACCGCACAGGCCCCGGCACGTTACCCGGAAGACCACGAACATTTAGAATGGACGCTGGTACATCCAAACGCCCTGCGTCCGAGGTCTTACCGGCGGCCCCATGTTCCACTGGGGCCCGCTCAAGCGGACGGGAAAGCATGTAAGTCCTTATCTATGCATCGATGGTCGAAGCTCTTTGTCCCTACTCTTCGTGAGGCGCCGACAGACGCCGAAGTCGCCAGTCACAAGTTACTGCTGCGGGCCGGGTATATCCGGCAGCTCGGCGCCGGCCTTTACAGCTATCTCTTCCTGGGGCATCGATCGCTGAATAAAGTGATCGCCATCGTGCGCGAAGAGATGGACAAGATCGGGCAAGAGTTCTACTTGCCGGCCCTGTTGCCCAAAGAACCCTGGGAAGAAAGCGGCCGCTGGACAGGCATGGGCGAAAACATGTTTCGCCTGAAAGATCGCAAGGGCGCCGATCTGTGCCTCGGCATGACGCACGAAGAGATCATGACCACCATTGCGCGCAGCGAACTGCGCAGCTACAAGCAGCTGCCTCAGATCTGGTACCAGATCCAGACCAAGTTTCGCGATGAACCACGGCCAAAGGCCGGCCTCATGCGTGTGCGCCAGTTCATCATGAAAGACAGCTACAGCTTCGACCTGAACAAGGAAGGGCTGGACAAGAGCTACGACCTGCACGATGCGGCTTATCGCGCCATCTTCAAGCGGTGCGGCCTGAAGTTTGTCGCTGTTGACGCCGACTCCGGCGCCATGGGTGGTTCGCAGTCGCAGGAGTTCATGGTTTATACCGACGCCGGTGAAGACCTGATCGCAAGCTGTCCCGTGTGCGGGTACGCTGCAAACCTGGAGAAGGCAAGCTTCGAAGCTCGCACCTGTCGCGGAGATGGAGCCAACGGGAGCCGGCACGCCGGAGCTCGTTTCCACGCCCGGATGTGCGGCCATCACCGATGTCGCCGCCTTCTTCAAGATTTCGCCGGCGTCGGACATCAAGTGTGTGGCGTACATGGCGCTCAAGCGCGGTACCGGCAAAGCGAAGGATACGTGGCATGGTGTCGCGGTCTTCCTGCGCGGCGATCACCAGGTGAATGAGACTAAGCTGCTGGGCGCGATCAAGGGAGCGGAACTCCGCACCATGCAGGCCGAGGAATTAGAGAAGTACTTCAAAGGGCCTGCAGGTTTTCTGGGTCCAGTAGGCCTGACGGTTGATGACAAGCCGCTCGGCGATGGTTTGACGGTCGTGGTCGACAAGTCGCTCGGGGGTCGCAGCAATATGGTTTGCGGCGCCAACAGACTCGACTATCACCTGCGCAACGTGGCCCCGGGCCGCGACTTCACATGGACCGCGCTCGCTGACATTCGCAGTGTGAATGAAGGCGAAGCCTGCCCCGAAGATAATTGCAGCGGCAAGCTGGTGGTGGGCAAAGCGGTCGAGGTTGGCCACATCTTCAAACTGGGCTACAAGTACACCGAGTCAATGGGTGCGCACGTGCTCGACGTGAACGGCAAGGAAGTGATGCCGATCATGGGCAGCTACGGCATCGGCATCGAGCGCATTCTCACCGCGGCCATCGAGCAATCGAATGACGCGAATGGTTTCTGCCTGCCATCGTCGATTGCTCCATTCACGGTTGTCGTCACAATCACCAACGTTGGGGACGCACTGCTCCGCGAGACGGGCGAGAAGATTGCTGCCGAGCTTGGGGCCGCAGGGCTCGACGTGCTGCTGGATGACAGAGACGAGCGTGCCGGCGTCAAATTCAAAGACGCCGATCTCGTGGGAATTCCTTACCGGATCAACGTGGGCAAAAAGACGGCGAGCGGCCAGGTGGAACTGGTCTCGCGCGCAAAGGCCGGCAGTGTGGATGTTGCGCTGGCTGAAGTTGCGGCGCAGGTGAAGCAGTGCGTGCTTGAGGAAAAGCTCCTTTCCGAAAGCTCATAGACTTTTGCCCAATCGTTTCCCATTGTTGGCACAAAGACCTGCAAAGAATGGGACGCTCCCCGGCCAGTGCGCTTGATATGCATGGCTGTAATGGAACAAATGCTTGCATCAAACGTAGTTGAATTGAGGATTGGGAAATGGCATTGAAGATCAGGTTGAAGAGACCAAATTTGAAGCTCTCCTGGTCTTCGTGGCTGGTTCGCGGCGTGATCGCCGGCATCCTTCTGATTGGGATTGTCGGTTTCTCGGTATTTACCTTCTACTACAACAAGTACGCGCGCATTGTCGACGACCGGCTGAAGCAGCCGCTCTTTGCCAGGACAGCCCAGATCTATGCAGCGCCGCGCGAGGTGCGTCCGGGACAGAAGATCAGCGCGCGCCTTGTCGCGATGGAATTGCGCGAGGCCGGCTACTCGGTTGACGGTCTTGCGCACCCATCGAAGATGGGCACATTTACAGAGAGCTCTGAGTCGATAACCGTTCACCCCGGTCCCGAGTCGTATCACGCGCCAGACTCTGCCACAATTCATACGCGCAAAGGCGAAGTCGATTCGATCACGGACGACCACGGACAATCACTCTCCAGCTATGAGCTCGAGCCATTGCTGATCACGGGGCTGAGTGAAGACGCCAACCGTACCAAGCGCCGCCTGTTGACTTACGATGAAATCCCGGCAAACCTCGTTCAGGCTGTTCTTGCCATCGAGGATCGCAAGTTTTTTGAGCACGGCGGCGTGAACTACGAAAGCATGATCAGCTGGGCATATCACGATATGGTCGGCGACCGGAAGCATCGCGGGGGCGCCTCCACGCTGACCATGCAGCTGGCCAAACTACTCTTTGTGGCGGATACCGGCACCATCAAGTACAAGATTACGCAGATTCTCATGGCGTTCCATCTCGAGAGTCGCTTCACCAAGAAACAGATCTTTGAGGCGTATGCTAATCAGATCAACCTTGGCCAGAGAGGCAGCTTTTCGATTGATGGATTTGGCGAGGCCGCACAGTCCTATTTTGGCAAGGATGTGCAGCAGCTAGATCTGGCTGAGTGTGCGATGCTCGCCGGCATCATCCAGCGGCCAAACTACTTCAATCCCTTTCGACATCCCGAGCGGACAATCGAACGGCGCAATCTTGTGCTCGATTCAATGGTGGAAACAGGCGCCATCAGCAAGGATAGGGCCGAACACGCCAAGGACGAGCCTCTGCATCTTGCATCCGGCGGTGTGGACGCTAGCGAGGCTCCCTACTTTGTGGACCTGGTACGCGATCAGCTGGTGCAAAAACTCGGCGACCGCGATTTCAACCGCGAAGGTCTGCACATCTACACATCCCTTGACCCCGAATTGCAGCGCATCGCAACGGATGCAGTGAACTCAAACCTTCCTGCGATTGATGAGCAAGTGGAAAAGAGGCACGCCCGGCTGAAGAAGCTCGACGAGCCTCTCGTCTACCCTCAGGTGGCGCTGATAGCGCTCAATCCACATACCGGTCAGGTGCTGGCCCTTGTGGGCGGCCGCGACTACGGCAAATCCCAGATTGATCACGCCGTGGCGCATCGGCCCACGGGCTCGATCTTCAAGCCGTTTGTGTATGCAACGGCGTTTCAAACCGCCGTTGAAGGCACCATGCTGCCTGGACAGACTGCATTGTTTTCGCCGATAACCATGCTGAACGATCAACAGGCCACCTATGGCGAAGGCACACAATACGAGTACACTCCCCGCAACTACGAAGGCGCGTTTTACGGCGAGATGACTGCCCGCCTGGCTCTGATGCGATCGGATAATAACGCAACCATCGGCCTTGCTTCCATGGTCGGTTTCGATCGCGTGGCTGCACTGGCTCGCGACGCGGGCATCAAGAGCGCCCTGGGTACGCCATCCATGGCCATCGGCTCTTATGATGCGACTCCGCTGGATATGGCGGGTGCCTACACGGTCTTCTCCAATGGCGGTGTACACATCGATCCGTGGATGCTGGCCAGCGTGCGCACGCCCACCGGCGATGTCATCACGGACTACACGCCGACGACACGGCAGGTCCTCGATCCTCGTGTCGCCTTCCTCACCACGTACTTGATGGAGGCAGTTCTGCAAGGCAACGGGCGCGATGGCTGCAAGGTGAATGGCCTGGATTACTGCGGAACAGGCGCCGGCGTCCGTAACATGGGATTCACCGCACCGGCCGCGGCCAAAACTGGCACCAGCCACGATGCATGGTTCGCCGGCTTCACCAGCAGTCTGCTTTGTGTGGTCTGGGTAGGCAACGACGACTATACAGATATCAAGCTTGAGGGCGCACATGCCGCCGCCCCGATCTGGGCCACGTTTATGAAGAACGCGATCCAGTTGTCGCAGTACTCCGACACCAACGAGTTCACACCGCCAGACGGCGTGCAGATCGTCACTCTCGACAAGGCCACGAACCTGCTTGCCGACCCCGCGTGCCCGGACGACTACACCGCCGCCTTCCTCGACGGCACCGCTCCCACGGATACCTGTGACCACCCCACCGATCACCGCAATATCCTGCAGAAGATCTTCGGACTCGGAAAACCTGGCAACTAGGTCGCGCGGTTATCGCTCGATGCCATCCACGTCAGAACCATCCGGCATGGGCTGGCAGATCTGGCACCAGAAGGTGACCCGCGCATCGGGGCCTTGCAGGCGCCGGCGAATCGTATTGCCGCAGCCGCGGCAGGGCTCCCCTGATCGGCCGTAAACCCACAGACTTTCGCCCGGATCAGAGCGATGCGTCGTACGTCGCTGCTGTCCGCGATAGGTCACGATCGCGTCTGGGGAGTCTTCAAGCACGTTGGCAGCCACCAGGCGTTGCGAAGTGCGAATGAGCGCAGCAACTTGCTCGTCGTTCAGTGCAGATACCAGGCAAAACGGATTGACTCTCTCAACAAAGCAGACTTCTGACTTGAAGACATTTCCGACCCCTGCTAACACATGCTGATGAAGCAGCACGTCGCCGACTTCTTCGTTCGCACAGGCGCGAAGGCGTGTCCCCGCTGTAGCCGGATCGAAGTTTTCGCTGAGTACATCGGCGCCCGGCGGTGGAATGCGCGTCTCGCGGGTCAACGCCAGCGCGGAGTAGATGCGGGCGACCGGGACTGTGAACGCAACAGCCTGGAATTCACGATTCTCCAGCACAATACGCATGTCGCGCGATGGTTTGCGCCAACGCTCGCCGGTGCGGTAGAGGTGCCACGATCCATTCATCAGCATGTGAGTGGCGAGGGTGGCTCCACCGGAGAGATGAATCAGCAGCCACTTGCCTCGGGATTCAACGCGGTCGACGATCTGGCCGGTGATGGGCGTGTCGTCGTGAAAGCGCGTGAGCAACGGATAGTTGGACCTGAAGCCCGTGATCGCCTTGCCGATGAGTGCGCGGCCCATGGAGCGCGCGGTGCGGAAGATGGTATCGCCCTCAGGCATGGTCTATTGCAGCTCCTCGGGAGTTGGATCGGCGGCATGCGGATCGTGATGGATGGGGCTGGGAATACGACGCAGATGCAGGCCGAGCGGTCCGGGATGGAAGCCCGCATCCATCAGGAAACGCGTCATAGGATGGGCTGCCACAGGCTGGCCGTTAATCGTGGTGATCAGCACGCCCTGGTGGCTGCTCAAACGCATGCGGTCCTGTCCGCGGGCAGAAAGGAAGTGCGCAAGCCCGGCTGATATCTGCGAACGCTCCGGCTCATCAGCAGGAAGAAAGATGAGCATGTTCGGATTGTTGCGACGAAGCCATGCGACGAGTTGGCCATTGCGCAAGATGACCTCGGCGTAGACGGCGCGGGTAAGAACGCGTGGTGCTGATTCAGAGTCCTCATCCATTACCGGGAGATCCGGCCAGCGCAGCACAGAGCCATACGGATTGGCCGTGTCAGTCGCGGCAAGCTGGACAAACTCCGGCTTCTCGGCAGGAGGCTCAGTACGTAGCTGGCGCAAAAGGTCGACAGCCGCCGGCAATGCAAATTGGGTGGCGCCGAGGCCGGCGACGAAATAGCCGCGGCGGATGCGGCCACTCTCCTCCAGGGCTTTCAGCACATCGTAAACGGCGCTGAAACCGCCGGGAATGTTTTCGGCGCCGACCGCTTCGCGCGTGAGAACACCGTAACGATTGAGCAACTGCAAGGCCAGGGCGTGGCTGGCTTCAGTCTGCGAGGGAGCGATTTCAGTTCCCTTCGGCGACCGCAGCGGCAGAAGGGACCACCGGCCTTGCGCGTTGGGAGGCGTGGTGCGGCGCGACCGAAAGACTATTCCGGTGTGTGTGCGGCGTTGCGGGCGCGACGAATCCGGCCGCACGATGTAAGCGCGCAGCGCGTGGAGCGAGTCGTTTGTGACCAGGCCGCGCCACACCAGGCTCCACAACGCATCGATCGTTTCTCCGGGATATCCTCCGCCTATCGCCTGATGTAGCGGGTCGAAGAAGCTGGCTCCTGAGGATTCAAGGACCGCAAGGACCTTCTCTTCACGTTCGGTGAGCGGATCGGCAAGCGGGCGCTGCTGGGCGAGCAATGGCAGCTTGTCTGCAAGAAAAAGTGCGATGCGCCCATCCCGTTCGCCAATGGGGTCGATGCCGGCCCACGCAACTTCGCCCGCGGCAATCAGCGCATCGAGCCCAGCTGGTTCGTATCCGGCAGCGCGTGCGGGAAGGATCGAGCTTTCGAGGAGTGACGCCGGAATGGGAGCGCCTTGCAGGTTTTCGATGGTATCGAGCAAGACATCGAGATGTGCGTGCGAGATGCGGCGCGGCGAGAGCAGTCCCTGCCAATGCGTGAGGAATCGTGCCAGCGTGTGCTGCTCCACGGGCTCGACTTCGCGGCGAAGGCGGGCCAGCGATTTGCGCCGAATCTGGCGCAGAATCTCGGCATCGCACCACTCGCGATGCAGACCTCCGGGACGGAATCCTCCTTCAAGAACCCGGCCCTCCACCGTGAGCTGATGCAGGGCATTCTCGACGACGGCAGGGTCGAGCGCGAAGCGTTCAGCCGCTTCTCGCAGAGTGAAAGGACCGTGCGTGCGTGCATAACGCCGCACCAGTTCGAGAACCGGATGCGCCACCGGATCGATGAGCGAAGCGGGCAAGCCAGGCGGAAGCGGGATACCGAGCGCGTCGCGGTAGCGAGCGGCATCTTCCACGGCGATCAGGCGGCGGGTGTTTTCACCGCTTGGGGCAATCCGCAGTTCGAGCAGGCGACGAGCTCGCAGCAGCCGGTCAAGGGATTCGAGAACGGATGAATCGACGACGCGGCGGGCAAGTTCTGGGCGCGAAAGATCGCCGAGCCTCAGCAGCAAGTCGTGAATGCCGTCGGCAGATCGCGCTCGATACGATTCGGTGAGGCACTGGGCAGCTTCTTCAACCTCGGCGATCGCGTCGGCATCGAGCAATTCGCGCAGATCCGCCTCACCGAGCAGTTCGCGGAGCTGATCCTGGTCGATAGTGAGGGCCTGTGCGCGGCGCTCGGCAAGAGGCGCATCACCGTCATAGACGAAGTTGGCGACGTAGCTAAAAAGCAACGACGATGCGAATGGCGAAGGCTTGTGCGTCTCGACTACATGAACGCGGAGTTGACGCTGCTCGATTGCACGCAAGGTCTCAATGAGCGCCGGCATGTCGAAAACATCCCGGAGGCACTCGCGATAAGCCTCCAGCAGCAGCGGAAACGATGGATAGCGCGAAGCAACACTCAGGAGGTCATACGAGCGCTTGCGCAGTTGCCAGAGCGGCGAGCGCTGATCGGCCCGACGGCGCGGCAAGAGCAACGCGCGACCCGCTGCTTCACGAAAGCGACCGGCAAATAGAGCGGTCGATCCAAGTTGACGGAGAACCATCTGCATGGCTTCAGCCGACTCAATCAGTATCCAATCGGGATCGGGCGGATCATCGGTATCCGGAAATCGCAAAACGAATCCATCGTCGCCCCAAAGCGTCTCCACTTCAGGGCCGCCCGTGGCGCGGATACGCGCACTGATCGCCATGGCCCAGGGAATGTGGATGCGGCTTCCGAAAGGCGTCAGCACGCAGACGCGCCAATCGCCCAGCTCGTCACGGGTCCGTTCAATCACGATGGTCTTGTCGTCGGGAACCTGGCCGGTGGCGGCTTGCTGATCATCGAGAAATTGGAGGAGATTCTCTGCTGCGTTGGGGTCGAGATCGTGATCGGAGACGAGGCGCGTGAGGGCCGCCGGCTTGGGGAGAGCGCGCAATTCGCGAACCAGCGCACCGATGCGACGTCCAAACTCAAGCGGCCGGCCGGGACCGTCACCCTTCCAGAACGGCATCTTGCCCGGTTCGCCAGGAGCAGGAACAACCAGCACGCGGTCGTGCGTAATGTCTTCGATGCGCCAGGTGGAAGCGCCAAGGATGAACGTCTCATTGGGATGGGATTCGAACACCATCTCCTCATCGAGTTCGCCCACGCGAATGGACTTGCCTTCGGTGTGCGCAAGGAAGACGCCGTAAAGACCGCGATCGGGAATGGTGCCGGCGTTCAGGATAGCGAGACGCGCTGCGCCGTCGCGAGCCGTAACGACATTGCGGATGCGATCCCAGGTAAGACGGGGGCGGAGTTCGGCAAACTCGTCGGAGGGATAACGACCACTGAGAAGGTCGAGAACGCCATCGAAAGCTGCGCGGGTAAGAGCACCGAACGGTGCCGCACGGCGAACTAGATCGTACAGAGCGTCAACGTGAACTTCGGGCTTCGGCTCTTCCGCCGATGGGTTTGTGCTCTCCCATGTCTGAAAATCCAGACTTGGGGCTCCCAGTTTGTGGGAAGAACGTGATGCGGCAATTCGGCGCTTGAGCTGCTTGGGTCGTGTAGATGTCTTGTAGCCCGGTGGGTGGGCGACGATGGCTACAAGCTGCTGGCACAGGACGTCGAGGGGGTTGCGAGGAAATCGAGTGGATTCGATGTGGCCCTCGTGCATGGCGCGCGTGACGGCAGCGCAGGCAACGAGATCGGCTCGATATTTTGGAAAGAGTACGCCCTCACTGACGGCGTCTACGGAGTGGCCGGCGCGTCCGATGCGCTGCATGCCGCTCGCGACCGACGGAGGAGCCTCGATCTGGATGACGAGATCGACGGCGCCCATATCGATGCCGAGTTCCAGCGTCGAGGTAGCGCAAAGAGCCTTGATCTGCCCGGCTTTGAGCTGCTCTTCAATCACGGAACGCTGATAGGCGGCGAGGCTGCCATGATGTGCGCGCGCGATCGGCTCGCCAGCCAGATCATTCAGTGCGCCCGCCAATCGCTCAGCAACCTGTCGGCTGTTGACGAAGAGTATGGTAGAGTGACGCTCGCGAATGAGTTCAAGCAGCCGGGGATGAATCGCGTTCCAGATAGAGACTCTGCGTGGTGTTTGCGAAGCCGGTCCGGAAGGAATTTCCTCCATCGTCTGCAGACGCGCCATATCCTCAACTGGAACTTCAATCCGCAGCTTCAACTGCTTGCGTGCAGAGGCATTAATAATCGTCACTGGCCGAAAACGAAGTGAGCTCTCACTCTCGACGATTCGCAGGGAAGAATCGTCTGCGCCCAATTCAGCCGGATCGACCAGCCCGCGCGGACTTCGGAAATCGCGGGAGACTCCATTCGCAGCGGAGAATCCGGACGTGCTGTCCACGAATTTCTGAATCGACTTTGTTCTTGCATATGAGTAGGTTGCCCTTCGAGACCTGAAGTCTGACTTTGCAATTCGCTTTGCTGCGACCTGACCAGCAGCGGCGTTGTCGATGCAACCTCAACCCCGCCGAGAAACCGCGCAACTTCTTCGAGCGGCCTCTGCGTTGCCGAGAGACCGATACGCTGCAACCGACGCCCAGTCAGGGATTCGAGGCGCTCAAGTGTCAAGGCAAGATGCGCTCCACGCTTGGTCGGCACAAGAGCATGAATCTCGTCGACGATGACGGTATCGACTGTGCGCAGGGCCTCGGCAGACTGCGAGGTCAACAGCAGGTAGAGCGACTCCGGAGTGGTGATGAGAATCTCGGCCGGGTCGCGACGGAAGCGCGCGCGCTCCTGCTGCGGAGTATCTCCGGTACGAATGCTGATGACCGGATCGTGGAACGGCACGCCTTTGCGACGAGCAAGGTTGGCGATCCCCACCAGCGGGGAGCGAAGGTTGCGCTCGACGTCCACCGCCAGCGCCTTCAGCGGAGAAACGTAGACAATCCTGCAGCCCTTTTTCTTTTCGTTATCGACGTCCTGCAACATCAGCCGGTCGAGACACCAGAGGAAGGCAGTAAGGGTCTTGCCCGTACCGGTGGGCGCCAGGATCAATGCGTTCTCGCCCCTGGCGATGACAGGCCAGCCCAGCCGCTGCGGCGCGGTCGGGTTATCGAAGACCGCCCTGAACCACTCCGAGTGATCGGGTGGAAGCAGGCGAAGCTGTCCGTTTCGGGTGTCGAGTTTGGCGGAGGGGGAGGCATCATTTCCATTGACGCTCTTAGAGCATAACGCGCGCGGTGGGGAAAGAAAAGGCGAAGAAGGAGCTTTGCAAACGATCAACCGGAATGAAATTCGCTAATCACTTCGATCGGGCCGACAATGTGGCGGTTAAACTCCGCCATATCTTCGGCGGGTATCCAATATTCGCGATGAACGCGGGCTCCGGCAGTCTGAACCCTATACTGCGCGAGGAATTCGGTCTCCACCTCGAAGCTTGAGTACGTATCCGATACCGCCGTCTCGGGTATTCCAGTCGCGAGCGATCTGGACGGCATAACTCTCTTCGACTACTGGGTAAAAGATTGGCTGTTCCGGAAGACGCGGCGGGAAGGCGCGAAAGTCCGCAGCGCGAATCAGCGCAAGTTCATTTTCGCCGGTTGGCCTAAAGAGTGTTGTAGTCGAAGTCATCAGACCTAGTTTGCCATGCCTTTCCGTCGAGCGGACGGGCGACGATGTGGCAGTTGGAGAAGTACCACAGTGGAACACACACCGGTCATGCAGCGCTGCTAGGATTCGATTCAGGAGCAACTTACGTGCGCGAGCACCTTGCGACATTGCTGGATGATTTCAAGAAACATCAGAGCGAGATCGCCATCGTGCGCTTTCAGGGTGTGCGACGCCGGGTGACAACGTATGGTCAGCTCGCGAGCCTTGCCGGCCGGTTCGCAGCGCTGCTTGAAGATCGCGGCGTTGGCATGGGCGATCGCGTTCTGCTTTGGGCCGAAAACAGCGCGGAATGGGTGGCCGCCTTCTACGGGTGCATGCTGCGTGGGGCGATCGCCGTGCCGCTGGATGCGTTCGGGAGCGCCGACTTCGCCAACCGGATCGCGACCGATGTAAGGCCCGCTCTGGCGGTCGGAGACGCGGGTTTGCTTCAAAAACTGCAAGCGGCCGGCACGCCTTCGATCGCGTTTGAAGCGTGGCCGACTTCCCTTCCCGCGCGCGAGGCAGGGGCAGTGCCGGGACTATCGCATCAGACGCCGCTGCAAATCCTGTTTACTTCGGGGACGACGGGGGATCCCAAGGGCATTGTGCACACCCATGGCAATGTGCTGGCGAGCGTCGGGCCAATTGAGCAGGCCGCGCAAAAATATCTACGCTACGAGAAGTTTGTCCACCCTCTGCGATTTCTGCACACGCTGCCGCTGAGTCACGTATTCGGACAGACAATGGGGCTATGGATTCCGCCCATTTTTATGGCGGAGGTGCACTTTGAAATGCGCCTCGTGGCGCCGAGGCTGCTCGAAACAATTAAGCGAGAGCGTATTTCAGTATTGGCCGCGGTTCCGCGCGTCATGGAACTTCTGAAGGCTCACCTTGAGAATGCAACGCCGGAACTGGCCGAACGAATAGCGGCTTCGAAAGGCATGAGCGCTTGGAAGCGCTGGTGGGCCTTCCGCGACGTTCATCGCGCGCTGGGATTCAAGTTCTGGGCTTTGATTTCAGGTGGCGGCGCGCTCGTGGGGTCGTTGGAGCGGTTCTGGAACGCGATGGGATTTGTCGTTGTGCAGGGATATGGCATGACGGAAACTACTGCGCTGATCACTCTGAACCATCCGTTTCATGTCGCGAGCGGAACGATTGGCAAGCCGCTCCCGGGGCGCGATGTGAAAATCGGACCGGACGGCGAGGTGCTGGTAAAGGGACCGATGATTTCAAGCGCAACCTGGAGCGGCGGCAAACTTCGTCAGCGCGAAGATGAGTGGCTAGCCACGGGAGACCTGGCAGAAAAACAGGTTACCGGGGAGTTGCGCTTTATGGGCCGCAAAAGCGAGACCATTGTTACCGCAGCCGGTGTCAATGTGCATCCCGAAGATCTTGAGGCAGCGCTTGAAGAGCAGCACGAAATCGCTGCAAGTGCTGTGGTCGCGGTAGAAACGGCATCGGGTCCCGAGCCTTGCGCGGTACTCGTCGTGCGCGGAAGTGAATCCCAGGTGGCTGACGCCGTGGAGCGGGCGAATGCGCGCCTGGCGGAGTTTCAGCGCATCCAGCGCTGGATGCTCTGGCCGGAGCCGGATTTACCCCGAACGTCGACAGGCAAAGTGCGGAGAAAACCCATTGTCGAGTGGGTAGCGAAGCATGCGGCAGACACTGCCGCCGACCGCGCATTCAGGGCCTCCGCGCCGCAGAGCGGAGACTGGCTGTATGCGCTCGTGGCGGAAATCTCCGGAGAACGGCCGCCCGAGAATGACGGTTTGCGCCTCGGCGAAGATTTTCATCTGGACAGCCTGGGACGCGTGCAACTTGCTGCAGCGTTGGAAGAGCGCCTGACCGATGCTCCCACGGAAGGGGCTGTCGAAGGTGCGAAGACTCTTGGAGATCTAAGGCAGATTGCCCGCAATATCCGCGGCGTTAAGGTCACAATCCAGAGCCCATCGGAAGTGCCGGCGAATCCGAAGCAGGAAATAAATGCCGCAGATCGAGGCGCCGAAGCCTCGATACTCCCATCGCGCCATGCGGATCTGCCTCAGCATGATGAGACTCGGACACCTCGGGCATTCCCGGTTGGCTTGCAACCCTCAGTGCCCGCCTCTGATCGACCGGAATTCAAGTATCCGTTATGGCCTTGGTGGCTACCCGTGCAGTGGCTGCGAGCCGCGTTCCTTGAGCTAATCGCACAACCGTTTGTCTGGTTCCTTGGCGCCCCGCGTGTATCTCGGCCGCGTCATATCGAAACCGACGAGCCCGTGCTGATCATCTGCAACCATGTGACCGCGTATGATGGTGCGCTGGTTGAGTATTCGCTTCCAGGACGCATGCGACGCTGGGTTGCAGCGGCTATGATGGGCGAAATGCTGGAGGACTTCCGGCACTTCCGCGATCCGGATACACGGCGCTTTATGCCGTTCGGCCCTGCGGCATACTGGTTGGTGACCGCGTTATACAACGTCTTCCCGCTGCCGCGACGGCAGGGGTTCCAGCGAAGCTTTGCCCATGCAGGCGAGGCAATGGATCTCGGTTATAACGTGCTCGTGTTCCCCGAAGGAACGCGGTCGGATGCGGGGCAACTAGCCCCATTCAGACCGGGAATTGGCTTGCTCGTGAAGCAGACACATGCTCCGGTACTGCCCATGGCGATTGTTGGATTGGGGGAATTGAAAACTGCGGGTCGTGGATGGTTCCGGTCAGGAAAGATTCACATCCGTGTGGGGGAGCTGGTGCGTTTCGATCCAGCCGACAGCGAAGCGACCATCACTGAAACCTTGCATGCGAAGGTGGCCGATCTGATGGCCAGTATTCCATGAGCGGCTCAGTGGTCAGCGAGCGCAGAAGATGGCTCTGGGCTCTCGGTTGAAGGGGGTGGCGCATCCTTCGCAGCGTAGTAATCCTGTGGCGCACCGCGGTGACCCTGGCAGCGAGCAAAAAGTTCCAATCCGAGTGCCGTCGGCGTCAGGTTAGCGTCCTGTTCGAAGTTGAAATATTTCGATTTCAACCGGGGCTCAAGGAGACCGAGGTTGGCGAGCTGAAAAATGTTGCGATCGATCTTCATCAAATCGTGCGCGCCCGCGATCTCCATCAGGTCCTGAGGCGTGCAGGTAACCGGCCGGGCTGAGACCGCTCCGGAACTCGCGAACACTTTTTGTGACTTCGTACATGCGGTGGTAAAGAGACGACCATCGATAGCCGCGAGCTCAGCGAGCAGATCGATATAAGGGAGGTTCGATTCGTCGTCGCCCATAAGAGTGCATGCGGTGGCGAGAATGCCTGCCCAAAGCTGCTGGGTAATGGCGTCATCGGCCCACGAGCCCTCCTGGATGACCCGCATGACAACGTTTTGCGGGGCACGCAGCCGGTCGAAGTCTCGCTCGGCGGCAAGCATTGCCTCAGCACGATGGGCGATTCCGATAGCGTTGGCAACGCGAATATTGCTGAGACCTTCACGAAACAGGAGCTTGAGTTCCTGCGTTGCCGAAGGACAGATACGTCGCAGAAAGGCAAGCGCCCGGGCAAGCCGGAATTCGTTCAGAATATCTTCCGGTTTGATGAGTTCGTCGGTCTTCCAAAGCCAGAGATCCATGCACTCTGGAAGGATAAAGGTAAGTCCCATGCCATCTTCGCCCCAGCGCACCGCTTTCGCCTGCAGGGTGACCTCGTGGTCCGGGCTATCGTCGGCGAGTTCCTCATAGACAAGTCGAATTGGATTCACTTCGCCTTGCGGCCATCGCTCGCGAGTCACCAGATACATACCCGATGAGCTGATGTTTTTAACGATATCGAGCCCGGGAGAGGATCCGGTCCAATGAATGGCTTCAAGGCCGGGCACAGGGCGCCGCTCGGCACGGGGCTGCTGAGGCTGCTCTTGCGGGAAAGTCTTTTCGAACCAGCTCCTCAGGGTCCTCAACGCTGTCCTCCTTGCTTGGCGGCGACTGCGGGATAGAGATGGCGGGACCTACGGGCCCGCGAACTCGACCCAGCTGAGAATTGTTCCTCACTGCATCCTACTCCCGCAATTGCCACTTCGTAATGGGGAGGTAATTACTTAGGCAGTAGCAATTCCAGGCACCGGTGGATCAAGTAGATCCCGGAAACCGGGCGGTCCGGGTGCGCTGAGGAAGAGGCCCTCAACCCGTGGCGGCCATCTCCGCGCCCCGTGAGTCATGGAGAACCTTATGGCGCTCCGCGATGATGACCATGGCAACATGCAAAAAGTTCCAGTGCAGCTCGCTCGGGATGGAAGCTAAGTGCGCTATGTCGCAGGTCACGATTTGCTATGAAATGTTCTAAGGAATTCCTGGAAGAGAATGCTCGTGCGGGCTTTCACGTCGCACACTCTTCCTGTACGCATTTCCCAGTGCGATCAGGATAGACAGAAGTTACAGCTCAAGAGCAAGGGCGCCTGCAAGAGTCAATCCAACGCCGTAAAAGCCCTGTGCTGTGCCGCGATGCCCGTTGCAGCGAGCGTAGAGTTGCAGGCCGAGTCCGGTTGGTGTAACCGTTGTATCGGTCATTTGCTGAAAGAATGCTGACTTCTCCCGGGCCGCAATGACCCCCACCTCAGCCATGTAATTCAGCTCGCGATCCAGCTTTATGAGGTCGTGGGAGCCTGAATACTTCATGAGGTCCGCAGCTTTCCAGTTCAGGGGACGCGTGGAGATCATTCCCGGTCCGCTGACAAGCTTGGTGGCCTTGGTGCATGCCGCAGAAAGGATGCGCAAATGGAGAGCCTTGAGCTGGCACAACAAATCCACAAAGAGGAGGCTCGATTCGTCACCACCTGACGTAGTGCACGAGGCGGCCAGAAGACCCGCCCAGAATTGAAGCATCCATCTGTCATCGGAGGACCAGGATCCCCCCTCAACGATGCGCATCACCACGTGAGGCAGCGCATGCAGGTGGTCGCCCTCGACTGACGCGCCGAGCATCTTCTCCGCCTTGAGGGTAATATCAAGGGCATTTTCAAGACGGTAGTTGCTGAGTTCCTCATGTAGCAGTCTGCAGATGGAATCAGCGGTTTCGGGAGATATGCGGGAAAGAAACGAGATAGCCTGCGCAACGCGAAATTCGCGGAGAATGTCTTCGGGTTCGTTTTGCTCAGCCGCACTTTTGAGGGGGCTCTGCCACAAACGAAGGTCGGCCCCAGCAGGGAGAACGAACGAGATGGCCACGCCGTGGTCGTCCCACCGCACCGCTTTCGCCTGAACCATGAAGCTGTTTTCTTTTGCCAGCGGGCCACTCCGTTGGAGGGTCAGTG
This sequence comes from uncultured Acidobacteriaceae bacterium, assembly GCA_963759285.1. GTDB lineage: Bacteria > Acidobacteriota > Terriglobia > Terriglobales > Acidobacteriaceae > Telmatobacter. The sequence continues at coordinate 165,012 of CAVWYS010000008.1, read as the reverse complement.
CAATCACTTCGCCGGGTTCCCAACGCTCTTGTGTGACGAGGAATGCACCGGTTGCGCTGATGTCGCGGACGGTGTTTTGACGCGGAATAGCGCCCTTCCAATGGTATGCAGCAAGTGATGGCGATATCCGCCGTTCCGCTCGCCGCCGCTCCGCAATTAAGGAACCGTCAGATGGGGAAGTCGATGGATTCATACAGTCCTCGGAGATTCTGTGCCGACGCCCGCAATCCATCGGTGGGGAAATGTGACCGACTGCGAACCTGCATTTCCGAAGGTCCCGAGCGTCTTACACGTCACAATCTTACTCCCCTGTATCCCACTTTTGTGCTATTGGCAGACATTACTTTGGGCACTGTTAGCGGGCTTTTGGATGTGGACGAATCAGAGTACGCTGGAGATAAAACCATTCCGGCCGTGGAACCTTAGCGTTTGGAACATACCGCGAAATTGCTGCGAGGTTGCTGTGTCGTTAATGCTGCTGACGGAGCTTTTTGGTGCGGGCAGTATAGCCGCGGCGGGGTGTTGCTGCCTGCTGGAGGTAACGATGATCCTGGAGATCCGGCGCAGCCGGGACGGTTGGGGACCGGCCTGCCTGCAAAGAGACATTACGGTTATCTTTCGCAGCCATCGCCGGTTTTACCCCGGAAGTCCGCTGCGCCGGGCTTTCGTGGCGTCCTCCTTCCTGCTGGGATGCTGCATCGCGGCACTAATCGTCATTCACCGCGTGGCTGCGGGCATATAAATGCGACCCAGTAACGGAATGAACGGCGAAACGATTCTGCGCTGGATAGCCGGGCTACGCCAAAGTTTCGCGAAAGCGGTAGGCATCGCCTGAAAAACGGCTACCCAAACAGATCAGTCCGGCGGCTGTTCGGCCGATCCGAGGAAGAGATAACCGTTCAAAGCAATCAATCTGATGGAAACAGTTGGTTTTCTCCTGAGTGCGACAGTTCCTCGAAACACTTATCGCCCAGGAACCCCGTTGCGCCCTTCGCCCTTCGTGGTGTGAAACGCCCGGAAGATCTCCGCAATCAGCGAAGCTTCGCCACCGACAGCAATAACCGCAGCATACGAGCGGATGGCGATTCTTCCCACTCGGTTTGTTCGATATACATGTAGAGTGGTCATGCATTAGCCTCAAAGTTCAAGCTGCGTAGATATGAGGACGTCATGACGAAGACGAGCATAGCCCAGGCCACGCTCGACAATCTTGTGCTAGAAGCAACAAAAGCGGCGGAGAATTCCTATTCGCCTTACTCGGGATTCAGAGTGGGTGCGGCGCTTCGCTTGAGCGATGGCGCAGTCGTTACCGGCACCAATGTGGAAAACGTAAGTTTCGGACTTACCATCTGTGCCGAGCGCTCGGCACTAGTGCGGGCAATAAGCCAGTTTGGCCCCGACATTCGCATCAAAGCAGTAGCTGTGGCAAACCTGAACAACGCCGCCAGCCCCCCGTGTGGTGCATGCCGCCAGATGCTCGCTGAGTTTGCGGATCCGAACGCGCCGATCATCTTCCCTGCGGCAGAAGGAACGCGAACAATGCCGTTCGAAGACGTTTTGCCCCTCGGCTTCGACATGAAACTGAAGAAGAAGTGAAACAGGCGCAGACTGGGCCACTTTGTGATTCCTCGAATTGGATTTTCTTCACCCTTGAAAGTGCACAACGATGAAGCCTTGGCTGGTAATTGGATGGGGGATCGTGATTGTGCTGGCTCTGGTCAACATTCAGTCGTTTATGCGGGCAAAGAAGATGGAGCAGCGACGCCAGGCAAGCTATGGTGCGAAAGTAGACGTCTATCGTTCCATTCTGAAGCCTGGAATCACCCGGCAACAGGTGGAGGCGTACCTGCGGCAGACAGGCGCGGCATATCAGCGGACTTGCTGTGAGGCCGGGGTCTTCTCTGACCTAACCAGGATCGGACATGAAGCGCCGGGTTGGGTGTGCCGAAACTGGGATGTGTACGTTGAATTCAAATTTGCAAACTCAGATCGGAATGAAGCCGCCGCTGCCCAGGAAGACAGCCTGGAGCGGATCGACCTGGCTCAAAATGGCTCCTGTCTTTGATCACTCGGGTGACGTCCGTTCCCTGCGATAATTTCTTCTGTTCGATGAATTGAGGTTGAGTTCCCATGTCAGAAAACTCCGCTGCGGCGCCTCACATGATCGACTTGATTCGCAAGAAGCGTGATGGAGGGGCACTCGATGCGCGCGAGATCGGTTTCATCGTCGCAGGCACGGCGAGTGAGACGATCCCACTGGAGCAGTTATCGGCATGGCTGATGGCCACATGGCTCAACGACCTCACCATCGAAGAAACGCGCGCGCTGGCCGTCGCGATGCGCGACTCGGGAGAGAAATTTAACCCGTCGCGACTCGGCAAACAGGCCGTGGACAAGCACTCGACTGGCGGCGTGGGAGACAAGACCAGTTTCCTCGTTGCTCCCCTTGCAGCTGCTTGCGGCGTTGCGGTTCCCATGATCAGCGGACGCGCGCTGGGCCACACCGGCGGGACGCTGGACAAATTGGATTCGATTCCCGGTTTCCGGTCGGCGCTGACGCTGGTTCAATTTGAAGCAGTTCTCCAACAGTGCGGCGCGGCAATCGTCAGCCAGACGCCCACGCTGGTTCCCGCGGATCGTGTTCTGTATGCCTTGCGCGATCGTACCGGGACCGTGGAGAACCCTGGTTTGATCTGCGCCTCGATTTTGAGCAAAAAACTGGCGGCAGGGCTGAATGCTTTGGTGCTGGATGTGAAAACTGGCTCGGGCGCCTTCTTGCGCAAACGCGCGGATGCGGAATTCCTGGCTGCCCTCATGGTGGCGACAGCTGAAGGGGCTGGAACACGTACGGTAGCTCTGATGACCGATATGAGCCAGCCCCTGGGCCGCACCGCCGGCAACTGGATTGAGGTTGCCGAGTGCGTGGAGTTACTGCGAGATGGCACCGCGGTGGGGAATGAAGACCTGCGCGAACTTTCCCTGCGCCTGGCGGGCTGGATGATTCATCTGGGTGGTAGAACCGAGACCGCGGAGCAAGGCTATTGGGCTGCGACCGGCGCACTCGCGGATGGAACAGGGTTGAAAGTTTTCCTCGGGATGATAAGAGCACAGGGGGGCGACCTCGCAGTCTTCGATGACCTGAAGGCTAGCCACAAGCCGGGCGCGACGCTGGTGCTGGAGGCGTGGCAAGACGGTTATGTGGCCGAGCTCGATACGATGGAACTCGGATGGGCCGCCCAGCGCCTCGGTGCAGGCCGCGAGATAGCCGGCGAGCCCGTCGATCCGCATGCGGGCATCGAGTTTTACGCGCGAGTCGGGACGCACGTGAAGAGAGGGCAGCCTTTCGCCATCCTTTATGCCACCAATGAGACGATGTTTGCCGAACCGGTCGAGCGCATCAGGCGGGCAGTTACGTTTTCCAAAGATCCGCCGGAACAAGTACCTCTGGTGAGCCACATCTTCACACGCGAAAATGCAGAAAGATATCTGAAGGATGCGATAAGGTAAGAAAAACAGCCATCAGCCGTCAGCGCCTTCAGCATATCTTGCAACTCCGTGCTGCTCCATCGAGTCCTGACGCGCAAAGTTCTGATATCGAGCTGATAGCCATTTTCAGGAGCGACACTTTGGGACGATTTACAGGGGTGCTGGGGATACTCGCCGTTTTGCTCGCAGCATGGCTCGGCTCAACCAATCGAAAGCATATCCGCTGGCGTACGGTGGGGTGGGGGCTTAGCCTTCAAATCATCTTTGCATTTCTCGTGCTGCGTTTCGACTTCGGCCAGAAGGCGATGTTCTGGGCTGGCGGCGTGGTGACGCAGATGTTGAGTGCGACGACCGCCGGAACGTCGGTTCTGTTTGGCAAACTCGGTACTCCTGATACTTCGCTGGGCTCGATCTTCGCGTTTCAGGTTTTGCCAACCATCATCTTCATCTCGGCTTTTTTTGCAGTGCTCTATCACATCGGGGCTATGCAGATCATCATTCGGGGCCTGGCCTGGCTGATGCTGAAGACTATGCGCATCTCCGGGGCCGAGAGCATGAATGTGGCGGCCTCCATCTTCATGGGGCAAACGGAGGCTCCACTGACGATCCGGCCATTCCTTTCCAAGGCCACGCGCAGCGAGCTGATGACGATCATGACCAGCGGCATGGCGCACGTCTCCGGCGGCATCATGGCCATGTACATTTCGCAAGGCATTGAGGCGCGTCATCTTTTGTCCGCAGTAATCATGACTTCGCCAGGAACGATCCTGATGGCGAAGATGCTGGTTCCGGAGACAGAAGTTCCCGCCACGGAAGGTAAAGTCGTAATTCCCAAGGACGAGCAGCACAAGGATGAAAATCTCATCGGCGCCATCGCACGAGGCACCATCGATGGCGGCAAGCTGGCGCTGAATGTTGCTATCATGCTCATCAGCTTCCTGGCCCTGGTGGCGTTGCTCGACATGCTGCTCGGTTGGGTCCACATCCACGCCGGATTTCATTGGGTTCCTGGCAGCCTCGGAGAGATTCTTGGCTATGTCTTCTGGCCGGTGGCATGGCTCATCGGAATTCCAGCGCAGGATTGCAGCCTGATCGGCAACCTGCTCGGCACGCGCATGGCGCTTAACGAAGTGATTGCCTACATTGCTCTCGGCACGCACAAGGCAACCATTCTGCCGCGCTCCTTCACTATTGCGACTTTCGCACTGTGCGGCTTTGCGAATCTTGGATCAATCGGCATGCAGATCGGGGGAATCGGCGCGCTAGTTCCGGAGCGTCGGAATGACTTGGCGAAGTTGGGAGTTCGCGCCATGTTGGCGGGTACTATGGCCAACCTGATCTCAGCTTCAATTGCAGGCATTTTTCTGGGCTAATCGCAGAAAAGGCTTGCCGCAATCCGGGGCAACGCTTCAAGGTAAAGCTGCACTCCAAGGGGCAGGGATTGCGGGCCCACACGAAGTGTATTTTGGATCAGTCAGTTTGTGCGGAACCGCGCAGCAGCTGCTGAAAATTTGCGCGATCCCCGAATAGAGACGACGCACGTATTCCCGGCAGCGTCAAGGGCATAGATGATGGCTCATCCTTCCATATCGCCGCCTCCTGGAAGGAGGCGGCGGCACGAAGTGCGCAGCATCTGGCGTAAGGCGCCCCTGTGGGTCCATATTGTTATCGTTGCGACGGGCGCTATGCTCGCCGTGACCGTTGTTTTCATCAGCGCGAACTGGCCCTACCGCCACCGCAAGATCGCACCGATGCTCGAGGATGTGCTGGCTAGCGACATAACGTTCACCGGGTATCACCGCATCTATTTCCCCCGCCCTGGATTCATTGCAACCGGCATTGTCATGCGCAGAAAATCTGCACCAGGACTTCCACCCCTGGGCCATGTAGACACGATGACCGTCCAGGGAACCTGGTCTGATCTCGTAATGTTGCGCCAGCGCGTCGAATTGGTTGACATCACCGGGCTGCGCGTTACAGTGCCCCCCATCGGAAGCAAGGAAAACCACGAAGACTTCCCTCCCGGCAGCGCCACGGATTTCGAAGGTCCAGACACCATGATCGAGCGGTTCGTGGTGCACAAGAGCCTGCTCGAAATCCAGCGCAAAAATGGGAAGCCGCTCTCCTTTCCGATCAAAGAACTCGAGATCTGGAACCTGCACAAGGGCGAGGCACTGACATACGCCGTCGATATGCAAAATGCCATTCCCACCGGCCACATCCTTGCGCACGGCAGCATGGGACCGGCGGTGGGCAAAGATTTTTTGGCGACGCCCATCCGCGGCAACTTCGCCTTCACCCAGGTGAAATTGCATGACATTGGCGATATTGGCGGCATTCTTGATTCACGCGGAGTTTTCCAAGGCACTTTGAGGTCAATGAAAGTTGAGGCCTCCGCGGGGTCAAAAAACTTCGCTGTCGATAACGGTAAGCCCACGCCATTGAGCGCAACGATGCTGAGTAGTCTCTCCGGAGAGAACGGCGACATGGATATTAGCGCCATCGACGTGAAGATCGGAGAGACGAATATCCACGCGATGGGGAGCATCAAAGGCAATCCCAAGCTCACAAACCTCGATATCAGCGTCGATGACGGCCGGACCCAGGATGTCATGGAACCGTTTGTTGAGAAAGATGTGCCCATCATCGGGCCGGTGCGGCTCAAGGGGCATGCCTATGTCGGTCCTCCTGGCGATGGCTTCATGGAGCGATTGCGTGTGACCGGCACTTTTGATGTGCCCGAGGAAAGGCTGACGGACACCGAGACAGAGAAGAATCTGTCCGCGTTCAGCGAGCGCGCACGGGGAGACCGCAAACCCAATACCGGCGTCGACTCGGATAACAAGCCGGCCGGGGCGTCGAAAGATGTTTTGTCTGCTATCCGGGGCTCGGTCAAGATCGAGGACGGAGTTGCTTCCACTTCCCGCCTCACTTTCAAGGTCACGGGCGCGGAGGCTACCCTCGCAGGTACTTTCCGGTTCCACGGGGAGGTCGCACATCTTACCGGCAATCTAAAAATGGACACCGATATTTCCCACACGGCAACCGGCTTCAAATCATTTTTGCTGAAACCCCTCGCACCGTTCTTCCGGAAGAAGAACGCGGGCGCAGTCGTGCCGATCGCACTCACGGGAACCCCTGGACACTACAGCGTCTCCCAGGATATTACGCACAACAAGTAAATTTCTCCTGTTCCACACCTACTGAATATAAAGTGGTTACCGATCAGCTACAGGCTGGGACAACTCCTCTCTCGCCGAGTCCGCATCTCACTGGTTTGGAGCTTTCGAAGGTGAAGATGCCCAGGACACTGCGGATTGCAATCGCCCTACTCGCGCTGGGACTTCCAGCGGGGCTGCTTGCGTTCCGCAGCGTTCGCGAGCCATCCGATGCCTCGGCGGCAGTTCTTGCTGCTGCTCCGCCTGGACCCGAGCTAAAACCTGCTCCTTCGACCCCACTCGCGGAAGAAAAGGCCGATCTGGGCGATGAGGAAACCTGGCGTCCGGAGTGGGACGGAATGATCGAGAAGGCGCTGCCCACGACGTTGCTCGAGCCGAAAATGGGAAAAGCCGTGCGGAAGTTCTGCCCACGCTTCCGGTCCATGAGCGAACCAGACCGGCGCGCCTTTTGGGCCTATTTCTTTCAGGCACTGTCAGGCGCAGAGGCTGGTCTCAAGCCGACCTCGGATGTGCAGCACCACAACCCACAGGTTGCGGTTACCGATCAGGTAAGTCGCCGCCCGGTGCGAAGCGAAGGCTTGCTGCAATTGACTTATGAAGACTCCAAGCGCTACGGATGTGACTTCGATTGGAACGCAGACAGGCATCTGCCGGAGCACGATCCCGACAAAACGATTCTGCAACCGGAGAACAACCTGCTGTGTGGCGTAAATATCCTCGAGAACCAGCTGGTGGTTCACAAGAAGCCGCTGGTCACAAAGTCCAGTTATTGGTCGACCTTGCGCCCAGGGTGGCCCGGATACGAAGTATTTCTTAAGCAAATGGCAAACGTGCCTTCAGCTTGCGAGATTCGGCGCGTCCGCGCTCCAGAACAGTCAACAAAAGAGGACACTTCTTCCCGCTAGAATTTAGCCTTCTCCAAGACTCACATTCTTCAACGAATTTAGCGCGGCTGCCGTAGAGCCTGCTCGCGCGCTGGATCGGGGTTTTGATGCAGCAACTCCGATTCTGCTTGTTGCAGCGTGGTCGAATCAGCGATCTCTTGAAAGTGCATCTTCACGTCATCTTCTTGCTCAGAGATTGTCTTGAAGATCAGCGCATGTCCCTGGATGTGAACGTGCGTCTCCGTGATCTGCCATACATGCGGACGAAGCTCGCGGCGCTCTACGTCAAACGTGCCTCCCGCTTCCAGGTCACCTAGCAAGCCATAGACGATTTTGACGTCGTGGATCAAGTGTCCCCTCAGGCTGACAATACGATGCTGTTCGCGGTCGATTGCCATATCGCCTTCCATGGCGGCAAAGACGCGAGCCTCAAGATCCGGCGGATGAAACTGCGGATCAGGCTTGAAGTGGAGCAGGACCTCACTTCCCTTTTCGCCTGCCACGGTCCAGGTGAAAGCGTTCGGAAGCATCTGCAGGAGTTCGGCGGCCTGCTCGTCATCGTGCTGGCCGCTCTTGCGCTGCTTTGTCTGCGCGCCCTGGTTATTCATGAAGGCGCTCATCTCCTGGCGCTGCTCATTTTCAGAAAGCGCCTGCCCATTTCGCACGACTACGCGGTCAAGACTTGTGGATCGCGCCTGCGCCACCCACTGCTTAACGGTCTTGCCGGGCTGCCGATCGATTTCGAAATAGAGCCAGTGGGAGTGGTCGTTTCGGCTCGCAGCAAGTTCGGTTTGAACGGCCTGACCGACAATCGCGCGTGGAGATTGTGCAAAGACCTGAAGCGTTGTGACCAGAAGAAATACCAAGGGAAATAACCGAGCCCTGAACACAGAAGACCTCCGGCCGGGAAACCGTCCAACAGTCGGATTAGATGCGGACTCCGGCTGGACAGCAATTCTCGATGGAAGCTTGGCCTCAGTTGAGCGTTCTCACGCGCCTGAGACGGTAGAAAACGGTCAATGCGGTCACCGTCCCGCAACTTAAAAAGCTTGCCGCCATACCCAGGATAAGTGACGGATCGCGCTGATAAATCCCATGCACCACCCCGATCACCTGCAGAACGCTGAACCCGCCGAACGTGATCAGCGAAATGCCTTCATCGGTCTTCTTGCGCCAAACAGCAAGGACCTGCGGCACAAACAACAAGGCATTGCACAGGAGGCCGAGTCCGAAAATGAGGGCAACAAGCTCCTTCATGGGGTGGCTCTTTCTGGAAATCTCCGCGCGTTCCGGAGACGCGCCTTGGCCGCTTCTTCGTCGCGGGTCCGTGCCGGTGCGTTGGTTTCGAGCGACTCCAGCAACCGCGCTGAAACCTCTGCCACTTGGCCAACCGCTGCTAGAAACGCAGCCTTCGAAGGTTTCACAAAGCCACTGATCTTCCGTACAAACTGCAGCGATGCAGCGCGAATCTCCTCCGGCGTGACCGGAGGATCGAAATTGAATAGCGGTTTGATATTGCGGCACATGGAACTTCCTCGAGGCGAGAATTTCGCCGCGACTCCAACCCGAGACGCATACCAGTCCCGAACGAGGCGCAGTTGTAGAATCGCAGGAACGGACTTATCGGTACAAGCCATGAGCTATTTTGACGAAGTTTCTGAGGCCGCGCGCTTTGTCCGCGAGAGACTTGGCAATCTCAGGCCCCGCCTGGGGATCGTGCTGGGTTCCGGATTGGGTGCAACTGCGGATGCCGTGCATGACCGGGTGGTTGTGCCCTACGAAGACATTCCGCACTTTCCCAAGTCAACGGTGGAAGGGCACTCTGGGCGCCTCGTAGCCGGCTCACTCGGGGGGGGTCCGGTTTTAGTCATGCAGGGACGCGTGCATTTCTACGAGGGGTACTCGCCCAAGGAAGTCACTTTTCCAATGCGCGTGATGGGTGCGGTGGGGGTGCGCGCGGTCATCCTCACCAATGCAGCTGGCGGCATTGCCGAAAGATACAAGATCGGGCAACTGGTGCTGATCGCCGACCACATTAACATGATGGGCTGGAATCCACTGGTTGGCACCAATGACCCACGTTTCGCCTTCGGCCGACCCAACAGTGGACTTCGTTTTTTTGATATGTCCGAGGCCTATTCAAAGCGACTTCGCCAGGTTGCCACCCAGGCGGCAGAACTGGAGGGCCAGACGCTGGAAGAGGGCGTCTATCTCGCAGTCAGCGGACCCAGCTTCGAAACGCCCGCAGAGATTCGGGCCTTCCGCAATTTGGGAGCCACATTGGTGGGCATGTCGACTGTACCGGAGACCATCGTGGCTCGCCACATGGGTATCGAGGTTCTGGGGCTCTCCTGTGTCACGAACCTCGCCGCAGGACTAAGCGCAACGCAACTTAGCCACGCTGAAGTCTTCGAGGCCGGTAAACAGGTAGAAAGAAAACTAGCCGAGTTGCTTGAACGCATAGCGATGTGGATCGCGACGCTGGTGGAATCTGAAGCGTGAGCGGTAACGCACAATTCGCTGAAGCTGACATGCCCCGACTGCCGTTTCCACCGAAAATCATCGGGATCGCGGGCGCTTCCGGATCAGGCAAAACCACACTCGCCATCGAACTCGCGCGCGAGCTTGATGGCGTTCACTTCCCTCTCGACAACTACTATTTCGATCTCTCTCATCTCCCACCTGCTGAAAGGGCGAAAGAAAACTTCGATGATCCGGCTCTCATTGAGAGTTCACTGCTTGTCGCGCATGTTGCCGCGTTGGGCCGGGGAGAAACCATCAAGCGCCCTCTTTATGATTTCTCACATCACATTCGCGTCCCGGATCGCACCGAAACGATGCAGCCGGGCGCATTCGTCCTGGTGGAAGGCTTGTTCGCACTTTACTACCAGGAAATGCTGCCTCTTTTTCAACTCCGCATCTACATCGACACACCGGATGATGTCTGCTTCGGTCGGCGAATGAGGCGAGATACCATCGAACGCGGCCGCACGCCGGAGTCGGTACGGAAGCAATACGACGCAACGGTCAGGCCTTCCAGCATTGCCTTTGTCCGGCCGTCCGCGGCCAACGCCGACCTTGTTATTGACGGATCGGTTGCACTGGACTGGAAGGTCGAGCAGGCGCTGTCGAAAATGCGCGAATGCGGCCTGCTCCGATTACCGAAATAACGGGAAAAACACCGCGAAACCTAGTCGAAATGACACTTTGGAGCGGCAAATACATCCAAAGTGGTGCAGTGTGTCCCTGTGAATAGTGCCTATGCTTGTTGACGTAAGTCACAGAACGCGTCCCGTTTATGCATCAAACTGAGGTCTGGTGCGAAATTTGGTACCGTTCACAGAAGTTTTACGCAACATCCAGACGGCAGCAGGTTTCGTACCGATAACGTAGGAATTGCCATGAGCAGATCACTTAGAGCGATGCGACAAAAAGCGGAATCGTGGTTGCGGCAGGGCATCTCGCCGCAGCGGCTCGCGCTCACGCTCGCCCTTGGGTTTGCCATCGGCTGCATCCCTGTCATTGGAATCCCGACAGCATTGTGTCTGTTGGTCGCTCTCGGACTGCGCCTGAATATGCCTGCTATTCAGGCGGCAAATTATGCGGCCATGCCTTTCCAGATCGCGCTGATCTTCCCGTTTGTCCGCCTCGGCGGATGGCTCTTCTCGTCAAGTGGTCATCCGGCTCTCACCACTTCCATGTTCGGCACTCAGTCTCCGTCTCGACTCATCTGGACTTCCGGCAGCCTGGCTGGTCAAGCACTCGGGGCTTGGTTGGTCACGGCGGTCCCCATGGTCCTGCTGCTGACACTGGTATTGACACCACTTCTGCGCAAGGTACCACTAGTTGCGACTGCTCAAGCGGGAGACTGATTGGGGCGCAGATACGGGATAAGTCGGGGAATTGATTTCATCATTTGTTTGAGGACGATGGGTCCGGAACCGGGTTGCCGCTCTGGAGCCACGCGGTATAGATCATGTCGCGGAGCATACTGGCGCCCGCCGCGAGCCGGTCCGCGGTAAAATCGCGCGATTCCTGAGTTCCCTCCCCTTCAAATCCGCCAATTCTCTGCAATTGGTAGACCTTTTCGACGTATTTTGAGCTTTGCCGTAGGTAGGCGATGTAGTCCGCGAAAACGTCCCCCTCAAGGGGGTGTACGGGCGTCATACGTGGCTGAACATCAGACGCGTGCAGGTTGGCACCTACGAAAGGCCCCTCAAATTGCCAATGAATTGTGTGCGCAGTGGTGTACCCATTGGGGTTCGGTCCGGTCCACCCGTTGTATTGAACTGTAGTGTGGAGCGGCTGTGAGGCATCGCCCACGTAATGGCCGAGCCATCCAGCATAGAAGATCGCCGCCTGCTCGACGGCACGTGTGTCCTGGTGGGCGGCCGAGAGTCGACGGTATTCCCGCAGCGCCGCCTTTAGCCGCTCCCAGATCTCGGTCGCTTCCCACGGCTGAAGACCAATCTTTTCAGGACGTTGGCCAGCAGAAAATACCAGGGCCTCAAAGTCGAACCGACGGCGAGGCAGCTGCCCCAGCGCATCGGCGAGTTCCAGATCGATAAAATGTTCTGGAGCTTGAGCCGCATTCAGTTCCGGTTCCGCAAGAGAGCGCCACCGATCCGGCTCAGGGCCGAGGTACTCGATCTCATCGGCTCCTGGTGTGGAGCGGAGGAACGCCGGGCAGTCCGGGGGCAGGTTTGTGATGGCCAAACGATTGATAATACGATGACCTTCGTTACCCCATGCATAGGCGAAAGGTGCATGCAAGAAGGCGCTTGCAAGCAGAATGAATACGGATAGAGCTTGCGTATCCAGGTGGGCTTTTCGAAGCATGGAAGCAAGTATAAGGTGTGCTAAACCGAAGGCGCCGTCAGCAAGAGTGAGTGCTCGCGAGAGATGGGCTTTGAACCGCGGTGACAATTCGGGTACAACAGCACGCTGGATCAGTAACTTACGCTTGAAACCGGGGCTAGTTTGTGGGAGGGTGCAAGATAAGTCTAATTGCGCTTGCGACTCGCCGGGATTGACTAGCTCCGCGATACACGAAGCAAGTTGGATGTATTCTCGCTTCAAGAGTGCGAGAAGAGAATTGCAGGGTTGTAATTGACAAGCCCTGAGCGCCTGCGCGATTGACAGCGTGTTGTGCAGCGGAAAAGTAACCCGGTGTACCTGTGGCTCGGATGTGATTGAGGCGCGGCGGAACCCGTGAATACGCAGGAGCGCGGCAACCCGATGGATTTACGCGACGCCAGACAGTCGAGCCCGGAAGGAGAGAATCACTCTCCTCCGCTTTGGTCGTCCTTGTCTGTACTGGCGGTAGCGATGGCCGCCGGTTTCATTCTGGCCAGGCTTGAGGCGGGCCCCAAATTCGATTGGCTATTGCTAATGACCGCGATGGGGCTGACCGCAGCAGTGCTGATGCGTGTCCTGGCCGACGTCTCGGCAGAGCGCGAAGCAGCGACGCGGTATGCCGGCGATCCCCTCAAGGACATCCTGGATTCCGCGGGGACCATGGTGATCTCGATCGGGCTCGACGGCAAACTTACCTACATGAATCCGACCGCCGAGCGCCTGCTGGGCTACCACGCGGTAGAACTGGTCGACAAGGAGAGCACCGAAAGGCTGCTCGCGCCTGGTGAAGAGGACCGGCTTGTCTCTGAGGTCCGTCGCCTCTATGACATCAACAAGCCGGTTGAAGGTAGACAGGAGGGCAGCCTTGTAACCTACGCTGAGGTTGTTCATTCCCTGGCCCCCAGCCAGGTTCCGAGCTTTGAAACCCATCTGCGGCGCAAGGATGGATCGCTCTTTCCGGTCAGGTTGCACATTTCCACGCTCCGCAATCGTGATGGTTTGCCGACCGGGCTGGTCGCTGTCGCGCTGGACCAGTCGGTAAATGCCACGCCGGGCGAAGGTCTGCGTATCCCTCGCGATCGGTATCGCGATCTGTTCGAGAATTCGAGCGAAATGATCGCCACGCTCGACATGGCAGGCAAGTTCCTGTACGCCAATCCCGCATGGAGGCAGACATTTCGTCTGGACAGAAACGCCTCTCTGGAGCGAGATTCGTTTGCCGATATTTTTGGACCGGGCTGCCGCGAAGAGGTTGCCGCACTGTTGAAAAAAGCGTTGGATGGCGTGACGGTGGATCGAGCTCCACTGCGAACCGAGACAGACGATGGCCGGGTGCTTGAATTGGAGATGAGTCTGCATCAGCGCCGGCGAGCCGGCAAGCCGCTGGCCGTGCAATGCCTTCTTCACGATGTAACCCAGCAGAAGCAGCGCGAGCACCGCCTGGCGTTGCAACTGGTGGTTAGCCAGATCGTGGGTGAAAACATCTCGGCGGAGGTCGCCACCAAGCGCGTGCTTGAAGCGCTCTGTATTTCGCAGGGCTGGGACGTCGCAGTGAAGTGGGATGTAAACGCTGAAGAAGGCCGTCTCGAATTCAACACCGGATGGGGGGTTCCCGGCAAGGGCGCCGAAGGTTTGATCCAGGAAAGCATGGGCATCACACTGGCTCCTGGCGGAAGCCTGCCGGGACGCGCATGGAAGGAAGGGCGCCTGGTGTGGGCATCGGACCTAGGTGTACTGACAACCAGTCCACGAGTGCAGGCCGCAATTCGAAGCAAGATGGTCTCGGGCTGGGCCGCTCCGGTGCAGGTTGGCAATCATGTGCTGGCGGTGCTCGAGTTCTACTGCCACGCGAGGATTCGTGAAGATCGCGAAACCACCGCAGCCATGGAAACGGTAGCAGGGTCATTGGCGCAGATGCTTGCGCGGACACGCGAGCGCGAGCGCGCAGAGGAATTGAGTCGCCAACAGGAGATTCTGCTGGGATCGGTTGCAGACGGCATCTGCGGGGTGGATCGCAATGGCCTGGTCCGGTTTGCCAATCCCGCGGCAGCGCGGCTGCTGGGTGCACGGCCGCAAAATCTGATCGGCAAACCAGTTCACCAGCTTGTGCACGGATCTGCACCACCCGACAAGAAGTGCCCTGAAGATTGCCCGCTGCGGCGTGCATCAGGGCAGCGGAAATCGGTGACCGGCGAAGGCACAATTTTCCGCAGCAATGGCACCGGATTCCCTGCAGAGTTCTTCCTGAACCCGATTCTCGATCAGGGAAGATTCTCGGGATCGGTGTTGAGCTTCAGAGACATCAGTCAGCGGTATGCGCTTGACCGCATGAAGGACGAATTCGTTTCGACGGTAAGCCATGAACTCCGCACGCCGCTGACTTCCATTCGAGGCGCACTGGGTCTGCTTTCCTCGGGCATGCTGGGCGTGATCAACGAGAAGGCTGCGAACCTGTTGCGCATTGCGCTCAGCAACTCTGAGCGTCTTGTGCGGCTGATCAATGACATTCTCGACCTCGAGCGCACCCAAAGCGGCCGTGAGCCCCTGTCATTCAAGCCCATCCAGCTTGGCGAGATCGTTCGCCAGGCGATCGACGGCGTTCAGCCAATGGCCGACGAGGCCGGGGTGCTGCTGATCCACGATAAAACACAGGTAGAGGTCACAGCAGATCCGGATCGCCTGTTGCAAGTCGTGACAAACCTGTTGTCGAATGCAATCAAGTTTTCGCCGGCCAATTCAGCGATCTCTGTTATGTTGCGCTCGGGTGCCAGCGGCGTAACGCTTTCGGTCATTGACCAGGGCCGCGGAATCCCTGCTGACAAGCTCGAAGCGATCTTTGGTCGATTCCAGCAGGTGGATGCATCAGACTCGCGTCAGAAGGGCGGCAGCGGCCTTGGACTGGCGATTTGCCGCGCGATTGTGCTGCAACACAGCGGGAGAATCTGGGCGGAGAGGAATCCGGTTCGTGGATCGACGTTCAGGGTCTTCCTGCCCTATCAGCCGGTTGCCGCGAAAACCGAAGAAGGTGAATCGAACCCCGCAGCTCGCGGTGCCGTGCTCATAGCCGATACCAACGGCGCGACGCGGCCGCTGATTGGTGATCAACTCTCACGGTACGGATACCGAGTCGTTGAAGCCACAACCGTAGACCAAGCCGTCGCAGTCGCGCACGATGGCGTTTCGGCGATCGTGCTGGATACGACCATTGACGGCATCAACGGATGGGAAATACTGCCGATGCTACGCCGCGAAGACCCCGAGGCGCACACCCCGGTCGTACTGCTTGGCGTGGCGCATCCGCAGGCGCCGGCAGAACAAAGTCAAAGAGCGGACCGTCTCTTCCCGAGGCCAAGCGATGATGCCCTTCTTGGCGAACTGGTGAAGGTGCTCTGCGCCCCCGGGGAGCAGGCGCGCATTCTCGTTGTGGAAGACGATCTCGACCTGGGGCAGGTGATCGCCGAAATCTTCAAGCGAGAAGGAATCGTGGTTCGCGTTGCCCATACGCGCCAGGGAGCAATGGATGAGTGCCTGACGTTGCAGCCACACTTGATCATCCTCGACATTGGAATGCCTAATGGCGACGGATTCAATGTGGTGGACTGGCTGCGGCAGCACGAAGATTTGAACCGGGCGCCTCTGGTGGCCTATTCTGCCCATGGCTTGACGCAGGCCGAACGCATGCAACTGGTGCTAGGCTTGAGTCACTTCCTGGCCAAGGCAAGCGTTGAACCCGAACAATTGGAAGCCCTGGTGCTAACGATGCTGCGTAGTTCGCAGGAAGTCGAGGAATCCATGCCCGAGGTTTCCGCCGGCCAGGGTTCCTGAGGCCGATTTCTGGAGATGTAGTTCATGTATCGCATTCTTATCATTGATGACGAGGACGATATTCGCGAGATAGCTGCATTGAGCCTGGAGACAGTGGCGGGCTGGGAAGTGATGGTGGCTAGCTCGGGCGCCCAGGGATTGGCGCGCGCCACAACCTACCAGCCAGACGCAATACTGCTTGATGTGATGATGCCGGGTATGGACGGTCCGGCGACATTTCGTGAATTGCAGAAGAACCCGGCAACGGCACACATTCCGGTTATGCTGCTCACGGCGAAGGTACAGGCGACGGACCGCTCACGCTTTGCCGATCTTGGGGTGAAAGCCGTGCTGGTGAAGCCATTCGATCCGATGACACTTTCGCAGCAGGTCGCCGGCATTCTCGGATGGAGCTGAGGCACTTCGTTGAGCGAGACCGTGGGATCGACGCTGACTGAAGCCATGAATCGCCTGTGGACGAAGTTCTTGCCACAAATGGTGGAACGCGTCACTACCCTGCAAAGGGCGGCAGAGAGCACCGCTAACGGTACTCTTGGCGCTGCAGAACAGCAAACGGCAAATTCAGATGCACATAAGCTGGCTGGCATTCTGGGAACCTTTGGCCTTCAGCAAGGAACCGAATTGGCCCGCGAGGCAGAGACTCTTTACGGAGGACCGCTGGATGGGTCTGCGGAGATATCTGGACGCTTGACGCGGATCGCGGAGCAGCTTCGGTTGATCGTTGCCAGTCGCCGTTAAACGCCGCCGACACCTCCCATCACACCAATTACACTCGTAGTGGTGACTCGGCAGGATACATCCGTGCGACAGCTCGATTTCACATTTGAAGCGCCGCAGCAGACACGCCGCATTTGGCCTGTGCGCGAACTTGTCGAACACGTCTGCAAGCAGGTCGAGCAGGAGTACGGCGACATCTTGGTTGAAGGCGAGATATCGAATTGCCGCCCCGCCCCTTCGGGACATTTGTACTTTACGCTGAAAGACGCAGATGCCCAATTACCGGTTGTCCTCTTTCGCCGTCAAGCGCTATTGCTGCGATTCAAGCCTGAAGATGGTTTGCACGTGCTCGTGCGCGGGCACCTGAGCGTGTATGCGCAGCGTGGACAACTACAGTTGGTTGGCGAAGCGATCGAACCGGTCGGCGCAGGCTCGCTTCAATTGGCGTTTGAACAACTCAAGGAGCGCCTGAAGGCCGAGGGACTTTTTGAGTCTGCGCGCAAGCGGCCTTTGCCCGCCTTTCCGCGTTCAATTGGAATTGTGACTTCGCCTAACGGAGCGGTAATTCGCGATTTCCTGAACATTGCAGGTCGCCGGCATGCTGGCCTGAATGTGGTTGTGTGTCCGGCCGCGGTCCAGGGCGAACAAGCCCCCGGTGAAATTGAAACAGCCCTGGCTCAGCTAAACGACAGTGGCCTGGTCGACGTCGTCGTTATCGCGCGCGGCGGCGGATCGCTCGAGGATTTAAGTGCATTCAATAGCGAACGCGTTGCGCGGGCGATCATCGCATCAGGCCTGCCTGTAGTCTCGGCGATTGGACACGAGACAGATTTCACGATTGCGGATTTTGTAGCCGACTTGAGGGCTCCGACACCCTCGGCCGCCGCCGAGCTCATAACCGAGGCGCAACATCGCGTTGCGGAGCGAGTTGAAACTCTAGTAAATCGCCTGGACCGCGCAACGCGGTTTCAAGTGCTGCATGCGCGCCAATCGCTGGACAGCATTCCCCTGGATCGCGCGGAGCGTCGCGTGACAGCGATGCTTTATCGCGCCAGCCAGCGACTGGATGATCTCGGGTTTCGCATGGAGTCGAGTGTGAGTGAATTGATACGTGCGCGAGGGCGGGAGGTAGCGGATCTTGCCGCCGATGTTCTGCATCATGAGCCGCGCCAGATGCTGGCTCGCGCGCGTGAAAGGCTCGCTGTCGGGATAACAAGACTGGAACGCTCGCTTGAGAGAACACTGCGCAGGTGGACCGCCCGAGTCGAAGCGCTCGATGCGCATTTGCGCTCACTGTCGCCCCTGGCCGTCCTTGAACGCGGCTACGCGCTTGTGTTGGACGCAGACGGTGCTGTGATCCGGTCAGTGGCCCAGATTGTTCAGGGCGAGCGCATCACAACCCGGCTGCATGACGGTGAGTTCAGCAGCACCGTTGACGAAACAACTGGGAAGAAAAAACGCAAGAAGTGAGGCTATGAGCAAAGGCAATCCAAGGAAGCTCTTTGGCACTGACGGAATTCGAGGCATCGCAGGCGAACCCCCTCTGGATGCCAGAACGATCCACGCAACAGGTCTCGCGCTTGGACACTCACTTCACGGTCATCATGAGCCAAAAGTAATTCTCGGCCGCGACACACGCGAGTCGAGCATGTGGATCGCAGCAACCATCTCCGACGCACTACGTAAAACCGGAGTGACCGTGGAATCTGCCGGTGTAGTTCCTACTCCCGCAGTGGCGTTACTCGTACGAATGCACGGCTTTGACGCGGGCGTGGTGATCTCTGCCTCTCACAATCCATGGCGCGATAACGGAATCAAACTATTCGGGCCGGACGGTTTTAAGCTTCCGGATGCCGTAGAGTCTTCGATCGAGGATGAGATTATCCGGCTTGCCGAAGAGGCCGTCGTGCCGGAGGTATCAGCGCTTCCGCCCGTAGATGACAACGCGACTCTTGCCGAGGACTACATTCGGTTCCTTATCGACTGCGTGCCCGACTTGAGGCTGGATGGCTTGCGCATCGTTGCGGACTGCGCGAACGGCGCTGCCTCGGCCGTTGCGCTAGAGTTGTTTTCCAAGTTGGGCGCGCGGGTTCCGAAAGAGTTTGCGTTGGTCAATATTTCACCGGACGGAACCAACATCAATGATGGTTGCGGCGCATTGCATCCGCAATGGGTCGCTGCGGAAGTGCAAAGACGACAGGCTTCGACCGGGCTCACCTTCGATGGTGATGCGGACCGGTGCATGCTGGCCGGAGCGCATGGAAACGTCATCAATGGCGACGGTATTCTGCTGATGGCCGCCCGGGACCTGAAAGCGCGTGGAATGCTGACCGGCGATCTTGTCGTGG
Organism: uncultured Acidobacteriaceae bacterium; assembly: GCA_963759285.1. GTDB lineage: Bacteria > Acidobacteriota > Terriglobia > Terriglobales > Acidobacteriaceae > Telmatobacter. The sequence continues at coordinate 145,716 of CAVWYS010000008.1, read as the reverse complement.
CTACCACTATGTCAAACATGGGTCTGGAAGCAGCGCTGAAACGCTCGGAAATTCGCATGCTGCGTGCTCCTGTAGGCGATCGATACGTACTCGAACAGATGCAGCAGCACGACGCAGCGCTTGGTGGAGAGCAGTCCGGACACATCCTTTTCCCTCACCTTGCAACCACGGGTGACGGCCTTTTGACAGCGCTTGTCGTGCTGGATCTGGTTGCCCGTACAGGCAAGAGCGTGGACGAATTAACGCAGGACTTGAAGGTGTTCCCACAAGTCATTGTGAACGTAAAAGTGCGAGACAAAAAGCCGCTTGAAGAAATTCCGGCAGTCGCGTCGAGCATTCGTGCGGCGGAAGAAGAGTTGAAGGATTCAGGTCGCGTCGTGATCCGGTATTCGGGAACCGAGGCCCTGGCTCGAGTCATGATCGAAGCCGAGAGCGAAGAGGCAATGCGGCGACACGCGGACGCGATCGCTAATGCAATTCGGTCCGAGTTGGGGGCCTAGAAGTGCCTGCATATTGCAGAATTAAATGGCAGCACGTCATTCCCAATGACATACGGTACGGAGTCGTACCGCAGAAAACATGCGTGGCACTGTAACCGGATTGCAGAAGAGATTGAATCTTTGGATCTCCCATGTCAATGGGGATCGATGGAGTTGCTTGCCGCGTTTCGACGATGACAATAGGAGGTTTGGATTTCACAATTGAATCAAAAAGCTGATCAGTCTGGTTTTTCTTGCTTGCCCACCAGAATGAATTCTTCCAGTTGGCGAAGACCCGTTGGTTGAAATAGGGAAGTATTCCGACCGCATTATACGAGTGATTGTCTTCCTGATTTATGTAAGTCGTGACAATTATTGTTCCATCTTCGACAAAGGGTTTCAGAAACTGGGCGGCAGCACGATCGCCCGAATAGTCGTGACTGCGGTCGTAGACAATTGCGTTGATTGACCACAGGATTTGCACGGCCGCAACAGTCGCAAGCATCAACCGACACGCTCTTTCGTAGGGCACTTTAGTCGGTGAAACGTTCGGCCATGTAATCCAAAGGACACAGATAGCGAGCGGAAGGATAAGTCCTGCGTGCCAAAAGGAAAGATAAACAACTGAAAAGAGTGCAAAGCACAAGGCTGGTAGCAAGTAGATGAGGCTACGTCTTCCGTCGAGGCAGAGGACGAACATGACCCAAAACGCAAACCCCAACCAGAAAGGTTCGCAGACCCCCCAAAGCGCCGATTTGCCGGCTGCGATCAAGAGTTTCTCAGACCAAACAATGACATCCACGTGCGCCAGATCGTGTGAGGGCCAAGCGGTGCAAATCGCGATCGCATCAAAGACAAGAACCACGAACACGAAGCCTAACATGCGTTTTCGCTGACCAGGATCTTTCGCTGCCCCCTCGCGAAGCTGTTCAATACAGTAGACGACCGCCAGACCGCCCGAAATGGCAGCCGCATGAAGTTCAACGTTGGCCAGGAGTCCCAGAAAAAGTGCAATCGACGTTGCGCCCCTTTTCCAGCGCCAGGCCACAAGGTAGAGCAACAGAGGCACAAGCACATAACCTCGCGCCACAACGACATATTGAAAGAGAAGAAAATAGGTGAACGGCAAAAGAGCCTTCAAATATCTCGGAAAGGGCGAAGCGTACAAGAAGATCGCTGTCGTCACGACTGCGATCGCTCCACAGACCCAGTGCATTCCATCGTAGGAAACGTGGCCGAGATTCAATATCCGAAGCAGAACGTACCAGAGGATCGGATGCACCTCGAAGTGCAGGTGGGTTAGAAATAAATCATGAAGCGGAAGGCTCCGAGCCAATTGCCACGCCTGGGCTTCGTCTGCCCAGGGCTCATGGTGTGCGATAGCCGATGCAACGATGACTGCATAGCCTCCAAGAACGGCGATTTCGAAACTCTTGTGCCGGATTTGAGCGAACCATTTCAGCATGGGAATTCAGGGGCCATTTCCCGGTCGGCATCGCGCCAAGCTCAACAGGCCGATCGTCCGGCACGTTGAATTCAGCTGGCTTCCCGAGTAAAACTACGCGTGAAGACAGAGTGATCGGGAAAGAAACTTGGATCAAATCCCCCCGTCTCTCGCAAGAGTCTAGCAGCAGGCGGTACGCAGGAAATTTTTGGGCAAACAGGTTTTGTCCCAAAGGTAATTCGGGAGATAACAGACGTTCCTTTCGTTACAGGTCCCGCCAGTTGGGACCGAAGCCGAGATCGACCAACAGAGGAACGTTGAGCTTGATGACACTCTCCATTTCTCCCCGCACCAGCCCTTCCACTTCTTCCAGTTCAACCTCAGGGACTTCAAAAAGTAGCTCGTCGTGAACCTGCAGTACCATGCGGGTTTTCAGCTTGCGTTCAGTTAGTTTCCGATCGAGAGCTATCATCGCCAGCTTGATTAGATCCGCCGCCGTTCCCTGTAAAGGCGTATTCACTGCAGTGCGCTCTGCGAAACCGCGGGAATTCGGATTCCGGCTCGTGATATCGGGAATGGGGCGGACACGCCCGAAGAGCGTTCGCACCGCCCCATCTCGGCGCGCGTCTTCAAGGGTCTTCTCAATAAAAGCCTTCACACCCTGGTAGCGGGCGAAGTAGAGATCAATGTAGGCCTTTGCTTCGGCTTGTGGAATGCCCAATTGTGCAGCGAGGCCAAAGGGAGAAATGCCGTACACAATGCCAAAATTGACGGCCTTGGCACGATTGCGCGTCTCCTTGTCCATCTTGGCCGCAGGGGCGCCGAATACTTCGCTCGCTGTGAGTGTATGGATGTCTTCGTTGTTCTTATAAGCACGCACGAGCAGAGGATCGCCGCTGAAGTGGGCAAGCAGTCGCAATTCGATCTGCGAGTAGTCCGCAGAGAGAAGTTCGTTACCAGGAGCTGCGACAAATGCAGCTCGGATTTCGCGTCCCAACTCCGTGCGGATAGGGATATTCTGCAAATTCGGATTAACGGATGAGAGGCGACCCGTTGCAGTGGATGCAGCCTGAAAAGTGGTATGGACCCGGGACTCAGTGTCCGCAAGCAGCGGTAACGAGTCAACGTAATTCGATTTGAGCTTCGAGAGATGTCGAAACTCGAGCACGAGGCGGGGAACCTCGCTGGTCTCAGCGAGGCCTTCCAGAACGTCCTGCGCGGTCGAGATGCTCTTGCCCTTGCCATACTTTACTGGCAAGGGCAGGCCCATATCTTTGAAGAGCACTTCGCCGAGTTGCTTGGGCGAGTTGATGTTGAAGCGGCGCCCGGCGAGAGTGAAGATGCGCTCACCGACGCGCTCGAGTTCCTCCCCAAATCTCCTGGAAAGCCCGTCGAGAAGAGCTGTATCGATGCGAACCCCGTTCTTTTCCATGCGAAACAGAACCGGCGCAAGCGGCAGGTCGATGTCGTCATATAAGCGCATCACTCCCAATTTCTCGGCTTCTTCACGCAATGACGGGACCAGTGTCTGGGTGGCAGCCGCGGCAGCAGACAACGAAGAGGGAGCGGGATGGTTGTGGCGCGCAGCCACATCAGCCAGAGTCTGCGTAGTATGTGTAGGATTGAGCGCATACGAGAGCAGCATGGAGTCGTCAAGCTTGCCCCGCAGATCTATCCCGAGGCCGCCCAGAACATGCAGCGCGAGTTTTAGATCATGCACTCGTTTCGGGACAGATAAATCTTGAAACAAGTCCTTCAGTGCAGACGTCAAGGGCAGACAGAGACCTCTGCCAACTTCGTCGCTGACGCCCACGCTCGATTCGGTTTTTCTTTCGGCGGCTTCGACAACATCCAGCAGTGACATTGTCTGTGGGATCGGCGGTTCATCGGATTCCGGCTCCGCTTCTGCTGGTTCCTTCGCAGCCAGGGCGAAAGCAAAGCCATTCTTGCGAGCCGCAGCGTAAAACTGGCTCTCCTGTGATTCGCTGGCATTGTCAATGAGCTCGACCACTGGCCCTGAGGCGGAAGGCGCGAGCTCGCGAAGCATCGATGTGAACTCGAGTTCGCTGAAGAGCGTGCGGCAGGCCTCCAAGTCCGGTTCCTGCGTCTCCATGGCCTTCAGATCAAGCGGGAGCGGAACATGGCAGTCGATCGTAACCAATTCCTTCGAAAGCAACACAGCATCGCGATTCTGTTCGAGCGATTCGCGATAGCTTTTGCGCTTCACATCTGCGGCACGATCAAGGACAGCTTCCACACTCCCGAACTCAACGATCAAATCGACACTTCCCTTGTCGCCAATTCCAGGCGCTCCCGGAATGTTATCGACGGTGTCGCCGCGCAAAGCCATGACGTCGATGACCTTTTCCGGAGGGACGCCGAGGACCTCCGCTACCTTGGCGGCATCAAGGATGAGATTGTCTTTCTGCGGGTTCAGGACCTTCACATGATCGGTGACGAGTTGCATCATGTCCTTGTCGCCAGAGACGATAAAAACCTCGTGACCAATCTCGGCGGCTTCGCGAGCCAATGTGCCGATCACATCGTCTGCCTCGAATCCCACAGCTTCGAGAATGGGAATATGCAGCGCCTCGAGGGATCGACGAATGTAAGGAATCTGCCGACGAAGATCATCGGGCATGGCCTCGCGCTTTGCCTTGTAGCCCTCGTAGCTCACATCTTGAAAACCCTGAGACTTGGAGTTCCACTTGCGAAGCATTCCGAGAGCCTGGGCGCGTTCATCGCGAAAGACTGCGCCGCTCGGATCGAAGACCGCGGCAAAGTAGCGAGGGGTGAAATCCTGGCGAAGTTTTTTGATCATGTTGACGAAAACGTAAGTAGCCGCGGTGGGCAAGCCGGACCGCGTCGACATAGGTCGGCTGCGCTGCATCGCATGATATGCGCGGAAGATAAACGACATTGCGTCGAGAAGAAAGACAGGCGGCTTCTGCTGGTCTGGCACGGTTTGAGTTTATCAGTGGAGCGGCGAAGAAATGGCGCGTTGTAAGGGGACGTCCAGTCGGAACCGATCACTGACTCTCCGGTGTTTCGTACCAGGCATCACTATTTTGTGGCGATCTGTTTCTGCCTTCTCGTATTCGAATGCGCGGCGAAAATGGACCCACAAATAGAAAATTGCCGCTCGTTTCGGCGCTCCAGTCTAAATCTGAGATGATTCGACTCGAATTCTCCGGACATAGACAAACAGATAGAAGATGGCCAGAACGAACAAGACAAAGGGTACCGGACGACCAACAACGATCCTAAACAACATCGCTAGATGTCCGGTCCGCAACGCCAGCATCCCTCTCGTAAGGATGATGCGAACTGCCGATAAGTCCCCTATCAAGACGAAGGCCACCGTATTCAGCAGCAAAGCGAACCAACCAGTCGCCCTCCCCTCTGCGAAGAGGATGGCACCGGCTGGAACGACGAGAATCAAGAGTTTCGCATCGTGTTGACGGTGGGAAATCGGCAAGAGAGTTAGCGCCGCTATCGCGGCCAGGACAAACCATGCGTTCTCGGTTGAGAAGCGAGATCTCAAAGTTGTGACGATCCATACGATGAAGGGGGGGACACAGATAAGGTAGGCAGCCAGATTGTACATCCGTGGATCTTCACTGATCATGCTTGTTATGCTCTGTAAGTCAACAACCCCGTCCGAGAAACGGGCCGCGTCAGATGCGGGACCTGGATCACTGTTTCCGCCAGGTGTCGAAACCGCATGGATGTTGGCTTGCTGTTCCTGCATCCAGTGTGGTGATACGCGGACAACTAACAAGATCGCGAGAAGAGCAAAAGCCGCGGTAATGATAGCCGCTCGTATAGCGCGTTTTCGGAGGATGCCGCCAGCGAACAAAAAGTAGAGCCAGACAAGACCGCTGTCATGAGGCTTAATTGCGAGGCTGATCGCAAGGGATAGTACCCCAGCGAGTATCCACCGTTCCGTGAGAAGACACCACGCGGCTATGACACACAGGCTAATGGCAATTCCAGCTGCATTGCCAATTACGAGAAGTGAAGAACTGCTGGCAAGGAGCAGGGAGACCAAACCGCCCGATATCACTTCCGTCCCATGTCGGGAAGAGGCTTTCGCGTAGATTGCAGGAGCATGGTGGTCGCGACTCGCTCTGGCGAAGGTCTAAATGTCCCGGTCTTCTTTCCCAGGGGCCAAATGGTACGTTTCAAAGCAGTTTGTCCGATCCGCTTGCGACGCACGGAGACGCTTGCTCTATCCGTGGAGCATCTGCCATGCGCTATGGCAGATGCGGAGCATCCGCACCCCGTTCCAAAAGACCCGAGTCATTTTAGTTACGCCGTAGATCCGCTCTTGATAATGGACTGGCATCTCGATAATTTCGAGATGCAACTTCGAAGCCCCGAAAATCAGCTCGTAATCGCCCCAAAGATCTCGAATGCCCCAACTTCCGAGTCCCTTCTCAATTCTCGGCCAATCTCGCCGCCAGAGCACCTTCGTACCACACAGAGTGTCTTTGAAGCGTTGGTTCAGAAGGTAGGAAAAAACAGCGCCGAAGACGCGATTGCCGGCCCGATTGAAAAACTTCATGGCCGTTTTGGGCACGGGGTAAACAAGGCGACTTCCGTTGACGAACTCCCCGGTGTTTCCTACGATCGCCGAGAAGAACAGACGCAGTTCCTCGGGCATGACAGTGAGGTCTGCGTCGAGGATCATCAGCACATCACCCTTGGCGCCTCGGAAGCCAGTCCATACATTTTCGGCCTTGCAGATCCCTGGTCCAGCGAGCAGGCGGATATCGCGATCCGGGTACAGCGCTTGCATTCGCCGAACCTCATCGGCTGTCCCATCGGTAGATTTGTCGTCGCAGAAAATGATCTCGGTGTGTTTCCCCATGTCGGGAATTCGTTCGACAGCAGGCTGTATATTGCCTACTTCGTTCCGGCAAGGAACGATGACAGAGACGGAAGTCTCGTTTTCATTGTGCGCCACAGGCTTGAGACGCGCGACAGTGACTTGAATCATGCAGAGTCGGCGCAGGCCTGGAAGCTTGGCCACAAACTCGTTCAGAAACCAGGATATTAAAGGAATGTATTTTGGAAACAGGAGAATCTGGTGGTTACGGAGAGGCGTGAAGCCGGACAGTATCAGGAATCGGTTCACATCTTCAGAACTCACCCAGTTCGGCTCAACGTAGGGCGAACGCAACCCCAGTGAACTGGCGAGTTCGAGAACAGGCTCCCAGAGCTGATTGTAGTTAATGATCAATATGCGCGTATGCTGCGCGCACTGAGCCCTGATCCGATTGAGAGCCGCAAGAATATCGACGGTATCAAAGATATGCCCAAGGATGACGTAGTCGAACTTCTCGCCAGTTACCAGATCTTCAGGATCGACGCAAATGAAATTGAGATCCGGATGGTTATTCCTGGCAACATCGACTAGTTTCTGACTAATCTCAACCCCGACGCCAAAAGAGGGTTCCACTGCCGCCAGCAGGCCACCCGTCTGACAACGCACTTCCAACACCCTCTTTTGCGGCTCGATGATGAAACGCAGGAGCCGTTTGATCCGCCCGTAATAATAGCGATTTCTGCTGATCCATTGATCCCGCTTCAGGGCGATGTTGTCTTGTAATTCGCGACGTGCCTGACGGGTGGATTGCAATGCCGCTACGCCCCAGGCACCCTTCTCAATCGCTGTGGCAGGCACTTGAAACCTCTTCTTGCTCGTTGGAAGCTTCCTGTTCCAATACAACAAGCATTCTTGATGCAAAACCTGGAAACCTGGAAACTGCAGAATCGATCAGGTTGAACATAGGCAGCAATGAGACTGGATACAATTGCGGCCCCCGGAACCCACCGCTTGCTACGTATGCGAGGCCCGAAGAATATGCGACCTCGACCACACGCCATCTTTGCAGGCGTTCCTTGAACAACTCCGTTCCGAACACACGGCTCGCATTTCCCTGAGCCGCATAGTACCCAGCCTCACTTCCAGTAAATCCTTCCGGCGCGTCCCATTCAATTTCCTGGTCCAGGCCCAATGGCTCGTGGTGAAAGTTGCCAAAGACAAACCTGCCGATGAGTCCCATTGCCGGATCAAAAACGATGACCCTTCCGCCTGGCGCAAGAACCCTCGCGAATTCCTTCAGAGCCGTCCCGGGATATCTAAGGTGGTGCCAGACGTCGAACAAGATCAGGTGGCTAACTTCTTGCGGACCGAAAGAAAGATCGTAGGCATTCTCGACGCGATCCAACCACGGATTCGGGAAAACATCTGTCGTTACCGATTGTGGGATGTGCTCTTTGATATTACCCATACCCGATCCGAGTTCGACGATCAGACCGGGAACGGCTGGATTCAATCTGCGGGTGATCTCACGATAGAACTGTGCATATACCTCGCGAAGGAGAGGCTTTTTCTCCCAGAATTCGCGGTTCTGGCGGATTTCGATATTGTGCTGTTCAATGCCAGGGAACACTGTAGTAACGATCTCGTGTGGTTCGCACAGGTTTTCGATGTTGAGTTAAACTATCATCTAACCAATGGAGCGTCAATCCTTCCCAAAGTCTGGAATGCGCACTTTTGCGCCATCCTCGAAAGGCCGGGAAGGAGTTCCGCCATTCAGGATAATCGGATGAATCTTTCCACCGACGGGAGAAATCCACTCCTGAGTGCGTATTCTCTGGTGAGGCGTTCAGGCTTTCTGCAAACCTCTGTCGGTCGCAGCCTCTTCAAGTCTGCCTACTTCCTCTACAAACGGTATATCGAAGACGACCTTGAGGGTCTGATTCGCGCCTTGCCCCGTCTGGTCAGTGGAGGAGATATCCTGGATATCGGCGCGAACATCGGCTATACGGCAGCCGTTCTGGCGCGAGCCGCACAACCCGATTACAAGGTCTACGCCTTCGAACCGGAGCCTTTCAACTTTGGGATTCTCCAGCAGGCGGCACTTCAACCCGAGTATGCGGGCAAGGTTATCCCAATGCAAATGGCCGTTGGCGCTGAAGATGGGAATATCGATTTGTGGATTAACGATCGGCACCACGCGGACCATCGAGTGGCTACCGACCAGTTTCATTTGGCGCATCAGAGGAAGAAAGAAATCAGCGTATCGATGGTCAGCATTGACAGCTTTCTTGACAGAAGGCCGGGGCCCGTCTCTTTCGCGAAAATTGATGTGCAAGGCTATGAACTGGCCGTTGTCCGGGGCATGCAAAATACGTTGCGGCAGAATCCGGGCATTACGATCCTTCTTGAATACATGCCTTCAGCAATGCGTGAGTTGGGTTTCGAAGCGTCACACCTGATCGATTTTCTTGTTGAACGCGATTTCAAGATTTATCAGGTTCATCCACGAGGAAAGATTTCACCGGGCATGCCGGCAGTCGCGAATGATGCAAGCTATGTCAATCTCTTGTTCAGTCGCCATCCCATCCCCTGAGGTCGAGTAAAAATGAAGACCAGTCTCGCAGAAACAAGCATGGAGGCGGAAGTCACGGAGGGTTGCGCCGTACCCCGCCCAGCTTCAGCAGCCGGAGTGCTGGCCTCCGCTTGGCCGGCATTGATTCTTGCTACTGTCTGCCTGCTCCCCTTTCTGAATAAGGCTTTCCTCATTGACGATCCGCATTTCCTTACAATGGCGCGACAGATCGTCAAGCACCCGACACATCCGATGGATTTCGAAATCTGCTGGAACACGATTGACGCCTGCACCAAAGCGTACCAATTGACGCCTGGAAACGCCCTGATGGGGTACGCACTCGTGCCAACCGTTGTGACCGGCTCGCACGAGTGGATGGCCCACCTGACGCAACTGGTGCTCGTCTGGATCGCAGTCGTAGCGATGACTTCGCTGATCTTTCGGTTCGGGTGGGATCGATGGCACGCGACCGTTGGCGCTCTACTTCTGGTGGCCATCCCTCCTTTTCTTCCCATGGCCAGCACTGCAATGCCCGATATCCTGGCGACGGCCGTGGCACTGGTGGCGATGGAACGCCTTGCAGCCTGGAAGGAGGAGCATAAGTGGAGCCAGGGCGTGGCTGCGGCGATCGCGCTGGGGCTGGCAGGGTACGCGCGGTCGCACCTTGCGCTACTTCTGCCTCTCGCGGCTCTCTTTCTGATGGATAGCGTCAAGCCTCGCGAGATCGTGGAGCAGGTCCGCCGTAGATACTGGCTTTGGACTCCGGTGTTCGCCGGCTTCGGCCTATTGACGGCGATCATTTTGACCGTTCGTGAACATGACCTCGGGATCGCTGCTCCTTCCACTGTCTTAATACCGGCACACACACCGGGAAATCTTATTGCATATCTGCTGTATTTTTCGTTTCCCTTGCCCCTTGCCGCATGCTGGCTAGCGAACCGCCTAAAAGCCGGACGCATTTGGATCATCTTGATCGTGGCTTTGATGACGTTCGCTCTCAATCTCTCGCGAATGAAGGATTCAGTTATCCCTTTACTGGTAGTTTTGGGTTACGCCACGCTCAGCGGTGTGTTTTTCGCGGCAGTCAAAAAGCGTGAAACGATCGGTCTTGTCCTGGTGCTTTGGATTCTGATTCCTCTCCCCATCATCTTCTACACTCACCTTCCGATGAAGTACCTGCTTCCCTGCATGCCCGCTGTGATTCTTCTCTGCTTTCAGTTGATGAGTGCCTATTCGAAGCAGGTTTTCCGTATCGCATCCGTGGTTGTGATCGTGGCGAGTACGGCTTATTCGCTTCTGATCCTTCGCTCGGACGCTGAGTTTGCAGACTTTGGCCGCGGTGCCCTTTATGCTTTGATCACGCCTCACGTAGCGGCAGGCGAGAGAGTTTGGTTCGGCGGACAGTACTGGTCATATTGGTATGCACCGGTGGATGGAGCGACCCTTACGGTTCCCGGAGGCCCTCAGCCACGGCCTGGAGATTTGCTGGTGGTGGATGTGCTTGCGGCGGAAGGTCATTCTCCCCTGAAGCGCTTTCCACACAGCACTCTGGTTGAAACCATATCCCACAAGTATCGATTTGGAAGAACCATGGGAGAGGGAAAGGGGCTCTACTCCAATGGGTGGGGTTTCTGGCTCTGGGGATTTGGTGAGACAGCGTTCGACCGATTTGAACTATGGAGAATCGACTGATCCAGCGATTCGGATGCGATGGCCTCAGGATCGATGGGCAACCGATCGGTTGCATAGGGGGTACCCCTACACTTTGTAAGGAAAAGCACTCTTTTCAGTGGTTTACGGTAATTTAAGATTGTAAGATATTCGCTTGATTTGATTTAGATTTCAGATTGCTCTGGGGATTGGAGTTGCGGGCGCTTCAAAGCTACCTAAGTTTCGCAGCTTCAACAACCCAGGAGATTTTGGCATGTTGCAGGCCCGCGTGTGCGCGTGTAAGGGCTTAACTTCCTGTGGAGCGATTCGGGAGTTTGTAGAGATTGCCCGCATAGATTCAGCCTAGTCCAATCGGCGAAATAACCTGCAAAAATTGGCAAACTTTTCGCCGTTTGTTTTGATCGGGTTAGGCGACGACGCTGGGAAAGGGCGCTTGACGAGATTTTGGGTGAACCCCCTGAACTTTGCCTCGAGAAGTATCTCAGTTGCGGGGGCTACAAGAAGTCGTCGGACCTGTGAATCATGCCAAGCGGATGATTTCGCAACTAAAAAGATGACACCTTTGGCATTGGGATCACATGGCGCTGGATTGCACAGGTCAACTCGATCCGCTCATATTCTCCTTCCCCGGGGGCATACCGCTCAATAATGGGATCCAATAACGGTGGATTGGATTCTGGATGGGCGAGATAGGAATTCATCCCGGAATCCACCATTCCTTTTCGTCTTCCGAGTTGCAGATAAGCGTCTCTGTCGGCAGATATACCAATGACAAGCGCAAGCACAAGTTGCGTTAAAAATACCGTCATTGGGCTGATCTTTGCCCATCGCGGGATATGAAAGAGAAGGAATTTGTAGACATAGATAAGGAGGAGAAGCGAGTACAGCGTATATCGCGGAGCAATCGGTCCTCGCAAGGACGCTACAAGTCCGCCACACATCAGGATCCAGATTGTGAAATAGAAAGAGGCCGGATGGGTGTGCTCGAACTTGGTGCGTATTGAAACGACGAAGACAATAATAACGAGGATGCCAAACAGCACTCGCACGATGTTATTAACGCCAGGGATTGCCGCTCCTGCGAAGTCGAAGAAGTACACGATGCCAGCGGCAGGCGAGATCACATGATGTTGATGCCTTGGAACGTAGCGATAAAGATAAGCGAGCAGAGGAATGACGTAACTGGCACTCCACGCCAAGCTAGCTGCGTAAGCCCTGCGGCGCATAAGAATCAAGAGTCCTAATGGAGCCAGCAAAAAACCATTGGCCGATGTCAACGCTGCAATCACCGCGGTCACACAACTCCACAGGAAGCGCCGACGCCCTATTCGGCTTTCGCCAACCGGAAACAGCAATTTCAGTGACAGAAGAACGAAGAGAATTACGGGGATGTTCTGCAATCCGGCCATCGCCCAGTTCAGGGTCTCCCAATAGGTGAGGGAGAAGAAAAGCAGAGATATCGGCAGAAACCTGAGCAACAGTTTGTTCGATGGTCCATCTTCTGAAACGTGAATGCGCCACAGCAGATATGCCAGCGGCAGCAAAAAGAGATTTCCAAGCGCAATCAAGAAGCCGAAGTTAAGGTGTCCGGCAAGTTCAAGGTCCGCGACAACGATCAGATGTTCAAAGATGAGTTTGTATTCGTTGTGCTGGTGTCCAATGATCTCCTGCACCCTGGCCACCCAGGAGGGAGATTGCTGATACCTGATCGCAAAGTCCAGGATGGCGTGGTAATCGTCAATGTAGGGGAGTGAGAATGCCTGGCGATAAAGAATGACCAAGGCGATGACCGCCGGGATCAATACGAAGATAAGCTGTCCAATCTCAAATCGGCAGGACACTACACCGAACTGAACGGGACCGGCTGATTCCGGTTTGCCCGAGGCTGCTATGTCTTTGCGCATTTCTCACTCAAATCTCGGTCATGAAGGCAGGAGTCGCGAGAATAGGCGCTTAGATAAAGGATTCCGACGGCGAGGATGGCGAGGGGAGCGGGGCGGGCAAAGAGCAGGGTGGGCAGGTGGGCGGAAAGTCCGGGGGCGATCGGAGTGAGGGGGGCAGTTGCGCCGAAGCGGTAACCGATTGCGCCGAGGCGTTCCAGCGGGATGTCACCGGTAAGCAGGACGCCCGCCGAACTCACAATCAGGGCCAACCACCTGATCGGGCCGCGCTGCGTGTATAGAAGCGCGAATGCGGGGATGATGAGGAGGAGGAGCCTGGTGTCCTGTTGGCGATGGTACGTCGGCAGCATGGAAATTGCGGCCCCAGCGGCGAGGGCGATGCAGGCGGACGACGGGATGAAACGGGATCGCATGACGGCGAAGACCCAGACGAGCGCAAGGATTCCACTTACGATGTAGGTGGCCGGATTGTAGAATCGCGGGTCGTCGCGGACGAGGCTGAAGACGGTCTGGAGGTTGATGAGTTGCGCACCGTGAGCCCATGCAACGATTCCGTGGGGCCCGGGATCGGAATCGGCACCTTGCAGCGAATGCTGGGCGAGATTCAAGTTCATCTCATGCAGCCAAGCGGGCGCGGTGACTGAAATCCAGAGGAATACCGGCAGAGCAAGTACAACTGTCAGGAGCAGAGTGATCAGCGCTCGCTTGCGCTGGACGCCCCCGACGAGCAGGAAATAGAGCCAGATGAGAGCCGCGTCATGAGGCTTGGCGAGGAGACTGACAGCAAGGCAGAGTATGCCAGCAGGCACAAACTTCCCCTGAAGGAATGTCCAGACGGCGATTACACAGAGGCTCACCGCAATTCCGGCGGCGTTGCCGACCTCGACGAGAAGTTCGCTGGTGATGAGGAAAAGGCAGATGAGCCATCCGGAAGCGATTGGGGCGCGGGTAGATCCGAGATTCCACATCAGAAAAGCAGCGAGAAGGAGGGTGGCGGCGGTCAGAATGATCCAGGCGAGGTGCGCCGGCCCCCAGGGGAGCAGTCCAAAGGGCACGGTGAGGACGAAGACGGTGGGCAGGTAGATGAATCTGGTTACCGCAAATTGGATTGGGGGAGCGTCCGTGGGGTGTCCGTCGGCCTCGGAAAAATAAGTCTTCTGCATCTCGACGGGGTTGTAGGGATCGCGATGCTCGAGAAGACAGCGCGCTCCGACGTAAACGGTTTTGAAGTCGATCATGGAAACTGGGGATGTGCGTTCGCGCGAGACACCGATCAAGAGGAGAAGTGCACTTCCGACCAGAAAGAGGCCTAGACCAATGAGCCGCGGATGTATGCCGCGAATCATGATGAGCCTCTGGATGCATTTGGCAGGCTTGAGGCCTCAGTCGCGGGATAGGGAGTTAGGGCGATGGGGTCTGCATCGGGCTGAATGAGCCACGCTTTTCGATCGCGATAGTAATCGAGCAGTTTGCGGTTGCTGGACTCATCCAATTCGCGAGCCCAGATCACTTTGGACGCATCGATATCCGCACAGTTATAGACCCATTCGTCATCCGGTTTGTGATCGGCCGAATAGCGAACGATTGCTAGTTGTCCGCCCGGCAACCCTTCGAGAGCGCTTTCCACCTCTGCCCGTGGCTTGCCAAAGTTTTCAGTCCCGAGCCATTGCCACGCCACCGAGCCCCTGTCGCCGAGACTGAAGTGCATCAACGAGACAAAGGGGCGCAGACAGACGAGCAAAAGGCAAGCAGCCACCATAAGCCGTACGAGCGTCGCGCCGGTCGGATTGCCACCCGGTTTCCATTGACGCATGTGCCGCGCGCACTGCAAACCGACTGCGTAGAGCGCAGCAATGAAGGGCGCGAAGTAGTGAGGCACGAGGAAGACCTGCGTTGCGAGCGCTGCCACTGCAACGTACACGAAAACAAACAGAAAGCGAATGCGCCGATCGCGCGAGACTCGTTTAAGCAGAAGCAGAACCGGAAGAAATGAAAGGCCGGCAAAAAACCGCGCTACCGCGAAGGAACGATAAAGAAGGATTGGAACATACAGCACCGAATGAACTTTCTTATAGTAGTCGAGTTCTTCGGAGTTATAGAGGTCCCTCATTTGATCGTTGCGGAAGACAGGGGCTGGGCGCGGAGACTGCCAAATAAAGTAAGGCGCGACGCCGTATGTCGCGCGATTGATCGTATATGGCAGGGTGAGTGGGCTTCCGAAGACGCGGTAGTTGTAATAGCCCATCCCCACGCACATCGCAACTAGCAGTGCCAGAGCTGGCGCGGAATGAACCATGATTCTAGATAGGGGCGGGCGCTTCTTATTTCGGCAAAGATAACGGAAGAGATAAGCCACCACGACCAGACAAAGGAGAAGACCCTCAAAGGGGCGAGTGTTGGCGAGAAGCACCCCGCCCAGTGCCATTAGGAAAGCGTGACGGATGCGGAACCATCCAAGGAAGCGGGGAAGCCCCCCCAGCACAAGGGATCCGCCTAGCGCGGCCAGGGAACCTGCGCCAGTGTAGGTATCGATCCAATAACTGAAGATGCCCAAGTGAACAACAGCGAATAAGCCACCGAGAAGGGCCCACGACGGCGGCAGCCAGGCTTGGAGCATCCAGCAGATTGCAGCGCACATTAGCGCTGTCGCAATGAGCAACCCGAACCAGGGCTTCCCGAAAACAACTTTGCCGGCGGCCAACACAAGACCCTGCGCGGGGAAATACATCGACATATAGGTCGGCTTCATGTCGATATGGAACGACTCAAAATGGGTCCACATCGCGGGGGTCGGATTGGTCAGGCGCCCGTGCGAAAACGTATCGGCAGCAAGAAGGAAGCTGAAATCATCGTGGATAAACGGATGTGGAATTGGCGAAATTGGCAGAATTAGAAGGCGCAAGACGACGGCGGTAATTCCCACTACCAGCACCGAAAGCCCCTTCTTGTGTGCAAGGCGCGCAAAAGCGGCTTCAAGGCGGCGAAACCATTGGTGACCGAGGGAGGGCCAAGCAAAAGCCGTTGCAATCGAAACGATTGTGATGCCGGCCTCCACTGCGATAAATGGCGCCTGACCCCCTGAGGCTGAGGTTGCAATCAGAAACATGCCGTTGCTCCCTCGCCAACATGATGTGAGCATTCACATGGCGTTTGAACGCCAACCCGACGAAGCGTCTGACCCGCGTCAGCGCCCGCTGCAAGGGCCCCACAATTGCAAGTCTGCTGGTTGCGGTCATGCCCGTAATTGGAATCATGCACGAACGTCTGGACGCAAGGCTGCTGGGAGAGGACCGCCATCTGGCCCTTGCTTGAGTGATCGACGAGAATCTTTATGCCAGCCAGATCAGATAGCTCGCGCACGGTCATTCCAGCGTTTTCTCCGCGTTATATGCCGGCATGGCCACGGCGATGCGCTTTCCGTTAATCATTGATGTACCATCACGATGTCTCCATTTTCATGCATAAACTGAATAAAAGCATCAGCATCCACAGAAAGTTACCGCCCAGGTAACGGGTGAAGTGGGACCCAAAGAGGTTGAAGATCCGAGTCCCCTTGGCGGCACTCCCTCCGGTGCTAATATGCCGGCGGTTGGTATATTCCCAGCTTGATTCAGTTCAACAAGATTTCGCGGGCGCCGTGGTTGAGTTCGTTCCAGTCCGAAGGTCTCTGTTGCAACGGGGGTGCGGGCATCGGCCCCACGGTCGGATCCGATGTGAATGAGTGTTCGAAGACGGACATTGCCTGCAGGGTCTCACGGGCGCGTCCTTCGAGGATGAGTGAACCGATCTCATCCATGAAGAGCGAGAACACGACAACGACCAGCATGGTACCGAGAAACAAGCCATTTCGCAACAGATCTCCGGTCCGGATTTGGGACAATTCTTCGACGATCGCGAACCAGGTGAAGATCAGAAGCAGAACTGAGTAAATTGTGTAGCGCGACTGCAGGCTCTGCATTATCCCGAGTTCCGAGCGGATTCCAGCGACACCGATTGCAGTCAGAAGGAGGAAGAGAACGCAATAGGACACGAGAGGATTTCGGCGCGGATAGCCTCTGACGGCCATGAAAATAAAGAAGCCGCAGAGGAGCAATCCAAGGATGACGCTGACGGTTGCGGAGGGACTGCCTGCGCAGCCGATGAAGGCGACGATGTAAGCGGGGTTTATCCGGAGCAGAGTGGCAAAGACAGAGTGGTGACGATCAGCCTGCGACGACATCGCGTTGTAGTGGTACGCATAGGCCGCTATGCAAACAGCGGAGACCGCGAGCCAGACCGGGATGCGCCGATATTCGCGGGCGACGACCATGATCAGAATGCCGATGGGGATCAAGAGAAACCCGTTGCCCGAGGCAGCAACCGCAAGCACAAGGAATAGAAGCGCGCCCCAAAATGTCGTTTTGCTTTTCTGGACGAGCAGATAGATTGCGGCGAAGGAAAAGACCAGGACAGGAAGGTTCTGAAGTCCCGCGAACGGCGAATTCACTGTCCCCCAATATTGAAGCTGGAAGAGCAACCAGGAGACCGGGATGAAGAGCGACAGGCGCGTGGCCACATCCTTTTGCGCCGGGAGAAACATTTTCCAAAGAAGGATGGCCAGCAGAACCACGAATACATTGCCGATGACGCACAGCAGTTTGAAGCTGACCTGACCCCAGAGAACGAATTGGAGCCATCCGATTGCACTCGCGAAGAAGAGCTTGTATTCGTTGTGCTGTGCAGCGAGAAAACAGGAGGCCTTTTCGGAAATGCTGTGGAGTTCTGTGAACTCGTTGAGAAATTGGAGGAGACCATAGTCATCGAATGAAGGAAGATCCGGGGCTTCGCGAAACAGAATCGCATAGAAGATGATTGCCGGCAACGCTACAAGGAAGACGGATAGAGAAACGCGCAGCGGCGCGGAAGAACGTCGGGGCGCGGAAGAGTTCGTCGGCTTATCCGGATGCTGTGCCGTCAAACTCATGACTCTTTTTTCCTGTAGTCGCCTCGGCTCAAATGTCTCTCGAGCCAGAGGTAGAGGCAGATGAAGAGATAGCGACTGCCCATTTCTTCAATCTTCAGTTTGGCCACGCCCGTTCTGCGATTGCGCCAGGTTATAGGAATTACCGCCCAGGAGTAACCGCGGATAATTGTCTTGAGCGGAAGTTCGACGGTGAGGTTGAAGTGCGCTGAGAGGAGAGGATTGCAACCTTCAATGACGGATCGACGATAAGCCTTGAAGGCGTTGGTGGTGTCATTAAGAGAAATGCCAAACAAGATGCGGATGAACAGATTGGCCATTCGGTTCAAACGCAACTTAAGCCAGGGATAATCGATGACGCCGCCACCCTTCGTGAATCGGGAGCCGAAGACGGCATCCCAACCCTCGTCTAGCTTCTTCACATAGCGCACCACGTCACGACAATCGTCGGACTCGTCCGCCATCATGATGACGGCGGCATCTCCACTCATTTGCTGCAGCCCTTTGGCGATGGCGCGACCGAATCCGTGGGGGGGGCCGTTGGGAACCAGCCTGACTTCGGGCGTCCTTTGAGAGAGCGCAGCGATGAGCGCGGCAGTCCCATCGGTGCTGCCATCGTCGACCACGATGATCTCGTGCGCGATGTTATTCAGGCGCAATTCCAGATGGAGATGCTCGACCGTGGAGGCGATGCAGCCCTCTTCGTCGCGAGCAGGTATCACCACAGAGACGAGTTCGACGGTTGACCTGGCTGCCGGCGTCGCGTTCATGCTCCGCACCTAGTGAGCCAGTCGGGATTGGATAACGCGTGAGATGCAATTTCTTCAAGGATCTGAGATAGGGTAATTTGCGGTTTCCAGGCGGTTGTGTTGAAGGCCTCAGTGGAATCCAGAATCAGCCAGGGAACGTCGTAGGGTCGATCAGAGCCATCGGCAAGCGGCCGATGCGAGCCGAAACGCTGATCGCACCATGCGGTCAACTGCGCCAGCGAAATGGCGTTCTCCTTGCCGCCGGAGACATTGAGGACTTTTCCCTGCATGCCGGAGCGCAACTGAAAATCCACCATTCGCGCCAAATCGCGGGGGTGTAACGCGTCTCGAACCTGGAAACCGTGACCGCCGAAACCCAGATACCTGAGAGGGCGCCTGGCGGCGTGGGCATGGAGCCAATAGGAGAAAATGCCCTGCTCGGCATTGCCAAACTGACCCGCACCGGCCATTACACCGCAACGGTTGATCCAGACCGGGATTTGAAAAGCAGATTGGTATTCCTGAGCGAGTCTCTCCGACGCCAACTTCGTGGCCCCGTAGAGAGAGATTGGCGCCTCAACGCTGAAGGCTTCCTTTACTCCAGCTTGACTGACGGCTGCGGGGAAGGGGCGCGTCGCAACGGGAACGAAGGCAGAGGAGTCTACGGAAAGGGGCAGTTGCAGGAGAGCCGGAATCGAGTAAACGCGGCTTGTGCTCAACAAAATGAGGCCGGCGTGACAGGATCGGCAGTACTCGAGAAGGTTGATGGTTCCAATCAAGTTGTGTTCAAGCAACTGACGGCTGCTGGTCTTACCGTCGCGGCCGGCCAGAACGCTCGGCAGGGCTGCCGCATCGATAACCCAATCGGAGGCCGGAAGCGCCTCCAGATCGCTGGCCATCCGAATGTCTCCGTGGAACAATTCGACTCCCATGTTTCTAAGCGCGCGGCGGTTCATCTCGCTTCCAGATCGCGCCAGGTTGTCCAGGCCGACGATCGCAATGCCTTCGTAGGAATCCCGAAGGTACAGGGCTAATTGATTACCTACGAAGCCGCAGATGCCGGAGATAAGAACTTTCATCCTAACTTTCCTTCTCCATGCGCGCGGACCAGGATGCTGCGATCTCGGCGATTGTCTGCTGAAGACTCCTGGTTACCTCCCAACCAGGGAAGTGTGCTTTCATTTTGGTGAGATCGCTGTAATAACAAATGTGATCTCCGACCCGGTTGTTCTCGACGTAAGTCCAGACCTGTGATCGTCCGGTAACTTCCTGAGTCAGAGAAAATGCTTCCAGGATCGAGCAGGAGTTTTCCAGGCCGCCTCCGAGGTTATATACCTCGCCACAGCGCGGATTCTGAGCAAATCTCAACATGAATTGGGCAACGTCTTGAGAGTGAAGATTGTCGCGGACCTGCTTTCCCTTGTAGCCGAATACTTTGTATTCCCTGCCGATAAGGTTGCAGCGAACCAGATAACTGAGAAACCCGTGGAGTTCCACTCCTGAGTGATTGGGTCCGGTGAGGCAGCCGCCCCGCAAAGCGCAAGTTGGCATCTTGAAGTAGCGACCATATTCTTGAACCAGAACATCGGAAGCGAGTTTCGAGGCGCCGAAAAGGGAATGCAACGACTGGTCAATGGGAAAGGTTTCAGGAATGCCGTTGCGGAACTCGGTGTCTGCGAAATCCCAGCGCGTCTCCTTTTCCACGAGGGCAAGAGTATTTGGACGATCTCCATATACTTTGTTCGTTGACATGTGAATGAAGGGGGATTCCGGAGTGTACCGCCGTGAGGCTTCGAGCAGGTTTAATGTGCCGACGGCATTGGTGTCAAAGTCATCGAAGGCGATGGCAGCCGCGCGGTCGTGGGAGGGCTGTGACGCGGTGTGAACAATGACGGCAGGGCTGGTATCGGAAACAAGCTGTAGAACTCTGTCGCGATCTCGGATATCGATTGCATGATGTTCGTAGCCCGGGATGGTCCGGCGCAAGCGATCGAGTGTCCAGGACGTATCGCCGTCGGACCCGAAAAAGACCGCACGCTGGTTGTTGTCGATACCGGAGACAGAGTAGCCAGCTTGGTAAAAATGCGTGCAGACCTCGGACCCGATGAGTCCGCAGGAACCGGAGACCAGGACGCTTGCTTTTCCCACTTGGCGGACCTCAATCGCGATTGCATATTCAAGGCACTCAAGAAGCTTACGAGCCACTCTCGTGCTGGGAATAATACTGCTGTGTAACCTTTCTTCCACTAGGAGCAAACCGTGCCATATGGATCAATCCCATTTTCTGCGCGACGAAGCTGAGGGTCGTGGCAAGGACTCCAAAGCCGTACTCAACGCTGCGTTTGAAGTTGATGGAGGAGGCTTCCTCAAAATACTTCGTCGGGCACGAAATTTCTCCGATGCGGAAGCCGAACATCACGGCCTGCGCAATCATCTGGTTGTCAAAAACGAAATCGTCGGAGTTTTCGAGGATGGGAAGGGTCTCGAGCAGGTTGCGTGAAAATGCACGGAAGCCGGTGTGGTACTCGGACAACTTGACTCCCAGGAAAATGTTTTGAAAGGCGGTGAGGAGGCGGTTGGAGATGTATTTGTACAATGGCATGCCACCGCCCAGCGCTCCGCCTCCGAGAATGCGCGAAGCGAGAACCATGTCGTAGACGCCGCTGGCGATCATGCCGGCCATGGCGGGAACGAGCGATGGCGTGTACTGATAGTCAGGGTGGACCATCACGACGATGTCGGCGCCGGCGGCGAGGGCTTCGCGATAGCAAGTTTGCTGGTTGCGTCCATAGCCGTAGTTGGAGTCGTGCACGAAGGTCTGCACGCCCAGTTTCTTGGAGAGGACCGCGGTCTGGTCCCTGCTGGAGTCGTCGACGAGGATTTTGATGTCGACGAGGTCCGATAGCTCACGCACGGTCATTTCCAGCGTCTTCTCGGCGTTGTACGCCGGCATGACCACGGCGATGCGCTTTCCGTTAATCATTGATTTCCTATCACCAGGTCTCTATTTTCAAGCATAAAGGTGAGAAAAGCACCTGCATACCCAGAAGGTTACCCGCTCAGGTAACGGTTAACGAAGGCAGGAAGCCTGGTCCAAGCAAGAGTCAAAACGTCAGTTGCACGGCACAAAACCACCGCACAGAGTATGCAACTTTCGACGTGGGCCTCTCTAATGCTTAATCAGCCACATCCACCAGTTTTCCGGGTTTATCGGAATCCGCACTTCCTCGCCCGGCCGCGCTGCCTCAAACTGCCTTACGTAATCGTGGAACTTCATATCCTTCAAGGCGGGTTGACGGAAATCGCGAACGACAGCAATGGTCATGCAGAACAAGAGAGCGGTTGCCGCGACCCTCAGGATGTCTGGCCGAGCATGTAAACACCAGATAAGCGTCCAGGCAAAGGCGAGATTTGGGAAAAACCAGTAATGACTTCCCCACGCCGCTGCCATCGATTCCCAAAGGGAATGCCCGGGTTGAGTTGGGAGCATCGGAGAAATGAGCGCAGCGGCAAGAACGATCAAGGAGAACAGGAGGAATAGCTTCATCTGCTCGGATGCCCTGGCGGCGCAGACCGCGACAAGGCCGGTGCAACAAATCGCAACAATGCTTAGAAAGAGAACCATCCCCGGGCCCCGCATCGCCGCAAGGGTGTTGGTGCCAATCAGAACTCCGAGATAAACCTGACCGCCAAGTATGCGGCTTAACCAAACGGGACTAGTCCCGAGCGCGTAATGAGGTCGGCCTGTGTGGTCAAGAATGAGAAGACCCCAAGCCTCAACAACGGCAGTCGAAACCAGAACAACAGCCTGGACGCTTTTCCAGCGATCACGATGTTTCCAGGATTGAAAAATCGCAATTGGGAGGAGGAAGATGCAGTAGGGCCCTGACATTCCAAACAGCAGCAAAAAGAGCAAATCGAATGTTTGAGCGATGACCGTTCGGGGCTTCGAAGCTACCACTAAGAGAAAGGCGCTCAGCGCTAGAAAGCACTGGACGTTGGTAATGTTAATTCCAAGTTCGCTCAGATTGGGCAATGCAAGATAGCTTGCCACCAGAAGCAGCCGGTAGCGCAGATTTCCCCACTGAGCCGATCTGTCCGAAACAAGAAGGTTGACCGGAAGAGCCTGTCCTGCGATCGCGATAAGATTTAGCACGAATGGCGCAAAGGATAACGGTACGAGCAGAGCAAGTGCTGCTCCCAGGCGCGGAATTGCGTGAAAGTATCCGCCATAGGGGCGGAGGAGGGCTGACCACCAGCCGTGGTTATAGGCCTCCTGAAAGAAGACGCGCCCATCTTCCGCATAGAATTGGGCATTAAGGACCGAACCCGGTCGCCGAGCGATCACCACAACGCAGGCGAGAAGGAAAACTCCAATGTGCAGCCACCATTTTGGAAGCGCCGTAGGTACATTCTCTTTTATTGCCGCATTCACTGGCACTTCCTTCTCGCTCAAGCCAGCTGGCTTAGCTGACCGGATTGAGCTGCAATTTCGCCGCTCAGGGCTTGATTATCGATCCATCATCGCGGGGCGCTACGTTTCTCTTGCCTCTCTGATGACTGCAGGCAGCAAAAGCACTAAAGCCCTTTGGGGTTGAGCTGCCCAGTTAATGGGTAAGGAGAAACCTGGACCGGGTGTGTATCTGGTTGCACGAGCCAAACTTTGCGGTCTTTATAATATTGAAACAGCTCACGGTTATCTGAGGGGTCCATTTCTCGCGCCCAGATTACCTTGGATTGGTCAATATCTGCAGAGTTGTACACCCATTCGTCTTGAGGGTTGTGTTTAGGCGAATAACGTACGATTGCGATCTGGCCCCCGGGCAGGCCCTCGAGTTGATGCTTCACCGAGACACGGTCTTTGCCGAAGACATCGGGGCCATACCAGCTGAAATTCCAGATAGACGAAGGCCATTCGGGAAACGAGAGATGGAGTGGCTGAGCGTAAAGGCGAAAGACGCACATCACGATCAGCACTACGGCCGTAAACCTGACCAACGCCATGCCAACGGGCTGGTCTCCTGGCTTGAAGACCCGCATATGGCGCATGCCTTGCAGGCCGAGAGCATAAATGGCCGCCGTAAAGGGCGCCATATAGTGGGGGATAAGAAATATCTCCACCACCATCCCCACAGTCAACACTCCCAGGCAAATCAGAAGGAATCGGACGCGCTTATCGAGGAATACTCGTCGCGCCATAAAAAAGAACGGAAGCAACGCAAGACCGGTGAAGTAGAGTGTCCCGCTAACGGCCTTGATCAGGGTCATCTTGAGGAATCCACCAAAGGAATGGTTTCTCTGGTAGTCGGCAAGTTCATCTTCGTGATAGAAGCGACGCATTTCTTCGTGGTGGTATGCGGGCTCTGGCCGAGGCTTCTGCCAGGCGAAATAGGGTGCCATGGCATAGGTAGCTCGATTCACTGAGTAGGGCAAGGTGAAGGGGTTCCCGAAGACGCGGTAATCGTAGTAGCCCATCCAGGCAGCTGCCGCCACAACGACGGCGACAGGAAGGGCAGTCTGGCGTACGATCGCCGAAAGACTGGGGCGATTGGGGGCGACGAGGTACCAGCGGACCAGGGAAACCGCGACCGGGATAAACAGCAGCATGCTCTCGAATGGCCGGGTGGTAAACATGGAAGCAATACCGATGGCCATAAGCAGCGCATACCGGAAGATGGGTCGCCGCTTGAACCTCGGAAGCCCCCCCAGAACCAGCGCCCCGCCGAATGCCGCGATCGACCCAGCGGCGTGGTAGGTGTTAATCCAATAGCTGAAAAGGCCGAGGTGAATCACGGCGAGCATGCCGCCCAGGAAGGCCCAGGATGCGGGAAGCCACGCCTGGAGCATCCAGCAGATCGCTGCGCACATCAGTGCGCTTGTGATCAGAATGCCAAACCATGGGTTGCCGAATAGCACCTTTCCTGCCGCCATCGCCAAGCCCTGCGTGGGAAAGTACATCGACATATACGTAGGGAGCATGTCGATGTGGATCGACTCGAAATGAATCCACATTGCGGGGGTGGGATTGGTCAGGCGGCCATGGGAGAAGGTGTCTGATGCGAGAAGAAAACTGAAGTCGTCTGGCACAAATGGAAGCGGAATGGGGCACCAGGGAAGAATGGCCAGACGAAAAAACAGACCGGAGAGGCCGACCAAAAGTACGGCTACGCTCTTTCTCCTTGCCAGTCGACCAAGAACTCGCTCGATGCGCGAAAACCAGGAAGCACCGAGACGCGGCCACGCGAAGACCAGCCCCAGAACGATGGCGGTAAAACCACCTTCAAGCAGCGTCAAGGTGACAGCTTGCTCATTGGATCCAGGACTTGAAAGGAGCATACAACTACTTTGCCACAGCCCGAAAACAGGAGAGGTGATTGCACTGGAAAAATCCGGATCGACTACCAGATTTGGTAATGCTCCGGGTTGAGCGTTCTTTCAAGAAGGGCGGGAATGAAGTGGCGTTTCTTGTCTTTCGTCTGTATTTTCCCCCAAAAACCAATGCAGCCTGGCGATATTACATGCCAGGCTGCGGTGGGGTCTTTTATCCGGCAACGCCGGGGGAAAACTATGTGATGTTGGAGGTGAGCGTGGCTGCTACGTCAGAGAACGCAGTGTTGATGCCAGTCGAGAGAAACCTCATGGCAGTGATTGCGCCGAAAGCGATCAGAGCAACGACGAGCGCATACTCGACGAGGTCCTGGCCTTCTTCACGCTCGATCAACATTTTTGCGGTTACATACATCTTGATCATCAGATCATTCATTCGTGGTTCTCCATTTCCTGGGTTGGGGTTCCAGTCAGAGACTGGTGGTAGTGCATAGTGAGCAGGTGTTGTGCCATTGTTTTTAGCACCTGTGGTCATTAGAAGTCAACAAAGTCCGAAGTGGGATAGCACTAAAGATGTAACGGACCTATATATGCGGGGATTGACATCCCCGGCATAACACCAAAGATGTATTTACAACCGAATACCTTCGTAACTCAAGACTGGATGCGATGAGATCGCACGCTCGAATACTGCCGCTCGCATGGGTGCGAGATCGATAGGGTGAATCCAAAATTCAATCTTTCATGGCTGGAGCGCACGCCCACTTTGCTTATACCGGTTCACCGCAGGCTTTTCCATACCTCTGAGTGGTTGGTTGGCGGTCGGACAATTTCCTGTTAAGGACACTTCGCAGAATCATGGCCTGGCCCAACCCGAGAAATATGATCAATATGGTCAGCGGTTGAATTCCATGCTCCTGAGCAATGGATTCCGCTTTAAAGGACACCATGGAGATTGCAATCGTGAGGACTGACATCCACCCAGCAATTCTTCCCCATTTTATTTGGGCCAGAGCCCCGGTTGTAAGAGCCGCCGCGACAGCGATCAGGAGCGTGTCGTAAACCGGCACATACACATTGATAAGCAGCGTCCAGGTCAGAGTGATTGCCCAGATCAGGTTTTGTACAGTTACATCGGAGCCCACGGATTTGCGCCAAAGTACCACGATCCACGCTCCGATTCCGATCACCAGGCAAGCCAACAGGGCAACGCCGAGCCTGGTTCGTCCACCCGGAATGCTATAGGAAACTGAGTTAAAGTCCACGTATTCCCAACGTTTGATCGATACTTCGCCGTGAATGCCGGCGGTCCCGGCAAATGTCTCGAGAAAATGCGCATAGACCGGCCAGATCTGGGGACCCGCGAACATGGTTGAAGCCACAATCAAGACAACTCCTCCGGTGCAGAACCCCACGAGAGCCCTGAATCTACGAGTCACGAACATCATGGGTACGATGAGCAGCAAGAGTGTCGGCTTGTACGCCAGGATCGAAAGCGCGAGTCCGCTGAGCACGTGCCGCGAACGCCTCTCGAGATAAACCGCGAGTCCAGTGGAGAAGACCGCTACCGTAGCAAGTTGCCCGACGGCGAGATTGAAATAGAGAAATAATGGGGAGGCTATCGAAAAACAGAAGACGAGCGAGCCTCTTAATCGATCTTTGGGCAACGCCGCTTTCACTGCCGCCGTGAGTCCAGCGATGTAAAGGATGAAAGACAATCCCATCCAGCTAAAGAATGCACTTTCGAATGAAAAGTGCGCGAAGGCGCTGAAGAATTTGGCGACAAATGGTGGATAGGGGCTGCGACCCCATACCTGGTGATTCGCTGACAAGGGATAGATTTCGTTGAATGTCTTCAGTTGCAGGCCATAGTCGTAGAGCTTGATGGCGGGATGCTGATTCAGGAGCCGGCCTATGCCGTAGAAATAGATAAAGTCGACAGGAAGAATGTCAGAGAATTTCGCGCCCACTTTCCATCGCAAAAGGAGAACGATGGTGAGCGGAATGATCAAGACAATGACAAAGAGGCCCCAGCAGAGTACGTTCAATTCCTTTAGACCCGGTGGCGGGCCAAGAATTGACTGAGGCCACCGTATCAGCCCTCGATTATTCTGTTTCACGGCAAACTCCGGGAGAGTTCGAAGCACAGAACAAAACAAAGTCATTACAGATGGACTTTGTTAGAAACTTCCACTGCGAGCGGAGCGATCTCAATTTGAGCACAAGCCAGCCTCAGGCATAACCGGAATTTTTTCACGAAGAGAGTGATGCGCATAAACCCACAAATAGAACGCGCTCAATGCAAACAGGATAAGAGGCATTGGGCGCTCGATCACAACCATAAGCAGCTTCGACTGCACATTCTCCGTGGACAACTGCAAGCCCTTGGTCAATAAGGCAACCATTGCAAGAGGAAGATCTGAGGTAAGAACGATAGCAGCGGAATTGAGCAACAGCGCGACCTTGCCAATTGCCCCTCCCTCGCTCAACAACATCGCGCAGGCAGGAAGAGTCAGCAGAAGCAGCTTGGCATCATGGGGACGGTGATAGAGGGGTAGCATGGAAAGCGCTGCAATGGAAGCGAGTGCAAGGTAGTTTTTTGATCGCGAAGGTCGGGATTTCAGGGTGATGACGACCCAAATCAGAAGCAGCGCTCCACAAATCGCATAGGTAATCGAATTGTAGAAACGAGAATCATTGCGAAAGACGCTGACGACAGTCTGGAGATCGATAATCATGCCGCCGCCGCTCCCGCTCATGGAAGTCGGACCGGGATCGGTAATTCCTCCAGGAACCGCCGTGGCGGAAAGGTTGCCGGACAACTCCTTCATCCAGTGTGGCGAAACGTATGATACCCACACTATTGCCGGAATGCCCAAAATAACCGTGAGCGCGAGTGTCTGAAGCGCACGTAATCGCAACACGCCACCTGCCAGAAGAAAATATAACCACACAAGACCGGTATCATGGGGTTTGAGTGCCAGGCTCACAGCGAAGCAAATCATCGCGACATACACATACCTATCCTCGAGAAAACACGACGTCGCAATAAGGCAGAGCCCAATGGCGAGGCCAGCCGGATTTCCGCCGGCATAGAGTATCTCGGAATTGGCGAGCGCAAAACACGCCATGTAGAACGCGGCGTTCGGCGCGCGGTCCTGCGCGAGCATCCACATTAAGAACGCGCCCAGCGTAAACACCAGCACTGTAAGTCCCGACCAAATTGCGTGCGCTGCACTAAAAGGAAGCAGCGCAAATGGCGCAATGTAGAGAAACGCGGTTGGAAAATAAACCAGCAGAGCGACTACTTGCCGTACTCGATTGAGTTCGGCAGGGCTCGAAGGGCGCTTTCCTCCCTCCTCAATGTAGAAGCTCATCAATTGATTTTCGTCGTAGGGGTCATGGTTATGGAGAAGGCACCGCGTGCCAATATACACGACTTTGAAATCGACGATGATACCGCGTCCGGCGCGCTCTATGGCAAAGCCCCAAAAGACGGAGAGAGCGCTGCTCAACGAGAGGAACGCAAGAATCACCCAACGTACTTTTGTCATTTTTGGCTTCTCCGTCTCAGTAAACAGCGACGACAATGCAGTCGGGCGAATCATTAGGCTGTGGCGGTGGACTCGATCAAGAGCCGTAAACGCTGGTTGCATTGGCTGTTTCATGCAGCCGCAACTTCATCGCAATCAGATAGGTGATCAGCCAGCCACTCGCTGTCCACCACAGAAACATGTAGCCGAAACCGAACCTTCCCGCAAGATTCGAGAGGTAGAAGGCAAAACCGAGGTCTGTGGCGATGAATCCAACGAGAAAAATCCAACGATTGCCATTCATATAAGCCATCATAAGAGCTGGCAAGACGCAGATTTGGTCGAAGGGAAAACTGTAATAGCTGCAAGCAACGGAGACAAGCAGAACTACCATCCCGTGTGACTTCCAGTCCCATTGGTTACGATTTTTTCGCCAATAGAATCCCAGCCACGCCAGTCCCGCAATCTGCGGAAGAAAAGCCAAGTCTCGCCATCCGGTTAGGACGTAAATCAGCCCACCGATATTGGGGTAGGGTGTAGTCTCGCCTGCAAAATGGCGAACGAATGCCAAGTATTGGATAAAAACCTGTGGATTGAAGAGCAACGCGAAGCCGCTTGCCGCGACAAGCGAAAGCCCCAGCGAGAGAGTAACCGCCCATCGCCTCGTCTTAATAGTCCAAAGAGCAATTGCAATGAGAACAAGTAAAACGACATGGGGCTTAACGAACGTCAGCGACAAGAACGCGCCGGCCAGCCGATCTCGCTTCCGCTCTAACATGACCAGAAACAAGGTGACGCCAAGAAGAACCAGAATGGCAATCTGACCAACCAATAGCAGAGCCACGGTTGGTCCGTATATAAGGCATAAAAATGCAGGCGCCACTGAAGGTTCTGAGTTGCCACCGAAGCAAGATGAAAAGCGAGCACAGACCGCAACTGTAAGAACGCTCAACAATGTCCAAAAGGCGAACGCGATGTTGTAGTTCATGTAGCGTAATGGCAGGACGAGAACAAATGCCGATGGCGGGTTCCGCATCACCATTGCGGGAGAATGCATCGAATACCCAAATGATCTCTCAAAATTGGTAACGAGCACTTCAGAATACGGGTTATCGCGAATCAAATGTGCACCGGCCCAGTACTGCGCGAGGTCTTGTACACGCAATGCAGAGGAAGCGACGAAAGCAGCAAGAAAAAGCATGCCGCCAGCAAAGGCGATAAGCAGGAAGCTCAATATTTTCTGAATTCGCATTTG
The DNA here is from genome assembly GCA_963759285.1 of uncultured Acidobacteriaceae bacterium. Lineage (GTDB taxonomy): Bacteria > Acidobacteriota > Terriglobia > Terriglobales > Acidobacteriaceae > Telmatobacter. The sequence goes on along the minus strand of CAVWYS010000008.1, from coordinate 115,994 downwards.
GAGTCTTCGCTGTTGAAGTTGAGTCGGCCAGGTTGGGTGGCTTTCAGCGTCTCGGGGCCAGTATTGCCAGTAATTGTCTCAGGCATAGTTAGCCTCCCAGCGAATCGCTGGAATCTGAGACTGGGGAAAACTCGATGAAATCTCCCCGACACGACTTTGAAATCTCAACTGTTCCGGAGGGCAATTCAAGAACGGAGTGGGCGGACAGGCACGCGGAGAGCCGCCACGGCGGCACTCCGCAAGCGATTTTCTTGATGCGATTTTTTCGGTCGAGGTAGACAAGATCAATGGCGAATCGCATAAAGAATGTATGGACCGCCTCACACGGCACAATCCACATGCCTTCTCCAGGAGCAAGGCAATCGCGTCCCAGAAGACCTTTCGTTCTTTTGCTTCCGCTCTTGGCGGCCTCCGCACTGGTCGCCAATACGGTTTTTCGCGTCACATTGATTATCTGCAGCCGATCACTCCCAGACCGATTGATGTCGGATTCCGGACAGCTCTGCCTCAACCCGCGATCGGACCGTTTCATAAGATGCTCCGTTGCTTCATAGGCAAGACGCGAATCAAATCCTGAATTTGATGCGAGATGCGCCACGTGGCGCTTCAAGGCGGGCTCCCTAACCTCGCGTGGAAGGAAGAAGCTAGAGATATGTAAGCTGAGCCCCAGCAATGATTGTCCGCTGGGGCTCACGTTGGGACCCGAGATGTCGAATTGGCAGGAATCTCTCATCCCCTCACGTCTTACTGAGGAGCCGCCTGGGTAGATGCAGAGCTGCCACCTCCACCGCCACCAACGGCCATCGCACCTGAAACCACTAGCGGTACTTCCGGCTTCTGACTCTCGATCAACTTCTCCACAGGAATCGTGGCTGGCGGAGGCGGAGGCGCGGTTCCAGCCACCTTTGTATCCGGCGTGTGCATTGGAATCGGAGAGTTGGGAGGAAGGAACCCTTCCGGATATTTAAGCTCCGGCAGAGGCGTTCCGGCATCGATCGGGTTCACAATCTCCGGAGTAACAATTACGATCAACTCCGAATTCGATTTGGTTCTTTGCATTGTTTGAAAGAACCTGCCTAAGATCGGAATATCACCAAGAAAGGGGATCTTCTCGAAATTGTCTGCTTCGCGGTTGTCGAGCAATCCGCCGATGACGAAACTCTGTCCATCGGCAAGCTCGACTTCCGTATTGACACGGCGGATTGTGAGAGCCGGAACACTTGCGCCACCAATGTTGACAGAGTTGGCATAATCAAGAGCGCTCACTTCTGGAGCGACCTGAAGCCGGATCGTACCGCGGTTGGTGATCGTGGGGAGAAAGGCGAGCACAATGCCGTACTGCTTGTATGTAATCGTGATTGGCGCCGCCCCGCCGCCCGTGGCTCCAGTCTGAGCTACCGGATACGGATATTCACCGCCAGCCAGGAAGCTGGCTTGGTGTCCATTCTTGGCAAGAACATTCGGTTCCGCCAAGACTTCGGCGAGCCCTTTCTGTTCGAGGGCTTGTATGGTCGCACCCAGGTTGATGCCAGGGTAGAAGGCAAAAAGATTCAACGGACTCACGGAACTAATAGTTCCCGTGCTCCCTGCGATGGTTGGTGTCGTCGCTGTGTACTGGTTGGTAGAAGCCGAGAAAATCGTGTTACCAAACCCGCTACTGAAAATATTGATGCCGAGCTGCTTTTCTTTGGTTCTGTCGATACTGGCAAAGCGAACCTTGAGAAGGATCTGGGGTTCAGCTGCCGGCACATTCACATTGAGAAGGTTCACAACCTTGCCTGCAGTGGACGCGATCATCAGCGCTCGGTCGGAGCTATTGAGGTTGTTCACAGTTCCGCGCAGAAAGATTACGCCGTTATCCTGCGAGACTCTGACATTCTGCCCGGGCAATTCCGCCCTCAACTCCCGGCGTAGGCCCTCCAGGGTATCATTCGAGGCGAAATTACTGGGTCTCACCGAAACGTTGAAGAATTGCCGCCCACCGCTTTGATCCCAAATAATCAGGCTGGTCTCACCGGGAGCCTTGCCGCTGAGAAGAATTTGGGTCGGACTTACGGCCTGCGCCATGGCATAGTCACCCAAGCCCACAACAATACGCGTAACAGGCCGAGCGAGATCAAGCACAACCGATTTACCCACCGCAAGCGACAAGTCGTTTGTCGAATCTTGACTGTTCGATGCCGCCGGCTGGGCTCCCGGCGGGGGTGCCTGGGCCAACACGGCCGCTTCGGCACAGAATACAAGTGTCAAAGCACTGACACTGGCGAAAAAAATCCCAGCTTTAGCTTTCACTGTTTCCCCCCGGGCGATGCAAATTTATCTTCGGTTTTGGTGTTCCCGTTGATAACGGTCACTGTAAACGTATCTTCTTTTGGCTTGCGGACCGCCACGCGTCCGGTCAGTTTGGGCTTCGACGCCGGCGCATTCTGATCCACAAACAAATTCGTCATGGCCGTTCCCTCGACCGGTGCAACTTTTGTGTCGAGGGGGTTGCGGAGGACGAGTTGTATGCGCGTCTCATTGCTGGCGAGAGCCAGGACTTGCGCCTGCTCCGGCGTTACCAGCAGATTCACAACCTGCACTTGCTGAGGCTTACCCTCGGCGTCTTTCTGAATATCCGTGCCGGCCGAAAGAACTTCGATATTCTGCAGCACCGTTCTCACCTGGGTATTGTTGTTGCCTCCCGAGTTCGCGTTCGGAGGAACACCCGAGATCAAAACATCGACATGCGTTCCAGGGGTCACGAATCCGGCAACTCCAACAACCTGATCGACTCGAACGGCGATTGCTCGCATACCGTCCTTAATGGTTGCAGCCAGGCCGCCGCCGGAACCCACGGGAGCGAGACGGTCGTCCAGAATTGGTTCGCCGGCGTAGATCGCAGAAGTAACTCCGCGGCCGATTGCGTTTTTGGCATCCAGAATCGCGCTCTTCGGCACCGTGCCCATGATTTGAATTGTGGTCAAATCGGGAGCGCTCAGCACCGTGCCGATCTTGATGTCCCTGGCGGCTGCAACCACACGGGTCGATGGTTGTGGTTTAGCTGCAGCAATGCGCATGCCGACCAACCGGTACACGAGCACGGAGCACAGTGCTGCTACGACGAATGCAGCAAGGAGGATGGTTACCAGTCTTCGGTTCATCAGAATCCTGTCTTCGCGAGGTGAAGCGCCCTGGTTTCTACTTCCGTTGCCGATCCTGCAGGCGCAGAGAGAAGTGGTCTCTTCACACAGAGTTAGTGGTCGAAATGGTGAACAATCTGCACGGGTGAATGCCGCTAGAGTATAGCATTATGTAGCATTTCGGATGCATCGAATTTGGTGCCGCCAAACCGAAGTACCTAGTAAGCCACTTAATGAAATGACAGCGTGAGACTTGGGCTTCCCGAGGTTGATTATTCGGTTTTGTCAACGTATCTCCTCATGCCTGAGGCTTGCTGTCAACAGTACCAATGTGTTCCGAAAAGACAATTCTAAAAACGAGGAGGTTTCGTGCCGCGAGCACGCAGATCTCTCGACTTACGAAAGTGCTTCGCCTTATCGGAATGGTCTTGTCGAGCGGCCATTCGTCGCGCATACTTGGAACTACGTTTGCCTCGCAGACAGGGGCCACACGACCATGCGGCTGTGACCAGTCCTGGATGTAACTCTATCGCTCCGTCATACGGGAGTGCCTCGAGGAGCAACATCCAACCAGAAACTGCACCTGTTCCCCGTGTAAAGTACGAGCAGGCCAACCACAGGAGAGGGGATCACTCGGCGGATGAGGTCTTCGCGCACGATTACCCTATTTTCGTTGCAGCCTGAACCCCGCCGAAGTCCCTCGGCGCTGGTCGCGTCGGTTGTAACGCACGGCACCGCAATCTTCGTGATACTTTCGGCCTTTCTTTTCTCTCCGCAGTTCCGGCTCAATACGCCGGACGTCTACATGATGCAGCATGTCGCCCTCGACATGCCCTATCCGCCAATTCCGAAGTCTGGGGGAAGCGGAAGCACGAGTTCCAAGTCATCCTCATCGGCAGCGGAATCGTCGGCGCATGAGGAACTCGCCGCCCCGGCGTCAAGCAGGGTACGTTTCATGCGCCGCAAGCTGGCCGCACAAACACTCATTGATCCTGATGTCGACCCTAACAAGATGCTGCCAAAGGAGACGCCGCTTCCTGCGATGTTGCTCTGGTCCGGCCATCGGCCCAAGGTCAACGTTCTTACCCCTCCGAAACCGCAACCTCCGTCGGTTACGCTTGACAAGCCTAAGCTGAACTTCCCCAACAAGGAAGTGAAGATTGCTGACCTGAATATATCTTCGACCAGTTTCCAGTCGAAGCTTCCGATGCCGATGCCGGCCAATTCGTCTCCGGTTGTTCTGAAGCGTGAGCTGGAGGTGCAGCGAGTTCCGGAAACCAGCTCGGTAGCCTCGATCGACCCCACGCCGGCAGCAATCCTTTCCGCTTCCGATCTTCACATGAACCAAGGCACGGTGACGATGCCGGGCGCAAACCAATCCGCAGAAGGTTCAGATCAAGGCGGACTCGGAACCGGTAAGACTCCCAATGCCCTGCAAAACGGCTCGGGCGATGCGGGCAGCACAGGTACTGCAAAGGGCACAGGAAAAGGACAGGCTGTAAATGGTGGCAGCGCGGCAGGGCCTGGAACGGGCGGAGCGCAAAAAGGCGCGGGAAGCGGCACATCAGGAACCGGTTCGCAGGCGGGTGATAGCGGCGGTAAAGGCACAGGCCACAATCCCGGCTCCGGCTTGGGATCGTCGAAAGGTCGTGGCTCAGGAGACAGCGACAACGGAGCGGTTACCCGCATCAGCGTGCCCAAAAACGGCCAATATGGCGTGGTAGTGGTCGGATCGTCTCTTGACGAACAATACCCTGAAACTCAGGATGTCTGGAAAGGGCGACTGGCCTACTCGGTCTACCTGCATGTCGGGCTGGAGAAGAGCTGGATTCTCCAGTATTCCCTTCCCCGCGCCGCCGACTCAGCCAGTGCCGGAAGCGCTCACCTTGCAGCTCCGTGGCCGTATTACATTGTCCGCCCGAATCTGAATCCCGATGACGCCTCTTCGGATTCCGTGATGATTCACGGGTTCGTGGATGAATCTGGCCACTTTGAAAAGCTATCAGTCGTGTTTCCGACGGATCTCGGCTATGCCCGCGAGCAGCTCGTTCTGGGCGCTCTTCAGCAATGGCAGTTCCGAGCCGGCACCAATGACGGCCAAGTTGCGAAACTCGAAGTGCTTTTGATTATTCCGGAGATCGATCAGTAGGTATTAAAACGGTCTTTGACGAGATCGCGTAGATCTTCGCTGTCATCTGACCGAGCCGCGATCGCGGCTCAACTCCCAAGATCTCCGTGGACAAGGCCGGCTCGATCAGGAGGGTTCTTGCACGCGCTGAATAAAGCGATGCAGGGCTTTTCTGCCCACTCCTGTTTCAGGCAACGGCTCTCCACTGTTCAAGTCGACGGTATTGGATGGAACGAAGGAAAGGCCGACTCCGTCCGTACCCCAGCGGATCACCTTAGTCAGAACCGAGATGAAATCATCCGGATCGTCACCATCGGTATTCGTACGCTGAAGCGTCATCAGGATCATGGTTCCTGGAAACCATCGCTCGTCCGTCAGAAGGTACAAACCGTTCGTGCTGATATCCGAGATATGAAAAGCCTGGGGAGCGCCGCCCGTCCAATAGTAGGCAACCAGGCCAGGCAGCGGATGGCGCTTGGAACCGCGGCGGTCTGTCGAAAGCCAGCGAAGGAAGCGGATGAACCACGAAGCTTTTTGAAGAGCATCGGTGTCGATGCTGTCCTTCTGTGCCAGACGCTTTTGAGCGCTCTGCAATTCAGCGGCCTGGTCTATCTCTGAACTCGGCTCCTGTACGGCCGCTGCTGAAGATCTCGCTGCCGCTGATCCCGAGGCCGTGGCGCTGAGGGCGGCCCCACTCGAAGAGCCTGCCAGCCGCTTCTCCATTTCATCAGCGGCGCAGATAAGCAGCACGTCGCCAGGTTCCGTCTGGGTAGAAAAAATCGTATGTCCGGTAAGCACCAGTGCGCTGGCGGGCTGCTCCCGTGTGGGCTCGATCGCATGATTCGGAAAAGACTCGATTGCCTGAATAACCCGGTTGTCTTCGTCGAGATAAATCAGGTCGACTGGGGTAAGACCTTTCGTCGCCGGAACTCCTCGGAAAGGCGTCAGCCACAAACCCGCGTTGGCTTGGATGGACAGGCTGTCCATGAGAACTTTCAGTTGCTTGGCGGCGGTGTCTGCAACACACACCCCCAAACTTAGAAAGCTCTCGCGTGTTTGGTTATACACACAGTACTTGCGGGTTTCCATGTTCTGCGCCTCTTCAGAAAGCTGCCCGGAAGAAGGTCGGCACGAAGAGGACCGATTCGCTCCGAACTCCACAATTTGCCAGGAGACGCGGTAAATTCGCCTGCGTCACCGTCACCCCGAATGAGATCCGCTCAATCGACAAACAGCCTTCGATCGCACGAAGAGGAAAAAGCCAGTTGAAGTCTACCACTAAAATCTATCGGCGCAGACGAGGCTTCTATGGCATCACCGCGGGAAAACGGCGCTCCGCGAGGTATGAGCGCCGGAATGAGAAACGGCGAACCATCAACCGCGTCTCGTTCCGGCACCCTCGAAGCAGACCAGGTTACTTAACCCGTGTGCGACGACGCTGAATCAGAATGACCAGCACGATAACGAAAAGCACCCCGGCTACAACCCGGATAATCGTGGTTGTGTCCATATCGATTCTCTCCCTTCATGAAATGGTTGAAGAACTAGTGGCCAAAAAACTCTTTGAACGAATCCATCATGACCAGAATTGCCGGTCCCAGCACCACTACAAACAGGGATGGGAAGATGAACAAAACCAGGGGAAACAGCAGCTTCACCGAAAGCTTTGCTGCCTTTTCCTCAATCTCCTGAACCCGTTTGGTTCGCAGCGTATCGGAGTGGACGCGAAGCGTTTTGCCGATGCTGGTGCCGAATTGCTCGGCTTGCACCAGCATCGAAACCAGGTTGCGGATCACGTCAACATCGGTGCGTTCCGCCATGTGTTTCCAACAGTCGGACCGCGCACGCCCAGCGCGCTGTTCAAGCGCAACAATTCCGAGTTCATCGCTGAGTGCAGGTTGCGCTTTACTCAACTCGACTGATGTACGAGCAGTCGCCTGGTCGAGGCTGAGTCCTGCTTCCACGCAGATCACGAGGAGATCCAGAACGTCCGGCAAACCCTTTCGGATTTCCGCCTGCCGGCTTGCGATCTTGCGCCCAAGCCAGAAGTCCGGCACCAGAAATCCAAGACCCACCGCCAGGGTGAGAACGAAGAACGGACTGTAGTGCATCAACCCGGTTACCCAGCACAACAGGACCAGGAAGAGGGGCGTCATAACTTTGGCACCATAAAACATCTTCACGGCGTTGTCAGAACGCAACCCGGCGCGGACAAGACGCTGCTGTACGACCGAGATTTCAGCCTGGCTGCGAGGAAGAATCTTCTCGAAATGTTCAACCACGCCGCCGATCACGTGGCGCGTCTCTTCGAGCGTGGAAGTGATTGTCTTTTTGTTGGCTCGCGGATACAGTGCAGACGAGATGCGCTCCTGGATCGTGTCGCGATAAAAGATCAACAGGCCGCCGCTGCCAATAAGAAGGAACGCAATGATGAATGAAACAACTGCGAATGTCATGTGTCCTCGCTAGACGTCCATGTTCACGATTTTATTGATGATCAACCCGCCGACGACGATCATCGAGCCGGCCGCATAGAGAAGTTTGACTCCGAGTTCCTTCTTCCACAGGTTACTCATCAAATCGGGATTCACCATATAAAGCAGGAATCCCAGAACCACCGGAAGCAACGTCAAAATCCATCCCGTCAGCCGTCCCTGCGCTGTATGGGTTGCAACCTGACGCTTCAGCCGGAATCGCTCGCGGATCACCTGGGCCGTCTTATCCAGCACCTCGGCAAGGTTGCCGCCGCTTTCGCGCTGGATCAGAACCGCCGTTGTAACGATTTTCACGTCCTGCAGCGGTACGCGCGTAACGAGGTTGTCCAGCGCCGATTTCAATTCCAAGCCGTAGTTCATTTCATCGAAAGTCAGCCTGAATTCTCCGGCCACAGGTTCGGCGCACTCGCGCGAAACCAGGCCCATGGCCGCGTTGAGACTGTGGCCGACGCGGAGGGCGCTTACGATCAAATCGATCGCTTCAGGCAGTCCCTGCTCAAACTTACCCAAACGCATTTTCCGCTTCTGGTAGACCCAGAACAAAGGCGCCCCGCCGGTCACCAGCCCAATCACAAGACTGATGATAATCAGATCGGTCCGAAGGTAAACGAGGTAAGCCGGCACGATAAAGCAAATGCCGCAGAGGAGGCTGAGGCCGCCAACTGTCCACTTCACGTTCGCCTGGTACAGGAAGCGGCGAATACGAGGTGCGAGTTCAAGCTTGGAGAGATAGCGATCGAGCCAGGGGATCGAACTCATCAGTTCGCTCTTGCGAACGTCAACGATCAGGTCGGCCATCTCCGGCTTGCCGACAGCGATCGCAGACTCAAGTCTGGTCATGATCGCACGGGTCTGCTCGGTCGCTCCCGACCCACTCGCCGCCGCGATTAGAACAACGACCCCGAATACTCCAAGGAACACGAGACCGATGATTATTCCCATTTTGCCCTCCGCGAACGCTTCAGCTCAGCCCACTTCCGTTACTTTCTCAAACAAACTGGGCGGCAGGAAGATGCCGGCAGTACGTAGTTGTTCGAGGAACTTTGGACGGATGCGACTGGGCACAAATGCGCCCTGTACCCTGCCATTCGGCCCGATACCCTTTTTCTGAAACGCAAAGATTTCCTGCATACTGATGACGTTCTCTTCCATCCCGGTGATTTCGTGAATGCTCACGCACTTACGCGAGCCATCACTCAAACGGGACGCCTGCACCACGATCGTCAGCGCCGAAGCAATCTGCGCCCGAACGGTCTTCTCAGGCAGATTCAAATTGGTCATTGCCACCATCGATTCCAGACGAGTCAACGCGTCGCGCGCCGTGTTGGCGTGGACGGTGGTCATCGACCCCTCGTGACCGGTGTTCATTGCCTGAAGCATGTCAAACGCTTCTTCGCCGCGACACTCACCGATGATGATGCGGTCGGGACGCATACGAAGACAGTTGATGAGGAGTTGCCTCTGTCGAATCGCGCCCTGGCCTTCCACGTTGGGCGGGCGCGTTTCCAGGCGGACAATGTTTTCCTGCGCAAGCTGCAGTTCCGCCGCGTCCTCAATGGTGATGACGCGCTCGTTTTGCGGAATGTACTGCGAAAGAATATTCAGGAACGTCGTTTTGCCGGCGCCCGTTCCGCCCGAGATCAGAATGCTGAGTCGCGCCCGGACCGCCGCGGAAAGTAACTCCATCATCTCCGCGGAAATACTCTTCAACTGCACCAGCTGATTGGCTGCCAGGGGACCGGTGCCGAATCGGCGGATCGACATCGAAGGGCCGTCAAGGGCAAGCGGCGGAATGATCGCGTTAACGCGCGAACCATCCGGCAGACGCGCGTCCACCATCGGCGAGGATTCGTCCACGCGGCGGCCCACGCGCGACACAATGCGGTCAATGATCTGCAGCAGGTGCCGGTCGTCGCGGAACGAAGCATCCGCGCGCGTCAGCAGTCCGCCTTTTTCAATAAACACATGGTCCTTGTCATTGACCATGATGTCGGAGATCTTCTGATCCTTGAGCAGCGGCTCAAGAGGACCGAGACCGAAGACCTCATCCAGCAGATCGGTCTGGATTTTTTCCTGCTCGTCGAAACTCAGGGGCACCCGGCGATCGCTGATGATCTCGCTGATGATGCTCGAGACAGCCTGCCGCGCCTGACTGGAGTTGATGCGGGAGAGTTTCTCCAGATCGAGCTTCGACAGCAGCGTACGGTGTACCTCTGCTTTGAAGTTTTCCAGATTCATTGATTCCACGATGCGCCGTCCTCAATTTCGAATTCCGTCAAATAACGGGGGATTATTTGAAAAGGCTGAAGCCTTTTCGCTTTTCCGGCTTGGGAGGCATTCCGCAAGCCGCTCGTGCCATGTCCTGGAGTACCCTTGAAATGCTTGAATCTTCGAGAGCCAGCGGTACTGCTTCATTCTGCATCCGTCGGACGTTGTAGTAATCGCTGGGAATCTTCCACGCAATGGGTTTGGTGAGCGCCTTCTCGATGTGCTCTTCGTCCACTCCCATGGAACTCTTCATATATCGATTCAGCACGATCTCGAGTTTGGGTGTTCCTGACTTGAAAAACTCCGAAATCAGCCGGTGTGAATTGCGCAGTTCGGGAATGCCCGCCTGCATGACCAGATAAGCTGTATCTGCCTGTTCAAACCACGCGGCATCTGTCAGATCAAACCGCGACCCAGCATCAATTACCACATAGGAAAACTCCTGCCGGGCCACGGCCAGCATCTTGTCAATTGAATCGTTGCTGGCCTGAACTTGTGGAAATCTTCCCGGAGCCGCCAATACAGGAAGACCGGAAGTGTGGGTCGTCAGCAGCTTGGTAAAGAAATTCGTATCCATGCGATCTGCGTTTTGCAACGCATCCGCGGTGGAGAACTGCGTGGTCAGTCCGAGACTGAGCGCAGCGTCCCCGAGGGGCAGATCCAGGTCAATCAGGACCGCGGTCTGCTGGCACTCCTGCACCAGCGCGACGGCAAAATTGCAGGCCACCGTCGTGACACCGGAGCCGCCTTTTCCGCCCAGGAAAACCAGGATTTTTCCGCCCGTTTTCTTTGAAGATTTGCCACCCTGACGACGGCCGGACGCACGGATCAGCGCATCTGAGAGAGCGCCTGAGTCGATCGGATCCGACAAAAATTCGCGAGCACCAGCCCGCATCGAGCGAACCATCAGGTTCGGATCGAGCCGAGCGGTATACACCATCACCGTGGTCGACGTGGTTGAAGCAACGAACTCCACCAGTTCCAAGGCATATTCAACATCGGATTCAAGGTCAATAATGACTGCATCAAACGCCTTCTCACCCAGCATCCTGGGCATTTCTTTCAGCGTCGGGGGATAGGAGGAGTATTCCCGCACAATCGCGGCATGCGAGTTATTTAACGCACCCACAATTGTCCTTCTGCGCTGCTCACTGGGGCAGATCAGCGCGATGGACAGTACATTGCCGCCCAGGGGATCGGAGTCGTGCGTGTTGTCAGTCACAGAATCAAAACTCCCAAGTTCTTGCGCCAGAGCTGCGGACCAAACTAATGCCCACTCTAGTCGTTTTTCAGACTCGATCTCAATGAGAAAAGAAGGAAAACAGAGTACCAATAGCAATCGCCGGAGCGTAAGGCATCTTCCGTGCCTTCGGATTGGAAAGCTTCAAGTCTTCAGGCGCGTGCAAACCGCGCTTCTTCCACCCGAAAAGCAAATCCCCCGCCCCTGTAAACATTTCTCCCATGAAGCCCCCGACGAGCGCCCAGCCAAGGGCCATGATTCCGCCGGCGACCGCAATAAATACCAATGCAAAAACCAGTTGCTTCCACCAGATCCAAGCCCCGATAGCGGCGCAGAGCTTAACATCGCCCATCCCCATGCCGCCCATCATGGCCAAAACCCCGTAAATCATCCCGCCGAGCAGCATCCCCCCCAGACTCTGTCCCAAGCCATGCCAGCCGGCGACCCAGGTCGATACTACGAGCCCACCCAGCAAAAACGGGAAAACAAGCCAATTCGGGATGCGCCGACTGCGAATGTCCGTAACGGTCGCGATAACAAGCACAGCCAGGGTCGGCCACCAGGCATACGAGTGTTGCAAATGCTGCAAACTTCCTCCTTATCGCTTCCCGGCGATATGGTTTTCGGATAGAGCAATTTTGCCCCTATTTTCGCGCATGTCAACTCTCGCTGGATTCAACGCGTTACGTTGGGGGTATCGAGGCAAGTGTACACGGAAGTGCAGGTAGGGAGTACCCCTGTGCAATAACGGGTACACACCGGAGTAATGCCTACTTGGGGCTATGTACATGCCAAAGATACAGGTTGGCGTTCCCAAGTTTGCGTTCTTTGAAATCGGAGCGCAGAAAGAGACGGACCCGTTCGTGCGATTCCCTTCCGGAGACTCGATTTGGCCCTCGGACAGGGGCATCACATTCGCCTACCGGGGCCTCCTGCGCTTTGCCTGTTTGCTTTCTGCATGCGAACGCTTTCGGTAACCGGCAATTTGGCGCCGGACCGTTGTATTCTTCTTCTAATGTTCAGGCGACCTGCTTTTCTTCTTCTGATGCTGGTATGCGGACTGTCGCCTGCATTCACGCACGCCCAATCTGACACGGATTCGACGCCACGACCAGCCGTCACCTCCCCAAATCCCCTTCAAGCAGCGCCGAAAGCCAATACGGGGGCAGTTACCTCCAAACCGGCTCCCGCTCCTGCGAAAGTCACCGGGCCCATCACCACCGAACCGGATCCCGAACAATCCCCGACTGCGCCCGGCACACCTCCCCAGATCGTCGTAACTTCTCCAACGGCAGCACCAGCCACATGGACCTGGCACGATAAGGTGCTCTGGGGGGCGCTGCTTGTACTCGTAATTCTCGGCTATATCGGCGTCATTCTTGCTCTGCGGATACTCAAGAATATCCAGCGTCAGACCGAATTCGGGGTATCCGCGGCTCAGGCGGCCCTGCAATGTGCAAATGCCGCTCTCGAAAGCTCTCAGGCGATCGTCGACTCAGGCCGGCCCTGGATCGTCATCACCATTGAACCATTTCTCACCGTCGAGCACGGTTTTAAAGTGATGGCGACCAATCGCGGACGTACGCCAGCGCGCATCCTGGCCAAGGCCGACTGCGTCAAAATTGCGAGTGACGAGACCAAATTGGCGACCACGCCCGACTACGACAGCGGAAAATCGGCGACCCCGTTTGAGCCCATCATCCTGCTTCCCGGCGAGTCCGCGGGCATCCGACCGTTCCGCCGTGCCGATGTGCGCTCCTATTGCGCTTCCGATGAGCAGTTCAAGCGCGTGGAAAAATGGGAGGAGAAACTCTTCCTGTACGGCCGCGTAATCTATCGCGATCTGATCTCACCTCTGGATCAGCCGAATCATGAAACCGATTGGTGCTGCTGGTACGTATACGGAGACAAGGATGCTCTCGTGATTGCCGGTCCCCCGGAATATAACAAGCACAACTAGTGCAGTTTGCTTGAACCCAACGCAGCCGCAGTGCGTACAACATAAGAGTACCGACAATCAACATTGATCTCATTTCAGCCGGACTTGTCGCCAGGGTTCCGGCAAAATTCAATCTCCAGGAGCGGGAATGCCAGTCGTCGAACTCGCAGGAGTCACTAAGGCCTACGAGAGCAAGGTCGCAGTGCGCGATCTGAGCCTCTGTATCGATGCGGGCCAGATGTTCGGGCTGCTTGGACCGAACGGCGCAGGTAAAACCAGTTCCATCCGCATGATGATGGGCATAACGATGCCCGATTCTGGAACGGTCAAGCTCTTTGACAAGCCCTTTGAGCGCTCAAGCCTGGAACGCGTCGGCTATCTGCCTGAAGAGCGCGGCCTCTACAAGAAGATGAAAGTCATCGAGCAGCTTATCTTCTTCGGCGAGTTGCATGGTCTTTCTGCCGCCGAAGCACGCAGGCGCGCGACCGACTGGGCCAAGCGCCTGGACATTGACGAGGCTCTTCCCAAAAAGACCGAAGAGCTTTCCAAGGGAATGCAGCAGAAGATCCAGTTCATCGGTTCCCTGCTTCACGACCCCGGCCTGATCGTAATGGACGAGCCCTTCAGCGGCCTCGATCCTGTCAACGCGAAGTTGCTGGAACAGACCCTTTTGCAATTAAAGGACGAGGGGAAAGCGATTATCTTCTCCACCCACCGGATGGACCAGGTGGAAAAGCTTTGCGACTCCATCTGCCTCATCAATAAGGGCGAGGCAGTGCTCTCGGGCCGCGTGCGCGATATCAAGTCACGCTACGAACGTAATCACGTCGTGGTTGAATTCGAAGGTAGCGACAACTTTCTCAAAAGCGCAGAAATCGCTGAAGCTAAAAACTTTTCGGGACACGCTGAGATCCGCCTCAAGGAACATGGCGACGCACAGAAACTGTTGCGCGAAGCCTCTGTAAACGCGCGGATTTTTCGATTTGAGATGGTCGAGCCTTCGCTCGAAGAAATCTTCATCCAGACCGTGGGAGGCAAAGTCGATGCGTAACATCTGGCTGGTGGCGAAACGCGAATACCTCGAACAGGTGCGTGGCCGCGCCTTCAAGATGACGACCTTCGGCGTTCCGGCGATTTTTGCCGTGCTGATCGGAGTTGGGTATCTCTCCAATCTCGGCCTCGGGTCGGGAAGGCATCTGGCGGTCGCGTCGAATGATCTGATCCTCGCCAACGAAATCAAGTCTCAATTGCTGGGAGACAAGGACGCCAAGGCCAAGGTCGACGTCGTGTCACCTGCATCCAGCGCCGACCACGACAGACTCGTCAACGAAGTTCGCAACAAGAAGATCGACGGCTTTCTTTGGGTTGAAACGCCGGGAGGGCAGGCGCCTACCGCGGCCTACACATCCTCATCCTCAGGCGATTTCATTACCGGTGGCCGACTTCATGATGCCGTCAATCATGCAATCCTCGATGCGCGGCTGACTTCAGGCGGAATGGCACACAATGCCGCTGACAAGCTCGTCGACGGCGTACATCTACAGACATATCAGGTGAAGAAAGATGGCAGCGTGGTGAAGAGCAATGCCGCAGCCTCGTTCTGGAAGGGTTATGTCATGGCCATCCTGCTGTCGATGACGACCATGATTTACGGCATGAACGTCGCCCGGTCCATCATCCAGGAAAAAACGTCGCGCATCTTTGAAGTCATGCTGGCGATCGCCAAGCCTACTGACATGCTCGCAGGGAAGCTGATCGGTGTAGGTGCCGTCGGACTCACCCAGATCGGAATATGGCTGGTGGCCGGCGCAATCCTTCTCGGCAGTCCGATTGCTGCTACTGTGCTGTCCGGCGACTACGCTGTGCACGTTTCGCCTGCCGAAGCAATTCTGTTTCCCGTGTATTTCCTGCTCGGGTACCTGCTTTACAGTTCGCTCTTTGCCGGCCTCGCCGCATCGTGCGAAACCGAACAGGAACTGCAGATGTATATGCCGCTGGCAGCAGCTCCCACCTGGCTCAGCTTCACTCTGATTCTCGTGGTTATGAACGATTCGAACTCGTTGTGGGCGATTGCGGGATCGTTATTCCCGCCGACCGCGCCGATCATAATGTTCCTCCGGATGGCTTCGCAGATTCCTCCGGTATGGCAGTTCGTGGCCTCCATCGGATTGCTGGTGCTGAGCATCTGGGTGGTGTTGTGGGTATCAGCCAAGCTCTACCGCGTCGGCATCCTTATGTACGGCAAACGCGCCACGCTTCCGGAACTGGTCCGTTGGCTGCGCTATAGCTGAGAGTTGGCTCCTGCGGGAGGGCCGCTTCTGTCCAGTGCCCGCGCGTAATGCACATCGCCTCAGGGATTTCCCCATCCCCATTCGTTGGGGCGACTAACCCCTTCGTGTGATTAGAATCTGCGGCTCAAAGCCCTATGATTGCCATGACTTAAGTAATCGCTCCAGAACGCAAATCTGGCGTGCGTATTGGACCTTTGGGTCAGCCACTCTTGACGTTAGCTGCCATGCCAGAAGTAGGGGGCGGCTATCCTGCAGGTTGCGTGAATTCCTCCAGAGGGCTCGCAACCTGTAGCCTGATTTCCCTTTTACATCGTGATGGCCGCGTGTAGAGGATACGCCGTTGCCGTCTCCATCATCGTGAAGCCGAACGCATAACGCGTAAAATCAGGGAAATGAACGACAAGGAGAGCTCCAGATTCACAATAAGGCAGCGAATCGTGCTGGCGGTGGTGCCGCGCCTCGTGTGGGCGCTGCTGTGGATCGTCGGTCTAACCTGGCGTTTCGAAGTGATCGCGGAGAACGGCGTAACCCCGGTTGTGTTCGGCCAGAAGGCAGGGCCAGAGATTTATTGCTTCTGGCATCAATGCGTTTTGCCCTGCACCATGTATTTCCGCCGATCGGGAGCCGTGATCCTCATCAGCCGCAGCTTCGACGGCGAGCTTATCACGCGTATTCTTCGGCTGTTCGGTTTTGACGCAGTCCGTGGATCCAGCTCGCGGGGGGCGCGGGAGGGTCTCCTGGGCCTGAAGCGGGTGATCGAAACAGCGCGTACTGCAATCTTTACGGCCGATGGTCCGCGCGGGCCCATCTACCAGACCAAGCTTGGACCGATCAAGCTGGCTCAAGCCACCGGGGCGCCCATTGGCTCATTTCACCTGCAACCCGAGCGTGCATGGATCATGAATTCCTGGGATCGCTTCCTCATCCCCAAGCCATTCACGCGGATCGTCGTGAGTTGGGCTCAGTGGACCCGGGTGCCCGCCGATCTACCTCCGGAGCAATTCGAGGTCATGCGCCAGGAATTGAACGGCGCCATCGAGCGCGCGAGACTGCGCGCACTCGCACATCTGGGGCAGAAAGCATCATGACGGATCTGCGCGTCGACGATTTCAATTTTGAACTCCCCGAAGAATTGATTGCCCAGCAACCGCCCGCAGAACGCGGCCAGAGCCGGATGCTGACGGTGAACCGCGTAAGCGGTGAACTGGACGACAACCACTTCGGCGAGTTCCCCTCCCTGTTGCGCGCCGGCGACCTCCTTGTACTCAATGACAGCCGCGTGATTCCAGCGCGCCTCTATGCGCGGCGAACCCTGCGACGCGAAAGAGAAAAGCCCACCGGCCGCATCGAAGTGATGCTCACCGAACCTGCGGGCGACAACCGGTGGCACGCCCTGGTGCGCCCGGGCCGCAAGATCGCCATTGGCGAGCGCCTCGTTTTCCCTGCCGCCGACGGCCAGATTGTGCTTGAGGCCGAGGTGTTGGAGCGCGGCGAATTCGGCGACCGGCTGATCGAATTTGCGCCTGTTGAAGACTTCTTCGGAATCCTCGACCGCATCGGCCACATGCCGCTGCCGCCCTACATTCATCGCGAAGAGGAATCGGCGGACCGCGAGCGCTACCAGACCGTGTTTTCGCGTGAGCGTGGATCCGTTGCTGCGCCGACCGCCGGGCTGCACTTTACGCCGCAGATGCTCGAACGCATCGCCGGGTGCGGGGTTCAGATTGCGCACGTTACGTTGCACGTCGGTCTGGGCACCTTTGCGCCGTTGCGCGTGGAACGCGTCGCCGAAGTGCAACTTCATCGCGAGCGCTACAGCCTCTCCGCTGAGACAGCCGACGCCGTAAATCGAGCACGCCGCGAACAGCGACGGATCATCGCCGTCGGCACCACTGTAGTGCGCACGCTCGAAGCCGCCCACCGCCGAGAGGGAGACCTCTCGATTGCGGCTCACTCTGGCGAAACGAATATCTTCATTGCGCCGGGCTTTGAATTTCAAATGGTCGACGCATTACTCACTAATTTCCATCTCCCACAGTCAAGCCTGCTGATGCTGGTGAGCGCCTTTGCGGGGCGGGAGAATGTGCTGGCCGCTTATCGCCATGCCGTGGAAGGCCGCTACCGATTTTTCAGCTACGGCGACTGCATGTTCCTCGTGTAATTGCATCAAAGTGTTTGCCAGATCAGCCACGGTCAAAGTTCGTTGATAACCTTCAATCACTTGGAGTCCGCAAGAATCCAACCTACGAGATACGATAGACTTACGCGGTATAGATGCACGGGGCTCAAACGCATTGTTCGTCAGCCATGCTTTCGATCACAGGCGGCCACCCGAAGATTCCCTAGCCTTGAAGGAAACAATTTTGTCGATGACAGATACCAGGAACACGATTCTCGTGACAGGCGGCGCCGGATTTATCGGTTCCAACTTTGTACTGCGCTGGATCGAGACGATTGGCGCGCCGGTTGTCAATCTCGACCTGCTGACCTACGCTGGCAACCCTGCCAACCTCGCGGCTCTGGAAGACGACAAACGCTACCAGTTGCTGCGCGGCGACATTTGCGATGCGGAAGCGGTTGCCGCTGCACTCAACAAGCATCGCCCTCGCGCCATCGTGCACTTTGCCGCCGAAAGCCACGTCGATCGTTCCATCGTCGACCCCGGCGCCTTCATCCACACCAATGTGCAGGGCACGTACACGCTGCTTGAACAGACACGCCGCTACTGGTCCGCGCTCGACGATGCGGGGAAAGCCTCGTTCCGCTTTCTGCATGTCTCCACAGACGAGGTTTACGGAACACTTTCGCCAGACGACCCAGCGTTTTCTGAAACAACCCCGTACGCGCCCAACAGTCCCTACGCGGCCTCGAAGGCAGCTTCCGATCATCTCGCGCGCGCCTACTTCCATACGTTCAAGCTTCCCGTTCTCACCACCAACTGCTCCAACAACTATGGCCCCTTCCAATTTCCTGAAAAGCTGATCCCGCTGATGATCATGAACGCGCTCGAAGGCAAGGCGCTGCCGGTGTATGGCGACGGCCAGAACGTCCGCGACTGGCTTTTTGTCGACGATCACTGTTCCGCCATTCGCGCGGTGCTTGAGCGCGGCAAGCCGGGAGAGACCTATAACGTGGGCGGCAACAGCGAACGCAATAATCTGCACGTGGTAAACACCATATGCGATCTTGTCGACGAGTTCCGTCCCGATGCAGCCATCGGTTCGCGACGCAGCCTCGTCAAGTTTGTCGCAGACCGGCCCGGCCATGATCGGCGCTATGCGATCGACGCACGCAAGATCGCGCGAGAGCTTGGCTGGACGCCTTCTGTTGATTTCGAGCTTGGCCTACGCAACACCGTTGAGTGGTATCTCAATCACGCATCCTGGATCGAGAATGTGCGCAGCGGCGCATATCTCACGTGGATCAAGCAGAACTACGAGGAGAGGATTGCGCAATGAAGGGAATCATTCTTGCAGGTGGTTCGGGAACACGTCTCTATCCGGTTACGCACGTCGTTTCCAAGCAGCTCTTGCCCGTCTACGACAAGCCGATGATCTACTACCCGCTGAGCACGCTGATGCTTGCGGGTCTGCGCGATATCCTCATCATCTCCACGCCTGAAGACACGCATCGCTTCGTTGATCTCCTCGGCAACGGCAAGCGCTGGGGCATCAACCTTAGCTACGCGGTGCAGCCAAGTCCCGACGGCCTCGCCCAGGCTTTCACCATTGGGCGCGAATTCATCGGCAGTGACACGTGTTCGCTGATCCTCGGCGACAACATCTTCTACGGACAATCGTTCTCGCGCGACCTGCAGCGTGCGGCGCAATTGAAAAGCGGTGCGTTGGTCTTCGCATATCCGGTGCATGATCCCGAGCGTTACGGCGTGGTTGAATTCGATGGCGCAGGCAAGGCCATCAGCATTGAAGAGAAGCCTAAACAGCCGAAGTCGCGTTATGCCGTAACCGGTCTCTATTTTTACGACAACGAGGTTGTGAAGCTGGCGACTGATCTCAAGCCTTCGGCGCGCGGCGAACTCGAAATCACCGACCTCAATCGTCTCTACCTTGAAGCCGGCAAGTTGAAAGTGCAGGTGATGAGCCGCGGTATGGCGTGGCTCGACACGGGCACGCACGATTCACTTTTCGAGGCGGGTCTTTACATTCAAACCATTGAACGCCGACAGGGACTGATGATCGCCTGCCCGGAAGAGATTGCCTATCACTTCGGCTACATCACCGCAGAACAGCTCGAGGAGCTAGCAAAGCCCGTGGCGAAAAGCGGATATGGACAGTACCTCCTCGCGTTGCGCAACGAGCGGCAAATTCCTGCAGGAATCAGCGAGTTATGAATATTGAAGAGACTTCCCTACCTGGCGTACTTCTAATTACGCCGAAAATTTACAGCGACAATCGCGGTGCTTTCTGGGAAACCTGGAATCACCCGGCATTCGAGTCGTCAGGATTGCCTTGCACCTGGGTGCAGGATAACTTTTCCGTGTCCAGGAAGAATGTTGTCCGCGGCATCCATTACCAGACCATCAACCCGCAGGGAAAACTGGTACGCGCCACCCATGGCGCCGTGCTCGATGTCGCCGTGGATCTGCGGCGCCATTCGCCCTGCTTTGGCGATCATGTCGCCGTTGAACTGACAGGCGAGAACGGCCGCATGCTCTGGATCCCGGAGGGCTTCGGGCACGCATTCCTGGTGCTGAGCGATGTTGCCGGATTCGCCTACAAGGTCACGGACTCGTATAACCCAAAGGGCGAACGCACCATTGTGTGGAACGATCCGGAACTCGCAATCGCATGGCCTGTTGTGCCTGAAGAAGCCATTGTGTCAGAGAAAGACGCGAAGGGGGCGACGCTCGAAACCGCAGAGGTATTCGCGTGAGTACCTGGCCGCGCGTTCTCGTCACAGGCGCCGAGGGACAGGTAGGGCGCGCACTCCTTCAAAGCTTTGCCGGATCCGCCGAAGTGATCGGCGACAACCGCACCTCTCTCGATCTTGCCAATGCCGACCAGATCCGCGAAAGGGTGCGCACCGTCGCTCCCGACATCATCATCAATGCCGGTGCCTATACCGCGGTTGATCGGGCTGAAAGCGAGCGCGACCTTGCTTTCGCCATCAACGGCCGCGCACCCGGCATCCTTGCGGAAGAAGCCCGGCGCGCCGGCGCCCTTCTGATTCACTACTCCACCGACTACGTCTTTAACGGTTCGAAGCAGGAGCCGTGGGTCGAAGACGACGCGACCGATCCGCTCAGCGTCTATGGAGCCAGCAAACTCGAGGGCGAAGAGGCGATTCGTAGTGCTGGCGGCGAACATCTGATTTTCCGCACCAGCTGGGTCTTTGCGCCGGAAGGAAAGAACTTTGTCCTTACCATGCTGCGCCTCGGCCGCGAACGTGACTCGCTGGCCGTGGTCGACGACCAGATAGGCGCGCCCACTACCGCCGCGCAACTGGCGCGCGCAACTAAAGCCATCGCCAGCGGCGTATTGGAAAAGAAATTTGGAGGCGCGTCCTCGTCGTCCGGCGTTTACCACATGACCTGTTCCGGCAGCGTTTCATGGTGCGGATTTGCGCAAGCCATATTCGACCGCGCACAAGTACTTCTCGACGGCAGAAATCCCCAGGTCAAACCGATCGCGACCAGGGAATACCCCACCCCTGCAAAGCGTCCCCACAATTCGGTGCTCTCCAACGCCAAGCTGCAACGCACCTTCAACATACAGCTGGCTTCCTGGCAGTCCGCACTCGATGACGTTCTTGCAGCAATAGCCGCGCAGGCGAAACCCTGATCACGGCAATCGCATGCAAGCCGTGCAGACTTCCCTCCGAACAGGAAGACCGTTCCCCACGTCATCGCCGCCGCCGAGGGCCGGCATAAAGCCCTAATCCTTCTCGGCCACGAGGTGTCAGAAGAAGCCGGTATGGATGAATGCGCGCGATGGCTTCGGACCGCATTTCCGGGGATGCCGGTACAATTTATCCCGGCTAGCGAACCATTTCACACGGTCGAGAACACATCTGCGCAGAAACAACGATCAAGATCAGCCTGACGGTACCACCGTGTGTTCCTCCCCGCCGTTGCACTTTCCGGCCGCATCGCCCGACAGGTAACGTAGAAGCATGGACTCCACCTCCACCCTTGAGAGCCCGCTGCCCAGCGAGGACGCGCCAGCCGTAGCTGCGAACCCACTACTGCGTATCTTTAACCGCATTTTTACGCGGCACCTGATGAATATCGCTGTCCTGATGGCGCTTCCAGTCATATTCACCGCTACGCTCAATCCCACGCTCGAGTGCGTGCGCGACCCTGACATTTGGTGGCATCTGGCGGATGCGCGGCAGCTTATGTCCACGCATCACTTTATGATCTCCGAGACCAACTCCTTTACCGTCGGCGGACAGCCGTGGGTAAACCCGGAATGGCTCGCCGAACTTCCCTACTGGTTCAGCTACCAGGGGCTCCACCTGCGCGGCATTTATCTCGTTGATTGGCTCATGATCTGTGCAAACCTTGTGTTCATGTACTGGCGCGGTTACCGCCGGTCTGGCCACGCCGGCGCGGCGTGGTGGGCCGCCGCCCTGTCCTTCCTGCTGATCTCTGTTAACTCTGGACCACGCACCATCGCCATGGCCTACATCGCCATGTCTTCCGAGCTTGCCATCCTTGAAGCCGCGGAACGTGGAAAGACGCGCGCCCTCTGGCTGCTGCCGCCGCTCTTCTGCGTCTGGGTCAATTTGCACGGAAGCTGGCTTATCGGTCAGGCTCTGCTGGTCCTCTATATTCTCTGCGGGGCTTTCGGCGTGAAGAAAGGCATCATCGAACAGCAGGCCTTGTCGGCGGCCGAACGGAACCGCTTTCTTACGGTTCTCGGCCTGTCCGTCGCGGCACTCTTTGCCAATCCTTATGGATGGCGCCTTGTCTGGAACCCCATCGACATGATGTTCAACCAGAAATTGAACATCGCCAACGTGATGGAGTGGAAGCCCCTTGACCTCAGTTCTGTCGCCGGTGCAGCAGCATTTGCGGCTATGTGCCTCATGGTAATTTGCAATGCCATGCAGGGCCGCAAATGGCGAGTCTACGAATTGGCTTTCGTCTTTTTCGCCTGGTACGCGGCGCTCGACCACATGCGCTTTCTCTTCATGGCTGCGGTACTCACCACTCCTATTCTCGCTGTCGACCTTCGCCGGGCCTTCAATCTCGGCTCGGATGAAAAAACTATACCCACGGCGAATGCCTTCATGGTTGCCGCTGCCGCTATTACCTTTTTATTCATCTTTCCGAGCGAAAAGAAACTCGAGACCAAACTGGACACTTTCTTCCCGATGCGCACGCTGGCGTCGATTCAACCATCCTGGCGCACCTTCAACTCTGACTACGTCGGCGGCATGATGACCTTCCAGTCCAAACCCGACTTTATCGACTCACGGTTTGACATCTTCGAGCATCGGGGAGTTCTCGCGGCCTATCTCCAGATCATGTATCTAGTCCGTCCCCTCGAACTCTTTGACCAATACAAAGTCGATCACGTCCTTGTGACCGATGCCATGCCCGTCGCCTACCTGTTGAAGCACACGCCGGGATGGACCCAGGTCGAAAAGGAAACGACCGGCAAAGACATTTACGTCATGTTTGCCCGGACGCCGGGAACTCCGGCAGGCGTGCTTGCCCTGAATCCTGTTGAGCCGGCGAACAAATGACGCCCGCCGCATTCATTCAGCAAATTTATTCCTCACTCCTTCGAACATGTTGATGCTTCACCTGTTCTATCTCGGAACTTTAAGGTAAAGTCATAACTCTCATCATTGCATCAGGATGTGGGCTGTAAATGTCCTTACATTCGGGCCAGGAATCGCCCGTTAAAACCTCAAAGGCCATTTCAACCACCCGCATGTGACTAGCATCACAGGTGGGCTTCAAGATCCATGAAATTATTCATTAATCAGGGTTGGGATCGGTATGGCTACACAAACATTCTGGAGTGCTTCGGTGAATTTTGACTCTTCCTCATTTGTCGCTGAAAAGGAACTGATCGAAGCTCTCGAAAAACGCTCTTCGACCGTGGTATGCACGGAATCCCGCTGCCTCTTTACACAGGGAGGGGCCCCGACAGGCCTTTATATTCTCCGCAAGGGCAGCGCCAGGCTGACCATGCAATCCCCAACCGGCGGAAGTCTGCTTTCGATTGCGCTCCATCCGGGATCCCTGCTGGGCTTGCCGGCTCTGGTTGCAAATGAACCGTACACCCTGACAGCAAATGCAGAAAAGGATGCGGAACTGGGCTTCGTTACAAAAGAAGACTTCAACAGCCTCATGCTGAACGATCCAACTCTTGCGTTAAGAGTTCTCCGTGTTCTCGCCGCTGAAGTACGCACAGCGCGGCACGCAATCTCCGAGTTCTAGATCGTATTTTTGTACGCCGTCAGCAGTGCAGTGTCTTGCGCTTTGCCCCGAATCTCCAAACAGGCTGTTGTGAGCCCCACGCGTGTGAATACCGGCATGGTATGGGTTGCCGCGGGATGCGTTAGCATCCTGAGTGTGCCCGGCCTTGATAGTGAAATTCAGTTTGTGCGCGGTGTCGGTCCGCAGCTCTCGAAGATGCTGGCCGAAAAAGGCATCCGCAACGCTGAAGATCTGCTCTATCACCTTCCCTTTCGCTACGAAGACCGCCAGAACCCTCGCAGCCTCGACGAGCTCAAGCCCGGCGAAACCGCCAGCGTGATTGCCGAGGTGCGCGGGGCTGCATTGCTGCGCACGCGGCGCATGCCGCTCTTCGAGTTGACCGTCGGACAGGGTCGCCACGTGCTCAAGTGCCTCTGGTTTCATGCCACCTGGCTGGACGGCAAGTTCCGCGCCGGGCAGACCGTCGCTCTCTACGGCAAGATCGAGCCCTCGCGTTCGTCCAGCAACTTCAAAATGATCCAGCCGCAATTCGAGATTCTGCCGGACTCGAGCGACGATGCTGAAACCCGCCTGCTCGAGGTGGGCCGCATCACGCCTGTGTACGAGTCGCTTGGCGGCGCACGACTTGCTTCCCGCTGGCAACGCAAGGTGATCTTCAACCTGCTCGAAAGTATGCGCGGCAATATACCGGAATGCCTGCCGGCGGCAATGCTCGCGCGCCTTGATATGCCCGACCGCGAAAACTCGCTGCGCGAGGTGCACTTTCCGCCTGAGGGCACATCGCTCACCCAACTGCAGTCCTGGGCCACGCCGGCGCATCGCCGCCTCATTTTCGAGGAGCTGTTTTTCCTCGAGCTGGGCCTCGAACTGAAACGCCGCCGCATGCGCGAACGCGCTGGAATCGCCTTCGAGACCAGCGACAAGGTCCGCGAAGCGATCCGTGAAGTCCTGCCGTTCCATCCAACCGCGGCGCAAAAACGCACTCTCGGCGAAATCGTCTCCGACATGCGTGCAACCAGTCCCATGCGGCGGCTTCTGCAGGGGGACGTCGGATCGGGCAAAACAATCGTAGCGCTGCAGGCCATGCTCGTAGCCATCGAAAACGGCTATCAGGCAGCGCTGATGGCGCCTACCGAGATTCTCGCCACGCAGCATTTCCTCGCCGCGCGCAAGCTGCTCGAGCGCTCCTCGCGCCGCTATCGGATTGTCCTGCTCACCGGCTCACTCGATGACGATCGCAAGCGCACCAACCGCGGCCTGATCAATCGCGGCGAGGCGCAGTTGGTCATCGGCACCCACGCCCTTATCGAAGAAAAAGTCGAATTCGATCGCCTCGGCCTGGTAGTCGTCGACGAACAGCACCGCTTTGGAGTACTCCAGCGCTTCAAACTCATGAAGAAACCGAACCAGCCTGAACCCGACGTGCTGGTCATGACCGCAACGCCAATCCCGCGCACGCTGGCCCTTTCGCTCTACGGCGATCTCGATGTAAGCATTCTCGACGAATTGCCGCCCGGCCGTACCCCGATTGTTACCCGCCGAGTCCCCGAGGAACGCGCCGATGACGTGTGGGATTTCGTGCGCAAGCAGGTCGCGCAAAAGCGCCAAGCCTATGTCGTCTACCCGGTCATCGAAGGCAGGACCGACGACCAGCCCGAACTCGATTTTGCCTCGGAAGAACCCCTTGCGGAGTCGTCAAAATCCGGAGCCTCCACCCAGGTCTCAAAGAAGAGCGCTGGGGCACCCGCCACGACGAAGATACGCAAGGGCAAAACCGCTGATCTCTTCCCCGGCACCTCCGGCCAAAAGGCCACTCCAAAAAGCAAAGCGGCGGAACTCAAGTCCGCCGTGGCTATGCATGAAAAGCTGCGAACCGGCCCTCTTGCCGGGCTCCGTGTCGGGCTGCTCCATGGCCGACTCGACCCAGACGAAAAGGAAATCATCATGCGCCGCTTTCAGCGCGGGGAAATTGATGTCCTTATTGCCACGACGGTCGTCGAAGTCGGCGTGGACGTTCCCAACGCGACCGTCATGGTGGTGGAGCACGCCGAGCGCTTTGGCCTTGCCCAGTTGCACCAGTTGCGCGGGCGCGTCGGTCGCGGCGTAGCCAAGAGCTACTGCATCCTCATCACCGGCTCACGTGTGTCAGAACAAGGGGAGGAACGCCTGAACGCGATGGTCCGCACCCAGGACGGATTTGAGCTGGCGGAGCTCGATCTTTCCATGCGCGGACCCGGCGAATTCTTTGGCACGCGGCAGGCTGGCCTACCCGATTTTCGCGTTGCCAGCCTGGTCCGCGACCGGGCACTGCTGGAACTTGCCAAGCGCGAGGCGTCACGCTTCGTGGAGTCTCCAGGCGAATACGCCAAAGCCGAACAGGAACGTGTCAAGGGTCGCCTCAAAGAAGCATGGCAGCGGCGTTATGGACTGGTCGAAGCAGGCTAGAGGTCTTAATGCGGCGCGAAAAACGAACTATCCTCCCCCGCTTCCAGCCGCGGCGACGTCTGTACGTCCAGATCGATACTGACAATTTCCCCCTGGCAATCCTTATGCACCATCCGGGTGCACTGACAAAGCTCGGTAAAACGAATGTGGGAGCTTTGGCTAAGCTCCAGTCCCGCCGCAATTAGAATGCTGTAAATCTCAAGGCACGAACGCCGTTCGAATTCAAAGAGAATCTCGATCAGGCCCGAGTCGGTTGCACTTCGGCTGAGAACCCAGCCTCCGCACGCAAGAATCGCGCCGGTCAGAGACTTGACCGTTCGGCTCGGTTCCTCCCGCGAGATTGCCCTCATCTGCAGCGCCCATGGAATCGAACTTGTTTGAACCGGATCGCCGGAGCTCTGAACCTGCCTCATGTCTGCTGTATCGGCGGGAAAGACGGAGTGATCGCGCTGTGCCGCACCGAGGCAGCGGTTCGCCAACCAGGAAGTTCTCCAATCGTCCGCATTTTTGCAAATCCACAATCCCACCGGTCCCGGATGTTAGGTTGGTACACAGCATGATCGTCGGGAGCGGCACTGACCTAGTTGAAATCGAGCGCATTCAGCAATCGCTGGAGCGCTACGGAAAGCGGTTTCTCGATCGCATCTTCACCGCTGCCGAGCAAGCCTACTGTTTGCGCAAGCGCAATGCAGCCGAAAGCCTCGCCGCTCGATTCGCAGCCAAAGAAGCCGGCGCCAAAGCCCTTGGAACGGGCATCAGCCGGGGCGTCGGCTGGCTGGAGATTGAAGTGGTGCGGGAACCCGGTGGTCGCCCCAACCTGCGCTTCCACGGGCGCGCCGCCGAGATTGCCGCACAACTTGGCGTAGCACACGCCGCGCTTTCGATCACCCATACATCCAATCTCTCTCTCGCCAATGTGATCCTGGAAAACCAAAGCTAAACTCCCCTAAGAGACCCCCAAGCCAAGCGATCCAGTCGACTATCTCCCGCTAAATGTCAGAATCAAAACGCCGAAAGCTGGCGGCCCACCGTGGCTCACGGAACGCCAGGAGCTGCTTTGCAGCCGAAGTGCCCTTCCGTCGCCGGGGCCAGAGTCCCAGACCGCCGTCTGTCCGACCTCTTTGGTCTTCACCATCTGGCTCGGTAACCCCTGCCCTTTCTGCTATTCTCAAGGCGATGACGCAGTCCGGTCGGGTCAGCTTCATCCAGAGGTAGGCGTGCCGAGCCGCAAAGAGATTCAGTGGTCCCAGCTGAGAGTTGGCGCGTTAGTCCTGGCGGCCGTGGCCGTTCTGGTTCTCGTTGTCCTCCTGATGAACTCCTCCGAAGGAGGCCTGTTCTCATCCAAGCTCACCCTGCGCACCTATTTTGAGAATGCAAGCGGTCTGAAGTCGGGCGCTCCCGTAACCCTTGAGGGCGTCACAATCGGTAACATCACCAGGATTCGCGTCGTACCCGACCGCACCCCCAAACCCGTTGAAGTTACCATGCGAATCGGGGGCAAGTGGGTTCAGGATCTGCACGTTGACTCGACCACCTCGATAGCCCAGGCGGGCGTCCTGGGCGACAGCTATGTCGATATCACTTCTGCTCACGCCAAGGGACCCGCTCCGGCAAACAACACCGAACTCGCCTCAATCGAAGCATCCAGCCTGCAGGGTGTAATCAGCGCGAGCCAGACTTCGATTGAAGCAGTGACCGGGCTGATGCGAAACTCCAACAAGCTGGTCGATACGCTGAATTCACGGCGCGGCACCCTCGGCGGACTCATCAACGACCCAGCCTTTTACGCGAAACTGAACCGCATTGCCGATAACCTCGATAAGTTGACGGCAGCCATCAGCAATGGGCACGGAACCCTGGGCAAACTTGTCAATGACGACACTCTCTATACCCACGCTGATTCCGTGATCGATAAACTGGACCAGATTGCAACCGGCATTCAGGAGGGTCAGGGGACGGCCGGCAAGCTGGTAAAAGACGACACGCTTTATAAGAATCTGAATTCCACAGTGGCCAACGCCAACCAACTCCTCGCCGACGTAAATTCAGGCAAGGGAGCCATCGGCAAGCTGGCGAAGGATCCGGAATTCGCCAAGAAGCTGGATGACACTGTGACTCGCCTCGATGGCATTCTTACCAGCATCGACGAAGGCAAGGGCACCATCGGACAGCTGATGCAAAATCGGTCACTCTACGACCACACTGACCAGACCATGGACCATGCTCAACAGCTTCTTCAGGCCATTCGTCAGGACCCAAAGAAATATTTTGTGATTCGCCTGAAGCTTTTTTAACTCAGGATTGCCGCGGCGACAACGCCCCCATTGCGGAACTTCAGCTAACCTTTCAGCGTTCCTAATCGCATTGGAGGTCAACGTGTTCCTTGGAACCCGAACATCGGCAGCCGTCGTCTGCCTGCTTTTCGTCGCAGCTGCCCTCTCTCTCAGTCGGCACCCCGCCGCGATAGCCCGCGCCGCCTCTACGGATGCACCCGCCTACGCCGCCAACGGCGATCTGCTGCCGCCTCGGGATTATCGCGAATGGATTTACCTGACCTCCGGCATCGACATGAGTTATGCGCCAAAAGCGATGGAGATGCCCGATCACTCCATGTTCGACAATGTCTTCGTAAATCCCGCAGCATGGCGCAGCTTTGTGGCAACCGGGACCTGGCCGGACAAAACCGTACTGGTCCTCGAAGTTCGCGGCGCGAAGACCAAAGGCTCGATCAACCAGCGCGGACACTTCCAGGACACCGAAGTAATGGGATTCGAAGTCCACGTCAAAGACGAAGCACGCTTCCCCGGGAAGTGGGCTTTCTTCGACTTCGATTCTCCAGAAAAGAACGGAACGCTGATTCCTGAGAAAGCGCCGTGTTACACCTGCCATGCTGCGCATGCAGCGGTGGACACGACCTTCGTGCAGTTCTACCCGACGCTGCTGCCGATTGCGAAAGAGAGGAAGACGCTAAGCGCCATCTTTCTGAAAGAGGAAGCAGCTGGTGGCGCAAATTGAAGGATGCAATTAGATGAATCCAGATGAGTGCCCGCAGATTCTAACGACCTCTTCGGCCGCGTGCTGTTGTGTCTCCCCCTCATGAGGATTACTGCACCGATCTTGAGGGCAATCGGACCTGTCAGGCTTTAACCCTCTTCGCCGCCGCGGAAGATCTGCCAGAAGCGCACGTAGCACTTGAGTCGCACCAGCTGAAAGTAATCGTGCGCGATCAAATAGAACACCATCGCGCCAGCCCACACCACGTGCAGAGTGTCGCCGCCGAGTTGATCGCTGAAGGGCAGCGGCGCAGCCGACAGCACCATCGCGACCACCATGAGCGCCAGGTTCACGATCCCCATCACCATCCCGATCTCGAATAGCTCTGATCTGAAGGGTCGCTCCAGCTTCAGGGTTCGCCTAAGCGCCGAGGATGCGGAGCAGTTTTCCATCAGCATGAGGACCGGCGCAACCGAGACGACCCAGCCCACCAGCGCCCACAGCGTAAAGAAACCGAGCGACAGAAAAATGAGCCAGATGGAAAATCCGATCAAGTCCGGTTCGCTTCCCGCGGGAAAATGCTTTGCCGCCTCCCAGCCAACAGAGCGGTACCAGCCCCAGCAGATGCCCCCAAACAAAATCAGCCAGACCGTTTGAAGCGCCATCATCGGCAGGGGGCGAAAGCGCACTCCGGGCTGCATGAGCTTATAGGCAAAACTGCGTCCGAAGCCTGAGATCACGATCCATGTCACTGCGGCGATCGGCAACAGCCAGCGCAATTCGTGTGCAATCAGCGGATCGTACTTCGCAACCGCACGGCTGAATGCTCCGGCCGCGAGCCAAGGATTCGACGGGTCAATGTTGCTGAGCCCGGATTCCTCCGGTGTGAGGACCGTGAAGACATGCTGAAAGCGCGACCAGCAAGCCAGCAGAAACGGCACGCCAAACAGCCATCGCCAGCCCACTTCTACGGCAACGGGCAGGGGGCGCTTCAACATCCTGCCCATCTGGTCGACGAGCGTTTGCGTGCCTCGGATTTGCTCCGCTCTACTGCCTGCGATCACTCCACCACCAATGACATTACCTGACCACCAGGTTTACGGCGCGTCCCGGCACAACGATGATCTTGGCGACCGTTTTTTCCGCAATCCGCGCTTTTACTTTCTCCTCTTCGAGCGCGGCCGCTTCCATCACCTTGGCATCGGATCCTGCCGGCACGCGAATCACGCTGACCAGCTTTCCGTTGATCTGCACCGGAATCTCGATCTCGTCTTCCTTTGCCAATCCGGGATCGCTCTTCGGCCACGGCTGTCGAAGCACAGCGCCTTCGCCGCCAAGCTCCTCCCACAACTCCGCTGCAAGGTACGGCGCAAACGGCGCCAGCAGCAGCACCAGTGTCTGCAGCAGTTCGCGCATCACCGGTACAGGCACCTCGCCCGCCGCCAGTTGCGCGTCCGCCACCTGCATCTCGTTCACCAGTTCCATAATGGCCGCGACACACGTATTGAAATGCCAGCGGCCTTCGAAATCCTGCGTAATCTTTGCCGTCGTCTGGTGCAGTTTGCGCAGCAGCTTCAGTGCAACGGTTCCGCTGTCTAGTGTTTTGGACTGACCTTGCGCTTCAAATCTACAGACCGGCGCGAACTTTGTCACAAGCCGCCAAACGCGGCCGAGGAACCGCGTCACACCGGCAACGCCATCGTCCTGCCAGTCAAGATCGCGATCAGGTGGCGCGGCAAACAAGGCATACATGCGCGCAGCGTCCGCACCGTATCGAGACACCATGTCATCAGGCGAAACCACGTTGCCTTTGTTCTTTGACATCTTGGCGCCGTCTTTCAGCACCATGCCCTGCGTGAACAGGCGCTCGACCGGCTCATCATTCGTAATCAGCCCCAGGTCGCGCATCATCTTCGTCCAGAAGCGCGAGTAGATCAGGTGCAGAATGGCGTGCTCCACGCCCCCGATGTACTGATCGATGGGGAACCAGTACTGCGCCGTCGCCGAATTGAACGGGGCCTCCGCATTCTTCGCGTCCGTGTAGCGATAGAAATACCAGCTCGAATCGACGAACGTGTCCATCGTATCCGTCTCGCGCTTTGCCGGTCCTTTGCACTTCGGGCACGTGACGTTCACGAAATCGGGCACGCGCGCCAGCGGCGAGCCGCCTTGCTGCGTGATTTCGATCTTCTCCGGCAGCAATACCGGCAACTGATGGTCCGGCACGGGCACAATGCCGTCACGCTCGCAGTGGATGATCGGAATCGGCGTGCCCCAGTAGCGCTGCCGGCTTACACCCCAGTCCTTCAGGCGAAACGTAACCTTGGCCTCGCCAAAGCCCTGGCGGGCGGCAACTTCTTGGAGTTGTTTCTGGGCCGCCGAACATCTCATCCCATTGAACCCGCCCGAATTCACCAGCACGCCATCTTCCGACAGGTACGGTAACTCCGGTTCATCGGCGCTCGCATCGACCGGCGCAATCACGCGGCGAACGGGAATCGCATATTTCTTCGCAAACTCAAAATCACGCGCATCGTGGCCCGGCACGCTCATGATGGCGCCTGTGCCGTAATCGCTCAACACATAATTCGCAACCCAGATCGGCACCAACTCGCTGTTGTATGGGTTGAGCGCGAACTTGCCGGTCGGAATGCCATGCTTCTCGATCTCTCCGATGTCGCCGGTTTCGCGCGCCTTCTTCTGTTCTTCAAGCAGTTTCGCAACCTGTTCACGCAGACCGGCGTCACTGGCCGAAAGCGTTGTGATCAGCGGATGCTCGGGCGCAAGCTGCAAGCTGGTGGCACCGAAGATTGTGTCCACGCGGGTCGTAAAAACGCGAATGCGCATACCAGCCGGAACAGTCTTGGTGTATTCGTCCCCCCATTGCACGCTGATTCCATCTTCCGCAAGAAAGAAATCAACCTCCGTGCCCTGGCTGCGGCCGATCCAGTTGCGCTGCATGGTGCGCACCTTCTCCGGCCAGCCGTCCAGCTTGTCGAGATCGTCGAGCAATTCCTGCGCATACGCCGTGATGCGGAGAAACCATTGCACCAGATCGCGCTGCTCGACAATTGTGTCCTCATGCCGCCAGCAGCGGCCGTCGATCACCTGCTCATTGGCCAACACCGTCGCGCACTCGGAGCACCAGTTCACCTTGCTCTTCTTGCGATATGCGAGCTCCTTCTCGTACATGCGCAAGAAAAACCACTGGTTCCACTTGTAATAGTCGGGCAGGCAGGTTGTGACTTCGGTCGCCCAGTCGAATCCCATGCCGAGGCGCTCGAACTGGCGCTTCATCGCGGCGATATTGCTCAGGGTCCACTCGCGGGGCGGCGTGTTGTTCTTGAGAGCTGCATTTTCCGCCGGGAGGCCGAACGCGTCCCACCCCATGGGGTGCATTACGTTGTAGCCGCGCATCCACATGTGCCGCGCCAGGGCGTCGCCGATGGAGTAATTGCGCACGTGGCCCATATGAAGCTGGCCGCTCGGATACGGCAACATCTCCAGCACGTAGTACTTGGGCTTGCCGCAGGAATGAGGTTCAGCGGCGTACATCCCTGGGTCCGCCGCCCACCGCGCCTGCCATTTTGTCTCAATTGTTGCCGGGTCGTATCGAGGTTCTTTATCTTCCGCCATCACTCTTCAGTGTAAATGGGCCGCCGGGCGAGCCTTTCGATGTGCGCTTCAAGGCACTTACTTAGATTGCGCCAAGCTCTTCAGCACCCGCACATTCCGCTCCTCGTCGCCATCTTCATCCACTGGCGTCTCCGCGATGAACGCGCAATCCGCAAACCGCGGGTCGTTCAGCAGCCACCGAAACGGTTCAACGCCGATATTTCCCTGCCCGATGTGCTCATGCCGATCCAGCTTCGATCCACGCGCTGCCTTGGCATCGTTGCAATGCCAAACCCGCACGGCATCCACGCCAAAGGTGATATCAGCCTGGGTAATGGTGTCGGCGTAGCCCTCGGCGGTGACGATGTCGTAACCCGAAACATGCGTATGGCAGGTATCGAGACAAACTCCCACCGGTGCATGCGTCTTCAGGCGCTCCACAAGCTCGGCCACCTGTTCAAAATTACCGCCGAGGGAGCATTCTGATCCTGCCGTATTCTCAATCAGGATCGAGAAATCCGTGCCCTGCCACGGCAGTCCGTCGATAGCCTTGGCGATCGACTCCGCGGCCAGCCTCAGCCCTTCGTTGCGGGTCAACCCTTTCCACGATCCCGGATGCAGCACCAGGTACTCCGCGCCTAGCGTCAGCGCACGCTCGATCTCCCCGCGAAACGCCGCAACACTCTTCTCGCGAACATCCGTGGTCTGGCTGCAAACGTTCACCAGGTAGCTGGTGTGGATCACCAGCGGGCCGACGTCGAGCTTCGCGCGCAGCGACCGCATCCTTTCGGCCTGGGCCGGATCGACCTTCGGAGCCCGCCACATCCGCGGGCTCGAGGAAAAAATCTGGAATGTATTCGCGCCAATCTCTTTCGCGCGCTCCACCGCATTGGAGGCGCCGCCCGTCGTCCCGAGGTGCACTCCGATCCGCTTTTTCATTCCACGATTCTAAATTGGCGAAGAAGGTTTGCCTGGACATCCCTGCCGGGTGCCCCATTCATGCCGCAGCTTTATCGCGGCATGAGTGGGATGGAATCCAGACTCGATCACGACAGCAGCTTCATCGCATCCGGATCCCAGTGCATAATCTGCTTCCGCTCGATGCTCAGGTTGCTCAGCAGCGCCGCTCCCGCAGCGCGATATCCGAACACCGCATCCTCCACCGCCGGCTTGCGCGACCGCACAGAGGCAAAGAAATTCTTGAAGTGGTCGTACTGATCGCTGTATCCCTCCGGCGCAACGTACTTCTCATAGCCCGCAGCCGGCTGCCCTTCCGGATGCTTCCGCGGATACTTTTTCGCGTACTCCGCTTCTATCTGCTTCTGCATCGCCTCAGGGAACGTGGACACCGTCAGTCCCGGTTCCTTTTCGCGCGGAACCCGATTGACGGCAACCCAGGTCCAGCCGATCTCCATCGTGCCTTCATCGCCGGTGAACACAAGGCTCTCGCTCTCCTCGCCGCCGTCAACAAAATTTACGCGAAGGCTCAGGTTGAAACCCTCGCGGTAATCGAAGAGCCCCAGCACCACGTCGTCGGCATCGCGGCCATCTTTCCAATAGCGGATCGCGCCCGTCGCCATGCCCTGCGTCGGCCCGTTCGTGCCCGTCACAAAATGCGTGCCGCTGAAGAGATGCACAAACAGGTCTCCGGCCACGCCGCTGCCGTAATCCTTCCATTTGCGCCACTGAAAGAATCGCTCCGCACTGAACGGAATCTTCGGCGCCGTGCCTTCGAAACGCGGCCAGTCGCATGTCTCAGGCGACGCATCCGGCGGAATCGTATAGTTCCACGCTCCCATTGACGAGTTGCGATCCCAGTACGCCGTCACCATGTTCAGCTTGCCGATCGCACCGGAAGCCAGCAGTTCCTTTGCCTTCGCATACAGGATCGAACTCACGCGCTGGCTGCCGATCTGGATGATGCGACTGGTCGCCTTCGCCGTCTCGATCATCTCCGGGCCGTCGGAGTAAAGGTGGATCATCGGCTTTTCGCAATACACATCTTTGCCAGCCTTCATCGCATCTACCGACGCACGCTTATGCCAGTGATCCGGCGTGCCGATGATGACGGCGTCGATGTCTTTGCGCGCCAGGATCTCGTTGTAGTCGCGCGTCGTAAAGACGTCGTCGCCCCAGATTTCCTTACTGCGCGCCAGCCGCCCGTCGTAGCAGTCGGCAACTGCCACCAGTTTCACGCCCGGAACCTGTACAGCAGAGCGCGTATCGCCCATGCCCTGGCCGCCCGCGCCAATCAGTGCAATCTGAATATGATCGTTCGCCGTCACCGGCCGAGCCGGCTCGTCCTGGGGACTCAGCGTGTAAACCTGCTTCCCTGTCTCCGCACTTGCGCGCGACACACCCGCCAGCGATGCCGCTGAAACTGCTCCAGCAACCTTAAGAAAATTTCTCCGATTCCAAATCTGCACAGCCCACCCCGAGACAGAAGATTTCCGCCGCATATAACCATACACGGCCTAGTCGAGAGACTTGCGCGATTGCCAATGCGCCGGCATTTGAGCACGCTCAAGCCGCGTGCCCTAGTCGTCATCATCCTTCTTCAACTTCCGCTTCTCCGTCAGCATCGCCGGAACCGGCTTCGCGCCCATCACATCCTTCCACAGAATCACGTTGAGCTTCTGCGTCGGGGCTCGATCCGCATGCTTGAAGTCCATCTTCATGCTCTCTTCCGCGCCAACTGCCTTCTTGGGATTCGCGGCATAAATCAGACCGTTGTCGCGATTCGCATAGTCTGCCGAATAGGCCGGCTGATCGCCCGGCCCGCTAAATAGCGTCGAAATCAGCGAGCTGAACGCATCGTTGTTATTCATCGGCGGCAATCCCAGCAGCGTCTCCATTGTCCGAATCACGCTGACGGTTGAATAGAACCGGCTATCCACCATCGCGCCGCCATCTTTTCCATGCGGCGCATATTTGCTGATCACCAGCGCTACGCTGCGATGCGCGTCTACATGGTCCGCGCCCGCCTGAGCGTCGTCTTCGAGAATGAAGAACGCCGTGTCGTCCCAGAACGGCGAATGTGAAATGGCATCGACAGCGCGCCCCACCGCCAGGTCGTTGTCAGATACGCTGGCCTTCGGCGTCGGTTTGAAAGGCGCAGTCCCATTGGTGTGATCGTTTGGCAGCCGAAGCTGGATGAAGTTCGGCATCGTATCCTTGCCGTTCTTCAAGTCAGCTTCCCACTGCTTCAGGTGGCGCAGAAAAATCTCCACGCGAATCTGGTCCGGAATCGCCAGATTGAAATCGGGCGACTCCTTTGCAAAATGCCCGACGAGTTCCGGCTTGGTCGCCGTGTTCGACGCAATCAGGGGGACCGGCCACGGCCACTTGTTCACGCCGCCGCCCCACTCCGCAGGAAACTGCTCGCCCGGCGCAATCGCTTTCTTTTTGCAGGTCGCACCCTCGACCATCGGCCCCTCTTGCGGATTTGCTGTCTTTTTCTCGTCGCAGAAGACGCTGGAAATGAATTCGCCGAAGTGATAGTAGGTCTTCCCGTGCGCGGCCAGGTTGCCCCAGAGATACCCGCTTGCCGGCTCGTTCACGTCGGGAATCTTCTGCTCGAGCGGCAACCCTTCCGCAACAACGCCCTCAAAGTCGTACGTCCTCTCGCTGCCGCGGTAAGACTGCTGCCAGGTCTTTTCGAGGTAGTCCGTCCCGATCGCAGCGTTTGACCACACGTGCCCGTCGCCTGAAACCTCGCCCGAATCGTAGAAGTTGTCAAGCACACCAAACTGCAGCGCCAGCTTGTGCTCGTTCGGCGTCACGTCCTCGCCAAACATTGTCAGGCTCTTGTCGCCATTGCCTACCGGCTTTCCATCCTGATCCAGATCGCCCAGGATCTGGTCGTAGGTGCGGTTCTCCTTGATGATGTAGATCACGTGCTTGATGCGGTTGTGCGTGCCGTCGGCAAAGGTGATCTTCTCCGCAGCCGCTTTCATCCGGTTTGACTCCAGAACCGCCTGGGTCGACTGGGCAAGATTCTGTTCGATCTCTTTCTCGTTCA
The DNA here is from genome assembly GCA_963759285.1 of uncultured Acidobacteriaceae bacterium. GTDB lineage: Bacteria > Acidobacteriota > Terriglobia > Terriglobales > Acidobacteriaceae > Telmatobacter. The sequence continues at coordinate 79,020 of CAVWYS010000008.1, read as the reverse complement.
GCACCGCAAACGAACCATAGAGAAGGGTTGCAATGTAATTCGTCTTCTTCGGCATGCCCTCAGCCGGTTTCTGATCCTTCGGAGGATAGGGATTCGCCACAGTTCCCTTGCCTTTGTCGGTCGCAACAAAAAGCTTTCCGTCCTGATACGCCATCGAAATCGGCATCCACTCCGTCGGAACAAATCCCTCCGGCTCCACCATTCCCGTCTTCGACGTCTTGGCGGTCAGCTTCTTCGTATCGATCACCGCAACCGCATCGGTGGCCATGTTCGCGACATACAGCCGGTCTCCCGACGCATTCAATGCCAATGCCACCGGCTCCGCGCCAAAGTAGCTCTGTCCTGGCAGCCGCGTATCAAAATACCCCCTCACGGCAAATTGCCCTGCACCTACATTGACCGCCGCTACCGCATCCCGATTCGCCAGTGCTACGTACAGCGTCCTGCCGTCCCCGCTCAGCGCAAATGCGCAGGGATGCGTCCCCGGTTTGATCGGGCTCGCCGGCTTCAGCAATGCCAGTTTACGCCCCACCGCGCCTTTGTCCAGATCCAGTTCCACAATCTCCGACGCGTTCCACAAGGCTACAAACGCCCGCCGCCCATCCTTGGATATCTGCAGCGCAACTGGGTACGTCGAAGGCACGACATTGCTCTCCGTCAAATCAAAGCGATGCTCAATCTCTCCCGTCGCTGGATCGATAAGAAGCACATCGTCGGTCAGATTCTCCGCGACCAGCAGCTTTTCCGCGCTTCCTATTTCAACAACCGCGATCGCCGCAGGAAACGGGACCCCCTGGTTGCCGTCAACTTCTCCAATCAGCTTCGTGGTGTGTCCCGCTGCCAGCGGGTCCAGCGGCAGATGGATTAGCCTCTCCGGCTCGATCTTCCCGTCGGCAAACCCATATACAACGATTCCGCTTCCCGTATCGGCGACACCGTGAAACGGCGGCAGCTTCCCTTCCGGGTCCGTCTCCGATCCGATGCTCGCGTAGAGATGCTTTCCGTCGCGGCTGAAGGCCAGTCCCGAGTACAGCGTTTGGCGTGCGCGCAGCGACGTACGATCATCCGGAAAATCTGTCAGCTTTCCCGTCTGCACATCGAACACCGCCAGCGATTGCTCGTACTTCGACTCATACGTTCCGTACCCTGCATTCACCGTCACCACGTAGCGGCCGTCCCGCGAAATGGCCATCGACATCGGCAGGCTGTTCAAGCGCTGCGGATTCCCCGGCACCGGCTCCATCAGTTGCTTGCTCGTGGGCAGATCGATCGTCTGCGCTCCGTTCGTCTGCACTCCAACCAACACCAAACCGCCAGCCATCAGGAACAACACCGAATTTCGCATGGCAAAACGATAACAAACCGCCCTCCCCCCGCGTTACACTCCGATGACAAACGCTTGTCACAGACCGCCGCAGGCTATGAGCGCGACTTCAGACACACCTGCAATAATGGATAGCCATGCAAACGGTAGTGACCGCAGAGAGCCTTTGGGACGGTACGAGCCTCCATCAGCATCCCCTCATCCTCATTGAAGACGGCAAAATTGACTCCATCGCCACGCGCGAATCGGCTGAGATTCCTGCCGGTGCACAGGTGCTCGACTTTCCGGGCGCCACCCTCGGCCCCGCGTTTTTCGACGTTCACATCCACGGCGCCGCCGGCCACGACGTTATGGAAGGCACGCCTGATGCGCTCGATGCGGTCGGCACGTTTCTCGCCTCGCGTGGCACCAGCGCCTATCTCGCCACCACCGTCACCGCTTCGCTTGACGCCACGCTCCGCGCCCTCGACGGTCTCGCCAACGAAATCGCCAAGCTGCCGCAGCCTGGCCGTGCGCGTCCTCTCGGCATCCACCTTGAAGGCCCGTTCCTGTCGCATGAAAAACGCGGCGTACAGCCCGCCGAACATCTCCTCGCACCGAGCATCGCCACCTTCGATCGCCTTGTCGAAGCCGGGCGCGGCCACGTTCGTCTTATAACCCTCGCGCCCGAACTTCCCGGAGCCGTGGAACTCGCCGGGCACGCCACCAGTAGAGGCGTCCGCGTTTCCCTCGGCCATTCCAATGCCACCGCCGCCGAAACCCGCGCCGCGGTTGCTGCAGGCGCCGTCAGCGCCACGCACACCTTCAACGCCATGCGTCAGCTCGACCATCGCGAACCGGGCATTCTCGGCACAGTCCTCACCACCGACACGCTTTTTTCGGAACTCATCTGCGACGGCATTCACACCGAGCCGGAGATTGTCCGGCTATGGTGGCGCGCCAAGGGTCCCGAACGCGCCATCCTCGTCACCGACGCCATGGCCGCAGCCGGCATGCCCGACGGCGAGTATCAGCTTGGAGGATTTCCCGTGCAGGTCAAAGACGGACGGGCGACAGCTCGTGGCGTGCTCGCCGGCAGCGTGCTCACGCTCGATCGGGCGTTCGAAAATTTTGTGCGATTCACCGGCGCCACCATCGACCAGGGCCTGCGCCTGATCTCTACAAATCCCGCCGCGATGACTGGCCTCGCGCATCGCGCAGGCGCGCTGGCGCCCGGCAAATCCGCGAATCTCGTCGCCCTTGACCCCTCAGGAAAACTTGTCGGCTCGATCGTCGGCGGAATCCAGGCGAGCTAAAAGCCGGATCAATTTTCGCGAGGGTGTTTGGTTTGTGCCACTGTGCCGCTGACCTCCGGCTTCACCCGATCTACAGCCACTTCAAGCGAGCCAATGCGATCATTCACGGTATCGTGCAAACCCAGGCGCAAGAAATAATTCCCTTTCGCCGGGACTGCGATCTCATGACGCTCGGTCAGACCATGCGCCAGAATCTCCCGGTACTGCGCGTCATCGATGTCCATGTTGATTGTAGTTAGCCGCGAGTTCACGTTCTGCGCCAACTGATCGTAGACCACGCTCACAAACGCAACGCTGCCGTGCCGCAACCCGTCGGGTCCCTTCTCCAGTTTCAAAGTCTTCGCATCCGCGGTGAATTCAACGGTATATGTGTGGAATGGCTTGTACTTCCAGTCGGCGACCAGGTAGTTGTCCTTGGGCCACGCATCTTCCTTCTTGAGCTGCTCAACCTTGTCGTTCTCGGTCACGCGCGCTGTGAAGATAATCTCGGTCGGGGGCACGGCGCCAAGCTGCATCGCCTCTTCGAATCCTTCCTTCGGAGGACCAGCCTTGTCGGCGTTTGCCGGAGGGGTCGCAGTCTTCTGCGCCGCTTTCGCTTTTTTACCCGAAGCCGACGGCGGGGCGCTCGCGCTCGGTGCAGTTGTGCCGCTCGGAACCTCCTCCGCCCGCCCGGTCTTCTGGATTTGGTCTAATTGCGCCTTTTCCTGCTTCGTCCGATCCACCGCGAAGTAGCCCTGCCTGTACTGCAACTTCACATTGGGACGGTCCACCGCAACCTTGATGTGCTGGAACTCGCCGTTCCACGTCCTGTTCGTGCTTGCGTAGGTCAGCGTGTAGTAGCGCGCCCCGTTCTCCTCGACCTCCGTAATCTTCGCGCCCAATCCGTTCGAGTTGTAATACGCGCGTCCTCCCGTCGATTCCGCAATCGAGTCCAGCGCCAGGTGCTGGAAGGCCTGTCCGGTCTCGAACTGAACAGGCGCATTTGCAGCCGGCGGCCCCTTCGCGGCGGCCGTGTATTGCGGGGCGGCCTGCAGTCCACGCGAGTCAATGGGATAAACCGCGACGCGGCTCAGCGTGAGCGCCGCGGTAAGATCGTGCGGGTCGCCCTCGAGAATTCTGAAGTCATCATTGAACGGATCACCCATCGGCGTGAGGATGTTCGACTGCGGCAGCGCGCCCGTAAACCAGATCAGGTTCTTGCGCCCCGGAAACGCCGCGAGATAACGCCCCAGCAACTGGAAACCCAACGAGACTTCGTCAAGCCTGTACTCCAGGTACTCCTCGCGGGTCGCCCGTATCACATTTGGCATTGCGGGCCTGTCGCGTTCGCTCTCCGCCGCCGCCAGCAGCACCTGCGGATCCGAAGTAAATCCCTGCACGAGATGCATCTTTGTGTCGCGTTCAAAAATCGCCACCGGCGGACCGGGCTGCATCTTCTTCAAGTATTTGATGAGAGCCAGACGCAACGACATCTGGTCGTCCAACCGTGTATTCAGCGCGTCCAGCAGAATCACTGTGTACGCATTCGTGTTTGCTGCCGGCACAAAATTGGTAAAAGTATTCGAAGGCATCGCGGGAAACGAAGTCGCCTGCGCATTCGTCGCAGCCGTCATCGGCGCGTGTTCTTCCAGACTTGCGACCACCTGCGGCTTGCCGTCTTCCAGCACCGTGAAGTCCGATGCCTTCAATCCGGACACCGGGCGTGCGCCATCCGTCACCACTACATCAAGCAAAACCTCGTGGGTGGTGACGGAGAGAATCGGCGCCGCAAGCTGTGCCTGGTCCGCAGCGGGAGTATCCTGCGCTACCGCCGCACTGCACAGGCAGAGTGCGCATGGCAACTGAATAATGCAACGAATTAAGAGAGAGAAAGCCCCTGCCAGGAAAAATCGGAAGTATTGCATCGATATCCCCCATCAGGACGGATATTGTAATCCGCGCCGGCGTCCCCGGCATGTGATCGTCATTCAGCCGACTTGGCCAGTTGCTGTGCGCGCCACACGGCACCTTCGATTCCAGCAACCTCGGTTTCTCTTACCGGCATCTGTGGCGCCGCCCGGTGCAGCCCCGCGAAAAACTGCTCGCGCACCAGCCGCGCTTTCCCAATCACGCTGCCGATCCACGCAACCGGTACCTCCGCTGCCAGATTATGTTTTCTGCGGAGCTTTGCGCGTACCAGCAGCACGCTATCGACCAAGTCAGTGGCTGCCTGCTGCAATACCCCGAGCGCTACGGCATCGCCTTCTTCGGCGAGTTGGCTGATCGCCGGGGCGAGCGCCGCAAAATCCGGACCCGGCGTACTGTCGCCTAGATTCACCAGTTCCTCAATTGTCTTTGTTCCCCACAGGTCACCCACTGTCTCCAAAATCCGCGTCGGCTCCTCGCGATCCAGTGCGTGCAGCGCCTTCCGGACCGCATGCAATCCGATCCAGTACCCCGAGCCCTCATCGCCTAAGCGCGAACTCCATCCGCCTGCGCTTTGACGGCCTCCATCGGGGGCGCGGCCGATGCAATTTGAACCCGTTCCAGCAATCTGCAGAATGCCCGGTCCGCCTTTGAAGGCTCCATCTAGCGCAATCACCTCGTCACCCACAACTTCAGATCGCTCCACGTCGAAGTCGTCAAAAACTGAGGTAATCCACTCCTTCACGCCCGGCATCGTTGCACTCGCCACGCCTGCCGACGCAGCCTTCACGCCCTGCAATCCCGCCTGCCCAAAAACATCCTTCAGGAGCGCGCGGAGATTCTCTTCTGCAATCTCCTCGCCCACGCGCAGCCTTTTGATCGAGCCATTCTCCGCAAACGCCAATATCCGCTCGCCATCGACGATGGAGGCACGGGTTCTTGTACCTCCACCGTCAATTCCCAATACTGCGCTCATCGTGTCTTACTCCTGTTTCGATTCGCCGGCGCCCAGCGTCTCTCCGCCGTTGTCGCGCAGCGTACCCGCCAGCACATTCAGGCTGCCGTCCGTCTTTCCTGGTTGCAAGCCAAGCATGTGGGCAATCCACGGATAGAGGTTCACATTTTCGAAGGGCGCCACCGTTTTTCCAACGACAATATCCGGTCCGATAGCGAAGAAACTCGCCTTCATTTCCGGAACTTTGCGCGGATCGAATCCGTGCATCCCCGGTTCCGGCGGATTGTCCGGCCTGTCACCCTGAGGCTTGTGGGCGCGAATTGGATAACGGCCCGTCGCAATCACCACGGGGTCGCCTTCGCGCGGGTTCTGATTGTAGTCGAGCCCCGCCGGCACGTCCTTCCGCCGATAAGCCACAAACTGCGACGACGCATGCTTCAGCTTGTCGTACACCTGAACGCGGTCTTCTTCCGTCTTGCCGTACAGCAGCGGACCGGCAGTTTCAAAGTCGCTCAGATCGGCAAACTCATCCAGGTTGATCCAGCCGCCCTGCTCACTCACCATGCCGTGATCGCTCACTACCACAAGGTCGATGGGCAGTTTTGTCGCGTCCAATGCCTTTTTCAGCCTGCCAACCATTGCATCCATTTTCAGGACGGCTGCCCTCGTTTGCGGCGCATCCGGTCCGAACTCGTGCCCTTCATGATCAGGTTCCGAATAATAGATGGTGATGAGGTGCGGTCGTTTCTCATCCGGCATCTTCAACAGAGCCACGGCGTCATCGATGCGCGCCTGTTCGACAGCGTCGGTAGCCTGCGTTTTGTTGTCGAAAACCGCGTACCACGTTGGTCGATGTCCCGCGATCTCTGCCTCTGAACCGGGCCAGTACAAGCAGGCTGCATTCATCCCCTGGCTTTCTGCAAGGCTCCACAACGGCACGCCGCTATACCAGCTTCCGTCCCGCACGGCCCTGGGATCGGAGATGCCATAGCGCGCCTGCTTCGCAGGATCGTAGAAGCTGTTGGCCACCAGCCCGTGATGCTCGGGATAGAGGCCCGTCACAATCGTGAAATGGTTTGGAAATGTCAGCGAAGGATAGCTCGGCAGCATCCCTTCCGGGGCCCAGGCGCCTTTCTTCCCGAGCGCCAGCAGGTTTACCGCGCCATCATGTTTCGCGTAGTCCCAGCGAAAGCCATCCAGCGAAACCAGCACAACATAATGCGCCTTCTGGGCCGCGGCGGAATTCGGTACGCTCGCGGAATGCACCAGGGGAAGCGCCGGATTGCCGCCCGCAATCGGCTCTGCCTGCTGAGCAAAGAGCGGTAACCCCAATGCCAGGCACACCGCTGAGGCCCGCTTCCAGACACTGAAAAACATCCTTGATTCTCCCGGATCAGCTTATCGTACAGACGTGGTAAATCTGGAGTTGATGGCGAAATCCGACGGGCGTATCTTTTTGCCATGTTGAGCAATCGCACCGTCCCGGTCGATACCGTGCTTCCCCACATCACCTACACGAACCTGGCCCCGGCAATCGATTGGCTCTGCGCAAGCTTCGGTTTTGTCGAGCACTATCGCTACGGAGACCCGGTTCAGGGTGCGCAGTTGCACATCGGAAATGCTTTCATCATGGTCAATTCGGCACGCTCGGGAAGGTCAAGTCCGGCTGAACTCGGCAGCGCAACGCAAAGCCTCACCATCCTGATTGAAGACCTTGAAGCGCACTATGCGCGCGCCTGCGCCGTGGCCCGAATCGTCGAACTGCCTCACGAAACTGAATACGGGGAATTCCAATATGGAGCACTAGACCTCGAAGGCCATCCCTGGCTCTTCGCCCGGCACGCGCGCGACGTTAGCCCGGATGCCTGGGGAGCAACCATGACGACTCCGCTGAAGTAAGGCAGCAACACGAATCCCGGAGCGCCTTCGTCCTCATGGTTTCACCAACCACCAACCAGGAGGACGGGCGGATCTATCTGCCGGGAGAAGTGGACGGCTGTGGAGTTGCAGGGGTCTCTGCCGGAGCCGGCGCAGCAGCTGGCTGCGCGGTCGCAGGAGCAGCCTGGTCCCTCGCCAATTTGCGAATATAGACCACCAGCCCGCGCACTTCGTCATTTGTTGCCCGCGACGCGTCCTCAGGCGGCATCTTGCCTTTTCCCTTGCGAATCACCCCAAACAACGCGTCGTCTGACTGCGTAGAAAGCGCCTTGGGGTCCGTCCAGTCATCCAGCGTTAGCTGCATATCCTTGGCTATGTCTGTCTTCCCATCCCCTGTCGCACCATGGCAGAGTGCGCAGTCCAGGTTGTAGACTCTCTTAGCCTTAGCCAGCTGATCTGGATTCGCTTTCTTGGAGGCGCCGCTCTGGCCCGGCTCTTGTGGGGGACGAGCAGGGGCGGAAGCGGCCGCAGTTACAAGCAAGACAACCGCCGTGAAGAGCAAGAAGGACTTGAGCATATTGTCTTCTCCTCAGTTGCAGGTGTCGGGGATTGGCATCGTGCAGCTGTTCTGTTTTGATTCGACAGCATTATAGGCGCTTTTGGAAGTGAGGTGCGTCACGTTGTATCGCGGGATCGATCTCCTCCTTCGCCATTCCCCGGCGCACCGCCCGTTTTCGCCTTCGTTTGTGGTATACGTTTCCACATGTTCCGACCCTGCTCAATCCTGCTGCTCTGTTTTGTCCTCCTTTCCAGTTCCGCCCCCATTGCTCTCGCCCAGAACCCGGCCCCCACCCCCCCCATGGGATGGAACAGCTGGGACGCCTACGGTCTCACCATCAACGAAGCCGACTTCCGCGCCAACACCACCGTTCTCGCCGGCATCCGTCAATATGGCTGGGAATATGCCGTTATCGACGAAGGCTGGTACATGCAGGACCCCTTCGCCAACACCCTCGAAGCCCGCAAATATTTATGGAATGAAAACGGCATCCTCATCCCCGATCCCGCGCGCTTCCCCGATGCCGCCAAGAACGCAGGATTCAAGCCGCTTGCCGACTGGGTCCATGCGCAGGGCCTCAAATTCGGCATCCACATCGTTCGCGGCATTCCTCGCCAGGTCGTCGCGCAGAACCTCCCGATTGCCGGCTCAAGCTTCCGCGCTGTCGACGCCGCCGACCAAACGTCCCCCTGCCCGTGGGACAACGGCAACTGGGGCGTCGCCGATAACGCCGCCGGACAAGCCTATTACGACTCCATGCTCAAGCTGTACGCCGACTGGGGGCTCGATTACATCAAGGTCGACTGCATCAGCGATCATCCCTATCGGCCGAGCGAAATCCGCCAGATCGCCGAAGCTATCCGCAAAACCGGCCGACCCATCGTTTTGAGCCTTTCTCCCGGCCCCACCCAGCTCGACCACGCCGAAGTCGCCAAATACGCGCAGATGTGGCGCATTACCGACGACCACTGGGACGGCTGGATCTTCACCCACAACCCGCCAACCGCCGAATACCCTTTCGGCCTTCGCGACGAATTCGACCGCATCGCCAAGTGGGAGCCCTACGTCAAACCTGGGAACTGGCCCGACCCCGACATGCTCCCGGAGGGCTACCTCGGTCCGCATCCCGGCAAAGATCAGCCACGACAGTCCAACTACACCCACGACGAGCAGCGCACCGAATTCACCCTGTGGGCCATCTCCCGTTCGCCGCTCATTCTCGGCGCCAACCTCACCAGGCTCGACGACTTCACCCGCTCCCTCATTACGAACAAGGAAGTCACTGAACTCGATCAGCAAGCTGTCGAATCCGCCCCGGGGCTTCTCCCTAAAAGTCATGGCAACTCGGCATCCTTCCCCGAGCGCTACTGGTACGCACGTACCGGCGGACCAAATCCGAAACGCTACATCGCCGTCTTCAACCTCGCGGACGCAAAGACCGCCTCCAACCTTCCCTGGGCACTCTTCCACCTCGAAGACAAACCGCACGCCCTTTACGATGTCTGGAACCAGAAGCGCATCCCCAGCGCGAAGAGCCTGCACATAATTCTCCCCGCACACGGCTGCACCCTTTTTCGCATCGAGTAGAAGTCAACAATCTCTGCGCCAGGTGCTATCGGTAAATGACACAGACTCCACCGCTTGAGCTAGCCCTCGAACGATAACTGCGATGAAGCCCACGGCGATGACGCGGCTTTCGGCTCTGCGGCCAGATCGTAGACCAGCCGCTCCAGGACCAGCCGTTTGTCCGGCGGTGACGACCGAAGTTCAAGGTCGGCACGGGCAATCAAGCGGAGGGCCCGCGTTAGTTCGCGCCGGCTTTTGTACCGGCGCGCCTGCCGAATCAGATCGTCGGCTGCAAACGGCGGCATGCGAAACCCCTGCCACAGCGCCTGCCAGATCGCGCGCGAGTCCCGCACATTTTTCTCGACGATCACCAGCATCTGCCGGAACGTGCGCGCCAGCATGTACAGGTGACCAATGGCGGCATCCTCGCCCGCATCTGAACTGTTCAGCAGCCCGTGCAACAGGGCCAGCGCCTTCGCGGTATTGCGCGAGCTGATGGCATCGGTGAGTTCGTAGAGAGAGCGCTGCTTGGCAGCCAGCACCATCGTCTCCACATCTCCCAGAGTGATGCGGCCCCGCCCCAAGGTATAGAGCAGCAGCTTTTCCAGTTCCGACGCAATCAGCATCATGTCCGCGCCTAATGCATCGACCAGCTCGCGCGCCGCGTCCGGCTCCAGCTTTGTATCGGAGGCCAGCGCTGTTGCGACGGCCCAGCGCATCGCATCTTCTTCGCTCACGCGCGCCAGTTCCACCATGCCGCAATGCTCGCCCAGCGTCTCGGTCAGCCGCTCAAAGCGGTTCTTGTCGTCCATCTCCATGCGCCGGGTATCGGTAGGGATCCGTAGAAAATCGGCGACGAAAATCAGGAGAGCCTGCGGATTCGGCGACTTGAAATAACGATCCAGCGCGCCGAACTCGTCTTTTTTGGCGCCGCGCGTGTACAACTGGCGCACATTGCGCACAAAAATCACCTGAAACGGCGCTATCAGCGACGGCGTCTGCGCACGGTCCAGCACATCAAAGATCGGCGTTGAACCCAGGTCGAGGTCGGAGAGGCAGAAGTCCTTCAGGTCGGAGGGGACAAAGGCTTTCAGAACAGCTTCGCGGCAGCGATCCAACAGGAAGATCTCATCACCCGCGAGCACATACCCCGGTCGCAGTGAGCCTTTGCCTTCAGTAGCAGCCTCAATCTCCGCTACAAAGCGCCCGACAGCGCTAAAGCCCGCGCCCCAGCGTGAGCCGGTCATCGAACGAAGCTCCAGGTTGGCCGTGCGGCGAGCATGCGTATACAGATTACCAGCGCAACACCAACAGCTAACTGAGGATTAAAAGGCCGAAACCTCGCATGCAACATCCCTGAACATTCACTCGATCACTTGTTCTGTCGGTCCCTCATGGGGCCTCTCGCCAATCGGGTCTGTTGTTCCTAATCCGTCATCCCTAGTCCCTGCTCTCACATTCCTTCCAGCACATCCGCCACCAGCGCGCGGGCAAAATCGCGCGACAAGCGGTCGATCGCCGCGGGTCGCTCATCGAGAAAGGTGGGCAGATCCGAGGTCGACTGATACTGTTCGCGAAAGACGTAGTTCTTGTTTTCGTACAGAACTTTGCCCTCGCGATCCTTGAGCGTCACCGAAACTACCAGGGTGATCAGAAAACTCGACGACTGCTGCGTCGTGGTGTTGTAGGTAAGAGGCGCAACGGTTTCGTTCAAAATCGTCCCCTGCAAAATCACGTCGGAATCAGAGTTCGGCGTCGGCGTAACGCGCATGCGCGAACGCGCCGCAAACTCGCGGATCACTGCGTCTGTCAATGCAGTTTCCGTGTGGTAAGCCTCGGTACGCGTGGCAAACAACGGCACCGAAAGCGTGCGCGCATCCGGAGGCAGATGCGTAGGCGCGCCCAGGGTATGGTATCCGCAACCGGACACTGCACCCAGCGACGCCGTAACCACGAATCCTAGAATCGTGCGCATCATGCTGGCTCCATTGTAGCGGCGCGTCGCTTTCAACTTCACACCCACGCTGTCGCTAATATGCCCAGGCCGAGCAGAGAAAGCTTCAGCCCATCCGCACGATTGGCAAAATAGAGATCATTCAATTGAGCAGATCCAACCTGTTCACCGCGCTCGAACCCCGCCCGTCGCAGTTCCGCATCCAGTGTCTCCGGCGTGAAGAACAACCGGAACGGCTCCCCTGCCGCCGCGACGCGCTCCGCCAGCCTGTCAAAGGCAACGCGTCCGATCGCGCTCAGCGTTTCCGGATCAACGGCATAGTCGAAACTCACCGCGGTGCCCGCAGGCATCTGCGCCACCACATTCAACGTGGCGCGAAACGCTTCGAGCGTCAGGTACGGGACCACGCCAAGCCATCCGAAGAATGCCGGCTTCTGAAGATCCAGTCCAGCCTCGGCAAGTCCCTCGGCGAGCGTCTGGTGCTCAAAGTCCAGCGCGGCGAATACAAGATTCGGCGGCAACGCGATCGCCGCCTGCTCCAGCATCGATCGCTTCCACACCTGCGTCGCAGGAAAGTCCACCTCAAACACCCGCAACGCCGCAAACGGATTGCGATAAGCAAACGTATCGAGCCCGGCTCCCAGCACAACATACTGCGTCACGCCCTGCGCAACCGCTTCAGCCAGCCTGTCCTCGGCATAACGGCTGCGCGCCGCCATAAATCCGCGAAAGTCGCGCCCCACCGGATGCAGCGCCCGCTCCATTAGCCGTGGATATCCCTCGCCGACCAGGCGCAGCGCAATGGGGTCATCCAATACCGGTGGTTTATCGGCCAGCTGGTGCGCCGCGCGTCGAATCGCCACACCTAAAGCAGTCTTGCTGACCTGGCCCGTTTCCATAAAATCCAGTCTAGATGACGGGCCGCGGACGGTTGCCGCATACCATAAGGCTATGACCTGGATTGGATGGGCACTCCTCTCGGCTGTCTTTGCCGCCGCAACCGCCCTGCTCGCAAAAGTCGGCGTAGCGCATGTGGACTCAAACCTCGCCACCGCCATTCGTACAACCGTCGTTCTCGTGTTTGCGTGGAGCATTGCGCTGGCGCTCGGCAAGCATGGCGAACTGCGCCTCCTCGACCGCCGCACCGTCCTCTATCTCGTGCTCTCCGGACTGGCCACCGGCCTTTCATGGCTCTGCTACTTTCGCGCCCTGCAGCTGGGACCGGCCTCGCGCGTTGCCCCGCTCGACAAGCTGAGCGTGCCCCTGGTGATGGTCTTCGCGTGGCTTCTGCTCGGCGAAAAGCTTACTGTGCCCGTTGTCGCTGGAGGTCTGCTTATCACCGCCGGCGCCGTAGTGATGGTCCTCGGGTGAATTACCTTGCCGGGCGCGCCCACAGCTCGCTTTTGGAAGACTGTGAGAGTGCAATTCCTGGATTGACCAGAGTCGTACCAAGGAGAAATCTGGGTATACTCCCAGTTTTCATGTCAATCCCCTTTTCCAGAAAAATTTCCTAACTGTCTTTCGCTTCAGCCACTTCCCGACAGTACCATTTTGCGGGTAATTACTCGCATGCTGCGCATAATGGAATCAGCTTCACGAGATAGGGTCTGCTTGCACTGCCGCACATCGGTCTCTGCTCCGTTGGTCTGATCTCTGATCGCTGGGTTGTAAGTCCTTTGTTGAGAAATATCTACGCATAAATTCTTTCTTGTGAAGATTCTGCTGGCTTGCCCGCCGCTAGGTTGCTGAAAGAAACTAGCTTAGCCCCAAAGTGTAGGGAGTACCCCCGGCCCACGCCGAGAATGAAAGACCTCGTTTTGGTATTGAGACATCAAACAACGCCGCCGCGCCGCATCGTTCTCACCGGCTTCATGGGCTCCGGCAAATCCACCGTCGGTCCCATCCTTGCCGCACGCCTTGGCTGGCAATTCATCGACGTCGACAACGTGATCGAGGCTGAAACCGGCGCCTCCATCGCCGACATATTTGCGCGCCTCGGCGAAGCCGCCTTCCGCGACCGCGAACACGCAACCATTGCACGCCTCGCCACGGGTGACGGCCTGGTGCTGGCTCTCGGCGGGGGCGCCATCGAACGCGAAGACACGCGTGCGCTTCTTCTCAACACACCCGGCACATTGCTCGTGCATCTTGAAGTCGAACTGAACACCACGCTTGCCCGCTGCAGCGGGACCGAGAATGTGCGTCCCGTTTTCGCCGATCAAGCCAACCTCGCCGCACGCTACCAGCGCCGCTTGCCGCTCTACCGCACGGCCCACGTTTCCATCTCTGCGGATGTGCTCACGCCCGAACAGGTAGCAGACGCCGTCCTCGACGCCGCAGGACTCAACCGCCGAATCGATTGAAAGACGGCTCTAATCTTTTTTGCTGGTGCCCGATGCCCCGCTACGACGACATCTACCACGAACTCGCCCTCTACACCCTGGCGCACCCCGACCCCGCCTTCATCCACCAGCTCGTAGTCGATGCCTACGCCGCCCAGAATGCGGATGAAACCACCAAGCCAATCGCGATCGTCTTCTCTCTGATTGGTCTCTACCTGCACCTCGAAAAAGGCTTCACCGGTAAACAAGTGCAGCGGGCCCACATGCAACTCGCACGGTGGCCAAATACATGGACAAAGCCACCCCTCCCCGCACTCCGCGGCACCATTCGCATTGTGGATGTTCTCGCCGCCGAACCGGGTCCTGCCCGAGACGCGATGATTGAACATTGGTGCGCCGACGTATGGGCGTGCTGGCAGGCAAGCCGCGCCGAGATCGTGGAAGTGGCACGAAAATATCTTGAAGTCGCATGATCGCCACTCAAACTGGCATCCCGCCATCACTTGATATCATCAAGACAGGTGTCAGGGCGCTCTCACGCCTCCGCCGAGGTCACTTTCCACCGAATGACTCCCATCTCTCAGGCTGCCGCCTCACCTGAATTCGCTGCGCACGACGCACGTCTGCCTGAAGAGCCCGCCTCTGCGCACGCTGCGCACCAGATTCATGCACCGAGCCCCGGCACAACGGCAACGCTGATCACCGATCTGCGCGAGTTGTTCAAAGTGCGCGTCACGGGAATGGTTGTCGTCACTGGGTGGGCAGGCTTCTACCTCGGCTCGATGCAATCGGGAATCTCGAGCGTGCAGCGCGGACTGCTCGACACCCTCATCGGCATCGGCCTCGTGTCTGCCGGCGCCAGCGCTCTCAACCAGGCGCTCGAGCGCACCAGCGACGCCAAAATGAAGCGCACCGCCGACCGGCCCATCGCCGCCGGACGCATTTCATTCGCACAGGGAGTGCTGGCCGGCATTGGCGCCGTCGCACTTGGCGGATGGTGGTTGCTTCTCCACACCAACCTGCTGACCGTTTCTTTAGCTCTTCTCACGGCATTCTCCTACGTCGCCATCTACACGCCGCTGAAGCGCGTCACCTCGCTCGCCACTTTCATTGGAGCCTTTCCCGGCGCCATGGGCCCCATGCTGGGCTGGACCGCCGCCCGCGGACGCATTGAATGGCCCGCCGTAGCGCTCTTCGCCATCCTCTTCGTCTGGCAGTTTCCGCACTTCATGGCCATCGCATGGCTCTACCGGCATGACTACGCACGCGCCGGCATCCGCATGCTCCCCGTCGTTCAACCCGACGGCTGGTCCACTGTCGTCGAAGCACTCTTCTATGCGGTCCTGATGATTCCCATTAGCCTCATCCCGTGGCGACTCGGCATGACAGGCGCGGTCTACGCAATTCCTGCAACTGCGCTGGGGCTTTTCTATCTCGCCTACACTATCCGCTTCACCCGCATCCTGCGCGCGACCACCGAAACCGAGAGCCGCATGGTGGCACGCGACCTGCTCAAGGTTAGCGTCATCTACCTGCCTCTCCTGCTCACGACGTTGATGGTCTGCGCCATCGCCAAACACTGAGGAACCCATGAGCGCCACGGCAACCAGATCGCAACCCCGCGCCAATACGCGCACAGCCATCTTTGCCATTCTCGCCCTCAGTGCCGCTGCCTCGCTCTTTCTCTTCTGGCTGATCTACGAGCACCCGGCCGCCGACGTTTCCAAAACAAAGCTGGCATTTCTCCCGGCACTCAATGCAACCCTCAATGGCCTCAGCGCCACGGCGCTCCTGGTCGGCTACACCTTCATCCGCGCCCGCAAAATCGCTGCCCATCGCGCGTCCATGATCACCGCTTTTGGTTTCTCCACGCTCTTCCTCGTCAGCTACATCCTCCACCATTACTTGCACGGAGACGTACGTTACCCACTCCACGCCGCATGGCGCTCCGTGTACCTGCCCCTGCTCGCGAGCCACATCATCCTCGCGGTCGTTGCTCTGCCCCTGGTACTGGTCACGTTTTTCTTCTCGCTCACCGGCCGCATCCCGCAGCACCGCAAAGTAGCGCGCTGGACATTTCCAATCTGGCTCTACGTCTCAGTCACCGGCGTCGTCACCTACGTGATGCTGCGCCTCGCGCAGGGATCGTGAGCCGCATGCCTGTGATCGAACGCGTCCCTGCATCGGCGAAACGCATCGCTTTACCCAGCGACGGCACACGGCAGCTTCTGCAATGGGGAGCATCCATGACGGGCGCAGGGGTACTGGCCGCAGTTCTTCTTCAGACGTTACTCGGCGGCTTCGGCCCCACCGGCGCCAGCACCAACACCGGCTGGTTCGCCCTCATCGTAGCCCTGATGTGCATTCCCTTTGGCGGACTGCTGCTGACACTCGGCGTCGCCAAATGGCTCCGCAACCGCAGCCAGCAACGCTCAGGCACCCACCGGGACTGACGCCGCCGATTTGCGATGCCGTACGCGTCCCCCGGTCGCGCAAACTTCTCAGCCGTCTCCGTTCACCGCGTTCGCTTGTGAAATCTGCCGTCTTTCAGAATCATCGTAATGCTCGTGTGCTCCCCCGCCAGCAGAGAAATATTCTCCAGCGGATTCCCGTCAATCACTAGCAGATCCGCCACCGCGCCCTTGCGGATGCAACCCAGTTTCCCGGATTGCCCCATTAGCTCCGCATTCACTGAGCACGCTGAACGCAGCACATCAATCGCAGGCAGCACCTGCGCCCGCAGCGTGAACTCCGTACTCTGCCGCACGTGCTGCTGACCGAGCAGATCGCTCCCCAATCCCATCTTCACGCCGGCTCGCTTCATGATCTCCAGACCTTTGAGAGCCGAATCACCGATCTTCCGGAGCTTTTCCACGCTGACGGCGGGAAGACCCAATGCCGCTCCCTCTTCGAGAAGTCCAAAAAGCGTTGCCATGGTCGGCACCGCATACGAACCGCGCTCCGCAACAAACTCCGCCGTCTCCCGATCGATCAGCGTCGCGTGCTCAATCGACCTCACTCCGAATGCAGCCGCTCTACGCACCGCTTCTGGCGGATGACAATGCGCCGCGATATACGATCCGGCCCGTTCCGCTTCATCTACCGCGGCTTTGATTTCATCATCGGAATACTGACAGCGATCCAGCGGATCAGTCGGCGACGCAACCCCGCCCGACCCCATGATCTTGACGTGCGATGCCCCACGCCGCAACTCCTCCCGCACCGCGCGCCTCACCGCATCCGCACCATCCGCAATCACCGCCATGTGATCGCCATGGAACCCACAGCCGCAACACGCCACGCCATCCAGTGCGTGATCGCCGGGCCGGAAATCGCCATGCCCACCCGTTTGCGAAATCACGCGCCCACCGTAAAACAGCCGCGGCACCGTACCGAGCAGTCCGTCTCGAATTGCCCCCGCCAAACCTACATCTGCTCCACCCACATCGCGCACCGTCGTAAATCCGCGATCCAGACATCCGTGCAGAAACTTCGCCGCAAAGTGCGCCAGGTACGACATCGGCGATTGCACGACGCGCGTGATGTTCAACCCCGCTGCATACACATGCACGTGCGCGTCAATCAATCCCGGCATCAGCACGGAGCCGCTGCAGTCAATTACTTCAACGTTCTCGGCATTGCGGGGATCGGGCGCGCCTAGATCCTCGATCACTCCGCCAGCGACAACAACGTCCTTTCCCTCGATCAAGGTATCCGAATCGCCGTCGAATATCCGCGCCGACCGGAAAACGAACCTCTTGCCCGCTTCTTCCACATTCGCCATGAATCTCCTCTGAAACTTGCTGCAACGCTATGTACATGGGTGCCCCGGTCTCGCATGTGAGACCGGGGAGGTTGCCAATTTCCGCAGGTACAGACCACGCTTTGAACACGCCGACCCGTAATTTGTACCACGGCAACTCGAGCTAGCACTCCTTCCCATCGCTGGCCTCGCATTTCAGGCTTCTCCCCGAAAGCGTCGTCTTATAGCATTCCATCTCTACTCGAGACTGCGCTTCAGCCAGCTCGGCGGCCCCGCATTTATACTTTCAGACATTGCAATGGAACCCCGGGAAACGGGTCTCCGCAGTCGATCTGCGGGCAAACAGGAGCAAGCATATGGCAAAGTCAGTAAATAAAGTCATTCTTTTGGGCAATGTAGGCAAGGACCCCGAGATCCGCTCCACCGCCGGTGGTGCCATCGTCGCCAACTTCACACTCGCCACTAGCGACCGCTTTCAGGATGCGCAGGGTAACTGGCAGGATCGCACCGAGTGGCACACCCTGGTCGCCTTTAAGCGCACCGCCGAGATCATTCGCGATTACGTAAAGAAGGGCTCAAAGCTCTACGTCGAGGGCAAACTCCAAACCCGCAGTTGGGATGACAAAGAATCCGGCGTGAAAAAGTACCGCACCGAAGTCGTAGTCTTCGACCTCTCGCTACTATCTGGCCGCGAAGACGGCGGTGCGAGTTCCGGCGGATACAGCCGTCAATCCGGATCTTCAGCCACCGTTGACCAGCGCCCGGCCGCCGGCCACGACGAATACAGTCAGTCTGCCGAAATCTCCGACGACGACATACCCTTCTAGAACTTAGCAAATCTCCAATTGACCGAACCGCCCCGCCCGGGCGGTTCGCTGTTTATGCCTGCCTTTTTTGGTGCACTTCGATAAGTGTCCCGATCGTCACCTGCGACGCCGCAATTGGATAGCAAAATAAACCTCGGCTGACTAGACTGAGAGCAAACAATGCCAATTGCAGATCATGAGACTTCGCAGGTTTCCATCTTATCTCAAGCTGCGCGCAGCGAGCGCGGCTTCTGGGCTCTTATCGCGACGCAGTTCCAGGGCGCATATAGCGACAACATTCTGCGCAATCTTCTACTCGCCATAATCGTCGGTATGGGTCTGCGCAATGACCAGCGCGACACGTTCGTCTCCATCGTCACTTTCCTCTTCTCTATGCCCTTCGTGCTTTTCAGCATGACGGGTGGCTGGTTCGCCGACCACTTCAGCAAGCGGCAGGTCACCATCTGGACCAAGGTCATGGAGATCGGCGCCATGACCATCGCCACGGCCGGCCTCGCCCTACATCTGCAGCCCCTCACGCTCATCGCGCTGGGGCTGGTCGCCACGCAGGCTGCGCTCTTCGGTCCGTCAAAATATGGCCTGCTTCCTGAATTGCTCCCTGGCAAGCGCCTCTCCTGGGGCAACGGCGTCATCGAGCTCGGCACTTTCCTCGCCATCATCATCGGCACCATCACCGGCGCGGCCATGGCCGAACACTTCCATGGCCACGAAGTCTACGCCGGATACGTGCTTCTCGCCCTCGCCTGCGCGGGCCTTGCCACCAGCTTCGGCATCGATCGCGTTCCCCCTGCCGCACCCGAAAAGAAATTCCGCCTGAACTTTATCGGCGATCTCTGGCAGCAGATCACGCTCATGCGCCGCGATCAGCCACTCTTTCTCGCGGTCCTCGGCAACACCTACTTCTGGTTCCTCGGCTCGCTGCTCTTCTCCACCATCATCGTCTTCGGGCCGGACGTTCTCCACATCGGCCAGACTGAAACCGGCTACCTCAATGCGACCCTCGCCGTTGGCATCGGCATTGGCAGCATGATCGCCGGACTGCTCAGCGGCAACAAGATCGAATACGGCCTCATTCCGCTCGGTTCCATCGGCATGACGTTGACCGGCATCGCGCTGGGTTCCATGCACACCGGACTTATCGGATCTGCAATCCTGCTCGGCACGCTCGGGTTCTGGGCAGGCTTCTTCGCCGTTCCTGTGAACGCGCTCATCCAGCACCGTCCCGCCGAAGAAAACAAGGGCGGCATCATCGCCGCTTCCAATCTGCTCTCCTTCGTCGGCATTGCGCTCTCTTCCGGCGCCTACTTCGTCTTCACAAAATTCGTCCATCTCAATCCGCGCGGCATCATGCTTGCCGCCTCGGTCATCACCGCCGCCGGCACGGTCTACGTTCTCATCCTGCTGCCCGAGTGGTTTGGCCGTCTCATCCTCTTCTTCGTTACCCACACCATCTACCGCGTCAAAGTTCTCGGCCGCGACAACTTCCCTGAAAGAACCGGCGCGCTTCTCGTCTGCAATCACATGTCCTTCGTTGACGTGGCGCTCCTCATCGCCTCGACCGACCGGCCCATCCGCTTCCTCATGTACAAGGGCATCTACGACAACCGCATCATTAAGCCCTTCGCCCGCATGATGAAAGCCATTCCCATCTCCAGCGAACAGCGTCCCCGCGAGATGATCCGCTCTCTGCGCACCGCAAGCGACGCGCTGCGCCAGGATGAAATCGTCTGCATCTTCGCGGAAGGCCAGATCACGCGCACCGGCCAGATGCTTCCTTTCCGTCGCGGCCTCGAGCGGATTATGAAAGGCGTCGAAGTCCCCATCATCCCCGTCAATCTCGACGGCGTGTGGGGTAGCATCTTCAGTTTTGAGCGTGGCCGTTTCCTCTGGAAGATTCCCCACCGCATTCCCTACCCGGTCACCGTAAGCTTCGGCGCGCCCATGCCGCCTACATCTTCCGCCATCTCCGTCCGCGCCGCCGTGCAGGAACTCCAGGCTGAAGCCTTCCGCGAACGCAAGCGCCGCATGCGCACCCTCGATCGCGCCTTTGTCCGCACCGCGCGCCGCCTCCCGCTGCGCTTCATGATGGCCGACGGAAAAACGCCCAATGTCCGCTTCTTCTCCGCCCTCACCAAAACCATCTACATCGCGCGCCGCCTTCGCCCCGCGATCGGCGATCGCCAGATGATCGGATTGCTGTTGCCGCCCTCTGTCGGCGGCGCCCTCGCCAACTATGCGCTCACTCTGCTCGGACGCGTACCCGTCAACCTCAACTACACGGCGTCGAGCGAAGTGATCGCTTCCTGCGCAAAACAATGCGACGTCGATGTCGTCATCACTTCAAAGGCATTTGTCGAGCGCTTTCCCAAGCTTGAAATTCCCGGCCGCACCCTCTTCCTCGAAGACGTCCTGCAATCCCCGCGTACCACTGAAAAGCTTTTCGCACTCTTGCTAGCCTCTACCATGCCGCAGACCCTTCTGCGCAAGGCCATCGGCGCAATGCCCGGCAAACGCAGTGTCGACGACCTCGCCACCGTGATCTTTTCCAGCGGCAGCACCGGCGACCCCAAGGGCGTGATGCTCACGCACTACAACATCGGCTCAAACATCCAGCAGGTCGCGCAAGTCTTCATGCTTGACGGACATGACAAGATCCTCGGCATTCTGCCCTTCTTCCACTCCTTCGGATTCATGGCCGCGCTGTGGATGCCCGCTGCCAACGGTGTCGGTGTCGTCTATCATCCGAATCCGCTGGACACCAAAGTGATCGGCGAATTGGTCGCGCAGTATCGCGTCACCTTCCTCATCGCCACGCCGACATTTCTGCAGGCTTACATGCGTCGCTGTTCGCCTGAAAGCTTCGGCAGCCTGCAATACGTTCTCGTCGGCGCAGAGAAACTGGCTGACCGCGTCGCCATGGCTTTCGAAGACACCTTCGGCATTCGTCCGCTCGAGGGTTATGGCTGCACCGAGTGCTCGCCTGTGGTCACCGTCAATGGCCGCGACTTCCGTGCCCCGGGCTTCCGCCAGGTCGGCGCACGCCGCGGAAAAATCGGCCACCCGTTGCCCGGAGTCACCGTCCGCGTCGTCGATATCGACGCTGGCCTGCCTGTCGCACCAGGCACTCCCGGCATGCTCCTCGTCAAAGGTCCGAATGTGATGAAGGGCTATCTCGGCAGGCCCGAGAAGACCGCCGAAGTCCTGCACGATGGCTGGTACACGACCGGCGACGTCGCCATCCTGGAAGAGGATGGTTTCCTCACCATCACCGACCGCCTCTCGCGCTTCAGTAAAATCGGCGGCGAGATGGTGCCGCACATCCGCATTGAAGACAAGCTGCAGGAACTAGCGGGCGTAACCGAGCAGGTATTCGCCGTCTCCGCGTTGCCCGATGAAAAGAAAGGCGAGCGTATCGTCGTCATCTCCACGCTCTCAACCGAAAAGCTGGCACCTGTGATTGAGAAATTTGCGCAGTGCGATCTTCCCGCTCTATGGAAACCTCGCAGCGGCGCGTTCTTTCATGTGGACGCGCTGCCCATCCTCGGCACGGGAAAAATTGATCTGCGCGGTGTAAAGGCTCTGGCAACGCAGATGGCTGGTGCAGTCGCCTGAGAATCCTCAGGACTGGAACTAAGCTATTGAGGAAACAGAAAAGATGTTTTCAAAGTATGCGTTTTTCAATATCGCCGCGCTCTTTGTTCTTTCGGGGCTCTCGATTGTGGGCGCCGCCATCTCCTTGCTGAGTTGGACTGCGATTAAACCCGAGTATGAAGAAGGTGTGCAGACCTCAGGAGGCAAGCGCATGGCCTCGGCTAGAGTTTGTCTGACTGTTGGCTGTGTGGTTGTTTGGCTCTGTACGCTCTTTGGATTTTTTCTCAATGGGCCCAGATCTCCCTCCTTGCCTTTTGGATTCTGGCAGGACTTCCCAGCGGCTCTTCAGTTTTTGTTTTTGCCCATCGACGGTGTTCTTTTCGCTTCCGTAGCGTTCGCAAGTTGGGCCCGCGGGAGGGGCAGACTGGTTTTCATATTCGCAACTGGCTTGATGGCTGTCGCGACTTTAGCCGGTTCGATCATCCTCTGGTCGCCGTGAAACCAATTCATTCCGTCGTATAGCGTATCTCCAGGGTGCGTATGCGGTAGCAGCAATAGGACAGAACGACAACAATCAACACCAGCAATCCGAGCACGGCAACCCATGCAGATACGGGTTCCGTTTCCACCGTCAGCAAAGCGAAAATCCCCTCCGCCGGAACGCTGACCGGCATCAGGTGACGCAGGTACGAGGCCACGCTGAATTTCTGCAGCAGCGAAGGCAGCACCGGATTGATCGCCTCCCACCCCAGCAGCAGCATCGCGCCCGGCATGGGGTTGCGAAACATCAGGCTTAACAGCAGGAAGATCGATCCATACCCCAGGCAGCCCAGCACCACGATCAGCAGGTATGCTTCGATCTGTCCCAGTCCCGGTCCGTGCATCATGAAGTCCCGGCCCGCCGCACCATATCCCGCATACATCAGTACAAAATCGGCAACAACCGCAAGGCCAAACAGCAAGACCGCGCTCACGGCACCCGCAAAAAACTTCGACAGGAGAATCACTTCGCGACGTACCGGCGATAGCAGGTAATAGTGCAGGCTCCGCTCAATCATCTCGCCGCGAATCAGCCGCGAAAAAATCCCCAGGCACCCAAAGAAGATCCCCAGGCGCACGTAGTAAAGCTGCACTACGCCTGCAAGCACCGCAGTGTCATCGCCCATGCCAAAGCCAGGATGCGTGTCTATCAGCAAATGGATCAGGATAATGACCGCCGGAATGAACGCAAGAAAATAGATCCACCACGCGCGCCGCGTAAACAGGTTGCGCCGGATCTCAATTCGCGTCAGCCGTCGCGCTTGCACCCACCATAGAGACCACGGCTGTTGCCGCAGGACGCCGATCGTGCTGCTGAAACTCTGCTGCATCATGAGGCGCTCCCGTCTGAACCAATCAGGTACTGGTAGATGGCGTTTGCGTTGTCGTCGGCCGGAGCCACCGCATCAATCTTCACCAATCCCTCAGCGGCAATTTCGTTCAGCAGCCGGTAAAACTCATCGATATCCCCCGTGCGCAGAAACACGCCGTGCCCATCCGCATGCAGCCGAGCCTCCACGCAGTGATTCACCGCAAACATCTTCGACGCCAGCAACTCAGGACTGTCGCAGCGAATCAGCACCTGCATCGGCTTGTCGCGTACTTCCTTGCGCACATCGTGAATGTTTCCCTGTGCAATAAGATAGCCGCCGGTGATCAACACCACGCGATCTGAGATGCGATCCACTTCATCGAGAATGTGGCTCGAGATCACCACGTGCATCCCCTGCCGCCCAAGCTCCTGAAACAGTGCCAGAGACTCCGCCCGAGCCATGGGATCAAGCCCGTTCAGCGGCTCATCCAACACCAGCACCCGTGGATGATGCGCGATCGACTGCGCCAGCCGGATTTTCTGCCGCATCCCCTTGCTGTATCCCGCAATCTTGCGATGCGCTGCTTCGCCATCCAGTTGAACGCGCTCGAGAGCCTCCGCGGTCAGCCCATGCGCATCTTCCTCGCTCATGCCATAGAGCATCAGACTATCGAGCACAAATTGAAATCCAGTCAACCCGCGCGGAAACGAATCGAATTGCGCGCAATACCCCACGTTGCAAAAGAACTCCGTCGCATTCGACGGCGACAGTCCCAACACAGAGACGCTTCCGCGGGAAGGCTGCACCAGGCCCGTCATGAGGTTCATCAGCGTAGTCTTGCCTGATCCGTTCGGCCCCACCAGCGTCGAAATCCCCGGCGTCAGCGTCAGCGAAACCCGGTTCACCCCGAGCACCTCGCCGTAGAACTTGGAGACATTCTCGAAACGAATTGTGTCCGTCACCGCGTTCATCCGCGCACCACCTCGCGCGCACGGATACGCGCATTCAGCACCGCCGCGCACAGCAGACACGCGATGACCAGCGTCACCACCATCGGAGAAGTCGGCAATATAAACCGCTCGTTCATACGGATCGGCGCCGGCGCACCTAACATCCTTTGCCAAAGCTCCGACATCATGAACGGAAGATTCAGCAGCAATCCCCACTTGGTCCGCAAGATTAAACTGGCCATTCCGCCCACGCCCGCCGGAACAAACACCACTGCAAAAATCGCCCCGGTCGCAATCACCCGCCACTTCACCCACGCCGATACTGCCAGCCCCACCATTGAAAGCAGAAGAACCCACACCGCCGCGCCCGCGAAAATGCCCAGGGAGAGAGACAAATGCGCCATCCCCCAGGGCTGCGGCGAAGCATAGCACTGATACACAAACAGAATCAGGCACGGAATCCAGGTGACGTAAGAAAGCGAAAGAGCCAGTGCCACAAACTTGCCCAGCAGATAGCCGAAGCGCGAAATGGGGTGGCTCAGCAAAATCGGAAGCGCGTTGTCTCCCAGATCGAATGACACCAGTCGCGGTGCGATCCACGCAGCCAAAACGAGCGCGAACCAGCACTGCGTCTCCAGAACGCGCAAGAAGAAGGTCTCATTGATGTCGAGCGCCGCCCCGCCGCGCATGATCAGCGCTCGCGCCATGGGATTATCCGCTACATAAATAATCACGAGATCTACAAGGCACGGCAGAAGCGAAAGAACAAACAGCCCGATCGTGATCTTCGACGACCACGCTTCATTCAACGCATACCGCGCCAGCACGAGCGGACGGGACCCCAGCGGAGTCAGGTGGCCTTCATAGGGCCGGTAATCATGATTAAACACTGACATGATCTACTCTGCCTCCCTCGTACTCCATCGCCCGCAGGAAAATATCTTCCAGAGAATCGCGCCGTTGCTGAATGCGCCTGATCTGGACGCCAAACTCCGCCGCCGTTACGTAGAGATCGCGCGCGCTCAGTGCATCCGGCATCACCAGCTTCACGCGTCCGCCGGGAAAGCTCGCGCACTCGCATCCCAGCGACTGCATCTTCTGCACAAACCCGTCGGTGCTGCCGGTCATCTCCATTTCAATAAAATGGCGATGCGACCGCCGCTCCTCTTCAATATTTGAAATCGCGGCGATGCGCCCCTTGTTCAAGATCAGCACTTCATCGCACGTCTCATCGATATCGCGCAGCAAATGCGACGAGATCAGCAGATGCGTACCGCCCTGTTTGCGAATGTCTTTGATGAGCTGAATCATGCGCTGGCGCGCAGTTGGATCGAGCCCGTTGGTCGGCTCATCCAGGATCAGCAGCTTGGGCCCATGCGCCAGCCCCTGCGCCAGCTTGATCAGTTGCTTCATCCCGAGCGAATAAGTGCTGATCTTGCGATAGCGCACTTCGCCGAGCCCCACATAAAACAGAGCCTCGTGCGCGCGCTCAAGCGCTTCAGCTGAAGGCAGTCCGGCAAGCTCTGCCATGTAACGCACAAAGCGAACGCCGTTCATGTTGCCGATAAAGGAATCGTTCTCCGGCATGTAGCCGACGCTCTGGCGGATACGCATGCGATCCACCCGTGCATCCAGGCCAAGCACCTTTGCTGCTCCGCCCGACGGCTCGTGAAACCCAAGCAGCGTGTTGATCAGCGTCGATTTTCCCGCACCGTTTGGCCCTAGCAGTCCGATGGCGTGACCGCGAAGCTCTCCCGTGAGCCCATTAAGGACGGTGCGGCCGCCAAGCCGCACCTCCAGTCGATCAAGTTGGATCAAGCCCATGTCTTCTCTTACGTCGAACTCACTGCATTTGTTCCGCTGCAGGAAGTGCTGGTTTGGGGCCGCCATGCAGCAGGCTGCCGAGAGTCAGAAAATCAAATCCAAACAAATTGCTGTTGCTCGCAACTTCGATCCCCGCGTCCTTACCCCACGCGCAGATCGCCGTCGGATGCGCGTCCGCAGCCAGCTTCTTCAAGGCTTCCGCTGACTCGCCACTCATCTGCGATAGCAATGGCGTCAACACTGGCCCCAGATTCTGATACGCCACTGCTGAATAGTTCTCATTCTGATCCACCGGCAGCAGCGCCTTGAAGCTCGCCGAGTGCCCCAGCGTGTCCCCTGTTGAATGCGCATGCAGTGCACCCATCAGCAGCGCCCGCGTGGGCGCAACGATCATGTACCCATCGGAATATGTGTACTCCGCAACGACGGCGCCGGTCGAGTTACCAACTGTGAAAAACATAGGCGCATTGCTCTTGCTGGGAGTAATGTTAAGCGTTTCCTTGCCCTGCGCATGCGTGTTGACCGCCTCCACCAACTTCTCCAGCGTCGCTTCAAACCGCGCAGAGTCGCGCACCTCGATCACGGCCTTCCACGAAGGCGTCGGCAGCACCGGTCCATCCAGAGCAAATAAATATTCTCCACCCAGGTTCCCCGCAAGATCGTTGCGAATATCTATGCCCAGCTCGGCCTGCGCCTCGTTCAACTTATCCTGGCCATTCTTGCCTTCCGACATCATGGCCATAAGGTCATCCACAATCGCCGTCGGGTCTTTGGAAACGCCGGCCACCGCGAGTGCCGCATTGGGAGAAACAAAGTCCAGCGAACCCATGGGTGCCGGGCTGCCCAGCCAGGAGGCCACGCGCTGCCGTTGGCCGGAGAATTGCAGATTCAGATGGTTGTCTGGAGTCCCATTCAACTCGCGGTGCTCGGCAATCAGATAGCGCACTCCACTCATACCGGATTTCTCGAGAAATGCATCGCTTCTCTTTGTCCCGTGGCTCTCCGCCCCAGCAAGCATCTGCTGCAGGTTGGCTGCCAGAATCACACCGGCTCCGCGATTGTAGGCAGCCTTGATCCGCTGTCCAAAATCCGACGCCGCAAATCCGCTAGATCCCGCATTCAGTTGCGCGTCAATCGTCTTCAGCGTGTCGATACTGTTGGAGAAGACCACCTCCTTCTCCCGCACCAGCGCATATACGCCATTTCCCTTCTTGCCTGTCGTCGCTCCGCCTAGCGAGCTTTCATCGAGAACCGTCAACATGCCAGGTCCGCCCATCGCGAACTGTTGCTTCAGCAAGTCAGCAAGACCGCTTCGCTGCACATCGGCAACCACCGCGAATCCATTGCCCGTCTGCTGCTTCAGCGCCACGATCACCATCTCATCGCCGAGATAGGAACTCAGATCGTGCACCTTATTTACCAGCATGTCCAACTCAGCCGTCTTATCCTGATTGCCACGGCTCCACCACTGCTGCAACACAGGGCTCTGTCTGAGTTGATCCTCAAAGATTGTCTTCGCCTGGCTCACAAAGTCGCCCAGGTTCGGAATGCTTACGTACAGCTGTGTGTCTGCCGGCATCCGATCCAACAGGTCGCTCCCATACCGCTGCGGAATCGGAATCTGTCCGATGCGATGTTGCAGCGTCGAAAATTGTGCCAGCAGTTCAATGTACTGATCGCGATTCGGGCTCCACGCTACCTGCTCGCTCACCGGCTCCGGTGCAAGATTCTGCGAGGTCGTGTATTCATCGCCCGCATGGATCGTGGAAGTGACGCCGGCGTGCGCCACTTCGACAGCCCCTTGCAGAACCGCTACGCGCGATCCTTTGATGCCCGCATTCACCGAGAACACGGTGCCCGTGACCGCAACGCTGCAATCGTCGGTCTTCACATACAAATGACCCGCAGTCCGGTGCGCAGCTTTCACGATGACTGCGCCTTGATCGAGATCGACAGTCATGTTGTGCCCCCGCGCGCCCACACTCACCGCGCTGCGCTCGTTCATCTCCACCGTCGAGCCGTCCGCCAGCCGCAACACTGCATGCGATCCGCCACCGGTCCGTAGCTCGTCACCCTCCTTCAATTCCGCGCCTGCCGCAAGCAGCCGATCGCCGTTATCCGTAATCAGCGACGCCGAACCATCGATGGATTGCACCTCCGCCCGCACTCCTGGCGGAACCTGCCAGTACGTTCTGTACATCAACAGCCCCGTCGCGGCTACTGCCAACGACGCCGCCAGCGCCCAGCCCAGTTTCCACGGCTGCATGCGCGCACGCGCCGGCATGGCCTTCGGCGTCGACCAATCCACGGCACCAGAGCCCGAATGGAATCGACGCAGGCATACTCCGCACTCGCGCAGATGCGCTTTCACCAGCAGCGCACGATTCTCCGGCAATGTTCCAGCTCGATACGCGTTGAACAACGACCGCACGTCCTCGCAACTTTCAATGGCCGCGCTCTCCTGAAAGGCAATCCCCAGCCTGCCTGCAACCTTTTCAGCAGCAGCGGAAATCTGACCTGCCTCAGGATGTGCCTCGCGCATCGCCCGGGTCGCACTGTCCAGCAAAACTTCGTCGTGGTTCTTCATCGGTTCCCCCGTTCCATCTCTGTGAGCCGCTTCTTCAGCTTGGCTCGCGCCTGGTGCAGCGTCACGGCCACCACAGCCTGCGACGCGTTCATCAGCGAGGCAATCTCGCGATTGTCCATCTCTTCCACATACCGCAGCGTGAACATCTCCGCTGCCCGCGGGCTAAGGTCGCCCAATGCCGTGCGCAACCACTGCACCAGCTGGTTGCTTTGAGCCTCAGAATCCGGCTTCGAGCCGCGCCCCTGCGATGCAACTCCCGCTGCTGCATCAAGGGGTTCGTTTGCCGCGGCGCTTTTGTGCCGCAACAAATCGAGCGCCCCATTGATAGCCGCCCGGTACAGGTAGCTTCCCGCGTTGCTGACCGCGAGTTCGTTACTCGCAGCCAATCGCAGAAATACGCTCTGCGCCACGTCTTCCGCGTCTGCCATGCTGCCTGTAATGCGATAGGCAGCCAATAAGACGCGTCGATGGTGCATCACGAACAGGTCGGAAAGACTCTGTTGCAACTCCACCACCGGTAGGGTTGGACTGGCGCTTGCCACGGGCTGACCTTTCTGACTGTTCATAGAGATGACGTTGGAACCCGCCGATTATTAATTGGCTGATCCAAATTACGCCAAAAAACCCTGGCTGGTTCAGATTTTCGGGCCATCGCGAAGCCCGGAGGTGTAAGCGTTTCTCAAACCACCACTCAATCTCATTCAGAATGAGTCGTCCGCGGGCTTTCGCCGACAATAGGGATGAAACGCGGCGGAGGCGCACTGTTTGCCGGTCCCGCGCTTCAACGTGGCGAAACCGGATCCCTGACGACACTGCGCCTCGCAAAGAATGCCTTCTCAATTCTTGTTTGCTCGGGGAACCTGCCAGCGCATCCTCTACCCCGTCTTGGCCAGGGTCGCGATCAGATTATCGCGATTGCGATTGGCGATCGAATCCGCCCTCGCCAGCACGCGCATCCATACCAGCAGCGAAATCGTGGCCATCCCCAGCAGGCAAGGCGCGGCCAGCCAGCGCTTATCGAGGAACGTGCAGATCGCCAGCACGGCGACACCACACCCCATCACAATCGCCTGGATCAGCATGCTCACCAGCGCGCTGGCCTGCGATCCCTTCTGCCGCGAGATGCGCCCAAGATTTACGCGATACGGCATCGTCAGCGAAAGCAGATTCCCAGCTGCAAGATTGGTCGGCAGCGCAAACAGAACCCAAGCCGCGGTGGCCGCGAGCAGCGTCCAACTCGGCGGTCCCAGTCGAAGAGTCGCCAGGGCCCCAGCCAGGAATGCCACCATCACAAACAGCGCCCCGTGGAAGAGATTCTTCGCCAGAATCACCTTGTGGATTGGTGTGGGAGAAAGAAACAGCATCTGAATCCCTGTTCCCTCCGCTCCCAGGTTGTTGAAAATCATTTGCGTGAAACCCAGAAGCGCATAGCAGACGCACAGTGGAAACGCCAGCTGGAACGGGTGTCCGCCCAGCTCGCTGTTGCGGAATACCGTGCTGATCACCAGAACCGTCAAAAGAGGTGCTCCAATAGCAAACAGCAGGGGCATCGATCGCGGAATGGTGCGAAGTTCCTTCTCCAATACTGCTGCGATTGGACCCGAACCGTCGATCAGCCACCTCATGTCATTCGCATTCTTCTTTTGCGCCGAGGGCGCATCGCTCAACTGCTCGCCGCGATACTCCGCGTGAAGCCGAACACCCAGCAGTGCCCCGGTCGCCAGGATGTAGAAACCGAGCGCTCCCAGCGACAGCGGAAACTGTTCCGGCTTGCTCTCTTCCGAGTCCACGATGATCCCGGCAGCGAGTCCCGGCGGCAGCCACTCTTCCAGCGCATGAGCGGTCTTAGCCCAGAACTTGAACTTCTTCAAGATTCTCTGCTGGTTGTTCTTTGCCGCAACATTGTCTGGCCGTTGAAAGTGAGTACCGCTCCGCAGCGCCGGATTGAGCAATTGCAGGCTCAACATCAACAGCAGGAAGATTGCGCTCAAAACCTCGCGTGTCCTGCGCTTTGCCAGCCAGCGATCTACCCATGCCAGCACTGTACGTGCCAGCAAAAGGTTGAATAGCGCGAAAACCGCGAGCGCAAGCGCCGTCCAGCCGAAAAACGCAGGTTGCGCCAGTGTCACGCCTACCAGGATTCCCACGCAGCAGATGGTCCCAAGGATCGTCGGAACATCCACCAGCCCGAAGACCAGGTTCAGCACGTAAAACGCGCTGAAGTTCAGGGGAAAACGCAACAGTCCAGCGAGGTCGAATTGCTCCTGAAAAGAAGCTAGTGCGATAGGCAGCATCTGCCAGACCAGAAAAACCGCCCAGAACAGGGCCGGAATGAATTCAACATGTCCGCTCGATAAAGTGGAGTACGCGCCCGCACCCAACCCGAAGGCCAACGCCAATCCCATGATGGAGTAGATAACGAGAGCAACGCTACGCGCACCGAACTCAAAGGCGCCCTGCACTGAACGAACGTTGTTGGCCATCATGCGCCACCGCATGGTCACGAGCGCGGCATACTGCCGTCGCGCCATCCGGCCAAACGGGGCGCCTGAACTCATCGCCGCGCCCTCGGCACCCTCTACGCCAGCCATGAAAGCTCCTGGGCCGGTTCCTGACCGCTGGCCCCCACAATGGAGAGAAATATTTCTTCCAGGGTCAACTTCTGTTCGGTCTCTGCTCCGGGCAATGTACTTTCCACACCCGCGCGCAGATCTTCGATTGACCCGTTAGCCACCAGCCGTCCCTTGTGGATGATCGCCACGTGGGTGCAGAGCCGCTCCACAATCTCCAGCACATGCGTCGTAAGAAAAATGGTCGCTCCGCGGTTGATCATTCCCTGCAACATCGTCTTGAGCATTCCTGCGGCAATCGCATCGACACCTTCAAAGGGCTCGTCGAGAAACAGCACCCGCGGCCCATGAATTACCGCAGCCGCCAATGCCAGCTTCTTCTGCATGCCATGGGAGAAATCCGTGACCAGCTTGCGCCGCTCATCTGCCAGTTGCATGAACTCCAGCAACTCCTCGGTGCGGCGATTCACGGTCTCACGCTCCAGCCCGTACATGCGCCCCACAAAGCGCAAATACTCCGGTGCCGTCAGCCGTCCCAGCAACGCCATGCCTTCGGGAACCACGCCAATTTGCCGCTTCAGGTCGAGCGCTCCGGCGCTGAATGGCTTGCCCAGAATTTCAATCGTACCCGCCGTGGGCTCCAAGAGACCGGTCAGCATCTTGATGGTGGTTGACTTGCCCGCGCCATTCGGTCCGAGGAACCCGAAAAACTGCCCGGAAGCCACTGTAAACGTCACATCCTCGACCGCGGTCAGCGCGCCGAAGCGCCGCGTGAGTCTGTCGGTCTGAATCGCCGCAGTTTCCATGTGGGGCAAGGATAACAAGATCGGAGCATTCGACAAAGGCGACACCCTGTCAGAACTTAAACTTTGGTTGCAGCCGCTTCGTTAGCTCCCGCTTGCAGCGGATCGTTATCCCGGTCCGTTACCTCCGCAATTGCCGCGATGCGGGCCGCCAGAGGTGCCGTCCAGCTTCCCTCCGGAACCCGCCAGGTCCAGTTTCCCTGTGGCACGGCCGGCGTATTCATCCGGGCTTCCGAGCCGAACTCCAGCAGATCCTGCACCGGCACAATCGCTACCTGCGCCACGCTTCCCGCCGCCGCGCGAATCAGCGGCCACGTCGGACGATCGTTCACCGGTCCAACTAGCGCCTCAACGGCCGCGCGCTCCGTCTTTCCCAGGGTCACCCACCATCCGTGCGTCGTGTCGTTATCGTGCGTGCCGGTATACGCTGCCGTACCCGGCGCGAACTGCTGCGGAAGGTGCATGTGTGCGCCTTTATCTCCAAATCCGAATTGCAACACACGCATTCCCGGCATCGCCAGTTCCAACCGCAGCGCGTCCACTTCGGGCGTAATCAGTCCCAGGTCCTCCGCCACAAGAGGCAGCGGTCCCAGCGCAGCTTCGAGCGCGCCAAATAGCTCCAGGCCCGGCCCCTTTACCCATGTACCGTTGATCGCCGTCTCCTCATCCGCCGGAATCGACCAGTATGCTTCGAATCCGCGAAAATGATCGAGCCTGACCATGTCGTACAGTTCACGTGATCTGCGAATCCGATCGATCCACCAGTCAAATCCTCGGGCGCGCAGCACATCCCACCGATACAGCGGGTTGCCCCATCGCTGTCCCGTCGGCGAAAAATAATCGGGCGGTACTCCGGCGATATGTACCGAACGCAGAT
The DNA here is from genome assembly GCA_963759285.1 of uncultured Acidobacteriaceae bacterium. Lineage (GTDB taxonomy): Bacteria > Acidobacteriota > Terriglobia > Terriglobales > Acidobacteriaceae > Telmatobacter. Next base: position 46,098 of record CAVWYS010000008.1, on the reverse strand, counting down.
CCGCATCGAGCTCGAAGATGTCAGGATGCGTCCATACATCCGCGGAATCAAAATTGACAAAAATCGCCACATCGCCAAGGATGCGTATCTTGTGCCGCGCCGCAGCCGCGCGCAGATTCGTCCACTGCACAGCAAACGCGAACTGGAGCACCTGTTCCTGCGCCAGCCTGCGTCCTGAATCCGATGCCACCTGCGCCAGCGCCTTCGGTTCGCGTCGCCGGATAGCCTCGGGCCACTCAGTCCACGCACCCGTATTGAACTGCCGCCGCAACTCCGCATACATCGCATAGTCGGTCAGCCAGCCGGCCTCAGTGCTGCAGAATTCCTCAAAGCGTTTCCACTGCGCTGCCATTTCCGGATCGTGCGCGCGATCAAGAAAATTCCCGGCAGCCTCGTACAGCAGCGCCAGCTTCGTAGTTTCCACTTCTTCAAAGTTAACGTTGCCGCTGCGTCCCGCAAGATTCGCAATGCGCTCTCCACCAATCCAGCCCCAGTCCACCAGGAATTCCAGGCTGATCAGGTATGGGTTCCCGGCGAAGGCCGACGACCCCGCGTACGGCGAATTTCCGTAGCCCGTCGGACACAGCGGCAGCACCTGCCATACATGCTGCTTCCCCGCTGCCAGAAACTCCACAAACTCATGCGCGGCTGGACCAAGATCCCCGATCCCACCATACGAAGGCAAAGAACTGATGTGCAATAAAACGCCGGAACAACGCTGAAAATCCATATATTTATTATCTCCGCTGCCCATTCCCGGCAGTACCGCGCGGCACGATGGGGTCCTTATAAAACAACGGCCCGCTTCCAAGCGCAGGAAGCGGGCCATTTCCCGTCAAAATCCTAATTGCGAACTACTCGCCCGTGAGCGGACTCTGCGGCTTCGCATTAACGCGCACAAGATTCTTCTTCTTGTATTCGTTAATGATGTTGTTGGCGAAGACCTCAAAAGCTTCCTGCCGCTTCTGTTCGAGAATCTGGTCCTTTGTCTGGTCAAGGTTCTTGGCGATATCCGCGTCACTCGGCTGCTGCTTGTCCACCAGCTTTGCCACCACGCCCGTGCGGCCCGCATTGATCGGCCCCGTGGTTGTCCCTGGTGCCATCTCGAACAACTGGGGAGCCACCTGACCCACGGCCCCAAGATCCGGCACTTGCCCGGTCTGATCGACCAGGTCACTCGTCTTGAAGCTTGCGCCCATCTCCTTCGCGGCTTTGGCGAGATCGTTTTCCGCCTTCGCTTTTGCGGCCAGTTCCGCAGTCTTCTGGCTCAACAATGCCGGAACCTGTTCGTTGCGATAGTCGTCTTCGACGTGGCTCTTCCAGTCTGCAAACGTTGGCGCATGCGCCGGAATGACGTTCTTCACCTGGAAGATTGCGTACCCTTCGCCGGTAGGGGCGGATTGGGGCGGATCGCTCGGCTTGGCTTCAAACGCGTGTGCAATCAACTGCGATCCATCCGGCAGCGCCGGAATCACGCCCTGCGCATTCACCGGCGGCGTCGTTACCAACTGCAGGTGATGCGCCTCGGCAGTCTTTTGGAGCCCGTTCTTGATCGCTTCCGAAGTCAGTTGACGTGCCAGTGCCTCCTGCGCAGCAGTCGATTTCTGCCGCAGCAGCGTTGCCTGGATCGTCGGCAGAACCTCGGCAAGCGTCTGGGTGTGTGCCGGCGTCCGCTCTTCCACCTGCACAATGTGATAGCCGTACTGCGACTTCACAATCTTGTAGTCGCCGATCTTCTGCGTGAAGATTGCGTTATCAAACTCCGGCACCATGTGCCCACGCTGCGCAAAGCCCAGTTCGCCGCCGGAGTCTTTGCTGCCAGGATCGTCAGAGTACTTCTTCGCCAGGTCAGCGAAGTTCGCGCCATTCTGGAGTTGCTTCAGAATGTCCTCAGCCTTGGCTTTCGCCGCCGCATCGGTCTTCGCATCCGCATTCGGAGCCACCTGGATCAGAATGTGCCGCGACTTTGCCTGCTCCGGCACTGAATACTCGCTCTTGTGCGCGTTGTAATAGGCTTCGATCTCCTGCTGCGTAGGCTGCTGCACGCCTCCCGGCACATCGTTTGGCGTAAAAGCAAAATAGCTGATCGTCCGCTCTTCGGGAACTGCATTGGCGTAGCGAGCCGAGTTCTTCTTGAAAAAAGTCTCCAACTCCGCATCCGTCGGATTGATCGACTTGCGAATATCGTCCGACGAAATCACCGCATAATCGAACTTGATCTTTGTGCCGCGCTTCAGGTAATCCGCGCGCGCTTCCTTGTCGCTCACCGTCACTCCGGCCGTGACATAAGCCCGCAGCCGCTGAATCGTGATGTCGTGCCGGACACTTTCTTCAAACTCAGGAACCGACATGTCAAAACGGCTCGCAATCAGTGCGGCGTACTGGTCCTGCCCGATAAACTTGCCATTCGGAAACAGCACCTGTCCCGCCTGCCCCTCGTGCAGAAACTGAAGCACGTCATTGCTGTTCGCAGAGATGCCAAGCTTCTCCGCCTCCGCCAGCAGAATCTGCTGCTGCACCATCTGCTGACCCACCTGCTGCTCAAACAGGCTCACGATCATCGGGTTCGACGCGTACTGGGGATTGCGCTGCTGCAGCTGCTGCCGCGCTTGCGCCGATACCTTCTCCTGGCTGATCGCTTCGCCGCTGGCAAAGAACTTGCTATACCAGTGCGGGTACACCACGGCATATGTGTCCGCAGAAACAGCCCCCTGGCCGGTCAGGCCGGGGATCAGGTAGACGACCATCGAAACCGAGGCCGCCGCAATGATGACGATGAACAAAGCTTTGACGAGGCGATTGTCTTTCGACTGCAGGAAACGAATCATGGGTGGGTTTAAGCCTTCAACTCTCTACGCGCATACCGGAAAGCTACGCCGCCCCGCATGCTGGATCGCCGGGGCACAGCTCTCTGAAAAAGCGCAATTCTCGCTCGAGGCGATGCCCCCTCATTATAGACGAACGTGGCCCGCATTCTAACCGCTTCTGCCTGTCCACGATGCTCAATCCGGGGTACGATGCAAATATCCCGCGAGGTCGCCATGGCCATCCTTCTTCAGGACTTGCGTTATGCCCTGCGCATGCTCCTCAAATCCCGGGGCTTTACGGCCATCGCCGTGCTTACGCTGGCGTTCGGTATCGGCGCCAACACCACACTCTTCTCCGTCGTCAACGGCGTGCTCCTCAATCCGTTGCCCTATTCTCAGCCCGGCCGGCTGGTCGCCATCTACGAGAAAAATGCCGGCCTTGACCGCGCCCCCATCAGCTACCCGAACTTTCTTGACTGGGAGCAGGCCAGCAAGACCTTCGCCTCCATGGCCATCTACCGCCACGAGGATTACAACCTCACGGGCACAGCACAATCCGAACGCCTCAACGGCCTTATGATCTCCGCGGCTTTCTTCCCCACGCTTGGCGTTCAGCCGATCCTCGGCCGCACATTCACCCGCGAGGACGATCACCTTGGAGCGGCGCCCGTCGTCATCCTCAGCAACGGCTTTTGGAAACGCCGATTCGCCGCATCTCCCGCCGTCATTGGCCAGTCCGTCACTTTGCGTGGAACAGCCTACCAGGTCATCGGCGTTCTCCCGCCCGGCTTCGCCTTCTATGGAGTCGATCGCGATATTTACGTTCCCATAGGCCAGTGGACCGATCCCTCGTTCCGTGATCGCCGCGTAGACATGAGCGCTCACGCTGTCGGGCGTCTCAAACCCGCCGTCACACTTGCGCAGGCCCGCACCGACATGGACTCGATCGCGCACACGCTCGCCGTCAACTTCCCTGAAGCCGACAAGGATGTGGGTATCTCGCTCTTTACCCTCAAGGACGACCTTATCGGCAACCTACGCCCGCTGCTTCTGGTCCTGTTGGCCGCAGTCGGCTTTGTTCTCCTCATTGCATGCGCCAACGTCGCCAGCCTGCTACTTGCTCGCGCTACGCGCCGATCCGGCGAGTTCGCCCTCCGCGCGGCTCTCGGTGCCGGTCGCATCCGAGTCATCCGCCAGCTCCTCACCGAGAGCCTTCTCCTCGCCGGCTTCGGCGGAGCACTCGGAATGGCGCTCGCCTTCCTCGGCACACGGACCGTCGTGCGCCTCCTTCCCACCGCTCTGCCGCGCACCGACCAAATCTCGATGGACTCCCGCGTTCTGCTCTTTACTCTTGCCGTCTCTCTCCTGTGTGGCCTGGTCTTCGGACTTCTTCCCGCTCTCAAATCGTCGCGCGCAAATCTGCAACAGGTGCTCCGTCAAAGCACCCAGGGAGCTGGCGGAGTTCGCCACCGTCTCCAGGGTGCGCTCGTCGCTCTCGAAGTTGCGATGGCTCTCGTCCTCCTCATCGGCGCAGGCCTCATGCTGCGAACCCTCTCCGCGCTCTGGCAAGTCGATCCAGGCTACATCCCGTCCAACGCCATTACCTTTTCCATGTCCCTTCCCACCAACGCAAAGACCTCCGCTGCAGATACGCGCGCGCGCCTCCGTCGGTTCGATGCCGCCATCAGCGCCATCCCCGGCGTTGAAGCCGTTTCCGTTACCCTCGGCTCGCGCCCCATGATTCACGACTCCAAACTTCCCTTCTGGATCAAGGGACAGCCGAAGCCCGCCAATGACAACGACATGCCCCAGGCCATGTTCTATCTCGTCGAATCCGGATTCCAGCGCGCCATGGGCATCACCTTGCGGCGCGGCCGCTTCGTCTCCGCGCACGATGACGAGCACGCGCCGGTTGTCGTGGACATTGATGATGTCTTCGCGCAGACCTGGTTCCCGAACCAAAACCCCGTAGGCCAACACATCCACATCGCCGAGTTTGATGTTGAGGCTGAAATCGTCGGCGTCGTCGGACACGTCAAGCAATGGGGACCCGGCAATGACGCGCATTCCCCCGTCCAGGCCGAGTTTTACTACCCGTTCATGCAACTCCCGCCCAAGCTCATGGCTCTCGTCGCCGACGGTGTCGCCGTTGTCGTGCGCACTCACGACAGCCCAGACGGCGTGATGCCTTTGGTTCGCCGTATCGTTTCTGAAACCGATGCCGGCGCTGTCATTTACTCCGTCCAGACCATGGGTGAAGTCCTCGCCAATTCTCTCGCGCCCCGCCGGCTGTCAATGATTCTTCTTGCTGCATTCGCAACGCTCGCCGTGGCCATGTCGTGCGTGGGTATCTTCGGCGTCACATCCTATCTCATCGGCGAACGCACGCGCGAAATCGGCGTGCGCATGGCCCTGGGCGCAGACCGCGGCGACGTTCTGCGCCTCGTCGTCGGCCAGGGAGCACGCATGGTTTTTCTTGGCGTTCTCATCGGGATCGCCGCGTCTCTCGTCCTCACGCGCCTGATGAGCAATCAACTCTTTGGCGTCAGTGCGCGCGATCCCATCACCTTCGTTGGGGTCGCACTCCTGCTCTTGATTGTGGCTGTAATCGCCTGCTACATCCCGGCCCGCCGCGCCACCCGAATCGACCCCATCGTTGCCTTGCGTTGTGAGTAAATGCGAGGGCGCGAACCTGCCCGAACGAATCGACCAATATTCAAGCAAAGCTTCGGCGATCGCGGCTGTTTAGTGCTCCTCTACTGTCGCGGTGGCATCGGTTCCTTCTCTCCCGAAGTTGAACTTGAGCATCCAAACACTGCGCTCCCGATCGCCGTTTTGCACCGGCGGGTTGAACTTCCATTCGAGTGCTGCGCGCTGCGCCACTCTGGCAAAGTAATTTCCCGGACCGGGCACCACGTAGGAGGCATCTGAAACCGTGCCCTCCTGGTTGACCGTTACACGCAACAGAACCTCGACGGGCCTTCGCATACCTTCGCGCGCCCCGGGCGACACAGCCGGCATCACTTGCTTCACCACCATTCCTCCTGCGTTCTCTTCCCTCCGAGGCTCCTTCGCGGCGCCAGGCGGCTCGGCAGTTGCTGGATTCACTCCCCGCGCATCCTCTGTTTGCTGAGGCTCAGCTCTTTTGGCTTGCGCCGGCTGACTGCTGTGCGGCGGTTGCGAAATACCATTCATTTGTGAAGGCTGGTCGGCTGCCGGCTGGGCCTGCTGCAAATCCTTCGGTTGTTCTTCAACCCGTCCCTGCGAACCTGCGGCAGGCGTCGTCGGCACGGTTAGAGCATGATTCACTTGCGTCGGTTCGACCTGCCCCAACCCCGCTGGCGCTGCCGGTGACGCTCCAGATGGAGCCGCCAGTTTCTCAGGGGCGGGACTGCGCACCGCCGCGCCATTCTCAGCCATCGCTGCCGATGGAAACCAAGTCTTATGCTCACGTGCAACCAGAACCGCGCCGATCGCGATCACCGCGAGCAAAACAAATACATAAGGCAAAGCCGGCGATCGAGGCAGGTGCGCTTCTTCGAAGTGCGCAAATGAATTGGAAAAAATAGCGACATCTCCATCAGATGGGGCTCCGGTTTCGATCTTCCCGGACATTGGCAAGGACGCCACAGGCTGATTCACAGCTGGGATTTCGCTTACGGTGATCGGACCCGACGCGGGCGGAGTCTGATCGACCAAGGGTCCCTCAATGAGCGGTTTGTCGATTCTTGCAGGAGCCGGAACTGGGGGAAACGGTGCGGTCACGGGCGCGCTCAGCCGCTCCTCAACAGCTTCAACGGTGCACCGGCTCAACGGATTCAAGCGCAGACACTCTTCCACAATTTCGCGAAACGGACTCGGCACTGATTGCGGAATCTCCGGCTCCGCATGGCTCATCGCGCCATAGCCTGGCAGAAAACCATCTATCGCTTTCCACATCGTCAAACCCAGCGACCAGACATCCGCCGCCGCGGTCACCTCTCCATGCTTCAATTCGGGCGCATCATACTCGCTGGGCTCCGAAACGTTTCTCCGCACGGTTCCGGCAATCAGCAAATCGGTGAGCAAGAGTCTCGGTTTTGAATCGACAAAATAAATGTTTGATGGATTCAAATGGCCATGCACGACGCCGTGATTGTGCAGATATCTGAGCGCATCCACAATCGGACCGAAAATTTCCTTCGCCCGAGCGGTCTCGAGCCTTCCGTCCTCAATCGTCTTTGCAAGGCTTGTGGAGGAAGATTCGCCAACGACATATACAAGGCTCATCCCATCGATGACACATCGACCTGAAGCAAACAGCCTGGCCAAATTCGGATGTGAAAAGGACTTTGCGAAGTCCCATTGCGCAATATCTGTTTCCGCCTGAGCCTCATTGGTGGCAATGAGTTGAATAATGGCTTCCTGCATACCATGCAGGATAGTGAAATACAGTGCGCAATTGTCTGTGCCTCCCAGACATTTCAGGAGCGGAAACCGGCCCTCTATGACGCGCCCTTCCCACCCTTCGCCAAAAGAAGCCTTCTCCATGGGAATCGATTCTATCCAAGAATGCTGCATCTTTTGGGCATCTCCCCGCTTCTGCGCGGTACTTTCGATGAAACTAGGTCCTGTATGTGTGCGGTTTTCGAATCTGGACGAGCATAAGTCCCGACAATCCTTGTGAGAGCGCAAGGCGCAGCTTGCGTTGCCACGTGCCACACAAAAAGCGCCGGGCACCCTCTTTCAGGATGCCCGTTGTCTCACACTCGTAAATTCTCACTTACGAAACATGCCTGATGTTTTACAAAATCCGGCGCGTCCCACAAATGTCGAGCAATGTCTTACCGCCAGTAGTAGTACCCGCCCGTAAAGTAATACGGCCTGTAATACACCGGGGCGTACGCATACGGATACCGCGCATATGGATACGGCCCGCGACGATACAGGTTCGGTCCGCCCGGATACAGCCCTTGCGCCAGGCGCATCGCTTCCTGCTGCGAAACCGGCTGCACCGTCACCGGAGCCGCCAGGTGGAAGCTCACGAGGGCTTCTGCCGGAATCCACACACCCGGCCCGGAAGAAGCCGCCGAACCCGCCGCAGCTGCACCGCCGCCAACGGCTGCACCCACCGCCGCGCCTTCACCGCGGCCAATTGCGCCGCCAATCAGCGCGCCCACGAGCGCTCCGCCGATCGTGTTCTCGGCCGACCGTCCGCCTTTGCCCGGGCCCTTCACTTTGAACAGGTCCGACTGCAGCGGATAATTCTGACCCATCAGGTCGAGCGATGTTAGCTCCAGAGCCAACTCGTTGCTCCCCGTCAGCGAGCCTTTTTCAGAATGCTTCACCTCGGCGATCACGCCATGCACGGTCGCGCCGCGCGGAATCGCCAGCACCCCGCCCGTAGTCACATCCTGGATAACCGTAAACTGAACCGGTTCTCCGTCCTTGGCGCGTTTGCTATTCACCGGCTCATTCGTCCGCACCTGGATCAAAGTTCCCTGGGGAATGTTGACCGGTCCCCGCGGCATCTCATAACGCGGCGCAGGCGGAGCCTGAGCATACTCGGGCCGTTGTCCATATCCCGGAGGCGGCGCCTGGCCATAACCGGGTTGCTGCCCATATCCCGGGGGCGGAGGTGCCTGGCCATAACCGGGTTGCTGCCCGTATCCCGGCGGAGGAGGTGCCTGATTCTGCCCATACCCCGGGGGAGGGGGGGCCTGCTGCCCATACGCCGGCTGCTGCTGGTTCTGATTGCCCCAGCTAGGAGGAGGAGCCTGGTTGATGCTCGGCGGATTCTGCCCGTTGTCTTGTGCGCCCTGGTCCGGCTGAGCCTGTGCGTTCGCCATGTCGTTTGATGGATCATTGGCCGGCGCACCTTGCGCATTCGCGTCGTCAGCCGGGTTGCCGATCTTCAGATTATTGTGAACTTTTGTCACGCCGGGAACCGTCTTCGCAATCGACTCTGCCAGTTGCTTCGACGAATCACTCGACACCGTTCCTGAAAGCGTAACTTCGCTCTGGATTGTCGCAGCCGTGATCAGATCGTTCTTCAGCGCCTGCGAAGCATCAAGCGCATGCACCACGTCCATCTCAATCTGGCCATCGCTCCGTGGTCCGCTCGACGGCGCGGCGTCCTGCGCCAACGCCACCACACCGGCCAAAGCAATCATTGCCATCGAGGAAAATACCCTAAGCATCCATGATCTTTTCATTTTCGAATCTCCCGCATCCCTGCCAGTTCTGCCGCATCCTTGTGTCGATGTTTCTTCTTTAGTTTGACGGTCACCTGGCTCTGCCGTCATGGTTACTAACCCCGGTCCGGGCCAAAAGTTCCGCGCTTTGGCAACAGAGTCCCGATTTGCCCGGCTGCGCCTGAGTCCCTGAATCCGCGTGCCTTATACCTTGGATGCAACCTGATCCTCGGCCAGCAACCGGCCCGTCAGCTCCTCATTGTCGGGAAAAAATATCTGGAACACCGAGCCCGACCCTCCCGCCTCCGTAGCCGCCCGGCTGCGCAGGTGGATAATTCCATGATGCTTCAAGATGATCTCGTGACTCACCCAAAGACCCAGGCCGGTTCCAGTATCCCCTTTAGTTGTAAAAAATGCCTCGAAAAGCCGGCTCCGCACCTCGTTGGTCATTCCGCTGCCAGTGTCGGCAATCGTGATCCGCACCCCCTCGCGCTCCGGATGCACCCAGTCCCGCGAAGGTCGCGCCCGCACCACCAGTCGGCCCCCGCCCGAGGTTGCGTCCATCGCATTGCTCACGAGGTTTGAAATCACCTGCCGTATCTCGCCCGCAAAACAGAACACATCTAGACTTTGCTCGTAGTTCCGTTCAAGCGTGATGCCCAGCGTCCCCATCCGCGCGCCGTACATATCCAGCACAGCATCCAGCAACTCCTCCATCGTGGCCCGGGCTGGCAGCGTCGATTGCCGATAAAAGCGCAGCGTCTGCTGTGTGATCTCCGACATGCGGCGCACTTCACGCTCGGCTATCGTCACGTAATTCAATGCAACGGAATCAAGCTGGCAAAACCGGCGCAGCAGGTAAAGCAGGTTTGTAATCGCCTCAAGGGGATTGTTGATCTCGTGCGCGATCGAAGCGGCCAAACGCCCCGTCGCCGCGAGCTTCTCAGTCCTGCGCAGCGCATCCTCGCTCCGTTTGCGCTCGCTCACATCCATCACAATCGCGCCTACCCAACGCACCTTTTCGGGAGTGGGGCGCACCGGATAGGCCGTTACCAGCCAGGTCCAGGTCGCTTGCGGCTCGCCGCCTTTCCCATCCAATTCGAGGTCGTGCACCGGCTGCTCGCTTTCGATCACATGCCGCACCGCTTCTTCCAACCGCGTGGCGATTCGCGCCGGCAACACCTCCGGCAGGGTGCGTCCCAGGTGCCGGCTTAGCGCAACGCCCGTCATGTCGGCGAATACTTGATTCACGCGCACAATCCTGCATTGCCGATCGAAAAACACCAGTCCGATCGGCGCATTCGCGAGCATCGAATCCAGCAGCGAAAGGGTGTCGTTCAATCCTGACCGCTGTTCCTCCAGCGCTGCCACCATCCGGTTGAAAGCCTCGATCAGATCCCCAAACTCGTTGTCCACCGTGACCGGCAGCGGGAACTTCGCGCTCGTTCCCTCCATCAACGCGCGGGTCCCGCCCTGCAACACGCTCAATGGACGCGAAATGGAGCGCGACATCAGCAGCACCAGCAGTCCCGATACGCCAATCCAGATGAGCCCGAATGAGAACGAGCTGCGCAAAACGGTCTTTAACTGCTGGCTGTCCCACGACCGGTCGGTCTCAACCCACGCATAACCGCGAATATTCGCGCCATCGTAGATCGCCTTTACGCCCTCTCGCCGATGATCGCCAAATGAAAATACCCGCGGCTCGTGCGAACGGATCTGCGCGATCTGCGCTTTCTCTTCCGGGACCAGTTGGGAGGCAGTTTCGCCCTGGCTCACGAAAAGCACGTTTCCCGCCGCGTCGGTGATCCTGGCCTGGGCCACGCTGGGCGCTTCGCCCATCATCTGCAACGCAGGCAGCACCAGTTCAGGATGCTGCTGCCGGTACGCCTCTTCCGCCTGCAGGGCCACCGAAGTAGCCTGGTGCGCCAACCGCTCGAGCGCGCGCTGTCGTATCTCCTGCCCGACAATGTTGAAAAGGATTGTGGCAAACAGGCCGACGGAGAGAACCTCGAGCAGCATTAGCCACACAATCAGCTGCCACCGGACCGTGCGCGGCCACCACCGCATCAATTCGACCTCAAACTCATGGGAATCCTAAGTCCCTCAAGTTTACCGGAATCAGAAAAATACTGCGTCGGCCGATGTCCGAGGTCTGAAATTCTTAACAACATCGGCGATATCATCCGAGGGAACGGGGCCCGTTTTGGGGAGTGGCGAACGAAGAATCTGCTTTTCGTCCTTTCATTTCTGCGCGTCGGGCACGCGGCACTAGCTGTTCAGCAGGGCGCGCGCAATCTGCCCTCCATGAAATCTGCCGTTCTCGATAAAAATCTCGTTCGTCCGCGATCCCGCCACAATCACGCCCGCCAGGTAGATCCCCGGCACATTGCTCTCCAGCGTCTCCGCATCGCATACCGGCAGCTTGTCCGGCCCCTCGAACCGCACCCCCATGCTCTCAAGAAAACTAAAGTCCGGGTGATATCCCGTCATCGCAAAGACAAAATCGTTCTTGATCGACTTGAGACCTTCAGGAGTTTCAATCACTACCGCATCCGGCGTGATCTCGATAGCATTTGTGCGGAAGTACGCCTTGATCTCGCCGTTCTTGATGCGATTCTCAAGGTCCGGCTTGATCCAGTACTTCACATGCGGCTGTACCCCCGCGCCGCGATAAACCACCGTCACGCGCGCACCACTGCGCCACAATTCCAGTGCAGCAATCGCCGCCGAATTCTTCCCGCCGATCACAACCACGTCCATATCAAAGTACGGATGAGGATCGTTGTAGTAGTGAAATACCTTGCTCAATTCCTCGCCCGGAATTCCCATGTAGTTCGGCAAATCGTAGTAGCCGCTGGATACGATCAGCTTGCGCGTCTTCAACGCTCCCAGCCTTCCGAACCGATCTTCCGTATGCACCGTAAACGCTCCGTCAGCGCCGGTCACGCGCTCCACACGCTCATACTGGCGCACATCCAATTTGTAGTGCGCCGCTACCAGGCGGTAATACTGCAGCGCCTCATTGCGCGTCGGCTTCGGGTTCGGGCTCGGAAATGGAATGTTCCCGATCTCCAGCAACTCCGGCGTCGTAAAAAACGTCATGTGCGACGGATAGTGAAACAGCGAATTACAGACGCACCCCTTATCCACCAGCACCACGCTGAAGGCGGCCTTTTGCACCTCGATCGCGCATGCCAGCCCCGTCGGCCCCGCGCCAATCACCAGCACATCAAACAAAACGTCCCCCGCCTTCACCCTATCGCGCACCAGCGTGGACGAGGGCTTGGCATCCGGAACAGAATCCGCAGGAAAATCTGTCATATCTCCAGCTTAGGCCATCGCCCGCGGCCGGGCATCTGAAACGCGCCGCCGAACATCCACTCCTGTATGAGGGTTTTGATTGCGGGAGCCGGCGTCGCTGGCCCCACCCTTGCTTACTGGCTGGCTCGCTACGGATTCACTGCCACGATCATCGAATCTGCTCGCTGCTTGCGCTCAGGCGGCTACATCATCGACTTCTGGGGCGCAGGCTTCGACATCGCGGAGCGCATGGGCATCCTGCCGCAGATTCTCGACAAAGGCTACAAAGTCCGCGAACTCCGCGTCGTCGACTCCAACAATCGCCGCGTCGCGGGATTCCCTGTCGACTCGTTCTTCCAACTGACCCACGGTCGCTACATCAGCGTCCCGCGATCAGAACTGGCCGCGTCGATTTTCGGAACAATCCGAGATTCCGTCGAAACCATCTTCGGCGAGAACGTCGAACGGATTGAGCAGACTACGAACGATGTGCGCGTCTACTTCAGAAGCGTAGGCGTCCGCGAATTCGATCTCGTCATCGGAGCCGATGGCCTCCACTCCCGCGTACGCGAACTCACTTTCGGTCCGGAGCAGAGATTTGAGAAATATCTCGGCTTCAAGGTCGCTGCCGTTCAGGTCGAGGGGTACCGCCCCCGCGATGAGCTCGTCTACATCCTCTACACAGAAGTGGGCCAGCAGGTGGGTCGCTTCACCATGCGCGATAACCGTACCCTCTTCCTGTTTTCCTTCGCCGACGACAATCCCGATTTTCCCAACGACGTTCCCACGCAGAAGGAACTCCTTCGCAAGCGCTTTGCTAATAGCGGATGGGAATGTCAGCAGATCCTGGCTGCGCTCGATGCATCGCCGGATTTCTACTTCGACCGTGTAAGCCAGATACGAATGTCTTCAGAGCGAGGCCTCTGGTCCAAAGGGCGCGTGGCCCTCGTCGGCGACGCGGCGTCGTGTGTCTCTCTGCTGGCAGGACAGGGTTGCGCTCTGGCCATGATCGCTGCCTACATCCTTGCCGGTGAACTCCATCGCTCCAAAGGAGACTGCGCCCAGGCTTTCCGGCGCTACCAAAATCTGTTCGGCCCTTTCGTGCTCAGCAAGCAGAAGGCGGCGCTGCGCTTCGCCAGTTCCTTCGCTCCTAAATCGAAATTCGCGCTCTTCCTTCGCAACCGCATCTTCAGTCTGATGTCCGTCCCCTGGATCGCGAACCTCGCCTTGGGCAGCGGCCTCGCCGACAAAATCGACCTCCCCGACTACATCGCCGAGGCCCAGCCATCCGTGCCGGTACTACGATAGAGCGGTGGCGACCAGCGTCCTCTACACCATCGGCCATTCAACCCACTCCGTCGAAGAGTTCATCGCCTTACTGAACGCGCACAACGTGCGCCATCTCGTCGACGTCCGCTCTATCCCCAAGTCCCGCCACGTTCCCCAATTCAACTCCGACACACTTGCGCTCTCGCTCCAAGCCGCCAACATCGACTACACGCATTTGAAAGCCCTCGGTGGCCGCCGTTCCACTCGAAAAGACTCCCTCAACACCGGCTGGCGCAGCGCATCCTTTCGCGGCTATGCCGACTACATGGCCACGCCGCAATTCGCAGAAGGCCTCGCCGCCCTCACCGAAATCGCGCGCGCCACACCCACCGCCGTCATGTGCGCCGAAGCCGTCCCCTGGCGCTGCCACCGCTCCCTCATCGCCGACGCGATGATTCTCCAAGGCTGGCAAGTCCGCGACATCCTCACGAAAGCCCCAGCCGCCGAACACAAACTCACACCCTTCCTAAAAGCCGTCAACAACCAGCCCACCTACCCCGCCCCGGAAGATACCAGCAGCCTGTTTTCATGAAGCCTCGAGAGACACGGGATGAGCACCGACTTCGGCCCAATGTCTCCCGCCATCTGGCTACAACTCGCACGACCCTATATGCTTCTGCGCATGAACAAAACCATGCTCCTGGTACCTCTGATTTTGGGCTGTGCCTCGTCTCTCCCTGGACAAGCTGTCGAATCGAAGGCCCAGATCATGGCCAGGTGTAACCGGTATCTGCAGATCCCGCTTCCTGCAGAAGCTACGGCCCCAACTGTTCCCGACAAGTTTCCTTCCTGCCATTCTCTTTGGCTCTACTACGGCTTTGCCGGGGAAAAGCAGAATTATGATGACGCCCGCAGATGTGCCTGGCAGGAAAGAGCCACCTTCATCAAGCAGGGAAACACTCAAGCTGGAGAAGGTCCTGGCGATGACGGCCTCGAAACGCTCGCCAATATCTACGCGAATGGGTTGGGCGCGCAACGCAACATACCTCTGGCCACACGATTTGCATGCGAGTCCGCCGAACTCGAAACGCAAACGTTGATGCATATCGAGCAGTTGGAAGATCTTGCAGCAAAGCCTGCGCCAGCGGGACGGAAGGGCTATTTCAATATGTGCGACGGAGAGCCGTCCACGCAAGAGCTCAACATCTGCGCCGAATGGAGTCAACCAATTCAGGATGAGCAGAGAGAGCAAGATATGTGGAAACTCTCCTCCTCATGGCCAGCACCGCAGAAGCAGGCACTGGCAGCCTTGGTGAAAGCGGACGAGAACTATGCGAATGCTCACGGAGACGGCGAAATCAACTTGGCCGGAACACTTCGCGAAATTCTTTCAATCAATGCAAACGAGGGCCTGCGCGATAACTTTCTGGCTGCCCTCAGAACCTTTGAGCAGGGCAACTTGCCTAAGAAGTCGCCGAGTGAGCTCGCCCAAGCGGATGCGAACCTGAATCGCATCTACCGTAAAGCAATCGTCGACGCTGAAACCAGGAAGTCCGAGGGCGGCGCGGTGCAGCCCGAGCGTATTCGGGAATCAGAGCGAGCATGGCTCAAATACCGCGACATGTGGATTGCCTTCGCCGCGCTCCGCTACCCTGCGGTTAGCAAAGAAACATGGATCACGCTCCTTACAAATGATCGGATCGAAGTCCTCAATGACACCTCGTGCAAAATAGGAATTGACAGTCCATACTGTGCCCGTCGGGACGACGAACAGTCCATTCGTCCTTTACCCTAGAAGAGTTCGAGGAGTTCCACCCATGACCGTCATCCGCCAGGAAGATTTCATCCGCACCGTCGCCGGCGCGCTGCAGTACATCAGCTACTACCACCCCACCGACTACATCACCTCGCCTCACCAAGGCCTACGAGCGCGAGCAGTCCCACGCCGCCAAAGACGCCATGGCCCAGATCCTTATCAACAGCCGCATGTGCGCCGAGGGCCACCGCCCCATCTGCCAGGACACCGGCATCGTCAACGTCTTCGTCAAAGTCGGCATGGATGTCCGCTTCGCGGCTGCGCCGGACAGCGACCTGATGGACCTTCAGCAAATGTGCGACGAAGGTGTCCGCCGCGCCTACCTCGATCCCGACAACAAACTCCGCGCTTCGCTCCTAGCCGATCCCGCAGGCGCTCGCAAGAACACCAAAGACAACACCCCCGCTGCCGTCGTCGTCGAACTCGTCAAAGGCGACAAGGTCGACATCACCGTCGCCGCCAAGGGCGGAGGCTCCGAGGCCAAAAGCAAATTCGTCATGCTCAACCCATCCGACTCCGTCGTTGAGTGGGTGCTGAAAACCGTCCCCACCATGGGCGCCGGATGGTGCCCTCCCGGCATGCTCGGCATCGGCATCGGCGGCACTGCTGAAAAAGCCATGCTCCTCGCCAAGCAATCGCTCATGGACGACATCGACATTCAGGACCTCATCGATCGCGGCCCCAAAACCACCGCCGAAAAACTTCGCGTCGAACTCTACGACAAAGTCAATCGCCTCGGCATCGGCGCACAGGGCCTCGGCGGCCTCACCACCGTTCTCGACGTCAAGATCCTGGACACCCCCACGCACGCCGCCAACCTGCCCGTCGCCATGATTCCCAATTGCGCCGCCACGCGCCACGCCCACATCGTCCTCGACGGCTCTGGCCCCGCTTATCTCGATCCGCCCTCGCTCGACCTCTGGCCCAAACTCACTTACGACGTCTCACGAGCAAAGAGAGTGAATCTCGATACCGTCACCCGCGCTGAAGCCGCCACGTGGAAGCCCGGCGAAGTCCTGCTCCTCAACGGAAAGCTGCTGACCGGCCGCGACGCAGCCCACAAGCGCATGACCGACATGCTCAGCCGCGGCGAAAAACTTCCCGTCGACTTCAAAGACCGCTTCATCTACTACGTCGGCCCCGTCGACCCCGTCCGCGAAGAAGTCATCGGACCTGCCGGCCCCACCACCGCCACCCGCATGGACAAGTTCACCCGCCAGATGCTCGCCGAAACGGGCCTGCTCGGCATGGTCGGCAAAGCCGAACGCGGCCCCACCGCCATCGACGCCATCAAGGAATTCGGCGCCGTCTATTTAATGGCCGTCGGCGGAGCCGCCTACCTCGTTTCCAAAGCCATCACCAGCTCCCGCCAACTCGCCTTTGAGGATCTCGGCATGGAAGGCATCTACGAATTCGAAGTCAAAGACATGCCCGTCACCGTAGCCGTCGACTCCAAAGGCACCAGCGTCCACAACACCGGCCCCGCCGAGTGGCAGCAACGCATCGCCAACATCCCGATCCTGCAGTGATCGATCTTTCCCACTACACTCGGTCTTATTGATCTGTTGCTTCAAGGTTGCCCGGCAATGATCGTGGGGGAAGACATGAAACGCGAGTTAGCGCTGAAGGTCGTTTTGGCTTTGGTCGGGATTCTGTTTCTGGCTCTGTCTTATCCGATGATCGTCTTTATGCGCCAGGCGCCCGCGCTCTCCATGATGTTCAGCCTCTATGTCACGCTAGGCGTCTTTCTTTTGCTCGCCATTCGCAACCCTTCCGCACACCGCAGCCTTATCGCTTTTACCGCCTGGTCCAGCCTCGTTCACGCCATATGGATGAGTACCCAGGCACTCTTGAATATGGTTGAGCGTGGGGAACTGATTGGCGTGGCGGTCCTCATCGTTATTGCAATTGCTCTCACAGTTCTGGCGCCCGTTCGTTCCAATCCGGCCACGGTGTAGAACTACCTGCGGAAGAAAACTGAGACGACGCGCGAAGTGTCAAGAGGCCCAATGTACGAAGTCATCCTCAAGCAATTCGACCACCCCGACGAAGTCCGCACCTTCGATAAGGGCAAATTCGAACTCGTGCATCTCGGCGGCATGACCATCGGCCGCGCTACCTACCAGCCCGGATGGAAATGGTCAGAACACGTCGGCAAAGCCCTCGGAAAGAAATCCTGCGACGTCTCCCACGTCGGCATGGTTGTCTCCGGCCGCGCAACCGCCGCGATGGACGACGGTCGCATCGTTGAAATGACGCGCGGCGATATTTTCTACATCGAGCCCGGCCACGATAGCTGGGTCGTTGGGGATGAGCCGTATGTCTCGATCCACATGATGGGCGCTGCTGACTACGCCGCCCACAAATAGCAACGGCCCACCCACTCGGTGAGCCGTGCCCAGTCCCTCGGTCCTTAGGTCGCTGCCTCTACTGCTTTCCAAAGCGATACACAAACCCGTATGTAAACCCGAGGTCGTTCTGCAGGGTCGACCCGAAGCCGGTGGCCATATATTCCGGCGCCAGCCGCAGCGACAGATTGGGCGCAACGTTGACCTCGCCAATCAAGCTCGCATTGATCGCGTAGGTGGTTCCATCGGGATAGAGCCCCAGCACCGCGGTCCCAAATTTATTCGTGTCGCTGGCAAAGTTGCTCATCGCCACGCCGCCCTTCACGCTCCCCGCGATCGAATACTTCGGCCGCATCCTGAAGCGGTACGTGGGCCCGACCATGAAGTCATAGTGACTGATCGCCGGACGTGTCACCGACGTCTCGTTCAGCCCCACAAATGCCGTCCCGTAGTTGCCGCGGACGTCAAACGTCAGGCCCAGCTTTTCGCTCCAATAGCGTGTAACCGCCACATCCCACGCGTACATCGTCGTCCGCTGCAGTGTCGGCCCCGGAGTAAACCGCTGATAGCCGCCGCCTACAAACACGTCGTACAAATGCGAATAGGCGTCATGGATAGCCTGTGCGCGCCGCGCCTCGCGACGCGCCCGAATCCGCGCCTGCACGGTCTGGGGACCCTGTTGGCCCGGCAGAGCGGCCGGGGCCTGTGGCTGCTCCTGCGCCGGTGCACTGCTGCTGGAATCTGTGCTCTGCGCCAGAGCACCAAACGATAAAAGCGAAATAACCGCCAGAACACCTGCCGAACGGCGAAAAGAAAACATCGGTCTAGACTTACCTCCAACTTATAAGGAGCACAGCGCGCCCCTACCGTTATTTAAACATCTCGAACTGGGCTGCGCAGGGCTGTCATCCTTTGGACGTCGGCCAGCGGTTTTTGCCGCTATCCGAGCTTGCATGCAATACGATTGAGAGCGACGGAGGCCAAACCTCTCCATGGGTCGATTTCTGCTCGGATTCATCTTTGGCATTGTCCTCGTTCCTCTCGGCGTGCTGGCCTATCTCACCTATGGCAGGGTGCCGGTCGCCGTCGCCGATCCTCCGATCCCCTACGAACGCCAGCTCGTCAGCCTGCCCCTCGATGCGCGCATTCAGAAGGATATGGTCGGCACACACATGGAGCCCGATCAACTCAACCTCACAGCCGGCGCTCGCATCTACGTTCAGCGCTGCGCCTTCTGCCACGGCCTCCATGGCAAGCCGGCCGCCATTGGCGACCACATGTTCCCCGATGCTCCCCAACTCCTCGAACCCCATATCAACGACACTACCGTCGTCGGCGTCAGTGACGACCCAGTCGGCGAAACCTATTGGAAAGTCGAAAACGGCATTCGTCTCACGGGCATGCCGTCCTTCAAAACCCAGCTCAGCGATACCGAAATGTGGCAGATCAGTATTTTCCTGTCCAACGCCGCCAAGCCCATGCCTCCTTCGGTCCTCGAAATCCTCAATCGCGCCCCGGCACCGCCGGGAGAAGCCCCCATCCGCCACTCCACCACCGAATCGGACTCCGAAGATCAATAGCCTCACTGCCTTCTGAGCTGGAATCCGGTGAGGGCGCCACGCGATCCGAAACTTAAGCCGCATCTCCCTTCCTCGCGATACTCTGAAGGTGTCCCCGGAAAGGCAACTCCATGAGTCTCGTAGATTCCCTCCGCAAAGGCTTTCGTTTCTTCCTGATGAGCTTTGGCATCTCTTCCCCGGCAAAAAAGGCCGCCCCGAAGCCAGCTCCCGGACCCAACTCGAGCCAGTGAAGACTGCGATCCCGAGAATTTTTCCGATTCCGGAAGGGCTTCTCATCACTCCAAGAAACGGGCCCTCCATGGTGAGGGCCTTGCAAACGACAATGAGCATCGCACCCAAACACGGTATTTTCCGCGCCTTCTGGGATTGGTTCGTCCTCTTCAGCGGCATCTCTACCGCCTCTAACCTCTCGCGCACCCGTCCCGACCCCGTCCAGCGCCGCGGCCTCTTTCTCTTTCGTAAGACGGCTGGGGGCAACCGGAATCCGGCAGCACGGCGCTAGGTTACCCGTGCGTTCTGCCATGAACCGAAAGTCATCCATGCCGCGTAAAAGGTTCATGGGTCTCGACCTGTGGCAGTGATAGACTCCGCCCTAAACAAACCCTTTGACCTTCCGTTTCGCGAGAATCCGGGAGGACACCTTGTCTTCGGCTCCCGATATGAGGAGTCTGTCCAAGGGTTGTTTTTGACTTCGCTGCAATCGGAACAGAATGGAATCAAATGTCGAGAAAGCCCGCCGCCTGCCGATTGCACGCGGACTCACGATGAGCCGGTCATTGGCTCCCAGCGTGCCTGGTGGGAGACTCAGAGAGCTCGATGGCTGGCGCGCAATCAGCGTGCTCCTGGTGATCGTGTATCACGTCGGCTGGTACCAGCATCGTGACCTCGTCATGCCTCATGTCCATTTGGCTGCCGCAGTCAGCACGTGCGGACCGCTGGGGGTGAAGGTGTTTTTTGTCATTAGCGGCTTCGTCATTTGTCGTTTGCTCATACTCGAAGAGGAAAAACATGGTTTCGTTTCGCTGAAAGGCTTCTACATTCGACGGGCCTTTCGCATTCTTCCGCCGTTCTACCTCTACCTTTTGACCTTGTGTGTTTTGCTCTCAGCCGGCCTGACCGTTGATTTCTGGAAGGGGATTCTCGACGGCGCACTCTTTCTCGTGGACTTTGCTCCGGGAAAACACGGCTGGTTTTCCGGGCACACCTGGAGCCTTGCCGTGGAGGAGCAGTTCTACCTCACGTTCCCTGCCCTGTGGGTCGTCCTGGGCCAGATCGGCCGGCGACGTGCTTTCCCCATTCTTTTCTGCCTGATCGCCGCCTGGAACCTGTCCGCGGCGACCTGGGGTTGGGATCAATTCACAAATCCCGACTCACGCTCGGGCTTTGCCTGCATCAGTTTTGGAGTTGTGGTCGCGATCTTTGAGCAGCGAGCCCGTTCCATCGCAAACGCCGTACCAGCCGTTGTTGTTGCTGCATGTGCTCTCAGTCTCTTCTGGCATCCCAACGATCTTTGGACTGGATGGAAATCAGCGCTCTTTGAGAGCCTCTTCAGGCCCCCGGCGATTGCGCTGCTGCTCGTCTTCAGCCTTGAGCGCGGCAAGACTCTTCGCGCATTCCTGTGCTGGAAACCCGTGCAGGCTATCGGCCTCACCTCCTACGGGATCTACCTGTGGCAGCAGCTTTTTGGGGCCCCATCAAAGTTCTACACTGCATCTGGGAAGCTGATCGAGCAGCTCTTGCCTCTGCTCCTTGTGATCGTTCCGGTCTCCTATCTATTCATCGAGAAGCCAGCCATGAAACTGGGAAAGTCGCTCGCGGCACGAATCCGCCAGGATTCTGCTCCCGAAAAGGCCGTCGCATGAGCATTGTTGATGCCCCGGTTGCCGTAAAATCGTGGTATGTCGCTGTCCCGCCAGCAAGCCCTCGATTACTTCAACTCTCCTGACCTCATCGGGCTGGGCTTCGAGGCCGATGCCGTTCGCCGCCGCCTCCACCCCGAGGGCGTCGTCACCTACATCATTGATCGCAACATCAACTACACCAACTTCTGCACGGAGTACTGCACCTTCTGCGCCTTCTACCGCCCCCTTCCCAAAGAGGGGAAGAACATCCCCCGCTCCGACGAGGGCTACGTCCTCTCGCTCGAAAAGATTTACGAGAAGATCGCCGAGACCCAGGAGATGGGCGGCACCGGCGTGCTGATGCAGGGAGGTCTTCATCCCGATCTGAAAATCGACTGGTTTGAACGCCTCTTCACCGGCATCAAGCAGCGCTTCCCAAAAATCTGGCTTCACTGCCTCAGCGCTTCTGAAATCCTCGCCATCGCCGAATACAGCGAACTCGACCTGCGCACCACCATCGCCCGCCTTCGCGATGCCGGCCTCGACTCCATCCCCGGCGGCGGAGCCGAAATTCTTGACGACGATGTTCGCAAGCGCATCGCCCGCCTCAAATGCCGCACCGCCGACTGGGTTGCCGTCCACCGGACCGCACACGAGCTCGGCATGCGCACCACCGCCACCATGATGTTCGGCGTCGGCGAGACCATGGACCAGCGCATCAACCACTTCGAAGTCGTTCGCAATCTCCAGGAAGAAACGGGCGGATTCACCGCATTCATCCCCTGGAGCTTCCAGCCCGGCAACACCGCGCTCGGCGGCCGCGGATGGGAAGAAGCCACCTCCGTCGAATACCTCAAGGTCCTCGCCATCGCCCGCCTCTACCTCGACAACATCGAGAACGTGCAGGCCAGCTGGGTCACCCAGGGCCTAAAGGTCCTCGAGGTGGGCCTCCACTTCGGCGGCAACGACGTTGGCTCCGTCATGCTTGAAGAGAACGTCGTCAAAGCCGCAGGCACTTCGAACTGCACGACAGAAGAAGAGTTGCGCAGAATCATTCGTGACGCCGGCTTCAAACCAGTCCAGCGCGACACTCTCTACCGCACCATGTTCCTCAACTAGAAAAGGTGTCACCCTCGATCAGTCTGAGAAGGTGGGGCCCCATCCATGACGCAGTCTTACCGCGGCATGGGTGGGAAAGCATAACCCCGGTCCAGAGTAGACCCCGCGCTCAACCTCGCCCAAGGCGCGCACCATTGCCCGCAAACCCTCACGGTCAGCCTGCTGATCGAAATGCTCCTGCCTCGGCCGCACGCGCAACAATTAAGAGGTCATCCGCGCTCCGTCTGTGCTATCCTCCCCGCGTGTCCGTCACTTCCTCGCCCCAATTGCAAGCCACGCAGCGACACTCCGCGCTCGTCCGCATAACCCACTGGCTCACTGTCGTTTCTTTCCTCGCACTGCTGATCACCGGCGGGGAAATCATCATCTCGCACCCACGTTTTTACTGGGGCGAAACTGGTAACTCTGGGACGACTCCCCTTTTCAAGATCCCCATCCCTTCGTCGCGCGATACGGTTCCCACGGGCTACAACTACATTTGGCCCGACCAGAACGGCTGGTCTCGTTATCTCCACTTTGAAGCCGCATGGGTTCTCGTACTCACTGGCCTGGTCTACGGCGTCGCAAGCCTGCTCAATCGCCACTTCGCACGCGATCTGTTTCCCGCGCCCGCCGATCGTAATTGGCGCGCCTTCCGCGACGTCTTCGCAAGGTACCTTCGCCGCGCGCCGCCCGATCCCGCCGAAAGCCACTCCTACAACGTCGTCCAGCGCACCGCATATCTCCTGGTTATCTTCATCCTTTTTCCCCTCATCATCTGGACCGGTCTCGCGCTGTCCCCGTCCTTCGACTCCGCGCTCCCCGCGACGGTAAATCTGCTCGGAGGCCGCCAGTCCGCGCGCACCCTGCATTTCTTCCTCACTGACCTTCTGGTTCTCTTCCTCATCGTCCACATCGTCATGATTGCCCTCGCCGGATTCTGGAGCCGCATGCGCGCCATGATCACAGGCCGCGCGAAAACTCCATCGGAGCGCCGTCCATGAGCAAAATCTCTCGCCGCAAACTCATCTCCACCGCCGTTGCTGCTACCGCAGGCATCGCAGGTCTCGCCGCAGCCGACCGCATCGGCCGCCGCTACGGACTCATTCCGCCCGACAACAACGGCTTCTTCGGCCCCGGTGAAACCCTCACCTACGCCGCACAGCGCCTGCTGACCCGGCACTCTCTCGCCCGCGAATTCCCGCGCAGCATGATCTCCGCGAAGCCCTTCGGCAACGAAGTCGCGCCGCCAAGCGACGCGTTCAAGCGCCATCAGGCCACCAGGTTTTCCGATTGGACGCTTTACGTTGACGGCATGGTCGCGCATCCCACATCGTTTTCCATCGCCGACCTGAAGACGCTTCCCGTCCATAACCAGATCACCGAAGTGGTCTGCGAAGAAGGCTGGTCCTACGTTGCCGAGTGGATCGGAACACCCTTGCACAACGTGCTCGACGCCGTCGGCATCCTGCCCCAGGCCCGCTATGTTGTCTATTTTTCCATCGAGCCCGCATGGTGGGAGAGCATCGACATGGCCGACGCGACGCATCCGCAGACGTTCCTCACCACGGGCATGAATGACAGCGATCTTCCTTTTCAGTTTGGCGGCCCGCTTCGCCTCCGCCTCCCACGCCAGCTCGGCTACAAGAGCGTGAAATACCTCAATCACATCACTGTCACCGACTCGATGAAACGCTTCGGTCAGGGCCTCGGCTCCGCATCGCCTGAAACCGGCTACGCATGGTACGCCGGAATTTGAGTAGTTGAGGAGCCTGCAACCGAAGTTCTCCGGCGAAATTCAGACATCGGCATGAACGAGGGCGACCATCCAATCCACGATGCTAACCTTCTCGCATGCAGCTTGATAATCTCTTCGCGGAGACACTCAGAGGGGAGTACGACGATGAGGGGCCCTGGCATGCTGTGCATGCACTGCGCCGAATCGGTTCACGCGAAGTGCTCGATATCGCCTCAGAGTGGAGTCGCTCTGATGAGCCTTTGAAACGCGCCCGTGGCGCTGACGTTCTCGCCCAGCTGGGCAAGACTGCGGAACATCCCGAGAACAATTTTCCTGAAGATTCCTTCAACGTCATCGCCGTGCTGGCCGAAAGTGAGAAGCACATACAGCCCCTCTCTTCCGCGATTCAAGCCCTCGGCCACATCGGCGATCCGCGCGCCATTCCGCTTCTCGTGCGTTACAGTACTCATCCCAAATCGGAGGTACGCTTCGCGGTTGCCTGTGCATGCGGTAACTTTGCCGCCGAACCCCCGATTGTTAGCGTCCTGATCGAGCTGATGCGCGATTCAGACGAGGACGTACGCGACTGGGCGACCTTCGGCCTCGGCACCCTGAGTACAGTTGACGCGCCCGAAATCCGCGACGCCTTCGCCAAGCGGCTCAACGACTCTTCTTCAGACGTGGTCGATGAGGCTTTGGCCGGGCTCGCGCAACGGCGTGACCAGCGAGCGCTCCCTCTCATTCTCGAGCGCCTCCGCCAGCCTGACGTCGATGAGCACACCCTCGAGTCGGCCGCCGCAATGCTCGGCATGCAGGGCGCCAAGCAGCAGATGGCCCCCGAGGACTACATATCCGCGCTCCAGCTCCGTTTTCTGGCCTGAGCATTCCCGATCACGACCGCCACCCGCCTTGTATGCGAAACTGAAGTGTCCCGCGCGAGTGCCTCACCCCAGGAGTTTCGCCCGGCAAGGTTAAATAATGCCCGTTCTTCGTTCGGCTTTTATCGCACTCTCCCACAATCGCTCACTCCGTAAATTTGCCGAGCACTCCGCCATTGGCGGCAAGGTGAGTTCTCGCTTCGTTGCCGGCCTTGAAATTGAAGATGCTCTTCGCGTCTGCGCACAAGTCAACCAGCAGGGAATGCACGTCACACTCGACTCGCTCGGCGAAAGTGTCTCCACCGCAGAAGAGGCTCAAAAGGCCGCCGACATTTATCACGACCTTCTCGATCAGATCGCGGCGCGCAAGCTCGACTCCAACATCAGCGTGAAGCTTACGCAGATGGGTCTCGCGCTCGATCCCGCTCTCGCCGAAGACATCGCCACGAGCCTCGCCCAGCACGCGCACGCCACGGGCAACTTCCTCCGCATCGATATGGAAGACACGCCGGTCACCCAGGTCACGCTGGACATAGTGCGCCGCATCAACGCCCGGCCCGAGTTGCGAGGCTCCATTGGCATCGTCATCCAGTCGTATCTCTACCGCTCGCAGGCCGACATCGAGCAGCTCATCGCCGAAGGCATCCGCGTGCGCCTCTGCAAAGGCGCCTACAAGGAACCGGCCGAAGCTGCTTTCCCTAAAAAATCGGATGTTGACGCCAACTACGTCAAGCTCGCCAACATGCTTCTGCAAAGCCCGATCTATCACGGGCTTGCCACTCACGATGAAAACATGATTGCGGCGGCAAAGTCCTTCGTCGCGCAACGCAACCTTGACCGGAGCCGCTTCGAGTTTCAGATGCTCTTCGGAGTGCGCCGCGATCTGCAACGCAAGCTGGTTGCCGAGGGGTACAACGTTCGTGTCTATATTCCCTTCGGCCGGGAGTGGTATCCCTACTTCATGCGTCGACTTGCCGAACGGCCCGCCAACGTCATCTTCATCGCCAGGCAGATGTTCCGGCAATAATCAAATCTCTTTTTGCCGAGGATGTAGATCGTGTTCCTGGTCACGGCGTAGCCGAGGTCCGGCCGGAACAGAATGAGCGAGGTAGTGCACATACCAGCTTTACCGGAGATTTTCCCGGAGAGGAAAGGTCCGCGATTGCCGAGCCTGATGTTCATCAGCGACCAGTCCTCCAGCCTGGCGATCCGGTCGCACTTGAGAAGATTCCGTATCTCCTCAGAAGCATCATCAAGCGAAGCCAGCGGAAGCATGGGCGCGTCGTCAACTGAGTGAACGCCAGTCAATGCATGCCTCCTTCGCGAGACAAGGCCGAGAGCCAAGTCGCTTCGTCCGCGCAGGGCCGAACATGTCGGCCCTTGCGGGGAGAGGCGCTTATCCCTCGGCGGTTGAGGGATCGATAGTCGTTGAGACTTCGGCAATGATATTCGCCGGGAAGCCGCCCAGTTGGGCATGTTCCTTGATCAATGCCTCGTTTGAAGCGCGATAGATGCAGTAAATCTTGTCCCCGGTAACGAAACTCTGAATCCATTGAATTTCGCATCCGAGTTTGCTCAACACGCTGCAGGATGTTTGCGAGATACTCTTCAGTTGCTCCGGCGTCAGGCTTCCTGCGCCAGGAACTTCGCGCTCGATTACGTACTTTGGCATCGGAATCTCCGTCTTACGATTTTCGACCAGATGATGCGCCTAAGAGCGCGCGTTCACAGGCTCGGATCCATCTTTTACTCCGATCCTTCGCAAGTCACATGGTTGTTCCAGTCCACGAATGCTCCCTGGGGGTTATCGCGCCAGGCCCAGACGTGGAGTTCGAAGAACGGAGCCGGGATGTTGTATCGATTCGGGATGTCGATAAGAAGAAAGCTCTGTCCTTCAAGAACGGGCGGACCGGCGTGAGTCTTCAGCCAGGTTGCCGAGTCCACGATGAACTCAACGCCAACCAGGCGCAGCTTGCCGTTCGAAGGCTCGTAAATCAAGGCCTGGGGATGCATGGCATCAATCTCGCCAGACCCAACGAGAGTCGGGTTTACGTAGTGGATCCCCATCGCCCCGTGGTCCGATCCGCTGATGCAGCCAAGGAAGGGCCCATACCCTGCGGCGGTGGCATTGTTGACGTCGATGTACTGACTCGTAGCTTCCCGAACAATTTGGACGAGTTTGGCGGGACTGGCATGTGCGCTCGAATCAGGGCTCTGACCTGCCGCCAGTAATGCCGCTCCGGGTGCAAAGCCCAGCGCGAGGGTGGCGAAGAGGGGGGATGCGATGCGGCATACGAAATTGGTTCTCATGAGGATCTCCTTTGGGATGTTGCGGAACTGTGCCTTGGGAACAATGTTTTCAACTCGCGACTGGCTTAACCGATGCTCGCGACGACGCAAATATGCGCCACCCGCCCCACACCCTCAATAGCGACCGCCTGTCGGACGTCTTAATTTTTCCTGTCTTTTCAAGCGCAAGAGCCTAAAAGGGATAACGCGCAAAACTGCGGACGGTGTAGAATCTGTCCACCCATCAGGGGGTGTCGCTGTGGGATCAAGCCCGGCTGGAGCGCAAGAATCCGTTAGATTCGGAAAGGATTTCGAGGTCGATCTGCGCGCCTTCGAGCTTCGCCACCTTGGACGTCCGCTCAAACTCGAGCGCATTCCCCTGCAAGTCCTGCTCATCTTGATCGAGCAGAAGGGCCAGCTTGTTACGCGCGAAGAAATTGCCGAGAAGATCTGGGGCAAAGACGTCTTTCTCGATACCGACAACAGCATCAACGGCGCAATTCGCAAAATCCGCCAGGTACTGAAGGACGATCCCCAGCAGCCGCGCTACGTCGAGACGCTCGCCGGCAGGGGATACCGATTCGTCGCCCCGGTTTTCGACGGGGAACTCAGCGCGCCGGCCTCGCAGCTCGCAAAAACCGAGCCAGGCCCCACACTGGTTCAATCCAACGCAACTGGGAATCGCGACAGTGTCGTTGAATCGCCCATCGCAACGCCACATGGGATTAAAGTCAGCTGGTTGCTTGCCTTGGCGGCTGTCTGTGTCATGGGCGTCATCACATGGGCCGGGTGGCATTACTTCTACGGTGCAAGCGCGGGAAGCCACATCCGCTCCATCGCCGTGCTTCCCCTGCAAAATCTGTCCGGAGATCCGACGCAGGATTTCTTCGCCGATGGTATGACCGAAGAATTGATCACGGAGCTCTCCAGAATCCAGTCTTTGCGCGTGATTTCCCACACTTCCGTCATGGAATACAAGGGAACCAGGAAGCACCTGCCCCAAATTGCGCGCGAGCTGGGAGTGGATGGCGTCCTCGAGGGGTCCGTCATTCGTGAGAACGACCAGGTTCGCGTTACCGTGCAATTGCTCGACGGCCCCAATGACCGTCACATCTGGAGCGAAGCGTACGAGCGTCCGCTGCATGGCGTTCTCAACCTGCAGCGTGAAGTTGCCGAGGCCGTCGCGCAGCAGATTCGCGTTCAATTGACCCCCGAGCAGCAGGCCAGGATCGGCTCCGCGCGCCCGGTGAATCCCGAAGCATACGATGCCTACCTGCGGGGACGTTATATCCTCTCCAACCAGTTCACCCTGGGCCAGCCGCTTCTTCAGGCCAAGAGCTACTTCGAAGAATCCATCCGCAAGGACCCCAACTTCGCGGAGGCTTACTCCGGTTTGGCCGACGCCTATCTTTATCTCGCGCTCTTCCGGCACGCACCGCACGAAGCTGCTCTTCAATCTGCCCATGACGCTCTTCGCAAGGCAACGCAGCTCGACGACAGCATCGGCGAAGTGCACGACACACTCGGCACCATAAGCTGGCAGCATGACTGGAACTGGATTGAAGCCGAGCGGGAATACAACCGGGCCATTGCGATGGCCCCGAGTTATAGTTGCGCCCACGAAGATCGCGCCACGTTTCTGGCTTTTCTCGGCCGGCGCGCTGAGGCCATGGAAGAGCTCACCAGGATCAACCAGATCGATCTTGGTCCCAGCGCATCCATGACCGAAGAGGGGGTCTACTATCAGCTTCGCGATTATCCCAGCTTGATTAAAGCAGGAAAACGAGGAATCGCTTCGAATCCCAACGAGTGGGTCGAACACCGCGCGCTCGGTACCGGCTATGAAGGTACTGGAAAGTTACCGGAAGCAATCGCCGAATTTCAGAGGGCTGTCGAACTATCCAATGGCGATCAGGACGCCAATGCTTCTCTCGCTCATGCATACGCAGCGATGGGAAAGAGAGCCGAAACGGAAAAGATCCTTCGTGACCTTGAACTCAAATCGAAAGAGACCTATGTTTCGCCCTACATTCTCGCAACTGTATATGCGGGACTCGGCGAAAAGGACAAGGCATTTGAGTTCCTCCAGAAGGCTTGCGACGAGCGGTCACTCGAGATCTCAAGTAATCTCAAAGCCGATCTGCGCCTGGATAATCTCCGTTCCGACCCTCGCTTCCTGACGCTGTCGCGCCGCGTTGGCCTCTCTCAATAGAACGCCAGCGCCGCCCATCTTCAAATGGCGTGAGATATCAAGCACTTTGCCAAAACTTTTGGCAACCGAAAACGAAATGGCGGAAATAACATCCAGCTCGAAGGCATGTTTGCTGTTCCGCGATATAGGTACATCCTAGCTGTCCGACTAGCAAGCGGGACGGAGCTACAGCGAGTTGGCTGCTTCAGGCCTCCTTGCGCGTCGTCCCCGTTTGCGGATCAACCTCAGTCTTCTGCAGATCGGACACTCCCAGGGGTAGTACCCAAGCAGGGGTAGAACCCACATCTGCAGGAAACCGGCACGGTGAATACGCCGCATTTGCGGCCTGCCGCAATCCGGGCAGCTGCAAGACGAAGAACTCACTTCATTCGAATCATACTGATCGATCGACATCAACAGACTTTCATCGCATCGCGGTGCGGATCATTGGCGCGGAAATGAATTTGACGGACTAATTCCAGAGTACTCCTGGACCCAATACAGAGTTCAGGCGATATTGGAATCCTCATCCTTCTAACCGATTCAGGCCGCGCTTCGCAAGCCCCGCGATGGCACGGGCCAGGATGGGCGAAGCATTCAGCGACTCCGGCCGTTCGAGGCGCATTCCCAGCTTCTCGGCAAAGGCTTTGAATGCAACATCAACGTCGTACAGAATCTCGACGTGGTCGCATAAGAAACCGATCGGCTGCAACAGGATCGTCTTTACGCCTTCGTCCGAAACGGCAGTCAGTGTCTCTTCAACCGTAGGCCCTATCCAAGGACCGCCGCTCGCGCCCTGGCTCTGGAAGGCAAACCACCACCTGGGAATCCCGGGAACGCGCTCCGCCACAAGCTCAGCGGTTCGCTTGGCTTCCTGCGCGTAGGGATCGGCACTCTCGCCGGGCCAGAGCTTCGGCTGCCCCTCGTTTGCTGCCTGGGTCTGCACCGTTCTGCACGGCACACTGTGCGCGGTAAAAAGCACTGGCACCGGCGCTCCGGTTTCCTGAATCATGCGCGCCTGGGCAGCTTGCAATCGCTCGGCGAAGGCATCCGCGAGCAGCGGATCCTGCGCCCAGGCCTCGGTGAAATCAATCTTCAGCGCACCGGCTTCGGCCTGCACGGCTCGCCTATAAAGCCCCACGCTTGTGCGCGAATTCTGCGGCGCAAGGCAAATCACCGCCGCCGCCGTCACGCCGTCGGCGCGCATCGTGCGGACCACATCCGGGATGTAAGGCTTCCAGTTCCGCATGCCCACGTAAACGTGCGCGTCAATGCCCTCTCCAGCAAGTTCAGCCTCGACAAGCCGCCCCTGTGCCAGGGAGATCTCCGTCAGCGGACTACGCCCGATCAGCGAATACCTGTGCTTGATTTCTTCAATCACATGCTCTGGCAGCGGTCGCCCGCTAACAACGTTGCGAAGGTATTCGGGAATTTCTTCGATCGTCTCCGGCGTGCCATGCGCAAGGAGCAGTACTGCTCTCTCAGGCATTATGGTTCTCCAACCGGAACTCTCGCACCATGCGAACGACGGCCTGGACGTTTTCGACGGGCGTCTCCGGAACGATCCCGTGGCCAAGGTTGAAGATGTGCCCGGGCCTTCCGGCCGCAGCACGCAAAATCTCCTTCACGCGGAGTTCAAGGACCTCAAGCGGCGCGAACAACGTGATTGGATCCAGATTTCCCTGTACAGCGTGCGCATGGCCAACTTCGCGCCAGCCCAAATCCAGTGGCTGCCGCCAGTCAAGACCGATGACATCGGCGCCGGTTGCCGCCATCTGCGACAGCAGCCCTGCAGTCTCAACGCCGAAATAGATGACCGGAACGCCCATTCGCTGCACCGCACGAACCAGCCGCTTCGATGCTTCGAAGGCGTAATCGCGATAGTCCTCAAGGCCCAGAGAACCGACCCAACTATCGAAGATCTGAATGACGTCGGCACCCGCCTGGACCTGCAAGCGGCAATACTCTGTCAGCACCACGACCAACTTATCGAGGAGGCTGTTCCAAGCCAGGGTGTCTCCATACATCATCTTCTTGGTGTGAATATAATTCCGTGATCCGCCGCCCTCGATCATGTAGCTCGCGAGCGTATAAGGAGCTCCGCAGAAACCAATTACGCCGAGCCGGTCGCCAAAGTGCGCGGCTACCTTCTCGATGGCGCGCGCCACATAGGCGAGGTCTGCCGCGCGATCGGTGCGCAGAGCCTTTACGTTTTCTGCTGTGCGCACGGGGTGATGTACTACGGGACCTTCTCCGGCCTGAAATTCGAATGGCAGCCCCATCGGTTCGAGGGGGAGCAGCAAGTCGGCAAAAATAATGGCCGCATCGACACCAAGCTTCTCGGCTGCGGTGATAGTCACTTCAGCGGCAAGTTCAGGCTGTTTGCAAATCTCGACGAGCGTGTGGTGTTTACGAACGTCTCGATACTCCTGCATATAACGCCCGGCCTGACGCAAAAACCACACGGGCGTTCGATCTACAGGCTTGCGCAGGCACGCCCGCACAAACCTGGTGCCTTCGAGGATCGTCTCCTCGCCGGCGATGTTGTTCTCCGCTATATCCATATAGGCTGATTTTACCGGGCGCAGCGCATCCGATGAGGAGGAATTCGTTGCAGGAATTCCATTTATCTTGCATCTACGAAAATTCCCTTGGGGCAAATTGCGTGTACCCCAACATTACCGTCGACGAGCTGGGTAATGTCTACGTCCACGGCTACGCTGGTAAGCATGTAGGCGTCGTCGCGCGACAAGTGTTTTTCTGTCACCAGGAAATCGATCATGTTGCGCACCGCCATTTCGGTGGCGGTCTTTAGATCGGGGCTGAACCCCATGCTGATGTAGCTTGTGGGTGTTTCTGCGCGCGGCCATAGGAGATGCTGATCCTTGTGGACCACGAAGCGGAAAGTTCCGGTCAGGAATGTCTCCATGGCAGTGATGTCGACCTCGCCGTTGCCCTGGCCTGCATGTCCGTCGCCCACCTCGAAGAGAGCGCCCGGCGCGTGGACGGGAATGAAGAGGGTTGTACCCGCCACGAGTTCTTTATTGTCGATGTTGCCCGCATGCATCCACGGAGGGGCACTGTCGTAGCGCCCGGCAGACTCTGGCGGCGCTACGCCCATGCTTCCGAAAAACGGATGCAATGGAATCTCAACACCCGGCGCGAAATGCGCGAGCATCTTTTCGCGATCGAGGGGGATGATTTTACGTCGCCCATAGGGAAAATCGTTGGGCAGGAATCCGCGCCCGACCGCAAATCCGTTGCACGCAAACGGCACATCGATGTCGATCTTCTCGATCTGGACTTCCAGCACGTCGCCGGGTTCTGCATCGGCGATTGCGACCGGGCCGGTAAGGATATGTCCGCCGGGACCACGATCTTTGACCTGGTCGTAGATTGTTGCGTTGTAGGCGGGGATGTCTTTGGCGGCCACTCCGCTGGCTTCGAGGCGCTCGGTGGGTCCGCAGGTGGAGAGGGTTTGAATGCGGACCGTATCCCCGGAGTGAATGGTCAAAACCGGCTTGGCTTTTGACCAGTAGTAGCCCCATGCCACGGTGGACGGACTCGCCGGCAGAAAGACGGGTGAGGGTTGAGCGGCCGCCACAACCCCAAGCAATGCTGCCGCAGCGCAGCCGGGAATATACTTCATGCCCACACCTCCGGTTGATGAACTCACGAGTTCACTCTGGCAACGTTCTCTGGATTGTACTGTCTGAAGACGGTCAAGAAAGGACGCGGGCTCAGGTCATGCGGAATTCACTTGAGAATCAGGTCGGCGTGCTCATGGATCAGCGGCGCTGGTGAGCGAATGGCTGG
Source organism: uncultured Acidobacteriaceae bacterium (assembly GCA_963759285.1). GTDB lineage: Bacteria > Acidobacteriota > Terriglobia > Terriglobales > Acidobacteriaceae > Telmatobacter. The sequence continues at coordinate 12,951 of CAVWYS010000008.1, read as the reverse complement.
ATGCGTTGTAAGGCTGGGAGCTCCGGGGAGAAGGTTCTTGTTCCGCCTGATTCGCGGATCGATGCAACAAGGTAAATCAGCGATCTACAGATTCAGTGTCGGCCATTTGCCGCCGACGCGTTTCACGTCGAAGATGCGGCCGTGAACTTCAAGCCGATACGTGCCATCGGGCGGGGTCTGGGATGCGGCGGTAATGCGGAGGCTGGTCCAGACGGCGACGGTGGGTTTTCCATGATCCAGCTTCGTTACGAGTGCAACGGTGCATTCACTTTCAAAGGCTTCTCCGCGCAGAACGCCTCTTAAATGGTCGGTTGTCTGCTTCTCCCTCTTGCCTCTTTCCATACGCTCCTTTGGGTTGAAAACTCCACGCCGTTCAAGGGAAGGATCCCGAGCATGATCCGGGCTGCGGCTATCTTACTGCAATCGACTGAAGTGTCGATATGGCCTGTAAGTTTGATGCCTTCGGCCGGAACATGCGGTGACACTTTCCTGGAAAATCCAAATCATAAGAGCGGGTCAGGAGTTTGCAATGGGATAGTCCAGGTTGAACGGGAAGATCAGCTCGGCTTCCGTGGCGACCGGTTTTCCGTTGATGGTGGCGGGTTGAAAGCGCCAGGTCCTGACGGTCTCGAGGACGATTTTGTCGAGGACGGTTCCCATTCCTTTGACGAGGCTTTCGCTGACAACCTGGCCGTAGGCATCGACGCTGACGTCGACGACGATCTTTTGCTCAGAGGAGGGGAGGAGGGAGCGGTCAGTGACGGGAGGATGGGGAGAAAAGATCGGGAAGGCCGGATGGATGTCCTGGGCGTCGCTGCCGTTGCCGGAGAGGGCAGTTGAGGAGCCGTCGCCATGGTGAGGAGCGCGCGTGGAGCCTCCGCCGGACTTCTTGAGGGCGGGGACTTGCATGGGGATGTCAGTGGGTTTGGCGGCAGGAGCCTTTGGAGCGGGTTGGCGAATGTGCGCGGCGAACTGGTCTGTGGGCAACTGGATTCGAATGGCGTGAGAACCGCCGGCGAATGCGAGTTGCGCGACGGACTGGGTTTTGACGGGCGGGATAACGCGGACAATGACGCGGGTGCCGAGCAGGAAGACCGAAGCGAAGAAAGCACAATGGACGGAGAGGGACACGACGATCGCGCGATAGATCCGCTGTGAGCTTTCGGCCGCAGATCGCATGGTGACCTCGCCAGGGACGGGGACGGTCCGGTAAGACGATTGTCGCACAGGTTTGCCTATTCAAGCGGAGTGACGTTGGGAATGGGGTGAGCGAAATCAGGGTGCGGTTCGTCACTTGGAGAAACGGGAATTTGGCTATACTGGGGGCAATCGACAATCCCCAACCCTATGCAGTGGTGGTACAGGTCCTTTGCGATTTCTAAGTAGAAGCTGGAAGTTTGCTGAAGTGGCGGGGCTGTGTCTGGCGGCAGTTTTGCTGGCCGGCAGCAGCAGTTTCGCATTTCGTTGCAGTGTGGAAGAGCACCAGATGAAGCGGATGGAGAGCTATGCCGAGCATCGCCGGCTGGCTTGCCTGGAACTGGGGCTGCTGTGGCAGGCAGACGACCAGGAGCGGCAGTATAAGCCGGGTTCGAGCGCGGGTACAAATGCGACGGTGGGGCCGATTTCGGGCTTCATTATGGACGTGACGGAGAACGAGTCCGGTCACGCGCAGGGCCAGTGCCATGCGGCGAATGCCAGTTACAAGGAGCTGGTGGCCGGGTACTGACGGCCGTTTGCAGCTATCTGCCCGGTCCGTACCCCCCGGGGGGGTCCCCCCCCCGTCTGTTTAGGGAAAGTATCTGCTTTCAGCAGTTTACTGCGAAGGTTGGCTCCAAAGTCCTCTCAGCACTGGGCCTTAGCCACACAGTCATCTGTGCAAAGGACTTAGCGCAGTGGAGAGACCTGAAACGATGTCTCAGGGTTCTACCTCCCGGCACGCGCGGATCATCGCATTCGATGAATGACAACCAGGCGACAGAAAGAGGGACGGTTCCGTTTCGAAACCGGCACAACTTGATTGTGCGCCGGGGAGAGGAAATTATCTGCAAATCCTGCGAAGTTTTTTCCGCTCATTCTGCTGGGGTTGGGCGGGATTTTCGGCAGGGAGGGATTGACATCCGGAGGAGAGTCGTCGCCGACTTATTGTTATCGATCCGCAAGCAGAGGCAAGAGTGGCCAGCGTGGCGATATCTTTGACTGTTGACCCCGGAGCTGGCTCAAGACTTCTTCCACATTGCAAACGCCTTTTGCATGCGTGGATCGGTAAAGAGTCTCACGCAAACCTCGCGCTCGACTGGCCCGGCTACCTCGCAATGCAAGTTGGTCCGCCGCGCCACTTCCTTTGCGGGGATCGTAATCTGCGAGACGAACCGGGCCGCGTCGGCAATCGTGGCGCCGAAGACCAGCCGATCGAGGCCGGACCAGAGAGCGCAGGCCATGCACATTGCGCACGGCTCGCACGTCGTATAAAGCGTGTAGCCCTTGAGCGATCCCGTTGCCATCTTGGCGCATGCAAGTCGAATCGTCAGGGTTTCGGCATGCGCGCTGGGATCGTGGTCGGGACCCACGCGGTTCACCGCGCGCATCAACCGCTCACCGGTGGCCGTGCTCACAATTTCTGCGCCGAACGGGACCGGATGATCGGTGCTCAGCGTCTTCGCGGTGAAGGCGGCGACCGATCGCATCCGTTCGCGGTCGATCTCGCTCACGCTATCCGCCGCCAACGCAGGTGCGGCCACAAGCCCCAGGCTGAAGGACGCCACGCCTGCCTGCGCCAGAAAACTCCGCCGATTTACATTCATGCACTCTTCTCGATAACGGTCATGCAAGAATCATACGGCCGGGGATTTCCGAGCGGGAGAAGACGACGGGCTCGCCAGTGACGAGTCACTGACAACAAGGCGACTTATCGGGACCGATCCGCACCTCGATGAGCGACGCGGCGATTGTAGGCGAATCGGAGTACCCGAGAAGTCCTGCCATGTGGGCACGCTCCCATTCCTGCATCAGCTTTGCAAGCGGCTCCAAGCCAGGCATAACACTACGATCGCGTAAAGGGTCAGGTTCGCCACGCGGGTCCAGTGAACTGTTATCAACTCGTGCATGAGCTCAGGGCGGTTGCCCTCGCGCTCAATCTTCAGTTGCAGGGGAACCCAGTAGAGCAGTGAGAGGAAGAGGATAGCCTGAAGCGCGAGAGCGGCAACCAGCAGCCAGCGCGAAGCGCCGGCCGGAGGGAAGAACCAAAGAAGCACGGCTCCCATCGCCGAAAGCCCCATAGGCACGAAGATTACTCCGAAGATGCTGTGAAAATGTTTTTTCTGGTAGGCGGGAAAGTCCTCAGGGCGCACGGTGGACCACAGCGGGAAGAGCACTACCTGGAAGGTCCATATGTCACCCACACGATAAAGAGCGAAAGTGAGCGCAAAGAGGAGGATCAAATCATTGGCGAGAGCCGGATGCGTCATGTTCATCCTCTGGTGTTCGCGTCATTGAAGTTGATGCAGGACTTCCCGAAGCACAAGCTTCAGACGTTCCAGCGTCTCCTCGGAGACACTTGAGAGACCGATGGTGTACTCGCTGGCCCGCGCCTTCGTCAATCGCTCCATGAGAGTGTCGGCCTTTGAGGTCGTGGCGATCTTCTTCTTTCGCCGATCCGCGTTGTCTTCTATTCGGGTTGCGAGCTTTAGCCGTACGAGCCGATCAACAGCTTGACTGATGGCCGGCAAAGAGAGATTCAGCATCTCTGCGAGGTCGGACGCGCTCGACGGGCTCGCCTGACGCAGGCGAGTGAGCAGCAGGACCTGTTGCAGAGTGACCTGCGCATCCGCCATAATTCGCAGCGTCCTGCCGCTTCCGTGAGAGACACGATTCACGAGGTTCGACAGAAGAATTCCTGGAGTTCGATCATCGATTGTCATGATTCAGTTATACTTTCACATAGTGAATAGTTCACACATATTAATTAATACAACAACGTTTCTTTGTCAAGCTCCGGCCTGATGTCCCGACCGTCCGCCCAATACCCGCTCATCGCGATAACGCCGCAATGAACGGGGCACAGCTCCCGATACCAGGATGCGCGGGCCACCTGCCGAACGCTAGCCGTTTTCGATGAGGGTTTTTATGTCGGCGTAGGCGGTGTAGATGAGAGTGGTCAGGGCGGCGGCGTTGGCGGGGGATCCGGGTTTGAGCTTTACGTGGCGCATGTACTTGCCGGCGCCTTCGAGGAGGCAGGCGGGATCGGGGAGGGATGCGCCCTGAAAGAATCCGACGTTGACGTGCGCGGTGAACACATTGACATAGGCGAAGGGCACGTCGCCGAGGCAGGCGACCGGGCAGCCGTCGTGAATGAGTTCGCGGACTTCGTCTCCGCAGTTGCGCATGACCTGAAACCAGCGATGCGCGATGGCTCCGAGTTCGCCCGGATGCGCTCTCATCCAGGCATCGATGTGGAGATCGTGGGAGACGGCGCCGTTGAGGCGCAGGAGTTCTGGCGTCATGGAGGCCGCCTACTCGCGGGCGGCGGCTTCGAGGGCGGGGAGGTCCATCTTGATCATCCCCATCATGGCTTGCATGGCTTTGGGGTGGCTGATTAACTCACCGATGTTGCGCGGGACAATCTGCCAGCACAGGCCGAAGCGGTCTGTGAGCCAGCCACAGGCCATGGGTTTGCCGCCGTCGATCAACTTGTCCCAGTAGCTATCGATTTCCTTCTGGGAGTCGCAGCGGACGAAGAAGGAGAAGCCAGGGGTGAGTTGGTGCGAGGGGCCGCCGTTGAGAAAGACCATCTCCTGCCCTTCAAGCTCGATGGTGATGGTCGCGATTTTGCCGACGGGCCAGGGGCCGACGCCTTTGGAACGCAGCTCACCGAGTTTGCGGGCGTGGGGAAAGATGCCGAGGTAAAACTCGGCAGCTTCTTCAGCGTTGTCATTAAACCAGAGGAAGGGCGCAAGTTTGTTCATGGCAGGCATGGTACCAGCCGGGAGGTCGATTCTGACAAGACGGCTTTTCAAATGGAAATGCACTGGCCACCGCGGCATTGCATAGTGCCTGCGGCGGCGAGGATTCGCACGTTTCTCCTGGCGAGCTCTTGGTTCTCCTACAGGTCATTTGGGAGTGGGGTGGATGGCGGCGGCGGGAACTTCGAGGGTTCCGGCGCGCTGGGTACTGGCATCGTAAACACCGGCGCGGAGGTAGACGTCGCCGGGGGGCATATCGAAGTCAAAGTGGAAGGGGATGCCGTTTTTTTCAGCGAAGGCCCACTGGTCGGCACGAATGGCGAGGTTGACGGAGCGAACGATCCAGTTGAGGCTTTCGCCGCGCTGGCTGTAGGCGATGAGCGCGACTTCGACGGGAGCACGGCGGGTTCCGTCAAGACTTTCGATCAGGTTGAGATTCTGGGGCGATAGGAAGAAGCGGACCGTGTAGTGATTGAGGGGCGGCTTGAGCGCGGGGTTGTCGCCATTGGGCGGCGCGCCGGGGGGCGGAGTGGTCGCGTCGGGCTCGACATGAAGCTGGAAGTGAAGGTCAGAGAAGCTGGGCATGCCGCGATCCATGAGCGGACGGAGGGGATCTTGCGCGGTCTGGAGTTTTGCGGACTGGATTTCGGCGGCGGTGCGTTCGAAGTAGTCGCGGCGGTAGGAGAGCTTGTAGCCCTCTTCTTTGAGGTGGACGACGATTTTGCGTTCGCGCCCGATTTCACGAGGGTCCGTGGGGGTGTAGGCGAGGGTGTAGTAGCTGGAGCCGTTCTGAATGTCTTCAGCGAGAGCGGCCTTGAGGTCGTTGTTGTGCATCGCCTTTCCGCCGGTTGCATTGGCCCAGGCCTCTGTAGAAACCAATCCGAAGTACGGGTCGGTCGATGTGGAGGTTCCGCCTGGCATCGACGTTCCCGGGACAAGGCTGCCTGCCTGGTTGTTGCCGGCGCCACCGATGTCGGAATTGGGAACGGCCTGAATTCCTGTGGCGTCGATGGGGTACACGGAGACGCGGGCCGCGGCAAGAGCGTCGATGGTTTTCTTGATCTGGTCTTCGTAGGGGCAGGTGTCGGGAGCGCAGAGGGGAACGGAGCCTACGAACCAGATGAGATTTTTGCGTCCGGGAATGTCGGCAACGTAATGGGCAATGGCCTGGAGGGCGTCGAGGGTGATGAGGAGTTGCTGGTTCTTCTGCTCATTCGTTGAGGTGGCGAGGAAATCCTGCATTTCGCCGATCATCTGGGCGAGTTGCGCGCCGCCGTTGGCCGCACGGCCACCGGGGTCTGCCGTCATGGTGTAAAGGCCGTTCAAGGAGTTGGACTGGGAGGCGAGTTCGTTGGGGGTTGCTTCCATGGCGACAGCGACGGGGTTGCCGGCGAGGCGCTCGACAGAGGTGCGGAGGAGGGCGGAGTCGTCGGTGAATCCCTGGATAATGCGGAGCCGGTCGCCGAGGAGGAAGACGCCGATGCGGAGGCCGGGTGGGATGGCGCCGAGATATTTGACGATGCGCTGGCGGGCGTAGGCCTGGTCCTGCGTGGTGGTGTTGAGGGCGTCCATGAGCAGGAGATTGATGGCTTCGTTGGGCGGGGCGGTGGGGACGTTGGTGAAGGTGTTGGGCGGGAGAGTCGGCGCGGGTTGTGCCGGAGCGGAGACGGATGGAAAGTGGGGCTCGAAGTATTCGACCGTCTGCGGCTTGCCGTTTTCGAGGACTTCGAAGTCTTCTTTGTGGAGGTTGGGGACGGCGGAGCCCTTCTTGTCGGTGACGACGACGTCGACAAGGACGTTGCGGACGTTGATCTGAAGGGGAGGAGCCGGGGGGGTGTTTCCGGTTTGGGCAGGGGCTTGAGCGGCGGTGAGGGCGGTAGAGGCAATGGCGAAAAGAGCCAGGGCCGTGGTCCGGAAGGTGAGCATTTGGGCGCCTCGCGTGGAACTGGAAACTATAGCACTAGACGGTTGAGATGGCCGTGATGGATGCATTGAAGTTGGGAGATTCCGGGGGGACCTTTAAGAAACGCTCGCTGACGGAAGGTTTCGCGATGGGATAGTCTTAGCGATAATCAAGAATAAGGGACTCCGGGACCAAGGGACCAGGGGCTCGAGGGTCGGGACTGCGAAAGCTGTTGGCGGGATTCGGTCAGGCGTTTCGATTTGATTTTTGTGGGGGATTCGATGATTGGTTGGGTGAAGTGTTCTGTTGCTTGTCTGGCGGCGGCCGTGGTGTCTGCTGCGCCGATGATCCGCGCCGAAGAGGGGATGTGGACGTTTGATAATCCGCCATTGAAGCAGTTGGCGGCGAAGTACAACTTTCATCCGACGCAGGCGTGGCTGGATCATCTGCGGCTATCGAGCGTGCGGCTGAATGACGGCGGGTCGGGTTCGTTTGTGAGTCCGGATGGGCTGCTGCTGACGAATCATCACGTGGCGCGGGGGCAGTTGCAGAAGAATTCGACGGCGGAGCATGACTATCTGCGGGACGGATTTTATGCAGCTACTCCAGAGCAGGAGATGAAGTCGCCGGACCTCGAGATCAACGTGCTGGTGGGCATGCAGGATGTAACGGCGCGGGTGCAGGGCGCCGCCAAGGGCATTGCCGATGAGACCAAAGCGCTGAAGGCGCGCGAGGCCGAGATCGCGGCGATCACGAAAGGGAGCAAGGACAAGACCGGATTGCGCTCGGACGTGGTGACGTTTTACAACGGCGGCGAGTACTGGCTGTATCAATACAAGGTGTACACGGATGTGCGGCTGGTGTTTGCGCCAGAGGAGCAAGCGGCATTTTTCGGGGGAGATCCGGATAACTTTACCTATCCGCGGTACGACCTGGACATGGCGCTGTTTCGGGTTTATGAGAATGGCAAACCGCTGCACACGGACAACTATCTGAAGTGGAGCGCGAAGGGCGCGGCGCCGGGCGAGCTGATTTTTATTTCGGGGCATCCGGGCTCGACATCGCGGCAGGACACGATGGCGCAGCTGCTGGTGGAGCGGGATGTGGTGGAGCCGGCGGTGACGGAATATCTGAAGCGGCGGATTGAGGCGGCGCAGGCATATGCGGCGCAGGGGCCGGAGCAGGCGCGGCAGGTGGGAACAACGATTTTTGGATTGCAGAACAGCCTCAAGGTGTACATCGGCCGGGAGGAAGCGCTGGCGGACAAGAATCTAATTGCGAAGAAGGAAGCGGACGAGGCTGATTTTCGCAAGAAGGTGGCGGCGAATCCGGAGTGGGAGAAGGAATACGGTGGGGCGTGGGACACGATTGCGAAGGCCGAAGAGCTGGTGAAGCCGGAATTTCGTTACCAGATTTATCGCAGGACGGACAGCCGGCTATTTGGAATAGCGCTGACACTGGTGCAGTATGCGAGGGAGATGAAGAAGCCGGATGGCGAGCGGATGGCGCAGTTCCACGATGCGAATCTGCAATCGCTGAAGTTTCAGATGCTGTCGCCGGCTCCGATTTCGACGGCAACCGAAAAGCTGTACATGAAGACGGCGTTGAATCTTGGCGAGGAGAAACTGGGCAAAGACGACGCGTATGTGCAGGCGGTGCTGCACGGGGGCCCGGTGGATGCGGCGGTGGATTCGCTGGTGGATGGAACGAAGCTGGGCGATGTAGCAGTGCGCAAAGAGCTGATGGATGGCGGAGAGGCAGCGATTGCCGCGTCGACGGATCCGATGATTGTGGCGGCGCGGCGGGTGGACCCGATTGTGCGCGAGTCGCAGCGGAAGATACGCGACACCATCTCAAGCGTGCTGACACCGGCTGGCGAGAAGCTGGGGAAGGCGCGCTTCCTGGTGTACGGGAAGAATGCTTATCCCGATGCGACGTTTACGCTGCGGCTGAGCTACGGGACGGTCGATGGCTATCCGTACAACGGAACTATCGCGCCGCCGTTTACAACGTTCTATGGGCTGTACGATCGCGCGGACAGCTTCAGCGATAAGGCGCCGTTTAATTTGACACCGAGGGAAGAGGCGGGACTGGGGAAGCTGAATTTGTCGACGCCGCTGGATTTTGTTTCGACGGGCGACATTATCGGCGGGAACTCGGGCTCGCCGGTGGTGAACCGCGAGGGTGAGCTGGTGGGGCTGATTTTTGATGGCAACATCGAATCGATGGCCGGGGATTTTGTGTACGACGGCACGAAGAATCGCGCGGTTGCGGTGCACTCGGCTGGGATGATTGAGGGTCTGCGCAAGCTGTATGGGGCGGACGGGCTGGCGGATGAGCTGGAGGGGAAGAAGTAGGACTGTCGTCAGTTTTCAGTTCTTAGTGTGATTGCGTAACGGGAGGGGAGGCTTGGTGGCTTCCCTTCCCTTTTTTGTGCTTGAGGTTGAGGGCTATTCGGCGGCGGAACGAGTCTGTGGCGCGCGGAGGGTGGGGAGGAGTAGAGCCATGACGAGCAGAGCGGCGGGGATGGTGAACATTCCGGTGCGCAGGCTGCCGGTGTGGGTTGAAATGAATCCTGCGATCCAGGGGAGGACGGAGCCGCCGAAGCCGGCGGTGAAGAGGATCCAGCGGGAATCGGCGGTGTGACGGGCACGCGCGAAGAAGCCCGCGAGGACGAGGGGATAGGTTGGTGCCAGAGACGCGCCGAGAAGGAACATGGCGATGTTGCGGATAGGGACCGAAGGCGCGAAGACGAGAAGCAGGGCTGAGATGAACGCGACAGAAACAGCTACGCGGAAGACGCGCATGGGATCAGCGCGCAGCAAGAGGAGTGAAGAGAGGCCGCGCGAGGCGAGGAATCCTGCCCAGTAGAAGGACGTGGAGGCGGCGGCGAGGACGAGTCCTGCGGCGGCTGTGCGCAACGCGTACGTCGGGAGCCAGGCGGCGACGGTGTTTTCAATGCCGACCTGGAGAAACGCTGCGATTGCGAAGACCGCGATGAGGTAGAGGGCTGTGTCGGTTCGCGTGTCGAGTGATGTTCGCACGGGTTCGGGGGGATCTTTGAGAACGAGCGCGGAGGCTATGGCAGCGACGGCGGAGGCTATGGCAAAGAGGACGTAGGCGGCCTGGTAGGAGTGGTGCATGAGAACGCGTGCGGCGATGAGTGGGGCGGCGAGGGCTCCGATGCTCCAACTGAAGTTGAGGAACGTGAGGAGCGGCGCGCAGCGGGCGGGATATGCGCGGCCAACGAAGAGCGTGACGGCAGACATGGGAACGCCGACGCTGATGCCGAGGAACAGAAACGTCGGCGCAAGCAGCGAGCGGGGGCCGGCGGCCACAGAAAGGCAGGTACAGACCATCGCGGCAAACCCGATGGTGATGAGACGCGCGTAGCTACCACGGCATAGAAGTGCGCCCAGCGAGGTTCCGGCGAAGTAGAGGAGAAAGAGCAGGCCTGAGGTGGAGTCGCCGAGGTGAAAGCGCGCGGCGAGGGACGGCAGCAGAGCGCCGCCGACGGCGTGGAGAACGCCGGTAAGTGCAAAGACCGGATGAAGAACAGCGAGAGTGCGAACCGAAGAAGGCCTGAGCGGGGGCATCGATGACTCAGGCGCGCTTGATGCGGTTGCGTTTTGGATTGGGCGGACTGGTGGATTCGCGAATGATGAGTTCGGGATGAATCGAAACAAAGTCTGGGAAAGTGGCCTGGCCGCGAATGCGCTGCAGGAGGATGCGGGCGGCGGTGGTTCCCATTTGCGAGAGCGGCTGGCGGATCGTGGTGAGGCTGGGGTTGTGAAATGCGGCGCTCTGAATGTCGTCGAATCCCACGACGGAGACGTCTGCAGGGACCTGGAGGCTGCGGTTCATGAAGGCGCGAATGGCACCGATGGCAGCGATGTCGTTGTAGCAGAGGAGCGCGGTGAAATCGGCTCCGCGCTGGAGGAGTTCGTTGGCGGGCTCGAATCCAAGCTCGGGTGTGGAGACGCGGAGGCGGAGTTCTACGACGAGTTCCGGCGGCACGGCCAGCTTGAGGTCGCGAGCGACCGCCATGAGGCAGTTCCAGCGATCGTCAGCGTCGGAGCTGTGGCTACCGCCGCGCATGAAGGCGATTTTGCGGTGACCGAGCTGGTAGAGGTGGCGGAGGGCAAGTTCGGCAGCGCGCTTCTGGTCAAGGACGACGTTCGTGACGCCTTCGATCTTGCGGTGGCCGGCAACGACGACAGTCGGGAGAATCCCAGGACTTTTTTCGAGGGCTGTATCAATAAAGATGAAGCCTTCAACGGAGCGATCCATGAAGAGGCGCGGGTACTCCTCGATGAGATCGGGTTTGCGGCGGTGGCTTGCGGTGAGATAGAAGTAGCCTTCTTCAATGAGGTGCTCTTCGACCCCGCTGAGCACCTGCATGGCGTAGCTGTCACTGAGCTCGGGAACGAGGACGCCGATGGTGAAAGTCTGGCGTTTACGCAGAGAGCGCGCGAAGAAGCTGGGGCGATAGTCGAATTTGGCCGCAGCTTCAACGACGCGATCGCGAGTTTCCTGGGGAATGGAACGGACGCCGGGAGCGTTATTCAGAACCAGGGAAATGGTGGCCGGCGAGAGGTCGAGGTACTCGCCTAGTGTGCGCAGGCTGATGGGCTGGCCGGGAAGCGGCGGCGATCCTGGTTTGGTTCGCTTGGGCATGCATACCTGTTTTAACACCGAAGAGGCGGAGCGTGCCGTGTTTTTGCGGCCGTCCGAGTGGAATGCCTGCGGCGGCGCGTTGTTCCGGGCGATCGCGTGGAGACGCGTAGAAGGGGAATAAGCGAGAATGATCGCGCGTGAGAATTGCAGTGGAGGATGGAATGAATCGCTGGGTCACTTCATTTTGTTTTGTTCTTCTTTTGGGATTGAGCGCGGAATACGCGATGGGACAGGCGGGGTCTGGACCTGTAGGGGTGTTTGAAGAACACCAGGATGTGGGGACGGTTTTGCACCCGGGATCGACGACCTTCGACGCCGCAAAGCAGACGTACACGGTAACGGGCAGCGGCGAGAACATGTGGTTCGGGATGGATGATTTTCAGTTTGCGTGGAAAAAGATGAGCGGCGATGTGGCGATTTCGGCGGACATCGCATTTGTGGGAGACAAGGGGAATCCTCATCGCAAGGCGGTGCTGATGCTGAGGCAGAGCCTGGATGGAAACTCGCCGGCGGTGGACATCGCGCGGCACGGGGTTGGCCTGACCTCGCTGCAGTTTCGCGATGCGGCGGGTGCGGATGACCACGAGGTGCAATCGAATGTGGATGCGCCGCTGCGGGTGCGGCTGGAAAAGCGCGGGGATTATTTCTATGCGTTCGTTTCGGGCCCGGACGGAAAGCTGGAGCCGGCGGGCGCATCGACGAAGCTGGCACTGAATGGAGCGTTTTACTTGGGAATCGGAGTTTCAGCGCACGATAAGGATGCTACGGCGACGGCTGTGTTTTCGAACGTGAAGGTTGAGGCGCTCGCGGCTGCGAACGAGAAGCCGGTGCTCTACAGCACGCTGGAGACGGTGCCGATTGCTTCTGCCGACAGGCGCGTAGCGTATGTGGCGCGGGCGCATTTTGAAGCGCCGAACTGGTCGCGGGACGGATCGTATTTTTTGTTCAACCAGGACGGCGGGATTTATCGGCTGGCGGTGACAGGTGGCGAGCCGGTGCGGATCAAGACTGATCCCGAAGTGAAGTGCAACAACGATCATGGGATTTCGCCGGACGGGACGACGCTGGCAATCAGCGATTCTACCGAGACGGGAAAATCGCTGGTGTACACGCTACCGATTGGGGGCGGAACGCCGAAGAAGATTACGCCGGTGGGCCCGTCGTATTGGCACGGGTGGTCGCCGGATGGGGGGACGCTGGCATTTGTGGGGGAGCGCGGGGGCAACTTTGATATTTACGCGGTCCCGGTGAATGGCGGTGAGGAAAAGAGACTGACGACGGCGGCGGGGCTTGATGATGGACCGGAGTATTCGCCGGACGGGCAGTGGATCTATTTCAATTCGGAGAGGACGGGACATATGCAGATATGGCGGATGCATCCGGATGGCAGCGGGCAGGAACAGGTGATTCGTG
>CAVWYS010000007.1:0-1881677 GCA_963759285.1 uncultured Acidobacteriaceae bacterium | reverse complement strand
AACAAAATCGGCCAGTTCCTTGAGGGCAGAATCCTCGAAGATGCGGCGCGGATTGGTGGCGGACTCGGTGAGGACGGCGAAGGGAAGGTTGCGGTATTCAGTCGCGGTGTTGGTATTCATCGGTTGCTCTCCTTTGAGCGGTTGGGCGTTAGAGGAGTTGAGCGGACGGCACAGGCCGTCCGCATCGTCAAAGTCGCGGTTAACTGGCTTGCGCCAGTTCCGGCTCGGGTTCTTCGGCTGTCTCTGCTGCGGGGTTTTCGATTGCGGCAAGGATTACGGCGGAAGTCTTCTGGATCACTTCTAAGCTTTCGGTGAGCAGAGACGCGTTGCCGTGATACAGGTGGATGTAATCTGCCGATGCCCTGCCCGTCTCAAGGCCGATGGTCTTTCCGACCACAAAGGCCACGGCCTCGGCCTCGGTTTCACGCACGGTCTTGGTGGTTGCGGTCCGTCGTTCGGCTTTGTGCAACATCTCGTGCGCCAGTTCATGCACAAGGGTCCACGCATAGAGACCAGCTACGCGGGTCGCGTCCGGCTTCTGCCGCGCAATTTCCAAAATGTTGCCAAAGCTGTAATTGTGAAACCGTCCCATTGCGGTGAGGTAGGCGGTGAGGGCGTCGGAGTGTCCCTGCCCCAACTGCTCGATGAGGGCTTGCACGTTGGCCGCGATTACTTCTTTCGCGGTCTGCTCTGCTTGTTGGTGTTGGCGGTGGACTTGTTGACAGCTGCGGCGGTGGTGTTCATGGGTGCTTCCTCCTTGGGCTGTTGCACTGGCCTTTGCCCTTAAATCGGGCAGTGGCGTGTACATACATGCCGAACGCCTCCTGGCGAAGGCGGGGGGTAGCAACGCAAGGGGAGGGGTATCTCCCACCCTTGGAATGAAGCGAAGCGGGAGTGGAAAGGGCGGAGGGAGGGCTGCACAAGCGAAGCGCGGAAGCCTGGGGAAACCCCTTGCGGGCGCGAGGGGCGGAGCTCCTGAGTGTACTTGGGACTTGCTTTACAAAACAGACCGGAGACATGGTTTACACCATGGCGGAGAACAGTTGGCTTTCCCAGCTTTGGCTTGACGCACGAAGATGCGTTTATGCCCTGGAAAGAGACTCGAATCGTGGATCAACGCCTGCAGTTTTTATCGAGCTATCAGAAGGAAGAAATGTCCGTGACAGATCTTTGCCACGAGTTCGGAGTGTCACGTCCAACTGGCTACAATGGATCAATCGCTACGAAGAGATTGGGCCTGAGGGCCTGCTCGATCTCAGCGTAAGCCTCACAGTTCCCCATACGCAACACCGGCGGAGATCGAGAACGATATCCTCGCGCTACGGAAGCGATTCCCTTCCTGGGGAGCGAGGAAGCTCAAGGCGAGACTAGAGCGCATGAACCCGAACGTGAGCTGGCCGGCGGCAAGTACCTTCGGGAACATCCTCAGCGGGCCGGCCTCACCAGTCCAAAGAGGAAGAAACGACGCACGACGCCATGCTCGGAGCCCTTCTCGATGGTGACAGCGCCCAATCAACTCTGGTGCATGGATTTCAGTGCGCCATGATGGCGAGGAGGATGAGATGAGTTAATGATCGAGTCTTTTCGCCTGCTGGCTCTTGACCGGCCGCTGTGATGCGGTCCGACTCAGGAAGGAGCCTGAGTTGAAGGGGTCCGTCCAAGCGCATCGTGTTCCGACGATGCGTGGGAAAGCTGACGGACTGAACTGTACCGGGCATCGCCATCATCGGTGTGCCGGGCTACCACACATCTTATGGTGAGACAACGAAGCATACGCTGGAAGCCTCTGTCTTGAATGCTACGACGCTCCCGTAGTAGGTCAGATGGGACCGGGAGTTATGCGATCTGAGTTGGTGGGGCTTGAAGTTCTCCACTGATGGGTCTGGATAACGGACTCAGCGACGATGATCTCCTCACAGGTCGTCGCTCCGAATCGCCAGGGGTAAAGTATGCCACCTACGAGATGAAGGTCGAGAACTGGAACATGGGAACCCTGATTAACCGCCCGGCAACGGAGCCGGGCTAGCCACGGAGACTGGAGATGGTGAATCGAGGGGGCGGAGCCTGCGTAGTAGTCCGAACACGGGAAAGCCGTGTACATGGCGAAGGCAGGCAAGGAACCGACAGAGTTGCGAAGACGGAGGAACCATCCATGGACTTGGATGATCAGGCTGATGAAGCCTGGCTCCTCAGCGTGCAACGCAAGCTCTATCAATGGAGCAGGACACATCCTGAAGACAGCTACCGCGACTTGTGGAACTGGATTACAGACATCCGCAACTTGCGGTGCGCCTGGCGGAAAATCGCTCTGAACAAAGGGCGTCGTACTGCCGGGGTCGACGGGATGACAGTAGCGGGAATCGATGTGGCGATGGGTATGGAGTTGTTCCTGGAACAACTCCATGGCGACCTGAAGAGTGGCCGGTACAAGCCGAGCCCCTCACGACGGAAGCTGATCCCCAAGCCGCGTCAGCCGGGGAAGTTCCGACCCCTCGGTATCCCGACCGTGCGTGATCGCGTGGTTCAATGCGCGGTCAAGAACATCCTGGAGCCGATCTTCGAGGCGGGCTTCTGGCATGTGTCGTACGGGTTTCGTCCCGGACGAGGCTGCCACGGCGCCTTGGAGCATATCCGCATGAGCATGCGTCCGCGAGCGAAGGCAGAAGATGGCCGGCGTCAGCGGACGCCCTACCAATGGGTCATCGAAGGAGATATCAAGGGCTGCTTCGACAACATCGATCACCACCAGCTGATGAAGCGGGTTCGCGCTCGCGTCACCGACGGCAAGGTGACGAGGTTGATCGCGCAGTTCTTGAAGTCCGGAGTTCTGGCGGATGGCTTCCTGCTACCGACAGACAAAGGCACTCCTCAAGGTGGTGTGATCTCTCCGCTGCTCGCTAACATCGCCCTCGGCATCATCGAGGAACGATACGAGCGGTGGACGCATCATCGTCGAAAACTCCAGGCTCGCCGCAAGAGTGATGCTACGACGGCGGCGTTGTGGGCACGCATGACTGACCGTAAAGCTGGGCGGGCAGTGTTCTTCCCGATTCGATATGCAGATGACTTCGTGGTTCTTGTATCCGGTACTCGCGAGCAAGCCGAGCAAGAAAAGGCTGACCTTGCGAATTACCTGCGGGAGTCGATGAAGTTGGAGCTATCAATCGAAAAGACGCGGGTCTCCGATCTGACCGAGGGCTTCCAGTTCCTCAGTCAACGGGTGCGCTATAAGTGGCATCCGCGATTCGGCTATATGCCGAGGATCGAGATACCGACCAGCAAACGGGCGGATCTTCGGTACTCGGTGAAGCAGATGACCACGGGCGCTAACACGCTCTGGTCTCTGTCTGAGCTTCTCCAGAAACTCAATCCTGTTCTGCGGGGATGGGGAAACTACTATCGCTTCTGCACCGGCGCAAGCCGTCAGTTTGCCGCACTCGACTTCTATGTCGGGGACTGCATCTGGCGTTGGCTGATGAAGAAGCATAGGAAACTCCATCGCAAACGGACACGGCTAGTGCGACTGCCGAGTCTTCTTCGTCCTACTCGCAAGCTATGGCGTGAAGGCAATGTCGAGCAGTTCCTTCTCTCCATGCTGCGTGTGGAACGATTCCGCAGAGGATGGATGCGCACTCCTGCATACATCAGTGTTCCCGGAGAGCCGGATGCATAACGAAAGGTGCACGTCCGGTTCGGAGGGCGGGCATCAGAACCCGACGGCAGCAATGCCGCACGGCGCTGATGCTCGACCCTACAAGGGTACTTCCTGACTGGAGATGGCTATCGTTGCGATCCATTCACGATCACCGATGCACACAGTCGATTTCTGATCCGCTGCCAGGCCGTCGCACGCATGGACCTCGCCCAGGTAAGCGCCGTCTGCGATGCAGCGATGCGCGAGTTCGGCGTACCGGAGCGGATTCGCACCGACAACGGAGCTCCATTCGCAGGAGTGGGCCTGCTAGGCCTGTCGAAGTTGTCGTTGGGATGGATGAAGCTCGGCATCGTTCACGAACGCATTCAGCCAGGATGCCCCCAGCAAAATGGGAGACATGAACGAATGCACCGCACGCTGAAAGAGGACACGGCGAAGCCACCCGCGGGCACGGTGACGGCGCAGCAGAAAAAGTTTGATCGGTTCCGCCTTGTCTTCAACTATGAGCGGCCGCATGAGGCGCTTGCCAACGAAACGCCGGGAAGCATTTACGTACCGAGCACTCGGCTGCTCCCAAGCAAGGTAGCGAGCTTCCAATATCCCAGATCGTTCCAGACTCGGAGGGTGAACAACAGCGGAGACATCAGTTGGCACAAGGGCCGGGTATTCGTAAGCGAGGTTTTGCGCAACGAAGAGATCGGATTCGAACAGATGGATGAAGACGTGCACCGGGTCTTCTTCCATAACACCGCACTCGGCGAGTTCAACAGCTCGGACATGAGATTCAGGCCCGCAATGCGACAATGAATCAGTCCCGATCCATGCCCATGCAGGATGACCCTCTTCTGGCAGGCTTCGGTAAGATTATCCTTCGACGAGGGGGCTTCGCTTGTTGCAACGTGAAAAGGAACGGAAGCAGCGAGAGCGCTGGGAGAAGATGAAGAAGCGAGGGCATATACCCTACCTCGCTATCAACGTCTCCATTTTTCTTGGGTCTTACGCCGTCGTAAGGCTGCTACACATTCTTTGTTTCAAGTTGGGCTGGTTGCGGTCGCCGGGGTCAATGTCCTGGGAAGATGTATTTTTTTGTGCGGTGCTGACTGGAGCAATAGCTGGCGAATTGCAATGGTCGGACCTCAAGAGGAAGTTTAGGGACCCTCCGCCGGAAGAGGACTGGATGTCGAAGTGAAGCCGTCGATGTTCCCAACGATGGCTTCCAGCTCTTGACGCCGCCAAAGCCGTGCGCGTGTATGATCCCTGGGCCACGCTGTTACGAATTGGATAACTTGCGCAATTCAAACTCAGGCCACGCCGAAAGACAAGCCATGGAAATGCCGGGGTATGGAAAGCATGGAAAGCCATAAAGCCGGCTTTCCACCCTTCCCACACCCCTTGGAAATCCCTGCGGGGATTCCCACATTACCACGGCTACGGCGACGACTATCATGTATCTGAAGACCGGCAAAGCCCGCCGAAAACCCGCAATCAGAGCCACTCTCACCGCAAGGGGCTTGTAAACCATGTCCCCGGTCTAAAACGTAAAGGATGTCCCGGTACTCTCATTGCCACTTTGATGAGTTTACGGACGGTTAGCGCTGTAAAGAATTCTACTGAAAGCGCTTAGCTGTACAGCGCTCTCAGGAAATGACTTAGCAACCAGATGCCTTTCCGCCTCCTGGTTGAGATTGCCGAGGCACCGCGCAGTGCGTGGAGACTCTCCTGGAAATGTCACAAATTCATTGTGCTCCAGGAAGGGGAAATTATCTGCAAACCGGGCGGATCTTTTCTTCGTTTTATTTTGTTAGGTTTGAGCGCGAAGACCGGTAGGGAAGGGGTTGACATCTATCTATTGTGGAAGCTTGTGGAAGCTCGATGGGCCTCGGCTGTAAACCCACGTCTCAGAAGCGAGACGTGGGGCACCCAGATTTGTTGATTGTTCGCTGCATCGCTTCACAGTGCACTGATCACTGATCACTGTTTGCTGGTTTCGTCCATTGGTCGACCCAGTCGTTCACGGTCTTCCACCAGAGCTGGCTGTTCTGCGGTTTTAGCACCCAGTGGCCTTCGTCGGGGAAGTAGAGCATCTTGGTGGGAACGTGGAGGAGCTGGAGCGTGTCGAAGAGCTGCAAGCCTTCGCTGACGTCGAGGCGGTAGTCGAGCTGGCTATGGATGACGAGCGTGGGCGTCTTGAAGTTTTTGGCGGAGAGGGACGGGGACCATTTGCGGAAGGGATTCTCCGAGTCTGGTTTGCCGTAGTAGTCCCAGGGATTGCCTTTGAATTCCCACTGGTTGAACCAGTCTTCTTCGGTGGAGCCGAAAGCGGATTCGGCGTTGAACATGCCGTCGTGGGAGACGATGCATTTGAAGCGGTTGGTGTGACCAAGAACCCAATTGGCCATGTAGCCGCCGTAGCTGGCGCCAAGCGCGCACTCCCGGGTTTTGTCGATGAAGGGGTAGTGCTGTTCGGCGTAGGTGAGGCCGGTCATCAGGTCGGTGAAGGGCTTGCCCCCCCAGTCGCCGTTGACGCGGTCGACGAAGGCCTGGCCGTAGCCCGTTGATCCGCCGGGATTGATCATGACGACGACGTAGCCGTTGGCGGCGAAGAGTTCGGCGTTCCAGCGGTAGGACCAGGAGTCGCCCCATGCGCCTTGCGGGCCGCCGTGGATCAGGAATTTAACGGGGTATTTCTTGTTGGCGTCGAAGGCGGGGGGCTTGATGAGGAAGCCCTGGACCTTGGTGCCGTCGGTGGCGGGGAACCAGAAGTCCTCCATTTTGGGGAGGTCGAGTTGGGCAAGTACGGCATCGTTAAGATGGGTGATATCCGACTGCTTTGCGGTCTCACTTACAAGGTATGGAGCAGGCACGCCAACGATGTCCTGAAGGGTATGGCCGATCATTGCGGTATCGAGCGCCACAACTTCGCCGGGGGCCTTGACGGTCATTCGGGTGACGATTAGGAGTTTTCCATCGTTGGTTGGCAACAAACTGCCGTATTCACCCTCCTCAGTCAGCCTCGGAATGAACTTATTGCGTAGCTCGACTCCCGGCAGGCCGATGCCATCGACCTCATAGACGGGACTCTCGCCTCTGCTCCCACTCGTAAAGTAGATTGCATTGGAAGACGCAGGTCCCCACGCAAATTCATCGACCCAGTTGTCGAATTTTGGCAGCAGGTCTTTCGTCGTCTTCGCGGTGCGGTCGTAGAGCACCAGCCGGAAGCGGTCGCTTTCGTAGCCGGCGCGAGCCTGGGAGCGCCATGCGAGGTATTTGCCATCGGGCGAGTAGGCGGGGCTCATGTCGCCGCCGGGACTGGTGCTTACCTTTACCGGCTTCGCATCGGGGTTGGTCAGGTCGAGGGTGAAGATGTCGGAGTTGGTACTGACGGCTTCGTCGGGGACGTCCTTCCAAGTGATCGCCAGTTCCTTTGAGTCGGGCGAGAAGGCGCAGCCGCAGCCCAGCGGATCCGTCGGGTAGTCGGTGGGGACATCGTGCGGATTGTTCGGCACGAGGTCGCGCATCTTGCCGGTGGCCACGTCGAGCAGGAACAGGTGCGTGCGCTTCTCTCCGGTGAAGCGGTTCCAGTGGCGGTACATCAGGTGGGTGAAGATCTGCGCTTTTACTTTGCTGTCGGCTTTGGCCTTGTCGCGGTCTGCGTTGCATGTTTCGCCTTCGGTGTTATCGAAGGTGATGGCTGGGCAGCCGGGGTAAACATCCGATGTGAAGACGATGGATTTGGAGTCGGGTGACCATTTGGCGTTATCGGCTTCGGTGGAGATGGCGGTCAGCTTCTTCGGGTTGGAGGTTGCGCCGGTGGCGGAGTCGAAGTCGGCGGTCCAGATCTGCTGTCCGCCATCGCGGCTGCTGGTGAAGAGAATCCGCTTACCGTCGGGGGAGAACTGGAGGCCGCTGTCGCCGGGCTGGGCTGCGGCCAGGTTGATGGGGTCGCCGCCGGATATTGCCTGGAGCCACAACTCTGGTGTCTTGGTGTTCTTGTCGAGATCGACGGTGGTGACGGAGTAGCCGAGCCATTTGCCGTCTGAGGAGACGGCGGTTGAACCGAGACGCTTCATGTGCATCATGTCTTTGAAGGTCATCGCTCTTTTGGTAGGTTGGGCGGCAACGAACGTGGCGGCGAGGAAAGCGATGAGAGCGAGCTGAGAGTGTTTACGCATGCGTTGTTCTCGATTCGGCTTCGGAATCCCATGTCTCAGAAGCGAGACATGGGGCACCCGGTTTTGTGCGTTTACGCGAAGGAGAAGTGTACAACTCAGGGTCGAGTTTCGCTGTTCGCTTCTCGTTCCGGCTTGAGGCTGTGTGGGTTCGTGCGATCCCACCCATGTTCATGCAGATCGATGCTGTGGTGAAGCAGATCCTTCGCGACGCTTACCCCATTGCGCGACAATCGCGCGATGGGGCCCCAAGCGGCGTCGCTCAGGATGACACAGTCATTTCAGGAGGATTTGCTTCAGGCGGCCTGGAGTTCTAGGAGGATGCCGGCGCCTTTGGGTTCGAAGTTCATGGCGCTGGCTTTGCCGTTGTTCTCGCGGAGGATGCTGGCGCACATGCTGAGGCCGAGGCTGGTGGATTCGTCTCCGGCGGGCTCGGGGATGAAGGGATCGAAGGCGCGGGCGGGGACGGGGAATTTTGAGCCGGAGTGGGCGACGAGGATGTTTACGTGGTCCTTTTCGGCGACGGCTTCGAGGCGCACAGTCTTCTCATTGGAGGTGTCGAGCTTTTCGACCGCATCCATCGCGAACTGGAGGCAATAGAGGACGGCCTGGCGGACCTGTTGTGCGTTGCCGAGAACGCGGGGCAGGGCTGGCGCGATATGGACGCGGAAGTCGATGGAGCGCTGGACGAACTCGGAGCGATGGAGTTGTTCGAGGTCGCTGAGAAGCTCGGTGACGGAGATGGCGGCAATCTGATCGCCCTGGGGGCGGGAGATACGGGCAAGGCTTTCCAGGGTGAGGCGCATGTGGCGCGCCTCGTTGAGGATGGCTTCGATGGCCTTGTGCGCCTGGGCACTGAGTTCCTCGGTTTCGTCGAGCAGCGAGGCGTAGCCAAGGATGACGGTAAGCGGGTTGTTGAGCTGGCGGGTTACGTTGCCGGCGAGCTGGCCAAGGCCGACGAATTTTTCGGCTTCGACTAGTTTCTCGAGCATCATGGTCTGGCCGCGAACCGACTGGAGACGGGAGGCAAGGACCTCAAGCGGGAGCAGATCGACGGCGGTGATGGGGTCGGATGGATTCTCAATGCCTGCGAGAAAAATGGCACCCTCAGTGGATGCGCGCCCGCGAAGGGGGATTGCCTGAACGGCGGTGAGTTTGAGCCGGCTGAGGTCGTCGCCGGGAACCAGAAACGGATTGAGATCGAGACTGAAGGCGAGGCTGTGTTCGACGGCGGTTGGGCTGGAGCCAGGATCGAGGAATCCGGCGACGGGGATGCGGGAGACGAGAGCTTCGAGGCCGTTGACCGTGGCATCGTCGAAGCCGGCTGCACCGGCGAGACGGTAGTGGCCAGAACTCTGCAGGAGGATCAGCGCCGTCTGCTTGAAGCGGCTATTGGCGACGATGGACTGACAAATCGAGGTGGCCTGGCGGTCGAAGTCGTCGACACGGCGGCGGGCGAGATTGAGCCGTGTGTAAGCCTCCAGTTCTTCTCGGGCGTGGCGTTCGCGCTGATGGCCAGCCTGGTTAGCGGCAAGCTGGTCTTCGAGTGCGAGCAGGATCAGACCAATGGCAGCGACGACCTTCGACAGGGCGAGAGCGCGGATGGTCCAGATGCCCGGAGCGCCAGAATGCAGCAGGGGAATGGTTTCCTCAATGTTAAGCGACCAGGCGAAAAAGCCGAGGCTGGCCAAGATGGTTCCCAGCGAGAAGCGGCGGAAAACGTAGAAGACGAGCAGGGCGGTGACCAGGTGAAAGGCGCACTCGACGAAAAAGAGCGGCGCGTCACCCCCAACGCGCACGGAAATCCAGAGGCCGGCGGCGCCCAGGATGATGCAAAGGGCGAGCGGGATGGCGCGGGGAATGTTTCGGTGCGAGATGGCCCAGGCGCATCCGGCGAAGAGCGAGAGCGCCCCGAGAGCCGGAAAGGTGAGGAAAGGCCATCCACCCGGTGTTTTGCCAAGGTAGACACCGTAAATGAGAAAGGAGTAAGCGATGAGTGGAATGACCAGGGGAACGGCGTAGAGGATGCGGACCCGCCCAATGCGAAATCCGAGTGGGGACATGGAGGCCAGGAAGAGAGTGGAGCTGACGAGCAGGGACGACATTCCGATGGAGGCGATCCAGGGATGCGCGAGGGGGTCGCGGTAGCTCCACCAGCCGAGGTCATAGTGCTCCAACATGCGCACCGAAGCGAAGAAGAACCCCAGAAACCAGAGGAGAGTACGGGTATCGCGGAAGCGCACGTAGAGCTGAAGGAAGGCCGGCAGCAGGAGCACCGTTAGAATCAACGCGGGAAGATGATAGCTGTCCGGCATGGAATTACGAGTGTCTCCATCAACGACTGCGTAGCGAAAAGCAGCGTCAATCCTCAGGACGCGGCACGAGTAGCAAAGATTCCCCGGAGAACTCGCTCGCCATCGTTAATGAGTGAGCTTAAACCATTGATGCCGCGAGGTAAATGGCGAGTTGAAGAGGATAGACGCTGAAGCATCCTTCTGCGAAACAATTCGGCTTATGGCGACACTGTGCCTCGACAACTTCGCCAAGCGAAGATTTTGCCGCCACCCCGTCCGGATGTATATACGTCTAAGGTGGTAGCAGGATATGCGCGAGCGGTTGGCGCCGGAAGGCTGGGCGACTGTTGCTGGAATGGATTGCTGCGCAGAGGAGAAGTGCAAGGGTGAAAAAACGATGGTGGTTGACGCTGGCGGCTTTTGCCGTGGTGGGGCTAACGGCGAAGGCACAGTCAAACGACAGCTTTACGCCGATGCCGCTGGACTCGGGGTTTGGGCGGCTGGATCTCACTGAGCCGGCGACGCCGCCGGACGAGATTATCAAGAAGTTCGCGGCTAAGGAGAGCGAATTTCAGGAAGCGCTGAATCACTATACCTACCGGCGGGAAGCCCGGGTGCAGACCATTGACGACGACACCAACAAGGTGGACGGCGAGTGGTACGAAGTGGACGACGTGACCTTTGACCCGACGGGGCGGCGCATGGAGAAAACGGTGTATGCACCGGAGAGCTCGCTGCAGCGGGTGATGATGTCACCTTCGGATTTGCAGGATATTCAGAAGGGCTATCCGTTTGTGCTGACCACGGAGGAGATTGCGCAGTACAACTTGAAATACGTGGGACGGCAGCAGGTGGATGAGGTGAAGTGCTACGTCTTCGACGTGGCGCCCAAGCAGATCGAGAAGAACAAGCGGTACTTCCTGGGGCGCATCTGGGTGGATGCAACCGATTTGCAGATCGTGGTGACAAACGGCCGGATGGTGCCGGATGATACGCGCAAGGGGAAAGAGGACCTGCACCCGCCTTTCATGACGTGGCGGCAGCAGATCGATGGGCACTATTGGTTCCCGGTGTACACGAAGGGCGAAGGTGTTCTGCACTTTTCCGGCGGGAACGGGTACATGTCGCAGGACGTGCACATTCGCGACACGATCAAATACACCGACTACAAGCGGTTTGGCTCGACGATCAAGCTGATTTACGACGGGCAGGACATTACCCAGAACGGGCAGCAGCAGGGGCAACCGGCAAAGCCGCAGGCGCAGGGGAAGCCGCAGAAGTAGCCGAAAGCTTTCAGCTATCAGCCGTCAGCTCTCATCCTGTGAAGAGGGGAACCACGTTGCGACTGCGCTGGGTTTCTTTCGCATCGTGAATTAGAAGCGCAGGGAGAGGCAGCTTAGGCCGCCATCCATCTTTTGGAACTCCGACATGTTGAGAACAAGTGGGCTGAAGCCGCGCGCGGTCAGTTCGCCATGGAGCTTTGGGAAGCCTTCGGCAATCAAGACGCGCTGATTTACCCGGACGGAGTTGGCGGCGTAGCTCTCGGCCGGCGAGACGCGAAGCTGGTTATAGCGGGCGAACTGGGGATTGCCGGCCATCTCTTCCATGACAACGAGAGTGTTGTCGCCGATGTAGCTGATGCCGCTTTTCAGATGCAGGATTGTGGTCATGGGGCGGATGTCGATGGTGGAGGCGGTGTAGCCGAGCGCGTTCAGGTGGGCAGCTAGCTGGCGAGCGCCTTCCTGGTTGGTGCGGTGGGAAATGCCGATGAAGAAGCGGTCTTCGGCTTCGCAGATGTCGCCGCCGTCGAGGGTCCCAGGGGACTCAATCTGAAATGTCTGGGAATAGTAGCGCTCGACGACGGGCCGTATCGCTGCGACCTCGCCTTCTCGACTGGATGCTCCGGGCCGGGTAAAGATGGCGGCATTCGGCGTGAGAATAGCGGCATCTTCGACGAAGGTGGAGTCGGGGTGGCGCAGATCGTGATCGAGAATTGTGAGCGAGAGCCCACATTCGCGAAGGGCTTCGCAATAATGCGTGTGCTGGTGAAGGACTTCGTCGAAGTGGGGAACGCCGAGATCGACGGTGGTGAGGCCGTCGGCGAAGTTGCTGCCAGGGATGCGAACGATGGCGCGAGTAAACAAGCGCGAGGCTCCGTGTGAGTGAATTGTGGACCGGGTGCTTCAGTATACTTCGCAGTCGCAACGCATGCGTCGATTCCTCGCAGCGGAACAAACTCAATAGAAGAGATATTTGCGCCAGCGGTCGTCGCCGCGCCCGAGCATGCGCATGATCTGGCGGCTGGTGTGGAGCGAGAAGGGACGGGGCTCGCGGAGCAGGATCATGTCGTCGATTTCAGCGAGCATGCGATTGCCTTTGCGCCGATTGCAGGCGTGGCAGCAGGCAACCAGGTTTTCCCAGGTGGAGTTGCCGCCGCGCGAACGCGGAATGACGTGATCGAGCGTGAGTTCGCCGGAGGGCAGGACAACTCCGCAGTACTGGCACTGATTGCGATCGCGGAGCAGAATGTTTTTGCGCGAGAGGGCGCGGGTCTGATGGGGGATCCGGCGGTATTCAAGCAGGCGAATAACCGACGGCATGGCAATGAGGCTCCGTTGGGCGTGGAGGGTGAGGCCATGCTCTTCTTCAGTACGCGCAATGCCTTTGAGCACCAGCACGAGAGCGCGACGTGCCCCGCAGATGTTGATAGGCTCGTAGGACGCGTTGAGCACGAGTACCGGCATTTGCAGGATGTGGTTGGCGTGCACAGCTGCATGCGTGCCTGATTCAGCAGCGTAAGCGGCGGCGCGTGCGGCGGATTTTTGCTTGCGTGCGTGAATCATGGCTTTTCCCAGCGACATCCTATTCCCCTCGTGAATAAGGTTGATGAGTGGACGATGATGACGATTGCATGCCTGCGTACTGTGAATCTCTGGCCACAGGATGGCCGGATTGGGCGCGTTGTATATCGAATGGAATGCCCTGGCTGTTATGGATGCGACGGGCCCGGGCGAGCGTGGCAACATAGACGGCGGCTGCGCCCGCTCTCTTGAGAGACTGGGCGGCGGCTCGTGCCGTGGCGCCAGTGGTAAGAATGTCGTCGACGAGCAGGATGTTCCTGCCCTGCACTGCCGACGGATCAGAAACTTTGAATGCGCCGCGAACGTTGTGGCGGCGCTGACGCGGCGTGAGGCCGGCCTGACTCTCGGTGGAGCGGAGGCGCATGAGTGCGGCAGGCGCGAGGGTCAGATGCCAGCCGGGGTGCGATTGGGCCATTGCGTCGATGGCGGATTTGGCTAAGGCCCGGGCCTGGTTGAAGCCCCGCTCCCTGTGCTTGGTTCGATGGAGGGGCACGGGAATGACGAGCAGGTCTGTTGGCGCTTCGGGCGCCAGCTGGGCAATGGCGGAAGCGAGCATTGCACCGAGCCTTCGGGCAGCAGGATGAATGCGGTCATACTTCAGTGCATGGATGGCAGCGCGCATGCCTCCGTCGTACGTACCGAAAGAAACGGCGCGCACAAACGATGGTGGCGCGAGGCGGCAGGAGCGGCAGTAGTGGGTGGAGGCAATGCCTTCGATGGCGGGTTGATCCAGGGTGTCGCCGCAACACGTGCACACAGCGCCACAGTGGACCGAAATTTCAGTCCAGCAGGCGTTGCAAATTGGAACGAAAGATAGTTGCGGCAGCGGGGAGCCGCAGAGCGTACAGGGGGCAGGAAGGAGGGTAGAACCAATTGCGTCCAGAGGACTTCGAAGAACGCGCGCAATGGCGCGCCAACGGGATGTCTCCGAAAGTGGACCGTCGATCGTCAGTGAACCGTAGTTCCTGCGGAAGACGCACCTCACTGAGGCCGGCGCAGTTTCTCTCAAAGAACCGCAGCAGCGGCGCTACCTATATCTATAGCGATTGTGCGGATGTTTAGCAAGCCGGGTGCCAGGTTTGACACCGGCGAAGCCTGCGTTTTCACACGGTTTTATTATGCGTCGATGATGGCGAAATGGCTGCATGAACAAAGAGATGAGCGATTGCGCTATTAAGTTTAGGCGGCGGATTTTTAGTCCGCCGCCTTCAGGTTCTTTACCGGTTTGGGTTATTTACCTTCGCAACTTGCAGTTGAGAGGTTTGGGCACCCGGCTATTCGCGCTCGGGAACGCTTTCACGGTCGCTTTTGTCGTCCATGTTGCTGCCGCGATCGACGGGGCGGTTGGTCGCGTTGTTAACGGCATCGCGAATGTTGCCCACAGCCTTTTCGGCCTTGCCCTTTACCTGCTGGGCTGCGCCGTCGACCTGGGTCTGGGTATCACCGGTCCACTCGCCTACCTGGCGCTTGGCGCGGCCTGTTGCGTCATCAATGGTGCCTTTAATTTTGTCGTTATTCATGTATCCACCTCCGTGGGGTCACGTACATTTTTTTACACTTGTTTCAAAAAGGCGCGTACACAGGTGCCCGCCTTTCCACTTTTCTAAAAAGCGTGGAGCGCCGGTTGCGCTAGAGTGCGGCTCTTCGTCCGGAGATCAACTGGATCACCAGAACAACGAGAGCAAGCACGAGCAGAATATGGATGAATCCGCCCAGTGTGTAGCTGGTGACGAGGCCGAGCAGCCACAGCACAAGAAGGACTACGAAGATTGTCCAGAGCATAAACTTACCTCCAAAAAACGCGGCGTGTCTCTACAACAGGAGCTTGGACGCAGTGCTGAAAGGCGGAGTTGTTTCAGAGGCACAGATTCATGCAGGAAAGATAGGGTGCAACTATGCGAAGACAAATGGCATCGTCCGGTTGAAGCTGCTGATTCGGCAAAACAAACGCAAAGTAAGACAGCGCCGCGTGAAACAACGGCATCACAGGATGGAGTCGCGTGAAGCCGAATGGCGCATGCGCAAACCCGATATCGATAAATTGCGCGGCCTTCTCGTCGCAAACGCCGGGCTGAGCCGATGCGCGGAACGATTTAAAGAACGAAGGAGAGACGATGCTGCT
This sequence comes from uncultured Acidobacteriaceae bacterium, assembly GCA_963759285.1. Classification (GTDB taxonomy): domain Bacteria; phylum Acidobacteriota; class Terriglobia; order Terriglobales; family Acidobacteriaceae; genus Telmatobacter. The sequence goes on along the minus strand of CAVWYS010000007.1, from coordinate 1,866,576 downwards.
GATTATTCTTCTGATCATCCTGATATTTGGATTTGGATACGGTGGTTACCGAGTGGGGCCCGGCTGGGGATACTACGGTGGAGGCGGGCTGAGTCTTATTGTGACAATCGTATTGATTCTGCTGCTGCTGCGCGTTTTTTGACGAGGAAGGCGCCGGCGCTGTTTCGCAGCTCCGGCGCGCTTCAATCCCATTCGATAGGCATACCCTCGATGCGGTACACTTCAACCGTCGAGGGGGTCGTGTCATTTGCGGATTCGCGGTCTTGCGTGTTGTGTGTTGTTTTTACTGATTGCGAACGGCAGCATGAGTTCCCAGGCACCGTCCAGTTCTCCCCAAGAAGCGCAAAAGCCGGGGATGAGCAGCGGAATTGCGACGGGAGTGCAGTCGGCGCCTCAGTATGACGCCGAGAAGCGGCCAATCACGGCGGGTGGATTCGTCGACAAGGGCACGGTTGTTTTCGAGGATGATACCAAGGCCGCGGGCCTGTCGGGCTGGATCCACAAGATGGGTGTGCCGCAGAAGCAGTTCATCGTGGAGACGAACGGCTCGGGCGTCTGCCTGATCGACTACAACAACGATGGATGGCTCGACATCTACCTGGTGAATGGCTCGACCTTCGACGCTCTGGATGGGAAGGAGCCGACGCCGCACGCCGCGCTGTTTCGCAACAATCATGACGGAACGTTTACGGATGTTTCGAAAGAAGCCGGAGTGCAAAACGACCGGTGGGGCTACGGCTGCTCAATTGCGGACTATGACAACGATGGCTGGCCGGATCTGTATGTCGGCAATTACGGGAAGAATCGGCTCTATCACAACAATCACGACGGCACATTTACCGATGTGGCGGAGACTGCGGGAGTAGCGCTGGGAAACTGGTCGCCGGGTTCGACGTGGGGCGACTATGACGGCGACGGCAAACTCGATCTGTACGTCACCGGGTATGTGCACTTTGACCGCAACAACCTCCCTATCGCAGGAACCAAGGCGGTGAATTATGCGTCGTGTCTCTATCGCGGGGTGAGCGTGAACTGCGGCCCGCGCGGGTTACTGGGAGAACCGGATCACCTTTTCCACAACGACGGGAATGGAAAGTTTTCGGATGTGACGGTGAAGGCGGGCGTTGAAGACAAGGACAAGTATTACGGATTCAGCACCATCTTTGTGGACATCAATAACGATGGCAAACCAGACCTCGTGGTAGGCAATGACTCGGAGCCGAACTTTCTCTACATCAATAAGGGGGATGGGACATTTGACGATCAGAGTTATGTGTCGGGGTTTGCGCTGAACAAGGATGGCCGCGAGATCGCATCGATGGGGATTGCCGCAGGCGACTACGAAAACAACGGGCTGATCGACTTTTACGTGACGGATTTCGGCGACGACTACAAGGTGCTTTACCACAATGACGGCGACGCGAGCTTTACCGATGTGAGCTACAAGGCAGGCGTGGCGCAGACGACGATTCCGTTTGTGGGCTGGGGCGACGGGTTCCTTGATTTTGACAATGATGGATGGCTCGACCTGTTCGAAACAAATGGACACGTGTATCCCGAAGTGGACCAGCACGACTGGGGAACCACGTTTGCAGAGCGGCCGCTGCTGTTTCACAACGTTCCGGACGGAACGGGCAAGGGGCGCAAGTTTGAATATGTGCCGCCGGTAAGGGGCTCGGGGCTCGCGGTAGTGGTCCCGGGGCGCGGCGCGGCTTTCGGAGATCTGTTCAACGACGGGAAGATCGATGTGGTGATCAACCCGGAGGATGGCCCGCCGGTGCTGTTGAAGAATGTGAATCCGGACCATCATCACTGGGTGGAGATGGGACTGGTGGGCGGGAAGAACGCGGCAAATGGCAAGTCGAGCCCACGCGATGCGACGTGCGCGACGGTATACCTGACGGCGAACGGAATGCGCATGCGACAGGATGTGCTGTCGAGCGGGAGCTACATTTCAGCCAATGATCGGCGGCTGCACTTCGGGTTGGGCGATGCGACGGATGCGGGGACTGCTGAGATTCACTGGCCTTCAGGCGCGAAGGAGACGGTGAAGATTCCGGCGGTAGATCGCATTTACACGATCGAAGAGGGCAAAGGGATTACGGGAGCACTGTGCGGCGGGAAGCCGTGTGCTGACCCGAAGGCGCCGGATGCAGCGGCGGCTGCCAAGAAGTAGATGAATGCGAAGAGTGCTTAGCGTCGTTGGGGGAGTGTGGTGTTGTGATTGGCATGGAGCACCATCGACTTCTATCGTGAGCTTCAAGCACGGGGTGTTGTTTGCGGCTGCGCTGATTGCGCTGTTTTCGCGAACGCCGAGCGTAGCGCAGTCGTCAGCACAAAATCAGAATCAAAACTCGAATCCGGTGCAAGCCGGACAGCAGGGCGCGACGAGCGGCATCTCGTCAGCGGGCAATTTTGCGCCGGTATATGACGCGGAGAAGCGGCCGATCACGGCGGGTGGGTTCGTCGCCAATGGCACCGTGGTGTTTGAAGACGCGACGAAAGCTGCGGGGCTCAGCGGCTGGAAGCATGTGATGGGGACGAAGAATAAGAAATACATCCTGGAGACGGATGGATCGGGCGTCGGGCTAATTGATTACGACAACGACGGGTGGCTGGATATCTACCTGGTAAATGGATCGACCTACGATGCGCTCACCGGGAAGCAGACGCCGCCGCATGCGGCACTGTTCCACAACAATCATGACGGGACGTTTACCGACGTTTCGGCAAAAGCGGGAGTAACGAACGATCGCTGGGGATTTGGCGTGGCGATCGCGGATTATGACAACGATGGCTGGCCCGATATCTTTGTCTGCAACTTTGGGAAGAATCGGCTGTACCACAACAATCATGATGGAACGTTTACAGATGTGGCGGAGAAGGCGGGCGTGGCGCTGGGCAACTGGTCAGACGGCGCGACATGGGGCGACTACGATGGCGACGGACGGCTGGATTTGTTTGTTTCAGGGTACGTGCACTACGACCTGAATCATCAACCTGATCCGGCGAATGGGGACATTCCCTTTGGCGATTGCCAGTTGCACGGATTTCCAGTGATGTGCGGGCCGCGCGGACTTCCGGGCGAGCCGGATCACCTTTTTCATAACAACGGCGATGGGACGTTTACGGATGTGAGCGTGAAGGCGGGCGTTTCGGACCCGGGACATTATTACGGATTTACGCCGATCTTTGTGGATGTGAACAATGACGGCAAGCCAGACCTGCTGGTGGCGAACGATTCGAATCCGAACTATCTCTATCTCAACAAGGGCGATGGCACATTTGCGGATCGCAGCTATGTGTCGGGGTTCGCGCTGAATAACGACGGGCGCGAAATTGCGTCGATGGGGTTGGCAGTTGGCGATTACATGAACAACGGCCTGGTGGATTTGCTGGTGACGGATTTCTCTGACGACTACAAGACGCTTTACCACAACGATGGGGATGCGAGCTTTACCGAAGTAGGGAGCGAGGCGGGGATTGCGCAGATTCCGGTGCCGTTTGTGGGATGGGGCGACGGCTTTATCGATTTCGACAACGATGGCTGGAAAGACATCATGATGATCAACGGGCACGTGTATCCGCAGGTGGATGCGCACGACTGGGGAACGACGTTTGCCGAACGGGCGCTGCTGTTTCGCAATCTGCATGACGGGAAGTTTGCATGCGTGCCGGCGGTCAAGGGGTCGGGGCTGGCCACGCTAACTTCGGGACGCGGAGCGGCGTTTGGCGATCTGTTCAACAACGGAAAGATCGACGTGGTGATCAATCCGATCGATGGGCCGCCGGTGCTGCTGAAGAATGTGAATCCGGATCGTCATCACTGGGTGGAGATGAAGCTCGTCGGGGGGGAGAAGAGCCCGCGGGATGCGGTGGGAGCGACAGTGTATTTGAACGCGGACGGCATTCGCCAGAGGGAAGATGTGATGAGCGGGGGAAGTTATATTTCGTCGAACGATCAGCGGCCGCATTTCGGGTTGGGCGACGCGACGGATGCGGGCACGGCGGAGATTCATTGGCCTTCGGGGGTGGTGGAGAAGGTGAAGTTGCCGGCGGTGGACCGGATTTTTACGATTACCGAAGGAAAAGGAATCACTGGTGTGCTGTGCGAGAAGCAGCCGTGCGGGACGACCGCGGCGCGCGCGGTAGAGACTCGCAAGCCTTAAGGGCGCGTTTTCCGGCTTAGTGACGTTGGTGCTTTCCCACTCACGACGCGATGAAACTGCGTCATGAATGGGGCACCGACGATTGTGATGCATTAAACGAAAGGCAACTGTAGGTCGTTCGACTTACTGCGCTGCTCTTCGTTCGCTCAGGATGTCGGGTTGGGAAGGGATGTTGAGAGAAGCTGGTCTGCCGGCATCGCCGGGTGGATTCTGCTGCGCCCTGAAATGAATCCACCCGGCATGCGCGTCCGGTTGGTGTAGCGGGAGATTCGGCGTTAGAACACCCCTGCGAGGAAGCTTTCGGCGTGGTGTTCGGGAGCGTGGGTTACGCCACTCTCGGCTAGCACCGCCGGAGATAGCGTGATGACCGGGCAGTGCGAGTGTGCCAGCACTTTGTAGACGACACCATGACGTGTAATGGCAGCAAATGCGGATGCACCATGAGCGCCGAGGACAATGAGGTCGGCCTGCTGGGCCCGGCTCTGGTAGAGCAATTCCTCTGTCGGGTCTCCGGGGACGACGATGGTCTGGACGGAGATTTGATCGCGCAGTTCGCCGGGAATAAGGCAGAGTAGGTCGGTTTCGATCTCTTCGATGGTGCGTCCGGCTAGAACTTCGGCGCGATCCTGGGGGCGAATGACGTGTTGCAGGACGAGGCGCGCGTTGTGCTGGAGGGCGAGTTCGGCGGCGAACGTTGCCACGACATAGCTGCTCTCGATGAGGCTGACGGCCGACAGAATGGTGCGAGTGGCGAAGTTGCGAAAGGCACCGTCGACGACTTCGGGGCCGATTACGAAGACCGGAACGTTGGCAGTGCGCAATACGGCCTCGGCGACGGAGCCGACCAGAATTTTGCCGATGGGGCCGGGCGAATGGGTGCCCATGACGATGCGGTCGACGTGGCGCTCGCGAAGATAGCCGAGGATCTGGTCGGCGGCAAGGCCGGGACGCACCACCACATCACATTGGACGCCGGACGCGCGCGCACGCTGAGCAAGGGGATCTAGGTGCTGGACTTCGGAGCGGGCCGCGGCGGCGTAGTCGTAGTAACGGATACCGGAGGTTTCAGAGGCAGCCACGACCAGTGTGTCGTAGGCGTGAAAGACGACGAGATCTGCGGCGAATTCCCTGGCCTGTGCGAGAGCGAAGTTAAAGGCGCGCTCGTTGGCAGGAATTTCAGAAGCGAAAAGGATGGTGGAGGGCTTGCTCCAACCCGGCTTGTTGGCCATGGGGAACCTCCTTCGAGTGCGTAAAGATATTAGGCTGCTTGCAAAGTGCGATCAGTGCTATAGGCCACACGAATAAGTGATTTAAATCACCGGCAAAATTCGCGGCTGCTACGGCCACGTTGCTTGATCCTCAACCCAGCAAGACGAGCGGACAACGCAGGAGGATCACCTCGTTGACTTGGATTCTGTACTCATGCAAGAAATTTGTCCAGCATGGAAAACGCTTGCTGGGATGAATTCTTCAATTATTTGGTGATCTGAATCACAGATTGACGTGTCTCGAAGGTGCTCTTCTGTATGGGAAGCAAGGCGTTCTCCGCGCCGAGGAGGTTGGAAAGCCCATGCAACAACAACCAATGCATCACATACCGGCCCGTGGTGGTTTGAATTATCACGAGGCGCCATTCCTGGCCATCTGGGAAGTAACGCAGTCGTGCGACCTGGCGTGTAAACACTGCCGGGCGGCAGCCCAATCGATTGCGCATCCCGATCAACTGAGCACAGCCGAAGGCAAGGCGCTGATCGACCAGATCGCGGAGATGCACATTCCGATCTTTGTGTTTACGGGCGGCGATCCGTTGAAGCGGGCGGATGTTTTTGAATTGATCCGGTATTCGGCGGAGAAGGGTGTGAAGGTGGCGGTGACGCCGAGCGCCACTCCGCTGCTGACGCGGGATGCGATCTTCAAAATGAAGGAAGCGGGCGTGGTGCGGCTAGGGATTTCCCTGGACGGATCGTCACCGGAGATTCACGACAAATTTCGCGGGCTTCCGGGAGCCTTTGCGCGGACGATCCAGGCGGTGGAGTGGGCAGGCGAAGCTGGGCTGCCGATCCAGGTACACACCACGATCAGCCGGCACAATGCGGACGATCTGGATAATCTGTGTGCGCTGTTTGAGAAGCTCAACATCGTGATGTGGAATGTATTTTTCCTGGTTCCGGTGGGACGCGGGCAGTTGGGCGATCTGCTGAGCGGCGAAGAGTTCGAGCAGGTGTTCGGCAAGATTTACGAACTGTCGAACCGGGTGAGCTTCCAGATCAAGACGACAGAGGCGATGCACTATCGCCGCTACCTGCTGCAGCACAACCTGCAGGAGCGGAAGATGGGGCATGGAGCGGGACACCCAGGCGGACATCCAGCAGGGATAGCCCGGGAATATGAACCCGGCGCGCCTGAGGCCGATGCGAAGACGCGTACATCGAACTGGATGACGCGGCGTGTGAACGATGGCAAGGGCTTTCTGTTCGTGTCGCACGTGGGGAATGTGTATCCGAGCGGATTTTTGCCGATTCATGCCGGAAATATTCGCGAGAAGGGGTTGGCGGATATCTACCAGAATTCGCCAATTTTCAAGGCGCTCCGCGACACGAAGCAGCTTGAGGGCAAGTGCGGAGCCTGTGAGTATAAGGAGATTTGCGGTGGGTCGCGAGCAAGGGCCTATGCGGTAACGGGCGATCCGCTGGCGCAGGAACCTTGCTGCATTTATCTGCCGAAGGGCTGGGTTCCGATGGATACGCCGACGAAGTGCCAGCCGGAGTTTACGGGTCCGCTGGTGTCGCTATAGATATTTCGACTGCTTTTTGGGGGTACTCAGGCCGGGACGATGAGTCAAGCCCTGATGTTTTTTGGGGGGAAGATTCGCATGGATTGAAGTCACACCGACTGGCGTTTTTTCCAAGCGGTCACTCAACCGGAACTAAGACGGCGCTTGTACCAACCGCAAATAGTGGCCCTTGCACGAACCGCAAGTCTCGTAAAGATAGTCCCATTTATATGCATCTGAGAGCCAGTCCTGGGGAGAGTCCAAACCGTAACGCTCGATGAGAGATGCAACGGAACCCGTTTCTGAACGCTCGACTCCGTCCTCATCGCGCCATCGAACGCCGAGCACCAGTTTTCCGAGACCACGACACGTAACACAAATCCGATTCGCACGGTAAAAGTCATCCAGCCCCCACGGGCGACCAGCTTTCTGCTCCCTTTCTCGCCAATACTTCACTTGCTCAAAGCCAAGCCCGTGCCTTCTCAATCCCTCTTCATCCGGTGAAGGCGGATGAGGCTCGGCTACCCTCGGAAATGCGAGGTGTCTCAAGACTCTTCCGTCCTCCAACGAGACGACATCGCCGGCTGGTGTCAGAAACGCTCCGTCACCAAAATCGCCGCCACTGTACCTCACTCCACCACATCTCCTCAAAACGCTATAGCGGCAAATCTCCGTGCATGTGGCATGGTCTGGTGAAAACCGAATGAGCGCGGTCTCCGGGACTTCGTATCCAAACAGAAGTCCATAGAAGGAGTGATCGGATTGATACGATACCTTGATCACATGGAATCCTTTGGGTGGTGAATACCGCCAGCGTTCGTGCCCTGTTTCGCAATCGATGCATCTTACGGGTCCTGAGTACTCGGCCAAGCACAAGGCATCCGAATTGAATGCTGCGTCACTCATGCTCCCAAGTGTGATTCGTGGAATCGTTTTGGTTGTGTCTCCAACGAGAAAATAATCCGCACGGCGACGGCTATGTAGAGCAAGGTCGGAATATGGACTCTCTACTACATCATCGACGTTTCTGATTGTGCCCAACGAAATGCCGCTTCCCGAGTCTAGGCAGTGGACTGGTCTGGCATCAACGCGGCACCACACCTTGCAACCATCAGCGGAAAACCGAATGCCTTGAACTTGACGCAAATCCTGCCTATGCCAGATTTTCGAGCCAGTACGTGTGTTGTAGCAGGCAACACCGCCATTTTTCCCTTTCCTCCAGTTCGCCGTCACATAGAATTCGCCGCTTGGGCTCATTGCATGCCGATTCATGCCATCAAAGACAGTCGGGAACTCAGACATACGCTCGCCAGTGCGCCAGTTCCAGACCTGAGCTGACTCCCGAGCTGTTCCATTGAATTCAGTAACAGAGGCGATAGGAGCACAACGCGCCGTCACTGCCTGCATTCCATCAACCTCGCATGCTGATCTTGGACATCAATCGGCAGATCTCCGATGGTCTAGCCGTGATTTCTCACGGAGCTATACGATGAGTAAAGTCAGGGAGAAAAATAAATAGCAAAAGGCCGCTGTTTTCATGGCATAACTGCGTTGTCGAGACGTAGCCAAATGCACAAAAAGGAACGGCCTTTAATGACAGAGTGTATCCAAGAATCGTTTTCATTTACAGCCCATTTTTCACGTCGTGTACAGGCCGAGTTCACAGCGGGGCGGGTATCGAGTGATGGCGGGGCACTTCTGTTGCGGGAGGCAGATCGCCGGATCAACCTTTTGGGTCGGCTGTCGGGCTGTTTCCTTGATGGCCGCGCGCCGTTGCTGGTCAAACACAAGTTGTCGGAGATGCTGGCGCAGCGTATCTATGGTTTGGCGCTGGGTTATGAAGACCTCTGCGATCACGAGCAGCTGCGCTCGGATCCGCTGCTGGGTCTTTTGAGCGGCAAGCGGGAACTGGATGAGCCGTTGGCCGGCAAGAGCACGCTGAACCGGCTGGAGTTGACCGGCCGCAGCAAGCGCTATCACAAGATCAGTTATTCGACCGAGTCGATGGACCGTCTGCTGACGGACCTCTATCTGGAGTCGCACGCCGCGCCTCCAGCCCAGGTGGTGCTGGATCTGGATGCGACCGATATCCCGCTCTACGGCCATCAGCCGGAGCGGTTCTTCCACGGCTATTACGACAGCTACTGCTATCTGCCGCTGTACATCTTTGCCGGTGACCAGTTGCTGTGCGCGCGGCTGAGGCCGGCCAACCAGGATGGGGCTGCCGGTTCGCTTGATGAGGTCAGCCGCATCGTGACGCAACTGCGGCAGCGCTGGCCTGAGGTGAGCATCGTACTGCGAGCTGATTCCGGCTTCTGCCGCGAAGAGCTGATGGGCTGGTGCGAGCACCATCATGTCGACTACGTGTTCGGCCTGGCGCGCAACAAACGGCTGGCAGAGATCATCGGCGCCCAGATGCATCAGGCCCAGATGCTGCATCGGAGCAGCGGCAAGGCGGCCCGCATCTTCGCCGAGTTCAGCTACCAGACCCACAAGAGCTGGTCCTGCGCACGCCGCGTAGTAGCCAAGGCCGAATATCTCGACAAGGGCGAGAACCCGCGCTTCGTGGTCACTTCGTTAACCGCTGAGCAGTGGGTCGCGCAGGACTTATACGAAAAGTTCTATTGCGCAAGAGGAGAGATGGAGAACCGCATCAAGGAGCAGATGTGCCTGTTCGCCGACCGGCTCTCCACCGACGAGATGAAAGGCAACCAGCTGCGTCTCTACTTCTCCGCCCTGGCTTACACCTTGATGGAAGCACTGCGCCGGCTGGGACTGAAAGCCACTGCCTGGGCCGAGGCCCAGGTGGATACGATCCGATTGAAGCTGCTTAAGATCGGCGCTATCGTGCGGCTCAGCGTGCGCCGCGTGCTGCTCCAGCTCAGCTCCGCCTACCCCTGGAAAGACATCTACGCCCAAGCCTTCCTCAATCTGCGCTGCTGAGCTTTTCTGTAACCCACACAAATTCACATTCCGTCCCCGGCGTAACTCTTTTCCTTCCATTCCCCATCGAGGGCGAATCCATGCGCAAACTAGATCGCGGAGCTACCCAGACTTCGCACCCACAATCGGCAACCATCGACAAACACGAAATTGCACCGCGCCATACTCGCCTACGCTCCCAGCTCCTCACAAAATGAGTGCCTGTGAGATATTGCGGCTAGGTCATCATAGAGCTGGGTTCTGGACGCATTGTCGCCGAAGTTTCCCGAGTTGTGGACAAACCGGGAGTTACCCCAAGATCTACTCAGGTGCGGTCAGGCGATTGAGAAATAGCTCGCTCGGGGGCAGAATTGAGCATGGGTCAGCATGAGTCTCAGTGGGTCGCGTCTTCGTCTACTTTGCCTTTGAAGCGGCTGTAGACGAAGACGACGTAGGCTACGGCGAGGGTCATGCCGAAGGACCACCAGGCGAGGCCAACCGCGAGCGTGTGGGGGCCGGAAATGGCGCGGGCCAGCGTGATGTCGCGATCGGAGCCCGTGGTTGCGGGGAGCAGCGTGGGATAGACGCCCCAGCATGCGCCGGCAAGCATGAAGAAGAGGTAGAGCGCCGAGGAGAGAAACGCCTTCCCCGGATGCTGGTTGCGATTGAAGTACCAGATGGCTGCCAACGCTGCCAGGACTCCGACGGGAACGAGGAAGGTGACGGGGTAGCGGTAGTAGTTGTCGAGGCTGGCGGGGCGAACGGCGATGGTGGCGACCAGGCTGACGATGGTGAGCAGAATCAGGATGAGCAGGAGCGGATTGATCAGGCGGCAGGCGCGTTGGGCAAGGTCGCCGGAGACTTTGATGGTGAGCCACAGGGCTCCGTGAAGCGTGAGTGCAGCAAGGGCGACGAGGCCACCGATGACGGTGTACCAGTCGAGAATGCCGGGATGCGGACCGGGTTGCCAGTTGGTCCAGAGGGGCAGAAAGAAGTAGCCATCGGCCTGAAGCGGTACGCCGCGCAGGACGTTGGCGAGGGCTGCTCCATAGAAGATGGCCAGCAACGCGCTGGAGATGCCGAAGACACCGTCGAGGAGCGCAATCCATACGCCGATGTCGACGTGGTTGCGGAGCTCGATGCTGATGCCGCGCAGGACGAGAAGCCAGAGCACGATCATGAGCGGGAGGTAGAAGCCGGAGAAGGCTGAGGCGTAGAGGAGCGGGAAGGCGAAGTAGAGGGTGCCGCCGCCGGCGAGGAGCCATACTTCGTTGCCGTCCCAGACGGGGCCGATGGAATGAAGCGCGGTCTGGCGTTGTGCATTGTCGCGCGGGAGGAAAAGGTGCAGTACGCCAACGCCGAGATCGAAGCCGTCGAGGACGACGTAGCCGACAATCATTACGGCAACCAGCCAGAACCAGATGAAACCCATCATTTCTTTTTCCTCAATCAGTGCTTCGTACCGAACGCATTTTCCTGGGCCAAAGCCCCTTTAATTCGTTGGCAGGATCCAGGGGCCTGAAGGCCTCTGCTCCCTCCGGTCTATTTGTGTGCGAGCGCCGCAGCGTTTCCTGTTGCAAGTGGAGTGGGGCCGAGGCTGATCTCGCGGTAGACGAGGACGGTGAACAGCAGGCCGAGCAGGGTGTAGAGTCCCATGAACCCGATGAGCGTGAAGAGGCCGTTGCCGGCGGAGACGGTGCTGGAGAAGCCTTCGCTGGTACGCATGAGGCCGTAGATGAGCCAGGGCTGGCGGCCGATCTCGGCGGTCATCCATCCGGCAGTGTTGGCGATGTAGGGAAATGGAAAGCTGATGAGCAGCAGCCAGAGGATCCAGCGGGAGGTGTAGAGTTTTTTGCGCCAGAGCAGGAAGGCAGCCGCGATCATGAGCAGAACGAAGTAGGTTCCGAGGCCCGCCATGATGTGGTAGGCGTAGAAAAGCAGCGGGAGAGCAGAGGGCCATTGGTCGTGCGGAATGCGATCGAGGCCGGTGACTTCGGCCTTGGTGGTGCCATAGATCAGGAAGCTGAGCACGTTGTTAACCACCAGCGGATTGTCGATCTGGCCCGTTTCTTCGTTAGGCTGGCCCATGAGGACGATGCCCGCGCCGGTTTCGGAATGAAAGAGGCCTTCCATGCCGGCCATAGCGGCGGGCTGATGGCGCGCGACATATTTGCCGTGAAGGTCGCCGGTGGGAAAGATGATGAGGATGGTGGAGATTACGCCGGAGATGACGCCGACGCGGGTGAAGATGCGGCCGTAGTTCTCATTCTTTCCATCGAGCAGATAAAATGCGCCAACAGCAGCCATCACGAATGAGGCGGTGACGACGGCGCCGGTCATGTTGTGCATGTACTGGAGCAGGCCCCACGGATTGAGCAGCAACTGCCAGAAGCTGACGACTTCGTACTGTCCGTTGGGCAGGTGGTTATAGGCGACGGGATGCTGCATCCAGGCATCGGTAACGATGATGAAGAAGCCGGAGATCCAGGAACCGGCGAAGACCATCACGGCTGAAAACCAGTGCATGGTTTTTGAAATGCGTTTCTCGCCATAGAGGAAGAGGCCGAGGAAGGCCGATTCAAGGAAGAAGCTGAAGACGCCCTCCATGGCGAGCGGCTGGCCAATGACTCCGCCGGAAAGGCGCGAAAAGCGGGCCCAGTTAGTGCCGAATTCGAACTCCATCGGGATGCCGGTGACGACGCCAAAGACGAAGTTGATGGCAAAGATGCGCGCCCAGAATCGGGAAGCCTTGTCCCACTCTTCGCTTCCGGTGCGGAGCGCGATCGTCTTGAGAACGACGATCAGCAAAGCGAGACCCATGGTGAGTTGGGGAAAAAGGTAATGGAATGTGATGGTAAAGGCGAAGTGCAGCCTGTGAATCAACTCGGCAGTCATGAACGACTCCTGGCTAGTGGCTAGAAAGGGGGAATCAAGCAGCAGCCGATCGCTGCCGTCGCAGGAAGACTTCTAACACCTCAATTATCAGGGGGTAGCCAAGGTGCAGACGTGATTTAAATCACACCGGGATCGGGCCTGGAGGTTAATTCTGGTGTCAGGTGCATTTGGTCCGGGCCGGAATTTCGCCAGGCGAGTCGGCCGTATGCCCGGTGTGGTATCAAGGGACTGAGGAAACGGATGCGGGTAGCAATTATCGGCGGCGGAATCGCGGGACTGGCAGCCACCTATGAGCTGGAGAAGGCGCGCGGAGCGGGTGCGGGCATCGAGTACACGCTGTTTGAGTCGAGGGAAAAGCTGGGAGGCTCGCTCGCGTCGGAGACGGTGAACGGCGTGGTGCTGGAACGCGGACCTGATTCATTTCTTAGCGAAAAGCCGGCGGGCGCAGAGCTTTGCTGCGAGCTGGGGTTGAGGGATCAGCTGACACCTTCGAACGATGCGAATCGCAAGACATACATTGTGGTGAAGAACCGGCTGGTTTCGTTGCCGGATGGGCTGATGTTCCTGATTCCGACGAAGCTGGTGCCGACGGCACTGTCGGGACTGTTTAGCCCGGCGACCAAGATCCGGATGGCGCTGGAGCTGCTGCATCCGCCGCGGCCGAGCGGGCAAGATGAATCGGTGGCGGCGCTGGTAAAGAGGCATTTTGGCCAGGAGGCGGTGGACCGGCTGGCGGATCCGCTGCTGTCGGGGATTTACGGCGGCGACGCGACGCAACTGAGTGCGCGAACGGTGCTGCCGAAGCTGGTGGAGATGGAAACGGAGTATGGATCGCTGACGCGGGGAATGCTGGCGGCACACAAGCAGATGCGGGCCAGGATGGCGGCGCGGAGTGTGGGCACGAAGGGCGCCGCACCGGCACACGGCGGCGAAATGCGGGCGACGCCGCGATCGATTTTTACGACATTGAAGGGTGGGTTGCAACAGCTGGTGGATGCGCTGGAGGCGCAGCTCAATCCGAAGTGGGTGCGAAAATCGACGACGGTGACCACGCTGGAGCGTGTTGGAGGGGGCTGGCGGGTTCGGTCGACCGCAGAAGATGCGCTCTATGATGCGGTAGTCGTCGCGTCACCGGCCTGGGCGGCGGGCGGACTGCTTGCCGCAACGGATGCTGCGCTGGGCGATGAACTGAGCACAATTCCCTACTCTTCTTCGATCACTGTAAATCTGGTTTTTGACGAGGCGCAGCTGGGACGGCTGCCCGATGGTTTCGGGTTTCTGGTACCTGCGGTAGAGGGGCGCGCGATGCTGGCGTGCACGTTTGTACACCGCAAGTTTGTGGGGAGGACGCCCACGGGCAAGGCGGTGCTGCGGGCCTTTCTGGGTGGTCAAAGGAACGAAGCGCTGCTGGAACAGAGCGACGAGGTACTGGTGGCGACAGTTCGACGCGAACTGAGCGAGATTCTTGGGGCGCGAGTATTGGGGCCGCATATTCCAGCGGAGGCGACGCAGGTTTCGCGGTGGCGGCGGGCGATGGCGCAGTACTCGGTTGGACACCAGGAGCGGATGAAACGGGTAAAGGAACTCGTAGCGACGCTGCCGGGGTTGCGGCTGGCCGGGAATGCGTATGACGGGATCGGGATTCCGGATTGCATTCGGACGGGACGGAATGCGGCGAAGGAACTGATGGCAAGCGTGCAGGTGGGCGAGTCTACGCGATAGATATGTAGAAATATATGTAACTTAATGGTTGCACTTCTTGAGACAAAAGCAGGTCCTTCGACTTCGCTCAGGATGACACCTCTTGAGTCAGGCGCTCATATCAGCTGAAGCGGCGGTAGGTGATGCGCTGAGGATGGACGAAGAGGCGGGCGGTGATGACGCCGAAGAGGAATCCGCCGATGTGAGCGAGGTAGGCTACGCCACCGGTTTTTGCCTGGGCAACCACGCCGACATTCAGGACCTGGATCAGGAACCAAAAGCCGATCAGAAGTGCGGCAGGAATCATCGTGATCCGGAAGAAGATGAACAAGAAGACAAAGGTGCGGATGCGGTCACGGGGGAACGTGATGATAAAAGCGCCCATCACCGCAGCAATGGCTCCGCTGGCGCCGAGAGCGGGGATGCGAGAAAGCGGGTCGCCGAGGATTTGTGCGGACATGGCAACGATGCCGCCGATCAGATAGAAGACGGCGAAGCGAACGGAGCCCATCGCGTTTTCGATTTCGCGGCCGAAGGCCCACAGGTAGACCATGTTGCCGATGATGTGCATCCAGCTGGCGTGCATGAACATCGAGGTAACGATGGTGGCGAGCGCACGGCCGTGGATAATGCGGATGGGGACGGCGGACCACATCCAGATGAAGCGGTCGCCGTAGATCAGTTCCCGAAAAAACACCCAGACGTTAAGAACGATGATGAGGACTGTGACGACGGAAAACCGGTTGAGAGGACGCGAGGCGTCGCCGAGAGGAACGAAGCCCGCCACTACATTCCGCCTTTACCCAGCAGGATGCCGATGCCGTAGGTGACGGCCCCTTCGACGGCGCCGACGACTGTCATTTCGAGGCCGGAAGACCACCAGGAGCGGATGGTGATGAGGCTCTTTGCAGCCCCGACGGCAAAGTGCGCGATGAGGGAGACGACGGCGGCGGCGATGACGGCGGGAAGGCCCTGCATGAAGAAGAACGGGATGATGGGGATCATGGCGCCGACGGCGGTGGAGAGCGCGCCGGAAGTCGCCGAGACTATGGGATTCGATAACGCCTCTTCTGAAGTGCCGAGGCGTTCACTCGCCAACGCGCGCAGCATCTGCTCGGGATCGCTGGCGATATGGTTGACCATGTGGTCGGCGTCGGCCTCGGGCAGGCCTTTGACCTGGTAGTAGAGGGAGAGGAGTTCGCGAGCCTCGGGTCCGTTCATCTGGATGGCTTCGCGCTCGCGGGCAATTTCAGCGTGGTAGATTTCGCGTTCGCTTTTGGCAGCGAGGTAGGCGCCCGAGCCCATGGAGAGCGCGGAGGCGATCATGCCGGAGAGGCCGGCGAGAAGGACGTATTTGCTGTCGCCGGCCGTGGCGCCGGAGACGCCGGAGACGATGCCGAAGATGGCGCCGAGTCCGTCGTTGACGCCGTAGATGGCATCGCCGATCCATGCGCCGGGCTGCTTGCGGCCCTCGGCGCGCTTGGCCAGAAGTTCTTCCAGAACGGCTTTGGCGTCGACTTTGGGTGCTCCGGCTGGAGCCTGGTAGTGCCCGCGCAGGAGCGAGCCGAGTTCGCGGTGGTGGTCCTTTTCGTCTTCGATGACGTGATCGAGGATGGCGATTGAGCCTTCGTCGCCGAGTTCCTTCAACTGCTTTCCATAGTTGGCGATGTGCCGGCTTTCTTCGATCTCGAGACGGCGGAGAGCCATGCGGACACCGCCGGCGCGGTTGGCGAGGGAGTTGGCTTCGCCGCCGGGATTGCCGCTATAGACGGGCTCAGATCCGCCAAGCTCAACGATGCGGCCATGCCAGAGGGCAGCATGTTCCCACTCGGCGCCGGCGAGGTGGCGGAGGACCTGGGCGCGGACGGGGTCGGTATCGCGGTCGGCGAGGGTCTGATAGGTGTGGTAGCCCTCCATCTCCGCCTGCCAGTTGGCTTCGAGAGCGGCCAGAACCTTTTTTAACTTGGCGCTGCTGAGGGTGCTGGTAGCCACGATACGTCTCCTTCGGGTTCTCTTGAGGATAAGGCATTTTCGGGAGGAATCGCAGTGACGCGCGAACTGAAGACGGGTTTCAACGGGGGCCGCGGGCGAATGGAAGCCGGGAGCGCGAAAGATTCGCGGGCAGTTGGACGCATCACTTCCCCAAGCCGGGGTTTTCCGTATAGTGTTGTGTGCAGCAATTTGGCCGGAGATTCGGTCGGCAGAGTGCGATCCCAGCGCAAAACAAGCTGGTCTAAATGAGAGCGCGGCGAAGGCGGATGCGCTTGAATGTGCCCTAACCGGGCGGAACTTTTGAGGAAGCGGGGGAGCAAACAAACTATGGCAACACGATCTACACCGGCAGCGGCTTCAACTACGCCGAACTATACCGGACCATTCATCACGGTGGCTGTGCTGTTCTTTATCTTCGGGTTTATTACCAACCTGAACATGGCTCTGGTGCCGCATCTGCGGAACATCTTCACGCTGCCGTATGCGTGGGCCATGCTGGCGGAGTCGGCCTTCTTCCTTGCGTACTTTGTATTTTCGTCACCGACGTCGAAACTGATTGAGACGATCGGGTACAAGAAGACGATGGTCGTTTCGCTGTTCATCCAGGTCATCGGGTGTCTGCTCTTCGTGCCCGCGGCCAAACTGGTGAGCTTCCCACTGTTTCTGACTGCCGTGTTTATTGTTGGCGCTGGCGTGACGGCGCTGCAGACGGCGGCGAATCCCTATGTTGCGATTCTTGGGCCCGAGCACAGCGCGCCGGTGCGGTTGACACTGGCGCAGGCATTGAACTCGCTGGGCGGCACGATTGCGCCGCTCGTCGCGGGCGCATATATTCTGACCGATCCGGCAAGCACGGCGACCAAGGCTGCCGTTGCCAACACGGTGCGCGGACCTTATATCGCGATTGCGGCTGGATTGCTGATTCTTGGTGTGGCGGTTGCGTTCATGCATCTGCCGCATATTTCGCAGACGCAGGAGTTCAGGCCGGCGAAGGAAGGCGATCCGATTCTGGGCCGCAGCATCTGGAGCTACCGGCACACGGTATTGGGAGCGGTCGGAATCTTTCTGTACGTCGGTGTTGAAGTCGGATTGGCTTCAATCGCGGTGAACTACTTCCTTGCGCAAGGCGTGAACGACGCGATGGGCGCCCGAGTTTCGGATTTCTTTTCATCGCTGGGGGGATTCGGCCACCTGGTCACTCGGATCTTTGGCCCATGGACCGCAGTGAGCATCGCCGCAATTCTGGTTTCGCTCTATTGGTTTGGTGCACTGATCGGTCGATTGCTCGGATCGTGGGTTCTGACAAAGATCAAATCGAACAGACTGCTGGGGGCCTTTGGATTCATCGCGGCTTCCCTGCTGGTAGTTTCGATGATAAGTACTGGCCTCCTGGCCATTTGGACGGTCGTTCTCTGCGGCTTCTTCAACTCCATCATGTTCCCGAATATCTTTGCCCTGGCAATCAAGGGACTGGGGCCGATGACGAGCAAGGGCTCGGGGCTTGTCATGACGGCCGTGGTGGGTGGAGCTGTGATTCCTCCCCTAATTGGTGCTGCAGCCGACCGCATAGGCATTCAACACGCGTTCTTTATCCCCATGTTTTGCTATCTCTTCATCGCCTACTACGGGCTGTGGGGATCCAAGCCTACGCGGACAGTGACAGCGTAGGCGGGTTGGGGCAGTAAACCTGAAGGCCCTCCGGTTGCCCGGAGGGCCTTCGCATGTGCGGAGCGAATATTTTTCATCGCATGGATTGATTCGTTCGGCCCTATGGGGCGACCGGCTTAACGGCATTCGCGAACCGCAAGATTTCATCCTGGGCGATTCTCGTTTCCTCCCGGCGGGAGAAACTATACCCCTGCTGCGATTCGAAGCTTGAGGTAATCGTTAATCTATTTAGAATCAGTGCCTTTGTGCCTCCACGCCGATTTCTGTTGACCTTTATTACGGATTGCGATATTGTTATTGCAATTTGCGATTAGCTTGAAGGTCATTTTGAAGGCTGATCGCGGACGGACAGGATGAAACTGGGCGAGAAAATCAGGTATTTGCGCGAGGTAGAGGGCAGCCTCAGAGGCATGAGCCGCGCAATGAGCCAGCAGGAATTGACGCGGGCAATCGAGGCGGAGACGGCCTCGAAGCTGAGCCAGAGCTACCTCTCGCAGATTGAGAGCGGGGCGCGTCCGCACCTGACCAACACGACGCGGCAGATTCTGGCGCAGTTTTTTAAAGTGCACCCGGGATACCTCGTGGATGACCCGGAGGGCTATCACCCGGAGTTGATGAGCGAAGTCCGGGGAGTAGAGGACAAGCTCGATCTGTGGCTGGTGTCAGGGGCGGAACGGTTCCGGCGCGATCCGGAGTTGAAGGGCGCGCTGCTGACGCTGGCGCAGCATGAGAAGTCTCGGGAATGTTTGCTGCTGCTGGAGGCAATTTTGGAGACGCCGGGGTTGATGCCGCGGTTGATGGAAGTGTTGAGAAAGCCGGGAACAAGGGGAGAAGAGAACAAGGGAACAAGGGATCAGGGGTCAGTGGTCAGGGATCAGAAAAGACAGGGACGGTAGGGACTGAGGTATTTGGGGGGGCGACTATGAACTGGGAAAGTTTTTATCTGGTTTGCTTTTTGGCGGGGCTGATGTTGAGTTTTGTTTCCCTGCTGGGCGGGATGGGACATTTCGGCGGGCATGTACACGCACCGCACTTTCATCTTCCGCATGCTGGACATGTGCCGCATGGAGGGGTGGGAGTTTCTCATCCCGCAAGTGGTGGGGGCGCAGGTGCAGCGGGACGCGGGGTTGGGCCGGAGGTGCCGTGGTGGAACGCGTTCTCGATCATGATTTTCCTGTGCTGGTTTGGTGCGGCGGGATTTCTGCTGACGAAGTATGGAAGCTTTGTGGCGGGTGTGGTGGTGGTGCTCGCTGCAGTTTGCGGGATTGCGGGTGGGGCGATCATCTTCATGTTCTTGACCAGGGTGTTGATGCCGCACGATCGCGAACTAACTGCGGATGAGACGGATGTGGTGGGGGTAGTGGGGCGCGTGTCGTCCCCGATTCGCTCAGGTGGAACGGGTGCGATTGTGTACCAGCAGATGGGTGCGACGCGGTCCGCGATTGCGCGCTCGGACGATGGCGCAGCACTCGCGAAGGAAGAAGAGGTTTACGTGATTCGCTACGAGAAAGGGATCGCGTATGTGAAGCGGTGGGATGAATTGCCGGAGGCAGTGATGCAGGGAACGAGAGAACAAGGGACGTAGGGACTAGGGACAAAGGGACGTTGGGACTAAGTCTGGATCAAGGTGCTAACTGATTGCAACCGTTCTACCCCGGCCGAAGGACCGGGATCCGATGTCGAACAACACTGTACTCATGGCCGAGATGGGCGTCCTGGTAGGGATATTTCTGCTGGGATTGCTGGCGAAGTTGTTTCCAAAGAACCGGAACAAGGCAAAGCAGTGAGAAGAATCGCGGGCAGGGGCGGGAACCGAGCTGAAGAGATTCAGAAGCGTCCCTCAGGGGCTAAAGCCCAAATGGCTTTGGGACTCTTTGCGGCACGGCTAAAGCCATGCCCTTTCAAACCAAATGCTGTTCGCTGAAGTGAAACCATCAACAATTCAACCCCTGTTGAAGGGACAGGGATCGAATGACGAATGAAATGATTCTTTTTGTCGGTCTGGGAGTATTGGCGCTGATCTTCCTGATGGGCATTTTAGCCAGGATGTATCGCAAGGCAGGGCCCAATGAAGCACTGATTGTTTATGGTTTTCGTGGGCCGCGCGTAATCAAGGGGCATGGCACGGTGATTTTTCCGATGGTGGAGAATTGCCGCGAGCTGAGCCTGGAGCTAATGAGCTTCGATGTGGCTCCGCAACAGGATCTCTATACCAAGCAGGGTGTGGCGGTGACGGTGGAAGCCGTTGCGCAGATCAAGGTGAGGAGCGATCAGGCTTCCATCCTGACCGCGGCCGAACAATTTTTGACGAAGACTCCGCCGCAGCGCGAAGGATTGATTCGGCTGGTG
Organism: uncultured Acidobacteriaceae bacterium; assembly: GCA_963759285.1. Classification (GTDB taxonomy): domain Bacteria; phylum Acidobacteriota; class Terriglobia; order Terriglobales; family Acidobacteriaceae; genus Telmatobacter. The sequence continues at coordinate 1,846,107 of CAVWYS010000007.1, read as the reverse complement.
ATGGAAGGCCATCTGCGCGGAATCATCGGGCAGCTCACTGTCGAGCAGATTGTGAAGGAGCCGGAGATGGTGGGCGAGCGCATGCGTGCGACGTGCGCGGAAGACATGAGCAAGATGGGGCTGGAAGTCATTTCGTTCACCATCAAGGAAGTGCGCGACAAGAACGACTACATCGCCAACATGGGTAAGCCGGATGTGGCGCGGATCAAGCGCGACGCGGAGATGGCGACGGCGGATGCGGAGCGCGATACGGCGATCAAGCGGGCGACGGCACTGCGGGAGTCCGCAGTTGCCAAGGCGCAGGCTGACCAGGAGCGCGTGATTGCCGAGACTGCTTCAGCGACTCGGCAGGCTGAGGCGCAGCGCGATCTTGAAATCAAGAAGGCCGAGTATGCGGAGCAGAGCCGCAGGCAACAGGCTTCGGCCGACAAGGCATACGAACTGCAGACCAACATCATGCTGCAGCAGGTAACGGCTGAACAGGTGAAGGTGCAGCAGGTGGAGAAGGAAGGCCAGATCAAGGTGCAGGAAGCCGAGATCGCGCGTCACGAGAAGGAGTTGATTGCGACCGTATTGAAGGGCGCCGAGATCGAGCGGCAGCGGATTGAGAATCTTGCTTCTGCTGAGAAGTCTCGCTTGACGACGGAGGCGGAAGGCCGCGCTGCTGCGATTCGTTCGCAGGGCGAGGCGGAAGCCAGCATCATCTTCCAGAAGGGTGAGGCCGAAGCGAAGGCGATGAATGTGAAGGCCGAAGCCTACCAGCAGTGGAACCAGGCCGCGGTGGTCGACAAGTTGCTGACCAACATGGCCGATGTGGTGCGTGCGATGGCCGAGCCATTGAGCAAGGTGGATCACATCACGATTGTTTCGACGGGCAACGATGACGCCGCAGGAGTGCACAAGATCACGGGCGACATGACGCGGATTGCAGCGCAGGTGCCGGCATTGTTTGAGGCGCTGAGCGGGATGGACATCAAACAATTGATGGCCAACGTGCAGGCAATCAAGATCAAGCCGGGAGATGACAAGCCGCAGAATGGAGAAGCTGCGAAGCAGTGAAGGCAATCCCCGGTTCCGCACGGTGCGGAGCCGGGTGCCGGACTGGATGGCGAGTGCAGAGCAGGACTGGCAAACGTGGCAGAACGGTTGAGAGGACAAAAATGAAGGCACAAAGAATGATGGGAACAGCAGTTCTGATGATGTTCATGGCAGGATCGGCCGCAGCATCCGCACAGGCTTACACGGTTGGCCCAGATGGGCAGATGAAGCAGGAGAAGCAGGCTGCGACGATTGCACCGGAGGATCAGGCAACGACGGAGCAATTGAGCAAGCTGTTCGAGGTAATGCGGATCAGGCAGCAGATGCAGTCAGTGAAGCAGATGGTGCCCTCGATGGTGGCACAACAGATCCAGACAACGATGAAGCAGACGATGGAAGGGCTTCCGGCCAGCCGAAAGCCTACCGCAGAACAGCGCGAGCAGATGCAGCAGTTGATGACCAAGTATATCGGCAAGTCGATGGATCTTTATCCGACCGACGAGATGCTGACGGACATGACTACCATCTATCAGAGGCATCTGAGCAAAGAGGATGTGGAGGGTCTGATTGCGTTTTACAGTTCTGCGCCCGGACAGCATCTGCTGGATGCGCAGCCGGTGATCGCGCAGGAATATATGCCGCTTGTTATGGGGAAGGTTTCAGAAAGAAGCCGGGCGTTGACGCAGGAAATGATGAAGGAGATGGCGACAATTGCGCCATCAACAACACCGGGTGGAGCAAAGCCGTCGCCAGAGAAGCAAGGAACGACAAAACCATAGGCAGAGTAGTTGTGTTCGGCGTGGCGGTTCGGATGGATTGGATCGAAGTTGGAAGTGAGGAGGAGGAATTTTATGTCGTTACTGGATAGAGTAAGCACGCTGTTGAGGGCGAATCTGAATGACCTGGTTGAGAAGGCCGAGGATCCGGAGCGCATGTTGAAGCAGGTTGTACTCGACATGGAGAATCAACTTATGCAGGTGAAGACCCAGGTGGCGATTGCGATTGCGGATCAGCATCTGCTGGAGAAGAAGAAAGCGGAGCACGAGTTGCAGTCTGCGGAGTGGCGTCGCAAGGCGGAACTCGCAGTACAAAAGGGTCAGGATGATCTGGCCCGCGCTGCGCTGGAGCGTGCTCTAAGCCAGGATCAACTTGCGATCGGCTTCACCACGCAGGCTGAGGACCAGAAGCACGAGGCGGATAATCTGCGGCAGGCTCTGCACAAGCTGGAGCAGAAACTGACGGAGACGCGCGCACATTGCGAGATGCTGATCGCGGAGCATCGCAGGGCGAAGGTCGTGGGGCGTGCCGCGAAGGCACAGCATGTAGTAGGCAACGACCAGGAAAGCGCGATCAACCGCATGAAAAGCAAGGTGCATGTGACAACGGCCCAAAACGCCGCAGCCACTGAAGTACTTACGCCTGAATCGCTTGAAGACAAATTCAGGACGCTGGAAAGCGAAGACCAGGTGGAGCTGATGCTGAAGGAAATCAAGAGCCGGCAGTCGGTTCAGTAAATGTGACCATTGTGATCATGGGCGGGCAGGCTCGATCACAATTTTGCATCAAAGAATGGCAAACTACGTCTAAATGCGCAGGTGTTCTTTATGTGACGCATCCGCCGCCCGATCAGTGGCGGATGCACCCCCAGGTGCGCCGGTTCAGTTCGCAAGAGGTGAATTGTAGCCGGTACACCGAGTTTCCCCCGAGGGTGAATGGATGCGCCATAGACTGGTTTTTGCTACCGCATTTCTTGCGATATTTGTGTGCTTTGTGGGCTCGGCGGCTGTGGCTTGCGGCCAGCAGACGGAGTCCGGGACGCCCGCTGCCGATGTAAGTCCACCTCCTGCTACAACGATCCCTGATACTCCGGCGGCCGCGACTACGGACCTGAATGGCACCGTAACCGATGAGAACGGCGATCTTGTTCCGGGTGCGACGGTTGTTCTTGAGGGACCCAGCCCCATCGATCGCCAGAGCCAGGCGGCGAATGACAATGGGTTCTTCAATTTTCCTGGACTGAAGGCGGAGATTCCGTACCGGCTGACTATCAGCGCAAAGGGCTTTCAGAACTGGGTCTCGCCGCCGATCACGCTTACCGCAGGGCAGTTTTACGGCGTCTCTGACATCAAGTTGAAACTGGCGGGCGACGTTTCGTCGGTGACGGTGTACTCGTCGACAGAGCAGATTGCCGCACATCAAGTGGAGCTTGAGGAGCAGCAGCGGATTCTCGGATTCATTCCAAATTTTTATGTCGTGTATGACTCAAACAACGCGGTTCCGCTGACGACGAAACTGAAGTTTCAGATGGCATACCGGGTGGCGATCGATCCTGTCAGTTTAATCGGCGCCGCGGCTTTGGCTGGGATGGACCAGGGCGGAGACGATCTGAACTATCCGCTCGGCGCCAAGGGTTATGGAGAGCGCTTCGGCGCGACCTACGCCGACGGAGTTACGGACATCATGTTCGGCGGCGCGATCCTTCCCTCGCTGCTGCACCAGGATCCCCGGTATTTCTACCAGGGAACGGGCACGGTGAAGTCGCGCCTGCGTCACGCACTATCGAATCCATTCATCTGCCGCGGTGATAACGGGAAGCTGCAACCGAATTACTCGAGCATTGGGGGAGACCTGATTTCGAGCTCGATATCGAATGCCTATTATCCGCCGTCTAACCGTGGAGCCAGCCTGGTGTTTGGAAACCTGCTGCTGAGCACGGGTGAGCGAGAGATAAGCAGCGTGGTGCAGGAGTTTGTTCTGCGCAGGCTGACTCCGAGCGCGAAGGATCGGAACTGACTGGGCGCAGAGCGGCGTCAAGATTCAACAAACCTTGAATTAAACTGGAATTGCATGAGATTTTTCCCCCGATTGATCTTTGGCATAGTGGTTTTGTCGACCCCAGTGGCTATGCTCGCCCAGAGCCCGGCACCGAATCTTTCCAATGTACAAATACCGCAAATCGAAGCAGCGGAATCCGGATCATTGCTACCAGATGCGCCGGAACCGCAGCAGACGCAGGCGAAGGATCCCAATTCGAAGCAGGCACCGGCAAACGAAGACGCACCGGCATCGAAGCAACAGCCGAAGCGAATTCTGGGGATCATGCCGAACTATCGCGCAGTGAGTGCGGGCGCGATTCCGCCGCCACCGACACCGAAGGAAGCTTTCAAGATCGCAACCCAGAACAGCTTCGACTATTCCTCGTTTGTGTTTGTTGGTTTGACATCGCTCATTGCGAAAGGCGAGGACGCCCATCCATCGCTGGGGAAGGGGATTCCGGGTTATTGGGCGTATACATGGCGCGGATTTGTGGACAAAGTTGATGGCAACTACTGGGTTATTTTCGCATTGCCGACAGTCTTCCATGAGGACGAGCGTTACTACGCAAAAGGGAATGGCAAGATCTGGGAGCGCGCGTTGTATTCGTCGACGCGAGTCTTGATTACGCCGGATTATCACGGTCACAACACGATCAACGCGTCTGAGCTGCTGGGGCGCGGGATTGCACAAGGGATTTCGACAACCTACTATCCGAGTTCCGATGTCTCTGCTCCCGAGATTGCAGAGAAATACGGATATGCGATCATGCGGGATGCGCTGACGAATACATTTCGCGAGTTCTGGCCGGATATCGCAACGCATGTGCTGCACCGGAAACCGTGAAGAGACAGAGAACGAGAGAGCAAAGGGAACAACTCGCCTGGGCGGGTACCAAGGTTTTTGTTGTGGAGTTGGATCGGGGAACGGCAGAGTTTTAGCGGGTAACCTACTGAGAGAACGCGAAAGCAGATCCGTCGCGCCGCTTACCCCACGAATGGCTGCGCCAATCGCAGGGCCCCAGACGCGCGGGTTCTCAGGATGACACCAGATTAATTACACATTTCATGATTTGCCCCAGGCGCCGCCGCCGGGGGACTCTATACAAATGCGTGTGCCGGCTTTCAGCTCGCGAGTGCATTTGCCGGAGAGGTTTTGTTTGGTGTTGTCACGGAGAATCGTGGTCTGGCCGGACGCGCCGGATTCTCCGCCGGCGAGGCCCCACGGCTGAATCTTGCGGCGATCGGCGAGCAGAGTGACTTGCGCGTCGCCAAGTATTTCCAGTTCGCGAATAATGCCGTCGCCGCCGCGGTGCTTCCCTGCTCCGCCAGAGTTGCGGCGAAGCGCGTATTGAATCATGCGGAAGGGATAGGCATATTCGAGCGCCTCGACGGGGGTGTTGAGCGAGTTGGTCATGTGGGCGTGATGGCCACTGGCGCCGGATGATTGGGGCGAGGCGCCGTGCCCGCCGGCGATGGTTTCGTAGTAGGTAAAAGGCTGGCCGGTGCGAGGATCGACGCCGCCTATCGTCAGGTTATTCATCGTGCCGGAGCTTGCGGCTGGGATGCGATCGGGAAGCGCAGGGGCAAGCGCACGCATGAGCGTATCGACGATGCGCTGCGAAGTTTCAACATTGCCGCCGGCAACGGCAGCGGGCGGGCGGGCGTTGACGATGGAGCCAAGGGGCGCGCGTACTTGAACCGAGCGCATGAGGCCGGCAGTCGCGATGGCGCCGGGCGGCAGAAGGCAACGGAAGACATAAAAAACCGCGGACCAGGTGATTGCGTAGACCGCATTGATGCTGCCGGGAACCTGCGGATCGGTTCCGGCAAAATCGACTGTGGCACGACGGCTTTCAGGATCGCTGGTGACGCAGACGCGGATGGCGATGGGGCCCGGGAGGACGCCGTCGTCGTCGAGGAAATCTTCAGCCTGCCACTTGCCCGCTGGAAGGGACGCAAGAACTTTGCGCATGAGACGCTCGGATCCAGTGAGCAGGGCGCTGACGCCCTGTAGCAGGCACGGGTAGCTGAAGCGCTCAACGAGTTCGAGCATGCGCGTGACACCGATGCGGCAAGCGCCAAGTTGCGCGGTGAGGTCGCCCTCGCGCTCTTTCGGCGTGCGCACATTGGCGAGGATGGTGGAGAGAAGCTGCGCGTCCATTTTTCCGGAGCGCATGAGTTTGACGGGCGGAATGCGAATGCCTTCCTGCACGATCTCGCGGCACGGGCCCATGGAGCCGGGATACATGCCGCCGACATCGGCGTGATGAGCGCGATTGGCAACGTAGAAAGAAGCACGCGGGCGGCCGGGAAGGAAGACTGGCGCGACCATGGTGATGTCGGGCAAGTGGGTTCCGCCGCGATAGGGGTCGTTGAGGAGCGCGACGTCGCCGGGGTTGAGACGCAGGTCGGCAAGCACGGCTGCGACGGACATGGGCATGGAGCCGAGATGTACCGGCATGTCGTCGCCCATGGCGATCAGGTCTCCTTCGGCAGCGAAGACGGCGGAAGAGTAGTCGCGGCGTTCCTTGATGTTGGGCGAGAAGGCGGTGCGGCGCAGCGCAGCGCCCATCTCGACTGCGACGGAGTGGAGCGCGTGGCCGATCACGGCGATTTCGGCTGGATCGAGCTTTCGGCGCGTGGTCATCGGCGTACTCCTGGCTGTGACGCAAGTTTGGGGGGCGTGAGCAGGAGATTTGAGAGCGCGTCGACCGCAGCGGTCCATCCGGTGGGCAGATATGTTGTCGCGCTGAGTTCGGTGATGACGGCGGGGCCGGCAATGTGATTGCCGGGATGGAGAAGTGCGCGATCATACAGTGCAGCGTGGCGCCAGCGGCCAGCCTCGAAGATGCGGGAGGAGGCGAGGAGGGCGTGACCTGAATCGCTCTTGGTTGGCTTTCCACCCATTGCACGATGAAGCGGTGCCACCCAAAGGGTCCCCGACGGGCCACCCGATGGTTTATGGGAGCGCGCGATGGCCTGCACGCGAAGGGTAACGATTTCGACGGGGCGCGCGGGATCGGCGTAACCGTAGGACTGCGCGTGAAGTTTGTGAAAGCGAGCGACGGCGGTGGAAGACCAGTCGACGCGGAGTTCGAATCCCTGGCCGTGATACCGGAGATCGGCGGAGCGAGCGAGGGTGGGTCGAACTCCTTCTGCGACGAATGCAGCGCGGGCTTCGGATTCCAGAGAGCGGAAGTGCGATGCGATTTGCGGAGAGCCGGGCGCGAGCATGACGGTGCGGGAAAACTCGCGGCGCAGGTCGGCGTCGAGGATGCCGAGAGCAGAGAGCGCTCCAGGAGCATTGGGAATGAGGACGCGGCGGATGCCGAGTGAATCGGCAAGGGCGCAGGCGTGGAGCGGGCCGGCGCCCCCGAAGGCGAGCAGCGTGAAGGAACGGGGATCGTGGCCACGTTCAACGGAGACGCGACGCAGGGCTGACTCCATACGTGAGTTGGCGACGCGGAGGATGCCTTCGGCGAGATGTTCGAGAGTTGCGAAAGATTTGGTGGAGACCGCGGAAAGTGCGCGGCGCGCACGGGTTTCGTCAAGACGCATGGCGCCGCCGAGGAAGTGATCTGGATGGAGACGGCCAAGGATGAGGTTGGCATCGGTGACGGTGGCGCGATCGCCGCGGCCGTAACACGCGGGACCAGGAACGGCACCGGAGGACTGCGGACCGACCTGCAGAGCGCCCGCGTCGTCCATCCATGCGAGAGAACCACCGCCCGCGCCTGCAGTGTGGATGTCAAGCATGGGCACGCCGACGGGCAGACCGGCGACCTGTCCCTCAGTGCTGGTGGGGGGTTCGCGCGTAGCGTCGCCGCCCCCGCGCGAGTCGAGGAGCGCGACGTCGGTGGATGTCCCGCCCATGTCGAAGGTGAGGATGCGATCGATGCCGGCAGCCCGCGCGACGCTGAGTGCTCCAATGACGCCTCCGGCGGGTCCGGAGAGGATGGTGCGGACTGGTTCGCGCACGGCGGATGCGGCAGACAGGATGCCGCCGGAAGATTGCATGATGCTGAGACGCGCATTGCGTTTGGCGAGGCCGCGCTGGAGCGCCTGGATGTACTGCTGAAGGCGCGGTGCAAGGTAGGCATTGAGGGCGACGGTCGAGCCGCGTTCGTATTCGCGGAATTCGGGGAGGATCTCGTGGGAGAGCGAGATGGGCAGGCGCAGTGATGCGAGGGCCCGCGCAACGGTCTGTTCGTGGACGGGATTCGCGAAAGAGAAGAGGAGCGAGACGGCGATGGATTCTGGTTTCGACTTGCGAATGTCGCGGCGAAGTTGGTTGAGCGCCGCATCGGTGGGTGCCAGAAGAATGGAGCCATCGGGGCCGATGCGCTCGGGGATGCCGAAGCACTGGTCGGTTACCGGCGCGGGGCGGTGACGGTTCCAGTCGTAGAGGTCGGGCCGGGCCTGGCGGGCGATGGCGAGCGTGTCTTCAAACCCCGCGGTGGTGACGAAGGCGACGCGCGCGCCTTTCCGTTCGAGCAGCGCGTTCGTGGCGACGGTGGTGCCGTGACGGACTTCGACGGGGGCTTCGGGAAGGAGGGCGGCAATCTTGCGGACCGCTTCAAGGATGGCGCGGCTGGGATCGTCTGGAGTTGACGGGAGCTTGAGGACTACGACGCGGCTGCCGATGCGGTAGACGCAGTCAGTGAAAGTGCCGCCGGTATCGATGGCAATGGTGAGGTGCGGGGCCACACCAGAAACATAACAGGCGCAGGTGACTGTCCAGTAGACCGAGGGGGACGAGGAATGAGAGGCTGGAGTTCACTAGTGACGGGCGATGGATAGAGCCTTGATTTCGAATCGCACAGAATTGGCGGCAACGACGGCGTTCAGCTGGAGCGCGGCGACGACGGCGCAGCGGCGCGTGGTAATTGCAGCGGCGCTGGGTTGGATGCTGGACGCGTTTGACGTGATGCTCTGCTCGATCGTGCTGGTGACGCTGATGCGCGCGTTCAGCATGAGCAGGACGACGGCGGGCCTGCTGAATGCGCTGACGCTGATTGCTTCGGCGTTGGGTGGCCTTGGGTTTGGCATGCTCGCGGACCGATACGGGCGGCGGCGGATGCTTGGCGCGAGTATTCTTGTCTACTCGGTTTTCACGTTTGCTTGCGGACTGTCGACGTCGATCGCAATGCTCGCAGCGTGCCGGTTTGTGTTGGGGCTGGGAATGGGCGGGGAATGGAACACGGGCGCGGCGCTGGTGGCTGAAACGTGGCCCTCGGCACTGCGCGGTCGCGCACTGGGAATCGTGCAGAGCAGCTGGGCCGTGGGATATGCGATTTCGGCCGTGGTGGCGGGGGCGATTCTTGTGCACGGAAGTTGGCGCTGGGTATTTTTTGCGGGGATCCTTCCGGCCGGACTCGTGCTGTGGATACAAAGTCATGTGCCGGAGCCTCCGCTATGGGAGCGGGTGCACGCGGGGGATGCAAACGCGGGGAAGCGCGATAGGGTTCGCGGATCAGTAAAGGCTCTGGTGGTGCTGACGGCGACGAATACGTTTGGCATGTTTGGGTGGTGGGGTCTGTTTACTTGGATTCCGGCCTATCTCGTTTTGCCGGTCTCGCAGGGCGGCCGGGGATTTGCGGCATTGAGCCTGACAGGGTTTCTGGTGACGGTGAATCTTGTGGGAATGCTGCCGGGTTACCTGCTGTTCGGCGTTCTTGCGGATCGGTTCGGACGGAAGCGGACGTTTGTTCTTTATCTTGCAGCAGCCGCGGCAGCAGTTCCGCTACTTGCGGGGGCGCGCGAGGAGGGATGGATCCTCGTGTTTGCCTGCGTGGCGGCGTTTTTCGGAACGGGTTTCTTTACAGGATCAGGGATCATCGGGAGCGAGATCTTTCCGACGGAGAGCAGGGCCACGGCGTTGGGCATTTCTTATAACGTCGCGCGCGGGCTAAGCGCGCTGGCGCCGGTGACGATCGGCGCGCTGAGCGAACGGCATGGGTTGCCGTGGGCCTTCGGGGCGAGTGCGGTGGCATTTGCGGCGGCAGCATGTGTTGCCCTGCTGCTGAAGGAGACGCGAGGCATGGAGTTGGTTTGAGGCGCCTGGGGAAAGTCCCAGCGAAGTTGCGATGAAAAGACCGGGGCTGAAGCCCGCTGATTTTAGTTGGCTGCTACTCGTGGGGCTGAAGCCCCACGCTCCCTCCGAAGGTAGCCAACGATTATTGCTGGACGGCCCAGGCAAGGCCATCGGGATTTCCGCCGGCATTGATTTTCCCGACCACTTCCAGCGTCTTCAAGTCGATGACTGCGACGAAGCCGTCGACAGCGAATGAAACGTAGGCGCGCTCCCCGTCGGGCTGCACCTGGATGCCTCCGCCGCCCCCGCGCCCGATGTGAAGGCGCTTGATTTTTTTCTGTGCGGCTACATCGAAGACCACGAGATCGCCGCCAGCAGAGATGAGGGCTCTGGTTCCGTCGGGCGTGAACTTGAGCCGGTTGGCGCCGCGGGCATTGGCCTGGAGAGTGGCTGTCACTTTTTTAGAGGCGATATCGATGACGGAGAGGGTGCCATCCCAGGCATTGGCAACCCATGCCTGTTTACCGTCGGGAGTGACATCGAAGCCCTCCGATCCGCGGCCGACCGGGATGACGGTTTCGTTCCAGTCGCCGCCGGGAGGACCCGGAGGGGGGCCGCCGGGAGCGCGCATTCCTGGAGGAGGAACTCCGGCACCGGGCCACGGAGGAGCGCCCGGGCCTTGAGGTGGCGCGCCTGCGGGCGGCGGCCCCTGTGGCGGACCACCGGCTTGTCCCGCGGAATGCTCGAGAATTGTGACGGTGGCGGAATTCACGTTGGTGGTGACGATTTTCTCCGCGCCGGGGAAGATGTAGATCATGTGGGTGCGGTTCTGGCCGGTGCCCATGATCCAGTCAATTTTGCCACTGAGCGGATCATAGCTGCCGATGGCTTTTGCGGCTTCGGCGGTGAACCAGACTTTACCCTCTGCAAAGGCGAGCCCATGGGGACCGCGCAGAGCGCCAAGATCGATTTGAGGTTCAGCTTCCTGGCCGATCAGGTCGACAACAGCGAGTGTGTGGAATGCGCCGAAGCCGTAATTTGAAACATAAGCCGTGTGGCCATCGGTGGAGGCAACGACTTCGTGCGGATCATCGCCCACGGGAATTCTAGCGACAACCTGGAGGCTTGCGGGGTCCACGATCGCAAGGGTTCGGTCCTGTTTGGAGAGGACCAGGAGTGCAGCCTTCGGGGTTGCGGAGTGGGGAGCTTGCGGCGACGGAGGCTGTGCGAATGCGGCTGAGGCGAAGAAAAGGATGCAAACAGCCACAGCCGTTGTCTGCAGGAAGCTTTTCAGTATCTTCATGGCTATCGGATTAGACGAACATGTCCTGATCGGCGACGGCATCGACTTGTTGACCGGGCCTGCGACCGGTTGCGAGAACGGTGAAGAATGCCTTTGCCCCGGCAAGCATTGCGGTGACCCTGCGAACCGGCGTGGTGATGGTATCAGCGACCATATTGCTGGCGTGCTCGACGCCATCGACCATTCCGGTAAACATGTTGTCTACGCGGCTGGTCTGACGATGGACGCGGTCCAGGATTTCCGCAGCAACGGCTTCGAACTCGACGCTTTGCTCTCTCAATCGATGTGCAAGATCGGCCACATCGGTCGCAACGGACTCGATCTTGGGAGCGACTTTCTCCAGAGTCTCCCTGGTCCGATTCAGGATCGGCATGGCCGTCGTCCGCAGTTCCTGAACGTCGGACTGCAGAGACACGATGGTCTTGCGCATGGTGAGGAAGGCAACCAGCATGACGATGGCCTGCACCAGCAGGGCGAAGCCCGTGATACCGACAAAAATTACCAACAGCAATGTTTGGTTATTCATTTTGGCTCCGACGCGATCGATCTAACGGTCAAGCCCGTCAGCAAAGCTGCGCACTCAGGGAAGGGCGATAGGAGAGCCGACGCGCCATTTTCGGTCTTCGCAACGAACTCTGGTTTTGACATCAAAGAAGGGAGCCTGAATCGCACGGCGACTCAGGCTCGATCCATCCTCAGGCCGTGGGTTCCGTCGGCTTGGCGTTTGACTGATAGGCGTCGCGACCCGCTTCGACGGCGGCTCCGACCCGGGTGGTCTGATCCTGTACGAGGTTTTTGCCACGCTCGACAAAGTCTTCCCACTGCGCCCTGCCGCGATCCACAACTTCGCGTCCGCGCCCGACGTATTGATTGACCTGCTCCTTGCCCTTGTCGACTATCTGGCCGACCTGCTCGGCCGCCTGACGTCCGCGAGCGCGCAAATACTCAGACCCTTCACGAGCGCCTTGCGCAAGATCTTCCCGAGTCTCACGACCACTCTTCGGGGCATACAAGATGCCAATTAAAGCTCCTACACCTAAACCAGCCAGGAACCACGCCACACCCTGACCCTTGCTCGAATCTTCGCTCATGACCTATATCTCCTTTTGCTCAGTCTCAAGAAGCCTGAGCCTATCAAAACACCATGTTACGCCGCAAATTTGCCGGTGCGCTGAAATTGCAATATACGCCTTGTAAACAGAACTGCTGGATATTGGCTTTCCCTTACCCGGCTCTTCTGGCATTGGACGCCGTGGGATCGAAATCAGTTGCAAAACCTGGCCGGGCAGGAGAGCGGGACCCGGTTGGGTGACGCCCTGCGCCGCGCAGCGCGTGACTTATTTTGGCAGGAGGCTGCGGGCAATCGCATCCAGGATGCCGTTGAGGAAGTTGATCGACTCCGGAGCGGAGTAGCGCCTTGCAATCTCGAGCGACTCGTTGATGACGATGGGGAATGGAGTGGATTTGAATCCGATCATCTCACCCACGGACATGCGAAGCAGGTTGCGGTCGACCGCGGGCATGCGTTCGAGACGCCAGTGGCGGGAGTGCTCAGCGATCAGTTCATCGATCTGTTCCCGATGCGCATTCGCTGCGTTGTACAGATCCTCTGCGAAGCTCCTGACTTCAGGCTCGACATCGTCGACCGACTTCCAGAAAGTGGCACGCACCTGGTCGGGCGTTTGCTTGCCCACATCTGCCTGGAAGAGCATCTGCATGGCAATTTCCCGAGACTTGCGTCGAGTGCCGGCGCTCAAGCTTTCCCGCTTTCCGCAAGCTTGCGCTGCAGGCTTACCATCTCAATTGCAGCCACGGCTGCTTCAAAGCCCTTGTTTCCGGCTTTGATGCCGGCGCGATTCAGTGCCTGCTCCAGCGTTTCGCAGGTGAGCACGCCAAAACTGTGCGGGATGCCGGTGTCCTGTTGCGATTGGCCGATGCCGCGCGCCACTTCGTTGTAAATGGCTTCGTAGTGCGCTGTCTCGCCGCGCAGCAGGCAGCCCAGTGTGACGATGGCGTCGACTTTATGCTGTTCAGCGATAAAGCGGGCCGCGGAGGGAATCTCCCAGGCTCCGGGGACGCGAATCACCTCAATATCTGTGCGTCCAGCACCGCTGCGGACGAGGGCGTCGAGAGCGCCATCGAGCAGACGGTCAGTGATTACTGCATTCCAGCGTGCGACGACGATGGCAAAGCGCATGCCTTCCGCGGAGAGGTCGCCTTCAACAGCGATCGGCTTTCCCTTTTCCGGATTGCTCCATGACCAGAATGTGAAGGCGAATCCGGGCTGCGGCTCAACGGTAAAGAGACGCGACTTCCATGAGGTGTCAGTGATTTCGGTCAAGCGATCGGCTTCGGATTCTCCGGCGTCGGCGCGGAGCCATTGTGCAGCGGCCTGATGGGCGGAATCGAGCGATGTCACTTCGACCATGAGATCAGCTACCGAAGGAAATTGACCAAGAACGAATTCAAGGTTTCCCAGGGGAGCCAGGAACGATGCACCCGAACTCTCCGCATCCTTCCATCCTGAGCCCTTCGCAAATCCCATCGCCCCCAGGAAGCTTGCCAGGCGCTCATAGACATCTGCGCTGGCTGTGGGACGGAGGATCGAGATGCCCTTGATCATGCCTTGATTCTATCGTGCGGCAGCGGCCGATTTTTCATAGCAGAAGCATGATGAGAACGAATGCGGCGCACAAGCTGAAGGCCAGGCACGGGGCCGGCCTTCAGCAGCGTGGCAGGTGCGCTTTTAGGTGGTTGAGCGCGGCTTGACGGCAATGGCAGTCGCCGGTACGGAATTCGTTGTCGGGGTCGTAATAAGGCAGTCAGGATCGGAGCCGGGCGTGCACGCGGGCAAATTGGGATTGATCTGCTGGGTGTCCTGCAAGGTGGTGGTATTGACGAAGTGAATCAGGTTGTCGCCTGCCGTCGATACAAAGAAGAGCTTGTCATCGAGGCTGAAGGCACCGGCAACGGGCGCCGTGACTGCGTTGCCGCCGATAAGCGTGATGTAGTTCACTGTTCCCGCAGCCCCATTCGCGCCGGGTATGTAGTACGGGAGCTTTGCGCCGGGCGTCGAGCCGGTATAGGTGAGGAATGCGAGGTTTGAGGCGGGTGAAGCAACAATCTGATTGACGGCCGTAGCGTTGATGCCGCTGACGCTGAATTGCTGTGTCGCATATGGATGTTGAATCGTGAGTGGACTCAGGGTCTGGCCGGACTGCGGACACGCGATGGGCAAATTCACGGGAGTTGTCGATCCGCCGGTCGCGGTGCCGGTGCTGGGAACAAAGGGGATCGAAACATTAATGTCGGAGAGCTGCGCGCCGCCGCCGACGATGGCTGCGCCGAGCATGTGCTGACCGTCGTTGGTTGCGGCGAGAGTGTCGGTCTGGACCGGTACGGAATCACCCTGCGGATAGAAAACGAGGCTGGCGTAGTTGCTTGCCGTTCCCGCCGGGCACCATGTGTGAGCGACGGTGGGGTTGCCGCTGAGATAGGTGCCGACGCCGGGCACGGTAATTGCGAGATTGGTGGCACCGCCGGAGGAAGAGAGATCGTAGGTGGTCCACCCCGTGTTGCCGTTGTAGACGTACAGCGTATCCGAGTGACCTGCACCCAGTGAGGCACTGTCGCTGACATACAAAGTCTGCGAATCGGGAGTCCACTGAGCGGAATTGGCAAGACCGGTAAAGGAGGCGGCAACTGAGCCTGACGTGTTGTAGATGTAGAACACGCGCCGGACCTGATCATTGATGAGAACCTGGTGACCGTTGGGGGCAACCGCAAGCACAACGCCAGGAACCGCCGTGTTTGGCGTGCCCGACAATGCATCGGTCAGGGTGCTGAACGTCATCAAGGCGTGGGACGAACCAAAGTAGAGCGTGCTGCCCAGCTGATCCATCACCATGGAGTTAGGCACATAAGGCAAACGCACGGTAGACCCGAGCGAGTTGCCGACCAGATCGTACGGTACAAAATACTGGGATTGTCCGGGCGCCGAGAACCACACGTACGAACTGGCAGTGCCGGGGGTGGTGATATCGACAGCATTACTGGAGATCGAGAGGCCCGTTCCAAAGAGTCCGACCTGATTGATGGGCGAGGGATTGCAGGTGGATGGTTGGCAGATCGCGTACACAGAGGCCGCACCGGGGAAAGACGGGACAACTGCACCTGCGCCACCTACCGAGATGTCCAGCGGGTTGGTCGACTCGTAGAGAAGGGTAAGGCCGGTGATTGGCTGGCCATTGGTGTCGAGAACGGTGGTTGTGAGATTCTGCGTCACCCCCTGGGTCACGGTTGCGCTGGTGGTGCCGTTCAACGTAACGGAGATGGATTTAGGCGGGCAGGTGCTGAAGTAACCCGCGGAGGATCCGGAACCTGCAACCGATGCAGTGATCGGGGTAGTGCCCGGTTGTGCCGCGGTGATCACGTTGGTCGCGTTGTTCACTGTTGCCACTGAGGCCGTCCCGACCGAGTATGAAAGTGCGCCGATCGAGGTGCTGCAGCTGGGAACCGAAGTGACACCCGGGGGCAATCCACCCGGGCACGAATACTGGGTGACCGTGGAGGGAGCGCAGAATTCATACTGCTTGCCTCCCGAGGCAAAGCAGGCCTCAGAATCGAGCTGCGCGCTCGCACCCTGGGAATAGCATTGCTGAGCGCTCGCGGTTATTCCGGATATCGCGAGCGCTACCGAACTCACCTGTGCATGAATGTAGACTTCCACGGGATTGGAGGTCACCGAGTTGGCCGAAGCCGAAATGTAGGCTGTCGCGTAAGGAAGTCCGCCGGTGCTGGGAAGCGGGTTCGGCGGATAGCAGATGGTGTAGTCCGGGATGCCGCCGCCTGAGTTGCGGTTCCAGGTGCCGGCGCACATGTTGCCGGCAGGAGCGATGTCGATCAACTGGTTGTTTGTGGTGGCATAGGTATAGCTCCCGACGCTCGCGTTTGCACCCTTGCAGGTGGTCGCCGTTGGAGCATTAATCTGGCGGGTTTGTCCGAATGCGAGGGATACGCCTGTGGTTTTTGGCTCCAGGTCGATCGCATAGACTTCAGTGTCTTTCAAACCGTAGCCTTGACCGTTGCAATAATTCCCTGCCGGATTGCGATAGCAGCCGGAGATGGAGACTCCCGCTGGAATTGCCAGAAACACCACAAAGACAAGCGTCAGATACCGCCGCATGAATCCTCCCCGCCCCGCCTGATCAAACCGCGGAACGGTCTCTTCAGAATGCGTTAAGAAATATGAGTTAAAAGCGAGCCTGGCTTGTGCCCGGCGCCGGCCAGACCCCGGCTGAAAGTGCGCGGGCTACCGGCCTTCGGCATTCGTCCACTGCATGCAGCCGGTCGACAGAACACGCTCGATTTGCTCCAAAGAAAAGTGTATCAGGACAAGACGGCCACCAAGCTCTATCCTGCCCTGTTTGATTGCCTTGTACTCCAATAGACGCGCCGGTCAGAGAATTGGGGAGCAAGGCTCAATGGCTACTTGCGTTGGTGTTGGAGGATCCTGAATCTGCAGGCATGTACCTGGCAAACCACTCGACGGCCCGATTCATGACATCGCGGCGGTGTTCGGGGTTCACAAATCCGTGCCCTTCGTTGGGATACACAACCAGCTGGGTTGGGACGTGTTCGTCGCGGAGTGCATGCCAGAACTCGTAGGACTGCGGGGCTGGGCACTCGCCGTCGCGGTCGCCGACGACAACCAGGGTGGGGGTATGCGCCTGCTTGATGTAGTTGATGGCCGAGCTTTTGGTATAAACCGCAGGATCGTCATAGACGGAAGCGCCGAAGTACGGAATCATCCACTGGTCGATGGAGTTTTCGCCGTAGTAGCTCTGCCAGTTAGAGAGACCGGCACCGGCGACCGCGGCCTTAAAGCGGTTGGTCTGGGTGACAGCGAACATGGTCATGAATCCGCCGTAGCTCCAACCGGTAATCCCCACGCGCTGGGGATCGATGGGGTATTTGGCCAGCACCGTATCGACGCCGGCGAGGATGTCGCGCAGGTCGCCGTAGCCGAAGTCTTTGCGGTTGGCCTGCGTGAAGGCCTCGCCCTGGCCGTAACTGCCACGGGGATTGGGCTCGAGGACAAAGTAGTTGAGTGCAGAGAACGCGGTAGAACTAAGACCACCGCCACCGCCCCAGCGTGCCACGACCGCAGCAGCAGGGCCGCCATGCACTTCTACGATAAGGGGATACTTTTTGTCTGGGTCGTAATCTTTGGGAAGCAAAAGCCAGCCCTGGACACGGAACCCGTCGCTCCTCCAACTGACGGATTCGGCTTTGCCCCACGCAGGCTGGATGCCGTCGTTGAAATGGGAGAGTTGCATGACGCCTTCGAGTCCCGAAGTCATGACGGTACCGGGTTTAGCGCCATAGATTTCGCGGGGGTGCTCGAAGTTGCTGGCGCCGAACACAAACATCGATCGATCGGCTGTGGAGGATAGGCTCATCTCCATGCGGCCGTCGCCAACGCTACCGGGGATGGAGAAAATGGGCGAACCGAATGTCACTTGACCGCTGCCGGTTCGATCGCCGGTGAGCTTATATCGGACCAGTTGACTGTTGCCGCCGGCGAGTTCGCTGACAAACAGGTAATCATTACTACCCCATTCGATCCAGGCGGGCGAGGTGGGCCTTCCCTGCGTGAGGTTGCGAGGATGGCCGCCGTCAGAAGACACGATCCAGACATCCCCGCCCGTGGAGCCCTGATCGCTCATCAGTCCGCCGATGAAAGCGATGGTCTTGCCATCGGGCGACCAGCGGGGCACAGCGATTTGCAATCCGTGGAGCGGACCGGACACCGTCTCCGGGGCCAGAATCGGTTTGGGCTGACCGTCGAGGGTCTGCGTGTACAGCTTGGCCACCCACCAGTTGTTTTCGCCCGGCGGATCTGCGGCGACGTAGGCGATTGCTTGGGAGTCGGGTGCCCAATTGAATTCGTAAACATGGAGATTAGCGGGCGAGACCTCCGTGGGCTGAGCGGCATCGGCGTCCACGCGAGCGACAGCAACGCGCTGCACCTCGACGCCATCCTCGCCGATGACGCCGGACGGTGGCTTCATGGCGGCCAGGGCGCCTGCGGGCCGGGTTGCGCCTTCAACGTACAGGAATGCAATTTTGCTGCCATCGGGTGAGAAGGCGGGGGCCTGTGGAAGCCCCTTCAGAGTTGTCAGGCGTTTCGCAGGAGTTCCATTAAGCCTTGAGAGGTAGAGGTCGAGCTGGTGGTCCGCGGAGTTGGCACAGTCGGAAAAGAAGGCGAGGCTCTTTGAATCAGGCGCCCAGGCGAACTCGCCTTCGCGGCAGTGCTGCCCGGAGTTCGCTGCCGAGATACGCTCGCTGTTGCCGAGATCGGAGGGCGACGCTACGTGAATTTCCCCACCTCCGCGCCCGCCCTCAATCCATGCAAGCTTGTTCCCGTCGGGCGAGATGGCAACCTGTCCAAATCCCCGCCCGCGATTGAGCCCACGCAGAACCTCTTCGATATGGGATCGATCCGTTGCGCCAGGGGCGGGAGTTGCCTGCGCGTCAAGATGCGGAACGATGACTGCCGCCGTGGCGAAGCAGCCTAACGCCAAGAGGGAGCAGAGGAGTTTGCGAAGGGGAATCTGTGACATACAGAAATGCTATCAGGCAAAAGCGCCCGAGATTCAGAGTCATAGAGGCGAAGAAGTGGCTGGCCTTCTCGATCGAATTCCGGCTCTGATCGGATTGTCAGGTCTGAGACGTTGGGACAGCGGAACAAACCTGCGTCAATCATCTGCATCCAAGTTGCTTACCAAGGCATTTCGCCGCCTTAAAAATTACATAGAGAGATTCCAAGTCGCCTGAAAAGGACCGCAAATGTAAGCGTTTGCTGTTACATAGGCGGTGAAGACTGAAGGGGATACAGGAGAAAGCAGGGTCAATGCCAGCTGCCAGCCAAGCTCGTCTGTCTACGGGGATTCCCGGTCTGGACGATATTCTTCACGGCGGTCTTGCGCGGGGATTTCTTTACCTTGTCGAGGGGAACCCGGGCGCCGGAAAGACGACTTTGGCGCTTCAATTCCTGATCGAAGGAGCCAAGCGGGGCGAGAAGGGGCTCTATCTATCGCTCGCTGAGAGCGAGGACGAACTGCGGCATGTGGCAGCGTCCCATGGAATGGACCTGGAGAACGTGGAGATCTGCAAAATTTCTCCGCCGGAGATTGCCGGCGAGAACGGCCAGCAATATACGGTATTCCACCCCGCCGAAGTGGAACTGGCGGATGTGCTGGAGACGATTCTAGCCAAGGTGCGGGATCTCAAGCCGTCGCGCGTGATTATTGACTCGATGTCGGAGTTGCGCATGCTGGCTCGCGATTCGCTGCGCTACCGCCGGCAGGTTTTGAGCCTGAAGCAGTTTTTCGAAGGCCAGGACTGCACAACACTTTTGCTGGATGAACGGTTCCGCGACAATTCGGATAGCCAGGTGCAAACCATCGCCCACGGGGTGATTTCGCTGGAAGTGCTGCAACGCAATTATGGGATCACGCGGCGAAGGCTGGAGATCATGAAGATCAGAGCGTCGAGCTTTCGCGAGGGTTTTCACGATTACATCATCGTGAAAGGCGGGGTGCTGGTATTTCCGCGGCTGGTGTCGGGCGAACATCGCGGGATGCAGGTAGAACCGGACAACCTGCCCAGCGGAGTGGTGGAACTGGACTCGCTATTCAACGGCGGCGTGCAGCGTGGAACCAGCACGCTGGTGGTGGGACCGACCGGATGTGGAAAGTCCACCCTTTGCACGCAATTTGTACTGAGCGCCGCCAAGCGGGGAGAGAAGAGCGCGATCTTTACCTTCGACGAGACGCGCCAGGCATTCACCGTGCGAAGCCGCGGGCTGGGGATGGATCTGGACCGCTATCTCGACGATCGGACAATTCATCTGGAGCAGGTGGATCCAGCAGAGCTTTCTCCGGGCGAGTTTGTGCATCGGATTCGATCCGGGGTCGAAAAGAAGGAGTGGCGGATCGTGGTAATCGACAGCCTGAATGGTCTATTGAACTCGATGAGCGAAGAGCAGGCTCTGACGGTGCAACTGCACGAACTGCTCGCCTACCTGAATCAGGTAGGCGTGGCTTCATTCATGGTGCTGGCGCAGTACGGCCTGCTGGGCAGCGCGGTGTCGTCGCCAACCGATGTGAGCTACCTGGCCGACAATGTATTGCTGCTGCGGTACTTCGAGGCGGCCGGCCAGGTGCGCCAGGCTATCTCTGTGATGAAACGGCGGTCAGGACCGCACGAACGCTCAATTCGAGAACTGCAGATGAGTTCAGGCAAGTTGACGATCGGCGACCCGTTGCGCAATTTCATCGGAGTGCTTACGGGGACGCCGGAGTACCGGGGAGGACAACCGTTGCTGTGACTGAATCGCTGGCCAATGTTCCCCGCTTTCTGGTAGTCGCTCCAGTGGGTCGTGACGGCGAACTGATTTGCGGACTCTTGAATCGGGCGGGATACCGCGCGGAATGCCTTGTGCACGTGCGCGAGGTCGCAGCGGTCGACAGCGCGTTCCTGCTGGGAGTGATCCTGACGGATGAAGCACTGTTGCGCGGTGGCATTGAAGCTTTCAGGAAACTGGTCCATGCGCAGCCGGTGTGGTCGGAACTGCCTGCAATTCTTCTGACCAGCGGCGCGGGCGAATCGAGCTACGCAGAAATCGCGAGCCGTGCGCGTACAGAGATACATAGTCTGATTTTGCTGGATCGACCGGTGCGGAAAGAAATGCTGCTGAGCGCCATCCAGGTCGCGCACAACTCGCGGCAGAAACAGCTCCAGGTGCGCGATGCGGCAGTCAGGCAGTTCCAGAGCGATGAAGCTTTGCGAAAGTCGGAGCACCTGGCCGTGGCCGGCCGTCTTGTGGCGACAATGGCGCACGAGGTGAACAATCCCCTTGAGGCGCTCGGCAACCTTCTCTACCTGGTGGAGAACAGCCATTCGCTCGAGGAAGCGCGGTCATTCGGACGACTTGCGGCGAAGGAATTCCAACGGATCAGCGAGATTGTGGATAACACGCTGAGATTTCATCGCGCTCCGGCCAAGCCGGCTTTCACCGATGTTTCGGACCTGGCGATGTCGGCGCTGACCTTGTTCCGCGGGAAGCTGCGCGAACGCCAGATTTGTGAGTGCATCAAGGTGGAGCGCGCGTTTGGTTATTGTTGCGAAGGCGAGATACGGCAGGCTCTTGTGAACCTGATCGGCAACGCGGTGGACGCGATGCGCGAGGGCGGGAACTTGCGGATCCATGTTTTGCCTGTATCGATCAACGGAGTAGAACATGCGCGACTGACGATCGCCGATACGGGCGGGGGCATTCGCAAGGAGATTCGCCAGAACCTGTTCAAGCAGTTCTTTACGACAAAGGGCAGCGGCGGAACGGGACTAGGGCTCTGGCTGACGCGCGACATCGTCGAGAAAAATGGAGGAAGACTTCGCTTTCGGTCGCGTACGGAAGCGCCGAGCGGGACGGTCTTCACCATCTATTTGCCGGCGGAGCGTGGGCGCAGCGCGGATCACGGCGGGGCAGGGGCTCTACCGGGCGACACGTTTTCGATCGCCAGCTAAACACTGTGCGGTGCGACGAATGGAAATACGCATTGTGGCGCGGCTATTTCTCGCTATCGAGGACTTCCATCTGGTGCGCGTCGTAGCGCGTGCCGGCAACGGCGTCGATGGGAATGGCCGCTTCAATCGCGGCAATCTCGGTTGGCGTGAGTCTGGCTTCGAGCGCCGCAAGGCTTTCAGCAAGCTGGGCGCGGGTACGCGCGCCGATGACCGGGACGATGGACGGGCTCTTGGCGAGTGCCCAGGCAATCGCAAGCTGGGATTGCGTTAGTCCCTTGGCGGCAGCGATTTCAGCAAGACGGGCGACGAGTCTCTGATTTTGCGCCTGGTTCTCGGCGGCGAAACGAGGGAATCGATTGCGGATGTCGCCCGGTCCACTCCTGGAAGAGCCGGAGAGCAGCCCGCGCGAAAGGACTCCGTATGCGGTGGCGGCAGTGCCGAGTTCTTCAAGCACTGGAAATATTCTGGATTCTGGTGCGCGGCTGATGAGCGAGTATTCGATCTGCAAGTCGGCTATAGGATGGACTGCTGCTGCGCGGCGGATGGTTTCCGGGCCGACTTCGCTAAGGCCGACGTAGCGGACGTAGCCTGCCTGGATCATGTCGGCAATGGCGCCGATGGTGTCCTCAATGGGGACGCTGGGATCGAGGCGTGCGGGGCGATAGATATCGATGTGGTCCACACCCAGGCGCTTAAGCGAATAGGCGAGGGCGGTTTTAACGGCGGCGGGGCGCGCATCGTAGCCGAGCCAGGATCCATCTGGGCCGCGCTGAGCACCGAACTTGACGGCGATGAGGACCTTTTCGCGGAAGAAGCGGAGGGCCTGGCCGAGAAGCATCTCGTTGTGGCCCATGCCGTAGAAGTCGCCGGTATCGAAGAGGGTGACTCCGGCGTCAATGGCGGCATGAATCGTAGCGAGGGATTCGGGCTCGTCGGCGGGGCCATACATGCCGCTCATGCCCATGCAACCGAGAGCCAAAGGAAATACTGCGGGGCCGGTGCGGCCAAGTTGGCGCGACTGAATGGCGGATGCGGTCGTCATGGTGGAAACCTCGTCGTTGGGCATGATAAGCCTGCCGGTGAGATGCGGCAAAACTAATGCGATGATGCAAGGCCGGAAGCGCACTTGAAGGTGACGATGCGCACGATCGATTCGTGGCGAGGGGCTCATTCCCTTGTTTTGAAAAGCTGAGGGTATCCACAGAGTCGGCGAGTCAATTCATCGCACTTCAGTCAGCGCCAGAATGAGTTCCGAACCCGGGCCAAGCTGAATTCTGCTCTTTGAGCTGGTCATCTTATCGCTGCATTCCGCACCGGCGGTGGGTTCCAACTTCAACTGCGGAACACCCACCACAATTCCGGGGCGCACGGTATGCAGAGGACCACCGGGATTCAGTTCCATGTCGAGAGCGTTCGTGCCGGCGGCAGCATCGGTGATGTCGCGGCCTCTGCCGGACACCTCGGTAGGCATTTCGCTGTGCATGCGATGCCTCTCGTCGGGAGGTCCCACGATCCCGATCAGCCTCAGGTTCAAAGGCTGCTTGCCACGGTCGGCGCAATCGGCGTGATCGAAAGCGAGGGAAAGCTCGGCTGCGGCAGGGTCCTTCGTGGAACTCACGGATTTTATCCGAGCATATACAGCTGAATCCGCTTCGAGCGTGCAGCCTTGGTAACTCACACCGTTCGCAACCTTGAACCAGATTTCCTTTCCGACCTTTAAATGCGCGGAGTCAAGCCCATCGACCTTGGCTTCAACGGTTGCGCTTACCGGGGTAGCGGTATCGGCAAGTCGATTGCATGGAACTGGTTCGCTGCCGTTTGCAGAACTCGGGCGCTGCGCCGGGGCAGGCACCTGTGCGAAGGAAACGGCGCTCGTGAGAACTGGAAATACTGCCAATGCGATCATGGATCGCTTCAGACCTTGAAAAGGCAACATTGGGCATCTCCCCCTTACGACAAACACGGGGAGTATACATGCTGTGAGAGCAAGGTTGTGAAGGGGAGGAGAAAGCACCGCGGAGCGCAGGCTGTGTTGCAGATCACCACTTTTCCACACGAGCATTGCGGGGCAGCCGTGAGGAAAGTTTTTAAGGAATGGCGGAAACTATTTAGACACTTATATTTATCGGACAAAGGTTTCGCTTGTTGCACATCGGCATCCATTTTTCGGTTCTACGGGAAGTAATTTTCTGACATACTTGATTGTGCCCACCAGGTACATCCAATCTCAACAATCAAATAGCGAGGTCGCATCGATGTCGGCAAAGTATGTCTTTGTAACGGGCGGAGTTGTGTCCAGTTTAGGCAAGGGTCTTGCAGCGGCGTCGATCGGGTGCCTCCTTGAGAGCCGCGGCCTGCGCGTGAACATGATGAAGTTTGATCCGTACCTCAATGTCGATCCCGGCACGATGTCGCCGTTTCAGCACGGCGAAGTGTTTGTGACCGATGACGGTGCCGAAACTGACCTCGATCTGGGACACTACGAGCGGTTTACGCACGCGCCGCTGTCGCGCGACAACAACCTGACGACGGGGCGGATTTACGAGCAGATCATTCTGAAGGAACGGCGCGGCGATTACCTGGGAAAGACCGTACAGGTGATTCCGCACGTAACGAACGAAATCAAGAACGCGATGCGCAAGGTTTCAGCCAACGGCCACGACGTCACGATCGTGGAGATTGGCGGGACAGTGGGCGATATCGAGTCGCTGCCGTTTCTTGAAGCGATCCGCCAGATGCGGCAGGAACTGGGTCGCGAGAATACGGTGTTTGTTCACCTGACGCTGGTGCCGTGGATTGCGGCGGCGCAGGAACTGAAGACCAAGCCGACGCAGCACTCCGTGAAGGAATTGCTGAGTATCGGGATCCAGGCGGATGTGCTGCTTTGCCGGAGCGACAGGCACCTGAGCCGGGAGATGCGCCAGAAAATTGCTGCGTTCTGCAACGTGGAAGAGCGGGCGGTGATAGGGGCGACGACGGTGCCGTCAATCTACGAGGTGCCGCTGAACTTCGCCGCTGAGGGTCTCGATGGGCTGATTTTGAAGTATCTGCATAAGGAGGCTCCCGAGGCGGACCTGAGCAAATGGAAGGACCTGGTTGACCGCTGCTACCACCCTAAGGATGAGGTCTCGATCGGGATCGTCGGCAAGTATGTGGAATACGAGGACAGCTACAAATCGCTGAAAGAGGCGCTGACGCACGGAGCGCTGGCGCACAACCTGAAGCTGAATGTGACGTGGATTGAAGCGGAGGGGCTGGAGTCAAAAACGCCCGATGATACGAGCTACGAATCGCAGCTTGAGGGATTCGACGGAATCCTGGTGCCCGGCGGATTCGGAAAGCGCGGCATCGAGGGGATGCTGAACGCGATCAAGTATGCGCGTGAGAAGAAGGTTCCCTACTTCGGCATCTGCCTCGGGATGCAGACGGCGTGCATTGAGTTTGCGCGGAATGTGTGCGGGCTAAAGGATGCGAACTCGAGCGAGTTCGATCCGGCAGCGCAGCATCGCGTGATCTACAAGCTGCGTGAGTTGCTGGGCGTGGAAGAGATGGGCGGCACGATGCGACTGGGAGCCTGGACATGCGTGATTCAGCCAGAGACGCTTGCGCATCGCGTGTATGGCGCGACGGAGGTCAGCGAGCGGCATCGGCACCGCTACGAGTTCAACCGCGAGTATGAAGCGCTGCTGACGGGTGGCGGGTTACAGATCAGTGGGTCAACGCCGGATTCGACGTACGTGGAGATCGTGGAATTGCCGGAGCATCCGTACTTTATCGGCTGCCAGTTCCACCCGGAGTTCAAGTCGAAGCCGCTGGAGCCGCATCCGCTGTTCCGGGAGTTTATTGCGGCGAGCTACGAGAACCGTGTTGGACGGGGTGTGGAAAAGACGACGACAGTCGCAGAGGTTCGATAGTTTCGCGGGGAGCGGGCGCAACGATATTTGAAGACCTGGATGCCGCTGAGAAAAAGACTGAAGGCGACGACAAGCCTTCATCCAATCTGTACCGATGGGCTCACTTCCCGGCAATTTTGGCTTTCGGCGTTTTGATCATTCCGTTACATGGGTTTTCCTGGGGCTGGCCGGTGGCGATCGTGGGCGCCTACACGGTCTACGTTCTCTGGTTTGCATTTGGTTCGGTTTTGAGCGACGCGGACAACTTTTTTGGGGACCCGAGGGTTGTCCGGTACGGTGGGAAGTTGCTGGTTCCGCATCTTCTGGTCCTCGCGATCATCGTGCCTGCGATCAGCCTTTGGTTTCGGCTTAAGCCGATGCTGCCGGAGTGGGCCACGCACGAGGGTCACAAGGGCTCGCTATGGTTTCTGTTTGGCTGGATGTCTCTTGGCGTTTCAGGAATCGCAGAGGGCTCCTGGATGGGGAGGAAGCTGAAGCGCCTCTACGGCAAGCATGAAGAAGAGTGGGTTCGCTGAAGCCGGGGCGAGCGGGTAGAATCGGCTTCGTGAGTCACACTTTTGAGATTGGCCCGGTTCGCGTAGGCGAAGGGCGGCTGTTTCTGATTGCCGGACCGTGTGTTATCGAGTCCGAGGCGCATGTGCGGCGGATGGCGGAGGCGATCCAGCGGATCACCAGCGACGTCGGTGTTCCTTATATTTTCAAGGCGAGTTTCGACAAGGCGAATCGGACAAGCGTGAAGAGTTTTCGCGGGCCGGGGCTAGTGGAGGGCACGAAGATTCTGGGCCGGCTGGCAAAGGACACGGGTCTGCCGGTGCTGACCGACGTGCACGAGCCGTCGCATTGTGAGGTGGCTGCGGAAGCTGTCGACGTGCTGCAAATTCCTGCGTTCCTATGCAGGCAAACGGACCTGCTGGTGGCTGCGGGAAAAACCGGTCGCGCAGTGAACATCAAGAAGGGGCAATTTGTGGCGCCGTGGGATATGGCTCATCCGGTCGAGAAAGTCCGATCGACGGGAAACGAGCGGGTGTTTCTGACCGAACGCGGGTCAAGCTTCGGCTACAACACGCTGGTTGTCGATTACCGCTCGCTGCCGGTGATGCGGGCGATGGCGCCGGTGGTGTTTGACGGCACGCATTCCGTGCAGCAGCCCTCAGCCGCCAATGGCGTGAGTGGCGGACAGCCGGAATTCATTCCGCTGCTGGCGCGGGCGGCGGTGGCGGCGGGGGTTGACGGCATTTTTCTTGAAGTGCATGATGACCCGGCGCACGCGAAATCGGACGGTGCGAATGCGCTGCACCTTGACCTGCTGAAGCCGCTATTGGAGAGGCTGCTGGCGATTCATGCGGTTTGCGGATCGTAAAGGGACGCAATTGCTGCTGTGAAGCCAAGGGCTGAGGCGATCATATCGACCGATTCGCCGAATTTCACAGCACACCTCGCAAAGCAACCGTACGGTTGCACTTCATCTAAAACGTCGAGGCGAGCGCGCCCAGGTCCTGCGCGTCATTCGGGACATGCGGTTGCACCTGGGCTGCAACTAGCGCATTGCGTTTGCCCAAAACGACCAGGCCGGTGGTACCGATTGACAACAGTGTGACGAAGACAATGAGGACACCGGTAAATTCGACGATGCCGGCCAGTGAGTAGTTCACGATCGCGAAATCGGCGACAAGGAACGGAGCGCTCATGAGGAGGCATGCGACGCTCGCGGTGAGTACGCGGGGCCGCGCCGATGAGAGATTTTTCCGCATCGCCCACCAAGCCAGTCCAGCCGAAACAGCCAGGACGCCAGGCATCACGAGAATGACCTCTCGCATGGCGATGAGCAGGAGTGCAAATGAATCTGCGTGAAAGCGAGGCGTGGCGTGCGGGAGTGGCGATCGAAGCAGAAACGGTGCAAGCGCGACGAAAACGGCGGAAGAAACGATGGACGCATAGCCAAAAGAGCTTCGAAGTAGTTTCTGGAGTTTAGGCATCGGACTCGTTCCTCCGGGCCATGACGTGAACCTCGGATGACCGTAACTCTACCGCAGGGGTTTATGCGGGTTCATCTCGAACTTCAAAATCTTGACATTCTCAGGTACCCACGTTGACGTTCATCGGAGATTGCCTTTGATTACCGGAGGGTTACTTGTTCCAAGCGAAGCGCATGGAATTAAGAAGCCTAAGCGCATTTATTTCAACGACATAAACATGAAGTATCCAGGGCTATCTCCCGCGCCTTGTGAGGGACGCGGGAGACGGTTGGAGGGACTGACAACGGCTAGAAGTTAAAGGTCACCTTCGCCGTGATGGCACGCGGGGTTACGTAGTGCGTGCCACTGAAGGTGGAGAGGAAGTTGTAGAGAGCGTATTTGTTGGTTACGTTGACGGCCGTGATGTCGAGATCGGTCTTCAGGTGGTCCGCGTGGAAGAGGTTGCTTTTGCCGAGCGAGACGTCGAACAGATTGCGCGGTGCAATGCGCGGCGGATTGTGGTCGTTATCGCCGGTGCCGGGCGCCGGAATCTTGAGCAGCGTCGAGCCATATTCAGAGGCCAGGCATACAGCTGGAAGTGGATTGTCGGGGGTTGCTTTCTGACCGTTGCAGGTGAGCCCTGCCTGAAACTCCTCGTCGGCAGTGAGGCTGCTGAGGTCGACGGCTGGTTGGCCATTGAGTGTTGTCGAAGTCGCATCGCAGGCACTGTTGGGATCGTTCGACAGCGGGTTATAGCAAGGCGCCGCGCCGGCGACCTGGCCGGAGTCGTAGCGCCAGTTGAAACCGCCCCACAGACCGTCGAGCATCTTGCCGCGCGCGACGGTGTACTGAACGTGGGTTGTCTGGTTGAGCCGTTCGTCGTGATCGATGCGGAACGGAAAGCCGGTTTGTCCGACAGTTGAGCCCGCGCCGGCTACCTGCGGTGGGTAGAAGCGAGCGGCTACGGACGATAGAACCGTGTAGGCGGTGATGCTGTGGTAGTTGGGCACAGTAACGTGAAGCGCATATCCAGGAATCTTGGAGTTGTGCCAGTCGATGGGGAAGGTGATGGGCGTATTGCCAAGCACGCTGAAGTCGAAGGCGTTGTGGGTGTATTTCCAGATGTATTCGCCGCTGAAGATCAGGTTTTTGCCGAAGGCCTGTTCGAGGCCGGCGTGGAATTCGTTGCGGAAACCAGGAACTTCGGCGGTGGTTACTCCCGCGGAACAGGCAAGAAGCGGCGCAAGGACGGCGCTGCTGCAGCCGTTGCTGGAGAGAACCAGGTTTTCGTTGAATGGCGTTTCCAGCGTGCGGGCGTAGGAAACACGCAGGACGGTGCCAGTGGGCTTGACGGTGTACGCTCCGCCGACGCGGGGTTCTGCCTGGGTGGCGCTGGTGAGGCCGTTATAGATGTCTCCGCGGATGCCGAGGTTCCACTGCCAGTTGCCGGCTTTGATCTGGTCTTCGATGTAGAGGGCGGTCTCCTTGATGTCGGCGCGGCCGAGGAAGTTGTAGAAGCCGCCGCCGCGAGTAATGTCGTAGGGAGCGAGAACCGAGAGGTAGTTGGGATTGGCAGAAGCCCCGCCCGAAGCGCACTGGGAGGGATCGGTGTAGCCCGGAAGCGGATTCCCCGCGCCATCTACGCATGGGGAGTTGTAGACAGCATCAACGACCCCAAGGTTGTCGTTTTCGCGCAGAAAGGTGTGCGAAAACTGCAGGCCGCCCTTGAGGGTATGTATGCCTTTGACGTAAGAGATGTCGGAGTGAATTCCGGTATTGGTCAACGTGCGGTTTTGGGCAATTGAGGAGGTCTGCAGGTTGGCGGGACCAAGGTCGGCAAGCGGGTCGCCGCTGGGGTAGTAGTTGTAGTTGTCTCTGCGAACAAAGGCGCCGAAGTTGAAGACGGTGTTGTTGCCGATCACCCGCGTGTAGGTGGGAGAGATATTGTAGGTGCCGATCTTCGAACGCTGGTCTGTATTTCCGACGATGCCGAAGATTGGACTGGCAGTGGTTCCCCCACTCAGAACATTTTGCACGTCAAGGTTTTGAAATGCGTTGGGTGTCTGGAACCATGAACGGCTGTAGTTGAGATCGACGTGAATTGAATCGACGCCGGTAAAACTGTAATCGACGCGGTCGAAGAAGTTTTCTTCGTTGCCCTTGTCGTGGAAGACGGTAAATTCGGGTGGATCGAGGAAGCGGCCTGTGTTCAGGCCATCCACTTCAACGAAGTTTCCCCAGGTTTTGCCGCCGTAGGAAAGATCGAAGGCTGCTGTACCCGTTCCAAAGGCCCCATATAACGTCGACACGCTACCGGTGGGAGTGGTAATTCCCTGGCCGGACCGCGTGGTAGCAACGATGACGAGGCTGGTCTTGTCGCCATACTCGGCCGGAGGAGCGCCGGCGATCACCTGGAGCGACTGGATGGAGTTGGATGGGATCTGGTTGGAAAAGACCTTGCTCTGCTGATCGGTAATGGCTTCTCCGTCGACAGAGAAAGAATTCGATGCGTGGTCACCCATGCCGTGAAAGAGGCCGTTGGAATCGGCAGAAACGCCGGGGGTGGTAGCCGTGACAAGAGAACTGAGCGAGGAGGTGGCGCTTTCGAGCGGCACCTTGGCGAACAGGTCTCGATCGACATCGGTGTGAAACGTGGGATCGGTTTCAACGAGGTCGCCGCTGGCCTGGACGGTAACTGTGGATGCGGCCGCTTCGATTTGCATCACCAGCTTGAGGCTCGCCCCGACGGCCGAGCGCAAAGTGAAGTTCTGGTTTTGCGGTGCGAACCCAGGCGCCTTTACATTCACGTCATAGACGTTGAAGGGGACGTTGTCGATTTCGAATTGCCCGGTAGGGTCAGTCTTTACAGTGCGGTCGAAACCGCTGACAGCGTTTGTGACGTGCACAGTGGCACCGGGGATGACCGCTCCGGATGGGTCGGTAACCGAACCATGTACCGAGCCGGCATTGCCACCCTGTGCAGCGTGGGCGACGACGGCCGTCAGGAAAAAAGCCGCGAGGGAAAGCATGCGAGAGAACTTGCGGCAAGAAAACGACATAAACGAAAGCCTCCGATTGTTGACTGAATGGGCGTAGCCCGTGCTGAAAGCGCACGGCGTCGTCAGTGCAACGGCGGCATCGTTGACCCGGGTCAAAGCCAGAGAATGCTAAATATCGAGCCCGGTGCGGGCTGTCTTGATTTGAGAATCTAGCCGGAACGCAAGGTCAGAACGAAGCCGTGGAGAGGCGCGGAGGGGGGCGAATGAAAAGCTGTTGGCGCCAGAGGATTCCGAGGGGACGAATCGCCACTACCGGTGCGACCGCCTCGAACGAAACCAGCACAATCACCAGCACAGCCACTGCAGAGGGAGCTGCCGTGGTATGCAGAACCATGCAGAGAGAGCAGTGGTCGGCGTCGGTGTCGACTGAGTGGACGTGGACTACCTGGACGAAGGCGAGCAGGGCCAGTAATGCCAGGCACAACACAACGACGCCAGCGTAGGCCTTGGGCCGTGCTCCGCGATTAATGCGCGTCCATGTGTGAAGTCCGGTCAAACTTTAAGGGTCCTTATTGGCAAGCGCCTACACCAAGAATACACAAGATTGGATGCGCAGCATTCATGGATGTAAGCGTCTAAAAACACGCCTGCGTTAACCGGACGCAAACGAGCCTTTGCCCTGAGCGTCTAAACTGATGGGCAATGAAGCATTTGAGCCATTTCGGGCGGGCGTTGGCTGTGGCACTGGGAATGATGATGGTGGCGGGAATTGCCTGGAGCCAGCAGAATCAGCAGAGCCAGCCGAATCACGGGACCGTCATCAAGCCGGACGCACCTGGGCTGGCACGTAATCATCGCTTGATCCTGAAGGACGGCAGCTACCAGATGGTCCGCAAATACGAGATTGCGGGCGATCGCGTGCGATACCTTTCTCTTGAAAGGGATGAATGGGAGGAGCTGCCTTACGCCCTTGTGGATTGGGACGCCACACGCAAGTGGGAGCAGAACCACGTTGGTCCGTACGAGAGCCCTGAAGCGGCTTCGCCGGGGATGAAAGAAGCAGCGGAAATTGACAAGGAAGAGGCGGCGGAGCGCGACGAGATGAAGGCCCGCATGCCGGAAGTTGCCAAGGGTCTTGAATTGCCCGACGAGGACGGCGTATTCGTGCTGGACACCTTCCAGGGCACGCCGGAACTGGTGGAACTGGTGCCGTCGGACCTAAGCCTGAATCAGCGCAATCGAAAGGGTCTGGCAACGCTCAATCCGCTGGCAGGCCAGAGAGCCACAGTTGAACTGGACGGGGCACACGCCAAGGTGCACCTGCATGTGAACGATCCGGCGTTTTATCTCTCGCTGGAAGCTCAGGACAACGTGGAGCAGGTGCTGTCGCACGCTGTGACAGTGCAGACACATGGCGCCAAGGACGTGGCGAATCGAAAGCACGGTGCGCACTCGCCGAACTCCGGATTTGCGATTGTGAAGGTGGATGAGCGCCGGGCCGTGAGGATCATCGGCGCGGTGCACGTGAGCCCGACGGGCAAAGTGACGCAGAGCGAGGATGTGATTCCTACCAAGGTGGAAATGATGCCGGGCAAGCACTGGCTCAAGCTGACACCGGAGACCACGCTCACCATCGGGGAATACGCGCTGGTGGAGATCCTGTCGCCGTCGGACATCAGCCAGTCGGTTTGGGATTTTCGGGTTGACCCCCAAATGGGCGACAATCCGGCTTCGCTCGGACCCATCTTGAAGTAGCGAGCGCTGTGGGAGCCAGATTGTCTCTACCTATGGCGCTTCGCGGCGGGCGAGCTTGATGCGGCGCTGCTCCCACTCTTCGCTGGAGAAGATGCGCGGGCCTACTTCAATCAACCGCGGCATCATGTTGAACACGGCAACGCGACTCCAGGGGCGGCCCTCGCGCGTGCGGAAGCCTTTTTCGTTCAGGTCGCTGACGATTGCTGAATACGAAAAGTCCTGGGACAGCAGATCCATCATCAGAAGCAGGACCTGATTTTCGTGGGGATCGACTTCAAGCCGCTTGCAATCCTCGGAGATGCGCAGCCCATAGGGGATGGCTTCGCTGAACGCTCCGTCAGGCGGAGTTTCGGAGTCGGGCAGCTCGCGCCGCCACTCGATTGAGACCATTTGCCATCCGGCAGCGGCCCGCTGGCGGATCACATCCGAGCTGAAGGGCTCGGAAACCACATCACGAATACGCTCGAAGTAGGCCATGGAAGCCTCCAGAAGACACAGCAATGTGCCCTGTGCAAAGCAATTTGGTGGCCTAAAGCTGGTACCGTATCGTGGGGGCAAGGCATTGAACCAGAATGATTTTACAGAAATCTGCCGGACCAATTCCTCGGCGTTTCTGGCCGTTTTTGCAACTCTGTGTCCGGGAATGGACAAGAGTCGTGGTGCATGAGGCGCATTGGCAACTCTCGCCGCAGCTCGAAACCCGCCCCTCATAAAATGTTCCTGAGGAGAATAAAGACTGCTACAATTCGACATTCTCCGAGACCAATCTGTACCCAAATGCTGAAAAACTGAGATGAGAGACCGACAGGGATGATCGACTACTACGAGTTCCTGCAAATCAGCCCCCATGCGGACGTGGATACCGTTCATCGCGTGTATCGCTTTCTGGCCGCGCGACTACATCCGGATAACCCTGAATCGGGAGATGCGGAGATGTTCAGGCTGCTGCGAACTGCCTTTGATACGCTCTCCAACCCGGTGAAGCGCGCCGAATACGACGCGGTTTGCCGCCGGGAAGCGATGGAGGTCAAGCCTTTCTCAAATTCCGTCGATTTCATGGACAGCGTGGAGGGCGAGTTGAATCGCCGGATCGCGGTGTTGGCGGTGCTCTACTTCAAGCGACGCGCGAATCCGCGCTTTCCTGAAGTGTCGCTGGCGGAGATTGAACGGCGGATGGGATTCCCGAGAGATTACCTGGACTTCACAACCTGGTATCTCCAGAAGAAGAACTACATTACCAGAGCGGACAACTCCGACTTCACGCTGACGGCCGAAGGTGTGGACTACATCGAGTCGCAACGGGGCGATCTGCCGGTGCTGAACAAGCTGCTAACCGACGGCAAGGTGCAGTTCGACAGGCCGGCACGCATGCAGCGACAACAAGCAAATGGTGCGCACGGCGCCAACGGCGCCAACGGCAACACTAGTTCGGGACCGATCATTCTGCCATCTTCGATGTCAGTGTGGCTGGACCGGAGACAAACTGGCGGGGACCGGCGGAGCAAAACGGTTCTGCGGATGCCGGGATCTGACAGGCGCGCGGGAACGCACGATCGACGTGTGAATGTTGGAGATCGACGCCAGAACCAGGGAGACCGACGGACCTATGCGCTGGTAAACAGGCAGGAAGATTCGCCCTCTACTCGCGTACAGTGATGCCGAGAGTTTTCATCTTTCGGTAGAGATGGCTGCGCTCGAGGCCGAGAAGTTCAGCGGCGCGGCTGACATTGTTGCGGGCTTCTTCAATTTTCTTGAGAATGTACTCGCGTTCGTAGGCGTCGCGTGCCTGCTGCAGCGTGGAAAAATCTTCAGTCGAACGTGAAGCTGACTTGTGGGTCAGTGGCGGCAGTTGCTTACGCTCGATGCGCAGAGTGCGCGGATTCAAGATAAGGACGCGCTCAATCACGTTTTTCAATTCGCGCACGTTGCCCGGCCAGTGATACTGCTGGAGGAGTTCCAAGGCCTCGTCACTGATCTCCATGCGGGGGCGGCCATATTGACGGCCAAACTCGATGAGGAATTCGCGAGCGAGAAGCGGGATGTCCTGTTTGCGCTCACGGAGCGGCGGCACAAAAAACGGAACAACATTGAGCCGGTAGAACAGGTCCTCGCGAAAGTTGCCCTTGGCGATTTCCTCTTCGAGATCCTTGTTCGTCGAGGCAATGAGGCGGACGTCGACGCGCAGGGGTTGCGTGCCGCCGACTGGCGTGAACAGCTGATCGTCGAGGGCGCTGAGCATCTTGGCCTGCGTTTTGAGGCTCATGTCCCCAACTTCATCCAGGAAAAGAGAACCGCCGTCGGCACGCTCAAGGGTCCCGCGCTGCTCGGGCGGCCCGCCAGGCTGGACGCCATGGCGGTAGCCGAAGAGTTCCGATTCAATGTGTGCTTCAGGGATGGCGGCGCAGTTGAGCTCGATAAAAACGCCGTCGCGGCGAAGACTTTCGGCGTGAATGGCGCGTGCTATGAGTTCTTTGCCAGTGCCCGATTCGCCATAGATAAGGACGCGGCCATTGGTTGGCGCCATGAGCCGAATTTGTTGACGCAACGCTTTGACAGGAACGCTTTCGCCGGTGAGAGCCGCATTGAGGCTGAACTGGCGCTTGAATTCAAGATTCTCGTTGCGAAGGCGGCGGGCATCGACGGCATTCTTGAGAACAATCAAGGTGCGATCCAGCGAGAGCGGCTTTTCGAGGAAGTCGTATGCTCCAAGCTTGGTGGCTTTGACGGCCGATTCGATGGTGCCGTGGCCGGAGATGATGACAACCTCGGGGCGCTTTTCCGGGACCAGCGCATGGATATCCCCGAGAACGTCGAGACCATCGCGATCGGGGAGCCAGATATCGAGCAGGACGACGTCGTACGGCGCGTCCTGAATGAGCACGAGGCCTTCAGCGGCGGTGGCTGCGGTGGCCACGCCGTAACCTTCTTCTGTGAGTATCTCTTCGAGCGAGGTGCGAATCTCTGCCTCGTCATCGATCACGAGGACATGATTCATGAGCGAGCCTCGGTGAGGGGCGTAGAGCCGGCAGTGTCATGAGCGGGCGTATCGGCGTGATCGAGCAGAGGCAGACGAATGAGGAAACGCGCGCCCTTGGGGGTGTTGCTTTCGGCGCGAATTGAACCGCCAAGTTCCTGGATGATCTTGGCCGCGATAGAGAGTCCAAGACCGGTGCCGCGGTGCTTGGTGGAGTAGAAGGGCAGGAAGAGCCGTTCGCGAATTTCTTCGGTCAGGCCGTGGCCCGTGTCAGAAACTTCGATCTCGACCGCGCCCCCATCCTCGGCCAGAGAGGTTCTCAGGAAGAGAACGCGAAGCAGACTGCCCTGCATGGCCTCGGCCGCATTGTCGATGAGGTTGGCGAGGGCGCGGCGGATGGCCTCGTGATCGGCAAGCACCGGTGGCAGGCCAGGCTCCAGATCGCACTTGAGGGTGATGCCCTCGAGACGCCCGGCAAACAGTGCGAGGGCTTCGTCTGCGATCCGGTTCATGTCGCAGGGACGCGGTTGCGGCGCAGGAAACTGGGCGAGGGCCGAGAACTGATCGACGAGCGTTCGCAGTGTTCCAACACAAGCCAGGATAACTTCGCTGCATTTACGAATGATGGAGGGTGAGTCGGGCTGGCCGCGATCCAGATGGCGGCCAATGCGTTCGGCGGAGAGCGCGATAGGCGTCAACGGATTCTTGATCTCGTGGGCTACGCGCTGGGCGACCTCCTTCCACGCCAGTTGGCGCTGGGCGCGGAGAAGCTCCGAAGTGTCTTCGACGACGAGAACAGTGCCGGGCCTGCCGTGCGCCAGTTCAAGCCGCGCACTGGTGACGGCGAGGTGCAGGTTGCGGCCGTGGAGATGGAATTCGAGTTCCGTGGAAGCAGCACCCATCCGCTGGCCGCGGCGGATGACGCCCGCGAGCTCATCATAAGAATCCTGTGGCAACAAGGTATCGATCTTCGTGCCGCGGACGGTTGCATTTTCGTCCTGCCCCATGAGGACGGCAAAGGCGCGATTGGCCTGCAGCACGTTTCCCGCGGCGTCGAGCGTAACGACGCCGGATGGGATAGTTTCGAGAATGGTTTCGAGTTCGCGGCGACGAGCTTCGATGGCCTGGTTTGCAGCGGTGAGTTGAGCCGAAGAGCTTTCAGCGAGCTGCCGGCTGGTATCGAGATCGGCCGCCATGTGATTGAAGGAACGCACGAGTTCGGCCATTTCGCCGGTGGTGATGAGCGCGACGCGGTGTTCATATTTGCCGGCTGCGATCTCGTCCATGGCATCGGCCAGCGCTTCAACGGGGCGCGTGATCTGCTTGGAGAGGAACAGGGCGAGCCAGACGCTGGAGAAGAACACCACCACGGTGATGAGCAGCAGCATGAGGAAAAATGTGGCACGGATGCTGTTGCGGGATCGGAAGAGGTCCCAGTACTCGGCTGCGCCCTCGCGAATGCGCGCAGTGGTCTGGCTGAGCCCCTGCGGCATGGGGAGGGCCGCGATCACGATTTTTCCTGAAGGGGTAGCAGCCTTTCCCAGCGCATAGTCCTGCCCGGCGATGCGGATAACCGGCTCATCGTTGCGCTGTGCGGAGAAAAGGATGGCGGCCGAGAGCGGCCCCTGCAATGGAACGGCGGACTGAAACTTTGGGGACACGGCTTTTTCGGGGAGCCATGGAATAAGGCTTGCCTCGCTGTTCTCGGGCAGAGCCTGGAAGCTCGAGAAGACCCGATGGTCCTTGTCGTAGATCAGGACGAATCCACCCTGAAGGGTGATGGTGTGCGAGGCGAGGACTTTCTCGAGAGCGGGAGCTTCAGCATCGGCTGCGCCCGTTGCCACGATGGATTCTGCTTCGCTACGAGCGTTGCTGGCGACGTATTGGGCTAGTTCCAGCACCACGCGGGTTGAGTCTTCGCGAAGTTCCGATGTGTTGGGAGAGAACCATCGATCGATGGAGCGGTTCATGAGCTGAAAGCTGAACAAAAACATGAAAATCGCAGGTGTGAGCGCGATCAGGGCGGCACCGAGCACCATGCGCGTGCGAAGACGAGAGCCAAGCGCACTACTGCTTTGATCTGCGTAGAGCTTGAGAATGGCGCGCAGCAGAAGTAGAAGAAAAACCAGGAGCGAAAGAAAAATGACGAGTGTCAGGCCAGTGAAGGCGAGGGTTTCACCCGAAGTTTCGGGATGGAGAAAGGGGATGGGGTTGAATGCCTGGAGCGCTCCCAGCACAGCAAAGAAAAGCAACACGCCGGCGCCGAGAAATACTACCGTCCGCCGCCGCGAGCCACCATCAAAGGGCATGCGGGGATTATAGAAGGGTTCAGGGGTCAGGGGTCAGCGGTCAAGGTTGGCGTTCGGAACTGGTGAACCTCGAACTGCAAAACTCTCAAACTCACCCGAGAACGATATCGGTTCCGGTCCAGGAACGCTTCTGGCTGTCGGCTACGCCGCGATGGGTAAGCGTGCCGAGATAGGTGTTGAGGCCTTCCGCGAAGCCGGGATCGCGCTTGAGGGCTTCGCGCGCACCAAGATTGGCGATGCGCATCAGGTACGGGAAGGTTGAGTTGGTCAATGCCAGCGTAGAAGTGTGCGGCACGGCACCGGGCATATTGGTGACGCAGTAGTGGACAACGCCGTCCACAACATAGCTGGGGTTGGAGTGCGAAGTGGGCTTGGCGGTTTCGACGCATCCGCCCTGATCGATCGCAACATCGACGATGACAGCGCCCTTCTTCATCGCCGAAACCATGGCGCGAGTGACGATCTTGGGGGCGGTTGCGCCAGGAATGAGCACGCCGCCGATAACGAGATCGGCCTCGCGTGTAGCCAGTGAAACGTTGTAGCTGTTGGATGCCAGCGTATACAGGCGTCCGCTATAGAGATCGTCGAGTTCGCGCAGACGGGTTAGATTGACGTCGACCAGTGTGACCTTGGCTCCGAAACCGATAGCAATCTTGGCAGCGTTAGTGCCAACGATGCCGCCTCCGATGATGGTGACGTTTGCAGGTGGAACGCCCGGGACGCCGCCGAGAAGAATGCCGCGGCCGCCGCGTTCTTTCTCAAGATATGCGGCACCAACCTGCACGCTCATGCGCCCGGCGACTTCGCTCATCGGTGTAAGCAGGGGAAGAGTGCCCTGGCGGTCGCGAACGGTTTCATAAGCAATGCCGATCACCTTGGATTCGAGAAGCTTGTTGGTGAGGACTGGAAGCGGCGCGAGGTGGAGGTAGGTAAACAGGACCAGACCTTCGCGGAAGTAGACGTACTCCTGCTCGATGGGCTCCTTGACCTTGACCACGGTGTCGGATTTACCCCAGACATTGCCGGCATCTCCAACGATCTCCGCGCCGGCATCCTGGTAGCTCGTGTCCGCAAAGCCAGAAAGCTCGCCTGCGTGGGTTTCGACCAGCACCTTGTGGCCAGCTTCGGCAAGTGCCTTTACCCCGGCGGGCGTGACACCCACGCGTGCTTCGTTGTCCTTGATTTCTTTGGGAACGCCGATGATCATGGAGGGCTCCTTCGTCCGGCTTCGGTGGCTCGACTCTCAGGGCAGGGTGTGAGCAACGCTGGAAAGCTGTGCGCCGGACAGTTTTTGGCACCCGGGGGAGGGCTTGATCCGGCGCAGCCGCTCACACTGGCCTTCCAGTTGGACACATCGTAATGCGCTTTGGGGTTTCAATGTGTGCAAAGTTCGTGTTAAAAGAGTGCTATGGACACGAAACATGATGAAAATTCCGCTCAGATGCAAGAAATGGGCAGAGAAGAGATCAGATCCGAACTGGATGAACTGGATATTTCGATTCTGCGCTACCTTGAGCGGCACGGACGCGCCACCAATTATGAGGTGGGCGAGGCGGTAGGACTGTCGGCCTCGGCGGCCTCGCGCAGGATTCAAGCGCTGGAGAATGCGGGGACGATCCGGGGTTATCGAGCCATGGTGGATGACCGGCTGCTGGGAAGGCGGATGACGGTCTACATCCGCGTGACGCTGGAGCGTCAATCGGCTCCTGTTTTGAGCGCATTTGAGGCGGCGGTGCGGCATTGCAGGGAGATCGTGAGCTGCCACCTGATGGCGGGCCAGTATGACTACATGCTGGTGGCACGGGTGGCGGGCATCGATGATTATGGACGGCTTCACCAGAACGAGCTTTCCCGGCTGCCGGGGGTTACGCGCCTGGAAACAAGCTTTGCCCTGCGGGATGTACTGGATGGAAATCGGGGCTAGAAAGCCGAAGAACCTACCTAGTCACTTACGGTTGTGATCTGATCCGGCCTCGCTGGAGGTACATTGGTTACGCTGGTACTTTGCACCTGACGTTACTTGCATGGGAGAATTCCGGATGGCGTGCCTGAAGGCGTAGTCATGTTTGAGTCTGACCAACACGAGTTCGACGAGGAGTATGCAGAGATAAGCCATCCGGCCCCTCCGCCGGCCCCCAAGCCCCCGGCAGCGCCTGCGGCGGCAGCACCATCCTCGACCGTCGCTGTCCATGAAGCGATCGTCGAAGAACCCGGAGAAGAGGAGCACGAAGAGTCGGAAGAGACGGAGCAGGAGGAGTATGTCGATACGGCAGAAAAGCCCGTGGTCGCCCCTCCGCCGAAGAAGAAGCCGCCCGTACTGCTGATTGGTGGATTTGCGGCGGTGATCGTTTTCGCAATTTTCGTCCTGATGACGGTGAACAAGCCAAAAGACAATACTCCGCCGCCGGGCGATCTGGGACCGGGAATTGTGGCCGTCGACGGCTTGCGAGGACACCTCGAAACGAGGTGGGACGGCAATGCGAAGACCGGCCGACTTGCCTACAAGTTGCAGATCGTGCCGATGGAGGATCGCTGGGGCCCCGGCTTTTCGCACGTAGTGAGCAGTCCGCCAATGCCAATGTCGGTGAATATTCGTCTGCTGGATTCAACGGGATTTGCGTTGTGCGGCAAAGAAATTGATTTTTCCTTCAATCCACAGGATGCTGTACTCCCGATCACGGTGGCGGCCGTAGGCGCCAATGGAAAGAAGCTATCGCTGGCAGAGCGGAACGCGGCCATGCAAGCGGCACGGGAAAGCGCAATCGCGCAGATGCAGGCTGCCGAAGTGACCAGGGAGCACGGGAAAGACCTTTTCCAGAATCAGACCACGGGTGACGGACAGGTGGCCGCCATCAACGCGCAGGGCTCACTTCCATGCTCTCCCGATCAGTACAGGCGCGCCAATTACTGGGACATGAATACGAATTTCCCGACGCTGGACGAGCAAGCCATGCTGCTTGACCCCAACGCACACGCAAAAGAACTCGAGGCGGGACACCTGAAGAAGCGAACTCCCCCGAAATGGGGAGATGGATTTGTGATCCAGGGGGACGACCGTGTGACGGGATACGACCAGGCACGCGGGGTGCTGATGGCCGAGGACAGAGCTTTCGCTATCGACAAGCGGTATGGGCAGACGACCGCATCCGCGTGGGCTAGCAATTACACGCTGATTCACTACCGCTGCGATCAGCACGCGAACTGCGCTCTGACCGCCGCAGGCCAGGGCGCTGCGGTGCTACATGCTCGGCTTAGTGAATAGTTGAAGCCATTTGCGTCCTGACATTGAATCGGACTGCGCTGTCACGCCGCGATCACTGTTCTCTCAGAGCTTTGGCAGGGTCGAGGCTGGATGCCCTTCGAGCCGGCAGCCAGGATGCAAGCGCGGAAATGGCTAAAAATCCCGCAGTCATGCAGACGTAGGTCGTGACGTCAGTGGGCTTGATGCCGCCGATGAGAAGAGCCGAGATAACGCGTCCGAGGAAAATTGATCCGATCACTCCAATGAAGATTCCGGCTGCGCTCAGACGCAATCCCTGCGCGACGATGAGGCGAAGGATGTCGCCGCGCTCGGCTCCCATAGCCATGCGAACGCCGATCTCGGAGGTACGTTGCCGGACGGAAGTGGAGATTACCCCGTAAAGACCAACGCCTGCCAACAAAGCGGCAATGACTGCAAAGATCGAGATCAGCAACAGAGAAAAGCGCGTACCGGCTTGCGAATCGTAAACCACAGAGTCAGCGGTCTGCATCTTGGTGATGAGAAGTTGCGGGTCGAGCGCCTTGATGGTAGCGCGGACCTGATTTTGGTAGGACGCCGGATCGCTGCCTGTGCGCAATGCCCAGGACTGGATTACGCCGGATCCAAGAAAAGCGTCGGGAAAGTAGATCTGTTCGCGTCCGACCTCCGCAAGCGAGGTGACGCGCTGATGAGCAACGACGCCGATGATCTGTACCCTCTCTGCCTCAGGCGTGCGAATGCGAATGAGGATTTGTTTGCCGATCGCCGATTGGCCGGGGAAAGCCTTGGCAGCGAGGGCGTCGTCGACGATGACGTCTGTGCGTCCGGGGAGATTGTCTTCTTCAGTGAAGGTGCGCCCTGCGAGGAGCGGCGTGCGCATGGTTTCAAAATAACCGGGAAGAACGATTTGAAAATCAGTTGCCTGAAAGCGGCTTGGGTCGCGCGCTGCGTCGACGGTGCCCCAGCGAATGGGGCTGAAATCGCCTGTCAGCGGAAATGGGAATGAGCCGGTGACGCTTTGAACGCCGGGAATGGATTTAAGCTGCTCGGTGACCACGCGCATGAAAGCGGCGCGTTGCTCAGGAGTCTTCCGATTAAACCGGGTTCCTTGAAGCTGGAAGGTGAGGAGATGATGCGGATCGAAGCCTGGATCGATCTGCTGCAGCTTGAGGAAACTGCGGAACATCAACCCGGAACCGATCAGCAGAACAAACGAGAGTGCGACTTCGGCCATCACCACGGCATTGCGAAGGAAAGCTCCGCTGCCGATGCCGGAGGTGCGGCTGACGCCGCGCAACACATTCATGAGTGCGGGGCGCGAAGCGCGCAAGGCGGGAACAATGCCGAAGATGGCTGCGGAGGCGAGACCGGCAAGCGCGCTGTAGGCAAGCACTGCGCCGTCGATGCGGACATCGTCGAGACGGGGAAGGTTGGTAGGCGCGAGAGCCCGCAACGCGAGGATGCCCGCCCACGCAAGGGCGAGGCCCGCAACGGTGCCCATCGCGGAGAGCAGAGCTGCTTCAATAAGGATGGGAGCGATGAGCCGGGAACGGTTTGCGCCCAGGGCGGCGCGCACTGAGAATTCCTGCTGGCGCAGCGAGGCGCGCACCAGGAGAAGATTGCCAACATTGGCGCAGGCGATCAGAAGCAGGAAGATCACCGAGACCATGAGGGTGAGGATGGCGGGACGCACCGCTGCCACGAGATGTTGGCGCATGGGCGCGAGATGGATGTAATAGCCGGCGGTCTGGTCAATCGTAAAAGTCTGCCGCGCCTGTGCGGCGATGCCATCCGCTGCGCCTT
Organism: uncultured Acidobacteriaceae bacterium; assembly: GCA_963759285.1. Lineage (GTDB taxonomy): Bacteria > Acidobacteriota > Terriglobia > Terriglobales > Acidobacteriaceae > Telmatobacter. The sequence continues at coordinate 1,803,373 of CAVWYS010000007.1, read as the reverse complement.
GGGCGCTTTGGAGCGACACTCCCTCTTTGAGCCTTCCGATGGGGAGGATGGAGAAGTCGTTACGCTCTGCGGAGTCGTAGCCGAGACGATTGGCGATGTAGATGTCAGGGGCGGGCTGGACATCGGCGTCGGGCGGAAAGTAGAGGCGGAAGCCGGGAGCGAGAACTCCAACGATCAAGGGACCGGGCTGGCCGGGAATGGTGATGTTGTGGCCCAGCACAGCGGTGTTGGCCCCGTAGCGCCTGCGGAAATACTCGTAACTGAGGATGGCGATGCCGGGAAGGCGTGCAGGCGCGTCATTGGCTGCGGCGTTGGGCGGAGGCTGCGGCTGCGGAATTCCATCCTGCGCGTTGAAATCGCGGCCCAACTGGATTTTGCCGCCCGTCACGTCGAAGAAGTTGGTAGTGGCGATGGCGAAACTGATTTGCTCGGGCGATCCGTCTTCCTGGGGAACGACCATGCGGCCGGTGAAGATGCCGGCCATGTCAGCGAAATAGGCCTTGGTGCCGTCGCGCAGGTCGATGTAGTCCGCATTGGAGAAGGGCAGATCGTGGACGTCCCGCTTGCGGAGGTCCATGCCGGCGATGACGAGCCTGCCGGGATCGCGATAGGGAAGCGGGCGGAGGAGGACGGCGTTGGTGACGCTGAAGATGGTGGTGCTGGCGCCGACGCCGAGGGCGATGGTGAGGACCGCTGTCAGTGTGTAACCGGGGCGACGGGCAAGGATGCGCGCAGCGATGGCGACATCTTTCCATGTCATGGGGCGACCTCTGACAGAAAGTTGAATTGGGAAATGTGAAAGTGTCAATCGGGAGATAGCGAGCTATCCCAGTGTTTCGCTGCGCTGCACCCTGGGCTATTTTCATGCGTTCCCTCCCGGAACTTTGCGGTGCGGGCACCGCCGCCGACTGCGGATCACGGAATTTTCAGGGCGGATCCCACGCATCGCGATAGAACTGCGATGAGTGAAGCTGCTAGCATTGCTTCGTGTTCAATTTTGGTAGACCCAAAACGGCGGGCCAGTGGATCGCGCATTTTGTGCTGGCCTTGATCGCTGTGTTCCTCGTGTGGTGGATGCTGCGCGTCTACGTTTCCTGATGGATTTGCCGTGCACTCGCGCCCGAGGATGATGGTGGCGTCCGGCGGGTGGCCGCCGTTCTGCGGAAATACGCTTAGGCAACGTTTCGGTTGCACATTTCCAACTTCGCATCCTATCTATTCCCACTCATTGCGATGAAAGTGCGATGAGTGGCACATGGACTTCAGCCTTCGCTACCTGATCCCACTCATCGCGATAAAACCTGCGATGAATGGGGCACAGATGCTTCTCAAATTACTGGCAGGAGCAGGCACCGGTCGCATCGGGGCGGGTGGAGCAGGAGCCGATCTGGACGGGTGGGCCGAGGGCCTTGATGCAGGCAACGTGGCCGGCCCTGGCTTTAGGAGTGGCGATGGGAAGCTGAGCAGCGGAGACTCCGCTGTCGGTGACGTTGCCGGTTGCGTCGTATTGGGAAAGGTCTCCGGCCGTGCCCGTCCCGTCGCTAATCTGCACCTTTGCACCGGAGCCGTGGTAGCCGTCGAGTCTGGAAGCGAGAACGGTGTGGGTTCCGACCTGAAAGGATGCCGCCCGCGCTGCACTGTTGACGGTGAGGGCGTTGTCGATGGTGGTGGCGCCGTTTTTCTGGACGAGGAAGGCGTAAGCATTGTTGGCGGCGTTGGTGACGGAGACGGCTGCGCCGGTTTCTCCGTTGGCATCGGGAGTGATGCGGATGGCGGCGGCGTTCGATGCGGGCTGGAAGACGTTGCTGCCATCGTCGCAGAACTGCTGGCGGAGAGCGGTTGAGAACGTGTAGTTGTAGCAGCCGATGGGACGCGCTCCCGAGCTGGGCATGAACTGGCGCTTGAAGACTTCGAGAACGGACGCGCGGCCGTCCCACCAGGATTCGATGTCGGCCTGGGGAATGCTGGGAAAGTTGTGCTGCGGTCCTGCGGAGCCGACTGCGTTGGAGACAACGGACCATTTCAAGTCGGATCCTCCGCCGACGGGGCCGGCCTCGAGTGCCGCATAGATGGCGCGCTCGACCCAGAGGCCGTCGTACCAGTAGGAGCCGCTGTTTTCGTCGGTGGCGAGGAAGGCGGAGGTTCCCTGCGTGACTCCGGGGCGATTGCCGGCGATGGTGGCGGCGATGCCGAAGATCTGGCTGGTGGCGGGGGAAGCCATTCCTGGAGGGCCGGGATCAAGGCCTGTTTCGTTGAAGATGTTGGCTTCGACTCCATAGGTGAGGGAGTTAGCGCTGCCGTGGCGCTGGATAGCGATGGGATTGATGCCCCACACGCCATTGTGAAGATCGCCGGGATTGTTCTGCGCAACCATGAATGCGCCGACGCAGGGCGCTGCCGACGCCGCGGCGGTGTAGTTGCAGTTGTGGTAGGTATAGAGCGGCGCGGTGTCGTTGACACCCGCGTCGGAAGAGACGATGCGGGTGACCGGCGTGACATAGGGATCGCCCTGAGCCGTCGAAGTTTGCACGTGGGTGGCGGTGTCCGAGATGGACTGATTGAAGACCGGGCTGGTGAATACCAGCGGTGCCTTGGGCGCGGAGGTGTAGTTCTGATTCATCCGGGAGCCGGGGCGGAGCGCGTTGTCGCGGGTGAATGCTTTGGAGAGTTTCGACACGGGGGCGGTGAACAAAGTTTTGAGGTTGAGATCCTGATGGGTTGAGGTGTGCGGATCGGGAGGCGCTTGGGGGCAGGCCAAGGTGGCGCTGAGAAAAGAGATGAGTGCGGCAGAATAAAGCGGAAAGAGTCGCATACTGTAGGGGAAACCTCCCGTGAATTGTGCAGGCGTAGCAAGAGCGCACGGTGTCTACAGGTGAGACGAGTCACAGGTGGAATGGGGTTGTTGAAAGGAGTGGATTGCATCAAGGCTTTGCGTGATCAAGGCTTTGAAGGTCTGTTCGGGGGCGGGGTGGGATAGGTGCGCTCGACTTCATCCTTTAATTGTTTGAAGAGGGTGAGCTGGGGCGGGTTGAGGCCATCGGGAAGGGTGCGCTGCCAGAGCAGTGCTCCGCGAGCCTCGTTGAGATTGGGCAGGTAGACCTCAAGGAAATCATCGGGCGGGCCTACTTCGCCACCGACGGCGACGCCATTGCCGGGATACTGTCCGCCGGAGGGGCGGCCGGGCCCCATGGGCGGAGCGGAACTGACTTGACCACCCAGCGTTGCGGTGGCAAGGCGGCCCCTGCGAACCACGAAGATGAGATCTGCCTGATCGCGGCGGGTGGTTACGATGTAGCGGTTCCAGTCGTAGAGAGCTCGGTCAACGTCGGCGATGGCGTCGCGGTCGTCTGGATTCAATCGCGGATTGAATTCCTGGCCGTCCTCCGCTTCCACATACACGTAGTGTGCCTGGCCAAATACGGCGGGTAGCTTGTAGGGCTTTTTCGGCTTGGCCTGGATTGAGGCGAGTGCGGGCAGCAGCAGCAACAGCAACGTGATCGTCTTGAATGGCTTCATCGAGCCCTCCGGAACGCGACTGCGTTTGTTTGACAGGCGAATCGGGCGAACGCAACCAGTGTACGCGTGCTGGCTTGAGTATTGGCCGGGATTTCTTCGGTTCTGGGGCACTTGTCGATAAAGCCGGAAGTTATGACAGGCGAGATGCTCTAACCTCGTGTCTCGAACCGGCCTGGAGGTGAATCCCTGCCGAACCAGTATCAGGCTCGTCTCCGCCAGTAATCGAAACGGCGCTTGGCATGGGCAATCGCGAGAATGAGAATGACGTCGTCTTTCTCTTGAAAAATCACGGAGTAGGGAAATCGGTCCAGCACTCGTCTGCGGGTGTTCTTCGTGTACTGGGGATAAAGTTGGGGATTTGAAACAATCTGCGCCAATGAGGCGCCAATCTCCGCAAGAAAGGCATCGGCAGCGCGAGGGCTGCGCTGGAAATACCATCAAATGCCGAGTTGATCTCTTCCTGGGCCTCAAGGCCAATGCGAAGAGGCTTCTGACTCAATTGTTCAGCCGGGCACGCAAAGGCGCTTCCACCTCTTGCCAGGAAGAGGTAGCCCCGGTTCCCGCATCGGCCTCGGCACGCGCCGCTCAACCTCGGACTTCCAGGAGGCCTCGATCTCGGCGTCGCTGGATCCGTCCCCGGCCTGGAGCAGTTCTCCAATCAACCAATTGAACTCTTCGGAGGGCAAGCGGCGGGCTTCTTCGAGAAGTTTGGCGGCGGTGCGGTCCACGGGAAGATTGTAGCTCGGAACCGGATTCCCAGGTTTCAAAGGTGAAACTCTTCGCCGTCGCTCTGCGCAGACTCTAAGGAACGCGGTTTTTACATGCCTAAGAAAGCCGATCTTAAACTGCCGTACCAACCCGTCAAAACCAGATGTTTGTCATGAGGGAAGCCCGTCGAGGCGAGTCCGAATTGGCGACCCCTTTCGCGCATCACGATCTTGTATCCATCGCCGGCATTCTCTCGCCCAACGAGCCAGACGTCCGCCTCGCAGTCATTTAGCTTCCCCGCCTTCACGTCGCGGAAGATCACCGTGATCTTTTGAGGCCTAATAAGCGCATCCTTCAAACTGATGCTGTGATTTACAAGATCCAGAGCATCCCGGGCTTGCGATTGAACGACCTCACTAACCTCTTCGACTGTCATGCTGGCACTTCACTCCGCGTTGTCGATCTGGGCGCGCTGGAGTTTGTCGCTGTAGTCGACGTAGACGGCTTTCCATGTGGTGAAGAAGTCGATTGCACCGTTGCCTTCGCGGTGGCCGTTGCCGGTGTGCTTGACGCCGCCGAAGGGCAGATGCACCTCAGCACCAATCGTCGGCGCGTTGATGTAGGTGATGCCGGCCTCGAGGTCGCGGATGGCGGCGAAGGCGCGGTTGAGGTCCTTGGTGTAGAGGGCGCTGGAGAGGCCATAGTCGATGGAATTGGCGATTTCAATTCCCTGCTCGAAGGTGTCGAACTCAATGAGCGCGACGACGGGCCCGAAGACTTCTTCGCGGGCGAGACGCATGGAGGGCGTCACTCCGCCGAAGATGGTCGGAGCAAAGAACGTGCCCTTTGCGTAGTCGCCATCCGTTAGCGGGCCGCCGCCGAGGAGCAGCTTTGCGCCTTCGGCCAGGGCGATATCGACATACTTGTTCGATGTTTCGATCTGGCCGGCATTCACCTGCGGTCCCACTTCAATCGACTCATCGAGCCCGTTGCCGACTTTCAAAACTTCCGCTCGCTGAACGAATCTCTCTGTGAACTTCGCGGCGATTCCCTTCTGCAGGAGAATGCGGCTGGTTGCGGTGCAGCGCTGGCCTGTGGTGCCGAACGATCCCCAGAGCGCGCCATCGAGAGCGAGTTCGAGGTTCGCGTCGTCGAGAACGATCTGCGCATTTTTGCCGCCCATTTCGAGAGAGACGGGCTTGAAGGTGGCGGCGGCGCGCTGGGCGACGTGGGAACCGACTTCGCTGGAGCCGGTAAAGCTGATGGCGCGGACGTCGGGGTGTTCGACGAGGGCGCTGCCGGCGCCGCTGCCGCTACCGCTGACGATATTGACGACACCCGGAGGCAGGCCGGCATCGACGAGGGTCTGGACGAGGTTGTAAACGGAGAGCGGCGTGTCAGTAGCAGGCTTGATGACGCAGGTGTTGCCGCCGACGAGCGCGGGAAAGAGCTTCCAACTGGGAATGGCCATGGGGAAGTTCCATGGCGTGATGAGTCCGACGACGCCTACGGGCATGCGGATGGACATGGCGAACTTGTTCTGAAGTTCGGATGGCGTGGTCTGCCCGAAGAGGCGGCGGCCTTCGCCGGCAACGTAGAAGGCTTCGTCGATGGCTTCCTGCACGTCGCCGCGGGTTTCGGCGAGGACTTTGCCCATTTCGCGGGTCATGTCGCGGGCGAACTGCTCCTTGCGCTGCTGCAGGAGGATGCCGGCGCGGACGAGAATTTCCGCGCGCTTGGGAGCGGGGACGAGACGCCAGGTGGCGAAGGCTTTCTTGGCGGCTGCGACGGCCTTGTCGACGTCTTCGGGGCCGGAGGACGGAAAGGAGCCGACAATGTCGTCATGGTCGGCGGGGTTGACGTTGAGGATGGTTTTGCCGCTTGCGGCGGGGAGCCATTCGCCGCCGATCAGATTGTGGTAGGTGGGGTAGGTCATGGTCGGGTCTCAGGGTTCAGGGGTCATGGGTCGCCGTTTGAGTTGTCAGTGTTCAGTGATCAGTGGACAGATGTCCTACTGTAATTGAGGAACTGGCGGCGCACTGCCCGGCTGGATACGAAAACACTTGATTTTAGCGCACCGGGGTGGCAGGACGCCTCCGGGCGGTAATGGGAGTCGGCTATGATTCTTCGCAATGGAACAGTACATTCAAATGCTGATCCCCGCTGACCCGCATTTCGCTCCCAGGCCGGTGCAAGTTGCGGCGTACTTCGAAATGTTGGCAGAATCGTGGCACTTCGAACTCGACTGGAACATCCCCCACATCCACCCTCTTCGCGTAACCAAGCTGCTCAGCAAGCCTGAGATCGAGAAAGCTATCGAGGCTACCGCGCCACGCCGGGTATTCCCCCTTCTGGAGCGCTTTCAACTTCAAACGTACGGTGAGATCCCGGCGGCCATTGAGAAATTGTCTCAATTTGCCCTGAATGCGAGTGGCAACTGGAACGCAGAGAACCCGCCAATCAGAATTGCGGCCTCCTCTTGGCCGGGCGGCAAAAAAGGTTTGCGCGGAAATGTCGGCTGCGATCTCCACCCTCAGCCTGTCTTCACGTCCAACTGGTGGACCGATGAAGATGGTTCAGGTTTGCTTCAATTTGGTGACCAGGCCGAGACCATTCCATCGTCGGGGACATTCACCCATCCCATATCCCGCCGCAACTTTGCGGTGCCGCTGACAGGAAGCGCACGATTCTGGGTGCGCTTCGATTTCGGTGAATGGCTGCTGTCTTACATGCCCGAAGATTTTGATCTCCTGGACCCCGGCCTCATCCGTGCAACGGAAGACCATTTCGGCGTTCGAATGACGCAGGTCGGGCGAGCGCTTCCCTAGAGTCGCTCTCCGGGCACGGGACAAGGTCGCATGGGCGACATTTCTTCGGGTCGAGCGGCTGGCTAGAAAGGGTTATTTACAAAGCTCCCTACTGTCCTGATTACCAACGGTGTTTTTCGCTGCGATCCCCGTTGGCCGTACAATCTGAATTGAGGTAGATTCCACTCATACATGTCTCAGAACGGTTATCCTTCGCGTACTTCGCGGTCACATGGCCTGCGCTCGCTCTTCAGCATGTTTTCGAGCGATCTGGCTATCGATCTTGGGACCGCCAACACACTGGTCTTCGCCGCCGGTAAGGGGATTGTTGTCAACGAACCCTCCATTGTGGCCATCAACAAAAACACGGGCGAGGTGGAGGCTGTTGGCAAGGAAGCCAAAGACATGCTGGGCCGCACTCCCGGCAACATCGTGGCCATCAAGCCGATGAAAGACGGCGTCATTGCCGACTTCAAAGTCACCGAAAAGATGCTGAACTACTTTATCCAGAAGGCGCACAACCGCAAGATGCTGGTACATCCGCGGATCGTGATCGGTGTGCCGTCTGAGATTACGCAGGTGGAAAAGCGGGCGGTCGAGGACTCGGCTTATCGCGCCAAGGCCAGCGAGGTGTATCTCGTTGAACAGGCCATGGTGGCGGCGATTGGTGCAGGACTGCCGATTACCGAGCCGGGCGGCAACATGGTGGTCGATATCGGCGGCGGGACAACCGATATTGCAGTCATCTCGTTGTCGGGCATCGTCTATTCGCGTTCCGTGCGTATGGCCGGGAACCAGATGGACGAGGCCATCACCAACTATCTGAAGCGGAAATACAATCTGCTGATCGGTGAGCGTACGGCCGAGCAGATCAAGATTGAAATTGGATCGGCGTATCCACTGGACAAGCCGCTGACGATGGAGATCAAAGGACGCAACCTGATTGAAGGCGTGCCGAAGACGATCTCAATCGACGACAGCGAAATTCGCGAGTCCTTGGGCGAGTGCATCGCGGTGATCATGAACGCGATTCGCGTGGCACTCGAGCGGACGCCTCCGGAGTTGTCGGCGGATATTTCGGATCGCGGCATCGTGCTGACGGGCGGAGGCGCGCTGATCAAGAACCTCGACAAGCGCATCCGCGAAGAAACGGGGCTGCCGGTTTCGGTGGCAGACGATCCGCTGGCCTCGGTGGTGCTGGGGACCGGCAAGATGCTGTCGGACTTCAGACTGCTGCGCAAGATCAAGATCGATTAAAGGCAGTGGACAGTGATCAGTGGACAGTGCAAGGTGAACCGTCCTCCGATATTGGTCGTCATCCTCCGCAAGGGCCAGCAAAACACTGACCACTGTTCACTGTCCACTGTTGACTGACCCTCATGGAATCATTTGTTGTTCGGTATCGGAATCTGCTGGTGCTGCTGGCATTGCTAGTGGCCCAGATTCTGGGCCTTGCCACACAGGTGCATCGCTCCCCCAATGGGCAAGTGGGCAGCGATCGCGGCGATGGCAGCAGCGTGAAGCTGATTCGCTACTGGGCCAATTCACTGGTATCGCCGCCGGAAAAGGCTCTGCACTCGTCGGGGTCGGGCGTCTCGTGGCTCTGGAACAACTACATCGATCTGCGGCATGTTCGGCAACAGAACGCCGATCTGCAAAAGACCGTCGATCGTTTGCGGCTAGAGCAGGCGGCGCTGCTGGAGGACGCGAAACAAGGGCAGCGGCTGCAGGCTCTGCTGCATTTCCAGGAGAAATACATCTACAAGACGGTCGCTGCGCAGACCATCGGGACCAGCGGGACCGACCAGTCGCGCGTGTTTTACATCGACAAAGGCAAGAACGACGGCATTGAGCGGGATATGGCGGTCATTACGCCGGACGGGATTGTCGGCAAGATTCGCGACGTGTTTCCGCATACCGCCCAGGTGCTGGCGATCAACGACCAGTCGAGTGGCGCGGGCGTGATCCTGGCAACGACGCGCATTCGCGGCATTCTGCGGGGAAACGCAGCAGGGCAGCCGCAGGTGGAAGACGTGGTTCGCGATCAGCGGATCAAACCGGGCGAGACGGTGTTGACCGCGGGGGGCGACGAGATTTTTCCGCGCGGCATGCCGGTGGGGGTGGTGCAGAGTGTTGCGAATGATCCGGAGCGGGACGGATTTGTGGATGTGATCTTGAAACCGGCGGCGCATCTCGACCAGTTGGACGAGGTGCTGGTGATAACGTCGACGCAGCCGCGCTTCCCGCCGGATCAGCAGCAGGACATGGCCGCGAGCGAAGCTCTGAAGGGCTCTGAGACTGAACAGCAGAAGGCATCGGATGGAATGGCGGAGAAGCTGCCGGGTCTGATCGTGCCGAATTTGCCGCCGGATCAGCAGCCGCTGAACGACACCTCAAATCCCAATCCAGTGACCAAACCTCCGGTGGCGATTCATCCCGACCGATTTACGCCGGGGAACGCGGTCACGCCGAATCTGCCCGCGACACCGGAAGGCGTACCCGCTGTCGATGGGAGTGGGCCCCCGAAGAAGCCGGCGCGTAAAGCACCAGAAAACAATCCAAGCACGACACCGCCCGCGACCCCGCAGGGAGAGAATCGCTAGACATGTCTGTCCTTTCAGCCGAGAGCCGCCGCGATTTCGAAATCCATCGCTACCCGGTACTGATCTATGCCCTGGTGCCCATCGCCGCGTTGGTGTTGCAGGCGTGGTTGCCGCGGGTGCTGGGACGGTTCGCGTGGTTCGATCTGCCGCTGGTGGTCACGGTGTTTTTCGCACTCAGCCGGCGCAATGCGATTCAGGGTTCGATTCTGGGCGGCATCCTCGGCATTTTTGAAGACGCCCTGACGGGTCATCCCATCGGCATCAATGGTATTGCCAAGACGCTGGTCGGGTATCTGGCGGCTTCAGTGGGCATTCTGGTCAACGTTGAGAATCATGCCATTCGTTTATTCATGACGTTTGTGCTTTCGCTGGTGGGGAGCGCAACCTATTTTTTTGTGGTTCGGTTTCTGCTGGGCATGACGATCGATACAAACTGGCTGATGGAGTTGTACAAGGCGGTGGGCAATTCCGTGATTGCATTGGTGCTGTTTCCCCTGCTGGACCGGACAAAAATCCGCGATTGAGTACGTTGGTTCATGGAATGAAAAAGTGGCAGGCGTACGCCGCAATGCGACGAGAGCAGAATGTTGGATAGAGGTATCCTAGAGACAGCTTCACATGAATTTTGACAAGGTCACACGCGGCGAGAAAGTCCCCACCCTCAAGCTTGCGGTGGTGCAATACGGCGTTCTTGCGCTGATCCTGGCCCTCACGGCCGGATTGTGGCGGCTGCAGATTCTGGGCGCGCAAAACTTCAAAATGCTGGCGGAACAGAACCGCATCCGCAAGGTGCCGATTCTGGCTCCGCGAGGCAAGCTCTTTGATCGCGAGAACCGGCTGATTGTCGACAACTATCCTTCTGTTTCGTGCTTCCTGGTGCGTGAGCAGAATCGCAATGTCGAAGCCGACCTTCCCCTGATTGCGCGGGGGTTGCACCTGGATCTGGATCAGCTTCAAACGACCTTGCGCAGATACCGGCTCGTGCCCGGCTATCAACCGATTCCGATCAAAGAAGATGTGTCCGCCGACGAGCAGGCGTTTATCGAAGCGCATCGCAACGAGCTGCCGGAGCTGGAGACGATCGAAGGCGAGCGGCGGCTCTATCCGCGCGATGGATTTGCATCGCACCTGATTGGATACGTCGGAGAGGTAAGCGACGAGGATCTGAATCAGGCACGCTATGCCGCCTATGAGCCCGGCGACATCGTGGGCAAGGCCGGTGTGGAAGAGGAATACGACCAACTGCTGCGCGGACAAAACGGCTCGCGCGACGTGATTGTCGACAGCCATGGGCGCGAGGTGGGTTTCCTGGGAATCCAGCACGCGATTCCGGGACAGGATCTGAAGCTGACAATCGACAACGATCTGCAGAAGGCGGCGGAACTGGCGCTGGGCGACCGCAACGGAGCGATCGTAGCAATGGATCCGCGCAATGGCGACATTCTGGCGATGGTGTCGCGGCCCAGCTTTGATCCCAATGCGTTTGCGGTGAAAATCGATCGCGCGGAATGGAACAAACTGATCACCGATCCAGACCATCCGCTGATGAACAAGGCGATTCAGGCGCAGCTGGCTCCGGGGTCAACGTTCAAGATCCTGATGTCGGTGGCTGGATTGCAGGAGGGCATCGCGCAGAATCTGAAAGTAAATTGCGCGGGCGGATGGGGTCCGTACGGATTCTTTCATCACTGCGATGAGCACCACGGCGCGGTAGATATTCACAACGCGATTCCCTACTCGTGCGACACGTACTACTACCAGCTTGGTGACAAGCTCGGTATCGATCGCATTGCGAAATACGCGACGGAATTCGGGTACGGGCAGAAGACGGGGATCGATCTGCCAGGCGAGCAGGCGGGATTAATGCCGAGTGCCCACTGGCTAATGAAGAACTATCACCGCAGGTGGTATCCGGACGAGACGCTGGACGTATCAATCGGACAGGGCGCGGTAGAGGCGACTCCCCTGCAACTGGCGCGCATCATTGGTGGGATTGCGTCGGGTGGGCACCTCGTTCGACCGCATGTCGTGGAGCAAGATCAGCTTCCTGCGGACTTCAAGCGAGATCTGCTGGAGAGCCTGCCGGGGGCCGGTGATGTTGATATTCCGATCGATCCTGAAAATTGGGAGATCATCACCGACGGGATGGCCGAGGTGACGCAGCCCGGATACTTCCACACCGCAGGATCGGCGCATCTCGAAGGAATCGACTTGGCCGGCAAGACCGGAACCGCACAAGTGATGAGTCACGAGGCACTGGCGCGCACTAATAAAGGTTTCAAGACGCGCCCGAACGTGTGGTTTGTCGGTGTAACGCCGCGGCGAAATCCGGAGTTGGTGGTTGCCGTGCTATGGGAGAACGGCGAGTTCAGCTACTACCCGGCGCGGTTGGGTGCGCGGGTGGTGGCTGCATACGTAGAAAAACAGCGGCGGCTGGCGCACAACCTGATGCCCGTCAAGGCACCCCCTGAGCCGCCGGTGGAAGTCGGCGCGGTTTGGACCACGCCCAACACGACATCTAATGGAAGGGGCGAGACCACCGCAAAGCTGCACGCGGGCAAGTTCTTTGTGGGGCCGAATGGAATCGTTCCTCAACCTGCAAGAAAGCCGCAGATAGCAACAACCGATATAGCTGCGCCTGTCGGGCGTGAATCGGCAAAGCTGACGACGCCCGCGCTGCCGGGAAAAGCCACGCCGGTGAAATCGCAATGAGCCCGATGCGCCGCATCATGAGCTTTCGCGATTTCGACTGGACGCTACTCGGGATCGTAGCTTTGCTTTGCACCATCTCGGTGCTGGAGATTTTCTCCGCGACGCTGCATACCAAATATGTCGGCTTCCACACCAAGCAGATTTACTGGATTCTGGGCGGCGTGGTGGCGATGTTCCTGTTTTCGCTGATCGATTACCACAAGCTGATCGACTGGGTTCCCTGGTTTTATGGATTCTTTCTCCTGGGCCTCCTGGCCGTGCTGGTGCCGGGAATCGGCCACAAGGCGTTGGGGGCGCGTCGCTGGGTCAAGGTGGGGCCCATCCTGTTTCAGCCGTCGGAGTGGATGAAGCTGGTGATGATTCTGGCGGTAGCACGTTATTTTGCGAACCTGGGCGGCCGCAACCTTACCTGGAAAGAAATCTTCAAGGCGTTCGCGCTCGTAGGGGTACCGATGCTTTTGATCCTGAAGCAGCCGGACCTTGGGACGTCTCTCACTTATATTCCAGTGCTGGTGATCGGAATGTTTCTGGGAGGGATCGACCTTAAGCAGGCGTTGATTCTCGTGGTGGCGGCGACGGTGCTGGTCGTCGGCGGATGGAGCAGCGGCAAGTTGCTGAAGCCCTACCAGAAGGCGCGGCTCACTGGCTTTATCAATCCCGACAATGATCCCAAGGGGGCCGGCTATCAGGTTCTGCAAGCAAAAATTGCGGTGGGCGCCGGTGGAATCTGGGGTAAAGGCGCCGAAAAGGGGACGCAGACCCAGGGGGCGTTCATTCCTATTCCACACGCGGACTTCATCTTTGCGGCCTTCAGTGAGGAACATGGGTTTGTGGGCGCGGTTTTCGTGCTGCTGCTATACTTCCTCATATTGATGCGTTTGATTCAAAACGCTCAAACAGCCGCAGACCTGCCTGGCTCCCTGATTATCATGGGCATCGTGGCTGTGTTGGCCTTTCAGATTGCGGTCAACGTAGGCATGGTCATTGGCTTTATGCCAGTCACCGGAATCCCTTTACCGTTAATGAGTTACGGTGGATCCTCGGTGTTGTTTACCTTCCTGGCGCTGGGTGTGGTGATGAACATACGCATGCGCCGGTTCGTAAACTAAGCGTGAGCCGGTCGAGCGAGACCGGGAGCAAGATTGAACGGCAACACCTCTTCGGGATCGCCGGATGTCCGGACCCGGGAGCAAAGTTTGTAAGTACATACCGCATCGTCAGAGATGCTGTCCCGATTGCCGCTATTGGCTGAAACCGCTCTAACGAGTTCGGCGGATCTAAAAGTAAGGCTCGGCGCACAGCGTGGAAGAGGATGCAAAATCCGGCAAAGGTCCTGGTGGACCGAGCGCCGGACAGGATTGGGTTTAAATGAGCACGCAGAGACGGGCAAACCGGACAACTCCAGCAATCGACAATGATCGCGCGGGTGTCTGGTTCCGCTGGTTTCGAGGCTGCATGGAGCACGCAGGAGCTTCGGTTTCGGCGGCGCAGACCAGCAGCATACTCGCCAGCTTAAGAACGGCCCCGCTCATGTCGATCGTCTGGTTGGCATGGGCCTGGTTACGCCGTTGCGACGAAAAGTCGCAGACGTCAACCTTCAGGGTGGCCACAAAATCTCTGCCTTCGGATACCTGTTTCGAAACCTTTGCCGGACTTGGAAGTCTCCGAGGTTCGCCACCCCGCAAAGGGGCAGGCGGCCGTGGTCTTTCGGTCCAGCGGGTCACGCGCATGTTATCCCCCCGGCACATTCCCATCATCCCCGTCCGCGCCCGTCTCCAGACCACCTTGCCGCAAGCCCCAGCAGGCTTAGTCCGCTGGGCGGAAAGGCACGATGGCAAAAGAGATTTGTATTTCCAGCACGCCGCATGAGACGCGGCTTGCAATTCTAGAAGACGATCAGCTCGCGGAAATTTACTACGAACGCGAAAACGAGTACACGCTGGCCGGTTCCATCTACAACGGACGCGTGACGCGCGTTCTCCCTGGCATGCAGTCAGCATTTGTCGACGTTGGACTCGAGCGAGATGCCTTCCTCTACGTCACCGACTTCATGGAGTTGGAAGATCAGGAAGAAACGGATGAGCTTGAAAAGGCCGCGGTAAGTGGCGCCAACCAGGCTCCGCGCGAAGTGCGGCACACAAACGGACAAGATCGGGGCCAAGCACCGGATCGCGGACAACGCGGTGGACGATCGGAGCAGCGGCCGGATCGCGAAAGCCGGCCGACGATCGAAATCACCTCCGACGATGCCGATTTCGCGGCTCCCGCTGAACCAGTGGAAGAGGCGGGCGAAGGTGACGCATCCGACGAGATGGGCGCCAAGCGGTGGCGTGGACGCAGGCGGCGGCGCGGCGGCCGCGGCGGCAGCAATGTTTCAGCGGCACCAGTCGAGAGCGAAGAGTTCATAGCGGCCCATGTAAACGAGGCCGGTGAACTCGAAGCGGAAGCCACGAATGAGATCCATGCTTCGGCATCGTCTCCACGGAATGCGCGGACGGAACGGCCTGAGCGTTCGGAGAGGGCTGAGCGGGCTCCGGAGCCGTTTGTATTGCCCGGCGAATCGCTTAAGAAATATGGCGGCGCATCCGCCGAGCCGACGGATAAGCCTGCATCGGAGTCTCCCGCCCCGGTCCGACCGGCGTCGACTTACAAGCCTGCCTCGCTGATTGAGTCGCCGATTGTGTGGGATGGCAGCGGGTTGCTTCCGGGCGAATCGCTGTCGCGACATAGGACTCGGCCGCCTAAGGCGACAGAAGAGCAGACTTCCGGTAGTTTCACGCCGGAGGCCGATCATGGCTCGGCTGACGACATTGAAGAGCAAGACCTTGTCGAGGAGATGACTTCTGCGACGGCGCGGAATCACGATGAGACAGCCACATCGGACTCGCATCCCGAACCTGCCCCGATCTCGTACGAAGACGAAATGGAAGAGGAAAGCTTTGAGGCTTCCGCAAGCGAGCCTCATGCTGTTCTCGGCGAGCCTGTATCTGAATCCGCGGCCGGTGAAGCTGTTGGCACAGAAGACGAAAGCACCGAATATGAGAGTGATCGCAGCGCTTCGCATAATGTTGATCCGCTGCCGCCGGCGGAGTTCCGCCTGTTTGGCCTTGGGGGCAAGAAGAAAAAGCCGGAAGAGGTACCTCCAGCACCCGAACCGATTAAGCCGGCATCTGCTTCAGCGGCGTCGTCCTTTTCACCCGGCACGGGACTGATTGAAGAAGAGGTAATTGAAGGGGAGGAATATGACACCCCCCATCACCATCACAAGTCGGATGAACACGATCTGGATGATTACGAGGAAGAGGAGAAGCTGCATACGCAGATTCGCTCGGGCGAACTAGGCGAGATGCTGCAGGAGGCTCACCTCGACCACCGCATTCAGATGAAGTTCGAAGACAAGAACGGTGAAGAGACCCTCGAAGGTGAAGAAGAGGACGAGGAAGAAGAGGCAACCGCTGCCGGAACGCAACCGGCAGGCGACGGCACTGCTCAGCAACGCCGCGATCGTGGCGGGCGCGGGCGCCGCGGGCGCGGAGAGCGCGGCAGCGAGCGGGGTGGCGACCGGGGCGGACATCGACCAGGAGGTCGCGGGCCTTCTCGTCGCTCGGCCCAAACCTCGGACCTGCCGATCATCTCCGACTTGTTGAAGCCGGGGCAGGAGATCCTGGTGCAGATTGCGAAGGAGCCCATCGCCAAGAAGGGCGCCCGCATCACCAGTCATATCGCGCTCCCGGGCCGGTTCCTTGTATTCATGCCGACGGTCACGCATGTAGGCGTGAGCCGCAAGATCGCATCCGATGAAGAGCGCCAGCGGCTGAAGCGGATCCTGACGCACGAGCGTGGCGAAGCTTCCGGCGGATTTATTGTTCGCACCGCGGCGGAAGGCGCATCGGAAGAGGAACTCCGCGCCGATCTGCGTTTCCTGATCCACCTGTGGAACGAGATCAAGCAGCGGTCGGACAGCTCGAAGTCGCCGGCGCTGATCTATCACGATCTGTCGCTTATCGAACGTATCCTGCGCGACCAGGTAAGCTCGAACTTCTCGTCGATCTGGGTTGATTCAGAGGCTGATTACGAACGGATTGTGCGCTTCCTGAATCGCTTCTCACCGAACCTGGTGCGGCGCGTAAAGCTGTACACGAAGGACACGCCGCTCTTTGAGCACTTCGGCATTCAGGACGAAATCTCGAAGGCGTTGCGTTCGAAGGTGTGGCTCAAGAGTGGCGGATCGATTGTCATCAACCAGACAGAAGCGCTGGTGGCGATCGATATCAACACCGGGAAGTACGTCGGCAAATCGGCGCGGCTTGAAGACACAATCGTCAAGACGAACCTCGATGCCGTACCGGAGATCGTTCGCCAGATTCGGCTGCGCGACCTGGGCGGAATCATTGTCATCGACTTCATCGACATGGATGAGCGCAAGAACCGCTTCAAGGTGTTGGCCGCGCTTGAAGAAGCACTCAAGAGCGATCGCGCGCCGACTAAGGTTCTGCAATTCAACGACTTCGGCCTGGTGGCGATTACGCGTAAGCGCGTAAAGCAATCGCTGGAACGTACGCTTTCAGTTCCCTGCCCGACTTGCCAGGCGACCGGCATGGTGAAGAGCCCGGCTACGGTGTGCAACGAGATTTACATCGAGTTGCGCAAGATGAAGCGGCATTTTGAGAGCGCCGACGTGATGCTGCGGGTGAATCCGGAGACGGTCAAGGTGCTGAAGGCGAATAACGGAAGCTGGATCAATGAATTTGAGGAGCTGGTTGGAAAGAACATCCTCATTAAGAGCGATCCAACCCTGCATCCTGAGCAGTTCGATATCCAGGGATAAAACAGGGATCGGGGTTCAGGACTCAGATGTCAAAAACGAGAGGGCCGGAGGAAACTCCGGCCTTTCGTTATGTGGATGTTGGAAGCAACTTTGATTTCCAAAAGGAGTCTAAGTGCTTACAGGGATTGTTTGACTCCCCCTACAGATCGACCAAACCTTTGCGAGGTACAGAGATGAATTCCGTTCGCTGTCTGACCTTTTTGAAGCACACGCCCCTGCTGTGTGCAGCGCTCGCCCTATCCCTTGGCTCTGCGAGCGCCCAAATCTCAACTGCTCCCGACTCTTCAAGCTCGACAGCTGTTTCATCGTCCGAATCGAGTTCGAACACCCTGCAGCTTGCCGATGATGCAGGTTCGCCCGTTGCCGGAATGTCCGGCCTAACCGCGCTGCCGGCCGCACCGACGCCGAATGGATCTGGTGGCGGGCAGTATGACAACCGTGGCGGAGGCGGAGGAGGCGCAAGCGGAATCAGGAGCCACCTGACGTATGAGGTTGGGGGCGGCGTGAATGCTCCATCCAGCGACTCGTCGCCCTATATCACGTGGGGAGGCAATATCACGGTGGGCGGCGGGTATCGCTTCAACCGCAACCTCAGCGTAATGCTGGAGTATCAGTTCATCGACGACAAGGTGCCCGGCGCAATCATCGCCGAGGCTGGCGCAACCGGGGGGCACGACCACATCTGGTCACTGTCGCTGGACCCGGTTTATAACTTCAATCCTAAAAGTGCTATCAGCTTCTACGCTACCGGCGGATATGGCTTTTATCGCAAGGTGACAAGCTTCACCGATCCTCAACAGCAACAATACTGCACGTATTTTTATTGCGGCGTCGTAACGCAGAACGTGACGGTGGGGCATTTCTCAAGCAATCAGGGCGGATGGAACATCGGCGGCGGCCTTCAGCATCGGTTCGCTGGATGGAACGGCGATGGCAAAATGAGCATTTTTGCCGAGGCTCGCTATCTTGACGTTCTGTCTCCCGCGATAACCACCCAGCCGAACGGTCTGGGGACCACCGCTGTGGGCGCGGATACCAAGATCATTCCGGTCACGGTGGGGCTGCGTTTCTAGCGACATCTTTTCATACAGAAACATTACCGCCCTGTCGCGGGGTTCAGCGACAGGGCGGCTTTTTTTGCGTTCATCGAAGCGTCGCAGTGGCATCAGAGAATGCCGAGGACGCGCAATCGAATCAGCCCACCTGCCAACACACCCAGCGGTGTAAGCGCGACCAGCGTCAGGATGTACCAGACTGGTTGTTTTCCCCGCTGCTGCAGGGCACTGAGCGCGGCAAGAAGGAGCACGGTGATAGCAAGGGCGAGAACATGAATAAGCGGATTGTGCTGTGCCATCCACGCGGTGACGTAGCCGCCAGCCGCCGCGGCAAGAAATGAATAACCTAAATTCACGAAGATGTAAGCCCGATTTGGTTTCCCAGTGTCGCCGACCCAGGCGGGAGTGAGCTTCTGAAGCAGAACCGTGATGACCGCCACGAGCGCCGCCATGGTTGCAAATCCGCTCAGCAGCGCAAGAAATGCGTGAAGCACTACCATGGCTTCCTCGGCTCCTCAGTGGGTGTGCCGACAGCGCCGCGCTCGATGCGAGCAAGAAACAAGCGCGCCAGACGCGGCTCGCCGGGATGACTCTCGCCGTGCATCGAGCACAAGTCAAGAAACTCATCGCAGAGCGCGTTGCGCTTTTCCTGCTGCGCGAAGATGTTCTGGAGCGCGAGGGCAAGTTCGCGAAGGCGGGCGGCTTCGGGCCAGGCGCGACTGGTCTCGTCGTCTTCAACGAGTGCGACATCGGAGAAGAGGCCGCGGCGGCCATGCGCGCATTCTTCGAGGCAGGCTTCGAGCTGGTCAGAGAACACATGGCTCATTGCTTCGAGTTGGTCGGTTTCGGGTGTGTCGCTTGGATCCATGCTTGCACAAGCTTTCGGAGAGCTAATTTCGCATCGCGGCTTCAACTTCTTCGGCGGTGTGCGGCAGGTCGGCATCGAGGTCTAGGAGTCTGCCATCGGGGAGGACGAGGAAATCGCACTCGATGCGCACGCCCAGTTTTTCTTCAGGAATGTACACGCCGGGCTCAATCGTAAAGACCATGCCGGGCTTGAGGACAGCGGGATATTGCGCGGGATCGTGCACATCGATGCCCACCATGTGGCCAAGGCCGTGGAGCCAGTATTTGCCGAGGGGCTGACCGTGCAAGTCTTTGCCGTGGGTGTTGATGTAGTTGTATGCGGCCACGTCGAGCGAGTCGGGATCGCGATGGTAGAAGTCGTTGATCTTCGACTTGCCCGCGACAAACGCGTCAATGGCGGCCTTCTGCGCCCCAAGCACAATGTTGTAGATTTCGCGCTGGCGCGCGGTGAAGTGGCCGTTGGCCGGAACGGTGCGCGTGATATCGGATGCGTACATCGAGTACTCGCACGCCGCATCGACGACCACGACGTCTCCGTCCTCGATGGTGCGCGCGTTGGCGGAGTAATGCAGAATAGTGGAGTCAATTCCCGTGCCCACAATGGGCGCGTAGGACGGGCGTTCGCAACCCTTCTCATACCAGACGGCTGTCATTTTGCCGGCGATGGTCCGCTCGGTCACGCCAGGCTTGACGGCCCGCATCATCTCTCGCTGCGCGGCGATTGAGGCGGTCGAGGCTTTCTTCAGGAGGTCAATTTCGCCGGCATCCTTCACTTCGCGCAAGGGCATGGTAAGCGTGGTGACATCGTGAATTGCGGGCATGGAAGAACCGAGAGTTGCTGCGGTATAACCGAGCAGGGACTCGGCGGCCTTGACGCCGGGTTGCGTCCAGACGTTGGCCGCGACTCTGCGATCATCGGCGACCAGCATGTTCAAGTCCGCTGCGAGATTCGTCATCGCCTCGACGTTGTCGACGCCGGTAGCCTTCGCAACACCTGGCGTTGCAGCATCCATCTTGGCGCCGGTGTAAGTTTCCATGCGGAGATTGCGCGTGGGGAGAAAGAGAATTTCTTTGTACGCCCGCGCAGGCTGGCCCGGTCGGTCAGGTTCGTTTGCCGGGCCTACGATCATCAGCGCTGCGCCCGGTTCGTTCCAGCCGGTCAGGTAATAGAAGTCTGAGTCCTGGCGATAGGGATCGAAGTCGAGCACAGGCTCTTCCGCGGCGAAGAGGATGGCCACGCCTCCATGCAGCTCGTTGCCGAGCGCCACGCGGCGCGCGTGGTAGTCGCCAGCAGGCTGCTTTTCGAGGGCCTGGGATGCGGGGAAACCAAAGGCAAGCAGAGAAAATACCGGGGCTACGAACCGGAGAATCTTCATTCCGCTATTCTTACTCGCCGAAGTCGCAGGGTGCAAAGCAAGGAACCCGCGCATGAATCAATCTTGAAGCGGTGAAGTGCAATGCGGCGGTCTAGAAAGCGGCGACAGCGGCGCCGCTGGGCATTTCTTCTTCCTGTTCCCTGGCAATCCGCGCTTCCTCTTCATCGAGCATTTGAAGGAACAGGCGGGCGGCAATGGGGCGGCCGAACAGCCATCCCTGCGCATGGATCTGCTGGTTGCTGGCGGCAAAGTAGTCCGCCTGAGCCTGGGTTTCGATGCCTTCTACTACGACACGCAGTTTAAGCGTGTCGGCCATGGTAAGGATCTGCGGAAGGATGGACACGGTGACGGCATCCGTACCGATGGCATTTGTGAACGCCTTGTCGATCTTGATGGCGTCGACCGAGAGATCATGCAGGTAGGCCAGACTGGAATATCCGGTGCCAAAGTCGTCGATGGCGACATAATGCCCTTTCTGACGGAGGCGGAGGATCGTATTGCGGGCGACCTGCTGGCGCGCGGTGTAGCTCTCGGTAATCTCAATGCCGAGGTTGCGTGGCGCTACTTCAGCATCGGCTAGAGCATGTTCGACCATGGGCAGGAAGTCACTGTCGGCAAGATCAGAGGCGGCGATGTTCACGTTCACGCGGAAGGTGGAGCGTGCGCGCATAGTGGCGCCAAAGTCGCGGAGCACGTGACGGAGGACGAGCTTTGTAATCTGGCCAACGAAGCCGCGTTCTTCGGCGATTTTGATGAAAACGTCGGGACCCACCGCGTTCTTGTATTCGTCGGTCCAGCGCACCAGCGCTTCGGCTTCAACAATGCGGCCGGTGGCGAGGTCGACGATGGGCTGATATGCGACCGTGAGTTTATCCGCACGGATTGCGCGGAGCAACTGCTGTTCGACGCTCTTGTTGCGGCTGTAGAGAAGTGGGAAGATCAAGCCGATGAAAGCGCCTGAGACTGCGCCGATGGCGAGGTACGTCAGGGAGAGACCTCGACCGACTGCCAGCGCGTCGGGGATCGCGATATTGGCGGTCATGCAGGTTTCGCCATCGGTGGAGCAACGGGTGGCATACAGAGTGTTGCCTACCTGCACTTTGCCGTCTCGCATCAGAATGTTCTTCTTGATGTTCGGAATCTGGCCCAGCAACGGGTCGCCCTGGTGCGTGAACGAGTCGATGGCAGTCGCGGTGAAATGCATGGGTGGTGCATCGAGCGAAACGATGTTGTACGGGTTGTAGACAACGAAAGAATCGCCAAGCTGAACCGCAATGACGTCCTGATCGTCGACGCGGAACGGAGTGAGATTCTTATAAATCTTCGAGCCGTCTTTGCGGACAATCTTCGGGGTGAATTGCGGCTGAGCGAGAATGGGTCGACCGACGGTTGTGGAGCAGCTGATTCTTCCACTTTGCATGCGACCGGCAGCCTTGAGAAATTGCGATTGGAAGATGAGCTGACGGAAGTATTCGATTTCGGAATCGGAACAGAAGTCGTATGGCGAGGAATTCATCGTGGCCAGGATTGCCCGGGACTCCGCCGAAGACGTGATGGATTCCAGGAGGATCCGATTGGCATAGGCATCCAGCCGCGCTTCCGCCTCTCGGAGTACAACAGCGTGACCCAGCAGATAACCCGCCAGCGCGCCGGCCGCGGCAAGAAAGATGGCCGACACAAAAGTGACGACTACGCGCTGGACAAGGGTACGCATCAAAAGGCAAGCCCATTATTTCGGTTGAACGGGCGGAATTCTGCTCCCCATTGGTGGTAGGAGGGTAACCCGCGCGTGCCAGCCGCTCAAACCGCTCATTCTAATGGTGTGTATGTTGTTACTTTGGAGGCATTTGTAAGGCGGGAAGCGGCTTCTAAAACCGTTTACAACTAAAGGGCAACGCCTGCGCGATCGATTGCGCAAATGTGATCTGCCTCATGAATGCCGGTGCGGAGAGTTGACGTGCGCAGGTTTCGGGTCGTCCGCGAGCAACGACGCATTGAATTTCCCTGCGAAACGCCGTATGCTGGAGTTGCAGACGAGTTTGTCCGCCTGAGTTGCCGTGGGTACGCCGGCTGGCGGAGAGATGAGTGGGCTTACAGCCCACTTTTTATTTGGTGCAAATTTCTCCCGGAAATCGGCCGCTGATATTGACCGGGAGCCCCTTGGATAAGGGGCCAATGGCCGGGCTTCGACGCATGGCAGCACAGCTGGAAGAAATCCGGAAGGCCGCAGAAAGAGTGGCCGCATCCCATGGTCTGGATGTGGTGGACGTGGAACTTGCCGGACCGGCTAAAGAGCGTGTATTGAGAGTTTTTCTCGAGAAGAACGCCGAGGGCAGGGCACGATTAAAAGCAGAGATTGCGGCTGGAGTTGAGGGGCTTCCGGAACGGCTGGTCGAGGGGAAGTTGAGCGTAGAGCAGCTATCCGGCGTGACCCACGAGGATTGTGCGGAGTTCAGCCGGGATTTTGGTGTTCTGCTGGACGTGGAAGATTTGGTGCCCGGGGCAGACTACACGCTGGAGGCCAGTTCACCGGGGCTGGATCGGAAGTTGACGAAGCCGGAGGAGTTTCGCCGGTTTGCCGGGTGCCTGGTGAAGGTGCAGACATTCGAGCCGGTTCGCAATAACCGGCACTGGAGAGGGCGGCTGCTGCCGGGTGAAGGACAAGCCATCACACTCGATCCGGGTGCCGTGCATCAGAACAGCAAGAGCCGGAAGGCGGGCATAAGTACAGTGGAGATCGCTCTGGTGAATGTTGAGAGAGCGGAGCTGATCCCGGAGATTTAGCCATGCCGCAGGGCGTGGCTTCGGAGGCGGAACTGAAAGCCTCCTCAACGACAATCCAACGGCGCAACCGATCTCGAGACGGGACGGTCGCCGGAAACAAACCGAGAGAGTAAGAAGAGTATGGCCAGCGCTTTGTATCAAAGTATCGAACTTCTGAGTCGCGAGAAGGGCATTGAGCCTCAGATCGTGGTGGGTGCCGTGGAAGAGGCGATCGCTCTTGCCACGCGCAAATACTACAAGACCCAGGAGAACATGCGCGGAGAACTGAACAAGGATACCGGCGAGATCACCGCCTACATCTACAAGACCGTTGTGGGCACGGACGATGAACTCGAAGATCCCGTGAATCAGATCACGCTGGAAGAGGCGAACGAGCTCGCGCCGGGGGTTGAAGTCGGCAGCGAGATCCGGATGTATCGCGACACCACCCCTCTCGGCCGCATCGCTGCACAGCTCGCCAAGCAGGTGATCTTCCAGAAAGTGCGCGAAGCCGAGCGTGACACGGTTTTCAACGAATATGCGCATCGCGAAAAGGAAGTACTAAACGCGACGGTGAAGCGCATCGAAGGCCAGGACGTAATCTACGACCTCGGTAAGGCTGAGGCACGCTGCCCCAAACGCGAACAATCGCGACTTGAGCAGTTCACCATCGGTGAGCGTGTTCGCGTGGTGCTGCTGAAGGTGGATCGTGCTGCCAAGGGACCCCAGGTCATCGTTTCACGGGCCGCACCGGAACTGGTGTCAAACCTGTTTCAGTCGGAAGTACCTGAGATTTATGACAACACCGTGGTTATTCGCGCCATCGCACGCGAAGCCGGTGAGCGCACCAAGATTGCAGTGCAGTCGCGCGACAAGGATGTGGATCCGGTGGGCGCCTGCGTGGGCATGAAGGGCATGCGCGTGCAGTCCATCATTCGCGAACTGCGCGGCGAAAAGATTGACATCATCGAATTCAGCGAAGAGATTACGACCTTCGCGGAGAAGGCTCTGCAACCTGCCAAGGTAAGCCGCGTTTCGATCACCGATCTGACCGATAAGCAGCTTGAAGTGATCGTGGATGACACGCAACTCTCGTTGGCAATCGGCAAGAAGGGCCAGAACGTCCGGCTCGCGGCCAAGTTGCTGGGCTGGAAGATCGATATCAAGAGCGAGGAAGAGAAGCGCCAGGAAGTGGAGCAGCAGATGCAGGCTCTTACCGGTGGACCTTCGACTCCAATCGAGCAGGTTACCGAGCTGGGTGAAGGAATTATCCAGAAGCTGGTGGCTGCCGGCATCACCACCGTTGAGGGTCTGGCCGACATGACGCCGGAGCAGCTCGAAGAGATTCCGGGCATCGGCGAGAAGACGCTGGAACGCATCAGCGTAGCGGTTCGCCACTACTTTGGCCACTTTGAAGAGGGCGAAGAAGGTGCGGCGACCGAGGGCGCAGGAGTGGCGGGAGCGCCGGAAGTGGAAGGCAGCGATGAGCCTGCGGCTCTGACGGCGGCGGCGGATACAGGCAAGCTTTCGGAAGGCAATTCGGAGATCGAGACTGCCGAAGCCGTCGCGGGAACATCGGAAGCGGAGCTGGAGAATTCAGAGGAAGTACTGGAAGAGGCGACTCAGGACGAGAGCGAAACTGCGGCAGAGCTTGCAGTCGACAACATTCCCAGCGCAGACGAAGGAATCGAAGAGAACGAAGCGGAGAATGAAGAGGGCGGCGCATAGTATGCGTCGAGCTTTTCGAGCGGAATCAAGTGATAATGGTGGTAAGTTAACCGGCCAATGCCAAGAGGTAGCAGTGACCATCTCCACGACGAAGTCCAGTCGCTGGGGACCCCGGAGCGACTAAAGGGCCTTGGGCAGCACATTCTGAAAAGAGGCGGATGAGTAAGGTTCGAATTAACGATCTCGCGCGCGAGATGGAAGTCAAGAGTCGTCAGATTCTCGACGTACTCGCGGAACTTGGCCTGGGTGAGGGCAAGACGCACTCGAGCTCGATCGAGGGGCACGAAGCCGAAAAGGTCCGCGCGCACTTTCAGCATGGGCGTCAGGGCGGCCACGCTGGCGCCGCATCGCGTTCCGCGCAGACCATTACACCGAAAATTGATTTATCTCACGTCTCCAAGCCCGGCGACGTGATGAAGGCTATCCTGGCGAAAAAGCAGGAAGAGGAAGCCGAGGCCCGCAGGAGCCACGTGCCTCCCAGCAAGGCCGCCCCAACCGCGCCCAAAGCTCCGGCAAAGCCGACGCCGCCCGTTGTTTCGGTTGCTGCGCCACCGGCAGCGCCGACTCGGCCTGAGCCACGGAAGATTGTGCCGCAGCCGCGGCCCGCTCCGGCGATTGTTCCTCCCGCCGCGCCCGCGATCGCATCGAAACCGCCGGCCGGTGCCGTTGTGGCAAAAGCTCCTGCAGGCGCTGCCGCGACACGTCCGATTGTGACGGTCGTTCCGCCAACGGTCGTAGTCAAACCACCGCCAGCCGCATCAACGCCAACCAAGACTGCCGAACCAACTCCAGCGGCAAAGCCAGCCGCACCCAAGATTGTTGTGGCTCCGGCAATAGCCGCGCCCCCGGTGCCGGAAAAGCATGAAGCCCCGGCGCCCGTCACACCAGTTGTCGAAGCCCCGGCCGCGCAAGCTCCCGAGATTGCGGCCAAAACGAAAGAAGTTCCTGCAGCGCCGGTCACAGCAGCCGCAGAGACCGAGGCTCCTATTTCACCAGTTCTTGAACCACCTCCAGCACCGGCGCGACCGGTGGTGGCTCCGCGGCGCGTAGTGATGCCGCAAACGGGTCCGCGGCCGGTGTACAAAGCGCCGATCGTCGCGGCTAGCACCGCTCCCCCACCCGCACAGGGCGCGGGCATTCAGCGTGGCAAGCCAATCTTTGATCGCAGGCCCACAGGCGCGCCCGGCGGCGGCTTCCAGCAGCGTACGCCCGGTGCCGGCGGCCCTCCGGGGCAGTTCCCCGGCGGCGGTCCGCGACCCAAGCATCCGACCCGCACCGGCTTTGCAGGCCCTGGCGGCGCTGGCGCGCCCGGTGGGCGTCCCGGATTCGGCGCTCGCCCAGGATTTGGCGCGCCGCGTCCCGGCGGCTTTGGCGCACGTCCAGGTGCCGGCGGTGCTCCTCCGACTGGCGAAGCGCCACGTCCGCAGCGCGCGCCGCAGAGTCGCGCCCGCCGCGGCGGCCAGCAATATCCGAAAACCAAGGAAGGCCCGATGAAGGGCTTTGTGCCGCCACCACGTTTTGGCGGCGCCACGCACTTCAGCGACGAGCCGTTGCCGATCACGCGGGAAATCACCGTGACTGAAGGCATCAGCGTCAAGGATCTCGCCGAGAAGCTCGAGATTCGCGCCAAGGACTTGATCGCAGCACTTCTGATGCGCGGTGTATTTGTAACCGTGAACCAGTCGCTCGACGCCGCGATGGTGAAGGACGTTGCCGCCAAATTTGGTGCCGGCGCGACGGTTATCACGTACGAAGAGGAGCTGGCCAACGAGGCGATCGAAGAAGTTCTCGTCGCCGAAAACACCGGCGAACTCGAAGTCCCGCGCGCTCCTGTCGTCACGGTCATGGGTCACGTTGACCACGGCAAGACGTCACTGCTGGATGCTATTCGCGAAACCGAAGTGGCAGCCGGAGAAGCCGGCGGTATTACGCAGCACATCGGCGCCTACAAGGTACGGTTCAACAAGGAAGGCTCTCCGGCTTCTGGCCGTGAGATTGTCTTCCTCGACACGCCGGGCCACGAAGCGTTTACGCGCATGCGTGCACGCGGCGCCAAGGTGACGGATATTGTTGTGATCGTGGTTGCGGCGGATGACGGTGTCATGCCGCAGACGCTCGAAGCCATCGACCACGCCAAGGCGGCCGAGGTACCGATCATTGTTGCGGTGAACAAGATCGACAAGCCCGAAGCCAATCCCGATCGCGTGAAGAAGCAACTCGCCGATCGCGGTTTGATCCCGGAAGAATGGGCCGCAGGCGGTGAGGGCACCGTCTTCGTCGAAGTATCAGCAAAGAAAAAACTGAACCTCGACCTGCTGCTCGAGATGATTTGTCTCGTCTCGGACATCAAGGCGCCCAAGGCAACTCCGGGGCGCAAGGCGGTGGGCTCGGTGCTCGAAGCCAAGCTCGATCGCGGTCGGGGCGCAGTGGCAACCGTGCTGGTGCAGGACGGCACCTTACGCCTGAACGACAGTTACATTGTAGGCAACACTTTCGGCAAGGTCCGCGCCATGTTCGACGATCGTGGACGGCCGCTTGAAGAAGCTGGTCCGTCTACACCAATCGAAGTGCTCGGCCTGGAAGCCATGCCGGATTCAGGCGACACCTTCCTCGTGGTTGCGGATCGCGACAAGGCCAAGGGCATTGCGCAATACCGCAAGATGAAGGAGCGCGAAGCGCAGCTTGCCAAGAGCTCGCGCGTTTCGCTCGAAGGGCTCGCAGAGCAGATTCGCCAGGCCGGCGTGAAGGATCTCGCGCTGATCATCAAGGGCGATGTTACGGGATCGGTCGAAGTGCTGGCTGATTCGCTGGTGCGCATGTCGACCGAGAAGGTACGCGTGAAGGTGATTCATTCCGGTGTCGGATCGATCACCGAAAGCGACGTGCTGCTCGCTACCGCATCGAACGCCATCATCATCGGCTTCAATGTGCGCCCTGAGCGCAAGGCCGCGGAACTGGCCCAGCAGGAAGGCATCGAGATTCGAATTCACTCGATCATCTACGAACTGCAGGACGAGATGCGGCTCGCGATGCTTGGTCTGCTCGATCCCACGTTCAAGGAGAATTACGTGGGCCGCGCGGAAGTCATCAACGTCTTCCGCATTCCCAAGGTCGGCACCATCGCCGGCTGCCGCGTGCAGGATGGCGTGATCCGCCGCGACTCCGAAGTCAAGGTGATGCGCGGCGAGGAGCAGGTCTACAAGGGCAAGATCGGTTCACTCAAGCGGTTCAAAGATGATGCGCGCGAAGTGACCAACGGCATGGAGTGCGGCATTGGACTGGGCGGCTTCAGCGATCTGAAGGAAGGCGACTTGATTGAAGCCTTCTCGACAGAGAAGCTGGCAGCTGATCTGGGCGCGCTGACTTCGGCCAAAGCCTAGCCTAAAGACAAGAAGAAAATGGCCCGCTTCTCACCCGAGAGGCGGGCCAATTCTTTGCGACCAAAGATTTCCGAACACCTGGCGGCGCGCTTCCGTCTTAGGGTATGTACAACGCGGACACTGCTTCTGACAATGATCCTTCCAGTCGCAGCCTAAGGGAGCACGCGCGTTTTGACCATTGACCCAGACGCGGAGTTCACGGCGCTTGTGCACCGCCAATCCCGTTTTGTATTCCGGGTGGCGTATGCGGTCCTGCTTAATTCGCATGACGCCGAGGACGCTGTCCAGGAGACTTTCTTGAAGCTTTATCGCAATCGTGGATGGCAACGCATTGAAAACGAGCGCGCATTTCTGGCGCGGGTTGCGTGGCGCGTCGCGGTGGATCTGCGCCCCCGTATTGCGCGACTCTCAGTTGAGCCGTCTGATTCGGTTGAGCCCGACAAAGCAGCGTCGCCGCATCCCGGGCCAGAGCAAAATCTCGTGGACGCCAATCAACAAACAATCGTCCACTCCATGATCGATGCTCTGCCAGAGGAACTACGCGTGCCGCTTTTGCTCTCTGCGTTTGAAGAATTGAATTCGCGCGAGATCGGCAGCATTCTCGATGTTCCGGAAGGAACAGTACGTACGCGACTGCAGCGCGCCCGGCAGATGCTCCACCAGAAACTCGAGGCGATCCAGATCCGCAGCGAGGAGATCCACCATGCATGACAAACCCGAGCTCGACCGCCTGCTGGATTCTGCGTTGAAGACTTACGCGGAACCTGAGCCCGGTCTGGAAGGTCGCGTCTTGTTGTCGCTCGCCGAGATCCGCACAGCGCCACGGCGGGCTGTACCTAATCGTCGCTGGCTTTATTGGTCGGCAGTTGTTCCGGTCGCTGCGGGCCTGCTTTTTATGTTGACGGCCAGGAAGTCGCCACAACCCGGATTGCAGTCACAGGCGAACGCGCCGGAGCAGGTCGCCACCGCTCACTCTGCGCAGAGCGCGCCACCCTTCTCTACGAGCCGTGCGCCGGTTTCCGCGATGAGAAGACCGGCCTTTCATGCTCAACGTAATACTGACCATGCGGCTTTGAAATCCGCCGCGCTTCCCAAGCTCGATGTCTTTCCGGCGCCGCGACCGCTGACAGCGGAGGAACGGGCGCTCTATTCCTTCGCCACCGAAGTTCCAGAAAAACAGCGCCAGGCCGTGCTCAACGCGCAGAAGAAGGACGACGCGCCGCTCGATGTCGCTGCCATTCGTATTCCACCTCTTGAAACGCCCGCGGAGGGCAACAACTAAGGAGATAGCCATGCGCAAGAGCACTTTGATTTTCTTTGTACTAGCACTCGCAGTGTCTTTCGGACAGATTGGCTTTGCCCAAGACCCGCCGCAAGTTCCAGAGTCTGCGAGAGCTGCCGAGGCTCCGGCTCACTTTTATCATCTCGACTTTGTCATCCAGGAGTTGGGTGCGGATGGAAAGCCCGCGAACAGTCGCTCATATTCAGCTACCGTCAGCACGGACCCGCGTGATCACGGCACATCCATTCGGACTGGCTCCAAACTTCCTATTGCTACAGGATCTTCCTCATCCAGCAACGGCAAGGAACTCTTCGATACGCAATGGCAATACGTCGATGTGGGTGTGAATATTGACGTCCATAGCGCGCGCGAGGCCGGCCGTCAATTATCACTCGAGCTGATTGCTGATGTGAGCAGTATGGCGGCGCCGAGCGATCCCAACCTCCATCATCCTGTGATTCGGCAGAACAAGTGGCAGGCATCGGTTTTGATTCCAATCGGCAAGGCAACCGTCGTGTTTACGTCAGATTCGCTCGACAGCAAAGGCAGCATGCAGGTAGTGGTGACCGCCACGCCGCTGCAGTGAGCCTTCCCGACCTCAACCGGGCAGTTGCGGCGCCAGTTTCTGTACTTCGGTGCTGTCTGCGCCGAGCCAGTCAGGATGGCGTGCGGTAGTGTCGAAGTGCGAGGTCGTCTTGAAAAGCTCGTACTTGCCATGCAGCGCGACCGCTTCGGTTTTCGAAATCAATGCGGCGACGGCCACTTCATCCATGGGCTTGAAGGACTTCACCGCGGCGAACGCCTGATCGAGCAACATCTTCGAATTGATTCCGGTAATCAACACAGAGATCGGCACATTGAGGGAGTAGCGCAGGCAATCCATCGGCTCGACTGCGTCACTCTTCAGGATGATTGCGTCGCCAAAACATTTCATGCCCAGCACGGCCACTTTCTGGCGGAGTGCTTCGGGAACGACGAGTTGCGAGAAGCTGCGGAAGTGGGCATCCATGATGTTCACAGGCATCTGCACCGTATCGAAGTGGAACCCGTGCTGCTGTGCAACCTCGAGCATATACAGATGAACATGCGGATCCTTGTGACCGGTAAATCCGATGAAGCGGATTTTGCCGGCCTGCTTCGCAGCGACTACCGCCTCCATGGCGCCGCCTTCGTTGAAGATGCGGTCGGGATCGTCGAAGCGGATGACCTCATGATGCTGCAGCAGATCGATGTGATCTACCTTCAGACGCCGCAGTGAATCGTTGATCTGATTGGTGGCGACCTCTTTGGTGCGCCCGTCGATCTTCGTCATCACGAGGGCCTTCTTGCGATATCCGCCCTGGGCCAGCGCCTTCCCTACCCGCTCTTCGCTGCGGCCTTCGTTATAGTCCCACGAGTTGTCGAGGAAGTTGATGCCGCGATCAAGTCCTTCATGGATCAGTCGAATCGCGTCGGCTTCTTCAACGTTGGCGAGTCCGAGATGAGAGCCGCCCATGCCGATCAACGAAACCTGTACGCCGGTCGCGCCCAGGTCGCGATATAGCATTTCACCTTTCATGGCGCCGGCATTTGTGACGCGGGGAATACGTGCGGCTGCCTGATTTGACGAATGCCCTGTCATGAGCGCTTCTCCTTCTGAGGTTGAACTTGATTGAGCCGACTGCGCAGATCGAGCTCCAAATACAGCTGCTGCAGCCGCCGTCATGAATTTTCTACGCTTCACGCACTCCCCTCTTGCAATTGCGTGCCCACTCCGGGCGGAATTGCGCTCTCTTTTCAAGAGCTCTGATGCGCTGTAAATACAAGGGTTTGCTTCGAGGATAAAGCGACCCTCGGTGGCACCTTTGCCACCTCAAAATCACATTTTTCGAATTTCGCTGGACACGCAACCCCATCTCGCTGCCCGGCGTCATAGGGACTGAACGATCCAATGGAGGAGAAGTATGTCTTCAGAATTGAAGGGCAAGAAAATCGCCATTTTAGCTACCGACGGGTTTGAGCAGGCAGAGCTGATTGATCCGCGAAAGGCGCTGACGAATGCAGGCGCCACCACGGTTGTGATTTCTCCGAAAAGCGGAGAGATCAAGGGCTGGAACAAGAAGGATTGGGGACAGGGAGTCAAGGTGGATCTGCCGCTGGCCGATGCCAACCCCAACGATTACGACGCGCTGGTATTGCCTGGCGGCGTAATGAATCCCGATCACCTGCGCATGGATCCGGCGGCGGTAAATTTCGTCCGCCAGTTTGTGTCGACGGGAAAAACAGTGGCAGCCATCTGTCACGGACCATGGACGCTGTTGGAAGCCGGAGCGCTGAAGGGCAAGACGGTGACATCGTGGCCTTCGTTGAAGACCGACATCAAGAATGCCGGTGGCAACTGGATTGACCAGGCGGTTGTCACAGACGGTCAATTCATTTTCAGCCGCAAACCCGACGATATTCCGGCCTTCAACAAGGCGATCATCGAATCGGTCTCGCACGGTGTGCAAGAGCACGCGCACGCGTAACAATCATCGAGAAACCAGCACGGCAACAGCCATCCTTCCGCATGAGTCCTGTGGAAGGATGGCTGATTCATTTTCAGGGACGAAGCAGCTCCCTGGATCACGCTATTGCGCCTTCATTTTCCTTCCTCCTTGATTTTCGCTCCGCGCTTGCCGGCGACCTTTCCGCATGTTTCCGTCGCCCGTGGTTTCACCGGCCATGTATATTTTGAGCCATGCATTTCCCTTGCCAAAATCTGCACCGAGGCGGTGCGCACTCTTTATGTTGCCGTAACCATTCGGGGTTTCTTGTCGGTTTTAGCCTGGTGTTTCTGGTTGTGGTTGCAGCGATGCCGACGATTAGCGCTCAGCAGGTAATGCCCGCCGGGCATACCATGGCCGACATGCAACCGGTGCCGCCTCCTGAACAGCTTCCCGTGCCGATTCACATGACCGGCCTCGGCAATGCGCACATTGCGATCACCGCAAGTCCAGAAGCGCAGCAATGGTTCGACCAGGGGCTGAACCTGATGCACGACTTCTGGGATTACGAGTCCGTAAAAGCCTTCGAGCAGAGCGTGCGCGTCGATCCCAGCTGTGCCATGTGCTGGTGGGGACTCGCGCAGGCTGAAGGATTCCGGCACAGCCCGAGGCAAACGTACGGCAAGGAGGCGCTGGAAAAAGCAGTCAAGCTCGAGGACCATGTCACCGAGCCGGAGAGACTCTACATTCAGGCTGCGCAGGCAGACGCAGCCGTTAAAAACGAATCGAAGCACGGAGCCAACAAGCAAGAAGTCGCGATCCTGCGCGAGCTGGTCGCGAAGGCGCCGAAGGACACTCAAGCTCGCCTGTTTCTCGCGCTCGCTAAGGAAGATGGCTATGACAACAACGGCGAACCCAAGAAAGGCGAACAGGAAGCCATCGGAATGATGGAGGGCATCCTGCGCGATGCACCCAATGACTCAGCGACGAATCACTATTGGATTCATGCCATCGAGCCCGGCAATCATCCAGAGCGGGCGATTCAAAGCGCGGCGCTGCTGGCCAGCCTGGCGCCAACATCGGGCCACATGGTGCACATGCCGGGACACATCTATTACCGCGTGGGCAACTACGCAGAGGCTGAGCGCTGGTTTTCCGCCTCCATGGCTGCCGACGAGCACTATATGCAGGAGCAGCACGTGAGCCCCGACGACGACTGGAACTACGTGCACAACATGATGTATTCGATCGCCGACTTGATGGAGCAGGGGCGACTGACCGATGCGAACGCGCTCTCAGACCACCTGGCTGCGGCTCGCGGACAGCTTTCGGCATCGCTCTATATCTGGTCGGCACGGGACCAGTTGGCGCGCATCAGCCGCCGCCTGCCCGTGGCGCTGCGTGTGGGCGACTGGGATGCGGTGCTCACGATGTTGAACGATGCGAATCTGCCGAAGGGAGACAAGGCCGCGAATCTGCGTTTCTTCGCAGCCGAATTGACTGACTATGCCAAGGGGATGAAGGCTCTGGATGCGGGCGATGCGATTGAAGCCGGGAAGCACTCCACCAGTCTGGACGCCGGCCTCAAGCAGATGAATGAAATGCAGACCGCACTCGGAAAAGCGAAAGCCAGGGATGCGGACGAGAAAGAGGCAAATGCGAATCCGCCGATGATGCCGGTTTCGCCCGATGCGCTATCGGACCCTATCCTGAAATCACTGAAAATCGAATCGATGGAATTGCAGGCCGGGGTGCTCGTTGCGCAACACAAGATGCGCACCGCAAGGAAGCTCTATGCCGACGCGGCAAAACAGGAGAAGAATCTCGGATATCATGAGCCCCCTTTTTACATCCGACCGGTGGCGGAGACCGAGGCTGAAGCGCTGCTAAAGGCGAAGGATTACAAGGATGCTGGACAGGCTTACCAGGCAGCGCTTCTGGAGCGGCCAAACTCCGGCTTCGGATTGTACGGGCTGGCTCGCGTGAAGGAAGCCTCTGGCGATACCGCGGGAGCGCGCGCGGCCTATGAAACATTTCTGAAAGCATGGCCCCGCGCCGATGCGAACCTGCCGGAGATCGCCCACGCACAGAAATTTATCGCTGCCCGTACGCAGGCGACACGGTAATGAGATTGCAGATCGCCATCAAAGGTCAAGCACAACCACGCCGGAAATAGTGAAGCGGCAATCTCGCATGAAGATTGCCGCTTCGCATATCCGGGGCTGTAGATCCGGTGCCGGGATTTAGCTTTAGTTACGGCTCCGCATCTTGGAAAGCAGCCGGAGGATCTCAAGGTACAGCCACACCAGTGTGACCATGATGCCGAACGCGCCGTACCACTCCATGAACTTTGGGGCGCCCGCGTTCACACCCTGCTCGATGAAATCGAAATCGAGCACAAGGTTCAAGGCGGCGATGGCGCAGACGAAGAGGCTGAAGCCGATGCCAATCACACCTGAGCCGTTGATCGAAACAAAGTTGATGTGAAAAAAGCCGAGGATGATCTCCATGAAGTAGAAGAGCGCAATACCGCCGGTGGCTGCGATGATGCCGATGCGCAGCTTGTTCGTCACTTTGATCAGCCCGGTACTGTAGAGCACCAGCATGGTCAGCAAGGTGCCGAAGGTGAGGCCCACAGCCTGGATCGCAATGCCGGGATAGCGCAGTTCAAGCAAGGCCGAAATGCCACCCAGAAAAAGGCCTTCCATCAGCGCATAGATCGGAGCGGTAATCGGCGCCCAACTCTGTTTGAAGATGGTAACCATGGCGGTGATGAAGCCGCCAAAGACGCCCACCATCAGCAACCCCGACACATCGGCAGGGTCATGGGTCTGCATGAAGGCGCGCCAGGTGTAGGCCGCTGTAGCGAAAGCACATATCAGCAGGATGCCGGTGCGGTTGACCGTACCGTTCAGGGTCATCCGGTTGGCCGCATCAATCGCGCCACCGTAGCGCGCTGCCGCGTCCTGGAAGGTCTTGGTACCCAAGGCAGGATTGGATGTCTTAAACAGAGCCATCAGAATCTCTCCATTTCACTTCAGGGCTGGCTTTCCCCAGGATTCCAAAGGGAAACCGCAACTCCTCTCTCTATTCTAATTCCGCCCGGGGCAACCAGCCATGCGGTTCCCGGTTCCAAGCTCGGAAGGTACGGAAGGGACCTGGTTTACGCCCTCGTACCCCCTGGGCAAAGATTCTCTTAAATTTCCTGCTTTTCGGCCGTCATCTCAATGGACTATAGTGACCGTCATTCAGTTGGCCCCAGGAGGCCCGTTATGAAGATTACCGACACAATTGGCATTTTGCTCGGGTGTCGACCCGAGAGAAGTGTGCTCTCCATCGATCCCGATGACTCGGTATACGAAGCGCTCGAGATGCTGGCCAAGTACAACATTGGCGTCCTGCTCGTGTGCAGGGACAATCGACTCGTCGGCATCTTCTCTGAGCGGGACTACGCGCGCAAAGGTATCCTGGGCGGGCACGCCTCCCGCGAAACCAAGGTCGGTCAACTGATGACCAGCCCCGTCATCTCCGTCAGCCCCAAGCATACGGTGGACGAATGCATGACCCTGATGACGGAACATGATTTCCGCCATCTGCCCGTGGTTCAGAACGACAAGGTTGTCGGTGTCGTCTCCATCGGCGATCTTGTGAAGTGGGTAATCTCCGGCCAGCAGCAGACGATCCAGGCGCTCGAAGGCTACATCGCAGGAGCGTATCCGTCGTAGCCGTTCAAGGGTTCGCGCGCGCCACTAGGCCGGTCCGCGTGAACTAGAGCGGAAAGCGCTCCATCTGAACGCACTGTTTGGCGACTGCGCGACTCAGCACAACCGAGTCAACCGGCGTAAATCGCGCCAGCCGCCGCAGAATTGCCAACTGTGTCCGCAACATATCGCTCTCGCCACAGGCTGCCAGTACGCGCCGCGCGGTCTGCTCGGCCAGAGCCATGCTTTCCTCCGCCAGCAGGCTGGTCATGGCGACCGCTACCGTCGCCGTGGATTTGCCGGCGGCAGCCAGCTTTCGTGCCCGCAGCAGCGCCGACTCGAGCGCGAAGACCTGGGTGATGATGTCAGCCAGGTCGGCCATTACCTCCTGCTGATCCTGCAAGGCCGCCATGTAGCGCTGACTGGCGACGCCGGCGGCGAAGAGGCCAACTTTCTTGATGGCCTCGAGCATTGCCGCCTCACGTGCCAGCGCTTCGCCGGTGTCCTCGACAGAATCAAACGAAGGCGGCTGCATCACTTCATCCATCAGCGACTTGATGGCGGCCATCAGGGGCAGTTCGCCGGCCAGCGCACGCTTCATCAGCCAGCCGGTAATGATCATGCGGTTGATTTCGTTGGTGCCTTCAAATATCCGGTTGATGCGCGCGTCGCGATAAAAACGCTCGGCCGGGTAGTGTTCGGTATACCCGTAGCCCGCCATGGTGGCGACCAGTTCATCGGCAACGAAAGACAGCATCTCTGAGCCGTAGACTTTCAGAATCGAGCACTCGACTGCGTACTCTTCGATACGCTTCTGGATGTCGCGCGGAGAACGGCTCTCGTGGTCGCCGAGTTGGTGGAGGGAAGCGTCGATCATGCCAACGGTACGGTAAGCCATACTTTCGGCGGCGTAGAGGCGAGTGGCGCTCGTGGATATTTTTCTCTGGATCAGGCCGAATTCTGCGATGGGCTTGCCAAAAGCTTTGCGCTCTTTTGCATATTGAGCCATGTGCGCGAGAGCATGCCGTGCCCCGCCAACGCAGGCAACGCCCAGCTTGAAACGACCCACGTTCAGCACGTTGAACGCGATGTGGTGGCCTTTGCCTGGTTCGCCAAGCAGGTTCGCAGCCGGCACTTTGCAATCTTGCAGGACCAAGGGGCAGGTGGACGAGCCGCGGATACCCAGCTTGTGTTCTTCGGCGCCGACCGTCAGTCCGGGAGTGTCGCGCTCGATCAGGAAGGCGGAGAACTTCTCGCCGTCGATCTTGGCAAAAACTGTGTAGAGGCCGGCAATGGCGCAATTCGTAATCCACATCTTCTCGCCGTTGAGCGTGTAGGTGCTGCCATCCGGCGAGAGAGTCGCACGGGCCCTGACGTTCATGGCATCGGAACCCGAGGTGGCCTCGGACAGACCGTAGGCCCCGATCCACTCGGCGGTTGCAAGCTTGGGCAGATAACGCTTCTTCTGCTCTTCGGTGCCGTACCAGACCAGTGGAAGAGTGGCGATTCCAATGTGCGCGCCAAAGGCAGTGGAGAAGCTGGCCTCGATGGAGAGATGGTCCGTGATGATGGTGGAGGTGGTCTTGTCCATACCGAGTCCGCCGTATTCCTCGGGAATATCGACGGAGGTGAATCCCAGCTCCGCCGCCTTGCGCAGAAGCCCCGGCAACACGCCAGGCTTCTTGGCGTCGATATCGGCGGTGGCAGGAAGGATCTCGTCACGGGCAAATTGAGCCACTGTAGCTGCCATCTGCCGCTGTTCTTCGTTCAAGTCTTCCGGGGTAAACACTTCTGAGGGAGTGCGTGTCTCAATAAGAAAGCTTCCGCCCTTGGCGGCAACGACGGGAGAAACGGCTGTCGTGGACATTAGGATCTCTCCAACTGTATGCAAACATTACGCTAATCCGTAAAGCTCGGCAATCAGCAGGCGGTAAATTGTGCGCTCGGGGTCGCCCAAATCAGACTGCCTGTGAACAAAGATGCGATCAGAGCGGGTGGAACCGCTCTCGCGCACGGAATCCGGAACAGGCGAGTCCATTGACGCAACTCGATTCGAAGCTATCGCATACAATTCACTTATCCCGTTCGTGGAGGATCTGCACTGCTCGCCGACCTCAAATTGATGGCCAGCCTGGTCGCCGCGCTCCCCGCGCAAGCCGCCTTTTTTCTCGACGGCAGCCAACAGAACAGCTTCCGCCACCAGGTAAAGATGCTGTTCAGCGACCCATTTTCAACGGTGCGCCATTACTGGAATTGGTTTGACGCGGCGCTGCTGGCTCCCTATTTCCTCGTCATGATTGTGCTGGCGATCTATGGCGTTCACCGCTACACACTTTGCTATCTCTACTTCAAGTACAAGAAGAACTACAATCCCAACCCACTCAAGCATTTCGACGAGTTGCCGAAGGTCACGATCCAGCTACCGATTTTCAACGAGCAGTTTGTGATCGATCGCCTGGTCGAAGCCATCTGTGGCATCGATTATCCGAAGGACAAGCTGGAAATTCAGGTCCTCGACGACTCGACCGACGAAACCACTGAAGTCGCTGCCGCCATCGTCGCTCGCTACGCCGCGCTGGGGCATCCGATTGTCTATATCCATCGCACCAATCGGCATGGCTTCAAGGCCGGTGCGCTTGACGCCGGACTGAAGATCGCCAGCGGCGAATTCGTCGCCATCTTTGATGCTGATTTTGTGCCCCCACCCGACTGGCTGATGAAGGTCATCCACCACTTCGCCGAGCCCGATGTGGGCATGGTTCAGACGCGCTGGACGCACCTGAATCGCGACTACAGCCTGCTGACGCGCATTGAAGCCATCCTGCTTGACGGGCACTTTGTGCTGGAGCACGGCGCGCGCGTTCGCACAGGAGATTTCTTCAACTTCAACGGAACCGCCGGCATGTGGCGCAGGCAGGCCATCTCCGATGGCGGCGGCTGGCAGCACGACACGCTCACTGAAGACACCGACCTTAGCTATCGCTCGCAGATGGCGGGCTGGCGCTTCAAGTATCTGCCTGAAGTCGAATGCCCCTCCGAACTGCCCATCGAGATGACCGCCTTCAAGACGCAGCAGGCGCGCTGGGCCAAGGGTCTGATCCAGACGTCGATCAAGATGCTGCCAAAGATCTTCAAGTCGAATATACCCAGGCGCATCAAGATTGAGGCCGTGTACCACCTGACAGCCAACCTGAGCTATCCGTTAATGATCGTGATGACGGCGCTGCTGATTCCGGCCATGATCTGCCGCTTCTACCAGGGCTGGTTCCAGATGCTGCTGATCGACTTCCCGCTCTTTACGGCATCGTCGGCTTCGATTGCCGTCTTCTATCTGGCCAGCCAGCGCGAGCTCTATCCCAAAACGTGGATGAAGACATTCTTCTACCTTCCGTTCCTGATGGCGCTCGGCATCGGCCTGACCGTCACCAATACAAAGGCGGTGATGGAAGCGCTTCTCGGCATCAAGAGCGCCTTTGTCCGCACCCCCAAGTATCGCGTCGCTCAAAAGGGAGAGAAGTCGCAGGCGGCCAAGTATCGCAAGCGGCTGAAGCTTACCCCGTGGATCGAGCTGATCATCGGCTGCTACTTCATGCTTGCGATTATCTATACCTTCTCGAATCAGAACTACTTCACCGCGCCCTTTCTGATTCTGTTCGTAGTCGGCTACTGGTACACGGGACTGATGAGCCTGCTGCAAGGCCGGTTTGAGCGCTGGCGCAGCGGCACCGACGCAAACACTGATGAGTCGAGTCCAAAGCCGTTCCCGGTGGGTGTGTAGGCAGGTACTGCGTGCGCAACTCGCTGGACTTGCGCTTCGTCCCTTGTAATACGGTCAGCTGATTTTCCCATTTCTGTGCGACACCGGAGCCGAGGTCGAATGTCGAGTGATTATCGAGCGGCACTCCTGTGCAATGTCGCTGCCTGCGCGGTATTTCTCGCGTTGCTCATCACATCCTTACCTGCGGCCGGACAACAGACAGAAACTTCCCGTGAACAGCACCTTGGCATCATTGTCACTCGCAAGGCCGAACAGGCTGCCGCCGTCTTGAGAAAGCTAAATGCTGGATGGGACTTTGGCGTATTGGCGCGGGAATACTCGATCGATCCAAGCGCTGCACAAGGCGGGTACCTGGGCCCTCTGCGGCCTGACGAACTCAAGCCCGAATTGCGCGATGCGTTGACGGCCGTCAAGCCTGGACAATTCTCTTCAATCGTTTCCACATCGACGGGATTCGCGATCCTCGCCGAATTCGCCTCCGAGCCGGCGTGGCTGTCGATCGATCGCAGGCTTGCCGACTCTCTGCATGAAATCGGCAGCGTTCCCGCAGGCCTCGATCTCTCTGGAATCTCGGAGGCCGACGCGCTGTTCCGCAACGCACAAAAGCCCGCCAACTGGAATCGCGATCTCCGTGAGATGTGCGAGATTCGCAAGCAATCTTATGCAGCGGGGATTGCGGGCCTGCAAGCTCGATTGGGCTCACCTGCCGCGCCTGAAACCCGCAATTCGCAACTCGACTTGCTTCGCACCCATGTTGCCCTCGGGCAGCTGTATACCTATATGGGCGAGATGACCCGGGCCATACCCCAATTCGAGTCGGCGCTTACCATCGCTCAGACCGCGGTGCCCGATGGCGTCCCAATTCTCGAAGAGACGCTCGGCGCAGCGTGGCTGCAGCAGTCGGAGATGGAGAATGGCGCATTTCGCAGCAAAGACAATCTCGACATCTTTCCGCCGCTGCATCCGGGTGCGCACTTCGACAAGCAGGATGATTCGCGACGTGCCGTCGACTACTTCAGCAAATATCTCGACGGGAGGCCTGACGACGATCAGGCGAAGTGGCTCCTGAATCTCGCCTATGCAACGCTGGGCAAGTATCCCGAAGGAGTGCCGTCCGCTCTGCTGATTCCTCCTGGTGCGTTCGCATCCGGGCAGGATGTTGGCATCTTCAAAGACATTGCAAACGACGTCGGGCTAGATGCATTTGTCAGCGCCGGGGGCCTTGTTGTTGACGACTTCGAGAACAACGGCCTGCTTGATGTAGTCGTCTCGAGCGAAGATGCATGCCAGCCGATGCACTACTTCCACAATAACGGCGACGGAACCTTCTCCGACCGCAGCGCGCATGCGGGCCTCTCTGATCAGCTTGGTGGACTGAACATTGTCGCCGGGGATTACAACAACGACGGATGCATCGATCTGCTGGTGCTGCGCGGCGGATGGGAGTTCCCCATGCGAAAGTCGTTGCTGCGCAATAATTGCAATGGCACCTTCACCGATGTCACCGACGCGAGCGGTCTCGGCGCCACTGTTACCCAGACCCAATCCGCGGTATGGGCCGACATTGACAACGACGGTTATCTCGACCTCTTCATCGCCAACGAGAATTCGCCGGCACAGCTTTTTCGCAATCGCGGAGACGGCACGTTTGAAGATATTTCACACGCGGCAGGCATCGAACGCAGCGCATACACCAAAGCAGTTACCGCGGCAGACTACGACAACGATGGCTTTGTCGACTTCTACGTTTCCAACTTCAATGGCCCAAATTTTCTCTATCGCAACAACGGCGATCGGACTTTTACAGAGATCGGGACACAGGCCGGCGTGCGCGAACCACTCTTCAGCTTTTCGTCGTGGTTCTTTGACTACGACAACGATGGCTGGCCCGATCTGCTGGTGACGGACTATACATGGTCTGTCGAGGATGAGATGCGCAGTTATCTGCATCAGCCTGTCCGGTCAGAAACCATGAAGCTCTATCGGAACATGCATAACGGGACATTTGAAGACGTGACGGAAAAAGTCGGCCTTGATCGCGTCTTCATGCCGATGGGCACGAACTTCGGTGATGTGGATAACGACGGCTTTCTCGATATGTATCTGGGCATGGGCAACCCGTCACTGGGTTCAATGACTCCACACGTTCTGTTGCGCAATGACGGGGGAAAGCGCTTCGTCGATATCACCGCATCGTCCGGGACAGGCGAAATACACAAGGGACACGGCATCGCCTTTGCTGATCTAAGGCGCAACGGGCAGGAGGATATCGTCACCGAAGATGGCGGCGCC
The DNA here is from genome assembly GCA_963759285.1 of uncultured Acidobacteriaceae bacterium. GTDB lineage: Bacteria > Acidobacteriota > Terriglobia > Terriglobales > Acidobacteriaceae > Telmatobacter. The sequence continues at coordinate 1,761,512 of CAVWYS010000007.1, read as the reverse complement.
GTTCCCTCCGAGAAGCACACTTTGCGCCTCTTTCAGAATCCCGGGAATAATAACGACTGGATCAACGTGCGCCTCATTGGCGTCAAATCCAACCGCACCGCCATTGGGGCGAAGATTCAGGTGACGGTGCAGAATGCCGGAGGCGCTGCACGCTCAATCTGGCGCACGGTGGGAGAAACAAGTTCGTTCGGCGGCAATCCGATAGAACAACACATCGGCCTCGGACCGGATGCGAAGATCGTGAGCCTCGATGTTATGTGGCCGGCGAGCGGGACGCATCAGCACTTCGCTTCCGTCGATAAAAATGCTTTCATCCAGATCAAAGAGTTTGACTCAGGCATCACAAAGCTGGTGCGCAAACCGGTGCGCATGGGCGAAAATCATGTTGCGAAACCTGCGCGGTCCGCGCACTGACTTGATGAAGCGCACTGTCTCCATCGCCGTGCTTGTTCTGCTTCGCGTCGCTTTCGCGGCTGCCCAGGAGCATGCTGCGAGCGGGCTCGTGCTTGAGGTCGATCGCGCTCATCACCAGATCACGGTTTCCTGCGATGCTGTTCCCGGCTATATGGCGGCGATGGATATGCCCTTCAGCGTTCCCGATGCCGGCAAGCTTAACGCGCTAAAACCTGGTTCGATCATTCGCTTCACGATCGTGGAGCACGGTTCAAGTCCAGTGGCGAAAGACATCCAGGCCGTCTCCAATTTCGAATCGGAACCGGCCGAAGCGGGCACACTCAGCGTGTTGAATGCGGCGGTCAATCCGACGGCTTCGAAAGCCCCCGTCGCCGTCGGCGAAGCTGTATCCGACTTCACGCTAACCGACCAGGCAGGCCGTGCCGTGAGTCTCTCGCAATTCCGCGGCAAGGTTGTTGCTCTCACGTTTGGCTACTCACGCTGCCCGAACCCCAACTATTGTCTTCGGCTTTCGCGGAATCTCGCCGCGGTGGAAAGTCGGTATCACGATCGCACGGGAAATGATCTGGTTCTTCTCACCATCGCTATCGATCCTGAATACGACCAGGGGCCGGCACTGGCGCGCTACGCCCAAAGCTTTGGCGCAGATGCGAAGAGCTGGCGCTTTCTGACGGGTACCGTTGCGCAGATTCACCAAGTGGCGGGCATGTTTGGCATGGATTTCTGGAATACCGATGGCTTGCTCACGCATACGCTGCACACCGTCATCATTGACCGGCAGGGCCGCCTCGCCGCCAACATCGATGGCAACCAGTTCACCGCGCGGCAGTTGGGCGATCTGGTAAAAACGGTGATGGACCGCCCCGCGTAGTCTCGGGCAATCCCTGCCAACCATGCAGAAGGCCTCCCAGCGCGCTCCGATACAATAGCAATAAGCGCCTGCAGTCCTGGGAAAGGTTTCGCGACCCGAATCCCAGAGTCTCCAGGCGCATCAGAGCATTATGCTAGCCAAAACCCTGCCGGAAGCTCTCACTTTTGATGATGTGCTGCTAGTCCCTGCGTACAGCGAAGTCGTTCCCGCGCAGGTCAGCACGCAAACACAACTCACGCGCGACATCACGTTGAACACTCCCCTGCTTTCCTCGGCCATGGACACGGTGACCGAGTCGCGCATGGCTATCGCCATGGCGCAGCAGGGCGGAATCGGCATCGTCCATCGCAATCTCACCATCGAGGCGCAGGCGGGCGAAATCGACAAGGTGAAGCGCTCTGAAAGTGGCATGATCGTCGATCCTGTGACCATCGGTCCGGATCAGATGATCGGCGACGCTCTTGAGGTGATGAGGCGCTACAAGATCTCCGGCGTACCGGTCACGCAAGGACAGCGCCTGGTTGGAATTCTTACCAATCGCGACCTGCGCTTTGAGACGCGCACGGATGTTCCCGTCGGTGACGTGATGACCAAGAAGAATCTCATCACCGTTCCGGTGGGCACCACGCTGGAAGAGGCCGAGCTGATATTGCACGAGCACCGCGTGGAAAAGCTTCTCGTGGTGGACGACCAGTACAACCTGAAAGGCCTGATCACAGTCAAGGACATCCAGAAGAAACTGAAATACCCCAACGCCAGCAAGGACGAAAAGGGCCGATTGCGCGTCGGCGGTGCCATTGGTGCGACAGGCGATTTTCTGGAACGCGCCGAAGAGCTTGTCAACGCCCGGGCCGATGTACTTGCCATCGATTCGGCACACGGCCACTCTTCGCGCGTGCTTGACGCCGTGCGCGAAGTGAAAAAGCGTTTCCCCAATGTCGGTTTGCTTGCGGGCAATGTTGCCACCTATGAAGGTGCAATGGCCTTGATCGATGGGGGCGCCGATGCCGTGAAGGTGGGCATCGGCCCCGGTTCCATCTGCACCACCCGTATGGTGACAGGCGCGGGCATGCCGCAGATCACCGCTATCGCCGAAGCCGCAAGAGCAGCACGCGAACGGGGCATCCCCGTCATTGCAGATGGCGGCATCAAGTACTCCGGCGAAGTAACAAAAGCGATTGCCGCAGGCGCCAATTCCGTGATGATTGGATCGCTTTTTGCGGGCGTTGACGAGAGCCCCGGCGAAACCATTCTCTACCAGGGTCGCAGTTTCAAGAGCTATCGCGGCATGGGTTCACTGACGGCCATGAGCCAGGGATCGGGCGAACGATACTTCCAGAGCGCCGAGGATCTTGCCAGGGAGATCGACACCGAGGGCGTTGTCCAGCGCGAACGCAACGGACAAAATCGCCTGGCGAAATTCGTTCCAGAAGGTATCGAGGGGCGCGTGCCGTATCGCGGGCCGCTCGAGGCCATGGTGTATCAGCTCGTCGGCGGACTTCGCTCCGGCATGGGATACCTGGGATGCGGCACCATTGCCGAATTGCAGGAGAAGGCGCAGTTTGTGCGCATCTCCAATGCCGGTCTTCGCGAGAGCCACGTGCACGACGTCATCATCACGCGCGAAGCGCCGAATTATCACGTTGAGTAAATCATCCGTCACCGCCGATCGGCGATCGGTACTGTTCTGGATTCGCGCCTGGTTCCCGGTGCTTCTCGGTATGTGCGTGATCGCGGTGGAGTCGACGGCTTACTTCGGCTCCGATCACACCAGCGGGCCGCTGCGCTGGGTATGGGAACACATTTTTGGGCCAGTCAGCAACGAACGCTGGGAACTTTTCCATCACCTGATTCGGAAGAGCGGCCACTTTGTGGGCTATGGAACGATTGGTCTGCTGTGGCTGCGCGCCTGGTGGCTGAGCCTGCCGCGCGCGAGTTTTCTGCTCGATGCCACGCTCGCGCTGCTGGGAACCGCCTTGGTTGCGAGCGCCGACGAGTTCCATCAATCCTTCCTGCCCAACCGCACCGGCGTCCCTTCCGACGTGCTTCTCGACTGCTCCGGTGCCATCGTGCTGCAAATGCTCGTCTACGTCATCGTGCGCGTTCTCTGGCCGAAGCGCCTGGAGCACGCTGCCTAGCTTTTTCAAAATGCGGATCTCTGATTTACACTGCGCTGAAACAAGGATTGTATGAGCCATCAGGGACAAATTCGCATCGGTATCGCCGGATGGCGTTACGACGAATGGCGGGGAACCTTCTACCCCGAGGATCTCGCACAGAAACGCGAACTTGAGTATGCCTCGCGACAGCTCAATTCCATCGAGTTGAATGGAACCTTTTATTCGACGCAGAGGCCGCAAAGCTTTCAGCAATGGAGCAAGGACACACCGGACGACTTTGTGTTCTCCATCAAGGGCTCGCAATTCATTACCCACATTCGCAAAATCGAAAACGTCGAGACTGCATTGGCGAACTTCCTTGCGCAGGGACTGCTGCGGTTCGGCAAAAAGCTAGGGCCAATTCTCTGGCAATTCCCGCCAAACTTCTCCATCGACTTGCCGCGTCTCGAGAATTTCTTCAAGCTTCTGCCGCGAACGCAGAGGCAGGCGGCGGCCTATGCGCGGCAACGCGATGAATGGATGGCGAGCCGTTCATGGCTCGAGGTTGAAGAAGACCTGCCGCTTCATCACGCCATTGAAACCCGCCACAAGAGCTTTGCAGTTCCTGAATACGTCGCGCTGCTTCGCGAGAACAATATCGCGCTTGTGGTCGCCGACACCGTGAAGCTGCCGGTAATGATGGACCTGACTGCGGACATTGTCTATTGCCGTCTGCATGGAAACGAAAAGCTCTATCCCAATGGCTACACACCCGAAGCGATCGATGTATGGGCTCGCAGAATCATCGCGTGGTCGCGCGGAGAGGAAGTTACAGATGGTACGAGAATCCATCCCGATCCGGGTCCAAAACGAGACGCGCGTGATGTCTTCGTTTACTTCGACGACGATGTCAAAGTTCGCGCACCGTTTGACGCGATGAGCCTCAGCGCACGCATCGCAGAGTTGCAGAAATAGGGCCACGGTCAAACCAAGAGCTAAGAATGATAAGATCCGTAGCTTGCTGGAATCAGATGCATCATACGAAGGCTGGATAAAAAAAGGAAGGCGAGGAGTCTCTAAGACTACGCTGCTTCTTCCCCGCCCTTTTCTTCGTCTTTCTTGCTTTCTTCAAGCTGCTTTTCGAGTTCGGCGCGCTTCTTGGCTTTCACTTCATCGCGCTTCTGACGCTTCTCGTCAAGTTGCTTTTCAGCACCCAGCAGTTCGATGAACGCCTTTTCGGCGCCGTCGCCCTTCTGGAAGCCGGTGCGGACAATGCGCAGATAGCCGCCCTGGCGATCGCCGTAGCGCGGGGCCACGGTATCGAACAGCCGCTCGACTGCCTTGTCGGTCATGAGAAAACTGAGCGCCTGGCGTCGCGCATGCACGTCGCCCTTTTTGCCCAGCGTGATCATCTTTTCCACGTGCGGACGCACTGCCTTGGCCTTGGCCACGGTGGTCTCCACGCGGTCTTCCACGATGACGGACGTGACCAGGTTGCGCAGCAGCGCGCGCCGATGGCTGGTGTTGCGTCCGAGTTTAAATCCTGCATTGCGATGGCGCATGACGTATTACTCGCTTTCGAAGTCTTGTGAGCTTTCAGCTCTCAGCCTTCAGCTTTCAGCTCGTGCAGGTTTCTGCCGATGGCTGAAAGCTGATAGCTGACTGCTGTACTTAAAAATTCTCGGTCTCGGTGGGCAGCTGGAGATCGACCGAATCCAGCGGCTCGTCCTCATCGTCGTAGCTGCTGTAGTTGGCAGCCAGTGCGGTTGCGGGCGGGATGCTGGTCGGCCCGGGAACAGCATTACCGCTCTCGTCGATCTTCATGCCCAGCGAAAGGCCCATCTGCGCGAGAATTTCCTTGATCTCGTTCAGACTCTTGCGGCCAAAGTTTTTCGTCTTCAGCATCTCGGCTTCGGTCTTCTGCACCAGCTCGCCGATAGTCTGAATATTCGCGTTCTTCAGGCAGTTGTAGCTGCGGACCGACAGTTCCAGCTCTTCAACGGAGCGATTCAGGTTGTCGTTGCGCAGCATCACGCGGCCTTCTTCACTGCGCGACTCAGCTTCGATTTCTTCTTCGAAGTTGATAAAGATGTTCATGTGATCTTTCAGCAGCTTCGCTGCCAGACCCACAGCATCGGCGGGCAGGACCGCGCCGTTGGTCCAGACTTCGAGAGTCAGCTTGTCGTAGTCGGTGATCTGGCCCAGACGAGCGGCTTCGACAACGTAGTTCACGCGGCGCACCGGCGAGTGGACAGAATCCACCGGAATGAAGCCAAGGCCGAGATCGGCGTCGAAGTTCTTGTCGGCTGAAATGTATCCGCGACCGCGCTTCAGGCGCATTTCCATCTCGAGCCGGCCGCCTTCAGAGACGGTGGCAATGTAGATGTTCTTGTCCAGAATCTCAACTTCACCGTCGGCTTCAATCATGCCGCTGGTGACCACACCGGGCTGGTCGGCGCGCAGGTACAGCGCCTTGGGACCGTCGCCCGAAAGCTTGAAGGGAATCTGTTTGAGATTCAGGATGATGTCGGTCGCGTCTTCAACAACGCCGGCGATCGACTGGAACTCGTGCAGCACGCCTTCGATGCGAACCGCGGTAACTGCGGCGCCCTCGATGGAGCTGAGCAGCGTGCGGCGCAGGGCATTGCCGATGGTTGTGCCAAATCCACGCTCAAAGGGCTGGGCGCTGAACTTGCCAAATGTTTCGCTGAGCGACTCGGCATCGACTGCCAGGCGCTTCGGTTTTTGGAATCCTCTCCAAAGCATATGGTTATCTCTTTTCCCGCGCGGCATGTACGTCGCGATGCATTTTGCGGCGGCCGCGCAAGTTCTCCTCGTGTGAGTGATCAGTGGACAGTGAGCAGTGAACAGAAGATCGCGGCGCCGAGGCGTTCTTGATCACTGTGCACTGTTCACTGCTCACTGTGGTTCTACTTGCTGTACAGTTCGACGATCAGCTGTTCGTTGATCGGCAAATTGACATCCTTGCGTTTGGGCAGGCTGAGAATGCGCCCAGACATATTTTCAAAATTCGCTTCGAGCCACACCGGCACGGGGTTCTGCGCAGCATACTGCGTGCCCTGCTCGATGATGATCAGCTTCTTCGCGGAGTCGCGGATCGCGATCTCGTCGCCCACATTCACCTGGAACGAAGGGATGTTCACCTTGCGGCCGTTGACGGAAACATGACCGTGGCGAACAACCTGGCGAGCCTGGCGGCGCGAAATTGCGAACCCAAGACGGAAAGCCACGTTGTCGAGACGCCGCTCGAGCTGCTGAATCAGCAGTTCTCCCGTGACGCCCTGGGCGCGGTTGGCCTTCTCGTAATAAGCGCGGAACTGGCCTTCGAGCGTGAAGTACATGCGCTTGGCCTTCTGCTTTTCGTGCAGTTGCAGGCCGTAGCCTACAATCTTGGCCTTGCGGTCCTTCCCATGTTGTCCGGGAGGAAAGTTGCGCTTCTCAATCGGGCAACGGTCTGATAAACATTTGGTGCCCTTCAAGAAGAGCTTGGTGCCTTCGCGACGGCAAAGGCGGCATACTGCTCCGGTATAACGAGCCATTTCTTCTCCTGACTTCGGATGTCGGCCGGTTTACATCTCCGGAGGAGACTTCCTCCCGGCCCATATTTCAGTGAACAGCGGACAGTGATCAGTGGTCAGTTTTGGTGTGCTGCAATTACAGCATCAACTGATTCCTGTTCTCCACTGCAAGTTGTCCTGGCCATTGAACACTTGATACGGCTGATCTCAGCACGAACAACTGATCACTGTTCACTGACCACTGACAACTGTCTTTAGACTCTCCGCCGCTTCGGCGGCCTGCAACCATTGTGCGGAACCGGCGTGACGTCGCGGATGGAACGAACGTCGATGCCTGCTGCCGCCAGCGCACGGATGGCCGACTCGCGGCCCGATCCAGGACCGGCAACGCGTACGTCGACTGCCCGCAGACCGTGATCGCGCGCCATCGATGCCGCGTTCGACGCAGCCTGCTGCGCCGCGAACGGCGTGCCCTTGCGCGAACCGCGGAAGCCGAGCGAACCCGAGCTCTTCCAGCTGAGCGTGTTGCCCACCGGATCTGTGATGGTCACAATGGTGTTGTTGAACGAAGCCTGAATGTGGCAAATACCAAACGGTACATTCTTGCGCTCGCGCTTTTTGAACTTCTTGTTCTTGCCAGCTTTGCCGGCTGCGGCCTTCTGTTCTGGTTTCGCCATTAGGTCTTCGCCGTCGCTTTCTTTTTGCCTGCCACAGTGCCCTTGCGCGGTCCCTTGCGGGTGCGTGCATTGGTGTGGGTGCGCTGTCCACGTACCGGCAGCGACCGGCGATGCCGGTTGCCGCGGTAGCTCTGAATATCGATCAGGCGCTTGATGTGCATCTGGGTATCTTTGCGGAGATCGCCCTCGACGTCACCTTCGTCCTCGATCACCTGGCGGATGCGGTTTACCTCTTCTTCGCCAAGGTCCTGGATTTTCTTGTGGGCGTCAACATTCGCCTTCTCCAGAATCTTCAGCGACCGGGGATTGCCGATGCCGTAGATGTAGGTAAGCGCGATCCGGGCCTGCTTGTTGCGGGGCAGATCGACGCCAGCAATACGTGCCATTCTGAATCCTTTGCTACTTCCGTTTTGTGCCTCCGGCCTTAGCCGGTTCGCACGAGTTATTGCGGTTGACTCCGGGGTTCATCGCAAGCCTTGACTCAAGCTAACTAGCCCCTGAAAGACAGTGGTCAGTGATTAGTGGACAGTGATCAGTTTTGTTCTTGCCGATTCAAGTGCTTCAACTGTTCACTACACACTGTTCACTTTCCTGGAGTTTCCGCCCTCTTGCCAGGCCGAACTAGCCCTGACGCTGCTTGTGCTTTGCGTTTTCGCAGATCACCCGAACCACCCCGCGGCGGTTGATGACCTTGCATTTCACGCAAATCTTCTTTACCGATGCACGGACCTTCATTGCTTTACTGCCCTTCTCCGCGCATCTGCTGACAACGCGGTTTGTTTCGAGCTTTCAGCCATCAGCCTTCAGCTCTCAGCCTCATCCCGATCAGCGCACCAGCATAGACAAACTGAAAGCTGATGGCTATTTGTAGCGGTACACAATTCGCCCGCGGTTCAGGTCGTACGGACTCAGCTCAACGGCCACACGGTCACCCGGCAAAATGCGGATAAAGTTTTTGCGCATTCGGCCCGAGACATGGGCCAGCACTTCGTGATTCGTCTCGAGCTTCACCTTGAACATGGCGTTGGGCAACGTTTCAACCACCGTTGCCATGACCTCAATCGCGTCTTCCTTCGACAAACTGTATCCACTTCTGGGTGCGCGCTGGCGCGCCCTTGTGTTTTGGACTGAGTCCCTCGCTTACCTACTCAGTCAGAACCTTTGCGCCGGTGTCGGTAACCGCCACCGTGTGCTCAAAATGAGCACTCATGCTTCCATCGTCCGTCACTGCCGTCCAGCCATCGCGCAAAACGCGCACATCCGCCTTGCCGGCATTCACCATGGGCTCGATCGCGATCACCATTCCTGCACGCAACCGCATACCTGAACCCGCTTCGCCAAAGTTCGGCACCTGCGGATCTTCGTGCATGTGGCTGCCAATTCCGTGGCCCACAAAGTCGCGCACCACTGAAAATCCCTCGGCTTCGACAACTGTCTGCACCGCGTGGCCGATATCGCCCAGCGTCGCTCCCGGCTTCACCGCCGAGATACCCGCATGCAGCGACTTCTCCGTCACCTCGAGCAACCGCGCCGTGTTCGGTGCGATCTTCTCGCCCACCGGCACTGTGATCGCGGCATCCCCGTAGTAGCCATCCACGATCGCCCCGCAATCCACTGAAACGATGTCTCCCTCTTTCAGGACACGCTTCTTCGATGGAATCCCGTGCACCACCTCGTTATTGATCGAGGTGCAGAGCACGCACGGAAACCCGTGGTAACCCTTGAACGCGGGTTTGGCGCCGAGCTCAGCAATGCGCGCTTCCGCCACCTTCTCAAGATCCAGAGTAGTGGCGCCCGGCTTAACCTGACTGCGCACCAGCTCCAGCACCTCGCGGACAACCTTGCCCGCGCGGCGCATCTTTTCGATCTCCAGAGACGACTTCAGTACCACCGCCACTCGGAATTTCCTTTCAAGTCCAATCACGCACAAAATCCCGTTCGCGCACCGCGCTATTGGCGCAGCCGCTCAACGGAAGCCACAATTCCAGCCGCAATTGCGGCTATCGGTCCATCTCCAGGCACTTCTACAAATCGCCCCAACTCCCGATAGTGCTCAATCACAGGCGCGGTCTGGGCAGCGTAGGCGCGCATGCGCTCCGCAAAAGCCTTTTCCGTGTCATCGGATCGCTGGATCAGTGCAGCCCCTTCAACATCACAAAAGCCAGCCCTCTGAGGCGGCTTCGTGTAAATGTTGTAGATGGTCTGGCAGACCGGGCAGTTCCTGCGCCCCGTAATGCGACGCAATAACTGAGTATAATCCACTTGGATACTGACGGCAACCAGCGGCAATGCCTCTTTTTGTGTCGCGAGACGCCCGTCCAGCCAATGCGCCTGCGCTAGTGTTCTCGGAAACCCGTCCAGAATGTAGCCTTTAACCGTGTCCGGCTGTTGAAGTCTTACCGCCACCATTTCATTCACAAGGGAGTCCGGAACCAGCTCTCCCCGGTGCATGATCTCCTTCGCCGTCTTTCCCAAAGGCGTGCCCTGGCTTACGTTGGCACGGAGCAGGTCTCCGGTCGAAATCTGGGGTATCCCCCAATGTTGCACCAGTTCCTTGGCCTGGGTACCCTTCCCCACGCCCGGTGCGCCCAACAGGAGAATCGGTCCGGGTACGATCATTCTTGCCGGTCCTCGATCTCCTTCTACTTCTGCTTCTACTTCTACTGCACTTTCAACACTTGCTGCAGACGACGACATTACCAGTTTTTCCTTCCGCGTACACGACCGGAACGCGGGGAAAAGCCGTCATAATGGCGCATGATCAGCTGCGATTCGATCTGGTTGACAGTGTCCATAGCGACACCCACTACGATCAGCAGCGAGGTGCCGCCAAAGTAGAAATTGACCCCCAAACCGTGCGTAGCCCAGGTAGGCAAACTCTCAAAGAACCTGCCAATCAGCCAGATCTTGTCAAAACGAATGCCCGAAATGAGGAAGGTGGGCACCAGGGAAATGATGATGAGATACAGCGCGCCAACCAGCGTGATGCGGGTAAGAATGTCGTTGATGAAGTCCGAAGTGCGCTTGCCGGGCCGGATGCCGGGAATAAACGATCCGGATTTGCGGAAATTGTCCGCGATATCGTCCGGCTTCATCACGATCGAAACGTAGAAGTAGGCAAAGAAGACAATGCCCAGCATGTACAGCAGTTCGTACCAGGGATAGCCCGGAGCCAACGCCTGGATAATCGGCTGGAAGAAGCGGTTGCTCTGCACCCAATCCATCTGCCCGAACAGCAGCGGAGCCGAGAGGATGGAACTGGCAAAGATGACCGGCATTACGCCGCCCGAGTTGACCTTCAGAGGAAGGTGGCTGGACGAGCCGCCCATCATTCGCCGGCCAACAATCCGCCGAGCGCTCTGGATAGGAATGCGTCGCTCGGAACGCTCGACGTAAACGATAAACGCAACCACCGCGATCATGCCCACAACCAGCAGCAGCACCGCAAAAATTGTAAAGTTCCCCCAGGCGGCGGTTTGCACCTTGGCGACGATGTCGCCCACACCGCGCGGCAAGCCTGCAACGATGCCGGCAAAGATCAGCAAACTCATGCCGTTACCAATGCCGCGATCGGTAATCTGCTCGCCCAGCCACATGATGAAGCCAGACCCCGTCGTCAAGGTCAGCACGGTCATGAGACTAAACCCGATGCCGGGATGGAGAACCAGGCCTTCCTTGGTGAGGATCGCGGCGATGCCGATGGACTGCAATGCGGCCAGCACGATCGTCACATAGCGGGTCCACTGCGTGATCTTCCGACGGCCAAGTTCGCCTTCCTTCTGGATGCGCGCGAGCGGTTCATAGACCACGGTCAGCAACTGAAAGATGATCGACGCGGTGATGTAGGGCATGATGCCGAGCGCGAAGATGGTCATCCGGCGCAGGTTGCCGCCGCCGAACAAGTCCATCAGGCCCAGCGCCGATCCGCTCTGCGCATTGAACATAAGCTCAAGCTGGTGGGCGTTCACGCCGGGAGTGGGAATAAACGCACCCAGGCGGTACACGGCGAGAATGCCCAGTGTGAACAGAACCCGTTTGCGCAGGTCAGGAATCCGGAAGATATTCAGAAACTTTTCAAGCATGTTTGATTTTCCGCTTCAGGCGATGTCGCCGCTCGAATCTTGCCAAAATCCAGTGTAAGCGCGAAGGTCGCCCCATGTCCCCGAATTCCGCCGGATGCCTTCAGCTCTCGATCTTGGCAGCCTGAAAGCCGACTTGGCGGTGTTCCCGGATACATTGGGTGCCCCAAGTCCCGATTCTGAGACCTGGGATTGGTGTCCCTACGCTGCCGCCGGCGCTCCCGCCACAACGGCCTTGCCGCCGGCCTTCTCGATTTTCTCGATAGCCGACTTGGAAAACTTGTGCGCATGAATGGTGATCGCCGAGGTCAACTCGCCCGAACCCAGCACCTTGATCAGTGCCTTCTTGCTCGAGACAAGGCCCAGCTTCTTGTAGTCGTCCAGGCCCACTTCCTTCACGGAGAGTTCTGCAAACCGGTCGAGGTTCACCACGCTGTATTGGGTGCGGAAGATGTTGGTGAAGCCGCGTTTCGGAAGCCGCCGGTGCAGCGGCATCTGGCCGCCCTCAAAGCCGCGCATCAGGCTGAAGCCCGAACGCGAACCCTGGCCCTTATGGCCGCGGGTTGAGGTCTTGCCCATGCCGGATCCCATGCCCCGGCCCACACGCTTGCGCCCGGTGTTGGCCTTCTTGGGCGCGCGCAAATTCGATAGATTCTTTGCCATGATTTTCCTCGCTAATAGCGCCGGCGGGGTTGAGCCCCGACGACTCGCGTTTGATGAAGCATTGAACAAGTGAAAAGTGGACAGTCCGTGCTGATCACTGTTCACTGTTCACTAGTTTTCTAAAATGCGAACCAAATGCGGAACGGTTTTCACCATGCCGCGAATCGACTCGTTGTCCACGCGCTCAACGATCTGGTTAAGCCGCGTAAAGCCAAGACCCTTCACCACCGCCTTGTGCTTGGCGGGCGTGGAGTTCTTTGAGCGGTAGTATTCAATGCGAATCTTTGACGGAGTCCCCGACGGACGATTTGTGTCCGGTGGGGTGTTCTTCTTGGTTTCAGCCATGATTAAAGCTCCTCAACCTGCTTGCCGCGCGCCGTGGCCACGTCGCTCTTGTCGCGCAGTTGGATCAGCGCGTCGAACGTTGCCTTGATGACGTTGTGCGGATTCGCCGTTCCCAGGCTCTTGGTGAGCACATTCTGAACACCGACCGAGGTCATCACCGCCCGCACCGCGCCGCCGGCAATCACGCCCGTTCCTTCCGGAGCCGGCTTCAGCAGCACATGTCCCGAGCCGAAGCGGCCCAGTACCTGGTGTGGAATCGAGGTATCGGTCAGGTTGATGCGAACCAGGTTCTTCTTGGCCGCTTCAATTCCTTTGCGGATAGCCTGGGGCACTTCCTTGGCCTTGCCCGATCCGTAGCCCACCACGCCCGAAGCTGCGTCGCCCACCACCACCAGCGCGGCAAACGACATGTTCTTGCCGCCCTTCACCACCTTGGTCACGCGGTTAATTGAAACCACCTGATCCTTCAGGTTGTACTGGTTGGCATCGAGTTTCTTATTCGAAATCATCATTGCTCTCTCTTTTTCAGTGAACAGTGTTCAGTGAACAGTGTTCAGCTTGTCCCGTTCGTGCCAGAGATTTCAGCGTTACCGCAATGAACCGATCACTGTTCACTGTGCACTGTTCACTGCTTTTAAAACTCAAGCCCTGCTTCGCGTGCCGCTTCGGCAAGAGCCTTGATGCGGCCGTGGTACAGGAAGCCGCCGCGATCGAAGACCACCTTCTTGACGCCCTTCTCCTGCGCCTTCTCCGCGATCGTCTTGCCGATTTCCTTGGCTGCCGCCACATTGCCGCCGGTCTTGGACTTCGCTGCCAGCGTCGAGGCGGACACAATGGTCACACCCTTCTGGTCGTCGATCACCTGCGCGTAGATGTGGTTCAGCGAACGATACACATTCAGCCTCGGCCGCTCACCCGTGCCTGCCAGCTTCGCGCGGATGCGCGAGTGAATCCGCTGGCGAATTTCGTTTCTCTTGATCATCTTCGTCTCTTTCCTATCAGCGGAGCCGCCTTACGGCCCCGTTCGGGTTGATTTCAGTGAACAGTGCACAGTGATAAATGATCAGTTCTCTGCCAGACTTTTGCTGTTCACTGCCCACTGCTCACTGTCCACTTTTCTTATTTCGCGCCCGTCTTGCCGGCCTTCTTCTTCAACTTCTCGTCCGAGTAACGCACACCCTTGTTCTTGTACGGATCGGGCTTGCGCAACGAACGCATATCGGCGGCAACCTGGCCAACTTTCTGGCGGTCTATGCCGGTGATCGTCAGGTGCGTCTGCTTCGCATCAATCGCCACTTCGATGCCTGTGGGCAGCGGAACTTCGATCGGGTGCGAGTAACCCAGCGTAAACACCACTGTGCCCTTGCCTTTCAACTCCGCGCGATAGCCGATGCCGACAATATCCAGTTCCCGGATCCAACCCTTCGTCACTCCGTGGACCGCGTTGAACACCAGCGCGCGCGTCAGCCCGTGGACCGCCGCCTTGTCTTCGCTGGCGCGGTTCACATGCAACGCACCGTCTTTGGTCTCGAGGGAAATGCCGTCCGCAATCATCGCCGACACCTTGCCCTTCGGCCCTTCGACGAGAACCGTGTTGCCCTCAACCTTGTACTTCACGCCGGAGGGCAGGGGAATCACTTTCTTACCAATACGCGACATCGAATCAATCCTTCACTTGGCTTGCGAGTCCCGAAAAACAGTGGTCAGTGATCAGTGTTCAGTGAACAGTGATTGCTTCCACTCTCATGCGTTCCACTGCAGCCGAAAAACGGTGGACAGTGATCGTAACGTTTACCCAATTCTTAAGCGGCGAGTTCAAGCACGAACAAACTGACCACTGATCACTGACAACTGTTCACTGCCTTTACCACACCTCACAAAGCAGTTCGCCGCCTACACCTTCGCGGCGCGCCTGGCGTCCGGTCATCACGCCCTTGGGCGTCGTCATGATCGAAATGCCGAGTCCACCCTGAACGCGCTTGATCTCGTCGCGGCCGATGTATACACGGCAGCCGGGACGCGAGATGCGCGCGAGGTCGCGAATGGCAGCTTCCTGTCCGCCGTATTTCAGATACACGCGGAGGATGAGCTTGCCTTCCTCTTCCTGGGTCTTGTAGTTCGAAATATAGCCCTCTTCCTTGAGAATACGGGCAATCTCGGTCTTCAACTTGGAAGCCGGCACATCCAGCTTCTGATGACGCGCCCGGATTGCGTTCCGGATTCGCGCCAGAAAATCTGCTACTGGGTCGGTCAGACTCATTCCTTCTCCTTCATTCCCCGTTCGCTCCCGGTCTCACTTCAACAGGAGAACCAGCGGGAATGCTTACTACAGTGAACAGTGCACAGTGATCAGTTCGATTCTTGCCGGTCAGTTCTCTGTTCACTGGCCACTGTTCACTGTCGACTGCTTTTCTTACCAGCTCGACTTCACGACGCCGGGGATTTCTCCCTTGAGCGCCAGCGCCCGGAAACACAAGCGGCAAATTCCAAACTTCCGCAGGTATCCCCGCGGACGTCCGCAGAGCTTGCACCGGTTGTGTTTGCGGGAGCTGAACTTCGGCTTCCGCGCGTCCTTCACTCTCTTTGCAGTGGTTGCCATAAATCCTCTTAAAAGCAGCTAACAGCTTTCAGCTATCAGCTTTCAGCCTGTTCCTTGGCACAATCGCCTGCGGTACAAGCC
Source organism: uncultured Acidobacteriaceae bacterium (assembly GCA_963759285.1). Classification (GTDB taxonomy): domain Bacteria; phylum Acidobacteriota; class Terriglobia; order Terriglobales; family Acidobacteriaceae; genus Telmatobacter. The sequence continues at coordinate 1,746,145 of CAVWYS010000007.1, read as the reverse complement.
GTGGTTCCTTCCTTTGCTGCCGACCTCACCTCAATCAAGCTGACGGCTGATGGCTGACAGCTAAAAGCTGCCTTACGCGCCCTGCCGGAACGGCATGCCGAAGGCCTTCAACAGCGCACGCGCTGCGTTATCGTCCTTCGCCGTGGTCACGATCGTGATGTTCATGCCCTTCAGCTTTTCCACCTTCGAGTAATCGATCTCCGGGAAAATCAGCTGGTCCCGCAGACCGAGCGTGTAATTGCCACGCCCATCAAAACTCTTGGTTGACACACCGCGAAAATCGCGAACCCGCGGCAGCGCTGTCGAAATCAAGCGGTCGAGAAATTCGTATGCCTTTTCGTTGCGCAAAGTCACCATCGCTCCGATGGACATGCCGGCGCGCACCTTGAATGCGGCAATCGATTTCTTCGCCTTCGTCATCACCGGCTTCTGGCCGGTAATCTGCGTCAAATCTCCAACCAGCGGATCCAGCAGCTTGGTGTTCTGCGTAGCTTCGCCCAGGCCCATGTTAATCACGACCTTCTCCAGCCGGGGAACGGCCATCATGTTGTCGATGCCCAGTTCCTTCTTCAGAGCCTGCTTGATCTCTTTGTTGTACTTCTCTTTCAGCCTTGCTGCCATTCCTTCACTCTCTTTCTTCCGGTCTCGGATTGGATCGCTTTGTCGATCCGTTTACCGCTGCGGAAGGGGTTCGCCCCCTGGCACATCACCAGACTCGGCTCTGGATCCCGCTCAGTGCTTCCGTGACTCGTAACCTCGGGTCCGCTCCAGTTCTTAACTGTTCACTGACCCCTGTTCACTGATCACTGACGTCACTTCTTCGTCGGCAACTCGCTGCCGCACGTCTTGCATATCCTCTGCTTGCTGGTGCCTTCGACCTTGTAACCAATGGCGGCCGTTTCGCAGTTCGGGCAGAGCAGAGCCACATTCGACACGTTGATCGGGGACTCGTGCTCCGCAATGCCGCCCTTGGTCCGCTGTCCCTGCTTGCTCGAGACCGTCTTCTTCACCACGCGCACGTGCTCCACCAGCACCGTTCCCTTGTCGGGAAATACACGCAGCACACGCCCGGTCTTGCCGCTATCGGAACCCGCGAGCACCTTCACTACATCGTTACGACGAATCTTCAAACTCGGCATTTTCTTCTCCAGCATTCATCCATCAGCTGTCAGCCATCCGTTCATCTTGCTTTCGCCTCGCCCTTCAACTCAGCACGAACTGGCTGAAAGCTGAGAGCTGAAGGCTGATAGCTCCGCTGCTACACCACTTCCGGTGCCAGCGACACAATCTTCAAGAACTTCTTCTCACGCAATTCGCGCGCAACGGGACCGAACACGCGCGTCCCTACCGGCTCATGCGCGTCGTCGATCACCACCGCCGCGTTCTCGTCGAACCGGATGTAGGTTCCATCACGGCGACGATGCTCCTTGCGGGTGCGGACAATTACCGCTTTCACGACCTTGCCCTTCTTCACCGTGCCATCCGGCGAAGCTTCCTTCACCGCCGCGGTCACAATATCGCCCAGACCGGCCTTCTTGCCCAGTCCGCCACCGAGCGGCAGAATCACTTGCAACTTGCGCGCGCCGGAGTTGTCGGCCACCGCGAGCATGGTTCTCATTTGCACAGCCATGGATTCTTCTCCTTAAACCGCTCCGCCTACTTGGCGGCCTCTACTGCAGCGGCTGTTCCAGCCGTGTCTTCAATCTGCGCCAGCGACGAACGCCGAACGATCTCTTCAAGCGACCACCGCTTCAACTTGCTCAGCGGCCTAGTCTCGCGGATGCGAACCACATCGCCCAGCCGCGCTGAGTTCTGTTCATCGTGCGCATAGAACTTCTTTGAGCTTTTGATAATGCGCTTGTACTTCGGATGGGCCTTGCGCATCTCGACCTCGACCACGATGGTCTTCTGCATCTTGGTCGACACCACGTTGCCCACCTTCTCGTTACGCCGGGACGCCGGCGCCTGCTTCTCCGTTGCTACCGTCATTTACCGGCTCCCTTCTTCGTTGCCGTCGCCGCCGCAGTCTTTTTCGCACTCTTCTTGGCAGCAGACCTTGGCCCCTTTTTCACGCTCTTCTTGGCGCCAGACTTGGCCTTCACAGTCTTGGCCTTGGCCGACCTGGCGGGCTTCTTCGCCGCAGCTTTCGCGCTTTTCTTCTGTTCACCGGCAGGCACGGTCGAAACCAGCTCATGCTGTGCGCCGCGAATGCCCAGTTCGCGCTCGCGCGAAACCGTCTTGATCTGTGCGATCTCCTTGCGCAATTGGCGAAGCTTCTTCACGCCGTCGTTCTGCCCCATCGAGACCTGGAAGCGAAGCCGGAACAGCTGTTCACCTGAAGTCTTCTCATGGTGCAGCAGTTCGTCGTCGCTCAAACTACGAATCTTTGCGAGTTCCATTTCTTATTCTCCGGCGCTCTGCCAATCCCTGCGGGACCCATGGCGCGTCTTACCCAATGTGCCGAACTAACATAGCTGCTGCCAACTTACTCGGCTGCAGCCGTTTTCTTTTCGGCCGAACCTGTCTTCTCGGCGCCCGGACGCTGCACGAATTTCGTCTTCAGCGGCAGCTTGTTTGAAGCCAGGCGCATCGCTTCCTGCGCGATCTCCGGCGTCACACCTTCCATCTCGAACAGGATCTTGCCGGGACGAACGACTGCTACCCAGTGATCGAGCGCGCCCTTGCCCGAACCCATACGAACTTCGGCCGGCTTCTTGGTAATCGGCTTGTCTGGAAACAGCCGTAACCAGATCTTGCCGCCGCGCTTGATGAAGCGGGTCATCGCGATACGGCTGGCTTCGATCTGCCGGTCAGTGATGTAGCCGCACTCCAGAACCTTCAAACCGTACTCACCGAACGACAGAGAGGAACCGCGCCAGGCTTTACCGCGGCGCTTGCCCTTCTGCTGCTTCCGGAACTTAACCTTCTTCGGCATCAACATAACGAAATCCTCTAGAACCAGTGGTCAGTTGTCAGTGAACAGTGGTCAGTTTCTTCTTGCTAAAACTGACTTTCAATCCTCACGTCCAGCAACCAGCCCTGGACAAATCACAAATCTTCACCCGGCAGAAAAACAGTGATCACTGAACACTGATCACTGTCCACTGCCTTTAAAACACTCCCGAACCTGCGGGCGCGGTCTGGCGGCGCTTTTGCTCGTAAATATCGCCGCGGTAGATCCACGTCTTCACGCCGATCACGCCATAGGTGGTGTGTGCCTCAGTAAACCCGTAGTCGATATCCGCACGCAGCGTGTGCAGCGGCAACCGCCCCTGCAGATACCACTCCGAGCGCGCGATTTCGTTGCCGTTTAACCGGCCAGAGACACGCACCTTGATTCCCTTGCAGCCGAAACGCAGCGCCGAATCCACGCTCTTGCGCATGGCGCGGCGGAAACTCACGCGCTTTTCCAGCTGCAGCGCGATATTCTCCGACACCAGCTGTGCGTCCAGCTCCGGCTTGTTCACCTCGATGATGTCGATGAACACTTCGCGGTTGGTGCGCTTGCCGAGCTCGGTCTTGAGCTTCTCGATCTCCGCGCCCTTGCGGCCGATCACGATACCCGGGCGCGCCGTGCGGATCAGGAAGCGAAGCTTGTTGCCCGGACGCTCGATTTCCACCGAACTCACGCCGGCAGCCTTGAGCTTTTCGCGCAGCTCAGCCTTGAGCTTCACGTCTTCGACCAGGAGCTTGTCATAGTCGCGCTCTGAGAACCAGCGCGAACGCCACGGCTTGTTTACTCCGAGCCTGAATCCATAAGGGTGGACTTTCTGTCCCATACTTTTTTCCTCAAACCTCTCGGCCTACTTCTTGGCCTTTTTCTTCGTTGCCGCAACCGGCTTCTTCGCCGCTGATTTCTTTGCCGTCTTCGAAACTGTCTTCTTTGCGACCGTCTTCCTGGTGGACTTCGCAGCCGTCTCCGGCTCGTCAGCCTTGGTCACCAGGTGCGAGTTTCCGCCATCGCGCTCAGCCACCGACAAGATGATGTGCGTCAGCCTGCGCTGGTAGCGATAAGCGCGCCCCATCGGAGCAGGCCGGATCCGCTTCATCCGCGGACCGTCGTTGGCAATCGCCAACTTCACATAGAGGTTATCGACGTCCAGATCAATCCCCTGCTCGCCCGACACGTACTTGGCGTTGTCCACCGCCGAAGTCAGCAGTTTGTGAATCACCGGAGCAATGCGCTTCTTGGTGAACTGCGCCGTCTCCAGCGCTTCCTGAACTCCCCGGCCCTTGATCAGGTCCAGCACCAGCCGCGCCTTCTGCGGCGACACCCGCTGGAACTTCGCTTCGGCCCGGTATTCTTTTGTCTCGACTGCCATTGGTCTCTTCCTCAAAATCCTTGCTGGCGGTATTCAGTGAACTGTTCACTGCTCACTGTCCACTGCTCACTGCTTTTCCTACCGCGGCCCCGCCGGCTTCGCCGTTGCTTCCGCCGCCTTCGATCCGCCAGTGTGCCCCTTGAACGTGCGCGTCGGAGCAAACTCGCCCAGCTTGTGTCCCACCATGTTCTCGGTCACATACACGGGAACGAATTTCTTTCCGTTGTGCACCGCGATCGTGTGTCCCACAAACTCCGGGAAGATCGTCGAGCGCCGCGACCAGGTCTTCACAACCTTCTTATCGTTGGCCACATTCAGCACCTCGATCTTCGTCGTCAGGTGCGCATCCACAAACGGGCCTTTTTTCGTCGAACGTGCCATAAAAATTCTGCTCCTAGCTTTCAGCCTTCAGCTCTCAGCTTGTTCCTTGCCTAAGCCAGCTTCCAGCGAATCCCTTGATAACTTTTGCGCTGCTTCTGGCTAAGAGCTGAAAGCTGATAGCTGAAAGCTGCCCTTTCTTACTTCGCCCGGCGGCTGATGATGAACGCATCGGTCCGCTTGTTGTTGCGTGTCTTGTATCCACGTGTCGGCTGGCCCCACGGAGTCACTGGATGGCGACCACCCGAGGTCTTGCCCTCACCGCCGCCGTGCGGGTGATCCACTGGGTTCATCGTGACGCCGCGGTTGGTCGGACGAATCCCCTTCCAACGGTTGCGTCCCGCCTTGCCGATCGACACGTTCTCGTGATCGGTGTTGCCCACCTGTCCAACGGTCGCCAGGCACTCGACAAGCACCTTGCGCGTTTCGCCGGAAGGCAGCTTCAGCAAAGCATAATCGCCTTCCTTCGCCACCAGCTGTGCCTGCGCACCGGCCGAACGCGCCATCTGCGCGCCTTTGCCCGGCCGCAGTTCGATGGCATGCACCGTGGTGCCGGCAGGAATGTTCTTGAGGGGCAGCGCGTTGCCCACCAGGATGTCGGCTTCGGGACCTGAACTTACTGTTGCCCCGACCTTCAATCCCACAGGCTGCAGGATGTAGCGCTTCTCGCCATCTGCATAGTGCACCAGTGCGATGCGCGCCGAGCGGTTGGGATCGTACTCAATGGTCGCCACTTTGCCCGGAACGCCGAACTTGTCGCGCTTGAAGTCGATCAGGCGGATCTTCTGCTTGTGTCCGCCGCCATGGTGCCGAATCGTCATGTCGCCCGAGTTGCGGCGTCCGCCTGTCCGCTTGCGCACTGCCAACAGCGGCTTGTGCGGCTTGTCCGTCGTCAGGTCGTCATTGACCAGCGTCGTCTTGAAGCGCAACGTCGGCGTGATCGGTCTGTATGTCTTGATAGCCATCGTTTTTTATCCTTGATGAACCAGCTTTCAGCTTTCAGCCGTTAGCTCTCAGTTCATCCGTCTAAACCAAACTTCTGTGACTTACCTCAGGCTCTGTGCTTGGCTCCGTCCGGAGCCGAAAGCTGAGAGCTGACAGATTAAAGCTGCCCTACAAATTGCTCACGTACTCCGGCAGCTTTTCGCCGGCCTTCAGCCGGACGTAAGCCTTCTTCCAGTCCGGACGAAAGCCCGCGAACTTTCCGCGGCGGCGTTCCTTGCCCACCACGTTCGCAGTCCGCACCGCAGCCACCTTCACCTTGAAGAGCGCTTCAACTGCCTGCTTCACTTCAGTCTTCGAAGCATCCGGGGCCACGTCAAACACCAGCGTGCCCTCGGTTTCCTTCATGTTCAAACCCTTCTCTGTAATCAAGGGCCGGCGAATCACTGTATAAAGACTCGACATTACGCGGCCTCCGTCTGCGCAGCACTGCGCTTTGAAACGGTCTTCACGAGAGAATCCGTCAACTGCTCGATCGCGGCCTTGGAAAAGATTGCCCGCTCATACCGCAGCAGATCGTAAGGATGCACTTCGTTGTTGAGAACCAGTTCGACACCTTTGAGATTGCGCGCGCCCAGCATCAGCGCCTTCGAGAGCGTCTTGCCGTTTTCAACAATGAGCGCCGTACGCGTCACGGCCAGCTTGTCGAGCGCCTGGCGATAGAGCCTGGTCTTGCCTTCTTTCAGCTCCAGCGTGTCCACTACCGTCAGTTTGCCGTCGGCAAGCTTCGAAGCCAGCGCCGAACGCAACGCACCCTGCAACTTTTTGCGCGGGAACGCATAGTCATAGCTGCGCGGCTGGGGTCCATGCACCGTGTAACCATGCCGCCACAGCGGCGAGCGGACCGAGCCGATACGAGCGCGGCCGGTGCCCTTCTGCTTCCACAGCTTCTTGCCGGAACCGGCGACTTCAGTGCGGCTTTTGGTCTTGTGCGTGCCCTGGCGCATCGAAGCACGATAGTGCTTCACCGCTTCCCACAGCAGAGCCTCGTTGACCTGGCCGTATACCGCATCAGCCAGTTCGAGCGAGCCCACCTTTTCGCCGTTCAGATTTACAACGTCTACGTTTGCCATCTTCTTCTTCCTACGAGCTGTCAGCTATCAGCCTTCAGCTATCAGTCTTCCATCGGTAAAGCAATCATCCTGGCTCCAGCAACCAACGAGCTGAGAGCTGACAGCTGAAAGCTGTTTACTTTCTCTTAGCCGTTGCCTTCTTCGAAGCCTTCAGCGGATCGACCGTGGTCGAACCCGCAAATCCGCGACGCTCGCGCGGCGGAGTCTTGGCCTTCGAAATCAATACATATCCTTCACGCGATCCCGGAACCGCACCTTCAACCATCAGCAAATTCTCTTCGAGATCGATGCCGCGAATACGAAGATTGCGAACCGTGATCTGCGCCGCGCCCATGTGTCCCGGCATTCTCTGGCCCGGAAATACACGCGACGGAAAACTCGATGCACCGATCGAACCCTGCACCTGGAACATGTGCCCGTGCGACTTGGGTCCGCCACCGAACTTGTGCCGGCGAACAACACCAGCAAATCCGCGGCCCTTCGAAGTGCCGATCACGTCTACAAACTTCGCATCCTGGAAAATATCCACCAGCACGCGATCGCCCGCCTTGGTTTCGACTTCGCCTTCCGGCGAGGCCTCGACGTCGACTTCCTTGATGACCTTCACCGGAGGCGCTTCGGTCTTCGCGAAGTGCCCGGCCTGCGGCTTGGTCACATTCTTCGTCTTGATGAATTCCACCAGGCCGATTTGCGCGGCATCATAGCCGTCCCTGGCCAGCGTCTTCAATTGCGTAATCACGCAAGGGCCAGCCTGCAGCACCGTAATCGGGTGCACATCGCCCTTCTCGTCGAAAACCTGCGTCATGCCGATCTTCTTTCCCAGAATCCCTGTGACTGCCATATCTTCCTCCCCTCATCATGCAGAGTACTTGGCTCTGCACTGCCGGAACTGAACCAGTTCTCAGTTATCAGCTTTCGGTTGTCAGCACTCTGTTCACTGACCACTGTTCACTGTCTACTCACTTCTCAAACGCCTTGATCTCGACGTCTACGCCGGCCGGGAGATCGAGCTTCATCAGCGCGTCTACCGTCTGTTGCGTCGGCTCAAGAATGTCGATCAGCCGCTTGTGCGTGCGAATCTCGAACGCTTCGCGCGACTTCTTGTCCACGTGCGGCGAACGCAGCACGCAGTACTTGTTCTTGATCGTCGGCAACGGAATCGGTCCCGCCACCGTTGCTCCGGTGCGCTTGGCCGTCTCCACAATTTCGCCGGTCGAGGTATCCAGCACGCGATAGTCGTATGCCTTCAACCGAATTCGAATCCTTTGACCTACCATGTGTTCCCCTTTGGGGAACAGTGGTCAGTGATTAGTGAACAGTGATCAGATTGCTTTTGCCGAATCTGAATTCACTGTCCACTGTGCACTGTGCACTGTTCACTTACTTAATAATTTCCGAAATCGCGCCTGCGCCTACCGTACGTCCGCCTTCGCGGATGGCAAACCGCAATCCCTTTTCCATGGCGACTGGCGTAATCAGTTCGATCACCAGCTCCACGTTGTCGCCCGGCATCACCATCTCCGTGCCTTCAGGCAATTCCGCCACCCCCGTCACATCCGTCGTACGGAAGTAGAACTGCGGCCTGTAGCCCTTGAAGAACGGAGTATGACGGCCGCCTTCTTCCTTGCTCAGCACATAAACCGTGCCCTTGAACTTGGTGTGTGGCGTGATCGATCCCGGCTTTGCGAGAACCATGCCGCGCTCGACATCTTCTTTGGGAATGCCGCGCAGCAGGATGCCGGCGTTATCGCCCGCCAGGCCTTCGTCCAGCTGCTTCTTGAACATTTCCACGCCCGTGCAAACCGACTTGCGGGTCTCGCGGAAGCCGACAATCTCAACATCCTCGCCCACCTTCACCTTGCCGCGTTCGATTCTTCCCGTAACCACGGTGCCGCGTCCCGAGATCGAGAAGATGTCTTCGATCGGCATCAGGAAGGGCAGGGTCACGGCACGCTCCGGCTGCGGAACGTACTTGTCCACCGCTTCCATCAACGCGTCGATCTGGGCTTCCCACTTGGGCTCGCCGTTCAGGGCGCCCAGGGCCGATCCGCGGATGACCGGAACGTCGTCGCCCGGGAACTGGTACTTCGAGAGCAGTTCGCGAACTTCCATTTCAACCAGGTCCGTCAGCTCTTCGTCTTCGACCGCGTCGCACTTGTTGAGGAACACCACGATGCAGGGAACGCCTACCTGGCGAGCCAGCAGAACGTGCTCCTTGGTCTGCGGCATCGGACCGTCCGTCGCTGCTACTACCAGAATCGCGCCGTCCATCTGCGCCGCGCCCGTAATCATGTTCTTGATGTAGTCGGCGTGACCGGGGCAGTCCACGTGCGCATAATGCCGGTTGCCCGTCTCGTACTCCACGTGCGCCGTCGCGATCGTGATGCCGCGCTCCCGCTCTTCCGGAGCGTTGTCGATCGAGTCAAACGAACGGAACGTGTTCTTCGGGTTGTGCTTCTGCAATACCTTCGTGATCGCCGCCGTCAACGTCGTCTTGCCGTGATCGATGTGACCTATCGTTCCTACGTTCACATGCGGCTTCGAACGATCAAATTTTTCCTTCGCCATTTTTCTCTTCCCCTCGCAGCTTCTATGCCGTTGCCAAAAGGGCGCCGGGCGTTCCGGCTCCAGCCCTAAAACAGTTGTCAGTGATCAGTGGTCAGTTTTTCCTTGCCTGAGCCAGCATCATCGATTCACTCGATAAGCTTCAGACTGCCCACTGTCAGCTGTTCTCTGTTCACTGCCCTTCTTACTTCCCCTGCGCACGGCCGATGATTTCATCGGCGATCATGCGTGGCGCCTCTTCGTAGCGCGCGAACTGCATTGAATATGACGCCCGGCCCTGTGTCGAGGAACGAATCTCGTTCACGTAGCCGAACATCTCCTTCAGCGGAACGATCGCCTTGATGACCTGCGATCCTGCCGCGTGCTCCATACCTTCAATCCGACCACGACGCGAGTTGATGTCGCCGATAATCACGCCCATGAACTCCTCGGGCACCGTGACTTCAACGGCCATCACCGGCTCCAGCAGAACCGGGCTCGCTTTGCGGGCCGCTTCCTTGAAGGCGATCGAACCGGCGAATTTAAACGCCATTTCGTTCGAGTCGACTTCGTGGTAGCTGCCGTCGTAGAGATGCACCTTCACGTCCACGATTGGGTAGCCGGCCAAGATGCCCAATTCCAACGCGCCCTGAACACCTTGATCGATGGGCTTGATGTATTCCTTCGGAACCACGCCGCCCTTGATATCGTTGATGAACTCGTAGCCCTTGCCTGGCTCGTTCGGCTCCACGCGCAGCTTGCAATGCCCGTAGTTGCCCGAACCACCGGTCTGGCGAATGTACTTGCCCTCGGCCTCGGCTGACTTGCGGATCGTCTCGCGGAATGCCACCTTGGGTTCGCCCACATTTGCCTCGACCTTGTGCTCTCGCTTCATGCGATCCACAAGAATCTCGAGGTGCAACTCGCCCATGCCGCTGATAATCGTCTGGCCCGAATCTTCATCGGTCCGCACCTTGAAGGTGGGATCCTCATCAGCCAGCCGCGACAACGCGATGCCCATCTTCTCCTGGTCTGCCTTCGTCTTCGGTTCAATGGCGACCGAGATTACCGGCTCAGGGAAGGTGATGGCGCCAAGCGCGATCGGATGCTGCGGGGAGCTGAGCGTGTCGCCCGTCTTCAATTCCTTCAGTCCCACACAAGCGCAGATGTCGCCGGAATAGATCTCGGTGATGTCCTCACGCTTGTTGGCGTGCATCTTCACCAGGCGCCCCACGCGATCCGTCTTGCCGGTGCGCGGATTCAGAATCGTATCGCCCGTCTTCAGCGAACCGGAATAGATGCGAATAAACGACAGCTTGCCGAACGGATCGTTGATCAGCTTGAAGACCAGCGCCGACAGCGGCTCATTGTCATCCGCCTTGCGAATAACCGTATGCGACAGGTCGTGCGGATCGATACCTTCCACCGGAGGCTTGTCGAGCGGGCTCGGCAGATAATCGACGACCGCGTCAAGCAGCGTCTGCACGCCTTTGTTCTTGAATGCGCTTCCGCAGATTACCGGGAAGACCTTCAGATCGATGGTCGCCTGGCGAATGCCCTTCTTGAGTTCTTCAATGGTGGGCGTCTCGCCTTCGAGAAACTTCTCAAGCAGCACATCGTCGGTTTCGGCAATCACTTCGATCAATTGCAGGCGGAATGCTTCCGCCTTCTTTTGCAGATCGGCCGGAATTGCCTGAACGTCATACTCGGCGCCCATGGTCTCGTCGTGCCAGAGAACCGCCTTCATCTCGATCAGATCTACGACACCCTTGAAACCAGCCTCCGCGCCAATCGGAATCTGCAGCGCCACAGGCCGCGCGCCCAGCCGCTTGCGAATAGTGTCGACAACGTGCTCGAAATCGGCGCCGTTCTTGTCCATCTTGTTCACAAAGCAGATACGCGGAACCTTGTACTTGTCGCCCTGCCGCCACACCGTCTCGGTCTGGGGCTGCACGCCACTAACAGAATCAAATACCGCGACCGCTCCGTCGAGCACGCGGAGTGAACGCTCCACCTCCGCGGTAAAGTCCACGTGACCCGGTGTATCGATAATGTTGATGCGAATGTCTTTCCACATGCACGTCGTTGCTGCCGACGTGATGGTGATGCCGCGCTCCTGCTCCTGCTCCATGTAATCCATGGTCGCGGTGCCTTCATGCACTTCGCCGATGCGGTGCGTGATGCCCGTGTAGAAGAGGATGCGTTCGGTCGCAGTCGTCTTACCGGCGTCGATGTGCGCCATGATTCCGATGTTCCGGCAACGACTTAGGGGTATGGTGCGAGCCACGGCTATTTTTCCTTGCGGGTTTCAAATCCCGCCGTTATTTCCCAATGATCAGTAGGCAGTGATCAATGGTCAGTTAAAAAACCTGAAATCCTCAGACCGCGTACAAAGCAGTGATCACTGTCCACTGATCACTGTGCACTGCTTCACTACCAGCGATAGTGCGCAAAGGCCTTGTTAGCCTCGGCCATGCGGTGCACGTCTTCCTTCTTTTTCATCGCCGCGCCACGGCCGTTGGCCGCGTCCAGCAGCTCATTGCTTAACTTGTCGATCATGCCCTTCTCACCGCGGGCGCGCCCGTAGGTGATGAGCCAGCGAATCGCCAGCGAGGTACGCCGATCCGCGTTCACTTCGATCGGAACCTGGTAGTTGGCGCCGCCCACACGGCGGGTCTTGACCTCGAGCAGCGGCTTGCAGTTCTCGACCGCTTTCTTGAAGAGCTTCAGCGCGTCGTCTCCGCCGCCCTTCTCTTCCAGGTTCTTCATCGCCTGGTAGAAGATGCCCTGCGCGGTCGACTTCTTGCCGCCCCACATCATCGAGTTCACAAACTTGGTGACGAGCGTGGACGCGTAAACCGGATCCGCCGCTACTTCCCGCTTTCCAATGTGCCCTTTTCTCGGCATAGTCTCTCAAAATCCTTCGCGCCAAAGCGCCGTTATGCTGCCCCAGTCCCGGTTCCGTCACTCCGCCCGGGAACCGTATTTCATTCCCACCGCTCTACTCCAAAACGCTAATGCGCGGAGCGCCTACTTCTTGGCCGCCGCTGCTCCGCCCTTGGCGCGCTTGGCACCATACTTCGAGCGGCTCTGCTTCCGGTTGGCCACACCAACTGAATCCAGCGTGCCGCGCACCACGTGATAGCGAACGCCCGGCAGATCTTTCACACGGCCGCCGCGGATCAGCACAATCGAGTGCTCCTGCAGGTTGTGGCCGATGCCGGGAATATAGGTGGTGACCTCGATCCCGTTGGTCAACCGCACGCGGGCTACCTTGCGCAGCGCCGAGTTCGGCTTCTTGGGGGTTTGTGTGTACACGCGGGTACATACACCGCGCCGCTGCGGCGAGGCCTGCAGTGCAGGAGACGCCGTCTTGTACCGGGGGGCCGTACGGCCCTTACGAACCAATTGATTAAATGTCGGCAAACTAAAACTCCTTACCCCAAAAACCTTCTGCCCAACCTGCTCACAGCCGCGCGCAGACCTTCGAGCTTCCTCATGCCGCTGGGCGCACTTTTCAGCGCGCACGCGCACGGAAGCCCAGGTTGCTGCTTCGCGTCTGCCTTCGTTCCACTACCAGACGAGAACCGAGACGGTGGCCAGTCGTTTTCGCGCTTTATGCGGGAAAAGCCAACTCCGTTTCGCCGGTCCCGGCTCGCATAGCCCTCCAAGGTGGAGAAACGCGCGAGCACCGATGCGAATATCACTTCCCCGTCTTACCTTCACCCGGGGTTGCGATCTGTCCCTGCCCTTTGCAAGACAAGAGCGTTTCGGGGACTGTGGCCGCTCTTTGCTGCTTGCGGCCTCGGGAACTGATCCCACCAAACTTGCCGGCCCGGGATCTCCCGTTACTCACCTGCCGTTAAAACACACGGATAGGCGTGTTCTTGCGGAACCTTATAAAGATAACAAGAAACCGGGATGGGGTCAACGAATTCAACTGTGCTCTTCGTTTTTGCCCCGCCCTCGCGCCACTGCGTACCCAAACCACTCTCAAGTCCGGCCGATGACTCCGCTCTAGCGGCACGGATTTAGGGCACCGTATAGCTCCCGGAGTTCACCACCGCGACCCCGGTTGTATTGGCCGAAGTCGATTGGGCGATACTCGGAGTGCCCTGTCCGAGGACAGACGTCCAGCTCACGAGAATGCCCGAAGGCGGAGATGCCACAAAGCCCGTCAGGCTGGAAAGATCTGGAAATGCAAGGGTTGTCAAACCATTCTGGTAGTTTGCCGTGGCCGCAACCTGATAGAAAATCTCCGCATTGACCCCGGTGAACCACCCCAGCGACGCCGTCTCAATTACGCCCGTCTTGCTGGAGAATCCCGTGTAGGCAACATCGAAAGTTGGAAGTGCAGCAGGAGTGGGCCCCGCATACGACCATGCCGGCGGAAACGTGAAGGTCATCGGACCGCCAACTGTCGAATTCTGCAGGACATAGATCCCTTCTGAGACCTTGGAACTATTCGAGGCAGAGGCGGTGAACGTGTACACGTCGCCGGTCTGAAGCGCTCCCGCCGGAAGCGCCGGGTACTGATTCGTCAGCGAGCCCCCGACCGTGAATCCCCCGGCTCCGCCCATCGCGAGTCCCACCGAAGTCGTGGGAGCCGAATATCCCGACGGGACGTTGTTATACGCAATGGTCTGGGATGTGGTTTGATCCGCAGCTCCCAGAACCACCGTATTCCCACCGTTAAGAGCCCCTGGAACCGCCTGACTGGCGAAGTTTCTGGCGGCAAGCAGACTCACCGGCCTGACGAACCCATGCTGCACCACACTGTAGGCCAGCACCTCCACTCGGTCAGATCCCGCCGGCGCGCTCACGCTGAAGCTCCCATTCAGGGCAACCCCGCTTACCGTCGTCAGCGCACTGTTTGCGGTAGCAACATCTGATTCCGTCGCGCCAGGAATTCCGCTCGCATCGATGTTTCCGGTAAGAATCCCCGTCGGCCCGGTCGATTGGGATGTTGGGCACGGCAGCGTGAAAGCCGTACCATCCGCTGTGCTCATCTCATAGACAAACTGCTCGGGCAAATTAATTGTGCCGCTCACCAGGGTGCATGCATATGCCACCGAAAAAGTGGTGGTGCCGCTGGGAATCGAGAGGCTCAAAGAGCCGGAATTGAGCGTCTGAGCAGTAAACGACCCGGACCCGATCCGCGCAGCAACCGCCGTCGGTGTCCCGACCGTGAATTTAAGTGTGACGACGGTCGGAGTTCCGTCTCCGCCGCCTCCCCCATTTGAACTGCCGCCGCATCCAGCCAGAAACACCAGTGCAAGCAAAGAAAGTCGTTCAGATTTGCCGATCATGCTGAATGCCCTCGATAAATCGATCCAAGCCTAAGCCGGGTTGGGCAACGCACGGTGCCTGATTGTTGCAGTTTCAAAGGCTGTCACACGATCAGTGAACGCATTCCACAGGCGATCCCTGCCAAGCTTATCTCCGATGGCAGCCCTCTTTTACTCGATCGACTTCAGAACCCAGGCGCCATTCTCAAGCGCAAAATCCGCTTGCTTCTTGGTGCTGAGCTTGTTGCCGGGGTTGTGAGCGATATCGTCCAGCACCTGTGGCACTCCCGTCAGATTCACACCCTCGGTATATTGTCCCTGCTTGGCAGTAGCGGAGCCCGGCAGCATCTCATCCTGCAGGTCGCTCATATCGTGCGCCCTCAAATGATTGGCTGCAACTGTCATCACTACGACCGTGTAGTTCGTGTCATCCTGATTCTCAGGACGCCACTCAATAACGTCGCCGCCGCTGGGCAGCTTTACGGCTTTCTGGCCATCCGGGGTCAGCTTGAAGTCAGCCCAAAGCTTGTTGGGATAGACCTTGGTCCTCTCCCACAACTTGGCAGTGACCCCCTCGCGAATGCCTTCCTCGTTGACCAGGATGGTCGCCCCAACCGGCGCCGTCTGGTCATACTTGGCCTGCACCATTGCCAACGCCTGAGTCGGTGTCAAATCTGGCGCCGACTTGCATCCAATACCCCAAAACGCAAATCCCAAAACAGCCAGCACACCTGAAGTCTTCCAATTCTGCATCACTTTCACGCTCCCTCCTGTGCCAATCCGACGGACAGAATCCACACGACCCGCCATTTTTCTCTTACTTTCCGTCGCTGTCAATGGATTCGGATGTGATAGCGGGCACATCTGAAGGGTGGTGGCCTCAGTCGCTGCCAATTCGGCCGGCTTGAGTCGAGAGTCGATGCCGGTGGAAGTGATCCCCTAATCGACGATGCGCTTCAAAAGCAGGGCGAGAAATCCCTTCTCGTCGGACTCAAGGCAAACCTGTGCGTTGGGCGCACCCTCCGCGGGAGTCGTCATCCCCCTGGCGTCCACATCAATATGCATCGGCTTGGCCGGGCATAAATCGGGTCGAAAGGTATATGTCACCGCAACCGGATCGAAAAGCGTTGGAGTGGGGCTATGGTTCGGGGTTCCTCCCATCCACTCGTGATAGAGCAGCGTCAACTGGTCCGTCAGCGGCGATCCATGCGCAAAGATTGCCTCGCGATCCTTTGCGTCGAGCGGCACCTGCGTCGAATCCAGCGGCATCATGAACACCGGAACGCCCGATACCAGCAGCGCCTTCAGGCCCGCGGGATCGTTCAGGATATTCCACTCCGGTTCCGGCGGCTTCGGCTTGCCCTGCGCGTCCAGCCCATACCCGCGGTAGATACTTCCGCCCATGATGACGACGCGCTTGAGCTTTTTGAAAGCTGCCGGATCCCTTTCAATTGCCGCCTGCACCGTGAAAAGCGGCCCAATACCGATCAACGTAATCTGGCCCGGGTGCTCGCGCGCCTCGCGCAAAATAAACCCCGCCCCATCACCGAATTTCCGGTTGGGCACGCGCTTCGCGTACGCGGCCTGTGTCATCACGTTGTCTGTCTTCGTCATCGGCCCCGCGAATACCGGAATGTCGCTTCGCCCGACGGCCTTCAGATAACGGTCTACGAGGCGTGCGCGCATCTCCGTGTTGCCGAAGGTGGTCGTGACGCCCAGGATCTTCAGTTCCGGACTTTGCAGAGCCAGCGCCAAGGCAAACGCGTCGTCAATGTCATCGCCGATATCGGTATCGATGATCACTTCCTGCATCGCTGATGCCACCCCCGCTACCCCGCCAGTGGCTTGCGAACGTGCCGCGGGGACAACGCAAAGTGAGAGTGCCAACACCAACAGGACGAACTGAGCCCTGAGATTTTTCATGCCATCACTCTATCGCCTTCGCCCCATCTGTTTCCTTTCCATTACCCTGTTGTCGGTGGTCTTGGCTCCTCTATGTCGCACTCAACCCGCATCACCCGTCGCCGCTTTCTCCAGAAATCCAGCCTCGCCGGTCTCGCCTGCGCGCTGCCGGCTCACTCGCTTTGGGCCGCAAGCGATACACCGCCCTCGCCCGCAGTGAAAGACCGCGCGCCCCTTCATCCAGGCGCTTTCTACTCCCTGCCACTCGGTTCCGTGCGTCCAGCCGGTTGGCTGCGCCGCCAGCTTGAGATCCAGACGAATGGACTCAGCGGCCACCTCGACGAGACCTGGCCCGACGTCGGCCCCAACAGCGGATGGCTCGGCGGCACTGGCGAATCCTGGGAGCGCGGACCCTATTATCTCGACGGCCTCATTCCGCTCGCGTGGCTGCTCGACGACCCCCGGCTCAAAACCAAAGCGCAACGATACATCGACTGGATCCTCACCCATCAGGCCGCGAACGGCATGATCGGCCCGGCCTCCAACGACGACTGGTGGCCACGCATCGTCGCCCTCAAAGCCCTCACGCAATACCAGGAATTTACCGGCGACCCGCGCGTTGTTCCCCTGATGGATCGCTATTTCCGCTATCAGCTCGCCGCTCTTCCCCAGCGTCCTCTGCGCGACTGGGGAAAGTTCCGCTGGCAGGATGAGTTGCTCAGCGTTATCTGGCTTTACAACCGCACCGGCTCCCCCTACCTGCTCGACCTCGCCAAACTTCTTCACACTCAGGGCTACGACTGGGTAGCGCAGTACGCAAACTTCCAGTTCAAGCAGAAGATCACCGCCGAGTTCATCAAGCTCAACGAAGGCGGCGGACTCAAGGACCTCGCGCTCGCCACGCACGGCGTCAACAATGGCCAGGCGGTAAAGACAGGACCGGTTTGGTCGCTTGTCTCCGGATCAGACACCGATCGAAAAGCCGCCACGCAAATGATTGCAGAACTCGACAAGTACCATGGCCTGCCCAACGGCATGTTCTCTTGCGACGAACACCTGTCCGGACGCGATCCATCGCAGGGTTCCGAACTCTGTACCGTAGTCGAATACATGTATTCTCTGCAGCGCGCATTGGCGATTACCGGCGACCCGGCCTTTGGGGACCGTCTCGAGAAACTGGCCTACAACGCGCTCCCCGGCACGCTTACTGACGACATGTGGGCCCACCAGTATAACCAGGAACCCAACCAGGTGGAGTGCAGCCTTCACCACAAGCCCTGGGTCAGCGACGGACCGGAATCAAACCTCTTCGGACTCGAGCCCAACTTCGGCTGCTGCACCGCCAATTTCAACCAGGGCTGGCCCAAGTTTGCCACCAGCCTTTTTCTGCTTTCCGGCGACCAGGATTCCGACCAGCACGATGGTCTCGTCGCTGCTGTTTACGCTCCATGCGAAGTGCGAACGACATTGCGCGGGACCGCGGTTCACATTGTCGAAGAAACCGACTACCCCTTCCGCGGGGACGTGACCTTTACGGTCAATCCAGCTTCTCCGGTTCTGTTCCCCCTCAAGTTCCGCGTGCCGAGATGGGCTGAGGGCGAGATGACGGTTAACGGTGAACCTGTCCCGGTTACAACGGAGCATTCCGACGGTAGGAACTGGACAACAATTCATCGCACATGGAGGGCAGGCGACCGGGTGGAGGTGAAGCTGCCTTTGCGGCCGCGCACCTCACGCTGGTTCAACGACTCCATAGCCATTGAACGCGGTCCCCTTGTCTTCTCCTATGGCATCGGCGAGGACTGGGTGAAGCTGCGCGACCGCGGCATGACTGCCGACTGGCAGGTATATCCAACCACGCAGTGGAACTACGCCGTCAACATCGATCCGCAGAATCCCGCCGCGTACGTCACAGTTGCTGAATCCGAACCCGGCGACGTTCCCTTTGCGCGAAAGTCCGCTCCCGTCAAGCTTCGCGTAAAAGCACGCAAGATTTCCGCATGGCGAGCCGAAGATGGAGCCGCCGACCCGCTTCCGCAAAGTCCCGTCGCAGCCAATGAGCCCGAAGAAGAGATCACGCTCATTCCATACGCAACCGCAAAGTTGCGCATCACAGCATTTCCGCTTCTCGAAAGCTGAAAACTCCACCAGTGACTATGCCGGGTGCCCCATCCATGACGCAGCCCGGGGTCCCCACAAACAGGTCCTCGTTTGTGGGGTGGAGTTTCATCGCGTCATGGGTGAGAAACCACGACCTCATTCATTCCGGCTCTTAGCCGCAAGCGCAGCCACAATCTTCTCCGTGTCGTACACGCACCCGCCCCACACGCCGCCGCTCGCCTCCACCAGCGCCGCCCACAGACGCGTATCGTCCGGGAGCGCAGGATGCGCCTTCAAATCCTCGCGCGCCTGCCTTGCAACCAGATGCCGCGCTGCCGCCTCCGCGGTAAACTCACCCTTGGCATCGCCCACCAGGTCCACCGATCCGGTCAGCGTCCCGCGATCGATCACAATTTCGATCACATCGCCCTCCAGAACCTTGCCAATCGGGCCGCCCGCCAGTGCCTCCGGTGAAATGTGCCCGACGCACGCGCCGGTCGACACACCGCTGAACCGCGCATCCGTCAGCACCGCGACATGTTTGCAATGCGGCAACTGCTTCAGCGCCGACGTCACCTGGTAAATCTCCTGCATGCCCGCGCCTCTGGGGCCGCCACAGATCAGCACAATTACATCGCCGTGCCCGATCGCGCCGGCCTTGATCGCCGCAATCGCCGCCGCCTCCGTTGTAAACACCCGTGCCGGTCCGCGATGGCGAAAGACATTATCTTGACCGATCAGCGATGGATCGATCGCCGTGCTCTTGATCACCGACCCCTCAGGCGCAAGATTTCCGACCGGGAAACACACCGTCGCCGTCAATCCCCGCGAACGCGCACGATCCCGCGTCATAATCACGTCTTCGGCTTCGATGCCATCCAGCTCCTTCAGTCTCTTGCGCAGCGTGTGCCGCCGCTCGCTGTCGCGCCACCAGTCAAGGCTGGCATCGAGGGTGTCGCCGGTAACCGTCTTCACGCTCGCATCCAGCAGCCCTGCCGCGCGCAGCTCCAGCATCACCTCCGGCACGCCGCCCGCGAGAAACACCTGCACCGTCGCAAATCCTCGCGGCCCATTCGGCAGCGCGTCCACAAGGCGCGGCACGGTGCGATTCACTTCCTCCCAGTCCGCGCGTCCCGGCCGCTTCAATCCCGCCGAGAATGCGATCGCCGGCAGATGCAATAGCAAATTCGTCGATCCGCCAAACGCCGCATGCAGCACCATTGCATTCCGCACCGCCGCATCCGTCAGTACATCCCGCGTGCCAAGCTTCAGCACATGCAACCGAATGATTGCACGTGCGGACCGCTTCGCCGCATCCAGCCAGATCGGTTGCCCTGAGGGCGCCAGCGCTGTGTGCGGCAATGCCAGTCCAAGCGCTTCTCCTACCACCTGCGCCGTAGCCGCGGTGCCCAGAAACTGGCACCCTCCACCGGGCGATGCGCACGCACGGCAGCCCACTTCGGCCGCATACTCCAGCGTGATCTGCTGCTGCGCAAAGCGCGCTCCGATGGTCTGCACCTTGCCTGCATCTTCGCCCGCCTCGGGCGATAAGGTGACTCCACCTGGGATCAAAACCGCAGGCAGCGTCCCCGCCGAAGCCAGCGCCATCATCATCGCCGGCAAGCCTTTGTCGCACGTCGCCACCCCCAGCACGCCCTTTGACGTCGGCAGCGACCGCATCAGCCGCCGCAGCACCATCGCTGCATCGTTGCGAAAGGGCAGCGAATCCATCATTCCCGTCGTGCCCTGCGTGCGCCCATCGCACGGATCGGTGCAGGCTCCTGCAAATGGAATCGCTCGCAGCAACTTCAGTTCGTGCGCCGCTTCCGCCACCAGCAGCCCCACTTCCCAGTGCCCGGTGTGAAATCCCAGCGCGATCGGCCGCCCATCCTCAGCGCGCATTCCGCCGTGCGTGCTCAGAATCAGAAACTCCGGATCGAGCAGCCGCGCTGCCTCCCAACCCATCCCCGCGTTCTGGCTCAGTCCAAAGAGATTTCCTGACGGCTCCCCGACCAGCATCTCCGCCGTCAGCGGCAGCATGCCTTCTGGTCCCGCCGCATGCGTCGAGACCTCGTACAACTCCGCGCCTTTTGTTTCCAGCACTGACTTCAGCGAAATCTCCGCGATCACACCCTCCTCATCGCACTGTGAATCTTCAAGCCGGCTTCACCGCGTGCTCTGCGTCGTGCTGCTCGCAACCGGCATCAGACGGAAGACATGCGGCTTGGGCGTGGCCGCTTCATAGATCGAGTCCTCCAGCGAATTCTCAAATGCCTGCATGACATCCTTGCCTTCTTCACCCCCGGTATCGGCATTGCGCACCCGCATGCGCAGGTGGATGTAATGCGTCTCGTCGCGATCGCGTACCAGCCAGCTCACGCGCTGTGCCTGGTGAAACATCGGCGTACCGTAGTCCGCCAGGTTGATTCCGCTTTCCAGAGCCTCGGACGAAAACGTGTCCACGACCTCGCCATCGATACTCACCGCGTATCGTCCTGCTGCCAGCCCGGTCACACGCAGCGTCTCCTGGTTAAGCTGCTTTACGATATCGGTCAGATCCTCCAGCAGCGCTGTGTTCGCATTGCTCCGCGTCAACGGAAGCGGCAACGCGTCTTCCACTTCCGTCCACTTCCATCCGCCGTCGGTCTGCTCCATCTGGCTGACGCTCGCATTCAGTGCTTCCGTCACAACACCTGCGCGCACATCCACCGTTACATCGGATACGAGCGCAGGCGCGTGCCATCCCTTCAACAATGTCTCGGCCATTACCCAGTGCGCCAGTGGATCGGGATGCACGCGATCCGGCAGCAGAAGCACCGCCAGCTTCGGATCCATAGCGTCCGCCTTGCGGATCGCCGCCTCCACAGGTGGATTCAGATTCACAAACGCCGCGCCATATTTATCAGCCAGCGACTGATCCACATCCGCAAAATGCTGCATCACAGCGTTGTATCCCCCCGGAAATGTGACCGGCCGCGTAACGTCGTCATAGGGAGACGGCCCCAAAAGTGTGAGCCGCACCCCCGGCACGTGTTCGTGAATCGAATTGAGCAGGTGCTCGTAGCCTTTTACATAGGTCTGCTCAATCTCGTAGGTTGTCGCGCGATACCCGCCATCATTCATCCCCAGCATCACCGTCACGACAGACGGCTTCTCCGCGAACACGTCGCGTTCCAGCCGTTGATCGATCGGCCCGCCCCCACCGCCAGTTACGCGATCACCGCCCACGCCCGCGCCGTAAAAATGCACATGCATCCACGGAAACCGCGTTGCCGTATACAGTTCGACATACTGGTTGTAGTAGTTCTGTTCCGTGATGCTGTCGCCGTAGAACACCACCGTGTCGCCGCCACGCAGATAGAACCCGCGTGCGTTCGCTTCGGCTCCCGGCGGCGCAACCCCTGCAGATGGCGAAACCGTAGTTCCAGGCGTGGTCGCTGTCGAAGGCGTCATCCGCAACAACTCCGCGCTCATCGCCTCGGCCGGAGCGGTCGCCACCGCCACCAGTGAATCCGCGCATCCGTAGTACAAAAACCATTTGTTGTGAAAGAACACAAGTCCTTCGGTAAACGTAGTACCCGCCGCGTATTGTCCGGTCTTCTCATACGGCAGCTCCGGCTTCAACACCGGTTTGTCAGTCTGCGTCAGCAGGTTTGCAGGGTTCGACGCCTCAAACAGTGCCTCCCCGGCCGCATAGGCATTCGGGCCCAGCGAGGGGTCTCCACCCTCCGTGGCATTCTTGCCGTTGTAGAGCATCACGATTCCCGCGCTCGTCAGCACTGGTGGCGGACCGGTTTCGGGAAACGTGCTGTCAAAGTGCCCTGCTCTCGGCCGCAGCAGTTCCACCAGCTTGCCGCGCATGTCTTCCACCGGTATCCAGTGAATCGCATCTTCCGAAGTCGCAAGCTTAATAGACCCTTCGCCCCAGTACATCCAATAACGGCCCGCAATCTTCGCCGCAATCAGTCGGCCATCTTTTAACTGCGTCACAATGCCGGCCGACTTGTACATCAGGTTGGCGTACTTGCCCCCCAGCGCCGTCAGAAATGCGGGGCCGTATTTCGTCCAGTGCTTCAAATCGCGCGACGTCGCAATTCCCACGGAATACGTCATCCGATTCCACTGCGTGTAGGTCAGCACATAGGTACCATCCCCGCGCTCCACGATTCGCGGATCTTCGACGCCCCCCGGCCACTCCCGTGCCTTCTGGTCATCATCGGCGGGGTAGAACACCGGTTCCCCCTCGCGCTTGAAATGGATGCCGTCACCACTCTCTGCCAGCCCCAGCCGCGAAGTGTGGCCGCCAATCTCCATCGCCCCTGAATTGTCCTCCGCGCGATACAGCACGTAGATCTTCCCGTGCCGCACAATCGCTGCTGGATTGAACGTATGCAGAGCCTCCCACGCAACAGGCTTGTGCAGAATGGGGTCCTCAAACGTTGAAGCCGGGTCGGGTGAAATGACCGGATTCCCCGTCGCCGGCCTTGTGAAAGGGCCCATCACCCATTGCGGCGCACTCTGCGCCCAAACCCCTGCAGTCCCCAGCAACACGCATAGTGCAATCGACAACTTCAGAACCGTCTTCACGCCATCACTCTCCGCAATGCGCCCCATCTTACGCTCCGTATTCAAGACTCCGCGCAGCACCAAGGTCCAATCGCCGGAGCCTTCGGCTTCACTCCGCAGCATTCCGATGTCCCATCCTTGCAGCGCTTTTCGGCAAGGATGAGAAAGCTAAGAGCTGATCACCGCTTCATAGAAACTCAATGCCGTGTCCCCCTGCTCCAACACGCGCACTCTGTGCAATGTTCCATACTCAACCTCCAGCTTGTCCTTGCGCCGATGTTCTGCAATCACTACCGCGCCCTCCGCCAGCAAACCCGACGCTGCCCCGCCCAGCAGAGCCATCGCCGTCGCGTACTCCTCAGCCGCTTCGTACGGCGGATCGAGAAACACCACGTCGAAGCGGATCAGTGAACTCTCCGGCCTCACACGCCGCAAAAACGCCCCCACGCCCACCGCCTCAACCCGCACCCCTCCCGGCAGGCCCAGCTTCTCGAGATTCCCGCGCAACACCTTCAGCGCCGGCTCCGCGCGCTCCACCAGCACCACATTCGCGGCTCCGCGACTGACTGCCTCAATCCCCACTGCACCCGATCCCGCATACAGATCCAGAAACCGCGCACCCTCCAACCGTGGCGCAACTACATTAAACAGAGTCTCGCGCAACCGGTCGCTGGTGGGGCGCGTCCCCAGCCCCGCCGGAGCTTCCAGCATCCTTCGCCGCAGCGTTCCCGCAATCACCCGCATCGCGATTCAGCATATAAGAACGTGCGTCTCAAGGCAGAATCGCCGCGGCCCTCGTCGGCCGGGTCGCCCGAAACGCGCTCCTCGCTTTTCGGAGTGGATCGTCAGGTCTCCGTCAATGGGGTGCCACCAACGGGGTCCCCGTCGACAGGTCTTAGTCGATGGGGTGTAGGCACTACAATTCCTGTATGCGTGGCTGGACCATACCGCTGGGCCGATGGATGGGCGTGGAGATGCGCATGCACGTCTTTTTCCCCGCCCTTTTGCTGGTCTGTCTCGGTCTCAGCGTCACCAATGGAATTGCACGTGGCCTCGGCCTGTTTCTCGTTTGCCTCTCGGCCGTGGTGGTCCGCGAAGCCGCGCGCCTGATGATGGCTGCCTATCTCCATCTGAAGCTGCGCGCCGTGCTCCTGCTTCCCATCGGCGGCCTGTTCGCCTACGCCAACCCTGAAAGCCAGGAAGCCGCGAATCAGGGCTTCGGCCAGTTCGCCATGGCGCTGACCGGCCCGATCGTCAATTGTCTTACCGCGCTCATGCTCGCCGGAGCCTTTATCGGCGCCGGCGGAGATGTGCACCTGCTCAGCCGCCCACTCATTACGGCCGCCTACCTCTTGCGCAGCATGGTCTGGATGCAGGCCGGACTTGGCCTGGTGCACCTGCTTCCGGCTTATCCGCTCGACTTCGGCCGTCTGCTGCGCGGCAACTTCGCCCGCACCCATGGCCTCTCGCCGGCAGGCCGCGCGGCCTCCGGCATCGGACAGCTCATCGCCCTCGCGGTGATGATCGCTGGCATGGCCCTGCAAGCCTACTGGCTCATCATCGCCGGCTTCTTCATCATGATCGCGGCACAGGTCGAGGACCAGGGCGTCTTCTTCCAGTCCGTGGTCGACACCGTCCACATGCGCGAAGTGATGCTCACGGACTTCGCCACACTGTCGCCCTCCGACACGCTCGCCGACGCGCTCTTCCGTTGCGTTCACTCCCTGCAGGAAGACTTCCCCGTGGTCCGCGGACCACAACTGGTCGGCATCGTCTCGCGCCAACGTATCGTCGACGCGCTGCGCAACGACGGCAACGGATACATCCAGTCCATCATGTCGCGCGCTTTCCAGGTCGCGCGCCCTGAGGACACGCTGGGCACCACCATCCGCCGCATCTCCGGCGGCCAGGGCCTCTCGCTCATTCCCGTCACTGAGAGTGGCAAAGTAGTCGGCATCGTCAGCGTGCAAAACCTCATGAGTTCGATGTCCCTGCTCGCCGAACAACGCCGCATCGAAGCCCAGGACGCCGCCGAGTAGGCACGCCCTCTCAGCCCGGTGGCGAAGATCCATCAAAATTCGGAGTGGCCGGCTAATCGCTCACAGTGATTCACTCGCACCCGTTTTCAGAAGAACCGGTTCGAGCAAGGATGCAGCATACGATTTATTTCCCGGGAAGTGTCATTTTCTGGATCGGACGCGGCTTGTTATTCCCAACCAGGAAACCGATTGTGCGATCTGACCAAGACGTATACGGCGGCTTCAATGCACGGTCGAGAAACGATCCGACGAATGAGTTTTGAAGCAACACACCCTTCTTTTTCGAAAAGGCACAAAAACCGTCAAAGCCGTGGTAAGCGCCCATCCCGCTTGCTCCTACACCACCGAACGGTAGATGGTGTTGAGCGAAGTGAAAGATGCAGTCGTTAATTGCAGCGCCACCCGAGACTGTCTGCTCCAGTACTTTGCCTATCCGAGACTTGTTTCGGTCGAAGTAGTAAAGAGCGAGTGGGCGTGGCCGACTATTGATGAACCTCAGAGCATCGTCTATCGAGGAATATGTCACGATTGGCAGGATTGGCCCGAAGATCTCTGCCTGCATGACGCGCATAGTGTTGTCTGCGCCAAGAATGAGTGTGGGTGGAAAGAATCGGCTCCTTGCGTCTGCATCCTTTGAATCCATCTGAAGAACCCGCGCGCCTTTGCACCGCGCATCATCGACTAGGTCCCGCATTCGTTCCCAGGCTGCCTGGCTGATTAAATGCGAATAGTCCGCATTTGAAGCGGCCCGGGGATACCGCTTGGATATGACTGTCTCGCATTTGTGGGCAAACTCCTCCACCTTGTTCAAAGGTACAAGCACGTAGTCTGGGGCAATGCAGGTTTGTCCGGCATTCCAGAACTTCGCGGAGCAGACGCGATCCGCCGCTGTTGCCATCGAATAGGACTCGTGCACCAAAGCCGGCGATTTTCCACCGAGTTCGAGCGTCACGGGCGTGAGGTTCTCTGCCGCCGCTTTCATCACGAGTTTGCCAACGCGTTCGGAGCCGGTGAAGAGAATATGATCAAACGGCAGCTCCGAAAAAGCCGATGCAACATCCGGACCTCCCGTAACAACAGATACATAGTCTTCAGGAAATGCTTCGCTGATCATCTGACGCAGGATCTCGGCAGTTGCGGGAGCGAGTTCAGACGGCTTAACGAGGACATGATTGCCCGCTGATAAGGCGTTTACCAGCGGAGACAGCGTCAATAACACTGGATAGTTCCAGGCGCCAATAACTCCCACCACCCCAAGTGGCTGATAGATGATCTTTGTGCGGCTGGGCAGGAACTGCCAGTTCGCCAAGGCGCTGCCAGGCTGCATCCATCCGCGAAGGTGGCGCTTCACAAACCGGATTTCATCAACCAGCGGAAATATCTCCAGCAACTGGGTTTCCCTTGCGGATCGCCGGCCAAAGTCAGCCGCTACAGCCTCAACGATTGCGTCCTGATGATTGGCGACGCTCTGCAGCAGAATGTCCAGAGCTTCCATCCGATTCCGAAGTCCGAGCGGAGCGCATTGGCGAAAGCTGATTCGCTGGCGTTCAAATAGGTCTCGCACCTCTTGCCGCGCCTCGGTGACCGGAACTGACCGTTCATCAATCTTCATAGGAACACTCGTCCTCGCGTGCAAAGCTCAGTCCGGATAAGAGGGGGATGAAAGTTCCCCAACCTTAGATGCGGTACAGATAGTCTGTCAACGGTGCGATTGCCGCAACAAAAACGTTGTCGGCGTGGGTTGTGCGGTTCTGGTCATATTGTCGCCAACTCTTCCCTCTGACGATTCTTCGCCCTGAATTCGGTGGGAACCGCGAGGCACTACCATGTTCTAAGCAATGCCCGAAACCCTCGCTCCCGGCCTCTACCTCGTCGCCACCCCCATCGGCAATCTCGGCGACATCACCATCCGCGCCCTTGAAGTGCTCAAGCACGCTGACCGCATCGCCTGCGAAGACACCCGCCAGACGCAAAAGCTCCTGAACCACTTCGCCATCTCCACGCCAACCGTCAGCTTTCACCAACACAACGAGCGCGATCGTGCCGCCGAGTTGATCGCAGCGCTGAAAAACGGCGGGACCATCGCCGTCGTCTCCGACGCAGGCATGCCCGGCATCAGCGATCCCGGCTGCTGGCTCGTCACCGAAGCCATCGCCGCCGGCGTCCCCGTCATCCCCATCCCCGGCCCCAATGCTGCACTCAGCGCCCTCATCGCCTCAGGATTGCCCACCGGCGAATTCCAGTTCCTCGGATTCCTGCCGGAGAAAGCCGGCGCCCGTCGCACGCGCCTCGAAGACCTGGCCGCTCAGCCCCGCGACTCTGCGCAGACCGTGATCCTCTACGAAGCCCCGCACCGCATCGCCGACACGCCTCGCCGATCTCGAATCCGTCTTCGGCCCCAATCTTCGCGTAGTCGCTGCCCGCGAACTCACCAAGCTCCACGAAGAGTTCCTGCGCGGCACCGTCGCCGAAGTCCGTCGCGATCTCGTCGCCCGCGACCGCATCCGCGGCGAATTCACTCTGCTCATCGAAGCCCCGCCTCAATCTGCCACAAAATCGGGTGCCCCGGGTCTGGAATCTGAGACCCGGGAAAGCATCTCCGCCAAAATCGCCCGCCTCCAGTCCGAATCCAGCCTCGACGAAAAAGAAGCCCTCAAGCGTCTTGCCCGCGAACTCGGCCAATCCAAAAGCGAACTCTATCGCGAACTCCAGCGCGAACGCGCAAAGCGCAAATGAATCCCGCTCCAGCTCGCGTGAGCAACTGCGTCAGATTGTCCGAAGACTAGGCATCGGCCAACGGCGCGTCCAGCAGGATCACATTCAATAGCGACTTGTGCACCCGGATGCGGCTTCCATAGTCGATGAATCCCATCTTGCGAAAACGGTTCATGAAAAAGCTCACCCGCGACCGCGTGGTGCCAATCATGTCCGCCAGCGTCTCCTGCGATATCCGCGGAATCAGCGTTTCCTGCTTGCCCGGCTTTCCAAACTCCGCCATCAGCAGCAGAATCCTCGCCAGCCGCTTCTCGCTCGAATTGAAAAGATGATCCACCAGGTCGGCCTGGACGCGGATGCTGCGCGTAAGAAGAAAACGCATAAACAGGTCCGAGAATCCATGCTCCTCGTGCAACACGCGAATCATCTCGCTGCGCATGATCTTCATCGCACTGCAGGCGGTGATCGCCGTAGCCGTCGACAACCGCAGCCCCGGTATCGCAGCCAGCGCTCCCTCGCCGACAAACTCGCCGACGGCAAACATCAGGATCGTAGCTTCTTTGCCGGCCGTCGAAACAACTGTCAGCTTCGCTCTGCCCTTTTGCAGGTAAAACACTGAATCCGCTGGATCTCCCTGCGAAAAGAACGGCTCTTTCGGCGCAAATTCAACAATCCGTCGTCCCAATCCTGCCTTGGAGAGAAAAACAGCGGCATCAAACTTAGGGTTCTCGGATTCAGCCATCGGGCTATCCTCCTTCAAATCAAGAGAGCTCGCCGCACTCTTCAGATTGCATCCGCTAAATCCAGTATCTCTCGTAATGTGAGCTCTAATGCTCAGACACCTTATCCGGACTCCAAATAGTATCGGACTCACCTGATGCGCTATCTATAACGCTGCATCCAGGTAGAAAAATGGTGTTTCGCATGAAGAAAGCTCTTACCTTTATCGCATTAATCAGCGTCACCAGCATCGGCTGGGCGGGAACCAACCGTGAAGCAACCAACGACCGGCTCAACCATGCCGGCGCAGTGCTTCACGAGATCATGGACGCACCCGACAAGGGCATTCCTGAAGAAGTTCTCGAGCACGCCAAGTGCGTTGCCGTCGTACCTCATCTTCTCAAAGGCGGCTTCGTGTTCGGCGCGGAAAATGGCCGCGGCGTAGCAACCTGCAGAACCGCAGACGGGTGGAGCGCGCCAATCTTCTTCGCCATCACCGGCGGAAGCTGGGGCTTGCAGATCGGCGTCGAAGGCGTAGACCTCGTCATGATCATCCAGAACGAGCGCGGGATGCGCCAGTTACTCTCCAGCAAATTTGAGCTCGGTGCGGATGCCTCCGCTGCGGCTGGCCCGGTTGGTCGCCATGCCTCTGCGGATACCGATTGGAAGATGGATGCAGAGATTCTGACCTACTCGCGAGCCAGAGGCGCATTTGCCGGAATCACGCTCAACGGCGCTTCCATTCGTCACGATGAAGATTCCACCCGCGCGGTTTACGGCCACAACGTCTCAAACGCTCGCATCCTCAAAGGCGAGGTAACTGTTCCCGAAGCCGCGAATTCCTTCCTCAACGCAGTACGGGGCGCGAAGGCGCAGGCAGTCGCTTCGAACTAACAAGTCAGTGCTACAGATCGTGGGCGTCCCACCAACCCAGCGACAGGGACGCCCGCTGCATTCGGAAAGGTAATCATGCTCTGGACAATTTTTGTGGTCATTCTGGTCTTGTGGCTTCTCGGCTTCAGTCTCCATATCGCCGGCGGCCTGATCCACATCCTGCTCGTCGTAGCCCTCGTAATCCTGGTCATCAACCTGATCAGCGGACGGCGTAGCGCCCTCTGAAGAATCTTTCCCTGGTGCGCCGTCGGCGCCCTTCTCAAACGGCACAGATGACCACCGGATATCAGGGATCGATTGTGAATTCTCAGACCCGCATGAATCTCGCACAAGTCATCCCCGTCTAAATCCAGGTTAGGGACAGCCGGAAGTTGCGTGGCTTCATTGGCTGTTATGAACTTGATTGACCCCGGGGCAGCCGAAGAATCCTTCAAACACTCCCTCTACCCAACTCGGCAAGCGAAATTTCTCCAGCGCCAGCCTTCCAGGCAACTACACTTGTCGCATCTCTCCATCCGCGAGGCCTCGATGCGCCGGAGTTTTGCGCTGATCTCCACCCTCCTGATCGCGTTCACAATGCCGTCCGCATTTGCCGGCATCTCTACCATCCATGCCGATGCTCTTCCCCAGGAGACCGCGGTCCTCGCCGCGCTCGACGACGCTCGCCAGCTTGAGCCCTACGCCAGCGCTTGGACCAACGACTGGAAATACCCCATTGCCAAGGATCTGGCTTCCCAGCGACTCGAAAAAGATCTTGGTTTTCTTTCCGCGGCTCTCAAGAAGCATCCCGACAACGTCGAACTCGCGTTGCTCACAGGCCTCGTCGCCCACTACGCCTACAATCTCGACGTCTCCGACACGCACGACAAGGCCATCCGGGCCTTTGACACCGCCCGCAAGCTCGCTCCCAGCGACATCCGTACAACCTGGTTTCACGCCAACCTCCTTTGCCAAACAAAAGAAACGGAAGCGGGCGCCAAAGAATTCCTCGATCTTGAAGCCGCGCATCCCTGGAATCAGTTGCCCGCGGACTTCTGGGGTGACTACATTTACTGCGCCACCGTGACCAACATGCCTGCGCACGTGCTCCGCGCTGCTTCCTACTTCGACAAGCTGCATGCACCTCAAACGGAAGACAATTCTCTTCTTGTGGAGATGGCTCAAAAGCGTTTCGACGCCTTCGATGCAGACAAGAAGTACGACGCAAAAGAGGTGTGGCGCCCAGAGAAGGACCACGACGAGGTCCGCTTTACGTCGACAATGTGCGGTGTGCGCTTCACGGTTCCCGGCGGATGGGCCCCGAATCAGCTAGGCTTCAGCAACCACTCGTGTGTTGCCTTCTTCAGTTCCGGCCCATACGAGGCCACAACGCGCGAGCTGCGGCCCAGCGTCCTGGTCCTCGTGCAACAGCCGACCGGCAGCGAGACCCTCGAAGACTTTCTTGGCAAGTTCACATCCAAAGGCACGTTCGAGCATTTCACTCCATCGCGATGCCCAGCATTCACTTGTCTCGCTGTGAAGGGTGTGCAGCCGGGCATGTACAAGAACGATGGTGACGGACACGGACGCATCCTCGCCTTCGAACGCGATGAACCCGCCTTCCCAGGACTGATCTTTGAAGCTCCGGCGGCCTTCCCAAAAGCGGATACAACAAGCGGGCCACAGGTCTTTCGGCCCACACAGACGCAGATGCGAATCCCAGGCAAGCTGTTTTACCTGGTGTTGCTTGACACTGCAGCTTCAATCGAGACCCCAGCCATGGCCGACTACGACTTGTTCCTCAAGAACCTTACGGTCGAGTGATCTCCATTCTCGGCTCATAACTCAAAACTAAGGGGTTTTCAATTGTGAAGTGGCGCGTCCCACCGCATCTCTTGCCGACGCCACCACTTCCAACAGGCGCCGATTTTCTTCTCTGAGAAACCCCGCCTCCACCGCCCGATCCAGAAACGCCAGCAGACCGTCCCAGTAATGTGCGGTGTTGATCAGCACGCAAGGCTTGGCGTGTAGCCGAAGCTGCTTCCACGTCACGATCTCCATCATCTCGTCCAGCGTTCCGTAGCCGCCCGGCAAAATCAGAAACGCATCCGCCAGCTTCACCATCCGCGCCTTGCGTTCGTGCATCGTGGGCACCATCTCCAGACGTGTCAGCCCCCGGTGGGCAATCTCGCTGCCCGCAAGTATTTCCGGCAGCACGCCGATCACATCAGCCCCGCCGTCCAGCGCCGCATCCGCAACAGCTCCCATCAAACCTGC
Organism: uncultured Acidobacteriaceae bacterium; assembly: GCA_963759285.1. GTDB lineage: Bacteria > Acidobacteriota > Terriglobia > Terriglobales > Acidobacteriaceae > Telmatobacter. Next base: position 1,714,346 of record CAVWYS010000007.1, on the reverse strand, counting down.
ACTTGCGCCGCCATACACCAGGCCAAGCCCGGCCGCGGCGATCGCGCTTCCTAACGCCCTTGCCTCCGCTAGAAACACCGGATCGGCGCCGCTTGCCGACCCGCAATACACAGCCACCCTTTTCAATTTCATCGCGCACCCAGAATACCGCTCGTGCGCTTCCGGCGTGAGGGCATGCGAACTGAAATCGCAGTTAACAAGCGTTTAACCCCCCTTTCATTTTTCGCTGTTAGTGTCGAGCGCGGCACATTTCCGCCATTTCCCCGCACGCTCAACACATCGCATCAGGAGGACTACCCGTGATACATAAATTTGCCGCTCTTGCGCGGTCCGGCGCAATTTCCCTTGCCGGACTGTCGACGATTCTTGTTCCCAGCGCTGTCTTCGCCCAGCATGGCACTCCCCCCTTCGACTCCAGCAATCTGGTCGTAAGCCGCAGCGTCTACGACAACCGCGCCGCCAACGTGACTGTCGGCCAGACGTTGCCACCCAACTGCGTTCAATCGAGCGGCAACTGCGTAGCAGCCGTAGCCGATGGCACATATCCGTATGTCTTCAACAACGACACCGCAGACGGTAGCTTCGGTATCACCTCCCGGATATTTCTCGATGAAATCAATCCCGCGGGACACGTCATACGGTCCATCGAGGTGCCGAACAGCCTCGACTGGTGGAATCGCGGAAAGAGCAACCAGCTTGTGACGAGCTTCAGCTCCAAGTCTGAAGTAGGCCTTCACCTCTCCACCGATGGCCGCTATATCACCTTCATGGGCTATGTGGCGCCCGTCAATGCGCTTGACGTCTCCAACTCCAACACACCCGCCGCCCCAGATCCAACAAATCCAGTGTCCTCGTCGTACTACCGCGCCGTCGCGCTGATGGATCGCTGGGGTCATTTCACGTTTACCGAGACCAATGCCTACAGCGGCAACAACGGGCGTTCCGCAATCCTGAACAACTCTTGGGGCAACGACGTGTTTTACACCGCCGGCAACGCCGGAAACGGTGCGAACCCGCAGCCCGACAACGTCGTTCTCGGCGCCGGAGCGCAGATCCTGAGCCCGTTGTGGCAGCCTGAAGCTGACCAGGCACCCGGCCTGCCCACGCCTGTAGGCAGCTTCTCGGTTACTGAACTCGGCGACAAGGCCGACAAGCTTGGAAAAGACGACAACTTTCGCGGCATGACAGTCTTCAACAACGTGCTCTATTACACCAAGGGATCCGGCGGCAACGGCTCCAACACCGTTTTCTACGTAAACACGAGCAATACCCCCTGCACCAACGGCGTCGGCCTGCCTGCAGCTGGTGCGGCGCTACCCACCGCGTCTCTGAGCTATTCGCTCCCGCTTCCTTCCACCGGCCTGCCCAACAACATGTGCATCCTCGCAGGATTCCCAACCTCCTCGAACAAGGCCGTCAATCCCGTTAACTTCCCCTTCGGGCTCTGGTTCGCTGATGCCAACACACTTTACGTAGCCGATGAAGGCGACGGCTATACCGGCGGAGCCGACCTCTATACGCACGCCGCAGCGCAGACACTCGCGGGCTTGGAGAAGTGGGTCTTCAACGCGACCACAGGTCAGTGGAAGCTCGCATACGTACTGAAGAACGGCCTCGAACTCGGAACTCCATACACGGTTCAGGGCTATCCCACCGGAACCAACGCAGCAACCAGCTTGCCCTGGTCTCCCACAACCGACGGACTGCGCAACATCACCGGCAAGGTAAACCGGGATGGAACCGTAACCATCTGGGCCATTACGTCGACCATCAGCGGAAACGGAGATACTGGAGCCGATCCCGACAAGCTGGTCGTGATCCACGACGACCTCAAGAGCACCACTTTGCCCGCCTCGGAGAAATTCGTCACTCTGCGCACCGCCGGCTTCGGCGAGGTGCTTCGTGGCGTTTCGCTTGCACCGTCCGGGGTTGATGACTACGACGATCGCGACAACCACTAATCCGAACTCGGACCCTACGAAAATGTCCCCGGCGGCCCCTGCAAGGCGCCGGGGGCATTTTATCTTGATGCGAACCCTTGCGGAAATGCTTCGGGCCGTCGCTCTCCGAGTTGGTCACAGCACCTATTGAGCGCACTTGATCTCAACCCGCAGCCATCCCGGCGGTGCTCCCGGTCCGGGCTTGCCCGGATCGACGACCTCAATGGCGTGCATCGGCTCAGGCTTCATCCAGTTTGCACTCCATACGCCCGGATGCACAGGCTCCGTTTCGCTCGGTTGGTCCCTCACCCTTCCATCCGCCGTGTGATACCGGATGTGCGGCGTCGTGCCGCCGGTGTCATAACCCAGAAAAAGGCTGGGCCAGCGATGGTGATGCATCGGCTCCATCCCGCCTTTGGGCGGAAGCGTGACCTGAAGCACCCGCACAAAAGCATTCTCGAAGACCACCTTGTGGCTCGCCGGAGCGGCCTGCACCGCGTCGTATCCCTCGGGAAATCCTGCCGGGGCGATCTGTCCGTAAAGATAGTGATGTGCAGTCAGCAGGCCCAGGCAGACCGCGCACACCACGGTTAACACCAGGATCGAATAAGCCCCAAAAAGTCGTGCCGGTCGTCTCATAGTGCGCAGTATAGACGGCAATTGGTCCCAAATCAGAACACAAAAGCCAGTCCGGCCCCACTTCCGCTGGATGCCCTCCACGACCGCGGAAGCAAAGGTAAACTGGAGGAGGAAGCCTTCCCGCCTGGACACCGCCTTTGTTGCAGTCACTCATCGAGAATCTGAACCCGGAACAGCGTGCTGCCGTCGAAACCACTGACGGCCCGCTGCTCATCCTTGCCGGCGCCGGCTCAGGCAAAACGCGCGTCATCACCAGCCGCATTGCGTGGCTCATCCAGGAAAAAGGCGTCGCGCCCGATTCGATTCTTGCCGTTACGTTTACCAACAAGGCTTCCGCCGAGATGGCGGAGCGCGTGGAGCGCCTGCTCGGCCACTCGAGTCTGTCCAAGCCGCTGCTCTCCACATTCCATTCGCTTTGCGTTCGCATCCTGCGCCGCGACATCGAGGCCCTCAAAGTCGGCAACGAAGGCCTTACCCGCTCCTTCGCCATCTACGACGAAAACGATCAGCAGGCCATCGTGAAGCAGGTCATGCGCCGCATGGGGCTCGATACCAAGCAGCTCACGCCGCGCACCGTCTTGAGCCGCATCTCCTGGGCCAAGAATCACATGGTCGACCCGCAGGATTACTACCTCGGCGCCAAGGACCCCGACAGCGAGCGCATCGCCCACATCTACAAGGGCTACAAGGACGAATTGCGCAAAAACAACGCACTCGACTTCGACGACCTGCTGCTCGAAGCCGTCCGTCTTCTCAAGGTTTCCGCCCCCACCCGCGAGTATTACCAGCGCCGCTTTCGCTACATTCTTGTCGACGAGTACCAGGACACCAACCGTCCGCAGTACGAGCTGATGAAGCTGCTTGCCGGCGAGCTCAAGAACGTCTGCGCCGTCGGCGATGAGGACCAGAGCATCTACTCCTGGCGCGGCGCCGACATTCGCAACATCCTCGAGTTCGAAAAGGATTTTCCCAACGCGCGCATCGTCAGGCTCGAACAGAACTACCGGTCTACGCAAATTATTCTCGAAGCGGCAGGAGCAGTCGTCGCCAACAACCTTCGCCGCAAAGGCAAAAAGCTGTGGACCGATCGCCAGGGCGGCTCCCTGGTCGGCTACTACGAAGCCCCCGACGGCGAAAACGAAGCGCTGTTCATTGGCGACCGCATTCAAAAATTCCTCCGGGAATCCATCGAGTCCGGCGACGAAGCGCACTGTGCAGTTTTGTATCGCACCAACTCGCAGTCGCGCCTCGTTGAAGAAGCACTGCGTCGCTACGGCATCAAGTACACGATGGTCGGCGGCTTCAGCTTCTACGAACGCGCCGAAATCAAGGACCTGCTCTGCTATCTGCGCTTGATTCGCAATCCGCACGACTCCATGGCCCTCAATCGTGTGATCAATACACCCGCGCGCGGCATCGGTAAAACCACGCTGGAGACGCTGGAGCGCCTCGCGCTTGAAACCGGCCAGTCCACGTGGGAAGCGCTGAGAACGGCGATTGCGCAACGCCTGATTCCAACTCGCGCACAGATGGCCCTCGAATCATTTCGTCAGCTCATTCTCGATGCCCAGGCCATGATGGATCCCGACTTTGCCGGCAAGCTCTCCGCGGACGTGGGAACCGATGACGCCGACACTGACTTCACCTTTGGCGCAGCCGAACCAGGCGCCGAGGAAAAGCAGGAAGCGACCGACGCGCTTGAAACAGCAACCGAATTCAGTTTCGGCGATAACGAGAACCAGATTCCTTTGCTCGACCCGAGCCACTTTTCGCCCTTCGCCGAAAACACGTTCGCATCCAAAAAGGCGCGCCCCTTTCTGCAGATGCCAAAGCAGTCAACTTCAAAGCCAGATCGAACCGAACCCAAAGCAGATCCATTCGCCAGCCCCGAGCCGGTCGATACGGAAGGGCGTGAAGCGCCTTTCCGCAAACCCGGCGATCCCGCTACGCTTCCCGAGCTCATTCGTTTTCTCATTGATCGCACCGGCTACATCAAGGCGCTCGAGGCCGAAGCATCGCCCGAAGCCTTCAGCCGCATTGAAAACCTGAAAGAACTCGCCAACGCCGCCCACGACGCCGAAGTTCGCGGCGAGACCCTCGCCGAATTTCTCGATCACGCCGCGCTCGCCTCCGATACCGATCAGTTCGATCCCAGTGCGCGCGTCACATTGATGACCCTTCACGCCGCCAAGGGCTTGGAGTTTCCTCTCGTCTTTCTTGCCGGACTCGAAGAAGGCCTCTTCCCGCATTCGCGCACGCTGATGAATCCCGAGGAACTCGAGGAGGAGCGGCGCCTCTGCTACGTCGGCATGACCCGCGCCATGAACACGCTGATCCTCACGCGCGCACACTACCGCCGCCGCTACGGCAACGACGCGCCTGAGCAAAGCATCCCCTCGCGCTTCCTCGAAGAAGTTCCAAACCAACTCGTCGAAAATCTCGGTGGAAGATCGCCGGCATGGTCCGTTCCCGCGAACGGCAACGGCCGCGGAAGAGGCTATGGCGCGGGACAGCGCAGAGGAGACACGGGCGAGTTCGACAGCCGCCATTACAACTACGAAGACGAAAGCCAGGAAGTGACAAGGATCTCGTCATCCGGCCACGGCTCAACTCCAAAAGGTAAAAGTCCCGACGGGACCTCGATCGACAACATCGCGCGCTTCTTCAGCGGACGCGGCGTCAAGCCCGGCTCCTTTGCGCGGCCAACCTCCCGCCCCAGCATGGATCTTCCCGATCCCACAGGAGCCGAAGGCCTCAAAAAAGGTCAGCGCGTCCGCCACAGTAAATACGGCGAAGGGCAGATCGTGATGCGCGAGGGCGACGGCGATCAGGCCAAGCTTACCGTGCTTTTTTCACGGCACGGTATGAAAAAGCTGATGGAGAAATTCGCCAACCTCGAAAAAATCTAGCGAATCGGCCCTGACCTGATCCGCCTCCACAAATGGCGCTTTTTGCGAGTAGAATTCCCGCGAAGCTGCGTTTGAAGTGCTTGGGAGCTGGAATGAACTGCATCTCACTTAAGCTGGCAGCCATCGCGGTGCTCCTCTTGCCCGCGGCATTATTCGCACAATCTCCTCAGCTCGCCCGCTTCGCCAGTGGAGACCGCCAGGTCTCCTACGAGATCTTCGGCCCCGTATCCACGGGCCCGCTCATTCTCATGCTCCACGGCGTCGGCGGTCCCGCCATCCCGCTCTATCGCGGATTGGCGCAATATCTCGCGGCAAAGAATTACACCGTCCTCTTCCTCCATTACTTCGACGCCGCCGATACCTATCGCGCCTCAGATCGGAACTATCTCGCTTGGGAGAAGACCGTCAGCGACCTTGTCGACGAATGCCGCAAGAATCCAAACTACGCAAACCGCAAAATCGGGCTTCTGGGTTTCTCGCTGGGAGCATCCGTGGCTCTGGCCGCCGGCTCCCAGGCCATCCCTGTCGATGCCGTAGCGGAGTGGTACGGCAGCCTGCCCGATGAATTCTTCTACACGTTGAAAGGCATGCCGCCCCTGCTGATTCTCCACGGCCGGCACGATGACAACATTCCTGTGCAGAATGCTTACCAGATCCTGCAACTCTGCGGGATGAAAAACTTCACCTGCGAAAGCCACATCTATCCCGATCAGGGCCACGGATTCCTGCCCCCCGACTACGATGATGCCGTGAAGCGAACGCTCGATTTCTTCTCGCGGCATTTGAAATAGGCATACAGGATCCGCGTCGCGGGTTGATAAAGCCACCTTGTCCGTCCAAGCTTCCGTTCTGCGCCAAACGAATTGTCGATGCGATTCAGATCAAGGAAGATGAGTCTCGAAGAACGATTGCTTGACGAGATTCCGATGGCCACTATCCCTATGTCCGCTTCAACGCAAAAGACCAGCCTTGCGCTTCCAATCCTTGTGGGAGGCGGCATTGCCGGCCTGCTCGACATGACCTCCGCCTACATCACCTTCGGCCGCTATATGCCCATAGGAATTGCCGGTGGAATTGTCGGCGCTGCGGGACGTCATCGTTCCGTGGGCCAGTACATCCTCGGCCTCTGCATCCACTACTTCATCGCCTTCTCGGCCGCAGCCGTATATTGCCTCGCAAGCCGAAAACTCGGATTCCTTCGCGAACATTTCTTCGTCTGCGGCCTCTTCTACGGCGTCGCGGTCTTTCTCGTCATGAACCTCGTTGTGCTGCCTCTCAGCGCTTACCACGCCATGGGACCCTACACCTACAACGGCCTCGTCCAGGGCCTCCTCGCACATATTTTTCTCATCGGCCTGCCGATCGCGATCAGCCTCCGCACCTTGTCGAAATAAGGTTTAGATTCGAGACGAAGTTGGCTTGGCATTTCGAAGACCGGCCGAATCAGGAACATGATGAAAGCTCGCCCGCTTGCTGCAAAACAGGTTGTAGCGAAGAATGTAGTAAACGGCAGCAACGCCATCCCAGGCGGTTATCTTCTTGCCCTCTTCATATGTGCGCCCGTAGTAGCTGATCGGAACTTCGTAAATGGCGCACTTCAGCTTCGCGACCTTGGCCGTAACCTCAATCTCGAAACCAAAACCGCTGGACTTGATCTGGATGTTGCGGATAATCTCGCCGCGAAATGCCTTGTAACACGTCTCCACATCCGTGAGATTGATGTTGGTCGCCAGATTCGAAAGAAACGTCAGAAACTTGTTGCCCAGGTAGTGATAGAAATAGACCGCGCGCGACGCTTTGCGCACCAGGAACCGCGAACCAAACACCACGTCCGCGTTCCCCTCGAGGATCGGCGCGATCACGTCGGGAATCTCCTTCGGGTCGTATTCGAGATCGGCATCCTGCACGATCACAATCTCGCCGCGCGTAAGGCCGAACCCGGTCTTCAGCGCCTCCGTCTTTCCCATGTTCTTTGGGTGCCGCGCTGCCACAATTTGAGGATGCTCGTTGCGCAACACGTCGAGGATCTCGGCCGTCCTGTCCGTCGAGCAGTCGTCAACAATCACAACTTCCAGCAGCCGCGGGAGAGAAATCAGCTTCCCGACGATCGCAGCGAGAGTCGCTTCCTCGTTGTACACAGGAACAACGACAGATAGGCACCTGTCCTGCAAAAGATCCTCCCTCTTCGACCGTGGATTCCCACCATCCTAAAGGCTTCGGCGTTGCCAATAAAGGGTTTCTTTCGCATTCGGAGCGTCAGAGGTCGCACCGAGGTCACTGGCTGAGCCCTGGAAATGCCCCAACCTGGGCAGGTTACCCCGGTGCGAACCGGATTTCCCCCGCCATGCTACACTTTTTGCAATCCCAGAATTCGATTAGAAGTTCTTGCCTGTTCCGAGTTACCGCTCCACACGCAACACTTCCACATTGCGTTCGCGGTAAAAGCTACAAAGGAGCATTTTCAGAATGGAACAAGGCACAGTGAAGTGGTTCAACGACGCAAAAGGTTTTGGCTTCATCACCCGCCAGAATGGCGAGGACGTTTTCGTCCATCACACCGCCATTCAGTCGCAGGGCTTCCGCTCATTGCAGGAAGGCCAGCAGGTTCAGTTCAACGTGGTCAAGGGACCCAAGGGCTGGCAGGCTGAGAACGTCCAGGCTCTCTAATTCAGAGCTAAGATTCCGAAACAGCAGAAAGGCGGCCAATCAGCCGCCTTTCTCGTTTTTACTGCCGCTGCTACAAACCTAGTACACGAAGGCGTGTGCTCCCGGTCTCGAAGATCGTTTTCAACCACACGAGGGTGCCCCCGGTCCCTCGCATTTGGGGACCGGGGCCCCTATCGCTGCAGCCGGATTCACGGTTGGAGTATTCTCGCGGTGCATGAAAGGCCAGCGCATCCGTTATCAGGAAACAGGCGAGTTCCACTTCCTCACCTTCAGTTGCTATCAGCGCCGTCCTTACATGGCCGCGGTAGCCGCCATGGAGCTCTTTGAAGATGCGTTGGAGCGGGTCCGCTTGCGGTATCGCTTTGTTGTCGCCGGTTACGTGGTCATGCCGGAGCACGTGCATTTGTTGGTAAACGAGCCCGAGTGTTCGCTTTTGTCGAGGGCCATCCAGGCGCTCAAGTTGTCGGTTTCGGTGCGAGGCCGGGAAAAGCCGTTCTGGCAGGCTCACTACTATGACTTCAATGTGTCTTCGCACGCCAAATTCTTAGAGGGCGATACATACATCGGAACCCTGTCCGCCGAGGGCTGGTCGCGAAGCCGGAAGACTGGCTCTGGTCGAGCCATCGCCACTACCAGACCGGTATTCGCGGGTGCGTAGAGGTTGAGTCGGCATGGACTGCCCAGCACGGGGGCGGGCAGTTGCCGGAGTGGATGCGCTACCGGCAATCAGCCTCTTCTTCCCCGGTCCCCAAAAGCGAGGGAACGGGGGCACCCACAACTGGATAGCGCCTCGACATTCGGGTCGCCCCGCCGTTTGAAGTGGGCGAAGATGGATTACGAGGAGAGATATGGCTAGAAGAATTCCGGAACAGGTCGTTCGCAGCAGCGGCAACGTCTTTGCGGACATGGGACTGCCGGATGCGGCGGAACTCGATACCAAGGCCCGGTTGGGAGCCGCTCTCAACCTGATTGTCAAACGGAAGAGGCTCACCCAGGCTGACGTCGCGACTGCGCTCAGCATCAACCAGCCCAAGGTCTCCGCCCTCCTGAATTACAAACTGGAAGGTTTTTCCGTCGAGCGCTTGATGCATTTTCTCGTGGCTCTCGGGCAAGACATAGAGATCGTCATCAAGGCCAAGCCAACCTCACGCGCTGCCCGCATTGCCGTGAAAGCCGCCTGATTTTGCCAACTTTATTACCTTCCGGCTAGCCGTGCGAACGACTCCATGGACCCGAAATACTGCGAAACTTCCGCATTGGCCACCACCCGACCTGAATCGGCAAAACGCGAATTCCTCATCGTCTTCCGCCTGCTTAAAGAAGTCCTCATCGCGCAACTCTGCGCCGTCGAATTGAAGCCACGGAAAACTCCGCCGCATCGCCCCATCCGGCATTATGACACTCGCGAAAGTGTCCCGATTGGCTAGGAAGTTTCACTCAGATCGGGCTAGCTTGGTGAAGACAAAGCCGATTCTCTATTTCATGCGAACGAAGGAAACCATATGCACCAACGGACACTCAGAAATGCAAGTAGGTTTCTTTCATCTGTTCTGTGCCTCGCGATGTGTCCTCTTCTTGTGGCGCAACAAGCCAGCGAAGCTCCGGGAAGGCTCGAGGGCGCCGTTCTGCCCCCTCCCGGCCCGAAGGCCATCATCCCGAAGCATACGAAAATCCTGCTTATCTTGTTAGAGACAATTTCATCCGCGACGGGCAGCAAAGGACAGTTGGTGCGGATGGCTGTTGCGAAGGATGTAAGCGTTAACGGAGTTGTCCTAATTCCAAAGGGAACTCCCGCAACGGGTGTCATTGACTTTGTCCGCAAAGCGGTGCCAGGGAAGAAGGATGGAGACGTCTCGATCAAGCCAATCAGTGTCAATCTCCCAACCTCCAAGTCAATTGCATTGCGACGTTACAACGAACCGGAAGGCGACGCTCTCGGCGAGGCGTTGCTTCCGCTCCTTCCATTCTGTCTCGTTGCGACGCTCGTCGCGATCCCGTTCCACAGGAAGCATGAAACGGGGAAGGAGTATGTACTTGAAGATTGCTTCGGAGATTGGTGGGAGCTCTCCCATGCGATCGTCATTGCCCCCTCCGGAGCTACGATCTTTGAGCCCACGCCTGCCGCGCGTTCTGAGGCAGGACTGAATGCGGCGTGTCCCAACGGGCCGAGGAACACCATCCCTACCATCATCCCTTGAGCGGCACTGTGAGTCGAGCCATCTAAGCCAACCTTAGAGATGCGTTCCAGACTTTCTAACGACTCAAAACAGCTCAAACTCCTGAGTCACCGCCGATAGGGAAGTTTCAAAAGCCGGTCCGATTCTAAAGTGGTTGCCCCAGCCGCTTCTCCAACTGCACTCGGTAAGTCCGGCTCACCCGCGTCCGCGATCCGTTCTTCAACACCGCCTCAAACTCCCCGTGCGAAATCGGTTCCAGCTGCAGCACGCTCTCAATATTGATCAGCGCCGACCGATGCACCCGCACAAACCGCCGAGGATCCAGCTTCTCCGCCAGATCATTCAGCGCCGCCCGGTACAGCAGTTCCTTCCCGCCCACATGCAGGGTCACATACACCCCCGCCGCTTCAATCCAGTCGATATCGATTACACGAACGAACCGCGTCGTCCCGCCGGCCTTCACCACCAGCCGATCCAGTCTGCGCTCCGGTGAAGTCGGGGCCGCGCTTACCATCTTCATCACGCGCTGGCCAAACTCCTTCATGCTGCGCTCGTCTAGCCGTGCCTTGGCGCGACACATCGTCGCCTCGAATCGTTCGTCGCTGAAGGGCTTCAGCAGGTAGTCGAGAGCATTGGCCTCAAAGGCGCGAATCGCATGCTGATCGAAGGCCGTCACAAAGACGGTGAGCGGCATCTCCGCCGCCCCAATCGCATCAATCACAGCCAACCCATCCAACTCCGGCATCTGCACATCCAGAAACAACAGATCCGGATTCTGCCGCTGAATCATCTCCACGGCAGTCTGTCCATCCGCGGCCTCGCTCACCGAAGCCACCTGCTTGTCCCGCTGCAGCAGGTCCACCAGCCTTTGTCGCGCCGGCAGCTCGTCGTCCGCGACCAGCACATGAATCCGATCAGGCGTAGGCGCGTTCATGTGCCTCTTCCCCCCGGCTCAAAGGCAGCGAAACCTCAACCGTGGTTCCACCTTCCGCACGATTTCTGATCGCAAAGCTGCTTGATCCATCCGGATGCAGCCCCGCAATCCGCTGCCGCGTGATCGAAAGCCCCAGACCCTCCGAGCCTTCCAGAGTCCATCCCAGCGGCAACCCCACGCCATCGTCCATCACGCAGATCTCCAGCCGCTCCCCCACGGCCTTGGCGCGCACCACCAGCGTTCCCCCCGAAGCACGGCGCGAAATACCGTGGCGGATCGCATTCTCCACCAACGGCTGAATGCACATCGACGGAACCGCCGCATATTTCACCTCGGGCGCGACATCCATCACCACGCGCAGCTGATCGCCAAAACGGATCTTCTGGATCTCGAGATAATGCTCCAGAAATGCCAGTTCCTCTGCCAGCGGAACCTCCTGCCTGTCCTTCGATTCAAGCGACATGCGCAGCAGGTCTCCGAGATGCTCGATCATGCGGCGCGTCAGCTTGGGATCGCGCTCCACATGCGACGAGATGGTGTTCAGTGCATTAAACAGGAAATGCGGATCGAGCTGCATGCGCAGTGCATTCAACCGCGCCTCGCTGAAGCTATGCTCCAGCCGCTCCAGCCGCAGTTCGCTGTTCATGTACCGCTGGTAGTACTGGTACGCCTGCATGCCGCCCAAAATGATCCAGTAGATCAGCCAGCACCAGATCTGCCACCCGATCACCGCCGGACTGAATAGCTGCGAGAGGCGCAGCGAACTCCACGGCGCAACCCCCATCAGGGCCCGCATCGTCGTGAACATGTAAAAGTAGATCTCGGTGAAGACGATGCTCGCCAGGATGTGGGCTCCCAGCCGGCGCCCCAGTTCGCGCTCAGGAATCGGCAATTTCCGGTCCAGCAAAACGATTGCCGGGGTCAGAAGCCCCCAACTCCAGAATTGCGCCAGGTAAATGCGCAATTCTTCGTGCCACTGATTCGTACCCAGAGTCGGCAGCGCAAACAGCGTCCCCGCTCCCGTGCACACCACCGCGCCCAGCAGGGCCATGCCCCACCACCGGCTGCACAGCCGGCCAAGCAGGGTGGTCTGCGGCTGAACCGCGTCCGTCCCGCCCCACTCGGTTGTATTCGCAAGTCGCACGTTTTCTCTCACCCGCCGCCATTCCTCGCGCGCCGACCAACCGCCCGCCGGCGGATTCCCGCACCGGCGGCGACCACATTATCTCGCAGCAATCCCCTGCGCGCTCAGTCGGCCTTCCACCAACCCGCCGTGCGACTCCGCGAGACGATCCGCCAGACTGCAACATAACGGGATGGCCGCCTCTCAGCCACCGATATGTCGTCGCCGGGTCCAGCCATAACGCAGGACGGTTCCCTTGCCCTCTGAACGGACTGGGCATTTGTCCTTCCGCCGCATTGTCCCTTCGCAATCTCGCCCAAGCCCACTCAAGAAGCATCCCGTGTTATACTTGTGGTAATCGTAGAATTCGATTCGAAGTTATTGCCTGTTCCGCTTACCCGCCCACTTGCAAACTTCAGCATTGCGTTCGGCGGTAATTTTGTATCAAAGGAACTACACAATGGAAACAGGCACAGTTAAGTGGTTTAACGACGCCAAGGGATTTGGATTTTTGAGCCGTGAGAACGGCGAGGACGTCTTCGTCCATCACACCGCCATCCAGGCAAACGGCTTCCGTTCGCTTCAGGAAGGCCAGAAGGTCCAGTTCAACGTGACCAAGGGCCCCAAGGGCTGGCAGGCTGAGAACGTTCAGCCCGTCTAAGTTTGGACAAGAGTTCGAAGTGAGAATCAAAAAAGGACGGCATAACAGCCGTCCTTCTCATTTTTATGTGTATATTCTGCCGGTGCGATAACGATTAGGCCGCCGGTTTCAGCGACTTGTCGTCCGGCTGGTTCTTTGCCGGGTGCATGGACTTCTGGTCCGATTTGTGAGTACCCAGAAACTCGAGGGCACTGTTGATGGTGTCTTCGAACCGCCCGCCCGTCTTGTGCGTGGCCTTCACGCCCTTCGCAACAAGCTGGCACATTTCAAATCGGTTCATCCCTTGTTTCAGGGCGCGATGTATCTGATCAGAACGCATGAAAACTCCGTTCACGAGGAGAATGCCGACAGTTGAACCGACGACATGTGATTGCTGCGTGTGTTACGGAGCTCGTCGAAAGCAAAAGAGGGGGCCAGGGCCGAGCAGGCTGGAAGGTTCCAGATCGCGTCTTGTTTCCATTCTACCTTGAGAACCGTGAATTTCGCGGGAATTCGCATCAGGCAGTTCGAGCTAAAGAGCGTAAAGTCGCGAGTTGCCGCCCGTTTCCGCAGCCCTGCAGGACGTTTCCCCGAACGGGAATCCCTGTTACCATAAGGTTCGCATCGTTCGCACACGCGAAACACATTGCATTGACTCAGTAAGAGAGGTTTCTCATTGGCAAATACGAAGAAGATTGAAGACAAAATCGAACGCAAAAAAGTGAAACGGGCGGCGCGCAAAAAAGCAGCGCCCAAGGCAAAGCGCACCACGCCGCGCGGAGCCAACAAGAAAAAGCTCAAGAAAGCGGCACGCGGCCAGTCGAAGCGCTAAACGGCCTGGTTGCACAAGCAATAAGGGCCCGGATCGGCACCAAGCCGGTCCGGGCCTTGTCACGAGTCCCGTCGTCTAATCTCTTTCGCCCCAACGAATCCTGCCTCAGGCCTCGCACTCTCCCCGTCCAGTCCTCATCATGTACACTTCCGCATAAGGTTTCCCACACCGAACTGAAACCGCCTGCCAGCACTGCACGCCGGAACGGACGAGGAGAACTGCCCTGCCAAGCCAACTGCTTGCCCGCAAATCCATCGATAAGCTAATCCAGGACTCGGAAGAACCCGAGCACAGGCTCAAAAAGACTCTCGGCCCCTGGTCGCTTACTGCGCTCGGCATCGGCGCCGTCATCGGCTCCGGCATCTTCACCGTCATCGGCACCGCCATTTCCGGCGAGCAGTTTGACACCTCCAGCGTGCTCAACACCCCGCTGGGCGACTATCTCATCCACCACACCGCCCTCGCTGGCCGCCCCGGCGCTGGTCCCGCCATTGCGCTATCTCTAATCCTGGTCGCCTTTGTTTGTGCGCTTACCGGCCTCTGTTATGCCGAACTCGCTTCAATGATTCCCATCGCCGGCTCTGCCTATACCTACACCTACGCCACTATGGGCGAGCTGATCGCCTGGATCATCGGCTGGGATCTGATCCTCGAGTACGCCGGATCCAACATGACAGTCAGCGTCGGCTTTGCCGCCCACATTGTCGATCTCCTTGACTGGTTCGGCCTCCATCCCCCTGCTACCTGGATTTCACCCGCCTTTCTCCCCGAGGGTCTGCAGGACCTCGCCGGCAAAGACATCTACGCCCCCGGATGGCACTTCGGATTCAACATCCCCGCCTTCCTTGTCGTTCTCCTGCTCACCGTTGTCCTGGTCCGCGGTATCCGCGAATCGGCAAAAACCAACAACATGATGGTCGGCATCAAGCTCATCGCGATCCTCATCTTCATCTTCGCCGCCATCAGCTTCATCCACCCCGGCAACTACCACCCCTTTGTTCCCAACGGGTTCAGCGGAATACTCACCGGCGGCTCCATTATTTTCTTCACCTACATCGGCTTTGACTCGGTCTCGACTGCGGCCGAAGAATGCAAAAACCCGCAGCGCGACCTGCCCATCGGCATCATCGCAACCCTCATCGTCTGCACCGTACTGTATGTTGCGGTCGCCGTTTGCCTCACCGGCCTGGTGCCCTGGAAATCGATGGTCGGCGACGCTGCTCCCGTGGTGAACGCTCTCAAGAAGCTCTCGCTCCTTCCCGGCGGCCACTCCCTTCACTGGGTCAGACTCGTCGTCCTCTTCGGCGCGCTGATGGGCATGCTCTCCAGCCTCCTCGTTTACCAGCTCGGCCAGTCCCGCGTCTGGTTTTCCATGTCCCGCGACGGCCTGCTGCCCAGAATCTTCTCCAGCATTCATCCCCGCTTTCGCACCCCCGCTTTCTCCACATGGGTTGCAGGATTCGTAGTCGCCATCCCCTCCGGCCTCTTTGATATTGGAACTCTCGCCAACCTCTCCAACATCGGCACCCTCTTCGCCTTCATCCTCGTCTCCATCGGCGTCATCGTGCTGCGCTATCGCGAGCCGGAGCGCAAACGCGGCTTCCGCGTACCCTTCGGCCCCGTCATTCCAGCATTGAGCGTCGTCTTCTGCTTCCTGCTCATGGCCGGCCTCGATATCCTCACCTGGCTGCGCTTCGTAGTCTGGCTCATCATCGGCCTGGTCATCTACTTCCTCTACAGCCGCCACCGCAGCGAATTCGCCGGCATGCGATAAGGACGTTCGACATGAAAGTTGCGCCTGGCTGCCTCGTCCTCGCGGTTCTCTTGTTGGGAACGATCTCCGAGCGGGCCCTTGCCCAGGACGAGTCCACAGAAGCTCGCGCTCGCGAAATGGCAAACACTTTGATTAGGCGACACGAAGCATGGCGCACAATGTCGAGTCCCGGCGCCTCCATCCAGGCCAAGGTGTCTGGCCGCGAAGGAAACGTCGTCAACTACAACCTGTACGTAACCGGACTGCCGACCGACCAGCTCTACTCAGTGGTCGCCTGGCCGGTGACTGGTGAAAAACCCTACGTCCAAATGGAAGGCGTAAGCCTTGGCAAGGATGGCCTCGTCAGCTGCACGGGGCGTCAGGAGGGAGAGTGCGAGGATCCTGATACCTCGAACGATCATCCGGGTATGGTCGACTTCGCAATGAAGCCAGTCAAAGGTGAGCCATATCGCTTCGCCCTGATCCATGGAGATTCGAAAGTCTCGATCGTCATTGTTCCGGACCCGATCACCGCCAAAGACAAAGGATGCACTCTCGACGTCATACGTCTCACTCCCGGCTTTGAACTCGCATTCTTCACTGGAACCGGCTACCCGCCCAATCTCGAACTCACATTCAACAGCGACTCCTACAGCGAAAAGCACCCCGTAACCACCAAGTCAGATGCAGAAGGCAAAATTCATTTCGCGATGATGCCCTTCGTCGCTGGCCACCCCAAAGGGACCACGCGCATTGCCGCCGCTGGCATGTCCTGCTCTCCCTCGCTAAGATTTGATTGGGGACAGCCGTAGTGGCTCTTCACCCGCCTCCTGATCTACTTCTTCTACAGCCGCCACCGCTCCGAGTTCGCCAGGATGCGGTGAATTCGGGATAGTTTCCCATCTCAGTGGTTCGTCTCTCCGGTTTCTCGATCACTGCTATCCACCGGCTTCGACTCCGGCGATCCCTGCTGGCGTAGAAACACGCTCAGGACCACGTAAATCGCGATCGCGGCAAATTCCGCCTCCCACGTCTGCCCGTTGCTGAACCAGAAACCGGAGCTGACGCTGTACGCCCCCGTCCCAATCGGAGACTTGTGAATCAACGCCAGCCTTTCGTTGTATTCCTTCGTGCCAAAGATCAAGTGCGCGAAGAATGAAAAGACAAACAGTGCCGCGAACGCCAGCGAAAGCGAATTGCGATAGATCCAGGGCCGATCCTTGCCGTCCTGCTTTTCATGCCTATGCGCGTCCTCTTTCGGCTTGAGCGAATGCGCCGCTCCCTTCTCACGAAACTCTCTGCCAAACACGATCAGGCACCCAAGCTGCAGAAGGGCCGCCTGCCAGTTCGTAAAAATGCCATCGAGAAAATTGCCTGTACGCAGGTACGCTAAATAATCCACAGCCGCAAGCCCGTACAGCGCGCGCGTGGAGTTATAGCTGCTGTGTCCCGCGATGCTCTGTCCCACTAGCGCAGCCAAAAACAGTGCCGCAAAGAAGAGTGAAAGGCTATGATCCTCCAGCCATCGTTGCATCGTTTCACTTCCTCCCGGCTCGGACTAGAACCGCAACGCGGCCGCGAGGCTCCTTTCAATTCCTTAGATGGCCGGTCAGGCTATCGCGTGCAGCTGGCCTCTCACCAGCCGATCATGCACGTTGGCCCGCCCGCCGTGGGCTCCGCTATCATGCTCTCAACCTCATCCCTCGGGAGACCCGCCTTGCCGCGCCACAGAAAGCTCATCCTGACCGCAATGATCGCCTCTGCAATCATGTCCGCCATACCCGCATTTGCTGCGCCGCTCGATTCTGCCGACACCCTCTTCACCCAAGCCAAGACTCAAGCGCGCACTGAGCACAAACACATTCTCCTGGTCTTTTCCGCTTCATGGTGTGGTCCCTGCAAACTCTACGCGCGCTTCCTCGAAGACCCGCAGATGAAGCCCATCACCGAAAAGGCCTTCGTCGTCCAGCGCATCGATGTCGGCGAGTTCAAGAATGACGCCAAACACGTCAACACCCCCGGCGGGTCCGAACTGCGCACGGCCCTTGGCGGCGTCGGCGAGCCGGGCTTCCCGTTCCTCGTCATCACCGATGAAAACGGAAATCCACTCATCAACTCCTACCGTGATGGGAAAACATCCGGCAACATCGGCTACCCCGCACTACCAGAGGAGATCGATTGGTACGTCGAAATGCTGAAACGCGCCGCACCGTCTCTCTCGCCGGCAGATCTCGCCGCAACCCACGTATGGCTGCAGAAACACTCCCCGCACTGAGACGCAGGCGAACACAATTCCGCCCCGCTACACTGAAATTGTGACCGAGATCGCCGACTTCATCCGCCGCCTGCCCAAGGCCGAGCTCCATCTTCACCTCGAAGGCACCATCACCCCCGCCACGCTCGTCGAACTCAGCCAGCGCCACGACGCCGCGCCCCTCACACTTCTCGACGCCGAAGCCCTCTACCGCTTCACCAATTTCACTGAGTTCATCAATGCCTTTCGCGCTGTTACCCGCCAGCTCGCGCACCCCGAAGACTACGAACTCGCCGCCTGGCGCATGATGCAGCATCTCGCCGAACAGGGCGTCGTCCACGCCGAGGTCTTCATCTCCGTCGGCGTCATCTACATGTGGCGCAATCACGACCCTGCCTGCTTCGAGCCCATCTTTGCAGGATTGGAACGCGCACGCCTCCGCGCCGAACGCGAACTCGGCCTCTCTGTCTACTGGATCTTCGACGCCGTTCGACACTTCTCCATCCCCGAAGCCGAGCGCGTCTTCGCCAAGGCCGCCGAAATGCGCGCCGAGTTTCCTTCCATCATCGGCATCGGCCTCGGCGGTGACGAGCGCCAGTGCGGCTCTGAATCCTTTCGCGCCATGTACGCGCGCGCCAGGAAAGCCGGCTTGCGCCTCACCAACCACGCCGGAGAAACCACCGGCCCCGAGGCCATCTGGGAAGCTCTCGGCATCGGATCCGAGCGCCTCGGCCACGTGCTCTCCGCCATTGATGACCCGGAACTGCTCCAGGAGTTAAAAATGCGGAGCACCGGGCTTGAGCTGAACCCGACCTCGAACGTCCGCACCGGCGTCTGCCCGTCCTTCGCCGCTCACCCGCTGCGCCGCTACTTCGATGCGGGCCTGCTCGTCACTCTCAACTCCGACGACCCGGCCTTCTTCGGCTCTGACCTCGCCAATGAATACCTGCTCGCCCACACCGAACAGGGATTTACGCACGATGAACTGCGAATTCTTGCAGCGAATTCCTTCCGCGCAAGCTTTCTTCCCGACTCACTGAAAAATTCATGGCTCAGCAAGATTGCTGAAACGAAGGGTCGATGATTCGCACTATTCTGTGAATGTGTACAAAGAATGTGCGCATCAAACCAAAGTTGTAGCCTCACTTCACGCGCGTGGGATACGTCAAACCACAGTTGGGCTATCATCGATACAAGGAGACCAATCCACGCCATGTCTGCAGAAACAAGCAACCTGACGCTCCTCGACGAGCAAGAGGACAGCAAGACCCTCAAGGTCATTGGATGGTTCTCCGTCGGCATAACCGTTGCCGCACTTAGCTTGTTTGTGGGTCGCGAAATTCGCCAGCGCTACAAATTCAAAAGACGCACCCCCTACGACTTCTACTCGAACGCCGGCAATCGGCAGTCCACTGAGTTCGGCGTCGGCATCTAAACTCCGCCACTCCGCGAAAATTAAAATGCCGCCTCGCGCGGCATTTTCCGTTTCTGGCCTCAATTTTGAAGATGTAGTATTTCGCTACGCAGGCGAAGACCGCCCCGTGATCATTCTCATGGTCGCCAATCTTTCCGCGAGGTTTCCCCGTGCCACTTTTCCCCATGCTCTCCCGCGTCTTTGCGGTTCTCGCTCTCACCTCCTGCGCCATGGTGCAGGCCCAGGCACCCACACGCGCACAAACCGCGCCTAACCCGGCAGCCACCGCGTCCACCATTCAACAGCTCATCACTCGGCGCGATGATTTCGCCCAGAAGGCGAAGAGCATCAACCCCGGCTGCACCCTCGCGCCGCCGAAGATCGAAATCACAGACGTGCCCTCCTTCGGCAACTACGATCCGGAGAGCAACACGTTGCGCACCTCTGCATGGTGGTTGCTCAATGCCGACCAGAAGAAATTGTTTTTTCATCTAGCCGGCCCTGATGCGGATGATCACGCGGCACAACGCGTATTCGAGCACGGCACCTATAGTTGGGTATTCGTTCACGAATTAGGTCATTGGTGGCAAGCCTGCATTGATTCCGCCGAGAGCAAAACTCACTACCAGCGCGAGTACGACGCAAACCGGATCGCAGCGGCCTATTGGCGCGAAACGGATCCCACTCTGCTGTCGGGATTGACGGTGGGCTTTGCACGGATTCTTGCCGGAGCGCCAAATCCGGTTCCCGCCGGACAAACGCCCGAGCAATTCTTCAACGACAATTATTCAACGCTCGCACACTCGGCGAGCTACATATGGTTTCAGGCGCGCATGGTGACGGACGTCAGCGCTGAAGACCCAGCGCCTTCGTTTGCCGATGCTCTGTTGCATTCTCAAATAAAAACAAAATAGGAACGCGTGAATAACTGCAAGTCGACTTGAACAATCTAATTCCCGTGATTCGAAACCCTGAAACCTTCGCCATCGCGCAGCAGTTTGCAAAGTAATCTCATTTCGCGCGCATGCGTAACCACTCCGCATCGTTACTTCTTTATTTCCACATATTTCGAACCACTCTATGTTCGGTTACGTACATCCAGTCGTGCTTGAGCAACATCAGATGAGAGTGTAGGGGGGATTATTGATATGAATTATTTATTCACTCACTGGCTGCTCTCCCTCGTTGGAACAATCTTCCTCGGCGTCTCCGCAATGATGCTTCATGAATTCGGACACCTCGCCACCTCGCTGATGATTGGCGTCAAAGTAAAAAGCGTCGGCATGTGCATGAAGGGCATGTACATCGTGCGCGAAGCCGGATCGCCGATGAAAAATATGCTTGTCTCACTCGCCGGCCCGCTCACCAACGTCGCGCTCATTCTGCTCTTCTGGCATGTATCATCCACGTTCACCCTGGCCAATATGTGCCTCGCGATCTGCAATCTCGCTCCCGTGCGCGGCTCTGACGGTGACCGCGTCTTGGCATGCCTCGAACAGATGCAGAAAGAATCTTCCCCCACCGCACAACTGCAATAACCAGAGAATTTTTCAATCCTCTAAAGCCGGAAGCACCGAGCTTCCGGCTTTCTGCTTTTTCCTCCCCATCCCCTCTCTCCCTCTGTCCCTGTGTCCCTGGTCCCTTCGTCCCTGGTCCCTGTCTCTCCCTGCTACCCTTTCCCCATGGGGCGCATTCGCATTCTTTCCGACCAGGTAGCGAATCAGATTGCTGCCGGTGAGGTCGTCGATCGTCCCGCCTCTGTCGTCAAAGAGCTGCTCGAGAATGCGCTCGACGCGGGCGCCCAGCGCATCCGCATTGAAGTCGAAGCAGGCGGCTGCAAGCTCATCCGCATCGCGGACGACGGCCAAGGCATGAATCGCGATGACGCGCTGCTCGCCTTCGAGCGTCACGCAACCTCAAAGCTTCGTACCGCCGACGAATTGCTCTCAATCGCCACCCTCGGATTTCGCGGAGAAGCGCTGCCCTCCATCGCTTCGGTCGCGCGCGTCTCGCTCGATACCTCGACCGGCGAAGATGGCCCCGGTACCCACCTCGAAATTGCCGGCGGCAAAATCCACCACGTTGAAGACGCCGCATTGCCTCGCGGAACTACCATCTCCGTATCCGACCTCTTCTTCAACACCCCCGCGCGCCGCAAATTCCTTCGCGCCGAATCCACCGAGCTCTCTCATGTCACAGCGCTGGTCACGCACTACGCCCTCGCTCATCCTGAGAAGCACTTCGAGCTCATCTCCGCGTCGCACACGCTCGTCTCCGCGCCTCCCGTCACCAGACCCGCCGAACGCATCTACCAGATCTTCGGTAAAGACACGCTCGCGCAGTTGCTCCCCGTCGCCTCCGAAATACAATTGGACCGCGCCGGCCTTCCCCAGCCTCCTCCGTGGAAACGCAATCCCGACGAACCCGCACCCAAACCAGGCGCGCTTCGTATATCCGGCTTCTACTCCAAGCCGGAACTGCAAAAGCTCAATCGCAATTCGATCTACATCTTCGTCAACAAACGCCTCATTCGCGACCGCCTGCTGCTCCATGCCATCGCCGAGGCTTACCGCAACATCATTCCGCCCACCAGTTCTCCGGTCGTGCTCCTCTTCCTCGACATGCCGCCCGAGGAAGTGGACGTCAATGTCCATCCCGCAAAAACCGAGGTTCGCTTCCGCCAGCAGTCGCGCATTCACGACTTCGTGCGCGACAGCCTGCGCAACGCCCTGATCGCCGCGCGCCCCGCCGCCGCCTTCATGGCTGCCCTTGAGTCATCCCCCGCCGCAACTCCCTCGTTGATCCCGGTACCCATCTCCCGCCTTCCCGGCGCGCCTGAAGATTTGCCGCCCGACAGCGATGCCGGAGAGTTCTCCACCACTGACGCTGAATCCTTTCACCTGACTGCGCGCCCGCTCACTCCCGTCCCCGGAAAACTTCCCTTCGGCGAACGCGAAATTGTCGCGCATGTGGAGCAACAGACCTTTCGCGAAGTCGCCGCCGCGCTCATGGATCCACCCCCTGATCCCGCCTGCTCGCCCGACCATCCCGGCGGCGCCTCCTCCAGCCTGCAGTCCGCGCAAAACGGAGCAGCCCAGGTTGAAGCCGAGCAGGCTCTCGCCAACCTCAATCGTCTCGGCTCGCTCCGACCCCTTGGCCAGCTGAAAGAGTCCTTCATCCTTGCTACCGGCGACGACGGTCTCTGGATCATTGATCAGCATGTGGCACACGAACGTGTCCTTTTTGAAAAAATTCTTCGCGATCGCCGAGTCGAACAGGTCCAGCGCCAACGCCTCCTCATGCCCCTTCTGGTCGAGCTCAAACCCTGGCAAATGGTAATTTTTTCGCAAATTGCCGACGAACTGGAAAGAAATGGCTTTGAGGTAGAACCCTTTGGCCCTCAAACACTTGCAGTCAAGGCCGCCCCGGTGGGCCTTGAAGGAGCAGCGCTTGAACGCATGCTCCACCAGGTGATCGAGCAATCTGAGGCCCCGAGCGAACCCTCTTTGAATGAAGATCTTAGATCCCTCCGCACCCGCATTGCTGCGTCCATTGCCTGCCACTCCGCCATCAAGATCAATACCCCCCTTGACCCGAAGCGAATGGAGTGGCTATTGTTGGAACTTGCAAAGACCGAGCATCCAACGAGTTGCCCCCACGGTCGTCCGATAGCTCTGCTGTACTCCTGGAAGGACATCCAGCGGGCCTTCCATCGAATTTAAAAGGCATTTAAGATAAACATGGGTGGCATTCCTCCGCTTTACGTGAGGTTGCCGGGGCCTAGCGTCCGACCCGGAAGTGAGGTTTTTCTTTGACATCGGAACAATTACTACAAGCGCGCGCCGAAAGAATGCGCCAAAACGGCCTTGGAACTCTGACATTGGACGAAGCTCGTACGTGGATTGAAGAAACTGGGCTTTGCCTCTTCCTCCCGAGGCGCCAATTCTCCTCTGCTGTCGCCCCTTCTTTTGTTGAGGCCGTCGCTGGACGGCCGGAAGCGACCCCGGATCAGAAAACCATCGCCATCGCGGAAGATCTCCTTGTCCGTCTTGAAAATGAAGGAGTTGCGGTAAGGCTTAATCTGCAGGGCCAGCCCGGAGAACAACCCGACTTCGTGGTCGCTGCCTGGGTTCTGCCCTACGTCTATGCGCTGCGCGGTGATCGTGACTGGCGCCGCAGCCCCCAGCTCACCGGCTCTCGTCAGGTTTCTCAGCTCGCCGTGCATGTCTATAAACAGCTCGAAAGTGGCGATGAAAACGTATCCCGCCTGAAGCAGGCGCTCGGACGCGAAGTCTCTGAGTCCGCCGTCGTCCGCGCCATCACCGAGCTCTGGCAGCAGCTGCGCATCATCCCGGTCATCGCCGCCCGCGGACAAGCCGCCAAGTGGCAGTTGCTTCGCACCCGCTTCCAGAGGGCCATCGCCGAGGGCGCTTCCACTTCGCAGGTTACAGCCATCTCCGTACTTGCATCCATCTACCTCCAGGCCGTGATTGCCGCCAGCATGGAAGATGTCGAGCTCTTCCTCGCCGCACTCACCGCCCGCAGCAAGATTCGCGAAGTCATTCGCGGACTGGTCGCGACCCGGCAGGTGCACACCATCTCGCTCGGCCACGCCCCACACTTCTACGTGGCGGGCACCCTGCCTGAGTTCGAGCCGGTTTCGACCATGTACGCCAGTTCATCCATGCCGGCGTCCGCTTACTTCCTGCGCTCCTTCGAACGCAACGAGGAAGCTCAGAGGCCGGCAATTTCGCTGCAGCACGCCACGCAGCCCGCGCCTGTTCCGCAGCCGCCCGCATCGCCCGTGCACCTCGAACAACCCGTGCCGGCAGAAAACCACGCTCCGCGTACACCGGTTCGCCGCCCCTCCGCCAACGGCACGTCCAACGGAACGTCCAACGGATCCAGCAATGGAGCCTCCAGCACCGCACGGCCGCATTTCAAGCGCCCATCTTCCAACGGGCATGATCGCAAATCGACAGGCACAAGCCGTCCTGCGTCCTCGGCTTCCAGCGCTCGGCCGGCCCGCCGCACCTCTGAAACCCGGCCCGCTTCGAGCCGCACCCAGGGCAGCGCGCGATCTGCATCAACTCCCCGCTGGGGCGCCGCCAAGAACGGCAAACACAACGGCACCCACGCCCCGTCCCGCAACGGCAACGGTAATGGCAATGGAAGCCGTTCCACCGGAACCTCCTCGCGCGTTTCAAACGGTACCGGCACTCATCGCAACGGCAAGTCGACGGCACCCTCATGGACCAAGCGCACCGGCACTGCCAAGAGCGCAAAGCCGATTGCCAAATCATCTTCTGCCCGCAAAGAAACACGACCGGTCCGCAAAAGCCGTCCCACGCTGGCCGCTGCCGGGCGCTCCGCGGCAAACAGCAAGCGTTTTTTTAACAGCAGAAGCAAGCAGGGGACAAAGAAACGCGGATGAGCGCGGACGAAACCTCCGAACCGAAGCAGTCCAAGCGAAACTTTGTAGTTGCCATCGACGGGCCGGCAGGCGCGGGAAAAAGCACGATCGCGCGGCATCTGGCTCGCCATTTCGGCCTCCTCAATCTGGAGACGGGCGCGATGTATCGCGCTTTTGCGTTGAAGGCGCTGCGCCTTGAGCTTCCGCTGGACGACCCCGCAGCCCTTGAACGGCTCGCCGCTGAAACCGAGATCAAGCTCGAGCCCGGCGACGACGAAAATCGTGTCCTGCTCGACGGCGAAGACGTCACCGGCCAGATTCGAAACCAGACGGTCACCGACGCCGCATCGCGCGTAAGCGTGTTTCCGCCCATTCGCGCAGCCATGGTCAAGCGCCAGCAGGAGATGGGGGCACAGGGCGGCGTGGTCATGGAAGGCCGCGACATTGGCACTGTGGTGTTTCCCAATGCTGAAGTCAAAATCTTCCTCGACGCGGCGCCCGAGGTGCGCGGGATGCGTCGCTATGACCAGATTGGCCAGACCGGACACCCCGACGCGAAACCGGCGCCTCCGCCCGAAGAAGTCATCCGCGACCTTCGTGCACGCGATGAGCGCGACCGCAATCGGGCCGACTCCCCTCTGCGACCTGCACCCGATGCATTTCTGCTGGATTCAACCAACCTTTCCCTCGAAGAAGCCGTCAAAGCAGCAGAGAATACTGTCGAGGCGTGGTTATCTAAAACTGGGACTGCCGCCTCCGGCTAAGTAACCTGTTCAATTTCACGCATTAATCTTCAATTTCTGGGCCACGGGACTCCCCGCGCTGCCGTATTTTTATCGTGCCGAAATCGTCCCGTGCCACAATGAATCGCATCCTCTCCTCCCATCCACCGCGTTGAGTCAGGAGCCTCAGATGTCCCTCTATTGTCACGAATGCGGATCAAGCACCCTGCGGCAGGCACACTTCCGCATTGCCGACACGTTGCGCCTGTTGATATTTCAATATCCCGTTCGCTGCCGCACTTGCAGAAGACGCTGGCATGCCTTCATCGCGGACGCACGCCTCTTGCCGGCCGCACCACATCGCCGCGAGAACACGCCTGAAGCCTCCTGACGCCATCACCGCCGCCACCATAGGCGATGAAGTTTCCTTACGATTCACGCACGCGACCCGCGGACGCCAAAGCCCCCACCCGCTTTGTATCCGGCACCAGTTCCACGCCAATCATGAAGCCTGATGCGGTAGGCTTGACTCAGGATGGAGATCACCTGCAATCGCTGTCATCAGCCTGTTCCGGCGGATAGCTGTTATTGCCCCGCCTGCGGACTGCCTCAGCTTGTTTACAGCGCCGAAGGGGAAGCTGCCGTACCACCCGCCACAGAACGATGGCCCGAGCCCGCCCGCGATGCCGGTTCCATTGACTGGAAGCCGGGCATGCGCGCCGCCCTTGCCCTCGCAGTCCCCGCAGGTCTGCTCTCTTCAGGAATCTCGCCCCTCAGCGCAATGGGCATCTTCTGGATGGCGGGAGCATCCGCCTGGGCCGTCGTGCTCTACATGCGCAGCCAGCGCCCCGCATGGATCACCGTTGGTGCCGGTGCCCGCATCGGCCTCGTCACCGGCTTGATCGCAGCATGGGTCACGTTTGGCGCAAGCGGAATCTGGCTCTTCGTTGAGCGCGTCTTTCTCCACCAGTCAGGATCGATCGATGTGGTCTATTCCGCCTTCCTTACTACCTTCCAACAAAAGGCGCAGGAATCGATGTCCGGCATGTCCGGTCCCGATGCGGCACAAGTGCAGTCCTCACTCGCGCAAGTGCAAAAGTGGCTCACCTCCCCTGAAGGTCACGCCGGAATCTGGGCTCTCTCCATCGCCGTCAACTGCGCCTTCCTCGTCCTGTTTGCCATTGGCGGCGGAGCCCTCGGCGCTCGCATCCAGGGCCGCAAACGTCGCCCCGAACTCTAGTCAACTTTCGCGGTTCCAGATCCAGGGCGGCGACTTTTCCGTAGCGACGACACAGTGGCGGACGATTTGCCTGTTCCCAGCCGTCAATTTCCCGAGCGCGCGATCGCATTCTCGACTTATGCTCGATAAGCGACATAGGTGAGCAAAACAATACAGTTTTCTCTCCACGATCATGGAAAACTGGCCCTGTACGTGGTGTATCTCGAACTCTAGAAGCGACGTTCGTCGTTGCTCCCGCAATCGTCGTTCGATTTGAAAGGTCTTTCAAATGAATGAAGTGGTTCTACCCGCATTCGACCTTGGGGCCTTTCTTGCGACATCCGGATCGGGGAGAAAGACGGTCGAATTTAAAGCAAAAGAGACCTTCTTCGCGCAGGGCGATATCGCAGATTGCGTCTACTACCTCCTGAAAGGTCGTGCGAAAATCACGATCGTCTCTCAAGAGGGGAAAGAAGCCACGATCACGCTGCTGGCGGCCAAAGATTTTGTCGGGGAGGAGTCGCTCGCTTCGATTGGCGCAGAGCGTCTGACCACGGCGACCGCACTCACAGCCTGCAAAGCAACAAAGATCGAGCGCAGTGAGATGATTCGCGCCATGCACGGCGAGCATGAGTTTTCAGATTTATTCGTCAAGTTCCTGTTGATGCGGGGTATCCGTACTCAGGCCGACCTGGTTGACCAGCTTTTCAACTCCAGCGAAAAACGCCTTGCCAGGGTCCTGCTGCTGATGGCGGAGTTTGGCAAGCCCGGTGAACAAGAGTCCTTGATTCCAAAGATCTCGCAGGAAACCCTCGCTGAGATGATCGGTTCGACCCGGTCCCGAGTCAGCTTCTTCATGAATCGCTTTCGCAAACTCGGCTTCATCGATTACAACGGCCGCATTCGCGTCAATAAGACACTGCTGAACATCATTCTCCACGACAACCTGCCTGGCGATAATGCGGCAAGACCCCGGATTCTTAGCGTGCCGCCGAAACCGCGGAGACAAAAAAACCTCAAGACTGGCTTAAATTAGACAGCGCCAAATCTGCCGAAGGAAGATGCTGATTCCATCTCCTGGTAATTTGGGGATTCCTCTTTCCATTTTTTTCGGTCTCCGGGTTAGATCCCACATTCACTTCAAGTCAGGATCACATGACGGGTGTTTTCGAATTCGTCGAAAGAGTTCTCTGGCCTGACAAACCGCGAGGCATCGTAACGCGGTACGGGTTGGCGCTGGCTCTTCCGCTTGGAAGCGTGGCCATCACGCATGCGATGTTCCCTTCGGACACAACCCTGTTTTCTCCGTTGCTGGCTCTTTCCATCGTTTGCGCGGCCACGTTTGGGGGCATTCAAGTCGGAATCCTTGCAACAGCGGAGTCATTGGTGCTGACTGTTCTGGCACTGCGGCGAGATGGCGGCCTTTGGCAAGTTTCTCACCCAAAGGACGTTCTGAACGGATTTGCCTTCGCTCTCGCAGGGATCCTCGTCTCCTTTGTTGCAGGGTCTGCTGGCGCGCTGAATCGACGCGTGGCGATCGAACGCAGAAAGCTGGAGATGACCCTGAGCTGCATCGGCGACGCCGTGATTTCGACCGATCTGCAAGGGCGCGTTCTCTTCATCAACCCCGCAGCGGAAAGAGCCACCGGATGGACACTAACCGAGGCAAACGGAAAAGAATCGGAAGAGATTTTTCAAATTGTCGACCGGGAGACAAGAGTCAGTGTCCCAAGTCCCATACGCCAGGTTCTTGCAACCGGTGACGAGGCCGGCCTCGCAAGAGACACCGTGCTGCTGCGACGCGATGGCAGCCAGATTCCTGTGAACGATAGCGCAACACCCATTCGGGATTCCCAGGGAACAATCATCGGTGCCGTCATGGTGTTCCGGGATGTTTCCAGAAATCGGAAACAGGAACAGACTTGGCTGCAGACCCAGAGACTGGCATCCGTAGGGCGGCTTGCGGCCACCATCGCCCACGAGTTGAATAACCCCTTGCAGGCAGTTTCAAATTTTTGGTTTCTCATCGACGCGGGGCGTGATGCTTCACTGATGCGTGGGTACGCAAATGAAGCGTCTCATGAACTCCAGCGCGCGTCTGAGATTGCCCAGCAGACACTTTCATTTGTCCGCGGCGCAGGCGAGCGAAGCCCTGTTTCGGTCGGCCAGATCTTTGAAGAAGTGCTTTTGCTGAATCGAAACAAACTCAAAAACAAGAATATTCAAGTGGACCGGCGCTACACCTCCGAAGTGCTGGTTACCGCAAGAACAGGCGAGATTCGTCAAGTGCTCGGCAATCTTGTGGGGAATGCATTGGACGCGCTCGAATTCAATGGCAAGTTGTACCTGCGCGCCAAGCCATTGGAGTACTCCGGAGCTCCCGCTGTTCAGTTTGTTGTAGCCGACAATGGCAGCGGCATCTCGAGAGAGCACCAGGCAAGAGTATTCGAGCCGTTTTTCACCACCAAGAAGGATGTCGGTACCGGCCTGGGGCTGTGGGTAGTCAAGAATATTCTCGACCGCGAAGGCGGCAGCGTCAGCATTCGCAGCAAGGTCGGCGAAGGCACCGTAGCCAGGTTGCGCTGGCCCTCGCGAACCGAACAGAATACCGCCGCCATCGCTCTCTAGGTGCGTTTCCAGAACGTTCGCCTTGAGCGCGATCCCTTGCATACAGGTCCGGTGCTGACCATCGCCCACTTCTCCACAACTTGCCCCCTAACCCTCAAGCCTTCTATCATCCGGCGAGGGATAAAGGTGAAACCACAGAATCCGTCTAAGGGCTGACCTCTGCCGGGGTGCTCCTCCATGACGACCTGCTCACCTGGGCGTTCCGGCGCATCCATCTCGATTTTCTTGAACCGCGGTTTCGAGAGTGCTTATGACCGAACAAACAAACGCAGCCGCCCTGCGCGTGAAGGGCCGGCTGATGTCCGCCTCCGAGGTTGAGCGCACACTGGTGCGCCTCGCCCATGAGATTGTAGAGAAGAGCAACGGCAGCGAAGACCTTACGCTGATCGGTATCAAGCGACGCGGCGTGCCCCTGGCCGAGCGCCTCGGCAAGCTGATTGCCGGGATTGAGAAGCGCCCCGTTGACACTGGCACCCTCGACATCCAGTTTTATCGGGATGATCTCTCGACAGCCGATGTGCGCCCCGTCGTAACCCCTGGCGCTCTCGGCTGCGAAGTGGAAGGCCGCGATGTCGTGCTCTGTGACGACGTGCTGTATACAGGCCGGACCATTCGCGCCGCACTCGATGCGCTCTTCGATCACGGACGTCCGCGACGCGTGCAGCTCGCCGTCCTCATCGATCGCGGACATCGCGAGCTGCCCATCGAAGCCACCTACGTCGGCCGCCACGTCCCCACCAGCAGCCGCGAAATCATTGAAGTTAAGTTCCACGAGGTCGACAACGACGAGCAGGTGTTACTCGTTGAGCGGGTGGACTGAAAAAGCAGCTGTCAGCCGTCAGCTTTCAGTTTTTTCTGCCGGAAGCGAATGTCTGAAAGCTGAGAGCTGAAAGCTGAGAGCCGGAAAAATGACTGCCATCGCACCAACGCCACCAGTCCGCCGCCACCATGCAACACCACAACCTCCCGCATCGCCGTTTCCTTACAATTCCGGCTCCCTGCTTTCCATCAACGACCTCAGCATCGAACACATCAGCCACCTGCTCTTCCGCGCCACGGTGCTTGAAAACCTCGATCCCCTCAAGCGTGATCGCATCCTGCTCAAGCGCCGCATCGCGCTCCTCTTCTACGAGTCCTCCACGCGCACCCGCACCAGCTTTGAACTCGCCGCCAAAAGCCTCGGCGCCGACACCACGCTCGTTTCAAGCCTTTCCTCCAGCATCGAAAAAGGCGAGACCCTCAAAGACACCGGCCTCACCCTCCGCGCCCTCGGCGCAGAAGCCATCATCCTTCGCCACAACTCCTCCGGCGCCGCATGGCTGCTCGAAGAAACAACCCGTCTGCCAGTTCTTAACGCCGGCGACGGCATGCACGAGCATCCCACCCAGGCGCTCCTCGATCTCCGCACCATCCTCGCGCATCTGCGCTTCGGAGTCGAAACCTTAACCTCCGATACCCTCAGCGGCGTTACCGTCACCATCGTCGGCGACATCCTCCACAGCCGCGTCGCCCGATCCAACATGCTTCTGCTCCCGCGTCTCGGCGCGCGCGTCATCCTCTGCGGACCGCCGCAGTTGCTCCCCGACTCCGCCGCCAACGCCGGCCCTGGAATCTCCGTCGAACGCGACTTCGAAGCCGCCCTCCGTCAATCGCAAGTCGTCATGATGCTGCGCATCCAGGCCGAGCGCCTCGCCGGACTCCAACTCGACCTCGCGCAATACAAAGACGCCTACCAGCTCACCGGCCAGCGCCTCGCCGCGCAGGCACCAGAGGCCATCGTCATGCATCCCGGCCCCATCATTCGCGGACTCGAACTCACCGCCGGCGTCGCCGACGGCGCCCAATCCGCCATCCTCGAGCAAGTCCGCCACGGTGTAGCCATCCGCATGGCCGTCGTCGAACGCGCGCTCACAGCAACAAAGAAAGAAGAAAGTCGCGCATGACCGCCCTCGTAATTCGCAACGGCCACCTCATTGATCCCGGCGCCGGCGTCGACGCCCCCAAAGACATCCTGCTCAAAGACGGCAAGGTCGCCGAAATCGCCAGCCCCGGAAAACTCAAGCTCGCCAACGGTGCTGAAGTCCTCGACGCAGCCGGCCTCACCGTCGCTCCCGGCCTCATCGATATCCACGTCCATCTCCGCGAACCCGGCCAGGCCTACAAAGAAACCATCGCCACCGGCACCGCCGCAGCAGCCGCAGGCGGATTCACCGCCGTCGCCGCCATGCCCAACACCATCCCCGTCAACGACTCGCCCGAAATCACCCGCTGGATGCTGGCCCTCGAACGCGGTGCCTCCGTCCGCGTCTTCCCCATCGGCGCGGCCACTCGCGGTTCCAAAGGCGAAACCCTCAACGACTTCGCCGCGCTCAAATCCGCAGGCGCCGTAGCCATCACCGACGATGGCCACCCCATCCTCAAAGACAGCGTGATGCGCGAGACCCTCGCTGCCGCGGCCCGCGTAGGCTTATGCGTCATCCAGCACGCTGAAGACACCCGCATGACGCAAGGCGCCAGCATGAACGCCGGGCCAACAGCTTTTAAACTCGGCCTCCGTGGTATGCCGCCTGAAGCGGAAAGTTCCCTCGTCGAGCGCGACATCCGCCTCGTCACCGAGCTCAAGGATGCCCGCGTGCATCTCCACGTCGCGCACACGTCCACAGCCGCTGCCATTGCCGCCGTCCGCCAGGCGCGCCGCAACGGACTCCGCGTCACCTGCGAAGTCGCGCCCCATCACTTCCTGCTCACCGAGGAGCACGTCGGCCACTACAACACCAACGCCAAGATGAATCCGCCCCTGCGCTCCGCTGCCGACCGCGACGCCATGATCGAAGCCATCCTCGACGGCGTCGTCGACGCCATCGCCACCGATCACGCGCCGCACGCAACGCATGAAAAAGAAGTGGAGTTCGAGAACGCCCCCAACGGCATCACCGGCCTTGAGACAGCCCTCGGCCTCTGCCTGCGCTGGTTGCACAAGGAGTGGAAACTGCCCCTGGGCCGCGTGCTCAGCCTGCTAAGCGCGCAACCCGCCGCGCTGCTCGGCCTCAAAGGCCGCGGCAACCTCGCCATCGGCAGCTTCGCCGACGTCGTCATCTTCGATCCCAAAGCCGAATGGACCTATAGCGCCCGGGAAACCCTCTCCCGCGCGCACAACACTCCCTTCGACGGCTGGTCGATGCAAGGTAAAGTTCGCTGGACAATCAGTGAGGGCCGGATAGCGTATGGAAGCCGGTAAAAAATGAAAACGGAATGTGTCCTGCCCGTCCCCTGCTGAATGGGATGTCCTGCTAAATCTCTATCCTTACGAAGCCTTGCCTCTAAGCTCCTGCTCCGCCCGCAGCCAGTCTTCCGCATCGTGTCCGTGCTGTCTGCCGCGTTCCGCCCAGAACTTGTGTGCGAGCCGCGCAATCTCTTCGTGCGAAACGCCGATCGCGGTCACCTTGGCGCCAGCTTGCCGCTTGGGCGCGATTTCCTTCGTTGCCGCTGCTGACGCGCTCGTCTTCTTCCGTGTCGCCGGTTTCTTCGGGGTCTCTGCCATGTGAATCTTCTCCTTCGTATAGACCTGGGCCAACTTAACTGGCCATCCTCTCTAGGTTACTAAATAGGCAATTCCCAATAAAGTGCAAAGCCCCGCAGCGTACCATTTCCGTCAGGACAGCCGCGCATCTCCATTCATGACAACACGTGCCCACCCGCATTCAGCGCAGTGTTTCGTAATGCGAAACAAATCCGCCGCTTGATTACCCTCGATCCCATCCCGTTCATCATTCGATAACAATTCATGCGCGCAACTCCCCCGGCCGCCCATGCCTTTCGAGCCTCAAAAACATCCCATGCTATAAGAATTCCATGCGCCAAGATTTCGCTCCTCGCCCTGCGCATATCCGCTGGCTCCTCGACGCCGATTCCGCTATCCGCTGGCAGGTCATGCGCGACCTCACCGACGCGCCTCCCGCCGCCATTGCCGCCCAGCGCTCCCGCATCGCCACCGAAGGCTGGGGAGCAGAACTCCTCGCCCGCCAATCCCCGCGCGGACCCTGGCCCGGCGGTCAGTGGGACCTTGTCACCCTCTGGAGCCTCACCGTCCTCAAAGACCTCGGTCTCGACCCCGCCAGCAAACAAGCGCGCAAAATGATTGCCCGCATCGAAAAACATCTCGTCTTCAAGCCGCTCGACAACCGCCCTTACTTCAGCGGAGAAACCGAGCCCTGCATCAACGGCCGCATCCTCGGCTTCGGCGCATACTTCAAGGAACCAAACGACGGCCTCGCCCGCCAGCTCCTGGCCGAGCAGCTCCCAGACGGCGGCTGGAACTGCGAAGCCCCCAGGAGCCGCTGCTCTTCTTTTCACACCACCATCTGCGTCCTCGAAGGTCTGCTCGATTATGAGCGCGCCGGCCGCAAATCCGCCGCCCTCACCCGCGCCCGCAAGCGCGCCGAGAAATATCTACTCGACCGCCGCCTCTTCCGCTCCCTGCGCACCGGCGAAATCATCGATAAACGCTGGCTCCGCTTCACCTACCCCACGCACTGGCACTACGACGTCCTCCGCGCCCTCGACTACTTCCGCAACGCCGGAGCCCAACCCGATCCGCGCATGCAGGAAGCCATCGAGATCGTCCTCCAGCGTCGCCACCAGAACGGCCGCTGGCCCCTCAATCTCCTCCACCCCGAATACATCCCTTTACAGATGGAAACCGCAGTAGCCCACGCCAGCCGCTGGAACACCCTCCGCGCCCTGAGAGTCCTCCGATGGTACACCAACTCCGCCTACGCCTTGTGAGGGTGAGGATCTGCGCCAACTCGATTGATAGGCCGGGTGCCCCATATCCCGATTTTGGGACGTGGGAAACCACCAATCCACGCGATTGGCAAAAGTCGGGACAACTCCCTGTGTGCCCCATTCATACGCGTTCCTTGCGCGTGAGCCGGAGGGCCGGGTGGCCCCAGGTCTCGATTTTGGGACGTGGGAAACCACCAATCCACGCGATTGGCAAGAGCCGGGACAACTCGCTGTGTGCCCCATTCATGCGCGTTTTTTGCGCATGAGTGGGAGGGCCGGGGTGCCCCGGGTCTCGATTTTGAGACCTGGGAAACCACGAATCCCTTCCGGCACTGGCCTACATCACTGCGAACACGGGTGCCCCATTCATGACGCAGCCCGGGATCCCCTCAAACAGGTCCTCGTTTGTGGGGTGGAGTTTCATCGCGTCATGAGTGGGAAAGCACGATCCCCGGCGGCCGCACTGACACACTACAATCTCCTCCATGGGTTCCGAACTCCCCAGCTACGAACAAGCCGCCACCCTCGTAGCCGCCCACGCTCAAAGCATCCGCCAGCAACTCCCCCGCACCGAGCGCATTGCTCTCGCCCAGGCCGCCGGCCGCATCCTCGCCGCGCCCATCCAGGCCGACGACGATCAGCCCCCTTTCGCCCGTTCCACTCGCGACGGATACGCCTGCCGCGCCGCCCAAGCCTCCGCGCATACCGTGCTCCCCGTCGCAGGTTCCACACACGCAGGCGAAGCCCCCGCCGCTCCGCTTCCGCCCGCCTCCGCCTGGGAAATCATGACCGGCGCGCCCGTCCCCGCCGGCGCTGACTGCGTGGTTATGCTCGAGCACGTCGAAAAATCCGGCGAAGCAATCCGTCTAATTCTTCCGCGCACAGTTGCCCCCGGCGACAACGTCGTGGCTAAAGGCGCGCAAGCCCACCGCGGCGATGAACAACTCCCTGCAGGCACGAAACTGGCCCCCGCACAAATTGCCCTCGCCGCCTCCTGCGGATACGCGCATCTCGATGTCTACGTCCGTCCCCGCGTCGCGGTCCTCGCCACCGGCGATGAACTCGTTCCAGTCGACGCTACCCCAGGCCCCGGCAAAATCCGCAACTCCAATGCCCCCATGCTCGCCGCACTCGTTGCGAGCGCAGGCGCAGAACCATTCGTCCTCCCCACCGTAGCCGACACCGCAGAAGCCCTCGACGCCGCACTCGCACAAGCTTTCGAAGCCGACATGCTCCTCATCTCCGGCGGAGTCTCCGCAGGAAAATACGACCTCGTCGAACCTGCCCTCGCCCGCCTCGGCGCGCAGTTCTTCTTCACCGGCGTCCGCATCCAGCCTGGCAAACCCCTCGTTTACGCGGAAATCCCGCGAAGCGGGGGATCGCCGACCGCGCAGGTCTTCGGCCTCCCCGGCAACCCCATCTCCTCCGCCGCAACTTTCCACCTCTTCGCCGCACCCATTCTCGCTGCCCTCGCCGGCAGCCGCGAAACACATCCACGCTTCGTCCTCGCTTACCTCTCCCGCGACACCGATCGCAAAACCAAACCCGGCCTCACCCGCTTCCTGCCCGCGCTCTGCGCATTCAATCCATCGGTCACCGAAGTTCCGCAGGTCGCTCTCGTTCCCTGGCAAGGCTCCGGCGACCTCACCGCCTTCGCCCGATCCAACTGCTTCCTCGTTGTCCCTGAAGACGCAGGCTTCCTGACCGCGGGAACTACCGTCTGCATCCTGCTACATTAGGAATCCAGCATGCCCAGGAGATCCAAATCCGCTAACTCACCGGGGTCCCCAGCGACAGGTCTTCGTCGCTGGGGTGGCCTCTCGCACTACGACACCGCAGGCAATGCCCGCATGGTCGACGTCAGCTCCAAACAAGCCACAAAGCGCACCGCCACCGCCTCCGCTTTTGTCGAGCTCTCCGCCTCAGTCCTCGCCGCGCTGCCCAATAACCCCAAAGGCAATCCGCTCGAGGTCGCCCGCTTCGCCGGCATTCAGGCCGCCAAGCGCACATCGGAGCTGATCCCCATGTGCCATCCCCTGCCGCTCACGCATGTCGACGTGGAAGCCGAGATTGTCGCCGGCGGCGTCCAGATTCGCGCCACCGCAGCCACCACCGGGCAAACAGGAGTGGAAATGGAAGCCCTCACCGCCGCCTCCGTCGCCGCCCTCACCGTCTACGACATGACCAAGGCCCTCGACAAATCCATCGTCATTCGCAATATTCAGCTCGAACAAAAATCCGGCGGCAAATCCGGCGACTACAAACGCCCAAAATAACGCGCTACTCGTCGCGTGAACGAGAATAACCTGCAGTGTTTTCCATCCGCGTTCATCGGCATTCATTGGGGGCACCCACTGGACTCGCGCCAGGAGGACTTGCAAGATGCGAAAAGGGTTTACCAGAAATCCGCGGCCGGACGAGCCAACCACGCATGCCAGGAACTACATAACCCCGAGCGGGCTTGAGCGCCTCAAGGATGAGCATCGGTTTCTGCTCACCCGCGATCGCCCGGCCGTGGCGGAGGTGGTATCGTGGGCTGCCGGCAATGGTGATCGCAGTGAAAACGCCGACTATCAGTACGGCAAGCGGCGGCTGCGGCAGATCGATGGGCGGATTCGCTTTCTCACCAAGCGAATCGAAGCCGCGGAAGTGGTGGATCCGGAAGCTCCGCGATCGCGGCAGGCCCAGGCGAGGGCATTCTTCGGGGCAACCGTGCGCTATGCCAATGCCGCGGGAGAGGAGCGCGTGGTGAGCATCGTGGGCACCGACGAGGTCGATCTCAATCGCAACCACATCAGTTGGGTTTCACCCCTGGGGCGCGCGTTGATGAAGTCGGCTGCAGGTGACAACGTAGTTCTCCAGGCGCCGGGCGGGACAGAATACCTGACGGTGCTCGAAGTGTGTTACCAGCGCATTTCTGTGGAACCGTTCCGTGAACCACCTGGATCCGCAGCCTCCGAAAAGGGACTCCCTCGCCGACCGCTCACCTGAAGAAGAAACGAAACGGCCCAGGTGGTGAGAAGACCGATCACTGTGAGCGCTATTGCCTTTTGGCAAGCGAGTGAAGCGATCCGCGTCGATGAGGACTCGGCGATTTGGCATCAGTGGAGTCTCGCCTCTCGGATCGCATGGGATTCTTCGTGGCCATCCTTTCTATTGACCCGCAGCAAGTTTCCAAATATAGTTCATAATGAACGATTCATAGTGAACTATGAGTATTGGTCACACCAAGGATGAGCAGACGGGAACCGTCGCTATGGCCGAGCAGATCTGGGCTGTCTGCTCCGTCATCACGAAATTTGCCCGGGCCGACCTCGAATCGCGCCTCAAACAGCATGATTCCGGCTTCAGTGCGATCGAACATGGCGTGTTTCGCCATCTTTCTCGCGGCATCACCTCGATGGCAGAGATCTGCCGCCTTATGGGCGTCGCGCCTTCAACACTGGTATACGTCGTCGACGGCCTCACCAAGAGAAAACTCGTGAAGCGGGGCGTCGATCCGAAGGATCGGCGCAGGGAGCCGCTGCTGCTCGAGAAGAAGGGCGCAGAACTGTTCGCGAAGACGCCAAAAATGGACGCCTCCAGCCTCCTCGTCCGAAGCCTGGACCATATGCTCGCGCCGCGTCGCCGCGAACTGGTGATCCTGCTGAATGAATTGGTAAAGGGACTCACCGGTTCTGAACGGCTATATCTCAGGATTGAACCGGCAGAATCCGTGGCGCCTTCCGCCACCCGCAAAACCAGACTGAAACGAAAGGAGACAAAGCTATGAACAGGTCTCAGTGGGTGTTGATCATCACATTTGCGGCTGCGTTCTATGGCGTCGGCAATATCTGGATGACCGAGTTTGGCTGGCGGCTCTGGCCTTACGTTGCGCCCGGAGATTTCGGCGCCTATCACAACGCTTGGTGGGCAATGATCAAGCCCGTTGTCTTCCCCGTCGCAGCCGTGGCCTTCTTCGGAGCGTTCGCGCTCATCTGGTGGCGACCGGCCGGCGTGAGTTCTGCCGCGGTTTGGCTCAACGTAGCCACTCAAGTGTTGATCTACGCCTTAACCGCAATCTTCTGGGGACGGTGGCAAGCGCAGACGCATTACGCAACGCTGCCCGGCGGTGGCCTCGATCCTATGTACCTGCGCGGGATGAGCACGCATTGGATTCGGGCCGCCCTCATCACGATTAGCGGTCTCATCGTCTTCTGGATGCTCGTGCAGGATCTCTCCCGGAATCTTCAGCGAGTGCCATAACAGTGCGGCCGGCGGGTGTACTGGTTGCCGTGACTGCGACCTCCCTCGCCAGTTCATTGGAGCCCTACCGCCGCAAGCTGAACATGAACATCGCGATGAACATGAGCACCGAATTTGGCCTGGATGACCGGCGATACTTTCACGATAAAGTTCAGCGCCGTTTCTGCCGCGGAAGACTGGCCTCGTACCAACTCCCCTGAAAGGAATCAGTTCTTATGCGATGGAATCTCGGCTTGGTCCTCGTCTGGCCCCTCGCCCTGCTCTTGACATCCTCGGCGCTCGGCGAAGAAGCGCAATCGCCCTTGCACCCTGGCGTTGCGCTGCCAATCCTTATAGGCCAGACTCTCAATGGAAAGCGCCTCGAACTTCCCGCATCGGCCCGCGATGAGGTTGCGGTGGCAATCTTCTCCTTCAGCCGTGCCGGCGGCCGTGATGCTCGTGACTGGGGGCAACGCCTCTCAAAGGACTACCCTCATCTGGTCGTCTACAACGCCATCTTTCTGGAGTCGGTGCCTCGGCTCTTTCGACCCATGGTAGCCTCCGCAATCCGAAGCGGGATGCCTGCAACCATGCAGGACCGAACGCTTCTCCTATATAGGCAGCAAACATCGTGGGAACAGATGCTTCATGTCAACGATGAAAAGTACGCCTGCGTAGTGGTACTCGGGCGGACCGGACTCGTCCGATGGATGTCTCCTGGGCCATTCACGGAAGCGGTCTATGTGCGTCTCAAGGCGGAAATCGGGAATTAGCTTGGTGAGAATAGGCCAATACCCTTATCCATCATGGGTTACTCACCCAAAACAGGATCTGTCATGAAAAGCGCCCTCACGCTGGCGACTTCGGTCGGCAGAGGTCAGAACTGTCTCACCGCAGGGGTGCACCTCAGCGAGTCGTCAAGCACGCTCGCTCCGCGCATCCCCCTAAACCCCTCAATCCAAACGGAAAATAGATTTTCGGTTTTTGCAGGTTATTTCGCGGATCTCGCTAAGCTTGATCTATCCATGAAACTCCTGCGCCGCGTCCGTCGGCCCTGAGAATCCGGAGATCGAACAAGATGCCCAAACCTGCCAAAAATACGCGCCAAAACGCCAAATCGAATTGCGCATCGCCCAAAGCCCGCCGTCAGAATGCCCCTAAGTCCTTTGCTGAGACGACTGTGTGGCTAACCCCAATCCTAAGAAGACTTTGGCCGGGACGCGCCCTCGTAAATCTATTAGATGGACGACTTTGCCGAAATAGTACGGGGGGGGATACCCTCTGAGATTTAGAGCAAGGGGTTAGTCGGTCCCTGAAGCCCTACCCCTTGCGGCGGTAGAGGATCTGGAAGTCGTAGCCGGTATTCGGCGGAAAGAGGCTGGCGATATGACGCAGCCGCTCTGCCAGGGCCGGAGCGGCCAGCAGGGGATACTCGCGCTCGCGCAGATCGTGATAATCGAAATCAACCGCCAGCGAGAGCATGTAGATTGCCAGCGAATCCGAGAAGGCGGATTCGTAGAACGTCGTCCGCGACCGCTCGTCGATTGTCTTCTGCTGCCCGTTGTGCGCGTCCTGCGCGCGGCGCCGCGACTCCCACGCATCCTGGCTCGTCTCGCCGCGCACCTGCGCTTCGGCCTGCGACCAGATCAGTTGCGCAAAGCTCTCCGGCACCCCCGCCACGTCGGCAAAGTTGTGCGCTACGTTGATGAAAAACTCGAATGCCAGTCCAAAACGGTCCTCGACCAGCCGTGTCGATAGAAACACCGCCTCCGTCGTGCCAAAGCTCGCATTGCGATGGCACACCGCGCGATCGCCCAGATCGACCGTATACGAAGGCGCAATCAGCACCTCGCCCGTATCCGCAATCGCCAGCGGAACAAAGTAGTATGCGCGGCTCTTAAGCGCCGGCGCCAGCAGCGGCGGAACCGCGCCCACCAACCGCTCAAGATCGCTCTCGCTCACGCGCGTCTCGCCCCATCCGGCAAAGTTGATGCCGTTCGAGGCACGCCCCACGTGCGCCTGCGCCGCCACCTTCTCCGCTGGCCAAAGCTCGATTTGCGCTCCGCTCGGCATAAGACTGTATTCTAGACGACAGAGGTCGCGTCGATGCAATTCACGCATAGCCAGCGCCACCCCGGTGGCACAGTCTTCGGATTCCCCCTCGAAGGCTTCAGTCTCTTTCAAAGCCTGCTGCTTGCCTT
Source organism: uncultured Acidobacteriaceae bacterium (assembly GCA_963759285.1). Classification (GTDB taxonomy): domain Bacteria; phylum Acidobacteriota; class Terriglobia; order Terriglobales; family Acidobacteriaceae; genus Telmatobacter. The sequence goes on along the minus strand of CAVWYS010000007.1, from coordinate 1,673,872 downwards.
CGCATCGGCTTTCTTCACTTTTTTTGCAACGACCTGTCTCTCCATCTTCGCTCTGCTGGCGTGGAACATCTTCGGCCATCACACCGTGAATTATGCTGACACGTATCTCTACGTTGGCTTTCCCGCCGGCGTAGTCGTTCTCCTGGTGGCACTGCCGCTCTTTGGGACCCTTTGGATCCGGGCCAAATTCAGTCGGTAGGAACACGCAACTGGGTTGTAAGCGAGCCATTCGCGTGCGTCGTAGGCGCCTTTGCACCGGCTACCGATTCCGCCCCGAACACCATTCTCGAAAAGATGGCTGGCGTAGAAGATAAGACCACCAATGCAAACGGCCACTCCTTCAAGGAGTAGCCGTCGTGCTTATGACCGACCTTCTCAGGCCCTGGTTAGAGACCAGCGGGCTTAGGATCAGCGGGATCGTACTTGGCCACGTGAATCTTCTTGGCCAGGCCGATCTTGGCGAGCAGCCAGATGCCCCAGAAGTTGGGATCGAGTTCGTACCACTTGAGTCCGTGGCGCGCAGAGACAGGATGCGCGTGGTGATTGTTATGCCAGCCTTCGCCGCCGGTCAGCAACGCAACCCACCAGCTGTTGCGCGAGTCATCGCGGGTCTCAAAGCGGCGGCTTCCCCAGAGGTGCGTGGCCGAGTTGACCAGCCAGGTCGCATGCAGCCCCAGCGTCACGCGCAGCAGCACGCCCCACAGGACCATTGCAATGCCATTGACCAATCCACCCCAGATCCAGCCACCTGCCAGCAGCAGCAAGCCGCTAACGGTAATGGGAAGCCAGTGGTACTTGCTGAGCCAGACATGGAACTTGTCGCGGCTAAGGTCCGGCGAATAGCGCTTCAGAATCTCAACCTGACCATGCAGTGCTTCGCCGAATAGGATCCAGCCGGTATGTGCCCACCAGCCGCCCTCTTTAGGAGTGTGAGGGTCGCCTTCCTGATCGCTGAGCTGGTGATGAACACGATGCGTCGACACCCAGAAGATCGGCCCACCCTCAAGCGACATGGTGGCAAAAACGCTCATGATGTACTCGACCCACTTGGGGGTCTGATAGCCGCGGTGCGTCAGCAAGCGGTGATAGCACATGCCGATGCCCACATTGATGGCCAGCACATAAAGGATCGCCATGACCGCAAGCCGCTGCCAGCTGAAAAAGAAGAACGCAGCGAGCGCACCCGCGTGGAAAATCCCGATGATTGCCAAAGTTGACCAGTTAATCCCGTAACCAATGGTTGCGGCTTTTCCCATGTGCACAAGGAATTTCGCAGGAACTCTGCCATGAGGTGAGGAGTAGTCGTGCTGTGCGGCAACCGCTTTTGTTGCAGTATCTGACGCATTGGCCGGAGGGGGAGCGGACACGAGTGATGCCATTAGATAGCTGATTCCTTTAGACGGGGTTAAAGAACCGATGTCTGACTGAATTGTATAGGAGGTCCGACTCTTCTTCCTGTCTCAAATTGCTCAATGTCACGAAAGTTACATAGTCGTTGCCATGGGACGAAAATCCGGGGATCGTTTGTCGTGTAGTGTCGCGTTAGTCGCCCGGCGCAATCCCATAATCGCCACCGCCGGTCACGAAGATCTTTTCGGCACTTCCGCGGAGCACCCGGTAGAGAGCGAACTGCCGCTGCGTGGCGCCGCGCAGCTCAAACAGCAGTTCGCCTCGATTATCGGCGAGCGCGTCCACAGCATCGATGAGGCGCATGCGTGGCGTCTCGTCGAGATGCTCGCTGTCGGTGACGTTCTTGAGAAGCACCAGCGCGTTGCCGTAGAGGTCGGGTTGGGCAATCAGGGTGATGAATTTCTGCTGCTTGAGTGGTCCGCTGGAATGCGCGGAAAGAACCATCGTGGCGCCAGACCCATAGGCGAGTTCAAAGACGCGGAACTTCTCGTCAACCAGCGGGACAGGTGCTGGCTGCGCAACAGGCTTGACATGCGATTTTGCCGACGCGCGTTTCGCTTTGGGAGGCGGTGGGGGAGTGAGGTCAAGGGCTTTCCGGGCGATGTCTTCGAGGTCCTCTTTCATTTTGAGTGCGTCATCCGGGTTGGCCCAGGTGTAATTCCACTGATGTTCGGGATGATTTTTGGCGTCGGAGACGGCGACAGCCTGATGCATATCGGCCGGAAGCCCCATCAGACTTGGCAGCACGTCAGGGCCGCTGCTGGTGGGCTTGCCACGCATGAGACGGGGACGATTAGGATCGGTGAAATCCTCGTGCTCGCCGTCGCTCGTATCGGCAGAGATTTCTGTGGCTTTGTGCAGAATAGGACCCGCAGAAGTCGTGGCTGACGTGCTGCTGGAGGCGTCAGCAGTCTTCTTGTGCAGGGTCGGACGATCGGGATCGGCGGCAGGCCCCGAACTGGAAGTGGAGTTGCCGGAATCGTCGGTGGCGGACGGCTTATGGAGAACAGGCCGGTCGGGATCGGCGGGCGGCCCGGGGGAGTTGGAAGCGGGACTGCTTCCGGAATCGTCGTGGTGTTTGCGATGCAGAACGGGCTTGTCGTCGTTGGCGTCGAAGCCGTCATCCACCACGGGTTTTGGGGGATCATGTTTGGCCGAGGGCAAGGGCTTCCACAAGCCATAGCCTACCCAGGAACCTTGCTCCTGGCCAGCGGTCCTGATGTCGTAGAGGCCGAACGGTGCGCCATCCTTCTCGAGTTCGTATTCAACTTCGCTGGTGACCGCGAGCGGTTGGGGCCGAGCGAGGTAAACGCCACCATCCTGAAGGGCCTGTCCATCGTAGACAGTGATTGGAACGAGGCGGCTCGTTTTGGGTTTGCCATCATCCCCGGTCCATTCGAGAACCGCAATGGCTCGCAATTCGGGAGTGTCTTTGTCCTTCTTGACGATTTGTCCGGGGTATTGCGCACATGCGGTAGCGGCCGCCACTCCCATGGCAAGAGTGAGCGAGGTTCTGGTAAAACCTGACTTGGACGTGCGCGATGACACCCAGCGTGCTCCCCGGGAATAATGCAATCGAAACAGCCTGAACCAAACTTTATCCACCATACTGACGATACGAGGAATCTCCCATGGAAGTGAACCAGAAGGTTGCCAATTTCACGCTGCAGACAGACGAAGATAAGACTGTCAGCCTCTCAGACTACGCCGGCAAGCCGGTTGTGCTGTTCTTCTATCCCCGCGCCGATACGCCCGGCTGCACCATCGAGGCGTGCGGCTTTCGGGATACCTTCAAGAAGATCCAGGCCGCTGGGGCGGTGGTGCTCGGCATTTCGCGGGACACGCCGAAGGCACAGGCGAAGTTCAAGGCCAAGTACGACCTTCAGTACACGCTCCTTGCTGATGTAGACGAGAAAGTCTGCAATCAGTTTGGTGTGTTGAAGGAAAAGAACATGTATGGGAAGAAAGTGTGGGGAATTGAACGAACTACGTTTCTAATCGGGCCGGACCAGAAGCTCATTCATATCTTCCCCAAAGTGACGCCGGAGGGCCATGCGGAAGAGGTGCTGGCGCTTGTGAAGGAATGGAAGAAATCGCACAAATAGGCACGGGCAAGGCCACGAAGGCGCTGCCGGGGCGTCTGATTTCGCGGGCGTTTTTTGAGAACCCGCCAGAATCTATCGCCCCGAGACTGCTGGGAAAGTTGCTGGTTGCCCGAGGACCCCTGGGCGCGGTGCTGGCAGGGCGCATTGTTGAACTGGAGGCGTACCTTGGGCCGCACAATGAACCGGCTGACCCTGCGGCGCATACGCACCGGGGGCCGACGCCGCGGAACCAGGTGCTGTTTGGGCCTGCGGGTCACGCCTATGTGTACGCGATCTACGGGTTGTACTTCTGCATGAATATCAGTTGCGAGCGAGAAGGGCTGGCGGGGTCTGTGTTGCTAAGGGCGCTGGAGCCAGTGTTGGGAATCGCTGAGATGAAGCGCAATCGCGGCCTGGAAGAGGATGCTCCGATGCGCCTGATTGCTTCGGGGCCGAGTCGGCTTTGCCTGGCGCTGGGGTTAACACGACCGCTGCACAACGGGCTGGATGTAACCAGCACGACGTCGCCGCTCCAGGTGAGAGACGATGGATTCGAGGAAGCGGAAGTCGTGATTACGCCGCGGATCGGCATCAAGCATGCGGTGGACTGGCCGCTACGGTTTGCGCTGCGCGGGCATGGGTGCGTATCCGGTCCGAAACGGCTGGAGGGATCCTCAACCAAACGGAAGGGTAATTCGTCAGTAGAATAGAAGTCATCCCACACCGCGAGGAGCTTTGCACTTGAAGCTATCTTCCCCGTCGTTCACCGCCCCTTTGACGGCCATGGTTTTCGCAGTCTTTGCCGTTGCCGCTCTCGCCCAAGCCCCCGCGGGTCCGCAACCGCCTGCCGAAGAACATCATCATCACGAGGAACCAGCGCCGACCAATCTGCAAGTGCTGCCCAAGACAATGACCGGCGAGCAGGTGCATGAATTGATGCACAAGTGGGCGGGGGCGCTTGGCGCTGAGTGCAGCACATGTCATGCAGCGGATCCCAACAACATCGGGCCGAACGGAAGGCCACGGCTGAAATTTGCCGACGACTCGAAGCCGGAGAAGGCGACGGCACGGCTGATGTACCGAATGGTCCAGGATATTAACGGGAACTACGTGGAGAAGGTTGAGAACTCGGGTGTGCCGGTGAGTTGCGGGACATGCCATCGAGGGCATCTCGATCCTCCAATTTTCACGCCGGCGAAGGATGACCACGACCATGACCACCCGGCGCCGCCCCCTGGAGCCGAAGTGAAGCCTTCCTCGCGATAAGCGGGTGAGTCAGGCGGCAGCTTCCAGCATTGTTCTCGGGGGGTATCCCCCCCCCCCCCCCCCCCCCCCCCCCCGTACTTTTTCGGCAAAGTCGTCCATCTAATAGATTTACGAGGGCGCGTCCCGGCCAAAGTCTTCTTAGGATTGGGGTTAGCCACACAGTCGTCTCAGCAAAGGACTTAGGGGCATTCTGACGGCGGGCTTTGGGCGATGCGCAATTCGATTTGGCGTTTTGGCGCGTATTTTTGGCAGGTTTGGGCATCTTGTTCGATCTCCGGATTCTCAGGGCCGACGGACGCGGCGCAGGAGTTTCATGGATAGATCAAGCTTAGCGAGATCCGCGAAATAACCTGCAAAAACCGAAAATCTATTTTCCGTTTGGATTGAGGGGTTTAGGGGGATGCGCGGAGCGAGCGTGCTTGACGACTCGCGTTGCGCGCTTTTCGGTTGAGCGAAGGGGTCGCTTTCCAAGGTGCCAAAATCGGGACATGGGGCACCCAGGTTTGTTGCGGTGTGAGGCAAGGCAAGCGAGCGCGACGACAGCGAATTTGAAGGTGCGTCCCATGGTGACCTCGATGGATGTGCGGGAAGTGAAACCTCTGGAGCAAATATCCTGCACGCGCGCGGGGATCAGGCATTGCAGAGATAAAGAAGAAGGGCGCTCCCGTGAATTTGGGGGCGCCCTGTGTAGTGCGTTGGTGCGAGAAGACTATTTCTTCTTGCCCGCCTTGTAGCTGGAGTTGATCTTCTGGCCGGCGGAGTCGAGGATGCCCTTGACGTCTGCGGAGTACGGGCCATTGGGAGCGAGTTCCAGATACTTTTGATAGGCTTCGCCGCAACCTTCAGGCAAAACGATGCGCTGGGTCTTCGGATCGACAGAAGCCTTGGTGACCAGGGCCTGGCCCTTGAGGTAGTAAGGCAGGGGATCGTTGGGATCAGCGGCAATGGCCTTGTCCGCAGCCGCGGCCTGGGCATCGCTGTTGCCCATCTGGGAGTAAATGACGGCTTCGTTTTTGTAGTAGAAGCCGGCCTTGGTCGGATCGATTTTGACGGCGGCATCATAGGCAGCCGTAGCTTCGGCTACTTTGCCGGTGCGGGCATAGATTTCGCCGAGTCCGGAATTGGCAAGCCCCTCAATCTCGGGGCGGGGCTTTTTAGAGGCAGCATCGAGTTCGAGTGCCTTCTTGAAGGCGGTTTCGGCATCATCATATTTCTTGAGACCCAAATCCCCCTGGCCGAGGTAGGCCCAGAGGACAGACTCCGTGGGACGAAGCCCGGTGTCTTTGGTCATGAGGGTAACGACGTCGGTGTATTTCTCGCTCTTGATCTGGTTCTCTTTGGCTTCGAGGTCGGACCTGGATGCGGAGGCACCGAGTTGCTGCGCGGCAGCGGCTTTGGCTCCGTCTGCATCGTGAATGTCGGCCATCGCGGCTTTAAGATCGGCGTTGAGAACCTTGATGGTTGCGTTGGCCTTCATGGCCTCGGCATTGTGCGTCTTCATCTCGGCGAGCTGCTTGCGTGTTTCTTCAGGGAGCGAGTCGATGTACTCTTTGCGCGACATGTCATCGTCGGCAACGGTGTCCTGTCCGACGACGATCTTGATGTTGTCGATTTTGTCGGTTTCCTTGTCGGCTGCAAGACCGGGAGTGCGATAGACGAGAGTGTAGGTACCCGGAGGTGCGGAACCGCTGTAATCGCCGTTAGCGTCAACCGGGAAGGAAGCCACTTCTTTGGATTCCTTGTTGAGGGATACGGTGCCGTTCGCCTGAGGAGCGCCCGTGGGATTGGTGATATGTCCGTGGATTTTTCCAGTGGGTGCAACATTGGCGGGCGCAGGGGTCTGGGCGAGTGCGGGCAGGGCGGCCAGGGCCAGCAATCCGATCCAGAGTGAAATCGTGCGTTTCATGTTCTTCTCCTTGGGAGCTTGGGCGGTACCAGTCCGCACGCTCGATCGAAAGATTTTCGTATCACTTCAACATCAACGAATGTATACCTACTGATCCGGTTAGATGCGGTGGTTTGCTTGACTTTAGTCGGAACCTCGACGTTTCTGCGAGGATCACGAGCGGCGTGGATAACCGGGAAAATGCCATGGAAAACAGTTGCTACCGCAAGCAGGTGCTCTACTCGGCACGACCAAAGGTAAATCCAACGGATGCTTCAACACAAGGCCGGCAGACACAACCATCCCGTATGCCGACCCGAGCGCATGCCCCGAAGGTACGCGCGATCCAATAGTAGTTTGAAGCGGGAGGTTGCTTTTGTGGTCTGTGTCACACCCTACAATACCGACATGGCAATCACGATTCGACCGGCAGTTGCGGAGGATGTGCCTCAAATTCTTGAGTTTATTCGCGCCTTGGCCAAATATGAGCGCGAGCCCGACGCCGTAACGGCAACGGAGGCAGACCTGCTGCGCGACGGATTTGGGCCGAATCCCTACTACTGGTGCCTGATCGCGGAGCATGATGGCAAGCCTGCGGGGTTTGCGCTTTGTTTTTTTAGTTATTCGACGTGGCTGGGGCGCGCGGGCGTCTATCTGGAGGACCTGTTTGTATTTCCGGAGCTGCGCGGCCTAGGGATCGGCAAGGCGCTGCTGCAACGGGTAGCGGCGATTGCCGTGGAGAAAGATTGTCCGCGACTGGGGTGGGAAGTGCTGGACTGGAATACGCCCGCCATTGATTTTTATCGGGCCATGGGAGCCGAGTTTCTGGACGCATGGCGGAATGTGCGTGTAACCGGCGACGCGCTGAGGCGGTTGGCGGGAGTAGAGGAGCCGGGGCAGTGAGAATTCGAGTAATCGGCGGAGGACTGGCGGGGCCGGAGGCCGCGCTGACGGCGGCGAGGATGGGCTGCCAGGTGGACCTGTACGAGATGAGGGCGGTGGTGGACGGGAAGCCGCGGCTGACGCCGGCACACGAGACGATTGATTTTGGCGAACTGGTTTGCTCAAACTCGTTGAAGAGTGAATCGCTGAATACGGCTCCGTGGCTCCTGAAGCAGGAGATGCGGCGTTGCGGATCGGCGCTTTTAAAGGTCGCAGATGAGACAGCGGTACCCGCGGGTCATGCGCTGGCCGTAGATCGCGTGGAGTTTTCGCGGCGGATTGCGGAGGCGATTGCGCTGGAGCCAGGGATACGCGTTATACGCGAGGAAGTGAAAAGGCTTGTTGATTCGGAAGATGAATATGCGGCCACGATTGTGGCGACGGGACCGTTGACGTCGGACGCATTGAGCCAGGAGATTTCTCGGCTCACTGGATCGGAACACCTGGCATTTTACGATTCGATTTCGCCCATTGTGGATGCGGAATCGATTGATATGGAGCGGGTGTATTTTGCGGCGCGCTACGACAAGGGCACGGCGGACTATATCAACTGCCCGATGAATCGCGAAGAGTACGACCGGTTCTACGAAGCGCTGATGGCAGCCGAGAAGGCAGAGAGCAAGGCGTGGGAGAAGCTTCAATACTTCGAAAGCTGTTTGCCGATCGAGGTGCTGGCGACGCGTGGGCGCGATACGCTGCGCTTTGGGCCGATGAAGCCAAAGGGCTTGAATGATCCGCGAACCGGCAGGATGCCGTGGGCGGTGGTGCAGTTACGCAAGGAGAATGTGCGCGCGGACAGCTATAACCTGGTGGGGTTTCAGAATCATTTGAAGTTTGGCGAGCAGGCGCGGGTACTGCGCATGATTCCGGGGCTTGAGAATGCGAAGTTCTTGCGCTATGGGCAGATTCATCGCAACACGTATATTTGCGCACCGGTTCTACTGGATGAATTTCTGCGTCTGAAGACAGCACCGCGCTTTTTGTTTGCCGGACAGATTTCAGGGGTGGAGGGATACACGGAGTCGATGGCGACGGGGATGCTGGCGGGGATTTATGCGGCGGCACTGGCGCAGGGCGAGGAACCGAGGCCGGTACCGCGGGGTACGGCGCTGGGATCGCTGGTGCACTACATCACGCACGCGGATGCGAAGGGGTTTCAGCCGGCGAATATCACGTTTGATCTGCTGGAGCCGCTGGACGAGGACGTGCGGAAGAAAGTGCGGGATAAGAAGGAACGGCACCGGATGGTGTGCGAGAGGGCGCTGGAGAAATTTGACGCGTGGTGGGCTGGACAGCCTATTGGAGTTCGGTTGTAACGACTGTACGAGTTTTATCCCTCGTCAAGAATTCGGCGCAATTTCTGTCATAATCTGCCTTAGCAACTATCCAATTCGTACACGAGCATTCATCTGACTTCCCGTCCCAAGGGAGAGCAATGAAGAGGAACGGAATTTTCTCGGAAATTGCGGTTTGCGTAGCTTTCGCGCTTTTCGCCCAATGTCAGGAAGCATTGAGCCAGGAGACAGAATTGGATCATGTGGCGAGTCCATCTGCCGATGCCAGCGTCAGCCCTGGAAGGATTCCCAAACAAAGATTGCCCGACTTTAACGACGACATCTATTACCGGAACAAGTTGGAATTCTCGCTGGAGAGCGGGTTCCTACCGGCCAACATTCCGTTTGTATATAACTTTCTGTTCGGTGACAGCTACGCAAGGTGGCCGATGAATTACACGCTCGTCCCCACCTTCGCATCTCTTCGCTGGCAGCGGGCCAACATTGGGGGGCCGTGGATGCTGCGAGGCAATTTCGATTACTCATTCAGCGGTTCTTACACTGCAATACCGCGGGGCCCTGAGACCCGCTATTATGCATTTGACTTTGGCATCCGGCGCAACTTCGTGCCGCACGGATCGCGAGTCGCGCCTTACTTTGAAATGCGAGGGGGAGTTGGAAATATCGATGCAAGGGGACCGGATGGGGTCAAGTATGCGCAGGGAAATGACGTGACATTTACATACATGATGGGTTCTGGCGCCAGGTATAACTTCAGTCCTCGATATAGCGTCGCGGCCGGAGCCACCTATATGCATATCTCCAACGCCGGCTTGTCAGAGCCAAAGGTCGTAAATTACGGCATCAATGTCTGGGGTCCGATCTTTGGTTTCTACACGCGCGTGGGCAAAGTAAGACCGAGCGTCATGGCCAAATAAGCAAGGGAATTCGAAGGGTTCGTGTTCTTAATCGAAATGAGACGGGTCGCTGCCTCGTAACGGGGGAATGGAACCGGGCAAGCGAGTTCTGCGTAGTCAGCATGGTAGGCTGGGGTCGCCTGGGAAAGGTAACGGACATGTACGCCATTTCTGCTGCCGACGCTATTTCTCCTGCCATTGAGCGCACCAGGACCTTTCTGTTCAGGCCGTTCAAGTGGGGCACGTTTTTGAAGCTTGGGCTGGTGGCTCTGGTTACCGAGGGGTTGGGCAGCGACTTCCGGTCGTCGTCATCCTCGCATGGTGGGGGCGGTTCTTCATCAGGGGCCGGACCCGCGATCAACTCGCTGAGCGCCATTCCCCCGCTATTGATCGCCGAGGGCGTGGCGATGGCGCTTCTGCTGTTTGTGATTATTGCGGTGGTGCATTACCTGATCACGCGGCTGCGTTTTGCGTTCTTCCATTGCCTGGTGACAAACACGAAGGAGATCCGGCCCGGGTGGGATCTCTATAAGGAACAGGCGTCTCGGTTTTTCTGGCTGAATATCGTGGTGGGAATCTGCTTCCTGCTTCTGATGGCGCTGATTGCGATTCCGTTTGTAATGGGGTTCTGGCGAGTGTTTCATGAGATGGCGCCGGACGGCCGTCCGGATTTCGGGATACTGTTAGGTCTCATTCTTCCGCTGCTGCCGATTATCTTTCTGCTGATCATAACGGCGTTTGCTCTCGACATCATCCTTCGCGACTGGATGCTGCCGCATATCGCGCTGGAAGACGCTTCGGCGGGCGAGGCATGGGGATCGGTGTGGGCGCGGATCAAGGCAGAGAAGGGGCAGTTCTTTGTGTATGCGCTGCTGCGACTGATTCTGCCGATCATTGCGTCGATTGCCATATTCATAATCCTGCTGATCCCGGGACTGGTTCTTGCCGGGGCGGTGGCAGGCGTGGAGTTGGGGATTCACTCAGCGTTTGCGAATTCGACGGGCTCGGCTTCAGTGGCGGGGGTGATGCTGCAGGTTTTCTTCGGGCTGGTGGCATTTGCGTTTGTATTGCTGGGGAGTATTTGCCTGGGCGGCCCGCTGAGCACGGGCGCGCGCGAGTACGCGCTGGTGTTCTACGGAGGGCGCTACCAGGTGCTGGGAGACTTGCTGTATCCACCGGCGTTGGCGCAGGGATCTGCACCCGCGGGTCTGCCTGCGGTATGAGCGTCTATCGTTTCGCCAAAAAGTGATTGCGCTTGGCTGCGCTTTGGGAGGGCGCGGCTCCCGTCACACGCGGGTGCGATGGTCGGCCCAGGCTTGCTGAAGCATGGACGCCGCTTTTTTGACAGGCATTGGCTTCTTCATTTGCTGATTGCGATACGCGGCCCAGGCGGCGGCCAATGCCGAGACTCCGAGAACATATAAAGACAGACGGAACATCAGACGAAATCCTCCGTGATGCGGGGTTCGATGCGCGACTCAAGGAGGGAGATGCCGCCGAGGCTGTTGCGCCAGCAAGTGCGATGGCCGGTCGAATTCCATTGCAAACGAACATTTGCTGGGTTCGCGGTGTCAAAAGAAGAGGCGAACGTGTATCCAGCGCGTATCGGCGACGGTCAGGGCGGACATGGGCACACCTGACCGGGTGGTAGCCTGAGATTGGGAGTTTACGGGATGCGTTGGATGGTTGTAGCTGTGGGTGTCGCGACTTTGGCGGGAGCCGGGCTGCGGTTGGAAGCGCAGCAAGCGGGGCCCAGAAAGCCGGCGCCAATGATGGTGACGACGGGCTCGCCCACTCCGAAAGCGAGGCCACTGCTACCTGACGCATTTTCGGGCTGGGACGCGGAGGAGAAGCCAAGGTTCGTTAGCGATCCAACGCAACTGGACAGTGCAAATGTGGCCGCTCTGAAAGAGTACGGCTGCACGGGCGGCGTCCTGGCTGACTACAAGCGTGGCAGCGAGACGCTGACCGTGAAGGCTCTTGCCTTCAATGATGTAAGCGGGGCATACGGGGCATATTCGTTCTACCGGCAGAATGGCTGGCCGAAGGCAGATATCGGCACTGGAGCGACGTCGGACAACAACCGGGTGCTGTTCTGGAAGGGCAATACAGTTGTGGATGCGACCTTCTCGCATGTGGGGCCGATGTCGGCCGCCGAGATGCGGGAACTGGCGAAGGATCTGCCCTCGCCGCAGGGAAACCGGGCGCTGCCGCCTCCGATTCTGGCTTTGCTGCCGCAGGGTTCGGTGGACAAGCAGACCACGCATTTTGCACAGGGCCCAGCGGGCTACGCGGGAGCGGGAGGAGTGCTGCCGCCCGATCTGGTGGGATTCAATCTCGACGCGGAGGCTGTAACCGCCAACTATTCGCTGACTTCAGGTGCAGCGACGCTGACGTTGATTGACTACCCGACACCCCAACTGGCCGAGGCGCAGGAGAAGAAGATTCGTGCGTACATCAAAGCAGGCGGCGGGGCACAGCCGGCGTTTCCGAAGCCGCTGGCGGAATCGGACCAGGCCTCGCTGGAGGTGTTGCACAGCGGGCCGATTGTGGCGCTGGTGAGCGGCGATGCGGTGCCGGATGAGAGTCACAAGTTGCTGGCGCAGGTGCATTACTCGGCCGAGCTGACGCAGATGACCCAGTCCAAAGAGAACGAGATTGTGAAAACGAGCCAGTTCCTGCTCGGCGTGGCGATGCTGGTGATTGTCGGTTGCAGCGCCGCGGTGCTTCTGGGACTTTTTCTGGGCGGTGGCCGGGCTCTTTATCGGGTTGCCAGGGGCAAGCCGGTTTCGTCGGTGTACGAGGTTGAATTTATCCGGCTGCATCTCGAAGACTGAAACTTGCGGGTGAGAAGTGTCACAGGCAGCATCCGAAGCGTTACTGGAGAGGGTTTTGCTGTGGAAAAACGGCCGTAAACCCTAGAAAACACCTAAAAAACGCGGCATTAAACCGGGTTAAAAAGGCGAATTTCCGGCGAAGATCAAAGGATACGCGTTTGAAATCGCTTCCCTGTAAGTTATTGTTAATACAATAGTTAAATCGTTCCGGATTTATTCTTGACACTCCGGTCCCCGAAACCTACTATGCAGCCAGAAAGTTCTGATGGTTTTGCCTCCGTTGGAACTATTCTCCCTGAGGAAGGAGCTGCCCTGTTGCCGGGCGGCTCTTTCCGTTTTTGAGGGCTAAGTTGCGGTCTGAGGCTCGATTGGATCGGGGATGGGATCGGACCAGGAGTAGTCGCAGGATTCGCAGAGCCAGTTGTTAGACGGTTCGACGGATTCGAGGATAGGATCTTCGGCTTTGCACCTGGGACAAGTGGGAATTTCGTAGGCGGGAGTCTCTTCTTCTCTCTTTACCTCGTCGATGATCTCCTGGGGGATCGGTTGGGCGATCACAGATCGTGCTTGATCGAGTTGGTCGGCGGCCACGTTGATTTGAATGTCGCCGACACCGGGTCCTTCCATCCAGGGAATTGTGAATTGCGATCCAGGCCGCTGCACCCAGCTCTCGATGCCGGCGCGGCTCAACATCTCGCACCGCTGAGCCGCCTCGTCGATTGAGTCGCAACGGCAGAGTCCAGTCTTCCACGTGTATGCGCGGGCTGGATTTTCAGGGGCCTTGTTATCCGGATCAAGATCGCTGTCTTCTCTGCCATCCCAATGGATCAACGAATCGGCACCGCCGGGCGAACGAACTTCCTGAGCAGCTGCTTTTTCGGAGATTCCGCGCTTCTTTAATTCGTCACGAAGGATTTGCTGCGCGTTGGGCGTGAGGTCGTTGATCTGGTCGACGAGGTCGCGGATTTCGATGTCGCCCATTTCGCTGTAGAGCGCAGTGAGCCGACGCCATTCTTCCATGGGGTCTTGTTGCATGGGGAGCAGTATAGCGGGTTGGCAGGGTGCCATTCGAATGGGGAGAGCCGGCGAACTCCCAGGTCTCAAAATCGAGACCTGGGGTACCCGAGTTCCCCCGTGATCGACACAGAGAGAAGCGCGAGAGCTTCAAATGAGTGGAGGGTGCGCCAGCCCATATCGGAGATCATGGCGCGGGCAACGGCTGCTTTACCGAATACCGGGGCGACGATACAATCGTGAAGGAGACGCGAAGCGTGGCGCTTTCCGGGTGCCCCGTTCGCACACCTTGCATTAGCCGAATCTTGCAGGGACTCTGTTTCATCGGCCGACGTAGCTCAGTTGGTAGAGCAGCTGATTCGTAATCAGCAGGTCATCGGTTCAAGTCCGATCGTCGGCTCCATCAGATTCGAATCGCAGCAATTCCCCCCTCTAAAACCTAGACACCATGGAACACGGTGCGAGCAATGGCGCGCGGCTTTCCCACTCATGACGCGATGAAACTGCTTCATGAATGGGGCACCCAGGTTCGTGGGATTCTCGGTGCCCGCATTTGATTTCAGGCTTTGGGGATTACGAGGATCGTGATGGACTGCGCGGGGAACGTTGTAGAGAGTGTGCTCGTCGTGCTGCCGCCCGAAGGCGCTGTGACGGTCACGTTGGGCTGGGTCACGATGGCATTGAGATTCGCCGCGCTGTAAAGGAACGATTGCGCGGGCCCGGCGGCGGTGAAGTTGGCGAGGTTGAGAGTGTTGGTGAAGTCCCCGTAGGTTTTGTTGATGACGACGACGGTGAGCGTGTTGTCTTTGCTGCGCAACGCACCGTAGACGGAGAGCTTGCCCTGGTCGGCGCTGGTGGATGTGAGGGCCTGGTCGCCGAACGTTGACTTGGCGCCATCGTAGTTGCGGAAGACCTCAAAGGCCACGAGGCCGGGGATTTGCGTGGTGGGATCGGGCGCACCCCAGAGCGTTCCGATGTCGAGGCCTTCACGGCCGAAGATGCCGAGGATGTCTGCCTGCGTGAGGGCACCGCTGATGCTCTCCTGGCCGCCCCAGTTGTATTCAGTGATGGCGAGCCTGGTGCCGGGATAGTCGCTGGCTACCCACCGCTTCATCATGGGAATCACGTCGGGTGCCTGCAGCGGCGTGTTGCAGTTTGAGGTGTAGTTCGAATCGGTGGTGTAGTTGGGCTGCGGGTAATTCGGGTCGGTGTACGTCGGATCCCAGAAGACACGGGTCGAATTCAGGCGCAGCTCCTGAGTTTGAGTGTCGCCTCCGGTACTGAATGCGAGATTGCTGGGCGCAAAGTAGGTATGGAGATCGAGGTAATCGAGAAGGCGCGTGCCGTGCGCCTTTTGATATGCCGCGAATTGCTGCAGGTAGTACTCGATGAAGGGAACGCCGCCGTGGGCGTTGCGATCGACGGGGTTGCTCCACGGTTCGTAGCAGGGGCCCGAGCCCCAGCCGCTCTCGATATCTTTCTTCGAATAAAAATAAGCCCACCAGTAATCCATGACGGGGCCGCTGACCTCGGCCGTCGGATCGGCGGCCTTGATGGCGGCGGCATGGGCGATGCCGTTGTTGGTGACTTCGTCATAAGTGAAAGGGGCCGGGTGGACGTCGCGGTGAACCGCATCCCACCAGCTTGGCTCGTTGTCGAGATCGTAGACGGCGACGCCACCATTGGCGGCGGTACCGAATTTGCCGACGAGATACGTGACCCATGCGCCGGTCCATGTTGCGTCAACAGCGGTGCTGGTTGCCGTGGAGAGAACGCCGGTGATGTTGCAGCCGCCGGCGCTGGTGCACTGGCTTACGCCGTTGGGGTAGAGTCCGTCACCGCACGCACCGGCGTAGGGATCGAAGGCGACCTGATTGGGGTAGGTTGCCTTGGGAAAGCTGCACGAGGTGCCGTCTTTGGCGACCCAGCCGTTTACAGGAACCGTGCCAATGGTTCTGGTTCCGGTGGCTTCGTCGCTTTGAACCTGCTGGTTGAATTCGCTGGTGTCCTGGAGGCCGGTAGCTCCGATGTGGTTTTCGAAGTACCAGTCACTTGCAGAACTTGTGACATCGAGCTGGTAGTTATAGCGCGACGTCGCATCGCCGCCCCAGCGATTGATGGGAAGGTTCGCCGCGGTCTGCTCGGATTGCGGCAATTGAAAGGCGTTCATCCCGTAGATATAAGGATTGATGGCGTGCGTGATGGTTCCGGCGTCGACGGTCAGCGCAGGTCCTGCGGCGGCGATCGGCTGGGAGAGCGCAACGGCTGCGGTGCCGATGACGGTGGTGTCGGACGTGCTGGTCGCGGTGACGGTGATGGAAGCGGGCGCGGGATACGGCGTGTTGTACAGACCGGAGGTCGTGATGGTACCCGGGCTAAGTGCGCTGCCGGAAGGTGGTGCGATGGTCCAAGTCACTCCGCCAGTAACGCCGGTGGGAAGAGCTGCGTTGAACTGCACCTGAGTGCCGATTACCGCGGAGTTCGGCGTAATAGTGATGGTGGGTGACGTATAGGTGGCGGTGACGGTTGCATTGGCGTTCACCGTTACGCTGCATGTCACGGTCTTTGCGGAGGTGCATCCTGACCATGCGCTGAAGGCATGCGTGCCGGCGGTGGCCGGTGCGGTGATCGAGACGACTGTGCCGGAATTATAGGTGCGTGCGAAGCTCGCGCTGCCATTGCCTGCGCCGTTGTTGTCGGCCGGCGAAACGGTCATCCCCACTCCAGATGTCGGGTCGACGGTATTCACCGTGAGGGTATATGCAGTTGTTGGAGGAGGAGTCGTGGTTCCGGCGCCACCGCCTCCACACGCGGTCAATACTGTTGTGACGGTCACTGCTATCCAAAGCGCTGCATGGTGCTTCGAGTTCTTCATTGTCGTTCTCTCTGCGGATCAACCGTGTTTTTCTCGAATGTTCTGTATTTGAAATGAGCGGCCCTTGCGGGCCGGCCATGCGGATTGATGCGGACGCCGGGCCCGCGCCGGTTACTTGATGATCACGACATTCATGCTCCATGGAGCCAGCGTGAGAGTGAGAGGCAGATTCTGCGCTCCCATGTCCGTTGTGGTGGGATCGGACCAGACATTGGTTTGCGACTGGTCGTAGATCGCCTTGCTATAGGTCTCGACAGCGACATCGGAACTGGTGTTCTGCGCGGAGAGCGAGACCGTGACCTGTTCGCTCGCCGTTTGGCTGACGTTGAACAACACCAGCGCGGTGCCGCCGCTGTGCGTTGCCGCATAAGCGCGCACGTTGGTGGTATCGCCAGCAACATTTGCGGTGAGGGCGCTTTCACCGTTGACGGCAACACTGCTGAAAAGCTGGAAGGCGCGTGCCGTGGGCGACATGGTTCCAATGGGACCGGAGCCCACTCCGCAAGGTCCGTCCGTGGGTCCATCGGAAAAGACGTTGTAGGCGCCAAAGGTCTGCCAGCCATACAACGAGGAGCTCATGTTACCCGCTGCGGTTCCGCCCGCTCCTTCGTCGCAATTGCCGAAACCGATCCACCAGGTCGCGCGCGAGACTCCGTCGTTCATCATTTCGCCGAGCACCTGCCCTGCGAACAAACCCTGGGTGATCGACCAGCTCTGCTTGCCGGGAGCGGAATAGACGGATCCCATCTCGCCGACATAGATGGGCGTGTTGGGTTTACCTGCCGTGGCCAATTCTGATTTGACGGTGTTGATGTTCTTTGTCAAATCCTGCGCCGCCTGCTGGGTGAGATAGGTGTCGCTCTCGGACCCGGGAGCCTGGGGATAAAAATGATACTCAACAAAATCGTAGGAGCCCTTTGCGTTGGCGAGGACGGTGTCATCCCAACCTCCGACGGTGTTGTCCGCTTCCACATCTACGCCGACCAGCGTGTTCGGACTAGCCGTCTTGATCAAGGTGTAGTAGCCGCTGGATCCTACAACTGAGCTGGCATACGTGGTGGGGTCATTCGGCTTGGCGTGCAGATCTTCTTCCCAATTGCCATACTCCTCGTTCCCGACTGTCATATGGCTTACGGTGATTCCGTCAGTCACCGCCTTCGCGACCCATGAGGCAGCTTCGGTGGGATCGCCGCCGCCGGTGCAAGCCGCGTTGGATCCGTAATTTGCCGTCAAGGCCACATCCAGGGCGCCCGGAATTGCGATATCGCTGACGAAATTTGCAAAAGTGGAGTTAGTGTTCGGGGTGCCTCCGCCCAGGGGAGGAGCCTGGCAATTGGAGTTGGTTTGCCAGTGATAGACGTCCGACCATGATCCACCCGGCCAGCGAACCGCTTTGATACCGGCTGCGTTGAAGGCGTTCAGAATCGGAGTGGCGTTGGTTCCGATGTCGTACCATGCGGCCAGATTCATGCCGAGAAGCTGATTGGTGACGGCAGGCCCGATGCTTGCCTGATCGACCGCCACCGTGGAGACGACGGCGGCAACCGCGACTGCAGCTGAAGTACCGCTGGCCGTGTTGTAGGTCGAGGAGCTACCGGAATCTGGTGTGTATGCGGCGGTGAGGGTATCCGAACCGACGGCCAGCGAACCTGCCGCGACGTTCACGGTGGCGCTGCCATTGGACAGCGTCGCCGCGGGTGAGGTGTAGCTTCCACTGGACAGGATGACCGAACCTGTCGGAACTGGATTGCTGCCGCCTCCGCTGACAGAAACGCCGACCGACAAAGCCTGCGCCGTGGTGATGGAGAAGGCAGCCGGGGTAACGGTGACGGTGGGCGTGGTCTTCGGCGCAGCATAAGTCGCCGTGATCGTGGAGTTCGCACTCATCGTGATATGGCAGGTCACCGTAGCCACGGTTGTGCACCCGGCCCACGAAGCGAAGTTGTTATTGCCGGCGGTGGCGGGCGCTGTGACCGTCACGGCGGTGCCCGAGTTATAGGTACGCGTGAACGGAGCGCTGCCATTGGCCGCATCGCTGTTGTCGGCGGGAGAAACGGTCACGCCTACGCCGGTAGCCGGATTGACCGAGTTTACGGCCAGGGTGTAGGTGGTGGGGGGTGGGGGGGTAGTGGATCCACTGCCGCCTCCGCCACATGCTGTTAATACCGTTGCGAGACTCACTGCCATCCAAAGCGCTGCATTTTGGTGCAAATTCTTCATGAAGGTTCTCCCGAACTCGCGGGTGAAACGTTTTCATTCCCCGTAGCGATGCGAATGCGCAGGGCTTCGTGAAAAGCGATTTAGCACGTCTCAGGACCGTTAGAAATTTTCGCGCAATGATACCCCATCGTCTATGCGAATGGCGAGATTGAGCGATGTTTTTGGGGTGACTTTCGGACAGGGGATGGGAGGACGAAGATTAGCCGAATGGTTGCAGGCACTTAAGTCTTCGGGGGGGGCCAGGCGCGGAGGAAAAAGCGTCATTCGTGGGCGAAGAGCTTCTTCAATTCTGCGAGGAGACGGTCACGAAGATCGTGGAGGCGGGAAAGAGCATCCGCTGCCTGGGTGGTGCGATTTTCAGCATTGAGGGCAAGGACGTCAGTACCACAGGAATGAAGATCGTGGTGGAGGGACGCGACCTGACGATAGACGGGGGGTCGAGTTTTGAGAGAAAGGGATTGAGAAGCGATCCATGCACCGAGGCGGCATTGCGTGGGATCGATCGATGGCGGGACGCGGCGCTTGCCGTGGAGAAATGCCTCGATGGCGCTGACCCACGCGATGTGTTCTGCGCCGGCGTAGAGAAGGGGCCGATCGGCGGGGTCAAAGGCAGCGACCTTGGACCACTGAGGATGGGGTCTCCAGGAGGCCACCCAAGCGGGAAGGTCGGATGGAGGCATGGGGCGTGCGATGCCAAAGCCCTGTGCAACCTGGCAACCAAGGCGGAGCAGCAGGATTCCCTGCTCCACGGTTTCGACTCCCTCGGCCACGGCGAGTCGTCGAAACGCCGATGCGAGGCCAAGCATTCCTTCAACGATGGTGAGGTCTTCAGGATCGTCGAGCATATCGCGAACGAAGGTCTGATCGATTTTGAGGACGTCGACGGGTAGCCGCTTCAGGAAGGCCAGGGAGGAGTAGCCGGTGCCGAAATCATCGAGAGCGAACGAGACGCCGAGTCTTCCGCAGGTGTGAATGACCTGCGAGACCTGCGCCATGTCAGGCAGGGCGCTGCTCTCAAGCACTTCAATTTCGAGCCGGGAGGGATCGATGGAAGGGTGGGCGACCAGCAGTTCGTGCAGACGCTCGGGAAATTCGGGCTGCTGCAACTGCTGCGCGGAGATGTTGACGCTGACGGGAATCTCGAGGCCGGAGGGAGCCCAGGTTTCCATCTGCGCGAGTGCGGTGTCGATGACCCATTCGCCAATTTCAAGAGCGACGGGATGACCTTCGACGACGGGCAGGAATGCGGCGGGGGTGAGGAGACCACGTTCCGGGTGCAGCCAGCGGATGAGTGCTTCGGCACCGACGATGGCGCCGGTGGCCATGTTCATTTTGGGCTGGTAATAAAGAAGGAATTCCCGACGAGCGAGGGCAGTACGGATCCGTTCGAGGTCTTCATGATGTCCACGGGTGGAGCGGGCGAGCCCGGAGTCATAGAGGTGGTAGCGGTTTTTTCCGCTGATTTTGGATTGATAGAGCGCCTGGGTGGCCTGACGGAGGAGCTGGTCGGCATCGACATCCTCGGCCTGGGGATAGCATGCAATGCCGGCGCTGGCGGAGAGCTGAAGCGACACGCCGCCGATCAAGACAGGCTGAGAGGCGGCTTCAAGAAGCGCCATGACTACGGGCAGACACTGGTCAGGATTGTCGAAGTCGCGGAGCACGGCAATGAATTCGTCGCCGCCGAGGCGGGCCAGGGTGTCGTCGTGCTGCATAGTGGACTTCATACGATGGGCAACGGTGGTGAGAAGTTCGTCCCCGACGGTGTGGCCGTAGCCATCGTTGATGCTTTTGAAGTTGTCGAGATCGAGACAGACAACGGCCAGGGTGCTGCCGCGGCGTTCGGCCTGAGCCATGGCGTGGTGAAGACGGTCGCGAAGGTGCACGCGATTGGGCAAACCGGTAAGCAGGTCGTACAGGGCCGCGTGCTGCAATTCCTTCTGGTGTTCTTTCGCAGACGTGATGTCAGAGAAGAGAGCTACATACTGCTGCGTGTTTCCCGTTGAATCGCGCACGGCTGTGATGGTAAGCATCTCGGGGAAGACGCGGCCGTCCTTGCGGCGGTTCCAGATTTCGCCGGACCAGTGTCCGCTCTCGATCAGGTCGCGCCACATGTTGGCGTAGAACTCCTTGCTATGGCGGCCCGAGCGCAGCAGACTGGTTCGCTGGCCGATTGCTTCATCGCGGCTGTAGCCGGTTATCCGGGTGAAGGCCTCGTTGACGTCGAGGATGACACCCGTCGAACCAGAGATGACGATGCCTTCAGAGGCGTGTGTAAAGACGCTGGCGGCGAGTTGCATGTGGGATTCAGAACGCTTACGGGCGGTGATGTCTTCAGTAAAGATGATGATGCCGCCAAGCGCGCCGGTACCAGTCAGCCATGGGCGCACTTCCCAGCGCAGAAACTGCACAGAGCCGTCGGAGCGTTCAAAACGGTCTTCATCGCTTTTGATGGTTTCGCCGCCGAGGGCGCGGCGATGGACGGTAAGCCAGTGCGGGGGCATCTCGGGAAATATCTCATAATGAGAGCGCCCGAGAATGTCTGAACCGCGAAGATTGAAGTCATCGCACCATCGGCGGCTGACGGCGATATAGCGCATGTCGCGATCGAACATGGCGAGGGAAGCCGGGGCATGCCGGATAAAAAGCTGAAGCAACTCCTCGCTCTGGCGTAGATCGGCTTCGGTTCTCTTTCTTTCAGTAATGTCCTGAATGGTGCCGCGCATCACGATGGCTTTACCGGATTCGTCGCGTTCGAGGCGCCCCATGCCGTGGACCCAGCGAGGGGCGCGATCGTTCTGGCGGACGATGCGGTATTCGCAGTCGAAGCGGTTGTCCCGGCCTAGCACTTCCTCTTGAAAGTAGGTGGCCATCTTTTCGCGATCTTCCGGATGAATGAGCGCGATCCAGCCATCGACGGTGCGTGCATATTCCGGCCCGATTCCGAAGATTTCATCGAGAACATCGGAGGAAGACCAAAGCCCGGTTTGGAGATCGAGTACGTAGCTGCCAAGGCCGGCGATACGCTGAGATTCCTGCAGCGAGCGTGCCAATTCGCGAAGGGTGCCGTCAGGCTGCACGTCGTGGCGAGATTCGTCCATAAGCCCCGGGAGCCACAAAACTCAGGGGAGTCTGGGCTTGCTGAAGGATAAGCGGGGTCAAAGTTACCACAACCCACAGTTAAAGCATAGGGGTTTCTCTTACTTCAGAATAAAGCTCAAGGCAATTGGAGACGACACAATCGGCGATTCAGCGAGCAGGAGAACGCAGCTTTCCGCACGAGGGGATTGAGTCAGAAATCGATATCGGACATCGAAGATCTTCGGCTGAAAATGGTGCCGATTTTGTGCAGATGGAACCCGCCATGACAATGGAACCAAATGAGGTACGAGTTATCCACGCCCTTTTTCATGCAATCTTGTTTCGTCCCGGCTTATCCACGCCTATTCTTGGCATAATCCAAGCTGTAGTGTGACATCGCGAGGCGCGGACCAGGCTGCAGGCTGTCAATGTGGGCTTTGGGGCGACAGCACGAACCGAGCGAATGGCATATGAACGAAAGCGGTTTCTTTGTCGTTGCTTGAAGCGCCACGACGAGGAGCAGAATCGAAAGTCGACTTTTCAGGACCGAGTTCGAATCCTGCGGACCTGCGGACCACCGGGATGTAACCACCGGAGCATTGAAGAGTGAACAGCTTTAGCCGTCAGGATGTGTTGAGAATTCTGCAGATCAGTTCCCGCCAGCTCCAGGGGTGGGAAAGAGCCGGGCTGATCAGCCAGCGCGAAATCTACACCTTCCAGGATCTTGGTCAATTAAGAACGCTCCGTTCGCTGCGCGAGGAAGACGTGCCGGCAGCGTCGATCCGGCATTCGGTGGCGGCCATGCAGGCTGTGGCGGGGATGTCGAATCCGCTGCAGGAGGCGTCGCTGGTGCGGACGGGGACGCGTCTGGCATTTCGATGCGATGGTGCGATGGTGGACCCGATCCGGCGGCAGCTTCTGTTTGATTTCGAGCGCATGGAACGGCAGACGGGGACCGCGGCGGTGTGCGCGCTCAACCGGGTGCCGGACGATCTCCGCGGAGTGCAGGAACTGTTCATGTCGGCGGTGCAGGCAGAGGAAGCAGGCGAGAAGCATCGCGCCATCTCCCTCTATGAGGAAATGTTGCGGGTGGATCCCGATTACGCGCCGGGTTACATCAATCTCGGGACCATTCACTTTCATCTGCGACAGTATGTCCGCGCCGAGGAGTTGTACCGCCAGGCGACAATCAAGGACCCGGGATACGTTCTGGCATTCTTTGACCTGGGCAACGTGCTGGATGAATTAGAGAGGCCGGACGAATCGATCGCGGCATATCAGCGGGCGGTCGCGCTGGCACCGCGGTACGCGGATGCGCACTATAACCTGGCCCTGGCCTTCGAACGCAAAGGGGAACCGCGCTGCGCCCTGCGACACTGGCAGGCTTATGTGAAGCTGGATAAATCGGGTCCATGGAGCGAGCACGCGCGGATACAGATCCGCAAATTGCTGGATGGCGAGGCCCTGTCGATCTCATGGAGAGCCGCTGGGTACGTTGCTCCCAGCAGGGGTATGGCAGCACTGCAGCTGCTGCCTCGGCCGAGCTAGCCATCTTCGACCGGGGGGCCGAGGGACCGGCTACCTGCCTGAATCTCAGACCGTTAGGAAGGACCGGATTTTGCGCACCTGACGAGCTGCAACCCTTTCGAAAGTAACTACCCTCCACAACTTTATATTTCAATTTGAGTCTAAAAAGTGAGGCCCTGTACTGGATGATTGTTCAGGGGGCGCTCCAACTCCACTGCGCACGGGTGGATTGCAGGCTTTCTTCATTCCCGAGGAAGCCTACAGGGTAGCTTGACATGGGCTTGACTCGAGCTTGGGCCAGTGCGGCTCACGTCTGGTCTCAAACATTCCGTTTCCAAGGATGAATATGATTACGAAGCTGCTTCAAGGTCAAGACAGGCTTCGGGTATGCGGGTGGATTGCAGCCTGCGTCCTGACGACGACCGCCATGGCCGCGCAAACGCCGGCTGCCCGCATTCGAAGCGAAATCAACAATGTTGCGGTAACGCCGCTGAAGGCATCGCAGCAACAGCTTGGTTCAATCCAGTTCGATGCCGGACGGATGCCGTCGGATGCCAGGCTGACGGGTATGAGCATTGTGTTCAACCGTTCGGCGGCCCAGGAAGCAGACCTGCAGTCGCTGATTGCGGCGCAGCAGGATCCGCACTCGCCGCAGTATCACCAGTGGTTGAGCCCGGAGCAGTATGGCGCGCGATTTGGCATGGCGCAGGCGGACCTGGACAAGGTGCAGACGTGGCTGCAGCAGCAGGGGTTTTCGATTGACTCGGTAGCGAGGGGCCGGAACATGATCCGCTTCTCGGGCACGGCGGGCCAGGTGGAGCAGGCGTTCCAGACCCAGATGCATTACTTCAAGAGCAATGGCAAGACAAACTTTTCTCCAGCGACGCTGCTCTCGGTGCCCTCGGCGATTGCACCGACGATTGCGGCGGTTCGGAATCTGAGCGACTTCAAGCCACGGCCGATGCACGTTTCGACGCACCGCGCATTCACGTCGAGCCAGTCGGGCAATGTTTTCTTTGCGCCTGGCGATATCGCGGTGACCTACGATATCAATCCTCTGTACAGCGCAGGCGTGAACGGGACGGGGCAGTCGATTGCGATTGTGGGACAGTCGGCGGTGCTTACGAGCGATATCGAGGCATTTGAAAATGCAGCAGGTCTTCCGGTGAAGGATCCGGTCATGGTCCTGGTGCCCAATTCTGGTAGTTCAACAGTGGTTTCGGGCGGGGATGAGGGCGAATCGGACCTGGATATCGAGTGGTCAGGAGCAATTGCGAAGGGCGCCACCATCGATTTTGTGTACACGGGCAATGCTGGAACTTTAAATGCATTCGATGCGCTGGCGTATGCGATCGACGAGAAGATTGCACCGATTATCAGCGTGAGTTATGGCGCATGCGAGACGGCGCTGAACGGATATTCGGTGGAAACGCAATTGGCCCAGGCAGCGGTGCAGGGACAGACAGTGCTGGCAGCGTCGGGCGACCAGGGATCGACGGCATGCTCCGGTGATACCACAGATAATCTGACAACTGCACAGCAGTTCGCGATCGCCGTGAATTACCCCGCGAGCAGCCAGTATGTGACGGGCGTTGGCGGCACGGAGATCAGTGCGGCAGATGATCTTTCAACGAACTCGACCTATTGGGTGGGCCAGGGATCGAGTGATGTTTCGACGTCCGCAAAGACCTATATTCCAGAAATCGCGTGGAACGACGACTCTACTCAGTTCGGACTGGGGGCGAGCGGCGGCGGCGCCAGCGCGCTTTTCGCCAGACCAAGCTGGCAGACCGGCGTGACCGGCATTCCCAGCGGCACCCAGCGCCTGGTACCGGATGTTTCACTTTATTCCTCCGCCGAATACCCGGGCTACCTGTTCTGCACCAGTGACCAGTCAGACTGGAATACCACGACTGCGCCGCTGCAGCAGGCAAGCTGCAACAGCACTTTCCGTGATGGCGCGACGGGGGACCTGACGGTTGCGGGAGGCACCAGTTTTGCGACCCCGATTTTTGCCGGGATGATTGCTCTGATCAACCAGAAGCAGAGCTGGACGGATGGACAAGGCCTGGCGAATCCAACGCTCTACAAACTGGCGGCGGGCGCGAATTATTCCAGCTTGTTCCACGACGTAACGAGCGGAAACAATAACTGCACGGCAGGAGCGACCTACTGCGGCACCACGACGACGGGCTTCTCGGCGGGGACTGGTTACGACGAAGTAACCGGTCTTGGCTCGGTGGATCTGACGAATCTTGCGGGCGCATGGCCCACGAGCACGACGACGCTTGTGGCGACGACGACCACGGTTTCGGCTGCGAGCGCGGCGCCTACGGCTGGTGTGAACGACCTGATAACGATCACTGTGGCCGAAGCGAGCGGAACTGCAACCCCGACGGGCACTGTGAATCTATCGATTGACGGTGGCGGAACGACTTATAGCAACGGTGGAACGACAACCTCGGTGACGCTGACGGCGAACGGCACCGCGACCTATACGGCTAACTTCACAACTGCAGGTGCGCACACCATTGTGGCGCAGTACGCAGGCGATACGGCGAATGCTGCATCGACGGGAAGCGTGGTGGTGACGGTTGGTGGAACGAGTTCGGGAAAAGGGACCTTTACCATGGCGTTCAGCCCGGCGACTCTGACCGTAAGCCAGGGATCGCAGGGGAGTGAGGGGCTGACGATCACGCCCTCTGGCGGGTACACCGGAACGGTAAACCTTACTTACAACACATCGAATAATACGGCGCTGGCTAACCTCTGCGTGTTTGCGGGCTCGGGTACCAATTCCAACGGGTCGATCACCGTGGCGAGTGCGACTGCAGTCACGGGGCAGATCACGATTGATACGAATGCATCGGATTGCGCGAGTTCAACGGGAGGCGCCCTTAAGGGACGCGGCCTGCGCGTGATTCCGCACACGACGGGATCGCTGAAGGCGAGCAACAGCAGTCCGAAGAGAAACAATCCGATTCCGGCGGGGATCGCCTTTGCCGGGCTGGTGCTGGCAGGGTTCCTGGGACGGTCGTCGCGCAAGCTGCGGCAACTGGCTTGCGTGATTGCGCTGGCATCCCTGGGGTTGGTGCTCTCGGCTTGCGGCGGCAGTTCGAGCAGTGGCAGCACGATTTCGAATCCTGCAAAGGGAACTTACACGATCACGTTCGCGGGAGACGATTCGGTGACATCCACAATTACGGCGCAGTCTTCGTTCTCGCTGGTGATTCAATAAACAGCAGGATTTGATTGAAGGACGGTCGGGGCAGGCTTCGCGAGAAGTCTGCCCTTTTTGTTTTGTAATGGTGAGACGAGTCGCCAATTCAAGCTCAGTTTGATTTTCCACCCATTTGGCGAACGGCGCGAAATGGAGGGATACCCGCATCCTGTGCAGGCAGGCGAGCGCGGCCGTCTGATACACTCCGATGCCGGAGGCATTGATTTCCTTGTCTGACAAGAGCCACTCCCCTTCGCCGCTGACCTATCTGACCGAAGAAGAACGGATGTTTTTTGCAACGGTGCGGAAGTTTGCGCAGGAGACGATTGCGCCGGTGGTCCGCGCGATGGATGACGAGCAGCAGTTCGCGCCGGGCCTGGTAAAGAAGCTGTTTGAGCTTGGACTGATGGGGATTGAAGTTCCAGAAGAACTGGGCGGCTCGGGCGGGAGCTTCTTTGATGCGGTGCTCGCGATCGAAGCGATTGCCACGGTTGATCCGGCGATAGCAGTCCTGGTAGACGTGCACAATACGCTGGTGGTGAATGCGATTCGGCGATGGGCAAGCGAAGAGCAGAAGCAGAAGTGGCTGCCGAGGCTGGCCGCGGATACGGCGAGCGCGTACGCGCTGAGCGAAGCGGGATCGGGATCGGATGCGTTTGCGCTGCAGACGCGGGCAGAGAAAGTGGATGGCGGCTATCGTCTGAGCGGACGCAAGCTGTGGATCTCGAATGCCAGGGAGGCGGGGCTGTTCCTGGTGTTTGCAACGCTCGATCCGTCGGCGGGATATCGGGGAATCACGGCGTTTGTTGTGGAGGCAGGCACGCCCGGCTTTTCAGTTGGCCGCAAGGAAGACAAGATGGGGATTCGCGCCAGTAGTACATGCGAGTTACTGTTGGAAGAATGCGTGGTGCCGGCGGCGAACCTGCTGGGCGAAGAAGGCAAGGGATACAAGATTGCCATTGAGACGCTGAATGAGGGACGCATCGGCATCGGCGCGCAGATGCTGGGGCTGGCTGAAGGCGCATGGGGACATGCCGCGAAGTATGCAAAGGAGCGGCGGCAGTTTGGCAAGCCGATCGCGGAATTTCAGGCGGTGCAGTTTGCGCTGGCGGAGATGGCTACCGAAATTGAAGCGGCAAAGCTGATGGTCTACAACGCGGCTCGCCTGAAGGATGCGGGACAATCGTACGTGCGCGAGGCGGCGATGACGAAATACTTCACGTCGCAGGTTGCGGAGCGCGTGGCGAGCCAATGCGTCGAGGTCTTCGGCGGTAATGGATTCGTGCGCGATTATCCGGCGGAGAAGTACTATCGCGACGCGAAGGTGGGCAAGATCTACGAAGGCACGTCGAACATGCAGCTGATGACGATTGGGAAGATGGTGATTTAAAGGCAGGGACAGCGAGACAAGGGACATAGGGACAAGGGACATAGGGACAGAGGGACAGAGGGACAGAGAGACTTGGGACTAGGGCTGGCCGTTGGCTCCCTTGGGGACGTGCGAGGTCAGGCCCTTCAGCACAAATTCCCGGATGAGGTTCGAGACCGCATTCGCGCCTACACCGGTAGCGCCGTTCAGCATCACGAGGGAGACGCCGCGGTCAGCTTGCGGATAGTAGAGATTCGAAATTGCCCCCGCGGAAAAGTCACCAAGAACCTCAGAGTAGTTCGGCCGAAGTCGTCCGTCATCCGTGCGGGTCACAACCGCACGAGACATTGCATACAAAGCTCGGGAACCGATGCTTCCCTTCCCTTTGTAGAAGTATCTTGGGTCCTGATGAAAGATCGACGGGAAGGCAGCCCTGGAGAGCATGTCGCCCACGAAACGATTGGTATAGGCCGCGCCGAAACGTTTGCCGAATCCGCCGATTCCGCTGCCATAGCCGGAGAACAATCCCTGGTACTGCTCCGCGCCTGCGATGCCGGCAACGGTGACGATGGAAACGGGATCGATGAGCGACCGGAACGAAAGCTTGAATTTTTGCTTTGCCAACATGGGGGGAGCGTCCCAGTCGTACGAGCTATAGAAATTTGGGATGACGCCTCCGATGCGCTGCTGCTCGGCGATGCGCACTTGCTGCTCGGCGAGCTGCTCCTTGTCAGCGGTAACTGTGATGCTGGTGGCACCGCCTGAGACGACGAGCTCGATGGTGGGCACGATTCGAAATTCGCCGGACTTCAACTGAACTTCTGTGTTGAACGTGCTCATACCATTGCCGGTCACGGCGATCTTGTAGGAGCCAGCGGGCAGGCCCGCGAAATCAAACTGCCCGTCGCTGCCGGAGGTTTGTGTTTGCGCTACAGTGCCGGAGAGACCTACAAGCTGAACGTGCGCGCCTTGCACTACATCGCCGCGGGTATCAAGGACGGTGCCGGAAATATTTCCTGTGCCTCTATCTTGCGGTTGCGATTGCGAAGGCTGACCACCGGCCTGGATCGGTTGCGGAGCGTCCGGCAAGATGTTCTCGTGGGGGGATGATTTGAGATTCTGCTCTGCGCGAGCCTGGGAAAGAAAGAGGCAGAAGAGTGCCCCCATAAAAGGAACAAAAAGAATGGAATGCCTTGCTCTATTCAATCAACATCCTCGCGTCGCTCGGGGATTGGACCATCATTTACTAGACGAAGTGCGGACCTGGGCGTAACGGCGCGTGCCGATGACATCTTCGTCATTTTGTGTGCGAAGAAAAAGATCGCTCCATTGAGGAGATGCAGAGGCGGGGAAAAGCGTTGATCCCAAAGAATTCACGCGATGACAGGCAACCAAATCCCACATGCGAAGCGCTGGAATCTCAGAGGATCTTCCTTGCGGGAGCGGTTTTATCCAGTCATGGCTTGAGCAACCATGCGAATGTGCTGCGGACGCGTGCGACAGCAGCCACCGATGATTTGCGCACCGGCGGCAATCCATTCCATGGCCTTTTCGCCGTATGCAGATGGGGCGGATGAGCCAGTCCAGCAGCGGTTTTGCGCATCCCACTCTTCGCCGGAATTCGGGTAGACAATGATGGGCTTGTCGGAGGCGTCGCAGAGCTCGGCGATCAATGCGGGAACGAAAGCAGGGTGCGTGCAGTTGACGCCGATGGCGAAGGTCTGCGGAAATGCGGCGACGGCTTTGGCACACTGACGGAGCAACTCGCCGTGAGCAACCTGCGCGCGATCGGGACAGGTGAAGCTGAACCACGCAGCGAGTTCCGGGTGCGGTGCGAGTGCCTGGCCGATGGCTTCGGCTTCTGCGAGGGAAGGCAGCGTTTCAAATGCGAGCAGATCGGGGGCTTGAGCGGGAGGAGCGGCGGCAAGAACATCGATGCGCTGGCGATGGAATTCAACGAGATCGTTGAAGGTGCAGGTGTAGTTGCCGTGGTATTCGGCGCCGTTGTGCAGCGCGGCTCCATAGGGTCCGAGCGAGGCGGCGATGACGGTGCGGCGACCGGGGAATGCGGCGGCGGCTTCATGGGCGAGGGCGACGGATCGAAGCAGCGCGGCATCGGCGCGTGCGGGATAGAGACCGACTTCGGCATAACCCATGCGGGAGACCTGGTAGCTCGCAGTTTCAATGATGTCGGCACCGGCTTCGATGTAGGCGCGATGCTCGGCGACAATTTTTTCGGGCGCGTCTTCAAGAACGTGTGCGGACCAGAGCGGGCCGTTAATGTTCGCGCCGAGGTACTCGAGTTCCGAGGCCATGCCGCCGTCAAGGACATGCAGGTCGCGGAGAATCGAATCGCGGCTTGTGATGAAATCTCTCATTCGCTGTCGTGTTGAAAGCCGTTAACTGAAGACATGCCAGAAGAACGTAAGGTAGACGGCGATGGAGCAGAACACGGCGCCGATAGCCCACTCGATCCAGAAGAGCCATCGCCAGCCGGGACGCAACGCGCCCAGAAGGGCTACGGCGAGGAAACCGAGCAGGAATGGCAGGGCGCGGAGATCGCTGTTGTAGGCGGCCTGGCCCAGTTTGCTGACGCCGTGTGCGATATCGAGTAGCAAACTGACACACAGGGCAGCTGGAAAGAGAACCAGCAGCCAGGTTCCGACCACACGCCAGCGCGTGAACTCGAGAATTGCGCAGGCGACGAGAAGAACGATTGCGAACCAGCAGAAGAGAGTTTCCACAGGGCGCCTCCCGCAACTGAAATGGTACATCGTGCGGGGCGTGCCATCGATGTTCGACCTGGCTGACGGATGCGATGCCCACGGGCTCGATACGCGCGGCAGAGATAATCGCAGCTCTTTGGAATGCGCTCGGCTCAGGCGCCCGGGTGACGCGGTTGCTGGTGCACGGTCGAGGAGTTTCCCTTGATGTCCAAGCTAAATACCCTTCCGTCCGGGCTCTCGACTGTTGCTCCACTGATCGTTTGATTTCCGGAGAACTTGTAGCTGTAGGTGTACATACCCCCGCCTGCAACGGTTTGCTTCACCAGCAGACCGTTGGCATATTCATTGCGCATCAGCACATCCGGCCTGGCATCAGCACTGTGGGCGACGCTGAACGTGAGCAGGTGCTGCGCGTCGTCGTATCCGTAGTAGCAGCTTTCACCTGACGGATAGGTCACGCTTGTCAGCTGGTTCTTCGCATCGTATCCGTAGCGGACAACACGACCGGTTGTGTCCATGACGGCTGAGATACTTCCGGTCGGAGTGTACTCGAGTCGAATCGATTTCCGATTGGGAGAAGTAAGGCGCGTCAAGTGACGATTCTGGTCGCGCTCGAATTTAAGCTCCTGCCCCTGCGGACTGCGGTATCCGATCTGATAACTGATGGTGGACGGATTTGTGGAGGGGAGGTATGCCTTGACCGCGCCGTCAAACCGCGTCAGGTCGTAGTGTTCAAACGGCGTGGGTTTCCAATGCAACTCGTCATATCCCGGATCAGTCTTATCGACATACTTTACGAGAGCCAGGTTCGTCACATTGCGCGGGACGCGCACGAGATTTCGACGGCTGGTATCGGCGGCGATCACTGAGACGGAGATGTTATCGGGAGAAGAAAGGAACTCATCGTATGTGTCTGTTCCACTAATCCCAAATGGATTCTGATTGCGCCATCCGTCCCGCGTTACGCGCTCGAACTGAATCGGGATGTCGTCAGGCAGGTTGAAATCGGTGTGCGAGTCGATCAAGAGCCCAAGCCGGAGATCGAATTCAAATCTTTCAACGGTCGTATCTTCTTCCGGATGCCTCTTTTCTCCGCAGCCGCGAATAAGCCTTCCCGCCATCGGCTTCATCCCCTGACGCGGGGAGTACTCGAAGAAGATACACGGTTCGCTTTCACGCTCGCCCTTCAAGCTGAGGGCCGGGTCGACGTCGGACTCGAAGATGTCTTCGGCAGGCACGTCTGGATTGAGTGTGTTGTGGAGAAGGCTTGTGGGATCGTCGTTAAAAGGGAGATGCCAATAGATCAGCGCGACATCCTTTAGCAGGATTCTTCGAAGGCGCGCTTGGAGATGCTCGGTTGCCACCGCTTTGCTCAAGGTGAATGGCGAGTCCTGCATGCCATCGGACGAGATAATCGCTGCGCGTCTCCAGTCGCGCAGCGTAAACGTCCCATGCCAGGGCTCGTCCACGGTGTACATATTGCCGTCGGTAAATCCAAAGAGATAGGCGTCAGGGTCCCCAGCCAGATCTGGATAATCGTGGCTCATCTGCGCACAAAGGGACTCGGCCACATATTGTCCTCGACCAGCGTTCCACGCGGACTTATCGATTTTGACGGGCGGTAGCACTTTCACGTCCAACGCATATTTTGTTTGCAGCCACTTCGCGAAACCGTCAAGCGAATACGGATCTTTGTGATCGCCCATCTGGACAAGATAGATGCGCCCGCTTCCCTTCAACTGATCAAGACGAGCGACAGGCCCGACGTGACGCAATGAGGGACGACTGGATACAGATTGCAAAAGCTTGATGAAGAGCATGCGGCCGACGAGGCCCAGCAGCGCAAGGGCGATGATCAGAGAGGCAACAGGATTGATCCAGCCATACCCTTTTCCGCTTGATGTCTGGGGACCGGCGAGAGCGTCCTGCGCTGTCGGAAAGGATTCGTTGCAGGAGATGCAACGGCCGGTGGACATAAGCAATGCGCCACAACGCGGACAGGTCATCTGGGCCATGATCGTGAAAGTTAGCACTAATGATAGCAGGCGCCTCGCTCTGTTTCAGGATCACTGCTGCGAAGGGACAATCGAAGGGGTTTTCTTTGGAGTGTCGGGCTCCGCCGACCGGCGATGAGCGACTACCTAGAGCTTTTGGGTGCGCTGGACGGTGCGGACGCCTTGCACGCGGCGGATGCCGAGGACCATGCGGTTGAGGTGGCGGAGGTCTTCGGCTTCGACGACGAATTCAATGATAGCCTCGCCGTTGTCGTCATGATGAATGTCGACGCCGCGAATGTTGGTGTTGTCGTCGGAGATGACGGCGGTAAGTTCTTTCAACATGCCGGTGCGGTCGTCGCAGTAGACCGTGATCTTGACCGGGTAGCGTTGCGGGCGGCCGCTATCGTCACCCACGCGCGACCACTCCACGTTGATGCGGCGATCGCTCTCGTAGAGCAGGTTCTGCACGTTGGGGCAGCTGCGCGCGTGGACGGCGACACCTTTACCGCGGGTTACATAGCCGACGATCTCTTCGCCGCGGATGGGATTGCAACATCGTGCGCGATAGACCAGCAGATCGTTCTGGCCTTCGACCTGGAGCGAATCGGATCCGGTGAGGTGCAGTTTGCGCACTGCGTCGGACATGGCCTGATCGACGGTGCCGGGCTGCTGCTGCTCCGTGGCTTGCGAGCCATCTGGCGGATTGGCGTAGCCGGGGGCGAGTTTGTTCAAGACCTGGTGTGCGGAATGTTTTCCGGCGCCGAGGGTCGCGAGCAAGTCGGCGGCTGTGGCGACGCCATATTCGCCGGCGATGCGTGCCAGATCCTGGTCGTCGATCTGGCTCATGGGGACCTTGAAGCGGCGGGCTTCGCGCTCGAGCAGCTTGCGGCCGATCTCGACAGCGCGGCGGCGCTGGTCTTCGTTGAGCCAGTGCTTGATCTTGTTGCGGGCGCGCGGGCTTTTGACGAAGGTGAGCCAGTCGCGGCTGGGCTTGTGATCTTTCTGCGTAACGATTTCAACGATGTCGCCGGTGCGTAGCTTTGTACGAAGAGGCACCATGCGGCCGTTGACCTTGGCGCCGACGCAGGTGTGGCCCACTTCTGTATGGATGGTGTAAGCGAAATCGACAGGCGTGCCGTCAGCGGGGACGACAACGACTTTTCCCTTGGGCGTGAAGGTGTAGACCTCGTCGGGATAGAGGTCCATCTTCAGGCTGGAGAGGAATTCGTTGGGATCCGTCATCTCCTTCTGCCATTCGACGAGTTGACGGATCCAGTTGAGTCGTTCTTCATCGCGCGCGGTGACGACGTCGTCCTTGGTTTTGTATTTCCAGTGGGCGGCGATTCCCTCTTCAGCGATGCGATGCATCTCTTCAGTACGGATCTGCACTTCGAATTGATGGCCGCCTTCGCCGATGACGGTGGTATGGAGCGATTGATAGCGATTGGCGCGGGGAATGGCGATGAAGTCCTTGATGCGGCCGGGAACGGGACGCCAGAGAGTATGAATCAGGCCGAAGACCGCGTAACAGGCAGCGACGTCGTGGGTGATGACGCGGACGGCGAGCAGATCGTAAACCTGATCGAAGGTAACTTTGGAACGCTGCAGCTTCTGGTAGATGGAGTAGTAGCGTTTGATGCGCCACTCAACGCGCGCATCGATGTTGTTTTCTCGCAGCTGCTCGTTCAGGGTGTCTTCAACGCCGCGCAGGAACTGCTCGCCCTCGACGCGCTGGGCTTCGACGGCCTCTGCGACTTTTTCGAAACTGACGGGATCGGTGTAACGGAAGGCAAGATCTTCCAGTTCGCCGCGCACTTTGCCCATGCCGAGGCGATGGGCGAGCGGAGCATAGATGTCCTGTGTCTCGCGGGCGATGGCTTCACGGCGGTCTGGCTGCAGGTGCTCGAGCGTGCGCATGTTATGCAGGCGGTCAGCAAGCTTGATGAGGACGACGCGGACGTCGGTGACCATGGCCAGGAGCATTTTGCGGACGTTTTCAGCCTGGCGGTCTTCGCGGTTGGCGAATTGAATTTTGTCGATCTTGGTGACACCCTCAACGATGTGGGCGACCTGGTCGCCGAAGTCGGCCTCGATTTGCTCGCTGGTGGCTGGGGTATCTTCGACGGCGTCGTGGAGGAGGCCCGCGGAGATCGCGGTCGCGTCCATCTTCATTTCGGCCAGAACTTCTGCTACTTCGAGGGGATGGATGATGTAGGGCTCGCCGGAAGCACGCATCTGGCCCTTGTGGTGCTGAACGCAAAAGTCCCAGGCTTTTCGGATAAGTCCAATGTCTTCAGTGGGGCGGTTGACCTGAACGAGGCGGAGGAGGGATTCGAAGCGACGATCGATTGCAGCCTGGTCGAGCATTGGACGGACAGGCGCGGAGGGCGTCGCCGGTTCCCCGGTGGCGCTGCGGATCTCTGTCGGTGTGGGCTGGCGGACGGTCGCCATGCTTCATTATAGGCTGCAAACTTTGAAGATGCCTCAATACAGGCGGGAACGGGCTGGAGCGCGCAGTTTCGACGCTGGGCCAGAATCCGTTTTGGATTCAGAATCGCCTCCGGCGCGGATCTGGACTTTTTCCGGGGAGGCCGAGCGGGAGCATGTGCTTTTGGGCGATCAGCGAGGGCGCTGCCGGGGATTGTTGAGGAGTTAACGAAGTTTTCCAATATGGCTGAAATGTTTTGGTTATTAAGAAAAATGAGCTATAACTTCACACTTTTAAGCGCCGCGGAGTGTGTTGGCCATCACTGCCTGGTACACATACAGCGGGCGTAGAGTCGCCATCGGACTAGAGGTCCAGAACCGAGGAACTTATGCTGAAAAGCCTCTTAGTTACAGCTGCGGCCGCAACGCTTGCGGTCAGCTTGAGCTTTGCAGATCAGTCGCAATCGAAGGTAGTGATTCCTGTCAACAAAACCGCGCCGAACAACGGCAAGGAGATGTACAAGAACTATTGCGCTCCGTGTCACGGCGCAGATGGTAAGGGAAGCGGGCCGGTGGCATCATCGCTGACGGCACGGCCGACCGACTTGACGGAATTGTCAAAGAACAACAACGGGAAGTTTCCTGACACGCATATCGTAGCGATTCTGCAGTTTGGCGCGGATGCGCCGGCGCATGGTTCGGTCGCGATGCCCGTGTGGGGACCCATTCTTGGTACGATGAACCGGACAAACGTTCAGGACAAGCAGCTCAGAATCAGCAATCTGACCCGCTACCTGCAGACACTTCAGGCACAATAGACGCCGGCGGCATTGCTCCCCGTAGCGGCGATGAGCCCAAGGGGACCCAATGACAAAGGCAAAGAAGCCCAGACCTGACCGGAATGAAAAGGCGCCCGACGCATCACAGCGGACGGCGCCTTCTCTACGCAACCGGAAGCAGCGGCCCGAGACACGAGAGGTCGCACACAAACCATCGAAACGCGACTCAAGATCAATTCCCTTCGCCAAGGACAAGACGACAATCCGGAATGCGATAGGGTTTGAGCTTGGCATCGGTGCGCGGGTAAACCGTCGCGCCGCCGATCGGCTGCGTGCAGGGCATGTCTGGGTGTATGCATCGGATATCGAGTCGCTGGAGATTGGCCAGGGTGCAACGCCGGCGCTGCTGCCGGTGGCGGACAGTCGCGGTCTGCTGCTGGGGACGGCTCTCTATAGTCCGACGTCGCAGATTGCGCTGCGGATGGTTTCGCGCGAAGCGATCGGCGAGGTAGTGTGGCTGGATCTGCTCACCACTCGGCTGCAAAGGGCGATCGAGCGGCGGATCCCCATCCTGGAGTCGGAAGAGATCCCGAGCGACTCCTGCCGGTTGTGCTTCAGCGAAGCGGACGAGATTCCTGGTCTGATTGTCGACAAGTACGGCGAGCTGGTGATTGTGCAGCTACTGGCGAAGGGTCTGGATTCGGCGGCGGTGCGGGATCGCGTGGTCACGACGATTCGTAGAATGATTTCCCCGGCATCGATTCTGGAGCGGCCAGATCCGCGGATTCGCGAGTTGGAGGGATTGTCGGCTCCGTCGGTCGAGCCGCTGTACGCCGCTCGTGGAAAGAATCCATTGACGGCGACGAAGTTTCGCCTGAACGGGTTGACGTTTCATTACGACGCAAACGCAGGACAGAAGACCGGAGCTTTTCTCGATCAGCATACGAATTACAAGGTTGCGCAGGATTGGACACAGATGCTTGCCCCCGGTGGGCGCGCACTCGATGTGTGTACGTATCAGGGTGGGTTCGCGCTGCACCTGGCGCGGGTTTCACAGCATGTGACGGGAATCGATGCTTCGCGGGCCTCGCTGGAAGTGGCGGAACGCAATCTGGCGGCGAATCGCGACATGCTGAATGCCGAGGTGGATTGGGTGGCGGGCGATGCATTTGAGGTTCTGCGTGACTGGGCATCGGCGCGCGAGCAGTTCGATGCGATTGTGCTGGATCCCCCGGCGTTTGCAAAAAGCAAGCGTGCCGTGGAAGGCGCGCTGCGCGGATACAAGGAACTCAATCTGCGCGCGCTGCAGATGCTGCGTCCCGGCGGGCTTCTGATCACCTGCTCCTGCTCGCATCACGTCTCGCTTGCCGAACTGGAAGGTGCAGTTGCATCTGCCGCGGCGGATGCGCATCGGCGCGTGCGGCTGCGGGATCGACGCGGTGCTGCGCCGGATCATCCAGTGGTGCTGAACATTCCGGAGACGGAGTATTTGAAGAGCCTGATTCTCGAGGTGGAGTAGCAACGCGAGAGCTGTCAGCTCTCAGCCTTCAGCTTTCAGTTTGATTGCGGCGCGACCAGCGCGTGAAGAAATGGAAGCGCCTATGCTCTGCGGGTTCGAGTTCGACCTCTGATGAATGCTGGTGTTTGACCGCTGCAGCCGCACTCATCCGCGCAAGGGCCTCTTTTACCTGAGCACGTAACGATTCCGCTTCAAAGATGCAGGAGCGAAGGTAGGCAGAGACACTGAGTTGAGCGGCCGCGGCGCGTTCGTGAAGTTGAGTTTCTTCAGCCTGAGTGAGGCGCATCGTGATGCTGGCGGTTTTGCGCTTTTTTTCAGAGGCAACAGGAAGTGTTTGCTTGTCCGCTGGAGCCGTTGCTGATCGGGATTCGTCCATGGGCAGTGAGGCGGCTGGCGGAACGCGACTATGCGAACGGAGAGCTTGCTCGTAGCTGATGGTGGCGACATCGTCGAGCAGGGCGTCGTCGTTCCACATGCCGTTCGTCTTTTCGGCGGAGCTGGTGAAGGACTCGAGGAAGCTGGCAAAGGTACTTGCGCTCTTGATTGCCGGAGTTGAGGCCGATTCAGACATCGGATACGAGCATAAGCGGAGCTCGGGCGCGGCATCAGAAATGTCGGAGCGATTCGCGCGAATGCTTGTCGATTTGGAACGGTGCCTGGGATGAATTCCAAAATGGAAATCGGAACCGCAATTATTCTGAGGGCGCGTGGGCTGGCTTTCTGCCCTTTGCTGGATTGCCAGTCTCCGTCCACAGGAATGAGAGCTGATCGGCGTCGTCCTGGATCTGCTGTTCGACGCTGACGCCTGCGGAGTGGCCGCCGGCGGTGCTGTAGTGGAGCAGGATAGGGCGGCCGCTTTTCGATTCAGCCTGCATGAGGGCGGTCATTTTGCGCGCATGCAGCGGATCGACGCGGGTGTCGCTGTCGCCGGTGAAGAACATGATGGCTGGATAGTCTGCACGCGGCTTCACGTTCTGGTAAGGAGAGTACTTGAGCAGATAGGGAAACTGTTTCTCGTTTTCGGCGGAACCATACTCCGTTGTCCAGTGCGGTCCTTGTTCGAATTTCTGGTAGCGCAGCATGTCAAGCAAGGGGTAGCCGCACCAGACAGCGGAGAATAGTTCAGGATGCTGCGTGAAGGAGGCGCCCATAAGCAGGCCTCCATTGGAGCGGCCGGTGATGGCGAAGTGCTGGGGCGAAGTGTATTTGTTGTCGATGAGGTAATGCGCAGCGCTGAACCAGTCGTCGAAGACGTTCTGTTTTTTCTCGAACATGCCCTGCTCGTGCCAGCTTTCGCCGTACTCGCCTCCGCCGCGCATGTTGGGGACGGCAAAGTATCCGCCTTGCTGGAGCCACCAGGCCCATGCGGGGTTCCAGGTCGGCGTCTCGCTGAGGTTGAAACCGCCGTAGCCGGTCATGAGCAAACGTGCAGACCCGTCCTGCGGCAGGCCTTTTTTTCCGGCGATGAACATGGGGATCTGGGTGCCGTCTGTTGATTTGTAGAAGACCTGCTTAAGGTCGTATTGGGCGGTGTCGAACGGAACTTTAGGTTGTGCAAAGAGTTCGCGTTTCCCGGTGACGGTGTCGACGCGGTAGATGGTGGGCGGCTGAATCCAGGACTCGAAACTGAAGAAGCCGTAGCGATCGGTAGTGCGGCCGGCCACATCAGAAGCAGAGCCGATGCCTTCGAGATCGATCTGGCCGGCGGGCTTTCCATCGAGGGTGTAGACGCTGATTTCGGACTTCACGTCGTGCAGGCGCTTGACGTAGATTTTGTCGCCGACGATGGAGAAGGTTTCAATCACGTCTTTGCCTTCGGGCACGATGGTCTTCCAGGCCTCAGGCATGATGCCCGGATCGGCGCGCAGGATGCGGCCATTGGGCGAACTGTAGTCGGTCCGCATATACCAGGCGCCCTTGTCGTAGATGGTGGAGAAGCGCGAGTCCAATCCCCAGACGAGGACTTCGAAGGGAGAACCCGGCTTGTGGAGATCGCGGAAGCAGATATCAACGCGTTTGGCGGGCACGCCGCGGGCGATGGTGATGACGAGGTAGCGTGCGTCGTCGGTGATCTCGGCGCGGAAGAGGTCGATGGGGCCGAGCAGTTCGCCGTGAAACTCGCGTCCGAAGATGAGTTTGTCGTCGGCGTTGCGGGTGCCGATGGTGTGCAGGTAGAGCAGCGTGCCTTTGCGGTCGGTGCGCGTGTAATAGAGGCCTTTGCCGTCGGGAGAGAAATCGAGCGAGTAGTAGAGGCCGGCGGGGAGTTCGTCTTCGAGGGGCTTCTTTATCGCGATGCTGAAGATGCGGACGGCGGCCTCGTCTGCGCCGCCCTGTCGGACCTGGTATGCGAGGAGCAGGCCATCGCGCGAGACGGCGGCGAGGCGGACGGAGGTGTTGGGGTCGCGGCTGAAGGCGGCGGGATCGATGAGGCGCTCGTCTTTAGGTGGGCTGAGGGCTCCAGATGAGGCCACTTTGCCTTTCGACGGCGCACCGTTCCAGCCGTGGCGCATGTAGATGGAAGCCTGCTCTTCGCCCGCGAGGCGCTTCATGAAGTAGTAGTTGCCGGCACGCTGGATGGGGATCGACCAGCGGGAGGTGTGCTCGAGCGGGTCGAGGTCGTCGAGGGCCTGGTTGCGGATGGGGTCCAGTTTGAGATAGCGGGTGGTGTAGACATTTTCTTCATCGATGAAGGAGCGGGTTTCGGGGCTTTTGGCGTCTTCAAGCCAGCGGTAGTTGTCGGTGATCTTCGTGCCGTTGTAGTTATCGACAACGGGTTTTTCTTCGGCGACGGGAGGCGGGGGAAGAGTGCGTCCGTCGCGAGTGTGGATGGACTGGGCAAGCGAGTGAGTGGTGAGCAGAACGATAAAGAGGAACAGAAGTCCAGCGGTGCGCCGCATCGAAAACCCCCTGCAGGACAGGATACTCGGGGAAAATGGGCGACGACGCATCTCGGTGGGCTACTTTGTGCCGCGATAGCGCTAAACTACTTCACATACAACTTCATCAAGCTCCGATCTCGTAGCTCTTTGGGAGTGATACGAGAAGGAGGCGGAAAGAGCGGCGTAAATGACTGCGCTAGCAATTTTACTAATTTGTGTGCTCTTCCTGCTTTTCGGAACTCGGGCGCAAACCTCTTGGCATCACTTGAAGCCAAGAGAGCGCTACATCCAAGTATCCGTTTCCTTGATCATTCTCGTGGTGGCGCTTTCCGTTTTCCTTCGACACTGGTGTTACCCGCAGGATTCAAAT
The DNA here is from genome assembly GCA_963759285.1 of uncultured Acidobacteriaceae bacterium. Taxonomy (GTDB): domain Bacteria; phylum Acidobacteriota; class Terriglobia; order Terriglobales; family Acidobacteriaceae; genus Telmatobacter. The sequence continues at coordinate 1,633,254 of CAVWYS010000007.1, read as the reverse complement.
TGGGCCTTCGGAGCACTGGGTACCATTCTTGGATTTTGGTCCAGCAAGAACTCAAAATAGCCTCCAACCCGCATTCCCGGGTCTAGAAAGCGGGTTGAGGTGACGCCGGTGGCACCGTAAGTTTGCCGCGCTCGTATTGCGGCGCGCTACAAACTGGAAGCCCGGTAGAATCGACAGGAGTGGAAAACCCTTTGCCAACCCAGCCGCGTGCAGGTGCTCCTTCGGTGCTGTCGCGCGCCATGCGCGCGCTGCGGCCTTCGCATGCGCACTCGGCTTTCAGCGCAACTGTGGTGCTGATGGTGTCGGTATTCTTGTCGCGCATCATCGGGTTGGTACGCGTGAAGTACATCGCATGGCTTCTGGGCAGCGGGATGAAGGCCGATGCGTTGAACGCGGCGTTCGTGCTGCCGGACATGATTTCGTACTTCCTTGTAGGCGGGGCTGCGTCGATCACGTTTGTGACGATCCTTACGCGTTATCGCGAAACGGGGCGCGAGAAGGAGGGCGAGCGTTCGCTCTCTGTAATTCTGACCACGATGTACATGGTGTTGGGTGCGGCGATCGTGCTTGCGGAGATCTTCGCGCCACTCTTTGTGAGCCTGCAATTCAGCGGGTTTGATGCAGAAAAGGCGGCGCTTTGCGTGAAGCTTACGCGCATTCTGCTGCCGGCTCAGCTGTTCTTTTTTGCGGGCGGCGTGTTTGGCGCGGTGCTGCTGGTGAGGAAGCAATTCACCGTGCAGGCGGTTTCGCCGCTGATCTACAACCTGGGAACGATCGTGGGCGGCGTGCTACTAGTGAAGCAGTTCGATGTATCCGCGCTGGCGATTGGGACGGTGGCAGGCGCGTTCTTCGGGCCGTTTTTTCTGAACTGGCTGTTTGCGCGTCGGGTGGGTGCGCACTACCGGCCGATTCTCGACTGGCACGATGAGGGATTGCGGGAATGGGTGCGGTTATCGTTGCCGCTGATGGCGGGCGTTTCGCTGGTGACGGCGGATAACTGGATCATTGCGCATTTTGCGTCGAAGATCGGCGGCGCGGTGTCGGAGTTCAACTACGCCAAGCAGTTTTTCACGGCGCCGATGGCGGTGCTGGCGCAGGCTGCCGGAGCCGCTTCGATGCCGTTTTTCGCGAGCCTGTGGGCGAAGCAAAGCCGATTTGAATTTGCCGGGGTAGTGGCGGACTCGGTTTCGCGCGTTGCCTGCATGGGATTGCTGGCGGCCTCAGGGATGATTGCGCTGGGCAAGCCGGCGATTGACCTGGTGTTTACCGGTGGCCGCTTCACGGCCGGGGATGCAAGCCAATGCGCGGCGTACTTTGCGGTCTTCTCGGTATCGCTATTCTTGTGGTCGGCGCAGGCTATCTACTCGCGGGCATTTTATGCGGCGGGCAATACGATTGTGCCGATGGTGGCGGGAACGATCGTAACAGCGGTTTCGCTGCCGATCTATGTCGGACTCTTCCACGGGTTCGGTGCAATGGGACTCGCGTTCGCATCGGACATCGGCATCGCCATGCAGACGCTGGCGATTGCGGGGCTGCTGCATCAGCGGCACATGGTATCGCTGGCGAGCCTCGACTATCGCGAATTGGGGCGATGCCTGGCGGCCGCCCTGACGGGTGGGGCGGTCACGTGGATCGTGTTTTCGTGGATGGCGGGAGAGGTGATTCAGCGATTGCAGCTGGCGGGCCACCGGCGGATGGATGACCTGGTGGTGCTGATGGCGGGCGGGCTGCTGTGGGCGGCGATTTCGTTGGCTGTGTTGAAGAGGACGGGATCGGCCCTGCCAAGCGTGATGATGAAGCGGCTGCGGCTGGCGTGAATTCCGCTTGCATGCGAAGAGTCGTTGACAGCTGAAAAGAGGCGGAAGAAGGCGATTTTTTAACGAGGGATCTCAAAGGCATCCCTCAGGGCCTGAAGGCCGTTTCAACTTGCAGCACTGCGGCACGACTGAAGTCGTGCCCTTTCAAAGCCACTTGTCTTTCCGCGGATTAAATTCGTGAGGCTGAAGCCTCACGGTTCGTCCGACGGGAAATCGGTGCGCGATAAAGCACCGAGACCCCTGCCGAGACAGGGGTCGTCGTGGTCGGACAGTTCGGCAGCGCGCTACGAGTGCACTGCGACTTTGGGCTCGGCCTGTACCGCGGTTGGCTTCGAATCCGGCTTGCGGATGTCGATGCCGCCCTTGAAGAACGCGCCGTCTTCAATGCTGATGCGGGCCGCGGCCACATCGCCGGTGAGGGCGCCTTCGGCACGGATATCAACACGATCAGTGGCGTTGACGTTGCCCTTGAGCTTGCCGAGGACGACGATTTCGCGGGCGCTGATGCTGGCGGTGACGTTACCGTTCTTTCCGACCGTGACGCGATTGCCGGGAATGCTGATGCTGCCCTCGACCTTGCCGTCGATGAAGAGCGATTCAGTGCCGGTAATCTCGCCCTTGATGGAGAGGCCCTTGCTGATGCTGGCTTGCTCGCCGACAGAAGTTGCGGCGGGACGCGGCGTTTCAAGTGTGGGCGCCACCGGCGTGGGGCGAACTGGCTCGGGAGAAGGAGTCGGAGAGGGTGATTGGCCTTGTTGGGTGGGTTTCCACATAGCGCTAAATCTATTCCTTTTCTGTCCTGATGGGACTTAGGTGGTGCCAAGGCAGGGACCACCGCGGTGGACCCGAAGACTTAAGATTCCGGGACGGGCGCTCTTTTACCGTGAGAGCGTACGTCCGCCGTATGATTTTCAGTCCTTGCTCGGCCTTACCAAGCATGGTTGTTGCCGTTATTGTAAGACGACTGGGCAAAGTTGTACGAATGTGGAGATTACCGTAGTTTTCCGGTTGCCAACTGTGACAACAGGTGGAAGCGCAAAACCCGGTGAATCGAGGCGATTTACCTAGAACTCCCAAAGTGAGGACGAAAGCATGCTGGGTCGAGCTGGTTCTTTCATGTTGGCGTGGGCGGCGATTGGGTCGCTGGCGATGGTTTCAAGCGCCCAGCAAGCTGTGGATTCTGCGCCGTTCGATGTGGTGATCCTGCACGGGCACATCGTGGACGGGACGGGATCTCCGTGGTATTCGGGCGATGTGGGGATCCGGAATGGGCATATTGCCGCGATCGGTGACCTGGGCAGCGCGCCGACGAAGCAGAAGATCGACGCGCAGGGCAAGATTGTGGCGCCGGGATTTATCGACATGCTGGGGCAGTCGGAGCTGACGATTCTGGTGGATCCGCGGCTGCCTTCGAAGATCTACCAGGGCATCACAACGGAGATTACGGGCGAGGGCGGGTCCGTGGCTCCGATGAATGACGCGATGCTGGCGGCGGATCACTCTGGCTATGCACATCTGCACATCACGCCGGACTGGCGGACGCTGCGCGAATACTTTGCGCGGCTTGAGAAGCAGGGGATGGGCATCAATCTCGCGACCTATGTGGGAGCGACCTCGGTGCGGCGGATGGTGCTGGGCGACGCGGATGTGCAGCCAACCGAGGCGCAGCTCGACCAGATGAAGGCGCTGGTGGACGAGGCGATGCGCGATGGGGCGGTTGGTTTATCGACCGCGCTGCAATATACGCCTGCGCCTTATGCGAAGACGGAGGAACTGATTGCGCTGGCGCGCGAAGCGTCGAAGTATGGCGGAATTTATGCGACGCACATGCGCAGCGAAGGCGATACGGTGCTGGAGTCGATTGACGAGGCAACGCGGATCGGCCGCGAGGCGCAGATTCCGGTGGAGATCTGGCATCTGAAGGCGGCGGGGAAAGCGAACTGGGGGAAGATGCCGCAGATCGTGGCGCGCATCGATGCGGCGCGGGCCGCCGGCGTGGACGTGAGCGCGAATACCTATGCATACACGGCGTGGTTCAATACGTTTTCGGCCTTCGTGCCACCGTGGGCGCATGATGGCGGCGATGTAAAGCTAATCGAGCGATTAAAAGATCCGGCGACGCGGGCGCGGATTCGCAAAGACATGATGAGCAATGGCAAGGATTCGGCTGGGGAGGACTGGGATAACGAGTGGCAGGAGATTCCGGGGCCGGAGGCGATTCTGATTGCGGTGGTGCAGAATCCGGAGTTGTTGCCGTTGCAGGGGAAGCGGCTGTCCGACGTGGCCAAGTTGTGGCATGAGGATGCGATTGATGCGCTGTGCGATCTGCTGATCAAGGACAAGGCGTTCACCAACGTTGCGGTTTTCGGCATGGACGAGCCGGATGTGAAGCTGGCGCTGAAGCAGCCGTGGGTTTCAATCGATAACGATTCGCAGGGGACTTCGCCGGAGGGATTGCTGGGGACTGAGCATCCGCACCCGCGAGCGTATGGGACGTTTCCGCGGATTCTGCGGAAGTATGTGCGCGAGGAGAAAGAGCTGACGCTGGCTGATGCGATCCGAAAATTTTCGGCGCTGCCGGCACAGCGCATGCGACTGGCCGATCGCGGCGTATTGAAGCAGGGGATGTGGGGCGATGTGGTGGTCTTCGATCCGGAGAAGATTACAGACAAGGCGACGTTCGAGGATCCGAATCAGCTCTCGGTGGGGATGGAGTACGTGCTGGTGAATGGCGTGCCGGTGATTGCGGATGGGAAGATGACGGGCGCGCTGCCGGGGAAGGTGCTGAGGGGGGCGGGATATTTGCCGTAGCAGGCGGCTCAAAAGGAAACATGCCGCTTCGCCCATGTGGGACTGTTTACTGGTCTGTTACTGACGGGTTGACGGTCAACCGCTCAGAACTCGGATAATTGTCGAAACAAGCTCATGCTTCAGTCGTCTTCGGATTTCCTATGAGCTTCTCGACAACAAGAAGAATCCAGAGGATCAGAACAAAATCCACTGTGGCGAGGCCGGTATACACGAATACGGGAATCCACTTCGTGGTCCAAGGAACAAACAGAACCCACAAAATATGAAGACCTGCGATCACTGCCATAGTGACCCAGAACCAAGTTTCCCTCCGCAGTTTCCATTTGAAACGGATCACTACGCCAAGCACAATAACAGTAAGCATCGAGGGCCAAAATAGTTCCAAGCGCCCCCCGTGGATAAGGTACAGAAAGAACGTCGGCGTACCAACGACAACCATGAGTAACTTCGTGCGCCAAGACAAACGCGGCAACTTCTTGGCCTCTTGAATTTCACGCTTCAGTTCACCTGAAACAACATAGCTCTTTGAACGCATGTGATTTCACTTTTGGAATGTAATGGAATCTTACTCTAACGCGTAATCGCGTGAGTATTGTGGGCCACTCGTCAGTAACACTTTGATCAACAGTGAAGCCTTTGCCACCGACGGCGGAACTAAATCCCGGCCACTGTCATGGTCGAATATGAGATCTCGGAAAAGGGCATCTCTGTTGATTCACGCGCCATTACGAGGGGCCATTTGGGCAAAGGTCGGCCGGTTTGCCGGTCTTTTGACAGCCAAGTGATTTCAGCGTCCAAAGTGGTCTCACACTCATCTTTTATTGGAACGGGATAATACATACTTCATGAGCAACCTTCTTTTTTCCCCTTTTCAGCTGCGTTCTGTTGTGTTTCCTAATCGCATTGGCGTTTCGCCGATGTGCGAGTACTCGTCGGAAGACGGGTTCGCCAACGACTGGCATCTGGTACACCTGGGCTGCCGCGCGCAGGGTGGCGCGGGGCTGGTGATGACGGAGGCTGCGGCGGTGACGCCGGAAGGCCGGATTTCGATCAATGACCTCGGCATCTGGAAGGACGAGCATATCGCGAAGCTCGAGCATATCGCGCGCTTCATTCACTCCCAGGGCGCGCGTGCCGGAGTTCAACTCGCCCACGCCGGCCGAAAAGGCAGCATGACGGCCCCATTTGGCGGCGAGCGTCTGCTGACACCGGAGGAAGGGCGCTGGGAGCCGGTGGGGCCGAGTCCAATCGCCTTCTCGCCGACTTACGCTGTGCCAAAGGCATTGGGCGAGGCGGAGATTGCCGGCGTAGTCTGCGCATTTGCCGATGCTGCTCGACGCGCCGATAAAGCAGGGTTCGACTTCGTAGAGATTCACGCAGCACATGGCTACCTGCTGCACGAGTTTCTTTCGCCGCTTGCGAACCAGCGGAAAGATCTGTATGGAGGCTGCTTCGACAATCGCATTCGGCTGTTGCTGGAAGTGGTCGATGCGGTGCGCGCATCATGGCCCGATCACCTGCCGCTGTTTGTCCGCATTTCAGCCGCGGACTGGGCCGAGGGCGGCTGGACACCAGATGAGTCCGTAGAACTGGCGCGACGGCTGCGCGAGCATGGCGTTGACCTTGTGGATGTCTCATCGGGCGGGCAGGTGCCGAATGCGAAGATTCCGGTGGGGCCTGGGTTTCAGGTGCCGTTTGCGGCGCGGATCCGCAAGGAGGCCGGAATTCCAACGGCTGCCGTCGGCCTGATTACCGAGCCTCAGCAGGCTGATGACGTCGTCGCCCATGGAGAGGCGGACATCGTGCTGCTGGCGCGGCAGATGCTGCGCGATCCCTACTGGCCAATGCATGCGGCCGCGGCGCTGGGGGAAACGGCGAGCTGGCCAGTGCAATATTTGCGGGCAGCGCCGCATGGATCGACGGCGCGGAAGCCGGTCGAGCGGCCAAAGTAGGGAGCCGGGCGATTTTCGGCTGGATTTTCAACAACCATCGGCATCTTTGAAAGCTGAAGTCGCGCATTTTGCTTCACTTCAGACGTAAACAGTGGCCTATACTGCGTCTAAGCAGTGACCCCGCTCGACCCGCGGGCATTCTGTATTTGCTATGGCATCGCACCCATCCCCGAAGCGCGCTGTTGAAACACCGACGATCCCCGACCGCCTTTACTTTAAGATTGGCGACGTTGCGCGCATTCTCAAAGTCGAGCCGTACGTGCTGCGCTTCTGGGAATCGCAGTTTCCGCAGCTGAAGCCGAACAAGAGCGGCACCGGGCAGCGTCTTTATCGCAAGCGCGATGTCGAGATCGCGGTCGAAATCAAACGTCTGGTTTACGGAGAGGGCTATACGCTCTCGGGCGCTCGACAGGCGCTGGGACAGGCGAAGCGGGCTGAGGCTCCGGCGGCTGTCGCTGCCCAGGCGCCCGTTCAGGCTTCGACGCCCGCAGCGACCAACGCAAAGAAGCGCGATCAAGTTGCCGAGGCCGTTCTTCGCGCGCGCTCTGAACTGCGCGAGATTGCGGCGATGCTGGGCTCGCCGGGGAACGATGTAACGCCTCAGGTGCAACCGCTGCGGCGGAAGACGCGTTCGTCGCCGGTGGAGAATGTCTCCGGCTCGCTGTTCGACGCTTAGCGATTTCGCGAATCTGTTGGCCACACCAATTTGGATAAGGGAAAGAAAAATGCCGACGAGGATCGTCGGCATGAGTCGCGAAATCTGAAAACTTAATGGTCGGGACGGGCAGATTTGAACTGCCGACCCCTCGCACCCCAAGCGAGTGCTCTACCAGGCTGAGCCACGTCCCGACACAGTCGAGCCGGCTCGGGTGAGCCGGCCCATGGGGTTCTGGTTTAGTTTACACCAACGTGCGCCGTCCCTACGGGACTCGCGGTCTTCTGGAATCCGATTTCGCCTCGCTGAGCGCCGGGCGAGGAAACTATGCACCTCCGGCCGGCTCAGACTGCTGACAAAGCTCTAAACAAATTCCTCAGCGGCTAAACAAGCTGCAGAAAAATGGGAAAGAAATGGCGAATCGGAAAAGGAACGTCCCAGCGGCTAAAGCCGCCGTTGATATTGTGCTGCTTTTGGCATGTCTGAAGCCATGCCCTTTCAAAGCAACCGAGTTCTTCCGCAGCCTGTAAAGCCATCCTCATATTGCTGGATATGTGGCACGCGACCCATCAGGTGGGTTCAACGATCCATGCTCTTTCAAAGCAACCGAGTTCTGAACTTTCTGGCCATCACGTCCGGCTCAATGGGAGGGCGGGACAAACTCCTGCGGAAGCGCGGAGCCTTCGCCGAAGAAGAACTGCTCCATCTGCTCGACCAGGAACTCCTGGGCCTGCGGGGTCCATGGTTGCAAACGGTACTCGTTCAGCAGCATCTTCTGGCGGTCGACCCACTCGCCCCATGCTGCTTTTGAAACATTCTTGTAAATCTTCTGGCCAAATTCCGAGTCAAAGGGCGGCTCGTCGAGGCCTTCCATTTCCTTCTTGTTGCGAACACAAAAAACCATATGCGCCATCGTTCCTGCTCCCGATCTTTATTGTATGGGATGGCGATGAAGCCGAACCAGACGCAGCCAGAAACGCTAGACAGAGAATGACCCCTCCTACCTGGCCGGCGATAGGGTCCGGGGAACTGCGTTGTGCGGTTCCCCGGGAGGGTGAATCAGTATGCGGCGATGCCGTTGAGTCCGCTGGAAGCGGTCAGCCCACCGACCGTTCCCAGGTTCGAGAGGCCGCCGTCGCTTTCGACGCCAAATATGCCGATGGCACCCGTACCCGCATTGAGGGTGTAGACAAATTTACCGTCAGCACTGACCGCCGTATCGAGATTCGTACTGCCCGTGGGGTTGGTGGCGACGACGGTTTCACCGACCGGAGCGAGCGAGCCGTTGCGTGCGATTGCAAACCCTGAGAGGTTGGAAGTGCCCGCATTGGCGGTATAGAGGAAGCGGCCGTTGGGAAGCACGACGTCCCAGCAGGTGGCTGCGCCGAGCGTGGGAAGGGCGGAGGAGATGGTGGTGAGGGATTGATTCCATCCGACCCAATACGAGGAGACCGAGTTGGAGGCATTGGCCGCGATCAATGCGCCGTTGGGTGCAAACTCCAACGCGAAAGGCGTCGCTCCCGCGCTGGCGTTGACCGAGATATCTGACAATCTTCCATTGGGAAAAACACGGAAGACATCGAGATTATTTGTCGCGCTTTCGGCAACGACAAGGAACTGCCGGTTAGGACTGAGCACCAGCGAAGTGGGCGAAGTAGCGCTTCCGCTCAGGTATTTGGTCGAATCCTGGATGGGAATGAGGTGACCGTTTGGTGTGACGCGGAAGCCGCTGACGTTGCCGTTTCCGCCCGCGTTGAGGACGAATAACAGGCCGCCTGTTTCTGTGAGTGCGGTGGGTGAACTGCCGCCGCTCGGCGTGGTATCCACAAGCCGGAGATTCGTGCCGTTGACTTCAAAAGAAGAGATGGTGCCGCTGGCTGCATTCACGGCGAACAGCAAGCGGTGGTCGGCATCCAGAATGAGGGAGCCCTGCGAGTGAAGTGGATCGATGGTGCCGCCGCTGCCATTGCCTCCCGTTGAGAAGGCGCCTGCCCATTGCAGCGAGCCGTCCTCCTGACGGGAATATGCAACGATCTGGTTGCTCGTGGCGGCGTTGGTCATGACGAAGACGGCGCCGCGGTTCTGTTCCGCATGCAGTGCTCGCGGAGCAGACAAGAACGCACCGCCGGCCAGTAGACACACTACGACTGTGAGCGTGAAGCTCTTCATGTTTTCGATACTCCAATCAGGGGAAATCGGCCCCGGACACATCTTGTGCGAGTTGTCTGTTCGCAATGCCGAACAAGCAATGCGCCCAGGGCCCTTGTGAAGAAGGAGAGTGCCGCGGCACCTGGAAAGTTACAGAGATTACGTCCGTTGAGATCAAAAGAAACTGAGACCGGGGCGCAAAAGAGAATAGTCGATGAATGTGCGTTTTTTGAGGGAATTGCTGTTACTTTTCCCGGACTCGTACAATCAAACACAATCTGATATGTGCGGCCGGTTTGCTCGTCGATCCACGCAGGAAGTGCTCGCCGACTGGTTCGGAGTTGAGCCGGAGGACATGCCTTTTTTCGCGCCCGATTATAACGTGGCTCCACAAAGCACGCAGCCTGTGGTGCGGTTGAATGCTGAGACGGGCAAGCCCGAGTTTGGGTTGATGCGCTGGGGGCTTGTGCCTTATTGGGCCAAGGATGCGAAGGTCGGCTACACGACGATTAACGCACGGTCCGAAGAGGTTGCGGCGAAACCCTTGTACCGGGAAGCCTTCAAGAAGCGGCGCTGCCTGGTGCCGGCAGACGCCTTCTACGAGTGGCAGCGGATCGGTGCAAAGACGAAGCAGCCATTTGCTTTCGGTATGCAGAGCGGGGAACCGTATGCATTCGCCGGGCTATGGGAGCGGTGGAAACCGAAGGAAGGCGAGCCGCTGGAGACGTTCACCATTCTGACCACCGATCCCAATGCATTGGCGGAGCGGGTGCACGATCGCATGCCGGTGATCGTGGAGCCGCAGGATTATTCTCGATGGATGGAGCCGGGGGATGCTTCGCGCTTGCCGCTCGATCTGCTGCGGCCGTATCCTGCTGAGAAAATGAGATCCTGGCCGGTGAACGCCCGCGTGGGGAATGTACGCAACAACGACCTTGAGTTGCTGACGGAATGCCCGCCCGATAAACAACTTTTCTGACGGCGTTGCCATGGCGTCCGGGATTACCGCAGTGCGGGCAACGCCTTGATTCTGATTGACTTTGGTACGCGGCAGCGTTTCTCTTGAAGTCAATCCTGATTAGTTTTGAGCCGCTGCTGCAGCAGTTGCGGAGCAGCGTGCGGGGCAACCAAGGTACCAGGGCAAAAGAATCGGGGCACGTCCTTTATGGGGCAGAAAGGGGTTGTTATGACCGTCGCGACGCGATCTGGCCTTTCAGACAACGCAGCCGGTGCAATTTCTTACTTCTCGTTTGTCCCGGCATTCGCTTTTCTGCTTATTCCGCCCTACAAGAACAACGGGTATGTCCGCTTTCACGCCTGGCAATCAGCCCTGCTCTTTATGGTCGCCTTCGTAGCGGAGATTGTTTCAGGCATCATCGCGCTTCTGACCTTGTTTCTGGCGTCTCCTATCTTGATCTATACGGTGAGGGGCCTGTCACTGCTTTGGCTGGTGCTTTGGGTGGTTTGCGTCGTCCAGGCAGTCAATGGCAAGCGGTTCAAAATTCCCGTTCTTGGAAGTATTGCCGAAAAGCTCGCGATGAAGTAGTCTTCTTCCCATCTCTTGGGACTGGCAAGCGCGGCCTTCTGTTTTCCCGGGCGCTTCCGTGCCCTTGCTGTAACGAAACTTCGGCTCTTCTCACTATTTTCCGGGTACCCATCCAGGTCCAAAGCGAAGGAGCAGAACCATGTCCGACTCTCCGCAATACACTCCCGTTCCACCTCAGGCTTCCCCGGCCGCACAACCACAGGCCGCGCAGAGTGGCTTAACTGACAACACTGCCGGAGCACTCGCCTACGTGACCATCATTCCGGCGATCGTCTTCCTGCTTGTCGAGCCCTACAACAAAAGCTCTTTTGTGCGCTTCCATGCCTGGCAGTGCATTTTTCTTGGCATCGCTGCCATTGCCATTCAGATCGTACTCGGGATTATTCCGGTAATCGGCTGGATTATTCTCCCGTTTGCTTCACTGGGCATCTTGGTCGTATGGATCATTGCCCTGGTGAAGGCATTGAAGGGCGAGAGATATCAGCTTCCGATTATCGGCAAGTACGCGGCGCAGCAAGCGGGTGCCTGAGCCTGCCGTCGAGTCGATGGTGCGTTCGCACCATCGACTCTCAGCGGCGTTTTTTCTTCCCGAGATGGCGAGGTTTTCTGTTCGCCCCGGAAGCAGCACCTTCCTTGCGCCGATTCTTCTTTGATTTCGGCGGCGATTTGGGCTGCTTTTTTCCGGTCAGGGGGATGCCCTCTTCCACAATGGAGAACTGCAGCCGTCGTTCCTGCGCCAGGATACGATCGAGGACGACCTGGACGCGATCGCCGGCGCGGAAGCGGTGCCCCCCGCGCTCGCCGATGATCTCGTGCGTGTTTTCGCGCCAGGTATAGCGGTCATCGCGCAGCGTGTCGATGGGGACCAGGCCCTCGACAAACAGATCCGCGAGTTCGACGAAGAGACCATACTTCGTGGGGTTCAGCACCAGCGCGGCAAATTCTTCTCCCACGCGATCCTCCATGAAGCGTACTTTCTTCCACTCCACCAGTTCGCGCTCGGCCTCGGCGGCGCGGCGCTCGGCCTGGCTTGATTCCTCGGCGATCTGCGCGAGCTCAACTTCGGGAATCGGTGGTTCGCGGTTGAATCCTTCGCCGTGCGGCTGCTTCTTCGCGCGATGAATGACAATGCCTTTCAGGCCTTCGTGCGGATGCGTCCATGGGGACCCGTGGCGCCCTTCTGCAACTTCAGCTCGGCCCTCGACGCCGTCCCGCAGCAGCGACTTGGTGATGCGATGAACAATGAGATCGGGATAGCGGCGAATGGGCGACGTGAAATGCGTATAGGTGGGCGCGGCGAGCGCGAAGTGTCCCTCATTAATCTCGGAATAGCGTGCCTGGCTGAGTGAACGAAGCATGAGGTAGCTAAGAATCCGTTCCTCGGGCTTGCCTTCGATGCGTGCGGCCAGCTTCTGATACATCCTGGGGGTAACAGCGATATCTTCGGGGACTTCGTGGTTGCGGACCTGGCGGCCGCTGCGCTGAGCATCGCGTCGATCGCCGCGCGTCTGGATGCGCTTGACGGGGAGCGCTCCGAGACCGAGAGAGTAGCCGAAGCTGGCGGCAAGCTCCTCGAATTGCACGACGCGGCGCGCATCGGGCTTCTCATGGATGCGGTAGAGCGAAGGCACGCCGAGGTCCTCAAGCCACGTAGCGACACACTCATTGGCGGCCAGCATGAATTCTTCAATGAGCCGGTTGGCCCAGGTGCGCTCGGACTTGGTGACGCCGCGCATCCGGCCCTGTTCGTCGAATTCAATCACCGGTTCGGGGAGATCGAAGTCGATGCTGCCGCGCTCTTCACGCCGCTTATTCATCAACCCGGCAAGGTGGCGCATGCGCTCGAATTCGGGAACAAGTTGAGGGTACCGCGCGCGAGTCTCTGCATCGCCCTCGAGAATGGCATGAACATCGGTATACGTCATGCGCTCGACGGAGCGGATGACGCCTTCGACAATTTCAAAGCTCTCGATGCGGCCCGCAGGACTGAGCTGCATGATGCAGCTCAGAACGAGTCGATCTTCCCTGGGGCGAAGGCTGCAGATGCCGGTGGATAGCTCATGCGGAAGCATCGGAATGGCGCGGTCAGGGAAATAGACGCTGGTGCCGCGCAGACGCGCTTCGAGATCGAGATCGGTTCCGGCACCGACGTACTCGGCGACATCGGCGATATGCACCTGGAGTTCGAATCCGCCATCAGCGAGATCTGTAACGAGGACCGCATCGTCAAAGTCGCGGGCGGTTTCGCCATCGATGGTGACGATGGGAAGGCCGCGAAAGTCGCGACGGCGATTGGCTTCGACGTCATCGAGGAAGGCGACGGCGCGAGCTTCAGCCAGCACCTTGTCAGGGAAAACGCGCGGGAGCTGATGCTTGCGAATCATCATTTCCACATCGACGCCGAAGTCGTCGGGATCGCCAAGCGCTTCGATGACGCGGCCGATGGGCGGACATGTGGGCGTGGGCCAGCTGGTGATTTCGACATCGACGACAAGGCCTTCGAGATCGTCGTGTTGCGTGGTGGAGGTACCTTCGTTGCCGAGAACGCGGTGGGGTGTTTCCTGTTCGTCGGGTTCAGGCAGTGCCTGCCCATACGGGATCACAATGTGTTGTGTCATGCGCTCGTCGAATGGGATCACCTTGTCACCCATTTCGCGATCGGACTTTGCATAATGAAAGATACCGACGACCATGGGATTGCGGCGCTCGAGGATGCGGGCGATGCGGCCGAGACGGCGGCCATCGGCGCGCGGTGGTGCGAGTTCCACCAGGACCTGGTCGCCCTGCATGGCGCCGTTGATCTCGTCGGGCGGGATGAAGACATCGTCTTCTTTTGCGGAACCTTGCCGTGCATTGGGACGGACAAAGCCATAGCCGTCGCGATGAAGATCGAGGCGGCCGGCGATGAGATTATCGCGTGTACCGGCGCCGGCTCTTTTCGGAACGGCCCAGTGTTCGCGATCGGTTTTGATGAGGTCTCCGCGTGCCGTTATGCGGGCAAGTTGCTCGAGCAGCAGACGGCGCTCGCGCCCGCCACCGAGGCCAAGCTCGCGCACCAGTTGCTTGTATCCGGCTTTGCCGCCGGGAGAGCGTGCGATCTGCGCCAGCAGGTCACGATCGGTCATAGCTTTAGAGTAGGACAACCGAGCGGCTTATGCTGCATCCAGTTCTGAGTGCGCCGCATTCGCCTGTTGCCGGGGTCGCCTTGGATGCCACAAGGGCGCACGCACGCCGCGGGGATGGAACTCCACAGCATGCATCCCCAGGCAAATTCAGCTATTGCTTTTTCAGAACCGCGGTTCCCTTTTCGTCACGGAGAATCGCGCTTTCAAGTTTGCGAAAATCGGAGGCGCGCTCCGCGGGGAGTTCGACCTGGCGCACCACGTATTCGCGTTCGTAGTGGAGATGGTCGCCTTTTGCGGTGATATTCGAGTGATAGCTGGCAAAGTCAAGATCCAGATTCACAGGGTCGGGCGTCTCATCGACCACATAGCCCGGCGGCAATGTGATATCGAAGCTGTCGCGCCAGCGTCCGGTTGCACTGAGATCGATGGGGATGGTGCGCGGCTTGTCGTTGAAGGGCAGACCGTGAGAACCCACGACCCGTGGCCGCACCAGCAGCAGGGTTCCGGCCTGGTGGGCGTATTGCGCAGCGGTCAGCTTGTACAGCACGTCAAGCGGCTTGTCGAGTTCGGCGGGTTGCGTAAATTGAAACGAATTCAACACCGCGCCGGGCACGTCATGGGATACGGCGGTCTCGAGCGACTCGCGCCTTTCCTTCTCATCGGAATACTTGAGGATCATGCGAAGGTCGGCACCTTCAGGACCGGTGTGCATCGTTTCTACCTGGCCGGTAAGGGTGCCATCGGCGGCCAGGGTGAACTCGCCTTTTCGCACGGTCCCGTTGGCCTCGGGGGGCAAAATCGGCAACTCGATTACCTGGCTGGCCGCGCCGGCAGCGAGGGTTCCGTAGCCTCCCTGCAGGTACGAGGGCAGATTGCCGACAGGCGTGCGCTCGTTGGTAGGGTCGAAGATGAGATAGCGCTTGCCATCATGCGCCTTCACGATCGCGATCAGGCGCGGATCGTTCACATCGGGCGGAAGTTCGATCGCCGCAATCATGTGATCGCCATAGAGGGAGGGATCGCCCGGATCAACAATGCCACGGCGGTCATCCACGGGAACGTAGTAAGCATTGATACCGGCGACGCGCAGCATGGCGATCAGCAGCGTAGTTTTGTCTTTGCAATCGCCGTAACGGTTGCGAAAGATATCCGCCGCGTGATTCGCCTGCAATCCACCGATGCCGCGTTCGACGATGAAATAGCGAATGTTTTTCTGAATGGAATCGGTGATGCGGCTGAGTTTGGTGTAGAGGTCGGGTGCTCCGGCGATCAGCGACTGCGTGAAGGCGGTGATTTCGGGCGACGGCGCGGGACGATCTGCTTCGAGTGTTGTGACCCATTCGCCGATCGCTTTCCACTCATTGTCGGTGCCCCCGACAGCGGCATCGCCCCACTGTACGCTCATGCGGGCGGCGAGGGCTGCCCACTCTGGTCGCGAGGGTATATCGCGCAGGTCCAGCGCCGGCGAGTCCTTAACTACCCAGCGAAAGTGGCCTGGGGCAATCTCGACCGGAGGAAATGTCTTGAAGGCGTGGCCTGCCTGGGAGTAGGCATGCCCTGGAGGAAGATCAAGCTCAAGCGCCTGGCACACCACCGGAACGCTTTGCTGAATCTCCCAGATGGTTTCATGCAGGTAAGGCTGCAGAATCTCTTCAGACTCGCAGATCATTGTCGCTCCCACATCGATGGCTGGAGGGATTCCGACCCGGGTCTTCGCCGTAGAGAGCATGATTGGAATAGTGGTATCGCCTACTTCCGCGAAGTCCGAGTCCTGCGCCATGTACTGCTTTTCGTCTGCGGCAATCGTCCATGCGCGGAAGTAATTGATCTTCTCGTCCACGTCGTAGCTGACAGTGCAACCTTCTTTGCGGCCCTGCGGCTTGAGAATGCGCACCGCTTTGCGATGGCGCTCGACTGCCCTTCCGCCGGCGTCCACGGTATCGACGTATTCCTCGTATAGAACTACTGACGCCGCGTCCCCGGCATATTCCGGTGTGTGCGTCTTGTTGGCTTCGATGGCCCAGCCGGGCACGGGCTGATTTTTGCTGAAGATACCGGCCGAACCGGGAGTTGAGAAGGCCGACAGAACCATGCCCACCAGGACTGGCTGGAAGCGCGCGAAAATCCTGAGCCCTGTTTCCATCCTCAGTTCCCTTTGGCAACTTGCGAATGTGTCAGCACAAGTTGCTCCTGATCTGCGGTAGCAACCTTCTGATAAAAGTCGTGAAGTTCGCCGTAATCCTTCGAGGGAAGAATGGAAAAATTGAATGCCACCGCGCGGACCACCGTGACGGCGTTCCCGTTGACGCTCGTCTTCAATTTAAGTACGGCATGGGAAGGCCAGGAGACATCGGCGGCCTGGGGCGCCGTTTCAACGGCAAACCCGGCAGGCAGATGATAGGTGACCTGGTCGTTTTCCATCTTGGGATAGTGAACATCGACCAAGGTGGTTCGCTTGTCTTGCGCGACGAAAGGATGGCGGGCGCGCGCTTCAAAAAAAGACCCGGCAGAAAATAGTGCTTACCCGTCGCGGTCCCCAGGTTTCCAGTGACGTCCAGAATCGCGACCAGGTTCGAGTTGTAATCAGGAAGTGCGATGAAGTGATTGAAATCTGCTTCCACTCCATCGGGCATGTAGCCACGAATGGCTTCGTTGAACTGTTTTTTTAATTCGGTTTCGTCGTTTTGAATGGAGAGCTGCCGCCAATAAAGAGCTTCCTGGCCTGTCAGGATAATGCGCGCAGTTCCTTTGACCCCGCCTGAATCGTCAATGTTGAGTTCTGCAACGCGGTCGAAAACGGTTTCGGTATAGAGCCCCATGGGCGTAGTGCCTGGAACCGGGCCGTTATCGGAGAGGCGAAGGCCGGATGCGAAACTATGCTTCCAATGAAGCAATCCAAAGGGACACATCTTCTGGCCCGGATCAAGGTAGACATCTTTGCCGTCGAGAGTGACCACCACAATGTAGTCATCGAGTTGGCCAAGTGTGAGGTAGCTAGGGTCAAACACCGCGCGGTCGCGATCGACCACCTGCAGGGGGTACACGTGCAGGCCGGCGGCTCGGGCCAGGGCGACATAGAGCAGCGCAATATCGTCGGAGGATCCGCTCTTTTGTGTCCATACATCGTCGGCATTTTTGATCGCTTTCAACTTTTCAGTCTTCCGCTCCGCACTGGATTTCTGCCGTGTGAAATCAGTGTTGTCAAGCTGCATGACTGCTGCATAAATCTTTCGTGCCTTCTGTTCTTCGGAATCGCCCGCACCGACGAGTGTTGCGACTGCATTTCTCAGACCCTTGCTTGGGTCGGCGAAGCGGTCCGTCTCCTTCGCCCAGCGCTTGCCCTCGTTCCGCCAGAACTCAGCGCCGCTCGGGTAGGGGGAGTAGTAGAACTCCGCTCGCCAGTTGATGGTATTCATGTGCGGCATCCAGTCGTCTTTGGGGACCGGCGGAACGTCATCGACATCGAGTGTGTAGCGGCCACTGATATCGTGTTTCATCTTCGTGCCGTCGGTGAGGATCAGCGCGTACATGAGGTTGTTTGCAATATTGCCGCGGGAGTCAGTGATGTAAGCAAGATCTTTGGACGGCTCGAATTGATAGTGCGCCTTGTGGACAAAGTAGGGCTGCTGGATTTGCCAGGTTGGCGAAGATACGGAGTTGTCGTCGTAGCGGATCTGCAGCCGATACTCGAGGATGCTGCCGACTTCGACATTCGGCAGCGTGAACACCATGGTATTGACCTGAAAGTCTCTGGTCTTGACATCCGTGAGGTCGGACGGCTTGGCCGTGAGTGGGATGATCGTTCTATCGGGATGAATCGTGCGTCCCTGGATGTCGGTCACCTTGAAGCCGCGGCGCTCGTAGGGTGTGCGGACGGTCGCCAGTTCCTTACCTTTCTCCGTCAGCACCTTAATGCGGACGTAATAGCTGTGGTAATGGAGATTGTCGTCTGTCTTCTCTTCGCGATAGAGATACACGGCATCAGCCCCTGGCGCCTTAGGGTCGGCGGTCATCGCCAACTCTTCTTTTGAGGGAGACTGGAATTGCGCGGAGGGAAGGACAGGAAAAACACAGGTCAGACAGCAGAGAGAAGCGAGCAAGACGGTTTTCGACCGCATCAGTTGTATCCCTTGAAGAGAATTGATTGGAAGTGTAGCTCATTTTTAACTTGCCCGCGCGTTGATGTCTGACACATTCGGGTCATTCCCAGCGCATGAAGGTTCCTCGCCATGGCTAGGAGGGTGATAATGACCGGTCCAAACCAGGACCAGCGAAGCCAGCCCCGCGGTCGGGCGTTACACTTGATGCGTTTGGAATCTGCGCAATAAAAGGAAACGTATTCAATGAGTGATCGTCGGTGGGCAGGGGCATTTCTTGTAGTGTGTGCTGCGGTATGGGCGCCGTTGTTGGCGAAGGCACAGTGGAATCCACCGAACCCGGTGGTGAGCTTTGACAAGCAGTCCGACGGCGTTGCGATCCACCAGAAGAGTGGTGTGCTGAAGCTCGAAGTGGATGCGCCGGATGTGCTGCACGTGACCTATTCGCCATTAGACGCGAACGCTCCGGAGAGGGCGTCGGATCATGTCGTTATCAAGAAGGATTGGCCGGCAACCACGTTTGACGTCACTGCGAACGACAAGGCGATTATCCTGACGACGGCGAAATTGAAGGCAGTGATTGAGCGCGAGACGGGCGCGCTGCACTATGTTGCCCCGAACGGCAGGCAGCTGACCACTGAGGCCTACCGCTCGCTGAAGCCGGTTGAAGTCAATGGCGAAAAAACCTATCACGCCGAAGTGTTTTTCCCCATTTATGGATCGCATGAGGGTCTCTATGGGCTCGGGCAGCACCAGGCCGGCGTATGGAACTACCGCGGCGAGACCATCGACCTGTCGCAGGAGAATACGCAGATTGCGATTCCGCTGCTGGTTTCGACGAACGGTTATGGCATTTTCTGGAACAATCCCTCGCGCAGCCGCGTGAACAACCGGTTTGTCCATTCGCTTTACATCAGTGCCGAAGTTGCGGATCGCATTGACTACTACTTTATTTACGGGCCCGAGGCCGACCAGATTATCGGGCGCTATCGCGAATTGACAGGCGAAGTACCGCTCTTCGGTCGCTGGGCCTACGGCTTCTGGCAATGCAAGAACAAGTACCAATCGCAGGCTGAAATCGAGGGCGTGGCCGCGAAGTACCGCGCGCTGCATATTCCGGTTGACAACATTGTGCAGGACTGGTTCTGGTGGGTAACGATGGGCGAGATGAAGTGGAACTCCCACTACCCCGATCCGCAGGGCATGATTGACAAGCTGCATGACGAGCATTTCCACCTGATGGTGTCGGTATGGCCATTCTTCCGGCCAGGGACGAGCGTCTATGACCAGTTCGACAAAAATGGCTGGTTCATCGCAAAAACCCTCACCGGCGGATTCCATCCTGTGGGCCAGGCGCTCTACGATCCGACCAATCCGCCGGCGCGCGCACAGTATTGGAACAACATCAATACAGCGCTGTTTCAGAAAGGCGTGGACGCATGGTGGCTGGATACCGATGAGCCTGAAACCGAGGGCCGTGAAGACAATATCCTCGTCGACCATCAGCTGCATATCGGCTCGGGCGCACGGTATGCGAACATATATCCGCTATTCCACACCGAAGGCGTTTCAGAAGGCCAGCAGAAGGCGTCGGACAAGAAGCGCGTCTTCATCCTGTCGCGTTCGGCGTACGCGGGAACACAGCGACTAGGCGTGACGGCATGGTCGGGCGACGTGCTCAGCGACTGGGTTACGTTTGCGCGGCAGATTCCGGCCGGGCTGAATTTCTCCATCTCGGGCATGCCCTACTGGACGACAGACATCGGAGGGTTCATCTCGGGCGGCAATTTGAACGATCCGAAGTTTCGCGAGCTGTTTGTGCGGTGGTTCCAGTTTGGAACGTTTTCGCCGATCTTCCGCGTACACGGCACGCGCTATCCCGATGAGAACGAGCTTTGGTCGTATGGGCCGGACGCGCAGAAGATCCTGGTGGATTATGACAACCTGCGCTATCGCCTGTTGCCCTACATCTACTCCGAGGCATGGCAGGTGACCCATGATCACGGCACGCTAATGCGGCCGCTGGTGATGGATTGGCGGAATGATGTAGAGGCGCAGAATACCGGCGATGAATATCTGTTTGGGCCGGCGATCCTGGTAAGCCCCGTAACCACGCAGGGTGCAGCGAAGCGGGAAGTTTATCTGCCGATGGCAACGTGGTACGACTTCTGGACGGGCGAAAAGGTTGAAGGCGGAAAGCGGATTGAGGCGGATGCTCCGCTGGCAAAACTGCCGCTGTTTGTGCGCGCGGGGTCGATCATTCCGATGGGTCCGACGATAGAGTGGTCAACCGAGAAGCCTGCCGACCCGATGGAAGTTCGTGTTTATCCCGGAGCCGACGGCGACTTCACGCTTTACGAAGATGAGAATGACAACTATGACTACGACAAGGGCGAACATGCAACCATCCAGTTGCACTGGGACGATGCTGCCAGAACATTGACCATTGGCGCCCGCGAGGGGAGTTTCCCCGGAATGATGGAGAAGCACACCTTCAACGTGGTGGTCGTCGGTGAGGGCAAGGGCGTGGGCATTGGCGACAGCGCTGCGCAGGCGCACGTCGTAGCCTACAAGGGGGAGCGGGTGGTTCTAGGCCCGTGACTGGCTTCACCGTCTGGGTTTCCTTTTGGGTATTGGAAGCGCTTTTGCGCCTCGAATAGGAACCTGTGAGGTGCCAAGCCTTAACAGCTCTTCTTCGATACTTCGCATCCGCGCTTTGAGCAGCTCTTCTTCGAAGGGACTTCGCAGCCTCACTGCGACAGCTGTAATCTTTTCCAATCTGCTTCCGAGGTGCCTGAATAGGATGTTGTATCCGATGACAGCGACACACGTGGCCTGGAGGCCCCCAATGAACCGGATAAGAAGACTATTCGGAAGAGCGGACCAAGCAAAGGGCATGAATAGCGAGTCAACAAATGCATATGGGAATGACAAATCTATACTGGACAGCTTTGCAATGGCAAAGTAAACGCAAGAAAATAGAAAGCTGATATAGCAGTAAAACGGTACAGAGACCACAAGTGACGCTGTGAAGGCCCACTTCGTCAGTATCGATGAGTTTTCTGTAATGAAGCTGAGGATAGACTGGTGGAATTTCAGCACGTTGATAGCCTGTTTAATTGTCTTCGCATCCACTGATCCATTCCATTGACGGATCTGGTCAATCTGATTCTTGATCTGTTCGGCGAATCTTGATTCGATCTTGTCCACCCACTCTGTACCTCCCGAAAATACATCCCACAGGATCCAGATAGCCTTCCCTGTCGCCAAGAATGTAACGACAATCGCTAGAACTATGAAGGGCTTCCAGTTCACTGTCAGAATAAGAACTGACCACAGGAGTCCAAACTGCAAGAACACTCTAATGAGGCGTCTCGAAATTCCAGTGACCTTCGATTCGTCTTCCTTTGTTTCAGCCTTTGCCGTCTCGTTTTTCTGAGTGGGCGATTGGGTGTTGGGAATGTCCGGA
The DNA here is from genome assembly GCA_963759285.1 of uncultured Acidobacteriaceae bacterium. Lineage (GTDB taxonomy): Bacteria > Acidobacteriota > Terriglobia > Terriglobales > Acidobacteriaceae > Telmatobacter. The sequence continues at coordinate 1,611,631 of CAVWYS010000007.1, read as the reverse complement.
ATGAGACGGGGGGACTGCCATACAATTCTCTTCTTCGCGCTCTTGAAGGATTGCCCTCCCAGCCACCAAGCGACCTTGCCGAAATAAATGAATGGGAGAAAGTAGATATAGAGCAGGTCAAGTGCGACCGACCACCAACCATAATTTGTGAATATGGAGTAATTGACAATGAAGGCGACAAGAACCGCGTTGAATAGGTGCCTGGGAAGATCAGGAGCCGGGAGAGAGGGTAAAGGGACTAGCCCTAGTACATAGATCGCATGAATCCAAAAAGTCAATCCCAAGACTTCCCTGATCGCTTTCCGAACTAGATGGGCGCCTTTGGGTTTTTCCTTCTTACGCAAGCTGTCTCACAATCTTAATCTGCTCTTTTTTGGATTCTTACCTAAATTTTAATTGAGGCTAGGGCCCTCGACGTAAATTGATTCGAGCATCGTCGCTACCAGCGCCAACGGCAGGCCGACGACGTTGAAGTAGCATCCTTCTATGCGCGGAATCCACTTGGCGGCGAGGCCCTGAATGCCGTAGGCACCGGCCTTGTCCATGGGCTCGCCGGTGGCGACGTAGGCGGCGATCTCGGCGTCGCTCAGGGTGAGGAACTGCACGCCGGTGACTTCGGCGGCAACTTCGACGCCCTTCGCGGTTGCGAGCGCGACGCCGGTGATGACGCGGTGAGTTCGGCCAGAGAGCAACCGCAACATGCGGGCTGCATCGGCGGCATCTTCGGGCTTCGCGAGAATGTGGCCGTCGAGGGTGACGGTGGTGTCGGCGCCGAGAACAATGAGCGAGCGAGGCATGGATCTCGTGCTTTCCCAGGTCTCAGAATCGAGACCTGGGGCACCCACGTTCGAGAGTTGGCTGAAGACGGCCTGCGCTTTTTCGCGCGCGAGCCGGACAACGTAGGCGATCGCATCCTCGCCGGGCTGCAGATCCTCGTTTATATGCGCGGGCTGCACCTCAAATTCATATCCGGCCTGCGTGAGCAGTTCACGTCGGCGGGGGGAGGCGGAGGCGAGGATGAGCATCTTCAAATTATCTCTGCGCTCGAATGGCGGCGCCACGCAGCTGAGCCACGGTCGGGTAGCCGTCGGCAGCCATCAGCAGGTCAGCCTCAGCCATGATGCAACGCAGAACATGCACAATGCCGTCTGTCCCGCCCAACGCCAGCCCGTATGCATAAGGGCGACCGACGCCAACAGCGGAGGCTCCGAGAGCGAGCGCTTTCACCACATCCGTGCCGGAGCGCACACCGCTATCGAACAGCACTGGCGTCGTTCCGGCCGCCTCGAGCACTGCGGGAAGCAGGTCGATGGCCGCTAGCCCGCTATTGGCCTGCCTGCCACCATGATTCGAACAATAGATCCCATCCACGCCCCCATCGATCGCCCGCCGAGCATCATCAGGATGACAGACCCCTTTCAGCACCAGCGGCAAATTCGTTAAAGATCGCAGCCAGGGAAGATCGTCCCAAGTCATTGGCCCGCTGAAAACCTGAATCCAGCGCATGATCGCCGCGCGAGGATCGTCCTCAGGAGATTTCTCAAGCAAGGCAAGGAAACGCGGATCGGTAAAATAGTTTGCCAGGCAGTGGCCGCGCAGCTGAGGAAAGTTTGCTTGATTCAGATCGCGCGGACGCCATCCAAGGATCCAAGTGTCGAGAGTAATGACAATCGCCTTGAAGCCGGCGGCCTCGGCGCGGCGCACAAGGCTTTCGGCAAGTTCACGATCGTTCGGCGTATACAACTGAAAGAAGCCTGGAGTGCTGCCCAACTGGCCGGCAACCAACTCCATCGGGTCTGAACTCAGTGTCGAGGCGATCATCGGAATCTCCGTCTGGGCCGCCGCCCGGGCAGTCGCCAGATCACCATGTTCATCGCGCCGCAAATTCCGATGACTCCGATGGGGCACGTGAAGATGGGGCTCGGCAGCTTCATGCCGAAGAGATTCACCGATAGATCACGCACGGCTCCTCCGGCAAGGATGCGAGGAACAATTCCCCAATGATTGAACGCCGTCGCGTTGAAGTTCTGCGTGTGCTCATCTCCGCAACCGCCGGCGACATACGAAAGCACCGATGGCGCCATTACAGCGTGAGCAAGCTTTTCGAGTTCGGCGAAGTTCACGGGGAACTGGGGGAGCGTGCCGTCGATTCCTGCAAAATAGATCTCGTTCTGAAAGTCGCTGTAATTTTTCATAAATCAACGGCTCCCCACCGGGTGTTCCCGGATCCTTTCGTGGAGAAAGATAGGCTGGCACCTGTCGCTTCTCTAGAGTAGCGCGGCGCCGCGCTGCGATGATGGTGGCGGAAGCAGGCAGCAACCCGCAGCGCAATGGCGAGCGCAAGGGGTTTTGCGTGGCGTACGTGCGGCTGAAGTGGCAGCTGGGGCGAGATTAGAGCGCAAGTTGCGTCCTCCCGATTCCGTATTCCCGCTAAATCTTCAGGCCGGTCTCAAGCCCATTTGCCGTCGCCAGGCCCCACGCCATGGCGGGCGTATTGTGGGCCATGCCGAATCTTCCGTCGGGGCCGAGCAGGATGATGCCGCCGTGACCGCCGAGACGGTTGTGGAGATACGAGATTGCTTCGCGCGCGGCGAACTCGGGTGCGGCGCCGGCAGCAACGCGATCGGTGGCCCACTTGCCCAGCACCAACTTCATGATGGGCTCGCCCCATCCGGTAAGCGAAACCGCCGCCGAGAGATTGTCGGCATAGCATCCGCAGCCGATCAGCGACGAGTCGCCGACGCGGCCGGGAGTTTTGTTCAGCGTGCCGCCTGTCGATGTTGCGGCCGCAATGTTTCCATGTATATCCAGTGCAACCGCTCCAACAGTATCGTGCGACGAGTCGATCACGCGCGGTATCGCCGTCTCCGGCCCCTTGTCGTCTTCAAGCCCTGAAAACGTTGCATCGGCAAGCCCTGCGGCCTCGCGTTCCCGCGCGATCTTCAGCCGCTCGCGTTCGCGATCGAGCACCAGTTCCGCGTTTTCGATGAGTTGCATGCCGTGCGATTGGGCGAACTCCTCAGCACCGGCGCCGACGAAGTAGACATGAGGACTTTGCTCCAGAACGAGCCGCGCTGCCTGGATGGGATTGCGTAGCCGCTCCACGCAGGCCACACCTCCGGCTTTCATGCGGCCACCGTCCATCAACAAGGCATCGAGTTGGACGCGGCCGTCGGAAGTAAGGAAACTGCCGCGGCCCGCGTCGAAAGTGGGGTCATCCTCGAGCACGGTGACGGCCGCTTCCACGGCATCGAGCGCCGAGCCGCTCCGGGTCAAAATCCGATACCCGGCCTCGAGCGCATGGCGCACTCCGTTCTCGTGGGCCGCGGCTGCATCGTCAGGGATGGCCCAGGCTCCGCCATGCACCAGCAAGGTTGGTGTCCGCATCACCGGTTATGTTAGCTGATCGAAGCCGGTTGAGGGATGCGCCGGGTCACAATCGGAAACGCCTGGCAACGTGGCCGCGTCGATCTTCGTTGTCAAGAGCCGGTCAACATGTAGCGTGGCCTAAACTCATGAATCCATTGCGTAAAAAACTTTGTCGGCATTTGCAGGAAATTATGGCCACTCCGCTAAGCTTGAAGCATCAATCGCAGTCATGCACAAACGGGAGCCGTAGTGGCTCCTATTCTTTTGGACTTCTTCCGGTGCGAGCGCGCCGCAGAGGGGAAGCTGAACCCCGGCAAGATTCGACGCAATGGGCTAGTGGACCTCGTACAAAAGACGGGCGTCGCGCCATTGCGTCCAATGGGCAGCGACATGAGCCATGAGTCGGCTCCATCCCCTCACTGCGGTTTGCAGGCGCTCAAAGTGGAAGGCTGTCGAGGAAAGCTGGAAAAATGAACGCAGTAAAACCAAAACTTGTCGCGATAAACAACAAAGAGGCGAAAGCCTCGAAACCGAAGCGCAAACGAGGCGCAGCAAAAATGCGGGAAGCAGCTGACAAGATCGTGGGCCGCGATTGCGAGCCGATTGTCGAAGCGCTCTCATCGAACTGCAAGAAGGGCGAGACCCTCAGCGCCAAATTCCTGTATGGACTTGCCAGGGATAATGAAAAATCCGGCGAAGGCGAGGGCGCACGCGAATTCCGCAGCGTCGCTACAGAGTGGGCAAATTCGCCGGAGTGGAAGGGTGATCCGGAAGAGGAGACACCAGCCGAGGACGAGTTCGCGGGCTAGGATACCGTTTCGCCCTGCCTGCCAGTCAGCAAATCTTTTGACAACGTTAACCATGAACGGGCCATAATCGTCGGCCGCGCGTATCCGTTTAGCGCGCCGTGCCGACGGTCTTGGCCCGTATTGCACCACGGTCAATGAGGAAGAATCACGCATGAACCTCCTTCGAATTGAATTCATTCGCGCAGCCAAGGCCCTGGGAATATGCCTCGTTTGGACGGCGGGAGCCGTTGTGGCCCTGGCGCAATCCGTCAGCACCACGACGGTACAGGGCACGGTATACCTGGCCAACGGAACTGCGGGATCAGGCACACTGCAATTAAGCTGGCCCGCGTTTACCACCGCATCCAGCCAGGCAATCGCCGCCGGCAAAATCTCGGCGATGATCGGGGCGGACGGATTTGTGAGCGTGAACCTGGCGCCCAACCTGGGCTCATCGCCCGCGGGGCTCTACTACACGGCGATTTTTCACATGAGCGACGGCACCACCAGCACGGAATACTGCCGCAATGCAGCACTCGCTATGCAACAAGCGGCCGCTGGCGTCAGCGCACTTTGGAGTGGGACTTATAAATGCACGCGCGCTGGTCTCGACGCCGATGTGTGGCCGGGCGACGCGCTCGCGCTGAATGCGCCCTCAGCTTACCTGGCCGCGCAAGTCGTCGTCCGTGGCGTAACTCTGAGTTACTCCGCAACTTGCCCCGACTTAGTCGCGTATGCAATTACCTTCGCGAATGATTGGGCCGACGACCTGGCAATCCAAACCAGCGCCACCGTTCCTACCGACGCATGGCTCCCGGCTGCCATCTCGCCAACTTACCTTCCCAATTTGGATGAGCTCTCTGTGACAGCAATATCTGGCGCCAACGTCACTATCAGCACCGGAGCCACCGCCCCGATTGGCGGCGGATTCGAGATACGCCGTCGCGACAACTGCTTCATGCCCGGCACAGATCCCGACGTGGTGATGCGCGGTTCGCAATCAACCATGACCTTCGCGCGGGCGTCCGCGAGCGATCGCTTCTATCTTAGGATCTACGACGGATCGACCCCGCCCAACTACTCGGAGTTTTCCGCAGCCCTCATTTTCAATTTGCCGCTCGCTTCGTAGGCGGCGTGGAGCACAACAGATGCGCATGATGAATGAATTCGAAGCACAGGTGCTCAGCGACCTGAGTGTGTTGAAGACGCAGATGAACGGACTGATGGGCGACGGAAACGGCGGACGCATCGCCGAACTCGAACACCGCATGGAGCGCCACGAACAGAACTGGCAGCGCGCCAAGGGTTTCCTCGCCGCCTTCAGCGTGCTGCTCGCCGTGGTCGAAGTCGCCGTCGAAGCATGGCACCGGCATTAAGTACAAATCTCCTTGACCGGTCCTCTACTTCTATTGAATTCTCTTCCCATATGCCTGATCGATTGCTGACGCATGTCGAATTCCGGTCGAATCGGTTTCCTGCCATCGAGGGCGAGGAAGATGATCAATCCTGAGCTTTGGGGGAAACTTCTGGCGGACTTTCTCCGCGACGGATTGCTCTCGCAAGGTTACGAAATTGCGGAACCAATTCCTGAAGATTGGGGTTGGATGCTGCGGATTCTTGGTCAGCATTTTCCAATGTGGATTGGCTGCGGCCACTACCAGGAATACGATGACGGATTTTTGTGCTTCATTGAACCCCGGAAATCGCAAGTCTGGAAGGGACTTCGAAGGATCAGGACGGTCGAGACAGTCAACGCGCTCCAATTGGCGATCGATAAGCTACTCGTTGAACTAGCTGGAATCCGTTCAAAGAAATGGTGGACGTACGAAGAGTTCAACTTCCCGGCGAAGCACGGAACTTTGAATCCGGATTGATTTGTGGAACTGACCGACATGTCAGCCTCTTATAATCTCCCCATGAGCGAGAAGCCGTTAGTCGGCGTGGTGATGGGCAGCAAGAGCGATTATGAAGTGCTGTCCGCCGCCGTTGAAATCCTGCAGGCACTCGAAATTCCCCACGAGGCCCGCATCGTCAGCGCGCATCGCACGCCCGACTGGCTCTTTCAATATGCCGAAACAGCACGCGAGCGCGGCCTCCGCATCATCATAGCCGGAGCAGGCGGCGCTGCCCACCTGCCCGGCATGCTGGCCTCGAAGACGCTTGTACCCGTTCTCGGCGTTCCCGTCGCAGCCACGCAACTCAACGGCCTCGATTCCCTGCTCTCGATTGTGCAGATGCCCAAGGGTGTTCCCGTCGGCACGCTCGCCATTGGCAAACCCGGCGCAGCCAATGCCGCGCTGCTTGCGGCTGAAATCCTCGCCGCAACCGACTCCGCACTCTACGACCGGCTCGCTGCCTGGCGCGCCGCGCGAACCGAGGAAGTAATGAAGCAGGAGCTGCCTTAGTGCCTGAAGATTCTCCTCTGAACAACAAAACGCGTGTAATTGAGCCCGGTGGCCTGATCGGCATCCTGGGCGGTGGCCAGCTTGGCCGCATGACCGCCATGGCCGCGCGCACCATGGGCTATCGCGTGCGCGTCATGGACCCCGAAGCCAAATGCCCCGCAAGCTTTGTCGCGGACCAGACCGTCGTGGGCAAGTGGGACGACGTTGCCGCCGCCCAAAAGCTGGCGAAGGGCGCCGATGCTGTCACGCTTGAAATCGAGCAGATCGGCGTAGACGCGCTGAGTGCAGTTGCAGCCATGGCTCCGCTTCGCCCCGGAGTCGAACCCATTCGCATCATCCAGGACAAAATTCTGCAGAAGACCTGGCTCTCCGAAAATGGATTCCCGGTCGGGCCCTTCCGCATTATCCGCACTGAAGATGAACTGCATCATGCCGTGAAGGTGCTCGCCGGGCGCGTCTTCCTCAAAATCGGGCGCGGCGGATACGATGGCCGCGGCCAGGCGCGCATCGGCATGGAGGCCTTGCTTAATAAGCAAATCATCACGGACGCATGGACCAGCATCGGCGAAAAGCCGTCCGTCGCTGAACAAGCGCTTGACCTCGTCACGGAGATTAGCGTCATGGCGGCGCGCAGTCCTTCCGGCGAAGTGCGCACCTATCCTGCGGCGCGCAATCATCATGAAAATCAAATCCTCGCCTGGAGCGTGCTGCCCTCCGGCGTCGCACCGGAGGTCGAGTCCCGCGCCAAGAATCTGGCAGCGTCGATCATCGAAAAGCTCGGCATTGAGGGTCTGCTTTGCGTAGAGATGTTCATCACGCGCCAGGGTCGCCTGCTCGTGAACGAGCTTGCCCCGAGACCCCACAACAGTTATCACCAGAGCGAGCGCGGATGCGTGACCAGCCAGTTCGAGCAACTGGTGCGGACCACATGCAACTTGCCCCTCGGCGATACGTCGCTGATTCGCCCGTCTGCCATCGTGAACCTGCTCGGCGATATCTGGCTGACTTCGTCTCCGAACTTCGCCAAAGCTCTTGAGGTTCCCGGTGTGCGCCTGCATCTCTACGAGAAACGCGCTGCCAAGATGGGCCGCAAGATGGGACATCTCTCTGCAACAGGCGAAAGCGCGGACGATGCCCTGGAACGCGTGCTGGACGCGAAAGAGCGGCTCGTTTCAAGCCGCTGATCGAATCAGGTCTAAACCCAGACGTCGTTTGTCGCCGTGCGCTCGCCGACCTCTTCGCCCGTATTCTTCACTCCGCGCGGCTCAATCAGCATCAGCTTTACTTCGCGCTCCGCATACGGCTTGTGCTCCACGCCCTTGGGCACGACAAACATCTCGCCCGGCCCGATCTGCACAGCGCCATCGCGAAAATCAATCCGCAGCGTGCCTTCGATCACGATGAACGTCTCGTCCGTGTCCTTGTGGTCGTGCCAGATGAAATCGCCTTCGAGCTTTACGACTTTGAATTGGTAGTCGTTCATCTCCGCAATGACCTTGGGCTGCCACTGCTCCGTGAACAGCCCGAACTTCTGTGCGAGATTGATTGGCTGATAATTCATCGGATCCTCTGCGGTTCCGTTATCCGCTTTGTGTCAGGGCACGACTTTCAGTCGTGCCGAAAGAGACACCATGGCAAGGGGTTTCAACCCCTGAGGGATAACAAACTACGAGCTGAACTGCTCGGCTTTCTCCCAGCGCTTAGGCCGCTTATTGGCCTGCAGGATCTTCTTCCGTAGCCGCAGCGATTTCGGCGTGATCTCCACCAGCTCATCGTCTGCGATAAACTCGATCGCCTGCTCCAGGTTCAGCGTCTTGTAGGGCACCAGGCGAATCGCATCGTCGGCGCTCGATGCGCGCATATTGGTCAGCTTCTTTTCGCGCACCACGTTCACGTCGAGATCGTTGTCGCGCGAGTGCTCGCCCACCACCATGCCCTCGTACACGTCCACGCCCGCACCAACAAACAGAATGCCGCGCTCCTGCAATCCATTCAGCGAATAGGTCGTCGTCAATCCCTGCCGATCGGCGATCAGCGCGCCCGTCGGCCGCTGCGGAATCTCGCCCTGGTAGGGGATGTATCCGTCGAACAGCGCATTCATCACGATGGTGCCGCGCGTCTCCGTCAGCATTTCGCTGCGCAAGCCGATCAGCCCGCGGCTGGGTACGCGAAACTCCAGGCGCACGCGGCCCGAGCCGTGATTGTGCATCTTGGTCATCTCGCCTTTGCGCGGACCGAGCTTCTCGATCACCACGCCCGTGTACTGCTCCGGCACGTCAATGGTCAGATGCTCCACCGGCTCCATGCGCGTGCCGTCCACAACTTTAGTGACGATCTCCGGCCTGCCCGCCAGCAGCTCGAATCCCTCGCGGCGCATCATTTCGATCAGAATCGCAAGCTGCAGTTCGCCGCGGCCCAGCACCTTGAACGTATCGGGCGAGCCCGCCTCTTCCACGCGAATCGACACGTTCGTCAGCAATTCTTTTTCAAGCCTTTCGCGCAGGTTGCGGCTCGTCACGTATGTGCCTTCCCGCCCCGCAAACGGCGAGTTGTTCACGCTGAACGTGATTGCGATCGTTGGCTCGTCAATCACGATCAGCGGCAGCGGCGCAGGCTTTTCAAGCGATGTAATGGTCTCGCCAATCGTGATGCCTTCCACGCCGGCCACGGCCACAATGTCGCCCGTGGTCGTTTCGGTTGTCTCGGTGCGCTTCAATCCGGAAAAAGTGAACAGCTTGGTGATGCGCGTCTTCATCAGCGAACCATCGCGCTTCGAAATGTTCACATCATCGCCGGCATGCAGCGTTCCCTGGAAAACGCGGCAGATCGCGATGCGGCCAAAATAATCCGAGTAGTCAAGGTTCGTAACGAGAATCTGCAGCGGCGCATCCACATCGCCCGTTGCCGCAGGAATCGTCGAAACAATCGTCTCGAACAGCGGCTGCAGGTTTTCTCCCGGCTTGGCCATGTCTAACGTGGCCGTCCCAGCCTTCGCTACCGCATACAGCACCGGAAAATCCAGTTGCGACTCTTCCGCATCAAGATCGATGAAAAGATCGTAAATCTCGTTCAGCACTTCCTGCGGACGCGCATCCGGGCGATCGATTTTGTTGATCACCACGATCGGCTTCAGCTTTGCTTCCAGTGCCTTGGCCAGCACGTACCGCGTCTGTGGCAGCGGACCTTCCGCAGCATCCACCAGCAGCATCACGCCGTCCACCATCTTCAGCGCGCGCTCCACCTCGCCGCCAAAATCGGCGTGGCCCGGCGTGTCGACAATATTGATCTTGCCGCCCTCAAAGTTTACAGCCGTGTTCTTGGCGAGAATCGTGATGCCGCGCTCGCGCTCCAGGTCGTTCGAATCCATCACGCGCTCGGCAACCTGCTCGTTGGCGCGGAAAGTGCCGGACTGGCGAAGCATGGCATCCACAAGGGTCGTCTTACCGTGGTCAACGTGGGCGATGATGGCGATATTGCGTATCGTCTGGCTCACAGGCGTAGTGTTCCTTCTCTTCTAGGGCAAATCTGGATTTGCGCTCAGGTATGGCCTCAGCGGGCCATCAGGTTGGGAATGAAGTCAAAATGAATGGCCACACAATGCGGCACAATCTATTTTACCAGCATCGCAAATCCAGCAGAATCTGCGGCCTGCCGACACCCGCCAGCCCCGCATTCGGCGTCCCGTTCAGCGGTAAGCGGATTCCCCGCGGTCAGTCTCAGCGTTTAAACTCATCCGCAAATGAAACGCGCTGCTTCCTGCCGCCTCTGCCGCCCCTCGCTCCTCTCCATCACCACTGTCGCCGTCGCCCTCATGTTCACCTGTACGGTCCTGCCCCCCTCGGCCGCCGCCCAGGCCACGCATCGGAGCAGCGCCGATCTCACCATCTATACCATCGATGTCGAAGGCGGCCAGTCCACGCTGATCGTTTCGCCGTCCGGCAGCTCGATGCTCGTCGACACCGGCTGGGGCGACAACAACGGCCGCGACGCCGGCCGCATCATGGCGGCGATGAAAGACGCGGGCATCACCAGGATCGACAGGGTGCTCATCACCCATTTCCATACCGACCACGTCGGCGGCGTTCCCAATCTTGTCGCGCGCGTCAAGGTCGGCGAATTCATGGATCACGGCGTCAACCGCGAAGACTCCGACATCACGCGCCACGACTACGCCGCCTACGTCAAAGCCATTGGCGCGACACCCCGTCGCACCGTTCATCCCGGCGACACCATTGACATCCCCGGCCTCAGCATCGTCGTGCTCACGGCTGACGGCGAACACATCCAAGCGGTTCCGGGCGTCAACCCGACGCCCAATTCCTACTGCGCCAGCGAACCGAAGTGGGAACTGGATACAACTGAAAATCCGCGCTCAGCCGGAATTCTTGTGCGCTTCGGCAAATTCCGCTTTCTCGATCTTGGCGACCTCACCAAGGCCAAGGAGATTCCGCTGGTCTGTCCCAACAACCTGATCGGGCACGTCGACCTTTACCTGGTGAATCACCACGGATTCAACCTCTCCAACTCGCGCGCGTTTGTCGATGCCATCCATCCGCGCGTGGCCATCATGGATAACGGCGCGCACAAGGCTGGCAGCCCACAGGCATGGCAAACGGTGCACGACAGCCCCGGCATGCTCGACCTGTGGATGCTGCACACCGCCGAAGACTCCGATGCCACGCACAACAGCGCCGATCCGCTGATCGCCAACCTCAAGGGCGGCAGCGATGGCCACTGGCTTAAAGTCGTAGCCAACGGCGACGGCAGCTTCAGCGTCACAAACGCGCGCACCGGCGAGACCAAAAAATATCCGCGCGCATAAACACACAACCGTAAGAACGAACCCTCCGTCTCAATCATCAGGAGTTCCTCATGACCATCTCGCGCCGCAAATTCATTGCCGGAGCAGCCGCCGCATCGTTCGCCACCGCTACCCGTGCCGCCCGCGCCGCCTGCCCCTTCCGCGTCGCCGTCATCAACGATGAGATTTCGCAGGACTTTGATCATGTCTGTTCCGTCGTTGCCCACGACTTCGGCCTGCAATGGATCGAACTGCGCAGCATGTGGGGCAAAAATGTTACCGACATGCCCGACGCCGACATCGAGCGCGCAAAAAACATCCTCGCCAAATACAACCTGCGCGTCACCGACATTGCCAGCCCGCTCTTCAAGACCGACTGGCCCGGCGCGCCGCTCTCCAAGCAGAGCGAACGCCGCGACAACTTCAAGGCTGACTTCACCTTTAAACAGCAGAACGACCTGCTCGAGCACTGCATCAAACTCGCCAAAACCTTCGGCACCGATCGCATCCGCTGCTTCGATTTCTGGCGGCTCGATGACGTGAAGCCCTATCGCGTCGCCATCAATGAAAAACTGCGCGACGCCGCTCGCCGATGCGCCGGCAACAACCTCATCCTCCTGCTTGAAAATGAAATGTCGTGCAACACGGCCACCGGCGCAGAGGCCGCCGATACATTGCACGCTATTCGCGAATCGAACTTCATGCTCAACTGGGATCCGGGCAATGCGGCCACTTTCCCCAACAGCGAGCCGTTCCCCAAGGGCTACGACCTGCTGCCGAAAAAACGCATCGGCCACTGCCACGCCAAAAATGTCGTTCGCAAACCAGATGGCAAGTGGGAGTGGGCTCCCGTGGGCACAGGCGTAGTCGACTGGGCGGGCCAACTCGCAGCCCTCAAGCGCGATGGCTACCACTACGCCGTGAGCCTTGAAACCCACTGGCGCGGCGCCGGCACCCCCGAAGCCTCAACCCGCATCAGCTTTAAAGGCTTGAAGGACGCGCTGGCGAAGGCGGGATCGGCTGTTAGCCGGCCCCTTCCATGCATCATTACAAGCTGCCTGACTCGCGCCCTTCTCACTATCCACTGCAATGTTGTGGTTCTTCGCGATCTGCTCGATCAGTTGCAGATGCTGCGAGATAATGTTTGAACCTTGCTCGGCCGCCTGTTTCACATTCGGATTCTGCGCTGCCTCCGCTTCATCCTTAAAGTTTTTCAAGTCCTGCTTGTGATCTTTCACCATGATCGCAATGTAGGCACGATCAAAATCCTGACCTGAAAGTCCTTCCAATTTCGCGATTTCCTTCTTGTCCTTTTTCGACGGGCCTTTCGGAACCGATACACCCAGTTGCTGCGCGACCGGCTTGAACAACTTGTCGGCCATCTGGGTGTGGTCGTCCACCATCTTTTGCGCAAACTGCTTCACGTCGTTGCTCTGCGCCTTTTGCTCTGCCAGCTGACCGAGCTGTACTTCAGCCTCGCCGCCTTCGAGCGCCTCGCTCACAAACGCCTTCTCGGCGAAGTCCTGACCCGTGGGTGCGGTTCCCGGATAAGTGCCCGGTCCCATCCCCGGGTTGGCGGGGTTGGTATTCGTCTGCTGGCCGGGCATCGTGGGCTGTTGCTGCTGCGGACTGCCCGGCATTTGTGCGAGGGCTACAACCCCGCTCAGCAAAGCCGTCCCTGCACTTAGGCACAACATATAAGCTATTCGTTTTATCTGCATAATTTCCTCCTGTTTATTGCGAGCCTTCGATACTCATAAGCGCGCTCCGCCCGCAAACGCGCAATCCAATCCATTGTGCGATGCGCTGCGCTTACAGAGCGGTTGCTCTGCCGGTGTGGTGCGCCCGCGATGGAAATGCAGCAGCTTGAGGAGGTTCCAGTAATGCAAACAGATGCTTTAGATCAAGTCGATCTGCTCTTTTCTGAGGACACAAACGAGAAGACTTCCCACATCTCGTCCGCCTTCTTAATGGAGTTTGAGCTGATCGCTTCTCCCCCAAACTCCGCGATGGCGCGTTCCCAGAATCCGCGTGCCGTCTGATTCGAACGCATCACCCGCACCTGCCAGGAACCAGGAAACCGGCGCCACACTCTTTGGGCCGCTTCCTTCCCAACTCCACGCCTCCGGTGTGCGCGAAGAACAAAAAACTCAGCCACGTCCCAGACATCGTCGTTCGCGGAAGTCTGCGCAATCCTGCGCGCCAAAACAAACCCGGCAAGCTGTCCGCCGACCTTGATCAGAAAAGGAAAACGTCCCGCCTCGTTCCAATAACGCGGCAATTCAGGATAGCCAAACCGGCCGTCCGGCCCAGGCTCGATCGCATGAAATTCGCTGAAGTCGTGCGCGTACAGTTCAAAAAGGTTTGCAAGGATAGGCATTTCATCCCTGGTCGCCGGAAGCACTTCAACATGCCCAGAGGAAGAGAGATTGCCGGCCGTTGTCATTTGGATTGAACTGGCATCGCTTGCCGGGTCTTCGCATACAGCGCCTCCAGTGCGTCGCAGGCCGTCTTCACGCCGTCTTCGCCACGCAACTGGTCAGCCACTGCACGCGCCCTCTCGGCCATTTCCGGATCATCCAGCATCGCGCGCAGCTTCCGCGTCACCTTCTTCGGCGTATAGCTCGACTTCTGGATCACCTTCGCCACGCCCAGCCTCTTCATGCGCCGCGCATTGTCGGGTTGATCGTGCGAGTACGGCATAATCAGCATCGGCTTGCCCGCCCGCAGGCACTGCGCCACCGTTCCCACACCGCCCTGGTGCACCACCAGCGATGCCCGCGAAAACAGTGCTGAGTACGGCGCATACTGCGCCACGCAAATGCTCTCGGGCAGCTTCTCCTTCAGTTCGTTCCGCGGATCGGTGCCAATCAGCAGCACCGCGCGCTTCCCCAGTTCCATCGCGGCCTTCGCCGACACCTCGTAGAAATCTCCCGCAGCCAGCACCGCGGCCGATCCCAGCGTAAACACAATCGGCGGCTCTCCGCTTGCGACAAATTCTTCAAGATTTGGCGGCAGCTTCGCATTGCCCGCATCCGCATCGTAGTAGGCAAACCCAGCGATAAGCGTATGCGGTGGCCAATCTTTTTGCTCCACGCCGAGCACGCGCGAAAACAGCGCCAGCACCAGCGCCGGCGAATGCTTCGCATCAAACAGCGGATTCTCGCCCTTCGGCAAACCAAGTTCCTGCCGCAGCGCATAGATGGGCTCCGGCCACTTGCGGCTCGCAAACCGCGCCACCCGCTTGATCACCCGACCAAAGCCCGGAACCTTCTTGTCCGCCTTCGCCAGCTTGGGATACGGCGGCAGCACCGGCGGATCGAATGCCGAGAAAAATGAGAGCGGCGCCAGCAGGTAACTCGCCCAGGGAATCCCCGTCACCTCCGCCACAATCGGCCCTGCATAATTCAGCTCGCCCAGCAACAGCAGATCCACTCTCACCGGCTTCGTCGCTGCGTCCGTGAAATCGTCATAGGTCTGCCGCAGCGACGGAAACAGAAAATCGCGCAGGCCATGCTCGGTGCCGTGCTTGATGTCGTAGACCATCTCCACCAGCACGTTGTTCGTCGGATCGATGTCCGGCCGGATCGCGTGAAACTCCAACCCCAGCGGCGCAATCTTCTGCCGATAAACCTCCGGCACCGCCATCACCGGCGTATGTCCGCGCCGCTTCAACTCCAGCGCCAGCGCAATCAGCGGATTGGTATCGCCATACGTGCCGATGTTCGAAAGAACAATACGCACAATTCAAGTCCGCCGATTGAAATCGGGATGCAACGATAAGAGTAATGCATGAAGCTTGAAAGTGCCTTGGAGTGTCGGGCTCCGGGCATGCCCCCTTTCAGTCGACTTCAATCCGGACTTATCATGAGCGTAGCCATTTCCATCGGAGGTCACATTGGCGCTCCTCTCGGGAAAAGTTGTGTCCGGCATGGGAAATTTCTCGTATTGGATCGAGAAGCTGCACGATCACTACCTGCGTAAGACTGGCATGAATCTTTTCCCCGGCACGCTGAACATTCAACTCGACGAGCCTTACGCGCTGCCAAAGCACGTCATTCGGCTCGAAGGATGCGAATATGGCGGAAGTGTTTCCGTGAACATCGTTCCCTGCTCGATATTGGGCAAAGACGCTTTTATTCTTCGCACCGATGCCAATGAACAGGACCGAGGTCACCACCCCACTACGATTGTGGAAGTCGCCACCGACGTAAAGCTCCGCGATCAATTCCATTTGAAGGATGGCGATGTTGTAGAAATCGAGGCCTCCGGTGCGGGAGCCGCACAATGAAGCGCCAGTTCATCGGAAATGTCTCTCTATTGGCGCACGATTACGACGAGGCTATCGCGTGGTATTGCGAAACCCTGGGCTTCACACTCCTTGAAGACAAGCACTTCGCGGACGACAAACGTTGGGTTGTCGTGGCTCCGCCGGGATCCGCAGAAACGCATCTCTTGCTCGCGAAGGCAGCCAATGCAGAACAGATGAAGAGAGTTGGAGATCAGACGGGTGGTCGAGTGTTTCTTTTTCTTAACACCGACGACTTCTGGCGAGACTTCCACGCGATGCGCGAAAAAGGGGTCCAATTCTGCGAAAAGCCTCGCCATGAAACCTACGGCACGGTAGCCGTATTTCAAGATCTATACGGCAATCGATGGGATCTCCTCCAATTGACCCCCTGACCACCCCGCTTCAGCCTCATTTAATCTTGCTGCAACATAATTACGAAGGAGAACCCATGCGCGTCCTGCTCGTCGAAGACGAAGTCCGCCTTGCCGACAATCTTTCCGCCGCCCTGCGCGACGGCCCCGGCTTTGCGGTGGACTGGGCCGCTGATGGAGAAGCCGGCGACGATGCCGCGCGCAACCTCTGCTACGACCTCGTCATCCTCGACCTGATGCTGCCCAAGCTCGACGGCTACGGCGTTCTCCGCCGCATGCGCGCCCGCAAAGATGCCACCCCCGTCCTCATCCTCACCGCGAAAGAAGGCAAGGACACCATCGTCCAGCTTCTCAACGCCGGCGCGGACGACTACCTCGCCAAGCCCTTCGACCTCGGCGAACTCCTCGCCCGCGCCAAAGCCCTCATCCGCCGCGGCAAGGGTGCTGCCCATCCGACGCTCAACGCGCTCGGCGTTACGCTCAACACACTGGAGCAGACCGTTCACCGCAACGGCACACTCGTCGATCTCTCGCCCACCGAGTACCACATCCTCGAATACCTCCTGCACCACCCCCGCAAAGTCGTCAGCAAGCAGGAACTCCTCGAGCACCTCTACGACTACAACTGGGAACACCACTCCAACGTGATCGAAGCGCACGTCTCCAACCTGCGCAAAAAACTGGACGCCGCCTTACCCGACGCCGACCCGGTGATTGAAACCCTGCGCGGCCGAGGCTATCGCCTCTGGCCCGAGCCCACCGCATGACCCGCCGCAGCAGCATCGCCTTCCGCCTCATCGCTGCCGTCATGCTGGTCGAGCTGGTCTCCGCGGCGCTGGTCATCGCCGTCGCCTGGGGATTCGAACGCCACAACCACTTCCGCTCCTTCGAGGTCATGCTGCATGGCCGTGCCGACTCCGTTCTCGGCGCCGTGCAGGACGCTGAAGATGTAGGCGACAACGTCATGCTCGATCTCGCCGACCTCCATGTCCCGCCCGACGACGTCTATGAAGTATGGGACGGGCGCGGCCATCTGCTTGGCCGCTCGCCCAACTGGCAGGGCAGCGCCGCCATGCACGCGCCCGATCACAACGGCTTCTATCGCATCAGGATTCACGATCGCGGATACCGCCTGCTCTTCATGCGCGGCACCCGCATCGTCGATCCCGGCGAACCCGGTGGCGGCCATCTTCGTTTCGTCACCATCCTCTATGGCGCGCCCACTGAGCACGTGTGGAACGCAATCTATGGCGCAGTCGAATTCTATGCAGCCGGCATGCTTCTGCTGGTGCTGATCACCGGGCCGCTGATTGCATGGGTGCTCCACCGCGGACTCGAGCCGTTGCGCCAGTTGGCTTTGATGGCAGGCCGCGTCTCGGCCGATTCCTGGGAGTTCTCGCCACCCGCCTCCGCACGCGAAACTGCAGAGCTGGCGCCGCTCACCAGTGCACTTGAAAACGCTTTGCAACGGCTCGAACGCTCCTTCACACAGCAGCGAGCGTTCGTCTCCGACGCCGCGCACGAACTCAAAACCGCCGTCGCCGTCGTCAAATCCTCGCTCCAACTCGTACGCATGCGCCCCCGCACGCCAGAGGAGTACCAGGCCGGCAACGAACGCGCTCTTGCCGACACCGAACGCATTGAAGACCTCGTCGCCAAGATGCTTGTCCTCGCCCGCGTTGAGAGCGGCGCAGCCAATGCCGCATCCGCACCCACATCCGACCTCAATCAATGCATCTGTACCACCGTCAGCCAGCTTGAAACTTTTGCCACCGTACACCACGTAACCATCGCCGTTCACGACCTGCCCGACGCTCCGTGCATCGTCCCCATCAGTCCTGACGACTGCGCTCTCATCGTTTCCAATCTCTTATTGAACGCCTTGCAACACAGTCCTCCGCAGACACGGGTTGAAGTGAGCCTGCGCCCAGTCGACGGTTCAGTCGAGCTTACAATTCAGGATCACGGCGACGGCATCGATCCCGCGGCGCTACCCCATGTCTTCGATCGCTTCTACCGCGGCGATCCTTCGCGCGCACGCGCCACCGGCGGCGCCGGCCTCGGCCTGGCTATCTGCAAAGCCGCGGTAGAAAAAGCCGGCGGCACCATCACCCTCGCCAGCGAACCCGGCCGCGGCACAACCGCAACTGTCCGGTTGCCTATCGCTACGCCAATATCAATTTGAAGTGTCATCCTCAGCGGAGCATGCTTAGGGCCCCGCGAAGTGGGGTAAGCGGAGTGAGGGATATGCTTCTGCCTTTCTGTGCCGCCTTCACGCTTCCCATTTCGTCTCCTGCCCACGCAGATAGGCTTCCACTTCCCTCCTTCCCTCATGCCGCGCCCAGTCTCCCGGCGTCCCCTGCCACAACAAATCCCGCGTATTCACGTTCGCTCCATGCTCGACAAGCACCCGCACGATATTGCCGTGTCCACACAATGCTTTGGGGGGCCCTGCAGCGTCCCATAGATCGACCTCCTGGCCGATGGCAGCAGTTTTTTTTTCAACTAGTTGAATATTGTCAGGCAGAAAAGGCTGCGTAGGCCGCATCCATTTGCGTGTCAGGAGTACCGCATGTTCAGGCTTTTTCTCACCTCTCTTTGCTCGTTTGCAGTCGCACTCCCGGTCTTGCTCATCGTCGGGTGCGGCGGTTCAGGAATCGGCAACAACCCGAGCTCCGGCAGCGGCAGCGGCTCGGGAAGCAGCACGCTTCCGACCATTGGCGATAACAGTAACCCCAGTCCGGGATGTGGCGGAGCGGAATCGGGATATAACAACCAAAATGGCTCAATAAGCGGGATCTGGTTGCAGAGCCCCGCACCAGGTGAGAATCCTGGCAATGTCACCGTGAATGCAACCGGATATTCCACCGGTACCATTACCCAGTGGACGGTTTGTCTCGACGGGAAAGCCGTTTATCAGACAAATAGCCCTGCAAATACCATCTCCGACGCGATCACCATTCCCAGCGGCCAGCACCTTCTCTGGGTCAGCGTTGCGGACTCCAAGAATGATTCCGACCGATCGGAAATCAGGCTGATCCAGGTCGGGCCCCCACCGGCGAGCAGTACAGTGCTGCCCACTCCACCCGCCAACGCAAAGGTGCTGACGCAGATGCAGAATGTCCAAGCCAACTGGAGCATCTGCAGCGCGTGCGCGGCCGGGACGAACGTCACCAACAATTACACGATGACCTTTGACCAGAGCCAGCCCTCGCTCAGCGGCAGCAGCATGGAGATGTATGCCGGCGGTCCGTCCTGGAGCAATGTTCTGTTCAAAGACATCACCCCGGGCACCACTCCCTATACCCATTTTCTGTGGGACTTCTGGGTCTACCACGACCCCGCTGTCGAATCCCACTTCTGGTCCTCGGAACTCGATTTCTACGTGGTTCTGTCAGGCCACGAGTTTATGGCCGGCACCCAGTGCGACTTTGGAGACGGCTACTGGGCAACCTGGGATAGCCAGGGTTCTCGATGGCTTCTCGATCCGATCCCTTGTCCGCACTGGACGCCGGGCTGGCACCACGTTCAGGAGTACGATGATCTGCCCAATTCCACGCAGTATCGCTACGATACGCTGGTCCTCGATGGAGTCCCCTACGGACTCAACCAGACTTGGACCGTCAACAGCACTACCTGGCAAGATCAGGTCGGTCTCCAGTACCAACTGGACGAGGACACCTCCGGTACGCCCCTTCACGAATGGGTCGATAATGTGACTCTGACGATGTGGTAGGGCAAGCGCTGGTGAAGTCGGGCTGAGCAGCGATGTCTGCGACTAGGAAGGTGCAGGCGGGAAGGAGGAATGAGGCGCGAAGCAGGAATTCACGGCATCGCCGCCCTTCCTTCAGCATTCCTTAATCCCCCGCGTGGAACAATGTTTGCGCCGGCCAATCGCCAATAAATCCACCCTCTGATTTGCCGAGCCCACGCGGAGCCGAACATGCACAACCAACGTAGTCTCCCAGTCTTTGCGCGCACCCTTTTTGCCGCCGCTCTCTGCTTCACCTTCCTCGCTGCCGCCCTTGCCGCCCATGCGCAAGCGGGGTCACAAGGTCCCTACAAAGTTCTCGATCACTGGAAGCTCTCCGACAGCGGCGGATGGGACTACCTCCTCGTCGACTCCGCTGCCCATCGCATCTACATCACGCGCGGAGATCACGTGGACGCGGTCGACGCCACCAGCGGCAAGCTTCTCGGTACCATCGGCGGACTCCACGGCACCCACGGTGTCGCGCTCGATCCCGATGGCAAGGTCGGCTACATCTCCGATGGCGGAGGCAACGCGGTCGTCGTCTTCGATCGCACGAACTTCTCGACCGTCGCCACCATTCCCGCGGGCACCAATCCCGACGCCATCATCTACGAACCCGCCACCAAATCCGTGTGGGCCTTCAACGGCCGTAGCCACAACATCACGGTCATCGACGCCGCATCGCGCAAGGTCGTCGCCACCATCGATGTCCCCGGCAAGCCCGAGTTCGCAGCAGCCGACGGCAAGGGCAACGTCTATAACAACATTGAAGGCAAGAGCGAAGTGCTCAAGATCGACGCGCGCGCGCACACCATCACCGCGACCTGGGCCGCCGGCTGCGAATCGCCTTCCGGCCTCGCCATGGACATCGCCGGCAACCGCCTTTTCCCCGTCTGCGATGGCAACAAGATGAGCGTGATCGACGCCGCCAGCGGCAAGATCCTCGCCACGCCCGTCATTGGCGACGGCCCCGATGCCGCCCGCTACAGCGCCGCCCATAATCTTGCGTTTGCGTCCTGTGGCGAAGGCGTGCTCTCCGTCGTCGATGCCGCCAGCTACAAGACCATCGAGTCGCTGCCCACCAAGCGCGGTGCGCGTACCATGGCCTACGATCAAGCAACCGACCGCGCCTACCTCGTAACCGCCGACTTCGGCCCGCGCCCCGCAGCCACAGCCGAAAATCCCCATCCCCGTCCGCCCATGATCCCCGGCAGCTTCGAGATCATCGTCGTCGGCCGCTAGAGTTGAAGGGGGTGTTGCGAAGAATCCGCTTTTGTCCTTCGCCATCTCGCTCGCCGAGCTCGTCACAGATTTTCAGTGGCGATGTCATTCTGAACGAACGGGCCCCCGAACGTATCAGGGGCCCCGGAGAGCGATAGCTCTTGGGGTAGGTTCGGGGGTGGTGAGCGAAGAATCCGCTTTTCCTTGAAGTCGCCTCTCGAGCTGCTTGCAAACGCCGCCGCGGCAACCCCGGCGGCGTTTTCCCCATCCGCTCCTATGAGGTCCACCGATGGCATCAACCCTCAAGGCCGCGCTGCTTGCGGCTCTTCCCATCGAGATTGTGAACTTTTTTGTCGTCGGTTATCCTACTGCGGAGCACTCCCTGACCACCATCAACCAGGACGCCGCCGTCGCACTCCAGTGGGATGTGCTCCACTTCCCCGGCCTCATCGCCATCGACCGCATTCTGCTTCTGCGCGAGCACGCACACATCTGCTCCATCGTCTTCTTCATCTCAGGCTATCTCGACACCGTAATTGTGCTTCTCGCGCTCCTCGTTGCGGCGCGGCTCTCTTATCGGGCGGCAACAAGGATGTTCCTGAGAACCGGCAGCGCCCATCCATGAAAACTGGTTCCAGGCGCTTCGCATCGGCAGCAACCGCTTCGCCCTATTGCCAGATCACCATTTCCGATGTGCTGGATACCGCAAGTGGCGCGTTCTTCACGAACGGAACGGAAGTGTACGTATACTTCGCATTCACCTTCACAATGTTCCCGGGATGAGCATTGCTCGGATCTTGAACGCAATTCGTTTGTCCGTCTGCATTGCACCACCATACCTGGATATTCATGTTGGCGGCGCCAGGAAGCTGTTTCGCATAATTTTGAATCTGCGCCGCGGTGGCGGGACATCCGCTGATGTTTGGATTGGCGCAGGTGGTAACGCCATTTGACGTAACGGTGGACCCTGTTCCCCGAACACTCGCCCAGCGGCTTGCTTCTCGAGCCGCTTCCGCCGACGTGGTATATGTGAAGAAAACCAGGCACAGCTCCATGAACCCGAATACAAATGCGAACAACACTCCGCTGGAGATCGCAAATTCCACAAGCTGAGCGCCCTCTTCAGCAGCCATAAAGTGCCGCCGGCGTTCGCCCCGCCGACCGAGGTTGACTCTGCCCAAAACTGGCAAGTGCTTGAAGTGCGCCAGGCATCCCAAGGCTCTGCTTATCTGCCTCCAGCCAAGTCCGCTCGCGATCATTAGTTCACCAGATTCATGGTTGCCTGACTCGTCAACGTCAGGGACTTTGGAAGTCCCGGAAAATACACCAGCGGAGTAATCTGTGCCTGCGACGTCACCTGAACATAGGGCAGCGTATTGCCTGTGCACGCGGGGATCGTATTGCCTGCGGTTGCCGCGCTGCCGTTACAGCCTGTGGCCACGGAAGCCGTCAGAGTGGTCGTGGGAGTCAACATTGGAGTGATCTCGGGAGCGTCATTTTGCACTGCCGCCGCCACCTGGGACTGCGTCGGAATGGCTGTGTCCGAGCTTGAAATATAGGATTGCGCGGCATAAGCAGCCCCGGCGTGCGCCGCATTGGAAACTTCAATGGATGCATAGACCAGGCCGGCAAGTTCCGACGTTCCCAGCAGCATCACTGGTGCAAACAGCCCGATCATCAAGGCCATCTCAACTAGAGCGCCTCCCGCGTTGTCGCATAACCTGCTCCACTGGAATCGCAAAACTGTTCCTCCTTGCCAATCCTACTCAGCCAGATTCACGCCGCCTGCCGCCGCTCCGGCGCTCGGATTGTAGTTGTTCTGCAGTGTGGACCCGCCCAGAATCATGACCGTATTGGCCACAATCTCCGAGCTGATCGTCGAGGTTCCGCTGCCATTCCCGAGCACAAGATTCGTATTCGGAGCGTAGATGCTGCCGCTGAATGTCGAACTGGCTCCGCCCCCGAAAGTGAACGTATCCGGACTGGCGCTCGAAGCGTTTCCATCCCAGATGGCGATCCCGGAATAGGTTCCTCCCGTCGGCGCCGTGATGTTCATCGTCGTGCCGTTTCCCACTCCGTACGGAGTGGCTCCGCCGGAAACATAGGTGTAGTTCCCGGAGTTCGCAATCGCTCCGTTGGCCAGATAAATCGTGACCCCGTTTCCGGTAATCGTCGTCCCACTATTGGTGCTGAAGGTTTTGGTGATGACATAAGTCCCGGGCTGCATCGTCAGCGTGGAAACATTGGAGGTATTGAAATTGCAGTATGTGCCCGGAGAAATGGTCTCCGCCGCACCTCCCGCCGTATGCTGTGACATCCACGTCGGATCAATGCACGTTCCCGCGGTTGGAGGCGTCGGCATCTGGCCGGCCAATGGGTCCCCCGCACATGACTTCAAGATCGGCGTCGCTTTGATCGAACTGCCGCTGTTGTCCGTTCCGTAGCTCGGCGCATCGGTTTCCAACCCCTGTATCTTTCCTGAGCCCCAGGCGTACAGCGAAGCCGCCGTCTTGCCACTCCCCGAAACTTCCGACGCGGGTCCGCACGCCTCAATGCCGCATTTGGGAGTATTGATAGAACCGCTGCCTTCCGTCGCAATATCCGCCATCACGGTAGTGCCCCAGGTCATGTTCGTCGAACCATTCGTCTCCACCCCCGATGCGTTTGGAACAACCGCTCCCGTTTGGCTCAGCGCCGTCATGCATGCGTTGCTCGACACGCGATAAGAAGCCTGCGCCGAAGCTGAAACATCCATTGGATTGAATCGACGACCGAACCAACCCATGAAATATGTGGGTGTATGAGCAGTTGCCACCACTTGCACAAATCCAAGTGTGCTGCTGCCCGTGACCGTGGAGGCGGTCACCGTGACCTGGCCCGGACCGGTCCCCACCGTCAGGCCGTTTTGCGCAACAGCTGCCCGCGCCGCGGCATTGATATCCAGACTTGCGCTCTCACCGGCGGCCGCAGCCAGAGCGCCTGCATCCGCGGCCGACTGCACTAGCCTCCGTTCCCGATAAAGCTGGCCCACATCGAGCGCCAGCGCGAAAAAACCGAGAAGGCAAGTTCCCATCAGCATTGCCAGCAATGCCGTGGCCTGTCCCTCTTCCTTACCCAGCAGCCGCA
Organism: uncultured Acidobacteriaceae bacterium; assembly: GCA_963759285.1. Classification (GTDB taxonomy): domain Bacteria; phylum Acidobacteriota; class Terriglobia; order Terriglobales; family Acidobacteriaceae; genus Telmatobacter. The sequence goes on along the minus strand of CAVWYS010000007.1, from coordinate 1,587,505 downwards.
TGATCTATCTCCCGGCAACACTCAACTTAGGCCAACCAAAGGACATCGCTCTCCCACCACTCTCGGTCCAGAAATTTGGGTGGAAATTTAACTGTAATACCCTTTCGGCACTTACGCTTGTAACCTTAGTGGAATTACTTATGGATACGTTACGAATGGATTGCCTTGAGTGAACCTTCGATTCGACGCCAGATTCCTCGCGATCGATTCGACGCCCCATGAACCGCCGACCAGACGCTCTTCCCTGGCGCCATGCCCTCCCGCCGCGCCAAAGTGGGATACTGGAAGGGGAAATCGACAACACATTTCGCAGTCCTTTTGCCGCTCATTCCCACGTTTCTATGAAGCTCGCCCTCGCCATTCTCGTCCTCGTCGTCTTCGCCCTTTCCTTTGTGGCCGACTACAAATGGCGCCGGTGGATGGCTAAACGCCGCGCCGACCACGACGCCGCGCAAGGCCCCGGCTCCAACCCTCCCCACCAATCCCCGTAATGTCAGAAAGATGCCGGCTGCCCGCAGCCCTCTCCGATGCGCCGCACCGGGTCTTCCAAAGTGAGGATTTTCTGGTGCAACTTTTATCCTTTCCAGCCGTTACAATGGATATAAGGGAGTCGTCCAAGACAACATGCCCAGTAACCTTGCCCGCGCCCTTCGCTTCCCCACGTTCCGCACCGCTCTCTGGATGAGCCTTGCCGCTGCCCTGCTCGCCATCGCGCCGGCAGCGCGCGCCCAGTTCGGACCGCCACCCACCACACCCGTGCACGATCCGGCCGCCCTTCGCCCGCCCGCCGGCGCGCGCGTCGCTATCGTCGAATTTGAAGACATGGAGTGCCCTGACTGCGCCAATGCCAATCCGCTTCTCCGCGAGGCCGCGGCCAAATACGACATTCCCTGGGTCCGCCACGACTTCCCTCTGCCCTTCCATGCCTGGAGCTTTCAGGCTGCCGTGAATGCCCGCTGGTTCGACACTAAAAGCAAAAAGATCGGCGACGAATACCGCGACGCCGTCTTCGCCAACCAGCCCTCCATCTCCAATCTCGACGTGCTCCGTCAGTTCACTGAGAACTTCGCCAAGACCCACAACATCGCGCTGCCCTTCGCCATCGATCCCCAGGGCAAGCTCGCCGCCGAAGTCAAAGCTGACTACGCACTCGGCCAGCGCATCGGCATCGAACACACGCCGACGATCTGGGTCACCACCGCGAATAGCAAAGGCGCTCCCTTTGTCGAAGTCGTCGACCGCACCAAACTTTTCCAACTCATCGATCAGGCCGTTGCCGACACCCGTTCAGCGCCTGTGAGTACAGCACGCAAATAACGTTGTCGCGGTCCCGGGCCCATTCCCCATGTCAGACTTCCGCCAGGTCGTGGAAATTCGTGTTGCGCCCCCGCGCGTTTGGAACGTGCTGCTCGATGTCGAACGCTGGCCTCAGTGGACCACCTCCGTCAGTAAAGTCCAGCGCATGGAGATCGGCCCCCTCACCCTCGGCAGCCGCACCCGCATCTGGCAGCCCCGGCTCATGCCCGCCGTCTGGCAGGTCACCTCGCTCGACCAAGAGCGCCGCTCTTTTGCCTGGACCACCCACACCTTCGGCATCAAAGTCGTAGCCCGCCATCAGATCGACGTCGTCGGCGCGGGCAGCCGCGTTACCCTTTCCCTCACCTACATCGGCGTAGTCGGAGCCGTCCTGGCCCGCGCCTACCGCGACCTCAACTGGGAATACCTGACCCGCGAAGCCGACGGCCTCCGCGGCTACTGCGAAGCCCCCGTAGTTCACCACGCCCAAGCCTGGTGAACAGTGGTCAGTGAACAGTGGTCAGTGAACGTAGAAGTTGGCGATGTCATTCTGAACGAACGGGCCCCCGAACGTACCAGGGGCCCCGGAGAGCGATAGCTCTGTGGGGTAGGTTCGGGGGGGGTGAGCGAAGAATCCGCTTTTGTCCTTCGCCATCTCGCTCGCCGAGCTCGTCACAGATTTTCAGTGGCGCTGTCATTCTGAACGAACGGAGCCACAAACGCCAAAAGAACAGGTGCGTACGCCCCTGTTCTTTCTGTTCACTGATCACTGTCCACTGTTCACTAAAGCTGTATCTTCACCAGCTCGCCCTGCTGCCCCGGCGAAACTGTGCTGGTCTGCGGAGCCCTCCAGTGGTCGATGTGGCTGATGCGGTGCACGCATCCAATCGTGCAATTCGGCGCGCAGCTCTTCGCCGTCAAAAACTCCCGCTTCACATCCGCCGTCGTGTACTCCGCAATCGGCACACCCGGATACCCTCTCTGCTGCGAGCAGTAATGCACCAGCCCGTCTTCGCAGATATACAGATACCGCGACCCCGCCCTGCAGCGCCACTCATTCTCGCGCCCCTGCACAATCGCTTCCTGAAACGCATCGAACTGCGCGTAGTTGGTCTTCTTCCGATTCGTCATCTCGAAGTAGACCTTCGCCTCGTCCGGCTTCAGCGGCTTCAACTGCCCGTCGCCATCATGAATAATCCCAATCGTCGACTCGAACCCCAGCTCCAGCGCCCGCTTCCCAATCACCAGCGCATCATTCGGATCCTTGAATCCGCCGCCCACCACCGAGTTGATGTTCACGTGAAACTCGGCATGCTCGGCCAGCATCTGCAGCTTCTTGTCCAGAACCTTCAGGCTCTTCTTCGAAACCTCATCCGGTTCCAGGTTATCGATCGAGATCTGCATGTGATCCAGACCCGCGCGATTCAGCCGCTCGATCCGCTCAACATTTAGGAGATATCCATTCGTGATCATCCCCGCAATCGCGCCCGTCTTGCGCATGCGCACGATAATGTCGTCGAGCTGCGGGTGTGTCAGCGGCTCCCCGCCCGAGATCCCGATCATCGCCGTCCCCAGCCGCCCCAGGTGGTCGATCCGCCGCAGCATCTCGTCCAGCGGCGCAGGCTCAGAAACTTTGTCGTACTCGTTGCAGTAAGCGCACGAAAGATTGCAGAACCGCGCCGGAACTATCTGCGCCAGAACAGGATGCGAAGTAGACGCCAAAGCCCGCGCCACCATCGCATACTCCCGCGCCTTGCGCCGAGCCGCAATCAGCTTGCCTCTAACCGTAGATCTCCGGGAAACTGCCATTCTTACTATTGAAACACACTGCGGTAGCAGCAACTAACATCTGTAATCAAGGCCAATCAGACTAGCCCCCGCCGAGAATTGGGCGTGATCAGATCGTTTTGACGCGCCGACGCCTTGGTCGCGCAGTAAGTGGGTGATTCATTCTCATCCCAACTAAGAGTGGCTTGTAGTAAGTTCGCGCCGCTCGATCTCCGCCTAACCGCGATTGAAATCCTCCAACGACAATCGTCTTTGCCGTTAGCTTGGATAGCGTTTCGTTGAGATGTCGTTTAACCAACACTCGAAGCGTGTGGAAATAGAAATTCGACAGAATATGCCCGATACAATGAGCGTGAACCGAGATCTTCGTTCCGGGCAACATTCGAAATCGGGATCGTGCATTCTGTCGGCAGTTTGAAATAAGGAACGATGTCCGAAGAATCGGAGTTGAAGACCCATCATGCCCAGATATCCTATTCGTCTCTCTCGACAAGTACCGGGGCATTCTCCCTATAGACCGCAAGACATCGGCACGCACATGCCAAGTGAGCTTCCTAATAGCGTGCCTTTTTTGCTGTTCAAGGAGCGGCCGAACATCGCTCGGCAATTCCGTTCCAGAATAGATTTGCTCAAATGCGCTTAGAACGTTCTCAGCCGTCCAGCATTCATTTTCCCAACTGTACCAGCGCGTATAGATGACGTTGTCGTCAGAAACGAGCCCGCCAATTAGATCGTCATGATCTCTATCGAGGCAGACGACGATATTGGCTAGCCTATTCGATTGCACCTCAGCAGCAATCTCTTTGATTCGGCTCTTTGAGCCTGCCGGTTTGAATCTCGCTCTTAAGTTTGGAATAAACCGATGAAAAATCGCTCGCCAGAACTGTACGTCGTCCCCATACGGTGCGACGCTTGGTAGCTGGTTCGTCTGGTCTTCTTGATTCGTAGCAGAAAATTTTGGAATCGCGCCGCCCTCAGTCCAAACTACGACATCAACTCCATGAAGTAGGTGTTCCGCCGCAAGGCCCGCAGTCGATCTATTTAGTGGCATCTGTGCTCACCTGATTCATGTCGAACGCATTTTGAGTTCTACGCCCAATGACGTCAGGTGAGTGCGTTGCAAACACAATCTGGGCATTAGGATTCAGCTCCGTCAGCAGATCGACCAAGACTTCCTGCCACTGAATGTGAAGGGACAACTCGGGTTCATCCGCAATGTAAATGTGCGCCGTCTGACGTTCGAGCAATGCTTCGCTCAACATTACAATCATCTGCTTTTCACCGGAAGAAAGATCAACCATTCTAAGGACTTGGGAAGGGCGGTTTAAAACGCATATCTCAAGTTCATTTCGATCGGTCGTATGAACTTCCTTGTCTTGTAGTAAGTTCCGCAATTTCTCTAAGAAGAGTTGTCGCTGAGAATAGATCTCATTCTTTCGCGAGGATACTTTTTCCCATTCTCTAACCATTGCCTGCACGTTTCTCGAGATGCTAATCACCATGAAGTCACGAGGAGTGAAAATGGGCGCCTTCCCTGCATTTGGATCCAAGACTTCGTTAATTCTTCGAAGATCTTCGAAGTACCTCTTTACGTTTTTCTGGTTTCGCTTGTCTCTTATATTGAAATTTTCGAAAATCTGCCGAAGTGCATGTTCACTTGCCTCCAAGGGAAGAGGGCGTTCCGTTTGTAGCGTCCCTTCATTTTCAAGTTCGACTGGCAGTAGATTCGAGAAGACGAAGCGGATGAAGCTTTGCATTTCTTGATCTACTCTGCTTTGTAACTCTGTAAAGTACCGAGCCAACCGCTCAGAAATATTTGCCAAACGCTCATCGATCGGGTTAGAACGTCCCTCAGCCACCCTGTTAGAGGGAGTGATGGTTTTTCGATCGATTCGGAGCCAAGTTAGCGGAATTGAGCTGGCTAGCCTCACCTGCAATTCCGACACCGTCGAGCGTCTCGAACTCATAAATAGGCTCTGCCTGGGCACCTTCAACAACTCCCCATCCAGAGTGAATTTGAGCTCTTCGATTCCGAGCGAGTTCAGGTCTTTTGTCACTTGAATCTTTCGAATTTCTCCGGGAGCACCGGTAAGACTCACTTCGATCGATTCGAACGACTCATGCCGTAACAAGGCTTCGTCCCCAGAAAGCGCTCCGGCGATCAGGTTAATCAGGGCTGTTTTGCCGGAGCCGTTTGGGCCGATCAGGAAATTTACGTGTTTGTCAAAATCGAGGTTGATGCTGCGATAACCCCAGAGGCCTTGCACGTGGACGTTTTGAATTAGTGGCATTGGTCTATTCGCGCTATTTTACTCTTCGTGGGCGGGAGGGCGGGTGGCTTAGGCGGGTGGCCCCGGTCCCTCGCCTTTGGGGACCGGGGGATGGAAAGCGAGGGACCACCCAGCCCTTCCAACCTGAATTCAACCTCAAACTGGTAGGTGGCCCAGGTCCAGCACTCCCAACCCAGCACAAAGGAAGGGTGCCCCAGGTGCCGTTTTGGGCACCTGGGAAAGCACGAGCCTCAATCGTCCTTCTTCAAGAACAGACCCGGCCTCAATTCATCTCTACGGCTGGCCGTAGACTTCGGGCGCGGCTTTGGCCCAGCCAGCGTCTGCGTAACTCTCCTTCGCATTCACGACGAAGAGGTTGGTCTGCACTGACTCGATGCAGGCGGCGGCGAGTTCGCCCGCGTGCTTCATGTTGGCCTCGCCCTGTGTCGCAAAGAATGCTTTGCCGTCGGCCAATCCTTTATCCGCTTCGTCGAGCGTCCGCATGGGGTTGATCACAACCCACATTCCGCCGTTGTTCTCGCCCCACTTGCTCTCGTACATGGCCCAGTGAGCGTCCGGGAATTTGCTGAAGCCATCCACGTACATTTTCACCAGCTCGTTCCATTCCGCATCGTGGCCGGACTTGATGTGGAACGAGGTGAACTCCCAGTAGCGCTGGTGGGGAACGCCTCTATAGCATCTATGCGCAGCGACATAGCCCAAATCGGGGATTGTGCCCCCCTCCCGAGCCCCGTTACTCTTCGGCTCATCATTAGCTCCTATCTCGACGTGTGAGGTTGTCTCTATGCTGGAGAGCAAGACCCAGGATTTCTACGAACTTCTGCAGATCAGCCGCAGCGCAGAGCCGGAGACTATCCACCGCGTCTATCGCTTCTTTGCGGCGCGCTATCATCCGGATAATTCTGTCTCCAGCGACCCGGAGAAATTCGCCCTCCTGCGCATGGCCTACGACACGCTCTCTGACCCTCACCGGCGCGCCGAGTACGATGCCTCGTATGGCCGGGCTTCCGACGACCACCCTCCCCTTTCCAACACGGTCGACTTTATGGACGAAATGGAAGGCGAGCGCAACCGCCGCCTCGCCGTGCTGGCCGTTCTCTACTACCGTCGCCGCGCCAACCCTTTCGCGCCCGTCGTTCCCCTCGCCGAAGTGGAAGCGCGAATGGGTTTCCCTCGTGACTTTCTCGACTTCACCACCTGGTACCTGCTCCGCAAGAAGTACATCACCCGCGCCGACAACTCCGATTTCGCGCTTACTGTCGAGGGTGTCGAATTCGTCGAAAACGGACGCGTCCACATTCCCATCCTCAACAAGCTGCTCACGGACGGTTCTCTCCATATTCCCCGCGAAAAGGAGAAGGCCGGAACCACCGGCACCGAGCATTGCGAGCAAGAGCATTTCAAGAGCACGCACTACCTCGAAAACAGGGGCTGTTCCCCGTCATTTGCGGAGGAACCTGAGCCGAAGCTCGCCGGTCCGGCCCAGGACGCTCCCGACTTGGCCTCTGCTCCCGATCCCAACCCGACTTGCGAGATGCCTGATATCTTTGCCTGCCTAAAGCCCGCTGTCGACGACTTCGACATCGATGCCATCCGCGAAGCCGTCACCGGCAAGCTCCGCAAGACTTCGGTAGCGCAGGTTGCTGCTGACGCTTTGGTCGGATAACCGGCCACTCTGCCTCGCGAAGCATAACCGCGGTCATGGATGGCGCGCTGGCGGTGTAGATCGCAGTTTCCCACCCAAGCGGAGCTTGAAGGGGCACCCGGCGAGGTTACCGCGCCCCTTGAGCTTTTGTGGAGAGGCTGAGTTGGGTTCGTGGTTTCCAAGGTGCCAAAAGTGGCCCCGGGGCACCCAGGGTTCCTGCAAATTGCCGACTGGCGGATCCAGGCCACCCGCCAGAAGACAGCTGCGGTCGACCGCCGCCTTATGAGTAATTTTGGTGTGGGACACGATCCAACCGGATGTGGCGGCTCAGTTAAATCCAGCGTTGCTAAATCTCGCCTAGCAGGAGCCGCTTTGATCTTGCAGGGCACGTCCTTCACGAAGGTTGAACCTGATTCTGCAAAGAAAAGTCGTGAGATTGGAGAACATTTCAACGAAAACCTGACTCGATTTGTCTTCTGCATCAACGGCGCAGGACGTTGCCAGGAGCCCAGCCCAGAAGTCCTTCAGCCAATTCTCATCGGCGCAGGTTCCGTCTTCAAGAATTCGGACAACGAGGTCTGGGTTAGCGCGCTGCCTCGAAGCAATGTGTTCGCCTGCCAGCAGATTCTCGGCCTTGAGCGCAATTGCAACGGCGTTTTCCAGCTTTTGCTTACTCAATCCACCGAGAAAGAACTGTCGGATCTTCTCAGCTTCCCCCGGACAGATTTGACTCATGAATGCAATGGCTTCGACCAGCCGGACCAAGTTCAGCATGTCTTGCGGCTTGGCTTGTTCTATCAGGGTCTCTCTCAGACTCACCCATTGGCGTGATTCCGTGTCATCCTTCAAAACAAACTCCAGCCCCACGCCATCTTCTCCACACCGGACGACTTTGCCCATTATCTCGATCCTGAGCTCAGGATTCGTTTCAAGTGAGCCTTGCCTCTGCAGCGTTAAAGAAAGCAATGTGTCAGGCTGCCAGCGTTCCTCCGTAAGAAGGTAAAGTCCGGATGAGCTGATATCCTTGACCGGCTCCTCCGTGAGCCGGGTGCCATTCCAGCGATACGCGAAGAAGTTATCTGTCGGTTGCCGTTCAGCAGATCGCCGCTCTACCTTCTCGGAATTGGACTCTAAAAATGAGTCGAGCCAGCTTTTGGCCGCCGTCATGGAGCCCCCCCTTCAATCGAGGATGACCTGGTCCACTCCGATTCTACCGACAGTAGACGTGATTCGAAGTGACTCGTCTGCGAGGGCAAATTCCAAAGTACCTTGAGGATAAGAACGTCCAGACCCAGCTGCGCTACAGATCTACCACTGTGGTTTGATCAGCGGTGTAGATCGTGGTTCCCCACCCAGGCGGAGCTGGGATGGGCACCCGGCGAGGTTACCGCGCCTCTTGGGTTTTTGTGGAGAGGCTGGGTTGGGTTCGTGGTTTCCCAAGTACCAAAAGCGGCACCCGGGGCACCCAGCACCCGGAATGACACGTTATTGATTGCGATGTTGTGGAGTCGGTTTGGATTGAAGCGGGCGGCGGACCGGTCCCACTCATCGCGATGAAGCCGCGATGAATGGGGCACAGGGTCTGTTCTGCGGGATGAGATTTTCGACACTCTTCCGGGACGAGGTATTCGCTACTTTTTGGCTTTTTCGAAGCGCTTGGCTACTTCGGACCAGTTGGTTACGTTCCACCATGCGGCCAGGTAGTCGGGGCGCTTGTTCTGATACTTGAGGTAGTAGGCGTGTTCCCAGACGTCGTTGCCGAGGATGGGGTAGATGCCCTGGCTGAGGGGCGAGTCCTGATTGGCGGTGGTGATGACTTTGAGCTTGCCGCCCTGGAATACGAGCCAGCCCCATCCGGAGCCGAACTGCTTGGCGGTGGTCTCATTGAAAGTTTTCTTGAAGGCCTCAAAATCACCAAAATCCTTGTTGATCTGGTCAGCGAGGGCGCCGGAGGGCGTGCCGCCGCCGCCGGATTTGGGCGGGGCCATGATGGTCCAGAACATGGAGTGGTTGGAGTGGCCTCCGCCGTTGTTGCGGACGACGCCGCGGATGTCTTCGGGGACAGCATTGAGGTCGCTGATGAGGTCGTCAACCGATTTGGCGGCGAGAGTGGGGTGACTGGCGAGCGCGCCATTCACGTTATTGATATAGGCCTGGTGATGCTTGTCGTGATGCAGCTTCATGGTCTCCGCGTCGATGAAAGGCTCGAGGGCGGCGTAGTCGTAAGGAAGCGGTGCAAGTTCATATGCCATCGGGGAAATCTCCTCAGTTGGGATTGTACTGTTTCAATGGACGGTCATCGCGGGTGCGTGTGGATGCGCCGGGTGCTATGTATCCGAGCAAGAGCGCAACAAATGAAACCGGCCATTCATATTCGCGGGCAGTGCCCTATGTTTGGATGGATGCGGTAAGAGCGTGATAGGGTTCGGAGGAATCGGTGTGAAAATGGAAACCTTGGGGGATGTGGGAACATCCCTAGGAGTGTTGGACCGCAAGAATTGAACTTCCCTGAACGTTCTACCGGTGTGAATCCATGAATAGTGAACGACCGTTGTACCGCTGGCTTGACCAGCAGGGTGAGGCTTTTGGCGCGCCGGGACTGCTGCCGCGCTGGACTTCGAGCGTGAAAGACGCGGTGGGTACCGCCTACTCGGCTTCAAGCCGGGTGTGGTTTACGTGCTCGCACGGCATCTTGAACGAAATCTACCATCCGACGATCGACAGCGCCCAGGTGCGCGACATGGGGTTCCTGGTGACGGATGGGGAGACGTTCAAGCACGAGGAGAAGCGCGACCTGGTGTCGACGTTCGAGTACATCCACCCGGAGGCGCTGGGGGTGCGGTACATCAATCGCGATCCCGGCGGGCGGTACACGCTGACGAAGGAGATTATCTGCGATCCGCACCACAGCGTGATTCTGCAGCATGTGCGGCTGGAGGGACACGAGGATCTGATTCCGCGGCTGAAGATTTATGCGTTGCTGGCGCCTCACCTGGACGGGGGCGGGGCGGGCAACACGGGGCGGGCTCTGGACGTGGCGGGGCACAAAATGCTGCTGGCATGGAAGAACCAGTGGTCGCTGGCGATGGGAGCGAGTTGCGGATTCTCGCGCGTGAGTTGCGGGTTTGTGGGGACGAGCGACGGGTGGCACGACCTGCGCGATAACTACGTGATGGACTGGGAATTCGGATCGGCCACAAACGGCAATATTGCTTTGTTCGGGGAACTGAACCTGGGCGCAGCGGGGACCGATGGTGCGCGGGAGTTCGTGCTGGCGATTGGTCTTGGCGAAGGGAACCATACTGCGCTGCAGAAGACGGTTGGCGCACTGGCGATGCCATTCGCGCAGAATCGCGCGCGGTTTATCGAGCAGTGGCACCGGGCCGCCAATCCGGAATGGCTTGCGCCCAAGGCGTGCGACGGGGGCAAGCTGATGCGGGCGAGCCATAACGTGCTGCTGGCGCATGAAGACAAGACTTTTTCGGGGGCGTTTGTAGCTTCGGCTTCGATTCCGTGGGGCCAGGCGCACGGCGATGACGATCTGGGCGGGTATCACCTGGTGTGGACGCGCGACATGGTGCAGACGGCGACGGCGCTGCTGGCTTGCGGGCGTTCGGAGACGGCGCGGCGGGCGCTGGTGTACCTGGCTTGTACGCAAAAACCAGATGGGGGATTTGCGCAGAATTTCTGGGTGGACGGGCGGCCTTACTGGTCGGGGGAGCAACTGGACGAGGTGGCGTTCCCGATCATTCTGGCGTGGCGATTGTGGAAGGCGAACGGACTCGGCGACTTCGAGATTTTCCCCTTCATCGAGCGGGCAGCGGGATACCTTGTGCAGCATGCGCCGATTACGCACCAGGAACGGTGGGAAGAGAATGCAGGTTATTCGCCTTCGACGCTTGCGGCGGTGATCGGCGGGCTGATTTGCGCGGCGGATATTGCTCGAGCGCACGATTCGACGGAGATGGCGGTGTTTCTGGAGGAGTTTGCCGATTGGATCGAACAGCATCTTGAAGACTGGACTGTGACGAACAATGGGGTGCTGCTGGCGGAGGTGAAGCGGCACTATATGCGCATCCGGCCACCGGAGAAGGGCGCGGCTTATGCCTGCGAAGAGTGTGGGACGGAGACTATCCACATCAATAATCGGCCGCCGGGCACGCAGACGGAGTTTGAGGCGCGGGAGATTATCGACGCAGGATTTTTGGAACTGGTGCGCTATGGGGTGCGCCGCGCCGATGATCCGCTGATGATTGATTCGCTGAAGGTGGTGGATGCGGTTTTGAAGACCGATCTTCCGCAGGGGCCGGGGTGGCACCGGTACAACTTTGACGGCTATGGGCAGCGCCCGGATGGCGGACCGTTTCAGGGGTGGGGACAGGGGCGCGTGTGGCCGCTGTTTACGGGGGAACGTGCGCACTACGAACTTGCGGCGGGAAATGATCCTTCGCCACTGATTGCGACGTACGAGCGATTTGCCACGCTGGGCCAGATGATGCCGGAGCAGGTGTGGGACGAGGCGGAGCGGCGTGGATTTGAGACGGGCAAGCCGGCTGGTTCGGCGGTGCCGCTGGTGTGGGCGCATGCGGAGTATCTGAAGCTGCTGCGTTCGGCAGTGGACGGCAAAGTGTTTGACCGCATCGATAGCGTGTATGAGCGCTATTGCGAACCGGAGGGGAGAGGGAAACGGCGGGCGAACCTGGAGTTTTACAGCCTGCGGCGGCCAATCCAGAAAGTCACGGCCGGAGACACGCTACGCATCCTCGATGACGCGCCATTTGAGGTGTTGTGGACAGCGGACCAATGGAAGACAACGCAATCGACGATGGGCCGCAGTCTCGGGAGCGCGGGGTACAGCGCGGACATTTGCACCGTTCGGACCGAGGAGAGTGGTGTTCTATCATGGACTCTTCACTGGCCCCAGCAGAATCGCTGGCTCGGGTACAACGTGGACATCAGCATCGAGCCTCGGATCGAGGCATAAATTCCGCGGCATTTTTTTGAAAGGAATGGGAATCGAGTTTTATGGCAACTCTTGCGGATCTTTCACTCGACGAATTATCGATTGATACTTTGCGTTTGCTCGCTGTTGACGAGGTGCAGAAGGCCAATAGCGGTCATCCAGGCGCGCCGCTGGGTTGCGCACCGATTGCCTATCTGTTGTTTCACAAGATCATGAAGCACAATCCGGCGAATTCGAAATGGCCGGACCGCGACCGGTTTGTGTTGTCGAATGGGCACGCTTCTGCGCTGCTGTATGGCACGCTGTTTCTCTCCGGATACAAGGTGACGATCGAAGATCTGCAGTCGTTCCGGCAGTGGCATTCGCGCACGCCGGGACATCCCGAATACGGCGACACGGACGGCGTGGAAGTGACCACGGGTCCGCTGGGGCAGGGACTGGCGATGGCGGTGGGAATGGCGATCGCGGAGAAGCATCTGTGCGCGGTGTACAACAAGCCCGACTATGAGATTGTGAATCACCACACGTACGTGCTGTGCGGCGACGGCGATTTGATGGAAGGCGTTTCGCACGAGGCATGCGCGCTGGCCGGAACGCTGGCGCTGGGCAAGCTGATCGTGCTTTACGATGACAACCTGATTTCACTCGATGGTCCGACGGAGTTGAGCTACAACGACGATGTGCTGAAGCGCTTCGACGCATATCACTGGCATACCCAGCGGGTCGGCGATGGCAACGATTTGAAAGCCATTGAAGCGGCGATTGAAGCGGCCAAGGCGGTGACGGACAAGCCATCGCTCATCGCTGTGCGCACGGTGATCGGGTACGGCAGTCCCAAGGCAGGCACGAACAAGGTGCATGGCGAAGCGCTGGGGCCGGCGGATACCGCGGCGACGAAGAAGTTTTATGGATTTCCGGACGACCAGAACTTATATGTTCCCGACGATGCGCTGAAGAACTGGCGCAAGGCTGTTGATCGCGGCGCGACGGCAGAGGCTGAATGGAATCATCTGTTCGCGGATTACGCAGCGAAGTTTCGCGACCTGGCTGTGGAGTTTGATCGCACGCAGAAGGGGCACCGCAAGAAAGACTGGGAGAAGGCGATTCCGTCGTTCACGGTGGACAAGAAGCAGGCTACGCGCAATGCGGGCGGCGCGGTGATGAACGCGGTGGCCGATGTGGTGCCTGAATTGTTTGGCGGCGCGGCGGATTTGACTTCGTCGACGAAGACGATTTTCAAGCCGGGCGCAAGTTTCCATGTCGATCCCGCGGGACGCAACGTGTTTTTTGGCGTGCGAGAATTTGGCATGTGCGCGGCGGTGAATGGCATGGCGGTGCATGGCGGGCTGGTGCCGTTCGGGTCAACCTTCTTTACGTTCTCTGACTATTGCAAGCCGGCGCTGCGGCTGGCCGCTTTGATGAAGTGCCACTCGATTTTTGTGTTCACGCACGACTCGGTGGGTCTGGGAGAAGATGGACCGACGCATCAGCCGATCGAACACCTGATGATGCTTCGTGCTACACCGGGGCTTACAGATTTTCGGCCCGCCGATGCGAATGAGACGGCGGCATGCTGGCGACTGGCGCTGGACCGCACGACGCCAAGCTTCTTTGCGCTGTCGCGGCAGGATCTGCCGGTGATCGACACCGCGCAGCACGATGTGTATGGCGGCGTGAGCAAAGGCGGGTATGTTCTGGAGGATGCTGCCGGAGCCAAGGTGATTCTGATTGCGACGGGCTCGGAGGTTTCGACGGCGATTGACGCGGCGAAGCTGCTGGCGGGCGAGGGAATTGCAGCGCGCGTGGTGAGCTTGCCGAGCTGGAAGATTTTCGAGGAGCAGACGGCCGAGTATCGCGCGAGCGTGCTACCGGCGGGCGTGCCGAAGATTGCGGTGGAAGCAGGTGCGACGCTGGGCTGGTGGAAGTACGTTGGCTCGGACGGCGATGTTGTGGGCATCGATCACTTCGGAGCGTCTGCACCCGGGCCGAAGGTGATGGCCGAGTTTGGATTCACGCCGGAAAATGTGGCGAAGCGGGCGAAGGCGTTGATTAAGACCTAGAGAACAAGGGAAACAGGGTAAGGGGACAAAGGACTAGAGACTAGGGACTCTCACTTTTCCCAGGCGAAAGGAATTGCACGTGAAGTTAGTGATTGCATCGGATCACGCGGGGTTTGAGCTGAAGGAAGAAGTGCGGGCATACCTCACGCGTGAAGGGCACGAGATTCTCGATCTGGGTGCGTACAAGGTTGAGCCGCAGGACGACTACCCCGATTTTGCGGAGCGCGTGGGCGAGGCAATTCGCGCGGGAGAAGCGCCGCGGGGGATTTTGATTTGCGGTTCGGGGGTGGGCGTATGCGTGGCCTCGAACAAGATTCCCGGCATTCGCGCGGGCATGTGTCACGACACCTATTCCGCGCACCAGGGCGTGGAGCACGACGATATGAATGTGATTGTGCTGGGGGCGCGAATTGTGGGAGCGTCGCTGGCCTACGAGCTTGTGGATGCATTCATCAGGGCGAAGTTCATTTCCGATGAGCCGCGATTTACGCGGCGTTTTAAAAAGGTGCTGGCCATCGAAGCGAAGTATCAGTGCGATTAACAGAAATGAGGGAAAAGCAGATTCTTCCCTTACCACCCCCAAGCTGAAATACGTTTGGGGCCCCTTTCACTCAGAATGACACCGCCAATTTTTGTTGTGAATTTCAGTAACAGGAAACCAGAGTTGTAAGTCTCCGGCGTACTAGTCTCCTTTTGCTGACCACCGTAAGTTCAGAGACGCCGATGTTCCCCTTCGACGTAATTCTTTTCGATGTTGGTGGAGTCCTGCTGACCAATGGCTGGGACCATCGTGAACGTGCGGCGGTTGTGGATCAGTTTCAACTGGATCGCGCGGAGTTTGAGCGGCGGCACGCGGAGCAGAACGATGCGTGGGAGCGCGATGCGATCAGCGCTTCGCAGTATCTTGACGCGACCGTGTTCTATCAGGCGCGAAGTTTCAGCAAAGATGAATTCATAGAAGCGATTTTTGCGCAATCGAAGGCGTTGCCGAACGGGGCGCTGGGAATCCTGCGCGAGTTGGCAGCATCCCATAAGTACATGCTTGGTGTTTTGAACAATGAAGCGCGGGAGCCGAATGAGTACCGGTTTCAGAACTTCGGCATACGCGAGCAGGTGGATGTGGCTTTCAGCTCTTGCTATTTGGGATTGCGGAAGCCCGGTGAGGCGATCTATCGCCGCGCGCTGGATATTCTGGGAACGCGGGCGAAGCGCACGTTATTTATTGACGATCGTGCTGAGAATGCGGCTGCGGCAGCAAGAGCCGGGATGGAGGCGATTTGCTTTACGGGAGCGGATGCATTGCGCAGCAAGCTTGAGACACTCGAAGTTTTTTAACCGGATTGGAAGGAGAGCGATATGCAACTGGGATTGATTGGTCTGGGCAAGATGGGCGGCAATATGGCGGAGCGGCTTCGCCTCGGCGGGCACCAGGTGATCGGCTTCGACTTCAACGCGGACGCTGTGGCCAAGCTCACTGCTTCTGGCAATGTAGGCGTGAGTTCGCTCGAGGATATGGCCAAGAAGTTCACTGGCCGCAAGGCGATCTGGATCATGGTGCCGCAGGGGAAGCCGGTTGACGACACGATCGCCAAGCTCGAGCCGCTGCTGAACAAGGGCGACATTCTGATCGATGGCGGCAACTCGAACTACAAGGATTCGCAGCGCCATTACAAGGAAGTGACGGCGAAGGGATTTCAGTTTGTGGATGTTGGGACGTCGGGCGGCGTGTGGGGATTGAAAGAGGGCTACAGCATGATGGTGGGCGGCGACAAGGAAGCCGTCGACTATCTCAAGCCGATCCTGGAGACGCTGGCGCCGGGGAAAGAGCAGGGCTGGGGGCATGTGGGTCCGGCCGGCGCGGGACATTTTGTGAAGATGGTGCACAACGGCATCGAGTACGGGTTGATGCAGGCCTACGCTGAGGGCTTCACCATCATGGAGAAGAAGGAAGAGATGAATCTCGACCTGGCGCAGATCGCGCAGATCTGGCGCTTCGGCAGCGTGGTGCGGAGCTGGCTGCTGGATCTGACGGCGGACGCGCTGAGCAAGAATCCTACGCTCGATGGGCTTGAGGCGTATGTGGCGGATTCGGGCGAAGGACGCTGGACGGTGTTTGAAGCGATCGATCTGAATGTGTCGGCGCCGGTGATAACGGAGTCGCTGATTCGGCGGATTCGTTCGCGGGAAGAGAACAATTTTACCGATCGCATGCTGGCGATTATGCGGAATGCGTTTGGCGGGCACGCGGTGAAGAAAGACTAATGATCAGTGGACAGTGATCAGTGGTCAGTGAACAGTGAACAGTGGGTAGTGGGCAGTGAACGGTAAACAGTGAACAGAGATAGCGCGTTGAACGATAGTGGCAAGTGTCCACTGTTCACTGCACACTGTTCACTCGACCGACGAAGGAGGTCGCAATGGCATCAGCTACTGTGCAAATGAAGATTAGCCCGGAGGATTTGTCGCAGGTTCCCAAGAACGGCGAGCGGATTCCGAATCCGGGGATTCTGGTGATCTTTGGCGCTTCAGGCGATTTGACGAAGCGGAAGCTGCTGCCTGCGCTGTTTCATCTGGAGCAGGATGGACTGCTGCCGAAGGATTTTGCCATTGTCGGTGTGGCGCGCCGTCCGCTGGGCGATGAGTTTGCGGCCGACATGCGCGAGGGCATTATCGATTTTGGAAACGTGGACAAGGCCGATCCGCGGCTTGAGGATTTCACGAAGAAGATCAGCTACTACGCGTTGAGCTTTGATGATGCTTCGCATTATTCGGGATTAAAGCAGGAACTGGACAAGATTGCGGCCGAGAAGAACATCGGGCCGGACCGGCTGTTTTATCTGGCGACGGCACCGGAGTATTTCACGCCGATTATCGAGAACCTGGGCGCGCAGGGGATGGCGCAACCGGAGCAAGGGCGCGTGGGCGTGGTGATCGAGAAACCGTTCGGGCACGATCTGGATTCGGCGCGCGACTTGAATCACCAGGTGAATGCGGTCTTTCACGAGAACCAGGTGTTCCGCATCGATCATTATTTGGGCAAGGAGACGGTGCAGAACATTTTGGTTTTCCGGTTCGGCAACGGGATTTTCGAGCCTATCTGGAATCGCAATTACATCGATCATGTGCAGATCACGGCGGCGGAGACACTGGGCGTGGAAGGGCGCGGGCCTTTCTATGAGAAGGCTGGCGCGCTGCGCGACGTGGTGCAGAACCATGTGATGGAACTACTGAGCTTTGTGACGATGGAGCCGCCATCGAGCTTCGATGCCGAGGCCGTGCGCCGCGAGAAGGTGAAGGTGTGGCGCGCGATTCCGAGCATCCCCATCAAGGACGCGGTGCGCGGGCAGTACGGGCCAGGCGTTATCGAAGGGAAAAAGGTGGTTGGCTATCGCGATGAAGAACGCGTGAATCCTGAGTCGGGGACTGAGACGTACGCGGCCGTGAAACTGGGGATCGAGAACTGGCGCTGGGCAGGGGTGCCGTTTTATCTGCGTGCGGGCAAGCGGATGAAGAAGCGCGCGACGGAGATCAGCATCCAGTTCAGGCAGCCGCCGCTGCTGATTTTTAATCGCATGCAGTCGAGCGGGCCGTGCACGGATATCCAGCCGAATTTGCTGACGATTCGCATTCAGCCGAACGAGGGCATTGCGCTGCGCTTTGGCGCGAAGGTTCCGAACACGCCGAATATGTCGGTGTGCCCGGTGAATATGGACTTTGATTATGCGGCGGCGTTTGGCACTTCAACGGCGAACGGGTACGAGCGGCTGCTGCTGGATGCCATGCTTGGCGATCAGACGTTGTTTGCGCACCGCGACGGCGTGGAAGTGACGTGGTCGCTGTATACGCCGATTCTGGAGGCGTGGGCGGCGAAGAATCCCGAGGTGTTTCCGAATTATTTTGCGGGGACGTGGGGACCGGATTGTGGGGACCGGCTGCTGGAGCGCGAGGGGCATGTGTGGCGGAATAATATCGGTTAATAACCCTAGACCTTCCCACGTCCCGGATTGCGGCGTGTGGACATGCTGGAATGCGGGACCGATTGTCGGCTTCTTGAAACGGTTGGGCGTTTCGCTGCACTAACTTACGTGAGACATGGGCCGCCGCCGGGCGTCGACGTCCCGGCGGCGTCTGCCACCTTCGTGGTACTGGTCGCAACTCCTGCGTGGGGGCCGGTTTTCCTTCCTATAGGAGTCCAATGGATTGGACAGACAATTATGAATACTCTCAGGAACAAATCGACCATTCCGCTTGATCATGCTGTGCTTTGCCTTGACTGCAATTGTGTGAGCGATGCCAATCGCGAGTGCCCTGCATGTTCGTCGCGGGCGCTGATGAATTTGAGTGTTGTGCTGAATCGCCGCGCGGAGTTTGGGGAGTACGAAAAATACGAAAAGCTGGCTAACGCGGCCTAGCGACGATTCTCTTCCGGACCTTCAAAACATAGTTGCGCGTGGGTTCGTGGTTTCCCACTCATGCGCAAAAGAGCGCGCATGAGTGGGGCACCCATCGGTTTTGGATGGGATAGATTTTGCAGGTCTCAAAAAGCGAGGCCTCCCCGGTCCCCAATAGCGAGGGACCGGGGGCACCCTCATTCCGGTTTGGAGAGCGCGCGGAGATGAGGACTTGACGCCTACTTTTTCGTGATCTTTACGAAGGTGCCATCGGGGAGGTCGCCTTCGAGCAGGTGGACGACACCGCCTTTTACATATCCCTCAAGGACTTGGGTGGCTGCGGGCGTCGAGGCGGGATTTTTGGCGGGGCCGTGTGAGGTGGGATTTGCACTGGGCCTTCCGGCTGCGGGACGGCCGGTTCCCTTGTCCATAGCGTCATTGGCGAGCTGATCGGCTTCCTTGTTGCCGCCGCGGAGGGTGTGGCGCATCTCAAAGCGGTCGAGCCGGCGTGCGAGGGCCTTGGCTTCCTCCCAGAGCGGGCGGAGGCCGGGGCTGGCGACTTTGTACTGGCCCTTCATCTGCTTGACCATCAGTTCGGAGTCGGAGACGACGCGAAGCTGGCGGATGCGTTGCTCTTTTGCCCAGGCAAGAACGGCGAGAAGTCCCTTGTATTCAGCGTAGTTATTGGTCTGGTGGCCGAGGAATGCACTCAGACGGGCTACTATCTTGCCGGATGGATCTTCGATAACGGCGCCGTAGCCGGAGGGGCCGGGGTTGCCGCGCGATCCGCCGTCGCAATGCGCTGTATACCAACCGCCGGATTCACCGGGAGTGGCTTCCATTCCCGAAAACAAAGACTGGGTCATAGTCTCCTAGTGTAACGATGGTCACGCCCGGGCGGTTTTAGCCTCAAACCCGGCTCACAAAACGAGCTTAGGAGCCGTCTACACAAGTGCGATAACGTCTGCACGACCGGAGTGGAATTCTCGATGGCATCGGATGCTGTGAGCTATCCAACACCGCCGACGGCTTTGCCCGGCGCTTTAGCGTGGCCTGCCAAAAGAAGGATACAATCTTCGGCAGGCATGGCTTCCAGGGCAATGGACGGACCGGATCGCGCTGCAGAGCGTTTGCAGGCGCGTGCGCCGGAGATGGAACTGATCCGCGAGGCGCAGTCGGGATCGCGTGCAGCGTTTGACGCGCTGGTTCGCCAGTATGAGCAGCAGGTGCTGCGGCTGGCTCTGCACTTGACGGGCTCAGAGCAGGATGCGGAAGACATCTATCAGGAAGCGTTTCTCAAGGCATTCCGGTATATCGGGAACTTCCGGTTCGAGTGCTCGTTCTACACCTGGATTTACAGGATCGTGACGAACCTGTGCCTGGATCAGCTTCGCCGGCGGAAGACGCGTCGCGAGGACCAGGCCGTGGTGCTGGATCACTCCGGCGACGAGATCGATGTACTGGGTTCGGTTTCAGACACTCGGTCATTCTCGAATCCGAGCAAGGAACTGGATCGCAAGGTGCTGGGCGAGCGCATTCAGGCCGCACTGAGCAAGCTGACTCCGCGGGAGCGGATGGTTTTTGAACTGAAGCATTACCAGGGTCTCCGCCTGCGCACGATCGGAGAGATGTTGAATACCACGGAAGAAACCGCCAAAAATACGCTCTTCAGAGCGACTAAAAAGTTGAGAATTCAACTGGCGGGATTGCGTTAGCCCACCCGACGGACGAGGACCTGTCCGCGGGAACCCGGGGGTTTGGCGGGCGGCGCTTTAGACCGGATTTGCGGTACTGCGGTAGAGGCTGGAAGGACGTAAAGAGATGAATTGCGAACTTGCCCACGAGCGCATTGTTCTGGCAGCGTATGGCGAGCTGCCCGATGAACAGATCCACGAGCTGGACCGGCACCTTGCGGCCTGCGCGGAATGCGGCCAGGAGCGGGAGCAGCTGCTGGCGCTGAAGACGCTGGCGACGGCTTACCCCGTGGTTGAGCCTGACCCCAATTTTGTGACCCGTTCGCGCATCCGCCTGGAAGAGTCTCTGGATGCCATTCCGCCGAAGCGGTGGTTTGAGCGCTTGAGTCAACGCGTGCTGAACAACTTTGCGAATCTGCAGGCTGCTCCGGTTGCGGCGGTATTGCTGCTGATTGTGGGGGGCGGAGCGGGAACGCTGGGCGGGTATGAGTATGCGCAGGCGCGTGCAGCTCATGCCGCGGGGCGCGTTGCGACAGCACCGGTCGACAAGAGCGATCCGGGACAGGCTGTGCCGGTTCCGGCGGAAGTGGCCAACATTTCCAGCGTGGTGCGCCAGCCGAACAGCGAGCTGGTGGATGTGACCTATAACCAGGTGGTGCCGCAGCATATTCAGGGTTCGCTTGACGATCCGGCGATCCGGCAGTTGCTGATGCTGGCCTCGGAGGATGCGTCTTCGCAGGGAGTGCGGGACGACTCAGTGGGATTGCTGGCGGCCGAGTGCCGTGCCGGGCATGCGTGCCAGGGCGAGGGCATCCGCGACGCGCTGATGGTGGCGCTCCGCTACGACAAGAGCGAGGCTGTCCGTGAGAAAGCGCTCGAAGGCCTGCAGCCGTTTGTAGCCGAAGATATGCGCGTTCGCGACGCCGTGCTGGAAGCACTGCTGAACGACAGCGATCCGCGGATTCGCGCTGCGGCGATCAGCGAACTGGAGCCGGTGGAAGCTGATACCGGCGTAAGACGAGTCTTGTCGACGGTTGCCAATTCGGACAATAATTCCCATATCCGCACGGTGTCCCGCGAAGTTCTAAGCAGGGCCCCGGAGTTTCAATAACGAACCCCTTACCTTCAGGCAATCGCACCGTCCATACAAGAGTGCGGACCTGGATGAAGGAACACGAGGAAAGTAACATGAACCGCTTTATGAGGCCTTACATCCACGCTGTAGTCGCCCTGGTGGGAGCCGCAATCCTACTGGCGCCATCGATGGCGCGAGCACAGGCGACGCATATCTCGCAAATCATGGAAGAGCCGAACCCACTGCTGCTGCATTCCAGTTCGCCGGGGTATCTTGGCGTGCTTGTCGGCGACGTGGATTCAGACTCGGCCAGCAAGTTGAAGCTGAAGGACGTGAAGGGGGCGGTGATTACGCTCATCGATCACGATGCGCCGGCGGCACAGGTTGGACTTCGCGTGAATGATGTGCTGCTGGAACTTGACGGTCAGACTGTGGAGAGCGCGGAGGCCTTCGGGCGGATGATGCGCGAAATTCCACCGGGCCGCAAGGTGACGATGCTGATCAGCCGCGACGGCGCTACGCAGACTTTCACTGTCCAACTGGTCGATCGCAAAAAGCTCGACACGGCTATCTGGAACAAGCTGAACGATGGCAGCGATATCAGTTCGCCGGTGACCGGCGAGGGAATTCTTGGGACCGGGCTTGGCGGAGATGTTCCGCTTCCCGGCGGATTTCACATGCCGTTTGTGGGCAACAGCACGCTGAAGGTTGGAGCACTGGTTGAGCCGCTGACGGCGCAGATGGCCGACTATCTTGGCATTCAAAATGGCCTGATGGTGAAGCAGGTGGCGCGCAAGAGCGAAGCCTCTGCCGCGGGCATGAAGGCCTTCGACGTGATTCTGAAGGTGGGGACGGAAAACATCGCGACGGTTTCTGACTGGGAGCGCTCGATGCGTACGAACCAGGGGAAGGCCGTCCAGATCACAATTCTTCGCGACAAGAAGCAGACGACGCTGACGCTGCAGGTGGATTCGAAGAAGAAGAGCGAGCTGGAATTTCACGAGCTTCTTCCGGATGGTCCGTGCCCGCTGATGGCCTTTGCGGATCCGGATGTCGCGCTGGATTTACAACGGCAACTCGATCTGGATGACTCGGCCGTGCAGTCGATGCGCGACCAGGGCGAGGCGCTGCGGGATCAGGGAGAAGAATTTCGCGACGCGTTCAAGGGACAAAACTTTGGCATCGACCCCAACCAGATGGAAGAGCTGCACCAGCAGATGGAGCAATTCAACAAACAGTTCTTCGGCTCGGACAGCTTCAAGTTTGACCAGAACCAGATGGATGAATTGAACAAGCAGATGCGCGACTTCCAGCAGACGTTCCCGCCGCAGTTTGAATAAATCGAAGGATTGAAAAAGCCAAGGGCGCCTCTGAGTCGGCGCCCTTGCTGTTTGTGAAACGCCGATGCATCGTCAGGCCGGCTTGGGCGGATCCAGGATGCAGCCGGGCGTGGAGCGCGCGATCGTCCACTCTTCTTCGGTCATGTCCACGGACACATCAGCGAACAAAGGGGTGCTGAGATAGCGCTCGCCGGTGTCGGGGAGCATGCAAAGGATGGTCGATCCTTTTGGCGCTTCGCGGGCGACTTGCAGTGCGCCGGATAACGTTCCGCCGGAGGTGATGCCGACGAAGATGCCTTCCTTTTTGGCGAGGTCTCTGCTGCATTTGAGGGCATCGGCGTTGGCGATGCGGACGACCTGGCTGATCCACTTCGCAGCGACGGCATCGCCGGCCAGCTTGGCGATGAAGTCGGGACTCCAGCCCTGCATGGGATGCGGCTTCCAACTGGGATGGCCGGACTTTGGCGAGCCGTCGGGGTTGCGCTCCTGCTCAATGCCACTCGAGAGCAGCGGCGCATCGTCGGGTTCGCAGACGACGATCTTGGTGTCGGGACGTTCTTTGGCGAGAACGCGCGCGACGCCTTTGAGGGTGCCGCCGGTGCCGAATCCTGTGACCCAGTAGTCGAGACGCTCGCCTGCAAAGTCTTTGAGAATCTCCTGCGCCGTGGTGCGCGAGTGCATGTCGGCGTTGGCTTCGTTTTCGAACTGGCGGGTGTAGAACCAGTTGTGTTTTTCGGCGAGTTCCACGGTTTTGTTGATCATGCCGACGGCGCGCGCAGAGGCGGGCGTGACAATAACTTTGGCGCCGAGGAAACGCATCAGCTTGCGGCGCTCGATGCTGAAGGACTCGGCCATCGTCACGACGAGCGGATAGCCTTTGGCCGCGCACACCATGGCAAGGCCGATGCCGGTGTTGCCGCTGGTGGCTTCAACGACGGTCTGGCCGGGCTTGAGCTTGCCAGTGCGCTCGGCCTCTTCGATGACGCCGAGCGCGAGGCGATCCTTGACGGATCCAAGGGGATTGAACGCTTCGACTTTGACGTAAAGATTGATATCCGGTGGCGCAAGACGATTGATTCTGACCACCGGGGTATTGCCGACAGTTTCAGTGATGTTGGCGTATTTGCTCATGCGTCGACCTCCGAATGGAGGCAATTGTACAAGCGGACGGCGGCGGGCTTGCAAATGATTCCAGCAATAAACGCGCGCGATGCTCGTATCTTCTTAGAGGCGGCAAGAATCAGGAATCGCGCCGGCGCGCCAGTCCAGTAGAATTTCTGCGAGGCTTCCCCGTGCAAGAAACTGAAACGATCGCAACCCGCACTTCGCCCTTGAATCTTTCTTCAGACGACTTTCGCGCCGCCGGGCACCAGCTTGTGGACCGCATTGCGGATTTCTTTGATTCGTTGGCGGAGCGGCCCGTGACGACGGGTGAATCTCCATCTGCGATACGCCTGGCGCTGGATGCCGGGCGCTCGCTGCCGCGCAAGGGCGCCGACTCTACAGAGTTGCTGAACCATGCGGCCGAGCTTCTCTTCGATCATTCCTTATTCAACGCGCATCCGCGCTTCTGGGGATATGTAACTTCTTCGGCAGCGCCGATCGGCGTCCTGGGTGAGTTGCTTGCTGCTGCGGCGAATCCGAATTGCGGCGCATGGCTGCTATCGCCGATGGCGAGCGAGATCGAGGCGCAGAGCATTCGCTGGATCGCAGAGATGATCAACTATTCGACCGATTGCGGGGGACTCTTCGTGAGCGGGGGCAACATGGCCAACATCGTGTGCTTTCTCGCGGCACGGCAGGCGAAGGGTGGGAGCGACATCCGGTCAAAGGGGGTCGATGGCGCGCGCCTTCGCGTCTATTGCTCGAAGGAGACGCACACCTGGATTCAGAAGGCCGCGGATATCGCCGGCCTGGGTACAGACTCGGTGCGGTGGATCGCGGCCGACGACAAGATGCGCATCGATCTCGATGATCTGCGCGCACAAATCCGTGCCGACATCGCCGCCGGCGACAAGCCATTCCTGGTGATTGGCAATGCGGGCACGGTGAGCACCGGCGCGATGGACCCGCTGCCGGAGATCGCCGCGATCTGTCGCGAATCGGATCTGTGGTTTCACATCGACGGAGCGTATGGCGGATTCGCAGCGGTGTGCCCTGATGCTGCGCCCGAATTCGCGGGACTGGGCGCGGCGGATTCCGTTGCCGTAGACCCGCACAAGTGGCTCTACGCACCGATCGAAGCGGGCTGCGCGCTGGTACGCGATATTTCAAAATTGCGCGACGCATTCGCATATCACCCGGCCTACTACCATTTTGGGGTCGAAGCTATCAATTATTTCGATCTCGGACCGCAGAACTCGCGCGGCTTTCGCGCGTTGAAGGTGTGGCTTGCGCTGCAGCAGGCAGGCCGCGACGGCTACGTGCAGATGATCTCCGACGACATCCGCCTGTCACGCGCCATGTTCGATTGCATTGGGAAGTATCCGGAACTTGAAGCGATGACGCAGGGATTGAGCATCACGACGTTCCGCTACGTTCCGGCGGATCTGACGCGCAGCAGCGACGAGGTGGACAACTATCTGAACGAGTTGAACTGCGAAGTGCTCACGCGGCTGCAGCAGGGCGGGGAAGCGTATCTTTCGAATGCGATTATCGGCGGGAAGTACGCGCTGCGCGCATGCATCGTGAACTTCCGCACCACGCTCAAGGATGTGGAAGCGCTGTTGCCGATTGTGGTGCGCACAGGCAAGCAGACGGACGCAGCGATGCGGCCGGCGAGCCTGGCATAACCAGCCCTAAGAAAACGAGTGCATCGCTGGTGTCGCTTGTGTACACTCGCTGAGGATTCGTTTTGCCTCCCCTCAATTCGATACCAGTTTTCTTTGCGACGAGGGTGATATCGCGCGCGATGTCGTACCTGTCGGCATGGAGTGGGTATGACAAAAGAACTGCGCATCCTGACAGTGATGGGCCTGTTGCTTGGTGCAATTCTCGGAATGGCGGGATCAATGGTGGCGGCGTCGAATGTTCGCGCAGTCTGCTGGGCGATTGACGCGGCGGGCGTGATCGTCGCCACGGTGATACTGGCGCTGAGCTATCTGCGCGCCGGCAAGATCGAAGTGGCGGCCGGATTTCTGATTTACGCGATGGGCGAGGCCATCATGCTGACGGGGACGCCCATGTCCCTTGAGGCCAGTGTTCCCGCATTCGCAGCGGGCACCGCGCTGTGGGCAGTGGGCCTTATGCTGATCAGCGTGCCGCGAGAATTCACCCTTTTGACGCGACTGACGGGGCTGATTGCCGCAGTCCTGTTCGGCATGGTTTCGCTGCACATCTTTCGAGGGACGCCGCTGACGCCGATTGCGCGGCCACTTCCTTTCTTTGCTTATCCAATCCTGGTGCTCACGTTTTTCGGATGGATCTGGACGATCGTCAGGCATGGCGCGGAGGTGGCCGCACCCGAGAATCAGGCACAACGGCGACGTACAACTATCGCGATCCGGTAGCAGCTCGATAAATTACTTCACGCCCTTGTCCGGATTCCAGACGCCCTGCAATTTGCGAACGTAGAGAATCTGACCGACGTGGTAGGCGTTGTGGGCGCCCACATGAGCAATCAGCGAGGCATTGGCTGCGAGCTTGGCATCGTCAGCATCGGCCACAGCCTGATCCCAGTCCGTGAGTACCTGGTTAAGTTTCTTCACTAGGTCATCCCACTGCGCGGGCGTGAAATTGTCGAAGGTCTCGTTGTTGTTGCCATCGAATTTCTCATTCTTCACGCCGTTGAAGTTGTTGAGGGCGCGCTGATCCCAATACCAGATGTGATAAGCGAGTTGACCGACGGAGTGGTTGCCTTTGCCGGGGCTCCACATGGCCTGCTGCGCGGTGAGCCCATCCACGGCAATGCTGACCGGGACAAACCAGTCTTCCTGGTCGTGGGTGGTGTGCAACTGCTCAAGGAGGACACCGCGCAAGGTGGTGGGCGGCTTTTTGACGGCGGTCTGGGCGAAGAGCGGGGCAGAGAGAAGGAGAAGGAGCGCAAGCTTTTTCATCGAACGACCTCGCGGGAGATGCGGTGCTCGGAGTATAACGCCGAGGCTCAGGGCAGGCATCCGGCAACGCGTGTGCGCAGACCGCTTCGGAACTTCACCGCGTGGACGCGTCACATCCCGGTTGGAACGAGGGCAGGAATCGGCTAGCTTCCAATTCTCATGATGTCGAGTCCTCGGCCCGTTCTCAAATTCGTTTCGCCGACTGCCGAAGTCAGGCTCAGTGCGCGAAGGCAGCAGCCGGCGCTCATCCTTTTTGCCATCGGCCTGATCGGGCTGGGTGTCATTGCGCTGGTGGTGGGCGACTTCGCCATGGTGTGGCAGCCCGTGGCGCCGTGGATGCCGGGGCGCACCGTGCTGGCGTACGTGACGGGATTGCTCGAAGCGGGTGTCGGCTGCGGATTGCTTTTCAATTCGACCCGGGTTTGGGCGGTGCGTATTTTGTTTCCGGGGCTCATCCTCTGGGCTTCGCTGAAGTTGCCGGCCGTCGCAGTCGCGCCACGAATGGAAGGCGTGTGGCTCGGCCTGGGCGAGCTTACGCTTCTTCTCGCGGGCGGCTGGACGCTGTTTGCGCAGCTTGCCGAATTGCCCGAGGGTTCGCTCTTCGCATTCGCCGCTGGAACGCAGGGTCTTAGAGCGGCTCGCATGCTGTTCGCCGCTTCGCTGCCGCCGATTGGGCTATCGCACTTCGTGTACCTGCAGGCTACGATCCATCTCGTTCCGGCGTGGCTGCCTTATCGGGCGGGCTGGGCACGACTCACCGGCGCCGGCCAGATTGCGAGCGGGCTAGGCGTGCTTTTCAACATGTTGCCGCGGGTGGCTGCCTGGGCTGAAGCCGCGCAGATATCCATCTACACACTTCTTATCTAGCTGCCGGCCTGCTTGATGATTTCCGCGCAAAACCTGCATGCAGTTTTTGGACAATCGGACAGGCGGCTGCCGTTTACGGCCTTCTTCATTTCGTGGATCATTGCGGCTGCCGCCTGGGCGGTTGCGCAGAATGTTCCATCGAAGCCTGTTGCCGGAGAAAGGTGAGCGCCGGAAGATTCCCGGCGCTGCATCCGAGCAGCTTCAGGGCACATAGCGCTACACTTCGCACCTTAGAAGCGGTTTGGCTGCCATCGCGAGGGCTGCTTGCGGCGCGCCCAGCCGCCGCGAGATCGCCCGTCCAAGAAGGCGCTTGCCGCGAAAGACGCGCGACTTCATGGTGGACACATTGAGATCGAGCGCGCCGGCTGCCTCGAACTGAGGCCGCTCATCGAGCACACACATCTCAATGGCGCGACGGCACACGAAGCCCAGCTTGCCAACTTCTTCGCGGAGGATGTTATCCATCTCCCCGCTCTGCCAGGTTTCTTCAGGATTCTTGCGGGGATCAGGCAGATCAATCTCGACGACTTCATTGTCCTGCTTGCTGAGGTATTCAATCGAGACGAAAACGCGGTTGCGGCGGTTGCGGAGATGCTCGTGCGCGGTGTTCTGCACGATTGCGCCGAGCCAACTCGACATCTGCGATTCGCCGCGGAATTTTGCGAGCGCCTTGTAGGCTTTCATGAAGGCTTCCTGCACGATGTCTTCGGCGTCCTCGTTGCTATTGGTCAAACGGCGAGCCATCCGCAAAAGCTGTGGGCGGCGGCGCTCAGTGGTTTCAAGAAACTCCGCGATCCTGCTATCGCAGACGGGGCCTTCGCGCCTCGGCGCGTCGGTATCCATTTCCATTGCACTCAAGGCAATTGGCATATGCACCCTCTCCTTGGGGTGGGCATTTCGCAATCATTCGGTTGGAATGAAGTGCCGGAAGGCAATACGGAAAACCTGGTGTGCGCTGCTACAACACAGGCCAGTACTGCCGACTACGCCATGAAAGATTGGATTGAAGGAGGAGCCCGGAAGGGAATATGCGAAGAGATAACGATCGCTGCGCGCGCCGGGGCCGGCGTGGTGAGAGCGTGGTCGCGCGTGAGGCGCGGAAACTGTGGGGCGAAAACGAGGAAGAGCTCGAAAGAAGAAATCCGCTGCGGCAGCGTCTGCTGGTGGGAGACGGTGATGGAAGAATCATCACGATGGTCCACCCACATCTTGGTGGCCGAGGCCTTTGAAACCTCGGTGTGATGGAAGTATTGTGCGAGCTTGTAGCCGTATCCATTACCGCCGACCGCGATGGCCAGCGCGAGAAACGCCAGGACGTATGGCCGGAAGAATTGCCTCAGAGCGACTTCCATTTTCGAGCCACGCAACATCATGAACTCTTGGCGCTCAACTTGCGCCTCATGCCTGTCCGCGATAGGAAGTTCGTCGTGCACGATTTCCCTGGCTCCTCGAACGGTGCAGCAAAGGTTCCACAAGTATAGACTCGGGCGGCTTTCGTTTTGCTGCAAAATTCTGATGCAGGAATTAACCGTCGAAACTCGCAGGTGTCGATATGGGCGGACAGAACCGTCCCGCGATCCCCGAAGCCGCCTTTTTCCAAGGGCCGGCGAATAGAGGGATAAACTTTAGCTAAGTCTTTGACGAAACAATTTTTAACGACGGCGCAAACTCCCCAGCCTTGCGGGAAAAGACTGGGGAGTTGGTTGCTCGGATCAGTTCTTAGAACCTGACGCTTCAAGCAGATCTTCGAGGCGAACGTAGCTCATTTCCATGCCATGCTCCATGCCGGTCGAAAGCATCTGGGCGCGCGTGGAGGCATCGGGCAGCGACATGCGCATGGTCATCAGGGTGCCCTCGCCGTCCGGTTCGAAGCGTGTTTCGATGTGGTTGTCCGGGGTGGGATCGGGCAGGAACATTCGCTCCACGTGGACGATGCGGTTGAATGGTTCGAGTTCGAGGTACTCGCCGGTTAGATGAAGCGGCCGAACTTGCCTTTTGACGGGTTCTCCCATTCGTAGCGCATCTTACCGCCCGGGCGCGGTTCGCTGATGCAGACTGGCATGGTCCAGCCCTCGGGGCCCAGGAGCCACTTCTGGATGAGGGCTGGCTCGGTGTGTGCGCGATAAACGGCTTCAGGTTTCGCTTGGAAATAGCGGGTGACGACGATGTTCGTATCGCCTTCGGTTCTGAGGGTCAACTTGCTCATGGTGTTCATTCGATTTTTCCTCCAGTGTCTGGGGTTGTGTTTGGGGTTAGGTCGACCAAGACCTGGTCGAGGCGGTCGTAATTTTTTGCCAGGGCGGAGCGCAGCATATCGAGCCATTGATCGATGGCGTCAAGTCCCGGCCTCGCGAGACGGCTGGGTCGGCGGGTTCCATCGGAACTTCTGACGATAAGTCCTGCTGATTCAAGTACTTTTAGATGCCTTGAAACGGCGGGCTGGGTCATCGCGAAGGGCTTAGCCAGCTCCATCACCGTCGCTTCGCCCTGGGCAAGCCGGCTGAGAATGGCGCGCCGGGTGGGGTCAGCGAGTGCAAGGAAGGTGGTGTCGAGGCTTTGCATAGCAATCATGTTATATAACAATAATGTTATATATGGCGATTTGTCAAGCTGAAATTTTCTCTGCCGTTTTGAGAGTGCTATTTCGGTAGATTCTTGAGGGGTCTGCCCCGGGGCGTTCGATTATTTCAGAGGCGGCGCGTCAACCAGCCATGGCGTGCTCGGCGCCGCGGAAAAGGGACTGCAGGGCCCGCCACACCCAGCGAATGAGAAGGATGACGGCCAGGACAAAGGCCAGCGCAATGCCGCCGCCGATGTAGGGATGTACGGTCGAGAGCCAGGTGAGCGAGACGGCCAGAACATCTTCGCCCAGGCTGAGGCCGATGTTGGAGAAGGGCTCGGGGGAGGGGGTGACGGCGGCGCGGGCCGCGGTTTTGCCACCGTGCGCGGCAAGAGCGATCAGGCCGCCGAGCAATGTGGCGGCGAGCTGTTCGCCCGGGCTGAGAGTGGCCGTTGCGCGCCATGCCAGCAGGGCGGCGATCGGGATGCGGATGAAGGTGTGGAGCGCGTTCCAGATGAGATCGAAGGCGGGCACCTTGTCGGCGAAGAACTCGACGGCAAAGAGCGCAGCGCTGGCGCCGATGACCCACCAGCTTTCGAGCAGATGCAGCGAACCGGGCAGCGTAAGCGCGCCGGCGTGCGCCAGCAGACCGAGCGTGGCCACGGTGGCGTAGACGTTGAGGCCGGCAGCGAAGGAAACCGCCACAATCAGGGCGACGAGTTCCTGGCCGGGAAGTGGGAGTTTCATCCCGCCAGTATAGGCGAGCCGCTGGAAGTCGAGAGTGAAGTCAGCCCGCGAGCCTGGCCGATGGCTGAGGCACAGACTGAGCGGTGGAGCTCCAGTTCGCTCCGTGCCCGCTCCATTTCGATAACGCTATAGGCGACAAATCTCGTACTGATTCGCCCATAGGTTTCGTTTGCGCACGCACGATGGTATTCGACTGCTCTATCTTTAAGGGCTCGTTCGAAATCGTTGCAGCGTGAGCAACCCATAACTTCTCCTTCCAGCGTTGCGGCCGGATTTGCTGTCATTGGTATGGGTAAGCCCTAGCGCTGGGTGATCTGCCGCTCGGCCTTGAGCCAGTCTTGAATGTCGTGGCCGTGCTTGCTGCCGCGTTGCTGATACATGTGAAAGGCGCGCAGGCGGATGTCGTCGATGGAGACGCGGATTCCGGAGTTGGATGTTTCAGCGGATGCGGAAGGCTGAGAGGAGATAACTTTGCCTAGTTTTACTTTAACTTTAGAGACGATCATGAGTAACCCTTCCAATAGTTCAAGGGCTAAGAGGGGAGATACTCCAGAAGAACTGCCTTAGTTCAGAGAATCTGAAAGAGGGAGAAACGTCTCGCTCATCTTTCATGGTACGCCCTTTCGAGGGGACGTAGGCGGTATCTTGAACTTATCGTATCCAGCGCTGAAGTTATCAACAGACGGAAGTGGGTGCTCGCGGCCATGTTAAGTTGTCCTGCGGACTAAGACCTTTCCACAGGGTTAGTTAGCGAGGCGCGGACACCCACCAGAGTTAGCTGAATAGTTTAGTGTTTACCTTCAGGTTTGCGGTCGGCATCTTTATGACCGCGGCCATCGCGCACTTCATTGCCCTTGAAGTTGTCGTTCTTGTCGAGGCGATTTGCTGGCTCGGCCATCTCGCCGCGTTCCGGCATCTTGCCGGCATAGCCGTTGTCCGGATGGAACCGGTTGTCGACATGGCCGCGAAAATCGTCAGAGCCGTGGAACCAGGGACCCGCGCCCACGAAGACGCCGCCGGTGAACCATTCTGTGCCGTAGTAGCCATAAGGGGCGCAGGCGTATGGCGCGGAGTCAAAGTAGCCATAGGGACACTCGGGAGCCGTGCCGACCTCGACAGGTATTTGACGTTCAGGCAGAGGGACGCTCTCTTGAGCTTGAGCCATTGCTTGGGGGGCGGTTGCCAACAAGCAGCATCCGGCAACAGCCGATAACATTACAGCCTTCAAACCATTCATAGATCTCCTTAACCTTGCAAGGATGCCAGGCGACATCCCCACAGCCTGACCTTAACGAGATCGAGGCAATGCTGTCTGAGCTATAAGGACCACACGCCAACGACGCCCATGCGACCCTTGATGTTTTTGCGGGCCTGGTGACTTTTTTGCGGATAGTTTGAAACGTTCAGAGAGTCAACGTCACCATCGAGTGCGAAACCGGAACAGCCTAGCTTCGGCGGTCGCGCTGGTGTTGAACTCGTCGCCTGGGCGCGTTTGCGCGTAAACGCGGGGGGGAGTGGGCGCCGCGTGGCGACAGTTGATCGGGTTTTCGCATCCTGGCTGCTGAGTGGAGTGGCTGGGCTGGGCGTCGCAGGCGCGGCGGGGGCTTCCATCGACAGGGTCTCCGCTCCGCCGGCGGCGAAGAGCAGGATCCAGGATTCAGGGAATCAGGAATCAGGGATCAGTGATTCAGGGGCGAAAAGTCGGGGGCTCCGATGGCGTGGCTTGTGCGGTCGGCCTGTTCAGCGGGCGGGAGAGCTTGAACACCAGGAGCGACCCGATGGAACCGAGCAAAGCGGGAACTGGAAGAATGAACATCATGTAAACCTCAGCGCCAAAAGCTTCGTTCCAACGGGCCGATCCCTGGGGCGCATTTCCACCCTGCAGAGCAAAGGGGATGCACACGAGCAGAAGGAGATGCGGGACGAGCAGCAGAAGGCCGATTATCCATTTCCAGGTTGCGATTTTCCGCCACGATCGGGCAGCGAGATAAAGAAGGGCGCAGAACGCGAGAGCGATCACGCCTGCCACTGACCACACAATCCACTCGATCTGGGAATGCATGCGGGCACTATACGAAGAATCCCACTCATGCGCAAACAGCGCGCATGAATAGGGCACAGACCTGAACGCCGAAGAGAGCTAAACTCCGAATTGCCGGAGGTGGTGGTCGATGTGCTTGTACATCCACATAGACCATTCGTCGGGGGTGAGGCGGCCGAAGAAGCTGTGCGGATGGGTGGTGCAACCAGCGGCACCGCAGGCGGCGAAGCGGTCGATGCTGGCGGTGAGTTTTTCGCGCTCGATGGCGAGGTCGCGTTGGTCCGTGACTTCGAAGCCGGGGATGGTAGGGGAGTTGCGGCGCATGGGCTCGCTCTCTTTGAAGGCCATCGGCTTAATCACGAAGCCGAGGAGGCGGCCGATCATCATGCGGGGCGGACGACGGTCGCCGAGCGCCAGCTCCATGCCCATGGTGCAGTGGGCCACGGCCTGCGCCGGGGTCATCTTGCCCCAGCGGCGTGGGCTGTCGGGGCGGAGATGCGACACGCGCTCTTTCAACTCCTGCACGACAGCTGGTTGAAACAGGTTCTTCATGGAGGCGATTGTCTACAACAAAAGAGTAGCAGCGCCCACGACCCGCTGATCGCGATAATGCCAATGGAATGGCCCGGCATCCCACTGGGGAAGGCCGGGCCATCTGCGGTGCTCCTGCGGAAGATCTAGTGTTTTCCGCCGTCTTTATGACCGGCGTCTGCGTGGCCGCGGCCATCGCGGGTTTCATTGCCCTTGAAGCTTTTGTTTGCTTCCGGACGGAGGTTGGGCCTGGCCTTCTCGCCGCGTTCGGGCAGCTTGCCCTTATAGCCGTTGTCGACGTGGAGGCGATTGTTTACGTGGCCTCGGAAGCCCTCATGACCATGGAACCACGGGCCCGCGCCGACGAACACTCCGCCGCTGAACCATTCGGGACCGTAGTATCCGTAGGGGGCGCACCGATAGGGCGCGCTGTCGTAGTAGCCATAGGGGCACTCCGGAGCGGTGCCGATCTCAACTGAAATTTGAGCCATTGCTTTGGGAGCAGTTGCCAACATGCAGCATCCAGCAACAGCCGATAACATTACGAGCTTCAAACCGTTCATAGAACTCCTTAACCTTGTGGGCGCGTCCGAGGAGGCCCTCACAACTCGACAGTAGAGGGTTACAGGATGCGTGTCTGAGCTATACAGACCACAAGGGGTTGACAGTTAGCCGACGTGAACTGGGGAGGGTCGCGGTTTCCCACCCTTGACGATGAAACTGTCAAGGATGGGGCACCCACGGTTTGTGGTTGGGTCAGGTTTGAAATAGCTTGGATGGGCCACGTGCCGCTTGAACTGTGTGCTACAGTCCCGCCCTTCCATTGCGCTGTTCGGCCCGCCAGATCCGCCGATCCGGCTCACTCGAAATCACGGGCATGGTCCGCCGCCTTAACCGCGCTTCGGCCACAACCCGCTCCGAATCACAATCCAAATCAAATCTGCCCCCACCACGCTGTCATCCTGACGCCAAGCGGAAGGATCCGCGGTTGCTCCTCTTGCGCCTACCTGAAACTTCCCAAACGTCCAGGGCACGCCCGTCATCGGAAAGCTCTGTCAATCGCTAGTTCACTGGAGGTTGTGCAAGCAGGAGGCTACGCGTCGTTCGTCCAAACGAGCATGAATTCGACACCGGTCAGTCTTTAGCTCTCGACGATACTCCGAAAGTCCCGCTCCGGTTTCCATTTTCCGACGGAGGGCATCACCTGCCCCCCCCATTCATCGCGGTTCCATCATCGCGATGAGTGGGTTCGGTCCACGCCCGTCTCAATCCATTCCAGCTCCAAGTCCCCCAGGTGATCTAGTGCTCTACGTCCTTGCCAAGGCCCGTGACGGGCTTGCCCGAAGAATCACTCACAATCACATCCACCACGACCGCTCGCGAGGTGATTCTAAGACTCGGATTTGCTGATTGGATTTGAGATCCAGGCTGTTGGGTTTGAGCGAGAGTATCCATCAACAAGAGAGAAAATAGCCCAACTACCACCGGAACTAAGCGCATCTTTGCTCCTCAAATGCGAACAGCTGGAAAGTTGGCTGCCAATCCTATGCTGATTTACAGTGCATCTCTGTGATCCTGAGCACTGGTTGAATCATGGCCCATTTGAACGTTTGACAGCTCTTCACCGCGAGAACGCGAGAATCAAGTAAGGAGGTTGTGCCCATTGTCACAACTCACTTTGCGTTCCCGTTGTAGGATTGGATTCCCGAGAAGACCATGCACAAAGCTTTGTTCGGATATGTCCTGCTTATTCCAATGGCATCCGCGATTTTGGCTCAACAGACTTCTCAACCAGCTCAATCGGTTTCGGAGCCGAATAAACCAACAATAGTGCTTCCTTACTATTCAGCGGAGCTTCCGCCGTACGTAGATGGGGTGCCAAAATGTGCGCCGGTAGATGATAGACTCTACCCGCTACCTGACGGGGTCTACCGCATTGGCCATGGAGTATCGTCGCCGAAACCAATCAGAACTCCCGAAGCCAAATTCTCCGACGAAGCCCTAAACATGATGCAAGAAAAGCATCTGAGCCACTTTGAAGCCGTGAGCCTCATGATGGTCACTGTCGACGCCGAAGGAAATACAAAGGACATCTGTCTGATTCGATCCGCTGGTCACGGCTTAGACGGACAAGCTGCTCGTGCCGTCGAAAAGTATCGCTTCCGTCCCGCCAAGATGATTGACAAACCTGTCTCGGTGCGCATGACGATCGAAGTCGACTTCAACTTCAAGTATTGACGGTTCGAA
This sequence comes from uncultured Acidobacteriaceae bacterium, assembly GCA_963759285.1. GTDB lineage: Bacteria > Acidobacteriota > Terriglobia > Terriglobales > Acidobacteriaceae > Telmatobacter. Next base: position 1,551,914 of record CAVWYS010000007.1, on the reverse strand, counting down.
TGGGCGGGTGTCCGGGCTGTCCGTAAATCGCAGGAATCCTGGGTGCCCCGGGTGCCGCCTTTGGCACCTGGGAAACCACGAACCCAACTCAGCCTCTCCAAAAACCCAAGAGACCCGCCAACCTCGCCAACGCCGCTTTCAGGTCAAGCCCCAAATCCCAAAACTGCCGCCCAACCCGTTCAAAACAAACATCAAATTCTTTTTCCCTTTTTGCAGGTTATTTCGCCGACCGGCGTAGGCTTGAAACAATATAGGCGATGCCAATCATCGCCCCCTCACAGCTTCACGGAAATGCGTGCCAAAATCGACCAAATTCCACAACAGCTTAATAACCTCGCCATCCATTCTCAAAAATAGCGTCATGACACCGTGAAACTGTGAACCGCCCCGTAAGTCCAATCGGCAGAAACCTCTACAGCGATCCTCAATCCGCACAGACCTTTAGCGCCACCCTCGTCTGCAAGCCGATGCAAACAAGATCTTTGGCCAGAGAGATGGGGTAATAGGGGTACCCCCTCAACTCGAATGACGCCGCTCCACAACCTGCCCCGCACTTCCGTGTCTAATGGAATAGGAAAGAAGCAGATGCGTCTTTACACGTTTATCCCGTCCGCGGGACTCCTTGCCTTCGGTCTCCTCGGCGCTTCGGCCTCAGCCGTGGCCCAGTCCGCCAGCTTTGCCGTCAGCCAGAATGGCAAGCCCATCGGCACCGCCAGCTTCACCTTCACATCCAAACCAGCCGGCATCGACTCCACGTCCCTCGTCCGCGTAGATATGCCGGGCCTCAACTACCAGCTCTCCAAGAACGAGCAGCTTTCCCCCTCCCGCGCCCTGCTCCACGTCCAACTCAGCGCCATCGTCAACAACTCCGCTGTCAACGTCGCCGCCAAACCCGATGGCCAGCAGTTCCTCTTGAACATCTCCGCCAACGGCCGCGCCAACACCACGCGCCTCGATGTTCACCAGTCAACCGTCTTTCTCCCCGACTTCGATCCCGGCGCCCTGCAGACGCTGCTCACCCTTGCCGCCGCCACCAACAACCGCGACCTCTGGGCCATCATCCCCAAGCAGGCAGGATCCATCTCACCCATCCAACTCGCCACCTATCCCGATCTGCAAGGCACCCTCGATGGCAAGCCCGTCACCGTCCACCACCTCATCGCCACCATCGCCGGCGCTTCCACCGACCTCTTCTCCGGCCCTGAAAACCAGCTTCTCCAGGCTGAACTTCCCCAGCAGGGCTTCGCCCTCGTCCGCAAAGGATTCGTCCTAACCCCTCCCACCAAACCCCTCGCTCCACCCCCAGCCCCCTCCGGCGCCGCTCCAGCACCGAATACTCCAGGCACCCCGCCACCGCAATAACCCCCTATGTCCCTATGTCCCGCTTTCACTTTCACTTATTCACTTATTCACTCGTTCACTATCTCTCACACTGCCCTCCCCGCCGCCACCGCCGAGGCCCACGCCCACTGAAAGTTGAACCCGCCCAGGTGCCCGGTCACATCCACGCCTTCGCCAATGAAGTAGAGTCCCGGCACTGTCCGCGCTTCCATCGTTTTTGAATTCAGCCCGGCCGTATCCACCCCGCCTGCCGTCACCTCCGCCTTCTCAAACCCCTCCGTACCTGCCGGTCGGAACGGCCAGCAATGCAGCTTGCGTTCGGCTGCACCGAGAGCCGCATTGCTCCATCCCGCCGGAGCGCCCACCTCGGCCAGATGTCCCGCCAGACGCTGCGGCAGCACCGCCCGCAGCGCCTGCTTGAAAGCAGCTGCATCCCGACGCGCTCCATCGCCGCGCAAAGCATCAAGCAGCTTTCCCTGTCCGTTAGCCGCCGGCGCGAAATCCACCTCGATCACCTCGCCCGGCCGCCAATACGACGAAACCTGCAACACCGCCGGCCCGCTCAATCCGCGATGCGTCATCAGCAGCTTCTCGCGAAATGCCGGCCCGCGTGCTGCCTGCGCTGTCACGTCTGTCGCCACCCCGGCCAGTTCCACCCAGCTCTTTTCCTGCCCGCCCAGCACCAGCGGCACTAGCGCCGGCCGCGGCTCGACAGCCTTCAGCCCAAACTGCCGCGCCAGCTGATACGCAAGCCCCGTCGCCCCCATCTTCTGGATCGACAACCCACCCGTTGCAACCACCAGCGCACCCGCCGCAAACGCACCCGCGGAGCACTCAACTTGAAACGCCCCCGACGCGCCCTCGACCGCAATCCCGCGCGCATTCAGCAAAATCTCAACGTGGCCGCGAGAGCATTCCTCCAGCAACATGTCCACGATCTGCCGCGCCGAGTGATCGCAGAACAGCTGCCCCAGCGTCTTCTCGTGCCAGCGGATTCCATAGCGCTCGACGAGTTCAAGAAAATGCCGCGGCTCGTACAGCGCCAGCGCCGACTTCGCAAAGTGCGGATTCTCAGAGATAAAGTTCGCCGGCGTGCAGTGAACGTTGGTGAAATTGCAGCGCCCGCCGCCGGAGATCAGGATCTTCTTCCCGGGCTGCGCGTTCTGCTCCAGCAGCAGAACCCGCCGGCCACGCTGCCCCGCGACCGCCGCGCACATCAACCCCGCCGCGCCCGCGCCCAGCACAATCACATCGAATTTGCGAATTTCCCCCGGCACATTCCAATTGTCGCCGAGCATGCCTCAGGAAAACTTGCACGCGTCGATCCAGCCCTGGCGCTCTCGCCGAATCCGCCTACTGCGCGACCTTCATCTGTTCGAGAATGTGCGCGACGCGGGTAGTTGCTTCGGTCAAGCTGATCTTCTGCGTACTCCGCACCAACTCGATCGCATCGATCCTGCGGCCCTGCTTCAGCAGTGACACCACAGAAGCCTCGTCATCAACTCCGCCGCCTTGCTCCGCGCCTTCATCCGCCTTCGCCATGCCCGAATCGAGATGCAGAAACGTCAATATCTCCTGCCGGATCGCTTCGTAATGCTTCTGATCGCCGCTATACACATCCGACATCGGCACTGGCTTGTCCCTGGTAAGAATCGTGAGTCGATATGTCAGTTCTCCACGATTAGCCGTCGTGCTTTCCATCCCAATACCCGTGATCTCGCTGAAAGGCACCGTGCCGCTCGCCACCCTGAAAGCACGGCGCCGAGTCCATTCCGCTTGCTGGCGACCCGCGTCGAAAGCTACGATCTCCTTCCGCCAGAAGAGAAAACCGCACAGCAGTAGAAAACCGACCGCCAGAAAGCCGATGCGGGAATCTTGAACATAGCTCTTGTAAGCTCCAAAAAACGAGAATCCCAGAAGCAGAACCGCAAGCCAGATCGTGCTGCTGACAAATACCAGGTCCCGGTTAGTCTTGCGCAGGACGTGCATGATTGCCAATATGCCATGGAATCGAAGAATTGACAGTAATTATTCGATTTCAAGCCCTAACTAGAGTCACTGGAACCACCCGCCTGCCCAATCCGTAATAAGCCATCATGGAGCGCGCCTACAACTGGTCGTGGGTCGAGTCCCAGGTCTCGGCGACCATCGCAGATTGGGATTCCTGCGGCCTCTCCCGCGCCGCCAACAATCCCTGCTTTTCTCCTGCCGACCAGCAGCGCAAAGAGGATGCCTATGACAACGCTCTCCGCACCGTTGAGCGCGACGCAAAACAAGCGCGGCGCAGCGCATCCGAACGCACGGCCGCTCAACGCCGCATCGTAGCCGTCTTTCCACCTTTCGCCTCCATCGCCCTCGACCTCGAAGACGATGCCGTTCACCTGCTCACCCACGGCTTTTTCCCCGTCGGCACGCAGTTTGCGCAGTGGGCCCAGCGCTTCGATCCAAACCTGACCATGGCCGATACCATCCAGGCCTGCCGCAATGCGTGGACCGTCTGCGGAATCCAGCCTCTCCTCGGCGACCGCATGCAGATGACGCCTTCGATCCTCGGCTACAGCCTGCTTTACCCCTACAGCGATAACTACCTCGACTCCGAAAAAATCTCAACCTCCCGCAAACTCGAATTCAGCGCACGCTTTCGCGATCGCCTGTGCGGCCTGCCTCTCGCGCCCCGCGACCGTCATGAATCCGCAGTGTGGGCCCTCGTGCGATTAATTGAAGTTGAATTCCCTCGGCCTCGCTTCCCACGCGTCTACGAAAGCCTGCTGGCCATCCACCAGTCCCAGGAAAACAGCATGGCGCAGCTAAAGCGCAGCCCTCGCGCAAGCGATGCCGAACTGCTTCGATTAACCTGCGCGAAGGGCGGCACTTCGGTGCTCGCCGATGCGTGTCTCTCGCATGGATTTCTCTCGGACGATGAGGCGCGGTTCGCTTTCGACTGGGGGGGTCCTCCTGCAGCTGGGCGATGATTTGCAGGATGTGCAAGACGACCTGAAGCTCGGAGCAGCCACTTTATTTTCGCGAGCAGCTGCCGCCGGCCTCCCCCTGGACTACCTCGTACGGCAGCTCCTCGCCTTTAGCGAAAACGTCGCCGACAAGATCGACCAGTTGCCCCACGGAGATCCCGCACTCAAACGCCTTCTGCGCATGAGCTGGCGCTCCCTCATCCTCATGGCTGTAGCGCGTTCACATCGATTCTTCTCGCGCCAATTCCTCGAAGAATTCGAGCCTGCATCCCCATTCCGTTTCGGATTCCTCCGCGAACGTCATAAAAAACTTGCCGGCCGCCGCGGACTCTACAAAGTCTTCTTCGAGTCGTTCCTTGAATCCGCCGATGCCGATCTCTCCCACTTGCCTCTGCCCGAAGATTGGCTTGCAAATGCGCCCCACCATCACGGTGCGCAACCGCTTCGGGCAGTCCTCGGTTAGCTGCGCCCCGCTTCGTCCTGTGCGATAAAGTAAGTGCAGTTCTCTCATCATCAGCCAGCAGTTACCGGGAGCAAGGCATGGCAAGGAAAAGAACCCGCGAATCGGCCTCTGATGCTCCTCCCGCACCTGCAGCACCGCCGAATGAGACTCCCTTCGAGACCATCGCCGGCATTTGTTCGGTCCTTGTCATTGGCCTGTTCGCGCTCGAGCTTCTCGGTCAGAATTTCGTAATCCCCAGCGGATCGATGGAAGACACCCTGCTCGTCGGCGATCATCTCCTCGTCGATCGCATCACATTCCTGCCGCGCACAAGTTGGATGCCGCTGATCCATCACCGCGATCCCCAGCGCGGCGACATCGTTGTCTTCCATCGTCCCGCGCCCGAGCCAGAACCCGATGCAGACGGCAACCCCGTCTATTCCATCCTCGTCAAGCGCCTGGTCGGCATGCCCGGCGATCGCATTCATCTCCACGACGGAACCGTCTTCATCAATGGTGTCGCGCAGCCCATGCCCAAAGATGGGCTCGACACGCCAGTTATCTCAGGCGATCAAGCCTACGTCGACAACTTCCCGTCCGTCCTGCCCACTGTGGAAGACACGCACGGCGCGGTAACCACTTGGGTGGTCGATCTGCCTAACCATCTTGAGAACGGCGACCTCGTCGTCCCGCCAGGCAAGTACTTCATGATGGGCGACCATCGCCATGCCAGCCTCGATTCGCGCTTCTGGGGTTTCGTCCCGCGCGAAAACATCATGGGCCGCCCTCTCTTCAACTACTGGTCCTTCAAGACTCCCGACGATCAGGAAGATAAGAAAGGTGTCGGAAATCAACTGGCCTGGTTCGCCCACGTCGCGATCCACTTCTTCCCCGACACCCGCTGGGGCCGCACATTCCACCGCGTGCATTGATCGATCAATTTCATCCGCTTCACGCAGATCCCAATTTTTCCCTGACCAGCGCCATAGCCTCTTCCGGCGTCCTGATCGAGCCCTCCAGTTGTGCGTCCTCAACCGCCCGAAGCACTTGTTTGAACGCGGGCCCCGGCGTGTATCCGGCCGCAATCAACTCGCGCCCCGTAAGTAAAGGCGTGGGCCGCACAGCTTCTTCCGGCATGGATTCGTATCGCTCGCGAACGAAGTTCCAGATGTCGATGTTCCGATGCGCAGCCAGGCAATCCATCCGATGCAGGGCGAGGTGTTCCGGAAAATTCTCCAGCCGAAAGAATCTCTTCAGCGTCGAAGCCTTCATCCGCGGAGCATCGGCAAACCGCATGTGATTTTCGATCAGCGCAAGAATCTGGTGAGTCTCGTCGTTCGAAAAGCGGAACCGCCGGCAGATCTCCGCGCCAATCGCCACACCCACTTCCACGTGACCGTCAAAGCGAATGCGGTCGGGCGCCTCGCGATAGGTCGGCGGCTTTCCCACGTCGTGCAGCAGGGCACCCCACGCCAGCGTCATCGCGCACCCAGCCTCCAGTTGCTCCAGCAGCATCAGCGTATGGGTCCACACGTCGCCCTCGGGATGATACTGCGGCGGCTGTGCCACTCCCTTCATCCTTGAAACTTCCGGCAGCACCTGCACCAGCAGATCGGTTTCGTCCAGCAGCTCAAACGCACGCCGCGCATGCCCTTCCGTCAGCATCTTTGTCAGCTCTTCGCGAATCCGCTCCCGGCTCACCGCATGAATGCGCGCCGCTAGTTTACGCATCGCCGCAAGCGTCGCCGGTTCAATTTCCAACCCAAATCGCGCAGCAAAGCGAACCGCCCGCAACAGCCGAAGCTGATCTTCTTCAAACCGCTTCTCCGGCCGGCCAATCGCGCGGATCACCCCCGCATCGAGATCATCGAGCCCGTTAACATAATCGATTACGTCAGAACGAAGATCACCCGATTCGCGCAATGGATCCAGCAGCAGCCCATTGATCGTAAAATCCCGCCGCTGCACATCCTCCGCAGCCGTTTTCGTGTATCTCACCTCGTCAGGATGCCGCCCATCGGAATACACGCCATCCGACCGGAACGTAGCCACCTCCGTCACGCACCGCTCTTCGACCGCGCCATCTTTGCAGTCTCCGCCTATCTCTGAAGCAACCAAAACTACGCCAAAATGCGCGCCCACAGCAAACGTGCGCGGAAACATATCGAGGACAACATCGGGAGTCGCCGAAGTCGCAACGTCGTAGTCTTGGGGCTCGCGGCCAAGCAGCAGATCGCGCACACATCCGCCCGCAAGGTAGGCCTGATATCCCGCTGATCGCAGCGTCTTGACGATCTCCACCGCAGCTTCGAATTGGGGCGAAGTTGGCAACATCACTCCGCTTCAGGATAGTCCGTCTCAGGTGCCAGATTCGAGGCCGTTAAACTCGAAGTATGCCTCGCGGCCTCATCCTCGGCATTGAATCCTCCTGCGACGAAACCGCCGCCGCCGTTGTCGAGCGCGGGGCCCGCACCCTTTCCTCCGTGGTCGCGTCGCAGATCGCCACCCACCTTCGGTACGGCGGTGTGGTTCCAGAACTTGCCAGCCGCGAACATCTCCGCGCCATCGTCCCGGTAGTTCGCGCGGCGCTCGCCGAAGCAGGCATAACCCTCACCGATCTCGACGCCATCGCCGTCACCTCGGGCCCCGGTCTCGCTGGAGCGCTGCTAGTCGGCATCACCTATGCCAAGGCCCTCGCCTTCGCGCAGGGCTTGCCACTCATCGCGGTCAATCATCTGGAAGGGCATATTCACGCAGTGCTGCTCCAGGAGCGGTCGTCGACGAACGCGCAACCCTCTCAAACCGACGAGCCTGCGTTAGCACTCGTCGTCTCCGGCGGTCACACGCACCTCTATCTCGCCGAACCAACCGACGGAACCTGGCACTACTCCCTCATCGGCCGCACACTCGACGACGCAGCCGGCGAAGCCTACGACAAGGTCGCCAAGCTTCTGGGCCTTGCCTATCCCGGCGGCCCCTGGATCGACGCACTGGCCCGCTTCGGAAATCCTCAAGCAGTCCCCTTCACCTTCGCGCAGATCAAGACCAAGGCACATCTCGGCGGAAAGGCGCCCCGTACCAAGGCCGCCAAAACGGCTCCCATCGCCGAACTCGACCCTCACTTCCTTTTTTCTTTTTCGGGAATCAAAACCGCCGTCCGGCGCTATGTCGAGCTGCACGCCATGCGCGAAGAATCTGCCGCGCGCGTTCCGCGCATGCTCGCCGCCGGGCGCCCTCCGCAGACAAAGGAAGCAGCTCTGGAATTGTGTCCCCAACCCACGCTCGACCTCATCGCCAGCTTCCAGCGTGCCGTCATCGGCGACCTGATGAAGAAGACCTTCAGCGCCGCTGAATCCTTCGACGCCAGCCGCATCCTCGTCACCGGCGGCGTGGCTGCGAATCGCGAACTGCGCGAGCGCTTCACTGCCGAAGCTGCGCGTCGCGGCCTTCGCATCGCCTTCCCGACCCTCGCCCTGTCTACGGACAACGCAGCAATGATCGCCGCTGCAGCGTGGCCTCGTTTCGTAGCCGGTCAGTTCGCGCCGTCCGATCTTTCGGCCGATCCGTCGCTCGCACTCGGCCGCTGATTCTATCTCAAATCGCGCTTTTGGGACCTGGGAGACAATGCAGAACCACATCCCGAGATCTGAGCCACTCGCCGCTACGGCTTCCGGAACGCAAGACAGTAAAGCTTCCCGCCGCAGATCTCCTTCGCGGAAATGTCCTTCATTTCGGCCGGAACGAGATCGACCGGGCATCGTACCTTTTCCGTTCCCGGCCCAAAACTCTTCCTGACCACCGGCGTGCGCTGATAATTTTCCCTGATCGCGCGCTCCGTCTCGTCCACGATCACGATCTTGGTGCCCGGCTTCGCTACCCAGATCATCTCCTTGATCGCACGCACCTTGTCCGTGAAGAAATTAATGCCGCCCACGTGGAATACGCAGTCGAAAGCCTCCACCTGGAACGGCAGCCTTTCGGCTTCGGCCTGAAATAGATGGGCGCTCCGCTTCCAGACAAGCAGATTGCGCTGGCACTTTTTCAGCATTCCCCACGAGATATCGACACCGTAGAAGTCAATGTCCCGCGGCAGAAACCGCAGATTCGCTCCCGTACCCACTGAGGTCTCAAGCACGCGCGCGTTCGGCCTCAATTCAAGTTCGCCAATAAAATCGAGCCGGTAGTTGGGCTTCCGCGTGAACCAGTAATAGAGCCGCTCGGCCAGGTCGTAGCCCGGCGCGATGCGATCGTAGAGCGTCTGGTATTTCAGGTTCGATCCGGTCACTGTACTCACAAAGAGAGGAATGCCGTCGCGAATGGGATAGATGCGCCCAGTCGCCGTATTGCGCAGATTGCCCCCGGCCATTTCCAGTGCATAGCGCGTGTCCGGGTCGCAAAGTAATGATAGGACGGAATCTTCCATCTGATTGCCGACGACCGCACGCCGCCTTGCACCAAGCATACGACGAAGTCAAGGTCACAATTTCCGCCACAAAGGTAACCAGAATCCCACCCGTAATCCCCGCTGCTACAATCAGTAAGGCCCATTTGCCCCTGCTTTAGACCCGAAATATGAGTCGCCTGCCCGCCACCCCAATGCCTCTGCGCCTGTTCAATACCCTCTCCGGACAAATCGATGAACTCGTCCCCATGGATGGGAAAGAGTTGCGCATGTATGCGTGCGGCCCCACTGTCTACGACTACGGACACATCGGCAACTTCCGCACCTTTCTCGAAATCGACGTGCTGCGCCGCGTTCTCAGGCTGATGGGAATGCCAATCCGCCACGTCATGAATATCACCGACGTCGACGACAAAATCATCCGCAACGCCGCCGCCGCCGGCGTGCCCATCGGCGAGTACACGCCCAAATACGTCGACGCCTTCTTCGAGGACCTCGACGCCCTGGGAGTCGAACGGCCCGAGATCATTGCCCGCGCCACCGAAACCATTGACCGCATGGTCGAGCTCATCCAGAAACTCGCCGAGGCCGGGGCAGCCTACCAGACCGAAGACGGCTCCTGGTACTTCCGCCTGAAGTCCTTCCCGGAATACGGCAAGCTGAGCAAAAAAGACTTGAGCGGAATGGAAGACGGCGCTCGCGTCGATGTCGACGAATACGAGAAAGACTCAGCCCGCGACTTCGCCCTCTGGAAAGCCGCCAAACCCGGCGAAACATCGTGGGAAACCGCCATCGGCCGCGGCCGCCCCGGTTGGCACATCGAGTGCTCCGCCATGTCGATGAGGTACCTCGGCGACAGCTTCGACCTCCATGCGGGCGGCGAAGACCTGATGTTTCCCCACCACGAAAACGAAATTGCACAGAGCGAAAGCGTTACCCACAAACCGCTCGCCCATCACTGGATGCACGTTCGCTTTCTGCTCGTCGACGGACGCAAAATGTCGAAGAGTGAAGGCAACTTCTATACCCTTCGCGATCTCCTTCTCAAAGGCTGCAAAGCCTCCGCCATCCGCCTTGCATTGATCTCGGTTCCCTACCGCCATCAGCTCAACTTCACCTTCGACGGACTCGTCGATGCCACCGCAGCCATCGACCGCCTGCGCACCTTCCACGACCGCCTCGCGAAAGGCGCTTTCCCCACCGGTGAAAACCCTGAAGTCCAGTCCGCCGCATCGAAAGCGCATGTGGACTATCTCGCCGCTCTCGCTAACGACCTGAATACTGCCGAAGCTCGCGCGCCCATCTTCGAGCTCGTGCGTCTCTCCAATACCGCCATGGATCAGGGCAAGTTTTTCCAGTCCGACCGCGACGCAGTCGGTGCTGTCCTGTCCGCCTTTGACGCAGTGTTTGCCGTCATCGAAGATCATGACACCGAGCCGACCCGGCACGCCGTCGAATGGGCTAAGAACGAAGGCCGCGTCGCCGACGTCGCACCCGAATTGCTGGCTCAGCAGGCACTCACCGACGAGTCCATTAACGCTTTGCTTGCCGAGCGCGACACCGCTAAAAAACGTCGCGACTTTGCCCGCGCCGATCAGATTCGCAAAGAGCTGACAGAAAAGGGCATCATCATCGAAGATTCAAAAGACGGCGTACGCTGGAAGCGGAAGTGACGCTGCCCCGGCATACTCGCCACGGAGGGCATCACGCCGCCATGGAAGCCAATGAAGCCATGGAATTGAAGGAACATGCTGAGCACGGATCCAGCGAATCCGCGCTGCGTCCTGTCGCCTTTACCATGAGCGTGCTGGCTGTGTTCGTCGCCATCACCACCGTTCTTGGTCATCGCACCCACACCGAAGCGGTCCTCAACCAGAACCGGGCCACGGACCAATGGAATCAGTACCAGGCTAAGAAGATTCGCTCTGAGATTACGAAGCACGCCGACGACATCCTGATGGTCATACCCGCAATTGACAAAGACCTGGCCACAAAGACTCTGAAGGACGATGCCGACCATCAGGCCAAGTGGAAGGTCGAATTGCCGGAAGAACAAAAGAAGGCCGAGGATCTCGAAGCGGAAGTGAAACACGCCGAAGCCCGCGCCGATCGCTTCGATCTCTCTGAAGCCCTGCTCGAAATCGGCCTCGTCATCACCTCTGTCACGCTACTCACCCGCAGCCGCATCTACTGGTACCTCGGCATCGTGTTCTCCCTCTGCGGCATCGCGTCCGCCCTCTCGGTATTGCTGCTGAAGTAGTGTGTTTGCGTGTCCGTCGCAACCAACGCAGCCTCTCGCCTCGTGGTAGACTTGCCGCGAAATGACCATGCGCAATCTTGTACCAATTCTTCTTCTCGCCGTCCCTGTACTCGCACAGGCTCCGCCTCCCGCATCTCCCACCCCCGAAGATTTCGGATTCACCTATCACCTTCCGCAAGGCTGGGATGCAATTGACGCGCAATCCACTCTCCCCGAGGTCAAACAGCAGCAAGCCGCCGCAGCCAAATCCGACGACGAAAAGAAAGAGATCGCCTGCATCCAGATTCCAGTCAGCGCGCGACAAGCAGACCCGCCGTCCTTTCTCGCGGTCATCGCGCTGCCCTTCGGTTGCTTCGGCCAGATCATGACTGCAAAAGATCTACCTGGATTCGCCGAAGGCAGTTCCGAGGGGCCAAGGAAATTCTTCGATTTCGGCGATCCCGTGTACGGGACCTATAGTCTGGGAAGCCACCGCCTGTGGATCGAACGCGCCAAAGGAAATCCCAAAGGCCATCCCGAGATGCCCTATACCCTCGAGATCGCGTGCAGTCTGCTCAAGAAAGCCGCTGTCTGCTGGATGACCGTATCCGGCAACGAACAGGCGCTCAAGGATTTCGAAGCAAACGCCGTCGTCCTCGATGGAGATTTCTATCCCCAGCTAGTTCCCCCCACCGCTTTCGACAAAAAGCCCGCGTCCTGAACAGGATTCGTGAGCAGGATCCCTCCGTCTGCCATCAGGCGGCCTTCGCTTTCATCTGCGCCGTCGTCAGCAGAAACACTGCCATCACCACTGCGGCCATACCGAAGAATTCCGCTGCTTCCGGACGCTCGTGCAGGATGAGCACGCCCAGCAGCACGGCCACCATCGGGTTGACGTAGGAATAGGATGCAACCTTGGCCACGGGTACGTGCTCGAGCAGGTAGATAAACGCTGTGTAGCCCAGCAGCGATCCCCCCGTGATGAGCCATGCAAGTGAACCAATGGCCGGACGATTGAGGTGAAACTGCGGCCATTCGCCCAGCAGCGATCCGAACACGGTATTGAAGAGCCCGGCAAACAGCATCTGCCAGGATGCCGCGACAAAGCTGTTCACTGACAGTTTGGTTCGGCGTGAAAGGATGCTGCCCACCGTCCACACAAGGGCACCGGCGAGCAGAGCGATGATTGCTTCCAGCACCGCGCGATTGCCGGCGAGTCCCATGTGAAGCGAGGGCCACAGCAGCACTGTGAGTCCAGCGAACCCAATCACCATGCCAAGCCATCCGCGGCGCGGCGCCGGCTCTCCGCCCGGCAGAAACTTTTCGATCAAGGCAACATACAGCGGCGTCACCGCAAGGATCAGCGACGAAAGCCCGCTGGGCAGTGTTTCCTCGGCGTAGACAAGACCCAGGTTGCCCCAGCCGAGAAGCAATAGCCCGATGAAGGCAAGCATCAGCATCGTCTTCGCAGGAAACACGAGCCGCATTCTGCGCCAGCGGCACCAGCCGAGCAGGATGGCGCCCGCAATGGTAAATCGCACGCCGGTAAGCAGCAGCGCCGGCATCTCCGCGGCGCCAATCCGGATAGCCGTGTAGGTCGATCCCCAGAAAAAATAGACGCTGGCAAAGGCCAGCACAATGGACAACCGCGTTGCCGGCTTTGCCGAATGCTGCGCTTTTGCGGTCGCGGAGGACATGCGTCAAATTCATCCTAGCCTGTGGCGCTCCCTCCGCTTCGCGCCAATTGCGCCTGACAGGTATGGATCAGACGCTGCCAGGCAGAGGCCTTCAACTCACATGAACGATCGGACGGCGCGCAATATCCGGCACCGCCTTTCGCAGCACTTCATGGGTTATGGGAGCAGCATCGCCTTCGCCAAGAAAAAGGAACCGAAAGATATTCGCTACGGGATTTCCTTCTCTCCATTTGAAATAAATATGCGGGACCTGTCCCGTCATCTTTCCGATCTGAATCAAAATCGCTGCAATGGAATTCGATACCATGGGGCTTCGCGCGTATAGCAGGCAATGGCGCCCAACCCGCTCGCCCTCCACTGAAAGCCGCTGGTTAAACTCCGAAGCATCCGTCCGTTCTACCTGCAGAAAGATGATGGGCGCATGCTCAGGAAGACCTTGGATTTCACGTACGAACGCTTCGATTTGATCAAGGTTTTCGGCCGTCGTCTCCTTGGGCCGGTGCGCAATAATGCGAATCGGTTGATCGCTCGCTTCGCGGATAAATGCTTCGGCATCCTTTGAAAATTCGACGCCGGTGATCCGAAGCTCCGTCGATCGCGTCGCCCGCGAAACAAACGAAACAAACATCATCGATGCAATAAAGATGCACGAAATCTTCAAGCCCTCGGGACGCTCCCAGATATTCATCAGCGTGGTGTAGATAAAAATCAACGTCACCAGCAACGACGTTATCCGTGCGCGCACAGTCCTCACCGAAAGTGTGACGGCGCAGGCCGCTGACGTAATCAGCACCAGCACGCCCGTGGCGTATGCGCCCCCCTGTGCGTCCACGTTGGCATGAAATGCATAGGTGACATAAAACGCCACGCCCATGAAAACCAGCACCAGCGGCCGCGAAGCACGCGCCCACTCAGGAGCCATGCCAAAGCGCGGAAGATAGCGCGGAATCAGGTTCAGCAGCCCCGCCATGGCCGACGCCCCGGCAAACGCAAGTATCAGGATGGTGCTGACGTCGTAGACCGTACCGAAGATATTCCCGAAGTACTGATGCGCCAGGTAGGCCATGGCGCGGCCGTTTGCTTCCCCTCCATCGGCGAATGCTTCGGGCGGAATTAATACGGTCGTCACAAAGCTCGTGGCAATCAAAAACACGCTCATGATGCCGGCAGCCGTTGTCAGCAGCTTTTGCGTATTGCGGATGCGCGCCCCGAGATCCTCGCCGGATATCAGGGGCATCACCGCCACGCCCGTCTCAAACCCCGACAAGCCCAGTGCAAGACGTGGGAAAAGAAGCAGGCATATCGCGATCATGCCCAGCCAATGCGGATGCTGCGCAAAAAGCGAGATCCTCCAATGCCAGATGACCTCAGGACGATGCAGAATCTCCACCAGCGCGCGAACGGTGACGATCGCATTCAACACAAGATATCCGGCGACAAGAACGACCGCTATACCAATGGCCTCCTTGAATCCCTTCAGGAAAACCGCGCCCAGGATCGCCAGCAGGATCAGCGTCACCAACATCGGGCTGGCCAGCCATTGCGGTGCATAGGGATTGTGAACGAAGTGTGCCGCCGCGTCCGCAGCCGACAACGTCATGGTGATGATGAAATCGGTGGTCGCGAATCCAAGCAGCACCAGCACAAAAATCTTGCCGCCCCACTCGGGAAACAACCGCTCCAGCATGGCTATGCTGCCCTGGCCGTTGGGGCTGGCCTGGGCCACGCGTTTGTAGAGCGGCAATGCCGCAAACAGCGTAACCAGCACCAGCACCAGCGTCGCAAACGGAGACAACACGCCCGCCGCGAGAAACGCTATCCCCGGCTGGTAACCCAACGTGGAGAAGTAATCCACCCCCGTGAGGCACATGACGCTCCACCATGGATGGACCGCTTCGGATGATCCGTGCGCTCCTTTGGGGTGTTTCTGATCGGCTAAGAGCCAGTTCACCAGACTCAGCTTCGTCATCCGATTCATTCACCTTTGCAAAAAGCGACACCTGGATTTGGATGCGGTCTCTCTGTTTATACGCTGGTACGCAACCGACAGCGGCCGCCACCCCGTCGAGGCCGATAGAAAGCCTTTGTCCGCGCGTGCTATCCTGACCCCAGCGGGGGCCCTGATGCAAAGGCAATTCTCAAGCGCTCTGCAGCCGATACCAGCCATAAAGCGCTGGTCGCGGGCCCGTGCGCGGTCCATCTGTCCTCGACGTCACCTCCGCGTACTCCCCATCCGCACCCGACCTAGTCTCTTCGGCGGCGATTAGTCCCGGTCCGCCGAAGGCCCTCGCCTTCTGTCGCAGACGTTCCCAGTCTGCGAAACGGAAATGCCCCTCACCCTTGGGGTCGCGGCTTTGCCACATCTGGCGGCTGCACAAACGAATCTGACGAGGAGACTAAAGATGAATAAACAAGAGTTGCATGCGAAGTTCGGACCTAAACTGCTCGGTTCGTTGCCGGGCCCCAAGGCCAAAGCCGCCGTCGCCGCCGACGATCGCCTGATCTCGCCCAGCTATACGCGCTCCTACCCCCTCGTCGCAAAACGTGGTCGCGGCATCCGCATCGAAGATGTAGACGGAAACGAGTTCATCGATTTCGCCGCAGGCATTGCCGTCACATCCACCGGCCACTGTCATCCCGAGGTCGTCGCCGCAATTCAGAAGCAGGCTGCCGAACTCATTCACATTTCTGGCACCGACTTCTATAACGAGCCCCTCACTGACCTTGCTGAAAAACTCTCCGCCGTTGCCCCCATGCCCGGCCCGCACCGCTTCTTCTATGGCAACTCCGGCGCCGAGGCCATCGAGTGCGCCCTCAAGCTGGCTCGCTATCACACCGGCCGCCAGCACATCATCGCATTCCTCGGCGCGTTTCACGGCCGCACCATGGGCGCCCTTTCGCTGACCGCATCCAAGCCCCAGCAGAAGCGCCGCTTCGCGCCCCTCGTTCCCGGCGTCACCCACGTGCGCTATCCCTATGCTTATCGCGGATGCACCGGTGGCCCGCAGGAGGAAGAGGCGTTCGCCCTCGGCTGCGCGCGCTACATCGAAGAAAAACTCTTCAAGACCATTCTGCCCCCTGAAGAAGTGGCAGCCATCTTCGTCGAGCCCATTCAAGGAGAAGGCGGATACGTCGTCGCACCCGACAACTTCCTCCGCGAACTGCGCGGCATCTGCGATCGCCACGGGATCCTGCTCGTGGCCGACGAAGTGCAGTCCGGCGCAGGCCGCACCGGCAAGTGGTGGGCCATCGAACATTCCGGCGTGCAGCCCGACATCGTATGCATGGCCAAAGGCATCGCCAGCGGCATGCCCCTCGGTGTCTGCATGAGCCGCGCCGAAATCATGGACTGGGTTCCCGGCTCACACGCTTCGACCTTCGGGGGCAACCCTGTTTCGCTAGCTGCCGCAATCGCCACCGTCAACATCCTTGAGCGCGAAGCCATCGACAACGCCGCAAAAGTCGGCGGCAAAATGCTCGAGCGCCTGCACGGCTGGAAATCAACCCACCCGCTCGTTGGCGATGTCCGCGGACGCGGCCTCATGATCGGCGTCGAACTCGTCAAGGACAAAACCACCCGCGAACCCGCCCCTCAATTGCGTAACCGCGTCGAAACCCTCTGCTTCGAAAAAGGTCTCATGATCCTCGGCTGCGGTGAAACCTCCGTTCGCCTTTGTCCCCCGCTCATTGTCTCCGAGGACGAAGCCACCGTCGCCCTCGACATCCTCGAAGACTGCCTGACACAGGTCGAAAAAGAGTTTGCCTCCACGCATGAACTGGCGAGCGTCAACGCATAACGCTCGCAGTGCGGGCTGCCATCGTCCCCAGCAACAAAGGCCGGAGCAACGCCGCTCCGGCCTTGCATTTGCCGAAGATTCATTCGCAAGCACCAAGGCTTGGAACATATACTGCTTCTCGCAGCTACCACCATATTTGAACAGGAGATCGACATGAGTCTGTTTGATTCCGTAACCGAGATGACGAAAGAGTTTTCAAGCGGTGGAGACCACGCCGCCGTTGCCGGCGGATTGATGCAAGAACTGGGCGGCACCGGCGGAGTCGCCGGCCTGATCCAGCAGTTCCAGCAGAACGGCGCTGGCAGTCTTGTGCAGCAGTTCGCAAACGGACAGACGCAGGCCACAGATCCCAGCGCAATTGAACAGGCGCTGGCGGGTTCGGGGTTGATCGACAGCATCGCACAGCGGACTGGGATGTCTCCCGACACCGTGAAATCGAGCCTCGCGACAATCGTTCCCGTTCTAATCAACCACGTCACCGCCAATGGTCACGTCACAACCGACGGCCGGCCCACTGCCAATCCCATGCCCGACGCCGGAAGCCTGATCCAATCTGTCCTGGGAAAGCTCCTTTAGCAAGCTGCGGAAATACTCGATTCAGCCCGGTCTTGTAACAGGGCACGAGTTCACTCGTGCCGCAAACGCAACCAGATTAATCCGGGCTTTAGCCCCTGCGCCTTGAATTGCTGGGTGCCCCATGTCCCGCCTCTGGGACATGGGATACCGCCAACCTCGGCAATAAGAAATGCTCGGGCCTGGCGCTCCTCTTCGAACCGCGTTGACTCTTCCAAAGAAAGTGCTGCTGAGGCCGAATCTTCAAGCCGCGCTAAGGAGTGACGATAACGTGCGTAGATTGCCCGGCGATCACAGTGAAGCTTGTTTGCCCGAACTGAGCTCCTTCCGCATTCACGAACGAAGTCGTTTGGCCAGGCGCTACATTGAAGTACCAGTAGCTCGGCAATCCGGGGGGAAGGCCGAATTGCGTCAAAATGTCGTAGGGGCCGGATCCGACGCCAGATCCGGCTTGAGTAATGCCGACAAATACACCAGCGTTTGGAGAGTCAATCAATGGGGTGCCAGCGCAGTCGGCAACGGAGAATGCCACCGTACCGTCATTGGGATTGGCGGTCGAATCTGCTAGCTGATACAGTAGCGTCTCGGTTCCCGAGTTAAGCATAAATGGCGTCGACGTGGTCGCCGAGGTTAGTGGCTTCGACCAGTAAACACTCGCTGGCACCAGGTCCGCCCGGGTCATAAACAGATAACCGTTGAAAGGCACGCCGCCGGTTGTGATCGACAAGCTGAACTTGCCCTGCGCGTCGGTAGTCGTGCTGGCAACGAGAGAGTCGTCCAATCGGAACGCTTGGACGAGAACACCGCTGAGCGGTTCTACTCCAGATGACCCAAATGATTGAACCGTTCCGCCAACCGGCAAAGGGTCGGCCGCGACCGTGCTTGACGATCCCAGACAGGAGAAGTCCGCCAATGGAAATGTAAACGTCTGTGTCAGATTCACTGCGCCCGCGGTTGCGGTTATCGTCGCTGTGCCCGGTCCCACTCGACTGATCGTAAAGTTTGCTGAACTTTGACCGGCTGGAATGATCACTGAACCTGGAATGAGTGCGATGCCAGAAACACTGATCGCAAGCGTCACGGTGAGATCGGTGGATACCGGACCCGACGCGGTCACTGTAAATGCCAATTGCCCAGGAGGCGCCGAAGCCTGCTGCGTGAAGCTGGAAAGCCCTGGTCCCGTTTGTGTCCCACCTCCACCGCCACCACCTCCGCTCGTTGCGCAGTTCAAAGTCGCATCGCCAGTTGAGGAATAAGTGAGCGTGATCGTCCCCGCCTGCGAATTTCGCATGCACGACAATCCCTGGAGGGCGTCGAAAGAAGTCAATGCCGCTCCCGCTGGCCCTGTCGGTCCCGGAGGTCCAAGAGGACCCATTGGGCCGACTGGTCCTGCTGTGCCGGCAGGACCGATGACTCCTTGCGGACCCGCGGTCCCCGTGTCTCCCTTCACTCCTTGCGGCCCCGGAGAGCCTTGAGGTCCTGCCGCACCGATGGGCCCCTGCGGCCCGACAGGTCCCTGCGGTCCGATCGGGCCGGCAGGCCCAGCCGAACCATCGCCTCCATTGAACACGATGTCAAGTTCCGGACCGTTGCCTGTCAGCAGACTTTCCTTCGAATCGAATGAAAAGGCCCCGCTCGAAGTCGTCAGCGCCAGCGCGACAC
The DNA here is from genome assembly GCA_963759285.1 of uncultured Acidobacteriaceae bacterium. Lineage (GTDB taxonomy): Bacteria > Acidobacteriota > Terriglobia > Terriglobales > Acidobacteriaceae > Telmatobacter. The sequence goes on along the minus strand of CAVWYS010000007.1, from coordinate 1,532,792 downwards.
CGTTGTTGGCGATCGACCGATTCACCCAACCCTGCACAAGCGTTGTTATGTCGATCAGAAGGAATTGATTCTGACTCGCCGCAGTGATTGCAACAGGATGCCCTCCCGTCGCCGACATTCCCGGGCTCGGTGGCGGCGTGTTGTAGGTCAGCGAGTTCTCGTTCCATGCGGAGTTGATCTCATAAACGTCGAAGCTGCCCTTCGTTCCCACTGCATCGACAAATAGACGCAGAGAGGCTTTGTTGATACTCGCTCCTGCCGGAATCCCAGAGAGATTGAATTGCACATAACTGTTTGTTCCCGTACCCACAACCAGGGAAATGCCCGAACCGAAATTGGTTTTCGCATAGCTGCTGGAAACATAGGTATCCCCGCTGGGCGGAACCTGGGCAAGCACCGGCACGGTGAACAGTGCGCAAAGCACCAACGACCAAATCGCCAGGCGAGTAGTACGGCAAGCAGTCACATGCAGCATGTAGATTCCTCTCTGAGAAGCGAATAGGCACAGTGTTCTGCAATGGTCTGAAGATTGCGCCTAATTCCTATAACGCGATCTCCGGCCGAACTGGCTCAATGGCATGACAATGATCCATCAGCGCCATGCTTGGAAACCGATTTGCACCTTCTCTCCGATCAGCCGAGAATGGTTGCAATGAATCTCAGAGATATGCGTGTCAGCCTGGCGGAGCGATCGCTCGCCACACTCAATCGGCTTGCGAGCAGGCGCGGACTGAGTGCCATGCCGGCGCATCTCGCGGTTGGCATCGACGGCGAAGACGCTGCGTTGTTCTACCTGCAGCGCAAGGGCTACACCATCGTCGCCCGTCGCTGGTCCTCCGGCGATGTCCCCGGCGATCTCGACCTCATCGCCTGGGATGGACCCATGCTCTGCTTCATCGAAGTGAAAACCCGCACAGCCCGCGACCTCACGCCCGCCGAGACCGCCATCGACGACCACAAGCGCAACGTGCTCCGCCGTCTCGCGCGCCGCTACGTGCGCCAACTCCCGCAACAGACCGCGCCGCCAACCCGCTTCGATGTCGTCAGCGTCTACCTCGTCCCCGGACAGGAACGCGAATTCCAGCACTTCCGGGCCTCATTCCCCTGGAGCGAAACCTGGAGCGACTGATCGCGTCCCTGCCCGGATTTCGCGCGTCAAGCACTCTTTTGGAACCCCTTTGCCAAACCCTTCATTCCAAACAGGATTTTCCTGCCGCAGCTTTGCAGATAATTTCCCGCGTTCGGCGCACAATGGAGTTGTATCCGATCAGAGCCAGATTCATCAGGCCCGCACCGACTTCGGACTCGGCCCGCAAGTCTCTTGTTGACAAACCTCTACAACGATCTCCAATGAAATGAGATCTTTACCGAAGGGTCGCTCCGTAAGCTAATGATTTTAGGAAGTTTGCCAAAAGAGACGGGGTAATAGGGGGGTGGCTGCTACCGACAGAGAATATAGTCTGCATTCTTCAACCGCGGAGATTCCTGCGATTGGACGAGAGCCTAAGACTTAGCCCTTCGCGTCCTCAAACTCCTCGTGCCACGCCATCTGGATCGCTTCCAGCCGTGACTCGTTCGACTTCGCTGGATCATCCGCAAAGCCTTCGAGTTCCGTCACGTATTTCAGCAGATCCGTGAACCGCACGGTCAGCGGATCGATATCCGGAAACTTCTCCTGCAATTGAATGCCGATCTCTTCGGAGTCGGTCCACATGATTTCGCGCGGCATGCTTCCCTCTCTATTTGTTCTCGGCCATCGCCATTGGTTTGCCTTCGGAAGTGTAGTTGCGATTCCACTTCGGAATCTCCACCACGTAGTTACCCGGCTTCGTGATCACTGCCTGGCACCCGAGCCGCGAATCCAACTGCTGGTCCGCCGCCATATCCATCCGATCGAGTTCATCGTCATCGGCGTCGCTGATGCCCGTCTGATCCTTGATCCACAAGTGGCACGTGGTGCACGCGCAAACACCTCCACAAGCATGGTCGAGAAAAATCCCAAAGTTCTCCGCCACATCCAGAAACGACATCGGCTTTCCATGATGGTCGTAAGGCAGAGTGCCAAATTCAAACTCCACCGTCTTGCCTTCCGGCATAAACGTAACCCGCACCAGCTTCTCCGGCGGTATATTCTTCGTGTTCACTTCGCTCATAATCGATCCTCAAATCTCGCTTACTTGAACTCCGCCCGCGCCATCGGATGCGGCGCCGTCACTTCCTCGCCCAGGTCTTCGCCGGCCGCGTCCATCGTCTTCCCGCGAATCGCCGAACCCACGGCGTCATCCATCATCAACTCCGCCAGCCGCTGCGTGGAGCGATCAAGCGCAACCGTTGCCTCGCGAATGGCGTTTAGATCGTCTCCCGTGGTCGCCGCAGCCAGCCTGTCCCGTGCGGTATCGATCGCGGCAATTTCTTCGCCGCGCAACTGCCCCCAGGCCGGACTCGTTCGAGCCTTCTCAACCTTGGAAAGAATGTTGTCAGCCTCAGTCTTGGCCTCAATCAACAGCCGCTTCGCAAAATCCTCTTCCGCATGATCGAACGAGTCAAGAATCATTCCCTCGACCTGCTCATCTGTCAATCCATACGTCGCCTTCACTTCGATCTGCGCCGCCTTGCCGCTGCGCTGCTCCCGCGCCGAAACCTGCAGAATCCCGTCCGCATCGATCAGAAACTTCACTTCAATGCGCGGCAGTCCTGCGCTCATCGGCGGAATTCCCTTCAGATCGAACCGCGCCAGCGAACGGCAATCCGCCGCAAGCTCCCGCTCGCCCTGCACCACGTGGATCGCGACATTCGTCTGCCCGTCCACGCCCGTCGTAAAGTGCTCCGTCGCCGACGCCGGAATCGTTGAGTTCCGCTGAATGATTCGCGCCACCGTTCCCCCCAGCGCCTCAATCCCCAGCGACAACGGCGTCACATCCAGCAGCAGCATCTCCTCCGTCGTCTTCGAAGCGCCCGCAAGAATATCCGCCTGCACCGCCGCACCCAGCGCCACCACTTCATCCGGATTCAATTCAATATGCGGCTTCTTCTGCCGCGCGCTCAGATGGAAAAGCTCGCCCACCAGCTTCCGCACCGCAGGGATCCGCGTCGATCCACCCACCATCACCACTTCATCGATCTGCTCCGGCGTAATCCCCGCATCCGTCAGCGCCTGCTTGCACGGCCCCACGGTCCGGCTCAGCACCGGCTCAATTAACTGCTCAAACACCCCACGCGGAATCTCTCGCTGATAACGATCGCCATTCGGCAGCTCAATATCGAACCGCGCGACATTCTCCGCAGACAGCGCGATCTTCGCGTCAATCGCAGCCTTGCGTATCGCCTGCACCGCGCCCGGATGCGATCGCAGTTCGACTGCGTGCTCGGCCTGTATCTCATCCAGCGCAATCGCCAGCAGCAGATTGTCGATATCATCGCCGCCAAGATGCGTATCGCCATTCGTCGACTGCACTTCGAAGATCCCGTCGCGCAGCTTCAAAATCGAAATATCAAACGTCCCGCCGCCCAGATCGTAAACCGCAATCGTGCCTTCCTTCGCGCGATCCAGTCCGTACGCCAGCGCCGCTGCCGTCGGCTCGTTCACCAGCCTCAGCACTTCAAGCCCCGCCATGCGTCCCGCGTCTTTTGTTGCCTGCCGTTGTGCATCGTTGAAGTACGCCGGAACCGTGATCACCGCCTGTGATACCGGCGATCCAAAGAACCGCTCCGCATTCCGCTTCAACTGCCGCAAAATGTACGCCGAAATCTCCGGCGGCGTAAACCGCATCTCGCCCAGCTGAATGCGCGGCACTTCCCCTGCCTCCACATCATCAGCAAGACGAAACGGAAATAGCTTCAGCTCGCTCTGCACCTCTTCGAGCCCGCGTCCCATCAGCCGCTTCACGGAATAAATAACGCGCTCTGGCGTTTCAATCAGCACGCGGCGCGCGCTGTTGCCCACCGTAACCGTCGGCCTGCTTCCGTCCGCGGGCATGGGATCGAGCGCGACCACCGACGGCACCAGGTTCGAGCCGTCCACGCCGGGAATCACCACCGGCTTGTCGCCCTCCATGTAAGCGACCAGGGAATTCGTTGTTCCCAAGTCGATTCCAACTACGCGTCCTTCTGCCATGATTCTCTTAGGCTCCCAAAGTTTCCGTCACGTCGCGAACAAGATTGTTGACATACCGCCGGCGATCGAGCAGAGCCACCATCTTTCTCTGCGATTCCTGCCGCGCATTTTCATCGCCTGCGTCCCAAACCTTCCACTGCGCGCGCAGGTCCTTGTCGACATCATCCAGCAGCCCATCAAACTTCCTCTTAGCCTGCTCGAGACTCGACTGCAGTTCCGGATCGGTATCGCCCATCTTCTTCCCCATGCGCATTTCTTCCAACTGCATGTTCAGATCGAATGCCTCTTCCAGCAGATCCGCAGGCACGCGCGATGGATCCTTTTGATCCTTCCGATCCTTCCCCGCATGCTCCTCCCCGATCTCCGCGCCGTGCAGCTTCAGCAGATATTCCGTACGGCGGATTGGATTCCGCAGCGTGCGATAAGCATCGTTCAGCAGCGCGGTATCCGCCAGGCTCCACTGTTTTTCATTCTCCAGCGCGCGTGCAAAGCGATCAGGATGCAGCTTGCGGCTCAGCTTGTGAAACTGGTGCTCCAGCATGCCGAGATCGAGATCCAATTGCGGCACAAGTCCGAAGACCGAAAAATAATCCCCTCCCGGTGGAGGCTGAATCTTGCTGCAATGCGGACAGAACAACGTCGCGTCGTTGTGCGCAACTGCGCAGGACCAGCACGCGACCGGTACTGCAGAATCGAGAACTTTCAACATGAAATACTCCAGGGCGGAGAACTAGGAAAAGGAGGAACCGCAGCCGCAGGAGCGCGAGGAATTCGGATTAATGAAGTTGAAGCCCTGCCGCATCAGTGTCTCTTCATAGTCCAGCGTCATGCCGTGCAAGTAGACGAACGACTTGGGATCGACGAAGACGCGCACGCCGTCAAACTCGTAAATGCGGTCCCGCTCGCGAGGACGCGTGTCGAACTTGATCGAATACGAAAGCCCCGAGCAGCCGCCACCCATCACACCAAGGCGCAACCCGCCTTCCGCCGGCGACACGCCTTCCTTCTCCATCGCCACACGAATCCGCTTGACCGCGCGATCCGTAACCTGCAGGCCTTGGGAAGACGGACCAGCAGCCGGCTTGCTCTCCGGCGGCGCCGGTGCAGCGCTCGCGCCCTGCGCCGGCTTCGATTCAATGGATACAAAGTTCGACATTGTTTCCTTCTTACCTTAAGAGCTGCTCTTACTTAGCTTCAGCAGCCACAGCCGCGGTCTCTGCAACACCGTTCTTCTTCTTCCAGTCGCCGATCGCTGCGCGAATGGCATCTTCCGCCAGCACCGAGCAGTGAATCTTGACCGGAGGAAGCGAAAGCTCCTTCACGATGTCGGTGTTCTTGATCTCAAGCGCCTCTTCCACCTTGCGCCCTTTGATCCACTCGGTCGCAAGCGAAGAGCTTGCAATCGCCGATCCGCAGCCGAAGGTCTTGAACTTCGCTTCCTCAATTACCTGCGTCTCGGGGTTCACGCGGATCTGCAGACGCATCACGTCGCCGCACTCGGGAGCGCCAACCAGACCGGTGCCTACATCTCCCGAACTTTTGTCGAGCGTGCCCACGTTGCGCGGATTGTTGTAGTGATCTACGACCTTATCGCTGTATGCCATTTCCGAATTCCTTCCCGCGGGGAAGCCGCGTTTCTTCTTGTTTGATGCGCCAGAACCAGCTCTGGCTCGTGAATCGTAGGTGCGCCAGACTTTCTTCTGCCGCGCGAGCGGCGTCTGCCCCACCGCAGGTGGTCAATGCGCCTGCCACTCAATCTTGGTCAGGTCAATTCCCTCTTTCACCATCTCGTACAGCGGTGAAAGCTCGCGTAGCTTCTTCACAATATCGATCACTTTCGCCGCAACATAATCCACTTCAGCCTGCGTGTTGAACCGGCCCAGACCGAATCGAATCGAGCTGTGCGCCACATCGTCGCCCAGCCCCAGCGCCTTCAATACATACGAGGGCTCCAGTGTCGCCGACGTGCATGCCGAGCCGCTCGAAACGGCCACATCGTTAATGCCCATCAGCAGCGACTCGCCTTCGACATACACAAAACTCACGTTAAGGTTGCCCGGCAGCCTGTGCTCCATCGATCCGTTCACGTGGATATAGTCCAGTTCCGACTCCAGCTTGTTCTTCAGGCGATCGCGCAGTCCGCGCAAATACGCTGCTTCGTTCTCCATCTCGCCGTTCGCAATTTCGCAAGCCTTGCCCAGTCCCACAATCCCTGGGACATTCAACGTGCCCGAACGCATGCCGCGCTCGTGGCCGCCGCCATCAATCTGCGCAGCAATCTGCACACGCGGGTTGCGACGCCGAACATACAACGCGCCCACACCCTTCGGCCCGTAAATCTTGTGCCCCGAGAGCGACAGCACATCAATGTTGTCCGCGATCACGTTCACCGGAACCTTGCCCACCGCCTGCACCGCATCGGTGTGGAAGATTACGTTCTTCTCGTGACAGATCTTGCCGATCTCGCGAATCGGCTGCAGCACGCCGATCTCATTGTTCGCCGCCATGATCGAGACCAGAATCGTCTTGTCGTCAATCGCGCGCTTCAAGTCTTCGAGATCGATCAACCCATCGGCCTTCACCGGCAGATACGTCACCCGGTAGCCGTACTTTTCCAGGCGCTTGCAGGTGTCCAGCACCGCCTTGTGCTCCGTCACCTGCGTGATGATGTGGTTGCCGCGCTCGCGATACATCTCCGCGATGCCCTTGATGGCCAGGTTGTTCGATTCGGTCGCGCCCGAGGTAAAGATGATTTCCTTTGCCGTCGCGCCAATCAGCTTCGCGATCTGCTCGCGCGCCGTCTCCACCGCCTGCTCGGCTTCCCAGCCAAACGAGTGGTTGCGGCTAGCCGCGTTGCCGAACTTCGCCGTGAAGTAGGGCATCATCGCTTCCAGCACGCGCGGGTCCAGCGGGCTGGTGGCATGGTTATCCATATAGATAGGCAGCGTGACGCCTTCCGGCACTTCAACATGACTCGTAACTGTGCTCATCCCCGACCTCTCCATCGTTGTTGCTGCTCCGCTCCGCGCGGAGAGTTAGCTAAATCGTCAGCGAAACCAGCTTCGGCTCCAGAACGTGCCCCGGCGGATGCTCATGCTCGGCCAGGTCTTGAATGCTGATGCTCTTCAATACGCCCGCGATCGTTTCATTCACGCGCGCCAGCGGTTCTTTGATCGTGCAACTCGGCGTCAGGTCGCAGCCTTTGGCGCCCTTCGTGCACGATGTAATAAAGAATGGACCATCAATCGCCAGAATTACCTCGTAAGCTGAAATCGACCCCGCTGCTTTCGAAAGCGCATACCCGCCGTTCATTCCGGCATGCGACCTCAGCAATCCCGACTTGGTCAGTTGCTGCAGAATCTTCGCCAGCAGCTGCGACGGGATGCCGTACGCATCAGCAATGTCCTTCGCGCTCAAGGCGACGCTTTCAGGGTGTTCGGCCAGGTATTTCAGCGCCATTAACCCGTAATCGGCCTTTTTAGTAAGCTTCAGCATAATATGCGACTTCTTCGGTCCGTATTTAGTATACGACCAATTATGTCGGCCTTTCAATCTTCTGGGCCCAATTCGATAAATGTCCTCGCTGCCCCGCGAGATGTGATTCCAGGTTCCCCGGCCATAGACTGCTGATAACACTCGGTTCTGCGACCTGCACGCTTGGCGCCCTGGGGACAACGCCCATGGGGCAAGCGATGTGAAGGATCTGCCTTGAAAATTCAAATGCCGGCACAAACCGCGGGTACCCCATCCAAGCCCCGCTTGGGTGGGAAAGCATGGATTCCGACCAGCCGCATTTCAATTGGCCTCGGTGTTGCGCAGTGACATCGATGACTGCTTTTGTCTTTCGCCCACTTTCGTTACGATGTCATTCTTGCGCACAGGACCCCGAACGTACCAGGGGCCCCAAAGAGCGATTTAGCTCTTTGGGGTAGGTTCGGGGGTGGTGAGTCGAAGAATCTGCTTTTGCTCTTCGCGGGTACCCCATCCAAGCCCCGCTTGGGTGGGAAAGCATGATTCCAACCAGCCGCATTTTCACGGTCTTGGATATCACGCAGCGACATCGATGACTGCTTTTCCCCTCTTTCTACCTCCGCGATCTGCGTCATCCTGAACTCCCCGCAACAAAGTAACGGACAGCCGAAGGACCGGCCCCGACCGTGCGTCTCCAAAGCCCCGAAAGAGATTCGCAGCCACCACCTTCCATCCCGGATTTTCGTAGTTTGCGGATTGACGGCCACTCGCCCGCTTCATCGGCTTTGTAACAAGGGCACGACTCGGGGAAGCCATTTATGCGTCGCTGGCCGCAATCGCACTCACATGAATATGGGCTTTAGCCCCTGAGGGACGTCTCAAGCGAAAGTCGAGTAGGGCTATGGCGCTAAGCGGGCTTCGATGATGCCGCCGTTTCCATAACCCCCTCTAAAATTCCGTACGGCGGGTTTTCCCCAGTACGGCTTCAAGGCTGACATATCAGATGATGCCTTCCTGTCAGCTGATTTGCTTAAGCCTGCTCCCGGCGTGCGCAACCCAACAGACAGTTTGCGTTCATCCTTCGTATCTTCCAAGACTAGGACCTGTGATCCCGTTCAGAGCCGGGCAGGTTTTCTCTTCCGATACCGTCACTAGGGCCTCACGGCCTTACCCCAGAGGTCCTCGCTCCGGTCGGGGTTATATTGTCCCCGTCCATCGACACTTATTGACCTCATCCGACCCACTCGCGAACACTCTCCGATTTCCCGGCATTCGCTGGTTATTCGAAGAGCCTTTGCTGTGCGGGAGCGCCTAGGCTGCCCACGAGTGGTTCCGAGCTTTCACTGTTAATCCTTGTCAGCATGCAGACCTCTATGACCACGGAGAACTCGCCGGTTGCTTATACCCAGTTCCTTCACCGGCGACACAGCCTTCACCTCCGGAAGACAGATTCGGCGTTCTCATCCATCCCACGTCCGCTACCAGTGGGACCGCCTTTTCGCGGCTAACGGTTCGCTCCTTTCGCTACAGCCTGCTGACTTGCTAGCCCCCCCCTGGCGGACCCGACGCTGCTTGCACTTTGCCGGCTGGGGCGTTTACTCCGGAGCATCGGCAAGAGAGATCGCTCTCTCTGCCGTCCGGTATGACTACAGTAGCAACTGGGCAAGTTCTACTGGCAGGTTCTTCCCCTGCTGGATTAGCAGCTAGCTTCGCTGCACCTTCCGCATCGGCGGTGATGCTCCCGGAACGAGGAGAATAGTGGCGACTCGATGCCTCAAGAATAGGTTTACCGCGGGATGATAAAAACGTAAAAGCAACGCTGGAGCTGGAATATGAAACTGCGCAAGTTTTATCGGCTAGCAATCTTTTGCTTCTTGTTTACAGTCGCGTTGTTGATTGCGTTGAATTTTGTGGAAGCAACTATGGGCGCTGAACGCTTTGAGAACTGGACGGATGGGCTGTCATTTTTCGTCCGCATTCCGTTGGGTCTCCTTGGAGCTTTCGGCGCCGTCGGCATAATTTCGCTCTGGTTTGGCATGATGTGGGATTGCTGGTTCGCCAGTAGGATGCCACATGCGTCGAAATTGCGATGGACACTTCTTCTCGTGCTCACCAACATGCTAGGTGCGCTGATTTACTACTATCGCGTGTTTAGTCGGCGAGCAATCGCGAACTATTGAGTTCTGGGCGAATTGTCGGCGACTCGGACCTTTGATCAACCTTCGCCAAACGAACCAAGGTTTTTTCGTTCATCTTGAAGCCGGAGCCCCATAGCCTGTCCCGAGCGGAGTCGAACGGATCTCGATATTTGATGTGCCGTAAACCAAGAACCTGACCCAGCCCCCTCCGGCAACGCTCGCGAAGCGCGACTGATCCGCGAACCTGTCAAGCCCTTCAATGGCAAATTCTCCTCCAACCCCTTCACTTCATTCGCAAAAAACTTCTCGCCATTTTGCAGGTAATTATCCTCTCCGGGCGCACAATGGAATCGTGATTGAAACCTTTATCTCCGCGAACGTGCGCCGCGGGCACGCCAACTCCGCCGGCAATCGCCGACCGCGCCGCGTAAATCCAATCCGCACAAACCTCTACAGCGATCCTCAATCCATGCAGACCTTTAGCGCGACCCTCGTCGGCAAGCCGCTGTAAACAAAACCTTTACCCAGAGAGACGGGATAATAGGGGTCAGGGAGCCACGCACAGGTTCAACCATCGAACTCCCAACCTGGCCAGCTTCCGCGGCTTCTCTCGCGACGGTCTTACCTGCTCCAGCCGCCGCTAAAAACCGCGGGGACAACTCCTTCATCGCAATTGCCAAAAAATACGGGGGGATACCGTCCGGTCTGCAGCTTCCACGACCTTCGAAACGTGCCTCAAAGGGCAAATCTCGTCCAAAAATGAGAACCGGCTGGGGGAGATAGGCGCCTCCCTTTCATCTCCTCCATCGACCAAGCCCAAAGATTCACCAAAATGCCGTTTGAAATTGTCGAAAAGCTCGCTACAATCTGCGGCAAGAGTTTCCAAATCCATACCTGTCCAAAACCATGGTTACCGCCTGCAAACACCCTAGGGTTCGCATTGTCTCCCGACACGAAGACACCGAGTACGTTGAATGCCTCGAATGTGGCGATGTCTTCGATTCCGAAGAATTTCACGACATGGCGATTGAAGAATCTGCCGAAAAGAAAGAAGAAATCGAGGACGAATGAGGCGGATCCGGGCCGGAATCCCACAACCCTTTAGCTTGGCTTAATCAGGACAATCAACTGCGTGTTGCAGATTTCGGCGGGACCGCTGTCTCACTTCGCGCCGGGTACATTGCTCTGGGCGCTGCTTCGGTGCGAGGCAATCCAGGCATAGTGCAGCCCCGAAATAATGGTCAGTCCAACCGTTGCGTCCAGCGCCACCAGCCGCAGGATGACGACCCACTCTGCGCTCGTCAACTGGTGCAGCAGAACAACTGCCACCGCCGTGACCTGGGCAAGCGTGTTGGCCTTACCAAAGATGCTCGGCCCAAATTCTCGCCGCCCCACCACTGCGTAAAGAACGGCCGCCACGAGCAGAATGCCGACGTCGCGCCCAAACACAAGCACCGTCACCGTCCTTGGCATCAGGCCCTTGTACATCAGGACCAGAAATAACGTGCTCAGCAGCAGTTTGTCCGCAATGGGATCCAGATACTGTCCGAGGCTTGTGCCCTGCTTCAGCACTCGCGCCAATAATCCATCCAGCGCATCCGAAAAACCGGCCACAATGAAAAGCGCAAACGCCAGGCCAAACCGATCTTCCAGAATTGCCGCCACCAGAAAGGGTGCGAGACAGATGCGCATCACCGTCAACAGGTTTGGCACAGTACGCAGCGGGTTCCGGCGCGTGGTTGGGTTTTCCGTCATCAAAGCGTGGCTTTTGAGACGTCGCGTGTTTGCAACCTCCGTCGGTTCGACCCTGTAAGCCTCGACGGACCTTGGAGTTGCAAGCAGCAACGTTTCGCCAATTGATGTTACAGCATTCAGAACTTCGTGCGACAGCCCTTCTTTTCCCGGTCCACTGATCCTGATAGACTAGGACTGCTGCATTACAGGCGCGTAGCTCAGTTGGTTAGAGCGCTTCCTTGACACGGAAGAGGTCGCTGGTTCGAATCCAGTCGTGCCTACCATTTCCCACTTAAAATCAAGTACTTACATGCACGACCTTCTGTGGCCGACCGCGAGACAGTCCAAGAGTCGAAGGGGCTCTCTCTGGCAGATGAATCGAGGGCGCAAGAAACAACATAGCCAAGTGCGCTGCGCTCCGATGCCTAGAAACGCTCGCAAAAACGCCTAGACACCGCCCAGGATCATCTGCGCCCATTCCATCGCATCCCAATGACATCGCGCTATGAATTCTTCCTGGAGTCTCAGCTGTTTACATAGACTGACAATGGCGGGCCACGCCCCCGCCTCAACCGCGAGAATCAGATTGTAGATCGGAAGCAGGGGACCCTTATTCTCCAGCAGTAGCGTCTTGGATTCAGGATCCAGCGGGAGACCTTCCAGCACTTCTCGCATTGGAATCTCCAGAATTGCATCCATGACCGATAGCAATCCGAGCTGAAACAGGTCTGTATCACCGTGTGCTGCCTCTTGCCCAATCAACTCCCCAAAGCGGGCGCGAACCAGCGCGGCGAGGGCCAAGTCCGAAGGTCGATTCTGTGACAGTTCGAGCATCCCAATCAGGCGGCTCCATCGACGTATCTCGTTTTCGCCAAGAAACGTGAGAGCTTGACGGACGGAGCGGATCTCCCCGCGAAGTCCAAAGATCGCAGAGTTGAGGTATCGAAGCAGTCGAAGGTAAAGCATGGGATCCGTTTTGATAGTTTCTTCAACCTCTTTCCAATCCAGTTCCGGCTTCGAAACGGTCGCCAGTAAGCGCAAAAACACGGTTCTGTTCGTTTGCACTCCGCGTGCGCGCATCATCTCGGGCTTGCGAAAAAAATAACCTTCAAATTGCTGGAATCCCATGCTCTTCGCAAATTCGAAGTCTTCTCTAGTCTCGACTTTCTCGGCAATGAACTGACAATTGGGGGTTACACACCGCCCAAGCAGCATAGACACGACCTCTAGCGGAGTTCGTTTGATATCGATTTTTATAAAGTCCGCAAGGCCGACCAGGAATTCTCTCGGATCAGCGTCGGTGAAATTGCCCAGTGCTATCTTGTAGCCATCGCTTTTCAGCCTCTCGCAGGCCTGCACGATCGCAGGGTCCGGCAGTACTGTACTCTCGATCTCCGCAACCGCCTTATCCGGCGGAAGCAGGGCGATATACTCCCCCAACAGAATGTCACGCGTGCTGACGATAAAGGCGAGGCGACCATTACAAAGGGTGTTCAAGCCGATCAGACTAGACATGTCAATGACGCCACGGGTCGCAAGGTCATGGTCTACCGATGGAAAGTAGTTTTGTATATCTGTTCGAAACAGTAGCTTATATCCGACGACGTCTTCATTTACATTAAGGATCGGTTGCCGGGCTGCGAAACGAGCAGGCTTTTGGGTGCCGACTTCAAAGTTGGAAGCCATAGAACACTTTCTTGCAATTACTCGGGGCTCGCGAAGACAGGCGTCCGCAAAACAAACCTGTCAGGAACGTCAAAGCATGAGCTGGCCAACCGTAGCCCGATCATCCCTACTGCTCACATTCGGTTTATCGGATCGCATTCCAAGAACTTGACATCTGCAGGCAAGAATCGCACCGTGAATCCCGCTGGCGACGAATCAAAGTCATCCTAAGAGTTCTGTCTCGACGTAACTGGAAACCGAACGATCATCCGTTTTGCTCATTTTGGGCCACGCTCTCCGACACCAAGCACCAGATCGATTCCCGCCAGCAATTGTCGGCGCGGATGGGATCTCTGAATAGCCGAACTGGAATTCAACAGAGTCTATATTCATTTGAACTGTTCCCATTTTTAGACATGCTCCTTTCGCTAATCCGATTTGGAACAAGGCAATCAATATCGGACGGTATTTTATGGACTCCTGTTTTGTGCCGCAATACGTTGAATAAGAGCGCAGGCATTATCGATCAGCCTGACTCGTTAGTTACAAGCCAGTATCAGCGTTCATCAATTGAATGTGGAAAAGCCCAGTTACATTGGCAATGGCGGAGCCTTCGTCGATGTTCTCTCAACTAGCCAGCCCTAATTCTCAAACAGCCAGGTCGGAAGCACTTCCCGACTGCCACTATGGGCCGATCGGCTGCTATTCCGCCCAGGACAGCCCGTCGTGGAAGGCTGCCTATACTAGGCAACATCATGAGAAGAGCGTAGCCACGCATCTCGCCGGACTGGGAGTCGAGTGTTTCCTTCCTCTCTACAGGGAAGAACGTCATTGGAGCAACAATCGAAAGCCAATTCTGGAAATGCCGCTGTTCCCAAACTATCTGTTTGTCCGAATTTCAGCGCAATTCCGTGTTCAAGTGCTCAAGACGCCGGGTGTCATCGACCTCGTTGGCCGAAATTCAACCACCGATCGGATCTCGGATAAAGAGATCGAGATCCTTCGCACAGCGCTGCATCTTCGAAAACCCGAACCCCACCCCTTTGCACTCGGAGAGAACGTGCGCATCGTCAGCGGTCCGCTTTCAGGGTTGGAAGGCGTCGTGTCACGGCAAAAAGGATCCCTTCGCATTGTGATCACGGTGCCGTTGATCCGACAAAGCGTGTCGATCGAGGTCGCGGCTACCGAACTGGAAACGGTCTGCTCAAGTCCTTCGTGCTGACGTGTGCCCTGGCGACGAACTGCTCGTCTGGAGGCGGCTTCGAAGAACAGATCTGTTACGCGCTCGAAGGCCTCGTACTGACCTAGATGAACTGAACCTCATTGGGGAAATACCCAGTAATGTTAATCACTCCACTCAAACCAAAATCAAATGGCCTATCGCGGGTTGAATTGTGGTCGAGTAACACCGTATCAATGTTGAGCGACGCCTTGATTCTGGTGCTGGCATTTATCGCAGCAGTGTGCACGAGTCTCGCCCTTCCAGTACACGAACATTCTACGGTTGATGGGCTCGGAAACTGGAATTCCGAAGCGGGTGCGCTGTGCCTGCTTTCATTTGTCATGATCTATTTATGGATTGCGCATCAATACGGCCTGTATTCATCGAAGCATTTCCTTGATACCGGTGAGGAAGTGCGTTTGATTGCGCAAGCTTGCGTAAACACATCCCTGGTTCTGAGCGGCATCATGTTTCTAGCTCATGCCGTGACTCTATCCCGGGAAATTCTGATATTCCTGACTGTTATCGCCGCGGTCGCGCTGTCCACGCATCGATACATCGTGCACACATCGCGCAGGTCCTGGAGTAACGCGAGCGTCGTTTCAAAGAATCTCGCCATCCTTGGTACAAACCAACTTAGCTACGCTCTCAGCCAGCAGCTTTCGAAAAATCCCCAGCTTCAATTCAATTTTTTGGGATTCCTTGAGTTTCCAGGCTGCAGGTTCAGCCCTGAGCTTTCGTCAAGTCAGGTATTGGGCAACATTTCTGAATTGGAAGCCATCAAGAATAAGCGCTTCGTTGAGGCGATCGTCATCGCAGAGTTCTTTCACTACGACAATACTCTGGACCTTGTCAGAAGTGCGAGCGAGCTTGGCATCGATGTGCTATCGATTACAGGATATTACGACGAACTGTCTGCTTACTCCTCGGTCGAATATCTGGGAGTGTTTCCGGTCTCTCCGTTGTTTCGCCACAACTCCCATAGTCTCGGACTGTTCTTCAAGCGTGTTCTGGACGTCGCAGTCTCGTTTGCGGGCTTGCTGATGGCGGTCCTCCCGATGATGCTGATTGCAGCTGTAATCAAGTTGGATAGCAAAGGACCTGCTCTCTATTCCTCTGAGCGCATCGGCAGGTGGGGCAAGCCCTTCAAATGCCTCAAATTTCGAACGATGATTCGGAATGCCGAGGCTTTAAAGAATGACCTGGTTGCCAGAAACGAACGCGATGAAATTCTCTTCAAAATCAAGAACGATCCTCGGGTTACCCGGGTCGGCCGCTTCTTGCGCAAATACAGCCTGGACGAGCTGCCACAACTCTTCAACGTACTACGCGGCGAGATGAGCCTGGTTGGTCCAAGGCCGTCAATACCTCCCGAGGTTGCGAAGTTCGCTCCGGAACATCTTCATCGGCTTGCCGTTCTACCGGGGCTGACAGGTCTCTGGCAAGTAGAGGCGCGCCAGGACAGTTCGTTTGGCAAATACATAAGTCTTGATTTGACCTACGTCAAGAACTGGAGCCTTTGGCTTGATCTGAAGATTCTGTTCTGGACTGTGGACATAGTGCTTCGTGGGACAGGAGTTTAGATCCTGATTCTCCCTATCGGTTTTAGCCCCTGTTTACCCTACGGCCTTAGACAGAAAGGTTACGACGTGGATTCGCAACATGAAAAAGAGTTGACGCTACGCGATCTGCTAAACATCTATCAACGGAGAAAAAAGATTGTACTCATTGTTGTGATCTCCCTTTTGGTGTTCGCTACGACGTATTGCATTGTGTGCACTCGTCGCTACGAGGCTACGGGTATCGTTCAGCTGCAAAAGGATGATTCCGACGCGATGGGTCTCGGCAGTCTCATGAGCAGCGCAGCGGGAGGCTCCAGTGACGCACTGGACGCAAATATTGACCTACAGACGCAGGCCAATATCCTGCAATCCGACACACTGGCTATCCGGACAATCGATTCGCTGCGGATGGAAGACACATATGACTTTAAGCAGCATTTCAGCCAGCTCAGCGGGCTCACTGGACTGTTTTCTGCCGACGGAAAGGCCATCGACGTCCCGGGGTCTAGCCTTGAGAATTCACCCAGCCGCCGTCAGCGTGCATTAAAGGTGTTCAGCAAAAACTTGACCGTCAAGCCGGTAAGCGGTACGCGACTGATCGAAATCACCTACAACAACCCCGATCCAAAACTTGCGGCGGCTGTGGTAAACACCCTCACGAAGGAACTCTCGGACTATACTTTCCAGACTCGCTTCGACGCGACCAATGCCACCTCGAAATGGCTCAGCGATCAGATGGGTGATTTGCGCAAAAGCAGCGAGGAACTGCAGGCGAAGGTTGTCAATCTACAGCGTGAATCGGGCGTCTACAGCCTGGGCGCTACCGACCCACAGGGTCGCGAGCAGGCTTATTCGGGCGTGCTCGATCGCCTCCAGCAGTCCACTGTTGCACTCACTGCAGCCGAGCAGAACCGGATTCTTAAAGGTGCAATCGCGCACGCGGCGGAAAATGGTGACGCCGAAATGCTTTCCGGGCTTGGTGGGAACGGCACAGTTTCCAGTTCTCAGGGTGCGAACAGCTCACTCTCGTTGCTTCAAGGTCTGAGGCAGCAGGAAGCCACTCAACAAGCTGCTTTGCAAGAGGCGGAAGCCAAGTTTGGCAATTCCTATCCCAAGCTGGCCGAATTACACGGGAACATCGCAGGCTTGGAACATTCCGTCCAACAGGAAATTGGCCGGATCAGGCAGCGCGCTAAGAGTGACTATGCTGTTGCGGTCCAGACAGAATCGAACACCCGCGCACAATACATCGAGGCCAAAAAGCAGGCAGATGTCCTGAATAATAAGGCCATTGACTATACTATCGCGCGTGAAGAGGCCGAGCAAAGCCGCTCTTTATACGACGACCTCCTCAAAAAATTGAATGAAGCCGGAGTTCTCTCGGGTTTGCAGTCTTCGAATGTCACGGTTGTAGATCCAGGCCGCGTTCCGGCAAAGCCCATCAAGCCAAATGTACCTCTCTACCTGCTGATCGCTCTTTGTTCCGGATTCATCCTTGGCACTTGCGGTGCACTGTTGGTAGATACGCTCGACAACAAAATCAACAACGTAACCGATCTCGAAAGCGTGTTCGGGCGGACCGTCATGGGTGTTCTCCCTCAACTTGCCAACGAGAAGGAGGGGATTCTTCTGGCTGATGCTCATGCGTCCACATATGTGGAGGCAGTGCGTTCCCTGCGCACGGCTATACTTCTTTCCCAAAGCGATGCTCCGCCAAAGACAATTCTGGTAACGAGTTCTCTCGCATCGGAAGGAAAGTCCACCTCGGCGATCAACCTCGCGGGCGCGCTTGCACAGATGGGACGTAAGACCCTCCTTGTAGACACGGATCTGCGTCGCGGAACGATACGGCGGCGATTGCACCTGACAAAACATGAGGGTCTCAGTAACCTTCTTGCCGGACAGTCCAAGACTCCTGAGATTCAATCTCTCGCAGAGATTCCGAATCTCTATGTCATGACTGCCGGTTCGAAGACGCCAAATCCATCTGAACTACTCGCATCGACCGCGATGCGGGATTGGCTGGAGCGCTGGAAGTCCGACTACGACTTTGTCGTTCTCGACAGTGCACCTGTTCTTCCGGTAACGGATTCCGTAACCCTCAACACGCTGGTGGATGCAACACTTCTGCTTTCGCGTGTAGGGTTCACCGAAAAACCACAGATTGCGCGGAGCTACAACATGCTCGCTCGTGGCGGCAAACACTTTGTGGGTCTGGTATTGAATGGACTGCAGATGGGCGACAGCTCGTACTACGGGTACTACGGCTACCGCAAACATGCTTATCCCTATCGGAAAGAGACTGCCGATGCAGCTTAAACAGAGATGTATGTTTTTCATCCTCGGGCTTGTCTTCACACTCGCGGGCACCGCTCAGCAGAATGAATCTTTATTGATCGGCCCGGGCGACATGGTTCAAGTCAAGGTGTTCGATACGCCGGAGCTTGACCAGCTCGCGCGTGTGACAGACTCCGGTTCGATCCCGCTCATTATGGGAGGAGAGATCAAGATCTCTTCCCAAACGCCAGAGGCCGCCGCGCGAGTGATCGAGAAAGTGCTGCTTGATGGAAACTATCTCCTGCACCCCCGAGTCTCCATCACCATCGTCGAGTATGCGACTCAAAAGGTCTCGATTATCGGAGAAGTGAAGGTGCCAGGTGCGTATGAGATCAACACGCCTCGTTCGGTGATTGACGTTCTGACGCTCGCGGGCGGACTGAACGACATTGCCGACCGCAAAGTCGTTATCGAGCGTCACGGGACACATGACAAGGTTTCGTATTTTGTATCCAACCAGCCGGATGTGACCCTGGATTCAGCGATCACGGTCAATCCCGGCGACACGGTCATCGTGCCAAAAGCTGGGATTGTATACGTCCTGGGGGATGTCGCTCGACCAGGTGGGTACACGATGACAAATAACGAAGCGCAGATCAGCGCGCTTCAATTGATCGCGCGCGCCGGTGGGACCAACCACTCGGCCGTTCCATCGAGCGCTCGCTTGATGCGCAAGACCGGCGGCGGATATACCGATGCGGTACTTCCGCTCAGTGCAATGCAGAAAGGCAAGAAAGCCGACTTCCCGCTCCATCCCGACGATATCATCTACGTTCCGTTTAGCTATCTCCGGAACTTCGCAAATCAAGCAACAGGAATCGCTGCCTCTGTTGGATCAGCCGTCGTCTATAAATTCTGAGCACCCTCCCTTCCCCTCAACTACAGGTCACTTCGCATCGTGATGCCACCTCACGGGCATAACGGAGAGATGTTATGGAAGAACGCGTGCACATCGGATCGCTTTCGCTTGATCCATTGACAATGCAAGAAGTGGTTCGGAGAATCCGGGGGATTGCGCTCGCCAAAGGCACAAAAACCCGGATGATCGCCACGGCAAATGCGCAGTTTGCGCAGATCGCACGAAAAGATCGTCGGTTCCAAGCCGTCCTTCAACAAGCCGAAATCGTGGTCGCAGACGGTATGTCAATTGTTGCCGCATCCAGGTTGCTCGGCCGCCCGCTCCCGGAGCGGATCGCAGGGGTAGACCTCTTGGTCGAGCTCTGCCGGGAAGCAGCGTCTACGCGGTTGAGCGTGTACTTCCTGGGCGGAAGGCCGTGCGCGGCAAAGAAGGCGGCAGACAACATGAGAGCCAGATTTGCACGGCTAAGGGTGGCTGGCATCGATTGTCCCCCGGTCGGATTTGAGAACGATCCGTCCGAATCAGCCGCGGTGGTCCGCCGCATAAGGAAGGCCGCCCCCGACATTCTGTTCGTCGGGTTTGGCGCGCCCAAGCAGGAGTACTGGATGGAAAGGCAGGCGGACGCCTTGCCGGTGAAGGTGATGATCGGAGTAGGCTGCAGCTTCGAGGTGCTGTCTGGACAAATGCCGCGCGCGCCGCGATGTATGCAGAAGGCGGGTTTCGAATGGCTGTTCCGGCTGGGCGTGGAGCCGCGGCGCTTATGGAGACGTTACCTGGTGGGGAATGTGCAATTCGCGCAGACGGTTCTGTGGCAATGGCTCATCGAAAGGAAGGAAGCATGAACCTCGACGAGGAAATGCATCGAAACTGGGGTGAATCGCAATGATCTACCACCTCTTGCCTGAATGGGAATCGTTTTCTACCTACGCCGGCGGTGCAGTCGCGCGAGATATCGCGAACATGATGCTTTTAGATTCCTCGCGACGAGTGGTATGCAAGGAAGCGGACGAAAGTTGGGGAATCGATAAGTGCAGGATAGCGATCATTCCCGAACTTCTCCCCTACTCGAAGATCAGGGGACGCGGAGTTTTTCCTTCCTTCTTTACCGATGAATACTTTAGACGCATTTTCCGTCCGCTTGTCTGGAGTCTGGATAGAGGGGACATCGTTTGGTGCCATAGTCAACCCTTCTTTTGTACAGCGCTTGAACGGTCGATCCACAGCCGGGGCGGAAAACTCGTTTACCACATACATTCATCGCTAATCTTTCCCGGTGCGCACTTCCTCTTCGGCTCATTCAGAGCTGACGCCTATGTTTTTGTTAGTGACGCCATGCGGAGAGAAGCAGTGAACGCCTATTCCTGGCTCACTAATACCTACGTGATTCATAATGGCGCCGATGATGCTCTTTTTTATCCGCTAGTAGACGGGAGTATCCGGGAAAATGACTTGCCGATTATACTCTACGTCGGCAGGCTTCACCCTCAAAAGGGTGTGCACATATTGATGGACGCGATGCGCATTCTGCAGGAACGAGGGGTTGAAGTTCGGTGCAGGATCGTGGGCTCTGCCTATGTGGGCGGAAGCAAGACGACCGCATATGTCAGAGCGTTGCACAAATCCGCTCCATCAAACGTTGAATTCATCAATTTCCTTCCGGCAACGGAAATCGCGAACGAATTCCGTTGTGCGGATATCTTTTGCTGTCCGAGCGTTTATCAAGAGCCATTTGGCAACGTAGTGATCGAGGCCATGGCATCTGGTGTGCCTGTCGTGGCGTCAAGGGTCGGCGGAATTCCAGAAATTGCCAGCGAAGGCGGCGTCGAGCTGGTTGAACCCGGCTGCGCCAACGAACTGTCGGATGCGTTGCAAGAACTCCTGAAAGACGCGGGACGCCGAGAAACGATGCGCGAGGAAGGTATTCGCTCGTTCCAGAAGCGGTTTACTTGGCGAGCCGCAATGGAACAGTATCGAAAAGTTGTTTCCGATCTCTAACCACGCAACGCGGACTGAATTGGATTCTGGTACCGGAGCTTTAGCAAGATGAGAACAGCAATCGTTCATCCCTGGTTTTTGGAACTGGGCGGCGGAGAGAAAGTGATTGAAGCGCTTATTGCTATTTACCCGCAAGCAGACATCTTTGTGCTGGTCTACCGGCGCTCCGGGGTGCCGGCAAGCCTGAGGGATAGAACGATCCACGCTTCCTTTCTGAATCGACTTCCGGGCATCACTCAGCTTCGCCGGAGCTTGGTGTTCCTGTATCCGACGGCCATCGAATCGATTGACTTAAGCGAGTATGACCTCGTAATCAGCTCGGCTGGGCCGGTGACGTGTGGAGTTCACGTCGCACAACACGCGCTGCACATCTGCTACTGCCATTCTCCGGGCCGGTCGCTTTGGGACCGGTATGCGGAACGTCGAAACGCGCTTTCCGGCGTCGGACGGTTCGCTTTTACCGCATTCGCGACTTATGTGCGCACATGGGAGTTCGCGGCAGCCCAGCGCGTCGACTATTTCGTGGCTAACTCCAATTACATTGCTAATCGCGTAAGAAAATATTTCCGGCGTGAATCGGAAGTGATCTATCCCCCTGTGAATACTTCGCTTGGATATCTATCGTCCTGCCCCGGCGACTATTACCTCACGGTCGGAAGGCTAGGTGAGCGGAAATGCTTGGACATCCTTGTGCAGGCGTGCAACCGGCTGCAGCGGCGCTTGGTAATTGCCGGCAGCGGGCCCGAAGAACAACACCTTAAGACATTGGCGGGCGCTACTATTGAATTCTTAGGTTACGTTCCAGACGCAGACCTTTCCAAACTGTACGCTAATTGTCGTGCGTTCCTTTTTTCGGCCGATGAGGACTTCGGCATCGCGCCCGTGGAGGCAGAATCCTTCGGACGCCCTGTTATCGCGTATGGACACGGAGGCGCCTTGGAGACCGTGCGAGTTGGCGACGCGACAGGGCGGTCTGATGCCGGCGTGTTCTTTCCCCAGCAGACGGTGGAGGCAGTGATCGACGCGATCACACGATTCGAAGGTGGCGAACACAGGTTCATTCCGGAGAAGATTCGGGAGCATTCGAGACAGTTTGATACGTCTGTTTTCTTGGATAGGATGACCCGCTTTATTGATTCCGCGTTGCAAGAGGCGAGAGGCTTAGATGGCGAATCCAAAAGCTCGAATCGAGAGTTCGGTTGTGCAGTACGTTGACACCTACCTACTTATGGTCCCTTTGTTCTACTTCGCGTCGCAGGGTCAATTATTCTTCCTTCGGACCGAAGGTAAGAACAGACTAGCGTCTATCTACGGATCCTTGGCAGCGTCGTCAGCCACTTTAAGGCCTTCGATAACAGCCGCCTTCATTTTTACAGTCTTCGGACTACTACTCATTCCAAGGATTCGGCAAGTAACACGATTGGTGGTGCGCGATAGATTATTTGGTGCAATGGCGCTGCTTACCGTTTTGTCTTGCAGTTGGGCACAATTCCCAGTTACGTCATTGGAGCATGCGCCTTGCCAAGTCGTGAATACAATGTTTGCTTTCTATCTTGTTAAACGGTTTGCTCAGGGGCAGCTGTTGCGTCTTTTTTCATTACTCGGATGGATATGTCTTATTCTAAGTATCGTCGTCGCCGTATTTTTTCCGAAATACGGCATCGATACCAACGTGTCCCAGGAAAGCTGGCAGGGGATTTATGGAGGGAAGAACCAGTGTGGGGAAGTCACAGCGCTCTTACTCTCCGCCGTACTTTTCGTTCCCGCTAACGGCGTCTTATCAAAGATAGCGCGAAGCTTGTACGTCCTTCTCTCGGTAGTAGTAATCCTGAAGACGGGCAGTGTAACCGGGGGTGTCCTTTTGGTATCTGCATTTGTATCCTTTGCGATCGCGAACTTTCACAGACGCTTCTTTCATAAGGAACGGGTAATGGCGTTTATACTTTGCGCCTCGGCTAGCGCGGGCTTCGCGACGTTTTGCGCTTTCAATTATCAGAGACTAGCGATTGTGTTGGGCAAGGATCCAACACTGACCGGACGCATATCCATATGGCAGTGTGTGGCTAGCGCGATTACGAAGAGGCCCTTACTCGGTTATGGATACATGAGCTTTTGGAGCGGTTATAGTGGGGAATCGACCAGCGCGTCGCTAATGAATCGCTGGGCGATCACCTCATCGCATAACGGCATTTTGGAGGTATGGCTGACTCTCGGCATCGTCGGATTGGTTCTGCTCGCCTCGACAATCGTACGCGCCGTCAGAGACACCAGTGTGTGTTTGATTAGTGGCGAAATAGCACACTGTGGGTGGTGCCTTTCGATTCTCGTTGGCGTACTAATCTACAACATGTCTGAGATCGTCATGTTAGCGCCAAATGATCTTCCTTGGATCCTTTATATTGTCGCGTGCCTTTGTTTGGCAGACTATGCAAAGCGTTCTAGAATCTCGCGCCTGGCAGTTGGTTCAAATCCTTAGGGGTTCAAGCCCGTTTTCGGGCCGGTTCGCCCACAATGCCGGATGGATGTTTCTAGGGCAGGGGATTTCGCTTGTCTGTCAGGCGGGGTACTTTGGGTGCCTGGGGCGACTACTGGGCAGCACGGAATATGGAATCTATGTCGGCGCTGTGGCGCTCGTGGCGATACTGGCGCAGTATAGTGCGCTAGGCTCTCACTCCGTGTTTCTTCGCTACGTGAGCGCTGCCCCGGAGAGGTTTGCGCGCTACTGGGCCAACGTGCTGGTCACGACCGTGGTGCTGGGCGCCTCGTTCGCCGCGTTGCTGGCTTGGGTGGGTCCGCACGTTTCGCCCTCCTGCTCGCATGGAATGCTTGCCTGCCTAGCGGTCGGCGATTGCGTTTGCGCACAGATCACCTTGGCAGCGGGACGCGTGTTCCAGGCATTAGACCGAATGCGGGTGACGGCGATGCTCAGTCTCTTGACGAATATTCTCCGCGCGATGCTGGCGGTGGCGTTTTTATGGACGATGCATCATGCCGCGGCGCGTCAATGGGTAATTGCGACATTGATCATATCGGCCGTAGTCGCCGCAATCGCTGTCGCGCTGGTGACCAGGCACTTCGGGAAACCCGAGTTCTCTGCGCGTCTGTGGAAGGACCGTACCGGGGAAGGTCTGGTGTTCGCGCTCTCGTATTCGACCACTGGCATCTACAACGATGTAGACAAAGCCATGCTCAGCCACTATGGCATGAACACGGCCAATGGTATCTATACAATGGCATATCGAGTGGTGGACACGTGCATGATGCCGATCGGGGCCGTTCACACCGCCGCATTTCCGCATTTCTTTCGCAGAGGAGTGGAGGGCGCCCAGAGCACTTGCGCGTTTGCACGGTGCATCTTGAAAAGGACCGCACCGACCGGACTCCTGCTCGCCATGCTCATGTTCGTCGTGGCACCGTTGATTCCGCACGTCGTCGGCGGGAGTTTCACCGAAAGTGCAGCAGTCTTGCGCTGGCTTTGCCTACTGCCGCTGTTCCGCAGCTTTCATATGAGCGCAGGCGACGCTCTAACCGGGGCGGGGCATCAGAAGCTGCGTCTGAGTGCGCAGACCTGCGCCGCTCTTCTGAACTTCGGGAGTAATCTCTATCTCATTCCACACTATGGATGGCTGGGGGCTGCCTGGTCGAGTCTTGGAACAGACGGGACGCTTGCGATTCTGAATTGGACGATGCTTATATGGGCGAAGTCAAAACAGCTCAGGATCCATACCAATCAGGTCTCAGCGTTGCCGGCAATTCAAGCATCATGATATTTCAGGAAATTCTCGGTAAATCTTCGCGACCAGGGTCATATTTAACGCTTTCGAGGATGAAAAGTCCGAATCTATCCGTCAGTCTGACTTCCTGTGTGGACTCCATTGTTTTGGTCATTCTGTAAGCAAGGCGACCCATTACGTCATCTCTCTTCCGATGGCTCGCCGATGCAACGCTAGATGCCCCATTCTTAGCCCCTTCGGGGCTCCTGATGCACAGAGTGAGCCTTGAGCAAATATCCGGCGGAGGATGAACGCCGCTCAAGTTTGAGCGGAGAAAAACGTGTCATCATTGCTGGGCAGCGGCAGCCAGTTGAGCGTTCGAGCGGAGCTCGGCATTGCGAAGCAGCTTGATTGCCTGTGGCGAGTCAGGAACCTCATTGACCAGTTTTCTATACTCAAGGACGGCTTCAGGCCACATCTGGTAGTGCGTGTACAGAGAGCCCAGAAGAAGGTACGAGGGATTGCCGGCTCTCGCCCTCTGGATCTGCTGTTCGCCCTCATCGGAGAGAACTGAGAACTGACCGGCCGAGCTAGTGACGACAGACTCAGCAGGATGGCTTCCGGGAGCGCTCGCATCAACGCGCCACAAATATATGTGCCCTCGCTGAAGGGGGCTGGGCACATGCCAAAGAGTTTCATCGAGAACCGCGCTAGTAGCAACTGTTCGATAGGAAGCCCGATCCGCGATGTGAACGCAATAGGTCCAGCCGTCAAAAGGCGAATCCCAGGTAAGGGTCGGTTCGGTATCTTCGACTGTCGTTCCCAATGGATAGGTGAGAATGATTCGGCGCTTGCCGGAACCAGTAGAGGTCTGTGCCGCCGGATTCTGCGGAAAGTTCGGCTGATTCGACGCCTGTAACACAGATTCGACAACCTGTCGATCCTGGGTAGGAACAGCGTTCCCGAATTTTCCCTGCAGCATCTGGATGTCTAGGGCACTCGCAGCATCATGCTCAAAGGGTCGCCGCACGTGATGATAATGGTCGATTTGCTGACGATGCCGATGAGAGACAAAAGCGAGCGCGGCGCCGATGATGACGGTCCCCGCGATCACGTAGGTCCACTTGGTAGAATACTTTCGCATCGGTTTCAAAAGGCGGACACCTTCATAATTATCGTTGAGAAGATCCACGTGGCTGTCTGGAGAATTCGCGACTACCCGAAGCATTGTTCAATCGGTTCATCAGCCAACGTGAAGATCCTTACTTTAGACTTTCCAAAGCTTCGGAGGAATCCTGATTTCTGCCAATCCAACCTACTTCAGGGATGCTTGCAGCGGATGAGAAGCAATCAATCCGCCAGTCTAAGAGTAAGAACGGTGATGTCGTCATCCTGACCGAATCCCTGGGCCGTAAGCGCGATTTCTCGGGCAGAAAGCAACGACAGGCCCGGTAATCGATCAAAGCCGAAAAGCTCCCCAGATTCCGACCGCGCCTCCGGCACACCATCGGAAAGGAGCACGATCTGGTCGTGCAAACGAACCACACTTTTTAGCGGTGGATAAACCTGGTCGGGCACAATTCCGAGCGGGAGAGCCGAGTGCGACTCCATCTCGCTGCCCGCAATGTAAGGCGCAATATGTCCGGCATTGGCAAAGATAAGTTCCCCGGTGGGACGAATGCGCATGCTGCAAGCAGTTGTGAAGCCTAGTTGTCCTTGGGCAATCAAGGCATTATTCAGGTTGAACAGTATTTCCCCAGGATCATCCGATGTCTCGCGGCGCAACACACCCAAGATCATGGAGACTCGCATGGCGGCGGTCAATCCTTTGCCGGAGACATCGCCGATGATTGCGAGAAGCGAGCCATCGGGTCCCGGCTGAACGAAGAAGAAGTCGCCGCCGACTTCGCTTGCGGGCAGATAAATCGAGTCCACTTGAAAACCCGGCGTCGGACGCGAAGCGCTCTGAAGCAGCATCTGCTGAACAGAGCTTGCGGCCTTCAGTTCGGCGGCATAGGCGGCGCGCGCTGCAGCGGAATCGACCATTTCAGCGCACAGGATGGCGTTCCTGATTGCGGTCCCCGTCTGCAGACCGATGGTGTTCAGCAGTTTCAAATTTGCTGCGCTGTATGCGGAGCCTTCATTTGCATTACCAAGAACGATGACGCCCACTGTGTTCTGCCCTGTGCGGAGAGGCGCAAGGATCAGCGAATTCAACCCCTTTTCGGAGTCGAGGGTGCGCGCATCCGAGGCGCAATCATTCACAATTTCAGCGATTCTTCGTTCAAGAACAGAAGCGACGAAGGCAGAATCCTGCCGGAGCGAAACCCCAGGCTGCGTGGCGCCATCGGCTGCATCGTTGAATGATGCCGTGAACCGGAGCGCGGAGCCGGCGTCCTCTTTTACGAGCACGGCGCCGTGGGTGGCGGGAATGAGGCGCTTTGCCTGGGCGAGGGCAGACTCACTGATTGCGGAAATATTGAGGAGGGCAGCGAGTTCTTCTGAGAGCTGCTCGATAAGATGTATCTCGCGGTAAAGCGTGAGGGTTTCCGACGCAAGAGCGCGCTGTTCAGCCTCGCGATCGGCGAGATGCGATAGAAGCGTGGCAAATGCAGCGGATTTGTCATCCGCGCCGATGACGCTGCCAATCTCCGATTCTCCGGCAACGATTGGATGGCGCGGGACAGAACCGGAAGCCTGGTCTGGAAGCTTCCCCAGTACGGCGTGCCCGGATGGATCGACGACGCACACATCGGCGTCCAAAGAGCTACAGAGAATTCTGAGCATTTGCATGCCGGCGGATTTTTGGCCGATGAGGGCTTTCAGATTTACGCCGGGCATGTGTTGGGCTTCCTAATTTGATAATCCGAGAACGGAGCGGGCTTTAGCGACGAGCGCGTCCGGGTCAAATGGTTTGGTCATATAGATGTCCGCGCCGACCTCGTTGCCGCGCTGGCGATCGAACTCCTGACCCTTTGCAGTGAGCAGAACGATATAGATATGCTCCAAGCCGAGTTCCCGCTTCACGGCGTGGCATACGTCGAAGCCGTTCTTCTTGGGCATCATCACGTCGAGAAAGACCATCTTCGGCTCCTCGGTGCGAATCGTTTCGAGCGCCTCTTCGCCGTTGGTTGCAGTAAGAAGCTCGACGCCTTCGTCTTCCAGTTCCTCAAGCGCCTGCTGGATCAGGGTGCGCAGATGCGGCTCGTCATCGACAATAAGGATTTTCATAGGGTTCATTGATAGATAAGAAAGAGGACGTTCTCCATTCCTTTCTCGAAGCGCAAGGCACGCACTGCGTCGTCGTTAGACAAGAGCGAACTCAAGATGATGACATCCGGTTTGGAGAGCATTGCCCTGGAAACCAATTCCGAACCGTTAGAGTCGGTGACCTGATAGCCGCGTGTCTCAAGTACATCGGCGAGGGTGCGGACGGTTGACGCATCCTCATCGACGATCATCACTTTCTTTTTCGACTTACCCTGATCGAGCAATGCGTCGACTTCGTGAAAGAGCGATGCCGTATCGATGGGCTTGGTGAGATATCGATCGACGCCGAGCCTGAACCCGCGTTCTTTATCCTCGAGGATGGAGAGGATAATGATGGGAATGTCCATCGTTACCGGATCATTTTTAAGCACGGCGGCTACATCGAACCCGTTCATCTCGGGCATCATGACATCGAGAATGACGAGCCCCGGGGTTTCTTCACGGATCAGAGACAGCGCCTTCCGGCCGTCTGCGGCGAGGCGCACGCGATAGCCTGCCTCGCTGAGTTCCTGATTTAGAAGAGAGCGGATGTGCTGGTCGTCGTCGACGACAAGAACAGACTTGTCGCGTGGCTGATGGGTATCCACCTTCTCGCGCAGCTGCCTGACGAGCGATTCGATGTCGACGGTTCGGCGTCTTTGCTGGATGTCGAGTTTTTCAGGAATCTCAACGATGGGAAGAGTGAACGAAAATACGCTGCCGTGTCCCGGCGTGCTCTCAACCCAAATCTGTCCGCCGTGGTACTCGACGATCTCTTTGCAGATGGGCAGTCCGAGGCCTGTGCCTTTCGGCTTGTCCGTGAGAGTGTCTCCCACCTGCTTGAACTTTTCGAACACCTTCGGCTGGTCTGCAGGTGCAATGCCAATGCCGGAGTCCGCGACGCTGATAATCAATGCACTTCCATCCCGACGGGCGGAGCATTTGATCGAGCCTTGATCGGTAAATTTGACGGCGTTTGAGATCAGGTTAATAACCACTTGAATAAGCCGATCCTGATCTCCAGTCACAGCGGGCAAGCCCTGCTCGATATCGCGTTCGAGGCTAAGCTTCTTTGCCTCAAACAACGAGGCAGTTGCGGCTACCGCCCGGTCGATGACATCCTGCATGGAAACGGCTGCCATGTTCCAGGTGAATTTGCCAGCCTCGATCTTGGCGAGGTCAAGAACGTCATCAATCAACTTTGTGAGGCGCTCGCCTTCGCTTACGACGACGCCAAGGTTTTCAATCACCTGCTGCTTGGCTTGTTCTACTTTGCGATCATCGCTGGAGATCAGCGGGAAGAGCCGCTCCTGGAGGCGGCGTCGAATGATTTTTGCAAATCCGAGAACCGAGGTTAGCGGCGTCCGCAGCTCATGGCTCACGGTTGAGAGGAAGGAGCTTTTCGCGGCATCCGCTTCTTCCGCCGCGGCTCGTGCGAGGCGTGCTTCTTCAAAGAGCTTTGCGTTATGGAGCGCCACCCCGACGGCCGAGGCGATCGTTGACAACAAACGTTGATCCGCTTCGGTAAAGCGCCCTTCCTCATCGGTGGACTGAACGCTTATGACGCCGGCGACATCGCCGCCAGAGGGAATTGGAACTCCAAGGTAGGACGCGGACTGACGGCCGATTTGCTCGATGCCCATCCGGGCACGGCTGCGATCCATGTCTTCATTGATCAACAGGGGTTGGCCCGAACGGATGATCTGCGAGGTGAGGCCGGCCCCAAACGGGCGCGGTTGCGCGTCCTCACCAAACGTATAGGGGAAGCGGAGGATCATATTGGTGCGATCGAGAAGCGAGATATAGGCGATCGATGCGTGAAACAGATCGCGAATCTGCTCCCCGACCAATTGGATCAGCGGCTCCTGATCAAGCTGGGTGGCGAGCGCCTGGGTAATGTTGTTGATGGTGATAAGCTCGGCGGCGCGCTCGCTGACTTCGCGTTCCCTTTTATTAATCAGCAAGTAGGCATTTGCATTATCAAGTGCGATGGTGGTGTAGGAGGCAAGGTTCTCGAGGAGGCTGAGATGTTGCTCAGTGTAAGCATTCTTCTTGAAACTCTGGATGCTGAGTACGCCGAGCACGCGCTCCTGCGCGATCAGCGGAAGATAAATCATGGATACCGGCGGCAGCGCCATGCTGCCGTCTTCCAGTTTTCTGCTTCCATGCTCGTAGGAGGCGATGTATTTGGAGTATTCCGCCGAAACATCATTGATCAGGATGGGTTGGCGGTGATCGATGCACCAGACTGCGAACTGGTTCTTATCCTCAGTGCTGCGCGAGTAGGGCGCATAGCGCTTGCCGTTCTCGATGGCCAGGCTGTATTCAATGATGTGTTGCTCCGGCCGATAGAGGCCGACACCAAAGATACCGGCATCAACAATCTGGTTCACGCGCTCGTAGAGTTTAAAGAGGATCGTATTGAGATCGAGCGAGGCCGTAATTTCGCGGCCGATTTCGCTTAGAAGTTCAATGCTGTCCTTTTGGGCCGCAATCTCCGCGGCCTGCGCACGAATTTCCTGGGTGCGCTCGTTGACCGTTGCCTCAAGAGCCTTTGCTTGCTCTTCCAGAACCTGGGTCTTGCGACGCGCCTTTTCGCGCTCGTGGATGATGATCCAACTCCACGCCACATAGGTCACCAACAGGAAGAGCAGAACGTAGACGAAGTATGCGAGAGTTGTCCGGTACCAGGGCGGGAGGATGACGAAAGCAAAGGATCCTTCGGGACTTACCCGGCCGTTAATGTCTCGCGAACGAACGCGAAATACGTAGCTTCCAGGACCAAGGCCGCTGTAGTTGGCTTCTTTCTGCTTTCCCCATACGGACCATTCCTTATCGGCTCCCTGGAGAAGGTATTCGTATGCAGCATTCGCTGAGTCTTTATACTCCGCCGAAGCGAACTGAAAGCGCACGGCGTTGCTTCCCGCCGGGAGGCGTAGCTCAGCTCTGCCGGGTACGCTTGTTCCCCCAAAAACGACATTGGCTCCTGAATTGACCTGGCGAACGAGAGGCGGGAATTGTTGCGCTTCCGCATTTTGCGCTTGCGGCCTGAATCGAATGAGCTCTTCGCCAGTGGCCCAGACACTCCCGTCGGGGTCGACAAACGCAGGCAACACCTTGAATCGCGTGAGAGGGCGATACGTCTCTTCGTCCAGACGCAAACTCCCGTCGGCATTGCGGAGAACCCGTGCGATACGGCGACCATCGGAAGAGACCGTATTCATCCAGACGCTTCCGTCATCGAGCCGAAACATCATGTAAGTTGCGTCACTTGCGTCCATGGGCATTACGAGCCGGTTGTCGACTACGAACCGGTGAGCCCCCGCGTCCCATCGATAGATATCTTTTCCGCGATCAATTGCCGCGTAGACGTCGCCAAACGCGAATGCGACGCCGGTCAAACCGCTGGGAAGGCCTTCTTTGCCGGACACGACCTCGGCTTTTGAGTTCCGCATCCCGGTCGGAGCCACAAGGATGCGAAGCACCTTTCCCTTGGTGCCACCCACCCAAACGGCCCCATCATTGTCCTCAACCAAGGTTCGAACTTCATAGATCGTATTCGGAATCCGTCCTTCGTCAATCCATTGGCGGCCATCCCATCGCATTGAACCGACGCCATCCCCATGGCCGATGAAGACACGATTGGGTGTCTTTGTCGATTGCCGCATCACGTAGACCTGTTCGCTCAGCGAATGCAGAGCTGGTAGTGCGGGCACAAGCTGACTGCCCTCCACGCGCATGACGCCTTCGCTGGTTGCTGCCAGAAGCTGATCCGGAGATTTCCCCGTGGGGTCGCGGAATACCGTGAGTGCGAAGCCCTGCGTGGCGCCGCCGATTCCGAGAAGCGATGGTCGATTCGTTTCCCGATCGAAAACGAGTTTCTGAACTGGAACCGAGCCCCCGCCATTTGCAACGTATACCGATCCATCGAATCGAGTCGCATCCAGGCTCCCGGTGCGCGAGAACAGCGACGCTGGAGAATTGATCTCCACCCGAGAAATTCCTTCTGTGGTCCCAATCCAGAGAGCGCCTTCACGATCCTGGAAGGAACTGAGGGCGTCGGAGTCGATCAGGCCGTCTGCAACGTCGATGATTTGGCGGAGGCTGCCATCGTGCCCAAGGATGACGTCTCCGCCGGTAAGTGTTGTCACGCAGATACCGCCATCTTTCAGGAGCGTGGAGGTATAGACTTTGTGCTTCTTCAGGTAATCATCCGCCCGCGTGACAAACGGAGTGACCTTCTGCCCGTCGTAAAGCGACAACATTCCATCGCGCTGCGAAACAAGGAGATGGTTGTCGTCGTAGGCGTGCAGAAACAGCTTGTTCGATCCGCGATAAGCCTCACCGCCCGGTGAAGTCCGAAGGTCGTCGCCGGCGATTTCCTGCAGTCCGATACCATTTTGTGCTGTATAGATATGGCCTCGAACCGCAGACAGCGCCTGAAACCGGGAGCCCGAACCAGGACGCCAGACGTGAATCCTTTCCCCGTCCCAGCGAAATAGCAATTCGAAAGAACGAAAGAAGACGCCCTTCGGTGTAACAAGCGTCTGCCACACATCGGTGAAGTTGCGATCGTTTTCCGGGACCTTATCGAGCAGCGAGACGTAGTGTAATGTTCCTGCGGCGTCTGGCTCGAGGTATCCGAAGCCGCCATTGCCGCCAACCCAGATTTTGCCCGAATCGTCGATTGCGAGTGAACGTGCGATCTCCATGGAAGTATCGATCTTTCGCCAGGAGACTCCGTCGTACTCCAGCACGTCTCCGCCGGACACGCCGAAGTACATCAGTCCGCGGTGGTCCTGAAGGATTGTCCACACCTGTCCAAAGGCGTTGAATTCCACATGCGAATGTGATTCGAGGACCGGCATCCCCACGCCGTCGTTCGCTGGACTCGCGACTCTCGCGGACCCGGTCGTCGGTTTCTGACCGAAGCACACCCATGCCAATGCGACCGGCACAATTGCCAGGAACCGAAGACGGAGACACAAGCTGGTGTGTCGGATCAAAGAATCCTGCCTGGGGCGGCGATGATTAACTCATGCCGAGATAAGTGCGTGGAGAACGAAGAATGCGGGTTGAGCTTACCACGCGCGATTTTATCTATGCAAGGTAAAACCTGCTGATTTCAATGGGTTACCAGCGGCGCCATTTGTCAAAGGATCCACGTCGGGACGAGACATGATGTCACTCACGGCTTTCAATTACCCACAAGTTGAACCCCGATCATGATTCCAAGTTCGATGTCTGTCAGCCGAGATAGACCCCTCCAGATCACGATGTTTCCAGGTGGCGGGTCGTGCGCACGGGCGAGATAGCCTCCGAGCCTGGCTAGTTTTACGATGTAGTTGCCGAGAGCGGGTCGCAGTTCCCCACGAGTGCTGTTGGGCACCAGTTCATCTAAGAGGTATTGATCAAGCTCAGTGAAGGCTTCGCCTGGCGCTTTATCTGGCGACGTGCGATTCAGCATCGTGATCCAGAAGATTCTCCAGCTGAGGATGCACAGGATGGCGATCAGGTTCACAAGGCGCTCGGCCGTTCGTAGCTTCGCATCTTCGACTTTGCAGCCGGACTTCAGGATCTTGTGGAAGGTTTCGATCTTCCATCGCTGTGCGTACCAGATCAGCTTTTCAACCGCGTCTTGGCGTGAACGGACAGGCAGATCGGTGAGTAGCTTCCAGTTGATCCGCTCACGACCTTTGGGCGCGTCCATCTCCCGCGCATGAATGACGGTCAGCGGAAGGTCTGGATACTCCTTCTGTTTGCCGATCGGTGGCCGAACAAGCATACGGCGATAGCGTATCTCAAGAAGCGCTGTGGACGGTTTGCCGCGCTGGTCGCGAACTTCGATGCGGTGAAGGCCGCTAACCACGCTCTCCTTCATTTCATCCGCTACAGTGTGCTCGCCATTGCCGGCGAGGCGATTGACACAGGTCCGAACTAAGAAATGGGTGCCAAGTTCCTTCGCGAGACAGAACAACTCGTAGATGTCGCTCTCGCGATCTCCGATGTGCACACAGCGATCAGGATTGTCCAGCAACGTGGTGGATTGCCGTAAGTTTTCGAGCCAGCGAATGCTCTCCTTCTTTTCGATTGGCACGCGAGTTGGATTGATCCTGCGTTTCAGCGCATTGGCGCCGTGGAACTTGTCCCGATTCCAGAACTTGATTGCGGCCAGCCCGAGAGGCTGTCCCTCTCTGGTAATCACCAGGCTCGAGTGCATGAGGATCCCGCAGGTGGTGCGATATTTGCCGGCGTACCCCACCGTCAGCTTCTTAATCATGCCTACTGAGGCGACATCCTCACGAGTGAAGGAGAACTCGGTCGTGTCGTGGAGAACGAGAACCGGAAACCCGGATGTGGCCGCGAATCGGTCCCGTGTCGACGCAAAGTGGCCGGCCAGAATGTTCGCTTCATCGACGCGCTCGTTGCTGAAGAAGCGATAGGCGGCTTTCGTATTCGCCCAGTCTTGACAGGCCCTTGGTGTGGTCGCGCCAATGCTTCCGCCAAGCTGATCCAACAGCTGCCGCATGCGCTTGCCATGACGCACATCC
The DNA here is from genome assembly GCA_963759285.1 of uncultured Acidobacteriaceae bacterium. Classification (GTDB taxonomy): domain Bacteria; phylum Acidobacteriota; class Terriglobia; order Terriglobales; family Acidobacteriaceae; genus Telmatobacter. The sequence goes on along the minus strand of CAVWYS010000007.1, from coordinate 1,498,182 downwards.
TGGAATTTGCAGCCCATCACCTCATTGTCAATCCACTCATCAGACCGGGACCGTTCTAATCCCCGGCATTTAGGGCCCCGACTACGTCGCGGCTTCCTCATGCCTCCAGTTCGACACCACTGCTACCCAGACTGTAAGTACCTGACTTGAGGCAGAATACGCCTGATCATTACCACCCATGAGTCACACCTGAATTGTGGGTAATTGAAAGCACTCACGGACGTTTACAGCATCCGTAATACGTCCGGGATGACCCGAATTGGCGACAGCATCCGCTCTATGTAGTAAAACGGTCGCTGATATGAAAGGTCATCTGACTTGATTGAGGAGATGCGGAAATGATCACTCGCAGAGATCTGATGGTTGCGTTGATTGCCGTATCGAAACCGACGGAAACGGGTTCCGTTCGGTCTTTTTCAAGGTGCGCACACCAAAGCTGGAGCAGCTTGAGGTGCACGTCACCACGTTGATCCCTGGATAGGCGCCGCATCCGCCGCATCGCTATCCAAACGAGGAGATGCTCATCATTCGACAGGGTGCTGTCGAGGCGTTGACTAATGGGGAGTGGAAGCGAGTAGGACCCGGGTCAGTAATTTTCTTTGCGTCGAATCAGCTGCACGGTCTGAGGAATGTGGGCATTGAAACTGCGGTCTATCACGTGATCAACTTTAAGGCTGCTGCAACTCCAGTTGAGAAGCACGAATAACTAGGCTGGCCAAAGCAGAGCTTTGCACAACCCACTGGTCATGAAAAGAGGATGAGCGTGCGAGTGAGGTCCGAGCGTTTCCAGTTGTCAATTCCTTGTGGCATCGTCTTTTGCTTAACTGCGCGCCTTTGCGGAGCGCAAACAATCTCCGGCGGTCTTGGAGCATTTGATGGCCAGGCGGACATCGGAGCGGTGTCGTCTCCGGGAGTCGTCACATACGACGCCGCGCGCGGCGTCTACTCGGTCGCCGCGGCGGGTGCCAATCTGTGGTCGACAGTCGATGCATTTCACTTCGTGTGGAAGAAGGCCTCTGGCGATCTATCGTTGGCCGCCGAAATGGCGTTTCCTTCGGCGACGGGCAATCCCAGTCCGCATCGCAAAGCGTTGCTGATGTTTCGCCAGACGCTTGATGCAGACGGTGTCTATGTCGATGCGGCGCAGCATGGCTCGGGTATGACTGCCCTGCAGTATCGGCGCGAACAAGGCGCTACCACGCAGGATATCGAACTGAACATCGAGCCGCCCCGGCAGGTCCGGCTGGAAAAACGCGGCGATACGATCACGATGTTTCTGAGCAACCACGGGGAACCGCTGCACCAGGTGGGCGCATCGATCAAACTGCATTTGGAAGGGACCTTCTACGCCGGAATCGGGGTGTGTTCGCATAACCCCGACGTGGTGGAAACCGCAACGTTTAGCAATGTCAAGCTCCGCACACCCGCCAAAACAACTGGGCAGCCGGTTCACTTCAGCACGCTGCAGACGATCGGCATCGAAGATAATTTCCGGCGCGCGATGGTTGTGGCGACAGGACCCGGCCGAATGGAAGCTCCAAACTGGAGCCGGGACGGCAAGAAACTGCTCTTCAATCGCGAGGGACATATCTGGACGATCCCCGCGGAGGGAGGTTCAGCGACCATTGTCAACACGGGAGCCGCGACAAACTGCACTGGCAGCCACGGATTTTCGCCAGACGGAAATTGGCTGGCGATCAGTTGCAGCATGCCAGGAAAGCCCGAGACGCCGAGACGCGCGTGTACATCGTGCCTTCGGCGGGTGGAGAGCCGAGGCTGCTCACGCAGAATCCATCATCGTATTTTCATAGCTGGTCGCCCGACGGTAAGACGATCGCATTCACTCGACCGAATCACGCAGGAGGCGGCAACATCCTCTCCATCCCAGTGGAAGGCGGAGTTGAAACGGCACTCACCACCGGAAGCGGGATCAGCGATGACCCGGACTACTCGGCGGACGGGAAATGGATCTATTTCAATTCCGATCGTGCGGGCGGCCTTATGCAGATCTGGCGCATGCGGCCGGACGGAACCGGCGCGGAACAAGTGACGTCTGACGACTTTAACAACTGGACGCCGCACCCTTCGCCGGATGGAAAGTCGATTGTGATTGTCAGTTACAACAAGGATGTGAAGGGCCATCCGACAGCTACGGATATGGCCTTGCGAATCCTGAACATCAGCGATGGAAAGATTCGCGTTCTTGTGAACCTGATCGGAGGCGCAGGAACTGACAATGTGCCCGACTGGGCGCCCGGCGGGAACCGTCTGGCCTTTGTGAGTTTTCAGACGCTGCCCCGGGGAGAGGCGGGCCCAAGCCGATGAGCCACCAGGCGGCGATCGACGTCATTGTTTCGACGATCGGCCACTAAACTCATCTGATGCAGTAACATTGGGTCGTGGTTAAACGGCTGGAGGTCAGAGAAATGCGCGTCGGCATATTCACACGCGAATATCCGCCGTTGGTGTATGGCGGTGCAGGCGTTCACGTCGATTACCTGAGCCGGGAGCTGGCCAAGGAGATCGAAGTTGAGGTACATTGCTGGGGTCCGCAGCATTCTGACGTCGGCAACCTGATTGTTCGCGGAGCGGAGCCATGGTCAGAGATTTCCAACGGCACCGAAGGGAGATTCAAGGGCGCGCTCGAGGCGTTCAGTCTTAACTTGACACAGATCAAGGCCCTCGAGGGGATCGATGTCGTACACACGCATACGTGGTACGTATCGATGGCCGGATTCCTGGCGAAAAAACTCTATGGAGTACCGTTTGTCCTCACGACGCATTCGCTTGAACCCCTGCGGGCCTGGAAAGCGGAACAACTTGGCAGCGGGTATGCGATAAGCTCGTGGATGGAGCGGACGGCGATTCTGGATGCCGACGCGGTCATCGCGGTCTCGCAAGGGACGAAAGGCGATATTCAGAAGGCGTACCCAGACATTGATCCTGACCGCATTCATGTTATCTATAACGGGATCGATCTGGCGGAGTATCAGAAGACTGCAGAGACCAAGGCCCTGACGGATTACGGCGTAGATCCTGCCGTTCCCTATGTGCTGTTTGTGGGGCGAATTACCCGGCAGAAGGGCGTTACGCATCTCGTTGATGCAATTCGCTACCTGCCCGTCGAGACCCAGGTGGTGCTCTGTGCAGGAGCGCCGGATACGCCGGAGATCGCAACCGAGCTTCGTGAGAAAGTGAACGCGGCGCGCAGAGATCATCCCCGCATTGTGTGGATTGAAAAGATGGTGACCAAGCAGGAAACGATCCAGCTTTACAGCCATGCACGCGTCTTTTGCTGCCCCTCCGTTTACGAGCCATTCGGAATCATCAATCTTGAGGCGATGGCTTGCCGGGCGCCGGTGGTTGCGAGCGCAACGGGTGGCATCAAAGAGGTCGTCGTCGATGACAAGACAGGGTACCTGGTTCGTTTCGATCAGGATCCCGTAACCAGTTTTCCCCGCGAACCGGAGACATTCGCAAAGGATCTTGGGGCACGCATCAACGAACTATTGAATGACCCGGAGAAGTGCAAGCGTTTTGGTGACGCGGGAAGACGCCGCGTGGAAGATATTTTCAGTTGGACGGCGATCACACACCAGACGATTGACCTGTATCGGCACCTGGTCGAGCAAAAGAAGGCCAAATGACAGGCACCGATTCTGCAACTTCCGATGAAACACTCTTTTAACCCGTAATAATGAAGATCTTCACGAACGTGATGAAGCCATGACAACAAAGCGATCGGACGGACGCAGACGCGTCGTCATTGAAGGAATTACCCCGCAGGTGGATTGCGGCCGGTTTGCGGCTAAACGGACCGTCGGCGATCAGGTGCACGTTGAAGCCGACATCTTTACGGATGGCCATGATGCGATTTCGGCTTCTCTGCTTGCGCACCGGGCGGGCTCCGACGAATGGACGGAGATTCCGATGAAACCCCTCGTGAACGATCGCTGGGGAGCGTCGTTTCGGGTCGGCGAGTTGGGACGCTACGGATACAAAGTTCAAGGTTGGGTTGATCACTTTGAAACCTGGAGACGCGACCTGCTGAAACGCATCAAGGCAGAGAGCGATGCGACCGTCGATTACCTGATTGGCGCAGAACTTGTAGACCAGGCTGCCCAGAGAGCAGCGGGCGGAGATGCGGCGTGGTTGCGCGAGCGCGCGGCTGTTTTGCGTTCCGCAAAAGGGCCGAGCGAACTTCGAATTCACGCGACCGATCCGATGCTTCATGAGCTTGCATTACGCCATCCGGATAAGCGATTTGCAACCGAGTCGACACCGGAGTTGATGATCGTTGTCGATCCGGTGCGCGCGAGATTCAGTTCCTGGTATGAATTCTTTCCGCGCTCAACGGCCAAAAAAACAGGGGCGCACGGTACTTTTGCAGACTGCGAAGGACGGTTGCCGTACATCGCTGACATGGGCTTCAACGTTGTCTATATGCCGCCAATTCATCCGATCGGACGAATGTTCCGGAAAGGTCCGAACAATAATCCCGAGTCGCGGCCCGGCGATTCCGGCAGTCCCTGGGCAATTGGCGCCGCGGAAGGCGGACACAAGGAGATTCTCAGCGAGCTTGGCACCGTGGAGGCTTTCAAACGCTTCGTCGCCAAGGCCGAAGCCCTCGGACTATCTGTTGCGCTGGATATCGCCTTCCAGGCAGCCCCAGATCACCCCTACGTGAAGGAGCATGAGAACTGGTTCAAGAAGCGACCTGACGGAACTATTCAGTATGCGGAGAATCCGCCAAAGAAATATCAGGACATCTACCCATTCGATTTCGAAAGCGATGACTGGAATGGGATGTGGGAAGAGTTGAAAAGCGTATTCACCTATTGGATCGGTGTCGGTGTAACGATCTTCCGCGTTGACAATCCGCACACCAAGGCTTTTCCCTTCTGGGAGTGGGCGATTACAGAGATCAAACGGGATCATCCGGAGGTGCTCTTTCTCGCCGAAGCCTTTACCCGCCCCAAGATCATGTATCGGCTTGCGAAGCTCGGATTCAGCCAGTCGTACACGTATTTTCCGTGGCGCAATGGGAAGCACGAGATCACGACTTACCTCACCGAACTGGCACAGACGCCGGTGCGGGAATTCTTCAGGCCCAACCAGTGGCCGAATACGCCGGATATCTTGACCGAGTTTCTTCAGATGGGCGGCCGTCCCGCCTTCGTCATCCGACTGCTGCTGGCAGCGACCCTCGGGGCCAACTATGGAATCTACGGTCCGGCCTTCGAATTACAGGAAAGCAGGCCAGTCAAGCATGGCAGCGAAGAGTATCTGAATTCTGAAAAATACGAGATCAGGACCTGGGACCTCGAGCGATCCGACAGCCTTCGCTACCTGATTGCACGCCTGAACGCTATTCGCAATGAGAATCCAGCTCTTCAGAACGATTGGACCTTGAAGTTCCATTCCACCGACAACGACCAACTGATTTGTTCCAGCAAAGAATCGGACGATCGATCGAACCTGCTCGTGACAGTTGTTAACCTCGATCCCCATCACATGCAGGCAGGGTTTGTGATCCTGCCCTTGGACGAACTCGAAATCCCTCAGGATCGCCCCTTCGAGGCAGAGGACTTGCTGACAGGTGAGCGATACTTGTGGCAGGGCCCGCGCAATTACGTCGAGCTGAATCCCTCAACGAGGTCGGGCCATATTCTCAAAATCCATCGTCGTATGCGAGTGGAAACGGATTTCGAATACTTTCTTTAGCTTCAACGCTTTCAACGGCATTGGCTTCACAGACACCCCACGCCGCAAGCATCTAAAAGATGACGTATTGCCGGAGCAACTTCTGCCCCTCCAGTAAACGTCATTGGTTCAGGCGCATCAAACCAGCTTGGAGACTCGCCCGTGAAGAAGATTGCAAGCGCAACTGATCCGCTCTGGTATAAGGACGCGATCATTTACGAGCTTCACGTGCGGGCTTTCTCCGATTCAAACAACGACGGAATTGGAGATTTCCCCGGCCTCATATCAAAACTCGACTATTTGCAGGATCTCGGAGTTTCCTGCATCTGGCTTCTGCCTTTCTTTCCTTCTCCGCTACGCGATGACGGGTACGATATTGCGGACTACACCAACGTGAATCCGTCGTATGGAACGCTAAACGACTTCAAGAGGTTTCTCGACGAGGCTCACCAGCGCAACGTGCAGGTGATGATCGAGCTGGTCATCAACCACACGAGCGACCAGCACCCCTGGTTCAAGGCAGCACGATTGGCGGCACCAGGCTCACCCGAGCGCGAAATGTATGTCTGGTCGCAAACGGATCAGCTTTACAAGAACGCGCGCATTATTTTTACCGACACTGAGAAATCCAACTGGACATGGGATGAAACGGCGCAGGCTTACTACTGGCATCGCTTCTTTTCCCACCAACCGGATCTGAACTGGGACAATCCGCGCGTGATGGAAGAAGTGCTGAAGGCCATGGTTTTCTGGCTCGACATGGGTGTGGACGCGCTTCGCATGGATGCCATTCCCTACCTTCTGGAGCGAGATGGAACTTCGTGCGAGAATCTGCCCGAGACTCATCAGGTCATCAAGGCGATCCGCGCAGCTATCGACGCCGACTATGCCAACCGGCTGATTCTGGCTGAAGCGAATCAGTGGCCGGCGGATGTGCGCCCTTACTTCGGTGACGGCGACGAGTGCCACATGGCTTTTCATTTCCCATTAATGCCGCGTATCTACATGGCGCTTCGCCAGGAAGACCGACTTCCGATCACGGACATCATGGCGCAAACTCCGCCCATTCCTGACAGCTGCCAGTGGGGTTTATTTCTGCGCAATCATGACGAGTTGACGCTGGAGATGGTAACTGACGACGAGCGCGATTACATGTATTTTGCGTATTCTGCCGACCCTCGTATGCGTGTTAACGTCGGCATTCGACGCAGGCTTGCACCACTGGTCGACAACAATCGACGCCGTATCGAGTTGCTCAACTCCCTCCTGCTCAGTTTTCCAGGAACGCCAATCCTCTATTACGGCGACGAGATCGGAATGGGCGACAATATCTACCTTGGCGATCGCAATGGCGTGAGAACCCCGATGCAGTGGACGTCGGACAGAAACGCCGGGTTTTCCAAGTGCGATCCTGCGCGCCTCTACTTTCCGGTGGTGATGGACCCGATCTACGGGTACCAGGTGGTGAATGTGGAAGCGCAACAGGCGGATCAGTCAAGTCTGTTGCAATGGACGCGCAACATGATTGCGTTGAGAAAGCTTTTTCAGGTCTTTGGCCGCGGAAGCCTCAGCTTTCTCAACCCTTCAAACCGGAAGATCCTTGCGTATCTGAGGGAACTCGAGCAAGACTACGGGACACATGAAACAGTATTATGTGTCGCCAATCTGAGCAGATTCGCACAGCCGGTCTCGCTTGATCTCGCAGCGTACGAGGGCATGGAACCGGTCGAGATGCTGGGCTATGTTCCTTTCCCCACGGTCACGGCCGCGCCTTATCAGTTGACCCTCGCGCCATATTCATTTCTTTGGCTCGAGTTGCAGGCTCCTGCTTCCGACGCAAAGAATGTGCCCACCCCTCAGAGTGTGCCGGTGACGGAGGTTCAGGGGAAGGACGCGATGGTTGTTGACCTCGAGAAAGCCGGTTGGTCTGAGCTCCTCACGGCAAATTACTTGGCACAAATTGAATCCGCTTTGCCAAGCTGGCTTGTACGCCAACGGTGGTTCGGAGCCAAGAGCAGAAGAATCCAGTCCGTGCGCGTTTCAAGTTGGGCCGACCTTTCGTCCGTCTCAAGCTCCATTGCCAAAGAGTTTCGCCCCGCTAATTCTGAGGATGAACTCCTTTCGCCCGCCATCCTGTTCGCAGAGGTTACTTATTTTGAGGGTGCGCCGGATACCTATCAGATACCTGTCGCGATCAGTACCGGGAGTCTCGGAGACAAGATTGCCGCAGAGCGCGCCGATAGTGTTCTGACGATTCTTGCGTCCTTGAGCGGCACAGCCGTTCTGCATGACGCCACAATCCGAGAAGACTTTCGCCAAATTGAATTAAAGATGATTGACTGCAGCTTTACCGTCCCGGTCGTATGCTTCGATAAACCCCAGTCTACGTTAGCAGCGCAATCGAGTTTCCCGGAGTTGGACGAGGCCAACCTCGCAGCCTCAGGAAGGATATCGGTCGAATCGATTGTCGGAGAATCGATACCGAACGTCGCTCCAGCTCAGCCATTGCCGCTGGATGCGCAGCCGGGCGAAGCCGCGACTGAACCGCACCCAGACCCACCCGTGCCGGGAGCCGGTAGCGCACAAGGCGGAGAAAACGGGCAAGCGCCCGGTTCGACCGCATTTCTTAGCGGTCATGCATCGTCCGCCCTCCGTCAATCCAGAATCTCAGGAACGTTAGATTCCTGTGTCGGCTCTGCAGAGCAGTCCAACACCTCCCTCATCTATGGCCACGCGCTGATCCTGAAGATGTTCAGAAGGGTGCAGCCTGGGCGAAATCCAGACGTGGAGATTGGACAGTTTCTTACTGAGGTTGCACATTTCAATTGCATTCCACCGTACTTCGGCGAGATTGCCGTGACCTCTGCTTCTGGAGAAACCGCAACGGTCGCCATGCTACAAGGCTTGGTAGCTAACGATGGCAATGGCTGGTCGTGGTTTCTCCAACAGCTCAGCGGGTTTTACGGGAGCGTCGCGCTCGATTCTAGGGTGCCGATTGTGCCGACCGCAGAATTTGCGACCAATCAAGCGAAGCAGGATTGGATGCCCGAATTCGACAACGAAACGATGGCAGCGTCCGCTCTTTTGGGCCGTCGAACCGCAGAGATGCATTTCGCGCTGAGTTATCCCTCGAGTAACCCGGCGTTTATCTCCGAACCTTGTTCCGAGAACGATCTGAAAGCGGATGCACTCCAAATTGAGTCGCAAATTGGATCCGCCCTGGAAGCGCTGAAACTGAAGCTCCCGTCTCTTGATGAATCCGCCGCGGATGATGCCGGTCTGCTGCTCTCAAAAAGGCTGGAACTCGTCGACCGCAGCCGCTCGATCGTAAAACTGGCAGCGGCGGGTCGGCGCATTCGCATCCATGGCGACTATCATCTCGGACAGACGCTGAGGACGGGCACGACGGACTGCCCATCCAGGAAAGGCGATTTCATCTTATTGGACTTTGAGGGCGAACCGGCGCGGCCTCTTTCAAAGCGCCGCAACAAGCAGTCGCCCCTGAAAGATGTGGCCGGGATGCTGCGGTCATTTTCCTACGTAGCATTCGCAGGGATGAAGGAATATGAGAAAAATGCCGGCAAATCGCCGCAAACGCCGGTGCAGAAAATCCTTCGTAAGTGGGCCCAAGCATGGCAGAGGTGTGCCTCGGCAGAATTCATTCGCGAATATCGAGAGACCATTGTAAAGAACCCGGATCTTCTGCCTTCTCCCCACGATGCACAAACATTGCTTGATGCATTTGTGCTCGAGAAGGCGCTTTACGAACTGCAATATGAACTCAACAACCGACCGACTTGGGTACATATCCCGCTTGCAGGTATCCTGACGTTGTGCAAGTGACCGGCATCAAATCCGTGGAGTCGGCCTTTTCGTAGATCACCTTCCTCGAAGATATTTGCAGTTCCGATCCATATGGCGACATCAAATTCAGCATCGAATGCTCACGCGACTGAGACACTTGCAAGTTCGGGAACTCTTGTGTTTGTAGCGCCAATGTCGGCCGAACAACTCGCGAATACCTTTGCAACCTTGAGCGTGGCCTTTCCCGCTGAAGGTCTTCTGATAGCCACCCCCAATGATACGTCGGGAACTAACTATCCTGATTTACGCGTAATTTCGACGCAAGCCGCCAATGCCGTTTGGCCGTTGGTCGCGGCGGATTTCGTTCATGCCGTGAATGCTGCGAAAGAGAACGGGGCTCGCGGAATCCTGATGCTCGGCCCTGGGGCCGACTCTCTTAGTCCTTCAGCAATGCGCGAAATGGCCAACGCCATATCAGATTCGACCTTCGATCTCGCGGTTCCCCACTACTCGCTTCCTCCGAACGCTGGTCTCGTGAACTCAGCCATACTCTATCCCCTGAACCGCGCCCTTTTCGGATCGCGGGCCCGGTTTCCACTGTCAATCGATTTGGCATTCTCGTTCCGCATGGCCGAGCGGCTTGCCGGAACGGCGCAACGTTTCGTTAATTCAACTCAGTCTGATGCCATTATTTGGCCCGTAAGCGAGGCGGCGGTTGCGGGATTGAGTGTCGATGAGATCGATGTTGGATCGCGATTATTGCCGCAGCCAACTGAACCAAACATCAATGCGATTCTTACTCTGGTTACGGGATCTTTGTTCGCAGATATTGAAGCCAAGGCCGCTTTCTGGCAGAGGCCTCGGAGGCTTCCGCCAGAGCGGCATACTATTCGGATGATCCAAGGGATCGAGGGGGAAGTTGATGTAGCTCCCATGGTCGAAGCATTTCGCTTGGCATTTTCAAACCTTCAGGAAATCTGGTCTCTGGTGCTGGCACCCAATTCTCTGCTCGGTTTGAAGCGGTTGTCAGTTGTGGACCCGGCGGCATTTCGTATGACGGAGAATCTTTGGGCCAGAATTGTTTTTGATTTTCTGGTAGCTTACCGATTGCGCACGCTCAATCGTGGACATTTATTGGGTGCATTGATTCCCCTTTATCTTGCATGGGTAGCGGGCCACATAAACGTCGTGAAATCGGGCACCAGTTCCGAGACTCACGTAGAAGCGGTTGCCGCAGCATTTGAATCTGACAAACAGTACATCGTCTCGCGCTGGCGCTGGCCAGACAGATTCAACTCGTGATGCTGTGTGGCAGCGAAAGCCTACTTCATTTACTGAAGACCGGGATTGAGTAATTTAAGGAGAGAGTCCGATGGAAAGATTCCTCGCCACAATGCTCCAGACGGTTCAAAACTATAACTCGCAGTCACCTCCATTGATCTCCGACAATGGTTCGATTTGGCATCACATGTCTGACGCGCTGCATCAGTCGGTGTATCGAGTGTTGTCGCTGTTAATTGCAGTCCTGCCGGGCATTCTTGCGGTCTTTGTGGCTCTGACCCTTTTCACATTGATCGGGATGGCCCTTTCCACAATCCTGCGCAAGGGGCTCACCTTTTTCAAGTTTGACGAGAGATTGAATCGAGGGAATTCGGAATGGACACCCTCCAGTTCTCCAACAGCCTTGATTGCGCGAGCCGCTTTCTGGGGTTGCGTGTTGCTTGGACTGGTGATCGGTGTCTCGGCATTCGATGTATCGTATGCAACCGGCGCACCTTTACCGGTTTCGATGTTGCCCTATTTGACACATTTCGTAGGGGCCATCCTCCTGTTAATTGCGGGAACTCTGATCGCGCGATTCCTGGCACGTTCCGTACTCATTGGAGCAGTAAATGCGCAACTGCACTATGCACGGTTTTTGTCCCTGGGCGTGAAGTGGCTAGTGCTTGTACTTACGGCGGCAATGGTGCTCGACCATCTTCAAGTGGGCGGAAACATTGTTGAACTTGCCTTTGGAATACTGTTTGGCGGCATTGTGCTGACCCTTTCGCTTGCAATCGGCTTGGGCTCGCGCGAACTTGTAAGTCGATCACTCGAAGGACGGGTTGACCGGTCCGCAGATAAACTGCATACACCCCAGAACGAGGCTATGCCGCCTGCGGATGAGTCCACTCGACACGAGACCATCCGTCACTTCTAGTGTTTTGGGGATCTGGAGGACGATAACCGACGCAGGCGGCAAGATGATAACGCCATCTTCTACGACGACATTCGGTTGCGATGAAAGTAGTAGGTTGACCTCGTGCTCAAGGAGAAGTAGGACGGCACTTGGCGCGAGGTTTACTGCAATTGCAATATCTCCGCGCAAGACGCGCAGCCACCGGTGTTCTTCGCTATAGGCGACTTCTATATTCCCAGGCTCTCCGTTATGTAGAGACGGGGCAGTTCGTCGCAACTGAATTAACTGGCGATACCAGTCCAGCATCTCGGCGTGAGTAGTTTCTAGTAGTTCACTCCAGTTCAGCTTCGACCGCTCGAATGTGGCAAGGCTTTCTGGATCTGGGATAGCTGAAGGATCCCAACCGAAGGCCAGGAATTCTCTCTTGCGCCCTTCTGAAACCTGTTGGGCCAGTTCCCTGTCCTTGTGATCGGCGAAGTAAAGGAAAGGCGAACTCGCGGCCCATTCTTCGCCCTGAAACAGCATCGGAATGAACGGGCCGAGCAGCACGAGAGCCGCCGCGATCTTCGCTCGATCGGCGCCGACACTTTGGGCGATTCTGTCGCCGACTGCCCGGTTGCCGACTTGATCATGGTTCTGAATAAAACCCAGGAAGCGATGCTGGGATAGATTTTCTATGGCGCGGCCATGCATCCGATTTCGGTGTCGGGAAAAGACTCCGTCGTAGACGAAGGTCTTTTCGAGTGCCTTTGCGAGCTGCGCGAAGGATCCAAAATCTGTGTAGTAACCGGAAAGCTTTTCCGAGCTTAATACGGCAAAAAGCGAGTGGTGAAAATCGTCGCTCCACTGCGCATCCATTCCCAACCCGCCACAGTCGCGCGGAGTCACGATCCTCGGATCATTCAGGTCACTTTCGGCAATCAGCACCAGGGTGCGGCCAATTGTCGCACCAAGCGTCTCCACTTCTGCCGCGAGTTGCTCAAGAAAATGGATAGCTGATCTATCCACAAAAGAATGTACGGCGTCGAGGCGCAATCCATCGATATGGAAATCGCGCAACCACATTTGGGCGTTATCCAAAAAGAATCGGCGTACCCGGTGGGATCCGGCTTCTTCAAGATTCACGGCACCGCCCCACGGAGTTCGATGGGCATCGGTCAAGTACGGGCCAAACTTGCTGGTGTAATTTCCAGACGGGCCAAAGTGGTTGTATACGACATCGAGAAGCACGGCCAGTCCGATGTTATGCGCTGCATCGACGAATCTCTTTAACGCGTCGGGGCCTCCGTAGGGCTCGTGCACCGCAAAGAGCGCCACCCCGTCATAACCCCAGCCGTGATTGCCGTCGAAGGCCGCGACCGGCATGAGTTCAACGTGGGTGACGCCGAGTTCACGCAGATAACCGAGTTTCGCAATTGCAGAATCCAGAGTGCCTTCGGACGTGAATGTGCCGAGATGCAATTCGTAGATGACAGCACTTGCTAACGGAGGCGCATTGAATCCTTGATCGCTCCATCGAAAGGCGCACTGATCGTAGACACGGGAGAGCCGATGAACGCCGTACGGCTGCCACAATGACCTGGGGTCAGGAACGACGTTGGACTCCTTGTCGATGAGAAAGCCATAGTCTGTTCCGTGAGCGGCAGATTCAACGACAAGATTCCACCACCCTTCCTCATCCGGTCCAGATATGGGATGTGGCATTCCATTGACTTGCACCGAGAGCGACGCTGCGAAGGGGGCCCAGACTTTGAACAGATGCATGCTTCAGTTCTCTTCTCTGACGAGGAGTGCCACGGGAAAGCGACGAAGAACGTTCTGCAGGGAAATGCGGCCACCGCTCCATGCCTCATCTGTAAGCAGGTTCTTCCATCGATCTCCAGGCAGATCTACTACCGTATTCGACCAATTCCCAGCGAGTTTCGCAGGCCATCGTGGAACAATTGTGGCTAGCTTTCCAGCTCGCAGATAACCCATCGCATGATCAGCCTTTTTCCCATCAAACGAAAGCGGTACGAAATCTGCTTCCGCTCCAAACAGTTCCGGGCGGCTCCTGCGCAGATTCAGTGCCCGGTAGAGCAGCCATAGCTTCGGCAGACCGCTGTCCATCCTCCCCATGAGCGCTTCGACAGAAATTTCAGAATTTAGTTCTGAGAGAAGCGACTGTCTTAGAGCGTAATCGATAGGTCCGCGGTTGTCGGGATCGACGAGGTGCAGATCCCACAGTTCGCTGCCCTGATAGGTGTCAGGAATACCCGGGGCAGTGCACTTGAGCAGAGTCTGGGCGAGGCTGTTGACCCTTCCAGGCATGAGGATTCGGCCTACAAACCCCTCAATCGCAGCCATAAACTCAGGGCTGGCATAAATGCGCTCGATGAACTTTGCGAGAGCGTCTTCAAACTTCTTGTTCTGCTGCGTCCAGCTTGTCTGCTGTTTAGCTTCCCGCGTGGCCTTCTCCATATAGCCGGTCAGCCGATCGCGCTCAATGGGCCACGCACCGATCATGGTTTGATAAAGGAAGTATTCCGTGTTGCGGTCCGGCTGCGCGTCTGTCTTGAACGAAGCATTCAAGCGTGCCCAATGTCGCAGGAATGCTCTCCATTGACTGGGGATCTCGGTGATTACAGCGAGCCGAGCCCGCACATCATCAGACCGCTTGGTGTCGTGGGTGGAAAGCGTTGTCATAGTCGCGGGATGAAAGGCCTGCATTTTCATGCAGTGCTGCTGAAACTCCGAGGAAGTCGGCGATTCGTGATCCGGCGCGGAACCGACTTCGTTCAGCCCGATCATGCGGTTGTAGCAGTAGAAGACGGTATCTTCGACACCTTTCGCCATCACCGGTGAAGTGAATTGCTGAAATCGGTGAACAAACTCGGTCTCGAGGGTACCGCGGGCACGCATGAGCAGCACATCTCGAATGAAGTCGAGCAGACCTGCATCGAGTTCCGGCCTTTCCCGCTTGGTTTCGTCGATTGCCTTGGAGACTTCCTTACGATCTCTGTCCGTAATCTCGTTCCGCTCCGGAACTACATAGGTTCTGTAGACTCGGAACCTGGCGGCCACCTCGCGAATCGCCCGCCTGATTTCCGCTCGCGTAAAGTCACGGCGATCGCGGTTGTTTTCGCAGATTTCAACGAAAAGGCTGGCAAGGCGGTTCACGTCGCTGCCCAGGGCTTCCAACTCGACGTTCAGCTTCTTGTCGTGTGCGATTGCGGCGAAATCGGTTGGCTCATGCGTAAATTCCGCGTAAATCTGCGTCATCTCGTTCAGCCCATTCGGGTGCGTGAGCCAGCCGTTGCAAAGGTTCAGGAAGTCATAGCCGCTTGTGCCCTGGATCGGCCAATTCTCGCGAAGAGATTCTCCGGGTTCAAGTATCTTTTCGCCAACGATCCAAGCATCAGGGCATCGTTGCCGCAAACGTGTGAAGTACTGCAATGGGTCGCGCAAACCGTCGGGATGGTCCACGCGCACTCCGTCGAGAATGCCCTCGTGAACCCAATCGAGGATGCGGCGATGGGTAGCGTCGAAGACGTGTGGTCGCTCAACGCGCAGTGCAACAAGGGAATTGACATCAAAAAATCGGCGATACCCCAGCTCCTGGTCGGCGGTGCGCCAATATGCCAGTCGGTAGTGCTGAAGGTTCAGCAACTCATCCAAAGCATCGTAATCCGCGTTCAGTTCGACAACTGCCTTGTCGACGGCCCGCATCGCCTCGGGGTGCTCTTCATACAATCGCCGTAGAAGATCATAGATAACTACCTTATCTCGATGTCGCGAATCAATTCCCTCGACGTCCGTCGCTTCCGGCAAGGGTAAACGCATCAAGCTATCGGACAGAAAGCTCAGGGTTGGACTATTCGCGTATCTAGCCGCGCGATCCAGGATCGCGGGGAGAGAACGCGGGGCGAGCGGATAGAGATGTTCGCCGTACCGGACGCATAACGAGCCGCGCTCTCGATCAATCTGAATCTGGCCGGCAGTAAGCACTCGGCCATATTGATCACCAAGAACTGGTATCAGCACCTTGTTTTGCAACTTAACTTCAGATGAGTGCCAATCGATATCGAACCAGGTCGCGAAGCGGCTGGAAGGACCGTTCTCAAGGACGTCCCACCAGTTATGATTTCGAGTTCCGATCGCCATATGATTTGGAACGATATCGAGTATCTGACCGAGTCCTAGTTCGGCGAGATGAGCACAAAAGCGACGGTGCCCTTCCTCGCCGCCTAGCTCATCATTCACGCGCTGATGGTCGACCACGTCATAGCCGTGCATGCTACCAGGGGCAGCTTGAAGATATGGGGAGCAATAAACATGCGATATACCGAGATCCCTGAGATAAGCAGAAATGTTTGCCGCGTCGTCGAAAGTAAAAGTCGCATTCAGCTGTAGACGGTATGTCGAAGTGAGAAGACGCGGCATATCTCTCGTTGCACCAGGTTGGTGGTTGGAAGACTGAACAACTCGGCCGTAAGCAGTTCGATGCTTGCGATGGGCTGGGGAGATGCATTCCAAAGTCATGGATTCAAAGCTTTAGATCAGCAAAGCGGCCACGATCGCGAAGACGAGTGAGACCGGCATGATGATCATACCGATTTTGAAGAACTGCCATCCACTGACGTCCAGTCCTTCACGCCGGATTGCAGTGAGCCAGAGTATTGTGGCGAGCGAGCCCGTGATGGAGAGATTTGGGCCGAGGTCGATCGCGATCAGGACGACCTTTGCGAGCATCGGCTGCAGCGGAACTGTGCGCAGCGTGGCACCCGTAATCAGTCCAAGCGGGAGGTTATTCACAATATCCGTGCCGATACCCACTGTCATTCCCAGAGCGAGTGCGGCTCTCGATTGGGGCAGATGGAGGAGGCTCTCGAAGATATTTTGGAGCAGATATAGGGCTCCGGCGCTCTTCACAGCCTCAACGATAACGAAAAGCGCGGCAACGAGAGGCAGAATGCTCCAGCTGACTTTCTGTACCAACCGGATCGGGTTACACCGGCTCTGAATCGCAACCACCGCCGTTACCGCCGTCGATGCGAGAAACGTCGGCAGGCCGAGACTGCTCTTCAGTGCGGATGCAATTATCAGGGCAATTGCAACCGCAACGATTCCAAAGAGGCTGATCTTTCCCGTCCCGGAGAGTGTGGCATCCGATGTCAAGCCATCGCACGACGCAGAGAGTTCTCTGTGGCAGTACCAGCGCAGAAGCACGTAGGTGATGATGACGGCAACCAAAGAAGGGACGCCGAACATGGCAAGCCACCGAAGCAGGGGCGGCATGGTTGAGTTGAAGACCACCAGGTTCGCAGGATTGGAGATAGGGAGAACAAAACTGGCTGCATTCGCGACCAGTGCGCAGGAGAAAAGATAGGGGAGTGGCGGCGCCTTGGCGCGCTTGACCGCAGTTAGCACAGCGGGCGTAAGAACAACAGCAGTGGCGTCGTTGGACATGAAGATAGTCACTACCACGCCGACCACAAAAATCAAGCTAAACAGCCTTGTCGAAGACCTATTCGCCGATTTCACCGCATGATGTGCCATCCAGGCAAATACGCCGTACTCTTTCGCTAGCTCGGATAGAAGCATCATGCCGGTGAGGAAGAGGTACACATCCAGCCCTTCGGCCACCGCCTTACCGGCCATGGGAATCGGTATCAAGCGCAACAGGCACAGCAACAGTGCTCCGGCCGAAGCCCAAAGGGCCTCCGGCGTCTTGAATGGCCGCAATAGCATCAGGAGGATGCTGAAAGCCGAGATGGTCCAGATGAGGATGTGCACCATTACTTCTTTGGCCCACCCATTTCGAGGATGGACGGCAGCGAAACTCCTGGGGACAGATGTGTGCCGGACGCCGGTTTGTCCTGAAACTGCGCCGTTTCACCAGTGCGCTTCAAGTAATCGGCCTCCGGATTGGGTTCCACATCGCATTGGATGCAAAGGACGCAATGGATACAGATTGGTTCTGTGCTCGGCTACGGCGCGAGTTCCGGGTTGCGTGACTCACAGAAAAGGCGAACTCCTGATAGCAGCTCCGGGACGATGGTGGACTGCATTCGCAATTAGCCGCTTCGCTTCGGCCAGTTCCTCCCCTTCCACTTGGAGCCTCGGCGGCCTTACGCGCGCCGAGCCTACTTCCAACTCTTCCTGCACTAGCTTGATTAGCTGAACAAATTTGGGGAAGGTGTCCATGCGCAACAGGGGCAGGAACCAGCGGTAGAGATCGAATGCGGCTTGCTTGTTTCCAGCACTGGCAAAATTGAACAGCTCGACTGATTCACGCGGGAACGCATTCACTAATCCGGCTATCCAACCGACAGCTCCGGCATCGATTCCTTCGACAATTGCGTCGTCGACACCGACAAAGATGGCAAGGCGATCGCCTGTGAGCGCGCGAATCTCGGTAACG
This sequence comes from uncultured Acidobacteriaceae bacterium, assembly GCA_963759285.1. GTDB lineage: Bacteria > Acidobacteriota > Terriglobia > Terriglobales > Acidobacteriaceae > Telmatobacter. Next base: position 1,480,093 of record CAVWYS010000007.1, on the reverse strand, counting down.
CGTCGAACATCAGTCGAGGATTCTTTCACGGCAGCAAGGTTCTCAAACTCCCCGGCAAGTTCATGAATCTGCCCGGGAATGAAGTCCGTGCCGTATGCGATGGGGTTGTTGTAGAGCATCGCCGGCAGCGCAGTGGCGCGAAGGATTGCCACAACATGCGCTTTCATTTCACGCCAGTCGCCCCGGTACACGTATGGCGGCAGAATCATCAATCCCTGCGCACCCGCATCGGCAAGCGCCCTGGCAATCCGCACTGCCTCTTCTGTCGACAACGCCGACACTGCTCCAACCACGGGGACCGAGGACGAAATTGCTGCAACGACTTTGCGGACGATGTTTATCTTTTCGTCAAAATGGAGTGTCGCAGCCTCTCCAAGCGAGCCTAGACACACGATGCCAGTGCATCCGTTCTGCTCCAGCCAGCGTGCATGGCAGTCAACGAAGGGCCAGTCAATCTCGAGGCTTTCGTCAAATGGTGTTGTCATGGCCGGCATTACGCCTTTCCATTGCATAACGACTCCTTCGCTGAATCGGGATGACTGCTGTGCTGATTAAATCGGGATGGCAGATAAGGCTCAAGGGGTATGTGTAATTGACTGCCCGAGATCGCTGCAGCCACTAATTCACCCGTCGCGAGAGAGGTGGTGATTCCGAGTCCCTCATGTCCGGTTGCGAGCCACAAGGTTCTGTCATGTGCGACGGGCCCCATCAAGGGAAGCTTATCCGGAGTAGCAGCACGAAATCCAGTCCACACTCGTATGGCGTTAAGGGAACCGATGGACGGCAGGTACGCGGTCGCTCTTTGCAGCATGGCAGTCAGAATTCCCTGGTCTACATTCGCGCTCTCGTCGCCGTATTGACGCGAAGAACCAATGAGAATCTGGCCGGTCTTTCGCGGTTGCACATTGAATGCAACCGAATCTGACGCGACCGAGTGAGCGCTCTTCAGATAGCCGAGCTCGACCAATTGATGGCGCAAATAACCAGGGTAGCGGTCGGTTATCACCAGGTGGCCCTTGCGCTTATTTATTGGAATATCGCCGGTCAGTTGGGGAGCCGAAGCGCCTGTAGCGTTAATCACGTAATGGGAAGTCAACTCGTGCCCATCATCCAATAGGACGCGGCCATTTCCCATCGCTGTGACGCTGCGTTGAAGCAGCAGCATAGCACCAAGACCTTCTGCGAGATGACAAAGGTGAAGTGCGGCCGCCGGCGGATAGAGGACGGCATCTTCGGGAACCAGCAAACCGCCTGCGAGACCAGGCTTGAGGTTTGGCTCGAGTTCCTCGATTCTCTGCGCGGTCAAGAGTTGGGCGGGTACGTTGCGATCGCGATAAAACTTTTGCTTTCGCTCGGCCTCCGCCATTTCCTCGTCATCTGCGGCGAGCCATAGTGTTCCCGGCATTTCATATTCGGCGCCGGCAGGAAGTTCTGGAGCAATCCTGGACCATAACAATTGTGAATAACGAGTCAGCTCAAACTGTGCCTCGGAATCGTCCATCACAACAATGTGGCCCATGCCTGCTGCCGTTGCGCCACCTCCCAGCACGTCGCGCTCAACGAGGGCAACCTGCATCCCGGTTCTCGCGCATGCCGCTGCAGTGGCAGCTCCAACGATTCCACCGCCTACGATCACTGCATCGAAACTGCGCGGGCTCATGCCCCAATTCCGTCGCGGAACGGATCTTCGGGATCGAAGATCAGTGTGCTCTCCGCTGTCACGAACGCCGAACCTGTGATTGAGGGAATGATGGCTCCGTTTTGAATGCGTACCTGGCCTTCAAAGACCGTGCCAAGAATTCCTTCCTGGCGCCACGTTTCGCCCGGCGCAAGTTTTCCGGCGGCGACAAGGCAAGCCATTTTTGCGCTGGTGCCCGTTCCGCAAGGGGAGCGGTCGTAAGCTTTCCCTGGGCAGAGCACAAAATTTCGACTATTGTTTGCGGGGTTATTTGGCCCAGTGAAGAGTTCGATGTGGTCAATTTCCGCGCCATCGGCGCCTGTGATTCCTGCCGCTGAGAGCTCAGCACGAATCTTCCATGTGTGCTCGGTGAGAGCATCGACGTTCTTCAAGTCGAGCGGCAATCCATGATGCTCGCAGAGGAAAAACCAATTTCCGCCCCAGGCTACATCCCCAACGACCGCTCCGTGACCGGGTATGTGAACGTTGACTCCAACTCGATGGCGGTAAGCGGAGACATTTTCAATCGCGACGTGATTTGATGAGAGGAAATCAATTTTCACTTTGCCGACTGGAGTCTGCAAGAAGTGGGTCCCAGGCCCGATTCGGCGCAGGTGGACAAGCGTCGCAGCGACCCCGATGGTTCCATGTCCGCACATCCCCAGATAACCAACGTTGTTGAAAAAGACGACTGCGGCAACGCAGTCGGGGGTATCCGGATCCAACACCCACGCGCCGACCACCACATCTGATCCCCGCGGTTCGCACAAAATGGCGCGGCGCATCCCATCATGTTCGCGGCGCAGCGTAGCTATTCTGTCCATCAGCGACCCTCGACCAAGATCGGGCACTCCCGAGAGGACGCATCGCGTCGGCTCCCCCGCCGTATGTGAGTCAATCACCTCGATTTTCCTGGATAATTCCCGCTTGGCGGTCATAGGCTCCATCGACGGCGTCCGCACGCTTCTTGCGCAGTATACAAAATGGGGTACAATCGACGTCTCTCTCGACAATGGCGCAATCAGTTTCCGCACAATCCGCAGAAACAACGGTTGATCTAACCGTCAACAGCTCTCTTGTCTCAGTTCCATCGGGTTCGAGCGTTGCGGCCGCGCTCTTGCAGGCAGGAATTGCATTTCGCGCATCCGTATCCGGTCAGTTGCGCAGTCCATTTTGCGGCATGGGGATCTGCATGGAATGCTGCGCGACAGTAAACGGCGTCCCGCACGTACGCACTTGCCAGGTGACCGCACAGCAAGGCATGGAAGTGGTTACGGGATGACGAGTTTCGATGTCGTGGTTGTCGGCGCAGGGCCGGCAGGATTGGCGGCAGCCTCAGTGGCCGCGAAACATGGCGTCGACGTTTGTCTCATTGACGATAATGCGAAGCGCGGTGGCCAGATATGGAGAGGTAGCACTGGCCGCGGTGATCATCGGTTCGATGCACTGCAAAGTTCTCTCGCGGCGGCCCGCGTCGACTTGCGCGGAGAATCCCGCGTGGTGGCTCATCCAGCCTCCAATGTCTTAAGGATCGAAACTCTCACGGGATTTGAGGATATAGGGTATCGCCGTCTCATCCTAGCCACGGGAGCGCGTGAACGTTTTCTGCCGTTTCCTGGATGGACGCTGCAGGGCGTGATGGGCGTTGGCGGTCTTCAGGCGATGGTGAAGGGTGGATTGCCCATCGAAGGGAAGCGTGTTGTGCTTTCGGGCAGTGGTCCCCTGTTGTTGGCCGTAGCTGCGGCGCTTGCTAGAAAGGGCGCTCGCATCCTCGGCATTTTCGAACAAGCATCAACCGCGCGCGTGACGGCTTTTGGCATTCAACTCCTTCGCTATCCCGGCAAACTGTGTGAAGGTGCGGCCTATCGCGCGGCAGCACGCCACGCGCCCTTTCGAACGGGCGCATGGGTTGTCGAGGCGCAAGGTAATCGGTCGTTGCAGTCAGTCACGGTTTCGGTAAATGGAGCATTGCGCGCGATTGAGTGCGACTACCTTGGATGCGGATTCCATCTCGTTCCAAATCTCGAACTTCCGCGCCTGCTTCAGTGTCAGATTCGATCCGGATATGTGGAGGTAAACTACACGCAGGAGACATCGGCAGCAGGCGTCTTTTGCGCTGGTGAGCCGACTGGGATTGGTGGCCTAGAGAAGGCGCTGTGCGAGGGTGAAATCGCTGGGCTGGTATGCGCCGGCCACTCAGTCGCACATCTCTTCAAAAAACGTGATCGTCATGTGTATTTTGCGAGACAACTCGATCGCGCGTTCGCTGTGAGGCCCGAGTTGAAGAAACTTGTCGCGATGGATACGTTTGTATGTCGCTGCGAAGATGTGCGATGGAGTCTGCTCGATTCGATGCACTCGTGGCGCGAAGCCAAGCTGCACACCAGATGCGGCATGGGACCGTGCCAAGGGCGCATCTGCGGACCGGCGACCGAGTTCCTATTCGGCTGGAATTCGGAGCATGCGCGGCCGCCAGTGTTTCCTGCTCGCGTGTCCACAATCGCATCTCCAGTCGACCTCTCTCCCAGCGGAAGGTGACAATTAGTGAATCAGCCGGGACTTCGAAAGACGGTCAACGAAACAGGAGAACGTCGGACGACTCGACAACCGAATCCCTAAAATTCGAGAGGCCCACTCCCGCGAGCCGGAACTTCTGGCCCCTTCCCAACTGCACTCTCTCTCGAAGCCCAAGAGCGATAGTGATCAGTTCTTCGCATGAAGCAACGGGCATGGCCGGGGTTCTGCTTCGAGTGAGAATGCTGAACTCGGCCGTCTTGAGCTTCAACACAATCGTGCGGGCGATTCTTGATTCCTTTTGGGATGCATGCCACACCTTTTCAGCGAGCCGTCGAATCATGGCGTCTGTTTCGGCAAGCAGAACATCCGATTCAAATGTATCTTCGGCGGAGATTGACTGGGTTGGCCGGTTTGGTTCGACGGCGCTATTGTCGATTCCTTGCGCCAACTCATAGAGACGTGCTCCAAAACGTCCGAACTGGTTCTGGAGGTCGGACAGATCGACGCTACGGATATCTCCCACAGTTTTCACCCCGAGGATGACCAATCTCCGCGCCGTCACCTTGCCGACTCCCGGCAACCGTTCAACTGCCAGGGGAGTAAGAAAATTGATTGCGTCCGCTGGCTTGACCACGAAAAGGCCGTCCGGCTTGCGCCAGTCCGATGCAATCTTGGCAAGGAACTTGTTCGCTGCGACGCCGGCTGAGGCACTTAGATTCAGTTCCTCTCGAATCTGTTCACGGATGGTGCTGGCAACCTGGGTTGCGCTTGAAATGCCGGTCTTGTTTTGCGTGACGTCGAGATAGGCTTCGTCCAGTGAGAGTGGCTCAACCAAGTCAGTGTGTCGCAAGAAGATCTCTCGAACGCTTCTTGACACCGCGCGGTACCGAGAAAAGTCAGGCGGAATGAAAATTGCGCCGGGGCAAAGCCGTTCGGCGTGCACTGCAGGCATCGCAGAACGAACGCCAAATTTTCTGGCTTCATACGACGCCGCGCAAACCACGGATCGCTTGCCGCGCCAGGCCACTACCACAGGCCGGCTTCGAAGCCGCGGATCATCCCGCTGCTCCCCGACGCATAAAAAGCGTCCATGTCTACGTGAATGATTTTGCGAGCATCCATGAGACTCGGGCGGTCTGCCTGTACTACCGGGATTACAAGAGTCGATGATTCAATGCGCTGCTACAGAGCGATCAATGGCATACAGCTTGACCCGAAAAATCTCGATCCGATGAGGATCCATGGAGAGCTGACGGCCCTGGTTGCTCTGGTCTCCGTTCAAACGTCGCACCACGTTCCAACCATTTGCACCACGGCTTACTTCCTCGATGCTGGCGATGCCGGAGCTCTTATTGTCCGCGTCAGGATCCCGAGCAAATGAAATTGCCAGACCGCTGCCGGCAATATAGAACTCATTCCGACTCGATTCAATTGCGATCATGGCCCCGTCATCGGTTGAAAGCGCTCGGGAAGGCCATGAACGAGAGAGCGCACACTCGAACAGATAACCGCCGAGCGCTATGGTCCGGGTTGGTCGTGGACTGTCTTTATGGAGCACCAGCGCTCGAACATTTCCCGAAGTCTGGCTTGAAAGAAGCATCTCGCTCATTTGGTCCAGAGCATCGTAGACCTGAGCAATGTTCGGTGCGGCTGCGTCTTCACTCTTCGATGATTGCAGGCTGTCAATCCCGAATGGAGAAAAACCAAAAGCCCTCGCCTCTCCGTAAGCATAGAGCGCGTTGTAGGGGGCGCTGTCCACCCGCGCTTCCGGCACAAAGACCGCATTCCCGGCGAACCTGTAGCGGTCGATCCAATACTCAAAGTTGGGCGAGTAGATATCGGGCGAATAAAAGTCGATGGAGGGCGCGGTGACTCGATAGACCTCAAGAAAAGACGGATGCGGTCCGCCGCTTGGATACTCGCCTGCGCGCTCGCCTGGTGCGGGCAGTTGGCAGTTCACATACATGGGCAATGCGTACTCGCGCTTTCCAGCCTCGACGACGGCCTGAATGTAACGCGCGTAGTTCCAAGCCATGAAGACCTCGTCCGACGCATCGCCAAAGACGTCACGCCAGGTCTTTCCGCCGGGGTTGAACTTTGCTCGCAACTCCGGAGAAAGGGAGTCGCGCTTCTCTTGAAGCTCCTGCACCAGTTTCGACGGCGCAGAGCCTTCAAATAACCTGTTCGCTGCTGCAGAGCGGTCCCGACCGCGGCCAAGGTAACCAACTTCATTTTCCACTTGCACCATCAGCACAGTCTGGCGATCCTGGTCCTTCTCTTTCAAGTGCTTCATCAAGGATGAGAATGCAGTGCTGTCGGCGTGGAAAGATTCCGGTCCCAAGGTCGAAAGAATTTCCAATTCGTCGCCGGTTGCTGATTCGGCTCGTGGAAAACGCTTTGGATCCTGCTTGACCCAGGCCGGAGCGTAACTCGAAACACTGTTGTTCCAACTGCCGAACCATAAAAGCACGAGGTGCAAACGCTGTTTTCTTGCGACATCAATCCAATGGTCGAGGATGTCGAAGTCGAAGGTTCCCTCTGCGGGTTCGATTTGCTCCCACGCGACTGGCATAAGGACGGTGTTCACATGCATCGCAGTGAGCCGCGGAAGGATGCCGTCAGCTTGCGCGGCTGTACCCGCGGAGGAATTCCCGAGCTCGCCACCGAGAATCAAGTAGGGCTTGCCGTCAACGATCAACTGACCGCCGTTGCCTGACCTGGAAATCCTGGGCAGTTCTGCGGAAGTTGCCAGCATGGCGCTGGAGAGGCATCCCACGATCAGTAAAAAGAGTCTGGCTCTGAACATCAAGACTTCCACTCCCGACTATCAGTTTGCCTGACTAAACAGGCTCAGGGGAATCGCATCTCCCATCGCCTTATACCCAGCGGGAGACGGATGCAGGTGATCGCCACAGTCATATGCGGGCAGGAGACGATCCGGATGATCCGGATCACGGACGACGCCATCAAAATCAATCACAGCATCGAAGTTCCCGGGGGAGCGGATCCAATGGTTCACTGCCTGCCTGTCGGCCTCACTCAAGGGGCTGGGATGATAGTAATTCGACCCTGCATATGGAGTGATTGTCGCCCCGAATACGCGCAGTCCATGAGAATGGGCGCGCTCCGTAATCTGCTGGTACGCTGCGAGCACGCGTTCAACGAACTCCCGATGCTGCTCTGTGCTTACGTCGCCATCACGCGCCAGTCCACCGAGATCGTTTACCCCTTCAAAGACAATCACCCAACGCGCGGCGGTCGGTGCGAGCACATCGCGATCGAAACGCGCCAGAACATTCGGACCAAGGCCGTCGGAGAGCAGGTGGTTTCGGCCGACTCCCTGATTGGATACGCCGATGTTGCGCGTTGCGGGCGAGCTCTGCAACCTCGCCGCGAGCACGTCGGTCCAGCGATCGTTTCCATTCGTCGTCGCACCATGCCCGTCGGTTATCGAATCGCCCAGAGCGATGACCGAATCTCCTCCGGGCGCAGACTCGACGTCGATCTCAGACACTTGGTACCAGTGATCCACATGCCTGGGCTCGGTCAGTGTGGCTGCGCCTACCAGGTTTCCGTGGACGTAGTACGAAGTCGCTCGCGACCCAGGGTGCCCTGTCTCACGTGCGGGTGCGACTGCACATAGATGGTTACGTCAAGGTCTGAAAGCGGCAGTACCATGTAATCCACTGGATCGGAGATCAACTCAGCGCCCGGCAAAATCGTGCCTTCCGCATTTCCGGCAAAGGTCAGCGGCCTATCACTTGACGGAACGATCGCCGATGAGCCGGACGAAAGCGGCCGCGCAATATGCGCAGACGTGATACGAAGTGGCTCCGTGCCGAAAGCGTTGCTGAAGTGCACGCGAAGAGCCCCACCGCCTACGGAAAGATGAAAGACCTGCCGCAGGGTTGCGTCGGTCAGGTCTTCTGGAGAGAGCGCATTCTGCGGTTCTGGAACTTGCTGCGACGCACCCCAGCTTGCCACCCAGTCCGTCTGCTTCGATGCGTGCTGAGTTACGGGCCAGGCTGACAAGCAGCACAGACATATGAACGGCGCGAGAGCCGCGAAGAAACTTCGTGATTGTTGCATCACGGAAGGTTTAATATGGACCCCCAGCTGAATCGCTTTGCGAAAACGATCAAAGCATAGCACTCGGGAGCATTTCTGTGAGCATCTTCAAACAGCCTGCCTTTATTTGCATTCTCTTCACGATTTGGGGGATCACAACGAGCATTGCAGTCGCCCAGACCCCGGCTCCGCCCCCAGTCACGTTCACGTCCGATCAAGACCACCAGAACATGATGGACCAGCTCGGAATCAAGGCACTCCGCCCGGGGCCAAGCGGGGATGAGAAGGCTCCGAATCACGCGAACTATGACGAGGCGAAAGCCAATCCCTACCACGATGTGCCTGACCCATTGACGATGAACGACGGCCAGAAGGTGACTACGCCGGCAATGTGGTGGAATAAGCGCCGTCCGGAAATCGTTGAGATGTTTTCGAAGTACGTCTACGGTCGAATTCCGAACAACCTCCCCAAAGTGACGTGGTCGGTGAACATGGTGGACCACGAAATGCTGGGCTTCACGCCGATCATCGCCAAAGACGTTGAGGGCGTTGTTGACAACTCTTCGTATCCTGCGATCAGCGTCCACATGCACATGATGGTGGTGTTGCCGGCTCGCGCCAAGGGTCCGGTGCCGGTGCTGATGATGTTTGGCCGCGCGGCGTTTCCGAATCCCAATGAACCCTCGGGCGGCGATATCGACAAGATCAATAAGGCGTGGGAGTCCGTTATCATCCAGCAGGATCCATCGCTGAAGCAGGTCTTCGAACAGCATCCCGCGTGGCAACCGGTGAAGGCCACACCATTCCAGTTTCCCCCGTTGAATGAAGATGGCGGCCTGCCTAATACCTGGCAGCTTGTTGCGACTGGTTGGGGGTTTGTCCTCTTTGATCCGGCGAGCGTACAGGCTGACGATGGGGCAGGCATCACCCGCGGAATTATCGGTCTCGTCAATCAAGGGCAGCCGCGGAAACCCGAAGACTGGGGCGCCCTTCGCGCGTGGGCATGGGGAGCAGGCCGTGGCCTTGACTATCTCGAAACCAATCCCGCAGTCGACGCAAAGCATGTTGGCATTGAGGGAGTTTCGCGCTATGGCAAGGCCGCTCTTGTCACAATGGCTTTCGATCAAAGATTTGCGATAGTCCTGGTTGGTTCCTCCGGAAAAGGCGGGGCCACGCTATTGCGCCGGAATTTTGGTGAGGCCGTAGAGAGCCTGACCGGCGGCGAGTATTACTGGATGGCGGGCAACTTCATGAAATATGGTGCCTCCGAAGCGACATTTGGAGCCATGACCCCGGGAGATATCCCCGTCGATTCCAATGAACTGATCGCTCTTTGCGCGCCGCGTCCGACATTTATCAGTTATGGAATTCCAGCGAAGGGAGATGCCAAGTGGCTCGATCACGAAGGCAGCTTCATGGCTACCGTCGACGCCAGCCGCGTGTTTACACTACTTGGCGCTAAAGGTCTCGACGTTCAAGGCGATTATCGAACAGCCCAAATGCCTCCCGTAAACACTGGACTTCTTGACGGACAGCTTGCGTGGCGCCAGCACGACGGAGGGCACACGGACGCGCCGAACATGAAGTACTTTATCGAATGGGCTGACAGGTTGATTGGCCACACGCCGTCTCGATAGAACCCGCGCTTCAGTCTGAACGTCGCCCCTGCGGCCCCACGCGATTCCCTGTAAGGTTACTTTTGTGAGTGCTCACTCAGCCCTATTGAGACCCCAGGGAATCTGGCGCGTTTCCCCGAAATCTGGTCCTCTTGAAATACCAAAAGGCCCGGCATTGAGGTCAGGATTTTTAACTTCCGGGAACCTTGGTCGTAAGAGACTTTCGTCGTCGATCCGGTCCTCCGGCGTTGAAGAGATTCTGAACGCAAGCAGCGCGCCCACCCGGACGCGCTTGCGCTGAAATCTCACTTGGCTCCATCCAGAGGTTCTGGAGCAACTATTCTCCCCACAAACCAGGAGCCTTCATGCAAGAGAGATTCATGCGTTTTCGCATTTTGAGCCTTTCGTTCTTGCTCGTGATTCTGACCGCTCTCATGCCTTTGCTGAGTGGCTGCGGATATTTCGCCGTCACCGACCCTGCTTTCTATGCAGGAATCTCAGCCCCCGGTAGTACTCTCCGGGTGAATCAGCAGATGCAGCTGAAAGATAATGCCCGAACAACCGGTGTGCCCGTCATTTTCTTTGTCAACGGCATCCAAGGGGGAAACGCGGAATTTGGAACGATCGACAGCAACGGACTGTACACCGCGCCCGCGATTGTTCCGGTTCCAAATACTGTCGCGATCACGAGCACAACCGCCAAGTTTCCTAACGATCCTCCCGGCGCAATTGCGATCGGAGTCCTGAATCCGATTCCAGCCTTAAAGGCGGTAACGCCAACCGCATTTTCCGAGGGCACTACGACGGTCACGGTAAATGGCTCCCAATTTGTCTATGGCGCGCAGATTATATGGAACGGTTCGCCCGTTCCAACGACCTATATTTCATCCACACAGCTAGTGGCTTCAATCGCAGCTCCGAATCCAGGTTCATATCCACTAGCTGTGAGTAATCCAAATCCTGGATCTGTTACGACGGCGCCAATTTCAGTGAAAGTCGGCCCGGGGCAGGTGGTGCTCACGCTGGAGCCGTATAACGGAACCGACGTCCGGGTCAGCAACTCCCTCAATATCGGCTTGAGTGTTATGGGCACCGACAACCCGGCGGTCAATCTCTTCGTCAATGGAATTGCCGGAGGTAACGCACAAACAGGCACTGCAGTCTCCAACTCTGACGGCTCGATAACCTTCACTGCTCCGGCGGTTGTTCCTTCTCCCAATGTCCTTCAGCTCGCGGTTGTCAGCGTCGATAATCCAACCGTCTCCATCAATCGCAATATTTCCGTCTTGAATCCGATTCCGATCCTTAGTTCTGCGACTCCAACCTCATTCAACGTTGGACCGGCAAGCGTGGTTGTGCAGGGGCAGAATTTCATATCAGGCGCACAGGTGCTCATGAACGGCGCGGTCGTCCCCACGACCTTCAACAGCGGCGGTCAGCTTACGGCAAGCCTCACGATCTCCGAGCCCGGGACACTCGACCTTCAAGTACTCAATCCAAGTCCAGGACCTGCAACGTCCAACGATTTGATTGAAGATGTAGCGGGGGGTGCGCCAGTTCTGGCGGTGACGCCGGAGGATGCGGTTCGCTTCCTCGATCAGGCAACATTCGGCGCAACTGATGGGGACGTCCACCATCTGTCTCAGATCGGATACCAGGCGTGGTTGAACGAGCAGTTCAACATTCCGCAAATTCAGCGCGAGCCGCAGGTAGAACAAGCGCTCATCCTCAACAATCCTCCATGCGCCGCAAGCGACCTGAAATGCAACTCAAGCCTCTTTCTTCAGAACAGCCAGGATGAAATCTACGTCGAGAACGCATTCTGGCAGCAGGCGCTTGCGGCGAACGATGAACTTCGGCAGAGGGTGCAATACGCACTGTCAGAGCAATTCGTCATCTCCGGCACTACTCCCGCGGTGCAGAACATGCCACGTGGAGAAGCCAGCTACTACGACATGCTCGGCGCTGACGCTTTTGGGAATTTTCGGCAGTTGCTGCAGGACGTGACCCTGAGTCCGATGATGGGGCAGTTCCTCTCCATGCTTCAGAACGACAAGGGCAATGCGAACACTGATCCGGATGAAAACTACGCGCGCGAAGTCATGCAGCTCTTCACAATCGGCCTGGACCAGTTAAACGACGATGGTACGCAGAAGCTAGATTCGACAGGCAATCCGATTCCTACGTATTCGAATAACGATGTCATGGGCCTGGCAAAAGTGTTCACGGGTTTCAGTTGGAACGTCCCAGGCAACACAAGCGATACGGCCTGGTCGAACTGCTGCATTTATGTTGGTACCGGGTATGGCGAAGACCTTCTGCCCATGCAGGCTTACCCCAACCATCACTCCACAGACGAGAAGGATTTCCTGGGTGTAACCATCCCGACATCCGGCTCGCCTGATCCAAACGGCGATCTCAAGATTGCCCTTGATACCCTCTTCAATCATCCGAATCTCCCTGCGTTCTTCTCAAGGCAGTTGATTCAGCATCTGGTGACATCCAATCCCAGCCCAGCCTACGTCGGCCGGGTCGCTGCGGTCTTTAAAGACAATGGGCAGGGTGTTCGGGGTGACATGAAGGCTGTGATCTCGGCAATCCTTCTCGATCCAGAAGCTCGCGGCACCGCAACCGATGCGGGCAATCCGCAATATGGCAAGGTCCGCGAAGCGTTAATCCGCTATACGAACTGGGCGCGTGCTTTCACGACCCAGTCGCGCACCGGATCCTACTACCTGGCCAGCACCGAAGACCCAATCTGGGGCCTTGGACAAATGACCATGCGTTCTCCAACAGTCTTCAACTGGTTTGCTCCCGGCTATGTGCCGCCCGGCACCAGCATTGCTCAGGCCGGCTTGGTCGCGCCCGAAATGCAGATGACAAACGTGACGACCGTGGTCGGCTATCTGAATTACATGCAATATGCAATCGGCAGCAATTGGAACAATGGATCCGATCTCTTCGCGTCCTATGGGGCGGAGTTGAACCTCGCAAACATACCCGATCAACTTGTCGCCCGCGTCAATCTTCTGCTGATGGCGGGACGGATGGACAGCAACTTGCAAGGCGAGATACTCGGGGCGGTCGGCGCCATCCCCATTCCGACCGGCGATCAAAATGCAATCAACGCCGCGCTTGCGGCACGCGTGCAAACGGCAATTTATCTAACCATGGCTTCACCGGCCTTCTGTGCGCAGTTCTAGGAGACGACAGTGAACAACTTCGAACGATCCCGCCGCCAGTTTCTTCGGACAGCCTCGATGGCCTCCATGGCAGGTCTTTATGCCAGCCCTTTCCTTTTTGAGCTGAATTCAGTGGCCGCCATGGCACAAAGCTCCGGGGCTTCAGACTACCGCGCGCTGGTGTGCGTCTTCCTGCAGGGCGGCAACGACGGACATGGCACGGTCATCGCCACTGATCCAGATTCTTATGCGGCCTTCAGCCAGGCCAGATCGGGCGCGCCGGGCCTCGCCTACCCGCTCAGCCAGTTACTCCCGATCCTGCCGCGTACTCAGCAAAGTGGCCGCACTTTTGCCCTGAACCCATCTCTCGCCGGGCTGCAGAACCTGTTCAATGCTGGCCGAGCGGCGGTGGTGGCCAATGTCGGCACACTCATTGCTCCCGCGACCAAAGCTCAGGTGATGAGCAATTCCGTTCCGCTCCCCGCTTCTCTGTATTCGCACTTCGATCAAACGGCGGCGTGGCAGGCCATCGCTTCAAATGGTGGAAGCGCCGAACATATCGGATGGGGTGGATCTGTTGCTGATCTGATTGAAAGCATGGGAATGAATTCGAATTCCATGTTTACCTGCATTTCGACAGCCGGGATCGCGCTCTTCCTCTCGGGGCAGAGTTCCTACCAACTCAATGTCACGTCAGCGGGTCCGATTCCCATCAGCGGCCTGGCACAACCACTGTTCGGGCAAGCGGCGGGCACAAACGCACTCTCCTCAATTCTTACGGCTGACGAAGCCAACCTGTTCGCGAAGGAATATGAGGTCGTCATCAATCGGTCCAATCAGGCGCAGGAGCAGCTTTCTACTTCCATGCTTCCCGCCGGCGCAACCGGTATTCCCGACCCTCCGCAGTATCTCGATCCCACCACAAACAAGCTCACTGACAATCCTCTCGCCACGGCGCTGCAGACGGTGGCGCGGATCATCGGCGGCCGTTCAGGACTGGGCGTGAGCCGACAGATCTTCTATGTTCAGCTTGGAAGCTTCGACACGCATAACAACCAGGCTCAATTGCACGCAACTCTTCTTACCCAACTCGGCCAGGCGCTTGAGTACTTTGACGGTCTTATGACGGCGGCGGGCATTGGAGATCAGGTCACAAGCTTCACGGCATCCGACTTCGGCCGCACGCTCACTTCCAACAGCAACGGCACTGACCATGGATGGGGCAGCCACCACTTCGTTGTTGGCGGAGCAGTTCAGGGACAGGACATCTACGGTCCATACCCGGTCGTCGGCGCAAACCAGGCAAATGACGTTGGGGCGGGACGGCTGATTCCAACGATCTCCGTGGATGAATACGCCGGGACACTGGCGCGTTGGTTTGGTCTGTCCGACGGACAGATTCGGCAGATCTTGCCCAACCTCGGTAACTTTGGATCAAGCCCCTACCTGGGCTTCCTCGGTTAAGTGGCGGTCCATTTCGGTCAGAATAATCTGCTGAAACGAATCCGTCATTTTCCGATGCAGAAGGTTGAGAACGCGCGAATCGCCAATATCCATAGGGTCATTCGATTTGCAGCCCATCTCAGAGTCCCAATGGAGTCCCGAAGCGGTCTCGTAGTCCCCTCGCGCGCGCGCGTACTGTTCAGTTGCCTTTTTTTATTGGCTGCCGGAAAACTCAGCCCTCGCGCTGGTGGTATCCGATCTGAGTTTCATCACTTCCCCCTCACTTTCTGAAGTGCCTCATAGGCTACCGGGTGCAGGCCGGTGCCAGAACATTTGCGGCAGGGCCTGCCATCGGGAGCATCGGCAGAATATCCGCCATAAAACCCCGATCCTCCGCAGGCCGGGCACTTCCACTGTTCGAGGGCTTCGATGAGATGGGCAATCTGTTCGGCGGAGGACGGAACGAGCCCGCTGCTTTCCATTTCCTTTGAAACTCCTTGCACTGAAGTTCACCAATGATAACGCTGATTCGGTCGTTCGTGCGATGCGTGGTACACAGACAAATCCAGGGCGGCTCTTCTCTCTCGCGTACTGCTCCGTCGCCCTTTTTATAGGCTGCCGCAAAATTCTCTTGTTTGGGTGTCCCCTGGGGCCGAGATTGCGGACTCGCGTCAGTCCACCCCGCGAAACAGTTCCGAGATTTTGAGATTCAGTGCCTTGGCAATGGCCTGAATACTCTGAAGCGTAAGATTCCTCTCTCCCCGCTCCACCTGGCCGATATAGGTCCAGTGCATCTCGGAGGCCTCCGCTAACCGCTCTTGAGACCATTCCAGAGCTTTTCGCAGTCTGCGAATACGTGCTCCGAGGGCGGTTTGGATGTTCTTTCCCACCCCTGAAGTGTCGAGACCTGATACTTAAATCACTAGAGACTACGAGTATTATTTCTCCATAGCCGCTATCTGTTTGGAGGCATCAGAATGGCAAGGATCGTGGCAGGCGCTTTCATGCTGACGGTTTCGATCGTGGCGATGGGACAGGCACCAAAGAGCACGAAGTGCGAAGCCAATATCAACGGCTTCAAGATTCACAGCGTCTACGTCATGGGTAGGCACTACAACGCTGTGGTGTGGGCCTACAAGCACCTTGCGGAATGGACTTGCCTGACCCCGGTACTCGACCCGACGAAGGCCGATGCGATTCTTGAACTCTATAGCCCTGGTGCTGAAAGTCCAAGTCAAGCTGACACTGCCCCACTCAGCGTTTCTTGTTCGTCGAATGGCGGCTCGAGTTTCTGTACCGACTCCGATGGCAACATGATGGATACCACCTGCACTTCCAATGGGTGCACTTCCTACTACGGTCCCAATCCGGCGCACGAAATCGGTCAGGCACTCAGTAGCTGGATAGCCAATGCTTCATACCAAGGCGAGGCCAGAATCTACACATCAGAGTACAAACTGCTTTGGCGTAGCTCAGATCAGAAAGGGGCAACTCTCTGGTACGACAAGATACGGCTTGGCACGAACTCACCTGGCTGCGATGGGCGCAATTGGTCCGACGTCAAAGACGCACACAAATATAAGAACTACCGTCGCTGGGCCGCTGAAAAGTGCGGAATCGAAATGCCACCCTTTGTGAGCATCGATCTCAAGTTGCTGGATCGGCAGGCGGCAGAAAAACAGAAGCAAGACAGTAAGGATGAGATGCTGAGGAATGCACAGGATGCGGCGGCGAAACAGAAGCAGGAACGGCCCCAACCTTAGTCTGTGGTCCTCTCCTCATCCTCGTCTATGCCAGATAGTTTACGAAGAATCTCTTCTCTAACCAGCGCTGCACTTACGTATGGCGATTCAACCCGATTGGTTGGCACGAAATGACCGCTCAGCTTCACGATCAGTTCGGCGTAGGCTCTCCGCTCACCATAATCCGCGAATTTCTTTTGATCGGTAATCTTGCCCTCGAATGAGGCAACCTTGACCTCTACTGCGTCCAGGCCCTCATCCAGCCTTTGCACCAGACGTTCAACCGGAATCGCCTTTCGAATCACTTCCCCGAATGCCCGCTCGACAACCGGCAGGATCTCCGTGGTCGCATGATCGGCGCTCGACTCGCTGTAACCGGCCTCCAAGGCCGCTCTGCGGGCGCTCTTGCCTTCGGTCAGTCCCTCCACGAATCGAGCTTGCTTCACCGTGGGCCTCCTGTTTACGGGGTTTTGCGGGGGTTCTGTTCTCATGGCGTCAGATTCCGCTTTTGAGTGTAGCCTGCCGCCGATTTCCGTTAAACTCAACTTTCGGGGAGTGAGCAACATGCGGATTACCGAAATTGCAATTCACGCCGATGGCACCACGCAGCCGTACAAAACGTGCGGGGAAATAGCGGCGAAGGTTTCTAAGGGATCGGTGTTCTCGAAATCGCCGACAATCGAAGATGTGAATTTCAAGTTGCAAGAAGAGGCGTCTAAGCTGGGTGCGAACGCCGTTATCAATGTGACATACAGTAGGGGCATGTCGCTTATGTCCTACGAGGTTTTGAAGGCCGTTGGGACGGCAGTCATTTTGGAATCTGACGAGGTGCAGTGTCCGTTCTGTGCTGAGACAATCAAGCGAGCGGCTCTAAAGTGCAAGCACTGCGGTTCAGACCTCCCCGCCAGACCTTCCGCATAATCAGTCAGTTCAGACACCGCTGTCTCATACTTTCTTCCGGTCCAAGGGTTGGCTTTCTTGTATTCATTGCTCATGCTTTCCCAGACGAGATAGTTCTCAGCCGCTTCCGCTTCCGCAATTCTGGCGCGGGCGGCCACATCCTCTGCCGTGGGCGCGCGTTTACGGGGTTTTGCGATGATCGCCTTATGGAATGTCTCCTGTTCGGATTGCTTCTCGAATACAGGAACCTGCTTCGTGCTCTGCGCTGTGTTCAGTGTCAAGGTCAGGTTTAGCCCCAAGGCTCGCGCTGTCCGAGTTAACCTGTGCCATCCGCCGGTATGTTTCCAACTCGTTTGCGCAGATTCGCAGGTTCTCTTTTGATAACACAGCATCTTCAGTCATAACGGGCAACCGCTCCAACGCGTCCTTTGCTGTCTCGAAGTCCCTGAGTCTCGGGTCATACAGCAGTGTGCCAGCATCGCGGTAATCGTATGCGCGCTTGAACGCATCCAGCGCGCTTCCGTAGGCGACCTTCCATTGCCGGTATTGGTAAATGCGATAGCCGCCAAAACCGGCCCCGGCCAAGACAACAATCGCGATAAAGGCCACTATCCACTTGCTCATGCCGTTCCTCCTCGTACTTCGAATCCGCTACTGTTCCATGGGGCGCGCACAACCAACCTTACTTTGATCATTGGAGCAGCCCTCCACATTCGCGGTCGCCGAGGTACTCGCTCGAGGATCGAAGCACGGCATATGATAGGCCCATTTCGACCGTCTCATCTTGGGGAACAAGCATTTGCTCATTATTTACGGGGGTTTTGTGACTAGTTGAGGATTCTTGTTCCCTTGTTCCCGCTATAGGTTGGGTACAAGCAAACAAGTATCGAAAAGCGTCATTCTTTTTCCCTGTTCCGCCTCGACTCACTATGCCGCGTTTTACAAGGGAGCGGAGTGCATCACGCTTGATGGCGGTCCGGCCTTCGGTGTGTTCGACAATTTCCGGCTCGGTCTTCTCCCCGCTGGACCTCAGGTATTCAACGATCTCTTTTCCAACCTCATCGAGATCAGCTTCAGCCCGAGTACCGCCTACCGATAGTCTCCGCGTTCCCGGGTCGAACGATAGGACCGTTTCGGGCAAGTCCGGGCCAATCCGCTGCACAGTCTGGAGTGTGCGGTAGCATTTTGCGCGCCTCATGACCAGCACGGTCCCCGCAGCTCCGCTCAGACCGATGGAACCAATTGGGGCGTCGATGGCGTCAGCTTTCGCCATCTTGGAAGAATGATGGAGACACAGAATATGCGTTCCTGTTTCCCGCGCAACGTCGATCAAGGGACCTAACGCCGCATAGGTTTCTGCGTAGGAGTTCCCATCTTGGACGCGCACCAGACGGAACAAGGGATCGACTACCAGGAGGACGGGCTCTCTTTCCCGCACTAGTGTCACCACGTCCATAACCGTCCCCGCGTCGGCCAGGAGAATATCTGCGGACTGGTCCGCGCCCATAGCCCGAAAGTCTGCTGCTACATCCTCGGAACGCTCTTCCAAAGCAAGATACACGACCGCGCCTTGCTTTACGGGCCAGCCGAGAGAAGGCTCGCCTCGAGCTATCGCCAACGCCAGGTTACGAGCCAGTGTTGACTTGCCCACTTTTGGCTTGCTGGCAATGATGGAGACACTGCCCGCCGCCAGCCGCTCCCGCCAGATCCAATCCACAGGAATCACAGGCCGCGAGAGCAATACGCCAAGCTCCACAAGTTTGAGTCCGTTTTCTTTCGGTGGATTCGGATAGCGAGCCGGAATATCGTGCGCAATGTCCCGAACCTTCGATTCCGCCAACGGCGGGGAACACCTTGCCGCATTCTCCGCAAGTAGGGCCGCTTCGATAGCGGCAGGGTCCATTCCCCGTTTATGCATGGTTCCGGCAAGGGAAACGAGATGCTTTGTCCGCCCGCCTTTACCGATTGGCTCACGCGCTACAGCGCCGGCCGCTGGAGCGCTACTCCCGTCCCTTGCGCCTTGTACCTGTTTGGTGAGAGAGAGGAGCCTTTCAGGGCACAGCGCGGGCGGAACGGCCGATTCGTTGACCTCATAACGCGCACCGCTGGCATGTAGCGAGGGCGGAGCCACAACGTAACCGCCATGCCCGCGAACATCCAGGCCAGGGGCGATCTTGCCCGCAGAGTTGCGCACGCCTGCGCCTTCCGGCCAAAGGAAATAGAGGTGCTGCCCGCCTCCGCCGGTTTTGACGGTGTATGTGTCGGGTAGATGGCAACCGCGCCGCTCCAATTCGATCAGTGATTCTTCACCCTGCCTGCCGTCAACGTCCAGAACAAGAATGCCACTCTCCGGCCCGGTCACAATGCCGATGTTCGCGTCCGGCCAGCGCCTCCACCATTCGCGGATCGTGGCCGGATCACGGCTGGCGTTTTTCGGCCAGTTGGCAATCCGCGGATGCTTCGCTGGACTCTGACACTTCGACTGACCACAAGAGCAACCGCGCGCCGTAGGCGAATGAAGCGGAATCACAAACCAGCCGCGTTCTACATACCCAAGAGCAGCGCGTCCGAGATCAGCTTCCTCATCCATACCTATCGCGGTCATTGCGACAGCCGCCCTGTTCTTGCGGTAGCTTTGCTGGCCGTATCTTGCCCTCCAACGCGGGCCTCAATCCAAGAGGTCACGTCCGATTCGAGCCACGCAACGGCGCGCGCCCCAAGGCTGTACGGGCGCGGGAATTGCCCCGCCGCTATCAGTCGGTAGATTGTGGCTCGGGAGTAGGGTACGCGGTTGCGGACTTCGGAGAGACGTAAGAAACGTACGTGTCCTGTTTCGCGGGAAACGCCAGCATTCTGTGCTTGATGGGGATTCTGGGATAGATCGAGCGCGTGGGTACGCGCCGTCAAGTCTTCTCTCGGGTTGCCACCCAATGGCATAAGGCCTTCTTTCCGGCGGCACCCGAAGTTGAATTGTTAGCTACGAAATTACCGTACAAGTGCTCATGACACGCCATTCGACTAGGATTGGGGTACCTTTCGAATTACTCCCTAAGCTCCGCGCGCGAAGTTTCCCACGACTAAGTTGCTTTCGTTCAACAAACTATGTACATAATCCGCCCACCATTGAAGCATCTGCTTCCGCTGCTCGGCGTATTCAGCAATGATGTACACAGCGCGGATCCCCTCGCGCTCATGGCTAAGGGCCTTCTCAATCACATCCTGATTGAAGCCTTTCTCCGTGAGCAGTGTTGCGCCTGTTCTCCGCAGATCGTGGATGGTGAGCGGTTCCATTTCTTCGAACGTGAGGCCCTCCAGCGCCTTGTTCAGGGCGTTCTTGGCAAACGGCCTGGTGGTCCTTCCCCGCCCCGGCAACACAAAGGCAGAATCGCCGGCAAGCTTCTTCAACTCGCTGAACATCTCTGCGACTTGCTTGGACATATAGACAATGTGCGGTTTGCCCGTCTTGGCGTTCCCGGCAGGGATGAGCCATTCGCCATTATCGACGTTGACGTGCTCCCACTTGGCAAGCAAGAGTTCCGATTTCCGCACCAGCGTCAGAAGGATGATGTGCAGGGCAAGCTTGAATTGCTTCCGGATATTCGAGTCATAGATGGTCCGGAGATAGGTGCGAATCTCGCTTGCCGTGAGAACCCGTGACCGCTTGCGCGCTTTGCCGATGTAGCGCGTCGCAACCATTGCGGCGGGGTTTACGGTCACCAGTCGCGTCTCTATGCCGTAGTCGTACATTCTCTTGATGACGCCCCGCAACTGAATCGCCGCTGCCACTTGCCCGTTATCACGCTTGCGGTAGACCAGCTTTTGCACGTCCAGCGTGGTCACGTCTTTAAGCTGCATTGTGCCGAAGGCGGGAAGGATCTCGTTATCGAGATAGCGCCGGATGTGCTTTGGCTCTTTCCAGTTCTTTAGAACCTGCTCGGTGTAGTAACGCTCTGCAAATTCCTTGACGGTCGGATTTGCCGTGAAACCTTCACGAGCAAGCTTCTTTTCCATGAACGGGGATTTGCCCTGTCTGACCGTAGCGGCATACTTGTCACGCTCGGCGCGCGCTTCTTTGAGGCTGACTTCGGGATACCGCCCAATGACCAGCTTTTCCCGCTTGCCGTTCAGACGGTAGCGAAACACCCAGGATTTGACTCCCGCGGGCGTTACATCGAGCAACAGGCCGTTACCATCGGCCTTGCTATGCCGGAGCCCGCCTTGAGCCTTCAGGGCCTTTACAAGTGCATCTGTGAGCGTCATCCCGTCTCCTTTTGGGACTCCAGCGCCATTTTTGCGAATCTTCGGCCTGCAGAGTCCCGCTGGAGTCCCGTTTACCTTGTGCTCTCTTGGGACTCTGAGAGACAGTATGCGCCTATATACGCTGAAAATAAAGGGGAAAATGCAGGAATTCGATCTTTCGTGAGATCGTCTGAGAACCTAGTCTATTTTCCGATGCAGAAAGTTGAGAAGATTAGATCCAGAATGTCGTCCGGGGTGGTTTGACCGGTAAGGGAATCCAGGGCCCAGAGGGACCGATAAAGATCCAGCAGAATCATTTCGTGGGGGATGCTGGCTGCATTAGCGTGAGCGGCATCTTCCATTGCGCTTCCCGCAGTGGCGACTGCCTGCTGGTGGCGGAGGTTGGTCAGCAGGCCGGGTTCCGCGGCGGCACCACCCGTCGCGAGCGTCACGATCCTTTCACGGACTGCGGCGATACCGTCTCCGGTCAGGGCAGAGGTGGCAACTGCCGGAATCTCCAATTCATCGGCGACGGTTTGGTGCGCGTGCAAAGCGCCTCTGCCGTTGTCGGCCAGATCGCTTTTGTTGATGGCGACGAGCGCGGAGCGGCCATGGAGTGCCGCGAGCAGATTGCGTTCCTCGTGGTTGAGGGGCTGGGTTGCGTCGAGAACGACCAGGACGATGGCAGCGTCAGCCAATGCTTCGCGGCTGCGCGCAATGCCAAGCTGCTCGACTTCTTCGAAAGTCTCGCGCAGGCCGGCGGTGTCGACCAGTTCCAGCGGGATGCCTTCGAGCGATATGCGTTCGGTGACCAGGTCGCGCGTGGTTCCAGGCGTTGCAGTAACGATGGCGCGATCGCGTTCGACCAAGCGATTAAACAAAGAGCTCTTGCCAGCGTTGGGCCGGCCGACGATGGCCATTGTCAGTCCATCGTGCACGATGCGGCCGCGGGCGAACGAGGCCTCGAGCGCAGCGAGCGGAGGAATGAGTTCGCTGATGCAACGGGCGATCTCGGCCTGCGGGGTAACGTCTACGTCGTCTTCGGCGAAATCGATGCCAGCTTCGAGCAGGGCGATGAGTTCAACCAGCGATTGCTTGGTTGGGGCGACGCGGCGGCTGAGAGCTCCGCCCATCTGGCTAGCGGCCTGGCGCGCCTGGGTGAGCGTCTGGGCGTCGATCAGGTCGCGGACGGCTTCAGCCTGCGTCAGGTCAAGCTTGCCAGCGAGGAAAGCGCGCTCAGTGAATTCGCCGGGATTGGCGAGGCGGGCTCCGAGCGCAAGGGCTCGTCGCAAAAGTAGATCGAGAACCACGGGCGAGCCGTGCGCTGCGATTTCGACAAGTTCGTCACCGGTGTAGGAATTCGGCGCTTCGAACCAGCTGACCATCGCCTCGTCAATGCGGTCGCCGCTCGCATCGTTCTCATCCAGCACTTCGGCGAGGCGCGCGCACGCATGTTCCAACGGTTGGCGCAGACGAATAAGCTGCGCTGCAATGGAAGCAGCCTGCGGGCCACTGAGGCGCACGATTCCGATTCCGCCGCGGCCGGGGGGCGTAGAGATGGCTGCGATGGTGTCGATGATCGCGGAGGTGATTTCAGGCACTTTCAATTCCGTGGCCATGGCTCGGTTCAATTGTTGGAAGAGTGGGATCCAGGATGCGGCACCCTATTATCCCGTCTTCTGGGATAAACATCCTGCTTTCATCATGCTACCGCGAAGGTAGGCGCCAGAGATTTCTTTCGATTGGATTTAGCCGTAGAGGTTCGTCATATAAGGACTTACGGGCACTGGTCTGTAAAAGAGAGTGCTAATCAGAGCAATGGCGAGGCCAGCCGCATATGTTCAGGATAGGCGATCCCGCGAAATAACCTGCAAACACCGGAAAACTATTTTGTCCTTAAATTGTTGGGTTTAGGGTGAGGAGCGGAACAATTGGACTTGACAGCATCTGAGGTGCACCCCATCCGTGAGACAGTTTGTATTTTGACAGTTCGCCGTCGGTTGAAGATTTGTGTTTCCTTTTGTTGGTTCTGCTAATTCAGCGGCGTGGTCCCTTTCTCCAGCGCGAATAATAAGCGCAAATCAGGATCGGAGATGCCGGGGAATTTTCTGGGCCATTCTGCCGGGAATTGGGGCTGGGGCTCTACAAAAAGGTTTTAGCGATGATTTGAAAGATATAATTCTTGCAAGTTTCCGCAGGTAGAACTTTTGAACGTAAGTGCCTTGCGGAACGTATGATTTCCAGGGTAGTCAATTGATGACAAATGCGGTGTACTCTGTCGCCCGCAAAAGCCGGGGCGCAGTGCTGAAGTTCCTTAGCTCTTTCGCTTTCATCGCTCTTATTGGATCAAGCATTGCAGCGCGTGACGCCATTGCGCAGGAGGCAAAGCCCATCGCGGGCCTGGCTGCGTGGGGCGGGGTGCTTCGCAATGCGGGCGGCGCACCGATTGCCGATGCGCGGGTAAAGCTGTCGTCGGGCGAGAGCAAGGCCGAGGGCCGCACGGGAGCGGATGGACGATTCCTGCTGCCGCTGCTGCCTGCGGGGAACTATCACCTGACAGTAGCGGCGAAGGGCACCACCGTGGAGTTCGCTGAGTCCGTGGACTTGACGGCGAACACGCCGGAGGCGCTGATTACGCTGTCGGGCCGCGGCGAGCTGACGGTGGCAGCACTCCAAAACAAGGAGCAGGCGGGCACGGGCGGCGAGGAGCTCTCGAGCCAGGCGGTGAGCGAGCTGCCACTGAACAAGCGCGACTTCAGCACGCTATTGCTGCTGGCAGCCGGGACCATGACAGACGCGAACGGCGCGACTAACTTTACGGCCCAGTTTGCCATCAACGGGCAGCGAGGGGTGGAAGCGACGTTTGCAATGGACGGCGCGGACATCAGTGATCCGGAGATGGGCGGCGCTACATTCTCAAACTTCAATGTGGATGCGGTGGAGAGCATTGATTCTAGTTCTGGTTGGTTGCCGGCGGAGATCGGGCGCGGCGCGGCGGGATTTACCAACATCCACACACGCTCGGGAGCAAGCGGATTCCACGGATCGTTTTTTGAGTTCGTACGCAATTCGGCATTTGACGCGCGTAACTACTTCGACAATCCGACGCCGGCGTATCCGGGGCGCATTCCGCCGTTTCGGAGGAACGAGTTTGGATTCACGAATGGCGGGCCGGTGTACATTCCGCATGTGTACGACGGGCGGAAGAGGACGTTTTATTTCACGCAGTACCAGGGATTTCGGCAGGTGCTGGGGACGACACAGGTGATGCCGGTGCCCTCCGCGGCGCAGCGTCCGACGGCGGGCAGTGACATCGTGTCCGACCCGGTGACGTTTCCCGATGGGAGCACGGATACGCTGGAAGTGCCCGTTGATCCGGCGATTGCGGCAGTCCTAGCACGGTATCCGCTGCCGAACTTGGCGACGGGACCGTATGGAGCGAATACGTATGCGACCGCATCGAAGGTGGTGACGAACGCGAACCAGTTTTCGCTGCGGATCGATCACAAGTTCTCGGCGAAGGATCAGTTCTTCGCCCGGTTTAACCTGGACGATCTGACGGGGCCGACGACGAATCCCGACCAGACGGCGATTGACCCGGCATTTGGTGTGCAATACAACGATCACCAGCGCAACGTGGTGGGCACCTATACGCGGACTATTTCACCACGGCTTGTGCTGGAGTCGCTGATCAGCATTACGCGGACGACGCCCGGATTTCCGACCCCGGACCACACGGATCCCGCTGTGAAATTCAACGACGGACTCTTCGAGGCCTTCAACGGTGCGGGGGGGTCTGTGATGCAGGCGTACGGCAATCTGTTTCAGGGCCGGCAGACTGTAGCGTACACGCGGGGGAGGCACGCCTGGAAAGCGGGGTTTGAGGCGCGCATTAATCGCGATACGACGTACTTTGGAATAAGCCCGAACGGCGAATACGACTTTGGGGGCGGCAAGGCGTATGCGATCGATTCGATCGCATCGGCGAGCGGGGATCACAACTTGAATCCGGGCGACCCGCTGCCGGATACGCTTTCGAGTTTTCTGACGGGCAGCCCGTTTGTGTATACGGTTGCAATTGCGCCGCCGTATTTTTCGAATGGCGCGCATATCGGACCTGCGGCAATCAGCAGAAACAACTTCAGCGCGTGGTTGCAGGACACTTGGAAAGTGACGCCGCGGTTTACGCTGGATTACGGCGTTCGGTGGGATCTCTACACGCCGATTACGGAGCGGGCACGGCGCACGGGCGGATTTGACGTTATTGATGGCACGATGCAGTACGTGATCAATCCGCAGCCGGGGTACGCGACGGACTACCATGCGTTTCAGCCGCGCATTCAGGCAGCGTGGCAGGTGACAAACAAGGTTTCGGCCCATGCAGGCGGCGGCATGATGACGATTCAGCCGAATATCTGGCAGGACAATTTTCTGACCGGGTCGGTGCCATTCGTGTCGTACCCGCGCCTTCTCTCGGCCTCGAATGCGCCGATACACTACGGGTTCCAGCTGACGCCGTCCGAGATTCCGCCGACGTACACGCCTGCAGGGAAGGATGTGTTTGCATCCGGCTCGACCGCGGATCTGGCGCCAAACACCATTATGGATGTGGATCGCTATGAGAAGGACATGGCGGCGCTGACCCCGAATGGCGTAGTAAGCGCACTGAACCTGAGCGGGATCGATCGCTCGTTTGATAACGCCACGATGTTTACGTGGACGGCGGGAGTGGAGCGCAGGTTTGGCAATCTGACGGCCGATGCAAGCTACGTGGGGACGGATACGGAAAAGCTGCCGCGGACCAGCTTTCCCAATGGATACCCCGGGGCCGATCCGGGGTTTGCACCTTATACGCAGTTCGACAGTGCGGGCGATGTGACGGGGGGATTCGGGGTGATGAACGTCATCACCGCCACAGCGCACTCAACGTATCACGCGCTGCAGACTTCGCTCTCGGGGACGGTTGGCCACGGAGGGCCGGGGATCCAGGCGAGCTATACCTGGAGCAAATCGATCGACGATGCGAGCCAGGTAGTGGGTGGCACCGGAGGAACCGGTTCTGTGTCTATTCCGTTTTCGCAGAACCCGTTTGATACGCATGGCGAGAAAGGGCCGTCGTCGTTCGATGTAACGCACGGATTCGGATTGAGCCTGGCACAGGACCTGCACCTGGAGAGCGCAGGATTTCTGAGCGCGATCAGCAAGAAAGCTACGGATGGGTGGGAGTTGCTGAGCATTTCGAGCATCAGCTCGGGCTCACCGTTCACTGTCTATTCGGGAATTCAGCAAACTGGCGTGGGTTCAAACGGGGTCGATCGCCCGAACCAGATTGCGAAGCCGAAGCTTTCGACGGCGCGTAAAGTCCGGCAGGATTATTTTGGCGAGGGCGCGAATAATGCAGCGGACTTCTTTTCGATTCCGATCCACGTGGCGGGCGGGACTGGGCCGAACCAGGGTGTCTTTGGGACGCTTGGGCGGAATACGTTTCGCGGTCCTGCGTTCTATAACTTCGACTTTGCGCTGATCAAGGACACGCCATTGAGGACCAGCAGCAGCGGAGCGGAACGGATGGCGCTGCAGTTTCGCTCGGAGTTCTTCAACCTGTTCAACATTGTGACTATGGGCACGCCGGCTAACGTGATTAACGGATCGGGATTCGGCGAGATCAGCAGGACGGCGGGGAATTCGCGACAGATTCAGTTCTCGCTAAAGCTGATTTATTAAAGCGATTCGCTCCGGGCCAACTGCGGTGTGGCCCGGCAGGTTCTCTGCTATAAAGAACTGGCGCTCCCCCAGGCCTTGTGCTGCATGGTGCGCATTCTGCAGTGATATCAAGATTGGCGATTCGCGTAACCCCCGGGAGGATCCATGAAACTCATTTCGCGTTCGGCTCGCCTGGTTGCAGCGGCGGTTGCGCTGAGTTGCAGTGCGAGCGTGACCGATGCACAACAGGGCGTGAAGTCGACTGCGCGCCCTGCTTTCGACATGACGGTGGTGAAGCCAGAGACTGTTGGCTTCTCGCCGGAAGGGTTGGAGCGTCTGCACCAGTTCATGCAGCAGGCGGTCGATCAGAAGCAGGTTGCAGGCATCGTGACGATCCTGGCGCGGCACGGGAAGGTTGTTGACTACAGCGCTTACGGATATCGGGATATGGCTGCCGGCGCGCCGATGACGAAGGACGTGATCTTTCGCGACTTCTCGATGACGAAACCGGTGACCGGCGTGGCCATGATGATTCTCTATCAGCAGGGCAAGTGGGAGCCATCGGATCCGATTGCGAAATTCATTCCGGAGTTCGCGCACCTCAAGGTCTACAAGGGCGTGGATTCCAGCGGAAACGTGATCCTGACGGACCCTGATCATCCGCCCACGATGCGGGAGTTGATGAGTCACACGGCGGGGTTCACGTATGGGTTTTTTGGCGATACGCCGGTGGACAAGATGTACCGCGACGCCAATCTGCTGGCCTCGGCAAATCTGCAGGACTTCATCGACAAGCTGGCGAAGATTCCGCTGCTCTATCAACCGGGGCAGGGTTGGACGTACAGCATGTCGATGGATGTCGAGGGATACATCGTCGAAAAGCTATCAGGCAAGTCTCTGCCCGATTTTGTTCGCGACAACATTACTGGACCGCTGGGGATGCGCGATGCGGGATTTTACGTTCCTGAGGATAAACGCGGGCGCTTTACAGTGCTCTATCGCACCGGTCCGAATGGAGAGCTGGTTGCCGATCCGAGCGCGAGCAGGCGGACGGGCGATTACGATGTGCAGCCACCGATGCCCTCGGGCGGCGGCGGCATGGTTTCAACGGCTGAGGATTATTTCCGCTTTGCAAGCATGTTGTTGAATGAAGGCGAACTGGACGGCAAGCGCATTCTTGCGCCGCCGATCGTGAAGCTGATGATGACGAACCATGTTCCCACGGAGTTGCTGAACGGGAAATTTGGTATCGGCAATGCGACGATGCGGCCGGGGTTTGGATATGGCTATAACGGCGCGGTCGAGTTTAATCCGGCAGAGGCGAACCTACCGGACGGCAGAGGGACGTACCAGTGGGATGGCGCGGCGGGCACATGGTTCTGGGTCGATCCGACGAACGATATTGTGTTTGTGGGCATGATCCAGCGGATGCTGGGGCCGGCGAGTCCGCCGCTTGAGTATGGAAGCCGGCAGGTTGTGTACGGGGCGCTGGTCGATCCCTCAAAGTAATTGCGCTGGGTGTTGAAGTCAATCCTTCAGCAGGTCGAGGGCCATAGCGGTCATGGCGATTACGCCTGTTTCGATGGTGGGCGCGTAGACCGGCGCAAACAGGGGTGAGTGCGGACCGGGGAGAGGGACACCGGTCTCCTGCGCGTGGGCGAGCTTTGCGGGATCGGCGGCGCCGAGGCGAAACATCATTGCCGGAATTTTTCCGTCCAGTGAAAACAAGCCGACATCTTCGGAGCCCATTACGGAATCTGCGGGATCGACGTGATCCGCCCCAAGGGCGGTGATGGCGACTTTGCGCATGCGCTCGGTTAATACGGGTTCATTTGCTTCGACGGGCGTGATCTCGGTCTCACTAACAGTGACGACCGGCATGCGGTCTTGGGGAACTCCGTAGCCTGTGGCGATGCCGTCGGCGGTGCGACGCACGTCGGCGATGATCTGATCTCGAACCTTGTCGGAGTAGGTGCGCAGGGTCAGGCCCATCGTGACTTCTTCAGGAATGATGTTGCGCTTGGCGCCGCCGTGAATCATGCCGACGGTGAGCACGGCGGGTTGCTGCGGATCGATCTGGCGCGCGACGATGGTCTGCGCGAGGACGATGAACTCGGCGGCCATTAGCACGGGGTCCTTGCTTAACTGAGGCGCAGAGCCGTGCGCGCCAACGCCGCGCATGGTGACGTCGATACTGGTGGAACTGGCGAGCATGGGGCCGCTCTTGAGAGCTACGCTGCCGGCGGCGTGGGTGGAGTCGTCGTGCTCGGACAGAACGAAATCGGGCTTGCCGAAGCGCTCGTATAATCCGTCGGCGAGCATGGCGCGTGCACCATCGATGGTCTCCTCAGAGGGCTGCCCGATGAGCATCAGCGTTCCGTGCCATTGGCTTTTGCGGTCTGCCATTTCATGGGCGACGCCGAGCAGAACAGTCATGTGGATGTCGTGACCGCAGGCGTGCATCACGCCCACATCCTGGCCCTGCGCATTCGTCGAGCGAACAGTCGAGGCGTAGTCGAGCCCGGTCTTTTCGACGACGGGCAACGCGTCCATATCGGTGCGGATCGCCACGCGCGGACCTGCGCCATCCTGCAAGATCGCCACCACGCCATATGCCTGCGAGCCATCGGCATATTTGCCCACGCGCTCTGTGACGGTGTATCCGAGTTTGCGAAGTTCGGCGGCAAGAAGCGCTGAGGTCTTCTCCTCGTGGTGCGAGAGTTCAGGATTGCGATGGAGGTGTTTGTAGGTTTCGGTGAGAGCGGGCAATTGCTTTGCGGTGGAGGCGGCCAGATCAGAGGGTGTGCTCTGCGCGATGGCTGGAAGGGCGGCCATCGTGATCGCAGCCAGCGTGACGACGGGGTGAATCATCGGTTCAAAAAACAATGTGGGCCTCCACGGAAATCCTGGGAATCTTTGGGCCAGCCTAACATGCTGAATCGGCGAGGGTGACAGACAGTTTGAAGCGAGACCAATTTCCCTCCTATTGCATTCCCATAGAAACGGGAGTACATTTGCTCCTATTGCTTGGCAAGAGGAGCACCGAATGGGCGACAAGACCGATGTGTGGCAGGGCACGCTGGCCCTGATGATTCTGAAGACGCTGGAGACGATGGGGCCGCAACATGGCTACGGGCTGGCGCGGCGCATTGAGCAGACGAGCGGCGATCTGCTGCAACTGAACTACGGCACGCTGTATCCGGCGCTCCTGAAGCTGGAGCAAGAGGGATATGTGCGATCCGCGTGGGGAACCTCAGACAACAATCGCAAGGCGAAGTTTTACGAGCTCACTAAGGCCGGTCACAAGCAGGTGCGGAAGGCGGCGGCGGAGTGGGAGCAGGCGACGGAGATTCTTTCGCGGTTTCTAACTCCGGCAGAAGGAGCGTAGCGAAGAGCGCATGACAACGTTGCGGGCAAAGATTCGTGCATTCTGGCATCGGCTGGGCGCTACGCTGCTTCGCGCCGATGGCGAACGGGAGCTTGACGCGGAACTTGAAGTGCATGTCGCGATGGACGCAGAAGCGGGCGTCAAGGCGGGGCTGGATGCGGCAGAAGCGCGACGGCAGGCCCTGCTGCGGCTGGGCGGCGCGGAACAAACGCGACAAGCTTACCGCGAGCGGCGCGGCCTTTTGTGGCTTGAGAATTTTGAGCAGGACCTTCGCTACGGGGTGCGCACATTGCTGCGCGCTCCGGGATTCACGATAACGGCGGTGCTCACGGTTGGTCTGGGAATCGGAGCATGCACGGCGGTTTTCAGCTTGGTGAACGCGGTGTTGATTCGATCGCTACCGTATGGAGATCCGGAGAAGCTGGTTTATCTATTCACGCCGAATCCAAATCTGAAGATACCCCCGGAGGTGCTCTGTCCGGGATATGGAGACTATTACGACCTCCGGCGAGAGAGCCACTCGTTCGAGTCGATGAGCAACTTCGTACAGGTGATGTTAAGCCTGGATGAGCGAGGCACGAGTGAGCGAATTGGATCGGCTCGCGTGGATGAGGACTTCTTCAGGACTCTGCAATCGTCAACGGAGATTGGGCGGCCGATCAGCAACGAAGATGTGCAGGCCGGGCACGACAAGGTTGTGGTGATCAGTCACTCTCTGTGGCTCTCTCTATTCGGTGGCCGCGCAGACGTTTTGCAGCAATCGTTGGTGCTCGATAAAGGCAGTTATCGGATTATCGGCGTAATGCCTTCCGACTTTGAGTATCCATTTGGGTCGGATCTTCCTTACGGGAATTCGCACATCAAATTCACGCAGATCTGGGTACCGCTTGTCTTAGGCGCCAAAGAGCGATCTGTGCGCGAACCGAACGACAATACCACGATTGCGCGTCTACGGCCGGGGGTGACGGTGCGAGAAGCGCAGGCAGAGATGTCGGGCATCATGGCGCGTCTTGATAAAGAATATCGCGGCGCGCCAGGCAGTGATTTCGCGTCGCTGCGGCAGTGGGGAGCGCTGATCGAGCGCATTACCGATATCTCAATGGGGCCAGTGCGTCCGCTGATGCGGTTGCTGCTTGCCGCAGTCGGGCTCGTTCTTCTGATTGCCTGCGGAAATGTCGCCAACCTGCTGGTGGCGCGTGCAGCGGAACGCGGCCGCGAGCTTGGTGTCCGCGCCGCCCTTGGGGCAGGCCGGGGGCGCATGGTGAGACAGCTTCTGACGGAATCGATGCTGATCGGAGTGGGCGGATGTGCAGTGGGGATTGTGCTGACGTTTCTTTTTCTTCGATTGCTGCCGAGGCTCGATCCTGGGAACATTCCGCGACTAAACGAGGCATCGCTGGATGCGAGAGTGTTTGCCGTTGCCATTGGAGCAGCGCTCGTCACCAGCCTGTTAGCGGGAGTGATACCGGCAGTCGGCGCTTCACGGATGGAGCTGACGGAGTTTTTGAAGTTGTACGCATCCCGTGGAAGTTCGGCGGGGCACAGCCGGTTGCAGAGTGGGTTGATTGTGACCCAGACGGCGATGGTCGTGGTAGTGCTGGCCGCGGCCGGTCTGTTGATTCGCAGCTATATCAAGGTCGAAACCGTTGACACGGGTTTCTCGCGATCAACTGTGACATTTCAATTGAGCCTCGATGAGCGGTACAAGCCGCAGCAGATGCGAGATTTCTACACCCAGCTGATGGCAAAGCTGGAGGCACTTCCAGGAGTACAGGCCGCCGGCGCCGTGAACGACCTGCCCCTGAGCAATTCCGAGAGCATCGGCATGATCTGGGTGGATGGATACCCGAACAAGGATTTTCAGCAGACCGAAACACGATCGGTAACTCCGGATTACTTCACGGCGATGGGCATCCCGTTGATTGCGGGGCGCTACTTCAACAGCACAGACACGGGCGGGAGCACGATTGTCAATCAAGCATTTGCAAAGACGTATTTCCAGAACCGGAGCGCTATCGGCGGCCGGCTTACGGGTGATCCCAAAGCGAAGGTCGGGAATTGGGGCATCATTGTTGGGATTGTCGATGACGTCCGCCATATGAGCCTGGAGGAAGAGCCGCAGCCGCAGATATACAACACAGGGTTCGACGGAGGAGATGCCAGCATTGCGGTCCGAGCCAAGATTCCGCCCGCGGCGGTTGTCGATGAGATACGCGCGACACTGAGAGCTATCGATCCGGGTCTTGCGGTAACGGATATTCGCACGATGGGCGACTTGGTGTCGGTTGCGAGTGCGCGGCGGCGGTTCCAGACGTCGCTACTGACGGTGTTTGCTGTAATCGCGCTGATCCTGGCGCTGGTGGGGCTTTACGGACTTATGGCGTTCTCGGTGAATCGGCGCACGCGCGAAGTGGGGATCCGGATGGCGCTGGGGGCGGAGCGGCGGGACGTTCTGCTGCTGATCCTGCGGAATGCGTCGATGCTTGTCGGAAGTGGACTTTTGGCGGGACTGGCGTGTACATGGGCTGCGACGCGTTTGCTCAAGTCGTTTCTGTTTGGAGTCAGCGATCACGATCCGCTGACGGTGATTGCTGTTTCTGTCTTGCTGATTGTCTGCGGCACGTTGGCCGCATTTCTTCCGGCGCGGCGAGCGGCGTCGATCGATCCCATGCTGGCACTGCGGACGGAATAGGAGGAGCTGTCTTGAACAAACTGCGAGCACTGGCGTTGAGATTGCGCGGAGTTTTTGTGCGCAGCAAGGCAGTTGAATTTGAGGCGGAACTCGAGAGCCACATTGCGATGGACATTGACGCAGCGACACACGAGGGGTTGAGCCGGGAGGAAGCGCGACGCCGGGCGATGCTGCGTCTTCGCGGTGCGGAACAGACGCGCCAGGCCTATCGCGATCGCGCGACGCTGCCGTTGATCGAGAGCATTCTGCAGGATGCGCGGTTTGCCATGCGGCAGATGCGGCGCGCACCGGGCTTCACCATCACAGCGGTGCTTACACTGGCGCTGGGCATTGGCGCAAATGCAGTTATCTACACGCTTGTTGATTGCATCCTGTTGCGCCCTCTGCCTTATGTACAGCAGGACCGACTCGTGCGCGTCACGGGAACCACCTTCGTCGTTGTTCCCAAAGGCTGGATTCGCGCGCTGGGTGAACAGTCACGCGCATTTTCCTCGATCGCCGGCTACGGAGACGACATCGAGTCCAATATTACCGGCGCTGATATGCCCGAACGAGCCTTCGGCGCATCGATCACCGTTAGCGCCCTCGGCACCCTCGGTATCCATCCCGCGTTAGGGCAGTTCTTCTCGAATGACGACGAAGTCCTCGGCCAGGATCATGATGTCGTTCTCAGCTACGGCTACTTTCAGCGTCGCTTCGCAGGCTCGTCCTCCGTGCTGGGCCGCACGCTGCGTATTGACGGCATCTCGCGCCGCATCATCGGCGTCCTCCCCGCAGACGTGCGCTTCCCCTACGCTGATACCGACTTTCTGATCCCCGTCTCCTACAATCGCGCCGATGTCTACGATCCCTGGAATTCGTTCACGCTGCACACCTTCGGTCGTCTCGCTCCCGGCGTCACCCCCGGCCAGGCGCAAGCGGAGTTGCGCCGGCTCCGCGGGATCCTCGTGCATCAGTTCCCTTGGCAAATGCCCGACAGCTGGGCCTCTGACATGACCGCAGTACCGCTGCTCGAATCCGAAACCGGAGCCATGCGTCCACGCCTCCTTCTTCTCTTTGGCGCAGTGGGCCTCGTGCTTCTCATTGCCTGTGCCAATGTCGCCAACATGATGCTTGCGCGGGCCACCTCCCGCGAGCGCGAAATCGCGGTTCGCGGTGCGCTCGGCGCATCTTCGAGCCGTCTCATTCAGCAGTTTCTGTCTGAGAGCATCGTTCTCGGCCTGGCCGCCGGCATTGTCGGCCTCGCCACCGCATGCCTCAGCCTCGGACTCTTCGTGCGCCTGCTCCCTGTCGGCACACCACGCGTAGAAGCCATCTCGCTCCACCCATCCGACATTCTCTTCACCCTCGGCGCGTCTCTTCTCGCGGGCGCACTCTTCGGCGTCATCCCTTCCATCCGCATGGCGTCGCTGAACCTGCTCGAATCTCTGCGCCTCGGCAGCCGCGGCCTCACCGGCACAGGCACGCGCTTTGGCGCATCCATCGCTCTGGTCGTAGCGCAAATCGGCCTCTCGGTCATGGTCGTCAGCGCTGCCGGGCTCATCCTCCACAGTCTCTACAAGCTCTCGCAAGTTGACCCCGGCTTCCATATCGACCGTATCGTCACTGCGGAGATCTCACTCGACTCCGCGGCTTGCACAAGACCTGGCACGCCTCAGATCTGGGTCGGCGGATCGACAACATTCTCAACCAGCGGTCCGTGCAGCGCTTTCTTTACCTCGCTCGCCGTTCGCATGAGCAGCATACCCGGCATCGAAAAGGCCGCACTGACCGACGCGCTGCCGCTCAATGGACACGACGGCAACTACGCCTTCGACGCGGAAAACCATCCGCGCGGTGCGCAATCAAACGCAATGTTTGCTACGGGCCGTACCGTAACTCCCGAATACTTCGACGTGCTCGACCTGAAGCTCGTGCGCGGACGCCTGCTCAACGAGCAGGACTCGTCCGGCGCTACGCGCGCCGCTGTTATCAATGAGCGCATGGCCGAGTACCTCTGGCCGAATGAGAACCCCATCGGCAAGCACGTGCTCAACGTCGTCGACGAACACATCCCCGCCGTCTGGTATCCCGAAAAGGCCGTCGAGGTCGTTGGCGTCGTCCGCAATACACGAGATGGTGGCCTGGGTGACGATTACGGCAACCAGATTTACCTGCCCATCACACCCAGCAACGCTCAGCCGGTGCTTTTCGCGCTGCTGCGTGGCCCTGCCACGCTTGCTGAAGCTGCGGCGGGTTTGCGCCGTGCCGTCGCCGGTATTGATTCATTCGTTCCTGTCACCCGCGTCCGCACACTGAACGAAGTCGTCGCCAACTCTGTCGCTGCGCCGCGCGCTCTGGCAGAACTCCTGCTCGGCTTTGGTGGGCTCGCCATCGTTATCGGAGCAGTGGGAGTGTACAGTCTTATCTCGTATATCGTCAGTTGGCGCACGCGAGAAATTGGTCTACGTCTGGCGCTCGGGGCGCAGCGATGGCAGATTGTGTTGAGCGTTGTCCGGCAGAGTCTCTTTCTTGCGGTCGCTGGTTGCGTCCTCGGTCTCGCCGGATCTGTTGCGCTCAGTCGCTTGCTGCACAGTTTTTTGTTTGAAGTGAGCGTGCTCGATCCCATGACGTTTTGCCTTGTTCCCCTGTTGATGGCGATTGTGGCGTTGGTCGCGGCGTGGATCCCGGCGCGGCGCGCCGCGGCGGTTGACCCCATGGAAGCGCTGCGCGCGGATTAGAAGGCGAGATGCGAAAACTGCGAGCCTTGTGGTTGAGGTTCCGCGCGATGTTCGCCGCGCGCAGGATCGGGGACGAGTTTGATGCTGAGCTTGATGGGCACCTTGCCGAGCAAATCGACGAAGGCGTGCGATCAGGGCTGAGCGAGACAGAGGCACGGCGCCGGGCACTGGTGCGGATCGGTGGCGTGGAGCAGGTGCGCCAAGCGTACCGCAACCGCGCAACGCTGCCATGGGTTGAAGGTCTGATGCGCGATGTTCGTTATGCGGTGCGTGGTTTTCGACGGAATCCAGTTTTCGCCATCACGGCGATTCTCACGCTGGCTCTCGGCATTGGGGCGACGACCGCGGTGTTTAGCGTGGTGGATCGGATCTTGTTTCGGCAGCTGCCTTATGCACATGACGATCGGCTGGTTTCGGTGGGAATTGCCCAACCGCTGCAGCGACAGGAATTCACTCTCGGATTTTTCTATTACGAATGGCGCGACAATCAGAAGCCATTTCAGGACTTCACGTTTGAACGCGGCGTCAACGAATGCAATCTGACAGAAAGCAATCCGCTACATCTCGAATGCGGAGCGGTGGCGCAAAATTTTCTTCCCACGCTGGGAGTCAGGTTGGAAGCAGGACGGAACTTTTTACCCGAAGAGGATGTTCCGAACGGTCCTCACTCGGTGATTATCTCCGACGGTTTCTGGCTGAGCCGGTTTAATCGCGATCCGGCAGCGTTAAACAAATCAATCGCAATCGATGACCATGATTACAGGATCGTAGGTGTGTTGCCGCGCAACTTTGAGATGCCGCGTCTGCAGGCTGTGGATGTGCTGATGCCTGCACAGATTGACCTGGCGGCGCAGCATACTTTGAATGCGGGGATCGGCCTTCCGATGTGGGCCTTTGCGCGTTTGAAGCCCGGCGTGAGCGTAGCCGAGGCCAAAGCACAGATGGAGCCGCTGTTTCTGCATACGCAGCAATGGATTCCTCCCGAGATTCGCAAAGGGTTTTATCTGCAGGTTCGGTCGCTACGCGATCTACAGATGCAGAATGCCTATCTGGCCGCAAAGCTTCTGCTTGGCGCTGTATTCGCAGTTTTGCTGATTGCGTGCGCCAACGTTGCCAG
The DNA here is from genome assembly GCA_963759285.1 of uncultured Acidobacteriaceae bacterium. GTDB lineage: Bacteria > Acidobacteriota > Terriglobia > Terriglobales > Acidobacteriaceae > Telmatobacter. Next base: position 1,443,088 of record CAVWYS010000007.1, on the reverse strand, counting down.
CTTGCTTTCGGCGCGCAGAGCGGCACGGGCCCGCGACCTTGCCGTGAGGTCTGCTCTCGGGGCCAGCCGAGCAAGGCTTGTTTTGCAGGGACTCGTCGAGTCATTCATTCTCGCGGGGGCCGGGGCCGTCCTTGGGAGCATTCTGGCTGGATTGCTGCTGCACTTGTTTGTCGTGATTGCGCCTTCAGGAATCCCCTTTCTGGATGATGCGCGCATCGATCTGCGTGTCATTTTGTTGAGCCTGCTGGTTGCATGTGCCAGCGCACTGCTTGCGGGTGGGACGCCCTTGTTCGAAAAGTCGAGGACCGACAGCCTCGTTTCGCGCTCCGGAATTTTGGCTGGGCGCGCGCGGTTACGAAATACTCTCGTTGCATTTCAGATTGCGGTCAGCGTGATTCTGCTTGCCGGCGCAACTCTGCTGGTAAGAAGTTTCAGAAATCTGCAGGCTGAGCATCTCGGCATTGAGACGCGCGGCGTGCTCGCGCTCGACATACCGCTTACACCGCAACGTTACCCTACAGGGCAGCAATCCATGAACTTTTTTCTGCGGGCTGAGAGAGTTCTACGCAACACACCAGGTGTGACGAGCGTCGCGGTCAGCGACTCAATTCCACCGGACGGGAATAGCTGGCACCACGAGATTGGGTATTCAGAGATATTTGCCAATGGCAGGCAGGCCGCGGCCAACGGCACGGGGGGGAAGGTCATCTATCGCACGATCACGCCGGATTATTTTCGGGTTCTGGGGATTCCGATCGTTGCAGGGCACGACTTCACCGAGGAAGATCGGACGGCAGCGAGCAATCCGATCATCATGAGTCAAATGCTTGCCGCTCGCCTTTTTCCGGGCGAGGATCCAGTTGGCAAGCATATTCAGTTCGGGACATTCCAGCCATATTTCTCGCTTGATAAGGAAGTCTTCACTGTGGTCGGCGTCGCCGCGAATGCGAAGAATGACGGACTGAGCGGCGAGGATGTTCCGGAATATTACGAGTTGCTCAACGATCGGCGACAGAACTGGGGGACACACGCCATCGTCCTGCTTCAGACCGCACTTCCCGTTTCGACAATTGCACCGTGGGTGCGCGCTCGCTCGCGCAAATCGATCCCAATGTGCCCGTCGAAATTATTCCGCTGTCAAAGACGGTCAGCAGGCTTGCGGATCGGCCGCGATTTGAGACGGCGCTGCTGACGTTTTTCGCGCTCACGGGTCTTGTGATGGCGATTATCGGACTGTATGGCGTCGTTGCATTCATGGCGGCGCAGCGGACGCAGGAGATCGGGATACGGATGGCGCTGGGAGCTACGCGCGGTGACGTCATGCGGCTTATTCTGCGTGAAGGTGTCCGGCTTATCGTGATCGGCTGCGTGATCGGGCTGGCGGCGGCGCTGGCATTGTCGCGGGTGCTCGGCAGCGTGCTGTTCGGTGTGAGCCCGCACGACGCAGTGAGTTATGCGGTGGTTACTGCGCTGCTGGCTCTGGTAGCGCTGGTTGCCATATTGATTCCAGCGCGCTCTGCGATGAAGACGGATCCGATGAGGGCTCTGCGCTGGGAGTAGACGTCCCAAGCTCTCAACGCGGCGGATGATACACTCCGGCGCGAGGGGTTTGAATGGGAGCAAGTGCGATCGAGTTCAGGCTGCGGATGGTGATCAATGCAGCGATTTTCATTTTGGGATTCTGGGCGCCATGGATCGAGGCGTGGCACGTCGGCCACCGCATCTCTCTGCTGGGGTGGCTGGCTTTGGAGTTGAGCCGCGCCGACATCGCGTCATTTGCCGTTGCAACTCCGCTGCTCTTAATCATTGCCGGGCTGATTGCTGCTAAAGGCGTACTGTTTCGCGTCTGGGGAACTGCCTACCTCGGCGCCGGCACCGTCAACAGCTTCAACATGGTGGCGGGGAAAGTGATGGCCGACGGCCCATATCGCTATATGCGGAACCCGCTCTACATTGGTCTCTGGTGCATGGTGATCGCGGCAGCATTTCTCATGCCGGCCACCGGCGCAGCGTTTGCTGTAATCCTGATTGCAATCTTTGCGTTTCGCCTGACGCTCGGCGAAGAGGCCTTTCTAACCGCGCATCTCGGTGAGCCCTACTTGGCTTACATGCGCGCCGTGCCACGCTTTATCCCACGCCTTCGCGGAGCACCTGCACGCACAGGCGCCAGGCCGCATTGGCTCCGTGCAATGCTGGCCGAGCTGACGCCTATCGGCATTCTCATTGCAATTGTGGCTTTCTCACGTAATTACGACCTTGAGCTTGCCGGTCGCATCATCCTTGTCTTTTTCGGAGCGTCGCTCGTCATACGCGCCCTGATGCCTGGCGTGAAGGTCAACTCTGAGCGGGCAAAGTAGCGTTGCGCTTGCCGAGAACGCCGAGGTGCGTGAATCCGAAGCCGTCGGAGTACTTGAGGCCGTAGCCCATGAGGCGGTCGACGCCGATGTGATTTGCCCAGATGAGCGCAAAGGGCAACACCGGAGGCGCGTGCAGCATGTAGCCGCTGAGCGCAAGAGCAGCGGGCACGACGTAGGAATGGATCGCGTTGTAGCAGCGGGCGCCCCAGCAGGATCCAGCAAGATAGCCGAGCATCGACAGATCGGGCACGAGCCATAGCACCGCGAAGAGCCACCAACTCGCGCCGGTGCGAGAATACTGCACCGCCGACACAGCGGCCACGGCCAGGCCTTCGAGCCGCTGTAAAGTCAGAACCGAACCGGATGCGGCGGCGCTCGATCGGGTTATCGTGTTTGCTTGAGTCGCCATAGGCGTTTGATGTGGCAGGGCGGCCAAGGTTCGCAAATATTCGCGTGTCCGCGAAATAAAGCTGGGGAAGAGCGAGCGCTCTTCCCCAGCTTGTACAGCACCCCTCAGGAAATGTAGCTACTTCTTTGGCGGCGCGATGGTGTCCTTGGCGGACTTGGCCACGCGGAACTTCACGACGGTCTTGGCCTTGATCTTGATGGCTTCACCGGTCTGGGGATTGCGGCCCATGCGCGCCTTGCGCTCGGCCTTCACGAGGCGTCCGATGCCGGGGATTACGAACACGCCGTTCTTCTTGGTTTCCTTGATGGCGGTCTCTGCCAGAAGATCAAGGAAAGCGGCTGCTTGTTTGTTGGTCAATTCGAGCTTCTCGGCCATGTGCCGGGTAAGTCCAGTCTTGGTCATTCCAGTTGCCATGTGATGTTTCTCCTTCGCAAGTTGTTGCCTGGTATCCCGCCGCTCGGCATCTTCAACGAGGCTCAAAGATGCCTTAAAGCGAACCGCATAGGGTAGTGCGACCTCAAGCGTTTCTTTGCCTGTTACCGAAACACCTGGAGGCAACGTAGTGCACAAAACCCCTGTATTCATGCGGGTTCTCGAGAACCCTGTCGTTCGTAACAATGCGGCTTGGGACGGTCTAAAGTCAATGGAAAAACGTCGGTTTTCCACAATTTTCTTGGGTTTTTGTGGGTATTTAGGCCGAAAACGCCTATTTTTGCCGGTTTTTGAGGAGAGGAAACCTTTGGAACCCTCGAAATACAGGCAAATTCAGCTCGGTTACGCCTCGGGCGGGAGGGTTAGTTGAGGCCGAAAAGCACCTTCCGCTTTGGTGCGGCGGCGGCAATGGGTGTATTGAGCGCGTCCACCATGGGCGCGAGCAGCTTGAAATGCTTGATGAGCACTTTGGCAAAATCCTTGCGCTGAGCCGCTCCCACGGGCAGCACGATGCTGAGACCCCACTGCTTGCAGCGGATCAAATCCATCGCGGGGTGATCTGACGGAAAGCCCTTGGGGGGCCGTGTGAGCGCTTCACCTTCGAACTCACTGAAGGTCTTGCGCACGGCTGGCTTTTTTAGAATTTTGCGGAACTTTTCGTGGTTGTCGAGCAGCCAGTGGCGGATCTGCGTCAGCTGTTCTTTCTCGGGCATGTAGGCACCCGCCGCAATCACCACGCCCTTGGGGCTTACCTGGAAGTAGTAACCCGCGCCGGATGTCTTCTCAAGGCCCTGGTGCGACCACCACGCGGCAACGTGTGTTTTGTAGGGGCGCTTGTCGTGGGAGAAGCGCGTGTCGCGATAGATGCGGAACAGGGATTTCTCTGCAGGACGGACATGGTTAGGAGCAAAGTCGATCATCGCATCCGTGATCTTGCGAACGATGGCGAGCATCGGCTCTTTCAATTGCGCTTCAAACTGCGGCTTGCGCGGGGCGAACCATTCGCGGTCGTTGTGCTTGGCGAGGTTGCGCAGAAATGTAATCGCTTCCGGTCGAAGATACGGTACGGGCGCCGCAGGAGAAGACTTCGCAATGCGTGGCATACGTTTGCAAGTGTAGGCGAGGGCGCTAGGCGATGCATGCACAGGGGGCGTATTTCCTGAGGAAAACGGAAATCTGCCAGTGCAGGTTCACTACTCCCCATGGGAAGAAAGACAATAAGACTCAATAAATTTAGCGTGCCCGTCAAGGTTTGGATGAGGCGCCTGGCGCGGCTTGACGAGCGATTTTCTCGCGATGCTTCTTGATGTAGTGTGCGGCGATGTCGGGATAGAACTCGCGGATTGAAGAGAAGATGACGTCGCGCATAACGGAGTAGCCAAACTTGCTGGCGAGCACACCGAAGGAGGTTGCGCTCGGCGGATAGTAATAGCGTGACACGACCTGGGTGAGGACCTTGCCGCCGAGTCCGGCAATGTTGGGTGTCTGCCTGCCGCCGTAGGTGCGTGCGATGGCCTGCCGGTCGATGACATAGAGAATGCGCGCCGGAATGCTGCTTTCATTACCTAGCGCGTAGAAACGCGTGTCTTCGTGAAGGAGGCTGGGAAGCAGCCAAGCAGAGAGGTAGGTGCCGTCGGTCTTATCGAGAAAGCCGCGCCATGTGTAGGCATAAAATCCATCGACGCCCTTGCCGAGAGAGGGATGCATGTTCATGCCTTCGGCGGTTATGGAGGTGAGTCCCAAAAAAATGAAGGTGGAGTAATCGGTGGCCTGACGGGTGGCGACGACGAAGTTGTATTTCCAGCCTGGCGGATGGGGCTTTGCGCCTCCTGACACAGAGCGGAAATTAGGCATGAAGCCAAGGATGCGCCGGGGCTGTTGACGCTCGAGGGGAATGGGGTTGCCGTTGGAATCGACGGGAACGTCTGGCGCGGAAACGGGACGAGCCGTGGTTTGACTCTTGTTCTGACTGGATTGGCCGGTCTGGGCCATTGCTGAAAAAAATGCTATGGCGGGAAATTCAGTGGAATCGGCTACGGAAGAAGACTCGCTGTCGCCAGGCAGAGAGGCGCCCCCGGTCGGGAGGCTGATCGAGGGCAGCGGGGCATCTGGAATCTGCTCCTGCTGCGCGTAAGCACACGAAGCGAAACCCAGACAGATGAGAGCGACAAGCTGACGCAAATACACCTTCCTTGCCGTGCAGGATGCCTGACGCTCTAAAATCGGGCTCTGGACGATCTTATAAAGTTAGACCGGGCTTATCGAATCGAGGGTTACAGCATTTGTGGAATTAAAGTGAGATTTAAGTTGTCCCACAATGAGTTAAAGCCTGGGATCTGTCTATCTAGTGCTAGCTGGTATTTTACCGGATTACCTTTAGCGCTGCGCGGAAGAGGCCATCGAAATCGGCGGCAAGTGCTTTGTCTTTCGCGACAGATTGCTCGATTGCCTTCTCGGCGGAGGGGCGCTGGTAGCCAAGATTCGTCAACGCAGAGAGCACATCGTCCACGGCGGGGCCGGCGACGGCGCTGGGTGTTGGCGCGACGGCGAAGTCGTCGAGCTTGTCTTTCAGTTCGACGACGAGGCGCTCGGCCAGTTTTTTGCCGACGCCGGGGATGCGCGTCAACTGTGCGTGGTCCTGCGCGCGGATGGCCTGCACGGTGCGTTCGGGCGAGAGGCCGGAAAGGATTTTGATGGCCAACTTGGGACCTACGCCGCTGACGGTGATGAGGCGCTCGAAGAGACGTTTTTCTTCGCGATCGAGGAAGCCGAAGAGGGCGATCTGGTCTTCGCTGACTTGTGTGTGGATGTGCAGCGAGGTCTCTGCGCCGACACTTGGCAGTGAGGTGAACGTTGGCACGGAGATGACGACGTCGTAGCCTACGCCGGCGGCTTCGACGATGGCCTGGCCCGGTTGTTTGTGAATCAGCTTGCCGCGAAGATGCGCGATCATTTGAGGTTATTGTACGTTCCCGGGCGGGGGGAAACGCGCAAGTGCAAAGGCAGTAATCGATGTCGCTGCGCGACACCCAAGACCATGAAAATGCGGCTGGTTGGAATCATGCTTTCCCACCCAAGCGGAGCTTGGATGGGGCACCCGCGGTTCGTGCTGGTATCTGAATTTTCAAGGCAGATCCTTCGCTCACCCCTCCCGAACGGAAAAGCGTTCGGGGCCCCCTTCGCTGAGGATGACACCTGCTATTGCGTAAGAAGCCCCATACGTTTCGCGACGCGCGCCAGTGTTTCGAGGGCGCGATCGAGTTGTTCCCTGGTGTGCTCGCTAGTCAGGATGAGACGGATGCGGGCCTTGCCTTCGGGGACCGTGGGGAAGGCGATGCCGGTGCCCATGACGCCTTCGTCGAAGAGCGCGCGGGAGAAGTCCATTGCGGCGCGGCCTTCGCCGACGATCACCGGGGTGATCGGCGTTTCGGTTGCCGGAGTGTTGACGCCGCCGATGTTGAATCCTGCGCGCTTGAGTTCGCCCTGGAAATACCTCGTGTTCTTCCAGAGGCGGTCGATGCGCTCGGGTTCTGTCTCGAGAATGTCGAAGGCCGCGATGCACGTAGCTGCGACAGACGGCGGATGCGACGTGGAAAACAGGAAGGGCCGCGCGCGGTGGTAGAGATAGTCAATCAAATCCTTCGATCCACATACGTAGCCGCCGAGTGCGCCGATGGCCTTCGACAGAGTGCCTACCTGCACATCCACGCGCCCGTGCATTCCGAATTGATCGACGCTGCCGCGGCCGTTGCGGCCAAGCACGCCGGAGGCATGGGCATCGTCGACCATCATGATGGCGCCGTATTTTTCAGCAAGAGCAGCGAGCTTGTCGACGGGGCCGATGTCGCCGTCCATGGAGAAGACGCCGTCGGTGATGACCAGCTTGTGTCCGGGCTCGTTGGCGATTTCTTTGAGCAGTTCTTCACAGTGGGCCACGTCTTTATGACGGAAGACCTTGATCTTTGCGCGGGAGAGGCGGGCACCATCGATGATGCTGGCATGGTTGAGCTCGTCGGAGAGGATGAAGTCTTCTTTGCCGAGAATTGCGCTGACCGTTCCCGCATTGGCCGCGAATCCGCTTTGGAAGACGACGCAGGCTTCTGCGTTCTTGAAGCGGGCGATCTTCTCTTCAAGATCCATGTGAATGCGCATGGTGCCGGCAATGGTGCGGACCGCACCCGAGCCCACGCCGAGTTCCTTCGTTGCCTTCAGTGATGCTTCGATGAGCCTGGGGTGGTTGGCGAGGCCCAGATAGTTGTTGCTGGCGAGGTTGATGACTTCGCGGCCATCGTAGTGGCACACCGGGGCTTGTTGATCATCGAGGATGCGCAGTTTGAAATGCGTTCCCTTCGCCCGAAGATCGTTCAACACATCGGTCAAGTACGCAAGTTGCGGACGCGTAGCCGTTTCTGTCATGGCAAATACCTCTCAACCTGAAAGGATAGCGGAAAGGGCGGGATGTTGACTCAAGAGACGGTACGGGCTGTCAATAACGCTTCGTGATGGGGTACGCCAGGTCTTGTGGGCGCGAGATCAGCGTGACGGATCTGGAGAATGGACGCACGCTATGCGGCGTTTGCGGACTACACCGTGATCGCGGGAGCTTCGAGGACCTTCTCGAGAGTGGTGAACGGGCGTTCAGTAAACAGTATCCAGTGTCGGCCCCGGACGCGCGAGACTTCAATTCAAGCGCGACAATAAAATCCCCGATTCAGAGATGAATCGGGGATTTTGTATTCAAGCGGATCGACAGGGCGGGTGCGGACACATGCTCGACGCCGCACATCAACGCTATTGGGTGACGGTCAGGGCGATGGTCGTGGTGTGCGTGGTGGCGGTGACGCCGTTGCTGGATTGCGCGGCGATGGTGACGTTGTAGCTGCCGGCTGGCGTCGGCAGGTTATAAGGCGGCCCGTGGTTGTGATAGTTGTAGAGCGGCGAGCAAGCGACGGTGCCCAGAACAGAGACGAACGCGACCAGGCCAAGCAAAACAAGGCGGCTCAGGAAGCGACGGCGGCGCGCGCCAAAGGCGATTCCACCGAGAACCAGCGCACCGGGAAGCAGGAAAGCCATGGCGACCGGTTGCGCTCCACGTCGCTGGATCGGTTCGGTCCTGGCCAGAGAGGTGGCCTGCGTGGCGAACACCACCGAACTTGTAATGGCGGCGGTAGCCCCAACGGGGATCTCAAGGTTCTCCGGCGTGAAGGTGCAGGCGCTTTGGTCAGGCAAGCCGGAGCAGGAGATGGTTACGAACATCGGCGCCGTCAGCGAAGCCGCATTGACGGGCGTGACGGAAACGACTGCCGATCCAGACTGGCCCTGCTTGAGCGACAGAGTCGCAGGCGCGATGGAAATCGCGAAATCAGGAGTGGCGCCGGAGACCGCATAAACCGGCGTGGCTTCAGATTTTGAGGTCAGGTGCGCCGGGTCGCCGGCATAGACAGCGGAAATACTGTGATCGCCACCAGGAAGGTTAACCGATGCCGTTGCGTGACCTGCGGCGTCGAGCACAACGCCGGCCAGCGGCTTGGCCCAATCCTGAATTGATATCGAACCTGTCGCAGGCTGGCCATCCGCACCGACCACCGCCATCGAGACTGTGGCCTGCGTCCGCCCATTCCCGTCGCGGGTTTCGATGCGAAGCGAGGTTTGGGTAGCTTGTTGCGAAGTTGCGGCGGGGGCTGCCAGCGCGGGCAATATAACCGCAACGCACAGTGCGGCAAGCCATTGAAGCCGCAGACCGCGGCGAGACATACGTATCACGTGCACCTGCTCCAGATTCAAAGAAAAATCGGTATTCGCCCGGTTTTCGCGCGTACTCCCATTGTATCCGGCTCGGGCCGGGGCAGCGACCAGCCATTGTGGCAGATTACCCGGGTACAGGGATTGGACGGATCAGATGGCAATAGGGAAGTTTACCGCCCAATGGTCGAGCCCGGTCCAGAGTGCCAGCGGTTATTCCTGCCGCAGCAGCTGCGCGGGATTGATCTTGATCGTACGCCGGGCTGGAATCCAGGTGGCGACGAGACCGATGAGGGTCATCGCAAGGACGGCGCCGATGAGTACCAGCGGATCACGGGGAGTGGCCTGATAAACAAGCCCCGCGAGCAGCCGGCTGGCAAGCTCACCCAGCGCCATTCCTGCCATCGAACCGGAAAGCAGTACGAGCAACGGGCGACCTAGAGCGGCGCGGATGAGCTGGGCTCGGCGCGCGCCGAGAGCGACGCGTATTCCCAGTTCTCGCATGCGTTTTGATACGGTGTAGGTTGCCATGCCAAAGACGCCCGTAACCGCAAGCATGGCGGCAAGAAGACCCATGACGCCAAGCGCGGCGGTGGCGATACGCGGGGGAAAGAGAGCAAGCGAAAGCCTTTCTGGCCAACTGCGCAAGCTGAAAGGCAGGCTTGCGTCGATGCCGGTGAAGATGCGACTCAAGGCCGATGCCATGTCAGAGGGCGTCAAATCCGATCGCACAATAAGAATCGTATTCGCCTCGTGAGCCTGTGCGAGCGGGAAGAACATGGCCGGGCTCGGATCCTCGGTCAGGGTCTCGTATTTGCCGTTCTCGACGATTCCGACGATCTGATAGCTGCTCTTATCGCTGCCGAGAAAATGACGCCCGATTGCCGATTGATCATTGCCAAACATTTTTCGCGCAAAGAACTCATTGACGATCGCAACATTCGGCGTTTTGGGGCCGTCGTCCCAGGTAAGGTCGCGGCCTGCGAGCAGCGTAGTCCGTGCGGCCCGGAGGTACCCGGGCGAGATGCCGTAGCTGTGCGGAGTCATCACGCTATTGGATGAACGAAGGTCCGTGGTTCCCTCGCGATAGACCGGCCAGTTGCTGCTGCCGCCACCGAGGGGCAACGAATCGATGGTGCCGGCGGCTTGAACGCCGGGAATCTGAGAGGCCGCCTGGATGATGCGCCGCTGAACGGGGAATGCAGAATCGTCAGAGTAGCCTGCCATCTGCATGTCGGTGTCGGCGACCATCGCCCCTTGCGGAACAAAGCCCATGGGTGCGTGGAGCGAGCGGTCCATGCCGCGCAATGCCACAAGCGACGCCGTCAACAAGAGTGCGCACAGCGCGACCTGGATGCCGAGCAGAAGGTCGCGCAAGGTGAGACGGCGAATGATGATTGCCGATGTTGTTCCGCTCTTCATGGCGTCGGCGGCGTCTGTTTGCCAAACTTGTCGCGCGGGCAAGAGGCCGGGAAGAATTCCAGCGGCGAACGACAGCAGCACCGCGATCAAGTATGTTCGGGTGTCGGCAACGACGGTTACATGAATCGGATATTCGCTGATGGGCTGCCACTGGGTGAGCACTTTGAGCATGGCTGTCGCGATAAGGGTCCCCAGCGCGCCGCCCGCCAAAGAAACCACCACCGCTTCGGAGAGCAGTTGACGCAGGATGCGCCAGCGTGTCGATCCAATCGAGAGCCGGATGGCTAGTTCCCTGCTGCGATCGGCGGCGCGCGCAGCAAAAATCCCTGTCAAATTGACGCAAGCCGCCAGTAGCACCAGCAGCGCCAGCGCCATGATCGCAGCGAGAAAGGGCTGCGCCGGACCGCCGAGCGTATCGCCGAGAAGACCGGGCTTGACCAGCCTCACCGCAAGGCCGTCATCGTCGGTTGGGTGTTCGCGTGTCATCTGGTGGGCAACGGCGTTGAGATTGTCTTCAGCTTGACGTGGCGTAACTCCAGGTTTCATCGAGCCAATTACGAAGATGTTGTGGGTCCCGCGCTTGGCCAGATAGCTGTAACCCTCGACCTGATCCTCATTGACCATCGGCAGCCAGAACTCGGGCCAGAAGAAAATTTCCGTCCCGTTGAAGCTCTTCGGCGCTACTCCAATGATGGTGAAGGGATGCTTGTTGAGATCGACAGTGGTGCCGACGATACGCGGGTCCGAGTTGAACCGTGTACGCCACAGCTTGTCGCTCAGCACAATGTATGGCGCAGAGTTGGGTCCGTGTTCGTCGCTGGCATGGAAGAACCGGCCGACCTGGGGCTGAATTCCGAGCATGTCGAAGTAGTTTCCCGAGACTTCATACTCCCAAGTCTTCTGAGCGGATCCGCCGGAACTGAAGCCCACATAACCCAGGCGGTATGCCGCCATATCGGTAAATGTCGAGTTGCGAGTCTTGAAGTCGATGTAGTCGGGATAACACTGATTGTCATCGCCATGTTGCTGGTGAACCAGTTCAAACAACCGGTCGGGTCCGGCAACGTTCAGCGGACGCAGAATCATCGCATTGAGCACGCCAAAGACCACGACATTCGCGCCGATGCCTAGCGCCAGAGTAAGAATCGCGGTCAGCGCAAACCACGGCGAACGTCGCAACTGGCGCGCCGCGTAACGAAGGTCGCGGGCCAGACCAGCGAGACTGAGCGTTGCGTCGGAGGCGGCGACACGTTCTTTAGTCACGGTCGGATTACCGAAGCGCAGAAGCGCATCGCGGCGCGCCTGTTCCGGGGACATTCCGGCGGCCACATTCGCATCGACACGCAGATCGATATGCGCCTGGAGTTCAGCGCCAATGTCGTGATCGATTTTGGACCGGCGAAACAAATTTGCAAATCGACGGAAGAGAGCCACGTGGAAGCCTCCTTTAGTCTGCGCGCAACGCCTCCATTGGATCGATGCGCGATGCGCGGTGAGCGGGAATCCAACTTGAGCCGAGTGCGGCGGCCGTAATGACGACGGTGACGATGGCAAATACGACGGGATCGTCAGAACGCACGCCGCGCAGCAAATTGGCCACAAGATGGGCGAGGACAAATGCAGCTATGAGTCCCATAGAGACGCCCGCAGCAGTGAGCCAGACGGCACGGCGCAAGACGAGGCTCATGACGTCGTTGCGTTGCGCGCCCATGGCGAGCCGTACGCCGATCTCGCGGGTGCGCTCGCCGACCAGGTTGGACATGATGGCGAAGATTCCGACGGCGGCTAGGAGCAATGCGATTAAAGCATCAATGCCCAGCATGACCGCGGCGTAGACGAGCCCGATCATGTTGTCGCGCACGAGCTTGGCGTAGGTTTGCACGGGATCGATCGGTAAGCCGGAATCTACCGATGCCAGCACTTTGCGAACGGGCACAGCCATGGCCAGCGGATCACCATTGGTGAAAAGAGCAAAGGTAGCTTCGGTAGGAGGAAATTGCGCAGTACTTAGATAAACCACGGGTCGAGCGGTGTCGTCCCACAGGGAGTAACTTGCTTCGTCGACAACTCCTACGACCGTTACCCAGGGTTCCTTATTTTTGATTCCGACCATGCGGATGCGGTGACCGATGGGGTTTTGGCCGCTGAAGTAATACGTTACAAACCTGCGGCTGACGACAGCGACAGGAGTTGACGTGAGGGAGTCGCTCCCGTTCAGATTGCGGCCTTCGAGCAACGCAATATGCATCGCGGAAAAGTATCCACTGGAGACAGAGAGACGTGTCGCAGAGTGGATCTGCCCGAGGGCTAACGACTGATTTTCGATTTCCACATCTTGTATCCAACCGTCGTCGCTGTAAGGCATGGCCGAGGTGGCTTCAGCGTGCTGGACACCAGGCAGGGCACGGAGCCGTTCGAGACTCTGCCTGAACCATGCAGCCTGTTTTTCAGGAGTGTCGTAGCGTTTCACGGGCAGGGTGAAGCCCAGAGTCAGAATCCGGTTGGGTGCATAGATGTCGGCCTGGTGGAGCATGGCGTTCATGCCCTTGGCCATGAGCGCCGCTCCGATCACAAGCGCTACCGCGAGGGCTATTTGCGCCACGGCAAATACGCTGCGCAGGCGACTGCGGCCGCCCACGGACTGGCGCGAACCTGCGCGCAATTGCTCAACGACCCGGACGCGCAGAGCATCCGCGGCCGGGGCGAGCCCGGAAACCATACCTGCAACGACGGCGAGTACAAGCGAGAACGCCAGGGCTCTGCCGTTGATCGATGTGTTGTACCAGCCGGGAATCAAGCGTGCGACCTGCGCCGGCATGGTAACAACGATCATATGGAGGTATATCGCGGCGAAAGCCACCCCGCCTGCGGCACCCAAGAGCGCGAGCAGAAGGTTTTCGGTGAGGAGCTGGCGCAGGATGCGACGGCGGCTCGCGCCCAGAGCGCTGCGCATAGCGATTTCAGATCGCCGCGTAACTCCGCGAGCAAGTTGAAGGTTGGCGACATTGGCGCAGACGATGAGCAAGACAAAGAACGTTGCGCCCATGATGAACTTGTAGTAGAGCGGAGTGAGGTCGCCTTCGAATCGGTTGAGCAGCGTCTCGAAATGAACCGACCAACCCTGGTTGGTTGCAGGGTAAGTTTGCGCAAGCCGCGTTGCGATAATCTGAATTTCAGACTGCGCCTTACCCAGGGTTACGCCATCGCGCAAGCGGCCGATGGCGACATAATCGCGGTTGGTGCGATCCGCCAGTTGCCCTGGAGTGGGAGCGAACGGCAAGAAAATATCGGTTCCAGCCGGGAACTGAAGGGGTTTGGGCAGAACGCCAACCACGGTGTACTCGCGCTCGTCCAAGATAATTGTTTTACCCATCACGGAAGGGTCTGAGTCGAAACGGCGCTTCCAAAACCCGTATGAGAGCACGGCGACGCCATCCCGCCCGGGACTGAACTCTGACTCATTAAAGAGTCGACCAATAAATGGCTGCGTTTTGAGAACCTTGAAAAATCCGGCAGACGTAAGGGTGGCGTGAACCTGCGTGGCATCGCCCGCACCGGTAAGGCTCATGTCAGAGTTGGTGCGGATGGCCATGTCTTCAAATGAGTGGCTGTCACGCGACCAATCTATGAAGTCTGCGAGCGACGCGCCACGAGCACCACCCTGCCGCTGCTGCTCGTTGAGTGTGGCGACTCGATCAAGATCAGGGACGGCGAGTGGGCGTAAAACGACGGCATCCATGCTGCTGAATACCGCGACGTTGGCGCCAATGCCGATGGCAAGTGTTGCGATGACGGTGATGGAAAAGCCCGGCGACTTGCGCAACTGGCGGGCCGCATACCGGATGTCGCGCCATACGCCGGCCAGTCCGAGAGCGGCATCTGCACCGGTCACGCGCTCCCTGGTCGCAGTCAGGTTGCCGAATTGCACCAGCGCCAGGCGGCGTGCTTCCGCGGGCGCCATTCCTTTTGCTAGATTGGCATCGATTCGCAGGTCAAGGTGAGCTTGTAACTCCGCGTCGATTTCAGCGTTTACGCGCTTGCGGCGAAAGAGGTTGGCGATGCGGCGGAGGGCGGCCATGACGATCCTTTCTGGAGTGAACCTCAGGCGTAGCGCAGAACGGCGCGTACGCCTTTGACCAGTTGGTCGAAGCTTTCTTCGGCCTGTTGCAACTGGCGACGTCCGGTTGCTGTGAGCTTGTAATACTTCGCGCGTCGGTTTGTATCTGTCATGGCCCACTCGGCGGCGATCCAACCGCTTTGCTCCATGCGATGGAGGGCCGGATAGAGTGAGCCTTCTTCCACGCGCAGCATGTCGTTGGAGGCGCTTTGGATGTGGAGCACGATACCGTAGCCGTGCAATGCGCCGTTCTGATCAAGTGTCTTGAGGACAAGTAAGTCGAGTGTTCCCTGGAGGTCGTTCTTGGCCATGTGCAGGTTACCCCTAGCAATCTCGGTATAAAGAAGTCTAGGCATAGACGGCTAGGCGTGTCAAGAAGACAGGGATCAGGGAACAGGGACTAGAAGTAAAGCTAGCGGCTGGAGGTGATAGAACGGTGGAATGCGGGATTTGATTGCTATTTGGAAATGCCGATCGCGCTGGAGCGCTTTCTTCGTGAGGGGGTTTGCTGTTATCGCGCTTGCTGCCTTTGCAGCATTTCCGGCAACGTCATGCGCGCAGAATGCGGCGGAGGCGTGGCTGAAGTATCGGCCGCCTGGCAAGCCGCTGGGGGTTCCCACGCGTGTAGACACGCTTGGACAGAGTCTCGTTGAACAAACCGCGGCGATTGAACTTCGCCGCGGACTGCTCTCGCTTTCGGGCGGCGTTCCCCTCGAAAGCGGGCCGAATTTGATTCTTCTCGGCACGGCTCAGGAGATGCGTTGGCGCAAGCGCAAGAACACCACGCTCTCGCTGGAGCCCGAGGAGTTTCTCATTTCTGTCAATCACGGGGAACTGGTGCGCGAGATCGACATCATAGGCGGCAGCGACCGTGGAGTTCTCTACGGGGTCTTCGCATTCCTGCGCAATCTGTCGCAGGGCGCCGACATGAGCAACGCCAACCTGCGTGAGCGCCCAGCGATGCCCATTCGCTGGGTCGACGAATGGGACAATCTCGATGGCTCCGTTGAACGCGGCTACGCAGGCCGCAGCATTTTCTTTGACAACGGGCACGTCCGGGAAGATCTGAGTCCCGTTGCTGAATATGCGCGACTGCTGGCTTCTATCGGCATCAACGGCTGCAATCTGAATAACGTCAATAACGCGTCAGATTTTTTTACACCCGAAATGTTGCAAGGGATTGCGCGGATTGCCGAGGTCATGCGCACCTACGGCGTGCGTGTTGGACTGTCCGCCGATATCGCGAGCCCGCAAAAGATCGGCGGCCTGAATACCTTCGATCCACTCGACCCGGCCGTCAAAAAATGGTGGGCCGCCAAGGTCAACGAAATCTACGACCTCATTCCCGACTTCGCGGGATTCACGGTGAAGGCCGACAGCGAAGGCCAGCCGGGACCCGCCAGCTTTGGGCGAACGCCGGCCGACGCAGCTAACACCCTGGCCGCGGCGCTGGCTCCGCACCATGGAGTTGTTCTCTACCGCGCTTTTGTCTACAACCATCACCTCGACTGGCGCGATGCAAAGGCAGACCGCGCGCGCGCGGCCTACGACATTTTTCATCCTCTCGACGGCAAATTCGCGCCGAATGTCGTGATTCAGACGAAGGAAGGCCCCATTGACTTCCAGGTACGCGAGCCTGTGTCACCGCTCTTCGGCGGCTTGACTCAAACGAACCAGGCTATGGAAGTTCAGGTCACGCAGGAGTACACCGGGCAGCAGCGCCACCTGGTTTACCTTGCGCCGATGTGGAAAGAGGTCCTTGACTTCGACATGCGCGTTGGAGGCGCTTCCACTCCGGTGAAGCAGGTTATTGCCGGACAGGCATTTCATCGGCCGCTTGGCGGAATGGTGGGCGTGGCCTGCGTAGGCCAGCAAGCGTGGCTTGGGTCGCCGCTTGCGCTTGCCAATCTTTATACATTCGGACGGCTTGCGTGGGACCCCAATCTTACCCCCGAACAAATCGCAGTCGAGTGGACGCGCCAGACCATCTCGAATGACTCGGGAGTGGTGCGGACCGTCGCCACGATGCTGATGCAAAGCTGGCCCGCCTATGAGAGCTACACGGGCCCTCTTGGCCTGCAGACGCTGACCGACATTACCGGCAGTCATTATGGACCGAACGTCGAGGCGAGTGAGCACAACGGCTGGGGGCAGTGGCATAAGGCGGATCATGAAGGCGTTGGATTCGATCGCACGGTCGCGACCGGGACGGGCTTTGTGGGGCAGTACCAGCCTGAGGTGGCGAAGGTCTACGAGAACGAGACGACCACGCCCGACGATGTGCTGCTTTTCTTCCATCATGTGCCCTACACCTACAAACTGCACGATGGAAAGACGGTGATCCAGTATCTTTACGACTCGCACTACGAGGGGGCTGCACAGGCGGCACAGTTTGTGGGCGAGTGGGAATCGGCAAAGGCGCGCATCGATCCGGCGCTGTACGCGAATGTGCTTCCGCGGCTGATTTACCAGGCGGGACACGCCGTCGTTTGGCGGGACGCCGTAACGCAGTACTTTCTCAGGCTGAGCGGCATCCCCGACGAAACCGGCCGCGCAGGCCATTATCCCCACCGCCTCGAAGCAGAGGACGCACGCCTCACCGAGTACAAGATCATTGATGTAAATCCGTGGGAGGATGCGAGCGGCGGAAAGGCTGTCTCATGCGAACTGGCCATCTGCTCTGCCGAGTGGACCTATAACGGCGGCGCCGGGCGGTTCAACATCGCGGTGCAGTACTTCGATCTGCAGGGTGGTGTCGCGAAGTTCGCGCTCGACATCAATGGGCAGTCGCCGGCGCCGGATGCTTCGTGGTCTGCCGACGCCACGTTGCCTACACCGCACCCGCATGGCGACAACTCCACGCGGCACATTGTTTACGATGTGGCACTCAAGCCCGGCGATACGATCCGAATTGAGGGTGTGCCGGACGGAAAAGACCGGGCCGCATTGGATTATGTTGAAACTTTACCGGCAACAGCGGCGCCGCAGATTTGATTGACATTCTGTTCGTTTGGGATGTATTTCGAAGTCATGGTTCGCCTGAGCGTGATGTATCCCGCAACTGCCGCGTCGACCTTTGACTGGAATTACTATCTTGGCCCGCACCTTGTGGTTGCGCGTCGGTTGCTTGGGGCGCGCGGGCTGGTCCGCATTGAGGTCGACCGCGGCATCGGGGCATTCCCGCCGGGCACTCCTTCGCACTATCACGCCATCGGCCATCTATACTTCGAAACTATGCTGGAGCTTGATGTCGCTCTGGCCGCGACAGCGCCGGAACTGATTGCGGATCAGCGGAAATACTATAGCGGAGAGAGTGTCGTGCAGGTGAGTGAGGTTGTGCCTGTATAAGCGCCGGGAAATACGGCTGGGCCGTGTTCGGGGGATCCTCCCACCCATGTCACGGTGAGGCTGTGACATGGATGGGGCACACCACGTTGCAGAGATGCGAGCGGTTCGACCGCGCTATCATTCCTCCGTGACCTTACGTACGGTATCTGCTTTCATCGCGACCCTCCTGGTTGGTCTATCTCTCTCCTTCGCTCAATCCCCTGCCGACCACACAGACGCGACCTCGCTGCTCCACGAAATTACGGCCGATTTCGATCGGCTTGCGCCGCAGACGATCCGGCCGGCGGATGGCTATATCAAGCATCCATATCTCATTCCCGCGGGATACTACGACCAGATGTGGGACTGGGATGGGTTCTTTATCGGCCTCCACTGGGCGAACCAGGACCCTGTGAATGCGAAGTATCTCCGCGACTGGGTGCTGGGCTTTGCAGGCTCGGCGGATGCGGACGGCTATGTTGCCGGATGCATTACGCCCAAGGGCCCGCGCCCGCTGTTCGGAAAGTTTGCGATGAAGCCTTTCCTCGCTCAGGGCGCGCTGATCGCAGCGCGAGATTTGAACGACTACGAGTGGGTGCGGCCGGTTTGGCCGGCGATGAAGCGCGTTCTCGAGTACCGCCGCCGCACGCAGTACGACGCGAAGTGGGGTTTATGGTTCTGGGACAACGCCATGCAGTCCGGCGCCGACAACAACGCGGCGCTGACCAATGACCCCAGGGACCGCAGCGCCATCCTGGCCGTGGATGCCTCAGTCTATGCAATGCGCGAGTATGCCGCGATGGCCGTGCTGGCGGATCAATTGGGTGACCCAGTCGATGCAAAGACGTATCGCGTGGAAGTGCTCGCGACGCGCCACGCGATCCTGCGGCAACTGTGGGCCCCGCGGGACGGGATGTTCTGGAATCGTCGCCGCGACACGGGCGCGATCGTTCGCGTGGTTGCATGGAGCAACTTTCTGGCGCTTGTGGATGGCCTTTTGCCGCGTGACGAAGGGCGACGCATGATCTCTGCCTATCTGCTCAACCCGGCGCAGATGCGCTCCGAAAATGGCTTTCGCAGCCTGTCGCGCTTCGATCCTGCATATAACAATGACGCCATCATCAATCCGTACTCCAACTGGCGTGGCCCGATCTGGATCAACGCCAATTTTCTGGATTGGATCGCGTTGCGGCGGTATGGATTCAACGACGAGGCTCGGTGGCTGGCGGTTACGCTCGCTTCTGACATCCATCGCGATGTCGCGAAGTGGGGCTCAATGCATGAGGACTACGACGCTGAAACCGGCGACGGACTGGCTCCGACCGTTGCGCAGTCGTCCGGCGGCAAATTCGCGGGCTTTGTGGGTTGGAATCTGCTGGCGGAAGACATGCTGCGGTGCGAAGTCGCACAGCAGCATTGCATGACGCTAGCGGTCGCTGAACTGAAATAGACTCTCAGCCTCACCGTCGCAAATTAATCGGAATCGGCGATCAGGGATCGTTGCGCCTGCTCAACCGATTACTCTGTTAGCAACCATCGTCTTTCTTTCCTAGGAGGCCCATGCCCTACCCATCCGCATTTTCGCGCCGCCGCTTTCTCGGCGTCGCTACAGTAGCTGCCGCATCCACCGCTCTTTCGTCGCGGGCAGCGCAGGCCACGTCCGGCAAAGAAGCACCTCCCGCGATTGCAGCGTTGCCCGATCTTTTGGGCCAGGCACGGCCATTCACGAACGCGGAGCGCGAAGCCCGCATTGATCGGGCGCGCCAGCTCATGACTTCCGCGAAGATTGACGCAATCGTTCTTGCGAATTCGACCAGCTCCTCGGTTTCCTTTGCCGATCTGCGGCTCTATGGTGGCGAACGGTTGTGGGCGCTCGTAATTCCCGCGCGCGGCCGGGCGTTCCTTGTTTGTCCAGCGTTTGAAGAGGGGCGTGCACATGAGCTGCTTTCGTCCGGGCCGCTGGCCGGCAATGTCGACGTGTTGACCTGGCAGGAAGATGAAAGCCCATTCGTTTTGTTGAGCAAAGGCATCGCAGATCGCGGCCTCGGAAGCGCTACAGTCGGCCTGGACGAGCATGTGGCTTTTGTCTTTTCCGACGGCATCCGGGCTGCCAATCCGCACCTGAATCTGGTTTCAGCGACGCCGATCACTGCGAGCTGCCGCATGATCAAGGACGCGCACGAACTCGAGTGTATGCGGCTTGCCTGCCGCGCCACGCTGCTGGTGTATCGCGCAGTTTCGCGATCGCTTGCTCCTGGCATGACTACCGCCGATGTGCATGCGCTTGTCGGCGCTGCGTACCATCGTGTCGGCTTCGTAGGTGAAGCCAGTCTCAACGTCGACGAGTTCACCGCGCTGCCGCACGGCTCGGCCAAGCCGCAGACGCTGCGCGAAGGCTCAATACTCATGCTCGATGATGGCTGCGATGTGGAGGGCTACACCTCGGACATCACGCGCACGTTTGTCCTGGGCCAACCGACCGACAAGATGAAAACTGTCTTCGACATTGTGCGGAGAGCGCAATCCGCGGCATTGGCTGCTGCGCGCCCCGGCGTGGCGACAGCCGATGTAGACGCGGCGGCGCGCAAGATCATTGTCGATGGCGGCTACGGCCCGGGGTTCAAGTACTTTACGCACCGCGTCGGCCATGGCATTGGGATGGACATGCATGAGTGGCCTTACCTCGTGAGAAACGACATGTTCGGTTGGGACCTCAGCCCGAAGCTCCAGGAGAATATGACTTTCAGTGATGAGCCGGGCATCTACATCAAGGGCGAGTTTGGCATTCGCCTTGAAGACGACATGCACATCACCGAGAATGGCGCCGAGTTGCTGACGCCGCAATGCCCTTCGCTAGAGGATCCTTTTGGAAACGTGACGTAGGGCAATGGAAGGGGCAAAATCTGCTCTAAACGGCTACTGGTTTCAGCGTCATCCGGTAATGCAAGCGAAGAAACGGCATCCCCAAAAACCACAGGACGTGATCTGCGCGCGGCGCAGTTGGTTCGGCCGGATAAACGGTGATCTTCTCCTGCATTGCCTTTACATAACGCGCCCATGTCTTTCCGTCGCGACTATGAACCGTAAAGTAGAATCCCGGGTCGCCAAACTCCTTCCCGGCCGAAATGAGGGAGATGGAACCATCCGCATGGCACTCGGGCTTCATCACTACGATTGCGTTTCCGTTCGGCAATGGAAAGATCACTCTTACGCACGGTTTCGAATATCCCGGGATTCTGCAAACGGAATAGCTGCCCGCGTAAAGAACGTTCTTAGTCGCATGGAGTTGACGTACCCAGGCCGTTTGGACCAGCTCGCCCGAATGCCGATCCCGCATCTGAAGTACGCTGCTTGTCATTCCCTTGCTGGAGTCCAGCGAAGACAAAGGAATATTGAGCTGCTGGAGTCGTCTGCTGAATAGCACTGCGAGAGCGATTCCGAAAGGTTTGAAAAAGCCATGCCATTCCGACCAGACGTCGAGGTTATAGGCCGAGGTGCGTTCATAGAAGTCTCGGACCGCCGGAGCAACAACAGCCATCGCTTTCGAGTCTTCAAAGAGCGCGGAAAAGTTGTTCATGAGCCCGCATTGCACGCCTTCAACAATCTCAAAACCATGCTCTCGCGCGTATTGCTCGAAGAACCCTTTTCCAATTGTTGTTGTATTTCCTATCGGGCCATCCAGCCATCTGTGCTCTGCAAGAAGGACTCTTCGACCCGTTAGGCGAACCCATTGCTGGGTTACCCGATCTGTCAGATATCCGGATTCAGTCCCCAGCCAAATCACGGAAGTATTCTTTCATGAGTTCACAGCTTAGGGATTCAGTTCCTCCGCGCCTTTCACCATTTTCACAATGGGCAGCGCTTCGCCGTTCTTCAGCGGCACCGCGATGCGTTCGATCTCGACGTAGCCCTTGAGGCGGTAGAGAGGCACGCCTGTGAGCGTCGAGCCCATCTCGAAGCGGCGGAACCCCGCGGCGCGCGCCGCGTTTTCAACGGTGGCCAGAATCAGCGACCCAGGCCCTGACGCGCAAAATCCGGGTGCACAAAGATGGCCCTCACTTTAGCTGCATCCGTTGCCGGATCAAGAAGCTCAGGTTCGCGGCCCGGGCCGGCATCGGCGCCGAAGAGTGTCTTCCGCTTCGACCATCCGCCACATCCAGCGGGGCTCCGCTCTTTCGTGTTTTGGTCCGAGGTCTCAGCGATAAAGTACGTCCGGTCGCTGATCAGTTGGGTATCGAGTCCGAGAACGGTGCCCAGTGCACTCTCAATCTGCGCGGGCGAATAGTCTTCCATCTGCAAGCCGCGCACCGATTCCTCAATCAGCGCATCCAGCGCAGGAACATCCTTGTCGGTCGCAAGACGCAACTGAAAAGTAGCTTTCATACTCGGCTGTGGGAGATTCCGCGGTCAGCGGCCGGTGATGATCTTTCCGGCGCGGTCATAGGAGCCCAGGTTGAAGACGTTCTTATAACCGAGAGCTTCCAGTCTTTTCTTGGCCATCGCGCTGCGCACACCCGAGGAGCAGTGCAGCAGGAGGGGCTTGTTTTTATCCCTCACCATCGAGCTCGCGAGCACTTCAATCCGGTCGAGGGGCATGTTCTGCGCTCGCATCAGGTGCCCGGCTTCAAATTCATTCGGGTTTCGAACATCGACAATGACTGCCCCTTTCCTTAGATATTCAGTAGCATCCTTCGACGAAACCTGACCCGCTCTCTTCATGTACATGTAACCAACGGCCAATGCAAGAACAACCAAGAAGCCAATCCAAGACATAGAACCAGTTTACCGCCTTTTACAAAAGATCCAGCAGCACTTGCGCGCATGCCGCATCCACGTACGCCCGGCCCAACCAAACGGTTTGGGATCTGGAATCAGGCTCACCCGAACAGCAGGCGAAGTTCAGACCTTCGCCACGTCCACGAGCACGGAGTAAAACGTAGCTCCAGCGCCAATATCGGTCAACCGCTCGCTGGTAAGCGCATTCACATTCACTTCGCCCTCATTGTATTTGGCCCAGTCCATCCGCCCCGCCACTACCCCTTCCGCGACCCTGCCATCCACCAGAGCCGTCAACAGGATCTCTCCGCGATCGTTCCAGACACGTACCTTGTCGCCATCGGCAATGCCGCGGATCTTCGCGTCTGCAGGATGCATCTCCAGCCGCTGGCTGGTGCCGGCTTCCATCCTGCGGTGCGTATCGAGGTTTGCGAAGGTCGAGTTCATATAGTTGTCGGCCTTCCGGCTCAGGAATTCTAGGGGGAAGCGTTTTGCGTTTTCACTCCAACGCGATTCGACCGGCGGGATGAAGCTGGGAACCGGGTCCTGCCCCTTGGCGGCAAGCGCTGCCGAATAAAACTCGATTTTCCCGGAAGGTGTTGGGAGGGGTCCCGAAGCAAAGGGCAGAAATGGCGCGCTTTCCGGCTCGCGATGGAATGCCAGGGGGATGTGCCCCTGCTCTTTCAAATCCTCGAAGGTAATGTGCTCCATGCCGGGATTCTTCGAGCGACCATCAAGCCCAATCGCCAGCGCCTGCCGGATCAACTGCTCTTCGGTGTCGCGGAAGCACTGCTGAGTGAAGCCCATGGTCTGGGCCAGCTGGCTAAAGAGCCATACATTTGAGCGCGCTTCGCCAGGCGGCTCGATGGCCTGATTCGACAACTGCACAAAATAGTGCCCGTAGGCGCCCTGAATATCGGTGTGCTCGAGGAATGTCGTGGCAGGCAACACATAATCCGCGTAATCGGTGGTGTCATTGAAGAACAGATCATGCACCACGGTGAAGAGATCGGGACGTGAAAGTCCACGCCGCACAGAGTTCTGATTTGGCGCCACTGCGCCCGGATTCGAGTTGTATACAAACAGCGCATGCACCGGCGACCCACCGCTGAGCACATCGTTATCAGTGGAAGATTCGTCGCTCAATTTCTGATCTCTGTTCTCTGACTCCTGTGTCAGCGCCCGTCCCAGCAGGGACATGTTCACTACGCGTGCCTCGCGTCCCAGGGGCGAATCGAGCGCCAGATCTTTGCGATCGAGTTCCCTCCGGTTCCACGCAAAGGCGCCGGAGGTCGACAGAGCGCCGCCGCCTCCGCGATACTTCCACGCTCCGGTCAGTGCCGGAAGCATGGCAATCGCCCGCACCGCGGTGCCGCCATTTTCACTGCGCTGCACGCCATAGTTAAGTCGCAACGCTGCCGGCCGCGTAGTCGCGTATTCGCGCGCAAGCTGCTCCACTTCGGCAGCGGTCATTCCTGTCCACGCGGCGACGCGCTCGGGCGTGTAGTCGCGCGCCCGTTCGGCCAGCTGTGCAAACCCATGCGTCATCTCGTTAATGTAGGCGCGATCTTCGAGACCCTCACGCAGGATCACGTGCATCATCCCCAGAGCCAGTGCGGTATCCGTTCCGGGCCGGATGGCAATATGCCAGTCCGCAAGCCCCGCAGTACGCGTCCTATAAGGGTCGATTACGATGAGCCGCGCCCCGTTGCGACGCGCCTTCTCGACCATGGGCCAGAGGTGGATATTGTTTCCGTGGATGTTGGCACCCCACGCGACGATCAGCTTCGCAAGATTGAAATCTTCCGTCGGCGTTCCAAGCCTCTTTCCATACACCAGGTTCCAGGCCACGCCTCCGGCCTCGGAACAGATTGTGCGATCGAGCTGGCTGCCTCCCAGGCGATGGAAGAAGCGCCGGTCCATGGAGCCGAATCCAAGGACCCCAATGGTGCCCGCGTAGCTGTAGGGCAGGATCGACTCGGGCCCATACAAATTGCTGATCCGCTGCAGGCGGGCGGCAATGGCACTCAAAGCTTCATCCCAGCTAACGCGCTCAAAGGCTTCGTGCTCATCGCCCCGTTTGAGGGGCGCCTTGGCAACGCCGGCTTTCCTGCGGAGCGGATAGAGGATGCGCTGCGGGGAATAGACGCGGTCGAGGTATTTCGCTACCTTGCCGCACAGGAATCCCTGCGTGACCGGCTGTGAGGGGTCGCCTTGCAGTTTCACCGCATGGCCATTGGCATCGACGGTCACGAGCACAGCGCAGCTATCGGGGCAGTCGTGCGAGCAGACCGTATGCACCACGCGAAATGGGGAAGTGGCCGGGGCAGCCGTCATGGACTCATTGTAAGCTGATTGCGAGTCTTCCAGCCTCGGAGGTCAGCTCATGAAACGCACTCTGCCGCTCTTCTTCTTCCTTGCCCTTTTTGCGCTGTCTGCGAATCCGGTGTCAGCGCAACCAGGTTCGGCCAAAGGTCAAATGCCCGCTGACGAAGCTGAGATACGCGCTGCCATCAAGACGCAGGCAGCGGCATGGAACCGCGCCGACATTCCCGCCTTTATGCAGGCCTACGAGGACTCGCCCGACACCACCTTTATCGGCCTCACCCTGCGGAAGGGATTCCAGCCCATTCGCGAGCGCTACATGCTGAGCTACACCACGCCCGAACAGATGGGCAGATTGAGCTTTAACGACCTTGAAGTTCGCCTGCTCCCCAACTCCTGCGGCAAGACGGAGTACGCTGTCGTGACCGGAAAATTCCATCTCGACCGCACGGCTCACGGAGAAGCCAAGAAGGATGACGGCATCTTCTCTCTTGTATGGCGCAAGGGCCCCCATGGGTGGAAGATCATTGTGGACCACACCAGCTAGGTCGATTCCGGGAAAAAACCCGCAACTAATTCTCACTTCCTGCGAAACTGCTGCTAATCTCAATCAGCTTCCTTCAGAGCAATATCGCGCCTGTTCGGCCTTGACGGGCCCGCGGATATGGGCCATCCCTTCGGTCACTTCTCAGATTTCCCTTTGAGAATTTCTCCGCGAATTGAGGCGATCATGCAGATGACCCAACAAAACTCCAGCCCTTCACGCATGTCAATGCGCTTTGCCGCACCTAGCCGCCGCCTTGGCATCACAGCTTTTGCCGGCCTTACCGTTCTCCTCTGCTCAGGCTCAACAGCCCCCACCCAATGCCAGGGCAGCTTCGGACCATCCACAGGCGAGGTGGTCGGCGCCGCTGTCGGCATCGGCGCTGTTATCGCGGTCGCCATCATCGTGCCCGTTGAGATCAGCCGCAGCCATCACATCGTAACCGGATGCGTGATGACCGGCGCCAATGGCCTTGAGTTGCAGACCAGTGAGGGAAAGACCTACGCGCTTGAAGGCGACGCGGCCAGCATCAAGGTTGGCGACAAGGTAAAGGTTCACGGATCGAAGATCAAGAAGACCAAAGACAGCACCGGCCCTGGAGTCTTCAGGGTCGAGAAGCTCAACCGGGATTACGGTCGCTGCCCTGTCGCACCCGCTGCTCCATCACCCACGCATTAGTAGCCGAGGATTGCCGACGCAGGGACGCTGGTGCCCGAAGGAACCCTGCCTCCGCGGGTTTTCCATCCCATCCTCGATAAGCAGCTTGATCCCAGGACGCATCCCGACATGGAACTAACGATTGATAGCCCAACTTGGCGAGAAACAGAATCGGCCCGGAAATTTACCTGTGCCATGTGATCTGCACGCGCCAACCTGTCTACACCCCGTGGGAATCGGAATGCCGCGAAAGCGCAGTGAGCACATTTACCGGGTGAAGCGGGCGTGGCAACAGCTCGAATCCGAGTCGATGGACGAGCTGAGCCATCGCTGTGGATAGAGTGTGCGCAGCAAATAGAATGATCCGGCACTCTGGATGCAACAGACGAATGCGCTTCGCGGCTTCGATTCCGTCCAGCCGGCTCATGCGAATATCGCTTAGCACCACATCAGGGCGAATCCGCGCGGCAAGTTCGAGAGCTTCTTCTCCGCTGTACAACGCGACAGGCCTGAAGCCATGTTTTCTCAGAATCTCTGAAAGTGTATCTGCAAGCACACGGTCATCGTCGATCACGAGCACCGTTCGGCCCTCACATTCCGGGGTCACGGGACCCTCCCTCGTCAGGGGAAAACCAGACTCACCCCGACATGCAGTTGGATGCTGACCGCGGCCTCGACGGGATGTGGGACCTTATGCGCGCGTCTGCAATTTCACCAGCGGAATCAAATAGATACGGCCCCGCCAAAACAACCTCACGCTCCTTCTTGGCATCTGTACCGGGGTGCGCGCATCCATAGGTGCGTTGCTGGAAGTCACTCATTTTGTTGAGGTGCACAGTGAGTTCCGCTTTTTCCTGCATTGTTATTAAGTCGGATCGCCGCTCGAGGAAAGTCCCCCTTCTTGGTGAAATTGTACGGGTCGATGGACGAGAGGATTTCTTTATCGTTATGAGCATCGACCGATTTCATCGTGTTGCCCAGCTTATGGAACGAAGCGGCAAGCATCGTCTTGTCGATATTCCGTTCACTTCCCTTCGGCCTTTCAAGCGGAATCTCTCCCAGGTGGTCAGGCGTTTTCTCGATGCCCAGGAAGCGATGAAACGTCAGGTCCGCAAGCCGGATCTAGCATGAACACGCATCTCGAGACGAGGTTCCCGCCTATCCTATCGGGCGTTGAATTCTCGGACATTGAAGGCGCCCTGCGATAGACTTCCACTTGTCATGAGCTGCCTATTTTGCCGGATCATCGAGGGAAGCATTCCCTCCAAGCCCGTCTATCAGGACGATAAGTGCTACGCGTTTGCCGACATCAACCCGCAAGCGCCAGTGCATGTCCTGATTGTTCCGCGCGAGCATATCGCCTCAATTGCCCAGGCATCGCAGGATCACAGCGGGTTGGTCGGCCATCTGCACTGGGCGGCGGCGGAAATTGCGCGCAGCAAGGGACTGACGAAAGGCTACCGCTCGGTCATCAACACTGGCGAGGATGGGGGCCAGACCGTCGACCACATTCACGTCCACCTGCTCGGCGGTCGGCCCATGACCTGGCCTCCTGGCTGAGAAATCAAGCAATCGGATGGGAATGCCGCGTATTGGATCATATTCCGCACTCCTCCGCCGCGCACTGTCCATGACTGGCGAGTGCATGATTGACCAGCGAGCCAGCCTCACCACTGCAACCGTAACAGCGAAGTAGCCTGTCGCGGGAGTTCTGTTTCGACGGTCACCGTGTCTCGGTCGACGTCGAGCCACAGCGGAGAAGTCGCCAGCTCCAGCTGGCCCGCCTGGCGAAGCCGTGCATATTGCTCGGGCGTCGGCGATTGCGGCGAGCTTATCTCCTTCCACACGGTGTAGGAGTCGCTGTGGTTCTCATCGATGCGAAAATGCTCCAGCAGCACGCGCCTCACTCCTGCAGGAATTCCCGCTATCGTGACTACCACTTTTGCCGGCGATGCAGGCAGATCGTCATCGTGGTAGTTCCAGACCATGACGGCTGCCTGTCGTACTGTTTTGGTTGCGAAAGCATCTACGTCCGGCGCCTGCCTGACTCCGGTTTTCAGTATGTCGTCGAGCGGAATTTGCCCGGAGCTCAGGGTCTGCACCCGATCGCCGGACATCAGGCCTGCCATGCGAAACACATTCAGAATCGGTTTGTCGATGCCATTCGTCGCGAGTGTACGAAATCCCTCGAAGTAGTCTTTGCCTTCAAACTCAAACGACCACGACAGCATCGCCGCCAGATTCACTCCCGACCGGTCCCCAAGATCCAGCAGCGACTTCATGGCGACCGCCGTATATGCCGCATAGAGAGGTCCATTGCGGTAGGCATTTGCCGGATTGGTCTTGATCGAGCATGCGGCGCAGCCTTCAGGATCGGCCTCGCTCAAAATGATTGGAAGATGCTTGAATTGCGGGTACTTGGCCACGATGTTGAATCCCGTTTGCGCCGCCTTCAGTTCATCGGCAAGCCCCATGCGCACGTGTCCGTCAATTGTTTCCGGGTGTCCCTTGGGATGAAACGAGATGAAATCCAAAGGCACAGCGTTGCCATCAGCCGCACTGCGATCCCTGAGACAATGATTCAGAAAAGCCTCAAGAAACTCCACCGACTTCACGGATCCCGGACCCGTAGTTGCCGGACCACCCACCTTTGCACTGGGCAACGCGGCGCGAACCCCTGCGACGGCGTAGTCGTAGAGCTTGAAGTACTCTTCCTGGGTTCCGTGCCAATACACAATGTCCGGCTCATTCCACACTTCGAAGTACCAGGTGCTCACCTTGTCGCGCCCGTAGCGCGCCACAAGATGCTCGGTGAATTTCCGCACCAGTTCACCCCACATCGCGTAATCCTTCGGTGGATTGTTCGATGCCCCCGCCATCGTCGGCTTGGGATAGTGCAGCTGGTATTCCGTCACGCCTGCAACTGTGGCCGCGAGATCCTTCGGCATAAACCCCAGTTCCACAAACGGCCGCACCCTGGCCCGCTGATACTCGTCAAACGTTCGGTCCGTGATGGTGAAATCGTAGACAGGTTTCCCATTCGCATCCAGCGAGAAGACATTCGAGGACGACCACTTCAGTTCCGCGACCCCATTCCCCGACGTGAGCAGGTGATGTGCCCGGATATACACCGGCTCGGCCGTCAGATCATGCAGTTCCCGCAACAGCTGCTTGCCGTACTTCATGGTTGTGTAGTTCGACTCGTCGTAGCCGAACCACCTGTAGACAGGCGTATAAGGCCCGAGCGATCTTGCAAGGTCAACGCGAATGCTCACTGAAGCTGGAGCAGCGGGCTGTGCGGAGCCAGGCACACAGGCCGCGCAAATGAGAAACACAACCGGAATCATCCTTCGCTGAAACCATCTCCGCATCAACAGTCACCCGGACTCGATGATGCCGAATAGCCTTTCGACTTGACAAGTTATCGAAGGCATAAGATTATTATGCCTATGTCGATTAGGCCTAAAGACGGAATGCCTCCCGGTGCGCTTCCCATGCTCATCCTGCGTGTTCTTCAATCGAGTTCTCTGCACGGCTACGCCATAGCTCAGCGCATTCACTTGCTTTCGAGCGAAGTCCTTGCGGTGGAAGAAGGGCTTCTCTACCCGACGCTGCAAAAAATGCTTGTCAAAGGCTGGGTCGCTGCCGAGTGGGGCATCTCTGAAACCAACCGCAAGGTGCGCTTCTACCGGCTCACACCTGATGGCCGCGCGCAATTGAAGGCCGAACTCGCCGGCTACGACCGCGTCACGCAAGCGATCCAGGACATTCTGCGCACCGCATAGGAGATTTCCCCATGGGCGAGCTTTGGCGCCGCATCCTCTATCTCATCAACCGCCGCCGCATCGATGCCGAACTCGAGGCCGACATGGAGTTTCATCGCGAGATGGCATCCCGCGCCGGCCGCTCCAACTTCGGCAATACCTTACGCATGCGCGAGCAATCCCGTGAAGCCTGGGGCTGGACCTGGCTCGATCGCCTCTTTCAGGACTTGCGCTATGGCATTCGCATCCTTGTCCGCGCTCCTGGATTCACCCTGATGGCCGTTCTCATTCTCGCCATCGGCATCGGCGTCAATGTTTCGGCATTCAGCGTTTTCAACATGGTTGCCTTGAAGCCGCTCCCGGTGCGCGATCCCG
Organism: uncultured Acidobacteriaceae bacterium; assembly: GCA_963759285.1. Classification (GTDB taxonomy): domain Bacteria; phylum Acidobacteriota; class Terriglobia; order Terriglobales; family Acidobacteriaceae; genus Telmatobacter. The sequence continues at coordinate 1,412,841 of CAVWYS010000007.1, read as the reverse complement.
CGAGCATTGTCCGGCTCGAGCGTCGCTCGCTCGACCAGTACACCAGCGAGATGGCCTACCCGTCGTTCCTCTTCTACCAGCAGCATGCGCGAACACTTTCAGCGGCGATGGCCGTGCTCGGCGTGCCTCCCATGCAGATCGACGACGACAACCTGCTCACCAGCGCCTCTTTCGTCACGCCCAACTACTTCGCTGAGCTCGGCACCCATGCCGCACACGGCCGCCTCTTCGAGCCCACGCTCGACACTTCGCCTTCTGCTCCACCGGCAGTCATCCTCAGCTACGAACTCTGGCAGCACCGCTTCTCCGGCGATCCCTCGGTCATTGGCCGCGTTATCCACATCAACAAGAGGCCCGCCACGATCATCGGCATTACGCCATACGCCTTCGCCAGCCTCGGCGGCCAGCACCCGGAACTCTGGATGCCGATAGCGCAGCAACCGTACTTCATTGAAGGCAGCAAAGCCCTTACTGACTGGAACGACTCAGCAGTACGCATGTGGGGGCGCCTGGCACCCGGCGTCAGCGCGAATGCCGCCCAGCAGGAACTCCGCAGCCTCACCGATCAGCTTCGCAAGCAACATCCTGAAGCCGTCTGGGACAACGAATTCATCCAGAGCTCTCCCGGCGGCCACCTTCAGGTTATGCAGCCCCAGATGTATCGCATCGCCGCGATGATCGCCGTGCTCACGCTGCTCATTCTCGCGGTCGCATGCGCCAATCTCGGCGGCCTGATGCTTGCGCGGGCCGTCTCGCGCCAACATGAGATCGGAATCCGCATCGCCATCGGCGCCGGCCGCGCACGCATCCTGCGCCAACTCCTTACTGAAAGCCTTCTCCTTTCCTCTCTTGGATCGGTGACCGGTCTTGCCCTTGGCTGTGTGGTGATTCGTTTGCTGCTGACCGCTCCCAACACACCGCGCTGGTTGAGCGCGACACCCGATTGGCGCGTGCTGGCATTCACGGCCGTTACAACCTTCCTTGCTGCTGCGTTTTTCGGTCTCGCACCGGCTCTGCAAATCGCGCGCCAGCGCCAACAGAAGACGATCGTTCGCCAAGTGCTGGTTGCCGCACAGGTCGCTGCAAGCTGCACGCTTCTCATCGTCGCTGCCTTGCTGCTGCGCGCCACACAACACGCTCTTTACACTGACCCCGGATTCGGCTATCAACAACTAATCTCTGTCGATGCGCAGTTGGGCAAGCACGGTTACACCCCGGCTGCCGCTCGAGCCTACCTTGACCAGATGCAGAATCGCCTCCGCGCCCTTCCTGGCGTCGGCATGGTATCTCTGGTGAAACTTCCACCGCTCGGCCATACGGTGTCCAACAGCCCCACAGAGATCAACGGCCGCGTTGTCACCATCTATCCCAACTGGGTAGATTCCGGATTCTTCGCTACCATGGGAATCCCACTCAAAACAGGCCGCACCTTCTTTGCCGGGGAGAAACACGTCGTCATCGTCAGCGAGTCCTCCGCCCGCCAGCAGTGGCCCGGGCAGAATCCGCTCGGGCAGCAGATCGGCGACGGAAAGACAGAGGATACCGTTGTCGGCGTTGCCGGCGACGCCCACATCAATGCTCCCAATGATGACGATGCAGCGGAGCAATACTGGCCAGCGCAGCCGGATGACATGCCCAGTATGGTTGTCATCGTGCGTGCTTCAGGAGAGCCTGGCTCCCTGACTTCCGCAATCAAGTCGATCAGCGAAAGCCTCGATCCTAAAGCCATGCCGGAGATTCGGCAGATCAAGCTGCTCTATCGCGAAAACGTCTCGCGTCTTGAGATGATCGCGTCCGCGGTGAGTGCAATTGGCCTCGCCGCTGTCTGCCTCGCCGGCATCGGTCTCATTGGACTTGTGGCGTTTACCGTCTCGCAGCGCACCAAGGAAATCGCAATCCGCATTGCGCTCGGAGCGCGGCCCGGAGCGGTGCTTGCGGCGGTCCTGCATCAATACGCGTGGCCCGTCGCACTGGGATTGATTGCCGGCGGTTCATTTGCCGCATTCGCATCGCGGGTTCTCCGGGTCGGTCTTTATGGTGTCAGCAACCTGGATCCCGCGAGCTACGCCGCGGCAATCGGCGCGTTGATTGCCATCGTGTTCGCAGCAGCAATGTTGCCCGCACGACGCGCGCTGCATCTCGATCTTGCGAAAACGCTACACTACGAATAATTGCAAAGGCCTGGCCCGGAGTCAGGTCTCCAGGTACTCCCAAAAGCTGTCGGCGAGCTCGGCGCCCAGCTCGTTGGACATGCGCCGTGCTGCACGCTCGACCTCTTCGATAAGTTGGTGGAGGTAGTTTCGCGAACCGGAAATAGCGACAATTCCCAGCGTCGCCGACTGCCACGTCACCGCCTCATCCATCTCGGCCACGGAGATGTTGAATCCCTGCCTCAACTGGTCCTTCATCGACCGTACGACTTGCCGCCGGTCCTTCAGCGACTGTGCATGTTCAATCCGCAATTCCAGCGTCAATTGGGCAACGGGCATAACGTCACGCAGCCTCTTGGGTTTGACTCTCCGGGGTGCCTCATTCTAACCCCGATTGTGCCAGCTTTTGCAAAGAGTTCAAAGGCGATCCCACGAACTTGCTCGCCTGCCTGGTACGCCGGCGCCGCCGACCCGCTAAACGTCAGCACTCAGCGCAAACGCTACCACCGTCTCGGCCTTATCGCCGATCTCCTCCACCAATTTCTCTTCGAGGGCACCAGGCACCGCCATCTCACACCGGGCAATCTCTTCCGCACTCGCGCCGACGAAACAAAGCTCGCAGCAGCCCAGTGCGTCTCCATCTCCCATACGCACCGGAGGCCCAAAGACCCTGCAGGTCATCGGTCGCCACGCGTATACATCACATAAACCGGTCGATGGATCGAGAGCGGGGCACGCCGATTCATTTGCAAAATCCTCAAATCGCTCTTGCGCCGCCTCTGTCGTTCCTAACACTCCCGTAGCGAGATCGCCCGGAAACTCCGGCCCATACTCCGCGATCCAGACCTTTGCGCGTTGTTCGATTGCCTCGGCCTTTTGTGGATCTGTTGCGTGGAGTGCCCGCATTCCAGTCTTCAGCCGCTCGGCATCCAGCGCATTGATGGCAAACGCTCCATGACAACACTGTGTACATCCGGGGCGGCACGCCAGCCATGCGTCCGCCCGCTGCGATGCTTCGGCCAGCGCTGCATCCATGATCTGCACGAGTTGCGCATCGCCCGAAGGTAGCCGCATGCGCCAAGCATAGCGGAGATCACCCTTGCGCCGCCGCCCCGATTCCGCCGCCACCATGCACCGTGCTATAACGGCTTCGAGGAACCATGATTTATCTGGAGCGCACGCCCGCCCCGCCGCTCAACCAGTTCATTCGTTCCCTCTGGTACGCGCGTGCGGGCAACGTCGCTCACCGGCGCGAGCGCATACTTCCCACCGGCTGCACCCAGGTCATTTTCAACCTTGCGCGCGAATACGTGCTCGATTGCCCAGAAGGTCTCCCCGACGTGCGCAGACCACCGGCTCTCGTCGTGGGTGCGCGGTCAGTTTATGAGATCGTGGACACGAGCGATATGGCCGACCTCATCGGCATTGTTTTCTCTCCTGGAGGATTTACTCCATTCGCGTTCGACGCGGCGCACCATTTCAGCAACCGGACGGTTGCGCTTGACTCGATCTGGGCGGCCGATACCGGACCGCTACGCGACCGTCTGCGCGAAATCGAATCTCCTCACGTCCGCCTGCAGTGCCTCGAGCAATTCCTCGCCGCGCGCTTTATCTCTCAAATTGATCGCCGGGCGCGTCCTCCCCAGATTCAATTTGCCCTGCGCTTCTTCGCGCACAATCCCGGCGTCGCAAGTGTGCGCGAGACCGCTCGCCAGATCGGCTGGAGCGAGCGCCGCTTCTCGCAGGTCTTCGGCGAAGAGGTGGGACTTACGCCAAAAGTCTGGTGCCGCATCCAGCGCTTTCAGCATGCCGTCCGCCAGTTGCACGCCGGCGCAAACATCCGCTGGGCCGAACTCGCCCTCGACTGCGGCTATTACGATCAATCGCACTTCGCCAACGAGTTCCGCGCCTTCTCGGGCGTGGACGCAACCACCTACTCCGCGAACCGCACCCGCTGGGCCAACCACATTGCCGCGAGCTGACACCCAAATCTTAGACATTTCCGATTCTTCCAAGATCAACACCAGCCGTAGCTGCCATCCTCAAACGGTAGTCTGAAACTCCACGGAGGTTCCCATGCCTGCTACAACGCCCACGTCGCCGTCCATCATCATCCCCGCCATGCGCTACCGCGACGCTAATGCCGCCATCGACTGGCTCTGCAACGTCTTCGGCTTTGAACGCCATGCTGTCTATCCCGGCCCCAACAACACCGTCGGCCACGCCGAACTCACCCTCGGCGGCGGCATGATCATGCTTGGTTCGGGAAAGGATGACGAGTTCGGGCGCGGCTTTACGTCACCATCGGAAGTCGGCGACAAGGAGACTCGCAACGTCTACATCGTCGTGCCCGACGCCGACGCCGTCTATGCACGCGCCAAAGCCGCCGGGGGCAAAATCGTACGTGAGCTTCAGAACACCGACTACGGCAGTCGCGAGTTCTCGGTCAAGGATCCCGAAGGCCACAGCTGGAGCGTCGGCACCTACAATCCCTGGGCAAGCCACTCTTAAAGACTGGGCCCGGTGCGATATATTCGGCTGGTATCTCTCGGAGGTCACCGTTGAGAACCAGCCACTTTCCCCTTTTGCTTGCCGCCACGATTATGTGCAGCACTTTCGCGAATGCGCAGCAACCTCGCCTTCTCGTTGCCGAAAAGGGCGCTCAGAGCCTCGCCATCATCGATCCGGCCAACGGTCGCTTGCTTGCTTCAGTCCCCGAAGGCGGTGTCACGGGCCATGAAGTCATCGCCTCTGCCGACGGCAAGCTTGCCTTCGTTCCGATCTACGGCAACTCCGGCGTCGGCGCTCCCGGCACAGACGGAAAGAACATTGCGGTCATCGACATCGCCACGCGCAAGGTCGTCGGCAACATCGCCTTCGACCACGGTGTGCGTCCCCACTGCCCCATGATCGGCCCCAAAGATGGCCGCCTTTACGTCACCACCGAACTCGACAAGACCGTCACCATCATCGATCCCAGAACGCTGAAGATTGTCGACGTCATTCCGACCGGCCAGCCTGAGAGCCACATGCTCGTCCTCTCCCATGACGGCCGCCGCGCCTACACCGCCAACGTCGGCCCCGGCACTGTCTCAGTGATCGATATTGCCGCGCGCAAGGTGCTCAAGATCATTCCCATCTCCACAAACACGCAGCGCATTTCCATCTCGCCGGACGATAAGTGGGTATTCACCGCCGACCAGACCAAGCCGCAGATGGCCGTCATTAGCACCGCCACGGACGCCGTCGCCAAATGGATTCCCATGGAAGGTATCGGCTACGGCTCCGCGCCAACCCCTGATGGCCGCTGGCTGCTCGTCGCCCTACCCGACCAGAACAAGGTGGCAGTCATAGATCTCAAGTCCATGCAGGTGGCTCGCACTGTCGCGGTCGGCGCTTATCCGCAGGAGATCATCGCCCGCCCCGACGGCAAATCCGCCTACGTCTCCTGCGAAAAAGCCAACGCTGTCGCCGAGATCGACACCACAACCTGGAAAGTCACCCGCACCATTCCAACAGGCAAATACGCCGACGGGCTTGCGTGGGCAGCGACAAAATGAAGCACGGACCTATTCGGACATCGACAACCCTCAGGACGGATGAGGGCGAGAACCGCGAAAGATATCCGCACGAATATATTCCAGACCGTCGTACCAAGCGCGTCATGACTGGTATCGGGCTCGCTCCATTAGCACTTGCAGTTGTGACATCGCTGCTTCGCTCTGTCGGATTGATGAATCCTCCCTTTAGCGAGGGTGATCTCATCGCAATCGCAGCGACCGGAGTTCTAGCATTGTGGTTTTTGTTCATGGTGAATCAGCGTGTGATCCTTTACAAAGATGCGATAGAAAAGACTACTTGGCTCTCCACGCGCAGACTTGATCTCGAAAATATTCTTGGGTGGAGAGGGAAATCGTATCGCGGATACACTTACATACTGGTACCGCGCGACAATTCCAGAAATATGCGATTGCCACCAATCTTCCGATGGGACAAAACATTCTTCGAATGGAAGAAATCAATTCCTCAGCTGAAGAACTAGTAAGTCAGATTAAAAGATTTCATTTGCCTATCCGATCGCCCGATCCCACGTCTCCAGTGTCCGCTTGAACTCGCTCATGAACTTGCCCGCATCCGCCCCATCGATCAGGCGGTGATCGAAGCCGAGGCAGTAATACTGCATCGAGCGAATCGCAATCGTGTCGTTGCCTTCAGCATCCGTCAGCACCACAGGCTCTTTTTTCAAAGCGCCAATTGCCAGGATCGCCGCCTCAGGCTGGTTGATGATCGGAATGCCGAACTCATCGCCGAAGATCCCCGGATTAGTCAGCGTAAACGTCGATCCGCCCACTTCATCCGGCAACAGCTTTTTGGTCCGCGCGCGTCCGGCAAGGTCGGCGATCGCACGAGCAATGCTCGCAAAGTCCCGCTTCTCCGCTTCGCGCACAGTGGGCACAATCAGCCCCCACTCCAGCGCCACTGCAATGCCAAGGTTGATGTTTGCGTGATAGTGAATCGCATTGTCGATCAGGGATGAATTCACAATCGGAAACCGCCGCAGCGCTTCAACCGCCGCTACCGCGATAAACGGCATGTAGGTCAGCTTCACGCCGTGGCGCTGTTCGAACCCGGCCTTCTCGCGCTCGCGGAGGCGCACGATCCGCGTCATGTCCACCTTATAGACCGAGTGCACATGCGGACTTGTGCGCTCGCTCTCCACCATCCGCTGCGCAATGATGGTCCGCATCTTCGTCAGCGGAACGACTTCGGCCGTCAGCGCTTTCGGCTGCGGCACTTCGGCCTTTGGCTTCATTGCTTGCTGTGGGGTCGATGATGCTGTTGTCGCCGGCGAGCCCTCATTGACGTATCGCAGAATATCTTCCTTGTTGATGCGGCCGTCTGAGCCGGATCCCGGCACCATGCGCAGATCGATGCTGTGCTCTTTTGCAATCTTCCGTACCAAGGGCGACGACCGAATGCGCCGATCCAGATCCACTACCACCTGCGGTGGGGCCAACTGCGCCTTCGGCGCGCCTGCGGCCACGGTGGCGCCGGTCACTTTTGTGGGCTCCGTCCAGGGGCTCGCCGATGAAGTCTCGATCCCACCGGCCCCTCCGATGACAGCGACAACTGCGTTGATCTGAACTGTCTCGCCCTCGGCCGCCCTGATCTCCGTCAGCACCCCGGCCACGGATGAAGGGATCTCGGCATCCACCTTGTCGGTGGAGATCTCAAACAGCGGTTCGTCTTTCTCTATCGAGTCCCCAACCTTCTTCAGCCACTTGGTGATCGTTCCCTCGAAGATCGACTCGCCCATCTGGGGCATCACGATTTCGATGCCGCTGGTTGTAGCCCGCGTGCTGGCCGGTGGCGTCTTCGTTTCCTGCAGGGGCTGAGCCTCGACCTTCGGCTTTGGAGCGGGAGCAGTGGCCTGGACCGGCTTTGGCACTGCAGATTTTGGCGGAAGCTTTTCCGAGACGGATGCGGTTTTTGCCGTCGCGTCCCTTTCTGCAAGAACGGCAACGACCGTGTTGATCTCCACTGTCGCTCCTTCGGGGAACTTAATCTCGGTGAGAACGCCTGCCGCGGTCGAAGGAATCTCCGCATCCACCTTGTCGGTAGAGATCTCGAAGAGCGGCTCGTCCTTCTCAACCGGCTCGCCGACCTTCTTAAGCCACTTCGTAATAGTGCCCTCAAAGATTGACTCGCCCATCTGGGGCATGATCACGTCGGTTGGCATGAATCGTTCACTCCGCCACGCGGGATAAGCAGCATCCGCCCGGTTCCTGCCGGATTATAAATTGCGGCCCATACGGTTCGGCTTCCGCGAATCTATTTACGCTCGCACCGGCCGCTCCGGATCGCCGTGCAGCCTCTCCACCTCAGCGGGAATCTGCAGGGGCGTGTCCTCCGCCGGCATCTCCGGTTTCGATGCCGCCTGCGCACGCAGCGCATCCAGGCTTTCAACGGCCAGCACCTGCTGCGCAAAAACCTGCCCGAACTGCCGTGCCGCCTGGTGGGCCATCTCTTCAAGCCCCGGCAAATTTACGCCCTCCGGGATCTCGAGCTCCAGACTCGTCACCGGCTTGTCGGTAATGCCGCATGGGTTGATGAGTTGAAAGTCGCGCAGGTCTGTCGAGACATTGAATGCAAACCCATGCGAAGTAATGCCGCGCGAAACATGGATCCCGATTGCGCCGACTTTGCGCGCCTTGGCTGTGACACTGCTCTCGTCATCAGGTGCGCCGTTCTTGTTTGAATGAAGACCACACCAGACCCCTGTCAAACCGGCAATCCGTCCTGCGCGCACGCCGTATACGCCGCAAAGCCGAATAAGTGCCTCTTCCATCATCCGCACGAAGTCCACCGGCCCCAGGCGGCCACCTTTTGCATTCACCAAACTGCGCAAATCAAAGATGGGATAGCCAACCAGTTGGCCCGGTCCGTGATACGTGACATCACCGCCACGATTGATCTCGTGCAGGGTCACGCAGCGGCGCGCCAGCAATTCATCCGAAGCAAGAACGTTTTCCCGCCGCGCATTCCGCCCCAGCGTCAGCACCGGCGGATGCTCCAGCAGCAGAAGCGTGTTGTCAACGCGACCCGTCCGCCGCAGGTCAGCGACTTCGGCCTGCAACCGCAGCGCCTCGTCATACGCTACCCGCCCCAGATAGAGATACTCAATCATCGCTCTCTTCCATTGTAGGGATGCGAGCAACGGCAAGGGCGTCAGCTTCGGAAATCTTCAAGAAGATCAGTGCTGTGGCGCGGGCGCAAATATCCCGGCAAACGCACCCTTTACGCGCAGAAACACCAGCACCCAGAGGATCGCCACTACCAGAGCCACCGGCAAACCTGCCGGTTGCATGGTGATGTGAAAGGTAAGTATGTTCACGATTTCCGCCGCAAGCACAGTCAACGCCAGCGGCACATAGCGATTGATCAGCAGCAAAATCGCCGGCGCCAGCTGAAAAAAGCCCACCGCGACGCTGTAATGTGATTCCGCCATCGCTGTGCTGAAGCTCGCCATTGGTCCGGGCGGCATAGGTGGATTAGGCATAAAGTGAAACATCAGGTTTGAACCGAAGAAGAGGAAGATCACACCCAGCAGATAGCGGGCAATCGTTGCAACAATCTTCACGGGCAGCTCCTGGCTTTTGATTTTGGCCGAATTTCACAGCAACCGAGTACCCAATGGATGACGGTCTGGCGCGGCCCGATTCACAAGTACAGGGGCCCTCCGTCAAGCGGAGCACGGACTGCGCGTTCATTTTCGAGTCTAGGGGCAGGAATGATCCGCAGGTTGCGGCATCCTCGCGGATGCCGCAACTCACGCTGTCCGCCGCCGGCAGGGTTGCCGGTTTGGACATGTATGGGCTGGAACTGCCTTCCCAAGCGTCCCAACCGCCCTGGACTAGTTCCCATTGGAGGTCTGGTTGCTAGTCCATTTGGTTCCCTCAGGCAAGAAAGTCGAGGGATCCCAAACCTGTTTTGTTGATCTCTTTGCGTTTCCGGCTTACCGCGAGCGAGGCTGGTCCTACGCACGCTGGCGCCCTTGGCCGCCCAGAACGAAGCACGCTGCTTAAGCGAATGCAGGTAGTGAGTTTGGATAGACTTAGCTCACCGTGTTGTGCTCAACAGACGGAAATCCAGCTTAGAGAGGGTGCTGCGAGGGTGGTCCGCGCGACGGGTTGGGGCCGTCGATAATCTGCAAGCCAGAGGACGCGTCAGCAGCGACAAATCGCGTAGCCGTAAAGCATTGGAGCGCCAGAATCGTGCTTCCCTGGATATTGATCTTCTTGCCGCGAGTTCGGTGCAGCCGGGGGGCAGGGGTATGTTGGCCCGGTCTGGAGGCCAGCAGCTGTACTAAACTGCGACCTGTCAGTCTGCCCGGTCTGTCGGAGTGGAACTGTGCTTTGGACACGTGGCATGAAGGCGCGCGCATCGGTGCTGTCGACGCCCGTAGAGCCGTCGGCGCCAGCATGAGGGCGAAGAGCAGGGCTGCGGCGATCGACCAGCGGTTCTTCATGTTCGGGAGCCTTGAGTATACCCAGCAACAAATCGATTCTGCAATCGAATCGTGCAGGCTGCGAAGCGCCGTGAACCTCGAATGCCTAGTGTCGGCGAGATTTTGACTTGTTGGCGGTGTCACGGCGCGGATCACGCGCCGTGACACCATGGGAATTCGGCAAAAGGACCTGTAAGCCGAATTCTGTCGTGTGCGGTCATTCCTCTAGGCGCAGCGTTACCGCGTACGCTCATCAGCGACCTACCCGGAGGTTTCGGCCATTGCATGGAGCAGACCTGCGACAGAACATCGTCGCCGGAGAGTTCCACTTGAGCCGCCTCAGCGCATCGGGCCGATACGCAGCGCCGCCTGGCTCATAGCGGCAGCTTCCCTCCCTATTTGGTCTTGCTCCGTGTGGGGTTTACCCTGCCCCCGACCTTACGGCCGGAGCGGTGCGCTCTTACCGCACCTTTTCACCCTTACCTCGAAAACGGTAAGTTTTCGAGGCGGTATGTTCTCTGTGGCACTGGCCGTCTGTGCACCTTAAAGTGCACATCCCGGACGTTATCCGGCACACTGCCCTGCGGAGTTCGGACTTTCCTCCCCCGGAATGCGCTTGCGCGAACCCCGGCAGCGACCGCCCGGTCCTCCTGCCAGCCCTAGTGTACCTTGAATCCACAGCCGCGCCTTCTGTGGCCCATTACCATGAGCACATGCTGCGCGTTAAACTTCTCGATCCGGGCGCCCGCCTTCCGGTTGTAGCTCATCCCGGCGAAGACCTTGGCTATGACGTCTTCTCTCTCGAAACTGTGCTGCTGGAGCCGCACAAGACTATTCGCCTTCGCACGGGGATCTCAGTCGAAGCGCGGCACCCGGAGAGCGGGACCGCGCTCGGATTGCTGGTGCGTGACCGGTCTTCGATGGCTTCCAAGGGTATTGCCACTACAGCCGGCGTGATCGATGCGGGCTATCGCGGGGAAGTGCAGATCGTGATGACTAACCTGGGCGCCACCGCGATTGAAATCAAGGCAGGCGAGAAGATCGCACAGATGATTCCTGTTCCCGTGCTCACGGGTGCTGTGGAGGAAGCCGAGACACTGGAAGAGTCGGCCCGGCTGGAGAAGGGGTTCGGCAGTTCCGGGCGTTGATTTCTGGTTTGAGGCGCGTGCTGCCCGTGGGGCGACGGAATGTATGAGGGGATCCCCCTACCCATCTCTGGAAGCAACTTCGCCTGTTTCAGAGAGTTACGGGATCTAAGATCTACAAAGACCTCCAAACAAAGGAGGTTAGCCCCACAGGCCTCTGGTCATTGGACATACGGGGGATTGTTTTTCTCTGCCTCAGAATTTCACGGTTTCGCAGCTTCACGGGCCATTGTTCAGAAGGGCTGTGGGGCTTTGATAGCCCTGTACCTGCAGGTAAAAGCCTTCTTATAGGTCCAGCTTAGGCGAATCGGCTAAATAATCTGCAAACGCCGGAGAACTTTTTAGGCAGTAATATAGCTGACAACTCCACCCCAAAAAGGTAAGCTGGGATTACCGTGACAGGGCAGTAGGTGATTTGGGTTATTGCTTTGGTTTTCATCGGGAGAACTTCGGGTTCTCCCGATTTTTATGCTTGCATGGGCGAACAAAAAGCGTCTAGGATCATTCATTGGTCTTTGCGACCAAAAGCAAATGCCTCTACGCGAATAGAGGCATTGCTTGAGCTTAGATTTTAGGACCTTTGGGAAGCCCTTGAACTGTCTCTGAGCGTATCGCTCATCTCCCCAAAGGTCAAGCAAATTGTGCGCTTGCGCACCTCGGGAATCCCTGTCTCCGAAAGGATGCGACAGGCTAGCCGTGATTTCTCACGGAGCTATACGATGAGTAAAGTCAGGGAGAAAAATAAATAGCAAAAGGCCGCTGTTTTCATGGCATAACTGCGTTGTCGAGACGTAGCCAAATGCACAAAAAGGAACGGCCTTTAATGACAGAGTGTATCCAAGAATCGTTTTCATTTACAGCCCATTTTTCACGTCGTGTACAGGCCGAGTTCACAGCGGGGCGGGTATCGAGTGATGGCGGGGCACTTCTGTTGCGGGAGGCAGATCGCCGGATCAACCTTTTGGGTCGGCTGTCGGGCTGTTTCCTTGATGGCCGCGCGCCGTTGCTGGTCAAACACAAGTTGTCGGAGATGCTGGCGCAGCGTATCTATGGTTTGGCGCTGGGTTATGAAGACCTCTGCGATCACGAGCAGCTGCGCTCGGATCCGCTGCTGGGTCTTTTGAGCGGCAAGCGGGAACTGGATGAGCCGTTGGCCGGCAAGAGCACGCTGAACCGGCTGGAGTTGACCGGCCGCAGCAAGCGCTATCACAAGATCAGTTATTCGACCGAGTCGATGGACCGTCTGCTGACGGACCTCTATCTGGAGTCGCACGCCGCGCCTCCAGCCCAGGTGGTGCTGGATCTGGATGCGACCGATATCCCGCTCTACGGCCATCAGCCGGAGCGGTTCTTCCACGGCTATTACGACAGCTACTGCTATCTGCCGCTGTACATCTTTGCCGGTGACCAGTTGCTGTGCGCGCGGCTGAGGCCGGCCAACCAGGATGGGGCTGCCGGTTCGCTTGATGAGGTCAGCCGCATCGTGACGCAACTGCGGCAGCGCTGGCCTGAGGTGAGCATCGTACTGCGAGCTGATTCCGGCTTCTGCCGCGAAGAGCTGATGGGCTGGTGCGAGCACCATCATGTCGACTACGTGTTCGGCCTGGCGCGCAACAAACGGCTGGCAGAGATCATCGGCGCCCAGATGCATCAGGCCCAGATGCTGCATCGGAGCAGCGGCAAGGCGGCCCGCATCTTCGCCGAGTTCAGCTACCAGACCCACAAGAGCTGGTCCTGCGCACGCCGCGTAGTAGCCAAGGCCGAATATCTCGACAAGGGCGAGAACCCGCGCTTCGTGGTCACTTCGTTAACCGCTGAGCAGTGGGTCGCGCAGGACTTATACGAAAAGTTCTATTGCGCAAGAGGAGAGATGGAGAACCGCATCAAGGAGCAGATGTGCCTGTTCGCCGACCGGCTCTCCACCGACGAGATGAAAGGCAACCAGCTGCGTCTCTACTTCTCCGCCCTGGCTTACACCTTGATGGAAGCACTGCGCCGGCTGGGACTGAAAGCCACTGCCTGGGCCGAGGCCCAGGTGGATACGATCCGATTGAAGCTGCTTAAGATCGGCGCTATCGTGCGGCTCAGCGTGCGCCGCGTGCTGCTCCAGCTCAGCTCCGCCTACCCCTGGAAAGACATCTACGCCCAAGCCTTCCTCAATCTGCGCTGCTGAGCTTTTCTGTAACCCACACAAATTCACATTCCGTCCCCGGCGTAACTCTTTTCCTTCCATTCCCCATCGAGGGCGAATCCATGCGCAAACTAGATCGCGGAGCTACCCAGACTTCGCACCCACAATCGGCAACCATCGACAAACACGAAATTGCACCGCGCCATACTCGCCTACGCTCCCAGCTCCTCACAAAATGAGTGCCTGTGAGATATTGCGGCTAGCCCCTCACGGCTGCGTCTTCTACACGCAACCGGAGAGGATAACCGTTCACAACAACCCCCGGCTAAAAGGAGACGGGGAAGTCATGAGACCAACACCAATCAGGGTCGTTCGCGACTCAATAACCGGACGCTTCGTGCCACCCTCAACTGCGGTACGTCGTCCCGCCACAACCGAACGTGAAATCGTCTATCGCCCGTCACCCAGACGCGGCTAAGACACAACCATTTGCCTTGAATCACTTTCGATGGCCCGTCTGTTTTCTAGGCGGGCCGTTGCTTTTTAGGTTTGGGTCGCGGCTTGGCTTGGCTCTTCACTGGCGTCGTGAACACCTTGCGCAGCGCATTCTGGAAGCGCTCGGAGTCGGTCTTGCCGGGGACAATCGGGGCGGGGAGTGGATTCATCGCGGTCACAGTATAACGCGTCGAATAATCAGCACTAGTAGCACAAAGAACGCATTTTCTTCTCATTTCTTTCTCGGTACTACGTTACCGAGGTAAGATGACGATATAGGCATTGACGTTACCAACCGGAGGGGCAACACTAAACGTCCAATAGATTGGGACCGTGAGGGTGTAATGAATCGAACGTGGGCATCTCGTCGCCCGCTGTATGTTTTGCTTGGATTACTTTGTGTGTTTACCGTTACCGCCAGTTCCCAGGCACCCAGCCCGCCGCAGCCGCCGCCATTCCAAATTCACTTCTTTGCGCAGGTTGATTACGGCACCGTAAACCAACTCATTAGCATGGTCGATCAGCAACTAAAGATGGGGACGAAGGATTTTACTATCCTCATCTCCTCACCTGGTGGCGATCCCACGGCAGGGTTTGCTGCCTATTCGTATCTACATGGCATCAATGCAAACGTCACGACCTTTAATCTCGGCGACGTGGACTCTGCGGCTAATCTCCTCTTCTGCGCTGGCAAGCATCGTTTTGCCCTTCCGGGGACAAGGTTTTTGATTCACGGGACTTCGTATGCACCGTCCCCCGGATTGCAATTGGACTTGGGGGGGTTGGACGCGCAAGCCGCTCAGATCCGGAACCTGAACGAAATGATGGGTTCTATTCTTGTGGGAGCTACAAAGAATAAGAAGGCTGAAATCGATGCGGCCATTCACTCCCAGAGAATTCTGACCGCCGATGATGCGAAAGATTGGGGATTGATACAGGAAGTGAGAACAACATTCATTGTTCCCGGCGCTTCTCTGGCAACTATCACGCCTACACCCATGCCGACGCCACCAAAGCCAACAACGCCGCCGTCCCCCTTCTCCTCTATATCAGGCGAGGGCATCACGAATTAGGCTAGGGGTTTAGTTGCGGCGGAAGCGGACCGATTGGAAAGTTGAGGACCCCACCCTTCGGAGCCTCGATTGCGATGGCACGACTCAACATGACGACAGCACTTATACATAAACCAAATAAGACTTGAATGCTCTCGTCGGTATAGTTCTCTTCAGGATGGGTCACAGGGTTGCGGTACACGTCTCTCATGTGGTCAATCAACGAAATGACGTTTGCATCTCCGCCGTGGTCCTTTAGAAGTTTGATGTAGACACCCCAATTTCGCATCCTAGGGTTCGCCTTCTTGGGACCAGGAACAACCAGATCGTAGTATTTGCGGATTACTGCCTCGGTTGCTCTCAAGAGATGAAAAGCCGCCGCAGTTGGAACATCGAAGGCCATGCATTTTCCGGCTTGATCGAAATCTAATTTGGCTTGATCTGGAAGAGAACTTCTGCTCGGCTGAGGAATGTGAAAATGAGCATTTTCCACTAGGTCTTTAGTCGAATAGGCCCCTTTCTTTGAAATGAAATAGGTGTCCATCATCAGACATTCATTTCGAAGCACGGTCTCGAATTCCTTGGCAGATTCTCGGACTTCGGTGATCAACCACGCCCCAATCACCGGTTCTGGGTCGGTGGTCCTAGCGGTGTAAGTTGACATCAAATCATCCCAATTAGCTGGAACTATTGCAGAAATGGCTTTGTATAGACGCAACGCTGCTTGGGTCGTGAAGTTCAATGGCCGTTCACGATAGATGTCATCGACAGATACTCTCGCATGCCAGAACTGATACCAACACTCGCTGTATTTGATTGGATTATCGGATAATTCAGCCAACGAATGCAGTTTGATGGCAAGCTCGTAAAACACAAATTCATTAACGCGTTGCATTGACCCTCCACCTACGGGACTGAACCAAGTTCTCTTTATTCTCGGCGGTACGAATTGACTCTGAGCACACAATACCCTACCCTTCTCTCTAGCAAGAGAAAGGTAGAATAATGCCGAAAGGCCCAACCATTCCCGCGAAGAATATAGAGGGGCAATTCGACTGCATTCACTGACTTCATGCGAAAACTCGTCCAAAGTCCCGGACGCCGAAATCAAAGCCAACGGCTAAACGTTCCGCTTCCCGCGTTTCTCGCGCTCCATCCAACGCGGCCAGCTAGAAAGGTTCCGCGCTCGTTTCTCCCACCTTGCCGGTCAGCTCTGCAAACGTGAGTCTCTTCCCTAAGATTTGCGATGCTGCCAGCGCGAACCGATCCCCATCGGTTAGTGGGTTATCCTTCGTCGCCCGATTGTTAAATCTAAAAACCTGTTCTGTCACATACCTGTCCAAGTGGAA
Organism: uncultured Acidobacteriaceae bacterium; assembly: GCA_963759285.1. Classification (GTDB taxonomy): domain Bacteria; phylum Acidobacteriota; class Terriglobia; order Terriglobales; family Acidobacteriaceae; genus Telmatobacter. Next base: position 1,396,511 of record CAVWYS010000007.1, on the reverse strand, counting down.
CGGCTCCACGGCCACATACGTTCCCTTCAATCCACGTTTCAGCAGCGACCAGAAATTCTCAATTCCGTTTGTGTGGACCTGACCGCGAACATACTCGTTCAGGTGATTAACCGTATCGTGTACGAAGTCCTTCTCCGCCAGTTTGTAGTAGCTCTGGGAGGCATCGGTGTATACGGTGGACTTCTTATCCACGTTTTCGAGAATCATGTTCTGCAACGTCTCGCGATTCGTGTTTGGAATTACCTTTGCGCGAACCTTCCGAGTCTCGCGGTCACGAATCCCCGCAACGATGGCTTTCTGCGCTCCCCCAGCAATCGGCTTACCCTTGTACTTCTCGCGAACCTTAGAGCGATGCATGTTGGAAATCTTGCCGCCAATAAAGGCCTCATCCGCCTCGTATGGACCACCCTCTGGCCCGCCCATCTTATCGGTGTGCTGCGGCTCCAGAACTTCGCGCAGCCGATGCATCATGAACCATGCGCTCTTTTGAGTGACGCCGATGGACCGTGACACTTCCCAAGAACTGATGCCATTCTTTGAGTTCACGATGAGCCACAGGGCGGTCAGCCACTTATCCAAGCCGATAGGCGATTCCTCAAAGACCGTGCCAGTCTTCAGCGTGAACTGGCGGCGCTCATGATGGCTTCCACACTGCCAGCGGTTGTACTTCTCTGAGAACTTGACGTTCTTCGATCCGCAGCGCGGGCATTCAACGCCATCAGGCCAGCGACTAGCCACAAGATACTCATGGCAGTTCTTCGCATCTGCAAAGTATTCAATGGCTTGCTTGAGAGTCTTCGGTTCCATGTTTCAAATGTACGCCGAATTTGTGGAGTTGTCTAGTATATTATTGCCACTTTTTAGCAATTGTTTTGAGCGACTTAGGCGCGGGCGAGCGGTTGAGGTGCTTGACGTCGACAAATCGAAACATGGCAGGACTCAGGCGGCTGGGAGCGGAGGGCAATTGGTTTGGGCGCATTGCCCGGATTTCAGGTTTCCTCAGCGACGAAATTCCTGACCGGTTCGAGCACATGGATTCGCCTTGATTGCTCATGCGTATGCGCTATGTACGGTATCATACATATTGCATTGGAGTAATCCCGATAAGGCTACGTTAGCTGTACGATTTTTCTTGCAATCAACGATTGAGGAAGGCTATGTTGATCCGGTAAGAGGCACGCATCCTATTTTGCTGGCGAAGGTTGAATCTTATGGGATCGCCAAGCGACCCTCACGAGTCCTCTTCTGTCCTGTGCGAACTCCTGCGCCGCACGTTGTCGCTGGTTGAGTATTACGGACCTCTCGAGACCAACGAGTCCTCCCTGTTGGAGCTCAAGCTGGCGCTGATTCGCACCATTGAGCACCTCCAAGTCGACCAAGCAGGCAGAGCCGCTGCCGCCGAAGGGAGAGAGCCCGACCACTCACTTTCGTTGCGCAAAGCACCCCACGGCGAAGCGATAAATGCATCCGACCTGGACGAAGAGCTCGATCAAAAAGGACAGGGACTCGGACGAGACTGAGGCACGGGCTGCCTGAGACGCGCTGTCAGCATGGATGCAACAGCGACCAAGCCAGATAAATGGCGATCGCACTGTCCATCAGGCACAGCAGAATACCGCTCAGAACGATGTTCCCGCCGATGTAATGTGTAGCGCGCGCGGTTGTCACTGTGAATCCCTGCTGAGTTGGAAACCATTTGAACAAAGCGCCACTTGCTCCGATGACCAGCAGATTGAGCAGGAGACAGCGCACAAGTGTCAGGCGCATTCGCAACCTCCTTTGAAGCTGTTGGATGCAGTGTCAGCTACGACCCGATACTAACTGGCTTGCGAGGACGGGGGGGCGAAGAAATGGCATAGTGACGAGTTGGCCACAATTCGCCCGGAACCCGCAGACTGATGCCATAAAGCCTCCAATCTGGGCCACATAAACAAATGACAGAAGAAGAATACGAGCACTTCCATCATGCCGCTGTTCACGAGGAGGATTCGTCGGAAAACCGAGTCGGCGAGGTACATCAACAGCCATGGCAACGAGTTCTCGCTCCTGGCTCATCCGCCTGCTAGGATTGGCTCAACGAACGCGAGAGCTAAAGCTAGAGATGATGCTGCGCTGTGGTTTGGCTGTCTTCCTAACGGTGTGTTGCGCACTTCGTTGCAACGAAGCGGCGGCCCAGAGTTCTTCGGCCCCGAAACCAAATGCGGTAGTCTATTACGCCGAAGACGGCGTTAGAGCGCCCGAATTGGCTCTCACTGACTTTTCTCCAGTGGTCTCGAACAACTGCGAGTACGAAGGCGCTGGGATTGTTCGGCTTTCTCTGGTGGTCAACACGTTGGGAGGGTCTGACAGTGTTTCGCCTTTGTACCCGTTCGATGATGACATCGACAAGGCAGCGGTAAGTGTTGCTAAGGTTGATCGATTCTCGCCCGGTTCTAAAGATGGCGTTCCGGTTGCCGTTGCGCAGGAGCTTCAGATCAAACTGACGGTTTGTAGGGTCAGCATAGTGAACAAAGACGGAACGACCTCAGCCCGGCTCAGGCTGAAGTCAACGCCGGTGCAGAAACTCTTTCCTGCTCCGAAGCAACCCCTTCCCGCACTTCCGCGGGTCCAGAGCCAAATGCAAGCCTCACCTGAATTGGCTAAGGAATCGGCTAAACAATTCGCCAAGTCACACCCCGACTTTTCACATCCTGTCCCGGTAGAGACGCCCGAAGCCGAGTGGCCTCCCGAACAACGCGGAAAGGAAGGCGTATCCCTCGTTATCTTGGTAGTCGATGCCAACGGGCAACCACAGTCATTGCGAATCGTGCGCGGCACTAACGAACAATTCAACGAAAAGGCTTTGGAGGCCGTGGCAAAATACAAGTTCAGACCTGCGAAAGACGGGAACAATCCCGTTCCGGTCAGGATGTCGATTGTGGTCAATTTCAGAATGCACTGAACCTCGCCCGTCCACGGGATCTGTTGCTTCCGATGGTCGAAAGCTGTGTAGCGGGTGGATTACCGCCTACTCGGACATTACTACTTGATCCCGCAGCGGCCATCGGTAGAACACACCCAAGAGATTAAGAGCGAGATGAAAAGCCTGACCGTGGCCAGGACCCTGTGGCCAAGACTCGGTGTCCAAGACCCTGTTGTGGCCCGGGACTTTGCCCGGGATGTCCATCCGTGACAGTGACGGTTGTGGTTCAGGTGAGTGCCTTAACAACGGGCGCCTCCATAGAATGATAAGCACGCAATGACAAAGAGCACGGACAAGACGGACTTTTTCACAGGAACCCTGCGGGGAGATAGAGATAAGGTCCAATACAAGTGCACGGTGGCGCTTGTGACGAAGCTGACCCCTGGGACGTCGGGGCATGCTGTCGCGAGCAGCCTGAAGATTGACTCGGCCGGGCAATCGCTGCCAGACGGGATGTATCGCCTGGATGTTCGGGGCCGCATCTTCAAGGTCCGGCGCGAGGGGGGCAAGTGGCCGATTTTGCGGCTCTAATACTCCGCGCGAAAACAGAACTCCCAGCCGTGAGCACCTGAAACTCACTCTCCGGTCCACAAGCCAGCGCAAAACGGAAGAGCAGGGCTTACACTGTCGCCTGAGAATCCCGCAAGATTTTCCCAAAGGATATCCAGTCATGCGATCTGCGCCCCTTTCTCGTACGATGTTTTCCATTTTGCTTTCTTCCAGCCTCATGGTCGGCCAGACACCGCCATCCGCGCAGGAGAATCTGCCGGCAAAAGTTGACGCCATTTTTCAGAAAATGGATTCGACGATCTCGCCCGGCTGCGCGCTTTCTGTGATCAAAGACGGCAAGATCGTCTACGAGCGTGGATATGGCATGGCCGATCTCGACCACAACGTCGCGATCACACCCACAAGCGTGTTTCATGTTGCGTCAATGTCGAAGCAGTTTACGGCGGCGTCGATTCTTATGCTGGCGCAGCAGGGCAAGCTGTCGCTCGATGATCCGGTGCGCAAATACATTCCGGAACTCGCTGACTTCGGGACGCCGATTACGATTCGCGAGCTGATGCATCACACCAGCGGGCTGCGCGATCAGTGGGACCTGCTCGACCTGTCCGGCTGGCGCTACTCGCAGGACCTGATTACCAACAACGACGTGCTCTACGTGGTCTCGCACCAGAAGGAATTGAATTTCCCGCCGGGCACAAAGTTTCTCTACAGCAATACAGGTTTCACGCTGCTCGGCGAAATCGTGAAGCGCGTCAGCGGCCAGTCGCTGCGTGAATTTACCACCGCGAACATCTTTCAGCCGCTGGGCATGAAAAGCACGCACTTCCGCGATGATCACGAAGAGATCGTGAAGAACATTGCGTACGGCTACGCGCCAGACAAGGACAGGTTCAAGCTGAGCGTGACCAACTTCGACACCGTGGGCGCGACCAGCCTGATGACCACAGTTGAGGACCTTGCGCTCTGGGATGAGAATTTTTACAACCCGCGTGTCGGCGGACCGGAGCTGATAAAGCAGATGCTGGAGCGCGGCAAACTGAACAACGGGGAACAGCTCGACTATGCCTCAGGGCTGTTTGTTGGTAAATATCGCGGGCTCAACACCGTCGATCATGGCGGTGCGGACGCAGGGTATCGCGCGGACCTTATCCGCTTTCCCGATCAGCATTTCAGCGCCGCGTGCCTGTGCAACCTGGCAACTGCCAATCCCAGCAATCTGACGCGCAAAGTCGCCGATATCTATCTTGCAAAGGAGATGAAGCCTGCAGAAGCAGCGAAGGCTGACGACACAAAGCCGGTTGAACTGACGGCAGCGCAGATGCAGGCTAAAGTGGGCATGTATGGGAACGTCAAGGACGCGGACGATTTTGCTCGCTGGGTTATCAAGGACGGAAAGTTGCAGGTGGGCAATGTGGGCGAGGACGAAACGTACCCGGTAAAGGCACTCAGCGATAACCAGTTTCATCTGCTGATTTCTCCAGTCGATTTCACATTTCTGCCGACGAGGCCGGGTGCACCGCTCTCATTCACCAACAAGCACGAGGACGGCAAGATTGAAACCTTCGCGGCGGTTCCAACCTTCGCGCCTCTACCCGCCCAGCTTGACGAGTATGCCGGCGTCTACAGCAGCCCTGAAATCGATCCGCTGTACGAGCTGAAAGTGGAGAACGTGCATGTGGCCGGATCGGACCCGCCGGAGCCAGACCAGCCCAGACTTGTGCTCCATCGTCTAAAGAACGACCCGGATCCCCTGCGGCCTGTTGCGCGGGATTTCTTTGCGGCTTCGGTCGGCAAGATTCGCTTTACGCGGAACGCCAAAGGGGAAGTTGACGGATTTCTGTTGAGTACGGGTCGCGTAAACAACCTGCGTTTCATCAAAGGGCGCCCGGCGATTGCGGCGAAGTAAGTGTCGTGCATATGCAACCACACAGTTGCATATCAGGATTCAATGCGCATGGCAGTGATTCGATCGAAGAGTGACGGCGGTTTTTGAATGCAGGGTCCAGGTCCTTTCCGCTTAGCAGAAGAGACCTGAACCTCGCGCGTGCCTTATTTCCCCAGCCCGTCGTTCTTGTGGTAATTCGGGTAGGCCGGGACGGGAATTGCGGGAATTGGGTGCTGCTTCAGTTCCTCAAGCACCGTCTGCACGCCGGTTTCGAGCTGTTTATCGTGTCCGGCGGCGATGTCCTTGGGCAGTTCCTCAACCATTATGTCCGGTGGGATGCCGTGATTTTCGACTTCCCAATCGCCCTTGAGTCCATAGATGGCGTATCGGGGCGCCATCACGAAGCCGCCATCGAGCAGCGGAGGATATCCGCCGATGCCCACGAGGCCGCCCCACGTACGCGTGCCTACGAGCTTGCCGATTTCCGCCTTGCGGAAGTACCACGGCATGGCGTCGCCGCCGGAGCCGGAGTTCTGGTTGATGAGCATGACCTTGGGCCCGAAGATGGCGCCGACCGGATCGTGAATCGGCTTGCCGTCGCGCTCGATCGCGCCCGAGAGCGGGAAGCGCTTGAGCACGTCGACGATGTAGTCGGCGATGAGGCCGCCGTCGTTCCAGCGCTCATCGAGCACCAGGGCCTGCTTGTTGAGCTGCGAATAGAAGTAGCGGTTGAAGTTGGTGTAGCCCGAGCCGCCGGTATTGGGCATGTAGACATACGCCACCTTGCCGCCGGAGAGCTGATCGACCTTGCGGATGTTGCCCTCAATCCAATCGAGGTTGCGTAACCCTGTCTCATCGCCAACAGGAATCACGGTGACATCGCGCGCATCTTTTCCGTCGGCATTGGGACCGACATGGATCACCGTCTGCTTGCCAGCCGTGCCGTCGAAGAACTGGTAGAGATTGTCGTGCGCATGGAGTTCGCGGCCGTTGACGGCGAGGAGGTATTCGCCCTCCTTGACGTAGACGCCGGGCATGGTGAGCGGCGAATTCAGGCCGGGTGTCCAGTTCTGGCCGCCGTAGATTTTAGAGATGCGGTAGTGATCGTTTTCGATTTTGTAGTCGGCGCCGAGGAGGCCAGTCTTGGGACCTTCATCGTGCGAACGCGCTCCGCCGACGAACATGTGGCCGATGTTGATTTCGCCGAGCATTTCGACCGAGAGATAGGTGAACTCGGCGCGCGAGGCGAGGCCATCGAGATAGGGCTTGTACCTGGCCTCTATCTTGGGGATGGAAAGGCCGTGCGTATTCGGGTCGTAGAGAAAGTCACGCTCGATGCGCCAGGTTTCGTGGTAAATCTGCCGCCACTCCGCGCGGGGATCGACCATGGTCTCCATGCCTCCGAGGTTCAGCGGCTTACCGGGGCTGCCATTGCCTGGTTTCAGTTCGTCGGCCGAAGCAATCGCCCATCCGCCGTGGCGTGCGTAGAGAATCTTCGATCCGTCGGCCGAAATCTGCATGGCATCGATGTCGCTGAGGACGGTTTCAGGCTCGCGCTTTTCAAGGGTGAACCGCCACACGGCGTGAATGCCGGAGCCCTGAAAGCTCGAGGCGCGTCCGAAAGGCGAGCCCTCGAGCAGGTAGATCACGCCTGCTTTACCGGTGGCGATGGCTGCGTAGTTGCGAGGTGGAATGGGCAGCGACAGAATGCGGTTTCCGATGCCATCGAGGTCGACGGTGACTTTTACCGGCTTGTCTTTGTCCTTGTCCTTGTCGTCGGATTTGGCCGCGTCCTTGTCTTTATCGCCGGCCTTTTTGTCTTTGTCCTTGTCGTCGGCCTTGGCATCTTTCTTGTCATCGGCCACGGGCGGTTTTGGCTCATCCTTCCTTTCTTCCTTGATTTTTTCGTCGTCGCTTTCGGGCGGAATCGGCGACGCTCCGTCTTTAGCGAGTACGACGACATAGGGCGCACTGGTCTGGGCGCGATCGAGCGACGAAAGGTCGATGCCTGCGTGCGACGGTCCATCGTCAGTCGATGCGATGAAGTAAAGGTATTTGCCATTGAGGTCAAACGCGGGGCTCGAAGCGTCGCTCATTCCATCGGTCACCTGCGTCGACTTATGCGTGTCGAGCGAGTAAAGGAAGATGGCGTGAAGCTGGTTGTCCAGATCGCGTTCGTAGGCGATCCACTTCGAATCGGGCGACCAGACTTCGTTGAAGCTGTAGCCGAGCGCGCTGTAGAGCGCCTTGTCGATTTGAACGGGTTTGCCGGAAGGAACGTCTACGAGCCAGAGGCGATTGTGCTTGTCGTTGAAGGCAAGATGCTTTGAGTCCGGCGACCAGGTCGGGCCGTAGTAATAGCTCGGATCGGGGCCGAGGTTGATCACCGTCGGCGGCTTGAACCCGGTCTGATCGTGGAGGTACAGCTGGTATTCGCCGGATGCATCGGAGAAGTAAGCGATGGTTTTGCCGTCGGGACTCCAGGAGGGATCGCGCTCCGCCGCGCCGGAGGTGTTGGTGAGGTTGCGCGTATCGCCTTTCTCGGCGGGTACCGTAAAGATCTCCCCATGCGCCTCAAATGCCGCGCGTGCACCAGTGGGAGAGATGGTGGCATTTCTGATTTCGTCGGGATGAATGGTCACAAGGTGCGGTGCAAGGTTCGCCAACTCTCCATGCACGTGAATTGGCACCAGGTGATCGGCATCGTTGGCGGTATCGACCAGGTGAATTGAGCCGAACTGCTCATAGACGAGGCCACCGGGGCCGGCCTGCATCGACTTCAGATCGTAGCTCTTGTTGGGCTCAACCTGGCTGACCTGTTTCGAATCTGTGTCGTATTTGAAGAGGGAGATGGGGCCGCTGCGGTCCGAGAGAAAATAAATGGAGCTGCCGACCCAGACGGGGTTGGAGTCGTTGGAATTTTCGCGCGGAACTTTCGCCAGGTCCAGCGTCTTCAGGTTGACGATCCAGATCGGCGTGGTCTGGCCGCCGTGGTATTGCTTCCAGGCCGGCTCCCACTTGGTGATCGGCTGGTAGGCGATGGACTGTCCGTCAGGAGAATAGGAAACCTGCACGCCGGAGGGCAGCGGTAGTGGCTCGGGGATGCCGGAGCCATCCGCGTGCACCGTCGAAAGCTTGAGGAAGTCGCGAAAGCTGGTTGCGCCATTGGTGATCAGCACGCTTTTGCCGTCGGGCATCCAGCCCACCACTTCGCTCCCGGCCGGATGCCATGTGATGCGGCGCGGCACGCCGCCGCCGGAAGGCATGACGTAGACATCGACGTTTCCATTGAGGTGTGCGGAGTAGGCAACCTCTGATCCGTCGGGCGAAAAGAATGGTCCGCCGACAACCTTGCCGTCTGATGTCAACCGCTCGGCTTCGCCACCCTGCCGGTTCACGGTCCACACATCGTCGGCGTAGAGGAAGGCGATTTTGTCCCTGGAGAGGGAGGGGTTCCGCAGGAGAAGCGGGGATTGCCCGGAGGCGGAACTGGTGGAGGATTGAGCGGATGCAACGAGGGGGGAGAGGATGGCCAGCGCCAGGACAACGAGCGCGAACCGGGTACGAGCGAAGATCATCAGGCCCTCCAAGGCGTGAGGTCGCACAGATTTGGGGTCAAAAGGGATTTGGAAAAGCTGCGCCACAGTATCGTACGACGCCGGGCGGAAAAACGATCCCCGAATTTGTGACGAAACTGTGGGATTCAGAAGGCATTGCGATCGAAGATCACGATCGGGACGCTGGCGTGAATGAGACTTCGTAGAGAAGCGCTCGCGTCTGGATCATCGTTTACAGAAATTCTGAAACGCTGGCCAAAGCAAAGTTGGGATTTGATCTCCCGGGCCCCAAAATGCGAGGGACCCGGGGCACCCATCTTCAGTGGCGCGATTTAAATCTTTGGGAACTGAGCCACCCGCCGGAGTTCCAGTTAGACGGTGACACATCACAGTTGAAATGATCAGTGCCGGACTACAATCGGCTGCGAGGAATCCTATGAAAGCCCGATCCGTGGTAATGCTCTTCTGCACGTGCTTCCTTTCAGGATGTGTGCGCGTCGCCCATCTCTACCCGGTGCAGGGACCGCTCGCCACACAGACGCCCCCTCCCATTTACACCGGAAGGATGACGGGTGTCATCAATTCCGGCAGCATCTCCGCCAAACTTGCCAACGGCCAACAGTTTTCAGGACAGTGGCAGGCGCAGTCGGTCGGTGCGCAGGCCAAAGAGAGCAGAGCAGGGGTCGTGCCGCCGTTCAATCTTTCCGCTGAATGGGACGCGGTTTATGGTGCCGGATTCTACAGGGCTCATGTGCTTGGAGCACACCTGTTTGCGCGGACAACGCTTACAGGCAAGCAGGGCGGGGCACTCCAGTTGGAAATGATCAGCGAGCCGGTTGAAACGGCCAACGCGAACGATATTTCTGCACCAACTGTCAGTGGCGTTGCCAGAGACGATAAGGGCAACGTCTACAAAGTGGCATTCTGAATACACGCTGAGCCGTGGCCGATTCGGAAATTGGGAATTCTTGGACTTAGTAAGAGAAGAGCAACTGCAGGTTCCTCCACTGCGCTGCGCTCCGGTCGGAATGACAATCTGTATTTTGCGCGGAGGAGATTGGCGCATCGCGGGGAGTCGTCACCCATTCGGGGTTGCTTCCCCATAGGCAGTGATTCGGCTGGAATGCCAGAAATCCGGGAGTGGTCCAGTTGGGATTTGCGATCTCCCGGGTCCCCAAATGCGAGGGACCCGGGGCACCCATCTTCAGTGGCGCGGTTCAACTATCCAAGCCTTGCGATTGCGGGGGCTTCTGCGGGCTGTGTCTTCCCGGCGGTCAACACCTGTTTTGCGGCGCGTATTCCGGAGCGCATGGCCGCATGGACGGTGCCCCAGTGGCCGGTGGTGTCGGTATGTTCTCCGGCAAAATAGAGTGTTTGCTGAACGGGGGTTGCCATCGTCAGCACGGCATCAAGAGCTGCTGCGGGCACATAGCTGTAGGCTCCGCAAGTCAGGGGATCGGTCTGCCAGTCGTGCGTGGCGCAGCAGACGAGTTGACTGCGCAGCAGGGAGAGCGGAAGGTCGAAGATCTTCGCAAGCTGCTTGCAGGCGGCATCGCCCACCTGTTCGCGCGTGAACTGGTCGAACGCAGCAGACCGCGGTCCGCCGATCCATCCGGTCAGCGTATTTGTTTCCCAGGGATGGGCCGTCCACCACACCGGGGGCATGGCATCGTGGGCGAAGAGAAAGCTCAACTTCGGCGCGTTCACGCGGTCCAGGGTTGCCCACCAGCGTTCGCGAAACACGAGCGTGAAGCGCCGCACCGGTCCCATGGCAAGCTGGTTGGCCGCCAGCAAGGTTTCGGGGATCGGATCAAACAGGACCCCCAGCTGCTGCAAGACCCCCAGCGGCAATGCGATCACGGCCTGCTCTGCGGTGTATTGCGCCAGTTCTCCGCCGTCGCGCACAAAGACCGAAACACGCCCACGTTCCCACTCGATCTTCTCAACGGGACGCGAGAGCTCGATGCGGCCGCCAGTCTCGCGCACCTTGCATGCAAGGAACTCCGGGACCCGGTCGTATCCCTCGCGGACGCGAAAAATCTGGTCGCTTTGAATGTCTTCCTCGGCCCGCTGCTGTACGGCGAGGGCATGTACGCCAATTTTGCGATAATCGGCCGCATTGAAGCTTTGCACGTAGTTGACGATTTCTTCGCGCTTCTCCAGCGGAAGCTTTGCGAGGGGAGGGTAATCGGCAAAGGCGAGGTCGACGCCTTTCCACTTTTCAAGCCCATGCAGGAAACGGAAGATCTCGCTTTGCTCCGCACACTTTCTGAGCTTGCCGTGCGTGTGGCAAACGACCTTTCCGTCCAGGGCATAGGTTTCGAGCCCGGCCTCGTGGATCAATTCCCACAGCTCGGGCGGATGCCCGTGAATGAATTCCGCGCCTAGTTCCAGAATCTCGCCCCGGTAGCGGAGGGTGCGAATCCGGCCGCCGACACGGTCGCGGGCCTCGAGGACGAGCACCTTGCGACCGGCGTTGGCGAGATGCCGTGCGGCCGCCAGCCCAGCCATGCCCGCGCCGATGACCAGGACGCGCTGCGATTTGGCTTTCATATTGCCTTAGATGCGGCGGCAATTCCGCAGCACCCAAAATCGCTCACACACCACCCTCCGGATGCCATCGACTCTCGTAGCGCCTAGCCAGTCAGCGCCGTGATTAAGAGCGCGATTCTGGCGAAAGGAGGGAACTCCCAGCCCGTGATCGGCGTAGATAATGGGGTCGCGGGTCTGCTGTCGGATCTGCTCATTCCGAAGGAGAAAACGATGCGCAAGTTTGTCGTTGGAATCGCTGCCTGTGCGGCTTTGGCAGCGGGAGTTGCGGCTGCGTCCGCGCAGAATCACGCGAGCAAGGTTACGCCGGGCCAGATTGTGATCGTGTTCAAAGACGGCCACCGCCAGACACTCAATCTGGCCGATGTGGCCCGCCTGGAGTTTTCGGGATCGGGTGGCGTTCCCATCAGCGACGTGGCTCCGACGCCGCCGGGCGCTCCGCCACGGGGTCATTTCCTGGGCAAGTGGGAGGTTGGCGACGGTTCCGGCGGCACGTTCTACATCACGCTGGACGACAACGGCGGTGCCTGGCGCACGCTTCACCGGGCTCACGGACATTGGATGTATGTGAATGGTGAGGCTCGGGTTACGTGGGATGACGGCGCCCTGGACGCAATCCGAAAGATTGACGGGAAAGACCAGAAATTTGCTTATCATGCGGGGAAGACGTTCACCGATGAGCCGGACAACGTGACCGATGCTCGAAACACCAGCCCGCGGCCAATCTAGGCCAATGATCGCCGCAAGCAGCGGCTCTCGATGAGCAGGCGGAGCATGAAATCCAGCAATTCTTCGATCCTGAAGAGCATAGGAGCGAACTCCGTTAGCCGTTGACTCGACTGGAACTCCTCACAGCGGATATTCCGGAACCGTCGGGAATCCTGCTGCGTATCGACTATCGGGGAGCGCCGGAAGCGAGTGAACTGCGGCCCGGCATCCCACTTAGCCGTCCATAAGACATCGGCGAATCCTGGCTAGCAGTCATCCACCTTCACTAGGGCGGTTCCGCAAGCCGTTTCGTCACTTGTCGCAAAACGCAATCCGATCATTGCGTAAACTGGATTTAGCGGTGCCAGGAATCCGCAGGGGCAAGCAGAAAGCGATCTCATGAACCTTCTCGAAGCCTTCAAACTCGCGCTTCAATCCTTGTGGGGCAATAAACTGCGCTCCATTCTCACGCTAATCGGTGTGGTGATGGGCGTGGCTTCGGTCATTATGGTGATCACGCTGGTGAATGGCGCCAATACCTATGTGAGCACGAAGCTCGTCAGTCACGGGGCGGACGTGTTCACCGTGCGTCAAATGCCCGGTGTGATTTTCAGTGCGGCGGACTACTTCCGTTATCAAAAGCGCAAGATTCTTCGCATCGAGGATTACAAGGCGATCCAGAACGCGTGTTCGGATTGCGGCGATGTGGGTGTTCGCCTCGACAAAACCGTGTCGGTTGTGGCCAATAGCCACTCGAGTACGGATACCGACATGCGCGGCATCACATGGACCATGGTTTCGCTCGACAACATGGACATCGCGGTGGGGCGCGGCTTTACTCCCGCTGACGACGACAAGGCGACCCACACCGTCATCGTTGGATATGACATCGTGGACAACCTGCTTGGGGACGGTGACCCCATTGGCAAAGAGATCCGGGTCAGCGGCATCCCCTTCACCATTGTGGGGGTGGGGGATCGGCAAGGGAAGATGCTGGGCCAGTCGCAGGACAACTGGGTCGCCGTACCCCTGAGTACCTTCCAGCAAATTTACGGCCTTAACGACTCCATCGATATCTATGCCCGTGGAGCCGGCGGAGCCGCCGGCATGGAAAAAGCGGAGGACGAAGTGCACGTGTTGATGCGTGCGCGCCGCCACGATGCGGTTGGCCAACCCGACGACTTCGAGATCGAAACCAACGACACGTTCCTCGACCTGTGGAAGCAGTTCTCCGCGATCTTCTTCGATGTGGTCATCGGCATAGCGTCCATTTCGCTCGTCGTAGGCGGAATTGTCATCATGAACATCATGCTGGTTTCGGTCACCGAGCGCACCCGCGAAATCGGCGTGCGCAAAGCCCTGGGCGCAAAACGGCGGGACGTGCTGCTGCAATTTCTTATCGAGAGCGGAACGATGGCGCTGGTGGGGGGAACGATTGGCGTGCTGTGCGGGGTGCTGGTGGCAAAGATCATTACGATTGCAATTGGCTTTCCGACGAGTGTGCAGCTTTGGAGCGTGCTGCTAGGTTTGTTCATGGCGACAGCAACGGGAGTCTTCTTTGGCGTTTATCCTGCCAGCAAAGCGGCCAAACTGGATCCCGTAGCGGCCTTGAGGGCTGAGATGTAAGCGGCAGTCCGAGGCCGTCAACTCTTAGCGTTGCGCGCGGGATGACGATGCTGAATTGGAAGGGCTGAATCGGTGGCGATGTGCCACCTGGAAATCTCGGGTTTTGGTTGACAGCGAAGGTTTGGAAGCTGGGAGTGGCAATTCATGGCGCAGGGACAAGCACGCGAATCGGTAAAGATGGCCTTCGACACGCTGAGGAAGAACAAACTGCGTTCGGGTTTGACTATTCTCGGCATTGTTATCGGCGTCACCACCGTGATTACGATCTCGTCCGTCATCAACGGGCTGAATAACCGGGTCACCGATTTTGCCAACTCGCTCGGCTCGAATGTCTTCTGGGTATTCCACATGCCGGTTATCGGCGTACGCCCCACCATGGAGCAACTGGCGCGCAAGAAGCTGACCATGGACGATGTATACGCACTGCGCACGTTGCCCCACGTGCTGGCCGTCGACGGCGGCCACCGGTATGCGAAAAACTTCAACGTGGGCGACGTCAGCGTGAAGTGGCAGGGACATAAAGTGGCGGGCGCCATCCTGAGCGGCGACACCGCGGAAGTCGCGGATGTGTCGAACTTTACCCTGGCTGGCGGCCGCATGTTTACCGACCAGGAAGACAAGGAACACTCCAAGGTGTGCGTCCTGGGCTACGACACCGCGCATGAACTCTTTACCAACGGGGAGAACCCGATCGGCCAGGAAGTCACTGTCGCCGACGGCCTTTACACCGTAATCGGCGTGCTGGATAAGCAGAAGCAGCCATTTGGCAGCGGCAAGAATCCCAACGACAATGAGCTTATTTTTCCAATGGGTACATTTCACAGCCTGCACCCCGAGGTTCTCGATCTCTGGGTCAGTGTGAAGTACGACGACCCCAAGAACAAGGCGCTTGTCGAGGACGAGATTCGTGAGATGCTGCGCATCCGCCGCCATGTGAAGCTGCAGAACCCTGATGACTTCGAGATCTTCGGGCCCGATTCGCTTACCAAGCTTTGGGGCAACATTACGGGAGGTCTCTTCGGCTTCATGGTCGCCGTATCCAGCGTGGGGCTCATGGTGGGCGGCGTCGGAGTGATGAACATCATGCTGGTTTCGGTCACCGAACGAACCCGCGAAATTGGCATTCGCAAGGCACTCGGTGCGACCAAGAGGACCATCCTCACGCAATTCACCACGGAGGCCATCACCCTGTGTGCCGTGGGAGGAGTCTTCGGTGTTGTTGTGGGCGCCGTGCTTACGTTCATCGTGTATATGCTTCCGATTGGCTTGCCCGCAACCCTGTCGACGATGTGGGTGACGATCGGCTTCACCGTTTCCTGCGCGATTGGCTTGATTTTTGGCATCTATCCCGCGTGGAAGGCGGCGAATCTTGACCCGATTGAGGCTCTGCGGTACGAGTAAGTCGGGGGTAGGAGAGCGGGCTGTCCTCATTGCAAAGCCCTGTGATTGCCCTGGTCGGGCCGATTGAGCCCACGATCGAAGAGGACGAGAAGAAAGCTAATTCATGAGCATTCTCGAGGGCTTCAAAATCGCGCTCCAATCCCTATGGGCAAACAAGATGCGGAGCATCCTGACGCTGCTGGGAGTGGTGATCGGCATTGCATCTGTAATCACGGTGGTGACGCTTACCAACGGAGCGAAGCAGTTTGTCACCTCGAAGATCAACTCCTATGGCGCGGCGATCATCACCGTCAGCAAGATGCCGCAGACCTTCATGACGCTGCAGGAGTACCTCGAATTCCAGAAACGCAAAGACATCACGTACGACGATTACCGGGCCATCGCGGCTGAATGCAAGTCGTGCGTCTCGGTGGGCGCTGAGCGCACCACGACGGGGAGCGTGATTTACGGATCGCACTCTACGACCGATACAGAGATTCGTGGGTGGACCTGGACGATGCCGCCGATCAACAACCTCAATATTGCCGAGGGCCGTTCGTTCACCGAGTCGGAAGACCAGCACTCAACCCACGTGGCTGTGGTGGGTGCGGACATCGTGAACAATCTTCTTGGTCCGGGAGCTCCCCTCGGCAAGGAGATCAGGGTAGACGGCGAGCCTTACACGGTAATCGGCGTCGGCGAAGCGAAGGGCAACCTGTTCGGTTCAAGTCTCGACAACTGGGTCGCGATCCCTCTGAACAATTTCCTGAACCGCTATGGCTCGAACGTGAGCATGAACATCTACGTGGATGCCGGCGGCGGAGGCGCAGTAATGGAGGCGGTTTCAGACGAATTGCGCACCATCATGCGCATCCGCCATCACCTGGGCCCGGCGACCCCGGACAACTTCGACGTCGACTCGAGCGCTACATTTACCGACATGCTGGGCAAGATTCTCAACGGCTTCGGAGCCGTGGTTGCGGCGATCGCAACGATCTCGCTGGTGGTGGGCGGCATCGTGATCATGAACATCATGCTGGTAAGCGTGACCGAGCGTACGCGGGAAATCGGCGTCCGCAAGGCGCTGGGCGCAAACCGCCGCGATATCCTTCTCCAGTTTCTGATTGAGTCGGCAACCATCTCGCTCGTCGGCGGCGTGATCGGCGTGATGATGGGGATCGGTGTCGCCAAGGGCATCACGCTTGCGATCGCTTTCCCTTCGGAAGTGCAGTTCTGGTCGATTCTGGTGAGTTTATTCGTGGCCAGTGCGGTGGGACTTTTCTTTGGCATTTATCCCGCATACAAGGCTTCAGAGCTTGACCCCATCGTTGCTCTCAGGGCGGAGTTATAAGGATGCGTCTCAGCTCCTCAAAGGAAGCGGTGAGGCTGGCGCTTGACACTCTGCGCAAGAACAGGCTTCGCTCGGGCCTGACGATTCTGGGGATCATGATCGGCATCTCGACGGTGATCCTGATTTCTTCAGCAATCAACGGTCTGAATACCAACATCGCGGATTTCATCCGGGCTCTTGGCACGAATGATCTGTGGATCTACCACTTTCAGGCGTTCGGGCGGCGGCCTACGACGGAAGAGCTGAACCGGAAAAAGCTTACGTATGAGGATGGAATGGCTCTGCGCAAGTTGCCCCACGTGGTGGCTGTGGACACGGAATTGGTATCGCAGAATTTTCAAACCGGCATGGGATCAGTTTCATTGAAGGCCGGTTCCAAGAGCATCCAGAACACAGTATTGATTGGAGCGACCTCGGCATTCAAGGATACGCGCGACCTTAACGTGGTGGAAGGACGCATGTGGACGGAACCGGAAGAGGAGCGGAGCGCGAAGGTGGTTGTGCTGGGTCACGATGCGGCCGAAGATCTTTTTCCCGATCAATCGCCTCTCGGAAAGGATGTGGAGTGCGGCGGAGAGATCTTCACCGTGATTGGTGTCTTCGACAAACAACCCCAGCCTTTCGGCAGCGGACGCAACCCGCAGGATAACTCAGCCTTTTTTCCATTGGAGACGTTTCGCCGTCTCCATCCCGAGATTCTTGACTACCGGATCGTGGTGAAATACGACACGGCGGCCAATAAGGATCTCGTGATAGAGGAGGTTCGGGAGGTGTTGCGGGTGCGCCGGAAAGTTCGCGTAGACCAGGACGACAACTTCGCCATCTTCGGCCCGGACGCTCTCACCCAGCTTTGGAATTCGCTGACCGGCGGACTGTTTCTATTCATGGTTGCCGTATCGTCGGTGGGCCTGCTTGTGGGCGGCGTGGGCGTGATGAACATCATGCTGGTGAGCGTGACGGAACGCACCCGCGAGATCGGAATACGCAAAGCGATCGGCGCGAGAAAGAAGGATATCCTGCTGCAATTCACGGTTGAGGCCATCACGCTATGCCTTGTGGGCGGCGTGCTGGGGATTGTGGCGGGAGCGGTTTTTACAGTCATCCTGCACTACGCCGTCACGTTTCTTCACGCAGCGCTGTCGGCGATGTGGGTTTCAATCGCGATTATTGTTTCCTGCACGATCGGGCTGGTCTTCGGCATCTATCCCGCATGGAAGGCAGCGAATCTCGATCCGATCGAAGCGCTGCGCTACGAGTGAAAGAACTCGACCGGAACTGTCTTCCGCTACACTAACCGTTGTGAACACGCACAACCTTGCTCTGGCCGTTGAAGCATTGGCTACGGTCCTGGCCGTTGCGGGGATGGCCTATTACGTATTCGCCATCATCGCGGCGCGCGTGTACATCGCTGGGCGACGCGCACCGCTCGCGCAGTATGCACCGGGTGTTTCGATCCTCAAATCTCTGAAGGGCCTCGACCCCGGCATGCTCGATGCATTTCGCTCGCACTGCCGCCAGACCTATGGGGGCGGATACGAGATTCTCTTTGGTGTCTCGGCACTCGATGATCCTGCCGTTGTGGCCGTGCAGCAACTGCAAGGCGAATTTCCTGAGCGCGCCATCCACCTTATTGAGTGCCCGGCGCGCCTCGGCACCAACGGCAAGGTCAGCACGCTCGCCCAACTCGTGCCGCAGGCCCGCTGCGAATATCTCCTCGTCAACGACTCCGACATCACAGTAAGCGCGCGCTACCTTGAACGGGTGATGGCCCATTTCGCGCCGGTGGCGCCGCAGCGATACTCTCAGCCTCCTAAACAGGTGGGGCTCGTTACCGCACTCTATCGCGGCCGCGCGCATGGCACGCTTGGCTCGCAGCTCGAGTCGCTCGGCATCGCTACCGCCTTCATGCCCAGCGTCCTGGTTGCGCGCATGATCGAGGGCGGGCTACGCTACGGCCTCGGCTCTACACTCGCTGTGAGCCGCGACGCTCTGGAGAAAATTGGTGGCTTCGAAGCGCTGGTCGACCATCTCGCCGACGACTATGAGTTAGGCGAACGTATCTGCAAAGCGGGCTATCGCGTCGCGCTTTCTGCCGAAGTTGTCGAAACCAGCGTGCCCGCCTACACCTGGCGCGGCTTCTGCGACCACCAGCTACGATGGCTGCGCACGGTGCGCGATGCACGCCGCGGCGGCTACGCGGGCCTGCTGTTTACGCAGGGATTCACCCTGGCGGTTGTCAACGTCATTGCCAGCGGTATCAGTCCGCTCAGTTTGTGGCTGCTCGCGCTCTGCTTTTTTTTGCGCATAGCGCTGGCCATGACGGTTGGCGCCGAAGTGCTCGGCGATCACCAGGTGCTGCCCAGCCTGCTGCTGCTGCCCCTGCGCGACATTGTTGCCACCGGCCTTTGGATCGCTGGCTTCGCCGGGAACAGCATCGTCTGGCGTGGTGAGCGCTTTACTGTGAAGGGCGGCAGATTAACCAGCGCCCGGGAAGAGTAAGTTCATAATTCGCAGGTGTACAGCTTTGGTGCGAATCACTGTGAATACTGAACGAAGAACGCTGAACTGTTTTCACTCATAGCGTAGCGCGACCAGCGGATCGACCTTGATTGCTTTCAATGCGGGTCCAAGACTCGCCGTCAAAGAGACCGTAACGAGAAATGCGGTGATGGCAAAAAACGTGAACGGATCGTAGAAACTCACGCCATAGAGAAAGTCAATGGATCCGGGGAAAGCCAGCGACCGATGCAACACCAGCGAGAGCGCCGTACCCCCTGCGAAGCCTGCAACCATGCCGGCGACTACAGGCCGCAGCCCTTCGACGCCGATGGCGCGGAGAATGCGCGCTGGCGTTGCGCCCAGTGCGATGCGCACGCCGATCTCCCGAGTCCGCTGGCTCACTACGTAGGCCATCACGCCGTAGATTCCGATGCCCGCCAGCGAAAGCGCCAACAACGCGAGGATGGCTGCAAGCATGGCCAGGGCGCGGGCCAGCGTTCTTTGCGGATTGAGCAGCATCGTCTGCACATTCCACAAAGAAATGCTGGGCAGAATATCACTGTCGAACGAGCGCAACCGGCCCCATACCGCAGCGAGCGCGGTCTGCTGATCGCCGCGAACGCTGAAGAAGACAGGATAAATCAACGCGGGATCCGTCGCCAGATAAACATGCGATGGATCGATACGCGTGAGATTCGCGAATCGTACATCCCGGGCAATACCGATGACTTCAAACTCGGTCAGCTTTCCATCAAAATGCAAATCGAGCTGAAAGTGTTTGCCCAGCGGATCCACATTCGGCCAGAACAGCCGCGCCGTGGAAGCACTGATGACGGCAACGTGCGCGCCGGTGATTGACTCCTGCGGCGTGAAATTCCGGCCGCGCAGCAGCGCGATTCCCAGCGTGCTCAGGTATCTGTCTGAAGCATAGCTCGCCAACGCTCGCGCCTGGCTCGATCCTTCCAGGGCACCGCGATTGCTTACATAGATCGGCGGGGTCCAGGTGCCCATCATCGGCCCGGTTCCGTACGCAACATTGGCTACCTCGGGAACTGTGTTGAGCCAGTCAGCCATGCGATGAAACGCGGCAGCTACCTTGGCGGGATCGTCTCCATAGTCGGCGCGCAGCAGGTAAACGCGATGCGTTTCAAATCCAGGCTCTGCCGCCTGCGAACGAAGCAGTCCGCGAATCAGCAGGCCTGCGCTGCTGAGCAGCAACATGGAGATCGCGACCTGGCTGCCGATCAGCAAACCGCGAAGTCGCGAGCGCGAGACACCGCGCCCGAATGAAGTGTTCTCATCCTTGAGGGAAGTATTCAGGTCGGGCCTGGTGAATTGCAACGCGGGTGAGAGCCCGAAGATGAACCCTGTCGCGAGCGACAGGCCAAGCGCATAGATCAGTACGCGCGCGTCGGGACTGAGATTCAGGCTGAGAACAAAGTCGCTTCCAAGCTGACGCACGAGTATCTGGTTGAGCGCGACCCACAGGAGCCTGCTGGCAGCGGCTGCAAGACCAAGTCCCACAACGCCGCCACCAAGGGCAAGCAACATGCTTTCGGTTAACAGGTGGCGCACCACGCGTGCCCGGCTTGCGCCCAGTGCAAGGCGAACGCTGATTTCTTTTTGCCGCGCAGCCCCGCGCGCGACCAGCATGTTGGTTATGTTGGCGCAGGCTACCAGCAGAACCATGGCGAAGATCACCATCATGGCGCCGACGCCGGCCTGAAAGCGAATGTCATTGGTATTTCCAAAGAAGGCGGTGCGCTCCAACGCTACAGATAGGGTCCGATCGCGCATTGTGTATCTCGCGTCAAACTGGCGCACCAGCGCATCCGTTTGCGCTTGCGCCTGCGTGACCGCAACGCCGGGGTCAAGACGCGCCAGCACTTGAAATTCAAAATCGGTGGGCTTGTGCAGCCAGTCCTGGCCGGGAACGAGCTGCCGCTGCATCGAGACCGGCGCCCAGATATCCGGGACCTGCGGATTAAGACTCGTGCCCGTAAACGCGCGCGGCGTAATGCCGATAATGGTGAATGCCGTGTTGCCAATCCTGACTACGCTGCCGAGCACGCGACGATCGCCGCGAAATTGCCGCAGCCAGTATGCGTAGCTCAGCACGACAACCGGATCGCCGCCGGGCGCGGGATTGCTCTCCAGAGCGAAAACGCGGCCGAATTCCGCGTTGATTCCGAGTGCCCCGAAGTAGTTACCCGAGACGATCTGCGCTTGTGCAGGCTTCCATTGGCTGGTGCTGGTGGACTCGTCGCCCAACGTAGAAACAAGAACCTTCACCGGCGAGCTGGCAGCAATCACGCTCTGAAATACGTTCTGCCGTTCGCGAAGATCGCTGTATTCCGAGTACGAAAATGCGTACTGGTTATCGCCGATGAAACCGCTCTGGAGCGTCCGGCGCATCCGGACCACGCTGCCGGCATCGGCGACCGGAAGTGGTTTGAGCGCTACCGCGTTGTATGCAGTAAACAGGGTTGTATTGACACCCACTCCGAGTGCGATGGTGGCGATGGCAATAAACGTGAATCCCGGGCTGCGTGCCAGTGCACGGGCGGCGTGGCGAAGATCCTGCAAAGTGTGTTCGATCCAAATCAACGTTCGCGCATCGCGATGCGCCTGTTTCACTTGCTCCACGCCGCCATACGCGCGATGCGCAGCTATGCGCGCATCTTCTGGCGACCTGCCGCGACGCTCAAATTCTTCTGCCAGCAACGCCAGGTGAGACGCGACTTCGCGCGCAAGCTCATGCTCAGCCCGGTTGTTCCCCAACAGGCTGCAAAATCTGGCGACGAGTCTCCGTAAACGTGCCATGGCTACTGTTCCTCCGCGAGAAGCTTCTCCACCACGCCTGCCATCTGCCGCCAGCGCGCGGTCTCTTCATCGAGAGCCTTCATTCCAGCTTTGGTGATGGTGTAGTACTTTGCTTCGCGGTTGTTTTCCGTTTTGCCCCAGGAGCCGCGCGTCCAGCCATGCTGTTCAAGCCGCACCAGCGCGGGATAGATCGTGCCCTGGTTCAGATTCAGCTGGTCGCCGGAAACCTGCTCAAGGCGGCTGGCAATGCCATATGCGTGCTGCGGCCCCATGGTGGACAGAGTGCGCAGGATCATGAGGTCAAGCGTGCCTTGCAAAATTGGTAACGTCATCTTCTTCACTTGGCATCCAAGTAGACCATCACTTTACTTGACTGTCAAGTGGAACCTTTCGATTATGGGATGAGTTGCTGCAGACGAGTCTTCTTGAATGGGGCAACCCGCAATCCAGGATCGCAGTGAAGAAAGTGCGCCGCTCGACCTGTTGCGAAGCCGCCTCGGAGGGCTTTTTTCGCCTTCCGCAACAGATTCACATAATCCCGCTATCTTCCGCGGCAGTCCGTCTGCTAGATTTGCCTTCACGCGGCCTGAGCTTTTGATCCCTCCAGTCTCGAAGGAAGCGGCCGCGCAAGGAGAGATTCAATGCATATCCCCTCACGAATTGCCACCCGGCTGCTGCTATGTTGCGCCGTGGCGGCTGCTCCCGCTTTTGCTCTCGCCCAGGCCGCGCCTGCCAAGCCCGCAGTCGGCACCCAGATGACACCGTCTTCAACGTATGACAAGTTACTCAGCGGCATGGAAAAGGAATTTGTAGATGCCGCTGAAGCAATGCCCGAGGACAAATTCAACTTCGCTCCACCGACGACCATGGGAGACTTCAAAGGTGTGCGCAGTTTCAGCGCGCAGGTCAAACACGTAACAGAAGCCAACTACTACTTTTTTGGCGGCGACATGTCGGAGGCCGATATGAAGGCCAAGTCGGATGCGATCAACAAGAACAGCTCGAAGGCCGACATTGTCCAGGCGCTCAAGGATTCGTTTAGCGTGGCGCATGGCTACATCAACGGCATTACGAATGAAAATGCGTTTGTAATGACGGCACACGGCACACGCGGCGGCATGGCTGCCTTCGGCATTGCCCACATGATGGATCACTACGGCCAGATGGTGGTTTACCTGCGCATGAACGGCATCGTGCCCCCAGCCAGCCGCGGCAGCATGTAAATCTACCTAACGCAGACGATGCAATCGGTAAGCCTGGGCTCTCCCTTGAATGGCGAGCTCGGGCTTTTGTTTTTACTGCTCGCGAATCGCGGACACGGGATTGACCCGCATCGCGCGATGCGCGGGCAGATAGCACGCCAGCAATGCCATCCCTCCCAGCAGTACAACAACCGCGATCACCGTCAACGGGTCCGTTGCGCTGATGCCGTAAAGCAACCCGGCGATGAAGCGCGTCAGTCCGAACGCGAGCGCAAGTCCCAGTACCAGTCCCGCAATCGTGAGCCGGACCCCCTGCATCAGAACCAGCCGGAGAACATCGGCACGCGACGCGCCGAGCGCCACGCGAATTCCAATTTCATGCGTGCGCAACTGGGTGCGATACGCCACTACGCCATAGATCCCGGTCGCCGCCAGAATCAACGCGATTATTGCGAACATTCCTGCAAACGTACTCTGCATGACCGCGAACATGCTCGACATCTGGGTCGTCTCGTGCATGGTTCGCACATCAAACACCGGCAGTCGCCCGTCGACCTCGTGGATCGCCTGTTCCACCGCCGGTGCTGCATCCTCCGGATTTCCCCTCGTCTTTACCTGGACAGTCAGTTCGGGGCCTGGCTCCTGGAAATAGCTCATATAGATCATGGGTTCCGGCAGTTCGTTCATGAAATTATGCTTCGAGTTCTTCACCACACCCACAACCGTGAACGGATGGCCCCAGACGGTAAGCTTCTGACCGAGCGGATCCTGCCTTGGCCAATACCGGTTCGCCGCCGTTTGATCTACCACCACTACGCGGGGGGCGGACTCGCTGTCATCGGATGAGAAATCGCGCCCTTCGAGAATCGGTATGCCCAACGTCTCGAAATACTTCGGCGTAACATCGGCCCTGCGCAGTTCGAGAGACTCATGCGGACGTGGAACATACCCCTCGGGGTACGCATCCACGGTCTTGCGATTGAAGTTGAAAGGAACCCAGTCGGTAAGCGATGCAACCGTAACCCCGGGCAGCGCCGCCACGCGATCGAGAATCTTGTGCCGTATCTCGCGCACTTCCTCATCCGGGTAGCCCGCTATCGACAGGCCCACCGAGGCGGTCAGAATATGATCCTGCTCAAACCCGGGATTGCCAACGCTGATGTTTCTCAGCGTCCGCAGAAAGAGTCCTGAAGTGACCAGCAGTGCCAGTGAAAGCGCAATCTGCGCCACCACCAGGCCGCTCAGCAACCGGCGATTGTGCGATCCGCCCGATACGCTCGCGGATTCTTCCTTCAGCGCTTCTGCGGCCGCCACCCGTGACGAGCGCAATGCAGGAAATGCCCCGCAGATAAGACTCGCCAACAACGAAAGGCCCACGATGACCGCCACAACGTTGTGATCCACCGTGCCGTTGAGAGCAATTGGACTTGCGTTCGGCGGAATGAAGCGTGCAAAGCTCTTGGCCGTCCACGACGTCATCAGCAGCGCCAGCGCGCCTCCGCCGAACGACACAAAGAATCCTTCGAGCACCATCTGCCGCACCATCTGAATCCGCCCCGCACCCAGCGACTGCCGTATCGCAATCTCGCGGCGGCGCGCGACGAAGCGTACCAACCCCAACGTAGCCACGTTGGCGCACGTTAACAACAACACTACGCCGGCAATCGCCAGCAGAATCGGAAGCGTACTGGACATATAGATGTTGGCGCCAAAAGGTGACCGCCACATCGGATCGAGCGTGATCGTATTTACTCCCAGATGATCGTTCGGATATGCGGCCACAATCTGCCGCATCAACGACCCCATATCTTCGTTGGCTCGCTGCCGGCTCACTCCCGGCCGGAGGCGGCCTATCACGTTCAGGAAATCATGACTGCGGTATTGCAGTTGCGAATCGTTGCCTCCGGGATTGAGTGGAAGCCATGCATCCTGGCGTATTCCGGGCATCGCCCCGATGAACCCTGCCGGTGCGACGCCGATCACCGTCACCTGCGTACGTGCAATCTCGATCGGTTTGCCAACAATGTTCGGGTCGCTCCCATACCGCATCTGCCACAACGAATGACTCAACACGACGTAGGGCAAGCCGCTTTTGAGATTCTCCTCACTGGGCAGGAAGAACCGGCCGAGCGCCGGCTTTACTCCAAGTACGTCGAAGAAATTCGCCGACACGTTTGCCAAGTAGATGCGTTGTGGATTTGCGTCCCCGGTCAGAGTCAGCCAGTCATGGTGATAAGCCAGAATCCCGCTGAAGGTCTGGTTGCCATCGCGCAGATCGCGGTAATCGAGATACGAAAGCGGCGGCGAGGGCGAGGTATTCCACTGCCCGCGCATCACACTCACAAGGCTTCCCGTGTCGCGCGCACCAGGAATCGGGTGCAGCATGGTGCCATCGATCCAACTGAAGACCGTGCCGTTGGCGCAGATGGCCAACGCCAGCATTAACCCTGCGGTAATTGTGAATCCCGGGCTCTTGCGCAGCTGCCGCAAGGCAAAGCGAACATCCTGGAGCAGTCCACGCATGGACAGCCTCCTTAGGGAACTTTGCTCTTGGGGAATGAGAGTATTGCTTTTTGAATGTGCATGCAATGCGCCAAAGCACGCCCGGGAGCAACGCGTTTGCTTTCATCGCGATACCGTATCTTCTGGATTACTTGATCAGAGGCTCCTTCGTCCGATAAGGTGCTGGATTGTTCATTTCCGCACACTGCGCTGACCCTGTTTGTAATTTGCGTCACACATTTCTGATTTTTGCTTGCGATGACCCGCGAACCTGCGGCGGTCGTGAAGAAGATCACATCCACCCTCCCATCAGATGAACAAAAGAACCAAGACAACAATCCAGACGGTTTCAATGGTGATCGAAATTGTCCTCAAAAACAGATCCCCGCCCTGACAAGTCAGGACGGGGCGTGAAAACTTCAGGCCAGCTCGGATCAGAACAAGCTGGGGAACGAGGTTGAAGTGGTGATGCGAGTTCCGGCGATAACGCCTGTGAATGTGACAGCCTTGGTCCCATCGAGGTTATAGGCCTCCAGCGTAAAACTTCCCGAGTACTTGCTGCCATCTTCGCTCAATGTCACGTGCTCGGTGATTTGCGCTCCGGCCGTAGGATTGCCGATGCCGCTGGGCGCATTTGTCGTGTCGTTGCCGAGCCAGGGCAGGTGATTGACATAGTAGGAGCGAACTCCTGTCTTCTCCCAGACACCGAGACAGAAATTCCCATCCTGCGGCGGTCGGGCCGACTCCATGATCTCCGTCTTGTCGCTGTGCCAAACAACCATGGCGTTGTCGATCATGGGATAGGCGTTGCTGGGGATCGGATTTCCATTTATCGTATGCGCGGTGAAGGTGACATGCCACATGCCGACAATCGAAGGACTGTCACGGTCATCGTCATCGTCGAACAGCGCCGTGCGCATCAGGTGTGCTGAGCCGAGCTGGGGATGCCAGGCAGCGGGCTTGTAATTCTTGTTGAGACCGCACTGCGCCAGTGCGCCCGGCACCATCGTCGTTGCAAGTATCAGCGCGCCAGCAACTGTTAACCAATTTCTTGTCCTCATTTGAATCTCTCCTCGGCCGGGGATCGCCGGCGTGCTACCGAGATAACGCTGAACCCCATCGCCGACGCAATGAAGAGGAGGTAAAGCCCGAGGTGAAGTTTAGGTGAAGCAATATCTGCTTAAAAACGAGCGCGATACGCGCTATGCTTGAAGTTCCTGGATGCTTAGTTTCGGACGCGGAGGGGGCCCCGTGCCCGGTTCGGTGTTTCAATTCGATGACTTTGAGCTCGATTGCGGACGGTTCGAACTCCTCCGCAAAGGCGTTGCGCTGCGCGTGGAGCGCAAGCCGCTCGAGCTTCTCATCCTCCTCGTCTCGCGTCAGGGCCAGCTGGTCACTCGCGCTGAGATCGCTCAACGTCTCTGGTCCAGCGAAGTTTTTGTCGATACCGAACACGGCATCAACACTGCCATCCGCAAGCTGCGCTACCTGCTGCATGACGATTCCGACGAACCCAGGTTCATTCAGACGGTCACCGGCATGGGCTACCGTTTTGTCGCGCCCACAATTTCCGTCGGAGAGCCAGCGACGGCTTCCTCTGAGTCGCCTGCCGTCGAACCGGCCACCTCAGACCCCGGCCTCGCGGCCGAAGCTCCAGCGCCGCCGGCAACCGGCGAAGCGCCAACGAAGACCCTCGCCGTCCAAATCTTCGTCGTTGCCCGCTTCATCGCGCTTATAGTTTTGTTTATCGTGATGGCCATCGGCCCGCGACAGATTGCAGGCCTTCTGCATCGGGATCCGAACCCGCCTATCACCTCTCTCGCCGTCATCCCTCTCGATAATCTCTCCGGCGATCCCAGCCAGGAGTACTTTGCCGACGGCATGACCGACGAGCTCATCACGATGCTCGCCAAGGACTCGACTCTCCGTATCACTTCGCGCACATCCGTCATGCAATACAAGGGGGCGCATCGTCCCCTCCGGGAAATCGCTCGCGCCCTGAACGTCGACGGCATCCTTGAAGGTTCCATCTCTCGAACTAACGGCAATGTCCACCTCAATCTCCAGCTCATCCGCGCCGATACCGACGCTCACGTCTGGGCCGAAAGTTACGATCGCAATGTCAACGACACCGCCCTCTCGAACGAGGCCGCGCTGGCCATCGCGAAGCGCCTTGGGAGCGTCACCGCTTCCAGCGCGCGAGTTCGGTATGTGAACCCGGCAGCGCACGATGCCTTCCTGCGCGGAAAGTATCTCTGGTTCACGGATCGCATGGTCGAATCCGGAGACTATTTCAAGAAAGCGACCGAGATCCAACCTGACTACGCGGAGGCATGGGCCTGGCTGTCGTGCTATTACGGAGAGGGCGTCGCGAGCAATTCGCTCGACCCGCGTGGGAATATCCAGCCAATGTGGGAGACCGCGCAGCGAGCACTGCAACTTGATCCGGAACTGGCGGATTCCCATTGGGCGATGGGTGCGGCGTACTTTCTAGCTCGATGGGACTGGGCCAACGCCGACAGGGAATTCCTACGAGCGATCAGTATGGACCCGCGGAATGCCGAGTATTACTACGTGCGCGCGGATTTGCTCGAGGCCCTGAACCGAAATGACGAGGCAATCGCAAGCGCGAAGAAGGCAATAGAACTTGACCCCTTCGCTCGTCCCTACGGTCTGGCATCGATATACATCGGCGCGCGGCAGTACGACGCCGCGCTCGCAGATGTTAAGTTGCGGATGGAAGCTTCGCCCAATAATCCCGATCTATGGGCACAGGTCTTCGACGCATGGCGGCGGAAGGGCGACTATCAGAAAGCGATGGAAGCATGGGCCAAGTGGCACATCCTGACTGGCGATCCTATGTCGGCGGCCGACCTGCGGCGCGCTTACGAGAGAGGCGGAGCGCGCGGGTTCATTCAGTGGCAATTGGATCGGCGATTGATGCAGTCGAAGACCCAGATCGTTTCCCCTGGCGAATTGGCGAGCTACTATGCTCAGCTCGGCGAAAGGGATAAGACCCTGACCCTACTCGAACAGGCGTACCGCCAGCACTTCGTCGAGGTCCTTTTTATCCAGGGCGACCCCGCCTTCGACTTCCTCCACTCCGACCCGCGCTACCGATCCCTGGTTCAGCGAATGGGTCTGCCACCATCCTATTAAACCTTGGCCATCTTTGTATCCAACAGTGTTATACGAATTTCAACAATGGCGCGGTTAACGTAAATGAGGTCAGGCTTCAAGGAATCTTCGATAGCGCCCGATATGCCCGGTTTGATCTACCAATTCGGCGACTTCAAGCTCGACAGTGGCCGCTTTGAGCTGTTGCGCGACGGCAGGGCTCTGCGCGTGGAGCGCAAGCCGATGGAGCTCCTCATCCTTCTCGTCTCACGCCAGGGCCAGCTTGTTACTCGCACTGAGATTGCAGAACGTCTCTGGTCGAGCGAAGTCTTCGTCGATACCGAGCATGGCATCAACACCGCTATTCGCAAGCTGCGCCATCTGCTGCGCGACGACCCCGCAAACCCCCAATTCATTCAAACGGTAACCGGGAAGGGTTATCGGTTTCTGGCAACTGTTTCATCCCCCGAAGTCTCTGTCGAACCCGCTGTCGCCGCTCCATCCCCGGTTCGACGAAAGCCAATCTGGTACATCGCGGCAGGCGTTTGTGCGCTGCTGGCCGTCATCGGAGCGCGTTTCTACCTCCCTCATCATCATCCGCCTGACATCACGTTTACGCCGCTCACTGATTTCACTGATTCTGCGGTAGCGCCCGCGCTGTCACCAGACGGGCGCATGGTTGCCTTCATCCGCGGCGGCGGAAGTTTTCTCAGCCCTGACCAAATCTGGGTCAAGGTGCTGCCTGACGGAGAGGCCAAGCGCGTGTCTGAGGATAGACGGCCAAAGTACGGCCTGGCATTTTCGCCCGATGGTTCCCAGATCGCCTACACCGTGTTCGAGGCTGCCGGCTTTTCTACCTACGCTGTCTCAGTCCTGGGAGGCGAGTCCCAACTGCTTATGAAAAACGCAGCAGGATTGACTTGGCTCGATCAGCATCAGCTCCTCTATTCCCGAATTCCTCCGGGTTCCGGAATTCATCTGGGTCTTGTCACATCCTCTGTAACTGGAACGGGGCTTCGCGACATCTACCTCCCTGCCCACGAGCGGAGCATGGCGCACTATGCATATCCCTCCCCGGATCGCCGCTGGGCCCTGGTTGTCGAAATGAACGAGAACGGTGGCTGGGGGCAGTGCCGCCTCGTTTCTCTCGACGGACAACCCGCAAGATCCGTTGGACCGGACGGCGCGTGCACCTCCGCCGGTTGGTCGCCCGATGGCTCATGGATGTACTTCACGGCCGCGACATCTGGTCTTAGCCACATATGGGGACAGCACTTTCCCGCTGGCTCTCCTGAGCAGATAACTTTCGGACCTACGGAAGAGGATGGGGTCGCGGTGGCTCCGCTAGGCCAATCGATCATTACCTCTGTTGGCGTGCATGAGAGCTCAATCTGGCTTCATGACCCTGCCGGTGAGAAGCAACTTTCGTCGGAGGGAGAAGTGATGGCGGAGTTATCCCCTCCCTCATTTAGTCCAGACGCCACCACCCTCTATTACCTTTTGCAACACGGGCAACCAGGGACAGGCGCGGAACTTTGGCGCACTATCGTGGAGTCTGGGAAGAGCGAGGCAGTGTTCCCCGGAATCTCAATGATCGCCTACGATGTGTCTCCCGATGGCAGGCGGGTCGTGTATGAAACCGCCGCGCCTGACAAAACCACACAACTCTGGGTTGCGTCTGTCGACAGAAACTCACCCGCCATCAAGGCTGGACCTGCCGGAGGAACGCGGCCGCACTTCGGCCCACGGGGGCAAATCATCTTCCAGAAAACAGAAGGAAACTCAAATTTTCTGGAGCAGATAAATCAGGATGGATCGAGCGGTTCGAAGGTCCTTCCATATCCCATCCTCGCGGTTCAGAGCATCTCGCCTGCACGCCATTGGATGGTGGTGGAAGTTCCCAACGCGCCAGAAAGCCACGATCCAGCTGTCATGGTAATTCCAGTGGACGGCGGAACTCCGCGACCCATCTGCCTCAAGAGCTACTGCGCTCCAAGCTGGTCCCCCAATGGGGGGTTCCTCATCGTCGATGTGGAAGGGCCGTCACGGACGAATCCGGGCCGGAGTCTGGCGATTCCTTTAGGTCCCGGAGAGACCCCGCCGGACCTTCCGCTCGACGGTATCGAACCACTCGCCGGACCCGGCTCGGTCAAGGGATCGCAATCCGTCCCGCGCGCATTCCTCGTGCCTGGCAAAGATCTTGAACATTATGCGTATGTCAACACAGCGGTTCACCGGAACCTGTACCGGATTTCACTACCCTGAGGGACGCTCGCGCGATATAAGCTTCGCCGCTTCTTCAGGGACCGATTTTTGAAACCTCACAAATCGTCAGGGCCGCCGCCCACCCGATGGCCGGGGGAGATCGATTTTACCTCGCGGTCTTTAGCGCCCTTCCAAACTGCTATCCTTTGAGCCACATGCCGCTGGTGACCACAACTGAAGCAGGAGTGCCGATCCAGGGACCGAGCGCCACGCTGCTCTATGACGACTGGTATCCGGCGCTACGCACGGAAACGCTGCGCAAAGGCAAACTGACGAAGGCGATGTTGATGGGGATCCCGCTGGTGCTGGGGAGGCGCAGCGATGGCCGCGTGTTTGCGATGCGCGACAGCTGTCCCCATCGCGGCATCCCGCTCAGCGAAGGGTGGTTTGACGGCAAGCGCGTGACTTGCCGCTATCACGGCTGGGAATTTGAGCCATGCAGCGGGCGGTGCGAACTGATTCCGTCGCTTTCGAGCCACGACCATCTCGATGCTACCCGCATTTATGCAACGGCCTTTCCATGCGAAGAGCGGGACGGGCATGCGTGGGTTTACGTTCCGGGGCCCGGTTCCGGGCGGAAAGGGGAGACGACGGAGCGAAGGCCAGTGCCTGAACTCGCAAAGTTTGGCGCGCGCTTTCGCACCGCACACCTCGCCGCCGACCTGCCCTGCAATGTGGATCACGGCATCATCGGGCTGATGGATCCGGCGCACGGGCCTTTTGTTCACCAGGCGTGGTGGTGGCGCTCGCGCGCGAGCATTCGCGAAAAAGCGAAGAAGTTCGAACCAATTCCCGAGGGCTTTCGGATGAGCGCCCATGCTCCAAGTGGCAACTCAGCGCCTTACAAGCTGCTCGGGGTTTATGGCGAGCCGGTGGAAACGACAATTGACTTCGTGCTGCCTAACCGTCGGACGGAGATCATTCGCTGCGGAGATAAATGGTTCTCGTCGCTGACGACGGTGACGCCGGTGACCGCGTCCACATGCCGCATCGATGTGATCGCGGCATGGAACGTGTTTTACAACGTCCCGTTCCTCACGCCGATTGCGAAATTCTTCGGCGCGAAATTCGTTCGCCAAGACCAGGAGACGATGATCCAGCAGGCCGAAGGGCTGAAGCACAATCCCAGCCTGATGCTGATCGACGACGCGGACAAGCCGGCGAAGTGGTATTTCGCGTTGAAGCAGGCGCGGCTCGATGGTACGGGGAAACATCCGCTGGATGGTCCGGTGGAGTTGCATTGGCGCAGTTAGCGAATTCCGCTGTCTCGCCAATGTTCGAATGCTTCGACCCACATTTGTGTTCTTACGTTGACTTGGCCGGCGGCAATCTGAAGTCGTCCGAGCTTGATCATGAGGCCTTCAAGAGCAGCCCTGTTCTTCTCTCGATTGGGCCAATGGGCGTTCTTCTCGTCGTAAGCGAACGCGGAGTCAGCTACGGAGCCCGAACCGCCCCAGAGCTCATTCGAGATAAGGAACGAATTCAGAGCTTCTTCGGTACGAGTAAGTTCATTTCGAATGCCGTCGGCAAAAGATTGGTCACCGCCAGATTCCAACAACGCAATGATCTCTGAAAGTATTGCCTCACACTCAGCCGTCTTAGGCATGGACAACGCCTCAGCCCGCCTGGGTCTCATCGCCTTCGGTCAGTTCGCCGTTGTCTTCGCCTTCGATGGAGATGCGCAGCGAGCGCAGAAAGTTCACATCGTTTTTGGTGAAGGTGCCACCGGCGGCTTCGGCGGCAGCGTCGGCTTCTTCGGTCTCCTTGGAGACTTCGTTAAGGCCGATGGTGGCCTCCAGCATGAGGAGCACGTCGAAGCCGTGCTTGCGAATGTCCTGGACGACGCCTGCGATCTGTTCGCTTTCAATAACGGACTCGTGGATTGCTTCTCCGAGTTGCTGGATCAGTTCGCGCAGGCGTGATGTCAAGGATTACCTCCGGCAGCGGCCCGCGCCGAGAACTGCGCAAGAAGCGGCTGAGTGATTTCTATACCTTACTTCGCAAGCGGCCATCCGGCAACTGGCATCACTCATTGGATGCGATGAAGCAACCCGAGGTCCGCCGCTGCTACCATCATATCGGAGTGAGACCTCAATCCATCGGACGAGTGCTGGGCGTGGGACTGCGCATCGCAGGGCGCGCGGCGGGCCAGGTCATCATGGGCGAAACTGCGCAGGGTGCCGGGGCGACACAACAGCCGGCCTCTGAAGCTGGCGCGACCCGTGAAGGACGCGTTGCCGGCCAAGCGCGGGTCGCGGGGCAGGCAACACGCGGAGTCACGCGGGGACTTGGCGGATTCTTCAAACCCTTCCGCAGCGTTGGCGGCAAAATCTGGCTGGAAGTGACGGGAGTGTTCTTTCTGTTGCCGGTGCTGGTGTTCATGCCGGTGCTATGGCGGACAAGGGCAAGCTGGCAACACGGCGCAGATCATCGGTCGTTTTTGTCGTCAGCGGTGATCATCGCCGTGTTTCTCTATCTAGGTATAAGCAGCTTCTGGCGGGCGGCGCGTCGGCGTTGACAAATTATTTCTGTGGCAGTGCCGCGGCGAGAATTCCGCGCAGTTCCGACTTTTGCGATTCCGATAGCGCACCGATATTGAGAATATTGAAATTCCCGGACTTATAGTTCAGCACGATTACGGAGTTGCTTTCGCGCCAGTCCTCAAACAAATACCAATTCAACTGGCCTGTGAAACCGGCGGTGTTCTTGATCGAGATGGAAGTCGTTGTAATGTTCACGGTGAACTGACCCTGCATGAGCGGATCTCGGTTATACATACCAGGCAGTCCGCCCGCCTTTCCGCCCATATTCTTGAGCATGAAGAACCAGATAGCCGCAAGGAGAATGAACGGCCCAATATTGAAAAGCAGCGCCCTCGGCACATTCGCATCTCTGTCGCCGGTGTGTGGAGAACTTGACCCGGCAGGATTTCGAGAGCCGCTGGAGGGGGCTGCATTCGTATCGGGAGCTGTAGAGGGAACGACCGGCGATTCGGAGTGTGGCTTGGTCTGAGTCGCTCTCTTCTGGACGATGCTCCATAAGAGAGTCAGGCAGACGAGAATGAATATCCAGAACATGACCGTCTTCATCCGGCCGGAGATCAAGGAGGTCTGCTGGCTTCTTAATAGGAACGCTTGTTTGTACTCATTCTGGTCCACCCTGTAGCTGAATTCCATCGTTGGCTTACCCCTCTTCAGGTAGTTTGATCGTCAAGCGTGCGTGCCATCGCTCAACCCCGTGAGGAGCCCAGCGTTGCGTCCCCGCATTGTGTTGCAAAGCGTTGGCATCATCAATCCTTCGAATATCGCTTGACGTGTGTCCGCAGCACACGTCGGGAATGAAACAACACCCACCTTACAGATACTTCCTGATCTTCTCGCTGAATCGCGTGTAAAGGAACGACACCGCAAGAAGCGCCGTCCCCAGGACAATCAGGGTGATGTAGCGGTCTGGTGGCGCAAGCGCCCATACATCCATCAGCAGAATCTTCGCAACGCTCACAAGCAGCAACCCAAGCCCCGCCAGGCGAAAGGTTCGTTCGCCGACGACGAGCGCAAAGAGAAATGTGCCCAGTCCCAGCAGGCTCCATGCAATCGTGATGTGGCCGGAGCTGAGCTTCACGGCCAGAGCCACGACCATCAATCCAAACGGCGCGAAGAAGAACCATTGCTCGGGTTTGCTCAAGACCGCCGCGACAGGTTCCGGCAGACCGATCGAAGCACCTGTCCAGAACTCTTTCCCGCGCACCGTGAATGCGAACGGCAGCGCGGCCATCAGCACCAGCGCGGCGACCGAGAGATGAAAGAGAGTTCCATGCCAGAAATCGCCGTGCGATTCGGCGAACAGATCGACGAGCAGACCGCGCAGCACCGCTGCAACCGCAAGCGCGACTGCCTGCACGAGAAATGTCCGCCGTCGCATGAGCCACGCCAGCGCCATCAGCACCGTGGCCATCGCCGCCCAGATTGCCGTGATCCACGCGGTGCCGCCTGAAACGTAAAACGGGAATCGGACGCCGAACCAGACCATCAGGCAGAAGGTGCCCGCCCCATCGGCCGCCAGCCCTACAGCATGCTCGAGCCTTGAGCAGGGTTCCGCACTCCGCGTCCGCTCATATAACCAGTAGCCGCCGGCAACCAGGATGATGACTTCGAGCAGCCGTGAGGACACCCACGAAAATTCTGACGCCGCTGAGGAGGCAGCCAGACCGATGATCGAATAGGGCAGATCTCCACTGATGTATGCGGTGAGTGCGATGGCGATGAGGGAATACCCCTGCCAGCGCAGAAAGCCTTTTGGAACGAATCGACCAATCTCAAACAGACCCAGTGCCAGCGCAGCGAGAACTGGAGCGCACCAGGGTTCCTTGAAGACGTCGAAGACCACGAGGGGCAGAAATGCGGCGGCAGCCCACGAGTAGGCGGCCGGAACGTAGTTGCGTGTTCCTGCCACGGTCTTTCGCCGCATTCCGCAGTAGAGCAGCGCCACCGCGATCAATAGTGGCGTGCGATGCTGCCAATCTGGTTTCCAGACATCCCAGCCATTGAGCCAGAGAAGGGACGCAACCGCGAGGGCATCCGCCTGCAGGGCAAGGGCGCGGCTTGCGATCCAGTCCGCGGCGAATCCGAGGAGCAGCACAAGCATGAGCCATCCCACGGCGACCCACGCGGATGGCAGCGCAACCCAGATCGCCGCCGCCGCGAACGCAGTTCCGAGGCAGCTTGCCAGGGGCAGCATCACCGCTTCCCACGCGGCGGGATCCCAGCCTGGAATTGCGTTCAGCCTGGGAAGGAAACGAGGAAGAAGTTCTGCGCGCGACCAGAAGGCGAGTGCGGCGAGACTCAATACAGCCGTCAGCGCGGGATGTCGGCCCGGGTCTGTGTTTTCAAAGCGGAGGAACACCAGCGGCAAGACGTGATGGAAGGCAAGCACTCCCGCACTGAGCAGCGCAAGAACGTCGCCCTCGAGCGGCGGCATCGCCGCCCTGTAGCGATGACCCAGAATCACGAGCGCGAGTGAAAGCGCGATCCAGCCCAGCGGCAGCCATTGATCCGGCATCCGCACCCACAGGGCAGCGGTGGCCGCGCCCAGTCCCAGCCAACTTGCGCAGGGCAGAATGAAGGCCTGCCAACCTGGCAGCGTTTTCGCCGGAGTGCCTGGCTCGTCCAACTGTGGCAGGACACGCGGAAACACCTCGCTTCGCAGCCAGTAGGCCAGCGCAGCAAAGGCGAGCACCGTTGTCTCGACTGGATGATGGCCCGGGTCTGCGTTGCTGAGGCGGAAGTATGCCAGGGGCAACACCTGATCGAACACCAGCAGCGCTGCTGCGACAAGCGCCAGCACATCGCCTTCGACCAGCGGCATGGTCACGCGAAAGCGATGGCCTAGAAATGCGAGAACGAGAAACAGAGCGAGCCAGCCGAGCGTCAGCCACCGCTCCGGCAGCACAACCCAAAGACAGGTTGC
Source organism: uncultured Acidobacteriaceae bacterium (assembly GCA_963759285.1). Lineage (GTDB taxonomy): Bacteria > Acidobacteriota > Terriglobia > Terriglobales > Acidobacteriaceae > Telmatobacter. The sequence continues at coordinate 1,360,108 of CAVWYS010000007.1, read as the reverse complement.
TGCAGCACCGAGCGCCAGCCAGCTTGAGAGCTTCAGCGCCAGGCTCTCCAGGACACTCGTCGCAATCTGGGGCCAACGACGCGGGTAGACCTCGGCATGGGTCCAATAGAGAACCGCAGCGAGAGCCAACCCCGCAGTGAGCGACCAGTGCCGGCTGGTATCGCCTGCCATTACGCGCTCGATCGCGAGGGGCATTACGTCGTGCAACGCCAGAACGCCGCCTGTGATCACCCCGGTGATCAGGCCAAGGCGGCGAAATACAGGTTCGCCCAGCCGCAAACCGGCAATGGCCAGTACCTGCGCCTGCACCAGCCACAACACCGGCCAGCTGACACCGTGAAAGCGAAACGGCACGGACGAGACCAGCAGGACCACCGCGATTGTCGACAGCACCACAAACGCCTGGCGACGCTTTTCCTTCGCCCACCAGGCCAGACCCATCTCGAATGCACCGAGAGCGATGAGCGCCCAAAACGCCCACTCGGGATGCGCAGATTGGAACTTGAGCAGCCCCAGCACTCCGCCGGAATTTACGATCGCGGAGACGCTGGACAGGTTTTCTTCGCGCTTGTCGAGCGGGGTACGCAGCACATAGGCCAATCGGAAGATCAGCCAGTACAGCAGAATGAGCGCCGTCGATGGCCAGAACTCGGCGAAGTCGGCGTGGTTGTCGGGCAGGACTTTTGTAAGCCAGACAAAGTGACTCACGTAAACCGCGATCAGGCCGCACAGCTCAAGTGCGGCCCAATGGCGGATGGTGGTGACAATGACAAGCGCAATGGCCAGAATCGCACTGGCTGCGAGCGAGAAGACGACCGTCTGATTCGGCTCTTCCACATGACTGGTGAGGAGCGTGGCAAAGCCCAGCATGAACGCGAGCGCGGTCACGGTCTGCGATTTGTATCGCAAGGAGTGGCCCACCATGCCTGCCGCTACCAGCATCATCAGCACCAGGTCGAAGGGCAGCGAGTCGACGATGCGCGCCGCCTGCAGGTGGTACATGGCAAAGGTAGTGAAGTAGGCCAGCGCCCATCCGCCGCCGATGCCGCCACGCGCAATGATGCGGTAGGTCGGCTTGCGCTCAAGCCAGACTCCGCCGCCTAAAAGAGCGAGACTGACGGCGAATCCGCAAAGCACCTTCCCGCCCGGTCCCCAGGTTTGCAGCTTGTAGGCAAGGAAAAAGGCCAATCCGATAACCAGGATGGCAATGCCGATCTTGTTGAGCCAGTTTGCGCCGAGAGTCTGTTCGAGCGAGAAGGGCTGCGCTGCCGATTGTGCGGGCTCCTTGGCTGTTGCAGCGGGCGCCGCTTGAAATGCTGCTGCCGCGTGAACAGGCGGGGCGGGCGGCGCAGGTGTTTGTCTCACTGGCTGCGGCGATTCTGCAGGTGGAGTTTGAGGTTCCGCCTGCTTCGCGGCTGGGAGTTCCGAAGTGGACAGAGGTATCGCCGGAACAACCGGTGGCTGAACCGGAAGCTTTTGCGATGTTGGCACCACCGCAGCTTGCGTTGGCGCCGTTGATTGCGGACTTGGAGGCGTGGGTGCCGGCACTACCGGCTCAACAGGCCTTGGTGCGGCGACGGGCGTAAACGCTGCGATCGACGGCGTTGCACTGTGCACGGCCTGCGCTGCTGCCGGCTTTGGGGTCGCTGCGGCGCTTGCCGGCTGCGCGGGGGCCGTCGGCCCAACCGATTCACCGCCCTTCGCGTTCGCTCTTACCAATGCCGCAAGTTGCGAACGCAGAAAATCGAGATCGCGCTGCAGGCGATCGATCGCATCCCGCATGCGCGCGTTGGCGTCGCGGCTGCTGTTCCAAACCGAAACGACAACGATCCCCAGAACAATAATCAGGAAATAGTCCATAAAGGTGATTGGCGGGAATTATACGAGGATTGGGAGTGGAAGGGCCGCGTCGTGCGGCTTTTGGTCACAACGTGCGATCGCGGCTGCCATGGACGAAGTGCCACGCGGACAGCGCCAGGGCCAGAACGCCGAGCCCATACGCCATCCACGCATAACGTCCGTGATGTATCTGCCAGCCCCGCCAGAACGCGAAGGCCGAGGCCACGATCATTAGAATTCCGCGCACTGGATTCATCGATATCTCCTCACGTGGCTCGACTGTTCACCTTGAATTTGCAACCGGCTGGGGCTGCGCCAGCATCTTGCGGCGGATCCTTAGTGCTCGTCGCAGATTCTTTACATCATGTGTCCACCGGGGCAGCATCGCCGACATGGCCAAGCCTTCCAGGTCGCACATAATTCCCCAGGCAATCGCGACGGTAGTGAGCCAGAAACCACGGTTGAAACAGAGGAGCGCGATGGTCGCCAGAGCCAGCAGGGCGCTCCACGCCTTGGACGCGTAGGAGTGGTAACTCGCCATCCGGCCGAATTTCACCCAATCAAAAATGACACGGGTAGCCTCGAGCCCCAGCAGCACAGCCAGCAGCCAAAGCCGTGCATGAATGACCGGCCAATGGCGCTCAACCACGGCAACCAGCACACCCACATAGAAGACCGTGTCGGCGGCCGAGTCCGCGATGCGCAGGGGAGCGGTTGCGGTTCCCCAGCGGCGCGCGAGCACACCGTCGTAAATATCGGAGAGAAAGCCGGCCGCGATCATGACTCCAAGCCACGCCTCTGGAGCGTGCATCCGCAAAGCCGCAAGAGGAATGGCCATGCCCAGCAGCGCGCGGCTGACGACCATGGACCACGGAATGGATTTGCGCCAAAGCAAAGTCGTTAGGCGAGCCGGGTTTGACCCTCAGGCCGCCCAATCCCTATCGTTGGTAGGGTACAGCATGGTTGTGAGAGGAATTCTTGAATGACTACTTCAGAGGTAACCGTCGCCCCCACGTTGAAAAAGACCGCCATTAACGCCACCCACCGCGCTCTCAAGGCCAAGATGGTGGATTTCGGCGGGTGGGATATGCCGGTCGAGTACCCCGGACCGGGAGGCGGCCTGATCGCCGAGCACATCGCAGTGCGCACCGGCGTCGGCCTCTTTGACGTGAGCCACATGGGCGAGATCCAGTTCCGCGGCCCCGGTTCACTGGCGGCAATTCAGCACATTACCATGAACGACGTGGCGCGCCTCAAGGACGGCCAGGCGCACTACTCTGCGCTACTCACGCCGCAGGGCACGTTTGTCGACGACATCCTTGTGCATCGTCTCAGCGAGAACGACTACCTGCTGGTGGTGAACGCCGGAACCAAGGACAAGGACTATGCGTGGATTCGGCAGCAGGTGGGGAGCTGGGCGGGTATTCATATCACGGACTACTCCAGCTACTATTCGCAACTGGCGCTGCAGGGGCCGCGCGCTCTTGAGACGCTGCAGAAGCTGACGAAGGTCGACCTCGCGGCGATCAAAAACTACTGGTTCACGTGGGGACAGGTCGCCGGCATCCACAACGTGCTGATCGCGCGCACCGGCTACAGCGGCGAAGACGGATTTGAGGTGTATATCCCATCCGACGAAGCCACCACGGTAAAAATGTGGAACACGCTGATGGAGGCTGGAGAGGAATTTGGTATCCGCCCCTGTGGGCTGGGCGCGCGGAACACGCTGCGTCTCGAAGCCGGCATGAGCCTCTATGGCCACGAAATCTCCGAAGAAATCAACGCACTCGAAGCCGGCCTCGATCGCTTTCTCAAGCTCGACAAAGGCGAGTTCATCGGCCGTGATGCGCTGCTGGCCGTGGTGGCAAGCGGAGGTCCAAAGCGCAAAATCATTGGACTCGAGATGGTCGAGAGGGGCATCGGGCGCGACGGGTACACCGTTCACGACCTTGAGGGCAACCAGATCGGCGTCGTCACTTCCGGTTCGCCTGCGCCATTCCTCAAGACGAACATCGCGATGGCGCTGGTGCCGGCGAGTGTCGCTGCCAGCGGGAGCGATGTGGTGGTGCAATGCAGAGCTAATTCCGTGAGGGCAAAGCAGTTGCCGATCCCGTTCTACAAGCGGCCGAAGAAGTAGAGGAATGCCCACGCAAATCTGCCGGCTTAGGGCACAATTTCCCTTTCATAGCATTCTCGCCGAAACAGAGAAAAGATGAAATCACTCCGGAAGATCGCTGCGCTCGTCTTTTCATGCGTTGTCGCCATCGCCGGTTGGGGGATTGTTTGGCACCTCAACCAGGCAACGCAAGCGGAAGATGTGAGAGCTACGAAGTTGCGAGCGGGTCAAGGAGATGCCAAGGCTGAATTCGAACTTGGCGGGATGTATTACCACGGCAGGGGCGTTCCGCAAGACTACGCCAAAGCGCTCGACTGGATTCGCAAAGCCGCCGAGCAGGGATATCCGGCCGCATTCACCGCCATAGGCAGTCAGTTTGAATTCGGCCGAGGTGTGACCCAGGACTATGCTGAAGCAATCAACTGGTATCGAAAAGGTGCGGATAAGGGTTTCACCCGTTCCGAAGACGAACTTGGACGGATGTATTACTACGGCCTTGGAGTGACGCAAAACTTTGCAGAAGCGTTTCGATGGTGCCAAGAGGCGGCTAACCAAGGCGATGCCGATGGCGAGAACAGAGTTGCGTACATGTACCACAAGGGACAGGGTGTCCTACAAAATGATGCCGCTGCCATCCAGTGGTATCGCAAGGCTGCCGATCAAGGGCAGGCCGAAGGAGAATCCAGCTTGGGTTTCATGTACTACTACGGGTATGGCGTGCGGTCGGATCACGCCGAGGCGTACCGCTGGTTCCGTAGAGCCGCCGATCAGGGCGACGCATATGCTCAGCAAGCATTGAGCAAGAGATTTAACTCGTTGAATAAGGTTTTTCTCGTTGCGCAAGGCCTCTTGGGGATTCTGCTTTCACTCAACTTTCTCTCGCTCAACGTTTGGGAACAAGGAGAAGGTCGTCCGGGCAAACGACAGGGGTTGATTACTGGAACGGGGCTTCTTTGCCTTTTTTCCGCCGGCTTTTCTTGGTATGGATATACACACTACAAAATGCGGTGCCTTCGATGCGGCTTCAATTCCTTCACCTGGATCAGTTGGTCGCTCGATGGGTTTGCTCTCGCTCTGCTCTTCTACATCGTGCTTTCAGAGAAAAAGGCTGGAGTTCCACAGAGCGAAACGGACCTGGATAATAGCGACGAGCCGACCGCAGGACGATAGACTTGCGTGACATTTCATGACGGGCTTTACGGGCGCTTGAGGTTCTTACGATCCCCCGTGCCCATTGCACTTCAGCACGCCCAGATAAGGCGCAAACGGCCCAACTGCCCCGCGATACTGATGCGCCATGATCCTCGAAATCTGGTGCAGGTGCGTCAAGTCGTGCGCGGCCCACGTGGCCAATAATTCAGAAAGCGTGACTGCGCCCAGCGATGGATGGCGACCGCGCAAGTCCAGCTGCGATGGCGTCAGATTCAGCGCCTGCAGGTCATGAAGGCATCCGACTCGCACCCGCGTGAATTCGTCGAGCAGTTGCGTCAGAGTTCTGCCCTCGCACTCCCGCACATGTCCCCAGCGATCGAAGGGCTCGAACGGCCGCGTCTCACCTTGGTCGAGAATAATGCGCGCACGCTGCATCCAATCAGCCCGGTCGGCGTAAGTCAGGTGGCCAACGACATCGACAACCGTGAACGTGCCTTCGCCTTCGTTGTGATGAGTCCACGTTTCCGGCAGCCCACGCAGCAAAGCATCCAGAGCCCCGGGCGTGCGTGCAAGCAACGCAACGGTATTCTCGAGGTCGTGATCCATCCTTGTTCCTCTTCTGTTGGAGCGGTGTAATCCATAAGCGTCCAAAAAACTTCAGTTGCAGTCGAACCAGGTCACGTCTGTGCGATAAGCCAGAACGGGAACGTTCGTTGTGAAACGCCGCTTCCAGGCAAGGGCCGGATCGGGCGCGGCCCGGTATTCGCCGAGAGCCGAACAATGACCGCCAAGAGCATTCTTCAACGCATTCATCGCCTCCACATCCTCGAACATCCCCGAGCCCTTGACCAGCACGATCTTGCCGCGCAGCGATTTTGCCGATTTTCCAGTTTCATCCGGATCAAGGATCGTGTAGCCATGCTCGCGATAAAAGTCTTCTCCAAGATCGCTGCCGTCTGCCGCTTGCATCATGGATTGAAGACCAAGCTGATAATCCAGATAAAGAAAGAACGGTGGATTCTCGCTGACGATCGTTGCTCCTTGCCGGGCATCTTCAGCGACGACACCAGCCACCTTGCCCCATGGCTCCTTGAGGTTGGTGGTCGCATAGTGATTTCCCGAGAGGATTCCGACCCACCCCGCCAGGATCATGACAAGCACTGCAGTGCGCGCAAGCCACGGATTCTGGGTGTTGCCGCGCGCAACCGTCAACCCAATCGCTAGAAATATCCAGGGCAGAAAGATCAGGACGCGCTTGATGTCGTAAACGCGGGCCAACTCCATCGCCAGCATTGTACAAGCGACATACAGCAGCCAGCGGCGAGCTGCACTGCGCACGATTGCGATTGCCAGAGCACCTGTGGCAATCAGGATGGGAAGGCTCAAGGGCAGAAACCAGGGAGCCACCGCAGCCGAGCCGAAGATCGCGAATGTGGGATAGCCCACAGCGGCGATCTCGTGCCTGAGGCTGATGCCAGTCTCTGGAGACCTCACATATTCGCCGACATCGGCGAAAGCCACGCGTAACAGCGGCAGAAACGAGGCGGCGACCACCAGCGTCGTGATTGCAAGTGGTCGCAGCCGCCGCAACGCAATAGCGCGATGGAAGATAAAGAGATCAGCCGCAAGCAAAGCCAGGAATATGAATCCGAAATAGTTTGACCAGACAAAGATCACGCACGCAGCGGCGAACAGGCCCCACCACCACCGGGCCCGATCTTCAACAATGTGCAGATAGATCCAGGTGACCACCGAAAGCAGGAAGGTTGAAAGCGTGTACCAGCCCGCGATGCGTCCATACTGAAACGCAAACGGCCAAGCAAACCCGACTGCGAGCGTAGCCCAGTATGCGTTTCGGCCTGCTAATTTCTCAGCACATTTGGCTGTGAAGAAGACCGCGCCAATGAAAAGCAAATTGGCCGGAAGCCGCAGCAGTATGAAGGAGTAGTGCGTCGCCAGCATCCAGAGATGCCAGAGGATTTCAGTTTCAGGCGGGTGAAGCTCACGAGATCCATCGCCCGATAAAAATGGGCGCAACGCATGTGCTACAGGACGTCCCGCGATCGCGATGCTGTTGCTTTCATCGTCCAGCATCGTAAAGCGGGAGTTGGTTGCGGCCATCAGCACGGCATCGATCACAACGATGACGAGCGTCCCAAGCCAAAGCGGCAGCAGTCTCTTCTTTTCAGTCGCGCGCCGATCCGATTCCACTCAGACCTGCATCACTTCAGCTTCTTTCTTGCGTGAAAGCTCTTCCATGCGGCGAATCTCTTCGTCGGTCATTTTCTGGACCTCTTCAAGAGCGCGCTTCTCATCGTCTTCGCTGATCTTCTTTTCCTTGGCCAGCTTCTTCAGGGCGTCATTGCCGTCGCGGCGCACATTGCGGATCGCGGTGCGATGTTCTTCGAGCACCTTGTTCAGATGCTTGACAACGTCGCGGCGGCGTTCTTCGGTCATGGGCGGAACGGGAACGCGAATCACCTTGCCGTCAGAGATTGGATTGAAGCCGAGATCGGATGCCTGGATAGCCTTCTCGATCTCTTTGATGATGGAGGGATCCCAGGGCTGGATGAGAATGGTCTGCGGCTCGGGTGTGCCCACCTGCGCCATCTGGTTAATGGGCGTCATGGTGCCGTAATAGTCCACCTTGATCTGATCCAGCATGTGCGCGCTGGCGCGCCCGGTACGCGTGGAAGCAAGACTGGCCTGAAACGTTGCCACGGCTGCATCCATGCGCCGCTTCAGATCGCTGGAGAGTCCTTTAAGTGCTGGATTACCATCCATAAACGAAGCCATTGCGATTTCCTCACGAAGCCATTTACCAACGGCTATTCTACAACCTGCGCGGCGGTGCGAGATGCAGCGCTCTACGCCAAAACAGCAGCGAGGCCCATTGCCGCCGCCTGCTCATGCGCGTGATAGCTGGAGCGCACCAGCGGCCCCGACTCCACATGACGGAAGCCCATCTTCAGAGCTTCGGTCTTCAACTCGGCGAATTCGCGGGGCGTATATAAACGCGCCATGGGCAGATGATCGCGCGAGGGGCGTAGATACTGGCCGACGGTCAGAATGTCGCACCCTACTGCCGCCAGATCGCGAAAGACTTCGAGCAGCTCGCGTGTCTCCTCGCCAAGCCCCACCATTACTCCGGATTTCGTGATCCCACCGGGGTTCAGCTCTTTGGAGTAGCGCAGGAGTTCGAGCGAACGCTCATAGCGCGCGCCCGACCGCACCACGCGATAAAGGCGTGGAACGGTCTCCGTGTTGTGGTTCATAACTTCGGGCTTTGCATCCACCACGATGCGGATCGCCTCGCGGTTGCCTTGAAAATCGGGAACCAGAACCTCGACGCGGCACCCTGGCGCCTGAAGGCGAATTTCCTCGATTACCCTGGCGAAGATCTGCGCGCCGCCAACAAGGTCGTCGTCCCGATTGACGCTGGTGATGACGGCATGCTCGAGACCGAGCGTTGCCACGGCTTCGGCGACGCGGCGCGGTTCGTCAAGATCGATGGGCTCGGGGCGGCCTTTGGGAACGGCGCAGAAACCGCAGCGGCGGGTACACAGGTTGCCCAGCATCATGAAGGTGGCCGTCTTGTGATGCCAGCATTCGCCGATGTTGGGGCACTGCGCACTTTCGCATACGGTATGAAGACCCAGCGACCGCGCCAGCCGCTTGAGCGCATGGAAGTTTTCACCCACCGGGGCGCGTGCCTTCAGCCACTCCGGTTTGGGAGCAGGGGTCTTGCGTGTCAACTCAATCTGCACCAGTTCCATCTACACAATTGTACGGGGCGCGCGCGGAGCGGCGCCGGGGTTTAAAATCCTGCGCAAAGGGGCTCGGAATGAAAGGTGTATTGGTAACGGCTGTCGCTTGCGTGGCTGCAGGGCTGTTTGTCATCTTTTACTTTGGCCATGGCACCACCGGCCTGCAATTTGGCTATCCGCTCAGCGCGTGTTCCATTCACATCGACATCACGACAACCGGCGCAGGCGTGCCCGGGGCCGTCGGTTTGGTTTCGGTCGGCGCGTTCCTGCTGATTGTCGCCAGCGTCATTGCGTTGATTGGGATGTTCCGAAGCAAGCGCGACGTGGAGCCGACGACAAGACATCGCGACTCCACCTTCGAGGAATAAGAATCCCGCGGGCAGATTGGCTTCTCCGCGGCCGGGGGTTCCGAGCTCTTTCTATTCCGCCTGCTTGTTCGGCGCGGCTGGAGCCGGAGTTGCGGGCTTCAGATATTTGTCCCACCACCCGAGCCAGCGCTCGTAGCGATCCTTGATGAAACTCGGCCGCGTGAATCCGTGGAACTGCCCCGGATACACAACCAGCTCCGTCGGCCGGCCCAACGATTTCAGCGCCTCGTACATCTGCTCGCCGCCAATCAAGGGCACGTTCATGTCCGAGGTTCCACCCATGAAGAGCATGGGTGTATGCACCCGCTTGTCGATTTCGAGGAAGGGATAGCTCATCTTGATATAGAGCTGCAGATTCTTCCATGGCGGTCCAAGCTCGTTATCGTATTGCAGGATGTACTGGTCCACGCCGTAGAACGACATCGGCGCTGCGACTCCTGCTCCGCTGATGCCGGCCTTGAAACGGTCTGTGCTGGCCACAGTGTAGTCGGTCAGGATTCCGCCGTAGCTCCAGCCAGTTACTGCCAAGCGGTTCGGATCGGCAACGCCCAGCGCAACAGCCTGATCGACGCAGGCCAGCAGGTCCTCGACTTCGAAATGGCCCCAGTCCGCCGCGATGGCTTTGGCATAGTCCTGCCCGCGCCCCGAGCTGCCGCGATAGTTCACATTCAGCTCGGCATAGCCCTTGGTCGCCAGCCACTGGCGCAGAAAGTCAAAAGTATGCGCATCCTGGCCGTTGGGACCGCCGTGAATGAAGAGGATCATGGGCACGGGTGTTCCCGCCTTGAAGGCCGCGGGCCGGGTCAGCAGGCCATGGACTTCGACGCCTTCCTTATCCTTCGCTTCAATATCCTCGGTGGGAACAAGATTCAGCTCCGCGACCAGCGCATCATTCTGCGTGGTGAGCTTGCGCAGCGCGCCGTTTTCCAGCGCATAGATTTCAGCCGGAGAAGTGTCATTCGTGTACAAAACCGCCGTGTGTCCGCCTGCCTGGTCCCACGTCATCACTGCGCCCTGCTGCGACAGCTCCCGCTTAATGCCGTTGCCCGCAAGCTCCACTTCGGCCGGATATTCATTGCGGTCGTCGGCGACGAGGTAGCTGAGGTGCCCATCCGCTGAGAAAAACGGCTGGCTCACGCCGCGATCGAACTTTGCCGCGGGATAGCTGACTGTCCCATCCAGCGTGACCACGGCCGGCTTCGACTGGGAGTATTCCAGCAGATCGAGCTTTGCGCCCTGGGTGTAGGCAATCAACTTCGAGTCCGGCGACCAGGCCAGTCGCCCGCCATCCGGTCCGCCCCAGGTCGTCAGCTTTTTCGCAGTCGAACCCGCCTTGGGCTCGACGATAAAAACATCGGTATTGTTGGTGCGATCGGGATCCTGATCGTGGTTGCTGACGAAAGCAATCCACTTGCCGTCCGGCGACCACTCGGCGTCGTTCTCGTTCACATTCTTGTCGGTGGTCAGCTTCTCGGCTTTCTTCGTGGTCAGGTCCCATAGGTAAAGCGCGTTGTACGCATCGTCGCGCAGATAGCCCTGGATGTCCTGCTTGAAGTGGTAGCGATCGATCACGATGGGCTTGGGCGGCGCGGGCGGCTTGCCTTCCTCGGGATCGGGTTCCGCCTTTGGATGCAGCGTGAGTAGCAACTGCTTCGAATCGGGCGACCAGCTATAGCCCTGAATGTTCTTGTCGGTAATGTTGGTCAGTTGCTCAGCCTCGCCCCCGCGGCGATCCATCACCCATACCTGGTCGCCCTTCACCGATCCCGGCCGCGACGACATGAAGCTGATGTAGCGCCCGTCGGGGCTGAACTTCGGCGCCGATGCGCCTTCCTTGCCGTAGGTCAGCTGCAGATGGACTGACCCATCCCACTTCACCATCCAGAGATGCGACTGGCCCTTGTCGTCCTTGGTATCGACCTGGCCAACGGTGTAGAGCACCCATTCGCCATCGGACGAGACCACGGGCCCGCTTACGCGTTGCAACCTGGCAAGGTCGTCGAGATTGATGTCGCGCTTTTGGGGGGCGTCGACGGCATTTGCGGCAACAGTTGCGGCAACAATTAGCAAGACGAAGGCAAGGTGTTTCAGCATTCTCGGGGACATGGGCAAGAGATTACCATCCCGCCTCGCAAAGGTTCCACGAGAATGTTCTGAGTTCAATGCGTTGGCCCGTGCTTACTTTGAGCGCACTGAAAGCTGCGGCTAGCGCAGCTTTTCCCGCACCTCAGGCCGCACGAGGTAGAAGAAAAACACCATGTTCAGCATTCCCTGGATCAATGCGGCCGCCATGTACTGGCGCGCGAAGATCCACAGGTTGTAGCCGCCAAGCATCAGTACCGCGGACAATGCCATGGCCCACGCCCAGCGAAACCGCATCAGCAATCCGCCACATGCGGCAAAAAGAAAAACCGGCAGCACCAGGAAAAGGAGGGGATAGTGCCCGCCCACGACCCCGACCACGATGACCGCCGCGAGCACGAGCAGGTACAGCGAAATCGCGGCGAGGCCGGGCAACGGCAGCAACTCCCGCTTGAGCGCCGGAAGGCTCCGCGCTTCTCCGGTATTGCCGACCGGGTTGTTTTCCTTTTCTACGGATTCGGTTGCGGGTGTGTGCTCATGGTCGCTCATAGCGTGTGCAGATACGCCAGCAGATCGCGCAGTTGCTGGTCGTCGAGCGCGGTGCCGGGCATGGTGCCATGTCCGTGCAGAATCACGGCTGTCAGTCGCTCATCCGTGGGCGGCGCGCCCGAGGGCATGGCCTGGATCTTGGTGATAGCCTGCAGCCCCGGCCCATGCAGTCCGTGCGTCGACGTGGGGTTGTGGCATTTTGCACATGCCTGGTGAAATACCTGCGCGCCCTGCGCCTCCTGGGGTGTCCACTCTGACTCGGGCTTGGATGGGGGCAGAGACTTGCACCCCGTCATCACTGTGAGGGCTGCCAGGCCGGCAAAAAGGGCCAATAAGGAACAGCAAATCCGTGTACGCATCTCTGGTTTCGATGATAAGCCATTGATTTCCCGCCGAACTGTGTGTTTCAGCTCACAGCGTCTTTCGCCATACGTGCCATGCTGAAGTGTTCGGAAACCTTTTCCGCCGCGCAACGCAATGCCTATTGTTGGCCCGCGTCGATATCGTGCGCGACCGCCGATTCTGTAAGAGGAAATCGCATGAAGCGCCGCATCCTGATTGCCGGAGTTGCAGCGGTGGTACTCGTCGCCGTCATCTGGGGCGTCTTCGCGTGGTTGGCGCATCGCGATCGCTATGTGTACTCGGGAACAATCGAAACCCGTGAGATCCAGATCGGATCGAAGATTGGCGGACGCGTTACCGCTGTTCACGTGGAAGAGGGCCAGCTGGTGAAGCGCGGTACCGTGCTCGTCGAATTTGAGTGCGACGAGCTGAAGGCCCAGCTCTCCCAGGCCCAGGCAAAGGTTGAGCAGGCACAAGCGGATCTCGACAAGATGCTGCGCGGAAATCGCCCCGAAGAGATCGCCGAAGCCAATGCCACCGCCCGCGCACAGCAAGCCGCCCTCGATGCGGCCCGCAACGGCCCGCGCATTCAGGAGATCGATCAGGCCCAGGCCGATTATGCCGCAGCCACCGCCGATGCCGCCAATGCTGAGATTTTCTACAAGCGCATGGAGAAGCTGGTGGCAACCGATACTATCTCGCGCCAGCAGTTCGACGACGCCCGCGAAAAGCGCGATGCCGCTGCACAGCGCGCGGAATCGGCGCGGCAGCATCTTGTGCTCCTCCAGGCCGGCACGCGCCCTGAAGATTTGCGCGCTGCCGAAGACAATTACAAGCAAGCCGAAGCCGCCGCCGTCCTCGCGCACAAGGGCTTCCGCAGAGAAGACATCGAATCCGCTCGCGGTCGTTTTGCCGAAGCGCAAGGCTCTGTGGCCGAGCTCGATGCACGCCTGCGCGAGGCTGAGCTAACCGCCCCTTCCGATGCTGTCGTTGAAGTCGTCAGCGTGCGCCCTGGCGACCTTGTCCCCGCCGGCAGAATCGTGATGACGATGCTCGAAGCCTCGCAGCTTTGGGTGAAGGTCTACATTCCCGAGACGGACCTTGCCCACGTCCGCCTCGGCCAGCATGCGACAGTGCAAGTGGACAGCTTCGGCAATCGCGCCTTTGAGGGGCATGTAGGCCAAATCGCGTCGCAGGCTGAATTTCTTCCTCGCAACGTGCAGACCAAGAGCGACCGCGAACACGAGGTGTTCGGCGTCAAGGTGTACGTCGATAATGCGCAACAGATTCTGAAGTCCGGTATGTCGGCGACGGTGCGCCTGGAATGACCGCCGTTATCGCAGCCGATCACCTGACGATCCGCTTTCGCACCTTCACGGCCGTCGACGACGTAAGCTTCGAAGTCGGCAAGGGCGAGTTGTTCGGCTTCCTCGGCCCCAACGGCTCCGGCAAAACCACCATCATCAAGGCCCTCTGCGGCCTGCTGTCGCCCTCTGAAGGGACCGGTCGCATCCTTGGCATGGACATCCGCAAAGATGCAGCCGAGATTCGCCGCCACGTCGGCTACATGTCGCAGAAGTTCGGCTTGTACGAAGACCTCACCGTTGCCGAGAACATGAATTTCTATGCCGGCGTCTACGGCCTCTCCGCTGAACGTGCTGCCCAACGCACACATGACTTGCAGGCCCTTACCGGCATTGAGCCCTACATGAATCGCCGCACCGGCCAGCTCTCCGGCGGATGGAAGCAACGCCTCGCTCTTGCCTGCGCCATCATCCACTCGCCTGAGGTTGTCTTCCTCGACGAACCCACCGCCGGCATCGACCCCGTGGCGCGCCGTGCTCTGTGGGACTTGCTCTTTCAGCTCTCCGGGCAGGGCGTCACCTTTTTCGTCACCACGCATTACATGGACGAGGCCGAGCGCTGCGGACGCGTCGGCTACATCTACCAGTCGAAGCTCATCGCCATCGGCACCGTCGCCGAGTTGCAAAAACTCCCCGACGCCAACCCGTCGGGCACGTTACGCATTCAGATCACCGCGCCCAATCCGTCGGAGATTCTCGACAGCGTGCGTCACATGATCGGCATCCGCGAAGCCACCGTCTTCGGCCACACCATCCATGCGCTGGCGGAATCCGACAAACTGGAGCAACTGCGCGCCGCGCTTCCGCAAGCGAAGATCGAAACGATCGAATCCTCGCTTGAAGACGTCTTCGTCACTCTCACTTACCGCATCATGAAGTCGCAAGCGATGGATTCGCAAGCCAGAAAGTCGCAGCAATGAAGGTCCTCTTTCGTGGTCTCGTGCCCATATGCCGCAAGGAATTTCTGCACATCATCCGCGACCCCGGCACGCTTTTCTTTGCGCTGCTTATCCCCATGCTGCAGCTGTTTCTCTTCGGATTTGCCGTCGACACGAATATCCGCCAGATCCCCACCGTTGTCCTGGACGAATCGAGTACGCAGGACAGCCGCCGCTTGCTCCAGGCCTTCGCCGGCTCCGACGTCTTCAATCTCAAGCTCTCCGTCCAATCGCAGGACGCGATGTACGAAGCGGTCCGGGCCGGCAAAGCCCGCGTCGGCATCCGCATCCCGAACGACTACGCGCGGCGCCTGCAGGATGGCACCACCGCCACCGTTCTCGTGCTCGTCGATGGCTCTGATTCTTCAGTCGCGGGCCAGGCAATGAGCACCGCCACCGGCGTCGCGCTCAAGGAGTCTCTGGGCCGCGCATTGCCCGGGAGCGCCATGCCCATCGAGGTGCGCCCATCGGTCCTCTACAACCCGGCAACCCGCTCGGCCAACTTCTTTGTCCCCGGCCTGATTGCAATTCTCCTCCAGGTCATGGCGATCCTGATGATCGCGCTCAGTCTGGTACGCGAGCGCGAACGCGGCACGCTCGAACAACTCACCATGACGCCCGTCGCTCCACTTGGCTTGATGGTCGGCAAGATGATCCCCTATGGCGTTCTAACATTCAGTGAACTCTGCGTCATCCTGATCGTCATGCGCACCGTTTTCCTGGTCCCGATCCACGGCAACGTGCTTCTGCTTCTCCTGCTCTCCGTGCCGTTTCTGTTGACTGTGCTTGGCATCGGGCTTGTGATCTCAACGCGCGCGCGGACACAGGCCGAAGCCTTTCAGCTTTCGATGGGAACGATTCTGCCCTCGGTCTTTCTCTCCGGCTATATCTTCCTGATCGAGAACATGCCGACATTTTTCCAGGGCGTCAGCCGGCTCATTCCGGCCACTTACTACATCGAGATTCTGCGTGGCATCATTTTGCGCGGAGCGGGCATTCGCGAACTGTGGGTTCAGGCGCTGGTGCTGACCGCGATGGGCTGCGGCAGCACACTGCTCGCCGCAAGGCTGTTCGTCAAGCAGGGCGCCCGCTAACGAGCCTTATCGAAGACTAGTCTGTCGCCGCGATCGCTTCGCAAATCTTTTCCATCGCGGGAAGCTCCGCCTGACTCCCCGGCTTGTGCCCATTCACCAGGATCGAGAACGCCAGCGTTCTTCCGCCCGCCGTCTGCAGGTACCCCGACAATGCGTTCGTCTCATTTAACGTTCCGGTCTTCGCCCACAGCTTGCCTTTGAGCGGAGAATTCCGGAAACGACCGGCCAGCGTTCCATCCACCCCAGCGACCGGAAACGTTGCGCGCCACGGCACACCCCACGCCTCGCGCGAAGCAAACGACAACAACTGCGTATAGGCCCGCGGAGTGATCCGGTCGTCCATGCTCATGCCCGAGCCGTCATAGAAGAAAAAGTCCCCATCGCTGACGCCCGCGTCCAGCAGAAACTGACGCACCACGCGCGTGCCCTGTGCCAGGCTTCCATCCTTGCCAAATGTCTTGCCGAGCAGGCGCAGCAGGAGTTCCGCATGCAGATTCTGGCTGACTTTGTTGGTTAGCATGATGTCCTGCGCGACTGGAACCGAAACATGCTTTGCCAGAACTCTTCGGCCATCGAGCGGCGCTTCGATGGTATCCAGTATGCGCGGCACCAGCCTCAGCGGTTCGGAACGCTCCGCACTAAAATCTCCTGTCCCGGTCGGCAGGCGATGCGCCGATGTCGGGTCTCCATTCACCTTCACTCCCCGGCGCAGCAAAGCGTCCTTGAATGCAGAGGCCATGAATTCCGCTGGATCTTCAATCGCGAGCGGCGCATGCAGGCCCTGCGGCGGGACGGTTCCCCATGCCCTCGTCAGCAGACTGCCCGGTCTGCGCTCCAGGCCCGGATGCGCCACTTCGCCAGGCTGCGCCATCGTCATCGAATTCTCAAGCGTGTAGTAGTCAACGTCCGGCGACCATTGGGCCAGCGTCGCGCCCGGCTTTGCCGGATCGGCTGTCACGGTCAGTTCAATCGTGTTGTCGGCAAATGAAAGCGCGGAAGCGGGTGCTCCGTAGCCCCACTGCAGGTCATCCCATGCCCACGCGGTTCCGTAGGGCTCGCTCAGAAAGAAGCTGTCATCGCCCACCACTGCGCCCTCGACCGTTCGTACCCCGGATTGCTCCACCTGCTCGGCCAGCAGATCGAGAATATCCATGGCCTTTGGCTCTGCTTTTACTTCCACTGGCGTCGGGGTTGCCGCAGGCGTCCCCGTGGGCGACTTCGCAGGAGGATTCGCTGGTGGCGGCGGTGCCGGCGGCGTTGGCGGCTTGTAAGGATACTGCCGTCCGTTCATGGTGGGATCGCCGGAGCCCAGGATCAAAATGTTGCCGTGAAGCACGCCGCCGGCATCGATGTCGCCACCGGCAACCACATCGGTGGTCCATGTCATGCTTTCCACTGGAAGAAGCGCGTACGCGGCGGCAGTGGTGGCAAGCTTCGCATTCGAGGCAGGTGTAAAGAGCTTGCCCTCGTTCAGTCCGTAGAGCGGCTGTCCATCGAGGGACATTACGCTAATGCCGAATTCCTCATGGCTGAGCGCTGGGTCGGCGAGGATTGCCTGAATGCGTTCGGCCATCGCGCCCTTTGCCGGCGCCGCGTTTGCCGGACGTCGCGCGGAAGTGTGGGCATGGTGCGTCTGGGAATAGATACCAGTGGCGGAGAAGAGAAGCAGCGCCGGGCAGAGCGCCAGCATTCGCCGGATGGGGAACATGCAGGGAGTTTAGCAGGCCGCGATTCGTGCGCGTCACTGCCGACGAATACGGCTGAACCCATAGAATTGAATCGCGCATCTTTTCGCACAGTTTCAGGGTCTACACCGCGATGACTCACTCACCACGCACAATCTCGCACTGGAAGCTGCGCACTCGCCTGCTCGAACTGGACCGGCGAACGCTGGTGATGGGCGTCGTGAACATCACGCCTGACTCTTTCAGCGATGGCGGCAAGTTTCTGTCCCCTGAGGCCGCAGTGGCGCGGGCGCTCACGTTACTCGACGATGGCGCGGATCTGCTTGATCTCGGGGCGGAAAGCACGCGGCCCGGCTCACGCGCCGGCGATCCGGTGGAAGCCACCGTCAGTGCCGAGGAAGAACAGGAGCGCCTGCTTCCGGTGATCGAGGGCATCCTTAAGCACCGGCCGGACGCAATTCTTTCGGCCGACACCTACAAAGGCGCCACTGCGCATGCTGCCCTCGCCGCGGGTGCCGAGATCATCAACGACGTCAGCGGATTTACCTGGGATAAAGCGATGCCGGGCATCTGTGCGGAAACAGGATGCGGCGTTGTGCTGATGCACACGCGCGGCAGACCTGAAGAATGGCGTGCGCAGGCAAAGTTGCCGGCGGAAATGCTGATTGAAACCATTCGAGACGGGCTTTCCGAGAGTCTTGCCGTCGCTGCGCGCGCCGGCATCGCGGCTGAGGCTGTGGTGCTTGATCCCGGCTACGGCTTCGGCAAGAAGTTTGACGAGAACTACACCGTGCTCGCTCACCAGGCCGAATTGCAATCGCTCGGTCGCCCGCTCCTCGCGGGTGTCTCGCGCAAATCCTTCCTCGGTCATACGCTGTCACCGCTCTTTGGCGGTGATGCGGCCCCGGTCGAGTCCCGCACAATCGCCGGCATTGCGGCCCTGGTGGCGGCAATCCTGCACGGAGCTTCGATCGTGCGCGTGCACGATGTCCGGCCGGCAGTCGAAGCCGCGCACATCGCAGATGCCGTGCTGGCCGCGAACTAGATAACTCAATGTTTATGGCCGCTGAAATCAGGTGCCTAGCGCTTTGACATCGCGTGCAGCTTAAGAACCGTGTTCCAGTTGCGTGCGGTTCCCATCACGCCGAGAGCTTTGTCGAGTGCCTTACCGGTGAATTTCGTTTCTGCCGCGCCGTCGGGCAGGTGCAGATAGAGCGTTTCCCCAGCCAGGTGATACCGGTCCCGGCGCTTCGGATACATCGTAACGATGCGATCGAGCCCGTTTATCGCCTGCGGCCCGGCAGGTCCAGCGAGGAAGACGACATGCACCAGGGCGCCTTTCGCTGCTGCCTCGGCTGCATAGGGATTCTCGCGAATCACACGATGCAACTGCTCATGGGTGCGGACAACTACTCCGCATGGTGCGCCCATCAGTTTTTCCAGGGCCGCCGCGACCGTCTGCGCGACCTTTGACGGTGGAGCTTTTGCGTCGACAACCGCATTGCCGCTCTGGATGTATGTCTCGACCTTTTCGAATCCCAGCCCGGTCAGCATCTCTCTAAAGTCGGCCATCGGCAGCTTGCCGTGACCCGCTAAATTGACCGCGCGAAGAAGAATGACATAGGTCGGCATGGCGATACCCTCTGCAGCCGTATCGTACATGCCTTCGGGCAATCTCCGAAATCAGCTTTTCAGCGATGAAACATGCAACCGGATTATTGCTTTTCCGTGACTAGGTAAACCACTACGCCACTCAGCAGCGCCACCATTGCCAATGCGGGGACGATCCAACCCAATCCGCCGGACTGCGTAAGCGCGGCCGGCACCAGCGCCTCGAGATGCAGCGCCTGCGGCAGATTCTCCAGCCATACCCTCAGCAGGTTTCCCTTCCAAACGAGTCCTGCCGCGCCGACAACAATCAAGAGCGTCAACGCAAAGATCTGCGCCCCCAGGATCGGCCGCCCAACCGTCTCGATTGCCGCATTGCGCCGCCGCAGCTGGGCGCGCCACCACAAGGCACCGGGGGATTCAAGGCGTGGAATGTCCAGCGTCTGCCTGCGTGAAGCCTGCAGTGCCTGGGATACAAGCACAAGATCGGAGCAGGAGCGGCAAGTCTCGACATGCTCACGCAACTCCGCCGGGCAAGCTTCAGGCCAGTAGCCATGGTGCAGCAACTCCGTCACCTCCCGCTCGCGCGTGCATGCAAACGGACTCATGCTTCACCTCGCTCGCGCAGCAATCGCGCCATCTTTCTGCGCGCGCGGAACAACAACAGCCGGATACTCGCAGAAGCCAATCCGGTGACCTCTGCAATCTCGTGGTGCGAATAGCCCTCAGCATATGCCAGCCACAGCAGCTGACGGTCGCGCGGGCGCATCTGCGCCATCGCCGGACCCAGCATCGCGAGTGAATCCGCCTGCCCCTCGCCGCAACGCGCGGTGAACAACTCCTCAGGCAAGTCGTCGATCGATGAGGATTGCGGACGCCGCCAGTGATCGCGCAACAAATTGGTTGCAATTCGAAACAGGTACCGCCGTGCTGCGACTTCGCCATCCGCTGGGTGACTGGCGCACAGAAAGCGCACATAGCTCTCTTGCGTCAGATCGTCGGCAAGCGCGCGATCGCGGCTTACGCGCGCGAGGTACGCCCAAAGCGATCGGGACGAGCGCGCATAGAATCCGGCGAACTGCTCGTTATCCATCGCCGTGACGCACGCACCGGCGGCGAGGGGTTGCCCCTCGCCTGCCAGCACGGTCGGAATGGTGGACTCCCAGGGCATGGGTCTCTGCTTCCTCACCTTCACTCGGCTCCCCGCGACTCACTGCCTGTCCTTGAATCCGGAGGAAGTGCCGAGGGGCGAATCGAATCTGCCAGGTCCAGCTGTGTCGGTGGGCATCAGGCCCAACTTGGCTGCGAGCAGCCACGAAACGCCTGCTGAGATGATAAAGCCGATTCCGGGCATCAGCACGACTGTTCCGAAAACCAGCATTGGCTCATCCATGTCGGGTCCGGCGTGGCGCAGCGACAGCAGCCCAATGCCCAACAGCACCATCACAATGCCTGCCTGCAACGGGGTAAGAATACGCGCCACGGCGCTGGGCATGCGGCGGTCCTGCTCAATGCCGATGGGAATCGGCGTTGCCTCAAGAAACTTTCTGCCCGCTTCAGTCTCCATGTAGGAGGCCAGTTCCTGATTGCCGGTGAACTTGTCGATCAGCTTGCCGTGGACCTCGCTCTGCAATTTGAAGACGCGGCTCCAGCGGCGATTCTCGACGAACATGCGAGCCAGCAGGAAAATGCCGGTCAAGCCGCATGCAAAGGCCAGAAGCGGCACTGCGTCGCTCCACACCGCCTGGAAGCTCGACACTTGCGGCTGCGAGCGATATACATCGGGCCACACGGCGCGCTCCAGCGCCTCGTCGGGCTGTCCATCGTCATGTTTGAGATGGGAAAACAGGTAGAACGCGGGATTGCGCGCCACCTCGGGATGCGCGGCAAGAAACGCCGCCAGTTGCGGATTGTTGCGTGCTACGTACTCCTGGTTGGAAAGCAGAGAAGGATCGCGTGCGACGACGGTGGTCAGTGTCGGGCTGAGCCGCAGCAGTTGGATCAGTTCCGTCTGGTTGGCCGCCACATCACGCTCATTCGGGACCATTTCGACGCTCGGAACTGCTGCAGGCGCCGGAGTGGAAGTGCGGGGCTGGGCCGCTCCCAGGGTGGCCAGAAGAAGTACGGAAAGAGCAACAGCAGAAAGAATCCGATAGACCAGGCGACGCGTTTGCATTGTTTTCTCCCGATATGGAAGAGGCCTTCCCGGCCCCTCTATTGAGAACAACGAACGAACGCATCCTCTGGTTAACAGCGTCTTTTGCCACTGGCTGGATAGCCTGAAACCCACGTTTTGGGGTCCGGCATGCCCCTTTAGCAGTATTTAAGTAATACGGAGAGCAGGTTACTTTGTACGTAGCCCCAGATGGTACTTTTGGGTTCAATGATGTGCCGGGTATCTCCCCGACCGATGCGCAGCAGAGGAGACAAGCGACACAATGGACGAACATTATCAGGGGGCGAGACTTCTCGCCCGATTCAAGCAAAGCTACTCGGATCGCCGCAACACCCTCACCTGGGCGCTCCTGATCTGGTCTTTCACGGCCGTCGGATTCGCAATTTTTCTACCCTTAGAGGCCACGATGCTCCGGTCGGTCGGTGTTGCCGTGGGCTGGACCGCTTTCCACCTCATCCGCAGGGCGTAAGCGGGGGCAGCCGGCGGTGCCGCGCCGACCAGCGTCGTGGATTTTCGCGACGATCTGCAGTCGCGTATATCCTCGCCCTCGGCCGTGGCATCGAGTTCCCCATTAGCGTCGACCGGTTGTCGCAACCTTAGCGCCGCATAGACCGTCATCCCTTTCAGAGCCCTGTCAATATGAACCTTCGCTGGACCGTGCCGCGCCTTCTCTTCATCCCCGCTCTCGCCCTGTCCTGTGGCTCAGCCGCGACTCGCGCCGACCGGCTCAAATCTCCCTGGGACGCCCACCCCGTTCCGCTCACGGACGCGCCTTACACCTGCCCGGCTCCGCCCCCGTTCTCCAAATCGATTGACGCCGAGAGCTACTACATCGACGCCCACCACTCCGTCATCGACCCCGTGAAGAAGGCCGCGTATGAAAATGCCGCTGAAGCGCCCGATCACCTGGGACAGTGGACAACCCAGGCAGCAGACGCCTACATCCGCCACGGCAGCCGGGCCGGTGCGCAATGCGTTTACGCTCTGCTTTCGGCTGCCGCGGAGGCCAAAGCCTGGTCCGCTTCGATGCCGACCGGCCAGGCTCACTACGTGCAAAAGTGGCTCCTCGCCGGCACTGCGATGGCTTATCTCAAAGTCCGCAACACGGGCGTTGGCACGCCCCAACAGGACAAAGAAATTCAGAAATGGTTCGGAGAACTCGCCGACCACGTCGAAGACTACGTCGACAGCAAGCTGAAATACCCAGGCAGCGATGCATGGAACAACCATCGCTATTGGTCCGGCCTGGCCGTCGCCGCCGCCGGCGTCGCCCGCAACGATAGCCGTGAATTCCACTTCGGGATGGAGGCCTTCAAATGCGGTGTCGACCAGATCGAGGAGAGCGGCGTGCTCCCGCTTGAACTTGCGCGCGCCGGCATGGCGCTTCACTATCACCTATATGCGCTCGCCCCGCTCGTCATACTGGCCGAACTCGGTGAGGTAAACGGCATCGATACTTATGCCGAAAACAACCATGCCATCGACCGCCTCGCCAACCTCTGCGAACAGGGTCTGCTCCATCCCGAAATCTTCGAGAAAGCCACTGGAGTGCAGCAGAACATGCCCGACAAAATCGCCGGCGCCACCATTGGCTGGGCTGTTCCCTATGTCCAGCGCCACCCCAACCCTCAACTGTCCGCATGGATCGCGCAGGCCGAGTACACCAGCTTCTGGCAATGGGGCGGATTGCCGCCCGACTGATTCTCACCCGGCTTTTCCGTCCGAATTCCCGCGTCGCGGCAAAGGCGAAGACAAGACGAAAGTCGTGTCGTTTACTATATATACACTTCTCCGACCTTTACAAAATGCGCTAAACTCCTCAGTCTGCGGGTTTGTGCTCCCCGAGCCGTTCAAGCCCGCGCTGAGGGGGTTTCATGGCGCGTCCTTATTGGTCAGGCAACGTTCAGATCTCGCTTGTGGCATTTGGAGTGAGTCTCTACGTCGCCACCGAGAGCAAAGGCCAGATCAGCTTTCACCAGATCAGCCGCCGTACCGGCGAACGCATCCGCCACCAGAAAGTGCTGGAGAGCGCGGCTGAAAGCAAAGAAGCCACGACGGCTGTCGAAAACGACGAGATCGTGAAGGGCTACGAGTACAGCAAGGGCAAATACGTCATCATCGAGCCCAGCGAACTTGAAAACCTGCGCATTCCTTCCAAGCACACGATCGCCGTGTCTCAGTTCGTCGACGTCGCCGACCTGAACCCCGAATACGTTGAGAAGCCTTACTTCGCTACGCCCGAAAACGACATGTCCGCCGAGGCCTTCAATGTTGTCCGCGAGGCGCTGGTTAAAACCGGCAAAGCGGCGATCGGGAAAGTGTCCTTTTCCGGCCGCGAAAACATCATCGCTCTGGTGCCCGCTGGAGCCGACAGCCCCGGCATGATGGCCTACACGCTCCGCTATCAGAACGAGCTGCGCAACCGCGCTGACTACTTCCGCGACATCAAGCAGCCGGCTATCGATGCCGACTCTCTTCAACTCGCCGAGACCCTGATCTCAAAGATGTCCGGCAAGCTCGATATCAGCAAATTCGAGGATGGATATGAGACTGCGGTGAAGGCTCTCGTCGAAGCAAAGGTCAATCACCTGCCCGTGCCCATCGATGAGGCGCCGCAACAGCGACCGAATAATGTGGTCAGCCTTATGGATGCTTTGCGAAAGAGCATCGGATCGGGGACCACCTCAGCCAAGAAGCCGCCGAAGAGTGTAAAGGAAGTGCCGGCCAAGGGCATCGGCATTGTGAAGACTCCTGCCAAAGGAGCGAAACGCAAATCCGCCTGATCGACCTAGTTCGGGCGGAACTCGATCGGAGCGCGCATAGAGCCAGGTCCAGCCGGATGACTTCACTGTCGTAATCGTAATGAAGATGGTGGAATTCACGAGCTGTTTGATTGTCCTTGGCGTGATCTGCGAAAACCTGATCTGAAATTCCTGGAAACGAACTTCAGTTGACGCGCACTATCTGGACGGGTAGACTGCAGGCCATCTGCGCGGCTTGTTGTGCGTTGTTCCTCTCTGCCGTCGATCCAACCCGGAGGCTGACCATGTTTCCCTTTGCAAAGCGCGTTGCGCTCCTGCTCACATTCGCGATTCCCCCAGCTCTCTACGCCGGTGACTATACGTACCAGCAGACCACCCAGCTTACCGGCGGTTCGCTGCTTCACATGATGAAATCCGTCGGCTTCATCAGCTCGCAGGCACGCCATATGGGCGATCCCGTCGTTTCCACGATCTATCTGAAAGACAACCGGCTGGCCAACGTGTCGCCCGAGAGCATCGAGATCATCGACCTCGACAAGGAGACGATCACGCAGATCGACGTCCAGAAGAAGACCTACACGGTGGTGACCTTTGACCAGATGAAGCAGGCCATGGAGAACGCGCGCGCCCAAATGGAGAAAGAGCAGCCCCCGCAACCAGCCGCGAAGCCTGACCCCGACGCGCAGGATTTGAAGATGAGCTTCGACGTCAAGGTTCGCAAGACCGGCGCGACCAAAGAGATCAGCGGCCTCGACAGCAAGGAAGCCATCCTGACCATGACCCTGACAGCTACCAACACGCAGACCCAGCAGTCGGGCAACATGGCCATCACCAACGACATGTGGATGGTGCCCGAGATTCCCGGCTACGACAAGGTGCGCGATTTCTACCGGCGCATGGCGATGAAAATGGTCGACTCCAACACCATTGCACTCGGTTATGACTTCAGCAAGATGCTCGCGCAGAATCCAGGCGCCAACCATGCGCTAGGCGATATGGCGAAAGAGATGCAGAAGCTCGATGGCGTTCCGATCATGCAGGTGATGCGCATGGGAACGACAATGAACGGACAGCCGCTGCCGGCGGCATCGGAAGCCCCGACACCTGCCGAGCCAGCCGGGCCGAGCAAAGGCGATGTGGCAAAGGCCGGCTTGAGTTCCGCGCTGTCCAGTCGGTTCGGTGGTTTCGGCTTCGGCAAAAAGAAGCAAAATCCGCCACCGGACCAGAATCCGGATCAGAATACAGCCCAGGCTCAGCCGACCAGCGCCATCCTGATGGAGACGCAGATCACCACGTCGAACTTCTCGTCGGCGCCGGTCGACCCGTCGCACTTCGAGGTTCCGGCGGGATACCGGCTGGTGGCTCCGCCGACCCAGCCGTCTCCGGCCCGAACGCAATAAAACATCGAACTACGAACTGGAACTCGGAACTGCTCTCCGTCCCTCTCCTCACCGATTCTTTCCCACGCAGGGTTTAGAATCGTTCGTGGCGCAGGGTGATTGCGTCGCTGTTTTTGCCTGCACGGCCCCGCGGTTGTGGCAGGCTAAATTGTGCGATTTTGAGGGAAGCGGGCAGGGATGCGAGCGAAGACGGCAGTGGTGTTGGGCGCCCAGTGGGGCGACGAGGGCAAAGGCAAGATTGTGGATGTGCTTAGCGAGCGCTTCAGGGCCGTAGCGCGCTACGCCGGCGGGCACAACGCAGGGCATACCGTAATTCACGGCAGCCAGAAGTTCGTGCTCCAGCTTATCCCCTGCGGGGTTCTGCGGGCCGGTTGCAAAGGCGTAATCGGCAATGGAGTTGTTCTCGACCCGATCGCCTTCCTGAAAGAAGTTGGCAAACTGCGCGGGCTTGGCGTTGAAGTCGACGGCCAGCTGTTCGTCTCAAACCGCGCCCAGGTTATTTTGCCGTATCACCGCATGATCGAGCTGGCGGCGGAGAGCGCGCCGGGACGCAAGCGCATCGGCACCACCAGCCGTGGCATCGGGCCCGCTTATGAAGACAAGATGGCGCGCAGCGGCTTGCGCATCGTCGACCTGCTTAACACGTCGCTGCTTCGCCAGCACATTGAGGCAGCCTGCGGAGAGAAGAACGCCATCGCCCATGCCCTGTTCGGCACCGATCCCCTGGATCCCAAGAAGATGTACGACGAATATGCTGCCGCCGCCGAAGAGGTTCGTCCGTTTGTGACAGACACTGGCAGGATGCTTCACAAGATCATTGCCGAAGGCGGCTCGGTGATGTTCGAAGGGGCGCAGGGCACGATGCTCGACATTGATCACGGGACCTATCCGTTTGTCACGTCCTCCTCGGCGACTGCCGGCGGCGCGGCCACCGGCACGGGCGTGGGCCCGACGGCGATCGGCACCGTAATCTCGGTGACCAAGGCGTATGTGACGCGTGTAGGCGAAGGCCCGTTCCCGACTGAAATCCACGACCCCATCGGGGACCAGCTTCGCGCGCGCGGCAATGAATACGGTGCGGTCACCGGACGTCCACGGCGCTGCGGATGGCTCGACATTCCGTTGCTGCGTTATTCGAACCAGGTGAACGGCGCGGAGTGGCTGGTGGTAACCAAGATGGATGTGCTCGACGAGCTCGAGGAAATTCCGATTTGCGTGGGCTACGAGCTTGACGGCAAAGTCAGCGACGAGATTCCGGCGGACGTGCAGGGACTGGAACGCATCAAACCGGTGTACACGACACTCAAGGGCTGGCGCACATCCACTGAAGGGATTACTGATTTTGATAAGCTGCCGAAAGCGGCGCGGGAATATCTGCGCTTTCAGGAGCGCGAGAGCGGCGCAAAAATCGGCATGGTTTCCACGGGCCCGGACCGCGAACAGACGATGGTGCTTCCAGAGTTTGCCGCGGCACTCAACGAGATTCACGCATAGACTGGACTGAATGACCGCAGAATTTACCTTGGTATGAGGAAGTGCTCCCCATGATCAGCTTTACTGTCCGCTTGAGGTTTGCGCAGGAAGATCGGGCGGAGATTGCCGAGATCCTTCAAGCACTCACCGTGGCATCGCGCCAGGAACCGGGGTGCGTCAGCTACATTCCACATTGGGTGCAGGGCGAAACGTGCACCGTACTGATCTACGAACAGTACAAGGATCAGAAGGCGGAAGAAGCGCACCGCCAGTCACCCCACTTCAAAAAGTACGCCGTCGCCGGTCTCTATCAAAAGATGCTGGAGCGGAGCCGCGAAGATCTTGCCGCGCTGGCATAACCATTCGCCGGGAACGAGAGGGCCGGCGGACTGCACGCCGAGGGCGCATGATGCAATACCCATCATTTGAGGATTTGGCGAAGGTCATTCGCGAATCCGCCCGATTGAAGAAGGACAAACGCATTGACCCCGACACGCAGGTTTGTCGCGACCTGGGCATTTCTGGAAAGGTCGGAATTAGAATTCTGAAGGCGATTGAGGGTCATTACCAAATTGGCTTGAACGCGGGGCTTTTCGACCGAATTGATGGTGGTCACTCGATACCTCAAGAAGAGCAGAGCGAGCCTCCTGTTATTCAGTCCCTTCTGGGAGGACCGGCGTCCGAAGAGCATCCAATCACGGTTGGCCAACTATATAGGATCGTCTTGCAAGAGTTACGCGGAATTCCAGAGCGGTCGCGGCTCGATCATTGAGCGATCTGAAGCTTCCTCCCACATCTCGTCGCGAAGTCTGACGCGGTCGCCATAACCGAGTGGACCAATGCGGCACTCGTTCTCGCTTCGAGATAACGAGATCTTGCCCGAAAGAACTGCGACCTGAGAGCCGAGCAGCACCTTCCTTTGCCCAGATTCTACATTTATTCGCAGCTGCTTAAAGACTCATTCACACACTTGGCAGAGATTCAGTCTGGCGCGGCAAGGTTGATCTTCGGCCTGCGCTTCCCAAACTCAAATTCGAGAGGTCTGCCTCCATGTTTAGAAAAGCAGCAGTACTCGGTGTCGTCGCCGGGGCGCTCGCAACCACAGGATTCGCCCAGAACGACCGTATCAAAAGCGATATCCCTCATCTCGATCATGTGTTTCTGATCATGATGGAGAACCATGGCTATCAGCAGGTCATTGGCAATCCTAATGAACCCTACTTGAACAATCTGATCGCAAGTGGGAAGGTCAATCTTGCCACCAACTATTTTGCCGTCGGACATCCGAGTCTCACGAACTATCTGGAAGTCGTCGGAGGGTCCAACTTCGGCGTCCGCAGCGATAATTCCCCGGACTGGGGAAGCACGTCGTGCTCGCCGAACATCGCCACGAAAGTGGTGAACGCAGACGACGGCGGCGGCAATGCGCCGGTCCCGGTTGACACCGGCAACGTCTGTCCCATCTCCGGATCAGGCACAGATGCTGCTACGCCAGCGGTGGATACATGGAACGAAGTCGCCGGTCCATTCGTCGCCCTCGCCGATCTTGACGGCGTGAAGTCGGTTCCTGCCGCCCACACGGTCGGCAAGACAATCGCCGACCAGCTCGACGACGCGCGGATGGAATGGAAGTCCTACCAGGAGAGCCTGCCTCTCGGTTCGATCTACGGCGTGAACTACAGCAATGGTACAGTGACCAACCTTTCAGATTTCTCCAAGCTTGCTCCTCTAACGTCATCGAGTGTGGTGCAGCTCTATGCCGTGAAGCACAATCCATTCGCCTACTTCGCCAGCGTTCAGGAGGGAAATGATCGCGACAACAGCCTGGCCAACGTAGCCGGTTTCGACGGGCAGAGTGGACTCTATGCGGACCTCAGGAGCGGAAACGTTCCGGACTTTGCCTTCATCGTGCCCAACCAGTGCGACGACCAGCACGGCAGAGGCAACGGCGATGCGTTCTGTGCATTTGACTACGGCCAGAACGACAGCGGCTATACCTACGGCACGCAGGTTGGCCTTAACCCCGGGCTCATTCAGCAAGGCGATACGACAATTGAGCGGCTGGTCAATGCCATCCACGCATCTCCGGCATGGCAGTCCAGGCGCAGCGCCATCGTGATCGTCTGGGATGAGAATGACTACAGCGGAAGCACCACTCTGCTTACCGGATTGTATCCAGCACAGAATCAGAACCGCGTAGTTCTCACAGTCGAAACAAACTACGGGAAAAACGGAGTGCAAAGTTCGACCTACTACAACAGCTACTCGCTGCTGAAGTCGATGGAAGCAGGCTTCGGTCTGCCCTGTCTCAACCATGCCTGCGATTCGAATGTGAGTGTAATGTCGGACTTGTTTGATGCCAATTCGGACCACGGCAATCATTGAGCACTCGCTTCAGGCACACAGCTCCGGGGTTCGCAGGTTTCTGCTGCGGCCCCGGTGTTTCCGTTTGCGCCCCGCGCTTCTGACCCCATCTCATCGCGGCACGAGCGCTCGCACGCTGTCCCTGGTGTTTTTGCCAAACTGGCTTCTGAAATCTGCCATAGCTCACTTTGTGAGATAGCCTGGCGTGTTTTCGCGGCGTCAAAAAGAGCGTGCGAACATTCCCTAGGTCACATCGTCGAATGACCTATGGATTTCGCTTGACGGAACATTCACGCGGCGAGCATTGACCGGCACAGCAATTCGGGGCTAATATCCGTTACGCTTATGGGAATGTTGAGGGGAAACGCACATGTGTCCGGGAACTCCCGTCTCGCGATGGGCGTTGCCATGTTGGTGCTGGTGTTTCCACCAAACCGGTTGCCCGCTATGCCGCGCGCAGAGAAGCATGAGGCGCGCCACCAGATCGAACATCTTGAAGATGCCTGGCGCAATGCCATTCTGAAGGGGAATATCGCAGGTTTGGATGCGCTGCTCGCCGACGACTATATTGCCATCACTCCGACCGGTATCCTGCAATCCAAGGAACAGGCACTGGCCAATCTCCGGTCCGGCACCGTGCGCTTCAAGTCCATCGAGCTCACCGACAGAAAGATCCGCATGTACGGAACGACAGCGCTGGTGACCTCGCGCGCCGAAGTGAGCGCAACAGGCCCGGATGGCGAGATCTCGGGAAGCTACCGGTATACGCGTGTGTATGTAAAGGATCCGCGCGGCGTGTGGCGCATCGTAAGCTTCGAAGCCAGCAGGATTCGGGAGCCGGGAGAGCAGCGCTAACGGTTCCGCTACGCATTCCAAGGAACCAGCCAAGATGTGGCCAAGCCCTGGCCTCTAAAATAAGCCGATGCCTGAACTGCCTGAGGTGGAGACGATCGCACGCGGGGTTGACGCGCGTGTGCGCGGTGATCGGATTGTAGAAGTGTGGTTCGGCACGCATCGCGAACCCTTCAAGACGCCGGCGGTTCGACAGGCAGACGCGCTGCGCGAGCGAAAGATCGTTACCGTCCACCGGACCGGGAAACACATTGTGGTCGAGCTGGGGGGCAACAAGGGGGAGAGTCGCGGGCATGGGCAGGACTCCGCGATCACGGCGCAGTGGATTGTGCACCTGGGCATGACGGGAAGGCTCCTTGTAACAACCCCTGAGGCCCCTGTCGCGAAACATACACATGCCCGGCTCGCACTCGCCAGTGGGCGCGAGCTGCGCTTCGTCGATCCGCGTCGCTTTGGCCGGCTGGAGTTTCGAGATCTGCGCGAAAGGCAGGGCTTCGCCGGTCCTGGGGCGGAGCCGCTGTTGATTGAAACAGCGGAGTTTGCAGGGCTTTTTCGGGGGAGAAAGATGGCTATCAAAGCTGCGCTCTTGAATCAAACCTTGTTGGCGGGCGTGGGGAACATCTATGCGGATGAGGGTCTGTTTCGCGCAGGAATCCGACCGCGGCGCAGGGCAGGACTGCTGACGCGTGTGGAACTCGAAAAGCTGCGGCTGGCCCTCCGCGAGGTGTTGGAGCACGCGATTCGGCTCGGCGGCTCGTCGGTTTCTGACTACGTCGATGCTGAGGGTGTGCGAGGATTCTTCCAATTGGAGCACTGCGTTTACCAGCGGACTGGTGAGCCCTGCCGGCGATGCGGCCATCCGATCAAGCGGATCGTGGTGGCGGGCAGAAGCACCCATTACTGCGCACACTGCCAGCGATAGATCTTCCTCGCAAAACCGGAATTGTCAATGTTCGATCAGGCGCAAGCAGGACCGCGCCCCTCCTGTCGCTTCGAGTTGTGGGCACTGGATTTCGGAATTCGCGCCGCTCGTTTTATCGGGGAATCTACTATTTTTTGAAGTTCAGCGCCGCAAGGTTACCAGAATCAAAACGGCTGACGCCTCGCGGAACCCGCAACTCGATGAAAGCAAACACCAGGGAGAACGGCACGTCGATTGCTATCTAGAAGGGTGCCAGTGATGTACCGGCTGCTGGAGAAATTCCGGCCAGCCCGCAAAAACAGCAGACGCTCGGCAAGAGCAGCCGCCAACGAAGCGGCAGACCGGCCGGGAGAGCCTGTAGAGGGCGCGGTGGAAATAACCACCGCCCATAATTTGCTGGGAGGCCAGTGACCAGCGCAGGGAAACGAAACGCCATTCAGTTGAATGGCGTTTCGTGCGTTTGGACGAATCGGCGCTACGCTCGGACTGCACCCGGGCTCCTTCGCGGTTACGCTTGTACCTCCATTGTGGGAGTGTGGAATACTTGCGCAGCAGCGTGGGAGCCTGTACTATCGAAATTGCCTATCAAGCGGCTGAAGCGAACCGCCCGGATTCAGGGCAGAGCCGGCTCGCCGCTTACAAAAGATACTTCGCAACCAGAATCAGCCGAACGGGCAGAATTGGCGAAGGATCCTATAGGACAGGCATCACCCCAGGAAACGCAGGCCAAGTTGCACCGATCAAGACAACCGGAGAATGCTGTTGCAGGTGGTTCGGGCAGAAGGCTTAAGCGTTTTGAATGGATGTTTGGCCCTGGATTCGCATCGAAGAACTAGCGGTGATTTCCGGCAGGGATCTTCTCGGCAAGCAATTGTCAAGGAAGTAAGCGGAAATGCCACAATGCGCCGGGCAGGAAAGGTATACCCACATCTGATTCGTCGTGGGTACGCAGATGTCGTGGTAGATTGCGTTCGAGATTGCTGCTCCGTCGGCAAATTACGCGGCTTCAACGACAAGCGAAGTACTACCCGCGCGGTTGCTTGCATCTGATTGGGGAGTGCGGCGGGAACTCAATATTTCAGCAGCCCCAGAGATGGAAGAGCTGAGCACAAGAAGTAATGCAAACCATAGCAAAGTGCCAGGAAGTGCACGCATGACAACAGAACCGACGATACCCCAGCCCGAGCTGGGGTCGGCCCAGGCGAATGGCCAGGGACCGTCGCAAGGACATCGGCGCCGCAGGCGTCGTCGCAAAAACAAGACGAACCAGCAGGGTGGTCAGCCGCAGGGGCAGATTCAGCAGAATCAGCCACAGCAGGCTCCGCCGCAGATGCAGGCTCCGCAACAGCCGCAGCAGCAGGGTGGCCCACCGAAGCCGGGTTCAGGACGACACCGGAAAAAGAAGAAGTTCTTCCAGCAGAAGAACAATACGCCGCCTCCTTCGCCGGGCAACAGCATCGTTCCGCAGCATAACGGCAGGAGGAAAGAGCGCCAAATGGGGCCGCGTACGTTTGTGGGTCCGATGGATCACAGCTATCGCACCGTAAACGGCAACGTGGCAGACGGGCCGCCTTCCACAATTCCTACCTCCGGCAATGGGCATCACGGCTACTACAACGACGTGAATGTGGGATCGCCGTCAGTTCCCGTAAAGGCCGATGCTCCGACGCGCATTTTCTGTTTCATCGAGGACCTGTTCTTCCAGGCGAAGATCCAGGAGACGGCGAAAAAGCTTGGCGTCAAGGTTGAGTTTGTGAAGGGCGAGAAGGAAACCATCGCGCGCATCATCGACTCTCCGGAGGCGGCGAAGCCAACGCTGGTGGTCTTCGATCTGAACAACCTGAATGCGAAGCCGATGTCGCTGATTCCGAAATTCAAAACGAAATTCAAGAAGGCGACATCGATTATCGGATTCCTGAACCATCTGCAGGGCGACCTTAAGTTGAAGGCCGTTGAAGCCGGATGCGATACGGTGATGCCACGCTCTGCGTTTTCACAGAGCCTGCCGAACCTGCTGCGCCGGTATGGATTGGAAGAGGAAGAAGATTACGCACCGCAGCCGGTCTAAACACCGGCGTAATTCCGACGCGCATCTGTAAGCGATTCGCGGTGGATGGCTGGCGCGTTCACGAGATCCGGGCCGTTGAGGACCTGCTCCGGAGCAGGAGTCGACTCGTAGCTGGCATAAGCCGCGAACGGAGGTTTCCGCGGGAGCCGGTGACCGGTCCCGGCGGATTTATCTATTTGCCGGCGTCGATGGCAGCCCGGAGATTTCCAACTGACTCAATAACCAGTCCAAAGCCTTGAGGAGCGAGCATGCCCGCGGTGCGCCCGGGGGCGGCCGCACGGTGTTGCTCTGCTATCCTGATTGGTTTACTTCGAGGCGCGTGAGGAGGTGCGTTCGATGCCGGAGCACAGGGGACGAAAGCACCATCAGGACCGGGTGGCGGAGACGCTGCGTGAAGAGATTGGCGCCATGATCGAGGGGGAGCTGTCAGATCCGCGCATTGCGTTCTGCTATGTGACCGAGGTTGTGCTGAACCCGGGGGGCAAGTCCGCGCGCGTGTATGTGGCTGTCGACAACGCCGTGTCGGACATTGCCAAGGCCGAGGTGGAAACAATTGCCGGTCTAGAGGCGGCTAAAGGCCACATTCGTTTTGAGTTAAAGGAGCGAATGGGTGTTCGCCATGTGCCGGAACTGAGTTTTCTGGCGGACCGGTCCGGGCGTTTCCAGGCGCGGATCGAGGAGTTAATGGATCGATCGCGCAAGCGGCAGAAAGCTCCAGTGGAGTAGACGCATGGATCTCTCCCGAGCCGCCACAAGTGGAGTCGAAAAGCCGAAGACCGCAATTGATCCGATCGCGAACACCCTGGAAGTGATCCGGGAGGGTGAGCGCTTCCTCGTGTGTTCGCATGCGGGACCGGACGGAGATGCGGTGGGCAGCATGCTGGCGATGGGAACGCTGCTTGATGCGATGGGAAAGCGAGCCGATCTGGTAACAGCCGATCGCATTCCCGAGATCTACAGGGGATTGCCAGCGTCCGATCGCATTCGTATGGCTCCGCGCGTCCATGGGCCGTACGATGCGGTGATTCTGCTGGAGTGCGACGGTGTGGAACGCACCCGGCTGCAAGGTCTGGAGAAGTTCTTCCTCGTCAACATCGATCATCATGCAACCGGAATCGAGTACGCGCACATTAACTGGATCGACCATCATGCGGCCTGCGTGGGCGAGATGGTGCATCGGCTCTTTCTGGCTGCGGGGGTTGAGGTCACGCCGGAAGCCGCAACTTGCATCTATACGACTGTGCTGACCGATACGGGCGGATTCATCCATGGGGCGACGCGAGCCTCGACGTTCGAACTGGCCCGCGACCTGGCGCTGGCAGGCGCAGATCCGGTTCGCATTGCGCAGCAGGTGTATTTTTCTAAATCGATGTCGAAGCTGCTGCTGCTGGGTGCAGCGCTTCAGAATCTGCACCGCGAAGGGCGCGTGGCGTGGCTTTGGATCACGCACGAAGACATGGTGCGGAGTTGTGCCGCCGAAGAAGACTGCGAAGGAATTGCCAACTATGCGCTTTCGATTTCCGAGGTCGAGGCGGCAGCTTTTCTGCGAGAGGGGACGGAGAATCGTATCCACGTGAGCCTTCGCAGCAAAGGGAGGATCAATGTATCTGCGATTGCAGATCAGCTTGGCGGAGGCGGACATGAGAATGCCTCGGGTTGCGTTCTGGCAGGTCCACTGGGACATGCACGCGAACAGATCGTTTTGGAATTGCGTGATGCGCTGGCGGGGTTGGCGCAGCCAAGTTAAGAACCGGCACGAATCTGTTAGCCTAGCTCTTGCTTGAACGCGGAGTAATTTCTGCGGTTTGCCTTGACGCAAGGCGTGCAATAAGTAGCCGGCCACAGGGGATCCCCAAGCCCCGGAGGCAGGCCGGAGTCTGGTGCAGAGTCGGTCCTGCGACGCAATGGCTGCGGAACCGCTTGAACGCTGGGCTGGAGAATCGCTGGACGTGGAGACTCAACTGGACCGAGTTGCAACAGACTCACCCCAAGGCCGACGCTTGCGCCTGCCGACGTGGGCGGAAACCTGCGAAGCTGCCGTCTTTGTGGTTGTGAGCGTCTTCTTCATCCTCTATGGAGTGGTACCCCTGCTGGGCGGGGATGGTCTTGGACTGGTGGGCGCAGACGAACCCCGCTATGCGCAGATTGCTCATGAAATGCTGGTGCGCTTTGATGCGGCTCACACACTGAAGGACCGGTTGAGCGCCTGCGTCACTCCCTATCTGTACGGACATCCGTGGCTGGAAAAGCCTGCGCTTTACTACTGGCGGGCGATGTTTGTGTTTCAGGAGTTCGGGGTGCATGACTGGAGCGCGCGGCTGCCCTCGGCGAGCTTCGCCTTCATCATGGCGGCACTGATCTATCTGCACATGCGACGATTCCGGCCTGGAGGACATCTGGATGCAGCGCTGATTACAGTGGCCTGCGCGGGGATTATCGGGTTTTCGCGCGGCGCCTCGACCGACATGCAGATGGCGGCGCCGCTCTCGATCGGTCTGCTCGGCTGGTATGCGTGGTACGAGACCGGCTCGAAGTTCTGGCTCTTTGATATCTATTTCTTCACCGGGGTGGCCACGCTGGCGAAGGGGCCGGTGGCTCCCTTGCTGGCCATGATCATCGTTTTCGCGTTTGCGTTTCTCCGCAAGGAGTGGTCGATTGTGCAGCGATCGATCTGGTGGCCCGGGATTGCACTTTACTTCGCCATCACCTTGCCCTGGTTCATTGCAGTACAGCACCAGAATCCGACGTTCTTCCGCGAGTTCTTTCTGGAACACAACCTGGAGCGCTTTGCCACCAATCGTTATCAGCACGAGCAGCCATTCTGGTACTACCTGGTGGTCGTGCTGCTGGCGGTTATGCCTTGGACGGTGATCGCGATGCGGGCATTCATCGATGGCATTCAAACGTCGGTAGCGGAATGGCGGCTCCGACGCCTGAATCCGAAGAGGCGCGCGCCCAATCGTCCTGGGGACGCGTTTCCTGAGTTTCTTGTCCTGTGGGCAATTATTCCCGTCGTCTTCTTTTCGTTCTCGCATTCGAAGCTGCCGGGCTACATTTTGCCTTCGATCCCGCCGATTACGATTCTTACGGGCGATTATCTCTTCCGACGCCGGCAACCAGGTTTGAATCGCTGGGAATTGATGGGACACGCGGCTCTGTGCGGATTGATGACGATGTTCGCATTCCTGCTGCCCTGGTTTGTCGGTCACGGGCCTGTGATGCCGCCGGGGCGCGCGCTGGCTGTGGCGCTTCTGGCCTCAGCTGGGGCGGCGCTGCTGATTGTGGTGGTGGTGAAGGGCTACGGCGTGGCCCGGCTGCGCCTGGCGACCACCGGAGTGTTGGTGGTGTTGATGTTCTTTCTATACGGTGTTGGGCCATTTTTCGGCATTCCGGCGATTGCTGCGACCAAACGGGCGATTCACCTGCTCGACAATTCTTACTCGGCACGGCCGCTGGCAGACCGTCTTGCGCTACTGGCGCCACCGGATGAGACGGTTGCCGTTTTTCGTGTGCGGCGCGATGTGGAGTACGGACTCGCGTTCTATCGGAACCGCGAAGTAGTGAACTATGAAGATACCGGGGTGCCCGATGAAGAACATCTGCTGGTGGCACGCGTGACGGGTCGACGCGGCGTAGATCTTCATACACAGGCCGCACTCCAGGAGTATCTGGAAGATCGCCATTATGAAGAGATTTTGACCTGGCCAGAGCAAGGTCTCGAGGTCTACCTGGTCGGTGCCAGGTAGAATGTGGCTTCCCAAGGCAAGATCAGGGCGTTGTGTAACTTGCAGGGAGGCGGTCAATCGTGGCAAAGTGACCGCAAGGCCCGATGGCGGCGTGCACGGTTGCGTGGCACGATGCCTTCCTGCCTTGTAGCACTGACGCCGGGCACGAGCCGGCCGCGTCCAACAAGGGAAACATGGCAGCTGGCGTGACTATCGAGATCCTCGATCTTCGACATTTTGCTGCGCCGGTACTGCGGCCGGTGCTGGATGCCGAGGGAGAGCTGTGGAGCAAGCGGCTGCACTGGGATTATCGGGCGTCTGCACGGCTGCTGATGCAATATCTCGATAACCATCTGCTTCCGGGGTATGCCGCGCTTGAGTCGGGACAAGTGACAGGATATGCCTTCTGCGTATATGAAGAGACCAAGGCAGTCATCGGAGATGTCTTTGCGCTGCCAGGACGGAACCCGGAGATTGCAGCGGAGGCGGAACCGGCGCGGGAGATTGAATCGACGCTGCTGCGACATCTTTTTGAGACGCTGCTGAATTCGCCCAACGTCGACAGAATTGAGTCGCAACTGCTGCTGCATCCCTCGGAAACGCATGCAGAGATCTTCCGCAATTCAGGATTCGAGATCTATCGGCGGCATTTCATGGTTCAACAACTGGCTGGGCATTGGAGCCCTCCGCCGGTGGATTTGCCGCACGAGCTGGAGTTAAGGCCGTGGAGGGATGAGGACCTGAGTGCGGCGGCGCGGCTGATCGCGACGGCGTACAGCGGCCATCCTGACAGCCTGATCAACGACCAGTATCGCTCGGTGCATGGATCGTTGCGGTTTCTGCACAATATCGTCCGCTACGCGGGGTGTGGAGTGTTTTCGGCTCAAGTTTCGCATGTGGTTGTCGAGCGCGGCAGCCGTGAACTGGCGGCGCTGGTTCTGGGTTCGCGGGTAAGCCCGCAGAGCGGACATATCACCCAGTTGTGTGTGCATCCGAACTATCGACGGCGGGGGCTGGCGCGCATGCTGCTTGCTGTGGCGGCGGCGCATTTTGTGCGGCAGGGCGTGAGCGAGATTTCGCTGACCGTGACGGAAGCGAACGCGAACGCGATCGAGCTTTACAAGAACGAAGGCTATGATTGCACGCATATCTTCGACGCAGCGGTGTGGGAGCGGAACAGCACACGTTGAGAGCCCACGGACGGCTGATTCACTTTTGTGATTTCAAATAGGGCAGAATGCTTTTGGGAACTTCGCGGCAGGCACATTGCTTCTGATGTTCTTGGTGCCATTGGATTCTCTGATCGAGAGTTGCCTTGGGTGGCATCGGATTCTTTGCGTGCCAAAGCTTATTCATGAGCTTCTGGAGGAAGTCTATCGTGCGATCAGGAACATGACCCAGCTGAGCACGATAACGGAGCCTACGAAGAGGGACCAGCAGTAGAGGCCGTAGCGCAACATGCGCCGTGGGGTTTCGCGCTGCGTGATGCCGAAGACAGTAGAAGCGAATGTGGCGAACAAGAGCACAGCCGTGAAGTGGGAGGGACTGAACACTTAGATCTTCCTCCCGGTGCGGATGTTGTGCGCATCGACCGCGGCAATGACGTTGAGCAAGCCGGCGACTACGATGAAGCGCGTGCCCCAGTCGGCGACGGTGAGCTGGACGGAGTCGGCGCCGAGACCCATGGCGCGGCCAACGATATAGAGCAGTCCGCTGCCGAGGTCACCGGCGAACCCGAGCATTTCAAGAATGTCGTGCGCGTTTGCGTAGAGGCGCCCCTGCATGGCAAGGCCCAGGACAAACATGGAGACGATGGAG
Source organism: uncultured Acidobacteriaceae bacterium (assembly GCA_963759285.1). GTDB lineage: Bacteria > Acidobacteriota > Terriglobia > Terriglobales > Acidobacteriaceae > Telmatobacter. Next base: position 1,321,644 of record CAVWYS010000007.1, on the reverse strand, counting down.
ATCGCGAGGAGCGCGCCACGACCCCATTTGCGCAGGAGAAAGTGTCCGGCGCCGGGGATAAGCCAGCCTGCGATGAGGGGGAGAAAGACGAACCCGCTTTGCGTGCTTTTGGGCGCAGCCGCGCTCTTGTTTTCAGTTTCTGCCATTCCTTTCTGACTATAACGCATGAAAACGAGGGAGCAGGGAACAGGGTACTGTCCTAACACTGCGTTGCTCGTCTGACTCGCTAGAGCAAAGACGGATGACTCGCTAGAGCAGGATAAGTTCCCCGCTCCCTTTTAACCCCATTCCAATTATTTGCTAACAAACTAAGGAGAAACCATGCCGACTCCCATTCAGCCAAACTTGCAAAGAAAAATAAACCATAAAAGTACCAATTTAGTTGACAGGATACTTTCTCTGTTATACCGTTTAACCATGCCACTTCTAACGGATGCACAACGCGCTATAAAGCAACGTTTGCTCGCAGCATGTGAGAGGGTACGAGAGATACGCACAGAGCAAGAAAAACTCGCCTCTGTGTACGAACGGTACAACATACTCCAAAGGGAGCTAAAGCAGCAGGAAAAACGGATCGATAGACTGGCTGGCTTGATTGGGCCGAATCTGTTTCTCGCTGCTGAACTGGAAGACAAGTCAAACGTAATCGGAGATACGGTAGAAACCCATACCAGTCTCAACCAATTGCGCGAAGATTTGTCCCTTTGGGAAGCAATGCTGGAATACCTGTCGTACGCCGAGGAAGCCCGAATCCAAGACGTTCAATCATTTCTTGAGAGTTTTGGAATCGCAGCATCGAGGGAAGCAATTGAAAGTGCGCTCAAGCGTCATCCTGAGACCTTCAAAGCTAAGAAGCTAGGCGGAACAAAGTTAATTTCACTCAAGAAAGGAGCGTAGATGCGCCCTCCACCAACAAACGTAAATAGCGAAGCCCTTTAGAGATTGACGTCTCCAAAGGGCTTCAGAAACCACAACCACGGCAAGCCGTAATCGCAGCCTCGCAATCTCGATTATCGGCTTGCCTTCACCGAAAGGTCAAGGTAAATCCGATGACGTGCCACAACTGCCAGACCGCGTGCAAGCGATTCGGGCGACATAGGAACGGGCTGCAACGATTCCGCTGCCGTAGCTGCCGCAAAACATTCACAGAAGAACATGAGAAACCGTTAGACGAGATGCGGCTTGCGCCGGATCGCGCCGTCACTGCCCTGCAACTCCTATTAGAAGGAATGAGCGTTCGCAGCGTTGAGAGAGTCACAGAGATTCACCGCGATACGATCCTGAAATTGCTTGTACTGACAGGCGAACGCTGCCAACAATTGATGCGCGAACGGATTCAGAATCTCAACGTGACAGACGTACAAGCCGATGAAATTTGGGGATACGTGTTCAAAAAAGAAGGCCACAAATGGGACCACGAAAAGGAAACTGAGGGGATCGGAGACGCCTATTGCTTCGTAGGAATCGAGCGAGAAACAAAGCTGGTTCTGGCGTGGCATCTCGGCAAAAGAGACGCAGCTAATACGGACAAGTTTGTTCACAAGCTGGCCCTGGCGACGAGTAGGCAGCGGTATCAACTGACCACGGATGGTTGGAAACCCTACGTGCGAGCAGTAGATATGTTCCTGCGCGGTCGGGTTCACTTCGCACAACTCATCAAAGTTTATGGAGCGAGTCGAGAAGGTGAGCAGCGTTATTCCCCGGCTGAGGTCGTGGATGCTGCCCCATGTATTGTGAGCGGAAACCCAGACAGAAACAAAATTTGTACCAGTCACATCGAGCGGCAAAATTTGAGCATTCGAATGGGGATGCGCCGAATGACAAGGTTGACGAATGGATTCAGCAAAAAGTGGGAGAACCTTGAGGCTGCCTACTCACTTTGGTTCGCCTATTACAACTTTTGCCGTCGCCATCAATCACTGAGAATCACTCCGGCGATGGAACAGGGATTGACCGATCACCAGTGGACTGTAAGGGAACTGGTGGGGATATGATGATGGACACAATGACAGACGAAGAAATAGCGCTCGATATCGGCAAGCGACTAATCGATCTGGAAATCAAGATTGCCGTTCTCAAAGCTACCCTGAGTGAGTACCGGAATCTTGATGGGACTCAAATTGACTGGACGTACACGGTAAACAGGGCACTCTTATCACCACCGATTGTGGAGCAATCTCAGACACGATTTGCCGAGCTAAAGACTGCAATCGCCGAAGATAATTCTGATGAGCCTCTGATCCGTATTGTTCATCAGGTTGTATGCAATAGTTAGTGTTCATGGCGCACACCTCATGCTATGATCTGAATCGACATGAGGCAGACCGAAGGCCCCCGGTGCCAGCCGTGGGCTTTTCTATTTCTTCAGGGTATACTCCCCTCAATGAAAAATCTAGGCTGCAAAGTAGCTTCTATTGCGCTCCTAGCAGGGACTATGGCGACATCGGCACAGCATCAAGTCAAAGTCGCAATCGACCCGCGATCTTCGGGAGAGACAGAGGCCGAGCTACTCGCCCCCGGTTTTCGCGACTCATGCCCGAATGTTTCTGTCGTTCGTGACGAGTCCGAGGCGAAATACCTTGTACTGGCGAGCCAAGCCTGCCCTGGGTTTTTGTGTCATTACTACATCACCGTCAACGATAAGCAAGACAAAGTGATGTTCTCAACCGACAAACATCACGCCAAAAATGCCACCAAAGCACTCTGCCAGTTCTTCAATGCTCAAAAGTAGTCCCGTCCAACTAGCAACGCAGAATTAGGACACTACCGGGAACAGGGAGTAACATGCGGCGATCAGAGAGGGTTCAGGGCGAGAACTGGACTCGCCAACTTGCATCCGGCGCTACCTAGAGCTCCAAAGCCTTTCGTGATGAAAACCGCCTTGCCTTTGAGCGTCGTTGCAATAGCCAAGGGGCTGCGAGAAAACAAACCCCGATGACGAGGCGAAGTGCGTCATTGCGGATGATTCTTGCGCCGACGGGAGAAAACATGACAAGTGTCGCAGCTACTATGCAAAGAACAGGTGGAAACACAGCATAGAGGAGAAACCGCCAGTCACCAAATGGTCCGAAGATATCTTTATCGATTCCCGCTCGGTCAATCATTACGGTCAGATAGAGGTCGCGGCCTGCGACGTGAGCGAGCGCGTCGTCCCATGCCGGCTTGTTGCCAGATTGCTGGTCGCGCTCATAGGCGTGGCGAATGAGATTGGCGATCTTTAGTTCGTACTCTTCATAGTTGTAATCGCGCTCAAAAATTTCTGCTGCTTCCAGGTCCTTTGACCCCGAAGTGGCCTCGGTGAATTTGAGCATGCGCATCTCGATGTCGGTGAGCGAAATGCCCTCGAACCTAGCTTCTTCGAGAATCCGATCGATCAGAAATTGTTTTGAATTCCGCATGGCCTATTGTCGTGGACTAGATCCTGACCAGTTCGCGCTGGATTTTGCCGGTTACCCAGGCCTTATTGGAAGCCGTGATCATGTCGATTTCGCTGCGGACGCCGAATTCGGGGAGGTAGATGCCGGGTTCGACGGAGAAGCAGGTGTTGGGCAGGATGCGGCGGATGTCGTGGGTTTCGAGGTTGTCGAGGTGGGCGCCGGGGCCGTGGATTTCGTGGGCGATGTTGTGGCCGGTGCGGTGGGTAAAGTAGTCGCCGAAGCCTGCGGCGCGAACGACGGCGCGAGCAGCGTCGTCGGCTTCGTAGCCGCAGATGGAACGGCCTTCAGCAAAGGCCTTTTCGACGGTGGCGATGGCGGCATCGCGAGCGTTGCGGACGGTCTCAAAGACGAGTTGTTCGCGTTCAGTAGGCTCGCGTCCGACAACGCCGGTCCAGGTGATGTCGTAGAAGATGGCGTCGGCGTCGTCGAGACGTCCCCATATGTCGATGAGGAGGAAGTCGCCTTCCTTGATCTCGGAGGTGTGATCGGCAGTCGGTTCGTAGTGCGAATCGGAGCAGTTGGCATTGACGCTGACGTTGGGGCCATTTTCCCAGACGAGATGGGCGCGCCGCATGCCTCCGCTCAACCACTGCACCATGTCGAACTCTGTGACCTTGCCAGGCTGGCCATTCCCCCAAGGCAGACGGCGGCCGATCTCTTTCCAACCCTCTTCAAGAATTTCGTCGATAGCTTTCTGCGCCACGGTGTGGCTGGCGATTTGGCTCTCGGTGAGTACAGCTTCGAACTGGCTGACGAGATCGGCGGAACTCACGATTTCTTTGCCGAGGCTGCGCAGGAATTCGATAGTGCCGGCATCGGCCATGGAGACGTACATGATGGCGTTATTGGGCGAGTACTGCATTGCGATGCGCCTGGCGCCGCCGAGCATGGCTCTGAGACCGAAAGCCAACTCCTGCCAACTTGAGTAGAGGCCCTTGGATCCGGGGAGCGTGTCGAGCCTTCCCTGCTCGATGCGATGCATGAGCTTGCGCGGCTCGCCGGCGGCGGGGATGAAGTAATACCAGCGGCGGGTAATGTGGGCCCTGGGATCAAGGCCGAGGATGCGCTCGCCGATGGGGTCGCGGTGATGGTGGTCGTAGAAGAGCCAGCCGTCTTGGCCGGCCGAGCGCAGGGCCGATTGAATCGCGTCCAGGTTCATAGGGGCATTTTAGAGGACAGGGATCAGGGATCAGGTTCAGAGAACGCGTGCACAGAATTTTTGGGGAATGACAGGTGCGACGTTCTGAAGCTGCCTTGCGGGGCAGGCTGGAGGCGGCGCCGGGTTTACAGCGCCGCGAGAGCATCGGCCTGGGAGGGGAAGAGGCCGGCGTACTTGGTGATGCCCACCATAGTGAAGACTTTGGTGAAGTGCGGCGAGAGGCCGAAGGCATAGACCTTCTGACCGGAGTTCGCTGCCTCAATCAGCATCTGGATGACGAGGGCGATGCCGCTGGAATTGATGTAGTCCACCTTGGTGAAGTCAAGCAGGACAAGCTTGGCGGTTTCCTTGGGCAGCGCCTGATAGCTGCCGAGCACGGCATCTTTGGACGTGCTGGCGATATCGCCCTCAAAACGGAGGGCGGTGACGGGATGTCCTGCCGGGGAAGTCAACTGGTCTACGCGCGCTTTGGTTTCACTCTGCACGATCTCGTGTCTCCGTGTTTCTTTTGTTAGTCCGCCACTGCATCCAGACGAATGACCAGCCTGACGTAGCTACTTTTGCCGTTGGAGCCTTTGACCCATTCGGCCTCGTCAACCAGCGCCTGGATTAAGAACATGCCCATGCCGCGGGGATCTTCCTCACCATGAATCTTCTTATCGATGTCGGGCTTGGCGGGTACAGTTTTCAAGCCTTTGCCATCATCAATCACTTTTACCTCAAGGGCATTAACGCCTGCTGAAAGGACTACGCCCACGGAGAGGCTCTCGTTCATTTTGTTGCCATGCTCAATCGCGTTGATGCAGGCTTCGGCCACGGCCGTTTTCAAATCCTCAACGCGATCTTCGCGAAAACCCATGAGCTTGGCAACAGCGGCCGCAGTGCTCATGGCGACTTTCTCATAGCCCATTTGCGAAGGCAGCCGCACTTCCACGCTTGTGGACTTCAGCTTGCTCATGCCGGCATCTCCGTACCCTCAGCGCACCGGCACAACGCCAGCGCGGTCATATCGTCACTTTGCGGGCCGCCGTCGGCAAAGTCGTCAATTGTTGCCCACAGTGAATCGAGGATAACATCGGCGCGTTCGCCGGGGCACTTGGAAAATTCGTCCATAAGTCGTTCCGGGCCAAACTCTTCTTCGCCTCGGAACACCTCCGTGAGTCCGTCGGTGTAAAACAACAGCCGGGTCCCGGGTGTAAACGCGGCTTCTTCGCTGGAGTAGCGCATTCCGGGCAAGAGTCCCAAGGGCGTACCTGCGGCTTCAAATTGCCGTGCCGAACCATCGGAGGACACCAGGAAACCGGGGTTGTGTCCGGCGTTGACCACCTCGATCTTGCCAAGTTCTGGATGGAGACGCAGGAAGATGGCGGTGACATAGCGGCGGCGGGCCTCTTCACCTTCGCGCCAGTGGTGTTCGTTCATGCGAGTAGCGAGCTCATCGAGCGGCGGTCCGGTGATGGCCATGGCGCGGAAGGCAGCGCGGAAGCTGGTGGACATCATTGCAGAAGCAAGGCCTTTGCCGGCAACGTCGGCGACGGCAATGAGGAGGCTTCCGTCGGGCTGTTCAACGAGATCGAGGTAGTCGCCGCCCACTTCATAGCAGGTGACGGAGCGGAAGGCCAGCGAGTAACCGGCGATGTCGGGGAGCTCCTGAGGCAGCAGGGAGCGCTGGATATTGCGTGCGGCATCCAGATCCTGCTGGACGCGGGCCCATTGCAGATTGCGCTCGTGGTTGCGGGCGTTTTCAAGGGCGACAGCAGCTTGAAGGGCAAGGCCCTCGATGAAGTCGGCCTCGTAAATCGTGAGTTCGCGGCCGTCGGGTGGGGCGACCACCAACTCGGCCATGCGCTTGCCTTCACGATCCTGCAGCAGATAAATGGGGAGAGCGTGGGCTTCGTCGGCCTGCACAGCGGGATCCGGCATTTCGCCGTAGCTGAGATTGGTGCCGGGGAAGGCGGCTCCGGCCATTTCAAGTTCGCGGACAACGATGCGGAGGACGGCGCCGAGGACGGCTTCTTCGCGGATGGTGGAGTGGACCTGGCGCGAGGCCTCGAGGAGCGCCTGCAGTCGGGCTACCTGCTGTTGGAGATCGATGGTCTCGTCGTTGCCCGACAAATGGATGCCTGCTGCCATAAGTTCAACCTTGGTCTTGCGGGGAATCTCACTTTATCACGGTGAGCGGAGGGGCCGTCGATACCTTCCTTTGGATTGGTTTTACCCCATCCAACGGCCGTTTAAGAACCTCTATTTAATTCCATCTGGTTACGCCACGAATCGTGGGCGAGTCCGAAAGTACCCAGGCTCGGATACCAGGGCATTACCTGCGGGGATCTTACATCTCGCAAGCGTCATGTGTTGGTAAGGAGACCCCATGTGCTAGTGCAGATTTGCGTCACACTCCGGCAAGAGAATCTCGACCAGCAAGCCAGCAGGCGTGGCATTCCGAGCTTGGATGGTTCCGCCATGGGTTCGAATGACCCGATCGGCGATGGCAAGGCCAAGACCGGTGCCCCCCGATTGGCGATCGCGGGCATCGGCTACCCGATAGAACGGCCGAAAGATATTGACGAGTTCGGACTCCGGAACGCCCGGGCCGTCGTCGCGTATTGCAAGGCAAACGAGAGATTCGCTGGGCCCGCGCACGAATTCCATCGATACCTCGACCGAAGTTCCGGGCTCAGTGTAGTGAATTGCGTTTCTAATCGCATTCTCGATCGCACCGTGTAGCAATTCTGCGTTACCTCGGACGAAGTACGAACCCTCCGTAGTCAAATAGACGGCGCGATCAAGCACATGCGCCTCGAAGTTGGCATCGCGAACGATCTGGGATACGAGTTCCGTAAGGTCGATCTGGACCATCGGCACCTGGCGAGCTGACAGATCAAGTTTTGCAATCGTCAGCAGACGCCCGATCATTTCGTTCAGGAGAGCGAGGTCCTGCTCCATTTGATCGAATGCTGCGTCATTTCCTTTTCGCTGGCGACCGAGATCGAGGGCGACGTTTAGGCGAGCCAGGGGTGACCGCAATTCGTGGGAGACATCGGAGATGAGTTGGCGCTGTCCAGAAACGAGGGCTTCGATGCGAGAGGCCATGGCATCGAAGTCGCGCAACAGATCGACAATTTCATCTTGCCGCGAGGCGATACTGGAACTTGCGCGGGTGCTCAAATCGCCGGACGCGAGCTTTTGCGATGCCGCACGCAAGCGAAGAATGGGCGCGGTGATGTAACTGGTGAGCAGGTAGCAGACGAATCCTGACACCAGGAACGCGACTCCCCATTGCAGCAGAAACGTAGTCCGGTTGAAGCCTGCCGCGGCGCGAGGGCCTGCGGGGAGTTCTGTAGCAAAGATGTATTGGCTGCCGCTATTTCCTTTCAGGATTATGGCAACGCGCGCAATTCCGAATTGCATACCGAATTCGGATGTATTGAAACCGGTGACGCGTGTCGCCATGAACTGAAACGTTTCGCAGTCATGTCCGGCTATTACCCTGCCCGAGATATCGAACAGACATGCATTCAGAGAGGTGTCGTGAACGAGCCGATCAAGATAGGCCGAGGCTGCGGGTGTGCCTTCCCTCTCAAGGGTCTGAACGGCAATGGTTCCGGAATAGCGAGCTGTTTCCGCGAGCGTCGAATGCCACTGTGCAGGTACGCCGTGCGGTTCGAGGATGAAGGTAAGCACCAGGGAAATGCCTGTGACAATGACGGTCGCCCAGAACCACAGAAATATCTTGAGCAAGAGACTAGAGAATCTTAGTTTCATTTCGTTTCCGGGCGTACAACGAAGAGATAGCCGCTACCGCGAACGGCCTTGATCCTGGGGCCCTGCTCGGACGCTCCCAGCTTTTTGCGCACGTTGCTCACATGAACGTCGATGACCCTGTCGAAGGGCCCAAGCTTTCGGCCAAGTACAGCATCGGTGAGGTGCTCGCGACTGAGGATTCTTCCTGCGTCGCGAAGAAAAGTTTCGAGGAGTGTAAATTCCACGCTGGTCAGATTGAGCGCCACATCCTTCAACCAGACCTCTCGCGCCCGAGGATCGAGGCGGAGATCGCCAACCAACAGCTGGGCAGTTGCGGTTGCGGCTTGAGAAGTGCGACGCAAGATGGCGCGTATTCTGGCGATCAGTTCGCGCGGGTTGAATGGTTTTGGCATGTAATCATCGGCACCAATTTCCAAGCCTAGAATTCTGTCGATATCCTCGCCGCGGGCAGTCAGGATCAATACCGGGACTGGGGACTTGGCGCGCAGTTTGCGCAGGATATCAAGCCCGGACATACCGGGCAACATGAGGTCGAGCACAACCAGAGCATGTTCCATTGACAGGGCACGTTCCAAGCCTCGAATCCCGTCGTTGGCTACTTCGATTGTGAAGCCTTCCGATGTCAATCGTTCGGTGAGCAGCCTGCACAACTGAACGTCATCGTCGACGATGAGAACGCGATCCATTCGCTTAAGAGCAGCAACCTTCTACTTGATGCTAGATCAATCGTGGATTGCAGCAACGCCATTTACAAATCTTTACTTTGCTTAGCTAATCTTTTCGCAGCTTTTCCAATCTTTATCGCATGCGCTCCATACCAATGCTGGAATCGTGAAGTGGAAGTAAGAGTGACCACCGCAGCGGCCGAGATCGAAGTAAGTCGATCGCGCGAGGCGTCAACACGAAGCATCAAGGAGGGAAGTTATGAAGCGCATAAGATCTATCATCGTCGGGTCGTTGGCTGCGATCCTGGTCGCGGGTGGCACGTCAGAAGGCAAGCTCATCGCGCAGAATGGTCCGGGAGTCATCTTCAGTGTTCCATTCGCGTTCACTGCGGACGGCAACAAGATCGCTGCCGGAACCTATGAACTGAACCTGGTCTCGAACGAATTCATGATGTCGATTCGCAATCTGGAAACCGGAGATACACAGGTCTTCAATGTGCATCCCGAGCAACAGAGAGCAATTGAGTCGCGTGGACGCCTGATCTTTCATCGCTGCGGAGGTCATATGGACCTGGCAGAATTCCACGTTCCCGGGACGAACCTCTACAGTGAAACGATCACTCCAGGCGGGGTGAAAAATGCGGAGGTGAAATCGTGTCCGACGGCAGATGCAGTGTTCCTGGCTGCGCGTTGATGTTCGAGTGACAAAGGCGCAGGCCGGCTGATGATCCGCTTTTACTGGCGATCAAGTCTCCCGGCCTGCGGCGGCTCGGATGTCGCGGGCTTCGAGGATGTGGCTGAGGTATCCGCGGCGAGCGATGTTCAGCATGGCACGACCGATCTGCCGGGTGGAGAGAACGTGGTTAGGGAGAGCGCGGCGCAGCAGGGGAAAGAGCGGGCCGAGGATTGAGTAGAACCGCCGATACATTGGCGTTTTCGACTGGATGCCGTCCATTGGTTCTATGAATCCGGGGCGGAACATATAGGCCTTGAGCGGCAGTTTGAGCAGCGCGTTCTCTGTGCGGCCTTTGACGCGAGCCCACATTATGCGGCCCTTCCCGGTGCTGTCCGTACCAGATCCGGAGATGAAGATGAAGGTCATGCCAGGGTTGAGGCGGGCCAGCAGTTCAGCGGCGGCCATCGTGTAGCCATATGTGATGCGTTCATAGTCCGCCTCCTTCATCCCGGAAGATGCGATGCCGAGGCAGAAGAAGCAGGCGTCGAGGCCGGTCAGGATTTCTTCCATCCCGGCGTATTGGAGCAGATCGCGATGGATGATTTCCTGGAGTTTCGGATCATGGAGTCCGGTGGCAGTGCGGCCCAGCGTGGCGACGAGCTTGACGCCGGGGTCGCGCAGGCATTCGAGCAGGACGCCGCGGCCGACCATTCCGGTTGCACCGAAGATGAGCACTTTCATTGGATCCGACCTCGATCTCCTTTATCAGCATAACCTTTGGATACTTGGCTGATTATTTGAGAAAAGGAAACAACGGGATTGATCGAGCGCGAATCCAATGGCGGAGAGGAAACCTACAATGAATAGAATTAGCAGTGCTGTAGCGCTCACCCTGCTGTCGGCAAGTCTTGTTGGCGGTTCGGCATATGCGCATGCGCAGGATCACCACGATAACGACAAAGACAACCACCACTATGTTCAGCACAAGGAATGGAAAAAGGGCGAGCACATCAAGCACGAGGACTGGGATCGCGGCGAGCGCGTTGACTATCGCCAGTACCACCTGACTGCGCCGCCCCGCGGATATGAGTGGCGCATGATCGACGGAAATTATGTAATGGTTAACATTGGGAATTTCCAGATCCGCGCAGTGGTCGTTCCCCACTAGAACGTTAGACTTCTCCGCGAGAAGGCCGCCAGAGCGATGCGTCTGGCGGCCGACGCATTTTGGATGCGCGAGCGCGGACGGCTGGTTATCGATCAGTACCGCAAGCCGAATGTGGTGCGCGGTTTTTGCTGACCGATTCCGGTTCAGCGGGATATGCTCTTTGCCATGCTACCCAAAGCATTGCTTCCCGCACGGCCGGGTGCTATCAGCCAGGTCCCCTGCCCGATCCGCATCGCACTCTGTGTTCTGGCTTTTTGTCTGATTCAAGGTACCGCGACGAAGGCCTTTGCGGAGTCGAGTATGGCGCCAGCAGGCGCGTCGGCTTCCCTAAAGATTGAGGCGCTCGGCAAGGGAGCTGTGCCGCTTGACGGTGCCTGGCAGTTTCACGCTGGCGACGACCTGAACTGGGCCAAGCCGGGGGTAGACGACACCACAGGCCACGATGGATGGGAGCAGCTAAGGGCCGATGCGCCCTGGGGTACGCAGTCGCATCCGAACTACGACGGGCCGGGCTGGTATCGCCGCCATATTGATCTGACGATAGCGCCAGGGGCTCCACAGGATGTTGCCCTGCTGATTCCGTCGATTGACGACATTTATGAACTTTACTGGAACGGGCAGCTTGTGGGGCACCTCGGGACGTTTCCGCCGTACCCTGACTACTTGAATGCCATACCTGCGCAGACCTATGGGCTGGGTCCCGTGCGCAGCGGAGTTCTTGCTGTGCGGGTGCTGAAGGTGCCATTCGCGTCAAACGACGACGGAACGGCCGGCGGGTTTGAAGGCGTCCCGATTCTGGGCAGTCCCGACGCAATAGCGGCGATCAAGGATGCGCTGGATTACAAGTGGCTGCGCGGCCAGCAGTTTCGGTTTGCGCTGACTGGACTGTATGCGCTGGTTTGTATTTTGAGCTTTCTGGCGTGGATGCGCGATCGGCAGCAGCGGCTGCTGTTCTGGATGATGGTTTTCACATTCATGCCGACGCTCGAGTTGATGTTGAACGGCATGCGCTTGCAGTACTCCAACATCTGGCTTACGTTTTTTGTCCAGTCCGCGATCCAAATTCGGGAAGTGTCGCAATGGTATCTGTTGATCTACCTGCTGCAACTGGAGGGTGCTCCACGACTGATGCGGGCGATCAAGATCTTTACCATCGCATCGCTGATCGCGGGAACGATGGATGGTGCACTTGGGTTCTTGTTCGGAATTCTGGCGAAGTCGACATTCCAAGTCACGGATGCGGTGCTGACGCTTTTCATTCTCCCGGGAGAAGCGATCCCAATTTTTCTTGTTGTCTACGCTGTGATGCGGCGGCGGCGTCTTGACTCGGCGCGGTGGCTGGTGGCAAGCATTGCCCTTGCGAATGACTTGATATACGCGGTGTCGAATATCTCCCAGCAGGGGATCCGATTTACGCATTGGCCGTTGTCTGGATGGATCAACAGGCTGCATGTGACGGTCTTTGGAACCGTACTCGGCGTGCAAAGCGGGTTGCGTACGGCTCTCTTTCTGGCGATTGTGTATGCGGTACTGCGTTATGCGGTGGATTATCGCCATCGCCAGACGGCCATGGAACGGGAGTTCCAAAATGCGCGCGAAGTGCAGCAGGTGCTGGTGCCCGAAACGCTGCCGGCAATTCCCGGATTCAATCTAACGAGTGCCTACCAACCGGCGCGCGAGGTGGGCGGCGACTTCTTCCAGATCCTTTCAGCGGGTGAAGGCGGTGCTTTAATTGTGATTGGCGATGTGAGCGGCAAGGGGATGCCGGCGGCGATGACGGTTTCGCTGCTGGTGGGAACCATCCGCACTCTGGCGCATTACACGCAGAGCCCGGGCGAGATTCTTACCGCCATGAACTACCGCATGCTGAACCGCAGTGCGGGTGGATTTACCACATGCCTGGTGGTGCGGATCGATCGCGACGGAAAACTCACAATCGCCAATGCGGGACACCTTGCGCCGTACGTAAATGGCCACGAATTGCCGCTCAAGAACGGTTTGCCACTGGGGTTGGAGGCAAAGACAACTTATACGGAATCGATTTTTGCGCTCGGGGCGAACGAGCAACTCACGTTGTTGACCGATGGAGTTGTGGAGGCACGGGGGAGGACAGGGGAGCTCTTCGGTTTTCAGCGCACAGCGACGATCGCAAATGGGACGGCCGAAGCGATTGCACAGGCAGCGCGAGATTTCGGACAGGAAGACGACATCACCGTGCTTACCCTTAGCCGGGTAACAGAGGCGGCTGAGTCACCCGTGGCCATCGGTTCTCCGGCATTATCTCCGTCGCCCGCTTGATGTTCCATTTTTCCCGTGTCGGAGAGGAACGCGCGATGCTCGCGGCAAGTTATGAGCTCGAAGAACGGACAAATTGAGTAGTTAGCTGAAGTAATATGTTACCTATCTCCATTTAGTAACTTATTTATGGCCAGTTCTGTCGCAATTAGTAACACTCTTGCGTAATTTATCGTAATTAGCCCGTTGGTGGAATTCCCAAGTCATTTAGATCCGCGTATTTCATCTATACGGCCCCTAGGATTTCTCCCTCTGCGAAACATCCAGGAGAGCCGTCGGCGATCGGGAGAACGCAATGAAATTGCTGCACGATGAAAGCGGATATGTCCTGGTAATGGGGCGACCCTCATTGGTTGTGAGCGGTGCAACGGTTGAGAAGGAATCGCCTGTCATCCAACCGGCCCAAGCGCAACACGCTGTTGAAACTCCCGTTTGTTCAGTGCCTCACTGCTGTTTCTACTGTTCGTGGTGCGGAGAGCCGATTCTGCTGCCTAACGATCGAATTGGATCTCCATTCGGGCATCCGGGTGCACGCAAGATAGATGTCCGTTCGATAGCTACGGTTTGCCACAACTGCAAGCATATCGGCAACTACTCGATGTTTCGTGCGTGCCGCGGTTTCGATACGCGCCACAAAGTCATGCATTCCCCGATGAAAGGGGAGACCGTTTTGTTGCATTGGCTGCAATGCGTCGAACAGACGTGTCCTGACCGCGTTCCCCTGTTTGTACAGCTCGAGGGCGACGCGCCGACGGGAGAGGCTGAGGCTGACGCATGGCTGTGGGACGAGTTGACGTGTGCGTCGGGGCATGCGATCCGCCAAATTGCCGTGGATCCCGCGTACCCGCTGCCGCTTCAAAAGCCTGCTGGAAGCCGCTAAACGACGATCGCGCCAAGCCGGATCTGTAAGCAGAGGGTTTTGCGGTTTTCAGTTTCGCGTTGATTCGAGATTGTGAGAGAATTCAGCGAATCTCAGTTCCCCGCTTCCCGGATCATCTTGAAGGAAGGCCGATGCCCGAAACTGCTGCTGTATCTCTGCTGACCCTCGAGGTTGAACGCACCGGCGAGGTAGCGACAGTGAAGTGCCACGGCAAGCTGACTCTGGGCGTGTGCGATGTGCTGACCAGCAAGGTGAAGGCGCTGATTCCGGACACCAAGCGCATCGTGCTGGACCTGACCGACTTGAAGCAGATGGACAGCATGGGACTGGGCACGATTGTGCGGCTCTACGCTTCAGCCAAATCGGGTGGGAGCTGCCTGGTGCTGGTGAACCTCGGTCCGCGGATCCGGCAACTGCTCGGGATTACAAATCTGCTCTCGGTGCTGACCGACATGTGCGAGCAGGGCGTGACGATCCGGTTCTAAGTTCTGTTGCCGGCTGCTTAAGCGAGAAAGCGCGGAGCGTTGATTTATCCTTCGGGGTGATGCCGACGCAGCGCAAAACCCTTTCTGTCGCCATGATCGCCATGAATGAAGAGGCGAATCTGCCGCGCACGCTGGATAGCGTGAAGTGGGCCGATGAAATCATCGTGGTGGACTCGGGGTCGCGCGACAGAACCCTTGACATTGCGCAATCGTTTGGGGCGAAGACTAGTTATCACGCATTCGGCGGACACGGCGAGCAAAAGAATGTAGCTCTGGATCTGTGCACCAGCGACTGGACATTGCTGCTGGATGCGGATGAAGTGCTTACGCCGGAACTGCAGGCGGAGATCCGCGATGTGCTTGCGGGTGAACCGAAGTTCGATGCCTATTGGATCCCGCGACTGAATCTGTATTTCGGGAAGTGGATTCGGCATGGGGGATTTTATCCCGACCGCAAGCTGCGGCTGTTCAAGCGCGGCTCGGCGCGACTGAGCGAGGGTGTGGGGCCGCATTCGACGCCGCAATTCGCGGGGGCGCGGGGCAAGCTGCGCGGGGATATGCTGCACTACGCCTATCCGACAATGGGGATTTATCTCGAGCACATGAACCGCTACAGCTCGGAGATTGCGGAGCTGCTGCACAAGCGCGGCAAGGACAGCAAGTCAGCGGCTGCATTCGTGGGGAATGCTGTGCTTAACCCGGCGGCGACGTTTATCTACAACTATTTTTTTCGGTTGGGATTTCTGGATGGGCGCGAGGGGTTGATTCTGCACATTAATCACTCGGTGTATATCCACTGGAAGTACATCAAGGCTTGGCGGCTGGGGCAGGGGAAAAAGTAAGTGAGTTCAGAGCTCGCAGTTCACAGTTGCTTTCCTGCTGAGGCCTTTGACTGTGAACTTGAATTCAGAACTGTGACTTGTCCTTAGATGTGGCAGCTTGCCTGGCCGCGCTTTTCCAGGTATTTCTGGTGATATTCTTCGGCGCGCCAGAAGGTTTGCGCGGGCTCGACCTTGGTGACGATGCGCTTTGGCGCGAAGTGGCCTGAAGCGGTGAGCTGTTCGATCTTGGCCTTGGCTTGCGCTTCCTGTTCGGGCGAATGGAAGAAGATGGCGGAACGATACTGCGTGCCCCAGTCGGGTCCCTGGCGGTTGAGTGTGGTGGGGTCGTGGAGTTCGAAGAAGGCGTCAAGAATCTGGTCGTAGCTGACCTTTTCCGGGTCGAAGTCAAGCTCGACGACTTCGGCGTGGCCGGTCTGGTCGGTACAGACGTCGCGGTAAGTGGGCTTGTTGAGCTGGCCCCCCTCATAACCGACTGCGGTCGCGGTGACGCCGGGGATGGCGGCAAAGGCGGCTTCAACGCCCCAGAAACAACCTGCTCCAAAAGTAGCTTTTTCGATGGCCATACTTATCTGATGCGCGGGAATTTCATTTGGTGACAGAAGTGGCTTCTTACCGGCCTTTTACTTCTCGACGTGCGTTTTGAGGCGCGCGAGGGTCTGCTCCCACTGCTTCGAGACGGTGGCCAGGTAGGCCTGAAGGCCTTCGAGCGGCTCGGGATCGAACTGGAAGAGGCGTTCGCGGCCAGCGTGGGAGCTGCGAACGATGCCGGCGCGCTCAAGGACGCCGAGGTGCTTGGTGATGGCCTGGCGGGTAAGCTTCGAATCGTCGGCCAACTGCGAAATCGAACGGGGTTCGCCGGAGCATAACCGGGCGACGAGCGCCAGGCGGGTTTTGTCACCGAGCGCGGCAAAGACGCGTGCCCGGGCCTTGGGTTTGGCGGTGATGCGCTTACGAATTTTATGTGACATGGTTGTCGATACTTCCTGGTCTGCCCGGTCGAGAAACGGTTGACTCCGAATCGGGGCGGGCGCGTGCTTTGATCCCGCAGGATTTAATAAGCAACTTCAGGGTCGCATCATAGACCGATTTGTGGAGATACGCAACCTGATGGTTGCGTATCTTTGATTAGCCGCGCGCTTTGCCGCCGGGGCGTTTGCTGCTGGGCCGTTTTCCGCCGGGACGAGGACCGGCCCCCGGCTTTCTTCCGCCGGGCTTGCCTTTGTAGCCGGAGCCGGATTTTGAAGCCCCACCTGGCCTTGAGCCGGAACCGAAGGCTGGTTTGGAGCGACCTGTAGACGAAGGCCGGCCAGCGCCGCCGGGCCTGGGTTTCCATGCCGGTTTTCCTGCGGCGGGTGCGCCAGAACGCTTGTTGGATGGTCTGGCTCCGCCAGCGCGGGGTTTGCCGGTACTGGTGGTAAAGGGGCGCGAGCGATCACCTTCGGCGCGAGCAGGCCTGCCTGCGCCGAACGTCCGAGCGCCGGTACGGCCGGGGCCGCCGGATGGGCGTGCGCCGCTGGGGCGGTCGAAGGAGGGGAGATCAAAACGAGGGCGGTCTGGTCTCGGACGATCTTGTCTGGGCCGGTCCGATGCGGCTCGATTTGGTCTTGGACGATCCGATACAGGCCGGTCTGTTCGCGGCCGGAACGAGCTGGGGCCAGTGCGCCCGGCGGTTGGCTTGCCAGATCCCGCACCACGAAACGGCGGACGGCCTGCTGCGGGTCGGCCGGTCGGGGGGCGGCTTGCTGTGGGGCGAGTGGGAGATTCACGTTCGGGATCGACCGCCTCAATCTGCAACCGGGATGGTCTGGGAGGCTTGATTTCTTCGCGGGTAGGGGCAACATCTCGACTTGGGCCAGCGTGGGGTTTGAATGCTGGACGATCTGGACGATCAGGGCGAGCGGAATCGGGCTTCTTCCACGGTTTCTTCTCGAAGGGGCGAGCGCTGTCAGGACGGCGACTTCCCGCAAATCCGCCAGTTGGCCGGCCTTGACGCGGAGGTGCCGATCCAAACTGTGCCGGACGCTGTTCGGAGCGCGGCGGCCGCTCCTCAAGCCGAGCCGGTGCGCGGCCGGGACGACCGTCCTTCTTCCACGCCGGGCGGCCGGTGCCAAATTGTGGTGGCCGAGAGCTTGGCGGACCGGAACGTGGCGGACCGGATCTCGGTGAGGCAGGTCTCGGTGAGCCGAAGCGGGCGGAACCGGTGCCAGCACGTTCGGGCCTGGGACGGAAATTTCCGCCAATGGGACGACCGGGGCGCGGTGGACGGCCGGTTCCAAATTGCTTTTTCGGAGCAAACTCGCGAGGAGCGGGAGATGCGGGGCGCTCGACTGCCGGCGCCGCGGTAGGCGGGGCACCTACGCGCGGTTTCAGTGTGGGAAGCTGGGCCTTCGATGCATCGCGGCGCTTGTCTTTGGATTTTGGCTTGCGGAGTTTGCCATCGGCGGCCTTGCGCAAGTCTTCGAGCTCTTCGGGCTCCAGTTCGCGAATCTTGCCGGGTTCGAGGTCGAGCACCAGCGGACCGTAGCCGACGCGGCGGATTTTTTCGACGTGGTGGCCGATTTCCTCAAACATCTTGCGCAGTTCACGATTACGGCCTTCGATGATGACGACTTCGTACCAGGGATTGTCGCCCTGGCGAACCTTGCGAATCTGCGCGGGGGCCGTTTGTACCTTGCCGGAACCCGGCTTGCCGCGTTCGATTCCTACGCCCGAGCGCAGGCGATCCAACTCTTCTTCTGTGGGCTCGCCGCTTACCTTTACGAGGTATGTCTTTTCAACACCGGCCGCAGCGCGGGTGAGCTTGTTGGCGAGGTCGCCGTCGTTGGTTACCAGCAGCAGGCCTTCGCTGAGGTAGTCCAATCGCCCGACGGGGTAGAGACGCTCGCGCAACTTCGCGAAGAACTGCATCACGGTGGGCCGCTTCTCAGGATCGCTCACCGTGGTGACAAAGCCCTTCGGCTTGTTGAGCATGTAGTAGCGAAGGCGCTCGGAGCCCTGCAGCAACTTGCCGTCGACGCGAATGTGGTCCCGGGCGGCGTCGGCCTTGGTGCCGAGTTCGGTGACGACTTTGCCGTTCACCTGCACGCGGCCTTCGGTGATCAGATTCTCGGCATGACGGCGGCTGGCGACGCCGGCCTGGGCGAGGATCTTCTGCAAGCGTTCGAGTTTGCCCGGCAGTTCCGGCTCGGCGATGAAGCCGATTTCCTGATCAGTTTCCGGACCGTGCACTTCGCCGGCGTCGGCATTTTCGGCGATCGACTCCGGATCTGCGTCACTCGCTTGCTCAAATGTGTCGCTGGCCGCAGCGGCTGTTGCCTCTTCGCCAGCAGCTGCATCATTTTCGGGGCCTTCGAGTCCAGGCTGGTTGGCATCGGGGCGCACATCGTCGCTCATGGCGAAATCTCGGTTCTGCCTGCTGCGTTGCGGGTCACGGCTCGGCAGGCGCGGGCTTGTTCGGAGAAAGGTCGGCTACTCGGCCGGTTCTACTTTGTCCTGAGCTTCGTGCACTGTCGCCGGCATCGCCGTAGATGTTTCGGCGGTTGCTGGCGAATCGTTGTCCGGTTCTTCCGGCGCGTTTTCGTCCAGAGCGGGGCCCGCAGTGCCTTCGGCCTCGTACTCCGCAGTTGCAGCGTCGCCCTCGTCGACTGTGGCCGGTTCGACTTCTTCGAGTTCGCTGGCCATCTTCTCGAATTCATCCATCGAGGGCAATTCGGCGACGTCTTTGAGGCCGAAGCGCATGAGAAATTCTTTGGTGGTCTTGTAGAGAATGGGGCGGCCGATGACCTGCTTGCGGCCTGCGGTGGTGATGAGTTTGCGGGCCAGCAGCGAACCGAATACACCGGATGAGTCGACGCCGCGAATTTCGTTGACCTCGGGTGCGGTGACGGGCTGCTTGTAGGCGATGACGGCGAGGGTTTCAAGGGCGGGCAGAGACAGCTTGAGCGCCGGCTTGAGGCTCTTGATGAACATGCGGACCGCGTCGTGGCACTCCGGCTTGGTAGCCATGCGATAGCCGCCGGCAATTTCGCGAATTTCGACGCCACGGTCATCGGAGGCATAGAAAGAGATGAGTTCGTCGATAAGCTGGCGGAGGATGGCTTTGATTTCGCGCTCGCGCTGGCGGGCGGCGCGCTTGGCTTCGGCTTCGGGATCGAGCAGAGCTTCCGCAACAGGGGCGGGCTCGGAGGCATCAGGCTGTGCGGCGTCGGAAGGCGATTGGCTGGGTTCCAAAGCGGGTTCGACGGAGGTCTCGGGATCGGACTTTGTTTGTTCTTCGAAGCCGGGGTCGGGAGACTCGGACTCTCCCAGGGGGCGGCCGTCTTCGGTGCGAAGATCGAGGTAATCCAATCCTTCTTCGATTGGGGACTGCGATGGGTTAGCAGCCTCAGCGGCAGCTTTCTGGGCGGCGGCTTCCTGTGCTGCTTTCCACTCAAGGGCTTCAGCGGCAAAGAGGGTTGCGAGCTGGGTCAGGGTGACCGGCTCTTCCGATGCGTAAATTACGGCTTCCAGCTTGGATTTCAGGCTCATGCGGCAATCAGTACCTTATGTATGGTACTGGACGGGAGGGGCGGCTGCGTACACAGACGCCAGCTTCTCAGTATTGCGGAAAAAGAAAGGGCATCCGTTGATCCGGATGCCCTTTGTTCAGGAAGGAATTGAAGGCTG
This sequence comes from uncultured Acidobacteriaceae bacterium, assembly GCA_963759285.1. Taxonomy (GTDB): domain Bacteria; phylum Acidobacteriota; class Terriglobia; order Terriglobales; family Acidobacteriaceae; genus Telmatobacter. Next base: position 1,301,607 of record CAVWYS010000007.1, on the reverse strand, counting down.
CGGGCAGCGATGGTCTTTATCCGACGTGGCGGAAGAGCCAGAACAGAGACCCGGAAAGCAGGGCGGCCACGGGGAGCGTGAAGACCCAGGCGGCAGCGATGTTGCGGATGGTGGACATCTGCAGGCCGCTCTTGTTGGCGGCCATCGTCCCAGCCACGCCCGAACTGAGAACGTGCGTGGTACTGACGGGCAATCCGAAATTGTCGGCGAGTGAGATGGTGGCCATGGCGACGAGTTCGGCACACGCACCCTGCGCATAGGTAAGGTGTTCCTTGCCGATTTTCTCGCCCACGGTGACGACGATGCGCTTCCAGCCGATCATGGTGCCCATGCCGAGAGCCAGAGCAACCGCTACTTTGACCCATGTCGGAATGAACTTGGTGGATTTGTCGATGGTGGCCTTGTACTTGGTGAGGACCGCGGTCTCCGCAGGAGTGAAGGCAGGATTATGGCTCTTTTCCATCAGACGGATGGCTTCGCTGGCGACATACATGTCATTCCGGACGTTGGCTTGCTGGTTTGCGGGAACAGCCTTGAATTCCTTGTAGAGAGCCACTTCGTGGTTGAGGTCTTCCACCAACTCGCGCAGGGCGAGGATAGTGTCGGGCTGGAGCTGCTTCGTGGCGATATAGTTGGTGACTGCGGCGCGCGCATCGGGACCGAGGATGCCGGTCTTGTCAACATGTTGATCGAGGACATGGCCGGCTTGATTAGAGGCGGAAATGAAGGTCTGGACGTCCTTGTCGGTTACGGCATGGTTGAGCGCGTAGGCTGTGGGGACGGTGCCGATGAGGATGAGCATGATGAGACCCATGCCTTTTTGTCCATCGTTGGAGCCGTGGGAAAAACTGACGCCGGTGCAGGTGAGGATGAGTAGCGCGCGGATGGGCCACGGTGGAGGAGTCGCGCCTTTGGGAGCCTCGTAGAGAGCGGGGTATTTGATAAGCGCCTTAGAAAGCAGGAACAGCAGTGCGGCGGCGCCGAAGCCGACGATCGGGGAGATGAGTAGCACCTTGAAGACTTTGGCTGCCTGGTCCCAATCGACGCCGGAGGTGCCGTTGTGTACGTTCATGAGCTGATTGGCGACGCCTACGCCGATGATGGACCCCACCATGGTGTGCGAACTGGAGGCGGGCAGGCCGAACCACCATGTTCCGAGATTCCACAGGATGGCGGCGATGAGCAGCGCAAAGACCATGGAGTAGCCTGCGCCCGAGCTGACCTGAAGGATGAGTTCGACGGGAAGCAACGTGATGACGGTGAAAGCGACAGCGCCGCTCGATTGGAGAACGCCGACAAGATTCCACAATCCCGACCACACGACGGCAATATTCGGCTCAAGCGAGTGAGTGTAAATGACAGTGGCGACGGCGTTGGCGGTGTCGTGGAAGCCGTTGACGAACTCGAAGCCGAGCGCAATGAGCAACGCAACGGTGAGCAGCGCATAGGGCCAGAAACTGCCTAGTGTTACACCGGCAAAGTCCTGCGAGACCTGCACCGCAATATAACCGACCCCAATGGCCATCGCAGCCATGACCACGCCTCCGCTGATCATGGCGTGAGATTTCTTCATCTTTTTCTCAAGCAAAGTCGCGGCCGGTGGCCGGGGTAAAGTTGTCGCCAAATCAGACATGATGAGTCTCCAGATTCAAGGTAGGTTTGTTCCGGCTACGCGTTGGGGAAGCGGAATTCGGGTAGGGACAGGGATATCGGAGACAGATGAATGCGGGATGAAGCAGAGATGAATTTGCGGGGTAAGCGAAGAGGATGGGGGGCGCAAGACCTGCGGCTGGCGGAGGCGCAACCGCGTTCAGAAGATCGGATTCAGCTTAGGAGAGATGCCGGAAAAGCCAGTAGAGCGAACCAGAGAGCAGGGCTGCGGCGGGCAATGTGAAGACCCAGCCAGCAGCGATGTTGCGAATGGTCTTGAAGCGGAGGCCATTACCATTCGCGGCCATCGTGCCGGCAACGCCGGAACTGAGAATATGCGTGGTGCTGACGGGGAGGCCAAATTTGTCGGCGGCGAAGATGGTGCCCATGGCTACGAGGCCGGCGCTGGCTCCCTGCGCGTAGGTGAGGTGATCCTTGCCAATGCGTTCGCCGACGGTGACGACGACGCGCTTCCAGCCAACCATGGTGCCCAGGCCGAGCGCGAGCGCCACAGCCACCTTGACCCATGACGGGATGAACTTGGTAGCGTAATCCACCTTCTGTTTGTAGCTGGTGAGAGCAGCCTTTTCATTCGCGTCGAAAGCGGGATTACCGGCTTTGATCATCAGGCTAAGGGCTTCACTCGCCACATACATGTCGTTGCGGACGTTGGCCTGTTCCTGAGGGGGCACCGCCTTGAATTCCTTGTAGAGTGCGACTTCGTGGTCTGTATCCTCAACCAGTTCGCGCAATGCGAGAATCGTGTCGGGCTGCATCTGCCTGGTGCGGATGTAGTCGGTGACGGTGGCGCGCGCGTCGGCGCCGAGGATGCCGCTGGGATCGACGTGGCGATCGAGGATGCGGCCGGCCTGTTCGGAGGCAACGATAAAGTCCCGCACTTGCGCGGGACTTACGGCGTGGTTCAGCGCATAGGCCGTCGGCACCGTTCCGATGAGGATGAGCATGATGAGACCCATGCCCTTCTGCCCGTCGTTGGATCCGTGGAAGAAGCTGACGCCGGTGCAGGTGAGCACCATGAGGGCGCGAACGGGCAGCGGCGGCGGCGTGCCGTCTTTGGGGGCTTCGTAGAGTTCAGGGAATTTCGCGACCTGCTTGGCGATCAGGATGAGCATGCCGGCGAAGACAAAGCCGATGATGGGCGAGATCAGCAGGGCTTTCAGCACCTTCAAGGCCTGTTCCCAATCGACGCCCGACGTCCCGCTGTGCAGGTGCATTAACTGGTTGGCGATGCCGACGCCGATGATGGAGCCGACCATGGTGTGCGAGCTTGAAGCGGGAAGGCCAAGCCACCAGGTGCCGAGGTTCCAGAGGATCGCGGCGATGAGCAGGGCGAATACCATGGCGAATCCGGCCCCGGAACTGACCTGCAGGATTAATTCGACGGGCAGAAGAGTGATGACGGCGAATGCGACGGTGCCGGAGGAGAGAAGGACTCCAGCGAGGTTGCAGATGCCCGACCACACCACGGCGATGTTCGGCTCGAGGGAGTGGGTATAGATGACAGTAGCGACGGCATTGGCGGTGTCGTGAAAACCGTTGACGAATTCGAAGCCAAGCGCGATCAGCAACGCCAGGGCGAGCATGCCGTATGGAGCGTAGCTGGTGATGGAGGCGGCGTCGAGATCGTGGGCTACGTGAAAGACGATGTAGACCACACCAGCGGCAAGTGCGGCGAGGAAGCCAAGGATCCCGAGTTTGCTGGGCGAGCTCTTGATCTTGCGGTCGAGGAGCGATGAATTAGATAAAGCAGTGGCCGTCGTTGCCGCCATCAGATCTCTCCGGCTGCGACAAACGATTTCCGGACCAGCGTGAAGAGAGCTGATGCGGAATCGGCTGGGAATTCCTGATTGAAATGGGGATGGAACGATCTGAGATCACTGCAGAAGGGACAATCGAAGCAGACTTGCATAAAACCCCAACAACTGAATGCTTGCCACAGTTGTTCGATGCGCGGAGCCTTTATCGGGTGCCGCACTATTGATTTTACACGGGATAGCCGGGAGGGGCGGCGGGAATGGGTCTGGAATGACCGCGCCAATTGAACGGTAAATTCATTGTCATCATTGGTTTAGGTAGTTTCTTAAATTTCAGGATGAAGACCCGCATTTTCAGGTGTTTTGCACTGTTTTCTCACCATTGGCGATGACGATGCATGGATGCATTCACGATCCAGGAATTCGCGGTCGCAGGGGTTAAAGTATATGCAACCAAAGGGTTGCTCGAGAAGTGGCTGGTGCCGCGGTGTTACGCGCGAACCAATCGGCCAGCTGATCTTCAGAGATTTCACCCGCGGCGAGAGCCCAGAACTTAAGAACCCGCTCCTCTTTAGGTGCCGTCAATTGAAGCCCGTTCAGCCGCAGGAAGGTTACCGAGACCGCGAAGGCGGCCCGCTTGTTCCCGTCAACAAATGGATGATTCGCGACGATTCCCTTTGCGTAGCCCGCAGCCATCTGCGCGAGAGAGGGAGTTTGCTCGGAATACGCGAAGAGGTTCTTCGGCCGAGCAAGCGCAGACTCGAGGAGACCCATATCGCGAACACCCGACGGACCGCCGTGAAGCATGAGAAGCTCCTCGTGCATGGCGAGAACGACATCCTGTCGGATCAAGATGGGCTCGCTCATTCGGCGAGTTTTTGAAGGACGTCGCGATTCTCGCGCATCACTTCACGGGCTGCGTCCATCTGAGCTGCGAACTCCTCATCGAACCGCACCAGCCGGATGCCTTGAGGACCTTCTGTGAGGTAAAGGGTGTCGCCCTTCTGTAAGTTGAGACGCGCGAGAGTTTCCTTGGGAAGAATGACGCCATTGGAATTGCCGATGGGGATGATCTTGATGGGGGTAGCCATTTTTTGACCTCCTCAAGATAATTATAACAAATGTTATAACAGCGGTCGAGTCTTACCGCCATTCGTCGGTGGCGTTGGCGAGGCCTTCATTCACGACGGTGTCGAAGCCGGAGCTTTTCTTGATAAAGATCTCGGAGAAGGCGCGATCCTGGCGGAGAAGGATGGCCTGAAGCCGAACGAGTTCGAGAAGCGCGAGGAACATGGCGACCAGGGCGCGCTGGGATTTGCTGTGGCTGAGCAGCTTGCGGAGGGAGAGCGGGCGGTCTTCCATGGAGAGGCGGCGGGTGAGGAACTGGATCATCTGGCCGACGGTGATGGAGTCGTCCTGCACATTGAAGGTGGGGCGATTGGGGGCGCGCTCAAGGATATCGCGGAAGATGCGCACCAGGTCGACGGTGTCGGCGGCGATTTCCGGTTCGGTCGCAGCATCCTCTTTGAATTCGCGGACGCCGGGGTTGGTCCAGGTGGCGGCTTCGAGCATTTGCTTTTGCTGGAGCATCTGGGCGGCGTTTTTGAAGCGCTCGTGCTCGAGGAGACGCTCGACGAGTTCGCGGCGCGGATCCTCAGAGTCTTCGTTGGGACCGGCGGGCGAGCGAGGCAGCAACATCTTGCTCTTGATGTGGATGAGGAGCGAAGCGATGTAAATGAAGTCGCCGGCCACATCCATGTCTGTCGCCTTCAGCTTGTCAACATAGGCTAAGAACTGGGCTGTGATCTTCGCAATCGGAATGTCGTAGACATCGATGTCCTGCTTGCGAATCAGGTCGAGCAGCAGATCGAGCGGGCCGTCATAGACCTGGCCCACGGTGACGGAGAAAGGGGACTGCTCTGGCTCGCTTTCCTGTTTCTTAGGCTTGGGAGCGGCGGCCCTGGACTGTTTGTCTTCTGGAACGGGCCTGGAGGTGAGGATCAAGGGCGGCGCAGTATGGATGCCCGGCTCTTTCGCGGGAGGATCGCCGCGGGGAGGTTCCGGCGCGTTGGGCTCCGGCTCTGGCTGCGGTCCGGGATCATGCACGGGGCCGCGATGGCCGGGATCGGGATCCTCGACGGGGGGGGGGGAGGGGGTGGTCGTTCTCCGGGTTTTTGGTAGCTTCGCTCAAAGAGAATCTCGACTTCGGGAATGTGCTTCGTCTGGTTACTTTGCGGCCGGCGTGAGTTTCATTGCGGCTCGCACCTCGACCATGGTTTGCTCGGCGCGGGTGCGGGCGCGTTCGGCGCCGTCTTTGAGGATATCCTCGACCTCGCCGGGAGTGAAGCGGGAACGCCGCTCCTGGGTGGGATTGAGGATCTGAACAAGGGCGTCGGCCGCCCAGCCTTTGCACTCGATGCATCCGATGCCAGCGGATCGGCAGCCTTCGTAGACCTTGGCCAGCGTCTCCGGCGTGGAGAAGACTTTGTGGAGGTCGCCAACGGGGCACTTGTCGGGATCGCCGGGATCTTTGCGGCGGATGCGCGCCGGGTCGGTGACCATGGTCTTGAGCTTCTGGCGTACCTCGGATTCGGGATCGGTGAGCATGATCGTGTTGCCGTAGCTTTTGGACATTTTGCGGCCGTCAGTACCGGGAAGCTTGGGCGAGGGAGTGAGCAGGACGTCGGGCTCGGGGAGCACTTCGCGGCCATCGAGCTTATAGAGGTTGTTGAAGCGACGGGCGACTTCGCGGGTAAGCTCCACGTGTGCCACCTGGTCCTGGCCCACGGGCACATACTTTGGCTGGTACATGAGGATGTCAGCGGCCTGTAGTAGCGGATAGCCGAGAAAGCCGTAGGTGCTGAGGTCCTTGCCGATGAGGTTTTCCTGCTGCTCCTTGTAGCTGGGCACGCGTTCCAGCCATCCGACCGAAGTGATCATGCTCAGCAGAAGATGGAGCTCGGCATGGACGGGCACGTGACTCTGGACGAACAGCACGGTACGCGCCGGATCGAGCCCTGCGGCGAGGTAGTCGAGGATCACCTCGCGCGAGTTGCTCAAGAAGTTGGAAGTGTCGGCGTAGTCGGTGGTGAGTGCGTGCCAGTCGGCGATAAAGAAGTAGCACTCGTACTGGCCGCTGTCCTGGAGCTTGACCCAGTTGGCAAGGGCGCCCATGTAGTTGCCGAGATGGAGCTTGCCTGTTGGGCGCATGCCGCTGAGAACGCGCGGGAGAGAGGATTGAGTTGCAGTATCTGACATTCTTTTTCGATTCCGGAATCAGGCCGGGATGAGTCGCCCAGGTTTTGATCAAAAAGGCCTAAGTGAGGCTGGATTTATTGTAGCGGCTGCAGCGCGGTCGGTTTGGCAGCACTTATCCATGACCAAGGATGAAGAGGACGACCGCGAAAGCGGGGGCCAAAAGCAGCCGCATGATGTAGCCGCCAACGAAGATCATCAGCATCCAGCTTACCCAGAGAGGAATGCGATCGTAGGTCTGCACGGCGTTATACGGAAGCACGTTGCGGAGCAGCTGGCTGCCGTCGAGCGGCGGAATCGGAAGCAAGTTGAAGAACAGAAGCGCCAGATTGATCTGCACGGCGGCAACGCCCAGCAGCACGACGGCCTGCACACCGGAGGATACGTTGGGGAGAAGAGCGCCGTGAAGGGTGAAGTTGACGATCTGGCGGCCGCCGGGCGCGGCGTGGATGACGACCAGGAGAATCACGGTAGCGAGGATAGCCAGCACCAAATTCGACGCGGGGCCGGCAAGCGTGACGAGGTTTTCATCGCGGCGGATCTTGCTGAAGTTGCGGCTGATAACCGGAGTGGGTTTGGCCCATCCGATGAGGACTCCGCTAAAGAGGGTGAAGCCGATAAGCGGGCCGAAGATAATGATGGCGGGCAGGATGAGGGTCCCAACGGGATCGATGTGATAGATGGGGTTGAGCGTGACTCGTCCTTGCATGCGCGCCGTCTGATCGCCGAGGCGCGAGGCTACCCAGGCATGGGAGCACTCGTGGACGCTCAAAGAGAAAATGAGCAGAACAAACTCGAAGACTGCGATTGCAAATTCAGCAGACTGCACCAGACGCTCCCAGGATTTGGAAAGCTCAGGTTAGCATGGTGCACTGCGCGGCCGTTTCATCACGGCTATACCTTGTATGCCGGATAGTGGCCAACGACTTCACCGGCGCCGACGTTGGTGCCGCCCATAATGATTTCGTGGCTTCCGATGCGGGCGCCGTCGCCGATGGTAGTGGGCTGGAGCTTGACGTTGTCGGTGCCTTCACTGCCGTAACTATGCGAGAAGATGCGGGCGAATGAGCCGATGATAACGTTTTTCCCGATGGTGATGCCGCCACGATCGTGAAGCAGTACGCCCTGGTGGATGACAGCGCCGTCGCCCACGGAGAGCTTGTAGCCGTATGTGAGGTCGACGCCATTGTGAATCTTGACGCCGGACCCCATGTGGTCAAAGATGTGACGCCCCAGCATGCAGCGAAAGCGCATACCCAGCCAGAGATTGAGGCCGATCGGGGAGCGGTCAAACATCTTCCAGAACCAGAGCAGCGGCTTGCGGATGGCAAACTCCGCCTCATCGATGCCGCCGAAGTACTCGGCCTCGAGGGTGACGTTCTCGGGGTCGAGCGACATGCCGAGTACATTGCCGGGTAACTCGCTGGAGAGGGTGACGTTGGGTTTTCCGCCGTGGGGGCGGCCAAGGTAGAGCTGATAGAGCTGGTCGCGCACGATCTCAGCGCGGCGTTCGGGGGAGCGGTGGCGGTAGAACTCCTCGTCGAGGAAGCGGATCCAGCGGCGGAAGACTTCTTCGGCCTCTGGCGTGGGGTGGGGCTGGTTGATGGCAGCTGGCTGAGGCTTGGGATTGGTAGCCATACGTTATGGACGATAAACCAAGCGGGCGGGATGCGGCGAGCAATGTCGCGGCGGTCACTCCTGGTGAGGATACCGCGCGTTATCCTAGAAGGTCCGGTGATACCCACCCATGGCGCAAAATGCGCGCCAAGGATGGGGCACCCGCCGATGAGAGAGTTCACACGATGCCTGAAGAAACCGCTCCCGCCGTTACCACTGAAACCACCATGCCTTATGCGCCCGTTGCCACCATCGCAGCACTGGGCAAGTACGAAGGTCAGTCCGTCCAGATCAAGGGATGGCTCTACAACTCGCGGGAATCGGGCAAGCTGCTATTTCCGATTTTTCGGGACGGAACGGGCACGGTGCAGGGCGTAGCACACGTGAAGAGCGTGCGGCCTGAGGTCTTTGAAGCGCTTAAGGGGCTTACGCAGGAGTCATCGGTGATTGTGACCGGCAAGGTTCGAGCTGACAAGCGGGCACCGGGTGGATTCGAGCTGGATGTCGAGGACATCGAGGTGATTCAGCGTGTGCCGGAGTCCGATCCGTATCCGATCACGTTGAAGGAGCATGGCGTCGATTTCCTGATGGAGCATCGGCACCTGTGGGTACGTTCGCCGCGCCAATCGGCGATCCTGCGGATTCGTGCGGAGATCATGCGGGCGGCTGCGGAATATTTTGACATGAACGGATTCATCCGAACCGATCCGCCGATTCTGACGCCGGCGGCTTGCGAGGGGACATCGACGCTGTTTCCAGTGGACTACTTTGGCGATCCTGCGTATCTCACCCAGTCGGGGCAGCTTTATATCGAGTCGACGGCGCTTGCGCTGGGGAAGGTGTACAGCTTCGGGCCGACATTCCGGGCGGAGAAATCAAAGACTCGGCGGCATCTGACCGAGTTCTGGATGGTGGAACCGGAGGTTGCGTATTGCGATCTCGACGGACTGATGGAGTTGGCGGAGAATTTTCTCTCGCACATCGTGCAGAGCGTGGTGAAGAATCGCGCACCGGAGTTGCAGGTGATCGGGCGCGACCCGGAGAAGCTGAAGAATATTGCCCCGCCGTTTCCGCGGCTGCGCTATGACGAGGCGGCAAAGATGCTGAACGAGGCGCATGCGAAGGGATTGCTGGAACAGCCGTTCGAGTATGGGAACGATTTTGGCTCGCCGGATGAGACGTGGCTGAGTTCGCAATTCGATCGGCCGGTGATGGTGCATCGCTATCCAGCGGCGGTGAAGGCCTTCTACATGGAGCCAGACCCGAAGGATGCGAACTTTGCATTATGCGTGGATGTGCTGGCGCCTGAGGGCTACGGCGAAGTGATTGGGGGATCGCAGCGTGTGTCGAGTTACGAACTGCTGAAGAGCCGCATCGAGCACCACCAGCTTCCGCTGGAGGCGTTCCAGTGGTATCTCGATCTGCGACGGTATGGGTCGGTGCCGCATGCCGGATTCGGAATGGGCATTGAGCGCGTGGTGGCGTGGGTGTGCGCGCTGGATCATGTGCGGGAGACGATTCCGTTTGCGCGGACGCTGCATCGGATTTATCCGTAGGCATTGGTAAAGAACCGGCCAGGAAAAACAAAACCGCGACGCGCTTGAGCGCCGCGGTTTTGTTTGAAGCCCACTGCCTGCAGGTTAGAAAGTGAGTCGCAGGGCCATCTGCAACTGGCGCACGCTGAAGGCGAAGTTGCTGTTGTCGGTGCTGGTGATGGCGCCGAAGGGCGTGGCCGTGTACTGCACCAGGTTGTTGGTGTGAGTGGTGGTGTTCTCAGAGATCGAGTACGCGGTTGTGCCTACGCCGGTCACGTTCTGGTGGTTAGTAAGGTTGAAGGCCTCCGCAAGGAACTCGAGGTTGTAATGCTCGCGGACGACAACCTTTTTGGAGGCACGGAGATCGACTCCCCAGGTCTTCGGGTACTGGAAGTCGTTGCGATTGAGACCGGGGATGCGGTTGGCGCCGCCGGTGCCGTTGAACGAGCTGGTGTTGATGATGGACTGCTGCGTTGTCGATCCGGTGGGGTATAGCTTCGCCGACGATCCGCTAATGCCGACGGAGTAAGGCAGGCCGCTCTGCGTTTGGAAGGCGGGAGCCAGCTCAAAGTCGTTCAGGACATAGCCGAGGGGTCCGTGAACATGCCACGGCGAATCGGCGACGGTGTAGATCAGCAAGCGATAGGGCGCGTTCTCGTTGGAGTTGCCGTAGTCGAGCCCGATGTTGCTGGGATCGAGGAGCGCGGTGGCGGATGCGCCGGTGGTGTTGTTTTCACCGAAGTCGAGTGCATGCGACCAGGTGAAGTTCGAGCCGAACGAGACGTGATACGACATCTGGTGCTTGAACTGACCCACGAGCGCTTCGTAGCTCGAAGTGATACCGCTGAAGATATCGGTGATGGAGCTGAAGTTGGGATTGGGCCGATGATTGGAATTCGCCGTGTCGTAGAAGTAGGCGTTGGCGGTGACCGCACTTCCGACTGCGAGCGGTCCGGCGCCGGTAACGGTGAAGGTCACAGGCGTGGGGGCGGGCAGGTTGGTATCCACGAAGTCGGGCAGGCGGCGGCCCCAGGATCCGAGCCACGAAACGCTGAAGACATCGTTCTTGGTGAGTTGCTGCTCGAGCGTCAGATCGGCCTGGTGAATCTCAGGAACCTTGAAATTCGGATCGACGTAATAGGATGTCGCATTGCCGCTGGAACCCTGGAGACAGGTTGCGTAGGAGCCGGACGGAACGATCTGCGGGAACTGCGGAGCGCAGGTGGTGCCGGGATTGAGAGTGGGATTGACCTGGCCGGCAGAAACGCCGGTGCCGATCAAGGCCTGATAGAGCGTGGAGTTGATGGCGCGGGCAAAGAACATGCCGTAGCCACCGCGGAGGATGGTCTTTCCGCCGCCGTAGATGTCATAAGCAAATCCGACGCGCGGTCCAATGTTGTTCTTGTTGTCGTGCAGGTACGAGGTCTGCGGAAGCAGTGAGTTGGGTAGCTGCTGCCTGGGATACTTTTCAAACTCCCACCGGAGGCCCAAGGTCAAGCTGAGGCGTGGGTTCACCTTCCACTCATCCTGCGCAAAGAGCGCGTAGTCCTTGGTGGTGAAGTCAAGGCCGGCGGCGCCGACGCCCTGGTTGAAGTAGGTATAGTTTTCTGCGGTCTTGCCGGAAATGGGGTTCTGCGACAGGTAAAGATCGGAGATGTAATTGCCCAACGGGGTATTGCCGCTGTATGTGAATCCACCGTACTGGTTGTAAAGGTTGGAAATTCGGTCGTCGGTATGGATGAAATCTTCGCCCAACTTGATGGTGTGGTTGCCACGGACCCAGACGACGGTGTCGGACAACTGCCAGCGGCGCTCGTCGGGAAGCGCGGCACGATTGAGGAACTGCGGAGTGCCGAACTGGAAGAAGCCACTGAGATAGACATTGGGGGGCAGACCCAGTGAATTGACGTAACCGCTGGGAGTATTGACGAGGTTGGATTGCTCGTAGGATGTCGGTGTCTGGTTGAATTCGAACTCGAAGTCGCGTCCGTACATGAAGCGCGCTTCGTTGCTCCATCTGTTGGTGATGAAGCTGTCGAGTTTACCGACGATCCAGTTGTCGCGAACGTAGTCGTTGCCGAAGCTGGACGCGCCATACGCGACGGCGGGGCTGGTCTGAATGCCAGCCGGCGAAGACCAGCGCATCTGGTTAGCCTCCACTGAGGCGTGGTTGCGCTGATTTATCTGCCAGTCAAGCTTGGGGAAGTAGATTACCTGTTTGCCGATGCGGGGAACGGTACCAAGCATCGAGGTGAGGCCGGTGATCCCGTTGCCATAGGCGGTTGTGGCATCGGAGGTGGAGAGCCCGGTGTTCTTGACGATCTGTGCGATCTGCGATTGGGCGTAGCTGCCGGTGATGTTGTAGAAGTTCGCATTGGCACTCGTACCGGTGATGGTGGCCGCGGCCGGAAAGTCGTGATAGAAGCGGTCGGCCGCCAGGAAGAAGAAGATCTTGTCGCGGAGAATCGGGCCACCGACCCCAAATCCGTACTGACGGCGGAGATCGGTGGGTTTGAAGGGAACAACGGAGTAGGTGATGGGGTTGGTCGAGACCTGAACGGGGTGCGTGACGTAGGTGTTCTGCGCAGCCCATGCACTGTCGCGATCATAGTAGTAGCCTTCGCCGTGGAGCGCGTTCGATCCGCTCTTGGTGACGGAGTTGACGATGCCGCCCGCCGAGCGGCCGTATTCAACCGAGTAGTTCGAGGTGTTTACCTGGAACTCCTGCACGGCGGCTTTGATCGTCGAGTAGCCGGCGCGGGTACGACCGCGCTCTTCAGAGAAGTACGCCTGGTTGTCGTCCGTGCCGTCGATGGTGACGTTGTTCAGCAGCGTGCTCTGGCCGCGAAAGCTCAGCAGGCCATAGCCGTTGCTGTCATTCACGACGCCCGGAGTGAGCAGCGCAAAGGCTGACCAGCGGTAGTTGTTTTCGGGAAGATTGTGGAGAGAGACCTGGTCAACCACGCCGGCAAAGTCGGGAGTCGTGGTATTCACAAGCGGCGCATTGCCGGTCACTTCGACGGTCTGGGACGAACTGCCCACTTTCAGCCGTGCTTCCACATCTGTCAGCGAACCGACCTGGACTGTGATGCTCTTCGCGTCGTAGGTGTCGAATCCCGTGGCTTCGATCTTGACTTCATAGACTCCCGGCTGCAGATGAAGAACGCGGAAGTAGCCGGAACCGTCGGTAGTGGCTTGCTGCTGGGCGTTGGTGCCGATGTTGCGCACGGTAACCGAAGCGTTAGGAACAACGGCGCCGGTGCTGTCGAGAACGTTGCCGCCGACAGCGCCGTCAACGGCCGACTGAGCTCGGGCCGTGGATACGAATGTAAGCAGAATGAAAAGGGCCGCAAACCGCGCGAAGCCCCTCCGCAGATTGGAACTGGTCATACTTCCTCCATAAGTTGTGAAGCCGCGGTCGCGACGGCATAAAGCGAGTTCAATGTCTTGACCGCATTTCTTCCCGCATCCGCGCGTGGCGGTATTCGTTCCGGAAAGCTCGAGCTTTCCCTGGAATCCGAGAAGTTGGAACTGACTATAGTATTCCAGAAAACTGTGAATGCAGTGTGACGACGCCCTCGCTCTATCTCGCAGTTCGGTGTCCCTGGGCCGGGGACACGGTTCGAAATGCGGGCGAATCCGACCCGGATAGGGTGAGTTATAGGCACCCTTCAAAGCACTCGCGCATCCCATCGAGAGCAGAAGATTTTATCGGAGCGAAGAAAGATGACTCTCACCGCCAGTGAAATCAACAAGATGAAGTATGCACAGCCCTCGACAGAGGGAGTTTTGCCCCTCATTCTTGAGCGCTGGAGTCCGCGCGCCTTTGCCGACCGGGACGTGAATCCAGCTGATTTGAAGACGATATTTGAGGCTGCTCGCTGGGCGCCGTCCTCATTTAACGAACAGCCTTGGCGGTTCTTCGTTGGCCACCGTAACTCTGAGACCTACAAGAAGATATTCGGCGCCCTTGTGCCATTTAACCAGGCTTGGGTGCAAACTGCGCCGGTGCTGATTCTGAGTGTGGCCAGAACCCGATTCAGCCACAATGACTCGCCAAACAACTACGCCATCCACGACCTTGGAGCCGCGGACGGCTTCATTACGCTGCAGGCTGCCTCGATGGGAATCGCGACTCACCAAATGGCAGGTTTTGATCAAGCTAAAGCGCGGGATGCGTTCGAGATTCCCGAATCCTTTGCCATTGGCTCGGTGATGGCAATGGGTTACCAGGGCGATTTGTCTGCTCTCGGTGAGAATTACCAGGCACAGGAGCAGGCACCGCGCAGCCGAAAGCCTTTGAGCGAGCTGGTTTTATCCTCCTGGGATCACCCGGTGGATCTCGGCTGAACTCCCAAGAGCGCCAATTGAGTAAATACCGTCGTACGGCTGCAACCGGGCTTTCACTCGTAGAGTGAAGGATGGAGCCTTACCGTGGCCATCGCACCCTCAGGCGGCAAAACGCGCAGGCGCTCGCCGACCCGACGCCCGTTGCATCGCTACAAACCGATCAAACTGGGGAAAAAGCGATGGGCTGTGCGCGTTTTGGTGGCCGGCATTCTGGCAGCGCTCGCTCTGGTGGGATGGGCTATGATCGCACGCCGGCTTGTGCCCGCTGCGAATACGAGTCGCGATCACTTTGACGCAATTGTCGTGCTCGGATATCCGGCTGACGGCGACGGTAATCCGACGCCCGAGGGGCTGTCGCGCGTTTCCGAAGCGGTGCGGGAGTATGAGCGGGGCGTTGCTCCGCGAATTCTGATTTCGGGTGGACCGGCGCACAACAGATTTGTGGAAGCGGACGTGATGGCCGCCGCGGCGGCGGCACAGGGAATTCCGCCGTCGGCGATTTTTGTAGAGACCAAGGCCAGGGACACGATCCAGAACGCGTGCTATTCGGCGCAGATCATGCAGGGACACGGATGGCATTCCGCCGAGATTGTCTCAAGCGCCTATCATCTGCCGCGCGCAGGGATGATTTTCAGCCACCTGCCGCTCGAGTGGCGCCTGCATGCGGCGCCGGCGTTGCAGCCGGACGATTCAGGTTCAGAACCGGAATTGGCACTGGAAATCCTGAAGACAATGCGGTACCTGGCGTACGCGAGGTGGACTGAAACCTGCGGGCCTTGAGGCAAGCGCATGGCAGCCTGCTCGCCGCGGCAGGCCGGCTTGCGTCTAACCGTCAGTTCCAATCATTGTCCCTCCAAGGTATGGTCCTGTAAGCTTTGTGTTGATGCGTCTTCCAGTAAGGTTTTCATTGCTTTCGGCAGTCCTTGTTCTCGGACTGTCCGCCTCGATTCCGTGCGCGTTCAGCCAGGTGCAGCCATCTGTACAGACGAGTCAGCAGCCGACGGGCAACGGCACGTACATTGCCATCGACCCACTGGCCAATGTGAAGTACGACAACAAGTACGATGTTTCGGTGGGGATGGCTTACGACCACATGAAGGCCGGTCCGACGCTGCTGCAGGGATCGAATCTCGGCGGTCTCGACTTGTCGGCTTCGTACTGGCTCAGCAAGCACTGGGCGGTTGAAGGAAGCGGCCGGGGGTATGCGGGTACGAGCGGTGCGGGAACCGGCGGCAACGTGTCGACGCAGCTCATTGAAGGTCCGTTCGTCGCGCAGTATCTGTTTGTCGGCGGCCCTGAGTGGCTGGGACCGCACAACAAACACGGCGCCCTGATTGCGCACGCCCTGGTGGGCGGGGCGTATGGCGAATTTGAAAAGGATCTGCGCGGCTTGCCCCCTTCGGCGGTAGATTTCTATCCCAACCAGCTTGCGCTGGGCGCTATTGTGGGCGGGCATATTGATCTGAACCGCTCTGCACGGTGGGTATTTCGCATCACGCCCGATGCCGTAATGACGCGGTATGCCATCAACTACGGCACAAAGTACACGCAGACCGACGTGAACTTTGCGATCTCTGTCGGCGTGGAATACCGGTTCAAAGCCAGGCGCCGGTAGGGGCGAGCCGGCCGGGTTGGATCGTGCCGAGTTCCCTGGAAAAGTGCTGACCGTGACCGGCCGGCATCTCGAGAATTTCGACCCCACAAAAATACCGTAACGCGGACAGGCTGCTGCGCGTGTTATCTCTGTGTGGTATTCTTCGCCGTTCAGAGGCGAACGGGAGAAGTTCTTCTCTGAAACATGCCGTACCGGATAACGGCACATTGGTCTCGCGCTGGGAACTTTCCGGAAAGACAACGCGACAAGGCAGGCTCATACGGACATGAAAGACACTTTGGGGGTTTTGCTTGCAGGCGGAGCCGGCGAACGGCTCTTTCCGCTTACCCGCGACCGCGCCAAGCCAGCCGTGCCCTTCGGCGGCCACTACCGGATCATCGACATTACGCTCTCCAACTGCATCAACTCGGGCCTGCGCCGGGTCTTCATCCTCACTCAGTACAAGGCGCTGTCGCTCAACCGGCACATTCGCGAAGGCTGGACCGGGATCGTAGCGCAGGAATTGGGCGAGTTCTTTGAGCTATTGCCGCCCATGCAGCGCACCGGCACGAACTGGTATATGGGTACGGCCGACGCCGTTTACCAGAACATCTACTCGATCGGCAGCGAACAGCCGAAGCACATGATCATCCTCAGCGGCGACCACATCTACAAGATGGATTACAGCCGCATGCTGGAGTATCACAAGGAGACGCACGCCGATGTGACCCTCGCGACGTTGCCGATCGCTCCCGATGAGGTGTCACGCTTTGGCGTCGTCGACGTTGGCACGAATGGCGAGTTGCAGGGCTTTCAGGAAAAGCCCACTTCGACTACCTTCCGATCGCCGTTCAATCCTGACAAGGTCGAAGCGTCGATGGGCATTTACATCTTCAACACTGAAATCCTGTTGAAGGCGCTAATCGCCGACGCCGAGGATCCGAACTCAAAGCATGACTTCGGGCACAACATCCTGCCCAACATGCTGGGCAAGAAAAAGATGATGGCCTACAGCTTCGTGGATGAAAACAAGCAGACGGCGCTCTACTGGCGCGATGTGGGCACTCTGGACTCCTACTACGAAGCGAACATGGACCTGTGCTCGGTGTCGCCGGTGTTCAACCTCTACGACAAGAGCTGGCCGATGCGCACCCGCGTACGGCAATATCCGCCGGCGAAGTTTGTGTTTGGCGAGCCCGGCCGCACCGGCATGGCGATGAACTCGGTGATCACGGCGGGCGTCATCATCTCCGGTGCTTCGGTTTCGAATTCGGTCCTGTCGCAGGATGTGCGTGTCAATTCGTATTCGGAAGTCGATGCGAGCATCATCTTCTCGCACGTGCAGATTGGCCGTCATTGCCGGATCCGCCGCGCCATCATCGATCGCGATGTACACATTCCGGAGGGGACCGTTATCGGCTATGACCCGGTCGAAGACAAGAGGCGTTATTTCGTTACGCCTTCGGGACTGACGATTGTGACGCGCGACGCATCGCTGTTCGAGAACCCGGTCGAGCCGGAGTTTGGCGATCGGTACTGACGTTTAGCCGCGGCAGCGACGCTGGGGTCATGCCTCGGTCGAGGATGTCCTCTGCAGATTCTTGAGGAGATGCGATGCGGACCGAATCTCAACGAGGATGCCCTTTTTCTTGAGACGCTCGATGCGCTTCGGGTCGCGGATGACGATATAGGTTTCGAAAAACTTCCTGGTCTCCTCGGGGCTCTGGTTGCGCGCAACAAGGCCCAGCATATAGCGCAGGTAGAAGATGTCGCGGGGAGCGGGGCGCTGCTTGAATTTCAGTGCAAAATAGGCTGCATCGAGAAGATCGAAGTGCAGGACGTTTCCGGTCCGAAGGCTGCGGGGCGGGCGTAGAAACGGCTTCCAGCCGTGGGTGGCGAACTGGAAGTCGGCGACGCGATCCGTTCGTATGAAGGACTTGTAGCTGCTGTAGCCCAGGAAGTAGGTGCCGGGGATTCTGCGTTGCGTGCCCGGTTCGCGCATCATGCGCTGGAGCGCTCCGGCGAAGCGTAACTCGTAGAAGAGCCAGTCGTACCATGCGATGAGCTCGGGAAATCGGGTGACATGCCGTTCGGTGGAAGGTGTGAGGCGAGCCAGCGCCGCACGCGAATAGCGCCAGACGGCCTCAGTGGCAGGAAATCGGTTGAGAAAATAGACACAATCTGTAAACGGATTCTTTGTTTCCGCAGCCGTGGGAACCGACTCGAGATTGGGCATCCGCAGCTGGTCGATGTCGTCGGGGATTTTTTCAAGATAGCGAGGGATGTGATTCTCGAGCTCTTGCTCATCGCGCGACATCAGGATCAACTCGTCGGGATCGATGCCAGCAAGCCAATCGATGCCGTCTTTGGCGGCATCCCGCGCGGCACAGAGGGTGTTGGCGATCTTTCGTACATCGAGATCGGGTTCCCACGCAGGCAGGATCCTGGAAAGCCAGCTTGGCGGGTTGTGGAGTTCTTCGGGCAGGTAGGATTTGCGGGCGATTACCTGAGGATACTTTCGAATCAGTTCTGCGGCATGGTCGGTGGTGTTGTCCCAGAAAAGATAAATGCGGGAACATCCTGCAGCGAGGTGATATTCGATCGCCGATGGCAGCAGCCTTGCCTCATTTTTGACGGTATAGGTAAGAGCGAATTTCCCTGACGGCAAGCCTGACCTCGTTGTCTCCAAGCCGCCTGGGCGGTTGGGGCTTGAATCAGATTACAAGAAGGCGGTCTGAGCAACGGATCGCAACGGAGGTATCGGATTCCGAATCAAGAGAACCTGGGTGTCCCTGGCATTGCCTTCAGGGCGACTTCCCGGGCACGATGAAGATTACGAGCGCAGCACGGCACCATGCGAGTAAAGACGCAGATGAGGCTCGGTATTTCACCAACCGTTAAGGAAGGAGCCTGACGTAGGATGCACGATGCGATGGTGCAGCTTGCCAGCATCGGCAAACGGCATTGCCTCCTAGAGATCTCCGCCTTCGAGGTGGATAAGGTACATCACAATGAGTGCAAAAACGGCGGCAAAGACGGTTAAGTAGAGCGCAATCTTCCCAAAGCGGTGCTCAGCAATTCTGTAGAGAAAACTCGGCAATATCATCGACAGTGGGTAACTTTTCCCCTCCAGAGGGTGTGTTCTGGAGATTCTAAAGCAAAGTGGTGACTTCAACAATTGTCTACCGCCGGTTCAGGGGTTCGAAGGCGGCAAAGGCAAAATGCGTCTACGGAATCGGTTTATTCAATTGAGGCTCGACGGGAAGCTTCGCGGGGCCACGGGCATCCAGGCAAATACGGGAACTGCGCAACAAAATCATGCGTATAGGGCTCCATGGCTTGTGCGGGTACATTAAGCTGGAGCGTGGCAGGACTGGTGGCACCAAAGGTGCCCATCCGGCGCAAGGGCCCCCCCTCGGATCAAGAGCGATTCGCGGGGACCCCGAGCAAGTTGGATCAGGCGCCGCGGAAGCCAGTTCAGGGCCAGGGTCAGGAAGCCAAACCCATGACGCCGGACACTCGCCAGACGAGCGGACCGCTGGAGATCGACTGGTTCCAAGTCGTCCGCCGCTGCATGGACGGGGATTCTGGAGCATGGGCCGAACTGGTTCGAACGCACCATCGCCGTGTCTACGGGCTCTGCTATCGTTTTACAAATAATTCCGCAGACGCTGAAGATCTTACCCAGGACGTCTTCTTAAAGATTTATTCCAATCTGGCCAGTTTTGATACCACGCGCGGGAGCCTGCAGGTGTGGATCACGACGATGACGCGTAACCTTCTGGTCGACAACTTTCGTCGTACTAGAAACCAGCGGTCTACGGATTCGCTCGATGCAGGATGGGACGAAGCCGACGAGTTGCGGCCAATCGATAGACTGACGGCAAGTGGACCTTCACCGCATGAAAAAGCGGCCCAGAAGGAATTGGCCAAGATGGTGCAAGGGGCGCTGTCCAAGGTATCGGTAGAGTTGCGCGAGGCAGTCATATTAAGGGACTTACAGGATATGGATTATAAAGAGATCGCCCAGGTTCTGGGCATACCGGAAGGGACGGTTAAATCCCGCATCAGCAGGGGCCGGGCGGAACTTGCGCGCCTGCTGGAACGTAACAAGCGGGAGGTGATGTGATGGCAGACCGCGGAAACATTCCGAACTCTCCAGCTTGCGGGCTTTGGGAAACACTCCTGGCCGACGCGCTGGACGGGCTGCTGCGGCCGGAGGATGAGGCGACGTTCTCGTCTCACATGGCTGTCTGCGCGTCCTGCACCGCTCTGTTTGAGGAAGCCCGGCGGGGCCGGGAGTGGCTGGAGTTTCTAAGCCCGGAACCAGAGGTCCCGGAGGGTCTGCTGGATAAGATTCTGGCGCAGACCGGGCCGGGACACACCTCGGAGTACAAGCTGGCGACGGCGGGCAACGTTGTGCCGATGGAGATTCCGGCGTGGCAGCGCCCGGGCATGATGGGACGGATTCGCCGCTTCGCCGAGCCTCGACTGTTGATGACCGCAGCGATGGCTTTCTTTTCAATTGCCCTGACGCTGAACATGACGGGAGTCAAGCTTGCCGACCTGCGGCTTTCGAATCTGCGCCCGACGGCGGTTCGTTCTTTCATGGAGCGCAGGCTGACGATGGCATCGACGCCGATTATCCGGTACTACGATCACCTGCGCCTGGTGTACGAGGTTCAGTCGCGAATGCAGGAGATCCGGCGTAGGACCGAGACGCAACAGCAGCAGACTCAGCCGGTGGCGCCGGGGGAGTCAAAACAAAACCCTAACCGGAAAGACGGCGGATCCCGCGTTGATCCACCGCAGCAATCCGGGGCACCAGCCTTGAGGGATCCTGATTATTTAGAGACTTCCGTTACGCTTCACGAACAGTCCACGACCCACGCGACAGAGACCTGTCTCATGGGACCCGGGCCCGCGCATCCTGGCGGCTCTGCACTCCAGCGACATGAATTTGTTGTGGGAGAACCCGAGTTCGAAATGGCAATACGGGAAGGGAGCACAGTATGGACTGCGTAAATCACAGCGGTGTTAGTGCGACGGCCTATTGCCAGAATTGCGGCAAGGCGCTCTGCGCGGCTTGCGTCCGCAATGCGGGGAATGGACAGATTCTTTGCGAGCCTTGCTACGTTGCCTGGCAGACCGCGCAGCAGCCTTTTGTTGCGCCGACCGTGGGGGGACCGAATCCGTCGGTCGCTGCAGTGCTGGGGATCATTCCCGGCGTGGGAGCGATGTACAACGGTCAGTACTTCAAGGGTTTGATCCACGTGGTGATCTTTGTCGTGATCATCAGCATCACGACGCATTACGGGTTGTTTGGCTTGTTTATTCCGGCGTGGATTCTGTATCAGTCGTTTGAAGCGTTCCACACGGCGAAGGCGATTCGCGATGGACAGCCGTTGCCTGACCCGCTGGGTTTGAATGAAGTGGGTAACTGGCTGAACCTGGGTGGACCGCAGCATCGGCCGGGTATGCCCTACAGTTCTGTTCCACCGGGACCCGGCAGCGTTCCAGGAGCTGCGGCGCCCAATCCGGCGGCTGGCGGCTATCAGCAAGTTCCGTACACGCAATACCAGGCATCCTATACGCCGCCGGCAGCGGGCTTTGTGGATCCGGCTGTGCCTCCCGTACCGCCGGTGCCGCCAGTGTTCTGGCGACGCAAGGAGCCCATTGGAGCGCTGATCCTGATCGGTTTTGGATTGCTTCTGCTGCTGAATCAGATGGGCTTTCTGGCGGAACACGTTTTGAAGTTTTTGTGGCCGCTGGTCTTTATCGCTCTCGGTGTGTGGCTGATTGTACGTCGCTTTGAAGATACGAAGGGGGGCCCGCAATGAACCGGTACATTCTGATTCGAAGATTGAGGGGGCCGGCGATTCTGCTGCTTCTGGGGACAATCCTGTTGATGCACGAAGCGGGTCTTCTCGATTTCTGGAGCTTGTTCTTCCCGCTGCTGCTGATTTTGATCGGCGTGCTGAAACTGGCGGAACGCGCGGCGCTGGCAGCGGCCGGAGATGAAGTACCCTATGCCGGTTCTCCGTATCCATATGGCGCGGCCGCGTCTCCGGCGCCGGCGGGAGTCGCACAGCCGCAACCCGGCACAGCGATTGTCCCTGTGACGCAGGACTACGGGAAGGGTCCCGAGGGAGGGCAGTCATGAGCAGCGTGCCTCCGAATATGCCTCCCGGCGGCTACGATCCGCGTACGCAATGGCGGGTGTACCGCGAACAGCAAAAGGCTGCGTGGCGCGCCCAGCGCGATGCGTGGAAAGCGCAGCAGTATGCGTACAAGGCGAAGTATCACCATGCGTACGGTCCGCGCGTTCCATCGGTGGTTGGACCGCTGATTCTCATTGCGATCGGCATCGTCTGGCTGCTGATTTACTCCGGCCGCATTGCACCGGCGAACTTTTGGACCTGGTATGGCAAATGGTGGCCGCTGCTGCTGATCGCCGCCGGACTGGCGATGCTGGCCGAATGGGCGCTCGACCTGAGACGCGAAGCACCGGTACGGCGCGGAACGGGATTTGTGGGGATCCTGATTCTGCTTGCCGTAATTGGATTTTTTGCCTCGGGGACTTCCCGCGGAATCTGGGGTCCGTGGCGAGGCGATTGGGGCGATCAGGACGGGGACAATTTCTTCAACATGTTCGGCCAGCCCGAACACGATCTTGATCAGCAGGTTTTGAATGTGGCGATTCCTTCCGGCGCCGCAGTGCTGATTGAAAATCCGCGCGGCGATGTAAGCGTAACGGCGGGCGACTCGCCCAACATCGAAGTGCAGGCGCACGAGGTGGCATTTGCAGGTTCGGACGAAGAGGCAAAGAAGATCTTCGACGCAGAACAGGCGCATGTGACGGTGAGCGGAAGCGCAGTTCTGGTGAAGTCGGACAGCAACAATAACGGCCGGCTGAACCTGACGGTGACGGTGCCGAAGAGCGCCCACGTCACGGTGCATTCGGGTCACGGCGATGTGACGGCGGCAAACCTGGACGGCGGCCTGAATATCAATTCGACTCACGGAGATGTTCACCTCAGCGTGATCAAGGGACCGGTGGATGTACATTTCTCCACCGACAAGGGCGACTTCTCAGCCCACCAGGTCGACGGTGACATTACCGCGGAGGGGAATTGCAACGATCTCACGCTGTCAGAGGTCACCGGCAAAGTCTCCATCAATGGAGAGCTCTTTGGCGACGTGCACATGGAGAGTGTGACCGGCACAATTCACGTGCATACATCGGTGACCGACATGGATGTGGCATCGCTGCCGGGTGACCTTACGCTGAATTCCGACAATCTGCGCGTGACTCAGGCGAAAGGCCAGGTACGCGTTACCACGCACTCGAAGGATGTTGACCTGAGCCAGATATACGGTGACAGCTATGTGCAAGACCGCGACGGGCGGATCGCCGTGGAGTCCGCAGGAAACTACGCAGTGGAGGCGAGAAATCTAAAGGGCGATGTGGAAGTGACGTTGCCACCGAATGCCGCGGCCTCTGTAACCGGGAACACGCGAAACGGCGACATTGTTTCGGATTTTCCGCTGACAATCAGCGGGGACGAAAGCAAGACAGTCAGCGGCAAGATCGGTGCGGGAGGCCCAAAGGTGACTTTGACCGCGGACAATGGCGACATCCATATCAAGCGCGGTGACGAGGAGCCGGGTCCACCGCCGACCGTTGCGGGGCCGTCCTCGGGAAACGGACCGCACTTAAGGGCACCAAAGGCGCCTCCAGCGCCGCCGGTGACGCAGTAGAGCAGGAACCAAGAGAATAGGAACGAGCAGAACGCAGGCGCGGAGAGCAAACTCCGCGCCTATTCTGTTCTCAGGGCCTGCATAGGATCGAGGCGTGAGGCGCGCCAGGCGGGAAGCAGGCAGGCGATGATTGCTACGAAAAGCAACATAATGGCAACGGCAGCGAAGATTGCTGGATCGATGGGTTCTGTTTGATAGAGCATGGACTTGATGAGATCGACAGCCGCGGCGCTCGCGGGCAATCCAAGTGCGAGACCGAAAAGCGCGGGCCAGACTCCATCTATCAGGACTCTTTCGAGGACTTGGTTGCGCTGTGCGCCGAGAGTCATGCGAATACCAATCTCTTTGGTGCGCTGGGCAACGACGTAGGAGAGGACTCCGAAGAGACCGGCGGCGGCGAGGATGAGCGAGATGCCGGCGAAGGCCGACAGCAACGTGGCATTGAAGCTGTTGTCGACAATGTTGCGGCCGATGACCTGGTCCATGGTGAGGATATCGGAGACGGGCAGGTCGCGATCCATCTGTGAGACAAGCTGCTGGATGGGCAAGGCGAACTGCGTGACATCGCGATCGGATCGGACGATGAGCGTGGCCCCATTCATATCGTTGACTGCGTAGAGCGGGAAGTACATCATAGGCCGAACGGGCTCGCCTAATTCTGCGCGGGTGTCACCGACGACGCCGACTATGTCAAAGGTATGCTGGCCAAGAGTACGCAAGTGCTTATCGATGGGGTCTTCGCCCGCGAAGTATTGGCGCGCAAAGGCATCGCTAATGATGACCTGGGTGGCGTGGCCGGGTTGCTGGTCGCGCGTGAAGGTGTGACCGCGCAAAATTGGGATTCCGATGGTGCTGAAGTAGCCCGGATCGCTCCAGCGATGGATTGCAAATTGCATCTTGCCTTGCGGCAGAGGCGGGTGCTCGGAGATTACGAAGCCATTGTCGCCGCCGTAGCCGTCTCCAGGAACAACGGGGAAGATGTACGCGGCTGAGCGAACGCCGGGAATGTTCTGCGCGCGTGCAAGGAGAGTTTCGAGGAAGTTTGAAACCAGGGCGGGTTTGTTGTAGCGAGCCTGGGGGAGATTGATGTCCACCTTGAGAACATTCTGCGTCAGGCAGCCGAGATCGGTGGAACGCAGGCGGGCATAGCTTTTGATCAGCAGCCCGGCGCCGATCAGCAGAACCACGGTGAGCGAAACCTCAAGCGTCAAAAGCACGGAACGAAGGCGAGTACGGGCGCGGCTTCCGGTCTGTCCCCGCGAAGAGTCCTGCAATGCATTGAGTGGTTGATCGGACCGCATAGAGATCGCGGAGATACAGCCCGCGAATGCCGCAAAGCTGATGACGAGCGCGAGCCAGAATGCAACGCCAAGCCAGTCAACTCCGATCGATTCAGATCGCGCCATGTCGTGCCGGGTAGCGATAAGCCAGCGCAATGCGGCAATCGCGAGCAGGAATCCAATGGCGCCGCCGGCAAACGAGAGCAGCAGGCTCTCAATGAGGTGCTGGCGAAGTAGGCGCAGGCGGCTGCCGCCCATGGCCGTGCGAATGGCAAGCTCTTTGCGGCGGGCCGCGGCGCGCGCAACAAGGAGGTTGGCCACATTCAAACATGCAATCAGAAGCAGACAGCCAGTGGCGGCGAGCAGGACATAGAGCGGGGTCTTCAGATCGCCAACCAGAGAATCGAGGAGTGGCTTGATCTGCGCTCCTATGCTCACAAAAGGATCATTGAGATTAGCGTTATGGATGCGACGCGTGATAATGGAGAGCTCATTCACGGCCTGGTTGGCTGAGACTCCGGGTTTGAGTCGGCCGATTACGATGAAATCGTGGGAATCGATCGCCTTCATGTAGTCGGGTGGTTCCTTCAAGTAAGTGGGAACCCAGAGTTGGGTGGCAGGCTGCGGAAAGGCAAACCAAGCCGGCATGACGCCGATCACGGTGTACGGTTTATCGTCGAGCAGAACAGTTTGATTGAGAACGGAAAGGTTGCCCCCGAAACGACGCTTCCACAGGCCCCAACTTAGAAGCACGGTGGGATTCGCGGATGGCTGATCGTCGTCGGCTGTGAAGTTTCGACCGAGAGCGGGTTGAACGCCAAGAGTGGGAAGGAGATTCCAGGAGAAGCTGGCCGCACGGACACTCTCCGGCAATTGCCCACTGTTTCCGGACAGGTTGTAGCCTCCGTAACCGCAGATCGCAAGCTCGGTGAAGGTGGTATTGAGCTTCTTCCATTCCGCAAAGATGCCGGGTGCGCTGTCATTGAAGGTGAACTTGGGATCGGTGCTGGACTCGTAAAGACGAACGAGTCGGTTGGGATCGGCGAATGGCAACGGCTTGAGCAGGACAGACCGGACGACGGTGAAAAGTGCGACATTGGCTCCGATTCCGAGAGCGATAACCAGGACGACGATTGCCGCAAAACCCGGCGTGCGAAGCAGAGTTCGTACACCGTAACGGAGATCGCGTAGCAAGGATTCAAGACCGTTCCAACTCCAGGCAGCTCGGGATTGTTCGCGAAGCAATGCGGGATTTCCGAAGGACCGGAGCGCGGCGTAGCGGGCTTCGTCTGGAGTCATTCCAGCAGCGACATTTTCGGCGATCTGGCGGTCGAGGTGAAAGGTCAGTTCGTCGTCGAGCCGTGTCGCGGCGGCGCGACGGCCGAAGAGCATCAGGATTCGCATTCGAACGCGATCGAGCCAGCGCATGAGGTCCTCCCTGTTAAAGGTGGCGGCCAAGATTAAGCCTCACTCACAACCAGGTTGATGGCAGCGGAAAGGCGGTTCCAGTTGGCGGTTTCTTTTTCGAGCTGGGCACGGCCGGCGGTGGTGAGCGCATAGAACTTTGCCTGACGTCCGGTCTCACTCTCAGCCCACTTTGCCTTGATCCAACCTTGCTGTTCGAGTCGATGGAGCGCCGGGTACAGCGAACCCTGCTGGACCTGGAGTACTTCGCCTGAAAGTTGTTGAATCCGCTTGGCGATAGCCCATCCATGCATGGCGTCGGGAAGCAGGGTTTTGAGGATCAGAAGATCGAGGGTGCCCTGAAGTAGATCGCTTGGTTTACCCATGCCTAGATTATCTACAACATTGATTGTAGATAGTCAAGGTGTTGTTTGTTCCGTGCAACCGAAGACGTTCTCAGTGTGTCTACTTGCTTGCGGGGTAAATACGGTTCCGTTGTATGCTCCAATGGCGGGGGAATTACCGATGATGCATTCGCCGATCAGGGTAATTACGGTTGAGCGGGAGTACGGGTCGCGGGGCGGGGAGTTTGCCCACGATCTCGCAGAGCGGTTGGGATGGCGGTTGCTGGATTCAGAACTGGTGAGCGAGGCCGGGAAGCGCGCGGGTGTCCCGCCAGAGATGGCGGCGAAGTTTGACGACCGGCTGGATCCTTGGTATTACCGCTACGGTAAAGCTTTCTGGCACGATACAGCCTACCAGATGACCGGTCTTTCAGAGGACCAGGTCTTCGATTCCGAGCGCATGCTGACGCTGATTCGCGAAGAGATTGTGGAGGCGGCCAACCAGGGCAACTGCGTGCTGGTGGGCCGGGGTGCGGCGTGTGCACTGGCCTGTCAGCCAGGATGCTTTCATATTTTTGTGTATGCGACGCTGAAGGCAAAGCGTGACTGGTTCACGCAGGCATTTCCCAAGCAGGCCCAGCACGCCGAGCAGACACTGGCCGCATATGACAAGCGGCGCGCGGCCGTGATCCGCAAGTTCTATCAGCAGGAGTGGTGCTCTCGTGGGCTTTATCACATGCTGCTTAATTCGGCGATGGGCACTGAAGCGATGATTGCTTGTGTCGGCGGGGCGGCGGGACTTGAAATTGGCCAGCCTGTTGCGGCTGCGGCTTCGATTGGCCCCACGGGAGCTCCCTGCTAGAAGATCTCAATCGATCACCCGTTTAGACAGCAACGCGGGGAACGCGTGCCGCGATTCGGGTGAAGATCTCCCACGGAATGGTGCCGGCGGCTTTTGCATGATCGAAAGCCGAGATGGATTCGCCGCCCTGTTGGCCGATGAGAACGACTTCGTCGCCGGTTGCGACTTCGGGGATGTCGGTAACGTCGATGACGGATTGATCCATGCTGATGCGGCCGACGAGGGGTGCGCGCTGGCCTCGCACCAGCAGGCTGAAACGATTGCCCAGCTTGCGATCGAGGCCGTCGGCATAACCCACCGCGACCAGTGCGAGGCGCATCGGCTCGGTGGCTACAAAGGTGCCGTTGTATCCGACGACAGCGCCAGGTGGGACGGATCGCACACTGACGACCTGCGTTTTCCAGCTCAGCGCGGGATGTAGTTCGCGTCGCGCCTGACCAAGGGAGACTGGCTCTGGAGGCGAGAAATCAGGATCGTACGCGGGGATCAGTCCGTAGAGAGCGAGGCCGGGGCGGATAAGGGTCTTCATGCCATGACGGCCGGCGAGCGCTGATATTCTGTCGGCCTGCCCGGAGAGCAGCGCAGCGGAATTCCCGATGTTGAGCACGCCCGCACTCACGCCTGCGGACTGGATCCGGTCGAGCGCTTGCTCCATGCGATCGAGTTGATCGTCGGTCGTTTTCAAATTGGCTTCGTCGGCGGCGAAGAGATGAGTCATCACTCCTTCAAGACGCAGAAGTGAGCTGCGGCGGAAGCGACTGAGCAGCGGGGGCAGAGATTCGAGTCCGGCGCCCTGACGGCTCATGCCGGTATCGATTTCGAGATGGACAGAGACGGAGCGAATTTCTGCCGCACGCGCAGCGTTTTCGAGCTCGTCGAATTGCCAGGGGTCCCAGACCACGGCGGTGAGATTGTGGCGAACCACGTCGCGACCCTGACCAGGATAGACGCCAATGACGAGGATGCGGGCTTCCGGGCAGAGATGTCGCGCTTCGATGCCCTCTTCAACGCTGGTCACCCCAAGCCAGCGAGCTCCCGCGCGCACAGCAGCGGGAGCGCATATCTTGAGCCCGTGGCCGTAGGCATTCGCCTTGACGATGGCCAGAAGTTCGACCTGCGGACCTGCAAGAGTTGCAAGAAAGCGATAGTTGTCTTCGAAGGCGCGGGTACTGATTTCGACCCAGCAGGGGCGCGTATGCATCAGGCTGTCCAATCAACAGTCTAGGGCATTGCGCCAACGAACGTGGCCGTCGCGATGATCCCGGCTCCTGGCTCATGATCGTGATCGCATCACAAACGCCAATCCCGCGCGTACCCTCTTGCTGAAAGTCAAGCCCGCTCCGGCAAGATTCCCGCTAAGTTCCACATTGCACTCGCAACAAACTTTCTCCGGTTTTGCAGGTAATTATTGCCGCCCGGAGCATAATGGATTCAAATCGGAGTTCCAGATGTGCTCCCCGCATTATTGCGGAGCTCCTTACGATTCACTGACCAGGGGCCACTGATCACCGATCATCGCGAATCGAACCTAAGTCCAGTTGACAGAGACCTCTACAGCTAATCTTAAATTGCTGAGATCTTTGCTGGCAGCCTCTTCTGCAGCCCCATGAAAACAAAATACTTCCCAAAGGAGACGGCATAATAGGGGTAGCTGAAAGTCAAAGGGGCGGGAGGGGACACACCCGCTCAGGAGTTGCCGTCATTCGCAAATTGCGCCAGTTGGGAAGCTTCCGGCGGCGGAGTGAAGAGGCTCACAATAATCAGTGCGGCGACGGCGACAAACAAGGCGGGAAAGATTGCGTCACGATCGGCGAGGATGGGCGGGAAGAGAGCTTTCAGGCCGGGAACGTCCCAGGCGAGAGTGACCACCGTGCCGGCCGCGATTGCGGCAACCGCTCCCCAGGCCGTGACGCGTTTGGAATAGAAGGCGGCGAGCACCACCGGAGTGAGCGCGGCGGAGTAGATGGTATAGGCCCACAGCATCTTCGCGAGGATACTGGGAGCATAGATGGCCTGATACAGCGCCCAAATACCAAGGAGAACCACGGCAAGCCGCGAGACGATCAGCACGCGCTTATTCGACGCGTCAGGGGCAATATAGCGAACGAAGACATCATTGATGAGATTCGTGGCAGGGGAGAAGAGGTAATTGGATGCCGTGGAGATGACCTTTGCGAAGACCGCGCCCAGCAGCAGCGCGCCCATGAACGCGGGAAGACCGTTGCGAGCCGTGTACGGGATGATTTCGTATGGCTGGCGAGCCACCTCGCCTGTTGGATAGAGCGCAGATCCGATTACAGCGATCGACACGATCAGCGTCTCGAGGAGAATGGTCCCGAGAATCCAGCCAACCACGGATATGCGTGCGTCCTTTTCGGTTTTTGCAGAGAAGAACTTCTGGTACATCACCTGGTTGCCGAGCATGAGCAACATGGTTGGTACCATGAATTCCATTGCTCTCACGAATGTCAGATTGCCGAGCACCTCGAAATGTGTGATGGGCAGAACGGCGTGCAGACCGTTCCATCCGCCTGCCTTCAGAAAAAGCATCGGTGTAGCGATGATGCAGATGACGGTGACCAGAGAGCCAATGGCGACATCCATGTAGGCCACGGACGACATGCCCGCGAGTGCCGTTGTGACGATGACGAAGAGCGCAATGATGTATGTGCCGAGCTCAGGCGTTACCCGGTCGGGAAAGATGAGGTGGAGAACGTTGCCGCCCCCCTTGAACTGATAACTTGTGATTCCCACATAGGCAAAGAGGATGGCGATAGTGCCCAGCACGCGGGCAGTCTGGTTATAGCGAGCCTCGAGCAAGTCAGGCAGCGTGAATTGAGCGAATTTTCGGGCGCGCGGCGCAATGAAGTAAATGAGGAGGAGTCCGACCCAGCCACCGGCCGGCAGCCAAAGCGCGGCGAAGCCGTTGCGGTAGGCATTCTCGGCGCCCGCGAACAGCGAGCCGGCGCCAATCCACGATGTGAGCAGGGTGAGAACCAGAACGAAGGCGGGCAAGGAACGTCCGGCTACAAGGTAGTCGGCCTTGGTCTTTACGCGCGTTGTCTGGTAAATGGCGACTACCAGGAGGACGGCCACAATGACGGCCAGCACTGCGACGTAGAGTTGGGACATCCTTAAGGGCTCCTTCACAGCTGGTGCATCGTCCGCCGCCGGCGAATCTCATTCCCGTGGTTGTTTGATAAGGGACTTACGGGTAGAAACCCCCGATGCCGCGCGGCGTCCTTGCGATGTTTTTCAGGCTGCCAGAAGTGTATCCGATTGAAGTTGCGCCCGGGAGCAAGCCAGAGAAGGCTTGGCATTTGACCCACCTGATAGGCGTTGTTAGACTAAGGATGCGGGGTGGAGCAGCCCGGTAGCTCGTTGGGCTCATAACCCAAAGGTCGCTGGTTCAAATCCAGCCCCCGCAACCATCTCAGGACCCCGATTTCCGAGCAGGTCCCACTCCCCCTCAGCAACATACGTCCGGTTACGGTTGCAGCCGGATCGAGTCTACGTGCTGGGCCAACCTGGTCTTAGCGAGTTCGGGAGCCTTCGCAAGCAGTACCGGAATATCCTGAACCGAGCTATTGATGTGGTTGCGAATCTCCTCGGCTGAGAGTTCGTGTGACGTTTCCTGAATCGCCGAGAGTTCGCGTTGCTCGGCTTCCCGCTCCTTCAGACCGGTTGCCAGCGCTTCAGAATGGCCCATGGCGACGATCGCCGCCACGATCTTGTCTGTTTCCGCCTTGAGGTCTTTCATTCGATTTTCTCGTACGGTCGCGACCTTCTGTCGCGCCTGTACGTTCACGATCTTGCTCACTAGGTACTCGATCGAGTCCGGGGCGAGAACGGCAGCTTGAACCTCCTGAAATATCAAGCGCTCAAGTTGTTCGTGAGGCACCGTCACACCATTGGTGCAGGCCTTCCGGTTCCAATGTTGGGGACAGTCATATCTTGCCCCCCTCTTGCCTCCCGAGACGATGATCAGTTTGGCATCACAAACACCACACCGGAGGAACCCAGAGAGTAGGTAAGCAGACGATGCACCACGGTTAACAGGTTTGAGGCCACTTGCGCCGTAAACTTCCTTGAGCCGAGTCAGGCGGCTCTGCACCGCGCGCCCCAAAGATCGAGGCTGACGATCTGAAGGTTGGGGACGTCCTGCGTCTTCCACTCGATGACCGGACGAGGACGGGCTACTCGCTTGTTCGTGCCGGGTGTTTCACAAACTTGGTCCGATTCCAGATGCGTTTCCCAATATAGAGTTCCCGCCTCAGCATCTCCCGGATCGCGGTCGGACTCCAGGTAGCGTGCGGCCTGTTCTTGCGCTTCTGCGACGGCGGTACCTTCCGAGCATTCAGAAGGCCCGCGTTTAGACGATCTTTCGCGCTTTGGCGCGTTCGCCGTGTTCGAAGGCGTCTACGAAGGGCTCAAGTTCTTCGTCACTCATGCCCATGCTCTTTCCCGTCTTGCGCCAGTCATTCACGGCCTTTATAACGACCCCCAGAATCTCTTTGGCCCGCGTGGGAATGATGCGGAAATAAGCAATCACGGACATTAAAGCGTCGATCGTCATTTCCGGACCTGCGCTCTCTGATATCCACGTCTTCAATTCACGCACCCGCTCGGGTGAAGGATTGATGTCAAAGGCGGGTGACAACCGCCAGAATTCCCTATCTACATGCAGGAAGCCGTGATTGCGCAGGTGGTCGTCCACATTCGTAATCAGGATCGAAAAGGCCATTCGTCGCCACAACTCTTCAATGTCGGCCTGTGTGTTGGCCCCGTGTACGCGGATTGCGTCCACGATTTCGGTGTAAGTATGTTCGCCGGGCTCGGTCACCTCGACGCCCAGCATTGTCGCGGCCGAGACATACATGATGCGCTGCCCGTTGGCTTGCCGGTCGAAGCGGCGAATCAGTGCCACCGGCAAACCGGTGATCTGGACAATACGTGCCGCGGCGGCATGGATCCCGGCCTTTCTGGCAAGCGTCAGAGCGAGCACTTCTCCCTTGGTTACGGCGCGCTCGTCTCCGATGCTGGGAAATTTGCCAATGCTCAGCGCGCCGTCATCGTCAATGACCGTGCATTTCGGGCGCATACCGCCAAGCGATGTGCCTCGGCCGCGTAAGTATGCAAGGTCCGCCGCCGTCTCCTTGTTCGCCTCGACAGCGTGTGACGCGCTGAGCAAAGCCCCGAGCTCGATCAGTGGCGGAGCCGTTCGGCGGCCTTCTTCCTGAGCGCGCTGGAACACGCCGTCTTCATCGCGAAAACGAAGAGCGCCGACACGGCTGAAATCATCCACGGCCAGCAAATAATCAAGAGCGTTGAGCGGCTGAGCCTCTTCTTGTTTTCCTTCACGGGGCAATTCCTGTCTTCGTTTGTTGTGATCGCGCCTGATCACACGCTTCGCCCATCCATCAGGTTCGGTGTCAGCTATCGCGGCATGGAATAAGGATCCGTCAGCCGACTTGCGATGAAAAAGTGGTCCTGCCTGAAGTGGAAGCGTCGGGCCCAGAGCGAAACGCGCGGGATCGCCGAGCCAGCCCGCGTCATACTCGAAGGCGGCGTTTTCACGATGGCCTTGCAGGTCGTAATGCAGCGTGCCGGCCTGCGGCCCATCGCCGAGCAGCACGTCTATGTTCCGTTTCACGGTCGTGGTACCTTTGCTTTCTTCATGCGCACGCGTTTTGGCAGTCGTGACTCATCGAGAAGAAGACCGGTGTCGTCGCGGCTCACATCGATGAGAGTGCCAAGCGGATCACCAAAGCCCAAGACAAAAAGCGCCATCGCGTATACGCCGACGCCGACTCTTGGATCGCCCTTCTCTGCGCGAAGATAGGTATTCTTGGAGACGCCCATCCGCTCGGCGACGGCCATGCTCGTGAGTCCACGTTTCCGCCGCGCCGTCGCAAGGTCGCTACCGAAGCTGGTCAGCGATCTCTTGACGGTAGGGGGCAGGACATCCGACACACCCGATCTCATATCAACGGCTCCATATATAAAGCCTTAACCCGTATAGACACCAATATATAGGACTTTATTTAAGCTGTCTAGCAGTGGGCGCTGGATTGAGAAAAGCGATCAAATCTTTCTCAATTACATCATCCATGCAGCCCTGATCTAATGTTTCTTCGCCCTTGCGCCGGACAGGCTGCAGGCGCTTCCGACCGGCGCCTAAAGGGTTCATTTTCGCAGCGCGAGCGGCGTTTGGGATGGTGCCAAAGATCCTTGTGTATACGGAGGCCGAGGCTGAGCAGATCAAGTTTCAACAGAAAGAACTGGATCCACACACCCGCGGCTAGCGCGCGATGTTGACCAGGTATGTCGTCGTCGACTTCGGATTCTCTACGGGGAGCCCTCTCCTTGAGGTGAGCAGGTGAGCCTCGCCGCGTTCCTCGTTCGGGCTTGGGCACCAAAGAAAGCTCCATGCGTGGTGCCCCGAAGATTCTCGCGATTCCGAATTCAATTATTGAATCGGAGCCGATCATGGAGCAGACTCGATTTCTAACCGGCATGACTGGCACGCGTCTGCGCCAACATGAAGGAGGATTCGGCCCCGGCACGGTCGCTCTGCATGAACCTTACCTTTACCGGCGTGGGGCTGTTCAGCGCCGGCATGACGCTGTTCATCACCGGCTTGATGTGGCTGGCGCTGGCGAGGGATGCTCGTCGTGCAAATGTAGTTGAGCCTGCTCTGCGGTCCGACATTGGGGTCCCCAACCCGACCTCTACCGGCGTGACCCTGTTCAGCGCCGCTATGACGCTGTCCATCACCGGCGCGGTGCGGTTCATCACCGGCTTGATGAGGCTAGCGCTGACGAGAATGCTCTTCGTTGTAAATGTAGTTGAACCGTTGAACCTGCTGTGAGGTCCGACATTGGGGTCCTCCAACTCGTTCGCTTGAAAAAGCGGCGACATGGCTAATTCTCAAAGAGCAGAAGTGGATCGCAGAACCGAATCTCAGCCAAACTTGTCAAAATGCTTTTTGACTGAATGAGAGGTGTCCATCCTTATATGTAGGTTGGACCAGCCTCAACGAGCCGGATCGGCTACCGGGGCGATCCTGATCAGTACCGGCCTGGCACTAATCGGCGCCGGTATGGCCCTGATCATTTCGGCGAAGCTAAGAAATGCTGCGGCGGTGGCCGAGCGGAATATGTTTGTCGGCGTCACACGCGTTAAACAGCCGGTTGCGACACAGGCTCAGAAGCAACGTCTGCCTCTCTCTCACTTAGCTTGAGGGAGAGCATCAATTTTTTGAGTCAGCAGAGCACGCGCATCTTGCAGGTCCGCGATTCTACTCTCTAAGGCCCCACGATGCCGCTCGAGAATCTTACGTTGCCCGTCAGCGCGATTCTCCCCGGCTTCGCGCAGGGCTGCATAGCGCTGCAATTCCCGAATGGGCATCTGTGTCGCTCGCATCGATTTAAGCAGGTTCAACCAGTTCTCGTCCTGATCGGAATAACGACGATGGCCATTCTGTTCTCGCCGAACAGGCTGAATCAATCCGACACGCTCATAATAACGGAGCGTGTGCTCCGTCATGCCGCAACGCGCTGCCATCGCCTGAATACTGCAATCGGCGTTCTGCATCACCACTCCCTGCTCCTTCAAAACAATTGAAATGCCCTAATAAGCAATACGCTCGTTTCAAGCGTCGCCCCTGCTTTCAACGTCATCGCGCTTACTTTGAAGGAGCCCTGACTACCCGGGAATGACCCCGACATAGGTATCAACGTCACCCTCGTAACGCGTGTTGAAAAGATCGATCGATTGCCGCGCTGAGGCGGTAACGTACTTCACGTTCGAATCGCCACTACTTAGTAAAGATGCCGTGCTCTTCGTCGTAACGCCGTTGCCTGATGCCGGCTCGCGTCGCTGCTTCGTTGGCGATACGGTTTAGCTTTTCATCTTTCTCTTTCTGGACGACCGACACCTCGCCCTGCGGTTTCGTTGTGTTTGTGCTGTCAGTCTCATTGAGCATTGTGTTTTCTCCTCGATAAATTGAAAAGCAATCACAATGCCAGACTCGGTCCGACTGACCATCCAGTGGCGCGCTGAATCAAATTGGGTTATCCACCCACTTTGGAAAAGGGAAAAGAGGACCAGACGGACTGACGGTCTTCCGACAGATGCTGGCCGCTTTTGACACTTTCGGGCCTCGAGCAGCCACTTTTCGTCAAGTCAAACGAGACATGCATCGATTATTTCGATCTAAGATGTTTTTGAGAGCAGGTAGGATGACAATGCGCCACGGTTTACCGTTTTGCGGCGCTTGCGCCGAAAAACTCCTTGAAACGAGTAGGCGTCTCTGCAATGCGCCTTAAAGATCGAGGTCGACAATCTGTAATTCGGGCACGTCTTGGAGCTTCCACTCGCTCCGGGCGCGGGGGTTACCCGTTTGTTCAGGGTGTTTTGACGAATTTCGCGCGATTCCAGGTGGCGCGCGACCGGTCCTTGCGCTTCTGCGGAGGCGCAATTCTCAGTCCGCATGGGTGGAAGGTTGCCAGCAACTGTCAGCAAGCTGTCTGACACGTCTGGTCCTCTTTTCCATTTCAAAGTCGGCGAGATAACCTGTGTTGATTCAGGGCGCCCCTCAAACGTCTTGTCGGACACGGTCTGGCATAGTGATTGCATTTCAACCTATCGAGGAGAAAACACAATGCCCAATGAAACTGAAAGCATAGATCAAATGAAACCCCAGGGCGAGGTGTCGGTCGTCCAGAAATCAACAGATGAAAAGCTAAACGCAATCGCCAACAAAGCAGCGACGCGAGCTGGCATGAGGCAACAGCGTTACGACGAAGAGCACGGCATTTTTACTAAGTAGCGACGATTCGAACGTGAAGTACTTCTTCTGTTCGACGATCTCCCGCGTGCATCGCCGATGAGGCGGTCACTGATGAGGTGTCAGTCTCACCTCTCTAATGGAGAGATGATGATGAGCAATGAGTCGAAGGATCTTGATTCAGTAAAGAGCACGTCGCGCAGAAGTTTTTTAGAAGGCGGCTCTGCTGCACTTGCTGCCGCAGCCTTCGCGGGGGTGGCGGCCAATGCACAGCAGCGCGAGGATACTCAGAAGGCGGAAAGGGATCATTCCTCGAGCGATCCTGGTCAGGAAAACAAGCCGCTTCTCGATGAGAATCCAAATTCGAACATGCCGCCTCCGACCGATCATGGAGACGTCGGACCGATCTGGTATTCCTTCGACCTCGTAAAGAAACGGGTGGAAGAGGGTGGCTGGACGCACCAGGTGACGCAGCGCGAGCTTCCGACATCAACCGAGATCACCGGCGTGAACATGCGGCTTACTCGGGGCAGCTATCGCGAATTGCACTGGCATACCGCGGATGAATGGGCCATGATGCTCAACGGTAATGCTCGCGTTACCGTCCTGAACCCCGACGGAACGATGTTCATTGATGATGTGACCAAGGGCGACCTCTGGTACTTCCCTGCCGGGTATCCCCATTCCATTCAGGGCCTCGGACCGACCGACGGGTGCGAATTCCTGCTTGTCTTTGATGAAGGCATGTTCTCGGAAGACAAAACCTTCCTCATCTCCGAGTGGGTCGCACACACGCCGCCTGAGATCCTGACAAAGAATTCCAATCTGGATCGGAGTGCTATTGCAAAGTTGCCCAAGGATGAACTCTATATCTTTCCGGGCGAAGTTCCCGGATCGCTTGCGCAGGACAAGGCATCCGTCGGCGGGAGAAGGGTAGAATCTCCCATCCAATATACCTTCAAGATGGCGGCGATGGCTCCGACGAAGCAGACATCGGGAGGCGAGGTTCGCGTCGTCGACTCTCACAACTTCCCTGCATCCAAGAATGTTGCTTCCGCATTGGTCACCCTTAAGCCGGGATGCATGCGCGAGTTGCACTGGCACCCGAATGCATCAGAGTGGCAATTCTATCTCGCAGGCAAGGGGCGCATGACTGTATTTATGCCACCGGGAAGGGCCCGCACGATGGACTTCAATGCCAATGATGTTGGCTATGTGCCACCGGTTGCGGGTCATTACATCGAGAATACCGGCGATACTGATCTCGTATTTCTCGAAATGTTCAAGAACTCCCAATACCTGGACTTCTCCATGAACAACTGGATTCGCCGCCTCCCGCCGGAGATGGTTACTGCGCATTTGAACATCGATGAAGCGACCATCAGGAAGATCCCGGCTGAAAATCAGGCCGTAATCCCCAAATAGCCATCAACCTAACGACGGCGCTGACCAGTCCGGTTGAACGGAAATTCGCGCACTGAGGATCAGTCTGCGACCAACCTCCTCCCCGGTCAAGGACACTTCTACGAACTCGAACGCGTTGGCGGCAAATATGGAACTGAGCAGGCTTCCAGATTTGATTTCCGACCAATCTTTCCTTACCACCCCGTATGACGCTTTCGCTGGCCATAGCTTCAAGGGAAGAACATTGATTCTGAATCCGTCGCTTTCGCGGGGTTAAGACTTGAATCTCGGGGTCACCGCGTAAGGCTGACATTGTGCTCCGGCAATTGGACGCGGGAAGGTATCGGCATTGTCTTCTTCGCTCCGATCGAGGCACGCGAAGTCCTTCTCAATCAGGAGCGCGAGCGATCCGAAGCATCCTAAACTGATATCCTCGGCGATCCCGACCTGATCAGTCGTAGCCCACATATTCCCCTGGTCGGCAGGTATCAAAATTGTCAGCCGATTCTCGGCGTATTGAACGGTCGGCACTTTTACCGACGACTCCTGTACTAGCGCATAGGTGAAGCTGGCTCCTGCCTCTGGCGTGAAATGAATTGTATCTTCCACGGAGTCACCCGCCAGAATTCTTGCAACTTCCGAACGGGACATTCTTAGCCGCAAGGAATTTCCCTTAATTCGTAGCTTCATTTCCTCACTCCATTGCCAGCGATTTGAATCTGCTGATGCGCTCACTGCCGTGGTAGATATTGAAATGGTCCTCTCGCAGGAACCCTACAAGAGTGATATCGAACTCTTTTGCAACCTGTACAGCCAGGCTGGATGGAGCCCCAACGGCCGCCACCATCGGAAGTCCTCCCATCAGTGCTTTCTGGAGAAGCTCAAAACTGGCGCGCCCCGACAGCAAAAGCAGGCGATCCCTTAACGGTGTACGGTCGGCAAGGAACTCTGAGCCGATGAGCTTATCGACTGCGTTGTGGCGTCCTACATCTTCGTGAAGTACCAGCATATTCCCGGTCGAATCGAAGAGCGCTGCAGCATGCAATCCACCTGTTCGATCGAATAATCCCTGCGAGGCACGGAGGCGTTCAGGAAGGCGATGGAGTACCTGCGCGTCAACCCTGAAGTTGTTTATTGCACGCGGTGGACAAACGGTGCGCAGCGCGAGGAGAGATGCCTTACCACATATGCCACAACTTGAAGTCGTATAGAAATTGCGCTGAAGAGTTGCCAGACCGACTACGACATCGGGTACCAAATCCACTCGAACTATATTCGTCTTGGAACCGAGCTTCAGCGCATCCATCGACTGAGGGGATGCTTCGGATTCGCTGATTGGGTGAAAAGCGTACGCAATTTGCTCGATGTCATAAGCGTCGTGGACCACACCTTCCGTCATCAAGAAGCCAGCAGCAAGGTTAAAGTCGTTACCGGGAGTGCGCATCGTGACGGAGATCGATCGAATGCTTCGCGAATTAAGCGGCCCATAGGCGAGTTGGATCTCGAGAGGCTCTTCAATGGCAAGGCTATCCATTGTCTGACGTGATGTCTGTCCCGTGACCCTCTCGATACGCGTCCGTGCCATTGCATCGTCACCGGAGTGCACAGGGACGATAGAAGGGGGAGCCTTCATAATGAATGACCTTCTTCTTTCAAGCGTTCCGTTCAATCTCCTCTTGCTCATTAGATGCTCTCTTGTCCTTGAGATCCTCGCCGCTTGGCACTCAGAATCCCTTTCTTAAACAGTATCTTGGCCATCATGCCTTTGTCCTAACGGCCTAGCAGATGAAAGTGAAAGAGCGAGACGTCTCGGAATCGATCATCAGACCAAGGTTTCCTTCCACGGGAGCGTTTACGGTATCCGGCTCCCTGCAGTGCCGCGGCGTCTCTGGAGACAGGGTAAAGCACGATACGTGCCATTCGGTTTCTGCTTGAGAATCATCAGCAGGGCAAGCACGGAAGGTCAGCTCATTCAAAATGACGTCAGATGGTTGACATACATTGACGTCATGAAGTGCGAATTCCGTTTGCAATCTGGCAGCGTTTCGCATATTCAACCAAGCGGGCATTGCGTCAGGGGTTGTCGACTTCTGTCGAGTTCTCGACGGTTCCGCTCGAATCTGGCGCAGCAGTGTGCAGACCATTCGACGAAAACTCGCTTTTTTCAAAGATGTTACAGTTTCTCTCGTTACTCAGCGGTTTTGGCATTCCAGATGCATAAAGACAAGCTAGAGACAGTCGAGGAGTAGTTTCAATCTTCGATGCATTTGGGGGACACGATGCGATCTGAGCTCGTATTTGCCGCCATGGCACATGTGCCAAATCGATTCTTGCTGACGAAGCTTGCCGCGTCGGCAACGCGCAAGTTCCACCGGCCTAATACCCGCGTAGAGGAGACGGTCAACGATGTGTTAGTCCGTTTCCGTGATGTCAAACGGGTTCCAGGGACGCGAAAATCCGGCAATCTGCAGCCAAATCGTCAAAGGGAACGTGCGCGGCCGCTTTACATAGACCGAACTCCTGCAGTGGCGTGAATTGTGCACTAGTTTCGGACAACAATGAACCAAAAGCCGCGACCAACCGGGGAAATAGAGTGCCGCAGAGGTGAAACATGTCAGCACAAGTGCAAGCCGTAGACGAAGCAGTTTCAAGATGTGCAGCCCCAACCGATTGCTACAGGATCTTCTCTGAAGAGATGGACGGCCTTTACTACCTCGCGTTCCTGCTAACGGCAGACAAAAACATCGCTGAAAGGTGTTTTGCCGGCGGCTTAGGAGAGTGTGTCGATCATTTCAGCGCGCTGGATGATAGCCGATCCTGGGCTCGGAGCGCAATCGTCAGAAGCGCTATTGGCATCATTCGACCAGTTCCGGAGAAAGACAATTACGAAGTCAATACAGACTTGCCGACAACAGAGGGAGCCTTCAATCCCTTTGTGTTTATTGTTTCACTCCCCGCTTTCGAGCGATTTGTTTTCGTTATGTCAATTCTTGAAGGACAGTCCGACGAACTGTGCCGGGGCCTCCTCAGTTGCTCGAGGCAGGAGGTTGTGATGGCTCGCAAGAACGCATTGAAGCGCTTTGGAGCAGGAAATTGCCGCCTCGAATTCGATCAGAAAGAATTGTCTATATGGCCGAGATTCTTAAATTGACCAAGACAGACGTAAACGACAACCAGTTGATAGTCGCCGTCCAGACCTACTGCTGTATCTCGACTGGCACCTGCGCTGATGGCTCATCTACGTCAAGGTTGCTCTCGAAAGTCGGTCGAGAAATCCCGAGTCTCTGCATCTTGTAGATCAGCGTAGTGCGTTTCAAGCCGAGCCTGGTGGCGGCGCCATCGCGTCCCCCAATGACCCAGCCCACCGCATCAAGGGTGCGTAGGATTAAGGCGCGTTCCGAATCAACCAGAGTAGCGGGAGCAGTGGTCACGCCGACGTGTTGCACTCCGGGCATCAGCAAGGGATTTGGAAGCACGCCATCCTCCGATAGGATTACCGCACGCTCGATCAAATTCTGAAGTTCTCGGATGTTGCCGGGCCAGTCGTACGATCTGAGTGCCAGCATCGTTTCAGGATGAATCTCATCGATAGGCCGTCCCACCCGGTGACCAAGAATCTCAACAAAATGCGTGACGAGGGACGGAATGTCTTCGCGGCGCTCTCGGAGTGGCGGCAATATGACTGGAAAAACGTTAAGTCGAAAGTAAAGATCACTGCGAAACTGGCCGTTTCTCACCATCTCCGCCAGATCACGATGTGTGGCAGCTACAAGCCGAACATCCACCTGGTGAGTCCGGTTGTCGCCCAGGCGTTCAAATTCCTGTTCTTGCAATATGCGCAGCAGTTTGGGCTGTAATGACAGTGGAATGTCACCCACTTCATCTAGAAAAAGCGTACCTTTATCGGCCATTTCGAAGCGGCCAAGCTTTTGAGCGATAGCTCCAGTGAACGCGCCCTTTTCGTGGCCAAAAAGCTCGCTCTCGAGAAGATCCAATGGGATAGCAGCACAATTCAGCTTGATGAACGGACGCCCGCACCGCCGACTGGTGTTGTGAATTGCGCGTGCAATCAATTCCTTGCCAGTGCCAGTCTCGCCCTGGATTAATACGGTGGAGCTTGTGGGGGCGACGCGCCTCACGCCTTCGAGCACCGCTTCTAACGCGGGACTGTTGCCGATCAGATGTTCGAATTTGCGAGGGCGCGAACTTTGATCCTTGTTACCACAATCGTTGGATGGCGCCACGGACATGCTACTGCTCATCGTGTACCTTCCTTCTCGACTCAACGGTCGAGAGCTGCACGAACAGTTTCAATGAGGACTTCATCGTCGAAGGGTTTTGGCAAGAATTCCACGGCACCCGCCCTTAAGGCCTGGAACCGCATTTCTTCATCCCCGTGCGCAGTGATGAAGATTGTTGGGATTTTGCAACGTGCGGTATTCAGCCTTGCCTGCAATTCCAAACCAGAGATTCCTGGCATCCGGATATCCGTGATCAGACAGGCAGTCTCGTGCTGATAGTCCGATCCGAGAAACTCCTCCGCCGACTCAAATGCTTTCGACGAAAACCCAGCAGATCTCAGCAACCCCTGCAGAGTCCCTCGTACGGCATCATCATCATCGACGATCGCCACGAGTTTGCTTCCTTTAGGACAGCTCATAGATAGACTATGCTCGTCGAATCAACGATGGCACAATCATCCGTTCGTATTATCTGCGGTTGTCTTGTCTGGCCTTTCGAGAGGGAGGGGCAGAGTGAAATTGA
This sequence comes from uncultured Acidobacteriaceae bacterium, assembly GCA_963759285.1. Taxonomy (GTDB): domain Bacteria; phylum Acidobacteriota; class Terriglobia; order Terriglobales; family Acidobacteriaceae; genus Telmatobacter. The sequence continues at coordinate 1,259,221 of CAVWYS010000007.1, read as the reverse complement.
AGCATGCCCCTTGTGAATCCTCGCCGGTTGCCCACAAACGCCCACCATGCGATTCAATAATTGTGCGGCTAATCCGCAGCCCCATGCCGATACCATCTGGCTTAGTGGTAAAGAAAGCGTCAAATATTTGCTCTTTATGCTGCGGGGGCAGCCCTACCCCCGTGTCGCTAATCGAAATGACGAGTTGGGAATCGTCTGCCCGGCGCGATTGGATGGTCAGTTCACGCGTTTGTTTCGCTTCCTTCATTGCATCGATGCTGTTCATGATCAAGTTCATCATCACTTGCTGCACCTGCACGGAATCCGCCATCACCTTGGGAAGGTCGGCGCCAAGATCGGTCCGGATAGAAATCGAGTACCTGTTTGCTTCATTTCGCAGGAGGGCGACGATATCTCGAATGAGACCGTTGACATCGGCAAATTGGCGCTTGGACTCTCCCTTCTTTGATAACGACCGGATGCGATTGATAATGTCCGCCGCTCGCTTTGCATTTCGGATTACTCCCGATGCAGCCTCTCGAGCTTCTCTTACATCAGGATCGTCTCGCGTGAGCCATCGCACGCAGGCGCTGGCGCCGTTGACTGCAGCAGTAATCGGTTGATTGACCTCGTGTGCCAGGGATGCTGTCAGCTCTCCCATGGTGGTCATCCGGCTGGCATGAGCGAGATCCGCTTGCGCCTCGTGCAACCGCTTTCGCTCCATCTCCGCCTGCCTGCGGTCGGTGACGTCGATTATGGTACCTACATATTCAACGAGGCCGCCGGATGGGCCGAGAATTGGATGGCCAACCGAGCGAGCGTCTCTGATTTCGCCGTTTGGATGGACGATTCGGTAATCGAATTCGAAATCCTCTTTTTCACGCACAGCTCTGTCAATTACTTCCACGATTCGGGCTTGATCCTCAGGGTGAACGCGCTGAAGGAACTCTTCAAATCGGGGTTGTCCCCCTATCGGGTCAAAGCCCTGTACGCGGTAGCATTCCTCGGACCAGTACCTGATGTCACCCGGGGGCGGACTCCATGCCCAACTGCCGGTGTGGCTGAGCCTCTGCGCCTCAGCTAAATAGGCCTCGCTCAGGCGCAATTCTGCCTCCACTTGTTTGTGCTTTGTGATTTCACATTTGAGGTTGTCATTCAATTGAGTTAGTTCCGCAGTTCGCTCTGCGACTCTAAGTTCAAGCTGATTTCGCACCCGCGCAACCCGCGTCATGAGTAACGCAAAAACCAGGAAGACTAGATCAAATAGAATCCGAGACTCCGCGTTTGTGTTCGGTTCAAAGAGAAAGTCGCGAACAATCGATGAAAGGACTGCAGCGAATATGCCAGGTGCCGTGCCCGCATACCAAAATGTGATGGCGATCGCAGATAGCGCGAAGGCTCCAAAGGTTTGGGGCAAATGGAAGTACTGGAACGCACTTGCCAAGCCGAGAGCAGCCAGCACCGAAGCCAAGGCTAATCCGTAACGCACCGCTGCCGGAGCCGCCGGCCCCGTGTTCCACTTCATATTGTTCAAATTACCCATATTCGAAGTCACCTTCCTTAACGAAGATCCCTCGAGTGATTTAGAAGGAACCCCTTGCATTCGTCGTCCGGTTTCGAGCGGTCGCCACTGCGTTCCAGTTGCCACATTTCCATCATTTCTTGTGAACCGGAACATCAAGTTTCGCGGCCATCCTGACTAACTCGGCGAGTGATTCCGCCTGCATCTTCGCCATTACACGTCCGCGTTGGATTTTCACGGTGACTTCGCTGGTCCCGAGGTCAAAGGCAACTTGTTTGTTAAGCATGCCGGAAACGACCAGGCCCATGACCTGTCTCTCACGCGCGGTTAGCGTCTCATATCGCTTCTGCAAGTCGGCCAGTTCGCCCTGCTGACGGCGAATGAGCCGGTCTCGGACGAAGGCTTGCTGAATCGCATTCAAGAGGTCCTGCTCGAGGAAGGGCTTGGTCAGAAATTCTACCGCACCGGATTTGATCGCCTTCACCGTCATCGGAATATCGCCATGTCCAGTAATGAAGATGATGGGAATGTGCACGCCGGCGTCAGCCAATTTGCGTTGAAGTTCGAGGCCGTCCACCCCAGGAAGGGACACGTCCAGAACCAGGCAACTGGGTCCCTCCGGCTCTTCGTGATTCAAGAACTCTTCCGCCGTCCCAAAAGCTTCGGAAGGGAGCCCCGCCGCCTTGAGCAGGCTTTGAATGGACCAGCGCACTTCTGGATCGTCATCGATGACGAACACCTTTGGCACACTCCGATTCGTCATGCGTGGCCTCCAATTGAGTTCTGTCGAAGGGCCGAAGCCGAGTCGAATACCCGACACATAGGGGCGGATAATGCGCGATCGAGGAAGTCCCCCGGTGGAAGTATATCGCTGAAACTACGGGGTTGGCCCAGGCTCAAACAATTGGCAAGCTACATGCATTCAACGTCGTCAGAAGCGGAGGTGTTAAGAAGATGGAAGTGCGACATGAGCACATTCGAGATGGGGCTGAACCCGCAATTCCGATTCTTGAAGCGAGTATAGAGGAGCTTAAGGATGCCGTTTCTCGAAATCTGCCTGTCCTTTACAGAATGGCATATCGATACGTCGGGGATCCGCACGACGCTGAGGATGCAGTGCAAGACGCGCTCTTGTCTGCCTTCAGGCACCTGGACCAGTTCAAAGGAACGGCAAAGATGACGACCTGGCTTACCTCCATCGTCACAAACAGTGCTCTGACCCAATTGCGCAGAAGGCCGCGTCAAACCCACATATCCGTCGAAGAGAAAATCGGAGATCAGCGGGACTATTGCATCGCAGACACACTGACGGACCGTAGACCGAACCCCGAAGGCGAGTGCATTAAGTCGAACTTGCGCACGCATCTGACGGAGTTGGTTATGGAGCTTTCGCCGGCGTTGCGCAGAGTGATTCAATTGCGCGATTTGGACGGTCTCACTACAAACGAAGCGGCGCGCCTTCTCGGATTATCAAAAGCGACGGTGAAGGCTCAGCTTTCACGAGCCCGTTCGAAGTTGAAACGACTAGGGAATCGGGAATGTAGTTAAGAAGGAGAGGGGATATTCATGAGTTACGTACCAGACGCTAAACGTTACGACAAACACTCGTTCAGACGGTGCGGGCAATCGGGGATTGTCCTGCCTCCGATTTCGCTTGGACTGTGGCAAAACTTCGGCGGGGTCAATGTCTTCGAGACGGGCAGGGCAGTTATTCGGCGTGCGTTCGACCGAGGCGTGACGCATTTCGATCTGGCCAACAACTATGGGCCGCCCTACGGGTCTGCCGAGGAGAACTTCGGGGAGATTCTGCGCTTGGACTTCCGCGCCCACAGAAATGAGCTCCTGATTTCGACGAAGGCTGGCTGGGACATGTGGCCAGGGCCATATGGTGTGGGAGGGTCCCGCAAATATCTGCTGGCATCTCTGGACGACAGCCTAGCGCGCATGGGACTAGAGTATGTCGACATCTTTTACTCTCATCGGCCGAGCATGGACGTCCCCCTTGAGGAGACAATGGGTGCTCTTGCACAGGCGGTACGGCAGGGCAAGGCGTTGTATGTTGGAATTTCATCCTATAGTCCCGCCAGGGCGCGGGAAGCGGCGCTGATTCTCAAGAGAGAAGGGATTCCCTTGCTGATTCACCAGCCCTCTTACTCAATGCTGAATCGCTGGGTCGAAAAGGGACTGCTCGACACACTCGCGGAACTAGGCATCGGTTGTATCGCATTCTCTCCGTTGGCTCAGGGATTGCTTACGAATAAATATATAAACGGAGTGCCCGAGAGTTCACGCGCTAAAGAAGGCGGTTCGTTTCAGAAGGACTTCTTGAATCAGGAGAACCTCGAACGCGTAAGGAAGCTGAACGAAGTTGCCAAGGCCCGTGGACAGTCGCTGGCCCAGATGGCGATTGCGTGGGTCTTGCGCGACCAGAGAGTTACGTCAGCACTCATTGGGGCGCGCAACGTGGAACAACTCGATGATTCCCTGGACGCCTTGAAGCAGCTTCGCTTCACGGATGACCAGTTGTCCGAAATTGACCGCTATGCTCAAGAGGGATCGATTGACCTTTGGAGAGACGCCCGTGTGGGGGCTGCGTAATGAATGTCTTGGCAATGACGAAAAATGGCACTTTTCCGGGTCACAAGGCCCATTCATACATGGCCGGCCGACCGAGGACCTAATAATTCAAACCTGAGGAGTTTCAGTATGCATTTCCGTTCGTTGGTCGTCCTCGCCGTTGCGGGGTTGCTTTCTGCCTCGGAGCTTACGGCGCAGAAAGCCGTTACAGGCCAGGCCGCATTCGCCGATTGGAATCAGCAGCAACCTGGCGTTCGCCGCAAGATCACCCTCGCTGACTTGCCCCAGCCCAATCCCGAGGAGGCAGTCAACAACACGCCCCACGTTGTCCCACGTCCCACTGACGCTTGGCCCATCGCACCAGCCGCTTTCAAAGTGACGCTGTACGCCGGGGGCGATACCGTCCCTATGCAACGAGCGGACAACAAGCAGGTGATGGCTCTGAGCGGCGGCACTTTTACGATGCCGCGTCTCATCCGCACGGCTCCCGACGGCGATCTGTTTCTCGCCGACTCCGGCGCAGGTACCATCTTCATCCTCCGCGGCGTCGGCCCGAACGGCAAAGCCGCGCAGATCGTGAAGTTCGCAACTGGCCTGGACCATCCTTTCGGAATCGCGTTCTACCCTGCTCATAACCCGACGTACGCCTATATCGGTAACGCTACAACCATCCAGCGTATTCCTTACCATTCAGGCGACCTGCACGCCACTGCGGCGCCCGAGACTATCGTTCCCAATATTCCAGGCTACGCCCAGCTTACCGGTGGCGGTCACTGGACACGCGACGTCGTTTTCACAAGAGACGACCGGCACATGCTCGTCTCTGTGGGGTCCGGCTCTAACGCGGACGACCCCGATACTCACCCGAGAGAGTTCCACCGCGCCGATGTCCTCGAATTTACCCCCGAAGGCAAGTTTCTCGAGGTCTACGCATCCGGCATTCGGAACTGCGTCGGCGAAGCCATCAATTCAATCACCGGACAACTTTGGTGTTCCACCAATGAGCGTGACGATCTGGGTAATCATCTGGTCCCGGATTATGTCACCTCCATCAAGGAAGGCGGATTCTACGGATGGCCCTGGTACTACATGGGCGGACATCGGGATCCCCGTCTCCCAGAGCCATGCGCCAATGGCACGGGCCCCAACCCCCAGGCGCCGGCCCTCACAGCCGACCAGGCAAAGGGCTGCAAGCGCGTCGATCTTGCCTCGAAGGTGATCACTCCGGACGTTCTCGTTCAGCCACACATGGCTTCGCTGGAGATGACCTTTTACCCTGATTTTGGCGAGTTTCCCAAGCAATACGACGGCGATGCTTTCGCAGCGGAACACGGTTCCTGGAATCGCGCTAATCGCGCCGGCTACGAAGTCATTCGCATTCCGATGCATAAAGGGCACGCGGACGGCAGTTATGAAGACTTTCTTACCGGCTTCGTCACGAAAGAAGGCCAAGTCTGGGGCCGTCCCGTCGGCGTCGCCATCGCCAAAGACGGAAGCATGTTCGTCACAGACGACGGTTCTCGATCGGTCTGGCATGTCACTTACGTCGGCAAGTAAGTCCGGGCTTATGTGATCGAGGATTGGCAGCGAAATCAACACCCAGGGAGAATCATGCAGTATCAACCCATTCGCGTAGTTCGTCCAGAGCAATTGGATTCTGCGACCGCCCAAACGCCGGGATCGCAGCGCTTTGCTGCCATCCATTCAGGTGCGGGCATTGAATCGCCTATGTGGGGCGGACTATTCCTGGTAGAACCCGGAGCCAGGACGGGAATCCATCATCACGGAGAACAACACACAATCGCCTACGTCCTGAGTGGTTCTTCCTACGTTCGTTGGGGCGAGCGAGGCGAGTTTGATGCGACCCTGCAAGCAGGGGATTTTCTTTTTGTCCCACCGTGGCTTCCGCACCAGGAGGTTAATCCTTCCGCCGATATCCCGTTCCAATGGGTCGTGGTTCGCAGTACCTCCGAACCCATTGTTGTGAATCTGCCGAAGGACTTCTGGGGATAAGATCCAACTCAACCGCCGGTGTAGCCGAGCCAGGACGGGTTCTTGATGGTGCCGTCATAATGCGAACTGGTCTTAAACAGTTCAAACTTTCCGGTCATGGCGGCCTCCTTTGTCTTCGCGAGAATCGTTGCGACTTGCTGCTGGTCCATCGGCTTGAAGTTTTCGACGGCCTGGAATGCCTGCTCGAGGATTGCCAGCGAGTCGATCCCGGTGATGACTACGGTTGCCGGGGAGTTCAGCCCGAAGTGCAAGGCTTCCATCGGTGTCACCGTTTTGCTTTGCAGGATGTATGGATCTCCAAATGTCTTCATGGCAAGAATGGCGGTGCCGTGCTGTTGCGCTACGGGCGCGACCCCGTTCAGAAACGAACGGAAATGCGCATCCATCACGTTGATCGGCATCTGCACGGTGTCGAAGTGAAATCCGTGCTGGTCGGCAGTTTCGAACATGCGCAGATGCACGCTGGGATCCTTGTGACCCGTGAAACCAATGTGGCGGACCTTGCTCGCTTGTTTGGCTTTCTGAACAGCCTCGATGGCTCCGCCGGGAGCGAAGATGACATCCGGATCGTCGAGGCGAATGACCTCATGGAACTGCAGGAGATCGATCACTTCCGTCTGCAGGCGTCCCAGGGATTCTTCAATCTGTCTGGCCGCGGTGTTCTTATCTCTGCCATCGATCTTGGTCATCAGGAATACCTTCTGCCTGTAACCATCGCGAAGCGCCGAACTGGAAAAATCCGCTACGATGCCATCGACCCTCGCCCCCGAGCTATGCGAACGGATCGCCGCCACAGCAGCATCCACTCGCTCATGAGTGCGTCCATTCACATAAACGTGCGCACCTTCGGCCGCAAGCGCGCGGGCAATCGCGAATCCAATCCCCGCTGTCGATCCAGTCACGAGTACAACCTTATCAGTGAGCTTCAGATCCAAAGTATCCTCAAGAAGAAATCCTGAATCTTCACGCCGCCGCCGAGTTTCGATCCACGAGGAACGGCACAATAGCGGCCAGGTCCAGATCGCCACTCGTGGAGAGATTGGACGCAAGCACGGATTGGGCGACAGAGGCTGCCGGCAAATCCGCACCGGATGTTCTTGCGGCATCCATCACCAAGTCCATGTCCTTGCTCATCAGTCTCAACGGGAATTCCGGAGAGTAGTCGCCGTCCTTGATTTTCCTGAGCTTTCCCAGCATCGCGGGAGCAATCACTGCTGTCTTCGACAGGACATCGAGCAGGACATTCCGATCGATTTGAAGATGCTCGCCGAGTGAAACCGCTTCTGCGGTGGCCTGCATATCCAGGCCGAGGAGAAGGTTGACGACTAATTTCATCTGAACGCCGGAAGATCCCGGACCAATCAAGAACCATTGCCGAGCAATGGACTCGAAAATTGGGACACATTGCTCGAAGGTATTGGGATCGCCGCCCCCGAGCAGCGTGACTGCGCCTGCATCGACTGCTGGTGTCGATCCGGAGATGGCCACATCGAGAAAGTTGACGCCTTTCGTACGAGCCTCCCGATGCAGGTCACGTGAGAGTTCCGGCGAGATCGTGCTCATCTCGAGGATGATCGTTCCCGGCTCAGCCGAAGAGAAGACGCCGCCCTTGCCGAGGTAGACCGAACGAACAGCCGCATCATTTGCCAGGGAGGAAATGATCACATCCGAATCGATCACGAGGTCGGCGATCGACGGAGCAATGGCAATCCCCCACTTGTTGATCTCATTCGCGGGCTTTGGACTGCGGTTCCATGCGCGAAGATGCCATCCGAATGAATCCAGGCGTCGCACGAGCCGGCTTCCCATGAGCCCCAGGCCGATGAATCCAACCCGCGTGTTGAGCTGATTTAGCTTTGTTACTGACATATTAATGACGTTTTCTCCTTCTCTTCGAGCTGTCTTTTCGCTCTTCGGTGAGCGTCCCGTGATTACTGCGTGCACGTAGATTGCCATCTTAGATCGACTCGGACCGGCTCAGAATCAGCCGCGCGCTGTGGGCTCTAGCTTGATGAGTCCAGTAAGTGTCGGAGCTTGGACACTGAAAGACGGATGTTCGTCACGGCCAGCCAAATCCGCGCCGGAAATCGCTTTGCGCTGGTGATTTTAGCCATCGAGTCGAGTGGCAGTGAAACTGCAACGTAAAGCATCGGGTCGGCGCGGGCGGCAAACAAGGTGGACAATCCGGCTTTTTGTTCATCCAAAGAAATCTGGAAACGCAATTGTAAAGTGCGCCGCATACGATCTTTACGCATCCTTACTCTGTGGAGTACTATCCACAAGCAATTGCGGAGGGCGGAGAGTATATGACTGTCACGCTGAACGGCAGACCACAGGCCATCCAGCCTGGAGAGTTGCTGATCGACCTGATCAACCGTATTGGAATCGAAGTGCCTCATGTCTGTTACCACCCTCAGCTTGGCCCCATTCAGTCTTGCGATACCTGTATGGTGGAGGTCGACGGCAAATTGGTGAGAGCTTGTGGCACGATGACCACAGATGGTATGAACGTGGTGACGGCCTCGTCGCATGCCGACGCCGCGCAGCGCGAAGCATTTGATCGCATCCTCGGCAACCATCTGCTTTACTGCACCGTCTGCGACAACAACAACGGCAACTGCACGGTCCATAACACCACCGCACTCCTTCGCGTCGAGCACCAGGAAATCCCTTACAAGCCAAAGCCCTACGAAGTGGACATGTCGAGCCCCTTCTATCGATATGATCCCGACCAATGCATCCTGTGCGGGCGCTGTGTGCAGGCCTGCCAGACCCTCGAAGTGAATGAAACGCTGACTATCAATTGGGAGGATCCGCATCCTCGTGTGTTGTGGGATGGCGGCGCCCCGATCGGCGAATCGAGTTGCGTTTCGTGCGGGCATTGCGTCACGGTCTGCCCCTGTAATGCTCTGATGGAAAAGTCGATGCTAGGAGAGGCGGGTTACATGACCTCGCTGTCCAAGCCGGCACTCGACGGGATGATTGATGTGGTGAAAGGTATTGAGCCGGAGATGGGATACGGCGCCATCCTTCAAGTTTCCGAAATCGAATCCCATATGCGTGAGTCGCGCATCAAGAGAACAAAAACGGTCTGCACATATTGCGGAGTCGGCTGCAGTTTCGATGTCTGGACAAAAGATGGCCACATTCTGAAGGTTGAGCCGGCCGAGGGGGCAGCCAATGGTGTCTCTACTTGTATTAAGGGCAAGTTCGGCTGGGAGTATGTGAACAGCCAGGATCGACTAACCAAACCGCTCATCCGTGAGGGAGATACCTTCCGCGAGGCATCCTGGGACGAAGCTCTTGGTCTCGTCGCAACGCGCTTTGCCGAGATTAGAGCATCTACGGGTCCCGACTCGCTTGCCTTTATATCCTCGTCAAAATGCACGAACGAAGAGAGCTACCTGATGCAGAAGTTGGCCCGTGCGGTGATCGGCACCAATAACATGGATAACTGCTCCCGTTACTGTCAGGCGCCCGCCACCATGGGTCTCTTTCGAACAGTTGGCTATGGGGGCGATTCCGGATCGATTTCGGATATCGAGAAGGCTGGATTGGTGCTGATTGTCGGCAGCAACACCGCCGAGAGCCATCCGGTGATTGCTACGCGAGTGAAGCGCGCCCACAAGATGCACGGCCAAAAGCTGATCGTCTCAGACCTTCGCGAGAACGAGATGGCGGAGCGTGCAGACGTATTCCTGCATCCACATCCCGGAACCGATCTCATCTGGCTATCCGCGATGACCAAATATATCTTCGACAACGGGCTGGCTGATCAGAGATTCATCGATCAATGGGTCAATGGCGCCGCGGAGTTCAAAAAGAGCCTGGATTCGTTTACGTTCGAAATGGCCAGCGAACGGTGCGGACTTCCTATTGAAACCTTGACAAAAGTCGCGCATATGATCGCGGAGGCCAAAGGCGTCTGTGTTCTCTGGGCCATGGGCGTTACACAGCATTCCATGGGTTCCGACACGTCCACGGCCATCTCCAACCTCCTGCTCGCAACCGGCAATTATATGAAGCCCGGAACAGGCGCATATCCTTTGCGTGGGCACAACAACGTGCAGGGCGCGAGCGATCATGGGGCCATGCCGAACTACTTTCCGGGATATCAGAAAGTGGATGATCCGGCTATTCGCGCCAAGTTCGAGAAGGCATGGAATGTTCAGTTGCCGCCGAAACCCGGGCTCGATAATCACTTGATGATCGATGCCATTCATGAAGGCAAACTGAAGGCGATGTACGTATTCGGCGAAGAGATGAGCCTCGTCGACTCCAACGCAAATTACGTAAGCGACGCCTTGTCGAAGCTCGACTTCTTTGTGATGCAGGAGATCTTCTTCAGCGAGACCTGCCGCTTCGCAGACGTGATTCTGCCTGCGAGTCCGAGTTTGGAGAAAGAAGGAACCTTCACCAGTACAGAGCGGCGCATCCAGCGTCTCTATCAGGTTCTTGAACCTCTGGGAGAAAGCCATCCGGACTGGATCATTATCCAGGACATCGCCAATCGGCTCGGCGCAGGTTGGAAGTACGAGCATCCCTCTCAGATCTACGAAGAGATTGCTTCTCTCACACCCTTGATGTCGGGTGTTACGTACGAACGCCTTGAAGGATATAAGACACTGCAATGGCCCGTAGCCGAGGATGGCAGCGATCAGCCGCTGCTTTACACCCGGAAATTCAACTTTCCCGACGGCAAGGCGACGTTCTTCCCGGTTCCCTGGTCTGAGCCTTCCGATCAACCGAATGCTGAGTACGACCTGCACCTGAATAACGGCCGCTTGCTCGAGCACTTCCATGAAGGCAATATGACGTATCGAACGGAGGGCATTCGCGAGAAGACGCCGTGCACGTTTGTCGAGGTGTCGCCCGAGCTCGCCGGCGCGCGTGGGATCCAGACCGGTAGCTGGGTACAACTGACCTCTCGCTATGGGAAGGTACGCGCACAAGCTGTGGTCACTACGAGGGTGCAGGGAAAAGAACTGTATATGCCCATGAACTCCACGGAAGAGCCCGTGAATCGCCTCACCGGCAGCCATACGGACAAAGCGACTCACACCCCGGCTTACAAGGAGACCTCCGTGCAACTCCGCGTGCTGGGACAAATCGGCGATGATCCGTTGCCACGTACCAACTCCCGTCACGGCCATCCGACACCCCAGACCGGCGTTGAAATAGAGCGTAAGTGGAAACGGAGCGATTACCGCCAACCGGGCGATCAGCTGGTTCAAATTCAGAGCGCTAAACACTGACTGCAAGGAAGGAGAAGAAAGATGGCTCGACCAATCCCTCTTGAACTACCGCCCCGCGATCCGCGCGAGGAATTGCGCAAACGCCTGGAAGAGGCGCCAATAAAGCACGCCGAGGCCCTTCTCGACTCCTACGAGTTACTCGGAAAGCTGCACGAACATGGTGTGTTCGAACTGTTGCGCGGAGCATTGGGAGCAAGCGACAAGCTGATTGAGACCGCTGTGGACGCAGCCAAGTCTGACGAAGCGATCCGTGCAATCCGCAACGCCATCATCCTCGGCAAGATATTGGGGGCCATCAACCCGGACGTCCTGCAGAGTGTAGCCGTGGCAGTCGGCGAAACGTTGGGATGTTATGAGAAGCCGATTATCGAGCCGCCAGGCCTTTTCTCGCTGATTGCTCAGTTTAGCCATAAGGAACTGCGCCGAAGCATGGCTCTCTTGAACAAGTTCCTGGAATCGCTTGGCAACCAGATCAAATTGCGGGGCGCCTGCAAATAAAGGCGCGGGCAAGTCAAAGAATAGCCGTGGAGGAGTATATGTCGAACACAAATCGCTGGGGGATTGCAGCGGCGGGCTTTCTGATGCAGATGGCTCTTGGCGCAGTTTACGCTTGGAGCGTTTTCCGGATTCCCCTGGCAAGACAGTTTCATTGGTCGATCGAGCAAGTGACTTTAACCTTCACGGTTTCGATCTTTGTGCTCGGGATTGCCTGTTTCTTTGGAGGCCTATGGCTGAATCGGACGGGGCCGCGCGTCGTCGCACTTACAGGAGGATTTCTTTACGGCCTCGGCGTGTTTCTCGCGAGCTTCTCAGCCAATAAGCTCTGGTGGCTTTATCTGAGTTACGGAGTTATCGGAGGAATCGGAGTCGGGTTTTCCTACATTGTTCCGATTGCGGTATTGGTGAAATGGTTTCCCGATCGAAGGGGCCTTATCACCGGAATTGCCGTCGGCGGATTTGGCGCCGGGGCCCTGGTCACAGCGCCAGTAGCTACGCGTCTCATTCAAAATGTCGGCGTCTTGCAGACGTTCGCTTATCTGGGCGTCGCGTATCTGGTAGTAACCATGGCAACCGGCTACTTCATGCGGGACCCACCCGATGGATGGAAGCCCGCAGGCTGGATTCCCAGCGCGACCCAGAACTCTCAGCGAGCAGCGATGGACTACACGCTCACTGGCGCCTTGAAGACGTGGCAGTGGTGGGCTCTCTGGACGCTTTTATTCTTGAACACCTCGGCAGGCATCTCGGTCATCTCGCAGGAATCGCCAATGTTTCAGGAAATTGCTAAAGTCAGCGCGATCGCGGCTGCTGGGATGGTCGGTATTGTCAGCATTGGCAACGCCGTCGGCCGAATCTTCTGGGCATGGGTCTCCGATGCGGTCACCAGGCGGTGGACCTTCGTCACCATGTTCCTGCTGCAGGTCGGCCTCTTTTGGGTCCTGCCCGCTACCTCTTCGGTGGCGGTTCTTACGGTTCTGGCATTCGTGGTTTTGATGTGTTACGGCGGCGGGTTCGGCACCATGCCGGCTTTCGCGGCCGACTACTTCGGATCGAAGAATGTTGGGCCCATTTACGGACTTATGCTCACGGCCTGGGGCACCGCGAGCGCGTTCGGCCCGTTGCTTATCGCACATATGCGACAGATCAGTGGATCGTATGCGAGCGGTCTGCATGTGATCGCAGGTATCATGGCCATATCGATCGTTCTGCCGATACTCGTTTCACCGCCCAAACCTCTCTCGGAGAAGGTTGCGGGTTCGCGCCCCGCCGCTTCCGCGTTGCATTCGAGGTAACTTACCAGGAATGCATCGCTGCCCGAGCAGCCTGGCACTTTTAAGTTGAGCGAGATTTCAGGTAGATCAGGTAGTCGAGAGACTTGGATCGGAGGGCGGCGCCGGCGGTGGTGCTGGTTTCCTGTTTTCTTGACTCTTATCCTCGCGCTCCCGCATCGCCTTTTCCAGTTGTTTCTGTTGGTCGGTGAGAAGAGCATGAATCTCACGATGCGTTTCATCGCTGATCCCGTGGATCTGCGGACCGAGGTCATAACGCGAAGCGTTCGGGTTCTTGTCGAGCAGTGCCTGAATCTTATCGTGGTGCTCCTGTAGGAGTGGCCTGATCTGTTGTTGCTGTTCCCGCGTCAATTGCAAATCTTTCGTTAGGCGATCAAGTTCCTGCTCGATCGATTGCGGTGTGTGGATACTCTGAAGTTGCTGGCGCGCGGAAGGTGCCGCCCCCTTGTCCTGAGCTACGGCAGCTGACACCCCAAAAATAACCAATACCCCATAAGCGAGAACGAAAGATCGACTTTGCATGATGGCAATCTCCCACGTGATCTTCGACGCCGTTCGCACCGAGTTTCTGATCTGAATAGACGCGCAATAGCGGAACGGGTTGCAACGGCGCTAAGCAGCGTACGCAAGCTCAAAGGGCCTCAGGCACTTGGTGCGAAGATAAGTCCGTCTGGCGGTTGAATTGCAGCGTGGAGTCGCATGTACTGTGCAACGAAAATAATCGAGCCAGCCAAGGAGGTTTTAATGAACTCTCTTCAGCGCTATGCCTTCGCTGCCGCGCGTGTCTTAGTGGCAGTAACCTTTCTCGCCAGCGGTTTTGGCATCATTCCTCAGGCTCTTGCTGCAAAAGAGCTTGCCAACTGTGGAACTCCCGCGTCTCTTGTGCCGTTACTCATGCTGGTGGGTAGAACGATCGAGGTTGTAGGTGGTTTCGGATTGATTCTACGTATCTATCCCCAGATCGCAGCTTTCGCCTTGATCGCCTTCCTGGTTCCAGCAACGCTCGTGGGCCACGCCTTCTGGTGCGCGGCGGGAACACCTGCCTATCCCGCAGCTTCTCAATTTCCTGAAGAACATTGCGATGACCGGGGGCCTGTTGTTTATCGCGGCAACGCCCAACCAACCCTCACTCTTTCCGGCTGCTTCGCGGTCAACCGAACGCGAACTAACCACTAATGAGAGCTGATCTACGTACCAGTCGCACGGCCGAACGTAGCGATGCCAATCGAGACTCGGCTGTCGGGTCGAGGTCTGACCCGTCGATACGTGTCGGCCATCTGACAGCGGCTTTCAAGACGGCACCGCCTTGCGCCCAATAGCCGCTGATTCTGAAAGAGAAGCCGATTGGCACGAAACCTGCAATGAAAAGTAGAGACAAGGCGAATCGTGCCGCAACGCCAATGAAGGCCAGTGTCAACAGGGCCGCGGCAGAAAGGAGTGCAAAGAAATCGCATGTGGATCGTCAAAATTGCTCTTAACCGGCCGTACACATTTATTGTCCTCGCTCTGCTGATTCTCATTGCGGCGCCGGTGGTCATCCTTCGCACGCCTACGGACATCTTTCCCAACATCAATATTCCGGTAGTTTCGGTTGGCTGGACTTACACGGGCATGAATCCCGAGGAACTTGCTGGGCGCTTGACAACGCCCTATGAGAAGGCCCTCACCAGCCTTGTCGACAACATCGAGCACATCGAGTCGACAACCTATAACGGCACAGCCGTTGTCAAAGTATTTCTTCAACCGGGATCGTCGCTGGCCACTGCCAACGCGCAAGTGACAGCCGCGTCGCAGTTCATGCTGCGCCAGCTTCCGCCGGGAACACTGCCTCCGGAGATCATCAATTTCTCGGCATCGAGCGTGCCCGTTCTGCAACTGGGGATTTCCGGCGACGGCCTTTCCGAGACGCAATTGAATGACTACGCAACCAACTACATCCGCACGCAGCTCATCACCGTGCCGGGCGCAGTTGTGCCGTCGCCCTACGGCGGTAAACAGCGACAGATTACCGTCAACATGAACCAATCGGCGATGCAATCCAAAGGCGTCGCTCCGGGCGACGTGCTCAACGCGCTGGCGCAGCAGAGTGTGGTGATGCCCTCGGGCACCATCAAGATCGGCCAGTCGGAATACGACGTTCGAACGAACGGCTCACCGCGGACCGTGGAGCAACTAGCCAATATTCCGATAAAACAGGTGAACGGCACCACCATTTATCTGCGCGACGTTGCCAGCGTCAGTGACGGGTTTCAGGTGCAGACCAACGTCGTGCGCCTTGACGGCCGACGCGGCGTTCTAATCTCGATCCTGAAGAATGGCAATGCTTCGACTCTTAATGTCGTCAAGGGAATTCGAGGAATCCTGCCGCGCGTGGCAACCACGGTGCCTCCGCAACTGAAGATGACGCCGGTGTCGGACCAGAGCATCTTCGTGCGCGCCGCCGTGCAGGGAGTCATCCGCGAGGCGGTGATTGCCGCCGGGCTCACTGCGCTGATGATTCTTGTCTTTCTGGGAAGTTGGAGATCGACACTCATCATTGCAATTTCCATTCCGTTGTCGATTCTGTCATCAGTCATCATTCTTGGACTGATTGGCGAGACCATCAACACTATGACCCTCGGCGGACTGGCTCTGGCCGTTGGCATCCTCGTGGACGATGCTACCGTCACCATCGAAAACATTGAGCGATTCCTTGAGCAGGGCTATGACCTGCGCGAGGCTATTCTGGAGGGAGCGTCGCAGATCTCAGTGCCGGCGCTGGTCTCGACGCTCTGCATCTGCATTGTGTTTCTGCCCATGTTCTTTCTTGGCGGCGTGGCGCGCTATCTCTTCGTGCCTCTTGCTGAGGCGGTGGTCTTCGCCATGCTCGCTAGCTACCTGTTGAGTCGAACTCTGGTCCCCACGCTGGCCATGTATCTGCTGCGCGCAAAGGAACATGGGCCGGCAAATGCGAGGGGGCTCTTCATGCGCTTTCAGCAAAGCTTTGAGCGGGTGTTTGACCGCGTACGCGAGCGGTATCACTCGTTGCTGCAGGGGCTCGTCTTCCGACGCCGCATTTTCATTCCTTCGTTCCTGGGAGTTTGCGTCGCGGCCTTCATCCTTGTTCCGTTTCTTGGAGAAGACTTTTTCCCTCAGACGGACAGCGGGCAGTTCATTCTTCATGTCCGCACCCCAACCGGCATGCGCATCGAAGAAACGGCGCGGCTATTCGATCTGGTGGAGGACGAGATTCGCAAGGAGATTCCGCCGTCACAGATCGACAACATTCTTGACAACATCGGTCTGCCTTACAGCGGCATGAACACGCAGCACCTCAC
The DNA here is from genome assembly GCA_963759285.1 of uncultured Acidobacteriaceae bacterium. Lineage (GTDB taxonomy): Bacteria > Acidobacteriota > Terriglobia > Terriglobales > Acidobacteriaceae > Telmatobacter. The sequence continues at coordinate 1,242,768 of CAVWYS010000007.1, read as the reverse complement.
CGACGGAACGCTGGGTGCGGGCGACGGCGATATTCTGGTGACGCTCAAGCCGAAGCATGGGCCGACCGCGGCCTTTGTGCGTGCCCTGCGTGAAGACCTGCCACGCCTGTTCCCCGCAGAGACGTTTTATATGCTGCCGGCCGACATTACCACGCAGATTCTCAATTTTGGAGAGCCTGCGCCCATCGACGTGCAGTTCGAAGGCAACGATGCCTATGCCAGCATGGCCCAGGCCGACAAGATGCTCGGCCAGTTGCGCCAGGTGCCCGGCGTCGTCGACCTTCGCATTCAGCAACCCTTCGACTACCCCACTCTCCAGGTAAGCGTTGATCGCACCAAGGCCGCCCAGGGCGGGTACACGGAGCAGGACGTCTCCACGAGCGTGCTTAACACGCTGAGCGGCAGCTTCCAGGTGACGCCCATGTTCTTTCTCAACTGGAACAACATGGTGGCTTACAACATCGTGGCGCAGACGCCTCAGTACAAGATGGATACCATGCAGGACCTCGAGAATATTCCTATCAACCGTGCCACGCCAAGTACGGCGGCGGCAGGTGCGCCGGCGAACCCCGAGATCCTGAGCGACCTTGCCAGCGTAGACCGCGGGCATGAGATGGAGGTCCTGAACCAGTACAACATCCGTCCAGTGGTGGATATTTACGCGAATGTTCAGGACCGCGACCTGGGCGCTGTAGCCCGCCAGGTTTCGAAGATTATCAGCGCCGACGCAAGCTCGTTGCCGCGAGGCACATTCGTCACCCTGAAAGGACAGGTGGAGACGATGCGCAGTTCCTACACCGGCTTGCTGGGTGGTCTGATATTTTCCATCCTGCTCGTGTACCTGCTGATTGTGGTCAACTTTCAGAGTTGGACCGATCCATTCATCATCATTACCGCGCTGCCAGCGGCCCTCGCGGGAATCGTGCTGTTTCTTTTTCTTACGCGTACAGCGCTGTCTGTGCCCGCATTAATGGGCGCAATCATGTGCATGGGGGTGGCCACGGCGAACAGCATACTGGTGGTTTCTTTCGCCAAGGACCGTCTCGCCGAGCATGGAAACGCTGTGCGGGCAGCCGTTGAGGCAGGCGCCACGCGCTTCCGCCCAGTCATCATGACTGCGCTGGCCATGATTATCGGCATGGTACCCATGGCGCTTGGATTGGGCGATGGAGGCGAACAAAACGCGCCGCTCGGCCGTGCCGTTATCGGTGGCCTGCTTTGCGCAACCTTCGCAACATTACTTTTCGTTCCCTGCGTCTTTGCGTTGATTCACGGCTCTGAGAAGAGCGAACGAGCACGCATGGAAAGGCGCCTTGTGGAGGAACACGCATGAGCAGCGGCACGGAAACGATCAACGACAAAACGCAAAAAGTGGGAAAGCAGACGACCAGCACAGGCGTGGTTCCCGCGCATACGGTTGCGTCTCACCCAGATACGCGGGCTGAAAACCCTGGCGGTCTGCGCACTGCTGGCGTCATTGTGACGCTCGTTCTGCTTGTGGCGATTGGCTACGGACTTCATCTGCGCTCCGCCAGCGAGAAGCAACTCACTGTCACGACTCAAGCCGCAGCCATTCTTTCAGTCAATGTCGTTCATCCGCTGGAGGGATCGAAGGCCGACGATCTTGCGCTTCCCGGCAACGTTGTGGCATTTACCGATACACCCATCTACTCCCGCACCAACGGCTACCTGAAGAAGTGGTATTTCGATATTGGCGCGCATGTGCGCAAAGGTGATCTCCTGGCCGAGATCGAAACGCCCGAGATCGACCAGCAACTCGACCAGTCGCGCGCGGAGTTGGAGCGCATGCAGGCGAATGCGCAGTTGGCCGGTGTCACCAGCGCTCGCTGGCAAGCTCTGCTCGCCAAGCACGCAGTTTCGCAACAGGAGGCGGATCAGACCCGCGCTAATTACATCGCTGCACAAGCCGCTGTCGACGCAAGCAAGGCCAACGTGCGAAGACTGGAACAGCTGCAGAGCTACGAGCGCATCGTTGCGCCGTTTGACGGCATCATTACGGCGCGCAACACCGACATCGGCGATCTCATCGAAGCGGGTTCCGGATCCAACAATCCACGCGAGCTCTTTCACCTCGATGCGGACGGTCGGCTCCGTGTCTTCGTTGCCGTCCCGGAAGTCGACTCCGACTCGATACGCGATGGAGACCATGCAACACTTACCCAGGACTCCAACCCGAACCTTGACATTCCCGGCACTATCGTGCGGAATGCCAATGCCATCGACCACTCCACGCGCACTCTCAACGTCGAAGTTGACGTGGACAACTCGAAAGGCGTGCTGCGCCCGGGGGCGTACGTCTTTGTTCATTTCCATCTGCCCGCTATAGGGAACACGGTAACAATTCCTTCGAACGCACTGCTGTTCCGTGCCGAGGGCCTTCGCGTCGGTGTTGTCCGAGGCGATCGCGTCCTGCTCGCGCCGGTCACGATCGGGCACGACTTCGGAAACACTGTCGAGATCACTTCAGGCCTCACGGGCGCTGACGAAGTCATCCTCGATCCATCCGACTCACTGGCGACAGGCATGGAAGTGCGTCCCCGGATCGTGGTTGCGGGGGGTCAATCGTGATCGCGGCCGGCAAGCAACGCGCCGCGATCGTTTCGCTCGTCGCGATACTCACTTTCGGGATCACGGGCTGCGTTGTGGGCCCGCAATACGTAAGACCCGCTGCACCTCTCGCACCGTCCTTCAAGGAAGCGCCACCCGAGAGTTTTAAGTCGAAAGACGGATGGAAGCCGGCGCACCCCAGCGACGCACAACTCAAAGGCGACTGGTGGACGCTGTTCAACGACCAGCAGCTCAACTCGCTTGAAGTGCAGATCGATCCAGCCAACCAAACGCTAAAAGAAGCGGAGGCAAACTTTCGCGCTGCACGCGCTGCCATCCGCTTCAATCGCGCATCTCAGGCGCCGACGATCGGAGTTGCGCCCGGTATTGGCGCCGTTCGAGACTCCAACCACCAACCCTACTTGAACATCTCAGCCTCTAACAACGGTGAAGGCGACTTCATCCTTCCGTTCGACCTGAACTACGAGATCGACCTGTGGGGACGAGTTCGCCGCACCGTCACGCAGGCGCGCGAACAGGCGCAAGCCTCGGCTGCCGATCTTGAAACTTCGCGGCTTTCCTTGCATGCCGAACTGGCCTTCGACTACTTCGATCTGCGTTCGGCCGATGCCCAACACAAGTTGCTCGACGACACCGTCAAGGCTTTCCAAAGCGCATTGCAGCTTACTGAGGATCGCTACAACGGCGGAGCATCCCCGCTTTCCGACGTGACCCAGGCACGCACGCAACTCCAGGCGGTGGAGGTGCAGGCCACAGATGTCGACATTCAGCGCGCAATGTACGAACACGCAATCGCCGTGCTTATCGGCAAGCCCCCGGCAATGTTCACCCTCTCGCCCGACCCCATTACGGTCGCCGCTCCTGCGATTCCTGCCGTCCCGGGAATGCTTCCATCGCAGTTGCTGGAGCGTCGTCCCGACATCGCCTCAGCCGAGCGCAGCGTGGCGGCGGCCAACGAGCAGATCGGCATCGCACGCGCGGCGTACTATCCAACGGTGTCGCTCGCGGCTGTGGCTGGCTTCGCAGGAACATCAGCGATTAACTGGTTTTCCTGGCCGAGTAGTTTTTTCGCTGTCGGCACCACGGTCTCCCAAACGCTCTTCGATCACGGCCGCCGCCGCGCGACCTCCGACATTGCCCTCGCACAGTATGATGGCACCGTCGCGGCCTACCGCCAGACAACGCTCACCGCATTCCAGCAGGTTGAGGACGACCTGAACGCGCTGCACAATCTTGAGATCGAAGCGCGCCAGCAGAACGACGCGACCGCCTCAGCGCAGCAATCGCTTGACCTTTTCAACACACGTTACGAGGGTGGCGTCGATACCTATCTCCAGGTGATTACCTGGCAAACGGCGCTGCTTCAAAACCAGCGCAACGACATTGAAATCGCGCAGCGACGATTCGAAACCAGCGTGCTGCTTATCAAAGCTCTTGGCGGAGGTTGGAATGCATCTCAGCTTCCGCAACGACCCTGAAATGGATGCCTCGCATCAGTCACCCGCTGCAACTTGTTTGAACATCAACTTCAACGATCAAACCTTGCATTTATGGAGAGATTTCTATGAGCGAAACCCAAATTATCACCGCCGCAGCCTCAGGCACAATCACGATTGGAGGCGACCTCACCGTCAACCGGCTAGGTTACGGAGCCATGCGCATCACGGGGCCAGGTATCTGGGGACCCCCCGCGGATGAGGCAGCGTCTCTTGCAACTTTGAGGCGCACGATTGAACTCGACATTAATCTTATCGACACGGCAGATTCTTACGGGCCCGGTACCTCGGAAGAGTTGATTGCCAAGGCACTCTTTCCATACCCAGCAGGACTGGTTATCGCGACCAAGGGTGGATTCGAGCGCCCCGGCCCCGGCTTATGGACACACAACGCCAGCCCCAAACACCTCGCTGAAGCGCTGGAGGGTAGCCTGAAGCGGTTACGCATCGAGCGGATCGATATTTATCAACTCCACATTCCAGACAACGCGGTGTCCTTCGAGGCATCAGTTGAAGCGCTGGCCGAGCTGCGCGAACAGGGAAAAATTCGCCATGTCGCGCTCTCCAACGTCACGCGCGAACACATTGAGCGTGCCCGCAGGATCGTGCCCATTGTCTCAGTACAAAACCGCTACAGTTTTGCCGACCGCGAGTCCGATTTCATCGTCGATTATTGCGAGGAGAATGGCATCGCCTTCCTGCCATGGGCTCCGCTGCGTCAGGCAAGAAAAGCAGATGACGCAATCGAGAGAGTTGCCAGAGAACTCAAGACCACTCCTCTGCAAGTCGCTTTGGCTTGGCTACTTAGAAGGTCCAAGGTGATTCTGCCGATCCCTGGAACATCGTCGGTTTCGCATTTGGAAGAAAATGTTGCAGCGGCGGGGTTGGAGTTGCCGCGGAAAGCTTTCGACGATCTTTCGGCGGTGAGCCATCCGCCGGCAAGCTTGCGCGGCTAGCAAACAGCGCCCAGTGAAACCCCATGCCATGTCAAACAATTCCACGTACTCAAACCCCGGAGAGGAAATGTAGCCATGATTAATCTTGCTGACGCGCGACGTATCATCGCCGCCGCTGAGAAGAAGGCAGAAGAGATTGGGCAGCCCATGAACGTCGCTGTGGTTGATGAAGGTGGCAACCTCATCGCCTTCGAGCGAATGGCAAATGCCTGGCTCGGATCCATCGACATCGCTCAGAAAAAGGCCTGGACTGCTCGGGCTTTCGATATCACCACCAAGGACCTGGGCGCAAACTCCCAGTCTGGTGACCAATTTTTCGGGATCCACGCTTCCAACAATGGCAAAGTCATGATCTTTGCCGGCGGAATCCCACTAAAGAGAGATGGCAAGATCGTGGGAGCCATCGGTATCTCAGGCGGCAGCGGCGAGCAGGATCATGCCGTCGCAGAAGCTGGCGCCTCGGCCCTCTAAGCACGCTAATAGTGCAGCATGTATCAGGTTGATATCTCAATCCATCTCGCCGCAGCGGATGGTTCTGATTCAGCCAAAACATCAACACGCCTTCACAACGGAAAAAAGGAGATCTTATGGTGTCCAATCGCGGAGTCGTCTTTCTCGGTCCCAATCATGTTGAGATTCAATCAATCGACTATCCCAAACTCGAGAATCCGGCAGGAAAGAAGATCACTCACGGTGTCATCCTGAAGGTCGTCTCCACCAACATCTGCGGCTCCGATCAGCACATGGTACGCGGCCGCACCACTGCGCCTGCCGGCATGGTCCTCGGTCACGAGATTACCGGCGAAGTCATCGAACTCGGCTCGGACGTGGAGTACATCAAAAAGGGAGACCTCGTCACCGTCCCCTTCAATGTCGCTTGCGGCCGCTGCCGCACCTGCCGCTCCGAAGAAACTGGAGTTTGCCTCAACGTCAACCCGGGTCGCGCCGGCGGAGCCTACGGCTACGTCGACATGGGTGGATGGATCGGCGGTCAGGCCGAATACGTCATGGTACCTTACGCTGACTTCAACCTTATCCCGTTCCCAGACAAGGCCGAAGCCATGGCGAAGATCAAGGACCTCACCATGCTTACCGATATTCTCCCCACCGGATTCCACGGAGCAATCAACGCCCGCGTAGGTGTCGGATCTACTGTCTATGTTGCCGGCGCAGGCCCGGTCGGCATGGCTGCCGCTGCCTCTGCCTATATTCTTGGCGCCGCAGTTGTCCTGGTCGGCGATATGAATGCCGAGCGCCTCGCCCACGTGAAAGCTGTCGGCTATGAACCCATCGACCTTACGAGGGACGCCTCGCTTGAAGATCAAATCGCCCAGATCATCGGCAAGCCCGAGGTCGACGCTGCGATCGATGCGGTTGGCTTTGAGGCAAAGTCGCATGGACAGAACGCAACCGAAGCGCCTGCAGCCGTGCTCAACTCGCTCATGTCCATCACCCGCGCCGCCGGCTCCATCGGCATTCCCGGCCTCTACGTCACCGAGGATCCCGGCGCAAAGGACAAAGCCGCGCAGACCGGAAACCTGAGCATGCGCTTTGGCCTCGGATGGGCGAAGTCGCACCGCTTCTTCACTGGACAGACACCCGTTCTCAAATACAACCGACAGCTCATGCAGGCCATCCTGCACGGCCGTCTGCCCATCGCGAAGATCGTCAATGCTACGGTCATCACTCTCGACGACGCTCCGCAAGGCTACAAGGACTTTGACAAGGGAGTAGCGAAGAAGTTTGTAATCGATCCCCACAACCTACTCAACTCAGCGGCCTGACCAACCATTTACGACAAGACCCCGCTAGAACGGCCTTGTCGTAAATGACAAATCACATTTTTCGGCCGCAGTCGCGCGTGACATCGACGTTCAGGCGTGAAACGCCCAGGAGCAAGCAAAGCGTGTCGGACCAGAACACAGCAATAGCGGTAGTAGCGAGCGCGAATCGGCCGTCATCCGCGTTTCAGGCCCCCACGCTCACCTCCAAAGTCGAGAGTACCTGGATCGTAGCCATCGCCGTCATGCTGGCTACGTTCATGGAGGTTCTTGACACTGCGATTGCCTCCGTTGCTCTGCCGTACATCGCGGGCTCACTGTCGGCATCTACCGACGAAGCCACGTGGGTGCTGACCAGCTACCTGGTCGCAAACGCGATCGTGCTGCCGGCTTCGAACTGGTTTGCGATGCGGATCGGGCGCAAGCGCTTCTTCATCATCTGCATCGCCATTTTCACGGCATCGTCATTCGCGTGCGGCGCCGCGCCCACGCTTGGCTTCATTCTGGTGGCGCGTGTACTGCAAGGGGCCGGCGGCGGAGCGCTTCAACCTCTGTCGCAGTCCATCCTTCTGGAAAGCTTTCCGCCGGAGAAGCGCGGCGTCGCCATGGCGTTGTTTGGCTTCGGCGTGGTGTGCGCCCCCGTTCTCGGACCCACGCTGGGAGGCTGGCTCACCGACGCGTATAGCTGGCGCTACGCATTCTATATCAATATTCCGGTCGGCATTCTGGCCATCCTCATGATCAGCCGATTTGTTCACGACCCGCCTAACATGCGTGGATCGAAATCAGCTGGCTTTGACGGCATCGGGCTCGGCACGCTAGTGGTCTGGACAGGCTGTCTGCAGATCATCCTCGACAAAGGCCAGGAAGACGACTGGTTCGGCGCCACCTGGATCCGCTGGGCAGCGCTGCTGCTGGTCGTCAGCTTCGTATGGTTTGTGTGGCACAGTTGGCGTTCTGAGCACCCGCTCGTCAATCTGCGCGTTCTCAAGAACTGGAACTTCGCTGTCGGCTGTTTGCTGATTCTCATTTTCGGCATATCGATCTATTCGACCGTCACAGTGTTGCCGCTCTTCTACCAGGAGCTTTTGGGTTACACAGCGTTCACCGCCGGGATCGTGGTCGCTCCCCGGGGCTTGGGCAGCATTGTGGCCATGCCCGTGATTGCTTTTCTCTCGGAACGGATCGACGCGCGATATTTGCTCACCTTCGGCTTTGTGCTCTTCGCGGTGACCACGATGTACATGGGTAGCGTGACTACCGAGATCGGTCCCTGGACGTTATTAATACCAATCCTGATTACCGGTTTTGGCGTGGGGTTCATTTTCGTGCCTATCAGCACGCAGGCCTACGGAACCTTGCCCAGGGAGCAAATTGGCGCGGCCAGCGGACTCTACAACCTGATGCGCAACATCGGCGGCTCGATCGGAATCTCGCTCGCCGCCACGTTGCTTACCCGTCGCAGTAGTGCCCATCAGAGCGAGATGACCAACTATATGTCCCGCAGCGGTGCGCGGTTCCAATCGGCTCTGCAGACAGAGATGACCCCGCTGGCCACCCATTTCGGCCCGGCACATACCCGCTATCCCGCCGAATTGCAACTGTACCAGCAGTTGCTGTATCAAGCCACCGATTGGGCTTTTGTCGACGTGTTCCGCTGGCTGGCCCTGCTCTGCCTGGCGGGAGCGGGCATTGTCTGGCTCTTCAGGCGCGTGGAGAAAGGACGTTTACCGACCGGAGCTAGAGCGCACTGACGTTGAGATTGGACAAGGACCGTTCTTGGCTCTGCCCACGAAAGTGGGAAACTGACTTCATCGTGATCAGAGTTACGGCATGGGCTGTCAGGAGCCTCATTCCAGTCCAAGTACCGGCAACTCTTCAATTACCAATTGGCTAAATAGAGGAAGCTTCGGCAGTGAAGGTTCCGCCTTTTGCTGCGCCCGCACCTACTCGCATGCTCGCCACGCGTTTGCTAGCTCTTGCGAGTTGGAAGCCGCGGGGATTTCGCCACTTCAATCGAACCGGCGCTGCTTGTTCTTACCGCTTTGGGCTGCCCAATCCTTTCTCTGCGCTTCCGCGATGCGCTTGCGGGATTCTGGGCTGAGGGTGCGCTTCTTTCTTGCACGCTTCTTGCTGGAGCTGCGTTCGCCAGCTTCAGGCGACCTTCCATCAGAGAGGATTGCGCGAACTTGTTTCAGTCGCGCAATCTCCTGATCAATAGATGCGATTATCCCTTTAGCTTGCATCCGTACATCCAGACCTCAGTTGCGACATTCACTGCCATTCGTTCTCATGTATGCAGCTTTCGAATCAATTCCTTGGTTGATCCAGTCGTTCAGCCTCGAAAGCCTAAAGACCCACCTGCGGCCTTGCTTCGTCGCCGGAATCGTACCAGTGCGAGCCATGCCCTCCAACGTTTTAATGGACGCGCAAGAATGGCGCCACCTCACGAACAGTGTTTCCGTATTAATCGGTACTTGCAGTATTGACATGACTCCTCGTAAACACTGCTGAGAGACGCGATCTCCCAGGACCAAGGGATCGCAGTTCGTTTGATGCTCCAAACGCGGAATCGGCCTCCGAACTCGCATTCCGCAATCATCAGCAAGCACGATTTCGTTTTCATGGCAGGGCAAACTGACCTATGGCAAGAGTGACTGCTGAGCCAGTATTGAGAACGAAACAATTTCATGCTCGTCAACGGCGTGAGGGGATGTAAAGATGGGGCTTAGTCCCTGTGCCAGGATTCAGCCGGATGGTTCTTTCACGAGCGGGGTCAAGAGAACCAATTCCAAACGATTCTGTTCTGTCGCCTGCGGAGACGGCACGGGCGGTGAACGGAAAGGAGCAGAGATGGACGAGTCCCTGGGCGAGTGGCTAAGCGCGAATGACCTCTCGGAGTTTGAAGACATTTTCGTTCAAAACGAGATAGATCTGAAGACACTGCTCATTCTGACTGAATCTGATCTGAAGGAACTTGGCCTCGCATTTGGTCCGCGCAAGCGAATACTCCATACGATTGATGCGTTGAAAAGACAGGGTTCGGATCAGCCTGGAGGGGAGACCTCGAAGGCTTCTTCGGCCGGCGAACGGCGCCAGCTGACGGTGATGTTTTGCGATCTGGTGGGATCGACGGCACTCTCTGCCACACTTGATCCTGAAGAGCTGAATGAATTGATTAAGAGCTATCGCGGGGCATGTGGATCTGTTATCTCGCGGTATGACGGTCATGTAGCGCAGTACCTGGGCGATGGGATTCTCGCCTATTTTGGCTGGCCGCTTGCCTTTGAGGATGCAGCCGAACGCGCTGTCCGCTCGGCACTCGAAATCATCGAAGCCGTGAAGGCCGTGGCTTCCGCAAGGCCGCTGCAGGTCCGCATTGGGCTCGCGACCGGTCCAGTGGTTGTGGGTGAAGATGGCGCAGAAGACGGGGAAGCCGGGCTTGCTGTCGGCGAGACTCCTAACCTGGCCGCTCGCTTGCTTGGACTGGCAAACCCCGGCGAGATTGTGATTGCGCCCGTGACGAGACGGCTGCTGGGCACCGCTTTCTCGCTTACGGATCTGGGGCAGCATGCCCTCAAGGGTATTGAACAGCCCGTGCAGGCGTGGCGTCTAGATGAGGTGCGGCGCATCGAAGGCCGCTTCAAGGCCGCCCATACCGGAGTGGCGACGGCATCACTTGTGGGTCGCGAAGATGAAGCAGATCTCCTCGAACGCTGCTGGCAGTTGGCGCGCGCTGGGTCAGGGCAGGTCGTGCAAATTGGTGGACAGGCGGGCATCGGCAAATCGCGACTGACTCAGGAGCTGCGAGAAACGGTTTCAGAAACGCATAGGGCTCTGCACTACCAGTGCTCGCCGTTCCATCTCAATTCGCCATTGCATCCGTTTATCGAGGAGCTGGAGGAATCTGCCGGATTTTTCCGTGAGGACTCGGCCGAGCAAAAGTTTGAGAAGCTGCAGGCGGCACTCGACAACCTGGTGCCACATGGGGAGGACGCATTACCGCTGTTCACGGCGCTGCTTTCGCTGCCGGAAGGGCGTTATACGCCGCTCCAGCACTCTCCTCAGAAGCAGAAAGAGAAGACGCTGGAAGCACTCATCAATCGCGTGCGGGGATTGGCATTGCGCAGTCCGATGATCCTCGTATTCGAAGACATTCACTGGATCGACCCTACGAGCCAGGATTTGCTTCAGCTTCTTGTTCCGGTTGTAAACAGTATGCCCGTGCTGCTGGTGATGACCTACCGGTCAGAATTTGAGCCACCTTGGAGCGGCGCCCATGTGAATACGATAACGCTGAACCGGCTTAATCGGGAGCAAGGAGCAGTGCTGGTGAGGAACGTGACGCGGGGCAAGGCGCTCCCGCCGGAAGTGCTGGATGAGGTGCTGGCTCGCACAGATGGAATTCCATTGTTTGTGGAGGAATTGACGCGGTCGGTCCTGGAGTCTGGCCTGTTAGGGGATGAGGGCGACCAATACGTACTGCAGGGACCGCTGTCAGCGCTGGCGATTCCGGTTTCGCTGCGGGACTCACTGATGGCGCGTCTCGATCGTCTGGGCAAAGTGAAAGAGCTGGCACAGATTGGCGCATGCATCGGGCGGGATTTTTCGTTTGAGTTGTTACTGCCGGTTTCGTCTTTGCGCGCGGATGCTCTCGACCAGGAACTAGAGAAACTTGTCGACGCCGGGCTAGTGTCCCGGAACGGTATGACACCTCATTCAATCTATACATTCAAGCATGCTCTGGTTCAGGACGCGGCCTATGAATCGTTGCTTCGGAGCCGGCGAAGCGAACTCCACTCGAAGATCGCGGATGTTCTCGAGAAACAATTCGCTGACAGAGTAGCCAATAAGCCGGAGTGGCTGGCATACCACCACACACAGGCCGGACACCTGATGCAGGCGATCCCGCTTTGGCAACGGGCCGGGACGTTGGCTGTGAGTCGGGTGGCACTGAAGGAAGCCGTCGCTCATTTCAGCAAGGGTCTGGCGTTGATTGATCAGCTTGCCTCGTCTCCTGACAGGGACAGCCTGGAGCTGACCATCCGCGAGCCGCTCAATGCAGCGTGGACGGGACTGCGTGGATGGGCCGCTCCCGAGGTTGGTGAGAACTCAATGGCAATTTTGCGCCTGGCGGAGAGTCGTGGGAACCAAAGGAATCTGTGCCTGGCGCTTTGGTGGGTGTGGACGAGCACGATCACGCAGGGTCGCATTGCCGATTCGCAGTTGTGGGCGGATCGCCTGCTCGCGGAAGGCCACGCGGCAAGTGAAGACAATGTGAAGTGCTTCGGCCATCTCACGGCGATGGTGCAGTACATGTTGAACGGACGTCTTGCCGAATCTCGAGAGCAGGCGGACCTGGCTTTGGCGCTGTACGATCCGGGGAGCGCGGATCAGTGGATCCAAATGACGGGGCACGATTTGCGTACCTTCGTCGAAGTTTATGCGTGCCAGCTAGTCTGGATCATGGGATTTCCGGATCAAGCGGCGAAACTGAGCGACGCATGTGTAGTGCGGGCCCGCGTGGAAGACCATGCCTTCAGCCTTGTATGGGCGTTGACCTTCAGTGCATACGTCTTTGCATACCGGCGCGAGCCCGACCGCTTTCTTGAGCGATTGGCCGAGGCAGACCAACTCGCGCGCGAGCAGGGTCTGGCTTTCATTCACGAAGTCTCTGTGCCCCAGGCGAGGGGGATCGTCGCATTACAGAAGCACCAGCCCGCCGAAGCCATTGCTTTGCTGCGCCAGGGGATCGAGCGCTGGATCAAGACCGGGGGCAACGTTCGCGTTCCACTCGTCAAGTCTGCATTGGCTATGGCAGTTGAACTCGAGGGCAATACGAGTACTGCTCTCAAGCTGGTTGATGAGTGCATCGAGCAGATTGAGCGTCCATCCGGACAGGAGCGTCTATGGCTGGCAGAAGTGTTGCGCTGCAAGGGCTGGATCCTGATGCGCGCTGGCCGCGACCAGGAGGCTGAGGCGACGCTGCGAGCTTCGATTGACTGCGCGCGTCAACAGCAGGCTCGGTCTTGGGAATTGCGTAGCTGCAACACCCTGGCGACTCTTTTGCTCAGTCATGGTAAGCGCGATGAGGCGCGCAGCCTGCTCGCTCCCATTTACGAGTGGTTTACCGAAGGCGGAGAAACGCCGGATTTGGTTGAAGCAAGAGAAGTACTGCAAAAGCTGAATGCTCATTCGTTCGCAGACTAAATTAGAACGAAGTCGGCCCGGACAACTATAGTAACTTCATCCCCAACACTTAAGGAGAATAGCGATGGCGACAAAGAAAGCGTCTCCCGGCAAGTCGACGACGAAACTGGATCCGGGCCTGTTGCGCGCACACAAAGCGTACGAAGCTGCGATCAATTCCAATGAAACTGATCGTGTCATGGCGATGTACGACAAGGATGCAGAAATATTTCAGCCGCACATCGGCATCGTGTCTGGCCGCCGCAACATTCGGAAATGGGTAAACGACTACTTCAAGGCCTGTAAGACTCACTGGAAGAAGGTACCTATCATGAACTTTGTGATGGGCGAGTATGGTTTCGATGAGGGAATCGATACCGCGGTGGATATTCCGCGCGACGGCGGAAAACCGGTCTACTCAAACTGCAAGGGCATTCTCATCTACAAGAAGCAGAAGAATGGCGATTGGCTGATCTTCCGCGATATCTGGAACGATAACAAGTAGCTGGAACATAGCAAGGAAGCCGCAACTCCAATACAGGTGATCAATCGGTGAGCGACAACGTACAATTCCTCCTTTCGGCAGACGAAATGCCGAAGTCCTGGTATAACCTCCTGGCGGATTTCCCGGAACAGTTGCCCCCACCGCTGCATCCGGGAACCCGTGAGCCTGTCACTCCGGACTTGATGCTCGCGCTTTTTCCCGAGGCTCTTGTGGCTCAGGAAATGAGTCAGGAGCGGATGATCGATATTCCGCAGGAAGTTCGCGAGGTTTATTCGCTGTATCGTCCTACGCCGCTGATTCGCGCCGTTCGTCTTGAGCGGGCGCTGCAGACACCCGCGCACATCTACTACAAGTACGAGGGAGTCAGTCCTGCCGGGAGCCACAAGCCGAATACCGCGATTCCGCAGGCTTTCTATAACAAGATCGCAGGCACAAAGCGTCTGGCTTCGGAAACGGGGGCCGGCCAGTGGGGCTCTGCACTGGCATTTGCATGTTCTGTGTTCAATTTGGAATGCACCATTTTCATGGTGAAGGTGAGTTTTGACCAGAAGCCCTACCGGAAGCTGCTGATTCAGACATACGGCGCGACCGTGCATGGAAGTCCAAGCAGTGAAACCGAATTTGGCCGCAAGGTTCTGGCCGAGGATCCAAATAGCTCCGGTAGCCTGGGCATTGCTATTTCTGAAGCTATCGAGCACACGGTGACAACTCCGGGAACGAAATACTCACTGGGTAGCGTGCTCAACCAGGTGTGCCTGCATCAGTCCATCATTGGCCAGGAAACGATCAAGCAGATGGAGATGGCCGGCGAGGCTCCCGATATTGTCATCGGATGCGCAGGTGGAGGCAGCAATTTTGCGGGGCTGGTGTTCCCGTTCATCGCGGGAAAGATCAAGTCTGGCAAGAACTACCGGATCCTGGCGGCGGAACCTGCTTCGTGCCCTTCTCTCACCCAAGGCGAGTTGCGCTACGACTTCGGCGACACGGCGCAGATGACGCCGCTGATGATGATGCATACTCTTGGCCACGACTTCATGCCACCGGTGATTCATGCGGGTGGGCTGCGCTATCACGGCATGTCGCCGATGGTCAGCCACGCAAAGAAGCTGGGGCTCATCGATGCGGTTGCTATTCCGCAGATGAAGGTATTTCAGGCAGGAATCCAGTTTGCGCGAACGGAAGGCATTGTGCCGGCTCCGGAGTCTGCCCATGCAATCGCAGCCGCAATCGATGAAGCGGTACGGTGCCGCGAAGAAGGCCGGAAGCAAGTGATCGTGTTCAATTTGAGCGGCAATGGGTTGCTTGATCTCGCCGCCTACGATACTTATCTTTCCGGAAAGATGCACGAAACGGGCACGGACACCTAGGACGACGGCAACGGCTTGACTCGCGAGCTTGGGGTCAGCTGGGATTGGAAGTTGCGGCATAGGCAGGACCGGGGAGTCCGTCGGCAACAGCTCGCGGCAATCGCGTCCACGCATCGAGGCAGTAGTGGAGCCAGCCCCGTATGTAGTCGCAGGCGGGGCGGCCGCGATGAATTACTTCATGATGGCATCCGCCGCCGCACAGATAGCGCGCCCAGCAACTTCGGCATGGTTCCTGACGATGAACATGGCGCTGCGCGAGCCATTCGGCTTGCCGGGTTCGATCGATGCCATCGTCCAGCGTGCCCATGGCTCCGGCCTCGTCTCCTACGAAGCGATGACATGCAGACAACTCGCCATCCGCTGAGACGCCCAGGTATCCGGCGCCTGCGCCGCATGGGTAAGGCCGATGCGTGCCGCGCTGGATTTCGCGCATGGCGTTGGTCATATTCGCGAATGGATATCGCTCTCCATTGAGAGTGCGGCGTTCGAACTCCCGGCCGCAGTCAATCATCTGGCCGAGCATGGTTTCGAGATCGTCGTGCTGCATCTCTCCATTGCCGGTGGGGGAGCTCAGCATCGGAGAAAATCCAACGCTATGGAAACCGAGCTCGATGAATTCGTCGAGAGTGCGGCGCAGCTGGAGGTTGGCGGGCGTCACGGTGACCCGCGCAGATACCTGCATGCGACGCTGGCGCGCAAGCAGGGGGCGAATGCGCTGAAGAATCGCATCAAAGCTTCCGCTCCCGCTTTTGAAGGGCCGCAGCAGGTTGTGTGCCTCGCGCGGACCATCGAGGCTGATGGTGACTGCGAATCCGTGCGCTTCGAAAAACTGCGCGTCCGCTTCGGTCAACAATGTTCCGTTTGTCGTGATGGAGAAGGTAATGGGGTTGCCACGACGCTCAGCCAACTCCGCAGCGTAGCGAGTTGCTGCCTGAAGAACGGCACGATTGACCAGCGGCTCGCCGCCAAGAAATGCAAGGTTCAGCTTTGCATTCTTCGCAGCACCGTTTACGAGGAGTTCCACGGCTCGGGTCGCTTCTTCGATCGGCATGTTTTTCCCAGCGCCCCCGAACCCGCCCTGTTGCGCGTAGCAATAGGTGCAACCCAGATTGCATTTTTGTGCGATGGCGAGGGAGAGCGCGTGAAGTGGAGGATTCGAGAGTGGCTCATCTTCGACGAGGGGGCTTCCCCCCAGTCCAAGCTTATCGAGGAGAGAAAAGAGTTCGTCGGAATTGCCTGCATCGATTGCGGATCGAAAGCGCAAGAACAGGCTCGATCCAGCTGCAAACAGGCGGCTTCCATCGGCGACAAAGAGATTACCGCCGCGAGCAGTCTCGATCAGGTGAACCTGGGGCATACGCGGAGCGGACGCCTCCATGTACCGTCTTGCTTCGGCGCTACCCACTCGTCACCTTCGGGACTCGCCGGGCGTTGGCCTCGGTGGAGGGCTCTTCCATGTAATCCCTGCCGCCAACCTGGAACCTGAGCCAGCGTTCCCAATTCAAAAAGAGCTCATCGTAAAGCACCAGACGCGAGTCCACGTAATCATCGGGAACGTAGTTGCCGGTCCGCTCAATTTGAAACCAGTTATCGCCTTTGCTCAAACCGTTGCCTGCTGGCTCCACGTTGATAAAGTCAGGCCGTGCGGAGGCCCAGTAGTAACATGAACACTCTCTGTAATCGTTCTGCCAAGGAGAACAAAGGCCCTGGGTAAGTTCTCCCGGGCTGGCCAGGTCGGCGGAGATAACGGCCGTGCCTGGGTCAAAGAAGT
Organism: uncultured Acidobacteriaceae bacterium; assembly: GCA_963759285.1. GTDB lineage: Bacteria > Acidobacteriota > Terriglobia > Terriglobales > Acidobacteriaceae > Telmatobacter. Next base: position 1,226,114 of record CAVWYS010000007.1, on the reverse strand, counting down.
TTCGAACTTCGAACTGTATGGTTTTGTAGTTCTTTGGTTTCTCGTTGATCTCCTGCATCAGGTCTTTTTCATCGGGTGGCAGATCTTTGGTGAAGTCGCAGAACACATGTTTTCCAGAGCGTCCTCTGAGGACGACGGCGGCGAGGGCATTGGACCATTCCACGGCAGCGACACCCTGCGGATTGAACTGCGTTGTTAATCGGATCTCCCCCTCCGGATCCGACGATGCGGGTCCCTTGATGGGGGTATACATGAGGAACTGGGGAACTAGTCCATATCTCGAAAAACGCACGCGCAACAACTGTTGGCCCACCAGAGCCTTGATGGCGGGGTTGGTAACATCGGGGTCGACACCGACGACGAGGTTGTCATATTCCCGCAGCACAATTCCCTTGAACATCCGTCTCCACACGGCCCGAAAGTCCACCTCCAGGCCGGGACAGCAGTTGGCCACAGACGTTACGGGACGAGAGCTGATGGGATTTCCCATTGCCTCGTAGTGCAATTGCGCCGTTAGATTGAGCGCTGTCAGAGATTCTGGTTCTGTTTCCGGCTCCTTCACTCCAAGATGAAAAGGCGCTTCGAGGGCGACACGCCGGATAGTGTCGATCTGGCGGTAAGTGAGCGCCAGATAGTTGTTGTCGGCACCGCACATCAGAGCGGGCATCTTTCTCCGTCCGCGATCGGTAAAATCGGCAACCTCCTGGGGGCGGCGCAGCAATCTCAGAAACCAGGGCGCAGCACCACCGCGAAGCGCGGCGAAAACCTGCTCGTGAAGGGTCATGATGCCGATCGTATCCACGGAGCCGGGAGACATTACAGGACGAATAGCCCGCTCGGTATCGGCGGCCTCTTCTTCCGGCATGGAATCCAGCGAAAGCGAGGAGCGGCCGTTGATGTTGTTGCCGTTCATCACCGAGACATTCATAAATCGCACGGTTTCGTAGGCCCGGCGAATGATATCGAGCGCGCGATTTCGAGTTACTTCGTAGGGTTCCTTCGGCACCTCCGGCCCATAGATGACCTGCTCGAGATCATCGGCAAGGGAGCGAATGAACAGCGAGTCAGGAACGACTGCCGGCGGCGCAGAACAAATGCGCGCCTTTGCAGACAGGTGATTGCGCCCGGGCAGATTGAGCCGCACTTCCACGATCCCATCGCATGCGTCGTCCAGATAGCCTCGACTGACGGCGACATTGTGGTTCAGCCAACTTGGAGCTGGAGGCTCGATTGCATAGAGGGACGGAGGTACGGTCTGGTTCTTGATCTTTTTGGTGTCTTTCCCGAACCCGACCCAGTCTTTTGTTGCATCGTAGATCGCTCGCTCCGGGGGAATCACCGGATCGAGTTTGCCTGTTGCAGGATCGACCTTGCGATTGGGACCGTAGATCAATCCCTGCGCGGGTGTAAACCGCAGCCGAATCTCTCCGAATTCATCATTGGGAAGGATGAATCGCGCATGTCCGAAGTTGATGTAGCCGCCCGGCACGAAGTTCTTGCACTTACCTTGCAGGTCGTGTCTCTCGTGATCTGAAAACCAGCCGGTATCGGCCCGGACCATATCCCTGGAATTCTCCGTCCGTCGCATCACTTTGCGGTTGGCCACGGAGACTCTCCACTCAATTTGCTCGGGGCTTAATCCCAGATCTTTTAGAAGCTCCAAATCGAGCGGCACCAGCTTTTCCTTCGGCTGCTTTCGCTTAGGAGAGGCTTTTTTTGCAGGGGGTGTCTCGAGTACTGCAAACACTTCAAGGAAGGGTGCCACGGGCCGGACTTTGCCGTCGATCTTGAATTCTATTTTGTCGGGCACGGCGCTGTTCTCGATTGCCCCCGTTTCTTCATTCACATTCAAGGTTTTCGCGGAAATGATTCTGCGGTAACCCAGTGGCTGATTCGGATCGTCATCGATGGTGAAGTTATCTTGAGGCTTATCAGCCGATCCCAGCCGTCCGATTGCAAACGGCGGCAGGATACGCAATTCGCGAATCTTCATGCGCTGTACCTCGTCGTGGATTTCAATCCGGCAAGAATCTGGTTGATCCAGCTTTCAGTTTGGTGATCGAGTGCGAGCAGCGTTTCGATGTATGCCTTCTCGTCGGCGGTGGGATGGGAGGCGAGAATTCTGTTGCACGCGTCCCGGGATGCATTGAGGTTATCCAGATGCAGGCACCAACAATCAACATCAGCGGCGGGAAGGGTGAGATTAGCGGGCGGTTCGAAGGGAGGTCCGGCGGTGGCCGGATTGGCTGGGTCATCTGTCAAGGGCATTTGGAAGAGCCTGCCGGAGAGGGCCTTCACCTGATACATCTCTCCGAACACTCTGTGCATGAGCATCGCGCGCACGTTCGGCTCGCCCGGGATGCCGGTGGCCTTGATCTGAAATGTTTGCGCGAGATAGCGGAACAACATCCAATAGCGTACGTTCAACAGGATGGCCCAGTTGCGACTCCGATCGCAGGAGATATACGTTTGCAGCTTCCCAGGGTGCGGATCGTTGCTGGTGCTCGGGTTGATCGGAGCTCGAGCTGCCGGACTCCACGAATTGCTTTGGATCTCTTTGAACTCTCTATAGATTTTGATGAAGCGAAGGAAGTGCGTCCATACCCCAGGCTGCTTCGAATCCTCTTTTCCTTCCCCCTGGAGGCTAATCTGTTTGAGGGCGGCAAGGGCTTCGGTGCGGGTGGCGACTTGGAAGACGAGAACATGGGAGTCGAATTGCGCCTTCTTCTTTGAATCGTTGTCGGGCTCGAGATTTCCTGCGGCATCCAGCGCCCGCGGATCTGGCTTGTAGCCGCGTCCCCATTCATCCCAGGAGGCCTGCAACGAGAAGGTTTCGGGATGAAGCGCGCTCTCTGGAACTAACTTTGAATCGGCCAGCAGGTTCATGATCTCCCGGTAGATTTCGGCCACAGGATGGACAGGCAAGGAATTCTTGCCAAGGTGCTTCTTTACCAGTTTTTCAATTTCTTTTCGCTCGCGGAATTTCTCGAGCTCCGGCATCTCGGCATTGACGTAACAAGCAAGGGATCCCATACAGAACGGCTCAATATTGAACCACTCAATGGACCAGGGGAACTGATCGCGGGAGAGGCCGAAACCGGCTCCCAGGAAAGTGAGTACGTTCTGCACGGTCAGCAGGTGACCCATTTCTTCGCGAGCTACCGCGAGAATCGAATCCTGCCATTGCTTCACTTGCTTGTGATATTTCTTTGGCACCTGTGGACCGCCGAGGGAATAGGCGGAGTAAAGATACTGCACCATCAGCGCATGTTCCATCGTGGCTCCCAGGTGCAGGAGCCAGACCAGCTGTGTATGCCAGGTCATTTCCGGCCGCTTGGGAAAATGATCCGGCATTTTTCCCCTGGGATGAGTCGGAACCAGGTTCTTTTGAGGCGACATCCAATTCCCTCCTGAATTGCTGCAAAAAGTCTGTGAGTGCACGGAGAACTACTCCCATACAGAAATGCCGCTTGCGCTTGGAAAGAGGAACTGAACGCAAACTATACACGAATTCTCGGGACTTCGCGCGTCCCCAGACGCGCATCTTGTTCACGCGCCCGGATCAGCAGACCATTGCTTACAAGCCAGTTCGTCAGCGCAAGGCTGGTTCGGATTGGCAATTGATCAGACCACAGAGAAGCAATGTCCATCGGCTTCATTCCTTCGCGAAGTTTGCGGATCAGCGGCGACATCTCCGTGCCTCCAACATAGACGACTGGCCGATCCAGACCAGGATGCTGTAAGGCCGTCTTCAAAGTTACAAACGCGCCGTCGATGCAAGGCAACTCCACAAGTCTGAGATCGAGGGAAAGCTTCAATTTCTCCCCCGCGAAGTCAGCCGCGTTGAATGCTGGAAGGGGCTGAGCGTGGGTATCGCTGGAGGAGCGCTGCTGCCAGAAGTGAGCGCTGCGGGTTGCGGCCGCCACGGCGTAATACTCGCCTGCCCACCGACAGTGGCGCTCCGAAGCATCCGCGAGACTTGATTGATAAAACTCCACGGCTGCGTCGCGTGATTCCTGCTTATGCAGCAGCGTATTTACCACCACCGCGCCCGAAAGCGCTGTCTGGATGGCCTTCTGAACCCCGCTTGACGAGAGAGGATCGATTGCGAGCGCCGCATCTCCAACTCTGATGCTGCGCTCGGTGGCGCATTCCTCATCTATATAAGGTGTCGCATCGGCCGCCAGTATCGGCGAATCCAGTTGGACATGTTGGCACCCCTGGAGGAGAGTTGACCGGGCTATCCGCTGTTGAACTCCTTCCGGGGTGCAGGTTCGCGGATCTGCGAAGACCAGGGTATTGTAAGTGCCGTCGGGAATGGGAACGCCCCAGTACCAGGCGTCGTCACCAGCCTCAATGCGGGGCCGCTGGGGAAGATCGGAGCCTCGCCAGTAGGCGTAGTACACAGCCGTTCGCGCGCCGGTCCGGTGCTTCCGGCCGCGCGTGACGAATGCACGGCCGCTCGCGTCTGCAAGAATGCGAGTGTTGATATGGATTGTTTCTCCCCCGCGCTCCACGGTGATCCGCCAGCCCTCCGGGCACTCAGTGCAGTCCCGAGAGACTGCCGGCTGGATTACCTGGACGCCAGCCGCCCGGGCGTGTTCGAGAAGGAGCGCGTCGAATTTTCCTCGGTCAACGAGCGTGCCCCTGCCTTTCGGATCGATTCGTTCCCGTGGCCCACCGTCCCAATTCGCCAGGACAGACGTAACCGGAGTTCCACCAGAATTTTGAAGGACGTCACCCGCGCCTATTGACTCCAGCAGCGTACGCACACCCGGTGTCAGCGATTCCCCGAGGTGTTTCCGAGGGAACTCCGCCCTCTCGACAAGCACAACACGATTGCCCATGGCGGAAAGTTGCGCAGCGAGCGAGCTGCCCGCAGGGCCGCCCCCGATTACGCAAACGTCGGTTTGCAAGGCTTTCAAAATAGCCCCGAACGGAAAAGGTTCACCGCATTTAGCCGGAACATGGGAAGCTCTAGCGTAGGGTAACAGACCAGCCAAAACCCACGCAGAACTGCTTCCTGTATTCGCTCAACGGAAGGAAGAGACGCACCGGACTGATTGCTGAAGGGGTTGGAGGAGAACATTGCGGTTGTATGCTTGAGAGTAATCGGCGCGTTTGCTCGCACAACGCTGAGGAAGGGAGTTCCAGCTCGGATGCCCACGCCGCCACGCGAGACGCACTTGCCTTCGGTTGTCTCCGCGGGGAGTGAGCAGGGTCGCGAAATCGTTTCAGAGACCGGCATGAGCGGAGCGCGTCTGTCGATCGGCGCGATGCTGGGGCCATACCGGATCGATGATCGCATTGGATCCGGAGGCATGGGAATCGTCTACAGGGCGCTGGATACACGCCTGGAGCGGAATGTGGCCATCAAGGTCATTCCTGCCAGGATCTCCAGCCCTGTACTGGAGACCGCTCTGCTCCGCGAAGCGCAGTTGACCTCCTCGCTCAGCCATCCCGGAATCGTCACTATTTACGACATTCTCTTCCACGGTGGAACTACCTGCATTGTGATGGAATTCGTTCAGGGAAAGCCGCTGCAGGACTTGATTCCAGATAGTGGTCTGGCCATCGACCGTGCGCTCTCCACGTTGAACCTGATTGGAAGCGCGATCGGCGCCGCTCATTCGGCGGGTGTTGTCCACCGCGATCTTAAGCCTGCCAACATTCTTGTCCGCGATGACGGAGAGATAAGAATCCTGGACTTCGGACTGGCCAAGGTTTCACGCCCCTTCTCCCCTGATGCACAGACGCAGGCGATGAGTATCTTCGGCGGACTCACGGTGGGCACCATGGGTTACATGGCGCCGGAGCAGGCGCGTGGCGAAGACGTGGACGAACGCGCGGATATCTTTTCATTTGGAGTGATCCTTTATCAGCTGCTCACCGGCAGGTTGCCGTTTCGCGGCACCAATGCTGTGGCGCTGCTGCATGCAATGCAGTTGGGCGAACCCGAGCCGATGCGGGATGCGAGGCCCGATATTCCCGCACCGATCGAATCAGTTGCGCGCCGCGCCCTGGCCAAGAAGGCTGCCAATCGATATCAAACAATCCGCGACATGCTGGCAGATTTAAACGCGGCAGCCGGAACGTCCAAGTTCGCCGCTCCTCCCGTTGAAGCTGCGGATACACACACCATCGCGGTTTTGCCTTTGATCAATATCAGCCCAGACCCAGAGAACGAATACATCTGCGACGGGCTTGCCGAAGAACTGATCAACGGCCTCACCCAGATCACGGGCCTGCGCGTCGTTTCACGGAGCTCCTCTTTCCAGTGTAAAGGGACCACCCCAGACGTGCGGGAGATTGGCCGCCGACTTGGCGCCAGCCTGCTGGTGCATGGCAGTCTTCGCCGGTCCGGAAGCAGCCTTCGTTTGACGATGCAATTGAGCCAGACCAGCGAGGGGTATCAAATCTGGTCGCAGCGCTTCGATTCGCAACTGACAGACCTATTTGACCTGCAGGATGAATTGACGGCCGCAGTTCTTGAGAAATTACGCGCTCAGCTGGGCGCAAGATTTCCGGGACTTGAAGTTGCCCGGACTACGCCGTCCTCCGAGGCGTACGATCTGTATCTGCAGGGGAAATTTGCTTTCAACCAGGAGACGCCTGCGGATTTCAAGCGAGCTCTGGATTTGTTTCTTCGTGCAGCAGCCGCTGATCCGTCGTTTGCTCCGGCCTTGATCGGAATTGCCGAAACGCACATGCGGCTTGACTGGTACGGGCTTGAACCGGCGTCTGAGGCAGTGCCGGCGGTTCGATCTGCGCTGATTTCCGGTTTGCGACTGCAACCGGATTCTGTCCCCGGGCTTTGCGATCTGGCCATCACGCAAGCGGGTTGGGATTGGGATTGGGCCGCCGCCGGCCACACGTTCAATCGCGCCATTGCTGCCGGAGCGGGTCTGGCTTCAGTACACTTCCACTACGGGCTGGACTTTCTTACGCCGCGCGGGCGCCTCGAAGAAGCTTTGCGCGAACTCCGCCAAGCCCTCCGCCTCGATCCTCTGTCACCTATTGTGCACACCGCAGTCGGGGGCTGTCTTTACAGAATGCGACGATGGGATGAGTCTGCGGAGACGTTGCGGGCGACACTCCAGTCGAATCCGAATTTCGGACATGCGCAGTGGTCGCTCGGCCGAGTTCTGCTGGAGCAGGACCGTTCAGAAGAGGCCCTCGCCTGCTTCCAGCGCGCATCACAATTGATGGGAGAAATTCCCGCCGGACTGGCTGAGATCGGTTACTGCCATGCGCGTATGGGTCACCGCGATCTAGCTTTCGCAACCCTCCGTCAGTTGCAGCAACTCAGCCAGGAAGGGTGGGTTTCACCACTCAATTCTGCCCTGGTTCACGTTGGCCTTGGAGATCACGATGCCGCGATGAGCTGCCTCGAGGAGTCTCTTGAGAAGCGAATTCGTCAGTTGGTCTGGATCAACGTCGATCCACGTTATGGCACTCTGCATGGTACTCCTGCCTTTGAACAGCTCATTGCTCGCCTTGGACTCGCGCCACACCGTGTGTAGCTGCCGCTGGATGAAACCATTACCCCGTTACCCATTCCCTTCGTTTCAAATTCTGGATCCAGGTCGCCAGGGCGCTCACAATACTTCGATCCGGCGCCGCTAACACAATCCTCAATAAAGCAGATACTTCTTGCGTTGTTCCATAAAGGCGTTTCCTGCATCCTGCCAGTCTACGGCGACGCGTCTTGGGTCTTCACCTGCAACCAGTTCGCCGAGCGAAGCTTTATTGCGCATTAGGCCATCCAGCGCGGCCGCCTTGAATTGATTTGGGTAGAGGTGGAGCAGCGCTGCCGCGATCTCCAGCCCCATTTCCGGTGCATCGAGGCTATCGCGATCGGTCACCACGATGTTCACGCCGCTGCACGGCTGATTAGCATAAATCGACGCGGTCGGCGTAAAGTGCAATGGTACAAAACGTACCCCGTCAATTTGCCGTGCATTGAGATAGGCCGAGAGAGTGAGGGCATCGATCCATGGCGCACCGACAAGTTCAAATGGAGTATCGGTGCCGCGTCCTACCGAAATGTTGGTGCCTTCAATCATTCCGATACCGGTGTAGAGCGTGGCTTCGGTCAGGCTTCGCATATTGGGAGATGGATTGATCCACATCCGCCCCGTGGAGTCGAACCAATCCCCGCGTATCCATCCCTCCATCGGGACGACGGACAGGCTTGCACCAATTGAACGCTCGCCATTAAAGAGCTGCGCGAGTTCTCCGACTGTCATTCCGTGACGGACAGGTATTCGCCAATAGCTCACGAAAGACTCGCTTCCCGCATCGGCGATTGGCCCCTGGACGTAGACGCCGCTGATGGGATTGGGCCGATCAAGCACGTAGATTTGTTTGTGCGCCTTTGCCGCTCCCTCGAGAAAATACCCCAGCGTGCTCTCGTAGGTATAGAAGCGCGCGCCAATGTCTTGTATGTCGTAGACAATTGCATCCAGATCGGCAAGTTCTTCGGGGGTAGGCCGCCGCGTGGCGTCCGTATCGCCATAAACGCTGTAAACCGGAACGCCGGTTTCGGCATCCCGCGAGTTGCCGATTGCGGTAGTATCGAAAATCCCTGCAACACCATGCTCGGGGCTGAAGATCGCCTTGAGCGCGATTCCCGGTACATGGGCAAGCACATCGATGGTTCGCTGGCCACGAGCATCGACACCAGTTTGATTGGTTACCAGACCGATGCGAACGGGATGCCCGGCATTGGGATGCAGTTCGCGAAAGTCATGCTCTTCAAGAACATCGATCCCGGCCTTGACCTCCCCATTCCGGGCGGAGAAACGCCGTTCAGCCATCATCGATTCGTTGTAGCCGGTGATGCGCGCGAGTTGGAGTTTTTCTTGTTCGCTTATCGTCAGCTTGAGCGAGTGGGCAACAGCCGTGGCCACACGGGAGCGCACTGAAACCATCGACCCTTTTCCATTCGGGTGAACCGCGTTGGCCAGAAGGATGATGTAGGTGTCGGTGGTTGGATCGATCCACAGGGATGTGCCTGTAAATCCCGTATGCCCGAAAGAGCCAACGGGTAAAAGTTCCCCGCGATTGCTGGAAAAAGGCGAATCGATGTCCCAACCCAACCCGCGCATGCTTGACGCTGTAGCAGGCTGTTGCGGAGTTGACATCTTCTCAATGGTAGGTCGGCTCAAGATGGTGTGGCCGGTGAGCAATTCCTGCGCAAATTTGGCGAGGTCATCAGCGGTGGAGAAGAGACCTGCGTGACCCGCGACGCCTCCCATCCTTCGCGCGGTGGGATCATGAACGATTCCCCGTAACATTCTGCCATTCTCGTCATACTGGGTGGGAGCGATGCGCGGCAGCCATCCGGCGGGAGGGAGGAAACGGGTCTCGGTCATTCCGAGAGGCGCAAAGATCTTCTTCGAAGCGTACTCGTTCAAAGGCATACCGGAGAGCTTCTCAACGAGAAACCCGAGCGTCTCAAAATTGATATCGCTGTACACAAATCGGGACCCCGGAGGATTAAGTAACTTCGCCTCCATCGCCATCTTGAAAGCAGTATCGCGTCCCGCCCATGGCTGCTTAAGATCGAGATCCGGTGCGAGGCCCGAGTAATGGGTGAGCAATTCACGAACGGTAACCTGGCCTTTGCCGTTCTGCGAAAACTCCGGCAAGTACGCGCTCACGGGATCGTTAAGCCTGATGCGCCCGGCTTCAAAGAGTTGCATTACCGCAGTCGTCGTGGCAATACATTTGGTCAGCGATGCCAGATCAAAAATCGTTCCCACAGTCATCAGCTCGTGCGTGGGCTCAAGTGAACGCGAACCGAACGCCTTCCGATAAACGATGTGGCCATTGTGGCCAATAACCACGACAGCGCCAGGGGTGTTCCCGCGATCTACCGCGCCCTGGAGGATTGCATCGACGTCGGCAAAATTATCGGCGCGCTGTGGCTCAGGCAAACGCTGCGAGAGAAGTGGTGGACTAATGCAAGTCACCACGAACGCAATGCCGCAGATCATCCGATATATGCTGTGATCGTTATTTGTGCCTGGTCTCATATCAACCTTCAATCGCCCTAAGTTTCGGGACTGGAAAGAACGGGGGCAACTTCGGACGACGGAACAGCTGGCCGGAGCCCCTTGCCGCGCAGCCAGATTCGCAGTGCAGTCGCAGCAACGCAGAGCAGAGCTGCGATCTCGACGAAGACTTTGCCGCCATCGAGAAGGTCGGGGTGCCCGTCCTTCAACTCTGGGTCGGTGAGAAGGCTGTGCACGAAGAGGAGAATAGCCGCCGGGAAAACCAGGTAGTGCAACCGCCTCCAGAGCGGGCGTCCGATGCGGGCGCGCAGAAGCGAAGTGAGCAAGACCAAGACCAGGAGATAGAGGGCGGCAGCCCCGGCAACATTGACGAGCGGCTGCAGGGGCGAGTCGATGGGAACGAGTATGTCAAAGACGCGGAAGCGCGGCTTGCCGAGGAAAAGAAGCACCAGTGGATGCGCGAGAGTGAGCGTGACAGCGGAATACGCCGTCCACCGATGCAAACCAAAAACATTCAGGTGCAGATGAGGCCAATGCCGCACCGGGCTGTAGCGTAATGAAATGAGCAGACCAATAAGAAGATTGAGAGAGACCGCGCCGGTGGCCCCTAGTCCGAGATAAGCGCATAAATCCAGAAGTGTCATATTCGAAGATTTGCCGGAGAGGGATGAGGGACAACGGGGGCCGGTTAGATTCTCTGAAGATGATTCGGCCGTGTCGATCAGTATAAATATTCCCGATCGTTTATGGGCGCCGTGTCTGAAAGGCCAGGTCGCTGCGTGGTGTAGGAGAAATTGTGCACATAATGCGCGTGGCGCATGTATCTTGGTAGTGTTTCCCCTTCCCCCCTCAATGCTAGCCTGGCACGTCTGAAAAAATTCGATCCTGGGAGCCCGCCATGTCTCGTTTCTCGTGTTTGCGGTCCACTAACCCACAGAGGGCCTTCGCCCGATTCGCCGCGATTGCCGGTGTTTGCGCCGGTCTTGCTCATGCCTCATTCGCCCAACAGCAACCCACAAAATCATCCTGGCTGGGCGACGGTTTTTCTGCGCTCAAACTTCGCCAGATCGGTCCATTCCGCGGCGGCCGCGTTGACGCCGTAACGGGTGTTCCCGGTGAGCCGCTCGTGTATTATTTCGGCGGCACGGGCGGCGGCGTCTTCAAGACGACTAACGGCGGCCATACGTGGGAGCCCATCACGGATGGGCAGATCAACTTCGGCTCGATCGGGTCGATCGCGGTCGCCTCCTCGGATCACAATGTGATCTACGTGGGCACCGGTGAAAGTGCAATCCGCGGCAACGCCTCGCACGGCGACGGCGTCTACAAGTCGGTCGACGCGGGCAAGACCTGGACTCATGTGGGTCTTGAAGACACGCAGCAGATCGGGCAGATTCGCATTGACCCCAACAACCCCGATCTCGTGTATGTCGCGGCTCTTGGCCATATGGCCGGGCCCAACCCCGAGCGCGGCGTCTTCCGCTCAAAGGATGGCGGCAAGACCTGGCAGAAGGTTTTGTTCAAGAGCGACAATGCGGGCGCGATTGACCTCGCAATGGATCCGACAAATCCGCGGATTCTCTACGCTGCCATCTGGCAGGTAGTGCGCAAGCCATGGACGTTCGAGAGCGGCGGCCCCGATGGAGGCATCTGGAAGTCGACCGACGGCGGCGATACGTGGAAGGAACTAACCCACAACCCGGGCATGCCGAAAGGAGTGCTCGGACGCATTGGCGTCACGGTTTCGCCAGCCAACCCGGAACGGGTGTGGGCTCTGATTGAAGCGCAGGAAGGGGGAATCTTCCGCTCTGACGACGGGGGAGCAACCTGGACGAAGCTGAACGGGGATAACTCCATCAAGCAGCGCGCCTGGTACTACTCGCAAGTCTTTGCCGATCCTAAAAGCGAAAACACCGTATACGCCGTAAACACCTCCTTCTTTCGCTCAACCGACGGTGGCAAGACGTTTACGGCCATCCGCAACCAGCATGGCGACAACCACGATATGTGGATCGCGCCGGAAGATCCCAACCGCTTTATCGAGTCCAGCGACGGCGGAGCACAGATCAGCTTTGACGGCGGCAAGAGCTGGAGCACGGAGGACAACCAGCCCACGGGGCAGTTCTATCGCGTCGCGCTGGACAACGATTTTCCCTATCACATCTACGGCGCACAGCAGGACAACACCACCGTTGGCACGCTGAGCCGAAGCAATGACGGCGCAATCACCGAGCGCGACTGGCATGACGTGGGCGGAGGCGAGAGCGGATGGATTGCCCCCGATCCTGCTGACTCCAACTTTGTATACGCCGGCTCGTATGATGGATTACTCACCCGCTTCGACACCAAGACCGGCTCCATGCGCGACGTGAACGCCTGGCCGGATAACCCGATGGGGTCCGGCGTGGAAGCGATGAAGTACCGCTTCCAGTGGAGCTTCCCTCTGCTGTTTTCGCCGCACAATCCCAAGCGGCTATATGCAGGCAGCAACGTCCTGCTGGCGACTACAGATGAGGGCCAGCACTGGACAGCCATGAGTCCGGATCTGACCCGTAACGACAAATCCAAGCAAGGTCCTTCTGGCGGGCCGATCACCAAGGACAACACTGCTGTCGAATACTACGACACGATCTTTACGGTCGATGAGTCTCCAGTGAAAGCCGGTGTGATCTGGGTTGGATCTGACGATGGCCTCGTACACGTGACGATCGACGACGGAAAAAACTGGCAGAACGTAACTCCCAAAGGTGCTCCGGAGTGGATACGCATCAACTGCATCGCAGCCTCGCCCTTCGACGCCGGAACAGCCTATGTGGCCGCAACCATGTATCTCTCTGACGACTTCCATCCCTTCCTTTGGAAGACAACAGACTACGGCAAATCCTGGAAGAAGATCGTGACCGGCATTCCCGATGACGACTTCACACGCGCTATCCGTCCCGATCCAAATCAGAAAGGACTGGTCTTTGTCGGAACCGAATCGCATCTCTATATCTCTTACGATGACGGCGATAAATGGCTGCCTTTCCAACTGAATCTGCCCGCGGTGCCGGTGACGGACATCGCTTTCCAGAAGCGTGACGACGAAATGGTCATCGCCACCCAGGGCCGCGGATTCTACGTTCTCGACGACATGCCTCTGGTGCGTTCCCTCGATCCGGCAAAATTTGAGCACAAGGAACCTGTGAAGCTCTTCCCGGTGAAACCTGCGATGCGAATTGCAGGCGGAGGCTTCGGTGGCCGGCGCAGAAATCCCCTGGCGGGAGAAAATCCGGCCGAGGGCGCATCAATCTACTACTTCCTCAAAGAAAAGCCCAAAGGAGAGCTGAAGCTGCGCTTTCTTACTGCGTCAGGAAAACTGGTTCGGGAGATTTCCAGCAAGCCGCCCGCTCACTCCGATGAGGCAGAAGATCCAGAGGAAGAGAGGCCGCGCAACAACAACCTCGCTCCCGCCAAGGAAGGGCTGAATCGTTATGTATGGGACCTTCGCTATGAGAAGTCCACAGGCTTCCCGGGCCTTCTCATGTGGGACGGGAGGCTGGATGGCCCTAGAGCCATTCCAGGAGAGTACAAAGTTGAACTGGTAGTTGACGGTAAGACGGAGTCGGAACAATTCTCCATTGTGAAGGATCCGCGCGCGCCGACAACTCCCGAACAGTTTGAAGAAGAGCTCGCCTTTGGCCTCAAGGTTCGAGACAAGGTCACCGATGCAAACAGCAGCGTTGTTCGCATTCGTGCCATGAAGGATCAGCTCAAACCGTATCTGAAGGGATCCGACAGTGAAGTGAGCGCCAGCGCCAAGAAGCTGACCGATCAACTCACTGCCATCGAAGAAAACATCTACCAGACCAAGCTCAAGGCGGGCGAAGACGCGCTCAACTTCCCCATCAAGCTCAACAACAAGATTGCATCGGTAGGCGGCGGTGCGGATATGACGGATATTGCACCGACGTCTCAGTCGATCGAAGTCTTCGATCAACTCTCCGCCAAGCTCCAAGTGGAGATTGATCATTTGCATGAAATCGACACCAAGGAAATTCCGGAATTCAATAAGCTCGTACGCGACCGGAATATTCCAGCCGTTAATCCAGAACCGAGTGCTGGGGCTGATAAGAAGTAGGGATGCGGACTTTCATCGGGCACGGCCGACATTGTGAGTCGGCCGTGCCCGATATAGGCTGGTGTGTACAGCTGGCTTGCCCAGTAACGTCTCTTTTGCCGATGGCTTTTTTGCAAAGGCTGTTGGCTGTCTGCAGCATTCACTCCCGGCCGCGCCGCCTGCAGGTCGGTCCGATTCTGCAAAGCTTGTGTGTGCCCTCATGGGGCATCTTGTTTTCCGCTGTCGGCAAAATGCGATCATCGGGACCAGCGAAGTATGGTTTCAGCCTTCGAGAAGCAGTAACCGGCTTGGATCGAGGGTGACACTCCAGGGCTGCGGCTGGGCGGACAGCATTCGCCAAACGTCTTTTGTGACATCGGCCTGCAGATGAGGCGTCCGCACAGACAAGGGCTCGCTATGCAGCCTTAAGTAGAGCGTCATCTCGTGCGGAGCTTCGCTCGTGCTGACCAGCCAGCAGGGAAATGTATTTTCGCCGCCTGCTTTTTGAAAAGCCAATTGATGCGAGCGAAATCCGACGTGTGTCAATGCCTCTGGAATATCGATTGCAGTTCGCAGGCGGCATTCCCATGCATCCACCTGAACGCAGTCGGGGCCAGAACGCCTGGCGGCGGCGATGTTCTTGCAACCAGTCAGGCGCGCTGCCGCCACGGTGTGAGGACGCTCAAAAAGCTCGTGCTTGGGACCGCTTGCGATCACGCGACCGTTATCCAGCACCTGCAGGTCCGAGCAGAACCGAAATGCCTCCTCCATATCGTGTGTGACAAAGATCACCGCTCCGCTAAAACCCGCCAGGGTTGCACGCAGTTGCTCTTCGGTTCGCCTGCGCAGGTGCGGATCTAGCGCCGCAAAGGGTTCGTCGAGCAACAACGCATCCGGCTCCATGGCCATGCATCGCGCAATCGCAACGCGCTGCCGCTGGCCGCCCGAAATCTGACGTGGATACCGATTCGCCAGCTCGGCAATGCCCATTTGCTCGAGCTGCTTCCAGATGCGCAACGTCCGCTCCTGCCTGGGAAATTGGGCTAGGCCAAAACCAACGTTCTCCGCGACGGTCAAATGAGGGAACAGGGCATAATCCTGAAACACAAGACCTATACGCCTGCCAACCGCCGGAATGTTTTGTCGTGTCTCGCTGTCAAAGAGAACCCGGCCATTGAGAACGATGCGCCCGACGTCGGGCGTTGAGACGCCCGCGATCATGCGAAGCGTCATCGATTTTCCTGAGCCTGACGGTCCAAGCAGCCCGATCGATCCTTTGCCGGTGTTGAGGGCGATGCGTAAGGTGAAGTTTTCGAGGCTCCGCTCCAGCTCCACGTCTAGCGCTCCCGCCCGCTCTCTGTCACCAAGAGAAAGGATTATTGGAGGGGCTTGCTCGGAAAGCTCCGAGCTGGCTCTCTCCGGCTCTTTTCGCTCGATTGCCCGCGTTTTCTTCTGCACATTGAGCAGGCGGATAATCGCCAGCGAGAAGATCACGATCAGGCAAACCCAAAGGATTGCCGTATGCATGTCACCGGCTTCAACCGACGAGAATATTGCGATCGGCATGGTCTGCGTGCGTCCGGGGATGTTGCCGGCCAGCATCAAGGTGGCACCGAACTCACCCATCGCGCGCGCAAAGGCCAGAACGGTGCCAGCAATCACTCCCGGCCCCGCGAGCGGCAACAATACGCGGCGGAAAACGACCCACTCACTTGCTCCCAGCGTTCGCGCCGCCTGCAGCAGGGTGGGGTTCACCTGCTCAAATGCCCCCAACGTTGTGCGGTACATCAGCGGAAAGGCGATTACGGTAGCGGCGATGACCGTCGCCGGCCATGAAAATGCGATCGTAAGCCCCACATGCTCGAGCGCGCGTCCGACAAAGCTGCGTCGCCCGAAGACCAGCAGAAGAAAGAATCCCACAACCGTGGGTGGAAGCACCAAAGGAAGCGTAAGGACGCCGTCACTCCATGCGCGAAGGCCGCCGCGCACGTCGTACATAATCCGTGCCGCCACCATCCCCAGAAAAAACGTGGCTACAGTTGCAGCACACGTTGTGGCCAGCGAAATGATCAGCGGCGACGCATCGATTGACAGGGTCACGGTGTCGCCAGTGTATATCCATTTCTGGTGAAGATCGCTTTGGCTTCGGGGCCGCCCAGAAATTCGACGAACGTGCGCGCAGCCTCCTGATTCGCGCTCGTCTTAACCACGGCCGCCGGGTAGACGATTGGCGCATGCGCAGACTCCGGTACTGTGGCAACCACGCGGACCCGCCCGGAGATACGCGCGTCTGTTGCGTAGACGAAGCCCGCGTCTGCGTCGCCGGTTTCCACATAAGTTAGCACCTGGCGAACGTCTTTTCCTAAAACCAGCTTTCCCTTGACCTGGTCGCTCAAGTGAAGAGCATTCAGCGTTTGCTGCGCATACTGCCCCGCAGGCACACTCGCCGGATCTCCAATTGCAATAAGCTTGGTAGATCGATCGGCGAGGCCCGCGAGGTTCTGCAACTCCGAATCGGGCGGCGCAATCAGTACCAGCGAATTGCGCAGGATATTTTTCTGTGTTCCCGTGGTAATCAATCCCCTGCTCTCCAGATCATCCATCGGCTTCGCTGCGGCCGAAAGAAACACATCGACCGGCGCGCCTTGTTCAATCTCACGAGCCAGCGTTCCAGAGGATCCGAAGTTGTTGCGAAAATCCACCTTTGGATGCCCTGCGAAATACGCGGCTTCCACCTCGCCCAGCGCCCCCTGGAGACTCGCCGCCGCCGAGACGGTAAGGATGACGCGTTCTCCGTTGTGGCAGCCGGTAAGTGCCAGCACAAGCAGGCAAAGAGGAAGACACGTGCTCAGGGGGTGGATGGAGATGCGCCAAACGCTCGACCACCTCATGTCCAAATCTCCTTGCGGGTTGGCAGATAGCTTGAAACCGTGAAATCATCCTTCCATCGCTGGTTTTGCACGTAAATACTGTATCTCATACCGCATACGGTATTCATCCGCATAAAGACGTTCACTGATATGTCAGATGCCTTCTTGCAGTCGAAGTCCAATTCTTTCCCGAATCGCATCGTCTGCCTGTCAGACGAAGTTACCGAGCTGATCTATGTGCTTGGCGAGCAGCACCGGATTGTCGGTGTTTCGGGATTCTCTACCCGGCCGCCGGAGGTACGAGAGAAGCCACGAGTTTCTACCTTTCGCGATGCGAACTTCAAAGCGATCGCTGAACTCAAGCCGGACCTGATCATCACGTACTCCGATGTGCAGGCGCAGATAACGCAAGAGGCCTCTCTGCGCGGCTTCACGGTGCTGAATTGCAATCAACGCAGCGTCACGGAAATCTTCGAAACCATCGCCATGATCGCGCGCATTCTCGGCAAACAAAACGCAGGAGATGAGTTGATCCGCAACTATTCTCATGCGCTTCAACGCATCGCGGCATCGGCCGGGACATTTCCCTTTAGCCCACGTGTTTTTTTTGAAGAGTGGAACGACCCAATCATCAGCGGGATTGAGTGGGTTGAAGAACTGGTCGAGATTGCCGGCGGCGAGCCCGTCTTTCCCGAGTTTCGCGGATGCCGGAAGGCGCAGGATCGGGTGGTTGCCTGGGAGACGGTCGTCGAGCGCAATCCCGATGTGATCTTCGCATCCTGGTGCGGCATGAAGGTAAACTTCGACGAAATCAGATCCCGCCCGCATGCGAATCAGATCACGGCTATCCAGCGCGACCAGATCTTCGAGATTCCTTCATCGGTGATTCTGCAGCCTGGGCCGGCAGCGCTGACGGAGGGCGTCGGCCAGTTGCATACGATCCTGTCGCGGGTGGTCAACAACGAAGCCAGCACCAGCCGCGACAAATAAGCCCGCTCGCCGCAGTGTTACGCGTCCTGCACACTCAGCGTTCGCGGATCGCGCACCCGTTGCATCAGAAGAGCTGCGATCAGCATGAAAACGCCTCCGGCAATGATGGCGTAGATGCGGTTGTTGTGCAACATGTGCACCATGATCCAGCCGAAGAACAGCGATGCCAGAATCTCTGGTGTGACGATGAAGAAATTGAAGATTCCCATGTACACGCCGGTTCGTGCCGGCGGCAGAGAGGCCGCCAGAACTGCGTAGGGCATGGACAATGTACTGGCCCAAGCAATGCCGACGCCGACCATGGTCAGCAGCAGGACATACTTATTGTGAATGAGGGCCACTGACATCAAGCTGAGCGCGCCGCAAATCAGGCAGACCGTATGCGTGTTTTTGCGCCCGAGCTTGCGCGCCAGACTGGGAAGCGCGAACGAGAAGGCAAAACACACGATCGAGTAGATCGCAAAGCAGTTGCCGCCCCACTCCACGCCCGCCTGGTAAAGCGGCGAACTTGTGTCGTTCGCGCCGAAGACATTGTGCGCCACAGCAACCGGGAAATAAAGCCACATGCAAAAGAGACCGAGCCACGTCAGCAATTGCACGGGGCCGAGCTTGCGCATGGTGTCGGGCATCTCGGCGATGGCCGCAAAGATCTCGCGCGCACTTGCGGCGAGACTTGTCTTTTCCGTCTTGGCTCGCCGAAAGGCTTCCATATCCTGCGGCGGATATTCCTTGGTGGTGATGATGGTCCAAAGCACCGCGCCGATGAAAGCCGCGGCTCCCACATAGAACGAGATGCGCACGACGGTGGGCACGGCGCGCGTGTCTCCCACCTTCTGCTGCATGTGGAACACGTTGGTGAGGATGTAGGGCAATGCCGATGAAAACGATGCACCGAGCCCGATGAACAAGCTTTGCATGGCGAAGCCCGCGGTACGCTGGCCCTCTGGGAGAATATCGGCAACAAACGCGCGGAATGGCTCCATGCTGACGTTGATTGAGGCGTCGAGGATCCAGAGCATGCCTGCTGCCATCCACAAAGCGGATGCATTCGGCATGAAAACGAGCATGAACGAGCTTAGGATGGCGCCCGCAAGGAAGTACGGACGACGACGGCCGAGACGTCCCCAAGTGTGGTCGCTTGCGTGACCGATGAGCGGTTGAATCAACAATCCAGTGAGCGGAGCGGCGAGCCAGAGGATCGGAATCTGGTCTGCGCGAGCGCCCAGGTATTCGTAGATGGCGCTCATGTTCGCCATCTGCAGGCCCCAGCCAAACTGGATGCCGAGGAAGCCGAAACTCATGTTCCAAATCTGCCAGAAGCTGCGCTCGGGCTTGCGGAAGTACGTGACGGTCCTGGTTCCAGCCGGTTCGGTTTGCGATGTGGTCATGAACTCTTCCTACTGGGCTTGCTTTTGAAAGATGCGAGCTTCGAAAGCGTTCAGCGAAAGAAACGGAACGGCTTCAGATTCTGGTTTCGAGACTGGAAGTTCAACTTCAGTCCAGTTCCCGGCGGCTTCCACGCTCCCGCGGAATGGCGTGTTCGACAGATTCACCGCGATGAGGAATTCCTCGCTGCCCTCGCGGCGCAGATACGTAACTATATGTTGCTCATCGGTGTTATGCAACCAGATGGTTGCGCCTTGCCGCAGTGCGGGGTGCTCGCGGCGCAGGGCCGACATCATCGCATAGAACTTCGGATATTCGGGGTGCCAGTTCTTTGCTTCCCAGAAGATCTTCTGCGGCTCGAAAAGCGCGGGGGCGCTCGATTGCGTGTCGTCGCCGACTTCCATCCCGTTGTAGATCAAAGGCGTCCCATTCAGGGTGAACATCAGCGCTGAGGCCGCGATCGCTCCGCGAAACCCGTAACGCGTTACGGCCCGCAATTCATCGTGGTCGTCGCTCATACGCATGTGGAGCGCGCCCTTGGGAAACAACGCGTCTTGCTGCTCCATGGTGTCACGAACCTTGGTTGCAGGCTCGCCGTTCATCTCGATGTCGTCGACGGTGTGCAGCATGGGCCACGCGTAGTCGATATCGAACGCGCTACGCAGCAGTTCCGGTTTTGATGCCTCGGCCAGCATCATGATGTCCGGCTTCACCCGGTCAAGTTCCTTGCGCGCCGCCTCCCAGAAGTCCGTCGGAACCTCGCCCGCAGCGTCGCAGCGGTAGCCGTCGAGGTCGAAATCTTTTACCCAGTACAGGAGTACATCGGTCATATACCGCCGAAGGTTGGGATTCGAATAATCAAGTGCCGCGACATCGGTCCAGTCATAGGGAGAGGTGATGTGGCCTTCCTTATCCTTTTTGTAGTACTCGGGATGCGCCATCATCACGCTGTCCCACGCAGTGTGGTTGGCCACCATATCGATGATGACCTTCATCTGGCGCTTGTGTGCCTCCCCCACCAGGCGGTGCAGGTCGTCTTTGGTCCCGAGCGCGGGATCGATCGCGTAGTAGTCGCGGACCGCGTACGGACTTCCCAGCGAGCCCTTCTTCTTCACCTGCCCGTCAGGATGGATGGGCATGAGCCACAGGATGTTGACTCCTAGTTTGTGCAGGTCGTCGAGGCGGGCGGTTACACCGTTCAGATCGCCCGAGGATGAAAACGAGCGGACAAAGATTTGATAGATGGTGCCCGATTTCAGCCATGCAGGCGAGGAACGAGCCTCGAGCGACGTGATCGCCGGATCAGGCTGCTGGGCAAAGGTTGAAGATCCGGCTCCAAATAGTGCTGCAAGAAAACAAGCGAGTGCAAAGTACGGCCTCGACTTCATAGCGCGAAAGCATAGCATTCCCGAGGCTTATGCCGCCATAGCGATAAACACGCTCATCGGGCGCGATCAGAGGAGCAACAAAGTTGGGGCGAACCCCGAAGCGGTTACCGCCGTCTTCTGGATCGGGCCGGGTGAGCTTGCCGTTTGTAGGGAGCAGCCGCGGTCTCGGAAACGGGCGCCATTCCTGCATCGATGCGCTTGGTGATGTGGTCCTGGATCCAGTGAGGATCCCACCACTCCTTGGGGTCGATCTGGACGCCGTCAAGCTGCATGGCGAAGTGGATATGGTCGCCGCCAGCCATGCCGGTCATGCCGCTCTGACCCATGACCTGGCCACGCTTCACCATGTCGCCTTCGTGGACGTCGATGTGGCTCATGTGCCCGTAAATGGTCTGCAGTCCGTAGCCGTGGTCGAGCACGATGCAGTTGCCGTAGATGCCGAGAGGCGCGGCCCACACCACGCGGCCGTCGTTCGATGCCTCGACGCCGACATGCTGCGTGACGGCAAGGTCGTAGCCAAGGTGAACCTGCTGGTCGATCTTCTTGCCCTGGTAAATGTAGTTGCGCAGGTCGGCAAAGTTGGCCTCAGCCTGCGAGTGCGGCTGGCGCTGGAAAGGCTGCGTGAACAGGAAGTGGTCTGCCGTTTTCAGGCGTAGCTCCGACAGCGTCTTATTGTTTGCCTTCCGCACCTCGTTGTTGATCCGCACGAAGCGCGCGACCATGTCGCCCGAGCCGTTGGGGTCGAGTTCGCCGACCACCTTCTGCATGAAGGCGTCGCTGATCTGCAGATCGTGCTGCGTGTAATGTGGCTGCTCCTTCTTCGGAAAGATCACCGTAATGGGGCTGGTGACATCGTTGCCTGCACCGTTCGATGCGAAGACGACCGGAATCGTACCCTGGGGCATATTCCACGCAAAGGCGAAGAGCGAAAACAGGCCTGGTTTTCCGCCCGGTAAGGGCCATGCGCGATAGGACTGGTCGCCGACGCGTACTCCGGCGGATGTGTAGGCGCCGGACACGTTGAAGGTCGCGAGATCGGCCATGCCGATGTAGAGGTAGTGCTGGTCCGAGTCGACGCTGACGGAGGGAGGCTGCGTCACCACCGTTACATCGCGCTCGATGCGCGACGACGTGTGCATCAAGCCGTTCGAGGCCGCCTCGATGACAAGCTTCGCCTTGCCGTCTTTCAACTGCGGCGTGGTTTTGACGCCGGCGGTGAAGTTGAACGTCGCCTCCTTTGCCTTGGAGGGCTGCGACATCTGCCACACGGGATAGCTGGCGCCGTTCTGCTCGATGGTGGCCGAGACACTGCGAACGCCGCGCGGATCGGTGACGTGAACGCTTACCGGCGTAGCCTGCCCAACGGTGGTGACGGGGGCCGGCAGGTCAATCGCAGGCGGGGATGAACAGCCCGTCAGTATGGCAGTGGGAATAAGGATGAGAAGCGAAGGGATAAAAAGCAGAATTTTGCGCACATCTCATTCTAGGTCGGCAAGGTTGTGGATCGTGCGCGTGTGGTGTTTCCGAAAGAGTGACGTCCTGGCGACGAGTCTACCGGAGGGGCAGGCTGCAGCGGGAGTGGCCCGATAGCCCCGCAATCGAGATATGCAACCTTTTGGTTGTCCTTTACCCCCCCTATTATCCCCCACTCTTTAGAGAAACTATCTGGAATCATGAGCTTGTGGACAGGGGGCGGTTGTACGTTCCTGCGATGAAAAAGCCTCGCTGTAGATTCCTCTCGCCACAGGGTTTAGAGCGAAATTGAAATAGGGCGGAGGAAGCAGAATCAGAGAGTGGAGGCCAACGCTTCAATGACCATGGGGAACGTTGCGGAAACTCGCCATGATGTTATTGTGCTCCGGGAGCGGAAAATTACCAGCAAATGGTCAGCGAAATTCGTGCGAGTGGATTCAGGAACTTAGCAAATAAATACGCGCGAGGGGCTTGACTTTCTTCAGCAGGAGCGGCTGCTGGACGTGCTTGCCCGTTCGGAATTAGCTTTGTTGTCGTTAAGAGGGCGGGCAAATTGGACAGACGAAGATTCATGGCAACGAGCGCCGCGGCCACGGCGGCGATGGTGGGACCAGGAGGCTCGATCGCGCACGCATTGGCAGCAGCGGATAGTCCGGCATCCCGGCTCGACCCGCTGCGGCATCGTTTTGGTGTAAATTACACGCCTTCGCATAACTGGTGGTTCTGCTGGAACGACTGGAATCCCGATCCGATCAAGCGGGATCTGGACGCAATCGCGGCGTTGGGCGCGGATCACCTGCGGATTCTGCTGATCTGGCCGTTCTTCCAGCCCAACCCGAAGTGGGTGAGCCCGGCGCATCTCGAACGGCTCGATCAGCTGGTGACGCTGATGGGCGAGAGGCACTTGGATGCGCTGGTGACGGTCTTCACGGGGCAGTTGAGCGGGTGGTATTTCCTGCCGCCTTTCAACCGTCTTTCGAATGGTTTCTACACGGACCGCGTAATGCTCGAAGCCCAGGAAATCTTCGTCCGCGAACTCGGCCGCACCCTCGCGCCCCATCCGAATCTCATCGGCTTCGACATGGGCAACGAGATCAACACCTGCTGGAGCGCGCCGATGGCGGACGGCGATGCGTGGATGGCACGGATGTTCAGGCTGATGAAGTCCGCGCTGCCGGGGCGGCTGCACGTGAACGGAGTCGATCACAAGCCGTGGTTTGCCGATGACACGTTCTCGCCGAAGGCGCTTGTTACCGACCAGCGCATGCCGGTGATGCATTGCTATCCCTTCTGGACCGGCGCGGTGAAGTATGGCGGTGCGATGGACCCGCCGAGCGTGAAGCTGCTGGCGGCGATGGCGGCGCTGATCCGGTCGTACGCGGGGACGCAGCAGAAGCCGGTGTGGGCAGGCGAGTTCAACACATGCATCAAGGAACTGACCGACGAGCAGCAGGCGGAGTGGCTCGACAAGGCGGTACATGCCGCGATCGAGCAGGGTGTGAGCTGGTTCAGCTATTGGGACAGCCACGATGTCGATCGCAAGTTTGATTTCAACCCGCTGGAGTACACGCTGGGGCTTCTGACCAACGATGGTCGCGTGAAGCCGGCGGGGCGGGTCTTCAAGCAGTTGGCTGAAAGCTATCGGGGCAAGCCGGTTGTGTTTCCGACGGCGGCGTTGCCGCCGCCTCCGCAATCCCCGCACACAATCGACCACACCTGGCAGTGGATTCTGGATTGGCTGGGATGGAAAGGGAAGGTGTAGGGTGGCAACTCAAACCTACTGTCGATGGTGACGTCTCGCCCCGGTCCCCAAATGCAAGGGACCGGGGCCACCCGCCGCTCGATATTGAGGACGTGCGCTAAGATGGTCCGAAATCAAAAGTTGGAGTGGATGGAACCGAATGGATTATACGCACTTTATGATGTGTGGTTTGCTAGGAGCTGTCCCGGCACTGGCCATCTTCTTTCTCCTCCGCGCAAAACGCAGGGCATGGATTCCGCCTCTTGCGTGGTGGCTCTTTCTAGCCTTGGGAACCGTTAGTTTCTTCTATGGGTTGTCTCACTCGACAGTACCATCGTTCGCACGCCGGATTACGGTGGTGGGCAAGGCTTATGACCATGTGGACCGGGAAATTCATAACGGCTACCATCACGACACCGTGCACGGCTTTCGTTTTGTGCCTGACGGAGGAAACCCTATTAACCTTGAAACTCAAATCATCTTTCCACATTGGGACACTCCGGCACTTTTCGACGGACAATCTTTCCGCGTTGTGTATCTCGACGATGATCAAAGGGCCTTCAAAAACGAAGCGATAGACGTTGAAATCCTATCGGGAAAGTATGCGGGTTTTCACGACTCTTTCGATGCGCGGCCAATCGGGAAATGGCTGGGAATTCCAATTGGTGCGGCTTTGGCGGCCTTCGGATTCGCCGGTCTTAAATACATGAAGGATGATGCTGATTCCGCCGCTTCGGCCGATGACGATGATACTTCCTAGACGTGAAAAACTTAGGTTGCGGTTTGTTGACTTCAGCCAGGTGGCGCAGCGCCACCTACGGGGCGCGAATTGGAATTGCGCTGCTTTCCCGCTTTCGATTCGTCCCTTCGGGACGAGAGTGTTGTCGAATCGAATCGGGATGGACAGCTCGCAACTGCGAGGGGACAGGACTCTCGATTCGAGCCACCATCCCGCGCTAGACAAGCCAGGACCGGGCACCTGCACCCCCACCCGCTGTCAGATCTGATCTTCCAAATCCAGGCTGCAGGGCCACTTGCACACAGAGCCAATTCCCGCGACTACAAGACCGGCTGACAACAGGAATCCGGTGGGTTGAATCTTGCGGATATACGCGGGAAAAGCATTCGACTACCTTGGATCAGCGAATGCGCCATGGACCAGCAGGAAACCAGGCGTATCAAGGCAGGAGGGATGCCCGTGGGGTACAGCCTGATGGTTTCGCCGGAAGCTGTGGCTCTGGTCGCCATTCCCATGGAGGTGACGTGGTCGTATGCGGTCGCGGCACTGGTTTTTGCGACTGGGCTCGTGGTGATCTTTCAGCGCGGGGAATGGCGGACGGAGAGAAAACTGGACAAGCTGATTCTGTTCGGTCCGCTGTTCTACGCGGTGCCGATTGCAGCCTTCGGCACGGAGCATTTTACGCTCACCAAGGGTATCGCCTCGATTGTGCCGGCGTGGATTCCGTGGCACGTGTCCTGGGTGTTGCTGGTGGGCGCGTGCCTGATTGCAGCCGCGTTCAGCCTCGTCACGGGAATCTGGGTACGTCTTTCGTCAAGTCTGCTGGCCCTGATGTTCTTTCTCTTCGTGGTGCTGCTGGACGTGCCGGGCTGCGTGCGGAATCCGCACAATCGCTTTGCGATCATCCTCGCGTTCAGGGAATTATCTTTCTGCGCCGGGCCGCTGGCGCTGGCCGCGAGCCTGAGCCAGCAGCAGAGCCCGCGCACTGGCCGAGTCGCAGCGACAATCGCTCGCTACTTCATTGCCATTCCTGTGCTGTTTTACGCGATTGAGCAGTTCCTGCATGCAGATCACGTCCCTGGCATTCCGCTGGAAATGGTGACTCCCGCATGGCTCTTCGGACATTCGATCTGCACCTACCTGACGGCTGTGATCTACGTGATCGCGGGAATCCCGCTCCTTGTCGGAAAAAGGACGCGCACAGCAGCGGGGTGGATCGGCCTGACGGTGCTGTTTGTGATCGTGGTGGAGTACGTGCCGATCGCGGTGGCAGAGCGCTCCAGCCTGGAGGGTCTGAACTATCTCTTCGATACGCTGATGTATTGTGGGACTCTTCTTTTGCTCGCCGGTGCAATGCCGCGCAACGAGGCGTCCAGCAATTCCTTTGCGCAGGATTCTTAGCGGCCACGTGGTGAGGATTTATCTGGGAGGCCCAGGCTAGAATTCTTCAAAGCAACCGCAGATCCCTCCGTTCCGGTCGGGATGACAAGCACTTTGAAGTTACAGGCGAGTCGTTCGGTTTCAGGCTGCCAGCGTATTGATGGCGCGCACCAGCTTGTCGAGATCGGCGATCGATGTATACACGTGAGGGGTTACGCGGACGCAGCTGATGTTCTCCCACACGATGCCCACGGTGTGAACCTTGTACTGGTTGAAGAGCGCGTTTTCGAGCTCTGCGGGCGTCATTCCGTCGATGCTTACGCCGCAGATGGCGCAGGAATACTTCGCATCGAGCGAGGTGTGGAGCTTGACTTTCTTGGTTTGCTGCACGCGTGTGGCCCAGTAGTCCTTCAGATAGCGGATGCGTTCTTCCTTGCGCTTTGCGCCGATTCCCTCGTGGAAATTGATGGCTTCGCCGATGCCCTGTTCGAGCGGAAAGCTGCGCGTGCCGAGAGTTTCGAATTTGCGAATGTCGGGGCTATGCGGGGTTGAGTTGCAGGTGAGCGGCCAGAGCTTTTCGATCTTATCCTGCCGGACCCACATCATGCCGGTGCCGATGGGAGCGGATAGAAACTTGTGGAGGCTGGTGCCGAAGTAGTCGCAGTGCAGGTCTGGAATCTTGAAGTCCATGAGGCCGAAGGAGTGCGCGCCATCGGCCAGCACTTCAATGTTGTGGGCGTGTGCCATGTCGGCGATCTTGGCGACGGGCATGATCTGGCCGACCCAGTTGACCATGTGGGTAACGTGAATCAGCCTGGTGCGCGGCGTGATGGCCTGCTCGTAGGCTTTGACGATCTGGTCGTCGTCTTCGATGGGCAGGTCGAAGCTGAGCTGCTTATAGACGATGCCCTCGCGCATGGCGCGCTGGCGATAGGCCTGGATCATGTTGGGATAGTCCTGCTTTGTCCCGATGACTTCGTCGCCTGCTTTTAAGTCGAGGCCGTAGATGATGGTGTTGAGCGCTTCGGTGGAGTTGCGGTCGATGGCGATCTCGTCCGTTTTGGCTCCGGCGAGCTGTGCAAGTTTTTCGCGCAGGGGCTCGCGGCCCTGGTCGAGAATGCGCCACATGTAATAGGACGGCCCCTCGTTGGATAGCTCGTTGTAGCGCTCCACGGCCTGCTGCACGACGATGGGTGCGGGCGAAACTCCGCCGTTGTTCAGGTTGATGAGATTCGGATTGACCGAATAGGCGCGCTGGATCACGCTCCAGTAGTCTTCATCCTGCGCGGCGATCGCGGGGTCGAGGTGCGCGATGCGTGCGCCGGCGGCGGCAAACTCGGCGGCGTGGGCCTGCTGGAAGAGGCTGTTGACGGAGAACGCGCCGGCAAGGGTTGCTGCCTGCTTGAGGAAGGTGCGGCGGCCAGTCGGATTCATACCCAGCAATGTAGGCTGTGGATGCCGCAGCAGACAACAAGAAAATTGAATTCCCTTCCCTGGGTTGGATTC
Organism: uncultured Acidobacteriaceae bacterium; assembly: GCA_963759285.1. GTDB lineage: Bacteria > Acidobacteriota > Terriglobia > Terriglobales > Acidobacteriaceae > Telmatobacter. Next base: position 1,198,523 of record CAVWYS010000007.1, on the reverse strand, counting down.
GGTATCCGGAGAACGCTTAGTTCGCCTTTTCCAGGTCTGCTGCCTTTGCGCGTTCGGCGGCGGCCTCTTCGGCGCGGCCCTGGCGCTCATACGCGATGGCGAGCTGAGAATGCGCGTCAGGGAAGGTTGGATCAGCCGCGACCGACTCCTGATAGCGCGAGATGGCGTCAGCGATCTGTCCGCGCAACATGAGCTGGTTGCCGGCGTTCAAGGCGAAGTTGGCACGCTGGCGGCTCACGGCTCCCCGGGCCAGTACGGCTGCCTCTTTGCGGTAATCCGCGGCCTCGGTGCGGAGCTGCTTCATCTGGTTGCGCAGGTCTTCGGCATTCTTTGAGTCGCCGGCCGCATCGGCGGCGTCAGCCTGGGCGCTCAGGTTGCCGGCCTGCTCGGCGAGAACTCCGGCGAGCGTGACGCGCGGACCGGGCTGACCGGGCTGCAACGGAATGGCCTTTCGCAAGGCCTCGGCTGCTTCGGGCAGGCGCGAATCCTGCTTAAGCGTGCTGCCGAGGATTGCCCATGCATCGCCGTTTAGCGGGCGCAGCGCCACGGCTTTCTTCAGCTCGGTTACAGCATCGTCAAGCTGGCCCAGCTGCATGTAGAGGATGCCAAGGGTGTAGGGGGGATCCTGGAGTTTGGGATCCATCTGGCCCGCGCGGCTGAGTTCGGCAATGGCATCCTGCGGGCGGTCTTTGAACTTGTAAGCAAGGCCGAGGTCGTAGTGGAGCTGCGGATCGTTGGGATCGAGCGCCAGGGCCCTCTGGAAATCGTCAATTGCCTCGTCGAAGGCCGAGAGCTGAATGTGGCAGACGCCCAGATCCTTATAGATGGTGGGATCGTTTGCGTTTTCGGCAAGGGCGCGTTTGAAAACGTCGAGCGCCTCTTTGCCTTTGCCGGTGAGGGTGAGGGCCAATCCAAGGTTGGTTAGTGCTGAGGGATTGTGCGGTTCGCGTTCGACCGCCTTCTGAAACCATGGAATCGCTTCCTGCTGACGTCCGAGCCGTTGCAGGGCCATTCCCAGTTCGAGCTGGACGCCGGGGATGTTGGGGTCCACTTGGATGGCAGCATTGAACTGCTGCACCGCGTCTTCGTCCTTGCCAACGGCGGCGAGGGTGCGGGCGTATTCCATAAGGGCTTCGGCGTTGGGAGGCGTAATGGCGGCTGCGGAGGAGAGCGTGTTCAACGCTTCGACCAGATTCTTCCGTGCCCTGAAGAGCAGGCCGAGATGAATGCGTGCGCGAACGAATGAGGGATCGAGTGCGATGGCATGCTCGAACCGCTTCTGCGCCTGCTGCCAATTTGCCTGCTGTGCGTAAAGGGTGCCGATGGCGTCTTCGAGGTCGGCGCGAGGACCGGTGAGGGATTCCTCCGCGACGAACTGGAGGGATGCCTGATCGGGCTTGCCCACCGCAGCCAGTGCATGACCGTACGCATCGTAGAACGAGGGATCCGGGGCAGTGTGACCTGGCAGCTGCGAAAGGCTCAGGGCCGATTCGAAATGCGGAATGGAGGCGGCCGGTTCGCCTGCCTGAGAGTATGCCAGGGCGAGATTGGTCTCAATTCCGTCGTCGCTGGGCTTGATCTTCTCCGCAGCTTCGAATTCCTTCGCGCCGTCCAGCGGTTTGCCCAGTTCCAGCAAGACGGCACCCAGGGCTTCGTGCCCTTCTGCGATCTTCGGCTGCAAACGCACGGCTTCAACAAACTTTGTACGCGCCAGTTCGAGGTTACCGGCCTGACGCGCAGCAAAGCCTTCGTGGAAAGCTGCGTCGGCTCGCTTGACGGCGTCGGCGGAATTCTTTTTCCCTGTCTGCGCGGTGATACCGAGGGAAGCGGCGAGGATTGCACAAAGGGTGAGAACGGATCGCGGTGCGGTGCGGGGCATCGTCTACTTCCCCGCAGGCTTGGGATCGCTCTGATGCTGAATGGCCACCACAAGCTTGAATTCGCGATTCGCGGCATCAAGTTGCCCGGTTGCCTTGTAGGCCTGTCCCAGAAGGTTATGCGTGATGTAGTTGGAAGGATCCATCTGCTCAGCATGGGCGAGGTAATGGAGCGCCTCGATGGGCTGCTTGAGCTTGAGGAATGTTTCTCCCAGAAGGATGTAGGGGCCGGTCGCCTGGGGCTCAAGCAGCACCGCACGGTTCAGGGCATGTTGCGCATCGGTGTACTGTCCGTTGCGCAGGTAGGCGTCGCCGAGGCGATCGTAGAGATCCGGATTGAGGGGGTTGAGTTTGCGTTCCGCTTCAAACTCGCGGATCGCGCCTGCGGTGTCTCCTCCTGAAAGAGCGACTTCGCCCAGCAGTTCGTGAGCGAGGGGCAATGAAGGATTGATCTCAAGGGCCTTGGCGGCTTCGACGCCGGCTTCGTCACGGAGTTCGCGACGAAGGAAGAGTCGCCCGGCCAGCAGATACGCTTCAGCGGAATCAGGCGGGAAACCATACTGTGCTGCAAATGCGTGGCGCGCATCATCGTAGCGCTGTACGTCGGCGTAGCACAGGGCCAGCACGTAGTCGGGATCGACGTTTGCGCCCTGGACCCCGACGCGCGCTTTCTCAAGGAATGGAATTGCCTCTTGAATGCGGCCGAGGCGGAAGAGACTGACGCCATGCATTTCAAGGGACTCGTGGTCGCCGGGGTCTTGATCGGCGGCCTTTGTAAACGCGTCGATGGCCTGCGGAAACTGTTCGCGTTCGTAGAAGATAAGGCCACGCAGCCGCTCTACGCCCGCCGGCTCAGGGTTTTGCCTGGCCAATTGATCCAACTGCACCATGGCTGCGTCGAGACGGCCTTTGCCGGCGAGTTCCTGAGCGCTTGCAAATGTGACAACGGGTGGCGAATTCTCAGAGGAAGGGGATGTGCCTTGCTGGAGTTGTTCCGGAAGGGCTGACTGGGAAACGGCGAGCAGAACTGTGATGGCGAAGACGCAAAACATGATTGTCCTGATGAATCCAGTTTAACTCTGCGCAAGCAGTTGCGGGTGGGACCGACGCGGAGTGTACCCGAGAGGGCAAAGAAAAGAGGGGAGCCGAAGCTCCCCTCCAGGTTTGTTGCGGCTCCTCGCGCCTTAGAACTGCACGTGAAGAGAGAATTCAAGCTGACGAGGGCCAGGTCCTGGTGCTTCGCCGCTGATGTTATTCAGCTGGGCGCCAGTTGCTGTTCCTACGCTGCCAAATACGTCGGTGTTGTTCGGGTTGCCGGCGTTGATGTGGTTGAAGGCATTGAACGCATCCATGCGGAACTTGGTAACAATGCTCTCACGGATGGTAAACGCCTTGGTGATGGCCATATCGGTGTTGAAGAACGACGGTCCGAAGTAGTTGTTGGCTCCCCCGTTTCCGATGTTGTCGAGTCCCGGGAACGAGAAGATGCCGCCGGATCTTGGCTGCGCCGTGAAGAAGCTCCGGTTGCCAGTTCCCGAGGAGTTGGCCTGGAACTTCGTGAGGTTCGTCTTCATGTGTCCTGAGACATTGGGACGGCACGGTGCCGCTGTGCCGCCAACGTTGGTATTGCAGTTCTCAGGATCGCCTACTCCCGAAATGTTGAACTGATCGAAGCCGACTCCGAATGGAAGACCGCTCGACCAATTGAGCACATAGCTGAGCTGGAAGCCGCCGATGATTTCGTCGGTCAGCCGGTTGACATTAGGAGCAAGCTGCTTGCCCTTGCCGAATGGCAGATCATAGCTGCCATACGAGACGAGCTGGTTTGCACGAACGTTGCTGTCGCGCATGTGAGGAACGGAATGGCTCCAGGTCCAGTAGCCAGTCTGATCGTCCCATGCTCCCGCCCACTCGTAATTGGCGTTGAGGGAAAGGCCCTTGGTGAAGGTCTTTGCCAGGTTGATCTGCAGAGCGTCGAATTCGGTGTTCTGATCGTCGCCATAGTAGCTGATGCCGTTGTTCCATCCGCACATGCCCGGAAGGATGTTTGGCGTGTTGGGTGTCGCGTAGCTGGAGTCGCGGCAGGCAGCAAGGGTCCCACCGTAATAACGTTGCAAGAATCGGCCGTCAGAGACTCCGCCGCTGTAACCAGTCGGCAGCGTTCCGCTCAAGCCATTCGGATCCCAGTGCAGAGTTTGGCCGGTTACGCTGTACTGACCGGGAAGGGTCAGGCCGCCTTCGTTCGGATTAGTGTTGTTGCCATCGCCGTCACCCAGGGTATGAGTACCCTTGTTGCCGACGTAAGCAACCGTCAATGACAACGTGGGCGTGATGGCGCGCTGTACGCTCAGGTTCCACGCATCGATTGTCGGGAAGTGAAGCGGGTTCGGACGTGCCTTCGGGCTGACAGCATATCCCTGCGCCGGAAGCAAGCCGCTGGACGGAACGGTCGGGAATACGAATGCCGTTGGTCCCTGATCGAGCGTAAAGGGCAGAGCACCCGTGAGGCCCGAAGAGTTGAACGTCTGGCTTGCGAGTACCGGCAGGTTCTGCGTGACAACGTGACCGAAGATCGAGCCGAAGACGCCGGTGTCAAAGCTGCGTCCGTAGCCGGCGCGAATGACGGTCTTGTCGTCGAGTTGGTACATGGCGCCGATGCGAGGATCGAAGCCCTTGACTTTCTGGATGGTCCAGCCCATGTCGGACGGGACCTGCCCGTAACCGGCAACGTGCATATAGCCATCAGAAAGGTTCATGAGCGAACCATTGCCCTTGCCATTGACTGCCTCTGGGAAGTAGAGCTCCCAGCGAAGGCCAAGGTTGAGTGTGAGGTTTTTGGTGACGCGCCAGGTGTCCTGTCCATAGAAGAAGGTTCTCTTCTGGAATTCCTTGGCGTTGGTGGAGGTGGATACGTACCGGGCGTAGTAGTTGCTTTCGCCGAGAGCGTAGGTTGCCCAGCCGTTGCCAAGAGTTCCGGCGTCGGAGGTAGGCCCGGCATAGAAGTTGAACTGGCCGGTGCGATCCGTGTCGGACGGTACTCGGAGGTTACGTCCGTAGCGCAGATCGACGCCAACCTTGAAGGTCTGATTGCCGTGGATCATGGTCCAGTTGTTTACGATCTGGCCCTGATCTTCGCGCTCGGTCAACGGGCAGTTGCAGCGATTGATACCCAGGCCGCCACCGATATAGGAGGTCTGGTTGCCGCCGCTGATTTCGAATCCAGGTGCACCGGAAGTAAAGTAGCTGCCGGTGTTGACGCCCGGAATGCCGAGCGTAGTGCCGAACTCGGTGTTCTGGTCATACTTGGAGTCGATCACGTTGTAGCGGTAATAGCCGAGCCGGAAGTCGGTCAGCAATTTCGGACTGATGGCAATATCCATACCGGTCGCGAGACTGTCGTTCGCACCGTTGGAGTTGCCGCCGTAGCCGCCAATGCCGAATCCAGGTCCGCCGGCATCGCCGAACATCACTTTGCCCGACAGGGTGTCCCAGAACCGCGAGAAGCGCGCAAACGCGTGCATCTTATCGTTGAAGGTGTAGTCTTCACGGGTTGTCCAAGAGTTGCTGTTGAACAAACCAGTGCCGCCTTCGGAGTAATTGTTTCCGATCCACTGACTATTGCTTGGGCTGAAGGCACCGCCGGTGTTGTTCGGGGCATAGCTCTTCATGTAGCCAAGCAGGTTCATGGCCGCCGGTGAAAGCAGCGATGTAGGAATGACGTTGTTCGCAAATGCAGTGACCGTAGCCGGTGACTGATCTGCTGTGTTGTCGTAGATCAGCTGATTGGGCTTGCCGGTTACTGGGTTGACGCCAGCAAGAATGGCAGCATACTCGCTGAAATCGCAACCCGCGCCCGCGGCGTATCCACCATAAGCGGGAGCTGCAGTTCCGAGGCACGATGCTACGAGCTGGGCGGTCGGGACCGAATCAGTCGCCGATGTGCCGACCTTCTGACGCTGTGACTCCCAGTTGAAGAAGAAGAAGGCCTTGTCGCGGAGAACCGGGCCACCGATAGAGCCGCCGAAGCGGTTCTTAAGTCCCGGAGGAATTGCATTGGGACCCGCGGGCTGGCTGAAGGGCTCGCGCGCCAGGTTGGCATTGCCCGTACGGAAGTCGTACGCGCTGCCATGGAACTTGTTGGTGCCGGAACGGGTTTGGGCGGTCACGACAGCCGAAACGGCCTTGCCCAACTCAGCGTCGTAGTTTTGCGTGGTGATCTTGGTTTCGGTCACCGTATCCATGGGCGGATTGATAACGATGATGCCAAGAATCGGATCCTGGTTATCAGTGCCGTCCAGCTCGAATGCGGTCCCGCCGAAAGCCTGTCCGTCTACCTGAATCTGCCGCGAACCCTGCGGGTTTTCATCGGCAGCGTGGGACCAGCCGAGGAGCTGGGCGCCGGGAAGGAGAAGCTGAAGGTTGGTGAAGTTCTGATCACCCACCGGGAGACTGGAAACCTGCTGCTGATCGAAAACGGTTGCAACGTCTGCCTTGTCCGTTTTGAGTTCAGGCTGTGCATCGGCGTTGACTTCGATAGTCGTACCGGTGTCGGAACCTACGTCCATCGTAGGGTCGATGCGGGGTGCGGTGTCGGCCTCGACCTTGATGCCCTTGGTCACAAAGGGACTGAATCCCTTGGCAACAACTTTCAGATCGTAAACGTCGGGAATAAGGTGCGGGACGCTATAGTCGCCGGCCCCGTTCGACTGAACGGTGACAACGGTTCCTTTAGCTTCGTCCGTCACGGTGATCGTGGCGTTCGGTATGACAGCCCCGCTCTTGTCGGAGACAGTGCCGAAGATCGATCCATAAATCGACTGGGCACCGGCCGTCACAATGAGGAGCGAACTCGCGCAGGCAAGAAATGCCAGCACAAGTGCTGTGCGAAAAAGCTTGTTCATGCGGTCTCCTGAAAAGTATGCCGTTTTTCTGATCTCTTAACTTGTGGTAGTTCTGCCGGCTGGTTCTTCTACGTCGACCAGACGACTTACAGGGCTCACCCGCCGCGATGGCAGGATCGCTCAATTCCCGGCGCCGCTACTCCCGAACACAGATAGAGAGCGATAAATTTAGAGACTCCGGAGCAAGTCGAAACCTTACTGAAAGTGTCACCCTGCTGTCAACGTCAAAAGCGTGAGCTTGGTTGCGAATACACGCGAAATCGACATGTCATTGCCAGAAAAGCTTTACCGGGGTCTTCAACCCCCAAAGGCTCCTCGATCACAAGTTTGAACAGGACAACTAAATTGAGTATATAAAGCGATTTACTGGAACATGGGCATTTTCGATGATTTCTCGGCTTCCGCCAGGCGAATCGGAACCTGATCCCATGCTCATCTGTTTGCAAATAGACAAAGTTGGATATTTATCTATTGAATGGCATGACAAATATTAGCACCGATCCCGAGGGGTGAACGGGCATCAAAACTCGAGATATTGCCTCTGAGTAACCCGGATCCATCCTCAAAGAGGATGGGCGTATCCTCCATCAAATGGTTGATTCTTAAGGTGATTTTTGAGTTTGAGGAGAAGGCGCGAATACCCTGAGGTTCAAACCGCTCTCAAGACGGAACCGGGGCATCGGCCATATTGCTGTTCCGATTGCTTCGGCCGGATTTCATGTAGTTTGCCAGCGCGAAATTAATTTAGGCATAACATTCCCTGGCGCGAAGAGTCATGAACGCCGCGAGGATGTTGACTTGCCGGATGCCCTCGTTGCATAGATCGTCAGCGACTAACGCATTTTTGGCTTCCGCGGCGGATCGCGCCAGCCATTGCTTTCGCTTTCTGGTCATCCGGCGAGAATTCCAGAATCCGATCCAGCGATGCTAAAGCGGGCTCCCGTTCGCCCAGCGCACATTCCATGATGGCCAGATTCATTCCCGCACCCAGTTGCGATGGATCGCGATTGAAGACCTGCTTCCACAGCCGCGAGGCCTCTGCGTACTGGTGCTGCGCCGCCTTCAGCAGCGCGAGATCGCCCGCAGCCAGGGAGCTGTCAGGATCTGCCGCGAGCGCCATCTGGTATTCCTCAACCGCTGCGGCCTGTTGTCCGCTGACCTGCTTCAGAAAGCCGAGTTGCGCATGGAGTTCATGGTCGTGCCGGGCGCCGCTCTCGCTGTGCTCCGCGCGCTCGAGCAGCGAGATCGCGCGCTCGCCGGCTTGCTGGTTCCCACGCGCTGCCATTTGCGCGTAGGCAAGACCGAGATCGCGATCGTCAGCGATGATGCCGCCGACCGGTTCAAGGTCTCCGCTGGCTGCCAACGGAACGCGCACATTGCTGATGCGCTTCTTGATCCAATGATCTGTCACTTGCTCGTGAGCGATGTCGTTGGAGGGCGGTCGAGCCATGTGGCAAGCGGTGCAGTCAGGATTCTCAGGGTGATGGTTTTCGGCAAAGCCGGCTGTGTTATGGCACTGCAGGCACTTTTGCCGATAGAACGCGACCTTCTCTCCGGGTGCAGGCGAGCCGTGTGGATCGTGGCATGTCGTGCATGTCAGGCGGTCGCCCGACTTCTTCTTGCATTCGCTGCGCAGAAGAGCCTCCCACTGGCTTGTGGCCCGCCCCCCGGATCCGTTCTCGCCGCGGTAGACGAAGTAGAGAGCGTAGTCGAAGAGATCGTCTCCTGGAGTGAAATCCTCCATCTCCCTGCCGTTGCGGATAACGGCGGCTTGTCCTTCCAGATGGCAGTTCAGGCAGACTGAATCCCTGCGCACGGCTTGCAGCGCGTCGATGTCGAGCATGCGCACTTTGCCGTTCGAGGCGATATGTGCGTCGCCGTCGCCATGGCATGCGGCGCAGGTGATGCCGCCGTGCGCGAAGGGTTCGGCTGCATACAGGTTGCGAGCGTCGGGCAGGGACCGCGCGACGTCGGAGGCATGGCAATGCAGGCATCCGGGATCCACCGGCATCGTGAGCGGCATTTCCGTGTCCGCCGCGTGATTCGGCGCCATGTCCCAGATGTGTTTTTTGGCGTACCAGTTGATCGGCACCTCGAACCAGTATCCCGACTGCTCGAAGAGATAGGTGCGTCCGCGCTTGCCGGATCCGATGAAAAAACGCAGTTCTTTGCGTCCATTCAACGCCTTGTCAGGCGAGGTGCTTTCACGCTCATAGCTCAGCCAGACGTTTCCGGCGTCTTCGGTTACGCGGTAATGAACGCCGGACGCGGCGTGAACGAAATCTGCCGGAATAAATCCATCCGCGGCCGGCCCGCTTGCATTGGCCATCGGGGTGGTGCGATAGCGATCATAGATTTCGCGATGGCAGGGCGCACAGGCGGCGTTTGGATCGCGCCCGGGGCCCTCCGGGCGAGCTTGCACGCGCCTGGGCGACCAGCACAACACCAATGTCGTCAAAAAGCAGAATCCTGCCAGGGAAACCGACAGAGGTCGGGACAGGCTCAGCACCCCATCAGCGTTTGCTGCCGTTCTCAGTCTTGCCTATTGTGCTGACGGCGAAATGGGTATTCCGGTTGACATCGCGAAGCTACCTTCTGAGACAAATCTGTTGATTTTCAAGGAATGTTTTGAATTTGCCCGATAATCTTGAATTCGGACCATGCATGGACCAAATCCTTCAATGTTCAATGGATCGGTTGGCCACGCCGGTCGGCACAATGATGATCGCTGCCGATGCGGATGGGAATCTGCGCGCCGCGCTCTTTACGGAGGATGAGCAGGTCGTCCGCCGCTACCTGCGTCTCCAAAGCGGCGAAGGCAGATTCAAACTCGAGCCTCAACTCAACCCGCACGGATTTAGCGCAACAATAGCCCGGTACTTCGGTGGCGAACTGGACGCCATCGACCACATTCCGGTCGAAACTGGCGGAACGCCATTTCAACGCGAGGTATGGCAGGCCCTGCGCAAGATTCCCTGCGGGAGGACCATATCTTACGGAGAGCTTGCCAAGCGCATCGGACGTCCAGCCGCGGTGCGTGCCGTTGGGCTTGCCAACGGCGCCAACCCGGTCGCAGTGGTTGTTCCCTGCCATCGCGTTATTGGATCGAACGGATCGCTGACGGGCTACGGCGGCGGCATCGAACGCAAGCGCTGGTTGCTGGACCACGAGAAGGGCCGGAGACTCTTCTGAGTTCCGCGGATTCCCGGTTCCATCGAAAAGCTTCTGGGAAATGCAAGAATGGTGGCGAGGCTTCCCCGTGCGACTGTGGTTTTCCCCTGCGAGTGAAGTGCCGATCTATCGCCAGCTGGTCACGCAGGTCGTCCTGGCCATCCTGAGCGGGGATCTTCGCACGGGTGACCGACTGCCCAGCACACGCGAGCTTGCTCGCCGGTTCAGCATCCACCCCAACACGATCAGCGCGGGTTACCGGCAGCTGGCGCGTGAAGGCTGGACCGAGTACAGGCATGGCAGCGGCGTGTTTGTAAAAAGCGCGGATGTCGCGCCGACCACACCCGGCCAGATTCTCGATCAACACATTGCGGCGTTCTTCCGCGCTGTGCGTGAACTTAACCTTTCTCCCTCGGAGGTGCGGCATCGAGTAGCGCAGTGGCTCGCGGCTCCGCCCCCCGACCATCTGCTGCTGATCGAGCCCGACCCAGAAGTCCGCGAAATTCTCGTCACCGAAATCCAACAGTGTTCAAAGCTTCCGGTGGTTGGTGCGGCGCTCGAGGACTGCGGAAATTTCGAAACGCTTCTCGCGGCGATTCCGTTGTGCAGGCCCAGCCAGGCGCACGCAGTACGCGATCTTCTGCCTGCGGGCATTGAACTCATCACGCTGCAGATACGGTCGGCCAATGCGTGGCTGGATCCGTGGCTTCCCAAGCTTAAGGGGCAGCTTATCGGCATCGCCTCGCGGTGGCCTGACTTTCTGGAGATTGCGCGCACCATGCTGAGTGCTGCCGGCGTTGAACCGGATCTGCTGGTCATCCGCAATGCGACCCGTCCGCGATGGGTGCGAGGCCTCGACCAGACTGGCGCCATCATCTGTGACGCCTGCACGGCAGCGTCGGGCAAGCTGCCACAGGGACCACGCATCTTTGTCTTTCCCTTCCTCGCCGAGGCCACCAGGACGGAGCTGAGCCGCCTTACGTAGCCCCGCCAATCTTGTGTCACTCCCGAAACTGTATTGACTCGCCTTTCAGCGTCTTCAAGTGTGGCTATGCTCGCATCATTCTCGTTCCCTTGCGAGGAGGTCGAAAGTGATGACGCATGAAAAGCTACCAGTACTCACTCCCAAAAGATTGCCGCAGGCAAAAAGCCCTTCAGGAAAGCCGAAGTGGTCTATCTTGTCGGCGATTCTGTCGGCATTCGAGGCTTACGGAGCAGCATTGTGCGGACACGTCCCAAAGGACTGCGCAATCGAAGAAGCTTTCCTCCACCTCGAAGCGAAGCCAAGCTCCCCAACCGCCAGCGAATCGCGAACGAAAACGTTCGCGGCTGTGCGCGATCGATCCAACCATGCGCTTCCGACGGTGATGCAATGCCAGCTTTGAACCTGATTTGCGGATGGATGGGAATGCTGGCGGGCATCGTTTCCGGTGCAGTCATTGGCCTGTTCTTCCATCGCGAAGACTGGATGGGTGGTTACATGTCGTATCGTCGCAGGCTTACGCGACTCGGGCACATATCATTCTTTGGCATCGGATTTGTGAATCTCAGTTTCGCCGCCACAATCGGCCAATTCCACCTGCATAATCCGTATCTTGCGACCGCTTCGTGGGCGCTGATGGCGGGCGCGGTCACCATGCCGTTGTGCTGCTTTCTGTCGGCATGGCGAAAACAACTGCGGCATCTCTTTCCCATTCCTGTGCTCGCCGTGACAACAGGGGTTCTTGTAATTCTCATTAGAGGTTGGCACCTATGAAACTTGGATTGATTGCAATGAGCGGAGTCCGCGCCCACAATCCTGAACTCACTGCGCTGGGGTTGACGCTCCCCGGTTTTGTGGAACGCAACCGCGTGATCGCTTCACTACCAAGCCTTGGGCTTCTTACCCTGGCCGGCCTCACGCCTGACGATGTCGATATGAAGTATCTGGAGGTCTCCGACATTGGTCAATTGGACGGAGTGCCGCAGGAGTTTGATGTTGTCGCCATCTCCAGCTTCTCTGCGCAGATTCTCGAAGCATACGAACTCGCCGACCGTTACAGGAGCCTGGGAACGACGGTGATTCTCGGCGGTCTTCATGTTACCGCCCTGCCTCAGGAAGCGCTTCAGCACGCTGACGCTGTGGTGATCGGCGAGGGCGAGCCGGTTTGGCCTGTGATCATCTCTGACCTGCGTTCGTCCCGAAAAGTACTTAAGCAGATATACGATGCCCACAGCATTCCTTACAGCTTTGCGAACTCGCCGATGCCGCGCTTCGATCTTCTTGACATCGAGAGATACAACCGACTGACGGTCCAAACTCAACGGGGTTGCCCATTTCGTTGTGAGTTTTGCGCGGCGTCCATTCGCATCTCACCTGCGTACAAGACCAAGCCGATCGACCGCGTGATCGCCGAAATACAACAGATCAAGTCACTATGGAAGCGCCCGTTCATCGAGTTCGCCGACGACAATACGTTCGTGGATAAGACCAGGTCGAAACAGCTGATGCGCGCCATCGCAAAGGAGGGCGTGCGCTGGTTCACCGAGACCGATCTCTCGGTAGCGGATGATGAAGAACTGCTCGACATGCTGAAAGATGCCGGTTGCGCTGAAGTCCTGATCGGCTTTGAGAGCACCACCTTCTCCGCCGTGGATGGCATCGAACAGCGAACCAACTGGAAGGCCAAACGCGTCGACTCATACCTTGAGGCGATTCGCAGAATTCAGGATCGCGGCGTCAGGGTCAACGGTTGCTTCATTCTTGGTCTCGACGGAACCGGCCCGGAGTCCTTCGAAGCCATCTGGGAATTTGCGCGCGAAAGCAATCTTTATGACGTGCAGATCACCGTGCAGACGGCGTTCCCCGGGACACCGCTATACACGCGATTGAAAAACGAAAACCGCATCCTGCGGGATGAAGCTTGGGAGCTGTGTACTCTCTTCGACGTAAATTTCAAGCCTGCGCGGATGAGCGTCGCCGACCTTGAAGCCGGTCTGCAAAATCTCGTGAGCCGAATGTACTCCGACGAGTTTACGAAGGCGCGTCGAACCGCCTTCCATCGCAAGTACCGGGCTCGACTGCGTCGCAAGGCAAACTACAATGCGCACTCGCCATGCCGATAAGTGTGAGATCCGCAGATTCCACAGCCAATCCCTTTGGGAGTGGGTCTTAAGGCGACTCAATTGCTCCTCAGGCGGAGCTTGTCTTTCATATCTTTGGCCAACTTCTGAATCGCATCGATCTTGCGGATGGTTTCAAGGGAGAGCGTATCCTGGCTGGTCTTGTCCAGTTCGTCTTTCAGATCGGCCGCCATCTTGAGAAGCTTGTCGCTGTCGGCGCAGATCTGCTTTTTGCGTTCCGCATTGGCTGCCTCGACGCGCTGTTGATCGCTCTGCTGTTGCTGCATCTTGTCGCGGTCGTTGGCGTCTGGCATGCGATTGACCGCGTTGGGAACGTAGGTTCCGTTCTGCTTGGCCAGTGCTCGGCCCGCAGTTGACGAAAAGCCAAGAAAGAACATGGCAGCGAAAACGGCAATGCTGGTTATGCACAAGCGTGATTTGTGCCGGACAGTCGGGGATTTGTGAAACGTCATGGGGCCCTCCGAAATCGCCTGAAGCTGTGCCCAAGAAGGAGAAGCCGTTGCTACGACGAACAGTCGAGACATTTTGCGCACGGATTCTCGCGCACAGTATAGGCGGATGGGAAGTCATTGGCATGCGAAAGGAATAGGAATCAGCGACTTAACTGACCGCTAGTGCGGGCAAGATGATTGAGAATGTATACGATACGGGTTCGCGCGCAATTCTTGAATTGATGCAGACGTTTGCAACGTGAAAACGATTTTGAATCGGGCGCTGCGCATTGGTTCCTGCCGCGCCGGATCAGGCCTTCTTCTTTGCGGCGGTCAAGGTCTCATTCTTGAGAAGTTTTCCGCCCTCTTCGATCACGTAGAGGCGATTCACATCCAGGTCTTTGAGCGTGTCGACAATGCCGGAGGGCCAGTTGATCTGCACCAAGTCCACTTTCTTCGCGTCGTTGAGTCCGAAGTGAATGCGCAGATCGCTGGACGAGTAGTATCCGTTGCATGACTTCACGTCTTCTATCTGAATGAGAGGCGAACCCGGCTTCGCGTTCAGCACCGGCGATCCAGTCTGCGCCACGACTTTGATGCGTGCGCCGATGCCAGTCTTATTCGACTTTTTTCCAACCACGCGAATCTTTATCCAGCTTCGATTCAGGGTCGAATCGCAGCGCAGCAGTTGCGGAATCGCGTTGACGCAATTCACCACCGCATCGAGATCGCCATCGTTGTCGTAGTCACCCACGGCAAAGCCGCGGGCCTTCGCATCCGTTGTAATGCCGGAGCCGCCGATCAGGCTCACATCCTCGAACTGTCCGTTGCGCAAATTGCGGTAGAGATACTTCCGCTCCGCATAGGAGGCATCCACCTGCGTGCCGTCGACCTCCGGATATACGTGTCCATTGGCAACCAGAATGTCGAGCCAGCCGTCGTTGTCAAAATCGATGAAGCTGACGCCCCATCCCAGCAGGCGCGTGTTGATGCCGAGGCCTGCCTGATAGGTACGATCGTCGAATGAGCCATCGCCGAGATTCATGAAGAGGGAGTCGGTGTCGCCGGCGAAGTTGGTTTTGACGATGTCGAGCATGCCGTCGCGGTTGTAGTCGCCGATGGAAACGCCCATCCCGGCCTGGGGTTTGCCGTCGGGGGAGTAGGCCACGCCGGCCTCGATCGCCTGGTCTTTGAATGTGCCGTCTTTCTGATTCACATAGTACGTGGCGGACGTGGAGTCATTGGCGACGTAAATGTTGGACCAGCCGGTGTTGTCGAGATCAGCCACGCCACAACTCAATGCATAGGTGCCGAGCGTGCCCCACATGCCGGCTCGCTCGCTCACGTCTTCAAACGTGCCGTCGCCCTTGTTGTGGTACAGGAGGTTCTTGCCACCTTCGAGCCCCGGCGGTCCGCAGGCAACGACAATGCCTTTGTAGGTGCAATTCGCGTCTTCAGGCAGCGGGGTGGTCTTCAGATCCAGATCGATGTAGTTGCCGACGAAAAGATCGAGATGGCCGTCTTTGTCGTAGTCGAGGAACGAGCAGCCGGAGTTCCAGCGCAGGCGATCCTGAAGCAAGCCGGCTTCTTTGGTGACTTCAGTAAAGGTGCCGTTTCCATTGTTGCGGAAGAGTGCGTTCTGGCCGTAGTAGCTGACGAAGAGATCGTTCCAGCCATCGTTGTTGTAGTCGCCGACGCAGCAGGCCTGTCCCCAGCCGGAGCGGGCGAGGCCGGACTTGATGGTGACATCGGTGAACGTGCCATCGCGATTGTTTTTGAAGAGATGACAGACGGGCTCGTGGCCTTTCGGAAATCCTTCGAGCCGCCATCCGTTGACGAGAAAGATGTCGACCCAGTCATCCTGGTCGTAGTCAAAGAAAGCCGCACCGCAGCCCGTGGTTTCGAGGAGATATTTGTTACGGTGCTCGCCGCCGAAGATCATCTCGACATTCAGGCCTGCTTCTTTGGCCACGTCGACGAATTGAACACCCAGCGGAGTTCCCGTAACGGGCGAAGGTGCCCCCTTCGGTGCAGGTCTCGCGGCGGCTTGATACGCCTGACGCGCGCTGCCGGATGATTTAGGCGCCTGCTGACCGAGGGCCGGTCGGGCCAGCCTCAATACATCTTCGAGCGATAAAACCAGGGCGGTTCTGGAGAGCGACTTCAAAAATCCACGGCGGGTAAAGGACAAAACAGCGATCTCCGTTGAGCGCACGAACTCCGATCAGAGAATTGCGCCCTAAGGAGTGAGTATATCGACCGCACCATGTGAGTCGCATGTGCTGTGCCTCGACCCGAGCGCTTAGAGACCAACTGGGCGGGCTCAAGTATTGAAGCGACATGCGGGTCAAACTCCGACGCGGATCGCCTCTTTCGCAACCTTTCCTGGCGAGCAGAGTTGCATCCCGCAAAGCAATACAGGCATGACATTTGCATCGCTCTAAAATGGGCCACGCGATACCCCTTTAGTCACATAGCGGATTGGTTACATTCAGCGGCGGCTCCCCAGATCGTGTGATTGCTGTACCCCCGATCACCAGTGCTACGCTTCGCCTATCACAACCTCCACATATCGAACGACAGGAGAGGTTCTCCTCCATGATTGAAGCGACCAAGACGCTGGACTACTACGAGTTTCTACAAATCAGTCCCCACGCGGATACAGAGACGATCCACCGCGTTTATCGTTACCTGGCTGCGCGCTTTCATCCCGACAATCCTGAGACGGGCGATCCCGAGAAGTTTTTCCTGTTGAAATCGGCATACGACGTTCTCTCTGACCAGGAGCGCCGTTCAGAGTACGACCGCGACTATGAACGGGAGACGCCCGTAAAGTCGCCGCTCTCTGAATCGGTCGACTTCATGGACCAGGTGCAGGGGGAGTTGAACCGCCGTCTCGCCGTGCTGGCTGTGCTCTACTACCGTCGTCGCGGCAACCCGTTTGAACCCAAAGTGAGCCTTGCCGAGATCGAAAAGCGCATGGGCTTCCCGCGCGATTACCTCGACTTCACCACTTGGTACCTCAGTAAGAAGGGCTACATCACGAGGGCCGACAACTCGGACTTCTCCTTGACTGCCGAAGGCGTGGATTTCATCGAGACACAGCGGGTGAATATCCCTGTTCTCAACAGGTTGCTGACCACGGGGAATATGGCCTGCAACGTGGACATGGACGAGGATTTGCTAACGCTTGACTCGGCAAACGGGCCCATGATCGTGTTGCCCGATATGACGCGGATTCCAGAACGCCGCGCAAACGCCCGCGAACGCCGTACGGGCGCCCCCGACTGGCGCGCAGAGAAGGTCGAACGCCGGAAGGGTCCGCGGCGCTCAGCCGAGTAACCGTCTCAAGTTGCAATTCTCCGGGGCGAGGTGGCGAGCCTTTGTCGGTGCCATTTCGCTTCCGCCTGTTTAATTGCGATTTACGTGTCTTTACACTTCCAGAAAACTGCTCGCACCGGCTAGCATGAGTGCGCGGCAAGACCACCTCCCAAATTCATGGCCGGTCTTGCCACGTCTAAAAACGCACTCAAGGAGAGTTCCATGCGATTCCGCCGCTTTACCTCCACAATGCTGGGGTTGGCTCTTTGTTCTCTGCTCTGTCTCCCCCCTTCAACATTTGCGCAGTCAAGCAAAACCAAACCCGCTACCGCCTCCAGTAGCAGCAAAACTGCTAAGGCTGCGCCAGCCGGTGATCTGGTCGACATCAACTCGGCGACAGCCGATCAGCTCAAGGCGCTGCCCGGCGTCGGCGACGTGTATTCGAAGAAGATCATCGCCGGCCGCCCATACGCCAACAAGACGCAATTGAAAACCAAGGGAATTGTCCCCGCGGCAACGTATGACAAAATTTCCAGTCTGATCATTGCGAAACAGCCGGCGAAGAAGTAGCCTGCATCTCTGTTTTGCCAGCCAGAAAGGGGCGCAAATGCGTCCCTTTCTGCATTTAGCGGCAGAGCAAAGGAAGTTCGAACTACGTGCAGCCCGGCCCGACGGCATCGCAGCCTTCGTTTGTCAGACTGGCGAATCACGAGCTGCGGATTAGTCACCGATCCTGGCCGGAAGACACCGTATGCCAGCTCGTCCGTGATGATGCGGTTGATTTCCTTGCTCTCCTCTTCGCGGCTCAGACTGCGTGTGCCTGCAGGCGGGACATGACAACCCCACTGCGTGAACCGAACGATTTAGGATGTTCCATGCATGAGCGGCATTGCCCCAGCGCTCTTCGAGCGCGCACGAAGAGCTATGACGGTCGTGCCCCGAAGGAGACTCGATGGTCACCAGACGTGAATTCCTTGACACTCTTGCCGTGGGAGCAGCGGGACTTGCGATCGGCTCAACGGCGAAAAGCTACGGCCAGATCCTCGGCTCCAACGAACGCCTCAACTTCGCCGTCATCGGATTGAATGGCCGCGCCTACGCGCACCTTTCTGCCCTCAAGGCGAACCAGGATGCCGCTCATATTTCGTATGTATGCGATGTCGAAAGCAACATCCTGGCGAAGTTTGCGGCCGCCACGCGGCAAATGATGGGCTACGATGCCGCGACGGAAAAGGACTTTCGCAAGGTTCTGGAGCGCAAGGATATTGACGCTATCACCATTGCTACGCCCGATCACTGGCATGCGCCGATGGCGATCCTTGGACTGCAAGCCGGCAAGCACGTTTATGTCGAGAAGCCCTGCAGCCACAACCCAGGGGAGGGTGCGCTACTGGTCGAGGCGCAGAAGAAATACGGCAAGCTGGTGCAGATGGGCACGCAACAGCGCTCGTCGCCGCACACCATTGAGATCGTCGGCAAGATTCACGCGGGACTGATCGGGGAGCCCTATTTCGCAAAGTGCTGGTATGACAACACGCGGAAATCCATTGGTCACGGCAAGATTGTTCCCGTGCCGGTTACGCTCGACTGGGATCTGTGGCAGGGGCCGGCACCGCGCCAGCCTTACAAGGATAACGTTCAGCCCTACAACTGGCACTGGTTCCGCATCTGGGGCACAGGCGAAACGCTGAACAACGGCACGCATGAAGTGGATGTCTGCCGCTGGGCGCTCGGCGTTGACTTTCCGAATCGCGCCACTGCGTCCGGCGGCCGCTACGCCTTCAAGGACGATTGGCAGTACTACGACACCCTCGTGACCAGTTTCGAATATAACGACAAGATGATTTCGTGGACGAGCGCGAGCTGCAATGGCATGCACACCTACAATCGCGGGCGCGGTTCCGTGATCGAGGGAACCACAGGCAGCGTGCTTGTCGACCGCGACGGCTATGAAGTTTACGACCTAAGGGGCAAAAAGACGGATGAATTCAAGGTTGGCAAGCAGACATCGACCGCGGACCTCATTGGGGCTGACTCCATGACCGACG
This sequence comes from uncultured Acidobacteriaceae bacterium, assembly GCA_963759285.1. Taxonomy (GTDB): domain Bacteria; phylum Acidobacteriota; class Terriglobia; order Terriglobales; family Acidobacteriaceae; genus Telmatobacter. The sequence continues at coordinate 1,179,651 of CAVWYS010000007.1, read as the reverse complement.
CGCACTTCGCCAACTTTATCGCTGGGATTCGCAAGGGCGAGAAACTGAACGCGCCCGTTTCTGTGGGTAATGTGGCCGTGACGATGCTACAGCTCTCAAATATCGCGTGGTTTGTGAATCGCGAGCTTGACCTCGATCCAGCCGACGGCAAAATCAAGAACGACGCTGAAGCGATGAAGTACTGGAACCGTGAATACGAGAAGGGATGGGAGCCGCGCATATGAATCTCTCGCGCCGTAGTTTTGTCCGCACCTCTGCGATGCTCGCTGCTGCCTCAACGCTGCCGGCTGCGCGCAATGCGTTTGGCCAGCTGACCGAAGCCGACGGCAAGCCGTCGCCCATCAAGCTGGGCCTCGCCAGCTATACCTTCCGCAATTTCAAGCGTGACCAGATGATCACGTGGATGAAGCAGCTCAACATCACCGGCCTCAATGCCAAGGACGCGAAGGATCATTTGCCGATGGATCCGACGGCTGAGGCTCAGGCTGTTGCGGACTACGAAGCCAATGGCATCCATCTTCACGCGGTGGGTGCGATCTACTTCCAGAAGGACGATGACGACGACATTCGCTCCAAGTTCGAGTACTGCAAACGCGCCGGCGTCAAGGTCATTGTCGCTGGTGATCCTGCGCCCGCAACGCTGCCGCGAGTAGAGAAGTTTGTGAAGGAATACGACATCAAGATCGCCATCCACAACCACGGACCCGAGGACAAGATCTTCCCGTCTCCGCTCGACGTTTTGAAATTTGTCAAGGGCATGGATCCGCGGATGGGTTGCTGCATCGACGTTGGGCACTGTGTTCGCGCCGGCACCGATGTTATCGAAGCGATCAAAGCCGCCGGTCCACGTCTGTTCAACATGCATATGAAAGACCTGACCAGCTTCACGTCGAAGGAGAGCCAGGTGGCGGTCGGCGAAGGAAAGATGCCCATTCGCCAGATTTTCGAGGCACTGAAGGAGATCAACTATCCCGGCTGGGTCGATCTGGAATATGAGGTGCATGGCGATGATCCGATGCCCGGTGTGACGGAAAGCTTCGCCTACATGCGCGGCGTGCTTGCCGGAATGGGCTACAATCCGCGGACCTAGTGCTGGAAACTCATCCCCTCTGAGAATCCGGCGGTAAGCCGAATTGCGCCAGAAAAGCGCCATCGCAATACCGAGGCCTCCGGTCGGCCTGATGAACCCAGACTGGAGCGAAATGGTCGCGCGAGCCTCCAATCCGGGATATATTGTGACTTTACCTGCGCCGTATCAGGGAAGTCCCGATGTGCTTGAGGACTTCAGTCTTCAGGCGCGCACCCAGGGTGCAGATTTGGAGAATTGCGATGAAAGAGCGCTCCGGAAGCGTGACGCCCCCTGCTTCGTATTTCGCCGACTTTGCTTCCTCGTATGGCAACGAGATCGATCAACTTCTCCGGCACCTCCTGCGTCTTCATCCGCGCGTTGACGACAATATTCGCGAGTTTGCCGACTCCTTCTACGAGCACTTGAGCAACCGAGCCGAAAGCTCGATGATTCTGGCTCGGTTAAGTCCGAAAGAACTGGATCGGCTCAAGTCGAAGCAGGCGCAGCATCTTACGCAGATCCTTTCAACGGGAGTGAGTCCGCAGGAGCAATACGAACGAGCGCTCATTGTTGGCTGGATCCACGAAATGGTCGGCGTAAGCCTTCCAATGTTGATGGAGACCTACCATCTCTACCACGCTCAGATCGATGAGATCCTACGTGCAGAGGACCTGGCCCACCATGAGCACGACCTGCTCAGGGCAGCGCTCCATCAGCGCGTTCAGCTCGATGTTGAAGCCCAGATCGCCAGCCATGCCCATTTCGACGGAGAGATCGCATCGCTTCTCGCAACACTGGATGAGGCCATTCAGAAAGCCGGGAATCTTGCAGACACTTTGAGGTACGCCTTCCAGGCTCTCGGGGAATTCGAAGGCATCACCGCATGCCTTTTTTCCCGCCCTGACGCCCATGGCGTCATGCAAATCGAGGCCGAAGGAGGCAAGGAGGGTCCGGCTTATGCTGAAGCTCTGCGAACGCGGCGTGTTCCGTTGTTCGAAACGCAAGATTCAAATCAAGCCGGAAACGGCCCAGCGGGGCGAGCCTGGCGTTCCGGACAAATCCAGATCAATGGCTCGTTTGAAGAAAACCCCGCGATGCACGCCTGGCGCGATGAGGCTTTGCGGCGGGGATTTCGCTCTTCAGCGGCAGTTCCCCTCCTCGATGAGTCCGGTCAGTCGTTCGCGGTTCTCAGTCTCTATAGCAAGTGGCCCGGGTTTTTCAGCGCCAGGACGCGAGAAGCCTTGTTGCGCCACATCCAGCAATCCTTGAGCCAGGCCGTCCTCCGCTGCGAACAGACTTCCGTCCTTTCCGCGGATTTAAGCAAGGAATACCGACACTGTCTCGATGCCGGCGCGGTGGAGATGCTTTACCAGCCCATCATCGACCTGCGTACCGGAAAACTCGACAGCCTTGAGGCCCTGGCGCGGTTGCGAGGGGCGGATGGGATGCTGATTTCGCCTGCGGCCTTCTTGCCAGCGTTCGGCAATGCCGGCTTGTTGCGGCTCTTCCAACTTGGCCTCGACCAACTCTGCCTCGATCTGCGCGCATGGCGGGACAAAGATCCAAATCTGAATGTGTCGGTGGGTCTCAATCTTCCCCCTGACGGGCTTACGCAGGATTCCTACCGAGATTGCGTCTTCGAAACGCTTGAGCGCTTCCAATTGCCCGCCACCGTGCTGACACTGGAGATGCTGGAGAGCAAGGAGTCTCACGATGTCGCTCGGCGCGATGCGCGGATCGCGGAGTTTCAGCAAGCTGGTATTCGCATAGCGCAGGACGATCTGGGGTCCGGGCACAGCTCACTTCTGCGCATGGACCGCGTGCCCTGCGATCGCGTGAAAATCGATCAGGGACTGGTGCGCGGTACCTTGAAGCGTCCCGTGCGGGCTCTCGAATTCATTTATCACCTGACCCTGCTCGCGCAGGGATTTGGAACACCCGTTACAGTGGAGGGCCTCGAAGACATCGGACTCATTGAGGCGGCGGCTATTCTCGGCGCCGATTACGGCCAGGGCTACGGAATCTCGAAGCCGATGCGGACGCAGGACGTGATGACCTGGAGCCAGGCATGGAGCTTCCCCATCGACGCCGAGCATCCCCGCACGGCTCTCGGCGCTTTGGCAGGTTATCTACTCTGGGACCACAAGCTGGGCATGCTGTCGGATTGGCCGGAACTCGCCGCCAATTTCATCAAGGAGCCCTGGCTGGTCCATCGCTATCTCGATCGCGGCGTAAACGCTGATCCGGAACTGCCCTCCATGCTGGAACGCACGCAGATCCTCGCTCTGCACGGCACACGAAGCGCCAAGTACGTGAAGATGCGCAGAGAGATCATTGAGCGCCTTGGCGAAAACTGGCTGAAGGAACGACAGTGAACGCGATCGACACTCCCCTTGCGTCCGCTCCTCGCCAAGCAACTTTTCCTGATTCCGCCTGCATTCTCTAACTTGAGACCTGTCCGCCTCTTGATCGCGAGAATACACACATCCTCGACTACACTGATTACGCCATGGATGCGGTTCAGATTCGCGGCAGCTTGGTTGGCCGGGTCATTGACGGGAGATTCTCGCTCCTCGAATGGCTGGGCGGATCCGATACTAGCGGCACATTCGTCACCGAGCTTTCGGGCCCCGGATCTCAGAGGGCTGCCATCAAGCTGTTCTCTGCGTCGGCGCAGGCTGAAGACCGGCTGACCACCTGGACGGAAACAGAGTCGCTTTCACATGTACACCTGGTGCGCATCCACCACTTTGGCCGCGCTGAAATCGATGGTGCGCCGCTGGCCTACGTTGTTACCGAACTCGCTGAAGAGGCGCTGTCGCAGATTATCCCGGAGCGTCCGCTGGCGGCCGATGAAGCGCGCGAGATGCTTGCGCCAGTTCTTGACGCACTCTCCTATCTCCATGCGAAGGGTTATGTCCACAGTCACCTCAGGCCTTCGAATATCCTGGTGGTCGAAAACGAGGTAAAGTTATCGGCGGACAGCACGGTGGCACACGATAGCCTGGCGCTGGAACTCCAAAGCAGCGATCTCCACAACGCGCCCGAGACGGCGACACATCCGGTGGAGGTTCCCGCGGATATCTGGTCGTTGGGCGTGACTCTCGTGGAAGCGCTCACCCAGCAGTTGCCGGTGTGGGATTCTGCCAGTGACGTCGATCCGGTGTTGCCAGAATTGCCAGAGCCGTTTGGGGTGATCGCGCGCCGGTGCCTGCGCATCGATCCAGCACAGCGATGCACGCTGAGCGATATCCGGCACATGATCGCGGGGGAGCCTTCGCCGGTTTCGCCGGTCGTCCCCCTTGAAGTGCCGGAAGTGACTCCGGCCGCCAGCGCAACGAAATCGTCCTCGACGCGCTTACCGATGATTCCTCTGATCATCGGTTTGCTTCTGCTGGTGGCCATGATCGTCGGTCTTGCGGTTCGCAGCCACAAGACCGACACTGCCCCCTCCCGGTCGGAGGCGACCACGCAAGCGCCACCCGCCGAGCCAAATGCACAGGCGCCTGCGCCCCCGCCCGTGGCGACGGGGCCTGCATCTGCAAAAGGAGAAGTGCTTCATCGCGTTGTGCCCGACGTTCCACAGCGGGCGCGCGACACGATTCAGGGCAAAGTAGGCGTTTCTGTTCGCGTCTCAGTCGACTCCACCGGCGCCGTCACCAATGCGGAGTTCGCGACACACGGCCCAAGCGCCTACTTCGCGCGGCTTGCGATGGAGTCGGCGCGCGACTGGAAGTTCCAACCGCCAGTGCTCAACGGGCGCACTGTCGCCGGCACCTGGCTGCTGCGTTTTGAGTTCAAGCGGAGCGGCGTGGATGTCACGCCGGTCCAAACAAATCCCTAAGCCGCAAGAATTGCTAATATGCAACTTTATGGTTGCACATTACTTGAATCCGTTTCAAAGAAAACCGGACGCCGAAGAAGCTTCCTCGGCACTCTACGTTTTCTCGCTGGCCAGCTGTTCGAGCAGTCCATCGAAGTCGGCGAGGTCGGCATATTCGATGATCACGCGGCCACGGCCGTTCTTGTCTTCGATATGGACCTTGAGGCCGAGCGCACGCTGGAGCTGCTCTTCCACTTCCTTCACATTGGGATCGAGCGGAATCTCGGGCTTCGGTTCCTTTTTGGCCTTTTCAGGAAAGAGGATGGCCTGGACCAGCGTTTCCGTCTGGCGAACAGAAAGCGAAAGATTCGAGACGCGCTGCGCGGTTTTCTCGAAATCAGGATGCAACTTCAATCCTAACAATACTTTGGCGTGCCCAAAGGTCAGGCTGCCGGATTCGACGAGCTTCTGGACCGTTTCCGGCATGCTGAGCAAACGCATATAATTCGACACCGAAACGCGGTCTTTACCGGTGCGGGTTGCGATCTGCTCCTGCGTCATGTGGAATTCGCGGGAGAGTCGTTCGAAAGCCCTGGCCTGCTCCATCGGATTCAAGTCGGCTCGCTGCAAGTTCTCGACAATCGTGATTTCGAGGGCCTGCTCGTCTGAGACCTGGCGGAGGATTGCCGGGATGGTCTTTTTGCCAGCAATCTGCGATGCCAGCCAGCGTCGCTCGCCAGCGATCAACTGGTACCTGCCGCCGGCCAGCGGCCGAACCAGAACTGGTTGTACCACCCCATTGGCGGTGATTGAGCCTGCCAGTTCCGCCAGTTCCGCTTCGTCCACATGGGTACGCGTCTGAAACGGGTTGCGATCGATCTCTTCAAGCGGAATCTCGCGCGGCTTGCCCCCCTCCGATTCAGCCGGAGCGGGTGTGTGGGCCGGAGCGGGAGCTGAGTTGCCAGGGATTCTCGGCAGCAAGGAATCGAGGCCCTTGCCAAGGGCGCGGCGTTTGGTGTCGGTAGTTGCGGTGCTCATCTTTAAATCCTCAAAGCCGGCTGGGGCTGCCGGAAAATTCTTCTATACATCCCTTTAGCGGGCGCGGTCCCTGTTCAGGGACGTGCTCAGGAGTATGGCCAGAAGCGAACTTCGGCCTTCTGTTTTGAATTGGCTGCCACTTTCCGCTCGAGGCTTTTCGGACTTTCGATACGATTCCGGGCCAGATACTCGCCAGCGAGTTCGAAGTAAGCCTCAGTGCCGCGGGAACGCGAATCGTAAAGGGCCACCGGTTTGCCGTGGCTTGGGGCCTCAGCTAGGCGTATGTTACGTGGAATTACGGTAATGAAGAGGCGATCGCGGAAATGTTCGCGAAGTGTGTCGCGTACCTGTTGGGCAAGATTAGTGCGGTCGTCATACATCGTCAGCAGGACGCCTTCGATCTCAACTTTGTGGTTGAAAGCTGCCCGAACGCGTTCGAGGGTCGACATCAACTCAGTAATGCCCTCCAGGGCAAAGTACTCGGCCTGCATGGGCACGATGAGTGAGTCTGCTGCGACGAGGACGTTGACGGTAAGAAGGTCGAGGGCCGGGGGGCAGTCAAGAATCACGACATCGTACTTATCTTTGATCGGTGCCAGGGCCTGACGGAGGCGTACCGCACGGTCCGCCGCGTTCGTCAGCTCGATATTTGCGCCGGTGAGGTTCTTCGAACCGGGCAAAATCCAAAGATTTTCAACCCCACTGGGGAGGATGACCTGTTCCGCCTCCGAATCTCCAACCAGGACGTCGTAGATCGAGTGGCGATTATCGTCGCGTGCCACGCCGAGGCCGGAGGAGGCATTAGCCTGGGGGTCGCAGTCGACGAGAAGGACTTTGAGGCCTTCGAGGGCGAGGCAGGCGGAAAGATTGATGGCGGTTGTGGTCTTGCCCACTCCCCCTTTTTGATTGACGACGCCGAGAATCTTTCCCATAGCGTTTCAGGTTAAAGGAAGCGGGTGAGCGGGTGCGAAGTTGAATCTGTGGAGAAACGGCAATTGTTGTGGAAAGCTTCGGAGGACAGTGGGACAAGGGGTCCGCAAAGTCTTTTGTCTCAATCGGTTCCGCAGGCCCATAGAATTGACAAGATTTCGGCGAGCAACGAGGCAACCCGGTGGAAAACTCTGGCCAAACGCTTGCGGGGAATTCACAAATAGGCGTGCTTGGAGAAGGTTCCACGTGGAACATGGAGCCTATGGCGCTCGCGGCCAGGAGGTGTATGTTCCACGTGGAACAACTCTCGCTCCAACCTTTTACAGTTTGATCAGTTTATCGGGCCGGTTTTGGTTGCGAGCACCAGCAAACGCTGCTCTGAACCCGCCATCGGAATGGTCTGCGCCTGGTCCAAAACGATTCCGGAAGATTTAAGACCAACAAGATCGGCTAGCGTGGTGAATATCACCAGCCATCCGCCGACACGCACTAATTCCCATGCAGCTCCGATGGCCGCTCCCATCCGATCGACCGCGCGGAGAGCGACACAATCAAACTGTTCGCTCAGAGTCTCAGCACGCCCGACAAATACCTTTACGTCCAACCTCAGAGCCCGCACAGCCTCCTGGAGGAAGGCGGCCTTCTTACTTTGGGACTCCGCCAACGTGACGCTGATCTCCGGTCGACACAGCGCGACGGGAATCCCCGGGAAGCCGGCGCCGCTTCCAAAGTCGAGCAAAGTCCCAATTCCATCCGGCAATGCCTGGGCGCAGACAATCGACTCCACGAAGTGACGACGAAGAATCTCGTTGGGATCTCGGACCGCTGTCAGGTTCATGCGAGCATTCCAGCGGAGGATGAGAGTGAGATACGAATCGAATCTCGCGGATGTTTCCGCATCGATCAGGTTGAGCCCCGCCGCACCGAGCAGATCGTTGAGGCCGCCGGCGCTTTCCTCGGTACCCTGAATTCCAATCATGCTGTTGCGACGGCGATTTTCGCCTCGCGCGGCCGCCACGCTTCGGACGCAACCATAAATGCCGAAAATAGAGCTCGCGACAACGGGTTGACCGTGAAAGTGCGTTCCGGATGCCACTGGACTCCCAGCACGAAATGGTCAGGCGAATCGAGTTCCACTGCTTCGACCACCCCGTCCTCGGGACTGATAGCCGTCACACGCAGGTTGTCCCCGACCCGGGCCACCGCTTGATGATGGCTGGAGTTGCATTCCGCCTGCAAGACGTTTCCCGCAGCATTTGCCAAGCGCGAGACCGCGGTGATTTGGATGGGATGGGCGTTGACCACGTCGCGGCCTGGCTGGTGGTTGACCCTTGTGGCGATCACCGCTTCGAGATCTTGGATGAGTGAACCATTCCGCCATACATTCAGCGTCTGCAAGCTATAACAGATGGCGAATATGGGCTTGTGGAGATTGAATGCATCCTGGAGCAGGAGTTCGTCAACCGCAGTGCGTGCGGCATCAGCAGGACCGCAAGCGGGGATGCGTACCTCGCCGTAACGTTCGGGATCGACATCGAAGCCGCTGCCGGGAAGAAGCACGCCGTGGGTACCCGCCAGCAGCTTTGCTACACGGTCCTGGCGCTCATGCAGGGGAACCACGATAGGAACCGCACCAACCGATTGGAGTGCAGCGAGATACGGCGGAAGGGAGCGAGCATTGTAGGCGGGGTCGCTCGAAGTCGGCTCTGGAATTGCAATACGGATCGACATAGACGTTTTCAAGTGTATGCGAGATTTGCAAGGTCAGCACGGCGACTCAGAAAAAGGCTCGACGAGCGGACTGCAAATTATGTAAGTGTTCTGTAATGAATAAGTTAGACAAGTCTCATAGGTTTAGTTAGCATAAGTATTTTATTATCAGATATTTATAGTACATTCCCAGAAAAGCAACGGACGGCCTTTCCTGCCGGCTTCATAGGAAAACGCTGCAATTCCGGTAGAACTCAGGAAAAGACTACAACAGACTCAGCACAGGTGTCATCGTACAAGGGTGAGGGAAGAATGCAAGTGCCTTTGACGTGTGCGTTCTTATTGGGCGTGGCGGGCGGTGCGCGATCCGCGCTTCCGGCTGCAGCGGTCAGCCGGGCGGTCCGCGCAGGATCGGTGCGGACGCAAGGTACTGCGTGGGGTTTCCTCAAAGGACGAAACCTGAATCGCCTCCTTGTTGGATTGGCTCTGGCTGAACTTGTGGCCGACAAGCTGCCAATGACGCCGAGCCGCAAACAAGCCGCCGCTTATGCGGCCCGCGTGATCAGCGGTGCGCTTGCGGGAGCTGCCGTCGGCGCCGCATCTCGGCGCGCAGCCTTTGGAACACTACTGGGGATAGCCGGGGCCGTTGTCGGCACCGAGGGAGGCGCAGCATTCCGGTCGTGGCTGTCCTCGCTATTCAAGCGGGACCTGCCCGCCGCGGTAATTGAAGATCTCGTGGCTTTGGCGTTGATCGGGTACGTGACCAGCAGGCTCAGCGCATGCGCGTTGCCTGCAGCGGCCAGCCTGACCTAACGGGGTGGGGTCTGCCCGCAGTCCGCGTGATCGATCGTGGCGAGAGACTCGCCGGTGTTGCCGTTGAGGTCGAAGATGACGATCTTATTTACACCCGGATGCAGCCATGGCCCCGGCGTGTAGAGCGTGAATTCAGGGCCGATATCCCAGAAACGCCCGAGGGGACGCGTCTCGAGGAAGGCCATTCCTTTCGAAAGACCGTGTGTGTTCAGGAAGGTGTCTTCTACTTTTGGACTGGCAGAGGTCCCGGGCACATTCATTGTGAATCGATAAAAGCATGGCCCCGCACAGGAATCCGAGCTGAATTTCAGATCGGCAACGTCCGCCATGGGCAGCGAATAGATTTGCCAGTGCTGCGGCTGGCTGCCTGCAACCGTTACTAAGCCAGTGATGCCCTTGCGCTCGGTGCGGATCACCCTGGTGAAATTCACGCGACCCGTGTTCTCGACCAGAATGTCAAGGGTGGCTGGACGACGGGCCGGCTGCCTTGGAAGCGCGAGGTGCGACTGGCCGAGGCGACGGTCAAGCGTGCCCCACAGCTTGTGATCGAGGTAGATCTGCGCGTAGTCGTGCAGTCCATCAATCACGAGATCGCCCCCATTAACAGCCTTCAATTGAGTCCGGTAGAGGATGTATCCGTACGACTGGTCGAGATCCTCCATGGTGAGAAGCTTGTCAGACTCGACCGGCTTGGGCAGCATCTGCCAAAGCGAGGCGGTCTGCGGTTGCTTGTCGACAGGATAAGCGGTGGCCGGCGTGGATGGCGGAAGGTCCGGCGGCGTTTTTCCCGTAACGCGCATGATGGCTTGGCGGAAGGCCATAAACTTTGCTGTCGGCTGGCCGCTTTCGCTTAAGGGTGCGTCGTAGTCGTAGCTGGTGGTATCTGGCTCATAGTTGCTGCCGTTGCTGTTGGCGCCGTTCATGAAGCCGAAGCTGGTGCCACCGTGAAACATGTACATACTCACGGAATAGCCCTGGCGCAACATCCATTCGTATTCAGCCGCGTTTGAGGCCGCGTCGGTCGTATGGTGGTGCTCTCCCCAGTGATCGAACCAACCGGCCCAGTATTCGCCGGACATGAAAGGGCCCTCAGGGCGCAGTTTCTTGAGAGCAGCAAAGTTTTGCTTCGCGTCGCCGGTGCCGAAGTTGATGACAGCGGGGAGTCCAGGAAGCGAACCGTTGGGGATCTGCTCCGGGCCATCGGCGGTGTAAAGCAAAGTGTTCGGTGCAGCGATTCCAGATTCAAGAAGCGCAGATTTTACGGCTTCCATGTAGGCGTGGTCGTCGCCGAAGGAGCCATATTCGTTTTCGACCTGGATGGCGATGATAGGGCCTCCGTGCTGGATCAGCAGCGGAGAGACCTCTTTCGCCAGTCGCGCGAACCATCTGTTCATGGCGGCGATGTATTTGGGGTCGGTGGACCGCAGTACGAGGGTTCGGTCTTTGAGCAGCCACGAGGGATAGCCGCCCAGATCCCATTCCGCGCAAACGTAGGGGCCGGGGCGCAGGATAACGTTCAGTCCCTCCTGCTGCGCCTCGCGGATATATTCCGCAATATCGTTCTGGCCGCTGAAGTCGTAGACGCCGGGGTGGGGTTCATGGAGATTCCAAAACACGTAGGTGGTAATGGTGTTCAGGCCCATGGCGCGGGCCTTTCGGAAACGGTCGCGCCAGTCAGCGCGGGGCACACGCGGGTAGTGCATCTCGCCGGAGAGAATCTGGTAAGGATGTCCGTCTAATTGAAACTGGCCGTTGGCGACGGCGAAGGTGTGCGGCCCGGTCGGCTGCGCAAGGGCGATTCCTGCTACAAGGAATGTTAGAAACACAACAGAACGCATGGCGGAATCATAACGCGCGGCTGCTGGGGATCTCCGGGCAGGGCTTAGCGGGCTTCGATCTTTCCGGCGATGCGATCGTACGCGGCGCGGGAGAGAACGTGGCGCTTCACCAAGTCATCGGAATCGGAGTAAGGCCGATGATCGATAATGCGATGTGCCGCGGCGTCATCGATGCCCGGCAGACTCCTGAGATCGTCGGCCGAGGCGCGGTTGATATTCACGGTGCGCTGGTCCTTGAGTCCCTCCATCACCCCCTGAGCGGCTGCCTTGGCGTCGCGTGCAGCAGTCGAAGTGGCACGCGCAGTCTGTTCGCGAATTTCGTCAGGGCTGCGCTCATGGGGAGTGCAGCCAGCCAGCGCGACCAGCACTATTGGGAGCAGGATGAGAAGCCTCATACTGGGTTAGATGCAATTCATCGGATCAAGGGTGGTTCGAACGCTGCCGTCGAAATGTTGTTGGGCGCAGGCGTTAATCCTGCTCTTGATGGCTGGATTTGCACCGCCAACGCATTGTCAGGAACAATCACCTCGCAAAAACACGCTTGAGGGTGGAGGGATGATGCGCCTGATGGAGCAGATGCATCCCGGGAGTTTTGTACAAGAGATCGAGCATCACGCGACGTCGGGGACGAGCGCTGAGCCGAATTCAACCCCCGCGCCGATGGACATGACGATGAAGGGTGAGTGGATGCTGATGTTTCACGCGAACGCCTTTGTCGTGGATACGCAGCAGACTAGTCCGCGCGGCGTCGACAAGCTGTTTTCAACAAACTGGTTTATGCCCATGGCGGAGCGGGAGTTTGGGCCCGGCCAGCTAACGCTGCGCGCCATGTTCAGCCTGGAACCGGCGACAGTAACGGACGAACAGTATCCGCTGCTGTTTCAGCAAGGTGAAACCGCATACGGCGTTCCGATTGCAGATGGGCAGCATCCTCACGATTTTTTCATGGAATTGGCGGCGCTTTATGACCTGCACGTAGGCAGGGGTCTCATGAGTTTCTATGTCGCGCCAGAAGGTGATCCCGCGGTTGGACCCACTGCTTATCCGCATCGGGCTTCGGCGCTGGAGAACCCGGTGGGCACGCTGGGACATCATCAGGAGGATTCCACACACATTGCCAACGACGTGATGACGCTGGGCATTGCATATGGAATCGCGCGCATCGAGGCAAGCGGATTTCACGGCCGTGAACCGGATGAGCATCGTTGGAATATCGATCAGGGCAAGGTCGACTCGTGGGCAACGCGGCTCACCGTGCAGCCGGGCCAGGATTGGAGCGGTCAGTTTTCGTACGCGCGGATCGCCAGCCCCGAGGCTCTTTTTCCCGAAGAAAACCAGGAGAGGATGACGGCATCGTTGATGTACAACCATAAGGTTGCACATGGCAATTGGGCTAACACGGCGGTATGGGGCAGAACGCGGTCTACAGCGGATTCCGCAAAGGAAAACAGTTACCTGTTGGAATCCACTCTGCGGTTTAAGAAGCGGAATTATGCGTGGCTTCGGCTCGAGGATGCGGGGAGAACCAATGAACTGCTGGTGGGCGAACATGCGCTGCCTGAGGGATTCAGGGAAGAGCCGTTGACGCATGTTCAGTCCTATACGCTTGGATACGATCGCGATGTGTCCGCGATAACCGGCGTGTCGACGGCGATCGGCGCGCAATTTACAGCCTATGGCGTGGGAAGCCCGCTGCAGCCGATTTATGGGACGAACCCCGTCAGTGTGCAGCTCTTTGTGAGGCTTAGAGTGAAGGGGAAGTGAGACCTCGCCGCTGGGAATGAAGTTTGAGTTTGGTACCGATTTACACATCAGATTTCTAACGACCAGAGAAGTGCGCGCCGCATCAGAGAATCGTGAGGTGAATGGCGATGGAGAAGCGGAAACTTGGAGCAGACGGTCCGGAAGTCCCGAGGATATGCCTGGGCGGCAATGTATATGGGTGGACGCTCGCGGAGGCGGACTCCTTCAGGCAGTTTGAGGAAGCGGTCGATCTTGGATTGAACTTCATCGATACGGCGGACGTGTACTCTCGCTGGGCTCCGGGTCACATAGGGGGCGAATCCGAGACAATCATCGGCAATTGGCTCGCGAAGAGCGGCCGACGCAAAGATGTGATTCTCGCAACCAAGGTGGGAATGGAAATGGGCGAGGGCCGCAAAGGGCTGAAACCCGCATACATTCGCCGGGCAGTCGAGGATTCGCTCAAGAGGCTGCAGACCGATCACATCGATCTTTACCAGGCTCACAAAGACGACGAGGAAACGCCGCTCGCTGAGACGCTTGGCGCGTTCGATGACCTCGTCAAAGCGGGGAAGGTGCGGTATATTGGCGCATCGAATTACAGCGGAGCGCGGTTGGCAGAGGCACTGGAGACCAGCCGGAAGAACGGCCTGGCGAGTTATGTATCGCTGCAACCGCATTACAACCTGGTGGAGCGCGAGCAGTTCGAAATGGAACTGCTGCCGGTGGTCGAGAAGTATCAGCTGGGAGTAATCCCGTACTTCTCGCTGGCGGCGGGGTTTCTGAGCGGCAAATATCGCAACATGCAAGATGCGGAAAAGGCTGCGCGCGGCAAGATGGTGCAGAAGTATCTGAACGAGTGGGGATTTGGCGTGATAGCCGCGCTCGATGAGGTGGCACAGGCGACGGGATCGACGCCGGCGCGGGTAGCCCTGGCCTGGCTGATTGCGCAACCGGGAATTACCGCTCCAATTGCGAGCGCGACGAACAGCGACCAGTTGAGAGACCTGGCGGAGGCATCGAAGCTGGAGCTGGATCGTGCATCGATCGCGAAGCTGAACGAAGCGAGTGAGCGTAAGGCTGTGGCTTAACGGTTCGTCCATTCCCAGGTCTTAAAAACGAGATCCAGGTAACGTGGCACCGCGCCAGTTCAGGATGAAAGCTTTGTCTCAGAAGCTGCGCCAGGCGTGGATCGAGCGCGAAGGGAATCGATCGCTTCACGCAATCGGGCATTCAGCTCTTCCACCTGGCGAAGTGTCATGCCTGCCGTCGAAATAGGTTCGCCGACAGTCATCGTGATTTTGCCGGGATAGAAATGGCGGGTGTGCATGGGCAGCAGATCATAGACCCCGCTGAGTGCAATCGGGACCAGCGGAACCTGTGCACGAATCGCGAGGAACGCTGCGCCGGCGAGGAAGGGTTGCATGGTGCCGTCGGGAGTGCGGGCACCCTCGGGAAATACAAACAATGGCATGCCGGCGCGCAACGCGCGAACGGCTGTTCCAAGGCTGGAAACCGTTGAGCTGGAGCTGACGCTATCCACCGGAATCTGGCCGGAGCGATTGAGATGCCAGCCAATAAACGGCATCGTCCACAGTTCTTTTTTCGCAAGGATGCGGAACTGGAAGGGGAGCGTGGAGAAGATGACGGGCGTATCCATATACGACGTATGGTTGGCAGCGTATACGGCGACAGGATGTTTGCGAAGATTCTCGGCGCCGCGGACGGTGAGGCTGGCGCCCGAGATTTTCACACAACCGCGAGCCCATATCCGTGCGATGCGGTGCTGCACGCGTCCGCTCTTATCCCAGAGAGAAGTGAAAAGCGAAATGCTGCCGCAGAGTGCCGTGTAGGCGAAGAAGAGCGGAGCTTGAAGAATGTTAGTGCGCCAGCGGTAGAGACGAGGCAACGGATCGGAGGGACGGCGACGGGTCACGGAAGCTGGCCTACGCGTTCCACGGTCTCGCCAGCCTTTGAGGCTGAGGCGGATTGAACCAGCAGGCGGGTGCGGACATCGCCAACAAGGTAGACCGAGCCGGAGACGACGATGGGGCCGGAAGGGTTCGTCCTGGCGCTTTCGAGAGCTAGTTCAACGGCCTGGCTCACCGAGGATGCAGCGATGGCGGGGGTACCGGTTGAAGCTGCGGCCGCGAGAAGTTCTTTTAATGGAGTGGCGCGGGTGCTATGGATCGGCGCGAAGATCACCTTCTCGAAGATGGGGAAAAGAATGTGCGCCATCTCCATAACCGGCTTGTCGCGCAGGCAGCTGAAGACCAGTGTACCCAGATGCTGGTCTGGCACCAGGTCGCGGAGCCCGGCGCGCAGAGCCCAGGCGCCGGCAGGGTTGTGCGCCACGTCGAGGATGAATTCGGTCGAGGTGTGATCCTGCCGGTTTTCGACCGGGATGCGCTCGAGGCGAGCGGGCCACCGGGTATTCCGAATCCCCTCGGCGACCGATTTTGGAGTTACACAGAACCCGTGGCTGATGGCGAGTTCAACCGCCGCCGCAATCGCGAGCGCCACATTGCGATGTTGATGCGCGCCCCGCAGTGGCGAATCCACCTCAATGGCCTGGCCCAGAACCTCAACCTTATAAACATGTTGCCGGTCGGTGTCCCGCGCCGACTGCGTCGCGCCTTGTGCCGGATCAGCAAACGAATCCAGCAAATGTTGGCTATCGGATGCCGGCATAAATGGCACGGCGCTCACTCCAAGGACCGAGAGAGAGACGGCAACTTCGCCAAGCACCTGGTTGGCCTCAGGATGTTGCGGAAGGGTAACAAGCGTGCCGCCCGGGCGAAGAATGCCGGCCTTCTCGCGCGCAATTTCACTGATCGTAGAGCCGAGCCACTCCATATGGTCGAGCGAGATGTCGGTGACGATGGAGAGCAGCGGATCGACAATATTGGTGGCGTCGAGGCGTCCGCCCAGGCCCACTTCGAGAACGGCAATTTCAATCGCCGGTTCCGCAAAGTGAAGAAAAGCCATCGCGGTGAGGGTCTCGAAAAAACTCGGAGCCTGCGCGAGCTTCTTCTCCTCCACTAGTTTTTGCGCAGTGGCGCGAACGCGGAAGAAGGCTTCGGCGAAATCGGCGTCGCTGATTTCAACACCGTCAATGCGAATACGCTCATTGGGCCGCGCCAGGTGCGGCGACGTATAGAGGCCTGTACGTAGCCCGGAGGCAGCAAGAATGGAGGCCAGCGTGGCTGCCGTGGAACCCTTTCCATTGGTTCCGGCAATCAGGACCGACGGAAATGTGCGCTGCGGGTTGCCGAGAGCGCCGAGAAGAATGGCGACTTCGTCGAGCGAGAATTTGCGGCGCGTCTGGCCGGTCTGCGTGGCGAGTTCGGGCGCCATGGCGGCTAGATGATCGATCGCAGACTGGTAAGACATGGAAGCTTCAGTATAGAAGAGCAGCAGCCGGTAATCGTCAACTGTAATCCATGAGGAATCAACGGCGGACACAGGGCAACCGGGACCTGCAAAGAAAGACGGCTCAGTTGGCTGAGGCGGATTCCGCGTTGCTGCTGGATGGCGGTGAGGAAGTAGCGGAATGAGAGTGTTTGAGGCGCGCCACAGCCACGTCCTTGACTCATTAGGCTTTCGTTTTTGTGTGCTGTCTTCCTCGCAGATTTTCGGCTATATGCAGAGTGTGGAAAGCGCATCTGGTGTGGAAGACTTGGCGCTTGAAACCGCTGGATTAGCGCGGTCGGGAACCTGCATTACACATAAGAGACAAATGATCCACAGTGGGTTTAGCGGAGCCTGTGGGAGTAGTGGGAAATCCGGGACGCGGAGAGAGAGAAGAATGCTGGTTTTCCAATTGTCCGGAGATGCACAGGCGCGATTTAGAAATCCGGCACCGGGGTAAAGCGGATGACAGCAAACAAGATCGACCTGCTTTCCACTTTTCCAGCGACAACGACGGTTACTACGGGATATTTGATTACTATACTCACGAAAATCCCTATAACCGTCGCAGCGCTAGGGTTGATCGCTGTCCTGCAGACCAGCGATGCCATATTGCTGCCTGCCTCAATGGTCCGATAGACTGAGGCTCCCATTCGAGTCGAGAACGGCGCCGCGCGGGAACCCGGAGGTCAGGCGAGAGAGTGCAGAAGATTGCGCAGTGGTGTTATGGGTGGCGCATCGGATGCATTCTCGCATGGCTGTGCGTGGTTGCGATCCCCAGTCAGGGACAGACGGTGGATGCGACACAGTGGCACTCCGGCATTGTGACGCTGAATGAAGGCTGGCGCGAGCACGATGGCGACAACCTGGCGTGGGCTCAGCCCGGTTTTGACGACAGCGGGTGGCAGGCGGTCAACCTGGAAGATCTCGGGGGGGCTGAGCCCGGATGGCGTTGGTATCGAATCCAGGTCCAATTAAAGCCAGGGCATGATCATGTGCATTTTTTGGTGGCCGGCGGCCCAGGGACGTACGAACTTTATCTAAACGGGCAAAAGGCTGACGGAGCCGATCTGCAGTCGATATGGAAAGTGACGAGGCCAACCGAACAAATCTTCATACTGGATGATGACGAGAATCATGCCACCATCGCATTGCGGACGCATGCTCCGACGATGTATACGCTGTGGCATTATCCCTTATTTCTCACGGTTGCTGTGGGGACGGCAGGTGCGATCGACAATGAGCGGCAGGCAATGGAAAGCCAGCGTCTCTATACGGCCATTCCTTCCATTGCAATCAATCTCATGCTGGTGCTGGCGAGCATTGCAGCATTTGCTCTGCACCGAAGCCAGCGTGATCACAAAGAATACCTATGGCTCGGTTGGTATCTCTTACTCCTCGGAATGTCTAACGGTCTGCTGTATAGCGCCGTAGGCGGTTTGGTGCCAATTTCGATCAATACTTTACTTGCTGATCCATTGATCTACTTTTTCATGATCATGCAGATCGAGTTCACCTTCAGCTTTGCGGGCCAGAGGGTGGGACGAGTTTGGCGAGCTTATGAGATCGCGCTACTGCCGATGCCTATTCTGGCGTTTCTGCAGACAACGAGCCTTCTTTCAAATCAGGTCTACGTCTCGCTCGAGGCGGTGATGATCCTGCCGGCGGCGTTGCTGTTGCCGGTGCTGCTGCTGATCTGGTATCGCCGGGGGAATCGCGAAGCAGGATGGCTGATCCTGCCTAGCGTTTTTCCGGCAACGGCCACTGCACTGTTTGATATCGGCACAGCTTCTCTTGACACTGGCTGGGGACGCGCTGATTTTCTTGCGAACCCGATCCAGGTTGGTGACATACCGCTTCAAATCTCCGATCTAAGTGACCTTCTGTTTGTGCTGGCGATTGGCGTAGTCATGTTTTTCCGCTTTACGCGGGTGAGCCGCGAGCAGACCAGGGTGGCCGCGGAACTGGAGGCAGCTCGCGAGATACAACAGCGGCTAGTCCCGGCCCAACTGCCTGAGGTGAAAGGCTACGCGATTGAGGCAGCGTATTTTCCAGCCGAGGAGGTGGGTGGCGATTTCTACCAGGTCTTCGCCCAGAGCGAGGACTCCCAACTCGTGGTGGTGGGCGATGTCAGTGGCAAGGGATTGAAAGCGGCGATGACCGGAACGCTGGCACTGGGAGCCTTGCGCGCTCTCGCATATGAAGGTTTGGGCCCCGCCGTGGTGCTGGCCCGACTCAATCATCAACAGACTGAGACCCAGGATGGCGGATTTATCACCTGTATTTGTGCGCGGGTCACAGAGCAGGGCGTGATAACGCTGGCGAATGCGGGCCATTTGTCCCCGTATCTTAACGGAGAAGAGGTATCAGTCATGTCGGGGCTCCCATTGGGAATCTCCTCGGACGAGACCTATCAGGAACAAACATTTACCTTGGCGCCCGGTGATCGGTTGACGCTGCTTTCTGACGGCGTGCTCGAGGCGATGGATGCAAAAGGGGAATTGTTTGGCTTCGAGCGCATGCGCGCCATCAGTGCGAAAACGGCGGCAGAGATCGCAGCCGCCGCCCGCAGGTTCGGACAGGAGGACGACATCACCGTCCTGACACTGGCACGAATTCAGGCGCCTGCGATAGGGAAGTGACGTTGTTTTATTCCCATTAAGAACCCAACTGTCCGGGATTCCAGAAAAGTGCACCGGTTTTCCACGCACTATTTTTTGTGAAGATGCATACAATCAAAGGCAAGAAACTGCAGCGGTTTCTCGCCATAGCGTGTCTAGTGTAGGCTTGGGCCAAGCGTAGCTGCGGCTTGGATCGCGCGGGTGGACGTAAATCGGGGACAGGTTTGCCGCGTGCGGGGAGCAACGGCTAACCGAGACGGAGTGGGGCTATGCCGATTGTGGAAACTGAAGTTGAAAAGCCGGCAGCACAGGGGGCAGCGATGGAGATTACCGTAAGCCGCCAGGAACTGGTGAAGGAACTCACCGCGACGCAAAGCGTGGTGGAGCGCAAAACGACGATTCCCATCCTGTCCAACTTCCTGATTGAAGCCGAGGGCGACCGGCTGAACATTACGGCAACCGATCTTGACCAGGCGATCCGCACCAGCGCTTCGGTCAAGGTGAAGAAGCCCGGCTCCTGCACTATTCCCGCGCGCAAGCTTTACGACTACATCAAGCTGCTTCCTGAGGGCGACATCTCCATCAAGTTGCTTGAAAATCACTGGGTGCAGATCCGCTCCGGCCGCTCCAACACCAAAATGGTGGGCATGGCGCGCGCCAACTATCCACAGGTTCCCGAGTTTCCAGCGGTCTCGGTGACGAGCATTCCAGCGGTGGCGTTGAAGACGCTGATTGCGCGGACCATTTTTGCGATTTCGAATGAGGAATCGCGTTACACGCTGAACGGTGCACTGCTGGTTCTAAAAGCCGAATCAATCGCCATGGTGGCGACCGATGGCCACCGTCTTTCTTTCGTCGAGAAGCCTGGTGAAGCGATGGAAGGTATCAGCGGTGAAAAGCGCGTGCTGATTCCCCGCAAGGCGCTGCAGGAGCTGCAGGGTCTGCTCTCGAACACCGATGTCGAGAAGGTGGAATTTGCCGACGACGAGCACACGCTGTTCTTCAAGGTTGGCCATCGCACCTTGAGCACGCGACGGCTGTCGGGCCAGTTCCCCAACTACGAGGCGGTCATGCCGCGCGACAACACAAAGTTCGCCGTGGTGCGGTCGAGCGAGTTGTCGAGTGCCATCCAGCGCGTTGCCCAGTTTGCCGACGAGCGGTCCGGCGCAATCCGCCTGCGGCTCGAGGGTAATGAGCTCAAGATCAGTTCACAATCCACCGAGAGCGGCGAGAGCGAAGACACCATCGATACGCCGTACTCCGGCGATCCGATTGTGGTGGGCTTCAACTCGACCTACATCATCGATTTCCTGAAGGCGCTTGGCAACGAGGGCGAAGTGCGGCTGGAGTTCAAGGACTCGCAAAGCGCCGGCCAGATGCGCCCGGAGGACCCCGATGCCGAGTACCGCTCGCGGTATGTACTGATGCCCATGCGCATCTGAGCTACCGCTGCTCGATCCAGTGCAGGCCTTCTTCTGGAAACACTTGTCACACAGCTCACGCCTGCCTTCTTCTTTGACTCACTGGTTTGCGTGGTGTAGAACGGCGAATTCGTGCCCTTCAGATAGGCCCGCATGTGTACCTGCGACGAAAAGGTCATCGACCCCGACCACGTGGTCGTTCCCTTCTCGTCTGTAGATTCGCTGTTTTGCCTCTCCCGGTCCGTCTTCTTGTCGAAGCGCAGAACAATGTCAGCGCTGTCGGCATCATCCACGACCGTGAAATGACCCCAGCCCTTCAGTTGTTCCAGTGCGCCATCAGTCACCTCACCCGTCTTGGTAGTGGGTCAGTTGACAATCGCAATTGTTTTCGCCACAAAAGCAGCCCGAGGCATCGGCTCCTGCGCCATGGTCGCAACCACTGCAACCAAGACGATCGGAAATAAGAAAGCGCGGAGAAAAAGCCTCATGTGTCGCTCCTTGCGGAGAATTCTGCTCAGCTTACCTTTACCAGAAACTCATAAGCCTGCCGGACGGCTCCCACTTCGTCGCCGCTTGCCGTTCCATCCTGCTCGATGAAGACTTGCTTCACGCCGGCCTTGTTTAACGCGCCCAGCATCCTCTTCCAATCCGTTGATCCCTGGCCAAATGGTGCGTACTTTGGAAAATTGATCGTGAACATCGGCGTAAACGGTGTGACCCATTCCTTCACATGCGCGAGTTCAAAGCGGTGGGAATACCTTTCGAGATAAGGATAGGGATCGCCGCCGCCGGCGATGAAATTCCCAGTGTCGAATTCAATGGCCACCACTGCGGGGTCGGTGAGGCGCAGCATTTCATCGAAGGCCACGATGTTGCCGTACTTCTGCGCTTCGATGTTGTGATTGTGATACGCAAAGCGCATTCCAGCATCGCGCACGCGAGCGCCGATCGCATTGAATCGCTCGGCGCTCCATCGAAAATCTTCAAGCTCGATGTGCTCGAATGGATTGCCGGATTTAGGCTTGCCCGATGCCGATACACTGCCGGGTTTGATCGAAGGGACAGCCGCAATCATGTACGGCATGCCGACTTCGTGGCAGAAATCGATCATGCGGCCGACTTCATCTTCAGACATGGTTGCCAGAAGACAGTGCGCGCCGCTTGCCGTGAGGCCGGCGTTCGCCAGGCTGGTGCGAACTTCCTTGGCCGTACGTCCGTAGAAGCCCGCGAATTCCACGTTCTTGATGCCTATCGCCGCGACTTTTGCGAGGGTGCCATCAAAATCTTTTGCCAGCAGGGTGCGTAGAACGTAAAGCTGAACGCCAAATCTATCCGGACTGTAATCGGAGGCCCTCGCGAATCGTGAGGAGGCCATGGTTAAAGCTCCCATTGCGCCGGTTGCCAGGAAATCATGTCGCGAGATCACTGTTGTCTCCAAATCGAACCACGACGGAATCATACGGAGGAGGGGCGCATTCCACAAGAAACAGCGAACGGCAGATTCGACTCTGTCCACAGGGAGGGCCGCCGGGAGCGACGATAATGGGTTTGGTCTGAGTTGATTTTTGAAACGGCGTCGATAATCCGGCATCCCAAGGAAAGGAAGCTTTCTGCGGGTCCGGGCCCCTGGCCGGGCTGGAACGGACGTCTTTGGTGAAGCCGCGAACTGGAGGATGGAAATGGCGAAGGTGGGGAAAAGCCAGAAATTCAATATCAAGATGAAGCCGCTGACGAGCATGAAGGCCTGGAAAGATTTGAAGGCGCACGCTCGCGAGATTTCCAAAGTCGATCTTCGCTCGCTTTTTGCGGACGACCCCAGGCGCGGCGAGAAGCTGACAGCCCAAGGTGTCGGCCTCTTTCTCGACTACTCAAAGAATCGCATCACCGACGAGACCCTGAAGATTCTGCTCGCACTCGTCGAGGAGTCGAAGTTGCGTGAGCATACCGACGCCATGTTCAGCGGCCAGAAGATCAACATCACGGAGAAGCGCGCCGTGTTGCATGTGGCGTTACGTGCACCCAAAGGCCAGAAGATCATGGTTGATGGCGAGGACGTGGTGCCGAAGGTGCACGAAGTGCTGGAACGCATGGCGGCCTTCTCTGACCGCGTGCGCAGCGGAGAGTGGAAAGGCCACACGGGGAAGCGCATCAAGAATGTGATCAACATCGGCATTGGTGGTTCCGACCTCGGGCCAGTCATGGCCTATGAAGCGCTGAAGCACTACAGCGATCGCGCCATGACGTTCCGCTTCGTCTCGAATGTAGACAGCACAGACTTTGCCGAAGCGGTGCAGGGTCTCGATGCGGAAGAGACGCTTTTCATTGTTTCGTCCAAAACCTTCACGACGCTCGAAACCATGACCAACGCGCACACCGCGCGCACCTGGATGCTCGAAAAGCTCGGCGGCGACGAATCGGCAATTGCGAAGCACTTTGTTGCGGTATCGACGAACGCCGGGGAAGTGACGAAGTTCGGAATCGATACAGCCAACATGTTCGGTTTCTGGGATTGGGTTGGCGGCCGCTACTCCATGGATTCGGCCATCGGGCTTTCCACGATGCTGGCGATCGGTCCGGAGAATTTTCGCGCGATGCTGGATGGATTTCACCAGATGGACGAGCACTTCCGCACCGCGCCCTACGAAAAGAATCTGCCCGTGCTGCTGGCACTGCTCTCGGTCTGGTACACCGACTTCTTCGATGCGCAGACCATCGCCATCCTGCCCTACGAGCAATATCTCAAGCGCTTCCCGGCCTACCTCCAGCAACTCACCATGGAGAGCAATGGCAAGCACGTCACGCTCAAAGGCAAGGAAGTTCGCTACAACACCGGGCCGGTTTACTGGGGCGAGCCTGGCACGAACGGGCAGCACTCGTTCTATCAGCTGATTCACCAGGGAACGCGGCTGATTCCGTGCGACTTCATCGCGTTCTACAAGACGCTCAATCCGCTGGGCCACCATCATGACATTCTGCTCGCCAACGTATTCGCGCAGGCAGAGGCGCTGGCCTTTGGCAAGACCGCCGAGCAGGTGAAGGCGGAAGGCACGCCGGACTGGCTGGTGCCGCATCGCGTGTTTGAAGGAAACAGACCGTCCAATACAATCCTTGCGGACGAACTCACGCCCGCGGTCCTCGGCAAACTGGTCGCGCTCTACGAACATTGCGTGTTCACGCAGGGCGTCGTCTGGCAGGTCAACTCATTTGACCAGTGGGGCGTAGAACTCGGCAAGGCGCTGGCACAAAAGATCATTCCCGAACTCGAAGGCCCGTCCGAGCCACAGCCTTCGCACGACAGCTCGACCAATCACCTGATTGGGCTTTACCGCAAGCATAAGAAGTAAATCCAAGTGGTTCCCGTCACCGCCCGACGGGAATCCCTCGAAGGTGCCAGCAGAATACGTCGCCGAATTTCGCGCATTCGGGCTAAAATGCTCCCACTAGTTTCTCGGGACATTTATGACCATGATCCGTTCCGGGCGGCCATGTTTAATATTTTCGGCCGCTTTTGCTCTTTGCCTTGGGTTCTTCGTCTCTTCACCCGCCATTGCGCAAGACCAGCAGTTGGCGCCAAACGCCGTCCGGATCACGCAGAAGATCAATGAATCCTCATTGGTGACGCTGCAGGGCAACACGCCACCCTTGGCGCTGCCCAAATATGACGTGGGTGTTGCCCCCGGTTCGAAAGTGGCAAGCCGTCTCATCCTCGTACTCACGCGCAGCGCGGCGCAGGAGGCCGTTCTCCAAACCTGGCTGGATTCTGTTCAGGATGTGAATTCCCCCAACTATCACCAGTGGCTGACGCCGGAGGAATTCGGCAGGCGCTTCGGGATCTCCGATGCTGATCTGGCCACGGTCGAAGCCTGGCTCCAGGGCCAGGGCATGACGGTGAATAAGGTCTCGCCGGGCAGAATGTCCATCGAGTTTTCTGGAACAACGGCGCAGGTGGATGCAGCCTTTCACACGTCGGTTCACAGCTTTCTCATTCAGGGCGTGCAGCATTGGGCGAACGTCTCTGACCCGCAGATTCCCGCAGCGCTGGCGCCGGTTGTTGCTGGAGTAGCAAAGCTGAACGACTTCAATCCGAGATCCAATGCGGAGCGTGCGCCGAGCGGAGTGTACAACCCGCAGACCAACCGCATCGAGCCCACCTATACCCTTGGCAATGCGAGCAACGGATACACAATTTATCTGGGCCCGGCCGATGCAGCCACCATCTACGACACGCCGACAGCCTATAACGCCAATCACAGCGGAAATCTTTACGACGGAACCGGCGTCACCATTGGCATTGCCGGGGATTCCAACATCGACATTACGCAGAACGCAAATTATCGGGCGACCTTCGGGTTGCCGGCCAAGGCTACCGCCGTGGTCGTGGATGGCGTTGATCCGGGCGAAAACGGCGACGCGATCGAGGCCTATCTCGATACGCAGGTAGCGGGCGGAATCGCTCCAAATGCCAATGTGATTCTCTACACTGCGGCCGATACCTACCTGAACGCAGGCCTGTTTCTGGCGATCGAACGCGCGGTCGATGACAACCAGGCCGATATTCTCAACATCAGTTTTGGTGGCTGCGAAGCGGACCAGGGCAGCTCGGGGAATCAATATATCAACAACCTGTGGGAGCAGGCCGCTGCACAAGGCATATCGCTCACGGTGTCCAGCGGCGACAGCGGTTCGGCCGGTTGCGACAACCCGAATTCCGAGTTGCAGGCTTCCGTGGGTCTTGCTGTCAACGCACTCGCGTCCACGCCCTACAACATCGCTGTCGGGGGCACTGACTTCGACACGCTCTACAGCAGTTTCCCGACCAGCTTCACTCAGTACGTCGACATTACCAACTCGCTACCCAACCACCGCAGCGCGCTCAAATATATTCCCGAACGGCCGTGGAACGATTCCACATTCCAAGGCGACAACGGCGCCGTCAGCGCGAATGTGCCGTGGACGGCAACGATCTACTATTCCAACGCCAACATCGTGGCGGCGGGCGGCGGCGTCAGCGCCTGTGTGCAGCAGACTGGGGGGACGTGCTCCGCCGGCTATCCCCTGCCGGCATGGCAATCGACCTTCGCGACAGACAGCTCAGGCCGAAACCTGCCCGATGTCTCCTTCCTTGCCGGGAACGGACTCTATGGCGCGGCGTGGGGCCTTTGCACCGACTTTGATTCGGACGGCAGCGGGAATCCTGTCACCGATTGTGCGGGTGACCCGACTACTGGAAGCAATTTCGATTTAACGGGAGTCGGGGGCACGTCCGCGGCCGCACCTGCGTTTGCGGGTATGCTCGCGCTCCTGAAGCAGAAGACCGGGAGCCGTCTGGGGCAGGCAGACTACGTACTCTACAACCTCGCGAAGTCGCACTACAACACCGTATTTCATGATGTTCTGACAGGCAACAATTCGGTTGCATGTAATAGCGGGACACCGGGCTGTGCTGCGACACTTGCGAGCTACTACTTCATGACGGGTTACAACGCGGCCACTGGCTTTGATGAAGCTTCGGGCCTGGGCAGCGTCGACGCCACGCAAATGCTGAGCAACTGGGCCGGTGCATCCATCACATCCACCACATCGGCGCTAACGTTGAATGGTTCAACAGCGCCACTCAGTATCACTCACGGCGTCAGCGTGGCCGTCAGCGTGGGGGTTACCGGCAGCGGCGGAACGCCGGCCGGCAATGTTGCCCTGGTCGACACCCTCAATCCCGCCACCGTACCCAACAGCGGGAGCATTGGCTCGTTCCCTCTCGCCAGCGGGACAGCGACGGGGACAACGGATAGCCTCCCTGGCGGCAGCTACAGCGTTTCCGCCCACTATGGCGGCAATCAGACATTTGGCTCGAGCGACTCCAATAGCATTCCAGTCACAGTGAGTGCTGAAGGAAGCACGACGAATCTCACCGTCCGTGGCTACTACGAACCCGCTTCGGGCCTTCCCTCATCGACACCGTACTACGGATACATCTACCTGATCGATGCGCAGCCATTTGGAAGTAGCGCTTCAGCAGCAAATCCTGACGGCGCGGCGACCGGTACGATCACTTTCAGGAGCGGCACCACATCCATCGGTACAGCGGCGCTCGCAAGCGACGGCGTTGCTGAACTGCAGACATCAACCATACCAGCGGGCGCAGACTCGCTTACCGCCGCTTTCCCGGGAGATGCCAGCTTCCAGGCCAGCACAAGTGCGCCGGTCAGCCTGACCATTCAGCCTCTGCCGACAGCGTTGTTCCTCACCATCGGCGGCTCGGGCACGTACAACCTGGGCGACTCCGTTCCAATCAACGCGAAACTCGTGAACTTCTTGAACTATCAGTCCCTTGACAGTCTGGGCGCAGCGCCGACCGGCACCATCACGCTTTTCGATCAGTTGGGGACCTCATCAACAAGAACGACATTGGCAACCCTGCCTGTGACAGGTACGGCGGGCAGTTCAACTGCCTTGGCGACAGGAGGTGCGGCATACATAACAACCACCCTCAGCGCCGGGCCACACGTGATTTACGCCACCTACAGCGGCGACGCGAACTACTCAGCCAACCAGAACATGCCTGACACGTATGTCAACATCAACGGCGGCACGGCGGCAATGACGGTTACGCCTGCCTCAAATCCCGCCAAGAACGACCAGCCATTGCAGGTCACGATCGCCCTTGCGCAATCCGGCACATATCCCGTGCCGACGGGTACGGTTACCCTCACCGCATCCATGGGCCCTTCTTCTCTGTTCAGCGCGACAGGCGTGTCAGTCGTAAATGGTTCCGCGGTTATCACAATCCCAGCCAATACACTTCCGATCGCCAACATCGACCTGTATTCGGTTTACAGCGGCGACAAGGACTACAACCCTAATACGGCTGGGGCGCACATTCAGGTAATCTCGTCGGGCACTGTCGCTCCCACCGTAACAATCCTGCCCCCCTCGGGTGTGCAGTCGAGTTTTCCGTTTTCGATACCCGTCAAAGTGACGGGTCCCAGCGGCGATCCGACTGCGACGGGGAGTGTGACCCTGAACATTGGGGGCCTAATTTGGGGGCCGCAGAATCTTGTCAACGGCGCCACAACCTTCACATTTAACCAATATGCCGTGCCCGCCGGAACTAACTCAATCACTGCGAATTTCACGGGTGATGCCACATACACTAGCGGGACCGCGGCTGGCACCGTGAACGTTGTCGCGTACCCTCTCATTAGTTTCGTTCCCTCGGGCCTCTATGTACCCGTGAATGAACCCCTCAATTTCTCCGTCACAGTTATCGCGATCACCGGCAATCCGATACCTGGCGCAACCGGAACGATCACCGTTACAAGTGGAACCTATTCTTCCGGTGCGGTAGCTATCAGCGCCGGTTCCGCTTCATTCACGATTCCAGCGAATACGCTGCCTATCGGAACGAATGAGGTCACGGCCGTCTATAGCGGCGACGCCAATTATCTAGCCGGCAACTTGCAGAGCTACATCAGTGTTGCAAACGCTATCCCGCCGGGCATCAATCTGAGCGGCACAAATCTTTTTGTCTCGCCAGGCTCGACCACAGGGAATGCGTCGACCATCACCCTGAGTCCGATTGCCGGGTTTACGGGCAGTGTGAACTTGAGCGCAGTGGTCACCAACTCTCCTGCCGGGGCCGTCGATCCACCCACGCTGAGCTTTGGCACGACTTCGCCTGTTACCATCTCCGGCGCCGGCAGTCAGACAGCCACCTTAACGATCTCCACCACGGCGCCAACCAGCGCATCAGTCTCGTTGCCTCCAACTCCGGGTGCGCGATGGCGTCGAGACGCCGTTGCCCTTGCCTGTTCGTTGATCTTTGGGATGGGCGCCGTTCGCCGCCGGGGCCGAAGCTCCTTGTTCATGCTGGTGTTGCTTGCCGCGATGGCTGGCGGCGTTGTCAGTTGCGGTGGCGGTGGCGGATCGGGCGTTAGCGGTGGAGGGGGCGCAGGTGGCAACAGCCAACCTGGGACAACGCCCGGTTCTTACACCATCACCGTGACGGCCACATCCGGCACGGTCAATGCCACCACGACCGTCAACCTCACGGTGAACTGAACAATCTTTGACTCACCATGTCAGAGTGACGGTGACGGTCTTCCATCCCTCGCCATCGGGAAAGTGAAAGATCAGCGGCAGTTCTTTACAAGCGTAAAAATCGGCATCGCATTCTCGGTGTGAAATACTTGCGAATTGTTGTTCTGCGCCTTGTGGTGCAGTTGGATTGGTCTCGACTTTCGGGTCGATGTGGCCGTGACGAATTAGGGTCACAAATCCGATACTGCCCCCAAGCCCTTCTGCTGTGAGCACGAGTTTCCGATCCGAGTAATCTGAACGCAGCAATCGGAACCGGCTGGTCGAAGCTCCAGGTAGCGGAGGTTTGTTCAGAAGGGAAACCGACTCGATTGCATTCTCCCCATATTTTCCGGCCGACTCGTCAACTTCGATATCCGGCAGAGGAATGCGAATTCCTTGAGATGGAGCCATGCGAAGTTTCTTTGCGACGTTGACGCCGATAGCTCCTAAGGTTGCTCCAGGCAGGTCGCTGTGAACATGCCAAGCATCGTCGTCTGTCGGACTCATGTAAATTTCAAGCTGATTATTCTTCCGCTTGAAGGACAGAGATGTTTTTGCTTTCGGAAGGGAAATGTTCAACACCTCAGCTCGATCCCACCCTGCCGGCAAATGCGGATTCACGGTAATCGTCTTCGTCTGCGCATCGATGCTGATGCCAAAAAGCCCGCGCAGAATGGGCGTGATCACCATCGCGCTCGACCACAACTGGTGGCTCGTGCTCCGCCCAAATGGAACATAAAAATCGCCCGACAATAATTCCGTCACCGCGCCAAGATCCTGCGCTTTGGTCAGGTTCGCGTTCTCCATCAAGATTTGATAGCCGGCGAGAGGCTGGTTGGCGCGGTACTCGACGAGCGCAGCCCAGCCGGTGAAGAGCGGCCACACTGACCCCTGGTGGTAGCTCATGCCGTCGTAGATCGGCTCCGTGTTGGCCACATCGCGCAGGCCCCAGTCCGTATTCAACGCAGCGGCGGCAAACTGAGAAAGGCAACCGTCTGGTTGCGCAAGTACCGATTTCCCATCCGCTGGATCCCACCAGGCCAGCGCCGGATACACCGTGCTGGTTTTGTCCAGCGAGCCATCCATGTTCCGGCTGAAGGCATAGCAGTTCTTCTGCGTGTCCCAGTATTCGGCGTTGATCGTCTTCGCGAGTTTGTCCGCGCGATTGTTCGCCGCTTCTTCCTTCGAGGAGTCTTTCAACAACCCTTCCATGTACGCCATCGCCGACGATGCCTGCTGATCCAGCAGCGCCAGATAAATCTCCTGGTGCGGCATCCCCCCGGGCCAGCTTTCCACCCATCCTGTGCCCTGCGAATTGTCGTAGATGCCGTCGTGGTCGGTATCGTGCGCAGGATCGGTTTCGAATGCCCAGGCCTTTTCGATGGCATCGCGATGCGCCGTGAGAAAGGCAACATCTCCGCTTGACCTAACATAATCGGCCACTGCCATCAAGAACAGCGGAGTTGAATCAGCCGCGGCATACATATATGGAAATGCGCGCCAGTCGATGGCTGCAGCCGTCTGCGAATACTCGTGCATGATCTTGCCATCTTCGCGCTGGCGTCTGATCAGAAACTCGAGTTCCGATTTGGCAAGCCCAAAGTCGCCGTAGCCGTTCACGGCGTACAGCGTGTAGAGCGAGTCGCGCCCGAAGAACCAGCCAAACCCCGGCCGTGCCGAATCACCAGACTCATAGTAGCCGGCCACCAGCGCGGTCTCGTCCGTGGGAATGGAATGCGCGTCCACCGGATGCGCTTTGAGCTGCTCGATTGAAACCACGGCCCACTGGAAAGCTTCATTGAGATTCTTGTCGGGCGTCTCGATCGAAACCGAATTTGCCAGCAATTTCCTGTAGGCATCGTCATGCGCTTTGTACAAACTTGCGATCGACTCGTTCAATTGAGCCAGCGTCGCGCCCAACGCCGCGTTGCTGGCCGACTCCTTGTTCATGCCCGCTGCCATCAGCAACGGAAACAGCCGCCCGCGATCGCGCGCAGGATCAATGTGGAGATGAAACTCGACTGGATGAACCTGCGGGCGTTCCTGGTAGGGCGCAAGGATCCCGGGGTCTGCACCCGGGATTGCAACGGCGCCCGCAAGGTCCGGGTAGTCCGCGTGAAGGATATAGAACCCATCAGGGCCCGATGGAGCTTGAACCTTCGGCGCGATCCACTCCACGCCGGGGACGCCTTCATTGCGCTCCGGCCACATCCAGCGCAATTCTGGTGTGAAACGAAATATGAATTCCGTCGGATGCAGGCAATCAAATTCAAAGAGCACTACCGGCCCCGTGCCGGGTTGCCCCTCGTCAGGCGAGAACATGATTTGGCGGACGGTAAAACCGATGTGGCTGTATGTGATGACGGTGCGATCCGGACGCACTTCAATCTCGGCCGCCTGTTGGTTCACGTTAATGGGAACGGTGTAGCCCTCGATATCGGCCTCAATAGTGAGGTGCGAGAGGAGTTTCACCGGAAGAACCCAGGCTTCGAAGACGCCGTTCTGTTGGCCAAGCACCACTCCGCGCTCACCGGCGACGGTGAAGGGCTTCCCGGCCTCAGCGTGGGCGCGAATCACTGGACCCGAAGTGTTGAAGCGGATTGCGGGCACGGATTTCAAAAAAGATGTCTGTGCAACGGTGGTCGCGGCAAACAATACAAAAGCAATCCGGCTAAGCGCGCGAAGCAGCATTGGTCTTCATCCTCTGGAGCTTTTTCGAGGAATAAGTCTACGTTGTCTCTCCGAGTCGGGGCAAAGGTCGCCGTTGATATCGCCCGGAAAGCGCTCAATCAGGAGGTGCAGGGTTCGTTTTCGTCTAAAGGAGGCGCTATATTCATGATATTGAAGAAAATGAGGCGCATATACCGTTTTATGTAGAGATTTGCTGAAAAGCGGATTTGGGGCGCAAGCCGGGACCATGCACCTCGACTCAGTTCTTGTTAAATAACTGTAAATAAATAACGTAGCGCGAATGTCAACTTGCCCGCACTTTGGCATGCCGATTGCATCCGTTATCGCAGACTTACCAGTTACTTTCCCATTTTTCTGTCCTTTTACTTTTGGGCCAATTGTAAGTACGACTCTGGCCCGGCTTCCCTTATTCCCTGGCGGGTGACCTTGTCGACCTGATCCAGAGTTTCAACCAGCTTCGAACCCAACGCGGTCTGAACGTAAACCCCAAGGCCCGACTGCTATGACGGCCGGGTGTAGGCGACAGGTAAGCCAGTATGAGACCGCTGGCGCCCGCCCCAATGAGACAAAAATTCAATTTCGAGGAACAAATGGGTATGAGAAATCTGCCAAATCTGAAAGTGTTCGCACTCTGCATCGTCCTGATCGGCGCGATCAGCGCGGCGCTCGGCCAGGGCATTACCACCGGAGGCGTCAGTGGTACGGTCGTTGACCCCAAAGGCGCAGTCGTTCCAGGCGCAAAAATCATTGTCGTCAATACCGCGACGGGCGGAACTTATATGCAGACTTCGGGCCCGAACGGCGACTTCAGCGTTCTTGCGTTGCCGATCGGCGTGTATAAAGTGACGATCTCAGCTTCCGGTTTCTCTGACCTTCAGGTGAAAAGCGTCAACGTCACAGTTGGCACGCTCGCTTTGGGATCGGAGATGCTGAAGATTGGCCAGGGTGTCGAAACCGTGGAAGCTAGTTCTGTGGCGCCACTGTTGAGCACCGAGCAATCTGAGGTCGCGGTGACGCTTCAGTCGGAGTCGCTTGAGAATCTGCCTTTCGGCGGCGGTTTTGACACGGTGGCGTTGCTAACGCCAGGTGTTTCCATTACCCATGACAACAGCTTCTCCAACTCGAACGGCGGCTATGGCGGCTTCTCATCTCAGGGCGAGCGCGGCCGCTCGAACAACTTCGAAATTGACGGCCAGTCCAACAACGACAACTCAGTTGCGGGTCCACAGGTGTTCTTCTCGAATCAGGACGCACTGAGCGGCGTGGAAGTCATTACAAACAACTTCAGCGCGCAGTATGGCCGCAACGCCGGCTCCATCGTCAACTACCTCACCAAGTCCGGTACGAACACCTTCCACGGCTCGGCATTTGAGTTTTACGAGGGCAACTGGGGCGAATCGTTTGCTCAGGGACAGAAGTCGCCGTTCCTTGGTTTTTGCGCTCCCGGCCAGGATCCTAACGCAACCGGATGCCAGGTCCCGTCGCTTCCTCGCTATGTTGACAACACTTTCGGATTCACGATCGGCGGCCCGGTTCCCAAGTTCCGCGACAAGATGTGGTTCTTCTCAAGTGGTTTGTGGAATCGCTATCGCAACGGCGGCGGGGTGGCCGTCAGCGGTCCGACTTCGGTAACGCCCGATGCGACCGGTCTGGCAACACTTCAGTCCGCATTCTCCGGTGACCCCGGAGTTACAGCGCTGGTCAGCAATGGCCCCTATTCGATCAAGACCGGCAATCCCCATGCCATCGGTACCCCCGTCCTTCTCCCGGTTACAGTAGGCGCCACGACTGCAAACGTTGAGTTCGCTGAAATCGCCCGCAGTGTTCCGTCGCTGGCAAATGACGAGGAACTGCTCGAACGCATGGATTGGCAGCCCACCGGCAAGGATCACTTCTTCCTTCGCTACTTCTATCAGGACGATCCCACTCTCGAAGCAGGCGGCAGCGTAACCGCCGGCAACTGGTACAACGTGCCCGATACAGCACACTCGGTGGGCGCGGACTGGAGCCGTACGTGGACTCCCAGCATCGTCAACCAGGTGCGTTATTCATTCCAGCAAACCAGCCTTCTGTTCCAGGGTGGCGCGCAGCCCAAATGCGTCGCAACCTCACCGGATCAATGCACCACAAGCATCGGCATCGGCGGCCACATCAACGATCCAAGCTCCGGCACGCCCTATTCCATGATCGGCTTCGGTTATGCCACCAACATCCCCCAGGGCCGCGTTGTGAAGGTAACCCAGGCACAGGACAACATGACCTGGAGCCACGGCAAGCAAACCATCCTCATCGGCGGCGAATGGGATTATCAGAACTCTCCGAATCCCTTCCTGCCTGATTACGCGGGTGGTTTCAGCTTCACCAGCTTTAACAATTTCATCAACGGCGCCGGATCGGTGACCATTGGCAACAGCAACAACTTCACCACAAAATTCAAGGAAAACGACGCCGCGGCTTACTTCCAGGATGACTACAAGATTGTCCCGCAAATGACCTTGAATTTGGGTGTCCGCTGGGAATTCTTTAGTCAGGCAGCAAATCTTCTGCACGATGAAACTGTTTCGCGCGAGAGCAATGCAGCGACCGCTTTCTGGGATCAATCGCTACCTCTTGCCCTCCGAACGGTCGCCGCTGCTCCGAACAACTTTAAGCAGTTCCAGCCCCGGATTGGCTTTGCGTACAACCCTGACTTTGACAAGAAGCTGGTGGTGCGCGGCGGATTCTCGATCAACTTCGATCCCGCGTTTTACAACATGTTCCTCAATACCGCGACGGCAGCTCCCGTGGTTAACCTCGGGACAATCAGCGGCTGCGGACCCAGCAAACCCTGTCTCCCGGTGGGAGGGGCGCTCGGAGCTCAGGTTCGAGCGTTGGACCTGCCCTATCTACCCACGGGTCCGGGAATCAATCCTGGCGCCCGCAACGAGACCACGATCGCGCCGAACTTCCATAATCCCTACACGGAATCTTGGATTCTCGGCATCTCTCACCAGTTGGGAAACCATGCAGTCGTGGCAATCAGCTATGTCGGCAACCATCAGGTTGGCAACTTCCAGTCTGTAAATGCCAATCCATACCTGGCTCCGGTCCAATCCAATTATCCGAATTACGTGCCGACTTCCCTGTGCTCCGACAATACGCAGCTTGGTTTCGGACGCTTGGATTGCAATCGCACCAACGTTCGCGAGCGTAACAACGGAGCCTTTGCTCTGTACGATTCTCTCGAAAGCAATATCACCACGCAGAACTTCCACGGATTTACAACAAACACCAGCTTCACTTACGGCAAGACGATCGATAACACCTCCGAAATCTTTGGCAACTTTGCTGGAGGCAACACGATTGCTTTCGCCGAGAACCCACTCGACCCGAACGTCGCAGAACGCGCAGTCAGTGGCGACTCTGAGAAGTTCGTCGCCTCCTCCCAGTTCAGTTACCTGCTTCCGAAGTTCCACAACGGCGAAGGGATGGTCGGTCGTGTGCTTAGCGGCTACCGCCTTGATACCATCTGGACGGCCAATAGCGGTCAGCCTGTCAGCGCATTCCAGTATGGATTCTTCGGAGCTACCAATCCCAACAACTATCTCCCAGCCCTGCAGAGCTATGCCGATGTGAACTTTGCCAATTGGCAGTTGAGCGGTTACGACACCAACCGGCCCATTCTGAACAATCCAAGTGCGCCTATTACATCAGTAGGCATTTTGGATGATGGTTCGGTTTGCGGCAATGGCGCCGGCTATATGAATTGGGCCACCTGCGCACCTGCTTCCCAGTCAAGCTTCCACTGGCTTCGGAACACGGCTTACACGTCATCGCAGCTCACCAATACCCCCTATGGCGGCGTTGGACGTAACAGCCTCCGTACCAAGTCATGGAACAATTTCGATGCGGCGTTGCAAAAGGTTACGAGGATCAACGAGGGCTTGACCATGACGCTCTCGCTGATCGACTACAACGCCATGAACCGCCAGTTCCTTGGCACACCCGATACCTTGGTCGATGATGTGGGTGGTTCCTTCGAAGACTACCGCTACAACTACGGCAGCAACCGCAACACCCAGCTGAAGGTTCAGTTCCAGTTCTAACTGAACCCTCCGCAACCGTGAAGGGCGCCCCTCGAGGCGCCCTTCTTCTTTTTGTCGATTCGTAAGAACATGGTTTGCGCAGTGCGATAGCGCGTGAAATGCAGCTGCAGCAAAATCAGCCCGCGGCCTTTGCCTGCGCAGGCGTCGTCATAAAATCAAGGGCGCGGATCAGATAGCTCTTCAGTTGGTGACGATGCACAACGGCGTCGAGAAAGCCCTTCTCAAGAAGAAACTCCGAGCGCTGAAAGCCCTCAGGCAGCTTCTGGCGGATAGTCTGCTCGATCACGCGCGGCCCGGCGAAGCCGATCAGGGCTCCCGGCTCGGCGATGTTGAGATCGCCCAGCATGGCAAAGCTTGCGGTCACGCCGCCCGTTGTAGGATCGGTCAGCACGCAGATATACGGCACCTTCGCATCGTCGAGCTGTGCCAGCACGGTCGAAATCTTCGCCATCTGCATCAGGCTGACCACGCCTTCCATCATGCGCGCTCCGCCCGACGCTGCGACCACAATGAGCGGCTTGTTCTCAATACGCGCACGGTCCACGGCGCGGGCAATCGTTTCGCCCACCACGGCGCCCATTGACCCGCCAATGAAGCCATATTCCATCGCGCTGACCACGACCGCGTGCGGTCCCATCTGCCCCAGAGCGTTCAGGATGGCATCGTCCAGTCCGGTGTCCTGCTGTGCCTTGCGCAAGCGCTGCTTGTAGGGTTTTACGTCGGTAAAGTTGAGCGGGTCCGTAGAGCGAAGACCGCCGTCGACGAGTTGATAGCCCGGTTCCAGCAAAAGGTCCAGACGCTGCCGCGCCCCAATCTTAAAGTGGTACTGGCACTTGGGGCATACATTCATGTTGGCCTCAAGGTCAGCCTTCCAAATGGTCTGCCGGCACCCGGGACACTTAACCCAGAGTCCCTCCGTGCGGACACTCTTCTCTTCGTCGCCGTTACCGCCGGGACCCTCGAACTCACCGTTCTCTCGTTTAAACCAGGACATAAGGCCTCAGTCATTATAGCGACCCGGCATCGGTCAGTACTCGATACCCCGTTGCGCCAGGATCCCCTTTTGGTAGGCATGCTTCACCTCGCGCATCTCCGTGACCGTATCGGCAATTTCCACGAGCGCTGGGTGCGCATTCCGCCCTGTCAGGATCACGTGCACCATCTCCGGACGATTGCGCAGTGTCTCGGCGACTTCGGCTGGATCGAGCATGCCGTAACCGATCGCGTAGTTGATCTCGTCGAGCACCACCATGTCCCAGGCGCCGGACAGGATTGCCTCGCGTGCCTCTGCCCATGCCGCGTGCACCAGGCGAACATCTTCAGGATCGGTCTCCGCTCCGCCCACCTTCACGAACCCGCGACCCATCTGTTTGAGGACGAAGTTTTGTCCGAATGCCTGCGTCGAATCCAGCTCGCCATAGTGCCACGAGCCTTTGAGGAATTGCAGCATCAGCACGCGCATGCCGTTGCCAACAGCGCGCAGGGCCGTACCCATGGCAGCGGTTGTTTTGCCCTTGCCCGGGCCGGTGTTGATCAGGATCAGTCCGCGTCGAGAAGATTGTTCAGAGTCCATAAAAGGGTTCTAAGTTCCGGGTTTGTGGTTGTTCTGAGTTAGCAATTCGCAGCATCGCCTGCGCTGGTAGCAGGCAATTCAAAAGCTTTGAACGAAGAACGTTGAGCTGCAAGCTGCGTCAGTGGCCCGAGTGATAGGGGTGGCCTGTCAGGATTGTAAATGCGCGATAAAGTTGCTCAGCCAGTACCACGCGTGCCAGCGCATGGGCCAGCGTGAAGGGGCCGAGCGAAAGCAGGAGAGTCGCCCGTTTCCGAGCCGTCTCTGTCCATCCGTCCGCCGGGCCGACGGCGAAGATCATCTGCTGGGCGCCATTGTCGCGCCGCTTTCCCAGCCACAGGGCGAAATCCTCCGAAGTCATTTGTTTTCCGCGGCTGTCCAGCAGGACACAGACGACAGGCGCGCGCCGTTGTTTCCGGTCCATCCATTCAAAAAGTGCCTCCTCGCTGCGAAATGCTTCAGCCTCGCAGCGGGCATGCACTCCGCATCGATCGAGATACATTGAGGTCAGGCACTCCAGCGGATCCTTTGAGGGAAGACGCGGCCCGATGTGCGCCAGTACGATTTGCATGCTGCGAAGATACACGATCCGCAAAGAGCACGATTCGACTGGAAAGCTTGAAAACAGGGTCAAAGATTAATGCTTTGTGAAATAGCCGAGGATCGCTCTACAAGTTCCCATATTCGCATGTGATTCAAATCACACAACTTATTTGATTAGTCCTTTAGATTGCGAAATGAGATGGAATTCTCTGTTTGGCATCTTGCTTGCACTAAGTAAACAGCAAAGACCCTGTTTATCTTGGGATGGTTTTCGTCACCTGCCTTCAGGAATGACGGAGCCAGACCTTTATTTCTTGCTGTTTCTTTCGGCCTTTTTTTGGACTGTTAACCGCGGAACGGACCTATCCCTCCCCAGATTAGACCCGAGACGCCGAGCGCGATAGCGGATCGGGATCTCGTCCCCCATGAGGTTCTCCGATCCATCGTCGATCCGGAGGATTTCAATGCGATTTTCGCGATTACTGCAAGTTGTTTCTTTGTCGGTTAGCCTGCTGGGCGTATTTGCTTACATTGCCTGCGTCGGAACACCGATGGCCCAGGCCCAAGCTGATCTCGGCTCAGTAAGCGGCACGGTAACTGACGCCAGCGGCGCGGTTGTTCCGAATGCTTCAATCACCCTCTTGAACGTAGCCAATGGCGCCCAGCGCGTGAGCGCTACGAACGCGCAGGGAGATTATTCGATTACACAGCTGCCCCCAGCTGACTATCGGATTACGGTTGCGGCTGCCGGGTTCAACAGCAGCCACCAGAACTTCACGCTGGGAATCGGCGCAGCGCGCGCGATCCACGTTGTGCTGGGTGTCTCAGGCGGCCAGACGGAGATCATCGTCACCACGGACAATACGACCACGCCCGATGTCGTCGACGCGCAGATCTCCACCGAGATCACTACCAGCCAGGTCGAGAACATGCCGTTGGCGGATCGAAATCCCTACAGCCTGGTCAATTTGTCCGGCAACGTTTCCGGGCAGATCACAGGCGGTGACCGCGGAGTCGGGGTAGACATCGGCGGTGCGCGTTCAGCCTCCGTGGACATTCTGCTCGATGGCGCTGAGAACACCGATCTGTTCGGTGTGGGTGTCGGTCAGACCATTCCCCAGGATGCCATGCAGGAGATGTCGGTGGTTATCGCCGGCCAGGGTGCTGAGTTCGGTCGCTCGTCGGGCGGCGCCGTGAACGTGGGCACCAAGAGCGGCACCAATAGCCTTCACGGGGATGCCTATGAGTACAACCGCACCTCCACCTTCGCCTCCGACAGCTTCAACAACAATGCACTCTGGGCGGCACCGGATCACAGCGGTCTCAGCAGCCCCAAGCCGCGCTATGTACATAATCAGTTTGGTTATTTCGTAGGCGGCCCTATCAAGCAAAACAAGCTCTTCTTCTCGTCGGCCACTGAGTGGACCCGTATCCGCAGCGCATCTTATCTAACTGCCGAGGTACCGCTGCCGGGGCTGATCTCTCAGTCGGCGTCGAACATGCAGGACTTTTTCACTGCGTATGGCAAGCTTCAGTACCCAGTCAATAGCACGACCTACACCGGTGCGGCTATTCAGAATCTGGGTCTATGGGAAAGTGATATTAATGCAATCGCCGCGCAGCAGACGGGCGGCACGGGCGCAAGCTGCGCAGACCCAGGTCTTGCGAGCGCTCCGATCTGCACCACGCCGCTGTTCGGTACGGTGATCTATCCGGTAGCTGGAGACTCCGGCGGCGGAACGCCTGTCAACCAGTGGATCAACTTCGATCGTGTCGATTGGACCGTCAACGACAGGACCCAGCTCATGGGCCGTTACGTCCAGCAGAACTCTAATTTCTTCTCGGGAACCAACGCCTCCAGCCCATACGACGGCTACAACACCGGCAGCACACAGGTGAACCACAACCTGCTGCTCTCGCTGACGCACACTTTTTCGCAATCGGTTGCTTCCGCCACCAGGCTGCTCGGCACGCGCTTCAACAACCTTCAGCCTCTCAACGGGGCAGCGGTTCCCACCCTCTATCCCAATTCGGGCAGCACGGTGCAGATTGGTCAAGGAACCATCAACTTCCCGGGTTACCTGCCTACCGCTCCCGGTTCCGCTATTCCATTCGGCGGCCCGCAGAACTTCATCCAACTCGGCGAGGATCTTACCTGGACGAAGGGAAAGCACACGTTCAAGTTCGGCGGCGAGTTCCTTTTCATCAAGGACAATCGCGTTTTCGGAGCCTATGAGAACGCGGTGGACGCGCTCGAGCAGTCGGGCACCGATGGAGCGCTCGTCAACTTCATCAACGGCAACATCGGCTACGAGAACGTCGCTATCGATCCCAAGGGCGTCTACCCCTGCTCGCGCGACCTCACCACCAACGGTTACATAACCACGCCTAACTGCATGATTCAGACCCCGGCCAGCGCACCGAACTTCTCCCGTAGCAATCGCTACCAGGATGGTGCCGCCTACGCCAACGATAGCTGGCATGCCAGTCCGCGCTTGACCGTCAACGCCGGCCTGCGCTGGGAGATATATGGTCCTCAGCACTCGCAAAAGGCTTCCTACGACTCTAATTTCTTCTTCGGTTCCGGCACCACGATCTACAATCAGATCCGGAATGGCGGACTTCAGACCCGCGAAACGGCGCCGAACGGCCGTCTGTGGAACCTCAACCTCAAGCAGTTCGGACCCCGCATCGGCCTCGCCTACGACCTCTCCGGCACTGGTAAGTCGGTCGTTCGCGCTGGTTACGCTTTGGGCTACGAACGCAACTTCAACAATGTGACCTTCAACGTCATTCAGAATCCACCGAACTATGCCGTGCTGGCCCTTACCGATGTTCCGATCAGCACCGCCAACCTCGGCGCCTTTGCCGATAACATGGGTCCTCAGCGCCTGCCCAACACCACGCTTCGCTCCGTTGATCCGAACATCAAGCCGGCGTACGCGCAGAACTGGAACCTCACCATCGAGCACCAGCTCGACCCCACTACGCTCA
The DNA here is from genome assembly GCA_963759285.1 of uncultured Acidobacteriaceae bacterium. Lineage (GTDB taxonomy): Bacteria > Acidobacteriota > Terriglobia > Terriglobales > Acidobacteriaceae > Telmatobacter. The sequence continues at coordinate 1,139,275 of CAVWYS010000007.1, read as the reverse complement.
TGACGGTCGGCTACATCGGCTCGCGCGGTATTCACAATTACTCGATTGCCAACATCAACCGCGCATTTTCGGGTCAGAATTACCTTCCGACCTGCGCCTCACCTGGCTGCTACCCGGTCCGGCTCAATACGCAGTTTGGGAACGTCAACTTCCGTGGAGCTGATGGTGACAGCTACTACAACGCTCTCAACCTGGGCCTTCGCGCCAGCAACCTCCATCACACCGGCGTGAGCAGCATCGTCAATTACACCTGGGGCCGCTCCATCGACAACAACAGCTCAACCTTCGGCGATGGCAGCAACGCGGCCGGCGGCGGATTCTATCTTGGCTACCTCGACCCATTCAACCACGCGCTCGACCGCGGTCCTTCTGACTTTGATGTAAAGCACCGCGTCACCGCCGGCATTGTGTGGGAGATGCCGTTCTTCAAGAGCGGGTCGGGCATGGAGAAATCTTTACTCGGCGGGTGGGTGGCTAGCACCCAGTTCACTGCACAGGCCGGCAACCCGTACACCGAATATGACTGTGGATATGCCTACACGGTGTGCCCGCGAGCAGCGTTCAGTGGTTCGCGGCCGAAGAAGAACAGCACGCTGGAAGATGTCAGCGCCGCTCGTGGACCGAACACGTACTCCTACATGGATATGCCCGTCTATGGGGGATCTGGCTATAACGAGTGGGTCAATCCGATCGTCAACGCCTACTATGAGTATTACTACGGCCCCGGCATGTATGCCGGCAGTGACACTCCGATGCCCGGTTCAGCGGGAACAGGAGCGGGTGGCTTCGTAGCGAAGATGGACACCCGCAACGCTTACGTTGGTCCCGGAACCTGGGGGCAGGATCTCAAGGTCGCCAAGCAGTTCCAGATTCATGAGCGCTATGGCATCAACCTGAGCAGTACTTTCATCAACGTCTTCAACCACGCCAACACATTCCTCAACCTCGGCGGCGTGAACGACGTCAGCTACGTGAACCAGGTGCTGGCTTACAAGAACGGTAACCGTAACGTGGAACTCGAAGCCAAGTTCGTGTTCTGATCACAAGCACAAGCTAGGGCTGAAAGGGCACCCTGCGGGGCGCCCTTTCAGTTCCGGGAACCTTCCTGTTTTCAGTAAGAGCCGTCTCGCAGTTCTGAATATAACCTTGCTCGAACTCCAGGTTTATCGAGCCCTAATTCGATCGTTCTGAGAACACGTTGGCGAGGTTTTAGAGAGATCTACTGTTTCTTGAATTTTGGATGGCTTCTCTCCACTTATGCGTATATGTACAGTCACTCAGGGAATACGGATGTTCACCTTCTTCCGTTTCGCGGTTCCGCTTAATTTGTTTAGTGTCAATGAATTGTTCTGAAGGGGTCTCGCGTCTGCCGGAAATGGCCCTGATCGTGCATGATTCAGAAAAGCACGTCTGTCCCTGCACTTCCCCGCACGCCTTGGGACAAAGCAAGAGATAAATTCAAAGAGCTCGAGCGTGGTCTAACTTGACGCGCCTGCAAGGCTGCGCCCCCGTGTCCTTAATCGTTAGCCTGGGCGCAAATCGAAACAGTTCGCGAATCGCTGGGACCCCGCGTGTGCGGGGCTCTTCGATTTGCCATGAAACTTGGAGGAGCAGTATGCGTTTTATGCGGCTAAGCACAGTGGCACTGGCGCTGTCGTTCATGGTCGTCACTGGATTTGTGGTGAATTATTCGGCGACAATTGCCGTCGCCCAATCAAATATCTCGGGCGATATCTCCGGTACTGTGGTGGATCCGTCAGGTGCAGCAGTACCTGGCGCGCAGCTTACTGTTGTGAGCCTGGATAAAGGCACACAGTATGCGGCAACTACGGATTCAGCCGGAGGATTTCGCGTCTCGCTGTTGCCTCCTGGAAGGTACAAGATCAGCGCGACATCTTCTGGATTCAGCACCGCGACTGCGACCACCACGGTTACTGCAGGGGAAGTGACCCCAGTCAATATCAAGCTGGCGGTTGGGGAGGCAGCAACGACAGTGGAGGTGACTGCCGGCAGCGGCGAGATTCTGCATACTGATGATGCGCAGATGTCCACCAACTTCAATCTTGAGCAGATTCAGACGCTCCCGAACCCCGGGAACGACTTGACGTTCGTGGCGCAGACCACGCCCGGCGCAGTCATGAATACCCAGGGCGGCTACGGAAATTTTTCCGTGAATGGCCTGCCGGGCACATCGAATACCTTCACCATCAACGGTGGATATGAAGGCGACCCCTACCTGAACCTCAACAACTCGGGCGCGACCAACCTGCTCCTCGGCAACAACGATGTTCAGACCGTCACCGTGATTACCAACAGCTACGACGCGGCGTTCGGTGGACTCGGCGGCGCGCAGGTAAATGAGATATCACGCTCCGGCGGCAATCGCTGGCACGGCAATCTCGACTACTGGTGGAATGGCCGCGCTATGAATGCGAACAGCTATTTCAACAAGCAATTTGGTTCGCCACGCAACTTCGACAACGCGAATCAATGGGCCGCGGCAATCGGTGGCCCGCTGAAACACGACAAGATTTTCGGGTTTATTGACACCGAGGGTGTGAGAGTCATCATCCCCGTGGATGAGAAGGCCTACGGACCCAGTCCGGCGTTCCAGTCTGCAATCCTGGGCGGATCCGGCACGGCTCCTGCCGCTCTTGCACCTTACGGAAATCTGGCAGACAACGGCAACCAGTCTGAAGCGCCGGTCTATCAGTCGATCTTCGGCTACTACAACAACGCCCGCAACTGGGCCTCCGGCACGCAGGACCCCAATGATCCCCGGACCTGGATCTGGAATGGTCAGACAACCAACTTCGGGCGCGAGTGGTTGATTAACGGGCGCGTGGATTTCAACCTGGGTTCGAACGATCACCTCTATGTCCACTTCAAAGACGATCATGGAGTTCAGCCAACTCAAACCAGTTTTCTCAATCCGGTCTTCGATGCGGAGAGCCCACAGCCTTCGTATGAGGGCCAGATGAACTGGACGCACACCTTCTCTCCTCGCATCACAAATCAATTCCTGTTTGCGGCAAGCTACTACCGTGCGATTTTCACTAACACGAATGCGACAACCTTGGCTGCAACCAACCTGCCCTTTGTTCTCGTTCCGGAAGGATTTGCTTCGACGGGCGGGGACTGGGATGTAAACCTGAACGCAAGTTCGTGGATCGGTGGCGCCGATTATGCGTTTCCACAAGGGCGCAACGTCACCGGTTATCAGTTCAACGATGATCTCAGCTGGGTCTCGGGCAAGCACACGATCAAGCTTGGATACACGATTCGGCGCGACGACATTAGCGACTACACGCCGAGCGAACACAACATCAACTTCGCGGGCGGCGAAAACTACATCCTGGACGAGGGAGATTTTGCTGCCGGCTGGTCGGACGAATGGGCGGAACGTTTCCCGCAGCGTCTCTCAGAACCAGTCGCTCTTTACGTAATGGGCATGTATGCACAGGATCAATGGAAGCCCATCCCGAACCTGACCCTCACCTATGGGCTTCGCGTCGAGCACGACTCCAACCCACTCTGCCGCACCAATTGCGTCTCGAGCTTCGCGCAGGACTTCTTCAGTTTGCCGGGCAGTGAATCCACGCCGTACAACCAGTTGATCGCGTCGGGGAGGCAGCAAGCATTCTTCGATGAGCGGAACTTCTCGTGGGAACCTCGCTTCGGATTCTCGTTTCTGCCGGGAGGCGCCGACGGGAAGACAACCGTTCGCGGCGGTTTTGGAATGTTCGCAGATTATTTCCCGGCACAAATCATGGGAGATCTGATGGCGAACATGCCGAACGTTGATCGGTTCACGGTGCTGGGGGCTGCTTACGGGAACAACATCACCCTTGATGCCGCCTCGCCAGCGAGCGGACATGCTGCCGCTGTGACTTCAAACGCCGCGCTGCAAAGCTTGTTTTCGCAGGGCGCTTGTTATTCGGGTTGCGGAGCCGGTCTCAGCCTTCTCGATGTGACAGGCGGAGTCTTCACTCGTCCGACAATCACTTCTGTGGCTCATACGGTCAAGCTGCCGATCTATGAAGAGTGGAGCCTGTCGCTTGAACGTGAGGTCGCAAAAAACACGGTGCTTTCAGTCAATTACATCGGTAACCGCAGCTACCATCAGCCGGTTTCCAATATGCCGAATGCCTACGACCCTTACGGAGATAATGCGACGTTGCCGGCATCGCGCCCCAACGCTTCCCTGGGATCGGTGACCGAGTACTCCAGTGGATCCTGGTCCAACTACAACGGCCTGATCAGCACGCTGACCAGCAGGATCAACTGGCTCAGATTGCAGTTCAACTACGCATACGGCCACGCTCTCGATACGAGCTCCAATGGCGGGTTCGATGCTTTTGGCGTGAACTCGGTGGGTCAGATCAATCCCTACGATCTTCGCCAGAACTACGGAAACGCCGACTACGATACGCGCCATTACATCAGTGCGAACTATGCCATCACGGTGCCCCACTATCACGGTGTACGTTCCGTCTTCGGTGACTGGGACTTTGCGGGAGCTATCTTCCACAACACCGGTTATCCGTTCTCCGTGACCGATAACACCGGCGATATCATCTACGGCAACCCGGCATTGGCGATGCAGACGGATAACAACTTCAATCACCACTGCGGAGGCGGCGCACATACCCTGACGTCGTGCGATTTCGCCTCGCATTTTACCTCCTCAACCGATTACGGCCAGCAGCGCAGGAATCAGCTTTATGGCCCGAACTATACGGACGTTGATATGGATGTCGCCAAGGGATTCAAAGTCCCCGGCATGGAATCCGGCAGGTTGAAGATTGGTGTACAGTTCTTCAACCTGTTCAACCATCCCAACTTCCAGATTCCCAACAACGACGTGAATGACGGGCCATCAGACGGCTTGATCTATACGACCGCGAACACGCCAACATCCATCCTTGGCGCCTTCCTCGGTGGAGATGCTTCACCACGGTTGATCCAGTTCAAAGGTTCGTTTGATTTCTAACTACCGGCAAAACCACAAATGGGGCGGCCGTCACGCGGTCGCCCCATTTGTTTTGAAATCGGCTTGCGCTACTTCTTGATGGTCGGCTTCTTGCGCGCTGAAGTCTTCCGAGGTACGACCCTCTTGGTCGTCGCGGAGGTTTTCGGCTTCTTTGCGCCAGCGCTTTTTGCAGGCTTCCTCGGGTCAACATCCGAAGCTTTGTCGCGCGCTGCGCGCGTTTTCGCGGCGAGTGCCACCTTCAGTTCTGCATCGAACTCGCTGGGCGTCAGTGGACGCGCTGATTTGCGTAACCGTTCAATGTCGTAGAAGGCGCGGCGTTCCGTCAGAAAGACGTGCACAACAAAATCAATATAATCCAGCAGAATCCAGTCACCCCGGCGTCGCCCCTCGACGGAGTGCGCCATCACGCCGAAATCCTTCTTCAGTCGATATTCGATTTCGTCGGCAATAGCTACAGCCTGGCGGTCGTTGCTAGCTGAGGTAATCAGGAAAAAATCGGACAATCCGGAGTCGATCGGGTCGAGTTCGAGAATGCGGGTATCTTCGCCTTTTTTGTCTTCACAGGCCGCGGCTGCGGCTTGAACGAGAATGCGTGTCTGTTTGTGCGTTTCGGTTGTGCTCATGCAGCGGAAATTGTCTCCTCGCTCATCGTAGTCTCTGGGCTCCGCAGCGGCAAGCCGGATAAATGGCCCTTCGGCTCCCTCAGCGGTACAGGCCATGCGCGGCTATGTAGCTGCAGACTGCATCGGGTAACAGCTCGTGCCCCGCGCAGAGGCGATCGACTGCGGCGCTTACCTGCTGCCGAATTTCAGTGGCACTGATTTCGATTGCAATTCCCGGTAACAAGTAAAACGGCGTGGAAGCGCCCGCCGAGTTTCGAACCCTGAATACGCGCAACAACTCCTTCCCGGCACTCCGATCCCTATCATCGTCCTCGCGGATCGATAAGCCGGGTGGCAAAATTGCCGCCAGATCCTCTAGATGCTCTCCCGGCCGCGAAGCCACGATCAGAGGAGCGAGGAAAGGAATATCAGCTCCGCGGTGCCAGTGCGGAAGGCTCCGAAGTGAATCAGCGCCCAGGAGGGTGAACAGGTGAGCCGAGGGAAACTCCGTCCGAAGCTGCATCAGGGCGTCGGTCGTGAAATTGGGCATGCCGTTCGGATTTGGCGCGTCGGCCAGGCAGATGGCAAACCGCGGCTCGCCCTGAATGGCCAGCTCAGTCATCGCTACGCGATCTTCGAAGCCTGCGGTCGAGCCATGCGGCTTCAGCGGCTGAATTCCGACGGGGGCAAACAGAATTGTGTCGAGATCGAGAGCAGCCTGAGCGGCGCGCGCTATGCCCAGGTGTCCCAGATGCGGGGGGTCGAAACTGCCCCCGAAGAAGGCAATTCGTTGTCTCCCATCTACCGGCTCAGGCATGGGTTCATGGTAAGGCATCTGCCGGTCCGTAGCCGACCTTCAGATCCGCGAGTGGGCGTTCCCGAAGGATCGTATCCAACTAAGCCCGTTGGTCGACGCAAGCCCATCCGCAGATCCTGATCGCATGATTGTCTGCTAGCATCATTTTTGAGATGCGATATCTGATTGCGGTTCTTGCCCTGATTGGGGCCGTGGTCTCGGGCCTCGCTCTTCAGGTCCACTACACGGTCGGCACTACGCCGTGTTCGATTAACGAGAAATGGGATTGTGGCGTCGTGAACCACAGTTCGTACTCGATGGTCGCAGGTATCCCTGTCGCCATCATCGGGATCGCCGGGTATCTCGGGCTGCTATGGCTCGGGCTGGCGCGCCAACGTGCGGTTCTTACCATTGCCGCTGTTGCCGGACTCGTGTTCTCCCTCTATCTGGCCCACGTCGAGCGAGACATCCTCGGCGTCTGGTGTCTCTACTGCGTCATCTCCCTCGCCGACATCGCCCTCATTCTGCTGACGGGTCTCATATGGCTCATCGTCGATGCGGTCGAAACACAGCGGCGCAGGCGCTGGTAAACTTGAACAGACAACATGCTCAAGGAAAAATACGCGCGCTGGATGTACGACTGGGAAACCAGGCTCACCACGCGCGATGAAAACCGCGTAGTCCGTCCCCTCGAATGGGGCTTCGAGTTCATTGAGCCATTTCTCCAGGCGCATGGCTTCAGCGCAGCCATTCCCGAACCTGAAACTGTTCGTGACGATGCAGCAGCGGAATCTGCGATGGCGCGTATCAATCAGCTGCTCATCCGCCACAGCGACGTCTTCTTCGGATACGAAAAGCCCACCGACTTCCGCCTCGAAGATCGTCATCCTGAGCTGTTCCCGACCAACGTACGGCCTGAGACGCTGGCCAAAGACGCGGCGATCAAACAACTGGCGGCAGAGGGCAAGACCGCAAAGGCACAATTCCTTCGTTTCACATCGCCGGAGCGCACCGGCTATGCTGAAAACGATCTTGCAAATGCGCGCTGGTATCCCTCGCCTGCGCACAAAGATCCAAAGAGGCCAAAGCAAGCAATCGTCGTTATGCCGCAATGGAACGCCGATGCCTTCAGCCATAACTCCCTGTGTACAATTTTCAACCGCATGGGAATCTCGGCTCTTCGTCTGTCCAAGCCTTACCACGACATCCGCCGCCCCGCTGAGCTAGAGCGTTCGGACTATGCAGTCAGCGCCAACATAGGGCGCACGCTTTCCGCCTGCCGCCAGGCTGTTGTCGACATTCGTTGCTGCATTGATTGGCTCGAAGACCAGGGCTACGAGCACTTCGGCGTTCTCGGTACAAGTCTCGGCTCCTGCTACGCATTCCTCGCCAGCGCTCATGACAAGCGCATCCGCGTCAACGCCTTTAACCATGCTTCGACGGCATTCGGCGACGTGGTGTGGGCTGGGCAGAGCACGCGCCACGTAAAGCAGGCCCTCGACGATGCGGGCATGACGCAGGACCGCGTGCGCAAGTTGTGGTCGGCCATCAGCCCCATCAGCTATTACGACAAGATCATGCGCTCCGACGTCGCCGGGCCCGACAAAAGAGTCCTGCTCGTATATGCGAATTACGACCTGACGTTCCCCAAGGAATACTCGCTGCAGGTCGTGGAAGCCTTCACGCGCGTCGGCCTCAACTACGAGAAGCGCGTTCTGCCCTGCGGCCACTACACCACCGGCGAAACACCCTTCCAATACATGGATGGCTGGTTCATGGGCTCCTTCGTCTATCGCGCATTCAAAGAACTGCGCAGAGAGAAAGCCGCACAAGCAGACGCCTCATCATCGGCAGTGACAGAAGCCGAAGAAGACCTCGTGTCGCGCTAGGCTCGGGTGTGGCGCTCTACCGAATCCCATTCAGATTCAGCCGCAGCAGCCTGCCCGGATCCAGATAAGCGCCTTCCCACCGGACCGCCCAGTGCAGATGCGGTCCTGTCACCCGTCCCGTCGCGCCGCTCAGTCCCAGCCTGTCGCCTGCAACGACGTGCTGCCCCTCGCGCACATCGATGTGGCTGAAATGCATCGAGACCGTGTACAGCCCCAACCCGTGATCGATGATCACACAATTGCCTTCGTAGTAGAGCGGCCGCGCCAACACCACGATGCCGCTGTTGGACGCGCGAACAACCGTTCCCATGGGCGCGCGAAAATCCATCCCCTTGTGAATACTCGCCAGCTTGCCGTTGAACATGCGCCGCGTTCCAAAGCTGTCCGTCGGCGCGGCGCGAACCGGAGCACGAAAGTCTCCATGCCACAACGGCTCGGCTGCACTCGAAGCGAACACCTTAGCCTTCAGCTCGGCGTCTGCCGCGATCACCTCCAACTCATCCGGTCCCGGCTCCACAAACTTCGGCGGCACGGTAAGCTTTCCCGTGCGATAGTGCGAAGGATGAATCTCGATCGTCTGGCTCAGATTGAGCGTCCCGGCGCCGCGTTCTGCGCTGATCTGCAGCGTCGACGGGCCGACGGCCGCTTCAACATCCACGCCTGCAAGAGCAAACCACTTCTCACCGCGCCGAAAGAACTCAACTTTGTGCCCCAGCCATTCGCCACTTACGCTACTGGCCTGCGATGCGGACACCACAATCAGTTCCGGAGAGCCGGCCTCAACGATCGCTGGCGATAGCGAAACGACGGACTCTGCCTCGGAGTGACGCTGTGCGAATGTGCTCGTCGCAGCGAAGGAAATCAGACACGCGAATTGCAAAAGACGAGAGCCGGTCATGCGTTCAGCATAACCGGCTCCGTTTTCCCCGGGGGAAGACCTGACTCATTTAGGCGCAACTCTGTTGTTGTGCTTCTGCCGGTTGATCTGCCGGCTGGTGCGATTCTGCTCGCGATTCACTTGCCGTCTTTCCTGACCGGTTAGCTTGCCGCCGTTGGCCTGCCGATCGGCATGAACTTGCTGGTTGATCCCTTGCTCACGATTCTCCGTGCGGGCAGCTTCACCGGCGGTCATCTGGCCGCTTTTAATGCCCTGTGCAATGCGGTCCTGCTGGTTCTCGCGGCGCTGGCCCACTTCGTTGTTGCCGTAGTGCGCTGTGTTCGCATTGTGCTTGTCGCTGTAAATGGACTTGCTCACGTTGTTCTGCTGGTGATTCACCTGCTGGCGTTCCTGAGTGGTGAGCTTGCCGCCGTCGGCCTGGCGATCGTCCTTGATCTCGCGATTCACGTTTGCCTCGCGGCCTTCAAGATTCTTTGTCTCGCCCGCGGTTAACTGGCCAGACTGCACGCCGTTGGCGATGCGGCCCTGCTGATCCTGGCGGCGGTCATTGACTGAGCCTTCTTTCGGCTGCGTCGTTGTGGGTTGAGTCGTGGGGTTGGTCTGCTGAGCGAAAAGCGGTGCCGAGGCGAACAAGGTAGCCAGGGCAAGGATGGGTAGTGTGCGTCGCATCGGTTTCCTCCAGGGCCTTGGTTACTGATCTCCGGCCCGATGTTGTGTCCAGACCCATGCTTTCCAAAAAAGTTCTCTTGCGTCTAAGCAAAATTTCTCCAGCTGGACACCAAGGTCACCGTTTGAGCGTCACCCCGATCCGCCTTACCTCAATTCAATTGCAAGGAATGTAACCTCCGGAAACAATGGCTAATCAAAGGGTTGTATGCCTTGCCCAATCGCCTTCCCCGTCTGCCGCATGTGTGCCACGCTGGTTGTTGCCGCGGCCATGTTTGTACCGCAACTGCCGGGTCAGGCAGTGGCCCCCTCTGCTGCCCCGCAACGCATTCCAGTTCTCGTAGAACTATTCACGTCGGAAGGATGTTCAGACTGCCCTCCTGCCGATGCGCTGCTGGCGAAACTTGATGCCACGCAGCCAATCCCTGGTGTGAGGGCGATCGTGCTCAGCGAGCATGTCACTTATTGGAATCGCCTCGGATGGACCGATCCATTCTCATTCGACGCCATGACCGAGCGACAAGAAGACTACGGCCACCGCTTCGGTCTTGATTCCAGTTACACGCCGCAAATGGTCGTCGATGGATCGGATCAGTTTGTCGGTAGCAACGGCCGCGCCTTGGTCGCGGCGCTCACAAAGGACGCGAAGACACCCAAACTAGCCATCACGATCGAAGGCGCAATCTGGAGCCATGATGCCGCAGAGTTTTCGATTCGCGCCAATATACCTGCGGGAACAAAACTGCTCGCAGTACTCGCGGCGGATGCAACTCACTCTGAAGTTGCACGCGGAGAAAATGCCGGCCGCACACTCCACCACACTGCCGTTGTCCGGGTGATGAAGGAGTTCGGCGCAGACGCCGCAGACGGACGTCAACTCAAGCTGTCCGGCGGACCCTTGAACCAAAAAGCAGAAGCCGCCGGCCCCGTTCGCTTGGTCGTCTTTCTCGCAGATCGCAAAACCGGGCACGTGCTTGGCGCGGCCGAGCAAACCCTGCAACGATAAAATCAGGAACGAACATTGTGGCGCTCGCACTGAAGTGCCTCCGCCCTCAAACCACTCTCCGCAAGGTGTAAGGTTGCCGACAATCATACGCATCGCCAAAAGCATCAGCGTGCCGATCGGACTGCTATTCGTAGTGATGGGCGGCATCTGGATTCTGCAGGGGTTGAACCTTGCCTGGGGCCCGCTGGCCCGCAGCTTCATGCAGAATGACCGCCAATGGGCAGTGTATGGAGCCTTTCTCGCAGCCGTTGGCGTGGCAATGATCGTGTGGGGATTTGCCAAGACGCGCAAAAGCTGAACCCGCTCCGGACATGCCGCGGACTTTGCACAAGAGTCCGACGCATCTTGGTAAAATTGGCGTATGACCGATCGCATGGCCCTTTCCCTGGCCCAGGCCGACCCCGCCGTTGCCGCTGCCATTGACCACGAAACCCTCCGCCAGCACGAAGGCCTGGAAATGATTGCCAGCGAAAACTTCGTCTCTGAAGCGGTGCTCGAGGCAGCCGGTTCCATCTTTACCAATAAATACGCAGAGGGCTATCCGGGCCGCCGCTACTACGGCGGATGCGAATACGCCGACGTCGTGGAAAACCTTGCCCGCGATCGTGCCAGGCAAATCTTCGACGCGGAGTTTGCGAATGTGCAGCCCCACTCGGGTTCGCAAGCCAATGCCTCCGCCTACATGGCGGTGCTGCAGGCCGGCGACACCATCCTCGGCCTCGACCTTGCCCATGGTGGTCATCTCACCCACGGGCACAAGTTGAGCTTCAGCGGCAAGCTATACCACACCACGTTTTACACCGTGCGCCGCGATACCGAGGTCATCGACTACGACGAACTCGAAGCCATCGCCGAGCGCGAAAAGCCAAAGGTCATCATCGGCGGCGCCAGTGCGTATCCGCGTCTATGGGATTTCGCCCGTATGCGCCAGATTGCCGACAAGGTCGGTGCGAAATACATCTTCGACATGGCGCATATCGCCGGGCTCGTCGCCGGCGGATCGCATCCTTCGCCTGTACCCCACGCTCACATCACCACCACCACCACTCACAAAACTTTGCGCGGCCCGCGCGCCGGACTCATACTCTGCGGCAAGGATTTTCAAGTTGGCCAGAAGCCCGAGCAGACCCTGGGCAAGGCGATCGACATGGCCGTCTTTCCCGGCCAGCAAGGCGGCCCGCTGGTGCACATCATCGCGGCCAAGGCCGTGGCCTTCGGCGAGGTGCTGCGCCCCGAGTTCAAGACCTACGCGACTCAGATTGTTGCCAACGCCAAGGCGCTCGCATCTGCCATGCAGGAGGCAGGTTATCGCCTTGTATCCGGCGGAACCGACAATCACCTGATCCTCGTCGATGTATTCCAAAAGGGAATCCTCGGCTCTGAAGCCGAACTCGCCCTGGGCAAGGCAGGCATCACCGTTAATAAGAACGCAATTCCCTACGACACCAATCCACCGCTGAAGCCTTCCGGCATTCGTATCGGCACGCCCGCCCTCACCACGCGCGGCATGAAAGAGCCGGAGATGCGCATTATCGCTACGTGGATCGCAAAGGCTCTCGACCAGCGCAGCGATGACGCCGCACTCGAGCGCATCCGCGGCGAAGTCGCGGAACTGGCTAACCGTTTCCCGCTTTATGCGTGGCGGCGGCAGGCCGTTGCAGTCAGCGCGTAAGATACTCAAATCGCTCGCGTAACCCTTCATAACAACTTGCCAACCAGTGCAGGGTTTCATGTAGTGTGTTTGGATCAGCGAATCGGGATTCATCAAATGCGCTGAGTCTGCTTTCCTGATAGCAATGTGGAGGAACATCATGCGCGCAGCGAATCTCTTCTTGACCGCGTTGCTGGCCATTTCCTTGCCGGCAATTGCTCAACAAAAACCGGAGCCGCACGGCCGGCCGATGCCGCCGCCAACGCGCGGACCTGCTCCCTATAAAGCGCCCAAGGCCGCCCCGGCACATCACACCAACGATGTGAAGCAGGCACCCGATGTGAAGCAGGCACCCCAACAGCGCAACTTCAGTGACAAGCCCGGCCATCCGAACGCACCGCACGTCGACAAGGGGAATAAGTGGGTGGGTCACGACACCGGCCCCAACGACGCCAACTATCATCTCGACCATCCCTTTGAACATGGCCGTTTCACAGGAGGATTCGGACCGTCGCATCGGTGGCACCTCGCCGGTGGCGGCCCCAGTCGTTTCTGGTTCAATGGTTGGTACTGGAGCGTCGCGCCTGCCGATTTCGCTTACTGTGATGGATGGGATTGGGACGGCGACGACATCGTCATCTACGAGGATCCCGATCATGACGGCTGGTATCTCGCCTACAACGCGCGCCTCGGAACCTATGTGCACGTCATGTATCTCGGCCCTCAATAAGAGGCTTGTGTAAGTCGTAACATTCAAGAGGGCAGATCTACCGATCTGCCCTTATTTCTTGTGCTCTTAGAGTGCGCTTTCAGCGCGCATGTACACAGTGCGACGCAAAGCGATAAGATGATCAGTCCGCTGAGAGTCGCAGCACACACTTCATGAACGACGTGCCTGCCCTCAAAATCCATGGCATTCCCAAGAGGATCGGCATGACTGCCTTTAGCGTCCGCTCGTTTACACCCCGCGCGTACTTTGCTCTCCTTCGTTCTTTCCTGATTGTCACGGCAGTTTGCCTGCTGAGCGCGCCCTCCTTCGCAGCGCCTGCCCCCATCGTGCTCACCGGGTCTGATCGCCGCCCTGCGACGTCGCTCAATGGCGAGTGGGCCTCCATCGTCGATCCCTACTTCTCCGGCCTCTTCAGCTTCCATCACGAAGAAAAAAAGAACGGCTGGTTCATGAACTACAAAGCCAAGCCCGGCGATCCATTTCCTACCGAATACGATTTCGCCAAGGCGCCAAAACTTAAAGTTCCCGGCGACTGGAATACCCAGCGACCGTCGCTCATGTATTACGAAGGTCCGATCTGGTACGAGAAGGACTTCAGTTACGATCCCAAGCCTCACACGCATGTATTTCTTCACATCGGCGCGGCCAACTACCATTCATGGTTCTGGGTCAACGGTCAGAAAGTCTGCGAGCACGAAGGCGGGTTTACAGCTTTTAACTGCGAAGTTACCGAGGCCCTCCATAGCGGCAATAACTTCGCTGTAGCCGCGGTAGATAACACCCGCCACGAAGACGGCGTGCCGGGTTTGGAGACCGATTGGTGGAACTACGGCGGCCTTACCCGCGAAGTTTCATTGATCGAGCTGCCCGCGTCCTTCATCGATCAGTACGACCTGCACTTGAGCCGAAGCGAAGACAATGTGATTGAAGGCTGGGTGCATGTGGTCGGCGCGCAGCCCGGCGAAAAAGCGGAAGTCGCGATTCCAGAACTGCATGCCAATGCGACCGCGGATTTTGGTGCAGATGGTCGCGCCGCGCTGCACTTCAGCGTACAGGGCCTCGAGCGCTGGACACCCGATTCGCCGAAACTCTACAAAGTTGTACTCCGCGCGGCCAGTGACTCTATCGACGAACTCATGGGCTTCCGCACTATCCAAACCCGCGGCACCGAAATCCTGCTCAATGGCAAGCCCATCTTTCTGCGCGGTATCGCCATCCATGCTGAAGCGCCCTTTCGCACCGGCCGCGCCTGGTCCGACAAAGACGCGGAGACACTCCTTGGCTGGGCAAAGGAGCTAGGCTGCAACTACGTCCGCCTCGCGCACTATCCTCACGACGAAACCATGCTGCGCGCCGCCGATCGTATGGGCCTGCTCGTCTGGTCTGAGAATCCTGTCTACTGGGCGCTCGAGTTCGACAATCCCAAAGTGCTCGCGAAAGCAGAGCAGCAGCTTGATGAAGAGATCAATACCTCGCGCAATCATGCCGCCATCATTCTCTGGTCAATGGCCAATGAAACCCCCGACACGCCTACGCGCACGCAGTTCATTGAGACATTGGCAAGCCGCGCCCGCGCTCTTGATCCCACGCGGTTGATCACCGCCGCCCTCCTCGTACGCGCGCAAGGCAACACCAAGATCGTTGATGATCCGCTCGGACAGGCCCTCGACGTCATCGGAATCAACGAATACATCGGATGGTACGAAGGCCATCCCGACAGCGCAGATACGACGCAGTGGCAGATCGACTATCAGAAGCCGCTTATCGTCAGCGAATTCGGTGCCGGTGCCAAGGCCGGTTTGCACGGCAGCGCGAACGAGCGCTGGACTGAGGAATATCAGGCAAATGTCTATCGTCATCAGTTGCCGATGCTTAACAAGATTCCGCAACTGCGGGGCATGAGCCCTTGGTGCCTCATGGATTTCCGTTCGCCCAATCGCCCGCTTGTCGGTATTCAGGACGAGTTCAATCGCAAGGGTTTGATCTCCGACCAGGGACAAAAAAAGCTGGCTTTCTATGTCCTTCAAAAGGCCTACAAAAATAGGACAATCGGCAAAGCCGATTAAGTAAAAGTGAAGTTACGCGCATGTAAAGTCTAAGTTAGTTGGCGCGTTACTTCACGCCGGTGATATATCCTCTAACTATGTCGATTGAAACGATTCTTGCCGAAATAGATGCGGAGATTGAAAGACTAAAACAGGTCCGTTCTCTGCTTGCAGGCTCCCGCGGCATCAGCTCGCCGGGAGTCCGTAATAAGACCAGCAAAGGGCCGGGAAAGCCAAAGAAGAAGCGCGTACTCAGTGCCGATGCACGCAAGCGGATTGCCGATGCGCAGCGTAAGCGCTGGGCTGCTCAAAAAGCCAAATCGAAGTAAGTGTTGGGCACGCGGTTCCGGCATTCGGAACAGGTGCTCAACCGACCCTGGGGTCACCAGGTTTCAACTGCCAGGATGTTGGGCGGCCCGGAGTGGCCCTCGATCACCTGTGTCTCAATCACGGCTTCCATGTTCTTCTTTTCCCAATCGGCGGGAGCCTTGGCTACCAGCGAATCGAGATACACAGGGTTGTAGAGAATCTCTCCAGCCGCCTCTGTCCCCTCTTCTGAGATTCCGGCCGCGATGATCACCGGTTGTCCGGTCGTGCTGTCGTGTATCCGCGCCACAATGGCGTAGTCGCGGGAAAGCTTCTGATATGGAAGATCCCACGCGGTCGCCCAGGTCGTTTTCGTCTGACTCTTGCGATCGACAATCAACGCCACGCCGTCCTTTGACTCGAAGCCGAAACGCAATTTCTGCGTAACGCGCAGCGTCCAGATGTTATCGAACGCGCCAATCAGCACGATTGGTCCCTCGCGCAGCTGCGCAAAGCTCGCTTCCGATGCAGGCAATATGCGGAAGGTCTTTTGGCGGGCTTCGAGAGCCGCCGCTGCGCGCGTGAGAGTGGTAACATCTGCCAACGCGAACAGCCCGGCGAGATGCAATCGCACATACAGCTTCTGCGGTTCCGCGGGGGTGGTCATCGGCGCTTCGAAGCTGTTGATCGAGTCCATATCTATATTCTTCGCCGGTTCCCCCAGGCAGAATGTCGTGGGACTCAAACTCGATGTAAATGGCTCCCAGAAGCGATCGATATTCGAAAGTGGTTTCGGCGCAGGCGTTGGCTTGATTTGCATTCCGACAATCACGCCCGCCACGCACCCGGCGATCACAAGGGCCCCCGTAACCAGCCATTTCCACCTGGTAGGTTTCATGGGCGCCAGTGCGCTCACCGCTGACGGAGCAGCTTGTATGATTTGCGGGGCGACTACGATTGGTGCAGGCTCCCGTGCCTCGGTCGGAGGTTCAGCAGGAAGCTCCGGTTGCCGGAAAATGGGAACATACGTTCCCAGCGGAAGTTCGACGACCATCTCGCCCGCATGCGATGAGTCGTAGTAGTAAAGGCTGAGGCGTTTCCGCACTTCTCCGGCAGTAATGCGAACCACCGGGTCCGCATTCGCATCGTAGGTCGGCGCACGTCCAAAAACCTCGATACCGATGCTGCGCTCTTTCAGTTCAGCCGCATTTCCCTTGAGAGTCTCTTCGACCGTATACGACAGCAGCGCAGGATAGCGCTTGCTGTTCGCAAACAACGGGTGGACCAGAAGTCGGTGCAGCTGTTCGCGAATCGCTCCGGGGTCGGTAACTACTCCCGGCTGCTCCACGTCCTGCAGAGGTTTGGGCGCCAGCGGCATCCGGAACTCCTTAAGCGGCTCTAAGCCCGATGAGGGCAACGTCTCGCGAACGTAAATTGCGCATCAGAGAATGCTGTTTCCCGATGCTGCATACCTCATCTATTCACGAGTCCAAAAATCAATTCAGACTGACCCAGACGCGTCCCCTGTGCCATCGGAAGCCGTGCTGCGCCCCGTGGAAAACAAGGTCGTATTAATTTCTGGAGTGCCTGCACTGCGTATGATACGTCCCGTTTCACGGGATGTCCATATTTGTTTAAAAGCATCTGCTGCAAAAGCTTACATCCCTGCGGGCCTTCATGCTACCCGATGGAACCTGTCACAAATCTTCAGTTCTGCATACATTGAAAGTCGGTCCAGGAGATGTGCCCGACGTGTGCGAACACCAGGCGCGATTTCTTGTGATTGCGGCTCCTCGCCCCTCCGGTTACCAGACCTGGATTGAATCCAGGCAGGACTAATCGGGGGGCGCTTTTTTTGTGAGAGAGCGGGCATGTTGCGCACATCGCTCAGTCCATCTCGGCTGGCCTGCTCGCAGAACTCTTCGGCCGTCCTGTCCACGCGCTACGTTCATCTGCAAATCCCTATCCTGATGGATTATGCTTAACGGTCCCAAAGAGGAGCCCGCCCGGTGATGCCAATCAAACCCTTCGCCAAAGCCATTGTTCTAGCCGTCTTTCTCTTCGCGTTTCTCCCACCAATCCTTCCCGCGCAATCATCGGCCATAACCGCAGCCGACGCGCGCCGCCGGGCCGAAGAATTGCTCAAGCAAATGACCATCGAAGAAAAAGTCGGCCAGATGAACCAGTCTTCCGGCGTTGTTATGCCCCTTCTGGCTTCTGAGAAGCCTGACAACCTCATCGTCCAGGGCAAGGTCGGATCCATTCTGTGGCTCATCGACGTCAAGGAGATTAACCGCCTCCAACACCTCGCGGTCGAGAAATCCCGACTCCACATCCCTATCCTCTTCGCCTTCGATGTCATCCATGGATACCGCACCGTTTTCCCCATCCCGCTGGCCATGGCCGCCAGTTGGGATCCGGGGGTTGAAGAGGCCGCACAACGACTTGCCGGTCAGGACGCGCGCGCCGCCGGCATCCGATGGACCTTCACCCCCATGGTCGATATCGCCCGTGACTCGCGCTGGGGCCGCATCGTCGAAGGCGCCGGCGAAGACCCCTTCCTTGGCGCCGCAATGGCCCGCGCGCAGGTCATCGGATTCCAGGGCGAGTCGCTCGGTCCTGACAGCGTCGTCGCCTGCGTCAAGCACTTCGCGGGATATGGAGCAGCAGATGGCGGCCGCGACTACGATTCTTCGTACGTCCCGGAAGAACTCATGCGCAACGTCTACCTCGTTCCATTCCATGCAGCCGAGCAGGCCGGCGCGGGCACCTTCATGAGTGCCTACATGGATCTGAACGATGTGCCCGCCACCGGAAACCATTGGCTGCTCACCGACATTCTCCGCAACGAGTGGGGCTTCCAGGGCTTCGTCGTCTCCGATGCCTGGGCCGTCGGTGCTTTGCAAACCCACGGCTATGCCAAAGATCCCCAGGACGCCGCCTACAAAGCGGTCACTGCCGGTCTCGATATGGATATGGCCAGCCTCACCTACCCGAAGTATCTCGCCGGCCTCGTTCACTCCGGCAAAGTGCCCGAGTCCAAACTCGACACCGCCGTTTTGCCCATCCTTCAGATCAAGTACCAGCTCGGCCTCTTCGACCATCCCTACGTCGACGAATCGAAAGTGGACCCGACCCTGGACCGGCCGGAGGGCAAAGAACTCGAACGCAGAGTTGCCGCCCGCTCCATGGTGCTGCTCAAGAACGACAACCACACTCTGCCGCTCAGCAAGTCAATCAAAAGGATCGCGGTCATCGGCGCGCTGGCCGACTCCACCCACGACATCGAAGGCGGATGGACGGTAGAAGGCCTCTTCGGCGGCCCCTCCAAGAGCCACCCGGTGACCATCCTCGCCGGCCTCAAAAACAAGCTCGGTCCCGGCGTTGAAATCACCTACTTCGCCGGACCGACTCCAACCCGCGTCTTCCCGGGCCTCTTCGAGACCATCTCCGGAGCTAAAATTCCTCCACCGCCGACAGAAGCTGAAACCGCCGAAGCCATCGCGAAAGCCAGGGCCGCTGCGGCTGGCGCTGACCTCGTAATCGCCGTCATGGGCGAGACCGTCAACATGAGCGGTGAATCCGCGTCGCGCGCATCCATGGATTTGCCCGGCATCCAGCCGCAGATGCTTCAGGCAGTCGTCTCCACAGGGAAGCCGGTTGTCCTCGTGCTTGAGAACGGCCGTCCCCTCGATCTCCGCTGGGCATCGAAGCATATCCCCGCTATCCTCGAAGCCTGGTATCCCGGCACGGAAGGCGGCAATGCGGTGGCCGACGTCCTTTTCGGCGATGTCGACCCCGGCGGAAAACTTCCCATCAGCTGGGCGCACGCCGCCGGCGAAGAGCCCCTCTATTACAACCACAACCTGACGCACGAGCCTGAAGACCGCCCCAACTTCACTTCGCGCTACTGGGACGTGCAGAGCAAGCCACTCTATCCCTTCGGCTACGGCCTCAGTTACACGACCTTCAAATTTGATAACTTGCAATTGAGCAAGACCAGCATCAAGGCGGGCGATAGCACCGAGGTCCAGGTCGACGTCACCAACACCGGCAGCGTCCAGGGCGATGCCGTTGCGCAGATCTACATCCACCAGCGCTGGGGTTCGGCATCGCGCCCGGTTCGCCAGCTCAAGGGGTTCAAGCGCATTACTCTTCAGCCCGGCGTGACGCAGACGCTCAGGTTCCCCCTCGGGAAAGACGAGCTGGAATTCTGGAGCCCACAAACCAAGGTATGGGCCGTCGAGCCTGGCACCTTCGATGTCTGGGCCGGCGAAGATTCCACTGCAACCTTGCACACCGAACTTACCGTTACGGAGTGAAGACAATCCAAATGACAAAAGGGCCGGAACACCTCTGGGGGATAAGAGGTATTCCGGCCCTCGCGCTGCCACGGATCGGTTTAGACCGATAGCAGTCGCCCGAAGAACGCGCGATACCGGCGCAGTGCCAGGCGCAACTCTTCGGTTGAAACGTTGTCGCCGCGGTCCCACTGCCCTTCCAGCCGTGCCCGCTCCTCCGCAAACACCTCCGCAAGCCGCTTCATTGCTCCTGCAACAAGCGAATCGGCACGCTCTACCGCCTGCCGCGGCTCATCCACAAAGCCCACCTGGACCGCATCCCATTTCGCATACAGCTCCTTCGACTCATCCTGAGAAAACAGCGCCTCTTGCGTATCCGACTCGGCTGGCTGCGCAGCCTCTCCACGGATCTGGTTGCCGACCGATGCGCTCATTTCGCGGCCATCGTCGCGGTTCTCTATCAGTTTCTGTTCAACCGGCTCATCGGCGTGCGCCAATGCCGCAGTCGAAAGTCCTGTACTATCGATCGTTTCATCTCGTCTGATCTCTGCCATAATTTTCTCCTGCTGTATTACCCCGCCTCTGCGCGAGCCCTGGTTGAAGGTCTTGATTTTCCTGCGTAGTCCATGCCGCAGCCATAATGTGGGCAATCATGCAGGAATCGTTGTCAGCAGGTTGAGAATGACCACGCAACGCAAAGGTTGCCCCGCTCCAGCTATGCAGAACTTCCGAACACTGCATTCTCTTTTGGACGTGCTTTTTTACGAGTCAACCCTTGGCGCCTGCCCTTCCCGGACAATCCGCATTGCGGCCCGAATCGGCCACCTCACCCCAAAAGCCAACACCGCCACCGACCTTCGACCCGTGTCCTTGGTAATGCCCAAGGTGCGATAAATCACACCAATTTATGAAAATCCGTCCCACCATGGAAAGCAAACCAAAAGGTACGTCCATGAAGACCTTGTTTCGCTTGTTACTTGGTTGCGTCGTCCTTGGCTCCTTCACCGTCAGCGCGCAAGACCTCCGCTCGCGCGTGGACGAGATGAAGACCGCCTATACCGCCTCCGGCAGTATCCTCGCGCTCGACGGCCAGACCCTCGTCATCGAACCCAACATGCCTGCCCCGGTTTGCGCTCTGCCTCGCGAAGAGGACGGTAAGGTCGCGTGGTATCGCTATGCGTTTCCACTCGCTTCCATCACCGTTCCACTCGCGGATGTTGACGCCTCTCTTGTCAGTGAAGATCGCGTCTTCACTAACCCTGAAGCCCCCAGTGCCTATAAGCCAGGGGACAAAGGCAACGCAGTGATGGTCGTCGTGGTTGGCATGCCCGGCAAGAAATTCCCCGCGCTCATCTACGACCGCGACAAACTCGAACACCTGGGCCCCGGCCCGCATCGGAGTTCAGACTACGGCCAGGTGCAGGATAAGGTCGAAGCCTTTGGCCTCACCTTCAACGACACCGCCGCCGCCCACGCCTTTGTGACAGCTCTCGGCAACGCCGTCATGATGGCAAAAGCACAAGCCATGGCGCACTAAGTTTCTACGGCAGCTCCCGCACCCAGATGTTCCTGTAGCTCATCGGTTCGCTCTTGTCGCCGTGTGCCTGCAGCTTGATCGGCGCTGTGTCGTACTTCTTGTAAAACGGCTTGCCGATGTACAGCGTCTGCCCCTTCAGCTCAAAGTGATTCTGCACCAGGATGCCGTTGAAGAACACCGTGACATACGCCGGCGTCTTCAGTGAGCCATCGTCGTTAAACGTCGGTGCCGTCCACGCAATGTCATACGTCTGCCACTCGCCCGGTTTGCGGCTCGCATTCACCAGCGGAATGCTCTGCTTGTAAATGCTCCCCGCCATCCCGTTTACATAGGTCGGATTGTTATAGCCGTCCAGCACCTGCAGCTCATAGCCATCGTCGCCAGGGCCCGTCGACGCCAGAAACACGCCGCTGTTGCCGCGTGCCTGCCCGCTCCCCGTAATGCTCGCGGGAATCTTGTACTCCACATGGAGCTGATAGTCCTTGAACTTGCTCCTGGTCTCGATGCTGCCGCCCGCTTTGTTCACCGTCATCACCCCGTCGTGAACGTCCCATAGTGCAGGCTGCTTGTCCTTCACGTTCACCCACTCATCCACATTCTTCCCGTCGAAAAGCACAATCGCATCCGACGGCGGCGCGCCACACTCCGCACCCGGCGTCACCACCTTGGGAATCGGCTGCCAGATCTCGGTATCTTCCGGCTTGGGTTTGGCCTGCGCGTCTTGCTGTGCATACGCGGCGGATATGGCTAAAGACAGAAAGGTGAGCGCAAGGAGCTTCGAAGAAAGTGAATTCATGACAGGCGGGAGTATACACCCACCCCCATTCTCCAGCCGTGCTTCACCCCGAAGCCCGACGCTTTTCCTGCTTCGCGTCGCTCGCAGCGCCAACGCGCATTTCAAGCTTGCCTTGGCGTGGCGAGAAGTGTCGTCGCTTCTCCGAATACCTGTGATTGGCCGCGTTGGGGCGAACCGTCAGGCCACCGCTTCAAGCCATGTGCCGCGCTTGAATTGCACATCAAGCGTTGTGCCGTCGATCTGGACCTTGTAGTGGCCTTCCGGCGGCTTCTCGGGAATCCAGATATCGAGCGTTCTGACGGTGGGGAAACCAGGCGAGATCTTCGTCGCAAGTTCAACCCTGCACTTGCACGCAATCCCGTTACCGCTCAACCAACCCTGGTGGACCTCCCGGGTGATTCGGATCGGGGACATGATTGCTCCTGCCACATTCTGCACCTGGAGTCATCCGGCGCACCAGAAGAAAATGAAGCGACGCGGTAATGAGCGTGGTGCATGCGGAGCGAGCATGTCTGCGCAGCGGCAGACACTCAATTTCCACTTCGGTGGAAGTCCAGGTGCCTCAGTTGGCGCGCAGAGCCACCGTCGGATTGATCCGCGATGCCCGGAAAGCCGGAATGTACCCGCTGATCCCTGCCACCGCAAGCAATCCCACCGCCATGCTGAGATATGTCACAGCATCCCACGGTGACGTCGCAAACAGAAGAGAAGCAATCAGCCGCGCGCCCGCAATCGATACTGCCGCCCCCAGCACCACGCCGATCAGCGCCAGCCGCAGCGTTCCCGCCAGTACTTGCCGCTGCACGATTCCCGCGCTGGCTCCCAGTGCCATGCGGATGCCGATCTCCTGCGTCTGCCGCGTAACCGAATACGAAATCACGCCATAGATTCCCAGTGCTGCCAAAAGCAACCCCAGGGTTGCAAATGATACCACCAGCAGCATGAAGAATTGCCGTCCCGAAACTGCGTGACTCACCAGCATCCTTATCGGTTTGAACTCCGCCATCGGCTGTTGCGGATTCATCTCGCGCAGCGTCGTCAGAACGCTCGTCGCCAGCGATGCCGGCGGCAGGCTCGTACGAATCACAAGTTCTGCACCATTCGGCGTTGCCTGCGTCATTGGATAGTAAATCTGCCACCCAGCCTCGCCATCGACGTTTTCTTCATGCACATCCGCCACGACTCCCACGACCTTTAGGTCGTTCTTGTCGTCTACGCCGTTACCCAGAGTCTTGCCTACCGCATTCTCATTCGGCCAGAAGAAGCGTGCCATCGTTTCGTTGATAAGCACCACCTGTTCGCTCTTTGGTCCGTCGTCCCAGGTGAAATCGCGTCCTCGCAGACTCGTACCCATCGCCCGCATGTACCCCGGCGAAATTACGTAAACCAGCGGCCCCGCTATTTTCTTGAACTCGCTCCGATTTCTTCCTCTTGGAATTGGAGTTCCCCAGGCGCGATTCTGGCCGAGTGGCAGATAGTCCACCAAACCCGCAGCTTCAACCCCCGGCAGTGATCCCACGCGCGCCAGAATCTGCTGGAAGATCACCCCGCGTTTCGCTGCGGTCAAATCGCCTGTCTTGTCTCCGGGCACACTGTCGTCGTAGGTAAGCTTGATCGCTGCGGCCCGGTCCGGCTGAAACCCAAGATCCACATCCAGCACACGCATAAAGCTGCGCAGCAGCAGTCCCGCTCCCACCAGCAACATGCACGCCAGCGCCACCTCCGCCACTACAAGCACAGAGCGAATCCGCTCATGCTTACGGCTCGCGCTCGCACCGGGTCCTGCATCCTTCAACGACTCCTGCAGATTGCCGCCCGCTATCCGCAATCCCGGCACCAGCCCGAACACCGCCGCCGCAAACACCGCAATCAGCACCGTCCACCCCAGCGCAGCCAGGTCCAAGTGCAGCGTGCTCAGCAGCGGCAGCGCAATCGCGCCCTGGTGCGCCAGCCACGACACAAGAGCTGCAGCAAGCAAAAATCCCACCACCGCCCCCGAACCCGACAGCACCAGGCTCTCCGTCAGCAGTTGCCTCACGATGCGGCCTCGGCTCGCTCCCAGCGCACCCCGCATCGCAAACTCCTTTGACCTCGCAGCAGCACGCGCCAGCAGCAGGTTAGATAGATTCACGCACGCAATCAGTAGAATCGCCCCCACCGCCGCCCACAGTACCACCAGCGAACGCCGCAGCTTCCCGCTCACGTATTCCTTGAGCGGGACGGGAACAACCGCGTCCTTATATTGGCCGCATGTATTCGGTTGCTTGTTGTTCCAGCACATATGCGGCGCCACCCCCGCCGCTTCATCGCGAGCCTGCGCCACTGTTACGCCCGGCTTCAGCCGCCCGATCATCGTAATAATGTTGCCCCAATCCCGCGGGGGCCCGTATAGATTCAATGGCGTAATCGCATCCACTTTCGTTCCCGGGGCAAACACCGCGCCAAAATCAAAGCTCGCCGGAAGCACCCCGATTACCGTCGTCTGCTGGCCATTCATGTCGAACGCTTTGCCTACAATATTTGGATCGCCGTTGAACTGCCGTTTCCACCACGCGTTGGTCAGCAGCACCACCGGCGCCGCGCCGTTGCGCGCATCCTCCGGCGTAAACACCCGTCCCATCTGTGCCTGCACGCCCAGCAACGGGAAAAAATTCTGGATCACGTCGATGCTGGTGGCCGTGATCTGCGCCCCGCCAAGATTCAGGCTTAGATTGTCTGCGCTCGAAAACGCAAAGTACCCGGTAACATCCTGGTACGACCGGCTCATGGTGCGAAATTCATCGTATGCATCCGTCGAATAGGTCGCGCAACTCAATCCGCACTTGGTTGGCGGCGGCGCAATCCACACAAGTTCCTGCGCGCTTCTGAATGGCAGCGGACGCAGCAGCAGGGTGTTCACAACGCTGAACACCGCGATATTCGCCCCGATCGCCAGCGCCAGAATCAGCACTGCTACTACCGTAAAGCTCGGATCGCGCCACAGCGTGCGCACCGTGTACTTCAGATCCTGCATCAGGATGTCGATGTCCATAAGCCCTCGCGCCTCGCGGTGTCTGTACCGCGCCTGTTCCACTCCACCCAGGCTCACCAGCGCCAGCCTGCGCGCTTCCGCAGCCGGCAGCCCGTGCGCCATGTTGTCTTCGATCGCCATCTCCAGGTGAGTTGCAAGTTCCTGGTCGAGCTCTGCATCCAGAGGCCTCCTGCGCACGAATGCCCACACTCGTCCAAAGAAGCGCCAAAGCCAACTCACGCGTCAGCACCCTCCGCAGATTTGTCCATCGTCAGCACCCGCTCCATTACGTCCTTCAAGCGTTCCCAGTAATGCGCATCGGCCGTAAGCTGCCGCCGCCCCGCCGCCGTAATCGAGTAAAACTTCGCCTTGCGCTTATTGTCTGACGTGCCCCAGCGCGAACTAATCCATCCGCGTTGTTCCAGCCGCACCAGCGATGCATAGATCGTTCCCTGGTTCAGCAGCACCGCGTTCGCGCTCACCTGCTCGATGCGCCGTGCAATGCCATATCCATGCATCGACCCCATCACCGTCAGCGTCTGCAGCACCATCAGATCGAGCGTGCCTTGCAAAAGATCAAGCTTTTCAGGAGACATTTCCGGTACCTGTGGCAGGACCACAGAAGTATGACACAGCGACATGTGGAAATGCCACAGGACTCTTTTTAAAAATCATGTCCGATCAAACCCTGTGCCGCAAATGACTGTTTAAAAATTGCGCATTGACGCTTCTGATTGACGCAGAAGTAGCATTGCGTGCCTCCCAACCTGGCTCTAGCCTGAGGAGTCGCGTGTGTTTCGCTGATTGTTCGACGCAACGCAGTCGGGAAATCAAAATCGCCCCGCTTGTCATCCAATTCGCCGCATTCGCCGTAACTGCCGGTTACCTGGTCCTCTCGGCAGCTATGCTGCATCGCCGCAATCAACTCTCATGGGAGTCCTTGTTGAGTCGTCTCCATCCGGCCTGGTTGGCCCCCCATTCAGCCCCCGCGTCCGCCCTCATGTCCGCCCCGTCCATGTGCTTGTCTGCATTTCGAGATGCAGGTGTCCTGATGCAGATGGCAGGTTTTGCCGATCGGCACTCATCTGGCATCGATCCATCGATCATCGCGTCCCTGTATGCAGAAGCGGTCCAGATGCGATTCGCGGGCCTGCGCTCTCTTGTCCGGCCACCGCGCATTCATTAGTCGCCGCGCTGCCAACCTGCCCAACCGCCAGTCCAACTTCACGCGCTCCGGCTCTACGTCAGCGCGCGGTCCAGGTGCACGTATCCACCGTCCACAATCACGTGCTGCCCAGTGGTGTGCGCCGATTGGGTCGGCGACAGCAGAAACACCGTCGCTGCCGCAATCTCCGCAGACAGCGTCATCCGGTGTCCAAGCGGAATCTTGTCCGTGATGCGCTTCAGCTCCGCTTCGGGATGGCCCAGAGTATCCAGCCACCGTCGATATAGCGGAGTCATCACTTCCGCCGGCAACACTGCGTTCACCCGGATGTTGTGCGGTAGCAGTTCTGCAGCCCATTCTCGCGTGAGGGCAAGCTGCGCTCCCTTGCTTGCCGCATATCCTGATGTATTTCCCTGCCCGGTAAGCGCCACCTTCGAGCTGATGTTTACAATCGCTCCCTGCGTGCGTTTCAAAGAGGGCAGAGCGTAGTGGGCAAGTGCGTAATAATGGATCAGATTCTTTTTGAGGCTCTCGACAAAGCGCGCCACTGTCCCTCTCTCCAGCCCGGCGCCGTCATTCACTCCCGCATTATTTACCAGCCCATAGATGTCGCCATAGGTGTTTTCAATCTCCACAATCGCCGCCGCGCAGCGATCTAAGTCTTCGAGATGCGCCTCCGTCAAGGTGCATTTTGCATGCGCTGCTTCCATCTCTGCCATGAACGCCTGTACATTTTCCGAGCGCCGCCCCAACACCACTACGCGCGCCCCCTCTGCCAGGCAGGCGCGCGAAATCCCCGCGCCAATGCCCGCTCCGCCACCTGTCACAACAACCAGTTTGTCCTTCAATCCAAGTTCCATAAGCTCACAGCTCTCCCCAAGCCATGCGCGCATATCTCCGCTCGATCCGGGCCGCCATGACTGCTCTTTCAGATCATCGCACTGGCAACGCGCATCGCACCACTCGCACCATCAATGGGCACGACCGCCAGTTCTTTAAGATTCTGTTGATGGAGTGGATCCCAGTCGGTATCGAATCGATTCGCCACCTTTTATCGATGTCCGTTGCAGCGTGCGTACATCGTCAGACCCAGCGACGTTGGCGTGGCCCTCGTCTTCACCTTGTCCGTTACCGAAACATACGAAGGCTTGTTACTCTCGGCGAGCAGTCCAAGCGACGAAAGTTGCCCCATCGTCTGGTGGATCCGTGCCAGACTCTGCGATCCCACCGCCTCAATCAATTCTTCCGACGTGCAATAAATGGCAACGGTTGCCGCAGACTCACCCGCCTCGATCCGCTCCGTCGCCTTGCGGCACACGAACTCCAGGAAATGAAGGTGAACGGGCATGAGCTTCGCCAGCAAATCGATGAATACGGAATTTGAAGTATCCGGTACGGTGACGCTACATGAGCTCACCAGCAGCCCGCCCCACCGCTGCCGAATCCAGTCATCCTCCGTCCATGACCCGTTTTCGAGTACGCGCCTCACCATGTCCGGATGAGCCTGCCCCTTCTCACCCGGTTCCAGCTGCCCAAGCAATGCCTCCGCTTTCAGCGCAATCTCCACCGCGCTCGCCACCCTCTTGTTGCTCAACCGCTTTTGGAGCGCAAGCTTCATCTCTTCCATCGCCGCGGGGCAAATCGTTCGCACAAATGCAAGAGCCCTCGTCAGGCGAAGCTCCCTCAGAAAATAATCCGAGTCCGTCTCATCCGATCTCTTCGTATGCACTCGATTCCATGCTTCAAACTTCACGCCCGCCGGCCACAACCACTCGAATCCGACACCCTCGTCGTCGTATCGAACAGCCGTAAGATCCACACGCACGCGCTTCTCACGCTGTTGCTCAGTGGCATCTTTTCGTTCCAGTACCAGCGAAACAACAGCCCCCGGATGCCAGCGTTCCGGCGTGCGCAGATACAGGCCGGTTGGGCTCACATCGCGCACTTCGTATTGCTTTTTCTCATCCCCGTTTCCGGTGCAGGCAATCAGACCCTGCACCAGCAGGCGGATGATCGAACGCCGCTCCGGCAAAGGGTCTTCGCAATTCAGGAAGCGCTTCACCAGAACCCCAAGCGATTCCTTCTTCTTCTCCTGCTGGGACTTTTTCCTCGTTGTTACCGGATCGGGGGCGGCAGGGGTGGCGACTTTTGCAGGCATACTCCCTGTCGGCTTTTTGCGTTTCGCGGGCTGAGACTCTCTCTCGGTCTCGGCGGCCTCGCTCTGTACTGGCGCCTGCTCCACCCCCTGCTCAGTTTCCGGGGCAAACCGAGGCGCATTCGGCGTCCGCTCTTCCGCTCGGTCGTTCTGTTCCACCGCAACCGGTTTTTCCGCTGCGCTTTCCGCGGCCGCGGCAGAGGTGGCCAACTCTGAGACTCCATCGGCGGCGCTTACCGCCACACTGCTGTCGGGAGCCGCATTCTCCGGCATTCCCGTGCCTTCTGTCTCCTCTGAAGCGATCTCTCCGAGCGTCTCGCTTTCCTTCTCTTCTTGAACCGCTTCTCGAATCTCGCCTCGCTCCAACACCGCGGCAGCCGAGGTCGAGTTTGAAATCTGCCAGCGGCTCGCCGTCATCCCTCCCGTGAATCCGGTAGCCTGGGGAACGGTAGCAGCAAGGGTATGAACCGATACCTGCGGACTCGGAAACGGATTGTGCGGGAGTCTCGGAAGAGGGAAAAAGGGAACTTGCGCCGCTGAAATCGGGATCTCCGCTTTTGCCGCGACTGGCTCCTCAACCGGTGGCCGCGAAATCTCTGCAATGCGCGCTTCGAGTTCGTCCTCAGGGCACACAATGATCTGATCGCCAGGTACCGTACCGCTTGCCTGAAGGCTGTTGAACGGAAGAATCAGTGCGCTCGCGATCCCGGAATTGAACTGGGGAGCCGGAGTCTCGGGAAGAAGCGCCACCGCCTCCAGCACTTTCATGTCCTTGTCGAGATAGGCCAGGTCGAAAGGAAACATTCGTGCCAACTGCGGTGCATAGGCGAGAGGGGTCAGCCACAGGCTCGACTTCGAGTCCCGGGCCAGCCCCTCCACCAGTACCTTCAGAACCTTCAGAGGCTCGCGCGCACTGTCGGCAGCCGTGACCGCGGTGTTGATCCTGCAACCCCTCGCCACGTTGTACGCACAGCAAATCTTGGCTTCCATAGGTTCCAGTAATGCGGGTTCCGCCGAAAACGTTCTGGCTGAGGTTGGTCGGTCTAATGAGGGCCCGGGAGTGCCCAGACGCACTTCAACGGCCGCTCGTTCCACACGAATCTTGAACATAGCATTGATGGCGGTCTCCAACGCGACCCCGAGGCTCGATTAGGCGCGAAAGTACCCAAACCGAAGCCCAGGTGCGTTACAAAGTAGCTGCATTACAAGCACTTTTATTTCATTGACTTGCCGAAATCGCGCACCGGGCTATACCCACCTCAATAGATCCCGGGAATCAGCCGGAAAGTCGATTGGCGGTAACGGGCGTAGTCCTCGCCAAAGGCCTCACCCAGCGCCAGTTCCTCCACCTGGATCCGGTTCAACAGGGCTGCCGTGGGAAAAATCAACATGATGGCGAGACTCACCCAGTTCCGCTGGCTCAGTCCGATCGCGGCAAAGATCACAAGCATCCCCGAGTACGATGGGTGCCGAATCCAGCGGTACAGGCCAGTCTTCCGCAGCGTCTGGGTAGCATGGATCGCCACGTTGGTGCTGAATGACACGCCGAGGGTAAGGATCGCCGTCCACCGCAACAGCAACCCTGCGATAAGCAAGCCCAGGGCGGTCAGCCGCAATGCCTCGCGATTTCCTGGAAGATTGTGCGGATGTGTTGCACCATACGCCAACGCAATCCAGATGGAGCCAAAGATGACCGCAAGCAATACCAGCAACGAGCCCCGATCCTTGATCTGGCCAGTTGACCGGCTGGTGCGCGTCACAATCTGCAGCAGCGCCTCTGAGGCTACCCAGAGCCAGTAGAGGATGGTGAACAAGCCAGCAACCGTCATGCGTCAATCGCTCCTGAAACTGGGCGTCGCCATGCAATTACGTATCGGCGCCAACGACGGTTCCCGCCATGTCGGCGCCCGCTAGCTCAAGCCGGACATCACCAGCATCCGCGGCTCCGTCATCTCCTCGATGGCCGACCGAATTCCTTCGCGTCCCAGCCCCGAGTCCTTGACCCCTCCATAGGGCATCGGATCAAGCCGCCACGCCGGCGTATCCCCGACAATCAACGCACCAACCTCCAGTTCGCGATATGCGGTCAGAATCCGCCCCGCATCCCGCGTCAGCAAGCCCGCCTGCAACCCGAATCGCGAGTGGTTCACC
Organism: uncultured Acidobacteriaceae bacterium; assembly: GCA_963759285.1. GTDB lineage: Bacteria > Acidobacteriota > Terriglobia > Terriglobales > Acidobacteriaceae > Telmatobacter. The sequence continues at coordinate 1,108,578 of CAVWYS010000007.1, read as the reverse complement.
TCCGCAAGCGCCTGCTCAAAATCCACATAGGGCTCCACAACCACCACCGGCCCAAAGACCTCTTCGTCGCGAATCTTCATCCCCGTCTTGCTCCCGGTCAGAATCGCGGGCGCAATCACCGAGCCATTGCGTTCGCCGCCTGCAATCAGGCGTGCGCCGCCCTCCACCGCCTCCTTGATCCAGCTTTCGATGCGCTCCGCCTCCCCGGGCCTGACCAGCGGACCTACCTCCGTCGCCTCATTGGCCGGATCGCCCGATACCATCTTCCCCGCCACCTCCACCAGCTTCCAGATGAATGTTTGAAAGATGCTCTTGTCGACAAAAATGCGCTGCACGCTGATGCACGACTGCCCCGCATAGCCAAACGCTGCGTGCGCCGTGCGTTCTGCTGCGCTATCCAGATCGCGATAGTCGCCGTGAACAATCAGCGCCGCATTACCCCCCAGTTCCAGCAGGACGCGTTTGCGCCCCGAGTGCGCCTTCAGCTCCCAACCCACTTTTGCCGACCCCGTAAAGCTCACCAGCTTGATGCGGTCTTCCTTCTCCGCGAGCCACGCTGTATCGGCGTTCGCCAGTGGCAACACAGCCAGTGCTTCTTCCGGCCAGCCAGCTTTCAGGATCACCTCACCCAGCGCCAGCGCCGTAAAGGGAGTCTGCGGAGAAGGTTTGATCAGGATCGGGCAGCAGGATGCAATCGCCGGCGCCGCCTTGTGCGCCACCAGGTTCAGCGGAAAGTTGAACGGCGTAATCGCCAGCACCGGCCCCACCGGAAATCGCTGCACCAGCCCCCACCGGTTTTCGTTGCCTTCGGTGAGATCAAGAGGGATCGTCTCACCTCCCAGCCGTGCAGTTTCTTCCGCGGCCGTCTTAAAAGTCAGCACCGCGCGGTCCACCTCGGCGCGCGCCAGGCGTATCGGCTTGCCCGCTTCCGCCACAATGAGCTGGGCAAAGCGATCCTTCTGCTGAATCAGCGATGCAGCGATGTCTTCCAGAATCTCGCGGCGCTTCCAGCGCGGCAGCGCGCGCGTCCGGCGCATGCTGGCCACCGCATGGTTCACGGCTTCCCGCGCATCGGCACGCGTCGCCACGGTTACTTTGCCGATCAGGCCCTGGTCCCAGGGCGAGCGTACTTCAATCGCTTCACCCTCGCTCCACTCTTTGCCGCAGAGAAGAAATCCCGTCTGCGTTCCCGGACGCATCTTCATAAAGTTGGTCGCTCCATGATTGACCTACCCATTGATGGTACATAGCGGGGCTCGGATACGGTTCCGGTTACCAGTCCTTGCTGGTTGCCACCAGCCCGCGAGAAAGCTCTTGCAATCAAGGCGAAATAAAAAAGTCAGATAGACTTCGCCAGTGCACTGGTCGACCTTGAGCGCAAATCCCAGCACCACACCAGAAAGGTCCCCGCCGGCAGAAGCGTGAGCCAGAGGACAGGCAGCCGGTAACGAACATCGCTGACCACGATGTAATACATCAACGGATAGATCAGCAGAACTAAAACAACGAAGGCCGTAACGTCAACTCGCCTGCGGATCATCAAGATGATTCCCGGTATCGATAGCGCAGTGGACACCCAGATCACCATCGTTTCGAACAAATGCTTGTCTGTGATCGGAAACCAGAATTCGCGCACACGCGCGAGAGTCAGGCGAAGAAACGCGGTGGGGTGAGTGCGCATCCACTCCTTGGCGTCCGTAAGGCGCACCTGATCGTACTTGACTTCGCCGAGGTTTTTGAGCAGCTGTGCCTCTTCCCGACTTGTGTTTGGATGGTGCTCCTGGTAACAATTGCTCGCTTCCGATGCGATCAGGCTCGCTTTCGCGCAGTTGTTGTCGGATGCATACAAGGTCATCCCCAGATTGGTGCGGATTACGAACTTTCCAAGTTGCTGTTGGTTCCTAAATCCCCACGTCGCGCCACAAACAAAAAGCAGTCCCAGGATCAGGCAGCAATAGGTAATGGTTTGCTTTGGAGCCTTGCGATGCTTGTACGCGAGCCACCCGATCCACGGTATGAAGATCAGAATGGTCGAGGGATTGAAGAGAAACAAGGCTCCGGCGAGCAAACCCGCGGCAACACCGGATATGCCAAATCTCGGCTTCGCCATCGTTTCGCTGGTTATCAGGCAGAAGGTGAGCAAAGTTGCTACCGTAATCCCAACATCCCAATTAGGCATGAGCGGGCAAGCCAGCAGCCAGAGGATTGCTGCCGTCAGTCCCGCGCGCCAGTCGCAAGAAAAAACTCCTGAAATCCTCCACAGCAGATTAGCCGTCACGGCGTTCGCAATGATATTGCCCAGCGTAGCGATAAACACAACCATATCCGGTAAACGGATGACCTTTATGATCAACGCCAGCAGAAACGGATAGAGAGGCGGATTCGCTGCGGTCGGCCCAGTGTCGAGAACTCCGAAAGGATTCGCAAACGATCCGGTGCGGGCGAGATTCTTCGCGAGAGCCACCATTTCAAACCCGCTGCCGAAAGGGATGACATGGGTCGTCATGTAGACGATTCCGGCAACCCCTCCCGCCGCGAGCAGCAGCAGCGAGATCTGCGCACTTCGGGGCGCAGCCTTCGGATCACTTGCGACGTAGGTCTGTCTGGAGGACAGGGTCTTTTGTTGCAAAGTTGGGAACTCCCACGATCACGTGAGTCAGGGCTCCATTATGCTTCATCCGTTGGGCGGTTCAAAGGTTACCGATGAAACCTCAATGCAGATCGAGATCGTTCCCGTCGTATTGCCTGAATTTCAGAAGGGTGATGAGTCACCGCGTTACACTGTTCGCCTATGATTCATGACGGAAAGAGCAGGAAACTCCCCTTTGATCCTGCTGAGGCCATCGCTCATTTGAAGGCCCACGACCCGAAGCTGGGCGCTCTCATCGACAAGGTAGGCGAATTCAAGCTGCGCCTCGACGCAGCCCCGTCGCCCTTTGAGTCTCTGCTCGAGTCGATCCTCTACCAGCAGCTGCACGGAAAGGCGGCAGCCACCATCCATCGGCGCGTCCGCGAGTTCTTCCACGGCGATCCCACTCCCCAGCAGCTTCTCGACACGCCTGACGGACCGCTGCGGGCCGCCGGTGTCTCCGGCAACAAGATCAAGGCCATGCGCGATCTGGCCGCCAAAACCCTCGACGGAACGGTGCCCACCCACAAAGCCATTCTCAAGATGCCCGACGCCGATATTGTCGAACGCCTCACTGAAGTGCGCGGCATCGGCCCGTGGACCGTGGAAATGCTGCTCATCTTTCGCATGGGCCGTCCTGACGTGTTGCCAGTAACGGACTATGGCGTCCGCAAAGGGTTCGCGCTCACCTTTCAGCGCCTCCCCAAAACTCGTCCCATCGAAGCCTCCGATCTGCCCAAGCCCGACGTCCTCTTCCGGCGCGGACAGAAATGGCGTCCCTTCCGCTCTGTCGCAAGCTGGTACCTGTGGCGCGCCTGCGACCTGGCCAGGAGCACGCCTCCCGCCGGACGCTCCCTGGCCGAGGAACGCTAAGGACTTGCGCGATCCCACCCGCGCGGCATTCAACCGTCAAGCGGCATGCCAACGTCGCAGCCTACAATAATCAAGCACGGCATTAACGCCGGTATTTCATCGAGAACGCATGGCCTCAACCAAACGCTTTATTTGTATTCATGGGCATTTCTACCAGCCCCCGCGCGAGAATCCCTGGCTCGAGACCGTCGAGACGCAGGATTCGGCCGCGCCCTATCACGACTGGAATGAGCGCGTCTGTGCCGAGTGCTATGCCACCAACGGCGCCGCCCGCACTGTGAATAACAGGAACCAGATCATCCGGATCGTCAATAACTACTCACGCATGAGTTTCAACTTCGGCCCCACGCTGCTCAGTTGGCTCAAAGAGAATGCGCCGCGCACCTACCGCATGATCCTCGACGGTGAGCGACGCAGCCGAAAGCACTTCAACGGTCATAGCTCGGCGATGGCGCAGGTCTACAACCACATCATCATGCCCCTCGCCAACCTTCGCGACAAGATCACGCAAATTCGCTGGGGAATCGCCGACTACGAAAGCCACTATGGCGCGGTGCCTGAGGGTATGTGGCTCGCAGAAACCGCCGTCGACTCTGAGTCGCTTGAACTGCTCGCGCAACACGGCATTAAATTCACTATCCTCGCCCCCAGCCAATGCAAACGCATTCGGCCGTTGCCTGCGGATGGAGCCGCGCCGGCGACCGCGTGGACCACGCCGCTCGCCAATTCTGTCGATACTACGCGGCCCTACCTCATGCGCTTCGATTCCGGCGTCTCGATTGCCATCTTCTTTTACGACGGCCCTGGGTCCCGTGCTATTGCCTTTGAAGGCCTGCTGAATTCAGGGGAGAACTTTGCGGCGCGTCTCAAGGCAGGATTCAAAGACAGCGCCCAGCCGCAGCTTGAGAGCGTTGCCACCGACGGCGAATCCTACGGACATCATCATCGCCACGGCGAAATGGCTCTGGCTTATGCGGTGCGCCTGCTCGAACAGGACACAACCGTCGAGCTGACCAACTATGCAAGCTTCCTCGAGCAGTTTCCGCCGGAGTGGGAATGCGAGGTCATCGACGACACCTCCTGGAGCTGCGCGCATGGCGTGGAACGCTGGCGCTCCAACTGCGGATGCAACAGCGGCAAGCCCGGCTGGAGCCAGCAGTGGCGCGCGCCTCTCCGCCAGGCGCTCGACGAGTTGCGCGATGCCATCGCCCCCATGACAGAGGAAGAAGGCTCGAAATTATTCATGGATGTATGGGCGGCGCGCGACGCATATATCCACGTCATCCTCAGTCGAACTGAAGAGGCAGTCGAGCACTTCCTTCAAGAGCACCAGCGCCGCAAGCTCGCCCCGGCAGAACGCGTGCGCGCGCTGCGACTGATGGAGATGCAGCGCCATGCGCAACTGATGTACACCAGCTGCGGATGGTTTTTCGACGACATTTCAGGCATTGAAACCGTGCAGATCATCGCCTACGCCGCACGCGCACTGCAACTGGCTACCGAGCTGTTCGGCGAGAAATCGGGACACCTTGAAACGGCATTTCTCGCTCGTCTCGCTGAAGCCAGGTCCAACGTGGCCGCGGCGGGCGATGGCGCACGCATCTTCAAGGAAAAGATCGTGCCAATGCAGCTTGGCCTCGAACAGGTGGCGGCGCACTACGCCATCAGCAGCATCTTCTCGTCCTTCGCTGAAGAGACCGAATTGTTCTGCTATCAAGTCCGCCGTATCTCGAATGAGGTGTACACGTCTGGTCGCGGACGGCTCGCACTGGGCCGCGTGAGCATCACCAGCAGCATTACCGGAAACGCCCAGGCGTTCAGCTTTGCGGTCCTTCACTTCGGCGACCAGAACATCACCGCCGCTGTGAAGCCCTATAGCGATAAGGACGCGTCGGAGTTCGACGAGTTCTCGACACAGGCAGCTGAATGTGTGCAGCGCGCTGATTTTCCCGACGTTATTCGCCTCATCGATCGCTATCACGGACACGTTGGCTATTCGCTCACTTCGCTCTTCACGGATGAGCAGCGCCGCATCGTTCAGCTCATCCTGAACTCGACATTGTGGGACATCGAGAGTTCGCTCACAAATATCTACGAAGATCACGCCAGCCTGCTTCACTACCTGTCGCAGGCAGGCCTTCCCAAGCCGCCGGCGCTTACCCTCGCAGCGGAGTTCGCCATCAATGCCGGCCTCCGTCGCGCTCTCGAAGGCGATCCCATTGACCAGGCACTGTTGCGTTCATTTTTGCAATTGGCAAAGGCGGACAAGGTGCCGTTGGATACAACCACTCTTTCCTTCATCGCAGACCAGCGCATGAAACGCGCCATGGTCGAACTTCAAATGTCGGCAGGATCGCTTGAAATGCTGGAACGTGCACTCACGTTGGCGCACACGCTTGTTGAGCTCCCGTTCGAGCTGAATCTCTGGCAGGCCCAGAACATCTGGTACGAGATTCTGCGCACCTCGAACTATGCGCTTACCTCGCACACCACCGACGACCGCCCGCGATGGGATAAGGATTTCAACGATCTTGGCAAGTGTCTTTCCATCGAAACCTCCGCGATCACCGCTCCCGACCAGCTTGTGGAAGCGACCGGCGACTAGCCCGGGATGCTCAGGGCCTCACGCCGGAAATCAACATGCTCTTCCAAAGATAGGGAGCTCGCCCTGCTCCGCGAAACTTCAAATTGCGGAAGCCCACCTCCTCCAGAAGCCGCGAAAGTGACTTGCGACTGAAGAACTGGATGTGTTCGCCGTCCACGCCCGAACTGTGATGCTTGTCCCAACCATCCGTCAACGCGATCATCAGGTTCTTTGCGTACCCGTGATACGGCGTGGAGCAGATGAACGTGCCACCCTTGCGCGTAGCCGCAAAGCAGCCTTCGATAAAGCTCGGCACCTGGTACAAGTGCTCGATTACTTCCAGGCTGTAAACCAGGTCAAACGGCTCTTCGTCGAGATTGCGAAGCAGATTGGCATCTGCCGGAAGCACTTCAAATCGCGCGCTCGGGCAGTTTCGACGGGCAAGCTGAATACCAGACTCCGACATGTCGATCCCGACAACCCTCCCGCCGCGTCCAGCCGACTGTGCGGTAACGGCACCGTTCCCGCAGCCTACGTCAAGGATGCGCGCGTTGGGACCGAGCGCTGGGAACAGCTCAAAGAACGCCGGCAGAATATAGGTGTGGCAACCGCTGCCTGATAAGGAAGCGTACTCATTCGGAACGATCGCTTGACTGGAAGTGGTCATGGCGGAGTACGCGCCGGTCATCGTGCCTGGGGGCAGCGCGTGCTTTTCTTATAGCACAGGCTGCTTCCGGCGATGCGCAGGCTCACTCGGTTTCGCGATCGGCACTGACTTCCTGCCTAGCTTCGCTGCACCACGCGTACGTGCAACTCCTTCAGTTGCTGCTCCGGAACCGTAGTCGGCGCCTCCGCCATCAGGTCAATCGCCTTCGCCGTCTTCGGGAAGGTGATTACCTCACGCAAACTGGGAGCGCCCGCCAGCAGCATCACAATGCGGTCCAGCCCCAGGGCAATGCCGCCATGCGGCGGAGTGCCATACTCCAGCGCATCCAGAAAGAATCCAAAACGCTTGCGCGCCTCATCGTCTGAAATTCCCAGCGAGGCAAAAATCTGCTGCTGCACATCCTTGCGATGTATGCGGATTGACCCGGACCCCAGTTCCAGCCCATTCATCGCAAGGTCGTAGCAATCCGCACGCACTGACGCCGGATCGCTCGTCAGGTTCGCCATGTCCGCTTCATACGGCGCCGTAAACGGATGATGCGCCGGCACCCACTTGCCGCTCGCCAGGTCGTACTCGAACATCGGAAAGTCGACGATCCAGATTGGATGGAATGCCGCCGAAGCGTCCAGCGTTTTCCCGCTCCGCGGTTCTGCATTTTGGACTGCCTCATCGGTGATGTGAAAGGCCTTGTGCCGATCCGCATATTTCTTCGCCAGCTCGCTGCGGAAATTTCCCGCGGCCGAATAGACGTTGATCTCGCGTTCGCTCAACCGGCCTTCAAACTTCGTGTCGCTCGCCTTGATGTGGTGCGATGGGTCGCCCGCCACCACGATCACAAAATCGCCTTCGCCCGCTCCCGTCAATTCCTGAATCTTCGTGACCGCATCCGGAAAACTCTTCGCCAGGCGCTTGAAATCGTCAATAAACTTCGCGCCCTTCTTCTGGTCGAAGAGCGGATGATTCTCCTCGCGCTCCTTGCGGCTTAGCTCACCCACGCTCGGAATGCGCAGCGCCACAACCGGCAGCGACGGATCGATCTGCAGCGTAGCCAGCGCCTCCGCAGGAAACGCCGACCGCACATCCGTCAGTCCCGGCAGCCGCAGGTCCGGCTTGTCCGACCCATACTGCCGAATCGAGGCGTCATACGTAATCCGCGGAAACGGCGTAGGCAGCGTCATACCCGCCGCCGCCCATGCCGCCGCGCAGAATTTCTCGACCACCGCAAACACGTTCTCACGCCGTGGAAAACTCATCTCAAGATCGACCTGCGTGAACTCTAGCTGCCGATCCGCGCGCTGGTCCTCATCGCGGAAGCACCGCGCAATCTGGAAATAGCGGTCGAATCCCGAAATCATCAGGATCTGTTTGAAAATCTGCGGCGACTGCGGCAGCGCATAAAACTCGCCTGCATGCACGCGGCTCGGCACCAGAAAATCGCGAGCCCCTTCCGGCGTGCTCTTGGTCAGAATCGGCGTTTCGATCTCCAGAAAGCCCTGCTCGCTCAGACTCTCGCGAATGGAGCGCGTAATCGCGTGACGCAGCCAGAAGTTCCGTTGCATCTCCACCCGCCGCAGGTCGATATAGCGATACTTAAGCCGGGTTTCCTCGTTTTGAATCGCTTCTTCTGAAGGCGAAAACGGAGCCAGCCGCGCGTCGTTCAGAATCCGCAGCTCCGTCGCCTCAATCTCCACCTCTCCCGTCGGCATCTTGGGATTGATCGCATCTTTCCCACGTAGTCGCACCTTGCCTACCGCGGCTACCACATACTCCGGCCGCACCTGCTCGCCCTTCAAATGCCCGTCCGGCGTCAGCTCCTTGTCCAGCACCACCTGCGCAATCCCGCTGCGGTCGCGCACATCCAGGAAGATCAGGTTGCCGTGGTCGCGGCGCCGGTTCACCCAGCCCATCAGAACCACGTTTTCGCCTGCGTTGGCGGCGCGCAACTCGCCGCACATTTGCGTCCGTTCAAGACTGCCTAAAAAGTCGAGCACAAAATCATTCCTTCGGCCTCTTGCAAGGACACGACCTTCGTCGTGCCGCAAGGCGATTAAAGTGAGTGGGGCTTTTAGCCCCGGAGGGAATCAGCAAAAACTGTCAGCTTGGGTGCAAGCAATGCCCCAGACTGAACACTGACCACTGTTCACTGTCCACTAGGCGCTGAAAGCGCCCGAGCCAGCTCCGCGCGCGGAACCTTGGTCTGTACACCGGTAGAGAAGTCCTTCACCGTTAGGATACCGGATTGAAGCTCGTCCTCGCCCAGGATCACGATCTGCCGCGCCGTGCGCTCCGCCGCTTCAAACGACTTTTTCAAGCGAAATGCCCCGTCTCCCAACTCCACGCTGAGGCCCCCCCGCCGCAACTCCCGCGCCAGCGCGAGCGCCGCTGGATTCACCGCCTCGCCCAGCGGTGCAATATACGCATCGTTCTTCTCTGGTCTGGCCGCTTCCAGCGCCTGCAGGGTCAGCACCAGCCGGTCCTCGCCCATCGCAAAGCCGATCCCCGGAGCCTTCGGCCCTCCGATCGCCTCGCTCAGCCCGTCATAACGCCCGCCGCCCAGCAGCGCATTCTGCGCACCAAGCCCGCCGTGCGTGAACTCGAACGTCGTTCGCGTGTAATAGTCCAGCCCGCGCACCAGCCGGTGATTGCGCGTATATGGAACTCCCGCCGCATCCAGCGCCGCCGTCACCGCTGCAAAATGCGCCTTCGACGCCACGTCCAGCGAATCCACAATCTTCGGCAGCGTCTCGATAATCGGCTGATCCTCGGGCACCTTGCAGTCCAGCACCCGAAGCGGATTCGTCACCGCCCGCCGCTGGCAGTCCACACACATCTTCGGCGCCAACGGAATCAGCGCCTCCCGCAGTGTTTCGTTGTACCGCGCCCGATCCGCCGCCGACCCCACCGAATTGATCTCAAGCGACCATCCCGTGATCCCCATCTCATCCAGCAGCGTAGCCAGCATCTCCAGCACTTCTGCATCGCGCAGCGGCGATTCGCTTCCCGCCGTCGGCGGCCCGATCACCTCTGCCCCGATCTGCGAAAACTGCCGGTACCGCCCCTTCTGCGGCCGCTCCCGCCGGAACTGCGGCCCGATGTAATACAGCTTCTGCAGCTGCCCCGTATCGCCCAGCTTGTGCTCGATATACGCGCGCACCACGCCCGCCGTATTCTCCGGCCGCAGGGTGAGCGATTGAGGCTTCTCCGACTGCGCCCGCGCTCGGTCCTCCCACGTGTACATTTCTTTCGAAACGATGTCGGTTTCTTCGCCCACGCCTCGCGCAAACAGCGACGTATCCTCGAATACCGGTGTCCGGATCTCTCCGAAGTTGTACCGGGCAAAGACGCTTCGCGCCGTCGCCTCAATCCGATTCCACAACGCGGTTTCCGGCGGAAGCAAATCACGCGTGCCGCGCACAGCTTTCAATGTGGCCATGACTTGTCCAGTGTATCGAATCAGTCGATTCATTCTCCGACCGGTGCCTTGCGTGGATTCCGAGCGCGGGCAAATGCGCAGTAAACTTCTTAAAGCGCTACAGGAATCGCGAAATGGTCTTCTGCAATCGGTGTGGCACCACATCCCAGGGCGACTCGGCATTTTGCCTGACCTGTGGCGCACGATTACCGGTAGCCGCGACCCAAGAGTCCCCTGCGATTCCACAGGCGAACCCGTCCTCGCCTGCAACACAGTCCGTTTTCCCGTCGATGGATCTCGCCCAGCCAAGAGCTAAAAGTGTGTGGGTGGCAGCAATGCTCGCATTCCTCCTTGGCCCCATCGGGATGCTCTACAGCACCATCCCAGGATGCTTCGCAATGTTCGCCGTGAATCTCTTTGCCATGATCTGGGGTCGGACCTGGATGCTCGTCGTCTCCTGGCTGATGTGCGTTGTCTGGGCAGCTTTGGCCGCAAGAGAATAATGCGCAGGCCCGCAATTCCATCCGCAAAATCCAGAACAGCCAAACCGAACAGAACTTGAACTTCAAGCGCAGTCTCGCCTGAAGCGTCTTTGCATCTTCAGGCGCGAGGCGGCATCCTAAAGGGCATGGAATATCGACTCCTCGGAGGCTCCGGCCTCAAAGTCCCCGCACTCAGTTTCGGCACCGGCACCTTCGGCGGGGCCAACGAATTCTTCAAAGCGTGGGGCGAAACCGGCGTCGTCGAAGCCACGCGTCTCATCGACATCTGTCTCGAAACCGGCGTCAACCTCTTTGACACTGCGAATATCTACTCCGATGGCCGCTCTGAAGAAGTACTCGGCAAAGCGCTCGCCGGCAAACGCGATCGCGCACTCATCTCCACCAAGGCGACCTTCCGCCTCGGGGACGGTCCCAACGACATCGGTTCCTCCCGCTACCACCTCACGCGTGCGCTTGAGGCCAGCCTCCGTCGACTCGGCACAGACTACGTCGACATCTACCACCTCCACGGCTTCGACGCCTCCACCCCTGTCGAAGAAGTGCAGGACACGCTGAACACCTTCGTCCGCGCAGGCAAGGTACGTTACATTGCCGCATCAAACTTTTCCGGCTGGCACCTTATGAAGTCGCTTGCCATTGCCGATCGCTATGGCTGGACGCGCTTCGTCGCCCATCAGGTCTACTACTCCCTCATCGGCCGCGAATACGAATGGGAACTCATGCCTCTCGGCCTCGATCAGAAAGTCGGCGCTCTCGTCTGGAGTCCGCTCGGCTGGGGAAGACTTACCGGAAAAATCCGGCGCAACCAGCCGCTGCCCGAGATCAGCCGCCTCCACAAAACCGCTGACATGGGTCCGCAGGTCGCCGACGATTACTTATTCAAAGTCGTCGACGCCCTTGACGAGATAGCCAGGGAAACCGGCAAAACGGTGCCGCAGATCGCTCTCAACTGGCTTCTGCAGCGCCCCACCGTCGCGTCCGTCATCATCGGCGCTCGCAATGAAGAGCAGTTGCAGCAGAACCTGGCTGCTGCCGACTGGAACCTGACCGCGGAACAGATCGCCAAGCTCGACAAAACCAGCGAAGTCGCACCAATCTACCCCTACTGGCACCAGCATCAATTCACCGAACGAAATCCGCTGCCGGTCTAAGAGCTCGTAGTTCTGAGTCGCTGAACCAACTACGGGACGCGCCTGAAACTGCTTCTACTGTTCGCGTTCTACTGCTCATGCCAGCGGTGATGCTTCTTGTACACGTAGTGCCCGATCATCCATCCGAACGCGCTCCCCACCAACACATCGGAGGGGAAGTGCTGCTGCCCCAGCACACGCGCCAGGCTTACGCCGGTGGCCAGCGTGTAAATCCCAAGCTCGTTCAGCCGCCCCGGATACTCCTCTGCCAGCACCGCCGCGCTCGACCACGCAATCACGCTGTGCGACGAAGGAAACGAGGAATCCCATCCAACCCTTGTCTGAAAAAACTTACCCTTGGCATTGTCCACCGTGGGCCGCTCGCGCCAGAACATCAGCTTCATCCCCTGCTCCACCGCAAGACTGTTCAGAATCGCTTCGCCGCCCAGAATGCCGGTCTCGCGCGCATGATCGTTCCCCGTAAAGTGACCAACACCAAACATCACCGCGGGAGCAGCGATGAACGGACTCACCAGCACGTTGGAGGCATTGGTGCTCATGTTGTTGAAGCTTGCATCGCGCGACACAACATCCGACATCGCCTGATGATCGGTGGTGATTGCCGCCGTGACGACAAGCCCCAGCGGAATGAGGTAGCCGAAGTCGTTTCCGCGAATCCGTGCAGGACTCGACCAGATCACGCCCTCGTCCTTCAAAAGGTTCAGCGGAGTCGCGCGCAGCGTCACCGGTTCCTGCGGCTCCGGCGCATTCGGCACCGAACGAGCAGGCGGCCAGGTTTGCGCCGCAACACTCACGCATACGCAGGCAGCAAACAGAATGAAGCCGAGATTCCGGGAGCAATCATGAAAGTTCTTGCGAGTGATGTTCACGGGTTTCTTTGATGCTAAACGAGTCTGCCCTCCACAGCCCATGAACAAAACGTCATCTCGTCGTTACTTATCAGCTTCGGCAAGATAGATCTTCGTGTAGTCGAGATAATTCTGCGCATACTCGAGAATCAGTTTTCGATCATGGTCGCCGAGTTCTCGCCGCAGCTTGCCGGGCACACCCGCCCACAGCGTACGCGGCGAAACCACCGTGTGCTCCGGCAGCACCGCGCCCGCCGCTATAATCGATCCCTCGCCGATCCGGCAGTCATTCAGAATCGTCACGCCCATTCCGATCAGTACCGCATCCTCCACCACGCAGCCGTGCACCGTGGCGTTGTGGCCGATCGTCACCCAGTCCCCCACCGTAACCGAGTACAAATGCCTCTGGCCATGCAGCACTGAGCAGTCCTGCACGTTTGAGTTCGAACCCACTCGAATTGAGTTCACGTCGCCCCGCAGTACGGCGTTCATCCAGACCGACGAGTTCTCTCCAAGCGCAACATCTCCAATCACCTGCGCGGAAAGATCCACGTAGCAGCTTGCGGGTATCGCAGGGGAATGGCCCTGGTAGCGGCGGATCATGGCGTTTGCAGCACCTCAGCAATCCAGTGTAAGCGAGCCGCCAGATGATCGAATCCAATCAAGTTATGTACCATTTGTTTGCCTGCCAGGAATGCCATTGCGCCGGTTGCATTGCATCCCCGAAATGTTCACCCGCCGAATCCGAGGTTTTAGATAAGTTGGCTGATCACAGCCACTTCCGGTATCATGAATGTGGCCCTTTGGCAGGTTTGGAGGTGGCACCCACTTTGGCAGAGGTTCGTTTGCAGGAAGGCGAACCGCTTGAGAACGCGCTGCGCCGGTTTAAACGGAAGGTACAGCAGGAAGACATTATCAAGGAAGTGAAACGTCATTCCTACTACCTGAAACCCGGTGAAAAGCGCCGCGTGAAAGCTGCATTGGCACGCAAGCGGAATCGCAAAAAGGCTCGTAAAGAGCAAGATTAGTCAGATAACACACACTGCGACATGCGCCGCCCGGGCTATACTTGCTGTCCCCCGGCGAGGAAGGCCATATAGCTTGACCTTCGGGCGGCATGTCGTAACTGTACTTTTCACATTGTGCTGAAAGTTGAGCTTTAATCAGCGCGAGATATTTAGGTCTCCCGTAAGACCGGAGACGCTGCAGTATCGCCGCTCCGTTTGTTGCGGCCCGGGCCCTTGTTGTTCAAGGACGTTCAAAGACAGGGAAACGGGACCGGCAAGCTCTCAAGATCATGGCCGATTTCGATCGTGCTCCCTGCTTTGGGGAAGCGGCCATGGAATTTATCGACAGAATTCTGAAGTGCAACGACTGCGGCGCGGAATTTGTGTTCACCGCCGGTGAGCAGCTCTTTTTCCACGACAAGCAATTCAAAAACGACCCCAAGCACTGCAAGCAATGCAAGGCCAAGCGCGCCAGCGGTAGTCGGGTGCGTTCTGAAACTCGCACTACTTGCTCGGCCTGCGGCACTGAAACCACGGTCCCTTTCAAGCCCACCCAGGGGAGACCCGTCCTCTGCCGCGCCTGTTTCCAGAAGCAGCCTAAAGTCCCGCCCGCCGCGCCGGCTACGACCCCACCCGCAAGTTGACGGGCTCATCAGTCGACCGATGTCCGCTCAAGCGGCGCATCGACGCACCACGCCATGATCACAAGCCTAAGGGCGCGTCTGCTTCAAAGCCCTGTGCCCGATGTCGTGGCGATAATACATGCCCTCAAAATGGACCTGCGTCAGCGCTTCATAGGCGCGCGCCAGCGCCTCTTTCAGCGTGTCTCCGCTTGCCGTAACGCCCAGCACCCGCCCGCCGCTGGTCACCAGCTGGTTGCCCAGCCGCGATGTGCCTGAGTGGAAGATCTCCACACATGGAGTTTGCGCTGCCAGCGTCAATCCGCTGATCGGAAGGCCCGTTTTGTAGCTCCCGGGATACCCTGAAGAACTCGCCACCACGCAAGCCGATGCGCCGTGGCTCCAGCGCATCTCGGTCTCCGCGAGTCGGCCATCGATGCACGCCTCCAGCGCATCCACCACGTCCGATTCCAGCCGCACCAGGATCGCCTGCGTCTCCGGATCACCGAACCGTGCGTTGTACTCCAGCACCTGCGGTCCCCGCGCCGTCATCATCAGCCCGCAATACAGCACGCCCGCAAACGGCGTCCCCTCCTCGGCCATCCCCCGCACCGTGGGCTCGGCGATGTGGTGCATGATCCACTCCGTCATCGTCGGCTCCAGCATCTCGCTGGTGGAGTAGACCCCCATGCCGCCCGTGTTCGGCCCGGTGTCTCCTTCGCCGATCCGCTTGTGATCCTGCGCCGGAACCAGCGGCACTACGTGCTCCCCATCGCTGAGGCAAAGAAAACTGACTTCCTCGCCTTCGAGGAACTCCTCAATCACCACCTGCTTCTCTGCAACGCCAAGCAGCTCTCCGCTGAAGATCCCGTGCGCGGCGTCAACCACAAACTGGCGCGTCGGGCAAATGATCACGCCCTTCCCCGCAGCCAGTCCGTCCGCCTTCACCACCACCGGCGGATGAAAACGCTTGATTGCCTCCTCCACTTCAGCCGCGCCGGCGCACACCGCGTAGTTGGCCGTGGGAATCTGGTGACGCTTCATGAACTGTTTGGCAAAAGCCTTACTCGACTCCAGCCGCGCCGCATCGCGTGTCGGTCCAAACACGCGATAACCGCGGTCCCGAAACGCATCCACCACGCCCAGCGAAAGCGGCAGCTCCGGCCCCACAATCGTCAGGCTCGGCTGCTCCACCTCCGCCAACCGCATCATCGCGCCAACGTCCTTCAGGTCCACTGGGACGCACCGCGCCACCTGCGCAATGCCGCCATTTCCCGGCGCGCACACCACCTCTGTCACACGCTGGCTGCGCTTCACCGCCCACGCCAGCGCATGCTCGCGTCCCCCCGAACCAAGGATCAAAACTTTCATCGATGCAAACCTTCCCCTGCACTTCTCCAAGACCAGAAGAACCATGGTCAGCAATCGAGCCGGTCTAAGTCAAACGCGGCTTAAGACACCAGCGGAACCGCATGTTGCTGAAATCCAGAGACTCGTTTTAAATCGCAAGGTAGATAGCTTCACACTTATGTCCAGCCTCCGCAAAGTCGAACTCCACCTTCACCTCGACTGCTCCCTCAGCTACGCCGCCGTCTCCCGCCTCGCTCCTGAAATAACCCGCGCCCAATACGACGCCGAATTCATCGCCCCTCCGCAATGCGCCAGCCTCGCCGACTTCCTTACCCGCGCCCCACGCGGTTTTCAGCTTATGCAGACGGAAGATGCCCTGCGCATCGTAACCGAAGACCTCTTCAAACAGCTCGCCGCCGACAACGTCCTCTACGCCGAACTCCGCTTCGCCCCGCTGCTTCATACGTATCAAGGCCTCACGCCCGAAGCCATCGTCGCCGCCGTCGATCGCTTCACTGAACAGTGCATCCGCGCCACCGGTATCGAAGCTCGCCTCATCCTCTGCACCCTGCGCCACTTCAATGCAGAACAAAGCCTGCAGACCGCGCAACTCGTCCACCAGTTCGCAGGCTCCCGCGTCGCCGCCCTCGACATCGCCGGCGACGAAGCTGGATTCCCGATTGCCCCCCACATCCCAGCCTTCCAATACGCAATCGAACACGGCCTTCATCGCACCGCCCACGCCGGCGAAGCCAGCGGCGCCGGCAGCGTGTGGGAGACGCTCCAGCACTTCAAGCCCACCCGCATCGGCCACGGCGTCCGCAGTATCGAAGATGCCGCTCTCGTGCGTCATCTTGCCGACACGCGCATTCATCTCGAAGTCTGCCCCAGCAGCAATGTGCAAACCCGCACCGCACCCAGCTACGCCGAGCACTGCGTCGACCAGCTCTACCGCGCCGGCGTCTCGCTCGGCATCAACACCGATGCCCGCACCATCACCAACGTCACGCTCGAGCAGGAGTACGCCCGCCTCCGCACTCACTTCGCTTGGACCGACCAGCAACTCGCCGCCTGCAACCGCGAAGCCCTCCGCGCCGCCTTCATCGCTGACGCCACCCGCAACCGTCTGCTCGAACGTCTCGCGCAATTTCACGGCGCGTCCTCGTAAAAGTTCAAACCGTATCAGCCCCTATACTGATGCGTGGTGTACCGGCGGGCCCACCGCATCCGCCGCAGAGAGCACACGCATGGTCGAACGCCGCATCAATCCTTACCAGCAGCAGTTGGCCGAAGACCAGCGCCGCACAGAGCAACGCCGCCTCTTCCGCCGCAACCAGACCTTCGGCCTGCTCATCATCGCCGCCGCCATTCTCATCTGGTGGCTCTTCCACACCAACCCGAAATGGATCTTCCCTCCCGGCTGGTGGCGCCCATGAGTCCTTCGCGGACGGCGAACGGCGCCTTCACCGCAACAACTTCGTATTTCGCTTTTCCGGAGGGAGCGTGCGGCTTCAGCCCCACGAAAATTGGTCGGAAGATGGAGGGCTTTAGCCCCGGCTTTTCCGTCGATGCACCGAATCCGCCCTTGTTCCGAAAAGCCGTCAACCGCGCCGAAAACGAAGATCATCAACTGCGCACATCATCGACGGAGAGCCCCCTTGGCTGATCCACACGACCCTCTCGCGCTCCTCCTCCTCGGCCCCACAGGCAGCGGCAAAACCGCCCTCTCCCTGGCCCTCGCCGAACGCTTCAACGGCGAAATCATCAGCTGCGATTCCGTCGCCGTCTATCGTGGCATGGACCTCGGCACCGCCAAACCCACGCCAGCAGAACGCGCCCGCATCCCGCATCACCTCATCGACATCGCCGACCCCGATCAGCCGTTCACTGCCGGCGAATACAGCCGCCAGGCCCGCGCCACTTTGCGCGATGTCGCTGCACGCAACAAACTCCCCATCGTCACGGGTGGCACCGGTCTTTACCTGCGCGCACTTACCGAAGGCCTCTTTGCCGGCCCCACCCGCCTGGAACCATTGCGCGCGCGGCTCTTATCCAAAGCGCAAAAGCGCGGAAGCACTTGGCTCCATCGCCTGCTCATCCGCCTCGATCCCGCATCCGCCGCCCGCATCCACGCCAACGACACCCCCAAGCTCATCCGCGCAATCGAAGTCTGTCTCGCCGCGCGCCAGCCGATGTCGCAGGTGCTCGCACGCGATCCACTTTCCGGTTTCCGCCTCCTCCGCATCGGCCTCAACCCGCCCCGTGCCTTGCTCTATGAGCGCATCAATCACCGCTGCGCCGACATGTTCGCAGCCGGTCTCATCGCAGAAACCCGCGCGCTCCTCGCCGGCTACGGCCCAGTCAAGGCGCTCGACTCCCTCGGCTACCGCCAGGCGCAGTCGGTTCTCCTCAAGGACGTCAGCGAAAAAATTGCCATCGCGGAGGCCCAGCAGGGCCATCGCAACTACGCCAAGCGCCAGCTCACCTGGTTTCGCCGCGAACCCGACGTCCATTGGATTGAAGCCTTCGGCAACGACCCCCAGGCGCAGCAGATTGCCGCCGATCTCCTCCTTGCGAATCAATGACCACCGTCCACCATCCAATCAAGTGCAAGCATTAAACTGAACATTGGAAACGGGCGCTCTGGTGGAATCCGAGCCCTCAAGAACGGAGTTCGTCTTGGCAGACATCATCTACGACGTAGCCATCATCGGCAGCGGCCCAGCAGGTTACACCGCCGCCATCCGCGCAGGACAACTCGGCCTCAAGGTCGCCCTCATCGAATCTGCCACCGTCCTCGGTGGAACCTGCCTCCACGTCGGCTGCATCCCCACCAAGGCCCTCCTTTTCAACGCCGAGCTCTGGGATCACCTCAAGCACGCCGCCGAATATGGCATCGACAACGTCGACGGCCGCACCCTCAACTGGGATGCGGTACAGAAGCGCAAGACCTCCATCGTCGACAAGCACACTAAAGGCCTCGGCTTCCTGATGAAGAAGAACAAGGTTACCGTCATCGCCGGGTACGGTCGTCTCACCGGCCCCGCCAGAGACGGCATTCACACCATCGACCTTACCGCTGCCGACGGCGCCAAGTCCGAAGTCAAATCCAAAAACATCATCCTCGCCACCGGCTCCGACGCCAAAATGATCTTCGGCCTCAAGCCCGACGACCGCATCCTCACCAACATCGAAATGCTCGCCATCCCCCAGGTGCCAAAATCCCTGATCGTCATCGGTGCCGGCGCCGTAGGCGTCGAGTTCAGCTCCATCTTCCGCAGCTTCGGCACCGAAGTCACGCTCGTAGAATTCCTCCCGCGCCTGATGCCCCCGGAAGACGAAGAAGTTTCAAAGGAGCTTACCCGCGTCTTCAAGAAGCGCGGCATCGACATCAACACCAGCGCGAAGGTCGAGAAAATCGAAAAGACCGACACTGGTGTCAAAGTTACCTGGACCGCCTCCAACGGCAAGCCCGTCGAAAAGGAAGCCGAAAAAGTCCTCGTCGCCGTCGGCCGTGCCCCGCGCATCGCCGACGTCGGTATCGACAAAACAAAAATCGAGATCGACCGCGGTTTCGTGAAGGTCCACGAAGCTGGCGAAACCGCCGAGCCCGGCATCTACGCTATCGGCGACATCGTCGCCGGCCTCCCGCAACTGGCCCACTCCGGCTCCATGAGCGGCATCGTCGCCGTCACCAAAATCGCCGGCCGCAAATACCGTTCCGTCCGCCGCGATCGCGTGCCCGCCTGCACCTACTCCGATCCCCAGATCGGCTCTGTGGGATTGACGGAAGCACAAGCCAAAGAGAAGGGCATCGAAATCAAGGTCGGCAAGTTTCCCTTCGCCGGAAACTCCAAGGCCACCATCGTCGGCAGCCACGACGGCTTCGTCAAAATCGTTGCCGACGCCAGGTACGGTGAAATCCTGGGCGTTCACATCATCGGCCCCCAGGCCACCGAACTCATCGCCGAAGCCGTTGCCGTCATGGAACTCGAAGGCACCATCGACGAACTCATGTTCACCATCCACGCTCATCCCACCATCAGCGAAGCCATGCTCGACGCCTACGCCGCCGTCGAGGGCATGGCCATCAATGCGTAGCGATTTCCACAGATAATCGCAAATCTATTTCCAACGGAGGCAACTTTAGTCATTAAAGGATCATTAATTCCTTGAGAAAAGTTGATGAACGGCGCTAGCATTCTCCATTCCGCGTGGAACACGGAAGGAGAGAACCATGAAGTCCATATTCCTATCTCCATTATTTGCAGTCGCAATCCTCTCGCTTCCCACGCAACCGCTATCAGGCCAGGCAAAAACAAATCCTTCCGCTCCTCCAGCAGCTTCTGTCGCCGGCGACGACGCCCAGATCACCGCCTCCCAAAACATCGAAGACCTCCAGCAGAAGGCTCAGGCCGGAGACGTTCTCGCCGAAAACAATCTGGGATTTGCCTATGCCTTCGGTCGAGGCATTGAGCAGAACTATCAGCAAGCTGCGCACTGGTTTACCCTCGCGGCCCAGGCGGGCTTCGCTCCGGCACAAGTCAATCTTGGCGCCCTCTACGAGAAAGGCTGGGCCGAGTCGCACGATATGACCCTGGCCATCCGCTGGTACCGCGCCGCCGCCGATAAGGGAGATCCCCTCGCCGAATGCAAGCTCGGCAACACCTACCATGCCGGCCGCGGCGTTCCCCGCGACGATGCCGAAGCCGCAACCTGGTACCGCAAGGCCGCTGAACACGGCAACGCAATCGCCCAGAACAACCTCGGCTCCTTCTATCATTACGGCGTCGGCGTTGCGCGAGACTACGCACAGGCGCTCTTCTGGTATCGGAGGGCCGCCGCGCAGCGCCTGGCTCAGGCCGACAATAACCTCGGCGTGATGTACGAAGACGGCCTCGGCGTCGAAAAGGATTATCGCCAGGCCGCCACCTTTTACACTGAGGCCGCGAATCAGGGCGTAACACGGGGCCAGTACAACCTTGCAACCCTCTACTATTCCGGCCGTGGCGTGCCGCTCGACTACGTGACCGCATATCTCTGGTACAGCCGCGCGGCCGCCGCCGGAGACTCAACCGCCGCACGTGTCCTCAAGCAACTCGCCAGCGTCATGACCCCGCGCCAGAAAGAACTTGCACACGCCCGCCTCGCTGAATCGCAAGCCGCCAGCCTTGCAGAGGATCCGGCTCATTCGCCCTTCGGCACTGGAACAAGTCCCAAATAGCCCAGCACAAGACCGCTCTCCATTCTCAGTCGCGCGTCCCATCGTGCCGCAAGGTGAATCCCCATCCCGCCCAAAACCTTTACACTTTCTTCGGACTGGTTTTTACGGAGATCCCGAATGAAAGCATTGGTCAAAGCGCGGTCTGAGCGCGGACTTTGGTTGGAAGACATCCCCGAACCCTCCATGGGCATTAACGATGTCCTCATCCGTGTGCTCTACACCGGCATCTGCGGAACCGACGTCCACATCTACAACTGGGACGACTGGGCACAGAAAACCATTCCCGTCCCTATGGCCATCGGCCATGAATTCGTCGGCAAAATCGTCGCCGTCGGTTCAAATGTCAACGACTTCTTCCCCGGCGACATCGTCAGCGGAGAAGGCCACGTCGTCTGCGGACGCTGCCGCAACTGCCTCGCCGGTCGCCGTCACCTTTGCGTGTCCACGCAGGGTGTAGGCGTCAATCGCCCCGGCGCCTACGCAGAATTCATTGCGCTACCCATGACCAACATCTGGCGTCATCATCCCGGCGTCAATCTTGAAGTCGCCGCCATCTTCGACCCCTTCGGCAACGCCGTCCACACCGCCCTGTCGTTCCCCGTGCTCGGCGAAGATGTGCTGATCACCGGCGCCGGTCCCATCGGCATCATGGCTATCCCCGTCGTCCGCCACGCCGGAGCACGCCACGTCGTCATCACCGATCTCAATCCCTTCCGCCTCGATCTCGCCCGCAAAATGGGAGCCACCTTAGCCGTCAACCCCACTGAAACTCCGCTCAGCGAAGTCCAAAAGCAGCTCAAAATGACCGAAGGTTTCGACGTAGGCCTCGAGATGTCCGGCAACCCGCAGGCCTTGAGCGACATGATCGCCAACATGAGTCACGGCGGCAAAATTGCCGCCCTCGGCATCCCCTCCAAAAGCATTCCCATGGATTGGCGCCCGGTCATCTTCAACATGATCACCATCAAGGGAATCTACGGCCGCGAAATGTACGAGACCTGGTACAAGATGTCCGTGATGCTCGACTCCGGCCTCGACATCTCCCCCGTCATCACCCATCGCTACGATTACAGCGACTTCGAAAAAGGCTTCGCCGCCATGATCTCCGGCAACACCGGCAAAGTCGTCCTCGACTGGACCAGCCTGGGCTGAATCTTCCGAAGACTTTGCCGTTATCCTGCCGCAGTGCCGATGCGTCAATCCACGACGTCAATCCATGCTCACGTGTGCACGCAAAACCTCTCTGCCCGAGGGTGCCGTAACGCTCGCGCTCTGCTCCGGAGTGATGAACACTTCGAAGTCTTTTGAGGTCGTAACGATATGCAACTCGCCCTTGAGGTCTTTATTAACTCCGATGGCGCCTTCCCTGAGCGCATTTCCGTCATTCGGGCGAACCCAGACTACATAGGTGTCCCCCGGCGGATTCAGACTCGACGGCCGCGCCAGGTTGTCCACCTTGATGTCGAGCTTTGTATTTCCATTGTCCTTGTCCCGTTGCGCGTGGACCGTTCCCGAAGCTGCTGGAACCGAAGGATCGGCACTCATTGGATAGCTTTTCCCAGACGAGAAGGGCCATATAGCAAACAGGGCAAACGCTGCAAGCTGAATCACTCTCATGAAAGGTGTGATGGCATGCGGTACGGGGAGGTTGCGTTCGATCACGACGAGCGACTCTTTGCCTTTGCGCGCTCAAAAGACAAGGAATCTTGAAATTCATCTTCTCGTTTCGCGCGTTCACTTCCACGCGCAGACACGGCGTCTTCACTGCGTCGGAGGAATGCTGCGCGCCTCTGGAATGGGACATCCCGAGGCACGCAGACCCTAGTTGATTGGACCGCTCCCGAGCCGCACCGCTTTAGTGATGACTCTCTTTCGATTGCCCGCCGCGATTCGCTGTGGGCCTCACGTTGCGATCAGCCGAAAGCGGCCGACTGACGGCTGGCGTTGCAGGCCGTCCGTGATTCTGCGCCGCCTGCTGGCCACGAGCGTTGGAGAAGCTCTGCGCGTGCTGCACCTGCGTGCTCATACGCGGAGCCGTTGGCTCGCGGTAGGCGGCCGCTTCCGCTGGCCGCGGCCGAACCTGAACTCCACGCGATCCGCCATTGAAGCTGGTGCGGGAATCGCTTCTGGTTCGATTGCCCGCGTTGTAGTTGTACACATTGTGTACAACGCGCGTGTCCAGGTGGTTATAAGCGCGGTTGTAGAAGAAATGGCCGGAATTCCAATAGCCGCCCTCGTAGCCCAGGCCAAGGTAGCCGAACCCGTAATTGATGCCGCCGTAGAATCCGATGTGCGAGCCCCAGTGGCCGGGATAGAAGCCGTAGCGACCGCCGTAGAATCCCCAATAGCCGGGCGTCCAGAGCGCGCCCATATAGGGTGGCTCAACCCAGGCACCGGGAACCCAGTAATAGCCGGCAGGGCCCCAGGCCCAATAGCCCGGCGTCCATATGTAGCCGTCGGCAGGCGGTGGCGGCTGCGTGTAGACGGGCAGAGGAGGAGGAGCCTCGGCAGCTGTCTCTGTGGGCTGTTCGGCATAAGCATCAGGAGCCTGGCCCGGAGCACCAGACTGGTCGGGTGGTGGAGGCGCTTGCGTTGTGTACGACGGGCCGCTAGGCGCCAGATTGGCTGCGGCGGGGTCCTGCCCCTGGTCCGGCGGCGGAGCCTGGTCCTGCGCAACTGCCACGGCCGCGTTAACAGTGGGAATGGTGGGAATCAGACGCTGGTGACACACTGCCAGGCCGATCACAGCCGCGAAGGCGACAACGCCCCACGGCGCAATCCGGGGAAAACGGTTCATCGCACTCTCCAAATCTTCGGACACCGTCCGAGGCCATAAGTCTAGCGCGGCCGGGTGAAAATGACCATTTAAGCCAGACCCTGGTTGCACGTCATGCAGAGTGGATCGATTTCGTCTCGGTCCGATTAGCCTTAGAGTTCCGTCGCCTTGCTCTCCACCAGCCTCTTCGCCTTCGCAATAAACTCGCCCAGCGGCATCGATCCCTGGTCGCCTTTGCCGCGCGTGCGCACGCTTACTGCGCTTGCCCCCTCTTCCTTGTCGCCGAAGACAAGAATGTACGGGATCTTCTGATTCGCGAGGTCGCGAATCTTCGCGTTCATCTTCTCATTGCGCGCATCCGTCTCGACTCTGAAGCCCGCAGCCTTCAGCTCAGCTTCCACCTTCTCCGCATAGGCCGCGTGCCGCTCGCTGATCGGCACCAGCCCCACCTGCACCGGCGCCAGCCAGAACGGAAACGCTCCCGCATAGTGCTCAATCAGCACGCCGAAGAAGCGCTCCACAGAGCCGAACAACGCGCGATGCACCATCACCGGCTGATGCCGCTCACCGTCTTCGCCCACATACTCGAGGCCAAACCTCGCCGGGAGCGTGAAATCGAATTGAACCGTCGACAACTGCCAAAGCCGCCCCAGCACGTCCACCAACTTGATATCGATCTTCGGCCCGTAGAACGCTGCCTCACCCGGAATCGTCTTGTAGGGAATGCCCTTCGCCTTCAATACTCTGTCAAGCGAGCCAATGGCGAGATTCCAATTCTCGTCCGAGCCCGTGTAGCTCTTGCGATCGTTCGGATCCCAGGTCGAAAGCTCAACTTTGAATTCGTTAAATCCAAACGTCTTCAGCACCGTCTCCGCAAAGTCGATGCATGCCTCAACTTCGCTTTCGATCTGACTCGGCATGCAGAAGATGTGCGCATCGTCCTGCGTAAACCCACGCACGCGCAGGAGCCCATGCATTGTTCCCGAGCGCTCGTAGCGATACACATTCCCCAGTTCCGCATACCGCTGCGGCAGGTCGCGATAGCTCTTCGGCGAATTCTTGTAAATCAGAATGTGTCCCGGACAATTCATCGGCTTCAGCCGGTACTCGGCATCATCCAACTCAATCGGCGTATACATGTTGCCGGAGTAATAGCCCTCGTGGCCGCTCACCTTCCACAATTCGCGGCGCATCACATGCGGCGTGAAAACCATCTGATAGCCCCGCCGAAGGCACTCATCGCGCATCCAGTCTTCCATCACCTTGCGGACGATGCCACCCTTGGGATGCCAGAAAACAAGTCCCGGCCCTGCCAACTCCTGGATGCTGAACAGATCAAGCTGCTTGCCCAGCACACGATGATCGCGCTTCGCCGCTTCCTCAAGTCGCGCGAAATGCGCATCCATATCCTTTTGCGAAAAAAATGCAGTCCCATATATCCGCTGCAGCTGCGGATTCTTTTCGTCTCCCAGCCAGTACGCGCCAGCCAGTGTCGTCACCTTCACTGCCTTTACGCGCCCCGTTGAGGGCACATGCGGTCCGCGGCAAAAGTCCACAAACTTGCCATTGCGATAAAAACTCACCTGCGACCCCGGCTCCGTGAACTTGGTCACGAAATGCGTCTTCATAAAGTCGCCGTCTTTTTCAAACTCCGCCAGCGCCTCCTCCCGCGTCTCATACTCGCGCACAAACTTCTCATCCCGCGCGACGACTTCGGCCATCTTTTTCTGGATGGCTGCGAGATCATCCGGCGTAAACGGCTTGTCGCGATAAAAATCGTAGAAGAAACCCGCGTCCGTCGCCGGCCCATGCCCCAGCTTCGTCTCCGGAAACAGCTCCAGCACCGCCGTCGCCAGCACGTGCGCCGCTGAATGACGCACCACCTTCAGCGCCTCGGGATCTGATTCCTTCACGAGTTCCAGCTTCGTATCCGCATTCAGCGGCGTCGCCAGGTCCACGAGCCGCGTCGCTGAAGCGTCCTCCGACGCATACATCGCCGCTTCCGATTCGCCCTCTGCTATAGTCTTCGCCTTCGCATCGGTGGTCACCGGCGACAGCCGGGCCACAACAGAGGCCGCCGCCAGCCGCGGCGAAATCGAGTTGGCGATATCAAGAGGCGTTGTCCCGACGGGCACTTCGCGTATGCTTCCGTCGGGCAGATGTACGGCAATATTATGCGTGCTCATGATGTTTTTCAGGGTCCTGACTGATCGGGCCGCGTTTTGACCGCTGCCTCTACTCTTCTTCAAGGATATAACGTCACAAAGTGGATCCATGGCCAACCCCTGCGCATTCCCATAATCCTGAATATCCGACCTGCTCCTCCACGCTTTACATCCAACTCCTGTGAGCTTACCCGGGCGTGGCCTTGAAGAAAGAGATGTAAGCAATGCACTGGCTGCAATTATTAGCATTCATCCTGGTATGTGAAGGAATCGGCCTTCTCGGCGGTCTCTGGACCGGACCCGAAATTCCGCACTGGTATCGCACCCTCGCCAAGCCCTCCTTCAACCCGCCCGGCTGGATCTTCGGACCCGTCTGGACCACCCTCTACCTGCTGATGGCCATAGCTGCGTGGCTGGTGTTCAACGTATCTGCAACCTCGGCCCGCACCCTCGGCCTCACACTGTTTCTCATCCAGCTCGCCCTCAACCTCGCCTGGAGCTGGATCTTCTTCCGCAAACACGCCGTCGGCGCCGCCGCCATCGAGATTGCTATCCTCTGGTTCTCCATCGGCGCAACCACCATCGTGTTCAGCCAGGTCTCCGCCACATCCGCATGGCTCATGGCGCCGTACTGGGCATGGGTCACCTTCGCTTCCATCCTCAACGCGACCATCTGGCGGCTGAATTTCGCCTGACCCTGTTGGCTTGCAATCCCCAAGCCCGCAGGTCTACGCTGTCCCCATGCGTCGATGTCGCTAAACATCTCTCTGGTGTCACCGTATTTGGTGTCTGCCGCGATCCGCATCTGCGTACGATTCCCGCTCGAATACGTCTCCTGAATCCCGCTGCCGCTCGGCACCATCCCATTCATTGAACTCATTCCCGACCGGGCTGTTTCCAGCCCAAGGAGATTTCGCATGGCGCGTATTGCTGCAAACGTGATTGAATTGATTGGAAAAACTCCCCTCGTCCGCCTCAACCGCGTATCCGCTGGACTCCCCGCAACCGTCGTCGCCAAGCTCGAAAGCCAGAACCCCCTCTCCAGCGTCAAAGACCGCATTGGCAACGCCATGATTGAAGACGCCGAGCGCCGCGGCAAAATCACCCCCGGCAAAACCGTCCTCATCGAGCCCACCAGCGGCAACACCGGCATCGCCCTCGCCTTCGTCGCCGCCGTTAAAGGGTACCGGCTCATCCTAACCATGCCTGAGACCATGAGCACCGAGCGCCGCGTCCTCCTCCGCGCGTTCGGAGCCGAAATTGTCCTCACCCCCGGCCCCGGCGGCATGAAAGGCGCCATCGCCAAGGCCAACGAAATCCTCGCCAACACCCCCAACGGCTACATCCTCGGCCAATTCGACAATCCCGCCAACCCCGCCATTCACGTCTGGACCACCGGCCCTGAAATCTGGGAAGACACGGACGGCAAAGTCGACTTCCTCATCTCCGGCGTCGGCACCGGCGGCACACTCACCGGCGTGGCTACCTACATCAAGGAGCGCAAACCTGAATTCAAAGCCATCGCCGTAGAACCCACAGACAGCCCCGTCCTCTCCGGCGGCAAGCCCGGCCCCCACAAGATCCAGGGCATCGGCGCCGGCTTCATCCCCAGCATCCTCGACACCAAACTCATCGATGAAGTCGTTCAGGTCACCAACGACGAATCCATCGCCATGGCCCGCCGTCTCCCGCTTGAAGAAGGCCTCTTCGTCGGCATCTCGTCAGGCGCAGCCGTTGCCGCGGCGCTCAAGGTGGCCGCGCGCCCTGAGAATGCCGGCAAACTCATCGTCGTTATCCTGCCCAGCTTCGGCGAGCGTTATCTTTCCAGCGTCCTCTTTGATTCGCTCCGGCAGGAAGTCCTCGCCTTACCCACGCAGCCAGTTACGCTGTAAGAACAGTTCGACGTTTTCCGTTCATCCGAAATGGCGGATACGTAATAGGAAGACACGATTTCACAGGCTTCAGAAAAGCCCACTGCAGACGTGATTTGTAATAAGGGCATGGCTTTAGCCAGGCCATAGACCTGGGCAAAATGATTCTGGGTTTTAACCCCTGCTTTCACGAGTACGCTCATGTTCCAACGCATCCGCGAAGATGTTCGCTCCGTCCTCGAACGCGATCCTGCCGCGCGTTCCTGGCTTGAGGTCATGCTTTGCTATCCGGGATTGTGGGCCGTCTGGTTCCATCGCGTCTCCCACCGCCTCTGGCGCATGAAGCTCCGCCTGCCCGCCCGCATCCTCTCCCAGATCGCCCGCTTCTACACCGGCGTCGACATCCACCCCGGCGCGCTCCTCGGCCGCCGCCTCTTCATCGACCACGCCACCGGCGTCGTCATCGGCGAAACCGCCATCGTCGGCAGCGACGTCACTTTATATCAGGGCGTCACCCTCGGCGGCACCGGCAAAGGACACGGCAAGCGCCACCCCACTCTCTGCGACGGCGTCTTCGTCGGCAACAACTCCAACGTCCTCGGCAACATCACCATCGGCCAGAACTCCCGTGTCGGCGCCGGCTCTGTTGTTCTGTCTGACGTTCCGCCCAACTCCACCGTCGTCGGCGTCCCCGCCCACATCGTCTATCGCAACGGACAGCGCGTTCTCATCACCGATCCCCACGACGTCAAAGATCCACTCTCCGACGCCCTCATCGCCCTCTCCGCCCGCGTTGAAGAACTCGAGGACAAGCTCGGCGCCCACGTCCGCCGCGTCGAACCCTTCGCCACCGAAGAAGCCGAGCGCACCGCCTACCGCCAGGAGCTCAACCAGCTCTCCGAATACGTCTCCATGGGCGAAGGAATCTAATCGATCCAAACGCTTCGCTCAAGCTCCTACTGAGAAGCTGGCGAATTTGCCGATATCCGCCGAAGTCCTTGCGCGCGCAATTCGGCAAGCATCACCGATGGGTGAACGGGCTTGGCCAGAATGTTGAATGTGTTTCCCTGCGCGCTCGCGGCAGCCAGAAGATCAGAAGTGTTGTTGTTCCCCGACATCAGCAAAATATGGCAGTCCGGCAACAGCGCCCGGATGGCGAGGGCGGCTTCGATTCCATTCATTCCATCCATCATCACATCGGTGACGAGATAATCAAATCGACTTTCCCCTGCAAGTTCGACGGCTCGCTCTCCGCTGTAAGTTGGCGTCGCGTTGAAGCCGCTGACATTCAGAACCATCGCTAGAGTGTCGGCGACCCCGCGATCATCGTCGATGACAAGAACCTCAGGTCTGATCTCAGCATCCATGAGTCCTGAAACTCCTCGAAAACATCACGTCCTACCACAAACGTTCTGCTATCCTACGGAACCGTATCAAAAACCTATACGATGCGCAATCTTCGCCTGGGGATGTTGAAAGGACTCTTTCGATATTCCGAAATATTTCAGGGGTGGGAACTACGGCGCGAAACGGCCAGGTTCCTGCAGTAATCGCGAGCGTCAGGCGTCCGAGCTGATCCGAATTTCCCTTGACGTGAAGGTTATAGCACGATACCTTGTCATACAAGGTATATGGCGATGATGAGATTGAGGGCGCAGCCCATTCAAGGTGAGTGCCCCGACCGCTGGGAAGCGCAGCTTCGCAAAGGGGCCCTGGAGATGGCCGCACTCGCCAGTCTCTGGAACGGACGTCTGTATGGCCTTGAAATCATTCGTTTTCTTGAAAGCAACTCACGACTTGTATTGGCCGAGGGGACCATCTACCCCATCCTCAACCGGCTCAAAGCTGAAGGCATGCTCACTTCCGATTGGGTTGAAGCCGAAGCCAGCCACCCGCGCAAGTACTACGCCCTCACCGAACCAGGCCGGGCCCGCCTGCGGCAAATGGCCGAAGCATGGGCCAATTTTGCCGGTGGTCTCAGTCAGCTTCTTGAGCCCGTCCTCAACCACCAGGCCCAGGATCAGTCAAACATCCGCGCCGCGGAAAACATGGAGTTATCGCGATGATCGAGACCGCCGCTCAAATGGACACCGTGCAAGTCGACGCCTATTTGTCCTCACTCCGCACCCACCTCGGACCCATGTTCCTGGGTGAGCGCGACGAAATCATTCGCGAAATCAGCGCTCACATTCGCGACTCCGCGGAAGAGAGTGGCGTCAGTGTGGCGACGATCCTCGCAAGGCTCGGCTCCGCGGAGCAACTGGCCGCCCAATATCGCGATGGCATGCTCATCCGCCGGGCCAGCCGAAGCATCTCTCCCATACATCTGCTCCGTGGCGCCCTGCGGCTTGCGACGAAAGGGGTAGCGGGGATAGTCGTATTTTTCGCGGGACTGTTCGGCTACATCATCGGCGGCGGATGCGTGCTGTCCGGCCTGCTCAAGGGAGTCTTTCCCGCGCACACCGGGACGTGGTTTCAAGAAGGACGCATGATCGCAAGCGGGACTCAGTCGTATATTCCACAGCCGCCCGCCCATGAAGTGCTGGGCATGTGGTACATCCCTCTGATGCTTACCGTGGGCAGTCTCACTTTACTGGCCACCACGTTTGTGATCCGGACGTCGCTGCGCATCTCTCAGCGCTGGCAGGCCAAGCTGTCCTCCCGCGCATAGCTAGTACGAAGTGACGCGGAAAGTCTGTGGCCATTCATCGCAGTCCCATCGCGATGAGTGGGTTTCCGTTTCGAACCCATCGTTGCGTGAGATCGTCGGCGATCTCATTCCTTTCGTAACCGATCCCTCCGCTCAAATCACCGAAAAAACGATCACTGGTCCCCGCTGCTGTTTTAGAGTTATTTCAGTGCATGTGTTGTGTAAGTGTTGGAAAGATTAAGCAGGCAAAAAAGCTCGCCGCAAGGTGAGCTTTTTTGTTGCCTTCGACGATCTCACTCATCGCTCCTCACCGCAACCCGATCCGTCCACTGGACACCCAAAACCCTCAACCGAATGTCTCTATGCCCCTTGTCCCCTTTGTCCCTCGTCTCTTTGTCCCTTGTCCCTCGTCAAATGGAAATTCGCAAGAATGCTGAAGTGCGATCGAATGCGAACCGTGGCAACCGCCTTTGTTCGCGTCCCGAAGCATACCGGAGACTTCGTTCTCACCGCATCCGCAACCCTCGACATGCCGGCTTCGCCAGCCGCAGTGCTACAGTGGACTGGTCTTCACTTCACTTCAGGTTCTTTCTTCTTGCGTGCTCCCCACGTTTTGCGTGCCCCTGGCCTGCTCCTGTCGGCTGTTCTCGCGCTTTCTGGCGCCCTCTTCGCCGCACCCCGCGTTCAGCCTGTCCCCGTTCCGCCGGAACTGCGCTCCACTGCCTTCACCGTCACCGTCAACAACCAACCCGTCGACGTGGCCCACGCCGCCGCCAGCTATGACTTCGTCAACTTCGACATCACCGGCCCCGTCACCATCGCCATCACCGCCGCTGAGCCCGGCTTCTGGGATAAAGGCGTCGACATCGAGCCATGGCGTCTCGGCATCCGTCCCATACGCGACGGCCAGACCATCCGCTTCAAGATCGCCGGTCCGCAAAAGCTCTCCATCTCCCGCCCCGGCGACTTCCTCAATCACGCCACCATGCTCTTCGTCTTCGCCGGCGAACCTCCTGCTCCACCGCCAACCGCCAGCCCTTCCGTGCATGTGATTGCGCCCGGCGTCTATCACCAGAGCCTCAACCCGCAAAGCGGCGACACTTACTATCTCTCCCCCGGCGCCTACTTCTACGGCAGCCTCAATCTCTGGAAAGTCACCGGCGTCAAAGTGCTCGGCCGCGGCACCATCGTCTATGAAGGCACCCAGGATCCCAACTCCGATCAGGGCTGGATGCAGAAGCCCGACTGGCATTGCATCGGCGCACTCGAAGCCCACAACGTTGAAATCGACGGCGTCACCTGCATCGTTCGCGCCCGCACCTGGTCCATCCAGATGAAAGACTCGAGCGGCTTCGTCTACAACGACCTTCGCGTCATCGGTGGCAATCCCGGCAACGCTAACCAGGACGGCATGGACTGGCTCGGCGGGGGCGACGCTCTCGTCCGCGACTCCTTCCTCCGCGCCTCCGACGATGATCTGGCAATGCAAGGCAACTGGGACGGCTACACCGACGCCGACATACTCCGCCCCGGCCACGACGTCCAGAACATCACCGTCGAAAACAGCGAGCTCTCCACCAGCATCTCCAACATCGTGCGCGCCGCGTGGCCGCGCAAGATCTTCAACTCCCGCAACTTCATCCTGCGCGACTCCGATATTCTCCACGGTGGCATCGGCGCCTGCGGCCAGACGTTTGCCATCCTTGGCCTCTGGGGCGCCAACGGAGCGAAAGGCGACCACTCCAACTACACCTTCCAGAATCTCTGGCTCGACAACTGGTATTCCCTCGTGCAGATCGAGCATGAAGAGCCCTCCGTCCACGGCGTCCTCTTCAAAAACATCTGGGCCCTCGATCAGCCGCCGCTCGCCACCTCCACCATCACCGGCAATGTCTCCGGCGTCACCTTCGACAACGTGAAGTACGATCAGAACCGCGCCACCAACGACGCCGAACTCCAGCTCGTCACCAGCGGCGGCGCCGAGCAGCCAAAGTTCCCCGCACCCACCGGCCCCGTCGCGCACTTTACCGTATCTCCTCCCGTCTTCGGCCCCGGCGATCAGGTCGCCTTCACTGCCGACGCCTCGCCGCGCGCGAAATTCACCTGGCTATTCGGCGACGGATCAGAAGCGCACGGCAGAAAAGTGAAGCACAAATTCCCCGATGCCCTCGGCACCGCGCTCGACGGCACCAACGGCGCAGGCCGCTTCCGCATTCTCCTCAAAGCTGAGGACGACCACGATCAACAGGATTGGTCCGCGCAGGGAATCGTCGCCGTCGCCAAATGGCACGACCCTGTTCCCATCGCCGGACCCACCGTTCCCGGCCTCCAGTGGCAAATCTATCCCGGCACCTGGACGGAGTTGCCCGATCTCGCCGCTCAGACCCCAGTCTTCAAAGGCGACTCACCTAACCTGCACGCCGATCCGCAGGGGTTCACCCGCTATGCAACTGCATGGGATGGCTTCATCGACATTCCCGCCGACGGCGGTTACACGTTTCACCTGATTGCAAGAGATGGTGCGCGTCTCGTCATCGACGGCATGCAGATCGCCAAAACCGGGCCACCCTTCGCCCAGGTTTGCGGATCACCCGGCAATGCCGTGCGCTACGACCGCGGCTCCATCGGCCTGCGTGCCGGCCCCCACGCGCTGCACGTCGAAGGTCTTCACTCCGTAAGCCAGGGCGCGCCCCGCATCCTCTGGGAAGGCCCATCGCTCCCCCTTACCGATGTCCCACCCGACGCCTATACGCACCTCCGCATCGATACTGTCGGCGATGCGAAACAGAAATAGCCGGAGTGCCCCCAAGCCCCGCCTGCCCTGGAATTCCGATAACAACACGAGCCAAGGGCGCCTCATCCAAGCTCTGCCTGGGTGGGAAAACACGAACCTCCCAGCGCCTACTCAATCCCCACCGAAAGTGATAGGTACTGAGAAGAGGGATGTCATCCAGAATTCAACAGATCTCTCCTTCGGTCAACGGAAGTCGTCTGATCGGGACGTAACCGCACTCATGCGCGCGTATCTGTCTCCGGGATCAGTGCCTCCACTTAATTCTGTCTCCGGGAAGCAGAAGTAGCTCTGAAGCGCCATCCCGAGTGCGCTGGAAGTATATTTCCGCATAATGACCGGGACTCAGTCGTCGCAATACCTGAGCCGACTCCAGCGCCACCGTCTGCTCCGGCTGAGGCAGAGATGCCAAGAGGTCCGCAAGCGAACCCCCAAACAGGCAGGAAGTCCGATGCCCATTTACCCAGACTCTCGAAGACAGACTTAGCGCCCCAAGAGGAAACTCCGTGCAAACAGTCTCCTCGTAGTTCATGCACTTCGCTGGATCATGTTGATGGATGAGATCGGTCAGGGTGTCGAGTTTTCTCTGGTTGGTCGCGCCGATAAGGATTCCACCGGATACCTGGCCCTTTCCATACACTCCTTCGAGAAAAAGCCGTAATACCGGTGTCTGTGCGAATCGCTGTGACAGCGACAAAAGCTCCTTCTCTTCTGATCCCGAGCCACTATGCGGACCCTTCCGGGCAAGTTTTAGCTGGACACCTTCGCCGTGGCGAGGGAGAACCTCATAGTTCGCAATCCACGTCCGAGGTGTGCCTCGTGATTGTGCGTTGATCGACTTTCCTGTAGGCAGGAACTGCTGAAGTCTGACTTCCATTCCGGGAGCCAGATCGGTAAATCCTATCCCCTGGTCCGAATAGAAAAACAACGGAACTTCATGCGCCGGCAATGGAATTCTTTGCGCAATTGCCGCCCGAACATCCAAGGCCGTGAGGCCCGTGGGGAAACAGCCATTCTCATGCATGCGCGCGAGGCCGCGCGTAAAGGTCTTCCATTGCAAATCAAGATTCATTTCGCTGGCAAGCGAATTCCACCCGGAAACGCTCGGGCTCCGAACGATCCAGTGCCTCGAAACCAGGTGGGACTCTGAACGAAGAGAGAAGGTCTCACCTTTAATCGTGCAATCGTCGCTGACTTGGTCCTTTGCGCTGCCGGACCTGCCCGGAAGGATGAGCGATGCTGTCTGGAAATTCCCTGGATTGGAACTTTGGCCATTCGTCGGAACCAGCATCGGATTGCCGCTGTTTTCCATGAGACGGAACGCATTGTCAATCGCGATTTTGTGGCCGGAACACCCCGAGCAGCACAAAAGCATTGTGCAGAGAATCGACTTTAGCGCGCGCGACTTTGCATCATCGGAACGAAAAGAAGAAATCATACGGATCCTTCGAAAGAATGAGCGTGTTGCACCCGTCGACAGCATCCGTTGCTCCGCGGCAGCAGACACAGCGGCAACTGAGGAAGTGGATGAAGATGGCGCATCAGAGATGACCTCTGCTTCCGAGCTACGGCAGCTGCGTTACATCCCATCCGCCGCCGAGCGCGCGCACAAGGCCCACGCTCGCCGCAAACTGGCGCGTGATCAGGTCGGTGGATGTGCGCTGGTTGGTCAGCAGCGTGCTGTCGGCAATCAGCACTTCCAGGTAGCTCGTAGCTCCGCCTCTGTAACGCTGGTTCGACAAGTCCAGTGAGTGCTGCGCCGCAGAAACGGCGCGCTGCTCCGCGGTAGATTCCTCGTTCAGTACGCGCAAATCCGACAACCGGTCTTCAACTTCGTTGAATGCCCCCAGCACGGTGGCGCGATACGTCGATGCCTGCGCTTCGTAATTGTGCCGCGCCTGATCCGTAATCGCATGCCGCTTGCCGGCATCGAAAAGCAACTCGGTCGCCTGCGCACCCAGGCTCCACAGGGCACTTGGCCCTTGGATCAGCGTCCCCGCGTTCGTGCTTTCAAATCCTCCGCCGCCACCCAAAACCACATTCGGATAAAAGGCGCTGATCGCGATCCCAATCTGCGCATTGGCCGCCGCCGTGCGCCGCTCTGCCGCGGCAATATCCGGTCGCCGCTCGACCAATTGCGACGGCACCCCCACCGGGATCCCGGGAAGCGCAAGGTCCAGCGGCGTCGGGGCCAGCGACACATCGCGCGCTTCCTTATTGATCAGCGTGGCGATCGCGTGTTCGTACTCGCTCCGCGCCTCGTTCAAATCCACCAGTTGCGCGCGCGTCGTTTCAAGCTGAGTCTGTGCCTGCGCTACCACAACCTCCGTGGCCAATCCACCCTTTACCAGCTTCTGATTAAGATCGAGCTGATTCTGATAATCGCTCGCTGCCTTTGCCAGCAGCCGTGTATCCGAGTCCAGACCTCGCAATTCGAAATAATCCAGTGCCAGTTCCGCATGAAGGCTCAGGTCCAGGTTTGCAAGGTCTGCCGCACTTGCCTGGGCATTCTCATGCGCTGCTTCAACATTCCGTCGCACACGGCCCCACAGATCCGGCTCCCAGCTTGCCTGGCCTTCCAGTTGAAAATCGCTGTAGCTGGTCTGCGTACTGTTCGTGATCAGCGGCCGATGCGTCGATACCTGGCCGCGGCTCACATCGGGAGTAACGGAAAGCGTCGGATAGAAGTCCGCCCGCGCCACCCGCACCTGGTCGCGAGCCGAGAGATAGGCCTCCATTGCGGCTCGCAGACTCTGGTTCTGCGGTGCAATCTGTTCTTCCAGCCCATTCAATTGCGGATCTTCGTAAACCTCCCACCACTTGCCGCGCAGCATGCCGTCCGAAGGCGATGCCGGCTTCCATGTGCCCCCCGCAGGATTTGTCGGCGGCACAACCGCGCCCGCCGATTCAGTCCTGGCCTCCTTGTAGTCCGGAGGCGCCAGCGTATTTGGACGTTGATAGTCGGGCCCCACCTTGCAACCCGGCAGTATCGTTACCAGTCCCAGCAGGCTCGCGATCAGCATGCGCTCGCTCAGCGTCCGCTTCTCTCGTCTCCTCCACCGGGATGGAGCCACAACGCCTCGATGTGAAACGGAACCCATCGTTATTTATCCCCCGGTCCCGGCTGCCCGCCACCACCCTGCGTTGCAGGACTTTCGGGGCTTACCTTCTCGCCCTCAATAAGAGAGTCCGGCGGATCCTGGATAACGCGGTCCCCTTCCTTCAATCCGCTCACAATCTGCACGGTTGCCCCATCATCCTGGCCGATCGTGACCGGAATCAGGTGCGCGACATTGTCGCTGCCGACCGTGCCCACCTGCGTTCCCTCGCGCCGGAAGATGATTGCTGAAACCGGAATGACAAACGTGGGCACAGCGGCCGCTTTAAAGTGCACCTGTGCCAGTGACCCCGGCAAAAGCTCTCCCTTGCGATTGTCTACGTCAATTTCCACCAGCAATGTCCGGCTCGTCGGATCGATCGCATCGGCAGTTCGCACCAGCGTCCCCTGAAAAATCCTTTCGGGATACTCAGGAAAAGTAATGTCGATCTTCGAGCCGCGCTTCATGTCTGTCGTGTACAGCTGCGGAACATTTGTGTAGACGCGCAACGTATTCAACGCCTGCATGTGAAACAACTCCTTCGCCGCTCCCGTATCAATGAGCTGACCGATATCGATCGAGCGCGCCGTTACAACACCGTCAAACGGCGCGTACACCTTTTCGAACGATTGCAGTTCCCTCAGCCGTTCCACGTTGGCCTGCGCCGACTTTACCGCTGATGCCGTTGCCGAGGCCTGGTTCGTAAAGGTCTCTGTATCCTGCTGCGAGACTGCATTCGACGGCGCAAGGTCCTGGTAGCGCTGTGCCTGCGCATGCGCATTCTTCGCATTTGCTTCTGCGGTTCCCAGATCCGCTTCCGCCTGCACAAGTTGCTGATCCAGTTCCGGCGTCGCGATCTCCGCCAGCAGCGCACCCTTTTTCACATGTGAGCCGATGTCGTAGTACCACTTCGTCAGGTAACCTGATGTGCGCGCGTAAATCGGGGAATCAGTATATGCAGTCACATTTCCCGGCAACATGAACGTGTCGACGGGAGCGCCTGGTTTCGGTGGCAGCGCAATCACCGACGGAGCGGCAGTCTCCTGGGTCGTTTTCGCCAGAACGTTGTTGTGGTGAATGCGGCTCAGAATTCCAAATGTCGCCAACGCCGCAAACACCAGTAGCACAATTACCAGTCCGGTTACGGCAAGGCCCGGCGCAATCGGCTTCTGCGCGGGCGCATGCTGCGTATCGTGCCCCTCGTGAGGAACCGGCTTCTGGCCCGGGTTGGATGTTTCGCTCATATCGTTACTCCGAAATCTAGCGGGAAACCCATCGATCTAGTCAAACTCGTCGAAAGTTGCGGCGTGCGACTCGTGCCGCTTTGACCGGCTGCGCTTCTCGATCCATCCATGCACAACCGAGAAAAATGCCGGTACAAAAAACAGCGTGGCTACCGTGGCCAGCAGCAATCCACCAATCACGGCCCGTCCCAGCGGAGCATTCTGCTCTCCGCCTTCTCCCAGCCCCAGCGCCATGGGCATCATGCCCAGGATCATCGCCAGCGCCGTCATCAGCACGGGGCGTAAGCGCACATAGCCTGCATTCAGCGCGGCCTGCCGCGCATCTCCCACCAGCTCTTCCAGTTGTTCGCGCGCAAAACTCACGATAAGGATTGAGTTCGATGTTGCCACCCCCATGCACATGATGGCGCCTGTAAGCGCCGGTACGCTCAGGGGAGTACTGGTCAGGAAGAGAAACCATGCGATGCCTGCAAGCGCCGCCGGCAGCGCCGAAATAATCAGAAACGGATCAAGCCACGACTGGAAGTTCACGACGATGAGCAAGTACACCAGCAAGATCGAAAACGCCAGCCCGCTCAAAAGGCCGATGTACGACTTCTGCATCGTCTCGCTCTGCCCGCGCAGAATCATGTGCGAACCGCGCGGCAGTTGCTTCTCGTACTTTGCCGTGATCCTTTCCATCTCGCGCGTAACGGTTCCCAGGTCAGTACCTGCGACGTTGGCGTAAATATCCAGCACAGGCTGCACGTCGTAGTGGCTTACCGTGCCCAGTTCCGCGCCCGGCTGGAACTGCGCCAGATTAGCCAGGATCTGCACCGGCTGCTGCGGAGCTCCCGGAGCAGCCGTCTCCATCGGCGCGGGGCTCGATCCAACATTTCCCGGCGTCGCACCACCGGAACTCCCTGAATTGGTGCTCGACCTTGTTACAGGAAGACTCTCGAGAGCCGACATGGAATCCAGCCTGTACTGCGGCGTCTGCACTGCGACGTTGTAACTCACGTTGTTACGCGGGTCCAGGTAAAAGCTTGGAGTGGTCTGGAAACTTCCGCTCAGTGCCACCAGGACGCTCTGCGCCACGTCCTTCTGCGAAAAGCCAAGCGATTGTGCGCGCGTCCGGTCCACATTCACCGTGAAATTCGGATAGTCGAACGGTTGCTGGATGCGTGCATCCGTGGCTCCCGGAACGTACCGGACCTCGTTCAACATCTTTTCCGCAACCGCGCGGTTGCCATACAGGTTCGGCCCCACGAGCTGAATGTCAATCGGCGCAGAAAGCCCGAAATTCAGAATCTGCGTCACGATATCCACAGGCAGCACGTAGAACGTGACACCTGGATACTCGCGTGCCAGTACCCCGCGCAGATCCTGCACATAGTCGTCCGTTGGATGATGCTTTGCAGTGAGCTGCACCTGGATATCCGCATCCTCCGGCCCGATCGGCGCCGAGGTCGAATAGGAAAGATTCAGTCCCGAATACGGCAGTCCAATGTTGTCTACAATGGTCGCCATCTCGTTCGCCGGGATATGTTCGCGAATCGTGGCGTCAATGTGATCGCACAGTGCAGCCGTCTCTTCGATGCGCGTGCCGGTGTGGGCGCGCACGTGAATCTTGAACTGCCCGGCGTCAACCGTGGGAAAGAAATCCTGCCCCAGCCACGGCACCAGGAGTGCCACCGAGCCGACGGCAAAAATCACAAACACGATCAGAAACACACCGGCAAAATCAACGCACAGCGTCAGCAGCCGCACATATCCGCTGCGGAACCAGGTGAACCCCGACTCAAACCCGCTCTGGAATCGCACAAACGGATTGCGGCTGTGCGCCTTTCTGGCCGCCTCCGCGTCGTCATGCTCATGCAGCAGGTATTTCGCCATCGTCGGCACAACGGTGCGCGAGAGCAGGTAGCTCGCGAGCATGGCAAACACCACGGCCTCGGCCAGCGGCACAAACAAATAGCGCGCAACGCCGCTCAGAAGAAACATCGGCACAAACACAATGCAGATTGCCAGCGTCGAAACCAGTGCGGGGGTGGCAATCTGAGCGGCGCCATCCAGAATCGCCTGTTCAATTTCCTTGCCCTGCTCCAGGTTGCGATTGATGTTTTCGATTTCAACCGTGGCATCGTCGACAAGGATTCCGACTGCCAGCGCCAGCCCGCCCAGGGTCATGATGTTGATGGTTTCGTGCAGCAGCGCCAGCACCGTGACGGAGCACAGAATCGAAAGCGGAATCGAAACGGCGATAATCAGCGTCGACCGCCAGCTGCCCAGAAACACCAGGATCATCACCGCCGTCAGGCATGCGGCAATGATGGCTTCCCGCAGAACTCCGTTGATTGAGGCCCGCACGAAAATCGACTGGTCAGACAGCGCATTGATTTGCAACTGTGGAGGAAGCTGGGTCTTCACGTATTCGATCTTGTCGCGCACATCCTTGATGATTTGCAGCGTCGAAGCCGAACCCGTCTTCATGATCGCCATCATGATGGCGCGCTTCCCGTCCACGCGGACGATATTGGTCTGCGGTGGGTTTCCGTCGCGCACATGCGCCACGTCGCGCACGTAAATCACAGCCCCGTTTGCTGACTTGATCGGAAGATTATTGAGTTGTTCCACCAGAGTGGGCGCCGAGTTCGTCTCGATCGCATACTCATACCGGTCCATCTTCATGGTGCCGGAGGGAGCAATGAGATTCTGCGCGGATACCGCGTTGACCACGTCGGCGGGCGACAGCCCATTCGCCTGCAGCGCCTTCGGGTCGATGTCCACCATGATCTCGCGCTGCTTGCCGCCGTAGGGGTAGGGTGTCTGCGCACCTTCGATGGTCGCCAGTTGGGTGCGAATATTGTTGGTCGCGAGATCGTTCAGCTGCTGCTCGCTCAGCCCCTCTCCCGAGAGGCCCAGCATCAGCACCGGTACGCTCGATGCGTTGTACTGGATGATGAACGGAGGTGTCGTCCCGGGCGGCAGAGATCGCAGTTGCACCTGGCAAATCGCCGTCACTTGCGCCACCGCATTGGCGACATTCACATGCGGCTGGAAAAAAATCTTGATAAGGCCGATGCCGTTCAGCGACTGCGACTCAATGTGCTCAACGTCGTTGACCGTCGTGGTCACGCCGCGCTCACTGTTGAACACGATGCGCGAAGACATCTCCTGCGCCGACAGACCGGTGAAGTTCCACACCACGGTGACAACCGGAATGTCGATGTTCGGAAAAATATCCGTGGGCATCGACGCAATGCTGTATGCGCCGAGAATCAGGATCAAGAGCGCAAAGACGGCAAACGTGTACGGCCGCCGAAGTGCAAGCCGAACAATCCACATCATAGGGCTGGTACTCGCTCCTGAGGCGATTTGCCCGTCAACCGCGTGACGTTTAAGAGAGAGGTCGCCCGTAGCACTGCAGGCGATCCGGTCAAGGCAAACAGCAGCTCAATGGAATCCGGGTCTGAGCGGAAAAAAGCCGCCCGTCCCCCTTGTATGAATCAGAAACTCAATGTTAGACGATGGCACTCGGTCCAGTACCGCATGCCTTGCCCCCAATCATTTCTCCGCACTTCTAATAGGACGCGCCCATGACCGGCGAGGCTTCATTGACCGGAGCCCGTATCTCAATATGCGAATTCTTTCGAGTTGCTCTAATGACCCTTATCCCAAGACTTCAGGTTGTCGTCCGGCTGCGGCTCCGGCCGTCGCCCCCTCGATCCGCGCAATTCTCGTCTACGCAGGCCTTTCGCGCCTCTTCATCGCCAATCCCTGCCTTCAATTCGCTACAATGTCTGCTGATTCGGCTTGTGTTCTGCAAATGGCTGTTGCGCTCCCGGAAACTCCGATCCGCAGGAAACCTTTCAGATTCCAGGTCCGTCCCTAAGAGGAGTGTTGCCGCGGCAATAACACCGCAATATCATGCCTCTCTGGGAGCAGAAGCCGCCGGGATTTTATCTCGAACTACATGTGATTGACGGGAAGCCTGAACATGCCGATTCAAAACGCCACTGAGCCCTTTTTGCCAAAGACCGGCGAGTCACAACCACCCGGTCACAAGAACCCCTGGGTTCGGGTTGTTGTATACGTCGTCCTCGCCGCTGCCTTGGGACTCATCGCTTGGCGCGTCTATCAAAACAAAGAAAAGACGGCGGCAAACACCGCTAACCAGGCAGCCGCATTGCTCTCGCGTCCCGTGCCGGTCCAGGTCGTTGCTGCCGAACAGAAGCCCATGCCCATTTACCTCACCGGCCTCGGCACCGTCACCCCCTATAACAGCGTCACGGTTAAAGCGCGGGTCAGCGGCGAACTGCTCCCCGTCAAGTTCACTGAGGGCCAGGAGGTTAAACAGGGCGAGACCATCATGGTGATCGACCCCAAGCCCTACCAGGCAGCGCTCGATCAGGCTAAAGGCACCTTGTCTCACGACCAGGCCCTCCTCAAGAACGCGCAAGCTGAATACAACCGCTATAAGGCCCTCTACGCTGCCGGCGTCGTTTCCAAAGAAACTCTCGATGCCGATCAGGCCCAGCAAGGCCAGTACGAAGGCGCAATCCAGTCTGACAATGCGGCCATCGAAACCGCACAATTGCAGCTGAATTGGTGCTATATTCAGTCGCCCATCGACGGCAAAATCGGCCTCCGCCTCGTCGATCCCGGCAACATCATCTCCGCCAATTCCACCAATCTCGTCGTCATCAATCAGCTTCACCCTATCGCCGTCTATTTCACCCTGCCCGAGAACCAGTTACCCCAGGTCCTCAAACGTCTCGCCACCGACAAACGCGTTCCCGTCGACGCCTACGATCGCAGCGACACGCAATTGCTGACCAGCGGCAACCTCCTGGCCGCGGACAATCAGATTGATACCACTACCGGAACTGACAAACTCAAGGCCGTCTTCGACAACAAGGACTCGGTCCTCTTTCCCAACCAGTTTGTCAACGTCCACCTGATCCTGGAAGACCGCCCCGACGCCCTCGTCGTCCCTTCTGCCGCGATTCAGACCGGCCTTAACGGTTCTCTCTTTGTCTGGACCATCAACGACGACGGCAAAGGCGGGCAGGTCTCACAAATGCAGCCCGTGAAGGTAGCCCTCGCCGAAGGACAGAACACGATTCTCGACAGCGGACCCGCACCCGGAGCCAAGGTCGTCATCGACGGTGCCGATCGCCTGCGTCCCGGCCAGCCCGTGAGCGTTGCCGCAGCCCATCAGCACCAGGGGGCTTCCGCTCCGCCGGCCGCTGCCCAACCCGCAGCATCCCCGACCGGCCTCTCGGGCGCAGCAAACGGTGGGAAGCAGAAGCAATCTTCCGGTTCCAACCCGAGGCAGCAGTGAGTCTCAGTCCATCCCGTCCATTCATCCTGCGCCCCATCGCCACATCGCTGCTGATGGCCGCGATCATGATTGCGGGCGGCATTGCCTACCTCCAGCTACCCGTCTCGGCCCTGCCCGAGGTGGATTATCCCATCATCCAGGTCCTCACGTTCTACCCCGGCGCCGGACCTGACGTCATGGCTTCTTCCGTCACTGCGCCCCTTGAGCGTCAGTTTGGACAGATGCCCGGACTCAAGCAGATGACCTCCGTCAGTTCCGGTGGCGGCTCCGTCATCACTCTCGAATTCAACCTCGACGAAGACATCGATATCGCCGAGCAGGAAGTGCAGGCTGCCATCAACGCTGCCACCAGCTTCCTCCCCCCCGATCTGCCAAACCCTCCCGTTTACAGCAAGGTCAACCCCGCCGACGCACCCATCATGACGCTGGCGCTTACCTCCGACTCGCTCCCCCTCGACAAGGTCGAAGATTCCGCCGACACGAACCTTGCCCAGAAAATCTCTCAGGTCACCGGCGTTGGCCTCGTCTCCATCGCCGGAGGACAAAAACCCTCCGTTCGCGTGCAGGCCAATCCCACCCAGCTTGCCGCCTACAACCTTAGCCTTGAAGATCTCCGCACCGCGCTCGCCGCCGCCAACGTCGACCAGGCCAAGGGCACGCTCAACGGATCGCGCCTCTCCTACACCATCAACGATAACGACCAGCTCATCTCCAGCGCCGACTACCTCCCCGTTATCGTTGCGTACCGAAATGGAGCTCCCGTCCGTACCTCGGATGTGGCGAGCGTCGTGGACGCCCCCGAGAACTCCCAGCAGGCCGCCTGGATGAACCGCCAGCCGGCCGTCATCGTCAACGTGCAGCGCCAGCCCGGCGCCAACATCATCGCCGTCGTCGACCGCATCAACAAGCTGCTTCCGCAGCTCCAGACCAGCCTTCCCGCCAGCGTGCAGGTCCACGTACTCACAGATCGCACCACCACCATCCGCGCCTCCGTGAAAGATGTCGAATTCGAGCTGATGCTTACCGTGGCCCTTGTCGTCATGGTCATCTTTCTCTTCCTGCGCAATCTCGCCGCCACCATCATTCCGTCGGTCGCCGTGCCCCTTTCCATCGTTGGCACATTCGGCGTGATGTACCTGCTCGGCTACAGTCTCAACAACCTCACCCTGATGGCACTCACCATCTCCACTGGCTTCGTCGTCGACGACGCCATCGTGATGATCGAAAACATCTCGCGCTTCATTGAAGAAGGCGAATCCCCGATGCGCGCGGCTCTCAAAGGCAGCGAGCAAATCGGCTTCACCATCATGTCGCTCACCGTCTCGCTGATTGCTGTGCTCATCCCCCTGCTATTCATGAGCGACGTTGTTGGCCGGCTCTTCCGCGAGTTCGCCATCACCCTCGCAGTCACC
Organism: uncultured Acidobacteriaceae bacterium; assembly: GCA_963759285.1. GTDB lineage: Bacteria > Acidobacteriota > Terriglobia > Terriglobales > Acidobacteriaceae > Telmatobacter. The sequence continues at coordinate 1,064,377 of CAVWYS010000007.1, read as the reverse complement.
ATCCTTGTCTCCGCGGTCGTCTCCCTTACGCTGACGCCCATGATGTGCTCGCGCATTCTGCGGGATAAGGCCCATGCCAAACAGACCCGCTTCTATTACTGGTCTGAGAAAGTCTTCAACTCCATCATTGCCTCCTACGGCCGCGGTCTGAAGAAGGTTCTCGATCATCGCTTCATCACGCTGCTTGTCACGATTTCAACGTTTGTCGCCACCGTTCTGCTCTTCATCTTGATTCCCAAGGGCTTCTTCCCCGTGCAGGATACCGGCGTGATTCTGGGTATCAGCGAAGCGCCCGAAACCGTCAGCTTTGCCAACATGGCGCTCCGCCAGCAGAAGCTCGTCGACATCGTTCTGCAGGATCCCGCAGTTGACAACGTCTCTTCCTTCATCGGAGTCGATGGCACAAATACCACGCTCAACTCCGGCCGCATCCAAATCACCCTCAAGCCGCTTGATGTGCGCAAAATCTCCGCGACCGACGTCATCCGCCGCCTCCAGCCCAAGGTCGCCGACGTGGACGGCATCCAGCTCTTCCTCCAGCCTCTGCAGGACCTGAGCGTGGAGGACCGCGTCAGCCGGACGGAATTCCAATATTCCCTCGAAGATCCAAACTCCGTCGAACTCGCCACCAAGACCCGACAGATGGTGCAGGAATTAAGCAAGGAGCCCGCCGTCACCGACGTGGCCAGCGACCTGCAGGATCAGGGCCTCGGCGCCATGCTGGTCATCGATCGGGATAACGCGGCTCGCCTCGGCATCGCCATGGCCGACGTCGACAACACCCTTTATGACGCCTTCGGCCAACGCCAGATCTCCACCATCTTTACCCAGCTCAACCAGTACCACGTGGTCATGGAAGTGGGGCCGAACTTCCAGACCAATCCCACCGCTCTGAATAATCTTTACGTCAAGTCAAGCAACGGCACGCAGGTGCCGCTCAGCACCATCGCTCACTGGGAACAGACAACAGCCCAACTCGCCATCGGCCACGAAGGCCAGTTCCCCTCAACCATCATTAGCTTCAACCTCGCGCCCGGCAAAGCTCTGGGCGATGCTGTCAAAGCCGTCAATGCTGTCGAGCAGCGCATCGGCATGCCCAACAGCATCAATGCCAGTTTCCAGGGCACCGCCGCGGCCTTTCAGACCTCGCTCTCGAACGAGCCCCTGCTCATTCTCGCGGCCCTAGTCACGGTCTACATCGTCCTCGGCGTCCTCTACGAGAGTTATATCCATCCCATCACCATCATCTCCACCTTGCCATCGGCCGGCGTCGGTGCTCTGCTCGCGCTCATGATTACGCAGATGGAGTTCAGCGTCATTGCGCTCATCGGCATTATCCTGCTCATCGGCATCGTGCAGAAGAACGCCATCATGATGATTGACTTCGCGCTGCAGGCCGAGCGCGAGGAAGGAAAATCCGCCGAAGAAGCCATCTTCCAGGCCTGTCTTCTGCGCTTCCGGCCGATTATGATGACCACCCTGGCGGCCCTTCTCGGCGGACTCCCGCTCGCCCTCGGCGGCGGTGTTGGTGCCGAACTCCGCATGCCTCTCGGCGTCAGCATCGTCGGCGGACTTATTTTCTCGCAGGTGTTAACCCTCTTTACCACTCCTGTGGTTTATCTCTACTTCGATCGCCTGGCCCAGCGTCTGAAGCCGCGCGATCTTGAGATAAGCTCTGAACATCACATGGCTCCGGCGGACTGAGGCAGGCGAAAATGCACATCTCCGCACCCTTCATCAAGCGGCCCGTTGCCACCTCGTTGCTGAGCATCGCCCTCTTGCTCGCCGGATCCGTGGCCTATTCCGTTCTCCCCGTCGCCTCCCTCCCTGATGTGGACTTCCCGGTAATCGGCGTCGGCGCGGGACTTCCCGGCGCCAGTCCCGAAACCATGGCCTCCGCTGTTGCAACTCCTCTGGAACGCCAGTTCGGCCGCATCGCCGGCGTCAACCAGATGACATCGACCAGTTCGCTGGGCTCGGCCTCTGTGACCCTCCAGTTCGATCTCAATCGCGACATTGACGCCGCATCCCGCGACGTCCAGGCGGCCATCAACGCAGCCCGAAGCCAACTGCCCTCCTACCTGCCCCAAAATCCGAGCTATCGCAAAGCCAATCCGGCCGATGCGCCCATCCTCATTCTCACCCTCACTTCCGACGTCATTCCCAAGCCGCAGATCTACGACATGGCCGACTCGATCCTCGCCCAGAAGATCGCGCAGATCCAGGGCGTAGGCCAGGTCTTCGTCGGCGGCAGCTCGCAGCCCGCCGTACGCGTCGAGCTGAATCCTCTGCAGCTTGCCAACAACGGCATCGGACTCGAAGCCGTTCGCACCGCACTAGCAAACGCGAATGCAAACCGTCCCAAGGGCAGCTTCAGCGACACTAAGCATCGTTGGCAGATCAACGACAACGACCAAATTTTCAAGGCCGCCGACTACGCACCGATCATCGTCGGTTATAACCAGCAGTCCGGCGCCGCTGTCCGCGTCGGCGACCTCGGCACTGTCGTCGATTCTGTCTCTGACATCCACACCGCGGGTTTCGCCGGCAACAACTCCCCTGGCCACACCGGAAAACTTAAAGACGCAATTCTGATCATCATCTTCAAAATTCCCGGCGCCAACGTCATTGACTCCGTCGATGCGGTCCTCAGGGAAATGCCGCGTCTCCAGGCCGAAATCCCGCCCACCATCCAGATGAACGTGGCCGTTGACCGCACCACTACCATTCGCTCCAGCGTGCACGACGTCGAGATCTCCCTCATGATCAGCGTCCTGCTGGTGGTCCTCGTTGTCTTCCTCTTTCTCCGCGAGGTCTGGGCCACCATCATTCCGTCCATTGCCGTGCCGCTGTCTCTCGTCGGTACCTTCGGGGTGATGTACCTCCTCGGCTACACCATCGACAACCTCTCTCTGATGGCCCTCACCATTTCCACCGGCTTCGTTGTCGACGACGCCATTGTCGTCATCGAGAACATCACGCGCTACCTCGAAGAGGGTATGAAGCCGTACGAAGCGGCGATGAGAGGATCGAAAGAGATCGGCTTCACCGTCCTCTCCATGAGCACGTCCCTTATCGCTGTCTTCCTTCCCATCCTGCTCATGGGCGGCATCATCGGCAAACTCTTCCGTGAATTCGCCGTCACCCTCAGCGTTGCCATCGCTGTCTCTCTTCTGGTTTCTCTCACCACCACGCCCATGCTTTGCGCAAGGTTCCTCAAAGCGCGCGATGAGAGCAGGCATGGCCGTCTCTACCGCATCTTTGAGAACGCCTTCGACTGGGTTCACCACGAGTACAACTCTGCCTTGCGCTGGGTGTTGCGCCACCAGTGGCTGACTCTCGGCGTCGCGGTCGGATGCGCCCTCCTCAACGTCTATCTCTTCAAAATCGTTCCCAAGGGCTTCTTCCCGCAACAGGACACCGGCAGGTTGAGCGGACAGACCATCGCTTCACAAGACATCAGCTTCCCAGCCATGGAGATAAAGCAGAAACAGCTGGCGCAGATGACATTGAACGATCCAGCAATTGAAACCGTTACCGCCTTCGCGGGCGGCGGCCGCGGCAGCAACAACACTGGCTTCATGTTTATCGCCCTCAAACCCCTCAGCCAGCGCCCCGGTCACGTGACCGCCGACCAGGTAGTGAATCGATTGCGCGGCAAACTCTCCAGCGTTCCCGGCGCACGTCTCTTCCTCCAGGCCAACCAGGATATTCAAGTCGGCGGCCGAGGCAGCGCCGCTCAGTATCAGTACACGCTCTCTGATCCTGATGTCGATGAACTCAATACCTGGGCGCCGCGCCTCGAAGCCAAAGCGCGCGCCATGCCGGAACTCCGTGATGTCTCCACCGACCAGCAGGATCAGGGACTGTCTGAAACTCTGGTCATCAATCGCGACACTGCCTCGCGCCTGGGCATTACCGCGTCTGCCATCGATCAGGTCCTCTACGACGCGTTTGGCCAGCGCGAAGTCTCCACCATGTACACCGGCCTGAACCAGTATTTCGTGGTGATGGAGGTCGATCCTAAATACCAGCTCAGTCCCGACTCGCTCAACAACATCTACATCAAGGCAGGTTCAACCGGCGCACCCGCATCGGTGCCCAACCTCGGCTCGACAACCGCGTCCTCATCCACAACAACCGCCGCGTCCGCGCCGGCGGTCGCAGCCGCCAGGGCAGCTGCGTCAGCACCGGCATCCTTCGTCACCGCCGGCGGCCAACTCGTCACCACCAGCTCGGCGTCCGGAGCAGCAACGGCGACTACATCTTCCAGCCCCAGCAGTGTGGCGGCGAATATCTCCGCCATCGCCGCCTCCGACAGTGAATCGACCAACGCGGCGGCGATTCAATCGGGAACTCTTTCCGGCACGAGCTCCTCGTCCTCGTCATCCACGGCGGCTTCCAGCACCGCCGCTGCCGCGCCTGCTGCCGGAACCGCTCCCACCCCTGCAACCACCGGCGCCATGGTGCCGCTTTCGACCATTGCCCACTGGGAGGAAAAGCGCACCTCGCTCACCGTCAATCATCAAGGTCAATATCCCGCGGTGACACTCACCTTTAACCTCGCACCCAATGTGGCACTCGGCGATGCCGTCACCGCGCTTGAAAAGGCTGAGAGCGACATGGGCATGCCCGCCAACATTCATGCCACCTTCCAGGGCACAGCGCAGGCCTTCCAGGATTCGCTCAAAAACGAGCCCTACCTCATCCTCGCCGCCCTCGTTGCCGTCTACATCGTCCTCGGCATCCTCTACGAGAGCCTGATCCACCCGCTTACCATTCTCTCTACGCTGCCCCCGGCGGGTGTCGGCGCCATTCTCGCGCTGCTCATCACCGGAACTGACCTCAGCATCATGGCGCTGATCGGCATCCTCCTGCTCATCGGCATTGTGAAGAAGAACGCCATCATGATGATCGACTTCGCCCTGCAGGCTGAGCGCGAACAAGGCCTTCCTCCTGTCGAGGCCATCTATCAGGCTTGCCTGCTGCGTTTCCGTCCCATCATGATGACCACTCTAGCTGCCATGTTCGGTGGATTGCCGCTCGCCATCGGCATGGGCGTCGGTTCCGAACTGCGTCAGCCTCTCGGCATCACCATCGTTGGCGGCCTCCTTGTCTCCCAGCTCCTCACTCTCTTTACGACACCCGTCGTTTACCTCTTCTTCGACAAGCTCCAGTGGCGCGTCATGAAACTTCACCGCATCGGCTCTGAACTCGAAGAAGCCCCCGGCGACTGACCAATCAGACAAACAGATAGGAACTGGGTGCCCCGGGTCTCGCCTTTGAGACCTGGGAGACGACCGTCGCCGGCCAACGCCCGGTGGCCCACTCCTCGAGTCCTCATTCTTTATCCTTCAGAAGGTTGAAGGTCTGTGCCCCATTCATCGTGGCTTTATCGCGATGAGTGGGCCTCGCAACCTCGCGTCGCGCCTCCTTGCACCGCAACCAGTGCAGAAGATCTTCGCGACTCCACTCCAGCCGCCGCCTCCACTGGCAAAAACGCTCGCTCAAGTGGTATCGTCAAAACAATTCAGATTCATGCGCGACGATTTCTTCAGCCATTTCCTCAGGCTTTTGCACTCTTTCTGAACGACATTGCACCCACCGGCCTGACGCGCTGGCACCGTCTTCACTGCACATCCGTGTTTCCCACGGCAATTCACATGAGGCGGAGGTTTTTCGATGAGCATTTCTCCTGAAGCGATGGATGCAAATCTGGTCTTGACCCTCGATGAAATCACCAGCCTCACGCAGGACGGCGGCAAGCCCTCTGACACGCTGATGAACGTCGTCGCTCTGATCGCCTCCCGTTTCCGCACCGACGTCTGCTCCGCCTATCTGCTTGAGCCGGATCGCTCTAATCTCGTTCTCGCCGCATCGCTGGGTCTCCATGCCCGCTGTATTGGCGCTCTCCGCATGCCGCTTCACCAGGGGCTCGCCGGCCTCGTTGCTGAGCAGTGCCGCCCCGTTGCCGTCGATGACGCCAGCCGCCACCCTCGCTACAAGTACTTCAAGGAATCCGGAGAAGAGGAATACCACTCCTTCCTCGGCGTCCCTCTGATTGATCGTGGCATCCTCCAGGGCGTTCTGGTTGTCCAGACCAAGGAGCCCCGCATCTTCCGCGACAATGAAATCCGCATGCTCGCTGAAGCTGCCGAGCAACTCGCCCCCATCGTCAGCGAAGCTCGCACCCTCGACCGCTTCGTTGCCCCGGCGCAGGAACGCCTCTTGGCCCTCGCCCGCAACGTCTGGTGGAGCTGGGACCAAGACTGTATCAATCTCTTTCGCGATCTCAATCCCGTCCGTTGGCGCGAGCTCAATCAGAACCCCATCGCCCTCCTCAACGAAATGCCGCTCAGTGAGATCGAGCGCCGTGCCACCGAACTCGTCCTCCACAGCCGCATCAACTACGTTTACCGTAGACGCCAGGAATATCTCCAGGGAGACCGCACCTGGGGCGCCGCCAACGCAGGCATCCTTCGCCCCCGCCCGGTCGCCTACTTCTCCGCAGAATTCGGCCTTCACGAATCGCTCCCCATTTATTCCGGCGGCCTTGGCGTCCTCTCCGGTGACCACATCAAAAGCGCATCCGATCTCGACATCCCCCTGATCGGCGTGGGCCTCTTCTACGGGCAGGGTTACTTCCTCCAGCGTCTCGACGAAAAAGGCTGGCAGCGCGAAGAGTACCTCGAGACCGACATTAAACAGCTCCCCATGCAGCCCGCCATCGGACTCGACGGCGCACCCGTTGTCGTTGAAATCGCCACCCGCGGCGCTGCCATTCGCGCCAAAGTCTGGCAAGTCAAAGTCGGCCGCTGCGATCTCTTCCTGCTTGACTCGAACGTTCCCGGCAACGCCCCCGAAGATCTCGAAACCACCTCCCGCCTCTATGGCGGCGACTCGCGCACGCGCATTCGCCAGGAGCTTCTCCTTGGCGTTGGCGGATTCCGGGCGCTCAAGGCGATGGGAATTTCACCCGGCGTCCTGCACCTCAATGAAGGCCACAGCGGTTTCGCCGTCTTTGAAGCCATCCGCTCCCGCATGGAAGACGAAGGCCTCGGTTTCTACGCTGCAGCCAGCCAGATTCCCCGCGAAGTCGTCTTCACCACCCACACCCCCGTCCCCGCCGGCCACGACCGCTTCAGTCCCGAACTCATCGAAGAACACCTCGGACCGCTGCGCGATCAGCTCGGCATCTCTCAGGAAAACCTCATGGGCTTCGGCCGCGAACATCCCACCGACCCCGGCGAGACGTTCTGCATGACCGTCCTCGGTCTCAAACTTGCCCGCCGCGTCAACGCCGTTTCCTCGCTCCACGGCGAAGTCTCCCGCGCCATGTGGAAGGGCCTCTATCCCGGCCGCTCTGAAGACGCAGTGCCCATCGGCCACATCACCAACGGTGTCCACGTCCCCTCATGGCTGGCTCCGCAGATGTTTCGCCTCTACGATCGCCACCTCGGCGTCGACTGGCAGAAGCGCAGCGGCTCCAAAAGCACATGGGAAGCCATCGAGACCGTCGACGATGGCGAACTCTGGGAGACGCATCTCGCCCTCAAAGCGCGCCTCCTCGAATTCGCACGCTACCGTGCTGTGGAGCAGGCCCAACGCCGCAACGAATTGCCGGAATCGATTCGCCGTTTGCGCAAGACCCTCTCGCCCGACGCCCTCACCGTTGGCTTCGCTCGTCGCTTTGCCACCTACAAGCGCGCCAATCTCCTTCTCAGGGACATCGAACGCCTCGCCTCCATGGTCAACGATCCCAAGCGCCCCGTGCAGTTCCTCTTCGCCGGCAAGGCCCATCCTCATGACGAACCCGGCAAGCGCGTCCTCCAGCAGATCGCCGAAATGATGCGTGACTCCCACTTTGCTGAAAAGTTCCTCTTTATCGAGGACTACGACATCAATGTGGGGCGTCATCTCGTCCAGGGCGTCGACGTATGGCTCAACAACCCCCGCCGCCCCCTCGAGGCCTCCGGCACCAGCGGTCAAAAAGTCGTGCTTAACGGAGGTCTCAATCTCTCTGTGCTCGACGGCTGGTGGGCTGAGGCCTACGACGGCCTCAACGGCTTCGCCATCGGCAAAGGCCGAACCCACTCCAACATGGACATGCACGACACCCGCGATGGCGAAGATCTCTACCACGTCCTCTCCGGCGAACTCATCCCGCTCTTCTATGACCGTGACCCCGACGGCCTTCCCCGCGGCTGGATCAAGCGGATGAAACGTACCATTCGTACCCTGGGATGGCGCTTCAATGCAGACCGGATGGTCATGGACTATACCCAGAAGTGTTATGTGCCCGCTGCAGGCGGGACTTCCAGCGACATCCGGCCTCTCTCTTGATATCGCCCGCAATATGAGTATTTTGCGGCAGGAATTGGCCCTGTCGCGCGCCCTCTCCCCCGGGATGGTTACCGCGCCCGGACCTGAGATCAATTGATTTCAGAGACTTACCAGTGCCGGCTTATCACCAAAGTATTCGCGCCTACACAATTTGGGTAATGTATCGGGTGGTGACCTGCGGCTAGACTTCCGTCCATAGCATTTTTCGAGATTGCTTCTACACCGCAATCCCAAGACCGGCCCCAGTTGAGCTTCCCGGTCCCAGCCGAGCGTTCGGTTCCTCGAAAGTTGCTGAAGGAGAATCCCATGGGCTCACAGGTCTATCGCGAGAATTACTTGGCGGCTTTCGAAGTCGCGCACTCTAAACTCGACGAGATTATCCGGGAGTTTGAAAGCCTTCAACTTCGCAAGGAGCAGATCCAGAACGTGGTGGGCGCCTTGGATCCTTTCCTTCGCTCCACGCAACCGGCAGGTTACGAAGTCCGTCAACCGGAGCCAGTCCACTACGAATTCCATCAGCCCGAGCCGATTCACATCGAACCCGCTCGTGTCGCACCGGAACTCGATATCTTCCAACCGGTCCACCGCGCTACGCCCGGTCCCGAACCAGTCGCTCCCGCAGCGTTCGCGCCTGTGGCCGAGTCAATGGATCCGATCCAGAACCGCATCAATCGCGCTCTTGGCCTCGCCGTCGCGTAACCGTTCTGCCTCCAGCAGTCAAAAGCCCCATGCTCTGCTCAAGCATGGGGCTTTCATTTTTAGAAAACGGGAAACAACCCAGAGTCCTTTCGCCTACTTCATCGCATACGACGGCGCAGTCTCCTCTGTCCTCGTGATGGTCTCAATCAGCTTCACCGGGTAATACGCATTCCGCGTGTACTGCTTCACCATGCGATTCGTGTTGAAATACGACCCGTTGAAAGCCAGCGTTGTCCGCATTATCCGTGCCCACTTTTGTGGCTCACCGCAATACAGCGGCACCACCGCATTCTCAAGCTTCTTGTAGAGATTCTCAGCTTCCTCCGCATCGTTGGCGCCGTCTTCGATAGCCCATCCGGTCACGCCTTCGATGCAGCCTTCGATCCACCAGCCATCTAAAATCGACAGGCTCGGCACGCCATTCAAGGCTGCTTTCATGCCGCTGGTGCCCGAGGCCTCATAGGGACGCCGCGGCGTATTCACCCACACATCCACGCCCGCCGTCAGCAGCGCGCCAAGGTCCCACGCATAATTTTCCAGATACACAACGCGCAGCATGTCGTTCGACAACTTGCCCGCCGTCTCAATCACGCTGTGAATCAGCGCTTTGCCCGGGTCGTCCGCCGGATGCGCCTTCCCGGCGTACAGTATCTGCAGCCCGCCCGCCTGCGTTGCAATCTTCAGCAGGCGCTCCGGATCCGCAAACAACAGGTTCGCGCGCTTGTACGTCGCTGCGCGTCGCGCAAATCCCAGCGTCAGCACATGCGGATTCAGCACCAGCCCGGTCCGCGTCGCCACCTCTGTAAGCAATGCTTCCTTGGCGCGGTGATGCGCCTCCTGCAGCTCTTGCTCTGGCAGATCAATCGCGTTGCGCAGCGTCAGGTTGTCTCGCCGCCACGATGAAATCTGCACATCCAGCATTTGCTGTACCGGTTCTGAAATCCATGTCGGCGCGTGCACCCCGTTTGTAATCGAATCGATCTGGTACTGCGGAAACATCGCGCGCGACACCTTGCCGTGCTGCATCGCCACGCCGTTCGCGTAGCGCGAGAATCGCAGCGCCAGCATCGTCATGTTCAGCAATCCGCCTTCGAACACGCCCAGCTTTTCCAGGCGCGCCGTCCGGTCGCCTCCCAGAATTCTTATCGACTGCTCCGTCGAGAAACGATCATGCCCCGCCGGCACCGGCGTATGCGTTGTGAACACGCACTTGTTGCGCACTTGCAAAATGTCGGCCTCGGTCGGCGAGTTCAATGGACCCCCGCCCATCTCGCTCTCCAGCAGCGCCAGCGTCAGCAGCGCGGCATGGCCTTCGTTCATGTGATAGACGTTCACCTTCAGGCCGAGCGCATTGGCCATGCGCGCGCCGCCCAGCCCCAGCACAATCTCCTGCTGCAACCGGTAGTTCGTGTCGCCGCCATACAGGTGATCCGTCAATCCGCGGTCCCATCCAGAATTGCCATCGAGATCCGTGTCGAGCAGATAAATCGGAACAACGTGACCATAACGACCCCGCAGGTCGTAGCGCCATGCACGCACCATCACATCGCGGCCTTCCACTGACACCCGAATGCGCGCCGCTTCTTCCGTGCAGAAGTCCGCCGGATTCCATGGCTGCACTTCTTCCGTTTGGTCTCCCGCCGGGCTAAGGTGCTGCTGAAAATATCCCTTGCGGTGTACCAGCGAAAACGCTACCAGCGGAACGCCGAGATCCGCGGCCGAACGCAGTGTGTCCCCGGCCAGCATTCCCAGCCCGCCTGAGTATGTGGGCATTGCGCGGTCAATCGCAATCTCCATGGAGAAGTACGCGACCAGTCCACTCGTCGGGGTTATTTCGTAGGAGAAGGGCTTGATTGAATTCAGTTGCATCCTCTACATCTCTCTGCGGCGCTCAAATGCCAACAATGTGAAATTGAAACTCATCGTGCCGCACGGTCAATTCAAATCTCCGGCGGTCTCGTATGCACAAATGAATGAAAACCTGTCAACGATTCTAACAAGGAAAAACGTTTTGGTTATAGAGCCTCAAGCGGTTTTGGGGGTAACTTCAGATAGCCTGTTTCCACCACACGGTAATGAGATGCAATTGTCCATGATCGGGAAAAACCCGATGTCTTTCAATGCGAGAGACTCTTAATCACTCTGTACGCTCCGCTTGACGCATGGCAAATGTGTATCTGCGGAACGATACCGGTTTCGCTGGCATAACTTGCAGCCAATCCATCCTTGAACGCGCTTGCCTTCTCCCGCTCTACAAGGTTGATGGTGCATCCGCCAAATCCGCCGCCAGTCAACCGCGCGCCAATCAGCCCCGGCAGATTGTGCGACAGCATTACCATCGTGTCTGCCTCCACGCAACTCGCCTCAAAGTCCTGGCTGTAGCTCACGTGCGCCTCAGCCATCAGTCTTCCCAGTTCTTTCAAATCATGATGGATCAAGGCTTCAGCAGCAGCCACGGTCCGCGTGTTCTCCGTTATCACATGTCGTGCACGTTTCAGCGCATTCGCGCTCATCTCCGCGCCCCACGTATGCAGGTCTTCTACGGTTGCGTCGCGAAGAAACCGCACCTCCGGCCTGTGTCGCGCAATCACCGCCGCAGCTTCTTCCACTTCCGCGCGCCGCGTCGTGTATTCACCGCCGGCCACCGAGTGCTTCACCATCGTATTCGCAATCACCAGCGCAACATTCGCTGGAATCGGTGCGAGCTTGAAACTCAGGTCGCGGCAATCGAGCAGCAGCGCGTGATCCTCTGCTCCATTTGCTGAAATGAACTGGTCCATGATGCCGCAGTTCGCGCCCACAAATTCGTTCTCCGCGCGCTGGCACAACCTCGCCAATTGCGGCCGCGGATAATCAACACCCAGCAGCGATGTCACCGCCACCGCCGTCGCTACTTCCACCGCCGCCGAACTCGACAACCCCGATCCCAGCGGCACATCGCCCAGGAGACTCAAGCTCAATCCCGGAATCCGATGTCCTTCGCCAGCGAGAATCACCATCACGCCCAGCGGATAATCGCTCCAGTCCTTGCTCCCTGTTTTCGGAAGCGAGCCAGCATCGAACACACGTTCTTCTTTGAAGTTCTCAGAGTAGATGACGATCTTCCCGTCATCCCGCCGTGAGATCCCAGCTAGCGTCGCAAAATCAATCGCTGCAGGCATTACAAATCCTTCGGCGTAATCTGTGTGCTCGCCAATCAGATTCACACGCCCCGGCGCAGCAAAAATCTCCGGTTCATTTTTGAAACGGCTCACATGCAGAGAACGCAAAACTTCAGGGTCATACATTGTTGTTTATCTCTCGATTCGTTCGATCTCAACGTCCATCATCCAGGTGAAACAATCGCCCGGCCCCAGCGTGCGCGACCATGGCCCCGTCACAGCAAGTGAATCAGCGGGCGCCGTCGACGGCTCCATCGCCACGCACATCTGCTTCGGTCCAGCTCTTTCCGGCCATCCGCCATAACAAATCCACAAACCTAAATAGGGCGTCGCTTCAACATCAAACGTGACCCGAATGCGTACTCCCGCCGAAAGCCTCTCCAGTGCGCACCAGTTTTCCGATGACCGCAGCGGACCAGCAAACAACTTGTCGCCAATCCCCAAGTCCGCCGCTTCTGCAACACTGAGGTCAACCGAGCTTCCATCCGCCCGCTGCATCATCGGCCACGCAACAGTGTCTCCCCCGATGCCCAGCCTTCCGCCGCCTGAACCCTCAAGCTGCAATTGCGTGATCGACTCCGGCAGCACAATCCGATCGCCCGCTTCCACTGCAAACAGAGAGTGCGCCGCCCACGACCACGGAACCGCGTGCGAACTCGTATTTTTCAATGTGTATTCAAGCTTTAATCTCCAGCCGTCACCGGACTCTTGCAACGCCAGCCCGCGCTCCAACTCCAGCGGCAACGAAAAGCACCGGCCGATTAACACGACAGAAGCATCAGCCCGAATCCCTGTTTCCTGATCCCTGCTTTCCCACTCAACCCGCCACAAATCTCCATGGTCCGGAATACTCGCCATACCCTCGTCCGTCTTCACGGTACAAGCTGCCACCGACGGCAAACACTCATCCCATCCACTCGCATCGCCAGAATCAAACGTCATCGTTCGCGTCCTTGCCGCAATCGGCGCCAGGGGCTGCTGCAGCAGTTCCCGCCCTCCAATGCGAATCGAAGCGATCTTCCCGCCGAACCGGGGAAGCAGCGTCACCGTGCAATCACCCGCTCGAATGAGAACGTTTTCAGTTTTGACGGCGTTCGTTTCCAATTCCGCCATCCTCACCCCTTCTTCACGTCATCACACGCTGAGCTCAACTCATTCCAGATCCGGTCAAGCCACTCTTCATGTTCCGGCTTCATCAGCACCGACCGCAGGCAGGTCACATATCCCGCAATCGCGCTCGAATCTCCCGCCGAGCCAAACCAGAATTGCGGCAATTGTACTAGCGCCAGATGCAGGTTGCGCTTCGCACACGCCGAAAAAATCGATTGAGCCAGCTCCGACGCCCGCTCGGCATTTGCCGCCTTCATCTTCCACACCACAATGTCCAGTTCCGGACCTCCCGCCGTCAGCGCCTCAAGTCGCCCATCCGCCCGCAATCGCCGATCCAATTCCACCGCAGATCTTCTCCCAGCTTCCAATCCTCGCGCGAACTCCCCGCTCGGCTTCAATGGCAACAGTCTCTGCGTCGCCCACAAAGCCACCGCTGCCGCCCCGGCTCGCGAGCACTCCAGGCTGATCTCGCCCAGGTGCAACTCTTTTGAAGTGAAGTACGTATACGGCGAATCATGCTTGTAGAACCGCCCCACCCCCGGGTCCCGGAAAAGCACGCACCCGCAACCATACGGCTGCAATCCATGCTTGTGCGGATCGATCACAATCGAATCTGCCTGCCCAATCGCCGCAAACGACTGCCGCGCCGGCTCATCCAGTTCATCCTCAACCAGCTTGAAATACCCGCCGTACGCCGCATCCACATGTACCCTGAACCCATACCGCTCGCGCAGAGACAGAATCTCGGGCAGGGGATCCACCGCGCCGATCGCCGTTGTCCCAAGCGTCACCACCACCGTCCCCACATCGCCCCCTCGAAGCTCATCCTCGAGCGCATCCAGCCGCATTCGTCCCCGCGCGTCTGCTGTAACCGATCCATAATCCAACTTCAACACGGCAGAAATGCGGTTGTGCGTGTAGTGCGCCTGCTCCGAACCCAGAATTCGCCGCGTTGGCGCCACCTGCCCCGCTACCCACAGCGCCTCCAGGTTCGCCATCGTCCCGCCCGAAGTCAGGTGTCCCAGGAACTCGCTCCACCCGAACATTCCCGCAATCTCCGCCACTGCTTCGATCTCCATGGCCGAACTGGCCCGGCCCCCGTCGCGCGCGTGGTTGTTGGGATTGATCGTCATTGCCAGCGCATAGGCCGCGCGCGCCACCGGATGCGGCGGCTTCAGCATCTGCCCGGCATACAAAGGATGAAAGTAGGGATAGTTGTCGCCTAGCCGCTCTGCTGTCTCCCCCAGCACCGCCGCCATTGCCCCGGCGTCGCGATCGCTCGTGCGCGCCGATTCAAAACGCGGCAGCGCGCCACTCGCGCGATTCAGCTCTTCCGTGGCCTGCTTCAACAGGTCGGGGACAAGATCTTCGGTCATAGCGACCCTCCACCCTATCACAGCCAGACATTGGCTGGTAAATGGCTCATTTTAAATACCATCGCTGTCACAAATCCACGACAGACTCGCTCGATTCGCGTGATTCCGGCTGGAAAACTTTGAGGGGAATGTTACACTTGGGGTAGCGTTAGAGTCGAACCGGGCGTGTGCAGCAGCTCGCCCATAGCGTTTTAGGAAGGACGTTTCCCCGAAGCCGCTCACGCATTGCTGACGCGACCAAAATGGAGCGGCAGCCCTGCAGAAGGCCGAAAGGGCATCGATCTTCCCGAAGCGCCGAACCAAGCAAGATTCTGCCAGTGGTCGCTCCGATTCATCCAGCGCAATTCAATTCCAGGAAATACGAACACAATGGAACAAGGTACTGTGAAGTGGTTCAATGACGCGAAGGGCTTCGGCTTCATCTCGCGCCAGAACGGTGAGGACGTCTTCGTGCACTACTCTGCAATCAGCTCGAGCGGGTTTAAGAGTCTGCAGGAAGGCCAAGCCGTGCAGTTTAACGTCGTAAAGGGTCCTAAGGGCTGGCAGGCCGCGGACGTTCAGCCGCTGTAAGCCACCGGATTTCGGCAGAATCTAGCAGACAGAAGCAAGGGCTGGGAGCAATCCCGGCTCTTGGCTTTTTGGCCTTGTTCCTGGTGGCACGCTACGCCAGTTTCGCCAGCGCCTTCAGATCCGTCCATACATAAGCGACTTCCATCAGCTTGGCGCCGCCAATCTCAATCACCTTCGACCTCGCCATGTGCGCTCCTGTCTTCTCATAGAAGTTGCGCGAGCGGTTCTGCTCCAGAACCCATACCGCCATGCTTTTGAACTTGCGCTCCATGAGCGCATTTGCCATTGCCCGCAACAGCCCGGCGCCTATCCCTCGCTTTTGTGCATCCCTCAGCAGATAGATCGAGTAGAGTTCTGCATCGCACGATTCCAGCGGCTCCCGATTCGCCCCTCCGTGAGCGAATCCCACAATGCGACCATCCCACTCCGCAACAAACACCAGCGCCTCGCCGCGCAGCCACTCGCTCCAGAGTTGGGCCCGCAACGTCTCGTCCAGCCCGGCCAGGTATGCACCGGACACAATTCCTGAATACGTCGTCCGCCAGCTCTCCACGTGCACATGCGCGATATCGACAGCATCATTTATTCCCGCCGCTCGTATCGCAATCGTCATCCGTGCACCTTCATTCCGCATCGTCTCGTGGTTTCAAACTTCCGTCACACTTTGAAGCCCAACGTTTCCGTTTTTCCACCTGGAACTCCGGTTAGTATGAATCAACCTGCCTGGGAACACACAGCGGTAAAGATGTTCAGGTGTCTAGCCGGTACGACCCGGAAAGCTCATTGGGGGTGGCTAGCGTCACGGGCTGCAGTGCGCCGATTCCACTGCAGCCCGTGATCCATACCCTGCTTTCCATTCAACTTCCGCCGTCCCCATCGCACGAATTGCCACCCATTACTTTAGGATGGTTAACCCCGCCGTACCTTTGATTTTTCGGTGTTTTCCGATGCTACACTTCGCCAAGTGGAGAAGATAAACATGGATCCCTATCGCATCGCATACGAACAGGCAATGACAGAGTTGAACGAGATCACACGGAAGTTCGATCTCCTCCGCCTCCAAAAGGCTCAGGTCGAAAACCTCATCAACGCTTTCCGCCCCTTGATCGAGAGCAACGACCAGACCGCCAACGCCATCGCCGGCTAGTTCCGGCCGTGGTTGTCGCGACGCATGCCGGCGCAAGCCGGCATCTCAGTCTGTTTTCCGTAATTCCCCGCCGCAAATTGCATTCCTCGAATGCATAACGCTGCTCGCGCAGGTGGCTTCCCCAGTCTCCGCGCGCGCATCCCCGCGTTCTGCCTCGGCGCCGTCGCGAATCATCAATGCTGCTTGCTGCCGGCCCTCAGAGGGTATACTCCGGGAACCGAAGAATAATCCCAGGAGGTCGTTCCCTACTATGCTGCATCGCGCTCGCACTCGCTGGCTCGCCACGCTTTCGCTTGGCCTCGTTGCCGCTTCTCTCGCATTTGCGCAGGACCACGCCGCGTCCACCGCCGCAAAATCCGAATCCAAAACCATCCCCACCCCCGAGGTTCCCCCCGACTCCACCACCGAAGGATCCGTCAAAATTGGCGGCGAGGCTATCGAATACCGCGCCGTCGCTGGAACCCTCACCGTCGGTTCTAACGATTCGCAGGACGCCATGATCGGCTTCGACGGTAAATACCTCCCCGACGCCTCCATCGATCTCACCGTCAAGCCAGAAGAGCGCCCTGCTACCGCGCGCATCTTCTACACCGCTTACTTCCAGAAGAATCCTGCGAAAAACCGCCCCATCACCTTCCTCTACAACGGCGGTCCCGGCAGCGCCACTATGTATCTCCACATGGGAGCCTTCGGACCCGAGCGCCTGGTCCTGCCGCAGGACTCCGCGCACCAGGAAGGTGCGCCCTACCAGATCGTTCCCAATGAGTACAGCCTTCTCGATGCCAGCGACCTCGTCTTCATCGATGCTCCCGGCACCGGCTTCAGCCGCATCTATGGCAAAGACGCCGGCAAGGCCTTCTACGGAACCGACCCCGACGCCCACGCCTTCGACCGCTTCATTCGCCGCTTCCTGTCAAAATACGATCGGTGGAACTCGCCCAAGTACCTCTTCGGCGAAAGTTACGGCACCACGCGCACGGCCGTCCTTACCAACCTGCTGCAGCGTCATCTCGACCTCAACGGATCGATCTTCCTCTCGCAGATTCTGAGTTTCGATGACAGTGCCGACGGGCCACAAGGCAATCCCGGCACCGACAATGGATACTTCCTCGCGCTGCCCTCGATGGCCGCCACCGCCTGGTATCACCACCGCGTTCCTAACCAGCCCGCCGACCTCGAACCCTGGCTCAAGCAGGTGGAGCAGTTCTCCCTCGGCGCCTACGCCACCGCTCTGCTTCAAGGTGCTGACCTTCCTGAAGCTCAAATGAAAGACATCGCCGCTAAACTCGAAAGCTACACTGGCGTTCCCGCCGCCTATTGGATCAAGGCAAATCTCCGCGTCAGCGGAGGCGAGTTCTCCAAGGAACTCCAGTCGGAAATGGGAATCACCACCGGACGACTCGATACCCGCTACGAAGGTCCGGATATCGATCCCCTCAGTGAAGACGCCGAATACGACCCCTTCGGCTCCGCAACATCCTCTGCCTACGACACCGCCATCAACCAGTACGCACGCGATGTCCTCAAATACGGCGAGAACATGACCTACAAGCCTTCCGCGCACGAACCCGGCGGCTTCAATTGGAATCTTCACCACACTCCCCCGGGCGGAGAGGGCTGGGATGACTCCAGCGTAAACGTCATGCCCGATCTCGCCATGGCGATGAAGCGCAACCCCAAGCTCAAAATCCTGCTGATGGGTGGCTACTACGATCTCGGCTGCCTCTACTTCGGCGCAACCTATGAGGACAAGCACCTCCAGATTCCTCAGTCACTTGAGAGCAACATCAATTACAAATTCTTCCAGACCGGCCACATGGTCTACATCACCACGCCCGCTCTCAAACAGCTCCACGACACGACTGCCGACTTCATCAAGAAGACTGAAGACCCCACAAAGTAGCCGGGATTTGCATGGGGCTCTCCGGTCCGGAGGGCCCCATGCATCGCGAGACTTCTCCCATTCCATTCCAGCCAGAGCAACGCCTCGGACGCTGGCAAGCGGCCTGCCAGGAGTGAAAATCAAGAAGATGGCGCGCGTGCCGATAATGAAGATCATGGGGCAGTTTTGCCAGAGAGGAGCTTCGCAGTAGGCGGCAGGATGCGGACGCAACCAACTCAAGGCGAGCCAACACCGATTGAAAGGCCGACAGGAAAAGAGCGTCGGCGCGGCATCAGACATAACTGCAAAGGATTCGCAGAAGGCGCACCCCTTCATCGCAATCTGCTGTTTCGCGGAGAGATTCAGAACCTCAGCTGGGACGGATGCTTCGTAACGACGAAAGCCCAGTTACATTTGAAGCGTTTCGACAAAGTAGACATTCGTTTCGCAGTCAATCGGATCCATTATCAAACCATTGCACGCGTGATGAGAATCCTTCCCGGGGAGGGCCTTGGACTCGAATTCCTGTTTGCTGACTTTCAAAACAAAGAATTGTTTCGAGCTCTGAATGAAAAGCTCTGCGCCATGGCATCGCCGAAATAGACGTCTCCAGGCGCCGGCTTTCAGTCTTAATCCAAGACCAGGACAACTCAAAACCGCAAGATCAGCCGGTGTTCCGCAGCCCAGCCGAAATCCCGCTGATCGTCGCCGCGATCGCGCGGTTCACTTCAGGCGTATCTTCGCCCGCCCGCTTCCGCCGCAGCATGTCCACCTGGATCAAATGCATCGGGTCGACATACGGATTGCGCAGCCGGATCGAATGCGCCAGCACGCGATTCGATTCGAGCAATTCCTTCTGCTGCGTAATCTCGAGCACTGCCCGCACCGTGCGATGAAACTCCCCGTCCAGCATGTCGAAGATTCGCTCCCGCAGTTTCGCGTCCGTCACCAGTTCCGCATACAGCCGCGCCGTCGCCAGGTCCACCTTGCCCAGCGCCATCTCTACGTTGCGCAGCAGGTCGATAAACAGCGGAAACTCCCGCGCCATCTCCTGCAACAAATCAAGCGCCCCCGGTTTCTTCGTGAACTCCTCGATCGCAAACCCAACGCCAAACCACGCCGGCACCAGCAGCCGCGACTGTGTCCACCCGAACACCCACGGAATCGCTCGCAAATCCGATAGTTTCGGCGATTTGTTCCGTCGCGCCGGCCGCGACCCGATCTTCGCGTGCTCCAGCTCACCCACAGGCGTCGACTGCTCAAAATACGTCACCACATCCGCATCTTCCAGAATGTGTTTCCGGTAGAACCCAAAGGCGATCGCCGACAACGCATCGAGCGCCGCTTCCCACTCCGGCTTCAGCACGCCCGTAAAATGCCCCTCGGGATCGCGCGCATTCGGCCGCGCCAGTGCATCGAGAGACGCCGCAATCATCAACTCCAGATTCCGTTCCGCCAGCACTTCATCCGCATATTTGAAGTTCAGCACTTCCCCTTGCTCGGTGATGCGCAACTGTCCCTCGAACGCATTCATCGGCTGCGCAAAAATCGCGCGATGCGTCGGCCCGCCGCCGCGTCCAACCGTGCCGCCGCGTCCATGAAACAGTCGCAGCTTCACGCCGCACTCGCGTGCCACCACGTGCAGATCGCGATGCGCGCGAAAAATCTCCCATGTGCTGGTCAGCATTCCGCCGTCTTTATTCGAGTCGGAATACCCGAGCATCACTTCCTGCCAGTTGTCCCACGAAGCCAGCAGCTTGCGATAATCCGCGCGGTTCCACAGTTCCCGGCAAATCGCCGGCGCCTTCCGCAAATCCTCAATCGACTCAAACAGCGGCACCGGCATCAACCCGGGATCACGTCCTGATCCCTCCACGGTCACCCCGCCCAGCCGCGCCAGCCGCACCACCGCCAGCACATCCTCCACGCTCGACGCCCCGCTGATCACGTAATGCCGAATTCCCTCCGGCGAGCATCCCAGCTTTGTCTCCGCCACCACCCGAAACGTCTCCAGCACCGACGTCGTCTCCGCCGACATCCCTGTCGGCAACTGCGGCGCAATCGTGTCGCTGATGGCCTCCTGCAGCGCCGCCGCATGCACCCGCGCGTGTTGCCGTATATCCAGCGTGTGCAGATGCAGCCCAAACGTCCGCACCTGCAGAATCAGCGGATCGATCAGCGTTCGCGCAATGCGCAGTCCCGCATTCGCCGCCAGCGAACTCCGCAGCGTCTCCAGATCATCCTGAAATTCTTCCGCCGAGCAATACGCCGGTAACACCTGCGCAAGTTTTGCCTGACCCTGCGCCAGCGTGTACGGCATCACCGGCATCGCTGCGCCAAGCCTGCCCGTCTGCTCCAGCGTCCGCTGAATGCGCGCTTTCACGCAGATAATGAACCGCCGATAGTATTCAAACTCATACTGCGCGCCAAATACCTGCGCCTCCGGCGTGTGCACCAGCGCCACATACGCATCCAGCCGCGTACGCAGTGTCTCGCTCACCGGCCTCTGCTGCGCGCTCGTCGTTAGCAGATCGATAATGTCATCCAACCGCGCCTGGTAGTAGAGCAGCAAATGTCCACGCGCCAGTTGAATCGCGTCGCGCGTCACATCCGGCGTCACAAATGGATTGCCGTCCCGATCGCCGCCGATCCACGACCCGAATCGCAGCACCTGCGGCAGCTCATGCGGCTCAATCTCCAGATCGTACGCCGCCCGCAGCGCCTCTGAAATCTCCTGGTACAACGCCCATAACGTTTCAAAAATGGAGACATCGTAATAGTCCAGTCCCATCTTCACTTCGTCATACACCGTCGGCCGCCGCGACCGAACTTCATCCGTCTGCCAAAGGCTCGTGATCTCCGCGCGTATAGCTTCTTCCAGCCGCGCCAGATCCTGCTCCGGCACCGGAATCCGATCCAGCGTCGCCAGAAATTCCCCGATTCGCCGCCGCTTGAACATCACCGACCGCCGCGCCACTTCCGTCGGGTGCGCCGTAAACACCGGCACAATCAGGATCCGCCGCAGCCAGTCCATCGCCTCATCGGCACTGATCCCCACGCGCCGCATCTCGCACAATGTTCCAACCAGGCTTCCGCGTTGCCGGCCTGACCGGCCGCTGAGCTGTATTGCAATCCTGCGCCGCTTGCGGTGATTCGTCTCCGCCAGGTTGATCAGTTCGAAATAAAACGCAAACGCCCGCGTCAGCAGAATTGCCCGCTCGGCTGGCAGTGAGTGCACCAGCTCCAGCGCCTTCGCTCCCTGCAGCTCTGCCTCTTGCGTGTCGCCGCGCGCCTCCGCATCCCGCCGCCGGATCGTCCCCTGCCGCAGCGCTTCGACATGGGCAAAAAGATCATCGCCCGCCTGCTCCCGCAGCACCTCGCCCAGCAGCGTCCCCAGCGACCGCACATCGCGCCGCAGCGGAGCCTCCTTCAGCTCCCCCGAACGCGCCTCAAGCTCCGCCAGCCGCTGCGACCAGCTCTCCGGATTCCACAAAAGCCCCATCGTCTCTTGATTATGCACGACGCGAAGTAAAGACCGTCTCAGGAGTATGCGAGGTTGCGCTCAGAAAATCTTCCGTGCTTCGCTCTCCCTTTGAAAGGGCGTTGAGGAAGCGTGCATTAGCTCTGACGCCGGGTGCCCCATCCTTGCGAAGCGAGGGTGGGAAACCACGAACCACCATGGAGAAGGCGGTTCCGCATCCGGCTACTTCAGCTTTCCTCTGCGGAACAGAATGATCAGGCTCCATACAAGCGCCGGCGCTCCAATCGGAGCTAATCCGAACGCCGGCAGGAAGCCGTCAATGTTGTTACCGTTCGGTCCCGAATATCCGTGTACGAAGCAGTACTCGGCTGCCCAGAGAATCAGCACAATCCACAGAACGGCAATTACCATCGCGATGTACCTGAGAATGCGCATAAGGGCTACCAGCGAACATTATCAGGAACGGAAGCCTGAGAGATTCCGAGTCTTCGTCCGCTCACCCCTGCTTCTTCCCATCCCCCATCTGCCAGTACACCGCATACCTCTGATCGTTCACCGCGTACATCGGCAGAACATCCAGTTGTCCGTTCTCACCCGCCGCTTTGAACCGCAAGTCGCCCGCCGATTCGACCGTCACCCAATCCGCTCTAGCCGCCTTCGGCAACGCGTCTGCCTTCGCCAACCCCTTCGGCACCGTCGATCCATCGGGAATGATCTTGCTCGGCCCATCCACCGGCCCCGCACCCAGGTCTGCCGCCAGCACCAGCGGCCCATACAGCGCCGCCGCTACCGTGTCATCCCCAGCCAGCGCCTCCGTCCGCAACGTCATCGGCAAACTCAAGCTGATCGTGTCGCCATCCTTCCACACTCTCTTGATCGCCAGATACGACCCAGGATCCGCTACCGCTTCCAGCGCCCGCCCGTTCACCTTCACTTCCGCCGCATCCGTCGTCCATGCCGGAATCCGCACATGCACCGTGCGCATCTTCGGTTGCGTGCTCGCGAACCTCAGCGTGGTACCCTGCTCCCGCGGGAACGTTGTCGTTTGCTCGATCTTCAGTCCTTCATCCTTCCAATCCAGCGTCGACGCGATGAACTGGTTCACATACACATCTCCGCCGCGATGGAAATAGATCGTGTCTGTAAACTTCGCAAACTCCTCCACGCCCGTCCCCGTGCAGCACCAGAACGAATCCTCCGCCGAGTGATACGCGCGCCAGTATCCCGCCGCCAGCGGAAAGAAATACTGCTTCAATCCCTGCGCATTCTGCGTCCCCAGCCTGCAGTTGAACATCGCCCGCTCATACGCATCCATCCAGCGCGCATCGCCCGTCCAGCCAAACACCAGCCGCTCCAGCTTCATCAGGTTGTATGCCACGCAGCACTCGGCATTCGTCCATCCCAGCGATCCCTTCAATTCTCCTGCCGGCGTCGTCCAGTGCTCATCGAGACTCGTATTCCCGATTGCGTAACTCCGCGCCGTCAAGACCTCTTCGAGGAAATACTCCGCGATCCGCCTGTAGCGCCGGTCTCCCGTGACCTCATACATGCGCGCCGCGCCAATCATCTTTGGAACGTTCGTATTCGCGTGCAGTCCCGTCAGTTCATCCCTTCGCCCTGCCAGCGGATCGAGAATGCTCGGCTGCTCAAACAACTTCGCCGTATCGATATACTCCTGCTTCTTCGTCAGCGCCGCCAGGTTCACCAGCGCCTCGTTCATGCCGCCGTATTCGGTGCGCAACATCCTCTGCCGCTGCTCGTCGCCGATTCCCTCAAAGTAGTGGTCCACCCACTGCGCCATTCCCTCGGCTACTTTCAGTGCGTCGGTGTTTCCGGTCAGCACATACATGTCGAGCAGTCCGGCCATGATCTTGTGATACGTGTAGAAGGGCGCCCACACCGGTTTGCCTTCCTGCAAGTGTTCGAACAGCGTCGTCGGAAACGCGCTCACGTAGCCATTCCCATTCTTCGCCTGACATTGCGCCAACCCGCCGACTACCTCATCGCCGCGAGCCTTCAGCACGGAATTTCCAGCCGTCGCCGAAGCCAGCGCAACCGCCGACAAAAAATGTCCTCCATTGAAATGCCCGCGCAGTTCAACCGTCGGGCTCTCCCAGCCTCCGTACGGCTTCGCATTCGACGTGATCCCCGCCGTCAATCGGAACGAATGCAGCAGCCGGTCGGTAGTCAATGAATCCAGATACCGTGCGTTCGTCTCCGCCTGTTCCGCGAAGATCCCCGGCCCCAGCCGCACCGCGTCCAGCGGGAAGGGAACAATCCTTTCGGAGTTTGCCTCATCCGCACCTGCAAGCAACGACGTCATAAAAGCCGCCGGCGCCGCAAACCGCATTGCGGCCCCTGCGCCGCTCATCTTCAGGAATTCGCGACGCGAATGAGTTGTCATGGAAATCTCCTGTGGTTGGCTGTTACGGTAAACGTTTGCCGTCTCACGCAGCCTACTGCCCGGCTGTAGCGCCTGTAAAGATGGTCATCGGCAACGATTTGAATAAGGTTTCACTAAGTCCCGTCGAGCTGAAGCATCAGCTCTTCCCATTCGGCAGTCAGCGAGCCAAGCTCCGAGCGCAATGCGGCGGCCAACTCTGTCAGCCGCTGCGTCTCCGCCGCCGAAACATACACGCCCAGCTGCTCCTCAGTATGTGCGATGGAAGCCTCAACCCGCGGAATCTCCTCTTCGAGAAACACGCACCGCTCTTCCATCTGCTTCTGCTTGATCGGATTCAACCGCCGCGAACGAGTGTTCTCCGGGCCGCCCTCAATCACGATCGTCGCGCCCACTGCCACAGGGCCGGGCGCCACATGTCCATTATTCGAGGAGGCGGGTGCCCCAGGTCTCGCGTTTGAGACCTGGGATGGGATCTCTCTCGCTCCGCTACCTTCGGAAGAAGCAGCCTGAACGGCCAGCTCCTCCTTCTTCCGCAGATAGTCCTCGTAGTTCCCTGGGTAGCTGGTGATCACCCCGCTCTCTACTTCAATCACCCGCGTCGCCAGCCGATCGATGAAGTACCGGTCATGCGAAACAAAAACCACCGTGCCTGAAAATGCAGCAATCGCCTCCAGCAGTACATCCTTCGCCCGCATATCCAGATGATTCGTAGGCTCATCCAGCAGCAGAAAATTCGAAGGCGACACCAGAATCCGTGCCAGCGCAAACCGGTTCCGCTCTCCCCCCGAAAGCACGCCCAGCGGCTTGAACACGTCATCACCCGAAAACAGAAAACATCCCAGCAACGACCGCAACTCGCTCTCCGGCACTTTCATCGCGGCCCTGCTGATGTCGTCCAACATCCGCGCCTCGGGATCGAGCACCTTGTACTGGTCCTGCGCAAAATACTCGCTCACTACGTTGTGCCCCATCTTCACCGTGCCGGCCGTCGGCGTCTCCGCCCCGCTCAGCAGCTTGATCAGCGTCGATTTGCCCGCGCCGTTCACGCCAACCAGCGCTACGCGATCGCCGCGCTCGATCGTGAATCGCGCATTGCTGAATACGTGCTTCTGGCCGTAGCTCTTCGCCAATCCCTCCGCTTCCACCACCGTGCGACCCGAAGGCGGCGGCTGCGGAAATCTGAAATGAATCGCCGGCTCTTCTTCCGGAATCTCGATCCGCTCGATCTTCTCCAGCTCCTTGACCCGCGACTGCACCTGCTTGGCCTTGGTGGCCTGCGCGCGGAACCGGTCGATGAACGCTTCAAGATGCTCGATCTGGTCGCGCTGATTCTTGTACGCCGCCGTCAACTGCGCGCGCCGTTCATCCTTCTGCGATAGATATTTCGTGTAATTGCCCTGGAAAATCGTCAGGCGCTTGTTCCAGATTTCAACGGTGCGATCGATCGTGACATCGAGAAAATAGCGATCGTGCGAGATCAGGATGTACCCGAAAGGATAGTCATGCAGATAATTCTCGAGCCAGTTGCGCGTCTCGAGATCCAGATGATTCGTCGGCTCATCCAACAGCAGCAGATTCGGCTTTGCCAGCAGCAGCTTGGCCAGTGCAATGCGCATCTGCCACCCGCCCGAAAACTCGTCCACTTGCCGCGCCCAGTCTTCCTTGCCAAAGCCCAGCCCGGTCAGAACCGTCCCCACCTGCGCATCCAGCGCATACCCGTCCAGCGCATGAAACCGCTCCTGCACCATCGAGTAGCGCTCCGCGGCTGCTTCATACTCCGGGCTTGCATGATCCAGCTCGGACAGCTGCGCCGCCGTACGCTCGATCTCGCCTTCCATCGCCCGCAGTTCATCGAAGACGCTCAGGCACTCGTCAAACACGGTGCGCCCGCTGAGCCGCAGCCCTTCCTGCGGTAGGTAGCCAATACTCATGCCGCGCGTAAGCTGCATCGTCCCGTAATCGAGCGATTCCAGCCCCGCCAGCACCTTCATCAGGGTGGATTTGCCGGTCCCGTTGGCGCCCACCAGCGCGGTCTTTTCCTTGCTTCGGATCAGCCAGTTCGCCTCAAGAAACAGCGTGCGGGGGCCAAACCGCTTGCCGGCATTTTGCAGAGAGAGCATTCCTCTCTCATTCTCGCAGAAGGATCGCTATTGCAGGTTGCCCGCCGGTGCCGGCGCTGCGGATGCGGCTGGTGGTGCGGGGCTTGGCACGAACGCCTTCAACGCATCAAGGTTCGCCTGCACCTTCTCCCATTTGCCCGGATCCTTCTTCGTATCGTTCGGCGCCGACGCATTGGCATAGAAACCAAGAATGTTTTTCTGCAGCGCAGGCGTCGTCGCATCGAACTTCTTCCCCGCCAGTTGTGACAGCAACTTCGCATAGGTGTCGTCTGCGAGCGTGTACTCTCCGGCGGCCGTTGGCTTGCCGCTGTCCAGATCGTCGTCCGGCAGTTTCTCCCTTCGGGCGCGCACTTCGTCCAGAAGAGAACCGTAGTCCTGAACCGTCAGATTGATGCTCGCGAAGTACATGTTCTCCGTCTTTGCCGTCGGAATATTGAAGTCCAGCGCCCTCAGCGGACCGATCTTCGGCAGAATCTTCAACAGGACCGCCAGGAACCGTTCGCCAAATCCGGCGCGATGGTAATTCCTGCCCCATTGCTTCTCGTAATCCGCTCGCGAAAGCCTGTAGAGGAACTTCTGCTTCTGAAAGTTTGGTATTTCCCGCATGATTTCTTTCTTGTGCGTGCGAAGCGCCACCTGCGTCATGTGCGGAATCAGCGTGCTCACGGAATACCGGAACGAGCCGATCGCAAGATCCTCATGCGGCAAAACATCCTTCAACTGCATGCCGTACACCACGGGGAACACCCGCTCCAGAAGCTCTTTCGATACTTCGAAGCCGATAAAGTCGTGATACTGCTCTGGCGCGTAACGTTCTTTCGCCACCTGCGCCATGTCAAAGCCAAACTCCGTGCGAATGTGCGCGGTCGTGTCCTCCGCATAAAGAACAAAAGGACCAAACTTGGCGCGAAGCTTGGGATACGTAATCGCAACGGCCTGGTTCACAGCAGGATGGCCCGAAATGTCCGATGCGTAGTGTGACAAAGCGCCAAGCGCAAAAGCATACTCGTCGGCACTCTGGCTCTCCTTGATGAGTTCCAGCACAAAGTCGCCGCTGCGCACATAGTGCACCAGGTCGCTGAACTCCTTGTTCCCGAACGGATAGTACCCCATATCCTGGATCACAGCGCCGCCATAAGCGTAGGCATGTGCCTCGCGTATCTGGTCGTCCGTCAGCCCCGGATAGCGCGCCAGGATCATCGGCCGCAGATGGTCGTTCCACAGCAGATCGATAATCTCTTCGTGCGTCAGCACCGAATATGCGCGGGATGGTCTGCTGGCGCTCAGCAGCAGAAACACGATCACAATGCCGCCAATGGTCGAACGAAGTTTGCCTTTTCCGGAAAATACGCGAGACCTGAATAGCTTAAGCATCTACTCAAACTTTCTATAGCCGGGACTTCGGGCGCTGAATTCTAAGCGAGAGTCTGTTCAGTTGGATGCCCGTCAACAGATCGGCGTTGTACCCGCCTAGGGCCGTATCTCCACTGGAGTTCCAACCGGCACAAGCGTCCAGATTTCATCAATCTCCTGGTCCGTCACCGCGATACAACCCAGTGTCCAGTCGTAAAGGCGCTGCCCGGCGCCGACCCAGCCTTTTCCATTCGGCAACCCGTGAATCATGATTGCGCCTCCCGGGCGCACACCCAACTTCGCGGCGCGCTTGCGATCCTCCGCATTGGGGTAAGAAACATGCAGTGCCTTGTGGTATGCGCTGTGTTCGTACCTGGCATCGATGACGTAATGTCCCTCGGGCGTTCATCCATCGCCTTCCCGCTGCTTTGGCGCCAGTCCGCCCCGGCCGAGTGCCACTTTGTAGGTGCGAACGACTTTGCCTCCGCTCAGAAGTTCCATCACATGGTCCTTCTTGAGTATCAGGATCGAGTCCGCCTTTTCCGGTTTCTGCGCAGATGCGGGAGGAGGGGGCGCGGCAAATGCGCTTAAGGAGCAAAGAATCATTGCCAGCAGTCCAAGCGACGTCGCTTGCCGCGCAATGCACATTCGAGTTCGAGAGAAGCGCATGCGGACACTGTAAACCATTCTCTTGCGATGAATATCGCGCTCCATCGCCTCTTGGCGATAACGAGCCCATTCATGTAAAACAGGCGACGGGAGCTAGAACGCCAGGACTCCCCTCCGATCCACAAGACCTCAATGAACAAGCTCTTCCCCAACCCGAAAGCCACCCTTGAAGGCATCGTCCGCGACGGCATGCTCCTGGCCATCGGCGGATTCGGCCTGTGCGGCATCCCCGAAGAACTCATCCTTGCCCTGCGCGACACCGGCGTCCGCAACCTCACCATCGCCAGCAACAACGCAGGCGTTGACGGCGCGGGGCTCGGCCTCCTTCTCGCCACGCACCAGATCAAAAAAATGCTCTCCAGCTACGTGGGCGAAAACGCCGAATTTGAGCGCCAGTTCCTTGCGGGTGAAATTGAAGTCGAGTTCTGTCCCCAGGGAACCCTCGCCGAACGCATGCGCGCCGGCGGAGCAGGCATTCCCGCCTTCTACACCCGCACCGGCATCGGCACCATCATTGCCGAAGGCAAGGAGCACAAGGACTTCGACGGCAAAACCTGCATCCTCGAACGCGGCTTCGTTGCGGACCTTTCCCTGGTGAAAGCCTGGAAGGCCGATCTGCACGGCAACCTCGTCTATCGCCGCACCGCGCGCAACTTCAATCCCAATGCGGCAACATGCGGCAAAATCACCGTCGCCGAAGTGGAAGAGATCGTCGAGCCCGGCGAGCTCGATCCCGACGAGATTCACACGCCCGGAATCTTCGTTCATCGCCTCGTCCACGTTCCTCATCCCATCAAGCGGATTGAGAAGAAGACCACGAGGGAGGGCTGAGCCGATGCCGTGGACACGCAACCAGATGGCTGCACGAGCGGCGAAGGAGCTGCAGGACGGCTTCTATGTCAACCTCGGCATCGGCATTCCTACCCTCGTCGCCAACTTCATCCCTGAAGACATGACCGTCACACTGCAATCGGAAAATGGCTTGCTCGGCATGGGGCCCTATCCCCGCGAATCTGAGATCGACGCTGACCTTATCAATGCCGGAAAAGAGACAGTTACGTTTGTCCCCGGCGCTTCCACCTTCTCCAGTGCCGATTCCTTCGCCATGATTCGTGGCGGCCACATCGACCTGGCGATCCTCGGCGCCATGCAGGTTTCAGAGCACGGCGATCTCGCCAACTGGATGATTCCCGGCAAGCGTGTGAAGGGCATGGGCGGTGCGATGGATCTGGTCTCGGGCGTTCGCCGCGTCATCGTCCTGATGGAACACACCACCCCGGACGGCGGCCACAAACTGCTGCGCGCATGTACGCTCCCCTTGACAGGAAGCGCGGTCGTTCATCGTGTCATTACCGATCTGTGCGTACTCGATGTGACGGGTTCCGGCTTCGAGGTCGTCGAACTCGCTGAAGGCGTTTCGCGTGAGCAAATCGAGCAGCGAAGCGGGGCGCCAATGCATTTCCGTTAAATCCTGAGTCGACAATTCCTAAAAAATTGGCGGTGTCATTCTGAGAGAACGGGGCCCCAAACGCATTTCAGTTTGGGGGTGGTGAGCGAAGAATCTGCTTTTGTGCTTTCTTCATTTCTGTTGAAATTCAAGCTGACCGAACTAGTTCGCTAACTTCTTCTTCCATGCAGGCTTTCTCTTTTCAAGGAATGCCGACACGCCCTCGCGGAAATCCGCTGTCTCCCGCGACTCTGCATTGGCTTCCAGGGCCGCCACGATCGCCGCATCCAGCCACGCGCGATTCTGATTCGCCAGCAACCGCTTGGTTGCTCGTTGCGACTCAGGACTGTTGGCAATCAGCGATGCCGCCAGCGCCTGCACGCGTGCCATCAGCTCTCCGTGTCCCACAACCTCAGTGACTAGCCCCAGTCGCTGCGCCTCCTCCGCTCCAAAGATTCTGGCGGTCAGCAGCAAATCCCGGCATTGCTTGTCCCCCACCTGGAGCGCGAGAAACGCCGATACCAATGCCGGAACGAACCCGATCCGCGCCTCGGTAAAGCCGAATTTAGCCGCAGGCGTCGCCAACGTGAAATCGCAGATTGTCGCCAGTCCGGTGCCCCCGGCGATGGCCGGTCCATGCACGGCCGCGATTGTCGGGATAGGCAACTCGCTGAGGGTAACAAACAGCCGTGCGACCCGCTCTGCATCGATGCGATAATCGGCCGCGGCCTTGTCCCGCATCGCCTGGAGTTCGGAAAGGTCCAGCCCCGAACAAAACGCCTCCCCCGCACCGGTGAAGATCAGCACGCGGCATCCGCTTGAGACCGCCTCCTCCATCACGCTGATCAGCTCCGTCTGCATCTCCTGCGTCATCGCGTTGCGGCGCTCGGGACGATTCAGGGTAATCGTCCGGATCGGCGGTTCGTTCGTGATCAGGATGGTCTTGTAGTTCAAGTCAACGCCCTCCAGCGAATCGAGTCCTATTGAACCAGCGATCCAAACCGGCTCGAGATCTCATTGCTTGCTTCGATCAAACCATCGAGAGCTTTGAAAACGGGCACTTGCGCGCCACACTGGCGCAGCTCGGCGATCAGGATCTCGGTCGGAATATTGCCGACCAGCACGTCCTGCGCAAACGGACATCCACCCAACCCGCCGATTGCGGCGTCGAACCTGCGGCAACCTGCCTTGAATGCAGCCCTGACCCGTTCCGCAGCATCCGCAGGACGCGCATGCAGATGTACACCAATCTCAAGGTTTTCGTATGCCCCGATCGCGGCCGCCAGTACCTCCTGGATCTGCCCGGCACTGGCGACGCCAACCGTGTCCGCCAGCGAAATCTGCGTCACTCCGCACTCCGCAATCAGATCGCAAGCCTGCAAAACTTCATCGATGTCCCAGGCATCTCCATACGGATTGCCAAACGCCATCGACACGTACGCGACCACGTTTCTGCCTTCGTCTTCGGCCAGCGTGTAGATGGACTGCAGCGTATCGATCGCCTGCTCTAGCGTCTGATGTTGGTTGCGGCGAAGGAACTCCGGTGAGATCGAATACGGAAACCCCAGGGTCCTTACGCCTTCTGCACGTACTGCTCGTTGCGCGCCTTTTTCGTTCACCACAATGCCGATAATCTCCACATCGGCCGGCAATGAAAGCCCCAACAAGACCTGCTCCGAATCCGCCATCTGTGGAATCGCTGCCGGCGACACGAAACTTACCGCATCAATGTGCCCGAATCCCGCGTCGATCAGCTTGCGAAGGTATACCAGCCTTCGCCTCCGCCGGAATCGCTCCCGGCAGGCCCTGCCACGCATCCCGCGGGCACTCGATAATTTTGACCTCATCACCCATTCAATTCGTGATCCCTTGTCGCCGCCACCAAATGCTGCCTCTCCGACAACTATCCGCGCGACGGATAAACCTTCAGAATTTCCCTCGCAATCACCATGCGCTGAATCTCGCTCGTCCCCTCGCCGATGGTGCAAAGCTTCACGTCTCGATAATACTTCTCTGCCGGATAATCCTTGATAAAGCCGTATCCGCCAAACAACTGCACCGCATCGTCGCAGATGCGCACCGCCACTTCGCTTGAAAATAGCTTGGCCATCGACGATTCACGCGTCACCTTGCGCCCTGCATCCTTCAGCACCGCGGCCCTCTGCGTCAGCAATCGCGCGGCATCAAGTTCCGTTGCCATATCGGCCAGCTTCCACTGGATTCCCTGGAACTCCGCAATCGCTTTCCCGAACTGCCTGCGCTCCTTCACATATTTCAGAGCCGCATCCAGCGCACCGCGACCAATCCCAAGCGCCAGCGCAGCAATCGAAATGCGTCCGCCATCCAGCACCCGCATCGCATCGATAAAGCCCTCGCCTTCCGCGCCCAGCAGATTCTCCTCAGGGATTTCGCAGTCCTCGAAAATCAGCTCGCTCGTGTCGCTGGCGCGCAGGCCCAGCTTGTTCTCCTTCTTGCCGGGGCGAAATCCCTTCGTCCCCTTCTCCACAACAAACGCCGACAGACCGTGCGTGCCCTTGCTCTTGTCCGTCGATGCAATCACCACAGCCACATCGGCATAATGTCCGTTCGTGATGAACGTCTTGTTCCCGTTGAGGACGTAGCGATCGCCCTTCTTTACCGCCGTCGTGCGCGAATTGCTGGCATCCGATCCCGCGCCCGGCTCCGTCAATCCCCACGCTGCCAGCCATTCGCCGCTCGCCAGTTTCGAAACATATTTCCTCTTCTGTGCTTCATTTCCCGCAAGGAAAATATGGTTCGTTCCTAGTGAATTATGCGCCGCGACAATAATCCCGATCGACCCATCCACCGACGCCAGTTCCTCAATCGCCAGAACATAATCAACATAGCCGAGCCCCGCGCCACCATACTCCGGCGGGAAAATAATGCCCAGCAAACCCATCTGGCCCAGCTTCTTCACCACGTCGATCGGAAATTCGCTCGCCTCGTCCCACTTCATCACGTTGGGAGCGATCTCACGCGCTGCAAATTCGCGAATCTCGCGGCGAAGTGCTTCCTGCTCCTCGGTCAATACAAAGGGATACAGGCTTTCATTGCTTTCGAGCGCTACGCTCATTCTTGGCTCCTTTGCGTCCGGGGTTGACGCCAGCCCATGCTGCTGACTGGTTAAGATGCCGGTTTATAAATGTCGGTTCAAAGCTCGTGCCGCTTGTCAGGTCTGCAGCACTCCGGGGTTGAACTTCGGTACATCGGAATTCATCGCGCATGCCTCAAGCGCCGTGATCAGCACGTCTCGCGTCTTTGCCGGATCGATAATCGCGTCGATCCACAGCCGTGCCGCACCATAGCGCGGGTCCGCCTGCGCATCGTAGGTCGATCTGATCTCTTCATACAGCGCCGCTCTCTCTGCCTCAGACAAAACCTTCCCGCCGCGCTCCACCTGTCTGGCGCGAACCTCGGCCAGCGTGCCTGCAGCCGACGCGCCACTCATCACTGCATATCGCGCCGTTGGCCACGCAAACAAGAACCGCGGATCGTAAGCCTTGCCGCACATCGCATAGTGGCCCGCGCCAAAGCTGCCGCCGATAATCACCGTAATCTTCGGAACCACGCTGGTGCTCACCGCCGAAACCATCTTCGCCCCGGCCCGGATAATCCCCGACCACTCCGCATCCTTGCCCACCATGAACCCATTCACATCGTGCAGAAACACCAGCGGCACCAGGTTCTGATTGCAATCCATAATGAAGCGCGCAGCCTTCTGCGCTGCTTCGGTGTAGATCACGCCGCCCACTTCAATCCGCTTCGCCCCTGCCTGCGGCCCCATCGCGACCGTCTGATTCTGGTTCGTCTTCTGGTTCGCCACAATGCCTACCGCATATCCGCCGATCCGCGCATATCCGCACAGAACCGTCCGTCCAAACTCCGCCTTGTACTCATCGAATTCGCTGCGGTCCGCGATGCGCGCAATCACGTCGTGCATATCGTAGATATTGCTGGTTCCCGGCGCAGGATTCAGCACCCCGTAGACATCCTCGATCGAATACTTCGGCGCGTCGCGCTCCACGTCGTAAGCGGTCCGGCTGAATCGCTGATCGGCTCCCTCCGCCTGCTTCCTGCTTCCCAGCTTGTCCACCAGCGAACGCATCCGCGCAATGCAATGGTGGTCATCCGGCTCCTTGAAATCGACCGTGCCTGAAATCTCCGCGTGCATCGCCGCGCCGCCCAGTTCTTCGGGATCCGTCTTCTGTCCAATCGCCGCCTGCACCAGCGAAGGCCCTGCAAGAAACAGCCCCGACCCCTCCGTCATCAGCACCGTATCGGTCATCACCGGCAAATAAGCCCCGCCCGCAACGCACATCCCCATGATCGCCGTGATCTGCGGAATGCCCAGCGCACTCATCACCGCGTTATTGCGAAACACCCTCCCAAAATCGTCCGTATCCGGAAATACATCTTCCTGCAAAGGCAGAAACACCCCGGCCGAATCCACCAGGTAGAGCGTCGGAATCCGGTTATCGAGCGCAATGTTCTGCGCGCGCAACACCTTCTTCGCCGTCATCGGGAAAAACGCGCCGGCTTTCACCGTCGCATCGTTCGCAATCATCATGCAGAGCCGCCCGCTCACGCGGCCCAGCCCCGTAACCACGCCTGCCCCCGGTGCGCCCCCATACTCGGCATACATCTCGTATGCCGCCCACAGCCCCAGTTCGAGGAATTCACTGCCTTCATCCAGCAGCAGCTTCAGGCGTTCCCGTACCGTCAGGCGCTTCTTTCCATGCTGTGCGGCCGCGGCCTTGGCCCCGCCCCCAAGACGAATCGTCTCTTCCTCTGATCGAATCGTGGCAAGCAATTCCAGCAGAGCGGTCCGGTTCCCCTTCGCGCGCGGCGATTGCGGATCAAAGCCGGAATCGATCACATTCTTGAGCTTCGAGCTTTCGGCCATTCTCCACTCACACAAACTCGCAGACTATAGCACCTTGGATGGTATCGGCGTCCACAACGTCACGCACCCTGTTGAACTTCACCAGAATCAAGCCGTCCTTTTGGAACGCGCCCCCCGCCAATACAGAACCAGGCCAATCAGGATAGAGAGTGAAGTGCCGCCCACCAGTTGCAACTCGAAGCTGAGCGCGCTCGATCCCCCCGGCGGGACAAACGACAAAATGATGCCGATCAGCACCACCAGAAATCCCAGTGCGCCGCATATCCACACCCCCGCCGATGCCTCCGGGAACAAGCACGGCATGCGGATTCTCCTTGCGATCGCGCCTGGTCGCAAGCCGGATCACAGCGGCAAACATGTAGAGAAATGGAATGAAGTAAAGAATGATGGCTGCGTTCACCACCAGCTGGTACCCGATGATCACGCTCTTCGATTGAATCTGGCTCAATACCAGGATCGTGCCCGAGAGGCCGGCCTGCACCAGTATCGAGATATAGGGCGTCTTCCACTTGGGATGAATCTTGCCGAAGGCCTCAGGCAGATAGCGATCGATCCCCACCACAAACGGAACCCGCGCAATCCCCGCCACCGTGCTGCCTACGCCGCCCGCATTGCCCACCGTGGCAACTACCGCCGCCAGCACCCCGAGCAAGCCGATCTTCAAGGCCACCGATCCCACCGTGATCGCGCTGAACACTCCGCTCTGCGGGTCAATGCTCGCCGCCGGCAATAGCGCAAGAATCGCAAACGTTCCGCCGATGTACATCAGCGCAATCAACGCCCCCGCTCCAAAAACCGCGCGTGGCAGCGTGCGCCGCGGGTCGCGCACTTCTTCGCTCATGGCTGAGACCAGCTCCAGCCCGGTGAATGCAAACGCAATCTGCGACCAGAAATTCACCGTGTCCCAGTTCCACGCCGGCATCATGTTCCGCAAGGTAAAGTGCGTTGCCGACCCATGTTTGAAGACAACGATCGCAGCCACAACCGCAAGGATCAGCAGCGGCAGGTAGGTGCCCACGCCTCCGGCATTCTGCAGCCACTTGCCGATATTCAGCCCGATGATGTTCAGCACCACCGCAACCAGCAGCAATCCCAGCGAAACGCTCAGCAGGAAGGTCCGGTCCTGCGCCAGTTGCGCTCCGCGCCCCCCAAGGATGTAGGCGGCCATCGAGGCGCTGGCCAGCAATAGACCCGGAAAGTAAAAGACCGTGTAGATCCAGTACGTCCATCCCGCCACAAAGCCGTGAAAATCGCCAAAGGCCTCCTTCGACCACGAGTAAAGCCCGCCCTCCTCAGGAAAGCGCGAAGACAGCTCATTGATCACCAGCGCGCCCGGAACAAAAAAGAAGAGCGCGGCAATCACCCACAGGCTGATCGAAGAGGTTCCATTGTGGCCGGCGGCCGCGATCCATCGCGGCCCCAGCACCGTAGCGATGTTGAACAGCAGCACATCCCAGAAACCCATGGTCTTGCGCAGCTGCGTTTTTGGGTCAGGCGTCGGAGGCGCAGGGATGGTCATAGAGCTTCACCCGTGCTCGACTCGTCATCACGTTGTGGCTCAGCTGGCTGCGGAAAAAGTCGTCGAAGGGATGGGTTTGTGTCAGGGCACGACTCTACTCGTGCCGCAGATCCCATGAGAATACGGGAGCGCTTTAGAAGATGCGGAAAAACTCCCGTTTTGAAAGGGCACGGTTTCAACCGTGCCGAAAAGGGCAACAGAATGAAGGTGGGCTTTAGCCGCTGAGGGCGGTTTTCGAGGGAACGAGACTTTTCCCGCAGCCTGTTTAGCCCGTGAGGAATGCCCTCTTTTCCCATCCCCTGCCTTTCCACTCTTCGCTGCCTGATAAGCGAAATCATAGTTGCCGCCGATGGCACGCACAAACAGGCACTCGGGCCAAACTGCAGCGAACGCCCGGCAAACCAGTGTGCGGAGAGCCGCTCAACCCCAACTCCCCGCCTCGGCTTCACGGACTACAGCCTCGTCTCAATCCGCTCAACCAAAATGACAACCGTTGTGCAGCTAACGGCGAACTGTCAAAACCCAGACTGTCTCACTCGCAGGGTGCGCCTCAAAACCTGTCAAGTCCCGACTCCCGGAAGATTCCTCCTAACCCCCTCATTCCACTCGCAAAAAACTTCCCGCTATTTTGCAGGTAATTATCCTCTCCGGGCGCACAATGGAATCGTGATTGAAACCTTTATCTCCGCGAACGTGCGCCGCGCACACGCTAACCTGCCAACGCCGTCAGCAACCCATCGCGCCGCTAAGTCCAATGGGAACGAACCTCTACAGCGATCCTCAATCAAATCAAACCTTTGGCGGCAACCTCTTCGGCAAGCCGAAGAAAAAAAGACCTTTACCCTAAGAGACGGGATAATAGGGGTCAGGGAGTCGCATCCGTGTCGCTGACTGTCAGCCGAGGGAAAAGCGCTCGCGAACTTCGTGCCGTACGCCGTCCGCATGCAGAAAGGGCTCGTAGAGCAGGAATTCCCGCGCGCTGAACGCCGGGAATTCTACTTCGCTTTTCGCTGCGCCTTTGAGCTTGCGCAGAGCACCACCTTTGCCGTCGCCTTTGGCGCGTGCGAGAGTCACGTGGGGATGGTAAGGCCGCTCTTCGGCGGCAACCCCGCATTCCGACGTGGCGGCGATGATCAACCTTTCCAGCTGCCGCAGTTCGGGTGACACATCCACGCCCGCGAAAAACACCCCGGCGCGGCCGAAGAAACCAGTCCCATGAAGCCGGACGGGCACCGCCGGCGCTTTGATTGAGCCGAGGCGCTCCACCAGGCAACCGCACCTCTCGACGGAAGTCTCGCCGAGAAACTGAAGGGGTGATATGCCACGTTTCGGGGGAACTCCAGCGGAGACCGTCATTAGTGGAACGCAAACTTCGCGAAAGGCGCTCAAGTGCGTCGATAACTTCAGCCGCCAGCGGAATCCCGATAAACAAACGCATCGTCGGCCTTCATCAAAGATATTTCGCGAACGACTCGATCTGCTTAGCCTGGTGGTCCCGCCGCTCCACGGGCGACGACAACACCGTCGAAGTCGATGTCGCGCCCAGCGCCGACAGCCGATCGATCAGCGCCTCCAGGTGGCGGATCGAAACCACGTCAGCCTCAATCACAAACGACTCGGCGCCCGTGATCCGGTGACAGCGGCTGATCTCACTCAGGTCTTTGAGCGCCGTTACCGTGCGGCTGATCTGCAACTCGCCGCCCGGAATGGTGAGCCGCACCAGCACGCGTATCGGCACGCCAAGTTTTGTGGAGTTGAGCGACGCATGATAGCCGGCAATCACGCCGGCCTCTTCCAGGCGATGAACGCGCTCTGCAACCGCGGGTGTGGAAAGTCCGATCTGACGGCCCAGCTCCGCAAACGATATTCGCGCGTTCTGCTGTAGCGCTTCGAGGATCTTCCACGCGGTGGAGTCCAGGTCGATCTTGTTCGGTATTGTCTTGTGGCTCATCTGCCAGAATTCCTTAAGTTCCATCCCCTATTATGCTTAATGCCGTTAAGTTTTGACCCCTGTTTTTTAAAGCGATACCTATTCTCAGTGCCTTCGCAGCGTCCTACAGTATGGGTCAGCCGGGAATCTCCCCTTTTCGCTTCCCTTGTCCCGGCACAGGAGGTACCGCATGAGCGCCAGCGTGCACTCTGCTCCCGCACACATTGATTCAAAGCCGATCACCCAGTCCATCCCCACCGGCAACGACTTTCTTCCTCTCAAAGGCACGGACTACGTCGAGTTCTACGTCGGCAACGCCCGCCAGTCCGCCTACTTCTACCGCGCCGCCTTCGGCATGTCGCTCGTCGCCTACGCTGGACCCGAAACCGGCCAGCGCGACCGCTCCTCCTACGTCCTTCAGCAGGGCAAAGTCCGCTTCGTCCTGACCACGCCCCTGCGCGGCGGCAACGCCATCGCCGAGCACGTCGGCCGTCACGGCGACGGCGTCAAAGTGATCGCGCTCTGGGTCGACGACGCCCGTGCTGCCTGGCGCGAAACCACCAGTCGCGGCGCAGTCAGTGTCGCCCAGCCCTACGTTCTCGCCGATGAGCGCGGACAAGTCGTCATGTCCAGCATCCGCACCTACGGCGACACGATCCACACCTTTGTCGAGCGCACCCACTACTCCGGTGCATTCCTCCCCGGCTACCGCGCGGTTGAGCGCGACCTGATAGCCCGCCCCACCGGCCTCCTCCACATCGACCACATGGTCGGCAACGTAGGCTGGCACGAGATGGACGAGTGGGTCCGGTTCTATTCCGACATCATGGGCTTCTCGCTCTACCAGCACTTCGACGACAAGGACATCTCCACCGAATACTCAGCGCTCATGTCGAAGGTGATGGCCAACGGCAACGGCTACGTCAAGTTCCCCATCAACGAGCCGGCCGAAGGCAAAAAGAAATCCCAGATCGAGGAGTATCTCGAGTTCTACGGCGGCCCCGGCGTGCAGCACATCGCGCTCGCCACCAACGACATTCTGCACACGGTCAGCAAGCTCAGCGAGCAGGGCATCGAGTTCCTGCACGTTCCGCACACCTACTACACCGAACTGCAAAATCGAGTAGGCACGATTGACGAGCCGGTAGAAGAACTGGAAAAGCTCGGCATCCTCGTCGATCGCGATCCCGAAGGCTACATGCTGCAGATCTTCACGCGGCCCGTGGAAGATCGCCCCACCCTGTTCTTCGAGATCATCCAGCGCAAGGGCAGTCGCAGCTTCGGCAAAGGCAACTTCAAGGCGCTCTTCGAAGCCATCGAGCGCGAGCAACAGGCACGCGGAAATCTCTAGCCGGAGAAACAAAATGAAAACCGAAGCGCTTTCCGTTGCCGTTCCTTACCTCATTGAGCAGGACTATTCCGCCTACACCGACGAGCAGCACGCAGTCTGGGCAGAGCTCGTGGGCCGGGTGCTTCCTGAACTCGAAAAGCACGCCTCGAGCGCCTATCTCGATGGCTTTGAAATCATCGGCCTCCAACGCGACCGCCTCCCCCGGCTTTCCGCGATAAGCGCCCGCCTCGAGCCTCGCACCGGCTGGAATTCCACGCCGGTGAGCGGCTTCCTGCCTGCGCCGGCTTTCTTTGAAATGCTGGCGGCCCGCCGCTTTCCCACCACAACGTGGTTGCGCAGCCGCGAGTCGCTTGAATATACGCCCGAGCCAGACATCTTCCACGACGTCTTCGGCCACGTTCCGATGCACGCGCATAAAGTCTTTGCCGATTTTCTGGAGCGCTACGGCAGCGTTTGTGCATCCATCGAAGATGAGGCGGTATTGGAAAAGCTGGGGCGCCTGTTCTGGTATACCGTGGAGTTCGGATTGATTCGCGAGAACAACGAAATCAAGGTCTACGGCAGCGGACTGATCAGTTCCCACGGCGAGTGCTTGAACGTCATCGAAGGACATTGCGCCATCCACGATTTTTCATTGGACGAGGTGCTCGCAACTCCGGTAAAGGTGGATGAGCTGCACAAGCTATTGTTTGCAGTTTCCAGTTTTGACCAGATCTACGAAGCAATGCACGAGGCCGAAACCCGCGCCCGGCAAAACCGCTTGTGAAAGGTGAGAAGCATGGCTGATGTTCTCCAATACCAGACTGGCTTTGGCAATGAATTCGCCAACGAGGCCGTCGAAGGAGGTTTGCCGCAGGGCCAGAACGCGCCGCAAAAGCATCCCCTCGGTCTCTACACCGAGCAGCTCAGCGGATCCCCGTTCACCGCGCCGCGCGCCGCCAATCGCCGCTCCTGGACCTATCGCATCCGTCCCTCGGTCACTCATCGCCCCTACGAAGAAATCCCCGCACGGCTCATGCGCAGCGGACCGTTTCTTGAGGTTCCTACGTCGCCCAATCAACTCCGCTGGGATCCGCTACCCGTCCCCAAAGAGAAGACTGACTTCGTCGACGGGATCGTTACCCTTGGAGGCAACGGTGATCCCGCCATGCAACAAGGCGTCGCCATCCATCTCTACGCGGCCAACACCTCGATGCAGGATCGTTTCTTCTACACTGCGGACGGCGAACTGCTGATCGTTCCTCAACTCGGCGCTCTTCGCTTTCACACGGAGCTCGGCATTCTTGATGTCGCTCCTGGCGAAATCTGCGTCATCCCTCGCGGAATCAAATTCCGCGTTGTGCTCGCAGAGAAGCATGCGCGCGGCTACATCTGCGAGAACTACGGATTGCCCTCTCTGCCTCCCCGAACTGGGCGCAATCGGCGCCAACGGCCTCGCCAATCCGCGCGATTTCAAGGCGCCCGTCGCGGCCTTTGAAGATCGCGA
Source organism: uncultured Acidobacteriaceae bacterium (assembly GCA_963759285.1). Taxonomy (GTDB): domain Bacteria; phylum Acidobacteriota; class Terriglobia; order Terriglobales; family Acidobacteriaceae; genus Telmatobacter. The sequence continues at coordinate 1,023,405 of CAVWYS010000007.1, read as the reverse complement.
CGGCGATTTCCGCATCACGTCGAAATTCCTTGGCCGCCTCTGGTCAGCCGCTATCGACCACTCTCCGCTCGACGTCGTGGCCTGGCACGGCAACTATGCGCCCTATAAATACGACCTGGCTCTCTTCAACTGCATCAACACCGTCTCCTTCGATCACCCCGACCCCTCCATCTACACCGTGCTGAGCGCGCCATCCCACGTTCCCGGTACAGCCAACTGCGACTTCGCCATCTTCCCTCCGCGCTGGATGGTGGCTGAGCACACCTTCCGTCCGCCGTGGTTCCATCGCAACCTGATGAACGAATTCATGGGCCTGGTCTTCGGCGCTTACGATGCGAAGGCCGAGGGCTTCGTGCCCGGCGGTGCGAGCCTGCATAACTGCATGGCGGGCCACGGCCCCGACGCCGAGACCTTCGAACGCGCAACCGCGGCGGAACTCAAGCCGCACTACCTCGCCAACACCCTCGCCTTCATGTTTGAGACCCAACTTGTGGTCCGCCCCACTGAGTTCGCTATGAACACCCGCATCCTGCAGCATGAATACTTCGAATGCTGGCAGGGGCTGAAGAAGCACTTCAAGCAGAACTCAAAGGCCAAGTCGAAGAAAAAATGACCCCCATCGAAACCTTGCTCGCGGGCCTGATTGACTACGCAGGCCTCTATCCGCCCGCTAGCCTCGACATGCGCGCGGCGGTGCGCAACTACCTTGAGTACCGGGGCGGTCCGCACGCCTTCGCGCTGGGCCGCTTCATCGTAGACATCGCGCGCACCGATGAGCTGCGTGAAGCCGCCGGCAGTGCGCTCACTGCGATGCCGCTCAGCGTGATTGCACCGCCTGAAATTGATCCACAGAAACTCTCAGAACTCATCGACGCCGGATTCCACATCGAGTCCATCGAGATCAAGTGCGCCGAACCCGCAACCATCGAAGAGCTCGGCCGGCAATTACCGAAGAACCTCGCATGCTACATCGAAGTGCCGATCGATGGCTTCACGACGCCAGTATTCGACGTTCTTGCCGCATCCACGATGCGCGCTAAGCTGCGCATGGGCGGTGTCATGCCGGAGGCCTTTCCCGACGCCAAATCGGTTGCGCTCATCTTGAAGGAGGCTTCCAACCTCGGAATATCGCCTTCAAGGCCACAGCCGGCCTGCATCATCCCATTCGCTCGCGCCATCCCTCACCTACGCGCCGGACAGCCCAACGGCTGTGATGCACGGCTTCGTGAACCTTGCCTGCGCCGCCGCGCTGCTGCATTCCGGCTGGTCGCGTCGATGAGGCAACAGGCCGCTTCCGGGAAGAAGATCCGAGTGCTTGGGATGCCTCGCCGGATATCATTTGCTGGCGCAACTTCGACTTGGAACAGCCGACCAGCTTCGCCACCTTCGCCGCAGCTTCTTCATCAGTTTTGGATCGTGCTCCTTCACGGAGCCAATTCAAGCGATCTGGAGGCGCTGGGATGGCTGTAATGAGCTGGGTCGAAAGCGCGAACGAGCCGGACACCGATTTCCCGCTGCAAAATCTTCCCTACGGCGTCTTCAGCACAATCAGCAGACTCGCATCGGCGTTGCCATCGGCGACCAGGTTCTCGATCTCCGCGCCTGCGCGCCAGCCAGCATCTTCTCAGCAAGCTTCATCCCAATGCCGTCGAAGCCTGCACGCAGGAATCCCTGAACCATCTAATGGCCCTGGGCCCCGCATACCTGGTCCGCTCTCCGCAGCCAACTCACAGCTCTGCTCGCCGCGAGCGCTGACTCCGCCGCAAAAACACGCCTGCAGCGCTCTTCTCATTCCCATGCGCGAAGTGCAAATGCAATTGCCCGCGCAGATCGGCGATTACACCGACTTCTACGCGTCCATCCATCACGCCACGCGCGTCGGCAAACTCTTCCGCCCTGACAATCCGCTGCTGCCCAACTACAAATATGTCCCCATCGGCTATCACGGCCGTGCCTCGTCTATCGTCGTAAGCGGCACCGATATTCGGCGCCCTCACGGCCAGACAAAACCACCAACCGCCACCGAGCCAACCTTCGGCCCATCCCGCTCCCTCGATTACGAACTCGAAGTCGGCATCTTCGTCGGGCCCGGCAATCCCCTCGGCCAGTCCATCCCAATCGACAAGGCAGAGCAGCACATTTTCGGTGTATGTCTCGTCAACGACTGGTCCGCACGCGACATTCAGTCCTGGGAATACCAGCCCCTCGGCCCGTTCCTCGCCAAAAACTTCGCAACCACCATCTCGCCCTGGGTCATTTCGATGGAAGCCCTCGCACCCTATCGCGTGCCTGTAGCTCCTCGCCCCGAAGGCGACCCCGCGCCTCTCGCGTACCTTACCTCCAATGATTCCGCCCACGCCGGCTTCGACGTTACCCTCGAGGTCTTCCTGCAATCGGAAAGGATGCGCCAAGCGAATACGAAACCCATCCAGATCAGCCAGGGAAATCTTCGCGACCTCTATTGGACCCCGGGCCAGCTCCTCACCCATCACGCCAGTAGCGGTTGCAACCTCCGCCCCGGCGACCTGCTCGCCACCGGCACCATCTCCGGCCCCGAAGAAGGCTCCGAAGGCTGTCTCCTCGAGATGAAGCACCGCGCCGAACCCATCAAACTCCCCACGGGCGAAACGAGGGCATTCCTCGAGGACGGCGACAAGGTTACTTTTCACGGCTACTGCCAGGCCTCTGGTCTTCCCCCCATCGGCTTCGGCACGTGCTCCGGCAAAATCATCCCCGCAGATCTTGCCGTTTGAAATGCTGAGCCATTGAAAATGCTATTGAATGCAGCTCAGTCCTTCTTGAATTGCCGCGACACACTCCATGGCTTTGTAGCTCGAATTCGATTGTCCATCCACAGGCTGATTCTGATTCCGAAAACTGTCGCGCCACGCCTGTATCTGTGCATCGTTGCCAACCACAGGATCCATCGCTCGTTGCCAAGGGATCGTCTTGCCGGTCTGCGCGTCAACAAAAAGAGGCGCCAAATCCGGGCTGCCTCCAACCCTGATAGACCATGCCAGCACCGCGCGCGTGCCCCGTGCGCCAGCCCATTCGAGACGGGTAACACCCAGCCCGCTTGGTTTCAACCCGGTATTTAGCAATGTCATCATCGCATCCGCAAAATCCACTTTGAAATCGGTTGGCAGAGGAGTCTTGGTCGGATCATGCTGCTTCCAACTGGTGACAGTGTATTTTCCATTGTTGGGTCCGCCCGCCCACCCGGAAACAATCGCTCCTGTCGAGGGAGAATAAAGTTGATACTGGAGCCAGAGATAGCCGGGAACGCCCTGTATTTCGACATAACTAAGGACAAGGTCCTTCAGATTTTTTCTAGCTGCCTCCAGGACCAGGTTAAGGCTCGGCTTGACTCGGTAGTTGTAGCCGCCGTTCTCGATGATCGGAGGAAGTGCAGCGTTGTAGCGCCTCCAGGTTACAGTTTGCCCTGCCGTGTTAGTGCAGACAACCGTGTTGTTATCCGTAAAGCGATACGTTCCTCCATTATTTGGCTTGCCGGCTGCGGCCGTGTACCTGCCGTTGGCCGCCGAGAACTTGCCGTCGCCCACCGGCCAGCGCCTACCGGAAACCAGCAGATAATTCTTGTATCCGCTGCTGTCGTGCACCGAGAACAAGGTAAGCGTCTGGCCCCTGTAGGGAAATGTCATGGCCCATGTCCCGGAAAAGCGAGCTGTATCATCCGCCGCGAACGAAGCCATGGCTGAGGTCAACAATCCGACCAGGATCGACAGGTGTAGCCACAATCTGAGCCTTGGCTTCGGGAATATCCATGAACCTTCTCCGTGTTGCCGTCTCATTTTCGGTTCTCGCGAGAGCGAATTTGTCTCATTTCGTGTGAACAGCATAAACCAGGTTGACGATCTGTCGCCGGACAACTGCCTCGACTCACGTGGCCGTGAGTAGATCGAAACTTTGGGATGCGCCGAGTTATAGTCGTCGGACTTTCGCCCCTGTTCGAACGATACAAGCCAGAACTCGATCGTGGGCCGAGAGACGTCAAACCAAGGCGTCCATGAAATCGGGCATCGAAGCAAGCGGACGAATGATGCGACAATTGAGACTTTGAAATCGCTCGCAGGTTCGGCGAATCGGCCTTGAGCGATGTTCAGGTACATTCGGTTTCAACCGGTATCAGAACCGAAACCACGTAAGATCGGTACCAAATCAGACAATCGCCTCGATGATAAATGACTGATATATAATGAGATGAACACCGAGCGGGCCTGTAGCTCAACGGTTAGAGCAGGGGACTCATAATCCCTTGGTTGGGGGTTCGAATCCCTCCGGGCCCACCATTGCAATCTTGCGGATTCTCACCCGGCGAAGTTGGTTTGCCGGCCGTTCCGATCGCAAAGCCAAACTTTCCGCCCCGTATACTCAAGCCAGCGCATGTCGACCCGACTGGACAAGATTCTCGACACAACGCGAGCTACCGTTGCCGCGGCCAGAGCGCGTGTGCCGCTCGTCGAACTCGAGCGCAAGGCAAGCCTGCATCAGCCACGCGGCTGGGCCTCCGCTCTGCGCTTGCGTTCCCTGTCCGAACCGGCAATCATCGCGGAGATCAAAAAAGCTTCACCATCGGAAGGACTCATTCGCGAAGACTTCGATGTAGCGTGGCTCGCCAAAACTTATCAAGACGGCGGTGCCGCCGCGCTCTCTGTCCTCACCGACGAGCCGTTTTTCCAAGGAAGCCTGCGCAACCTTGAGATTGCTTCAGGAGCGGTGAGCCTGCCTTGTCTGCGCAAGGACTTCACCGTCGACGAGTATCAGATTGTCGAAGCGCGCGTCCACTGCGCTGACGCCATTCTCCTCATTGCCGCCGCGCTTACCAGTGCAGAACTCAAGCGGTTCGCCGCCGCGGCCCACGAACATGCGCTGGATGTGCTCGTCGAAGTTCACACCGCAAGCGAACTCGACGCGGCGCTCGACACCCTCGGTGCCGACGGGGCCGACGCCATCGGCATTAACAATCGCGACCTCAAGACCTTCGAGGTGCGCATGGAAACCTCCCTTGAACTTGCCGACCGCATTCCACCCACCGTCGTTCGCGTAGCCGAAAGCGGCATTGCAACTTCAGAAGACATCGATCGCTTGCGAGCCGCCGGTTTCCATGCATTCCTCATCGGCGAAAGCCTGATGCGCCAGCCCGATCCCGGCGCTGCTCTCTCCGCTCTCCTGGCAGGTTCCAAAGTCATCCGATGAGCATCTGGATCAAAATCTGTGGCAACACTTCGCTCGAAGACGCCATGCTCGCCGCCGCCGCCTGCGCCGACGCCGTTGGATTCGTCTTCGCGCCGAGTCCACGTCGGGTCACGCGCGAGCAAGCAGCGAAAATCGTCCCAAACCTCCCCGCCTCAATCGAGAAAATCGGAGTCTTCGTGGACGCAACCTTCGAAGAGATCGAAGCAATCGTCAGAGCCGCCAATCTCACCGGCGTTCAATTGCAATTTGCAGCTAGCCCGGAGATTCCGTCCCAATTGCGCAACAAATTCGGTCCTGCTCTCCGCATCTTGCAGACGCTTCACTTCAGCGCGGCCATCGCCGCGCAAGCCGCCTCACTCGCTTCCGACAAAAATATTGACGCGCTCCTCATCGACTCCCGCACCGCCACCGCCGTCGGTGGGACCGGTGTCGCCTTCAATTGGAAGACCGCCGCCGCCGGGCTCTTCGGAAATCGCCCCTCGCCTCATAACCTGGTTGCCGCAGGCGGTCTCACCCCTGGCAACGTTACCGAAGCCATCGCCACGCTTAATCCCTGGGGCGTCGATGTTGTTTCTGGTGTCGAGTCGGCTCCCGGGCACAAGGACCTTGCAAAGGTGCGGGCATTCGTTGCGAACGCGCGCGCGGCATCCGGCAAGAACGCCCGGGAAGCCTGACCGAACCCGTCATTTCATCCCTCTCCACACCTCCTAGTAAACTGAAAGAGATCGTCTCACCCCACCAGTCTGCAGGAGGCCGGCCACCATGGCATCAGTGATCCTTCCATCCGCCCCAACGGACTCGCGTCCCGGGCGCTTCGGCGTTTACGGCGGCCGATACGTCCCCGAGACGCTGATGGCCGCGCTCCTCGAACTCGAGCACGAATACGAGCTCGCCAAGGCCGATGCAGCGTTCCAGGCTGAGCTCGCCTCTCTCCTCAAGGACTTTGCCGGCCGCCCCACACCGCTCTACTTTGCCAAACGGCTGACTGAGGAACTCGGCGGCGCAAAGATTTACCTGAAGCGCGAAGACCTGCTTCACACCGGCGCCCACAAAATCAACAACGCCCTCGGCCAGGGGCTCCTCGCTAAGCGCATGGGCAAGAAGCGCATCGTCGCCGAAACCGGCGCAGGCCAGCACGGCGTCGCCACCGCTACGGTCTGCGCGCTGCTTGGCATGGAGTGCGTTATCTACATGGGCGATGTGGACATGGAGCGTCAGGAGCTGAATGTGCTGCGGATGCGCCTCCTCGGGGCTGAAGTCCGTGGAGTTTCTTCCGGATCCAAAACGCTCAAAGACGCCATCAGCGAAGCCATGCGCGACTGGGTCACCAACGTCCGCACCACTCATTACCTCCTCGGAAGCGCACTCGGAGCCCATCCTTACCCAACAATGGTGCGCGATTTTCATCGCTGCATCAGTCGCGAAATGAAACAGCAGATCCTCGAAAAAGAAGGCCGCCTGCCCACGGCGGTCATCGCCTGCGTCGGCGGCGGTTCCAATGCAATTGGCGCTTTTTACGAATTCATTCCCGATCGCGACGTGCGGCTGATCGGCGTCGAGGCGGGCGGCAGAGGTACAGAACTTGGCCAGCACGCGGCACGATTCAGCGGCGGTGTCCCCGGCGTTCTCCAAGGCACATTCTCCTACGTGCTGCAGGATGAAAACGGACAGATCGCCGAAACGCACTCCGTCTCAGCCGGGTTGGACTATGCCTCCATCGGGCCCGAGCATGCCGCGCTTCACGACTCCGGCCGTGCTGAGTACGTCTCGCAGGATGACGCGGCTACGCTCGACGCCGTCGTGAAACTGGCGCGGACCGAAGGCATTCTGCCCGCACTTGAAAGCGCACACGCCGTTGCCGAGTGCCTGCGCATCGCTCCTTCGTTCTCGCCGCGTGACATACTGGTAGTCAATCTTTCTGGCCGCGGCGATAAGGATATGGGCATCATTGCGCGCGAACTGAAAATCCAGGGAGCGTAACCGAACTCAATGGCGCTTAGCTTCAGTCACAAACCAGGCCTGGTCGTCTATTTGACGGCCGGCGATCCCAGCGTCGAAATCACGCGCGACATCGCGATAGCCGCAATCGATGCCGGTGCTGACGTGATTGAACTCGGCGTCCCTTTCAGCGATCCTCTTGCTGACGGTCCTGTCATTCAGCGTGCCAGCGAACGTGCCGTGGCTCGCGGAACCAGCATGGCCGATGTGCTGAGAATCGCCGGCGAGATTCGTGCGGCGCGGCCGAATGCCGGGCTTGTCATCTTCACCTATCTCAATCCTGTTTTGCGTTATGGCTTTTCGCGCTTCGCCGACGATGCAGCCGCTGCAGGTGCAGATGGCGTTCTCATCATTGACATGATCGTTGAAGAAGCCGGCGATTATCTGGCTCAGATGAATCGCGTGGGACTCGCTCCGATTTTGCTGGCAGCGCCCACAAGTCCCGACGAACGTATCGAGGCCATCGCCACACATGCCAGTGGATTTATCTACGCCATTTCGCGGGTGGGTATCACCGGCAAGCAGCAAAACATGACCGCCGACGCAGCCACTCTCGTTGCCCGCATTCGCCGATGGACCGCGCTGCCGGTGGCCGTCGGATTCGGCATCTCCACTCCCGGGCATGTTGCGCGGGTGGCGGAGTTCGCAGATGCCGCGGTCATCGGTAGCGCGATTGTGGAGTTGATCGAGCGGTCTGATCCAGGGGCAGCGCCCGAAGCCGTGGCCCGATTTATCAAGGGTCTGCGTCTGCCCCAGGCGGCGCTGGCCCGGTGAAAGAGACGACCCTCAGCTTTCAGCCCTCAGCTTGCGTGCGGCAGATTCAGTCGCAATACCTCTGCATCAGCAGGACCGGGCTGAAAGCTGAAAACTGAAAGCTGACAGCTATCACGAGGATGGAATGACGCTGGAAGAATTGCGAAATCAAATCGATATTCTGGACCGCCAGCTTGTGGAGTTGCTGAGCGAGCGGGCCCGCGCCGCGTTGATGATCGGTCATCTGAAAGTCGCGACCTCCCTGCCGGTCTATGAGCCGGCACGCGAAAAAATCATTTACGCCAACGTGCGTGCCGCCAACAAGGGCCCCTTGCCCGACATCGAGTTGACGCATATCTACGAGCGCATCATCGACGTGATGCGGGCACTGCAAAGGAACGAGTTGGCTTCAGAAAGAAATGCCCTCAAGGGCCAGGACACAGGCGTCCCGTCAACCCGGCAGCAAGAACCCGTTGCCGGGAGCGCCGGAGCTGCGCCCGAGACAGGGAACGAAAAATGATTGTCGCAATGCAGGAGAAGGCCACCGAAGAACAAATTGACTTCGTCATTGAAGTCATGGTCGAAGCGGGAGTCGGCGTCCATCGCACCACGGGCGCGACCCAAACCATCCTTGCCGGCGTGGGCCCCACGGCGACCATTGACATCACCAAATTCGAAAATCTGCCCGGCGTGCTTCACGTTCATCGCATCAGTTCGCCCTACAAGCTGGCAGGCAGAGGCTTCCGTCCCGAAGGCACCGTCATTGAATTCGCTAATGGCGTGAAGCTCGGCGGCGAACAGATCGTCGTGATGGCCGGCCCGTGCTCCATTGAAAATGAAGCGCAGATCGTCGAGACCGCAAAGCGCGTAAAGGCTGCTGGAGCCAGCTTTCTGCGCGGCGGCGCTTACAAGCCCCGCAGCTCGCCTTACTCTTTTCAGGGCATGGGAATCCCAGGCCTCAAACTGATGTTCGATGCGGCTCGCGCAAACGGATTGCTCGTCGTCAGCGAAGTTATGGAGATCGCCCAGATCGAATCGATGCTGCCGTATGTCGACTGCTTTCAGGTGGGAGCCCGCAATATGCAGAACTTCAACCTGCTTCGCGAACTGGGTATAGCGCGCAAGCCGGTTCTGCTCAAGCGCGGAATCGCCGCCACTATTGAAGAACTGCTGCTTTCCAGCGAATACATCATGTCCGGCGGCAACTACGACGTCATCCTCTGCGAGCGCGGCATCCGCACCTACGAAACCGCCACGCGCAATACGATGGACATCTCCGCTATTCCTGTCGTCAAGAAGTTCTCGCATCTCCCCATCGTCGGCGATCCCTCGCACGGCACCGGCCATCGCGAAATGGTCGCACCCATGGCGCGCGCCGCCGTCGCCGCCGGTGCCGACGGCATCATTGTCGAAGTTCATCCCAACGCCGACAAAGCCGCCTCCGATGCTGCGCAGACCCTGTACCCCGATCAGTTTGAAAAATTAATGGCTGAGTTGCGCACCATCGCCAAGGCAGTCGGAAGAACGCTCTGAACCGGAAAGAGTCGTCATGATGGAACGAGTCGCGATCCTCGGTACAGGCCTCCTGGGCACATCGGTAGGTCTCGCTCTGCGTGCCGCAGGCTTCACCGGGTCCATCGCCGGCTGGAATCGCAGACCGGAAGGCGCACAAATCGCCTTCAAGTCCGGCGCTATCGATTCGATTGCGACCGATCCGATCTCTGCGGCACGTGAAGCCGACGTGACGATCCTCTCAGTGCCGATCTACGCGACGCTCGACCTGATGGCGCAAATCACCATGCACATTGGCGGAGATCATCTCGTCACCGACGTCGGCAGCACCAAGCTTCAGATCACCAAAGCTGGAACAGAGTACTTCAACCAGATGGGCTGCGCTGCCTTTCTCCCCGGTCATCCCATGGCGGGTAAGGAACGGGGCGGCGCGGAACTCGGCGACGCGAATCTCTTCCGCGGCGCAGCGTGGCTCTTCACCGACGCGCCTGGTTCGGTGCGCACACCGCGCGGTCGCGAACTCATCCTTCACTGGCGCGAGTCGGTTGTCGCCATGGGCTCCAAAGTCATCAACCTTGACGCCGCCCGCCACGACGAACTCGTCGCCTGGGTCAGCCATCTACCGCAATTCGCGGCAACGGCCCTCAGTGCGCTGCTCGAAAGCGAAGTTGGCGATGCTCCTGAACTAAAAGATGTCGGCGGTCGCGCTCTCCGCGAGATGACGCGTCTCGGCGCCAGCCCCTTTTCCATGTGGCGCGACATCGCTCATACCAATACCGATGCCATCGCAGCCGCGCTGCAGGCTCTCGAGCAGAGCTTGGCGCACATCCGCGAAAACCTGCGCACGCCTGAACTACGCGACGAATTCGAAAAGGCCAATCGTTTCCGTCGCGAATAGACCAGGACCACTCAGGCCGTATGTTCGACGGCTTGAATGCTGTCTTTCTGGGGATCGAGGACCTGGAAGCACTCCGCTCGGGCGGCTTCGAGCAGTACCGGCGACGCCGAGACAAAAATGATCTCGGTTCCCCTGAACATCTCGCGCGCCACCAGCGCGGCCCCCAGCTGCAGCGCATCCGTCCAGCGTAGTTTCGTGCGGTCCAGCAGTTGCCGCGCAGATTCCAGCACCGCGGGATTCAGCGGCTCCTGCACCATGCGTGCTGCCTCAATGCGGAGAATCTCAAACGCCGAGGCAGCATCGGCCTGACTGATGTCCCCGGCCCGCTCCCCCCGCCGGATCGCCGCATACACTTCTAATGGCGCTGAGGCGGCAATCAGCTTGCGATTATCTTCGACTGACTCCATCAGCCGAATCAAAGCATCCGTGCCCGGCTCTTGCACAAACAGCTTCGCAAATGCCGTCGATTCGAGGAAATAGCAGCTCACAACTTTCCTCGTTCTTCCTCGATGATTTCAGTGATCGACTCGCCCTGGATCATCACCGGATGAAAGCGCTGGGCTTCTTCCGGCACGCCGGCTTCCGCTCGATTCAATCGAATCGTCGTCGTCGGGTACGCCGGAGTCTTTGGATTCGCAATCTTGCTGGTAAGCACAACCCCGCGCTGTATTGCCTCCGCCAGCACCGCTTGCCTTGACTCCGGATGCTGGTTCCAGCGAAATGCCTTCCGCGGCAAAAACGAGTCTCTGAACCACTTCAGCGCAATGAACGCATGCCCGCCCCGCTCTGCTTCCGCCAGCGCCGCACAAAGTTCCTTCACCCGCGCATCCAGATCTGCCGATACCACCACTTCATCGTCGGCTTCTTCCTCGAAACTCGCTTCGATCGGGGCTCGCGATCCGCGGCTCTGTCGTGTCGGCGCCCCGCCGTCATCCATGCGTTCGAAGTAGATGCGAACCTCATCCTCTTCCGGCGACCAGCTATCCGCCGGTGCGTTCCGGCGCTTGCTGCGCCCGTTTTCGCTGCACAATTCCACAATCGCCTGGTAGCCCGGAGGCGCCAGAAACCGCAGCGCGCGTGCCAACCCGGGGTCCTGCGAAAACGCCAGTTCGCTCAAGGCCTCTTCAATAATCTCTTCCGCGTCCGGAACACTCAAATTGCTGATGTCTACGCTGCTCTGCGCAGCCCGGTTCGACTTCATAACACGCTCCATATAAGGCTTCTCTAGCCTGCCCCATCTCGCTGCGCTCCGCTCAAATTGAAACCCGCGAACGGACATCTTCTTTGCGGCGGGTGACAGGTTTCCGATCTGGATGTAGCTGAACCATCGGCTTTTGCGAGCGTTTGTAAGGTATTCAGGGCGGATTTAGCTTTGCCCAAGCAGCTGGTCGCCGCTTCTGCTTCTGTCTTGATACCCCACAGGGCCGAGTAAAAACTTTAACTAAAAAATCACTTCCAGCCTAACCACGCACTAGTGTAAACGATTGTGCCGCCGAACCCCATGCCTGTGCAAGAGATGCCCTCCAATCCCCCTTACACCCAGGCAATCCCGGTACCCCTCAAAAGTCCCCTTACAGTTGTCATATTCTTCGTGCCCTCGCCTTCGTACAATAGAAAGATGCGGCGTTGTTTCCTTTTACTGTTGTTGGTTGCGCTGGCTTGGGAATGTACACCTGCACGCGGTCAGGGATCAGCACCATCCTTTGATCTGATCGGACCCAAAGTCGATGTGCGCGTGAAACGTGGAGAGGTCACTCTTCCCATTGGCCAGGTTCCCAACCTCCTTCCCGGCGACCGGCTATGGATTCATCCCGATTTCCCTGAAAGCCAGTCCGAACGATACGTTCTGATCGTCGCGTTTCTGCGCGGCGCCACCAATCCGCCACCCGCCGATTGGTTTACACGCGTCGATACATGGTCAAAACATGCCCGTGAAGAGGGCGTTTTCGTTGTAGTTCCCGACGAAGCGCAGCAGGCCGTTGTCTTTCTGGCACCTGCTACAGGCGGCGATTTCAGCACCCTGCGGAAAGCCGTAAAGGACCGCCCCGGCATCTTTGTTCGTGCCACCCAGGATCTGCAGGCCGCGAGTCTCGACAGGATGCGCCTTGACGCCTATCTGGCCGAAGTCAAAGTCACCTCGCAGACCGACCCGAAGTCGCTGAAAGATCGCGCGCAAAAGTCAGCTTCCGTTCTCGGCATCCGGCTTGAACAGCAGTGCTTCGACAAGCCAACCGACCAGCAGGCCCCCTGCCTCACGCAGCACACCGAAGGCATGGTGCTCGACGACGCAAACGTCTCCAATCGCGTGTCTCAGCTCACAAGCGGAAGCAGCGCCGACTTGATGAACCAGCTCAGCTACTCAGCCGTCGGCGGAGCAGGAATGTACAGCCCTTATATTGGCGCGATTGTCGATACCGCCCGGATTCTTGCCTCCCTCCATACCGCGCACTTCCAGTACATCCCCGCCCTCGCGCTGCCCACTGAAGATACGCTGAATCTCCGCCTGAGCGTGCCACCTTCCTTCCGCGACCCCAAGTCCGTCGTAGTCGTCGCAATGCCGCCCGTGGCGCCCGCCAAGATGCCCCCGCTGCATCCCGTGAACCCCGCGGAACAGTTCTGCGCTCAGAAGACCGGCCTTGTGCTTCCGGCTGAGGGCGCACCCATGGTGTATGCCTCTCCTGAAGCACACGACCTCAAGCTGCATGTTGAATCGAAGGCCGGTCCGATTGACGTGCCGCTCAAAGCAGATGCTGCCGAAGGCGGCCTGGTGCCGCTGCATACCATTCCTATGATGCCTGCTGGGGAATTTACCGGGGTCGTCCAGGGCAAATGGGGCTTCGATGACTGGGTTGGGCCAAGATTCCGTTTGGTAAGTGCCGAGGCTGGGAAGTGGACCGTTTCACCCAACTACCAGTCAGCCCTCGTGGTCGGGCGCGAAGACACGATCCATATCAGAGGCGAAAATACCCTGTGCGTTGAGAATGTCGAGGCACAGTCGGCAGGAGCGAGTCCGGTAAAGCTCCAATGGAAGTCGCCCAAGCCTGACACTCTGGAGATGGGTGTGCCCTTGAAGGACGCCGCTCCGGGGCCGGTAACGATAAACATCAACCAGTACGGCCTGGGCAAGCCCGACAAACTCACCCTTACCGCCTATTCCGAGGCAGCTTCGCTCGAAAGGCTGACGCTTAGCGCCGGTGACAGCAATGCCGCACTCACCGGAAACCGGCTCGATGAGGTGGCCAAAGTATCTCTCAATGGCGTTGACTGGATACCAGCCGTTCTGAAGCGCGTGCAGGATCAGGACCAGTTGCAGATGAAGGCTGACAGGGCCACCAGCGATTTCGAGCCGGGAAAGCACTATACCGCCAAGGTCGAACTGCGCGATGGGCGCGAGTTGAAGGTTCCCGTCAGCGTAGACCCGCCCCGGCCGGAAGTGGCCTTGTTAAGCAAGGGTACGCAGGATGAGGAAACAGCCGATCCCTCGCCCGTACACCTCGGGAGTCCCAACGATCTTCCCGTTGACGGCAGGCTGGTGTTCTTCTTGAAATCGAAAACGCCCTCGAATTTCCCTCGCAACGAAAAAGTTGAGGTCGCGGCGGTAGATAACAGCTTCCACACCACTCTCTCTGTCAGCGATGGAACGCTGATGCTGGAAGATGCGAATACGGCCCTCGGCGTTGTCGAACCTCTGGCGAAGTTCGGTTCCTCGGCATTCGGACCATTGCAGGCACGCGCTGTCTCCGCCGACGGCGTGGCTGGGGACTGGCTGTCGCTCGGAACTCTCGTGCGTATTCCGGGCTTTAGAGAGCTGCACTGCCCGCATAATGTCACGCGGCCCTGCACGTTGACCGGTACAAATCTGTTTCTTGCCGATTCCGTCGCATCGTCGCCCGATTTCGACAACGCTGTGAACGTGCCGGCAGACTTCACCGGTACCCAGCTCACCGTCCCGCACCCTGTCAACGGAATCCTGTACCTTAAGTTGCGTGACGATCCGGATACGGTCCAGACGCTGGCGCTTGCCGCAATGCCGATGACTCCAGGCGCATCGGCTCCAGCGGCCATCAAGACACCTGCCTCAGCGCAACCTGCCGAACAACAGAACGCACAATCTCCGCCACAGCCGCCTTCAAAGACCGAACCTTAGCTGGATCTCGCTCGGAGCCTTATCGCAGCCGCGTCATTCTGAGCGAACGGGGCCCCAAACGTAATTCAGTTTGCGGGTGGTGAGCGAAGAATCTGCTCTTTCACTTCCTTGGCCTGCGTTCTGGAATTCAAACTCACAACACGAGAATCTATTGAAAATAAGCGCGGTTCTTCTCCGCGAAGTGAGACTTGTCCGCCGGCAAATCAGCTTCAGGATAGATTGCGTTCTGCTCGCAGAGACTCGCGCAGGTACCGCAGTCAATGCATTCGTCGGGATTGATGTAGACCTGTGAAACGGTTCCCGCAGCCTCATCGGCAGGTTGCGGCGAAATCGCGGTGGTAGCACACTCGGTGACGCAGACAAAATCCCGGACGCAGGCATCGGTGACGACATAAGCCATGTAGAAATGCTCCTTGGTATCAGTGCACATGGCTATGCCACGCGCTCGCTCCCTTGAGCTTATTGCCAAGCTCCCTCCATCCTCGGTGACTCGAATCACACCAAGGCCGATAGCCGATATCCCCAGTCCGAAATCTGTCTCACTGTCGGCGCTCTCACCGTGAAAGGGCGGGCCCAGCTGTTTAACAAACTGTTGATGAAGCCTTCGCCGCGGGGCCCGTTTATGCTGGAAGCATGCCACCGGCCTTCCCGATTCGATCCCTGCTCGCGCTATTTGCCTTCGCCGCCGCGTCCTCCTTCGCCCAGACAAGCGATACAACCTGGAGTTTTGCGGTTTCCGGAGACAGCCGTAACTGCGGCGACTTCGTCATGCCCGCCATTGCCTCCAGTGTCAAAGCAGAGCATGATGCGTTCTATTGGCACCTCGGCGATTTTCGTTGGCTGTCGAAGCCGGACCAGGACTTGGTCGCCATGCAGTTCGCCGGCAAAGAACCTTCGATGGACGAGTACCACCGCATTGCATGGGACGATTTCCTTACCCATCAGATGGCCTCCTTCGGTGATTTTCCTGTGTTCCTCGGCCGCGGCAACCACGAGACGGTTGCCCCGATGACTCGCGAGAGCTACATCGAGAAGTTCTCAGCGTTCCTTGATCGGCCTGAAATTGCAGCTCAGCGCCAGGCTGATGGCCCCGGCGCCGCGCCCATTGGTCCCTGGTATCACTGGACGCACAATGGCGTGGATTTCATCACGCTCGACAATGCCAGCAGAAGCGAGTTTTCAGACGAGCAGATGAAGTGGCTGCGTGGCGTTCTCGATCGCGACCTCGCACCGGACTCAGGTATTCACACCATCGTCGCCGGAATGCACGAGGCGCTGCCCCACTCGAAGGGCGCTGAACATGCCATGGACGACTGGGAACTCGGCGTGCGCACTGGAGATCTCGCCTACACCTGGTTCTACGACGCACAGGCCGCCGGAAAGCACGTTTACCTCATCGCCAGCCATTCCCACTACTACTCTCCCAACATATTCGATACGCCGTACTGGAAGCAGCATTCCAACCGTGTCGTCCCAGGATTCATAATCGGATCGGCAGGCGCAAGGCGGTACGCTTTGCCCCGCGATGCGGACAAGTCTGCGAAGACACACATCTACGGATATGTGCAGGGACTGGTGCAGCCGGACGGCCAGATTGATTTCAGGCTGCACGAGCTTTCAGAGGACGATCTGGTCAAGAGCCGCTGGCCCAACGCACCTCTCGATGCCATCCACGAATGCTACGTCCGCAACGCCGACTAGGTGAACGGAATCAGCGAGGAGACACGATTGGAACCCCCGTCCCGTAGGGACATTCGAGAATAGCCCAGGGTGAAACCCAGGGATGGGCTCAGACGCAATCGCCTTCCGCCCCGAAGGGCCGTCGAGAACTCCCCGAACTACCTGATCCCAAATCTCGTCAAGCCCCGCTTCCGATCGAGTCACCCTAATCCGCTCAAAACAAACGCTAAAATCTTTGTGCGGATTTGCAGATTATTTTGCGGATTGGCCTAACCTGAATCTATATGGGCAACTTCCATAACCTTTCGTCTGCTCGCTCCTTCGCTGCTCCGCGCCCCGAATGCGAAGTTCCTGGCCTCTTGAACAGTCAAACCGTCAAGAAGGAGTCGGCTATCCTGACGAAAACCCTCGTAACTACAATCCTGAGATGACTGTGTGGCTAAGTTCCCTCGATGGTGATTCTTAGCCGCCCGGCCTTCTGTAAACCACTGAAGACAAGTACTTTCTTTAAACAGTACGGGGGGGGTACCCTCCTGCAACCAATCGGTTGCATGTCAATTATGAGATCGAGAAGATCACCGGATGAGCGGGAAAGGAAGCTGGCGCGCGCTGTCTTCCAGGTCCAGCTCTTCAAGCCATCGGCGAATGCTTTCGCGAAGCGCTTCCACTCGAACTCCTTCATATTCCGCCGGAAAGCCCTCCAGGCGCCGCAAAGCCCGCCGCAACAAGGATGCAGTCCCCGCGAAATTGCCACGCTTCAGATGGTGGAAAGCTGCCGTGACTTGGATCAGCGCCTGCAGGAACGTCTTTTCAGGCTCGTCGCATTTCAGCCAAACGCCTTCCCAATGCTCATGAGCGTCGAAAAACTCCTGCTTTCGATAGCAGTGCAGCCCCTCAGCCAACGACCCCGTCGTCCAGTCAAGCAGCATCGTGAACCCATTATCGCTACTTACCGGGCACACCGCTCCTGAAAGTGCCAGGAAGATATTGCTGCGGTCGCAAAGGCCAGATAACTTTTCAGCCGGTTTTCGCGTCTCTTCTGTGTAACCGGAGCACTCCCGCAGTTTCCGGGGAATGCAAAGCTGGTTGCGTAAAGTGTCTTGGCACTGGACTTTATCCGAATAGTAGAAGTAAACACATCGCCCGCACGGTTCGCATAACTGCAAGCATCTGCTCGATTTGTTGCCCGAATGACAAAGAGGGAATTTAGCCGGGGTGTGCGCGCAAGCGCCCATCGCAGGATTAGTGTCCGCAGGGCCCTGTATTTGAAGGATGACCGCTGGCTGCATCCGAGAGAGCTGGGTGTCGCAGTGTCCTTCAACGAACTTTTAAGGTGTCGCCTGAGAGCTCTGGAGATTTCAGGCGAAGACAAACAATTCGCTGCGGCGCAGATTTGAAAAAGTCTCCGCCAAGTGAGGATGGCGAAGCCTTGCTTAAAAACAGCACTGCTCTTTCGCACGCATCGTTTGACCGGGCGAAACAGTGGTTCGCAATCTACACGACCTGTCGGCACGAGAAGCGCGTGGCGCGGAATCTGGGACAGAGGGAGATCGAACACTTCCTTCCCACCTACCGCACGCAGCACACGTGGAAAGACGGAACGCGGGCTCTGCTCGACCTGCCGCTGTTTCCTGGATACGTTTTTGTTCATATCGATTTGCACGACCGAGTTGGAGTGCTGGAGGTACCCGGCGTGGTTTCGATGATTGGAACCGCAAAGCAGCCGGCGCCGCTGCCGGACCTGGAAGTCGAAGCGCTGCGAGCCGGTCTCGATCCAACCAAAGCAGAACCGCACCCGCTGCTTACGGTCGGACAGCGAGTGCGCATTATGCGAGGCCCGCTCTCCGGGGTGGAAGGAATTGTCGTTCGCAGGAAAAGCAGGCTCCAGGTAGTACTCACGCTCGGCCTGCTCATGCAAAGTATCGCCATTGAAATAAGTGGCGATGACGTGGAATTAGCCGGAAAGCAAATTGCCGGCGCTCACGGATACATATAAACGCATAGAAAACGCATCGAAGACCTTTGTACGAATTGAAATGCCTTGGCCCTTACCCTGATCGTTCTTCCATTCTGTGCGGTTCATGTTCCACCGCATTCAGAGCAAATGGGAGGAAATCTATATCGCACGCCCATGCGCACGCCGCAGCGAACTCATTCTTTAAAGAATTCGCGAGGGCATGGAAACACACAAAGCGAGGGTATCGCGAATGCAAGGAAAAAGTACTGCATTAAATATTTATGAAGCCGATGCACCGGGAGTAAGCGCGATTGCAGCCGTCGGCATGTTACATGAAGCAATTCCGGCGTCGATCCCCAGGCGCCCCACACCTTATCTTTCTGCCGCAGTGCGACGGGCTTTTTCGTGGCGCTACGCTGTATTGAAACGCACCATAGATATTCTCCTGGCAAGCATTCTCATCGTCCTGTTTCTTCCCGTTATGGCTGCGGTGGCACTGGCGGTGGTATTGACGTCGACAGGGCCGATCTTCTTTTACCAGGAAAGGCTTGGCCGATTCGGCGTGCCTTTCCGCATAGTCAAATTCCGCTCCATGTACACCCGGATGCACAAAGACAACGTATTCGAGATCAATGGATATCGCAGGAGTGAAGCGGATCGCAGAAATGAAGCTGCCTATCCGCTGAACAAAGATGTGCCGGATCCTCGCATTACTCCCGTGGGGCGCATTCTACGCAAGCTAAGCCTGGATGAGTTACCCCAGTTATTCAACGTGCTCGCCGGGGATATGTCGCTCGTGGGGCCGCGGCCGATCGTCGAGGCTGAAGTTTTGCTTTACGGCCAGCAGTTTGCCTACTACGACCTCTTCCGCCCGGGTATCACGGGGCTGTGGCAGGTGTCAGGGCGGAGCGACGTCGATTTCGATAGACGCGTTCTGTTTGATCGAGACTACGCGAGCAAGTGGAGTTGCTTGCTCGATTTCAAAATTCTCACCCAGACCATCCCCGCTGTCCTCACGATGCGAGGGGCGTATTGATTTGGACCGAAACCGGGGCTTGGCCGATCTTGTCGTAGGACACGAGATGCAAAGCTCCGGAAATATTACGACCGGAAGACCACAGAATGAGAACGAACGTAAGTAACTGCTTGCGGATATTGCTCGTTTTTCCAGTTGCCCTTTCCGTCACCGCGACACGAGCGCAGATTGTGCCACCCTCGAATCCCGGGAGTCCTCAGGAGGGTTCGACTGGTTCTAACTGTGCTAATGGCGATATCTCGTCTTGCGCGTCGTACTCGCCATCCGTCGAGTCACCGTCTTCGACCGATGGAACCTTGGGTTCGTCCTGGTCATTTCCTAACGTGAATCCGGGCGCTCCCAATGCGCCGATGTCGGTGTATCGGGATGACGCGGACGGAATTGACCGCGCCGCGGAGATTCGGCGACGCTCAGGCGCGCCCGTCAAGCCTCAGCCATTGACTGAATTTCAAATGCTGGTTGCTGCTTCTATCGGCCGCATTGTGCCGGTTTACGGGGCCGATCTGTTTACGAATGTGCCAGACACGTTTGCTCCGGTACAGCGTCTTCCTGTCACGCCAGACTATGTGATTGGCCCCGGAGACGAACTCTTGATTCGAACGTGGGGGCAGGTCACCCAGAATCTGCACCTCACCGTCGACCGCTCAGGTTCCATCTATATTCCGCAGGTGGGAGAATTCCGCGTAGCCGGTCTGCAATTTCGCCAGTTGCAGGGTTTCCTGAAGACGCGCCTCGACCGCGTGTATCGCAACTACGACCTGAATGTAAATCTTGGGCAATTGCGCTCCATCCAGGTGTTTGTCACAGGAGAGGCTCGCCGGCCGGGAAGCTACACCATCAGTTCTCTAAGCACGCTTGTGAACGCGGTGTTTGCCTGCGGAGGTCCCGGGCCGCAGGGATCACTTCGCCACATCCTGCTGAAGCGCAATGGCCAGACGATCGCGGATTTCGATCTCTACGACCTCCTCCTGAAAGGGGACAAATCGAAAGATGTGAACATGGAGACGGGCGACGTTCTTTACTTTCCACCCGCCGGGCCGCAGGTCGCGGTCGTTGGCAGCGTCAATGTTCCGGAGATATATGAGCTGCGCGGCCACGAAAGCATCGCCCAGGCCCTTGCCCTTGCCGGCGGCGTCTCTGCGGCTGCAGCCACATCGACACTCTCAATCGAGCGTACGCAGAAACTATCAGATGGAGCCAGTGCGCGTGTTGCAGTCGATGTAGAAATGAATTCGCAGTCTCTGGCAGCGCCGTTGCGGAATGCAGACATCATTCGCGTTCATGCAGAAGCGCCGCGCTTCGTCAAAACCGTGACCTTGCGGGGCAACGTGGCTACGCCGGGGCGGTTTGCGTGGCACGAAGGTATGCGGGTTCGTGACCTGATTCCGAATAAAGAGTCTTTGCTGACGCCGGATTATTGGCTGCGCCGCGAGCAGCTGGGTCTGCCCGTTGCGGACTTTCAACCAATGTTGCCGCCGGTCAGGCCTGAATACTCGTCGACGCAGCCCGGTCAGACGATCATCCACCCCGCCATCCCCGAGAACGCACAGACCATCAATAGCGGCTTGTTCCCGGGCTTGACCGCGGGCGTTCCCAACGATACGGCGACTCCGTCCGGCAACACTGCGCAATATCAGTCGCTTGCTGCCTCAAGCGAAGACGCACCCGAATCAAAGAATGGACAACCCGGGAAGGTGGCGCAGGTTTCGGGGGCCGCACAGGAAACCCTTGGTTCCGGCCCGCGCCTGGTGACGGCCCCGCATTTTCCCATCGAAACACAAGTGGTCAGAACATCCCCGGACATTGATTGGGGTTATGCAGTGGTCGAGCGCGTTGACCCCAAGACGTTGACCACGCGCCTGCTTCCCTTTGACCTGGGCGCGGCAGTTCTGCAGCACGATGACGGGGCAAACGTCGCCCTGGAACCCGGCGACGTGATCACAATCTTCTCCGACGCAGACATCCGCGTACCGCGCGCCCAGCAAACGAAGTACGTTCGCCTGGAGGGGGAATTTGTGCACTCGGGCGTCTACAGTGCGCTGCCAGGCGAGACACTTCGTCAGCTTGTGCTCCGTGCCGGAGGGCTCACACCACAGGCCTACCTCTATGGGTCGCAATTCAGTCGGGAAAGCACAAGGCGCGAGCAGCAGCAGCGCCTGGACGAGTATGTGTCAGCGCTTTCGTACCAAATCGAAGTCTCCGCGTCGAATAAAGCTTCGTCGGTTGTCAGCCCACAGGAGGCAGCCACCGTTGGCGCCTCCGTGGCAAGCCAGCGCGAGCTCGTCAATCGCCTGCGCGAGATTCGCGCCACCGGACGCATCGTCCTTCACATTGACCCTTTTAAATCGAACGTCGATTCACTTCCCGATCTTCCCCTGGAGGATGGGGATCGCTTCGTCGTACCTCCTGTTCCCTCCACCGTGGGAATCGTTGGCGCAGTCTACGATCCGAATTCATTTGTGTATCAGCAACACAAGATGGCAGGCGATTACCTGCGAACTGCAGGTGGCCCGAACCGGAACGCGGATCGGCGCCAGATATTTATCATTCGCGCGGATGGATCGGTGGTGAGTCGGCAATATCTTGATCGCACGCTTTGGGCTGACGACAAGTTCAATCGCGAAGCGATTTATCCCGGCGATACGATCGTCGTTCCAGAACAACTGAATAAGACCACCCTTTTGCGCGGCCTGACCGACTGGTCCGCGGTCTTCTCGCAGTTTGCTCTCGGGGCGGCTGCGATCAATGTGATCAAGTAGTCCCGATCGCATCGGCTGTAATTGCCCGTCATCAACGGAAGAAAAAATCGAGTGTTTGCGAGAGTATCAATCGGAGTACAGGAACCATGGTGAATATGCGAAGCGACGGCACGGCAAAAGAGCAGATCGAAGACATTGTCTTCCCGTCGATTCATCCGGTCGAACCGGAAGATCTCACGTTCCTTGACGTGCTGCTCATCATTACGCAGCGCAAGAAGCTGGTCGGAATCGCCACCCTGATCTGCACGGCAAGCGCTCTGCTTCTTGCATTCGCGCTGCCGCCGGAGTATACCGCAACCGTAACGATTCTCCCCCCCAGGGAAATTCGTCGATGAGCTCGATGCTGGCCAGCCAGTTAGAGGGCATGGGTGGCGCTGTGAGCGGGATGGCCGGAAGCATGCTCGGCCTGAAAAACGTCAACGACATGTATGTTTCGATGTTGAAGAGCCGCTCGGTAGAAGACGCGGTCATCCAGCACTTC
Organism: uncultured Acidobacteriaceae bacterium; assembly: GCA_963759285.1. Lineage (GTDB taxonomy): Bacteria > Acidobacteriota > Terriglobia > Terriglobales > Acidobacteriaceae > Telmatobacter. The sequence continues at coordinate 1,000,967 of CAVWYS010000007.1, read as the reverse complement.
GGGCTTCAATCGGAGTATCGGAAGACCTATCTGGCCGACACCAGAAAAGTGCTGGAGAAGCATACCAAAATCGATGGAACGACAAAGGACGGCTTGATCCGACTCAATTTCTCGGATCGCAATCCCAATCGGGCTGCAGAGATTGCGAATGGATACATAAACCAATTCAGAGATTTGTCGCAGCATCTCGCCATTACTGAGGCCTCGCAGCGCAGAGTCATCTTTCAGGCCCAGCTCGATAAAACGAAAACCGATCTCGAGAATGCCGATGAGGCTCTGAAGCGGACACAACTCTCTACCGGCATGGTACAGGTAGATGGACAGGCGCGCGCAATGATTGACTCTGCAGCTCGTTTGCGCGCGCAGATTGTGGCTAAGGAAGTGCAAATCGAGGCCATGCGGTCCTATGCCGGCGACGAGAATCCGGCGTTGACGCAGGCCCAGACAGAACTTGACGGCCTGCGCGCACAATTCGACAAACTGGTTGGATCAAAAGGCGGCTCGGCAGACGACGTGTTCCTTCCCAAGGGCGCGGTTCCTGAAGCAGGGCTCGAGTATATTCGCCGGCTGCGCGATGTGAAGTACTACGAAGCGATCTTCGATGTTCTTGCGCGCCAACTCGAACTCGCCAAACTAGACGAAGCAAGAGAGGGCGCATTTATCCAGGTTGTGGATCCTGCAGTACCCCCGGACGAGAAATCATTTCCGAAGCGCGGCTTGTTTGCAATTGCCGGTGTCGCAGTCGGCTTTACCTTCGGAATCATGCTGGCACTTTTACAAGGAGGTCTGCTGAGGATGCAGCAAAATCCCGTCACTAAGGACAAGCTGGACCTCTTGAAACGATCGCTATGGAACGGGCGTTCTGCCAAGCCAAAGCAAACCAAGGAAGAAGTAACCACGCTGCAACATGCACGGCCAGAGGCAACAAGCTGACGCACTTGGCCCTCCTGCGATTGCATTCTAGTCCCCGCATCTTCTATCTCATCGCGAACGAAGACGTATGTTGACCGAGACAACCACATCGCCGCGGCCCACCGGAGGTTTCTGGCTGGCGGTGCGCGACTTTCTTCGTTACAGGCTGCCTCATTCCATCGGCCTCGACCGGGCAATCGCATTCACGGTGCTGGGGCGCGTCGTGCAAGGATTAGGCAGCGTAGGAAGCGTGCTGCTGATTGTGCACTTTCTCTCCGCCGCTCAGCAGGGTTACTACTATGCCCTGTGGAGCCTGGTGGCGCTGCAAAGCGTTTTCGAGCTCGGTTTCTCATTCGTGATCCTGCAGGTGGCCGCGCATGAAAGGGCCCTCCTGGAATTTCACCCAGACGGCAGCATCACCGGAAACGAAGCTGCTCACTTCCGTCTTGCTTCTCTGCTGCAACGCGCGGTCCGATGGTACACAACCGCGGCGGTGATTATGGGGGTTGTGCTGCTGGTGGGCGGCATGCGCTTCTTCTCACTTCATCAGGAATCTCAGCCTTCGCAGATGTGGCTGTTTCCTCTGCGCATCACCGTACTTGCGTGTGCCATCACCTTCTCCATCGGACCGGTGCTCTCGTTCCTCGAGGGATGCGGGCAGGTGGCACAGGTGGCCCGGATGCGCTTTTTTCAGTCGACCGTTAGTGTTGCCGCTGCGTGGACAGCGATGCTGAGCCATCACGGGTTGTTTTCGCCCGCAATGGTTCTGCTGGGTCAGGGAGCCGTGGCAAGCGTTATGTTGTATTCGCGCCGCAGGCTGCTCGTCCCGCTACTGCGCATGCATGTGGCTCAGCGCGGAATCAACTGGCGGCACGAGGTGTGGCCCTTTCAATGGAAGATCGCCGTTAGCTGGCTCTGCGATTACTTTGTTTTTCAGCTGTTCACCCCGGTGCTATTTGCGTTTCGCGGCCCGGTAGAAGCAGGAAAGATGGGGCTCTCCATGAGCATCGTGATGCAGATGAGCGCCATGATGCTGGCATGGATGACCACAAAAGCCGCGCCATTCGGCAGCCTTATTGCAAAAAAAGAAACGCCGGTGCTGGACCGTATGTTTTTTCGATCGCTGCGGCAGTCCATCTCGCTCTTTGCAGGCGGAGCTATCTTCGTGCTGATATGCGTTGTGGAAGCGCCGTACATCATGCCGAAAATCAGTCGGCGCATTGAGGATTGGCCAATCTTTCTTCTTCTTCTGCTCACGGCGTTAAGCAGCCATGTGGTGCAGAGTGAGGCAATTTACCTGCGTGCACATAAATGTGAGCCTTTCCTGGTGCAGTCCATTGTGATTGCACTCTGCACCGCGGGAAGTGTCTTTTTCTTTGCGAAGACCTCAGGAGCGCTGGGCGTTTCGCTCGCCTATTTCGTGGTGCTCGGCCTGGCAGGAGTAATTTCAGCTACGGCCATCTTCAAGACAAAACGGCGCCAATGGGCGCAACTGGAGATTTGATCTGTGACCGCGAACGCCAAAGCTAGATCCGCACCGTCCATCTCCGTGGCGATGTGCACATTCAACGGCGCTCGATATCTTGAGGAGCAACTCCAGAGCATCGCATCGCAATCTTTGTTGCCCTTCGAGATGGTGGTTTGTGACGATGGATCGGACGACGAGACGCTCTCGATCTTGAAACGGTATCGGGCAAGCGTCCCCTTTGCTGTGACCGTGATCCAGAACAGCCGAAGGTTGGGGTCTACGCGCAATTTCGATCAGGCGATTGGCCTGACGCGCGGTGATCTCATCGCATTATGCGATCAGGATGACCGCTGGGTGCCGACCAAACTTCAGCGGCTGTCGGATGCAATGATTGCGGATCCGTTTCTTGGCGGAGTATTCTCCGACGCCAATCTTATGGATCGCGACGGACGGCTGGCGGGCATGCGACTCTTCGCGCAGCACAAGTTCACCCCCGCCAAGCAGCGAAGCTTTATCGGCTGCCCCGTGGAAACACTTCTCAAGTACGATGTCGTGACCGGCGCCACTTTGATGTTTCGCGCATCGATCCGGCGGTACTGCTCCCCGATCCCCGACTCCTGGGTTCACGACGGCTGGCTTGCCTGGATGATCGCTTTGCACTCGCGTTTGAGCCTGATTCCCGAGCCGCTCACCGATTACCGCATTCACGCGGGCCAGCAACTCGGCGTCGGTGCCGCACAGTGTGCGCAGGCCTCAAACATCAATCATGAAACGAGGCGCCAATTCTACAGCCGCGTGGCCCGCCAGTTTGAAGACCTCCTGTACCGCGTGCTGGCAGAGGGTTGGAATGAGCACGATGCTCTGATCGCGAAAATACGTGAAAAGATCGCGTTTCTAAAAATGCAATCGAACCTCTCGTCCAGTCTCGGCGTCCGAACGCTACAGATGGCGGGTCAGTTGTCCCGCTATGTACATTACGCTCGGGGACTGGGATCGATGGCCACCGATTTCCGTCTGGACCGGGAGGCATCATGAACCACCCGCTCCGCTCTGCGAACTTCACAGCTTTGCAACCTGCCGAAGCCTCAAATTCGACCGCTGCCTTGTGGCCGAAACTGACTGATAGGTTGACGAAGCACAAATATGTTCAGGGCGTTTTGAAGGGTCGGGGAGAACTTCCCCTTTTCTGCAATCCCCTCATTATTTTCCTGATGAACTGGGTGCTGATGCTGGCATCGCTCAGCTTTCAGATAACTTATGTATCGTATCCGGCGATGGGAATGCCGCTTCTGCTGTTTGGGCTATCATTGGGATCGTTTCTGTTTGGATACCTGGTCTCTCGAACGTTGTTGCACCGTTGGCCTACGCATTCGGAACCGCTGGCCTACACATTGAATTTGACGCGGCTGTGGCAGATCAATCTCCTCTTCTGCCTGGCTTCACTCTTGATTATCGCGTTCAATTGGGTTTTATCCGGGCCGCCGCCCGCGCTCGGCGATCCAGCAACGTATCTAACCTACGGCCGGTTCAAGCAGGTGCTCTTCCCGCTCCTGGTTGTCATCACAGTCAACTCAATGCTCGACGCATCACGCTGGCGCAAAGTCCTGTTCGCAACGTTCGGTATTGCCGGCATGGCGCTGTACATCACGCGTGGACTTTTGATGGTTGCGCTCCTTCAGATGCTCTTTGTATTTTCACTAAAAACACGGATGAGCAGAAAAAAACTCTATTCGATTGCAGCAGGCTGTCTCGCTCTTGCGATTGTTGCAATAACGCTCATCGGGAACGCTCGCACGGCGCAAGGCGTATTCCTCGAATATCTCCAGATACGCCATAAATACTTTGATTGGCCGATGGCTTATCTGTGGCTCACATCCTATATTTCAATTCCGTTTTCAAATCTGTGCTGGCTATTCGCGAAGGGAAGTTTCCACGGGCCGACGCTCTCGTTCCTTTATCCGCTTTTGCCGTCGTTTCTGACGCCCCCCAATCCTCACGCTTACATTCATGATGATCTCAGCATCATTGACGGCGCAAGCACCTATCTCGCAGCCTATGCGCTCGATTTTTCATACCTCGGCGTCTACCTCGCGAACTTGATGCTGGGCCTGGGATGCGGCTGGCTGATGGAGCGCTCGCTTCCCAGAAACATCCTCGTGGCCGGCATCTTCCTTGGCTGCCTTTCCTTCATATTCTTCAGCGACATGTTCACACCCCTTTCAACAATTCTGGAGTTTGCCATTCAGGGTGCCGTGCAACGGAAGTGCTTCCATTGGTCCTCTACCGAGGAAGAAGCCATGGTGCCCAAGTGAGCAAGGTGCATCCAGCATTCGTGCCGAAGCACAGTCGCCTGCGAGTCACGGCGGTGATTGTGCTGTACCACATGCAGGCCTCTGAGTCGCCGGCATTTCAAAGTCTAATGACAGCACGCGAAGCCTTGAGCCCGGACGCAGGCGACGTGAGCTTGATGCTATGGGATAACAGCCCTCCACGGGGTGCAATTCGCAATCTTCCGGAAGACGTGCAGTACTTCATGGATGAAAGCAATTCTGGACTGGCAACCGCCTATAACCGGGCGCTCGCCTGGGCAGCAGAACAGAAATCGGACTGGCTGCTAACCCTCGATCAAGATACGACCGTGCCACCGGACTTCTTTGTGAAAATGGCCGCGGCCGTCCGTGAGAGTTCGCGCTATTCGGGAGTTGGTGCAATTGTTCCGCAGATCGCGGCAGGGAAAAAACAGCTTTCTCCGAATTATTTTCAGTTTGGCGCACTTCCCCGGTGGTATGCGGCGGGCTATGTCGGAGTGCCGGATGAGCCCGTATTTGCCTTTAACTCAGGTTCGATGCTAAGTACCGCCGCCCTTAAACAATTGGGTGGCTACGATCCGCGCTTCTGGCTCGATAACAGCGATGCGATGATCTTCAGCAAGCTGCATGAACATGGCAAGCGCGTCTATGTGGCGGGCGACATCCAGCTTCAGCATGAGTTCTCAATGAAAGACATGCAGCGAAGAATGAGCCCCGAGCGTTATCGCAATGCCCTGCTCGCCGAGACCGCCTTCTGGGATCTGCGCATGAACCGTGCGGCCGGTTGGGAGCGAACTTCGCGGCTGGCTCTGCGTCTTGTGAGGCAATGCTGGCGAAAGAATTCCGCAGAACTGCGGGCGATAACCCGGCAAGCGCTCATCCGGCGCATTTTCACGTCGCGGCGAAAGCGAATCGCTGCGTGGAATCTGGCCACCCAGAAATATGCAACATCCGAATTCACAGAGACAGCTGCCAATTCTGACCTGAAAGTCTCCGCGTGTATGGCAGCGTATAACGGCGGCGCTTTCATAGAAGCCCAGTTACGATCGATCCTTGCACAGCTGAAGCCGCAGGGCGAGGTTGTCATTGTCGACGATCGGTCGACGGACGAAACACTCGAGCGAATTGCGCAGATAGGTGACCCGCGCATTCGAGTATTCGTGCACGAGCACAATGCTGGTGTCGTTGCCACCTTCGAAGATGCGCTGCGTTCGGCCTCCGGCAACGTCTTGTTCTTGAGCGATGATGACGACATGTGGGCGCCAACGAAGGTTCGGCGATTTCTTGATGTCTTTGAGAGCATGCCGGAAGTGAAGATCGCTCAGAGCCGAGTTCGGATGATTGATGAAGCGGATCAGCCGATACCTGATTCGCGGATCAACCGGCATGGCCGGTTTTCCCGGGGGTTTTGGCGGAACATCTTCATCAATCACTACCAGGGGTCTGCCATGGCGCTTCGCGCATCCCTGCTGGGGCGCGTACTGCCCTTCCCGAAGAACAAGTCGTTTTTACACGATGTATGGATTGGAACGCGGAACGATCTCGCAGGCGGCAAAGTCCTTTTCATCAATGAAGACCTGCTTTTTTACAGACGGCACGACAACAATGCAAGCCGTGCGAAATCTGCGCTGCGAAAGATCCAAACGCGGATGGATCTGATTTTCGCGCACCTCATCCATTCCCTCCCGTCGCCACGGCTGACGCGTCACTTGGTGAGCAAACAGCCCGAACGCTGACGCCTGACAGCGAAATCAAACATTTGTCTTCCAGCAATCGCAGGAATCGCTGATTTGATTCCTGCGAGAGAGAGTCTCTTCATGAAGCAACCGGGTGAGACCAATTCGCGCGGCCGCTTCGCGCTTATCATTCCCACGTTCAATGCGGCGCGTTACTGGCCGGCATTGTCGTGGGGAGTCCGAGCGCAAAGTCTCGCGCCCAACCAGATCATCGTGATTGACTCAGCCTCTTCCGACGGGACACAAGACCTTGCGCGTCGCGATGGATTTACCGTTGTCGAGATTCCATCGAGGGACTTCAACCATGGAGGGACGAGGCAGCTTGGCGCCGAACTCGCAGGCGACGCTGAGATCCTGATCTATCTGACCCAGGATGCTGTGCCCTTTGGCGCGGACGCATTTGCAAACCTCGTGCGTAGCTTTGAGGATGCCGAGATCGGCGCGGCGTATGGGCGTCAGCTTCCGCGAGAGAGTGCCGGACCGATTGAAGCACATGCACGGCAGTTCAGCTATCCGCCCATTTCACGCGTGCGCTCATGGGAGAGCCGCCGGACGCTTGGTTTCAAATCGATTTTCTTCTCGAATGCCTTTGGAGCATATCGACGCGGCGCTCTGATGAGCGTCGGGGGATTTTCGCTGGACATCATCTTCGGCGAGGATACCCTGGTTGTGGCGCGCCTGCACCGCGCCGGGTGGAAGACTGCCTATGTGGCCGATGCGATGGTGAGACATTCGCACGCCTATTCCGTCGCCGAGGAATTTCGTAGATACTTCGATATCGGGGTGTTGCATGCCCGTGAGAACTGGCTCATCGAACAGTTTGGCAGTGCTTCAGGCGAAGGTAGACGCTTTGTAGTCTCCGAATTGAGGCACTTGTTGAAGCACGCGCCCCATCATGTGCCATCGGCAATCATGCGTACGTTTGCCAAGTATCTTGGTTATAAGATTGGTCGTCGCGAGAGCAGCATTGCGCCGCGCCTGAAGTATCACCTGGGGCTAAACCGGCAATATTGGAGCCGTTGAGCATCCGGCTTCATGCTTCGGTGTAGGGCAAGGTAAAGAAGAAAGTAGCGCCCTGGTCGATGCTTCCACGGGCCCAGATCTTTCCCCCATGGCGGGTAATGATCCGGTAGGCAGTTGCAAGTCCTACGCCGGTACCGGTGAATTCGCTTTGCGAGTGAAGACGTTGGAACGGCCGGAATAGCCGGTCCGCATAACGGGGATTGAAGCCCGCTCCGTTGTCGCGCACAAAATACACGGTTCCAGACTCATCCTCGGTGAAGCCGAACTCGATCTCCGCCGATTCCATTTTCGACGTATATTTCCACGCATTTCCAAGCAGATTGTCGAGAACAACCTGCATGAGGCCGTCGTCGGCAAACGCGCGCGCCCCATTGGCAATGATGAAGTGAACCTGGCGTCCACCGCTCTCTGCCTGCAGCCGGGCGGCAATTGCCTCGGCAATATGGCTGAGGTCGATGAGGGTGCGATGCAGTGGGTGGCTCGACGCGCGCGAAAGATTAAGCAGGTCGTCGATGAGGCCGGACATCCGGCGCGCCCCTTCGAGCAACCGGTCGACGAGCATTCGTCCCTCCTCATTCATTCCTTCGGAAGTGCGCTGCAGCAGAAAGCCAATATTGTTGATGTGCTGCAGTGGGCCGCGAAGATCATGGGCCACAGAGTACGAGAACGCCTCAAGCTCCTTGTTGGTTGCAGAAAGCTCGGCAGTCCGCTCCGTTACCCGTCGTTCAAGATCGCTTCGGGTCGCTTCAAGGGCGCGATCGCGCGTCTGGATTTGCTCCAGCATTTCGTTGAAGGATTGAACAAGGAACGAAAGCTCATCGCTGCTGCCGGGAATCTTGGCGCGTAAGGAGTAATCCCTTTCGCGCGTGACGATTTGCGCGGTCTCTGCCAACCCCGTGAGGGGATCGGTCACCAGATGCCGAACCGCCGACGTGGCGAGAAGGGCAATGGCAAAGCATATGATCAGCATTCCTGCTGAAATCAGGCCGAAGCGTTCGGCGCGCCGTGCCACGTCGCTGGTTTCGGCGACGAGATAGACTGCTCCTACCTGTCTACCCTGAAACCGTATCCTGCTTCCCAGCAGGATGTAGCGCCCTTTTGTCCAATAGCGCTGTGTTTCACCGGCCGCAAGACGGTTTGTCAATTCGAACTGAATCGAAGGGTTGCGCAGATAGAGAGCAAACTCGCTGCCATCGGGACGAAGAATCAAGGCGGAGCGGATCTGTGGTGCGTTACGCAGGGCCGAAAGAGTATTCTCAGCGGCCTGACTGTCATCGAACAGGAGTGCTGTGACACAATTGGCGCCCACGATGTTCGCTTCCGTTGCCATGGAACTGATCAGTTCCTGCCGAAGGCTGTAGAGGTCGTAAACGAGGAACGAGACATACGCCAGCAACAGCGCCACTCCGCTCACAAGCATGGTGATACGCATGAACTTGTCAGAAATCGATCGGCTGCTCCAGATTCTCATGGCAGGTCACCCGTGGGCGGCATGCCAATTACTGATGATGCAACACGCAACAATTCCGAACTCAGAACGAGATGTGCCCGGTTCACAGCGTTGAGATTTACGGCAAAGCGCACGTGGTTTTGGATGAGAAGGAACTGGATCATGCCCCCGCGGACAAGAAAATCCGATGCATCGCTAACGGTAAGTACGTCGGATGACGCCAGGATGGCCAAATCTTCCCGCAGATGGTCGTCTTCTTCGCCACTGATGAAGAGAATGGTGCAGCCTTTGATTTCGCTTACGTCGGCGATGGGACGAATGTGCACGGGTAAATTGTCGATGGTCTGATTTGCAGCAAGCTCGTCGATCGACTGGCCCATCGGATCATGCCCGAGGAGGCAGATGTCGAAAGAAGTGCGCGATCGTTGCTCGCCGGTCTGGCGAACAAATCTTCCGAAATTGAGAAGGTAAGCTGCCTTGACGTCGTATTCGGTCGGTTTGGATGACTGGGCGTTCGAAGTCGAGATGACTAAGCCGGTGACAAGCAAAGAGTATGCAAACCAGCGGTCGACGCCGTGGAAGTCGCGGCGCGTTCGTGGTGATCGTGCGCTGGGCAATATTGGCTTCATCGTTTCGCCAAAGGGGGCTACGATTCAATGGCTCCAAACGAGTTTCGCGTAGATACCACGCTTGATGAGAACGGTCGGCGGCGGATCAATTCCAAATTCGGCGTGATGCGGCTGAAAGAGATTCTGACCGGTCACGGAGAGACTGAGACTCTTCGAGGGGTTCCATCCAATTCTCGCATCGGCGGTCGTGTAGGCCCTGACGGATTGTGCCGGCAACGAATCGACATAGCGGAAAGTTTGATCGAATTCGAGGTGATCTGGAAGATTGATCTCCGACTGCAGAAACGCCTGATGGCTTGGGCTGGAGCCGCGCAGACTCTTCAAGGTAACGGTGTCGCTGAAGGGGGGCTCATCGTTGAGATCAATCTTGAGGTAAGAGTATCCGGCGCGGATATGCCAGAACGATGTCGCTTGCCAATCTGGGGCACATTCGGCGCCGTCTGTGGTGCCGTGAATGCCATTTGTGTACTGAAATGTGAAGAGATAGCTCGCAGGCGGAAACGGAGGTACAGGCCCGGCGGTGATGATGGGCGAACCCTGCGCAATAAGATTGCGATAAGCGTTATAGAATCCAGCGGCGCTGATATAGAAGCGCGGATGGATTAAAGTTCGCAGACCACCCTCATAGGCTACGAGTCGCTCCGCACGCAGACTGTGATTCCCCAGGACGCGCGCAAAAATCAGTGGGGAGGAGACTGCGAAAAGATCGACCTGGATGTCTTCATCAACGCGATCCGGGGTGCGAACCGCACGCGAAACTGAGGTCCACGCCGAAAACCGGTTTGTCGGCGTGAAAAGGAGTCGGCCATTGGGTTGGTATTCGAAGCCGGTGTAATTGTTGTGTTCAAGCTTCGAGCCCAGGGTGAGGGAAAGCCTCCCGGGGAGGAGACGAAGCTCTTCCTGAACAAAGGCGCTGTAGATACTGTCCGTCTTGTGCGGAGGGTTAAAAGTATCAGTGGGTACGGTCTGCTTGACGGTGCTGGGACTCAGTCGAACTCCCATGCCGTAGGTAAACCGTTGGAACCGGGTTGCGGCGAGACGATCCAGAAAGTCGATGTCGAAGGTGTCGCGGTCTTCGCCAAAGTTTGAGCCGATCCTATGGTCATGAGACCAGAATGCCTGAAGGTAAATGTCTGATTGGTTGCCGAACTGACGACGCCACTGGGCGCGCAGATTGCCTCCGGAGACATTCGTAGACTCGTAAGAAATGAAGGAGCTAGGCGGATTGTATGTAGAAAGGGTTTGCGCATCTCCGAATTTTCCCCAGTAGGCATCTCCCTGAAAAGTAAACGCGGCTGAGTTCCTCGTCCAATCGGTGCGAAATCCAGCCTGGCCGAATCGCGACCAGTCGTAGTCAGGTTGAGCATCCACGTGGAATTCCGGCGCGCGGACAAAGCCAAAGGAGTCCGCGCGCCAAGTCCAGTTCTTGCGCGCCGAGCCGTAGCGGGCATCCTCGGTGTTTTGGTCCACACTTCCGCCGCCAGTGGAGAGCAACCTTCCCTTTGTGTCCTGCGAGTGCTTGGTAATGATATTGATGATTCCGTTTACTGCATCGGCTCCCCAGATGGTGCCACCCGGTCCGCGAATGACCTCAATACGATCAACGTCTTCGAGCATGACATTATTAATGGTCCACAGCACCCCACCGAATAAGGGAGTATAGACACTGCGCCCGTCAATGAGCACTAGAACGTATTTCGAGAACTGATCGCCGAAACCGCGGATGCCGACCGCCCAGTTCCGCGAGCCGTTGACGCGGGCGACATTGACTCCTGGGATAAGGCGAAGTGCGTCTGGGATATTCGTCACACCCGCGCGGCGAATATCGTCGCCTGTAAGCACGTAGATGGCTGCGGGAGTGGCCCACACAGGGGTGGGCTCTTTGGATTGAGTCGTCACCTCAATCTCGCCAAGTTGTTGCAAAGTAAGAGACTTAAGATTTTCTACGCGGCGACGCGGTTGCGCCGTCGAGATCTGGATCAAGCCAGCTTGCATTAGAAGAAGCAGTACTGTTACGCGCGCAGAGAGCATTCGACTTACACGAGCCTTCCGAGCAAATGGAAGGGGCGGGAAGATTCGTCTGTTAGAAGCAAAGCGGTAGAGATTGGTTGCCCTGTAATGTGAGCCGTACAGCTGGATCTTATAGATTATTTGAATGTTGGCTGGCCTTGGGATGGTCGGGCTCATGCTCCGAGGTTGCCACAAACAGCAGGGAAACCGTTTCAAGGAGTTTGGCGGGCTCCCCTTTCCTTACGAAGCCGTTGACAAATGGGGCGATATCAGTGGGTAGCGACCAAAGGTCAGAGAGAACGATGATCGGAACTCCGGGATAGAGTGAGCGGATTTCGCTGGCAAACTCCGGTGAGGTTTTGGTGGAATTGAGGCGGTAGTCGAGCAGAACCAGTCCGATCCACTCTCCCGTTGGGATCTCCGTTCCGACAAAGCGAACCAAGGTGGGAAGTGCTTCATAACCGGCCTGCTTCATCAACAGGCTGTAGATCTCAAGGTGCATCGGGTCATCGTCGAGAATTAACACTTTCGGATGACTCGCCTGCATTACACCCTCCTGGGAGTCGAGTGAGCACCTAGGATAACCACGAACGGAATTCTGGTCAAATCAGGTAGCCCCTCAATGTCGTCTTAAGTCTCTACCAGGCTGGGCTAATCATTCCTTTAGCGTTGGGAGCGGAAACTCGGATGCGGCATTTCAAGTTCCGCTTTCTATAAAATAGGAGTGATGAGTTTTCCGATCAAAACCTGCGTGGTCTGCGGGGAAGATTTTGAGTTGCGGCCCGATAAACCGGGATTTGCGAATCGATGCGCGGAATGCAGCTCTCCTGAATTAGAAGAGCAAGCAGACGACCGGCACCTGAGCGCCGAGGAGCGCAAAGCGCTGAGTGAAGTGAACGCGGAGCGACGCAAAGTGATTCGTGACCTGCTTTACCGCAAAGACCGGTGATAGGTTCGCCAACGTCGACCCGCGTTCAGTGGATGTCGAGTGGACGAGCGCGTGCCAATATACTGACTGCAAAGACACACTGAGACGCGATGCGACCTGAACTTGCCAAGGCAATCGACCTGCTGCGCCGCGACTCACCAGAAGCAGTGGATGAGGCAATCGGCCTGCTGCAGAAAACCGTGTATTCGTTCAGCATGAAGGTCTGCGGCCACCAGGAAGATGCCGAGGACACCATGCAGGAGGTGCTTTTTCGGTCGCTGAAGCACCTGGCCAAGATTCAGGATCCCCGGGCGCTTTCAGTGTGGCTCTACACCGTGACGCGCAACCGGTGCTGGCGCATGCGGCGCAAGCCTGCCAATGGCGTGGCACGGCATATCTCACTCGATGAGCTGATGCCAGACGATGCCGAGCTTGCAATGCTGCTGAGGGACTCCTCGATATCTCCAGAGGGAAGCGCTGTCCAGGCCGAGCAGGAAGTAATGTTGCAGCAGGCGGTATTAAGAATCCCGGTTGCCCTTCGCCTGGTGCTGGTTCTGCACGATATGGAAGAACTAACGACCGAAGAGGTCGCGCAGGTTCTTGGGCTTCAGTCGGGGACAGTGCGGGTCAGGCTGCATCGGGCGCGGCTGGCAGTGCGCAAGGAGATGAAAAACGCGGAGCACGAGCATAATGCTCCACCAAAAGCGATCGGGACGAGCGCACCCCGCACAAAGACTGCCGGGAAACGCCCGGCAGCGTGCCGTGATCTGTTTGCTCAGCTTTCAGAGTATTTGGACGGGCGCGTTGAGCCCGCCACGTGTGAGGAAATGGAGAGGCACATTGAAAGCTGCCCAGCTTGCGTGGCTTTTCTACATGATTTGCGCGGGGCAATCGATCGCTGCAGAAGATTGGATGTGCAATGCGATCCGACTGTGGCTAAACAGCTGCAAACAGTGCTCACGCGCGAGTACGTGCGTCTGATCACTGCGCCTGTCGGAAAACAGGCATAGAAACTCTGTAACGAACCGCTGCGTTCGTGTCTTTCATCCGGTGAAGGACGAGGGTTTCTATGGAAGTCAAAGTCAGACAGATCGATCGGTTCAAGTTCAGTATTGAGGCGCGTTCACATTCAGTGATCAGCGATCAGCCAACCGAAAACGGCGGCGAAGATGCAGGGATGACCCCGCCGGAGTTGATGCTGGCGTCGCTCGGATCGTGCGCGGAGTTCTACGCGGTGCAATATCTGCGGACACGCAAACTGGAAGATCGCGGCGTGGAAGTGACTGTGACGGCAGAAAAGCTGATGCAACCGGCGCGGCTGGGAAACTTTCGCATTCATGTCACATGCCCGGCAGAGCTTAGCGCAGAGCAGACCGAGGGATTGCGTCGCTCGGTGCATCACTGCCTGATTCACAGTACGCTGTTATCCGCGCCGAGCGTCGAAATCGAACTGGCAGTCGGTGAGCCTGCACTACCGTAAGCCTGCCGGCGCAGTAGAGTGCGGTTGCGGTGTTCTAATACCGCCATGGCCCATCTCGAGAATGCGCGAATGGTTGTGTTCCGAGCTGTCGCGCAGCAGCTGAGCTTTCGCAAGGCGGCGGAAGAGCTGTATCTGACCCAGCCGGCGGTGAGCCTCCAGATCAAGGCTCTCGAAGAAGATCTGGGAGTGCAGCTATTTGATAGGACCGGTTCGCGGGTTGCGCTTACTGCCGCGGGCAAAGTCCTGCTGAATTTTGCCGAACGAGCAAACGCGCTTCTGCAACAAGCGGAGCATGCAATCGCCGCGATGGGCGGAGAGCTTGCGGGGCAACTTGCACTCGGCGCTTCCACCACGATTGCTCAATATGTTCTACCGCGTATGTTGAGCGAGTTTCTCGCCGAACATCCGCGCGTGCAGCCTTCTCTTATTAGCGGAAATACGGAGCGCATTGTCGAAGCAGTTGCGCAGCACGATATCGGTCTCGGATTCATCGAAGGGCCATCGCGAAGCCGCGATGTGAAATCGGAACCGTTTCTGATCGACGAGTTGGTGTTGATCGTGCCTGCAGCACATGAGTGGGCGGAGCGTGCGCAGATCGCTGCGCAGGAGTTGAAAAGTGTCCCTTTGCTCATGCGGGAGCACGGTTCGGGCACGCGTCACGTGGTTGAGATGGCCTTGGAACGCCATCATTTGAAGCTTTCGAGTTTGAAGTTTGCGATGGAACTTGACTCGACCGAAGCTATCAAGTCGGCAGTGGAAGCGGGTCTGGGCGCCGGATTTGTTTCTAAGTGGGCAATCGCCAAGGATGTGCGGGCAGGCGCTGGTTTTCGAATTGTCGCAGTCGAAGGATTGCGTGTTGAACGCGATTTCCTGACGATCTACGCGGCCGGTCCCGAGCCTCAGGGTCTCGTGCAGGAGTTTCGGTGCTTTGTCGTCGACCGAGCGGCGAAGATGCGCGGCTCGATAAATAGAAGGCGTAAACGCGGCGCGTGACGTGGGACAATTACGCTCGGCAATCTCCTCATCAAAGCCCATAAGCAGCGCAAATGAGGGATGAGAAGTTCTGCTTGGACATGAAGTTCGGCATCCGTGATGCTTGATGTGTGTCGAAGAATCTGTTTTTTGGTGGATTGATTGTTGCGGCGAGCGGCCTTTTGTCGCCGCCTTTGGCTCTGGTTGCGGGCCTGGCGTACGGCTTCACGTTTGAGCACCCCTATCACCTCGATGCCAGGAAGCTTTCAAGGTTGCTGCTGCAGGTGTCGGTGGTCGGGCTTGGTTTCGGAATGAATCTGCAGCAAGTGCTGCGGGTTGGACGGAGCGGGCTGATCTACACGGCAGCTGGTATCACGTTCGCGATGCTTCTGGGGTGGGGGTTGGGCAAGCTGCTTGCAGTGAAGAGCAGGATTTCATTCCTGATTTCGACCGGTACAGCGATATGCGGTGGAAGCGCGATTGCGGCGGTGGCCCCGGTAACAAATGCCACTGACGAAGAGATTGCGGTTTCGCTCGGGACCGTATTTGCGCTGAACTCGGTCGCTCTGCTGACATTTCCTGCGATTGGAGGAGCGCTGCATCTGACACAGACACAGTTTGGACTGTGGTCGGCACTCGCGATTCACGATACCAGTTCCGTTGTCGGCGCCGCGGCGAAATACGGCGTTGTTGCGCTTGCCGTAGGCACGACGGTAAAACTGGCTCGGGCCTTATGGATCGTGCCAATGTCAATAGGAACCGCGCTGGTGGAGAAGAAGCAAACGAGAATTCAGTGGCCGTGGTTCATTCTCTTTTTCTGTCTGGCCTCCGTCGCGAACACCTACGTGCCCTTGTTTCAGACGGCTTATCCAGTTCTGCGGCATCTGGGAATTCTTGGGCTGACCGTCACATTGTTTCTGATAGGCACAGGAATCTCGCAACGCACTTTGCGCGAAGTGGGTGTGCGGCCCCTGCTGCAGGGGATCACCTTGTGGGTAGTGGTTGCCACAGGCTCGCTCGCCCTCATTCGCGCCGGCTGGATTCACCTTTAGTTTAATTTCAAAGAATGAAATGCCCGGCGGTAACTGTCGCCGGGCATTTGTTGTCTTAGTGACTGAGCGGGGATCAGTGACCGCCCATCAGGTGGTCCATGCCCACCTGATATCCGCGCTGAAATCCTGCGCGGTAAGCGTCGCGCTGCTCCGGCGGAAGATGGGGATGACGATATTCGTCGCGATTGTTGACGTCGGGCCGACGGTGATTATCGAAGTCCTTACGAGCTCCTTCAATTCCGTCATGGAATCCCTGGCGGCGCAAAGCGTCGAATTCATCCGGAGGAGCATCCCAGGCGCGAACAGGTGCCCGCATTTGCATGGGCGGCCCGTTCATGATGTGCGACATTGCTACGTCGTAACCACGCCGAAAGCCCTCGCGATAGGCTTTGCGCATCGGCGGCGGTACATCCGGGTTTCGATATTCATCGCGATTATTCACGTCCGGGCGACGATGGTTATCGACGTCCTTGCGGGCACCATCCATTCCATCGCGAAAACCGCGGCGTTGAACATCGTTCCAGGCGTCCGGCGGTCTTTGCCAGTCGTCGCGATCCTGGCCGAAGCCTTGAGGCTGGGGCCCCGTAGTTGCCGCGAATGTACGCGGCGCGGAGAGCAGCATAAAAGCAGCACATCCGATCAGTGCTGTGAATTGAAACTTAGTGAGATTCATCTTGCGAATGCTCCTTTCGTAAGTGGCGACATCGCCCGCGAGACTTCGGGCCGCCATCGTAGTGCTGAGACCCTCGATCTGCCAATGGGAGTATTTCATGTTTCTGTGAACACGGGGTGTCGACAACAGTTGCTGCACTCAAGCCCGATGGGAGCTGGCACAGAAATGCCCGGCGACTCCGCCGGGCATTCTTCGCTTGGATCGGTTGCGGTTTAGGAGTGTGGCTGATCGTCGCGATCGTGCCTCATGTGCTCCATCGCACGCCTGTATCCTTCGCGGAAACCTTCGCGGAATGCTCTACGGTCGTCTCTGTCGACAGGCGGGCGTTTGTACATTTGGTGGTCATCGGCATCGGCGTGGCGGTTCTCGCTCATATCGTGCCGAGCAGCCTCAATGCCTTCGTGGAAGCCACGGCGCTGCGCATCGCGGTAATCCGCCGGCGGCTGGTCCCAGCGGTCCTGATCGTGATCGTGGTCCTGAACGAAGGATCCATTAGGGACAGGTTGCGTTTCAAGAGCACGCGCCTTGAGGGCGCCTGCTGATACGACGCAGAGAGCAAGCAGGGATGGTGCGAGCCATTTTAAGTTGTTCATGAGAGTTGGAACCTCCTGGTTCAAGCCGTAGAGATGAGGATGGAGCGACGGGCGTTGCCCATGAAGGGTTTGCTGACGCTTTGAAGTTTGCGCTGGTCCATCGAAGTCCTTCTTTTCCAAATGCCCGCGATACGCTGCGGACGTACAGGAGCAGGCGCTCGCGACGGTGAAGATAGATGCCGGATCTTGCCGATATCCTCCCATGCGTCTACAGAAAATATCTGCTTTGAACGACTTAGCGAAGGGATTCCCGTGGAGAAGCGGATTCTTCGCTTACCACCCCAAACTGAACTGCGCTTGGGGCCCGCGTCTCTCGAATGGCCCCCTCAATGGCTGAGAGAACGTCATCATTGCTGAAGCGAATGCGAGGTTCGTTACGGAAGGTAGTCGTGCAGGCGACCGGGATAGTCGTTTTGATCAAACTGTGCCCTATGATGGGGTGGAAGCTCATGATCCAGATCGAGAGACGGGCCGGTTTGCGACTGGCGGCGATGTGCGCCGCCGCGGTGGCGATCGCCGTCTATCCCTGCGCAGGCCAGTCCTACTCGCACAAGAAGAAGACGCCTCCGCCGCATGAGCCAACCTCGTCTGAACTGTTCGAGTATTTGCACGGCAAACTGCTCGAATACAGTCCCGAAGATGGGGTGAATGACAACCTCGAGATTTCAATTGATCCGACCGCTACGGTGCTGACAATCAAGCAGCCCGACGGACACTGCGACATCTTTCTGGACGCACTCGATGCGAACACAATCTCCTGGGACGTATACGATGCCAGCGACTCAATGCAGACACGGGCTCCGCTGGCACGGATGACGGTGGACGCGATCGCGGGCAAGAAAGCGCGCACCTGCTACGACACGGAGAACAATGTGGATCCGTCGATTCCCTCGACGCGGGCGCGAATATTATTTTCGTGGAACAAGATTCCGGATGGATCGGGATTTCAAACGAAGTTCACGAAAGCTTTCAAAAAGCTGATCAAGCTGAGCGGCGGGATGACGGATAAGGATATCTTCAAGTAGTCGCATTGGTGATTTGCGAGTACCAATCTTTGACCACAATCTCCCAGTGTGCTCGCTGTAGAGCTAACGATACCTGATCCCCCCTGGGATCGGATGTGGGCAGCTTCGGGGCTGGTCAAAAACGAGTTTGAGTAACCTTCTATTTGTGGGTTCCGGCGAGAGCAAACTCAATGGGCGGCGAGTCATGGCGCTCAAAAGTGACTTTATGTTGCATTCTGGGCGCAAATTCAATAGGTTTGTCACATCCTGAATTCACCGGGTCTTGACGTGCAGGCTTCCTGCGGATGGATGGAGAGACGTTTTCCTCCCTCCGACTGATCGTCAGGCGACATCACTGCAAAGGGAGAAACATCGTGAACCTGCTTCGCTTGAGGTTGGCTGCGGCCGCCGCGTGCACCATGACCTTTCTATTGACTTCGGTCGCACCAGCACTGGAACAGGATGGCGACAAGGTTGACTTGGGTGCTCTTACGCAGATCAAGAATGAGGCTTTTCAGCATTCGCAGGTGATGGAGAATCTTTTCTACATCTCCGAGGTGTACGGACCGCGCGTCAACAACAGCCGCAATCATCGCGCGGCCGCCGAGTGGGCGATGCAGCGGATGAAGGATTGGGGATTGCAGAACGTTCACCTGGAGAAGTGGGGACCATTCGGAGACGGCTGGCAGATCAAGAAATACTATGGCGCGCTGGAGACGCCGGCATACGCGTCGCTGATCGGGTTCCCTCTGGCATGGACACCTGGGACGAACGGACCAGTGACAGCGGATGCTGTGCTGGCGCCGCTGCACTCAGAAGCGGACTTCGCGAAGTACAAAGGCAAGCTGAAAGGCAAGATCGTATTGATCTTCGATCCGCGCGAACTGTCGATGCATACGGAGGCGGAGGCGAAGCGGCTGACCGATGCGGAAGTTGAAGATCGCACCAACACACCGGATCCTTCGCACATGGGCTTCTTCTTCCCGATGAGGGCTGGTGTAGCGCCGCGTCCGGGCGAATACACGCCGGCGACGCTTTCTACGGCAGCGCCCAGCGGACGCGTTCTGCGCAACCAGGTGAACGCATTCTTAAAGGAAGAAGGTGTGACGGTGGCATTGACGCCGGGGTACAACGGCGACGGGGGCACGATTTTCGCGTCGTATGGCGGATCGCAGGATCCCAACGACCCGGTTGGCCCGCCGATGGCAGCAATCACGCCAGAGCAGTACAACCGCATCTGCCGGCTGCTCGAGCACGGCATTACGCCGAAACTTACTTTCGACATTGAGACCGAATACCAAAAGGATGACCTGATGGGCTTCAACGTGGTCGGTGAGATTCCCGGCACATCGAAGGCCGACGAGGTGGTGATGGTGGGCGGCCATTTCGACAGCTGGCAGGGCGGCACGGGCGCGACCGACAATGGCACGGGCTCTGCTGTGGCGATGGAGGCAGTGCGCATCCTGGCTACGGTGCACAAGCCGATGGCGCGGACAGTTCGTGTGGCGTTGTGGGGCGGCGAAGAAGAGGGGCTCTACGGATCGCTGGCGTATGTGCAACAACACTTCGCACCGCGCGACACGATGAAGAAGACGCCGGAGTACGACAAGCTGGATGTTTATTTCAATGACGACTCGGGCTCGGGGAAGTTCCGCGCGGTGTCGGCGCTGGGGAATGCGCAGCTCGCGGCGATCTTTCAGTCGTGGATTACGCCGATCAAGGATCTCGGTATCGAGGCGGTGGTCGGGTTGACTTCAGGACCGACGAAAGCGCCGGGTGGGACGGACTCCACCAGCTTCTCGTGGATTGGCTTGGATGGGATCGGTTTCATGCAGGACCCGCTGGAATACGGCTCGCGCACGCACCACTCGAATATGGATCTCTATGACCGCGTTCAGAAGGGCGATGTGATGCAGGGAGCGCTGGTGGAAGCGTGGTTTGCTTACAACGCGGCGACGCGGGCGGAGATGCTGCCGCGGATTGAGACACCGGAGCCGACGGCGAAGTAGCAACCCTCGCCATCAGCTTGGTGACGGACGGGGGAGTCGGCCGGATACACCACCGCCTCCCGTTTGCTTCGGGAGGCGGCTGGTCAGAAGAGCTGTGCTGTCAGTCAGCGACAGCGGTGGCGGTGACAGGCTCGTGCACTTCCTGAGACGCATCGGCCGCTACGGTAACCCGGAGGTGCGCGGTGACCTCGCGATGCAGCTTGATAGAAACGGTGAAATCGCCCAGGCTCTTGATCGGTTCATTGAGCTGAATCTTGCGGCGGTCCACTTCAAAGCCCTTGGCAGCGAGTTCGCTTGCAATGTCGGCGGAGGTGACGGAACCGAAGAGCTGGCCGTTCTCGCCGGACTTGCGCGTGAAGCTGAGACTGACGGTTTCGAGCTTGGCGACCAGTTCCTGCGCCTGCACCTTTTCAGTGGCAGCGCGGCGCGCGGCAGCTTCTTTCATCTGTTCAATAACGGCCTTGTTGGCCAGTGTGGCCTGCAGCGCCAGCTTGCGGGGGAGCAGGAAATTGCGGCCGTAGCCGTCCGCCACCTTCACGACATCGCCGCGGTGGCCGAGGTTGGCTACGTCTTCTTTCAGTATGACTTCCATTTGAAACTCTCCAGATTTACGGGCAGCCCGACTTCGTGCTGTCCGTCCGTTGTGTTAGACACAGGCACCTGACATTCAGTTGCGCCGCGCCAGATTCTATCGCGATTCTCGCGCGGGCGTCGCCTGCGAAATTGTTCAATCACTACAACTAAGGCGTCATGGGTAATAAGGCGCCTTAGAGCGTGCAAGTTAGTGCCTTGTTGCAAAGGGCAGCAGGGCGATATTGCGTGCCTGCTTAATGGCCCGCGTAAGGCGGCGCTGGTGCGTGGTGCAGACACCGGTGAGGCGGCGGGGTACTATCTTGCCGCGCTCGGCCACAAATCCCTGCAACAGACGGACATCCCGATAAGGGATAGCATCGATCTTTTCAGTGCAGAACTTGCAGACCTTCTTGCGGCGGAAGAACTTGCCGCGACCGCCAGGTCCGCCGGAGCCACCGGGGCGTCCGCCGGGGCGACCACCAGGTCCACCAGGTCCACCGGACGGACGTTCGCTTTGTGGTGCTGGTGCGCTCGCTTCGGGCGCTTTTACGGTTTCATCAGACATTTTGTTTCCTCTTCATTCTGTTGGCTTTCTGATGCCTGAACGCAGGCACTGAAAAGCAGTGTCGAACCGCCGCGAGCGTGTCCCATCGGGGGCGCGAAGGCGACGAAATCCATGCGAAGCTAAGCGCTGGCGGGGACAGACTCGGTAGCCTCGGCAACCGGGGCAGCGGCAACCGGGGCATGAGCGGCCGGCGCAGCGGCGGCGGGCGCTTCCGCGCTGACCTTGCGGCGCGTGCCGCGCAGTGCCTTGACCTTTGCCAAACGCTTCTCTTCCTCGTCGATGCGCACGGTGATGAACTTGATGATGGGCTCAGAGACGCGCAGACGACGCTCGAGTTCCAACACCACGGGGCCGCTGGCCTCAATAGTCATCAAGATGTAATTGCCGTCGTTGAACTTGCGAACAAGGTAGGCGAGCTTGCGGCGACCCATCTTATCCACGTTCTTGACCACGCCGCCACCGTTGGTGACGTTGGTGGTAAAGCCCGCAATCAGCTTGTCGACGTCTTCTTCGGCCACGTCGGGCCGAACGATGAACATAACCTCATATAAACGAGACATCCGTATTCCTTTTCCGCCGGAGCCCGCTGGCTCCAGCCGTGCAATCTCAGTGGACAGTGATCAGTGACAGTGATTCTTCGAACCTGCTTGTCTTGCTAATCCCTGTTCCCTGCCTTCATCCCTACCGCCGGGGCTGTTTTACTCGCGGCGGTTAAATTCGTTCATTGCGGGGCCCGGTCCGTCCTGGATGATGCGCCGGGTGGCGGTTGCCACCTTGTCGAGCACCTCATCGAGTTTGGCCAGGTCCGTCTTGCGCATGGGCGAAAGGAGGTAATCCTTGCCGGGTCGTTTGCTGCCTCCCACGATGGCTTCGGGCGGCAAATCCGGTCCTACGCCGATACGCAAGCGCAGCCATTCCTGGCTGCCCAGGGCCGAAGTTACGCTGCGGGCTCCGTTGTGTCCCGCGGGCGAACCGCGCTCCCTGATCTTGAATGTCCCCAGCACCAGGTCGAGCTCGTCGTAAATCACGAGCAGGTCTAGTGCGGGGTCCACCTCGAACTCCTGAATCAGAGCGGCGAGTGCGAGCCCGCTGAGATTCATGAATGTCTCCGGCTTGGCCAGGATCGTTTCGCGCCCTGCGATACGGCAGGTTGCGGTAACGGCCCGGCATCGCCGGTTCTGCACCACAACGCCTTGTTGCTCGGCGATGCGGTCAATTGCCATGAACCCCGCGTTATGCGGCGTCCACAAATACTCGAGTCCGGGATTGCCAAGCCCCACAACCAAAAATGGCTTGGTGGGGCCGGGCCGAATTCCGTGCTCGTTCGAGTCCTCCACCGGTGCTTACTTCTTCCCTCCGGCAGCGGGTGGCTTGGCAGCGCCTTCTGCCGCTGCAGGCTCGGTCTTGCCCTTCTTGGCCACTTCTGGTTCCGTGGGTGTTGCACCGGCCTCGCCAGCCACGGGCAATTCGCCCTCGGCAGGAGCAGCAACAACTTCTTCGCGGATCGAAACGACGTGGGCAACGGTAGCGTCTTCGCTGTTCAAATACTTGATCTTGTCGGAGTGCGGCAAATCGCTGACACGGAGAACGCCGTGCATCGCGAGTTCGCTCACATCGACGTCGATGTGGTTCGGAATGTCGGCGGGCAGGCACTCGATTTCGACTTCGCGGAGAACCTGGTCGAGGATTCCGCCCTCGGTTTTGACGCCGATCGGGATACCCAGGAGCTTGACTCGAACGCTGACGCGAAGAACCTTGTCGAGAGCGATGCGCTTCATGTCGATGTGGATCAGCTTGTCCCGGATGGGCTCGCGCTGCGTGTCGACGATCATGGCCTTGGCTGCCGGAGAACCGGCGACTTCGACATCGAAGATCGTGTTCTGGCCGGTCTCAGAGAAGAGGATCCGCGAGATCTGCTTGGGATCGACTTCGACGGCGACAGCATCATGACCCGCACCATAAAGGACGGCTGGGATTTTTCCCGCGACACGCACGCGGCGCGCGGCGTTTTTGTTGAACTTGCCCTCACGGGGCTTGGTTATGACAACTTCAGGCATTCGATTCTCTTTTCTGTATTCGGGCACGGGCGCTTCGAGTGCCGCTCCCTTTGTTAGGTCAGGATTCAGACTTCCGGGGTCAGGGATCAGAAAATATCCGATCTCGTTCCGTTCTTATCCGTCACCTGGACGCGTACTTGTTTTAGGTCCCTGATCCCTGATCACGGACCCCTTACGAGAACAACGTACTGACGCTCGTCTCCATGTGAATGCTCTCGATGGCTGCGCCTAAGAGGCCGGCGATGGAGAGCACTTTAATCTTGGGCAACTTCTGTGCCGCTTCGCGCAGCGGAATGGTGTTGGTGACAACCACCTGTTCGAGGCGCGAGTTGGCAATTCTGTCGATAGCCGGGCCCGAAAGCACCGCGTGGCTGGCGCAGGCGTACACCGCCGCAGCGCCGTTGGCGTAGAGCGCGTCAACGGTTTTTACGAGCGTGCCGGCGGTGTCGATGATGTCATCGATGATGAGGGCGGTTTTGCCGGCGACATCGCCGACTACGTTCATGACCTCGGCAACGTTGATGTCGGTACGGCGCTTGTCGACGATGGCCAGTGGCGCGCCCATCTTCTGCGCGAAGTGGCGAGCGCGCTCCACGCCGCCTGCATCCGGTGAAACCACGGTGAGGTTGGGCAACGCGAGCGAGCGGAAGTGGCTGACAAGCACGGGGCTGGCGAACATGTGATCGACGGGAATATTGAAGAAACCCTGAATCTGCGCGGCGTGCAGGTCGACGAAGAGTGCGCGATTGGCGCCGGCGGTGGTAAGCAGATCGGCAATGAGTTTGGCGCTGATGGCGACGCGGGGGCGGTCTTTGCGATCCTGTCGCGCGTATCCGTAATAGGGAACGACGGCGGTTATGCGGGCAGCGGAAGCGCGCTTGAGGGCGTCGATCATGACGAGAAGTTCCATGAGGTTCTGATCGACGGGATAGCAGGTTGGCTGGACGACGAAGACGTCGACGCCGCGGACATTCTCGAGCAATTGGAAGTAGACTTCGCCATCGGCGAAGCGCTGGAGCTTGACCTCACCGACGGGAACGCCGATGTGGCGGCCGATCTCTTCAGACAAGGGACGGTTGGCGGTCCCGCTGAAAAGCTTGAAGCGCCGGTCCTCGCTGAGATTGCGAGTCCGCTTCCGCTCGGGGGCCGCTTTGCCATCTTTCGCCTTCTGGTCGAGGTTCTGGCCCGGGTTGGGCTGCTTATTGGCGTCGCCCGCACCGGGTGTTTGCCTGTCTTCCAACGCTACTGTCACCGTTCCCACTTCCATCTCAATACCTCCAAGCTGGTTGGCTTTGGCTGCATTCTGGTTGTTGCAGATCGCGAAAGTTGGCTGGGCGACTAGGATTCGAACCTAGACAAATGCCTCCAAAGGGCATTGTCCTACCATTAGACGATCGCCCAAACTTCGCTTTCGTTTCCGCCTGCTGATAGCCGTTCGCGAGTGTCTACGACACCGAGGCCGGCTGTCAACCTTGTTGCTGCACAATCATGTTGGCCCAATATTCTGATCGCGGCAGGGTGCGCGTGATCTGGCTCTCAACGCCTGCCGCAGTCAGCCTGTTTTGGGCTGCCTGTGCATCTCCGCGAGTCAGGTACAACCCGAAGAGTGCCGAGCCAGACCCGGACAGCGAAGCATAAAGGGCTGCCTCCGGGGTGCCGGCGGCCGCAAGAAGACGCTTGATTTTCGCAAGGGAGGGATGCTGGGGAAAGACGACGCGTTCAAAGTCGTTCTGGATCCAGCTACTGATCCCGGTGCGGACAAGCGCGGACTCTTGAGGTCCGGCGAGGTCTCCACCCAAGGTAGAGACACCGGAGGAGCCTGATCCATGCTGACCCCGCGGGATTGCTCCTGCGAAGGCGCTGGCATAGGCGCGGCTCAACTTTTCCAGTCTATCTTCTGACGCATCAGCGGTCAAACCTTCAGTGGCGCAGAGCGCGTCCCAATCGCGGAAGGCCTGCGGTGTGGAGACACCGACAGGTGGAAGCGCAACAACGCACCAGACGGATTCGAAGTCAGGGAGGGGGTGAGCTTCCTGGCCATGGTCGAGGCCAAGAACGGCGCCACCTATCAGAAACAAAGGGACATCGGAGCCTACCTGCGCTGCGATTTCCAGACGGCGCGTCTGCCGGCTTTGTCCCTTTACCCTCTGATTTGCAGACTCGCTGTACGGGAGTTCGACCATCCCCAACTCCGCCTCCAGCCCGACAAGCGCCGCCACCGCATTGGCCGACCCGGCTCCAAGTCCCCCCTGTACCGGAAGCCGCTTTTCGATATGAATCTCCACTTCGGCGCTAATCCCCAAAGCTTTCAGTCCCAATTCCGCCATTTTCCAAGCTGTGTTTCGCCCGTCCACGGGCACTCGAGCGTCATTTGAAGTCACCTTCAGGTTTGTTGCCCCAGCTGGCTCCGCATTCACTGTG
Organism: uncultured Acidobacteriaceae bacterium; assembly: GCA_963759285.1. Classification (GTDB taxonomy): domain Bacteria; phylum Acidobacteriota; class Terriglobia; order Terriglobales; family Acidobacteriaceae; genus Telmatobacter. The sequence goes on along the minus strand of CAVWYS010000007.1, from coordinate 975,103 downwards.
ACTAGATCGTGCGATTCCAATGTCTGGTAAACCGTCGTGAGCGCATGAAAGCCGTCCTGACGGGGCGCACCAATATACAGGCCGAGGTTGATCTTGGCATGCGAGCGGACGGTGGTGGACATACCGGTCCATTGTAGAGCCGGGCCGTCCTGCGGCATGGAGGCCCAATCCCGCAACTTAGGTGAACGGCACGGCCGGAATGCTCGTAGAATCAGGATGCGATTCGGACCCATATCGCGTTGAGCGCGCGCGCGAAAGGAGAACGCCATGCCTGTCCCAGGCAAGGTCGCATTGAGCGCCGCGTTGGGATGTCTGTGTGCGCTGTCGATCTGGCCGACAGTTTCCCCTGCTCAGAATCGTCAGCTTATAACAGAGAAGACGAAGTCGCATTTTGCTCCGATTGAATTGCTCTACGACAAGCCTTACGTCTCGATCATGGTGAACGGGCACGGCCCGTTCCGATTCCTGATCGATACGGGCACGGGCGCAGAGGCGCTGATATCGCCGGAGATCGCAGACGAGCTGGCGCTGCCAGTGGTTGGGCATGCGCGGCTCACTGACCCAAGTGGATTGGGCGAACAGCGATCCGACATTGTGTTGATTCGTTCGCTGGAGATAGCGGGCGCGGAATTCGCGGAAGTGAAAGCAGTCCGCCACAAACTCTACGGCGAGGGCCAGAACTGCCAGGGCGTGCTGGGATTTACGCTCTTCAAGCATTATCTCCTGACCGTGAATTTTCCGGATCGGCGGATCGCTCTCTCTCAAGGAGAGATTACGCAGGACGGGAGCGGATCGGTTTTACCGTTTCGCATGCCGGATGGGGTGCCGATTATCGCGCTGCGCATCGGTGGCCAGCATGTAGAGGCGCAGATCGACTCAGGCGGCACCGGGCTGAGTTTGCCGGATGCGGTCGCGGCACATTTGAAGTTCCTGTCAACGCCCATCGCATTTGGGAGCGGTGAATCGCTGGCGACACGATTCCAGATCAAGGCGGCGCGGTTGAGGCCGGACGTGCGGCTGGGGCGCTATGCATTCAGACAGGCGTTTGTCGAAATCAATCCCGCGTTTCCGCTGGTGAATGTGGGGTCGACGCCGCTCGGGAAGTTCGTGGTGACATTCGATCAGGAGAGAATGCTGGTACGGCTCACCTCGAACGAGAGGACCTTGCATCTTAACGCATCGCCTACGCAGATGGAGTTGATCAATGCACCGAGGCGGCAGGCGCAGGACAGCAAGCTGGTGCCGGTCGGGTGAGGGCAGTTCCTCGTTCGGAATCTTCAGCTGTGAGTGTTCTTTTTCTAGTTCTACGACCATCACTTCAATTGGCTGTTTGCCTGCGTTGAGATCGGCATGCTGGGTTCCGGAGGGTTGGCGGGGAGGCGTGGCCCGTTTCCCATGGGTGGATCTTTGGAGCCGCCGGTCTTTTCGCCGATATTCATGGCGCCGCCTTTAAGCGCGACGGTGACCCGGGGTTGGTCGTGACAGTGCGGGGCGGTGGTTAGGCTGAGAGCGGAAATTCCCGGTAGAAGACATCAAGCGTTTTGACCGTATCTCGTCTTGGTCTTGCGTGCTCGCCGAGATTGCGGGAACATTCGTCAAAGACGCGGCGTAAAAGCTGTTTGCGGGCTACACTGGTTCCGCATCATCGACTGTGCTTTCCGGCACGCGAAAGGCGAATCAAAATGAAGAAACTCCTCCATGGCATGTTGGCAATTGCCGCACTGATAACTGCGGTTCAAATGAAGGCGCAGACCGCGCCAAGTACACCCGCAGCGGCGAGCACACCCGCGCCAGCGAGCACCGAAGGGATGCCGTCTGCGGATGAGATCGTGAGCAAGTATGTGGCTGCTATCGGCGGCAAGGACGCGATCAGCCAGGTTAAGACAGTTACCACTGAAAGCACGGTCTCGGTCATGGGCAACGAAGTCCCGAGCACAACCGTGATCGTCAACGGTGTCGGTTACAAGAGCGAAACCGACTTCAACGGTCAGAAGATCGTGCAGTGCTACACCGATAAGGGTGGATGGATGGTGAATCCGATGGCCGGTACTGCTGATCCCACGCCGATTCCGGATGATCAATACAAAACAAACAGGGCGAATATCTACGTCGGCGGTGCGCTTTACGACTATGCGGCCAAGGGCAGCAAGGTCGAGCTGATGGGAAAAGACGGCGATGCTTACAAGATAAAACTGACGACCAAGGACAATGTTGATTCCACGTATCTTATCGATCCGACGACATACCTGGTGAGATCGCAAACGGCAAAAGGGGACATGCAGGGACAAGAAGTGAACGTTACGACGAAACTGTCGGACTACCGTAAAACAGATGTGGGCTTTTTGATGCCTTATGCGATTGACATCGATTTTGGTGGCCAGTTTGGATTGAGCATCGCGATCAAGAAGGTGGAACTGAACAAGACCGTCGATCCCGCCATCTTTGAAATGCCGAAGGCGGCACCCGCGGCAGCTCCAGCGCAGTAGCCTCTTCGCTCAAGCGCCACGTGCTGCCTTCTCAGGTGATCGCGGTGGCGCTTGACACCATTTCCCTAGCTGCACGAAGGGTCGACACCGGGTCGCCGGTGGGGTGGAACTCCATCGCGACCGCGTGGCGATACTTCAGCTCCGCGAGTTTGCGATAAATGTTGGCGTAGTTGATTTCTCCTGTGCCGGGCTGATGGCGGCCGGGGACGTCGGCGACATGAATCAACCCGATCACATCGATGTGCTCGTCGAGCTTTTCGATGAGATTGCCTTCGGCAATCTGCTCGTGGAAGAGATCGTAGAGGAATTGCACCTGCGGGTGGTTGACCGCGCGGACGATGTCGATGGCCTCGGAAGCTGACTGCAGGAAACAGCGCGGATTCTCCTCGGGATCGATGCACTCGAGCAACAGGCGCACGGGCTGGCCGTCGATCTTTTTGCCGTCGATGAGTTCCGCGGCATGTTTCAGGCCGTCGATGCAGCTCTGATGTTGTTGTTCGCGCGACAGGCTGGGAACAACGTTACCTGAGAGGACGATCATCGCGGGGCAGTCAAGGTTTTGCATCGGCGTGAGAGCCTGTCTGAGCTCCGTTACGAAGGCATCTCGCACAGCCGGGTTAGCGATTCCATTATGCAACCCCGCGGTTGCATCAAAGTGGATGCCGAGGCGTTTGCTCGCGGTGTTGGCGCAGTCAAAATCGGCGTCGGTCCATTTGGCGTATTCGCCGACCAGCTCAACGTTCCTGTATCCGGCTCGCGCAACGTTGGCGAGCCGCTGCTCGAAGGGTAGCTCGTTCCACACGGTCCACAGCATGATGGAGAGCGGAAAGGGTGTGGTCTCCGACGGATTGGCTTGCAATGCCTCGGCGCGAGTGAGGGAGGCAGCGATTGCGGCCGAGGCGATACCCTGCGCGAATTGGCGGCGATTTATAATCTTCATGGTTCCCTCAGGGACTAAAGCCTCTCCTTGTCTAATGGAAATTTGCAGCATGACTCAAGTCGAGCTCTGATACATGCCTTGCCTTCGACGAGTTTTCTGCAGCAGTTCAATTTGTGCCGCGACACGGGAGCTGATGCAGCCCGCTGTTTGCAAGCCGTGAAGTCGTTCATTGCGAATCGACTTTGCCGGAGCGGCGAAGGGCCTGCCAGTCCTTTTCGGTCTGGTTCGCATAGAGGACGCCGAAGTTTGCGACAGATTCCGCGAAGGTTCCGCCGGAGCCAAGGTAACCGGCGATGACCAGCGGATCGCCAGACCTGGCGTGGCCTCGAGCGAGCAGTTCGCCGCAGACTTCGCCGAATGCCATGAGTCCGGAGCCAGCGAGATCGGTGAGATCGATGGAACCCTTGTGGTCATTGAGCTGACGAACAAGAAAGTGCCGCGCGCCGATGTGCGTCCAGCCAAGGAACGGGTCAGACTGCAACTGCATGGCCCGCTGTCCGATGACGACACGCTGGCCATTGTGCGCACACAGATGATTGCCGGCCAGATAATGCGTATAGGCTGACGGAGCTTCTTCCTTGATTTGCAGAAAGAGCGGATCGGCGGGGCCGTTGCCCTCCAAGTAGATGCAATAGTCACGAAGGCCGACCGAACCCGTTCCGACCACCTTGAAGGCTACGTCGACGGGGCGGTAGAGCGAAAGCAGGTGCTGCCGCTGCGACTCGAGGATTTCGCGATAAGGATCGAGTGCGCCGAGAACTTTTTCCGCCTGCGAGCCTGTAATGCGCGTCAGGTTGGGCTTGATCTCTCTGAAGCGCCGCACGCCTGGCTTGCCCGGTGTGGGCTCGGTGAGCAGTTCAAGATTGTGCATGGGAGTAGCGCGTTCTGCCTTGAGTAACGCCTTGTGGACAGGTTGGACTCCGCCGAGGCGATGCACCTGGAATCGTCCCACCTCGAGAAGTGGCATCTTTGCGAAGGCGCGCATCTGTTCGCAGTAGCGCAGGATGCATTGCTCCACAGTTTCTCGTGCGGAAGACTCCTTGTGCCGGGACTCGCGCCCGGCAAGAACGAGCGAGGCGGCCATGCGCTTCAAATCCCATTCGAAGGGACCGCGGATGGTTTCGTCGAAGTCGTTGATGTCGAAGACGAGTCGGCCATCGGGTGCGGCAAAGGCGCCGAGGTTGCGTACGTGGGCATCGCCGCAGAGTTGCGCTTCAATACCGGTGTTGGGCAACACAGCCAGGTCTGCGGCCATCACGGGCGCCGCGCCGCGGAAGTAGCCGAAGGGAGACTCGGCCATGAGCCGATGCTTCAGCTTCAGCAGGGCGGGGACTCTTCCGCGCTCCGCACGTTCGAGCAGCGAGAGCGGTGTGGCCTTGCGCGCCTTGATGTTGAGTTGATCGTTTTGCTGGCGGTGCAACTGCTTCCGCCGCGATTGGCCAAGATTCCGACGTTCCTCAGGCGTGGCCCAGTTCATGCTTGCGATGTTCCCTCCGTGCGTCTATCGAAGGATAGTCCTTGCGGGCGCGAATGCAACTGTCAGCTTCAGAGAAGGAGACTTCATTCCAGAGGTTGCGACTGCTCGTTTACACTGGATTTCCGGCACCAGATCCAATCCACTGATGCTCACCCAGAGTGCCCGCGTGGAGGGAATCCCTTGAAGTCTTACTGCGTCCGCCTGTTGACGGCTTTTGCTGCGCGGTTGCTCGTTCTTTCCGTTTTGCAAGCGCAGGAGAGTGCAAAGCCGCTTTCTGTGGAAGAAATCTTCGCACATGGCGACGTCCTGGGGGCGCCGCCGAATGGGTTGGTGTGGTCGCCTGACGGACAGCACCTGACTTATCTGGAAGACGGCGAACTGATTGAGCTTGACCCGGGGCTGAGAGAGCCGCACGTGCTGGTGAGCCGCGCGAAGCTTTCCACGCTGGTAGGCGGAAAAGAGACGGAGCAGGATCGCGATCACCGCGAGCGCTATGGGATGGCGAGTTATCTGTGGGCGCCGGATTCGAAGCACCTGATGTTCGACTCGAATGGCAGCTTGTGGATTTACGATCTGCGCAATGGGACGGGAATCGGGATCGGTTTTTCAGGAGAAGGATCGGGCGACGATCCTAAGTTCTCGCCGAACGGAGAGTACGTTTCATTCGTTCGCAATCATGGGCTGGCAGTCGTTCCGTTGCGCGAGGCGGGAACGCCGACCGTGATGGCGGCTCCCGCGCCAAATCCAACCACACTCAACGGCGAAGTGGACTGGGTGTACGAAGAGGAACTGGAAACCAAGAGCAATTACTTCTGGTCGCCGGATTCCAGGAACCTGGCGTTTTTGCAGATGATCGAAACGGACGTGCCGGAGTATCCGATCACGGATTGGATTCCGACTCACGCGACGGTAGAGAAGCAGCGATATCCGCAGCCGGGGGATCTAAACCCGGATGTGCGCGTGGGAGTGGTGAGCGCGAAGCGCGGCAAAGTGTCATGGGTACATGTGCCCATCGAGCAGGGACAGGATTACATTCCGCGATTCGGATGGGTCGATCGCAAGACTTTGTGGGTGGAGACACTGAGCCGGGATCAGAAACATCGAAGGATTTATTTCGCGGACCCGGGCACGGGGATGGCGCACAGTGTACTGGAGATTTCAGACGAAAAGTTTCTCGACGAAAATCTCGATGTGTACGTGGGACATGGCTGCATTGTTCTGAGCAATTGGACCGACGGCCACAACCATCTCTATCTCTACACGTACAACGAAGACCGGCCAGACTCAACGAGTGCCACGCTCGAGAAGCAGTTGACAAAGGGTGAATTCGAAGTCGGCCAGGTCTATCGCGTCGATCCTGAACGTAAGGACATTTATTACGCGTCGAACGAGGGCTCGCCACTGGAGCAGCAGGTGTGGCAGGTAACGTTTGATGGCGAGCGCAAGCAACTGACTACCGGCGCAGGCAGTCACGACGCCGACTTTGCGCCGCTGGGAGGCAGCTTCACCGACAAGTATTCGTCGCGCATGAAGCCACCGGTGCTGGAGTTTTGCGCAATCGGGACCAATTGCATGACGTTCTGGGCTTCGCATGCGATCGATGCTTACGGCCTGCATGCTCCGGAACAGATCGAAGTGAAAGCGCATGACGGAACGATATTGTACGGAACGCTGCTGATGCCGGCCGGCGCGACGGCAGCGGCGAGTGTGCCGCTGATCGTGAATCCTTACGGCGGCCCGGCGGTACAAACGGTAGTGAACCGGTGGAGCGATGGGCTCCTGTTCGATGAGCTGCTGGCACAGCATGGATTCGCTGTGCTGCATGCGGATAATCGCGGCATGGCCGGGCGGGGACGCGACTTTGAGGAGGCGGCCTATCACAACTTCGGTCCGGTGCAACTGGAAGACCAGCTGACTGTAGTGGATGCGGTGCTCGAAAAGTATCCGCAGCTCGATGGGAAGCGGCTGGGCTGGTGGGGTTGGAGCTGGGGCGGCACGTTTACGCTGTATGTGATGACGCATTCCGATCGCTTTCGCGCAGGTGTCGCTGTTGCACCCGTGACGGACTGGCGAAACTACGACTCAATTTATACGGAGCGGTATATGAGCCGTCCGATGGACTTTCCAGACGGGTACAAGGATTTTTCAGTAGTGAACGCAGCGGCAAATCTGAAGGGGCGGGTTCTAATTGCGCATGGGACCGGCGACGACAATGTGCACTTTGAGAATACGGTGCAGTTTGTGCAGAAGCTGATTGACGCGCATATTCCGTACGATCTGCAGATTTTTCCGCGCAAGACGCACTCGATTTCCGGCCCTGAAGCGCGCACGGAATTATTCACGCGCATTCTTGTGGACTTCGAGCAATATCTGAAGCCGCCGGTGGAATGAAGATGGAACCGGATCCAGAAACAAAAGCCGAGCTCGAGCGGCTTGAATTGCTGCTGATGGATCCGGCGGTAAGGCGCGACCCCGAACGAGTTGGTGCGCTGCTGACTTCTGACTTTGTTGAGTTCGGCTCTTCGGGTCAGGTGTGGACACGGGATGCGATTTTGGAGTTGCTGGCGACAGAGGCGTTTCCCTTGACGCAAGCCGAGGACTTCGCATTTCGACTACTGGGCCCGCATGTGGTGCTTGTTACTTATCGGACATTGCGCGAAGATGCGGCAGGTCAGCAGACGGTCACGCTGCGGAGTTCTATATGGACGCGGGAGCCGCGCACCTGGCGGATCTGTTTTCACCAGGGGACGCGGGCGAACTAGCCGAGATCGATTCTGCTGAGCTACATTTAGTGCCGGCTGAAGATGTCATCCTTTTCGCGGCTCGGGCAGTTGGTGCACTCGAGGCAGCACACGAGCAACACCGCCACTCCCAGGGTGACCAGGATGGCCAGCACACTTGCATACGAAGAAATCCAGTGAAATAAACTATGCATATGCCACGGCGGCCCGTGCTCTCCATCCAACTCCGCCAAGAAATAAAACACCAGTAGCTGCAAAAAGGCTCGGTAACGAATGGGCCCTTTCGGCAGGCCAAGTCTAACACTTAATCAGATGCGTGTATTCAGCAAAACGTGCTTGCAGTAAGGCGAATAAAAGACGAATATTGGAACTGCAGTGGAAAACGGGGACGCGAACCCGGTAGACGAGCCTGAGCCGGAGGACTGGCCGCAGGGGACGGTTGCGCTCGCACCCCCCAGACGGGTGGTTGATGGCCGCGGAGAGGGCCCCTGCCTGAACTGGCTCTTCGTCGATCTCAACTCCTATTTCGCGTCGGTCGAACAGCAGGATCGGGAAGAACTTCGCGGCAAGCCGGTGGGGGTTGTTCCCATGATGGCCGACACAACCTGTTGTATTGCCGCGAGTTATGAGGCGAAGGCGCACGGTGTTAAAACGGGGACCATCGTTGCGGATGCGAAGCGAATGTGTCCAAATATTGTGCTGGTGGAGGCGCGGCACGAGGTCTATGTGGATTATCACCACCGAATTATCGAGACGGTTGAGAGCTGTCTGCCGGTGACGGCGGTGATGTCGATTGACGAGATGGCGTGCCGGCTGATGGGGCGGGAGCGGCCTCTGTTGGCGGCGCTGGAACTAGGGCGCAAGGTGAAGGCGCGCATCCAGGAGCGGGTGGGGCCGTTTTTGCGAAGCTCTGTGGGGCTGGCGACGAGCCGTTACATGGCCAAAGTGGCGAGCGACATGGAAAAGCCGGACGGACTCGTGGCGCTGCCTCTGGATGTTCTGCCCGAGGCGCTTCGGAGGCTGACGCTGCGCGATTTGCCGGGGATTGGCGCGAAGACGGAAAAGAGGCTGAACGAAAAAGGCATTCAAACGATGGACGACCTGCTGAAGCTGAATTGCGAGCAGGCAGGAGAGTTATGGGGTTCAGTGTGGGGCGAGCGGCTCTGGCATTGGCTCCGGGGCGAGGACTTCGAGATGTCGGAGACGGAGCATCTGAAGTCGATCAGCCACTCCCACGTGCTGGCTCCGGAGATGCGGACGGCGGAGAAAGCGTGGGCAGTGGCGCACAAGTTGCTGCATAAGGCGGCGATGCGGCTGCGGACACATAAACTGTGGGCAAGTTCGATCGGGTTGGCGGTGGGATTCTCCGTGCCGCGGGGGCAGAATGCGCCCGTCAGCAGGTTCGGCGTTCCGACGCGCGGGTGGCATCACGAGATCCGGCTGAGCGAGTGCCAGGATAATCAAACGTTAATTGGCGCGCTGTGCCGGTTGTGGGCGGATAAGCCCAAGGGGCAGGGATACGACGAGCCGTACTTTATCGGTGTGAGTCTGAACGGGCTGGTGCCGGACCGGCTGCACTCGCTGAACCTGTTTGATTCGCTCGACAACGCAAAGAGCCGCGCAAAGCTGCTGGAGGCGATGGACCAGCTCAATCAGAAATACGGAATGAGTACGCTGGCACCGGCTACGATGTTAGCGGCATATAAGGCTGCGCCCACGCGGATTGCGTTTCACAGCATTCCGGATTTGTTTTGAGGGCTATTAAAACAGGGAATATTGGGCGGGCGCGGGAACAATGGCCATTGCGATCACACAGACAGAACAGGAGACGGCGTGGCGGCGGGTTCGCCAGTGTCTATCACCCGTGGAGGGGGAACGCCGTTAAGGCGGCTCACTTGGCCGGCGTCTCCGCAGCCAAGCGTTCTTCCCATATCTTCTTTTCTTTCTGGAACGCTTCAACGTCGGCCGTCATGGGCTTCACCACATTGCCAACACCCTGCTTTACCGCAACCACCCTGCGCAGCGCGCCATTTGGGGACGTGAGGTAGAAGATCTGGTCCTTGGTCGTTTCGTCCACAATGAAGATTACGATGTCATCGTGATTCTTCTCTGTAACCTCGAATCCCTGCGTTTTCCCACTGGAGCGCAAGACCCCCTGCATCACCGCGCATGTCTCTTCTTTTGTAAGGCCCAGGAGAGTTGAAATATGCGGCGGCAGCTGGGCGTGGAAACCTCGCTGGACCGCAGTATTAGCAGCAGACGCCAGCTCGGAGTGCGGTGGCGAAGGGGGCTTGCGCGGTGCCAAGTGGTCTGCGGAGGACGCCGCAGCCCCGAGGCTGGCAAGGACGATAAATGCAAGCAAGCGGTGCACTGTGGATTTCGTAGCGCAAACTCTCCGGATTCCGATTATCTTCGATCAACGTTCGAGGGAAACTTGTCCCAGAACAAATGGCGTCACCCTTCACGGTAGCGACTTGATGCCACGATTTCTAGTGAACGGTGACGGTGACCTGCATGGTAGAGCGTCCGTACTGGTTGGTTGCGTTCAGGGTGTAGGTTGTAGTGGCAGTCGGCGCGGTGGTTACGCTTCCTCCGCTGACTCCTCCGAGCACGTCGATGAAATCGTACGAGTCATTGCTCGTATTCCATGTGAGCGTGACGGCAGTTCCGGCTGCGACGGATGAGGCGGACGATGTGAAGCTGTTGATTGTCGGCGGTTCTCCAGTGGGCGCGGTGTTGGCATCGTACCCGGGAAACGCGGGCGTCATCTGCACCACTTCGAAATTGGAAGACTGGATGGCATCGAGGTTGTGCAGGTCGTCATCGTTCCAGCGTGGATCGGGCACTCCCTGAAAGTAGAAGTAGCTGCCATTGTCGGCGAGGATCATGCCGTATTTCTTCATCGCGGTGAGGATCACCTGGTTGGCGGCAGAAAAACCGGAGATATCAAAACTGGCCTTGAGGCGGATACGCATACCCATGATGTTGCTGACGCCGTACGTGGTTCCCGCGGCATGGCTGGCGGGCGCGACGAAGTATCCGCCGTTGGCATCGTTCTTGGTTTGCTGCATCGTGAATCGGATGGCGTGGTTGATGGCGCCGGAGGCGACTTCGTCGTAGCGCACGAGGCCGGGGAAGATTGGGAGTCCGGCGGCGTCTGCCGATGTCCAGCCCCATGGGCGGCGATCGTAGTTCTTCAAGTCCCAGATGGTTTCAGACGATGCGCTCCAGGCGCCGTTGCAGCGATGGGTGTTGAAGGTTTCATAGAGCATGCAGGCGTGGCGATCGATAACGAGCACGTGCGAGTCGCCGATGTAGGTGTCGGGCCATCCATCGCAATCGGCGGGTGAACCCTCGATGGGAGCGGTGACCGGGTAAGGCGCGACCGCGACGTCGCTTTCACTGGCGTAGTCGACGACGGAGATTGGAATGAGCGGAGTTGTGCTGGAATCGACGACGACATAGGGGATGCCGTAATTGCCGCCGGCTACGGACGACCAATCGTGATGCAGGTGCAGGCCCGCGAAACCTGCGGCGGAGGTGATGGCCGTGTTGTTTGGATCGAGGGGAGCTGAGGAGATGTCGGTGTTCCATGCCGTGGTGGGCGTGAACGGAAGGAAGCCGTTGAGGCTGGCGTTGTCTCCGAGGCTCATGCCTGCGCAGCTTGGGCCGGCGCTCGCTGCGGTGACCGTGATCGGTGCGGACTGAAACTTTGTGGCGTCCGCCGTAGACGTTGCCGTGATGATGACGGAATTTGCTCCGGTGTTGGCAGGAGCGAAGGTGACGGCCGTGCCGGAAGCGACACTCGTCGCATTGCTCAGGGTTCCCGCGGCAGCGGGGCTGATGGAAAGATTCACACCATTGGTGAAGGCTCCTGTGCCAGTGACAGTAGGAGTGCAGGACGCGATTTGAGTGTCAGTGATGGACGATGGGCTGCAGGCGAGAGAGACTGCGGTGATGGTCGGCGGTGTGGGCGCGGAGATGGCGATCTTTGCGGTTCCCAGTTTCGTAGAGTCTTCAGTTGAAGTGGCCTTGACGCTATCCGAACTGGACACCGGCACGGTTGAGGGAGCGGTGTAGAGGCCAGCGTTTGAAACTGTGCCCGAATCTGCGGACCAGGTCACGCCGGAACTGTAGCTGCCGGTTCCCATCACCGTCGCCGAGCACTGGCTGGTCTGCAAGGGTTGGAGGCTGGCGGCAGCGCAGGTGACGGTGACCGATGTGATCGTGGGGGAGGGGGGAGGGGGTGTCTTGGTGCTGGTGGTGACGCTCCCGCAACCTGCCAAACACAGCGATCCGAGGAACATCAGGCTGCGTGAAGTCTTGCATCTCATAGCGCTTGTCCTCACCAACGGCCCGGCATGTCGTGAAATGATGGGCTGATTTTATTCGTGTGGTGAGGCTGAGGCTCTTTGATCTCCAACGTGCGCGCAGCTTTTGGTAATGTCCTCCTTCTCACAGGAAATCAAAAGGGCCGCTCGGAGACGGCCCTTTTGATTGCAAGTCCGATTGCTAGGGTACGAGCGGCCGGACGACGAGGGACTCGGGGCTGTTGATGGAGTAGGGAGATCCAGGAGCCTCGTGAGCACCGTCAGGGGTGATGGTGAATACGTAAATCCTTCCCCCGGACTGACTGATCGCGAACAGATGGTTGCTGTTATCCCAGAACATCTGGTTGATGGGTGTGGAGGTCAGCAGGCCGGTGAAGTGTGTGATGGGATGGGCTCCATTGAAGTGAAAGACTTGCAGACCCTCTTTCCCAGCGACGGCCACCAGCTTTCCCGAGGGCGACATTTTCATGTCCCAGGGGTTCGCGATGAGGGTTGAGGGCATGTTCGCGTGGGTGCTGGTGGTACTCAGCACGCCGCTGGAGTTTGCCGTGTATGTGGCAAGCTGCAGAGATCCTGCGGCGCAGCCGGGCGGGTTGGCAGGCTGCTCGAGAACCGCAACGTGGTTGGCGGGATCGGCGGCCAGCAGATCCGGAACATAACCTCCCGCACCATCCGGAGGCGGCTCCGGCGAATTCGATACTCCGCCCGCGGAGATGAGAAGCCCGTTGCTATCGCGCTTGAATCCATAGATTTCGTAATACGTGCAGGAAGAATTGGCAGCGGAGTACGCGAAGACATTGTTTCCGGTGAAATAGGCTGCGTTGTACATGCCCGGGAATGCACCCATGTTATCGACGCCGAGATAAGAAAGGCCGCCGGTTTTCTTGTTAAGAGTGAACGAGGTGACGCCTGTGTTGGCGCAATCGAAGTTGTACTCCTGAATGTAGAGAGTTGCCGCGGTGTGATCGAAGAAAAGCTGGCCGGCATCGGCGCACTCATCCCTGCTGGTGTGTTTGGCATAGTTGGTTGAGGTCGCGTAGCGCAGGGCGCCATCCGATTCGACAGCGAAAGAATCAATCAGCGGCTCAGATCGGTTGGCGGCAAGCAGATACTTTCCATCCGTAGCCAAAGCGGTGACGTTTTCGCGGAAGGGAGATCCGAAGATCGGCGTGAGTTTGCCATCGGATGCCACGGAGTAAGCAGCGATTTCATTGGTACTACTGTTTTTAGGGTTATTGGCAACGTAAACGTGCGCCACGACCTGCGCGAATACGGTGTTGACACACGGCGCAACACTCAGGCAAGCAAGGAACTGCAGACTGCGTTTCATTTTGAGTTTTCCCCTTGAGGCGGACCCGCACTTCTCCGGGCGCTACTTACCATTCGAGACATTTTGCCAGTTTGTAGTTGTATCGCAGACCGATTTGCATCGGGGCATTTGTATGACGAAGAGTTCGTTGTATGTTCCTGAACTTTTTTTGCTCAGATTCGTACCTTTTGCATCCCGAACTGCGTTCCTCTGCGGATAAGAGAGTAGAAGCGAAACCCATGGCCGAGAAATGGCACCCGGATTTCGAGCGACTGGTGGACGAGCATCAGTCCATGGTGTTTTCGCTGGCGTGGCGCATGACCGGCGACCGCGGACTGGCGGAAGAGGTTGCGCAGGATGTTTTTCTGGAGTTGGACAGGCATTTGAACCGGATCGAGAGCCCCGAGCACGCGATGTTCTGGTTGCGGCGGGTGGCGGTGAATCGTTCGGCCGATGCGTTGCGGCGACGGAAGGTGCGGGGAGTGGACCTGTGGGTGGAGATTGAAGAGAACCACGGGGCGCCGGCGGAGGAGCGGTTATCTCCGCTGAGTGCGCGGCTGGAGCAGTTGCTTTCGACATTACCTGAAGCGCAGCGGGCTGCGCTGGTGCTGCGGTACCAGGAAGATCTGACGCCGGAAGAAATTGCGGCCACTGTGGAAGCACCGGTAGCGACGGTGAAGAGCAACCTGCAGCGGGGATTGAAGCTGCTGCGAGCGAAAGCGACAACGCAGTTAAAGGAGTACATTCGTGGACTTTGAGCGGCCTGATCAGCCAGAACAAATCGACGAGTTTGAGAGGGAATTGCGACAGGCCATGGAGCGCCGGCCGGCGCCCCCGAGCCTGAAGCGGAGGATTCTGCAACAGCGCGCTGCGCGGCAGACGCAGCGGGTTCATAACCACACCATCTGGTGGCAGCGTCTGGCGGCTTCGGTGTTGCTGGCTGGAGTGATTGCCGGTGGCTATGGCTGGCGGCAGGTGGAAGACCGGCGCAAGGGTGAGGAAGCAGCACAGCAGGTATTGACGGCGTTGCGAATTACCAATCATGCATTGAACGACATGAACCGGCGGCTGGCATCACGCAACCGGTCGGACGAGCAGTAAGGGAGAGATCGAATGAAGAATCGAGTTGCAGCTTTATTTCTGGTGGTGGTGGGGCTGGTCATTCCTGCGGTGGCGCAGAATTCGCAATTGCCGTTGCCGTCGCCAGTGGAGAAGGAACTGGCCGCGAAGGCGTCGAACGTAACCGAAGTGACGCTGGGCAAAAACATGCTGGCATTTGCCGCGAAGTTCATGGACGGCAAAGACAAGGACAACGCCGCGACGCGGCACCTCATTGAGGGCCTCGACGGCATTTATGTGCGCGACTATGAGTTCGACAAAGAGGGTCAGTACTCGATGGAGGACATCCAGAGACTGCGTTCCAATTTTGAAACGAGCGAGTGGTCGCCGATTGTGCGCGAGCGCGACAAGAAGAGCGGCGAAAGCACTGATGTGATGATGAAAATCGTGAACGGCGAGACGCGCGGCATGTTCATTCTGGATGTTGAGCCAAAGGAGTTGAGCATCGTGCTGATCCTTGGTCCAGTGAAGATGGATGACCTGAGCAAGTTGGGTGGCATCGGCGGACTGGGCATGCTGGGTGACATCCAGAAGGAAGCGCACGGGAAAGACAAGGACAAGTTCGAAAAGGACAAGACCAAGAAGGACGGTGACCAATGAAGCGATTCATTCTTGTTCCCCTAGGATTTCTGGCATTGGCCGTTCCGGTGGTGGTGCTGGCGAACGGCGCGCAGGGCGGGTTTGACGGGGTGGTAAGCGCAATCGAGTCTCGCTACCACGTACACGCGGAGCGCATTCCTTTTATCGGCCTGATCAGCTTGATCTCGCACAAGGCGACGAACGGCGGCGTGAACGGGATGCATGTCGCCGAGATCGATGACTTCCACTCAGACGTGGACGGTGAAGAACTCAACAGGATGGTGGAGCAGAAGCTCGGCTCCGAGTGGGAGCGCGTGATTCGCGAAACCAGCCGCAAGGACAACAGCCAGACGCTGATCTACATGCACCCTGAGGGGCCGCGGATGGGCTTGTTTGTGCTTGACCTCGATGGGCACGAAATGGACGTGGTGCAGGTTTCAGTGGATCCGAACCATTTGAATGAGAGCATCGGGAAATACGAACACCATCATGGAAATGGTAGTGGTGCTGATCGGTCAGACCCCGAAGACGGAGATTCGAACTAAATACTGTTCATCGCGCCGTAGTTCCCAGTAGACTGGCGGCAGAAGTCTACCGGGAACTACGGCGTTTGCCTGTGTGCCCGTAGTCGAGTGGTTGGGCCTTCCCCGGCAGGCAGCAATCGAATAGACAGCCCTCCAGTCGACTGCCTGGTACGGAAAACGCCGGAACTCGTCTGGTTCGAAGACAGTACTGGGACACATGATGGAGAATCCGGAGTCTGCCGCCGAGGAGCTATGCAGAAAAACTTTCGCGCTGCCGAGAGAGCAACGGTCTGCGTTCCTGGAAGGCGCGTGCCGAGGTGCGCCGGAGCTTCGGCGCAAGGTAGAATCCCTTCTCGAAGAAAACGATCGGATGCGTGGATTTCTATCGGAGCCCGCATATCCTGCCGGGGACCCGCCGACAATTGAGGTGCCAGCGCTGCAAGGCATGCTTTCGCCAGGGTCGAAGCTCGGCCGTTACTCGCTTGTATCATCGTTGGGAGCGGGCGGGATGGGGATCGTGTATCGCGCTCGCGATGAAAAGCTGGAGCGCGACGTTGCGATAAAGATTCTGAGCCCGGGCCTGTTGATCAGCGAGGAAGGGCGCAAGCATTTCCGTCGCGAAGCCCTGGCGCTGGCCAAACTGAACCATCCCAATATCGCCGCGGTCTATGACGCCGGTGAGCAGGATGGGGTCGACTACATCGTGATGGAACTGGTGGCGGGAGAGTCGCTCGCGACCAAGCTGCACGCTGGTGCTCTTGCAGTGCAGGAGGCGACATCGATTGCACTGCAAGTTACCCAGGCACTTGAAGAGGCGCACGAGCGTGGTGTGGTTCATCGCGATCTGAAACCCGCGAACATCATGATCACGCCGCGAGGCCAAGCGAAGGTGCTGGATTTTGGATTGGCTAAGCTGCTGGCCGTTCCGGGCCAGGACTCGGCAGCAACGCTCATGGAGACGCGGGGAGTGTTGGGCACGCCAGTTTATATGTCGCCGGAACAGGCGCTTGGCAAGGCCGTAGATGCGCGCACGGACCTGTGGAGCCTGGGCGTGGTGTATTACGAATCACTTGCCGGGCGTCCGCCGTTCAAGGCAGACACCAATCTGGCGACTCTTCGCGCAATTGTCGATGCGCCGCCTTCACGTCTTCGCGATGCGCGACCGGATGCGCCGGCGGAGGCAGAGCATCTGGTGGCGCGTGCGCTGGAGAAGGATCCGGCGCAGCGGTATCAAACGGCTGCTGAGTTCGGTAAGGACGCACAGAGTTTACTGAATCGGATTAGCGGCCCCGTACCGGTGACACAAGAAAGGTCTTCTCACAGGCTCCGGGACCTGGCGGTGGCGATAGTGCTGATCGGCGCGATCGCTGCGGGGGGATACTGGCTTTATCGCAAGACGGGGGAGCGGCGGTGGGCACGCGAGGAAGCGCTTCCGGAGATGCAGAAGCTCGAGGAGGAACGGAAGCCGCTGGCGGCTTTCCTAATTCTGCAAAGCGCGGAAAGGATTTTGCCAACATCGACGCCGCTCAAGCAGTTCGGAGCCGAAAACACGCGCAATGTGGCAATCGACGCAGACGTGCCGGGTGCGCGCATTGCGATGCAGGACTATCTGACGCCGGATGGAAAATGGGTTGATGTGGGAACGACGCCCGTCAGGAACATCCGCATACCCAATGGATATTTTCGGTGGAAGGTGTCGAAGGACGGAATTGGGACGATGATCGTCGCATCGCAGACGGACGCCACCATGAGCTTTGCGCTCGGCGCACAGCAAAAATCTCCGGCAGGGATGGTGTATGTTCCCGCAGCGTCGTGGGGCAACTATATCGCATTTATCGGGTGGGTTGGACCCTACAAGTTGCCCTCGCACTTCGTCGATCGATTTGAAGTGACGAACCGCGAATATCAAAAATTTGTCGACAGCGGAGGCTATCAAAAGCCGGAATACTGGCCGGCGGAGTTTGAAAAAGATGGCCGCAAACTTTCGCGCGACGAGGCAATGGCGATGTTTCGTGATGCCACCGATCGCTCTGGGCCGTCGACTTGGACGGCCGGGCACTTTCCAGAAGGACAGGGCGATTATCCCGTAACGGGGGTGAGCTGGTACGAAGCCTCGGCCTATGCGAAGTTTGCCGGGAAGAGCCTGCCGACGATGGCGCAGTGGTATGAAGCGGCTCCCCCGGACGACGCGGACTACACAGTGCCGGAGAGCAATATCAGCAGCAATTCCGCGGCGGCGGTTGGAACTTACCCGGGTGTGGGACCTTTCGGAACCTATGACATGGTGGGCAATGCCCGCGAATGGGTAGCGAACCTGGTCGACGGGGACGATCGACTCATTCTGGGCGGGTCGTGGATGTCGCCAAACTATCTATCCATGAGCCCGGAGGCACTTTCTCCGTACGATCGTGCGACGGGAAATGGATTCCGCTGCGTCATGAACACGGCACCGCTTCCCCCGGCAGTTACGGGGCCAATCAGCCGGGTTTCGCGCGACTTCAGCAAAGTGAAACCGGTGAGTGACGAGGTATTCAAAGCCTACGGACTGCTCTACGCATATGCGAAATCCCCGCTCAATGTAAAAGAGGAAGGAGTTGTTCACGAAACTGCGGATTGGCGCGAGGAAAAAGTGTCGTTCGATGCAGCATACAACGGCGAGCGGATGTCGGCATATTTGTTTCTGCCGAAAAGAGCCAAGGCTCCGTACCAGACAGTTGTGTTTTTTCCCAGCGCACGGGTAATGTTTTTGCCGCCGAATAGCAATGAACTAGGAGACGTGAAGTTTTTCGATTACATTCTGCAGAGTGGGCGAGCGGTCATCTACCCGGTGTACGAAGACACCTATGAGAGAAGACTGAAATATAGCCTTCCCGGCGGTTCGCAGAACATCACGATGACGACGGATTGGTACAAGGATGTGTCACGATCGCTCGATTATCTCGATACGCGGTCGGATATCGATCATAAGGCGATGGCGTATCTTGGCGTGAGCATGGGGTCGGCCGCCGGCGTCATCATCGTTCCCTTGCTGCAGGATCGGTTGAAGACGGCGATCTTTCTGGACGGAGGTTACTTTCTGGATGCGCCTCCGCCGGGCGGCGACCAGGCGGATTTTGCACCTCGCATAAAGATTCCGGTGCTTATGGTGAACGGGCGCTACGATTACACGTTCCCCCTGGACAAGGCCCAGGATCCGCTCTTTGAAATGCTTGGAACGCCGCCCGATCAGAAAAGCCACGTAGTGCTCGACACCCCGCACGATGTGACTGAGCAGCGTCCGCAACTGGTGAAAACCGTGCTCGCCTGGCTTGATCGCTACCTGGGGCGCGTGGAATAGCGCAATGGTTCAGGACAAAATGTGAACGACGCTGTTGGTTCAACCGGATCCGGTTATCGTGGCAGGCTGGCGCCTTCGCCTACGGGGTATCTGCACATCGGACACGCACGGACGTTTGCGACGGCATGGCGGCGCGCTCGCGCGGCAGGCGGAGCACTGGTGATGCGTATGGAGGACCTGGACCGGGAGCGCAGCCGGGCGGAATATGCGGCGGCGGCGCTTGAGGATCTGCGCTGGCTGGGGATGGAGTGGGATGAGGGGCCGGATGTGGGAGGGGCGTTCGGCCCTTATGCGCAAAGCGAGCGGGGCGATGTGTATGGCGCGGCGTGGAGGCGCTTGTACGAGGGTGGATTCATTTATCCCTGCCGGTGTTCGCGAAAGGATCTTGCGGCGGCGTTGAGTGCGCCGCATGAGGGGCCGGATTCGGGATCAAATCGTGGGCAGGATCTTGATGATGAGCCTCTGTATCCGGGGACTTGCAGACCGTCGGGTAACGACCCCGGTGTCTTTGAGGTTTCAAGCGCAACGGCTGATGGACCGAGCGGGATGAATTGGCGGTTTCGCGTGCCGGAGGGGGAGGTCATTGGGTTCGAGGATTTGAATCTGGGACCACAGCGGTATCTGGCTGGAGTGGATTTCGGGGATTTTTTGGTTTGGAGGCGCGATGGGAACCCGGGGCACCCGCGGACAGGTCCTCGTCCGTGGGGTGGTGGGGTGCCGAGCTACCAACTGTGCGTGCGTGGCCGACGATGCGGCAATGCGAATCACGGAAGTGGTGCGCGGGGCGGATTTGCTGAAGTCGACGGCGCGGCAGATCTTGCTGAATAGAGCGCTGGGTTTCGCGGATCCGAGATGGTTTCACTGCGAATTGAGCGTGGATGAGCAAGGCCGGCGGCTGGCGAAACGACATGATGCGCTGAGTATTCGAGAATTACGGCAGAGAGGGATGTCGCCAAACGAAATTCTCGCGGCAGGATAGTCAGCTTCTGCCCAGGGCTCGTCGGGGGTACCTGAATGACGATGACTATTTGGGTTACTGGCGGTGACCATCCGGGGATAGTTTGAAAGTGTTGTCGGTGTCAAACTCTTGATCTACAGTGAAGTCGAGGCACCAGCATTTGGTCCAGGATCTACCCGGCGCGGGTTAGCGCATCAACACCGACCAGTTCCCCCAGGAGTCCGCAGGCGATGGCAAACGATAGAAGGCAAGGATTTTTTTCTACACTATTCGGGAAAAGAAAGCTCACAGAAGAAGAAGAAATAGCTGAGCAGGAATCCAAACAAAGATTGGAAGAGCGAATTCAGCAAGCGCTTGCAGAGAGGGCTGTGGTCCCTGCACTCCTTAGGGCGGAGGAGAATCGCGCTGACGCGATGACCCAGGAAGTCGAAGCTGAAATAGAAGTGGAGCTTTTGCCGATCTCCGCGAGCGTGGTCCCCATCCGCAAAGCCTCTGCTCAGAGTGCCTTTGTGCTTGCAGCCTTTGAGGCTCCGCGGTCTTACGCGGCCAACGATCGGTAAGCCCCCCGCGCATTACGGGCGACGTCAAGCAAAGAAGGAGGCCTGGTTTCAGGCCTCCTTCGCATTTTGGGGCCCTCAGATGCCGATCAAAGACTCATTTAACGAATGAGATTGCCCGTTCCAAGGGGAGATTCCGGGACGATGACCCGGCTCGGAAGGTGTATTGGCCGGCAGGCAGCTTCCAGGAATCCGACTCTTCATCAAAGATCATCAAGCGATCGCGGTCGACGGTTATGGTGGCCGGCTTTGACTCGCCGGGTGCGAGATCAATCCTGACCCAACCGACCAGGCGGTTTGGCGGCTCTCCCGCCGACTCCGGCAACGATGCATAGACCTGAGCAATCTCACTTCCCGCGCGCTTGCCGGTGTTTTTCACAGTAAAGGAGACAGTGGTGGCATCGCCGGGTGTGATTTTGAGTCCCGAGTAGGCGAACGTAGTGTACGACAGGCCGAAGCCGAACGGGAAAAGGACGGGCTTCTTCTCCGCGTCATACCACTTGTATCCCACCTTGAGGCCTTCGTCATAAGGCACATCGAAGGACGGAGCGATACCCATCGCCATTCCGATCAACCCCGGAGCGCCCGCAAGCTTGGGAACGGGATGGTTGGCGTCGGCCTTCGGCGGATCGACATGAACCGGGTGGGGTAGGTCAGACTCGCTCACGGGGAAGGTGATGGGAAGTTTGCCCGAGGGGTTTATGTCTCCGAAGAGGACATTGGCAATAGCCTCTGAGCCGCGAATGCCGGGATACCAGGCTTCGACGACGCCATCGACCTTGTCTATCCATGGCATGAGCACGGCGCCGCCGGTTTCGAGGACGACGATGGTGTGGGGATTTGCTGCGGCGACAGCTTCAATCAATGCATCCTGCTTGTCGGGCAGGGAGAGATTCTTGAGGTCCAAGCCTTCGGACTCGTGTTGAACGGCAAAAACGATGGCTACCTGGGAAGATTTGGCAAGGGCAGCAGCCGAGGCGGGATCGGTACCTGGATCGAACTTGACGATTGCATGGGGCGCCTTCTGTTGGATTCCCTTCAGAGGAGGGGAGCGGTGATAGACCTCGAGCAACATGAATGCCGTGAGCGGCTTCTTCGCCAGCTCTGGTGGAGGCGGAACCGCATTGCCGCCCGCGGGCGAGACCTGCGAGGAGCCACCACCGGAGAGCACACCCGCGTCGGCGTGTCCGCCAATGACCGCGATGGACTTGATGGCCGCAGCATTCAATGGCAGCAGATTGGCGGCATTCTTCAGCAGTACGGCGCCGCGTTCCTCGGTTTTTTGCGCGACCTCGAATCCGCGCATGACGTCGGGAGATTCGGGCTGGGGTGGATCGTCGACGATGCCTGAATCGAACTCCGTGCGGAGAACGCGGTGGACCATGTCGTTGAGCCGATCCATGGGGACTTCGCCGCTTTCCACGGCCTTTTTAAGCGGTTCCCCAAAGGACTCGTTTCCCGGCATCTCGACGTCGAGACCCGCCATGGCGGCCTTCACGGTGCTCTGCGTTGCACCCCAATCAGAGACCACAAATCCCTTGAAGCCGAAATCCTTCTTCAAGACATCCGTGAGAATGTAGGAGTTCTCGCAGGCATAGGTTCCGTTGATGCGGTTATAAGAGCACATGATGGCGCCGGCTCCAGAGTCTTTGAGCGCGATCTGGAAAGCCAGTAGGTCGCTTTCGCGCATGGCACGCTTGCTGATAATGGAGTTGGCGACAATGCGACCCGCGTCCTGATCGTTCACGGCGTAATGCTTCAGATCGGTGATGAGGTGGAGCGCTTTTTCGGCTTTGAGTTCCTGGCCTGCTAATGTGCCCGCAAGAACGGGATCTTCGCCTTTGTACTCGAAGGTGCGGCCGTCACGGGGCTCGCGGATGAGATTGACGCCGGAACCCAGGGACATGTTGAATCCTATGGCCCGCATCTCGTGCCCGAGCATGGTGCCGATCTCGTAGGAAAGCGAAGGATCCCACGCAGAGGCCATCGCTTCTCCCGAAGGCAGAGCGGTGGCATACCGGCCTTTGGCGCCGGCCATCGAAATCCCCTGATTTGAATCGGTCATTTGAAGATCCGGGATTCCAAGGCGAGGGATGCCGGGGATGAAACCGAGGATCGCGATGGCGCGGGTGAGTGGTCCGGACTCCTGCGGAGTGAAGAGCGCCTGCCATCCGGGACCGTGCAGGAGTTGGATCTTCTCGTCCAAAGTCATCTCCTTGATGACCATATCGGCGCGCGCATCGGGAGAGAGACTCTTGTCGGACCAGGGGAAGTGCTTCGAAGCAGCCATCCCCGGAAATTGGGCTACGGCGCCATTGCCAGAGATGAGCGAGGCGACAAATGCAAGGACAGAAAAAAAGCGTTTCGGCATGATTCAAATTGCCTTTCCGAGATCGTCGGAGAGACTAGCATATTGATGCCAAATCGTTCTATGTCCTGTACCGGAAAGGAAAATGCCCCGGACTGAGAACCGAGGCATTTTGAGGCTGCGTAAGAATTAGCCCTTATTGATGCTTGATGAACTTGCCGGTTTGCAGGTCGTGCATGGCCTGATTCAACTCGGCCTGGGTGTTCATCACGATCGGGCCGTACCACGCTACCGGTTCCTCGAGCGGCTTACCTGAAACAAGCAGGAAACGGATGCCCTCGGGACCAGCCTGGACGACAATCTCGTCGCCGCGCTCGAAAAGGACAAGCGAATGGTTTTTTGCGTCGTACTTCGCGGGCGCGTTGGGGTCGACTGCGGACTCGGTCAGCACGGGTTTCGGGTCGGACGCGTCGCGAAAGGTGCCGGCGCCGGCGAAGACATAGGCGAAGGCGTTGCGCGTGACGTCGACCTTGATACGGCGCAGCTTATTCGGCGGCACCGAGATGTCGACGTAATTCGGATCAGCTGCAACTCCCTCGACCGGACCGCGCTTGCCCCAGAACTCGCCAACGATGATGCGAGCCTTGGTTCCGTCATCCTCGGTCACCTCGGGAATCTGCGCTGCCGGGATGTCTTGGTAGCGCGGATCGGTCATCTTGAGGTGCGAGGGCAGATTGGCCCACAACTGGAAGCCGTGCATGCGTCCGCGCTCATCGCCTTTGGGCATTTCCTGGTGGAGGATGCCGCTGCCGGCAGTCATCCACTGCACGTCTCCGGCGGTCATTCGGCCCTTGTTGCCGAGGGAATCGCCGTGGGCCACTTCGCCGGCAAGGACGTAGGTGATGGTCTCAATGCCGCGATGCGGGTGCCAGGGGAAGCCGGCGAGATAGTCCGAAGGGTTCTCGTTGCGGAAATCATCGAGCAAGAGGAACGGATCGAACTCCTTTGTTTTGCCAAAGCCGAAGGCGCGCTGGAGCTTTACGCCCGCACCCTCAATGGTGGGCTTGGTTTCAAGAATCTGTTTGACCGCACGAAGTGACATGGTAGACCTCCCGTTGCTGCTGATGCTTACAGATAATAGATGCGCGGCGGAGATATTCGTTGCAACAACTATTTCAGTGGACAGTGAACTGTGGTCAGTCGGCGGGACAGTAGCGGAGCGCGGCACGTGGAAGCAGGCCGCTCATCTTCACTGTCCAATCAACACTGACCACTGACCACTGTTCACTGCTGTTACGCCTTGATGAACTGGATGTCGAGAGTGATAGCGATGTCTTCGCCGACCAGGACGCCGCCGGTTTCGAGGGCCGCATTCCAGCCGAGACCGAATTCCTTGCGGTTGATTTTGGTGGTCGCGGAGAGGCCGATGCGCGTGTTTCCCCAGGGATCCTTTCCAGGTAAAGAAGGACCTTCGACGGCAAACGTGACGACTTTGGTGACGCCATGGATCGTGAGTTCTCCAACAACCTCATGCTCGCCGGGACCGGTGATCCGGACCGAGAGCGACTTGAATTTGAACGTGGGGAATTTTTCTGCGTCAAAGAAGTCGGCACTTTTCAGATGCGCGTCCCGCTGGTCGTCCTGGGTGTTGACGGTCGCTACGGGAATCTCGGCTTCAATCGTGGAGCGGGTGGAGTCGGATTCGTCGAGGACAAGCTGCCCGCTGATTCCGGCAAACTTGCCTTTCACGTTGGAGATCATCATGTGCTTGACCTTGAACTCGGCAGAGGAGTGAGCTGGGTCGATGTTCCAGGCGGTAACGGTGGAGGGGGTTTGGGTACTAGTGGCCATGGGGTGGCTCCTTTCAGAAGTCTTGGATGCACGGGGAAGATAGTTGTTGCAACAAATATTCCTGAAGTTCGGAGTTGTGAGTTCGTAGTTCTGAGTTTTCAGTCATCGGTCTTCAGTTGTCAGGGCAACCTGGCGCCTACCGAGGCAGTTCCTTGCTACCGGAGATGGTAAAGAGAGTGGTGGCGATAACGGCGCCTTGATCGCCGTCGGGTTGAGAGCTGCCAATGGAGATCGTGTAGTTGCCGGAGGTTACGGCGCGAGTTCCTTTTTCATCGACTTGCGAGAGGGTACGAGGGTCGAGGCGGAAGATGATGTGTTTCTGTTCGAGCGGTTGAAGGTGGAGACGCTGGAAGCCTGCGAGGGCCAGTTTGGGTGTGAGGCCGGATTGTGGTGGCGTGAGGTAGAGTTCCGCGACTTCGTCGCCGGGGACCGTGCCAGTGTTGCGGACGTCGGCTTCAACGGTGAGAGCATCCCCCGCTTTCAGCGGGTGCGGCGAGACCCTGAGGCCGGAGTAGGCGAAGGTGGTATAGCTCAGGCCGTCTCCGAAATTGAAGAGCGGCTTGCCTTTGAAGTAGCGGTAGGTGCGGTTCGCCATGGAGTAATCGTCGAAGGCCGGGAGCTGATCGACGCCGGTGTAAAAAGTGACGGGAAGGCGGCCAGCGGGATTGTTTCTCCCGCTGAGGGTTTCGGCGATAGCCTGTCCTCCGGATTGACCGGGATACCAGGCTTCAAGGAGAGCGCGGGCGTTGTCTTTAGCCCAGTTGACGGCGAGGGCGCTGCCGTTGAGCAGGACGACAACCATGGGCTTGCCGGTTTTGGCCACTGCCTCGAGCATCTGCTGCTGGAGTTCGGGCAACTCGAGATCGGTGCGGTCGCCGCCGGAGAAGCCCTTCGCGTTCACTTTCATTTCTTCGCCTTCAAGGCGCGCGGTGAGTCCGACGAAGGCGACGACAACGTCGGCCTTGTTTGCGGCTTCGATGGCCTGGTCTTGAAGGATCTTTTCGGGCGCCGTCCACTCGAAGGCGAGGCCGGCCCCGGAGATGCGGCCGGATTGCACATATTCAATGCGGAGATCGTGCGGACGCGTATCGGCGAAGGAGACCGTGAAGTGCTGGATCGCTCCGTAGTTGCGGCCGGAGGGCGGCAGCTTGTTGGTTGTCGGAGCAGGAGGCGCTGCTGGCTCAAGTTGCTTGCCGTCGAGGTAGACAGCGAACTTGAGTTTGTCTTGGCACGGATAGCAGATCGGGAGGCGGAATTGGAAGTTCAGGGTTCCGGCCACGGGAGCGCGGATGGCGCCGACCCAGCGAACCGCGAAGGCCTGGTTAGTTGTGTCACGAGGCTCGACGGGGTTGGCGAAGGCCCAGTCGAAGTCGATTTCATTGTCGATGCGGACCATCGCCGGAGCGCCATCGAAGCCGGGGTGGGCGAAGTACTGGCCCTCAAGGCCTTCCACGGTCGAGTCGCCGGCGGCGCGAAGCATGGTGCGCGGAACGGGGAGTTCGCCGCCAGGGATGTAGGGCGATCCTTCGGCGTACACGACGTGGTCGTAGCCGAATTCGGACTGCATGCCATCGATGGGGAGGATGGGATGGAGCGGGATGGCGTTGTAGTTGCCTTCGAGGGCGATGCGTGAGCCGGCGAGCGGGCCGATGATGGCGATGGTCTGGTGCCTGGCGGGATCGAGCGGGAGGAACTGGTTTTCGTTTTTGAGCAGAACCATGGATTCGCGCGCAGCGCGCAGAGCGAGGGCAGCGTGTTCCGACGAGTCGACGACAGAGTAGGGGATGGTGGAGAACGGGACCTGCTGCGGCGGATCGAACATGCCGAGCTTCATGCGCGCGGTGAAGAGGCGCCTTGCGGAAACGTCGAGCTGGGCCTTGGTGATGAGGCCCTTATGGACCGCGTCGGCGAGCTTCAAATACTCTGTTCCGCAGTCAGTGTCGGTTCCGGCGAGGATGCCGGCGGCGGAGCCAGCGGCGAAGTCGGCCGAGTAGTGATGGCCGTAGGACTCGGAGAAGTCGCCGATGGCGCCGCAGTCGGAGGTGACGAAGCCCTGGAAGCGCCAGTCGCCGCGGAGGATGTCGCCGAGGAGCATCTTGCTGGCGCAGGCGGGAACACTATCGACGGCGTTGTAGGAGCACATGATGGAGTCGGCGTGGCCATCGATGATGGCGGCGCGGAAGGCGGGCAGGTAGGTATCCCAGAGATCGTGCGGGGTGGGATCGATGTTGGCTTTGTGGCGCGTGGATTCGGGGCCGCTGTGCACGGCGTAGTGCTTGGGCGTGGCGATGGCGCGGAAGTATTTCGGATCGTCGCCCTGAATGCCTTCAACGAAGGCGGTGCCGAGGCGGGCGGTCAGGAAGGGATCTTCGCCGTAGGTCTCCTGGCCGCGGCCCCAGCGTGGATCGCGAAAGATGTTGATGTTGGGCGACCAGATGGTGAGGCCGTAGTAGCGATCGTGATTGTTGTGGGCGATGGCGTCGTTGTATTTGGCGCGGGCTTCAGTGGAGACGACCTCGCCGATGGAGTGGACGAGGGGCGCGTCCCAGGTGGCGGCGTTGCCGATGGCCTGCGGAAACATGGTGGCGTAGCCGGAGCGCGCGATGCCGTGGAGGCCTTCGTTCCACCAGTTGTAAGCGGGAATATCGAGGCGCGGGATGGGCGCGGCGCGATCGATGAGTTGGGAGACTTCCTCTTCGAGGGTCAATCGCGAGACGAGATCGTCGACGCGCCTTTCGATGGGGAGCGATGGATCGCGAAAGGGCAGGGCGGCAGCCGCTTTGACTTGCTCGGCCGTAGGCGCGGGTGCTGGTGTTGGAACTTGAGCTGTTGCGGTGAGAGGAATAACCAGGGCCAAGGCGAGAATGGCTGGATGCGCACGCATGTGAGTGATTCTCCGCAGAGCCATAGTAAGCGGCGAAGGCTCCGGGGACAAACGCGACACCTTCGGCGCAAGACAGGGCCCACTACAATTTGGTTGAACTGCTGCAGGGGTTAAATGTTTGAATGGGTCAGGGGGTCGGTGATGCGCGTGGAGAGATTTGTTCTCGGCTTACTTGGAGTTGCGTTTGGCGCGTTGGCCGCAATGGGGCAGGCGAAACCGCAGCATGGTCCCTTTACAGCGAAGGATTGGTCTGAACTGCGAAGCGCGCATGCAGCGGCGGTGAGCGGGAATGGCACGATTCTGTACAGCGTGTCGCACGGCGCAGAGAAGGGGCCGACGCATACCGAGTGGCGGACGATTGGTGCCGATGGAAGCAACGCGCAGAAGCTTGAAGTGCCGGACGGGTTTCATCCGATGGGATTTACGCGCGATGGGGCGAGCCTGTATGGCGGATGGAAGGTGAATGACCATCAGCAGTTCGCCATCTTTGCGGTGAAGGACGGCAAGCTTGCCTCCGCGCCGACGACTGTTGTGGTGTTGCCCCGCGGAGTCGGGTCGGCGAGTCCATCGCCGGATGGGAAACGCTTTGCGATGACGGCCGATCCGCGCGAACCGGACCCGAAGGATGCAGTCCGGCATGTGCAGGAACCTGAGAAAACGAGTCTGTATGTCGTAAATGCGGATGGAACCGGCGGCGCATGGTGGTGCAAGGACCTGAAGTTCATCTCTGGAGCGATCACGGTGGGCGGTGGCGC
This sequence comes from uncultured Acidobacteriaceae bacterium, assembly GCA_963759285.1. Lineage (GTDB taxonomy): Bacteria > Acidobacteriota > Terriglobia > Terriglobales > Acidobacteriaceae > Telmatobacter. Next base: position 946,947 of record CAVWYS010000007.1, on the reverse strand, counting down.
GAGCGCGGCAGCGTGGAGCTCGGATTCGAATTCGCTGGCGGTCTTGTCGCAGGTGCCGCGCATCGGGCATCACGAAGTGGGTTCGATGATTGATGTCTGCAACGCATCGGGGACGCAGCATGTGGCAGATATTGCCAATTCAGTGAATGGGATTGCGTGGGCGAATGGAGGCAAGGATCTAGCGTTCCTGTCGACGAAATCCATGGTGCTGACTCCGGAGCATGTGTGGACAGTGCCGGCGGCGGGTGGAACGGCTGAGGATCGGACGCCGAATCTCGATGCGACAGCGGTGCAGATTGCGGGCGATCCGGAAGGACGCATTTGGGTCGGCGTGAATCGCGGCGTGCATAGCGAGGTCGATGAATTTCGCGATGGCGCATTGAAGACGGTGTATCGCTGGCCGGATGGGGTGGTGCGCGGCACTCCGGTGGAGAGCGAGTATGCGAGCGCGGGCGAGCAGTTGGCTTTCACAGTGGGAGACCCGGCGCACATGACCAATGTGGCCGTGCCGGATGGCGATCATCTGCGCAAGATCACGCATGAAGGCGATGAACAGGTTGCCTCAATTGAATTGGGGCCGGTCGAGGTCGTGCATTGGAAGAGCAAGGAAGCCATCGCGCTCGAAGGAATCGCGACGTTTCCGGCTGGGTATGAAAAGGGGAAGAAGTATCCGTTCCTGGTGTTGCCGCATGGCGGCCCCGAGGCGAATGACGAATTAGACTTTGATCCGTTTTCCCGGACGGTCGCGGGCTTGGGCTACGTGGTGCTTCAGCCGGAATATCGTGGCTCGACGGGATATGGCGCGGATTTTCTTGCGGCGATTTACCAGCATTTTGGCGATCGAGCATATGAAGACGTTGACAGCGCGACGGATTATGCAATCGCACAAGGTTGGGCCGATCCCAACCGGCTAGCGATCTTTGGTTGGAGCGCAGGCGGATTCATGACTTCGTGGACGGTGACCCAGACGCATCGCTACAAGGCAGCGATCGAAGGCGCGGGGATTACGGATTGGGGTCCATTTATCTGGACCAGCGACATTGCCCAGGTCGATTACGATGCGCGATGGACGGATGAGGATCCGGAGGCGTTCAGCAAGTTTTCGGCGGTGTATTTTGCGAAGAACGTGACGACTCCGCTGCTGATTTTGCATGGTGAGGCGGACCAGCGCGTGCCGACGTTTCAAGGGATAGAGGATTTCCAGATACTGGCGGCGCGGGGCAAGACGGTGCGGATGGTTACATATCCGGGCTCGCCGCATTTCCCCGTCGTTTGGGAACAGCGGCTGGACGTCATGCACGAACTGGCGGACTGGCTGGCAAAGTACAACAAGTAGCAGGTCGACCGGAAATTCTCCAGTTTGCTCGTTCGATCGGTGAATCCCACCATTACAAGCGGTCCGCGCCATTCCTTTGCGTCTTTGTGTGTCGGAACTGGAACCGCGACTCAAGGAATCTCGTCATACTTCTTGTCTCTCTTCCCGGAGGTATTCAAGATGCAGAACTTCATATACGACTTGCGGTATGCCATGCGTCAGCTACGCAACACGCCTGGAATGGCGCTGCTGGCAATTCTGACCCTGGCTCTTGGGGTGGGCGCGAACACGGCAGTTTTCACCGTCATTGACAGCGTTCTGCTGCGGCCGTTGCCGTATACGCACTCTGACCGCCTCGTGTTTATCGGGCCTGGAGGCGACAAGCCGAGTTTTGGTTCCACATCCTGGCTGAATTACAAGGACATGCACGACCAGTCGAAGCTTCTTGAAGATTCGGCGGGCTATGCCGAGGATGTCAGCGTGCTGCAGACGCAGGATACTTCGGTTAGCGTGGTTGCGCCGCGGGTGACACCGAATTTGTTCGCGATGCTGGGCGAGCATCCGCTTCTGGGGAGAACGTTCAACGCTGCCGAGGGACAAACGGACGGGCCCGCGGCCGTGCTGCTGTCGGAAGGACTTTGGCGGAGTACGTTTCATTCCGATCGAAATGTCATTGGGCAGGTCGTGAAAGTGGGTGGAAAGCCAACGACAGTGGTAGGCGTGATGCCGGCGAGTTTCAGTTTTCCCGACAGTATGGGGCCGGACCTCGGAAAGGGCGTTTGGCTGCCGATTCAGCCGACGCATGAGATGCTGACGGAACGGGGCTATCACTTCTTCAACATGGCCGGAGTGATGCGGCCGGGGCTGACAGTGACGCAGCTGCAGCAGGAAGTTAATGCGATCGCAGCCCGGATTCCGCACGAGCACAACGACACCCCGATCACGTTTCGCGTGGATCCCTACCAGCAGGTGCTTACGGGACCGGTGAAGCCGGTGCTGTATGCGCTATTGGGAGCGCTGGGGCTGGTGCTGCTGATTGCGTGCGCGAATGTTTCGAATCTATTGATTGCGCGCGCACTGGGGCGGCAGCAGGAGTTTGCGGTACGCGCGGCGCTTGGCGCCAACACGATGCGGCTGATCGTGCAGATGCTTTCGGAAGGGCTATTGCTCAGCCTGCTGGGATGTGGCGTAGGTGTGGTGCTGGCGGAGCTGGCGATGGTAGGAATTCGCAAACTGCCGGATGGAACGATCCCGAGGGCCGATTCAATCGCGATCCACTGGACGGTGCTACTGGTGCTGGCGGGGATTGCCGCACTGACGACGGTGCTTTCGTCGCTGCTGCCGGCGTTGTTGGTGGCGCGGGCGAATCCGCAGAGCGCACTGCAGGCGGCTTCGCGGGGAGTCGGATCAAAGTCGGTGGGCGGCAAGCTTGCCGGATGGCTGGTCGCCGGTGAGGTGGCGCTCTCGACGCTGCTGCTGGTGGGGACCGGGTTGTTGTTCCGGACGCTGTGGAACCTGGAGCAGTCGCGGCTGGGATTTGAGACGGCGCACGTCACCACTTTTTCTGCAATGCCCGCAGATGCGGCCGGGTTTTCGGGAATGGCCGTGTCCACGGACACGAAGAACGCGCCGACATCGGTGGCGATGACAACCTATGAGCCGGTGCTGGAGCGGATCAGGCGGGTGCCGGGTGTGGAGAGCGTGGCGCTTGCCACGGCACCGCCGTTGTCGGGGATGGACCTGCACTCGAGCTTCGAGATTCTCGGGCAGGCCAAAGATCCAAAGAATAGGCCGGAGGCGCGGGTTACGGCTGTAAGCGGCGACTATGCGCGCGTGCTGGGTACACCGGTCGTGAGCGGAAGGATGATTGGGGATGGAGATGCGCTGACGGCACCGTTTGTGGCAGTCGTCAACGAGACGCTGGTAAAGAAGTATTTTGCCGGCAAGGATCCGCTGGGCAAGCAGATTAACCTGGGCGGCAAGGACACGGGGATGATCAAGCCCTACACGATCGTCGGCGTGCTGGCGAACCAGGTGGACTCGAGCGTTGGCGGTGAAGTTCAGCCGTTGGTTCTGCTGCCCCAGCAGCAGATTCCGACGACATCACTGTTCTATCAGGCGCTCCTGAAGACGATCGTGACGTTTGTGGTGAAGACGCACGGGGATATCCCGGTGGCACTGGAAATGCGGTCGGTATTTCACCAGCTCGCGCCGGGATTCGCTCTGGACCAGTTTCAGACCATGCAGGAGGCGGTGGACAAGAACACCTTCAGCCAGCGGCTCGGGTTGTACCTTGTCGGCTCATTTGCGGGGCTGGCAATCGCGATGGTGATTGCGGGCTTGTACGGAGTGTTGTCGCAACTGGTGAGCTATAGACGGCGCGAGATCGGAGTGCGCATGGCGCTGGGCGCAACGCGCGGAAGTGTGGCCACGCTGATCCTGCGTCAGGGGTCCATCCTGATCGGAGGCGGGCTGGTCGTGGGACTGGGGCTGGCGGTCGTGACAGGTCGATTGATCAAAGGATTTCTGTATGAGGTGAAGCCGCTGGATGCAGGTACGTTTGTCGGGGTAGCGGTGGCGCTGACAGTGATCGGGCTGGTGGCCGCTATGATTCCGGCGCGCAGGGCGGCGTCGATCCAGCCGATGCAGGCGTTGCGGGACGAATGATAGAGGCAAAATCAACGAAACAGGGACAAGAAATTAAGAGCTGGAAGGAGAGCTAAACGCCTCAATCTCGATTGGAAGCGTAAGATGGAAAATCGAAAAACTAGAGGCTTGCCATATGCATTTCTTCTTTCGTTTGAAGAACCGGAGTTCCCTTGTCGCCCTGCTTCTCTGTTCCGCTCCTTGCGCCTTTGCACAGGCGCCGCCGCCGCAGGATGGGCAAAATTCCAGCGACTCACATCCGGTCCTGGAAACGTCAAAGATCAGCGAACTAGCGCATCGGGTCATGGAAGCCGGCGTCACGACCAATGCATTGTCGGGCAACGATTTGAAGCCGTGGCACATGAAAGTGGATTTTCAGGTGATTCCGATGGGCGCGAAGAAGCCGGTGAGCGGCACGATGGAAGAGTGGCACCTCAGCCCAAGCCGATGGGCGCGCACCTTTAAGAGTCCAGAACAGCGATTGACGGGAAGTGAGTGGAGCGTTGCGGAGACGGAGCAATATCAGAGCAAGCCGAGCAAGGTTGGGTTCGATCATCGCCTGCTGACGCTTCGTGTGGTGCGGCCTGTGATTGATCCGTTGTATCAGACAGGCAACATTCGGCCCTCTTACGAGATGGATGTGAAGCGCGTGACGACGGCGGGTGTAACCCTGAATTGCGTCTCGGTGGTCGATCCACAGCGCTATGCGGATCAGGCGAATCCCGACTGGCTGTTTCCTACGATGTGCTTCGACAACGAATATCGTCTGCGGCTGACCGCGGTTTCGGATACGACAGTGCAGTTTGAAGATCTGCAGCCAATCGAGGGACGGACGGTGGCGCGGGATGTGAAAGTGATCTTCAATGGCGCGTTGGTCGCCGAGATGAAGGTGACGCTGCTGGAACCTCTGGCGAATGCCAGCGCTGATCTTGTGAAACCAGCGCAGGATGCGATTCCTGAGCCGTACACAATCGAGCCGGGACATCCGAAACCGGTGTCAGTGTACGAAGTGGGCGCATCCATTCCGCTCCGGCCCGACGGATTTCCATTTCGCGGCAGCTTTCCCGTCCCGGTCATTATCCACAAGGACGGCACGGTGAAGGCGAGGAACGAAGATACTTCCTTCTGGAGCCGGGATTTGAAAGATGCGTTGGTGCGAGCAATCGACAAATGGAAGTTCAAACCTTACCTGGTGGACGGACAGCCAGTTGAGATCGCATGGACGGTGGTGTACATCATCGATGGAAAGCCGTTTGTGCCGTCGTATGAGCGGACAGAACCGCAGGTGGCACCGGCGCAACAGGACAGCGCACCGGGTTCGAGTCCGGCGGTGCGCAGAAGGCGCGGACACTGACCCGTCTGAGACGATGTGCATGTTTCTGATTGGTCAGTTTGCCGACCCGATGGTTCTACGCTTGCTGATTTGCGAACAGATTTTGGAAGTATGCTTGAGCGCAGAGCAATAGACTCGAAATAATTCCTGAGATGAAAGGTGCATCATGCAGACCCCCGTTTTGAAACCGACCGCCGCGCGCAACGAGACGTTTGCGGGTGTGACGTATCACATTGAAGGTGATCTGGTTCCGGTATTGCGTCTTGAGTTGAAAGACGTGCCGGTCTATTTCGAACACTACATCCTTCTATGGAAGGATCTGAATGTACAGATCGGTGTGCGGCCGATGACGGGCGGAATGAAGCGCATTCTTGCTGGAATGCCCTTCTTTTTGACAGAGGTGAGAGGGCCGGGTCAGATCAGCTTCAGTCGCGATGGCGCGGGCCAGATCTTTGCAATTCACCTGGGAGAGGGCGAACGAATCGACATGCGGGAGCACCAATTTCTGGCCGCTACGGGAAACGTTGAATATGGATTCATGCGCATGAAAGGCGTAGCGAACATGCTACTCGGTGGGACCGGATTTTTTGTCGACCACTTTACCGCGCAACACGGCGACGGGATTGTTTGGGTGCATGGATACGGCAATGTGTTCGAGGTGAACCTGGCGCCCGGTGAAAAGATCGACATCGAGCCGGGCGGATGGATCTACAAAGACCCATTGGTGACCATCGAGACACAGTTCCAGAAGTTTTCGACAGGACTGTTTGCCAGTGCGGCAAGCTTTGTATGGAATCGGTTCACCGGCCCAGGGCGCGTGGGAATTCAATCGATGTATGTTCACATGCCGACTGCGGAATAGAGCGGGCTGAAGGTCAGACTGCAGGCGCGGCATTTCGCAAGCGTGTGCGTGGCCTATCCTCATAAGAGACTCTCCGTGTCGGATTTTGCACAAAGCGTGAAGCAGCAGGTCGACATCGTCAAGGTGATCGAGGGGTACATCCGTCTGCGCAAGGCGGGTGCGCAGAACTACTCAGGGTTGTGCCCGTTTCACAAAGAGAAGTCTCCCTCGTTCAGCGTGCATGCGGTGCGCCAGTTTTATCACTGCTTCGGGTGCGGGGTTTCGGGGGACGTGTTCTCGTTCGTTGGCAAGATCGAGAATGTTGGGTTCCCGGAAGCTGTGCGGATCGTGGCGCAGAAGGCTGGGATTCCGTTGCCGAAGCGGGAGTTTTCTTCTCCCGAGGAAGCGGCGGGAGCTCGACTGCGCGCGAAACTGCTGGACCTGCATGAGGCGGCCACAACGTGGTTTCAAGAACAATTAGGCGGACCGGAGGGAGCTCTAGCGCGCGAGTACCTGGCTGGTCGGGGCATGACGCCGGAGGGGATCAAGGTTTTCAGGATCGGCTATGCGCCAGATAGCTTCGGTGCGCTGCGCGACCGGCTGAGCGGAATGGCGGATGAGGCGACGCTGCGGGTATCTGGGCTGTTCAGTTCAAAGGAACAGGGCGACGGGACAGACGGCCGCATCTACGACCGGTTCAGGAAGCGCGTGGCGTTCCCGATCTGCAACGAGAGCGGGCGCGTGATTGCGTTCACGGCGCGAACGCTGGAAACGGGCGAGAAGGCGGGGGCGAAGTACATTAATTCGCCGGAAACGCCGCTTTATGTCAAGGGGCAGGTGCTTTTTAACCTCGATAAGGCGAAGTCCGCTATTCGGCAGGCGGGGTATGCGCTGCTGGTTGAAGGACAAATGGACTGTATTTCGCTGTTTTTGCGCGGAATCCAGCATGTAATTGCGACCAGCGGAACGGCTTTTACCGAGCAACAAGTGGCGATTCTGAAGCGGCATACGCAGAACGTAGTGGTGAACTTCGATCCGGATGCGGCAGGGGTTAACGCTGCGGAGAAGTCGATTGCGCTGCTGACGGAAGAGGGCTTCAACCTGAAGCTGGTGACGCTGGAAGGTGGTCTCGATCCGGACCGGTTTATTCGCGAGCGCGGTGTGGAGGCCTACACACAGGCTGTGATGGGAGCGCGGCGGCAGTCGGACTACCTCATTGAGCGCGCCCGGCAGATGTTTCCGGGTGCGGCGGCGGAGCAAAAGTTGAAACAGATGAACTACTTGCTGCCCCACATTCGGCGGATTCCGCAGAAACTGCTACGAGAGCAGTTTGCGGCCGATGCGGCACAGAAGCTGGGGATCGATTCGGCATTGCTGCGCGAGGAGCTGCGGCAGGCGGCACTGAGGCGAACGGACCACATCGAGGTGCGGGCGACGGCGCTGACCGAGGTTGAGCGGGTGCTGCTGCGGGCATTATCGATCACCGACCCGGAGCACGAGGGGGCGCGCCGGACAGCCGCTGACGCTGTGGTCAGGCAACCGCAATGGTTTGAGGGCCTTGGGGTGTCTAACGCCTTGAAGGCCCTGGCCGAACGTGGTGTGCGCGACCCGATGGATGTGGTCGAGGATTCGACGCAGAAGGCGCTGCTGGCAGAGGCGTTGCTGGCTGAGATTGAGCCTCCATCGGCGGAAACGGTTATTGGGGCAATCGTGAGTCTGCAGCAGAGGAGGATCGAGGTTGAACTCCGGGATTTGCGGGCACAGATCCAGGAAGCAGAGCGACGGGGCGATTTTACCGAGTTGGCGCTGATGACGCAGCGAAAGCTGGAGTTGGATCGAGCGCTGAGGCAGTTGCGGGGACCGGCTGGCGGCAGGAACTAATCACGCAAAACGCAGGTTTCTTTGAGTCACTTTAAGGATCAAACACGTCTAAAAATATAGGAAACAGCGGGGCGGACGTGGCAGTTTGCCCGGTCCGGAGTTCGGCAGGCGGCAATCGGCGGTTACCTGTGAGGAATCCGGGTTTAGATTTCGCGGTTTAATGGCGGAATTAACTGTGTTAATCTATTGATCTCTGTGAGGATGCGCGCCCTCTCTGCCCCACACATGAGCTTCGGCTCGCGGGCGACCCAGGCGAAACCTGAAGCGCGACCATCCTGCTCCGAGCGATTACTTCAGGCCGCTTTTTCTATGCGGGGGACGGGAGTCCGTGTCCGCGAACGCGCAGGTTTGGGCATCCAAATCCTGTTGCACGCGAATCGAGCTCCGCACTGGCGCGCGACCCGGTGCTAAAACTTGATCGCGCTGGAGAGTAGGAAACGTTTTGGCCATCAACGACAAATTTGAAGACGACATCACTAATCTGATCGACACCGGCAAGGAGAAGGGCTACCTGACCTACGGCGATGTCAATGACATGCTGCCGGAAGACATCAGCACTTCTCCCGATGACATCGACGATCTGATGACGACGATCGGCAGCCAGGGCATCGATCTGCTGGATGCACCGAAATTCGGCGCCGAAAAAGACTTTGAGCTCGAAGAGGGCGAAGACGTCGAGCTTGATCTCACACCGGGAACACTTGAAAAAACGAATGACCCCGTCCGCATGTATCTGCGCGAGATGGGCACCGTGCCTCTGCTTACGCGCGAAGGCGAAGTTGAAATCGCCAAACGCATTGAGCGCGGACAGATGCGCGTGCTGAAAGCGATTTCGCGTTCGCCTATCGTGATTCGCGAGATCGTGGCGCTGGGTGAAGACCTGAAGCGCGGCGTGCGCAACGTGAAAGAGGTTGTGGTCTTCGACGAAGAAGAACTCACTGAAGACGTGGTGCAGTCGCGTGTGCGTTCCACCGTTGCACGCATCGATGCGCTGGTAAAGCACCAGAAAAAGATTGCGGGCTTTGAAGAGAAGCAGGCTGCGGCCAACAGCAAGACCAGCCAGAAGGAATTGCGCAAGCTGCGCTGGCTGATCGCACGCGAGAAGGTACTGGTGTCTCGCATTGTGCGCGAGCTCAAGTACACGGGCCTGGAGCGTAAGCGGCTGCTCGACAAGGTCAACAAGACCGTCGACACGATGCGCACGCTCGAGCGGCAGATTCGTTCGCTCGACCAAAAGCACGAGGCGAGCAAGAGCGATGAGCTGAAAAAGGAATATCGACGCCAGCAAAAGAACTGCAAAGTCGACCTCGAAAAGATCGAGGCCGATGCTGGTGTGTCGATTGTTGAACTGAAGCGCACGCAGCGCGAGATGATCCAGGGCGACATGGACGCCGAGCAGGCGAAGCGCGAACTGATCGAAGCCAACCTTCGATTGGTGGTGTCGATTGCGAAAAAGTACACGAACCGCGGATTGCAGTTCCTCGACCTGATTCAGGAAGGCAACATCGGCCTGATGAAGGCGGTGGACAAGTTTGAATACCGGCGCGGGTATAAATTCTCGACGTATGCGACATGGTGGATTCGGCAGGCAATTACGCGCGCCATTGCCGACCAGGCGAGGACGATTCGTATTCCCGTGCACATGATCGAGACGATCAACAAGCTGATCCGCACAAGCCGCCAGCTGGTGCAGGAACTCGGACGTGAGCCGTCAAGCGAAGAGATTGCGCGGCGCATGGATATTCCGGTAGCGAAGGTGCGCAAGGTGCTGAAGATCGCGCAGGAGCCGATTTCGCTGGAGACGCCGATTGGTGAAGAAGAAGACTCGCACCTTGGCGACTTTATTGAGGACCGGCAGGCGGTTTCGCCCAGCGAGGCAGTCATCAGCGTCAACCTTAAGGAGTACACGTCGCAGGTCCTCCGGACTCTTACCCCGCGAGAAGAGCGCGTCATCAAGATGAGGTTTGGGCTGGAAGATGGTTCGGAGCACACGCTTGAAGAGGTAGGCCAGAGCTTCCAGGTCACGCGCGAACGCATCCGGCAGATCGAAGCGAAGGCGCTTCGCAAGCTGCGCCATCCGTCGCGGTCGCGCAAGCTGAAAGCGTTTGTGGACGGCGTAAAAGAGATGTAGTGGTGGATGAAATAGGTATTAAAGGCCGCACCCGCAAGGTTGCGGCTTTTTGTTTTGACGAATCCGGTGGCCGGAATGGTACGGTTAACGGACGTCGGCCAACTCCAAGGTCGAAGGAGGAATCCCTACCAATATGAAAAAGAACATGCAGATGTGCGCGATGATCCTGGGAGCCGTTTTGATGTGTGGACCGGCTTTTGCGATAGCTCAACAGACGGATAGCGGCGCCAAGCAGGACATGAAGAACGCCGGCCATGAAACCAAAGCGGCGGCGAAGGACGCGGCGCATGGCACGAAGCAGGGAACCAAGAAGGCCTACCACAAGACAAAGCACGCCACCAAGAAGGCCTATCACAAGACTAAGAGTACGGTGAAGGGTGCCGCTGAAGGGGCCAAGGAAGGCGCGAAGCAGCCTCAGTAGACCGCCGGTTCCGAGAATTGAAATCCGAGAGATCGGAACACTCCCTTTCGGCCGCACCGAACCCCCGCTCCGGCCGCTTGCGGTGACTCCCTTTCATTTTGAGAAGACTTATTGACAATTTCTCCTTCTCGCAGGGACTGATCGGAAATCGGTCCTTGCGAACCTGTGCAACGCTCTGCTAAAACGTTTTCGCACGAGATTTGGACAGCTTTGTGAAGGGAAACTCGAATGAAAGTCATCACCCGTCGTCAATTTGGGAAGAATGTTGCCGCAGCTGCCGCGACAACCTATGCCGGTCTGTCGCTGCCAGGGCTGGCGTTTGGAGAGCCGCAGCCGGCGCCGCTTGAATATCCAAAAGGATTTCTGTGGGGATGTGCAACCGCGGCGCACCAGATTGAAGGAGGCGCGCAGGCGGACGGTCGCGGGCCATCGATCTGGGACACCTTCTCTCACACACCCGGGAAGACGTATCACGGCGAAACTGGCGACGTGGCGGACGACTCCTACCATCTCTACAAAGAAGACGTGCAGTTGCTCAAAAACCTGGGCGTGAGCATGTATCGCATGTCGATCTCCTGGTCGCGCGTGTTCCCCAGTGGAACAGGACAGGTGAATCAGAAGGGCCTGGATTACTACAACCGCGTTGTCGATCAGTTGCTCGCAAACAACATCACTCCATACATCACGATGTTTCACTGGGACTTGCCGCAAGGACTGCAGGGCGGGTGGCAGTCGCGCGATACATCGAAGGCGTTCGCGGATTACTGCGGATACGTAACGAAGCGCCTTGGTGACAAGGTGAAGCACTGGATGACGACCAATGAGTTCATCTGCTTCACGGATCTCGGGTACAAGATCGGGCAGTTTGCTCCGGGATTGAAACTGGGGCCGGCGCAGGTCAACCAGATCCGGCATCACGCCATTCTGGCGCACGGCCTTGGGGTCGAGGCCATTCGGGCAAACACTCCCAGCGGAACCCAGGTGGGACTGGCCGAGAATGCGATCGTCTATTGCCCGGTGATGGAGACTGCGGAACACATCGAGGCTGCACGCAAGGCGACGCGTGACGGAAACGCACCGTTCCTCACGACGGTGCTGGATGGAAAATATCCAGAGAGATACCTTGCACAGGAGGGAGCGAATGCGCCGAAGGTGGAAGAAGGCGACATGAAGGCGATCGGCAGTCCGATCGATTTTCTTGGAGTAAATATTTATGTGCCGCTGTATGTGCGCGCGGACAATTCACCGAAAGGCTGGGCCGAAGAGACAATGCCGGCCTCGTATCCGCACATGTATTCTCCGTGGATCAACCTCGGTCCCGAGTGCATTTACTGGGGAGTGCGCAATGTCATCGATATCTGGAAGGATAAAGTACCGGCGATGTACATCACGGAGAACGGTACGTCTTCTGATGATGTGCTGACGCCCGAGGGACACGTCGAGGATGTCGATCGCGTGATGTATCTGCGCAATCACTTGACCCAACTGCATCGGGCGGCAACTGAAGGATACCCGGTGAAGGGCTACTTCCTGTGGAGCCTGATGGATAACTTCGAGTGGGCCGATGGATATAGCAAACGATTCGGCATCCACTACGTGGATTTCAAGACACTTAAGCGGTATCCAAAACTTAGTGCGGCGTGGTACAAGCAGACCATCGCAAACAACAGGGTGGAATAGGTTTGGACGAGTTGAAGACAAAGACCCGCAGCCTGAGCGCTGCGAGTCTTCTTTTGTAGACGAAGAGCGTGAGAAGATTGACGGCGGTTTGAGCGGGGTATACTGCGAGAAATTCTGAAGGAGATTCCCCGTGATCCGCTCTTTGATTCGCAGTATCGTGCTGGTTGCCGCGATTGTGTCCATTACCTGCGCTGGTGAAAGCCAAACAGCTGCAAAAGCGCCGACGATTGACCAGTCGCTGGAGATGTACAGCGTGGGTTCGCCGAAGATTTCGCCGGATGGGAAACGCGTGGTGTATGAGCAGACACGGACGAACTGGGATGCGAATGCGTTTGAGACGGATCTCTGGATTGCGAACGTCGGAACCGGCGAACGGCATCAGCTGACGACGACAGGACACTCGTGCAATCCAGCGGAGTGGTCGCCGAATGGGAAGTGGATTGCTTTCGTTTCGGATCGGTCGGGAGCGCTGCCGAAATCGCCCGAAGGAAAGAGACAGCTTTGGATCATGCCTGCCGATGGAGGCGAGGCGCAGCAGTTGACGAAGATGGAGAAGGGCGTTGGCGGGTTCGACTGGGCTCCGGATTCGCAGCGGATCGCCTTTTCGGCGGAGGCGCCTGAGCCGAAGGCGATGAAGGATCGCAAGGATTCGTTCGGTGATTATCACGTGATTCATGCGGATTACGAGATGGAGCATCTGTGGCTCGTTGATTTGCCGAAGACCGACGAAGCAGGGCGCGTGAGTGCAGTGGGTGAGCCGAAGGAGCTGACAAAGGAAGACTCGTTCAGCGTGGAGGAGTTTTCGTTTTCGCCGGATGGGTCGCGGATTGCATTCAGCGCGGCGCGGGATCCCGATCTGATTTCCTCGTTCTCGAAGGACATTTACCTCGTGGCAGTTGCGGACAGCGCGGTGAAGAAAGTTGTCGACACGCCGGGACCGGATTCGGATCCGCAGTGGTCTCCGGACGGGAAGCAGATTGCGTATGTGACATCGAATGGGGCCAAGTACTTCTTCTACACGAACCAGAAGATTGCGGTGGTGGATGCCAATGGCGGAACTCCGCGCGTTTTGAGCGATGCATTCGATGAGGATCCAGGCTTGCTCAAGTGGGCGCCCGAAGGGATTTACTTTTCAGGACTGCAGAAGATGAGTTCGTCGCTGTACCTGCTCGATCCCGCAAACGGAAAATTGAAGAAAATGGAGATGCCGGGAAGCGAGATCACGAGGGCGTTCACGTTCTCAAAGAACTTCAAGCAGGTGGCGTATAGCGGGGCGGCTGCGAACGAATACGCAGAGATTTATGCCCGCGCGTTTGCGAGCGGCTCGCCTGAGAAGCTGACCCATGCAGCCGAGCAAGAGGCGGAGTTCACGGTCGCGAAACGTGAAGTGGTGCGCTGGAAGTCAGGAGATGGAACGGAGATAGAGGGAGTGCTGTACAAACCGGCGGACTTTTCGCCGGCAAAGAAATATCCGCTGCTAGTGGTGATTCACGGTGGCCCGACGGGAATCGATATGCCAGTGATTAATCCCGATCGCTACTATCCGATTGAGCGGTTTGTGGCGAAGGGGGCGCTTGTCCTGCGGCCGAATTATCGGGGGTCGGCGGGCTACGGCGCCAAGTTTCGCGCGCTGAACGTGCGCAACCTGGGAGTGGGCGATTATGCGGATGTGATTTCAGGCGTGGACTATTTGATCGCACAGGGGTTTGTGGACAAGGATCGCGTGGGGTCGATGGGATGGAGCGAGGGCGGATATATTTCTGCGTTCATCACCACGTCGAGTGGCCGGTTCAAGGCGGTGAGTGTGGGTGCAGGGATTTCAGATTGGATGACGTATTACGTGAACACCGACATCACGCCTTTCACGGTGCAATATCTGCGCGCGACGCCGTGGGAAGATCCGGAGATATACAAGGTGACGTCGCCGATCAGCTACATCGCGAAGGCCAAGACGCCGACACTGATTCAGCAAGGCAGCGCAGACAAGAGAGTTCCGGTTCCCGACAGCTTTGAATTGCGGCAAGCGCTCGAAGATCGCGGCGTTCCGGTGAAGATGGTGCTGTATGACGGCTTTGGCCATCCGATCAACAAGCCTAAACAGCAGCGGGCTGTGATGGAAGAGAACGAGAACTGGTTTGGGCACTATATCTGGGGCGATCCGCTCGCACCTGCGCTGACGCCGCGGCCTGGCGAGAAGAAGGACGACAAGGATGCGAAGGGTTCGGCGGAAAAATGATCTCGGATGGCTATCTTTGGATCGCGTGATGGGTGTAGACCTTGTGGTTTTGCTCCTGTCCGCGTTGGGTTGTCCGCAGGGGTTCGCGCAGAGCCCAGGGAACATCGCAACTGGACGCGGTTCGAAAATTAACTTGGAGCGCGTGCAGCAACTTCGCGAGGATGTGGACTTGTGGCCGCTCATCACGCACCCGAAAAGCGATGCTGAGCTGCGCGTAAATGCGACGCTCACCCGGCTGAACAATGAGCTCTCGAAGAGTTTGCGAGATTGCGATGAAGGCGTCGTTGAGTTTGAGAAAGGAGCCGGAGAGCCCGTGGAGACTAAAGACGATTTGACGCGCAGCGTAGAAGTCACCATGCGCGGTCCGCGACTCCTGAGCTTGGTGGCGACGGACGAATTCTTTTGCGGAGGGGCACATCCAGACGATGATTTGACTGTGCTCGTATTCGACCTGAAGAGTGGTATACAGGTGGATTGGAGCACGCTGGTGGCGAAGTCTGCGGGCGCCTCCTCACCGAAAAACACGCTTTGCAATGCAGGTGGGACTCGTCCGTTGATACTTCCGCAGTTGCAAGAGATGTATATGGCGATGTGCCGGGAATCGGCAGCATTACGGGCGAACGGTGCAAAAGCCACGCGAGTGAAAGCTGTGCGGGCGTGGCGTTGTGGTGTTTGGCGAGTTCCGCCAAAGTCTGTGCGAAGGGTTGGTCTGGCTTGAGCAGCTTGCCGGCGGCGATGGGGTACCAGGGCAGGAAGGCGATTCCCTGCTGCTCGCACCAGGCCAGTGTCTGCTCGTGGCGGCGGTCGGCGAGGGAGTAGCGATTTTGCACACTGACGATGGGGACGATCTGCTGCACTTGCTCGATCTCTTCGGGGCTGACTTCGCTGAGGCCGATGTGGCGGATTTTGCCTTGCTCCTGCATCTGTTTCAGCGCACCCAGGCTTTCTTCGAGCGGGGTGCGGGGATCGATGCGGTGGAGTTGGTAGAGCTCGATGCGCTCGAGTTTGAGGCGGCGCAGGCTCATTTCGACACATTGGATCAGGTAGCCGGCGCGGCCAACGTATTCGGTTTTGGCTGGTCCCTGGCGAGTGATGCCGCCCTTGGTGGCGATGACGAGCTCTGCCGGGTAAGGGTGCAGCGCCTCGCAGATGAGGCGTTCCGCAGTTTCGGGGCCGTAGGCGTCGGCGGTGTCGATAAGGTTGACGCCGAGGTCAACGGCGCGTCGCAGGATGCGGCGGGCTTCATTGAGGTCATTCGGCTCTCCCCAGGCTCCCTCGCCGACAAGTCGCATCGTTCCGTAGCCAAGGCGGTGGACGGCGAGGTTGCCGCCAATCTGAAAGGTGCCGCTCGCGGCGGCATTGCCAGTGGTCATGATGGCTATGATGCTAAAGGACAGGGATGAGAGATAGGCACCAGGGACCAGATACTAGGGAATAAGGTGTGCAGTCTGTAAGCGGGGTTAAGGAGGGAACTCAGAAGGCGCTGGGTGCGTATGTTTTAATGCAAGCAACGCTTGGAGATGCGGCCATGACGACCACCCCTTATGTGAATGCGCAAGCAGTGTTTTACCAGCAGTATGAGCATGTGCGCCGCGATGAGGTTGTGGGAATTCTGCTGGCGCTGTTCCTCGGCGGGTTCGGCATCCACCACTTTTATCTGCGGCGGACGGGGCTGGGCATCCTGTATGCCTGCTTCTGTTGGACGCCGTTTCCGTGGGTGCTTGGGTTTATTGAATGCTTCTTCATGCCGGGGCGGGTAAGAGAATTCAACGCGATTCAGGCGGCAGGCATCGCGGCAGCACTGGGTATTTCGATGCCGGGATATGGCCAGCCGGTGAATGTGACGGTGAATGTGCCGCCCGCGACTGAACATGCTTATGCGGGAACTCCGGCCCCTCCGCCGTATACGCCTGTAACAGCAGTTCCGCAGCCGGGTACGCTGGTAGCGTGCCCGAAATGCCAGAAGACGAACCCGGTAGGGGCGAAGTTCTGTTCAGGGTGTGGCGGAGCGCTGTGAGTTAGCTCAGTTGCCGAAAACCCGCGCAGAGTCTAAATCAAAACTTTCATTCTGAATCGTGCATGTGCGACGCGCCTACATATTCGCGTGGCCGGAGCGCATCGACTCGTTGAACTGCGGCTTGGTGAAGTTGAGAGCTGCGTCGCGGGCGGCTTCGTACTCGGCTGCGCGCGCCATCAGCTGCGGTGTTGCGCCGGCATACTCACCATCCAGAGTCATCAGGCCTTCGCCGGCTTCGTGTCCCGCCATGCGCAGTAGATCCTCTTCCTTCGTATTCAGGTACTGGGCATCGCGCGGATCGGCGATCCATACGGGCTTGCTGTTGCCCAGAACACCGGAGAGCCAGTAGACCTTGCTGAGCAGATAGCGAAGACGCTCCGTATCGTCGGTCTCTGTAAAGAGAAACTTCTTTTGCCAGCGGCTGTAGAAGCGCGTGGTGACGGGTACGGGCTGGCGATTGCCGGACTTGAGAAATTCCAGCTGGCCAAAATCGACCGTCTTGCGAATGGCGTTGTAGACAAATGTTTCCGCGTAGGGCTGCTCCATGGCGGGCATAATTTCGGCAAAGGTTACAGTGACGGAGGCGGCTACCTTGGCGTGCAGGTTGTGTGTGCCGCCGTCGGCAAGACTGATTTCGCCGTGAACGATGTAGGTGTCGGAGCCGGAAGTGGAGCGATGGAACGGCCACTGAAATTTGCCGAAGGCGAGCGGCAGTCCGCCGAGTGTCACGTAGCAATCGGGCCGCGGATTGCGGAGGCGCTTTGCCTCGGCGGCAAGATGTGCGGCCATCTCCGGCAGCAGATTGGGCTTATCGAAGTCGAAAGCCTCGGTCAGTTCCAGTTGCAGGTGCCGATCGTCGAGGCCGGGCAAGCCAAGCTGGAAGATCTGTGTGGGCTGACCGTTGAGGTCTGAAGCCTCGGAGGTGGAAACGAGCTTGAGGCCTGCCTTTGCGGCGGTCGATTCAATGGAAGAGACGAGATTGGCTTTCGATGTCATGAACGGAACCTGCAGTGGAATCGGTGCATATCCAGTTTAGTGCATCAAAACCCCGAGTTTGGCGATTCCCGCGATGTAACCGCGGTCGATGCCGCCCCGCAAAGCAGTCGTGCATCGTAACAGAGGTGAGGAGCGGAATGCATGGCGAACAATACAGTTTTGATTGTGGGCGCGGGGCCGACCGGCATGACAGCTGCCATCGAATTGAAGCGCCTGGGGATGGATGTGCGCATTATCGACAAGTCGGACCACCTGGCACGGCACTCCCAGGCGCTGGTGGTGCAGGCGCGCACGCTCGAGCAGTTTCAACGGTATGGGCTTGCGGATGACGCAATCGCGAATGGACGCAAGTTACAAGAGGCGAAATTCTACAGCGAAGGCAAGCTGATTGTTGATTTCAAGCTGAATCACGTGGAGAGCCCCTATCCATTCGCCCTGTTCATTCCTCAGTCGGAGACTGAGGCTCTGCTGGACGCACATATGGAGTCGCTGGGAGTAAAGACGGAGCGGAACGTTGAACTGATTTCGCTCAAGCAGGAGCCAGAGCTTCGGGCGACGCTGCGGCGTGCAAACGGCCTGATTGAAGAGGTGTCTCCGCGCTGGCTGATCGGCTGCGATGGCGCACACAGCGTGGTTCGCGAAAAGACGGGTACCCCATTTGAAGGCGCTCGGGTGGGAGTTTCGTTCTTCCTCGCGGATGCGGAGATTACCGGGCCGGATGTGCCGCAGGATGAACTGTCGTTGCACGTGAGCCATGGGAATGTGGTGTTTATGGCGCGCCTGACCGATAGGATTGTTCGCTTGATTGTGGCATTGCATGAACAGCCAAAAACTGATAGGGATCGAGAATTGACGGTCGCGGACATGCAGGGGATGGTAGACCGCGTCGGGGTGCGCATCTATATTCGCTCAGCAGAATGGATGGCACCGTTTCACGTGACCGATCGACAGGCAAAGCACTACAGGGTTGGGAACGTTTTTCTGGCAGGCGACGCTTCGCACATTCACTCACCGGTTGGCGGCCAGGGTATGAACACGGGAATCCAGGACGTTGCAAACCTGGCATGGAAGCTTGCGGCCGTAGCGCGCGGGGCTCACGATTCGTTGTTGGATAGCTATGAGGGAGAACGAGGCGAAGTGGGCAGGGCGCTACTTCGATTTACAGAGCGGGGCCTGAAGCTTGCAACCATTTCGAACCCGATTATCGAAAAACTTCGAGATACTTTTGCGCCGATCATCGTTCTGCTGCCCCCGGTGCAAAGAGGTGCGGTGGGGTTTGTGTCGGAGATTGGGATCGAATATCGTTCGTCTTCCATTGTTGAAGACTTCGGAAGCGATGGGCACCTGCGCGCCGGCGATCGTCTGCCAGACCTGCCCCTTAAGAATCGTATCGTGCGCTCGAGGCTTCTGGCGGATTGGACTGCTCCGAAGCATCGCGTGTTTGGACTGAATCTTGATAAGGACGACATAGACACTATGAGGACCGAGCTGCGGGATGCCGAGGTCATCGCGGTAGCAACATCAGACTTTTACGATGCAGGAAGGCGGCTGCTGGGTGATGACGGAAAGATCTTTGTCTTGCGTCCTGATGGATACGTGGGATTCCGGGCGAGGATGGGATTTAACGTGGAATTGATGAACTATGCGCGGATGAATGCGTTTGCCTGATCGGAACGTGCCGTGCGGGACGGTCAAGCGCAAGCGACATTTACAATAAATGCTGTGCAGCCAGACGCTTCGATTCCTATCATTGTTGCCGAAAACCTGAGCAAGGTTTACGCCGCGGGCCGGATCATGGTAGCCGCCGTGCGTGCCGTTTCGTTTGAAGTGAAGCGCGGCGAATTTGTAGCGATTGTGGGGCCTTCCGGGTCAGGAAAATCGACGCTATTTTACCTGCTGGGCGGCCTGACGAGAGCGAGCGAAGGCAAGGTTGTGATTGATGGAGTGGACTTTGCCAGTCTCAGTGATGGAGATCGGACGCGTCTGCGCAAACACAGGATTGGTTTTGTCTTCCAGAAATTCAACCTTCTGCCGACACTTTCAGCCATGGGCAATATCGAAATCGCCTACACGGTGAGTGGTCGCAAGGAACCCATGGATCGCAAGTACTTGGAACACTTGAGCGATCTCCTGTCGATCCGGGGACGGTTGGAGCACCGGCCGTCAGAACTGAGCGGGGGTGAGCAGCAGCGCGTGGCAATCGCGCGAGCGCTGATTACGAGGCCTTCGATCGTACTCGCTGACGAACCGACAGGGAACCTGGATACGAAGAATTCCGATGCAGTGCTGAAGATGTTGCTGCGGTCGAATCGCGAGTTGGGCCAGACGACCCTGATGATCACCCATAATCCCGAAGCCGCGGCGATTGCAGGACGGATCCTCCATATGCGGGATGGGGAGATCATCAAGGTGGAGAAAGGGTTAGGCGCTCAGGAAGGCGTCGCCTGAGAGCTCCGCGGGGTCCGGGCGAAGCAGATTCAGCAGTTTGACCCGTTTTGAGCCGCCCGGTATACTCAACTTTGCAGTAAGCGGGAGTAGCTCAGTGGTAGAGCATCGCCTTGCCAAGGCGAGGGTCGCGAGTTCAAATCTCGTCTCCCGCTCCAAATCGCCCTCCGGCGCCAGCCGGGTTGGCTACGGCGATATGGAGCGCTGAAAATAAAGACAGCCCTGCCAAAGGCGCGGTACCCAAGTGGTAAGGGAGAGGTCTGCAAAACCTTTATGCGCCGGTTCGATCCCGGCCCGCGCCTCCAAAACCTTTTCAAAACCTCAGGCTGAATCGCGGCCCCGAGTCTTTCACGTTTTCTGCTCCAACCATTTTTAGTCCTGTCCCGGTTTGCCCATTCTGTGGCTAGAACGCTAGACTTCCCGCTTGAAGACAGTCTTCCGTTCGCTCATCTTGCTGCGGGCGGCTGGCCCCCTCCTCGGTTGCCGTGAAAGTGCCATCCACAGCATTCCTTCGAACGCTATCGTCGGAACCTGGTTTGTCGAGGATTCGGGCGCACCCTTCATGAGCACACGTACGTGTTCAACGCAGGCGGCACCATGCAGCAGGCCAACCCGGATGCCGGCGACGCCGCTGCAAGCGACAGCGACGGCAAGGGGGTCTGGGTAGCGGACGGTTATCGCATTCGCAGTAAATGGATGGAGATTACCACGGATCGCGCCACCCACAAGTGCGTTAGGCGCGGCGAACTTCCCTTCGATATCCAGGTCAAAGGCGACACCTTTGCAGGCACTCTCGCTGCTCGCTTTTACGATCCGAACGGAAAAATCCTGCAAGAATGTCCCGCTTCATCCATCAAGGGCAAGCGGCTTACGCTGCCATAGCCGTACTCTATCCACGATTGACCAACCGCCATGGGGCCGTCGCGAAGGCTGGAACGAGGTCAAGCCGTTTGAGCCAGCCCATCATCCCGATGATGCATACTGAATGTCATCTGACTTCGAGAGGATCGGATTGATGCGAACTGTGATTTTCGCTTTCTTGCTCGGTATATTGCTCATCCCCATTGCCGGCTTCCTTTATTTTCACTTTGGTAATCCTCCGGTCGCAGTGGCCGACCAGCCGTTCCCACTCGAGAAGCAGATCGTTCACGTTCCGTTGAATGCGCGCATCGATAAGGAGATGCCTCGAAGCGTGCCGATCGAAGTCAGCGAGACGAACCTCCTGGCGGGCGCGAAAGTATACCGGGAACAATGCGCCTTCTGCCATGGCTTGACGGGGCAGCCGTCAACAATTGCTCCGCATATGTATCCTTCGGCGCCGCAGCTCTGGGTGTCGCACCGCAAGGGGGTGGTCGGCGTGAGCGATGATCCTCCGGGAGAGACGTACTGGAAGGTTGACAACGGCATTCGTCTTACGGGGATGCCCGCTTTCGGCAAAACTCTCAGCGAGACCGAGATGTGGCAGGTAACCCTTCTCCTTGCGAATGCGGACAAGCCGCTGCCCGAATCGGCAAAGAGCCTGGTGACGCAGCCGCTTGACGTGGGCCAACTGCCTTCGCCGGCATCCCAATCCCATTGAGTACGAATAAGTTGAAGGGAATTCGATGAGGGTCCTATTTTCGATTGCCATCTCAAGCGCTTTGTTTCTCAGCGCAATAGCTGACCAGTTCGTAAATGCGCAGGACAGTGTCCCAAATCTGCGCGCTCCGGCAACCCCCCTCATCGTTCACGATCCGTATTTCAGCGTCTGGTCGATGAGCGACCTGCTCACAGATAGTTCAACTCGACATTGGACGGGCGTTCGGCAATCCCTGAATGGGCTGATCAGGATCGATACAAAGACATATCGCTACCTGGGCGACGCCGACGGAGATATCCCTGCGATGACCGAGACGCATCGTGAAATCACCCCGACGCGCACAATGGTCATCTTGGAATCGCCAGAGATCGAATTGAAACTGACATTTCTAACCCCCGCCTTTCCCAATGATCTTGCAGTGATGGCGCGGCCGGTCACGTATCTCACCTGGGATCTGAAGTCCCGCGACGGTGCGACTCACAATGTGGCTCTCTATTTCGACGCGGATGGCAACATGGCGATCAATCATGCGAATGAGACGGTGACGTGGTCGCGCGCTGAGATCCAGGGAATGCATCTCCTGCGGGTCGGCAGTTCCAAGCAGCCGCTACTCAAGGATTGGGGCGACAACGTTCGCATCGACTGGGGCTACTTTTATCTTGGAGTTCCAAGCGAAGAGAAAGCTGAATGCGTCGCCGGGAACCAGGACTATCGTGATGACTTCGCCAAGACCGGAAAGATCCCAGCTGAGGATGACCTTGATCAGCCGAGAATGCCGCAGAGCCGTTATCCTTCGCCGCCGGCATTGAATGTCGTGTTGCCGCTCGGCGCTGTGGGGGCAACGACCGTGACGCGTCACATGCTGCTGGCTTACGACGACGTCTTCTCGGTGGAGTACATGCGGCAGAGGCTTCTCCCGTATTGGCGCAAGGAGTTTTCGAATTTCAGCGCGCTCATGGAGGGAGCTGAGCGCGACTACCCTTCAATGCAGCGCCGCTCCGAGCAATATGATGCGGATCTGACGCAGGATTTGCTGCGAGCCGGCGGCCCTGAGTATGCAGCGATTGCAACTCTTGCGTTTCGACAGGCAATCGGGGCGCACAAACTTGTCGAGGACGATTCCGGCGTCGCGTTCTTCATGCCCAAGGAGAATTTCAGCAACGGCTCGATCTCGACGGTCGATGTTCTTTATCCATCGGCACCGATGTTTCTGCTCTTGAATCCCAAGCTGGTCGAGGCGCAGCTTGAGCCCGTTGTGCGCTATGCAGAAAGCGGCCCTTGGAAGTTTCCTTTCGCACCGCACGACCTGGGCGTCTATCCGCTGGCAAACGGACAACTCTACGGTGGGGGCGAGGTCAGCGAGGAGGACCAGATGCCTGTGGAGGAATCAGGCAACATGATTCTGATGTTTGCCGCATTGGCCCACGCAGAAGGTAATGCCGCCTACGCGCAGCGCCATTGGCCTGTAATCACCAAGTGGGCCGAGTTTCTGCTGGAGAAGGGATTCGATCCGGAAAATCAGTTGTGTACGGATGACTTTGCAGGACACTTGGCGCACAACACCAATCTCTCGATCAAGGCGATTGAGGCGCTCGCTGCTTATGCTCAGATGGCTGACAAACTGGGGGATCGTGCGGCCGCCGAGAAGTATGGAAGTGCGGCAAAAACCATGGCGGCCAATTGGGTGAAGATGGCCGCTGACGCGGACCATTACCGCCTTGCGTTTGATAAGCCCGGAACATGGAGCCAGAAATACAATCTGGTATGGGATAACATCCTTGGACTTCACATGTTTCCCCCGGAAGTAGCGGAAAAGGAAGTCGCGTTTTATAAGGCACACCTGAATCCCTACGGTCTGCCGCTCGACAATCGCGCTACCTACACCAAGCTTGACTGGACCGTCTGGTCGGCGACGCTGGCGACGAACTCCACCGATTTTTGCGCTATCGTCGCGCCCATTGCGGAGTTTCTCCGCAAGACTCCAGATAGGGTGCCGATGACGGACTGGTACGATACCGTGACAGCAAAGCAGGTTGGATTTCAAGCGCGCTCCGTGGTGGGAGGCGTCTACATCAAAATGCTGGCTGACCCGGAGTTGTGGAGCAAGTGGGCAAGTCGAGGTCCGCATTCCCGGAATTGACGAGGGCCGAGGACTCCAAATAGACAGCAAGTCAATGATGGTTGAATTCAAGCGGATGCAGACCCGGGCATCCCCTTCAGGAAACTTCAGCATCCAAGCGGCGAGTTGACAGTTGCAGAAGATTGCGACGGCAACATCGGTGGTATGTGTCGATTGTCGTCGATAAACGCTTTCCGCAGGAGTATATATGCCAAGGCTTCCCATAGATGATTTTGCAGCAAGGCGCCGGAAGGAATTCGAGGAAACTGAAGAAGGAGATGGAATGCAGAACCTAAAATGGATATTGATAGCTGTTGGAGTACTTGTAGTGGGGAGCGCAGCGATGTCGCTTGCCCCCGACATTCGTCGCTATGCAAGAATGCGCGCGATGTGAACCAGTGGATCTTTCCTGTTCGCTAGTGGGCTAAGTCGATATAAGGCGCGCGCAATGCGGATGGGGTGAGTCCCTCATTTGGCGCGCGAATTGCAGTCCCTCGCTAAACGAACGAAGACAGCGTTGGATCGACCATCCCCCGTCCACAACAAGAAAGCGCTACCCCTCTTGCCCTTCGTGCCGCTGGCATGGCAGAGTTGATGTTTCGTGTTCGCTGCCCATGACGGAAGCAACGTCATCCAACGGTGAACTCGGACAATCAAGCGCAAGAGGGAAGTTTATGTCCGTTAGTTCCAGAGAAGACACGCCGGCAGAGCCCGTTCAGCCTCGACTGATCCCGCACGGTGTGCTGATCCCCTTCGCGCTGGTGACGGCGCTCTTTTTCCTGTGGGGCGTTCCCAACAACCTGAACGACGTGCTGATCCGCCAGTTCATGAAGTCGTTCGCCCTGTCCCGATTCCAGGCCGGACTGGTTCAGTCGGCTTTCTACATGGGCTACTTTCTTCTGGCGACTCCGGCAGCGCTTCTGATGAGGCGTTTCGGGTACAAGTCCGGTTTCGTCACCGGATTGCTGCTCTTCAGCGCTGGAGCTTTCCTGTTTTGGCCCGCCGCTATCATCGGTCGCTACCCCTACTTTCTCGCCGCACTTTTTGTGATCGCAAGCGGGCTTTCGTTTCTTGAGACTGCGTCCAATCCCTTCGTCGCCCAGATCGGAGATCCACAATCCGCGGCGCGACGGCTCAACTTTGCCCAGGCCTTCAATCCGCTTGGTTCGATTGCCGGAGCGCTGGTCGGCACAGTATTCATCTTCTCCGGAATCGAACTCAGCGGATCGCAAGTAACAGCCATGCAGACAGCGCATACTTACACGGCGTATCTGCGAACTGAGACGATGCGCGTTGTGGCACCCTACATGGTGCTTGGCGTCGTAACGATCATCTGGGCGGTCCTCATCGCATTCACGCGCTTTCCAGTGGTAGCAGGCGAAGGCCAGGCGGCTGGTGAAAGCCACGGAAAATTCCGAGAACTCCTTGGATATCCCACGTTTCTATTCGCCATCGTCGCCCAGTTCATGTATGTCGGGGCGCAAGTAGGCACATGGAGCTATTTCATCCAGTACATCCAGGACTCGACACACCAGCACGAGAAAATCGCTGGCTACCTGCTTACGGGAACACTAGGGGCGTTTGGTGTGGGCCGGTTCGGATCATCCGCCATCATGCGTTATGTGCGCCCCGATCGATTAATGGCGCTCTACAGTTTGATCAACATCGCACTTGTGGCTATCGGTGTGGCGTTTCCCGGTTGGGTCGGTCTCTGGGCTATCTTTCTCACCAGTTTCTTCATGTCGGTCATGTATCCAACCATATTTGCGCTGGGCATTGAGGGCCTTGGCAGGAACACCAAGATCGGCGGCTCCCTCATCGTGATGTCCATCGTCGGCGGAGGCGTCCTGACTCCGCTGATGGGTTGGATTTCGCAGGAGACGCATCACATTTCGCTGGCCTACGGAGTGCCGCTGATCTGCTATTGCGTCATCGCGATCTATTCATTGATGTGGCGCCGGATGCAGATCGCGGAGATGGCAAATCAGCATTGAGCTGCTTGCAAACGCTTTGCAACGCAGATATCTAGCTGACCTTTCAATGTGATAGCATGGCCGCTAGTTCCCGTCCTTCTCCAAAATCAGGAATATTCACACATCAGGCAGGAGGTCCACAGCCTTGGCTCTCACCATTTCTGGTCTCTCGAAGACCTATTCCAACGGTGTCAAAGCGCTGCAAAATGTTTCCCTGACAATCGGGAACAACATGTTCGGCTTACTCGGTCCGAACGGTGCCGGAAAAAGCACGCTGATGCGCACCGTCGCTACGCTGCAAGCACCCGATGCCGGCACGGTGAGCCTCGACGGACTGGACGTACTCGAGAACAAGACCGAAGTCCGCAGGATCCTTGGATATTTGCCCCAGGAATTCGGCGTGTATCCCAAGGTATCGGCGCTCGATATGCTGCATCATCTCGCCGTGATGAAAGGCATTACCAAGAAGAGCGAGCGCAATGAGATTGTCGACGCGCTCCTCAATCAAACCAACCTCTGGGACGTTCGCAAGAAGTCGCTGGGCACGTACTCCGGCGGCATGAAGCAGCGCTTTGGAATCGCACAGGCCCTGCTCGGCAAGCCCAAATTGATCATCGTCGACGAACCGACGGCGGGCCTCGATCCGGCGGAGCGCAACCGGTTCCTCAATCTGCTTAGCTCCATCGGCCGCGATGTCATCGTGATCCTCTCTACGCATATCGTTGAAGATGTCCGCGAACTCTGCCCGCGCATGGCCATCATCGCGAATGGAACGGTTCTGCTGGAAGGCTCCCCAACGGATTCGCTCAGCGCTCTGCGTGGAAAGATCTGGTCGAAGGTTGTCGCCAGCGACGATGAATTGAAGGCGCTCGAAGCCAGTCTGCAGGTAGTCTCCACTCACTTGATTGCGGGGCAGCACGAGGTTCGCGTCTTCTCCGATGTCGATCCCGGAGAGGGCTTTAAACCCTCCGAGTCAGAACTTGAAGACGTCTACTTCCTCGCCCTTTCTCGTCACGCGAAGAACTAGAGCCCGGAGAGCGCCATGCGATTGTTTCTGGAATTCTTCAACTTTGAGCTGAAGTTTCGCTTCAAGAGCATTTCGACGTATGTTTACTTTGCCATCTGGTTCGCCTTCAGTTTTCTCTGCATCGCCTCTGAAAACTTTGGCCCCATCGCAGCCGGCAATGGCAAGGTGCTGCTCAACGGACCGTATGCAAACATCTACAACGATGTGTTTGCCTCCTTCTTCGGCTTGATTATTATCGGTGCGATCTTCGGCACATCCATTCTCCGCGACTTTCAGCGTGATACGACGCAGATCCTGTTTACAAAGCCGATTACGAAATTTGCCTATCTCGGGGGACGATGGGCCGGGTCATTCCTCGCAACCGTATTCGCATTTTCCGGCATGGTCTTCGGCGAATTGCTGGGCACGCTCGCGCCCTGGGCCGACCACACTCGCATTGCGCCAACCCACTTCTGGTGGTATCTGCAACCCTTTCTCTTCGTCATCATGGTGCAAGTCTTCTTCATCGGATCGCTGTTCTTTATGGTGGCAGCGCTAACCCGGCGCATCTTCATCGTCTACGTGCAGGGCGCTGGATTTTTGATCTTGTACCTGATTGGGCTAGGTGCGTTTTCAGCAACCCGCAGCACGGCACTCTTCTGGCCCGGGGTGTTCGACCCGGTCGGCGTCATTCTCAACGACTCGATCACGCGCTACTGGACGGTAGTGGACAAAAACAACCTCCTGTATTCGTGGTCCCTTCACTCTGCCGGTGGGGTCTTCTTCTATAACCGTATTCTCTGGATCGGCGTTGGCTTTCTCACCCTCGGCTTGCTGTGGAAGTTCTTCCCCATGTCGCTCGAGGCGCTCACCGCCCGCACCAGCAGCAAGCGCGCCCGCATTGCGCTCGAGCAGGATGAGGAATTGCAACCGGTGCGCAGCCGGGCTGTCGCGAAAATCCCGATCGTGCAACAGTTCTTCGGCATAGGCACATCGCTTGCGCAATACCTTTCCTTAACCCGCATGAGGGTGGGCAATGTCGTGCGCGACGTTCCATTCTGGGTTCTTCTCGTCCTGATGGCTGGGGTAGCCCTCAATAACGGGCACTACGCGGGTCGGACTGAAGGAGTGAATGTCTGGCCCGTCACCTACCTCATGCTCCAGGCGGTCGAAGGTGGGGCGGCGCTCTTCTTCTATATTGTCGCTACCTTCTACGCCGCCGAGCTCATCTGGCGCGAGCGCGATACCCACTTCGATGGAATCCACGACGCGCTACCCATGAAGGAATCGACAGACTGGCTTTCAAAGCTGACAGCGCTTTGTGTGGTGGAACTCTCGTTGCTTACGATCGCAGGACTCTGCGGAATCATCATGCAGACCGTCGCAGGCTACTATCATTACGAACTGCTGCAGTACATCAAGGAACTGTACGTCATCACGTTCCCGCAGGTCCTCACGTTTGCTCTCGTTGCCATGTTTGTGCAGACCATCGTGTCCAACAAGTTCATCGGGCACGGCATCGTCATTGGTCTCTTTCTAATGCAGATACTTCTATTCAACTTTGGATGGGAGAACACGCTCTACCTCTTCGGAGCTACTCCGCCCTATACGTATTCCGACATGAACGGCTATGGACACTTTGTGCAGCCGCTGCTCTGGTCGATTACATATTGGCTCTCAATAGCCGCGCTTCTCGGCGTCATCTCGATCGGGCTCGCGCGCCGGGGCGCGGAAGATTCAATAAGGGCGCGACTGCACCTTCTCCGCCAGAGTGCGCTCGGTCTCGCCCCTGCAGCCGTAGTGCTCTTTCTGATGGCGGTGGGGAGCGGATGGTGGTTCTACTACAACACCCACGTGCTGAATGAATACCTGACCAATAAGGACCGGCGCGATATTCAGGCAGCTTACGAAAAGAATTTCAAGAAATTCGAACACTTCCCCCAGCCCAAGATCATTTCAGTCGATGCGCAGATCGACATCTACCCTGAGCGCCGTTCCTTTAGTGGAACAGGTCACTTCGTCCTTCAGAACAAAACGCCGCAGCCGATCGCGCAGATCCACCTTACCGATGCACAACAAGCGGTCACCGATGTAGCCTTCGATCGGCCCTTTCACATCGCGTCAGCAAGCGCGCGCAATCTCTACGTCATTTATGCGCTCGATAAGCCACTTGCACCGGGCGAGACCATGAACATGACGTTCAACGTCGCTAAGGAAAGCCACGGCTTCATGGATGGCCACGAGCGCGCAGAACTTGCCTACAACGGAACATTCTTCGATTCGGGATATTTCCCCAGTATCGGATATAGCGCTGACAACGAACTCACCGACCCTCGGCGCCGTCGTGAAGAACATCTTGGCGCGCAGGAGTTGCTACCCAAGCGTGGAGATCCCATCGGTAGCGTCACCAATCTGTTTACGCCACAAGCGGACTGGGTGCATTTCCGTACCACGGTCAGCACGTCGGCCGATCAGATCGCTATTTCGCCGGGCTACTTGACAAAGGATTGGATCGCCAACGGACGTCACTACTTCACCTACGACATGGGCGACGTCCAGACGCTTGATTTCTTCTCCTTCGTCTCCGGTAAGTACGAAGTTACTCGCGACACGTTCCAGGGAGCCAACGGGTCCATCGCGATCGCTATCTATCACCTGCCTGCGCACACCTTCGATGTGCAGGACATGATCGATGCTTCGAAGGCGGGACTGGCGTTCTATGAAAAGGCCTTCAGCCCCTACCAGTTCAGGCAATATCGCATTCTTGAGTATCCCCGGTATCGCACCTTCGCCCAGTCGTTCCCGAATACCGTCCCTTACTCTGAGGGGATTGGCTTTATTGAGCGGATGGAGAAACCCACCGATATCGACTTCACTTACTTTGTTACGGCTCACGAACTAGGTCATCAGTGGTGGGCTCATCAATTGATCGGCGGACGCGTAGCCGGATCTAACATGATGTCGGAAACGCTGGCGGAATACTCCGCACTCATGACGATGCGGCATCGCTATGGCGATGATCACATGCACAAGTTCCTCAAGTACGAACTGGATCGGTATCTGCGTGGACGCGGCGCCGAGGTTCGCCGTGAGGAGCCGCTCGCCCAGGTTCAGCAGGAAGCGTATGTCTGGTACCAGAAGGGCGGCCAGATCATGTACGCGCTGTCGGACTACATCGGGGAGGATAAGGTGAACCTCGCGCTTCACAACTTCCTGATGCAGTACCGCTACGCCAATGCCGGCACCACTCAATCAGGTCCTTATCCCGATACGCGCGAGCTGATTGCGGCTCTGCGCGCGCAAACTCCAGCCAACCTCCAGTACTTCATCGACGACTCGTTCGAGAACATAGTGCTTTACAACAACCGTATTGAGTCGGCGACAGTGACACAGACACCTGACCACAAATACAAGGTCAGGCTGGTTGTCGAGGCACACAAAATCAAGTCCGATGGCAGCGGAAATGAAACGCCAATGAAGATGAATGATCTTGTCGATATCGGCGTCTTCACCGGTCCGCGCGACAACGAGAAGCCACTCTATCTCCAAAAGCAATGGGTGCACGATGGCAAGCAGACCTTCGAAGTTGTGGTGGACAAAATGCCCGATCGGGCTGGAATCGACCCGTTGAACAAGCTTATTGATCGCGATGCGGACGATAATGAGACGGACGTGACCAGGCAATAAAGAGAGAAAAGACCGCAATCAGTCGATCAAATCGAAGATCCCACTCGACCGCCATGGTAAGCTGCACCTCAAGTCATTGCGATGAGTGCCGCACTGGAATTCCGAAATGTTTCCGTGGCGATTGCGCACGGGCGATTGTTGCTGAAGGACGTGTCCCTTGCGCTCGAGGAGGGCACCGTCACGGCAATCCTCGGACGCAGCGGCTCGGGAAAGACCACTCTTCTGCGCACTGCAAATCGGATGATTGATCCGACCGCCGGCGACGTCCTGGTCGCTGGAGCCAACATCAAAGAGTTGGCGCTGGTGGATCTCCGCCGAAAAGTGGGCTATGTGATCCAGGAGACCGGGTTGTTTCCGCATTTCAATATGGAGCGTAACGTCGGCATCGTTCTTGAGGCTGAGGGCCAGCCGCGTCAGCAGCGAATCGAACGCAGCACCGAACTGCTTCAACTCGTCGGCCTCGAGGCTACCGCGTTTTCGCATCGCTATCCCCATCAGCTTTCCGGAGGCCAGCGGCAACGCGTCGGACTGGCCCGTGCGCTCGCTGCGCAGCCGAAGATCCTCCTGATGGACGAGCCCTTTGGCGCGCTCGATCCCCTGACCAGGGCGGAGATGCAGGACATGCTCCGTGACCTTCTCAAGCAGCTTCGTACCACCGTGCTGCTGGTTACGCACGATCTCGATGAAGCACTCTATCTGGCAGGCCGCATCGTGCTGCTCGACGAAGGCAGGATCATCGCAAATCTCGCCCGCGACGAATTTCTTCAATCTGAACTGCCGGAGATCGTCGCCTATGCTGGTGCATTCCGCCGCGGCCAACCCGCTGCGGTGGCGAATCCAACTGCAACGGACGAAATCGGATGAACTCATTTCTTTCGCAATACGGGGGCGAGATCGCCACGCTGACGGTCGAGCATCTGTGGCTCACCGGCGCGGCCATGCTGTTTGCGACCCTTATCGCTGTGCCCGCGGGCATCTGGCTAACGCGCTCGCCGCGCTGGGCGAAACCAGTGATGGGTGTAGCCAATGTGCTGCAGACCATTCCATCGCTGGCCATGTTTGGCTTTCTTTTGCCGCTGCCATGGCTTGGCGAGCGTGCCGCGCGCATTGCCATCGTTGCGCTCACTGCATACGCGCTTCTTCCCATTCTGCGCAACACCTATGCCGGAATTCGCGGCATAGATCCGACGCTGAACGAAGTGGCTCGCGCCATCGGCCTGACAGACGCACAACGCCTCTTCAAGATCGAGCTCCCTCTCGCAGCATCGTTCATCTTTGCGGGACTTCGCACGGCCACAGTAACCTGCATCGGCATCGCAACCATTGCCGCTGCCGTTGGAGCGGGCGGTTTGGGCGAATTGATCTTTCGCGGAGTCGCTTCCGTCGACAATCGCCTTGTACTGGCGGGCGCAATTCCAGCAGCGCTGCTGGCGCTTGCCGCCGATGCGGTGCTGGGATTGCTGGAACGCCGGCTCAAAATCCCAACCTCTCAAGGTCCGGGACGATGAGCCGATTCGTTCGCTTGGCCTCAATTTTGCTGCTTTGCTTCCCGCTGGTTAGTTGCTCGCCGCCACGACCGAACCACCCCGTCATCGGGGCGAAGAACTTTACCGAGCAGGTCATCCTCGGCGAGCTTCTTGCGCAGGAGATCGAAGCCAAATCCGGCCTCAAGGTGGAGCGACGGTTCTACCTTGCCGGCAGCTACATCTGCAACCAGGCACTCGTCGCGGGCCGCATTGATGCGTACGTGGAATACACCGGGACGGCGCTTACTGCCATTCTCAAGCAGCCTGTCGATCGCGATCCTCAGGCCGTTCTCTCCACCGTTCGAAAGCTTTACGCATCACGCTACGCCGTCATCGTCGCCGACCCGCTGGGGTTCGCAAATACATTTGCCATGGTGATTCGCGGTGATGATGCGCGACGCCTGCATTTGACGACGCTGAGCCAGGCCGCCCCCTACACTCCGCAGTGGCGCCTTGGCGTCGGATACGAATTCGAGCAGCGCCCCGACGGGTTGTCCGGATTAAGCTCCGCGTATAACCTGCACTTCAACGGACCTCCGCGCACCATGGATCTCGGCCTTCTCTACCGCGCGCTCAACGCTCACCAGGTCGACATGATTGCCGCAAATTCGACAGACGGCCCCATCCAGGCCATGGGCCTCGTCGCGCTGCAGGACGATCGCCACTACTTTCCGCCCTACCAGGCTGTTCCGCTTGTTCGAGATGACGCGCTCCGGCGCTGGCCGCAGATCGCGACAGCGCTCCACGCGCTGGCTGGAACAATTACCGCGGAGGATATGCGGGCGATGAACGAAGCCGTCGACGGTCAGCACCGCGATCCCGGCGAGGTGGTCCACGAGTTTCGCACGAAGAAGGGGCTTTAAGGGAATCCTCGCGACGCCAGGGATCTGAAGGCGTTCGCTATCCGAGGCGGAAGGTGGATAATCGGTTTCATCGGCATCGCCTCTCCCCTCATCGATGCCTGTGAGGTCACGATAATGAGCAATGTTGCGGATCACCCGAATTGTTGGCCCGCTCTCCCGCTTGAACCCTGGCGAGACACGTATGCCACGCTCCACATGTGGACGCAGATCGTCGGCAAGATTCGCTTGAGGTTGACGCCGTTGGTCAACCACTGGTGGAACGTGCCCCTGTACGTCACGGCGCGGGGGCTGACCACCTCTTGTATCCCGTATGGAGAGAGATCGTTTGAGCTTCGCTTCGACTTCATTCGCCACCAGCTTGTTCTTGAAACCAGTGACGCTATTGTGAAGATGCTTCCGCTTGTGCCCCGCAGCGTGGCCGATTTTTATCGGGAATGTTTCGACATGCTCCGATCAGCCGACATTAATGTAAAAATCTGGCCGATGCCAGTCGAGATTCCAAATCCAATCCGATTCGACCAGGACAGGCAGCATAGCTCCTATGATCCCGACGCGGTGGCCAGGCTCTGGCGCATCCTTCTCTCAGCCGACGCCGTCCTCCAGCAATTCAGGGCTCGATTCATCGGGAAATCCAGCCCGGTTCATTTCTTCTGGGGGAGTTTCGATCTTGCGGTCACTCGCTTCTCCGGCCGCAAAGCGCCGCCCCGCGACGGTGCGGACGCCATTACCCGCGAGGCGTATTCGCACGAAGTTAGCAGTGTTGGTTTCTGGCCGGGAGCCGGTTTTGCGGGCCCCGCATTTTACTCGTACATGGCGCCGTCGCCATTGGGATTTCGCGACGCGCGCGTCTCGCCCACAAGCGCGCGTTATGATGCGGGGCTGGGCGAATTCATTGTCATGTACGACGATATCCGCGCGGCCGCATCTCCCACAGAAGCCTTGATGGATTTCTGCCAAAGTACCTACGAAGCGGGAGCAACAGCAGCGAAATGGGACCGTGAAAACCTGGAACGCGACATTCGAATCTGAATCAAGGGGGCCAGATCTATTGAGGCGTGGAGCCAGCCAGGTTATAGCCCTCCAGGCGTACAGCCGGTCTCTCTCCGCGCGTATCCGCATCCTCAAGCGAAATAGAAATGGTCCGCTTCTCTCCCGGCATGAGCGCGATGTAGTTGTCGGTGTAAAGCGCAGGCACAATCAGATCGCCGCTCTTACTGCGTACGGCCTTCACCCGCACCATCAAGGCCGGAGTTTTTGAAAGATTCTGCAACTTGGTCGTGATCTTCCATTCCGCGCCATCGCGCGCGATGCGCGTTCTTGAGCTCACCCTGGCGGCGGCTAGATCGCGTATCCCCAGGTAATCGCCTTCCTCAAGTCCATGCAGATAAAAATTCGACGAGAGAACCACTGCGCCGCGCGTCAGCGCCAGGCGAATGAAATGCGTCCGCGCAAGCCCGGCGGGGAATTGCAGCTGCAAGGGAGACACGGTACTGTCCTCATGGCTGTCGAGTGCCGCGCTCTTCTCCCATTTCACCGTTCCGTCAATGTCGATCACCTGCGCATGAGCGGTCAAGCCTGTCTGTTCGCCGGCACTGTAGTTCCCCACCTCCACCGCGTCCGTCGCCGCATTCCACTGGATGTGTAAAGGTTCCGCGCCCTTTTTCGCCCCATAGTATCCGGCATCGGTGTCGAAGAAGTAGTCGTACGTCTGCCACAGAAGCGAGGGCCACGCAGGGTGGCTCATCCAGATCAGAAGGCCAAGCCGATTCTTGCTCTGTCCCTCGAACATTCCGCGATACGCATCGTAATCCACGAACTGCGCAAAGTTCACCCAGCCAGCAACATCGGTGGCCCCGCCATACTGCTTCTCAACCGCCGTAGTGAAGGGATTGTGCTCGTGATAGTCGTGCAGAGGCCACTGATAGCCCTGCGGCCACATTGCCGACTCCGGCATCGTCCGGCGCAGATCATCCATTTCCACAACGTTGGGCGAGCCCATCTCGCTATGCAATTTTGTTGGCGCATGTTCAAAGTAGTACCGAAGCGGCTCCACGCGATACGGCCCGTGACCGCTGACCGGCCCGTCGGCAGAACTCGAAATGTAATGCGATCCAGACTCAAGCGTCGCGACCATCTCGCGAAGCCCGTCGTCGATCTGTTGCGGTGGCAATCCTTCGTTGCGGCCGCAGAAGATTCCGAGCGAAGCATGATTGCGGATGCGCAACAGGTAGTCATGCGCATTCGCAAGAAACAAGTTGTTATCGTCCGGGTCGGGGCCGTCCCAGGGATTGGCCAGCCAGAAATCCTGCCACACCACCACGCCGTACCGGTCAGCCGCGTCGTAGAACGCCTCATCACCGGTCTGCCCCACCCAATCACGAATCATATTGAAGTGCTCGTCGCGGTGATAGCGCAATGCCGCATCGTACTCGCGGGTGCGATAGCGCAGCATTGATTCCGGAAATCCCCAGTTACCGCCGCGCGGAATGAAGCGCCGTCCATTGATCCAGATCTTCAGCACTCCGCCGTCTTCTGAATATGTGAATTGACGCACGCCAGCATTGAATGAAGTCCGGTCCGATTCCGCGCCATTGACAACGAAGCTGTATGAAACCGGATAAAGATTGGGCTCGCCATAGCCGACCGGCCACCAGAGTTTTGGATTCACGAGGCGTAGCGCAGCCTGCGTTCCCGGCGAAAACTCAACTGCTTTCGTCGACGAAGCATCGATCGTTACCGGTATCTCGACGTTCACATTCCCAAAGCGGGCACGCAGCGTCCCAGTCACCGGCTTGTTATCGAGATTCCGAAGCGTGGCCTGCATTGTTACGTCCGCGTGAGTGATATCCGGCAGCCGCAGTGTCGTTGTCACACGCGGGTCTTCGATCTTCACCGGGCCGGTAGTTGTCGTCGATACATTGCTCCAGATGCCGATGTCGCGTCCGCGGATCGTCGACATCCAATCCCATCCTGCCGAAGCATGATACGTGGGATTATCGCGGCCCAGCGCGCCGCCATTTACCGTCGGTCCCGCTTTGTCCTTGGTGCTGCCCGGATTCGCAGTGCGGATAATTCGCACGGCCAGCGCATTCACTCCGCCACGATGTATCAGGGATGACACATCAAATCGTCCACGCATGAAGCCGCCGTCGATTTGCCCTACACGATGGCCGTTCACGAAGACTTCGGCTTTCCAGTTGATGCCGTCGAAGTTGAGCCACGTGTGCTCGCCCGGCCGCTCCTCAGCGGGCACATTGAATTCGTTGCGATACCAGAAGTCCGCGCAGAAAAACGAATCGGAGATTGCGTATTGATTGTCGCCAAAGTCGGGGTTGGGAATCGCACCGTCATTCAGATAGCTGGTCAGCACAGTTCCGGGAACCGTGGCAATCATCCAATCCTTGTCGTCAAAGCCGGGCGTCGCGAACTTTTCTCCCGTTATCGATACAAGCGATGCACGCTGTACGCGCCAGGCGCCACCCGCGAGAGGCAGCGAACCATCCTCGCCTGCGTGAGCTGGAGCGTTTGGCCGAACTGCGAAACCGCCGCGTCCATAGATCTCTAACTCGCTCAATATGTAGCGATCGCCCGGGACCTCCGGCTTGGTCATCAGCAGGCGCACATAGCGGCCAAGCGCCGGTTGTATCAGATGGGTGTCATCGTTTGCGCTGCCAGATGCCGGAATCGCCTGCAGCGTTTTCCAGTTGCTCGCATCATCCGACACCTGGATTTCGCCTTCCGCAGCGCGCGCAATCCAGCTGAGCGCGATGCGATCGAAGGTGCATACCGCGCCCAGATCAACGTAGACCCATTCTTCACCGCTGCCCGCGCTCATCCACGCGCTCGAGAAAATATCGGGACCCGCCACGCGAACTGGATTCCCTCTGTCGTACAGTGCAAGCTCCGCCACTCCCCAGGTAGGCACGTTCGATGCTGAAAGCTGCACGCGATACGCGCGAAATCTTGCAGGCTCTGCGAATGGAATCGCTTCCATAAAACTCGGCCCCGGAGTGCGCATGTCCGGCCACTGCGAACCCGATGCGTGACCTACTTCTTTCCAATTCACGCCATCATCCGAACCCACTACCGTGTATGTCCATGTGCCCGATAGCGCTCTGCCATAAATCTTGCGAAGATAGAGATCGATCCGGTCGATCTCGGGCACCTCGCTGCCGCCCTTAATGTCGAATTCGACCCAAGGCGCATTGCCCGACACGTCCACTGAGGAAGTGACGTTACCATCCAGGAAGACTTCCCGTTCATTCTTTCGCAAGACGCCCGCGTCGCTGGTTGAGGTCTCGATCCATTGCGGCATCGTGGTCTCCTTGATGCCGTCCGTGATCAATTGCGCCGTCAGGTTATAGTCATACGCACTCGACTGATAGGCAGGGCGATGAAGTGCCAGGTTGCGATAACTATGCGCGTCCGCGACAAGTGTGGGACCGGTGTACTCCTTCGGATTTCCGGGGTACACTCCAATGCCACGCGTATAGATTTGGGCGTGTCCTGCAAAAGTGGCGCAGGCAAGAAGAAGAGCGAGGCGTTTCATCATTTGCTCCTGGACCCGATCGACACGACTGCGCGGTTGTCTCGGCGTCGGCGCAGCATGTTTCCCCAATCAGCTGAACGAGCAAGTGTAAATGGCTGCCATTGCCGTCGCAAGGCGGCGCGCGAAGGGCATTGCGCGTCAGTTTTCATCAAGCAAGCCAAAAAGGTAACCCTGACATCAAAGCATCGGTACGGCTTCTGATCAATCGGAAGCGGTGTCTTTCGGCAGCCGCAATTGCAAGCGGCGGCCAATCATTCCATCGATCGACTAAGACAATCTGCGGATCGTAAAGGATTTGAGAAGCGTACGAATGCGTCACGTATCAATACGAACGCATGCCGGCTTTGATGGAACAGTTCACTGATTTTGACTCAGGATTTTCGCCTCAAAACGATCAGAGCCACCCGGAGGCGGCTCAATCTGGATAAATTTTTGTTGGTGCCGAAGAAGGGACTCGAACCCCCACACCCTTGCGAGTACGTGGACCTGAACCACGCGCGTCTGCCAATTCCGCCACTTCGGCACAAGACACAAATCCAGCGCATTCCGCCGGATCGGCAGCACCTTTGAGTCTCGCAAAACCGGCCTGTCGTGTCAAATCTGAGACACCTGCAAAATCCGGCAAATCACTTCCTTTTCAGCGCTTCCAGCTCATCCAGCGTCCGCGGCCAGTCTGAGCCCAACAGGCGCGAGAGGCTGCGGTCCGCCAGCACTTTCCCACCGGTCTGGCACCGCGCGCAGTAGTTGGTTTCGTTGTCTGCATACCGAATCCGCTGGACCTTCTCGCCGCATCGCGGACAAGGCAGATTGAACCGGCCGTGCACCACCATCTCCGGCCGGAATGCCGTCACTTTCTCTGGAAACGCCTTCATCGCCTCTCCGCCGAGCCGGTCCATCCAGACCCGCATGGTGTCACGGGTCGCAGTAAACAGCCGCTCCCATTCCTCCCGCTTCAGTTTGTGGGTCAGCGCGATAGGTGAGAGCTGGGCCGCATGCAGAATCTCATCCGAATACGCATTGCCAACGCCGCTGATCAGTCGCGGGTCCGTCAGCGCGCGTTTCAAAGTGCGATTCTCCGCCGTCAATGCTGTACGAAATCCGTCGATATCCGTATCAAAAATCTCCACGCCGCCCGGATCCATCGCTCGCAGGGCCTCTTCGCCGCGCACCACGTAGAGCGACGCCCGCCGCTTCGAACCGGCTTCGATCAAAACGAGCGAACCAGTTGGAAAATCGAATGCCGCCAGCGCGTTCCGGCCAGCCAGCTTTGCCTGGGGAGGTTTCCAATGAAGCCGTCCTGCAACCATCAGGTGCAACACCAGCCATAGCTCTTGATCCACGCCGATTGCGATTCGTTTGCCTATGCGCCGGAGCCTGTGAACCGTACACCCTTCGACAGAGCTCAAGGGCGGATCTACCGACCGCAGCAGAAACACCGATCCCAGCCGTACGCGCTCAAGCGTCTGACCCAGGATCCGCGCTTCGAGCGCGGTGATGTACGCAGAGATATCGGGCAGCTCCGGCATGATTACAAGATTGCGTGGAGGCGGCGGGTTCACGCAAGGGCGTCGTCTTGTATATTTGTTCCACGTTCATTCCCCTTGGCATCACCACACAACTTAAGGATCAAGTGCATGAAGCGTCTCCTGCCTTTTCTTCTTGCGGTAGTCATTGCGCTCAGCGTGGGCCTGTTCGGAGAGAGCCCACCCACGGGGACAGCGACCTCTCGCATGCCCATCCCCGCCACGCCGGGCAAAGTCTTCGATCTCGCCTGGGAGGGCAGAATTCTCCGCGTCAGTAACCCGGAGATTGCACCCGACGGCAAAACTCTTGCAGCCATTGTTGCGCACCCTGATTACGACGAGGACATCTACGCATCTGATCTCGTGCTGGTTGACACGGCTACCGGCAAAACGCGCTACCTTACACACGATCGCAAGCACGTGTCCTTTCCACGCTGGTCGGCTTCCGGCGATCGGCTGGCCTTTCTGGTGGAGGACGCCGACAAGCACAACCAGATCTTTGTGCTCGACATGTCCGGAGGCGAATCGCAGCAGATTACCAAATCCACCACATCCATTCAGCAGTTCGCATGGAAGCCCGACGGCACCGCGATTGCATTCGCTGCCGCCGATGCACCACCGAAGAAGACGGGCGCCGACAAGTTCGACGACGCCTTTGACGTGGGTGACGGCAGCTTCCTCGACAAGGACCACGCGCTTCCCACGCATCTCTGGTTGGTTCCTGCCGCTGGGGGCGAACCTAAACGTCTCACCTCCGGCGCATGGACTCTGCCCGTCGCATTTCCTCCGGGACCGCCGGCCTCGCCCATCGCGTTCACGCCTGATGGCAACAAGCTCCTGTATGTGCGTCTTGAAAACACCTATTCGGGCGACCGCCGCTACTCCTCGCCACAGGTGCTCGATCTCGCCACGGGCAAATCCGAGCCGATCACGACCCACACGATGTATTCGACGCGGCCTGTCCTGTCACCCGACGGATCGCACGTCGCCTATGTCTATCCCCGCGACGGCCTCGACCGCAACTATCAGGACATCTACGTGGTCAATGGGCTTAGAGGTGACGGCGACAACATTACGCGCGCAATTGACCGCAACTTCTTCCGGCCACTCTGGATGCCCGACGGCAAAGCCCTCCTGAGCGGCGCCAACGACGGCGCAACTGCCAGCATGTGGATCCAACCGCTTGCTGGAAAGGCGACCAAACTCAACCTTGACGACGTCACGCCGAGCACCGGCTTCTGGCTCGACGCCACCGTAGGCGGCCAAGGCCAGATCGCGTTTGTCGGCAGCGAACCGCATCGTCCCTCCGAAATCTACATTCTCGATACTCCCCAATCAAAACCGCGCAGGCTAACAACCTTCCACGCAGCCTTCGATGCGCTCAATCTGGGCAAGAGCGAGGTCGTCACCTGGCAAAGCCCTGACAAGGCGCCGAAGAACTGGACCGAGAACGGAATCCTTACCTATCCTCCGGATTACGTTCCAGGCAAAAAGCTGCCTCTCGTCCTCTACATTCACGGCGGACCAACGTCATGCTCCAAAGATACCTTCTCGCTGTTCGCGCAACTGATCGCCGCTCAAGGGTGGCTCGTCTTCGAGCCCAACTACCGGGGAAGCGATAACTTCGGCAACGATTTTGCCCGTGCCATCCTGGATGATTCCGGCGACGGCCCGGGCCGCGATGTAATCGCCGGTCTGGACATGCTGACGAAGCGCGGCATCGTCGACGAATCGAACATCGCCGTCACCGGTTGGAGCTACGGCGGATACATGACGAGTTGGCTCATCGGGCACGCGCAGTTCTGGAAGGCGGCGATCGCCGGCGCACCTGTGACCAACCTGCTCGATCAGTACAATCTCTCTGATTCCAACGTGGCCCGCGCGGCCGCTATTGGCGGTTCGCCCTACACCGGTGACTGGATGAAGCATTTCGTCGAGCAGTCACCCATCACTTACTACGACAAAATGACTACG
This sequence comes from uncultured Acidobacteriaceae bacterium, assembly GCA_963759285.1. Taxonomy (GTDB): domain Bacteria; phylum Acidobacteriota; class Terriglobia; order Terriglobales; family Acidobacteriaceae; genus Telmatobacter. The sequence goes on along the minus strand of CAVWYS010000007.1, from coordinate 906,206 downwards.
CCAACCATGGTGCTGCAGGATGTGGGCGATTATCGCGTCACCATCACCCAGGGCTACGAGCTGTATCATGCGCTCAAGGATCGCGGTGTCAAGACGTATTTCTACGCGTATCCCGTGGGCGGACACTTCCCTAATGATCCGGTCCGCGTGCGCGACGTCTACCGTCGCTGGATCGAGTGGCTGGATCAGTATTTGCCGCATGGGTGAGGAACGAGCTTACAAACGCCTCAACGTGTCATCGAGCGGACCCGAGCATCGCGAAGACTAGTCGAAGGATTTGCGTTTATTCTTCGCGAACGCGCGGTCTCCGTTCAGCCGATGATCGTGTTGTCAATCAGCCGTGTGCTTCCCACCCACGCGGCAATCGCGAACAGCGCCCCCCGCGCGGCGGTGAGCACAGGCCACAGCGTCTCCCAATCCACCAGCTCGATGTAGTCCACGCGCACATCCGGCTCTTCCGCAAAGACGCTGCGGGCTGCAGTAATCAAGGCCGAGCCTGAACGCTCGCCGTCGGAGACAAGCGCTTCCACGCCACGAATGGCGCGATTCAGAACCAGCGCCTGTCTGCGTCCCTCGAGATCTAAGTATGCGTTGCGCGAGCTGAGAGCCAGTCCATCGGGTTCGCGCACGATCGGGCACACCACGATTGTGGTGCCGAGCCGCAGGTCGGCAACCATCCGGCAGAGCACCGCCACCTGCGCTGCATCCTTCTGCCCGAAAAACGCAAGATCGGCCTCCGCGGCCATCATCAGCTTTGCCACCACCGTCGCGACGCCGCGAAAATGCCCTGGCCGGGACTGGCCGTCGAGGCGTTCACTGATGCCTTCGACTTCGATGAACGTGGATGTTCCAACGGGATACATCTCTTCGACACCGGGCGCAAAGATGACGGTTGCGCCTTCGCGTTCGGCCAGCGCACAGTCTGCTTTGAATCTTCGCGGATAGCGTGCGTAGTCCTCGTTTGGCCCAAATTGTGTGGGATTTACAAATATAGATACTGCCACACGCTCCGAGCGCGCCTCCGCTGCTGCACGAATCAACGACGCATGCCCTGCATGCAGTGCACCCATGGTCGGCACCAGCGCAATCCCTTCGCCGTTTGGGCCGCATCTCTGCTCGCGGCTCCACGCGCGTAACTCGCTCACTGTCGTGAGAATCTTCATCAGGCTTTGCGTAGTTGCTTTACTGGCGCTGTCTCGACGTGCTCAGCGGCAAGGTCTCTGCGCACCGCCGAAGATAAATGATAGCTCTCTTCGTCTGACGGAAACGTGCGACGCTCCACGTCTTCGCGGTAGTGTTCAATGGCCGCGCGAAACATCCCGGCTGCATCCGCATAGCGGCGCGCGAACTTCGCTTTCGGCGCGAAGCTCAGGTTCACCATGTCGTGGAAGACGAGGATCTGCCCGTCGCAATCCGGCCCTGCGCCGATGCCGATCGTCGGAATCGTCAGCTCCGCCGTAATCTCCGCTGCCACTTCGCGTGGAATGCCTTCAAGTACCAGCAAACCTGCGCCTGCTTCTTCCAGTGCCACGGCATCGACTTTGATCTGCCGAGCCGTGTCCGATGTTTTAGCCTGCACGCGATAGCCACCCATGCGATGCACGCTTTGTGGTGTCAGCCCAAGATGGCCGATTACCGGAATCTCCGCATCGGTGAGTGCCGCGACCAGCGCCACGCGCGGACCTTCGATCTTTACAGCCTCGGCGCCGGCCTCTTTGATGAAACGCACCGCGTTGCCTACGCCTTCCGTCACCGTACCGTGATAGCTGCCGAAAGGCATGTCGGCCACCACCAGCGCACGCCGCACTGCACGCCGCACTGCGCGGGTGTGGTGCAGCATTTCGTCAACTGTAACGGCAAGAGTGTTGTCGTGGCCCATCACCACCATGGCCAGCGAATCACCCACCAGCACAAGGTCAATGCCCGCTTCGTCGACGAGTCGCGAAGTCGCATAGTCATACGCGGTAAGCGCAGAAATGGGTTTGCCCTGCCGCTTCATCTCGGCCAGTGCGGGAATTGTGACTTTTGTGATGGAAGGGTCGAGCGGCGAAGAACTCGCGTTGCCGGGGAAGTTGGTAAGGCTCATGTTGTCTCCAGTGCCGCTCCGACCCGGGGTCCCCGGCGACAGGTCTTCGTCGTTGGGGTGGGAGTCAGGATGCGGCCCGAACAGAAACAGTATACGCCGGTCTGTCACAGATCGCTTGCCGTCCTCAGGCTCCTCGCCGCACACTAGGTTCAGAGATGCTTTCTCCTTTAGCTGCGAGTGTTTACAGTGTGCTCGGTGCGGGTGGTGCAATTGGCCTTGGCATCGCCGGCTTTGCATATGCTTCGCACTGGCCCACCTCGCAGATTTTCGGCCGCACGCTGACGGCTCCGCGGCGTCCCGGCGAACTCGCGCTAACCTTCGACGATGGCCCCAATCCCGCTTGGACGCCGCGCCTTCTCGACATTCTGGCCGAGCACAATGTGAGCGCAACCTTCTTCATGGTCGGCAAATTCACCAAGGCTGAACCGGAACTCGCACGCCGCGTCGCCGACGCCGGTCACCTCATCGGCAATCACACCTGGAGCCACCCCGACCTCTCGCGAGCCCGTGCCGCAAACGTTCTCGACGAACTCACGCGCACCAACGATTTGCTCGCGCAGATCATAGGCAAGCCGATCCGCTACTTCCGCCCGCCCTTCGGAGCGCGGCGGCCCTATGTGCTGAAGCTTTCCCGTCAGCTTGGCCTCAGCCCCGTCACGTGGAATGCGATGACCACCGACTGGAAAGAACCTTCAGCCGGCAAAATCGCACAAAGGCTGTTCCGAAAAATCGACAGGAATCAGAGCACAGGATTCGCCACGAATATCGTTCTCCACGACGGCGGCCATCGCGGCCTCGGCGCGGATCGCGGGCCATCCATCGCCGCTGCGCAGCAACTGCTGGAGCGCTATGATCGCACCCACAAATTCGTAACGCTGGATGCCTGGCCGGAGTGATCTGATCTTGAGTCAGGAAGCGCGAAAGGCTTCCTTCGCGGCATCGATCGTGGCCTTCACTTCGGCATCTCCGTGCGCAGTTCCCAGAAAGGCCGCTTCAAACTGCGAAGGCGGCAGCCATACGCCCCGATCCAGCATCGCGCTATGGAACCGCCCGAATTCAGGCATATCGGAGGTTGCCGATTCATCGTAATTTGTCACTGGCCCTTCGTTGAAGAACCACGTCCACATCGCGCCCACGCGATTTGTCGTAAGCGCCACGCCAGCCCTTTCGGCTTCGGCAGCTACACCCTCCGCCACCGCCTTTGCTGTCTTTTCAATGCGCGCGTACACCTCCGCCGCATGCTCCTGCAAATACCCGACCGTCGCAATCCCCGCAGCCATGGCCAGCGGATTCCCGCTCAGCGTTCCTGCCTGGTACACCGGCCCCAGCGGCGCCAGCATATCCATATATTCCTTCTTACCGCCGAAAACTCCCACCGGCAACCCGCCACCTACAATTTTGCCCAGTGTTACGAGGTCCGGATCAAGCGAATACAGTTCGCAGGCGCCTCCCAGTGCCACGCGGAAGCCCGTCATCACTTCATCTACAATCAGCAGCGCACCTTCGCGCTTCGTCAGTTCGCGCAGCGCATGTAAATAGCCCGGGGCAGGCGGAATACATCCAGCGTTGCCCACCACCGGCTCCAGGATGACCGCCGCAATCTCACCCGGATGCGCGTCAAACGCCGACTCCACAGCAGCCGTGTCGTTATAGGGCAATGCGTGGGTCAACGCCGCCACTTCCTCCGGCACCCCCGCCGATCCCGGAATTCCAAATGTCGCGACGCCAGATCCCGCCTTCACCAGCAAACCGTCGGCGTGGCCGTGGTAGCAGCCCTCAAACTTGATGATGATCTTGCGCCCTGTCGCCGCGCGCGCCAGCCGTATCGCCGACATGGTCGCCTCGGTCCCTGAACTCACGAACCGCATCTTGTCGATTGCCGGATAGCAGGCGACAATCCTCTCCGCCAGTTCTGCCTCGCTTGCCGTCGACGCCCCAAAGCTCGCCGAGTTGCGCGCGGCACGTTCAATTGCCTCGACGACCGGTGGAAACGCGTGGCCCAGGATCATCGGTCCCCACGAGCCGACGTAATCAATGTAGCGATTGCCATCCGCATCCACCACATACGCGCCCTCGGCCCGCTCCACAAACGGAGGCGCTCCGCCGACCGCACGAAAGGCCCGGACCGGCGAATTGACGCCGCCGGGAAAGTAGCGCTCGGCCCGCTGTTGCAGTGCGTGGGAACGAGTATGTACGAGTGCCTCAGCCTTGGTGCTCATCGTGGCTTCAGTATAAGAGGCACAACCTGATTCGGAGTGAGGCTTGTCACCTCACGATCCGTTTCTCCACATTTTGGCTGCAAATCGATTTCGCAGTTCACAGACCTTGTGCGCCCAGCCTGCTAGAATCGACCTTTCCGGTCCGCAGCGCCCGCTTTAATAATCTGACCGCAGAGGCCGCAGAGTGCCCGAAGAAACCAAACCCAAGCCCGTCACCTATGCCGACGCCGGGGTCGACATCTCCCGCAGCGACCGCGCCAAGGACCGCATCAAGTACCTTGCGCAGAAGACCTTTAACCGCAATGTGTTAGGCGGGATCGGCGGCTTCGGCGCTCTGTTCCGGCTCGACCTTCAGCGGTTCAAAAGCCCGATTCTCGTCAGTTCCGCCGACGGCGTCGGCACCAAGCTCAAGATTGCCTTCGAGATGGGCCTGCACTCGAGCGTCGGCGCCGACCTGGTCAACCACTGCGTCAACGATATTGCCGTGCAGGGCGCATCTCCGCTGTTTTTCCTCGACTACTTCGCCAGCGGCAAGCTTGACCCGGAGGTCACCGAAACCGTTGTCTCCGGACTCGCCGAAGCCTGCAAGGCCAACGGATGCGCCCTCATCGGCGGGGAGACCGCGCAAATGCCCGGCTTCTATGCCGAGGGTGAATATGACCTCGCGGGCTTCATCGTCGGAGCCGTCGATCGCGACAAGCTGGTGACCGGCGAAGACATCAAGGCAGGCGACGTGCTCGTCGGATTTCCTTCGACCGGCCTGCACACCAACGGCTACTCCCTCGCACGCAAACTCATGTTCGACGTTGCGGGGTACAAACCAGGCCAGTACGTCACAGCGATCAAGGAGAAAGCTGGCGCTGCGCTGATGAAAACGCATCGCAGCTATCTGCATGTGATCCAGAAGCTCGTCGCCTCCGGCATGACGGTTGGGATGGCGCACATTACAGGTGGCGGCATTACCGAGAACCTGCCGCGCATTCTGCCCAAGGGTCTCGCTGCCCAGATTGAACTCGGCTCCTGGCCCGTGCTGCCCATCTTCGACCACCTCCGCGACCTCGGCCAGGTGTCCCAGGAAGAAATGATGCGCACCTTCAACATGGGTGTCGGACTCATCGCTGTAATCCCTGCCGCCAAATTCACCCGCGCCAAAACCCTCCTCGACCGCGCCGAAGAGAAGTTCCACGTTATCGGACGCATCATCAAAGGCGACCACCGGGTTCACTACACATGAGCACGGAGGCCAAGCCCCTTCGCCTGGGCATACTCCTCTCCGGCCGCGGTTCCAACTTCCTCGCCATCGAAGAATCGATCCGAACCGGAAAACTTCCCAACGTCGAAATCGCCATCGTCATCTCCAACATCGCCTATGCCCCCGGCATCAGCGCCGCCCGCGAGCTCAAACTTCCCACCGCCGTCTACGTCTCCAAAGGCCGCCCCCGCGCCGAACACGACGCCGACCTCATCGCAAGCCTGCGCCAACTCAACGTCGACCTCGTCTGCCTCGCCGGTTACATGCGCCTGCTTTCCCCCAACTTCATCGCCGCATTCCCCAACCGCATCCTCAACATCCATCCCTCCCTGCTCCCCGCTTTCCCGGGACTCGACGCGCAGCAGCAAGCCTTCGACTACGGAGTGAAAGTCGCCGGCTGCACCGTCCATTTCGTCGACGAGCACCTCGACCACGGCGCCATCATCCTCCAGCGCGCGATATCCGTTCTAGACACAGACGACGCCCACTCCCTGGCCGACCGCATCCTCGCCGAAGAGCACATCGCCTACACCGAAGCCATCGCCCGCGTCGCCAGCGGTGAATACGCGATCCAGGGGCGCCGCTATGTCCGGCGCTGATCGCCGGTCTACGGCGCCGCATGAATCGTCGTGTTAAACAAATACGGATCCTGATACTCGGTCATCTCCCCCGCCTGCTTCCCGGGAACTGGCTGCAGCCGCGCCGAGAGCGGCTTGTTCCATTTGCTTGCGAGTGATGCAACGTCGGAGAACATGCGCTCCATCTGTTCCGTGCTGATGTCCCCGGGCAGTGGGATCGTATCCAGCCCCGTCCCGCACACTGCCGAATACGCAAGCAGGGAATCCACGTTGAAGGTTCCCTCGGCCCAGCGCTGTGCCATCACCTTGTCTTCCATGATCGGAACCATCAGGCCCGAATAGCCAATCTGCTTCACAGGCACGGCCTTCACCGCAGCTGTGATGATGCGAGCCGCAGTCAGCGTACCGCTCGAGCCAAACTTTGCTCCCGTAAAGTCTTCAATCGCCGTCGCAATCGAAACCTCGCCGAGCGGCGCAGGCGTGGGATCAACCCCGGCAAAGCCCCAGCCGGTTTCCGTTGCGACCTTGTTGCCGATCGCCTCCGCCACCTTGGCATGCTTCGTCAGCGCTGCCGTCAGGTCGGCTGTTGCCGCTGCCGCGTTTCCCTTGTCGCGCGTGAACACCTCGGCCACCACCCCGGCACCTTCGAAGCCGATCGAGAATTGTCTTCCCGGCCCGTCGTGATACGACCCGGGATAGAACGGCCCCAGTGGCTTCAGCATCGCCGTCGCCGTAAAGTTGAATGTGCCCTGCGCATGCGGACTGTGTTCGGCAACGTACTTGACCAGTTCCGCGGTGCGGTGGATCGTCTTCCAATGAATTCCCGCATCGTCGGCGATAATCGTGCTCGCCTCAATATTAGGCAGCGTCGACAGAGCACGCTCCAGCACGCGCATCGTTGCAGGATCATCGCCATCGTGCATCATGGCTGGCCCCACGTTGGGTATGAAATTCTCTTTCGCCGACAACTGGTCAAAGCGCGCCAGAAACGCAACAGCATCGTCTTCTGACAGCCCGGCGACCAACTCGCCAACCGGCTGCGTGGTGATGCGCAGCGACTGCACCTGGTAGCCTTCGGCTTCGAATTCATGCTGTGCCTTGCGCAGGACGCCCAGCGTTTCCGCAATCTGAGTCTCCCACTTGCTTCGGTCGAGCTGCACAAAGCCGGTAATGGCCCGAACCTTGGGATTGCGCGAGCTTTCGGCCGAACCGCCGGTCTGAGCAATCAGGTGAATCGGCAAAAATACCACGGCGAGCAGCAGCAATCGCTTCATGCAAAACCTCCGAATTGGACGAGTAAGAAGACAAATGTAGCATTTGCCGCCGCGTGCCAACCTTGAATCTCAATCCACCCCGGACAAATGAAAGCCACTCTCCGTCCAAACGCCGATCCTGTCAAAACACAAACTGTCTCACGGCAGGGTGCACCCATCAGATGTCAAGCCCGCTGCAATCAATAGATCTTCTAAACCTCTGATTCTGCGACGAAGATTCTTCTTGCGAATTTGCAGGTTATATCGGCGGACTCTCTAAACTCTGAAATATAGCCAGACAATCCAGCGGACACTCGCACGGACTATCGCCGATGCGCTACCGCTTGTCTGCGCCAGGCAACCTTGTTCCGATCGCGGCTGCAACCACGGCCATCTCTGGGAGCAACGTCGCCGCAAACTCAAGTCAGCGGCCGCCGCCGCAACCCGTGCGGGCCGCCGAACAGAAAAGAGAATCATCGCGATGGCAAACATCCTGATCAATATTGAAAAAGGAATCGAAATCGGAGCTGAGGACGCCCTGAAATGGCTTACTGGGGCCAACAAAGCTCTCAAGGCAGCGCCGCAAGTCGTGGCTGCGCTGGCAACTCTGATTGGAGCAGTGGAGAAGCCTTTGACAGAACTTGCCGGTGCTGCGTCGAACCCGCTGAATATCGTGCTTGATATTCAAACCGCAACTGACCTGAAAGCCGTCTGGCCCGACGTAAAGACATTTCTGGCGAGCCTGGGAGTGAAGTTCTAAACCGCTAGCATGGATCGTCGCTTCACCAGCTTCACTGACCACGCGGTCCGTGAGGCTGGTGATTCAGTTATTCAAGGCTCAAAACGGGGTTTTATACTCTTTATCACAATGGTGGAAAATCTGGTCACGCCGCCGAATCCGCCGCCGATCAAACACTCGCATTCGTTCGATCTCCGTTTGGCTCTGGGTGCGATCTTGCTCTTGCCGGCCATTTGGTTCAGCTGGAAGACCGTGGATGGCCTGGCCGCCCGACGCCTCCTTCGCACCGACCTCGCCGAAATCAGCAACGTGCGCTACGGAATCCTCAGCGCCGACCAGTGGCGCGACATTATTGGACCAATCCTCAATGCGCAAGTGGGCAACCTCGATCTAAAGTCGCAGAGCAAGAGTCTCCGGCCCATGGTGGAGCGCTCGCTCTACGCCCTGCTCGACAACATCAAGACGCAGATGACGGCGTCCAGCCCTAAGGGATCCGCCAAGCCCGGCGGGGCGAATCCGTTTCTTGTGAACATGATCGTCGCCTCCCTGCGTCCCCATGTGCCGGAATACACCAACGTGGTGATGGCGCAGCTAGCCAGGCCGGAAACGCAAAAAAGCTTCCGGGACTCCATCCGCAGCGTCCTCGCCGATGCGGTCAAGAACACCTTCGGCACAACCGACATGACCGCGTATAACGCCATCTTGAAGCGATATGGATGTTCCAGCGGCGCAGTTTGCGAAGGGACGCTGGACCAGCATATCGACGCTGCGGACAAAGATCTGACTCGCGACTATCTCACGGTCCTCGCCTCGGCGACACTGGGATTCATTGTGCTCATGGCCGGCAGGCGCACCCTTTCACGAGCCGTCGTGGTAGTGCTGATGCTGTTCTCGATTGCGATGCTTGTGGGCGGCGTCCTCAGTCCGATGCTTGAGGTGGAAGTCCGCGTTACGAAGCTCGATGCAACCCTGCTCGGTGCGCCCATCGAGTTTCACGATCAGTCGCTCTACTACCGCAGCAAAACCGTGCTTGAGGTGTTTCAGACACTGATCCAGATGGGCAGGCCGGAGATGACCCTGGTTGCCGTCCTGTTGATCCTTTTCAGCGTGGTCTTTCCGGCGCTGAAAATGCTGGCGCTCGGCGCGTTTCTCTTCCGGCCGGCGCTCTTGCGCACCAGTCGCATCGTGAAGCTGCTGGCTTTCGACCTTTCCAAGTGGTCCATGGCCGATGTCCTGGTCCTGGCAATCTTTATGTCCTTCGTCGCATTCAACGGGGTCATTGGAAGCGCTTGGGACGGCGTGCGCGCGATGCCGAACGTACAACAGCTGCAGATCCCCACGGATGCTTCCAGAATCCTGCCCGGCTACTACCTGTTCATTGGTTTCTGCCTGTCGAGCATTGTCCTCTCGAAGAAGCTGGAGCGCGGGATAGCGTTCGATGCCAACTCATCAGCGCCTGAGAAATAGGCCGCCTCGATCGTCGAAGCGGCCTCGCAGATGTCGAATCATTCAAGCTGTGCTACGTGTTCACTGAACGCGCTTCACCCAGCACCACTTTTACTGTCATCTGGCGCCGCCCGCGCATCACCGTGACGCTCACCGTGTCGCCGGCCTGGTGCTTGTCCATGATGACGCTGATGTCCTGGGGATCGGTCACTTGCTGGCCATCGATGGCTACGATCAAATCACCGCCCAGCATCACAGGCTGGTTGCCGACCCAGGCTTGTTCGCTGCCGCCGCGCAGTCCGGCGCGATCCGCAGCTCCGCCTGGGATCACCTTCTGAATCAGCACGCCATAGTCCGCCGCCAGGCCGATCTGGTCCGCAAGATCCGGTCCGATGGCGTAGGAAACGATGCCGAGCGATGGACGGCGCACCTCGCCATAGTGCGTGAGATCGGAAAGAACGGCCTTGGCTGTGTTGATGGGGATGGCGAAGCCGATACCTGCATTCTGATCGGAGTTCGACAGGATCATCGTGTTGATGCCGATAACTTCGCCGTGCGAGTTCAACAGCGGTCCGCCGGAGTTGCCGGGATTAATGGCCGCATCCGTCTGGATGGCATCTTCAATCGGCGCTCCGTCGCTACTCCGGATGGAGCGGATCGAGCTGATGATTCCTTGGGTCATCGTGCCGCTCAGGCCGAAGGGATTGCCGATGGCATACACCTTTTCACCGACCGCAAGCTGGCTGGAGTCCGCAAGGATCACTGGCTGCAGATCGGGAGCGTCAATCTTGAGCAGCGCAAGGTCGTGCACCTTGTCGGTTCCAACCACCGTTGCCTTGTAACTGCGCTTGTTGCTCAGCTTCACCTCGATACCGCGGTTGGCGCCTTCGATTACGTGGAAGTTCGTCAGGACGTGGCCAGCCTTGTCGAGCACAAACCCCGAACCCTGCCCTTCCTGCGGAACGTTGCCGTAAAAGAAGTTGAACGTGACCGCTCGCGACGTGATGTTCACGACCGAGGGCAGCACGCGCCGATAGACAGAGATATTGTTCTGCTCCTCTGCATCAAATTCCGGAGCCGCGTGAGCCTCGGAAAGCTCCAAGGGCGAGCCAGCGCTTCGCGCTCCGATAAACTTCAGCGGATTCAAATTGGAGGGAAAGTGGCTGGTCATAAACCAGAATCCACCCACCAGGAGCACAACCAAAGCAAACTGGCGCAGTTTCATAGCTCTCTTGGACCTTACGACCTTTCTATAGGTTTACGATGCGGTTTGCACGTTCGCGAGCGAGCTCTACGGCGCTCGCAATAAGCTTGTTCCAACTATTTTAATGACCTGAGGTCGAGATTTAAGTTGCTCGCCTGCTTCAACCTGGGCCAGAGTTCTGCGACTTGGGCGTGGAGCGCGGCAATATCGCCGGTGTTTTCAAGCAGGTAGTCGGCGCGCGGCGCCTTTTCGCTGTCGCGGATCTGGTGCGCGAGGCGGGAGCGGGCGTCGGCCTCGGCGACTTCCCGGTTGATTGCAGTGGGAGAAATGCGGGCGACGTAGCGGGCGATCTTTGCATCGTCCCCCGCGGTAACAAGGATAATGCGATCGATGCGCTTGCGCAGTTCGGCGAGGACGCTGCCGGATGCGCCGCCCGCCTTGGCATCGCGTTCGACTTCAAAAAGAAGAGCCGTCACTACGATGGCAACTGCTGCGGGATCGCGCGCAAAGACCTCGTCCATCCACTGGCGCTGTGCTTCAATGACCGCCGGATGGATAATGGCGTTCAGTTCTTTGACGCGGCCGCCCCTGAAGGCGAGTTCGGCGAGCCGTGCCCGGTCGAGACGGCCGTCGGGCATTAATACCACGTCGCCGAACACGCGGACGATCTCATTGAATGCGGATTGGCCCGGCTCCATGAGCGCGCGACCGAGTTCGTCGGATTCGATGACCTCGGCGCCAAGCTCGCGCAACATCTGCGCAACGGTGCTTTTGCCGCTGCCCAGACCACCAGTAAGGCCGACGCGAAGCATTGGCTACAGACCTCTGCGCATGCGCGCGGCGCGCACGGTATTCGACATCAGCATGGCAATTGTGAGCGGACCGACGCCGCCAGGTACCGGCGTGTAGGCTCCCGCGAGTTCGAAGGATTTGGGATGCACGTCGCCCACGATCGTCGATCCGCGCTTCGCAAATGTCAATTCGCGCTTGGCGTCACCGGCAAAGTAGCGGTCGAGTTCTTCGAGCGTGGTGATGCGGTTGATGCCGACGTCGATGAGGGTGGCGCCGGGCTTTACCATCTCCGGCGTGATGAAGCCCGGCCGCCCGATGGCTGCTACAAGGATGTCGGCTTCGCGCGTAAGCTCTCCGAGCTTTTGTGTTTTGGAATGGCAGATCGTAACAGTCGCGTTCTCGTGCAGCAGCAGCATGGCAACCGGTTTGCCGACGATGTCGCTGCGGCCGACAACCACCGAATGCTGCCCGCTGATGGGCAGCTGGCTTCGCTTCAGAATCTCGATAATTCCGGCCGGCGTGCATGGCGCCAGCGCCGGACGTCCCGCCTGCAGTTTGCCCGCGTTTACGGGATGAAAGCCGTCCACGTCCTTCGAGGGAAGCACGGCATCAAGCAGGGCCTTCGTATCAACCTGCTTCGGAAGCGGCAACTGGATGAGGATTCCGTCAATATCGTGGCGGTCATTAAGGCTCCGCACCAGGTCAAGCATCTCCTCGGTGGTGACCGTGTCGGCAGGGGTGACCAGCTCGCTGAATAGACCAAGCTCGCTGCAAGTCTGCACTTTGCTGCGGACGTAGATCTCGGATGCGGGCACGTGCCCTACCAGCACTGCGGCCAAACCGGGCCGGATGCCATGAGCCGAGAGCTTTTGAACTTCTTCGGCGACTTCCTTCTTGATTGCTGCGGCGATCGATGCGCCGTCAAGGACCTTTGCCATCGGATTCTCCCTTTCAATCGTATCTTCCCGCCCCGGCCTGATTGATTCGCTCGCGCACCCTGCAGGCGAGGATTAGGTCGCGCGATCCATCGGATGCCCCTCCCTCCAATCGTGTTTCGCATCACAGTAAGCGAGCTTCTCGGCTCGCGTGACAATAATCTCGCAAAATATAAGCTCTTACCGGTGAATGGCTTGGCCAGCGTGTGCGGCCGCCATCACAAGGGTTCGTGATCTGTCTCACATACAGTCGTACGCTCAAATTGCCAGTCTTTGACCTGAACATGATCTGGATCACATGAGGCTCTTCCCCTGGGCTTCGTGTTGGCAGCATCAGGAGATAGGGCTGCAATGAGCGCTTTCAAGGATGCGGGGCATCTCTTCCGATTTGCGGGGCTGTTTGTTCTTGCCTTTATTGTCTTTCTCGTTGTTCGAAGTTACGTTGTTCCCAAGAGCTTCGGGCAATATGGACACTATCGCGGCAAAGCGATTAGTGAGATTGCCGCTCGACCTGTGAAGTTTGCCGGCCACGAGTCGTGCGAGACCTGCCACACCGATGTTCTGGACGTGAAAGCCAAGGGCAAGCACGCGCACGTGAATTGCGAGGCCTGCCACGGACCCCAGGCAAAACATGCGGACGATCCGGCATCGGTGACCCCGGCGAAACTGGACACGGCGGTTCTTTGCGCACGATGCCACACGGCAAGTGTCGCCAAACCGAAGGGATTCCCGCAGGTCGATCCGGCCGATCATTCGAACGGAGTTCCGTGCGAAACCTGCCATCAGCCGCACAGCCCGGCAATCGAACAAGCATCCGCCGCGCCGGCGACTCCAGCCGCAGGAGGTGCAAAGTGAATCTATCGCGACGTCATTTTCTGGTATTGATGCCGGCCGCTGCGATTGCCTGGAAAGCTGTGCTGGCGGGAACGCCGGAACTGGCGGAGAACTACAAGCTCTCCGATCACTGGTGGGGCATGCTGATCGATGTGCCCAAGTGCATCGGCTGCGGCAACTGCGTTCGCGCCTGCGCGGCGGAAAACGATGTGCCTGACGGCAACTTCCGCACCTGGGTGGAGCGCTATCACGTTGAAGACGAGAACATGACCAATCCCGAGGTCATCTCCCCGGACGGAGGAAAAGAAGGATTTCCTGTGGTCGCAAAGGAAGATGCCGGCAAGTATTTCTTTGTGCCGAAGATGTGCAACCACTGCTCCGATTCGCCTTGCACGCAGGTGTGCCCGGTAGGTGCGACATTTGTGACACCGGATGGAGTAGTACTGATTGATCAGACCTATTGTCTCGGTTGCGCCTACTGCGTGCAGGCATGTCCTTACGGATGCCGGTACATTCATCCGGAAAAGAAAGTCGCGGACAAGTGCACACTTTGCTACCACCGCATTACCAAAGGATTGACGGCGGCGTGTTGTGAAAACTGCCCGACCGGTGCGCGGCAACTGGTGGATCTTAAAAATCCCAGGGACCCGATTCACGAATTCCTGAAGACGCATAGCGTGCAAGTGTTGAAACCGCAAATGGCGACGGGTGCAAAAGCCTTCTACAACGGGCTGGATGGGTCGGTGCGATGATGTTCGATCTGGCAATGTTCTTGAGTGAGCCGGCGAAAGCGTTAAGCGGAGTCGAAGGCTTCATGTACCCCAACGAGGTTGGGCTGCAGTGGAGCGTGCTGATTGTCTTGTATCCATTTATTACCGGGTTAGTCGCCGGCGCTTTCATCCTGGCTTCGCTCGAGCGCGTGTTTCACGTCGAAGCGGTGAAGCCCACCTATCGGCTGGCCCTGCTTACGGCTCTTTCGTTTCTCATTGTGGCGCCTCTGCCGTTGCAATTGCACCTTGGGCATCCAGAGCGCTCGCCCGAGATGTACTTCACACCGCACAGCACCTCGGCGATGGCAATGTTCGGTTATGTGTACCTGTGGTACCTGATGGCCGTGCTGGTCTTCGAGATATGGCTCGATTACCGCCGCGATATCGTGGTGCTGGCGCGTTCGAGCAAGGGCATGCTCCGATTGATCTACAAGGTGATGACGCTGGGCTCCGACAATATCAGCCCTCGCTCCCTGCACATTGATGACAAGGTCGGCTGGATCGTTACCCTTATCGGTATCCCGTCGGCTTTTCTGCTGCATGGATATGTCGGGTTCATCTTTGGATCGATCAAGGCGAACCCATGGTGGTCATCGCCGCTCATGCCGGTGGTCTTCATCTTCTCGGCAATGGTGTCGGGCATCGCGGCGGTCATGCTGATCTACATGGCGGCGACGAAGCTGCGCAAGCTGCCCATCGACATGCGCTGCGTGGATGCGATTGCGATGTACATGTTCTACATCTTTATCATCGACTTCAGCCTTGAGATGCTCGACCTGATTCACCGTGTTTACGAGGCTGATGAGTCTTTCCGAAGCCTGAACTTCATGGTCCATACCAGGCTGTATTTCTCGCACATCGTTATCCAGATCATCCTCGGCACATTGACGCCGCTCCTTCTGCTCTTTATCACACAAGTTGTAAAGCTGCCGGAGCAGGTCCGTAAACGAATGTATGTAACGGCGGGGAGTCTGGCCCTCGTAGGCATTTTTGCAATGCGGTGGAATGTCGTGATCGGTGGGCAGCTTTTCTCGAAGAGCTTCCTCGGGTATACGACCTACAAGATGGCGCTGGTGACCCGCGAAGGATCACTGGTGGCCGTCGCCCTTACGATTCTGCCATTGTTCATTCTTTGGGCGCTGGTCAAGCTTCTTCCGCCCTGGTCGCACGATTCGGCTCCACGAGCCGCAACGGGAGATTGATTGGGATTGAGCGCCTCGCGCTTGAACCAGAATTGCCAATCGGGTGAGATATGGACGATTCTCCCAGCGTACTGGAACTGCTTTCAAATCGAGTGGATCAGCTCGAGAAACGCGTCGATGAGCTCGAACACCCCGTTGCTGCCACGAAGCCGGCGAACAAACCTCTTCCTGTAGCGGCAAGCGTCCAACTCCGGGACGAGTCGGATTCTCTTCAAACCGCGAATATTTTTCCGCTGATGGGCCGCGCAATGCTCGGAATTGCCGCGGGCTATGTTCTGCGGGCCGTTGCTGAAGCGGGTGTGATGCCCAATGGCATCGCTGCCGCGGCGGCAATTGCCTTTGCCCTGGCGTGGTTGGTATGGGCCGTCCGTGCTCCTCGATTCTCAGTCGTTGTGCCGCTGCTGTATGCCGGTACCTCGGTGACCATCCTGGTGCCCATGCTGTGGGAGGAGACCTTACACTTTCGCGTATATGCGCCGGGGACAACCGCCGGAGTGCTGGCGGTGTTCGTCGTTCTGACCGCGGCGCTGGAGTGGCGCCAGGAGTCTTCGCCGGTGCTCTGGATCGCTTATGGTGCGGCGTCCGCAACAGCGATTGCACTCTCTGTTGCGACGCATGCATTGTTGCCTTTCGCACTTGTGCTGGTGCTGGTTGCTCTGCTCTGCGAACTCGCCAGAGGGATCGGGCGCTCTCGTCCGATGTGGCCGCTGATTGCACTTGCTGCGGACGCAATAGTATGGGGCATAATCTTCGTCTATGGCGGACCGCAGAATGCGCGTCCTGAGTATCCGCAGCTGAGTGCCGCGGCGTTACTGCTTCCGGCACTTCTGCTCTTTGCCATCAGTGCTTCGAGCGTGGCTGGACGCGTGTTTCTCAAGGGATGCAGCCTCAGCGCCACAGAGATCGTTCAAGTGATGATGGCATTCGGGCTTGCCGTCTCGAGCGTCCTCTATTTTACGCCGGGAACGCAGATGATGCTCGGATTGGCTTGCCTGATATTGGCTGCAGCAACCTGCGCAGCGGCTTTTCGGTATCTGCGCCAACTTGTCGAGCCGCGCGATTTTCGCGTTTTCAATATGTGGAGCGCGGCACTGCTGATCGTGGGGGCTTTGTGGTCTCTTCCCCGGTCAGGCGCATGCATAGTTCTGGCAGTCGCGGGGTTCGTTGCCTATTTCCTTGCGGAACGGTTGGAACAGCCGATCCTTGAGGTGCACGGAGTTGGCCTGTTCTGCGCTGCCGCGCTCGTTTCAGGGATGGCTGGCTATGTTTTTGGAGCTCTCGCAGGCGTGCGCCCCGACAGGCCTGCCTGGGCTGCGTGGATCATCGGTGGTGCCGCGGCTGCTGCGTACTTCACAGGCAAAGACGGCGAAGAAGCCGGACGGTTGCGCCAGGTGTTGCGACTTCTCGCGGCGTTTCTGGGGGTATCGGTGACCGCGGCGATTACGGTGCACGGCATGCTGGCTCTGGCAAAGTTCGTCGTCGCATTGGACGCGCACCACGTTGCGTTTCTCCGCACGCTTGCAATTTCAATGGTTTCATTGTTGCTGGCGTTTGCAGGCTCGCGCTGGGGACGCATCGCGATGACTCGCTTGGCGTACGTCGCGTTAGCTTTCGTTGCGCTCAAGCTGATTTTTGAAGACCTGCGCCATGGGCACATGGAGTTCATTGCAGGATCGATTTTTCTCTTCGCCATCACCCTGATTGCAGTTCCAAGACTGGTGCGGATGGGAGCGACTTGGCGGACGGCGTTTCGCACCGGGTTGACTGCCGTGGGAAAGGGCTGATCAAGCCGGATTGTCTATTTCGGGTCTTGCCATAATCTAAAGTGTCTCTCCTGTCGGGTCCGCGCTTTCGCTTAGCGATACATCAACGGTGTACCGGCCTGCCGCCCTTCGTCACGAAGCTTGAGCTTGCTGATGTGGACGTCATAGCCTGTTCCGGGCAACAGCGACTCCAGGACGAAAGTCTCGCTTCCGCTGGAATGAAGTTCGCTGTAGCGGTAAATGCCCACGCTGCCAATGCTGGTTTCGGTGCCCCCTGAAGGCGCGTCCAGAAAATGCTGCGCATCGGAGATCGAAGGAGCGGAATGCGTTGCGCCGGCAATCAGGCTCTCAGCCGCGTACGATCGAACAAGCTTGATCCGGTACCGCGACAGCAGATCGGTATCGGAGAAGATGTCGGCCCAGACCAATTCACCGCGCACCGCAACGATTACACCCACAGCGTGCTCTTCGCGGAGTTTCGTGAGAACCTCGTCCCGCGACGTCATCAGCGGCGCCGAGGCCTCATCCACCTTTTCTTTGACGACGCTGTTCTGCATCGCCCGCGCGTAGCTGGTGGTCCCGAGGCTATTGAGGTCGGGCACCGTGCGCCTCGGTTCGACGACACCGATTCCAAAGGTCGCGGGCTCAGGCGCTGCAAGCGCTCCCGCGATCGAGCCGTGCACGGAGTCCCAAACTTCCTGCTGGTCTTTATCGACCATTGCCTTGGCGCGAACCGACGGCTGAACCATCAAACTCTGCGCAAGGGTATTCGCCGATGACTTGAAGGTAGCCGAATCTTCGGTCCAGCGCCCGTGCTCAATGCAGAAGACGCCGAGATCGATAGGATCACTTTGCGCAGGCACAATGCGGTCCTTGCCGACAATGCGATCCTGCTTGCCTCCGGTAACAATCTCGCCCGCCAGCAGAAGCAAAGGCTTGTCGGAGTTGTTTACGAGAACAAGGGTATTGACCTGGTCGCTGCGATACGTTGGCAGGGCAGGCTGCGGATACGAACGAAGGACGCCATCGTCAATTCTGCCCCGAGTTGGGCGGGGACGCACGAGGCCCCGGACATTGCCTGCCTCCGTGACTTCGACCTCGCCGCTTTTGAGGCCTTCGTCGAGAGTGATAAACGGCAACGGAGGCATCTTGCCGGATTCGACCACCGGGAAGAGTAGGAGATTGCCGCTCGCGATGGGAGCCAGGACCCGGTAGGAGCCGTGCGGCGGTTCGATCGGGCCGCCGGCGGCGCGAACCCGGCTGACGTGATGGAAGACAGTCATTGCGACCAGCGCGGTTCCCAGAAGCGTGATGCGGAAGAAGCTCGACCTGATTGGAATGCTCATGCAGACCTCCCGCCGGGAGCGCAAGCTCCGGCCTACAGGCTGAGAACGGAAGGGCAGTTGTTTCTTGCAGAGATTTTTTAGCGTATCTTCGAGTCGTGGACGCGGCGCCCATTCAGCCAATGCAACACTCGGATGGCGCGGAGACTCAGGCAGCTCCGATTGCAGTGCGCCCGGCGCTGCTCGACGAGCTTTGGCAGGAGTGTGGCGCTGGGAGTTGGGGGCTGGAACGGGACGAGTTCGATCGCATCGTGATTCGTGTCGCGCGCGGGCATATCCCTGGGCCGGCAACCATAGCTACGACATTCGGGGAGCAGCAGGGCGCTTTCCTTCGCAGTCTCAAGCTTGCAGACTTGGTGCTGGCCAAGGCATGCGCAGCGGGAAACGAGCGCGCGTGGGAACACTTCATGGCGCACTATGGCCACGCCCTGACGCGCGCGGCCATCGCCATCAGCGGAAGCGAAACGGTGGGTCGCGACCTGGCAGACGCCTTTTATGCAGAGCTTTATGGACTGAATACGCGCGACGGCGAGCGCAAATGTCCGCTCGATTCGTATCGTGGGCGCGGCTCGCTCCTGGGCTGGCTGCGGACAACGCTGGCACAGCGTTTCGTCGATCACTACCGCCGCACCTATCGCGAACAGGCATTGGATGAAGAGATGCACGACGCGCCTCTGTCCGAGTTCGCCGCGGGTCCCGAGCCGGCGCTGCTGGATTCGCTCCGCCAGGCCGTGAGAACTGCATTGCACAATCAACCTGCGGAGGATCGCTTTTTGCTTGCAGCATATTACGTGGACGAGCGAACGCTTGCGGAAATCGGCAAGCTCCTGCACCTGCACGAGGCCACGATCAGCCGCAGGCTGCGCCGGGCTACCGATGCGGTTCGCAAGCAATTGATGCGCAATCTTGAAAAAGACGGCATGAGCCGTAAGGCGGCCGAGGAAGCGCTGGGTACTGATCCTCGCGATCTTGATTTGAAGATGGATTTGAGAAAACTGATGCAAAATCAGGAGCCGGGACCGTTCAAAGAGCAGGGGACGTGGAAATCGGCCGCCGTCACGGCGGTTGCGCAGGAGGCATTCGCCAAGACGACGCTCTCCGATGCGAATGAGCCGCTTGTGGATAAGGCGAAGACGACAGAATGAATCCGACGATCCAACCCGAAATGCATCCCGACGCTGAGAGCCTCACGGCATTCGTGGACCAGGCGCTGCCGGCGGCCGGGCGCGAGCGGATCCTCGCGCATATGTCCACCTGCCGCCGCTGCCGCGAGGTAGTGTTCCTGGCGCAGCAGGCGGCGGAAGAAGATCAGCCATTAGCTGCTGCCGCGGGTGTGCCAATCAAGCCGCGTACTTCATGGTTCAGTTGGAGGTGGGCATGGATTCCGGCTGCGGCGTGCGCGGGAATCATCGGTGTTGCGGTGTTGCAGCATTCCCGAAGAGAAAAGACCGAGACGCAGACCGCCGCCAACGTCGCTCCAGCGGATGCCTTGCGAACCGAGGGATCGCAGAAGGCAGAGACACAAAAACCGCTGACGCAAAATGAGTCGAAGCCAGCTGAAACGGCGAAGCCATCCAGGATCATCGCGGAGCGGGAAATCGTCCCTCAAACGCGTAGGCGCGACAAAGCGAAGAAGCTCGAGGGAAAAAGGGCCGCCAGCCAGAAGGATCTGGTTCTGGGACCTCTGCAACTCGCTCCGGCCCCAAGTGTTGCCATAGGATCGATTCACGGCATCATGGCGGCTGGAGCCAAGACTGCACCCATCGGCGGACCATCCGCAACGAACCAGTTCCAGCAGCAGAGCGCCGTGAATCAGCAGAGCATGTTGCAGCAGTCGCAGAATGTACAGCTGGATGCGGCGAATAAGCCAGTTACTGCGGCTACTCTCCGGGCGGAGTCGGAAACTGTCACAGTTCAGGCGGAGCCAGTGATACCTGTGCAGACTCCGGCAGCATCGCCTGCGACGGCACAGGTTAGCGTGATCCCCACGACCGAACAAAGCTTGACAGCATCGCCTGCAAATGTTGCTGGGTTCAAAAAGAAGCAGAAAGTCTCGCTGCCCGCCGGGTTTAAAGAGCTCTCCTTGGCAAACATCGCGGATCGCGCACTTGCGCTCGACGTACAGGGCAAACTATTCCTGAGCGAAGATGGCGGCGAGCATTGGAAGCCGGTTCGCACCCAGTGGACCGGGCACGCTGTGTTAGTTCGCAGCCTGAATACTGCCGAGAAAGGCAACGCTACTGGTGCTCTCGGCGCTATGAAGATGTCACAGACGCCGAGGTTTGAGCTGGTGACAGACGATCTTAAAACTTGGCTGAGCGCAGACGGTGAGATCTGGACATTGCAATCCACGATCGGGAAGTAAGCGGGAAGCGGCCATCGCGTCGCTCAGGTCGGCACCTTGTTGTTGTCGGGAGCCATAGGCATGCTCCGCAGTCGCCTCCCTGTGGCTGCAAAAATCGCATTACCGACCGCAGGAGCCAGACCGACAAGTCCGGTCTCCCCTGCCCCGGCTGAGGGCAGGTCCTTACGATCGAGCAAAATGATTTCGACGTGCGGCGTGTCGGTAAAACGCGGCACACGGTATTTGGAGAAGAGCGGATTTTCGATGCGCCCATTGCCGAAGAGAATTCGTTCGAAGAGCGCGCCGCCGATGGCCTGCACGATCGCTCCCTGCATCTGATTGCGTAGTCCATCCGGATTCACGATTGCGCCGGATTCCCATGCCTCGATCACACGAAGAATTTGGACCTGTTTCGTTGCCGGGTCGACCGTCACTTCGGCGCAGGTGGCAACAAAGCCGCCCTTGTCGGTTCCGCAGGCCACGCCGTAACCGCGCTCGGGTGTAGCCTTGGCAACCGTCCAGCCAAACTTGTCGGTGGCAGCCTGTAAAACAGCCTTCAACCGTGGATTGCTGAGATTCTTCAGACGAAATGCCACGGGGTCCATTTGCGCCGCGTGCGCAAGGGCGTCCATGTGCGATTCGCGGGCGAAGTGATTGGCGGTCGCGGCCAGCCCGCGATAGGAACCCTGTCGAAGCGGTGATTTCGTCGGATGGTATTGGGTCACCTTGTTGGCGACCTCGTATGGCGTGCCGATAGCGGCGGGACCGGAGTTGTAGTTGTGGTGTTCCCACGCAACGAGCGTTCCATCATGGCGCGCCCCGGCCCTGATTTCGATGACGCCGGCAGGGCGGAAGTAGGCCCAGGTGAACTCCTCTTCGCGGCTCCACACCACCTTCACGGGTTTGCCTGCAGCTTTTGAAAGCCGCGCAGCTTCAATGGCAGCTTCACCGGTGTGCTTGCCGCCATAACCGCTGCCCATGTCGGGCTGGAGAACGCGCACCTTGTCGGCGGACAGTTGGAACGCATGCATCAATTCGTCGCGAACACCGAAGGGCCGCTGCGTTCCAGTCCAAACCGTGAGCCTGCCGTCATTCCACTCGGCCACGGCAGCCCGCGGTTCAAGCGGCGCATGCGCGATGTACTCGACGGTGTATTGCGCCTCGAGTTGCACATCGGCGCCCGCGATTGCCTGCGCCACGGCGTCTGCAGCATGATCCGGGCCTTCAGCTTTTCCATCGGGATTGTTCTTGAGGTACTCGAAAAGCCCCTGGTTCCCTTGCTGGTCGGGGATGGTCCACTTTGCCTGAATCGATTTGAGTGAGCGCTCCGCGATGAACGGATCATCGGCAACCACTCCTGTAAAGTCGCCCTCATGAACGACCTTTACATTCGGCATTTTCTCCGTAGTGCTGGTGTCGACAGATGCGAGGGTTGCGTTGAAGCCCTCAGGTCGCAGCACAGCGCCAAACAACATCCCGGGCCGCACAATGTCAGAGGGGAACTGGTGTTTGCCGGTGACGAAATCGCGGCCATTTGCCTTTGGGACAGGTGTTCCGGCGATTTTCCAGTTCGTTGCCGGTGTAAGCGGTGGATCGCCTGTGACGTCTTTCACCAGCGCTTCGCCGCGCGTGAGGTCACCATAGGTGAGCGACTTCGAACCATCGGGCATCGCAATCCTGCCCGCTGCAGCAATCAATTTCGACGGATCGGTGTCCCAGCGCTGCGCGGCCATCTCCACCAGAAGTTCGCGGCCGGCGACTGCCATATTGCGCAGTTGCGGAGCCATGGTCGGCGTGGTGCGGCTTCCAAAAGTTCCCATATCCCACGGCACAACGTCGGTGTCGCCCATAACCATGGTGATGGAATCGAAGGGGACGCGCAGTTCTTCTGCGACCGCTTGCGCCAGCGAGGTGCGGATGTTCTGGCCGACTTCAACCTTGCCGGTGAAGACTTTCACCCGCCCGTCCGCGTCGATATGCAGCCACGCGCTGATGTCTGTGGGCAATTCGTGAGAGCCGAAGGTACGGCCTGATTCCTGCGTCCACGCAGGAAGGGGAGTGAGACAAACGAGCAGTCCTCCGCCAAGCAGCTTCAGGAAGTCCCTGCGGTCGACTCGGTTTTTGTTTCCGGCCGAACCCCCTGGGACGACTCCGCAATCCTCTTCGCGTTCTACCATCTGCAATTCATGCGGGTTCATCGCGCACCTCCGGCAGCCATCTTGCTGGAAGCGCGTTTGATCGCCTCAAGGATGCGCGGATAGGTTCCGCAGCGGCAGACGTTGCCGTTCATCGCGCCAAGAATCTCTTCTTCCTTCGGCGCGTGATTGTCACGGAGTAGAGCCGTCACGCTCATGATCATGCCCGACGTGCAATACCCGCATTGAAATGCGCCCTCGTCAAGAAACGCTTGCTGAACGGCGCTGAGTCTGCCGTCTTGTTCAAGGCCCTCAATGGTGGTTATCTTCGCTCCCGCCGCCGCCCCTGCGGGGATTGAGCAGGATCGAGTTGCAGCGCCATCCATCAAAACGGTGCATGCGCCGCACTGTCCTTCACCGCAGCCATATTTGGTGCCGGTGAGATTCAGGTGGTTGCGCAGAACCGAGAGCAGCGACTCTTCCGCCGACGCATTCACCTTGTAAGGTTTGCCATTGACGTTCAGCGCCAGTTCGCCCATTGCAAACTCCCAACAGCGCCGGACGGACCGGCACCGGCTTAAGGATAGCTCAATCGGCAATGCGTTGTAGTGTTACCCGAGCCCCGCTCACCCTCGACGTCTATGGCTGGCCTTCCCGTGTTTACTCTCGGCCAGTGCGGAATGATACTTCCGCCGAATCTCTTCGATATCGACGGTCGGCTTCGGCACTTGGATGCTCATCGATTCCAAAGTTGCCACAATGATCTCGGAGACGGCAACATCGCGAAACCATTTGTGATTTGAAGGGATTACGAACCACGGCGCCTGCTCCGTATTGCATTTGGCGAGGACATCGTTGTAAGCCCGCTCGTAGTCGTCCCAGTATTCACGCTCCGTGTAATCAGGCTCGCTGATCTTCCAGCGTTTCGCGGGATCATCAAGCCTCTGCTCGAATCGCTTCAGCTGCTCGCCCTTGCTGATGTGAAGAAAGAACTTGAGGATCAAGGTGCCGTTCGCGGTATGGCGGCGTTCGAAGTCGTTGATCTGCGCGTAGCGCTGCGACCAGACCGCCTTCGGCACCAGGTTGTGTACGCGCACAATCAGCACGTCTTCGTAGTGAGACCGATTGAAAATAGCGATCTCTCCCCGCTTTGGCATTTGCGCCTCGATACGCCAAAGAAAATCATGTGCTGATTCTTCCTGGGTTGGCTCTTTGAAGTTGGCGACGTGGCAACCGTCGGGGTTCATGGAGCCGATGACGTGCTTGATCACGCCGTCTTTGCCGCCCGCGTCAAGTGCCTGCAGGCATATGAGCAGCGAGCGCTTTTGCTCCGCAAACAGCTTCTGCTGCAGGTCGCCCATCTTTTCGCGGAGTACCTCAATCTTTGCGAGCACTTTCTGCTTGCTATGCCTTCCTTTGAAACCAGGAGCGAAGTCGCTGAGCTTTACAAGGCTGCCGGCCGGGATATGGAAGTCTTCGACGTAATGTTTCCCCGTCACTGTTTCTCCATCGCGGGCGTGTATTCGCCGCGGCGAGCCGCAACGTTGCAGCGGGCCCGGTGGACAAGTGCTTTCTGGGCGGCGGGAACATTGGCCTTTTCGCCATGCCATATCTGCATCGCCGGTTCCTGAATGGCGCGCGCGAACGAAAATGCTAGACCCCAGGGCATGCGGCCCCTGAAGCGGGAGTTCATCGCACTGAGCCGGGCAGAGGCAAGTTCCCCCGATTGACCGCCGGAAAGGAACGCCACGCCCGGTACGGCCGCCGGAACAGTGCGCAGAAGACAATGTACGGTGGCGTCCGCAATTTCCTCGTTCGTGTTCTGACGCGGACACTTCAGTCCGGGAACAACCATGTTGGGCTTGAGAATTATGCCTTCCAGAAGAACTCCCTGGGCGATGAGCTGGGCGAAGAGCGCGTGCTGGGTTCGCTCGGTGACTTCGGCGCAGCGCTCCATGGTATGGTCGCCGTCCATCAGCACTTCAGGCTCGACAATGGGTACAAGGCCGGCTTCCTGGCAGAGGGCTGCGTAAAGAGCGAGAATGAGCGCGTTGGCTTCGATGCACGCCTGGCTGGGGATTCCGTCTCCGATGGTGATGACAGCGCGCCACTTGGCAAAGCGCGCTCCCAGATTCGCGTATTCGGCGAGCCGCTCGCGCAGGCCATCGAGGCCAGATGTGATCTTTTCGTTGGGATGCGCCGCCATTGGCTTGGCGCCGGCGTCGACCTTGATGCCGGGGAGGATGCCGACCTTTGCTAGAGCCTGGGCAAAAGGAACTCCCGCGGCCGTCTCTTGATGGATGGTTTCATCCACCAGAATGGCGCCATTGAGGCAATCGCCCAGCCCGGCAGCCGTAACGATCATGTCGCGATAGGCGCGCCGGGTCTCTTCGTTCTGGGGAATGCCTGCGGCGGCGAAGCGTTTGTTCGCCGTCGGCGTGCTTTCGTCCATAGCCAGCAGACCCTTGTCGCCTGCTACCATCGCTTTTGCCGTTTCATTCAGCTGACGCGCATCCATCGTGATGTTTCCTTTCTGTAAATGAGTTTGCAGGCATGCCCCACAACTGGCGGTTCCGAACTGCCGGAACATGCTATACCGATTCTGATGCCCAGGGCGTTCCGGAGTTGTGAATTTGTTTCCAATCCCTGAGCGATAATTATCTGCGAGCTTCAAAAAAGCTGAGCGCGAGAATAACTTAGCGCGTCAAAGTAATCAGGAGCGGTGGCGAGATGAGGATATACCTGAGCCTCGTGCTGGGAGTGTGCAGCGTCGCATCCGCACAATTGACCCCCGTTCCGCCTGCGCCCACAGCGACGCCGTCTCATCCATTTTTTATTACTCACACCTGGGTTGTGGGCGGTGCTGCCGACTGGGACTACATGACAATAGATCCGCGGGCCCACCAGCTATTTATTGCGCATGGGCCGGCGGTCCAGGTGATCGACGTTGAGAGCGGTACCGTCGCCGGTGTCGTCAAGGGACTGCGCGAGGCTCATTCCATCGTTCTGGATGAAAGTGGGACCTACGGCTATGTCAGCGACGGCCCGGCAGACATGGTGCGAGTTTTCGATCGCCGCGACTTTCAGGTGGTCGCAAATATTCCCACGGGGCCGTCGCCGCGATCCATGGCCCTCGATCCAACCAGCGGACTGCTCTTTGTCGTGGGATCTCAGGCGACCGCGACCACAAATCTGCCGCCCGGCAGTGCGCGCAATTCAACAACGCACTCCACACGAGCCCCTCGCGCGAATAATTCGCGTACGATGGTTGCCGGCGGCGCTGTGTCTACGGTAACCGTCATCGATGTCGAGCGCAGAACTCAACTCGCGCAGATTGTGCTGCCGGGCAGTCTCGGATTTGCGCAGGGCGATGGCAACGGGCATGTCTACATTACTGTCTCTGATCGCGATCAGATACTGCGCCTCGATGCGGCTGCGATTGGTTCGGCCGTGCATAGAATAATCGACACACAACCAGTTCCAAACCCTGCCAGGACTACCTCCGGGCAGCCCGGCAGCGAGGCATCGGGTGACAAACGTTTGGTGCTCGACTGGACCGGTGCCACCAGACCCTATCCTCCCGCTGACGCCTATCCCTTCCCCATTCGACTCGATTCGAATTGCGAACATCCCCGTGCGCTTGCCATCGATTCTGCCCATGACCGTCTTTTCGCAGCCTGCAGCAACCTGCGCATGTTGGTTTTGAATACCGCCGACGGCCAGGAGATTTCTGCCCTGCCAATCGGCTCCGGCGCTGACGCAATCGGTTACGATCCCGATCGAGGCCTGATCTTTGCGGCGAATGGAGGCAGCGACGGCAGCCTCACCATCATTCGTCAGGATGTCACCGACACCTATTCCGTGATTCAGATTTTGCCTACGCGGCAGAATGCACGAACGCTGGCAATCGATCCTGCCAATGGCCAGGTCTACCTCGCCACGGTCATTTATGGTGCCGAACTGAATCGTCCGCCCAACAACACAGGGCCCCTGAAAATGAGCGCCATCGACGGCAGCTTTCAGGTTCTGGTAGTTGGAAACTAAGCCATCAAGAGTTGTCTATCTGTGCCAGCCCAGGCTTTGCGCCTGCTCTGCTGTGAGATGCAAAAGATAAAAGAAACCATCGTTGCATTCAATGTGACCGAGAATGTCTCGAACATCAGAGCCGCAAGGCAGGAGAGGGTTTACAGCTTCAGCTAGTTCGTATTCATCACTGAAGATCCGTTCGCATCTCTCAACCTCTTCGCCCGGGCGGGATTTCCATGGCTGGATGCGGACAACATAGTGCCGAGAGTCGTCACCTGCTTCAAAAGAGCAGGCAAGATGGATCATGTAGCGGCTTCTGTGCGCCGGCTGATCGTGTTTACCCGACGGATGACTCATGCTTTGGCAAGTGCATGGCGCTGCTTCTCAGCCACTCGTTGGAGCGCAAGGCGGTTGTAGCGCTGCGCCACAATGCAGGGGAGGTTGGCGGCAACGGCATATGCAGCCATTACCCAACATGCCCAGGGAGGATTCCAAAGAAAGAAAATAGGAAGGCAACCAAGCATGTACCAGTGGGCAATCTCTGCGCGACGCGTCTCAAGAATAAAGCGCCGGAGATACTCTTCATCTCGCGCAAACAGCTTTTCCTTCGCAAGGCCTCCGAACAACGGCGCTCCATCTGGAAGCTTGGACTTCCATTTCCGAATCGCCATCCACTCCCGGTAGATTCGCCCGCCGCTCTCCCAGCGTCGTGGGGACGTCAGCCAATTGTCCCGCGCAAAGAATTCTGCAGGCAGCCGTACTGACACAAAACCGATGGTGAGATGCACCACGGGCCAGCCCAGAATATTCGCCACCCAGACCAGGGGATTCATACTTCGCGACCTTTCCAGACGGTTTTCTGGCCGACAGCGCGCCGCAGAGCGGAGCGGGCAAAGATGATGCAGTAGTACGCGAGGGGCAGTGGATAAAGCAGGCAGGTAACAAAGCTGTAGTTTCCCAATTGGCGTGCCAACCAGAACAGCTGCGCACCGAAAATGAGATACGCCAGAATCAAAACGTTCCGCGCAAACGCAAATGGAACAATCAGAAGGATCGGAACCGTCGAAAGTGATGCGAGCCATACACCGGACCAGACAAGCACCGCTCTGCCCGATTCAGACGCACCATGGGCAAAAGCTTTTGTCCAACTATCCGACATCTGCCGAAGACCTTCGGGGAACATCCGCATATGAAGTGTGTTACCACCGCCCAAACAGAGCATTCGACGTTTCGCTTTATGAAGAAAGCGAGCGAGATTGAGGTTTTCCAAAACAAAGCCGCGAACAGCTGCATGTCCGCCAACAGAGAAGTAGGTCTCTCTGGGAATGAGAAGAGACTGCCCAAAGAGCCTGCCTTCTCGAAGTGCACCAAACCCGCCGGCTCCTGCAGCCATCAAGAGGTAGAACAGCAGCGAGAGCTGTTCATACATCGTCTGCATCACGTGATACGGGAGCAATGAGACAGATAATGCCGGATCGCCTTCACGCCGCCAACGCGCAACTAGACGGTCAAAACCACCCGGCGCAAAGTAGGTATCGGCATCCAGAAAGAGCAAAAGCTCGCACGAAGCATGCTGAGCGCCCTGAAGACAAGCCCAGGCCTTTCCTGTCCATCCGGCAGGCAGCGAGTCTGAGCAAATCACCGTCGCACCGGCCTCGTGCGCGACCTGCGCAGTGCGGTCAGTTGAGTGATCATCGATGACCAGTACCTCTACCTTTCGTGACGTGGAAGTGGCGAGGGATCGAAGTAACCGAGGAAGATTGTTTTCTTCATTCCGCGCGGGAACGATGACAGACACGTCAACCGCATCATCTGCCTGGGCGTCAGAGCATGTGGGTATGCGCCGCAGCAGCAGAAAGCCCGCTACAAGTCCCACGATGCACAGCAATGACGAAAAAATCATCGCACTCCCGCTTCGGCCTGTTCGGCGATCATCCTTGCCACGTGTAGTCCGCTGAGCGTAACCATGGGCATTCCGGCTCCTGGATTCACGCTTCCTCCCACAAAGAACAGATTGTGGAATTGCGAACTCTGCTTTGGAGCCTTGAATGCGAAGTTGCGGCGACGGTCGCACACAACCCCATAAATCGATCCTCGATTTGAGGCATAGCGGGCCTCGATGTCGATGGGCGTCCAGAAGTCTTCAACAACAATATGTTTGCGCAAATCCCTGAGACCCATGCGTTCGAGCTTGTTGATGCAGACTTCCTTCAGGGCGACGTAGTCCTCGCGTGTATATGGCTTTTGCTCATCTATCGCGGGAATATGAGGCAGGATCTTGATGTTCTCGCAGCCTTCCGGCGCCTGGGAAGGATCGGTGCGGGTCGAAGCAACAACATAGAGAGTTGGATCGTCAGGCAGTTTATTCTCGCGGAATACGCGACGGAAATGGGCATGCAGATCGGATGAGTAGAAAAAGTTATGATGCGCAAGCTGGGGATAGATGCGATCCAGCCCAAGATGCACTACCAACCCGGAGCAGGCAGGCTTGAAGCGCTCGAACTTCTTCATCACCCCGGGCGGCGATTCGAGCAGCTGCTTCATCGCCGGAATAACTTCCATGTTGGAAATGATGAAGTCGGCTTCAACAGTGCTTGTGGCTCCGTTCGCGTCCTTCGCCTGGACACCTGTGACAGTTTTGCCGTTTCGATCAATCTGCACCACCTCATATCCCAGCCGCACATCCACGTTCGTTTCTTCCAGGCGCTTTTTGAAGGCCCGTGCAAGTTCATAAAGGCCGCCTGATACATACCACATCCCAAACTCCATCTGGATATTCGGCATCAGGTTCATGAATGCGGGCGAATCAAGAGCGCTCGAGCCGACGTATTTGATGAAGTATTCGAAAATGTCGCGCAGATAGCGATTGCTCATGCGCTTGTAAATGCTGCCGGACATGGAGCGCATGTAATCGAGATCCCGCGCATCGCGCCAGCCATAAAAGCGAATGAACTGGCCAAAGGTATCCAGGCCCTCTTTGAGGTATCCACTCTCGACAATCTCGTACTGACGGCGTGAATAGGCTAGGAAATTCTTGTACTCTTCAAAGATGTTGGGCCCGAAGTGAGCTAGTTCTTCGCGCATCTTTTCCAGATCTTCCCAAAGATCCAAAGTGGTCCCGTCCGCGAAGAAGTTGCGCCATTGTAGATCGAGCCTTTGCAGGCTGATGTAATCTTCCAGCCGCTTGCCGTCACCTTCGAACACCGGCCGGAAGATATGCGGCAGAGTGAAGATTGAGGGCCCAAGATCAAAGCTGAATCCCTCTACCTGAAGCTGATTCAGCTTGCCGCCCACATGCTGATTCTTCTCAAGAAGGCTTACGTCGAAGCCTTTGCGCGCGAGCATAATAGCCGCCGACATGCCTCCCAGCCCGGCTCCGATAACTACGACTCTTTTCCCGTTCTCCGCAGCCCTCATAATCCCTTTACAACCTTGATCGCAATCGTCTGGGGGTTGTTTCCCAGGCTGAAGGCACACTCTGGAAATCGCGGCGGTCCTAACCGATCCTTGGGATTGTTTGAAGCGCCCACCGGCTCGAGCGGTATGCCAATCACGTTGTGATCCAGCTTGTGATTGCCGTTTAGATCTTCGTACAACGACACCGCATACGTTCCCGGAGGCAAGTCGACCCCAAACTTCACGCGTTCCGAATGCGGGGGAATGGGAAGAAATCCGTGAACAGACGCTTTGTCTCTCTCCCCGGGAAACCCCGATGCTGACGCAAAGATCAAATAGCCCAGCTTACCGTGTGCATCGTCCGTAAGCTGCACATCTATGGTCAGACGCGTAGTGCGCGGCTCTTGCGCTGCACTCTGAAAGCAGAGCAGCGCCGCCAATGTTGCCAGCGGAAGAATGCGGCTCATCTGCGCAAGGGCGCCTCCCGCGCCGTGTCGAAGTCGAATGAGTTGCGTCAGCAGCTTGCGTGTGCGCTCGGTAAACGGAAACCAATTGATTTGGCTCGCGCTCCGGTCTCGTGTGTGCATCACCGTCTTGATGCGAGAGAAGGATCGCAGCCCTTCGGGTCCGTGATAACGCCCGTAGCCGCTCTTGCCGTTTCCGCCGAACGCAGCATGGGGATTCGCGATCACTCGAATTACGTCGTTCACCGCGCAGCTGCCCGCCGAGATCTGTGCGGCAACACGCCGGGCTCGCTCGCCATTCCGCGTCCACACGCTGCTGCTGAGCGCAAATGGGCTTGAGTTGGCCAGAGCGATTGCCTCCGCCTCGTCGCGAAATAGCTCGACGATCAATGCGGGACCAAACGACTCCTCCGTCAGGATGCGTGCCTCGGCAGGTACTTCGGTCAGCAGCACTGGGCCGCCTCCTCTTACATCGTCAGCCGGAAAGCACTGCTTGGCTCCGCGCGAAAGAGCATCGCGTACCTGCTCCAGATGCGCGGAAAGCGCAACTGAAGACAGCGGGCACAGGTCCGCATCGGGCTCGTCTGCAACGCGGATCGTTGCCATCCGAGCCTTTAACTTGGCAATAAATGTCCCACATATCGATTCATGTACGTAGACACGCTTCACCGCCACGCACACGCGTCCGGCATTTGAAAACGCACCGTAGGCAATCCCCTCCACCGTGCGGTCAAGATGGCAATCCTCAAATACAAGGCTGGCATCCTTCCCGCCGAGTTCAAGAACTGTAGGAATCAGATGGCGCGCCGCTCGTTGTGCCACCAACTGCCCGTGATGACTGCTTCCGGTGAAAAAGACGAAGTCCGGCGAGGCATCCAGCAGTGCTTCCGCCTCTTCTGGCCCTCCGTGCACCACCTGCACCAGGTTTTGGGGAAGGCCGGCTCGTTCGCACAAATCGGCAATCAGACCTGCGGTCTCCGGCGCATGTTCTGAGCACTTCAGAATCACTGCATTGCCTGCTGCGAGCGCAGTAATCATGGGGATCACGGATAGCTGGAACGGATAATTTGATGGGCCGGAGACCAGGACTACGCCATGCGGCTCAAAGTGAGATTCAAATCGGGCGCCGCGGAACAGGAAGGAAGGCTTGCCATCCCGCCGCGTACGAAGAATCCTCGTTGCGTGACGTTCGTAGTAGCGAATCTGTTCAAGCGTCACCAATACATCACCGGCGAGTGCATCGAGCAGCGGCTTTCTCGTATCGCGCGCGATAACGGCCGAGATCGAATCGCATTGCTTCGCGATTTCACGCCGCATCCTTGCAAGATAAGTGCAGCGCTGCTTTACCCTCAGAGCCGCCCATCCAGCTTGCGCAGCGCGAGCGCATTTCATCCTTCGCTCTGCACTATTTGCACTCACGCGAGCGCCAGCTCCAATGGCTTTGAAACGGGGAAGGGGATTTCGTTCTTTTCACAAATGAGGTTGGCGGAAATGCGTGCCGATTCGAAAATCGTTGGCAGGCCGCTGCCAGGGTGAGTGCCTCCTCCAACCAGATAGCAATTCTCAAACTCTTCAAACTCATTATGAGGACGCAGGTACATCATCTGATTCCAGCTGTGTGCCATATTGAATGTCGCACCCAGAAATACTGAGTGCTTTTTCTCCCAATCCTCAGGCGTAATAATCAGTTCCTGCTGAATATGCTGCGAGACATCGGCGTACGGAGTACGCTCTCGCAGAAGTTGCAGCACTTTCTCGCGGTAGGTTTGTTTGTACTGCTGCCACGAAACACCACTGGTGTTATTTGCCACCGGCATCAGGATGTAGAGGGCAGAATGCCCTTCAGGAGCCCCGGATGGATCGTTCCTCTGTGCATTGCGGATATACATGGATACGTCTTCGAGGTCTGTCTGCCCGTTCGTGATGGCCTCAATGTTCTTCTTGTAATTGCGGGCAAACACAATCATGTGGTGCTCGGTATCGTAGGTGCGGTCCAGACCGAGATACATCATGAAGGTAGAGCAGGAGAATTTCCGCTTCCGCAGCGACGCTGGCTTGTAACGCCGAAGATCCTTCTCGTCAAAGAGCGTGCTCATTGCATGACCGAAATCTGCGTTGATTACCACGTGGTCGCAGCGAATCTTCTCTCCGTTTTCAAGTTCGAGACCGCATGCGCGTCGCCCGTCCAGCAGCACGCGCTTCGCGGGCGTAGAGGTATGAATCTCGGCCCCTTCCTCGCTGGCAACTTTCGCAAATGCCTCGCTGATGCGGCTTAGGCCGCCCATGACGTGATACACCCCGTGCGCGTGCTCGGTGTACGGAATCATGGTGAAAAGCCCGGGGCAGTCCCATGGCGACATGCCCAGATACTTTGACTGAAAAGTGAACGCCAGTCGCAGCTGTTCTGAGCGAAAGTAGTCACCCAGCACGTCGTAGAGTGATCGTCCGCCTGCGATATGGGGAACTGCCGCAAGCAGTGTAGGGCTGATCATGCTCGCCAGCGTTCCATAGGGCTTTTGCAGGCAGGGATAAAGCTTTTCAAAGCGCTGGCTCTCGCGGGCAAGAAAGCGATCCAGCCCCCCTCCCTCTCCTGGAAAAATCCGCTCAATCTCCGCCTTCATCGCCTGCGGATCAGAGTGAACAAGCATCGTCTTGTCATGGAACCGGAGTTCGTACATCGGATCGAGCTTCTTGAATTGCAAATAGTCGGTGGAGCGGCGACCTCCCTCCGCGAAAAGCTCGTCGAGCAGGAACTTCATCATCAGGAATGTCGGACCGAGATCGAAACGATAGTTACCCAGCCGAACTGCCGCATTCCTCCCGCCAATCACATCCTGCTTCTCGAAAACTTGGACGTGGAAGCCGCGCTGTGCCAGGAGCATGGCTGACGCAAGCCCCCCCGGCCCCGCCCCCACAATCGCAACGTGCTTCTTCTTGCCTCCGTGAACGCTCATAGATTCACGCTAGTACGAGTTCGCAGAGGATAGATGGACGCGCAAGGCTCGGCGCGGAATCAGTTGCTCTCGAAGCAATAGATTCCCAATTCCTTGCACTGCAATAAAGGAGGATATCGAACTGGTCCGGGAAAAATGCGCTACGAAGGTGAACTCGTAGTCACGACCATGGCCGTACAGGTCGACTTCACCAGGCTTCTGTAGGAATGCCTTTGCATTGAATCAAAGTAGATGGCATCCCCCTCCGTCAGTTCGTATTTATCAACGCCAACAGTCATCTCCAATTTGCCCTCAATTAAGTAAAGAAGTTCAACTCCAGGATGATGGTGAGGAACAACCTTCTCCGCAGGCAACGGTTGGAAATGCGCCAGATACCCATTCAGCTTCCTTTCGTTCACGCGAAAATCCAGGGATTCAAAATGCCACGGAACATGCGCGGCTTTTGGATCGGAAGGAAACAGTTTGCGCTCACTGCGTCGTACGACCGCGACAGCATAGCGCTTGCGCGGATCGGCGAAAAAGTAGTCCAGGCCCACGCTGAATACCATGGCAATTCGCGTCAGCGTTGGCAGGGTGGGCACAAGTCGGCCGTTTTCGAGTCGCGAAAGCATGGCCTGGGAAAGGCCCGTGTGTTCCGAAAGCTGAGCAAGCCCCATACTCTTGCGCAGCCGTAAGGTGCGCAACTTGTCAGCGATGGCGTAAGGCCGAAGTGATTCGCTCACGACGGAGCCATCGGTGGTTTTCGTATTGGGTTTCTTTCGCTTCAGGAACGAATGCCTCATGCCATTGCAATGGCGGTCTTTACAACTGTACTTCGCCTGTTTAGTCACAAGCAAGAACTCTTGCATGCTCGTTAAGTGCGACTGAACCCCCGAAAGGGTGCAGAGGCAAGCGGAAATCAACTACGCCGGCTGCGTACTCGCCCCGCGGGCGTGGAGGAGGATTCACGCAGAACCCGGTCGGCGCATGACAAAAAGGTGCAGAATGGTTCTCCGCATTTCTTACTGGGCGAACGTCAAATTGATTTCCAAAATAAATGTCGCACATTTTGTAACGAATTCATCCTTCCATGGCTTTAGTCGTATGAACGTACTGCCCAAGGACACTTTGCATAATGAATTCTCGCCTCTATCGCGCTCTAGGCCTTTCTCTCGTTCTGTGCTCGTGCGGATTGGTTGCCGTTTCACAGGAACCTCTCACGCTGCGCCGGGCGATCAATGAGGCCCTCCGGCAAAGCCCCGAGGCTGCAATTGCTCGTGCTGGCAATGAGGACGCAAAGGGGGCGGCCACCTTGGCGCGCACTCAACTTCTACCGCAAATCAACTTCACAGAAGACATCTCCAGCGGAAACGACCCCGTGTATGCATTTGGCACACGACTTCGCCAACAGCGATTTACTGCGCCCGATTTCGCGCTTGACGCTCTCAACCACCCAGAGCCAATCGGCAATTTCGCTACGCGGGTATCCGGTTCGTGGATGGCGTTCGACTCTTTCAAGACACAGAGGGAAATTCGCAGCGCCAATCTCGTCAAACAAAGCTCTTCGTCAGCGGCCAAGGCAGTTGACCAGCAAATTGTCTTCCGTGTCATCCAGGCCTACCAATCGGCACTCTATGCGCAGAAAGAAATCGAAGTTGCCCAGCATGAGCAGGAGTCTGCGGCTGCGCTGCTGAACTCCGTGGACGACCACGTGAAGGCCGGTCTTGCAGTGGAGTCGGATCGGATGTCGGCGCAAGTGAACGTAGCCGCGCGCAAACAAGAACTCATCGCGGCCCAGGGAGATCTGGAACTGGCGTGGGCCATGTTGCGCGACGCCATGGGAGCTCCAAACCTCAAAATATCTGAGCTGAAGCCGATTGAGCCTCATTCATTTCCGCAGCTGCCACTGGAGGAAGAGATAGCTACCGCTGTAAAAACACGGCCCGACCTGATGGCCTTGGGACAGGCCCAGTCAGCGCAAGCAGGCGCTGTTGGAGCGGCCAGATCGAACTTTGGCCCTCACCTGAGCGCTTACGGAAACTGGGAGGCGGATCGTGCGTCATTTGCGGGCTCAGGTGGAAGCAACTGGTTGGCCGGGGTTCAGTTCAGCATCGACATCCTGCCGATTGGCAAACGTGCTCAGCTTGCGCGGGAAAATGCAGCGAAGCAGAAGATTGATGCGCAACTGGCCGCGTCGCAACAGCATGTCCGTCTCGCTGTAAGCCAAGCTCATATTCATCGGCAGACAGCAACGCTCTCTCTCGAGACAGCGCAGGCGGCTATGGATCAATCGGCCGAAAGCCTTCGCATCCTCAAAAATCGCTACGGCGCTGGTTTGGCAACCATCACTGACCTTCTGCGCGCAGAGGATGCCGAGCGGCAAAGCCAGTCGAATTACTGGCAGGCAGTCTATGGAAACGCCACGGCTTATGCTGAACTGCTTTTTGCTACAGGGACACTGACTCCCGATGCGGCGGAGGAATTGCAATGAAGTTGCTTTTATCTGGTTGTTTGCTCGCCGTTTCTTCGGCGATGTTGGCAGGATGCCATGCGGGCGAGTCCGCCCAGACAGTGGCAATCCAAACCGTGCAGGCGCGAGTCGTCAAGAGCTGGCAGCAGGAAGCGCCCGCACTGGTGCGCACCACGGGAACCCTGCACGCACGGCAGTCAGCGATCATTTCCGCGCAGGTCGTCGGGCTCATAGAACAGGTGTTGGTGCGGGAAGGGGACAACGTGAGGGCAGGGCAGATTCTCGCGGTACTTGACGACGCCACATTGCGTGCTGCTGAGCACCAGGCAGAGGCCGGGCTGATGGCTGCACAAAGCCAGCACGCCGCCGCTCAAACCGAAGCCAGCCTTGCATCAAGTACGCTGGATCGCTACAAGCAACTGCAGGCGCAAAAGAGCGTGAGCCCGCAGGAATTGGACGAAGTAGAACGAAGGGCAGAAGCTTCGGCCGAGCGCCTGGAGGCGTTGCGCGCGCAGAGCGAAGCGGCAAAGGCGCAGGATAGCGGAGCGCGCGCCATGCTGGGTTACACACGTCTGCGCGCACCCTTCGCGGGTGTCGTAACGGCACGGCTGGCTGATCCAGGAACCTTGGCTTCGCCGGGCGTACCGCTGCTGCAGCTGGATAGCGACGGGCCATTGCAATTGCAGACGACGGTGGATGAGTCGGTAATCGGCACGGTACGCAAGGGGATGAAGGTTCCAGTTTCAATTGACGGCGCGCCGACAGCGAATATCACTGGAACGGTGGCCGAAATTGTTCCAGCCGCCGATCCGGCAAGCCACACCTTCACAGTAAAGATTGATCTGATTCATTCTGAGAAATTGCGAGCCGGTATGTATGGCTCGGCGGCGTTTGCCGCCGGCACGCGCCAGTCGATTCTTATTCCGCACTCCGCTGTCGTTCAGCGTGGCTCGCTGGCCTGCGCATACGTCCTTGATAGCAGCGGAATTGCGCAGCTTCGCTACCTTACATTGGGTGCGACACAGGAAAACAAAGTTGAAGTGCTCTCGGGCCTTTCGGCTGGCGAAAAACTGGTGGACGTCCCCGCCGACCGGGATCTGGCTGGCAAGCGCATCGAGGCCCAGCCATGAAGCAGGATCTTGGAATTGCCGGTCGCCTGGCGCATGCTTTTCTCAACTCCAGGCTGACGCCGCTTTTCATTGCGGCATCACTGGCTCTCGGCATCTTCGCGGTTGCTATTATTCCGCGAGAAGAAGAGCCGCAGATTCTGGTTCCCATGCTGGACATCGCGACTGCAATGCCGGGCGCATCTCCAGCCGAAGTGGAAGAGCGCGTGACCCTCCCGATCGAGAGCCTTGTGCATCAGATCTCAGGCGTCGAGTATGTGTACTCCACATCGGCTCCCGGACAGAGCCTGGTTATCGTTCGTTTTCTGGTGGGCACATCGCAGGAAGACGCGCTGATCAAGGTCTATAGCAAGCTCTATTCGAACTTCGACCGCATGCCTCTGGGTGTTTCGCAACCTCTTATCAAGGCGCGCTCCATTGACGATGTTCCGATCTTGGCTTTGACGCTGTGGGGCGAACATTACAACGGCTATCAACTTCGCGCCATCGCCGCCGAAATGCAGCACAATTTTGAGCAGGTTCAGGATGTATCGAAAACCACGATCATTGGCGGCCTTCCACGCACCATGCATGTGGTGCTCAGCACTGAAAAGCTCAGCGCCTACGGTATATCGCCCGTGGCGATTGTCGGGCATCTTCAAGCTGCAAATGCAACTGTGCAGGCGGGGAATTTCGCCGAAAACAACCAGGAAGTCCGGGTCGATGCCGGCAACATCTTCAACCGCCGGGAAGATCTGGAAGCGGTCGTGGTGGGCGTGGTTCGCGGACACCCCGTGTACCTGAGAGACGTTGCCGAGCAGATTGTCGACGGCGCCGCAGATCCGGCAAACTATGTGGTCTACGGCACCGCGAACTCGGGTACATCGGCAGCAGGTCAGTACCCTGCGGTGACCATCACCGTGGCTAAGCGGAAAGGCACCAACGCTACAGACATCGCGAATGCTGTTCTCAAAAGCGTGCATCGCATGCAGGGCCTCACTATACCGAATGATGTGACGGTGACCACGACCCGGAATTACGGAGAAACGGCAAAGGACAAGTCAGACGAACTGCTCGAGCACCTTCTGCTGGCCACATTATCTGTGACCGTGCTGGTCGCGCTTTTTCTGGGATGGCGAGAGTCGGGGGTTGTGTTGCTGGCCATTCCCGTCACGCTTGCGCTCACCATGTCGGTGTTCTACTTTCTCGGCTACACCATCAATCGCGTCACGCTCTTCGCTCTAATCTTCTCGATCGGCATTCTCGTCGATGACGCCATTGTTGTCGTCGAGAACATGGTGCGCCACTTCAGGCTCAGAGAAAATCATGGCAGGTCAATGAGTGAAGTCGCGGTGGAAGCGGTCGCGGAAGTGGGCAATCCGACCATTCTCGCCACATTCGCGGTAATCGCGGCCGTCTTGCCTATGGCTTTTGTTCGCGGACTCATGGGGCCGTACATGCGGCCCATTCCCGTGGGAGCTTCAGCCGCGATGCTCTTCTCGCTGCTGGTTGCATTTGTGGTTTCTCCCTGGGCCGCCCTCCGGCTTGTCGGCAGGCATCTTGAAGGGGCCAGGATCTTGGAACCGGAGACGGAAAACTGGCGGAGCAGGCTCTATCGCCGCATCATGACGCCGCTAATCCAATCCGGGCGCAATCGTGCCCTGTTCTTTATAGGCGTCGCGGTACTTTTCCTGGTCTCAATTGCGCTGGTGCCACTTGGATTGGTGCGTGTCAAGATGTTGCCATTCGACAACAAGAGCGAGTTGCAGGTTGTCATCAATATGCCGGATGGAACGCCGCTCGAACAAACGGCGCGAGTCGCCCAGGCATTGGGCGAAGAGCTTGCGCGGCAACCAGATGTATTGAACTACCAGACATACACCGGAACCTCCGGTCCCTATAACTTCAACGGGCTGGTGCGTCACTACTACATGCGCCGTCAGCCGAATCAGGCCGACATCCAGGTCAACCTGCTCCCTGCAAAGCAACGGAGCGTGCAGAGCCATGCCATCGCAAAACGCCTTCGCCCGCTGCTCGACGCAATCGGCAGCGCGTATGGCGCGCGCATCCAGGTCAGCGAAGTGCCACCCGGGCCGCCCGTCGTTCAGACCCTGGTAGCCGAGGTCTATGGCCCCGACCTCGCTGGTCAGACTCAAGTCGCCCAACAGATCAAACAAATCTTTCAGCACACTCCGGGCGTTGTTGACACTGACTGGTACGTCGAAGACGCAGAACCAAGGCTGATCATGCGCGTCGATGAGGTCAAAGCTGCACAGCACGGCATCGCTGTCTCCGACGTCGCCCATGCCCTGGCGCTCGCCATTTCCGGAACCCAGGTCGGCCTGATCCACGATCAGGTCGCGCGGGAGCCGGTGCCCGCAATCGTCGAGTTTGACCGTGCTGATAGATCCTCGGTGCAGGGATTGGAAAATATCCGGCTGCCCGGAGCCGATGGCGCGATGGTTTCTCTGCGCGAGTTGGTGATCGTCGAACGAAAAACGATCGAGCCCAGCATCTATCACAAGAATCTGCGTCGCGTTGTATATGTTACCGGCGATGTCGCTGGAGCGGAAGAAAGTCCGGTCTACGCGATCATGAAAATGAACAAGGATCTCGACCATCTCACGCTTCCGGCTGGATACACGCTGGCGCGCTACAACGCCTCGATGCCGGAATCGACTGATCACTATTCGATGAAGTGGGATGGCGAATGGCACATCACCATTGAGGTCTTTCGGGACATGGGTCTGGCGTTCGCCGCAGTGCTCGTGCTCATCTACGTTCTCGTGGTCGGCTGGTTCCGGTCGTTCATTGTGCCGCTGATTATCATGGCCCCGATTCCGCTCACCCTCGTTGGAATTATGCCGGCACATGCAATCTTGGGAGCATTCTTCACGGCCACGTCGATGATCGGCTTCATTGCAGGTGCCGGCATCATCGTGCGCAACTCGATCATTCTTGTTGACTTTATCGAACTCCGGATTCGCGAGGGAATGCCTCTCGCCGAAGCGGTCATTGATGCCGGAGCCACTCGTTTTCGTCCCATGTTATTGACGGCGGCTGCGGTTGTTGTCGGCGCAAGCGTGATTCTCACCGACCCCATCTTTCAAGGGCTTGCGTTGTCGCTGATCGCAGGGGCTGTTGCTTCCACCTTCCTCTCGTGGCCCACGATTCCTGTTCTGTACTACATGGTTCACTCCAAACAGCAATCCAAGTCCGAATATCATTCAGATGTTAAAGAAGGAGCACTAATCTCATGACCGTCGAACGCGGTGTGCGCCTCATGGCAGGGGTCATGGTTCTGCTATCCCTTGCACTTGCGCATTTCATTTCACTCTATTGGCTCTGGCTGACGGTTTTCGTCGGCCTCAACCTGCTGCAATCGGCGCTTACCAACTGGTGCCCCGCAATGAACATCCTCCGCGCGATAGGTCTGAAAGACGCGAACTGCGGTTTAGCCAAATGAGGCCGGTATGGACGACAAACGTTTCCCGGCATCCCAGACTTGGCGGCTCGACAATCCCGAGCGGTTGCATTGGCTTCCACCCGCAGAAGTAATCGCGGAGCTAGAGTGGCGGCCCGCAGACGCAATCGCCGACGTGCACTTGGAATGAGGGTCAAATTGGCAGGCTCAGACGAAGCAGAACACCATCACGCTTCCGCCTGCATTTCGGCAATCTCCGAGCACTCGCCTGATTTCCCGGATGACGGCCTTTGCTGTTCCTCGAGGTCCTGGGGACAACTAATCATGAAGGCGCCGCGCATGATCAGCGGTGTAAGCAAGGTGGTCAGCAGGACCACAGTGACCATCACGGCGACCTCCGGCTCCTTGAAGATGCCGGTGCTAGCGCCCATCGCAGTGACGATCAACCCCACTTCACCGCGTGAAATCATGCCGCAGCCGACGCGAAAGCTGGGCACCGTACCCATGCCCATTACCAAGGCTGCCGTTCCGCAGCCTATGAGTTTACTGACCACCGCGACGATAAAGATCACGGCAAGCAACATCCAGTGGCCGCCCAATGCACGAAAGTTGCTCGACAGTCCGATTGACACGAAAAAAAGCGGAATCAGAAGTCCGTGGCCGATGGCATAGAAGGTGCGCTCGATCAGTGTCTTGAGTTTTGCGCCCGCGAAGACGTAGCCCAGGAGATAGGCTCCAGTAATGCCGGCCACGCTGCCCAGCCACTCCGCGCTGACAGCATAGAGGAGCACCATGGCCAGCACGCAGCTGGTTACAGCCTCATTGGCGTCGAGCTTTCGAAACAGCCGCATCAGCGGGTCCACCCAGCGTCGCGCCGCGCCATAGGCAACAACAAAGAACACGGTGACGGAGGTGGCGATAAGCGTCATCTGCACGACAAGGGAATGCTGAGCTGCCCATGGGACGTGCCGCTGTAGCCACGACGAGAGCATCGGCGCCACTCCAAACGCGGTCGCTCCGGTAGTGCCGCAGGAAGCCGCGAGAAATGCTAGAACGAATAGACCCATCACATCGTCGATGACCGCTGCGCCGAGAATCACCGATGCTTCCGGAGACGTCATCCTTCCCGCGTCCATCAATGTGCGCGCTGAAATGGATACACTTGTGGCGGTCAGGGCTCCGCCGAGAAACAAGGCGCTGTTCCACGGGAGCCCGAGGAAATGAGCCGCTCCCGCGCCAAGACAAAACGGCCAGATGACGCCAGAGAATGCAACCAGAAATGCCGTAGCGCTGGCTTCGCGCATCCGGTCAATGTCAGTCTCAAGACCGGCAATGAACATGAGGACAAAGCCGCCGATTTGCGCAAGAAGCAAAAATGCGTCAGCAGCCGGTGTACCGCTGAAGAGGCGGATGTGGAGGATATTGAAGCAGCCGGGACCGGCCACCACCCCTACCATCAGTTCGCCAAGAATGGCAGGGATGCCGAAGCGAGTACTTATAGACGCAACGATCTTCCCTGCTGGAAGAAGTATGGCGATCAGCAGTGCCAATTGAAGTGTTGCGGGCATCCTCTCCCTATTTGGAACCAACGAGTATGGGTGCACTGCTTTGCTGCCTGGACTTGCGGGAAAAACGGAGCATACGAGGCAGAAGTCCGCGATAACCTCCGCGCTCAATTCCCTCTCTGAGCATAGTGCGGATCGTGGCTGCCTGTCTTCGCGCCAGTTCCGACTGAACCGCGTTCGATGCGAGTTGAACCGCACGCTGCGTTTGTTCTGCGGCCTGATCGCAGACACGGAGACGCATCAGTAGTTCCCCAAATTTTAGCCTGGCGATAAAGCAGTCGGGATTTGCGTTTACTGCTTCGCGCATCACTTCCATCGCCTCCTGTGCTTGTATATCCACGCAGAGCGCCATTCCCAACAGCACTTTGATCTCCGGTACGTGCGGAGCCAACGCCGCGGCATCCCGCAATTGGGCAATCAGATCGCCACGCTCGCGCGGCTCAAGTACACGGGGATCGCGGAACATCCGCTCCAGCATGCGAGAAGTCTCAGCACCAAGCGTGGCAGGGAGCGCCAAAGGGGCTTGGGGTTGTGGAACAAGGAACATCTCTTCTTCTTCGGCAAAATCGCGATGTGCAACCTTCTTCATTCGGCCAGCTCCATAGTCAATCTAAAAAGTGGGCAGCAAGGCTTGGCAGAACTTCGCCTTGCTGCGCCAGGAGAATTCACTTTCGACAGAATTGAGAACCGTGTACGCCCTTGCCGCCGGAACTCAGCTCCGGCGGCCAATGGGCAAATGAGTCCGGCATCTAGGCGACGGCTACACGCTCTGCGGCGACAAGAAAATCGGGCTCCGGACGGAAGACGAACTCCGGATAGCCGAGCTGGCCCATCTCAGGAAGATCGAGACCGGCAACTTCGGTCGTAACGGAGACGCGCTGACCAAGGATGATGTCCAGAACCCAATTGAGCACGAAGCTGAACGTGAAGACGAAGCCCACCAAGGTGGCGATGCCCACCAACTGCGCAACCAGCTGGCTCGCGTCCCCATAGAATAGGCCGGTGACCGAACCGGTGACTCCATTCCACGAGCCACCATAGTTGCTGGTCCCGTCGGCAAAGAGGCCCACGGAGAGAACACCCCAGAGCCCGCATGTTCCGTGCACGGAGATAGCGCCGACTGGATCATCGACCTTGAGGTGGTTTTCAATGTAGGCGACACTGAAGCAGACCAGCACCCCCGCGACCAGACCGATGATCGCGGCGCCGGTGGTATTGACGAACCCGCTAGGTGCGGTAATGGCAACGAGACCAGCCAACAATCCGTTTCCACTCATCGACGCATCCGGCTTGCCCTTCATGGTCCACATGTAGAGCAATGCGCCGAATGTTCCGGTGCAGCCGGCCAGCATCGTGTTGACAGCGACCGATCCGATCCGTAAGCAACCGGCTCCCGAAGCGCCGAGCGTGCTGCCCGGATTGAAGCCAAACCATCCGAAGGCGAGGATGAAACAGCCGATAAGAACGGCGGAGATATCATGGCCAATGATGGCGTTGGCAGATCCGTCGCGGTTGAACTTGCCGATGCGCGGTCCGATT
This sequence comes from uncultured Acidobacteriaceae bacterium, assembly GCA_963759285.1. Classification (GTDB taxonomy): domain Bacteria; phylum Acidobacteriota; class Terriglobia; order Terriglobales; family Acidobacteriaceae; genus Telmatobacter. The sequence continues at coordinate 862,388 of CAVWYS010000007.1, read as the reverse complement.
ATCAATGCGACGGCCAATGCCGTCAGGCCGCCCACAGCGTGCACTACACCGGAGCCGGCAAAGTCACAATAGCCCTTTCCGAGTCCGAGATTCGTTCCCATCTGCGAGAGCCACCCGCCTCCCCATGCCCAGTTGGCGAAGAGCGGATAGGTGAAGGCGCCCATCAGCACCGAAGAGACCGCGAAAGTCATGAACTTCCAACGTTCTGCGGCGGCTCCGGTCACGATCGTCAGAGCGGTATCCATGAAGACCATTTGGAACAGAAAGATCACCATGACTCCCACGTCATAGGTATGTCCCGCCAGGAACATGCCATTCTGTCCAAAGATGCCCCAATGCGTTCCGAATATCGTGACTGGGAACTCAGTGGCGAGCGGTTGCAAGCCGCCCAGATTGCCGTTACCGGCCGCACCTCCCATCTGGATAGCAAAACCGATAATCCAATATGCAAAAAGCCCGCACGCATACACAAAGAAGTTCATCATGTAGGTGTGGTTGGCGTTTTTCACCCGACAGAGTCCCGCCTCGACCATGGCGAATCCGGCCTGCATGAACATGACCAGGAACCCTGTGATTAGGGTCCAGGTAAAGTTGATGCCAATCTTGTTCTGGCCGACCTGGTTGGCAACATCGGCCAGGGTGACCCCAACCTTGGCATCGGCAGCCGGTACGTCGTTAACGGTGCCGGTGAGCGAGCCGCCTGGATCGCCATTGGCGAGGGTAGCTGTGGTAGGCGCCTTTGCAGCGGCGTCCTTCAGCTCCGCAGCCGACGCCGATGGAGGGGCGTCCGCGCGAGCCGCGATCCCTGCGCTAACCGTCAGCACGAAGGTAAGTGCGCAAATACAAGATGTTATGCGACCAATTCTCATCTATTCAGCTCCATGGTGGGTTGATTATCGCGAGGGAGTTTGAAGACGGTTCCGTTATGCTTTCCAGATCGCGTTCTTGTTCGCCGCTGCGGGCAAGACGAAAAGAACGCCCACCAGCGAGATCGCGAATCCGATCAGCGTCGTGGTCATTCGGCCCGAGACGCTGGCCGTCAGATGTAGCCCGAAGAGAACGGTTAGCCAGCCCAGCAGAACCACAGTCACGCCAACCAGCTTCATTGCGGCAGGCTGCGCGCCGAGCGCCACCTTGCCCTCTTCCGGTTTGATCTTCAGGAAGCGAAAAAGAGAGAAGGCAAGGACAATCGCGCCCAGAACCACAGCTGCCTTGCCACTGCCCGATGAGAAGAATGCGATTCCTGCGGTGGCTGCCGTCAGCCCCCCCATGAATAGCGTGAATGCCCTTCCTTGTGCCTTTGTTGCCGCCATTAACGCCCTCCTTGAATTAACTTCGGAATCCCAGGCGCACACCGCGCCTGCCAACAAAACAGGCCCTGCCGGCCTGGTTGCCTAAACTCAAGAGCAGCCAGACGGAGTCATGTCTTCCAGCGAACCGTCGTTTCGGACGAAACGAAATCCGCATAGCCTGGCTCGCATGGTTATCGATGCGACACGCTCAAGTACCTCGTCGGACCGATTCACGCTGCCCGTCATCACCAGTTCCAACCGACGATCCGCGTCCGCGCGGAACATGCGCAAATCTGCGTTGGTTACGGCCGGAAATGAATTGAAAACAACCTCGCGCAATTTAAGCGCATCGCGCAACGACTGCAAGGCCTGGTTCTCCCTGGCAACATGCTCAGGCAGATCCTTATCCCATGGATCGACTGGGCGCATCAACCAGTCGCATTCCACCGAGTCTCCCTTCCACTCGAACCTCAGCAGGAGCAGCGGCTCCCTTGACAAAGCTCCAATTCGCAGTCTTTTACGCGCCTTTCGCAGAAAGCCGGCGGCTTCAAACAGTCCCTTCATACATGGCGCCGAGCCTCGGTTGCCGCTTTTTGCGAAGGCAATGCAAGAAAAACAATGAATTGGGTCAGCGCCGTAAGCTCCGCGACAACGGGTGTTCCCAGTTGCAAACGAACCAGAACCAGCAGAAGAACCATGGCAAACCACTGCCAACGTGTGCGGCGCAACCGCTCCAGCCGATCCGTCAGGACAAAAAGTCTTTGCGGAGCAAAGTCATGGAGGCCAGGCGAGTCGGCGCGCGCGCGAAAGCAAGCGACTGCGAAAAATGTCGAAAGCAAGACTTCGACGAGCAATGCCTGAGTGCCCATTTTCCCTCCGCGGGATCGATCACGATGATGGTGGGGACTATATGAAGATCAGCCGGCGTGCGAAACGTGCACTCCGCTTGTCGATGCCTGCTTCTGAACTTCTACTAATTAAAACTTGCAGTTGATAAGGATGGAATAAGAGCGGCGCCAACGCGCCTATACTTTGGTATAGGTCGGTCGCGTTCGGAATAAGGAACAAATAAGGAATTAGTTGGAGATCAATACCCTTTGATCTACGCGCGCAAATTAGGCCGCGAATGCTCCTTGACGCGCTCGCACATCTTCACCAACTCCGCCAAAGAGCCGGCCTGCATCTTTTCCATCACGTGGCGTCTATGAAGCTTGATTGAAATCTCGCTCAGATTCAACTCGCCGGCGATCTGCTTGTTTAAGAGCCCTGCAGTCACCATCGACATCACCTCGCACTCGCGTGTCGTGAGCAAGTTCATGCGCGCGCGGATCGCGGCGATAATTCCTCGTTCCTTGCGTCGCGCACCGTCGAACGCGAATGCTTGGTCTATAGCGTGCAGCAGTTCTTCTTTCTGGAATGGCTTCGTGAGGAATTCGATTGCGCCCGCCTTCATCACCTTGCGGACCATCGGGATATCACCGTGCGCCGTCATAAAGATCACGGGGATTCGAACGCCCGCCTTACGCAGTCGTTCCTGGAACTCGACCCCGCTTATTCCGGGAAGACGCGCATCGAGGAGCAGACACCCCGCCATCGCTTCGGACCAGTGTGCGCTGAATCCCTCCGCTGTCGAATAACACTGGGCGTTTATACCAACCGCTTCCAGGAGATTGGAAAGCCCCTCGCGAATCGATTCGTCATCGTCGACAATGAAAACTGTCTCGTGGCCTTCCCTCGTGTCATCTACTTTTGCTGTCATGATTGAACTCGCACTGTGAATTGAAAGACTGCGCCGCCCTTCGGGGAGTTCTCCGCCCAAAGCTGGCCATTGTGCGTTTCGACAATGCTCCGGCAGATCGCCAGGCCCATGCCCGTTCCCTGCGCTTTGGTACTAAAGAACGGCTCGAAGATTTTGTCGGCGATATCTGTCGAGATGCCGGGGCCCTTGTCTTCCACTGTTACGAGAATCTCACTGTCGTTGCGCTTCTCCGACCGAATTGTAAGTTGACGTGGGCCAGTATTCTGCATCATCGCATCCAATCCGTTCATGGCGAGGTTTAGCAGCACTTGTTGAATCTGGACTGGATCCATCTCAAGGTTCGGAAGATCACCTGCCAGGAGCAATCGGATCGATGCGCCGCGGCGGATTGTCTCGTCCCGCAGCAGACGCGCCAGTTCCTGAATCAATCGATTCATGTCGCCCGACTCTCTTACCTGCGCCTCTTTGCGATAGAGTGCACGAACGCGTTTTACAACGGCGCTGGCGCGTGTACTCTCTTGCACGATCTTCTCCGCAGTCGCTGACGCCTTCTCAACGTTGGCGGGCTCGCTGCTCAGCCACTCGCGGCAGGCGTACGCCTGCGTTACCACCGCGGTCAACGGCTGATTAAGTTCGTGGGCGATGGAGGCCGCCATTTCCGCCATGCTCAGGGTGCGCGATAAACGAGTCAAATCGTCCTGGGCGAGCACAAGGTTCTGTTGCGCACGATGCTGTTCTTCGATGTCGATGTGAATCCCATACCAGCGCTCAATTTGGCCGTTCTCGGAATGTTGCGGGATGCTGCGGATCAAAAACCAGCGATATTGTCCGTCCGCGCCGCGAACACGAGCCTCGGACTCAAAACTGCCGCCGGCCGCAAGCGCAGTCCTCCATCCCTGGCGGAAGAGCACCGCATCCTCGGGGTGGAGAATGCTAAAGAAGGACTCGCCTCTCAGCCCGCTGGAAGCGCCTCCGATGTAGTTGCGGAGATGCTGGTTGCAATACTCGATACTGCCGCCAGCATCGGCTCGCCATAACTGCTGGGGGATCGCCTCGGTCAGCATTCGCAGCTGACGCTCGTTTTCCTGAACCTCCAAATTCGACTGTTGAAGCTCAGCGGTTCTTTCCAGCACCTTCGCTTCAAGCTGATCTCGGGCATTCCGAACTGCATTCTCAGCGCGTTTGCGCGCCGAACTCACAACACTGATGGCGATGGCGCACACAATGAATGCAGCGAAGAAGCTCTGTGAATTCCTTGCAACGGAAATTGAATAGAAAGGAGGGACGAAAAAATAATCGATTAGAAACGACGACAATACAACCGCCACGAAACCCGCAACCAGGCCGCCAAACCAGGCGCTCCCCATGATCGCGCCGAAGAAAAGAAACACAAACGGATAGGCGATGAAGCTTTGAAGTGGAAACGTCCACAGCATGGCTACCAGGACGAAACTTCCCGCAATGGCGATGGGCCTGAGCCCGTACTCCATCGCCAACCGAGAAAACTTGGTCCGTTCGGTGGTGGCCATGCTGGCATCATAAACTCTCGCTCGCCCCACTCCAATCTCGGTACCGCCGGAGGATTGGCACTTCGTCGAAAACGCGCGGATATCCTTCTTTTATGCAATGCCTTCGCATGAGTTCAAGCCCCACTCGGCGCGCATAAAATCATCTTATGCAGGAAGTGGTGGTGTATTCGCGCAGGGGATGTCACTTCTGCGACGTCGTCAAAGAAACGCTCATGCATGCCCAAGGCAAGGCCGACTTCGAATGGCGTGAGGTCAACATCGATAGCGACTCTCAACGGCGCCAGGAGTACAACGATGAGGTGCCCGTTGTCTTCATCAATGGCCGCAAGGCATTCAAGTACCGCATGGACGAGGATCAGTTCCTTCGGGCGTTGGCGGGTAGAGAGCAACCCCATAAGCTCCGATGAATACCATGCTGAGCCCAGTGTCGCTTCCCTCTTGGCCTCCGGCCCTGCTCCGCATTCCCTCGATATGGGCGGCGCTTGCCGGTAATTATCTGAAATTCGTCAGGCAAAGCGTTGGAGTCCCTCCGATTTCGTCTCCCACGTCGAATGCCATATCGCAGAGCTGCCGAGAGAGCGCGGCCGTGAGGTCTTCGATGCTTGCATCCCTCATTGCCGCTTCAGGCGAAGGTCGTAATGATCTTTTTTATCACTTAGTTTTCTGACTTACGAATAATCACTTTTGAGCTTTTGACCGGAGATCAATCAAGAGTTGATGCGCTTCCGCCGTCATGGCCTTTGCCCCCGGCGAAACAGCGCCATCGGCAAGATTTTGGTCCGCAATTTCCGCGTGCGGCAACGCTTCTCTAACGCGATTCTCGCCGGCCAGGGCCCGCGCCAGCATCATGTGAGAGGCGCCAATGCGGCGGTCTGTGGCAGCAATCTTTCCCTCCTGTACCGAGATCAGTTCTCGCGCTGTCTTTTCAGCCTCCGGATACCTGCCCGTGTCAACATACGCTTCGGCGAGAAAGAATAGCACCTCCGCCAAGTCGGGGCTCGAGCCGGCGATCTTTCTCCAGGGTGCAAGCTCGGGCTCCAGCAACTTCAGCGCCTCGGGTGCTCTGCCCAGCTTGATCAGAGCGCCCGCCAGGTAGTCGCCCGCCGTCAGTGCTCCGCGGCTGTCGGGTCCTGAACAAGCGAGGTAGCCATCGTACGACCGCTGAAACAGCGGCAACGCACGCTTCAGGTCGTCTTTCATCTGGTAGGCGTAAGCAAAGTCTCCGTACACCTGCGATTGATCGCACAACTCAGACGGATCCTGGTTATAGATATCCAATGCCTGCTGATACAGCGGCAAAGACTGGTCGATCAAACCGCGAAGCTCGAGGTCACTGGCCAGGCTATAGAGCGCATCGGCAGCTTCGTGCGGAGGCAACTGTTTATCCCGCGCCTCTTTCGCCGCAAACTCCAGCAACTCCACGTTCTCGTCTGCACGGAAGCCGTTGTTTTCGCGATTGACTGCGTAGTACATTGCGGCCCGAACCTTGATCACGGCGGACATCCCCGGCCCTCGTGACAGTTCCAAAGCATGAGCAGTTAGAGTCGCGCCCTGTTCCATCTGCCCCTTCTGGTAAGCAATATTGCCGGCGAATGCTTCCGACTCTGCCTCCGACTGCAGATCGTGGGCCGCCTTCGCGCTTGCGGTTGTTTGCGTAAACACAGACTGCGCGCCATCCAGATCGCCATTGTCGAACATGGATTCCGCAAGGCTCATTTGTGCTTCCCGCAAGTCTGCCGGATCTTTGATGTATTGCGGTAACAGCCGGGTGCCAAGCTTTAGAAACTCCGGTACAGTGGCCGCGGGTTTGCCTGTAAAGTTCGAATTGGCGAGCCGGAACAGGCTATACATAAATGTCTGCATACGAACCGCACGCTGGCCGGCGATCAGGGCCTGCTGCTGCCGCCAACCCGCATAGGCGATGCTGGTCAGAAGCGCAATCCCAAACACGACTGTTGCAGTCACGCTGCCCCGATTCCGGCTGACAAACTTACTGATCCGATACATTGCAGTTTGCGGTCGCGCCAATACTGCGCGATTGGAGAGGTAGCGATCGATATCGTCGGATAAGGCGTCCACTGAAGCGTACCGCTCTGATGGAAGCGCGCGCATGCACTTGGCGGTGATGGTCGTCAGGTCGCCTCTCAACAGTTGTCGCAGCCGGACCTCCGACACTCCGCGGGTGCCACCAGCTGTCGCCGTCACTGCGTCCGGCAGCGGTTCCGGTTCACGCTCGCTCAATGCTCGCTCAAAAATCACGGCTGCCGAATCCGTGGTACGCCGGCCGGAGAGCAATTCGAAAAGAATGGCTCCCAGAGAGTAAACGTCGCAAGCCGTCGTCACGGCTTCGTTGCGCAATTGTTCGGGACTTGCATACGCCGGTGTGGCCAGCACAGTGGTCGTCAATTGGCTGTCCGCCAGCACCAGCTTAGATGTTCCAAAATCAAGCAACTTCACTGTTCCCTGATCGCTCACCAGAATATTCGAAGGCTTGAGGTCGAGATGCACGATTAGATTGCGATGGGCGTACGCAACTGCATTGCACACCTGGAGAAAAAGCTGCAGGCGCTCCCGAATACCCAGTTTGCGCGCGTCGCAGTATGCGTCAAAATGTTCGCCCTCCACGTACTCCATTACCAGGTAGGGCTCTCCGGAATCGCTCAAACCCGCATCGAGCATGCGTGTGATGTTGGGATGATCCAACGAAGATAGGATGTGCTGTTCGCGATGAAAGCGGTCCACGAATGACGGTCCAGCCGCATGCGGCGACAGCACCTTCAGCGCCGAACGCTGCGGAGCACCGCCCACAATGCGCTCTGCGAGATAGACCGAGCCAATGCCGCCGGCGCCGACCAGCCGTAACAATAAGTACGGACCAAACCGTGAAGTGGGTGTTTTCCGCTCAGGAATTTCTGGCCCCGGTATGTCTTCATTGGCCCTTCGAAAAATCTTCAAGGCCCGCTGCACGAGCACGGCATCTGGACAATGCTGGGCAAGCACCCGCTCCCGGTCTCCCTCGGGCGTCTCCTCGGCAAGCTCAAAGAGCTGTTGCAGAATTTCCCAGTTTTCTGCGTCGCTGGTCATCGAGGTCTTCTCCAAGTGGCTCGAATCAAAGGAAAGGTGCTTCACACCTAAGCTTCCTTCTCAACGTAAAGCGATTCAAACCTCATCCGGCGCAAGTCGTTCATGCAGCCATCCACGCACAAAGCGCAATTCGCGGTCCACGGTCGCCTTCGAAAGGCTTAGCAGTTCAGCAGTCTCATCTGCTGTGAAGCCCAGGAAAAACCGCAGTTCCACCATCCTGCACTTGCGCGGGTCCATCGTTTCCAGTTCCGCCAGCACGCGATCCAGATCAATCGCCTCTATCGGCTCGGATCCGATCCACGCGAGCTCCTCGGTTAATGGGATATTCAGATCGCCATCGCGCTTCTTCCGGCTTTGATGTCGCGCCTGGTCCAGCAGCACGCGCCGCATCAAACGCGCAGAAAGGCTGTAGAAGTGCTCGCGATCTTCAAAGCGAAGGCTCCGCTGCCGAATCAGCTTCAGGAACAGTTCATTGACGACGCCGGTCGGCTGAAGAATGTTTTCCTGCCGCTCGCCCCGAAAGAGCGCTCCCGCGATGCGCCGCAACTGCGGATATACCAAGTCAAATAATTCATCGAGGGCGCCCGGCTTACCTGCAGTCCAGTCGCGCAGCAACACGGTAACTTCGCCTGCATGATCCCCGGGGTCCATGAGCCGCAGCGAAGCCCTCCTGCACTGGAAGAGCCAGTTTACGGTCAAACCCGCGTTTCATCAACACAATCTCATGACGGCTCCTGCAGCAATAAATTGCCTGCCAAGCCGCATTCCAGAGATCACTGGATTACCTCATCTTTTTTCACATCGAGCTGCGAAGTCATCAGGCGCAGTGTGACCGGCAGACCGCCAACTGCGTTTGCTCCGTCGCGCACAATCTTCTCAAACTCCTTTACGAGAGCAGGATCCAGCCAAGCACCTTCCCGTACCACAAACGAGATGGTCGTTATATTGCTGTGCCGGGACAAAAAGACATCTACACCCCTTCCTTGAAAGAAATTGTCAGCCTTCAACGCAATTCCCAATGCGTGCGCCTGTGCCTGCGGAACGTCGCCATAGAAGTAAACGACGTCACCACCTTCGAATGCTTCACGGCCGATGATCGATTGAAACTTTACTTCTTTGTTCTTATTGATAAGCCGCAGCAGAACTGGAAATCCCCCCACAGCGGGCGCTGCCTGCCCGGTGATCTCTTCAAACGAAGAAACCAGCGAGGGGTCGTTCCATGAGCCTTCCTTCGCTACATACGAGATGACCGTGCCTTCGCTACCCTTGGCAAGAAAGACGCTGACCCCGCGGTCGCTCAGATACCCGCTCTCTTTCAGAGCGTTGCCCAGCGCCTCGGCTTCTTGTTTCGTGGCCGAACCGGAATAGAAAATCTCATCCTTGCCTCCGATCGTCAGCTTTGATCCATCCGCGGCTTGGTCTAAGACTGAGGCGACGGCAAAGACCATCGCGACGATTACAGTAAAAAAGACTAAGCCGAATCCAAAAGCAAGTCCCTTTGATCCAAGACGTCCGCCCCTCTCAGCGTGCTCTTTCACGGTCTCGCCCTGCGAAATCCGCGCGATCTGTCGCACGGCGATCAGCAGAACCAGCGCAATGGGAGAGACAGCCGCTCGCGGAAGATTCCATGACAAAGCGATCACGATGGAGGTGACGGCCAGCCCCGCAAGCAGCGTTGCGATCGCCATACCAGTCTTTCCCAGGCGACGATAGTTCAACGCCATCAGCGACGCGCCCGCCACCGGCGTGTCAAACAACGTCGCGAGGGCTACTGCCCTTGAGTCATACAGGCTGAAATCTGGCGTCGCCGTTTGAATTGCTTGTGGAGAAGTAGTCGACATCGAATCCTCGCTGTTGCTTTGGAGTTGGCTTCGATGAGTACGCGCTGGCCCCGATAAAAATGTGTCATTGCCGCTGTGTCTGGCTCTCCTGCTGGACATTCTCGGCCTGCTTTTCGTCTCGATATGCCTGCAGGCTGGTGCGCCCGTCGGGCAATTTCCAACGTCGTGCCGCGATGATGAACCAGACAAAATTAAACGTGGCGAGCACGCAGCAGGCCACGTAAACAGGAATGAAGTAGCTGGTCGCCGGGTTCATCACGCTGACAGGCCCGATGAGTATGGCGCACTCCAACGCTCCGAATCCGAGCGCAAACACAAACTTCGACCAGCTCCACAGTCCGGCGCGCTGCTCATTTCGCATGCCCGCAACAATCACCGCGATCTGTAACGCAAATCCTAGAAGAATCAACATAAGCGGCTAACCTTTCAAGGCGGGTCAGTGCTAATCCCGCACACGAGCGGACTTGTCCGTAGCCAATTGGCGTAGGTAACGACGCAGACCCCAGATCATGAACCAGACAAAGACACATCCGTCCAAAGCGAGCGTTGCAATAAAGAGAGGCTTGTATCCCGGCCTCTTCTCGTAAAGCAATGCAACCGGCAGCGCAGTTCCATAAAGGAAAAGAACAAAGCTGATCGCAATGCCCCAGATGCGCCAGTTCATCTGGCCTTTGCGGGCGGATCCCGCAGCACAAAGACGTCCCACAGGATTTTGAGGATTTCAAACATTCTCTCCCCCAGTGGAGCCGCGAATCAGTTACGCTCAGCGACCAGGCACGCCGCTTCAAGTTAACTTGCTCCCCAGCGCGCACCTACTCGGTAGGTGGCAAAGGCCAGAACAATGACTCACTCGCTTTTGAGCTCATTCTGAATGGTGCCGGATTCGTCACATCATCCATGCTCGACCGACCCGCACTTACGGCCCGGGCCCATCGAGCCTAATGCCGCAAGCCAGGTCGCCGTCGTCAGCAGAATCGCCTTTCGTTCCGCGGTTGTCCTGACCGCCTGCTTCAGCCTGTGCAGGTCAACCGCCGCTGCAGCAAGCTGAGACGCCGCCTCGCCGAAAAGTGCCGAACCTCTAGTTCACCGGCACCAGAGGGGTGAAGCTCTCCCTCACAGGGTTCACCACGCCGTTCGGATCAAAGGTCGGGTCGTCACCCAGCACCACCGTTCCGTCCGAACCGATCCAGTTGCTGCTGAACTGGTTCGACGTCTCGATGCGCCGGCCGGTGTTGGGATCGATAAAGTCCTGGCGATCGAGCGATTGGCGCACCTGCTGTTGTGCGGCGTGGTCGATGGCCGCCTGTTGCTGCCGGTCCGCGGCAATGGCATGTTGACCTTCCGCCTGCAACTGGCTGATGAAGGCCTGCCCCTTCGCGAGCATCGCCTGCGTTTGCTGTCTGCCGACCTCCAGGTTCCTCTGGAAAGTCGCGTCGTTGGCGGCCTTCCACTTATCGAACTGCTCCTGCATCCGTTGCGCGATCATCATGTCCCAGTCGTGGTTGATGACCGCCCCCGGCAGCTTTCCATTCAACAGTTCCTGCAAATGCCCTACCGGTGCATGGTTGAAGTAGATTCCGTGCGTCATGCAGTTGCGGTGGACCATAGCGGGGCGATGCAGCAGGGGATACGCCGGCGAATTTGTCTCGGTGCAGGTCACAATCGTGCCCAGTTGCTCCTCCATCGGGATGCCGTACTGGGTATAGTTCACCCGGACGCGGCCAAAGTCCACCAGCTTTCGCATGGGCCCGGACTGCTGGCCATTCACCTGGGCCATTAGCTGCTTCTCTTTATCTGAGAACTCCATCACTTTGATCCCCGTCGCATTCGGATGCATGATCGGAATCGCGATGTTCAGCAGATAGCCGTTCGCCGAGGTCAGATTCATGGGCGAGCACTGTTTACCCAGAGGGCTGCCGCCGTCGCTCTGCCACATCCACAACGACCCCGGCAGTTGCCCCACCGCGGTCACGCCGTCGGGACTGAGAATCGTGTACGACAACGCGTCGGCCGGCACCGCAGCTCCATGGCACGCCGGCGGACGGGTGATCGTGCCTGCCATCTTCCACCCGGTGGGCACCATCACCGTGAACGCGGGAACGTGGTTCACAGGGTCCTCGATGTCTTCTTTGCGCGTGCCGCTCCAGCTGGCTTTGATCACCCCGCCGTGCGAGGACCTTTGCGCCTGTGCACCCTCTGACACCGACGTCGCCGAACCATCAGGCTGTGATGCAGCCGCTGCGCTTGGCTTGTCATTGAAACATCCGACTGCACTGACCAACAGCATGATCACCGCAAAGTTCACAATTCCGATCCGTCGCATACGTTCTCCTTCATTCAATCTGGGCTCTTGTTCCTGTACGCGTCATCGAAGGGAACTTTGCGTCACTGGAGTCGACAGGAAATATCAGGCAGTCCCGCATCCGGGTCGCTGTTTCCCAAAGCGGATCGCTCCCCTCTAGTAGGCCGTCTTCGGCTCTTCGGAAGTGATCTGAGTCTCGAACAGAAGCAGAGCCCGGCGATGATTCTGGTTTACGCATAATCGCCGAATCACTCGTCGACGGCAGATTAGTACCGGAATGTGTGCGTCCAGCGAAAGCTGGCATGAACAGTGGGTGGAAATCCACCGTGGTAAGAGCCCAAGCCCCGTAGCGCCAGTCCTCGAGCCGACCGGCAACTGTTGAGAAGGCCAACCCACCTGGACGTATAACCGGCCACCAGGAAAAGTGAATTCTAAAGTCAAGCACGGATCGGAAACCATGTGGACGCGTTGGCGACTAGAACGAAGCCGCTGGCGCGGCGGACACTGCCTCGATGTGCACGAAATCACTCGGCCCTGAGAGATCTATCTTCCTTGTCGCCTCTTCCAGCCCGAGTTTTCCAGCCTCTTTGCCTTATCCATGCAGGCCAATTCGCATCACTAGCTCCATAGCACCGCCCACCACTACACCGTCTTCCTTCTAGTTTCCTTATCGAAAATGCCTCGGAGCGACAGCGGGGTGGTACGGCTTGGCCACGAGGACATGCCCCGAGGCATTTCCGATCAAGGCTAACGACTAATACAGCCAAGTGCCCGCAGGTCGATGAGTGCGTCGTCGATTTGGCATTCGTAAAAAAGCTTTGAAGGATTGCTTTCGAAGATCCGAAAACTCTTGTTGTGATGTCGTAGCGACCGTCAGGTCAAGATGATCTTGCGAGCTTCTGCTTCCGGATCATCGGCCATTCGGCACTCGTTGTCCCAGATCATCGCTCGATTGGTTTCAGGATCGGTTGGAGCCCAGTTTATTCCCGGTATGCTCGGATTTCCGGTTGCAGCAAATGCGGCCCACGAGGACGCCATCTTCTCAGCCAGAGCCTGGGCCTCCGCGGTATTTCCAGTCCCTTGCTCACAGCGTTTGGTGTTATCGAAACAGAATTGAAGATCTGCTGTATGCCATGCGCCAGCCACGCCATCGAGAATCTGCGTCTGCCACGTGAAGTAGTACGCGTACGCCGGCGCAGCCCGCAGTTCATGTTTCAGTCGCGCCATCTTCACCACGTTGTTCCGCATCCCGAGGCCATTCAGCCCCGGACTCCCGCTGCATATATAGGAAAGCGTCTGAATCTTCTTTTGCGGGTATGCTTTCTTCAGTGCCGCAACGATCGCCGTCGCGTTCTCCTCGCCGTAGGTCTTGGCAAGGTTTGCATGCCACTCTTGTTCCGTCGGGTGTGAAGACATCTGGTTGCCTTCTTCGCTCACCGAACCTACCAGCATAGGGACATTCTTTGACACCTCCGGAGCGGCGTCGAAGAACGATCGCATGTTGATCACCTTCCCGTCGACGCAAGGCGACCACCCCACACGCGGTGTTCCCGGCGCCCCTGGACCCGCCATGGGCCGTCCCGGCGGATTTATCTTCGCAGCCGCCGCGTTCCCGGCCGCGAACAGCCTGGCCCACTCCATCTTCTGCAGCGATCCAATATCGTTCGGCGCAAGCCCGAGTTCCTTCATCGTCTGCCGCGCCAGTTCCTTTTGCTGCTCTTTGCTCGGAATGTTCCCTCCACCACCGGACTGCGCCGCAGCCCGATGGATCAGGCCGACCGCGGAGGGCATTCCCATTAGCGTTGTCACCTTCGATCCGCCGCCCGACTGCCCGTAGATCATCACGCGATTCGGATCGCCTCCGAAGTTCTCGATGTTCCCCTGAACCCACTTGAGTGCGGCGACCAGGTCCGTCATGCCTGCGTTCGCCGAATCCTCGTAAGCTGAACCGCCAATCTCCGCCGCATCGAAGAACCCCAGGATATTCAGGCGGTGATTCACCGAGACCTGCACCACCTCGTGGTGACGCGCCATCTGCGCGCCCTCGTGCGACGGCAGTTCGTAGGATGATCCGAAGCTGAAACCCCCGCCGTGCATGTACAGCATCACTGGCCGCTTTCCCGTCAGGCTTGGTGTCCAGATATTCAGCTTCAACATGTCCTCACTCTGCCAGCCGTCGTCCCAGTCGAACAAAAATGTCTGCTCGATGCTCGTCCACGGATGCAGCGTCTGCGGACAGTTCGCGCCATATGCCAAAGCCGGATACTCGTCGCTCCATGGCGCAGGCGGCTTGGCCGGCAGCCATCGATTCTCCCCGGCCGTCGTTGCCCCATACGGAACACCCTTGAATGTCAGCACGCCGCCATCTACAAACCCGCGGACCTTGCCGTACTGCGTTTTTGCCACGGCCGTTCGCGGCGTTGACACGTTCCCGGGCTCCTGATGCGCGCCTGTCTTCACGCTGTCCGACCCGAAAGCAGGCTTGCTTAGAGCTGCCCCCAACCCAGCCGTAGCGGATAGCAGCAACGCCTCACGCCGCGAGAGAACAACAGACTCCTTCGACTTCGCCATGAACAAATTCTCCTCTCGTGTTTACGCAATCCGTAACTTCGGAATTGCGCCACTCACTTTTAGGATCGCAATCCTCGTCATTCCGGCAGCGCGTACTGCCCATCAACGTGAAACTTGCCCGTAGCAACGGGCGCTCCCGTATCTGGCTGCCCGCCGCCAATGCTGATCGTGTAATCCCCTTGTGCGATGATCGGATTGCCGTCCTCCGTCACCATCCCCATGTCGCGGGGTTTCAGGTCAAAGTGCAACTTTTGACTGGCGCCGGCGTCGAGATGCACGCGTTCAAATCCGCGAAGAGCGATGCGCGGCGCTCCCTTGACATCTGGGAACTTCACATAAAGCTGAACGACCTCGTCGCCGGCCAGTTTGCCAGTGTTTGTCAAGGTCACATCCGCACCAACGTTCTGTCCGGCAGCAACGGCCTGCGCCGGGATACTCAGATCGCTGTAACTGAACTTCGTATAGCTCAGTCCATACCCAAATGGAAAAAGCGGCTTGCCGGTGAAATAGCGATATGTACGATTCGCCATGCCGTAATCCTCGAAGTTCGGCAACTGATCGACGCCCTTGTAGAACGTGACCGGCAGTCTTCCCGCAGGATTGTTTTTGCCACTCAGCGTCTCGGCCACGGCTGCTCCGCCTTCTTCGCCGGGATACCAGGCTTCCACGATGGCGTTGGCGTGCTGGTTGATCCAGTTCACGGCCAGCGCGCTGCCGTTCATCAGAACAACTGCCAGCGGCTTTCTCGTAGCCGCCACCGCTTCCACCAAGTCTTCTTCAGGCTGCGGCAAGTCGATGCTGGTGCGGTCTCCGCCCAGGAAGCCCGGTTCGCTAACGGGCATCTCTTCGCCTTCGAGCTGACTGGTGATGCCCACAACCGCGATAACGGCATCGGCGGACTTGGCGGCGGCGATTGCCTCAGGCGAAACGCCGGCCTGCGCTTTGTTCCAGATCAGCTCTGCATGCGGCTTGCTGCTTTGTGTGCCATAGCTCATGCTGATCGTCGCCTTACGGCCCTGCTCCAGGTGTACGCGGCCCATACCGGACGACATCTCATCGCCCCCACCAAATGCGGCTGCCACCTGCTTGTCATCCACGGTAAGCCGGCAGAAGCCATGGCAGCGAACTCCGAGTTGATAGTCTCCGGATTCAGAGGGAGTCAGCGTTCCCGTCCATTGCACTCCGTATGCCTTATTCCCGGCAACTTCCTTGGGCAGATTGCTCTCGCTCAGGTTCACATTCGCTTCAGTGCGCGTGAGGACCGGCGTGATCTTCGAACCGGGGGACATGCCGCCTTCGCTGTATTCAGCTTTAAGGCCGGGTTTGCCGTCGGGAGTGTTCAACAGGGCATCGGGCACCGGCTTTCCATCTGCGCGCAAAAACTGCGTTCCCGCAACATAGGTGATCGTTGCGTTGGGAAACTCGGCATGCAGGCCATCAAGAATGGAGACGATGTGCGTTGGCTGGCCGGCGTAGTTGCCGATTAGCGGCCGAGTCTGATCCGCGAGCGGACCGACGACAGCAATCTTCTTGATCTCAGGTTTGAGCGGAAGCATTCCGTCATTCTTGAGCAGCACCATGGACTCGTTTGCCAGCTTGCGTGCTTGGGCGCGGTGTTCCTTGCTGTCTAACTCCTTCTCATCGATCTTCGCGTACGGAACCATGTCAGCGGGATCGAACATACCAAGCTTGATGCGCGCGGTGAAGAGGCGAATAAGCGCAGTGTCGAGCATGTTCTCCGGCAGATATCCCTGCTGCACGGCATCAATGTAAGCCTTTTCCACTGGCTCTCCGAAACGAGAGGTGAAGGTGACGCACTCGTTGTCCATGCCACGCATCACGGAAATCGCGGCGCCTTGGGCCTGCGTGGGGCGGTAGCGATGATTTGCCGCAACGTCCCGAACCGCATCGCAATCGGAGACAACGTAGCCCTGGAATCCCCACTTTCCGCGAAGTTGATCCTGAAGCAGGTACTGGTTGGCGCAGGCAGGCTCACCGTTGATGGCGTTGTAAGCGCACATCACGGATCCCGCCTTGCCGTCGACGACAGCGGCGCGGAACGCGGGCTCGTAGGTATCCACTTCGTCGTGCTTGCTGACGTCGACATCCGCGAAGTGACGAGTCGGCTCCGGTCCACTGTGCACATCAAAGTGCTTGGGCGTGGCAATGGCCAGATAATATTTGGGATTGTCGCCCTGCAGGCCGGTCACGTACGCCACGCCCATGCGGCCAGTCAGGAATGGATCTTCGCCGTATGTCTCCTGCCCGCGACCCCAGCGCGGATCGCGGAAGATGTTCAGGTTCGGCGACCAGAAATCGAGGCCGCCCATGATGCCGGTGTGTCCTTCGCGCTGGTTCTGCACATGCTTGATACGGCCTTCAATGCCGATTTGCCCCGCCATGGTGTGAATGCCAGGTGCGTCGAAGGTTGCCGCCAGGCCTACCGGCTCGGGATACTCCGTCACACCCTGGTTGATTACGCCATGCAGAGCCTCACTCCACCATTGATAAGCGGGAACCTTAAGCCGGGGAACGGCGGCCGAGTTGTTCTGCATCTGCGTCGCTTTTTCCGCCAGCGTCATGCGATGCACCAGGTCGGTGGCCCGCTGCTCCGGGGATAGCTGGGAATTCAAATAAGGAAGATTTGCGGGCTCCTGAGCCACCGCGGTTTGTAGCGCTGAGGTAAAAAGCAGTGCGCCGCTGCAAGCGGCAATGCATCCGATGATTCTCGTCATGCTAGTTTTCATGCTTCTTCTCCAAATGAGTCTTAGCAACTACTGGGCCTCCGGCGACTTAAAGAGCAGCGCCGCAAATTGATGAAGATAGTCTCTCCAGTTGGGCCATGCGTGGAAGCCGCCGCTCTCGTGCTCCTCCACATTGATGCCGGCGTCTTTCAGCACGGCAACCGTGGCATGGCTATTCTGGAGCGCAATGTCGTACTTGCCCGCATCCACCCAGAACAGGCGAAACGGCTTGCCCGACGCGCGGTACTGCGCCACGTCCGTGTCCTGCTCTTCCTTAATTGATTTGGGGAACCATCCGGAGCTAAACACGCCTACGTAGGCGAAATCCGCTGAGTCGTCAAGCGCAATGTTCAGTGTCTGCAGTCCGCCCATCGACAGCCCTGCAATCGCACGATGGTCGCGGTCAGCAACGGTACGGTAATGCGTGTCGATGAAGGGCAGCACCACCTTCACAAGATCATCGTTGAAAGCGTCGTGGCCCATGCGCACACCCGGCGTCAAATGAAAGTCCGAGGAGACGTGACCTGCGGGCATCACGATCAGCATTGGAACCGCCTTCCCGCTGGCGATCAGGTTGTCGAGAATTGCGCCTGCGCGGCCGACTGTAGGCCACGAGTCATCGGAATCTCCTCCGCCGTGAAGCAGGTAGAGTACAGGCAGTCTCGCGCTGCCATTCTCGTACCCGGGAGGCATGTAAACGTGCATGCGGCGTTCGCTGCCTGTGGCAGACGAATCATAGTAGACCGCCGCGATTGCGCCGTGCGGCACGCCCGCTTTGTACTCCGTGAAGTTCGCGCCCGGAACCTCGTACATGCTGGAAGCGTGAGTCAGCGATTGCGAGGTGAGCGGATTGCGCGGGTCTGTCATGCTCACGCCATCCACCGTAAATGTGTAGCGATAGACTCCCGGCTCGATCGGACCTATGGTCGCTTCCCAGACGCCTTGATCCCCCTTGGTCAAAGGGACACCAGCCATGTACTTGCTGGTCTCTTGCGGAGTTATTCCCGGTGTTGCCTCCGGGCCCTCGGCATGCAGCTTTACTTCAGTGGCGTTCGGCGCCCAGATGCGAAACCGGACATGACGATCCGGCTCCACTTCAACCGACTTTAAGGTGTCGTTGGGTGTGGGAGCGGGCATTTGCGCTGCTGGCCTCGGCGGCTGTGCTGCCGATTGCTGAGGTGCCTGCTGCGCATGAACGCATAGCCCAATGCATAGCGCGCCGGATGCCAAAAACGCGCGTAGGACTCCACCGCTTAACCGCATCATTCGACTCTCCTGTGAACTTCACTCTGTTCTCAGAACAATTCTTCGAAGCACTGCACTTCGAAGAACGATAACCCAAGCACGCAAACCTCTCGCGGCCGCTGCGGTCTTCACCGGCACTGGAAGTTTCGGGCGTCCTGTGTGTCTCCGCTGCCGGTGTACTGCGCGTGTTTGGGATAGGCGCATAGCGGGCGGCTGCGGCCGGGAAATGCGGCTCCGGTCGCAATCACCGACTCGGGCGCCGCGCCCTTCTCCACCCATCCAACGAGTGCGCTGAGCATGTCGAAGTGATCCAGTGAAGGGCCGCCTCCGCAGTGAGCCATCCCCGGCACAAGGAACATCCGGCTCCACTGGGCGACCTTGTCCGCTCCGCCGTTGGTTGCGGCCAGCGACTTGTAATATCCGAGCGTGTCGAGCGGTGAGAACCATGGATCGCTGTCGCCGTGGAAGAAGATCAGCTTCCCGCCGTTCTGCGAGAACGTAGACAGATTCGTCGAGGCTGGCTCAACCAGCGGATCCGACGCATGCAGCGCCGCGGCATCCACGTCGAGTTCAGTCGCGGTGGTGTACGGGCCGAACAAGCCATTCTTGCTTAGCGCCAGCAAGCCTGGTATGCCGGTTGTCGAGGCAATACCCGCGTCGTAAAGAAAGCCTGGGTAGACCTGCGTTCCGTAAGCATTTCTTGGCCCTGCAAACGCCTTCTTGATCGCCGCAATTTTGTCAGGTGCGATGCACGTGTCCGTCTGCCCATGTTTGCACGCGAGCACCGTAGGGTCGAAGTCGCACCCGATGGGATCGAAAATCATGCCGTCCGCCACGCCATCGCGGGCATCACACTGCTTCATCAAGCCGTCCATGAAGACCTTGCGATCCGTATCCGTCAGAAACTTGTCGATCTCCGGCTTACCGGAAGCGTCCTTTGGCGACGCCTGGTTGTAGGCCACCGGAATCCACTGCGCAATGGCGAGGTTCGACAGGCCGGTGCGCATCGCCGGATCGCCCGACACGATGCCGTTGAACACCGTGGGAAAGCGCTGCGACAGGATCATGCCCTCTCGCCCGCCTGTGGAGCATCCGACGAAATAGGAATAGGCCGCGGGTTTCGCATAATAGCTGTCGACAATTTGCTTGGCTACTCCCGCGACCTCTGCGTTTGCCATGTATGCAAAATCCAGATAAGCCTGCTGGTCGCGCATGAAGCTGAAATCGAATCCGCCGGTCTTCGCCTTGTGTCCAGAGTCGGTGCTTGCAACAGCGAAGCCGCGAGAGAGCGCCGGCTTGTTACCGGTGTAGCTTGCTCCAGTCGGGTACGCCACTATACCGTTGCCACCGCCACCGCCCTGCATCATGAAGTCGCCGTTCCAGGCGTCCGGCTCCGGAAGAGCGACTGAAAACCCGATGCCGTACTCCACGCCATCAACTCCCTTACGGCGATTGATCATGCCGTCAACGCGGCAGTGCGCCGGGAGAGGTCCGACTGCCTGTGCGCCCGGATACGGTGGCGGGATGGTTTTGCCCGCCGGAACCGGCTCGGCATCCGTGATCTCGACGTCGGTAAGCGTTGCGCTCTTCAGGGCGGCGCAGCGGTTCAATGATTCAGATTGTGCCTGTGCCACAATCGAACATGCTACGAACACAAGCGTGCCGATCTCTGAATACCTCATCGGAATTGCCTCTCAGGATGTCCGCGGCCGCTTGCTGCTCAGGTCTGCGGAACTCTCGACTATACGCATTCCCGAGGCGCTCAAGCAACATAAAATAAATCGCTTTATTCGTAGGTTAAACCTCTCCTGAGCTGGCTGAGAGCTCCGCGCTTCGGGTCGCAATTATCTTCGCGACCCGCTTATGGTCGGCCCGGAACCTTCGGCGGCGGAGGGGGAGCTGAACTTGTTACGTATGCAGCCGTAACATCGAGCCTTGCTTTCAGTGGATCCTTTTCGGCTACCGGACCGCTCTCCGTGAAGTCCATCAGCATGTTGGTTGCGGGCGAGTACCGCGGCCACGCCGGAGAGTTGCCCGTACTCGGATCGCCTGTCTTGGCGAAGGCCACCCAGTAACTCAACATCGCCTGTGCAATCTTTTCATCCTCGGGCGCGAGTTCGCTTCCATACTTCGCCTGCACGGTATCGAAGACAAAAGGTATCTCGGTGGCATGGGGCGCGCCCGGCCATTTGCTGCGCATGGACTTTGCGACATAGGAAAACCTGTACACGTAGGCAGCGAGACCTTCCGAAGCGAATACGCTGGCAACGAAACGAGCGGGCTCGACCATAAATCGATCCATGGAGACCTCGTACTGTACAGCGCGCAAGTCTTCCTTCCCCGTAGGATCGTAGGCCGCGATGGCTTTCTCGCGATCAGCACCAAACGGCGCAAACAGTTCTTCCTTGTTGCGCGCAAAGCCAAACCCGATATCCATGCTGTTGGTCCCGATCATCAGTGGAACATGCCAGCCGGCGCCGGACAGGTAAACGGATTGCGGATCGGCAAGGACAACTCGGCCGTCGATAAAGGGCCCTGCATATCCGGGTTGATTCATGGTTGCCATGTTGAGATTGCCGAGCACTTTTTCTGCGGAGAGATGCCGCAACTTATCCAGGGCGTCCTTATCGGTTCCATCCACTCCCAGGCTGCGTGCGAGTTCGATGCCCACTGATTCAGCCGAGGGAGGCCCGTTCGGCAGGGCAGTGTTGAGGTAACGCTGTCCGCCAAGGTTGGTGCGGCCGCCGCCGGACTCAATGATCGCCTTCGAGAACAAGCCTTGCGACAGAGGCGATGTGAGCAACATGCTTACCGAGAAGCCGCCTGCCGACTCGCCAAACACGGTCACGTTGGCGGGCTCGCCCCCGAATGCACTGATGTTCTTCTGAACCCACTTCAACGCGGCGATCTGGTCCATAAAGCCGTAGTTGCCGACCATCCCGTCGGCGTTCTCTTTTGTGAGCTCAGGAAACGCAAAGAAGCCGAATCGGCCCAGTCGATAGTTGGCGCTGACAAAGACTACGCCCTTCTCGGCGAACTTACTGCCGGCATACAGCTCGGGCGAGCTGCCTCCATTGACGAAGCCACCGCCGTAGATCCAGAACATGACCGGCAGCTTCGCGTCCGCCTTCGTGCCGGCAGGTCGCCACACGTTGAGATATAGGCAATCTTCTGCCGGCTTTGTGCCGAGCGGAGCAGCGTCGCTGGGAAATGGCACCTGCATGCAATCTGCTGAGTAGGCGTTGGCCTGCCGCACATCGGACCACGGCTGCACAGGCTGCGGAGCACGCCAGCGAAGTTCGCCGACCGGAGGCGCGGCAAATGGCACACCTTTGAATGATTCGACAGGCCCCTGCGTAACGCCCCGCAGCTTGCCTGAATCGGTGCCGACTACGCCGGTCTGCGAAAACAAGGGGGACGCGGCCAGTACAGCGATGGCCGCCACGGCGAGCCTTTTCAAACCATCCATTTATAGCCTCCGGAACCTGTTACTTCGTGCGACGCACGCGACTATAACAGTGCCCGGAAGCATGAGTACAATTCATTGATTCGAACGGAGCAATCGGATTCGCCGATCACTACTTTTTCAGTTCTCTTCTGGCGGATGCGCGCGATGCGCTGCTTTCTTCACGTTTCCTAACATGAAGCTTTTGCAGGAGATGACGCACCAGGCTCTCACAAGCCGGAGATAGAGTGGCATCTCTCCTCTGAAGCAACTCGATCTGGCGATTCGCAAAGCGGTTGCTGAATGCAGCGATCACGATGTCCGAAGTGTCAGTCCCGGATGCCGACTCCGGCAGAATGGCTATTCCCAGATTAGCGCGAACGAAGGCCAGAGCCGTTGGCATGAAATTTGTCTCGTAACGAATGTCAAGGAGCAGCCGCTCGCGATGTGCGATCGCCTCGATAGCTTCTCTGACGCTGCTCGCCCGTCCCGGCAAAATCAAGCCGTGTGCTGATGCCTCGCGAAGTGTGACGGTGCGCTTCTCCGAGAGCGGGTGCCCGGGCGGCGTAAAGACGACCAGGCGATCGTGAAACAACGGAGTCGCATGAAGCTCCGCATCGCGCCCGCGGAGCGTCCCGATTCCGAAGTCAACCTCTCGCTTGAGCACAGCTTCACGCACGCGTTCCGCGATCACGTCAGAGATTTGTACGCGGATCCCCGGATAATCGTTGAGGAAACTGCGCACCAGCTCTGGAAGCGGCCCCGCGCAAACGGTAGGAAGAGCAGCGATGGACACAAACCCGGTTGAGGCGGAACTTAGGTCCCGCGCATGTTCCACGATGGTCTGCGCATCATTGAATAATCGTTGCAGCGGGCCGAACACGTCCTTGCCGGCGGCTGTGAGAATCACTCCACGCTTGTTTCTGTCGAAGAGACGGACGCCCAGGCTCTCCTCGAGTTGTTGCACCTGGACGGTCAACGCCGACTGCGAAACATGCAGATCGTTGGCAGCGCGTGTGAAGTTGCGCGTCTCTGCAATCTTGAGAAAAGCACGAATGTGACGGAACTCGTGGATCATCGGAAATCGAGATTATAGGCTTCTGATTTATGCAATGTACATATCGAGACGCAGCTCTCTATACTCGCACTATTCGCGAAAGGGCTGTACCACCGGTCGCTGAGCATGCTTGCCATTTGGGGTCTGATCACTATCCTCGGCATGATCGTGGCGATCGCCAGTCGCCGGATATCGCCGCTGATTGCCCTCTTCCTATTCCCAGTAACCGCCTGCTTGGCGGCCGGCTTCGGATTGAGGACCGCGCAATTTGCGCTCTCCGGACTGGTATCGATCGCCCCCGTGGTGGCTATGTTCCTGTTCGCAATCCTGTTCTTCGGCGTTTTGACTGATGCGGGAACGATTGAGCCGTTCGTCAAAATTCTGCTTCGCGGGATCGGCAAAAACCCCGTGCTCATCGTTCCAGGAACTGCTCTGCTGGCGCTGCTTCTACACCTCGACGGTTCCGGCGCTGTCGTTTTTCTGGTTGCGATTCCCACCTTGCTGCCGCTTTATCAAGAACTCGGGATGGATCGCAGGATCTTGGCATGCGCAGCATCGCTGGCGGCAGGGGTGAACTTTCTGCCATGGACGGGACCCACAATTCGTGCTGCCAGCGCACTCCACACCACTCCCATGGCGTTGTTCAAGCCTCTGATTCCTGTCCAGATTGTGGGCCTCGTCTATGTTTTCGCTGTTGCCGTGTACCTCGGTCGGAAAGAGAGCAGGCGCATTGGTCAGACGAATTCAAGATTCACGCCGGCGAGCGCAACTACCACGATCGCTGCTCCCGGTTCGCGTGTTCGCCTTGCCTGCAATTTGATTCTCGCCGCAGCTGTGCTCGGCCTGGTGATCAGTGGCAAGGTTGAGCCGGCAATCGCGTTCATGCTGGGAACGACGCTGGCCCTGCTGCTCAACCTCAGAACAATGCGCGAACAGAGCGCGGCGATTGATCGTCACGCGAAAGCGGCGTTGTCGATGTGTGCCATTCTCTGCTCGGCCGGTGTGTTTACGGGGATACTGAAAGGCAGCGGCATGCTCGCCGCCATGGCGAACGCGTCCATCGCACACATACCGCCAGCGTTTGCCCCGCACATTCCCCTCGTGCTCGGTCTGGTCGCCATGCCATTGAGCCTTCTGTTCGATCCTGACTCTTTCTATTTCGGAATTCTCCCTGTGCTCGCCGCCGCCGTTCAGGGCTTTGGCCTTCCTGCGGCCAGCGTCGCACAAGCTGCACTGCTGGGGCAGATGACCACCGGCTTCCCAGTAAGTCCGCTCACGCCGGCGACCTTTCTTGTGACCGGCCTCAGTGAAATCGAGTTGAGCACACATCAACGATTTGCTGGTCCACTTCTGCTGGGAGCTTCCGTCGTAATGACGATCGCTGCCGTCCTGTTTCATGTCATACCGATGTGACGTCGCAATTTCGATGCCGCCCGTAACATAAACGTTTTCGTACTTCGGGTGAAGCTGGTAACGAGAGTCAGTTTCGGAGGCCGCAAGTGAAGAAGATCAGAATCGGCGCGGGAGCGGGATTCTCCGGAGATCGGATCGAGCCCGCGGTGGAACTCGCCGAAAAAGGACATCTCGACTTCCTTGTCTTCGAGTGCCTCGCAGAACGAACCATCGCGCTGAGTCAACTGCGCAAGCGTGAAGATCCTAACGCTGGCTTCGACCCGCTTCTCAGCGAACGCATGCAAGCTGTTCTGCCGGCATGCCGCGGCAATGGTGTGCGCGTGATCAGCAACATGGGTGCGGCCAACCCGCGTGCGGCCGCGCGAGAGACAATCGAGATCGCTCAAAGGCTGGGACTTCACGGATTACGTGTCGCATGTATCGAGGGAGACGACGTTCTGCATCTCAAACACGCCTTCAGGCCCTTCGATGATCAGCCGCTTCCGGCTGACACGACGATCATCTCGGCGAATGCATACTTGGGCGCTGACGCCTTGGCCGAGGCGTTGGATCGCGGTGCCGATGTTGTTCTGATTGGAAGAGTGGCTGACCCCTCGCTATTTCTGGGAGCTCTGATACATGCATTTGGATGGAATACGGAATCGTGGGAGTTGATGGGTCGAGGCACCGCAGTGGGCCATCTACTGGAATGCGCCGGGCAACTTACAGGCGGTTACTTTGCGGATCCCGGATACAAAGATGTCCCGGATCTGGATCGACTTGGGTTCCCGCTGGCAGAAGTAAGCGAAGACGGCTCCGCGCTTCTAACCAAGGTTGAGGGGTCGGGTGGGCTCATCACCCTGCAGACCTGCCGCGAACAAATACTGTACGAGGTTCTGGATCCGTCCTCGTACATGACGCCCGACGTCATCGCTGACTTCACAGAGATCCGGTTCGATCAGCACGCATCTGGCGCAATGCGGGTGTCCGGTGCAAAGGGGAAGCCGCGTCCGCGGGATTACAAAGTGTCAATTGGAGTTGATGACGGATTGATCGCTGAAGGGCAGATCTCGTATGCGGGACCGGGCGCGCTGGCGCGGGCCGAGTTAGCACGGCAGATCCTCGAAAAGCGGCTTGCGCACGTTGGGGCGGAGGATCTAAGGATCGACCTGATCGGCCTGAGTTCGATGCATGGCACGCCGGCCGATTGGCCCGCTCCCTACGAAGTGCGGCTGCGAGTTGCGGCACGATTTACGCGCGAGATAGATGCGAAGCGCCTGACCCGTGAAGTGGAGAGCCTTTACCTGAATGGGCCCGCCGCAGGCGCAGGAGTTACATTCGCGTTGCGGGAGAACATCGCGATCGTGCCGGCGCTCATCGCGCGCGAACTCGTCACGCCAAAGATCTCAATGGAGGTGGCATGATGAAGCTGCGAACCATTGCGCATGCGCGCGCTGGCGATAAGGGCAACCTGGTGAACATCTCCGTGTTCGCTTATCGCGATGAGGACTATGCAATGTTGGTTGAGTGCCTGACGGAAGAGCGTGTGAGCGAGCTATTCCGCGCTCACATCACGAGCCGGGTCACGCGATATTGCGTTCCGAATCTTTGCGGCCTTAACTTCGTGTTTCAGCGCCGGCCAGCCGACAGCGTCACGCGCTCCCTGCGCCTCGACGCGCATGGGAAGAGTCTCAGTTCGCTCATGCTTTCAATGGAGATCTGATCAAGTGCAAATTACACTATTCGTAACGCTGGCTGCCATCGCCACGCTCAGCGTCAGCGCATGGGCGCAAACAGGACAAGCTGCGTGCGAATAACGAAAGCGTGGAGTTTTTCCTTTCAACTCTCTCCCCCTGTCCTGCCTGGGATTGCCTGCCCCTTGAAGCAATGACTTCTCTTGTCGGGGCAGCCTCTGTGAACCGTACTCTCTTTTCTATGCTAGACGTAGCTCGTCGAGGGGAGTCATTCTGGTCATCGACTCCCCTTCTGGTTTTGTACCAAAATGTGTAACGTCAGGGTTGGCGGGTCCAACCGAAAAAGTTGACCCTGCGCAAGGAAACCTGGGCTAAAGCCCGTAATTCTCATAGCGTGTTTTGTGAGGCTGAACCGTCACGTTCCCTCCGAAAATGCCGCTAAATCTCAAGGCGATTTTTGAGGATTCGGACGCGGTCGCGGGCTACGGTGAGCTGTGTGTGTTGAGCGTCTCTGAGCGTGAGGACGACTTTTCCGGCGAACCATGAATTGACTTCGTGAATCCAGTCGATATTGACCAGAGCCGACCGGTGGATGCGGAGAAACTTTGCGGGATCGAGGCGCCGCTCGAGGTCGGCGATGGTCTGATCGACGCAGTGTCGGCGTCCATTGATGACCGCGAAGGTGAGCTTGTCTTGAGCGATGAAGTGCGTAACGTCGTCGAGCGGAAGAAATGAAATGCGTTCGCCGACACGGGAAGCGATGCGCGTCGGATAGATGACGTGGCCCTCGCGCAGGGACGCGGTCAGTTCCTGCAGCAATTGCGGCAGGGCGGGATTCTGCTGCCAGCCCGGCTTGGCGATGGGACGAATGCGACCAAGTTTCTTGAGAGCACGTTCCAGTTGTTCCGACTCGATGGGCTTGAGCAGGTAGTCGATGGCGTTGGTTTCGAAGGCCCGCAGAGCGTGCTGATCGTAGGCGGTGGTGAAGATTACGAATGGCTGAGTCGTGAGGTGCGACAGAAGTTCAAATCCGTTCATCCCCGGCATTTGGATATCGAGGAAGAGAACGTCGATCTGGGGTGAGTGAGAATCGCTGAGGGTTGCAACGGCGGCGGATGGGTCTGTTGCAGTCCCTATTATTTGAATTTCGGGAAATGCAACGAGCAGGCGACCGAGACGTTCGAGAGCGAGTGGCTCGTCGTCGACGAGGAAGGCACGCACCGGAGAAGCTTCTGGCGTCATTGCGGTTCTCCGGCGGGAAGGGCGATGGAGACGACGGTTTTTGCATCGACTCGCTTCACGTTGAGTTGCGCGGCTTCGCCAAAGAGAAGCTCGAGACGCCCGACAAGGTTGCCGAGGCCATGATCGGGCGAGATATCTGCGAGGGAGAATCCGGGACCGTCGTCGCTGACGGTGATTTCAAGGCGGCCATTCTGTTGCGCGCCGTTGATCCGGATAAAGACGGGCTGGCTGCGCTGCGAGACGACGTGCTTCACACTGTTTTCAACCAGGGTTTGCAGAGCGAGCGGCGGCACCTTGAAGTGGCCCAGTGCATCGGGAACGCTCACTTCATACTGTAGACGCTGCCCGAAGCGTGTGGATTCGATATCGAGGTACGCGCGAACGACTTTCAATTCTTGTGCGAGCGGGACAATGCTGGTTTGATTGGCGCTGATGGAAAAGCGCAGCAGCGAGGCCAGCTTGCCTACGGTATCTTCCGCGCGCTTTGGATCGCTGGGGATAAGTGAAGCAATCGAGTTGAGAGTATTGAAAAGGAAATGGGGATGAATGCGCGATTCGAGCGACGACAGTCTCGCTTCGGCGAGGAGCTTGTTGGCGCGCTCCTGTTCCATTTGCCGTGTACGCAACTCGAGGGTTGCGTCTTGCAGGCGGTGGCGCAGGGTTTCAAACGACGTGACGCTCAGTCCAACAACAAAATTGATAATGAGGCAGATCGGCAAAGAGTACTGAACTTCGTGCCAATAAAAATCTGCGGAGTTAATGCCAGCAATTTGAAGGAGAAGAGCGCCAAACAAACAGCCGCAGGTGCCGGTGATAAAAAGCGCGGCCGCATAAAAGGTGAAGACAACCCGGGGGAAGCGCTTTGCGTAGCGAAAGCCGATGAAGTTAAGGGAGAGCGCGGTAGGAAAGCCAATGAGCATTGCATACAGGAAGGATGACAGAAGACTGGTGCCGATATGGGAGAGTCGAACATGCTCGATGACAAGCAATAGAAGCGTAACCACCACCGCGATGACGGGAACAATCCAGATTTCGCGACAAAACGCCTTGAAGGCGCGAAGAGTCCTGTTCGAACTATTTTCGGAGGTTCCGGTGGCACGATTCAGACCACGGCTCATAGATGGAATCGCACTCCCAGCGAA
Source organism: uncultured Acidobacteriaceae bacterium (assembly GCA_963759285.1). Taxonomy (GTDB): domain Bacteria; phylum Acidobacteriota; class Terriglobia; order Terriglobales; family Acidobacteriaceae; genus Telmatobacter. Next base: position 834,049 of record CAVWYS010000007.1, on the reverse strand, counting down.
GTTGCTGCCTGGTACGGCGCTGCACCGAAGTCTGAGATCTTGCTGCCTGCAGGAACCTCCATGTGCATGTACGAAGCAAAGTATTTGCCGAACCAGCGACTCACATCGACGACACCGACCAGGCTGTGATCATTGAGGTTGGCCACCACTGAACCGGAGACGTCCCATTCCTTCCATCCGGGAAGCTGGCGCAGCCGGGTTTTGCTGGCGTTGAAGAAGATGTAGTTCTGGCGTCCCGCAAGCGGCGACACGGACATGTCGCGAAAGTACGGAATATTGGGCGGAGTGTAAAACTCGCCGATGAAAGTTACGCCGGAGCGCAGCGTGCACTTGGCGCCAACGAGCACCGCTGCTTGTTCGCGCCACATTGCTTCGCCATGTACTTCCCACGCCTGCCCGAGCACCCGTGTAAAGGTGAGCCCGCCAAAGGAATCACCGCCGCTGTCGTTGCCCGCGATGAGCGATGTGTCGAATCCGTGCACCAGAACGTTATACCGGAATGCGGCGGTGTCGCGCAGTGTGGAGTTGACCGGGGCAAGCGCGGCGGTGGACCAGGCGAAAGTGAGTGCATGAGGACCGCGATCCCAGTCGGCCTTGACCATATCGCGGCCCTGGTTCACGTTGAGGCGATCGGACGGGTTGGTTGGATCGCGCGGTGGATCGAGCACGCCGGCGGCCGTGAAGGCGTATCCGGTGCCCCAGCGGACCATCTTGCGGCCGGCAGTGAAATCGAAATCGCCCGCGGAAAGCCCGGCGTAGGTTTCCTTCACGCGGCCAGTCGTTGCCGTGTCGGTGTACATCGTGGAAAGGCCGATGAGGCTGGTGGAGAAGGTCAGTCGATTCATATAACGAAGATCGAACGTCGGTTCGACAAGGACCTGGTTGAGAACTTGGGGGCCGGGCTGCCGAAGTCCGTTGTAAAAAGTGGCGTCATCGATGACAGCGAGAGAGTAGCGCGTGCTCAATGAGCTTTCCTCAGCTGCGGGCGGATCCTGCGCGTCGATACACGTGCAGGCAGCCAGACAAACGAGGATCGCAAATGTTGCACGGTACGCCATGATCAGAACCTGTCGGAGCGGCCCTGGTAGAAGAGCTTGTCGGGCAGTTCGCGCGGAGCCGGGTTGGAATAGTCGAGTACGCTATGCGAGTTGTGGCGGATTTCGTCATACAGCGTGAGGCGACGGAGGATCATCTTGCCGCCCGTCGGCGCGTACTCATCGAAAGTGGCGGATTTGATGTGCTTGCCAGAGGTCAGATAGAACTCGGCGCGGACGGGGCGAGCATCTTCCGTCCGAATCCAGTAGAGGATGCGCTGATAGGTCGCGCCTTTGCGCCTCGCGGTGAGGTCGAGGACGTAGCAGTCTTCGTTGCCGACCTTTTCATCGCGCACGTAGGTCGCCGCGTAGTCGATGGCGTAGTTGGTGCGGGCAATGTCGCCATTGGATGCGTCGCCGGACAGGCGCTCGAGAGGCGTAATGCGCACCGGACGGCTGGTGTCGGGCAGGTAGATCCACATATCGTCGCCGAGCATCAGCAGGTGACGCCCCTTGTCCCGCGGGCTCATGAATTCAACATAGGTTTTGTCTGTGCCTTTCTGCGATACCCGGTAGAGCGATTCCTCGTCGGATTTGCCCGATTCGAAGTTGGTTATCTTAACATTCAGCGTGTAGGCAGACCAGCCATTGCGGTAGGTGTCAGAACGCTTGAGCAGGGCCTGCGCGTCGGGCGTTGCAGCATGTCCGACGACTGCCCAGGCGACGAAGAACACCACGATGACAATCAGAAGGAAGGAACGCAGGGCGCAATCAGTTTTAGATGTGGGCTTAGACATGCGCTAGAGCCTCCGCAATTTGCAAACGCGATGCGCGGATCGCGGGCAGGATGGATGCGAGTGCCAGTGACAGAACGACCATGATGGACGAGCCGATCATCAACGCGGGTACGTGCAGCACGCGAAAGGGAATCTTGACGGTGTATCCGGGCGGCGGCGGCATGCGCAGGCCGGAGATATTCAGAAGCCATCCGAGGAGATTCCCTCCCACGACGCCGACCATGGCTCCGAGCACTCCCAGCATCGTGGCCTCAAGCATGAAGAGTGCCACGATCCATGCGCGGGGCGTGCCCATCGCCAGCATGGTGCCGATTTCGCGAATACGCTCCAGCATGGCCATCAGCAGCGTGTTGATGCTCGACATCAGCACCATCAGAAAAACGATCAGGCCCATGAAGAGAAAGATTCCGTTAAACATGGTGTGCACCTGGTTGTAGTAGGTAGCGAGATCGATCCACTTCTTCAGCGTCATCTGTTGCGGCAGCCCGTTAAGCCGCGGTGCAAGTTCTGTGTAAACCAGGTCGGTGTTGTCCGTGGAGTCGAGACCGACGACAAGGTTCGTGACGCGATCGCTCTGCAATAGGCGCTGGGCAGCGGGCAGAGTGATCCGCAGAAAGCGCGCGTCCATCTCCGCGATGCCGGTTTTGACGATACCGACGATCTGCACATCGACGCCGTTAAGTGCTCCGTCGGAGGTCATAGCGAGCAAGGTGAGGCCGTCGCCAACTTTCACGTTCATCGACTTTGCTAATCCCGCACCGATCAGGGCTTCAACGTCACCGCTGGACTTGGACGAGAGGTTCCTTCCCGTACCGGTGGCCAGTTGAGCGGAAAAGCCGAGGCTGCTTTCGGCCTCCGGATCAACTGCGCTTCCCATGAATCCGGCGGCCTTAATCCCGTTCGAAACCATACCGTAGAACTCGATCCGGGGTGCAACGCCGCGTACGTGGGGCGCTGAGCTTACGGTTGCAGCTACCTGGCGCCAGTTTTCGATTCCAGTGTCGAGCACCTTGACTTCATCGCGTTTGAAGTGGTCGGTGGTAAAGATCTGCAGGTGACCGAGTCCGGCGCGTATGGTGTCTTCGCGAAGCCCGCGTGTCATGAAGGCGAAGTATCCGCCAGCTAGAAGTAGCCCGGCAACGCCGCCGCCCACCATGAGCAGGGTCATCAGCGTCCTGCGGCGGTTGCGGAAGACGTTACGAAACGCTAGCAGCAAAAACTTGCTCATGGCTGGCTCCTTGGGCATTCCATCCCTGCACGGGGTTAGTGGTCCCCGGTTGGCTGTCGCTGACAATGCATCCATCGGTGAGGCGAGCGATACGAGGCGTGTGCTCAAGCAGACGCTGATCGTGTGTGGAGAAGATGAACGTGAGACCAAGGCTGCGATTCAGGTCGCGCATCAGGTCAATGAGCTGGGTGGCGTTGTGGGTGTCGAGATTGGCAGTCGGTTCGTCGGCCAGAACCAGTGTGGGGCGATGAACGATGGCGCGAGCAACCGCTACTCGCTGACGCTCGCCGCCGGAGAGCAGGTCTGGTCGATGGCTGGCGCGGGAGGAGAGGCCGACATTCTCCAGTGCTTCGGCAACGCGACGACGGCGTTCCCCGGCGCTGACACCCAGGATGAGAAGGGGATATTCGACGTTCTCGCTGGCGGTGAAGACGGGGATGAGATTGAAGGTCTGGAAGACGAAGCCGATCTTCTCCCGGCGGAGGAGCGAGGTCTCTGAAGAGTTAAGCCGCGATGTGTCGGTACCGTCGATAAAAATGCGGCCGCTGGTTGGCTTGTCGATGCAGCCGATCAGGTTGAGCAGCGTCGATTTGCCGCTCCCGCTAGGACCGGAAATGGCGAGGAATTCTCCTGCAAAGACGCGGAGGCTGACGTTGTTGAGGGCAGTAACCACATTGCAGTCGAGGGGAAATTTCCGGGTGACGTCTTCGACGCTGATAAGGGGTTCCGTTGGTGCCATCGGGCGGTTCTTCCTTTCGAGAGCGTTATCGTGCGCTGTGGAGGAAGATAGCGAGGATTAGGTGAAATTGCGCGGTGATTCGGATGAAGGGCAGAATCAGCGGATGAACGGTGCTGACAAGCGGATGATCTGCCCGGCGTCTGGAATCGTCGCCTTTGGGGGCGCGAGTCGCCCTTGGCAATCGCTTCGGTCTCGGATTGAAGTGCTAACTCGGCGTGAAAGCTGTATTGGCGCGAAGAGGAGAGCGTTACGGAGGATTAACTCAAAATCGTCACCGCAAGTCGGTTCTGGTCGTTTGGTGGGCAATCTGGAAGTAACCCTGCTTGGAGTTCGTTCAAGGCTTGACGCGAACGCACTTTCCGCAGGACTACTTCCTCCGGCACCACCGCAGGACTTTACACCATTACCGTGACTGGGATCGCAGGACAAGTCAGCGAAACCACCACCGTCAACCTTACCGTGGATTAGTCCCAAGCATCTCAGTCACCGGACCGCTTCATTCGGATTGTCACCAAATCGGGAACAGTATCGTTTGCGGTATCTTCGTCGGCAATTATCTTGCGAATCAAGATTATGATTTCGAGTCCTTCCGCTGCATCAGGTGTAAAAGCGAGGTCCAGAGAGTAAGGTCCTCTCTGCTTCCAATGAAACTCAAACCGGTGACTTGGCTTTCTGTAAAGCATCTGGCCACTGCTCACAGATCAGAATGGCCGTAGAGCGCCGGAGCGGTATTCATCGCAACGGCTGGCGGGGATGCCGCTGATACCGGCATCCCCGGCGTTATCGCTCGCCTCGTTCTCTTCCTCAAATGTCCTTTCCTCCGAAGCCCGTCATCCCGTATTCGGATGACGAACTGACAAAGTTCTTTGTTCCAAGTGAAAATCTGCGAGCAGTGCGTCGGCTGTCTTTCGGGGGGATGCAAAGCCAGGTTAATAACGTCCGAGATACGGAAGACTGTTAGAAATTTGGCGGTTCCGTGCTCGGGATCAAAGGCCGGTTGGAACGAGCTTGATGCCCTTTGTAAGGTGCTTTTTGTAAGGTGAATCGAGTGTACGGGACGAACCAAGCCGCACTGGGCGCACGCGGCGCACAGAGGTCAGACCAAACTAAATCGCTTGTTTTGTTGTATGTAATAGTGCAATCAGAGACATGCGTTGTAATCTGGCGGAGAGAGGGGGATTCGAACCCCCGATACAGCTTTTGACCGTATAACGGTTTAGCAAACCGCCGCCTTCAGCCACTCGGCCATCTCTCCGTGCTCATCCCGGATTATAACGGAATTCGTCCTCCCTGACAGTTTTGTCGATTTTGCCCTTCGCTCCGATACCGTCGGACGCATGGTTTGTTCCTTCTTTTAGACATGAATGTCTGCATTCAGCCTGTTCATCTGTGGGGGCGCCGCGAAGAGCTTTGGTAAAGACGCAGAGGACGAGCGGCCAGCTCATCGGACATACACCCCGCCCGCTTCTTCTCCGGGCTCTTCTCCGTGAGGTCAAACACCTCATGTTTCGCCGCTCCTGTCATCCGTCAATATTTGTGTTGGATGACCTCACGTGGCGACTGCTTTTTGTTACATTCACTTCAATGCAATTGGCGCTAAAACCCGCACAGCGCAAGATGCGTTTGCTGCCTCTCGTTGCTGCTACTTACTTCATGGTGTCCGGCGGCCCTTACGGCATCGAGGACATCCTCGGCGGTGCTGGATTTGCGCGCGCCATTATCATTCTTCTCGTCCTGCCGGTCCTATGGTCGCTGCCCACTGCCCTCATGATTGGCGAGCTCGCCAGCGCCATTCCCGCTGAGGGTGGTTTCTATGTATGGGTGCGTCGTGCTCTCGGTCCGTTCTGGGGATACCAGGAGGGATGGCTCTCACTCTCGGCCAGCGTCTTTGACATGGCGATTTATCCAGCCATTTTCGTTCTCTATCTCGGCAAATTCCATCCTGGCTTGACCTCCGGCTGGCACGGATATGCCTGGTCGCTGGCGGTTGTCATTTTCTGCTGCTCTTGGAACCTTCGGGGAGCGCCCGCCGTGGGTGACGGGTCCATCGGCCTGTTCGCTCTTTTGCTCGCCCCCTTTGTCGTCTTCATGGTTCTCGGCTTCTGGCGCGGATTCACTCTCCATCCCGCCATCCACTGGGCCAATCCCGGTTCTGGAGCAGCGCTTTCGACCGCCGTTCTCGTGGCCATGTGGAATTACATGGGGTGGGACAATGCATCCACCGTTGCTCAGGAAGTGGAGAATCCTCAACGGAATTATCCGCGTGCCATGATCGTGGCCGCCATCCTGGCAGCCGTCACCTATATTCTGCCGCTCCTCGCCATGGCCCTCGCCGGCCTCTCTGCCGAGAGCTTTTCTACCGGCGATTGGATGACCGCGGCCAACGCAATCGGAGGTCCGCTGCTCGGCGTCGGGGTTGTTGCCGGTGGTGCCATCTGCGGCATCGGCATGTTCAACGCGCTGATGATGAGTTACACGCGCCTGCCCATGGCTATGGCCGAAGACGGAATGCTTCCGCGCTTCGTTGCGCGCCGCAACCGCCGCAACGTTCCCTGGGTCAGCGTATTGCTCTGCGGAATGGCCTGGGCGCTCGCTCTGAAACTCAACTTCGAACGCCTCATCTCCATCGATCTCATCCTCTACGGCTCAAGCCTGCTTCTCGAATTTGTCGCGCTGGTCGTGCTCCGCATCCGCGAGCCCAATCTCACTCGGCCGTTCAAAGCTGGCAATCTCGCCTTCGCCTGCTCCCTCGGAATCGGTCCTGCCATACTCGTCGGTTACGCCCTCTACGCGTCCCGCGGCGAAGAAATCTCACTGGCGCACAATGCAATTTCTGCGCTCGTTTTTTCCGTCGCCGTCGGTTTGCTTGGCCCCGTGCTCTACTGGCTTACCGCTGCGCGTTTTGCGCGTCGGCGGCTGGCTGCCGCGTCGGCCGATTAGGCTCTATTTCCCAATCCAAAAAGCGAAAGCCGCGCGATCAATCGCACGGCTCGCCATCTCTACGTTTCCCGGCCTCTCTACTTCGCCACCTTTTGCTTCGCTGCGGCATGCTTTGACTGGCCTTCCACAAACAGTTTCGCCGCCCGAATCACACGGTCCCGCGCATACGCCGCATCATGCCATCCCTTGATCTCCACTCGCTTGCCTTCCAGATCCTTATATATTGAGAAGAAGTGCGTGATCTCTTTCAGCATGTGCGGATAGATATCCGTGTAGTTCCAAACATTCGTGTAACGCGGATTATTCTTCCCTACCGCCAGCACTTTCTCGTCCAGCACACCCTGGTCCATCATCTCCAGCAGCCCGATCGGCCGCACCTCGTGCACGCACCCTGGAAACGTCGCATGAGGTACCAGCACCAGAACGTCCAGCGGGTCGCCGTCGTCGCTTAGCGTTGATGGAATAAACCCGTAATCTCCGGGATAGTGCACCGGCGAGTGCAGGTTCCGGTCCAGCTTGAAGACGTGCAACTGCTTGTCGTATTCAAACTTGTTGGTTCCGTCCTTGGGAATCTCGATTACCGCCCGAAACACCTCAGGCGCACGGTCGCCTATTGGCAACTCAAGATAATTAACCATCGTTCTTCCTTCTCCTTCAGTCCTTGGGGAAATGGTCGGGCGCCCTGAATGAAGACCTGATAAAGTTTCGACCCGCTCGCTCTGGGAATACGGGGTTAGATGCACAGTTGATGCGGGAGCCCGGCACTGTCAGTTGACCCCTATATAATCACGGATAATGAAGGCGCATGTCTACGTCACGTTAAAGACATCGGTCCTCGACCCACAGGGCCAGACCATCCACAACGCCCTGCGCAAGATCGGTTTCAACGAGGTCTCCGCCGTCCGCCAGGGCAAGTACTTCGCTTTATCTCTTGCAGATGGACTCGATCCCCAGGCCGCGCGCACCCAGGTTGAGCGCATCGCTCGCGAAGTCCTCACCAACCCCGTCATCGAAGAATTCACATACCGCATAGAGGAATAGAACGAGTTCGTCGATCTCGTTGCCATTCGCGCTCATTCCTCGAAAGTGTTACGAAATCTATCCGGTGCCCTCGCATAGAATCCACCTATGTGCGGAATCGTCGGTTACGTCGGCCGTAAGAAGGTTGTCCCCGTCATCATCGAGGGCCTGCGCCGCCTTGAATACCGAGGCTACGACTCCGCCGGCATCGCCGTCGGCAGCCCCAACACCGCGCTCCTCGAAGTCTGCCGTGCTCCCGGAAAGCTCGGCAATCTCGAAGAGGTTCTGCGCGAGCGTCCGCTCGATGGCACATTCGGCATCGGCCACACCCGCTGGGCCACCCACGGCCGTCCCACCGAAGAGAATGCCCACCCACATCGCGATTGCACCGGCCGCATCGTCGTCGTTCACAACGGTATCGTCGAAAACTACCTCGACCTCAAGCGCGAACTCACCGCCCAGGGCCACAAGTTCGTCACCGAAACCGATACCGAAATCATCGCCCACCTCATTGAGCAGATCCAGAACGACGCCGCTGCATACGGCGCTCCCATCCTGCTCGAAGACGCCGTTCGCCGCGCAGTCAAGCGCCTTACCGGCGCCTTCGCTCTCGGCATCCTTTCCTCCGCCGAGCCCGACAAGATCATCGCCGCGCGCTCCGGACCTCCGGTAGTCATCGGCGTGGGCGAAGGCGAATACTTCGTCGCCTCCGACGTTCCCGGCATCCTCCACCACACCCGCAACATCTACTTCCTCGCCGACGGCGACATGGCCATCCTCACTCTCGATGGCGTCAAGCTCACCGATTTCAACGGCAAACCCATCGAGCGCGAACTCCAGCGCATCCAGTGGGATCCCATCCAGGCCGAAAAGGGCGGCTACAAGCACTTCATGCTCAAGGAAATCTGGGAGCAGCCCCGCGCCATCCGCGACACTACCCTTGGCCGCGTTTCCCTCGACTCCGGCAGCATCTTCCTCGGCGAAATGGACATCGACGACGATGAACTCGCCGCCGCCTCCAGCATCAACATCGCCGCCTGTGGCACCAGTTGGCACTCCGCGCTCGCCGGCAAATACATGATCGAGCGCCTCGCCCGCATGCCCGTCGATGTTGACTACGCCAGCGAATATCGCTACCGCAATCCCATTCCCGACCGCAACGCCCTCGGACTGCTCATCACCCAATCCGGCGAAACTGCCGACACCCTGGCCGCCCAGCGCGAGATGATCAGCCTTGGCTCGAAAACCGTAGCCATCTGCAACGTCGTCGGAGCCATGGTCGCGCGCGAAGCACACGGCGCCATCTACACCCACGCCGGTCCCGAAATCGGCGTCGCTTCCACCAAGGCATTCACCGCGCAACTCACCGCGCTTTTTCTGCTTGCAGTCAAATTAGGTCAACTCCGCGGCCGGCTCAACAAGGAGCGCTCGATTCAGCTCATCGAAGAACTCAGCCGCATCCCCGCCAAGATTGAAGAGGTCCTCAAGTCCTGCTCGCCCCAGTGCGAGCACCTTGCCACCAGTTTTTCTAATGCGCGTGACTTCCTCTACCTCGGCCGCGGTATCCATTTCCCCATCGCCCTCGAAGGCGCGCTTAAGCTTAAAGAAATTTCCTACATCCACGCCGAGGGCTATCCCGCCGGCGAAATGAAGCACGGCCCCAACGCCCTCATCGACGAAACGCTCCCTGTCGTCGTCCTCGCCACACGCGACGAAGCTGACCCCGCGTCAAAACTCCGCTACGAAAAGACCCTCTCCAATATCCAGGAAGTCACCGCCCGCTCCGGCCGCGTCATCGCCATCGCCACCGAAGGCGACACGACCCTCGCCGGCCTCGTCGAGCACGTCATCCTCATCCCGCCCGCCTTCGAACTGCTCTCGCCCCTCATCGAGATCGTTCCCCTGCAGTTGCTCGCCTACTACATCGCCGTCCGCCGCGGATGCGACGTTGACCAGCCTCGCAACCTCGCCAAATCAGTAACAGTCGAGTAAAAGTCTCCCATTGGATCCCGCGCGCGCGCCCCACCCGGCCGCTACGTGACACGCTGCATAAAAACTCGCAGAGGATCGGAAGCCGCTATCATGGCGCAATACCACGCCTGACACTTCCAATGGGGGTTTACCGTGAATGATGGACTTCTCGTCTTTCGTGATCAATTCGTAAACATCCTCGCCGCCCGCGCCGCAATGCTATGTGTCTTGCTGACGTTTGGTCTCGGGGCCTCGACTGCGCACCCCCAAAACGCTCCCGCCGCTCCCCAATCGCTCTCCGAATACTTGCACCGTTCCAATCCGCCGCACATCTTCTACATCCACGGCATCGGTTCTGATGGTCCGGGAGATTACGATTCGTGGGCATTGCGCAAAACCATTTGCAAAGTTGTGCGCGACTGCATCTCGCCGGATGGAACCGCCATCGGTCAATGGGATTATGCGGACCGCGACGAGTTCGACGTCGACGCTCCCGCACCAGCGTTGACCTATCTGGGCGAGCCAGTCTGGAAGAATCAGGAAGAGTGGCGCGCAGCGGCCCCCTATGTCGTGCATTTCAAGTTGCAGCGAAAAGCCGGTCCAACCATCTACGTGGATGAGCTGAACTGGTTTCCGATCGTGTTCTCGCTCAAGTGCCGGCAGATTGTGAAGGCTGATGCCTACCTCGTCGGTCCCAGCACAAACCGCAATCAAGCGCTAGACCGCATCCGCACCTGTTCCACTCTGCAAAAGAGCAATGTCCCGGATCGCTATGTTTCTTACGACTGGATTCCAACCGGCGAAGCGCCGGGACTTCGTGCCTTACCCTCCCGCGGCGCACTCGTCAATCGCGATCTCAAGAATGGTCTTATGGACTGGCGCTTCTCCGATGCAGTGCTATCGCTGGGGCCGCTTCGCACCTACATTCTCGATGGTCTCCGGCAGTTGATTCTGAAGTCCGTGGCTCAAGCACCTCCGGCTGCGGACCTGGACTTTGCGATCGTCTCTCACAGCCTCGGCAGCTATCTGATCTTTGCGGCACTCGACAGTCAGGATGAAGTGCAGACTGCGACCGTTCAAAAGTCCGGTGATGCTTTCAACCAGGTACTTGCGCATACCGGCTTGGTGTATTTCTTCGCCAACCAGCTGCGGCTCCTGGCCATGGCGAATCTCGACTCCGCCAGCGCCACAAATCTTACCAGCCACCTTGAACGTTGGGGAGATCTGCGTTGCGCCTATCTCCAGGCCCAGCCCGCTGCGCCCGCCCAGTGCAATCTGCCCCACATCATTGCCCTCAATGACGCCAGCGATCTGCTCACATGGACAGTGCCGGATAATTTCCGGAATGTGAAGGTCACGAACTATACAGTCAAGAACGCTACGCGATGGTTCTGGATTATCGAGAGCCCCACCAAAGCGCACGACAACTACGCACAAAGGATCCGCGCCATCGAAAACCTGCTTACCAGTAAGGAACCATAATCCCCGAAAATACTCCGAAGGCAACCCTGATGCGCTCCGGCTATCTGCAAAAAAGGCCGCCGCACTTCGAGGAGATGCGGCGGCCGTCAGTCTTGCAGGCAACACCTTGCTTAATCGCCGTTCTGTTCACTCTGCGCCGGATGCACTACGCGGTAGCTTGCCCCGCCATGCGACCAAACCAGCAACAGGATGTCCTTGCCCGCAGGAACAGCATGAACATCGGTGGCAAATTCCTGCGCATCGGTAACCGGTTTGCGATCCACTTCTTCGATCACATCGCCCGGTGCAAGTCCTGCATCGTCCGCGGGGCTCGCTGGCCGCACGCTGGCCACAGCGGCGCCGTGCACGTTCGAAGGAATATTGAGTTGCTGACGTGCGTCCTGGGTCAGATCATCGACCGCCAGGCCCAGTTTGCCACGCTGCTTCGAACCGCTACCGCCGTTTTCAGCAACCTGGCTTCCGCCCTTGTACTCGCCCACTTTTACGCTCAGCGTCTGCGGCTTTCCATCGCGCAGAATGCCCAGGCTGATTTCTGTCCCCGGCGCAGTCTGGCTTACCGCGACTTGCAGCTGGCTGCCATTCCTGATTTTGCTTCCGTTCAAGTCGCGCAGCACGTCGCCACTCTTCAATCCCGCGCGGCTTGCCGGCGAGTCAGGCGTCACCTGGCTGACGATTGCACCTGTCGCGTCCGGCAGGTTAAAGAAGCTCGAGTTATCCGGCGTCACATCGTTCATGCTGATGCCGAGATACCCATGGTGAACCGTTCCGTCCTTGATGATTGATTCTGCTGATGCCCGGACGATGTGCGAGGGGATCGCAAATCCAGCGCCGGCAAACGATCCGTTATTCGTGATGATGAACGTGTTGATGCCCACAAGCTCCCCATGCGCGTCCACCAGCGGACCGCCAGAGTTGCCTGGATTGATCGCCGCGTCTGTCTGAATGAAATCGCCCGGCTTCCGCGCATCGTCCGAGTAAGGATTCGGCCGATCAAGTGCGCTCACAATGCCGCGCGTGACTGAGAACTGGAAGTAGCCAAACGGGCTCCCGAACGCAAGCACCGTCTGCCCCGGACGCAGTTTCGTCGAGTCGCCCCACGGAATCGTCGTCAGATCGTGCGCGTCGATCTTGATCACAGCAAGGTCATTCAGCTTGTCCACGCCCACCACCTTCGCCGGAAACACCCGCCGGTCATTCAGTGTCACGCGAACCTGCGTGGCTCCATTCACGACGTGGTTGTTGGTTACGATGTAGCCATCCGGGGAGATAATGATGCCGCTGCCAATTCCGTGTTCCAACTGCGGCTGGGGGGTTCCACCACCACCGCCAAATTGAAAGAACCGGCGGAACTCCGGTGGAATCGCATTCTGGGGAATCTGGCCGTTGCCCGACGCCTGCCCGTCGTCATCGCCATCTGCATCCTGCGCGGAGACGCGTGACGTTACCGCCACGTTCACCACCGCCGGCGTTACCCGTGCCGCGACCGCTTCCACCGCGTCGTCAAGGTTCACCAGCGCCGACACGCTGCTGTCATTCATCGGAGCACCGCCGTTCAATGCCACCCCATTGCTCGCCGCGTGCGCAACGCAATGGCCGATCAGAAACGAAAAGCCGAGAAGCACCGCTGCAGCCGCACCCGCCGGCGCCCCAAACTTTCTCACCTTCGCCACTAATGAATTAGTTGTTACCGACATAATTACCTCACCTTGATGTTTTGAAGTTGAACTTACAGTTGAATCACGAACCAGCCGCCGCGCACTGCCCCGGTCGCCAGCTGAGTTGACTTTGCATTTGCAGGCATCACTCTCAGAATCAGCCGAGTCACCGTGTATTGGCTGCTCGTCTGATTCGGATGCGGCGCTTGGCTCGCCGCCTGTCCTGCCGATTTACCCGTATTCTGCTGCGCAGGCGCAGCCCCTTCTTCTTCAACCGCGCTCATCGCATAGTCGCTCGTCGTGCTCGGCGAACTGCGGCTCACGGTCTGCACTTCCTCCCACGCCGCAAGCACCACCCATTGTTGCTCGGTCCCGGGATTCACCCGATCGCCAACCATCTCTGCCCTTGCGCTCTCACTCGTTGGCTCCGACGCGCGTGCCCTCACCGCCGACTCATGCCTCGGGTGGTTCCGCATGCTCGTGCGCCTCATTACCGGCATCACCGCCTTGGCTGGAACTGCGCGAAAGCCCGGCGGCAACGTCATCTTCGCTTCGGCGTTCTCTTGCGCCAGCAGCGCCGCCATCTCCCGTTGTCTTGCCGGCGTCATCGCCAGGCTTTTCTGCTCGGGCACAAACGCCACCAGTTGCGGACACCGCGCCATCTCCACCGATCCCGCAAGCAGTGCACATCCCACCGTACCCAGCAGCGCTCCCGCCGCGGCCGTGCTCAGCTTGCGCCTCCGCCACAGAATTCCGTGTACGCGGTGCACCAGCTCTGATCGCCTCTGCCATGCGCCCAGCGACAATGCTTCGGCTCGACGCTCCAGTCCGCGCTCCGCCAGGCTTGCCAGGCACGCTGCATAGGCCCGCGGCGCATTCGTAACCCGCACCACGCCCTCGTCGCACGCCATCTCTCGCTCGCGGCATAGCCGATGCTCCATCCACACCAGCGCCGGATTCAGCGGAAACACAACCAGCGCCAGCTTCTGCGCAAGGTTCGTCCAGTCATCGCGACGGCGCAAATGCTCGGCTTCGTGCAAAACAATCTGCTCCAGCTCGCCCACCGTCAACCGCGCCATTAGCCACGCCGGAATCAGAATTCGTGGCGCCAGGAATCCGATCACACTCGGTCGGTCCAGCGTCTCCGTCGTGCAAATCTGCACCCGTCCGCCGCGCACATCCTTCAGCGCGTCAGCCAGCGCCGCACTCACTTCCGCCGGTTTGGCAGCCTTCCACAACTGCCGCAGTCGAATTGAGTGCAGCGCCAGATTTGCCGCGCGCAACGCGGATGCCCCGGCCCAGAGCGCCGCAATTGCCCAAATCCATCGCGCGTCCAGCTGCAGCAGCGGTGCTGCTCCACTCCCGCTCGCTTCCACATTAGGCACCGGCCCGCTCGCACTGAAATGCAGAAGCGCGAGCCACGGCAGCCCCAGAGCCACCACAAATCCGGCAGCCCAAACCGCAAAGCGATGCGCCGCGGATATCCTCGGCATCAGCCTGAGCACCATTTCCATCCCGCAGGCGATCGCTGCTCCCTGCCAGATCGAAGTCACCAGCGAACTCGCCGCCGGTTCGCACGCCGAAGCAAGCCACGCCCAGAAAACCTGCGCAGCCGTTCCGAAGTCGCCGATCTGTATAGCCAGGTGCAACATTTAAACTTCCTTTTCCTCATCGAGCGCCGCGTCCCGAATCGCCGCCTTCAACCGCTCCAGCTCGTCACGCGAAATCTCGCCGTCCCCTAACAATGTGAGCAAGAGTTGCTCGCGAGAGTTGCCAAAAAAACGGCTCAGCATGTGCTTCACTTCACTTCGCCCCGCCTCGTTTTCCAGCACTAAGGGCCAATAGACAAACGCACGCCCCTCCTGCCGATGCTCTACGTAACCCTTCTGCTCCAGAATCCGGATCGTCGTCAGCACTGAGTTGTACGCCAGAGGCTCCTCCTCCGGCATCGCCGCCACAAGGTCGTTTACCGCCGACTCGCCGCGCCGCCAAAGAATCTTCATCAGCCTCAGCTCGGCTTCGGTTAACGTGTTTGATTTCTTCGGAGGCATCTTTAACCCGTTGATTCCATTCGGCCATCATCTGGCCTGATCCAGCCCTACACCCATTGGACGCAACAACTAAAGGATTAGTTACCATATCCGACCCACAAATTTCAACTGCCACATCGGCATCCCAACTTATAGTGATTGTTTGGGTCCGCCCACCTGACTAGTCGGACCGATTCCCCAGGGAGGTTTCCTATGCCGCCTCTATCCGACCCCGAAATCAAGTCCCACCTCGCCACTGTCCCGGACTGGCAGATCGAGTCCGGAGAACTCGTCCGCACCTTCCTTTTCAAGGATTTCCGCGCCTCCCTCGCCTTCGTCAACAAGGTGGGCGACCTAGCCGAAAACGCCGGTCACCACCCCGACATCGACATCCGCTACAACAAGGTCCGCCTCGCCCTCGTTACCCACGACGCCGGCGGCATCACGCAAAAAGACTTCGACCTTGCCGCTGCGGCCGACAAATTCTGCTGACCTGATTCGTTTCGCGCTATCCGGTCATTTGCGAAAACGCAAATCCCCTTTACATCCGGCATGCTCAGAGTTAGCATTCGACGTGACTTAGAACCTCTGCGCCTTTCCCGGCCCCCTTCGTTCCCGCGCAAATGGAATCTGAGCAAGTTCAGGGACCTTCCTTCAAAAATTGAGATTCGCATCGTCTTCTGAAATCACTTTCAGGAAGGTTGGTAAGGAAGCCCCTCAAGTAATTCAGGTGGAGGCCACCGTGAAACGTTCAGGACTCGCATCGCTGTTTCTCTGCTTAGCCATCACCGGCACTTCTACAGCCCAGACTGCACCTCCCGCCAAAGTAGACTTCGGCCGCGACGTTCTGCCCATCTTCCGCGAGCAATGCGGTGATTGCCACGGCCCTGCCAAGCAGCGCGCCGGTATGCGTCTCGATCGCCGAAGCTCCGTGATGAAGTCCTTCTCGCGCCGCGTCGTCCCCGGAAGCAGCGCCAACAGCTTCGTTTATCACCGCCTCATGGGCGAATACGGCGCCCAGATGCCTCCCACTGGCGCGCTCCGTCCCGAACAGATCGCCACCATCAAGGCATGGATCGATCAGGGAGCCGAATGGCCCGATTCCCTCGCCAACGAACAAGACCGTCCGCCTCTCGATCCCAAAGCCATCGCCATGGTCGATGCCCTGCGCGCAGCCGACCTGCCGTCCTTCCTCAAAGCCGCCACCGCCGATCCTGCCCTGCTCAACGCTCGCGGACCCGAAGGCTCCACGCCTTTCATGTACGCCGTGCTCTACACCAATGTCCCCACGTTGACGCGCTTACTGAAGATGGGCGCCGACCCCAACAAGCGCAACGACGCGAATGCAACAGCTTTGATGTGGGCAGCCACCAATCTCGAGAAAACTCGTCTGCTGCTCGATCACGGCGCCGATGTCAATGCCCGATCTGACGACATGCGCACCCCGCTCATGATCGCCGCGCGTCGCCCCGGCGGAGCGCCCATCGTCAAACTCCTCCTCGATCATGGTGCCAAAACCAATCCCAACTACCGCCCTGAGAACGAATCGTCCCCGCTGATTGAAGCACTCACGTCCGGCGATCCCCAGGTTGTCGCTATGCTGCTCGATCACGGAGCAGACGCGAAAATGGCCGGTGAAACAGGCCTCACCATGGCCATCACCTCACATTGCCCAAGCTGCGTTGATCGCCTCCTCCAGCAGGTCACTGACAAAAGTGTCCTCACCGCAGCTCTCGACGACACAGTCGTATTCGCCGATCTGCGCGATGTTCGCACCCTGCTCGATCACGGAGCCGATGCCAACGGCTACGACCCGCTCGGCCGCACGCCCCTGATGTATGCCGCTGTCTCCGACAGGCTTCCTATCGACACCGTGCAGCTCCTCATTGATCGCGGCGCTGACGTAAACGCCATCGACAAGCACCCGAAGACCGGTGATGAGGGCTTGACTCCTCTCGACATCGCCCGACACAACGGTGATACCCCGGTCGTCAAACTGCTCCTGAAAGCCGGCGCAAAACCCAGCCTGCTCACGCCTGTTTCTCTCCACATGCGGCGCGACAACTCCATCCAGCGCGCCGTACAGGACACCATTCCCCACCTGCAGCGCGCCGATGTCAACTTCATCACCAACTCCGGCTGCGTCTCCTGCCACGACAACAGCCTCACTGCCATGACCATGGGTCTATCCCGCAAGCATGGCTTCCAGATCGACGAAAAAACCGACGCGTCTCAAGTCCAGGCCAACGCCGATGTCCTCGCCAAGATTCGCGACCGCATGCACCAGGGCTTCATCGTCCCCACTGAGGACAACTTCAGCGAAGGCATCCTCGCCTATCAATTGATGGGCCTCGCTGCCGAAGGCTACAAGCCCGACCTCAATACCGACACCGCTGCTCTCTACATCCTTCAGCGCCAGCACCCCAATGGTGACTGGCCCGCGCAGCATGCCGATAACCGCCCGCCCATTTGCCTCGACTATATCGGTCAGACCGCGCGAGCCATGCGCGCCCTGCAGCTCTACACACCAAAGGCCGGCGCCGCTGACTACCACAAATCCATTCGCCTCGCTGCAAACTGGATCGCCAACGCCCGCTCCTACAACAACGAAGATCGAAGCTGGCGCGTCGCCGGTCTCGCCTGGGCAGGAACAAACAAACCAGCCCTGCAACAAGCCCTAAAAGAACTCCTCGCAGCGCAACACTCCGATGGCGGATGGTCCGACCTGCCCACCATGCAGAGCACCGCCTACGCCACCGGCAAAAGTCTGGTCGCTCTCCATCTCGCCGGCGTTCCCTCTTCCAGTCCCGCCTATCAGCGCGGCGTTAAATGGCTCCTGAGCACCCAGCAGGAAGACGGCTCCTGGTACGTGCAGACGCGTGCTCTCGGCTTCCAGCCCTGGTTCGACGCCGGCTTCCCCCACGGCCACGATCAATGGATCTCCGCCGCCGGCACCAACTGGGCCGCGATGGCCCTCACCTATGCATTGCCCGAATCACGATTGAAACCTCATGGCTCAATCGTGAAAGCATCCGCGAAATCTCGCCAGGACTCCGGCGATAAAAGCATCGCTGCGCTGGCAACGGCTCAAGCTCCAGAACGACAGCAGATCCCGCGTTAATTCGCACTCGAGGACGCACCTGGACGACAGACGGCTGCAATCGCTCATCGAGCGCCGCGCCAGATTCAATGCGCTCCAAAGTGAAAGCTCTGGCCAACGTTCAGAAAGGCCTTTCCGCCTGCCTCTTCCTGCTGGCCGTCGATCGACGCGACAACAAGCAGATTACTCTGCCCTGTTCCCGAGACCTCGCTGACCCCGGCGATATAGCTGTCTCGCTTGGTTCCATCCGCGCCATTTGCACTGAAATTGTCGTAGGTAAGTTCGACGCCATGGCCAAACAGTTGCAAAAGCCCGATTGCTCCAAACGGCGGTTTGCGATCACTCTTCGATCGCGCTGCCATCTCTCTCTCATAGCGGAGCACAAGCTCACTCGCGCTCGGTGCAGGATCAACCGGAATGATGTTGATCCAGTTCGAGCCCAACCGCAGCTGAACGCCGTCGATTCCTTTGTCGCCTTCCGGAGTAGCGGTCCAACCCTCAGGAATAGAAAAAGAAAATCTGCCGCCAGGGTCGCGATAGACATTACCCCTCGCGGCTTCGGCTGCATCTTCACCTGCGGTTTCTTTGCTGTACGCAATGCCGATCTGCCTGGAGCACTCCTCCTGCGTGAATACTCCAACCGCACAGGCCTTCTTCGCCTCCGTTACTCCTGGCGGTTCTGCGTCCTTTGATACCGCTTTCGCACCATCGTTCCCAGCCACGTGAACACTGTCACGGATTCCGTCGAGCACAGGCAGGTTTTCGTAGTAATTCCTGAGCGGCGAAATCATGGTAAAGCCAACGATGTAGTCGTTCGGCGTGAGCACAGCCGACGCCTCGGCAACTGCAGGCGATTTCGGGTCGCTGCACGTGACGATCGTATAGATGCCTTGCGCGCCCGCCAGCGTGACGGTTCCGCTCTTACGTTCCTGGGTGGTAGGACATTGGTGCCTGAAATCCATCACCGTGGCTTCAACATACTCCTTGGCTGTCATCGGATTTGTCTTGTTCTGCTGGATCACCGCGATGATTGCCTGGGCAGCTCCATGCCGAACGACTACTTGATCTTCCTCGCTGTCGGGTGCCGCGCTCCAACCTGCTGGAACCTGCAGCTCGAACCGGCCTTTCGGGTCGTGATAACTGCTTTGCGCCATCGACGCAACAGATAGCAGAGTCGCAGCCATGGAAAGACATCCCGCGCCGCGGATAATTGCAAAGTAATGTGTGATCTTGACCATGTGCATATTGACCTCAGAATTGAAAGGCGGTTGATTCTACAAGGGAAGGCGTCAAGCGGGACGGAAATGACTCAGCGGGCCCGCAGCTGCCACGCCTCCTTCGGTTTGACCTGCCTCCGGAACCCCCGTATAGTAGTCCCAATGAGTCTCTGTTCCATGCCGGTCGCTTGTTGCGCATGTTGTTGTGCGCCGCGCCGGACTATGGGATAAGCCACCTCTAGACTCACCGCAATTCCCCATACCCCGCGCCGCAGCCTCCCTGCAGCCGCGGGTTTTTTATTGCCCTTAAACATCTGGAGAAACATGACAGCCCCTGCCGCCGTCGAGCCAAACACCATCCCCGCCGATAGCCGAGAAGATCGCCTCAGCCACATCCAGCTCCTCGAGGCCGAGAGCATCCACATCTTTCGCGAAGTCGCCTCCGAATTCCAAAACCCGGTGATGCTCTACTCCATCGGTAAAGACTCCTCCGTCATGCTCCGCCTCGCGCAGAAGGCCTTTTACCCCGCGCCCATTCCGTTCCCGCTCCTCCACGTCGACACCGGTTACAAATTCCGCGAGATGCTCGAATTCCGCGACCGCTACACGGCCGAGCTCGGCCTCAAGCTCATCGTTTGGCGCAACGAAGAAGCCCTCGCCGACGGCGCCAACCCCATCAAGCTCGGAACCCAGCGCTGCTGCGGATACCTCAAGACCCAGGCCCTCCTCGATGGCCTCCGCGCTCACGGCTTCGACGCGGCCTTCGGCGGCGCGCGTCGCGACGAAGAAAAATCCCGAGCCAAGGAACGCATCTTCTCCTTCCGCGATGCCGCCGGCCAATGGGATCCAAAGAACCAGCGCCCCGAATTATGGAGCCTCTTCAACGGTCGCATCGGTCCCGGCGAAAGCATCCGCGTCTTCCCGCTCTCCAACTGGTCCGAACTCGACATCTGGCACTACATCCATCTCGAAAAAATTCCAATCGTTCCTCTCTACTTCGCCAAGCCGCGCAAAATGCTTGTCCGCGCCGACTCGCTCATTCCACTCGAACAGCCCTTCATCCAGGGCCTTCCCGGAGAAGAGCAGTGGGTCACCTGCCGCCTCCGCTCCTTAGGTTGCAGCCCCTGCACCGGCGCCATCCGCTCCCAAGCCGACACCGTTCCCAAAATCATCGAGGAACTCATGGCCGTCCGCAATTCCGAACGCGCCAACCGCATCATCGACCACGACCAGGACGGCTCCATGGAACTGAAAAAACGCGAGGGCTACTTCTGATGGCCACGGTTGAGCAAAACATTCTAGAAGCTGTCGATCCTGCGCCTTTCACCGCTCCTGAGCTGCCCATCGAGCAGCGCCTCCAAGCCGAGCTCGCCAAAGACCTCCTCCGCTTCTCCACCGCCGGCAGCGTTGACGACGGCAAGTCCACACTCATCGGCCGCCTCCTCTACGACTCGCACAACGTCTACGACGACCACATCCGCTCCGTCACCCGCAACGCCGCCATCGACTTCGCCCAACTCACCGACGGCCTTCGCGCCGAACGCGAGCAGGGAATTACCATCGACGTCGCCTATCGCTACTTCTCCACGCCCAAACGCAAATTCATCATCGCCGACACCCCCGGCCACGAGCAGTACACCCGCAACATGGCCACCGGCGCATCCACCGCCGACGTCGCCATCGTCCTCGTCGACGCCCGCAAAGGGATCCTCGCCCAGACCCGCCGCCACGCCTGCATCGCCGGCCTTCTCGGCATCCCCATCGTCATCGCAGCCATCAACAAAATGGATCTCGTCGACTTCTCCGAAGAAGTCTTCCATCGGCACAGCGCCAGCCTGCAAGGCCTCGCCCGCCAGCTCGATATCCCGCGGCTCATCCCCGTTCCCGTCAGCGCCCTCGACGGTGACAACGTCGTCCATCGCAGCACGCGTATGCCGTTCTACTCCGGCCCCAGCATTCTCGAACTCCTCGAAACCCTCCCCCTCGCGATCGAACGCACACAGGCAACCTTTAGGTTGCCTATCCAGCGAGTCGTTCGCCCCCATCAGGATTTCCGTGGTTTCGCAGGCCAGATCACCGCCGGCTCTATCCGCCCAGGCGACGAAGTTCTCGCGCTTCCCAGCGGCCGCCGCACTCGCGTCCACGCCATCTCCACCTTCGACGGCAATCTTGATAGCGCCCGCGCTCCTCAATCCATCGTTGTCACCCTCGAAGATGAAATCGACCTCAGCCGCGGCGGCATGATCGCCGCCGTCACTGATCCGCCCCGCAAAACCAGCCGCATCGAAGCCACCGCAGTCTGGATGCACGCCAAGCCCCTCCGCCCCGGCGCCATCTACCATCTCAAACACACCAGCCAGACCGTCCGCGCCACCATCGCCGAACTCCGCTCCCGCATCGACGTCGATCACCTCGCCGAGAACTCCGCTTCCCATCTAGCCCTCAATGACATCGGCCACGTCGTCATCGAAACCAACCGTCCCCTGCTCGTCGACCTCTATCGCGACAGCCGCGCCACCGGCAGCTTCATCCTCATCGATCCCACAGACAATACAACCGCCGGCGCCGGCATGATTCGCGCCATCCACGACGCATCCGACACAACCAGCCAACATGCAACCGCCGGGTTGCTCAATTTAAGTAACCGCGCAGACCTCGCCTCTCAGATCGAGCAGTCGCTTCTCGCCGACGGTGCCATCGTTCTTCGCACACGCACAGCCGCCTCCCCTCAACTTGCCACCTTCGCCCGCCTCGGCGCGTTCGTGATCCTCGAGTCAAACGAAGCCGCCCCCATCACATTCACGCGTGCCGACAGCGCCGCTGTTACGCCCCTCGGCGGCAACTCCAGCTCTCTCCAGGAAACACTCAACGAAATCCAACGCCTCGCCTCAATCCCCTCAGGAGAAGACAACAATGACAACGGCCTCGGCATCTAGCGCTCTCGCCCTCACCGCTTCCAGTTTTCTTCGCGAGCATCTCGAACACGCGCAGCGCGCCTGCATCACATCGAGCTTCCAGGCTGAAGACGTCGCCGTGCTCCACATGGTGCTCCAACTCCGGCCGCAGATTCCTGTCATCTTCCTCGAAACCGGCTACCACTTCTCTGAAACCCTCGTCTACCGCGATCGCATCTCCGCCGAATGGAACCTGAATCTCGTCAACGTTCAGGCCGAGCAATCCGTCGCCGAACAGGAATCGCAATTCGGCATCCTCAACCAGACCGCGCCCGACCGTTGCTGCGGCATGCGCAAAGTCGAACCACTTTTCCGCGCGCTCGGCTCCTACACCACATGGGTCACCGGCCTCCGCCGCCAGCAGTCCAAGTCCCGCGCCAACCTCCAGCCGCACGAGTTCTTCACGCTCCCCACCGGCAAGATCCTCGCCAAGTTAAGCCCGCTCGCCGAGTGGACCACCCGCGACGTCTGGCAATACACCGAGCAGCACTCCATCCCGCTCCTCCCGCTCTACGAACAGGGATACACCTCCATCGGTTGCGCTCCCTGCACCAGCCTGCCCTTCGACGAAAACGATCCGCGCTCCGGCCGCTGGTCCGGCCGCAAGCTCGAATGCGGCATCCACCTGCAGGCTCACTAACACCGGAGATCGCCATGGAACTCATCCTCGGATTCACAATCGCCACGCTCATCGCCATCACCGGCGTCGGCGCCGGAACGCTCATCGCGCCCCTGCTGATCCTTTTTCTCCACGTGCCCGTCGCCGAAGCCGTCGGCACCGCCCTCGCCTACTCCGCCGCCGTCAAACTCGTTGTCGTCCCCGTGCAGATCTGGCGTCGCCAGGTCGCGTGGCCCACCCTGGCCATCATCCTCGCCACCGGAATCCCCGGCGTCGTCTTCGGCTCACTCATCTTTCAGCGCGTCGCCCACAACTCCGCCAACAATCTCTGGCTCTTTCTCGCGCTGGGCATCATGATCGCCGTTTCCTCCGCGTGGCACATCTTCCGCCACTTCCGCCCTGCGGCTGAACTCGCGCAGCGCACCAACTCCCCCAGG
This sequence comes from uncultured Acidobacteriaceae bacterium, assembly GCA_963759285.1. Taxonomy (GTDB): domain Bacteria; phylum Acidobacteriota; class Terriglobia; order Terriglobales; family Acidobacteriaceae; genus Telmatobacter. The sequence continues at coordinate 810,826 of CAVWYS010000007.1, read as the reverse complement.
TGGCTCGTCCTCGTCATGCTTCCCATCGGTGCTGAAGTCGGCTTCTCGTCGTCAGGTGCCGGTGCGCTCGGCACCCTCGCACTCCTCGGACTGACCCCGCTCGATGCCCGTCGCATCGTCGGCACCGACCTCGCCTTCGGCCTCTGCCTGGCGCTCATCGGCGGCACGCTCCATCTTCAAAGCGCCGGCCTCAACGCGCCACTCCTCATCAATCTCATCGTCGGCGGAGTCCTCGGCGCCCTCGTCGGCACTGGCCTCGCCTCGCGCATACCCGTCCGCACCATGCGGCTTGCACTTTCGTTGTGGCTCTTCGTCATGGGTCTCCAACTCTGCTGGCACGCCCTCGCATAGATACAGGCTTGCCGAAGCCACAGCCTTCACCTCATAAACTTCGATATACACCCCCTGAAACGCGCTCCGGCTCAACACATCGCGGGCGATATACTGCATTTGGCGATCCTTAAGCCATATTCTCTTTGCAAGCGAGAATCCACCTTGGCGCGTGAAACCTATACGGCACGTCTGGCAAGCAAGACCTGCATCTCTGAATCGGCCCAGTGTTACCACTTCGATTTCGTTCTTGACGATCTGGAATCCTTTCCGTACGTCTCCGGCCAATTCATCTCCGCCGTCGCCACTGATCCCAACGGCAAGCAGCAGACCCGCGCCTACTCCATCGCCTCCGCGGCAAGTACCAATCATTTCGAACTGTGCGTTAACCGCGTGCCCGAGGGATTCTTCTCCAACCACCTCGCCGATCTCACCGAACTCCCTCCCGGCGGCACTATCCAGGTGCACGGACCCCATGGCCACTTCGTTCTCAAACTGCCTGTCACCGACTCCCTGTTTATCTCTACCGGCACCGGCATCGCCCCCATGCGCGCCTTTGCGCAGTGGCTCTTTCCTGAGACCGGCGCCGATGCCGGCATCGACCGCAGCGAAGGAAAAGAGATTTGGATGGTCTACGGTACCCGCCACGAGAGCGAGCTTTACTACCGCGAAGAATTCGAAGCCCTCGCCGCGCGCAAGCCCAACTTCCATTACCTGCCCACCCTCAGCCGCGCCGACGAAAGTTGGAAAGGCCTTCGCGGTTACGTGCAGGACCACGTCGCGCGCATCGTCGAAGAGCGCGCCGCCCGCCTCGGCCAGGCGCTCCCGGTGCCCGCGCCCGATCCGTCCATCCTCCCGTCCGACCTCAAATTCGACATCTACGCCTACATCTGCGGCCTCAACAACATGGTCGCCGGCGTCCGCGAAAAACTAGCCGGCTACGGCTGGCACCGCAAACAAATCATCTTCGAGCGCTACGACTGATTCTGCGCGCCGCGAAGAGAACGTGTCATCCTTGGCGGCGTGACTATGACTAGCGCGGAGCGCAATCGCATCCTGAGTCCGTCTTCGAGGCTGTCCTAAAGAGAAATGTGTCATCCTGAGCCAGAGCGCGTTTGGGGCCCCATCGCGCGAAAGCGGGATGGGGTAAGCGATGCGAAGGATCTGCTTTTGAGGGAAGCGGAGCATGCGCTCAGTGCCTTTTGTCTTGGAGTGTATTCCGACCGGGCGCGGCGAACGCTAAGTTCGTTATGGAGTGTCATTCCGTCTGGGCGCGGCGAACGCTAAGTTCGTTATGGAGTGTCATTCCGACCGACCAACGGGAGTGGAGGAACCTGCAGTTGCTTTTCTCGGCGGAGGAACCATGCCCAATACTCTCATCGCCATAACTCATCCAACCTCTCGCACCCGCTCAATCTCGGGCCTCCTCGCCGCCCTCCTCACTCTCTACGCCTTCACGCGCATCCTCCAGGTCCTCCCCTTCAGCACCCCCTCCACCTCCATCGTCGCCCTCGAAATCCTCTCCGCCCTCGCCTTCGCTTTCATCCACGGCGCACAACACTACCGCCTTCGCGGAATCCTCATCTTCGCCGCCATCAGCCTTGTCATTGGAAACGTCATCGAGAACATCGGCGTTCTCACCGGATTCCCCTACGGGCACTACGTATTCCTCCCGCTCATGGGCCCGCAACTCATGCGCGTCCCCATCCTTCTCGGCCTCGCCTACATCGGCATGGCCTACGCCTCATGGACGCTCGCCCGCCTCATCCTCGGCGCAACCGCCAGCCGGCCTCTCCGCGCACAAGTCATCACCCTGCCGCTCCTAGCTGCCGTCATCATGACCGCATGGGACTTTGCCCAGGATCCCGTTTGGAGCACGCTCCTCCACGCCTGGCACTGGCGCGATGGCGGTCTCTGGTTCGGCGTCCCTCTTACCAATTACGCCGGCTGGCTCCTTACCGTCTTCCTCATCTACTTTGCATTCGCGCAATATCTGCGTCGCTCCACGGCTGCACCCCCGCCCCCAACGCCGCACTGGCGGCTCGCAATCCTTCTCTATGCCTTCTGCGCCATGGGCAACGTCCTTCAACTCCTCCGCCCGCAACCCCTCGACGTCATCACCGATCCATCAGGCGCACAATGGCACGTCGCCGCCATCCTCCGCGTCTCTGCACTTGCTTCAATCCTTGTGATGGGATCATTCGCAATCGCGGCATGGCTGCGTATCCCCAAGGTGAACGTGGGCCGCTTTGCCAGGCTGAAATAAAGAAATTGGCCCCGCTGCGAACTCACAGAAGGAAGAACGTGTCGTCCTGAGCCAGAGCGCGTTTGGGGCCCCATCGCGCGAAAGCGAGATTCGTTGAGTGGACAGGCCTGCGCGATGTCGGACTCGTTACCCACGGCGCTCTGAACAACTAGCCCCGCACCGCACGCTACAGATTAAACAACTCCCGCAGCCGCTTCGTCTGCGCCCGGCTCACCGGAATCTCCGTCTGCTTCTTGTCATTCATCCGCAGCTGATACGTCGACTTGAACCACGGCACCACTTCGCGAATCTGGTTGATGTTCACCACAAAGCTGCGATGCGCCCGCCAGAACACCGCCGGATCCAGCTGATCCACCAGTTCTTCAATCGTCCTGCACTTCGACTGTCCCTCAAAGTGCTGCGTCACCACCCGGATCACGCCCTCTTCAATCTCCGCAAAACAGATATCCGCCTGGTCCACCAGCAGCAGCCGGCTCCCCGCCTGCACAATCAGCTTCGCCCGCTGTGTCCCTCGCGCCCCGCCCTGCGGACTCTTCAGCAAATTCAGCAACGCATCCAGTTGCGATTCGATGGGAGACTCACTGCCTCCGTTCCCCGGCGCACCACCATTCGTCATGCGCCTGCGCACCCGCTCCAGTGCCTTGTCCAGGCGCCCGCGATCGAACGGCTTTAGCAGATAATCCACCGCGTTCACGTCAAATGCGCGCACCGCGTACTGGTCATAAGCAGTAGCAAAGACAAACTGAGGCAGCGGCCATCCATCGTTGTCCTTCTGCTTGCGATGCCGCTCCATCACCCGCTGGATCACTGCGAACCCATCCAGCCCCGGCATCTGCACATCCAGAAACACCAGGTCCGGGTGATGCTCTTCGATCAGCTCCACAGCCTCGATGCCGTTCGCCCCCTGCGCCACCACATTCACATCCTTGGCCGCTTCAAGCAGGTACGCCAGCTCGTCGCGAGCCAGCTGTTCGTCATCGATGATGAGTGCGGAAATTGTCATGAGAGCAGCGGAAGGCCCCACCACGCAAACTACAGTCTACCCGCCTGCGCGATGAAGCGAACTAACGTCAGGAATCAATCTCTAATCTATCCATCAAAAATCAGCTGTCAGAAAAACCACCTGGAGTCTTACTGTCCCTTTATCCCTCTGTCCCTATGTCCCTATGTCCCTAGTCTCTAATCCCCAGTCCCTGTAAATGCAGCCGCGCCGGCATCTGGTCGCTCTCCAGCTCATGCCCGCACCGCGTGCAGTACTGGTCCGTCGCCCGCACCGTCCTGAAGCAACTTCCGCAGCTCGCCGTCAGCTGATAATTGCACTGCGGACAAAAGTGGAAATCGCTCTGCACATGCGTTCCACACGCCGGACACTTCGACACCAGCGGCGCCCGCAGCAGGAAATACAACACCGCGCCAATTCCGCCCGGCATCACAAAACAGATCAGCATCCAGAACCGTGCACTCATCGCTCGCCGCGGCGCGTCCTTGCTCACGTATCCCACCATCAGGAAGTAGAGCGAGGCCAGCAGCCCCCACGACAGGTTCATGTAGATTCTGAAGCCCAGCGGTGGAACGTGGTGTTGCGTCTTCGGAAACACCAGCCAGAAGTAGTACTCCACCAGGACAAACACCGCCGCCGCGATCGCAATCGACCACATCGGCACCAGCCGCGTCTCTTCGTTTGGGTTAATCAGTTCAGGTTCACGCATAAGAATTCCACCCTCGCCTCGAGGGATCGAGCAGCAATCTGGCCCAGCCGAATGCTATTCAATGGACGAACACAATCGCAGTGAAGTTGCGACTGAGTATAGAGGAATTGCGCCCGACCGGTGAAAGTTCCTTGGTTTTTGAACATTACGAAGATACGCCCCGGAGGCTTTGTACCAATGCATGACTTCAGCCATGCCACCGGGGCAACATCCAGGGCAGTGTCATCCTGACCGGAGCGGTTTTGGGGCCCCGCAGACGCGTGCGTCTGTGGGGGGTAGGCGAGGGAAGGATCCGCTTTTCCAGCCCATATCAGGGGACCAGCGAGTCCTGGCATTCCGATGAGGGGGCATCTGTCTCAGATCTGAGCTCTACGACTTCCGCCGCAACCATCCCGCCAGCAGCGCCGAACCCAGCAGCGCCGTCACTGAGAAGAATCCCCACACCGCCAGCTCGCTCATCAGGCTGGTCATGTGCTCTTCCTCAATCAGCGTTTCCGCCACCCACCACACCGGCGGCCCCACTACAAAGAACACCACCAGCGTCGCCGCCAGCGCCATCGCGCGCACCCGCTTCCGGCCCGCACGCTGTTCCTGCATTACCCCTGCTGAAGCCACCACCACGCGCCGCGTCCGGTCTGCCGTCGCTCGTTCGCGATCCGCGCCGAATCCTCTCATGGCCTTTACCAGCTCGCCACGCACGGACGACTCCGTCACCGGACCCGGTGCGGTCACACGGCCTCCCGGTGATGCGCCTGCGCGCGTTCCAGATGTGGCTTGATGGATGCCATCCCCCGATAGAGCCGCGACTTCACCGTCGACAGCGGAGCCCGCGTCACCTTCGCAATCTCCTCCAGCGAAAGGTCTTCGTGGAACCGCAGCACCAGCACCTCGCGATACAGCGTGTCCAGCTGCAGCAGTGCGGTTGAAATCTGTTCCCGGTCTTCTACGTTCGACACCCGATCAAACGGCCCCGGCTCGTGATCGGCAACTTCAAAGGTCATCGGCTTATCATCGTCGCCGCCCGCCTCAAACATCTCGTCCAGGCTGCTCATTGTCCGCTTCCGCCGCTGGTCAATCACCAGGTTCCGCGCAATCGTAAACAACCAGGTCTCAAACCGGGCCTTCCCGTTGAACTGCCCGCCTCGGGTCAGAACCCGCATCCAGACCTCTTGGAACATGTCCTCGGCCATCTCGCGGTTCCCGGTCAAAAACAGCAGGTACCGCAGCAACCGGTGCTGATAGCGCACAATCAGTTGATCAAGCAGTCCAACATCCTGCCGCTTAAGTCCTTCAGAAACAGCAAGATTCTCCTGCCGAACCTGCTCCTCGGCGGCGGATACAACTCCCGGGACAAACAGCGATCGTATAGCCGAAACGGTACTCATCTTGCTCCATTAGACGACAAACTGCCCCCCAAAGCCGCAAAAAAGAAAGCGTTTGCACTAAAAATACAGCGATTTACCCCCGATTTTTAAAACTTCAGGCAAACCGCTCCCAATCAGGCCGCCCCTCCTCCATCGCATTCCGTGAAACGCGCGCCAGCCCTGCACGTCAGCCGCTCCATGTGCCCGATTAAGATTTGAAAGTCCCGCGTAAACTTTCTTCCATGCAGTTCACCAAGCGCCTCCGCGACGGCGTCCGCCGCGGCGACATCACCGTGAGCGTCCGCATCTGGAAAACCCCGCGCGTCAAAGCCGGCGGTCGCTACCCCATGGAAGAAGGCCACATCCAGGTCGATTCCATCGAGCTCATTGGCTTCCCCGACATCACTTCAGATCTGGCTCGCGCCTCCGGTTTCCTCGGCGTCCTCGATCTGCTCAAAATAGCCCAGCACGGCAGCGGCAACCAAATCTACTTGGTCCGTTTCCACTACATCCCACCCGCCAAACCCAAACGTCTTCCTCTCCGCAAACCGATAACCCCGGGTGCCCCATCCTTGCGTAGCAAGGGTGGGAAAGCAAGAACGCCAAAGGGATTGTGACCGACGCCCCAACTCCGCTGTTACCCTCATCTCAGTCCACCTCCGGTCCGTCCGCCCTGACCACCAATCCCCAACCCGAGCTTCTCCGAAGCGAAGCACCCTCTCGCCCCTCCGATCTCGCCGCCATCCTGCTCGCCGTCAGCGGATTCACCTGTTGGGTCTTCGCCGACAGCATCATCAAATACGTCGGCCGCTCGCGCCTCCCCGCCTACGAAGTCATCGGATTCCTCGGCCTCTTCATCGCCCTCTTCCTCACCGCTTACGCCTCCGCGCGACACCAACTCTCTTCACTCTGGCCCAGGCAGCCGCGCCGCCAACTCCTACGCTCCTGCCTCGACCTCGCCAACAATCTCTGCGTCGTGATCGCACTCCGGCACGTCCCGCTCACGCTCTTCTACATCCTCGTCTTCCTGTCCCCCGCGGTCATCACCATCCTCGCCGCCATCTTCCTCCACGAGAATCCCGGCCTGCGCAAATCCCTCGCCATCGCCATCGGATTCGCAGGCGTCGTCCTCGCCGTCAATCCCTTCAGCTCCTCCCGCCAGGGCGATTGGATCGGCTACGCTGCATGTCTCGTCTGCGTCTCCTGCTTCTCCGTCAACATGGTCTGGTCCCGCGTCCTCACCCAGACTGAAACTCCTGAAAGCCTCACCGTCTTCTCCGGAATCGTGCTCGCCATCGCCGGTTTCGCCTGCATGGCCTGGCACGCCGAACCCATCACGCCGCGACTGCTCCTCGCGCTCCTCATCACCGGCGCTTGCTGCACCACCGGGAGCATCTGCTTCTTCATCGCCCTCCGCCACACCGCGGCCTCCAACGTTTCGCAATATCACTACACCCAGCTCGTCACCGGAGCCATCGTTTCCTTCCTCGTCTTTCACGAACTTCCCACCCTCTCGATGCTCCTCGGCGGATCCCTAATCATCGGCTCCGGCCTCTACATCGCTCTGCTCGCATCGCGACCTCAACTCGCCCAATGAAGCGTCATCCCGCGCACCGCCAGTCTGTGGCCCGGTCATGAACACCCAACTCATTCGTGGAGCATCCGAAAAAACGCCAGCCTGAACCCCGTTCATCGCGGCCTCATCGCGATGAGCGGGCCACCTGCCCCGATGTCATCCTGTGCGAACGAAGCCCCCGAACGCTTTCGAGTGCCGCTTCAACTTCCGCTGTCATTCTGAAAGAACGGGGACCCGAAGGTTTTAGGGGCCCCGAAGAGCGTTCTTTGCTCTTTGGGGTGGGTTCGGGGGTGGTGAGCGAAGAATCTGCTGCTGTTTCTTTGTTCGCCGGGTGCCCCAAGTCCGCGCTGTCTCGATTTGCAAGGAATTTGGGTGCCCCAGGTGCCGTTTTTGGCACCTGGGAAACCACGAACCTAACCCAGGCTCTCCGCAGGGGCCATGACCCCGGTCCCGAATATCGTTTTCAACCACGCCGGGGCACCCTCAACCGATAGCGCCTCGACATCGGGGCTACCCGCCAGTACAGTGTCGTCGAAGTGATAACTTCCAGACTGCTTACAATCCTCCCGAGACCGAGATGCAGGCGAGGGTTCGCGCTAGAATTTGAGTGAATCAATTCTGGGCGGGTGGAGAATATGGATGATGAAAGCGACGCGACTGGCCCCGAAGGCGCAGGCCCCGCCCGAGTTAAAAGAGACTCCTTTCGAGGCGCTGGCCAGCATCTGTTCAGTTCTCGTGGTGGGCCTGTTCATTCTCACCTTCTTAGCTCAGAACTACCTCATTCCATCAGGTTCGATGGAGAACACGTTGCTTGTAGGCGATCACCTGGTGGTCGACCAGATCACGCTAATGCCGCCTGCTTCGTGGATGTCGCTCATCAGGTATCGCGAGCCGAGGCGCGGCGATATCGTGGTCTTCCACAAGCCTGTCAATCAGCCTGGTATTGATGCCACCGACGCCGACGGAACACCACAATACACTCCCCTGGTGAAGAGATTGATTGGCGTACCGGGAGATCATATTCACTTACGCAACGGCATTGTGATTGTGAATGGCGTCGCACAGCCGGTTGGATTTGCGCAGCCGACGACCCCGGCAAACTTCAACGAGTTCCTCGATGATTTTCCCGCAGTATCCCCGGCAGCAGCATCCGGGGCAACAGAGTCGTGGGCCGTGAACTTCTCGAGTTATATCCAGGACGGCGACCTGGTCGTTCCACCCGGCATGTATTTCATGATGGGCGACAACCGGCACAACAGCCTGGACTCGCGCTACTGGGGCTTCGTGCCACGCGCCAACATAATTGGCCGGCCTCTCTTCAACTATTGGTCGTTCAGGGCGGCAGACGGGCAACTTGAACAAACAGGAATCGGTAACAAGCTCGCGTGGATCGGCCACGTTCTGGTGCATTTCTTCCCCGACACGCGCTGGAAACGCACCTTCCATGTTGTTCACTAAAGTGAAATTGAAAGACCTCGATTCGATCTTGTTACGTTCCGAGCAAATCACAGCCAACTCGGACCGTACCATTATTAGTGCAAATACCCAGCTTGGAAAGAATAGTCAATGGCAGGTGGCCCGGTCATGAACACCCCTATCATTCGTGGAGCATCCGAAAAAACGCCAGCCCTTTCATCGCGGCCTCATCGCGATGAGCGGGCCACCTGCCCCGATGTCATCCCGTGCGAAAGGGCCCCGGAACATTTCCGAGTGCCGCTTTCAACTCTCGCTGTCATTCTGAACGAAGCCCCCGAACGCTTCCGAGTGCCGCTTCAACTCCCGATGTCATTCTGAAAGAACGGGGCCCCGAACGTTTCAGAACCGCCCGTTTCCAGCATCTGTGCCTCGCTGGGGAACCGCGGGTACACTTTCGCCGTATGAATTTGCAAGAATGGCGCAATCTCTGCAACCTACCCACGTGATCGGAGCCGGTCGCGGCGCATTGATCCTCGCTATGGCCGGTGCTGGCTGGCTGGGCTGGGGGCTTAGCGTCGCTCAGGTCTACAATGCCGTCGTTGCTCCGATCTTCGGAACGGTTGCCATCTTTCTCTGGGTATGGTCGATCTACACAATGCGTATTGGGCGTGCTTTGCGTCGCCAACTTCCGGCGTCGTCTCTTCCACAGTCGCAGTTCCCCACCCGGTCTTTTGTCGTCGTCTTAGTGACTGAGGGTCTTGCCATCGTTCTCGTGATGTTGTTCGCCGCGGGTTATGCCCATCGCCCTGATCTCGCAACAGACGGCTGCGCCCTCGTCATCGGCCTCCACTACATCCCGCTCTCGCGAATCTTCCGAGCACCAAAACTCGCTGCTCTGGGCATTCTGATTTCGCTCTGGTGCATCCTCAGTTGGGTCTTATTCCGAACCAACACACTCGTCGTTGCGGTCACGGCAGGTACGGGAATTCTGATGTGGGCGACCGCCGTTGCCGTACTCCTGTGGGCACGGTCGGCTGCCCGAACGCTCAGGAGCTAACCCATCACTTCTCAGAGCAGCGAATGCCCAAGGAAGTGATTGTGGACTCACCGCGCATTAAAAACGGATTGATTGCCTTTTATCATGCTCGTGGACCTTACCATTATTAGTGCAAATGCCCAGCTTGGAAAGAATAGTCAATGCATCCATCTGAAGCTCAATAAGTGAACATGGCCAGGTAGCTCATCTAAGCATTTCCACAAGCGAGGCTGCCCCATGCCTCGATTCTGAAACGTGGGAAACCACGAACCCTACAAGCCCCGCAAACACCCGCGTAGCGCGCCCAGCTTCGCCAATCCCCGCGAACCCGTCAAGCCCCACTCCAGAAAAATCTCTCCCAACCCCCTCATTCCATTCGCCCAAAAACTCCCCCCATTTTGCAGGCAATTATGCCCTTCCGGCGCACAATGGAATCGTGATTGAAACCTCCATCTCCGCGAACCTGCGCCTCGCATCCACGCCCTTGCAGGCAATGGGACCGCTAAGTCCAATAGGCACAAACCTCTATAGCGATCCTCAATTCAATCAGACCTTTAGCGCGACTCTCATCTAGAAGCCGATGTAAACAAGACCTTTAGCCAGAGAGACTGGGTAATAGGGGGGACCCACTTTTGGATCGCTCGCCCAAACCCAACCGCATCCACCACAATTCCCAGGGATGCCGACCTTTGAAATCTGCAAAACTATGAACGCAGAACCGTGACCCCTGAACCCTGAACCCTGACACGACCCCTGACGTGAAGCCGGACCTCTCCAAATCCTTTCGCGCCCCTCTCGAAGCCACCGGCACTTCGCTCCGCTGGCTCATCGTCCGCGTCCCCATCGATCTCAAAAAGGCCTGGCCGATATGGAAGAGCCGCCGCGTCTTCGGCGAGATCAACGGATTCGCTTTCAAAACCGCGCTGATCCCCGCCGTCAAAGGCCAGGGCCAGGTCCTCATCGTGAACAAGAAAATGCAGGCAGGCGCGCGCGTCCGCGCCGGAGAACGCGCCCTCATCAAGCTCTCTCCCGACCTCGGCGACGTCGTAATCGATCTCCCGCCTGAATTCGCAAAGATCCTCAAAGCCGATCGTGCCTTGAAGAAGTTCTTCGATGCCATGAGCCCGTCCGTGCGCAAGGGCTTCACCAACCTCATCGCCGACGCCAAGACCGACGAAACGCGCCGCAAGCGCGCCGAAGCCATGGCCGAAAGCCTTATGCTCGCCATGGAAGGCGAAGTCGAACCGCCGCCCATCCTGCGCGCCGCCTTCCAGCGCCAGCCCGAGGCCCGCCGCGGCTGGGACCGGATGACTTCAACGCAGCGCCGCAATCATCTCCTCGGCATCTTCTACGCCCAGACCGTCGAAGGCCGCGAACGCCGCGCCGCCAAAGCCATCGAAAGCTGTCTCACCGTCGCCCGCCGCAAGTCGCATCCATAGCGCGCCCCATCTACACTAACTAGATGGAAGTTCTCTACGGCGTGCATCCCGTTGCCGAAGCTCTCAAGGCTGGTCGCCGCCGCTTCGATCACGTTCTAGTCGCCGCCGAGCGCCACGACGAACGCCTCGCGCGCCTCGTCGCCGACTGCAAGCTCGCCGGTGTCCGCGTCCGCCAGGAACCGCGCGACCAGCTGACGCATCTCGCCGGAACCACGGCCCACCAGGGCGTCGTCGCCCTCGTCCGCGCGCAGGAAGTGCTTTCGATCGAAGATCTCTTCACCGCGCCCAATCCCTCGCAGCCGCGCTTGCTTCTCGCGCTCGACGGCGTCGAAGATCCGCAGAACCTCGGCGCCGTACTCCGCGTCGCCGACGGCGCCGGCGTCGACGGCATCGTCCTCACCGAGCGCCGCTCCGCACCACTCAGCCCCGTCGCCGTCAAAGCCAGCGCCGGCGCCACCGAACACCTCCGCATCGCCCGCGTCGTCAACCTCGTCCGCGCCCTCGAAGAGCTGAAGCAGCAGAACCTCTGGGTCATCGGCCTCGACGACCGCGGTTCCACCGACTACGACCAGTTCGACCTCACCGGCGACTGCGTCCTCGTCCTCGGCCGCGAAGGCGCCGGTCTCCACGACCTCGTCCGCCGAACATGCGACCACTTGCTCAGAATTCCCATGGCCGGCGGCGTCAGCTCCCTCAACGTCTCCACCGCCGGAGCCGTCGTCCTCTACGAAGCCGCTCGCCAGCGCCGCGCCGCCCGCAAGCCCGCCGATGCTCGCCATGACACCGCTGCGCCGTCCAAGAAGAAACAGAAAGGCCTAGGTTCATGAAGTTGTTCCTCGCCCGTGCGCTGGCGATCTCCTCCCTCGTCGCGTTCCTGGTCGCCATTCCCGGCAAATCGCAGACCCCATCCACTCCCAGCCTCGCCGATCAATCCGGCCCAGCCCAATCCTCGCCCCAGCCCGCCAAGCCATCAGGCAAAGTCCTCTTCCAGCGCTCTCTCGACGCCAACGGCGACACCGTCAGCACCACCGGTCCCGCCGCAAAAGCCGCCGCCGCCGCCCCTTCCGTTTCAGCCTCTCCCCTCGACGACGCCAATCGGAAATCCGTCAGCGTCACCGGCCTCGATCTTGACGTCCGTCTCAACACGCGCACGCATGAACTCGCCGCACGCGCTCTCGTCACCGTCCGCAACAACGGCACCGCGCCGCTATCGCACATTCCGCTGCAGATCTCCTCTTCCCTCAACTGGGAGCGCATGCGCATTGCTGGCCGCGACGCATCCTACTCTGTCGCCACCATCAACTCCGACTCCGACCACACCGGCCAGTTGCACGAAGCCGTCATCCCCGTCGCCGAACCCCTTGCCCCCGGCGCGGCCGTTCAACTCGACGTCGTCTACTCCGGCACCATCGCCGCTACCGCGCGCCGCCTGCTCTCCGTCGGCACACCGCAGGACTCGGCTTCCCACTCCGACTGGGACCAGATCAGCCCCGACTTCACCGGCATGCGCGGCTTCGGCAACGTCGTCTGGTATCCAGTCGTCAGCGTCCCTGTCCTTATTGGCGATGGAGCCCGCCTCTTCGACGAAATAGGCCGCCAGAGACTCGGCTCCGTAGGCACATCCTTCCGCCTGCGGCTCACCGTAGAGTTTCCCCACGGACAAGCCCCGACGATTACTGCCGTTAACGGCAACACAATCCCACTCAAGGCCGTCGACTCGCAGCAAGCGAACTCCGACCTGCCTGGCATCGCCACCGCCGACACCGGTCCCACCACGCTCACCTTCGAGTCGCCAAGTCTCTTCATCTCTACTGAAGCTGCTCATCCCGGAACTCACCTCACCGTCTACACCAATCTTGAAGATGAAGCGGCAGCCCAAACCTGGCTGACCGCCGCGACAAACGTGTCTCCCATGATCGAGCGCTGGTTAGGTCCCAGGCCACGCGCCCAGCTCACGATCCTCGATTTACCGGATCCGGAAGACGTTCCGTGGGAATCGGGCCCTCTGCTTGCAATTCCCCTGCGTGGCAGCGCGCCCGATCAACTCGCCCCAGTGCTGTCCCACGCCCTGACCCACGCATGGATGGCGCCAGGCCCATATTGGCTCAACGAAGGCACGGCCAACTTCATGGGGACCCTCTGGGACGACCATCTCCACCATCGCGATCAGGCTCTCGGCACCCTCGAAGCGGGCCGCCAGGCACTAGCGCTTGAAGAGCCATCCAGCCCCGGCGAAAGTGCAGGTCAGCCCCTCGCACGCGCCACGTCGCCCGTCTACTACCGGACCAAGGCCGCCTATATTCTGTGGATGCTCCGCGACCTGGTCGGCGACGACGCTCTCGCCACCGCTCTCCGCGCATTCAACGGCGCCTCAAACAAGGGCGAATCCCCATCACACGCCGACCTCGCCACTTCGTTTCACGCGGCCTTGAAGACTGCCGCACCAGCCGCGAATCTCAAATGGCTCTTCGCCGACTGGATCGACGCCGACCACGGCCTGCCCGATCTCACTATCGACAAGGTCTTTCCCAACGCCGTGCAATCCGGCAATTGGCTTGTCTCCGTCACCGTCTCCAATGCTGGCTATGCGGCCGCCGAGGTTCCCATCACTGTTCGCTCGGCAACCAACACTACCACCGAGCACGTCTTCATCCCTTCACGCGGAACCGTGACGCCCCGCCTGCTCGTGCAGGGAAAACCGACCGAGGTCCAGGTCAATGACGGAACCGTACCCGAAACCCAGGCAAGCCTCCACTTGACTCGTCTTGACCAGCAACCGGATTCCGAACCGACAACCGCCGCGCCGCAATAACAAAAATCGGCGTTCGTACGCGATCAACTACGCTTGACCGGTTCGGTCGTCTCCACCCAAAGACTGATGCGCCGCCACGGATCCTATCCGTACGATGGGCAAATCATGGAACTGGAGTAACTCCCATGCCCCACATCCCGCTATCCCCCGAACACATCGGCATTCGCGGCGCAATGGCCTTTCGGCCTGAAACGGCGCGCCCCCTCAATGATCTCGTCGAAATTCTGCTTACCGGCCCAAGCACCCTAAGCAAAGGCGAGCGCGAGCTCATCGCCACCTACGTCTCCAGCTGCAACTGCACGCACTTCTGCGCCAGCATTCACGGCGCAATCGCCGCTGCACACCTGGGCGGGAACGAGGCGCTGGTCAAAGAGGTGAAGACCGACTTCACGCAGGCCGACATCAGCCTCAAACTCAAGGCGCTCCTCGTCATCGCCGGCAAGGTTCAGAAAGACGGAAAACTGGTGACCGGCGCCGACGTTGAAGCCGCGCGCAATCTCGGCGCCACCGATCTCGAAATCCACGACACCGTCCTGATAGCAGCAGCCTTCTGCATGTACAACCGCTATGTCGACGGCCTCGGCACCGTGCAGCCCGACGACGAAGCCCTTTACCGCGAACGCGGCCGCATGGTCGCCCGCAATGGCTACGTCAACACCAGCAAGGAATATCTCGGCAAAGCCGAGGAAGTTCACAGTTGACCTGATCACTCATCACTGTTCACTGACCACTGTTCACTGACCACTGGAGGTTCCATGCCGCACATCAATCTTCCCGAAGGCTATCCCGGCATCAGCGCCGGCTTCACCTATCGTCCCGAAACTGCAAAACCCATGCGTGAACTCGCCGACATCCTCCTCCATCAGCCCAACTCACTAGCCCCCGGCGAACGCGAACTGATCGCCACCTATGTCTCTTCGCGCAACTGCACCACATTCTGCGCGCTCAGCCACGGCGCAGCCGCAACAAGTCATCTTGGAGATGCTTCCATTGCCGAGAGCGTGAAATCGAATTTTCTCGCCGCGCCCATCAGCGACAAGCTTAAGGCGCTGCTCACCATCGCCGGCAAAGTGCAGCAGGATGGCAAGCTGGTTACGGAGCAGGATGTGAAGGCCGCGCGCACTCTCGGCGCGACAGACCTTGAAATCCACGATACGGTCCTGATCGCTGCGGCATTCTCCATGTACAACCGCTATGTCGATGGCCTCGCCACCGTGCAACCGACCGATCCCGGTATGTACGCACAGATGGGAAAGCATCTCGCCGAAGAAGGCTACACCAAACCCTCAATCCGGCATCCCGTCGCAGTACCCTCAAATTGAGGAAGCGCAACCGAAAAGTTGCGCGTACAAACAAGACTCGAAGGCGTGCCGAGCGATATTGTTTTCCCTAGTCCCTAGTCCTTGTCTCCCGCATTCCTCGCCTTCACCTTGAACCAGATCGGCGTGCCCTCGAACCCAAACGCCTCACGAATCTGGTTCTCCAGAAACCGTTCGAAGGCAAAGTGCAGCTTGATATCGCGGTCCGTGAACAGCACAAACGTCGGCGGCGCCACCGCCGCCTGCGTCATATAAAAAATCCGTATCCGCTTGGCCATTGGCACTGGCGCCCTCTGAAAGTCGATCTTCTCGAGGAAGCGATTCATTTGTCCCGTCGTTACGCGCTTGCGCCGTTCCGCCGCCACCGACTTCACTTCTTTCAAAACGCGCGGCATCCCCTTCACTTCAAGTGCGGAAAGAAAAATCACCGGTGCATAATCCAGGTACTTGAGGGCCCTCCGCAACTGCTGCTCAAAGATCTCGCGGTCGGCCGCGGGCTTTCCGTCCGTGCGTCCCGTCGTCACCGCATCCCACTTGTTCACAACAATGATGACGCTGCGCCCGCTCTCGTGCGCATAACCACCAATGGTCGCGTCCGCACCGGTCACGCCCTCCGTCGCGTCGATTACAAGCAGCGCGACATCCGCGGCTTCCAGGTGCCGGCGCGCCATCACCACGCTCATCTTCTCAGCCATCAAATGCGTCTTGCCCTTGCGCCGGATACCCGCCGTATCCACAAAGCGCAGCGTATCGCCTTCAAACTCGATCGCCTCGTCCACCGCGTCGCGCGTGGTGCCCGCAATCGGCGACACGATAGCGCGCGAAGTTCCCGTCAGCGCGTTCAGCAGTGTGGACTTGCCCACGTTCGGCCGCCCGATGATCGCCACCGCCGTCTCCCGCTGCTCAAATTCGCCGTGCGTACGAATCAATCGCGTGTGCGATTCGTCTTCCGCGCCCGGTTCGAGCAGGCCATCGGAGATATTCGCCTCCTCAGCGGTTTCTTCCGCAGTCTCGGCTTCCGTCACTGGAATCGCCTCTGAGATCGCATCTAGCAGATCGCCAATCCCAAGCGCATGCTCCGCGCTGATCGCGTACACGTTCTTGATGCCAAGCTGGCGGAAATTCTCCGCGACATAGGCCATCGCCTCGCCCTCGATCTTGTTCACCGCCAGAAACACCGGCTTCTTGCTCCGTCCCAGCAGCCGCACCAGGTCGTAATCCGGACTGGCCAGCTCTGTCCGCGCATCCACCACCATCACCAGCGCCTGCGCTTCCTTCAGCGCAACCTTCGCCTGGTTATAGATCTCCGTCGGAATCAACTCCGGGTCATCGGGCACGATGCCGCCCGTATCCACCAGTCGAAATCGCCGCCCCATCCATTCGTATTCGCCGTAGATGCGGTCTCGCGTAATCCCCGGCTCGTCGCCGACGATCGACCGCCGGCTCTTCGTCAACCGGTTGAATAGCGTGGACTTGCCCACGTTGGGCCGCCCCACGATCGCTACCAATGGCAGCGCTTCGGCCCCCGGCCGCGTGGGAATTACCGATCTGCGATACGTAGGCAAAGCATTCTCCAAATCAAAGACAGCTCCTCCAGTCTACCGTTCGTCTGACCATCCCCAGACCCAATTCGGTATGTTGCACCCAGTCGACTCCGAAACACTCGCACCCCTCCATGAACCCGCCGCTGAGGACTCCGTGCAGGACCCGAGCAGGACCTATGATGGAAACAGCACCCGCCGATGGCCTCCTCCCAAACCTCAACCCGCACCTTGCCCACGCTCCACGAGTTCTTTTCGCCCGGCGGCATCCTCTCCAAATCTCCGCTCCCCTACGAGTACCGCCCCGGACAACTCGAGATGGCCAAGTCCGTTGAGCGCGCCCTCACCGAGCGCCGCCATCTCATCGTCGAGGCCGGCACAGGCACCGGCAAAACCCTCGCCTACTTGCTGCCCGCCTTGCGCACCGGCCAGCGCATCATCGTTTCCACCGGCACAAAGGCTCTGCAGGACCAGCTATTCTTCCGCGACGTGCCTTTTCTCGAATCGCTCCTCGGCGACCTGCGCGTCTGCTACATGAAAGGCCGCGCCAACTACCTCTGCCGCCACAAGCTCGTCGCCCTGCGCGATCAGCCGATCCTGTCGGGATTGGAAGAGATCGATCAATACCGCCAGATCGCCGAGTGGGAAAAAGCCACCGAGACCGGCGATCGCTCCGAGCTTTCTGAACTGCCCGAGTCGAGCGCCCTCTGGCACAAGCTCGACGCGCGCAGCGACGCCTGCCTCGGCACCACCTGCCCGGACTACCGCCGCTGCTTCATCACCGAGATGCGCCGCCGCGCCCTCGAGTCCGACATCATCATCGTCAACCACCACCTCTTCTTCGCCGACCTCGCCGTCAAGCAGCAGGCCTCCGGAGCGCCCGACGCAGGCATCCTTCCCGAGGCCGCCGCAGTGGTCTTCGACGAGGCCCATGAACTCGAAGACGTTGCCTCCAGTTACTTCGGCCTGTCGGTTTCAAATATCCGTTTTGAAGAACTCGCCCGCGACACCGATGTCCTGCTACGCGGCAAACCCGGCGCCGAAAAAATGCCCGCCTCTACACAGCAACTCCGCGACCGCGCGCGCATGTTCTTCTCCACCCTGCCCAGCAATGGCGACGGCCGCCAGCCCTTCGACAATCGCGAAGAGTTCCTCGAAACCTCCGGCGATCTCTACCTTTCGCTGCGCAACACGCTCCGCCTGCTCGAGTCCGAGATGGAACTGCTCAGCGACATCGACGAAGCGCCCGGCCTCCGCAAGCGCGTAGCCCGCCTCCGCACCGAGCTCGAGTTCCTGCTCGAATCCAACTCCAGCAACATGGTCTACTGGCTCGAGCGCCGCATCGTTGGGGGCATGAACGCTGACAAATCCGCGACCCCGCATCGCGGCGGAATGCGATCGCAAAACCGGCACACCTTCCTCCAGGCCACCCCCATCGATGTTTCCGAACTGCTGCACGAGCTGGTCTTTGAAACCATTCCCACCGCCATCCTCACGTCGGCCACACTCACCGTCCAGGGAGGCTTCGAGCACATCCGCAAGCGTCTCGGCATGACCGACGCCCGCGAGCTCGTCGTACCCTCACATTTTCGTTACGGCGAACAGGCTCTTCTCTACCTGCCGCCCAATATGCCCGACCCGCGCGACCCGGATTTCCCCGAAGCCGCCGCCAACTGCATCCGCCGCGTATTGGAGCTCTCGAAAGGCCGTGCCTTCTGCCTCTTCACCAGCTATGCGCAGATGCGCGATCTTTACGAGCGCCTGCTGCCAGTGCTCGATTACCCGATCCTGCTCCACGGAACTGCACCCCGCAAAGCGCTGCTCGAGCAATTCCGCACCACTCCCAACGCCGTCCTCTTCGGCACGTCAAGCTTCTGGCAGGGAGTAGACGTGCAGGGCGAAGCGCTAAGCTGCGTCATCATCGACAAGCTGCCATTCGCTGTCCCCAACGATCCCGTCGTGCAGGCCCGCATGAAAGCCATCGAAGAAGCCGGCGGCAAACCGTTCTTCGACTACCAGGTTCCCTCCGCAGTGCTGACGCTGAAGCAAGGCTTCGGCCGCCTCATCCGCTCGTTAGAAGATCGCGGCGTCCTCGTCCTCCTCGACCCCAGAATCAGAAAGCAGCGCTACGGCCAAACCTTCCTCCAAAGCCTCCCCCCCTACCGCATGACGGCCACAATTACCGACGTAGAGGCGTTCTTTGAGGACAGCGTAAAGAAATGATTTGGACAGGATATGGGAGGCTGAATTGAAGAAATCACATTTGGTGGAGTTCACAGATGACTCCGCGAAAGTCACTGGCGCAAAACATGATTCCATTTCTATTTCCTGTGCAGGAGGCGAGAGGCTCAGTCGGTTTGAAGTGAGCGGCGTGCCGTTTATCTCGGGCAATTCTGACGGATTAGTAAAGCTGGGCGAACTACTTATTCAGGTCGGGCTCAGTGATTACCGCAGCGGTTTCCATCTTCACATCAACAAGGATTTCGATTCAGATCAAGACGAAGTCCTCATCATCGGATTGGACCGCACAGCTTGAAGAATAGTGAGAGACAAGAAATGCTGATCACTCCCAGCGACGCCCTCCTCGTCATCGACGTGCAGAACGACTTCTGCCTCGGCGGCGCCCTCGCTGTTCATGAGGGCGATGCCGTCATCGAGCCCATCCATCGCGCCGCTCAACATTTCCAGCACATCATACTCACCCAGGACTGGCACACCGCTGACCACGACTCCTTTGCCTCCGTCCACCCCGGCAAACTGCCCTTCGAGCAGATCGAACTCGCTTACGGTTTGCAGACTCTCTGGCCCGACCACTGCGTCCAGGGCACCCGCGGAGCCGACTTCCATCCCGCGCTCGACCTCACCGGCTCCGACCTCGTCCGAGCCGAACTAATTTTGCGCAAAGGCTTCCGCCGCACAATCGACTCCTACTCCGCCTTCTTCGAGAACGACCGCACCACCCCCACCGGCCTCGCCGGATACCTCCGCGAGCGCGGCCTCACCCGCGTCTTCCTCGCCGGCCTTGCCTACGACTACTGCGTCGGCTACTCAGCCCTCGACGCGCGCCGCCTCGGCCTCGACGCCATCATCCTGCGCGACGCCTGCCGCGCCATCGACCTCAACGGCTCCGTCTCCGCCATCGAGCGCGAATTCGCCGCCGCCGGCGTTCAGCTGGTCCACACCGCCGACCTCTCCCGCTGATCCAACTGCCTGCAGCACGTAAAATCTTCTGCAGGCCCTCTCGCATGTCCCGCAACTTTTACATCCTGGCTGCAGCCCTCGCCTTCTTCGCCCTGCTTGCGGCAGGCATGACGTTCGTCCCATCGAGCTTTCAGCCCGGCCTACCGGCCAACGGCTCCCTGTGGCGCACCGTTGCGCTCATCATGATGCTCGCCGCCCTCGCCTGCGCCCTGATCGCCGTCATGAGCAACCTCTTCGAGCAGGTCGACCGCCGCAGCGAGCAGCAGCGTCAGGAACGCCGCCGCAAACGCAGAGACGTGCCTCCTCCCACCAACCAACATTGATACCAAAGGCCTTGCAAGCGTCGTGAGATGCCACGGTCGTCAAAAGAACTAAAATGAAAGCAGGCGGGGACCATCCCGCAACAGGACGTGATTGCTGATGTTTGAAGTTACCGTGGAGGGCGGCTTTTCCTCCGGGCACTATCTTCGCAACTATCGTGGCAAGTGCGAAAATCCGCACGGGCACAACTACAAGGTGCGCGTGACGCTCCATGGCAAAGAACTGGACGAGGCCGGCCTGCTGCTCGACTTCAAGTTGCTGAAGCAGGTGATGCGACCCGTCATCGATCGCATCGACCACCAGATGCTCAACGAGCTTGAGCCGTTCACCGTCCTCAATCCCTCGGCCGAAAACATCGCCAAATATTTCTACGACCAGACCAACAAGCAGCTTGCCGAGATGACCAAGGGCCGCGTGCTTGTTAAGGACTGCACCATCTGGGAAACCGACACCACCACCGCAACCTACTTCGAATAGAAATCTTTACAGTGGCGATGTCATTCTGAGCGAACGGGGCCCCGAACGTGCCAGGGGCTCCGCAGAGCGCAGCTCTGTGGGGCAGGTTTGGGGGTGGTAAGCGAAGAATCTGCTTTTAGCCTAGCTCCAGAATTTGCAGGTTGTCACTTGTACTTCGCGCAAACCCCGCGCCGAAAACACTCAGCCGAGTGATCGTTCACCATCCCCGCCGCCTGCATCCACGCATACACAATCACCGGCCCCACAAACTTGAACCCCCGCCGCTTCAGCTCCTTCGAAATCGTGACCGACAGCGCCGACTCCGCCGGCACCGGTCCTGAATTCTGAATCGGCTTTCCCCCAACAAATCCCCACGCCCAGTCTGAAAAGTCCACGCCTTCGTCTTTCATAGCGAGGAAGATCCGCGCGCCCTCGATCGTCGCCTCGATCTTCGCGCGCGCCCGAATGATGCCCGGATTCTGCATCAATCGTTCAATATCGGCTTCTTTGAATTTCGCGATCTTCCCCGGATCGAACTGCCGGAATGCTTTCCTGAATTCATCGCGCTTGCGCAAAACAGTAATCCACGCAAGACCCGCCTGAAATCCTTCCAGCATCAGCAGTTCCCACAGCGCGCGACTGTCAAACTCCGGCACGCCCCACTCTGCATCGTGGTACGTGCGAAGCAGCGGATCGCTCTCAGCCCAATGACAGCGCAGTTTCTCTTTCATATCCGCACCTTAATGCGAAGATTCCGTTAATTCATCTCTTTCGATTTCGACTTCAAATAAAGATCGAAAGGAATCTCGAAGTAGAAAAGCTCTTCGCCGTCCGCGTTGCGTAGTTCATGCAGGTGCAGCTTCGCGCCTTGCAGAGGATGATCCAGCTGCGAAACGTCATAAAACAAAAAACCCGCGCGCGTCGTATGCGGCTCCACCACCAGCGCCTGGTATTCAAACTGGTCGAAGTCCTCTTCAACTTCCTTGTTGCTGGCCTTCGGCTTCATCTTGATCGGAGGCAGCGGTCCCGGTAGAGGAATCTTCTTACCCTCGCGTTCCGCCCGCGTCATCAGCCGCTCCACATCCTCCGGTTCCGCCGCCTGAATCTTGTCACCGCCGGCCGTGTAAAAAAGAATACGCGCATCTCGAAGCGAGATCGGCTTGTCGCCCAGGTTTGTCACAATCAGCCGCACCGGCATTACCCCATGTGCCAGGTAGTCAACACGGAAAATCGATTCCTTTTCCTTGGTGTCGTAAGGCTCCACCGCGATAGCCACATGCTCTTTATCGTGAACCTCAACCGCCGGATAGGTAGTCGCCGGCTGCACCGGCAGCGCTTTGTGATCGCTGGCTCCGGCGTTTACGGCCAGTCCAATCGCCAGAAGCGTCAGCGGAAAAGCGATCCTCATCGCGTTCGACTGTATCATTTGAGGGTTAGACCGGGGGAAGGCGAATTCCGTCTCGCATGGTTCTCTTTTTCTATAACCTCGCGCTGCTCACGGTCTTGGTGGCCGGCGCTCCGTGGTGGCTTTGGCGGGTGGCAACCACGCAAAAGTATCGCGAAGGACTGGGCGAGCGTCTCGGAAAAGTGCCGGACCGACTCAAAGTCGCCGGAGCCGATCGAAAGCCCGTCATCTGGCTTCACGCTGTTTCCGTCGGCGAGGTGCTCGCGGTCAGTCGCCTGGTGCAAGAATTCGACACAGCTTTCCCCGGCTGCCGCCTCCTCATCTCCACCACCACCCGGACCGGCCAGGAGTTGGCGCGAACGCGCTTCGGCGCCGAACGCATCTTCTATTGCCCGCTCGATCTGCCCTGGGCCGCGAACGCATACCTCAACGCGCTGCAGCCACGGATGTTGATCCTTGCCGAGACAGAGTTCTGGCCCAATCTATTGAACGGATGTTTCCGCCGCGAGATTCCAGTCGTAGTTGTCAACGCCCGCATCTCCGACCGCTCGTGGCCGCGCTATCAGATGCTGCGCCGTCTCTGGCGACCAATCCTAGGCCGGATCAGCCGAGCGCTGGCACAAACCGAAACAGATGCCCAGCGCCTGATCGCTCTCGGCTGCGATCCGCAAAGCACAACCGTCTCCGGCAACTTGAAATTCGACGTGCGCGCGGCTAAGGAAGCGGAAGCGACAAGGCTTTTAAAGTTCCTCGGCGAGAACCTTCGCTTTCTCGTTGCCGGCAGCACATTGGAAGGGGAAGAAGCAGCTTTGATCCAAGCATGGTCGCGCCTGCTCGCAGCCGATCCACACCTCGTGATGGTTCTCGCTCCGCGGCACCCGGAGCGTTTCGCAGCTGTGTCTACTCTGCTCCACAATTCAGGCATGGTATGGAACAAACGCTCGGACTGGAAAGGGAACTCAACGAGCACCATCGAGCCGCTCAAGCCGGGTCAGATTGTCCTGCTCGATACCATCGGTGAACTCGCCTCGGTGTATTCCATCGCAGCACTAGCCTTCGTAGGTGGCAGCCTCATCCCCGCCGGTGGACACAACCCCCTCGAACCTGCGCAATTCGGCGTGCCCATCGTCATGGGAACGCACTACACAAATTTCCGCGCCATCACCGACGACCTTCGCGCGCACAACGCCATTCGCATTGCTTCCAACGAAGAACTGGCGGAATCCATCGTGGCCCTCCTGTCCACTCCGAGCGATGCGCAAGCGATGGGCGAACATGCGCGGGCCGTCTTCGAGCAGCAGGCCGGTGCAACTCCGCGCTCCATTCAGGCGTTGCAAAAGATCCTTAACCCTTCTTCGGAAGAGCTGCAAGAACTCAGCCGGTCAGCCAAAATCGAGGGCGCGGTATGAAACGCCCACTCCTGCTGCCGCTCGTGCCGCTCTACGCGGCCGGCCTTGCATTGCGTGAGCTTCGCCTGCAACGCGGCTGGGAACCAGTCCGGCGCCTGCGCCGCCCCGTCATCAGCATCGGCAATCTCTCCACCGGTGGCTCCGGCAAAACGCCGCTGGCCATTACCTTGGCTCGCATCCTTTCTGCGCGCGGCTTGCACGTCGACGTACTCTCGCGCGGTTATGGTCGGACAAAGCGCGAGCCTGCCCGCGTTCAGCCCGATGGCACCGCCGATCAATATGGCGATGAGCCACTGTTGATAGCGCGCGAAGCAGGCGTCCCCGTCTATGTCGCCGCGCAGCGCTACAATGCCGGCCTCCTCGCTGAAACCAATGCATCCAGCGACGCGGACTCGTCGCAGATCCACATCCTCGATGACGGCTTTCAGCACCGCCAGCTCCACCGCGACATCGACATCCTCCTCGTCAATCGCGAAGACTGGCACGACCACCTTTTGCCCGTGGGAAATCTCCGCGAACCGTTGAATGCAGCCAGGCGCGCCACTGCGCTCGCCATCCCATCCGGCGATTCCGCATTCGAAGCCGAACTCCGCGCCTGGGGTTGGACCGGTCCGATCTGGCGGATTCGCCGCCGCATGGAAATTCCGCAGGTCGCGGGGCCCGTCCTAGCTTTCTGCGGCATCGCCCGCCCAAGCCAGTTTTTCGCAGGCCTCGAGGCCGCAGGAATTAATATCGCCAACCGCCTCACATTCCGCGACCATTTTAGCTATCGCACGGCCGACCTCAACGACCTTGTCGACGCTGCTACATTGCCGGGTCACGACGTATCTGCGCTCATCACCACCGAAAAAGACCTCATCCGCCTCGGCCCTCTTGCCAATACTCTCCCCCACGATCTACCCCTCCTCGCCGCGCAACTGACTATCGAGATCGAAGATGAATCGCAAGTGTCCGCATGGTTCGCCGGCAGGCTGCGAAGCGACCAGACGCTTCAGCCGTTGTGAGAAAATCAAACTTTGCAAACCCAGTCCAAGTTTCGCCTGCTCGTGGTCCGTCTCGGTGCCATGGGTGACATTCTCCACGCCCTTCCGGCCATCACTGCGCTGCGTATTGCCCACCCGGAATGGACAATCGAATGGGTCGTTGAACCCACCTGGCGTGCTCTGCTTGCCGCAGAACAAAGCGCAGAGAGCGATACTACCGACGATCATTCCATGCAGCCCCTCGTCGATCGCATCCACATTGCATCGTCAAAACAGTGGCGCAAAGCGCCGCTCGCGGGCAAAACCGTTCGCGAAATCAATGCACTTCGTCGTGATCTAAAGAGCGAGCCCTTCGATGCCGTTCTCGATCTCCAGGGGGCTCTCCGCTCGGCGGTGATCGCCCGCATGGCCTCTAGCCGCCGCATCATCGGCGAATCCAATCCGCGCGAGGGCATGGCTCGCTGGCTCTTTACACAGCGCGTTGACACGCACACCGCGCATGTCATCGAGCAGGATCTTGAACTAGCCTCGGCTGTCGTCGGAGACTCACTCGCCCCTGTCCAACCCTGGCTTCCAGCCGATCCCGACGCCGAAGCATGGGCATGCGAACAACTTCGTTCGGACGACCCCATCGTACTCATCAATCCAGGCGCTGGATGGGGCGCCAAGCGCTGGCCTGCCGATCGCTACGCTGAAGTCGCGCGTGCCTTGCTGAATCGCGGCTTCCGCGTCCTGGTCAACGCAGGACCCGGCGAATTATCTCTCGCCGACACCATCATCAAGAAGACGGGCGGCGGCGCGTCACTTCTGTTGTGCTCCGTCCAACAGCTCATCGCAATCACCCGCCGCATAAGCCTTGCCATCGCCGGCGACACCGGCCCACTGCATCTCGCCTGCGCTCTCGGCCGTCCCGTCGTCGGCATTTACGGGCCCACGGACCCAAGCCGAAACGGGCCTTATGGCACGCAATTCAAGGTGCTCCGCAGTCCTGAAAGCCGCCGCGATCACGCACGCCGCGATGCCCCTGAAGCTGGTCTGCTCACCATCTCACCAGAACAAGTTCTGCAGGCTGCCGTGGACCTGCTTTATTCTGAGGCGGCGCTATGAGCTCGCACGAATCATCTCCAGGACGCAAGACCACGGAGCGCTGGCAGAAGGTGGCGCGGCGCATCCGTGTGCCTCTCGGATTCTTGACGGCTGCCTTGTATCTCTTCGAACTCTGGCGCCGTCAGCCCCGCCTTTCGGCCGTAGCCTGGAGCCTCCTTCTTGTGCTCCCCGGTCTCTGGCTCCGCGCCTATGCGTCTGGTTATGTCAAAAAGAATAAGGAACTCACGCAGACTGGCCCCTACGCCTACACCCGCAATCCGCTCTATCTTGGCTCAATCCTTATCGCAGCCGGGTTCGCCGTCGCCTTGCTCAGTTGGCCCGTGGCGGCGATGCTCGCAGCTATGTTCTTAATCATTTATGTGCCGGTAATCGCTTCAGAAGAGCGGTTCTTGCGCTCCAAGTTCCCCGATTTTCCGGCCTATTGCC
Organism: uncultured Acidobacteriaceae bacterium; assembly: GCA_963759285.1. Classification (GTDB taxonomy): domain Bacteria; phylum Acidobacteriota; class Terriglobia; order Terriglobales; family Acidobacteriaceae; genus Telmatobacter. Next base: position 784,710 of record CAVWYS010000007.1, on the reverse strand, counting down.
AAAGAGTTCCACGTCTCTTGCCACGGATTTCACCCGCCCCCCCGTCCCCCGGTAAAACCGAAGTTTCACCCGGCAAGTTCTCTCTTGACCTCTATTTAAGACACCACGAGTACAATCCATCTATAGGGGCTGCCCTGCTTTATCTCTGCCTGCTCTTTCTCCGGCAGGCACTTGGATTGTTTCTGAAGGTGCCGCGCTGATCGATTTTTCTGCGGGGCGCAATCAGGAGATCTGCCGGCTGCCGCTTCCATCGCCAATTCCGTCCAATTCCTTAAGGAGCAAAATTCACCGGTGAGAAAGCGCATGAGGTTCAGGACAATTTTTTGCGCTCTCGCCTGCGCATCGGTGCTGCACGCCCAGCAACCGCCGCCCGCGGCCACGCAGTTTCCCCCGCTACCACCGCCCCGCCCCGGTTTCAGCTTCCCCCAGAATCAAACACTTACCTATATGGTGGACTGGCGCGTCTTTTCCGCAGGAACCGCTGTCCTCCACTTCGAAGCGATGGGCGATCGCGAAAAACTGACGGCCAATGCCGACACCATCGGCGCGATCAACCTGCTGTTTCACGCCAGCGACCAGTTCGAGTCAAGCTTCGACCGCACCAAAGGCTGCACATACGAATTCGACAAGCAGACCCTGGAGGGGCGTCGCAAGATCAACTCCACCCTCAAGCTCGACTACGCCCAATCAAAATCCATCCTCGATGAGAAGAATCTGGTGACCGGAAAATCCAAGCACGTTGAGAACCCGGTTCCCGGCTGCATGACCGATCTGCTCACCGGCGTGTTCTACGCTTCTTCACAGCCGCTCGAGATCGGCCATAATTTCGTGTTGCCGGTCGTCGATGCGATGCACAATGTGCCCGTCACCATGAAGGTGGAAGGCCGGGAACTCATCAAGACAACGCTCGGCACTTTCAAAACCATTCGCGTGCAACCCACCGCCGATGCCGGCGTCGTCAAAAACCGCGGCAACATCTGGATCTGGTACACCGACGACGACCGACACCTGCCCGTCCAGATGCGCGCCCGCCTCTTCTGGGGAACCATCACCTTCCGCCTGGTCGCCAACGACAACAAGTAAACGCCCAGTGGACAGTGAACAGTGTTGAGAAGGCGGATGTCATTCGTGTTGGCCAACCTTGCCTTATGCAAACAGAAAATACCAGCCTCGCCTCGGTCTGACCACCGACCACCGACCACCGACCACCGACCACCGACCACTGTTCACTGTTCACTGACCACTGAAATCACTGCATCCTGAACCGCTCCCGCATCAGCCGCTGCAGCCGCGGCCAGTAAATCAGGTTGAAGGCAAGCTCCTTGTCGGGAAACATGATCAGCGCGGCCTTGCGCGCGTCCGCCACCATCTCCGAGGCCTCGTCCACAGTGAGCGACAAGTCCTGCGCGATGACCTGCATCACCATGCTCATCATGATTTGCAGGCGGCGAATCTTGCGGCTTTCCTCCTTCAACTCCTCCGGCGACTGCGCTGATTGTTTTGTCGACTCCGCTGAAGGCGAGGGCGAACCTGGCGAGGTCTCGCCTGGTTCCCGGGAGCTGTCCGGTTGGATCATGCGGCAATTCCTCCTGCGCATTGGATGAAATTGTCGTGCTTGCTATGCATCTTAGCAGCGGTTTTCCGCGAAGACACCATACCGCAGGATCGAGGAATCTATTGCGCCACCACGCGCAGCTTCACCGAAGCGGGATCCTCTTTCCAGCCCACAACCTGGTTGTTTTTGAAGTACACAAGCGACCCGCCATAACCGAACTCATTGTCTGAGAACAGGGTTGGCGTTCCTTGCAGCGCAATTACGTCGCTCTTCGACGAGCCCACCGCATATGCCCGCATCCCCGCCACCAACGCTTGATCGGGCCACAACTTCACCCGTATCGGAGTCTTCGCATCGATCTTCCAGCCCACGACATGCCCACTTCGAAAATCAATTTCAGATCCGCCGTAGAACATAGCCTCTCCCGAAGAGGTCGTTGGGTTACCCAGAACGGACAACACTTCAGTCGGCGTCAATCCCGAGGTAACGTAAGGCTTTGCCCCGGTCACAACTTTCATCGTCGTCGTGGTCTGTGCCTCAGCTCCGGTTTTCACATAGGCTTGTGGAACGGGCGCTGCCTGATTGCTTTGCGGCGGCGCCGCCGAAGGCAGAGCATTTTCCGCCTGCGAACCATGCAGGTCTGCGGTCGCATTACCCCACACGCGCACGATGCTGGCGTGAATGTCTCGCGATATCTCGGTTTTGAATTCTTCCCACGGGCGCTCCGTTCTCAGATTGGATGAAAGCACAAAATCCATCGAAACCCACAGAAACGCCATCGCCGCAATCCCGCCGGAAAAGAGCAAAATCCTGGCAAGAATGTTTCTGCTGGGTCGGCTCCGATAGCGCCTTCGGACTTTCCTCAGTTCGTCGGACTCCTCTTCCATGGGTTCCGACGCCTTGAACGTTTCTGCTGGTCGCTGTTCCGGTTTCCGGATTGGTTCCGGCTCCTCGGCCACGAACCTCGGCTCTTCAACCGCGGCGCCGAGTGCGAGGTAGTCGTGCGCTGCGTTGACCTCCTTCAGCTTTTCCTCGGCGGCTTGTCTGAGCTTCAGATCGGTCTGAAACCGATCCGGGTGCCATACCTTCACCATGGTGCGGTACGAGTCTTCAATCTCCGCGGATGAAGCGTTCGTTCCCAATCCAAGCGTCTGCAGCGCTGCGCAGCGACCGCACAGGCCGCCAAACGTGTCCGCCGGTTTGCCGCAGGCGCAGAGGCTCATAAAGGTCGACGACTCCTCGTCTGTCCCAGATTCGTTGAATGCCGCCATTATAGAGAACTTGAAGATATTTTTGGCGATTGGGTGATCTGCCGACCCTCATCGAATTCGCATATTGCAATACCCGCGAACCCGTAAAATAGACTTGGATGGCTTTTACTGAACAATACGACGTTGCCGTGGTCGGCGCCGGACACGCCGGTTGCGAAGCGGCCATGGCTGCCGCTCGCATGGGCCTGAAGACCGCGATCATCACCATGAATCTCGACCTCATTGCCCAGATGAGCTGCAATCCTGCCATCGGCGGCGTGGCCAAGGGCCACCTCGTTCGCGAGGTCGATGCACTCGGCGGCATCATGGGCGAGGTAGCCGATGCCGTCGGTATCCAGTTCCGCCTGCTCAACACTTCGCGTGGCCCGGCCGTCTGGAGCCCCCGCGCTCAATGCGATAAGCAGCTCTACCGCGTAAAGATGCGCGAAGTTCTCGAATCTCAGCCCGGCCTCCACATCCGCCAGGCCGAAGTCGTTGACCTCGTCATCGAAGAAGACTCTGACCCAACTCCAAAAATGGGTGCACTCGGTCCCTCGCATTTGGGGACCGGCGAAACCTCAGTCACTGAAGTTCCGCGTCCAACACGCCCCCATCGTCGCGTCCTCGGCCTCAAACTCCGCGACGGCCGCAATCTCCTCGCCGGCGCCACAATCATTACCACTGGCACCTTCCTCAACGGCCTCATCCACTGCGGCGAAGAGCGCTATCCTGCCGGCCGCAGCGGCGAACCCGCTTCGGTTTTGCTGGGAGAAGCCCTACGCCGCCTGGGTCTGCGAACGTGCCGTCTCAAGACCGGAACCCCGCCTCGCCTCGACGGACGCACCATTCGCTGGGATGCATTCGAAGAGCAACCCGGCGACGCCGATCCCACTCCGTTCAGCTTTCGTACCAGAAAGATTGTCCAGCCTCAGGTCAGCTGCCACATCGCCTTCACCACGCCGGAGACGCTGCGCCTGATCCGCGAAAACGTCCATCGATCCGCCATGTACTCCGGCCAGATTGAAGGCATCGGCCCGCGCTACTGCCCGTCCATTGAAGACAAGATTGTCAAATTCCCCGATAAGACGCAGCACCAGTTCTTCCTCGAACCCGAAGGCCTCAACACCCACGAGGTTTACGTCAACGGCATGTCCACTTCGCTGCCGATGGAAGTGCAATGGCAGATCGTGCGCTCCATTCCCGGCCTCGACCAGGCGGAGATGCTGCGTCCCGGCTACGCCATCGAATACGACTCCGTCGACGCTACTGAACTCGACCGCAGCCTCCGCGTGAAATCGATGGACGGCCTCTACCTCGCCGGCCAGATCAACGGGACCAGCGGGTATGAAGAAGCCGCCTGCCAGGGCATCATGGCCGGCATCAATGCGGCTCTATGGCTCAAGGGCGAGACCCCGTTTCACATGGATCGTTCCGAGGGTTATACCGGCATCCTCATCGACGACCTCATCTCCAAGGGAACCAACGAACCCTACCGCATGTTTACCTCGCGCGCAGAGTTCCGCCTCCACCTGCGCATCGATAACGCTGACCGCCGTCTCACGCCCCATGGCCGCCGTCTCGGCCTCATTAATGACGAGGCATGGGGAGAGTACGAGCAAAAGCAGGCCCGCATGGCCGCCCTTGAAACCCTCCTCACCACCCGCAAAGTCGACACCGAAAAGTTGGCTGCCGCAGGATTAGGGGACCTCTCCTCCGTCGCCGGCCAGACCTGGGCTCAGCTTCTCAAGCGTCCCGAGGTTGGAATTCGACCAGTCCTCGCAGCTTTACGCGAAAGCCTCGCAACCGACCCCCTGCTCGCTGAACTCGCTCATGTTGACCGGGACGACCCGGCAGTGCGCCGGACACAATTGCACAACGAAGCCCGCGCGGTTGAAACCGAAATCAAATTTGCTGGCTATCTCGATCAGCAACGCAAGGCCATCGACAAGCTGAAGGCCGCTGAAGCGCTCACCATTCCCGAATGGATTGACTACAACATCATCAGCGGTCTCTCCCGCGAGATGCGCGAAACCCTTGAGCGCGTTCGACCCATCACCATCGGCCAGGCCAGCCGCATTCCCGGCGTCACACCCGCAGCACTTTCACTGGTTCACGTCTCCATCCGCGTGCAGGGGTTGGGGCGAGGGCCGGGAAACGGGGAAGCGCGACCCTCCAGGCCTCCGGCCGCCAATGTTGGATAAATCGGCTCCGCGCTATTCGTTTTTCTTGTCGCTCTTCCCGAAGATTGGAAAATGAAACGGCAATTCTGCATTGGACTGCTTTTTGCTTTTGCCGCCATCCTCGCGCAGCGCCGTCCGCTGCGAATTGATGCAGAGCCAACCGCTGTGCGCGCGCTCAAATACATGCGTGAACACACCCTTTTCGTCCACCTGTCCTGAGGACCCGCGATGGTGCAGAACGTAGGTCCCATTGGCAATCGCGGTGTCGCCCAGCATCCGAACCGTCAGCACCTTCTGTTCAAGGTGCAGAGTCTTGTCCTCGGTGCCGAGCAGATAGGCCACTTGCTGATTGCGGGTTGAGATGTCCCCCGACGCCGCAACGTCAAGAAACAGAGGAGACAACACTAGCTCCAGCCCATATTGGTCGCGCCGGTTAATGGCATCGTCCCAGGAATCCTCGATCTTCTGGAACTGCTTGATCTCCGGCGATGACGTTGTCGTAACTGGTATCTGGACAGGCGGCGGGGAAGGAGCCGGAACCTGTGCGACCGCAGTGCAGGAGAGAAGAACTGCAGAAAAACAAAAAGCAAAATGGGTCATAAGCGTGCCACTACTCCCAGATACGATGATATCTCTTGGACTTCGGAGAGGGGCTTCGCGGAAGCCGAATCGACCTGGAACCGCTGAATTTCAGCCTAGAACAGGTTTTGCAACCGGTCCGGCTGATGAAGCGTGATCACGGAATCTTCGATCGAGATCGTGCCATCCTTCCGGAATTGGCCCAGTGTCCGGGTGACGGTCTCGCGCGTCGTGCAAGCCATCGAGGCCATTTCCTCGTGCGTCAGCAATAGCGGAAATCGGAATCCGCCATTTACGTGCTCGCCAATCTGGTGCGCAAGTTCCAGCAGCAGCCTGCCAAGCCTGCCTGCCACAGTCTCTGCCAGAGAAATGCGGCAAGCGTCCTGAAGGGCAAAGCGATATTCTTGGCAAATGCATTGGACCGCGCGCATCTGCGCTTCCTTGTGGTTCCGCAGAAATGCGAGGAATCTCTCCCGCTCGATCGGACGAAGCTGCGCCGGCGTCAGCGATTCGGCTGAAACCTCGTACACCCCGTGCGACAGAGCTGCATACAGGCCAAGCATCGACCCGGGGCCCGCTACCCGCACAATCATCTGCCGGTCCTGGGCACGTCCCGCCGTCAGTTTCAGATACCCACCGCAAATCAGGTAAAGGCAGCGCGCGTCTTCACCCTGCGTGAAAAGGGTGGCCTCGGTAGGCAGGCTGATTGTGCTGGTTACGAGTTCTAAATCTGCAAGAACGGCGCTGCCAAGCGAACAGAACCAGCCCGGACGACGATTGGAACATGCCGCGCAACCGACGGGAGACGGGCGGGAGAGGCTCCTTTGCCGTCTTTGTGGGCCCGCGATAATTTCGTAGTCGGCCATAATATTGTCCACGACCAGTCTGCCTATACGCGCGTCCCTGTGGATGTGATGGGGCTCACGTGACCGCGTCCTATCAGCGGTTTTCTGCCATGAAAATAGCCCCGATTTCATAGTTGGCACGCGGCGTCCAAAGCAATATTCCTGTGAAGAAAATCTGGGTCGATCTTCTCCCGGCAGTAGAAGCTCGCCTGTGTGACGGAACGCAGGCCGCAACTCTTCGAGCCCAGTCCCAGATCGACAAGTGGGAATGGTTTCCAACCCGGCTGCCACGCGAGACATCAGCGCAAGCCATTACGCCAAACTACTCAAAAATAAATGCTTATGACGGAAGGCCAGTTCATTCGATCGTGACCCGAACCGAGACATGCTTGCCTCAATCAAAGTTCCTTCTCGATTCATTCATCGCGCTGACGCGATGTGATGGAGGTCACCGTAACTGGCTGTGAGGCGCGGTACGATTGCGCACATAAGGTGATGCTCCACACAGAATGCAGCTTTCCCTCCAGACCGTTCAAAACTGCTCAGCCTGTTAGTGAAGCAGTACGAGAGAATGGCGAATCTCGGGCCGAAGCCTGCCACATGGACTCACCAATGTGGATCACGATGCATAAGAAAGGGCCAAATATGCGAACGCAACAGATTCAGGCTCAGGGAGTTCGCCCCGGCCTGTTCGTCGCGATGTTGCTTTTGCTCGCGGTGGTTTTCTCCGCCGACGCCTTCGCAGCTCCCGCAAGTGGTGCCCACCCCGTCGGTGCCAAATCCACTCAAGTTGCAGCAGCCCCGGGAGACTACGTAGGTCAAGAGACCTGCGCCACCTGCCACGATGAAGTGGCCAAGGGCTTCAGCTCGAATCCGCACTCCAAGCTCACAGAAATGCATGGCAAGACCGGCGTCACCTGCGAAGCTTGTCACGGAGCCGGCAAAGCGCACGTCGATGGCGGCGGCGACATCACAAAAATCTTCAACCCCGCCAAGGCGACGGCCAGGGAAGTCGACGCAAAGTGCCTCAGCTGCCATCAAGGACAGCACGCCAACTTCGAGCGCACCGCCCACGGCCAGAACAATGTGAGTTGCGTCAGCTGCCACAGCATTCACGCCGGCGAAGACAAGGAGCAGTTGCTCAAGGTTGCTGAACCAAAGCTCTGCTTTCAGTGCCACACCGATACCAAGGCGCAGTTCAACATGCCCTTCCATCACAAGGTGGAAGAAGGCCTGTTGAAGTGCTCCGACTGCCACGATCCGCACGGCACATTCGACAAGAAAAATCTCCGTTCTTCGTCCCAGATCGATGCCGTCTGCACCAAGTGCCACTCTGAAACAGCGGGCCCCTTCGTCTACGAGCACGACGTAGTCAGGGCAGAAGGCTGCACCGCCTGCCACTTCCCGCACGGCGGACCGAATCCGCGACTCCTCAATCGTGCCAACGTGAACACGATCTGCCTGCAATGCCACTCACCGTCGCCGAACTTCACTACCAGTCAGCCTCTTGGGCCGGCGCATAACCAGGCGGCTCAATATCAGTCCTGCACCATTTGCCACACCAGCATTCACGGTTCCAACGTGAGTCCGGTGTTCTTCAATTCCAACTGAGTAAGGGGCGAGCGATGACAAAGCAGACAGAATTCGCAAACAGTCTGGTTGGGTCGCCGGCCGGGTTCAAGATATCCCGGTGGTGCACCCTTACCGCAGCGGCCATGCTGGCCTTTGGCGCGATCAGCAGCTTCGGGCAACAGCCCCAGGCAACGCAAACTGCAACCGCCAAACCCGCGGCCGAAAAGAAACCCGCAGCCGAGCCGAAACAGAAAATGCTCGGCAACTACAGCATGCACTCCAGTGTCGAACTCGGCGGCGTCATTACCCAGAAAGACGGCAGCAGCGCGATGTGGGCCACCATGGTGAACGAGGGCACAGGGATGCGCATCCTGAACCAGTCCCTCGAACTCCGCACCATGAACCCGTCGAAGACACCGTTCTTCGATACGCTTTCAACGGCCAGCTTTGGCTACGGCGGCGAACCCAACGACGTTTCGTTGTTGAAGATGTCCAAAGGCAAGCTCTACGATTTCACCGGCAGCTTCCGCCGCGATCGCAACTATTTCGATTACAACCTGCTCGCGAACTCGCTCTTGTCTACCGCGACCGCAGCCAACCCCGCCTTGACTCCCGAACCGGATTCCCTGCATCTGTTCAACACCGTGCGCCACAACTCCGACACGCTGTTTACCCTGTTCCCGATTTCGAGAGTAAGCTTCCGTATCGGCTACAACCACAACACCAACGAAGGACCCACCTTTTCCACCGTACATAACGGTGGCGACGTGCAACTCTCGCAATGGTTCCGCAACGCGCTCGGTACCTTTACCGGCGGCGTCGACGTCAAGGTCGCCAAGCGCACCACATTGAGCTACGACCAGTTCTTCGCGCTCTACCGCGGCGACACCACATTCCAGCTCGCGCCCACTCCCTTCACGCTCGCCAACGGAACACCCACGTCCCTCGGCGTCGACACGCAGGCTGGTACAACCTGTGGAACGGGCGCCAACAAAACCGCTGAAGTCGTGAACGGAATCGTCAATCCCTACTGCAGCCAGACACTTGTGCAGAGTGAGGTCTCGCCAACTCGCACGACCTTCCCAACCGAACAATTCCGCTTCAGTTCGCGCTATTGGGACAAGGTAGCATTTAATGGCCGCCTCACCTACGTTGGCGGCGTCATGAACGTCAACAATTTCAATGAAACCTTCAACGGCCTTCTGACCCGCTCCTTCCTCCGCCAGGAAGTCAGCACGGGCGGTATGGCAAACGGACGCCTCGCGCACAACAAGCGCGACAGCCTCAACGGAGACTTCGGCGTCGAAGCGGAACTCAGCAAGTACTTCGCACTTTCCGATTCCATCAGTTATCGCGACTTCCGGATCGAAGGCAACAACGTCCTCGTCAATGAAACCTGGGCCGATACCGGAACGCCTCCGCCGGTGCCTACCGCGAATCTCAGCGTCAACACGCCGCTCACCAGCCTCGTGGATTCCGTCTCCACCACGCCCAACAACGATTCCATCAATCAGAAGATTGTCGGCAATACGATTCTCGGCACGGCGACGATAGTTCCCGAAGTCAAATTCTCCGCCGGATGGCGCTTCGACACGCGCAACATCGTGGATCCGGGCGACGACCTAACCTGGCACCAGAACGGCATGCTGCTGGGCCTGGTAGTAACCCCCTCGCCGATCTTCCGGTTCAACGTCAATCTCGACACGCTGCGCTGGAAATCCGCCAACGCCGCCACGCCCAGCAATACCTACACCCGCGAGGCGCCCGACAAGGTCTACCACGTCAGGGCGCGCGCCAGTGTGAAACCAGCAAAGTGGATCAACTTCGCAGTGGCTGCCAACGATTTTGATGGCAAAAACCGCGATCCACTGGTCAATCATTTTGAGCACAGCCAGAACTTGAGCTTCGCAACGCAGATCATCCCCAGTGAGAAGTTCAGCTTCGATATGAACTACTCTCATGACGACGTCTCTTCCCAAACGGATCTCTGCTACATCTATGTGCCGACAGCGGCGTACCCTCTGCCGCCTGGCGCGCAGGGATCCGCGGGAACCTGCCTGCAGACTGCCGACAATCCCGGCGGCACGCTGCCCACGCAGTCGGCATCAACACAGCTTTATCTGGGGAACGGTCGTTACGACGCCCCGGTCAATTTCTTCTCCGGCGCCATCAACTGGGCTCCGTCGAAGTACTTCCGTTTTAACGGTGGCGCCCGTGTTACTCATACCAACGGCACTGCCGAATTTCTTAACCCGCTGATGGTCCCCGGCGCACTGCAGTCCAAGGTGCTGTCGCCCTTCAGCGATTTGCAAGTCAACATCGCGCCACAATGGGCGTGGCACGGTAACTGGGTTCATCATGGGTACGACGAAGCCGGCGGTCCTGGTCCTGCTCCGCGCACCTTCCATGGTGATGTTGTAACTCTGGGTGTGAAGTACGCATTCTGAGCGAAGTGGGCGGATTGGTTGCACCGGTCCGCACATCCATCAATGAACGACGCAGTTGCGGAGATTGCTTGCAGTGAAGCGTCGCAGCTGCTTGAACGGTGTCCCTTTCGTCGGCGATCTTCCCCACGCGGTTGCAAGGGGAGATCTCTGGGAGAGCAAGACATGAGCAATTTGATTCGCAATGGTGTGACGGCAATCGCGGTTCTGCTCCTTGCCGGCACAGTGAGCTTCGCGCAGTCCGCTGGCGAAGCGACGTACAAGGCAAAGTGTCAGATGTGTCATGGGGAAAAAGGTTTGGCCGATTCCGGCGCAGGCAAGGCGATGAGAGTGAAACCGGCGACCGACCCCGATGTGAAAAAGTTGAGCGAAGCGCAGATGATCGACGCAGTCCACAACGGCATGGGCAAAATGCAAGCCTACAAAGATAAGTTGACTGACGCGCAAATCAAGGACGCGGTCGAGTATTTCCGTACTTTCGCAAAGTAATTCAAGTTTTTTGTTGGTAGTCCGTTGTTGGTACGAAGGTGAATGCAGTTCCGGCGCATCCTCAAAAATTATGAGAACGCGCCGGATTTCACTCAAAAGAATCCCGGAACGGGATCACAAGAGCCAGCTACTTATAGTTGTGTTCGAGGAAGTAAGGTTCAAACCAATGGGCGTGGCCCCCGGCTACCTGGCCATAATGCATTTCTGAAGGAGTCTTGCAATGACGAAGACGATTCGATCGATGGCGGTGCTGGCTGCGACTGTGTGTCTGGCCGGCTCCATGGGCTTTGCTCAATCAGCGGGTGAAGCGGTTTACAAGGCAAATTGTCAAAGCTGCCACGGCAGCACCGGAACACCGAGCCCTGGCATTGCCAAGATGATGGGCGTCAAGGCTGCTTCCGATCCCGATATCAAGAAGCTCAGCGCCGCCGAGGAAATCGCCTCCGTGAAGAATGGCAAAGGCAAGATGAAGGCCATGTCTCCCAAACTCACCGACGCGCAGATCAAAGACGCCGTCGACTACTTCCGCACCTTGAAATAGACCATACCTGGCCCGCTTCATATTGCTGCCACGGGGCAGTCAATCCGTGCAGATGAAGCGGGTCAAACCAATTGTGTTGAAGCGCGTCGGACCAATTGTTTTGTAACAAGGGCATGGCTTTAGCCAGGCCGTAAATACAACAAAGATGAGCATCGGGCTTTAGCCGCTGAGGGATGTTTCTAAAGAGGGCAAGACTTCTTCCGCAGCCTATTAACCTCTGAGGAAAGTCTTTCATCCAAGCAATGGGTTCCAGGGGAGACAAAATAATGCTGCAGCGATTCCGCGAGAACTGGGTCCGGCCGGCACTGTTCTTCGGCAACAATCCAGTTAGTCTGGCCGGCGGCGCCATCACCAGCGCTGCTGGTGTCACCATGATTGGCTACTGGCTGGTGGAAATATTCGGCCGGCCGAACGACAATCCCTACCTTGGAATTATTTTCTTCCTCCTTCTGCCTGCACTGTTCGTGCTCGGGCTGGTGCTCATCCCGGTCGGCGTATTCGCTCGCCGCAAGAAGCTCCAACTGGCAGGTCAGATCCCAGCCGAATTCCCCAAGATCGATCTCAACGACCGCATGTTCCGGCATGGCCTCGATATCGTGCTCGTGGCCACCATCGTAAACCTGCTGGTTGTCTCCATGGCCAGCTATCGCGGCGCTGCCTACATGGATTCTCCGCAGTTCTGCGGTGCGTCCTGCCACGTCATGCACCCCGAGTACACCGCCTACAAAGTCTCCGCGCACTCCCACGTCGCCTGTGTCGAGTGCCACATCGGTTCAGGGGCAGAATCCTACTTCGAGGCCAAGGTCAACGGCACCAAGCAACTCGTTGAAGTCGCTTTCAACCGGTATCCCAGGCCCATTCCGTCGCCCGTACGCAACCTGCGTCCCGCTCGCGAAATCTGCGAAGGCTGCCATACACCAGCGCGGTTCGTCGGCGAAAAACTCCTCGTCAAATCAAGTTTTGCCGACGACGAAAAGAACACCGAGACGCAGAGCGTCGTTCTCCTTCACCTCGGTGGCGTCGATTCGTTCTCGCATCTCACCGGCATTCACGGCGTCCACCTCGGCCATATCGAATACATCGCCACCGATCCAACCCGCACCACGATCCCATGGGTCCAGCGAACCTTTCCCGACGGCTCGAAAACTACATTTGCCGCATCCGCACTCAAAGGCGCCGAGCCAAAGGGCGAGCGCCGCGTAATGGACTGCATCGATTGCCACAATCGCGCGGCTCACACCATGCAGACCGCAGAAGATGCTCTCAATCGCGCCATGGCTGAAGGCGCCATCTCCCCAGAGTTGCCATGGGTCCACAAAGAGGGACTTGAGTTGTTGAAGGCCAGCTACTCCACTGAAGCCGAAGCACGCGCCAGGATTCCAGCGCAGCTCACCCAGTTCTATCGCGACCAGCATCCCGACGTGTTGTCCGCACATCCCGATCTAGTCAAAACTGCCGGAGAGGGGCTGGTCTACGTCTTCACCACCAACGTCTTTCCCGACATGAAGGTCACCTGGGGCACGCATCCTAATCACATCGGGCACATGAGCTATCCCGGATGCTTCCGCTGCCACGATGGCGACCATGTGTCAAAAGATGGGAGCAAGTCGATCACGCAGGACTGCAGCGTCTGCCATAACCTGCTCGCCGTCGACGAAGCCAAGCCCAAGGTTCTCTCCGATCTCGGCATTCAGTAAGAATTCGTGCACCGGTTGGGGAACAAAAAGGGGTGGCCTTGCAGCCACCCCTTGGTGCTTTTGCGCACTTTTTATCTGCCCGTGATAGGCTGGCTCTTCACTCCTGAGGGCCCAACTCACGATGCACTCCACCAAGACGCTGCACTTTGACCTCGTCGCCGCCGCGCATGCCGACATGATCCAAAACGGCTTTCAACCTGATTTTCCCGCCGGTACCGATTCTGAATTAGCAAAGATCAAGGCACAGCCTGCCTTGCCGGCGGTTCCAGGCGCGCAGGATCTGCGGAGCCTTCTCTGGTCCTCCATCGACAACGACACCTCGAAAGACCTCGACCAGATTGAGTGGGCCGAGCAATTGCCCGATGGCCGCATCCGCGTACTCATCGGCGTGGCCGACGTCGACATTCGCGTGCCAAAGGGAACCCTGCTCGATAAACACGCCCAATCCGAAACAACCTCGGTCTATACGGGCGTAAAGGTATTTCCGATGCTGCCTGCAGATCTCTCTGAGGGCATCACGTCGCTCAACGAAAACGAAGATCGAGTCGCGGACGTAGTCGAGTTCACCGTTGACCCGACCGGCGTCGTCTCGGGAGGAACGGTCTATCGCGCACTGGTTCGCAATCGTGCGCAGCTTGCCTATAACAGCGTCGGCGCATGGCTCGAAGGCCGCGGCCCGGCACCCGCCAAGGTTGCAGCAAACGCCGATCTTGCCGACCAGCTCAAGCTGCAAGACAAGGCCGCGCAAGTATTGGTCGGCAGCCGATTCCAGCATGGCGCTCTCGATCTTGAAACCATCGAGACGCAACCCTTGATGTCAGCCGATAATCAGGCCGTCGACATTACCAGCCTGGAAAAGAACCGAGCCACATCCCTGATCGAAGAATTCATGGTCGCGGCCAACGGCACCGTTGCACGCACATTCGAGGCGGCTGGGATCCCATCGATCTGGCGCATCGTGCGCACCCCCAAACGCTGGGATCGCATGGTGGAGGTTGCAAACGGGCTGGGAACAAAGCTGCCTGATCAGCCGGATTCCAAAGCTCTCAATGATTTCTTGTTGGCGCAGAAGGCGAAGGATCCCGATCACTTTCCCGACCTCTCACTCACGGTCGTCAAACTGATGGGTCCGGGCGAATACGTTCTTGTAAAGCCCAATGAACCCTCACCCGGCCACTTCGGCCTTGCAGTGCGGGACTACCTGCACTCCACCGCGCCCAACCGCCGCTTTCCCGATATCATCACGCAGCGCATCATGAAGGCGCATTTAGCCAAGGCCGACCAGCCTTACTCGGAAGGCGATCTGAGCGCAATGGCACTGCACTGCACGCAAATGGAAGACGCCGCGCGCAAGGTGGAGCGCATCATGCAGAAGCGGATTGCTGCCGTCGTCCTGCATCCGCGCATTGGTCAGTCCTTTCCGGCAATCGTAACCGGCGTAAGTCAGAGTGGCACGTTTGTGCGCGTGCTCAATCCCCATGTGGAAGGAATGCTGATGAATGCCGGCAAGCCCGGATCGAAGCTTGACGTCGGCGACAAGCTGACCGTCAAACTGGTCAACACCGATCCCGCAGCGCGGCTTCATCGACTTCGCGATGTAGAGTTCCCGTGAACGAGGCTGAAGTAAATCCAGATAGTCCGCTGAGTTGTCATCCTGAACACAGTGAAGGATCTGCGGGTGCTCCTGTGGACTTCGGCGCGACGTAACTTCTGATGGGTGCAGAAATTTCCGCGCAGAGCGCCCGCCCGAGCCGAAACTTCCCAATTGCCCACCATCAGCCCGAATTAACCGCTTATCCTCCCTCCAGACTGTCATTCCGACCGGAGCAACGCGGAGTGGAGGAACCTGCAGTTGTTCTTCGGTTGGTCAGAATCGGAGTTACTTCCGAATCGCCCACAATCCGCCCGGAGAATTCCGCGCCTAAAGAACAAATCTTCTCTTCACTTTGAGTTCTCGATGAATTACAGCCTAACCGGAAGTTTCGGTTGGCGAGCTACAGTCCTGGCGGCCAGAGGTTGAGGAATCTCGTCCACGAGCCCTTAGCTGTCTGACCCTTCCACGGTCTCGTTCGCCTCGACATACTCATGCACAGGCGCCTCTGACCCGCACTCTCTGCCGTCCCCGGCTCATCCATCCAGAGACAAACGATCCACCAGATCAGCACAAGTACGTAGACCGCGCTGTTGGTGTTCAGCAGCTTCTCCTGGAGTCCCAGTACGTGCTCGTATTCCGCCTGCGAGTGTGGCGTCGTGTGGCGGGCAATAATCTCCCAGATCCTCTGGGCTCCGATCTGCGCAATCGACGCAGTCGAAAGTCCGATCATGATGCGCTGCACGTGGCTGTGCCAGCCCGCGCCATACCGGCGTCCCAGCGCCACCACCAGCAACCCGAGTGCGATCGAAAGCACATCCACCAGCAACCCTGTTTTCACAGCAAACAATTGCATCAACTGGAGCCTTGCGATCTTCGTGTCGAAAGCGATCGCCTTCCACGCCGGCCACGGTCCCCACTTCCAGAGCACCACCCCGCCGACGGCGAGCAGCCCAAGCGTCCATCCGGCCCACGCCACTGCGCCCGCCCTCTTGAAAGCCCGTCGCGCCATCTCCACCAGGACCGCCAGGTTCACCAGCACCGAAAGATCCGCCAGCGAAATGGCAATCGTCGCCATCGTCAACTGCGGCAACTTGTCGTGCAGCAGCCGGTTCGTCAGCAACCGCAGCGCCACCAGCGCAATCGACGCCGTAAACCATGGGAAGCGCTTGATGCGATCGCGCCCCATCAGTACCACCAGCAACACCAGCAGCGACGCAAACGTCAGCGTCCACATAACCGAAACAGTCGTGAAGTGATAATCGAAATGCATGCAATCCTTACGAGCCCGGCTTCAGGTCCGGACCCGGTTCAAAGTAATTTCAGAAGATGTGCGGAGGGAGATGGTGCGCCCGGAGAGATTCGAACTCCCGACCTAACGCTCCGGAGGCGTTCGCTCTATCCAGCTGAGCTACGGGCGCGCTCTACCAGTCTACCGTACTTCGAGGGTCCCTATGTCCCTATGTCCCTATGTCTCTGGTCCCTATGTCCCTATGTCCCTGGTCTCTAGGTCTCTAGGTCCCTATGTCCCTATGTCCCTGGTCTCTAGGTCTCTAGGTCCCTATGTCCCTATGTCCCTTGGTCCCTTGGTCCCTCGTCAATAGGCCCCTTGCTCCCTGCTCTTCCTCAACTCTTCCATCACCGACTGGATCAGTGCCTTCGCCCCTTCCATCCCGTTCAGCACCGCCTGCAGATCCAGCGCAGGCTTCGAGGGATTCCGGCTCGATGCGCAGTACACCCCGTGCTGCCCCACCATGATCAGCGAATCGGTCAGCAGATCCAGCGCCACCGCCAGCCTGCCCCGTTCCACGCCCATCATGAACTCGTGCTTTTCCAGCTCCGCCCGCTTCTCGTCAAATACATCCATATTTCAAGCCTACCCGAATCGCCTCACGACTACCGTCGCGGACCGTCGCACCTCCCAAAACTGGCCTGACGATCCCGACAGTTGTCATCCTGAGGCGAAGCCGAAGGATCTGCGGTTGTTCTTCGCGAACTACCCGGCCACAAAATTGGCTATTTCCGGTTAAGCGGTGATCCTACCGGAACGGTTCATGCAAGAATTACGGCCCGGATGACCGTTCAGAATGGATGCTGTCTGAGGAACATCGTTACGCAGAGAAGTGCGGCAATGACCACAAAGCCCCAAAAGGCGTACACGCGGAAACTCGGAAGGATCGATTGCGGAAAGACCTCTCGGTACTCGGAAGCGACCGCATCACCACCACGCCTCCACCACAGGAGTTTCTCGCGTTTTTCACCTCGTGAACGCTCAAGCGAATTCGCATGATCAGTTCGCTCGCAATGCTACTCAGTGCGACCAGCAACAGTGCTGAAAAGGCAATTGCCACCATCTCGAACATCGGCACTCTGGCTCTCTCATCTTAAAGTCAATTCCCGGATCGTGGTCAATCCGGAAATTATTTCCGGTAAACATCCAGTCTTCACAGCAGCCGGAAAAGCGCTACACATCCAGCTTCTTCATGTAATCGGCATCCTCGCGCAACTCCGTCATCGGATCGCCCTCGAATTCTTCCTGCTCGATAAAGTAATGCTTCAGTCCCGTCGCCGCACGGAAAATCGGCTTGTAATCGATCGTGCCTTTGCCCATCACCACGTTGCGCCACTTTCCATCCGCGCCTTTAATCATGTCTTTCACATGCAGCAGTGGAAACCGCTCCGGAAACTTGCTCAGGTATTCCACCGGATTACGCCCCCCCGCCACGACCCATCCGCAATCCATCTCGAAAACAACGTACTTCGGGTCAGTGCGTTTCAAAAGCTCGTCAAAGTACACAATCCCATTTTCTTTCCCGAATTCAATGGTGTGGTTGTGATACCCGAAGGTCATCCCCGCCGCCTGAACCTTGCGCCCAATCTCGTTGAACTGGTCAGCTACATACCGCCAGTCATCAAGATTCAGATCGCCGGTGCGCGTCGGGTCGCGGTGCACACCTGCCCACGAGCAGATCATGTATTTGAGCCCGAGCGCCTGCCCGTATTCAATCAGCTGGTCGAATTGCGTCTTCAACTGTGCAAGCTGGTGGTGCGTGCTGATGCATTTCAATCCCGCCTTTTGCAACGCATTTCCAAAATCAGCCGCCGTTTTGTCGATAGTAGCCAGCCGCTTCCACTTCCTTGTACCCCGCGGCCCCCAGCTGCTGCAGTGTGCCCTCAAAGTTCTTTGGCAACAGGTTGCGCACAGAATACAGTTGCAACCCGATCGGCAGCTGCAGCCGCTCCGCCATCAAATAATCTCCTCCAACACATGCCGCAGCCGCCACTGCGCTCGATGCCTTCAAAAAACTGCGGCGAGAATAACCATTCATTTACGTGTTCTCCGCAACGCCTTTGTTATCCCTTGATCGTTTGTGAGGCATCGTCCCAGATCGCAATGTTTTTGTGGAAGTAGGAGTGATTGGCCATGTGGCACGCAATCGCCGCATGGTTGCCGAACACCTCGTCCTCCACAACATGCTCGCGCGTCTCTACCGCTTTGAAGAAATTGGCAATATGATCTGCAGTGTCATCGTATCCCTGCGGCGCAGAAAATGTCTCCGTCAGCGGCAAAGCCGCAGCCGGCTGCGGATGCGCCGCATGCCATTCTTCCAGGTATTTCCGCTTCGCTTCTGCCGTCCACCCATTCAGCGAGTAGCCTTCCGGCTGCGGCCGCGTATCCTGCGGTGCCACGGTAAGCGTATTTCCATTGATGGTCAACGTGGCCTCCTTACCGTAAAAGATGGTAATGTCGCCCGCCGCGTTGTTTTGATTGCAGTGCATATTCACCCTCACGCCCGGATAGTCGTAGAGCGTCACCAGCAGGTCGGGGAAATCGCGCCCGTCCTTGAAATGGGTCAGGCTTCCCGTGGAATAGGCGCGCTCCGGAGCCGCGTTGATCCCCGTCACGCACTGCATTCCCGACAGCAGGTGCACAAACAAGTCGCCCGCGACTCCTTCGCCGTAGTCCGCAAAGCAGCGCCACCGGAAAAACCGCGCCGCATCGAACGGCCGATCAGGTGCATCGCGCAGCCACGTCTTCCAGTCAATCGTCTCTGGGCTCGCATCCGGTGCGATCGGATAAACCCAGGCCCCCGATGGTGAATTGCGATCCGTATGCGCTTCAATCGACGCGACCTCGCCCAGTCGGCCCGACTTGTAAATCTCGGCAGCCTTCTTGAAAACCGTATTGCTTACGCGCTGGCTCCCCGCCTGAAAAATCCGCTTGCCTTCCTGCACCGCCTTCACCATCGCCAGCCCGTCTTCCACGTTGTGCGACATCGGCTTCTCGCAGTACACGTCCTTGCCCGCCGCAACGCAATCCAGCACCACGCGCCGATGCTGGAAATCGGCGACAGCAACAATCACCGCATCCACATCCTTGCGATCGAGCAGCTCGCGATAATCTTTCGTCGCCGGTATGTCCGCGCCCCACGCCTCAACGCCGGCCTTGCGATGCATGTCATATAAATCCGCGGTCCCTACGCACGTTCCGCTGGCGACCTTGCGCGCTGAACGCAGCAAATCGCAACCGCGAATCCCGGTGCCGATCGAAGCAAAGCGAATCGTTCGTTCCGTCTGCTGCAGCCTGCGCCGCCAGAATCGCTGGCTCCAGCGCAATCGATTTAGCCGCCGCACCCGCTGCCATCGCGCCCGCGCCCAGACGCACAAAGTCCCTGCGTGAAATTGATCCCATAGTGAAGATGCCTTTCCCGTGCGACCGCAATTCTCGCCTGCCGGACGCCGCCATGTCCACCCACATAGGCCTTAAGCGCACGGATGGCATAGGATGCTTAAGTCAGAAGGAACACTGCACAATGCGCGATCCAAAAACAATGAAGAGCCCACTTCAACTCAACGCTTTGTATCGCTGATTCGACCCTCAGCGTCTCTTGCCGCCTTGCTCCTGCTCGCCGTTGCAACCGCACAATCGCCCCAGCCAGACAAACACGCCTCGCAGCCCGAATTCGGCGACAACGTTCTCACTCTTCGATCCCTCCATGCCCGCCGCTACCATCCAAGCCCAGATCGACAAGGTCTACGCGATCCAGCAGCACAGCGAATTCGGCTCCGCCCGCTACGCCCTGCTCTTCCTGCCCGGCGAATACCACGTCGACATCCCCATCGGCTTCTATACCGAGGTCATCGGCCTCGGCGCGCACGCCTGACGCCGTCCACATCACACGGCAACGTCCACTCCGACGCCAGCCTCCCGCGCAACAACGCCACCTGCACCTTCTGGCGCGCCGTCGAAGGCTTCTCCGTCACGCCGGCAGGCGGCACCATGCAGTGGGCCGTCTCCCAGGCCGCGCCCTTCCGCCGCATGCATGTCTACGGCAACATCGTCCTCCATCAGAAAGGCTGGATGGGCCAGCGGCGGATGGATGTCCGACTCCCTCATCGACGGCAACGTCGGCGCAGGCCCACAGCAGCAGTGGATTTCCCGCAACAGCGAGTGGGGCAGTTGGACCGGCGCCAACTGGAACATGGTCTTCGTCGGCATTCCGCATCCGCCCCAAGGCGAGTGGCCGCAGCCCCCATACACCAAGGTCGACAAAACTCCCATCGTCCGCGAAAAGCCCTTCCTCGAAGTCGACGCGAAAGGGAACTGGTCGGTTCGCCTGCCCGCACTCCAGACCAACAGCCAGGGCATCACCTGGCACGGAGGCTCCACTCCCGGCCGTTCCATTCCGCTCAGCCAGTTCTACATCGCGCGCCCCGACAAGGACACCGCCGCCACCATCAACGCCCAACTCGCAAACGGCAAAAATCTGCTCCTCACACCCGGAATCTATGAAGTGACCGAGCCGATCCAGATCACGCACCCCAACACCATCGTCCTTGGTCTCGGCTTCGCTACGCTTCGCCCCACCAACGGCACCGCCGCCATCACCACCGCCGACGTTGACGGCATCGACCTCGCCGGACTCCTCATCGACGCCGGCGAAAAAATCTCTCCCGTCCTCGTCGAAATCGGACCCGAAGGCAGCCACGCGACGCATGCAAAGAATCCCATCTTCCTTCACGACGTCTTCTTCCGCGTCGGCGGCGCTGGCGTGGGCCGCGCGAAAGTTAACCTCCTCATCAATGCCAACGACACCATCATCGATCACACATGGATCTGGCGAGCCGATCACGGCGCCGGAGTCGGCTGGGCCAGCAACCTCAGCGACAACGGCCTCGTCGTCAACGGCAACAACGTCACCGCCTACGGACTCTTCGTCGAGCATCACCAGCAATTCCAGGTGCTGTGGAATGGCAACCACGGCCGCACTTACTTCTATCAATCCGAGATTCCCTACGACCCGCCCGACCAGGCAAGCTGGACCTCGGCGCCCGGCGTCAACGGCTGGGCATCCTACAAGGTTGCCGACAATGTGACCACCCACGAAGCCTGGGGGCTCGGCATTTACTCGGTCTTCCGCCATCCCAACGTCACGCTCTCGCGCGCCATCGAAGTTCCCGTCACACCCGGCGTCCGCTTTCACCACATGATTACCGTCGCCCTCGACAACCTCGGCGAAATCTCCAACGTCATCGACAACCAAGGTGGCCCCACCCACGTAGCACCCGGCCGGGTCACGCCCAAAGTCGCCGAATTCCCGCAATAATCACGAGCGGGCTATCTTGCTAACTCGCTACGCCGCGAAGCGGCGCTAACTTGCCGTTCTTGTTTTCAAAATGCAGTTCGTTCCGAATCTCCGAACGAAACCGGCGTAGTTATCACGCACAATCACGTGCCTCCAAACAACATCCCCGCTCACAGCAAACACCCGCTTTCGCATGGGACAATAGAAGAGTAAACATCATGAGCGACGAAAGCATTTCCGAGTCCCAACCCACCCCCGAATCTCCCGAAACCACCACCGAGCAAACCGCTCCGTCGGAATCAAACGCCCCGACTGACATCGAAGAGGCCGCAGCTCCTGCGAAACCGCCAGCCGAAGAGCCCGCCGAGCCGCAGGAAAACTTTGCCGACATTCTTTCTCAATTCGAGAAGAGCCACACCCACAAGCCCGCATCCGGCGTAAAGCAGATCGAGGGCACCATCGTCTCCCTCTCCGCCGAACAGGTCTTCGTCGACATCGGCTACAAAACCGAAGGCGTACTCCCGCTCTCCGCCTTTCCCAACAACGCCGAAGGCGTAAAGCCGGGCGACAAGGTCCTCGTCTCGGTCAAGGGCCGCAATGAAGAGGGCTATTACGACCTCACGCGTTTCAAGGTTTCCCAGCCCCGCGACTGGTCCGCGCTTCAGGAAGCCTTCGAGCAAAGGGCCGCTGTCGTCGGCACCGTCACCGCCGTCATCAAGGGCGGTCTCACCGTTGACATTGGCGTACGCGCGTTCATGCCTGCCAGCCGCAGCGGCACCCGCGATGCAGCGGAGCTCGAGAAAATGGTCGGTACCGAAATCACCTGCCGCATCACCAAGCTCGACGTTACCGACGAAGATGTGGTCGTCGACCGCCGCGTCGTCCTCGAAGAACAAGCCCGCGCATCGCAGGAAGTTCGCTTTGGCGCCATGCAGCCCGGCGACGTGCTCGATGGCACTGTCCGCAGCCTCATGGCCTACGGCGCATTCATCGATCTCGGCGGAATGGACGGCCTCCTCCATGTCAGCGACATCTCGTGGAGCCGCGTCAACAAGCCCGAAGACGTTCTCTCCGTCGGCCAGCAGATCCAGGTCCGCATCCTCAAAATCGATCCGGAAACCAAAAAGATTTCACTGGGCATGAAGCAGCTTCAGCCCGAGCCATGGGAGGCAGCGCAAAGCAAGTATCAGGTTGGCCAGCGCATCACCGGAGCCGTCACCCGCCTCGCCGACTTCGGAGCCTTCGTTGAAATCGAACCCGGCGTGGAAGGCCTCATCCACATCTCCGAAATGTCCTGGGGCAAAAAGATCCATCATCCCAGCGACGTGCTCAAGCAGGGCGACACCGTCGACGCCGTCATCCTCGGTATCAAGCCTGAAGAAAGACGCATCTCTCTCGGCCTCAAGCAGACCCTCACCGACCCATGGTCCGACGTCACCAGCAAATTCCCGGTTGGCTCCCAGATCGAAGGCCCCGTCACCAAGATCATGCCATTCGGCGCTTTCGTCCAGATCGCCGAAGGTATCGAAGGCCTCGTCCATGTCAGCGAAATCAGCGCCGACAAGCGCATCAACCATCCGCAGGACGTGCTCCGTGCCGGTCAGATCGTCAAAGCACAGGTCCTCGGCATCGCGCCTGAAAAGCGCCAGATCAAGCTCAGC
The DNA here is from genome assembly GCA_963759285.1 of uncultured Acidobacteriaceae bacterium. GTDB lineage: Bacteria > Acidobacteriota > Terriglobia > Terriglobales > Acidobacteriaceae > Telmatobacter. The sequence continues at coordinate 761,719 of CAVWYS010000007.1, read as the reverse complement.
ATGAAGCAACTCGTTCCCACCAGCATCGACGAGTACATCGCCGAGCACAAACCCGGCGACATCGTCTCCGGCCGCGTAGTCGATGAATCTCCAACCCTCGCATCCATCGAGCTTGGCGAAGGCATCCGCGCCGCGTGCCGCACCACCAAAAGTGCGCCGGCCGCAGCCGAGTCAAAACCCTCCGCCAAAGCCGACCTGTCCTCGCTATCAACTATGCTGCAAGCCCGCTGGAAGGGAAGTGCACCCGCCGCGTCCGCAGCCCCCGAGCCACTCCACCCCGGCCAGATCCGCAGCTTCAAAATCACGAAGCTCGACGCCGACGCCAAATCCATCGAGGTCCAGCTGGCCTGAACTCCCTTCTCATGTAGTTGGCAGTGCCATTCTGAGCGAACGGGCCCTCGAACGTACCAGGGGCCCCAGAGAGCGATAGCTCTGTGGGGTAGGTTCGGGGGTGGTGAGTCGAAGAATCCGCTTTTGTTTTTCGGCATTTTTACGCAGTCATTCTTTATAGTGTCATTCTGAGCGAACGGGCCCCCGAACGCACCAGGGGCCCCGCAGAGCAATAGCTCTGTGGGGTAGGTTCGGGGGTGGTGAGCGAAGAATCTGCTTTTCGGCCGCTCCATTTCTACTGCGGACTCAACACCGTCTCTCTCTACAGGTACGCCTCATCGATATAGCACCAGCGCCAATCCTCCCCGCGCTCCGCCGAGCGAATAATCGGATGCTGCGTCGCATGAAAATGCGCCCGTGCATGCCGGTTCTTCGAAGAATCACAACACCCCACGTGCCCGCACTCCAGGCACATCCGCAGATGCACCCACGTGTCGCCCGTTTTCAGGCAATCCTCGCAACCCTTGCTGCTCGGCTTTACGTTCTTCACATGGTCCTTCTCGTGCGTGCACTTCGCCGCCATCGTTTACCTCCGCCGGGGAAACCCGCCTTCACACCATATATTGTTTCGTCAGCGCGCGGAATTCCGCAACCTGCACCGCCGCCCACCTTCCATCGCGCCCAGTTTCCGCGGCCAGCAGAGCGGCCACAGGGTCCGCCATCGCCACAGCCGCGCGCGCATTCAAAAACAGCGCCCGCGTCCTCCGCGCCAGTACGTCCTCCACACTCCGCGCCATCTCCATTCGCGCCGCCCACACCACTTCCGCCGCAATATAAGGCAGCTCCGCATGCAGCCTTTGTGCCAACTCCGGCCTTTCCCCCGCCAGCGCGCGAATCGCCTCCGCATCCGCTCCATAAACCAGCAGCGGATCCTCATCCTCAGTTTCCTCATTCTCTAGATACCCGTGAACGCGCAGATTCTTCGTCGTGCAAGCTTCATCGCGCAACCGTCCCAGCGTAATCGCATGATCTACGCAGTCCTCGGCCATGTGTCGATACGTTGTCCATTTCCCGCCCGTAATCGTCAGCAGCCCCGACGTATCCACATGAATCACATGATCCCGCGACAGTGCCGCCGTCTTGCTCTCCCCATCGCTCTTCACCAGCGGCCGCAACCCCACATAAACAGCCAGCACATCCGCCCGCGTCGGCGGCCTGCTCAAATAGCGCCCAGCCGTCTCAAGAATGAATTCAATTTCCTCATCCAGCGCTTTCGGTTCCAAACTCGGTGCATCCACCGGAGTATCTGTCGTCCCCGCCACCGCATGCCCATGCCACGGAATCACAAAAAGTACGCGTCCATCGCTCGTCCGCGGCACCATCAGCGCCGTATCGCCCTTCAAAAAGCTGCGATCGAATACCAGGTGAATTCCCTGGCTCGTCACCATCAGCGGCTCCGCCTGCGCATCAGCCATGCGCCTCACTTCGTCGGTGAACACCCCAGTCGCATTCACCACGATCCGCGCCGCAATGCGAAGCTCGTCGCCCGTCTCGTCATCACGCACTGTCACGCCATTCATATAGCCGTCGTCATCGCGCAACAATCCGGTTGCAGGACAATAATTCACCAGCGTCGCGCCATGATCCGCGGCCGTCATTGCCAGGTGGATCAGCAGCCGCGCATCATCAAACTGCCCATCGTAGTAAACAACCCCGCCGCGCAACTCCTCCGGCTCCAGCGCCGGCAGCCGCTCCAGCGTCTCTTCTTTCGAAAGCAATTTCGACGCGCCAAAACCATATTTCCCCGCAAGCAGGTCGTAGAGCTTCAACCCGATCCCATAAAACGGCGCTTCCCACCACGAATAATTCGGCACCACAAACGCCAGGTCATGCACCAGGTGCGGCGCATTCTGCCGCAGCAGCCCGCGCTCCTTCAGCGCCGACATCACCAGCGGAATATTTCCCTGTTCGAGATACCGCACGCCCCCGTGCACCAGCTTCGTGCTCCTGCTGCTCGTCCCCTTGCCGAAATCGTGCGCCTCCACCAGCGCCACGTCGAATCCCCGCGCCGCCGCATCCACGGCCACGCCCACGCCCGTAGCGCCGCCGCCGATCACCGCAATATCCCACGGCTCACCGGCCTCAGCCCGCTCGCGGATTCTGCGCAGCATCTCTTCTCTGCGCATCAGTTGCTCCAGTTTTTCGAACGTTCCACCGCGCGCTGCCACCGTCCGCGCCGTTCCGCGCGCTCGCTCGCATCCATGCGCGGATCAAAGCGCACATCGCCCTCCCGCTTCGCACGCAGCACTTCAGGGCTTGCCCAGAACCCCGTCGCCAGCCCCGCCAGATACGCCGCACCCAGCGCCGTCGTCTCCGTCACGCGAGGCCGCACCACCGGCACTCCGAGAACATCCGCCTGGAACTGCATCATCAGGTCATTCACCGCCGCGCCGCCATCCACCCGCAACGCGCCCAGCGGAGTTCCCGTCTCGCTGTGCACCGCTTCCAGCACATCCGCCACTTGAAACGCGATGCTCTCCAGCGCCGCCCGCGCAATATGCCCCGGCTTGGTATCGCGACGCAACCCAATCAGCAATCCACCCGCATGCGGATCCCAATGCGGCGCCCCCAGCCCCACAAACGCCGGCACAAACACCACCCCACCCGCGTCCGGCACGCTCGCCGCCAGCGCCTCCACCTCTGCCGAAGATCCAATCAGCCGCAGATTGTCGCGCAGCCACTGCACCACCGCGCCGCCAATAAAAATGCTGCCCTCCAGCGCATATTCCCGCCGCCGTTGCGCGCTCGCCGCCAGCGTAGTAATCAGCCTGTGTTTGGACCGCACAAATTCCGTGCCCACATTCTGAAGCAGAAAACATCCAGTCCCGTAAGTGTTCTTCGCCTCACCCGCATTCCAGCAAAGCTGCCCAAACAAAGCCGCCTGCTGATCGCCTGCAATTCCAGCAATCGCCACACCGCCCAATCCGAGCGAAGTAGTCACGTCGCCAATCCGCTCGCTCGACCACACCACCTCCGGCAGCATGCTCGCCGGCACGCCGAAAATCCGCAGCAACTCCGCATCCCACTCGCCGTTGACAATGTTGTAAAGCAACGTACGCGACGCGTTCGTCACGTCCGTCACATGACGCATGCCGCTCGTCAGGTGCCAGATCAGCCAACTGTCCACGGTGCCAAACGCAAGCTCTCCGCGTTCCGCTCTTCCCCTCGCTCCCGGCACGTTGTCCAATATCCAGCGCACCTTCGTCCCTGAAAAATATGGATCAAGCACCAGCCCCGTCTTCGCGGAAACCGTCTCCCAGACTCCACTCTTTTCCAAAGATTCGCACAGCGCAGCAGTCCGCCGGTCCTGCCACACAATCGCCGGATGAATCGGCCTGCCCGTCTCGCGCTCCCACACAATCACCGTCTCGCGCTGGTTCGTAATCCCAATTGCCGCCACGTCGCGCGGGCGCGCCCCCGCCTTGCCCAGTGCCTCCACCGCACAAGAGAGTTGGCTGGTCAAAATTTCCATGGGATCATGTTCCACCCATCCCGCCTGCGGGTAGAACTGCTCAAACTCGTGCTGCGCCACCGCAGCAATTGCGCCTGCTTCATCAAACAGAATGGCCCGCGAACTCGTCGTGCCCTGGTCCAGTGCAAGGATGTATGCCATTGGGGTGGTCAACCTCGGACCCAAGTCAATCACGCACCACCACCATGCCGCAACCGCCTCCAGATTGAAACCAAGCGGAATTCACACGACGTACAAATCCACATACTCGCTCACCGGCATCCGCTCCAGCCGCTCGCGATCAAGCGAAGCATCCAGAATTCGCTGCTGCTGTTCCTCGCCAAACTGCCGCGCAAGGTTGCGCTTGAACTTCTCTACCAGCAGCGGCATCCCCTCCTTACGCCGCCGCTTGTGCCCGATCGGATACTCGACCGTCTCCTCAATCACCGTCCCGTCATTCAGTTCCACGCGCAGCCCATTCACAATCGACCGCTTCTCCGGATCGTGGTAATCCTTGGTAAATTGCGGCTCCTCCACGCACTCCACCTTCGCCCGCAAAGCATCAATACGCGGATCACCCGCAACGTGATCCTCGTAATCCGCTGCCGTCAGCCGCCCAAAGATCAACGGAATCGCAATCATGTACTGCACACAATGGTCGCGATCCGCCGGATTCGAAAGCGGCCCCTTCTTGTCGATGATCCGCAGGCATGCCTCGTGCGTGTGAATCGTAATCTTGCGAATTTCCTCGGCTGTCTTGCCCCGCACATCCAGCTTGCCGCGCAGAGTCATGGCCGCTTCCACCGCCGTCTGCGCGTGAAACTCCGCGGGAAAGCTGATCTTGAACAGTACGTTCTCCATCACGTAGCTGCCATACGGCCGCTGAAAGTTGAACTCCCGCCCCCTGAATAGAACGTCGTAAAATCCCCACGTCTTCGCCGTCAACGCCGAGGGATACCCGATCTCCCCGGCCTGCGCCATCAGCGCCAGCCGCACTGCCCTGCTTGTCGCATCGCCCGCCGCCCAGCTCTTTCTTGAACCTGTGTTCGGCGCGTGCCGATACGTGCGCAAGCTCTGTCCATCCACCCACGCCAGCGAAATTGCATTGAGAGTCTGTTCACGATTCAGCCCCAGCAACCCGCACACCACCGCGGTAGAAGCCACCTTCACCAGAACAACATGATCCAGCCCGACCTTGTTGAACGAATTCTCCAGCGCAATACATCCCTGAATCTCATGCGCCTTGATCATTCCCTCCAACACCTGTCGCATCGTCAACGGCGCAGCTCCCTCAAACGCAGCCGTCCGCGAAATCCAGTCCGCCACCGCCAGAATGCCCCCGAGATTATCCGAGGGATGTCCCCACTCCGCCGCCAGCCACGTGTCGTTGAAGTCCAGCCAGCGAATCATCGCGCCAATGTTGAACGCCGCCTGCACCGGATCGAGTTGGATACTTGTCCCCGGCACGCGCGCCCCATGCGGCACAATCGTTCCCGGCACAATGGGCCCCAGTAACTTGGTGCATGCCGGATACTCCAGCGCCTCCAACCCGCACCCCAGCGTATCCATCAGGCAGTAGTGCGCCGTCTCATACGCCAGGTCGCTTTTGATCTCATACGCCAGCGCGTAATCCGCAATGTCCGCGATGACCTGATCGAACTCCGGCCGCTCATTACTGATATGCAATGACACTGCATCTCCTATTCAAATCCGGGTGCCCCATGTCTCGACTCTGAGACGTGGGAAACCATAGCCTTCCGCACGAATCCGGGTCCCCCATGTCTCGCTTCTGAGACGTGGGAAACCAAGCCTTCCGCACGAATCCGGGTGCCCCATGTCTCGACTCTGAGACGTGGGAAACCATAGCCTTCCGCACGAATCCGGGTCCCCCATGTCTCGCTTCTGAGACGTGGGAAACCAAGCCTTCCGCACGAATCTGGGTGCCCCATGTCTCGACTCTGAGACGTGGGAAACCAAGCCTTCCGCACGAATCTGGGTCCCCCATCCTAAACGCGCGTTTTGCGTTGAGGATGGGAAAGCACGGAACCCACTACACCCGCTTCTCAATCGGCACAAATTTCAAATTCTCCGGCCCCGTATATACCGCTGACGGCCGAATAATCTTCCCATCCTGCCTCTGCTCGATCACGTGCGCACACCATCCGGCCGTTCGAGCTATCACAAATAGCGGCGTAAACAGATCCACAGGAACGCCCATCAGGTCATACGCAACCGCGCTGTACCAGTCGAGATTCGGGAACATGCGCTTTACATCGTGCATGGTGGTTTCAATCCGCTCCGCCACGTTGAACAGGCGCGAATCCCCACCGGCCTTTGCAAGTTCGCGCGCCACCCCTTTGATAATGTCGCTGCGCGGATCGCTGATGGTGTACACCGGGTGTCCGAAGCCGATAATCACCTCGCGTTCGCCCACGCGCCACCGCATGTCCGCCTCTGCCTCGTCCGGCCTTTGATAGCGCTTCTGAATCTCCAGCGCTACCTCGTTCGCGCCGCCATGCTTCGGCCCTTTCAACGCTCCAATCGCACCCGCAATGCACGAGTAAATATCCGATCCCGTTCCCGCAATCACCCGCGCCGTAAATGTCGACGCATTGAATTCATGCTCCGCATACAAAATAAGCGATGTCTGCATCGCCCGGGTCCACTCTTCGCTCGGCGCCGTGCCGTGCAGCAAGTGCAGAAAGTGCGCAGCAATGGAATCCTCGAATCGCTCAACCTCAATGCGACGCCCATTGCGCGCATAGTGGTGCCAATACAGAAGCATCGATCCCATGCAGGCCAGGAGCGTGTCCGCAATCTTGCGCGCGCCGCTCTCCTTGTGACTCTCGCCCTCCGGCAACACGCAGCCAAGCACGGAAACACCCGTCCGCAGCACATCCATCGGATGAGTCGATGGCGGCAGCAACTCCAGCGCCTGCTTCACCGCCGCAGGCAAACTCCGCAGCGGCCGTAAGCTGGCTTTGTACGCCGCAAGCTCAGCCACATTCGGCAGCTTGCCGTGGACCAGCAGGTAAGCGACCTCTTCAAACTGGCAGTGCGCCGCAAGGTCCTTGATATCGTATCCGCGATAATGCAGATCGTTGCCGGTGTGCCCCACCGTGCACAGCGCAGTCGACCCCGCCGGCGTCCCCGACAGAGCGACCGATTTTTTCGGTTTGAATGCCGCGGGCGCGGCGTTTCCTTCATTGCTCATTCCAACCCCCGCAGAGCATCAAGCTAATTTGCTTGTCGCGGTGCTGTCCAGTCTTGTGTCTTCAAGTGATCCATTCTCGATTGCAGATCGGGCTCGAAAGTTATGTGCTTCACAGGCTGCGCAAGGGGCTGATTGCGTGCAAGTTTTGTAACAAGGGCATGGCTTCAGCCAGGCCGCAAAGGCAACCAAATTGATTTGATTGTCGGGCTTTAGCCCTTGCGGAGAGCCTCACCGGCTTCACCGTATCGGATGACCCGTGAAAAACTGCAAGAGCGCAGCTATGGTTTCCCCTTCGCAAACAACTCGTCCAGCTTCTGCTCATAGGCGTGATAGTCGAGATATTGATAAAGATCCGCCCGCGTCTGCATCATCGGGATCACATGCTTCTGCGTGCCCTCGGACCGGATCGCCTCATACACCTTCAGCGCCGCCGCATTCATGGCCCGATACGCCGCGCAGCAGTAGAGAATAATATCCACGCCCGCGCCTGCAAGCTCCTCGCGCGTCCACAGCGGCGTCTGCCCAAACTCGGTAATATTCGCCAGAATCGGCACGCCCACAGCCTTGCGAAACTCCGTGTACTGCCCCAACTCCGTCACGGCCTCAGCGAAAATCATGTCCGCACCGGCCGCCACATACGCCTGCGCCCGCTCGATCGCCGCCGCCAATCCCTCGCCCGCCAGCGCATCCGTCCGCGCCATGATCACAAAACCTTCATCCGTGCGCGCATCCACCGCCGCCTTGATCCGGTCCACCATCTCCTCAGCAGCGACAAGCTCTTTCCCAGGCCGATGTCCGCATCGCTTCGCGCCCACCTGGTCTTCCATATGAACCGCGCCCGCACCTGCTTTGATCATCGCCCGGATCGTCCGCGCGATGTTGAAGGCACCGCCCCATCCCGTGTCGATATCCACCAGCAGCGGCAGCGTCGTCACCTCGGTAATCCGCCGCACGTCCGTCAGCACATCTTCCATCGTGCTGATTCCCAGGTCCGGCATCCCCAGCGAATTCGCCGCCACTCCGCCGCCCGAAAGATAGAGCGCGCGAAATCCCGTAGCCTCCGCCATCCGCGCCGTGTAAGCGTTGATCGCTCCGGCTACTTGCAGTGGCTTTTCTTCCGCCACCGCCGCGCGAAATTTTCCGCCGGCCGATTCTCTAAAATTGGTCCGCTCCATGCAATGGCCTTTCCGCCGCATCATAGCAGGCGCCTCGATCCGCCTTCCCCACCCCCACCCTCCGGTGCGACAATCGATCCCGTTGCTGCGGCGTGCTCTTTCTCGCGCCGCAGGCAGGAGGAGAATCACCCATGAAGCCTCTTATCGTATGTGCCGGACTTCTTTTCGCGGCCACCACCATCCTCGCCCAGCAAGGCACGCCCAGGAAGCCCCCCGCCAGCCCCCCCGCCAAGGCCGAAGCCACCATCGGCGGACACCAGATCACCATCGCCTACTCCTCGCCCGGCGTTAAAGGCCGCGAAGGCAAAATCTTCACCCCCGATGGCATCATTAAGACCGCGCACGGCTCGCAGTATCCCATCTGGCGCGGCGGAGCCAACGCTGCCACCACCCTCCACACCGATGCCGACCTCAGCATTGGCGACCTTAATGTCCCCAAAGGCGACTACACCCTCTTCGTCGACATCTCCAACCCCGATCAGTGGACACTCATCGTCAACAAGAAAACCGGCGAGTGGGGACTCGCCTACGACGCATCCCAGGACCTCGGCAAAGTCAAAATGCACATGAGCAAGCCCGCCTCCATGGTCGAAAACCTCCTCTACACCCTCGAAGACGACGGCGGCGACAAAGGCAAACTCACGCTCTCATGGGAAAACCATTCCGCCTCCGTCCCCATCACCGTTCACAAATAAAAGCGAAGCGATCAAAACGGCCACGGCGGAGATTTCCATCAATCTCCGCCTCACCGCTACAATAGATGCAGAGTCTGATCGCTTCGGAGAGTCGAACCGCCTTGCCCCTCTACGCCTATCGCTGCACCAGTTGCGGCAACAAATTCGAAAAAATTCAGAACTTCTCCTCCGAGCCGGAGACCATCTGCCCTAAGTGCGGCCAAGCCACGCTGATTCGTCCCCTCACCGCGCCGCGTCTCAATTTCAAAGGCGCCGGCTGGTACATCAACGACTACGCCCCCAAAAGCTCCGACTCATCCTCCGAATCATCCAGCGAATCCAAACCCTCCGAATCCAAAGAAGCCTCCAAGTCAGAATCGTCCAAATCCAGCGACAAGCCTGCCGCCGCATCCACCACGCCGGCCGCGCCATCCGCTCCCGCCTCCACCCCCAAGTCCTCCACCGACAGCTAGGCGATCTCTGGGCTTGGAAATCGGCGCCAATCCGGGTGCCCCCTGTCTCGCGTTTGAGACAGGGGATGGATGCGGGTGCCCCATGTCTCGATTTTGAGATGTGGGAAACCACGGTTCTCGCGGGGTGCCGGGTGCCCCCTGGTCTCGCGTTTGAGACAGGGGATGGATGCGGGTGCCCCATGTCTCGATTTTGAGACGTGGGAGACCACAGGTCTCGCCGCCCCTCCCACTAAACTAAACACAGCCCATGCCCCTGCTCGACCCCATCCCGTCCCCCGTAGAAAATGCCGACACGGCGTCCCTCGAGTGGGAACCCCTGCTTGCATTTCTTTCCGGCTACGCCGCCTCCCCCGTCGGCCGCCAAGCCATCCTCGCCCTCCGCCCCTCCACCGACGAGCCCTGGATCACTCTCCAGCATCAACTCACCGCCGAACTCCGCCTCCTCCTCGCCGAACAAGTCTCCATCCCCCTCGGCGGCCTCTTCGACCCCACCCAGCTCGCCGCTAAAGCCCAAATCCCCGGCGCCGCCCTCGAAGCCGCAGAATTTCAATCCATCGCCCGCCTCGCCAACGACGTCGCCGCCTGGCAAGCACTCCTCCGCGAACCCCCCGCGCGACTCGCCGGCAAACTTCCGCGCCTCTCCGACCTCTCCGCCGCACTCGCTGGATCTTCACTGAAGCCGCTAGCCGAGTCCATCGAGCGCAAAATCCAGCCCGACGGCACCCTCGCCGACGACGCCTCGCCCGAGCTCAACCGCATCCGCCGCGAGCAGGAACGCCAACAACGCGCCATCGAAGAATCTCTCCGCGCCGCACTGCGCAAGCTCTCCGGCGAAGGCTCCACGCAGGAAGACCTCATCACCATCCGCGGTGACCGCTTCGTCATCCCCGTCCGCAGCGAACTCAAGCGCCGCGTCTCCGGCGTCGTGCACGGCGCCAGTTCCTCCGGCCAGACCGTCTACGTCGAACCCCTCGAAACCATCGAGCAGAACAACGAGCTCGTCCGCCTCCTCGAAGAAGAGCAGGCCGAAATCCACCGCATCTTCGTCGCCCTCACTCGCCAGGTCGGCGGATACGCCACATCTCTCGTAGAAGGCGCCAAAGTCCTCGCTCTCGTCGACACGCTCCTGGCCCGCGCCCGCTTTGCCCGCGACTACGACTGCGTTGCCCCCACCATCACGCCGGACCGGCTCAACCTCAACGCCGCCCGCCACCCGCTCCTTGAGCGCCACCTCCGCGCCACCGGTGGCAAGGTGGTCCCGCTCACGCTCGAGCTCACCACCGACTCCCGCCAGCTCATCATCAGTGGCCCCAACACCGGCGGCAAAACCGTCACCCTCAAAACCACCGCTCTGCTCGCCATGATGGCTCAGGCCGGACTGCCGATACCCGCATCTTCAGCCACCTTCCCCATCTTCACCGCATTCCTCGCCGACATCGGCGACGCCCAATCCATCGAGGCTGAGCTCTCCACTTTCTCCGCACACATCGTCAATCTCAATCGCCTCTCACGCCTCGCCGATTCAAGCTCTCTCGTCCTTCTCGACGAACTCGGCTCCGCCACCGACCCTGAAGAAGGCTCCGCCCTCGCCGTGGCCGTCGCAGCGCATTTTCTCGAATGTCGCGCGTGGACCCTCATCTCCACCCACCACACCTCGCTCAAGGTCTACGCCGCCAACACGCCGGGCGTGCTCAACGCCGCCGCCGGCGTCGATGAAGCCACGCTCATACCCAACTACCTGCTCCGTCTAGGCGTTCCCGGCGCCTCCGCCGGAATTCAAACCGCCGAGCGCCTCGGCCTCAATCGCACCATCGTTGCCGCCGCCCGTGCCCGCCTTGGCTCGCAACAAGTCGACATCGCCCGTTTCCTCGATAAACTCCACGACGACCTGTCTGCACTTGGAGTCGAGAAGAAAAATGCTCGCGAGCAGCAATACGCTCTCAATCAGGAACGCGCCAAACTCGCCCGCGAAGGCGACGTAGAAATTCGCAATCGCACCCGCGAACTCGAAACCAAGCTCGCCTCCCTGATGAAAGAATTTGAATTCCAGATGCGCGAAAACGTCCGCGCCATTGAAGACCGCGCCGCGCAGCAAAAGCTCTCCAAAGAAGCCGAACGCCGCATTACCCGCCTCCGTCGCGAGTTTCAGGAGAGCTTCAAGCAGACCGTAGTCGCTCACCGCACCGGCGCCGACACCGGCGACGTCAACGCGCAGCCGCATCTGCTCCGCCACATAGCCCCTGGCGATCAGGTCCGTATCAAGTCCATGAACAAAATCGCCATCGTCCAGCGCGAAATCGAAAAGGATCTCTTCGAAGTAGCCCTCGGCCCCATCAAAATGCGCGTCAAACGCGACGAGTGCTCCGCACCTCTACCCTCTGCAGCGGATTCCGGCCAGGAGAAGAAAGCCGATCCTCTCGCCGCCGCCCGCAAACAAAAAGGTGTCCACGTCACCGTCACCAGCGCCAACACCGACGACATGCGCATGGAGATCAACCTCATCGGCCGCACCGTCGACGAAGCCACCGAAGAGTTGGAGAAATATCTCGACCGCGCCTTTCTCGCCGGCCTCCCCCGCGTCCGCATCATCCACGGTCACGGCGCCGGCATCCTCCGCCGCGGCGTCCGCGACTTCCTCAAGTCGCACCCCCACGTAGCCACCATCGCCGAAGCCCCCCAAAACGAAGGCGGCCAGGGCGCAACGCTCGTCGAACTCCGCCAATAACGCGCGGCTTATCCTGGAACGATAATGTTGTGCCGGCGCAGATACTCAAAAGCTTCAGTTACGTTGCGCTCAACATCCACAATGCAGAGGCTGCGTGCATTCTCGAATACGGGTTCATCCAAATCCTTCAGGGCGAGTAGGATCGTGAACACGATCGCGTTCGAATTCTTCAGTAAGCTCAAATACCTCGCAAGGTAGTCGACCCAAAGCGGCATTAGTTCTCGATCATGAGCGTCCCTGAGCACCGAAAGAAAAGACCCAACCCACCCGGGATCCGAATTGCGCGTAAGAGCCTTGAGCGCCGCCTCTTGCAGGGCTTTCCGTTCGTCCTCGCTCACATCCTCGCGATCAATTTCCTTAAAGCCGCTGTAGAATTCCGGCGACGCAGCATGTTGAATCAGGTCTCCTGCCATCCAGATCCAGTCCTTGATGTCGTCGAATTCCTTTGCATTCTCGATCTGCAGCAAAATACGTGAAGTCAATTCACCCATTTGATGATTCTTGCGCAGTCCCCTACAAAAGCCAACTCTCTTTTGAATCGGAGGGAGAAGGGCCTTCAGGCGCTGAATACATAGCGTGGAAAAAACGTGGACTTTAGCCCCGGAAATCCTGACTACCCGCCACCGACGTCCGCTGCTCCTGCCTACCAGCATCGAAGCCCATCCAACTCTCACCCTCACCCAACGCCACAACACTCTCGTCCACACCTGCACGCTCCGCCGCCCGCAGCAGCCGCGGCAGCGGCTCGTCCATAGGCTCGCGCCCCAGCCGGAACGTCCCATAATGCATCGGAATCATCACGTCCGCCCGCAAATCCATAAAGCCCTGCAGCGCTTCCTCCGGGCTCGTATGCACCGCGCGATAGCTGTCGGGAGAATACGCGCCAATTGGCAGCAGCGCGATCTCCGGCCGCAAGCGCCGCCCGATCTCCGCGAACCCGCCAAAATACGCCGTATCCCCCGAGTGATAAATCGTCGGCCCGCTCGCAGACTCAATCACGTACCCGCCAAAATCCGCGATGCGTATCCTTGAACATCCGTGCGCCCCAGTGCCGCGCCGGCGTCGCCGTGATAGTCAGGCTCTCCTGCTCTGTCTGTCTTCTCAGAGGTTCACCAGGGTCAATCGGAACCAGCCGCGCACTATTCGGCTCCGCTTGCTGCGCACTTTTGAGTTCAGTCGTCTGCCACCACTCCAGCGAAACCACCCGTGCAAAACCGAGATCCGCCACCAGGTCTTCCACGCCCTTTGGCACAATCGCCACTGGAGCATTCAACCCCCGCCGCCGCATCTCCCACGTAATCGCCCGCAGCGACGGCCGATTCAGATGGTCCATGTGCGCATGCGTCAACAGCACCGCATCAATCGCCGGTAAATCCGCGACCCGCAACCCCGGCCGCCGCTGCCGCCGCAGCACAATCAACCGCGTCGCAAACACCGGATCGATCAGCACAGCTCTGCCCGCCGTCTGAATCAGAAACGACGAGTGCCCGATAAACGTGATCGCCGTTTCGCCGGCCGTCGCTTCCGGCGGCTTCGCCTGCTTCCCGGCAAGCGGCTCGGCGTGGCTCTCGCGAACCAGTTTCCAAAGTTGCTGCAGTTTTCTAACCCAGAACGGAATCTCGATATTCATGCGCATTAGATAGATGCTGCCCAAATGCGGATGGACCCTTCTTCTCGATCCAAACCCGTCTCCGCTCCAACAGCGCCGTGGAATCACGGTCAGCTCAGCGGAAGAAACATCGGAGGGAGCAGGGGCCTTCAGGCCTCTGAATATTAGTCATCAAGAACCGCGCAGCTTCAGCCCCAAATAACAGCCAGCGTTTTCGAAGAGATTCTCTGTCTCACCGCAGGGGTGCACCTTATCGCGCGTCAAGCACCCTTTTGGAACCCCTTCGCCAAACCCTTCATTCCAAACAGGATTTTCCTGCCGCAACTTTGCAGGTAATTTCCATCCTTCGGCGCACAATGGAGATCAGAGTCGGGAAAGGGTCCATCCGCCGTCCGCCTGGGTGGGCCGTCGAACCACTGTCGACTGTCCACTTCTCACTGATTCACTGATTCACTGATTCACTGTTCACTGTTCACTGTCCACTTTTCACTTGTTCACTGTTCACTGATTCACCGTCCACAGTGCTCTAAGCCCTTTCGCTGCAAATTTCTACACCTAAATTCCTTCCAGTCAGAAACCTGGCGGCCAGCCCGGCGCCAACCTGCTGAAACAAGAATCTTTCCTCCCAAAGATGGTAGGGGTATACCCCTCCAAAGGAGCATGGCCGAAAGTGCCGCGCCGCCGCACTCCGCGGCAAGTCCTTTTGCTTCTTCCACGCCAAGCTGCACTTCCGCAAAGCGGACTCGCGCGGATACAGAAAGCTCCCTCAGTGCGCGGCCCCGGACCTGCGTGACATCCAGGCTGCCGTACACAAGACCATCGCCACGCTGAACTCGCCCTTGACAGACACGCGGCGCGCAGGCGTGCTTCTCTACGGCCTTCACCTCGCCGCCCATCTTCAAACGCGCATAGAGAAGTCGGGCCAGGTCCCGGACGACTCAACCCCGCCACAGGTGTAATCACAACGTGGAAACGGTCCGGGCCGCCTTGACATTCTGTTGACAAACCGGATGGTCTCGACCGGTATCATCGACGTCAGCCCAGGCCACCAGGAGGATCTTCGTGCGCAAACCAATTCTGGCTCTCGTGCTTTTTCTCACGACAACTTCCATGCTCGCAGCAACCGCAGGCAGCATCTACGACTTCACCATTAGCTCCATCGACGGCAAGCCCGTCAGCCTCAAAAGCTACAAAGGCAAAGTCGTTCTGCTCGTGAACGTGGCCAGCAAATGCGGATTCACCCCGCAATATGCCGGCCTCGAGGCACTCTACGAAAAATACAAAGATCGCGGCCTGGTCATCGTCGGTGTTCCGGCCAACAACTTTGCCCAGCAGGAGCCCGGCACCAACGAGGAAATCAAAACCTTCTGCTCCCGCAAATACAACGTCACCTTCCCCATGATGGCCAAGGTCTCCGTCCTCGGTGAAGACAAGACGCCGCTCTACCACTTCCTCACCGATAGCTCCACCGATCCCAAGTTCGCCGGCGACATCAAGTGGAACTTCACCAAGTTCCTCTTCGACCGCAATGGCAACCCCGTAGCCCGCTTCGAGCCCGCCGTCACTCCCGACTCGAAAGAAGTCCAGTCCGCCGTGGAATCCGCACTGGGCAGATAGCAAACCGCCGAATCTCGAAATCTCTCGATAGCACCGCAAACAAATCGGGCTCTGCCTTCGCAGAGCCCGATCACTGTCCACTGTCCACTGTTCCGTGACCCCTGTTCCCTGCCTCTAAGCCATCGCTTCGCGACCCATCGGCTCGAAGTGCAGCTGGTTCGACTTCCGATCCACGTCGATCCGCACGTGCGCCCCATGCAGAATCTCGCCATTCAGAATCTTGATTGCCAGCGGATCCTGCACCATCCGTTGCAGAGCCCGCTTCAGCGGCCGCGCACCGCATGCCACATCCGACCCGGAAGCAAGGATCAGCTCCCGTGCCGACGGCGTCAGTTCAAGTGAAATCTGCCGGTCTTCCAGCAGCTTCCCAACCTCGGCCAACCGCAGTTCGAGAATCGCTTCGAGCTGTGCATGACCCAGCGGACGGAAAATCACCATGTCGTCCACCCGGTTCAGAAACTCCGGCCTGAAGTGTTCGCGCAGCACCCGCATCACGCTCTCCCGCGCCATGTCGAAGTCGTGCTCGGTTTTGAGCGCCTCCGTCGACAGGAACGCCGCGCCAAGGTTCGACGTCATGATCAGTACCGTGTTCTTGAAATCCACGGTCCGCCCCTTCGCATCGGTCAGTCGCCCGTCGTCCATGATCTGCAGCAGCACGTTGAACACATCGGGATGAGCCTTCTCGATCTCGTCGAACAGGATCACCGCGTACGGCCTGCGCCGCACTGCCTCGGTCAGCTGCCCGCCCTCGTCGTAGCCCACGTATCCCGGAGGCGCGCCAATCAACCGCGCCACCGCATGCTTCTCCATGTACTCGCTCATGTCGATCCGAATCATCGACTGCTCATCGTCAAACAGAAACTCCGCAAGCGCCCGCGCCGTTTCGGTTTTTCCAACACCCGTCGGACCCAGAAAAATGAACGAACCGATCGGCCGCTTCGGATCGCTCAGTCCCGCCCGCGACCGCCGAATCGCATTGGCCACAATCGTCAATGCGACGTCCTGTCCTACAACCCGCTCCCGCAGCCGCTCTTCCATGTGCACCAGCTTGTTCACTTCGCCTTCCAGCATCTTCGAGACAGGAATCCCCGTCCACTTGCTGACAATCTTGGCGATGTCCTCTTCGTCGACTTCCTCCTTCAGCATCCGGGTCACGTTTGAGGTGCCATCCTGCAGCGCATTCAGCTGCTTCAACTCCGCTTCCATCTTGGGCAACTCGCCATATTGGATCTGCGCAGCGCGATCGAGCTGCCCCTTGCGCGTCCGCTCTTCTGCTTCGAAGCGCAGCGCCTCAATCTTCTTCTTCAGCTCGCTGATCCGGCTGATCGCATCCCGCTCCATTGTCCAGCGCGCACGCAGAGCGGTCGTCTGCTCCTTCAGCGTCGCCAGTTCGCGTTCCACTTCTTCTCGCCGGCCGCGGCTGTTCGCGTCTGTCTCACGCTTCAATGCGGCCTTCTCAATCTCCAGCGATGTTGCCTGCCGTTCAAGCTGGTCAATCTCTGTCGGCACACTTCCAATCTGGATCGCCAGCGATGCTGCCGCCTCATCCACAAGATCGATGGCCTTGTCCGGCAGAAACCGGTCGCTGATGTATCGATGCGACAAAGTCGCCGCCGCCACAATCGCCGAGTCCTTGATCCGCACGTTGTGGTGCGCCTCATACCGATCCTTCAACCCGCGCAGAATCGCAATCGTGTCTTCGACGTTCGGTTCGCCCACATACACAATCTGGAAGCGCCGCTCCAGCGCCGCATCTTTCTCGATGTACTTGCGATACTCATTCAGCGTGGTTGCGCCGATAGCCCGCAGTTCGCCCCGCGCCAGGGGCGGCTTCAGCATATTGCTCGCGTCGATGGCGCCTTCCGCCGCCCCCGCGCCCACCAGCGTATGCAACTCGTCAATGAACAACACAATCTGCCCGTTCGACTCTTCGATTTCTTTGAGGACAGCCTTCAAACGATCTTCAAACTCACCGCGATACTTCGCCCCAGCCAGCATCGATCCCAGATCGAGCGAGATCACGCGTTTGTCGCGCAAGCTCTCCGGAACATCGCCAGAGACAATGCGCCGCGCCAGCCCTTCAACAATGGCAGTTTTGCCCACGCCGGGCTCGCCAATCAGCACCGGATTGTTCTTCGTGCGCCGGCTCAACACCTGGATCACCCGGCGAATCTCCTCGTCACGCCCGATCACCGGATCGAGCTTGCCGCGACGTGCCAGTTCGGTCAGATCCTTCGCATACTTCTCCAGCGCCTGAAATTTTCCCTCAGGGTTCTGGTCCGTTACGCGTTGCGACCCGCGCACCGCCGTCAGCGCCTGCAGAATGGCTTCGTGTGTCGCGCCGACTGCAATAAGGGCATCGCGCGCGGCGTCGCCCTTCTGATGTGCGACTCCCAGCAACAAGTGTTCGGTCGAAATGTACTCGTCCTTGAAGTTCGCTGCTTCGCGAAATGCCTGGTCCAGCACTTTGGTCAGCATCGCGCTCGGGCCCGGCTGTGCGGAACTGCCCTGCACGCGAGGCAGTTTCTCCTCGACTTCGTGCAGGCTGCTCTCCAGCCTCTCCGTGGGAACACCGATCTTCTCGAGCACCGCGGGAATCACACCTTCGCGGTCCTCAATCAGGGCAAGCAGCAGATGCGCGGGCTGGATCTCGGGGTTGCCGAGTTCCGCCGCACGCCCTTGCGCCTGCTGCATCGCTTCCTGCGATTTCACGGTCAACTTTTCCCAACGAATAGCCATGATTCAGCTCCCAGCTCTCACTTCTTAGCTCTCGGTTTTTCTTCTGAGTTGCCGAGTGAAGCTCAATTTCAATAATTTGAATTCTCTCTTGCGCGCGCGTTTCAGATATAAATGCGCCGGGAACCCCATTTCGGTGTCCCCGGCGCTAAATCGTACGCCGTCGACCTGCGCACAAACAAGCTGAAGGCTGACGGCTGAAAGCCCTGCGACTTACCGCGCGCCCACCAGCTCGCGCTCTTCCTTCTTGTCTTCCAGCTTGCTCTGGCCGCCGATGTTGACCTTGATCTGCTTCGGCTGTGCCTCGGGCTTCTTGCTCAGTTCCAGCTTCAGAACGCCGGCGTTGTAGCTGGCCTGCACGTTCGCTGTGTCCACCGTCGAAGGAAGGGTAAACGCGCGATAGAAACTGCCGTAACGGCGCTCAATCCGATGAAAGTTCTCTTCCTTCTCGTCCTTTTCGAATTTGCGCTCGCCTTTCACGGTCAGCGTGTTGTTCTCCACGCGGACATCCAGGTCTTTCTCTTCCATCCCTGGAACCTCGAGCTTCAGAACAACTTTGTTGGCGTCTTCATAGATATCGACGGCCGGCACAAAGCTGGCAGTCGTCAACGGGCTGTCGCCCTGGTCCATCTCGCGGAAAAGCGAGTTCACGCGATTCTGCAGTGCAGCGACTTCACGAAAGGGATCCCAACGATTGATCACCATGGTTGTGTGTCCTCCAAACTAGGTTTCTGAGATTACAGACCGAGCATTACCGCTCAGCCAGTCATTCAATATGATGACACTATAGCACAAGAGATTCATAAAATATGAGTGTAATTGGCTAATATATTTTTGATCTAGTAAACTATTGCAATTTAAGGCTTTATTGCCTGAATGAGCGGATCCTGCTGCCCGGTGGGCCTCCTATCACAGGGTTTTTATGTGGCCGTCATAAATTCTCCACTGCGGCCGAGGGCTCATTCGAACAAACTTGAGCCAACTTTTTTTCGATTCCATGGGATGATCAGCCTCGCCAAGCCCTCTGCAAGGCAAGCAGCTTTTCGGCGTCCAGACCCTCGCGACTGAGAATTCGGGCGCATGAGCCGTTCGCATCGCAAGGCAAGCCAGCCCTCTAGAATCGAACTTAGATGATCGTCCTATCCGCCCTGCCCCCTTACATGGACTGGCATTGGCTTTGGCTCACAGTCGCGGCCTTTCTGGCGGGTGTGTTGAACGCCGTAGCTGGAGGAGGATCGTTTCTGCTCTTCCCGGCGATGTTGAGCATGAAGATGCTGCCGGTTCAGGCCAACGCCACCAACACGGTCGCGCTCTGGCCCGGTCAGCTCACTTCCGTTGGGGCTTACCGCAACGATATTCGCAAGAATTTCCGAGTCGCCGTTCCCATGGCGATTGCAGGCTTGATCGGTGGAACCTGCGGAGCGATCGTCCTTCTCAATACCCCACAGATGACCTTCCTTCACCTGGTGCCATGGCTCCTGCTAATCGCCGCAGTCATCTTTGCGCTCAGCGGACCGGTCTCGCGCTGGCTTGAACACCGTAAGTTCGGGCGCAACGTGACGCTTCAACCCGGCGACGTTCACCGACCCCACATGACAGCGGTGTTCATCGGAACGGTGGTCGTCTGCTTCTACATTGGTTATTTCGGGGCCGGCGCCGGATTTCTGATCATCACGCTGCTTTCGCTCTTCGGCTATCAGGATCTGAACGAAATCAACGCGCTGAAAGTTGTCTCCACCACGATGGCCAACGGCATCGCCTTTCTGCTTTTCGTGATCGATGGCCAGGTCGTGTGGCGCTACTGCCTCCTTGCCATGATCACGTGCGCAATCGGTGGATACACGTCGGCGAGCCTCGCGCGAAGAATTCCTCAACCGGTTTTGCGCGGAACCGTTGTCATGATCGGGCTCGGCATGGCAGCCTACTTCTTCTGGAAAGTACGATAGCCGCACCTCGAGGCCGCCGTTATAAAGTGGTCTCATGATCAGGCGGCAAACGATCGGCCTTCTCTCTTTCTGGATTTGCCTCGGCCCGGCGCTTTCTGCTCAAGTCTCGCCACCAGAAGCGGCAAAGCGCTATACCGCCGCGCATCAACCGGTACTGGTTCGTCAATTCAGCGAGTTTCTTTCCATCCCCAACGTTGCCGCTGACCCCACAAATCTTCAACGGAACGCGAACTTCTTGCTCGACGCACTTCGGACCCGTGGAGTCGACGCCCGTCTGCTCACACTGCCTGGCGCCCCGCCCGTCGTATTCGGCCAGATCATCAGTCCCGGCGCTGCACATACCATCGTCTTCTACGCGCATTACGACGGCCAGCCCGTCACGCCCTCCGAGTGGGCAATTCCACCCTTCGAGCCCGCCGTTCAAACCATCGACGGCGATGAGCGCATCTTCGCCCGATCTGCTGGTGACGACAAGGCTGCAATCTTTGCCCAACTCACCGCTCTCGATGCTCTGAAGGCCTCCGGCATCACCTTGCACGCGAACATCCGTTTCGTCTGGGAGGGCGAAGAAGAAGCCGGTTCGCCGCATCTCGAGCAGATTCTTGAAGCCAACCGCGACCTTGTGCATGGTGATATCTGGCTAGTCTGCGACGGGCCCGTCGATCAGAGCGGTAAACAGACCGTCGTCTTTGGCGCGCGAGGCGATGCGCATCTTGAGATCACGGTCTACGGTCCCCACCACGGCTTGCATAGCGGCCATTATGGAAATTGGGCCCCGAACCCCGCGATGATGCTGGCCCAACTCCTCGCCGGCATGAAAGACGAAAACGGCCATGTTCTCATCCCGCATTTCTACGACGGCATTGCTCCGCTTTCTTCAGCAGAGAAGCAGGCTCTCGCACGCGCTCCGGTCAATGACAAGATGCTCATGGACGCATTCTGGCTCGGACACACCGATGGCAACGGCGCGCATCTTCTCGAACTCATCAACCAGCCCTCACTGAATATCAATGGGCTTTCTTCTGCGCAAACCGGACCTCACGCAGCAAACGTAATTCCGCCCACTGCCGTCGCGGATATCGATCTTCGGCTCGTTGTCGGCAACGACTGGAAAGTCCAGCAGCAGCGCGTCATCGACTATGTTCGTCAGCGTGGATACTTCGTAGTCGATCACGACCCTTCGAAGGAGGAACTGACCTCGCATCTCCGCGTGGCAAAAATCATCTCCGACCCGGCAAGCTACAACGCTGTGCGCACCCCCATGGAACTCCCCATCGCCAGGGAAGTGATCGCAGCCGTTTCCAGCGCCCGCGGAGAAGTCGTGCTTTTGCCCACAATGGGCGGCAGCGTTCCCCTCGGAGCCATGGAGCGCGCTGCCCAGACCCGCACCATCACCGTCCCCATTGCCAACTACGACGACAATCAGCACGCAGCCAATGAGAACCTGCGTCTTCAAAACCTGTGGAACGGCGTTGAAACGATGGCCGCCCTGATCGAGATGCGCTAAAACGCCTGGGATCTAGATACCCAACTCTGCAAACTGCGATCTCAAGCAAATTCACCGCTGCGAATCTCTATCGGACCGCGAACTCCAGACCACGAACTAAAATAGAGCCATGAGTCACGAAGGCATTCGCTTCCTCAACAAGGAAGAGCAGGCACGGGAGAATCTGGCAGATCGGCCGCTTTCACGCGCGGCCCTTACCCCCGAAAAGGTCCGCGTAAAAATCACCGAAGGTACCGGTCTCGAGATCGACTGGCAGGATGGACACAAGAGCGCGTGGGGCTTTGCCTGGCTGCGCGATGCCTGCCCCTGCGCCACGTGTGTTGACGAGCGGAATGCCCAGGGCCGCAAAGTCGGCCAACCCAAACCAAAGCCCGTAGCCGTGCTGCCGATGTATACGCCCCCCGCCAAGCCTGCCAGCGCGCATGCCGTTGGCCGTTATGCGCTTCAATTCAACTGGGCTGATGGTCACTCCGGCGGCATTTATTCGTGGGACTATCTGCGTCGCCACTGCCAGTGCCCGGAGTGCAAGTTCGAAACTACCGAGAGTTCCGGTTCTCCCAATTGATCGCAACCCGCAATAGCGCAATCTACAGATATTGCGGGAAGTTATAAGTTACTGCGGGTACTCAAGATTCGCGACTTTTTCTCGAATCCCCAATCGACTGCGTGGTAGAGTTGCTTTCCAAGAACACCCGGAGGCACGCGTGACTCTCAAGCAATTTGTTGCCAAGCAGTTCATCGACGTCATTCAGTGGAACGAGCCGGACGAGGGAATCCTCACTTACCGCTATCCCATGCAGGACATGGAGATTCAGAATGGCGGCCAGCTCACGGTGCGCGTGTCGCAGATGGCCGCGTTTGTGAATGAAGGCAAAATTGCCGACGTCTTCGGTCCCGGATTGCACACCCTCAACACGCGCAATCTTCCCGTCCTGACCGACCTGATGAACTGGGACAAGGAATTTGAGTCACCCTTCAAATCGGATGTCTATTTCTTCTCGACTCATCTCCAGATCGATCAGAAGTGGGGCACGGCAACACCGATCACGATCCGCGACAGCGAGTTTGGAGCGGTTCGCATTCGCGGATATGGGATCTACTCCTTCCGCATCGCCGATCCGCGCACGTTCTTCACGCAAGTGAGCGGCACGCGGCCCACGTACTACGTTGGCGATCTCGAGGGCCAGTTGCGCAACACGATTGTTGCCCGCATGACCGACATCTTTGCCACCAGCAAGATTTCGTTTCTCGATATGGCGGCCAATCAGGCCGCACTGGGCAAACAGATCGAAGCGGAGATGAAAACAAACTTCGCCACGCTGGGTCTTGAACTCGCCTCCTTCGTTGTCGAAAACATCTCGCTGCCTGACGAACTCCAGAAAGTAATGGATGCGCGCATCGGCGTCGGCATGGCCGGCGATCTCACTAAGTACACCCAATTTCAGGCGGCGCAGGCATTGCCGGTCGCCGCTGCAAACTCCGGCGGCGCCGCCGGCATGGGCGTGGGCCTTGGTGCCGGCGCCGTAATGGGGCAGAACATGATGGCCGCAATGAAGCCGCCCGCAGCAGCCGAGACCCTCGCCTCGGTGGGCACAAAAAAATTCTGCGTCGATTGCGGATCGGCAATTCCGGAGGGCGCCCGCTTCTGCCCGTCGTGCGGAAGGGCCCTATGAACTGTCCATCCTGCGGCGCCGCCATGCGCCTCAATGCCGACGAAGACTACTTGAAATGCGACTACTGCAAGAACATCTTCTTCCCTGCGAAAGACGACGAGGGTGTAAGCGTTCTGCAAGTTGCTTCCGATGAAGAATGCCCTGTCTGCGCGGTTCCATTAATGCATGCCGCGCTAGCCAAGATCCGGATTCGCTACTGCACGCGCTGTCACGGGATGCTGATTCCCATGGCGGTGTTCCTCACGCTGGTTGAAGAATTGCGCGCTGGAGAGCCAGGAACCTTGATTGCACCCACACCCGATCACCACGACCTCGAGCGCCAAATCAACTGCCCGCATTGCCATCAGCGCATGGATACTCACTTCTACAACGGGCCCGGCAACGTCATCATCGATGATTGCGACACCTGCGAACTAAACTGGCTCGACCATGGCGAACTGATGCGCATTGTCCGCGCGCCCGACTATTCCAACGAGCCCGCCTTCGAGTCGTCTTAACGCAGGCGGCCATTGCTGAGCCCGAAAAGCTCCTCATGTCTCCGGGTTCGGTGAAGATTGCGAATCTCTAATTTCATCGATCAACTGCAGCAACTGTTCCCGCTTTCGTTCACTCAGGTCCAGAAAGCGGACTCTGACGCTGCAGGCATCGTAGATTGCCTGCGTTACGCCCGCGAAGCGAAACGGCAACCCTTCTATACGAAAGTCGACTTCGACGCGCCGGAAAACTCCCACGGGAAATGGCCGGTCCGTGTGAATGCGGCAGCCGCCAAGACTGATATCGACAATGCGTCCCCCGACATCAGCGGCCAGGTTCACAAGTCGGATGACCACCGGAAAATCAAGCCCCTGCCGCGATTGCAGACGGCGCCTCTCATGCGGATTCGGAAGCGAGGCTCCCCCCAGAGAAAAAATCAGGGTCGCCCTCGTCTTTGGTCTGCTCCGCCACTCCGCGATACACCTCGCCTGCTCGCGAGGAATGCGCTAATGGCCGCTCGCCAGCTCCCACGGCCGCTTGGGTGCTGGAGCCTCGTCTTCTCGGCCGCGCAGCCGATCGTACTCATACACGTCACTCGTGGTGCCGAGCGACTGGTTGTAGAGGCTCTCCCCGCCGATTAACTTCGTCAGTTCCTCGCTGAACGTGTGGATCGCGTGCAATTGGCTGGCCGTCGCCGGCAATTCATATTGGTCAGTCTTAATAAACTTCTGGTAGCCGCGATCAAGAAGCCGCGCCACTTCCCCGCGCACCAGGATTCCAGGACGCTCGAAGAAGCTGACCGGCCCACTCTGCTCTTGGAGCGATGGAACCAGTATGGCCGCGACCCCAGACTTGCTGACCAACTGACCTCCGGTGACCCCCTGGAAAGGAGAAATCGCAAACCCGTGCGTGCGAAGCGTTTCAAGAACCTGATCGAAGTTCGGGCGTACTGTCTTTCTCGGCATATTTGAGTCTCTATTCACGAAGATAATTGAGGTGAATCCATCTTCAAATCTCGCACACGAAGACCAATGCCGGCAATCGGTCGATTTCATCTTTTGTCCTTGCCGCCCGCAGTGCTGCTTTTCGCTCCTCGCATCCCTTTGAAACCACTGAGCCTGGGGTTCCGAGGCTGCCGGTGTTATTTCAGGCATCTCTTAGCTTTTGTTAACCTGTAAAGGTGACCTTCCGGCAATTCTTCGTTGCGGCAGGGCAAGCCTGGAATACGAGTGCGACTTTCAGGTCACTTTCCAAATCAAAAGATAGATTGAGATCCCATGACGATGCCCACCGCAACCGAATCTGCCTCCCTTCCTGAACTTACGACCGATGACCTCTCGCGCTACTCGCGCCACCTTATTCTTCCCGAGGTTGGCATGGAAGGCCAGCGCAAGTTGAAAGCCGCACGCGTCCTCTGCGTGGGAACCGGCGGTCTGGGCTCGCCGTTGGCGCTGTACCTGGCTGCTGCCGGAATCGGAACCCTGGGTCTGGTCGACTTCGATGTCGTGGACGCCAGCAATCTCCAGCGCCAGATCATCCACTCCACCAAAGATATCGGTCGCAAAAAGCTCGATTCCGCCGCGGAAAAGCTGATCGCGCTCAATCCAGCACTGAATGTCGTGAAACACGACACCATGCTTTCGAGCGCCAACGCTCTCGAAATACTCAAGGACTACGACATCGTCGCTGACGGCACTGACAATTTTCCCACGCGCTATCTCGTCAACGATGCCTGCGTTCTCCTCGGCAAACCCAACGCCTACGGTTCGATCTTCCGTTTCGAAGGCCAGGCCAGCGTGTTCGCTACAGAAGACGGTCCGTGTTATCGCTGCCTCTATCCCGAGCCGCCACCGCCCGGCCTGGTTCCCAGTTGTGCGGAAGGTGGCGTGCTCGGAATTCTGCCCGGCCTCGTTGGTGTCATCCAGGCCACCGAAGTCATCAAGCTCATCCTCGGCAAGGGAAGTCCGCTCATCGGTCGCCTGCTGCTCGTCGACGCCCTCAGTATGCGCTTCCGCGAACTCAAGCTGCGCAAGAATCCGGAGTGCCCGGTCTGCGGCGAAAACCCCACAGTGAAGGAACTGATCGACTATCAGCACTTCTGCGGTATCGTCCCGGAATCGAAAGAGGAAAAAGCTGTGAAGAATGGAATTTCGCAACTAAGCGTGAAGGAGCTTAAGCAGCGCATCGACGCAGGCGAAGAGGTGTTCATCCTCGATGTGCGCGAGCCTTACGAGTACCAGATTGCGCAGATTGGCGGAAAGCTCATTCCGCAGAATGACGTCCCGCAGCGCCTTGCCGATATTCCCCGCGACCGCGAAATCATTGTGCAATGCCGTTCCGGTGCGCGCTCGCAGAAGATCGCGGAATTTCTCAAGCAGTCGGGTTACACGCAGGTTGTGAACCTTGCCGGCGGCATTCTTGCGTGGAGTGACGAGATCGATCCGAAGGTACAGAAATACTGACCCCTTCGGCTCCGCAGCAGTACGATGGGCCAATGATTAAAGTAAGTGTTCTCTACCCCAGCAAGCCAGCAGATTCGATGTCGACTACTACTTGTCCGTGCACATGCCAATGTCCGCAAGGCTGCTCGGCTCGGCCGTGAAGGAAATTTCCATCGAGATCGGAATCGGCGGAGGCGCACCGAACGAGCCTGCGCCCTATGCTGCCATTGTCGGATTTACCAGTGATTCGGTGGACGCTTTCATGGCGGCGTTCATGCCCGTGGTCGGCCAGCTCCAGGGAGACATCCCCAACTACACCGACATCGAACCGGTTATCCAGATCAGCGAGATCCGCCAGCTTTCATAGTCCCTGCGCGAAAGCGCCGGCACTTCGTTGTCTCCGATCTGAGAAGAATCTCTAGCGAGCCAACTCCATCGGGCCTGCCTTGCTCGGTTCCGCGGATTTGCCATTCTCATCCATCTTGCCAAAGATCATTTTTCCGCTCGCTGTCTGCAGCACGCTGGTCACTGAGATCTCCACCGCCCGGCCAATCATCTTGCGCGCATGATCCACCACCACCATCGTGCCGTCGTCCAGATAGCCAACCCCCTGGTTGTACTCCTTGCCTTCCTTCAGGATGAGGACATTCATCTTTTCCCCAGGAAGAACTACCGGCTTTAGCGCGTTGGCCAGGTCATTGATGTTTAGCACCTCGACGTGATGCAGATGCGCCACCTTGTTCAGGTTAAAGTCGTTCGTTACAACCTTTGCTTCCCATTTCTTGGCAAGTTCGAGCAGTTTGAGATCGACCTCGCGGATCGACGGAAAGTCGTCGGGAACGATCTGCACCTGGATGTTGGAGTTGGACTGCATCCGTTGCAGCATATCCAGCCCGCGGCGCCCGCGCTGCCGCTTTGAGCCGTCGGTAGAGTCGGCCACAATCTGCAGCTCGCGCAAAACAAATTCCGGTACCACCATCATTCCATCAATGAATCCGGCTTCTGCGATATCCGCGATACGGCCGTCAATAATCACGCTGGTATCCAGCACCTTCGCGCTCTTCCGCGTCGGGCGATCCCCCGCAAACAACGTACCCAGCGCCGCCGGGTTCAGCAGATCTCCTTTGTTGGCTCCGACCAGCAATCCAACGTAGGTCATCAGCAGAAGGACAAAGATCTGCAGCACCGCCGATGTCGACGAGTTGAGCGGAGCCGACCGCAGCACAAGGCAGAACAGCGCAGCGCCAAAGATGCCCAGCACGCTACCGGCCACCGCGCCGATCAGGCGCCGCAGGCTGAGTGCGCGTACCCTGAGTTCAAAAACAATGACGGCGACTGCAGCCAGCGCGCCGCCGGCCGCTCCTGTCCAATCCGTTACGCCGAAGGGATGAAGGAAATAACAAACACCGGACAGTAAGGCAACAAAAAGAAAACGAACAAGAATGAGGTCCATATAAGCCTGCTTCCACTGGTGGGGAAGAACATACACCAGTCTGGGCACCGTTGGCGAGTATGCCCACCGGCCCTCTTCCTCGTCAAGAGGCGGCCGCGTTGCATCGACACCAGAGAGATTGCGCCAAGGTTACCCAGCCGCGAAGAGTAACTACATCCCCGCACCTGCGCCCTTTTTAAAGCAGGTGTCAGGACGCGACCGCCAATTCCGCGCTGATCAGTCGCGAAACCCCCTTGCGCGGGCCTCGCTTGCGAGCGCTCATAATCTTCACGCGCTCCAGCAATTCCTGCGGAGAGCAGGTCTTCTTGGCCAGAAGGGCATCGGCCCCATGGATCTGGCCATTCATCTTCTGTGGATCGCCCAGAATCACCATCGGCACGTGCGAAGCGATCTGTTTGAGCTTCAGTACAAGTTGGTCGCCGCTCATCTGCGGCATCGCATGGTCGGCCAGTACGAGGTCAACCTGGTTGTCCGCGAAAAGCGCGATTGCTTCCTGGCCGTTCGTGGCCGAGAGTACACGGTAACCGTTGGTTACCAGCATGAACTTCAGGACGGATAGGTCCTGCTCATTATCGTCAACGCAAAGTATTACTTTCTTCGGGCGCATATTTTTTCGATTCCTGCTCCTGCTTCTTAAAATTCTCTCGACACAAGTTCCGAGGCACACAACCCCATCGCCCGTTGGTTGCTCGGGCAGGCACGTCTGTGTCCGGGGCCATCGGCCGCCGCGCGGTTCCAGTTATAGGGCGGGCACACACAAGGGCGTCTGAGCGACGCACCCGTCAACCAGACAGTGCGACCCCTTCAGACGACTTCGCGAGCAACCGATCCGTAAGGGAGGACCTCACCGCGGTCAGATTGTTGTATGAAGCCGTTATAAAAACCGGAGACTTCCGGCTCAACTGCGTTCAATGCTTGGGCAAGAGTACGAAGTGCGGAAAGCTGTGAAAAGAGGGAACAGGAAGCGAAACTATGCATGTAAACCATCTTGCTAAAAAGGAAAAACGGGCAGAATGAACATAGAAAGTAACTTGGCCTGATTAAATTCTGTTGAAAGCGTGTGCATTACGGCAGGAAAAGCTCCCCCTTTGCAACGCGAACTGTGCTGCCCCCAACGCGCACATTGCAGACCTTCCCGGAAACTACGTCCGCAACCAGAAATAAATCGCTTGTGCGGCCGATTTCGACTCCTTGCCGAGCGTGAGTCTTCTCGCTCGGTGCGACCAATCCATTTTTAACCAGGAAGCTGATAGCACAGCCAGCCGCCGAGCCCGTCGCAGGATCTTCGCCGCCATAAAATTGCATCCGCGCTCTCCAGGCCGGACTGCCGCCGCCCGTTGGCCCGAGAACATAGAACCAGCGTCCACCGTGTAAACGCAAATATTCCGTGGCTTCCTCCTGATTCACGCGCAGACGTGCCAGCGCCTCATGCGAACGCAGTGCCACGATGGCAAAGGCGGTGCTGGTCGAAACTACCTGCGGGGTAGCCATTGGATGAAGCTCATCGATTGTCAAACCAATCAGGCGCGCCACCGTTATCGGATCCAGATGGTCTCCAAATTCAGGGTCGCGCTGCGTCATCTCCCCGAAAAGGCCGTCCGCTTTGAATCGCACCGGAACAGGACCAACGTTGAGAGCCAGCTTGATCGTGTTCTCGAAAACAGTCTCAGGGGCACAGAGTTTCAGCACGCTTGCCGTCCCCAGCGTCGGGTGCCCGGCAAATGGAAGCTCCTCCTGCGTTGTGAAGATGCGCGCTCGCACACCCTCGCGTTTCTCTGTCTCAGGATCGCGGCGCTGAATGAACGTTGTCTCCGACAAGTTGAATTCGCGCGCAATCGCTTGCATCCGCTCGGTCGTGAGCCCGACCGCGTCAAAAACAACCGCGAGCCCGTTCCCTTTGAGGGCGGTGTCAGTAAATACATCAACGATCTGATAGTCGAGTATTTGAGGGGAGGAGACCGGTCTGACCATGCCCCATTATCTGTCCGGCCGAAGAATTTTTATTCACAAGCCGATTCAGCGCGGGTTCGCGGAAGGTGGGACGCGTGTTCCGGAATTATCGAAAAAACTGCGCATCCGGCGGGCCTCCGCGCGCTGCAACGCGATCAATCGCATGTGACGCCGAATGTGGTCGGCATTCCATAGCACCGCGAGTTGCGCTTCATCGATGTTTGCGTCTTTCTCCAGACGCTCGATGCGCTCTTCGATCAGCTGCCTGAATCGTGCGCTGATCTCCAGCCCTTCTCGAGTCTCTGCAGCCCCATCCCCGACAGCCATCGCCAACTCCCTTGCTTGAGCGCCTGAAATTATTTGCTCAACCCGCTCATGATTTCTCTGCCACGGCCGATGCTATCGATAACAGCTTCACGTTGCCAGATTACGAAGTCGCGAAACTTGCGTAATCTCAGTGCCCCAAAAAACGACGAGGCCGGAAAGTTACCTCCAGCCTCAACCGAAGCGCGCATCGTCGTTGCGATTAACGGCTCATCCCCCCGGAAGCACCCGCAGGGGATGCGGCTATGGCAACAACCATCTGTGTCCCGCCGTCCAGATGAATGTCGCGCCGTGCGCCCAGCAACATCCCTGACGCATTGGTGAACGGCAGGCCGTTGATGTCATTTGCGAGCAGAACCCCCGGAATTGCCGTCGCACGGATAGCCACATTTCCATTCCGGGCGACGATCGTGCCCGGTGCAGGCACACCGCTGTTCGTTGTCTGGTTGGTGGCTCCGGGCTCAGCCGTCATATTCGAAGCCAATCCGGGGCGATTGTTATTCGCATTCATCGCGGCGTTCGATCCGCTCATGCCGGAAGCGGAAGGAGTTGTTCCCCCCATAGCCCCCTGTGAACCCGCGCTGCTCGCGCCATACGATCCAGGAACCGTGTTGTCCATCGCTGTGCCCTCACCTGCAGCCGGAGATACAGACTTGATGACAGATTCGATCGCCAGATTCTGCCCGTCTTTCAATTCTGCTCGGTCAAACTGAATCGCGATTTGCGAGTTCTCTTTGCCATCTACGCGCGCCTGCACATTTGTGATGTGTCCCACCAGCTTCGATCCCTTCGGAATCTCCGCCCCTCCTGGAAATCTCAAGTCTTCCTTGGTCTTCACCACAACGCTATCGCCTTGCTTGGCAGACTTTGAATCAAGCTTGTTCACCAGTTCCCCGGTGACAGGCTTTAACTGGGCCGCCGCAGCGCTTGGTTCTCCGTTGCCGGCGGTCTGCTGCCCCGGCGCGGCCGCCGGCTGGGTCTGCTGCACCTGCTGCGCTGGCGAAGGAAAACTTGAAAAAGAGGCAAACGCCACAGCGATAACAGTAGCTGCTTTCATGTAGAGATCATCCATTGGGTCACCATCCGATCGGCCGTCGACTTTGCACCGCAAAAATTGCTTTCGCTCAGCTTGATGGCACGAAGGATGCCAAAGGTTAGCTCTCTCTTGAATTCAACATCGCGAGAGATAGAACCCCATCAAAACAGGACGCTTGTAGAATCAAGTTTTTTCCTGATAGAAGCAAGCTGAGAGTGAGAGGAACCGGCAGTTTATGCGCGTCAGTGTAATTTATCGCGTGTATATATTTCTGGGCAGCCTACTGCGCGTCTGGCAGTGGCGCGTAATACCCCTTGCGAACCTGCACCTTCATGTCGTCGCCCTTGCACTGCACAGACACTCGGCGGAAGCTTCCGTCCTGCTTCGCATTGGTTGGAACGTAGCTCGCGATGTATTCCGTACGGAGTTCTTCCTCGATTTGCTGAAAAGCCGCTTCGAGCTTTTTGCCGTTGTTTCCCACGTTGATCAGACGGCCGCCTGATTCATCTGAGATCTTCTTCGCAGCAGAGTAGCCATGGTAGCCAAAGCTTCCGTATGCCCTCGGGTCTGCAATCAGAATGATATAGACGATGGTATTCGACTTTTGCGCGGCCTCGATCGCATCTTGAATCCTGTGGTCGCTTCCTTCATCATCTCCGTCGGTAAGGATAATGAAGGCCTTGCGGCCGTTTTGTTCGGCCATCTTGTCTTTCGATGCCAGATAAATCGCGTCGTATAGAAGCGTGCCCTTGGGAGTCCCCTGGACGGGGACAGTCCCGCCCCCGAGACCGGGGATTCCCGACCCGCCATTGCCGGCTGCAGTGTTGATCTGCGCCTTATCCAGCGCATGGGTCAGCTGGCGCGCGCTGTTGGTGAAGTCCTGAAGCAGGTCAACATTTACGTCGAAGGAGAGAACAAATGCCTGGTCCTTCGACTTGAGCACATCCTGCAAAAACTGGCTCCCAGCTTGCTGCTCCAGCGGAAGCAGATATTCCTGGCTGCCGGAGGTATCCAGCAGAATCCCGAGAGTGAGCGGAAGGTGCGTCTCTGCTTCAAAGTTCTTGAGCGTTTGTGGAACCTTGTCTTCCGCTACCGAACAATCGTTTTTCGTGAGGTGCGGCACCAGTTCTCCCGATTTGTTCTTGACCGTGAAGAAGAGATCCACGAGGTTGACGTTCAGTTTGAGCGTGCCCATGGATTCTTCTTCCGGCGGCGGAGGCGGCGCGGTACTCACCGGCGGAGCGTCAGGGGAAGGAACAAGCTGTCCCCAGGCCGTTGCGCTCAAGAGCGGCAGGGCAAAGGCCATCACGAAGAGGATTCGGGGTACACGCATGCTGTTGGGTTTGACGCGAAACCCGTCGAGAAAGAGAGCATAGCTTAACTCTTTAAGGTTGATCGGGGCAAACCTGCAGGGCTGTGGCGCGTCTGATATTCTGACGGGTGCAGCCTCTCCAATTGAATTCTCTGCGAGAGGGTGCGTCTGCGGGCCAAAAATCGGCTGGCGCAGTGTCGTATGGGGAGGAAGAATACCTGTGGACCTTGGTTTTAAAACACTGGCGCTTACCGCATTTCTGAGTTTGTCGTTCAGCCTCAGTCCAGCGGCATTAGGCCAGACTCAACCGCAGCAGACTCCCGCCGACCAGCAGGCTGTTCCGGATGCTCCTGCCCCACAGGCTCCCTCGCCCTTGCAAGGCATCGGTCCCCTCACGCCAGGCATTGGCACAGCTTCATCTAATGCCACTTCAAGCACTTCCGCCGATGTTCCCCAGCAGGCGCCTGCCACCCAGCCACCACCCAGCCAGACCAAAGAAGTGCAGGCGACCCCGCCGGAAAATATGACGCCGGAAGACATCGGCCAGACCATCCGGACCTACACGACGTATGTCGAAGTCCCTGTTACCGTGAAGGACTCCAAGGGCAAGCCGATCCCGGGCCTCACTTGGCGCGACTTCCGCGTCTATGAAAACAACACCTGGGAACCCCTCAAGATTTTCACCGTCGATCCCGCTCCGCTCTCGATTGCCTTTGTGATTGATCAGAGCCTGACTTCCGACGTCATGGCCAAGGTGAATGATTCCCTGAGCGCGTTCCAGGGTGCACTTTCGCCCTATGATGAGGTCGCGGTCTTCACCTACAACAACGGCCCGCGCGAGTGGACTGGCTTTACCGGAGCGCAAGGCAATCGCGTACCGGCGGTTTTAGCGCTAGCCAAGTCCATCGGGCGCGACGATTTGGTCCCCGTAAATAGTGGCCCTTTTGCCGGTTGCGCCATCGTTAAAAATGGCGGCTGTGTCGATTCCAATCCCACCGTTCAGCAAGGTGGTTCCACCGGCAACAGCTCCTTCATCACGATTCCCAAAGAAATCCATACCCTGAACGATGCCATTCTTGCTGCCGCCAAGGAACTTTCCACCCGGCCGCCGGGACGTCGCCGCATGATCTATGTCGTTTCCGACGGTAAGGAGTACGGCAGCAAAGCGACCTACAAAGACGTCCTCCGCTATCTTCAGGCCAATAAGATTGCCGTCTCTGGAACCCTCGTGGGCGATTCCGCTCGCTGGGGAGAGGGCCGCATCAGCAGGCTGCATCTGCCCTTCCAGATGTATGACAATCGCCTCGCCGGCTATATCATTGCGACCGGCGGTGACTTCGAATCTCAGGGCAACCTCAACGGCATCGAGAAAAGCTATGCCCAACTCGCCGAGGAGAGCCGCAACCAGTACACGCTGGTCTACGCCAGCCACGAGCCTCTGATCGACGGAAAATACCGCAAGATCGAGGTTCGCGTCGACAGACCCAACGTTGAAGTGATCGCCAAAAAGGGCTACTACCCTTCCGGTCAGGATTCCCAGCGCTGAGCATGGCTTCTTCGGGAGCTACCGCAGGCTTGAGCCTGCTTTCGGCCGCCACGTGGGGCGGTTCTGACTTCGCCGGCGGCTGGGGCGCGCGCCGCGCCTCGTCGCTGCTTGTCACTGCATCCGGCCAGATCGTCTCCCTGGCTGCGCTCCTGCTCCTCTGCTTCATCCTCCGCCTGGCGCTGCCGGCAAACAGTTATCTCGTCTATGCAGCCATCGGCGGATTTGAAGGCGCGATCGCGCTCGCGGTCTTCTATCGGGCGTTGTCGATGGGCGCCATGGGCCTCACGGCCGCCCTCACAGGTCTCATGACTGCGCTCATCCCGGTGCTCTTTCAGCTGATTCGCTCCGGCTGGCCCAGTGCCGTCACGGTCGTCGGCCTCTCCATTGGGCTCGCTGCGATCTGGTTGATTTCCCATTCCCCGCCTACCGAAGGTGCGGGAACCTCTCGGCGAGCGCTGCTCCTGGGAGCAAGTGCTGGAATCGGCTTCGGCGCCCAATTGATTCTGTTCAAGGCAGCAGCAGCGGGCGGTGTGCTCTGGGGACTGACCGCTGGCAGGGTAGCCGGCGCCATCGCCATCGTTCTCGTCGTTGCCATCTCACCCCCCAAACGACCGTGGCGGGGTTTCTGGATAGCCGGCATCGTTTCCGGATCGCTGGATACGATCGGAAACCTGTTCTACATGATGGCTTCGCAACTGGGAAGGCTCGACGTTGCGGCGGTGATCTGTTCCCTGTATCCGGCAGGAACCATCCTGCTGGCCGGGATCCTGCTGCGGGAGCGCCCCACAAAACGACAGGTGGCGGGCATGGGATTGGCCCTCGCCGCCGTTGCCCTGTTGAGTGTCTAGGAGCGGTCGTTCGACGCAAACACAAAGGCCCATGCCACCGGCACAGGCCTTTTCATTTCCTGAAAACTCTAAGCACCCGTCACGAAGCCTAAGCTGGGCTCGGGATCACGCTTACCCCTGCTTGGGGGGCTCGTTGCTGGCGGGGGGAGGGGGAGGGGGGGTCTGCGTGCTCTGCTGGGTTGGCGGAGGCGCCGGGTCGCTTACGCCCTTGATGCCCTCCCTAAACCCTTTCAATCCTTCGCCCAATCCCTTGCCCAGCTCCGGCAGCCGCTTGGCGCCAAACAGCAAAAACGCCACAATCGCGAGCAGAATCAGGTGCCATGGCTGTAATAAATCGCCCATCGTGTATCCTTCCGCGCGCCCGGTAATGATGCGCGCTTGTCACCCTCAATTGTCGCACAAAGCCAACCGACCGGTGTGATCAATGCCACTCCTGTGTTCGTCCCGGGGAGGCATTCACTCTATGTACGCTCAATTCACCTGCGCCGGATTGCCCAGCCGCTCTGTCACCATCGAGTAGAAGCTGCGCAGGTCTTCTTCTTCCCCGATCGTCAGTCTCCGATACACCTTCATCAGCGGAAATAGACGCGAGCCCCGCACATCTACCGCCGGCGCTGCATGCTCAGCTCCCGGATACTGTGTCATCTCCCAGGTGCCGGCATACCGTTGCCGAAGTACTTCACCCAGGTAGCTGCCCCACAAGCGCGCTTCATAATCCAGATCGATCTCGGGGCTTTCGCTCAGCAGGACCAGAATCTCGTCCAGGGCGTTGATCGAATCGGCGGAGAAATCCAGCGTCTCGCGGAAATCACCCCGTGCCACCTCCACCGCCGCATGCGCATAGCCCTCCATCATCGCTCCCAGATCCGGGAACGCCCCCGACTCGAGCTTCTGCCGCACTTTGTTCATACCCAATAAAGACTAAATCTTCCCCCGGAAGGTAGCGGGCAGATTTGTAACCGTGTGGCCTGCAATTGCATCCCTATGGCAGACTTGATCTAGTCGCTGGAGGATTCCCCCATCCATGAAACTGACGAAAATTCTGAGCATGGTTGCCGTCATGGCGTTCACCGTGGGGCCTGCACTGTCTGCCGATCGCGATATCTACCCTGATCCTGCGCAGGCCAGGGCCGACATTGCCGCTGCGCTCAAGACAGCCGCCGCGACCCACAAGCGCGTGATTCTCGATTTCGGGGGAAACTGGTGCGGCGACTGCCATGTGCTCGACATCTACTTCCACAACTCTGAGAACCGCCCCATCCTCGAATCGAATTATGTCCTCGTGCATGTGAACGTGGGAAAGTATGACGCGAACCTCGATCTCGCTCAACGCTACGGGATCCCGCTGCAGAAAGGCGTGCCTGCGCTCGTCGTTCTCAGCGACAAGGGCAAGCTCCTCTACAGCCAGAAGAGTGGTGAATTCGAAAAAATGCGCAGCATGCAAGCCAACTCTGTCACCAGTTTTCTGGTCCAGTGGAAACCCACCAAACCCGGCTGCAGCGTCACCATGGTGACTTGCTAGGAGTCTGATTAAAAATCAGGCCGCGCAGCGTGAATCTGGTCGAAGTTCCGAGTTGTCTCACCCCGCACCGAACTCAGAAAACATGATCATGTTTACAGCAGCCGCTCCCGATGTTCACGCTGAGCGGCGTCTTTGGCGGGTCCATCGATCCGGGGTCGTGTTAATGTAAGTGACATTCTCATCGGGTCGGAAATCAAAGAGATGGAGAACCAAAAGGCCTTTGCGGAACAGCTTTTCGGAGAGGCTCTCGATTTGCCGCGGGAGAAGCGCGCTGCGTTTTTGGCTGATGCGTGCCAGAATACTCCTGCGGTACAGCAGCTGGTTGAAGCGCTGCTCGAAGAGAATGACAGGCTGAGTGGGTTTCTCTCCGATTCACCGTATAAAGAAGCAGACAAGATGAGCTCCCAATTTCTGGCACCCGGAACGCGGTTGGGGCGATACACCATTGTGGATCAGCTCGGCTCTGGTGGCATGGGCATTGTGTATCGCGCCCGCGATGAAAAGCTGGAGCGCGAGGTCGCGATCAAGATGGTGTCGAAGGGTGTGCTGGCCAGCGAAGAGGCGCGCCGTCACTTTCGGAAAGAGGCCCTGGCGCTGGCCAAGTTGAACCATGCTCACATCGCGGCGGTCTACGACGTGGGGGAGCAGGATGGTGCGGATTTCCTGGTGATGGAGTTGGTGCAGGGACAGTCTCTGGCAGCAAAGCTGCGGGTGGGCCCGCTGACCGTGAACGAGGCGACTGGAGTTGCGCGTCAAGTGGCGCAGGCGCTGGGTGAAGCACACGAACACGGAGTGATCCATCGCGATCTGAAGCCGGCAAACGTGATGATTACGCCGAAGGGAGACGCGAAGGTCCTTGATTTTGGTCTTGCCAAGTTGCTTGCGACGGGGGTGGACGTCACCATGTCGGCGGCGGAGACGCGCGGGCTTCTCGGCACTCCTGTATATATGTCACCGGAGCAGGCGCTCGGCAAGGGCGTGGATACGCGGACGGATCTGTGGAGCCTCGGCGTGCTGTATTACGAGTCGCTCGCGGGGCGGCCACCGTTTGCAGGAAACAACAGTCTTGATGTTCTGCATGCCATCACCGGTGCGCCGTTACCATCGATTCGCACGATTCGGCCCGAGTTGCCTCCGCTGGTCGAGCACATTGTGAGCAGGGCGCTCGAGAAGGATCGCGATCTGCGTTATCAGCGCGCCGAGGAGATGGAAACCGATCTCAAGCGCCTGACGCGGGATCTCGATCCGGGACTGGTGTCAGTGAGTTCGGTCTCAGTTGCAGGTTCAGTGGCAGCGACCGAGAGTCGGCGCGGCAGGCGGCGTGTGGCGATGGTTGCATGCGTAATGGGTTTGGTTCTGGTGCTGGGTTTTGCATATATTCTGCGTCCGACTGTGCCCCCGCCGCGCGTGATCGCGATCAAGCAGATTACACATGATGGAACACGGAAGATGTACACGCCAGGGTATCGAATTCAGAGCTCGATGGTTACCGATGGACTGCGCGTTTATTTTGAGGTGCTGGAGGCAGAGAGTCTGCGGCAGGTTTCGGTCGAAGGAGGAGAATCGACGCCCTTGCCGATTCCATTCGATCTAGCCGCTCTTATCGGCCTTTCGCCGTCGAAATCCGAGTTGCTGCTGCTGGGTCCGCCGGGCGACGCAAAACAAAATGACACGGGAGGGATTTGGACGATGCCCGTGCTGGGCGGACAGGTGCGGCGCATCGGAGACATGGTAGTTCTCGACGCAACATGGTCTCCGGATGGAGCTTTAATCTACTACGCGAAGGGGCCTGATATCTGGGTCGCTCGAAGCGATGGAGCCGAGGCCCGGAAGATTCTTACCGTTGACGGAGAACGAGAACCAAATTGGATTCGATTCTCTCCCGATGGCAGGCTGTTTCGATTCGACGTGCTTGACGATAAGCACAATACCAATACCATATGGGAGGCGCGCGCCGATGGAAGCGGTCTGAGGCGCTTGTTCAGCGGAGATCAGTGGGCCAATGAATGTTGTGGATCATGGACCCCGGATGGAAGATATTTCGTGTTCGCGTCGACGCGCTCGGGAGCATGGAATCTGTGGGCGGTGCGGGAAAAGCGGGACTGGTGGCGAAAGACGAATACAGAACCGGTAGAACTGGCGACGGGAGCCGCGATCGCACAGAGTCCACTGCCGAGCCTCGACGGTAAAAGCATTTACTTTATGGGAATCACCAAGCGAGGAGAACTGGAGCGTTTCGATTCGAAGAAACGTTCGTTTGAGCTCTACCTTCCCGGAGTTTCGGCCGAAGGGTTGGACTTTTCGAGAGACGGGTCCATGATTGCTTACACCAGCCTGCCGGAAGGCAATCTGTGGGTGTCTAAGTCGGACGGCAGCGCCGCTCGGCAGCTGACTTTCGCACCCCTGAAAGCTAGTCTGCCTCGATGGTCGCCAGACGGAAAGCAGATCGTCTTCATGGGGACGGAGCCGGGAAAGACGTACCAGATCTATATGATCTCGGCGGAGGGCGGAAATCCGGAGAGGCTGACCAACGGAGAAAACGAAAACTCGGACCCCTCCTGGTCACCGGGCGGCGATGCGATCGTGCTGGGCGTCACCCCCGACACAGCAAGCTCATCAACGCAACACCTCATTCAAATTTTGAACCTGAAGAGCCACAAACTGACTGCACTGCCGGACTCAGATCGATACTGGTCACCGCGCTGGTCTCCCGATGGGCGCTGGATCGCGGCGCTCGACGCTCAAACCAATGCACTGGAACTCTTTAACGTCAGCACCCAGAAGTGGGAGGAATTGACGAAGCAGCAAGTCGGGTATCCAGTCTGGTCGCAGGATAGTAAATGCGTCTATTTCTTCGGCGGTGCGACTGCAACGAATTCGCCTGAGTATCGGGTTTGTCTCACGGACCGCCGTCCTCAGCTTGTGGCAGACCTCCGGCAAATCGGACAACCAACAGCGGATTGGGGAGGTTGGGTTGGAACAACTCCAGATGGCTCGATCCTGGCTGTGCGTGACACCAGCCTGGAAGAGATCTACGCGCTCGAATTGGATTTGCCGTAAAACGCCTTCAAGAAAGCGCCGGGCAGGAGCATTGGTAAATGGCTCCTGCCCGGCTCTGAACTTCACTTCGACTGCGCTGCGCCGCTGGAATTGGACATCAGCGCCAGCTGCACGCGGCTGGGAGTGAGGTGGTTGGCGGCGAAATCGCGGGCTGCGCGTCGTTCTGCGCCTGACTCAAAGACCGATGAGTGAAGAAAGCCGCTCGTCGGAACGTATTCAGTGAGGAAATACTGGTCGCCGTACTTGCGGAAAGTCACGTAGCCGGATTTGTGCTGCGTTGGATCGTAACCCGTCTCAATCATGGCCCATCCCGAACGGCTGTCGCTGCGCAAAGTCAGGATGTTCTGATTCTGCATGGAGAGGGTGTAAACGCCGGCCGTAAAGTGCTGCTTCCCATAGTTGAAGGCGAAAGGCACTTGGACCTTCATGGAATGCTCGAGGGTTTGGGCGATCACTGTCTGCGACAGAGACGCAATGGCAACGATAGAGGCAATGGCGATTGAGCGGATAGTCGTTTTCATGATGATCTCCTTTGGGGAAGGGGTCTTGATGACCGGCTTCACTTAGGAGTGCGCCATGGGATGAGAAAAAGGGCAACGCAAACTAAGAATTATTTTTTGGCGGCGGCAGAATCCTCTTCTCCGGCTCCGTTCGGGAGCGGCGCGCCGGGGTTGAGTTCGCGAAAAAGAAAGATGCGGGCGAGAGCCCAATCGCGTTTTACGGAGCGCGGGGCGACCTTGAGAATTTCGCCGATCTGCTCGACGGAAAGGCCTCCAAAATACCGCAATTCAACCACGCGCGCCTGGCGAGGGCTATTTGCCTGGAGCTTTGCCATGGCTTCGTCCAGAAACAGGACTTCGTCGAGACGCTCAGGCGCAATGGCGAGGTTGTCTTCCATTTCGACGCGCTTGAGGCCGCCGGCGCGACGCTCAGCATTGTGCTGGCGCGCATAGTCGACAAGAACGCGCCGCATAACGTGCGCTGCCAATCCAACGAAGTGGGCGCGATTCGTCCATTCAATATCCTCGCCGACCAGGCGAAGATAGGCCTCGTTGATCAACGCGGTGGCCTGTAGCGTGTGGCCGTCCCGCTCGCGGCGCATATAGGCGGCGGCGATGCGATGGAGTTCCGCGTATACAAGCGGGAGGAGATCTTCGGCGGCGGCAGAATCGCCATCATGCATGGCCTTGAGCAGCCGCGTGACTTCTCCGGGTCTGGGATCCATCGGCGTCCCCTGTTTTGCATGGTACAGCGGAAGGTTATTTTTGCGCGATGCGCATCGGTTCGCCTGAATTTAGAGAAATTGCGAGATGCGAGGATCCTCGGCGTAAACGCAGGTCCCTTCGCTCGATATTTCCCGGTGATGACGGCAACAGCTTTCGCGGCCTCCGGACCTACTGACTCAGCGCTCCCAGGGCGGCTCTCGTATACAAGAATCTACTAAATCAAATGAAGTGTATAGAACAGACCAGACAGCGATCCCGGAACATGGGAAAGTCGGATGGAAGCGTATGCGCAGAGGGTGGAATCCCGAACGCGAAAGGTGATTGAATGCGCCTCTGCCGCAACGCGAGGAATTCAATGGCGGTGGTCCTCTTCCTCGGTTGGTGACCACCTTTGTTCCAACCCAACACGCCTGTCGATCTCAACGATTTTGTCATGGTGTGGCCGCCTCCCTAGTCAAATCCGTCGAACTGTGACAGTCGAGTTCGCTTGCGGATCCCGAGGAAACCAGGGGGCAGATGCAGTGTCACTCCCCGGCATGCGGATCGATTGTTACGCGCAACAAAACAGCAACATGGCAGGCAACTGCCCAAGGAAAATCAGTGAATATCGCATTGTCGTTAGCTTTAACCGGGGTAATGAGCGTAGCTGGGCTTGCCCAGGCAAATTCGCAAACCCAGGCACCCGATCGCCATGAAGACGGCACTTCCGCATATCGTGTGCACATGATCAGCCGCACGGTTGAGGCAGTGAATTACCAGCACCGCGGCAGAAGCACAAAGCTTGATTTCGCCGGAACTGACCTGATGTCCGGCGCCAGCGGCGAAGCCAAGGTAGACAGCAAACGCGGATCCATTGCGATTGAAGCTGAATTCAGCGGCCTGGATAGACCTACAAGCTTCGGCACTGAATATCTGACCTACGTTCTCTGGGCAATCTCACCCGAGGGTCGCTCGGTCAATCTCGGCGAAGTTCTGGTGGGCGACAACAGCCGAAGCAAACTCAACGTGACCACGAATCTGCAGGCATTTGCTCTCATCGTTACCGCGGAGCCGTATTACGCCGTGCAGCATCCCAGCAACGTGGTAGTGCTCGAAAACGTCGTTCGCCCCGATACTCGCGGAACAACAGAAGAAGTTCACGCGAAGTATGACCTGATGGAGCGTGGCGGCTATCTTCCCACCGGATACAAAATCGATCCGATTGTTTTGAATGCTCACTTGCCGCTCGAATTCTACGAAGCGCGCAACGCAATGCGCATCGCCAAATCAGAAGGAGCCGAGCAGTACGCCGACGAGAGCTACGGCCATGCCGTCAAGCTGATGGACCAGGCCGATCAATACGCAATCGACAAGCACCACAACAACAAGCAGCTTATTGCGATCTCTCGTGAGGCGGTTCAAACCGCCGAAGACGCGCGCACAATCGCCGTCAAAAAGATGGACGAGGCTCGCAACCACGAAGAGCGAGAGGACTCCGCAAATGCGCTGGCCAATTCGCAGGCGCAAACCGATCAGGCAACGCGTCGCACTGAACGCGCCCAGGCTGATGCCGCCAATGCGCAATCCGATGCTGCCCGCGCCCAGTCTGAATCCGCCCAAACCAAAATCGACATGGCTGCAAGCCAGCAAGCCTCCGCCAATGCCGTCGCTGATGCGCAGGCCGATGCCACGCTCGCGAACAACAACGCGCAACAGTCTGAAGTCGACAAGGCAAATCTGCGTGCGCAGAGAGACAGCGAGCGCCAGACCTCGGCGGCTGCGCTAGCTCAGACTCAAGCGCAAGTTGATGACGCCAATCGCCTGCGAGACAAGGCTCAGGCCGGCGAGGTAAATGCCCAGATCGAAACGAACCATGCACAATCTGACTCTGCACAAACAAAGCTCGACATGGCGGCAAGCGAGGCAACTTCAGCCCACGCCGTTTCAGAAGCGCAACAGGATGCTGCCAAGGCCAATCGCCACGCGCAGCAGGCCGATAGCGACAAGGCTGAAATGCGCGCCCGGCTTTCAACGCAACTGAATCTCGTTCTGCAAACGCGCGACAGCGCACGCGGATTGATCGTCAACATGTCTGACGTTTTGTTCGACACAGGTCAATACACTTTGAAGCCCGGAGCCCGCGAAAAACTCGCCAAGGTCGCCGGCATCCTGCTTGCCTACCCTGGCATCAACGTCCAGGTTGGCGGCTACACCGATAATGTCGGCAACGATGACATGAATCAGTCGCTGTCAGAACACCGCGCAGGTTCAGTCCGTGATTACCTAGTCGAATCCGGCGTCAATGCAAATGCGGTCACCGCTCGGGGCTTCGGCAATACCCAGCCAGTCGCCACGAACGATAACGCGACAGGACGCCAGCAGAATCGCAGGGTTGAACTCGTCGTCT
This sequence comes from uncultured Acidobacteriaceae bacterium, assembly GCA_963759285.1. Lineage (GTDB taxonomy): Bacteria > Acidobacteriota > Terriglobia > Terriglobales > Acidobacteriaceae > Telmatobacter. The sequence continues at coordinate 718,951 of CAVWYS010000007.1, read as the reverse complement.
CCGGCGACATCATTGGCACCTCAGTCAATGCGACGACAGGAAGCCTCCGCTAGATCCACTCTGAATAACAAGATGCGCGGACTCATTCATTGTCCGTGCATCTTGTTTCCATGCCTACTGGCTCAGCGGCGCCAGATGCTTCGTGTTCTGGTAGGTGTACTGCACACGGTGGATCACGGTAATCGTCGAGAGTACCGCCAGTACCCACAGCACCGGCGCCATGACGCCCCAATGCTCGAAGAGCGCGCCCAGCAGGATCAACACGATCCGCTCCGGCCGCTCCATGAATCCCACCTTGCACGAGCCGATCAGGGCCTCGGCGCGAGCCCGCGTGTAGCTCACCATCAGCGAGGTCACCATCACAAACGCAACCAGCACGACATATCTAAACCGGTTGATGCGTCCGTAGTAGACCAGCAATCCAAAGAACAAAACCACATCCGAGTAGCGGTCGATTACTGAATCAAAGAACGAACCAAAAACCGTAACCTGGTTGTTCTTGCGCGCCACTCGTCCATCGACCATGTCGAAGAGGCCCGCGCCAAAAATCACCATACCGGCATAGAAAAACATGCGCCCGGCATTCGTAGCGTTCGCGTGGCCAAATAGAAACGCAGCCACGATGTTGATCACGAGTCCGATAAAGGTGAGCGCGTTGGGTGAGATCTTGGTCAGTGCAAGACCATGCACGATTCGATCGAGAAGCCAGCCGCAGGCGCGGCCAAAAGCACTGGTCCAGGTCATTCTAACTTCCTTACTTCTCTGTGCCGGTCTCGGCCTCTTCTTCGTCTTCGCCCACCTCATCGTGGACGGTGGTCAACTTCAAAATCTCGAGTTCGCGTTTGCCGTTTGGCGTCACGATGGTTGCAACGTCCCCAACCTTCTTGCCCACAATCCCGCGACCAATCGGCGAAGTCGTCGAGATCAGCCCTTTGGCTACGTCGGATTCCTCGCTTGTCACGAGCCGATACACGATCTCTTCTTCTTTGGTGGAATCGTAGACCACAACGGTGGAACCGAAACCCGCTTTATCGTGAGGGATGTTTGCCAGATTCACGAGCGAAAGCTCTGCCATGCGCCGTTTCAACTGGCCTAGCCGCGCATTCACAAACTCCTGCCGCTGCTTCGCCATGTGATATTCAGCGTTTTCCGACAGATCACCCATGGCGACCGCCTTCTTGATCTCCGCCGGCAACTCATGCGCAAGCTCATGCTCGAGAACAGCGATCTCTTTGAGCAGCTGCTTTTTAATATGATCGGGCATCCGTGATCCGTTGCGGCGAGCGGGGCTGCTTAACCGCGAGAAATGATACGTCTAGAGTCTCCATTATACGCGGCCGTGAGGCGATGGCGGCGCAGCCAGTGGCGCGTCGCGGGCAGCGGCAACTTCACGTTCGCGATGGACGTTGTTCTTGGCGTCAGTCCGAGCGCCGGTCAAGAAATGATTGCAGGATCAGCGTTGCGGCGACCTGGTCAACAACCTTCCGATGATCCTGCCGGGCATGGCCCGCCTCGTAAAGCAACTGATGCGCCTCATGCGTTGTCAGCCGTTCATCCCATAGATTGATCTTCAGCCCGGTCAGTTCGCCTAATCCCGCCGCGAAGGTCTGCACCTTTTCAGCCTGGGCGCTCATGGCTCCGTCAAGCTTTACCGGGTTACCTACCACGATCCCCACAACCGCATATCGCCGGCATAGACGCGCAATCGATCGCAGGTCCTCGCGGGGATTTCTTCGCCGTTCGAGGGTCAAGACCGGCTGCGCCGTGAGTCCAAGCTCGTCCGAGACGGCAATGCCGATGCGCTTTGAACCGACATCCAGCGCCAAATATCGCGGAATCACCCTGTCCGCCACCATTGCCCTCCGAAGCTCCCCAAACTCCTGGAATCTCAGCTTATCCTGCTCCGGTTCCGCCGTGGCCATCCATCCAACATCACGACCAGTACAATCAAATAAGAATCAGAATCCGCGGTAGGCTAAACCGCGTCTTATCTTGAGGAAGGGTGTTTTAGCGTTCATGGCGTCACGCCGCACTCGAGGGAATCGAAAGAAAAGAGGGCTCGGCGCGGCGGGATTCTTTCTGGCGCTCCTTCTGCTTGCGATTTTAGCTGTGGCCGCGGCCGGATGGATGATCTTCACTCCGTTCGGGCCATCGAACCAGACTTTCGTTGAGATTGAACCAGGCTCCTCGACAACTCGTATCGCCCAACAGCTGGAAGCGGGGGGAGTCGTTCGGAGCCAGTTCGCCTTTGACCTGTGGCGCTGGGTGCGCAAAGGGAAATTGAAAGCGGGGGAGTATCGTTTCGACCATCCGGCGCCGCTCACCGAGGTATACAACCGCATCGCGCGGGGGGACGTCTACACGGTTGCCGTAACGGTGCCGGAGGGCGCCACCATTTTTGACGTTGCCGCGCGCCTGGAGCAGGCCGGCATCGGAACCCGCGAAGAGTTTCTGGATCAGCAAGGGCGGCTAACCGAGTTGGTAGCCGACATCGATCCGAAAGCGAAAACATTGGAGGGCTATCTGTTTCCCGATACCTATCGTTTCCCGCGTCGGGCAACGCCGGGGCAGGTCGCAGCCGCCATGATCCGCCAATTCAGGCTGGAAGCAGCTCAAATCGGCCTCAAGGAGAATGTGCACGACGTGGTAACGCTGGCTTCACTGGTGGAACGGGAAACGGCCGTGGATGCCGAGAGGCCGCTGGTCGCCAGCGTCTTTCAGAACCGTCTCGCAAAACACATGCCCCTCATGACGGATCCTTCTGTCATCTACGGCCTTGAAGTGCGGAAACAGTGGCGAGGAACAATCTACGCCAGCGATCTCAAGCGCGACACGCCCTACAACACCTACCTCCATGCAGGTTTGCCGCCCGGTCCGATCGCGAATCCCGGACTTCCATCGCTCCGCGCCGCCATGAGTCCGGCGCAATCAAACTACCTCTACTTTGTTGCAGCAGGCGCGAATCCGCAGGGGAAATCGTTGTTCTCTGCCACCCTCGAGGAGCATGCGCGAGATGTCTCCGGTTATCGCAAAGCACTGAAGAAGGCGGGACAGCGATGACCGTGCGCAATTCCTTCGCTGGCGCCGCACTTGCTTTGCCTCTTTTTCTCGCCGGATGCTCCATTATTCCCATGAAACGCCATTTACCCGTACCCAGACCTCCGGCTCGGGTGCTCACAGCCACTCCTGAGGAGTTGGTCGAAAAACTGAATAGCAGGTGGAACTCCTTCAACAACCTCACAGCTGAGGTCGAGATCAACCTCACCTTGACTAAACCGCAAGAAGGGCTGGCGACCGATTATCCAAGCTGTCGCGGATGGATCGTGATGCAGAAGCCCGAATATCTCCGCGTCGTTGGGCAATTGGTTGGCGTGCGCATCTTTAATATGGCCAGCGACGGAAAGACCTTCACCGTGCTGATCCCACCCAAGAACAAGGCGATCGAGGGACCGACTTCGCTTACCAAAAGATCAGACAAGCAGTTCGAAAACCTGCGTCCGGGCTTTTTCTTTGACGCCATGATCGTGCGCGGCCTCGATCCTGACGACTACTACACCGAAACCTCCGATACCGAAACCATCGAAGATGCCGCCAAAAAACACCTCTACATCATGCCGGAGTATGTCCTGAACATTACCCGGCACGCGCCGGGCGGAAGCCGCCGCGACATACCCGTGCGCGTAATTACTTTCCATCGAGACGACCTGCTGCCTTCAAATCAGGACTCGTATGACAGCCAAGGGAATCTGGAGAGCCAAGTATTCTATTCCGCATACAAAGACTTCGGAGGCAATAAATTCCCGACCCGCGTCGTGATCAAACGGCCCCTGGAGGGGATAACAATTGTCCTGACCGTAGATAAGGTCGATGAAAATCAGAAACTGCCTGCCGATGAATTCACCGTGAAGATTCCGCCCGACACGCAGATTCAGCACTTGCAATAAGCTGTGCTCACGCATCGCCGAGGGCTCAGCTCCGCAGGTTTAGACCGATCCTCCGTCGGCCCTGCCCGACCGGCTCAATTCCTTATAGAAGCCGAGATCTCGGCCCTCCTGCATTTTGGTGATGTAGACAATCTGCCCGTAGTGCAGGCCAAAGTGCTCGACCACCTGGTAAACCGCCGCCAGCCCACTCACGGTGTATCCCTGGATCTGCCAGGTTGCCAGCAACTCTGCCTGCGTCAACCGAGCCAGCACCTTCGCCGCTTCGCCAAGGGTCTGATCGAGACGGTCCAGCAGATCGGCGGCCGAAAGGTCGCCGGTGGCATTGAATTCCGCGGGACGATCACGCCGATCTTCCAGCCGGTTAAACGACGCCACCAGCCACTGCCAGACGTTCCCGTTCAAATGCAGGATAAGGTTGCCAATGCTGTTGCTGGCTTCATTGGGACGCCACCATATTTGCTCGTTGCTGAGTGGCTCAACCGCTTTGCGCAGACGCGGCCAATACTGTTCAAGCAGCTTGCGGCGCGAGAACTCAATAAAAACTTCACATGCAGGATCGGTAAGCATTGGCTCGTGTGCCTCCTGTATTGGCTGACCGTTTCAAATTCTATCGAAGCCAGGCCGCTACACACCTCCGCCGAAGTGGTCTCTGCGTAAACAGTGACCGGCTTCGGCGGGATGCTGCCTGGGATATGTAATGTATGAAGCCCTGAGGAAGTGCGGTCCGGATACGGGCTTTGCCATCTCGCATCCGGACTGGCTGGGGTTTACGTTACTCGTTTTGCTGCGTTAGGACGAGAGGGCCTCGATGCTGTCCACGTGGATCATCTTCGTTTGCGAGTCGAGACGACCGGTTACTTTCACCGTCTTTCCTTCGAAAGCCTGCGCCCGCTCGGAATCGTCCAGTTTGTATACGCTCCCCGAGGAATCGCGAAGCATGTACTGTTCCCCATCCTTCACAACTGTTCCAGTGAACGTCTTGGTTTTCGACTCTTCCTGGTTGGGCATCGTTTGGTTGGGCGATGTTTGGGCAGGCGGATTCTGCGGTTCCTGGATCACAGGCATCGGGGTGGCGGACTTCGAAGCACTCGCTCCCCACGCCGGCGCTCTCGCCAGCAACAGGGCGCAGGAGGAGATGCCGAGAAGCACTTGTATTTTGCTAATTTTCATATATAACCTCCGGATTGAAACCTCCTACCGAGTCCCGTGGATTGCAATTCTTGATCGCACCGGACAGCGATAGGAGTTTCCTCATTCGAACGTCACATTCGTAGCAAGATGCGGGCCACTGCACTCCTGCTTTCTTTCGAATAGCTTGCATCGCATGCATTCATCTCAATGCCGCGTAAGAACTACCATTTTGGAAAAAAGTGCTGTATCGCTTCACCCAAACGGCGAAATACTGGCAGCCGTCGTCTCCTGTGCCGCCCCATATGTGCTAGCATCCCCGCAAGCATCTGCCTCCCATTTTTTGAAGGATTCCAGGCATGGAAACGACGCTGCGCCCGCTCACCCTTGGCGAAATTCTCGACCGCACCGCCGAACTCTACCGCACCAACTTTCTATTGTTCGCAGGCATCTCCTCGATCTACGCCGGCATCCTGCTTGTCCTGAGTCTGATCCAGATCGCAGTACAACAGGGCGCACTATCCCTGCACATGAATACCGCCCTGATCGTGGTTTCGATCGTCGGCCTCGTTGTTCTCTGGCTCGCCATTTTCGTGGCGGGCGGCCTGGCTGTTGCAGCCAACACCCGCGCCGTGGGCTGGGTCCATTTGGGAGAGCCCGCAAGCATCCGGGCAGCCTATCGCACCATCCTTCCACGTACCCGACGCTACCTGGGCCTGATGACCATCACGTACTTTCTCGCCTGGTTTCCCTGCGTGCTCGTGTACGGCGCATATGCCGCAATACTCTTCGCCTATGTAAAGCCCAAGGGCTTGTTTACCCCCCACGCTCCCCCACCTGACCCGCAGATGATGGTCGTGTTTCTGATCTCGAGCGTGGCGTTTCTATTCCTTCTCGCCGGAGCCCTGGTGTACGGCATCATCATGAGCCTGCGCTATGCCCTTGCCGTTCCCGCCTGCACCGTTGAGAACCTGACTGCCCGCGCAGCAATTCGCCGCAGCATTCAGCTCAGTAAAGGTTCGCGCGGCCGCATCTTCATGTTGGCGCTCCTCGCTCTCATCATCCAATTGGGCCTCACCGGCATTACGCAGGGATTCTTTATCTTTGCAGGCATCAAGCACCATGGTGTTCTGCCCGTGTGGATGAGCGTGACCCAGCAGTTCCTGGCATTTCTCACCAATACGTTCGTCGAGCCCATCTACGCCACCGGATTCACTCTCTTCTACTACGACCAGCGCGTACGCAAAGAGGGCTACGACATTGAACGCATGATGCAGACCGCGGGAATGACGCCCCCGTCGCCGGCCATCGAACCCCTTGTCTTGCTGCAGGAGGCTCCTCCCTCCGAACAGGGGAGCGGGCATGAATGAGCCGCTCCATCCACTCACCCTGTCGGAGATCATCGACCGGACAGCGCAGCTTTATCGCTCGCGGTTCCTCGTCTTCCTCGGCATCGGGACCATTCCTGCTGGAACCGTCTTCATCTTCGCCGCCAGTGCCTTTGCCTTCTTCCTCTGGATAGGCGCACATACCAAGAATGGCGGAAACATCGCGGACTCCGTTGTGTGGATCTTCCTCATTCTTCTCGTTGCGCTCGCAATTCCGGCGAGCCTGGGTGCCAGCGCCATCGGAGAAGCCGCCATGAGTGATGCCGCTGCGCGCCTGTTCCTCGGCGACAAGATCACCATCCGCAGTGCCTACAACACAACCTGGAAACGCGGCTGGCGCTACGTCGGCCTTTATCTCCTCCAGCAACTGGTGATTGTCGGCGCACCGGCTCTTGTCTTTTGCATCGCGATGGCTGCGATGATCGCAGGGAAAGTCAGAGGCGTTGCGACCAACGACAGCAGTCCCCTCTTCGCAGGCCTTCTTTTTTTGCTCCTCTTCATCCTTGCCGTATTCGCGGTGTGGATGCTTCTCCGCCTGTGCCTCGCATTTCCAGTGAGTGTCGTCGAGCAGGCATCCGCGTGGAAGGCACTGAAGCGCGGCACCATGCTCAGTCGCGGAACGCGCGCCCGCATCTTCCTCCTCTATGTGCTCGGAGTCTTCGTGAGCCAGATCCTCATCTGGTGTGTCACGTTTCCAATAATTATTGCGATAGCCTTCATCCCGGGCCTGCAGGGGCAGGCGCACGCACAAGCCGTTGGCATGGCTGTTTCGTTCATCTCCTACTCTGCATACTTTGCGGTCAAAGCTTTCACCAGGCCCATCTATGGAATCGCGCTCACCGTGTTTTACTTCGACCAGCGCATTCGCAAAGAAGGCTTCGATATCGAGTGGATGATGCAGCAAGCTGGAATGCTCGTGCCTCCCCCAGCCCTTGAACCTCAACCTGAGGCTGCACCTCCGGCTCCGGCGCAGGACTCGCCGGCAGTGTCCGAGCCCATCATGACTGCGACGGTGGCGTCCCCGATCCCAGAAGCCGCATCCATCCCTCCATCTTCCCTCGAACCGAAAACCGAAGAAGGCAACCTATGAGCGACACGCCCTCGTATCCTGTCTACATCCCGAAGACCTTCGGTCAAATCCTGGATCGGGTCTATCGCCTCATGCGGGCAAACCTCAGGCTCTTCGTGGGAATTGCAGTGTTGCCTCCGGCAGCGTTCTACTCGGTCTTTGTCCTCATAGCCGCCGCGGTGCTCTGGCCCGTTTTAAAAGGATTGCCCCAATCACCCTCACCGGAAGAGGTACTCCATCTCGTCCTGGTCTTTGCGCCTCTGATGGTCCTGTTGACCATCGTTTATCTGTTCGTGTTTGCCCTGTATCTCGCAGCCGCGTCATTCGCGGGCGTGCAGGCTGACTGTGGCAGACAAGTCTCGCTTCGAGAGTCCTATGCCGTCGCGTGGAGCCATGCAGGACGATATGCTCTCCTGCTCAGCTTCATGTACGTCGTCTGCTTCTTCCCGGCCCTTGTTATCGAATTGGTGATGTTTGCCGGAATCGGATTGGCGACCCTTCACAAGGCTCAACCCGATCCGGCGATGATTGCATTCGTTCCGTTTCTGTCGCTTTTGCAGATGGTTGCTTTTGTATTCGGTGTCATCGTGGCGCTTCGTTTTTCGCTCGCTTTCCCGGCATCTGTCTTCGAAGACCTGACCCCCTGGCAGGCTATCAAGCGCAGCGGTGTTCTCACGCGCGGCGCCAAGGGGAGAATCTTTCTCGCGCTGCTTGTGATCTACGCCGCAACCTATCTGGCCGTGCTGGTTCTCATGCTCGGAATTGCGCTGATTGGTGGGATTGGTTTTCTTGCAGTTTCAGGGATGCACCTCCATCTCTCGACGCCGGCGATCTGGATCTTTGCCATTCTTGCCGGCGTTGCCTTTTTTACCGTCATGGTGCTCTTTATGGCCGCAAGCTGGGCCGCATACGTAACCGCATTTGCAGTGATCTACAACGACCAGCGCCTCCGCATCGCAGGAGCATTCGCAGGCGCCCCGAGCCTGGGAAGTTCGGCATGATTAGTAACGGATTGTTCGTTGATGACAGACGAAACCATTCCCCTCATCCACTATCATCAGCGCATACGCCATGAGGGACTCAACATCGCGTGAATAACGGATGCCACCGATATCAGTTCGCTTCGTCCCGGCAAGAACCGGAAAACCCCGTCTGCGTCTGTCTCGCCAAGGGAATCCGGGGATGAGATCCGTGCCTAGAGCGTCCACGACAACTGCCGTCCTGGCCTCATTGTTCGCTGCGTTCGCGCTCGGAGCTCAGACAATAAAAGCGCCTCCGCCGTCATCCTCCGCGCGCTCACGCGATGTTTCGATGGATGACTATCGCCAGCACCTCACCGAGCTTTCCGCGCTCATCGATACCTGCGCAAGAGACCGCAATATCAAGAGCTGCGATCCAGCCCTCGTTGGTCCCGACGATCGCGTGCCCATTGTGAATGGCTCCCGCACCGGGCAGCGATTGATCCGCTATGGTTGGCTGCGCGTGCTGTTTTCAGAGGCTGAAGAGCCGGATCAGCCCATAGCGAAACCAGCCACGAAGAAACCTGGAGGCGCGATCCCCAAGGCCCCGGATGAGGATCAGACCCCCACCTCGCAACTCCTCAAGGAAGCAAAAGAACGGCTCGAAAGCGATCTCGCACAGTCGCGGGCTCCGGTTGTATCCGATGCGCCTCACACGCAGGAGCGCGCCATCTTGCAGCAGGTGCTCTCTGAAAGAGAATTTCGTGGTCTTAAACAGACCTCGGTTCGCGATTCCGTGCTGGAGAAGTTTAGCAATTGGCTCAACCGCCTTTTCGAGAGCGCCGCAAACCTCAAGGCGCGTTCCGCCTGGGTCGGCCGCGCCTTGGTGTGGGGATTCATCCTCGGAGTCTGCGTCGCATTGGTCTACTCTTTGCTGAGACTCGAACGTCGCTGGCGCGTCCGGCTGGGTGAAGAAAGCGACCGGCCCGCACCCGCCGCCGCATCGGCGCGCGACTGGCAACTATGGTTCGAAGACGCGCGCAAATCCGCGGCGTCCGGCCAGTGGCGCGAAGCGATCCATTTCGTGTACTGGGCGTCGATCTCCCGCCTGGAGTCGAGAAGACTCTGGCCGGCCGATCGCGCCCGCACCCCGCGCGAGTACCTTGCGCTCGTTTCGCCTGACGATCCTCGCAAGCCGGGACTGTCGCAACTGACCGGCACCTTCGAGCACTTCTGGTACGGTGGCCGCGTCGCTGGAGAAGGCGATTACAGAAATGCCGAAAGCCTCGCGACCTCATTGATCGGCGGAGGCGCACTCACAGCCACGCGGGAGTTATCAACCGCACCGGAAGGCGGCATGTCATGAAATTCATGTCATCGCTCGATCCCAAAGATCGCCGCCTGCTCCTCTTGAGCATCTTCATCGCAATCGGACTCGCCGTCATCATTGGCCTCGTGCTGCCCAACGAAAACAATAACGACAACCCCATGCCCTCGACCTACCTCACCGGGCAGCATGGCGCGCGTGCAGCCTATGAGTCACTCGTACGGTCTGGTTACACCGTCGAACGCTGGGAGCGCCCCCTCGGCGAACTCGCCGCCAACGCCGGCCCCGGCACCGTAGTCATCTTTGCGCAGCCCTTCACGCGCGAGACCGCGGACTTCAAAGCGGTTGACAAGATCGTCGCACGCGGCGGGCGCGTGCTGGCCACCGGTTTCTGGGGAGGCTACCTCGTCCCCGAAGGAGATCCAGGCACACCGGCGGAGTTTACTTTTGCCGCCTGCCAGCTTGAGCCGCAAGGGCTCGATCCCCTCGCCAACACCGGCGAAGTGTGGATGGTGCCCGAAGCTACGTGGCAGATTGGCAATCCCGCGCAGCGGATCCAGTATGACTGCGCCGGACAACCCGCCGTCGTCGAATACAACTACGGCAGCGGCCACGTCGTGTGGTGGGCAAGCTCCACCCCGCTTGAGAACGGATCGCTGGCGCGTGCCGGTAACTTCGACCTCTTGCTCAATTCCCTCGGACCGCGCGAGGGCCACCACTTCTACTGGGACGAGTCTCTGCATGGCGATGTGCGTTCCGAATGGAGCTACGTCACCGGGCCCACCGTCGCACTCTTGTGGACCGGCATGATTCTGATTTCGATTCTGATCGTCTTCAGCTTCAGCCGTCGTAGCGGGCCAGTCCGGGAAATGCCTCCTCCCGCACGTGCCACCCCCATCGAATTCCTTGAAGCGCTGGGGTCGCTCTATCGCAGCGCCGGAGCCTCGTCCACCGCCGTCACCATTGCATGGGAGCGCTTTCGCCGCTATGCGCTGCGCCTTTGCGGCTTGCGCCAGGTGCCAGTCGGCGCCGAGGAACTCGCTGCCGCAATTCGCCGCCGCTTTCCCAACGCCGACCCCAGCCTTGAAGCTGATCTCGTCGCATGCGAAAGTGCGAAACTGAATGAAAAGATTGAGCCGCGCGCCGCGTTGAAGATCATTCAGCTTCTCCACCATCACCGCCAGATGCTCGCCGCAGCCTCAAGGCTCGGCACCATCTCCAATCCGGCTCCAACCATTGAATCAACCAGAAACGAAAGGCCCTCATGAGCGAGGAACTGAGAGAGAACAAAAACACCGGACAACAGCCCGGACTTCTGGCAACGGGAGAACTCATCGCGCACGCGCGCACCGAGTTGGGCCGGGTAATCTCCGGGCAGACACAGGCAATCGAAGAAGTGCTGATCGCCGTCCTGTGCCAGGGCCACGCACTACTCGAGGGCGTGCCCGGCATCGCCAAGACGCTGATGGTGAAAACGCTTGGCCGATTGCTCGGGCTCGGCTTTCAGCGCGTGCAGGCAACTCCGGATCTCATGCCTGCCGACATCCTCGGCACCACAATTCTCCGGCCAGGCACCGACACATTCACCTTCCACGCCGGACCTGTCTTTACCGACTTGCTTCTGGTCGATGAAATTAACCGCATGCCTCCGCGCACCCAGGCCGCGCTGCTTGAGTGCATGGAAGAACGCCAGGTCACGAGTGACGGGACACGCCGTCCGCTACCCGGCTGGTTCACCGTATTTGCCACACAGAACCCCGTCGATTTTGAGGGCACCTATCCGTTGCCTGAGGCGCAGCTCGACCGTTTTCTGATGAAGATTCGTGTGGCGTATCCCACAGAAGCTGAAGAGTTGCAGATCCTCGAACGGCACCACGGTGGAACCGGCGCAAGCCTGCTCGATGATGCGGCCATCGCTCCCATTCCCGCTGGTATGTTGGAGGCCGCGCGCGCCGAAGTGCGCGCCATTCGCATCGAACCGGAACTCTACAGCTACATCCTTACGTTGGCGCGGCGCACCCGCGAGTGGCCGACGCTTCTCCTCGGAGCAAGTCCGCGCGCGGCCCTCAGCATCATGCGCGTTGCGCAGGCCGCCGCGGCTTTCGATGGCCGTGACTATCTCGTTCCCGATGACGTTAAGCGTGCAATTCCACCCGTGCTGCGCCATCGCGTAATGCTCAAGCCCGAAGCTGAACTCGAAGGCTTCGATGCCGACCGCGTCCTTGCCGACGTCATCGCTGCCGTCCCGGTTCCGCGTCAATGATGGCTCCGTCCTTCCATCCCACTACGGTTCGCGCAACGTGCGAGCCGCGAAGCCGCGCGAGCTTCTCACTCACGCCGCGCTCGATCGCGCTCCTCATCGTGGGCTTTGCCTTCCTCATTCCCGGCTTCTGGGACGCACGCCTTAGCTATGCGATGCTGGCGTGGGATGCGCTCGTGCTTCTCGCCGCATTACTCGACGGAATGCGCCTGCCTCAGGCAACGAAGTTAACGGCTTCGCGCACCTGGTCGAATGCACCCTCACTCGATAGTCAGACCGAAATCGAACTTACTCTCGAAAACCAGGGGTCCGTCATCATTGATTGCCGTTTGATCGATGATCTGCCGCCTGCGCTCGGTGACCCCTCGGCGCGGCAGGATCCAATCCGCGTTACCGCCTTCCCGCGCGTGCCCGCGTCCGTGCGATACCGCGTTGAACCGCAGGAGCGCGGCGACTGCACCACAGGCCAGCTCTATATTCGCTACCGTTCGCCGCTCTCCCTCGCGGAACGGTGGGCCAAAGCTCCGCTCGAGCAGACCGTTCGCATCTATCCCGCCCTCCGCACCGGCGAAGAGCAGCAAATATTTCTCGCGCGTAGTCGCCAGATCGACCTCCAGCTGCGCCAAACGCGCCAGCGAGGTCTGGGACGCGACTTCGAAAGCCTGCGCGATTATCGCGAAGGCGACGACATGCGTGACATCTGCTGGACTGCAAGCGCACGGCGCGGCAACCTGATCACACGCCAATACCAGACCGAACGCAGCCAGGCCGTTTGGATCGTGCTTGATTGCGGCCGGCTCATGCGTTCGCGTGTGGTCGCCGCTCCCGGAACCAACGCGGCCATGCCTCTTGCGCCCGGCAGCCTGCGCGAACATTCCAAGCTCGATCACGCCTGCACTGCCGCCGTAGCCCTGGCGCAACTCGCATTGTTCTCCGGTGATCGCGTCGGCCTCCTGGCCTACGGTCAGACCATCCAGCAACGCCTTCTGCCCGGCCGTGGCGCCGCGCACCTGCGCCAGATGATCGAGTTGCTCGCCCAGGTTCGCGCGGAATCCAGCGAAGCTGACCACTTGCGCGCCACCACGCTGCTCGGTCGTCTTCAGCCGCGTCGAGCGCTCATTCTCTGGATTACCGATCTCGCCGAGACAGCGATGCGCCCTGAGGTGATCGACGGTGCAATGCACTTGCTGCGCCGCCATGTGTTGCTCTTTGTCGCCATGGCGCAGCCTGAAGTCGATTCCATCGCGCAGCAACGCCCCAAAAATATCGAGCAGATGTTTCGCGCCGCCGCAGCCCAGGAGATGGCCGGCCGTCGAGAGTTGCTGCTGGCCCGCCTCCACGAGCAAGGAGCCCTCACCCTAGACCTCAATCCTGAAGCCGTCACCTCATCCGTGCTGAACCAATACCTGATGGTGAAAGAACGCGCGATGGTCTAATGCCATCGGGGAGAATTCGCAAATGCGCGTCGTTGCTACTGTCCCGTCTCCGAGACCATTCCTAAAATTGATGGTGTCATTCTGAACGAACGGGGCCCCAAACGTAGTTCAGTTTGAGGGGTGGTGAGCGAAGAATCCGCCCTGAAAATTCAAATACCAGCACGAACCGCGGGTGCCCCATCCAAGCTCCGCTTGGGTGGGAAAGCATGATTCCAACCAGCCGCATTTTCATGGTCATGGATGTCGCGCAGCGACATCCATGACTGCTTTTTCTGTTGGAACTGCAGACGCGCCACTTTACGTAGCGATGTCCACCGGCAGCACCCGTTTCGCCAGCGCCCACTTCAATTCATCGATTCCCTGGCCGGTAACTGCAGAGACGGCATGAAACTCCAGCTTGCGCCGCTTCGCATACGCCGTCAGCTTCTTCAACTTCTCGGGATTTGCCGCATCAATCTTTGTCGCCACCACAATCATCGGCTTGTCCGCCAGCGGATGCGCCTGCCCGGATTCATCGCCGGCCTTTGGCGTGAAGCTTGCCAGCTCCTTGTTGATGACGTTGAAATCCTCCACCGGATCGGGTCGACCGGAGGCATCGGAAACATCCACCAGGTGTGCCAGCACCCGCGTGCGCTCGATGTGCCGCAAAAATTGCGTGCCCAGGCCCGATCCCAGATGCGCGCCTTCAATTAGCCCCGGCATGTCCGCCACCACAAACGACTGCTGATCCGGCTCCTCGCCCACTGTCACTACCCCCAGGTTCGGCTCCAGGGTCGTGAATGGATAATCCGCAATCTTCGGCTTCGCAGCCGAGATCCGCGAAATCAGCGTGGACTTCCCGGCATTTGGATATCCAACCAGCCCGACATCGGCCAGCAGTTTCAGTTCCAGCCGATACAGCCGCTCCTCGCCGGCCCGCCCCAGCTCATGCTCGCGCGGAGCTTGGTGGGTGCTGGTGGCAAAGTGCTGATTGCCCCGGCCTCCCCGCCCGCCTTTGGCAACAACCAGGCGCTCATCGGGCTCTGAAAAGTCGTGAACCAGTTCCCCGGTCTCCTGATCGTAAACCGCTGTACCCACAGGAACTTGCAGCACAATCGACTTGCCGTCGAGACCCGTGCAATTCGATCCCATGCCGTGCTCGCCGCGTTGTGCCTTGTGCTCCGGGTTATAGCGGAAATGGATCAGCGTGTTGTGCCGCTGTGACGATTCCATAATTACGTCGCCGCCGCGCCCGCCATCGCCGCCCGACGGTCCCCCGCGCGGCACAAACTTCTCCCGACGAAAGGCCATGCAGCCGTTTCCGCCATCGCCGGCCTTGACCCGGATCTTCGCTTCGTCAATGAACATGATTAGCCGTCAATTCAGCAGTTTAAGTCCCGGCAAACTGCAACCACGCTGGCTTCTTCAAACCCCGGTCGCCATTTCCTTAGTCTACCGAACCGGGCGTTGCCCTCCCACAGGTCTACTCGTCAGCTGTCTCATTTTCGTGCACGACCTGTGTTCGGAGTCACCTCAGATTTTCCTGGATCTTCCGTAAAATCGCAGGCGACTTCACTGCAAGGAAAAAAGATCTGTCCATCGCCGAATTTCCCGGCTCGGGAAGGGCAGCTTCCGGTTCCGCTCTTGAGAGCAACGGCAGCGCGGTGAAAGCGGTAGGACTTGACCGCAAGCTGGTCATCGGATGCTAAAGCGAATCTGGACGAAGCCGCTGGCGACTACCGCGCTGCTTATGATTGCAGTTGTGGCCGCAGCACGCTGCGCTCACTCCCAGCCGGCAGCGGCAAGCGGGGCAGTGGAAGGAAGACTCACCGATCACCGCTCGGCCCCTCTCGAAAACATGGCCGTGACCTTGCGCAACGCCCTCACAGGCGCCCAGGTCCAGACCATTACCGCCCGCGGTGGGCGCTATCGGTTCACCGGTTTGCCGCAGGGAGAATACTCGCTTACCGCAACCGGGCCGCGCGGCGCCGGAACCGTGGAGGGGATTTATATCGCCGCCGGCCATGAAGCGCACGTTCAGATAGCGATTGAACTGGTGCCCCTGCTCCACGAGTCGCATGGACCAGTTCAGGCGCATGCAGACTTAGCCTCGCGCCCTCCATATCTCGCGGCAGGGCACCCAGTCTCCAATCTTCCCCTGGCCGAGACGCCTGCCGCCACCCCATCCTCCGCACTGACCCCAACCCGCGGCGTCAATCCAGCAACACTGGTGAAGGCAATCCCCACCGAGCCTTTTTCCGCGAGCACTTTGGCCAGCGCAATCCAGCTCATGACATTGGAAACCGTCCAAGCGTCACTCCTGAGTCCTCGCGCTAATCCCACCGCACAGCTGGTGACTCTTCAGAACGCGTCGACTCCGCAATCGTCTCAATCGCTCGACGCGACGCAGCTTCAGGCGCTTCCCCTGTCCGGACGCGACTGGAAAACCTTCGTTCTGGATGCTCCCGCGCAGACCGGCGAAGCCGGCGACCATCGTGGACCCACCTCAGCTGCAGCGATCACACCCCAGCTCACCGTTGACGGCGCGCGCATGCAATCGGCATTCGGAAGCACAAATGTCGATCGAACCCGCAGTGGCGAAGGGTCGCTGCTGGGCTCCGGTTCAGGCGAATCCGCAGTGCGCCAGATTGAGCCTGGCAATCTCGCAAGCACAACCTCGGGCCCCGGCAATACCCTCGTCGAAACGCAGCGCGCCGGTGATGGTCTTCACGGGCAGGCCTTCAGCTTCGACCGCCAGAATCTGTGGAACGCCCGCAATCCCTTCACGCAGTGGGTTCAGGAATCAGCTCCAGCAACCGCTGTCACAATTCCAGTCTTCACCCCAAACCCTTACACACCAGGGGACCGAGAGCTCCTCTGGGGTGCAGGCATTGGCGGTGTAATCCGTAAGCGACACCTTTACTGGTTCACGGCGCTCGACGGCTATGAACGCAACGATCCCGGCGTCGCAACCGTAAAGCATCCTGATAACTTCTTCGCGCAGCCCGCAAACGACCAGATGCAACTGCTGAGTGCGCAACTTGGCCTCAACAACGCAGACCCGGTCACTGCCGGGTTAGGCGCATATTCCAAACTCCTTGAATCGCTGACCGGACTCCTTGGCCCGGCGCCGCGAAGCTCTTCTCAGTGGATCGGCTTCGCCCGCGTGGATGGCAGTCTCGCAGAGCGTCATCGCTTCACCTTTGAAGCGACTGGCGCCCGCCTCAACTCTCCCGGCGGCGGTTTCACCCGCGCATCGGAGACGTTCGGAACGCACAGTTTCGGTAACGTGCAAGCGTCCGATCAGCGGGTGCTGGGGCGATGGGAAGCCTTTCTCACTCCCAATCTTCTTGCCGTAACTCAGGGCTCCTACGGACATCAGGTACAAACTGCACAGTCTGAAGCTCCGTCAACCTTCGAGCAGCCCTTCAACATCAGCGCCTGGGATCGCCTTCCGCAAATCGTAGTGGATTCGCGCTACGGCTTCACCATCGGCAATCCCGCGCGATTCGGTCCGGGCAGCTATCCCGACGAGCACCTAATCACGGCGCAGGAGCAGCTCAACTGGGTTCGCGGCAACCTGCTTGTGAAAGCTGGCGTTGAAATCAACCACAATCGAGATGCAACCACTCTGTTGCGCAATCAGGCTGGAACCTACGACTACTCCAGTGTTGAAAATTTCGCCTCCGACGCTCTCGCATTTTCCGCCTACGGCTTGAGCGGCCAGCTCGACCCTATGAACCAACACAATTGCGATCAGACAGGCAAAGCCTGGCGCGATTCTTCCGGTGCTCTGCATGGTCTCGGTTATCTGCCGTGTTACTCCTGGTATTCGCAGACCATGGGTCCCGCGAACTGGTGGCTCAGCACCAACGACTGGGCTGGATATGCAACCACGCAATGGCAACCGGTCAAGCGAGCAGTGCTCACTCTGGCCATGCGCTGGGAACTCGAACAGCTCCCGCCTGCGATCTCGAATCTCGAAAACCCCGACCTTCCGCTCACCGCACGCATGCCGGATCTAGGTAGCCAGTGGGGTCCGCGCGCCGGTTTTGCGTGGGGCTCCGGCGAAGGACACTGGCCCGTCATCCGCCTGGGATATGGCGTCTATTTCAGCAGGACGCGAAATTCCGTTGTCGAAAATACGCTGACGGAAACCGGCTCGCTCAAAGGCGATCTCAACTTCTTCATGCGCCCAACCGACAATCTCAACGCGGGTGGTGCGCCTCCGTTCCCCTACGTATTCGCAGGCGAACCGGCGAGCACCGTCAAGCCCGGAGCCGCTGAGTTCGCGTCCAGCTTCCGCAACGGCGAAGTCCAACAGGCCGAAGCCACAATCGAAGAGACACTCCCCGGACGAATCCACCTCGAAGCCAGCGCCGTTGCCAGTCTCGGTCGCCGCCTTCCCAACACCCTCGATGCAAATGTCGACCCTGCCCTCGATACAAAAACCATCACCTACGCCGTGGTCGATGGCAATGCTTCGGGCCCTATCAAGTCATCGCTGATTACCGTGCCGTTCTTCGCCTCTTGGCCCTCCGTCACTTCGCCGACTGGATTCGCAGGGCGTCTCAATCCCAACTACCAGCAGGTCAGCGAAATCTTCAGCCGTGCAAATTCCACTTATCAGGCTGCCATGCTCCGCGTTTCGCGTAACGCACACGGGCTGACCCTGCGCGCCCGCTACACCTACGCCCATGCGATGGACTGGAATCCCGACGAAACTTCACTGGTTAGCGGGCCGAGTGTTCTCGATCCCATAGACTTTCGTCAGGAATACGGAACCAGCGCGCTTGACATGCGCCACTCCGCCACCGCAGCAGTCATCATTCAGTCCCCCTGGAAGCTCCGGAATTCCGCAGGCCACCTCGTCAATGGATGGATGTTGAGTGGCACTGCCTACTTTCGCAGCGGCCTGCCGTACACGATGCATACTGCCGGATCTCTGGCAAAGGAATTCGATTCGACAGGCTCTGCCATCGTCGCTCTCAGCACCGGCATGAATGGCTATGGCGGTGACAACCGCGTCTACGGTGTCGGACGCAATACCTATCGCTACCCTTCGACATGGAAAGCAGATCTACGCCTGGGCAAGAAATTCAATCTCGGCGGAATACGTCAGTTGGAGATGATGGCCGAAAGCTTCAACCTCTTCAATCATCAGAACGTGACCGAACTTGAGACCACCGGCTACTCCATTGAATCCGGAACCGTGACCGGCGGCCTGCCACGACTGAACTTCCTCACCGGACTCAAGACCGGCCAGACAGAATTCGGCCAGCCGCTGAACATCAACGCCACCAATTTTTATCAGGCGCGCCAGGTTCAGTTCGGAGCGAGGCTTCGATTCTAAGCTTGGTCCGCCCAACCCGAACGCAGGCGCTCTGCCTCTTGCCTGGCAGTGCGCTCTACCGGTTAGGCACGCCACAAAAGGCACTTCCTCTCACACTTTTCCCGTCGAGTTCGAAACAAACGGCGCCTTCAATGTCTGTTGAAAAGGTGCGGACATGCGACGCCTGCAACTCCGCAAGAATTTCTTCCCGCGGATGCCCGTAGCGATTGTGCAGACCGCATGAAATCACAGCCCACTGCGGTCCAACACGTGCCAGAAACTCAGGCCGCGTGGAAGTGATGCTCCCGTGATGACCCACCTTGAGCAATGTGCTCTCGAGGCCATTCTCGGCCAGCATCCCTTGCTCGATCGGAGCCTCCGCGTCGCCTTCCAGCAATACCGAGGTCCCGCGATACGCGACATGCAGCACCAGCGAGTCGTTATTGCTCGGCTCCGTGCCTGGCTGGTAGCCCGTCAGCGGCGCAAGCACATTGATTTCCGCGTTGCCTAACGCTGCGCTGTCGCCCGCTTGCAGTGTGCGCACGTGCACGCCCAACATCGACGCTTCATCCAGCAGTGCTTTGTAGGCATCAATGGGCGGATTGTTGCCCACCCACAACTCGTCAGGCCTGAAGTTCCGCAGCACGCTCGGCAGACCCCCCATGTGGTCAGAGTGTGCATGACTCAGCGCAACAACGTCGACATGCCTGATCCCGCGAGACCACAGCACCGGCGAAACAACCTCTTCGCCAATATCAAAATCCTGCGGGGCCTGGCGCGGCCCCCCTCCGAATCCCCCGCCATCCACCAGCATCGTTTTGCCATCCGGTGTCACAAGCAGCAGCGAGTCTCCCTGTCCCACGTCGATGGCTTCAACGAGTAATGCGTCGTGCGGATGATCGATCGGTCGCGGCATCACCACCGCAATCGCCGCGCCCATCATCGCCCCCCATGCCAACCGGCGCTGCAAGTTCGCATGAGAGCGATTGCCTCGTCGCGCAAGCCAAACAGCGATCCCCACCAGGACGCAAAAGATAGCAACCTGGAATGTCAACGGAGCCGGCACACGGAAATCGCTCGCGGCCACCGACCCGAACCGGTGCACCACACTCACACCCAGGTGCAACAGGAATGCCGCCGCAGCTGCCGGAATCGTGGCAGCAGTCGTCGACACAAATGACGCGATCAGCGTCAGTAGTGCGGCTGGTAGCAGCGCTCCCAGCAGAGGAAGAATCAAGATGTTCACCGGCAACGCGAATACGGTGATGCGATGGAAGTAGACCGCCATCGGCAGCGCCATCGCGAGTTCCACGATGCTCGACACCACCAGCGCCTCCACGCATCCCAGCCAGAATCGAATCGTCCACGGGAACAGGTTCCACCCGACCCTCCTATGGGTTGCGCGCGCAAGAGCCGCTGCAAACATCCGCAGCATCACGCGAAATTGCGCTTGTCGCGGCGGAACTTTCACGTCGAGTGCAACCAGCGCAAGCCCGCGCGTGGCCGCCAGGTAAGGATGCACCGTGCCGGCCAGCAGAGGCGCCGCGACCCCTCCGATCGAGACAACGGCAAGCAGCGTCATCTGCAAACTCGATTCAAAAAGGTTCCTCGGGCTGGCCGCCAACAAACAGAGCGATGCAAATCCAATCGTGTTCAGAACATTACGTTCGCGGTAAACGAGTCGACCCAGCAGATACAGTGTCACCATCCAGAGCGAACGCTGTACGGGTGTCGCGAATCCCGTAAATAGCGCATAGGCAAACGACGCTGCGATCGTCGTCAGCGTCGCCGGCAGACGCGGCATGCGCATGCGCCGTGCGATCCAGAGAATCAGCCCAGCCACGATTGCCAGGTGCAAACCCGAAACCACAAGCATGTGGAACGAGCCCGTCCTTTCAAACCCGGCGCGCAGCGAATGCGTCAGGTAAGTTCGATCGCCCGTCGCCATCGCCGCCAGCATAATTGCATCGTCCTGGCTCAATCGCAGCGAAGCTGGCATCCCGCTCATCGCCGCCGGCAGCGCAAGAATCCTTCCGCTCGCTGCTTGCCGCCATCCGGCAATCCAGCAGGCCACACTCCGTCGCCTCGCTGCAGCAATCACCTCCACTCGGTCCGCGCTTACGGTCGCCGTTGCGGTAATGTCCTGGTCAAGCAGATAATCCCTGCGGCTCCATGCGCCAGGATCTCGATATACCTCGGGCTGCATCAGCCGCGCATCGGCGCGAATGCGCTCGCCGCAATGAAACCCGCGTGCCGCTGCTCCTCCATCAGCCCAGCGCACCGTGAGCCGCACGCCCCCGGGCATCGCTCTCTGCGCGTCTTCATCGTCCGTGACGACC
Source organism: uncultured Acidobacteriaceae bacterium (assembly GCA_963759285.1). Classification (GTDB taxonomy): domain Bacteria; phylum Acidobacteriota; class Terriglobia; order Terriglobales; family Acidobacteriaceae; genus Telmatobacter. Next base: position 697,790 of record CAVWYS010000007.1, on the reverse strand, counting down.
TCAACGCTTGAGATCGCAAGGTCCAGGCGTTGCGTTTGTTCCGCAACGTTCGCTTCGTCGATAGCCTGGCTCACCTCGCGGCGAATCGGGCCTGCATCCACAATCGTGCCTTCGACCGTTCGCAGAAGACCATCCGAGAGCGCAGCGATCTCAGGCGTTGGCGCGGGCTGCGGCTGCATCTCCGCACACCACGCGCCCAGCAAACACCACAGAAACGCAAGCGACAACCAGGACGCGCGTTGCGCGCGCACCGCAGCAATCGCACATAATAACGCGACAGGCGCGAGAGCAATCAACAGATAAGCGGGCCGGAGCCAGACGAAATGCGCGATGACAATCCCGAGCGCAAACAACCATGCCGCATGAAACAGCGGTACGCCAATGCCACCTTGCGCGTGACCGAGCGCAGTTGAACCGGAGTTGCTCGGTGCAGCTTCCATTGAGTCCAAATCTAAGAATTATCTATGGGCGCAAGATTATCAGGATCTACGCAATTCGACCACCGACTCAAGATGGAAGGTCTGCGGAAACAGGTCGGCTAAGGCCACGGAACTTACTTCATATCCAGAACTGAGAAGTGCCCTGACGTCCCGCGCCAGCGTCGCCGGATCGCACGAAACGTAGACGATTGCGGGTGCACCAGTCTCGGCGAGAAGGGAAGTCGTCTCCGCGCCAAGCCCTGCCCGCGGTGGGTCCACGACAATCAAGTCGGGCCTCTGCGCGTGGCCCTGCACTCGCAGAAACGCCGCCGTCTCCGCAATCACGCATTCGGCCGCATCGTTCTGCAGGTTGTGCCTCAGAGCTTTACTGGCCATCGGCGCCGATTCAACAGCGACGACGTGCTCGAAGTTTTCTGCAAGCTTCTTCGCAAAAAGGCCAACGCCTGCAAATAAATCCCAGGCCAGCCTCCCCCGCCGACCCGCAGCAACCCGCCCCGACAGATCATCGATCAACCATCGATTCACCTGGAAAAAGGCGCCGTGATCTACGCGAAACCCGAATCCACCAGTTGCGTAAGTCAGGGATGCTTCACCCAGTCGTGCCAGGGTTCTCGAAGCGTCGCCCGTGCGCCCTTCCTCAACCAACTCTGCTCCAGCAAGCGCCGGGATGAGCTTCTTCCATTCCTCGAATACACCGTCAAATCCACGAGTGCTCGAGTTGGACACCAGAACACTCGCCAGCATTCCGGTTTCGTCCGCATTGGAAAAGAGCGAAATCTCCGTCGCGCGAAATGCCGGCTTTACCGCCTTCAATATCTCTCCGAAATCCAACGCAGCCTTCACCAGCAGAGGCGCGCCGATCGAACATTCAGCAATCGGAACAAGATCGTGCGAGCGCCGCGCGCGATATCCCACGCGACCTGCACCATCCAGGGCAACACGGATGCGATTCCGATATTGCCATGGATTTCCGGCCAGCACGTCGATGGTCTCTGGAGAACGAACCCCGCCGTGCTCCAGCGTCTCGCGCAAAATCGCCCGCTTGAATGCAAGTTGTGCCTCGTAGCTTGCATGCTGATAATTGCATCCCCCGCACGCGCCAAAGTGGCGGCAATGCGGCACCACACGTTCCGGCGCGTCCCTCACAATCTCTTCCGGCTCCGCCGTTGCGTAACTCTTCTTCTCCTCAACAATGCGCACCCGAGCCTGTTCGCCGGGAAGCGTCAACGGCACAAACGTCGCCTTGCCCTCTACCCGCGCCAGAAATGCTCCGCCGTAAATCGGCTTCTCGATCTCGACGAGAGCGCTTCGAGTGGGCTTGGCAACGCGTGGCTTCTGAGGTCTCCGCTTCATTGTTGGCTCATATAAAAAAGGCTAAGCCGCGGCAGGCTGTAATGCACCAGCAGTTGCTTCTGTTCAAACTGGCGCTTCACCTGGCGCAATTGGTCCACGCTCATACGTCCGCGATAAGGCGCCAGCTCCCGCTCGGCATGCTCCCGCAGGCCAACAATCAAATCCTCTGGCGCCGCTGCCTGAAGGGCCGTAAAAAGCCGCTCCTCGAGCACCGTGAGTACGCGCTCAAAAGCCTCCATCTCGTGCGCTACCGTCGTCGCGTTCTGTGCGGCGCGAGCCTCCGCCGCAAGTTCCCGCAGACGCTTCGCCGTCGCGGCGCAAGCCTCGTGCGCAATCGTTGCAGCTTCCAGAGCCTCCGCAGCGCCCTCAAGGTGCAGCGCCACCCGCTCATGCTCAAATCCCGTTTCTTCCGGTGCCGTCGAGGTCGTCGCCGTCCCCGCGCTCGCCTCGCGCAGCTCCTCCGCTGCCTCCATCACCGCCTGCGAACACCACGCCAGCCCATTCACGCGCCGCATCCGTCCACGCTTCTGCCGCGATTCATACTTGTCAAACGCCGCATCAATCCCGCGCAGCACAGCCTCCAGTGGAATCCCCGCATCGCGCCATGTTTCAATCAACGCCCAGTCAAGCGTAGACAACAACAGGGTCGCTCCCCGCCTCTGTTGGAAGCGCTCCTCGATCTCCGTAAAGTAATTGAAGTAGTTATGCACGAGAATCAGTGAACAGTGTTCAGTGGACAGTGATCAGGTTGAACGGCGTGCCATCCTTGAAACCGGCGAGATAAAGAATGCAATGAAAGAAGCCTGCCGCAGAGAGCAACCCTGTCTGCCAGGGTCCACTGTCCACTGATCACTCCGTCAGTGTGCCCGCCCCCGCGCCCGCACATTGCGATTTCGCTCAAACAGAATGCGCAGCCCGTCCAGCGTCAGCAGATCGTCGATCTCCGAAATGTAGTGCGAGTCCGCCGCAACCATGTGCGCCAGCCCCCCGGTAGCAATCACGCGCGGCTTCTGCCCCAACTCCGCAAAAATGCGCTCGAGAATCCCATCCACCAACCCGATGTACCCGTAATACAACCCGCTCTGCAGATGTCCCACCGTGTTGGTGCCGATCACCTTTGCCGGCCGCTTGATCTCCACCCGGCTCAGGCGCGCCGCACGCGAAAACAGTGCCTCTGCGCTCAATCCCAGCCCCGGAGCAATCGCTCCGCCCAGATATTCGCCCTTTTCTGAGATCACCTCGAACTTTGTTGCCGTGCCGAAATCCACCACGATGCACGGTCCGCCGTATCGTTCGATGGCTCCAATGCAATCAGCCAGCCGATCCGCTCCAAGCTCCGTCGGATTATCGACCAAGACCGGCATCCCCGTTTTGATGCCCGGCTCCACGAAAAGTGGCTCGAGATGGAAATACGTCTCGCAAACCTGGCGCAGTGTCGAGTCCAGCGGCGGCACCACGGACGAGATGATGATGTGCGTCACCTGGCTCGGAGACAATCCATGCATCTCAAACAGCTTCACAAAAAACACGCCGTACTCATCCACCGTCTGGGTGCGATGAGTGGTGAGGCGCCAGTGCGCAGTCAGGTCATACCTGTCTTTTGCGGCCACGGCTGTGCCCTTCGGCGGAAGTCCCGCCTCCGCGTCGAGCCGATAAAGCCCCAGCACCGTATTCGTATTTCCCACATCCACCGCAAGCAGCATCGTCGTTCTTATTCCGTCTCCGCGGCGCGAATGCCGCCCGTCTGCACCGTCACCAGGCCTGCGACAGTTTGCACAAGCAAAAATCCCCGTGCATCGAGGCCGGCCGTCACGCCCAAACATTCCTGAGGCCCATGGACCGCAACGCGGCGTCCCTTCAACCACGTCGAAGCCTGTTCAATCCGCGCCAGAATTCCCAGCGTCGCTTCTGCCTTCGACAGCTGAACCACCTCGCGCTCCAGCGATTTTAGCAGGGCAACAAGCAGCGCCTGCCTGCTTACGCGCTCTCCCACCGCGACGTCGAGCGACGTAGCAGGCGTCGAGTGCGTGGGGTCAAAGTCGCGCTGATGCACGTTGATGCCGATCCCGATCACCACAAATGCCGGCCCCGCAGCCTCGGTCTTCGACTCCACCAGGATGCCGCCGACCTTGCGCGGTCCAATCAGCAAATCGTTCGGCCAGCGCAGGTCAATTGCAACTTTTGCAACCATGCGCACCGCTTCCGTCGCGGCCAGCCCTGCAGCCAGTGGAATCAGCGGAAACTGGGCTGGGAACAGGCTCGGCCGCATCACCACGCTCACATACAGCCCTTCGCCTGCCTTCGACTGCCACCGGTGATCGCCTCGCCCGCGCCCCGCCGTCTGTTCGTTTGTAAAAATCACCGCGCCATGCGGCGCACCATTCCGCGCAGCCACCAGCGCATCGGTGTTCGTGGATCCGGTTGCGGCAGAAAAATGCAGATTGCGCGCAAAGATGGTGCCCGCAAGCTCTGTCTCCAGGGTGTCAAGGTCGTACACGCTCAGGCAGGCTCCGCGACAATGCGCATCGAGATATCCGCGGCCTTGGCGGAGTGCGTAAGCGCTCCCACGCTGATAAAGTCCGCGCCTGCTTCGGCGTAGGCACGAATGTTTTCAAGCACAATCCCGCCGGACGCTTCAATCGGAATCCAGCGGTCTTCCTTGCGAATGCGCTCCACCGACGCCTTCACCTGCGCTGGCGTCATGTTGTCCAGCAGGATCGCCTCTCCACCGCACTCGAGTGCCTCTTCCAGTTCCTTCTGCGTGCGTACTTCTACCTCGATGCGGTTGCCAGGCTTGCGCTTTTCCAGAGCGTTGGTCAGCGCCGCCCGCAACCCGCCTCCAAGCGAAATGTGATTGTTCTTGATCAGGATCCCCGACGACAGATCGAGCCGATGATTTGTCCCGCCGCCGCAGAGGACCGCATATTTCTCCAGCGCGCGCATCCCCGGCACAGTCTTGCGCGTGTCCAGCACGCGGGCCTTCGTTCCTTGAATTGCATCCACATACTGCCGTGTCAACGTCGCAATGCCGCTCAGGTGTTGCAAAAGATTCAGGATCACCCGTTCGCAGCTCAACAGCACTCGGGCGTTGTGGCGAATCACCGCCAGCACCTGGCCCTTGTGCGCCCGCACGCCGTCAAATATCTCTGGATGGCTGATCACGTCAAATCGCGTGTGTGCCGCCGGTCGCGGATCGAGCCGCGCGAAAATTTCGAGGAATCGTGGCACCGCTCCCAGCCCTGCCACTACTAGTTCCTGCCGCGCAATGATCGAGGCCGAGGCGCGCAGGTTCTGATCGATGGTTATGTTGGTCGTGGCATCGCTGACGGCCTTGTCTTCCAGCAGGGCCTGCTCCAGCAATGCTTCTACGCGGTGGCTCTTCCAGTCCATTCGTTCTTCTTTCGATGGCTCCAGTAAACCAGAGTTACGGTGTCCCGGCCGCTGCATTCAAGTTGACGCGACCATCAGGGAGCTGCAACCTTATCAGAATACATTCGGGGATACATCAACTCTGGTTTTTACTCTAAGACTGCCAATTCGATTTCATTTGTCGTAGAAAGTTATAAACAACTTTCTTGATGCTGTCATCCGGACGATCGGTGAACGCGTGAAACTGGCTTAGGTTCAGTCGGTCGATCTGGAGAGAACACGTTTGTGTCTTCCCCGTAATCTTGCCTGCAATTCTTTGCCACGCACCCTGCTTCTCACCTTTGTGATCGACAAGCCTGATGCTTCCCAGGTCTGAATACCAGACCACCGAGAGCAGTCCCTTGGAGTCGCGGACGTACATGCGGTGCCCCGTCAAAAGGATAAATTGCGAACTGCGCGGGGTGCCCGGCGACAATTCGATATACGCTACTGGAGGGTCCGACGCCTCAACACGCGCCCCCGCAATGACCTCGCGAACGCGCTCAGGAAAGTTTGGCGCCACAAAACAACCGGGCTCGGCTCCGAAAGTAATCTTGGGCGTCGGAATCTTGCGAATCGGAGAAACGAATTCTGCTTCAGGCCGCTCTCTTGTCGGATTCTCGAAGTGCACGCAAAGTGCCTGGTAGGCCGCATGAATACGCTTGAACCGCTCTTCCGCCTCGGCGCGCTTCTTCAGGTTGCCTTCAAATTTGTCCGGATGCCAGAGCTTCGCCGCGGCCCGATACGCCCTGTGAATACCAGCCTTCGAAGATGGCGGATGAGTGACGCCCAGGATTCGAAAATTGTGAAGGCAACTTCTGCAAACACACGTCATGCGCAGCCATCGCTCACGCGGGCGGCAGGGAATCAAGATCCCTGCGCAGCTTGTCGAGCAGTTGCTGTGCCTCGTCCCGCTGCTTCTTCAAGCCCTCAACAATATGCGCGGGTGCCTTCGCCGTGAAGCCAGGATTGTTCAGTTGCCGGTCGGAGTTGGCAATGATCTTCTCCTGCTGCGCGATTTCCTTGTCCTTCTTCGCGCGCTCCGCTGCGACGTCGATCTTCTTTTCAAAGTCTACGAAGACATCGACCGGGCCGTATGCCTGCCAGGCGAGGTTTTCGTACTTACCGCCGGGGTCGCGATCAGAAAAGAGGATAATCTCGGCATCTTCCAACCTTGCCAGTTTCAGCAAGATCTCGAGGTTTTTCTTGAGAACACCTGACTTGCTAGAAGCCACCTTAACTTTTACGAGAGATTTGTCTTCAATCCCCAATTCCTTCCTGCGGGAACGAATTGAGACTATAGCGAGCTTCAAATGCTCCATCGAGACTTCAGCGCTCGCCTTTGTAACCGGCAACAACAGATCTTGCTGCTCGAAATTGGGGTAGTGTGTGAGCGCGATTGACTTTCGGGTTGGCTTGCCGTCATACAGCGCATGCCAAATCTCTTCAGTGAGGAAAGGCATAAAAGGAGACAGCAGCCGAAGTGAGTTCTGAAATACATAGAGAAGCGTTGCAAGTGAATCGGCGGCCGACAAATTGTCGGCGGACTCAACGAAATTGAGACGCATCTTTACGATCTCCAAATACCAATCGCAAAAATCACCCCAGAAGAACTGATAGATGAGGTTTGCTGCATCATCAAACCGATACTTTTCAAGCGCTAGGTTAACGTTATTAGCTGTTTCGATGAATCGCGACATTATCCAAAGCTCTTCAAGCAAGGACTCGTTCGTAAGCGGCGGAGGTGAAGTGAACCAACTCCTATCAACGCGAACACCGACTTCCGCGGCCCTATCAACGTTCATAAAAATAAACCGCGCCGCATTCCAGATCTTGTTAGCAAATGCCCGGTACCCCTCCGTCCGCGCTACGTTGAACGCAATATCCGTCCCCGGCGAAGCCATCGAGGCCAGCGTGAACCGCACCGCATCGGTCCCGTACTGCTTCACAATCTCAATCGGATCGACCACATTCCCCTTGGTTTTCGACATCTTCTCGCGATTCGCATCCCGCACCAGCGCGTGAATATATACCTCGCGAAAGGGAACTGAATCCGCCAGCGAACGCGCTGAACCGTCAGCCATCGGAACGTCGTCCGCAAACCAGCAGCCCAGCATAATCATGCGGGCCACCCAGAAAAACAGAATGTCAAAACCCGTAACCAGCAAACTCGTCGGATAAAAAGCGTCGAAATCCGCACGATTTTCAGCGGTAATATTTGGCCATCCAAACACCGACACCGGCAGCAGCCCCGATGAAAACCAGGTATCCAGCACATCCGTCGACTGCGTGATCTGGTCCGACCCACAATGCGCACACTTCGCCGGATCCTCGCGCCCCACTGTGATCTTGTGGCAAACTGAGCAATGCCACGCCGGTATCCGATGCCCCCACCACAACTGCCGCGAGATGCACCAGTCGTGGATGTTTTCCATCCAGTTCAGGTACGTCTTCCCGTACATCTCCGGCGTGAACTTGATGTGTCCTTCCTTCACCGCAGCAATCGCTTTGTCCGCCAGCGGCTGAATCTTGATGAACCACTGCAGCGATAACCGCGCCTCCACCACCGTCTTGCATCGGTCGCAGTGGCCCACATTATTCACGTGGTCCTTGATCCCGGAGAGCAGGCTCATCTCTTCGAGATCGGCAACAATCTTCTTGCGCGCCACAAACCGATCCAGCCCCGCGTACACCCCGCCTTCGGCGTTGATGTGCGCCGTATCATCCATCACGTTGATCGAAAACAGATCGTGCCGCTGCCCCAGCGCAAAGTCGTTCGGGTCATGTGCCGGCGTCACCTTCACCGCGCCCGTGCCAAACTCCGGACTGACCCATTCGTCCAGCACCACCGGAATCTCTCGCCCCACCAGCGGCAGCCGCAGCTTTTTGCCATGCAGATGCTTGTAGCGCTCATCGTCAGGATGTACGGCTACAGCCACGTCGCCCAGCATCGTCTCCGGACGCGTCGTCGCAACCGTCAGAAACTCGCCCGTGTCCTTGCCGTCGTCCCCGATGACCGGATACCGAATCTCCCACAGATGTCCCTTGTGCTCGTCGTACACCACTTCCAGATCGCTAATTGCGGTCTGGCAGCGCGGGCACCAGTTCACAATGTAGGCGCCGCGATAAATCAGTCCCTGCTCATAAAGCCGGACAAACGCCTCACGCACGGCCACCGAGAGCCGCTCGTCCATCGTGAAGTATTCGCGGTCCCAATCCACAGACGCGCCCAGCCGCTTCATCTGGCCGAGAATCGCCCCGCCGTAGTGACGACGCCACTCCCACACCCGCTCCACAAATTCCTCGCGGCCCATCTGCTCGCGTGTCGTGCCTTCGCTCGTAACCTGCCGCTCCACCAGCATCTGTGTTGCAATCCCGGCATGGTCCGTACCCGGAATCCAAAGCACGCGCTGGCCGCTCATCCGGTGCCACCGCATCAGAATGTCGCTCTCGGTGTGCTCGAACATGTGCCCCATGTGCAGGTTGCCCGTCACATTCGGTGGAGGCAGCAGAATCGTGAACGAGGATTCACCATCCAGGCGATCTTCTTCAGCGGGCGTCGGCTGCGCAAACAGTTTCTCGCGCACCCAGTATTCAGCCCATTTATCTTCAATGGCCGTGGGATCGTACGCTTTAGGCAGGTCGTGGGGCATGGTTGTAGAAGGCGAGTCCCCCGGAATTGCGCCGGCGTCCCTGTGTGAGAGTTGCGAGCAAGAGGACCAACCTCAACTTTATCAGCTTCCCCATATCTCCTTCAGAACCCGCGCCCAATTCCCGCCCAGCACCAGGCGGACATGTTCGTCGGTATACCCGCGCCTGACCAGTGCCGCGCACAGTTCCCACATCCGGTTCGGCCCTTCCATGCCCGCCACCACTTCGTGCGTTCCATGAATTCGGTACCGCTTGTCCGCGCTGGCCAGTATCGACTTTAGTTTCTCCGGCGGAGCGAGATCATTGCTCTCAATCCCGGCATCGGACCCTACGCCTACGTGCTCAATCCCCACCAGGTCCCGCACGTGGTCGTAATGATCCACCACATCGTCAATCGTCACCGGCTCGGTCCCCTTCACCATGAACGCGATGTCGCTGATGCCCATCACCCCGCCTTTGGCGGCCAGCTTGCGGATTGCGTCGTCGGTCGAAGCGCGAAGCCCATCAGGAATCAGCGCTCGGCAGTTGCCATGCGACAGAATTACCGGCGCCTTCGATATGTCCAGCGCATCCAGCTTGGTCTTGTCGCTCGCATGGCCAATATCCACCGCCATGCGCACCGCGTTCATGCGCTCGATGACCTTGCCACCCCATTCGCTCACACCGCCGTCGTAGGGCTCGAATGCGCCATCCGCCACAAGACTGCGGTAGTTGTAGCTGAGCTGCGAAACCCGTTGACCCAATCCGTAACAACGGTTCACATCGTCCAATGTTTGAAACTGCGCGCTCGACTGCAATCCATACAGGATGCCGAACTTGCCCTGCTCCCGAACGCTCGCCATGTCGGCGGCGTTATTGATTCGCATCAGCCATTGCGGATAAAGAGCAATAAAACTGTTCCACTTGCCGAACAGTTCCTGCGCATCGGCAAAGCTGTCCACACCGTTGCCGAAGTTGATTACGTGCACGCCGCTATTCTTGAACCGCTCGAAGTCCGCGCGGGTGAATGCCCCCGGCTCCGTGAGCCACTTTTCCTCCAGGTCTTTCTGATCGAACCGATACAGAAACTGGTTCAGCATATCGATCACCAGCGACTCTTGCATCAGGCGCACAACCCGCTCGGGATATTCCTTCGTCGTCGAAGCGAAAACCCTATAGCGACCGCGCAAAACAAAAGGCCCCACCGCGGCTGCTGCAGCGGAGCACAAAAACGTCCGTCGTGAAAGAGGTTGCATGGCAATTCCTTTTAGGAGATTCAGAGAGGTGTGTACGCAGCCAGCCTATTACATCCCAACGGAATCGCTTGCAGAATATGCGCGGCCCTGCGACCTGCGAATTGCCCGTCACCGACCCCAAACACGAAAAGGCCGCACCCTCAACGGATGCGGCCCTGTCCCTAGTCCTGTGTCCCCAGTCTCTAGAACGGGTTCAGCTTGCCAAGCCCCTTCTTCTTTTTCTTCTTGCTCGACGACTGCTCGTCCAGGTTGACCTTGGGCTTCTTCTCTTTCTCACTTGCCTGGGTTGCCTGCTGGCCAGCGCCCGGCTTGATGTCGTTCACCGGCATCGGCGCTTCAGCCGGCTTATCCACCGGCGGCAGAACCGTATTGTTCGGGCCAACGGGCTTCACGAGTGCGTTATTCGGATCACCCGGCGTGCCTGCCGGAACAGCATCATTACCGCTCGGCGCAGCCGTTGCGTCCCCGTTCGGCGCGTTCACAATGGTTACGCCCACTCCGGTGCCACTGCCCCCGGGAGGTGCCAGCGGAACATTCGAAGGCTGATCGCTACGCGGCGGCTCATTTGGCCCCGTCGGGCTCACCGCAGCAGCGGCGGCGGGTTTGCCTGCGTCCAGGGCTTCTTTAAACAGTGCGACGTTCTCCTTCGATACTTCGGGAGCCAGCGTCCGTTTTGGATCCTCCAGCGAAGGATCGCCCACGTGGGCCGCTTCCACCATCGTCGGGCCGCGCTTGATGATCCCAAGCACATTGTCGGTGAACCGGATTGGCCGCATGCTCTTCTGCTCCGCGTCGTTTTCAGCCACCGCTGCGTCCGTCGGTTCCGGTACGGCCCGGTTCATCGCCACCAAACGATCGCGTGCGTCTTCAACGTGCGGCGCCATGGGGTACCGCGTAATCACCCTGGCATAAGCTGCCGCCGCCTTGTCCTCATATAGGCTGTGCAGGCGCTCCCGCACGGCGCCGGGTATATTTGGCGCAATCTGCACCGCGTGCGCCTCTCCAGCGTAAGCATCCCCGATCGCCAGCAGAGCCTGGTCGCTCTTCGAGTACAGCGGATAGGTGTCGGCTACCGTTTCCAGCCGGGCGATCGCTGCAGGAAAATTCTCCCGGCTCTCGTAGTAAAGCCCGATCTGCGTCTCGCGCTCCGCCAGAACCTCCTGCACGTCGCGCAGCTTCTGCTTGGCCCGCGGGATCAACGGCGAGTCCGGAAACATGTTGAGCATGGTCCGGTATTCCCGTTCCGCATCCTGCGCATTGTTGTAGTCCCGGTCGGGTTTCTCCATCTGCTGGTAGTAGATGTCGCCCACCTTCATCTGCGCTTCCGCCGCTTCCGGCGCGTTGGGGAAGAAGGTGATGAAGTCCTTGTATTCGCTTTCGGCCTGTGTCAGAGCCGCGGTCCCGCCCTCTTTGAACCAGCTGTCGCCCACCGCCAGCTTCGCGCGCATGCGGTATTCCGAGTCAGGATAAGTGTTGAGCATGGTCTGCAGGTCAAGGCGGGCCACATCGTAGCGTCCCTTCTTTAAGGCGACCATGGCCTTGTCGAACAGTTCCTTATCGGGCTGCTTCGAGTTCACATTGGCCAAAGGATTCGCGCTCAAATCCTCCGATTTCTTGTGTTTAGGCTTCTTTTCCTTGGCCTGGGCCGTAATCCCTGACAGCACCAGCGATGCCAGCGCCAACGCAGCAAAACTTCTCGACAACCGGTTCATACCACCTCAATTTGCGGCAGGGGGAAACTGCCACCCTTTTATGCGTTTACAAGATCAGAGTCACTGGCGGCTGCGCGAGCCGCTACCAGCAATGCGCGTGCATCTCGTTCGGCCTGCCCTGCGCCAAACACGGCATTACCCGCTACCAATAGCTCCGCACCTGCTTGGACGACCCGGGCCACCGTGTCGTGAGCCACACCGCCGTCCACTTCAATTTTAAATGCCAGCCCCAGTTCTTTGCGCAGCTGCACCAGCCGGCGAATCTTGTCCAGCGCAAACGGAATGAAGCTCTGACCCCCGAATCCGGGATTCACGCTCATGATCAGCACATGGTGCACCATCGGCAATATGTCGCGGATCAGTTCTACCCGCGTCGCCGGATTCAGCACCACGCCCGGCTGCATGCCATGGTTGGCGATATGCATCAGCGACCGGTGCAGGTGCCGGCAAGCCTCATAATGCACACTCACCCAGTTTGCTCCCGCGTCCGCAAATGCGGGAATAAACTCGTCCGGATTCTCGATCATCAGGTGGCAATCAAGAGGAAGTTTGGTCGCCTTGCGCAGGCTCGCAACCACCGGCGGCCCGATCGTGATATTCGGCACAAAATGCCCGTCCATGATGTCGACATGGATCACCGTGCCGCCGCCGCGTTCAGCCGCGGCAACCTCGTCCGCAAGGTGCGCAAAGTCCGCAGATAATATTGACGGCAGAAGTTCAATCATCTTTTAGGCCGGAAGCAGCTGAACCATATGTGTCTTGGGCACCATCCGTGCCCGGTCAGTTTATCACCGGGGCTCATCGCTGCGATGCGCCAGGTATGCCATCCGATTCAGGGCAAGTCTCCGCTGATCACTGGCAGTTCTTTGCCCGCCTCTATCCGCTTCAACAGAATGCGTCCACGTGCCCGCATGGCCGGTGTGCCGCTCCGGCTCAGCAAACGAAGCATATCCATCGCCTCCGGCAGCAGCGACGGATCCCACCGCGTCAGCCCCGCCAGCCCGTGCATGGCGCATGTCTTTACGATGGAACTCTTATCCTCGAGCCACGAGCGCAGGACCGCAGCGGCGCGTTCCGACTCCGCCCTCGTCAGCGGCGTCCTGAAGATCATTAACGCCAGGTTCCATCGAAGCTTGTTTTCTTCAGCATCGAGCATCCGGTCCAGCAGCGCTTCTTTCCAGTTCGCCAGAATCTCCGGTCGCCTGCTCGAAGCCCGCTCCAGCGCATCCGCGGCGCGATTGGCCACCCCCGGCTCCTCATCCCACAGGCACTCCACCACCTGCCCAGTCTTGCGTGGATTCTTCAGCAGCAAAACAGCGACGTCGCAAGCGCAACCGGCATCCAGCCGCCTGCCGACGGCAAGCGTCTCGCGGATCGTCTTCGCGTTGATATTCTTGATCGCGGTGACCATCTCCGACCCTTACTGGGTATTGTGCTAAGCGCGCGGCCCATGTGTCAGTGACTTAGCCGCTACCCGACCCACCGACCTCAGCATCGACCGGATCGGCCACTGGCCATGCTCATCCGGGAAGCAAACCTCGCCCTCGCGCTTCACCTCTGGCCGGTAATACCATCGCTTCAGCAGCGCCAGGTGCCCCTGCCGCACAGTCGCCGACGGCGCCCCCGCATCTTTCTCCAACTCCGCCAGCACCGTCTCCATCCGTCCCTCCAGCATGGTGCGGGGGATCCTATCCGCAACCGTTTTTTCTGATCCCTGTTCCCTCATCCCTGATCCTTGCTTTTCGATCCCTGGCCCCCGATCCCTGACATCTGCCTCCGGAACCGGCTCCAGCGCCATCGGCTGCGCAAACAGCGAACTCGATCCCGACTGTTCGTTCTGAATCCGCATCCCCACCGTCGAAAACCCCACAGGGCCACGCAGACTGCCGCGCTCAAACAGAAAAACCTCCACTTCATCAGGATTCGCCGACGCCTGCAAGACAACAGCCCCCAACCGGCTCAACGGCTGCACCAGTTCGGGAGCGAGCGCTCGCACCGCTTCAACTTTCTGCACCTGCGCATGCAACGCCGCCGCATCCTCAAATGCCAGCCTGGCCGAAGCCGCATCGCGCTCATCGCGCAACACCACCAGCTTGCTCTCTCCGCGCGTTGCAAGAAAATCGCGCACCGCCGCAGACTCTTCCGCGTAGCGCTCATCCGTGCACCCCTTGTAGCAGGGCGCAAGGCACATCTTCATCTCCGAGTACACACATCCCGGATGGCTCGGATCAGGATTCAGATCGTCCGTGCACCGCCGCAGCAGAAACAGCTTCAGAGCTTCTTCTGCGAATCGTTCTGCAGCCGCTCGCGAAGCAAACGGCCCGTATGCCCAGTCCGCCTCTCGCTGACTTGGCTTGTTGGTCACCACAATCCGCGGGTAGGGATTGCCGCCCAGATACCGCACAAACGCCGGGGCCCGCAGATGCATCCGCTCCAGCGCTTTTGCGCCGTAAATTTCCTCCAAAAGGGAAAACTGCATAAGCAGCGATTCGAAATCCGATCCCGTCCGCCGGAACGCAATCCGCCGCACCCGCCCCGCCAGTTGCAGCCGCCGGGGATGCTTCGCAGAAGGTTGCAGCAGCCGCTCCAGCCGCCCCCGCAGATTCGGCGTTCGCCCGATGTAGGGCTCGTCCTTCGCCTCCGCCCCATAAAGTGCAAACACCGCCGGCGCCTGCGGAAGTTTCGTTAGCGCAGCCCTCGCGTCAGCCGGATCAAAAGGAACCTGCCCCATCGAGTTTTCGTTCACAAGCACCAAAGTCTCGCTCTGCCCGGACCCGCTAACTCGCTAACCTGCTAACCCGCGAAGCGCGGCTAACTTGCTAACTGAATAACCCGCTAAACACTGATCTTGAGCTAACTCCGCTAACATGCGCAAAGGGCGGCTATCCGCTAGCTTCCCGCAATCGTCATCCCATCGATCCGCAGCGTAGGCGACGCAACTGACCCGCGAAATACAAGATCGTTCCCAATCGCCGTCACATTCATCAGCATCTCGCCCAGGTGCCCCGCAATCGTGATCTCCTCGACCGCATGCGTCAGTTGCCCATCCTCAATCCACAACCCCGCCGCGCCACGAGAATAGTCCCCCGTCACGATATTCGTTCCGAATCCCATCAGGCTTGTCACATACAGCCCCGCCTTGACGCCCCCAATAATCTCCTCCGGCGTTTGCGTGCCCGGCTCCAGATACAGATTTCCGCATCCGATCCCCGGCGCTCCCGCAAGCCCGCGCGATGCATTGTGCGTCGACTTCATCCCCAGCTTCCGCGCCGCATATGTGTTCAGCATGTAATTCTTGAGCACCCCGCCCTCAACCAGAACCGTCCGTCGCGACGGCAGTCCTTCCCCATCAAATGGAGTGCTTCCAAATCCACCCACGCCTGTCGGCAGCAGCATCGTGCTGTCATCCACAATCGTGATCGTCGCCGCGCCTATCGCTTCGCCGAGCTTCCCGGCCAGGTACGAAGCATGCCGCCAGATCGCATCGCCTGAAGCAGCATCAAAAACAGATCCAATCAGCGACCGCGCCACCTCCGGCGAAAACACAATCGGCACCCGCTGTGTCGGCACGCGCCGCGCTCCCAGCCTCCGCACCGTGCGTCGCGCCGCCTCGGCTCCCACCGCTTCAGGAGAATCCAGGTTCGCCATCCGCCGAGCGCTACTCCACCATCCATCGCGTTGCATCTGCCCGTTCTCATCCTTCGCCAGCGGAGCTGCCGAAACTCCCGCATAGCTCGACCGATAGCTCCTCACAAACCCGCGCGAGTTGGCCAGCACCTTTCCACCCGTCGCCGCGTCAAAGCTTCCACCATCGGAATTCGTGATGCGCGGGTCTGCAGCCATCGCCGCCGCCTCACACCGCCGCGCCCACTCAATCCGCTCCGTCCCCGGAAGCGAGTAAACGTCGTCGAAGTACAAATGAAGGTCGTCCGCAATCGCGCCAAACTCCTCCGTCTGCGGCAGTCCAATAAACGGATCTTCCTCCGTCACCTTCGCCAGCGCCATTGCGCCCTCAACCAGCAGCCGAATCCCATCCGCCGTCAGATCGCTGGTCGACGCCGAAGCCGACTGTTTCCCCACGAACACCCGCAGCCCAATCGCACGCGATCCAGATTCCTTCAGCGTCTCCACCTGCCCCATGCGCACATTCACGCTGAACTCGTCGCCTTCGCGAACAACAGCCTCGGCATCGCTGGCGCCAGCCTTCATGGCCAGCTTCACCACATCGGTTGCAAGGGATTCAAGATCGACACCGGACACATCGGGGAGTTGCACGACTTCGGGCATGGGTCAACCTTAACAAACCGCCATCGTGCGGCGCATCCCGTCGCCTGTCGCACACCGGCCGACGGCGATCACAACCGGATCCTTCCCAGTTTGTTATGGTGTTGAGTTCTCCTGAAAGGCTCTTATGTCGCTGCGCCGCACGCTTTCACTTTCGATCTACCTGGGGCTCTTTGCATATCTTCCGCTTCTCGCCCAAAAGGCAGTCCTCGATCCAGGTCTGCTTAGGAAAGCCGAAACCGGTGACGCGCAATCGCAGCTCAAAGTGGGTGAAGCCTATCTTTCGGGCATCTCCGTCGCGCAGGATTACACCAAAGCCTTCTCCTGGCTCGAGAAAGCCGCCAATCAGGGGCTCTCCCGAGCGCAGTTCGACCTGGGCGCGCTCTACGAATCCGGCAATGGCGTTACGCAGGACACCACCCGGGCCGCGACCCTCTATCGCCGCGCCGCCGAACAAGGCTTCGCTCCCGCCCAACTCCACCTCGGCCTGCTCTACGATCGTGGTGATGGAGTCCCGCAGAATGACGCTGAGGCCGCAGGCTGGTATCGCAAAGCCGCAATCCAGCATCTTCCCGAGGCCGATTACGACCTCGGCACCCTCTACGAGCGCGGCATCGGAGTTCCGCAGGATTACACCCAGGCTGCCGACCTCTACCGCCGCGCCGCCGAACAGGGAAACGCCTCAGCCCAGTTCAACCTCGCCTTGCTCTATGACAATGGCACCGGCCTGCCGCGCGACTACGCCCAGGCCGCCGACTGGTATACCAAGGCTGCCGAGCAGGGTCTGCCCCGCGCGCAGTTCAACCTCGGCTCGATGTACGCCAATGGCCAGGGAGTCCCCGTCAATCTTGTGGAGTCGTACCTGTGGCTCGACTTGGCCGCAAAAA
Source organism: uncultured Acidobacteriaceae bacterium (assembly GCA_963759285.1). GTDB lineage: Bacteria > Acidobacteriota > Terriglobia > Terriglobales > Acidobacteriaceae > Telmatobacter. The sequence goes on along the minus strand of CAVWYS010000007.1, from coordinate 680,820 downwards.
CCTGGTCAGGATCACGCCAGCAGGATGCCGCTAAAGCTCGCGACCTCGTAGCCCAGCACCTCAGCCCGTCGGACCTCACCGCTGCACAGGACCGCGTCGCCAAATGGCTCGCCGCCCAGCAGAAGTAGTTCGCGAATGATGTGAAGAGCTTGCAACGACTGGCCTTCTATGCCGATCTGCGCTTTTTCTCTTCCTTGCGCAGAGCTTCGTGAATGATCATCTTTAGATAGGTCTGGTAGCGCAGACCACGTTCTTCCGCCTGCGCACGCGCCTTCGCGATATCCTCCGGGTCGAGGCGAATCGTCGTGGTCGGTGTGGGCCCGGGTTCTTGAAAAAGAATACCGCGTTCGGCAAGCAGCCGCTGCACTCCACCGCGTCGAAGATGGCCCGCCTTCGCAGCCTTTAGAAACTCATCGCCGACTTTCTCGCGATTTTCATGCCACCACTTCGCTTCCTCGGCCTCCGAGGCAAACTCAGGGATTTTAAGAGATGCCATTTTGTTCATCCGCCTTTGTCTTCAAGTAAAGCCGTCTGGCACTAATTGGCGCGTCGTACGCAGTCACAACTCGAACCCGCTCCCCGCGCAGTGTGATAATGGCCTGAAGGATTCGGGCTTCGGAAGTTTCGCCTAAATAGCCCCATCTTTCTTCGCCCCCCTCGCTCGTCTCAAAGCCCAACTCCGGCGGATCGTTCAGAAGAACCTGCTCAGCTTCTTCAGGCTTCACGTCGTGCTCATCAATGTGCTCTAAGTTGGCCTCGTCCCATCGAAATTCAATTCGTCCATAGCCTCTCCAACAGTCCAGCATCGCTGAACTCTCTCGTTGTCGAGCCATGCGCATTTCCTGACAGGACGCTGCAGAATCTCTACGGACTGTTTGTTTCCGGTTATCTCGACCCTTAAGAACTTCCCTGCTTCGAAACTCACGAGGAATTCGAAGGTCCAGCACTCCACTCAATATTGTAGCTACATTATACTTACTGCGCAACTACCGTCCCGTCCCCCCCACCGTCATCCTGTCCAGCTTGATCGTCGGCATCCCGACCCCCACCGGCACGCTCTGTCCATCTTTCCCGCAGGTCCCGATCCCCTCATCCAGCTTCAGATCGTTTCCCACCATTGAGACGTACTTCAGCGCCTCCGGCCCATTCCCGATCAGCGTCGCATCCTTCACGGGCGCCGTAATCTTGCCATCTTCAATCAGGTAAGCCTCCGACGCTGAAAACACAAACTTCCCGTTCGTAATATCCACCTGCCCGCCGCCAAAGTTCACCGCGTAAAGCCCGCGCTTCACCGAGCGCAGAATGTCCTCCGGCGCGTCGTCCCCCGCCAGCATGTAGGTATTCGTCATCCGCGGCATCGGAATGCAGTGATAGCTCTCCCGCCGTCCCGATCCCGTATTCGCCGCTCCGGTCAATCGCGCCGAAAGCTTATCGGTCAGGTACCCCTTCAGAATCCCGCCTTCGATCAGCACCGTCTCCTGCGTCGGCGATCCTTCGTCATCCACATTCAGAGATCCTCGACGCCCAGCCATTGTGCCGTTGTCCACCACCGTCACCTTGCTGCTGGCCACCGAACGCCCAATCAGCCCCGTAAATGCCGACGTCCCCTTGCGATTGAAATCGGCCTCAAGCCCATGCCCAACAGCTTCATGCAGCAGCACACCCGGCCAACCCGGCCCCAGCACTACCTGCATCTCGCCCGCCGGTGCTGGCACCGCACCGAGCTGCAAAACCGCCCCTCGCGCAGCCTCCTGCGCCAGGTGTTCGGGACTCTTCGAGCCCACAAACTGATCCAGCCCCGCTCTACCGCCCCCGCCGGCCGATCCCTTGGTCGTTGTCGCGCCGTCTTTGGCAATCACGAACACATTCAGCCGGCACAGCGGCTGCGTATCGCTCGCAAACGCGCCATCCGAACCCGCAATCAGGATTCGCCGCAGCTCCTCGCTGTATCCCGCCCGCACTTGCACAATGCGGGGGTCGTACGCCCGAGCCGCCCGGTCAGCCCGCAAAATCAACTCCAGCCGCGCCGCGAGATCCAGATCAAATCCACCCAGCGGAACAGGATAGAGGTCTGCGCCTTCCGTCTCCGTAAATCCTTGCACCAACTGCTTGGCCGGCCCCGAAGCAATCAACGCCGCCGTCCGCGCCGCGTGTAACAGGCGCTCTGCGTTCAAATTGTCGGTGTAGGCATAGCCCGTCCGCTCGCCCGAAAGCACGCGAATCCCGCACCCCGCGCTCGTTCCCGTGCTGGCCGACTTCACAATCTGCTCATCGACTCCCAGCGACGTCGAAGTCACCGACTCGAAATACAGATCGGCATAATCGCCGCCAGCGGACAAGGCCTCACCCAGGCAGCGCTCAAGCAGCAGCTCGGTGATTCCAAATTTTTCAAAAAAGTAACGTCTGTGACTGGGCTGGGGAGGAGTGACAGGTAGGCTCATCGTTGGATTTAGTTTACGCCTCAGGTCAAATCACCGCATGTTGGGATCAGCCGGTTCCTCACTTGATTCATGTGCCCTTCGTAAGTACTCCCACAATCTGCCCCGTGCTACATTCACCCCATGAAGAAGATTCTCGCTGCTGCGCTTTTGGTCCTCGTTTTCGCCGCCCCGGCTTTCGCCGCGACGACGCATCACCACCATCACCGTCATCACCACCATCGCAAAGCCTAGTTCGACCTCGGCCATCGCCCCACGGTGGCCGCAGGCTTCGCGTATCGAACTCGAACGATTGGCCCATCTTAGGTTGCGGGCCAATTCCGGCAATTTCCGTACCCGCCGTTTTTCCTGCCATACCTCTTTACCTCTTTTGGTCCGGTGACTTCCGGTACTATCGCCCGATCCCTTCTCGTGCTACATTCCTGCCATGAGGAAATTTGCGGTTGCCGCGATGTTGCTGGTGTTGTGTGCCGCCCAGGCCTTCGCTGTCTGGCCTTTTCACAAAAAGCCCCATAAAGACCCGCGCGCCGGCGTGCATCCCACGGCCTATCACCCTAAAAATGAAAACCTCAAGCACGCGCCTAAACACAAAGCCCACAAGCACCCCACCCCTGCTAAATAGTTTCACCGCGCGCCGTGCGGCTCTGTGCCTTCACAGCCAACCCTCCAGGTTTTTGGCAAATGACAGAATTGGAAGATCTTCGCTACCCCATCGGTCGCCTCAGGCCGCCTTCTTCATCTGACCACGCAGAACGCGCAGAACACATCTCCATTCTCCGCCTGCTTCCATCCACGCTCCAGACTGCGGTCGACGGGCTGACCCACCCGCAACTCGACACTCCATATCGCGAAGGCGGATGGACCGTGCGCCAGCTCGTGCACCACATCGCCGACAGCCACGCCAACGCCTACGTCCGCACTAAACTAGCACTCACTGAGGACTGGCCCACCATCAAGCCCTACGACGAAGCCGCCTGGGCTCGCCTCTCCGACAGCCAACTTCCCATTGACGGCTCCCTCGCGATGATCGCAGCTATGCACGAGCGCTGGGTTGCGCTCCTTGAATCGCTCTCCGACGCGGACTTCGAACGCGGCTACGTCCATCCCGAAAACGGGCGCCAGAATCTCGCCACCATGCTTGCCATCTACGCCTGGCACTCGCGCCATCATACGGCGCACATCACAAATTTGCGCGCACGAAAGAACTGGTAGCCTTCGTTGTCCGCTGCTGTCGAAGCCGTTTCTGCCGCCAGGCTCGCCGAAATCCTCGAAGAATACCTCGCCACTCATCTCTCCGCTGCTCTCCTCGAAGATGGCCGCGTCCTCTTCGACATGAGACTCACACGCTACTCCGTCACCGAGTCCCACGGGCGCTGCCTCCTCCAGCTTTGGAGTGAGGAGCGCAACATCGTCCGCACCGTCGTCGAAATTCAACCGCGCGCCCAATGCCTGCGAGTTATGACTCGCCGTATGGGCGCTGCAAAGCCGCAGGCTCTTGAACTCGTGCCCAACAGCGATCGCCGCACGCCCACCGCCCGCGACTCCGCCCGCCGCAGCTACCAGCGACTCCTCGAACGGGTCCTCACCCGCGCCTTTATCGGTTCCAAGGTTGATGGCCTTCGCTCTGCGATGGATCTCGAGCACAGCTTCGGACCCGCCTACATTCGTGGCCGCCTTCTTCGCGGCACCGCCGCCGAAGCTGTCATTGGCGTCAGCGAAACAGAATCCGCCGCCACCATCGATGCCATCCTCACCCTCGGCGTTCTCTGGCTCGACCACTGCCGCCAGAAGAGCGATGCCCGCCGCCACTTCGGCTCGCTCAAAGTTATAGTTCCGAAAGGCGCCGATCACACCACCGCCGAGCGCATGGCCTGGCTCAACCACGCCGCCGCCGACTTTCAACTTTTCACCCTCGATGAGCGCAGCGAAGAACTCACACCTGTCGATTTCCGCGACAGCGGCAACCAGGTCGTGCGCCTTGTTCACGCCTTTTCCCCGGCTGCAGCTCTCGCCCGTTGCCAATCCGGCATCGACACAATTCTGAATCTGCTTCCCGCCGATGCAAAATCGCGCATCGAAATCCGTCCGCGCTCGGCAGCTGATATCGGCTTGACCCTGCATGGTCTTGAATTCGCCCGCGTGTGTCACGGCGCCGCTGCGCACTCCTTTGCACATGATCAGCAGATCACCTTCGGCGCCGGCGCCAATGAAACCCCGCTCACCGATGAGACCGCGGACCTGTGCCGCGAACTCTGCGTTCGCCTCTTCGCAAGCCGCCATCGCGACGGCATGCACAAAGATCCCCTCTTCCGCATCCAGCCCGAACGCTGGCTCGAAGCTGAATTCCGCGCCGGACTCAGCGACCTGCTGCCCTCGCTCCGGGGCGATCGGATTTATTCCCAGGTCCCCGCATTTTCATCTGGCGATCGCGGCATGCTCGATCTGCTCACCCTTGATCGAGATGGCCGCCTCGTCGTCATTGAACTCAAAGCCGACGAAGACATGCATCTCCCGTTCCAGGCCCTCGACTACTGGATTCGCGTCCGCGCTCTCAACGCAGACCGGCAGCGAACCGCCGGCAGCGACCGACCCGTATCGGCGTTCGAACGCGAAGGCTACTTCACTGGAGCTGAAGTAGCGCTCGATCCTCCGCGTCTGCTCCTCGCCGCGCCCGCGTTACGCATTCACCCCGCCAATCTCCCTGTCTTGCGCTATCTTTCCCCCCAGGTTCACTGGGAACTCATCGCACTCAGCGAAGACTGGCGCCACCAGCTCCAGATCGTCTTCCGCAAGCACCCGGCCTGAGCCAAAGCATTCCTTCAACCCCAGCTTCAACCTCCTGCTCCTTCAAACTTTCACAACTTCACTTTTTCACTTTTAACTCGTTCACACCTCCCCCCTCGCCCATGGAAGAAAAATCCTCATCGCGGCCGCGTTTTCGTACAAATAATTTCAGCTCTTGTGCTATGCAGGTGATATAAATCACATACTTCCCGAAGCGACCGCGGGAGAATTAATTCGTTCAACAAGAGCAGGTTGCTCTGGCCCTGAAGGGATGTCTGCTTCCTCCGGCAAGCGCCCCCAGGTGGGAGATCTTTGTCGTGCCGAACCAAACCGTCTATGAGTTCCGTTCTTCCGCAATAATCGAGCAAACCGTTCCCAGCGCACCGTTTTTCGCTTCGGACAACGTCGTATCGATCTGCGATTCCCCATTCTTTTCGAGAAACACCCTCATCGAGCGGCCAGAATCAAGTCCCGATGGCCTCGGCTGTGCCCGCGGTCTCCGCTCCGCTTTTCTCTTCGAAATCGGAATGATTCTGCTTGCTTACGGAATCTGGCACTTTTTCCACCTCGCGCGGTAATTTCACAAAGTTCCCAGAGGAAACGCAGGAAGCTAGTCCCAGGGTAGAGCGCGGGAAACTCGCGAATTGCTTACGGCGTCTAGCGCTTTTTCCATCTCGCGCGGTAATTTCACAAAGTTCCCAGAGGAAACGCAGGAAAATAGCCCAGGGTGCAGCGCAGCGGAACCCTGGGAATTGCCAGACAAGATAATCCACAGTCCCGGAGGGACGGCCGAATCCAGCCGCATTTTTCTACTCTTCGTGCGGCGCAACGCGCCACGAAGGACTGCTTTCGCCTTGCGCACTTGTTCCCGCCAACTACTTCTTCAGCGGCTTCCGCGCGAAGTAATAAAGCGCATACGCCAGCATCGCGAATGCGAGTACTGAGACCCACATATGATCCAGAATCGTCCCTTGCGGGAAATTCAACACATCGCGGTTCTCCATGTACGTCGCTTCAACCGCCTTCAGCCCCACGCCGATCAGCCCCGCAATCCCGCCCGCCGCAATCAGCCCTGAAGCAAACAGCGAACCTGACGAAATCTCACTCTCCGCTTCGCCGCTCCCCGATCGCGCAGCTGCACGGTCCACCATCCAGCGCACCACCCCGCCCACAAAAATCGGCAGCGTCGTTCCGATTGGCAGGTACGCGCCCACCGCGAATGTCAGCGAACGAACCCCCAGCAACTCCACCGCGATCACCAGCGCCACACCCAGCAGCACCAGTCCCCACGGCAATTTGCGACTAAGAATGCCATTAATTACCGTCGCCATCAGCCGTGCCTGCGGCGCCGGCGCGGCAGCGCTTCCGATCCCCTGGATCCAGTGCACTTCGATCTTTCCCGTTGCCGGAGAATACAAGTACTTCCCGTCCTGCAACTCCGTCGACCCGATAGCATTCAGCACCTTATATTCCGATGCCTGGTGCGTGGTTGTCGTCTTGTCGTCTGCCACCACCCGAATCTCCGGCGGCAGATGCTTGATGTCCGACTGGATCGAAACACCCGGATGCGACGCATTGAGATTCCATGCCTGGTCTGCGGCGTGGAACTCCTGCAGCCCCGTGTTCATCAGGTTGAGTGTCACACCAATTACCAGCGTTGAAACCACCACGCCGATCATCAGCGCAATCTGCTGCGCCCGTGGCGTCGCCCCAATAATGTACCCGGTCTTCAAATCCTGCGAAGTATCCCCCGAGTTCGAAGCCGCAATGCACACCACGCCGCCAATCGTGATCGCCAGCGCTCCAAATGCCGGTGCCGTCCATCCCTGCACCAGGAAGACCGCCGTCGTCGCCATCAGCGTCGCAATCGTCATGCCCGACACCGGACTAGCCGACGACCCCACCAGCCCCACAATCCTCGAACTCACCGTCACAAACAAAAATCCAAACACCACCACCAGCAGCGAGGCCGACAGGTTCGCCGCCCATCCCACAAACGCTCCCGGCACTGGCTTGAACTCGAGAAACAGGAACATGCAAGCCACAATCAGCAACGATCCAATAATCACCACGGTCATGGGAAGATCGTTCTCGGTGCGGATTGGCTTCGCCTCGATTTTCTCAGCGTCGGGCTTCATGTTCTTCAGCCCCATTGACAGCGCGCTCCAGATGGTGGGCAGCGTCTTCATCAGCGTGATCAATCCCGCAGCGGCCACTGCCCCCGCGCCCATCGGCTTGATGTAGCTGGCCCACAGATCGCTCGGTCCCATCTGCGCAATCGGAATCTGCCCCGGATACACCGGATGCGGCAGCTCCTTTCCGAAGAAGTAGATCAGCGGCATCACCACTAGCCACGAGAAAACGCCGCCCGCAAAAATCACACCCGCTACCTTCGATCCGATAATGTAGCCCACACCGAGATACTCCGACGTCGCATCGGCGTTGATCGACGCACCCTTCAGCACATGCTGTGGTCCAAAATCCGGCCTGAACTCCGGCGAACCCGGCCATGCTCGAAACAAATTGTCATTCTGAAAGAACGTGTACAGGCCGCCCAGCCCCAGTCCCAGAAAAACCCGGCTTGCCAATGATCCGCCCGACTCGCCTGCGATCAGCACGTCCGCGCAGGCCGTCCCCTCGGGGTAGGGAAGCACGCCGTGCTCTTTCACAATCAACTGCCGCCGCAGCGGAATCATGAACAGTACTCCCAGCCATCCGCCGATCAGCGCCAGCATGAAAATCCGCGAGTATTCCAGGTCGAATCCCAGAAACACCAGCGCCGGCAGTGTGAAGATCACGCCCGAAGCAATCGACTGCCCCGCATTGCCGGTCGTCTGCACAATGTTGTTTTCAAGAATTGAGGCCCGCCCAAACGCGCGCAGAATGCTGATCGACAATACGGAAATCGGAATCGAAGCAGCCACGGTCAGCCCGGCTCGCAGGCCCACATACACCGTTACCGCACCAAAGATGATGCCGAAAATAGAGCCCAGAAACAGCGCCCGAAAAGTGAACTCCGGCGGGTGCTGATCGGGCGGAACAAAAGGTTGAAAATCGGCCACAGATTCCTCCAGCAAAAGTGCGCGCAAAATTGCCTGGTTCTCTTTGAAGAGACGAGTTTACGCCATCCCAACCAGTTTCTTCGCTTTGCCCGTAATCCTAACTCAGCCGGAGCGACTCCCCCGCACATGTCCACCACACACGCAGCAATCCCATTTGACAAGAAATTGGAGCCGGGTAACTCAAGTCCACTGCCACCTTCGCCGAGGTAACTGCACAGATAATCAGGCTCACTGATTTTTGTAGACACCGAATCCACACTTGCCGCAGAATGCATCAACGCCGGGGAAGCTCCGTTCCCAATCGAATTCCCAATTCCCCCGTCCCAAGGAGAATCCGTGATTCTAAAAACAGGGAAATTACTGTCTATCTTCGCAGTGTTGCTGCTCTCCGCCACAACCTGTCTGGCCCAGTCTGTCATGACGCACCACGTGCGCGATGTCGTGAAAAACGGAAGCGCGCAGGCCAATGGCCGCCTCCCCGGCAACCAGGTTCTCCAAGTCGACCTGGTCCTGCCTCTCCGCGATCCCGCGGGACTTAAGGCCTTTCTCGCCGACATCTATAACCCCAAGAGCCCGAACTATCACCAGTTCCTCACGCCCACTGAATTCACCGCTCGCTTCGGCCCCACCGCTGACGACTACGATACCGTCCTCCGCTTCGCCAAAACCTACGGCTTCGAAGTCGTAGGCGGTTCCCGCGATGGCATGCTCGTCCAGGTCAAAGGTTCCGTCTCCAATATTGAAGCTGCGTTCCACGTGAACATGCGCACCTACCAGCACCCCACGGAGAATCGCACCTTCTATTCACCCGACCGCGAGCCCACGCTCGACCTTCCTTTCAATCTCTGGCACATCTCCGGCCTTGACAACTACTCCATCCCGAAGCCCCTGCTCGTCAATAAAAACGACTACGCCGCCGCCCACGGAATCCAGCCCGAGCAAGTCGTTTCACACGCCACCACCGGCTCCGGCCCATCGGCCTCTTTCCTCGGCAGCGATATGCGCGCCGCCTACTACGGCTCAGGGCCCCTCACCGGCGCCGGCCAGAATCTGGGCCTGCTCGAGTACTACGGCACCAATCTCACTGACCTCACCACCTATTTCACCAACGTTCATCAGACCAACAATGTCCCCATCACTTTGCTCTCCACCGACGGCACCAGCACAAGTTGCTCTTACCCCAAGTGCGACGACGGCGAGCAGAATCTCGACATGACCCAGGCCATCGGCATGGCGCCGGGGCTAGCCAGCCTCACCATGTATGTCGGTTCAACGGATACGGCGATGATCAGCGCCATGACCACCCACAATCCGCTGCCGACCACCATCGGCTGTTCGTGGGGATGGACGCCCGCTGACCCCAGTACCCTCGATATCTACTTCCAGAAGATGGCGTCACAAGGGCAGAACTTCTTCGCCGCTTCCGGTGACAGTTCCACATGGTCCAGCAGAAACGAAGCCTGGCCGGCCGATGATGCTTACGTTGTCTCCGTAGGCGGCACCGATCTCGTGACCTCTGGCGCCGCAGGACCGTGGGCGTCTGAAACCGCGTGGGTCGATAGCGGTGGCGGCATTAGTCCCGACAAGATTGCCATTCCATCCTGGCAGCAACTCGCCGGTGTCATCAATTCCAGCAACAAAGGATCTGCCACTCTCCGCAACGGCCCCGATGTTTCTGCCAATGCCAACTTCACCTTCTACACCTGCGGCGACCAGCAGGCATGCCAGGCAAACTACTACGGCGGCACCAGCTTCGCCGCACCGATGTGGGCAGCCTTTGTGGCCCTTGTCAATCAGCAGCTCAAAACGAATGGCCAGTCCACCGTCGGATTCATTAACCCGACCATCTACCAGCAGAACGTCAACGCCAGCACCTACGCCGCCGATTTCCACGACATCAAGAGTGGCACCTCCGGCAGCTACTCGGCTGTTACCGGTTTCGATCTCGTCACCGGATGGGGAAGCCCAACTGCAATGTTGGTCACCGCACTCTCCGGTCCTCCGCCGTCCGGCTTCTCCGTCTCGGCCTCGCCCAGTTCTGTCTCTGTGAGCGCCGGCAGCAATGGATCCACAACCATCAATAGCGCTGCCACCGGTGGCTTCTCCGGTTCCATCACCCTGACAGCGACCGGCCAACCCTCCGGCGTCACCATCGGATTCACCACCAATCCCATCTCCGCCGGCAATAGCACCAGCATGACCATCGCCGTAGCAGCCGGCACCGCCGGTGGAACCTATCCCATCACCATAACCGGCACATCCGGCAGCACCGTTGAAACCACGACCGTTACCCTCACCATCCCCGGTGCAACGCCGACCTTCTCGCTCGGCGCATCGACGGGTTCCATTTCCGTCTCGCCGGGAGGCACCGGTAAAGTCACCCTCACAACAGCCGTGAGCGGAGGCTTCAACTCGGCAATCAGTCTGTCGGGTACCGTCACCGGTTCCAGGGTCACGCTCAGCTTCAGTCCCTCGTCTATCGCCGCACCCGGTGCAGGGACTTCGACCATGACCATCACCGTGAACCGGAGAGCGGCAACCGGCACCCGCACCATCACAGTTACCGGCACAGGTGGAGGCGTCACCAAGCAGGCCACCGTAACGTTAACCATTCCATAGAACGGAACTGCACATATCCACGTTAGAGAGCCCGGATCGCGAGGTCCGGGCTCTTCCTTTGGGCCTCGACTGCAATCAATCACAATCCGGTGCAGAGTTTCGATTTTTGACATGGAAACCTGGCCGATTCAACCGAACTAACTTGGCACACAACGCCCTCAGCGCGTAGCTTAGGATGCATCAGTTTTAGGGGAAACAATGCAGCCCAGCCTTACTGAAAAGCAGACCACCGTGAACAATCCGGCGCTCGCTCCCAATCCCGTCAAGCGCATCCTTTCTCTCGACGTCGTCCGCGGCATCACCATCGCCTTCATGATCATGGTCAACAACAACGGTGGCCCCGGCTCCTGGCACTTCATGAATCACGCCAACTGGAACGGCCTCACCCCCACCGACCTGGTCTTCCCCACATTTGTCTTCATCGTTGGCGTCTCCGTCGTCTTCGCCTTCCATGCACGCATTGCCAAAGGTGACACACGCGCCAGGCTCGCCAAGCATACCGTCATCCGCGCCATCGTCCTCATCCTCCTCGGTATCATCGTCAACAGCTTCCCGTTCTTCCATCTTGACCACATGCGCTTCTACGGCGTGCTCCAGCGGATCGCCGTTTGCTACCTGGTCGTCGGCCTCTTCTATCTCTGGGATCAGCGCGCATCCACCAAGTGGATTGCTCTTGCATTCTGCCTCGTTGGCTATTGGGTCCTCGTTCGCTGGGTGCCCATCCCCGGTGTCGGCGTCCCCGGCCGCGATGTCCCCTTCATGGACATGACAAACAACCTTGTCTCCTCGATCGATCGCGCTCTTTTCCCGCACCATCTTTATCTCTATGCGCCCGATCACAACGTGCGCGATCCTGAAGGCCTGCTCAGCGATCTCCCTGCCATTGGCACTGCCCTCATGGGCATCCTCACCGGACTCTTCCTGCGCTCCAAGCGATCTGTCTCCGCCAAGACCGCCGGCCTGGCGATCGCCTCAGTCTGCAGTCTCGCCATCGGCTATCTCTGGTCCCTCGAATTTCCCCTGAATAAAAACATGTGGACCAGTTCCTTCGTCCTCGTCGCCGGCGGCTATTCGCTCGCCCTCCTTTGCTTCGCCTGGTTCACCATCGAACAAATGAACTGGCGCAAAGGCTGGACCTGGCCCTGGCTCGTCTTCGGCTCAAACGCCATCGCCGCCTACATGTTCAGCGAACTCACGCCCGGCATCCTCGATACTGTCAAGGTCCAGTCTGGCCCCACCACCCATCTCAACCTCAATGCCTGGATCTTCATCCACGTCTTTGCGCACGTACCCAATCCTCACTGGGCCGCCTTCGCTTACTCCGTCTCCTTCACAGCTTTCTGCTTCGTCCCCGTCTGGATCCTCTACCGAAAGAAAATCTTCCTCAAGATATAAAACCGCTTGCATAGATGGGATTCTGAAACGACGAGGCTCTTAAAAAAAGCATTCGGAGGCAACAGTTTGCTGAGAAGCATTCGGAAGCAGACTTGTGTCAGGGCATGACTTCAGTCATGCCGAAAAAACCAACAGGTAGGAATAGGCTTTAACCCCTGCGCGGCGAACGAATCCAACTGGAAAAATCCATCTGCGGTTGAGACGTGGAAATGCGATTCCTGCCCAGGGCTGTGAGAAGTCCAAGGTGACCTTCGGTGACTACTGTGTCCTCCACAAAAGTGTTATCCCCGATTCATCGGATAACCACGAGCGTATGCTGGCCGTCTATCTGCTCTAACAGGCACTCAAAAGCCTGGGCAAGTAGATTCACCAATCCGGCTGCGTTATTAAACTACAGCCGGTTTGCCGAAGTCCCCGCCCACTCTTCGGCACGGAGGTCGCGCATGAGTGTACCTGCGGATACCCTGACGAGCTGCGTGCGCGCCGCTGATCCATCACCAAAGCGGCGTGTCGCGTGGCTCCTCACCGAACTCGCCGTCGGCTATTGCCTCATTCTCGCAGTCATCTGGACGCCACATCCTCTCCGGCGCTGGCTCTACTTCATCGCCCTGGGATGGTTCATCGTCTCCATCGTCCTTTCCTTTGAAGGCTGGAAAGCGATGGGCTGCTGTGTCGCTGGATTCTGGCGCTCGTCCTGGGTCATCGGCGTCGCCGTAGTCCTCGCTGCCATGGCAACCTTCTTCGCCAGCAGCTTCCACACCCTCCATCATCCCGGCGGCCCCGAGCAGTGGGTCCGTACCTTCGCCGGATACACAGTCTGGTCCCTCATGCAGCAATTGCTGCTCCAGGGATACTTCCTGGCGCGTCTGCTCCGCATCGTTCCAAAGGCGAACCTTGCCGCGTTCCTCGCCGCCTCGGTTTTTGCGCTGGCCCATCTGCCCAATCCGATCCTCACGCCGCTCACGCTGATCTGGGGACTGACTGCCTGTCTCGTCTTCATTCGTTCGCGCAATGTCTATCCGCTCGCCATCGCCCATGCCATCTTCGGCATCTGCATCGCCGTCACAATACCCGCATCGGTGCTGCACAACATGCGCGTCGGCCTCGGCTATCTCGATTACCAGCCGCAGCCGCTTCACCTCAGCCAGAGCGACCACGTCGTATCCACCCACGCATGGGTAATCGCTGAAGCTCCCACGCGCCGCTGAGCGCGCCACGCCCGTCCGTAAAACACTCCCGCAATCGCCGCCATTACTACGTAGCGCCAGTTGAAATGCAGTGCCCGCTTGTTCCAGTGCGCCAGCCCGAAGATCACTGCCGTCACCAGCAGCGCCCGCGTCCGCCCCATTCGCCGCTCCAGCAGGTTCTGTACCCACCCACGAAAAAATAGCTCCTCCGGAATCGCAATAAACAGAAACGTGAAAACAAATGCCCCCAACGCTCGCAACGGTGAAGGCCACATCGCGTGTACATGCAAAAAACCCAGCCACAATCCCAGCGGAATCGCAATCAACGCATACAGGAGATATTCGCCCATACCTCTGCGCAAATCCCGAATCGTCAGCCGCAGATCAAATCCCACCCCATCCAGTCCCCGCACCACAACGAAGCTGAAGATTCCCGCATCCAGCAGCAGCATTTTCCCCAGCGCCGCCAGCCCCCGCGGCCACGCCGGCTCCAGCCAGCGCAGATCCACTGCCAACCCCAGCGCCAGCAGCACCGCAAAATCACGCCAGTTCCCGCGTCGCCCCGCATCTTCATCGCGCGCCTGCTCCAGCACAAACGCAATCGCCACCGGCAGCAGCGCATAGAGCGCAAACCAACCCCATTTGAAAATCCCAGATGCCGTCGCCGTCAGCGCATACGGAATGCACAGTAATGCCGGCGCAGCCATCCGCATCGCTCGCGGCAGCCACCGTCCCAGCTTTTCAACGAATGCCGGACAGAATCCCGCCACCAGCATTGGCGTCAGCAGCAGAACCGCAGCCGCCACCACCCCCGGCCGCAAATCAAATCCCAGATTCATGAACAGAAGCGCCTCGAAAGGATTCCGAATTGCAGGAATGAGCCCCTGGCACGCGGAAAGGGGAGGTAGACTCCACAACGGCTGGACAGCTAACCAAACCGCCAGCCAGCCCGTCATTCCTGGTCAACGTCTCACTTATTCACTTATTCACTCGTTCACGTATTCACTTGTTGACGTGTTCCTTCGGCCCCTGCGTGTTTCACCGGCCTGAACAACCACGTCAACAGCAGTGTCAACAAAAGCCCCCCCACCGTGAACTTCAGCCCTACCGGCGCGTGCGACGGCGAAAAGAATCCCTCCAGGCATCCCGCCACCACCAGCATCGGAATCACTCCCGCCACCAGTTGCGTCGCCTCAATGCCGCCCTTCGCTACCGATTCTTTCCAGCGATAACCCCCGGGAAACAGCATTGCATGTCCCAGTCGGAACCCCGCTCCACCCGCGATGATAATCGCCGGCAGTTCCAAGGATCCATGCGGTGCGATAAAGCTCCATAGCGGCACCGACATACTGTACTGATGGCACGCCGCTGCAATCACCCCCAGCATCATCCCGTTGTTGAACAAAAGAAAAAACGTGCCAACCCCGAACGTGATTCCTGAGGCAAACGCCAGAAAGCTCACCGAAAGATTGTTCGTCATGATGTGGCTGGTCTCTTTCGGTGCCACACTCACGATGGAGTCGGTCCACATCTTGTGCTGTTCCATCGTTGCAATCATCGCCGGCCCCACGAAGTGACGCATAAACTCCGGCCGCGCAGTCGTCAGCGCTGCGCCCAGCACCGCCCATGCAATTGTCACCGCCAGCGAAGCCGTCACGTACGGCAGCTGCCGCCGAAAGATTACCGGATACTCATCCTTGAGAAATCGAAACAGCGTCAGCCACGTCGTCTTCTGCCGCGAATAGATAATGTGGTGCGCCCGCGCCAGCAATTGATTCACATGGTCGCTGTAGGTGCGCGCTGTCTCATCGCGCCGTAGCACCGAGAGATCTGCCGCAACCTGCCGATAGAGCAGCGCCATCTCCTGCAGCTCGGCCCGCGAAAGGCTGTCGAGGCCGTCTTTGTCCGATCGCGACAGCAACACAGCCAGCCTGTCCCAATGCGGCCTGCGCTTCGCGATCCACTGATTCGATAGAATGGGCGCCATGACTCAGTTTGACCAGAGTTCAGATCAGCTTAGCATTGATACACCCGAACTCGTCGCCATTCAAATGCCTCTCGCCGGCATCGGCAGTCGTTTTATTGCCCTCCTGGTCGATTACCTTATCTGGGTCATTGGTCTCGCTTTGCTCATCTGGATCTTCGCTTTCTTCATGCCCGGCCTCAACGCCTTCAACCACCTCTCCGCGCAATGGGCAAGCGCCCTCTACCTCTTCCTGCTCTTCCTGTTTAACTGGGGCTACTTCACCTTGTTTGAGGCTTTCTGGAACGGCCGCACCCCCGGCAAACGCATCGCCCACATCCGCGTCATCCAGCGCTCCGGCCGCGCCATCGGCCTCTTTGAATCCATGGCCCGCAACTTCATCCGCTATATCGACCAGATCCCCTTCTTCTATGCGGTAGGCGCCATCGCCATCTTCGTTACCCGCGACCACCAGCGCCTCGGTGATCTCGCCGCCGGCACCCTCGTCGTTCGCGATCGCATTGAAGAAGCCCCCATCAGCACCGAGTCCACCCGCACCTTCACCGCCAACATCTTCGCCCCCGCGGTGCCCACCCCCGAACCATCCGCCGGCTTCTCGCTCCCCGATCACGGCGTAGCCAAACTCGCGGCATCCGATCTTCAGGTCCTCGAAAGCTTCTTCGCCCGCCGCCTCGACATGCCCCTGGACACCCGCGCCGCCCTCGCCCAGCGCATCTCCGCCGCCATCCAGTCCAAGTCAGGCCTCGAACCCCCTCCCGGCGTCAGCGTCGAAACCTTCCTGGAAATCACCGCAAGACAGCTCCGCGACGTAGCCCGCATGCACTCCTAGTCTTGAGCTGTCATTCCGACCGACCAACGGGAGCGGAGGAACCCGCAGTTGCTCTTCCTGCACAATCGCCACCACCAACCCCCAAGCAATGTCATTCCGACCGACCAACGGGAGCGGGGGAACCTGCAGTTGCTCTTTCACCGCACCGCCGTCATCGCCACCAGGTAGCCATCCACACACCCGCGGCCTGCCAAATCCAACAAACCGATTGGCTCCCCCGGGTTTTAATGGCAAGCTAGAAGTGTACGGAGGCAATCCGTCATGCAGACCAAGACCAAGTGGCACGTTGAACAGCTGAACTCCCCCGCAGGACACCCTGTATTCGTCCTTCGCTTCGATGGCGACATCGCCGCTACCTCTAAAGAGGAATTCGAGGGCTGCTATCAAAGCCTTCCCAAAGAATCTTCCAAGCTCATCCTTCTTGATTTCTCGAAGGTCAGCTACATCAATTCCAGCGGCATCACCCTGGTCATTCAGCTCCTCATGGAGGCCTATCACCACGCGCAGAAAGTTTGCGCCTTCGGCCTCTCGCCCCACTTCACAAAAGTCTTCAGCGTCGCCGGCATCACCAAGTACGCCGACCTCTTCCACACCCAGGCCGAAGCCATCGCGTCCTTCTAAGCGTCGCGTCGCCCGTGGGCGGCTCTGAATGAAATGCACAAAAGTCCCCCGCAGATGTCTGCCGTAGACATCCATCGCTTCAAACTCCTCGAGCGCTGTCATCAGGACGCGGATGGATCTGGAGTGAAGACTCAGATATCGGCACGAGTCGCCTGCCCCATCCAAGCTACGCCCGGTGGAAAAGGATCCCACCACTAAGCGATTTTCATTCTTTTCGAGTGTCACGCAGCGACATTCACGACTGCCGTTGCCTTTCGTTGCTTCCGCATCCGTGGTGATACTCCCGCTTCAACCTTCCCACTCGCGTTGTCATCCTGAACGAAGTGAAGAATCTGCGTTTGCATTTCGTAACTTCCGCATAGGCGGTGACACGACCGCTTCGACCCCCAAGACCCTGTCATCCTGACGCGAAGCGGAAGGATCTGCGGTTGCCTTTTGTAACTTCCGGATAGGCGGTGACACATCCGCTTCGACCCCCAAGACCCTGTCATCCTGACGCGAAGCGGAAGGGTCTGCGGTTGCCTTTTGTAACTTCCGCATAGGGGGTGATGCTCCCGGAATGCCACCGGCGCCATCGAAGTGGGGTTACAATTCTTTCGTGATTTCCCGAATCGCTTTGGTTTTCATCATCGCCGCCCTTGGCGTACCGTGCCTCCTTGCGCAAGACGCCGGCGCCATCAGACCAAAATTTCGCACCCGGCTACCTGCTCCCAATGAGCAACTCCTTCCGGCAAGCAGCGTACCTCCATTCGAAGTCCCCAACCCCAAGCAGTACCCGCAGAAATATGCAGACGTATATATGCCCGTCTCGCTTGCGGCGGGAAGGGTTCGCACTCCCGCATTCTCGGTTGCGAAGCCACAGTGGTATGCCATCGTACTTCAGGTTGAGATGCCACTACCGGCTGTTCGAATGCGGTGTATGACTGGGGCCACACTTGGACCGCTCGATGCCAAGGATTGCAAAGAGAACGAGCGGGTACTACAGGCAGATTGGACGGTGTGGGAGGATGGGCACCTCGTGAGCTGGGGTTCCATCCCCGATGAAGATTTCGGCAAAGGGGGCGGGAAGGACATGATCATCCACATAGGTGGTTTCGGCACGGAACGCGGCAAGAAATACGTCGTGCAGCTGCACTTTACGAAGGATGGCTCGTCGCTCAATATCGCCAACCCTCACTTGATCGTAATCCCGCATAGAGATATGTATTAGGGCTCCGATGAAGGACGCAACAACACAAATTACCCTCGATTCCGCTCTCACTCATTGGGTTCGGGTCGGTTTGTGGCCAATCCGGACATAACTCGATCATGAGCCGGCATCGCCAAGATGCCCGAGACTCTCTCCGATCGCACCTCACAACTCGTCAAGCCCCACTCGAGGAAGATTTCTCCTAACCCTCTCACTCCATTCGCCAAAAGCCTTTTCCCATTTTGCAGCCAATTATCCCCTTCCGGCGCATAATCGAATCGTGATTGAAACCTCCATTTACGCGGATGTACGCATCGCGCAAGCAAGCACCGCCAGTTCGCCGTTAACTCCAATCTGCCGAAGAATCTACAGCTAACCTCAATTGACGCAATAATTTCCAATAATTCGCCCTTCGCAACTCCATCGGTCGCAGGATCTTGGCGGCCAGAGGCCGGGTGGGGGGGTGACGGGAGATATCGGTACGAACCGGGGGAGATAGCTGACATATTGAACCGGGGACATTCCTGACACTGCAACGGGCTGCGTGAGAACCTGAAACGTCCTCATGCCCGCTGGTTGGAAGTGTCCATCCTCGGCTCTGCGCGACGAAGCCAAATCAAGCTCCTCGCGGTTGTCCCACCGATTCGGGAGAGCGACAATGTTGTTAAATCAAACAGGAAAGGGAACCGGTGAAACTCGTCGCGCAATCGAAATTGGCACTGGCCCTTTTCCTCATCGCCGCTTCCACCCTCGCACAATCGCGCCCAGACGACCTCCGTCAATCCGCCCTCGCCCTCGAACAACAAGGCAAACTCGCCGAGTCCGAAGCAGCCTGGCGCGGCTTCCTCAAAGCCCACCCCTCCGACCCCGAGCCCTACGCGCACCTCGGCCTCCTCGAAGCCCGGCAGAATCGCTACAAGCAAGCCGTGCCACTCTATCGCAAGGCTCTCGCGCTCAAGCCCTTCATGCCCGGCCTCCGCCTCAACCTCGGACTGGCGCTCTTCAAAGCCGACGACCTGCAAGAGGCGATCCCGGAATTCGCCATCCTCCTCAAACAGGCTCCGCCCCACTCGCCTGAAGCGCTCCGCTACACGATTCTCCTGGGCATGTCTCATTACGGTCTCGGCCAATTCGTCGAGGCTGCTCCCTACCTCAAGATCGCCGCTGACGCCGATCCGCAAAATCTGCCCATTCGCCTCGCCCTCGCCCATAGCTATCTCTGGTCAAAGCAGTTCAACCGCGTTCTCGATGTCTACAAGGAAATTCTCAATCTCGACCCCGACTCCGCCGAAGCCGACATGCTCGCCGGCGAAGCTCTCGATGAGATGAGCGACACTTCAGGCGCCATCGACATGTTCCGCAAGGCAGTAAGAGCCAAGCCCAGTGAGCCGGACGTGCACTTCGGCCTCGGCTATCTCCTTTTGACCCAGAAACAATTTCCCGAAGCCATCAAGGAATTTCAGGCCGAACTTGCCAACGACCCTAACCATGTCCAGGCGTTGCTGTACAACGCCGATGCCGAAATCCAGTTGAACCAGTACGCCGATGCTGAGCCTTTACTCGAAAAGGCAGTCAAGCTTGATCCATCTCTCGGTCTCGCTCACCTCGACCTCGGCATCGTCGCCGCCAATGACGGCCGCAACCAGGATGCACTCCGCGAATTCCTCGCCGCTGAAAAGCTCATCCCCAACGATGTCAATGTGCACTGGCGTCTCGGCCGCCTCTACCGCGCCATGGGCCGCAAAGAAGAAGCCAAAGCTGAACTCGACAAGGCCAGCACCATTACCCGTTCGGCGGACCAGGAACTCTACAAGAAAATTTCAGGCGGCCAGGCAAAACATGGCGACGTTCCAGCGACAACCGGCAAATAGATGGCGAGCTAATTCCGCTGAACCCGGGCCTTGATCGTGGCCTCTTTCGTAAGAAGTTCCGTAAGCGCCCGCTCCGGACACATATGATGCAACTCGATCCGCTCCAGGTCGTCTTCCGTCTCGACCCAAGATTCCACCGTCATCAGGCAATCCAGGCACCGCGTATTGTAGGTCCCGTTCTCGTTCTGCGTCCGACTGTACATACTGATGTCCACGCGCTCCAAGGAGCAAGATTTCTAGATAGTACGCATCCGTTGAACCACAGAACGTGACTCGCATCACCAACGCATGTTCGCCGCCAGCATCATCTGCTCCTGATACAGGGACTCTAAATTTTTGTGTTCTGCTCCTGGTTGCGCCGCAACTGCCAGCAGGGACTTTCGCCATCCTGTGAAAAAATCGACACCGAGCAGGGAACCACGCTGCTCCCCAGATAATCAAACTCCGACTTGTTGCCCTTCAGCGGAACCGTCAGATAGCGCCGCACCGTAACTGAACCCTGCGGCGATCTGCGCATCTTGTAGACCGCCCAGTCTCCGCCGTAGAGCAAGACAAATCCAACCACCAGCGCCACGACAATGCGCCGCAACCACCTCACCATCGCAGCTGTGCCTCCACTATGTGGGCTTCGTTCGATGGTACCCGATACCAACTCACCCACCTCATAACGCCGGGTGCCCCATCCATGACGCAGCTTCATCGCGGCATGGGTGGGATAGCACGAAGTACGCATAACAAAAATCCTTCAACGAGTCCTGCGCAAAATCAAAGAGCCGGCATCGGCCGGCCCTCCTCGTCTAAGAAAAGAACTACGCGTGATGCGCCACCGAAGCCGCTCTCGGCGACACCCCGCTCAACTCCGCAGCCCGCGCCTCCGCATACGCCGCCGCGCCCATCAATGCCGCGCGGCTGTCCAGAATCACCCGCACCGGCATATGGATCAGCAACTGGCTCAACCGCCCCTTGTCCTGGAACGCCTTGAGGAACGTGCCGTCCTTCAGCTTCTCCAGAATCTTCGGAGCAATGCCGCCACCCACATACAATCCACCCACCGACAGCACCTTAAGCGCGAGGTTTCCGGCCTCTGCTCCGTAGATCGAAACCATCATGTCCAGCGCCTTGGCGCAGATCTCGCTCTTCGCCGACAGTGCCATCTCGGTGATCACGCTATTGGGGTCGTGCGCCTCCGCAATCTTTTCCGCCAGCCACTTCGGCTCTTCCATCCCCTGTCCGTCGCGCAGGAACTCGTAGATATTCGTCAGTCCCATGCCGCTCACAACCCGTTCGTAGCTGATCCGCCCGTTGTACTTCCGCTGCAGAAACCGCAACAGCTCAATCTCCGTCTCGTTGCGCGGACCAAAATCCGTATGCCCGCCCTCTGACGGATACGGCACGTGAATCCGCCCGTTCCATGCCAGGATTCCTTCGCCCAGTCCGGTTCCTGCTGCGATCAACCCCCGGTTGCCAATCTGGCTGGCATCGCCGTCACTCAGCGTATAGATCTGGTCCGGCCCCAGTTCAGCCACACCATACCCATTCGCTTCCAGGTCGTTGATCAGGAACACATGATCGATCTGCAGGCTTCTCGCGAGTTCCCGGCTGTCCAGCGTCCACGGCAGATTCGTCAGCCGCAGCCGCCCGTCGCGCACCGGCCCCGGCACGCCAAAGCAAGCGGCGCTCACTCTGTCCGTCCCCAGAAATTCCTTGACGATCTCCTCGAGTCCCGAATACTCCTTCGCCGGATACTGCTTATCCCGCATGTGACTGAGTTTTCCCTCGGTAAAGTCGAACACCGCCAGGTGGACCTTCGTGCCGCCCACATCCCCTGCCAAAATCATCGTTCCCTCTCCAGCGTTCCACGGCCTTGCCCATCCGTCGCGGGCAGCAGCGCGGCAGCATCCTTATCCAGGATGAGAGTGAGTATACCGCCTGCAGGCCATATCAGCTGGCTCGGCAAACGCTCCGGATCGCGCGGTCCTGTGAAGACTTCTTTCACCAGTTCCGCCTTGTTCTTCCCCCCAATCAGAAAGAAAACCGAGCTTCCCTGGTTGATTACCGGCCACGTCAGCGTGATCCGCCAGGTGTTCTTCTGCGGAACCTGGTTCGCCGTCACCAGCCGCCCCAGCGTGTGGATCGCCTCCGTATGCGGAAAGATCGACGCCGTGTGACCGTCGTCGCCCATTCCCAGCGCAATCAGGTCAAACCGCGGAGCCTCCGCCCCCTCCAGCCGAAACGTATTCCGCAGCAGCGACTCATACCGCGCCGCTGCCACCTCCGGCTCCAGCTCGCCCTCCATCCGATGCACCTGCTCCGGCTTCAGCGGCACGTGGTCCAGCATCGCTTCTCGCGTCATCCGGTAGTTGCTGTCGGGGTCATCCGGCGGCACCGTCCTCTCATCCACCCAGTAGAGCTCCAACTTGTCCCACGGCATCCGCTTCAGCCACGGCCCCTCAGGATCGGCCAGCAGCTGGAACGCTGCCTTCGGCGTAGAACCTCCACTGATCGCAATCCGCGCCACACCCCGCTTCGCCGCCGCCTGCTCCACCACTTCGACGAAATGCTGCGCCATCCGCCGCGCCAGCCCCGCCCCATCCGGCTCCACGATGTATTCAATTCTCAGTTTTCCCGCCATCTCGGGGACCTCCGATTCTTACATTACATGCCTGGTTGGCATGTCTTCATCAACGCCAGTTGCAGAGTCAACAAGTCCTGACCCGCTCAATTGCCAAAAAAACAAGGATGAGGGGCGGCAAGTGTGCGTACTCTGGAACCGCCCCTCGCTCATCCGCGTAAACTGTTTCAGCGCTCCGAGGTATCGAATGCTCTTGTTCTACGAAGGGTTCTTTCCCGCGATCTGGATTATTTTTCTTCTCTACTGGCAGATCAAGGCCGTCAATACCAAATCCACCCAGCGCCTCGAACCCGCCGTCTCCCGCGTCTTCCGCGTCTTCATCTTTCTGATCGCGATCCTCCTCCTCATGACACCGCGCATCCCGCTGCCGTGGCTTTACCGCGAGATCTGGCCCCGAGGCCTTTGGCCCTTCTGGCTGGGAGCTGCCGTCACCATCGCCGGCCTTCTGTTCGCCGTCTGGGCGCGCCGGCACCTCGGCAGCAACTGGAGCCGCTCCGTCACCATAAAACAAGGCCACGAACTGATCACCACCGGCCCCTACGGCCTTGTCCGTCACCCCATTTACACCGGCATTTTGGTCGGTTTCCTCGGCTCGGCGATTGCCAGCTCCCAGGTGCGCGGATTCATCGCTTTCGCTCTCATCTTCCTCGCGTTCTGGCTCAAGCTCCGCATGGAGGAACAGTGGATGCGTGCCCAATTCGGTGAGACCTATGCCAACTACGCTCGTCACACTGCAGCCCTGGTGCCCTACCTCCTCTGACCGCCCGCCTCACCATCTCAGTCCCAGCAAGGGAAAGCCCTCGCTGGACTTCTACTGAGCCGCTAGCGCATTCTTGTGTCCGACAGCCATGCCTACTCAAAGTCGCGAAGTACGTCTCGCCTCCCGCCCTCAAGGGGAACCCTCCCTGGACAATTTCTCTTTTGCAACCGTCGAAGTTCGCGATCCCACTCCCGGTGAAGTGCTGGTGCGCAACGTGTGCATCTCCGTCGATCCCTACATGCGCGGGCGCATGAACGACGCCAAATCCTACGTCCCGCCCTTTCAGATCGGCCAACCGCTCGAAGGTGGCGCGGTCGGACGTGTCATCGTTTCGCAGAACGAAAAGATTCCCGCAGGGACTTACGTTCTGAGCATGTACGGATGGCGGGAAGCTTTCGTCGCGTCGGGTGCGAATCTGCAGATCGTCGATGCAACGGTGGCCTCGGCCTCTGCATTTCTCGGAATTCTCGGAGTGACCGGCCTGACGGCATGGGTTGGCCTGAACCTCATAGCACGACTGAAAATGGGCGAGACGATCTTTGTATCTGGAGGCGCAGGCGCAGTTGGAAATGCTGCCTGCCAGTTGGCGAAGATTCACGGTTGCAATGTGATCGCCAGCGCCGGTTCCGAAGAGAAGGTCAGCTTCCTCCGAGATCAGCTCAAAGTCGACTACGCATTCAACTATCGCTACGGCGATCCGCTCGAACATCTGAAGCGAGCCGCTCCTGACGGGATCCATGTCTACTTCGATAACACCGGCGGTCCCCAACTCGAAGCCGCATTAAGCTCATTGCGCAACTATGGCAGGATCGCCATGTGCGGCGGAATCGCTGGCTACAATACGCCCGTGCCAGGCCCGCGCAATTTGATGATTGTCATCGGCAAGCGACTGCGCATTGAGGGCTTCATTGTCTCGGATCACTTCAGGGAAATTCCCGCATTCCTGGAGGAAGCGATTCCCGCTTTGAAATCCGGAAAGCTCATCAACCGTGAAACCGTTGTAGAAGGGCTGGAAGCAGCACCTGGAGCCCTTCTTGATCTTCTTCATTCCGGTGCGCGAAACATCGGAAAGACTATAGTTAAGCTCGCCGACTGACGTATCAAAATCCAGCTCTACACCGCATGAACCGCCGCCAATGGCAGCGCCAGCGAAATCCGCGCCCCGCCGCCCTCGCGATTCGCAGCCGCAATCGTCCCGCCATGCGCCCGCACCACCGCATCCACAAACGCCAGCCCCAGTCCGTGCCCGTTCGACTCCCGGCCCTTTACCCGCCGCTCGAACATGTGCTCGCTTACTTCATGCGAAAATCCGGGTCCATCATCTTCCACCGAGAGCATGGCTACGCCGTCCCCAGCCTCCAGCCGCAGCGTCACCGTGCACGACGCCGGCAGGTGTTTCAATTCGTTGTCGAAAAGATTCGCAATCATCCGATGCACCAGCGCCGCATCGGCGTCGATCGTTAACGGCCCCGCACTGCGCAGCCTGATCTGCAATCCCTTTTCCGCCATCGACGGTTCGTAGAGGTCGATCATGATGCGCAATAGCTCATCCAGATTGATTTCCGTCCGCGAAAGCCGAAGCGCATCCGCCCGCGCCTCCGCCACGTCCAGCGACGCGTTCAGAAACTCCGTCAGCCGATCCAGCTCGTCAATGGACGACACAATCGGCTCCGCCTGCTCCGGGTCGGTTGCAGCCGAAAGTGACATCTCCAGCTTCCCGCGAATTGCCGTCAACGGACTGCGCAAATCATGCGCCAGCGAATCCGTGATCGTATGCAGCTGGTGCATCGAGTTCTCAATCCGGTCCAGCATCCGGTTCAGCGTGCGCGAAAGCTGTCCCACCTCATCGCTGCGCTCGCTGGCTGGCACCCGTGCGCTCAGTTCCGTGTGCCCGATGCGCGAAGCGGCTTCCGTAATCTCCCGCACATGACTCAACATCCGGCGCGTCGTAAAAAACACGATTCCAAATCCCAGCGCCACCAGCAGCAGCCACCACGAAATAAACCGCAGCCGCAGCTTGTTAAGCACACGCAGCTCGTCGCGCTCCGAGAGTCCCAGATACACGCGGCTTCCATCATCGATGCGCAAGGTCGCAACGCGAAAGGGAATGGATGTTCCCGGCACATTCACATCCGTCGGTCGATCGGGCTGAATCGTCGCCTGCTGAATGGCTGCGACAAAAGCCTCACTGCTCCCCGGCCCTGCCCACAGTTGCATCGCTCCATGGGTGCCAAGCTGGACAAAAAATACCGAGTCGTTCTCTGCGCTTTCTCCCCGCATCCGGTTCGGCACTTCCTTGCTGGCAAGCTCCGCTACCTCGCCCATCACCCGGCCGTAGAGCGCATCCTTCGGCGTATGCTCCGCCACGTCGCCTAGCACTTCCACTTCACCTGAAAGCCACGCATCGCTCCGGCGCTGTATATCCGCCGCGACAAATCGATGCAGAAACACAAACACCAGCATCGTACCAGCGGCATACGCCAGCGTCGCCCAAAGCGAAATGCGCCAGGCCGCGCTGTGCATCACAGGTTTAACGGTCTTTGAGGACATACCCTACTCCCCGCAACGTGCGAATCATCGGCTGTTGCCCCTTGCCGTCTACCTTCCCGCGCAGTCGGTAGATGTGCACATCCACCACGTTCGTGTCCGGTTGGATGCGCATGCCCCACACCTTGTCCAGGATCATCGATCGCGTCACTACCCGCCCCGCGTTCCTGCATAGATATTCCAGCAGCACAAACTCCTGCGGCGTCAACTGCAGCACCTCGCCCGAGCGTGTTGCTTCTCGCCGCAGCAAGTCCAGTTCAAGATCCAGCACTCGCAATCGCGTCGATTCGCTCCCCGCCGGGCTGTTGCGCTTCAGCAGGTTCCGCAGCCGCGCCAGCAGTTCCGCCAGCGCAAACGGCTTGGTCAGATAGTCGTCTCCGCCCTGCTCCAGCCCGCGCACCCGGTCGTCCACCGACCGCCGCGCCGACAGAATTAGTACCGGGGCACGCACTCCGATCTGCCGTAGCCGCAGAATCAGGCTGATTCCATCGCAGTCCGGCAGCCCAAGGTCGACCACCAGGATGTCGTAGGCGTTCTCGGTTGCCAGGTGCTCGGCGGCCTTGCCATCCGCGGCCGCATCCACCTGGTAGCCAGCCTCCTGCAGCGAACGCCGCAGGAACGCTTGAATATCGTGCTCGTCTTCAACTAACAGAAGCCGCATGCAGGCAATCTTAGTTCATTGACTTAGACGCAGAGTGTGTTTCAGCGCATCGAAACTTTGAGCGAACTCATGGCACATTTGTGCAACGAACGTACTCCATGAACGATTCGTCATATAAGTGGCGTTTCCACGTCATGTGCATCCAATATGCTTGATAACACAAGCCTCTTAGTTCGTATCGACGCCACAGCTGACCGTCAAATGAACGAAACTTCATTCACTTTCGCGCTTGCTCGACTGCGCCAAAATCGGCTGAATTACGTCTCAACCAGATACGTGGCGCCTCGTGCCCTTGGGACCCTTCAAGTGTTTTCGCGCGCTGCTACTGCAAGACAACCTCACAGGGTATCGAGGAGTAAAGTGTCAGGGAATCCACAGTTCGACAAAGATCACTCGGAACAATTGAAGGAATCCTTTCGCACCTCCTTGCCCCTGCCATCGCTGCTCGATCCCGGCTTTGAAGATGCCTTGCGCCACGTGCTTGCAACTTCCGGCAGCATGGTGCGCCCCCGCATGGTTCTGCGCCTCGGCGCAGCCTACGATCTTGACCCCGAAGCCGCCCACAACGTCGCCATTGCGCTCGAATATTTTCATACTGCCTCGCTCATCTTCGACGACCTGCCTTGCATGGACGACGCATTCGAGCGCCGCGGCGTCCCCTGCGTGCATGTCGAATTTGGCGAATCCACCGCGATCCTCTCGGCGCTTGCCCTCATCAATCGCGCCTATGCCCTCATCTGGCGCGCCGTTGCCGCCTGCCCTCACGCCGCTCAGTCCAAAGTTATGACCTACATCGAGCGGCGCCTCGGCGTTGACGGCCTGCTCAACGGACAGTGCCTCGACCTTCACTACTCCACGCTTCCACATACCCGCGAAACTACCGAGCGCATCGCCCGCGGCAAGACCGTATCGCTGATTCGCCTCACGCTTGTCGTTCCCGCTCTCCTCGGCGGCGCGCCTACGCGCGAGATTCAACTCCTCGAACGCGTAGCCGTCTGCTGGGGACTCGCCTACCAGGCCATCGACGACCTCAAGGATGTTCTCCAAAGCACCGCGGACACAGGCAAAACCGCTGCCCGGGACGCACTCCTCGACCGCCCCAACATTGCCAGCGCCATCGGCATCTGCGGCGCCGTTCAACGGCTCGAACGCCTCCTTCACGTTGGCGATCTCACCCTGCAGCGTCTGCTGTCCCGCCGCCGCGCCCTCTCGTTCCTCTCCAAACTCCGCAGCGATCTCGAAGCCGAACTCCGACGAGTGACCGATGTCGCCTGCGACGTGGCCGACGAGGAGGCATTCACGAGAGCCCGGTCATGATCTTTCTCAAGCTGATCCTCACCAATCTCCGCCGTCACCGCATCCGCTCCTTCATCAGCATCGCAGGCATCGCCTTCAGCGTGGCCGCCATGCTCACCGTGGTGACCATCCTCCAGGGCGCCATCGGCATGTTCTCGAGCATCCTTTCAAGCGACAGCGAAATCATCGTTTTTGAACGCAATGTCTCCGATCTCTTCTTCAGCAATGTCCCGGCATCCCTCGCCGGCGAAGTCTCCACGTGGACTACCGTCGCACACGCCGATCCAGTGCTGTTCGGCATCGTCTCCAGCGCCGACCACCCCATCATCACCTGCTTCGGCGTCACGCCCGGCGATGCTCGGATCCGCAAAGCCACATGGCTTGCCGGCGATCGTGTCGATTTCGGCAAGAGCAATGACGACGTTGTCCTGGGCTCCCGGGCGGCCGACTTCCTCAATGCCACTGTCGGCAGCCGCGTTCCGATCGGCCACGGAACATTCCACGTCATAGGCATTCTCAGAGCCGCTAACGGATTCGAAGACGGGGGCGTCTTTATGCCCCTTGCCGCTGCACAAAGCTTCTTCCACAAAGACGGCTCCTCGGTCGTCACCGTCAAACTCCGCAACAAAGATGACGCTGCCGCCTTCAAAGCGCAGATCCGCCAGACCTACCCCAACCTCATCGCGCTTGAAGACACTGAATTTCAGCACTCCTATTCCCAGTTCAAAATCCTCAAAGCCACCGCCTGGGCTGTCGGCGGATGCGGCCTCATCCTCGGCGGCCTCGGCATCGCCAATACCATGATCATGTCCGTCTTCACGCGCATCCGCGAGATCGCCATCCTGCGCGTCAACGGCTTCAGCAACACCCAGATTGCCGCCATGATCTTCGGCGAATCCTCCTGCGTCGCCGCCTTCGGCGCATTCGCCGGACTCGTCATCGGCATCGTCGCGCTCTTCACCCTCAAGCATGTACCCGCCCTCGACGGCTACGTCGACGCATCGATCAAACCGCTGCTCATGCTCATCGTGATTGTGCTGGCGCTGCTCACCGGCATCGCCGGCGCACTCTACCCGGCAGCCTACGCCATGCGCATCCGTGCGGTGGAGGCGCTTCGCTTCGAATGACCACTCTCGCCAAAGAATCTGTCCGTGCCGATCGTGTCGTTCTCCGGGCCGAAAGCGTGTGGAAGAGCTTCGACGACGGCGCTATCACCGTCCTCCGCGGCGTTGACTTCGATGCCGCGCGGGGTGAAACCATCGCGCTCTGCGGCCCTTCCGGCTGCGGCAAAAGTACCCTCCTCCACCTCTTCGGCGGACTCGACGAACCTGACAGCGGCCGCATCGTCGTCAACGGCATCGAAGTCAATCGTCATCGCAATCTGCTCAAGTTGCTGCGCCACGAAATCGGATTTGTCTTCCAGCTTCATAACCTCATCCCTGATCTCACCCTCGCAGAAAACTGTCTGATTCCGACCGTGGCCGCGGGCACCAATCGCGTTCTCGCCAGCCAGCGCCTTCACGAGCTCGCCGAACGTACCGGCCTTACCCACCGCCTCCATCAAAAAATCCAGAAGCTCTCCGGCGGCGAACGCCAGCGCACAGCTATCTGCCGCGCATTAATGAACCATCCAAAAATCCTGCTCGCCGACGAGCCCACGGGCTCCCTTGACGAACACACCAGTGCGACCGTCTTTCAACTCCTGCTCGATGTTGCCGCCAACGATGGCGTAACGCTGCTGATGGCCACCCACGATCGCGCCCTCGCCTATCGCTGCGACCGCTTTGTCGAAATGCACGACGGGAGGATCTATGAACCTCGCACCGTCTAGCGTTCTCGACCCGCTTTCTCTGGAACCCGCGTTCCATCCGGTCGCCGAGTCCATCCACCCCACGCATCACGAAATCATCTCCACGGCTCCTATCGCGACGGCTGCCTGGCATGCGTTTCTCTGGCTCGTCATCGGTAACGCCATCGGCGTCATGCTCGCGCTGCTTCTGCTGGTGCCCTCATTCAATTCAATTCTCGGCGAATGGACCTACGGCCGCTGGATGATGGTGCACGTCAACATCCTCCTGTACGGATGGTGCAGTCTGCCCATGCTCGGCTGGCTTTTCCGCGTCTACGGCGCAGATCGCGGCCCGCTCACGATATGGTGCCGCCCCGTCCTCTGGACATGGTCGGCCGCGCTCTTCGTCGGATCGCTCACCTGGCTCGCCGGCCGCTCCAGCGGCAAACTCTTTCTTGACTGGTCCGGCTACGCGCGCATCGCATTCCCCGCCGCCATGCTCGCCCTCTGGCTTCTGCTTACCGCTTCCCTAGTCCTTGCGTGGAACTCCGCACGCAATAAGACCTGGTCCGCACACGCCGTCAAAATCGTCGGTCTCGCCATTCTCCTCGCTGTCCCGTTTGCGATCTACGTCGCCGCAAGCCCCGGCCTCTATCCCGCCGTCAATCCTTCCACCGGCGGACCCACCGGCGAAAGCCAGCTCGAATCCTCTCTCGGCGTCGTCGCCATCCTTCTTATCGTCCCCTTCGGCGTCGCCCGCCGCAGGTCCGGCCGCAAAGGCCCGCTCACCGTTTCCGCCATCGTCTTTGCCGCCGAGATTCTTTTGTGTCTCTCCATGAGCCGCGGCAACATCAGCCACCATCTGCCTTCGCAATATCTGAGCCTTGGCAGCCTGCTTGTCTGGCTCCCCCTCGCGCCCGCTTATTACGCAACCTTTCAGTGGCACAACAATACACGCTCGTGGCGCTCCGCTCTTCTCTGGTGGTGGGGGTTTCTCGTCGTCTCCGGTTGGATCATGTTCCTTCCCGGCGTGCTCGACCATTTCAAATTCACCGACGGCCTAGTCGGCCATTCGCTCGTTGCCGTCGCCGGCTTTCTCACCGCCCTCCTCGCTGTCGTCATCGTTCAACTCCTCGGCGATGATGGATGGATCCTCACCTGTCGGTGGTCGTTTCACATGTGGAACTGGAGTGTGCTGGCCTACGTCGTCCTGATGCTCATCGCCGGATGGATCGAGGGCAACGATCCGGCGTTCACCATCGTTCCCGGTCCAACCCGAAACGTCCTGTATGCTCTTCGCCTCGTCACAGGCGTTCTCATGCTCATCTCCTCCGCCGAGTGGCTCGTAGCGGCTTCGGCACTGCTTCGCGGATCTCGCCCAATCTCATCCGAACGTACCCTTGAGGTGACAGTATGAAAGACCTCTACCTCCTCGCCTATCAACTCATCGCTGGTGTCTCCGACGCTTCCACAGGGGCCCTGCTTATCGCCGCTCCAGTTTTCACTATTCGAATGATGGGACTGTCCGTTCCAAGCGACGCTACCCCGTTTCTCTCCTTCATCGGGGCTTTCGTCCTCGCGGTTGGAATCTCCTATCTCTATGGTGCGCTGCTGATCCATCGCACCGGGGGCGTGCCGCGCCTTGAAGCTGTATGGCTTCTCACCGCGATCATTCGCAGCTCCGTCGCCATCTTCGTACTGGCAGCGGTGCTCAACGGCACCCTCGCCGCAGGTTGGCTCGCCATTGCCCTCTTTGACGGTATTTGCGTCTGCATTCAGGCGCGCGGTCTGCGTAGAGGTTGGTTATCCCATGTCACTTACTAAACTGCGCACGGCAGGAATACAAGGCGTCGGCCTCATCGCCGTCACCTATGTCTATTTCCTGATCTTCGCGCAGTTCGCCTTTATTCATCGGCTCGACACGCTCGGCATCACCGGTGCGCACCTCAAGTCCGTGATGGCCGCCATGGCCGCCGGCGGCGTTGTCCTTAGCCTGCTCGCTCCGCGACTCAAACGTTTCCCATCCGCTGCCCGCCGTCTCCAATGCGCATTCGCCACCGCCGCAATTGCAACGTTCCTGACCATCGCGCCCCTTCCCTTCGCCTCGGCCATTGCTGTCGCCATCCTCATCGGCGCAAGCCTTGGCCTCCTCACCGTCACCCTCGTCACACATCTCCGTCAGTGGATAGGCGACTGCAACGCGCTCCTCAAAGTCGGTTTAGGTACCGGGATAGGCTACCTTCTCTGCAATATCCCCTCGCTCTTCACCGCGACCCCGCAAATCCAGTCTGCAACCGCTGGTTCGCTCTGCCTCATCGGTATCGTCCTCGCCGGTTTCACTGCCGAACCAACATCAGAATCCCTGCCTGCCCGGACCGCATCTTCGTCTCCGATTCCATTCCTGCTCGTCGTCGCATCCTTCACAGCGCTGATCTGGCTCGATTCTGCCGCCTTTTTCATCATTCAGAACACCACTGCCCTCCAGGCCGGAACGTGGCAGGGCGCCGCGCACCTCTGGGCCAACGGGCTCATTCACCTCGGTGCCGCCCTCTTCTGCGCTTGGCTGCTTGCTCGTCGCGAACTCCCCGTCGTTCTTGCGGCCGCCATCGCAGCGCTGGCTTTCGCCTGCCTCCTCCTGCTGAACCCAGCCCGCGCCATCACCGCATCGGTCTTCTATCCCATTGGCGTCTCGCTCTACTCCGTAGCATTGGTCGCGTATCCATCTCTTCTTTCGTCGGCGTCGACAACTGCCGAACGCGCCCGCCAGGCAGGCTGGATCTACGCTATCGCCGGGTGGGTCGGCTCTGCGCTCGGCATCGGCATGGGCCAGAATCTTGGCCATGTCCCGCCCGCCTTTGTCTTCGTCGCCACCGCCGTTGTCCTCGCCCCTGTTCTGTTCAGAATCTTCCGCGGCCGCCCGCGCGAGCTCGCCCTCACCAGCGTCGTACTCCTCATCGCACTCGTCGTGTACCGCTTTGAGCCCGCCGCTCCCGTAGCCGCTTCCCCTTCAGCCATCGAACGCGGCCGCCTCGTCTACATCTCCGAAGGATGCATCCACTGTCATTCGCAATATGTCCGTCCCGGCACCGCCGACGTACTCATGTGGGGACCCGTCGAAAGCGTCGACAGAATTCACCAGGAGCGCCCCCCGCTGATCGGAAATCGCCGCCAGGGTCCCGACCTGTCGCAAGTCGGGGCGCGCCGCTCCGCCCTCTGGCTCAAGATGCATCTCTATAATCCTCGTGAAGTCAGCGGAGCCTCCGTCATGCCGTCCTATGCATTCCTCTTCCGCGATCAAAGAGGCAACGATCTGGTTGCATATCTCGCCAGCCTGCACTCCTCAGAATCGGCGCAGCACATCGCCGACGAACAGCAATGGCGCCTGCCCGCCGGCATCGTTGCCTCCGCCAACTCCGCAGAAGGACCTCAACTCTACAATCGCTACTGCGCCACCTGCCACAACGCCAACGGCCCCACCCGCCTCCAGTGGCAATCGGCGTTCATCGAGTCCCCGGCAGTTCTCACTCTAACCCCAACACAATCTGCCCTTACTTCAAAACCAAAACCGGCCCAGATCGATCACTTCGCACAAATCATAAAATTCGGCATTCCCAACTCAGACATGGCAGGTCACGAGTACATGTCCGACAAAGATGTTGCTTCACTGAGCCTCTGGCTTGCCCAAAATACCGCGCAGCCGCCACAAGAGCAATCCTCGCACCCCACTTCAGGAGATGAACATTGAAAGACCTCGTCCGCTCCGCTTGTATCGCTGGCTCGCTGCTCTTTGCCGCCAGCGCCTTCGCACAGCACCAGACTTTTACCGTCGATCCCAACGCCAGCCAGGTCGCGTGGTCCCTCGGCGGCAACGGCCACCATGTTACCGGCACCTTCCACGTGCAGGCTGGATCCATCGACTTCGACCGCACCGCGCATACCATCTCCGGTTCAGTAATTGTTGCGGCCGGCAGCGGCAACAGCGGCGAGCCCAGCCGTGACAAAAAGATGAATAAGGATGTCCTGGACGTTGAGCACTATGCCGAGATCACTTTCGTCCCGCAGAAATACGACGGGTCCATTGCACCCACAGGCGACTCCACCATCCTGGTCTCAGGCACATTCACACTGCACGGCACGCCTCACGAGCTCACTGTGCCCATGCAGATCCACATCGAAGCCGGAAATCTCACGGCCAAAACACACTTCGTTGTGCCTTATGTGAAGTGGGGCCTGAAAGACCCCAGCGTCTTCATCCTGAAAGTAGCCAGAGAAGTCGACATCGACCTGACCCTCACCGGCAAAGTCACTGGGGCAAGCTAACGCCCCGAGTCCTGATTTCACTCAATCGTTGGCAGTGTAATCAATTCCCGCCATCGGCGGCCTGATGAATTGTTCCCATTAATTGAGGTGTCATTCTGAGAGAAATGGCCCCCAAACGTATTTCAGTTTGGGGTGAGCGAAGAATCTGCCCTGAAAATTCAGATTTCAGAACGAACCGCGGGTGCCCCATCCAAGCTCCGCCTGGGTGGGAAAAACACGATCCCAGCCAGCCGCATTTTCAATTGCCGGGGTGTCGCGCAGCGACATCGATGACTGCTTTTGCCTTTCCGGTTTTCACTGCAAACGGCAGACCGGCATCACTTCCCCAGGTAGGCCCGATACTCCAGCTCAATCACCCCGGCCGCTCTTGCCAGCGCCAGCTTCGACAGGTTGTATTGATACAAGCTCTGTACGTAATTGCTCTGCGCCGACGCCAGTGAAGATTGCGCGGTGACGAGCGGCAGATTGTTATCCACGCCGGCATTCACACGGTCTGTCTCATCGCTCAGCTCTTGCGTAGCGAGGTCGACATTCGACTTCGCCACATCCATCAGCTTCTTCGCGGCGTCCACGTCCAGCAGCGCCGACCGAACCTGCTGGGCGATCTTGCTGCGCACGTCGTCCAGCTGTGCATTCACCGCTGCCAGCTGCGCCGCTGCAGCGTCGGAATCCCCGCGAAGACTTGCTTCCCGAAAGATAGGCACATTCAG
Organism: uncultured Acidobacteriaceae bacterium; assembly: GCA_963759285.1. GTDB lineage: Bacteria > Acidobacteriota > Terriglobia > Terriglobales > Acidobacteriaceae > Telmatobacter. The sequence goes on along the minus strand of CAVWYS010000007.1, from coordinate 646,126 downwards.
CGTCCCGATCGCCGCAAACACCCCATGACTCGGACTCCCATTCACCTTGTCCACTCCGTAGAAGCCGCTGAAGCTCAAACTCGGCAACCGCTGTGCCCTGTAAGCCGAGTGCAGCGCACGTAACTCAACCACCTGGTTCTGCAGATTCTGATAATCCTGTCGATCCTTGTACGCAACGGCGCGCACTTCCGCCGGAGCCTGCTCCGCCAGATCGCCATACGGAGCTGGGTCGGTCAGCACGATCTTCTGCCCCGGATCGATTCCGATCTCGCGCTTAAGAAGAATCAGGTCTTTCTCTTCGGCATTCTGCGCCGCAATCAGCGCCTGCTGCTGCGATTGCACCTGCACCCGTGCCCGCAACTCATCTAGGTTGGCTGCCGTGCCCGCCAGGTGTGCGTCGTGCGCATGCTGCAGCGCCACCTCGTCGGTACTTTCCAGCGCCGTGGCGTTGTCCACCTGGCTGGCATCCGCAATCGCGTGTAAATAGGCCGTCGCCACCTGCTGCACCACTTCGCCGCGTGCCGTCATCTTGCTGAAGTATGCAGAACGCTGCGCAGCTCCCGCCGCCTTCCAGCCGGCAATCACCACACCCGAAAACAGCGTCTGATTGAAGGTTAGCTGACCCTGCGTCAAATCATCCTTCGTGATGAGCGAAACCCCAGCAGGAAACCCGCCCGGAAAGAGACTTCCAAACTGCTTCAGCACTCCCGGGCCAAATCCCTGCGCCGCCAGGTTGTGCTGAAAAACACCCGTGCCGCCGGTCAGGTTGATCGTAGGCAAGAATTCCTGAAGAGCAATATTCTTCTCGCCCTGGTAAAGCTTCTCGCCGCTTTCCGCTTCCTTCAGTCCGAGATTATTTTCAAACCCGCGCCGAATAGCATCGTCCAGCGACAACTTCAGCGGCTCATCCGTCACCACGCGCGCCGTCACGCTCCCATAAAAGGGATTGGTCTTGGAACTCGGATTCGGAGCCTGCGCGCAAGCCACTGCCGCCAGCCCAAGCGCCGCAGCACACCCCACCCCCGCCGCAAAAACCCGGCCAGATTTTCCAAACTCGTTCACATCCATCATTTTCTCAGATGACCCAGCACCCGGAAGGATTCCCCATCACGCCTGAAAAGTGAGCCCAACCGGGGCGAATCCACCATATTCACCCCAGTTTCAGGTTCAAATCTGTTGCCGTGCCCACCTCCCGCCCCGAAACAGCACCATCCCCGCCGCCGCAATGCTGCATTCCGCAATCACAATTGACAGGAACGCGCCTTCCGCGCGCCAGTGCATCGTAACCGCCAGCCACCACGCCAGCGGCAACTCCAGCACCCAGAAGCCGAAAAAGTTCACAACGGTCGGCGTCAGCGTATCGCCGGCCCCGTTGAACGCCTGCAGCATCACCATGCCATAGGCATACCCGATGTTGCCGCAACTGAATGTCCGCAAGGCAATCGCCGCAATCGGCACTACCGCCGGATCATTTACAAACAGCTTCACCACCGGCGTCGCAAATGCAAAGAAGATGACCCCGACCACGCCCAGGAAAACCATGTTGTAGAAGCCCGTCTGCCACACCGACTGCGCGGCGCGATCCGGTCTCTTCGCACCCAGGTTCTGCCCCACCAGCGTTGCCGCCGCATTGCTCAACCCCCACGAAGGCAGGATGAAGAACACCACGATGCGGATGGCAATCGTGTATCCCGCCACCGCCGCCGCACCGAAGATCGCGATGATCCGCACCAGCACTATCCAGCTCGCATTCGCAATTGCAAATTGCAGAATTCCCGTCACCGAAACGCGCAGCAGCTTAGCCATCACGCGCACGTTGATGCGCAGATGCCGCGCCAGCACATGAATCCGCTCCGTGCCCTTCAGCAGCCGATAGAACTGATAAAGAACTCCGATCGATCGCCCCGTAAACGTCGCCAGCGCCGCACCCGTCACGCCCATCCGCGGGAACGGACCAAGCCCGAAGATCAAGCAAGGATCGAGCACCAGGTTGATGACGTTCGACACCCACAACAGCCGCATCGCAATCGCCGCATCGCCCGCACCGCGGAAAATCGCGTTGTTCAAAAAGAGCATGATGATCGCGCCGCAACCACCCAGCGCAATCCGCGCATACCCCGATCCGCTCGACACAATTTGCGGCGAAGCGCCCATCGCGCGCAGCAATTCCGGCGCATAAATTCCCGCCGGAATTCCCAGCGCAAGCGAGATCACCAGGCCCACCACAACCGCCTGCACACCCGCAATCGCCGCATCCTCGGGATCCTTTTCGCCAATGCGCCGCGCCACCATCGCCGTGGTCGACATCGACACACCAAGTCCGATGGCAAACACCAGCGCCAGCATCGACTCCGTGATCCCCACCGTTGCCACTGCGTTCGCTCCCAGCCGCCCCACCCAGAACACATCGGTGACAGCAAATAGCGACTCCAGCACCATCTCCAGCACCATCGGAATGGCCAGAAGCAAAATGGCACGATTCAAGTTTCCCGTTGTGTAGTCCTGGTGCGAGCCTTTTAACGCTTCGCGTACCGAAGACCAGAAGCCGCGATCGCCCTCAGTCGTCGGCGGCATCAACCATTCAAGAACTGACATGCGAAAATCTCCACGTCAACGCATGCGAACGCGCACGTACGCACACATCAATAGCGAAGGGGTCACGCTGCCATCAATTTGTGATTTGCAGAATCACCCCAGGTCTGAAGATGACCTCGGGTCGAGAAGAAGGGAGAATCCCGAGGCAATGTTCAGCGCAAAGGTCGAATAGCGACAGGCATGAACATTGTTTCCTCCAAAGCCGGAAGGTCCGGCGGGTCTTACGACTATAACCCGATTTCAATCTCAATTTCCAGCAAAATCCGCCTTGTCTCTGGGGCATCCTGCGAGCCGCACGCTGGGGGCCCACAAAGTGGGGTAACTGACACGAAAGATCTGCGTCTCTGGCCGCACGCCTGATGGGTCCCCTTTGTGCAGTTGTTTCTGGCGCCCCGATTTAATATCCTTGGCTCACACACCAATCCCATGCGCAAGTCTCGCGAAGTCCAACTCACTCTTCTCGCCGCTGTCGCTCTTTCCATGACGGCCTGCCGCACCCAGCACCGCGATTGCATAGACAACCAGGGCCGCAAAGAGCCCGACTCCTACTGCGATGCAACCGGCGGACACGGCATTTATCACTACGTCTATGGAGGCTCGAGCGGCGGACATTTCGGCGATTCCGTAATTGGCGGCAGCACCACACCACGCGGCGGCTTCGGCGGCATCGGTGGTGGTGGCGGCGATTCCGCAGGGGGCGAGTAAATGCGCCGCCACACGGTCACTCCCCGCACCGACTGGCAAAAGCGCGTCGAGAAAATCGGCCTCACCTATCACACCCTGGCCGACGGCACTCCTTACTGGGATGAGTCCGCCTACTGGGAATTCTCCGCGCGCGAAATCGATCGTCTCGAAGCCGCGACCAATGAGATTCAGCGTCTCGCCCTCGCCGCCGGCGACGTCATTCTCAACCAGGATCGTCTTGCGCAAATGGGAATCCCCGCCGCGGCACATGCAGCGATTCGCTCCGCGTGGAACGCCGAGCCACCCGCACTCTACGGCCGCCTCGATCTCGCCTATGACGGCGACACCATCAAGCTCCTCGAATACAACGCCGACACGCCCACCGGACTCGTTGAAGCCGCCGTCGCGCAATGGTACTGGCTCCAGGATTGCTTCCCCGACGCCGACCAGTTCAACTCCGCGCACGAAAAACTCATCGCCAAGTGGAAAGACCTCAAGGACTACACCACCAGCCCCATCTACTTCGCCGACGGCGGCAGCGAAGAAGATCGCATGACCACTGCCTACCTCGAAGACACCGCGCAACAGGCTGGAATCAAAACGCGCCACATCGGCATGCAGCAGATCGGCTGGGACGCGCGACACGCCGCCTTCGTCGATCTCGACGATTGCGTCATCGGCACGCTCTTCAAGCTCTACCCGTGGGAGTGGCTCCTTGCGGAACCCTTCGCACCCCAGGCTCTATCCACGCTGCCGCCCGCATCTCCCCTGCGTGAATATGGCCCGCGCAAAGATCGCCGCACCTGGGGATCGACGCTCTGGCTCGAGCCTATCTGGAAAATGATGTGGTCCAACAAGGCTCTGCTCCCCATCCTCTGGGAACTGAATCCAGGCCATGAACTCCTGCTCCCCGCCTACACCGACGGCCCGCGCGAACTCACCAGCTACGTCCGCAAGCCCTTCTTCGGACGCGAAGGCCTGGGAATTGCCGTCATTCGCGACGGCGCCGCCATCGAAGGAGCTCCTGGTTCCGTCAACGCGGATAACTGCGTATTCCAGGCCCTCGCCCCCATGGCCGAAGCAGCGGGTAAAACTGCCGTCTTTGGCTCCTGGCTCATCGACGGAGAATCCGCCGGCATGGGCATTCGCGAATCAAAGGGCAAGATCACCAACAACATCAGCAGCTTCGTTCCCCATCTCTTCCGCTGACAACCGAGCTGGATTCGAAGCCGGTCCCGATTCACTACCCGCATGTAACAGTGTCATGCAATTTAAACATTCACAACGTCATAAGAATTTATGGCGTTTCAACATTCCAACGCACCTGCGTCGCAATGCCCAACCATATGTGTTGCCTTTATGCACCCTTTTTGTGTCAAAATTGACTGTCTATGGGTCACCGCCTTCCCCGCGAACTCCTTGATGAGCTGCGGACCTACCTGCAGCACTTCGACGACACCGGCCATCTCGGCGAAACCGAGACCATCGCAGAGATCAAGTCGCGTCTGCGTACCCGCATCTCCGAAGTTGAAGCTGAACTGAGAATGAAAGCGCAATCCCAGAGTTCTTCAATTCCCCGGCGCCCGGCCTGAACTCGGACATCTCTCCCGTTAAAGAGAGATATTGCTCTCGACAAGCAAGCTGCCCGCTAAACATAATCGGGGATCTCGTTACCTTCAGCGAACAAGATCCCCGATCTCTCAGGCTATTCCTCTTCCTCATCCACCGGACGCTTCGCATTGGCCAGGATCTTCTCGGCCACCAGTTGCGGAACGATATCGTAGTGGTGCATCTCCATCCGGTAGCTGCCCTTGCCCTGCGTCATTGAAGTCAGCAGCGTGCCGTACGTCAGCATTTCAGCCATCGGCACTTCGGCGTTGATCACCGTCGTGCGTCCTTTGGATTCCATGCCCTGCACACGTCCGCGACGGCTGTTCAGGTCGCCCATCAGCGTTCCGGCAAATTCGTCCGGAGCTTCGATCTCGACCTTCATGATTGGCTCAAGAAGACACGGCTTGGCCTGCTCCATGCACTTGCGGAAAGCCAGCCGCCCCGCCACCTTGAACGACATCTCGTTCGAGTCGACATCGTGATAGCTGCCGTCGTAAACCGTCGCCTTGAAGTCGACGACGGGATAGCCGGCCAGGTACCCGCGCGCTGCCGATTCCACAATGCCCTTCTCGACCGCCGGAACAAACTGCCGTGGAATCGCGCCGCCAAAAATCTCGTTGGCAAACTCGAACCCGTCCCCGCGCGGCATCGGCTCCATCCGGATCTTGCAGTCACCGAACTGGCCGTGACCGCCGCTCTGCTTCTTGTGGCGTCCGTGCCCTTCAGCCTTTCCGCGGATCGATTCGCGATAAGGCACCTTGGGCGCCTTCAGCGTCACCTCGGCGTGATAGCGCTTCTTCAGCCGCGAAACAATCGACTCGATGTGCGGCTGCCCCGCTCCGGCGATCAGGAATTCATTGGTCTGCGGATCGCGGAAGAAGCGAATCAGCAGATCCTCTTCCATCAGCTTGTGAATTGCCGGCGCAAGCTTGTCCTCATCTGCGCGGCTCTTGGGCTCAATCGCATACGTCATCGCTGCCTCAGGCAGAGGAGCCAGCTCAACTTGAATATCTCCGCCCTTCGCTCCCAGCGTGTCGCCGGTAAGCGTCTCGCGCAGCTTCGCAACGGCCCCCAGATCGCCCGCATGCAGTTCGGCAACCTCGATAGCCTTGCGCCCCTGCATCACGCTCAGGTGCGCAAACCGCTCCTGGCCGCGCCGCGTGTAGTTCTCCAGCATCGCGTCGCTCTTCACCACGCCGCTCACCACCTTGAAGAAGGTGATGCGACCCGCAAAAGGATCGCTCATGGTCTTGAACACCACCAGCGCGGTAGCCTCGCCATCTTCAACCTTGCGGAACGAAACGCCTGCGCCGCCATCCCCGCCGTTGCCATTCGCGGCCACCGCCTGCATCGCCGCCGTCTTCACCGGGAACGGCGCACGCTCCGTCGGCGATGGTGCATACACCTTGATAAAGTCGAGCAGATGATCGGTGGCCACGTTGGTCCCGCCGCTCGCAAACAGTACCGGAAAGATCCGGTCTTCGCGGATCGCCTCATGCAGCGCTGTGATCAGGTGCTGCTCCGGAATCGTCCCCTCCGCGAAGAACTCCTCCATCAATTCGTCTTTGCCCTCGGCGACCAGCTCCACCAGCGCCTCGTGCGCCTCCTTGGCCTGTTGTGCAATGCTCGCCGGAATCTCGCCCGTGATCTTGCCGCGTCCATCGCCGTTCGGCGTGTAATGGAATGCCTCCATCGTCACCAGGTCAACCACGCCGTGAAATCCCTGCGCATCCGAAATCGGCAGCTGTACGGGAACACAATTCCGTCCCCAGCGCTCATGCAGATCGTCAATCAGCGCGCTCAATCCGCCCCCGCCGCCGGCCTTGGGATGATCCATCTGGTTGATCACCACAAAGCGGGGAATATTTGCCTCTTCCGCGTATTTCCATACCCGCTCCGTCACCGTCTCAATGCCATGTTGGGCATTGACTACGACGCAGGCTGCCTCCACCGGCATCAGTGCGGCTCGCGCCTCGTGCGAAAACATGTGGAATCCCGGCGTGTCGACGAAGTTGATCTTCACACCCTGCCACTCGGCGAAAGCCACCGCACTCGACATGGTCGTGCCCCGGGCGATTTCTTCTTCGTCGTACGCGGTCACAGCCGTGCCGTCGCTTACTCTGCCCTGCGTTGGAGTCATCTTTGCGGCATGCAGCAGAGCGGAAATTAATGACGTTTTGCCGCTCTGAGCATGCCCCACTACAGCTACGTTGCGGATCTCACTTCCCTGGTACGTTTTCATGACAATTCTCCTTGATGCGGATAGGTGTGCGGATGTCGGTAACCGGTGCGACGGCCGGCAAATGGAAGGAACACAGGGACGTCATCGAGGCGTCCGTTAGGACGTCAACGCGTCCGGGTTGGCGGGCTCGAGGGCCCCGTCTGCCGTCTTCCTCGTCCATGCGGAGAGTCCCCGGCAGGCGCCAGGCGGTCAGGTGCAGCAGAACGCCGCCAGGCGTCTAGCTTTAAGAAAAGGGATGCTATCACACGGGAACTGTGAACGTCATGTGACACGCGCCACTTACCACCGAAGAACGGGCAGAAGACTCGAAAAATCATCAGTCCATGGGCGGAGCGAGGAATTGGGGGGCGCCGGCGAGGAACGCTCGAGGACTTCGGGTTGAGCAAAGAAAGCGGTGTTGTCCGAAACCAGCATCCAGGTCGCGGTAAACTCGTCCCGCGCATCAACGGCATAGCTGGTCACGATTCTCGATTGCATCCCCGCCCGGTTCGCCAGCACCCAGATCGGCGGTCCCAGATCGACGTGCCGGTTGGAAATGTGGAACGCAATGATCCCGCCGGGAGCCAGATGCCTTCGATAGAGCGCCAGGGCCTGGGTCGTGAGCAGGTGCAGCGGTATTGCATCGCCGGAGAAGGCGTCGACCGCCAGGACATTGAATTGCTGCGGCGGTTCCGCCGCAAGAGACGTTCGCGCATCTCCCGGAATGACCGACACCTGTGCGCCGGAATCGCGAATGTAAGTGAATACGTTGCGAGCGATCGGCTCGACAGCCGGGTTGATCTCATAGAACTGAATGCGATCGCCCGGCCGTCCATAAGCGGCAATCGTTCCAGCACCCAGTCCGATCACGCCGATATTGGGTGAATGCGTGCCGCAACAATAGCGGATGGCCAGCCCGACCCCGGAATCCTCGGCGTAATAGCTGGTGGCCATGTGGCGCTGTTCATCGGTCCCGAAAATCTGCGTGCCGTGTTCGACGTTGCCATTGGTCAGCGTGCGCAGCGTCGCTCCCGGAATGCCAAAGGTCTGCTTCACCCGCAGCGCACCATAGAAGTTCCGCACCGCAACGGTAGTGTTGCGGTGATTCACAATGTTGATCCAGAAGATCTGCACCGCCATGATCGTCGTAGCCACTCCCCATAGCAGGCGTGAATTCCAGCCATCCTCAATTGTCACCAGAAAGGCCATGAAGGCCGTGAAGCAGCAGGTGATCACAAGATCGATGTTGAACCGGAAGAGCAGAGGAAAAGCAATGCCGATCAGGAAAGCGCCGAGCGCCCCGCCGGCGGCGAACAGAAGGTAGAACACGGTGCTCTCTGATGCGCGGCGCGGACGTAATCGATACGCTTCGCTGTGGCAGAAAAGACACGCGATGAATGCTTCTATCAGAAAGAAGGCAACGCTGACGCGCAGGGGCCAGTCCACGTCCTGCTTTGAAAGTGCGTATCCCAATCCCGCCAGCATCACGATGAGAAAGCGCGCAATCAGGCTGCGCGGCAGCAGACGAGGAAATTCGAAGGCCAGGATGATCGAGAGCAGATACACCGCGAGAGGAAGAATCCAGAGCAACGGAATGGCGGCGATGTTTGCGGTGAGATAGCCCGTGACCGCGCTCAGTTGCATTGCGGCGCCCATCGGCAGCAGCACCCACAGGAGTTTTTGCGCTGAAGACGCGGGCAGGCCTTCATCGAGTACTGCAACGCTCTTCGCCGAAGTGGATGCCTCTGTCGAGCGCATTTTCCAGGCGAGTGCACCCGTGATCAACGCGAAAATCGCAAACCCGGTGCACCAGGCGATGCGCTGGATGGCCAGCGTCAGATGCGGCTCGATGATTACGGGGTAAACGGCAAGCGCCAGCAGCGACGCAAGGTTCGAGAGAGCAAATAGCCGGTAGGGAATCGCCGACTGATGCAGCCGCGCCCACCAGATCTGCATCAATGGGCTCGTCGTCCCAAGAATCAGGAATGGCAAACCGATGGTGCTGCCAAGCACGGCAAACACGGTGAAAATGGGATGTCCCGAACCACCTCCCACGCCGGCGCTTCGCAAACTCCAACCCAGCGCTGAAGCAAAACCAGCCAGCAGCAGAACAAAATGCAAAATCCAGCGTGGTCGGCGGCTCATCCAGTGCGCATAGAGGTAGGCTGCCAGCAACGCTGTCTGGAAAAAAACCAGACAGGTAATCCAGACCGCTGCAGACCCGCCCAGCACAGGCAGCAATTGCTTTGCCGCAATTGGCTCAACCAGGAAAAGTAGAAACGCCCCTAGAAAAACCGCGCTGCCAATCAGCCACCCCGAACGCGCCATTGCTAACCTCGACAACGGATTTTGTGATCCGAATTCACCGCCCGGATCTTTCATACAATCAGGCGGATGCTATCACATGCCTCCCATCGACGCGGAGGCGCACGATCTTTGATCGTGTGATACATTCGCCTTACCCCACTGGCCGGTTTCCCGTTCACCAGACATCCATTTGAACTCCCACGAGGGCAATCGAAATTTTAGCCATCGGACTTGAGCCGGATTCTAGCGATTCTGCCATCGGTGCGTCCGCACAACGCAAAGCGGCCCTGCGGCTTTTGCCTGTCATCGGCATCGGCTATGGCCTCGCCTACATGGACCGAATCAATATCAGCTTTGCCGCGTTACAGATGAACCGCGACCTCCACTTCAGCGCGTCCGTCTACGGGTTTGGTGCGGGACTGTTCTTTATCGGGTACGCACTTTGTGAAGTGCCGTCGAATCTCTTGCTGCTGCGCTTCGGCGCCAGGCGTTGGCTCGCGCGGATCATGCTCACATGGGGCTTGCTCGCGGCGGCCATGATGTTCGTGCGTACGCCGCTCGCCTTCAATACGCTGCGACTCCTGCTGGGCATGGCAGAGGCAGGCTTCTATCCCGGAGTGGTGTATTACCTCACGCTCTGGTTTCCTGCGCGCATGAGGGCGCGGGCAGTGAGCCGATTTTATATCGCTCTGCCGTTGAGTTCCGTCGTGATGGGTTCGCTTGCGGGATGGCTGCTTGGGCTCGGCGGCAAATTCGGGCTCTCGGGCTGGCAGTGGCTGTTCCTCATCGAGGGGCTGCCCACAGCGTTCTTCAGCCTCGTCATTCTGAAAATGCTGCCCGACAATCCAACCAGGGCTGCGTGGCTGACTCAAGAGGAGAAAGCGTGGCTGGAGCGGCAGTTGAAAGCCGACGGAGAAAAAGCTCATCTGGGCCACAGTGCAGGCGTCATGCAAGCGCTCACTTCACCCAAGGTGTGGATGATCGGCGCCTACTTTTTCTGCGCGCTCACCGCGAATTATGCGTACGGCTTTTCTGCACCCGCGATTCTGCAGGCAGCCACCGGATGGAACGTCACCAGGGTTGGCTTTTTGGTGGCATGCTTTGGATTGGCTGGAGCGGCAGCCATGCTGCTGAACAGTGCGCACTCCGACCGCACCGCTGAACGGTCGCTGCACTGCATTGTTCCTTGCATTGTCATGGCGGCCGGCTATCTTACGGCGAGCTACGCAAAAGAGCCATGGCTGGTGGTATCCGCTCTCGCCGCCGGCTTCATCGCTTTCATGGCCATGCTCGGACCGGCAAACGCAATTCCCATGCAGTTTCTTGCCGGGCGTGCCGCGGCTGCCGGCCTGGCCGCAATGAATACAATCACCATGTTCAGCGGATTTATCGGCCCCTACTGGATGGGCCGCGCACGCGACTTGACCGGCAGCTACGATCTGGGCCTGCGCGGACTTGTCGTCCCAAGCCTCGGCGCCGCAATTGTCATGTTTGTGCTGACACGAGATCTGGCGCGTTCGAAGAAGCGCGCAATTGACACATCCCTTGCCAACGAACTCGCCTGAGCGCCGCTGAAGCCGCCGCCAATATCCTCGCGGCAGATGGCCCGTTCATCCCTGCCAAAAGGGAGTCTCGGTCCACGAGCTGTGCCCCGTTCATCGCGTTTTTTGCGATGAGCGGGCTTCGTCCAAAGGTGGCTCGCCCATGTCGCCGTTCCGGGCGGTTGGGGCACTCGGAAACGAGCAACCCGCATGTCAATGCCCCTGTTTGCAGATTTTTTTACATTTAAAGCGCCACCGAATGGTTGCGCATCGTTCAACGCATCACAATCGGGCTTCCCGGGCTTGGGTGCTTACACCTGGATGCTCTCCGCCGCCGGCAGAATCTCGTCCACATCCACCCAGGCCGTAGGGTAGTTGCCCGTGTAGCACGCCGTGCAGTAGCCGTTGTGCTCGCTGCCCTCGCAGCACTTGAGCAACCCTTCCAGCGAAAGATAAGCCAGCGAATCCGCCTCAATATAGCGCCGAATCTCTTCCACGCTGTTGTTGGCCGCAATCAATTCCTTCTTGCTCGGTGTGTCGACGCCATAGAAACAAGGCGAAATCGTTGGCGGACAACTGATCCGCAGGTGAACTTCCTTCGCTCCCGCTCCACGCACCATGCGCACAATCTTCCGGCTCGTGGTTCCGCGAATGATCGAGTCGTCGATCAGAATCACCCGTTTGCCCTCAAGCAGGTTGTGCACCGGGTTCAGCTTCAACCGCACGCCAAAGTCGCGCACCCGCTGTTCCGGTTCTATAAAAGTGCGGCCCACATAATGATTGCGGATCAAGCCGAATCGAAACGGGATGCCACTCTGCTCCGCATAGCCCAACGCCGCAGTGACACCCGAATCCGGCACCGGCACAACCACGTCCGCTGGCACTCCCGACTCGCGCGCAAGCTGGCGCCCCATCTGGTCGCGGCTCTCCTGCACCCAGCGGCCAAAGATCCGGCTGTCGGGGCGCGCAAAGTAGACGTGCTCGAAAATGCAGCTCGACTGCTGGACGCCCGTCTTATACTGCCGGCTGGTCAGGCCGTCTTCGGTCACCATGACTAATTCGCCCGGAAGCACATCGCGCTCGTACTCGGCGCGCAGCAGATCGAAAGCACAGGTCTCCGACGCGAACACAATGGTATCCGGACCGTCGGTATTCTTGATCCTTCCAATCGACAACGGCCGGAATCCCCGCGGATCGCGCGCCGCAAAAATGCGATCTCGCGTCATCATCACAATCGAAAATGCGCCTTCAACCTGCCCCAGCGAATCGGCAATGGCATCCACCAGCGTGCCCGACTTGGAGTGCGCAATCAGCTGCACAATGATTTCAGAATCCGAGGTGGTCTGGAAGTATGCGCCGTCGCGCTCGAGCCTCGCCTTCACATTCCCCAGGTTCACCAGGTTACCGTTATGCGCAATCGCAATCAGACCCTTGGTAGAGTCCACGCGGATCGGCTGGGCATTCAAAAGTGCTGAATCACCCGTCGTCGAATAGCGTGTATGACCGATCGCCATCCGTCCCGGTAGCTTCTGCAGCACTTCATCTGAAAAGATTTCCGACACCAGGCCCATGCCCTTGATATTTGCCAGGTGCTGCCCGTCCGCAGTGGCGATACCCGCAGATTCCTGGCCGCGATGCTGCAGAGCGTACAGGCCGAGATACGCCATCCGTGCCGCATCGGCATGCCCATGAATAGCGACAACCCCGCATTCTTCGCGCAGCTTGTCGTCCTGTTCGATTGAATCTGGGGGCCCCATTCTTGTCGCGTCTGGTGCAGCAAGGGTCGCCGTCGTATCCGTCTCCCCCGGGACCCCCTGGAACAGCAACCGGCTCATGCCGTCACCTCATTGTGAAGTGCTGCTTCCAACGATCCGGACCAGGTCTCTCGCAATTCTGCAAGGGACACTGAAATGAAGACATCCCCGTATACCGCAATCTCCAGCCGGTCTCCGCCGGTTGTTCCAATCCGCGCGATATTGAATCTAAAATGCTCCGCAATCTCTGCGATCTCCGGCACGCGCTCTGGATCGGCAGAAAGCATCACAGTCGATGCGGGCTCTGCAAACAAACCAAACAACGGATGCACCATCAAAGCCTGTTCCTGTTCAACCCGTGCGCCAATGTTGCCGGCGAACGCTGCCTGTGCCATGGCTACCGCGATTCCCCCATCGGAAATGTCGCGCGCCGACCGCACCAATTCCCGATTCGCCAGCTCCACAAGCATCGTCTGCAGGTCCGATTCGGCCTCCAGATCAAGCTTGGGGGGACAGCCCCACAACCTGTTCAGCAACGCTTTCGCAAACTCTGAGGAACCGAAGGCCGCCAGTTCGGCCGATGATGAAGATTCGGCCTCCAACGCTTCCTCCGGCACCACCACCGGCTCATCCCCCATCACCCCGGGAATAATGTTTGAGGTCGAGTCCGTCGGCTCTGGGTGCACCGGTACCTTGAGGTTTGGATTCGAATCTTCTCCCCGCGGAATCGGCCACAGAAGCAGAATTGCATCGTCGGCCTTTCTGAAGCTTGCCGGCACTGCCTTCGTCACGTCGTCCAGAATGCCCACGATTCCAAGCACCGGCGTCGGATAGATGCCTTCTCCCCTGGTCTCGTTATAAAGCGAAACATTCCCGCCCGTGATCGGAGTGCCCAGGGCCTTGCACGCCTCGGTAATTCCGTCGATCGCACTGGAAAGCTGCGCCATGATCTCTGGCTTTTCGGGATTGCCGAAGTTCAAACAATTCGTCGCTGCCACCGGCAACGCGCCCGCCATCGCGACCTTGCGCGCAGACTCGGCCACGGCATGCATCGCGCCCAGTCTCGGATCGAGATAACACCACCGGCCATTGCCGTCGAGGGCCATCGCCAGACCGCGCTCATGATGCAGCGTCCCGGTTCCCTTGATGCGCATCACGCCAGCTTCGCCACCCGGACCCAGCACGGTGTTTGTCTGCACCATCGTGTCGTACTGCTCGTGCACCCATCGCTTGGAACTCACATTGGCGCTCGCCAGCAGCGCCTTGAGGTCGGCAACATAATCGCGATCCGGCTCCAGGGCAATCAGTACCTGGTCCGGCGCATCGGTCGGCACCGGCGCTTTCCACGCGCCCACCGGCCGGTGATACAGCGGCGCATCATCGGTCAACGACTGGTTCGGTATGTCTGCAACCAGTACGCCATGATGCCGAATGCGCAACCGCGGTTCAGGCTTGACTGTGCCGACGATCACCGCATCGAGTCCCCACTTCGCAAAAACGCGGAGCACTTCGTCTTCCCGCCCCTTTTCAGCAACCAGCAGCATGCGCTCCTGGCTTTCGGAAAGCATGATCTCGTAGGCACTCATCCCTGTTTCGCGCTGCGGAACAAAATCCAGTTCCACGTCGAGTCCCACGCCACCTCGCGCACCCATTTCGCAAGTCGAGCAGGTCAGACCCGCCGCACCCATGTCCTGGATGCCGACAATTGCCCCGGTCTTCATCGCTTCGAGGCATGCCTCAAGAAGCAGCTTCTCCATGAAAGGATCGCCAACCTGAACATTGGGCCGCTTTTGCTCCGAGCCTTCCTTGAATTCCTCCGAAGCCATGGTGGCGCCGTGTATGCCGTCGCGCCCCGTCTTTGCGCCGACGTAAATCACCGGATTGCCCGCGCCTGTCGCCTTGCCATAGAAGATTTCGTCTTTGCGCACCAATCCAAGCGCAAAAGCGTTCACCAGCGGATTGCCACTGTAGCACGGCTCGAATTTCGTTTCGCCGCCAAGGTTCGGCACCCCAAAACAGTTGCCGTAACCTGCAATGCCGCTCACCACGCCCTCAACAACTGAGTGGTTCTTTTTCACAAGTTCCGGGTCAACACCCTCTTCTGGCTCGATCGGTCCGAAACGCAGCGAATCCATCACCGCGAGAGGTCGAGCACCCATGGTGAAAATGTCGCGCAGAATGCCGCCAACCCCCGTTGCCGCTCCCTGAAAAGGCTCGATGTAACTCGGATGGTTGTGGCTTTCGATCTTGAATGCGCAGGCCCACCCGTCTCCCACGTCGATGATGCCGGCGTTCTCGCCCGGCCCCTGCACCACGCGGTCGCTTTTGGTCGGCAGCCGCTTCAAATGCACGCGGCTCGATTTGTAGGAGCAGTGCTCGCTCCACATCACGCTGAATATTCCCAGCTCGGTCAGCGAAGGGACGCGTCCTAGGGCCGCCAGAATCCGTTCGTATTCATCCGGGGTGATGCTGTGCTGAGCCAACAACCCGGGAGTCACGACGACCGGATCGGGAACGACTGCAGAAGAGGCAGTAGTCATCACGATTGCCTCCATTGTCGCACGGGATTTTGAGGCTGAAGCGCGGGAGCTCCGGAGAAAGGACTTAGAGGCGGATTCATCGGAAAACCGGTGACGTTTCTTTCTGCGACAGCGACAAGCGCGATGATGCGGCCTGCCTCTTTCGCCGTCAGTTCGGCTCACGCGCATCAGCGCCGTGCTCTCATCGTTTCCGCCGGATCCGTCGCTGCAGCTAGCCCGGTAATCAAGCGATATGCGATACTTTTGTTTGACCCCACCCCATGCCGGGATGGCGGAACTGGCAGACGCAGCGGACTCAAAATCGGCTTATCAAAAAACAAATCCCCTATAAACAATTGAATATAAACAGCTTGCTTTGATGTTTCGCATGGCGCAGGACTTGCGCAACTCTTGCACACTTTTGTGCTTCTATAGAGAAGCAGGAGGTGCAGCCGCATGGCAGAGCATCACACCATCCTCGGTGGCAAAGTTCACGTCTACAAGCGTCCGAACAGTTCGAGCTGGCAATGCGCGACCTATCTGGCCGGAAAGAACCGGCGCACCACTACCAAAGAAGACAGCCTCTCGAAAGCGAAGGAGTTCGCGGAAGACTGGTATTTGCAGTTGCGCGGCAAGCTCCGCGACGGTGAGTTGAAGACCGGCAAACTGTTCCGCGACGCTGCGAAGTTGTACCTGCGCGAGTTTGACATCATGACGCAGGGACAGCGCAGCGCGAAATATGCGAGCGGACAGCACGCGCGTGCCAATGGCTATCTGATCCCGTTCTTCGGCAGCATGGTGCTACCTGAGATCACGGCGGGCAAGGTCAACGAATATCGCGTCCATCGACTTGAAGAGTGCAAGGCCTTGCGCGGCAAACCTCCAGCGCGTAGCACTATGCACCAGGAGATCGTGACGCTGCGGCAGATTTTCAAAACGGCTCTGCGGCACGGATGGGTCGATCATCTCCCGGATTTCTCAGCGCCATATCGCGCGTCCCCGAAGATTTCCCATAGAGCATGGTTCTCACCGGAAGAGTACAGGCAGCTTTATGAGGCAACGCGGAAACGTGTCCAGGACCCAAAGCAGCCCCGTTTTCGTTGGGAAGCGGAACAACTTCACGATTATGTTCTGTTCTCCGCTAACACCGGACTCCGCCCCGACGAGGCGAGGCGTCTTCAGTTCCGCGATGTGACGGTGATCGAAGACGAGGGGAGCGGCCAAACCATCCTTGAGATCGAAGTACGCGGCAAGCGAGGCGTTGGCTATTGCAAGAGCACAACAGGTGCCGTGCATCCGTTCGAGCGGCTGAAAGCGCGCCTGCGTCCAGATGGAGGGCCGGGAAGAGCAGGCAGCCGCACCGCATCAATGGCCAACGGTGAGTGGCACGCGCCCGGACCCACCGATCTTCTGTTCCCGAAATGGCCACGCGAGTTGTTCAACGCAATCCTTGAGGAAGAAAAGCTTCGCACCGACCGTGACGGAAGGCCGCGAACGGCGTATAGCCTGCGCCACACCTACATTTGCCTGCGCCTGCTTGAAGGTGCCGACATCTATCAGATTGCCAAGAACTGCCGGACAAGCGTGGAGATGATTGAGAAATACTATGCGGCGCATTTGAAGACGCAGCTCGATGCTTCCGCTATCAACATCATGAGGCCACGGTCGAAGAAAAAGACGGTTCCCAAGAAAGGCCCCGGACGAGTCGAGGCCGTCCGTTTGGCTGAGGAAGCGTAGACCAGCACTGCTGCTTTCTGATCACCATCAACACTGCAATCCAGCGAGCCAGGATGGAACCATCCTGGCATGGTTTTGGGGCCGGAACCGGCCCCACTCCAGCCCGGAACCGGGCCAGTTACCGCCAATCGCTTGCATACGAAAGTGCGCTGAGTTTTCTCCTCTCAAATCAACCGCTCTCCCGCCGTCCCGTCCCCGAACACCATGCGGAAGTAGACCTAAATTTCTTCTTTCATCAAGTGCCCCCGCTTCATGCGGCTTTATGGCAGAGCCGGTCGGAACCCGTCAAGGCTCTCCGCTGCGCTTCGATGAACGCGCAGAAAAACGCGCGGCCTTGACTGAACCCGCCTCGCCTCTGCCCGCCGCGCAAGACATGAAGCGGGGGCACTCAACGAAAGAAATTTGGTTGAGAGCCAAAGGCAAAAAGCCCTCCTTCAGATTCCGCCCCACGCGGGCAGCACAGGAGAGCGAAACGTCATGGCACACCGCAACTATCGCAACGCAGCCAGCAGGCCAAGCATCTACCAGACCGTTACCGACCGCATTATTTCCAGCCTCAAAGCAGGCGTGATTCCGTGGGAAAAGCCGTGGAAGACGCCGCGCTATGCTGGCGGCCCGTTCCCGCGCAACTTCTACACCGGCAAACCCTACCGTGGCATCAATGTCCTTTTGCTTTGGTCGAGCGAATACAGCTCCCCGTTCTGGCTTACCTTCAAGCAGGCGCAGGCATTGAAAGGCAGTGTCCGCAAAGGCGAGCACGGTACGCCGATTGTCTTTTACAAGCAGCTTCCCGAACACGCCACGAAAGACGAGGAAGCAACGAGCGAGGATGAGCGCGTTCCCTTCGTTCTTTGCCACTACACGGTTTTCAACGTGGAGCAGTGCGACGGCCTCACGCTTCCTGAAATCTCGCAGCCCGCCATCGCGCCTGAGATCGGCGAAGACGAACTCTGCGAGAGCATTGTCACCGGATGGGAGAACCGCCCCGCTCTCTATCTCAACAGCCCCAGCGAGTACCGCGCTTACTACCGGCCCTCTACCGATTCCGTCCACATGCCCGCACGTTCCCGTTTCGTCGATGCGCCGCACTATTACAGCACGCTCTTTCACGAACTGGTACACAGCACCGGCCACGAGAGCCGTCTGCATCGCATCTTTGGCGACCGCTTCGGAGATGAGCTTTACAGCAAAGAGGAACTGGTAGCAGAGATGGGCGCGGCCTTTCTTTGCGCTATCGCTAGGCATCGCCAACGAGCACACCGACCGCAACACCACTGCTTACATCCAAAACTGGATTGCCACGCTGGAAGAAGATAACCGGCTCATCGTTCATGCAGCCGCCAACGCGCAGAGAGCCGTGGACCTGATTCTCGGCAGCACGTTTGAGGAAGAGAAGGAGACAACCGAAAACGCCGGGGATGCCGCTGTCAGCGGCATCCCCGCAGCCGTTGCGATGAATATCGCTCCGGCGATCTACGGCCATGCTCATCTCTGAGCAGTGGCCGGAATGCTTATCTTGCTCTCAGGTACTCCGAGGGCGTGACAATGCGCGTTCCCTTGTACGCGCCGAGAGTCAATAAATCCTTGTCGCCTGCAACCAGCAAATCCGCTTTCGCAAGGGCGGCGCACTCCAGAAACATATCGTCGTGGGGATCACGGCATACCTTTACCGTGCCTCGAATCTTTACACGGATGCCACGCGCCAGAATCGCTTGCAGCGCCGATGTTGCCCGGTGTTGCTCCCAGGAGAACTTTTCCGTCAGGACGCGCACGATCTCCGCGTCAATCTCATCGCAGGTGGCAATCACGTCTTCGCTCATCGCTTTTTCGAGCGCCAGAGTCGGCGTGCCGCGACGTTTCGCAAACTGAAGCGCGGAAATCCAGACGTTTGTGTCGATGACGACGATCACCCGTTAGACCGTACCTTGCGGCGGCGCGGCTTTTCAGCACGCACTTCTTTAATGAGCCGGGGCACATCGGCCTCGGTGTAGCCCTTCGGGTTGCGGCCTGCCGCATATTCGCCCAACTCATCCAGCGTCCTTCGCGCCTGCTGTGCAGAGTACGTGCGGAAGGCTTCACGGAATAGCTCGCTCATGGTGCGGCTGTCCCTCTGAGCCAGCGCCTCGGCCCTTTGTGCAAGTTCGGGCGGCAGGCTGATCGTGTAGACCTTCGATTTCCTTGCAGTAGCAGTAGCCATACTCTGAATATTACACTGTAATGGATTCCATTACAACCAATGGAGGGCTGTCTATTCACTTTTTGGAAAAACTATTGAAATACGCCTCGCTCGGCAATGCCCATCATTACTGAAGGACGCTTTCCCTCACATGTTAAAATCGAGCCGCGCCCGGAGGGTTCTATGAAATGGGGAATCGCTGCACTGTGTGCCGCCGCGCTGGTCGTGTCTGCCGTTGTCTACTACATGCGCCAGGATCAGGCCGCGCGAAAGGTGAAGACAGAAGAGAACATCAAGGCGATTGACCGTGACTATGCGACCCTCATCTCGGACCCGGAGATGAAGATCGCGGTGCTACACGGAGCTCTGGGCGACTATGCCAACAATGGTGCCAGACTTTATTTCAAATTCGGCTCACAAAAGGTGAAGTTGAACGCCCAAGACAAGGCACTCGTAGATGCTCTGCACAAATGCGGTCAACTTAGCGATATTCCGGTCCCAGGGAAAGAGCAGAGCTGGATGGCAGACAGTCAATGCATTCAGGATCACCTACTCCAGCGCTGAGACGATTTTCAGGCGCGTTGCCCACGCCCAGAGCGGTGCCAAACCCCAAAGACCGCGTCCATGGCCAAATTTCGGTGTGAAAGTCTCAGAGAGCCAATGAAAGGGATGGTTCTATGTATTGCCAGCTTTGCTGTTCAGATCCATTGTTTGTTCTGGAGGAAGAAGGTAGGGGAATGAGAGTTCATGCCTGAGTCGAAGCCGAGCATAAAATCGTTTTTCCATGCCGTTGTGAAGACGTGGGCCGCAAAGATGTCGGGGTTGCTGTCTGTGGTTTTGACAGGCCTCGCCTTCTTCAACATGTGGAAGCCATATGGTAAGTCACTCTTCTTTTTCGCTGCTCTGGCCTGCGCCTTCTGGACAGCCTACCTAGTGTGGGCCGATGAACGAAGAGAGCGACTAAAGACGGAAGACTATCTAGCTAAGCCCGATCTTCAAATAGACTTGCATAAGGCGTGGCGCTGGTCGAGAGGCGGAGGGCCATTTCTGCTGGTGAGACTGGCCGTGACAAACCACTCGGTTGCCTGCGCCGCCGTCGCTCACTTTCACTGCCGTGTTCTCGGGGAAACCGGATGGACCGGAGACTCCGGGTGGACAAAGGTAAATGAGGTCAGCACTTTCTTTGTTCAATTAGAGGGAGCCAACATACTGGAGAAATTGAATACTCAAACTCCAGACCTTGCCAATATCCTCGAAACAACTCCACTAAAACGAGGCAAACGGGAGCAGGGTTACATAGAATTCTATTTCAAGGATCTGAGATACTCTAATGGTTCACTTAAGGTGGAAATGACTCTGACTGATGCCCTTGGTGGTATCCACACACGAGAAGCCGAAATACCGTACAGCGTAGACGCCTGGCTCGAATAGACCCGAGGGTATCGGCAGAAAGGGAACGAAGTGACGAACGCAACGCGTCACTACGAAGAGCAACACCTAGGAAATGCTCCTATTTTCGAGCTTATTTCTTGATGTAGTAGCCGTCACCGAGCGGGTTCAGGATGTGCGTAGTACCACTGTCTATACCCTCTACCTCTATTCTCTGAAATCCATTCTTGTCGGGCTTTCCCTTCAGTTTGTAGCGGAAACTCAATTGCATTTGATTCCCATTGAAGAGCGGCTCCGAAAATGTCAACACAAAGAGTTGTGGTCCCCGACTCAAACTTTCGCTTCTCCGATTTGGTTGGACAGTCCGGCGCGGTCAGCCGTCTCAAGGACTATAGCGCCTTTTATGCTAAGACGGGTGCGACGCCAGGGCACATTCTCATAACTGGAGAAGATGGCATAGGCAAGGCGAATTTCGCGAAAGCATTCGCGAATGAGCGCGGGGTTCCCATGGCAGGAGACAGAGGCAGCGGAGTTGGCGATTGTGGGCGATGTATCGGCACTTCTAACGAATTTGCGGGAAAATCAATTGCTCATCCTGAATCGTGCACATATGCTTCGCAAGATTCCTTTGGCAAGATTTGTTGAGGCGATGAGTTCTGGCAAAGCTGTCCATCACGATCGGAATGGGCCCAGCCGCGCGAACTCATGTAATGGACCTACGGCCATTCACGCTCGTTGCAACCTGTCCGAAAAAAATCGGATTGCCCTGTCGATCTCGCTGCCGGAGTTCTCTCTTGTGCTCGAACTTCAGCCCTACTCGATGTCAGAATTGGCGCTGATTGCTACGCGAATTGCAGCGAGAAAGAATCTGGAACTTCAGGACGATGCCGCTCAATTCCTGGTCAGGCATTGCGAACGTAATCCGCGGTACATCGAAGCTACGCTCGCGCGCGTCGCTAGAGCCGTAAACAAGACGCAAAATCTCCGAGGATGATGTTCGAGAGGTTTTTGCCCTGTTCGGTACTCGCGTAAGGGAGGAAGGTTCGGCATCGCCGAATGAAATTGCCGAAATGTCCGGGCAAGACTTTGAGAGGCTCATCTGTCGCTTGCTCGATGCCATGGAGTTTCGGACCGAACTGACGAAGGTTTCGGGCGACGGAGGAATCGACATCATTGCGGTCCTTGATAAGGCCGATCATTGGCGGCAAATACCTCTTCCAATGCAAGCGGTACGCGCCAGACAATCTGGTAGGAGCGTCTGCCGTTAGGGACTTCTACGGCGCAGTAACTGCGGATCGCGCAGTGAAGGGCGTTTTTGTCACGACTTCTGACTTTACGCCACAAGCGCGAGAGTTCGCAGACAAAACGGGCATCGAACTGATAGACGCCGCGAAGCTGAAAACACTGCTCCACGACTACGGCCTGCAAGAATGTGAGTCCGGGTTCGACGAGCAGAATCCTATTGAGAGCACAAGTTCATAGTCCCGGGGAGGCACGATCCGCCCCGGTGGAGGTTGAGCGCAGAAGCTCGCAAGCGGATTGCTGAAGCACAGCGGAAACGTTGGTCTGCGCAGAAGAAAGCAGCGAGGAAGAGAGCCTAATCATGCGGTGCATTGCGTGCGGCTGTTCTCGGCTCGACCCCAAGGGATATAAGTGCGCCGAATGCGGCGGTGCACACGGACCACGACATGAGCAGTGCTACGTTTCGGAGGAAACGAAGGCTACGCTGCTCGCGCACGCAGAAGAGCTAAGACGCTACGGAATCCGACTCGAAGAGTACGAGCCTCTCGGCAAAAGTGCGGACTACCAGGGAACGATTGCCTTAGCACTCCAGATAGCGGAGTCGCTCCAGCCTGGCATTCTCCGCAAGCTAGTTGGCTTCCTGTGGAAACTGGCAATTCCGCACGAAGAAATTCTTCGGCTTAGGCTGGACGAGCCCGAGACTATTTCCCAGATCACCAGCGAAATTGGACCGCCTAAGCGCAGCAAGGCAGGGACGATCAAGCATTACGTTTATCGGCTTGACCATGACACTGGCTTTGCCCCACATGCACAACAGCACGTCTGCACGCTGTGTGGATGCAAAGCTAACACAGTCGAAGCGTGGGCTCGTGCAGGAAGCTGGGTTATCGGCATCGGAGGAAATGGCATCGGTAAGCCAAACCTTTTGATCTATGCGATGCTGGTCGAATCGACGCCGACAGTGGACAACCTACGAAGGAACTCACCCGATTTGGTGAGCTACTTGCGCGGCCATGAAATCGAAGGCGATGCCCGCGTACTGGTATCGCGGTTCTATTACTACTTCGGGGAGAATGCAGTTGCCGTGCCTCAAAAACTGCGGGGTGATTTACTTTTTCGGAGTCAGGGATGCAAACGAGTAGGCAACGAAGCTGTTGCCAAACTTGCGTCTCATCTGCGCCGCCAATATCCGACCGCTGGAATCTACGGCGAACCGAATAACCGAAACAGTAAGCCGATAGGGCAATGCGGTTGTGCCAGATGAGCAGCGCGCGAACGTAGAACGTCATGGTGCGCTCCCGTGATAAACTTCGGAGCCATGAAAACAATTGGAACGCTCGCGATCTGCGTAATGGCGTTGGTTTCATTCGCGCAGGCACCAGTCAAGGAGCCAGAATTCGCAGATACTTTCGCGGCACTATCAGCTTCCGGTGATCTAATGCCCCTGGAGCACGAAACGGCTACAATCCACGCGGGCGGCGGTGGCTTCATGGTTGCGAGCAGCAAGGCTGCATATGAAATCTCCGGGCAGAAATCTCCGGTGCGTTTTCATCAGACTCCAGAGCTAGTGTTTATAGTGCGCAGTGCACTGGCCCAGACTGATACCAACCCTGCCACTCTCTATGTACTTCGGAAGCTCGACCCGAAGAAAAAGATGCGAGAAATTGCGTTCTCCACGGGCCATTTCACTCCGTTAGGCGGGCATGCGACCACCGATCTAAATGCAGGTCAAATTCCGATTTCCTTTGCGCGCTACGGCACATCTTCCTACCGCATCACCGCCGCGAACCTTGCTCCCGGAGAATATGCACTAAGCCGCATGTACGGACAGGACGTTTATTGCTTCGGGGTCGATTGAGGCAACGGTTCCAGAAGTGAGCCGACACTTGGTGCCAAGCAGGTCAACAACGTTGACTCCAGCTTTTAATCGGGGATAGGAAGGCCAGTTCCACCATTTATTCGGGGCCAGTTCGGTATAGAGACTTGCATTAGTAGCTGCTAATTCGTCGCATTTGTCACAGAATGGCAACCGCTGTGGGATGGCAGTGGGGCTAACGAGCCTTTGACCGTTGACCTTGATGTATGGCTTTTGGACTCGAAAAGGCACACCTGATTGTATCGTGCAGCAATCGCAAAGCAGCCTCGTTGCCGCCGGGCGCTTTTGCGTTTGGCTGATTGCCCCAGTTGCTTATGGCCCCGCCGTGCAATAATCTTCCTATTCCTTCGAGGGACAAGTCATGCAAGTAACCGGAATAGAAATTCATGCCGGGGATGTTGAGCGGCCCTACAAGACAATCGGGGAAATCTCAGCAAAGGTTCAAGCTGCGACCGCCTTCTCCAAAACGCCGACCATCGAAGATGTCAACCTGAAGCTGCAAGAACAGGCGTCACAGATGGGAGCAAACGCAGTCATCCAAGTGCAATACGACCGGGGAATATCGCTCATCTCATATAAGGTTCTAAAAGCGAAGGGAATTGCGGTTATTTTGGAATCGGACGAAGTAAAGTGTCCCCACTGTGCCGAATTAATTAAACGGGAAGCAGTAAAATGCAAGCATTGCGGTTCCGATTTGGGACAGAAGCAGGCTGGTTAACCTTTAGCGGGTTCCAGCGGGCTTTAGCGACCCTCGGGCCTGAACGCGGTTTTCAGACACCACTAGACTGCCTTCCAGGAAGGCCATGACGTCTGATGATGAGCAGGAAGGCCGATGAAGTTCTCGGAGATCGCTAACCGTCTGACAGGCATCTCGACGCCATTTGTCGTGGCATCCTGGCAGCCTGTCGAGATGGAGATCGCAGCGGCCCGCCGAGTAATCGCCTTCCTGGAAGACCGCCGCGTTGAGACAAGCCGTCGCCCCGGTTATTTCCGTAGGATCGCCGCCCAAGCGGCCAGAGCACTGACGACGGAAGCCACGGCAGAAATCAATGCTAAGAGCCAGAGGCGGGACTCTCGGTTGGCCCGTTCCGCTTCGATGACCCGTTGCTCAAGCTCATGATCTTCGGCGCGCGGACGAGCGCCCGATGAGCTTCCCGTGCGCGGGAGCCTTAAATATCGACGCCAAGCTCTCGCGCCCGCTGTTCCAGTTCCTGTCCCTGAAGAGCCGCCTGGTCCCCTGGGCAGTTTATCGCCTGCGTTGTGAAGTATCGGGGCCGGAGTTCCGTGTCAGGACCAGCCTTCCAAGAGCGGCGCTGCCTACGGCATCGGGTGGAGGGATGACACGTCACCCCAGCTTGGGTGCTGCGCAGTAACCGGGGGTTCCTGTCGGGGAACGTGCTGAAAACAGGCGGCTAAGAGAAAAAATCTGGAAATCGGGTTACTATAACGGCAAGCGAAAGTTGCTGCGGGGTAACTCGATGGTGCTGACCCCCTTAGCTCGAAATCGCTTCCGTTCCCCTTTCTGCGGCCCCTCAAGCAAGCCTGCCCGCAACACGCGCCCGGCGTGTGTCCCCGATCCAAAATCCAGTCCAGGCGGTGCTCTCTGAAGCCGCCGCTGCGCACCAAATCCGTTGGCACGAAGGTGAGCGAGGCGGAGTTCGCCATGCTGGAGGAGCGTGCGCAGGCAGCTGGGCTGACGCTGTCGGAGTGGGTGCGCGAGGTGCTGCTGGCTGCCCCGATGAGACGGCGCTGGGGATAGCGGCGAGGTCATCCTGGCAGAGGTTCTGGCGCTGCGGACGCTGTTCCTCAATCTCCAGTTCCGGCAGGGCCAGGGACCGATGACCGAGGCCGAGATGCGGACCTTGATCGAGCGGGCCGACGCGGTGAAGGGAGAGCGGGCGCGGGAGCGGATCGAGGCGGCGCGGAAGGCGGTCAGCAAAGCGAACGAGAAAGAGGCTGGTGAACCACAGGCAGAGGAGGGTTGAGCATGGCGGAGTGGGGCCGGAAGCAGTACGCGAAACCGTGGCCGAGCCGGGCGCACGTGTGGACGTGGGGAGCATTTTTCCTTAGCTGCCTGTTCTTCGTGTTCATGGTGTGGCTGGACGGGCAACAGAACTGGACGGTCGCGGAGCGGCTGTACCTGTCGGACTATCTCAGGAGCGGCGCGCGGGCGAAGGCCGGGCCGAAGATGCAGTCGAAGTACACGCTGCTCCAAGGCTTCAACGCGAAGGGGCAGATGCTGCTCGTGATCGACGACCAAGTGCAGGCGGTGAAGGGTGCGGACGGGCGGTACGGGTATGTCCTGACCGACGACGGCATCAAGGCCGGGTTAGTGCGGTTGCAATACGTGACGGACGTGTACAACGATCAGCGGCTGCACGCGTTTCTGGGCCAGTGGGTCTATCAGAACCAAACCCTGTGGGACTTCGCCAAGCGGCCCGCGTACTGGACGCTTGCGTTCTTCGTGCTGGGCCTGTTCGTGGCGGTGCCGAAGGACCGGGCGCGGCGGATGGTCTGGAAGTTCGGGCGGCGGCTGCGGGGGCCGGAGCTGGCGACGACGGCGGAGTTCAACGAGAAGCTGGGGCGGAAGAAATGGCTGACGACCTACTTCCCGGACGGGATCGCGTTCGTCAATCTTGAGCAGACGTGGAACGACCGGCTGCTCAGGCGGGACCGGGGCCGCTGGGTGCGCGTCCCGCGCGAGCGGGAGGCGATGCACTTCCTCATCGTGGGTGACTCGGGCACCGGCAAAAGCGCGGCCATCCGGCAGGTGCTCTCGCAGATATGGGAGCGCGGAGAGACGGCCATCGTGTACGATCCGGCGCTCGAATATGTGCCGCAGTTTTATAGGGAATCGCGGGGCGATGTGATCCTCAATCCGCTGGATGCGCGCTGCCCGTTCTGGACGCCGGGTGACGAAGTGCCGCACGAGGCGGAGGCGCTGACGGTCGCGGCTTCTCTGTTCCCGGACCGGGGCCGGGAGAACCAGTTCTTCGTCGATGCGCCGAGGAAAATCTTCGCGCACCTGATCAATCTGAAACCCACGCCGGAGCAGCTGACGTACTGGATGTGCCACGAGGAGGAGATCGAAAAGCGGGTGCGCGGGACGGAGCTGGCGGCGATGATCCACGCAACGGCTCCGCCGCAGCGGTCGGGCGTGCTCGGTTCGCTCAATATGGTTGCCGATGCGTTCAAGCTGCTGCCAGCGGAGCGGGAAACGGAGCGGCGCTGGAGCGCGTATGCAGTGGAGCCGGGAGCGGAGCGGGTGGCTGTTCCTCACGTCGAAGCCGACGATGAGAGAGCGGCTGCGCCCGCTGATGAGCCTGTGGCTCGACCTGCTTGTGCTGCGGCTGATGAACGAGGGCGGGAGCGGGGCGCGGAAGACGTGGTTCGTGCTGGACGAGCTGGCGACGCTGCAACGGTTGCCGCAGTTGACGACGGCAATCACGGAGGGCCGGAAATCGAATAACCCGATGGTCCTCGGCTTCCAGGGCAAAGCGCAGGTGGAGGCGCTGTACGGGCACATCGCCGAGGCCATGCTATCGCAGCCCGCAACGAAGATCTTCTTTAAGACGAGCGAGCCTCATGCGTCGGAGTGGATTTCGAAATCCATCGGCGAAGTGGAGGTAGAACGGTTCCGGGAGAGCCGGACGCGGGGCGTGTTCCCGCAGCACCGGGAGAACGAACAACGGGAGATTACGCGCGAGCCATTGGTCATGGCGTCGGAGATCGGAGGGCTTGAACCGCTGCATGGATACTTGAAGCACGGCAACCTGGTTGTGCGGATGCGGATACCGTATCTCAAGCTGGAGGAGCCAGCGGAGAAGTTCATCGAGCGGAAGATGACAACGCCGGCGATGCCGGCGACAGAGCCGGAGCCGGTTGCAGCGCCGGCACGAAAGCCGGTACGCTCCGTCCAAAAGAAGCAGGAGCAAGCGCAGCAGCCAGCGGCGGTGAACGAGCAGACGCCGTTCTTCGAATGATCAATGTCAGTGAATGAAAAAACTCGATACGGGACTTCTTTAGATGAGGGGGTGTAAAAAACCCTCCGAAATCAAACCAGAGGTTAGTTAGTCATATGACTACCAAGACACAGCAGTACCGCATCGAGCGCAAGGACGCTCTGGAATACGTCGTGGTTCGTTGCCCCAAGGGGCATCGTGAGCCAAGGCCAGAAGGTCGATAACCTGCAAATCAAGCAGAGGTTGACCTGCACGAATACAACTTGCAATGCCCAGTGGACGGCAGTTCTCCCGTCAGTTCTGGGTTACGAGGCTGTCGAGTGATTACGCTGTCGAAACCCATCAGTGCAGGCCAAGCGCAGGCGTACCACCGGGATGAGTTCTCCAATGCACGTGAGAACTACTACACCGAAGGTACGACTGTGCGCGGCGAGTGGCAGGGACAACTTGCCACTCGCTGGGGCCTGCACGGAGAGGTCCAGGAGCAGCAGTTTGCGCGTCTGGCCGAGGGGCAGCACCCGGAGACAGGCGAGCAGTTGGTTCGGCATCAGACGGCCCGCGAGTATGTCAACGCCCAGGGCGACACGGTGCGCACGATGGAGCACCGGGCGGGATGGGATGCGACGTTCAGCGCGCCCAAGTCCGTCTCGCTGACTGCGCTTGTTGGCGGCGACGACCGCGTGCGTGAGGCCCACAGAGAGAGTGTGCGCACGGCGCTTGACGAGATGGAGAGATACGCGCAGGCGCGCATGGGCGGCAACGTCCCGGCGCAGACGACGGGCCAGTGGGCCGTCGCCAAGTTCGAGCACGACAGCAGCAGACCCGTCGATGGCTACGCCGCGCCGCAGTTGCACACGCACGCGGTGATCTTCAATGTGACCGAAACGGCGGACGGCCAGACGCGCGCTCTTCAGCCGCAGGAGCTTTACAAGACGCAGCAGTACGCGACGGCGGTGTATCGTTCGGAGCTTGCGGCGCAGTTGCAACGGCTCGGCTACGAGATCGAGCGCGGCGAGCATGGACAGCCGGAGATCAAGGGTTACACGCGCGAATATCTGGAGGCGTCGAGTCCGCGGCGGCAACAGATCGAGGAGCACATGGAGACGGCGGGCGTGCGCGGGGCTGGCGCCGCGCAGATCGCGGCGCATCAGACGCGGGATGCGAAGCAGCCGCTCTCGCACGAAGAAGTGCGCGAGCAGCATCAGAGACTCGCTGCTCAACACGGTCATCAGCCGCAGCACGTTGTCAGAGAGGCGGCGCAGCGGCCCGGTGTGGAGCTGAAGCCGGAGCAGTCGGGAGTCGCCGCGCACGAGGGCGTGAGCTATGCGCGCGAGCGCGGCATGGAGCGCGAGGCCGTAGCCGATGAAAGAACGCTGATGCGCGATGCCCTCAAGCACACGATGGGCGAGGCGCGGTTGCCGGAGGTGCGCGCCGAGTTCGAGCGGCGTGTGCAGTCGCATGATCTGATCGAAGTGGAGCGCAGGCCAGGTCTCCCAGGCCGCGCGTTCACGACCGGCGAAATGCAGGGTTACGAGCGCGAGCTGATCGAGCGGATGAAGCTGGGCCAAGGCACACGCGAGGTGTTGGCAGACGGCAATGTACGCGCAGCAGACGATGGAGCAGCATCGCGCACTTGAGCGTGAGCCAGCGGCACGCGGTCGAAGATGTGCTGACGAGCCGCGACCGCATGATGGCTCTTGAAGGTGTTGCGGGGGGAGGAAAAACGACTTCCTTAGCCGCTGTCCGTGAAGGGGCCGAGCGCGCGGGCTATCAGGTGGAAGGACTCGCGCCGACATCGAGGGCCGCACAGAAGCTCGCCGAAGCGGGCATCGAGACGCAAACGTTGCAAAGGCATCTTGCACGCGGCGAGCAGCAAGACGACGGACAGAGGCGGCTCTATGTGGTCGATGAATCGAGCATGGCGAGCACGAAGCAGATACACACGTTTGTTGAGCGGCTGAAAGAAAACGACCGAGTGCTGTTCGTGGGCGACGTGCGCCAGCATGAGGCGGTCGAAGCAGGACGGCCCTATGCGCAGTTGCAGGAAGCGGGAATGCGCACGGCCAGACTGGATGAGATCATCCGACAGAAAGACCCGGCGCTCAAAGAGGCCGTGGAGCAGCTTGCGCGCGGCGAAGTGCGCGAAGCCATCGGCAATCTGAACAGCCAGGGACGCGTGCATGAAATCGGCGACCGGCAGGAACGCATCAGCGAAATTGCCCGCGAGTACGCGCGCTCACCTGAAAAGACGCTCGTCGTCTCGCCAGACAATGCCTCACGCCGCGAGATCAACGAAGCCATCCATCGCACGATGCAGAGTGAGGGCAAAGTCAGCACTCAGGAGCAGCGCGTGCATGTGCTCTACGCGCGTCAAGACGTGACGGGAGCGGACCGGCAGCACGCGCAGAACTATGAACGCGGCGACGTGCTGCGCTACTCGAAAGGCTCGAAGCCTCTCGGCATCGAGCCGGGAGAATATGCGCGTGTGTCGCGCGTGGACCGCGAAAGCAACACGCTCACGGTGAAGCGGCACGGCGGAGAAGAGCTGAGCTACGATCCGCGCCGGTTGCAGGGTGTGACGGTCTACCGCGACAGCGAGCGCAAATTCGCGCAGGGCGACCGCGTGCAACTCACGGCCCCGTACCATGAACAGAAACTCGCTAACCGCGAACTGGCGACCATCGAGCGGATCGAAGGCGACGGCAATCTGAAACTCCGCACGGACTCGGGGCGCGAGGTCGAGTTCAACGCGCGGCAGCATCCGCATCTCGATTACGGTTATGCGGTGACGAGCCACAGCAGCCAGGGCCAGACCGCAGACCGCGTGCTGATCCACGTGGATACGGAACAGGCTCCCGGCGAACTCGTCAACAGCCGCATGGCCTATGTGTCGGTGTCGCGCGCTCAATTTGACGTGCAGATGTATACGAACGACGCGAAGGCCCTGGGATACGAGTTGAGCCGCAACGTGTCGCACCCGACCGCGATCCAGCAAGAGCCAGCAGCAACACAGAAAATCGAGCCGCAATCGGTGAGCATGGGAGTATCGCAGGGGCTGAGCGTTGGATAAACGAGACGCTGGCCGTGGGTAATGGTGTAGTTTCCGGATTGACGACATACAGTTGCTTTTAAAGTCGCTTTGATCGAGCGGCTTATTGACCAGTGCGTGTTCGATAGCGTCTTCTTTGCCAGTCACTATGAGTTCATCAACCTGGACGAGCGACTGCGAGTGGGACAGGCTGTTACAGCAGCCGATATATCCTCCGCTGTCGGGGGCCTCTGGAAGGCCGATCAAGAGCTCCAACCGCTCTCGCGGTTCCTTCTTGCAAAGGCACAGACAGGCAAGTGTTTCTTGGAGGTATTGACGATCAGTTGGGCCAGATGGGGCAGGATTTTGCGAACATCGAAATGGTCACCGATTTGACGAATCTTCTCCCGCAGCAACAGCGACAAACGTGCAGTGTGGCGCTGCATAAACGCATTTACAACGACTACGCGGATGCCTCCTCGTACTCGAAGTCGGACCAAGCGCAGATAGAAAAATGTCTCTCTCAGATGCGTCAGGCGAACGCCGTTGATAAGGCCTCCAGCCGGGAAGTAAGAACGGCCCTGCAAGAGATGATATTGGGCAGATTCATATCGACAACCAGGAATGTATGGTCCGCCGACGTTTTGCAAGCGAAAAGTGAGGATGACAGAATTGGTCTGCGCGTAAGGCAGTGCAAGCGCGTTGGGCTAGACGGCTGAAGATGCGCTGAAAAAGGAAGGCAAGAAATGAGCACGCATACCGCCGTCATTTACACGCGCGCATCCAGTCGTGAACAAGAACAAGAGGGTTTCTCGTTAGACATGCAGACGAAGTTACTGCGCGCGTATGCGGCGCGCAGCGGTTTCGAGGTGGTACGCGCGTTCGAGGACGTGGAAACCGCGAAAGCAACTGGACGTAAGCAATTCGGCGAAATGGTGACGTTCTTTAAACGCGCTAGCGCGTGCCGCGTGCTCTTGGTCGAAAAACAGACCGCTTGTATCGCACTTCAAAGACGCGGTAACGATAGAGGACCTCAATATCGAGGTTCATTTTGTCAAAGAGGGCCAAGTCCTTTCACGAGACTCCAAGTCTCAAGTCAAGTTGATGCACGACATCCGAGATTATATTTGATTTTCTCCTATGCAAGTTCCCAGAGCGGACCGGAAATTGAATTCCCAGCGGAACCTGAAAAGATGCCGGACAGCTCGAAGGCAGCCCGGCGTGGTTGAGTTGCAGCGTATCATCGGAGCGAGAAAAACTTGACAAGCCTATAACCCAAGTGTATTTTTGGTACCGTTTCCACATGGGCATGCGGCCGAAGACCAGAGGAGTAATAGTTTATGGTCAACGAAGATAAGAGCCTGCCCTTCGATGGATCGCGGTACGCTTTCATCGCCACTATTGTGCTAACGGTGACCTGTGCCGTTCTCCTCGTGGTAAATCACAAACTCCAGAAGCAAAACATCGTGCTTGCCGGGCAGTTCCGAGCACTCTCTGATGCGGAAGGTCCGCCTGTCGGCTCCAAAATCCCTTCGCTTCATGGAACATCTATTTCCGGTCAGGGCATGACTCTGAACCTCGCGCAAGAGGGAAGCGGAACGCTCTTGCTAGTTCTCTCTCCCATGTGCCCACACTGCAAAGCCAATTTTCACAATTGGCGGGATCTGATGCCGCTTGTGCCTGCTAGTCAGGTGGCATGGGTCGATTTAACGGATACCGCCGATGCTCGCTATTTGGCTTCGGTCGCTATTCCGGCCGACGCCCATGTGATTCACTTGGATCCCAAGGATCGCAGCCTCTATAATCTTGTCGCGACACCAACGACCATTTGGCTGGGTCCGGACGGCTTAGTCAAGCATGTATGGGCCGGCGAACTTAGCGACGATCAAATCAGCCAGATCCGGGAGACGCTGCGATCCCCAAATTCGTAAGCTCAGCGACCGAGGTTTTACCCGACAATCCAACTCAAGGAGGATATGATTGTGAAGCTTAGCGTTTCCAGACAACAACTTCTTTCTTTCCTGTGTGTCGCAGTTGCTAGTGGCTGCGCCATGCTTACCGCGGGAGCCACCACGACATCAGCGAAGATGTTGAAAATAGTAAATCGCGTTGATTGGTGCTCACAAGGTACCTGCAGTCACAGCGGCGGGGAATGCATCCTTCACGGTTATGGAGGTGGGTGCGCCTGTATCACGAGTACAGCCTATTGTATGTACACCAATTAATACCTCAGTCGGGCGATAAGCCCAACATCGGAGGGCCGGGCAACTTACTCGACTCTCCACTCGTTTCCAGGATCACTACAAATGAACGATGAAACCGGTCTGAACGCCGGCCCGGAGATATCCCTCGGCATCTTCCTAAGTGGGAACGTTCGCAGATACGATTCCGTTCGGCTAAAGCAGGGAGTTCTACAGCGAATTACAAATACCATGCTCAAGAGGGCGTTCTCTGGGATGTCCATGAGTGTACGGGGTAGCGTCGTCGCAGCGGACACTCTGGTGCACGCCCTGCTTCAAGAGAGTGCGATGCGCATCGATCTTTTTGTACATTCTCCGGACCGGCAGTTCGCGCTGGGTCAACTGGCGAGCTGGGACCTATCCGAGGAACGAAAGCGACAGACACGCGTAATTTCCATCGAAGACGTGATCGCCAGGCGAGTTCCGGCACCGCTGCTCAAGGCGTGGTTCAACCCGCTGCCCGCGACGACGACGACGTCAACCCAGGAAGGCGTCGAGTTGTCGCAGGCTGTCCGTCAAAGCGCCGGCTCGGTTTATCCCGTGACAATTCTCACTCACGGACTCAGTTATCACCACCTTCTCTACGACTATTATCTGCGCGTTTTGTTGGAAGGCACCTATGGATGCGATTCCATCATTTGCACGAGTCATTCCAGCCGGGACGCAGTGAATAAGATCATCGCGCATGTCGAAGAGGAGTTTCAGAGGTTAGTCGGAGCGCCTGTCAAGTACAGGGGCCGGGTCGATGTGATTCCGCTGTGTGTGGACACGGCCCGTTTCGCTACCCACGATAAGACGCGCGCCCGAGCGCTGCTGAAACTACCCAGGGAATCTTTTCTCATTCTGACGCTAGGGCGGATTTCGCCGCTCAAGGCGGACCTGTACCCATTTCTTCCCTTGATCAAATCATTGGCTGACCGGAATCCAAGCCGTCAACTGCTTTGGGTAGTGGCGGGCACCGAAGATGAGGGATATGCTCGTTTGCTCCAAAGGCATGGTCATACCTTAGGTCTCGATAAGCAGATGAAATTCATGCTTGATATCACCGATGATACGAAAGCGCTCCTGATGCAGGCAGCAGACGTATTCACGTCACCCACCGATTGCGTAACAGAGAGCTTCGGTATAACGGTGATCGAGGCCATGGCATCCGGTGTTCCTCAGGTGGTCCCGGATTGGGATGGATTTCGCGACACGGTTCGCCACGGAGAGACTGGCTTCCTTACGCCGACCCGGTGGATGAGTTGTTGCGACGATCTGGAACAGACAGGCCCCATCTGTGGATTGTTATTCGATCAATTCTCCATTGGGCAGTCGGTTGCGGTCGATATGGGCAAAATGGAGAACTACATACATTTGCTGATGAACAACGAAACGCTTCGCCGTGAAATGGCGGAACAGTCCCGCAGGAGAGCCTCGACGTATTACAGCTTCAAAGCGGTGACCAGACAGTACGATGCATTGTGGCGCGAGTTAGGAGAAATTGCAGATTCTATCGTTGCACCGCCTGAAGCCCCAAGATTTGCGCGGCCACGGTACTATCGTTTCTTTGGACACTATGCGTCGGAGGCACTGTCGGATGAGACGTTTCTGGAACTTACGTCAGCCGGACGAGAGATTGCGCAAGCGGAGAACTTTGTGCCTCCTCCTCCCCCATTTTTATCTGAATTCCAGATCCTAGATCGAGACGTCCTTCGAGAAACGCTTGAACTTCTGGTAGATAGCCACTTGTCTCCCGTTAAATCGGATGTCACAGAAGATGTACCGAATCGCTCGCGTGTCAGAAGCCTCGTGGAATCTCTCGGCAAGAAGAGCCTTCTTCCCCAGGATCATCTGCGCCGTCATATTTTGTGGTTGCTAAAATACGGATTCATTGCAACTCTGGGAGACAAATAGGGGTGCAGATACCCCAAAATTGCGTTCGGTTGAAGGCATTGAAGTAGTCCGGCAGTAAAGTGCTCTCCGATGTAGAAGTTCTTCTTGGCGTTGATGTTTTCCAAGGCGACGGAGCGTTTCTCGTTCCGGCATAGTTCTTTTGGGCCGTTCCCAGGACACACTGGCTTGGGGTTAGCGTGAAGGCGGCGGGATTGAACATCTGGGCGACATTCGCTCTACCCATGAAGTAATCGCGGACGCGCGAGTAGGACGCGGTGCTCAAGCTGACTGAGCTGTTGCGATCCGGACGATTGAAGCCGTTCGGGAAAGGCGAGCCGTTCTCGGACACCGAGCTGCCGTTGCAACCCTGAATCGGCGTTCCGGCCTCGTAGTCCAGGATCGACCCTACCTGCCAGTCCCTTGGTGATGTTGAACTGCTTATTGAAATCACCAACCCAGCCAACTCTGCCCAGCGACGGCTCAAACTTCTGGTGTCGATTTTGAGCAGGAGATTCTGTTCAACCGCGCCGATCCGACAAAACGCGTTGCCGGTCTTTTGGTCTTTTCATACGGGGATAGAGTGCGAATTCGCGAAGGGTAATGATCGCGGCTCACTGTAATTTATCTGGCAAAACCGGCCCGAAGATCAATCGTCGGAGGGGAGGATCCGTGAATCGGACCGAAAGAGGTGGTACTGACTGAAGGCTATGTCGTCGATCATCGTCTGGACGGGCAGTGCGCGAGTATTGCCTTGGCCGGTCGATGTTCCCGCCAACTGGGGCAATTCCAAGTTAGTGTCCGGCGCCATCGTGTATGCCATCATGATGGCCACGCTGTGGAGAGGACAAATGTAGGTTTTGCCGCCGATTTCAACCGGACCGTATTCAACCGCAAGATCTGCCCTTATCAGTGGATAGGCTTTGTTGAGATCGGCCTGGATCGCGATGCGCAGGATCGACCCGGTAGCCGGGTCAATGGCGATCTCGCCGTGGTAAGCAGAGATCTGCTTGTAGAGGCCAATCGCGTTAACACAGCAGTACTCGACCTCATAGTGGGACTTATTCCTTGGCACCGCAAAACGGTAGACCGCGAGGGGACCAGCGGTTCCCTGCTCCCAACGGCTCCATGTGATGCTGGTTTTGGACGCGTCGGTGAGCACGGTGCCGAGAATTGGACCGAACTCTCCCTCGATGACCAGACCGGGTGAATTGGATTCGGAGCCCGTGCTCTTTTCCCGATCGGAATCCAGCACCTGCTTGCCGTCGCGATAGAGAACGGTGGCCTGCAATCGGTCACTGGCATGCAACGGCTGGTAGGAGTAGAAGGTGCCCATCACTTGTCGTGCGGGCGAATCGGCAAAGCGGGTTACATCACGGGTGGCGAAGAAATTCGGCAGCTTGTGGAGCGCGCTGGTCACATAGTTGGTCGCCGATTTCAGCCATTGGAGCTGATCGTCCGCGGACGGCGTGGCCGGGAGACCCGCAACCTGGGCGTGCGGCTTGAGGAAGGCCGCTAAGTCTGCCTGTGCAGCGAGCACCTGCCTGGACTGGTCGCCGGGAAGATCGGCCTCGAGTCGAAGCAGTGTTGGTGAATCGAAGCGTTCGGTGAGTTCGAGACCGGCCAGTTG
This sequence comes from uncultured Acidobacteriaceae bacterium, assembly GCA_963759285.1. GTDB lineage: Bacteria > Acidobacteriota > Terriglobia > Terriglobales > Acidobacteriaceae > Telmatobacter. The sequence goes on along the minus strand of CAVWYS010000007.1, from coordinate 609,742 downwards.
TTTTGCGAGTTCCGCATCGGTCTTGGCGTGAGCGTCAGCGAGAAATTGCTCCAATTGATTGACCGTGATGCGGTTCGTTCCGCGATGGAGATGCAGGGGTTTGGCATTTGCGTGGGAGATTGGCGCAACGTGATGTGTATCCGCCGAGATGGCACTGACGCCCTCGGGGACGGCAGCAGCGGATGGAGGATTTGAGGCTGGGTGGGAATCTACTGTGCTTTCAGGCGCAGATGCGGTTGCGACTCGCGGAACTGGTTTTGACGGTGTGGTTGACTCGGGTTCAGACGCTGGTGACCGAGCGGGCGCGGTGTTTGCCGCGCCGGCAGATTCTGCCACACTGGAATTGCTCTCGACGGCAAAGTAGCCGCGACGAGCTTGAATGGTGAGGCCCTTCTCCCTGGTGGTGAACGACACCTTGAGAGCGTGGAATTTGCCGTCCCATCTCCCTTTTTGCGGGGAGAAGGCAATTATGTAGTGCGGGGGATCCTGGGTGAGAGCGGCGAATCCGGCCTTCAGGTCGTTGTCGCTGTGAAAGAACTCGCCACCTGTGCCCTGCGCGAACTCAGCCAAGACATCGGCGCCGGCGAATTCTTTCGAAACATCAAGGTGATACCGGGCCTGGGAAGCGCGCGGATCCGGAAGGATAGTCGTGTTGCGGGAAGCGTCCGATTCGCGCAGTAGAATCGCGAGGCCCTTGGGATCGAGAGAATCGATAGCGATCTGCGCGCGAAGAGCGCGATCGATGATGCGGTCGAGAGCGTACTGTTCACTCCGCGAGAGGAAACCCGGGGAGACGAGAACGACCGAGCGCTCACCCGGCGCCGGTGCAATCGCCTTCACCACCTGTTCTATTTGCTGAAGATTGGCACGTGTCAGAGTCTGGGCTTGGTCGAGGATTCTCTGCGCCAGCATTCGAATCGGCTGCATTGCACTGGGATTGGGCTTGGTTGGATCGAGATTCGAAGTGCCGGCGAAGAGTTTGACCGGACAAGCTGCGGCTTCTGCGAGTGCCGTCATCCAGGCGTCGCTGCTCAGATCGTTGGTGTGGAGGACTTCGTATGCCTGGTAGTCAGAGAGATCAGGGCATGGATGTTCGTTCGCAGGTCCCTGGGTGCTGGCATGCAGTTGCATGAGCGCCTCGTGAATCTGGCTGGAGGCGGAAGTGAAGTCCGACAGCATCTTTTCCGCTGTGAAAATGGCCACGCGGTCGTTTGGGCGAAGACTGGTTGTGAGGTAACGATCAGCGGCATCGCGAGCCTGGATCAGGTCGGCAGCAGACGAGTTGAGATCGTCGAAATAGAACGCAATGTACCTCTGTTCCGGGCCAAAAGCGGGTGGTCGTGTTGCAGCGGGCATCGATGGGGCAATAGCCGAAGACGAAGGAGATCCGCCGGACGCAACCTCATCAAACTGCGAGATCGTCTGTTCCTTGCCCTGATCGAAGAGGCGAAAGTCTTCCTTCTTTAGGCCATGGACGGGGTTGCCATTCTTGTCGCGCACGACGACGCGGATGAGCACGAGGTTGCTCTCTACCTGCAATTGGAAAGACTGCTGGCCGGGGGATTGATTTGTAGAGTTGCTTTGCGCGGTTGAAGTGCAGGATTGGAATGCGAGGAATGTCAGCACGCTGAAAACGACCAGGGGCCGACACGGGGAGGGACTGGGGCTGGGCACAGTGAGTTACCTTCAACGCACGCAAGTTTAGCACCGGCGGTGCGAGAGTGTTAGCTCGAAGTCGTTGTTGCGGGTCTATCACCGCCGATCCATAAATTGATATGGTGTGACCTGTCAATATCTGCAAATCGCTGGGGTGGTTTTTGTTTTGGTCTTTTCGAGGACAGGATCAGCAGCAGCCGTGGCAGGTAATGGCGACGATTGATCAAGCTGATATTCGCGGGTCGGAACCGCTTAATCATGATCCGTCGGGAGCTGCCTCTGACTACTATGGCGAGCCAACCGGCGATCAGGAATGGTCGTATCACGCTATACAGGCAAAATTCATTCGGGCGACAACGAGTGAAGTCGAGGAGCAGTTTGCAGGCGATAGCGAGGCTGAGTTGGCCGACGTGCCAACATTGGGAGATAAGCCGCTGGCGGTTCTCATCGCTGGCAAGGGCATGTGGGGCTTACCCCTAACCTCACAGGACTGGTTAGACCTACGCAAAACCTGGGTAGATGGTCAAATTCAATTGGCGCAGCATCTCTCAAATCGAGGTAAGTGGCTTATCGTCTCCGATAGCTCTCACATGATTCCAGTTGAACGGCCCGATGCGATTGTAGACGCAGTGCGCGAGTCTATGCGGATGCAGCGCGCTGAAAGATCAAGCCTCAGTCTGTCGGTGTTGAACTATCGCAAGGGCTGAGCGCTGGATAAGCGAGACGGTGGCGTGGAGTTTCTGACCCGCGGTATAATCTTGATATCGGCGGGTTGGCGGAACTGGCAGACGCAGAGGTCTCAAAAACCTCCGAGAGCAATCTCATATCGGTTCGATTCCGATACCCGCCACCATCTGGCGTCTTCCCCAAAAAATCAATGCAAAAGATTCCCCAGGGTGATCAATTGGGGCCGGGGCTGATTCTCGTAAAAAAGGCCGAAATTTACACATTTTCTTACACAGTTTCCTAGAGTTTCATAGATATCCTGTTTATATACATAAGCTTACTGGCAGACGCAGCGGACTCAAAATCCGCCGATCGCAAGGTCGTGGGGGTTCGACCCCCCCTCCCGGCACCAACATAATAAAGATCTTATGCTGAACTGGCCTCTCTAAATCCGAGAGGCCAAAATCGTTTGGTGGCTGTTCTGATGGCTGTTGGTTGCGACTGTTGGCATACCTCGAACAAGCAAACGAAAATTGGAATCCCGTCGAATTTCGCCAAGTGCGTTGGCCTGTTCTCACCACTTAAGAAGGTCTGGCAGAGAGCGGGCTACTTCCGAGAAGCCGACCATCCGGGCGCAATTCGATCTGGCGGGGGAGGGTTGACTAACTCACAATCATGAAAGACCGGGCTGAGGGAGTAGATAGTCTCCCGCGAATGACCGTTTGGTTAAACGTGAGGAATGATCGCGCCACGAGACAGCTTCACTTACGGGCCGGTCATGCCACAGCAACGACGCGAGAAAGCGTGGAGCTCGCCCCTTAGCTATCAATCCGTGAACATGGCGTGTCCTCATGTCATTCCTGTGCCGAATTTCGGAGAAGATCGGTTATTTGCGCTTTTTTACTGCGTCTGAAAGGAACCCCTGTAGCTTCCAGTCCTGCGTCGGGATGAGTTGGCACGACATCAACACCATCGACGCACCGTCCCCGTTCCCCGGTGTAGCGAGGCAATGCGTATACGGCCGGTCTTGTGCGACCTTACTGTTGTAGATTTCCGACGACACCGTACACGTCGAAAAACCCGGACTCGACTGACAGTTGCTTATGCCCCATTTTTCGTTGGAAATCCCCGAGCAGGGCCACTGCTGGATAGGCGTTCCATCCACAGCCCCACCCCGAGCGTCGAGGCACAGATGATTGGACTGATTAATTACCTGATACCACGTGTGGTTGTTGGCAAAGCCACTGTCCATGAAGTGCATCGCCCAGAACTGAGCGGCGCTGCCGTCGCACGCCACCTGTACAATTGCCGCTCCGTTAGCTGCCGATGCTTTGGCTGGCTGCAGACACATGCCGCTTTGGGAGCTGACCAGCTGGACAATCTGGTCGTCTGCACGGGTCGTTGCGGTCATCACACCGGTCGCGATAACAACGAAGAATAGCGCGAAGAGTCGGCTATCTCTCATATTCTGAATCTCCTCTCATCAAACTTTGGCATTTTGCTCTCCTTCTTGTGTTCCATTCATTTATGTGCAGCATTTTGGGTGAAGATGTCGGACTAGTCAATCACTGCCCAGGTAATTGCAGGCGGGGCCGGCGTCGGAGGTGAGCGTGTTGTTGCTGGAGTACCACCCATTGACGCCGAAAGAAGGGCCGCCGTAGAAGTAGGAGAAGAAGGCAATTTCCTGGACGTTGTAGGTGTAGCCGTTCTCGCCTTTCACAGGGGGCATCTCGATGCCGGTTAGAATGTCGCCGACCTCGTAGTTATCCTGGCAGGACGGGTACGTTGGATAATTGACGGCGTCGACGTTGTAGAGCTGAACCACGTTCGCGCCGGTGGGGTCGTTGACCCACTCATTGACTTCGTGCGAGATAACTATGGCGTCAGGAAAGGTAAAGACGTTCTCGTCGCCGAACATGGCGACCCCATAGGTCTGCGCTGGGTCGACACTGCTGATGCTGTGGTAGCCCGCGGCGAGGGGCTCGTAGGATGGCAAGTCGCCGATAACATAGCCCCAGATGACGTTTCCGCCGATGAACATGGGGAAGTTGCCGGAGTTGACGCCTTCAGAGGCCATCTGCGGGATGGCGACGTAGTCGAGGTAATTGTCGAAGAGGTTGATGTCAACCAAGACACTAGGCGCGCAGGCGTTGTAGCCCAAGAACGCGCTGGACTGCGGGAGGCCGATGCCGGTGCCTATGGGGAAGTCGATGACGAGCGGGGGAAGCACTTGTGTATCGAGATGGATATGGTAGTTTCCGGGGTCCTCGCCTTTAGCGTTCCAGAAGTTGGCCCGCTGGATGGCATCCGGATACTGGGTGTCGCCGAGATCGGTGCCTCCGAAAACCCAGTGGTGATTTTGAAAGACGGGTGACTGGACGGCGAGAGTGAAGGGAACATTGTTGGTTTTGCCGAGGCAGGCAGGCGAGGCCTGGGTGGGGTCATAGGTCGCGTCCTGGTTCTTGATTCCGGTGAGGATCAGGTTGTTGTTGGTGTCCACGGAGAAGTCGGTTGCGACCTGGTGAACCTTGATGACGAGGGGAACGAGGAAGGTTTTGACCGAGGTGCTGGTTCCCTCCTCGCCGGAGAAGGGATTGGGGCCGACTATGAAGCCATAGTTGACTGAGCCACTGCGCGAGCTCGGGGCGAGGAAGGGAGTGACGATGGGTCGGGGTGGGGTGGCCGGTCTTGCAGTCGTAATGGACGCTCTGGAGCCAGCCTGACCGCCAGTTGACGAGAGGCGGTGGATGGATTTGTCGGGGGTGCGATCAAGGCGGCCACGAAGTGCCTGGAAGTTGCCATTCTGAACCGCATCCGCGGAGATGCGCTGCGCGGAAACCAGCGACGAGGCAAGGGCAAAGGCGCCCACGACGATGAGACATTTCAGGACTGCACAGCCAGGTGTCTTCATGGGGTTCCTCACGGTTGGAGTTGGCGACCGACCAGATGATTGCTCTTCAACTATTTGGTTTCAATAGCGCCCGCATGTCGGAAATCTTAAGATTTCCTGTTCTGCCAAGCGCAAGATCCCATTTGAGATGTCCTTAGAAACCGAGAAGAGTGTAGAATCGCAGCACTCGGGCAACGGGTGTAACCGTGGGATCAAGCTCGGCTGGTACTCAGGAAACTATTCGGTTCGGAGAGGGCTTCGAGGTTGACCCACGAGCCTACGAGCTCCTGCACGCCGGCCGTTCGCTTAAACTCGAGCGCATTCCTCTTGCGGTCATGGGGGTTCGCCCCCCCTCCCGGCACCAGCCTTAAACGCTCACATAATCAGCGATTTACAAAATCGGCAAATCGTGGATTGTGCCCAAGCCGTGCCCAACTTTCCCCTCACCGGCATCGCAAAAGAGCCACCTCGAGGCTGGCAGACTCGGAAAACCGAATGCCGAAACGCCAGCTGGAGGCGTTTCGGGTTGCTGCGTGTGGCTGGATTCAGATCGATTGGTTCAACACTCGGTTCAGACGCTGGACGAAGATGGCGGGGTCTTTCAGCGGCACGCCTTCCAGCAGGAGTGCCTGATCGAAGAGCAGCCACGCGGCGTCTTCCATCTTGCTGTTGCTGGTGTCCACGAGCAGCTTCTTGATGATCTCGTGATCGGGATTGATCTCAAGTGTGGGTTGCAATTCTGGCAGTCCCTTCTGACCCATGGCCTCCATCATCTGGCGCATGCGGGCTGAAGGCTCGTCTTCGTCGGACACGATGACCGACGGGCTGTCAGCGAGCCGCGAGGAGGCGCGTACTTCCTTAACTGCATCGCCGAGCGTGGCCTTGATTCTCTCAAGCAGGGGCTTGAGCTCTTCAGCCTTCTCCGGAGCAGAGTTGTCCTTCAGGTCGTCCGAAGTGGCGGACTTGTTGACGGCTTTCAAATCGATGTCGCCAAACTTGTCGACGGTCGAAAAGACGATCTCGTCGATATCGTCGTCGAGGAGGAGAACCTCGATGTCTTTCTTTTTGTAAATCTCGAGCAGTGGAGAATTGCGAAGCATGGATTCAGAGCCGCCGGTGATGTAGTAAATCGCCTTCTGCTCGGGCTGCATGCGGCTCTTGGCCTCGGCGAGCGAGGTGAGCCCGTCAACCTTAGTGGACTTGAATCGAATGAGGTCGAGCAGCGTCTCGCGATTGGCGAAGTCACCGTAAAGACCTTCCTTGAGAGGACGGTTGTACTCGGCAATGAACTGCGCGTACTTCTCGGGATCATTGACTGCGATTGTCTTCAGTTCGGAGAGGATCTTCTTGACGCTGGCCGCCTTGATGCTGGTCAGCACCTTGTTCTGCTGCAGAATCTCGCGCGAGACGTTGAGCGGCAAATCTTCCGAGTCGATGATGCCGCGGACGAAGCGCAGGTACTGCGGAAGCAGGTCCTTGGAATCGTCCATGATGAAGACGCGCTTGACGTAAAGCTTGACGCCGCCCTTGTAGTCAGCCTGGTAAAGGTCGAGCGGGGCCTTGGCGGGGATGTAGAAAAGCGTGGTGTACTCGAGCGTGCCTTCAGCCCGGGTGTGGAACCAGAAGAGCGGGTCCTCCCAGTCGCCGGTGATCGACTTGTAGAACTCCTTGTAGTCGTCGTCCTTGAGCTCGGATTTGGGGCGCTGCCACATTGCGCTGGCGGCATTGACCTGCTCCGTGGTGCGGGTCTTGATGGATTCCTTCTTCTCCGCGTTCCACTCACTTTTGTCGTAGGTAAGGAAGATGGGAAATGCGATGTGGTTCGAATACTTCCTTGACGATCTCCGTGAGACGCCAGCCGTTGGCGTACTGCGCGCCTTCGTCGTTGAAGTGGATGAGGACAGTGGTTCCGGCGCTTTTGCGCGCATCGCCGCCGGATGACTTCCTCAATGTCGAAATCCGGACTTTCCGTCGCTGGTCCACTTATAGGTCTTCTCTTCACCGGCCTTGCGCGAGATTACTTCGACCTTATCGGCCACCATGAAGACGGAGTAGAAGCCGACGCCGAACTGGCCGATGAGGTTCGAGTCTTTGCGGGCATCGCCCGAGAGCTGGGCGAGGAAGTTCTTGGTGCCGGAGCGGGCGATGGTGCCGAGGTGTGAGATCAGGTCTTCCTCGTTCATGCCGATGCCGGTGTCGGAGACGGTGAGAGTCTTGTTGGCTTCATCAAGTTCGAGGTCAATGCGCGGCGAGTCAATGCCATTGCCGACGAGCGCCTTGTACTTATCGTCGGTAAGGCTAAGGTAGCGCAGCTTGTCGAGCGCATCGGAGGAATTGGAGATGAGTTCGCGGAGGAAGATTTCCGGGTGAGAGTAGAGAGAGTGGACGATCAGCTGGAGTAGCTGGCTTGACTTCAGTCTGGAATTCTTGTTTTGACATAGCAGCTTTCATTATCGCCAAAAGCGAGGGCGAAAGAAAAGACCAGCGATTGCTTCAAGCGCCGGCAACTAAAGCCAGCCGCGCGCGCGCGCGATTCTGGCGGCGTCGGTGCGGTTCGCTGCGCCAAGCTTGGCGATGGCTTCTGAAAGGTAATTGCGCACAGTGCCTTCCGAAAGGTGCAGTTCGGCGGCGATTTCCGCAGTGGAGCGGCCTTCCCCGGCGCGGTGCAGGATCTGGCGCTCGCGGTCAGAGAGAGGGTCTTCGTCGCTGCTCCAGGCCTCGGCGGCAAGCGCGGGATCGATAGCGCGCAGCCCGGCATGAACGCGACGCACAGCTTCCGCGAGTTCGCTGGCAGGCCGATCCTTGAGAAGGTATCCGCGCGCGCCTGCTTCAAGAGCCCGACGCAGATAACCGGGACGCGCAAAGGTAGTCAGGATGATGACGGCGCTGCTGGAGTTTGTATGCTTCAGGTCGCCGGCGAGTTCGAGGCCGGTGCGCTCTGGCATTTCGATGTCGGTAATCACGACATCTGGCGTGTGGAGGCGGGCAAGTTTGAGGGCTTCTCGGCCGTTGGCGGCCTGGGCAATGACGGCGATGTCGGGCTCGAGATCAAGGAGCGCTGCGAGCGCTCCGCGCAGCATGGTCTGATCTTCTGCGAGGAGCACGCGAATAGGCGTGGAGGATCGCTGAGCGGCGGTCATGAGGCGGCGGCCTCCCGCTGGGGAAGTTCGATGGTGAGGCGCGTGCCGTGGTTTTGCACGACGCCGCATTCAAGTTGAAGACGACCACCAAGAGATTCAATGCGCTCGCGCATGCCGTGCAGCCCGTTGCCCTCGCGAATAGCCGTTTGCTGCCCGTCGTCTTCCACCACGAGGCGGCGATGACCCGCTTCAGCGACAAAGAAGAGCCGGCAGTTAGCCGCTCGCGCATGGCGAACGATGTTCGTTACGGCTTCGCGCAACGCGAGAGCCAGGGCCGTCTCTTCCTGTGGGCTGAAGGACTCGCGATCCGGTTTGTCTTCCGCATGGAGCGTGACTCCCGCGGCGTCAAGGGTATGGCGTGCGGCATCGATTTCGGCAGCCAGGCCGCGGGAGCGATAGCCGCCAATGGCTTCTCGAATTTCGGCAAGCGCGGCGCGGGAGGTTTGCTCGACGTCTGCCATTTCCGAGATGGCGCGCGCCGGGTCGAGCGAGACGAGACGACCCGCGAGTTCAGCCTTCAGCACAATGACCGAGAGAGTATGGCCAAGGACATCATGCAAGTCGCGTGCGATGCGTTCGCGCTCCGCAACGGCTGCCAGTGTGACGTTCTCTTCAAGCGCGGCGCGCAGCTTGCAATCGGCGCGTCTTTGTTCGGCGAAGTAGATGTTGCCGCCGCCGACCACAATGACGAGAAAGATGGAAATGAAGGCGTTCGGCCAGCCGATGTGAAATGGTCCGTGAGGCACGCCGACCGTAAACACGGCTCCCTCAGCCATAATCAGCAGGCACTCCAGCAGGATAAGAGCGATAACGCGCCGCGCTGAATCGATAATGAACGGTAGAAACGCTGCCGCATAGGCAAAGAAAGTGGAAGCGCCCTGATTCCACGGAAATGTTGCGAGACCGAGAACGAAAGTGGCGACGATCATCCAGTAGCGGAGGGGCTTGGCGGAGAAGGCCCCGTAAAAGAATCCCCAGAAAATGCCCAGGAAAACGAGAAGGCAGGCAATGGTGCCGAGCCAGAGATTGCGGCTCGGCTCCAACAACGGCTCAATGAAGAGGAAACCGGTGTAGGCCAGCCACATCCAGGCCCAACGGCTGGGGTCGTGCTGCGAGTTGGAGGCAGGTACGGGCATGGTTTCCTTTTTTCGGAGTGTACGCCCTCTCGCTACGAGTTTTGCTCAAGGCGATGCAAAGCAACACCGGCAATACCCAGCATCAGCAGTGTAAAGCCGAGAAGCCCTGACCAGTGGCTTTGCGTGGTGCCCGTACTGGCATAGCCGAAGGCGCTCAACATCAGTTGTCCGAGGTGATATGTGGGCATGAGCACAGCAATCTTCTGCATGAAGTGCGGCAGGAACATGAGCGGTACCCAGAGTCCGCCGCAGAAGCTCATGGGCAGGTAGATCATATTGGTGATTCCGGGTGCAGAACTGAATGGAACCAGCAGGGCGAGCGCAAGGCCCATGCAGACAAAGGGAACTACGCCGACCACTGTAAGGGCGATCATCCGTGCAAATTCGACGAAAGTCAGAGAAACATGTCCCATGGTGATACCGATCAGGGCGAGAAGACTCACGATGAGAACGCCAAAAAACACCGCCGAGCAGCACTTGGCGAGAACGTAGGCGAGCGGAGGCATGGGGCTTGCGCGCTTCAGATCGAGCCATCCTGCGGCAAGATCTGCGGCCAGTCCCACACCAATACCGAACAGCGCCGCGCCCACCACGCCAAATACTGCATAGCTGGCGAGCACATACTTCGCGACCGAGATGGTGCCGATCTGCTGTCCACGGTTCATGATGATTCCGAAGAAGAGGTAGAACACAACGGGAAAGCCGACGACGGAAAATGAGAACGTGCGCGTGCGCAGGAGGCGGAGGAACTCGTAACGCGTTTCGCGCAAAAAGATTGGCAAGCTGCGAGTGAACGAGTCGATGTAGGGAAATTCAAACGTCGCTGTGGACATGATTCTCTCCTTCTTCAGTAGTCAGAGGGTGATGCTTCCGTGCTCGACGAGTGCTGCTCATTGCAACGATGGTCGCGCAAGCTCATTCGTGGTCGCCTGTGAGGGCAAGGAATGCGTCTTCGAGTTTGGGACTCTGCACATCAATCGAGTGAAGTGATGGATCGAGGGCGAGGAGTTCGCGCAGCGTTGCCTCGGGCAGGCTCGCAAGGATCGTAGTGAACTCCCCATTTACCGTGGCGCTTGTAACCCCCGGCATGTTCACCAGTGCATGTACGGGAATAGCGGTAGCGCAGCGAATGATCTTAATATTGCTGTTCTTTGCTGTTCCCGAAGCGACGGATCCGAGGGACTTGACCTCGGCGGGCGTGCCTTCGCAGACGATCCGGCCTTTGTCGATGACCACAATGCGTCGCGCAAGAGAGTCGGCTTCCTCGAGGTAGTGCGTGGTCAGCAGCACCGTCTTGCCCCTGGCGGCGAGCAGCTCAATCTGCGCCCACATGCCACGGCGAGACTTGATATCGAGGCCCACGGTGGGCTCGTCGAGAAAAATCAGCTCCGGATCACCTGACAGCGCAATGGCAAACAGAACACGCTGTTTCTGTCCACCGGAAAGCTGGCCAAACAAGCGTGTCTCGATGCCATCAAGCCCGGCGATCTGGATGATGTCGGCGTATGCCATTGGGTTGGGATAGTAGCCGCGAAAGATCTCGATGTGCTCGCGCACACGAAGCATTTCGGGGGCTCGACCTCCCTGCAGCATCACTCCGGTGCGGAGCCGCGCCCTGTGATTGCGCGGGTCGGCGCCAAAGATGCTGACGCTGCCAGACGTCGGCGAACTGAGGCCCATGAGAAGCTTGACCGCCGTGGACTTTCCGGCTCCGTTGGGACCAAGCAGCGCGACGACCTCTCCGCGACGCAAGCTGAGAGACAGATCGTCGAGAGCAACGACGCCGTTGGGAAATCGCTTGGTGACTCGGTCGAGTGCGGCGGCCGCTCCAGCGGTCGGGGAGGAAGTAGATGCAGCAAAGACCTGGGGAAGTTCAAGAATTGCGCTCATTGATTCGCTCCTGGGTGCGATCGTCACTACGACAAGATCGAGTATGGGAGCGACGTGGCTGCGATTGAAGTGCACAGAGTAACAAAAATCTCATGACATTTGTCATGTGGTCGCTGATCGATTGGCATCTGGTATGAGGCGCGCGATTCACTTCCCAAACTCCGCTGTGCAATCGACAGACCTTGGCGACCGAACCGAAGCATCCTTTGGTGTAGTAGCAATCAGTAAACACGCGACTCGGCGACCGGAGAGAGCGATTGAGGAAAAGAATCTTCGGTCGGTTCATTAGTGGATTCTTATGCTGGCCGGCAATTTCAGGCACCTAGAATGCTCTATTGCAACCAGCAGAAGCCAGACAGGGTATGTATTCCTCTGGCCCGCAACATGATTCGCATTGCTAGAAATCTCTGAATTTGGTGCCTGAGGAGTCAGATCTCATCACGTGTACAACTGTTCCAGTTCGCCACGGACGTTCACTGGTACTCAAATAGATAGCGCGAATCAACAGGGCACGCCACCTCTGATCTCTGCTGGATAACTAGAGTCCAGTCCTCGATTGCCTTGAGTGAATCTGGAGATGACCTTTGAAGCTCGGAACGTTAGACCATGAAGTTAGCGCTGCATGGGAAACAGTCCTCGCCGACAAGACGGATCAAGCTGTAACTCCTGGATGCCGTCGAAAGCTTGATTTCCAGCCCGAATGTGTAACTCAATAGCGATCAAAACAAATCAATCTGCCGTACCAAAAAGGTCTAATACAATGCTGTCGCTGTCGTAATTCCATATTTGGCCCCGGACCAGAAAGGGAACGTCCGGAGTTAGAAGACCGATAGGAGAAATGAAGATATCAACAAGCTTGCCTGGACGCCGATAAGATGCTCGGTGCCTTAACTCAATGCCCCACCACCATCAGGTTCCAGATGGATTAGTGGAAGACACAAGTGCGGTGCGCCGGGCAGATGGCGCAGAACAATGGGTGTTGTCTGGAGAACAATCGCATGCAAGACGATCAGGATGTAGTTCATGAGTTCTTAGTTGAAAGCCATGAAAATCTCTCGCGCTTGGATCAGGCTCTGATCGAGTTGGAATTGCGTCCGAAAGACGCTGCCCTCTTGGCAAGTATTTTCCGGACAATCCACACCATAAAGGGCACTTGCGGCTTCTTCGCATTCTCGACTCTTGAAAGAATCACCCATCAGGCTGAGACTTTGCTAAGTCAACTGCGCGATGGAAAGCGAGAACTCAATCCATCCCTGGTCTCCCTCGTCCTTGAAACCGTGGACGCTACACGCAAAGTCCTTGGCTCAATTGAAGCAAGTGGACAAGAGGGCCCGGACCTTTACGAAGACTTGACAGAACGTCTACGGGTCGAAGCGCAACGTCTCGATGAGAACGAGAGTCGAAGCAAAGTTCATGAACTGTCTGATGCGGCTGCTTTACATCACAACGGAAGCAACTCCGCGGACTATTCCGACGGTGCAAAACTCGAAGACGACAGAACGAAGTCTTCCGCCGTAGCGGATGCGAATATCCGGGTTGGTGTGGTGCATCTGGACAAACTGATGGATCTGGTAGGCGAATTGGTTTTAACTCGCAATCAGATACTCCAGTTCAACGCAGAGCGTGAGGATCCCGCTCTCAATGCGACCTCTCAGCGGCTGAACCTGATTACCACAGAGTTGCAGGAAGGCGTCATGAAGACGCGTATGCAACCCATCGGCATGGTTTGGAACAAGCTGCCGCGCGTAGTGCGCGACATGGCCGTGTCCCTCGGAAAGCAGATCCGGCTGGAGATGGATGGCGCCGATACCGAACTCGACCGGACCATCATCGAAGCGATTAAAGATCCGTTGGTTCACCTGGTCCGCAATTCGTGCGATCACGGCATCGAGCCGCCAGATGTTCGAGCGAGCGCAGGCAAATCGCCTCAAGGGAAGCTCACACTTCGTGCCTATCACGAAGGTGGACAGGTCAACATCGAAATCGGCGATGACGGGACTGGGATTGACGTCCTTCAGATAAAGCAAAAAGCCGTCGAGAAAGGCTTTCTCCGGCCCGAACAGGCCGAAAAGCTCAGCGACCGGGAGGCGCTGAACCTGATCTTCCAACCCGGTTTTTCGACGGCGCAATCGGTAACCAAGGTGTCCGGCCGCGGCGTTGGCATGGACGTCGTCAAGTCGAACATCGAGAAGATCGGCGGCGTGGTCGATATTATCAACCGGCCCGGCGAGGGTTCCACGATCAAGCTGAAGATTCCACTTACACTGGCTATCATTCCTGGCCTGGTCATTACCAGCGGAGGCGAGCGGTTCGTCATTCCCCAGGTCAGTTTGCTTGAGTTGATCCGCCTCGAGGGAGATTCATCCGAGAAGCACATCGAGCAGGTCCATGGAACGCCGGTTTATCGACGGCGTGGGGTTCTGCTGCCCATTGCTTACCTCAATAAGGTCCTGGGGCTGCGCTCGGCCCAGGGATCCGAGGCGGTCAGCATTGTGGTTCTGCAGGCTGAAGATCGCCAGTTTGGATTGATGGTCGATGGCATTAACGATACCCAGGAGATCGTAGTCAAGCCGCTCGGCAAACAGTTGAAAGGACTCATTGAGTATGCAGGCGCGACCATCATGGGCGACGGCCGCGTGGCCCTCATCCTCGATGTGCTCGGCATCGGCCAACGCTCCGGAGTGCTGGCTGAATCCCGCGAGCAAGCGCGCAATGCAGAAGAGAAGAAGACCCATGCGGGCGTCGAACAGCAGCGCCTGCTCTTGTTTCGGGCCGGATCCTTCGAGCGACTTGCCGTACCGCTGTCGCTCGTTGCCAGGCTCGAGGAGTTTCCCCGCAGTTCCATCGAGTTCGCGGGCGGATGCGAGGTCGTGCAGTACCGCAACCGCATTCTCCCCCTGGTGCTGCTGCGTGACGTGTTGGAATCCGCCGCGCCTGACCGTGCGCAAACGACCGATCCCGTCCAGGTGATTGTTTTCAACGACGGCGATCGTAGCGTGGGAATGGTGGTCGACCAGATTCTTGATGTGGTTGAAGAAACCGTCACGGCGCGTCAGAAATCGGCTCGCAGGGGGCTTCTGGGGTCGGCGGTGATCGGCAAGCGCGTCACGGATTTTCTCGATCTCAACGAGGTGATTCGTGCCGTCAACGAAAGCTGGCGCCAGGGTGCGGGCGGGGCCGCAGGGCACCAAACGGTCCTGGTCGCGGAGGGGTCGTCATTCTCGCGCGGCCTGCTTCGCAGCGAGCTGGACATGGCGGGCTACCGGGTCACGGAGGCCGCGAATCTAGACGAAGCAATGCGCGAAATGGAGGAACAACCCAGTGTCGTTGTGGCGGCGATGGACTTGCCGCCCAGAGGCGGTTCCGCGCTGCTGGCCGCCATGCGCGCAAGACCCCAGTGGGCGCAGATTCCGACGCTGGGTTTAGTCGATTCAGCCGACCAGCTCCAGACATCCGCAGTCCGCACGGTGGGGTTTGAGGACCGCCAGGCGAAGTTCGATGGCAACGCCATCCTTCAGTCGGTGGCGCGGCTGGCTTCAGAGCGGGATTTCCAGAATACCGAGCCGATGTGCGTCGGAGAGGAGAAGTAAGTTATGGCAACCGATACCGCGATCCTGAAATCCGAAGGAGCCCTGAGCAGCGGACAGCTTTCAACGTTCTTTGTGGCGGACCTGTTTTTTGGCGTCGATGTCCTCCGCGTGCAGGAGGTGCTGCGCTTCCAGCAGATGACCCACGTGCCTCAGGCCCCGGAAGTTATCGAGGGATTGATCAATCTGCGCGGACAGATCGTCACCGCCATCGACTTGCGGCGGCGGCTGCGGTTGCCGCCTCGGACTGGGGGCCAGGTGCCGACCAACGTGGTGATCCGGACCGACGACGGCGCGGTGAGTTTGCTGGTTGACGAAATTGGCGACGTGCTGGACGTGGATCCCGCCACTTACGAGCGGCCCCCGGAGAATCTCGATCTCGACGCGCGCGAGATTATTCGTGGTGTCTACAAGCTGAAGGACCGTCTGCTGCTCGTTCTCGATACGGAACGGACGGTGGACATCGCTGTGGGAAGAGTTGCGGAACGCAACTGAATAGACTGGCGGGCACAAGCTCGCGCGCTGAACAAACGGCGGTATGCACGAATGCAGAGAAGGAATCGGAGTGGCCTTCACATTCTTTTTTCGCGACCAACAAGCGCTGGAGAAGGCGGTGGAACACTGCCTGCCCGTGATTGCGGGTCGAAACCATCCCCGCATCTGGGACGCTGGCGTGGCCATGGGCCAGGAGCCTTACACCCTTTCCATGTTGTTTGCCGAGCGCATGGGACACTTCGCCTTCAACAATCTTCGCATCGACGCCACAGACGTGGAGAGCACGGGCCGGTTCGCCCAGGTCATCGAGGCGGGCCTGTACCCTGACGACGAGTTGTCACGCCTGCCCGAAGGCATCCTCGACAAATACTTCGAGAAAAACGGCAAGCCGAGGACCTTCCGCGTGATCGACAAAATCCGCCAGCGAGTCGTCTTTCAATGCCACGATCTCCTCTCCCTGAAGGAGATCGGACTCAATTATTCGATGGTGGTGTGCAAAAACGTGCTCCTCCACTTTCGGCCGCCCGAAAGAGTCGAGGTGCTGAAGATGTTTCATCGGGCGCTGGCTTCGGGCGGGTTCTTCGTCACCGAGCAGACGCAGGAGATGCCGCGGGAACTTGCATCGATGTTTGAGCGGGTCATACCCGACGGACAACTGTTCCGCAAGCGGGAGGCTGGCACATGCGGATCGTGACTTTAGAGAATGGTGGCCGGGTGTACACCTCCCAGGTCTACCTTGTGCTAGGCGACGCGAGCCAGTTGGAGGACGTGAACACCCTTGTGGATGTTGGCGCGGATCCCGCCATCCTGGCAAGCATCGACAGGGCGCCGACTGGCGTCGGCAAGTGGGCAGTGGAACAGGTGGTGCTGACCCACAGCCATTCCGATCACTGCGCGCTCTTGCCCGAAGTTTGCGCGGCATTTCACCCCAGAGTGCTGGCTTTCTCCCCGAGCGTCGCCGGAGTCGATGCGCTGCTGCGCGATATGGACACGATTCGGATGGGCGACCGGAAGTTCGAGGTAATCCACGCCCCCGGACATAGCAGCGATTCGATTTGCCTCTACAACGAGACCGAAGGCGTGCTGTTCGCCGGCGACTCGCCCCTGCTGATCACCTCGGCCGAGGGAAGTTACGAGCCCGGGTTTCAAGCGACATTGCAGAAGTTGTGTGCCCGCGACGTGCGGCGTATCTACTTCGGGCACGGTCCTCCACTCACTGAGCGCTGCAATCAAAGGCTGCGCGAGTCGCAACGACTCGCCGCCTTTTGAGAGACGGCCAAGAGGAAGGCATTCCAATAACCAGTCCATAGCCGGTGGCGGCAAACAAAACAATCAGGAACGAAAGGGAGCAACGACAATGCAAAAGCAATCGAGTTTCAGCCGGGGAGATCGCCCCGACCGCACTTCGTCCGCCGGTACCTCCACGTTGGAACGGCCGGAGCATGCACGAATCACAAATAAAAATGGAAACGGCATCAAAGGCGTCGACCAGGAGTTGTTAGCCGATTACGCCGGGCAGGTTGCCGCCATTCGCAAATCCCAGGCCGTCATTGAGTTCGCCATGGACGGCACGATCCTCGATGCCAACGACAACTTTCTCAAGGCGCTTGGTTACAGGCTCGAGGAGGTTCAGGGACGGCACCACGGCATGTTTGTCGACGAAGCTTATCGGCAAAGCTACGAGTACAAAGAATTTTGGGCGGCTTTGAATCGGGGCGAATACCAGGCGGCCGAATACAAGCGCATCGGCAAGGGCGGCAAAGAGGTCTGGATCCAGGCGTCCTACAACCCCATCATGGATCTCAACGGCAAGCCCTTCAAAGTGGCCAAATATGCCACCGACGTAACCGCACAGAAGCTCCAGAACGCGGACTATATGGGCCAGGTTGCGGCCATCGGCAAGTCGCAGGCCGTAATCGAGTTCAACATGGACGGTACGGTGCTCACCGCCAATGACAACTTCCTCAAAGCTCTGGGCTACACGCAGGATGAGATCAAGGGACGGCACCACAGCATGTTTGTCGACGAAGCCTATCGGCAGAGCTTCGAATACAAGGAGTTCTGGGCGGCCTTGAATCGTGGCGAATACCAGGCGGCCGAATACAAGCGCATCGGCAAGGGCGGCAAGGAGGTCTGGATCCAGGCGTCCTACAACCCCATCATGGATCTCAATGGCAAGCCCTTCAAAGTGGTGAAGTACGCAGCCGACGTTACGCCACAGAAGCTGGCACTGAACGCCATGCTGGAAGACACAGCCCATTTGTCCAGGGCAGCCGTCGAAGGCAAACTGGCCACCCGCGCGGATGCCTCCAGGCACCAGGGCGATTTCCGCAAAGTCATTGAAGGCGTCAACGCCACGCTGGACGCGGTCATCGGTCCGCTGAATGTTTCGGCGGAGTATGTCGATCGAATCTCCAAAGGCGACATCCCGCCCCGCATCACCGACAACTACAACGGCGACTTCAACGAGATCAAGAACAACCTGAACACCTGCATCGACGCTGTAAGCGCCCTGGTCGCAGACACCGGTGTGCTTTCCAAGGCCGCCGTTGAAGGCAAGCTGGCCACGCGCGCCGATGCCTCCAGGCACCATGGCGACTATCGCAAAATCGTTGAAGGCGTCAATGCCACGCTGGACGCGGTCATCGGTCCGCTGAATGTTTCTGCCGAGTATGTCGATCGAATCTCCAAAGGCGACATCCCGCCCCGCATCACCGACAACTACAACGGCGACTTCAACGAGATCAAGAACAACCTGAACACCTGCATCGACGTGGTGAACGCGCTGGTCGCCGACACCGGTGTCCTTTCCAAGGCCGCCGTTGAAGGCAAGCTGGCCACGCGCGCCGATGCCTCCAGGCACCATGGCGACTTTCGCAAAATCGTTGAAGGCGTCAATGCCACGCTGGACGCGGTCATCGGTCCGCTCAATGTTTCGGCGGAGTACGTCGATCGAATCTCCAAGGGCGACATCCCTCCAAAGATTACCGACAACTACAATGGCGACTTCAACGAGATCAAAAACAATCTGAACAATTGCATCGATAACATCAAGGCTCTGGTCACTGAGATCGGCGGCCTGATCAAAGCCTCAGCGGAAGGTCAACTGAGCAAGCGCGCCGATGCCGCCAGGCATCAGGGCGACTACCGCAAAATCGTCGAAGGCGTTAACCAGATGCTCGACGAAATCCTTCTGCCCATTGGAGAAGGCAACCGCGTCCTCACGCTCATTCGTGGTGGAAACCTTCGCGAACGGGTGGCAATTGACTGCAAGGGCGATCACGCCCGCATGAAGGATTCCATCAATGGCGTACATGCGTGGCTGACCGAATTGATTGCATACATCACCAAGGTCGCGAACGGGGACATGTCGGCAACGATGGCCAAGGCCTCCGATGTGGACCAGATTCACGAGTGGCTCATCCTCTTGAAGACCAACATTGGCAACCTGATTGACGACACCCGCGAGTTGGCAAAGGCGGCAGGTGAAGGCAAACTCGGCACGCGCGCCGATGCCGGCAAGCACAAGGGCGATTACCGCACAATCATCGAGGGCCTCAACAACGTCCTCGAGATCGTGGTAGAGCCGTTGAAGGTCACTGCGCAAAATGCTACTGCGCTGGCGTCCTCCTCGGAGGAACTGACCGCTGTCAGCATGCAGATGGCGGGCAACGCCGAGGAGACCGCAACCCAGGCCAACGTGGTTTCGGCGGCCAGCGAGCAGGTCTCGAAGAACGTCGCATCGGTTGCCTCGGCCTCCGAGGAGATGCAGGCATCCATCCGCGAAATCGCCAAGAACGCCAATGAGTCCGCGCGGGTGGCCAAGAATGCCGTCAGCGTGGCACATTCCACAAACGAGACTGTGAAAAAGCTTGGCGAGTCCAGCCAGGAGATTGGCAATGTCATCAAGGTGATTACCTCGATCGCACAGCAAACCAATCTTCTGGCCCTTAACGCCACCATTGAAGCCGCGCGCGCCGGCGAAGCGGGCAAGGGCTTCGCGGTGGTGGCCAACGAGGTCAAGGAGCTTGCCAAACAGACCGCCAAGGCCACAGAAGACATCGGTCAGAAGATCGAGGCCATTCAGGGCGACACCAAAGGTGCGGTAACCGCCATCGAGGAGATCAGCGCGATCATTAACCAGATCAATGACATCTCCAACAGCATCGCCTCGGCGGTGGAAGAACAAACGGCGACCACCAATGAAATAGGCCACAGCGTAACGGAAGCCGCAACCGGCGTAGGCGACATTGCCAAAAACATTGGCAGCGTGGCCCTCGCTGCGAAAAACACAACCGAAGGCGCCAACGATACTCAGAAGGCTTCGCAGGAGTTGAGCCATATGGCTGCCGAGCTGCAAAAAGTCGTTTCAAAGTTCACGTTCTGAGCAAACCAACCATCGTGGATGCGGCCTGGGGGATCGAAATGGTCCGTTCAGGCCGTGCCCAATCGCGCGACAGAGGAGTATAGGTGAACCGATGGAAAAAGCGTTGGTCGTGGACGATTCAAGAGCCGTCAGAATGCTTCTCGCCAGGACCCTGAAACAACTCGGGTATGAAGTTCAAGAGGCTGCCAACGGCAGAGAAGCTCTGGAAATCGTCGAAGCCGGTAACAGCGGGATAAAGCTGGTTCTGGCGGATTGGAACATGCCGGAGATGAACGGCCTGGATCTGTTGAAAAAGTTGCGTCAGAATCCCGCGCTCTCTTCCGTAGCGGTGGTCATGGTAACAACCGAAACCGAAATCCAACACATCGCGGAAGCCATGGAGGCTGGCGCGAACGAATACGTGATGAAGCCATTCACGCGGGACATCCTCGTGGAGAAGCTCGAACTTGCGGGAATCCGTCCCTGAGGAGTGTGACATGCCTGCGGTGAACAAGAGAATTCTCCAGCCCGGAGAGCGGATTCGCGTGTTGGTGGTGGACGATTCAGTCGTCATCCGGCGCCTGGTCACGCACGCTCTCGAGGAGGATCCGGAAATCGCGGTGGTGGGAACGGCAGCGAACGGCTCAATCGCACTGCAACGAATACCCCAGTACAATCCCGACGTTCTCACCCTGGATATCGAAATGCCCGAGATGGATGGCCTGGAAACGTTGCGGCATCTGCGGCGCGACTATCCTCAATTGCGGGTGATCATGTTCAGCACGCTCACCGAGCGCGGAGCGGCGATTACCCTGGAATCGTTGACGCTGGGCGCCAGTGATTATGTGACCAAGGCCTCCAATGAAGGATCCCTCGATCGCTCCATGGCGCGATTGCGGGAAGATCTGGTCCCGAAGATTAAGCAGTTCTTCATTCTGCCCGGAAGAAGCTGCGCCGCAACGCCTGCACTGGCGCGAGGTCAGGTCGCTCCGCTGCACTGGCGCAGCAAGGCTGTCCTGCAAACTGCGAAAGCAGAGCCCAGAGTGGTCGTGATCGGTGTCTCCACCGGAGGGCCCACAGCTCTGGGCGCGATTCTGCCGCAACTGCCGGCCGCGTTTCCTCTGCCCATCCTGGTCGTGCAACACATGCCGCCATTGTTCACGCGGTTTCTCGCTGAACGTCTTTGCGCCTCTTGCCGGCTGGCCGTCAAAGAGGCGAGCCAGGGCGATCCGGTGGCCGCCGGCACAATATTGATTGCGCCCGGAGACTTTCATATGAAGGTGACCGGCAGTGGCCGTGAAGCGCGAGTATCCCTGGATCAGTCGCCTCCCCAGAACTCGTGCCGACCGGCCGTTGATGCGCTCTTCTCCTCGATCGGCCTGGCGTATGGCGGTGCGGTCATTGCCGTCATCCTCACCGGCATGGGGCAGGATGGGCTGCGCGGAGCGGAAATCCTGAAGACGCAGGGTGCGAGCATCCTCGCGCAGGATGAGGCTTCAAGTGTGGTTTGGGGAATGCCCGGTGCTGTGGTCAATGCCGGCCTTGCCGACTGCGTTCTGCCGCTCGACCAGGTTGTGCCGGAGATATTGCGCAGGGTGAGACGGATGTAAGGGAGCAGTGAATGTCTAGCCAAGCCTCAGTCACGGTGATCAATCCGAAGAACTACCAGTTTCTCCTGGAGCACGTCTATTCTCGTTCAGGCATAGTCCTTGAAGGGGATAAGCATTACCTCTTCGAATGCCGCCTCGCTCCGATCGTAAGGCAACTCGGCTTGGGGTCCATTGATGACCTGTGCTCACTGATCCAGTCCTCCCGCCGGCCCGAGGTTAGCCACCAGGTAGTGGAGGCCATGACGACAAACGAGACGTACTTCTTTCGCGATCCCTCTCACTACGACGCCATACGGACCCTTCTATTGCCGCGGCTGATCAAGGAACGTCGAGATACAAGGAAGCTGCGGTTCTGGTCGGCTGCGTCCTCGACTGGGCAGGAAGCCTACAGCCTCGCCATGCTTCTCATCGAGGCGGGATTGAGCGATTGGAACATTCAGATTCTCGGTACCGACTTTTCATCGCAGGCTCTGGAGCGTGCTCGATCCGGAAAATTCCAGCAGATCGAGGTAAATCGAGGTCTGCCGGCAAATCTCTTGATCAAGCATTTCAGTCGTGCCGGCACCGTCTGGCAGTTGGGCGATCAGGTGCGCCGCATGGTCAGTTTTGAAACCATCGACCTGCGCAAAAGTATGCGCGCTCTCGGACCTTTCGATCTCGTCTTCTGCCGCAATGTCATGATTTATTTTGACGCCGAGACAAAAATGAACATCCTGAAAGAACTTCACGGCACGTTATTTCGAGGCGGATGGCTGCTGCTCGGAGGCATTGAGACTGCATTCGGAATCGAGCGGCGCTTTGAAAGAATGGCTGTGGGAAATGCAACCGTGTACGTCGCGCGCTAAGAGGACACTCATGCCAACCGAATCGAGTATCGAAATACAATTGGGCGAACTGGCCCAGATCGTCCAATATGTGTTCCAGACCATGGTGTGCCTGGAAGTGAGCGAATCCAACCAGTCGTGGAGCACTGGCGGGGACCGGTTGACGGCGACTATTCATTTGGCGGGTGATTGGAAAGGAGCGCTGGCGCTGGAATGCGGCCGTAAGCAGGCTTGTGCATTCGCGGCGCGCTTTCTTTCCATGGACCCGCCAGCGGCGGTAGATGACATTGTCCGGGATGTGCTCGGCGAACTCGCCAACATGATTGGTGGGAATCTGAAGTGTGTCCTGGCAGGCGGGCTCAAGCTGTCCATGCCATCCGTCGTCGATGGCACCGACCTCAGCCTGCGCGTCTGCAGGGCAGGGATCAGGGAGCGCCTCGTCTTTGAATGCGTGGAGGGCGTCTTTTCTGTTGCTGTCCTGAGAGAAGAGAGGAAAGCGGTCAGAGATCGCTGACGTCAATACTCGTCATCAACCGAGGCCGATAAGCCTCTTCCATCGCGAGTCCATCCGGAACTCGTGCCGTTGTCGTTCATGGATTACTTCTCAAGCTCTTCGAGCCGCGCGAGTGGATCTTCTTCCTGAGTCCGGCTTGCGTTGCTGCTCCATCCCATGCGTTCCAGAGTCCTGTCGGCAACAGCCTGCTCTGTTCCCCGCTGGGCCATTTCGGGACGTGGTCGAACGTCCGGTCCAATTGCGGAAATCCCCATGGCGAGTCGTGCTTTTAGGTGACATACCGACTGAGGCCAGGACGAAGATATTCTCATGAAACCGCTTCTTGCATCCGTTTTGGATTCCTGGCCGGATACAAATGAAAAATGCCGCATGGAATCGCAACGGCTCTGCGCATATAACGAGACAAAGCAATCTTTGCTGGGACTGGACATCGTCGCCGGAGATTTCTCCGCTGTGAGCCTCGGTGATTGGATGGACAGGCTCACCCCGGAGACGCGCGCAGGGCTTTGGTTAATGCCCTTCAGAGGGATACCCGAAAGGCGCGTGAATGCGCCCCTGGATCTGCTCTATCTGAACGCAAATTGCAGAGTTATCGATATGGTGGAGTTTTTCCCCTACTTCCCAGCCTCCGCGTCTCCTGTCCCTGCTGCAAGTGTTCTGATCCTGCCAAGTCACACCATTCATACTTCGCGGACTGCTGTCGGAGACCGGTTGATCGTCTCCACCCTGGACGACATGAGAGGCCGCCGGGGCAAGCCGCCGAATAACAACGAGAGGGCTTATGCCCTGTTTGTCGCCGGGCAGGGACCAAGTCTGGTGAACAAGGATTACTCTTTGACTGCTGGCGCAGTTGATATTCGAAGGTCGGATTTGCCGGCAACTGCCCAGTCGACTCGGGTTCCGCCCCGGCGTGACTTTCCATTGAACAGCGCCACTCCAGTCCACGCGCCATTCAGAGGTTGGCTGGAACGCTGGATCTTTCGACGTGCCCCCGATCAACAGAAGCGGGAGCCCGCGACGGGATTGGTTGCATTCTTTTGGACTGGCGGCCGGCCCGAGGCCCACGAGATCCGCGACATTAATTCGTCGGGAATATACGTTAAGACTTTGGAGCGCTGGTATATCGGAACAGTCATTCGATTGACGCTATCCATGGCGACAGGTGAGGACTCCGTACAAATGCCTTCAATCTGCGTTCATGCCGAAGCGATCCATTGGGGCAATGATGGTGTTGATCTCCGTTTTGTCGTTCCCGAAGATCCGAAGAAGCTACTGGGCCGGCAGCAGGCAGCTGACGGCGCAAACAGGAATCAACTCGAACTATTTCTTGCCATGTGGAGGCGATTGCGGCCACAGCAAAGCCAGACCAACCGAGGATGCGAAGCCACCGCGCTGGCGTCTTCGGGGTTACATGCTGAGTGACAAACGGCCGGAGACGGAGCTGTGATTTAGAGACTGCATTGCATCTCCACGGGTGTGCCTTGCGACCGGCCTTCCGCGGAATGCGAGAGCAGAAACTCACTCCGCGCTGACGCGCCGCTTTGCCTTGAGCAATACATCCACGGCCTCAGGACGATCATCCCAATAGTCCAGCCGAATTCTTCCATCCGGCAACTGGCTCACCGTCGCGGGAGCAGCGCTGGCGGTGCAATACCAGCCCGACGGCAGAACTACGGCATTCCGCGGCCGGCCAAGGCTGCGATCGAACACCAACTCGTCGCCATCGAGCCGATAGCTCACCGGTGCCGTATAAGTCTCGGCAATGCGCAGGCGCAGTGTTTGCCCGGCCTGCACCGGACCAAAGGGAATCACCACAACACGATCCTTCGCCTCCACAGTTTCCCCGGTATTGATCTTGGACGCGATCATCTCCGCGCCGCTCATCTCTTCAGCCTTCAATTGCTCGCCGGTATCTAAAATGTACGCCGAAGGATGACTGGCGACGCTGCCCGCGCGCACAACATTGGCATAGCCATTCACGCCAACGCGCGTCTCGGTGTAGTCGTGATAGAGGCTGAAGGCGTGCGTCTTCGGCTGCTGCAGGAAGTACACAATGTCGCGATCCTGCCTGGCCCGCTCCGATAGCCTCTCCTCCTCCGTCTCTCCGGCAAACGGTGACTCCCAGCTTCGCCCCTTCGTCGGTTCCGCCGGCAATGAGTTCGCGCCTGTCTGCGCATCCTTCACCGCGCGCACTTCCAGCGGAGCCTCGCCTTGCCCTGCATGAAGAAAGCTGATCGCAATGCGCCCGTCTTTCTCGGTCAGAATCTGCGACGGCACAGTCAACTTCACCACTTCATACCCCGCCGGCAACACAACTTTGTCGCGCTGGATCCCCAATGGCCGCTTAAAGACGATCGTTTTGCCATCCACGAAATAGCTTTTGGCGTCCTTATAGGTCTTGACGATCATGAGCCGCCCCTGTCCGTTCTCCGGCACCGGGCGCGCCAGTGTCACCTTGATATATTCGGTATCCAGCTCAGCCTCCGCCATCAGCGCATCTTTGCGAGCCTCCGCGCCGCTCACCACTTCAAAGTGCAACGGCTTGCCGCTCATCGCGTCATAGACGCTTTCATCGCTAGCCATGCTGCCTTTGCGAATCGGGTTGTAAAAAAACCTGGCTCCAGCGGTCGTTGCGGTCACTTCGTAGTGAATCTTGAAGCTCGCCGTCTCCGGATCAAGCAACTCGTAGCGCGTATATTCGTCAGCCTCCGTCTGCAGCGTGGAGGGAGCCGCGTAATACACCGCATCCTTTGACTCAGCGTTTTGAGCACTCACAACCAAATGCATAGCGACCGTCAAAGACAATGCCAAACCGACGCGAAGAATCTTTTTCACGAACACGCCCTCCAACCCGCTTTCACTTCTGCTCACCATGAAGAAGCGCCAACTCCGAACCGATAAATCCCCATGAATTCCAAGCCTCGCCTTTGACCACGTTTCTAAATAACTCCATCGCGCCGGCTTTGTCGTGATGATAGAAACGCCAGTTTCCCACGCCATACGAAACCGTATCGAAGGCCAGCTCGCCTTCGACGTCATCCGGCCCCGCGGGCGGCGGTGGCAGCACCGCCTCTGCAGTGAGCTTTCCCTCATAAAAATGCAGCAGGCGCAGATAGAAATAGAGGTGCGGTTCGGTGTTCTTGACCTCTGGCGTGATGCGCGCCAGCACTTGCTCCGCTTGCTGTTCCTTGCCGGCACGCCGAAGCGAAACATACAGCCAGTTCGAACAATCAATCAAACTGTCGTCGTTCTTCGCCAGCGATCGAGCCCGATCAAACGAGGCTGCCGCAGCATCGAACTCGCCTGAGAAATAGTGCGCAAGTCCCAGATGATAGTGAGCGTCCAACATCCCTGGAGCAAGCCGCGTCGCTTGCTCCAGGTCCCTCATCGCCGCATTGAACTCCCGCAATCCCAGCTCGCGATGGCCGCGCTCCAGATAAAGCTCCGCGTTGTTCGGTGCAAACACCAGCCCGGCAGCAGCGGTGGCGACAGCCTCGCGATATTGGCGCCGTGCTGCCTGCGCGTGCGCAAGCTTCAGCACGAGGCCGACATTTTTAGGATCTGCAGCCAGACTCTTGCGAGCATCGCCAATGGCTTTGTCATCGGGCAGCGCATAGAGCTTGCGGCCCAGGCCAGAGGTGAGCTCGAGGGCGCCATGTCCTGCTGTCTGTGACGAAAGATTTGCAGTCAAGCCAAAAGCCGCCATGAATAAAAGCGCCATGGAGCAGCCCGTCAAGCGTAGCCTGGTTCGAACTCCACTGATTGCTTCGTCCATATATACCGCTCCTGAACATTGAGAATTCATTCAGTGCAATGCGTAAAACCGCCCGCTGCTTCTAACGAAGACTGACAATCTTCGCCTCCTCGCAAGCCTTCAAATAATCAGCCACCACATCGATCGGGATCGGCCCAAACTCCGCGGCCACGGCATCGCGTATCGCGCCCACCGATCTCTTGCCGTCGACAAAATTCACAATCTCGTAAGCATAAAGCGCTCCGCGATCCTGCACGCGGACCAAGCGGTTTGACCCGCCGTTGAGCAGCTTGATCCTGCTCACCCGCTCGCTCCCCAGCCGGTCCAGCAGCACGTCGTCGTTTTGAAAAGTGAGCGGACCAAACTCACCCACGCGCACGGGAATGCGCTCGGCGTCCGGCTGATCATGCCAGGACGGCTGCGCCGGAAAGCCCTGCGCGCCACGCCGTTCCGCGCCGCGATCGATCCACTCATTCAACGTTCCCGTCTCCGCCTCCAGGCCCTTGCTGAAAGCAGCCGCTTTCTGAGGATCGCTCCCGGTATACGTCGCAAAAGAACCAAGCTCCGCCTGCTCGCGCCGAAGCATCTGCGTCAGCAGGTTGCGCGCCTCGTACCAGGCCTCCTGCGGCTCCAGTTGAGTGTCTTCGACGAGCGCCTGCGCCCGCTTGAAACCTTCTGCCAGCCGCTCTTGCGCACGAGACGAAAAAAATGCCAGCAGGGAATCGGCATTCCCCGCTTCCATCGCCGCGTAGGTATATCCAGAGGCTGCGCCCAGCAAGGCCACGCGCCGCAGTTTGGTTGCGTCAATCTGTGCCAGCGTGTCGTGATCGGTGTGGATATAGATGTCCGGCCAGTCCCTCAGGTAGAGCGAGGGCACGGCGATAGTCGATGAATCATAGTCATCGTGGTCGCTGCCTTCGGCATACGGCGTGCGGTCTGCTAAAAACTCGTTCCGCGTACCGGGCGCTCCATTGCGGTCTTCCAGCACTGCGGCCTCCGTACCGCTGCCGTCTTCGGCATACACGGCCGCACCATCTCGGATAGTCTCCGCGAATAATTCACCAACGTCAGTCACAAAAGTTGGCAGCGACCACGGCGCCTCCGTCACATGCAGAATCGATTTGTCCTTATAGGGGTCGCCGCCCACCATGTCCATATGCACATCGGCTCGCAGTGCGCGTCGAATCTCCGGATGGCTGCTCAGGAAGGCCATCGTCCCCTCGACTTCGGGCCCCCAGATAAAGCGCAATGTGCGCCGAGGACGCGGCAGCTTGCCGCTGGTAATCAGCTTGTTGAGCAGGCGTGCCGACTCCAGAATCGTCACGCATCCGCTTGCATTATCGTTTGCGCCCGGCCGCTGATGATCGAGATGGCAGCTGTAAACCACTTCGCCGGAGGCGGGGTCGGTCCCCGGTATGGTCGCCGTGATCACCGTCCAATGATCCGGAACAACCTCGGCTTTCACATGCGCGCTCAGCGTCACCCTCAGCCCAGCTTTCAGCTTCTCTCGCAGCGCAGTCGCCGTCCCGCGCGACACCATGAACGCAAATCCCTTGGGCGCGAATGCATCCAGATGGCCCCAGCGCACCACCGTCGTATCCAGTCCTGACCATGCCGTCGACTGATTGGGCATATCGCTCACAATGCCGGCGGCCCCATGCTCCATCACCGCCATGCGCTGCACGGTCGCGAGCACTCCATCGGCCAGCACAATCTTTCCCCGCACATCCTTATCCGCATAGTCCGCCTCGCTGGTTCCCGCGCCTGCATCGATCAGAGCGGCGTCCACATCCGCGCTGTGGCTATAATCCGCCAGTCGAATCGGGTCCGTTGCCCAGTCACCCAGGAGCGTATGTTCCGGCGAAAGCTCCCACAAGCTGGCAGCCTCAACGCGCCATCCCAGATACGACCGCATCAGTCCGTAGTGAATCTTGCCGTCAATGGGAAACTGCTCTCGATGAGCATCTTCAAGCCCATACTCCTTCGCCCGCATCAGAATGAAATCTGCCGCTTGCTCAAACTCCGGCGTTGCTGGAACCCGGTGCAGGCGCGTCAAGGTGCGCAGGTTTTCATACGGCGCCATCCCGCTGGCCTCCCCCCGTATCGCAATCCACTGCGTCTCGCTCAGAAAAGGTTGCTGGGCATGGAGCTGAAAGCCATAAACCACAACCCCGGATAGAGCCACGATAAGCCGAAGAGACGTCGTCGCAGTGAATGTTTTCATGGGTTGATGTTTGACCTGCGTAGTGAGGAATCCATTCTAAGCGTAGCGAACTTGGATCAGGCAGCGTGTTTACGAACGGTCGCAATCGGTCTATTTACCCACATAACGGATATCCAGCAGAGTCCAGTCATCCTGGGCCTCAGGCGCTGCCTGGATCAGCTGCAACTCATGCACGATTTCGTTGATGGTCGGCAAGTGGGCCAGTGCAATGAAACCCTCATAACTGATCAGTTCGCCCGATCTATCCTTGATTTCGATTACGCCATCCGTCGCCAGCAGGATGCGGTCGCCCGCATGCAGCGTAATCTGCGAAGCTGAATAAGTCGCCTGTTCGATGATGCCCACGATGGGGTTTGCGGTTTCGAGCTCCGTTATTTTGCCGTCGGAACTAATAAACAGCGGCGGAACATGCCCACAGTTCACATACTCCACGCATCCGCTGGGAAACACCTTCAGCAGGATCATCGTCGCGTATTTGCCAACCTGGCGCGCACAGAGAAAGCGGTTGATAAGATCAGCGGTTTCGGAAAGCGATTGGCCCGTTAGCATTAGCGCGTGGATGATCCCCTGCAGCGTCGCGGCTACGATGGAGGCTGGAACACCTTTGCCGGAAACATCGGCGATGGCCACGCAAACGCACTCGGGTAACGCGATGACGTCGTAAAAGTCTCCGCCGATCGCGTGGCACGGTATCGTGCGCGCTCGAAATTCGGCGTAGTCGAGGCTGGGAAGGGCAATCGTCATCAGGCCCGAGTGGATGGATGCCGCAATCGCAAGCTCTTCCTCGGCCTGGCGGGCCTTCAATTCGGTATCCGCCAGCAGCGCGTTGTGCAGCAGCGTCGATGCCTCCGTGGCGAGTGCATCCAGAACCTGATGATCCGTGTCGCTGAGGCTTCCGGCCCCAATCTGCGCATCCAGATACAAAACCCCTAACAATCGGTCTGGTTCACTCGGTGAAATGTGTTTGCGCAAAGGAATGCAGTAGATGCTCCGAATCGAGTTGGCCATTACGCTCGCCCAGTGGGCGGCGCTGTCATCGCTGAGCGTGTCGCTGAGGTAGAACCTCGAATCGCTCTCCACCGCCTTTTGCATCGCGCGGCGCGAAACAGAGGAGTCGTCTTCGATCAAGGTATCGTCTGAGCGGAGACCGATGGAAAGGCGCAATTCGCCCTCTTTCAGCAGAAAGACGAAGCCGCGCTCCGTTCCGGTCAGTTGCATCGAAAGCTTGAGCAGCGCGTGGAATACGTCGTTGATAGCGCCGCCGGAGTTCAGCTGTCGGGCGGCATTGAGCAGGAAACCGAGCCTCTCGATTTCACGCGCGGGCCGTGGGACGTCCTTCGTTGGGTTTGGTTCCAACCCTGAGAGCGCTTGGAGCAATTCATCGGCCCGGATCCCCGACATGCCGGCATCGGAAAGTCCAAAACGGAAACTGACGGCGCTGCCTGATCCGAATTGGAGAACATCGCCGGAGCGCAGCTTGGCCCGGTCAACGCGCGTGCCATTCAGGTAGGTGCCGTGCGAACTGTTCTGGTCGACAACTTCGAATCTACCGTTCTCAAGGGCGATCGTCGCGTGGCGGCGAGAGACGAATGCCTCTTTCAGAATGAGATCCTGGTCGGCTGCCCGCCCGATCGTCGTGCATTCAGCCCGAATTTCAAAAATGTGTTCCCCATCGGAATCGTCATACCGCAGAGTCGGCATTGGCACCTGCACCGGCATGGTGCAGATTCTATTCCGTGCGATCCATGGTGCGCGACGGCTAAGTTCCAAAACCTCGAATCCGGGAACCGCCGCCCTCAATGCGTTGGGCACCTTCGCCGGCCCCGGTTCCTGGCCGGGTTGACCCCTCTTCCGGCACCATACAAGTCACGATCTGCGTACCACTACGTTGCAAATTGACCGGCGATCCGCCCCGTCGCGGACATGTCAATGCAACATCGTTGGATGTCCCTGGCTCTCATCCGTGAGATGAGAAGAGCGCCAGCAACTCCCGAACCGCACGAACCGCGGTCATGTTTCCCGCCATAACCTCGCCTTCGAGTTCCGGCAATCGCCGCTGCACCCCCGGATGCCCGCGAAACAACTGCAGCAATCCGAGCTCGATCTGCTCGCCCATCGCACACGCGGCCTGCTCTTGTCGCATTCGGTCAAACCAGCCGGCCGCCCTCGTGATCGCATCGTGTTTCAGAATGCTTGACCACAAATCGGCCACTCCGCGCCCTGTGTGCGCCGAGCAAGTCACCGCCCGCGGCGTCCAGCCCGATGGGGATGCGGGAAGTAAGTGCAAAGCACATGATGCCTCGGTGCAAGCCTTTTCGGCGGACTTGATATTGTCGCCGTCAGCCTTGTTGATGACCACCGCGTCCGCCACCTCCATCAGTCCGCGCTTAATGTCCTGCAACTCATCTCCCGCTCCACCCAGCATAACCAGCATCAGAAAATCGACCATGCCGCGGACAGCAGCTTCAGACTGGCCCACACCAACCGTCTCGACGAGAATATTGCGATAACCAGCCGCCTCGCACAACAGAATTGCATCGCGCGTGTTCTGCGCCACTCCGCCATGGGCGCCTCGCGATGGCGAGGGACGTATAAACGCCATCTCGCTGGAACTGAGAAAAGTCATACGCGTCTTGTCGCCCAGTATGCTTCCCCCGCTGAGTTGGCTGCTGGGGTCAATCGCAAGCACAGCGACCTTCTCGCCGCGTTCGCCGATCACATGTTTTCCAAGAGCCTCGATCAGGCTGCTCTTGCCTGCGCCGGGGGTGCCGGTCACTCCCACCCGGATCGATTCTCCGCTGGCAGGTAAACATCCTTCGAGAATTTCATCGGCTTCCTGGCGATCAGTGCCCCGGCTGCTCTCGATCAGTGTGATGGCGCGCGAAAGAACGGATCGGTCGCCCTTCAGAATGCCTTCGACGTACGACGCCGAAGAAAGCTTACCTTCGCGTTTGGAAGCGTGAATTGGGTCCGGCGGCACAGGAATAGCGCATCCATCTCTGACCTGCAGCGCGCTTTTCTTCGCAGGTGCCAATCAATGTTCTCCAACCAGGCTTCCCCTGAGTATGCGAAGCATATCCTGCGCCGCCGCGGGAATCACCGTGCCCGGACCGTATATTCCCGCTACACCGGCGCTGTACAGAAACTCATAATCCTGTGGCGGAATCACTCCGCCCACCACAACGGCGATGCTTTCATGCCCCAGTGTCCGAAGCTCCTCGATCAACGCAGGAACCAGCGTCTTGTGGCCCGCAGCCAGCGACGACACGCCAACGACGTGCACATCGCTATCCACGGCGAAGCGAGCAACCTCGCGCGGAGTCTGGAAAAGTGGACCGATATCCACGTCAAAGCCAATGTCCGCCAGCGCCGTGGCAATCACCTTGGCGCCGCGATCGTGCCCATCCTGACCCATCTTGGCTACCAGAATGCGCGGCCTTCTTCCTTCTTCCCTTTCAAACTCCACGACCATCTCGCGTGCTTTTTTGAATTCCTTTGCATTGGCGGCGCCTGCTGAATACACTCCGGAAACGGATCGCGTGACAGCTTCGTACCGCCCCCAGACCTGTTCGAGCGCAGAAGAAATTTCTCCGAGCGTGGCCCGCGCACGCGCCGCTGCTACTGCGCATTCCAGCAGGTTCCCGTCGCCCGACACGGCGCACTTCCCAAGCGCCTGCAGCGCGGTCTCCACGGCTTTTGGATCTCGCTCACGCTTCAATTCCTCTAAACGAGCGATCTGGGCGACGCGCACCGCGACATCATCAATGTCGAGAACCGGGATCTGCGGCTCCTCGGATGCACGAAAAGCATTGACTCCCACCATGACATCCTGCCCGGAGTCGATATTTGCCTGCCGGCGGGCTGCTGCTGCCTCAATCCGCATCTTGGGTATGCCTGCTTCAATCGCCTTCGTCATTCCTCCCAGTTGTTCGACCTCTTCGATCAGATTCCACGCATCGTGCATCAGTTCGTGCGTCAAACGCTCTACATAATACGAACCGGCCCAGGGATCGATCACACGCGTGATCCCAGTCTCCTCCTGCAGGTAGATCTGCGTATTGCGAGCAATCCGCGCGGAGAACTCCGTGGGAAGAGCGAGGGCCTCATCAAGCGCATTCGTGTGCAACGACTGCGTGTGGCCCAGCGCCGCGGCCAGGGCCTCGACGCACGTTCGCACCACGTTGTTGTATGGATCCTGGGCTGCAAGACTCCAGCCGGAAGTCTGGCAGTGCGCGCGCAAGGCGAGGCATTTTGGATTCTTAGGTTTGAAACGCTGCACAATCTTCGCCCACAACACACGCGCCGCACGCAGCTTGGCGATCTCCATGAAATGGTTCATGCCAATGCCCCAGAAGAACGATATCCGCGGCGCGAAGTCATCGACGCTCAGGCCCGCATTCACCCCGGTGCGCAGATATTCGAGACCATCGGCCAGCGTGTACGCCAGTTCAAGGTCGGCCGTCGCTCCGGCCTCCTGCATGTGATAGCCGCTCACGCTGATGCAGTTGAACTTCGGCATCCGTGCAGCACAGTAGCGGAAAATATCTCCCACGATGCGCATCGACTGCGCCGGTGGATAGATATAGGTGTTCCGCACCATGAATTCCTTGAGGATGTCGTTCTGAATGGTCCCACTCAGCCTCTCGGCGGCAACTCCCTGCTCTTCAGCCGTAACAATATAGAAAGCCATAATGGGGAGGACGGCGCCGTTCATGGTCATCGATACCGACATCCGATCCAGGGGAATCTGGTCGAAGAGAATCTTCATATCGAGAATCGAATCGATCGCTACGCCCGCCTTGCCCACGTCTCCCGTCACGCGCTCATGATCGGAGTCGTAGCCGCGATGAGTCGCGAGATCGAAGGCGACTGAAAGCCCCTTCTGTCCGGCAGCAAGATTGCGACGATAAAATGCGTTGGATTCTTCCGCCGTTGAAAACCCTGCATACTGCCGGATCGTCCACGGCTGCATGACATACATTGTGCTGTACGGTCCACGCAGGTAAGGCGGAAGCCCGGCGGCAAATTCAAGATGCTCGAGCTCGCCCAGATCTTCGCGTGTGTAACACGGCTTGATCGCAACCTGCTCCGGCGAGAGCCACGCGCTCCCTTGCACCTCGGGCTTACTCTGCGCAGATTCATGGGCCGCCTTTTCTTTGAAAGCGATCTTGGAGAAGTCCGGACGCATATCTAATCCTCGATTCCGATCACCTGTTGGATTCTGGCCAGGACCTCGACAGCATTGCTGCGAAGATGGATGAAATCAAACACGCCGATTTGCCTCAGTTGCTCTGCCGTGTCGGGGTTTCCGGCAATGATGACCTTCGCCGGACTGTGATGCAGTTTGAGGATCGGCATCAACTCGGTTGCAATGGATAGATATTCCGCATCTGAACCGCACAGCACGATTACGTTTGCGGCGCAATCCGCAATATCTCCTGCGCACGCAAACAACGACTTGCTGGAAACAAGTCCGGCGCAGGCCAGGAAATCAGCGGCAAACCGTGCGCGCGCGTCACGCATTTTCGCTTCGCCCACTTCAGCCAGGACAATGCACGGCTGTTTGCCAGTTCGGTTTGTGAACCGCTCCGTTCGCAGTCGAAGCGTCTCAAATGGCTCCGCGGCGCGAGACGTCGTATTGCAGTGCACTCCATCCACGCGCTCCAGCGCGTGCTCCGTCGCATCCGCAAAGCGGTTTGTCCCCGCAAGAGTGCACCGCCGGCGGGCCACTTCATCCCCTCGCAAACTCTCTCGCTTGTCAAGCACCGACGCGATCACTCCGGCCGCCCGCGCCCGGCGATATCCCCCTGAAGTTTCGAGTTCTTGAAACAACTTCCAGGCCTTTGAGGCGATTGAGTGGGTGAGCGCCTCGATCATGTATGACCCGCCAAGCGGATCGGCAACCCGCGAAAGAAATGCCTCCTGCTTCAAAATAATTTGGGTGTTGCGCGCCAGTCTGCGGCTACTCTCGTCCGGAAGTCGGAAGCAATCATCGAAAGCTGAGACCGTAATGGATTCCGCGCCCCCAAGTTCCGCAGAGATCGCCTCCGTCGTAGCCCGCAGAATATTGGTCTGCGGATCATAGAGCGTCGTATTCCAGTGCGCAGTGCGTGCGTGGATTGCGGGCCGTGCTGCGTCCCCGGCGTCGCCAAAACTCT
The DNA here is from genome assembly GCA_963759285.1 of uncultured Acidobacteriaceae bacterium. Classification (GTDB taxonomy): domain Bacteria; phylum Acidobacteriota; class Terriglobia; order Terriglobales; family Acidobacteriaceae; genus Telmatobacter. The sequence continues at coordinate 574,832 of CAVWYS010000007.1, read as the reverse complement.
CAATTGCTCTCGACCATACCAGTCGAAAGCCGCGCAGTTTCGCAATCTCTATGAAGAATTTCGGCCCCATCGCAAATGAAAATGACAATGATGCCGTGGAGCGGCCGACCGGCACACCTCTGTCTTGAATCTCCGCTACAAAGTCCACCGCCGCCGAAAGCGCAAGACTTACCTCTTCGAGAGACCCTGCGCCGCGCTCCCCAAAATCCTCGGCATGAATGACGAAGGGTCTGAAGCCGGGAGGCGCATTGCGAATCAACTCGGCAGAAAGATCGATATCGTCAAGTGGATCGAGGTCGGCCGAGATGCTTGACCCGTGCGGGTGCTTTGTTAGCCACTTCATCAGGAGGCGTATACTCGTCGGTCCTGAACCCACAAGGGCTATTGGGACCTCGTCGAGATTGGCGAGCAGGGCCGCGAGATCGCAGGGGCTCTCAAGTTTCGGCTGCCGAAAGGCGATCTCCTCCGCGCCTGCAAGAAGAGCGGCGCGCGCAGCTCGATTTGCGTCTTCTGCGCCGACAACATTAATCTCTTCGCGGATGCGCCAATCACCCGTCGAGCGCGCGCCTCGAACAAAAGAGAATACTCCAGGGGCCGCATCGAGGAAGTCCAGTCCTTCAAGATCATCAGCCCGATAATAGGGCTTTACCGCAAGCCCTTCTTCCGGATGCCAGATCAATTTCGACGCATATTCCGTGCCGGCAATCTTCTCGCGGATGCTATGTTCCCATTGGTCCGTACTGATGGGAGCAAACTCCGACAACAAGGTTTCTATAGCCATTCGCTATCTGCTCTCAGGAGACTCAACAATTTCGAAGAGCACTCCAAATGGAGAGTCCTCCTTCGATTTCGGATGAACAAAGAACACCGTCGTGCCTCGAGAACCCCTGCGCGGCGCTGGGTCGATCAGTTTGAAGCCTTGTGCCCGCATGGCATCGAAGGCCCGTCGCGCACTCGTCACGCGAAATGCGACATGGGCAACGCCGCCGCGTCCACCATTCTTGTCGATCATCTTCTGCACAGGAGATTCGGCATTGAGAGGTTCCAGCAATTGAATCAGGTTGGGACCGTCGCCAATCTGCAGCAGTGCTTCGCGCACTTGATCGGAACCAAGCACTTCTTCGCGATGAATCTCGCGAAATCCCAGCATCTCGTACGACCGGACCTGCCCGTCCAATTCTCCATGCCGCACGGCAATCGCCACATGATCGACAAACAGAATTCCCGGAACCGTGCCGAGATCTCCATCCACCACAGCGGCGCCATCTTCATACGTGTTCCCGATTTCGTGTATAGCTAGCGGTCGCCTCATTCAAACTCCACGAGCAACTGGCTCGGCTTTACTGACGATCCCACGGTGACAAGAACGTTCTTCACCACCGCCGCCCGCTGAGCCGTGATTTGCATTTCCATCTTCATCGACTCCAGAACCATGACCACATCGCTGGCTTGAACCAACTGTCCGGGCTCAACTTCAACCTTGATAACCATGCCCGTTACTGGACTGCGGCATTCCTTCTCATTGCCGGCGACTTCCCGTGTTGCAGCAACCGTCGTCAGTTCAGAGGGGGCTGCCGCAACAAATGCAATGGGTGCGGGCGGATACGGCGGGTACTCCGGTGCGGACCCATCGGCATCCAGGATTTCGACTTCGGCCTCATAGACCTTGCCGTCGACGGTGATGCGAAGCTTCAATGCGCTCTCCTGTATATTCCAGCTTGCAAACTACCTGCGCGCGCGAGCATTGTGCGATCCCTGTACCATTACGCGACCCTGCTGCGACCATGAACTCGTCGCTGCCTTCATTGATCGAATCTGTACATCCGGGCCGAGAGCCGCTACCGCGGCAGCCGCGATCACCGCCTGGATGTCGGGCGCGACGGCATCTTGCTCGTCTTCGGTGTCAACCAGCGGACTCGATTCAGCCATGCTTTGTGCCGCTGCAATCAACTCTGAGGCAGAGTGATGCTCGGCCAGGCGCGTTTCGAGAGAACGGATGGCGTCGTCAAGCGCCGCCAGCTGGTCGGCAATTCTCAGATCCCGCTCAGTAACCATGCGGCGAAGGTTGTGCAGCAATATCAGATATCCTGCTCCGCATACCGCGCCCGCGAACACCAGAATCCAGATCGGATCAGCCATGTGCATTGTCACGAGGTGTGCCTCACAGCGGTATCAATCCATGTTTCTTTTGTGGCCGCAGTTCGCGCTTACCGTGCATCGATTCCAGCGCCAGCGCAAGATATCGCCGCGTTTCGGCAGGCTCGATAATTTCATCGATCAGACGCCGCCCTGCGGCAACATACGGGTTGGCAAATGTCTCGCGATACTCTTCCACCAGTTGTTGACGGCGCTTGGCTTGATCGTGCGAGGCTTCAATCTCATGGCGAAAGACGATTTCGGCGGCCCCTTCTGCTCCCATCACCGCAATTTCCGCCGTCGGCCACGCCACCACGCGATCCGCGCCCAGGCCCTTGGAACACATGGCAATGTATGCTCCGCCATAGGCCTTCCGCAGAACCACTGTGATCTTGGGAACCGTAGCTGCGGAATATGCAAAAAGAAGCTTGGCGCCGTGGCGGATGATGCCTCCCCGTTCCTGCTCCACTCCAGGAAGAAATCCCGGCACGTCAACAAACGTCAGCAGCGGAATGTTGAACGCATTGCAGAAACGCACAAAGCGCGCAGCCTTGTCTGAGGCGTTGATGTCGAGTACGCCCGCCATCGCGTTGGGCTGGTTGGCGACGATACCGACGGGGCGCCCTTGCAGTCGCCCAAAACCAATCACAATGTTTGGCGCAAATCCAGGCTGGATTTCCAGAAAGTCGCCGTAATCCAGAACCCGCGTAACAATGGCGCGTACGTCATAAGCAATCTTGGGATCTACCGGCACAATCGAATTCATGTCCGAGTCAGACTTGATGCGCGAATTGAACGGCATCCGCGGCGGGTCTTCCAGGTTATTCGAAGGCATGAAGCTCAGCAGGCGGCGACACTGTTGCAGAGCCTCCTTGTCATCCTGCGCGATCAGGTGCACGACGCCGGACTTGTTCATCTGCGACTGCGGGCCGCCAAGTTCTTCGGCAGTCACATCTTCTCCGGTGACCTGCTTGATGACCTGCGGACCGGTAATGAACATACGCGCCTGGCGCGTCTGAATCACAAAGTCTGTTAACGCCGGGCTGTACGCCGCGCCCCCTGCGCATGGGCCGCAGATCACCGCAATCTGTGGAACTGTCCCTGAAAGCTGCACATTCCTGTAGAACACGCGCGCATAGCCGTCCAGGCTGTCGATGCCTTCCTGCACACGCGCGCCGCCTGAATCATTGATGAAGATAAAGGGAGTTCCGGTTTTGAGCGACATGATCATCATTTCGACGATCTTGCTGCAATGCACTTCTCCGGCTGCACCGCCCAACACGGTAAAGTCCTGGCTGGCCAGATGAATGAGACGGCCATCCACCAGCGCTGCGCCGGTCACAACGCCGTCGGCAGGCACTTCTTTGCCGGACATGCCGAATAAGGAAGCGCGATGCAAGGCAAACGCACCAACCTCCTCAAAGCTGGACTTGTCGACCAGGACTGCGATGCGTTCGCGCGCAGTGAGCTTCCCGGATGCGTGCTGCTTTTCGATTCGTTCGCGGCCTCCGCCAAGCTCAATTTCGGCGCGTCGGGCTCGAAGATCGGCAATCCGGTCCTGCATTGTTTTAGCTCTTACACGTTCTTCCACCGAGGCCATTGGCGCTCCACATCTCAGGTCCCGAACCCATCTCCACTCCAGCTAAAGTGTCGCTTAATCGGTCCGCAACCTCCGCAATTCTAAGCCGGAGAAGAAATTGGAGATGTGACCGGGTTCACGTTGCAGAAGGGAAGTCGCCAACCCCAAACCCCGCCTGCCGCTTCCGAAATCGCCAACCGGCCTCCCTTCGGACACGTTCATTGGAACCTGAGAGATCAGTCAGTTCCTTTCTCAATGGCATGGGGAACAGAGGCTTCCAGAAGCGCGTTCAGGCGCTCCATAACCTCGAATGCATCGGCCACATACACCACATCGGCCTTGCCGCGCGTCCATCCGCAGTTGACGTCGGTACTTATCGCTCGCCGCTCGCCGATGAACCGCCAGCCCACCACATGCGGCTCTTCCCCATGGCAGCAAGTCGCCAGCCCCTTCGCATGCCTTGGCGTCGAACCGGTTTGCCCCACCTGATTGAGATGCGTGAGAAACGAAAGAACAGCGCTTCCCTCGCTGCCCTGATCGACGAGCGATTTTGAACTACCTAGCGATGCATCTGATGCGCGCAGGAAATGCAGGATCAGTTCGCCGGCCTCAACCGAATGAATCTTCCCGTCAGGCTGCTTCTTGGTCCACCCCGCCCCGGCTACAAATAAGAGCTTGGCTTCCGCCCGGATCGTCCCATACGCCTGCGAAGTCCCCTTGCTTGTCCCGCTCAGGATCTCTTCTTGCTCCGGCGCCCGATTTCCCAAAACCTTCGTGCGCAACGCAGGCACCTCGACCGCTATTTCTTCCACTTGGACCGGGGCGACCTCGCCCGCGAATACCGCATGTGTTCCCGCATCGAGCAGCAGGAACCATGGACGCGATTCGCGGGTCACTACGGCCTCCATCCGTTGGCGATAAAACCATCGTGTTGCCTCAACCCTTTCAGCCCCGCCAATTGCCGTGATGTGCGTCTCGATGCAGCCTTGCATGCGATGCGCGACGGCAGCCATCACCCGCGCGAAGCGTGCACTGTGAGGTGCCAATACAATCGTCGGCTGTGCTATGCGACATATCGCCTCGCACGCCGCCGCATCGCTTGCATACCGCGGTTGCGCGAACGCCTCGCCCGTGACGCCGAGCAATCGTGCGTCTGCTGAAGCCATGCACCGGGCAACAACTTTCGCATTCTCGCTGACGATGCCAATGGTCAATTTCGCACCGAACTGCGCAGCCAATTCTCTGCCGACGGTTACGGCCTCGAGCGAACCCTTGCTCGGTTGCTCACCAGCCTCGTCACCGTGGACCAAAACCAGAATCGATTCCATCATTTCTCTCCGATCCACTCCACTAGCTCGCACGCGATCTGGTCTGCCGTCAGATCCTTCACCACGCGTGTCGTGCGTTGCTGGCTGGGAAGACGGACGGAGATGTAGCGCAGGCCGTTCGTTTCAAGCGCTACCGGCTTTGCCTTTTGAAGAGCCGGCAGAATCGTGCGCATGTTCGCCATGCCAACTTGCGGATTGTTACGTGGTTCACCGAGGTTCCCCGTTGCCCAGCCCAGCACTGCGGGTGCTCCCGCACAAATCGAAACCTGGTGTCGGCCGCCCTCCACGCGCTCCAGCACTTCGAAGGAGCCGTCGTCGCGCGGATCGATTCTGTCCACGCCTTGAAACTGATCCGTGATGCCCAGTCGTTCGCCCGCAATTTGCAGCGTGACTCCGGCGCCTCGCGATGCAGACTCCCAGCCGCCAAACAGTAGGAGTTTTCTGCGATCTAGTCCGGCGATTGCAGCGATCGCATCGGCAAGTGCGGCAGCCGTTGCGTGCCCATCTGTGAAGCCGCCGATCGGCCCATCGATGCAAACCAGTTCGAAGCCCGCCTTCTGCGCTACGGTCATCATCAGTTGCTGCAGCTTTGCCTTGGGCCCCAGCGAAACCAGCCAGACTCTGCTCCCTGCCCGTTTCGCAGCCAGATTGGCAGCTTCGTAGAGCGCGCTGGCGGCCCATGGGTCCAGAACAGCAGGAAGCAGCATTTCGTTCTTGACGCCGGGTCCGTTCGGCCCGCTTGTTGGCTCCAGCGTCTGCAATGGGTCCGGCACCATTCCCGCGCAGACAACGATGTGAAATGAATCAGCCATACCACTCCTTCTCAAAAGGGCCCCCGTCCGCCATGCCACAACGGACTGCTGCCCATCGCGACAACTCGCGATCAGTTTTCGCCCGAATGCAATCCTCCGCCACCGGCAAGGAATTCAATGTTGCCCGTCTTCCCATCGGGCGCATGTGCGCAATTCCATAGACAGGCGCCGCAGTGCACACACTTCTCGCGCTCGAATGCAGGCGTGCCACATGTGCCCGCCGTCAGGGCCTGACCGGAACACATCGCGATGCAGGTTTTCTCCATGCACGAGTTGCACAGTTCCGCATCAAGAAACCGCACGTGATCGGCGAAGCCCGGCATCGCCTGCACCTTGCCGCCCATCAGCAGTGCATCCTGTTGGGTAACCAGGAGGCGTCCGTCTAAAGGAATTTCGGGCCAGCCGCGCGCTGTCAGCAATGCGTCGTGAAGCGGACGCCCCTCAGCAGAGGCGCGCATCGCAGTTTCTTCCCGGCCTCGGCCTGCGTCGTCCTGCACTGAGGGCGCACTAATCTGCTCCGATGCCGGCGGAATCTGTGTCTTGAGCGAAAGGCGGCCCCGGGTTATCCCCGCTAGAGCCATCCCAACCATGCCGCGAACAAATCCGCCGTGAAACCCATCGCGGGCGTGTTCGGCTTCGCGCCCTCCACGCTCCACCCAGCTTGCACGACGCCGCTTTTCGTAGCTGCTGGCGAGATTCTCCGCGCTGAAGGCAAGTCCGCCGCGCAGCAGTTCAAGCACCGCCTCCCCCAGCTGCACCCCGGTCGTCCACGCTTCATCTACGCCTGAGCCCGTCAGCGTATTGGTTGAGCCCGAGCCCTCGCCGATCCGTGCGAATCCATCCCCGGTCAGCAAGGGCTCGCCGCGTCTTCCAGACTCCTCAAGCGACTTTGCCCCCCATGAGCGCAGTGTCCCGCCTTTTAAGTGCTTCCAAAGCAGCGGATGCTGGATGTAATGCTGCAAATATCTGTATGCCGTGCGCGCAGGATCGCCAAGCCACGAAGGCACGAAGATGCCCACGGAGACAAGTCGATCCGGGTGCACGTACATAAATCCGAAGATCTCCGGCTCCGGAAATCCGAAAGTGTGCCACACCGTGCCCGGCTCGAGCATCGAGTCTTCAGGTAGCTCGATCACCATCTTCATCCCCAGAGCCCAATCGCGGCCGCTTTCGTTTTCATTAAGCGCTCTGCCGACCTGGCCCACCGGCCCATCTCCTGCTACGGTCAAGCGCGCGCGTACATCGAGACCCGGCATAAAGCCTTCGGTTGGCTTTCCCTGGGGATCCACGCCTTGATCCGACAGCCGGATTCCAACAACGGCTCGCTTGCCTGCATCTGGCTCATCAGCGAAGATCGGACAACTCACCGGGCTTCCCGGCCAGATCTGCACCAGTCCACCCGCCATTACCTGGGAAGCAACCCATTGGTTAAACTGTCCGATAGAAAATACCAGCCCGCCGCGTTTGTGCAGGAATGCCGGCGTCCAGGGCAGTTTGAATGCCTCGTCCTCTACCAGCAGCTTCCCGCAAAGGCGAAGAGAGAAGTCAGCCGCACGCAACGTACGTGGGCGCCTGGTCGCACCAATGGGATCGAGAAGATAAAAGACGCGTTCTTTCGTTACCTCGGTGGCCATGGGGATTTGGGTAAGATCGAGCGATGGAAAGCTCCCGCGAATTCCCTTGGCGCGTGTCACCACACCGCTCACGCCGGCTGAGAGATCGTCTGCTCGCTCGTAGCAGTGCACCTGCAGCGGCATGCCCGGAGCAATCTTGCTTTCGAATCCAGGATCACCAGGAGACAAGTTCCATGCCTGCGTTAACGTGGTCAGAAATCCGCCGATCGCCGGACCAAAACCGACACAGGCGATGTCCACTTCCATCGTCTGCCTGTCAGTCTCGATTGGTTCCGTGAAACTCATGCGGGCCCAGCCGCCGGATAGTCGAGCGCCTCAGGAATCATCACTTTGCTTACGGTGTCGGCCGCGCGATCCTTCGCCAGGCGTGAACCGGTCAGGCACATCGTCAGCCTGCTCTGCAAACGCAGAAATTCACTCGATCCCGCACAGCCGGCGCACGGGCCGGCCTTCGCCGGATGGCTGCCGTCTTCCGCCAGCACGTCCAGGCCCATCGCCATGATTCCCGGCATGGTCCCTTCAAGGTCCTCAAGTTCACCCGCCAGAAAACAGCCTTTGTGCTCGGTCTCGTCCCACGCGGGATGCCGGGTGTAACCAAAGACCAGCTCGGCGCAGATGCGTGAAACTTCGCCCGCTGCCTGCGCCGCTTGCGTGTGGCACAGGTCGCTGAGGAACTGCACCGTCCCGTCCAGTCCTTCGGTCGCCGCAGCATTTTCTGCTTCGCGTTTCTCCAGCTCGAGCACGTCGAGAATCTGCCAGCGCGATGCCAGGAGCCAGCACAGTGCGTCGGCTAGCGCAAACGTCACACCCTGTCGCTGACCGTGATACAGCTTGCTGCCCGACGGGTCGGTCGTCTTTTGAAGATAGTTCAATGACCATGACCACAAGTTCATTGCCGAAGCAAGAATGCATGCGCCCGTCCCCGGGCGTGTCGAGGCGATACTTCGCATTTCCTTTGACCACGCGCTGAACAATGCAAGAAAGACTTCGCTGGTCATCGTTACCGTCAGCTGGCGTCGCTGCACCGCTTCAGGCCCTTCATACGTCGCTTCGAGTTGTGCGTCCATCCATTTATTTGCCAGAAAGCCCGGGCAGTCTTCCGTGATGCCGTAGCCCCCCATCAGACTTACTGCTTCGCGCATCATGTTGGCGCCGTGGCCCGTGTTCCAGAGTTTCGTCGCCGGACAAAGCACGTTGGCCTCCGCGTCCATCAGTACATACTGCACAAAGGGATCAGCCTCAAGCTCGGCACGCCGCGCATCGCCGTCCTTCAGCGACAAAAGCTCGAGCACTTGCCGCTCGCTCTGTTTCAGAGCCTTCATCTCCGCCCGCCCGCCTTGTACCCCGCGCTCTTTCAGGAGCGCCGTCTTCTGCTTTTCCACGGGATCGAGCACATCGAACAGTCGCGCAGCGGCGAAGCCCAGAGATGCAGCGGCCTCGCCTGTGGCCCAGACATCCACTAGGCGGTGCAGTGCGTCTTCTCGCTGCTGAATGCCTTGCTCATAACGCACCGAGCCCGGCGTTGCGCCCTCGGCGCCGCGGAATCGTTGGCGCTGGTAGCGAATCACCGGTTCGACCGCCGAGAGCAACTTTGCGGCCGTCATCAAGCCAACAGGAACACGCGTGCGCCGGAAGACCGCTTCGATAATCTCACTGTGGTTGAAGCTCGGCAAAAGCACGCCGTCCTTCACGGAGTATCCGCCCACGATGCGGCTCGCCGGCACGCGCAACTCAAAAACCGGATCGCCCGTTGACGAAAGCTGGTGCACAAGTTTTTTGGTGGCCGTTCCGCGGTCGAACGTTCCCTCGTCGCCCTCCTCCAGAATCACCATGCAGCTTCCCTTGATCCGCTCGTCATCGGAGTTCACTGCGGCAGTTACGAAGTTGGCAAACCCGATCCCGGTAATGAATCGTCCACGCTTGCTCACCTGCAGCCAGGGCTCTTTGCCCACTTTCCACTCCGCAATGCGAACCTTGCCATTCAACATGCCTGTATCGACACCCACATAGGGAACCGGCTCGGTCAGCGCGAATGCTCCGCGCCAGGCTTTGCGGTCCTCTCCCGCTTGTGCCGGTGCTGCCAGTTTTTTGTAGTGCGCAACCTGCTCCGGCGTCCCTCGCTCGTGGATGGGCGCGAGCGCCAGAAATCCAGCCAGGTTCGCGGTAGCCGCCCCCGCATCCACCCACGCCAATTCGAAGGCAGCGAGCCCGAAAGCGAGATTCTTAGGTCCGAGGATGAAGCCACCGTCCTCGGGTTCCATGAATGCGCCCGTGATCCCGGCAGCGTCAAACGCATCCATCATCCCGTTCTTTGCCGCCGTCCACTCATGCGTGTTCCGTTCGCCCGCCGCCACCAGTCGCGCCACCGGTCCGCGCGCTACGTCCCGCGCTGACTGTACCAGCATCTGCAGGTCGAAACGATCGGCAAATCGCCGTTGAATCTGCCGCACCGCATCCCCGGGAAGCGTAAGCATGGTTTTCGTTTCGGATACCGTCATCGTGCCCATTCAATTGGCTCTCCAATAGCGCACATATTCTCCTTGAACCGACACGCGACGGCATGTGACCCGCATCACCTCGGGATGCGCCTGCCTGAAAGCAAGCGAAGGCTGCGGATTCAAAAGCGGTTCCTTGCTCCGCCTCGAAATCAACCTCAGCTATTCTGATTTGTAGGAAGACTGAAGTCCGCAACGAGCGGCAGATGATCGGACGCAACCATTGCCCCTCGGCTGCGCCAGATTTTGGTGCTTTTCATCTCCAGCGGTGCTTCGTAGTAGCAATGATCCAGGCTCAGAATCGGCAGCACTCCCGGAAACGTTCGCGCCGAACGCCGGTTGCGGATCGGGCGGTCGCTCTGGAAGTTCTGCTGCAGAAGTCTGGTCGTAATCCCACGGGTCCATTCATTGAAGTCGCCGATCACGATGCGCGGCCCCGTCAACTTTGGCTGGGACAGAATCTCCGGCCCGATCAGAACCTCGAGTTGGCGCCGCCGTTCCAGGTAGCCCGTTCCCAGATGCACGTTGAAGACATTCACGTTCTGTGCCCGTCCCACTTCAATCGCACACTGCAACACCCCGCGCTCTTCGCGCGTTGATTTTGTGATGTCGTGCGTCCGCAGATCCCGAATGGGAAATCGGGTCATGAGCATATTGCCGTAACGGCCGCCGTGCAGCCGTCGCGTTTCGCCAAAGGCCACATTCAATTCAGGCAGTGCCTCTGCAATTCGGCGCGCTTGATCGTATTTCCCGGTCCCGCCTGCCGCATCGACAATTTCCTGCAGGCAAAGAATATCCGCGTCCAGCTCTTCGATAACGCGAATTACGCGCTCCGGTGAAATGGTGCCGTGAATCCCTCGACACTTGTGCGTATTGTACGAGGCAATGCGAAACTGAACCGATGCTTTACTCATTGCTGCCGCTCAAATACTAATCCCATCAGTTCCGTCGCGCGCTCCGTCAGGGGACGATGCTTCCACGCTTCCAGCGACACCCTCCTGCTTAACTCCAGGTCGTGTGCCATGTCATCCTCAAAACGCGCTGCCACTGCGGCGTCTCTGATCGCCAGGTTCACCTCATCATTAATCCCGAACGACCTGTTGTCGAAATTAGTCGATCCGACCACGACCCACAAATCATCCACGCAAAGCACCTTCGCATGGATCATTGCGGCTTGATATTCGTAGACCTCTGCTCCCGCCTTCAACAAACGCCCATATCCTGCCCGGCTCGTGCTCCGCGTAACCCAGTGGTCGCTCTTGCGCCCCGGCACCAGGATGCGCACCCGCAATCCCCGTGCGACCGCGTGGCACAACTCCTCCATAAGGCCCCTGTCGGGCAGAAAATAGGGAGTGGTGATAGATATGCTTCGCTTGGCAGACGCAAGCAGGAGTTGGAAGAGAATCCGCGCCCGCGTCGACCCGCCAATCGTCGGCGTGCTGTTGACCACCAGCGTAATCAGTCCATGTTCGTTGTGGATGCGCGGAAAGTATTCCTCTCCCACCAGCAGGTCTCCCGAGACGGCTAGCCAGTTCTCCGCGAAAGTCGCCTGCAGGTTGTATACCGGTTCACCCACGATGCGCACGGCTGAATCGCGCCATCGCGGCTGCCCCTTCGTCCCGCTGTACCACTGATCGGCGATACCGGCCCCCCCGATAAATCCCGTTTTGCCGTCGACGATCATCAGCTCCCGATGGGTGCGGTTATCCAGGTGCATCAGGGAATACCAGCGAGGCCCGTTGTACCAGTAAATCCTGCCTCCGGCACTGACCAGTGGTTTGAAAAATGACCTCCCGACGCTGGCGCTGCCAAACGCATCGAGCACCACGTTCACTCTCACACCCGCTTTGGCGCGTTCGGTTAGCGCTTCAAGATACTGCCGACCGACCTCGCCCTTGTCGAAAATGTAGGCTTCCAGGTTTACGCTCTGCGTCGCGCCGCGAATCGCCTCCAGCTCAGCTGGATAGAACGATGGACCGTTGGTGAGCACCTCCAGATCGCCGGTATGATTCAACCCCGCATCGGCCAGAGCTTCCGCAATCTCCAGAAAACGATCTGAATCGTTCGTGGGCATATCGGCGGTATTCATCATCCTGTATCGGGGCACGGGGCCCAGCAGGCCGCCGAGCACCGACGACGCGAAGAATACCAATGCGACGAGCGTCAGAACCCCCGCCCATGTCGGCAAGGTAATGGCCAGCACCAGGATCACTGCCATCCTCCTCCGGTCGATGCGCCCGGCCAACTTCGCAAAGTATGCGAAATCTGGCGAATCTGATCGATCACCACCACTTAGATGCTGGCGCAACCATGGCCGTTGAAGAGAATCGACCTCAATCGCTCTGCCGCTATTCTCGTTCCGGCAGGTTCTGCAGAACGATACCCAGCTGTGCACATTTCTTGTAGAGATGGCTGCGCTCCAAACCAAGCGCCTTGGCTGTCTGCGTAATATGCCGGCCGTGCCGCTCAAGTTCGGCCAGCACGTTCTCCCGCTCGAAAGCGAGAACCCGCTGTGCCAGCGGCCCCGTGCCGCAGTCTGCGTTCCTGGGTGCCGGTCCGCTGCGATGCGTCGCGGGAAGCGCCGCCCGCACATCTTCGGCTTTCACTTCGACATCCGCCAGCAGCAGCAGCCTCTCCACCACGTTTCGCAGCTCCCTCACGTTTCCGGGCCACGCATATTCTTTCAATATTTCAATCGCTTCCGTGCTGAACGGCACCGGCTTCCATCCATTCTGCGCACTCACTTGCCCCGCGAAATGCTCTACCAGCGTTGGCAAATCCTCGCACCTCGCGCGCAGCGGCGGCAGTGTCAAAGGAAAGACGACTACCCGGTGATACAAATCCCGCCGGAAACCGCCGCTCTCCACAAGCTGTTCGAGATTGCGGTGCGTCGCAACCACGACACGCACGTCCACCTTGACCGGCTTTTCGGCGCCGATGCGCTCGATCTCGCCTTCCTCCAGCACCCGCAGCAGTTTTGCCTGCATGGCGACCGGCATGTCCCCAATCTCATCCAGAAACAGCGTCCCTCGATGCGCCTGTTCGAATTTGCCGTTGTGCCGTTGTGCCGCACCGGTGAAAGATCCCTTTTCGTGCCCGAATAACTCGCTTTCAATCAATTCCGCCGGCACCGCGGCGCAGTTCAGCGTGACGAACGGCCCTCCGGCCCGCTGGCTCTTCTCATGCAGTGTGCGTGCCACCAGTTCCTTGCCCGTGCCGGTTTCGCCATAGATGCATACCCTTGATTCGCTCGCCGCCACGCGTTCAATCTGCGCCATCACGCGCCGCATCGTTTCGCCGGTCCATACCATGGTGTGCCGGCCCACTCGGGTGCGCAGGTCGCGATTTTCCGCTTCAAGGCGCGTAAGCTTCATCGCGTTTTCGACCGTAACCAGCAGCTTCTCGGTCGTCAGCGGCTTCTCCAGAAAATCGAGCGCGCCCAGCCGCGTCGCGCGCACCGCCATCTCGATATGCGCTTGTCCGCTCATCATCACCACAGGCGTGCCGATCCCGGCGTTTCTCAGGTCTTCGAGCAGCGAAAGTCCATCTCGCTTCGGCATCACCACGTCGCTTAAGATCAGGTCGAATGCCTGGGACTGCGCCAACTCCAGCGCCCGCCCCGCATTGTCACACACCACCGCCTCATGGCCCGCCAGTCGAAAGGCGCGGGAAAGCGACGCCAGGGTGTTGGCTTCGTCGTCGACGATCAGGATCTTCCCACTCATCCTTCAGCCCTCGGCAGTGTGATCACAAATACCGCACCCTTTCCTTCGCAACTCTCCACCGATATGGTACCTGCATGATCGGCGATCACAGATTGCACAATCGCCAGGCCCAGTCCCGTTCCATGTTGTTTGGTCGTGTAATACGGCGTGAAAAGCCGTTCGCATTCCTCCGGCTTCAGTCCCGAACCCGTGTCCGCCACGCGAATCTCGATGGTATCCGCTCGATTTCTGGCAGAAATCGTCACCGTTCCTCCATCCGGCATCGCATCCTTCGCATTCAAAACAAGGTTCGACAGGGCTCGATGCAGCAGCTCCGGATCCACCATCAGCGGCATGGGCCGATCTTCGACGTCAGCCTCCACGTTGATCTTTGGGCCGTCCTCGCCGCTGGTCGCGTACAGTGACTTGACGCGTACCACCAGGTCCCTCGCGTCGATTCGCTCCAGCTCCGGTTTCGGCATCTTGCTGAAGTCGCTGAAACGGTTGATGATCTTTTTCAGATTCGCGATCTCCATGCTCAGTGTCTGCGTGCTCTCGATGAACACCTCATCGAACTCCGCCGCCGGCAGCTGCCGCGATCGCACCAGGTTCTCCACCGTCAACTGAAGAGGAAACAAAGGGTTCTTGAGCTCGTGTGCCAGCCTTCGCGCAAGTTCGCGCCACGCCGCCACGCGCTCGCTCTGCACCAGCTTGTCGCGCTGATTCGAAAGTTGCTCCGTCATGTGATTGAAGCTGCGCGCCAGCACCGCGACCTCATCGCGTCCGCGAACCGGCACCTGCGTATCCCAGCTGCCGCTCGCAACATCCTCTGCCGCACGCGCCAGTTCTTCCACCGGCCTCGAGACACGCGCCGCAATCCAGAGGCTGAAGATGATTGCGAGCAGGATGCCGCCGCTCGCCACCCCATAGGCGATGGCACGGATCTGCTGCTGCTCCGCCACCAGGCCGCTGCGCGAGATCGCCACCGTAAGCACTGCCAGAACATTGCCTGCGGAGTCTTTCAGGGGAATTGCTGTTGCGCTGACGCTATCTTCCCGGCGAGGCGTCAGGTAAAGAATTCCGCTTGCCTGCAGACCGGTTTTGCGCGCCTGATCCACAAGCGAAGCATAGTGAGCAGCACCGGGAACGTCTCCCGTCGCGCTCACCATCCGCTTCGAATCAAAGCCCCCGGTGCTTTCGCCCCCTGCGCTGGAACTGCCATCTTTCGCGGCGCCCGCCTCGTTGTAAAGTCCCAACTGCATGGCCGGCGCAACCGGCAGATCGGCTAGAAAGCTCTGATCCAGCCGTTTGCCGCCTATCAGCTTTACCGCCGGTTCTGACCCCCGAATTGCGCGCACCGAAAACAGCCCGAGTACCGACCCGCCATCCTGCATATCCTCGCGTTTCAAGAATGAGGTTGGCGAGGCGTCATTGGCAGCAGGCTCCGGATATCCGAATCGCGCCGGCCACTGCGCCGAACTCACGATATTGCCATCCGGCCCGACAATCTCCAGAAAGTCCAATTGTGCGTCCTGCGCCAACGCCTGCGCTTCATTCAAATAAGGAGAAGGATCATTGGACTGCACCAGCTCAAATGCCATGCTGCGCACACGATCCTGGCCCGCGATTCGATCGACGGCTGCCGCCACATCCGCCGATCGATGTTGAAACTCGCGTTGGAACTGGCTCACGAAAAGCGCGGTTTCCTCCTGGTCGCGCTTCTCAAAAACCTGCCGGATGCGCACCAGCACCGTCCACGCCACTGCCGCAACCGCCGCAGCCACCGTCAGCGAGAACAGCAACAGCAGCTTCTGCCGTAGGCTCACCGTCCATCCTCCAGCGAAGCATCCGCCAGATCGGGTGTGCCATCCGCGCGCAGATGCAGATCGCGCACGCGCGGCCCCTTTGCATACCCCAGCGGCAAATCAAGAAGCGGAATGAGCTTTTTCTCGCCCAGGTACGACTGCTCAACTTTGAAGAGATCCATGGGCGCGGCATCCGCTACCGTAATCGGATCGCCGGCACTGCGCATGACCTGTTCAAGCGCCGCGGCGGGATCTGTGCCGCTAAGTGAGAGCTTGCGCAAAATTAAATCCGCATAATTTGCGCCCGCCGGCGCCATCTGCACATTGAATCCCGCCTCGCGGAGATTCAATGCAATGCGCTGTGCCGCCAATTGCATGGCTCCATCACCCTCGGTTGCCAGTGTTAGTTGACCGCTCGTCAGCCCTCCGCGCAGTTCCTCGGCCTTATTCACATCTCTGGCCGCGGGAAACACGAAAGAATAACCCGTCAGCCGCTGCGGCAGGACCGTTGCCGTTATCTCACCCTGCTTCTGAAAGATAACGTTGTAGAGCGAACTGCGATCGACCGCCGCCGCAACGGCTTCGCGCAATTTTAGATTTGACAGCGTGCCGGATGTGGAAACCTGAAGGGCGACCAGGATGAGAGGCGCAGAAGTCAGCACGCTAAGCTGCTGCTGTTGCGCCTGCCTCAACTGCTCAGCCGGAACTTCCACCACATCGGCGCGCCCCACTCCCAGGTCCAGCCACTGCTCCCGCACAGGACGGTGCCCCCGAATCTCCATCGCATCCACAAACGGACGTCCTTGCCAGCAACTTTCATTAGCAGCCAATGTCAATACACCATTATTGGATCCCGTCACCTGGAATGCTCCTGTGCCTTGCCCGGTGGCCGGATTGCCATTTCCCGTCGAAGATCCAATCAGGAACGCCCCCCCTGCCAGCAGCGCAGGCAAATTCGGCATCGGCGAGTCGCTTGTGAATACCACGAGCGGTCCGACTGCTCTTACAGCGCCCCATGGGCAGTCGGAAGAGCAGGAAGTCATTAACGATGCCACCACCGACGCCGGCGTCAACGCGGAACCGTCGTGAAAATGCACCCCGGAGCGAAGTCGAAATTGCCAGCGATGATTGTTACTGTCAGATTCCCATGTCAATGCCAGTGCCGGTCGCAATGCGCCGTCTGGATCCGCTTGCGTCAGCCCGTCGAATACGAGCCTTCGTGCGATTCCACCCGGCTGCTGCCAGGGGTCGCCCGCAATCTCTACCCGCAGCGTGCTGCCATAATGCGGACGTGTCCTCCCCCATGCGCAGATCTCAACCGAGATTAGAAGAAAACTAATTGCAAAGCGCCGTAACACGATTCACCCCATATTCGCCTGCCGGATTGCGTATCACCGCAATCGCGCTCTTCCCATCCTGCGCCGTCCACAGCGCCGTCACCGTTCCACCCATTGCCAGTGGGCCGCTCACGGGTAAAGCTTCAAGAGCGGGAATCTCAAATGCTCGAAGGCTGTCGTTCTCGGCCTCGCCGGAACTCGCCGCAATTACCTGCGTGCCCATTCCACAACCCGTGCGCAGCACCGCGAAATCGCTGCCCCAATCCCGGGTTCCCGCTACCGCGCGAAGGACGCCGTTCTCAATGATTTGCACATTGCCGTCGATTCCGGATATCACCAGCCCCGCTCCGCCCGCCGCGCGTGGAATCATTCCCGCCGTGTAAAACGGTGGCAGATCCACGCCGATCCCTGGCGTAACCACGCCCGTAAAGTAATCGCGCGCAGAGTTGTAAAACGCCTTCAATGGCGGCGCGCTGCTCGCATCCCCGCTCTGATACACCGGCCAGGGATCGTCGCTCGCGCGACATCGAACAGACCAGCCACTCTCTATAGTTGAGCCAGCCAGTGGAAGCGAATAGCTTCCGATGCATTGCGCACCCGGTAGATACGCTGTGAACCCCCCGCCATCCGCAGTCGCTACCAACACCGCGCGAGGATCGCGTGAGAGCTTCTTTTCGATCATGATTGTGTTCGCTTCTGTCCAGGCGCCGCCGGTCGAAGAGAAGATCGATATCCGATCCGGATAGATCACAACGAAGTGCCCATTGATTTCAGCGGCTGCCAGGATCGGGTCATTGCGCAGAATTCCGCCGATTCGAGTGACGAGCCCGATGATCTTTTCAGTACGCAGCACCATGCGTGCGTCCGTAGACGATAAAGGAGTCGTCGAGGCATCCACATGCACCATCGCGACGTGTGTCTCACTTCCCTCCATGACTTCGCCTACCCATAACCGCTCGCGAGCATCCTCGCTGAGTGTTATGCGAATTGAATTCGCGCTCTCAGCACCCGAGGCAAGCACACCCCGCGCTTTCAAATCCTGTTCAATCAGCTTTCGAATCGATGGAACTTCATGCGCCTGTATCGTAGACAGATTACGAATCGTCAGCTGCGCCTGTCCCGGACCAAGGATGTCAGCGATCTGTGCAGCCAGTTCCGCCGCTGGCTGGGACCATTGGCTTGGCGTCTGCACCGCCTGTGCCCTGCATGCCGCGCAGCCGGCCAGTCCCCACACCCCCAGTGCCACTGCCCGGATCAGCCTCATCGCCCTCATCGTTTCTCTTTTTGTTCTTTGCGCGGATTATATCGTTTGCGTTCCGTTATCGCTGGCGTAAGTTGCTTTGGCGCACAGCGAACCTTCAGCGGATCTCCGGTCAGTGCCCCCTCGAGCGCGAACCTGTAAACGCGAATGAGTGCACGATGCTTTGCTGATCGCGATGTATTCGGTGCAAGGCATGTGCGTCAGGGGCATGGTAATCGTCTTCTTCCGGCGCGAAATCGTACATTCCTTCCGCAGTCTCGATTTCGAAACAGATCTTACGGCGAAATACCCGGTACTGGTCATGCCGACGCTATGGCCCATCCAACCTTCAGATGTATCTCCAGAGCGAAATGCGATTCCATTGATGCGGACGGTTTTCGTCATGTTGGCTAGTGGTCGCCCTCATCAAGCTGGTAACATTCCGCCTCTGTTGAACTCTCGTGCAGATTCACCGTGACGCCGATTTCGAAAATTCCTCCGCGTTTGAACGTGGATCGGTTGTATTCGACGCAGGCAAGACTCGATAATTGGCATCCGTAACCTGGGTGGTCGAGGTCATCGTCCGTCTCCTTGTCTGTGTCAGCGATGAGGGAGGACGTGTGAGTCAGGGTAAAACTGCCAGGATAGGCAATGGTGAAGCCGTAATCCGGATTGCGGTAGGTGTGCCACCCGGCCGGCGTCTGCCCATGGCAGCACAGCGCAATCGAAGTCCACATCACCGTCAGGACTAAAGACGTTCTCTCTGAGTACATCCGAGCCTCCCTCGTGCGTGCGGCCGGCGGCCCCTGATGGAAGGGCCGCCAGCCACGCCCCCCTTGTGTTTTTAGTGTCCGGCACCCTTCGTGTCAGGCTCCGACTCCGAATCCATCTCCTGCTTCACCATTGGAGCATTCGCCATGTTTTTGAACACGTCGTTCGCGAAGAAGAACTTCCCATCCGACGGCACCATCACGACCTGGATCTTGTCCGACAGCCGCTCGGCCACGATCTTGTTGATCAGCAGTGGAGACTTGTTCAGCAGCGCTGCTTCACTCGTCATCCGCTCCGCATTGGCCGCGGCAATCAGCTTGATGCGGCTCGCTTCCGCATCCGCAAGCAGGTTCCGGCGCTGCAGTTCCGCCTTGCTGTCAATCACCTTGGCTTCCGCATCGGCTTCCGCATTCTGGATCGTCGCTTCCTTGCGCGCCTCCGCCTCCAGTTTGCTTTGCTCAATCTGCTTCTGCTTCAGCGGCAGCGTGTATTGCATTGCATCCGCCTCCCCTTTGGCCTCGATTACCTTCGACTGAGCGTCGCCCTCGGCCTGCTTTTCCTTCTGCTTTGCCTCGGCCTCGGCTTCCAGTTCGGCGATTCGCACCTGCTTCTGCTGAATATCGGTATCCACCGCCATCTGGTCATCCTGTTGCTCTTTCAGCAGCAATCCTTCCAGCCCCTTCGCGTACTGCTCCGGCAACTGGATGTCCGCAAGCATCACTTCTTCCACCACGATGCCGTCCGCTGCCAGTTTCTTCGTGATGATCCCCGCCGCCGCATTCCGCACTTCTTCGCGCTTCGTCGAGAAAATTTCGCGCACCGTGTACGAGGGCGCAAGTTGCCGCCACGCACTCGCCACCACCGGGGGCACCAGTTGTTGGTCCGCCGGCTGCTCCAGATGAGCCTGTACGCTCGACAGCTTGTTCGGATCGAGCCGGTACCGCACCGTTACCGCCAGACCGATAATCAGCCCTTCCCGCGACTGCACAGTCATTTCGTTCTTGATGCCAGGCTTTCCCGCGTCCACAATTCCCGCCGTGAAGAGGTGATCGCGCAAGTCAAACATCTGCACGCTCTCCACCAGCGGCGTAACAAAGTGCAATCCCGGATACAGCGTGCCCGGCTCCGTCCCGCCGATCTGGCTGATGCGCACGCCACCCATTCCGCTCGGCACTACCACCATGCTGTTTGCAATCAGCAGCGGCAGGCATCCCGCCAGCGCCAGCGCAACCGGCAACCGCCAAGCAATCGGCTCGGGTTCCGGTTCAACAACGCCTGATTCAAGAAACAACTCGCCATCGCCGGCCTTCTTCTTCTGCGCGAACCGGATCCGCAGCCAGAGTCCATACAGCGGTATCGCCACAGCGGCAACCATCAACAGCACTCCCGCAACCGTCAGCAACATCTTCAATGCAATCATTTCCCGCCTCTTGATTCTCCCGGTTGTAATCTCCCGGGGTCCCCACAAACCGCTCTTTGGTTTGTGGGGTGCTTGTGCTCTTTCCGTCCGCACCGTGGCGACAATCCGCCTCTGGGCGCCCCGTCTTTCCCGGCTCCCGGCCATGGAGCAAGCAACAGCCGGACCAGCCCCCCAAACGTCAGCTCCTCAAACAGCAGCGCGGCTGCCACCGGCAGCAACGCTGCTCCCAACCCGCTCATGGCCTCCGCCAGCAGACTCATCGTCGACCTTCCTTACTGATTCGCTGTGACTGCCACGCCCTCCGTGGCTGCTTCGGTCGTTGTCGTTGTTGTCGGCGCTGGCGTAACCCTCGCCGTCACCACCGACTCCTGCGCACCGGCAACCACCGGCCTCTGTTCAAACAACTGCGCAGTCTCGTCATTGCGCTGCCCAACCAGTTCCACCGTGTCGCCCACGCTGACCATCGCGTACATCTCTTCCAGGTCCTTCTTCGCCATCCGGATGCACCCATGCGAAGCAGCCTTGCCGATCGATTTCGGTTCATTCGTCCCGTGAATTCCGTAGCCCTTGATGCTCAAACCCATCCACCGCGTCCCCACCGGATTTCCCGGCCCCGGCAGAACAGTCTTGCCATTGTGCGAATAGGTCGGATCCTTGACGCGACGCGCGATGGTGAATGTGCCTACCGGGCTCGGCGTCGAAGGTTTGCCAATTGCCACGGTGTAAACCTTCTTCACCTGACCGTCTTCCACCAGCGCCAGCTTCCTGTCCTCCAGGCTGACCACGATGACGCGCTTCACTGGCGTCGGCTGAACCCTAGCCGTCTGAACTTCGGCCGCCTGCTGTCCAATCGCCTGCACTCCCAGAACCGCCGCCATGCTCGCCATCACCGCCCATGCGCTCATTCCGTTCATCGCGTCCCCCCCGCCAATCTCATTTGCCAACGCCCTGAGAGATTGCAGGACGCGTGCCAAACGCACGATGCAGAAAACAAATGATTTAAGGAGCGATGGAGGCTGGCAGTGCGTGTCTCAGGAGGCACGACTGTGTCCCCGCTGACACATTGTGGGTGCCCCCGGTCCCTCGCATTTGGGGACCGGGGATGTTGAAGGGCAGATACCGCGAGTTCTTCCCCTACTCGTTTTTGGGAGGCGGAGAGGCATTCGCGGCGAAACTCAGTCGAAGGGAAGAGTTGTCCACAATCCGCCCGACTAAAATGGTGGGGTGACTCTGCTCAAGATCGTTTTGGTAGTAGTAGCCATTCTTGGCGCGGTGCGCATCATGCACTTCTTTCGCGCTCGCACGATGCGTCGATTCGCTTCAAAGTGGGGCTTGAGCTACACCGGACCCGCTGCGCCCCGACAATGGTGGTTTAATACCTTCCGTCCGAAAATCCCTTCTCCTCTGCCCGGCTGGATTTCCCACCTCGGTATCTCCCAAGCGTGGAACATCATCGAAGGAAAGAATAAAGGTGCGTCAGTGTTCGTTTTTGACGGCGTCAGTGAAGGTCTCAGAAGTCATCCTTCCACCTATATCGCCTGCCATACCGAACAAAATCCGTTCGGAGTAGATAGGTCGGTCGAACTCGTGACACAGATACACGGATGGACCATCCTTCATGGGGTGCGGTACCTTTGCTTCCATTGGTTTATGGGCGTAGGGCGGCTTGATAGACATCTCAGCGATCTACAGGCGGAATAAGAAAGCCGACTCGAAACGGCTGCCGCCCGTTCCGCCTGTATCACCGCCAACCCCGGAAATTCCTACTCAGTAAGCAGTTTCGCGAAGGATTACTCCCGCACCCTGCGAGTCGCCGCTTCCTCTTGGACTCTATTTTCCGCTGCCCTCAGTAATAGCAACAATGCGGTCGACGCCGGGAACAGTAACATGCTCAACCTTCCCATCAGGCCAATGAATCTCGATGTCGTCGATCTTGGTAGCCTGCCCAAGTCCAAAATGCGGGCGCATGTCGTTCGAAGACAGATAGCTTCCGCCGCTGATCACGTCCTCGCGTTGCTTCATTCCATTCGCCGTGAGATATACGGTGGTACCGACAGCATCCCGCGGGCTCTTCGGGCCGCCAGTGAGTTTCAACTCAATCCAGTGATTGTGATCGGCGCTCACGTTGCGCAGCAGCACCGGGTGCCCATCCATCACGTTGATCACGGCGTCGAGTTTGCCATCATTGAACAAGTCGCCCACCGCCATGCCCCGGCCCGCAATCACGTCAGCAAGTCCTGTTCCCTCGACGGCGGGAACGTTCTCAAAGCTCTTGCCATTTACATTGTGGAACAGCATCGGCCGCTGCTTCCAGCTCGTGCCCCAGTTGTATTTGTCGGCCTGGGGATAAACGTGCCCGTCCGACATCAACAGGTCCTTCCAGCCGTCGTTGTCATAGTCCATAAATGCATCGCCCCAGCTCAGGAAAGGAACCGTACCCTCACCGAGCCCGATGTGGTAACTGATGTCGGTAAAGTTGGCGTCCCCTTCGTTACGATAGAGCGGCTTGTAGTCGTCAGAAAACGTGGTGTTGAAGACGTCCAGCATGCCGTTGTTCTCAAAGTCGCCGACAGCAATGCCCATCGAAGCAGTCTCGCGCCCCGCCTCGTTCAGCGCATAGCCTGAGGCATAGCTCACGTCTTCAAAGGTCCCGTCACCTTTATTGATATAGAGGTAGTTCGGCGTGGAATCGTTCCCCACGAGAAGGTCGGGTTTCCCGTCGTTGTTAATGTCAACAAACACCGCACCCAAGCCGTAGTAGCCCGGCTTGTCCGCCACACCGGCCTTGTCGCTTACGTCGGTAAAAGTCCCGTCGCCATTGTTGTGAAAGAGGTGATCCGGCTCGCCCTTCAGACCACGCGGGCCGCAGGCTGTCGCCTCCCCACGAAATGTACAAAAAGAATTGCTCGACCCGCCTTCGCCGCCCTTCGCCGGAGGATTGTTCCAATCCCAATGCAGGTACCCGGCAACAAAGAGATCCAGTTTCCCGTCGCCGTCGTAGTCGCCCCACGTGACGCCTGTAGACCAGTTGCCGAGAGTAACGCCGGCCTTCTCCGCGACGTCAGTGAACGTGCCGTCATGGTTGTTGTGGTACAGCCGATTCTTCCCAAAGTTGGAGACGTAGAGATCAGGCCAGCCGTCGTTGTCGTAGTCCGCTACTGCGCAACCAAACCCCCACCGGCCATTGGTGACTCCCGCCTTTGCGCTCACGTCGGTGAAAGTGCCATCGTGGTTGTTGTGAAAGAGAGCGGCATGCGGCGGCGCTTCCTTGCCGCTGAGCGCATCCACGGTCGATCCGTTCACGATATAGATGTCGAGCCAGCCATCATTGTCGTAGTCCAGCAGGCATACGCCCGAGCCCTTCGTTTCGATAATGTAATCCTTCGCTGGAGTGCCCATCTTGTGGGTCCACTTCGTCAGGCCGGCCTTCTCTGAAATGTCCTCAAACACAACCGGGCCCGCTTTAACAAAGCCTCCGGCGGTGATAACGCGGTGCTGGTCGTCAAGCTGGATCTGGTGCGGCGAACTGGCGTCCTCTTGCGCAGCATCGCCTGCTTTCTGCTGTGCTCCCGGCGAGGCTGGCGGGATTGAGGATTGTGCGTACACCGATGCTGAAAGACCCGCCGCGACAATGGCCAGGAGACTGAACGCGCGATTTACCGAAAACATGGGGAAAGTATACGGGGCTGTGCGCGCAGCAGTCTCTCAACCGAAAGGAGGAGAAGCAGAAACCGTTCTTTACTGCGCCGGTTGGGTTGGCGGAACCACTGCCCAGCCCCCGTTACTGCCCTTTACCAGGGTGGCTGTAGCTGTCTGGATCGAGGAGGCAGCAGCAATCTTTGGGAATGTCCTCATGGTTTCCGGTGTGCTCGCCCAGGAGGGAATGCCTTCGACCTCGTAGCGGTAAGTGACGGTGTATTGCGTCGGGTTGGACGGGTCGTTGGGGACGGCGCTCTGGATCGATGTGACATTGAAGTGACCGAAGCAGAAGTTCCCGTAGCCTGGCTGATTGGGGTCGGGAGTCCACGCGCTGTGACCCTTGTCCGAGAGGTCGTATTGACTGATTTGTTTTGAGCCGACCAGAAAGCGCGTTTTCTCAGCGGTTCCGCGCACCAGCAGGCCGGCATCGGTCAGCGCGTCGTAGACGCGCGTCTTGTCGTCTTTCGAGGTGTCCGCCTCGGCAGGCAGTTTGATCGGTTCGGGCCAGACACATTCGTGGCGGCCAGCGAAAGAGTTGTTGATCGCCGATTTGAACTCCGTCGTGTCGATCTCCTTTTTGCAACCGGTTGCCCCAGCTAGCAGCGCAAACCCCGTGAGTGCCACAACGATTCTTCCACGCATCTCAAGTCACCTCAAACATTTTGATGCTGAAAACGGATCAAATCGGGCCAGGTTCCAGCAGGCTTGCGGAAATGCTTGGAACTGAGGCCCGCTGAGCGACCGGTCAGCTCGGTTGGATGATCGATGATACCCCATG
Source organism: uncultured Acidobacteriaceae bacterium (assembly GCA_963759285.1). Lineage (GTDB taxonomy): Bacteria > Acidobacteriota > Terriglobia > Terriglobales > Acidobacteriaceae > Telmatobacter. Next base: position 550,094 of record CAVWYS010000007.1, on the reverse strand, counting down.
AGATGGATCGCCGATTGATGTCCTGGCCGCCAATGCGGAGACCGTGACACTCATCAGGACATCAATCATGGCGCGCTGTGCTCGGGCCCATACCGGGTGTGCTGGACACCAGGATTTACGCTCGCAGTCCTTCCCGCCCTTGAGGCACACGTTCAAGCAGATCGGGCCGTCGACAGCTTCGATGACTTCCCGCATGGTGGCTTCGCGTCCGCGCGGCAAAATGGCAAAACCGCCTCGCTTCCCGCGCCGCGAACAAATCAACTCTTTGCGCGCGAGGGCCTGCATCACTTTGGAAAGAAAACTTTCAGGAGCCCCAGTCGCTTTGGCCAGATCGGGAAGGAATGCCCGGCCCTCCGGCGCCAACGTCGCCAGATGAATCATTACGCGCACCGCGTAGTCGGCAGCGCGCGTCAGTTGCATCGATGAGTTGCATTTCTCAACAGTTGGATCGTTCTGAGGAATCGGTTCCATGCGCCTTCGTCCCTGGAAATCCAATTCGGACCTTGAAGGTCCAGTTTCGGATCAAGATGAAGGCAGACTAGCCGAGCGAATCACCTCCGAATGTATCCGCCGTCACAGACCTTGGGTGGCTACTCGGCTAATCCTGTCTCTTCAAATCAATTGGAGAAAAATAGTCCAAAATGCAGTCCATTTTCGCTGAAAACGTCAGCTTGAATCGCGATCGCGTTTGGATTTTCTCCTCGCCGATAAGGTGCTTGAACCTTGAAAGGGGCTCTTGAACAACCTCATGCAATCCTTTCCTGCGGTAGATCCCATTCCTTTGCCGGCGCCGATCTGGCTGATCAAGCTGCTCCATATCGTGACGCTGGGCCTGCACTTTGTCGCCGTCGAGATGTTGCTGGGCGGGCTGCTGATTGCCGTCGTGCTCAGCCTCTTCCGCAATTCCCCGCATGCCTCAGTCACCGCACGCGCTTTGGCGAAGCGGATGACCGTGGTGATGACCTACGTCATCAATCTCGGCGTCCCGCCGCTCTTGTTTGCGCAGGTTCTCTACGGGCGCGCACTCTATACGTCCAGCGTGTTGATCGGCGTGTACTGGATCTCGATCATTGCCGTGCTCACCCTCACGTACTGGCTCCTGTATCAATTCACGGCGCGACTCGAGGCGGGGAAATCGGCTTGGTGGCTAGGGCTCTCAGCATGGCTGCTCGCCGGCTACATCGCGCGCATGCTCTCGACCAATATGACGCTGATGCTGCGGCCGGAAGTCTGGCGCGATATGTACTCCGCCTCAGCAATGGGTGCCTATCTGCCCCCAGGCGATCCCACCTTGACACCCCGCTGGCTTCTGATGATGGCGGGCGGTTTGTTCATCGGAGGATTGTGGCTCGTCTATCTCGCGGGTCGCAGCACTTTCACGGCGGATGAAAAGCGCTTTGTCGCCGGCCTCGGGGGAAAGCTGGCCGCCGCGTTCGGGCTAATTTACCTGGTTGCCGGTATCTGGGCGTTCCGTGTTCAGCCCGATGCTGTCAAGGAGGGCCTGGCAACTCACCCCCTCTATCACTTCGCAACCTTCGCGGGATATGGCTGGATGGCGCTCGTCGTGGTTGCGGTGCTCGCAGCCGCGTTCGCCGGCTTCGCCAAAATCTCGGCGAACTGGCTCGGCTGGGTTGCCGCCACGCTCGCGCTCCTGATTGAACTCACCCTGGTGATCTTCCGCGATGCGGTGCGCGATCTTTCGCTCTTGGCGAAGGGCTTTGACGTGTGGAACCGGACGGTAGTGACCAACTGGGGTGTGGTCGCCTTATTCCTCGTCTTGTTTGTGGGCGGGCTCGGCGTGGTCGGCTGGCTGATCTCGGTGGTGGCGCGCGCACAAAAAACCATGGAAGGAGCGGTGCTATGAGCTCTCATATTGTTCTCGAAGAACCGACAGTAAAGCCGGGAGAAGAAGCCGAAAAAGCGACGCGTCGTGGGTTTTTGATCGCTGCCGGAGCTGCGGGGCTTTGCTACACAGCGGCGCTGGCTTATCCCATCTATCGCTACCTCGCATCCCCTGAAGAAATGGCCTCAAACGCCACAGCGGTCAAGGAAGTCTCTCTCAAGGATGCGCAGAAGTTGCCCGCGGGGTCGGTGCTGATGTTCAAGTTCGGCACCGCGCCGGCCATGTTGATTCACCATGCTGATGGCGCCTGGACCTCTCTCACCGCAGTGTGCACGCACCTGGGATGCACGGTGCAGTACGAGCCGCAGGCCGATCGCGTTCATTGTGCCTGCCATGGCGGCGTCTACAACGCTTACAGTGGCGCCAATGTGAGTGGCCCCCCGCCCAAGCCTCTCAGAAAATTCAATGTTGTTGTCGCTGCGAACTCCGTTGAAGTGTCGCGCGCATAAAACAAAAGGACAGAAGGCATGACCACAAAGACCGCATTTATCTATGACTGGGTTGACGAGCGCCTCGGCCTTTCAGATCTCGCCGCGTTCGCGCGGAAAAAGACTGTTCCCGTCCACGCTCAATCGTTCTGGTATTACTGGGGCGGAATCTCCCTCTTCCTTTTTCTGGTGCAATGCTTCACCGGCGTCCTGCTGCTGGTGTATTACCGCCCCGGCGCCGAGTCGTTCGAATCGGTCAGGCAGATCACCTATGTGATGCACTTCGGATGGCTCATTCGTTCGGCCCACGCATGGTCGGCCAACCTCATGATGTTCTCCATCCTCGTGCACATGTTCTCGGTCTACTTCATGAAGGCCTATCGCAAGCCGCGCGAGTTCGGCTGGCTCAGCGGTATGGGCCTGCTCGGGGTCGCATCCGTGTTCGGTTTCTCCGGCTATCTCTTACCCATGGATGGGCTGAGTTACTTCGCTACAAAGGTAGGTTTGCAGATTCCCGCGGCAATTCCGGTGATCGGCCCGGCGATCGCGAGCATGCTTCGCGGCGGCCCGGATGTCAGTGAGTTCACTGTGCAGCGCTTCTTCGCTCTACACGTCGTGGTGCTTCCAGCCATCTTCCTGCCGTTGCTCGCATTTCATCTTTGGCTGGTGCAGAAACACGGCAACGCAGCGCCGCCAAGCGAAGACGCCAAGCCAGTCAGTGAACGCAAGACCATGCCGTTCATGCCGAACTTCCTGCGCAAGGATCTCGCCATGTGGCTCATCTCGCTGAACGTCCTTGCATTGCTTGCATCGGTTTTCCCATGGCAGCTCGGCAAGCAGTTTGATTCGCTCGCGCCTGCGCCCATGGGCATTCATCCGGAATGGTATTTCATGAGCCCCTTCGAGATGCTCAAACTGCTCGGCATGGTCAAGTGGCTGCAGGGCGAGCCCGGAGAGATCGCAGGCATTCTGCTGTTCACCCTGGGCATCGCGCTCTGGGTAATGATTCCCTTTTACGACACCAGCGGCGACTCCGGAAAGCGCGGCCGCGCCGCGCACTACTTCGGCCTGATCGCAGTCTTCGCCCTACTGGCCACAACAGCAATCGGCTATTGGACGATTCGGTAAAGCAGTGAACAGTGAACAGTGGACAGTGAAGGGCAAATCGAAATGATATCGACCCCGAGAGTGCGCTCCTACCGTGACCTGCAGGTTTGGCAGAGGTCGATGGAACTGACTGTCCTAATTTACAAACTCACCGCGAGTTTCCCGCGCGAAGAAGTGTATGGGCTCACGAGCCAGCTGAGACGCTGTGCGGTCTCCATTCCCAGCAACATCGCTGAAGGACAAGGCAGGCTGAACACACGGGAGTTCAAACAATTTCTCGGGATTGCACGAGGGTCAAATTGTGAGTTGCAAACACAGTTGGAGATTACCCGGAGACTCGGGTTAGGAGATGTCAAGCTCATTGATCAAGCTGAGGGTCTCGCGCACGAGATCGGCAGAATGATCTTCACGATTTTGGGAAAGCTCAGGGCGTAAACAGGATCACTGTCCACTGTTCACTGCGCACTGTTCACCGTCCACACTGGAGCCACAATGAACTATCCGTTTTGGGACATTCCGCATTTAGGGTCAGGTTGGGTGATCGGACTGATCGCTATCTTCCACGTCATGATTTCGCAGTTTGCCGTAGGTGGCGGATTCTATCTGCCAATGGCCGAGCGCAAAGCGCTGCGCATGACGGATCCCGTATTGCGCGCCGACTGGCTCAAGCAACTTGCAAGCCATTCAAAGTTCTTCCTGGTCCTGACCGCAGTGTTCGGCACCGTTTCAGGCGTAGGCATCTGGTTTGCAATAGGACTGACGCATCCCGAAGCCACCAGCACGCTCATCCACAACTTCGTTTTCGGATGGGCGATGGAGTGGGTCTTCTTCATGGTCGAGCTGACCACGATTGCGGTTTACTACTACACCTGGAACCGCATTCCTGAGAAACTCCACCTGAAAGTGGGCTGGGTTTACGCCGGTGCCTCCGCCGCCACACTCATCATCATCAATGGCATCCTCTCGTTCATGCTGACGCCGGGCGATACCTGGATAGGGGTCGCCGGGACGGGACACGAGGCCAGCAAATTCTGGAATGCCTTCTTCAATCCGACCTACTGGCCGAGCCTGCTGCTGCGTACCTGCGTATGCGCGTCGCTGGCCGGCATCTGGGCGTTGATCACTGCCAGCCGCATCGACGGCGACAAGCATCCCGCACTGAAGACGAGTAAAGTGCAATGGAGCGTGAAGTGGCTGATGCCCTCGTTCGTCGCCATGCCGTTCCTCATGATCTGGTACTACGCGATGGTTCCCGCTTCGCAGCGCGCACTGCTCACATTGGGCATCGACACCATCAACTCCGGCACCTTCTCCACCGTCACGCGCATGGCGCTGATCATCATCGTCACTTCCGCGACCATCATCTGGGTTGCGTATTTCCTCGCCTACCGCAATCCTAAGGAATTCAATCTGGCGCACGCCATCGCCGTCCTCCTGCTGGCGCTCATGGCAACGGGCGCGGGAGAGTACTCACGCGAAATGCTCCGCAAACCCTACGTCATCGGCCGATGGATGTACTCCAACGGCGTGCGCGTACCCTATGTGAACAGAATCAATGCGCAAGGTTACCTGGCCGAATCGAATTGGATCTGGAATGGCTCAACATCAAGTTATTCGCATGGCGAGGCCATTTTCCGCGGTGAGTGTGGATCGTGCCACACGCTCCAGGGCTACCGGCCGCTGGCTCATCTGCTCGAGGGCCGCGACCGCGCCAACATCCACAACTTCATCGCGATGCTCCATGAAAACAAGGCGGATTCGCCCTATCGAAAATTCATGCCACCCATGGTCGGAACCGATCACGATGTGAATGACCTTACTGATTTTCTGAATGCGCAGGTGAACCCGCCAGTGCCCGCAGCGCAAAAGCCGGTACTTACCGCGCACAAATAATCGCTCACGTTTCCGCAGATAACAAAGGCCCGCATAACGCGGGCCTTTGTTGTCGAACCTGGTCACCAGCTTGCGCCTTCGTCCTGTTCCAAAGCGGACTAGATTACAACATTGGCATGGCCGGGAACCTTCGGATTCGGGCCGTACTCATTTCTTTCGGGGTCGCTGTCGAGCAGCGTAAACACAAACAGAATGAGACCGCCGATAAATGGAACAAAGGCAATGCAGTACCACCAGCCGCTTTTTCCAATGTCATGGAGTCGCCGGATGGTGACTGCGAGGGAAGGAACAAAGACCACAAATCCGTAGGTGAACATCAGGCCGAATGGAATCATGGCCGGTTTGCCGTCGTCAGAAAAGGCTACGGCAAACATCCCGATAAAGATCATGACAATGGCGTTGAAAAGTTGAAAGTACCAGTATTCTTTGCGCCGCGATCTGCCGCTGAATTCGGTTGCCCTTTGCCAGGCCAGTAAATACCACGCCATGTTCCCCTCCAATCATCTCGCAAAGCAGGGTCCGTGACATCGAGTGTTATTTTTCGCTTAACTCATACGAAATACCGAAGCGCCCGATCTGGATGACGGCCTTGGTCGCCGGAGGCCAGATGTGAATCTCCGTTACTCCCTTGATCGCCGGCATGAGGTGTGCGTCGGTCGTTCCCACCAGCGCGCCCGTAGCCGCTTCATTGAAGTGTACCTTCAATATTTCTCCCTGGTGTGTGTAGCCAAAGACATATTCGCCCGGCGCCAGGTCGACCCCGCCCACGCGGATGGGGGCCTGCACGACGAGAAAGTGCGAGTACTTGCCCTCGGCGCTGTAGCCGGCTGTGATCAGTACCACGCCTGCAATAAAGCGCCCGTGGCCGTCGACGATGCCGCTGGCCGTGCGCATCTCGGTTTCAATGTGTTCCTTGATCACGGGAGCCCGCGCCGGAAGCAGCGTTGCCAATTCCGTATCGGTCGCCTGACGCCATGCGGCTTTCTGGGCATGCACGAGGTGGGAAACGGATGCGAAAAGAAAAACAACAAGAAGAGTGTGTTTCATGATCACTTTGTTCATGGCTTTGGCTTTCGCAGAGACTCGAGCGGAACAATGCCGCGCTGGATTGCAGCCGTTGCGGCTTGCGTCCGGTCGGTAACCCCCAGCTTGCCCAGCAGGCTGTTGATGTGGGTTTTCACGGTGGCTTCTGAAATGTCGAGCTCCGTGGCGATCTCCTTGTTGCTTTTGCCGCGCACAATCTGCTCCAGCACGTCGAACTCGCGAGGCGTCAGCTCTTCCGTACCAACGCGTTCGGCCAGCCTCTGCGCAATCGCCGGTGGAATGTGCGATCGGCCCGCATGAACCGCGCGAATGGTTGAGACCAGGTCGTCGGTGGTCATTCCCTTCAGCAGGTAAGCTCGTGCTCCCGCCTGCAGCGCACGGAAGATGTCTTCATCGCCATCGTAGGTCGTGAGTACGATAAATCGCGCCTGCGGCGTTTCCATGCGAATGCGCTGGATGACCTCCACACCAGACAGTCGCGGCATGCGCAGATCGATCAGCGTGACATTGGGCTGGAATTTTCTGAATTGCGCGATGGCCTCGACACCGTCGGCCGCCTCGCCCACCACTTCGATTCCACTCACCACATTCAGAAGGGCCACCAGGCCCTGCCGCACCACGTGATGGTCTTCCACCACGAGAACGCGTATTGCTTCCTGTGCCGCCATTACTCCCCCGATTCTTCTCTCACATTTTTGGCCCGCGCCTCTTTCGGCGTCATCACTTGCAGACGCACGGTTGTGCCCATCCCCGGCTCACTTGTCACTTCGAGTGTGCCCCCGATGGCATCCGCACGTTCCCGCATTCCCGTCATCCCGAAGTGACCCGCCGGAGCCTGGAAATCATCGCTCATCTCAAATCCCCGCCCATCGTCGCGCACGACAAGTGCAATCTCCGCCGGTCCGTATTCGAGCTGAACCGACAGATGAGTAGCGCCGGCATGCTTCTTCACATTATGGATGGCTTCCTGGCCCACGCGCAGGAATTCCCGCTCCATCCCAGGCGGCATCGGCCGGTAGGCGCCGTAGAGGCCGAACGTCGCCTCCACACCGTGACCGTTGGCCAGCTCGGTCGCACGCCGCAGCTTTACCGGCAGCGTATTCTCGCCACCGTCCTGCGAACGCAGCGCCCAGATGGACTGGCGCGCTTCGGCAAGTCCTTCTCGCACGTGCTGGCGAGTCCCGTCGAGTTGCCTGATCGCGTTTTCAGTATTGTTTGTGCGCAGCAGCTCTGACAGCACCTCGAGCTGAACCGATACTCCCACATAGCCCTGCGCCAGCGTGTCGTGAACTTCGCGTGCGATCCGGTTGCGTTCAGCCAGGACCGCGCGGAATTCCCGCTCGGCGCGCAGCAACCGGAGACGCAACAGCAGTACGACAAACGCCGCAGCCAGCGCGGCCATCAGAATGTAGAACCAGATGGTCTGGTAGAAATGCGGCTGCAGGACAAATGCGAATGCGGCGCCGGCCGTATTCCACACGCCGTCGTTGTTCGAAGCCTGAACGCGGAAGGTGTAACTGCCGGGCGGAATATTCGTGTAGTAGGCAGAGCGCCGGGCGCCGGCTTCCGTCCACTGATGATCGAATCCCTCCAGCATGAACCGGTAGCGCACCTTTTGCGGAGCGGTAAAACTGAGTCCCGCGTAATCAAACTGAAAGTGGTTATGTCCTGCATGAACCTTTAAAGGGGCCGCTCCATGCAAGGGCTGGTCCACGTCGTCAGCGGCAAAACGCACCAGCGCCACCGGCGGCGGTAATGTATTTACAGGGAAATGGGCAGGATCGGCGGCGACCAATCCTTTCGGCGTCGCAAACCAGAGCCAGCCATCGCGCGACCGCCACGCGGAGGGGTGGCTGTTCGTAGCCATTTCGCGACCCCGCAAGCCGTCCGCAGGACCAAACTCCATCCAATGCGAACAGCCGCCTGCCATGTCGCAGTCGCAGCGCGCGATGCCGTTTGCGGTCGCAAACCATAAGTGGCCACGTTCATCATCGAGAATGGCATGAATGGTTGTGTGATTCAGGCCGGAACTTGCAACCGGCGAAAACCGCTTGCCGTCCCAGATGTTCCACCCGTGGCCCTGTGTACCGATCAGCAAAGTCCCATCGCTGCGCGGCAGCAATGCCGTGATCACGTTGCTTGAAAGACCGTCAGCCGAAGTGAAATTGGAGATATTCGGATGAGGAGCACCCTGCAGACGCGAGAGCCCCGCAAGCGTCGCCACCCAAAGATTGCCGTGCATATCGCGCGCCATAGCCCCAACCAGGTCGCTGCCCAGACCGGTTGCCTGGGTGTAGGTCTCAATGTCCTTCCTGCCTGAGATCCAGTGTGCAAGGCCTCGTCGAGTGCCGATCCAAAGCGAGCCATCCGCATCCACCAGCAAAGACCTTACGAAGTCATCGGGCAGGCCATCGGCGCTCGTAAACGAAGTGACGACACCTTTGCGAATGCGATTCAGCCCGTCGGGGGTCCCGACCCACATATCTCCATTCGGCGCCGCTGCCAGAGAAAGAATGACATCGCTCGAAAGCCCGTCCTTCACCTCCAGCGTTTTCACTTTTGTGATTGAAGCGCCGTTACGCGTGAGGGCGTCAAGCCCATATCCGCTCGTTCCCACCCAGAGCGTTCCTGCATTGTCCTCAACAACGGAGGTGGTGGCGTCGGAGAAGAGTCCGTCGTGCGTGCCGAAGGTGCGAAAGCGTTCATCGCGCAGGATGTGGAGCCCGCCGGTTTCAGTGCCAACCCAAATGTTGCCTTCGCGATCTTCAAGGACCGAGAGGATGGATGCCGAAGCCAGCGGATCGGTCACGGGAAAACGACCGATCTTGTCGGCTGCCCACCGGACAAGCCCTCCATTGGTGCCAATCCAGAGCGCTCCAGACCGATCGGCGTAAGCAGTCTGAATGCGTGTGCCGGGAAGGTCTTTGCCTGCGATCCAGCGCTGAGTGTGCCCACTCTGGTCGACTTCAAGCGTTGTCTTGTTGACGAGTACATGGGTCTTGTCGGCCAAATCGGCTTCAAAAAGAGCGACCGTGCCCTGAAGCTTGTCGTACAGGATGGGCTCGACGCGTGATCCTTCAACGCCGGCCTCTCCATTTTCCGTGGTGACGATGACGAGACCTTGGCGCCCTTGTTGCAGAGAACGAATTGAATTACCTGGCAAGCCGTTCGACGTAGTGAAGGTCGTCACAGCGCCATCCTTCAGCCGGGCCAATCCATCGGTGGTGCCGATCCAGAGAGCGCCGTCGTCTGTGGCCAGAAGACACTGGACGTCATTGCCGGGAAGTGCCGGTTTGGAATTCTGGTCAAACACCACGAAGTTGGTGCCGTCAAAGCGAACCAGCCCCCCCTCCGTGCCCAGCCAGATGAATCCGTCACGCGTTTGCGCCAGCGCCTGCACCGTGTTTTGCGGCAGCCCGTTTTCCATCACCCAGGTCTGGCGGCCGAAGTTCGCCAGCGGCGTGGTCGGTTCCAGCGCCTGCGCCCCGACACCGAACCCGAAGAAATACGCCATCAGGCATCCGCACAAAAATGCAGACGCTCCCCACAGCCCCGCGCCGACGCGAGCTTCGCCGGATTCGGGAGCCTGTTTGGTCGGGTTCGCTTCCATCAACAACAAGTGTCTTAATCCAGACCCGGACGAGAAATAGGACGCTGCAGGGGCATTACTCCGATTATGAGCCCACCGACTCGGCGACAGAACTCCTTTTAATTCATTGTGCTGGTTATATGAATTCCTCCACCGAAGGGTGGAGCGCGAAGTCGTCCGAATGACTCAAGACGCGAAACCGCGATCTCGCTACTCTAAGACTGCCTCCTGAATTAGTTCAACATCTCTGGCATACAGAATTTGAGGGCGGGCCGAATCGGCGCCGCCCTTTCCTTTTGCCCCGATGCCCCCGAAGGTCCCTTCTGCTACCCTCGAAATCGCATGAAAACCGAAAACATTCGCGTGGAAAAGAACGGGATGCTCGCGACCGTCATTCTTGACCGGCCCAACGTGCTGAACGCTCTGAATGCGGCCACATTTGCCGAACTCAGTTCCGTATTCGACGAACTGGAAACAGACACAGACGTGCGTGCCGTTCTGCTCACCGGCGCCGGAGAACGCGCCTTCGCTGCTGGTGCGGATATCCGCGAGCTGGCAGCGGCGCCGGAAGGAGAAGGAAAAGCCTTTGCCCTCCGGGGTCAGGCCGTACTCCGCAAGATCGAAACCTTCAATAAACCCGTGATCGCTTGCATCCGCGGCTTCGCACTGGGGGGTGGTTGCGAATTGGCGCTATCCTGCACGCTCAGGATCGCAGCCGAAGACGCAAAATTCGGACAGCCCGAAGTCAAGCTCGGGGTCACCCCCGGATATGGAGGGTCGCAGCGGTTGCCGCGCCTCGTTGGACGCGGGGCCGCGCTCAAGCTTTTGCTGACCGGCGCAATTATCGATGCCCGCGAAGCGTTACGCATCGGGCTTGTCGACGAGGTCGTGCCCGCCGCCGATTTGATGAAGCGCGCCGAAGCTCTGGCACGCGAAATGGCGGCTCAGGCGCCGCTTGCCATTGCCGAGGTCTTGCGCCTGGTCGACGAGGGACTCGATCTGTCCCTGGATCTTGCGCTCCTCCGCGAAGCGGATCGCTTTGGGCATCTCTGCGATACCGCGGACAAAGCCGAGGGTACCGCGGCATTCCTTGAAAAGCGGAAACCGGTTTGGAAAGGCGAGTAAGCCGCCTGCACTCCATTCTGCCGTCTGAGTCAGAATCGGCTTCCTGATATTCTGGACACGTGATCCTTCCCTCCAAAACTACCGGGTTTGCAGCCATGGCTGCGCTTTTGGTGATCGCCCTCGTTGCCTGCCACAAAGAAGAACAAGCCGTTGTAGGCGTGGCCAAAAATGCCGTGGACGCCGAGCACCAGGCGCAGGCGGCCGCCCAGGCGCGTGCCACTACCAGCGATCAGCAGCGCGACGCGCTTTCCCGCATTCCGCTCCCCACCAAGAGCATGTATGTGGACGTGCATGACCCTTCAGCATGGGCAAATCCCTTCCTCGCCGTTGGACCGGATTCCATTAATCTGCGCATTGTGCAGGCCGATGCTAACACCAGCGATCTGGGCAAAGGCACCATGCTCCGTCCTGAAGCTGCGCGCCGCCAGGAGATCGAGATTCGCCCCAAGGATCTTGCGGAGGCAATGGTCGCTTTGCCCCAGGGCGCATGGCAATATGGCCGCGTAGTGGCAGTCGCCGAGCTTCCCGGCGCCCCTGCGAAAGATCGCCCGAAGATACGGCGCAATGTTGAGGCTGCAATTCAGAAGCTGAACGACCTGGGCATTGTCGTCGAAGAGTGGCCGACCCGCTGAGCGCGCTACTATTCCCTCGTGGACGTTTTCACCATTCTCAATCAGCCTCGCCTCGATCACGAAAGCTTCAGCGCACACCGCGAACTTGAAGCGCGGTTGAAATCCACGCTGCGCGGCGACGTTCTTTTTGACGCCGGTTCGCGCGCACTGTACGCAACCGATGCGTCGAATTACCGGCAGCTTCCCATCGGTGTAATCCTGCCTCGCGATGCCGAAGACGTAGAAGCAGCCCTCGAAGCCTGTTGTACATTGGGCGCGGCGGTGCTGCCGCGAGGCGGTGGAACCAGCCTCTCCGGCCAGTGCGCAAACGTCGCCGTCGTCTTTGACTTCTCGCGCTACATGAACGGGCTCACCTCCATGGATCCCGAGAGGAAGATGGCAACGGTGCAGCCGGGAATCGTGCTTGATCGCCTTCGGGATGCGGCCGAGAAACACCACTTGACCTACGCACCCGACCCCGCGACCCACTCGCGCTGCACACTGGGCGGCATGATCGGCAACAACAGTTGCGGCGTCCACGGCTTGCTCGGCGGCAAAACCGTCGACAACGTCGAAAGTCTCGACATCGTGCTCTACGATGGCACCCGCATGACCGTTGGTCGATCGAGCCCGCAAGAACTCGAAAGCATCATCAACGCAGGCGGGAGAAAAGGCGAAATCTACGCCGGTCTCAAGAGCATTCGCGATCGATACAGCGACCTGGTGCGGTCGAAGTTTCCCCGCATCCCGCGCCGCGTCTCCGGCTATAACCTCGACGAATTACTGCCGGAGAATGGCTTCAATGTGGCGCGGGCGCTGGTCGGCAGCGAAGGCACCTGCGCCACCGTGCTGTCGGCCACTCTCAATCTGACCGCCAGCCCACCCTTTCGCGTGCTCACGGTACTGGGATTTGACGACCCGTTCGTCGCCGCCGACGCCGTGCCGCGCGCGCTCGAGCACAAGCCCATCGGCCTGGAGGGATTTGATCAACTGCTGGTCGAGTTCATGCGTCGCAAAGGTCTCGCGCTGCAAGAGCTCAACCAGTTGCCGCCGGGTGTTGGTTTTCTGCTGGTGGAGATGGGCGCCTGGACCGCGGAAGAAGCCCGCTCAAAGGCCGAGGCCCTTGCCACAGACTGCAAGAGTTGGCGCAACCCTCCGGTTGCGCATATTTGCACCCCGCAGGAAGCCGCCAGCGTCTGGTTCGTGCGTGAGTCGGCGCTCGGCGCCGTGGTGTCTGTGCCCGGAGAACCCGATCGCTGGGAGGGCTGGGAAGATGCGGCGGTTCCGCCGGAAAAGCTGGGAGCTTATCTGCGCAGCATTACCGCGCTCATGGCGGAGTATGGCTACTCGAGTCCTCTCTACGGGCACTACGGGCAGGGATGCGTGCACATGCGCATCAACTTCGATTTCCGCAGTGACAAAGGACTGCGGGACTTCCGCGAGTTCCTCGATCGCGCCACCGATGTGGTCCTTGGCTTTGGCGGATCGCTGAGCGGTGAGCACGGGGACGGTCAGGCACGTGCGGCGCTCCTGCCCAAAATGTTCGGGCCGGAGCTGATGCAGGCGTTCCGCGACTTCAAAGCGCTCTGGGACCCGGATAACCGTATGAACCCGGGCAAGCTGGTCGATGCGGTGCGCGTTTACGATCCGATTGAAAATCTCCGCAAGGGCCGCTCGCGTCCGGAACAACCGCCCTCGGCCGGTCCGGAAAAAACAGCGCAGGAAGCGGATGCGGGCCAGGATTCCTTGGCGCATTTCAAGCCTCATTTCTCTTATGCGCGCGATGGAGGTTCGCTGCAGCATGCGACTGAGCGGTGCGTGGGCGTCGGCGCATGCCGAAAAACCGACAATGGCGTCATGTGCCCGAGCTATCGCGCCACGGGCGACGAAAAGCATTCGACGCGTGGGCGCGCGCACCTGCTCTGGGAGATGCTGGCGGGCTCTCTGCGCTCCGAAGGATTTCAGAGTGAGTCGGTGCATGAAGCGCTCGACCTTTGCCTGAGTTGCAAGGCATGCAAAACAGAATGTCCGGTGCAGGTCGATATGGCTGCTTACAAGGCCGAGTTCCTGGCCCAGCACTTCGCGGGACGGATGCATCCGCTGCAACATTACATCTTCGGGTTTGCTGACAAGCTGGCGCGTTTCGGCTCGATGGCGCCGGGCCTGACCAACGGCATTCTTACTGGAGCGCTAACCAGCCCGATCATCAAGCGGATCGCCGGCGTTGCGCGCCAACGCACTCTGCCCTCCCTCGCCAACAAGCCGTATGTGACATCCCGCTCGAAGTTGAACCGGGGTGCCCCATCCGTGCGGCGCGGTTCAGACGCAAGGGTGGGAATCGACGAATCTCAAACCGTCTTCCTGTGGCCGGATACGTGGAACAACTACTACCACCCGCAGACACTGGTCGCAGCCGAGACCGTGCTGAGCGGGGCAGGCTTTCAGGTTGAGACGGCGAAGCAGCATATCTGCTGTGGACGGCCGCTCTACGACTTCGGCTTTCTCGATCATGCGCGTGCCTATCTCGACAACGTTCTGCAGCGTCTCGGTCCCGGGATCGACGCGGGTATGCCCTTCATCTTTCTTGAGCCGAGCTGCGCAAGTGTTTTCAAAGACGAGCTTCTGGAATTCTTTCCGAATTACGAGAGAGCGAAGCGCATGAGCAGGCAAGTGTGGCTGCTGGCAGACTGGCTCGCGACCCACGCCGCCGATTGGGTGCCGGGTCGGCTCGAAGGAGCCCATGTGCTGCTACATGGGCATTGCCATCACAAGGCGGTATTCGGCGGACCGGCCAGCGAGATCGCGCTGCTGAAGCGCGCAGGCGCGAATGTTGAGGAAATCAAGGCAGGTTGCTGCGGGATGGCCGGACCTTTCGGATTCGAGGCGGAGAAGTATGAAGTGTCCAAAACGATCGCGAGCGATGGCCTGTTGCCGGCGGTAGGCTCGGCAGGCCCGTTGACCGTGATCCTGGCAGACGGCTTCAGTTGCCGCGAGCAGATCCAGCAACTGGGGCATAAACAGGCGCTCCACTTTGCAGAACTGCTGGCCCGGAGTTGCGGATGCGGATAAAGAAGTTCAGGGAAAAGGCTCGGAAATAGGGAAGAATAGCCTCGGCGCGCGAGCCATCAGGACCGGCTCGGCGGGGATGCCCGATGTGCCGGCCTCCCGTGCTCTTTTTCAGCGTCAAGCCCGTCGTTCCGTCGTTCCCGTCTAACCCGCTCAAAACAAACGGTAAATAATTTTCCCGTCGTTGCAGATTATTTCGCCGGTCAGCCTATGCTGAGTCTATGTCCCAATCCTCGATCACCTTTCCGGTTGCGCTGTTCTCAGTTCCACAGCCTCGAATCCCGCAATCGCTAGAGCACGGTGACGAATCCGGCGCGTAAGCCCTTTATTCAGATGACTGTGTGACTAAATCTAATCAATGGACGACTTTACAGAGATCGCCTTCTGTAAGCTGGTGAAATGAAACAACTTCGCTAAACAGATGGGGGGAGGGGGTCCGGTCTGGCTCAGTGCTTCGTCCACCCGTGCATCCCGGCCTCAAAGCTGCGGCGGTCGAGGCGTGGAAGCTCCCGCGCCACCTTGTCGGGGAAAAGCGGGAAGTGCCGCGCCGCGATCAGGAGTTCCGGAACGCACCAGACGTCTTCTTCACTCGTCATCCAACCCAGCTTGTCCAGACGCGCCAGGTTCACCGGCGCCGAGTAGGAGCGCAAGGTGCGCTCGCCCCGCAGGTTGTAATAGTGGTCGACGTAGCTTAGAGCCAGTTCGCGGGGCGTCCGATAGACGGGCGCCCGGAAGCGCAATCCTGCGAAGTTTGACTTGGCGATGCTTCCCCACAGCCCGCGATGCCGGTAAATGGCCAGCACGTGGTCGTCGTCGCGCACGGCCTCCAAATCCATCAGAAGCGGCGGATAGCCGTTCACGCGCAAAGCCGCCGCAGCCAGAATCGCACCCTCGAGGCAGTGCCCTTTGCGCTCGCGCAACACCCGCTGGGGAGACAAGGCCGTGTCTGCGTACTGATATTCGAGCGCGTCAATAAACTTCTGGATCGAGGCCGGGCTCTTGAGCCCTCGCAGCGTGCGCAGATTCTGAGGCGACAATCCGAAGCTCTCGCGGTTCGATCGACGAGTTCCGTTTGGGTACAGGTCTCCTCCTCGTGATCCTCAACATCGGTCGGCAAGTTGATTTGAATATCATCTTACCCAAGCCGCAGCGGCGTCGGCTCGCTGATAGGTTGATCCAGCTACTCCATCCACAGCGCGCTGGTGATGATGCGCGGATAGTAGCGGCTTGCCTTGCCCTCCCCCGAGACGATCTGGTCACAGCAGGCCCAGTACGAGCTGCCTTCGGTCTGCCACTTCACGTGCGCAGCATCCGCCTGCCTGAAGACCTCGCCAATCTTCGGATCATCGTCCAAATGAAACACCTTGCGCGTGACGTGCATAAAGATCGCAATCTTGCTCATCCATGAGTTGTTGCTGGTAGAAGAGAGCTTGATTCCTCCGTCGGCGAAAAGGTTGCGACGCTCCGAGTCCAGCAGCAGGTTGCGCGTGTGCTCCTTGAGGACTTCGAACATGCGCTTCTCCGATTCCGTTGCGTAGACCTGCTCCAGCGTGCATCCCGCAAAGCCGGTCTTGACGAAGTAGAGCGGATAGACGCAACCCTCCACCGCCGGGAGAATGCGTGACGAGTAGCCGGGATTCGACTTCTCGAAGATAGCCGGCAGCACTCCGTCCACGGCCTGATCGCAAACCACCGCGGCAACCTTTGCGGCCAGTCCCTTCGAGCGGGATTGACGGGCAGCATCGCCGAGTTCACGGAACATCAGCGCCAGCGACCAGTAGGTTGCCCAGCTTTTGACGGCGATGTAGATGTTGTTGCGCGTCTGCGCCAGCGAATGATCGAGCGAGTCGTAGGTGGTGATCTCCTGGCCGCCGGCGCAGCGAGTGCTGTCGAACTGCGCAAATCCCACTTCGCCGCTGCGGTTGATCATGCTGGCCAGGCAGGCCTCCACAATGGTCCGGTTGCTTTTGAGCCACGCGAAATCGCGAGTCTTCGCCACGTAGCAGCCGGCCGTGAGAACCCAGTTGCAAAGCTGCTCCACCGTCATGTAGCTGAAGCACCCGGTCAGATTTGCCAGCTCGTAGCTGCTGCGCCCTTCCGGCGAGAAGTTGTTGTGCGCGCCCATGTCGTGGCAAAAGCTGAAGCCGCCGGGCTTTGTGTCATAGGGGCGGTTGAGCTGCGCCTCGTCCGGTGGCGGCGGAGTCTGCGAAGGATCGACCTGCACAGTTTCAACCGAAGGAGCGAAATCGGACTTGTAGACCTTCACTTCGTCGATATAACTGTAGCGGCGAACAAACGTGTCCAGCAGGTTGCGCACCAGCCACGGATTATGTTCCAGCTCCCAGAACACGTGATCGACAGCCAGGTCGAGCGTGTTCATCATGCAGTACTCGCCCTCGTTGACAACCCAGAGTGGCTGGCTTTCCACTTCGAGCAATTGCGTGCTTCCGTAATAGCTGTGCGTGGCGTGAGAGATCAGGAATCGCTGATCCCCGGAGACTGCCGCGTTGTCCAATCTGTTGTCGAGTGCCTGCGCCAAGGCCACGCTCTTGCTGGCGTTGTCCAGCGCGGTCTTGAGAACATCCGCGAGCCCTTTGAAGTAGCGCGTATACAGATAGCGCCCATCCAGCCCGTTGGTTTGGGGCCTTCGAGATAAGAGCCGAGGGCGATCGTGATGCCATACTTTTTGCCTGCAGGAACCTCGAATCCGAACCCCGGACAGGAACCCAGCAAGTGGACCGGATTGTGCCGCTCCCGTACGCCGTCGCTGGCCGACCAGCGCATGAAGATGAAAGGCTTCGCGTCGATCTTTTCTCCCATCTTCCGAAGAAGTGAAAGTCGAACAGTTCCGCGGCGCCGCCGGCCTCGCGGCGAAACGCGAACGCCACCCGGCCGGCTGCCCAGTTCATCTTCCAGAATGCGGCTGCCCGGTCGCGCGTGATTCAGCGCAAACATCGCGGTTCGAGTCGCGGTGCCGGAGGTGTTGTCGAGTTCGAGGCGAGCGATGACGGCAGGCAGCAGTCCCTCGCGCATCCGCTGTTCGCTTTCCACAGCGGGATCGGGAATCGGTCCAAAGGGAGAATAGACCGTAAAACTCAAACCCTCGGCTAGCCCATTGGTCGCTGGCCCAGCCATAGGAGCGCGAGAGTTCGCTGTCCTTGAATGGCACGGCGTCTGGCTTGACGTTCTGCTCCGAGGGACCGGCCTGCTCCACCAGAAAGGCGTCGGCGGAGCGATTCACCGCGGCGGTGTAGAAGGGCAGGCATTTCAAGGTTGCGTCGGAGTAGCGATCGCCATCCTTGAAGCCGATGAACACTTCCTGATCGCCGGGCTGCCCGATTTGCAGGCCGATGCCCCCGCGGGTTCCAAAGTTGCCGCAGGTAAAGCTCATGAATGCGCCCATCGGCGAATGCTGAGCATTGAAGCTCAAATGGTAAGGGAGCGGTGCACGTTTGGTCACGGTTGTTCCTCCGCAGCGAATTATAACCGTATGCGTGCTTGGCCGACGTCAGATTCTCTGTCGCCAAACCAATAGTAAAGCGATATAGTTGTTGACTCGAATCAGGGTCAGGGCGGCGTTCGCCTGCAGGTATCCCTGGGCTGCGCTGGAACTCCGGCAATTCCTGTGTTTCTTGCTGTGAGGAGTGGAAAGAGAGAAAGTACGATGAGCGGCAACAGCAAACGTCTTGCATTCTCAGAGAAATTTGGCTACGGCCTTGGCGACATGGCAGCCAACTTCGTCTTCCAGGCGATGATGGCTCTGCAGCTGAACTTCTACACCGACACATTCGGGTTGACGCCGGCCCAGGCGGGCACCATGTTTCTGATTGTCGGCCTGGGAGCCGCAGTCTTCAATCCCGTGATGGGTGTGATTGCCGACCGCACTCATACGCGCTGGGGCAGATTTCGCCCCTGGCTGCTGTGGACCGCTCTGCCCTTTGGCGTGATCGGCGTTCTGACGTTTACCACCCCGGATCTGAGCGCCGGCGCGAAGCTGATGTATGCCTGGGTGACGTATCTGCTGCTTCGACTGATCTACACAGCCAACAACGTGCCCTATGCCTCGCTGACCGGCGTCATGACCGACGATCCGAACGAGCGCACCAGCATTGCTTCCTACCGGCAGCTGTTTGCCAACGCTGCGGGATTCATTGTGCAGAGCCTGGCCATTCCCATGGTGGTCTTCCTGGGACGTGGCAGCAGCGCGCGCGGCTACCAGATGACCATGGGGATCTTCCTGGCGACCAGCGTAGTCATGTTTCTGATTGCGTTTGCTGTAAGCAAGGAAAGGATTCAGCCCGATCCGAAACAAAAATCGTCCGTAGCGCAGGATCTGGGCGATCTGCTGAAGAATGGACCGTGGATTGCGCTTTTTCTGGTGACGACGTTTTACTTCATCGCTCTCATGATTCGCGGCAGCCTGATGCTGCCCTACTTCAAATACTGCGCCGGCAACCAGCTGCTCTTCAGTTGGTTCAACGGCTTCGGATTGACGGCGCTTCTGATCGGCGTAGCCTGCTCAACTGCCCTGACCAAGCGCATTGGCAAGCGCACGCTCTTTGTCTGGAGCATGCTGTTGACAGGCATATTCTGCATTGCCCTGTACTTTATCCCGGCAACGGCGACAGCGGCGATCATCGCGTCTTGAAGTTGTGCGCCAGTTTGTTTACGGATGCTCGGGGCCTGTACTCTGGGCCATGATGGGCGATGTGGCCGATTACGGCGAATGGAAGACGGGTCGCCGCGCCACTGGCACCGTGACGGCCGGGGTGGTCTTTGCGCTGTGGATCGGCCTTGGCCTTGGGCGGCGCAATCGCCGGCTGGCTGCTTTCGCTCTATGGATATCAGTCCAATGCAGTTCAGACCGCCGAGGCGCTGATGGGCATTCGCCTGATCGCCTCTGTTTATGCGGGTGCGGCGTTCCTTGCAGCCGCGGTTTGCCTCATGTTCTACGGCATCAGTATGAAACTCAACCTCACCATCTCGCACGATCTGAGTGAGCGCCGCAAGGGTTTTACAGTGTAGTGCGCGCGCCGAACGTTGTTTCGTGATCCTGATTAGAGATCATGCGCGGAGAAGTCACAGTGTTCTTCACAGCCACAGGGGCGCCATTAAAATGCGCGCCTGTTTGGAGAAAATTGAAATGCGACTGCACAGTAGTCTGGTTTTAGCTTCGATCGTGTGCTTGTCGAGCCTCGCCGCCATGGCCCAGGCTCCCGCTTCCACCCCCGCAACGCTGAAGGACACATTCCGCGGCGCCTTTCTTGTGGGCGCGGCAATGAATACCGATCAGATCACCGGCAAGGATGCGCGGGGTGACGCGATCATCACTGAGCAGTTCAACTCCATCAGCCCTGAGAACGTCATGAAGTGGGAGGTCATTCACCCCAGGCCCGACGCCTACGACTTCACCCTGGCTGACAAGTATGTCGAGTTCGGGCTCAGGAATCACATGTTCATTGTCGGCCACAATCTCTGCTGGCATTCTCAAACCCCCGCCTGGGTTTTCAAGGATGAAAAGGGCAACCAGCTTACCCGCGACGCGTTGCTGCAGCGACTGCACGATCACATCCAGACTGTGGTGGGGCGCTACAAGGGGAAAATCAACAGTTGGGATGTCGTCAATGAAGCCTTGAATGAGGATGGAACTCTGCGCCAGTCGCTCTGGATGAAGATTATCGGAGACGACTACATCGTCAAGGCGTTTCAGTTTGCCCATGAAGCCGATCCCAACGTCCAATTGAATTACAACGACTACAACCTGGAGACTCCGGCCAAGCGCAAGGGAGCCATCGCTCTGGTAAAAAGACTCCAGGCGGCAGGCGTTCCTATCGCCGTGGTCGGTAGCCAGGGACACCTGCACCTCGACGCACCGTCAGCTGCGGACGAAGAAGCCACCATCGCAGATCTGGCCGCGACCGGGGTCAAGGTTGCGATTACAGAACTTGATATCGATGTGCTTCCTTCAGCATGGGGACACACCGCGGATGTGGGGCTCAAGGTGAAGGATGACGCCAAGCTCAACCCCTATCCGAATGGCCTTCCTGAAAATGTCCAGCAGGCCTTGACGAAACGCTATGCCGATCTCTTCGCCGTTTACTGGAAGCACCGCGATGTGATCTCCCGTGTGACGTTTTGGGGGGTGACCGACGGACAATCGTGGCTGAACAACTGGCCGGTCAGAGGGCGAACGTCGTACCCTCTGCTGTTTGACCGAAACGGCCAGCCCAAGCCAGCTTTTCAGGCAGTTCTCAAGACCGCCAGGAATTGAATCTTCCCGCAGGTCCGCGTTCGAGGTTCAGCCTGGCACACGCCCCGGGAGACAAGTCCGGGTTGTGGAAGCCGCGTCTTATGCCTCATGCGGAGCGGCTTCAAAGGCAATGCTGAAAGCCGCCCCCTGGGCGCCATTCTCCCGCTTCCGTAGCTGGATCGTGCCGCCGTGTCGCTCGACGATCTCGCGCGAGACCCACAAGCCAAGTCCTGTGCCCACGTCCTGCTTGGTGGTAAAGAAGGGTTCAAAGATCCGGTCCTTATGATTCTCGGCGACTCCGGGCCCATCATCCTCCACTAATAAATGGATGGCTGTCTTTCCCGACTCTTCGATGCATTCGAGATGGATCGTGATTACTCCCCCGACAGCCACAGCATCGGCAGCATTGGAGATGAGATTTGAAACCACCTGCTTGATTTCGGTCTCCGCTCCGAGGATGGGAGGGCAATCCTTGAACCGCCGGTCAATGGTGATCGTCTTGCTCGCCATCTTGTTGGAGTAAATCCGGAGCACGGACTCGATGAGGGGTTCAAGGTGGACAGGGCCCGGCGCATTTTTGTCGCGAAAGAATCCAAGGGTTTGCCGCGTGATATGTGCGACACGATCCAGCTCCTGCTCAACCTGTGCCAGGTTGCGAATGGCATCTTCGGGCAAAGCCGGATTTAATTTGATGAGGTAGACGAGATTAATTGCGGCCTCGAGGGGATTGTTGATTTCGTGGGCGACGGTAGCCGAGAGGCGAGCGGCGGCGCTCAGTTTCTCGGTGTGACGGAGCACGCGCTCGGTTTTGCGATTGTTGGTGACGTCGCGAAAGACGAGGACCACTCCGACCAGGTTGCCGGCGTCGTCGCGAATGGGCGCGGCACTGTCATCGATCGGGGTGAGAGCGCCGTCTGCGCGGCGGAGCACGGTGTGATTGGCGAGCCCCATCGCGCGCCCTTCGGCGATGACGCGTGCGACCGGATTGTCGACAGGCGCCATAGTGCTTTCGTTGAAGATCGGAAAAACATCGACAATGCTCCTGCCCTTGACCGCAGCCGTTGACCTTCCCGTGAGACCTTCGGCCACGGGGTTCATGAAGGTCACGTGCCCATTCTGATCGGCTGCGATAACGGCGTCGCCGATGCTGGTGAGCGTCACACGGAACCACTCTTCGCGCGCCCGCATTTCGCTTGCATGGCGTTCGCGAAGATTCATTTGGCGAAGGATGAAGTACGCCAGCAAAACCAGGCCGCATGCTGCCAGGATGGTCGTGAGATAGATGCTCGTCAGCGTGAGGCGGATGGTGGCGCGGTACGATGCCTCGCGCTCCCGCTCGAGCCCGCTTTCCTCTTCGAGCATGCCGCCAACGAGGGCGCGAAGATCTTCCATGGTTCGAAGGCCGCTGTTGCTGAGCACCAGTCTTCTAGCCTCGTCGACTTTGCCCGATCGATACAGCGCGATGGTGTCGGCAAGTTCGCTCAGCTTTTTGCTGGCAAGGGGGCGAAGCCGCCTGATCGCTGCCTGCTGGCGCGGGTTGTCGGCCGTCAACCCCGCGAGTTCATTGATGGTGGTCGGGATTTGCCGCACGGCCACGTCGTATGGGGCGAGATATTGTTCTTCCCCTGTGTAGAGGAATCCCCGCTGACCGGTTTCGGCGTCAGTTAGCAGTTCCAGAGTCTCGCTCACCTTGAGCTGCACCTGGTTGGTATGCACGACCCACAACCCAGTCGCCACCTGCCGGTCAAGCTGACTTTTTGTGATGACCGCATTGACGATGAGCAGGGCCAGAAGCAACGTGAAGCCGGATATGACACTGAGCCTTTTAATGCTGGTTTGCATGTGTGTCCCGTGGAGCAGGCTGCCCGAACGCTGCCCGATGGATCCCCCGCCTGTTTGATCTGAATCGATAGTATTTCAGGATGGGCAAAGTGCCAATGCGCGCGTGGCTGGTGTTTTGCATCTTTGTGCTGAGCGCCATCGCCTTTCTCGATCGAACCAACATCACCATCGCCGGTCCGCAGATCAGCAGCGAGTTCGCACTTGGCAACGTGCGGCTGGGCTGGGTTTTCAGCGCATTCCTGGTGGGGTACGCGGCGTCGCAGGTGCTTGCTGGATGGATCGCCGTGCGGCTGGGCCCCCGACGGGCGCTCGCGCTGGCGGTGCTGTGGTGGGCGGTGTTCACGCTGGGCACGGCACTCGTTTCTCCGCGATGGAGCGGAGCGCTTTGGGTGCTGATTGGGGTGCGTTTCGCCCTCGGAGTTGGCGAGGCGATCATGTACCCGGCCTCCAACCAGTTCGTGGCCCAGTGGATTCCTGTGGGGGAACGCGGCCGCGTGAACGGTCTGATCTTTGCAGGCGTCGGAGCGGGCGCCGGATTGACTCCGCCCCTGCTGGCCGCCATTATCGCCGGGCATGGATGGCGCGCAGCTTTTTGGTTCAGTGCACTGATTGGCGTAATTGCGGGCGTTGCCTGGTACGTGGTCGCGCGCGACACGCCGGAAGGCCATCCCCTTGTTTCGGCGAAAGAACTCAGAGAGATTCGCGCCGGCTTGGTCAAGCAGCCGGCGGTGAGGCCGGCCGTTCCCTGGAAAGCGATTCTGTCCAGCCCGACAATGCTGCTGCTGACGTTTGCATGCTTCTGTTTCGGGTATATCGCCTGGATCTTTCTGGGATGGTTTTATCTCTACATGGCGCAGGCCCACCGCGTCGACCTGAAAGCAAGCGCGGTTTATACGATGATTCCGTTTATTGCGATGACGGTCTTCTGCCTGGCGGGCGGTTTCCTGGGAGATTGGATCGCATCGCGGCACGGACTCCGGGCAGCACGCTGCGGTCCCGGATTCTTTTCCCTCCTGATAGCGGCGGGGTTGCTCATTCTTGGCTCGCGGGTGGCGAGTGCGCCAGTGGCCGCTTTGACGCTGGCCGCGGGTGCGGGCGCGCTCTACATTTCGCAGAGCTCGTACTGGTCCGTTACGGCGGATATTGCAGGTCAACACGCCGGAGTAGTGTCTGCCGTGATGAATACGGGCGCGCAGATCGGCGGGGCAGTCACCGCATCGCTGACACCCTGGATCGCATCGCGATTCGGGTGGTCGTCGTCGTTTTTGGCAGCTGCTTTACTGGGAGTCGCCGGCGCAATTGCGTGGATTGGGGTCGATCCGTACGCGAGTATTTGCGCGCCGGCAGCACCGGCCGTTGGTAAATCGGATAGTAGTGCCGAAAAGATAGCGAACGCATGAGCATTGAAGTGCGTGCGCTACCATGGAACCTGAAACCGAGGTCGCATGTTTGTCGTGGTATGGCAGTTCGAGATTGCCGAGGATAAGGTCTCTGCCTTTGAGGCGGCATACGGCCCGGACGGGAATTGGGCGCAGCTGTTTCGAAGTTCACCGGAGTATCTTGGAACCGAGTTGCTGCGCGATGCTTACATTACGGGTTCGTACCTGACGATCGACCGCTGGGCAAGCGAAGCAGCGTTTCGGAGTTTTCGCAGGGAGAACGACGCAGCATACGAGGCGCTGGACCGTTCGTGCGACCCGCTGACATCGCGGGAAACGCGCGTAGGCGCGTATACGATCTGACCCTTCTTCCGAAGTTGGAAAACTGAATCGTGATGGCGGGCACAGGGGTATCTAAAACTTCACCTTTTCTTCGCTTTTTCTGTATCTATTGAGTGTTCCATCCTGCTACAATCCCCTCGAAATACCAATAGCCGCCGCGTGTTTTCTGTCGTTCCCACCAAGCCGCGCCAAGCGAGCACATTTAGAGGAGAAATATCTATGCCTATTGCCGACGAGCGCGCAAAAGCTGTCGAATTAGCCCTTTCGCAGATTGAAAAGCAGTTTGGGAAGGGCTCGATTGTCCGTCTTGGATCGCGGGAGGCGCTGGTTCCAATCGCAGTGATCTCGACGGGATCGATTAGCTTTGACGCGGCGCTGGGTGTAGGCGGCGTGCCGCGTGGAAGAGTGATCGAGATTTTCGGACCGGAGTCATCGGGCAAGACGACCATTACTTTGCAGATTATTGCCGAGGCGCAGAGGAGCGGCGGCCTGGCGGCTTTTGTGGATGCCGAGCATGCCCTGGACCCGATGTATGCGAAAAAGCTTGGCGTTGACGTGGACAACCTGCTGGTTTCGCAGCCGGATTCTGGCGAGCAGGCCCTCGAGATCACCGAAGCGCTGGTGCGTTCGGGTGCGATCGATGTGCTGGTAGTCGACTCGGTGGCTGCGCTCGTGCCGAAAGCCGAACTCGACGGCGAGATGGGCGACTCGCACATGGGCCTCCAGGCGCGTTTGATGTCGCAGGCGCTGAGAAAGCTGACGGGAACAGTCTCAAAGTCGCGCACCTCGCTCATTTTCATCAACCAGATTCGCGAGAAAATCGGCGTAATGTTCGGCAACCCCGAGACGACAACCGGCGGCCGCGCGCTGAAGTTCTACTCTTCTGTTCGCGTGGACATTCGCCGCATTGCCGCCATCAAGGAAGGCGATGTAGTCACAGGCAACCGGACCAAAGTGAAAATAGTGAAGAACAAGGTTGCCGCACCGTTCCGCGAAGCCGAGTTCGACATTCTTTATGGCGAGGGCATCAGCCGGGAAGGCGATGTGCTTGATCTCGCGGTGGCCAACAATATCGTGGAGAAGTCGGGCGCGTGGTATAGCTATGCAGGCGAACGCATCGGGCAGGGGCGCGAGAATACCCGCAACTTCCTGAAGGAAAACAAGGATATCTTCGCCAGGATGGACGCCGAGGTGCGCAAGAAGCTGAACATCGGCGCCGTCAAGGCGGATGTGCCTGAGGTGCCGGCGGCCGGCCCGGCCGAGGCCAAGGAAGCAGTTCGCTCGCGGCGCTAGAGCAAAAGGTGCGCCCGGGTTGCTCTGTCCAGCGCGGCATGCGGCCGTGCGACGACCCAACAAACGAGGTGAGCGTGTCATGCTTCGCGGGATAATCGCCAACTTGTGCGCACCGGACTTTGGATTATTCGAACGCTGAGGCAAGTTCGGAATCCGCGTCGAGCGAATTTGATTCGGAAAGAAAAATGGCAAACACCGATCCCCGGTGTTTCTCGCTTTGGCTACTTCGAACCCTGACTGAGCCACGGTGACGTTTGATGATTTCCTGGCTGATCCATAAGCCAAGTCCGGTTCCGCTGTGCCCTTTGGTAGTGAAAAACGGTTCGAAGAGGTTCTGCACGGTTTGCCGGGGCATACCAGTGCCCGTGTCGGCGATGGTGATGGCCACTCCCCTTTCGCCGGTGCGGTGATTCGTTGCGTTGCGGGTTCGTAGAAGAAGCCGGCCGCCCCTGGGATGCATAGCGTCGATGGCGTTGCTGATGAGGTTGCTGATGACCTGTCGAATCTCACCCTCAAAGCACACAACTTTGTTTTTGGTGCGGTATCGGGTCTCAACTGAGACCTTGGAATTGATGATGCGCCCCTGGTAGATCGTAAGAACCTCGCCGATCAAAGCGTCGCAGGTGACAGCGGACGGATTGGTGGTCTGCTTATGAAATCTCAGGGTCTGGTTGGTGATGGCGGAGGCCCGGCGGAGTTCACGTTCCGCGATGTTTATGTATTCTTTTATGTCGCTGGGCAGTTCGCGAGTTCCGACCAGGTACAAAAGGTTCGTGACTGCTTCGAGAGGATTGTTGATCTCATGCGCAATTGAGGAAGCAAGGCGACCGACCGCCGCGAGCTTCTCGCTTTTCATGAGGACCGCTTCGGCCTGCTTCTGGCGTGTGATTTCAGCGGACGCGGCTGCAATGGCCACCACCTTGCCGTCGGCTCCAACTACAGGTGCATAGTCCATCGTCCAGTACCGTTTGACTCCGGGGGTGGTGGAGAGTTCGCCTTCGAGAATTCCGCCAATGACCGATTGACCTGCCGCCACCGCCTGAAGTGCTTCCTGAAGCCCGGGCACGCCGGACGCAACTTCGCTGACCTTTGAACCGAGTACCTTTTCTTGGGGAAGCCCGAGGAGTTCGCAGAGCTTACGGTTGACGCGGACGTAGCGGAACTCAACAGCGTCGATGAGCGCCATGGCGATCGCCGCGTTGTGATAGGTCGCCTCAAGTTCAGCGTAGCGGGATCGAAGTTCCAGCAAGATATCTTCGCGCTCTTTTTCAAGTCGCCGTTTCTCGCCAATATCACGGAAGATGAGCACGATGCCTGAGAGTTCGCCGTGATCTTCGCGAATCGGTGCGCCGCTGTCGTCGATGTTGATCTGGGAGCCGTCTCGCCGGATAAGGATGGTGTGATTTGCCAATCCAACGACACTGCCCACGCGTTTCACTTTTTCCGCCGGGTTCTCAACCGGCTCACGCGAGTGCTCATTGACGATGTTGAACACTTCAGCCAGCGGATGACCCTTCGCCTCCTCGAATTTCCATCCGGTGAGCACCTCCGCAACCGGATTCATCCGAGTAATGCAGCATTCAGGATCCGTGACAATGACGGCGTCTCCAATGCTCTGCATGATACGGACGGAACGAGCTTCACTTTCGCGCAGCAGTTTCGATGTGTTCACTTCAACGGTAACGTCATGCAGGGGACCGAAGAGGCCCGCGATCTCTCCATTCTCAAAAATCGGATTGAAAGAGTAATTGAGGAAGTGATCCTGCGTTCCATGTTCGGCGGGCAGCGGGACGAGCAGCTTCTCGTAAAAGAGCGTATCTCCGGTGGCCATGGCGTTTTCGAGCAGCGGGCCCACGACACTCCACGATTCCCCATAGACTTGTTTGGCGGGTTTCCCAAGAGCCCACGGGTGGCGAGGTCCGGGAAAGGAGCGGTAGGCGTCGTTATAGATAAGAATCAGCTCGGGCCCCCACATGGTCCGTGCCGGAGATGAAGACGCCAAAGTCAGGTTTACGATTGTGAGAAGCTCTTTTGACCATGATTCGATTGGACCAAGGGGCGTTGAAGTCCAGTCGTATGAGCGCACGCGGTCTGCCATTTCCCCGCGCCCGATGATGCGGCTGATCGCAGACCTTGAAGAGCCCCGCTGCGGGGCAAGGGGGTAGCCCGGCGTCATAGTGGGCGAAGTTATTCTCCTGGATCATGAGCTTACAACGCTGACACAGATTAGGATGCGTGAATATCTGGCGGAATGACAGCAAAATCTGCCCCCCCCCCGAGGGCTTATGAGTTCGCGGCGGTGCGCAGGATAGCCGACCTTGAGAGACAGCGCGGATGCCTCTCCTGACCGTTGGAGCGCTTCGAGCATCCTGGGCCACGTGCCGGAAAGGGAACTTTGCTTCCCTGCAATCGTAAGAGAAGTGGAGAGGATTCCTCACGACGATGGTCTGTACTCTAAACTTGGAAAGCGCATGAGAATACTCGGGCGAGCGGTAGCAAACCTTTCTCCGCGGATGGTGATCTGCTGGCTGGCGGCCCTCTGCTTATGTACGCTTCACGCACAACAGTCTTCTACAGCGACCGGCGCCCCTGGAAGCGCATCGCTCGGCGGGGTTCGCGCGATCACGATTCTTGACGGGCAATGGCGATTCCAGACTGGCGACGATCTGCGCTGGGCCGATCCGGCGTTTGACGATTCAAGCTGGCCGACCGTTAGCTTGAGTTCCGCCCTTGCGGAGCAGGGCATCGACACCTACAACGGTTACGCGTGGTATCGGCTGAAGCTTCAGCCGCAGCAGATCGCGCAGTTCAGCAGCTTTGCCCAAGGACAACCGCTCTCGCTGGTGGTTTCAAGCAATTCGGTGGGTCAGCTAGACGTGTTTGTGAATGGCATGGAGGCCGGCCATACCAAGGGAATGACGGAGTCGCCGGCGGAGTATCAATCTCCGCCGTTTGTGGCGCAACTGAGTCCCGCGCAAAACGGTCCGACAGTGATTGCGATTCGGACATGGGCGGGGCCGGGAACAACCATCAGTCGCGGATTGCTGCGGAAAGTGGAACTCGGCGCGTCAAGCGATATCGCCGAACGGCAGGCCCTGGCCATCGGGCGGCGATGGAATGAGAACGTCATCTCCAACATGGTGGTCGCGTTTCTGTTTATCTGCGTCGCGATCCTGGGCGCATTCCTCTACATGGCGCAGCGCCATCACCCGGAGTATTTGTGGCTGGCGCTGCTGTGCCTGTCGGTCGCGGCGGGCGGGGCGGCGGATACGGCATTCGGGCTGGCGGCGATACCCTTATCGATCTACCAGATCTTCACGATGTTCAGCGGCCGCATTTTTATGGCAATCACGCTGGAGTTTGTTCTCCACTTCACTGGCACGACGTCGCGTAGATTTGTGCGGGCTGTGCAGATTGGCGTGTTGCTCGTTCCATTCATCTCATTCCTTCACCTCACCCTGCTGTATCAAGTTCTTTCGGTCGCATCGGAGGTGCTGTTCTGCGGGCTGGTAATTGTTTTGCTGTTCCGCGCATGGCGCACGGGACGAAGCGAGGCCGGCGTGATGCTGCTGCCGTTTTTCCTGGCGGCAACGGCAGATTCGGCGAACACCGCACTTGATTTCGCCGCGAATCGACACTGGGTGCCCGATCAGTTTGCCTCGCATCACTTCTATTTCGGGCCGATCGAATTCGGCATCGGCACCGTCGCGTATACCGTGTTTCTCGGAAGCCTTATTGCGGTGATCCTGTACCGCTTTGTACGGATAAGCCAGGAGGAACAGCGCTCGGCGGCGGAGATTTCAGCGGCACGCAGCGTGCAGGCGCTGCTGATTCCGACGCAGCTGCCGTCGAATCGAAACTTCATGCTTGAGAGCGCTTATCTGCCCGTGAATGGCGTAGGTGGAGATTTCTTCCAGGTGCTGCCTCTGAAAGATGATTCACTGCTGATCGTGGTGGGAGACGTGAGCGGGAAAGGGCTGCAGGCCGCGATGAACTCGAGCACGCTGGTGGGCGCGCTGCGGAACGAGTTGTCACACGATCCGGCGACCGTGCTGAACCACCTGAATCACGTGTTGATTGGGGCTGTGGCTTCACCGGGCACAGCGGTGAAAGAACTGGATTGCGCGCCATGTTTTGCGACGTGCTTGTGTGCGCGGGTTTATCCGGATGGGACCACGACGATCGCCAATGCCGGACACTTGAATCCTTATCGCGATGGACGCGAGATTTCACTCGCAGGCAGCCTGCCGCTGGGCGTGATCGCGGATGTGGAGTATGAGCAGGCGACATTTCATCTGAATCGCGGCGACCGGCTCGTGTTTCTTTCCGACGGCGTGGTGGAGGCTACCAACGGCGAAGGCGAACTGTTTGGGTTCGAGCGCACGCAGCAGGTGAGCAACGAATCCGCGCGGTACATTGCTCAGACGGCCCAGCACTTCGGTCAGACGGACGACATTACGGTTGTCTCGCTCTACCTGTCCTCAAAGACGGCGCAGCCCAGCAACGAAGAGCTTGCGTACAGCAAGTGAATCAGCCGACAGTCGTTGCCCGCCTCGCCTGTCTGCCGCTATCGTAGCCAGCATGAGGGATAAAACTGCCTGGACTCTTTCCTTCCTTTTCGTATGCGCCGTCTCCCCGCTGTCGCGGGCTGCCACGCAAGTTTCGGGGCAATCCGATTGGCCAACTTACGGGGCAGATGCGGGCGGAACGCGCTACTCCGCAGAATCGCAGATCAATCGAAGCAATGTGGACAGTCTGAAGGTGGCGTGGACCTACCGGACGGGGGCAAATGACAAGCCGACCAAGATGAAGCGGAAGGCCGCATTCGAAGCGACGCCCATCCTGGTCGGTGGGAAGCTTCTGCTGAGTACACCGTACGACGACGTGATCGCACTCGAACCAGGGACCGGAGCGAAGCTTTGGGAATATGACCCGGGCGTGAATCTCGATCAGAATTTTTCAGAGGTCAGTTCGCGCGGGGTTTCGGCATGGCAAGATCCACATGGGAAAAGCGGCGCGCCGTGCAGCCTGCGCGTTTTCATCGGCACATTGGACGCTCGCCTGATTGCATTGGATGGTGAAACTGGAAAGCCCTGCACGGGCTTCGGCGCGAATGGCAGGGTTGATCTGACCAAGGATGCCGCAACACAGACGGACTGGACGGGCGGTTACCAGGTGACTTCCCCGCCGGTGATTTACAAGGATCTGGTGATCGTGGGATCTTCGATTGCCGACAATTGGCGCGTGGACACCGGCCGGGGTATTGTCCGTGCGTTCGATGCGCGCTCGGGTAAGCTTCGCTGGACATGGGACCCCATTCCCTGGGCAAAGGACACCCAGCCGCGTACGGGAGCCGGCAACGCATGGGCGGTTTTTTCAGTGGACGCTGCGCATGACCTGGTGTTTGTGCCTACCGGCAGCGCTGCTCCGGATTATTTCGGCGGCATCCGCAAAGGCGACGACAAGTGGGCCGACTCGGTGGCGGCATTACGCGCTTCGACCGGGAAATTCGTGTGGGGATTTCAAGTGGTGCATCACGATCTGTGGGACTACGACGTTGCCGCGCAGCCCACGTTGTTCAACTGGAAGGATGGAACGCCCGCGGTGGTCATCAATACGAAAATGGGCCACGTATTTGTGCTGAACCGGCTGACCGGCGCCCCATTGCTGCCGGTGGAAGAGCGCCCGGTGCCTCAATCCGATATTGCCGGCGAGACAAGTTCACCGACCCAGCCGTTCTCGACGATTTCGCTGGTGCCGGAGAGATTCGAAGCGGCAGACGCATGGGGACCGAGGCCGGAAGATGCTAAGTGGTGCCAGGACAAGATCGCCGCTTTGCGCAACGAGGGAGTTTTTACACCGCCAAGTTTGAAGGGAACGGTGCAAGCGCCCGGAAACGTGGGAGGCGTGAACTGGGGCAGTGCCGCGTATGACCCGGAGCACCATGTCATGGTCGTCAACACGAATCGGCTGGTCGCGTGGGTCAAGCTAATTCCGCGTGCGGAATATGACGCTGAAGTACACAAGAATCAGGACAACCGCATTTATGGAGAGTTCGGCGACCAGAAATCCTCGCCGTATGGCCTGTATCGCTCATTTCTTTTTTCGCCCAGCGGTACCCCGTGTAACCGTCCGCCATGGGGGACTACCGCTGCGGTGGATTTATTCACGGGAAAGATTATCTGGAACGTTCCGCTGGGCACCCTGGTGCCCGGAAAAATGACGGGATCGATCAACCTGGGAGGGCCGATCGTGACGGCCGGTGGATTGGTGTTTACATCCGCCACGATTGATCCGCGCCTGCATGCCTTCGACTCGGAGACTGGCAAGGAATTGTGGAACTACCAGTTACCCGCTTCAGGCAATGCGACGCCCATGACCTATACGTGGAAGGGTAAGCAATATCTGGTCATTTGTGCGGGAGGGCACGGTAAATTGGGATCCAAGCAGGGCGACTACGTGATGGCTTTTTCGCTGCCGTAGAAGCTGCGGGACTTCTGCGATGAGCATAGGATTGGGCACTTGACGATGTGCCCGGGCAACATCAACGGTATACTTCGGGATCCTTTTGCAATTTCCTCGCCGCAGCGATAAGCAGATGGCCTGCTCCGCATGCGCATCTTCGTCGCTAACCCCCGTCGTTATGGCTTGAGCGGAAATGCCGTAGAATCAAACCGGAGCAGACCGATGAGCGTGAAAGCCCTTTATCCCGGCACGTTCGATCCTCCGACAAACGGGCACATCGATCTGATCCAGCGTGGTTCAAAACTGTTTGAACACTTGACCGTCGCCATCCTGAAGAACCCGATCAAGAATCCTCTGTTCACCGTGGACGAGCGTGTGGAGATGCTGCGCGAGTCAACGGCGGCGCTGGGCAATGTGAGCGTGGCCACGTTCGATGGGTTGATGGTGGATTTTGCGCGGCAGCTTGGGGCAACAGCGGTGTTGCGGGGTATTCGCGCCATTTCCGATTACGAACATGAATTTCAAATGGCGCTGATGAACCGGCGTCTGGCACCGGAGATCGAGACGGTATTTCTGCAGCCGGCGGGACGATACTCGTTCGTCAGTTCGCGCATGCTCAAGGAAGTTTTCAGTTTCGGTGGCGAAGTTGCCGGGCTGGTTCCCCCCAACGTTCTCAAGCGCCTGCGCAGCCGCATCAGCAGCGCAGGCTGAATCTTGTTTGCTGCGCTTTCGTGCGCAGGAGGTTCAGTTTGTCGGACTTTGTCGCACTCAATCCTTCGTCGATTCACCGCGAGATCCGGAACACGCTCTTTGGGGATGTGCCGCTGGCTGAGCTTGTCCGCGCGCATCCCAAGGTGCCGCTGACGGAACCATGGGCCTCGTTTCAACGCGCGAGAGACTTGAGAGACACCGGCGATGAACTGGGTGCAAGGGAGGCAGCTCGCGGGATCATCAAAATGCCCGATATTGAGACGCGGGTTTTCCTGCAGGCTTGCCACACGTTACGGGAACTTGGCGACAAGCCGCCGCAGGGGCGCGAAAAAGAAGTGCTGGGCGTTGTGGTGGAGATTGGGATGCCGAAGGGCCTCGACTTGGTGGCGGCCTATCGCGATCACCGCGCGCGCTACTTCAATTACAGCGGCGCAGGGGTGCTGTGGGAACGGCGGGATGATTCGCTCGATGGATTGATCGACGAATTGCTCCAGGCCGGAACGCTGGTTGCGCAGGCGATTGGGCCGTGGACCAAACCCAGGCCGCCGGAACCCAAAAACGGCACTGCGCGCATCAACCTGCTGACGCCGAGCGGAATCCACCTGGGACAGGGGCCGGTGGAGGCCCTGAATCAGGATGCGATGGGAGGGCCAATTTTGTCGGCTGCGTTCGGGCTGATGAAGCGGCTGGTGGAACTGACGAAGCGGGAGCCGGAATAGTTTGCGAACTCGCCTCGGACAGCACGCATCGTGCCCGTAGCTGACGTTGAGCGCTTTTTCTCGAAGTCCCGCTTATGTGCTTTCGATGGTGATGAATGAACAGCTTTGGAACCGGCAGCCACGCGGGAGTCTAGCTGCCGTGACTACCTTGACCGCCGCCGCAGCCGCCACCTTGGCCACCGCTTCCACCATTTCCTCCTCCTCCGCCATTGCCGCCTGAGCCGCAGCCGCCGCCGGGATTCCCGCCACCGCGACCTCCGCCACCGCCACCAGTTCCACCGCCACCAGTTCCGCCGCTGCCGGGGCTCCCGCCACCCGGATTGCCACCGCCGGGATTGCCGCCGCCTCCGGGGCTTCCGCCACCCGGATTGCCACCGCCGCGCGGATTGCCCACGCCAGGGTCTCCGCCGCCCCCTGGATCGGGATTGCCAACACCCGGATTTCCCCCTCCGCCGGGGTTTCCGCCGCCGTTACCTGCGCCGCCAGAACCGCCACTACCGCCCTGGTTTCCGAGCGCCGTCCCAAATGTTTCATTCGCAGTTGATGCAATTTGCAGAAATGCTTTTTCAATATTGGCTGCGAGCACGCGCCCGCCAGCGATTGCAGCGAGGGCCAGCATCGTAACGGCCAACAGGTACTCGACTGAAGTTGCCCCCTCGCTGAGTTCTCTTGCGCTTTTAGCGAAGGAACTGAGTCTGGAGAAGAAGCGCTTCATTATCCCTCCTCGGTCAACAACCGTGGTCGTTGAGTCGATCCTCCGAGATCGGTCGATTTTATATTCTGTGGATATATGTGACTAAAAGTCAGCTACCGTATCAAAATGGTCCGTTATCCACAATCCCACAATCCCACATCGGATTCGCGAATCTCATCTAGAGGTAATCATCGTGTAGTGACTGCTTATGTGTGGTGATTGCGAGTCGTTCTCGTCGGGCTTCGATTTCATTCGAACCGACGATTGGCGGCGTGTCCGACAACAATCGTGCGGTCATTCTCGAACCGATAGATTCAGCGGTTGAGATGGGGGACGTCGAGGGACTGCTCCGCAGGCCGGCGATCCGACGAATGCTCAACCTCGAGATCCCCTCCACAGATCGAGGCTGGGTCGATACAGGAGACGTTTACGGTGTATCGCAGTAAACGGGACAACACCCTCGACGGGTCGACAGTTTGGCAGGTACAGCGTCGAAGGTCGCACTTTCTTCGCCGGGGGTTCCGGCTGTCGACGTGTTCAGAAAGCTGATTGCCGAGGCGGAGAAGCAGCAGGCCACCAAGCCGTGAATCCGCAGGAATTGAAGGCAATCGGTTTTGCGCTCGGAACAAAATCTGTAAAGATAGAGGCACTATGACCGTCGCTGCTGCTCAAAAAGTTTTTGCCGACCGCATTGGCCGGATTGAGGTTTCTGCAACCATGGCGGTAGCCGCCGAGGCTGCGAAACTGCGCGCACAAGGCGCAAACCTGGTGGATTTTGGCGCCGGAGAGCCGCATTTTGCCACTCCGCGGCACATCAAGGACGCTGCGATTGCGGCAATTGAGGCCAATTTCACGCGCTATACCGTGGTGCCGGGGATTCCGGACGTGCGGAAGGCGATCGTGGAAAGGCACGCATGCGATTTCGGATCGGACTATGCGATCGACGAAGCCGTGTTTACCACGGGCGGAAAGCTGGCGCTTTTCAATACCATCCAGGTGCTGGTGGATCACGGCAACGAAGTGATTCTGCCAGTACCGTACTGGGTGAGCTTCAAGGACATCATCCAATACGCGGGCGGCAAGGTTGTATTCCTCGAGACCCGCGAGCAAGAGAATTTCCGCATCACTGCAGACGCGATTGAGAAGACGATCACCCCGCGGACCAAGGCGATCATTCTGAATTCACCGTCGAATCCTGCGGGGTCGGTCGTGTCGGCCGGGGACCTGGAGCGGATTGTGCACCTCGCGCACGAACGTGGCATCTACCTGCTGCTGGACGAGTGTTATGTCTACCTGAACTATGCGGGCAAGCCGGTTTCTGGCGGTTCTTATACGTGGGCCAAAGAGCACATCGTCATTCTCGGATCACTTTCGAAGACCTACTCGATGACGGGGTGGCGTGCCGGGTATGCTCTGGCGGCGAAGCCGGTGGTGGCAAACCTGAGCAAGTTGCAGTCGCAGTCGACGTCGAACGCGGCCAGCATGGTGCAGAAGGCTGCCATCGCGGCGCTGGCGGGATCGCAGGAGTGCGTCTCGAATTTCCGGGCCGAGTTTATCGAGCTGCGCGACTACATGCTGGCGAAGCTGAAGGAGATTCCAGGCGTGACGTGCACTAAGCCGGAGGGCGCGTTCTACGTGTATCCGAACATCGGAGCCTTTATTGGCAAGGGCGGCATCAAGTCGGCGACGGAACTGGCGACGCGACTGCTGCACGAGGCGCACGTGGTGACGGTGCCGGGCGAGGCGTTCGGGACTGCAGAGCACATTCGCATTTCGTACCCGGTGACCAGGCAGAACATCGACGAAGGCACCCGGCGGATGGGCGAGTTCCTGGGGAATCTGGCCTAAAAGAGGGTCGCATTGCTTAGAAAGGCCCGGGTGAGGAGGCTGTTACGAAACTCTTGAAGTGGATTTGATGATTTGAGAAGATGCCCTCGCGGGAGCGGGGGCATCTTTCTTTTATGGGCTATATCGAGGGAGAAGGACGGAGTCAGGGAACGCTGTTTCCGGTGGTTCTTGACGATCTAATTCCGGCTGATCATGTGTGCCGGGTGATCGACTTATTTGTGGACGGACTGGCGATGTCCGAACTTGGTTTCGAGCGGGCAGAGGCGGCGGAGACGGGACGGCCCGGCTACGATCCGCGCGATCTACTGAAGCTGTATCTGTATGGTTATCTGAACCAGATCCGTTCATCCCGGCGGCTGGAAGCAGAGTGCCGCCGCAACGTGGAGTTGATGTGGCTGCTGAGGCGGCTGTATCCGGATCACAAGTCGATCGCTGAGTTCCGGAGGCTGCATCGGGAAGCGGTGACCGCAGCGGGAGCAGAACTGGTGCAACTGGCAAGGAGTTGCGGGCTGATCCGGGGCGAGTGGATCGCCATCGACGGCACCAAGTTCCGCGCCGTGGCGAGTGCTGACAGCGTGCGCGAGCGCCAGGCGCTGGAGAAGTATCTGGACGGCATGGAAAAGGCCGACGAAGAGCAGCAAGTTAGCATCGATCCGGCTGCGGTGCAGGCAGCGCTGGACAAGCTGAAGAAACATCCGGAGCCCGAGGCCAGCTTCATGAAGGTCGCTGGGACGATCGCTCCGGCCTACAACGTGCAGACCGCGGTCGATGCCGAACATGCGCTGATCGTGACCC
Organism: uncultured Acidobacteriaceae bacterium; assembly: GCA_963759285.1. Lineage (GTDB taxonomy): Bacteria > Acidobacteriota > Terriglobia > Terriglobales > Acidobacteriaceae > Telmatobacter. The sequence continues at coordinate 512,990 of CAVWYS010000007.1, read as the reverse complement.
ATGAGGTCACGCTGGATGCAGCCGACAACCGCTCGCTGGAACCGATGGGCGAAGCCGCCCGGAAGGCGCTCGGTGGCAGCACCTTCAACATCATCGCCGACACCGGATACTCCAACGGGGAACAGGCCAGCCGCTGCGAAGAAGCGGGATTGATTCCGCATGTGCCCGCTGCGCGCTCGGTCAACGCGGGCGGCCTGCTCGATCGTAGTGCGTTCATCTATCAACCCGAGAGTGACTCCTTCCTCTGCCCCGAAGGCAAGAGGCTGGTCCGCAAGCAACTGGCACGGAAGGACCGGGCCGTCTATTACCAGGCCAGGACCAGCGACTGCGGAAGCTGTTCACGAAAGGCTCAGTGCACCTCCGCGCCGCAGCGCATGGTTACGCGCCATCTGCATGACGAGGCACTGAACCGCATGCATCAACGTGCTACACCTGCGCTCATGAAGTTGCGAAGATCCACGGTCGAGCATCCCTTCGGAACACTTAAGTACCGCATCTTCGGACATCCCCGCCTGGTGCTGCGCGGACTCAACGGAGCACGCACCGAAATCGGGCTCGCAACCATGGCCTACAACCTAAAGCGCATGGTTAACCTCCTCGGCGCACCGAAGCTCCTTCAGGAACTCCCCTGAACCAAAAGCTGCATCCCGCTTTCAAACCAAAGAAAAGACGCCCCGTTTAGGAGCGCCTTCCTTCTTCATCCCAGCTGCGTTTCGTAACAGCCTCTGAGCCCGGGCCTTCTTCTTCGAAGGCTGCCGCTACCTTGCGGGAATCTCGCTGCTGATGACGCCGACGCCAGCGACGTGGCCAACCTGCCATTCGGCGATGGGGCTGGATTGACGGCAGTCGAGGCATGTGGTTTTGTCGAAGCGGGCCGAGCATTGTGGGCAGGCGCCCGCGTTCTCAAAGGTGTCAAACTGGGTTGCGCACTTGTTGCAACGCCAGAAAGGGCCGATGGGCGGCGCGGTGCGGCAGCTGGGGCAGGCGAATCCCGGACGGCGAGGTATCCTTTCGAGCTTGCGGAGAGCGCGGGCAGTTTTGAAGCCACTCCAGCAATTCATGCCGGCATAGGCGGCGATGAGGCCCAACCAGATGGACTGCTCATACAGCGCCAAAAGGACAAAACCGGCGACGCCCACAAAGCCGAGAACAGATGCGATGAGCAGACTGCGCGCGCGCCCGAACGGGAACCAGAGCAGGGAGCGCAGGATCTGTCCGCCATCAAGCGGGTAAATGGGCAGAATGTTGAAGATGAGCAGATAAAGATTGATCCTGAAAACTTCCGACAGCAGGGTGTGCAGGTCGGGCATCGATGCCAGTCCTTGAACCCCAGCCGCCAGCCAAAGGACAGGCGCGAGAGCTACGTTAACGAGCGGACCGGCGGCGATGCTCCACAGGGTTGCGCCGGGACGTTGCGGGGGACTGACGTAGGCGACGCCTCCGAGCGGCCAGAGCATAATGGTGTCGGCAGTGCCGCCGACGGAGCGGCAGGCTAGGGCATGGCCGAATTCGTGCGTCAAAACGATGGCAAAGAGGGCGAGATACTCGACCACATTCCAGGCGACTGAACTGTAGCTGCCTTTCCGAGCTTCGATTTCATAGAGGGCGACGAGGAACCATGACCAGTGCAGGTAGACGTCGATTCCCTTGATACGGAAGAGGCGGATGGAACCTTGGCCGGCACGAAACATGCACCCAGCTTACCCGAAGTTGCCAGCCGGCGGCTGTCGGCTCTGAATTGGCCTGAAATTGGGTGAAGAATGACCCTTGTGCCGGATCGCCTGGTGAGAAATGCCACGCGCGGAAGATGCTAACCTTTTTCTACGCAGCTGAGCGTGGCGCGTGCCGCCTCTATCGATCTAAAAAGTATCGGCCATCACTGTGCAAACCTAGCTTCTGTCGGGTAGGATGTGTTTTCCATGCCGAAGTCTATTGATTTTCGTCCAGTTATACTCGCCGGTGGCAGCGGAACCCGGTTCTGGCCCCGCTCCCGCCGCGCGCGGGCCAAGCAAGTGCTGGCGCTCGATGGCGAGCGTTCGATGATTCAGCAGACGGTGGAGCGGCTGAAGCCGCTGGCCGCACCTGAGAAGACGTGGGTTATCACCAATGAGTTTTTGGCGCAGGAGATCGCCGACCAGCTCACGGGCGTTCCGCGCAACCAGATCATCGAAGAGCCCGTGGCGCGGAACACGGCGCCGGCGTGCGGGCTGGCGGCATTCCTGATCGAGCGGGAGAATCCCGCCGCTGTACTGGGTGTGTTTCCGTCGGATCACGTGATCGCGGACGAACCGCGCTTTTTGAAGGCGTTGCAGAAGGGGATTGGGTTGGCGGCCTCCGGCGACAATATCGTCGTGCTGGGCATTGAGCCGACGCGTCCTGAAACCGGTTACGGCTACATCGAGACGGGAGAAGAGGCGTCTGATGGCGGTGAACTGAGGGTTCGCCGTTTCACAGAGAAACCGAACCTGCAGCGTGCGCAGGAGTTCGTGGCCTCAGGGAATTACTACTGGAACTCGGGGATGTTTCTGTGGTCGGCGAAGACGCTGGCGAACGCGGTGCGCGAGCATTTGCCGGAGATGGCTCCTCTGCTTGAAAAAATTGCATCCTGCTTCGGCACACCGGAATTTGACCAGGTGTTTCGCGATCTCTATCCCAAGTGCGAGAACATCTCGGTGGATTATGCGGTGCTGGAACCGCGGTCGGCGAAGGGCGAGCATGCTGCGCGCCTGTACTGCGTTCCGGCGGAATTTGCGTGGAACGACTTGGGCTCGTGGGCCTCTCTTTACGAATACCAGATGGAGACGCGGCTGCGCGGCGACGGCGACGGCAATGTTGCCGAGTCAGATGGGCACCTGACGATCGAGGCTGGCAACAATTACATCTACAGCCCCAGGAAATTCGTTGCTCTGGTCGGCGTTCAAAACCTTGTCATTGTGGATACGGAGGATGCGCTGTTGATTGCGCATCGCGACCATTCGCAGGATGTGGGCAAGGTGGTGAAGGAACTGGGCCTTTCGGGGCGGGATGAGTTGATCTGAAGGAAAGATTAGACTCGTTTCAATCGTTAGAAAGAGACGTGTTCGCTTTGAATTTGAAGGGGATGCTCCGCGCGGAGTATCCCCTCTGCTATTTACACTTCTGATGAAGGAGTAAGACCTCAAGAAATGTCTCATCCACAAATCAAGTTTGGTACGGACGGCTGGCGCGGCGTTATCGCCGACGACTTCACGTTTGCCAATGTGCGAACCGCGGCAGCGGCGATTGCCGCTTATGTTCATGCGAAGGAAGATCCTGCCAAAGGCCTTTGCATCGGCTACGACACGCGGTTCGGGTCGAAGGCGTTTGCGCGGGCCTGCGCTGAAGTTGTGGCTGGCACCGGAATCCGCGTTGCTTTGGCCAATGACATTACGCCAACGCCGGCGTTGAGCTTTGGCGTGCGCGGACGCGGCGCAGCCGGCGGCATCATGATCACTTCGTCGCATAATCCAGCGCAGTGGAATGGCGTGAAATACAAGGCGTGGTACGGGGGATCGGGGAAGCCGTCGATTATTGCGGCAATTGAAAGCTGCCTCGACAAGCCGGTGGCGCAGGCAGAGAAGGCAGCGGCAATCGAAGAGGTTGATTTTCTGCCGCCATATCTGAACGCGATCAAGAGCTTTGCGGATCTTGAATTAATTGCGAAGTCGAGGATGAAGTTTGCCATCGACTCGATGTACGGTGCTGGACGAACGATTCTGTCCGACATCTTTACGCGAATCGGCGTCGATCATGTTCAGATTCGCGGAAACATTGATCCGCTCTTTCCTGGCATCAATCCAGAGCCGATTGAGCCGCATATTCGCGCACTGGGCGAGGCGGCCGTGGCGCACAAGTGCGACGCGGGCCTTTGCACGGATGGCGATGCGGACCGTATTGGCGCGACCGATGAGCATGGAGACTTTGTCGACCCGCACAAGATCTTTTCAGTACTGCTGAGCTGGGTGCTTCGGCGCAAGGGATGGCCCGGAGCGGTGACGCGCGCGTTCAATACGACGAAAATGCTGGACCGGATTGCGAAAAAGTATGGACGCGAGCTAATTGAGCATGGCATCGGATTCAAATATGTCTGCGATCTGATGCTGGAGCGCGAGATTGTGATGGGTGGAGAAGAGTCGGGCGGCATTGGATTTCAGCGGCATCTGCCGGAGCGGGATGGACTGCTCAATGCGCTGCTGCTGGCCAACGTGATGGCGGAAGAGAAGAAGACGCTGGGGAAACTTGTGGCCGATCTGCAGGCGGAATATGGCGAGCACCAGTACGGGCGCATCGATCTGCACATTCCGGATTACCTCAAGAACGCGGCAATCGCGCGTGCACGTGCTCTGCAGGTTGGCGATTCGTCGATTGCGGGCATGCCGGTTTTGTGGCAGGAAACGCTGGATGGAGTGAAGTTCTATCTCGACAATCCCGAGGCGAAGACGAAGCCGAATGCTGCGGAGACGTGGATTCTTTTCAGGGCGAGCGGGACGGAGCCGCTGATGAGGATTTATACAGAATCGACATCGAAGGAAGCGGTAGCGAGGCTGCTCGAAAGTGGGCGCGCGTTTGCCATGGCAAGCTGAAAAGCAAGTGGACAGTGTGCAGTGGACTGTGAACAGCCTTTGAGGACTTGATCGTGTTCATCCATATCTTCGGATTTCGGTGGAAAGAGCATGCGACGGGCGCGGATAAAGAGCGTGCGGAGCGCGATATTCGCGCGTTTCAGGGACAGATTCCGGGCTTGATTGACGTTGCTGTGGGCGAAAACCTTTCGCCGCGGGGACAGGGATACACGTTTGCGGGGCTGATGCGGTTTACGGATCGTGCGGCCTGCGACGCATACGCTACTCATCCTGCGCATCTCGTCCTGCTTGAATGGCTGGTGCCGCTGATCGAGCCCGTGGAGCTGGATTTCGAAGCTTAGCTCCTCCTTGCGAGCGGCTCATTTCAAAATCAACAGTGCGGCACTGGCGTTGGGTACGCGCAGGTGCGCGACGCCCTTCCTGACCTCGACGCGTTCTTGCACGCGCGGACTCCATTGCGCGTGACGAAGGATGTGCGCGCCGGCAAGTTTCACGTGTTGTGTGGCGTTGAGAGCCGGTGCCTCCATTCTCCACACGGTTGCTGAGGTTGCATTCATCCCTTCACCAATCGTGAGATGGATCGACACGCGTTCATCCTTGTTGAACACGGCGACGCGCGTCACGCGTTGATCGCGAGCGGCGTAGACGGTTGCATTTACACCTTGCAAATCGCAATCGGAGCGAAGCATTTTGCAGCCGGAGAACTGGTTCGCGAACATCATGCCATAGAAGATTGGCATAGCTTCAACTTCATGACCCGGTTCGCTCTGGATCGGAGTATAGAAGCCGCTATGCAGGGTCAGCGGAGTGGTAGCGACCTTCAAGCCGGGCGTGTGGCCTCCGAGGCCGGCGGTGAGGAATGCGCTGCGTCCGCCATGGAGATTGACGCCGGCACATCCGAGAGATGCGAGTTCGAGCATGTAATCCCCTGCCCAGAGCGCTGCGGCAAAGGCGTCGCTCATGCCGGGCTTTCCTCCGCGATAGCAGGAGTTGCCTTCGGTCATGCGATAGATGCGTCCGGTTGAATGCGCGGACGCCATGATCTGTTTTGTCTCCGAGGAGATGCGCGGATTGCCGGCGAGAAGCCGCCGGAGGTTCACCCGCGGATCGTCCGGCGGCCCCTCGGCATAATAGTGCCCAGTAAGGGCGACCACGCGCGAGGCTAACTCCGCAGGAACCTGGGCACTGAAGCGCGTGATCCAGTCGGATGAGGCGGCTACGTCTGGCGCGCCGAAAAGGGCGGAGGGAACGGCGGCGGCGATTGCGCGTGCGAAGGCGGACCACTCCTGAACGTAGTCGGCGAAATCCCAATGGGGCGGACGGATGCCGTTGGACGGGTTGCGGTAGAGGTCGGGTTCGTTGCCGATTTGAAAGAACTCCAAACGGTCGCCGATTTTCTGGGCAACATACGCGGCCTCGTCGGCGGCTCGCTGCGGAGTGCTGTTGCCGAAGTTCAGGCCATAGATCAGACGCCATCCGGTGGCGCGCAGAAACTCGGCGAGAGCATCGATGGCTTCGGGGCGGATTTCGAAGAGCTGATGCGGCATCCAGTTGGCGTCAAGGTTGCCGGGAGGGACGTGGAGTTTTGGTGCGGGGGTGGACGCGCTCGCCTTGAACCAGCAGAACTCGCTGGTGTTGCCGCCAAGGCGGAGAACTCCGTTGGCGCTGAGTAGACGGAAGTACGCGACGAGATCGCGATTGGCGGCGGAGAAGAAAGTAGGATCGGTCAACTGCGCCAGCTCATAACTGAGGCCGGTGAAGGTGCGCGGAATGAGCGGAGTTGTGGAATCGTCGCGAAGGACTAAGTCGGCGGAGACTTCGGGGATGAAGGCTGCGTTTGCTGGACAGAAGCAGCCCGCAGCGGCAGTAGCCGCACCGATGAGGAAGTCTCGTCGTTTCACGGAATTACCCTCGTGAAGATTCTAGAGTCGCTGGGCAGCAGGGATGGTTATTGTTTTTTAAACTTGACATAATATTATGTATAAGCAATATTATATTTTCCAGATGAACGAGATTAGTCAAAAAGAGCCAGGGGAAAGCGGGCTATTCAACCGTATCGCCGTGCTGCGCGCGGAGCGGGGGGTCAGCCGGCAGGAACTGGCGGATGCGGTCGGCGTGAACTATCAGACGATCGGCTTTCTCGAGCGGGGCGCCTATGGGCCGAGCCTGAAGCTGGCGTTTCAGATTGCTGCGTTTTTCAGTTTGCCGTTGCAAGCCGTTTTTTCGATGGAGCCGTTCAAGCCACTCAGCGAGCAGGTGTATGGAAGCCGGGGTGTTGAGGTGGATGTGGAGAAGAGCAGATGAATACACAGTTGAATCTACTTGGGAAGCAGATCAGCATGGCGCAGCGGGCGCATCGGCGCTGGCTTGTCGTTGCCACCTACGGCGCTTTTGCAGCACTCGTCATCGCCGTGTTCTGGTTCAGCAGGTCCTTGTTCTACGCTTGGAGTCTCGTTGCCGTTGTTGCCGTCAGCATCATGGTTTCTCATCTGGTGGGGCGGCCGGGCGATGCCTCGGATGAGCGCGAATCGTATCGATGGGATCATGCAACTGCCCGAGCTTATCCCTGGATCGGCAATTGCCTCGTGTTTGCGCTCATCGCGACGCAATTACACGGCAAAGTAAACGATACAGCGCACCCCGCGCTCTTTGCGACCTTTCAGCAACTTCCATACAGCCTGCTTATGGCTGCGGGTGTTCTTTACATCACACTGCCGCAGGCGATTTTGCTATGGACGGAGCCGGACTTGGAGACGGAACGATGAGAGCGGAACTGGTGTTGATGGGAAAGCGGCTGGACATGGCGGCGCGGGTGCATCGGCGTGCGCTGGTGGTGTCGATCTATTCCATGCTCGCTACGTTGATGGCGGCGCTTTGGTCGGTCGATCGGTGGCACACGTCGGGCCCATATATGATTTTCGCTACTTTCTTGGTGAACAGGCTGTTTCTAGGTGGGTACAACTTCGGCGGGCTGGTGAAGCCGTTCAGCGGCAAAGCGCCCCGGCGATCCACGTTTAGAGAGACCCCTTTTCTGATGTTGGCGCTGCGGGTTTATCAACCTGCCCCGGAGGAGAGCGAGTACCGCAACGATGAGCGCGAAATGCATCAGCGGGATCGCGCGCACTACCAGGCTTATCAGGTGTTGACGATAGCGCTGACGGTGTTGTGGCTGCTTGCGGACTGGAAGATGAAGGCGCCGCGATTGCTGGCGTGGATGCCGGTTTCGGCGGACGAGCTGCTCTATGGATTGGTGCTGATGGCGATTGTGGCGGCTGTTACGCTGCCGCAGGCGATTCTGCTGTGGAGGGAGCCGGATATGGAGACGATCGAATAAAGCGTGTCATATCATCTTGTCGTCAACATGGTCTTCTTTCGCGTCGGCGTAGTGCTGGCATCCAAAGACCCGGAAATCAGAAACCCTTTTCAGCCGGAACTGACCCAACTGCTGGCGCTGCGGGAGTCTTAGGCGAAAGAAGTCAGCAGTGTCGACGTCGTCGAGGTAGAAGGCTGGACGGGCATCGGCGTTTTCCGTCGCGATTTCAACATTGCTGAGTTCGACGTTCCTGACTTGGCGGATGAACATGCCAGTGGCGGGGAGATCGCCGAACATGGTGGGCTCGGGGTATTTGTCGTCGTTTTCAGCGGGCTGTCTGGCGGCCATGTCAGCGCCTGCACCGCCGACCTGGTGCACATAGACATCGCTGATCTTCAGGTCTTCGATAGGATGGCCTTGGATTCCGGCGATGATGCTAGGCAATTGCGCGGCGTCTGAACTCACAACGTTACTGATGACGATGCGCTTCATGGATCCGACTACGGTTTGAGGTTTGGGTCCGCGGAGGCGCGCGCCAAGACGCAGAAAGAATGGCGCACGAACGTTGCGCATGGTGATACCGGTGCAGGTAATGTCTTCAACGATGGCGCCGTCGACGGACTCAAGGGCGAAACCTTGGCAGCTTTCAAAGACGCAGTTGCAGATGGTGATGTCTTTGAAGCCACCGTTGGATTCGGTGCCCATCTTGATGCGGCCGGTGCCGAGGCGGCCGTGGAGCATCTGCATACGCTTCCATGTGCCGTCGAGGACGGAGCCGAGTTCGTAGTCGCCGGTGACATAGCAGTTGCTGATCGTGACGTTTTCTGTGGCCCGCGCATAGCCAAGCGCGTAGGAGCTTTTGGGGCAAATGGCGTCATCCCAGGGCGAGTTGACGGTGCAGTTGGAGACTCGGACGTTGCGGCAGCAGTCGATATCGATGCCATCGCGATTGGTGTCGATTTTGATGTTGTCGATGGTGAAGTTATCGACGCCGGTGGCGAGAATGCCGAACCATCCACCCTGAAGGATGGAAAAGTCGGAGAGGATCACGTTGTGGCAGTTTTTAAGTGAGATGGCTTTGTTGCCAACGCCGGGTGCTGTCGTGTCGGGCAAAGCCTTTTCGTCGTGACCGCGGCTGAGCCCTTTGCCCCAAATGAGGCCGGGACCGAAGATGCCACAATCGTGGATGTCTTCGCCCCAGATGAGGCTGTTATGCCAGTGATTGTGACCGTAGTCCTGATAGGGTTCCCATGCTCCTTGCGGCTCGGCCGCATCGTATCCGCCGCTGGCGAGGCCACCGTAAGGAGTGGAAGCGGCGAGGATAGTGGCGCCCTGCTGAAGAAAGAGGGCCACGTTGCTTTTCAGATGGATGGAGTAGCTTGCGTAGATACCGGCGGGAAAGATGACGGTGCCGCCGCCGGTGTTCGCAGCGGCATCGATGGCGGCATTAATGGCAGGTGTGTCGATGGACGCGCCGTCACCCTTTGCACCGAAGGCACGGACGTCGAAGTAGACAGGCTTCGATGGTGTGGCTGGGGACGCCGATGATTGCGACTGCGCCGCGGCGCTCGAGGAATTGAGGAGCGCGGTTGCGCCTCCGGCGACGGTGAGTCCAGCCATCTTTAAAAACTCGCGACGAAAATCCTCCATGCAGCAATCTCCGAAATATTTCATCGTGTTTACAAATAGAAAAGCAATGATGAGCCACGCAGTCATCGATTTTATAGCGTGGAAGTGGCGTGCTGGTACTCTTTGCGAAGCGAGATTTGACTGAGAGCGAGCGTGCTATGATTAAACTTCTTCGGTGAGCCCCTGCACCGATGAGGTCCCGCAAGAAGCCGGCGAATGCATTGAGTGAGCATCACTCGATGTGTTGTTCACGGCGAAAAACAGCAGCTCTGTGCGTCGATGCGTGCGGTATAACGTTTCGTTCAGCAGCTTGGAACCCGACAAGGTCTGCGTATTCAAGTGAGATCGATAGCCCTCATCTGTCGATGGTGTTTGGCATTGGCGATGCCATTTGCAGTAGGTGTAGCCGCCTGGGGTTCTCCCTCTACATCGACGTTTTCGCATGCCACTACGCCAGCGGGCGACGTGAGCAACATCTCCGTATTCGTACTCACGATCACAGGTTTGATCTTCGTGACGGTAAGCGGGCTTTTGACGTATGCTCTCGTCCGCTTCAGGGGGCGCAAGGGCGATAGGACGGAGCCTGCACAGGTTTTTGGCAGCGTGCAGATCGAGCTCTCGTGGACGATCATTCCCATACTCATTATTGTGGTGCTGTTTCTGACTTCGGCGCGGGTGCTGTTCAGCGTGCAGGATGCGCCCACGCCTGCATCAGCGCTGGATGTGACAGTGGTGGGACACCAGTTCTGGTGGGAGTTTCGCTATCCGCAGTACAACGTGGTGACGGCGAATGAGCTGCACGTGCCGGTAAGCGCTTCAGCGACGGACCGGCCGACGTTTATGAAGCTGACATCGGCCGACGTCATTCATAGCTTCTGGGTGCCGCAGCTTGCGGGTAAGACGGACCTGCTGCCGAATCGCGTGAACGAGATGTGGATTGATCCGCGAAAGCCGGGGCTCTACGTAGGACAGTGCGCGCAGTTTTGCGGCGCGGAGCACGCGAAGATGTTGCTGCGCGTGTATGTCGATACACCCGATGAGTTTCAACAGTGGATCCGGAATCAGCAGAAAATGCAACCCGAGCTAGTTGCGCCGAAATCGGGTGGAGAGGGTGGCGCAAATACGCTCGCAAGTGCGGCGGTTACGCACGCCAGCGGGCGCGAGGCGCTTCGAAATTCGCAGGCAACGCCGGAAGATGTGTCTCTGGCGCTCAATGAAAATATGAAGGGGATTTCGCCGCAGAATGGGCAGTATGTGTTCGAGCACCAGTCTTGCATCAGTTGCCACACAGTCGCCGGAACGGTTGCGACGGGGCGGTATGGTCCCGATCTTACGCATCTGATGAGCCGGGCAACGATTGCGGCGGGAGCGGCGCCAAACACACAAGAGCAATTGCTGAAATGGATTACGGACCCGAATCAGATCAAGCCAGGATCATTGATGCCGGCGATGCATTTAACCGATTGGGAGAACGAGCAGATCACAGCGTATTTGATGACGTTGAAGTGACGACTGCGGGAGCGGCATATGGGTACGGAGAGTTTGCCAACAGCACAGGGGATTGAGGCGGGGATCGACCGAACTCCCGCATCAGCGAGGACCGGGACCTACCTCGAGCTTGTGCATAGCTGGATTGTGACAGTGGATCACAAGCGGCTCGGGATTCTCTATATCTGTTATGCGCTTGTGTTCCTGCTGGTGGCGGGCGTTGAAGCGATGTTGATTCGCGTGCAACTCTTTTACCCGCATAACAATTTTGTTTCGCCCTTTACGTTCAACCGACTCTTCACCATGCACGGCACCACCATGGTGTTCCTCGTGGGCATGCCGATTCTGTTTGGGTTTGGCAATTATCTTGTGCCGCTGATGATCGGGGCGCGGGACATGGCGTTTCCCAGGTTGAATGCATTCAGCTTCTGGATCAGCGCTTTTGCAGGCCTTCTGCTGTACTACAGCTTTATCGGCGGAGTGGGGCTTTCGGGAACGGGGTCGGCGCCGGATGTGGCGTGGTTTGCCTATGCACCGCTGACGGAGCTCGCATTTTCACCGGGGCACACGGTGGACTACTGGGCGGTTGCCCTCCTCGCGAGCGGGATTGGAAGCATCGGGACGGCAATCAATTTTCTTGCAACGATTTTCTGCATGCGGTGCAAAGGGATGACTCTGTTCCGCATGCCACTGCTGCCGTGGCTGTATGCCACGGTATCGTTTCTGATCCTGGTGGCAGTGAGTCCGCTGACCGCGTGCCAGGCGATGCTGCTGATTGACCGCTATCTGGGCGGCCATTTCTTCGATACGCAAGCGGGTGGGTCGGCGATTTTGTGGGCGCACTTCTTCTGGATCTTCGGGCATCCGGAAGTGTATGTGCTGGTGTTGCCGGCGTTCGCGTTTGCGAATGAGATCATTCCGGTGTTTTCGCGGAAGGCGATCTTTGGTTATCCGGCGATGGTTGGGGCGTCCGTGGGGATCGCGTTTATCAGCCTTGGCGTATGGGCACACCACATGTTCACAATCGGCATGACGTCGTTCGGAAATGCGTTCTTCACGCTCTCGACAATGCTGGTCTCAATTCCCACCGGCATCAAGATATTCAACTGGTTGGCGACAATATGGGGCGGCAAGATTCGGTTTGCGACTCCGATGCTGTTCTCGCTGGCATTTCTGTTTCAGTTTCTGATTGCCGGGCTTACAGGAATCATGCTTTCCATTTCGCCGTGGAATTGGCAGACGCACAACTCCTATTTTGTGGTGGCGCATTTTCATTACGTGCTGGTGGGTGCGATTGTCTTCATGATTTTCGCGGCGATCTACTACTGGTACCCGAAGATGACCGGACGGATGCTGGATGAGCGGCTGGGCCAGTGGCACTTCTGGCTGATGGTGATCGGTTTCCATGTGACGTTTGACACGATGCATATTCCTGGATTGCTGGGGATGCCGCGGCAGATCTTTACGTATGAACCGGATCGCGGATGGACTTTGCTGAACCAGATCGTTTCGGTGGGCGGGTTTATCCAGGCGATTGCGATTCTGGTGCTGGTTTACAACCTGGTGCATTCGTATTTCCGCGGCGCAGTGGCGGGGCCGGACCCATGGGATGCGTGGACGCTGGAGTGGTCGACTTCGTCGCCACCGCCCGCCTATAACTTTCCGGTGGAACCGGTGGTGGCGAGCCGACGGCCGCTTTGGGATTTGAAGCATCCGGAAGATCCCGATTCCGCATTTGAGTGAGGAGAGCAATGGCGACTGTACCGCTGGAACACGTGGCGCATGAAGGCGAATGGAAAATGCCCTCGCGCGGCGTTGTGGCGATGGCAAGTCTGATCACGGCCGAATCGGCGATCTTCACGATTTTTGTTGTGGCGTATTTGTACTACCTGGGCCGCGATGTGACCGGGCCGTTTCCGAAAGACGTTCTGGAGATTCCGTATTTCGGCACGGTGTGCCTGCTTTCGAGCAGCGGCTTCATCATGCTGGCGGAACGGGCAATCGAGCATGGACGCATGGCAGCGTTCCGATTGTGGTGGATGGTCACGGTGTTGCTGGGAGCCATCTTCCTGGTGGATGCCGGGATGGAATGGTACAAGCTGATTGTTCACGATCATCTGACCGTTCATACGAATCTGTTTGGAACGACTTTCTACTCGCTGGTGGGCTTGCATGCGTCGCATGTGGTGGTGGGGCTGCTGATGATGCTGACAGTGTTGGCGTTTGCGCTGACGGGGAAGTTGCGCGCCGAGCACGCAGCACGCGTGAAGGTACTCGCGCTCTATTGGCACTTCGTGGACGCGGTGTGGGTGGTGGTGTTTACGGTGGTGTACGTGGTGGGCAGATGACAGACTCTCATACTTCGCACGATCCGATGCAAGAGCCGGGCGCGCTGCGCACGCACTCTATCCATCTTCCGGCGCCGACCCCGTGGCCGTTTCTCATGGCGCTGGGACTGACTCTGGTGTTTGCTTCGCTGGTCACGAGCGCGGGGCTTGCCGTGCTGGGCGGAATCCTGACGATTGTGTCGGTCGCTGGATGGTTTTGCGAGGTGCTGCCGCATGAGGCGCACGAAGACGTCCTGGTCACCGATGAAACGGTGGTGATTGTGCCTTCGCGGGAGAAGGTGGCGAGGATCGATGTGGGTGAGACACATCGCGCGCAACTGCCGCTGGAGACATTCCCGATTTCAAGCGGCATTATCGGAGGAATTGCCGGCGGGATTGCGATGGTGATTCCGGCGGAGATTTATGGAATCATTCGCTTTCACAGCATCTGGTACGTGGTGAATCTGCTGGGCGGAGCCGGGGTGGGGAGCTGGACGAATCCGACAGTGGAACAGATGAGCCACTTCCGGCTCGGCGCGTTTGTGACGGCGAACATTATTCAAGGGGCAACGACGTTGCTGGTGGGTTTGCTGTACGGAGCGATTCTGCCGATATGGCCGAAGCACCCGATCCTGCTGGGCGGGATCCTTGCGCCGATGGCGTGGACCGGCTTGCTGCATAGTGTGATGGGCATTGTGAATCCGTTTCTGCAGCAGCACATTGACTGGTGGTCGTTCGCGGCGGCACAGGCGATCTTCGGACTTGTAGCTGGATACGTGGTGACGAAGCAGGGCAAGATCAAGCGGCTGCAACAGGTACCGCTGGCGATTCGACTCGGCGTGGAGACCCCGGGCTTGATGCCGGATCGCAGCACGGAAGAGCCCAGGTGATGCGAACGACGCATTCAGTGGCGAGACTCGGCGCGCTGGTCCTGATCGGTCTGGCGGGCTGCGATCTGCCCGGCAAGCCGAAGGCCGGACCGGAAGTGCCGCGACCGGAACAGGTGCTTGGGTTTGAGACTTTGTATGGAGCGAACTGCGCGGGGTGCCATGGCGCAAACGGCCAGAATGGAGGAGCAATGAATCTTGCAAATCCAGAGTACGAGGCGCTTATTGATGATGCGTCCATGCGCGACGTGATTGCCAAAGGAGAAAAAGGAACGCTGATGCCGGCGTTCGCGCAGGAGAACGGCGGGCAGTTGACAGACAGGCAGATCGATGCACTTGTTGTAGGCATTCGTGGAAGTTGGCGAAAGGAGAATGTGTTTGGTGGTGAAACGCCACCGCCTTATAAAGCGACCCATGCCGGCGATATGGCCAAAGGGAAGAGCGTGTACGCGATTGCATGCGCACGGTGTCATGGGGTGTCGGGGCAGGAACCGGGAAAGGCTGGATCGATCGTGGATGGATCATTTCTTGCGCTGATCAACGAGCAGATGCTGCGCACGACAGTGATTGCAGGACGACCGGATATTGGCGAGCCGGATTGGCGTGGGCATATACCGGGAAGAGCGATGACGGACGATGAGGTCACCGATGTGACCGCGTGGCTGATGGCGCAGAGACCGCTGAGCCCAGGGCAGCCATACTCGAACCCGAGTCCAAGCGTGAGAGAAGAGAAACCGCGGTTGGACGTCAAGCCTTAAAAGGGCTTAAGCGAGCAGGAGCAATTATGCATGAGAAGATTCCACAGCCCGCTGAGAAGGAACAGAATCGGCGCCCTGAAACGGGAAGCGTGACCCGGCGCACATTCCTGATGAGCTTGGGAATCGCATTGAACGCCGCGGTCGCGCTGTTGATCGCGACGCCGGTGGTGGCGTATGTGCTGGGGCCCGTGCTGCGGCGCAAGGAGTATCTGAAGTGGATTGCGATCGGCGATGTAAGCGATTTTCCGGTGGGAGAGACGAAGCTCATCACGTTTACGAATCCGTTTTCGGATCCGTGGGATGGGGCGACGGCGAAGGTGCCTGCCTATGTGCGGCACGCCGCTACCGATGAATTCACCGTATTTGCGATTAACTGCGCGCATCTCGGCTGCCCGGTGCGCTGGTTTTCAGAGTCGCAGCTGTTCATGTGTCCGTGTCATGGTGGCGTGTACTACGCGGACGGGAGCCGCGCTTCGGGGCCGCCGGAGCGGGGATTGTTTACCTATGAGCTGAAGGTGGAGGGCGGGAAACTGCTGATCGACGCAGGGCAGATGCCGACGCTGCAGAATCGTGCGAGCAACAGTCCCTGTCCTTCGATTGGAACGACAACTACATCGCAACTGGTTTCGAGGATTGAAGCATGCCCGGAGACAAAGAGCCGTGGTACAAGCGCGTCTACGATTGGGTAGAGCGGCGCGTACAACTCGAAGGGCCGGTGAAGGATGCGGTGCTGCATCCTGTGCCGCGTAGCACCGCAAGCTGGTGGTACGTCTTTGGCAGCGCGAGCCTGGTATTGCTGATTCTGCAAGTGGTGACCGGAATGATGCTGGCGCTGGTGTATGAGCCTTCAGCGGCGCATGCTTGGAATTCGCTGGAGTTGCTGAATCACGAATTGCCGCTGGGATGGTTCTTACGCGCGATGCACGGATGGGGATCGAACTTCATGGTTGCCGTTGTTCTGATCCACATGGCGCAGGTGTTTTTGTTTGGCGCATACAAGTTTCCGCGGGAGCTGACGTGGATCGCAGGCGTGTTCATGCTGCTGATGACCCTGGGCATGGCGTTCACGGGGCAGGTGCTGCGATTCGACCAGGACGCGTACTGGGGTCTGGGCATCGGCGCATCGATTGTGGGGCGCGTCCCATGGATTGGCGGGCAGCTCGTGCACCTGATGCTGGGCGGCCCGATGATCAACGGTGCGACGCTGACGCGGTTTTTCGCGCTGCATGTGTTCATCATTCCGGGAACGCTGCTTGCGTTCACAGCATTGCATGTCTGGATGGTGCTGAAGCTGGGGATCAACGAGTGGCCGATGCCGGGGCGCATCGTGCGGCGCGAGACCTACATCGAGGAGTACCACGAGCTGACACAGAAAGACGGGATTCCGTTTGTGCCCGGGGCGGTGTGGAAGGATCTGGTTTTTTCGGCCGCGATCCTGTTTGCAGTTGTGTGCTGTGCGGCGGTGTTTGGACCGTACGGGCCGAAAGGGGTGCCGGATCCGACGATCATCAACACGGTCCCCAAACCGGACTTTTTCTTCTTGTGGATTTACACAGTGCTTTCGTTTTTGCCGCCTGAGATGGAGACGCCGTTCATTCTAATTGCACCGGTGGTTGCGATAGCGGTGCTGATTGGATTGCCGTTTGTGGCGGGAATTGGCGAGAAGAGCTGGTGGCGGCGGCCGGTGGCGGTGTTCGCGGTGATGTTTATTGCGGTTTGCTGGGGCGTGTGGACGAACCTGGGGACGTACACGCCGTGGAGCCCCAAGATGGATGCGTGGAGCGGTGCGGCGGTGCCGGTGGATTTGTTGCGGAGCCGTACGCCACTGGAACGGCAGGGCGCAAATGTGTTCCAGGAGAAGCAGTGCCGCAACTGCCATCAGCTTGGCGGGAAAGGCGGAGAGCGCGGGCCGGCGCTGGATGAAGTGGCGACCCGATTGACGGAAGATCAGCTTTACCGGCAGGTCCTGCTGGGCGGAGGGAATATGCCGGCCTACGGCAGCGCGCTTTCTCCGGCGGAAACGACGGCGCTGGTTCGTTTCCTGGAAACCCTGCACCCGAATTATCAGCCGCCTTCGCAGGATGCATCACGGCGCGTGGTGGCGCAGGGGGAATCGGAGACTCCGGCGCGCTGATGCATCGGTGCGCGAACCACATGAATGATGTGCATGATGCTGATTGACCGAGGTGGGAATAGCGTGCCGGCGCTGGAAGATTTGCTGCGTACATGGTCGCTGCCATGGGCGCCGCTGATCACGCTTTCAATCGCACTGGTCCTGTATGTGCGTGGGTGGAACGCAGCGCACATTACACGCGAGCGGGAACTCCCAACATGGCGCGCGGCGTGCTTTGTGGCGGGAGTGGTTTCGCTGTGGATAGCTCTGGCATCGCCGATTGATGCGCTGGATGATTATCTGCTCGCGGTGCACATGATTCAGCACTTCATTTTGATGTCGATTGCGCCGCCGTTGATGGTGCTGGGCGCGCCGGTGGTGCCGTTGTTGCGGGGGATGCCGCGGGTTTTAATTCGCGGCTTGCTGCGGCCCCTGTTTCGCGCGGGATGGATTCGTGTTGTCGGACGCGCGGTAACGCATCCGGTGTTTGCGTGGGTGGCGATGAATGCGGCGTACCTGGGATGGCATGTTCCGGCGGCGTTTGAATTGACATTTCGGAGCGAAGGTATTCACGAATTCGAACACGCATGCTTCTTCGCGACTTCGCTGGCGTTCTGGTGGGTGGTGCTAAGGCCGTGGCCTTCGCAGGCGCGGTGGCCGCGCTGGACGATGATTCCGTATCTGCTGAGCGCGGATGTTGTGAATACGGTGCTGTCAGCGACGCTGGCGTTTTCGGGCCGCGTGCTCTATCCATCGTATGCGGCGGCTCCGCGAGTCTGTTTTCTGACCCCGTTGAAGGACCAGGTAGCGGCGGGTGCGGAGATGTGGGTATTGAATTCGATGGTGTTCCTGGTGCCGGCGGTGGCAATTGCGATGAAGGAGTTGTCCCCGCGGTGTTTAGCGGCGGCTGGAGCAGGTAAGACCGTCGCGGGAGAAGCCGCGGAAGCTGGCCGGGTTGGGAGTTAGATGGTTGAACCTGTGCGTGACTCCCTGACCCCTATTATCCAGTCTCTCTGGGTAAAGGTTCTGTTTACATCGGCTTGCCGACGAGGGTCGCGCTAAGGGTCTGCATGGATTGAGGATCGCTGTAGAGGTTTGTTCGGATTGGACTTACGCGGCGCGGTCGGCGGTTGCTGGCGGAGTTGGCGTGCGCACGGCGCGCGTTAGCGGTTCTGATGGTTTCAATCACGATTCCATTGTGCGCCAGGCGGGGATAATTGCCTGCAAAATGGAGGGAAGTTTTTTGCGAATGAAGTGAAGGGGTTGGAGGGAATTTGGTGTTGAAGGTGTTGACAGGTTAGCCGATCAGCCGCGCTTCGCGAGTGTTGCCAGACCTGGCTGGATCAGGTTCGTGGTTGCCCACATCTCAAAATCGAGATCCGTTCGACTCCGCTCAGGACAGGCTATGGGGCATCCCCTTCATAATGGACGAAAGAAACTTGTTTCGTTTGGCGAAGATTCATCAGAGGTCCGAGTCGCCCACTACTCGCTCGAAACCCAAAATATCGAATCGATTATTAACTCGGCCTGACACCACTTGACAAACAAGTAAGCCTGTCAGAGACTCTTCATCAGCGGATCACTTGAATGTCTAGTAAAGAGAAACGATCGGCGCAATTGCTTCAGGGAACGCTCGATCTGATCGTGCTGCGCACCCTCGCAACCATGGGGCCTCAGCACGCGTATCAGATTGCAAGCAGACTGCAGCAGGTGTCTGACCAGTTGCTCGAGCTGAATCAAGGAACACTTTACCCCGCCCTGGTGAGGCTGGAGCAATATGGCTGGCTCAAAGGTACCTGGGGAAAGACAGAGACCAATAGGGAGGCCAAATTCTACGCGATTACGCCGGCGGGGCGGCGAGCGTTGGAAAAGGAGACGACGCGCTGGAGAAGAATGTCGGAGTTGGTTGAGCGACTGCTCCTTGATTGGACACAAGCGTGAACAGATACGTTGCTCAAGCCTTTGCGAAGCTGCGGAACCTCGTGATCAGCAGAGAGGCTGACGCGGATTTTGAGCGCGAGGTCCGCACACACCTTGCTTTTCTTGAAGACGAGTTTCTGCGGCAGGGGCTGGCTCCTGTCGAAGCACGCAGAGCGGCTCAACTCGCTTGCGGCAACTTGGAATTAACGCGACAATGGCACCGCGACGGACGCGCTTTTCTCTGGTTGACGCAGGCGGGCCAGGACGTTCGGCACGCACTTCGGTCGATGCGCCGTTCGAAGGGCTTTACGGTGGCGGCAATCCTGACCCTGGCGGTGGGCGTCGGCGCCAACACGGCGGTTTTCTCCGTGATTGACGCGGTGCTTCTCAAGCCGCTCAACTATCCTGATCCGAATCGCATTGTTCAGTTCTTTCTCTCTTCGACCAGTACGGCCAAGGGTACGTCAATACCGGATTTTCGCTTCTATCGGGACCATGCCAACTCCGTCGAAGAGATCTCCGCATTCGACTTCGGCCAATCCGAGATGGGCCTCACCTCTGGAGAGCCTGAGCAGGTGCACGGCATCCATGTCACATCCAACTACTTCCGCCTGTTTGGCGCACCACTGGCACTCGGGCGTGCGTTCAACGAAGACGAAGACAGTGCCCAGAGTCCGAACGTTGTTGTGCTGAGCTACAGGCTATGGAAACGACGGTTCGGTGGAGATGACCAGATCGTTGGCAAGGCGATCTCACTCGACAAGGAGTGGTACACGGTTATTGGTGTTACGGGCGAGAGCTTTCAATCTGAGCCCGAAGCCCAACTCTGGATACCATTTCACTTCAATCTCAATAGCACCGATCGGCTTCATTTCTTCGGCGCAGTGGCGCGTTTGAAGCCTGGCGTTACACTGGCGCAGGCCAATGCCCAACTGAATGCCGCTTCGGAGGCGGCTCGCCGCGGCTCGAAGTTGCCCGATCCTGACTTCCACTTTGAGGTGCGAAGATTTAGGGATGCAATGGTCAGCTATGTGCGCCCTTCTCTCTTACTCTTGCAGGGCGCTGTGATTCTTGTGCTTCTTATTGCTTGCGCAAACCTAGCGAATCTCTTGCTGATGCGGATGACAGCCCGAAAGCGCGAGTTCGCGATTCGCGGAGCCATCGGGGCGGGACGCGGTCGGATACTGCGGCAACTCATCGTCGAGAGCTTGCTTCTCTGCTCGTTTGGCTGCGCAATAGGAGTGACGCTTGGCCTGATTGGAGCGCGGGCCTTGCTGATCGCAAGCCCGAATGCCCTTCCGTACATCGGAAAACCCGATCTTGCTTTTGGGCTCGATTGGCGCGTCTTGGTTTTCACAGCTGGGCTTTCATTGCTGACAACTCTGCTTTTTGGCTTGCTCCCCGCACTCGATGTTTGCCGGGAGGGATTCGAAAATGCTCTGCGTGAGGCCGGTGCTCGACAAGGCAATGGAACGCGAAGCAAGAGAGCACAATCTGTTGTCGTAGTCAGCGAAGTCGCTCTGTCATTAGTTTTGCTTATTGGCGCAACGCTGCTCATTCGCACGTTTATCTCCTTAAGCAGAGTTGAGCCTGGCTTCGATAGTCATCATGTTGTTCTCATGACTATGCCGCTTCATGGCGGCCATGCCGACACTGCGGCCAGTGTAACGAGCATGGTCCGCGATGGCTGTCAAGAGTTGACGGCTGTCCCAGGAGTGGAGAGTTCCGCGGCCACATTCAGCGCGCCTTATGCAAGTCGAATGGGCTTGCCTTTCAGCTCTGTATCGAGCAGCTCCACTGTTTCTGGAGACGGCGAGTGGATGGCAGTTTCGCCAGGGTATTTCGACGTTCTGAAGATTCCTATCCTTCGCGGCCGAGATTTCAATTCGAGTGACACTACAGGTGCACCCGCGGTTGTTTTGATTAACGAAGCTATGGCAAAGCGTTTCTGGGCAGGCCGGGATCCTATCGGCCAACAAATTGTTATTGGCAAAGATTTGGGTCCGAATTTCAAAGATACACCTCGCCAGATCATCGGCATCGTGAGCGATACGCGCGATGACGATCTGAGCCGGGCGCCCGAGCCTACCATGATCATTCCTGATGCGCAAGAGCCGGACCAGATGGTAGTACTCGAAACTCAGTTTGGGCCGATGTGGTGGTTAATTCGTACGCGCCTCGAACCGCAACAGCTGATCTCGGCTGTTTCCGAGCCACTCCGCCGTGCGAGCGGCGGCAGGCCCGTGGGAAGCGTCCGAACCATGGATGATGTTCTGTCCGGTTCGATTGCACAACAAAGATTCAACATGCTCTTGCTCTCTATCTTCGCGATGATAGCGCTGCTGCTTGCTGCTTTAGGCATCTACAGTGTTATGGCCTACTCGGTCACACAACGGACCCATGAGATTGGCGTGAGGATGGCTCTGGGAGCTGCGCAAAACGATGTTCGCAATATGGTTCTGCGTGAAGGTTTGGTGAGGGGATTGGCTGGAATGGTGTGTGGCATGAGTGCGGCCTTCTTCCTTGTCCCGCTGCTTGCAGACATGCTCTATGGCGTCTCGATGCGGGACCCTGCGGTTTTCTTTGCCGTACCTGCGTTCATGGTCTTTTTGACAGCAGTTGCCGCATGGATCCCTGCTCGTAGAGCGGCTCGACTGGACCCCGTCCAAGCTCTGCGAATCGAATAGCGCGTCGCGCCATGGGCGCCGAGCCTAAGGTCCTGAGAACCTTCGTTGGTTTACGCAAAACCACCATGGCCAGTCGCTGCCGTTTCCTTCAGGTGGAGGGCGGAGAATCGCTGGTTTTTCGGCTCCGGGCACGGCGGAGGGATGGGCGAAGTCTATCGCGCCGGCAACGCACCTCCGGCACGCGGCTCTACTTGGCGGCGACAACCGGCTTGACTTCATCGAATTTCGGATTCTTCCAAAGTTCGCCGCGATACTCCA
Source organism: uncultured Acidobacteriaceae bacterium (assembly GCA_963759285.1). GTDB lineage: Bacteria > Acidobacteriota > Terriglobia > Terriglobales > Acidobacteriaceae > Telmatobacter. Next base: position 491,009 of record CAVWYS010000007.1, on the reverse strand, counting down.
GGATATCGGCCGTGACCTGTGCGACATCTTGCCCGTAATACCGTTCCACGACGTGCAAGGCAAGGTCAATGCCCGAGGTGAGTCCGCCGGCAGTGGCAACCTTTCCGTGGTCGACGAATCGGGTTCCGCTGACGAAGTGCACGGCCGGGTATTGCTTTTGCATGCCTGCCGCGAACATGTGGTGCGTAGCGGCGGTAAAGCCGTCGAGCAGGCCATACCGGGCTAGCATCGAGGCGCCGGTGCAGACGGACATGGTGACGTCCGCCGTCGCCGAATTCGACAGCAACCATGCTTTCTGCGCATCGCTGCGGCCGTTTTGCGCCGGGATGACAATGATCTGCGGCTTGGGCGCAGTTTCAAAGCTATAGTTTGGAACGATCATGAGCCCGTTGGAGGCTTTCACGGGCTTTGGCGAATCTGAAACCGTGTAGGTATTGAACGGCATCAACATGTCGTCCATCCCATCCGATTCATGCCATGGCTTCCCTTTGGCCGTGAGCATGGTGTCGCTGAACGCTTCCCAAGGACCCGCGATGTCCTGGACATCGGCGCCCTCCGAGATAACAAACGCGACATTGATCGGCCCGTTGGCTGGCGGCTTCAGAGCCGTGGTTTGTACGGTTGATGGAGCAGCTTCTTGCGCCTTAGCGGCCCGGCTCACACCGGCCGCGTAACCCAGCACCGTGGTCGCGGCTACAGCAATCCAGAAAAGCTTCTTTGCCATTGTCATGACGGTCCCCTTTTCACCTTCGACTTGCTCATAGAAGCAGAGTACGTGCAAAATGGAATGTCTCAAGGGACATTAATCCGGCAATCTGAGACATTCTGGATTCTCGGCAGATCATGATTTGCCGGGTGAATGTCATAATCCGACCATCACGTCACCGCTATTCCGGACCGTCGCAGACTATGACTCCGAAGCACATCGCCATCGTCGGGTACGACAATCTCACATCGCTCGACCTGTCTGGCCCCCTGGAGGCGTTCAGCAGTGCGTGCATTGAAGATTCGCAGGGAAGACGTCGGGCTTGCTACAAGGTAACGATTGCCGCTCTGGGTGCAAAGACATTTCGTTCCGTGTCGGGATTGTGCATGACGGCGGCGTGTCTCCTGGACTCGCTGCGTGACCTGGACACGCTGCTCATCCCTGGCGGCAGCGGCATGCGGAACTCGCCCGCCGCCCAGAACCTGGCGAACTGGATCAGCCGACACGAGCGCCGAATACGCCGCATTGCGTCGGTCTGCACCGGCGTTTATGGGTTGGCGCCCACCGGATTGCTGAACGGGCGCAAGGTCACGACGCACTGGAAATACGCTGCCGACCTGGCTATGCGCTATCCCGAATTGAAAGTCGATGACAAGCCGCTCTATATACGCGATGGGAAGTTCTACACTTCAGCGGGGGTCACGGCGGGAATCGATCTCTCACTGGCGCTCATCGAAGAGGATTTCGGTGCACAGGTTGCCCTCTCGGTAGCACGCGAACTGGTGATGTATGTGAAACGCTCAGGAGGGCAGGAGCAGTATTCCGAACCCCTGAAATTTCAGGTCGAGTTCAGCAGCCGTTTCGCCGATCTCTCAGCATGGATGGTGGGACACCTCGATGCGGATCTTTCGGTCGAAGCGCTGGCAGGCAGGATCAATCTCTGCCCTCGTCAATTTACGCGCCGCTTCAGGGAGGAATTCAAAAGCACCCCGGCGGCGTTCGTACAACGGCTGCGGCTCGATGAGGCGCGCAAGAGGCTTACGGCTGCCGACCACGCCGTCGAAAACATCGCCGGCTCCGTGGGCTTTCGCAATCCAGACAGTTTCCGGCGCGCGTTTGTGCAGCAGTATGGCGTCGCTCCGATGGAATACCGCCGCCGCTTCATTTCTGGCAAACGATCATAGGAGCACGCAGCTATCGTCGCGAGACGACTGGATTTGATTGCCAGGGTCTCCGCGTTGATGGTTCCGGTCGGATTACCGTCGATGCGGAAGTTTCGCTTGAGATGTCCCTCAGGGGTTAAAGCTCATATTCATGTGGGTGCGATTACGGCCCGCGACCCATAAATGGGTTCCCCGAGTCGTGCCCTTGTTACAAAACCCATGACTTTAGCATCCTGGTGATTTCGGGGTTGGACATGAAGTTTTTCCAGACGAGTCCTGTGCGGTAGTTTTCGATCATCACGACGATGGGAGCCTGATTCAATCCCATGTAGATGGGTGAGACCCAGTGATCGGTTGGATTGATGGCGTCGCGGAGTCCGTAGACGCCCCACATGGAATCCCCGAGATCGCGATAGTAGTGTTTGAGCGCGGCCATGGAGGCTTCGGGCGTGTAGGGGAAGGATGCGAGCGCGCCGGTGGGGGTGATGTTTCCGATATCGTCAGCTTCGTCGGGAGCCTGGGCAGCGTAGCCGTGCGGGCCATCACTGGCGGTGAGGCCCCAGGCATCGGGGCCATAGCCGGCGTAGTGTTTCGGGTTTGCGGTGGCGTAAGCGCGGTTGATCAGTGCGATGTTGCGATTGTTTTCGAAATAGGAGTTGGTGAAGCGATCGTGCAGGCTGTGCGGATCAAAGCCCATGAACGAGTATTGGGTGAAGAACAGCGGTCCGCCGCGGCCAACGCCGACATCGAGCTTGATGCCGTAGTAGGTGTTGCCGTTGAAGTAGTGATCGCCGTCTTTCTGTCCGGACCAACCCTCGCGGTAGTGTTGCGCCATCTCAGACTGCGAGGACCAGCCGGAATAGTACATGGAAGCCGGGACTCCGTGTGTGGGCGAGGCGATGGAGAGCAGATAGGTGATCATTACTTCGTTGAATCCAATCAGGGGGTGATGAATTTGAAATGCCCACTGCGGCGACCAGTGCCAATAGAGGAAATCGCTCTGCGGTGTCTGTCGATACCAGTCCCATTCGACGGTGTTCCATAGCTCGGTGATGCGCCGGTAGAGGGATTGCTCAGCGGGGCCGGAGCCATGGAAATACTGGCGGGCGGAGAGCAGGCCCTGCATGAGGAATGAGGTTTCGACGAGATCTCCCCCGTTGTCGTACATGCCAAAGACGGGCATGGTGTGGCCGGTGTTGCCGTTCATGTAGTGCGACCAGGCACCGTGATAGCGATCGGCGTGTTCGAGGAAGTTGACGATTTTGGTGAGACGCTCGACGCCTTCGCTGCGCGTAATGAAGTGGCGATCGACGCCGACCATGAGCGACATGATGCCGAAGCCGCTGGCGCCGGTGGCGACAATGCGGTCATCGCCGGGGATGTTTTCGCGAGTCATGCCGGAGTGGGGATCGGCGCCTTCCCAGTAGTAGTGGAAGCAGGCGTGCTGCATCATTGTGAGCAGTTCGTCGTCGCTGAGGTCGCGCGTTGAGGCTCCGGCTTGGTTCGATGGCGAGGATTCGCGATAGCTCCAGTCGGCAGCGGTGATTTTGTAGCGGGCTTGAACGCCGCTTTTGCCGAGGAAGTCTTCATAGCGATGAATGCCGGGGATCTGGATGCCGATGGGGATGAACTTGCCGCCGTTTTCTGAGCGGTAGATAACGTAGCGAGCGAGGCCGGCGGGATCGTTGGCGTTCCATTCGAGTTCAATGTGGCGGTCATAGCCGGTGGCGCGGAGAGCGGTGGGAGCGGGCAGCGGTGCATGCGAGGCGGGCGCGTCGGCAACACGAATTTCATCGACGATGAGGGTGTGGCGGACGTTGTCAGCTTGACCCTGCGCAAAGGTCAGGCTTTGCAGGTATTCAAAGCGGAAGGGATAGATGGAAGCGGATGCGATTTCGGCAAGGGGGATGCGGACTTCAATCCAGCGGCCGGCGGGAAGGTTGCCGGTGTATTTAGAGAGGTCGATGGGGCGACTGAAGCTGGCGGGGAATTCGGCGACTTGCAGGCCTTCGCTCGAGGTGGAGAGGACGAGTTGAGGCATATCGGCGGCGGCAATGGCCTGTGGAGCGTAGATGGAGAAGTAGAGATTGTGGCCGTCGATGCCGGGGCGTCGATTGCGGAAGTCGAGCATGGAGATTTCAGCATTCCAACCACCGTTGGGAGCGGACTGCCACTGGAGGCGAATCGCGTTGGGCGGGGTGCGAAAGATTTTTGTCTCGACGGGAAGGCGGCCATCCTGTTGCTCGATGTTGCTCTGGCCATTGGCGTAGCCGTGGCTGAAGTAGTAGGTGTCGTGCGTGAGGCTGTTATCGAAGATGACATGTCGGTAGTAATCGTCGGCGCGGAGTTGTGGCGAGAGCAGGAGGGCGGTGAGAGTGAGGGAGAGCAGCGGACATGCAACCATTAGATTGCGTATGAAGGAGACACGGGATGTGACTTTCATGGCTTCTGTACTCATCTGGGTAGGTGTGCGGCGGTTGAATGGTTGACGAAGCGGCGCGAAGTCATTGGGGATTGTCAGTACAGGACATCTGGCAGATGGAGTGGGCAACATAGCCGGCGGCGGTGGCGAAGGCCATCCGGGCCGTGGCGGGGGAGACACCTTCGGTGATGATGCCGCCATCCCAGTTGCTGTCGCGCAGAATCTTGAGGGCCCTGTCGCGGCCTGCGTGGAGGAGAAGGCTGTCGGCGATGCTCCATGAGGTTGTGAACGGGAGGCGGTAGCTTCCGGGGAGTCCGTAGGGCTGATCGGCATAAGAGTACTGGTAGTTTTTGGAGTGAAGCCAATTCCAGGTGCGCACGAAAGTCGGGTCCGATTCAGGAATGAAGCCGAGGGTTGGCAGTTTGAAGAGCGAGCCCGGTGGAATTTCAGTGAAGACATAGTTTTTGCCGTCGGTTGCAGAAGCGAAGATGGGCCCTTCTGCGTTGGGTGCGGAGGGCGAGACGCAATGGGCAAGGATGGCTGCGTGCAGCGCGTCGGCGCGTTTCGTCATTTCCAGGGAGTCGGCGGGATCGTTGAGGCGGCTGTTCAGGTCGGCGAGGTCGATGAAGGCGCGCCAGACGAGGACATTGTCGTAGGTGATGAAGGGGAGCTTCTGGAATTCATCTTGAGAATCCTGCAGCGAGGAATAGAGACCGGTGGCGGGATCAAAGCGGGTGAGGAGACGATCGCGGAGCGAGTTGAGTGCAGCGCGATGTTCGGCAAGGAACACGGTGTCGTTTGTGTGTTTGACGTAGGCGGCGAGCGCGAGGATTGGAGCTGCGGCTTCGTCGAGTTGGAAGCCGTCTTCAAGAACGATGCCGTCGATGAAGCGGCTGTGCGTGCCAGTGTTGCGAAGCTGGGTGGTCAACGCGTATTCGAGCGCGTCGCGGGCCATGGGTGGATCGATGTCGAGCAGGCCGGGGAAACTCCAGAGCATGGCGTCGCGGTCCCAGTAGGCGGCGGACACGTAGTAGCGAGGACTGCGCGACGTGACGCCGACGAGCTGTTCTGTGTCGATGGTGCGGCCCCATGCGTAGAGTTCGGTAAAGAGGAAGTTGCGGTTCATCAGCAGATCGAGGTCGGGCTGGCTGGTGGTGCGCGTGCGTTTTGAGAGCCATGCAGCGGTTTGTTGGATCATGTTTTCGGCGCCGTTGCGATCGATTTGTTCTCGAAGCGCGCGGGCGTTGTGCGCAGCGCTGAATTCTTCAATTCCAGCGGCGAGGACGAAGACGGATTCGACGGATTCACCGGGAGCCAGTGTTTTAGCCTGGCTGGCGTCGACCGCGGGTGTTGGTGTTGTGGGTGGGGTGGTGATGCTGGCTTTGGAGCCGGGATGGAGCAATGTCCAGGCGAAATCAGTGTCGCTGGTGATGTAGCTGAAGACTTCAGCAGGATCGACCCAGGGCGCGGGGCCAACGGTGCGCTCACCGCGAAGTTCGACAGGCACGTAGGTGACACGTTCGATGGAGCCGAAGGACGCTTTGAGACCGAGGGTGATTTGGGCGGGAGCAGAGCGGCGATTGGTGAGAGTCATACGCAGAAATGCTGCGCGGGATTCGGGAGGAGCGCACCAGGTGAGGGTTGCGTCGAGGCCGTCGATGGTGACGTGGGCCGTGGGAATCCAGTAGGCGATGAGTTCCCATGACGGATTGCGAAAGGCGAGAGGCTTTCCGTCTGCCATGAAGTATGGCTGCAGCACGGGACCACCGTGTTCGCCGCTGACCTGAAGCAAGCCGCGGTGGCGCATGGAGAGCACGTTGAATGTGTGCAGCGAGCCATCTTCGGCGCTGATGTCGGGCAGTGAGATCCATTGATTGCCAGTGGGAAGAACGTCGTTGGGCTGCAGCGAGATTGGCACGCGCCGCGCGGAGGCAAAAGCAGGATCAACGCCGAGGATTGCAGAGAACAGAATTGCGAGAACGATGAAATTTGTGGCGAAGAGCTTGATGAACAAATTCGAAGCTGCGGGGTTCAAGATGATTTGCTCCGTTTAGACAGAATGGGGGCGCCCTTCCCGCCGACAAGCATACATGCGGGAAGTCCAGGGTAGGCGGGGGAGTATCTAAAGTTTTGGAAAGGGACGAATTGTCGGCGGTCGGGATTTGGAGAGGAATCAGATCCGTCAGAATGGCGCAAAAACGAATTAGTAAAGGGAAGAAATGAGATTGCCGGCGGGTCATCCTGGTGATCCACATCACTGGAAAAACTTCATTATTGACAGCGATATAGAGACGGTGGTACCTATTTAATCCGTTGCGCAATCGTTTGCGCAAGTTGGCCCCTGTTTCTATTGGATGTTCCTTGTAACTGATTTTCAGGAGATCGTGATGCCAAAGGATGTTGTAATCAACTCCCCGGTGAGCCGCTGGGATTCCAGAGGTTTTGTGCACATCAGGCATGGGTGGTGGACGCTGACGGTCCTGCTACTCGCCCTGTGTGTTTTGCCCGCTCAGGCCCAATACAGTGCAAGCTTGCAGGGAACGGTTGCGGACTCCACGGGAGCGATGATTCCGGGAGCGCAGCTGACCCTGACGGATACGGAAACCAATCACGCAATCACCACCACGAGTGACGCGGCGGGAAGCTTCACGTTCAATCAACTTCCGCCGAGCACATACAACCTGGCAGTGTCACGCGATGGATTCAAGACGAAGACACTGAATGGCGTGCACATTCTGGCGGAGCAGGCGAATTCACTGAACGTGGTGATGGAGATCGGCGGCAAGGCGGAGACGGTGACTGTGAATGCCGCAAACACGCCGATTATCGATACAGCGACAGGAAACGTTGGCGGCACGATCAGCCAGGAAGATTTTGCGAAGATGCCCGACTTTGGGCGCGATCCACTGCAACTGGCGCAATTGGCGCCCGGCATGTTCGGGGACAGTTCGCAGCAGGCTGGCGGCGGCACGTTCAGTCTACCCGGCAACCAGGGCGACGGGAGCGCCGGAGCGAGCACCGGCCCGTACATGACGGAGAACAAGCCGCAGGTATTCGGGAATGGCGGCCGCAACGATACGAACGGCGTCATGATTGACGGCGTGCAATCGACCAGTGTGACTTGGGGTTCAGCTGCGGTGGTTACACCGAATCCGGACACGATCAAGGAGATGAAGGTCGTCACCAATCCGTACGACGCCGAGTATGGGCGATTCAGCGGTGCACAGATCCAGATCATCTCGCAGAACGGCACGAACCAGTTCCATGGCACGGCGCTTTTCAAGCTGGACCGCCCGGGTCTGAACGCCTATCAGCGGTACGATCCGAACAATAATCCACAGCGCGACAACGCCAAGTACAACGAGTTTGGCGGGACGGTTGGCGGGCCGGTGCTCCGCAACCGAGTTTTCTTCTTCTTCGGGTATGACACGATCCGGAACAACGGAACGAATACGGGCGGTGGCTGGTACGACACGCCGAGCCTGGACGGCGAAGCGCCATCGGGCACCATCGCCAACAAGTTCACAACGATCAAAGGCGCGGGTGTGGTGTACAAGAGCATCCTTGAAGGCGCTTCAGACCATCACCAGTGCGTCGACATCGGGCTTGTGCAGGGCGTGAACTGCAACTGGATCCAAGGACAGGGACTCGATCTGGGTAGCCCGCTGACCATTGGTGTTGGGCTGCACGATCCTTCGTTCATGAATCCGGTGACGACAAGTGGAGGAACGGTATACACCCCCGGCCTTGGCGGCGACGGTACTGGCAACTACGCCACCGATATGGACGGCAAGGCCGATATGTTCTACGTATCGACAGTAGGTCCGAATAACACCATCAGCACGCAATATAACGGCCGGCTTGATTATCAGGTGAGTGAAAAGGACCTGGTTGCGTACGACATTTACTACGTACCGGTAAACAGCACGAGCTATAACGGTCCGCAGCGCGCGTCGAACATCTTCTACCACAATGCGTTGAACTACTCGACGGGGCTGTTGTACAACCATACGTTCTCACCGACGCTGCTCAATGAGGCGCGTGCGGATATGGCGGGCTGGAAGTGGAACGAATTGGCAGACAACCCGCAGTCGCCTCTGGGATTGCCGAACGACATTATCGCGCTCAATAACGAGAGTTCCATCGGCAATATCACCCCAGAACAGTTCGGACCCAGCATCGGCAGCATCTTTGACCAGTGGACGCTCAACTTCAAGGACGTGCTCACCAAGGTTTACAAGAGCCACAATCTGAAGTTTGGCGGACAGTACACGCGGCTGGCCTATCTTGATTCGGCGACCTGGGCGGCGAGCGAAAACTTCTACTTCAACAATTACTGGGATTTCCTGAACGATGCGCCGACGACAGAAACGGTTTCGGGCGCCGATCCGTTAACGGGAGTTCCAACCATGTCGCGCAAAGACGACCGGCAGTATATTCCGGCAGTGTTTGCACAGGACGACTGGCAGATAAGGCCGAATCTGACGCTCAATCTTGGCCTGCGCTGGGAGTACTTTGCGGGCATGACGGAGAAGAACGGTAACAATCCTCGCTTGAATCTCGGGACCGGTGCTTCCACATTCACCAACCTGGCGATTGTGTTGAAACAGCCGCAGGTCGATGCGCAGAAGAGCAACTTCGGCCCGGAGATCGGCTTCGCTTTCAGCCCGCTTCGGGACGGAGGCAAGCTGGTGCTGCGCGGTGGCTTCGGCTTGAGCTTTAACGGACTGGAAGAGGCGATCACGACCAATACGCGTTTCGATCCGCCATTCCTGACCAACAGCAACACACTCACGGGAAACGAAATTGTCTACGGCACGGCTGCCAACATTTATCAATACGGCTCATTGCCGGGCAATCCGCTGCTGATTTCAACCTTCAACTCGGCCAACCTGCCGACCGGCGGAGTTGCGCTTGGCATAACCGGAGTGGACAACAAGCTGCCTACAAGCTACGTCTACCGTTACTCGCTGGAAGGGCAGTATGACCTGGGCCATGACTGGGTTGCGACTCTGGGTTATTCCGGCAGTTCCGGGCGCCATCTTCCGTTGCAGTACAACCTGTATGACAAGTACGCAGCACAGATTCTGAGCGGCGCGGCAGCATTTAACCCCGCTGTGAATTCGATTGACTGGTACGAAGACACGGGCACCTCGAGCTTCAACTCAATGATGGCCGAGGTGCGTCACCAGTTTGCGCACACGTTTGAAGCAGATGTGCAGTATCGGTGGGCGCATTCGCTCGACAACGGGTCTGGGCCGTACAGCGAACCGGATTACCAATTCCAGCCTGGGTTCAATTGGGGGTCGTCGGACTTCGATTCGCGGAACATGATCAAGATGTTTGGGGTTTGGACTCCATTGCTCTTCCATGGCAACAGCATGTTGGAGAAGGTAGCAGGCGGTTGGACGTTCAGCCCGATCTTCAACTATCACTCGGGTTTCCCATATAACCCGACGTATGGTGGGATTTCGTGCAACGCTTTCTATCCAAACAACGGCGATTGCAATCTGCGTCCGGCGGCTTACAACAACAGCGCCAGCAACAGCCAGTCGACCGATTCGTTCAAGACGAGCGCCGGTCATTACCCGAATGGTGGAACGAGCTATTTTACGGCTCCGACCGTCGTAAACAATACGCAACCTGGATGGAGCACGACGTCGACGGTTCCGACGCCGACGGCGCTTCCAGGCGTTCCGGGAGTTGGCCGCAACGCGTTCATCGGTCCGCGCTACTCGGATCTTGATCTTGCGGCGACGAAGGCATTCGGGCTGCCAACGATGAAGATCCTGGGCGAAGGCGCCCGGATTGAAATCCGTGCCAACGCATTCAACCTGTTCAACAAAGTGAACCTGACCGGCATTGACTCAAACATTCCGGATGCGAACTTCGGACGCGCCGGTTCAGCACTTGGTTCGCGAACGATTGAAGGCGAATTCCACTTCAAGTTTTAACTCTGGCCTCCACTTTTCTCCCCGCTCTTACAGGGCGGGGAGATTTGAAACCTGAAGCCGTCGACGGTGCGCCGCAGTTTTGGACGCTCGGCGGCGGCTCTTTCTTCAGGGTTTGTCAGAAAGAATTTTCAGAATTCATTCGAGCTATCGAGGGTCGATGCGGGGATCGGGTTCAGGTCGCGCGGAACGGGCGATTGTTGTGGCGGGATTCCTGATCGCCGCGGTCATTGTGGCGGAGGGCAATCCTGTTCATGCGCAGGGCGGTGGATCGCCTTCCGGAACATCCATAACAGGATCGAAGACATTTCAAGCTTTGGCGAAGAGCGCCGATGAGGAGCGCGAGGCGGGGCGCCTCGACGAAGCGGCGAAGACTTACCACCGCGCTTTGGAGCTGAATCCGAAGTGGACCGAAGGATGGTGGTCGCTGGGGACGCTCTACTACGACGGCGACAGCTATGCAGAAGCGGCACTGGCATTTGAAAAGGTGGTGGCTCTCGATCCGAAACAGGGGACGGCGCGCGCAATGCTCGGTCTATGCGAATTTGAGATGGGCCAGCAGGAGTACGCCCTCAAGGACATTGAGGAGAGCAAATCACTGGGAGTGCTCGAGGACAAGCAGCTGCGCGACGTTGTGATGTATCACGAAGGGGTGCTGCTGCAGCGGGCAGGGCAGTTTGAAGCGGCGAAGGCAGCACTCTCGGCGCTGTGCCTGAATGGCGTGCGCAGCAGCGAACTGGCGAGTACGTTCGGGATGGTGGCGCTGCGAATGCGCAATGCTGCGCCGCCGGACCCCTCGATAGAGGCCGGAAAGGTTGTTCAGCTAGTGGGCCGTGGCGCATGCCTGAGTGGAGCCAAGGACTACGACGCGGCAAGAACGGAGTTTGACCAGGTAATCGCGCGCGCACCTCACTATCCGCTGGCGCACTACGCCTATGGGTGCATGCTGATTGACGCTCGCGATATACCGGGCGCGGTGAAGGAGTTTGAAGCAGAGATCGCTGAAGAGCCGAAGAGCGTGCTGCCGCGGCTTCGCATCGCGGTGGCGGAGTACAAAGTGGATTCGGCTGCGGGGCTGAAGTATGCCGAGGAGGCAGTGCAACTGGATCCCACGCTGCCACTGGGCCACTACCTGCTGGGACTGCTGCTGCTGGATACGGGAGCGTACGAGCAGGCGGTGCCGGAGTTGGAGATTGCACGGAAGGCATTCCCGCATGAGGGGAGAATCGACCTGTCGCTTGCAACGGCGTATGCGCACGTGGGACGAACGCAGGACGCAGCACGCGCGCGGCTGGAGTTCGAACGCAAGAAACAGGCCGAACAGAAAGCGGCCGAGGGCACGGTGGAGATTACAGACGCGATGGACGCGAGATCGCAGCGGTGAAATGAAAACGCTAAGATTTCGGCTCTTCGATCGTAAGTATCTGGTCCGCGGCGACGTTGGAGAGTCGCTGAACGGTACGGCTGGGCCAGGTGATCTGGATTTCCTTTACGGCGGAATTCGAGCCGAGACCGAAATGCACGCGGGGATCGCTGGAGCAGGCGTAGCCAACGGCGGTGGTGGCTTCGTTCCACTGAGAATGTCCGTCGGGTGTGGTGATCTTGATCTGCGCCCCAAGACCCATGCGGTTGCTGCGAGTGCCTATGAAGCGCAGGAGGAGCCAGTGGTGACCGGATGCCCCGACATTGCGGAAGAGCTTAAGGGGCTCATTGAGGCTGGAGACTACGGCATCGATGCGGCCGGAGTTGAAGATGTCGCCGAAGGCAGCGCCGCGATGGGCGCCGGGAGTCTGGAAGGCAGCGCCGGCGCCGGGACTCGCGTCTTCGAATCTGCCATTCCCGAGATTGCGAAACACGGAATTCGGCTCGGGGTAGGCCTGGGCGGGGATCGCCTGCTGGATGTTGTCCATGACGTTGGCGCGAGCGACGAAGAGATCTTTCCAGCCATCGTTGTCGAAGTCGTACACGCCGTTGCTCCAGCCAGTCATGCGGTTGGTAAGGGCGCCGAGGCCGCTGGCGACGTTGGCATCGACGAAGATGCCGCCGCCCTGATTGATGTAGAGCGGGAAGCCCTCGTGCTCAACGGCGGTGTGCCAGATGTCGGGGAGTCCGTCGTTGTTGATGTCGCGGAAGTCCGCGCCCATGCCCGAGAGAGCGTTGCCGTCGGGCGAGTAGGCGACGCCGGCAGATACGGCGATCTCTTCGAACTTCTTTCCGCCGAGGTTGCGGAAGAGGAAGTTGGGCATCGTGTCGTTGGTGACGAATGCGGAGAGAAATCCACTGCCCTCGAGGTCGGCGAAGGTCACGGTCATGCCCTTGCCGAAGAAGGCGTCGATGCCTGTTTCGTGCGAGACGTCAGTGAATGTGCCGTCGCCGTTGTTGCGATAAAGGGTGTTGTGGAGCGGCAGATAGAGATTGGGATGGCAGTATGCGCGCAGACCTTCTTTGAGCGCGCAGTAAGGGTCCTTGTCGACCTCCCAGTGACAGTAGTTGACCACGAAGAGATCCAGCAGCCCATCGTTGTTGTAGTCGAACCAGCCGGCGCCGACGGACCACATCTTTTTGCCATGTGCGTGTTCGCCGGCAACGCCCGCCCTGGCGGTCACGTCGGTGAACGTGCCGTTGCCGTTGTTGTGAAAAAGCTGGTTGCCGGTGACGCTGGCGAGAAAAATGTCGGCGTTGTCGTCATTATCGTAGTCGCCAATGGCGACGCCCATGCCGTAGCCCGCGCCGGCGACGCCTGCTTTTTCGGTCACGTCGGTGAACGTGCCGTCGTGGTTGTTATGGAAGAGGCGGTTCCAGTAGGTGGGCGAAGTTTTTGTGAGCGAAGGAATCTCGGCGCCGTTGACGCAATAGATGTCGAGGAATCCGTCGTTGTCGTAGTCGAACAAAGCAATGCCGGCCACCATGGTTTCCGGCTGATTTTTATGGGGGGTGGCGCAATTGCGAGTAACGAAATGAAGGCCGGACTGCTGCGCAACCTCTTCGAAGCGAATGCCGGGAATAGCGGGCGATGCAGGAGTTTGCGTGGAAAGAGACAAAAGGCGGTGGGGCGCAAGTGCAGAAGCGCTGACGGCGCCAATGGCCTGAATGAGGCGGCGGCGTTGCGGACTCGAGATCGGATTATCGGCCATGCGCGCGTGCGGAACTGGTGGATGAGGACGAAGTCGAGTGGCTCGCCGCGAGAGAGTTGCAGGCGATGCAGCCGGACGGATCGATCACAGACACCTTAGTACTGTTATAGAACGATCGCGTGGGGAAGCCCAGACGGAAAGAAAGTGAAGAGGGGATGACGATTGACGCTGCCGGTGAACGGGCTGGCGCTGATTGAGATTACAGATTCGCACTGAAGCACTTTGAAGAGGAGCCGTAAGACACAATGAAAAACACAGAGCAAATGAAAAATCTCCGGCGGTTGTGGCTCACCACAGCGGATTCAGCAATAATTTACGGCGTGCTCGGATTGGCCTGCGTCGTTCAAGCCGGTGTGGCAGGGGGCCAGGAGCTTGCTGCTGCGGTTCCACATTCTCCCTCGAACGCGCAACTGGCTTCACCTGCGATTGAAAAGCGGGTGGATGCGCTTTTGAAGCAGATGACGCTGGAAGAGAAGCTGGGGCAACTGGTGCAGTACAGCGACAGCGGATATGACGGTGAGGCGCAGACGGCGGCAGAGGCAGCGGCCGCGCCCGGGAAGAATCCCACGACGCACGATAAGGTCGACGCGATGGAGTTGGTGTCGACTGGGCGGTTGGGCTCGATGTTGAACACGGTGGGCCAGGCACGCACGAATGAGCTACAGCATGCGGCAGTGGAAAAGAGCAGGCTGCATATCCCGTTGATGTTTGGCGCGGACATTATCCATGGGTACAGGACCGTCTATCCGATCCCGCTTGGTCTCGCGGCGACGTTTGATCCTGAGCTGGTGACGTCGCTCGCGCACATGTCGGCATCGGAGGCGAGGACCGGCGGCGTGGATTGGTTTTACTCGCCAATGGTGGATATTTCGCGCGATCCGCGATGGGGCAGGACGCAGGAAGGCGCGGGCGAAGATGCCTACCTGGGAGCGGCCATGGCACGGGCATACGTGCGCGGGTACCAGGGAGACGATCTTTCCTCTCCGACCAGTGTGGCGGCCTGCGTAAAGCATTTTGCGGCGTATGGCGCGGCGGAAGCTGGGAGGGAATACAACACGACCGACATGTCGGAGAGCAGGTTGCAGCAGGATTATCTTCCGCCGTACAAGGCGGCTGTGGAGGCAGGTGCTGCAACGATCATGAGTGCGTTCAACGCCCTGAACGGCGTTCCCGCTTCAGCGAACAGGTATCTTCTGCAGGATGTATTGCGCGATCGCTGGGGATTTGACGGGCTGGTTGTGAGCGATTACACGGCGGTGATGGAATTGAGGAATCACGGCATTGCGCTGGATGCGGCCACGGCTGCGCGCAAGGCAATCACGGCGGGAGTCGATATCGACATGATGTCGCACTACTACGATGCGGAGTTGCCGGGGCTGATCAAGTCGGGGCAGGTTCCGATGAGTGTTGTGAACGAGGCTGTACGGCGAGTGCTGCGCGTCAAGTTTGCGATGGGATTGTTTGAGCATCCGTATGCGGAAGGGAAGGAGGTTACCTCCGCGGTTACGGAGCACCGGCCGCTGGTGAAGATGGCAGGCGAAGAGGCGATCGTGCTGTTGCAGAACAAGCCGCGCGAAGGCGGATCGCCGTTGCTGCCTTTGGCGGAGAGCGTGAAGAAGATTGCGCTGATTGGGCCGCTTGCCGATAACGGCAGCGAAATGATCGGAGCGTGGGGCGGCGAAGGAAGAGATCCTGATGTCGTTACGGTGAAAGATGCTTTGCAGGCACGGGCACGCCAGACGGGCGGAGCGGTTGCATACGCCAAGGGCACTGAGATTCTGGGCGAATCCGAGGCTGGGTTCGCTGAGGCTGTGGAGGCGGCGAAGGAATCCGATGTCGCCGTGCTGGCGCTGGGTGAGTCGAGTGAGATGAGCGGCGAGGCGGGATCACGCGCGCATTTGGGTTTGCCCGGCAATCAGGAAAAGCTGTTGGAGGCAGTTGCGGCAACGGGACGGCCGATTGTTCTGCTGGTTTTCTCAGGCCGGCCACTGGTGTTGGACTGGGCGGCGCAGCATATTCCGGCAATCATGGAGGCCTGGTTTCCTGGCACAGAAGCGGGAGACGCGATTGCGGATTTGTTGTACGGGGATGTGGCGCCAAGCGGAAAGCTGCCGATGAGCTTTCCGCGCGCCGTAGGGCAGGAGCCGCTTTACTACAACCACTTTCCTACCGGGCGTCCGCCGACAGGGCTTGTTTTAACGAAGCCGCCGACTTTCGATTCGCGCTTCTTTTCGCGCTACATCGACGTTCCGAACGATGCGCTGTTCCCGTTTGGGTATGGGCTCAGTTACACGCAGTTTGCGTATTCCGATGTTGCGGTTTCGCGCGGGTCAGTGCCGTATGCGGAAGCTGACCGAAGCGAAGCGCGCAATCTAGTGTCGGTGACGGCGACGGTACGCAACACCGGGAACCGCGAGGGCACAGAGGTGGCGCAATGCTATGTGCGCAACCTGGGTGCAAGCCTGGAGCAGCCCGTGCGCAGTCTGGAAGGATTTGAGAGGGTAACGCTAAAGCCGGGCGAGTCGAAGCGGGTCACATTCAAACTGGGGTTTCCGGAGCTGTCCTTTTATAACAATGCGGGACAGGCGGTGATCGAGAAGACGGACTATACGGTTTGGGTGGGCGGAAGTTCGCTGGCGACGGAACATGCGGGGTTTCGCATTGTTCCGTGATGCAAGGAGGAACCGGGCCTGAGGGCGCGCGACTGCCTCAGAGCAATACTCAGGTGCGATTCGACGCCCGTCAGTCGATGAAGTAGCCAATATCAGTGAGGACCGCGTCGTTCAAGTCGACGCCGAGCAACTTGGCTCCGAATGGAGTTCCGAGGTCCTTTTCAAAATTCTGCAGCACGTAGGCCGGCAGATCAGTCTGGCGCCGGAGCAAGCGCAGCAAGGCCGCGCTGTCGGTTGGGCATTCGTAGTCGCCAGGTAAACCACAGGCCGGGCGGATCGTCAGGGACAGGGGAATGGTTCCAGGGCCGGGCTGGAAATGTTCGAGGGGCCGGGTGATGAGATTCATTCGCATGCGGGCATAGTGACACCGGTTTGCGGAAGCCTCAATGTTACCGAAGCGTTATTTGGTGAACCAGATGGGGGAAGCGGCCGAATTGTTGAGATTCGGCCATTACGAAAGGGTATGATCCCACTCAGTTTCCGCTTCCGCCGAATCGAAAAGACTTGTCGGGATAGGGCGGATGGGGCGGCACGGGCCGTGGATCGTCCTTGATCTCCTCTTTCAGCAATTTGAGTGCGGCCTGGAGCTGATCGTCGCTGCCACTGAAAGTCCCGTGTGGCAGGTCATCGACCACGATATCGGGGTCAGCTCCATGCCCTTCGATAAGCCACTTGCCGTCGGGGCCGTAAACGCCGAGTTCGGCAGCGGAGGCGATTCCGTTGTCGGCCTGGGTGTTGTCGAAGCTGAGCCAGACTTCGCCTCCCCAGGTCCTCATGCCAATGACCTTGCCGAGCTTGAGCCGTTTGAAGCCTTCGGTGAAGGCTTCGCCATCGGAGGCGGTCTGCTGATCGCAGAGGACAACGATGTGACCGCGGAACGCGTCTTGCATATTCCAGGAGGGATTGCCGACACGCGGCTGAAAGTAGGACCACGCCTGGCGGAGCAGCTTGGCAAGCAGCCATGAATCGATGTTGCCGCCATTATTGTGGCGAACGTCGATGATCAACCCCTCTCGGTCGAAGACGGGATAGAATTCGCGCGCCCATTGATCGATATCGTCAGAGCCCATGGCCTCGAGGTGAACGTAGCCGACGGTATGGTTGGAGTCCGAGTCGACCATGAGACGGCGGGTGTATTCCCACTCCGCGTAGCGCAGGCGCGCTTCATCCCGTTCCCGGATGGGGACAACCAGCACGTCGCGCATGGCGCCGGAGGTCGATTTGACGCGGAGCAGGACCTGGGCTCCAGCCTTGCCACGCAGCAGGACTCGCTCGTCGGTTACGCCGAGCAGGTCTTCGCCGTTGATGGAAACGATCACTTCGCCTTCGCGAATGAGTGATTCCGGGCGGGCGAAAGGAGGGGCCTGATTGGGCAGGTCAGGATCGTGCGCATAGATGTGTTCCACAACAAAGCCGCCGGCTTTTTCGTCGCGGCGAAGTCTCGCGCCAAGGGAAGCGATGTCGACCTGGTCAGCCGGCTTCCGCGCGTCCCCGCCCACAACGAAGGTGTGCAACACCGAAAGTTCGCCGACCATTTGGGCGATCACGAGATTGAGCTCATCGCGACTTGCAACGCGATCCACCAGCGGAAGGTAGCGGTCGCGCATGGCGGGCCAGTCGACGCCGTGCATGTTGCGGTCGTAGAAATAGTCGCGCTCGAGACGCCAGGCATCGATGAATAAACCACGATACTCGTCAACCGGCCTGGTGGAGAATGTCCAGCCGGTCAGATTGATAGAAGACTTTGCGAGTGCTTTTGGATCGGCCAGGGCTGCCGGCTTTACGTCCGAATCGAAAACGAAAAAGTCGTCCCCTTTGCGAATGAGCATTTTCTTGCGATTCGCCGAAATCTCGAAGTTCTTCACATCGGACATCACGGTATCCACATCATCGCCAGTGTTGGCGACATCGAGGCACTGCATGGCGAGATGCTGTTGCGTGTTGTCAGGATCGTTGAGCCAGCAGAGACGTTTTCCGGTGGCCTGAAGGTTGCCGTAGTTGCCGGCCGGCGCCGGGACTTCACTGAGCCTCAGCGGCATGTCAGTGAAGTCAATCTTGACTTCCGAAATGCTCTTTTCGTCTTTCTTTTCGTCGCTGGATTTCTTTGAAGCTTCCGGGGACTTCGCGGTATCGCTCTGCTTGTTATCTTTTGATTTCTCGTCGTTTTTTTTCTCGTCAGGCTTATCGGCGCTGTCGGGATGCAGTTCGTCTGGAGGCAGGAAAGGAGAGCGCAGATCAGGAACGAGCGCTAACTGGTAGATCTTTACCTGGTGATCGAAGAAAGGATCCGGCTGGCGCGGTCCCCAGGGCGACTCGACCGTTGTTTTGAGCATGCGATCGGAAAGAAAGTACAGCCATTTGCCATCGGAACTCCATGTGGGGCTAACGCTGTTATAGCGGTCGGACGTGATTTCCTTGATTTCCGCGGAATCGACGTTGAAGACCTTGATCTGCGTGAACTGGTTATTGGCCGACTGTCCGAAGGCGAGCCATTTGCTGTCAGGGGACCATTGGAGATCGCCGAAATCGCCCATCATGGATTGCGCAATTAGTTTCTCCTGCTTGGTTTTGATGTTGAAAAGCCAGAGGTGTTCATCTTTGTCGTGGTGAGCGAGCCAATTGCCGTCGGGCGAGACGACGCCGTCGATGCGGAGCACATGCGCGTCATCGGTCCATTGCTCAGGCTTGCCTTCTCCGTTTGCGGGGAATTTCCAGAATTCGGTTTCACCCGTTTTGGTGGAGAGCGCCAGGATGCTTTTACCGTCGGGCAAGAAGCGCGCCTCGCGAAAACGAACCGCGGAATCGGCGGCGACCTTGACGATGCGTCCGCTTCTGACGGGAAGGGTGAATACCTCGCCACGAGCAGTGAATACGGCACTCGAGCCATCGGGAGAGACGTGGAAGGCCGTGAGGTAATCGATCGGTTTCTTTACCCAATGTTCGCGAAGCTGGTCAAAGTCGGAAGTGAGCGTGATGGGAATGACCTGCTCATGGCCGGACTTCAAATCGAGGAGCCACAAGTCGGCGCCGCATGCGTAGACGATGCG
This sequence comes from uncultured Acidobacteriaceae bacterium, assembly GCA_963759285.1. Classification (GTDB taxonomy): domain Bacteria; phylum Acidobacteriota; class Terriglobia; order Terriglobales; family Acidobacteriaceae; genus Telmatobacter. Next base: position 471,914 of record CAVWYS010000007.1, on the reverse strand, counting down.
TCCGTCATCGATAGAGGCCGCCGAGATGTCGAAGATGCGCTGGTGACTCTCCTGCTTCAGGTTGTGTCCTGCTTCGTCCATGGAGAACACGTTCATGATCCCGTCGCGATCAGATAGGAAATAGACGCGGCCATTCCAGAACATCGGGTGAGAGGATGCCCCGAGCCAGTCCGCGGTCAGGGGAACTGCTTCATCGTGACCATCGAACTTCCAGATGCTTTCAGCGGTCCCGCCTTTGTAGCGCTTGGTTTCGCTGGGCTGCTTGAACCAGCGCGTGAAAAAGAGGTTGTGGTCATCCGGCGAATACGCGGCCTCCGCCGCCTGGGCCAGGGGGATAATCTCGCGTGCGCCGACGCCGTTCACGAGGACGAGCTCGGTCCCAGGCAAGGTCGCATAACGCGAAGTGGTGATCATGAGGCGGCCGTCCGGTGCGAATCCTGCAGGCACGGAGTCGCCATCCCAGGTGCGGCGTTCCGGCAGTCCGCCATCAATCGGCATGGTGTAGACCTCGGTTGGGCCTTCGAAGTTGGCGCTGAACGCGATGGTTTTGCCGTCGGCTGAAAGAAAGGCATGCGATTCTGTGCCGGGATCGGAAGTGAGGCGCCGAGCGACTCCACCGGTCACGCTAACAGTCCAGAGATCGCCCTCGGAGGTAAAGACGACATTCGCGCCGCGAACCGCCGGGTAGGTGTAATAGCCGCGATGAATCGGCGCCGCGTCGGCTGCGAATGCGAGCGAAGCCGAGCATGAAAACAGGGCGATGAGGGCCGCGCGAATAATCGCGGAACTCCAGTTGGCAACTAGATTCTTCATTCTTCAACCACCCGAGATGAGATTGACGGCAGGAGCTGCGAGGATTTCCCCATTGCTGGAACGCGAGGGCAATACAAGAAAGCAGATAAACTGAGTACGAATGATACTACGGCAGGGTCGGGTCGCTGACCGTTTTGCATCAAACCGAGCGGGTATGCGCCTGCCGGCATTCAAACAATGAAAGCGATCTGCCTCCAACCCAACGCCCACCATCATCCCTCTCGATCGCATTCAGAACGCTTCAACGAGGATCAGGTCAGATTCCAGGCGAATCCGGAAGAATGGATGTGCACGGACCGCGAGGATCAGTACAGATTACCGACTACCTGTTCTGTGACGCGCTGCAGAATGGACGGCACAATGTCGGGATTGCCGGGTTCGTCGTTTGCAGGTGGAATTGGCGATTTTGCGCGAGGAGTCGTGATGCGTACCGAGAAATAAACGTCTCGAAGTCGTCCCGCGATGGCGTTCACAGCGAAAGCCGACGAGTTCGTTGATTCGCATTCGACAGCCTCGTTGCCAAATCCTGCCAACTTGGCGCCGCCAACGGGGCATGAGGGCGGCTTCACCTTGCTGATGGCCACTTCGATTGATTCCTCTTCCATTCCTGATCCACGGGTGAAGCGGCAGGTTCCCTGCGAAGTACTTTCGAGATGCAGGTTAAGTTCGACAGGGCCTCCGAGAGCCGCCGCAGCGGTTCCAGAAGTCAGCCACGGGCACACTGCCGGCGTCTGCGCGAGGCAGCTACCGGTGGAAAGCGCCAAGATCAGCCAAACGGCGCGCATGGCTGCCTCCCTTTCAGAATTTTGACCTGGCAGGAATGAGTTGTTCCGACTTCAAGATCTTTCCGCCTTCTTCGAGCACGTAGAGTCGATTTACTTCCATTGCACGGAACTGGTCAACCTGGCCGCTCAACCAACGCACTTCCACACTATCAACTTGCTTGGCCTGGTCGAGTCCGAAGTGCAGGCGCAAATCGTTTTGCGAGAAGTAGCTTCCGCCGCTTCGCAATTCATCAATTTGTACCAGCGGTTTCTGTGCTTCGGGAGACATCGTAGCCGTAACGATCACGCGACTTCCAATGCCCGACCGGTTCGACTTAGTGCCCACTAACTTGATCTTGATCCAGTTTCGGTTCAGAGTCGAGTCGCAGCGCAGCAGTTGGGGCGGGGCATTGATGCAGTTCACCACGATGTCGATGTCGCCGTCGTTGTCATAGTCGCCGAAGGCGCAACCGCGCGCGGGCGCATCTTCCAGTATCCCTGGACCACCTTTGTCGGTCACATCCTGGAAACGGCCGTTGCGCAGATTTCGATAGAGATACTTATGCTCCGCGTACTTCAAATCAGCTTTGGAATTGTCGACTTCCGGGTAGACGTGGCCATTCGACATCAGCAGGTCGAGCCATCCATCGTTGTCCATGTCGAAGAACCCAACGCCCCATCCCAGGAGTCGCGTGTTGACTCCCAGTCCGCCAGGGTAGGTGCGATCTTCGAAATTTCCGTCACCCAGATTCGTGTAGAGTGAATCGGTATCGCCGGCGAAGTTGGTCTTGACGACGTCAAATTTGCCGTCGCGGTTGTAATCACCGATCGATACGCCCATTCCGGCTTGTGGCTTCGCCTCCGCGGAGAGCGCAGCGCCAGCTTCGATCGCTACGTCGCGGAAGGTTCCGTCTTTCTGATTCATGTAGAGAGTTGCCGGCGCGGAGTCGTTCGCAACGTAGATGTCGGGCCAGCCATCGTTGTCCAGATCAGAAGCGGCCACGCTCAATCCGTATGTGCCGACCGCGGTCCACATGCCGCTCTTTTCACTGACGTCTTCGAATGTGCCATCTCCCTTGTTGTGATAGAGAATATTCTTCCCGCCAGGAAGGCCCGGGGGGCCGCACGCCACAAGGATTCCCTTGTACGTGCATGGTCCGTCCTGTGGCAGCGGCGCGGTCTTGAGATCGAAGTCGACATAGTTTGCGACGAAGAGATCAAGATGTCCATCCTTGTCGTAGTCGACGAATGTGCAGCCGGTGTTCCAGCGGATTTTAGGCCCCGGCTGAATGAGGCCAGTTTCCTTCGTAACCTCGGTGAACGTGCCATTGCCATTGTTCCGGTACAAGGCATTCTGTCCGTAGTACGTCACGAAGAGGTCATCGAATCCATCGTTGTTGTAGTCGCCGATGCAACATGCCTGGCCCCATCCCGTCTTGCGCTCCAGACCCGAGCCGATCGATACGTCAGTGAAAGTACCGTCGCGATTGTTCTTGAACAGGCGGCAATGCGGCTCCTGTCCAGCGGGAAATCCTTCCAGACGCCAGCCATTCACAAGAAATAGATCTGGCCATCCATCATGGTCATAGTCATAGAAGGCCAGCCCGCACCCCGTGGTCTCGAGAAGATACTTATTGTGTAGTTTTCCGCCGTAGATTGTTTCGCCGATAAGCCCGGCTTGTGGGGCGACCTCCACGAAACTGACGCCCAGCGGCGTGTCTTCGATGGGAGATTTCGGACCGAGTGGCGGCGGCGCCGGCCTCGCATCATAGCTCCGCTCCTGCGGCCCGATTTTCGGCGTCTGCGACGCGGGAGCCTGCGCCTGCTGGGGCGGAAGCGCCAGGGCAACAATATCAGCGAACGGCAAAACCAGCGCTGTACGACTCAATGAAAGCAGAAAACCGCGTCGATCGATGCGTTTTTGGACCACCGGGCTCCTTTTTCTAGGGAGTTCCCCCCGCAGTCTTCGGGGGGGAATTTGGGATGTTGGTGTGAAGATGCCATGGAACACTTTCGGTTGATAACTCGGGATGCTTGCGCAAATAGTCGAGAGAATACGTCGGCGCTGCGGGGTCGATGCGCTTGATTGCGTACTGTGCCGCTTCTATTTCAGCTTGGTGCTTCATCCCTTTGCGGCGATAAAGAATTGCAAGGTTGTAATGTGCCGCGAGGTCATCGGGATCGATCGCCTGCAAGGCTTTGAATTGCTGAATGGCATCGTCAGATCGGTGTTGCTGGTAATAGGAAATCCCCAACTCACGGCGGGCGTCCCGGCAATCGGGATATTGAGTGACGACTTTCTCGAGGTCTGCGATCTCCGCATCCGAGTGACGCGCTCTGCGCTCGACAAGCGCCAGGTAGTAAAGCGCTCGCGCGTCATTTGGCCTCAATACAAGTGCTTTCTCGAGTGGTCCCCGCGCTTCGTCATATTTCTCCCATTCAATATAGGTAAGTCCCATATTGATGTACCCATCTTTGTACTCCGGGCGAAGGCGGTTAACCTGCGCGAACGCATTGAGCGCATCCGCATACTGTAATTCGTCGAGCAACCCTATTCCCAGATTGTTCCACCGCATCCAGTCTTCGTTGTCGGTCGCTAACGGGGGCGCCGGCGCGTTCTCACCAATATTGATCACACGACTGCGAGATGCCAGCTCCACGACTGGATAGGCTGGATGATCGGCGCCGAAGATGTTGTTGAGATAGCTTTGACGGAGATGACGGTAGTTCACGCGCGCCTGCAGCGTGACAGGACCTTTCACATAGGCAGGCAATGCAAAGCGGTAGCGCACCAATGCGGAACGGCCTGACTGAATCGTGTTGTCGTACGCCACCGAATGAATTGCGGAGACAACGTGGTTGTCTACAAATTGCCCGACAACATCGACCGGGCGGTTTGTAAAGCTATGGGCGCTGGGGTCGAGCGTTCCATCCGGCTTCAGGAATCCGCTGTCATAAATCTTCGCTCCATTCGCGTCGGAGGCCGTAAATTGCACCCACGCTTCATAGAGGTCGCGTACCTCGGGTATGAGGGAGTGGCCAATGTTCTTGTTTTGGATGACAACCCACGCTTCCAGATCGTCGTTGGCGTGTACGGTGAAAGGGACAGTGCCGAGGGGAGCAACCAGTTTGCCGCTGGACCCGATCTTTAACCCGAGGATGTCGATGTTTAAATAGTTGCCGCTGCGGAGGAACTCAATTGTCTTCTCAAGTTGCTCGTTGAATCCGTAATAGAAGGGAACCGCGGTATTGCCGGCCAGCCATCGGTGGGAAGCGAAGGTACCATTCTTGTTTCCAGGTTCAGGAAGGAGGTTTGGTGAGCGCTTCATGTGGCAGCCTTGGCAGGTTGTGAAATCAGCGGTGTAAAACGTGAGCGGGTTGCGATTGGAAAACTTCGAATTCTGCCACTCATCGTAGGCGGTGAAAGCCCGAATCCACTTGTAGTCATTCAGCGTTGGCGGGAGATTTGCTTTGTGGCAGGCCGCGCAAAACTCGGGGGAGTGATAAATATCCTGCATGACGGCTTGCGAATGACGATCAAGGTGAGCAAGGATCTCTGCATCGGGGACGATGCCCGGAATTCGATTTCCTTTCTCATCCACGAGCGCCGAAGGCACTCCCATCACGAATCCGCCGTTGCCCAGCTTTGACTTCACGCTGAGAATCGAGTGACAAGTCGTGCAGGTCAGACCATCGCGATCGAACAGCCTGCTTCCGGTCGCATGAGAATCCAACGATCCACTCAGAACGGCGATCGGATTATGGCAGCTGTCGCAGTGGCGAGCAAACTCGACGCCCTTGGTGCGGATGAGGATGTTCACGCTCTGCCGATAGAATGGCGCGCGAAACGAATTCGAATGGAGTGCCTGCCGCCACTGGTGATATGCCTCCTTGTGACAGTGTCCACAGTACTCAGCGCTGGGAAAGGCGCTCGGATTCAGAAAGTCGTCACCTTCCACTGCAGCATTGCCCGGCGCGGATATCTGGTTTTTGCCGAAGGGGAAGTTGTAGCTTTGTCTGATCGTGTCGGCATACGCTTTCCGCTGGACCGCTTCCTTGGATCCCGGGCTATCTTCAGAGCCATGCGTGTCACGGAGAAAGACCGTGGTCGCCAGAAAAGCCACCAGGAAGAGCATCGGAATTCTTTGAAAGCTGCTCAACATCGCGAAAACTCACCGGCAGCTCGCCCTCCATCGGAACCGGAAACCTGATCAAACAAAGACAGCGCGAAGGTGCGGGCGCCAGCGATGCGGAAATGAGAGTGGGGAATACGCCGTGAGTGCCAATGGCAGTATAGGCCAGTTTTGCAGGGGGTGTACACCACTTGGGAGATCCGGCGAATTGCGGCTCTATTTTGCCTGAGCTCCGAGTGCGTCAGCCTTGGCGCGTTCCGCGGCAGCTTCCGCTGCTTTCCCTTGCTTTTGCAGCGCTTCCGCCAGTTTCAAGTGGGCTTCGAGGTAAGTGGGGTCAAACATCAAAGCGTCTCGGAACTGAACAATGGCGTCGTCAATCTTGCCGTCGTGCAGCAGCGACTTACCTGAATTTGTCGCGACTTCAGCGCGTTGAAGGTTCATATGTTGCCGCATCAGGTCGGCCGCCACCTTGCGCTCCTGTGCAGCACCGGTCGTGTCATGCTGTTTCACCAGCACTGAAGCGAGGATGAGGTGCGAATCGGCTTGATCCGGAACTTGTCTAATCGCTTCACGCAATGCAGTAGCCGCTTCGGGCAGGCGGTCCAGTTTGTTATAGACGCTGCCGAGTGTTTCCCATCCCTCACTGTTGTCGGGGTGCAGCTTGAGCGCAGTTTCCAACTGTTGCGCAGCCTCAGAGTAGCGCGCCACCTGCATGTAGAGCAGCCCCAGAACGTACGCCGGTTCATAGCCTGACGGGTTCAGTTTTTCAGCCTTCTCCAATTCCGGTATTGCATCCACGGCATCATCCTGGAGTTTGTAAGCTGTGCCGAGGTCATAATGCAGTTGAGGAGACTCTGGCGCGATCGCGATTGCGGCCTTCAATTCATCGATTGCATCGTGAATTTGATTCACCTGAATATCGGCAGCCGCCAGATCCTGATGAGCAATTGCATTTTTGGGATTCAGGGTGGTGGCACGCTTCAGAAATGGAATGCCATCGATAGCTTGATGCGCCTGCGTCAGTGCCACACCCAGATTGGTGAGAGCGTCAACGTTGCCAGGCTCAGCATTGACCACCTGCTTTAGTAGTTTCACGGCATCCGGTACGCGATCCACGCGCTGCAACACCAGAGCAAGCTGATAGCGTGCGGCATTGGATTTCGGTTCAAGCTCCACCGCGTGCTCGAGGATTGGAACCGCGTCGGGATCGTCGCCCGCATCCGCCAGGCCTGCTCCTACTGCCAGAACGACTGCAGGATCGTCTGGAGCTGTCGCATAGGCCTTTTTCCATTCATCCATTGCTCCGGCTTTTTGTTCGCCAAAGAGCACGAATCCAAGATGCAGATGAGCCTTGGCGAAATTATCCTTCAATCGGATCGCAGTGGTAAATTCCTGCTCGGCCAAGTGCCAATCGCGTTCCTGCGCATAAAGATTCCCGAGTTGATCGCGCAGTTCAGCGTTCGCCGTGTCTTGAGCAACGGCGTCACGCATTTCCGTAGCCGCGGCATTCGTTTGTCCGATAGCGGAGAGAGCACGAGCGTAGGCGGCCAGCACCGTCGCGCTCAAGGGGTGTTGAGAAGCTGCTGCCTCCGCTTTCAATCTGGCGAAAAGCGGAACAGCCTTTGCGGCCGCTCCTGTTTCGGAATAGACCATAGCAAGGTTCATCTGGGCAGCACTGTCGGTGGGCTTGATCGCTAAGGCCTTTTCCAATTCCCGGGTGCCAGCCGTCCATTGTCCTTCGCGGACCAGCACCGCACCCAGGGCACTATGCCCCTGTTCCGCCGAAGGTGCGAGGTGCACGACGGTCTCAAACTTCGACTGAGCTCCCTTGAGATCGTTCCGATTCAGTGCGGTTACACCTTCTCGATAGGCTGCCTCTGCTTGCCGAAGTGAAGGAGAAGGGGACTCCTGCGCATATGCCGCGCCGATGAAACACAGAAGAATAGATGGCACGCCGAGGGGGAAAGGGCAGCGCATAAAAGCAATCTTAATGGCAGTGAACCAATTAATTGAAATTGCGGGATTTAATGGTCGGGGAGAGAGGATTTGAACCTCCGACCCCCTGGTCCCGAATACGGGAGATAACAATAGCCGTCCTTTATAATCAATAGCTTGCGCTTCTCTCAGACCGTCTTATTTCTGCCGAAACATGCCCATTCCGAGCTTATGGGTGACCTGCAACGGGTGGCCCCCGACTTGAGAACGTCGATGCTCGACCTTGTTATGTTTTTGACTTACGTGGCCCCTATTGCGGCGCGATCACTCAGACAATTTGTTGTGAACTCCACCCTGTGCCGCAGCGATGTTACATCTTGACTGCCTGGTTTCCATTCGGCCCGTTGCGTTTTCGAATGCCCGCTCTGCCGGAAGAATGCACGCATGCTGCGCTCTCGTGTGGCTGGGAGCTTCCTCACGGGCCTGGCGTCCAAGAAGGACATCACTACTGAAGTTGCTATTGGAAGACACGAAGCGGGCAAATGCGCTCGAAATGGATTGGCGCCGGAAGGACAGAATTGCATCAGCTCTGGTTATCGGGCTCATCATCGCGAAGCGCTCCTTCGCTTCGCTAGATGTTGCTGGCCGGAATTGATCTAAAGGGTGGCTGAGGGTTTGTCAAAACGAATTGCTTTTTCTGAGGGCGGATAAGAGAAATACTCCATTGAGGAGCCGAAAGCTCATCCGCGCATTAGTCCTGCTGGTGGGAGGATTCAATCATGTCTGTTGAGACATACACACTTTCGCGCCTCAATTCCCTTTCCGAGGTTTATAGTGGAGACGTTCCCATTCCTTGATTTACTTCTTCAGGCGACCAATTTCTCCGGGGGGGGGGCCGATCAACTGCCCGATGAAACCTTCAATCATCCTGTGGCCTGGGATGGACGCCGTATAGAGGAAGCAGAAGCTCTTTAAGGGTTCACTCGCAATGCCTTACTCAACGCGGACCTGGCGTGTCATCCTTTCCGTTCTGTTGATCGTGCTGGCAGTAACGATCACGATGGGAATGGTGTGTCACCATCATGGCCAGTGCTCCGCGGCCAACTGTACACTATGCCACCTGGCCATCGCTCCACCAACAGCAGCGATTGGAGCGGCCGGACTGGTGATGGCCACTGCGGAATACGCGGTCAGGGAGAATGGCTTCGTTTCGCGATGCAGGGCCAATGAATGGCCTCCCCGCGCTCCTCCTGCATAGCATTTCCTTCGAATTCGCGCCCTCGCGCGACGTCCCAAGGCTATGTCTATCCGATCAGGAGTTGAGCGCCCATGCTTTCTTCCGTTCCATATTTTTCCATGCTGCTGGTTCCTCTTCTGTTTACAGGAGCCGCGAGCGGGCAATCGGCGCCCCCGCAGCCGCAGCCGGCTGGCCAAGCTCAAGCGCCTAGAGCCAACCAACTGGCGCAGAAGCCGGGCGCCCAGCTGATCACCCTCGATCAGGCGGTCCAGATGGCGATGAATCACAACCACAACCTTCTGGCATTGCGGACAACCATCCAGCAGAACGAAGCTGAAGAGATCACAGCCAATCTGCGGCCCGATCCGGTGCTGATGGGCGACTCGCAGTTTCTGCCCATCTTCCAGCCGAGCAATTTCAGTTCCGACTACCTCGACAATGTAGCCCAGTTCGACCTGGGTGTGAGCTATCTGTTCGAGCGCGGGCAAAAGCGGCAGCACCGGTTGCGGGCGGCCAGGGATGTGACGGCCGTGACTCGATCGCAGGTTTCGGACAACGAGCGCACGCTGACTTTCAATGTGACCACCGACTTCATAAACGTGGAGCTGGCGGAGTCGACCCTGGAACTTGCCAACCAGGACCTGAAGAGCTTCCAGGACACCGTGGATATTACCCAGGCGCGCTATAACGCAGGCGAAATCGGGCTGGACGATCTGCTGAAGATGAAGCTGCAGTTGCTCCAGTTTCACACCGATGTGGCGCAGGCAAAGCTGGCGCGAATCCAGGGGCTCTCTGACATGCGGCAATTGCTCGGCTACGAACAGGTGAGCGCCGATTACGACGTGGCCGGATCCTTCGACTACCAACCAATGAGGAGCGGACTCGAGGACCTGCAGGCTACGGCGTTGAAGACCCGTCCGGACCTGCAGGCCGCAGTTGAGGGAGTGGCGGCGGCCAATAGCCAGTTTCAACTGCAGAAAGCAATCGGGAAGCGCGACGTGACTGGGCAGATCAACTACACACACCTGGGCTATCTCAACCAGATTTCGCTCTTCGGATCGATGCAACTGCCCATCTTCGACCGCAACCAGGGTGAGATCAAGCGGGCCGGGTTCGCAATCACGCAGGCCCAGGAGCAGCAGATCTACGCAAAGGGCCAGGTGCTGACGGACGTGCGCGATGCATACGAAGGCTGGCAGGCCAACGACGAGATCGTGGGGCTTTATCGCTCCGGGTATCTCGATCAGGCACAGCAGTCTCGCGACATCACGGAATACGCGTACAAACACGGCGCGGCCAGCCTGCTGGACTTTCTCGACGCGGAACGGAGTTACCGGGCAACGCAACTCGGCTACCGACAGTCGCTGGCGTCGTACCTGCAGGCGCTGGAACAGCTTCGCCAGGCAGTAGGAACCAGGAGCTTACCATGAGATTCCCACGAACGATTGATCGCGCGGGCTGGAAACGGCACGCGTGGCCCCTTGTTGCACTGCTGGTGCTGCCCGGCTGTCACACGAAAGACAATGCCAGCGGCATGACATCCTTCTCGTCGCAGGCCTCTCCCTCGGCGACGGCCCAGTTGTTCACGATTCCCGCGGACCAGATGAGCCACGTGCAGGTGGTCATGGTCGAGCCGGGCGCCATGGCACGCACCCTGCGGCTCACGGGCGCGGTGGCCTACAACGCCTTCAATACAACGCCGGTGATTACCCAGGTGGGCGGCCCGGTGAGCCGCATCTTGGTGGTTCCGGGCGACCACGTGAAGATGAATCAGCCGATGCTCGACATCAGCAGCCCCGACTACGCGCAGTTGCTCGATGGCTACTTGAAGGCCGCGGATTCGTTCCGGCTGGCCGATAAGTTATATACCCGCGCGCAGGACCTGTACGCGCACCATGCCATTGCGCAACAGGACCTGGAACTGGCGGAGAGCAATCGCACACAGGCGCAGGCAGACCTGAACGCGGCTTCGCAGGGCATGCGGATTCTGGGTATCAAGAATCCGGAGGACCTGGCCAAGATGCCGTCGTCGGCGCAGATTCCGGTGTTAGCGCCGATTGCCGGCGAGGTGGTGGAGCGTCTGGTTTCCCTCGGGCAGGTGGTGCAGGCCGGGCAGACCCAGGCGTTTACCATCTCCGACCTCAGCACGGTGTGGGTGCTGGCGAACGTGTACCAGGCCGATCTCGAATACGTGAAGAGCGGCGAAGACGTGGTGGTGCGGACGGATGCGTTTCCCGACAGCTTTCACGGCAGAATTTCGTATGTGTCGCCGGCCCTCGATCCCAACACCCGAACGTTGCAGGCGCGCATCGTGGTGGACAACCCCGGCGAGAAGCTGAAGCGCGACATGTACTGCACGGTAACGGTGACCGCCGGAGTGTTGAAGAACGCATTGGCATTGCCCAACGCGGCAATTCTGCGCGATGACAACAATCAACCGTTTATTTATGCGCTGACGGGCGAAAACCAGTTCGGGCGGCGCGACGTGGTGCTGGGCCAGTCGCAGGGCAAACAGACGCAGATTGTGAAGGGCGTAGCGCCGGGCGACAAAGTTGTGGGCGACGGCAGCCTGTTCCTGCAAGTTGTCAATTCAATGCAGCACTGAGAGGACAGGCCGAGATGATTCATCGCATAGTTCAATTTGCGCTTCGCCAGAAGCCGATCGTCCTGCTCCTGGTGGCGTTCATGGCGGTGGGAGGTGCAATGGCGTTCCACGGTATGCCGGTAGACGCGTACCCGGATCTGTCGCCGCCCATGGTGGAAGTGATCACTCAGTGGCAGGGCCACGATGCGCTGGAGGTGGAGCGCCTGGTCACCGTGCCGACTGAAGTGGAGATGAATGGCGTTCCCAAACTGACCGTCATGCGCTCCATTTCGCTCTACGGGCTTTCCGATGTGATCATGACCTTCGACGAGGGTACGGACAATTACTTCGCGCGCGATGTGGTGTTTCAGCGGCTGAGCGAGGTGACGTATCCGCAGGGCGTTACGCCCACGCTCGCTCCGCTGGCCAGCCCTTCGGGGCTTGTGTATCGGTATGTTATCGAAAGCCCGGACCGCACACCGCAGGAACTGAAGACGATTGAAGACTGGGTTCTGGAGCGCCAGTACAAGCAGGTGCCCGGCGTAGCGGACGACTCCGGCTTTGGCGGTACGGTGATGCAGTATCAGGTGCTGCTCGATCCGGCCAAGCTCTACGCGTATCACGTGACCGTCCCCACCGTCATCCAGCAACTCTCGCTGAACAACTCGAATGCCGGCGGCGGCTTTTACGAGCAGGGCCAGCAGTTCGACTACGTCACCGGCATGGGCCTGGTGCGCAATACGTCGGATATCGCGAACATTCTGGTCGGGTCGCAGAACGGCGTGCCCACCCGCGTTGGCGACATCGGGCAAGTGGTGATCGGGAATGCGCCGCGCCTCGGCGAGTTTGGTTTCAACAAGACAGATGACGCGGTCGAGGGTGTCATCATGATCCGCACCGGCGAGCAGACCCAGAACGTGCTCAAAGGCGTCGAAGCCAAGACAAAGGAACTGAACGAACACCTTCTGCCGCCCGACGTGAAGGTACGCGCCTACTACGATCGCAGCGACCTGGTCCAACTCACCATCGACACCGTGGAGCACAACCTGCTGCTGGGCATGACCCTGGTGCTGGTCGTCCTCATGGCGTTCCTGGTCAGTTTGCGCGCCGCGGTCATTGTGGCGCTCACCATTCCGTTGTCGCTGTTGTTTGCGTTCATCTTTCTGCACGCCGAGGGAATCCCGGCAAACCTGCTTTCGATCGGCGCCATCGACTTCGGCATTCTCATCGACGGCACGCTGGTGATGGTGGAAAACATCTTCCGCGAGCTGGGCGCGCGCGAGGGGCAGGAATACGAATTGGAAGAGGTGATCAAGAGCGCCGCCAAGGATGTGGATCGTCCCATCTTTTACTCGGTGGCCGTCATCATTGCCGGGTATCTTCCCATTTATGCGCTGACCGGCCCCTCGGGCAAGCTGTTCAAACCCATGGCGGATACGGTGGCCATCGCGCTCGTGGGAGCCATGATCCTGACCCTGACCCTCGTGCCCGTGTTGTGTGCGGTCTGGTTCAGGAAGGGCGTGCGCGAAAAGGAAAACAAGCCGTTCCAGTGGGTTCTCAAAAAGTACGCGGTGTGGCTCGACTGGTGCCTAGGCCGGCCGGGCATCACTCTGGCCCTGTCGGTACTCATCTTTGCGGCAGTGCTGCTGCTCATCCCGTTCATCGGCGGCGAGTTCATGCCCCACCTTGACGAGGGAGCGCTTTGGATTCGCGCAACCATGCCGTACACGGTTTCGTTCGACACTTCGAGCAGGTTCTCGCCGCAGGTCCGCGACATCCTAATGAAGTACCCCATGGTGACCGACGTGGGCTCGGAGCTGGGTCGGCCCGACGACGGCACCGATCCCACGGGGTTCTACAACGACGAATTCTACGTGGGCCTGAAACCCTATAACGACTCGGTGTGGAAGACCGGAACCATTCACAACAAGGCCGAGCTGACCGCCGACATTCAACATCAGCTTGAAGTCTTTCCCGGTGTGGTCTTCAACTACACGCAGCCGGCGGAAGACGCGGTGGACGAGGCGCTCACTGGCCTCAAAAGCGCCTTGGCGGTCAAGATTTACGGCCCTGACCTCACGGTGTTGCAAAACACGGCGCAGGTAGTCAAGCAGCGGCTGAGCCAGGTTCCCGGATTCACGGAACTGACCGTGGTGCGACAGTTGGGACAGCCCACCCTGACCATTAACGTGGATCGCGCCAAGATCGCGCGCTACGGCATCAACGTGGCCGACGTGGAAGCGATTGTGCAGGCTGCGGTGGGCGGCCAGGCAGCTACCCAGGTGGTGCAGGGCGAAAAGCTCTTCGACCTGGTGGTGCGCATGCAGCCGGAGTTCCGCCAGAGCGCGGGCGAAATCGGCAACCTGTTGGTGGGAACGCCAGCCGGCCAGCAAATTCCGCTGAGTGCATTGGCTGACATTCAAGAGGGCGGCGGAGCGGCGCTCATCTATCGCGAAAATAACTCGCGATATATCGGCGTGCAGTACAGCGTGGAAGGCCGAGACCTGGAAAGCGCTGTGGACGCTGGCCAAAAGGCCATCGCCGATATTCAGAAATCGCTGCCCACCGGTTACCGCATGACGTGGGGCGGCGAGTACGACGAACTGGTGGCGGCAAAACGGCAATTGCTCGTCATCGGGCCGCTGGCGTTGCTCATCATTTCCATGATCCTGTTCGCGCTCTACGATAATTTCAAATTCCCCATCATCATCTTGCTCGGCGTGTTGCTCACTGACCCGGTGGGCGCTCTGCTGGCCCTCAAGCTCACCCACACGCCGTTCAGCGCCTCGTCCGCCCTCGGCCTGCTGGCGCTCATCGGCGTGTCGGTGGAGACCGCCGTAATTCTGGTTTCCTACATCAACAAGCTGCGCATCGAGCAGAACATGGACATCCGCACCGCGACTCGCGAGGCCTCTCTGCTGCGGCTGCGCCCCATTATGATGACCGCGCTGGTGGCCTGCCTGGGCCTGCTGCCCGCCGCGCTCTCGACAGGCATCGGGTCCGATACGCAAAAACCATTCGCCATCGTCATTGTGGCGGGGCTGGTCTCACGGCTGTTCCTGGGATTCTTTGTCAACCCCGTTCTTTATCAGATGGTGGCGCGCGACGGAGATGTACTGAAAGTATAGACGGCTCCGGGTTTTCGGGCCTTCAGCCGCAATGAATCGCCACGACATGGCCACCCGCCAGCTCACGGTTTCGACTTCACAAGTGGTTACCAAGGCGTTACACAGATTTGAAAATAAATCGCAGTCGAGAGGTCCGCCGTTTCCCAGCAACTGAGCTGTGCCGATCTCCGTTCAATTGCCCTGTGGACTTTCATCCCAAGGTGGACTCTAATTGTTCAAAACCATTGGGGGAAAATGAACTTTTCTTACCTCATTAAAGGTGCTGTGCCTCCGCTTTCTCCTTCATCAAACATTCGCCCTCGTTCTCTCCGGTCGAGGATTGTCTTTATCGCCTTAGCTGGAGCAATGATCGCTTTGCACGGGTGGTAGCCGAGCGCGTCACACTTAGAGTTTATTCCGAAATAGCAAGCCTCGTATAGCCGGATGATAAGTCCGCATTCTTTGTCCCACCCGTATCTCTTGCAAATCTTCACTGATGTTCCGCTGACATTTATCCGGCCGCCGATAGTTATTATGCTGCGCTATTGCTTGTTCTCTGGTGATGATTGTCGTCAGTCTAGTGAGGGCAAGATAGATTGGAGCTTCGGTCTGGCGTGAGGTTTGATCCACCTTATAGCTGCGTAGATGAAATTCGTTGTTCAGAAGTACTGGCATCGCGTCTGACCCAGCTAGCGTGAACTTCTCGGATAGAACGGTGTTGCTCCGGGTATCTACGGTCACCAGTTGGCTCGCATAGCGAAGTGCGCGGCAGGCTTCGAGGTAACGCGGATCAGTCCGCTGCTCGTGCGAGAGTCGCTTTTCGCGGCGATAACGGTCGGTCCTATAGAACGAATAGATGGAAACCATGTACTTGCCTTCGATGCGAAAATGATCTTTATCCCAAGCAATCCATCCTAGGGTGGTGACATCGTTGACATATATTGCTACATCGGGATCGGAATAGAGCAAAATGGGAGCTGTTCAATTACCAAAAACAGCAGTCCAGCGCGTTGGTGTGCAATCTTGCCAATTGTTCAGGCGTAGACCGTTTCGCCATGAACGGCGTAAGAACTGTGTTCAGTCCCGGCAATGATGTCCTTGGCCTTGTTTACGTCATCCGGTGTGCCATGGACAATGAGCAAAAACTTATCGGTTTTCAGAGCGACGTCGTACTTGCGGACGCTGTCCTTGGGAATACCGATGCTTACCAGGCCTGCCCCTACTGCGCTCACTCCCCCGACAACAGCGGCTCCTTCAAGACCGGCGACGATCCAGGCTACCAACGGACCAGCCACGAGAATCGGCCCAATTCCCGGTATCGCGAACAACGCAGATCCAAATAGCAAGCCCCAGAAACCGCCCCAGAACGCTCCGACCTTGCCCCAGTACTTCATGCGGTCACCGGCGTTGTAGTAGCCAACTACATGTTCGTCGGTGTGCGTGTCTCTCGCAGCAATCGAGAGACTCTTCATGTCGACTCCAGCCTGCTGCAATTCCTTTACTGTGTGCTCCGCCTGCTCGTGGGTATCGTAGATTGCTACTACAGAATTTGTCGTTGTCATTCTCTTCTCCATTTTCATCGGCCGTGTGATTGAAGCTTCATTCAAATCTGTTCCGCTATGTTCACACTGATAGTGTTATTGCCGGATGCTCAATAGATGCTCACTTTTGCTCGTACCTCCGTGTGCTGTCAGCTATCAAGTGGCCAAAACAGCACAGTCTTTGCTGCCCAGCCCGGAAGAAAATGAAGTTCCAGCCGCCTGACTCAAGCGGCCAGGGAGATTGTCATGTCAGAAATTCGTGCCTTCCCATCCATCCCCACGAAGATCCTTTTGCCCATTGACTTCAGTCCATCGTCCCAGGCGGCTTTGGAGATGGCAGCCGATCTCGCTCAGCACTTTCATGCGGAACTCCAGCTTCTCAACGTGATTCCAATGTTTCCTACCACGACCTTCCCTGACCTCACACCTGAAACTGAATTTCTTCAGGAGGCGCGAACATTTGCAGAGGATCATCTGGCCATGTGCCAGACAGCTCTTAAGGCAAAGGGGGTGAAGTCAACTTCCAGCATCGAAGTTGGAAATGACATAGCGGGAAACATCATGGAAGTTGTGGGGAGGGATCATATCGACATGGTTGTTATCTCCACACACGGCATTTACGGGTGGCGTCCGCTGGTCTTCGGTTCCATTGCCGAAAAGGTAATCAAGCTCGTGCAATGCCCGCTGTTGCTTCTTCGCTCAGTCAGCCCCGAGGCAAGTGTCCGCACTGAAAATGGTACGCGGTCCGAAGTTATGGCAGCGAAAGCATAGAAGCGGCATGCGACCGCGAAAAGGCTTGACGCTTTCTCGCCATACAACCCGGCTGCAGTGGCGGTTGACGCTTCGAGCGTGTGAGCAAAACTGACCAGCATTCTGTGCGTACGACGGTTCATGGTAACTACAGGAGAAAATCGCCATGCCGGAACAATTTGAAAACCCAGAAGCAACGAAGCTGGAAGACGAGACGGTCTCAGACGCATCAGCCGAGAAAAGAATTGAACACGTCGCGGACAAGGCCGCGGAGAAAGCCTCGAAAGCCGAGAAGAACTACGACAAGGATCACGGCATCTTTTCAAAGTGACAATTTGCGGAGACTCCAACCTGAATTGCCAACTTGGCGCGGTCTCGCCCGCCTAAATACAGGTGCCTCGGTAAGGGGCATGGTTGGGAGAACGATCACAAGTGACATCGATTGCGGAAAAGCCCGTGTCGAAGCCTGATTCCAACGACGATCTCAAGTCGCTGCCCATGCCAGAGTTACAGAAGAAATTGGGCTCCTCCTCTGATGGCCTGAGCCAGGCCGAGGCAAACAAACGGCTGGCTCAATACGGCCCCAACGAGATTGCTGAGAAGAAGACCAATCAGTTCTTAAAATTCCTCTCTTATTTTTGGGGTCCCATTCCGTGGATGATTGAAGGCGCAGTGATCTTGTCGGCGCTGGTTCAGCATTGGCTGGATTTCTTCATCATCCTCCTTCTGCTCTGTTCCAACGCAGTGGTCGGATTTTGGGAAGAACACCAGGCTGGAAACGCCATCGCCGCTTTGAAGGCCCGCCTGGCGATCCTGGCTAAGGTCAAGCGCGACGGCAAGTGGCAGAACCCCAAAGCCAGTGAACTTGTGCCTGGAGACGTAGTCCGGTTGCGTCTAGGCGACATCGTTCCGGCCGACGCGCGCTTGCTCGACGGCGATCCCATTGAAGTGGATCAATCCGCATTGACGGGCGAGTCATTGCCTGTAACTGCCAAGCCAGGTTCTGCTGTGTTCTCCGGATCGATCGTCCGTCAGGGCGAAATTGACGCCATGGTGTATGCCACTGGAACGAATACCTATTTCGGCAAGACCGCGCAGATGGTGCAAGAGGCGAACACCGTAAGTCATTTCCAAAAGGCAGTCTTGAAAATAGGTGACTACCTGATCGTGTTGGCGGTAGCGCTGGTAGTGCTGATTCTGATTGTGGCGCTTTTCCGCGGCGACAAGGTTCTCACCACGCTGGAATTCTGCCTTGTGCTCCTGGTTGCCGCGATCCCGGTGGCCATGCCGACAGTGCTCTCTGTAACGATGGCGGTCGGTGCGCGTCTGCTGGCGAAGAAAGAAGCGATTGTTACCCGATTATCGGCCATTGAAGAACTCGCTGGCGTGGATGTTTTGTGCTCGGACAAGACGGGTACGCTAACACAGAACAAACTGACGCTGGGCGATCCCTTCACCCTGAATGGTATTGCACCGGACAAAGTTATTCTCTGGGCTGCACTCGCGTCGCGAGCCGAAGACAAAGACACCATAGACCTTGCGGTAATCGGCGGAGTGAAGGACGACAAGGAACTGAAAAGCTTCAAGATACTTCACTTTCAACCCTTCGATCCTGTGCATAAACGGACGGAAGCCACCGTCAAAGGAGCGGACGGAAATCGATTCTTTGTGTCCAAAGGTGCTCCGCAGGCGATCTTGCAATTGGCAAACAACGCCGACGAGGTCAAGGCCGCAGTCGAGAACGCGATCAATGAATTTGCGGGACGCGGCTTCCGCTCTTTGGGCGTAGCGAGAGCCGATGAGGAAGGCAAATGGAAGTTCGCGGGCATGTTGCCTTTGTTCGATCCGCCGCGCGAGCAGGCGAAGGCGACCATTGCGAGCGCCCGGCAGATGGGCGTCGACGTCAAGATGGTTACGGGCGATCAGATCGCCATCGCCCGGGAGACTTCGAAGCAACTTGGATTGGGTACTAAGATTCTGGATGCTAGCGCCCTGGGCGACACGAAGAAGCAAGAGTCGCCCCAAACCGAGGAGGCCATCGAAAAGGCCGACGGATTCGCACAGGTATTTCCCGAACACAAGTATCACATTGTCGATATACTTCAACGTCGGGGCCACATCGTGGGCATGACCGGCGACGGTGTCAACGACGCTCCCGCACTCAAGAAGGCCGATTGTGGAATCGCCGTCTCCGGTGCCACAGACGCCGCACGAGCAGCCGCATCGATCGTTCTGCTTACGTCGGGCTTGTCGGTGATCATCGATGCAATCAAGGAGAGCCGACGCATCTTCCAGCGGATGAACAGCTACGCGATTTACCGCATTGCCGAGACGTTGCGCGTATTGTTCTTCATGACGCTCGCAATCTTGGTGTTCAACTTCTATCCCCTCACCGCCGTCATGATCGTGATGCTGGCTCTGCTCAATGATGGAGCGATCCTGTCCATCGCTTACGACAACGTCCTCTACAAGAACAAGCCCGAGTCTTGGAATATGCGGCTTGTGCTTTCGATCTCTACAGTGCTCGGAGTCATCGGGGTTGCCGCTGCGTTCCTTCTGTTCTATCTGGGTGAGCGGGTCTTCCACATGGACCGCTTGCACATCCAGACACTGATGTACCTGAAGCTTTCGATAGCCGGACATCTGACCATCTTCCTCACGCGCACGCGCGGACCATTCTGGTCCATACGCCCTGCTCGGATTCTCTGGATAGCGGTGCTAGGCACCCAGACCATTGCCACGCTGATTGCGGTCTATGGCTTGTTCATGGCACCGCTCGGCTGGAAATGGGCTGGATTCGTTTGGGCCTACGCTCTGGTCTGGGCCCTCATCAATGACCGCGTGAAGCTGCTCGCTTACCGTATCTTCGATCCGGCTAAGCCTGCGCTGCTTTCCAAGAAGCCCGTGGACCGCACCCCAGAGATCGCAGCCCGCGCCTACGAGATTTATCAGCAGCGAGTCCATGGCGAGAGTCAGCAGGACCAGGACTGGCTTGAAGCGGAACGAGAGCTACGCGATAACGCGGCGACCAAGAAAAAGATCGCGTAGAAGCCGTGTGACGCCGAAGGGACAGGATGAAGATCGATTCGAAGAGCTATCGTGCGCTGCCAGGCAAGAAAGTCGACCTCGGCAAGTGGCCAACGATTGTCGACCCTTATTACAAGTCAAAAGAGCAGTATAAGGAGCTTCTGCAGCAGCACATGGAGAAGTTGAGCTCGCTGCAGAATCTTCACTACGCCTCCAATCGGCATGCGTTGCTCTTGATCTTCCAGGGAATGGATGGCGCAGGCAAAGATGGAGCCATTCGGCATGTCATGTCCGGTGTCAATCCGGAAGGCTGCGAAGTGTTCAGCTTCAAGCAGCCGAGTGCCGAAGAGCTCGAACATGATTTTCTATGGCGCACCACATGCCGCCTTCCCGAATGCGGCCGGATCGGCATCTTCAATCGTTCCTATTACGAAGATGTGCTGGTCGTTCGCGTTCATCCGGAGCTTTTGCGCGGACAGGGATTGCCCGAAGAGTTGCGTGACAAGAAAGACATCTGGGCCCAAAGGTATGATTCCATCCGCGATCTGGAGAAACACCTCCATCGCAACGGCACCCAGATAGTCAAGATTTTCTTGCACCTGTCTTACAAGGAGCAGCGAAAGCGGTTCCTTGCTCGCATCGATGAGCCGGACAAGAACTGGAAGTTCAGCGCCGCCGACATTCACGAGAGAAAATATTGGAAGCACTACATCAGCGCCTACGAAGATTGCCTGCATTCAACAAGCACTCATAACGCGCCGTGGTACGTCGTCCCCGCCGACGATAAGGAGAATGCACGGCTGATTGTCTCCCAAATCGTTCTTGATGCGCTTGGGGGACTCAAAATGGCGTATCCCAGGACCACTGCGAAGCGCCGACTCGAACTCCAGGCGATTAAGAAATTGCTGGCGAAATAATCTCAGAGAGCATTCGTATGCGCATCTGTACGAATCAACGTCACAAAACGCCGCTGCCTTCTTACCACCGCGGAGACGTCGAAAAGGAACAACAGTATGGCTACTACAGAAGTCCCTCTAAGCACTGACCCAGCTGCGAAATCTTCCGAGTTTATCTTCGATGTGGCTTTGTCCACCGCGATTGCCGCAAATGGTAAAGCGGAGGCACATGCGCCGGTCCCTAAAGGACCGCTTTCGCCTGAAATGCTTGACAGGATGAATCGCTACTGGCGTGCGGCGAACTATCTGTGCATCGGACAAATCTACCTGTTCGAAAACCCGCTGCTTCGCGAACCGCTCAAAGCGGAACAGATTAAACCGCGGTTGCTGGGTCACTGGGGAACCTCACCGGGACAAAACCTCATTTACATCCATCTGAATCGCCTCATCAAAGAACATGATGCGGACATCATCTATATCTCGGGTCCCGGACACGGTGGCCCGTCGCTGAATGCCTGCTCCTATCTTGAAGGCTCGTACACCGAAGTCCATCCCGAGATCACGGCCAATGAAGACGGCTTGCGGCTCATGTTCCGCAAATTCTCTACGCCCGGCGGAGTGCCCAGTCACTGCGGGCCGCACGTGCCGAACTCCATGCATGAGGGTGGAGAGCTTGGCTATTCGCTGGTTCACGCGTTCGGAGCGGCATTCGACAATCCCGACCTGATTGTTGCCTGTGTTATAGGTGACGGCGAATCCGAGACCTGTCCGCTTGAGGGAAGCTGGAAGTCGGTCAACTTTCTTAACCCCACACGGGATGGCGCGGTCCTTCCAATTCTGCACCTTAATGGCTACAAGATATCGGGTCCGACCGCCCAGGGACGCACCAGCGATGCAGACTTGAAGGCCCTCTACACCGGCCGCGGATACAAGCCTTACTTTGTGGAGGGCGACGATCCTGAGGTCGTGCATCAACTTCTTGCTCAGGCGATGGACGATTGCTACGCGGAGATTCGATCGATTCAACAGGAAGCCCGCGAGAACGGATTCAAGAAGCAGCCCGTCTGGCCCATGATCATTCTGCGCACGCCCAAGGGGTGGACTTGTCCCAAGGAAGTGGATGGAATCCCAATCGCGGGTACCTTCCGCGCACACCAGGTTCCACTTGCAACGGTTCGCGAGAATCCCGAGCATCTCAAAGTTCTTGAAGCGTGGATGAGAAGCTACAAGCCGCAGGAACTCTTCGACGAGAACGGCAAGTTCATTGAAGAATTGGCGGTGCTCGCGCCCCGCGGCAACCGGCGCATGGGTGGCAGTCCCCATGTGAATGGCGGGCGGTCGCTGATTACGCTCGCACTGCCCGATTTTACCGATTATGCACTCGAAATCCCGGGACCGGGGGAAGTTCTAGCCGAGGCTCCGCGCAAGCTTGGCGATTTCTTCCGTGATATCTTCAGGATGAATCTCGCGAACTTTCGCATGTTCTGTCCCGATGAAACCAACTCCAATAGGCTGAATTCCATCTTCGAGGCGACAAAACGCTGCTCCATGGCAGAGCTTGTCTCGATCGATGACGAACTCGGCCCCGATGGCCGCGTGTTGGAAGTCTTGAGCGAACATCTGTGCGAAGGATGGCTGGAAGGCTACCTGCTTACGGGACGGCATGGCATGTGGTCCTCCTATGAGGCTTTCGCGCAGGTGGTCGATTCCATGCTTACGCAGCATGCCAAGTGGCTTGAGCAATGCCGCGAGTATCCGTGGCGCAAGCCAATAGCATCTTTGAATGTTTTGCTTACAAGCCACGCATGGCGCAATGATCACAACGGATTTAGCCACCAGGCCACCGGCTTCGTCGACAACGCGCTCGCGCGCAGAAGCGATACCATTCGGGTCTACTATCCGCCGGACAGCAATTGCCTGCTGAGCGTATTCGATCATTGCCTGCGGAGCCGCAACTACGTAAACATTGTCACTTGCGGAAAGCAGCCACAGCTGCAGTGATTGAACATGGACGAAGCTCTGGAGCATTGTTCGCGCGGCGCATCGACGTGGAAGTTTGCAACCAATGACGAGGGCGGAGAGCCGGATGTCGTTCTGGCCTGCGCCGGCGACGTGCCAACGATCGAAATCTGCGCAACATCGTGGCTTTTGCAGAAGTACGTCCCTGAAATCAGGGTTCGTGTTGTCAATGTAGTTGACCTGATGACTCTAATGTATCCAGACAAGCATCCACATGGGATGGACGAGATGTCCTTCAATGCGCTCTTCACCGAAAAGGCTCCCGTAATTTTCGCCTTCCACAACAATCGGTGGCTCATTCATACGCTGGTTCATGGACGCGCCAATGAGGGCCGCTTCCATGTGCATGGCTATATTGACGAGGGAACAACCACTACCCCGTTCGACATGGTCGTGCTGAACGAGATGAGCCGCTTCCATCTTGCATTGGACGCTCTGAAGCACATTCCCCGACTTCGTGTGCAGGCTGCCGGCGCAATCCAGCTATTCGGCAAGAAACTCACCGAACATCACGACTACATTCGTGAGCACCTTGAGGATATGCCCGAGATCAGGAACTGGCAGTGGACAGCGGACTTCAGCGAATCCTCTGCGCCTGCTCCGTTGGCCAAGGGACATCCTCAAAAGGCCATGTTCACAGACAGCTAAACCGCGAGCTGCCGAAATTGAAGCGGAGGTGGGTTATCGCCGGAAGGGTATTGGCGAAGACACTCTCCGCTTCCTGAACTCCGCAAGACAGGGAGACACATTGAATGATCCGAAAGCACATTTCGATTGGTCAAGGATCGATGGATTCGATGCACTGGTTGAGTTAGCCCTCAATCTCCACTGGTCGTGGAATCATGCAGCGGACGAATTATGGCAAGGGCTCGACAAAGAACTCTGGACCGCAACACAAAATCCCTGGGTCATTTTGCGGACGGTTTCCAAAGAGAAGATCAAAGATGTACTGAGCCACCCGGAGTTTCGTCAGCGTCTCGATTCTTTGCTAAACCGCAATCGAACATCGTGCAGCGCGGACGCATGGTTCCAGAACAAGCATCCGAATATAGCGCTCACTTCGATCGCCTACTTCAGCATGGAATTCATGTTGAGCGAAGCGCTTCCGATCTACTCAGGCGGACTGGGCAACGTGGCGGGCGACCAGTTGAAAGCGGCCAGCGACCTGGGTGTTCCGGTGGTCGGTGTCGGCTTGCTATACGGCCAGGGATATTTCCGCCAGGACTTCGATTCAGATGGACGCCAGCAGGCACTCTATCCGGTCAACGATCCGGGTCAATTGCCTATTCGGCCACTGCGACAACCTAACGGCGAATGGCTACGGTTGCAGATCCAACTGCCGGAAGGCAAGATCTGGCTCCGTTGTTGGGAGGTGTCCGTTGGCAGAACAAAGCTGTACCTGGTCGACACCAACGATTTTTCCAACACCGCGGCTCACCGCGGCATAACCAGCGAACTCTACGGCGGCGATGCGGAGATGCGACTGAAGCAGGAGATCGTTCTCGGGATCGGTGGCTGGCGCCTGCTGCGAGCGTTAGGCTTACGGCCTGAGGTATGCCACCTTAACGAGGGCCATGCGGCGTTCGCTACCCTTGAGCGCGCCCGCTCCTACATGGAGGACTGCAAGCAACCGTTCGATGTTGCCCTGAACGTTACACGAGCTGGGAACTTGTTCACTACGCACACGGCGGTCAGCGCAGGATTTGACCGCTTCCATCCCGATCTAATTCGCCAGTATCTTTGCCATTATGCCCTCGATGAACTCGCCATTCCGGTTGAAGATCTGCTCGCGATGGGCCGACAGAATGCGAGCGACCCTGCAGAACCCTTCAACATGGCGTACCTCGCACTCCGTGCCAGCGGCCAAGTGAATGGCGTGAGCAGGCTACATGGACAAGTGAGCCAACAAATCTTCAGGCCGCTTTTTCCGCGATGGCCTCAGGAAGAAGTACCCATTGGCTCAGTCACCAATGGAATACACGTGCCGACGTGGGATTCAGCAGCGGCTGATGCGCTCTGGACCTCAGCTTGTGGCCAGAAACGCTGGCGCGGGGATCGTCCAGCCGAAGACGATATACGCCAGCTCACGAATAATCAATTGTGGCAACTGCGCAAATCTGGTCGAAAGATGATGATCGGCCATATGCGTGAACGTTACGTGCTTCAGCTCGCCGCGGAAGGTCGAGGATCGTCGGATGCGAGCAGCATTTTTGACGAGAATATACTCACGATGGGATTCGCGCGTCGATTTGCCACATACAAGCGACCTAATCTTCTGTTGCACGACCCTGAGAGACTGATTCGCCTTCTCACCGATCCCCGGCGCCCTTTCCAGTTGATTCTCGCCGGCAAGGCTCATCCGCAGGACGTGCCTGGGCAGACGCTGATCAAACAATGGAAGGACTTCATCAAACGTCCGGAGGTCGAAGGCCGCGTTGTTTTCCTGAATGACTACGATATGTTGCTGGCACAGGAAATGGTTCAGGGCGTCGATCTGTGGATCAACACGCCCCGACGGCCGTGGGAAGCCTGCGGAACGAGCGGAATGAAGGTCCTCGTTAACGGCGGTTTAAACCTCTCCGAATTGGATGGCTGGTGGGCGGAAGCCTACTCGCCGGGAGTTGGCTGGGCTATTGGGGACGGACAGGAACATGGCGACGATCCGGCTTGGGACTCCCGCGAGGCAGAAGATCTCTATGCGCTGCTTGAACGTGAGGTGATTCCTGAGTTCTACGAGCGGGATGAGGCAAAAATGCCATCCAAGTGGCTGGGCCGCATCCGCGAGAGCATGGCGCGACTCACTCCGGAGTTTTCCGCTACCCGTGCGATCCGGGAGTACACCGAGAGTCATTACTTATCCGCCGCCTCAAACTATCAGCAACGAGCGGCGGAAGACAGCAAGCAGGGTTTGACCGTCCTCCATTGGCGCCAGGAGTTAGATCGGCATTGGAATGCGTTAGCCTTTGGCGCGATGCGGGTCGAGACTCATGACGGCCAGCATTTCTTTCAAGTCGAAGTTTCTCTGGGCACACTCAATCCCGATCAAATAAGAGTGGAACTCTATGCGAACTCAAATCGCGGCTGTAAACCCGCGATTGAATCTATGAACACGTCGGAACCCGGTGCGGACTCGCGAGGAATGCTCACTTATTCGGCTCAGGTCTCCGCAACTCGCGCATCAAGCGACTACACGGCGCGGATCATTCCTCATCTCGCCAATGTTTCTGTTCCTTTGGAAGCTGGGCAGATTCTTTGGCAACACTAATATTTGACGCGAAGCCGAGGCACTGAGCTTTGTATCACCACGCAGATTGCACCAGGGCCGCTCGCCAAGGCCGAATACTCGGCGGAGATGGAGAAGTAATGACAGGAAGCAAACACAATCATGAAGGAAACAGCAGCAACAAAGGTGAGCCTGATCCGGGGCCGTATTGGAGGCGGATGCATCGCGACTGGCGTTTTTGGTTTGGTGCGCTTCTTATGGCTGGCGCGCTCGCTGTCTATGTGCTAAGCGGCGATCTGGCTTGGGTGCCACACGGGCACCGGCTTCCGTAGTTTGACGCAACCGCAATTGCTTGGTCGATGTTGGCATCGATCAGGCTCCGAGTCTTCATCAAGTGAATTGCTTGAGATCGCGATTCCCCGATGGCTGAAATTTGGAGCAATGCCAAGACCTCAAAGCGCCGAAAGCAAAGCGTGAACTCGTTGAACCTCAAACTTGGAGACGAATGAAAAAGCTCATTGTTTTCGACCTGGACGGAACCCTCGCGCCGAGCAAATCATCCCTCGATCCCGAAATGGCCTCACTGCTGCACGACCTGCTCAGCGTCGCCAGGGTTGCCGTCATCTCCGGCGGTGCATGGCTCCAGTTTGAAAAGCAAGTGCTCTCTCATCTTCCGCAAGATGAACGCCTGACAAAGCTGTCTATTCTGCCTACCTGCGGAACACAATTCTTCCAGTACGCCGGCGAATGGAAAAGGCTCTATGCGGAAGATTTCACAGCGGACCAAAAAGAGAAGATCGTCAGCTCCCTAACCAAAGCCGTGGAGACCGCTGGCGTCGCTGTCGAAAAGACATGGGGAGAAACCATTGAGGACAGAGGAAGCCAGATAACGTACTCCTCGCTGGGCCAGCAGGCCCCACTGGAAGACAAAGAGAAGTGGGACGCAGATTTTGCCAAGCGGAAGAAGATCAAGACGATCCTCGACACCCTCATCCCCGAGTTTTCAGTCCGTCTCGGTGGCGCGACATCCATCGACGTTACCAAGCCTGGCATTGACAAGGCATACGGCATCAAGAAGCTGCGCGACGTTCTCGGGATTTCGGTGCAAGAGATGATTTACGTGGGGGACGCTTTGTTCCCAGGGGGCAATGACTACCCGGCCGAGGAAGCAGGAGTCATTTCAATTCCCGTCAAAGGGCCAAATGAAACCAAGCGAGTCATCGAAGCGATCATCGCTTGCCTTGGCGACGATCAACAAGTCCGATCATTCGAGGTGGATTGATGGAAGACTTCCAGCTTCGGCGCCTCGGGATGGTGATGGCACCGGAGTCGGGCAATCCCAACGAGGTCGAAGGCGTTCTTAATCCCGCGGCGGCTCGTGGTCCGGATGGTGCGCTCTATCGTCCCGGAGCGCCCGCCGGTCGGCGTCGACATTGACACTGACCTCCTTGAAGCGATGGTGTAGAAGGATAGTGATTCCGATGCGAAAACGAGACTCCATTCTTAGCAGAACCCCGAGGTCAATTCCACAATGACGCCGACTGATGTGTAACGAAAGTCGGGAGGTTTCCGCCGATTTGCTTGGCATGACCTTGGCTTGACAGGAGCAGACCAACGCACTCGTCAAGTCATTCGAATTGATGGGGTGGCCGGCGAGACACCAAAGGCGAATGTGGATGCACTCCCGGAGCAGCTGTTTGCTTTGTTGAAGACGAGTAGGCTGAACCTATCTTGGCTCAGAGGCGAAGGGTTTGGTCGACACTCCTCCCTAGATGGGCTTCTGTCGAACAGGTCAGATAACTGGCGATTCTTGGAGTGTCAAGATGCCGGCTCTGGCATCTAAATCCGCGATTATTCCAATTGGAAAAGTCACCCTATGAGTACCATGCCATCATCTCAAGTGCATCGGCAAAGGAAGTGCGATTGAGCGAATATCGAATTCGATTCGCGCGGTGAACAAATTTGCGGGATAACGGTCACCCTTTCCTATGGGTGACTTTTGGGGTGACCTAGCAAAAAGTGTTAGCTGCAAAGGTACTTGTAAATAATTTATTATGTGTTGTTTAGATGGTCGGGGAGAGAGGATTTGAACCTCCGACCCCCTGGTCCCGAACCAGGTGCTCTACCAGGCTGAGCCACTCCCCGAACATGGTGTGCAGGTGCGTATCATCGGGCGCGGCCTGGTGCGTTTTCCCGCTTGGTACGCTCCGTTCAGTGTAGCAGAACGTCCGCCGTGATGGCCTGGGCGAGGGGGTCGCCGGATCTCCTTTGCGTTTTCGCTGAATCTCTTTTGTCTTCCTGCGGATTCGGCGATGCTCCGGGGCCGGGATTGCGCCTGCAAAAGATCGAGCCCGCCCCAGATGTCGCGGGGCGGCCTCGTGTTCGCAGCGCGCGGAATTGGCTTTACTGTTTTTCTGGGGCCGTCGGCGGGACTGCACCGGGGAAGATTCCCGGGATCGGTTCGCGCTGCTTCTGCTCTTCGACCGGATTGGGAAGCGGTTTGCGTGGAATCATCTGGTCGCGCTGGGCGGCGTTATACACGAAGATCGCTTCCACCGTAGCAATCTGCTTCAGATCGGCTGGTTGAAGTCGCTCGACTACATCCTGGTTGGAATGGTGGGTGCGGCTTTCGTAGTCGAGGTCGTCCTGGATGAACTGGAAACCCGGAATGCCAACGGCATCGAAGCTCAGGTGATCGGTGCCCCCGGTGTTCCGCATGGTCAGCGTCGTCACGCCGAGGTCCTTGAGGGGGGCCATCCACTGCGCAAAGATGGGAGCGACCGCGGCGTTGCCCTGCGCATAGATGCCGCGAATTTTGCCGGAACCGTTGTCGATGTTGAAGTAGGCGGAGACGAGTTTCTGCTCCGGCTTGATTTCGAGCGGCCCAGTGGCGCGGCGCATGAACTCGGGCAAAGCCGCCTGGTCTGGCGCAGTCGAGAGCGCGGCTGAGCCAAAGTGCTGCCTGCAGTAGCCCCTCGAACCGAACAGCCCCTCTTCTTCGCCGGTCCATAGTGCGATGCGGATGGTGCGGCGCGGCTTGACTCCGAGCGCTTCGAGAATGCGCACTGCTTCCATGGCTACCACGGTGCCTGCTCCGTTATCGGTGGCGCCGGTTCCGGCGATCCAGCTATCGAGATGGCCGCCGAGCATTACCACCTGGTCCTTCAGTTTCGGATCAGTGCCGGGGATTTCGGCGATCGTATCGTAGGCGTGTTCGTGTTCGCCGGTGAATTTGGTATCGATATTGATTTCGACGGACACGGGCACGTGCGCTTCGACGAGCCGATAAAGGCGTCCGTAGCTTTCGATGGCAGCGACGGCGACTGGAATTTTTACGCGCTTTTCGGCAAGGTAGGGTGTGCGGCCCAGCGTCGCGCCGTTGTCATCGAAAAAGGTGCCGCCGCTGCCGCCGCCGTTCTTACCATCGCGGCTGGGTTCGATCACCGCGGCAACTTTTTCATCGGCATAGAACTGTGCGATCTTGTCGATCATGCGCATGCGTTCCATATACGTGCGCAGGCGCGCCTGCATTGCCGGGGGAAGGCCGCCTCCGCCACCGTTGACGGGAAACTCGGCAATCTCTTCCAACTGCTGGTCGGTGTAGCGCTCGAAGAGAGCCTTGTCTACGGGTGGAACTTCGCGCATGGCGCCGTAGAGGACGACTTTGCCGGCGAGCTTACCCTTATATTGATCAAAATCCTTGTCGGTTTGGATATTGACGAAGACCACGTCTCCGGTAACGGGTCCGGGTGTCGCGGGAGACCATGGGGTCGATTGCAGAATCAGCACTGCCGTATCGGGAGTCACCATGCGAGCCCACGTGTTCATTTGCTGCCAGCCGAGGCCGAACTCGCCCCAATCTTCGAGATGCGCGTTTTCGAGGCCGATTTTTGTCAGCGTGTCGCGCGTCCACTCGTTGGCTTTTTTTGCATTGGGCGAGCCGGTGAGGCGCGGGCCGATGCCATCCATCAATGCTGAAGCAAACTCCATGACGTGCGAGTGATTCAGGCCTTCATCGCGAATCCGCTGGTACATCGACATATCGAGGGATTCGGTGGCAGGCTGGACTTCGGTGTAGGGATCTACCGGGGCAGGCGGTGGGGCAGACTTCGGTTTTTCGGCGGCGTAAAGAACAGCGGCAACGGCCAGCAGCGCCGCCGGGGAAAGGCGAGCAATTGAAATGCGCATCTTCTGGGCTCCGATGGGAAGGGGTGTGATACCTGTGGAGGCATTCTATGGCATCCACCATCCCATTTGCGCGCAAATAATTACGGCATGCGCGCGCGTCAATCCTCGGAGCCACTGATTTGCTTTAGTCGCTCTTGCTGCCGTCCGCCGAAGCAGGTAGATCGAGGGCGACCAATGCGAATCGAGTCTTTCCGTCGAAGGGATCTTCAAATCCGACAATATGCTGGTGGCGCTTGGAGCCAGCCTTGAGTTGGAGTCCTCCGTGAACGCCAAAGTCCTTGTCATCGATTTTCACGTTGCCATGATTGCCGCTATCACTGCAGGTCAGGCCTTCTGATGTTGCAGCCGGTGTACCGACAGGCGCGTTCCCCTGGCAGGTAATTACGTCGCCGTAGCGGCCGAGAGCCTTTTTGTAAAACGCGGTCACCTTATCCTGCGCGTCTGGAGTGGCGTAATTCACAGCTCGCACGCGCAGCGTCCACTCCCCGAAGCCCATGTTTATGTCGGCGGACTTGTCGTGTTCCTTGTCCTTCACAATTTCAGCGCCCGGGTACACGGGCAGTCCCAGATCGGCGGCGGATATCTGGTTGGTATTGACGTGGACTCCGCCAAACGGTGTGTCGACCTGCACGTTCTTCTCCTGTCCGTTTGCATCCTTGTCTACGTGGACCCGGCAGCCCGCAATTCCGGTTGCCAGGGCTGTACCCAGCACAATACAGATCGCCGTTCGATTCATCAGATTCGCCCTCACTTTCAGTAGTACGGTACGGCGCAGCCGCCGGTTCCGCTGGTCCCCAACCTGGTTCCAAGATCTTTGTACTACTTTCTTTCGGAGCCGGGGTTAGTATTCTCAGTAGTTTGTAGACAGAAGACTGGTTCGCGTTGGAATTACGGGCACTTAACAGACGTGTCTCTGCACCTTGCCTCGTAGCCTCGACGGATAGAACCGGCGAAGTAGAAAACGAAAGGACCCTTTGTATGGTTGCTCTCAACTCCTCCAAACGATTCATGCTTGCAGCCGTGTGCGCCGCAGCGATGGCATCGGCAGCATCGGCCTATGCCCAGGATGATCCTCCGCCAGAAGCCGGCCGCATCTCCTATATCTCGGGAAATGTATCGATACAGCCGGTTACCTCCGACGACTGGGGCCAGGCGTATCCCAATCTTCCTGTCGGCCCCGGCGACCGCATTTTTACTGACTCCGACGGGCGCGCTGAAATCCAGGTTGGCCAGACCTATGTGCGGATCGGTCCGAACTCGGACGTCACGCTCGTGGATGATTCAACCTTCAACATCAACTTTGGCGTAGCCCAGGGTTCCATCCACTTGCACAGCTTCGGGCTGTGGCCACGGCAGCTGCTCGACATCAGTACGCCAAACGGCAATGCGGAATTCGGAAATGCGGGCGATCTCCGCGTGGATGTCATGCCTGCTGACGGCGCAACCGTGTTCACCAATCTCGGGCAATTCGCTGATATTACGGCAGCGGGCGATTTTCGCCAGGAACTTAACTACGGCCAGTCGCTCGAACTAGCCGGTACAAATCCCGTCTCTCCGCAGTGGCTGCAACCTGCCGGGCCTGATGATCTCGATTCCTGGAGCCAGCAGCGGGATCAGGAACTGTCGCGCGTCGCGTCGTTCCAATACGTGAGCCCCGACATTCCGGGCGCAGCCGATCTTGACGCTAACGGCGACTGGCAGCCCGCGACGGAGTACGGTGCGGTGTGGTTTCCGCGCAACGTTTCGGCAGATTGGGAACCGTATCACAACGGACACTGGATCAACCGCGATCCATGGGGATGGGTTTGGGTTGAGGATGAATCGTGGGGCTATGCGCCGTTCCACTATGGGCGTTGGGTGAACTACGACAATCGCTGGGGCTGGGTGCCGGGACCGGTGAACGTGCGTCCGATCTGGTCACCCGCGCTTGTGGTGTTTGCCGGCGGCGTTCACTTCGGTGGCGGGGGTGGCCTTTCCGTCTGGTTCCCACTCGGACCCGGAGAAGCCTATCGTCCCTGGTACCGTTGCAGCCCAGGCTATATCAACCAGGTAAACATCACCAACATTCGCGAAGCTCCGCGGGTGCACGTGCAAACTACTTACGTCAACATTGTGAACATCACCAACGTTACCTACGTGAACCAGACGCGCGGAATGACGGCGATGCGTCAGGATGACTTCGCATCAGGCCGTTCGGCGCGGAATGTTGCGGTGCGTGTCGACGTGCGCGATATGCAGCAAATGCGGCCTCTGGCAAGACCCGATGTGGCTCCCACACCGCGAGCCATCGTGTCGCGGCCCGTTACGCGGCCGGTTCCGGTTTCGGTCCAAAGGCCTGAGTTGATCAATCAGCAGGGGAGGCAAATAGCAGCCAGGCCGGGGGCAACTCCTGTTGCCGCGCCGGTAAGGGCGGCGGCCCCGATCCGCCAGTTGCCAGGGCGCACAATTGTGGCTGCTCCTGCGCATCCAGTTCAAAATGGCCCGGGAGGGAGGCAGTTCCCTGGAGCGCAAAGCGGGCAAGACCAGCGACCGAACAACGGCTACCAAGGGGGAGCGCCGCGCGCAAACCCGGTGGTTCCGGTGCAAGGAATTCAGCGTCCTATCAACCCGCAGGTTAACCAGAATCAACCTGCAAACAATACTTATGAGCGGCAACCTGTGCAGCCGACGGGCCATCCGGCGCCGCCCCCGAACTACCGGCAGCAGGACCGGCCGAACCCGGCGCCGACCAACAACGACCGTCAACAGGGCCCGCAACCGGCAATGCCGGGAGTCCAGCCAGCGGGCAGGCCTGTGCAGCCGCCTCTGAATTCGCAGCAGGATCGGCCGAATTCGCAGCAAGGGGTCCGGCCGAATCCGCCTCAACCGCAGGAGAGGCCGGCTCCTCCACCGCCAAACCGCAAGGCCGCTCCGCCACAGCAGAACAAGCAGCAGAACGATCAGAAGCAGAATAAGGATCAGAAGAAGGACGAGAAGAAAGACGACAAGAAGAAGCACGACTGAGCGAAGGCAACAGAAATGGGGCCGCTGCGCATTTACGCAGCGGCCCCATCGTTTCAGGACTCCCGCACTCCGGCGCCGGAGAATTCCTATCGTTCCAAGCGGACAAACTGAAGAAACGGCGGTCTGCCGGGAGGCCGGTCCGCGAGATTAGTGTGCTCCGTGACCATCCTCGGTTTTTCCATCGGCGGTGCCGCCGGTTGCCCACAGAATGCAGGCGAGGAAGACTGCGGCAATAACCGGCACAACAACGAACGGGGAAGTAATCATGGTTAAGCTCCCTGTCCCTTAGATTAGCAAATTTGCCGGTTTTTTTCTTCATCGAGGACGCCGGAAACGCTGGCGGGGCGCGCAGGTTTATCATGGAGTCGCCGTAAATTGAGCGAGTATCCGGGATCCAATCAGGTACCAACCAGGAGCAACTCCATGAGCGAGAACAATTCTGCTTTGCCCCACAACCGGGGCCGTCGCGATTTTTTGAAGATTGGCGGCGCTGCCACCGCGGCGCTCCTCACTCCTTCAGCGTTTGCCGCAACGCCGAACAAGGCTCTTCCGGACCTGCCGTCGAACCCGCGAACGCCGGGGGCGATGCCTACGCGCAATCTTGGAAAGACCGGCTACAAGGTCGGCATCTTTTCGCTCGGCGGCCAGGCAGCCTTGGAGAAGCCAAATAATTTCGAGATTGCTGTTCCAATTGTCGAGCGCGCTCTCGATCTTGGCGTGAATTACCTCGACACGTCCTCCATCTATGGCGGCCCCGATCGCTGGAGCGAGCAGTACGTGGGCAAAGTGATGGCGAAGCGCCGCAATGAGGCCTTCCTTGCGACCAAGACCAAGGAGCGGACGCGCGATGGCTCGATGCGCATGATCGAGAAGTCGCTCGAATTACTGCAGACCGATCACGTGGATCTCTGGCAGCTGCACGACGTGGGCACCACGTACGACGTCGACCAGATTTTTGCAAAAGGCGGCGCGTTGGAAGCCCTGCTCGATATGCAGCAACAAAAGGTGGTTCGGTATCTCGGCATTACCGGGCACTACCGGCCCGACGCGCTCATTGAGTGTATTCACCGGCACGACTTCGATTGCATTTTAATGGCGATGAATGCAGCCGACCCGCACCACTACAGCTTCAACGAGACGCTGCTGCCGCTGGCGGTCGAAAAGCAGATGGGCATTATCGGAATGAAGATTCCGGGCCGTGGACGCATTCTATCCACGTGGACGCCTCCGCCCATCGAGCAGCAGAAGCACTCATGGGAAGGCATGACCATCCAGACCGACAAGCCGGGCACCCTGACCATGCGCGAAGCGATGTACTACACGCTTTCGCGGCCGGTGAGCACGGTGATTATCGGATGCGATACGACGACGCAGCTCGAAGAGAACGTGCACCTGGCGCGCAACTTCACGCCAATCAATGAACAGCAGCAGACAGAATTAGTGGCGAGGGCGGAGCCTTGCGCCAAGCCGTCGCTGTTCTTCCGGTTCTACGACAGGCCTTGATCGACGGGTGCGATGCAATTGGAAAGGCCGGGGCGCAATGCTCCGGCCTTTCTGTTTCTGAGAGCCGTTGAGCAGTATGTTGCCCTTCTGTCGTCAGCGAATTCCTACCGTCCCTTTCACTGACTGGATGAGCGCGGCGGAGTCGTAGCCAACACCGTCTTTGAAAACCATCTCCACCTTCTCGACGTTCTCGATCTTTTCTGCCGGGTTACCGTCGAGCACCACGATATCGGCCGTCTTGCCCGGTGCGATGGAGCCGATCTCGGCGTCCTTGCCCATGAACTTCGCGCCGTTCAGCGAAGCAATACGAATGGCCTCTACCGGAGTGAATCCGGCCTCGACCAGCAACTCCAGATTACGTTGGTCGCCGAAGCCCGGCACCACGCCGCCATACCCTGTGGGGTCGCAGCCGGCCATGAGCAGTCCGCCGGCCTCAACAAATTCATGTTCGAAGAGCATTTCCTTGTGAAGAAGCGTTTGCCCTAGTTGCTGCTCTGCCCGGGCTGCGCGCACGGTAAGGTACTCTTTTGCAGCTTCTGTGTTCAAAGTTTTCAGGGCGGCGAATTCGCGCTCCATCGGCGGACGATTGGCGGCCATCGTTTCAAACACCGACAACGTTGAAGTGATCGCCACGTGATGCGCAACCAGGTCGGCGATCATCTCGCGCACAGGAGCGCCTTCGACGTCGATGTTCTTTGCCAGGTAGTTCATGGCTTCACGCTGACTGGGGCACTGGTCAGGCTTTTTGTCTGGAAGAAATTCAGTGTCTACCACGAGGCCGTGCTCCAGGTTGTCGATGCCCAGGGCCGCGGCCTGTTTGAATCCAACGGAGCAAAGGTGGCCCGTGATTTTGAGCCCGTGTGCGTGTGCGTGATCGATTGCCGCTTTCAGTTCGTCGGCAGTGAGGTAGTTGTATGCCTTGAACGAAGTCACGCCCTCCGCTGCCCAGTAATCGACGAGGCGTGCCGCATCGTCGGGGTCGCTGAGTTGGTGCATCTGGATAGCAAAGGTTCCTGGGCCTTCAAGGTAGGGGCCTGTAACATCGAGCTTCGGTCCCGGAATCTTTCCAGCCTCGATTGCGCGCTTCAATTCGAGATCGGTGTATGGTTCGAGGCTGCCGCCGGTGCGGGCAGTTGTCACACCGCCGGCAAGGTAGAGGCGCGGCGCGCTGTCTGCTGCTTCCGCATACAGGGCGAGTCCATCCGCAGGACGATCGGGCAGCGGGTAGAAGAGATGCTCGTGCATGCCGACAAGGCCGGGCATCACGGTCTTGCCTGTCATGTCGAGCACCTTCGCATTCGCTGGATAGTCGCCGTGCGATTTGGCATCCTGAAGGGCAGTGATCTTGCCGCCTTCGATCACGATGCGCATGTCGTCCTGGGGTGCGGCGCCCGTGCCGTCGATGACGCGCACATGATCGAGCACCAGCACGGGCGCGTCTTCTTTGATGTATGTCGCGAGCGGAAATTTGCGCTGAGCCGCGCTCGAAAGCGTGAGCACGATCGCGAAGCACAGGGTTACTGTACGCTGCAGTGTTTGCATGAGATTCAGGCCGCCGGGGAAGAGATTGGGTTCCTGGCTGCAAGTCTCGGACACTACAACGGTGGTGTCAATTGGAAATGCGGAGGCGGCGCACAGGTCAGCCTCTTCGCTTCCTCAAGACCCAGGTCGTCATACAACGATAATCCTGCACAATCGTTGTTTTGAGGGGATCCACCAAGACCGCGTTGAATTCTTCGACGAGATCCATCAGCATTTCTTCATCCACCAGAAACCATTTTGATCCATCGCCAACGACGAAGATATTTCCTCCCACTCTCTCAAAGTCCATGCCGATCCTTGACCCCAATCGGCAGAAGAGCATTCCGCCGGGCTTGAGGACTCGCCAGAGTTCTGTCAGCATGTTTCGAAAATGCTCCTCGTCACGTGCAAAGTGCAGCACGGAAGAGCAGATGACAACGTCGGCGAATCCATCGGCGAAAGGCATCTTTTCGATCGGGCCAACCTGGAAATTTTCAGGTGGAAGTCCTGTGGCCAACGATGCAGACAACATGCGCACGTGACCGACACCTTCAGCGTCCCGATCCAGTGCGAAGACCTCACAGCCTTCACGGAGCAGGTAAACAATGTTTCGACCATAACCGCATCCGGCATCGAGCACGCGCATACCAGGTGCAATGTTCCCGCGCAAAATCTGGTCGAAAACATAGATGTCGATCTGCCCGAACTGTGCCTGAACGGTCAATGACACGGTGTCACCTTTCTGTTGATGAAGATCCGAGAGCGCGTGCCTTCCCATGATGAGAGTCGTTCGTCGAGCGAAACACAGCCGGGCCGCTAATTCGCGTCAAACTTCAACATTGTGGTACAGCCGGTAATGCTCATCGCTGATTGCCGTGAAGGGCCGCATCGTGATGTTGCCTGCCGCCGTCCTCGCCTGCCAGTCGGTTGAACCCTCGGAGACCTGCGACACAGAGGCCAACTCCTCAGGGCGCAATTTCGCGGGAAACTCTCCGACAGCGAAGAGCGCCAGGGGGCCATGCACCGCAGCAACCAGCCTCGGATGCTGCGGGTCGACCGCTTGGAGAGTCGTGAGCATGTCGAATTCCACTTCGATCTGGTCGCCCTTTTTCCATGTGCGCTCGATACGCGCAAACTGGCCCGGTGTTGGACGCGATGCTGCCCGCTTGCCGTTCACCGCGATGGTAGTCTTCGGTCCTGCCCACTCGGGGATACGCAGGAAAACCGCAAACGCTGCAGACTTGTCGGTGGCAACTTCCAGCTGGGTTGTCGGGCGATGCGGATAATCAGTGCGCTGTGTCAGTTCGACACTGTCGCTGCCGCGCCTCCATTTCACCCGCGATGGAACGAAGAGATTTACATAGACGCCTTCGCTGTCAGCGAAGTACGAACTGACGCCGTAGTCGGCCGTGACCTGCGAAAACGTTCCTGTACAGCAGTGCCATTTATATGGGTGATAAAACTTGGAGCCGTCCTCGTTATAATCGGAGTAGTAGAAGCCGTGCCCGTCTTCTTTGATCGGCTTCGCACCCAGGATGCAGTTGTACAGCACTCGTTCCATGCTGTCGCCGTAGCGGCTGTCTTTGGTGGTGCGCAGCAAATAGCGCGTGATCTTGAAATGCGCATAGGATCCACACGGCGTTTCAAAGCTGGAATGCGTTTTGGTCAGGCTTTCGCCAATTTCGCCGCTGCCGGGTTTGCGAAATTCTTCATTCGGCCCCCATCCACCCGTGACAAAACTTTGGGCACGCACAAAATCAAATCCGTTGCGCGCGGCGCGGAGATACTTTGGGTCTCCAAGCACGAAATAGGCCTGCATGGCGCTGCTCATGGCGTTGACGTGGCTGTAGGCATGTTTGCCGGGCAGCACATTGTCGCCTGCTGCGAGTGGATCCCAATACCAGCTGTCTGCGAGAAAATGCTGCCCCATCTGCTTGTAACGACTGCCGGCACCGCGTTGCCAGGCAAGGAAGAAGTTTTCCGGCAGCGTATATGGTTCATCCCAACAGAAGGAGTCGTCTCTGTGCGGCCGCGCATATTGCTCTGCGCGCGAGATTCCGCCTGGAGGCAGATGCTTGATGACGGAGTCGAGCGTCGCGTTGAGTGCGTTGAACGCATGCGGGTCGCCTGCGAACTCGTGGGCGTCGATCATGCCGATGGAAATCTTGTCGTACGTGTAGGCGGGGAAGCGATTGTCGTCCCAGAAGTGCGGCGTGATTGCGGGAGCGAAGCCACTAACAAGCCGGTGGACCTTCTGCTGTGTGGCCTTGTCGCCGGTGGCCGCGTAATCGCGTGCGAGACCGGAGAGATATTGTCCGAAGCTATGTCCTGGAGCGAAGCCGTTGTTGCCGGGCTTATCGAGGTCGCTCAGCGGCGCCCAACTGTACCAGCCGCCCATATCCTCGCCGGGAGCCGCCAGACCCGCGCGTTGCCGAAACGGCTTCAAAAGCGAGTCTTCGTCGAGCGCACGATAGAACGCGCGGTTGCGATCGAATTGCTCACGCAGTGGTCCATCCAGCAGTTCCACATCGCCGTAACCAAATTGGCGGAGCGGAGGCGTGAATTGCACAGACTCGCTTTCATTTGCAAATGAACCGCGCGGACGAACGACTGTCGTCGCGGCCGCCGCTGCGCTGGCTTTGAGAAACGAGCGCCGGGATTGAAGCCGAGTGATCGACATGGGTGCCCCCGGGATGGATTCTAACGCCCGCCATCCAGATCTCGAATCAGGCGACTGATTGCGGCTGATTCAATTCATGTGATTGATGAGGGAAGCAATGCAGGCTGCGCCGAAGCCATTGTCAATGTTCACAACGGACACGTTCGGCGAGCAGGTGTTCAACATTCCCAGCAGCGCGGCGACGCCGCCAAACGAGGCGCCATATCCCACGCTGGTGGGCACGGCCAGCACCGGCGCATTCACCAGGCCCGCTACGACAGTTGGCAATGCGCCTTCCATTCCCGCGCAAACGATGAGGACGCGTGCGGCTTGCAACGATTGTTTCTGCGCCAGCAGGCGGTGGATTCCGGCGACGCCCACGTCTGCAATCAACTCCGTTTCGTTCCCCATCAGGCGCGAAGTAACGGCAGCCTCTTCAGCAACAGGCAGGTCGCTGGTGCCGGCGCAGACGACGCAGATATTTCCTTTGCCCGCC
This sequence comes from uncultured Acidobacteriaceae bacterium, assembly GCA_963759285.1. GTDB lineage: Bacteria > Acidobacteriota > Terriglobia > Terriglobales > Acidobacteriaceae > Telmatobacter. Next base: position 432,515 of record CAVWYS010000007.1, on the reverse strand, counting down.
GGAGCTTTTGTCTGCTCGAGCGTAATGGCGCGGGCTCTCTCATGGTAGGTCGCACGTGGCTCCACGCAGCTGACGGCTTCGAAGCTCTCGCGAGATGCGCGCGTGGCCAGCACGTTGCCGCCTGCTTTCGCCATATGCGCAAAGATTTGGGAGACCTGGTCTGTCGTCTTTCCAGCAGCAAAGATCACCTCGGGCATACCGGTGCGCAGGGCGCGGTGATGATCGAGCTTGGCGAAGCCGAGGTCTTCAAACGGCAGGTCTTTCAAGCGCTCCAGCGCATCCGTGACGGAGGTGCGTTTTGCTTCCACGTCCTGGAGCAGCGCTTCAATCTGCGAGCGGTTCATAGGCGACTCTCCTCGCGAATAGCGGCAAAAATGCGAAGGGCCTGCTGGGTTACGGTTTTCAATGGGACAGAATGCGCAGCGGCGATGCGCCGGCAATCTTCGTACTCGGGGGCAGCGTTTGCAATTTCGCCTGAAGGCCAGCGAGCAATCTTGATGTGAACCGAGCCCCACTCGGTCTGCACTTCCTTGAATTCGCGGGCAAGGGATACCTTGTTCTCGATGCGCCAATGCATGCCGATGGTGGTGGTCTCGCGAAAGAGCAGATCGCGCAAAGCAGGTACCTTGTCGGGGTGGCACAGCACGGTCAACTGCACGCCGGCTCGGCCCTTTTTCATTTGCACTGGAATGCGATACACATCCCAGGCGCCGGCGTCGAGCAGAACTTCGCTGACATACGCAATCAACTGGGGACTGGAGTCGTCAATCACAGTTTCCAGGATAGCGATGGGCTCGGTTGCTGAGTGCTGGTCAGCCTCTTCTCCGATCAAGAGGCGCAGCAGGTTGGGCTGGCTCGGCGTGTCGCGGCCGCCGGCGCCGTAGCCGCTTGTCGAGATACGCATGGCAGGCAGCGAAGCGTACTGTACATTCAACATGCGAAGGATCGCGGCGCCAGTAGGGGTAACGCGCTCCATCGGCGGGCCCGCAGAATACACCGGCGCATCACCGAGCAATGCAAGCGTCGCGGGTGCGGGCACGGGGAGCGTTCCATGTGCGCACTCGACGGTGCCGCTGCCCACATTCAAGGGCGATGCCAGCCAGCGATCGACGCCGAGGTGCGCGCAGCCCACGGCAGAGCAAACGATGTCAACAATGGTGTCAACCGCGCCGACTTCGTGGAAGTGGACCTTCTCGATGGCCATTGAGTGAATTCTTGCTTCGGCCTCGCCGAGCAACTGAAACGCCCGGGCCGCGCGCGACTTCACACTATCGGCAATCGACGCCCGTTCAATGATCCCGAGGATCGTAGAAAGCGATCGATGTGGTTGATGGTCGTGCTCGTGAGCATGATCGTGTGTGTGGAGGGTTCCATCAGCATGGCTGTGTTCGTGGGAGTGTTTGTCTGCGGAGCTGTGTGCGTGATCATGCACGCTGGTATCGCCGTCAACCGCGACATCGACTTTGGTTCCGGCAAGACCGCCACGACTGACCTTGCCCATTTCGAGATGCGCGCCGATGTTCAGCGCGGCGGTTGTCTCTTCCAGCAGGGCAAAGGGCACGCCCGCATCCACAAGCGCGCCAAGCAGCATGTCGCCGCTGATGCCGGAGAAGCACTCCAAATATCCGATTCGCATGGAAATGAGATTGTACCTATGCGCCGCGCCGCATCAGCACTTCTGCCGGCAGCACCGCGTTCAATGACCCGGAACGAAAACCTGTGCAATCGAGCGTAACGTATTGAAAGCCAACCTTGCGCAACTCGGCTGAAATCCTGGCCATCATGTCGAGCGTAAGTGCGCGGGCGAGTTCGGCGCGCGCAATCTCTACGCGAGCAAGCTCTCCGTGGTGGCGGACGCGGAATTCGCGAAATCCCAACTGGCGGAGGCTCTCTTCTCCGCGCTCAACCTGCTCCAGGACTTCGCGTGTCACGGTGCGGCCGTACTCCACGCGCGAAGAGAGGCAAGGCGCAGCGGGGCGATCCCACAACGTGTAGCCCGCTTCTTTTGCCAGCGTGCGGATCTCCTGCTTGGTCAGTCCTGCTTCGGCCAGTGGCGCCAATACTTCATGCTCTTCGGCGGCGCGCTGGCCGGGCCGGTAGTCGCGGCGGTCGTCGGCGTTCATGCCGTAGGCGATCTGGGCAAAGCCGATCTGCGCTCCCAGTTTCTTCATGCTATCGAAGAGCTCTGTTTTGCAGTGAAAGCAGCGGTTTGCGTCGTTGCGCTGGTACTCCGGCTTGTCGAGCTCCTCGGTCTGAATTACACGCAATGGGATGCCTTGAGCTGTAGCGAACGCCATGGCCTGCTCCATATCGCGGCGAGCGAGGCTGGGCGAGTCGGCGAGCACCGCAAGCATGCGGTCGCCGAGAACGCGATGCGCGGTTGCCGCGAGAAAAGCCGAATCGACGCCGCCGGAATAGGCAACCATCACGCTGCCGAGCGCGCGCAGACGATCCTGAAGTGCGCCCAGCCTGGTCGCTGTTTGTGCGGAACGGAGCGCGATGTCAGGAGTTGTCGACACAGTGCGATTATACCTGCGGGATTGGATGCGGCGAGGCCGCGATGCGCGCACTTCACGGCCCACAACTCTTTGAGCGGCTTCAATCTGAGGGTGGATGGCTGGGGAAGCAGGCATCCTGTATACTCCGGGACGATTGTAGTTCCAGGAGATATCGACTATGCATTTTCAGAAAATGATGAAATTCACGGGTGCCGTTGCGCTTGCGGCGGCCATGATGACGGCGCCGGTGCGGTCGCTGGCGCAGGGCGGCGGCACGATTCTGAAGCCAGCCGACACGCAAAAGCTGCTCCCGGCGAGCGTCTACTACAAGGGCCAGTCGGCGCCGACACAACTGCGGAACTCGACTGGCATCAAGTTTTCCGACGGGTACTATCTTCTTGCCACGATGGTGGACACGAGTGGCTACTCGAGCGATGTGGCGTCGAAGTACCAGGCATATTTCATCACCGAGGTTCCGTTGAAATTTGGAAGCAAGAGCCTGCCGGCCGGGGTATATGGCGTGGGGTTTGTTGGCGGGAAGTTCATTGTGACCGACGTGGGCGCACACGACATTTTTTCAGTGGAGGCGGGCACCGATGAGGCTCTGAAGCGGCCGATGCCGCTGCAGATTATGGCCGAGCCCTCCGGCGGATTCCGCCTGTATGCGGGTCGGAAGTTCGTGAAGTTTTCCCGGTAGGCGCGCGGCTTTCGGTGATATTTCAGACGCGGACCTTCGGGTCCGCGTTTTTGTTGGTTCGCTAAGGCACGGGTTCGCAAGCCTCTCCCCTCTCCCATTTCTGTCGAGAAATTAGGCATAATCAACGGCTTGCGGCGAGATGCGTGTCCTTCGAATTTGCCAAGGCAACCGGCGAGAGACGACGCATGAACCCGGGTCGGACAATCTACTTATCGCCATGAAGCTGCGATAAGCACGGCTTGGCTTTTGGAAATGCCGGACGATTTCTGAACCGATAGTCTGAGTTGGCTGGAGGCTCACAAAGGTGTGGTCACGTGATGAGACCGACGTAATGGTTCGAGTGCGGTTGGTTCGTGGGTACAATCGTGGAACTCTTCAGGCTTGTGCCGATTTACCCAAACCCAGCCACGTGCGCCGCAACCGACGAGAGACGAAAGGATCCATCTTCCATGGCAACGTTCACGCAGACCGGCAACGCCAATGCTCAACCGTCCGCCTCATCTCCCGCCGAGATGGCCGCAACCCAGAACTCCTCCGCAGCGAATCAGTATTCGATGATTGGGAAGTCGATCTCGATCAAGGGCGAAATCACGGCTTCCGATCCGGTGTATGTGTATGGGAGCGTGGAAGGCTCGATTCATGCACCTGCGCACCGCGTGACCGTGGGCAAAGAGGGCACGGTAAAGGCCGACATCCACGCCCGTGAGGTTGTGATCATGGGCGACGTGTGCGGCAATCTCGACTGCCGCGAACGCGTGGAGATCCGCAGCGACGGTTCGTTGCTGGGAGATTTGTCGACGAGCCGCATTTTCATCGAAGAGGGCGCGGTGCTGAGTGGCAAGATCGATGTGCACAAGCCGAGCAAGAAGGAAAAGCCGGAAGCGCGCGAGGAGCAGGCGGTGGAGTTGGAAGACGAGGAGCTTGAGCGCAAGGGAGTGGTGAGTTTTCCGGCGACGGAGATGGTGGAGGAGATTGCGTCGTAGGGGCCTCGGTCGCGCCTCGACGGACCTCACAGACCGTACTGCTGTCGCAAACCACACGCCTTCACGTGCTGCCATCGTTTGGTGTACTTTCCTTGTATGGCGTCTCTTCTGCGCGGAGGTGCAAACGGAATGAAAGAATTGGTCTTTGAAGTAGTTCAGGAAGCCGACGGCGGCTACACTGCCGAGGCGATCGGCGAGAGCATCTTCACGCAGGCCAATAGTTGGGACGAGTTGCGCCTCCACGTGAAGGAGGCTGTGCAGGCCTTCTATTTCGACTCTGCTCCGCCCGCGTCAATTCGCCTGCGGCTGGTGCGGGACGAAGTGCTGGCCGTGGCATGAAACTGCCGCGCGATTTGAGCGGTGAAGACCTGATCAAGCACCTTTGCAATTATTGGCGTTACGTGAGGGTTCATCAAGTCGGCAGTCATGTCATTCTGCAAACCCAGCAGCCGGGATCTCACCGGATTGCTGTCCCGGCGCACACACCTTTGCGTGTTGGGACATTGAATGCGATTCTTTCCGCAGTCGCCGCGCACAAAGGCGTGAGCAAGGAAGAGATTCTGAGAGGAATCTAGCGACGATCCCAGGTGCCAGAGGCGAGCGCACACGCGGGTCGCGGTTGGTGACGGAGATAGTCAACACGGCTTACGGTAAACTTAGGCACTGCCGGTGCCGAACGATGAATCCTAGACATGATGACTATGAGGCGGCACTCAGAGATGAGTACAACAGAAACGACGAAAGGTTGTGGCTCGCTGACGTCGTTTCTCGGCTGTCTGGCTGTCGCGTTCTGAAGTGTCGCGAACTGAACTACTGGAATCATCCGGATTTGCCCGTGCTTGCGCGGGTGCAAGGCTATTACGTTTGCTACCAAACATCGGATCGGTTTGGCAATCCGCTCTATGTAATGATTTCTCGGTCTGACACAAACACATTCATTGAGTTAGAGCAGATCGTGAGGGATCTGAAATCGCCCGATATCGCGTTTCCATTTGGCAGGTTCGGTGAATACTTTGCATATAAGCGAAAGCGCCGCGGGCCCGGCAAGCACGCGACGATTCGGTGCGGCGATCGATGGTACATGCTTTCGGTTTCAGGATTTCCGGTACCGTTCTATCGGCTCATTCAAATGAAAAGGCCAGCGACTTGAAAATACAAGATGGTCTCGGTGAATGGTATGTCGTGGAATGAAATGGGGACAGATTTTAGGTCGGGAGACAAGAACGCGGACCATGCGGTCCGCGTTCTTGTCACTAATATTGTTTGTTCGTTGTTCGGCACGGCTGAAGCCGAGCCCTTTCAAAGCAAGTTATGCCTTGGCCAGCGCGGGTGTAGCGGTGCCCAGTTTTTCGGCTAGCATTTCGTTCGCGTGGGCGAAGAACTCTTCTTTTACGATCTTGCCTGCGTCTACGTCGGCCAGGAGCGCTTTCTGGGCGATGTATTCCTTGTTGACTACGCCGGCTTTGGACTGGAGCATGCGCCAGGATTTGCGGCGTTCTACGCAGAACATCACAAGCTGGCGGGAGAGGGCGCGGTATTCGATCTTTCCGTTCTCTTCGTACTTGATGTAGACGCCGAAGTCGGGAATGAAGGAGCGGTGCGCCGGGTTCAAGTAGCGGCGATAGACCACGTCTTGTTGAGTTATCCGCACCAGCATGTTGTCGAGGTGGATGAGCTTCTCGGCCGCCTCGGGCTTGATTTTCTTGAGGTGGTTGCGGAAGCGGGCTTCAGTGGTGCACCAGTGAGCCACGGTGTAGCGCATGGTTTCGCCGGTGGACTTGAGCTTCGTTTCGTACCAGTCCAGCTCCTTGCTGGGGTTGCCGGTGACGTCGAGCGCTTCCTGATAGGTTTCGCCGAGGCGCGGGTTGAAGACGAACTCGGGAACGCCGCGTGAGTCGCGTACGCGCTGCGCCTGGAAGAGCGCCATATCGTCGGGCACGCCGTGCTCGGGCTGGCAGGTGGTGAAGCACTGCAGGAACATGGTGCCGCGATATTCCAGACCATCGAGAATTGCCCGGTAAAGTTTCGGCGCGTTGGCCATGGAGACTTGCGCGACGAACGGCGATCCGTGTCCGGCGAGGAAGGTTTCAGCGACGGTCTTCTTCTCAGTGTTCTTGCCCTGCGTGGCTGAGCCGAAGACGTTCATGTCGTTGCCGCCCAGCATCGGGGTGGAGTCGGAGTTCTGACCGCCGGTGTTGGAGTAGACCTGCGTGTCGAGCATCAGGGCCTTGATGTTGGGGCGGTTCTGCAGGATCACCTTGGACATGTTCTGGTAGCCGATGTCGCCCATGCCGCCGTCGCCGCCGACGACCCAGACCTTGGGCAGCTCGACGATTTCCTGATCGGTCATCAGCGCATCGGTGAAGTGCGTGAACTCGTAGAACTCGCGAGCTGAGATGCCTTTGCCCTCGCGGGTGAGGATGACGTCGGTGAGGCGCTCGGGGATAACGGAGCGGCGCGCGTGGTCGACGATGAAGCTTTCGCCCATGAGCCAGCCGATGGTGATGCCGTCCTGGAAGAGCGAGTTCATCCACGGATAGGGGTGCGGGTTGTTGGGCGATGTTGATCCGTAGACGGTGTTGCAGCCGGTGTGGGCGGCCATGGCCATCACGCTCATGCCGTTGGCGAGACGTCCATCGACGGGCTGCAGGCTCTTGTGGTTGAAGGCTTCGGTGAGCAGAACCGCGGCGAGGGCTTCAACCATCTGCGCATCGGTGATGGGGCCGTTGACTTCTTCGTGCGCGGCGATGCGGGATTTGGTGTCTTCAGTTTGTTCGCCGCCGAGGCCGAGGATGAGGTGCGTGATAGCGAGGCGAAGGGTTGCGTACTCTTCGGGATTCGCTGCATTGAGCGCTTCGAGGCGGGCGACACCAGTCTTCTCGAGGTCGCCGGCCTTGGCAACGAGACGGTCAGCCTTTGTGTGGAAGACGGGACGCATGTACGCCTCGGTGACGGCCGCGATGGAGCGGAGCACGCTCTTTTCGCCGCAGCCGGCGCAGGCACCGTCGCCGGAGACCAGCGCGTCGTAGTTGCGACGAACCATCAGCATATTGCGCAGCGTTGCGGTCTTCGAGTCGGCGGGGTTGGCTGCGTTGAAGAGGCCGAGGTACTTCTGCGATGTGTCGGGCAGCAGGTTGAGGAAGGCAGTGCCGGTTTCATGCTCGGCGTTGACTTCGGTGGTTTCCTGCACCATCTTGAGCGCCTCGTGGTCGCCGCAGGCCGTGACGCAGGCTGCGCAGCCTTTGCAGAGATCGCTGACGAAGATGGAGAAGATGCCGCCGGTGCCGGGGGCCTTGCGCTCGGGCGAGGAGAAGATGGCGTTGACCTTCTGATAGGCCATCGGCACCTTGTCGATGATGGAGTAGAACTGCGCCTTGGCTTCGGTCGAGAAGCCGTCGACGGATTCAGTGACTTCGCGAATGATCTTCGGCAGCGGCGTGCCGGTCTTCATTTCTGCGACCATGCGCTGGCGGGTCTGCTTCTCGATTTCGGGAAGCTTCGCCATCATTTTCGTGCGCTCGGCGTCGTCGCCCACGTAGCGGGAGACGGCCATGGTGAGCACGGTGCCCAGATCCTGCGAGGTGTTGGGGAGCGCGGTGTCGGGGCAGACCGAGATGCACTCCATGCACTGGGTGCAGTTCTCGGGGATGTAGAGCGGGGTTTCGCGGCGGGCTACATACTTGGAGGCCGTGTCGCCGGTAGCAGCCGCGATGACGCCCATGGCGGCGAGAGGAGTTGCGGGCTGGTCATAACCGAAGTGGGCGCGGAACTCGGAGTCGAACTTTTCGATGCTCGAGATCGGCGGGCGAGCGTCTTGTCCCGCAGGCGGCAGTGTGGAACGGCAGCCGCCGGTGGTGCAGCTGTCGCCGCCAACAGTGGCCATTTCTAGGATGGGGAGCAGCGGCTGTCCGCGCAGGGAAGACTTGTCGGCAGCGGCCATCGCGCCGATCGCGATTTCCTTAACGCGCTCGAAGCCTTGGGTCATCACTTCCATGTTGGAGTTGACGACGGCTTCACCGAGCTTGCCGAACTTCTTGACGTACTGCTTCATCACGACGTCGCGGTACTGCTCCTGCGTGATGCCGAACTCCTGCAGCATGGGGCTCACGGCGAAGAATGCACCGAGGAAGGCGTTGCCCTGCATGCGGAGTTGAAGGTCGGCGCGGTCGGTGGCCTTACGCGCGATTTCAAAGCCGGGCAGGGTGTAGACGCGAATATTTTTCTCGATGATCTGCTTGCGGGCCCACATGGGAAGGTTCTCCCACGCGCGTTCACCTTCAGCGTCGGACTCCCAGATGAGAGCGCCGCCGGGCTGGATGCCGTCGAGCGGGTTGGTGTGGGTGAAGGCCTTGGGGTCGCAGCAGAGAACGACGGTTACGTGGCGCAGATCGCAGTTGACGCGAATGCGGTCCTTGGCGGCGACCATGAAGTAGCTGGTGGGCGCGCCTTTCTTTTCTGAACCGTACTTGGGGTTGGCGCTGACGTGGATGACTTCCTTGGGATTGCCCTTGTCATCGACGAGGCCGTCGCGCTCGTAGAGCAGATCGTTGAGGTCGCCGAGGATGGCGCCGAGATTTTTGCCGGTGGTGATGGCGCCCCATCCGCCGATGGAGTGGAAGCGGACGGCAACCGCACCCTCGGGAAGCAGGGAAGGCATTTCATCGCCGATGACCGCGTAGGGGTGGTCAATGCCGAGGACGAAGAAGCTGACGCCGTCGGCTGCCGTCTTGCCGTCTTTGCGGGCGCGGCCGGCGGTGGCGTATTCATAAGCGCCGATGATGTGCTCGGGGCGGAAGTCGCGCGAGCCGAGGCCGTAGCTGCCGGAGTAGATGTGCGGCACTTCGTCCATCGCGAGCGCGGGCAGACCTTCAGAAGCTTTGTGCCCAGCGGTCTGGATGGCTTTGGAGAGCGCGGTGCGGATGTCGCGGCCGAGCGGGTTGTCGCCGCTGAGGGCTTCGTCGGTGCGTTCGAGGATGATGACGTTCTTCTTGCCCTTGAGCGCGGCAACGATGGCTGCTTCTGGGAAGGGGCGGATGACGTTGACGTGGATGGAGCCGACTTTGACGCCGCGGGTCTGACGGAGGTAGTCGACGGCGGCTTCGATGTTTTCAGCGGCGGATCCGAGGGAGACGAAAACGGTGTCGGTGTCGTCGCACTTGTACTGCGAGATGAGGCCGTAGTGGCGGCCCGTGAGGTCGCCGAAGTCTTTGTAGGCGGCTTCAAGGAAATCAAGAATCGGCTCGGCGAAGTTGTTGCGTCGCGCGATGATGCCGTTCATGTAGTGTTCCTGGTTCTGAACGGGGCCAAGCAGGACGGGATTGGTGAGGTCCATCATCTTGGGAACGCGGCGGCGGGTGGGTCCAAACAGGACGCGCTGCGCTTCAGTGGGGCAGTCGATGATGTCTTCCGGCGCGCCGAGGTATTCGCGGATCAGCTCGGACTCGTGCTTGTAGAAGGTGCGCTCGAGGTGGCTGGTGAGGAAGCCATCCATGATGTTCATGCCGGGCGTCAGTGAAAGCTCGGTGACGCGGCGAAGGATGAGCGACTGATCGGCGGCCTGCTGGGCGTCTTTGCCGAACACCATGATCCAGCCGGTGTCAAGCGCTCCGTAGATGTCGTCGTGTCCGCAATGGACGTTGAGGGCGTGCTTGGTGAGCGCGCGGGCGCCGACTTCAAGCACCATGGTGGAGCCCTTGCCGGGCGCGTGGTAATACTGTTCCACTCCATATACAACGCCCTGGCCGGAGGTGAAGTTGACCACGCGCTTGCCGCACACGGAGTGGGCGATGGCGCCGCCCTGGGCTGCGTGTTCGCCTTCGGTCTCGATAGCGATGGTGTTGTGGCCGAAGACGTTCAAGTTGCCCTCAGCGTAGGCCTGCTGGAAGAGCTCGCCGCCCTCGGTGGAAGGCGTAATGGGATAGAAAACGCCGGCATCGGCGATGCGGGTCTCAGTGTGGTACGAGACGAGCTGGTTTCCGTTGGCTGTAACTCGAATGCCGGGATAGCGAGCGGCTTCCGTCATGATGTTTCCTCCGTCGTCCTGATGCATACATTCCGCGTGGCGGGAGCCAGCCTGCAAACGCTTTCGGGGTAAACCCAGCGAAAGACTGCGAGGGCACCGCAACCTGCGGTTGAATCGTGTCCCGGCCTGGCGCCCCTTGAAATCAGCGGCGGCAAGTGCCTGGTTTCATTGGTACTGCTGACCGCGATCGAGCTGCGGCTCCGGTCCGAGTCCCTTGTTAAGTCCAATAGTGAGAGCGATATTGCGCGAGAAACCCAAGGGGGAGCTGCCCGTGGAACGGCCTATATATCAGTATGCACCCGCGATGCGAGACGGTGTATCACGGTGTACCAGTGCGTGGGATTGGGGGGCCGAATGGCCGTTCCAGTTCGGAACTCGGCGGTGGCACTATACTTGGACCGGTTCAACCCGACCTTAGAAGGAACGAAATGGCTGAAGATTATTTGTCGTCGGCAGGCGCCTTCGCGCGTTATCCCAGTCTTGGAGGAAGGGCGGTGCTTGTCACCGGCGGAGCCAGCGGCATTGGTGCGTCGATTGTGGCCCATTTTGCTCGGCAGGGAGCGCGCGTGGCGTTCCTGGATGTGCAAGATGAGGCTGCGGGGGAACTGATTGATTCGTTGAAGGCGGATGGTGTCTCGGAGCCCACCTATTTTCGCTGCGATCTTAGCGATATTGCTGTACTGCAGGATTGTGCCGGCGGAGCGATTGCTGCGCTGGGCGGCGTGGACGTGCTGGTGAATAATGCCGCCAACGATCAGCGGCACCGGATTGAGGAGGTCACGCCGGAATATTGGGATGCTTCGATGGCGGTGAATCTGCGGCCGCAGTTTTTCATGATCCAGGCGGTGCTGCCTGCGATGAAGGCGGCGGGGCGGGGCAGCATCATCAATATGTCGTCGATTGCGTGGATGATTCCTTCGACGGGGGTCCCGGTGTATATCGCGGCCAAGGCGGCGATCGTGGGGTTGACGCGGACGCTGGCGCACGAGCTTGGGCCGTCGGGGATTCGCGTGAACGCTGTGCTGCCGGGGGCGATTGCTACGGAGAAGCAGAGGCGGCTGGTGTATACGCCGGAGTACAAGGCGGAGATTATGGCGAGCCAGGCGCTGAAGCGGGACATTCTGCCCGAGGATGTGGCGCGGCTGGTGCTGTTTCTGGCGGCGGATGATTCGAGCGCGATTACGAATCAGAGCTATGTGGTGGATGGGGGATGGGTGTAGCGCGCCGTTGGCGCGCGGGGACAGGGTCAAGGGAACAAATTACCGGGAAAGAAGCCTTGAGGGGCTGATTGGACGGCGTGAGGTTATTGTCGAAGCCCGAACCAGAGACCGCGTCCTGTCACGCCTCCTTTGAGTTGCCCCGGCGGAGTGTGCAGCGGCTATACTTTAAGCCAATGAAGCCCAGATATCTCGTGGTTGCCTCAGTATTCCTTCTTTTGGCAATGCGGATGTTTCGCTTGGTGAATAGCTATGCTGTCAACATTTTCTACTGGGATCAATGGAAATTTAACGATGCCACGTTGTTTCAGGATCATTCATGGTTGGAGATTTTTCGCTGGCAATACGGGCCGCATCGCCAAGGACTAGGCGGAATCCTTTCAAAGTTGTATGAGCCCTTGATCCAATGGAATTCCCGCGAGGAAGGATTTGTGATGGCGGGAGTCATCACTTGCGCTTGCCTGGCTGCGTTGTGGATGAAATACCGGTTATTCGGGAAGATTGACTATTCCGATGTCATTATTCCTCTTTTGTTCTTCACTCCTGTGCAGTACTACTCGCTGGTCGGAGCAATCAATCTATCCCACGGCCCGCTGCCGCTTTTATTGGTAGTGCTTTGCTGCCTCGCATGGACGATCACCAACACCTATTGGAAGTATGCGACTGTGCTGGTCCTGAATTTCTTTTTGATCTACACAGGTTTTGGGCTATTTATGGGCCTTGTCACGCCTGTTCTGTTCGGGCTGGAGCTCTATTGGCGTCGCAACCGCGCGGCCTTAATCTCTCTTTTGATCGCTGTCCTTTCGATCGGGTCCTTTTTTGTCGATTATCAGTTCCAGCCGGCAGTCGGGTGTTTCTCGCCACAGTTGCAGAATCCATTACATTACATTGTCTTCGTTGGTTTCATGTTCTCCAGCTTCGTCAACGTTTACCCCAGGCCGCCATTGGCTATTGCGGCGACTCTCGTGGGATTGGAGTTGTTCTTGTTTGCGTCGTTGACGGCGGCGAACACTTTTCTGAAGCTGCTGAGGGGAAAAGCAGAGGAAAGGAGCCCACAAGTCATTTCGGTTCTGTTCGGTTACTCTCTGATTTTCTGCTTTGCTACCGCGTATGGTCGCATTTGTTTGGGACCCGCAGCCGCTCAGGCATCGCGATACATGACGTACATGGTGCTGGCATTCTTGGGACTGTATTTAGCTGCGCTCTCGGCAAAAGTCAAAATTGAGAGGCGAGCATTCGTCTGCATCGTGTTGTTGCTCGCGCTTCTCAGCTCGGCCCGGCTTGACCCCGGGATACAGCGCAACTTGTCCATTTTTAGTCAGCAGAGGCGGGACTGGAGAGAGTGTTATCTCTCAGTTCGCAGCATCGAGCAATGCGATACCCGCGCGGGATTATCAGTCTACTGGGCGCCGGAGCGTCCCGACCTGCAATTGAGGCTCGACTATCTTGAGCATCATCATTTGAATCTTTTTTCCGATTTCACCCCTGTCAACCACTAGGCAGCTCTTGCGCAGCGGCATCTGTTTTTGCGCAGATGTCTCATGAACTGTTTCTGAAGGAGTGGCGCGAGAAGGGGCATGTGCACGAGAACTACAACGCCATCAACGGCACAGGCGACGACGTGACATCGAGCGACCGGTTCTACCATTGGGGCGCGCTGCTGGGGTATGTCGAATATCTGGAGCAAAATTCGGGCACACCGGGCAAATAAGCGCTTGACCAGAGTGGGTGTGGAATCGTTACCATCTTTGCTGTCCCATGCCGTAAGATTTCCCCGGGGAGCTAATCGTCATGTTTTCTGGTTTCGGATTTACCCGCCGCAGTTTGATTTCGGGCGTCGCCGTTCTTGCCGCCGCATTCGCCGCCATGCTGCCAACCCCGCCAGCCACCGCGCAAACGGCAGTGGAAGCCGCAAAAGTTGCGGCGGAGATTAATCGGGTCGCGTCGAATCTCCCTCCAGAGTCGCGCGAAGTGATCACGCGGTTGACCATGCTGCGCGAACTTCCCGGCGGTTCATGGAAGATGCATGGCGGCGACGTGGCGCACGGCGAAGACGTGAATCTTGATGATTCCAGCTGGCAAACGTTTGCGGTGCCCGGCAGAGCGCCGAACGATGCAGTGTGGTTTCGCACGACCTATGTCGTTCCCGAAACGCTCAATGGTTACGATCTGACGGGGGCGCGCATCTGGTTCCAGTTTCACGCCGAGGCCAACGGGCCGATGCCGGAGATTCTCTACTTTAACGGACGGCGTGTTGCACTTGGCGACGACCTTGAGCCCGTGGTCCTGTTTGACGATGCGAAGCCCGGCGATAAAGTCACAGTGGCAGTCAAGCTGCTGCACACGGTAGATACCAAGTCGATCAGGGGAGCGACGCTGAAGATAGACTTTCCAGAGGGTCGGCCTAACCCTGACGACCTGCGCACAGAGTTTTTGACAGCGGCGCTGCTTGTTCCCTCGCTAGCTCCGCAGGATGCGTCGCAGATGGCAACGCTCAACGGCGCCATTGCTGCTGTCGACATCAAGGCTCTGGATGCAAAGGATCAAAAAGCCTTTGACGAAAGCCTGAAGGCAGCGCACAGCAAGCTCGAGGCGCTGCTGCCACTGATGCAGACCGCGACGTGGCATTTGACCGGCAACTCGCACATCGATGCAGCGTGGCTGTGGCCCTGGACGGAAACCGTGGATGTGGTGAAGCGGACATTCGGCACAGCGCTGCAACTGATGTATGAGTATCCGCAATACACCTACACACAGAGTGCCGCGGCCTACAACGAGTGGATGGCGGAGAAGTATCCCGACATGAACGCGGAGATCAAGAAGCGCATCGACGAGGGGCGCTGGGAGGTCGTGGGCGGCATGTGGGTCGAGCCCGACTTGAATATGCCGGATGGTGAATCGCTGGTGCGCCAGCTGCTGGTGGGTAAACGCTGGTACAAGCAGGCCTATGGCGTCGATGTGCGGATTGGTTGGAATCCCGATTCGTTCGGGTACACGTGGCAGCTTCCGCAGATCTACAAAAAGAGCGGCGTCGATTATTTTGTGACGCAGAAGATGACGTGGAACGATACGAATCAGCTGCCGTTCAAGCTGTTCTGGTGGGAGTCACCGGACGGGTCAAAGGTGCTGACGTATTTTCCGCATGATTATGCGAATGACAATCTGAACCCGACGCGGCTGGCCACGGACCTGGTGCAGGCCCGGAAGCGCGCCACGGGCCTGACGGACATGATGGACCTGTACGGCATTGGGGATCATGGCGGCGGGCCGACGCGCGCAATTCTCGACCAGGGAGAGCACTGGGCGACGCCGTCCACTCCCGCCAAAGTGATTCCGAAGATGCAGTTCGGCATCGCGCAGACCTACTTCTCGACCGTGGAGAAGGAGGTTGCGCCTGAAAGCAAGGTCTGGAATTACCAGTCGATTGCGAAGGGCTACGAGTATCCGCCGGCCGTGCCGGGCAAGGTCTCGATTCCGACGTGGAAAAGCGAGTTGTACTTCGAGTATCACCGCGGAGTGATGACTACACAGGCGAACCACAAGCGGAACATGCGGGAAAGCTCGGAGGAAGTGCTCAATGCGGAGAAGTGGTCTTCGCTGGCATGGCTCGACGGCAAGAAGTATCCCGCGACGGAGTTGACGGAAGACTGGAAGAAAGTCCTCTTCAACCAGTTCCACGATCTGGCTGCGGGTTCCGGGATCGGGATCATCTATAAGGATGCGCAGAAAGATTACGACGTCGTGCGGTGGTCCACGAATGAGATTGGGTCAAAATCTCTGAGCGCGGTGGACGAACGCGTGGATACCGCGGGTGCCGGCGTGCCGGTGGTGGTCTACAACCCGCTAGGTTGGGCGCGATCCGGTGAAGTGACCGCGCACTTGCAGACCGGCAAGGGAGAGGTGAGCGCGACGGGCGCACAGGTGGTGGATGTCAAGCCCGACGACAAGACGGACTTCGCCGATGTAAAGCTGCACGTGTTACACGTGCCGGCGCTAGGCTACAAGGTCGTGTGGGTTCACCACTCTAACGATAAAGTCGCGGCAGAGCGCGATGAGCACCCGGTGAGCGCGAAGGATTCGGGTGATGCCATTACGCTGGAAAATGAAGCGCTGCGCGTGTCGGTGAACAAGCAGACAGGATGCATTACGAGCCTGTTTGAGAAGAAGGGCAACTTCGAGGCGCTGGCTTCAGGGGCGTGCGGCAATCAACTGCAGTTCTTCAAGGACACGCCGAGAGATTATGACGCGTGGAATATCGATCCCGGAACGCTGGATGTTCCGCCGATGACGATCGAGCACGCGGATTCCGTTGAGCTGTTGAAGACAGCCGAGCCAACGATTCGCGTGTCGAGCCATTGGGGTAAATCAAAATTCGTTCAGACGATCGGGCTCTCGGCAGATGGCGATCAGGTGAATGTCGACAATCAGTTCGACTGGCACGAGTCGCATGTGCTGCTGAAGGCGGCGTTTCCACTGGCGGTTTCGGGACCGTTTGCGACGTACGAGATTCCGTATGGCACGATCGAGCGGCCGACAACGCGCAACAACTCGTGGGAGAAGGCGCAGTTTGAGGTTCCCGCGCAGCGGTGGGCGGACCTGGGCGACGGGCAACACGGATTCAGCCTGATCAACGAATCGAAGTTCGGCTATGACGCGGTGGGCAACCTGTTGCGGCTCACACTGCTGCGTTCGCCGAAGTGGCCAGATCCGGATGCCGACATGGGGCACCATCACTTCCACTACGCGCTCTATCCGCATGCGGGGACGTGGAAGGACGCGATGACGATTCGCCACGGTTGGGAATACAACTATCCGCTGAAGGCCGTCGTCACTACGGCGCATCCCGGCACGCTTCCGGCTTCGCATTCCTTCGCTTCGGTCATGCCCGAGAACGTGGTGTTGACTGCGGTGAAGAAGGCAGAGGACGCGAAGGGACTGATCTTCCGCGCATATGAGTGGGCGGGGAAGGACGCGACGGTTGAGTTCCATGTACCGCCGGGTGCGACGGGCGCAACGGTGACAAACATGATGGAGACGCCGGAGGGCAGCCCCCTTGCGGTCACTGGCGATATGGTGAAGGCACCGATTCATCCGTACGAGATTCTGACGATCCGGGTGGATTATCCCAGCGGCGGCCCTAAGGAGTAGTCGCTTCGGAACGTGAATACGGCGCGACCATGGTCGCGCCGTATTCATTTGTTCGCGGCAATACCGCGTACCTTTGCTGTTCTATTTACCTGCGATTTTCGTCAGGTCTGCCTTCTCATCAATCTGGCTGAGACGGTACATCAGCAGGGCATCGCGCTTGGTGTTGATGGGCTGCGTCGAGAGATCAATGGTCTCGCCAGGGGCATGGGCCCCTTCGCCAGTAGCGCCGATGCCGGCCAGGCCTGGAATCAAATCGGCGACAAAAGAAATGTCTCCCGCGCCACGTTTCATCGGATCGAGCTCAGGCATGGGTTTGAAGCCAAGGCTGGCGTTGGCCTGGTTGAGAATGCCAAGCAGGGCGCGGCTTTGCGCGGTGGGTGGCATGGCAGGGTAGCCCTCGCCGAAGGTGATGGTTGCCCTTGTTTTCGGCAAATGATGCGCGACGATCTCCTGCATTTTCTTTTCCACGCGCGCGGTTTGCTGGTTGGATATGGTGCGGATGTCGCCGCTGGCGTAGGCGACAGGGGGAATGACGTTGTCTTTGCCCGTGGCGGTGGCGTTATTGCCGGCTTCGTCGACTTGGGCGCTGGTGCCACCAACAATCATGCCGACGTTGAAAGTGAGATTTTCTTCCGGAAGCTGAACTCGAAAAGTGTCGAGGATGCGCGTGAGCTCATAGATCGCGCCAAAGCCCATGCGCACGGAAAAGATGCCGGAGGAGTGTCCGGTTTCGCCGGTGGTATTGATGTGCCAGGTGATCGAACTGCGGCGGCTGATGCTTCCGTAGAAGACGCCGTCCATGCGCGGTGTGCCCTCGAACTCCAGGGCGACGTCGCTGTGATGGGCGGCAGCGATCATGTCGCGGCGCGAGATGCTGGCCGGCTCGCCGTGCGCTTCTTCATCGCCGCTGAGCACGACGGTGATTTCGGCTTGCTTGAGGACGCCCGCGGCCTGCATGGCTTTCAGTGCGAAGAGCATGTCGACGAGTCCGCCCTTCATATCGTTGACGCCGGGGCCGGTTCCGATGTTGCCCTGCACGCTGTAGGTCTGAAACGGGCTGGACTTCTCAAACACCGTGTCCATGTGGCCGATGAGCAGCATGCGTTTGCCGCATTTCCCCGGCTCGGGGCACGGGTGTTCGGCGACGAGCACGCCGGCGCGTTCCACCTGCTGCATCGGAATCCATCGGACGTTGAAGCCCAGGTCGGTAAGCTGCTGCTGCATGATCCCGGCGACGGCGCGGACACCTTCAAGGTTGTGGGTACCGCTGTTGATATTGACGAGTTTCTCGAGCAGGGCATTCGAAGCCTGCTCGTTGGCGTCGATGTAGGCCACCATGGCCTTCTCTCTGGGGGAGAGCGATGGTGCGGTCTGGGCGAGCAGAACGGAGGCGAACGAAGCAGCCAGGAAGGGGAAGATGAAGCGACGGATTTTCATTTCTCGCCGAGGATAGCAGCCGGAAGGTGTAATGGCGAAGAGCGGAAATCGGGCAATCGCGGGCTGACGTCTGGAGCGGTATCAGAAAGATTCGTCGGCTGCGAACGATGCGTTGAAGCTGACGCACACAAAAAACCGAGACCGTCCATTTTCGTTCCAGGCGGTCGCTCGAGCGAAATTCGGAACTCCGGACTAGCTCTTTTTTGCAGTTACTGCGGAGAAAGCGGCCACCAACTGGTGCACGCGCTTGCCACCACAATTTGGACACTTGATTTCGGTTTTCTCGACATCGGAAATGTGGAGGCTCTGGGTGAACTCCTTGTCGCAGTCCTGGCAGTGGTAGAGGTATTTAGACATAATTCAACTCCGAGGCACATCATAGACCTGAAAGCTGTGGACGGCAGATGAATTGAATGAGCGTGCTCGAATTGTCAGCAGTGTTGGTCATGGAGCGCTCGCGGAGCTCAAACGACTGCTGGTAAAGTTTTTATTATCAATTGTGCTCGTCGCACTTGTGGCGAATCTGGTCACCGATGCTGCACGAACCCTATCGATTACGGAGTTGTGCATCGAAAGACCGGCCTGGATCATCTGGCTGTGCATGCTTGGATTATGCTCAAGTGAAAACGATTAGGCGCGCTGCTGTTGACACAGACTGATGGAAGGCACTAGCCTGCAGATAGTTGGCAAGGTTTGACGTCGCATCCGAACTATGAGGGCATTCTCTCCAACCCGCGTTGCTTGCTGTTGTCGGTGCAGCATGCGGGTCTGTGTCAGAGAGAACTGAACTAGCTTTCAGCTGCATCTCATGACCCACCCGCATTGATTGCGAGTGGGTTTTTGATTTTTGCGGCCGGCTCAAACTGCTAAGAATCCTCAACGAAAGAAGATTTGGAAATGTCCCTTCGCATCAACGACGTTGCCCCGGATTTCGCGGCAGAGACCACGCAAGGCATCATTCACTTCCACGAATGGATCGGCGACGGCTGGGCAGTGCTGTTCTCACATCCCAAGGACTTTACTCCTGTCTGCACCACTGAATTGGGCGCGGTGGCAGCGCTGGAAAAGCAGTTTGCGCAACGCGGAGCCAAGGTGATCGGACTCAGTGTTGACCCGGTTGCTAGTCACAGCAGGTGGGCGTCGGACATCAAGGATGTCAGCGGTCACGACGTGAACTATCCGATCATCGGCGACCCCGAACTGAAGATTGCGAAGCTGTATGACATGCTTGCGGCGGATGCGGGCGACTCGTGTGAGGGCCGGACGCCTGCGCTGAATGCGCCGGTGCGGACGGTGTTTGTGATTGGACCGGACAAGCGCATCAAGCTCACGCTGGCTTACCCGATGACGACGGGGCGGAACTTCGACGAGATCATTCGCGTGCTCGATTCGATCCAGCTTACGGCGAAGCATCCGGTTTCGACTCCTGCGAACTGGAAGCAGGGCGACGACGTGATTATCGGTGGGTCGATTTCAAACGAACAGGCTGACAAACAGTTCCCCGGCTACAAGACGGTGAAGCCGTATCTTCGCACCACGGCGCAGCCGCAGTAGGGATTCTGCCAAGGGAGACAACATAGTGGTGACTTCAATTGCAGAGACGAGATGGCTGAACGGGATGGAACGGCGCCATGGCTCCGCGTTGATGGAGCGCATTGGCAACACGCCGCTGATTCGACTCGACTCGGTCGTTCGTCGACTGCCTGAAGTGACGCTGCTGGCGAAGGCAGAGTGGATGAACCCCGGCGGAAGCGTGAAGGACAGGGCCGCGGCGGCGATGGTGCGCAAAGCGCTCGCCGACGGCTCACTCCGCAAGGGCAAAACTCTGCTGGATGCTACGAGCGGCAACACGGGGATCGCCTTTGCGATGCTCGGAGCAGCGCTCGGGTTTCCGGTGCTGCTGGCGATGCCGTCGAACGTATCGCCGGAGCGCAAGCGGATTCTGAAAGCGTACGGCGCCGAGGTGGAGTGGACCGATCCGGACCTGGGTTCGGATGGAGCGATACGGCGGGCGCGCGAGTTGGCAGCAAAGCAGCCGGACCGATATTGCTACATGGACCAGTACTCGAATCCGGCGAACTGGAAAGCACATTACGAGACGACCGCGCCGGAGATCTGGCGGCAGAGTGGAGGGACGCTTACCCACTTTGTGGCGGGGCTGGGCACGAGCGGAACGTTTGTGGGAACGGTGCGAAGGCTGAAGGAACTGAACAAAGACATCCAAGCGGTGAGCGTTCAGCCGGACTCGCCGTTCAATGGCCTGGAAGGGCTGAAGCACATGGCGACAGCGCTTGTTCCCGCGATCTACGACCCCACGCTCGCGGACCGAAACATGGAGGTCGAGACAGAGGCTGCGTATGCCATGGTCAAGCGGCTGGCGCGCGAAGCCGGATTGCTGGTGGGGATTTCCGCGGCGGCTGCGGTGGTGGCTTGCGAGCGCATCGCCGAGGAAGAGACGGCAGCAGGTCGCGCCGCGACCATCGTTACGGTGCTGCCGGATTCAGCGGAGAAGTACATGAGCGAGCGCTTCTGGGAGGAGGCATGAGCACGTTGATCGTGCCGCAGACTGTCTACGATGCGTTCCGTGCTCATGGAGAAGAGACCTATCCGCACGAGTGCTGCGGGGCGCTGCTGGGGCGGCCCGATGCGAAGGGGTGGCGCGTGACGGAGTCGATTCGAGCCGGGAATACGCGGACGGATTCGGCGCACAACCGCTACCATATCGCTCCCGTCGAGCTGGTGCGCATTCAGCGGAGCGCGCGGGACAAGGGGCTGGAGATTGCAGGGTTCTATCACTCGCATCCAGACCATCCTGCGCAGTGGTCGCAGACAGATTTCGCTGAGGCGCATTGGCTCGGATGCTCGTACGTGATTACATCGGTAGCGCAAGGCAGGGCGACGGTGACGAATTCATTTCTCCTCGCCGGCGCGAACGAAGAGGAGAAGCGGTTTGAGGATCAGGCGATCGAAGTTGAAAGCTAGCCTGCGCAAGATTTCATGGATTTTCGAGGAGACGGAGAAGTGACCAACCAACGAGGACCGAGTCGCATGACGATTTTTATTCCAACACCGCTGCGAACGTATGCGGAAGGCAAAGACGCGGTTGAAATCAGCGCAGGGACGATTGCCGATGCGCTGGATACGCTGACCGGAACGTATCCTGAGCTGCGCAAGCATCTGTTTACCGGCGAGGGTAAGCTGCGGTCATTTGTAAACCTGTATCTGAACGACGAAGATGTGCGCTACCTGCCGGAGAAGGAACGCTCGGAGGTGTCGGCAAACGACACGCTCTCAATTATTCCTTCGATTGCGGGCGGTTGTCCGACGCTGTAATGCAGGGCACCGCAGCGGGAGATCGGAAGCTATTGTCATTGACAGCTGTATATACGATGGCCATAATCTATATATACGGAGGCTGCGGCCATGCCTGGAACCCTGACATCTATTCGGTTGGACACAAAGCTGGCAGACGAAGCTGTGCGAGTGCTGGGAGTGAAGTCTCGCACTGAGGCGATCCACGTAGCACTCAAGGAGATTGTCCGGCTTAAGGGCTTCAAGAAGCTCATGAAGGATTATGGGGGCAAGCTGAAGTTCGAGAACTACGACCGGTAAGATGGTTATCTTCGACAGCTCTGTTCTGATCAATCACCTTCGCACCGATTGCTACAGCCAGCGCATGGATTCTCTCGACGAGTTGGTACGCACCTCGGTTGTCGTCCTTGCCGAACTCTGGCGTGGAGCCGCGACGACAGCGGAACAAGCGTTTCTTCGTACGCTTGAGCGAAAATACCCGGTCCTGACACCTAACGAAAAGAACTGGCTCGAATCCGGTGAGCTTCTGAGCAGGATTCAGCGAGATCATGGATTCGAAGGCCGTAAGCTGCGCGATCTACATTTTGATGTGCTGATCGCGCTGACTGCGCGGTCCCATGGCGCACGGCTGATCACTTCGAATCGCGGGGATTTCGAGTTGATTCGCAAGTACCGGGATTTCAATCTGGAGATGTGGTGACGTCTTATTTGATCCACGGGGCGACGGGTTAGACTTCGGGCTTATCCAGGACTCAGAAGAGAGATCTGGGGCACCCACAAAACCATGTTGAGAGTGTGCGTTATGAAGAAGAATATCGATGAACTTGTCAGATTGGTGACCAAAGAAACGTCCACGAAAGACGAGAGGTCTAGGGAAAAAGTACTTTGGTATTCTCTCAATCCAACTGAGAAGAAACAAACGACCGAGAGCGTCGCATTCGTGAGTTGTGCGAGCTCTACCGGGCTGGTTGACGACCCGCTTGATTGCTCGAATGTGGATGCGCCTCAACCCGATATTCAAATTGTGATCGCTGGTAAGAGTTATTACTTCGAACTCGGAGAGATCACGGATGAGGGCTTGGCTAGATAGATTTCAGATTCTCTGAAGACGAAGAGCGTCTCTGGTTGCGCGCTTTCTCAGACAGAACCCCTATTGAAGATGTTGGGACAGAAGTGCCAAAAGAGGTACGAAACTGATGGTGCTTCAGTGGATCTCTTGCTCTATTACTGGAGGCAAAGTCCCTACGATGACGCGATTAACGACTGCTTCACGAACAACGCCGCCGAAATCGGAGCGAAGTTCTTGAGCAGCCAATTCAACAATGTTTGGATTTATGATATGGGGACAAAGAAGGTCCTGTGGAGAGCGCAGCGGTAATGCGGTTGCCCAAATTCGTGAATTGGCGTTACAGGTGCAGATCATCTACTCCGAGCTTCTAAGTATCGATGGTCTCACGCACCTTCCAATCGGCGAGATCGCTAAACGCAACAAGGCCGTCCCGTTTGGGACGGCCTTGTTGGTGAAAGAACCAAGGTTCAGAGGTTCAGAACTACCTCCCCAGGAAAGATCGACTAGTCCCCGGCTACGGGCTCTTTTTCAGTGTGGCGGTTGATGGGGCTGGCGGCGTTGTTGCTCGCGGGGCGGATGGAGTCGAGGCTTACGAGGCCTTCGACGGGCTTTTCGCCGAGCACGTGCTCGCGATAGAGCTTGGCCATTTTGGCGTTTTCTGCGTCCGACTTGATCTTGGTATCGCGGGCGCGAATCTTTTCTTCGCGGGCGTTCTTAGCGATGCCGAGGTTGTCGAGGGTGTGGTTGGCTTCGGAGTTCACGTGCTCCATGTTGAGCTTGAGCTCGTGGCCTACGTAGTTCATGCCGACTTTTTTGCCACCGGCGAAGATTTCGTGACGGCCGTGCTCTTCGTACCACTTGGTCAGAGTCGCGGTCATGTGCATCTTCTCGATGATGTTGCGCCAGCCCACGCCGGTGTTGTACGCGCAGAAGCTGATTTCGCCTTCCTGCGTGGCGTAGGGAATGATGCATTGCTCGGTGCGGCGGAAGTCGTAGTTGAACAGATCCTGGAACCACATGCCGGCGATGAAGAGGAAGTTCCAGCGATCGGAGCGGCGCTTCTTGATGTCGTCCATGGTGCGGTCGCCCTTGACCGAGCCGTAATCGCGGCCAGTGGCGTTGAAGGTCTTGTCCATCTTCTGGAGCATGTCAGTGATCTTGAAGTGGGTGGGCGCCTGGAATGGATCGTAGTTGCGCAGCAGGGCGAGTCCGAATCCGATGACCGACATCCATTTGCCGCGAGCGGCATCGTTGACCTTGGCGAGATCCTTGGCAACCTGGTCCATGTGGAGGAAGGCGGTGACGGGCGCGGCTTCCTTGGTTTCCTTATCGATCATGAGCGCCATGCCGATGCCGCAGTTGGGGTGGCATCCGCAGGAGAGCTGACCCCACTCCGCTGTAGGCCCGTGCACGAGATCGGCCCAGTCAGAGAAGGTGGACATGAACGAGATGGGGAACCAGTCGCGCTCGGGGACGCCGAGGCCAACCTGATTCTTGACGTCGTGCGCCATGTGCGAGAGGGTGTAGCGCTGCGCCACGCGACGCTCTTCGCAGATGTCCTCGTCGCGGCCCGTAAAGCTAACCGGCTGGAAGCTAAAGGAAGCTGATCTTCTTGGGGTTGTCGAGTGCGAACTCGATGATGCGACCAACCTGCTCGTTGTTAATGCCGTTGATGATGGTCGTTACGGGAACGATATCGACGCCGGCTTCGTGCAGATTGTTGATGGCCTGCAGTTTTACGTCGAAGAGGTTGCCGACCTTGCGGTGCGAGTTGGCAGCGTTGCCGATGCCGTCGAACTGAAGGTAGACATAGCGGAGACCGGCTTCGGCAGCGGCGCGGCAAAGCTCTTTTGACTTCGCGAATTCAATGCCGTTCGAAGCAGCCTGCACCGAGTTGTAGCCAACCTTGCGCGAGTAGGCGACGGCGTCAAGGAAGTAAGGCGACAGGGTGGGCTCGCCACCGGAGAACTGAACGCTCATCTGGCGACGCGGCTTGATGGTGATCGCGTTGTCGAGCATGGTCTTGATTTCTTCCCACGTGAGCTCGTGGACGAAGCCGACCTGGTTGGCGTCCATGAAGCAAGGGTCGCACATCATGTTGCAGCGGTTGGTGAGGTCGATGGTCAGCACCGAGCCGCGGCCGTGGGTGACGGTCGAGGTGCCGTGGTTGTGCAGCTTGCCTTCGGTGTCTCCGTGAGCGCGAATGTCGCGGCCCGGGAAGCTCTCTTCAAGGTGCTTGAAGAAGGCGGGGTCGATCGACATGACGTCTTCGAAGTGGCCGTGCTTGGGGCAATCCTTCACCATCAGGATCTTGCCGTCGCGCTCGATGATCTGGGCCTTGATTTCGCCGACCTTTTCATTGAGCAGGACTTCGTGGGGCAGCTTGCCGTCGAGAATCTGCTTGCGAATCTCGGGGACGCACTTGGGACAGAGGGAGTCTGTGGTGCGGGGCCAGCCCAGCGGGGGCTTCTCTTTCTGATAGCTCTTCAGGAGGGGCTTATCGCTCCATTTTGGTGTAAACGACGGGTTGGGGCTAATGCGGTTCAACCGCTCATAGACCACCCACGCTCCTTTGGCCGCGTATACGGCGGCTTTCTCGGCGTACTTCATCGTTTTGGACATATTGGTGCGATCTCCTTAAGAAAGAATGCGCTGGCTCTTGCGGGAGGTCCGGCCACGGTACTGGCGGAACCTAAAAGCTCAGTACAAGAGTAATGAGATGCGCCAGTCAATCCAACGGGGGTGCAGCGAATGGGGATATTGGGGGGTGAACGGTAATTATCGGTGGTTGAGCAGCCCTCCTCTTGAAAGCTAAGCTACTGCTATTCTGTAGGTTGCCTCTGGGACATTTGCAAGTACGCATCTAGCCTTCTCTAATTCTGTCTGCATGCCTTCCTCGTCAACGCGCGATTCAATAATTACCGCCGCATCGCGGGGAATCAAACTTGCAATTTCTGCGAAGACCTTTATTGACCCTTTAGATAACGGAAAATGGTGGCTCGAGGCATCGAGCTCGCTAATGTGAATTTCGCAGATGCGATCACGGAACCTGGTCAAGATGAGATAGGCCTCGGTCATCGTCGTATCCAACTGCTGAGCATGGGCGAGATCAACGCATAGCATAGCGTCGGGTAATCGCTCGAACCATGTAGCCAGTTCCTCAGCGGTGCGGCCGTCCAGTTTCCTCCGATCCATATTTTCCAAAACGAGTTGGTTTCTGAAGCCCAGCCACTTACTCTCGTTTTTGATGGCATCTGGATGCAGAACGATTTTCCAGTCTTTTGGGCACGCTTTAAGCAACTCAACGATTTCAGACTCTTCCGCAGCTGAGAACGTACTGGGCGCATGGACCGAAACATATCGATAGGCATGTAAATCGAGGGTGTTAAGAGACTGCATCAGGTGCGGAAGCTCGTCGACGCGCAAGGCGGAGAGCTCAACGGCTGACAGGGACTTGTTCGCCATTTGTTTGAGAGCAGACATGAAGTCACCCTTCGCCAAGGCTCCTGTTGAAAATCCCAAGTTAGTCATCAGAAAACCCCAAACTCGATGATGGGTTTGTAAAGCGGTGATGTTGGCTGAAGAAAGGTCTGGCGAATGGCGTCTTTGAACCGCAATCTGATTTCGCGGGCTTCAAGAAAACATTCATCGTCGTACATCTGGTCGACAGCGAGTTGTTTGAGCGTGTTTCTCTTCTCAGGCACACTGAGTAAAGCGACAAAGCTCTCATACGAATCGAAAAAGAGCCTCGCTGCGGATTGCATTGATTCCAGGCCCAAATGGAAAAGATAGAACTTTGCCATGCGTTCAAGGGGGGTCAATGAAATCATCTCGTTCAGGGCTGCAATACATTTTTGACGTTTGAATTCTTCGGATGGGGCAGTTGTGGATATCTGAGGATCACACCAAAAGCACGAGAGCAGTCCGGACGCATAGATTAGTTTGCGTGAGATGCCCAGCTTGAGACTTCGCAGTGCGTAGCCGTCAATTCCCCGACGACGCTGTTTGTAGGCAAAATCGACAGCCATTGTCCGCCAATATCGCGCTATGTCGTTCAGTAAGAACAGGGGGATCCATCTCGGGTCGTTGCTTCCTGCGCTCCTGCCCAAGCCATAATCTTCCCTCACATAGCGGTCGAGGATGTTCTTCCGCACCGCCAAAAATGCCTGGTCGTAATCCCCCACGGCGGCCGCTTCAAGAAGTAAGAGAATCCGTTTCGTTGTGTTTGCATTGGAATCCTCTTCTCCGCCAATCATATGGATAATCTCATGGCTGAACGTTAGGGTGCCGAAAGTCCTTTCCGGCCCCGGAGGCTTGCGATTCACATGTTCGAGCTTTCGCCGAATTCTGAGCAGATCATCCTGGTGCTGAGGATTTGCCTGTCCGTCAATTAGAAATGTCCAGTCCAAATCACTTTCGCTCGTGAACTCAAGTCTGGCGAGCGAGCCATGGACCACAATGCTGACATCCGGTGAGGTCTCACCGCGCAACTCTTCCTTGAGTTCGAGGAGATACTTCTGCGCGCGCAATCGTGCCGCTACTAAAGAGGGCCAATTCGTGCCCACCCGCTTCGCTAATTCCTCAACATTGGAGATCGATTCGTTCGAGCGTGCAGCGGTAGACATAGTTGCTCCCAGGAGAGCTGAGGAAGGTGACTGCTTGAAATGTATCGCAAACGAAATCCTATCAGTACTGCTTGTGGATGCATTGTGCAGAACTAGGTGCCCGAACGGCCACTGGTTTTCGGAACATGGTTGATGATCTGCGAAACCGAACCAGCTTACGGGCTACCGGCGGGTTCGGTTTTGGCAACCTGGTTGATGATCTCCTGCACCAGGACGATGCGCACGTGGATGCGTCGCGCGATGTCGGGCAGGAATTCGGTGATGAAGTTGTCAGTGGGGGCGATGGCCCACCCTGTGACGACCCGGGCGGTGGTGGAGGGCAGGTTGGTCTTTTCGCCGGGGACGTAAAGGTTGGCGATCTCGGCGTCGATCGGGAACCCGAAGAGGTTGGCGTAGTTAACCATGCCTTTGCCGTTATCGCCCTGCGTCCAGCCTACCTGGGCAATGGCGTGAAAAATCCGGCGCCGGACGGTGGCATGCGGCATGCGGTGGTAGTGGGGATCCTGGTGAACGATGGAAGGGATGAGGAAGGTGCCGACGAACTCGCCCGTCATATCTTCGCTGTAGCTGACCCCGACAACTTTGGCGAAGCCGTGCATACCCGGTCCATAGTCGGAATGCGAGTCTGAACCTTCGGCAATGGCCGCGTTGGCCATGATGGTGACCGCATTGAAAGGATCGAGGATGTTCTTGACCGCGAGGCGCGCTTTTTCTTTCGGAGTCAGCGGTTTGACTTCGGGTCCGTTGATGAAGCGCTGGTAGAAGTTGATGAGGGGCTCCGGGGGGCAAGGAGGCAGTTCTCTTGGCGCAACGGCCTGGGTCGACGACGCGTCGCCCGCCGAGGCTGGGGCGGCTGGTTCAGCCGGAGCAAAGCCTGCAACTGCGGCAATGAAGGCCATGCCAGTCTCACTCAGGGCAATGCCGGCGGACTCGCCTTTGGGGATCACGCGACAGGGGCCGCCTTTGGATTTCGCATGCTTGATGACAGGGAGCGGCGCCTCAGGAAGGGGAGAGGCGGGGTTGACCGGCTGTGTTTGCGCCGAGACGGCAGCAATTGCCGGAATCAGGAGTGATGCAAGCACCGCAGTCCAGACGAAGCGGAGTTGGCACGCCTGGCTGCAGCCATCTGCAATGCGGCTGTGCGGGCGATTTGCGTCATGCCCTATTGAACTGGTCCTTGAAGAGCGGGTCATCAAAGAGTAGATCCTTGCGTGATGGAACTTTTCTGGTGCTGCTTCGTAAACCACAGAGACCCAATCGGCTCCAAGCGTCTCTTTATCCCAAGGACCGCGATCATTCTAGTATGTCGGACGCAAAATACTCAGAAAAAGTAACTTGGGAACCTCGAAAGAGTTGGCGACTGGCGCTTGATGGGGCCGCCGCGCCTGTTGTTGCCAGAGGCACAGCGCCGTTACGCAAAGCTGCTCGCGGCATTGACGCAGGTCGGGGCGGCATCGAGACTAGAAAGTGAGGTTTGCTGCAATGAGTTCCTATCCTCCTCCACCACCTCCGGGCCCCGGCGTGGGCCACCGCATTGAAGAAGCCATGGAACTAATCGAGATGGAATTGCGCCACGCGATCGAGTATGTGAACGACGCGGTGATTCCGCAGGTTCGCTCCGAGTCGATCGTAGCGATGCGCAAGGTTTCTGACACGCTGCGCAACCTGGCGGATCGCATGGACAGGGCGCAACAGCAGCGAGGCCCCCGGGCCTGATGACGCATTGCCATTGCGCGAGCGCGCAACGGGCCGCGTGGCTTGCAGTGCTGTTGATGGCTGCGGCGGGGATAGCTGCCTGCGGGCACAAGCGTCAGCCACAGCCGGCGCCACCCACGGCGACGGCTCCGCCGGTGTACAACCCTCCTTCTTATCCAACTCCGGCAGGCCGGCCTGGTACTGGCCCCATTCCCATTACGCCTGTTCCTGAAGGAGGCATCAGCGCCGAGGATAAGGAATTCATTCTCAACCATCGGCCGATTTACAGCGAAGAGGGTCTGGCTACGTGGTACACCGCTCCTTATAAAGGGCGCAAAGCCGCCAACGGCCAGGTGTTCAGCGATAAGGCTTTGACGGCCGCGCATCGCACGTTGCCCATGGGATCGCTTATCGTCGTCACCAACCTGAGGACGCGGCAGGCCTCGGCAATGCGCATCAGCGATCGCGGGCCGTTTGTTCCCAATGCAATTCTGGACTTGACGAAGGCCTCGGCGCAGTCGATCGGCATGTGGCCCGGGTCGGCTGAAGTGCGCGTGGACGTGTATGAGACCCCCAAGCCGATGAACGTGGGCGGACGATGGTGCGTGCAGATCGGGCCGTTCACGAGCGAGGGCAAGGCGATTCATCTCAAAGAGAGATTGCTAAACGATTATCCGGGGGCCCGGGTCATTGAGTTCGCCGGAGAACGCAGCTACTGGGTGCGCATTCGCCCACCGGGCGACGACCGCGAACAGGCCGAGGAGATGGCGCGACGACTGCAACCGGAACAGGGTGTGGCTTATCTGACCCGGCTGGACTGAACAAACAGACGGCTTGTATTCCAACCGGGACATGCATCCGGAAACAGCAATGTCCAGTGGTTAGAAGAATCGGTGAACCTTGTCCTGATTCTCGCGGTCCAAGATAGAATGGCACGGCTTTCGAAAGAGGTCGGGATGCGCACGCTGGCATTTTTTCTTGCCTTTGCTGCCCTGGGTCTTCCGGCGTTTGGCGCAAAGCGGGTTACGGTTGACGAGTTGGACCGGACGCTTGCGGCAGCTCAAGGTTTGCCCGATGCTGAGATCGCACAGAAGCTGTCGGATCTGGAGTTAACCGAGCGCCTGAGCCGCGTCCGCCTTGAAGGCCTCGATGCGAAGCTGCCCGGAAAGAGATCGCGGCAGGCGCTCACGCTTCTCTCCGATGCTTCCGTGTTTCTCGATCCCCCGGCCGCCGAAATCCCCAATCAGCCCACGCCGGACCTGGCCACACAGCGCAAGATCATGGCGCTCACTGTGAAATATGTTTCGCAGACCGTGCACCAACTGCCCAATCTTTTTGCCACGCGCGTTACCACCAGCTTTGAAGATATGCCTGCTGTACAAAAGCCGGGCGCCATCACAACCCACGGCGCCATCACAGGCAGTGCTTACCAGCCGATTCATCTCGTCGGACAGTTCAATGCCACCGTGACATATCGGGATGGTCGCGAGGTGGTGGAGCAGAGTGAGCAGCACCAAGGCGCGCAGACGCTGAGCACCTCGGGGGTGTTTGGCCCCATCCTCGGCACGGTGCTCGTGGATGCGGCGCGCAGCAACCTTGCGTGGAATCGCTGGGAGCAAGGCACACAAGGTCTCCAGGCTGTCTTCAGCTTCACGGTGCCAAAGGAAAAGTCCCACTACTCCATCACCTACGATGGGCTGCCGTCCGATCAAGGGGATGCGATGCCTTGCTCCACCACTCCGCAAACCTTTCGCCAGGTAGTCGCCTACCATGGCGAGATCGTGGTCGATCCTGCAACTGGTACGATTCTCCGGCTGGTCTTGCAGTCGGATATCAAACCCGGACAATTCACGGCCAGGTCCGACGTTGAGGTCGAATACGCACCGGTTGATATCGGCGGCAAGTCCTACTTCCTGCCTGTCAGGAGCGTCAGCTCTACGATGGCCCATGCCCTCTTTGTTTTCGAAGGAGACTGCGCGAGGCTCGATGAAACACTGAGCCTGCAGAAATCGCTCAATGACGTTGTCTTTCAGAGCTATCACGTATTCCGTTCCGATGCCACGATCCTCACCGACAGTGAAGCAGCGAAGCTGGAGCAGCAAACGCCCTCGCCAGGCGAAGTCTCCCCACCGCAACCGCTCTCAAATGATCTTCCTGCGCCCGCCACGCTATCGATTCCGGTCCAGCCTGTAAGTCAGCTGCCGTCCGCGACACCCTCCGGGAGCACCGATGCAAATTCAGGCGCGAATCCGGCTCCGCCTCCAGCCACTCTGGCAACCGAGGACACGCTGCAGAGCGAGACAACCGTCCTCCAAACCAGCGCGCGCGATGTGGTTCTCGACGTGGTCGTCACCAGGGGCGATGGCGATCCGGTAGCTGGCCTAACGAAAGCGGACTTCGACGTCGAAGAAGACGGCAAGCCGCAGGCCATCGACTTTCTTGAGGAACACACTGCAGCGACGGCATCGCATGACACGCCACAGGAATCGCAGAAGCTGCCGCCGGGCACTTATACAAATGCTCCGCCGGCTCCGGTGGGCGATGCCGTCAACGTGCTGCTGCTCGACACCCTCAATACGCCACAGCAGGACCAGGCCTACGTCCACGATGAAATCGAGGATTTTCTAAAAAAGATGCAGCCGGGGACGCGCATCGCAATCTTTGCGCTGGGTTCTAAGCTCCGCTATGTGCAGGGATTTACCGCAGACACAAGTACGCTGCTTGCCGCGCTGAACGACAAGGGGAAAGGCGCGGCGCCCGTAAAAGTGTCGCGCGATAGCGGAGACGCGGCTGACAATGCAGCCGACATGGCGCGCCTGACCATGATGCAATCCATGGGTGTCGGAGATCTCCAAAAGGCGCTCGCCGACATGAGCTCCTTCGATCTGGGAACCCGGGCTTCCATGACATTCGAAGCCCTCGATCATTTAGCGCGTTATCTGGCAGGTATTCCCGGCCGCAAGAATCTCATCTGGTTCTCGAGTTCCTTCCCGGTCGTGATATTCCCCACGGCTGCGCAGCGCGAGAACATCGAAAAATCTCCCCAGATGTATCTGCAGCAGGTCAGAAAGACCGCCAATCTGTTTACCGTTTCTCAGATCTCGATTTATCCGGTTGGTGCGCAGGGCATGATGGTGGAGCACGTGGGTGAAGCCGACAGTGCTGGCCCCGCTGCACCGGAAGGCTCCGTTCACTTCGGCGATCAGCCCGACGGCCCGATGAGCAATAGCACGATGACGCCATTCATGGGTGGCGCCACGAACCGTGGCAACACCATCGCAACCATGCAGCAGCTCGCCACTTCCACAGGCGGCAAAGCTTACTTCAACACCAACGACCTTAATGGAGCACTCAAGCGCGCTATCAATGACGGCGCCCATTACTACACGCTCAGCTACTCCCCCACAAATGTGAAGATGGACGGCACTTATCGCAGCATCGAGATCCATCTGAAGAACGGACATTACACGCTGGCATATCGGCACGGATACAACGCCGACAGCGCCTCCTCGTTTGAGCAGACCGCGGGAACCGATCCGATGGCGGCGGTGATGAAGCTCGGGCTTCCCGGTGCGACGGGCCTTGTGTATAGCGTGCAGGCAGTGCCGGCGAGCGGCCAACCTGCTGCTGGATCACAGCGTGCCGGGCAGAACGCCAAACTCGTTGGCCCTACTGTTCGATACACCGTGGACTTCTCCATTCGCCTGTCGGATGTGGCCTTCCGGACCGGCCCCGATGGGGAACGCAACGGAAAACTCGAGGCTGGACTCATGGCCTACGACCAGAATGGCAACCCCGTCAATTGGGACAAAGTCACGGCTGCCTTGAGTCTGAAGCCCGCTGAATTTGCCGCCATGCAAAAATCCGGCATCCCGGTCCACATGGAGCTGGATCTGCCTGATGAAGATGTGAATCTCGTGACCGGCGTCTACGACTGGGGAAGTGGAAAGACCGGCTCGCTGGAGATTCCCCTTCAGCCCGGTCATGGCGCGCCGGCTCCCGCTGTACGTTAGATAGGCGGGATGGCTCGACGGTTGAATTTCAACTCGCGCCCTTTTTCTCGTTGCCTGTAGAGAAGGCCCCGACATACTGTAAATCCACAGCATTCATTGGAGGTTCGTAATGGCAGTGGGCGTCCCGGTGAAGCAGATGGCGCGGGTGCGCCAGAACTACCTTGCGATCGTGGTGGCCGCGATTGCCTGTTTTCTTCTCGAAGCCGGATGGTATTCGGCATTTATGAGCGCCTGGCTCAACGGCATTGGCCGCACAATGCAGTGGCTGGTGAGCAGCGGCATGAATCCATATCTGCAATATGGCACCGCGCTGGTGATGGCCGCGGTGATGGCTACGGCAATCTCCTGCGTAACGCAGTTGACCGGCAAACAGACAGCGCTGCGGGGCATCAAGGTCGGCGCATTGTTGTGGGCGGGATTCGAAATGACGACCTGGTCGACCGAGTACATTTTCGAAGTACGCCCCATCAGCCTGTTTCTCGTCAACGCCGGCTACTGGCTCTTCGGCATGATGCTGATGGGTGCGATTGTGGGGGCGTGGAAGAAGAAAGCATAGAGCCAGCTCTTAGCTTTCAGCCATCAGCTAACAGCCTGTTTGACCGGCGAGGCGAGTCAAGGTTTGCGGAGCACCTAAGCGTTAGTCCGGCGGCGGGTAGTAGGGCAGCTTGTCGTTGGTTTCGTTGGCGCGCTTTACGGTGACGTCATCGAACAAGAGCGCAGGAGCGAGAACGGTTTCCGGAATGTCGGAGGCGTAGTTGGCTACCCAGAGATTCTTGCCGGCGGCCTCGACGCCTGAGCGCAGCGCGCGCTGGTCGAGGTCGTCGAGCAGCGCTCCGCGGACCAGGGTGCGTTTGCCATCCATGTCGATGCGATAGAGCAGACGCGGTGTCGCTTCCGCTCCCAGGGTTTCGACGTAGTAGACGTTCTTGAGGCCGCGATCCTTGCCGATTTCAAGGAGCTTGCGATTCAGTTCCTCGTCGCTCAGTCCTTGTTGCGCCGTGACCTTCATGACGCCGATGACGGGATGCGGGGTGCCGGTGACGCCGGCGCGGGCGTGTCCGTTGGATTCAGGAAAGTCGCGTACGGGCGTCCGGCCGATGAGGTAGTTTTCGAGGTGGCCGTCGGCAACCAACTTCACGGTTTGTGCGGGCACCGCTTCATCATCTACCGAGTAGGCGCCGACAAGATCCTTGCCATCCCATGTCTTCAGCGCGGGATCATCGATCACACTGAGAAAGTCAGGCATGATGCGGGCGTGATAGCTGGACGCGAACGGCCCGTTGGTGCGGGCTTCGGTTCCCAGCTTGGGGCGCGTGGCGGTCACACCTGCGGCGAGCAGCGCGTGGAGCGTGTCGGCGCTGGCATCGGCGCTGAGCAGGACGGGCCCGTGATACTCCTCTTCCACCAGCGGAGCCTTGCGCAGTTCGGTTAACGAAGTAATGAGCGAGACGACATGTTTCTTGAATTCGTCCGGGCTGTCGAGATCGCTCAACGCCATGCCGCTGGTTCCGTAGGAGCGATCGAGGCGCATGCCGTCGTCGGCCTGCGTGCCCACGCCAAAGGACTCCGAGTAGCTGCTGGCGGATTTGCGCACGATCGCTCCTTCGCTCGAGACAATCCACGTGGTGGTGACCCGCGCGTGAAAGGCTGCGGTGGAGTACTGCATATCACGCTCGACGGGACTGACAGACGGGTCGGTGCGATAGATGCCGCTGTCCCGGGCGACACGGGCAGTCCATGCTGATTCATCGAGCGATAGGTTGAGTGGCTCAGCCAGGGAGATGATGGGCTTTGCTTTGCTGAAGTCGTCGGCCTGCGGAGGCGTCTGCACCTGCTTGAGCTCGGCCTGCTTTTGCGCATACGCAGCGAGGGCGGCTTTATAGGCCTGGTCGGTGCCGCTCCAGAGGGCGGAGCGCAGGGCGATGGGATCTTCGTCGATGCTGGCGAGCTGCAGAGCGCCATCGCCCCGGGGGCCGGAGTTGTCGGTTTTGTAATCGCCGACGCGCACGCTGATGCGGGCGATGCGTGCGTGGCTGTGCTGTGAACCTTCGCCGGCGCCGAAGGCCGCGCGCGTCTCGTAATCGTTCACGTCCTCGATGCGGTACTCAATGAAGTAGGGCTTCTCAAAGCCGGGAAGCTGGAGATGCGCCATGCTGCGATCGAGCTCTTCAAGCATCGCCTTGAGTACAGGATCTTTTTCAGCGTCGGCACGCGTGGCCTGTGCCGGTGCGTGGCGCGGAGTGAAAATGGCGGCAGCCAGAAGCCCCGCTGCGATGAGATTTCCAATGCGGTGAGTGGGCTTCATTGTGCCTCCTTTGTCGATCCGGTGGATGGCGCTCCGGGAATGGGCAGGATCGGCGGTCGTTGGGTGCCCTGCTGCTGGCGCTGGGTTTCAATCTCGCTTACGAGCATGGCGGGAGCGACGGCGCTGACTGGGACGGTGCCGGACTCGGCGCCGCACTCGCCGTTGAAGACCTCGCTTTTGTCGCTGGTGGCGAGAATGCGCTTCATCGCGGCAAGAGGCGTGCCCACGATGCTGACGCCGCGAACAAGTTCGTCGGGGCGGCCATCGACATACACGCGGTACACAACGAGGGGAATGACCTGGAAGGCTTGCGGAGCGCTGCGCGTGGTGACTGCGAAACCTGAGGAGATGTCTTCAAAGTAGAGGCCGTATGCCTTGCCCTGCTTCTTCGCCTCTTCGATTAATTGTTTGCGAAGATCCGCTTCCGGCTCGGTTTTGGTCGAGGTGACGATGAGGTTGCCCTGGCGGCCGGTTGGCATGCGGCCTGTCTGCGCGCGGCCGTGGCCGTTAGAGGCGGCGAAGCTCGCGATCGGCAGGCGGGACATGAGGAATGTTTTGAGCACGCCGTTCTGGATGAGGTCGACGCGCCGTGCTTTCTCGCCTTCGTCGTCGTAGGTGTAGGTGCCGCTGAGCCAGGTTTTGCCGAAGGTGGTCATGGTGGGATCGTCGGCGACAGAGAGGAAGGGCGGCAGCACTTCTTTATTCAGCTCTTTCGTAAACGTCTGGCCTTCTTCGTCGCCGCGCTGGCGCTGGCCTTCAAGGCGGTGGCCCAGCACTTCATGAAAGAAGACGGCGGAGGCGCGGCCGGAAAGAATGGCAGGGCCGTCAAAGGGTTCGGTCACGGGAGCTTTGCGCAGGGCCTCGAGGCTCTTGCCCAGTTCGCGAACAGCCGCTTCCATCTCCGATTGCGAGGGCAAACCGTCCACATTTTCGGCTTCGAAGGTCTGGGCGCGGAACAGATCCATACCGTCATCGGCGCGGGTTACGGCAAATACCACCACGCGCGCTAGCATGTGCGAGTCCACCACGCGCGAGCCTTCAGACGAGGTGTAGTAGTCGGTTTCGTTTTGCACCGTCAGCATCGCGAGATTCTGATAGACATTGGGATAATCGCGGAAGATGCGGCTCAGACCTTTCACGCGCTGTTCCCATGCAGCTGAGTCGACGACAACCGGGGGCGCAGGCTGGGAGACCGAAATCTGGGGCGACTCCTTGCTGAAGTCGGGCGAAGTATCTTCTTCCTTGGCGCGTACCTGGGCTTCAGTCTTGACGCGCAGATAATTTTCGAGCGCGGTGCCGTAGCCCGCGTTGGTGGCGAGCCACAGCGTGCGCGCCAGCGCGACGTGATCGTCGCCCAGCGGCAACTGCAGGCTGTTGACGGCGGAGGCGCGATGATTGCCGTGCGTGTTGTCGAGTTTGGGGTCGCCAATGCGCACCTGCACGTCGGCGACGCGCACATGATTGTTGGTGCTGTCGGCCAGGGCGCCGTACTCCGCGCGAATGGTGACGGAAGTAGCGTCGGCCACGGAGTAACTGAGGAAGTAGGGCGGCAGCAGCTTGTCGGCGTCCTTCTGGTTCGGCCCGGGCTTGCCCAACAATGTAAAGGCCCGATGCAATTCTCCGCTCATGGTGTCGAGCAGGACGGAGGAGCCAGTGGCGCCACGGGCGTCGGCGTGAAGGGGCATCGGCGGATTCTGGGCAGATGCGACAATACAGCCGGCTGCAAGAGCTGCAGCAACCGCGCAGCGTAGTCCGTTTCGGCGAGGGCCCGGATGCCTCTTTAGAGAGACAATGGAGGTGAGAGATTGTAGTTTTTCAGTTGAAAACATCGGTAAGCCTGATTGTCTCAAAGTCGCGCGTCTGTGGAGGGAAATCTGATGGCAATTGTTCGGCGCCTGATGCTCGCAGGTACCGTGGCTGTTCTTTTTCTGCTCACATCCGCTGTTGTCGCGGCCCAGACGGGCAGTGCTGCGCAGAATCAGCCGCAAGCCGGGTTGAGCCGCAATCAGCCTCATTCCGAGCAGGTCTACTCGCTGCCGCCGGAAAAGCTTGCCCAGGCCATTGCGCTCAACAAGATCCGTGTGTCGCTGGATATTGGCGGGTCGCTGTGGGAACTGTTTGTCCTTTGGGGGTTGCTGGCTTTCGGTGCGGCTGGATGGTTAGACGCGTGGACGCGGGAAACGACGCGGCTGCGCTGGCTGCAAGGGGTATTGTTCTTCGCGATCATATTGGCGACTCTCACCCTGGCTAATCTGCCGCTGGATGTAATAGGACACGCAGCCAGTCGCCGCTTTGGGATCAGCGTGCAAGGCTGGCCGGGGTGGTTGGGCGACCAGGGCAAGGGGCTTGGGGTTTCATTGCTCATCGGGGTGCCTCTTGCGCTCCTCGGGAATTGGCTTGTGCGTGTTTCGCCCCGCCGTTACTGGCTATGGATGTGGATAATCTCGATACCGCTGATCGTGATCGCGGTGTTTCTGGCGCCGATGGTGCTCGACCCCATGTTCAACAAATTCGAACCGCTGGAAAAGACGCATCCCGTACTTGTAACCAAACTCGAAGAGGTGGTGGCGCGCACGGGCACGGCGATCCCACCGGATCGCATGTTCCTGATGAAGGCCAGCGAAAAGACCAACGGCATCAATGCGTATGTGACCGGCATTGGATCGAGCAAGCGCTTTGTGATGTGGGATACGACGACCGACCGCATGCCGGACGACGAGATCATGTTCATCTTCGGCCATGAGAGCGGGCACTATGTGCTCAATCACATCCCCAAGATGCTGGCGGAACTGATCGGTGGATTGTTCTTTGTCTTCTGGGCCTGTGCGCAACTGGCGGAGAGAATGGTTCGCCGTTTCGGCGGGCGATGGAGGCTTGGCTCGGTCGCCAGCCGCGCGGGATTCCTGACCCTGTTTTTTGTGTTTTCGATTGCCGGTTTTGTATTGACTCCGGTAGGCAACGCCGTGAGCCGGCACTACGAGCATGAGGCGGACATTTACGGGCAAGAGGCGATTCACGGCCTGGTGCCCGATCCACAGAAGACGGCGGTTTCCTCCTTTAATCATCTCGGCGAGGCGTGGCTCGACGATCCCAACCCCAGCAAATTCGTGGAATTCTGGTCGTACAGTCATCCCTCGGTGCAAGAGCGGGCGGAGTTCGCCGAGCACTATAAC
Source organism: uncultured Acidobacteriaceae bacterium (assembly GCA_963759285.1). Classification (GTDB taxonomy): domain Bacteria; phylum Acidobacteriota; class Terriglobia; order Terriglobales; family Acidobacteriaceae; genus Telmatobacter. Next base: position 394,321 of record CAVWYS010000007.1, on the reverse strand, counting down.
CCGTGGGCGAATGGGAGACACGGACGGTTCTTTGAGAAGTGAGGTATGATTCGGCGCGGGATCATCGAATGAATTCAAGAACCGTTCTTGAAATTGCCCGTCTGATCTTCGACATCGCACTCATATGGATGTTTTTCGGCAGACTCGGCAAGCGCGGGTCTGCCAGAGATCACGGTGATGGTCGGGTCGAATTCGCTCCGGATTGGTTGGGCCTTTGGGCGTATCCGGTCACGTTTGTCTACTTAACCTGGTTGACGTCGAGAGCCTTGAGGCATGAGTACCATCACCTGTTCGACCGTCTAAATCCCCTTCTCTTCGCGTCCGTTGCACTAATGCTTCTGTTTTCATTTCCCGGAACGGTTATCGCCGGTGCCGAGGGTCTGGAAAAGGTCTACTGGTTCCGAAAGAATAGGCGGATCCCTTGGCAAGAGATCGAAGAGATTGAGGCCGACAAAAACAACTCGCTGTTCGCATTTGTAACGGTCAAGGGTTCAGCAGGGACCGAAATTGTGCACTCGTCCTTCTCGCTGATCGGAAACGGCTTCTTTTGGAGATCAAAAAGCATTGCAAAGATGAACTCCCGCCAGAGTTTCCCGATAATCCCATAGGCTAACTTCATTACAGTCGCGCCTGATTCCGAAATCCCATAAAATGGAATCATGGTGGCGCTTCCCCTTTTCTCCTCTTTCTTCGGCAAGGTTGCCGGTTCGTTTCTAGCTGCGGGAGCGGGGGCGGTCGCCGTCATCATTTGGCGGCTGCGGGAGACGCGCACCGCTGTATCGCTCAAAAAGATCATCATTCCGCCGCTGGGGATGGCTACCGGGTTTTCGATGTTCGTTGACCCAGCGTTTCGCGTCCCGTGGACCTGGGCTGGTATTGCATTTCTGATCGGAGCGGTGGCCCTCGCGTGGCCGCTGCTGCTGACGACGCGGCTCGAACGCCAGGGGGACGCGGTGATGATGCGCCGGTCGAGCGCATTTCTGGCGGTGATCCTGGTGCTGGCGGCCATCCGCCTTTTCGCGCGCGGCTACTTCGACAAGATTCTGACTGCACCCCAGACCGCGGGCATCTTCTTCATCCTCGCTTTCGGCATGATTGTGATCTGGCGGGCGAAGATGCTGGTGGACTTTCGAAGGCTGACTGCCAATCCCGAAATCAGCGCGGCCTGAGCACGCTTGCCACGTTTCGTACAATTTCAATATGCAGTTTTTGACGCTTTCACGACGCCGCACCGACACATTTCCACCTGAAGCCTTTACACCGGAACTCAATGCCCGGGAGAGCCAGCGCGTCAAAGAGCTGTACGCCTCCGGCATCCTGCGCCAGGTCTGGCGACGGGGCGACGTGCCCGGCGCGACGATCCTGTGGGAAGCCGCAAGCGAGGCTGAGGTGCGCGATGCTCTCGGCAGCCTGCCCATCTTCAAGGCGGGAATGCTCGAGGTGGCAGCCCTCGTGCCGCTCGAACCCTATCCGGGATTCGGGCCTGCGAAGTAGTCGAGATTTGGTTGAAAGGCGGGTTTTGATTGCGCCAATCCCCGCTTTTCCTCAGTCCCCGCCCGCCGTTCCAAGGTCGTACACTGTAGCTTCATTTGCATTCCGAAAGGAGCATGTTCTTCTATGGCTTATCCGGCGAATTATCGCTATACCCGCGAGCATGAATGGATCTCGCTCGACGGCAAGATCGGGACCGTTGGCATCACCGACTACGCGCAGAACTCACTGGGCGACATCGTCTACGTGGACGTGCCGAAAGTGGGCGACTCGATCAGCGCAAATGCGTCCTTTGGGTCGGTCGAAAGCGTGAAGGCGGTCAGCGACCTGTACTCGCCCGTGAGCGGGACGGTGACGGCGGTGAACGAGGAACTGAAGACCTCGCCCGACAAGATCAATGAAGCACCGCACGAAACCTGGATCATCAAGATCGAATTGTCTGACCCGGCGGAATACGAAAAGCTGCTGGACGCCGCATCGTATGAGAAGTTCGTCTCGGAAGAGACGGGGGCGTAGCCCTTCTCAGTCGTCAGTTCTCAGTGAGAAGAACGAATCGAGGAATCTGGCGACCCGACGCAAGCGAAACCGATGACTGAAAACTGGTCCCGGAGGGACCGTCCATGCGCTATTTACCAAAATCTCCCGCCGAGCGCGAACAGATGCTCAAGGCGATCGGCGCCAAGGCAATCGACGATCTTTTTGCGATCATTCCGGCTGAGTATCGCCTCACGCGCGATCTTGATGTGCCGCGCCAGCAGGCCGAGAGCGAAATCATCGATTACTTCAAGGCTGCCGCGCAGAAGAACGCTACCGACTACGCCAGCTTTCTGGGTGCGGGCTGCTATCGCCACTATCGCCCGGTGATTATTGATGCGCTGGTGCAGCGCGGCGAATTCCTCACCAGCTATACGCCGTATCAGCCGGAGATTACGCAGGGAACGCTGCAGGCAATCTTTGAATTCCAGACCATGATCGCCGAGTTGACCGGTATGGACGTGGCCAACGCCAGCATGTACGACGGTTCTACGGGTGCAGCGGAAGCTGTGCTGATGGCGATGCGCGTCACGGGCCGGCACAAAGCCGTGGTCGCCGCGACAGTGCATCCGGAGTATCGCGAAGTGCTGCACACCTACCTGCAATTCCGCGATTTGCCTACGTCGGAAATCGGCTATGTCGCGGAGACGGGGCGCCTCGATCTCCAGGCTCTTGAAGCCTCCGTCACCGATGAGACTGCCGCCGTGCTGGTGCAGAGTCCGAACTTTTTCGGAGTGATTGAAGACATTCCGGCGATTGCAGAGATTGCGCACAAGAAAGGCGCGCTGCTGATTGTGTCGATTGCCGAGGCGGTTTCGCTCGGCGTTGTCCGACCGCCGATCGAAGCTGACATTGTCAGCATGGAAGCGCAGTCGTTCGGTGTCGCGCTGAGTTACGGCGGCCCGTTCTGCGGCGTGATCGCAGCCAAGGAGCAGTACTTGCGCCAGATGCCCGGCCGCCTCGCGGGCCAGACCGTCGACGGTAACGGGACCCGGGGATTCGTGCTCACTCTCTCAACCCGCGAGCAGCACATTCGCCGCGAGAAGGCTACGTCGAACATTTGTACCAATCAAGCGCTCGTCGCATTGATGGCGACGATCTTCCTCACGGTTTATGGTAAGGAAGGAATACGCGAACTGGCCGAGCACAATCTCGCCAAGGCGGACTATGCGGCAAAGACACTAAGTGCGCAACCCGGTACGAAGCTCATGTTTAAAGGCGCGCCGCGCTTTCATGAATTTGTTTTGGAGACGCAGGAAGCGCCCGCGCAGTTGAGCCAGCGACTATTGGACGACAAAATTGTGGGCGGCATTGATTTGAGCCGCTGGTACCCGGAGTTGAAGAACGCGACGTTGTGGTGCGCGACGGAAGTGGTGGCGCGCGGAACGATCGACCGCGCGGCTAAGGTGCTGGCGGCTGCGCCGGTGGAGGCATAGTCAAGTGTCGTTGCGCACTCTATTACGTGGGATGCGCGAAGCCACTCTCAGGCGTGGCGGATTATTTTTTGTTGTTGTTTGGGGAGTATTGTTCTTCGGCGGTCTCACATTTGTAACGGATATCTGTTACAAGCAACTCATTTCTCATAGGACACTGGACGCCACGACGATTGCGGGGATTGCAATGGAAAAGCTGATCGCCGGAATCGTGTGGGGTTCGACAATGTGGTTCATATTTGGGCGCGGCGCACAACGCGAAAATATTCGATCGAAGGACGAAAAGGAAAACTGAGCAACGGCAATTTTCGACGAGGCATAGAAATGGCAGCAACAGAAAGCACCTTGATCAATCGCAGCATCGGCAAGGTTCGTCCGCACCAGACACAGAACGAGGGTCTCGTCTTCGAGAAGTCGTCGCCTGGCAAGAAGGCGTACAAACTGCCGCCGCTGGACGTGCCGGAAGTTGATGCGGCAGCATTGTTGGGCAACGCGCATCGCAAGACGCCGGGCCTGCTACCGGAGTTGAGCGAGATCGAGATTATCCGCCACTTCACGCGGCTTTCTACCTGGAACTACGCTATCGATCTGGGAATGTATCCGCTGGGTTCTTGCACAATGAAGTACAACCCGCGCGTGAATGAATTTGTCTCGCGCATCGAAGGACTGGCGGAGGCTCATCCTTACCGGCCGGAGTCGCTGGCGCAGGGCGTGCTTGAAATCATCGATCTTCTGCAGCGATGCCTCATCGAAATTACCGGCATGGACACCATCACAATGCAGCCAGCAGCCGGTGCGCACGGCGAATTCACGGGCATTCTGCTGGTTCGCGCATGGCATGAGTCGAGGGGCAACGCACGGCGCAAGATCATCATTCCCGACTCGGCGCACGGCACGAATCCGGCGACCGCGGCCATCTGCGGCTACCAGGTGGAGAATCTCAAGTCGAACGCTGAGGGTGGCATCGACCTCGAGGCACTTGCGCGCCAGGTGGATGAAGACACGGCCGCGCTGATGCTCACCAATCCTTCCACGCTCGGCGTATTTGAAAACGAGATTCACAAGATTGCCGATATTCTCCACGCCAAGGGCGCGTTGCTCTATATGGATGGGGCCAATATGAACGCGCTAGTGGGTAAGGTGCGGCCAGGCGATTTCGGCGTGGATGTGATGCACCTGAATCTGCACAAAACGTTTTCGACTCCGCACGGCGGCGGCGGTCCGGGCTCCGGGCCAGTGGCGTGCAAGAAGTTTCTGGAGCCGTTCCTCCCAACCCCAGTCCTCGTCCAAAACGAGAACGGGACGAAGTCCTGGGAATTCAACCGTCCGCAATCGGTGGGCCGCGTGCGCGCCTTCTACGGCAACACCGGCATGTTCATCCGTGCGCTGGCTTACATCCTGGCCAACGGACCGGATGGGTTGAGGCAGACCACCGAAGACGCCGTGCTCAATGCCAACTACATCCGCAAGAATCTCGAAGACCTTTACGAACTGCCCTACAAAACGCCGTCGATGCACGAGGTCGTTTTCAGCGACAAGCGACAGGCGGCGAAAGGTGTGAAGACCGGCGACATTGCCAAGCGTCTGATCGACTACGGCTTCCATCCATATACGGTCAGCTTCCCGCTTATCGTCCATGGCGCCCTGATGATTGAGCCGACGGAGAGTGAGTCGCTCGAAGAACTGGATCTGTTCATTAACGCAATGCGGTCGATCGCGAAGGAAGTGGACGAGACTCCGGAGATCGTGAAGACGGCTCCGCACTCAACGCGGGTGTCGCGGCTGGACGAGGTGACCGCAGCGCGCAAGCCGATTCTGCGGTGGCGACCATCGCAATAGGAGCAGCTTCAATTTGTTGCAAGTCGCCCGAGAGCCGCATTCTCGTGAATCGGCTTTTCTGCACGAGCGGGACCGAACTTCACATATTTTTTCAGGCTCAACGCGGGTTGCTCGATGAATCGGTAGCTGAACACACCCAATCCGATCGTAAGTGCGAGGGCGACGACTGTGGTGGCCAGATAGGCCAAGGGATCCGGCATGTATTGCGAGAGCAGGGGCCTAAACGTTTCGGAAAACCATTGGTGGTAGGTGTAATGGTAGACGTAAAGCCCGTAGCTCATGGTTCCAAGCCAGCACGCCCATCGAACGCGGCAGACCCTGGCCAATCCACTGTTCTCGTCAATAACAGCGGCCACGAGGGCTAGCGCGGTTAAATTCGCCAAGGGGAACTCAACAGCCACGCGATAGTAGTTGTACGGAACTGTAGGGTGAGTCGAGAACGAGATGAGCCACAGTGCGGTCCCCACCAGGACCGCATACTTCGCGAGAGGCTGGATCTTTTTGAAGATTCTGTGATCGGCCACAAGCGCAAGTCCGACACCGAGCAAGATGGCATCCGCGCGCGTTGGCGTTGCAAGATAACTTCGAGTTGCCGAAAGGTGAATCCACGGCGAGATGAGTCGAACCGCAAAAGAAAGTCCGCACAGGACTGCGATAATCTTCAGTAGTTTTGCGCGGTCTCTCGCGAACCACACCACGACGGGCCAGGTCAGGTAAAACTGCTCTTCGATTGCCAGGGTCCAAAGGTGAACAATCCTGGTGTTCAAGGCGCCGTCGCTTGAGGCATAGCCCGGCAACCAGTTCTGCATATAAATGAAGGACGCCCAGAATACGTGGCTGAGATGGACCCCCTGCGCCAGACGGATGCCGCCAATGACGAGGAGCGTCATGTAGTACACGGGAAGAATCCGCAGGATTCTGCGGCCGTAAAACACCCTGAAGAATCCTTCGCGATTACGCGAGTTGAACAATATGCCGCCAATGAGGTATCCGGACAAGACGAAAAAACCTGGAACTGCCATCCAAGCGATCTGTTCAACATAGAAGAGGACGTTGACCACAGCGTGCGATCGATAGGAATAGATTGCCGATGAAAGGTAGTGCGCGAGAAAGATGCCCAGAAAGCCGTAGCCCCTGATTCCATCAAGCGCCGCCATATGTTCATGCTTCGAGGGACTTTCGATTGAACGCGCCATGAGCACCTGCCGTTGCGTTGATCAGTGAAGTGACGACGGAAACCGCATTCTCTTGCGAGAAATCCGGTTTCAATCAACAGAGGAGGTGTGGGGGGGAAGCCTCTGTCGTGAGCGCAGTCTCGCACCGTGCGAGCAGGGATGAAATGCCGCTTTTGGGCACAGAACAAGCGGAAGTAATCCCCGCAATTACCGAAGTTGCATGGGAGACTCGCCCGCGATATCGCGAGTGAGATCACGCGGGAAAGGAAATACCGGCGGGTTCAAATACGCGGAGCTTTTCGTAAAGTGGGCCGGCCATGGATTTGAATCGTGGCACGGCGAAAGACGCTTTTGCGCAGCCAAATGCAGAATGGACAGAAGCCGAAGGGAGTGGCTGCCCGGGCTCCTTTCGATATCCGACAACGATCGTGCGCTCGATGTGAATGCCGCGTCTGTTGCCAAGTTGCTCTAAGTGCTCCGCGTTGCTGTAATTAGGAAATTCAGTGTGTAATTTCGATCTTTACCGGTAACTTGGCGATATGTGACTTTCACGTGCTTTGTGGTTACCGCAATCGCTTGCAGAATCCGGTGTATCTCTTACATTCCGATTGCTTTTCGAATCGGATAAGTCGGATAATCAAACCCCTCAGATAAGCGCAGCGTTGTAGGGCCAGCAGGAACGAAAGCGCAATTTCGCTGAAGCGAGAGCGCTGCACTGCTCGGGGAGAAACGCTGTTTCCAGGGCCGGAGTGATTCACTCCCGTACTTTCCCAGATGAATTTGCGCGATCGGCGAAGTTTGGACTACCGCGGAAGCGCCGCGAGGAGGTCTCGATGACACAGACCGCCTTCTACAGTCGCAAACCGCGCCTCACGGGACATGGAGAGACAGATGAAACTTTGTAAGAACGAAGAAGGTCAAACGCTTGTCTCAAGATTCAAAAACGAAGAGGGGCAAACAGTTGTCATCACAGCTCTGTGCATGACAATCCTGCTAGGCTTCACGGCGATGGCGGTGGACGTAGGGATGATGTTCCGCGCCAGGCGCAGTCTGCAATCGGCCGCCGATGCCGCAGCAGTCGCCGCCGCCATCGAAATGGGCTATCACGGCACTGCCAACATCGTGACGGTAGCCCAGGGAGCCGCGGCCCAGAACGGCGTCACGAATGCCACCCAGGTGGCAGTGCACAATCCGGTCACCGACGGCTACCACACTGGCTCCGGCTATGTAGAAGTCGTGATCACCCAGCCGAATCCAGCGATCTTTATGGGGGTGTTCGGCCGATCATCGATGAACGTCATGGCCCGAGCCGTGGGTGGAGATCCCGCGAGCGCCGCCTGCATGTACATCCTGGACAACAACCCCGCTGACTCGGATGTCCTCTACGTGAAGAAGACGCTCACTGCCAACAACTGTGGTGTGCAGGTGAATTCTCCGAACGCAGACGCGGTTTGCCTTCATGGATCCGGCACAGTCGTGGCTGACTACCTCCATATCGTCGGGGGGCTGGACAACGGAGGGCCATGCAAGTCGAGTAAGAATGCGCCGATGCAGCAAGGCGTTGCCCCGGTTGCCGACCCCTTCAACGACCTGACAGGACCAATTCCCGCCACCGACTGCATGGCGGGCAATACCACTGCATTGACCTCGATCACCACGACCTCTCAGTTGCCAACACCAAAAGCCAACGCAGATGGCATCCTGAGCGATCAAGTGTATTGCTTCAGCGGAACGAACGTTTCGCTGGACGGAGGCTCATCGACTCTGACTCTTGGGCCGGGTATATACGTGTTCGAGCATGGCGTGAACGTAGGCAACGTGCAGGTGAACGGCGGAACTATCGATAATGCCGGCGGAGTATTCAACCAGAAGAACACTTACCTCGGGATCACTGCGCCCACCGGTGGAATCTATGACGGCATTGCTCTGATGCAGCCCTCGATAAACAACACGGCGGTGAGCTCTGGTACTTGTAGTGTCACCACGACGCCCTGCACGATGCAGGTCCAGTTCGGCAGCGGTACCGAGGACCTGATCGGGATAATCTATGCGCCGACCTCCGTAATTACCCTCCACGACAATGGTGCAAAGCATTGGACCGCCGGTGCAATTATTGCCTGGCAGCTGACCATGACTACTGATATGACTCTTACCGATAACTACAACCTGGCGAATCCCAGCACCACGCCCCTGAAGAAGATCGCGCTCGTGGAGTAAGGAGGATTACATGAAGAACGAAAGTGGACAGGCCCTCGTTGAAGCAGCGATCTCTCTGCCTCTGATGCTCGCACTGCTCCTGGGAATGGCAGAACTTGCCAAGATGATCTACTGCTCAATCGAGGTGACCAACGCTGCACGAGCCGCTACGCAATACGCAGCCATGAACGGTGGGGCGTTCACCACCAATGGAGCATTGGACACCAGCGGGATGTTAAACGCTGCGCAGGGAGACTCATTCAACATGGGCACTCATGTGGGATGGGCCACTGGCTACCCACCACCCAGCTATGCGTGTACCTGTTCTGGAGCCGGCACCGCCAGCTGCAACGTAGCCGGTAGCTTTCCTTCAGGATGCACGGGATCTCACCTCATCATCACCGTCACCGCCTATACACAGGGCACCTTTACCACTGGTATCCACATTGCCGGTCTCCCCACCTCCTACAAACTGACAGGCCGCTCGATACAGGAGATATTGCAATGAACCGATTGATGAGCGATGAGGGCTCCTCGTTGGTGGAGTTTGCGCTCTCCGCCTCGATGGTGTTGGCAGCTCTGCTGGGCACGATCCAGCTTTCCCTGGGCTTCTACACATTCAACTATGTATCCGATGCTGCCCGAGTTGTCACTCGGTATGCCGTTGTACGTGGGCCAGACTCCTGCACCCTTGATTCGGTTACAGATCCAAACTGCAACATGAATCCGAGCAGGATTACATCCACAACAAATCCTGCGGCGAACCCTCTTCTGGCTTATCTGGCTTCCGCAGGCTATCCCGGGATTTATTCCGGAAATATGTCTGTCAATGCCACGTGGCTCATCGCCAGCCAGGATGCGAATAATACCACCACCTGGACCACGGCTTGCCCCAATCCCACGACCAACCTGGATGCAAACGGAGACCCCTGCAATGCAGTCGGAAACGCCGTGAACGTAGTGGTGACGTACAACTTCGGCCTCGTCATCCCGTTCTGGAAAAGGGTGACGCTTCCGATCAGCAGCACATCGCAGATGGTGATTTCGGAATAGATTCCCAGATTTCGATCGTGCTCGAAAGTCACTGGTGGCTGATTTCCGGGGTCCTGTTCGCGGTTGAGCCTGACCCGTTCTTCTTGCGCTGGGGCAATGCATTTGGTGGCAGACCAGCCCAAACGCGAGTGCGACCCTCAGTGTGGCAATCTCGATTCCCACACATCTCCATCGCAATCCACACCCGACTTGACGTGGCCATTCGCCCTACACTCTAGGTATGGCCACCTTGCCTGACATCACTTCGCTCGACGCCGGCCTGCCCGCGAATATAGACGCCGAAAAGACTATCCTCGGCGCCATCCTGCTCGACAACTCCGCACACTCGGAGGCCGCCGAGCGGCTTGAGCCCGACGATTTCTCGCTCGATTCGCACAAGCGCATCTTCATGCGCATGAGCGAGCTGATGAACGAGCAGCGCGCCGTCGACATCGTCACCCTGGCAAACGAACTGTCCCGCGCCAAGGAGATCGAATCCATAGGCGGCGTAGCCTACCTCGCGTCCTTGACCGAGGGGCTGCCGATGCGGCCCGTCATCGAAGACTACATCCGCATCGTCAAAGACAAGAGCCTGCTGCGCAAGCTGATGCTCATCTGCTCGGCAGCCATTGCCCGCGCCGCCGACCAGAGCGAAACGGCGCTCGAAGTTCTTGACGCGGCCGAGTCGCAACTGCTCGAAGTCAGCGAGAAGGGAATCGTTCGCGGCCTCGAAGCGCTCGACCAGATCGTCCAAAAGTCCTTCGGCACCATCGACAACCTCTACAAGCAAAGCCGAGAGGTTACCGGTCTTGCCACCGAGTTCACTGAACTCGATCGCATGACCAGCGGCCTGCAAAAGGGCGAACTTGTCATCATTGCCGCTCGCCCGTCCATGGGCAAGACAGCGTTTGCCATCAACATCGCCGAAAACGCGGCCATCAAGAGCAAGGCGACGGTCGCCGTATTCAGCCTCGAGATGAGCAAGGAATCCCTGCTGCGCCGCATGCTGGCCTCGCAGGCGTGGGTGGACCAGCGCAAGCTGCAAACTGGCTTCCTCGGCCGCGAAGACCAGCAGAAGCTGCAGAAAGCCCTGGAAGAGCTTGTGGAGTCAAGGCTGTATATCGACGACAGCGCAGGCATATCCCTGGCGGAAATGCGTGCCAAGGCACGCCGCCTCAAGCAGACCACGGGCGGCCTCGATCTGATCGTCGTCGACTACCTTCAGCTGATGAGCGCAACACTCCCCTCCGCCGGCGGCAAGCGTTATGAAAACCGTACCCAGGAAGTGTCGGCGATTTCGAGAGGCCTGAAGGCGCTGGCCAAGGAACTGGACGTGCCCGTCATTGCGCTATCGCAGCTTTCCCGTGCCAGCGAGCGCCGCGGAGACGACAAGCGTCCCATGTTGAGCGATCTGCGCGAATCCGGATCGATTGAGCAGGACGCCGACGTAGTCGCCTTCATTCATCGCGAGGCCTACTACAACCGCGACGAGGAAATGTCGGAGTCCGATCGCGCCAAGTCCGAGATCATCCTCGCCAAGCAGCGCAACGGTCCCACCGGCACCGTCCATCTGAATTTCATTTCGCGGTTTACGCGCTTTGAAAATCCCGACGCCACCCACGATGTCTGATCGGCCGAAGCCGCGATCAATGCTTCTTCTTATCATTCAGCTTGGCGGGCGGAGAAGGCGGGGGCAGTTGAAAGACTTGAATGGCTCCCGCGTTGAGGATGGCAACGCGCTGTCCTGACGGTGAGATTGCCACATTGCCGCCGCCATCGAGAATGGGAGTGACCGGCGCTTCCAGCACGATTTTGTCATTTGCCGCATCGAATACTCTGACCATCTGGCCTTGAATGTCTTGCACGGTCAGCAGCCGCTTGTAGCGGTCGGCTGAACGCTTGAGGAGCAACGTCTCGCGGGCCACGCGCGAGCCGCTGGGCGTCATGACCAGGATTGGCCACATTGTGTTCGTCCCGGCAGTTGTGTCCCAAAGCGAATCGCCGTGAGTCGTCATCGCTTCCAGCTTCCACCCGCCGTCTGGATCGCAGGTAGATACCAGTAATTCTGAGTCGGAGATGAAGTTGTACTCCGGCGGGCACCTTGACGCTATATGGGCCAGCGCGCGGTCTCCCCCGGTATAGGATTTCAACTTCAAGAGCCATTGCAGCCCGGTCTCATGGGACCGCTCGAGATAGCCCTCAGAATTTATGGGCCAGTCGGAGGTCTGAGAAGTCCACGGTACCCGGGTGGTACGCATGACGTCGCTTGACGCACGCTTCACAGTGCGAGCCACAAGGACGCTTTGCTCGTCGCGTTTCTGGCCATCCGGCATCGCAGCGGTCATTCCAGAGACAGGCGAACCGGGATCGCCCGGCTTCTGGGCTGGACTTGCGGGCTCGATGCTGTTGGTGATCATGATCTGCTCACTTGGATCCATCTGGATCCAGAGCAACTGGCCCGGGAGACGCAGATTGGGAGTCATCTTCAGCTGTGCATCCCCTTCCTCAAGACCATCGGGTACGCGCAGTAGAAAATGTCTGTCGTTGAGCATCCAGAGATACCGCGAACGGTCGGGCACAATCCACGCGGCCTGGGACTCGATCTTGCCAGTCGGAAGCGTCAGCACGATGGCTTTAATCTGTTGCTTCTTCTCTTCCGTCTTGTCGCCGCCATCGCGTTCCATAAGTCCCGACACATGAAAGCTAAATAGAATCCGGTCTTCGTCGATGAAGTCCAGGCTAACCAGACTCTGACGGCGCAGGAGGTAGTTCTCGCCGGGAACGGAAAATCCTAGCGAGCCGACGGGGATCGCAAAAGCAGGAGGCAGACTGGGATTCTCGGGATATCGATCGAGGATCTTTCGATGGACGGCTTTTCGTTGCGGGTATTCGTTGGTTGGCAGCGGCGGTATCTCAAAGCCGTACTGTGCCAACGCCAAAGACGCCGACGCCAGCAGCAGGCTTAAGACGCCCGGCAACGAAACCCGAAAGCAGAAACAACGCATGATAAGCCTTACCGCTCCCAAAAGGATCGAGCAGATGAGTAGATCATTGAGTGTTGTGGCAACCGGATCTTCGCGGCGTTGCCTCGCTTCAAGTCTACGCGAGCATGCACAGACTGTGCATGAGTAACGGCCACCACAGATTGATTGCAGCTTCTGATATCTCGTCGCACTCACTGAAGTTTCCAGCGATCCTGACGGTTTGGGCCGGATTCACAGCTCGTTGATCGTCAAACACACGCGGCCTGCAATAAAATCCCCCGGCGAAGCGTCGGGGCCGATCTCGATCAGATCAACCGGGAAGCTCATATTCAGCGGCCGCAGCACCAGCCGTGACTCCGCAAAGTCGGCATAGCGCAGCATCAGGTGGGCTCCGGCGCGGGCGGCATACAAATTAGGTCTGCCGGCGCGGTATGGCGTTAGCGCATTGTAGTGCCGATCGATTACGGCAAGGGCGTCGGGAAACAGCAGAGGATCCATCGGCAGCGCATCGGAATGCGCGATACGGATGGCTACAAACCGCTCCCACAAGCGGCGTGACGCAACCGGCTTGGGCCTGAGCGACCGCAGCGCACCTGCCGGCAGATGCAGCATCATCAGCACCGCGCCCGGCCGGATATGGGGCTCAAAAAGCGCGGAATTATGCGAGACAACGGGCACCATGCTGAGCTCTGCTTTGGCCCCGGGGTGTGGGTCGGCATGAGCGCCGAGTTGCAGCAGGTCCTCGCATGTCATGTGCTGGGTAGCGAGGATGCGGTCGAGTCCCTGGAGCGAGAGTTGCCGGCGGGAATGCAGAAAGTTGGATATATGCGACTTACCGAATCCGGTCTGCCGCGCCAGCAGTGAAACGCTGGACGTTCCGCGCTCAATCCTGCGCAGCAACTCCACACGAAGCCGTTCGTGCATCTGGGTAAAGTTCATCTGTGGAAAGTCCGCCACCGGCCACGGAGACGATCGGTCGCTGTTTTCTTTAAGCAAACCGATTTGCGCCGTTTTGGCTTCATTCTTCGGGCTCGCTTGCTCATCCATGAGGACGAATGAAGAATCGTGCCTGGCAGCGTTGACGCAAAGGATACGTCTCTTTACATTGGGTTTACTCCAGCTCGCACAGGTTGTGGGAAATTTTCGAGGATGCGATTCGTTCGCGCAATCGTACGAGGGTTGTAGTTGCCCTCGCAGGACTTAGGCTCGGTTACGCACTCTGCTCCTTTGCATAAGCCTCAGCCGAGCGCCCTCGGCACCACCTGTCGAGCTGATTCCAGATTCTGCGCGAACATCGTGATGACATCCACAGCTCGAGCACAGATGGCAACCGTTCACGGCGGCGACAGAACCGCCGGCGCGACTGCCTGGCTCCTTTCAACTCGCCTGACAGAAGACAACAAACTGAACGAGCGGGGGAAAGCGATTATTTGGGGAATCGGTCATGGAATTGTGCGTGCAATTGAAAATTTGCGAAGGGTGCGGGTGCCTTTGGTACCGTGCCCAGGCCTTGGGGACTGTATATTGCTCTCGCTGTAAAACAGAATTGGAGAAATTTCCAAGTCCCGAGTCGCGCAAGCGGCGCGGGCGTCCGGTCACAAAGCGATTCTTGAACCTCTGGGCAGTAGCGGCAGAAACCGGAGGTGCGCAATGAGCGCAGCCCTCCAACTGCCATCTCTCTGGGCCACGGCAGCTATCCCTCAACGTTGGCGCACCGGGCATAGCGTCGATCCATACTCCGGCTCGACGGGGGATCCTGGTCCAGCCGGCGAGAACGCAGGCCAGACGCCCCTCGTCAGCGTGGCTTTTTATCGCAAGCACACTGAGAAGACCCTTCGCCGGTATCTGTACGCGTCCATGCTTGTGGGACGCGCCCCGGCTATCCTGGGCGAGCCGATCGGGCGTGGATGGGTATCGAGCCGTAAGGTCAAGACGTTTGAAGACGCCGTGATCTTTGTGCTCGATATCGAGAACTGCCTGAAGAAACTGGCGCCTGTCGACCGGGCAATCCTCAGCAGAGTGGTGCTGCAGGAATACACACAGGAAGAGACGGCTGCAATGCTCGGCGTGAGTGCGCGAGCCATCTCCTACAAATACAAGCAGGCGCTCGACAGCCTGACGGAACTGCTGCTGCATGCGGATCTTCTTATCCTTCCGCCTTCATAATCATCTGGAGTTCGCAGTCAGCCGCAGAAAGGGGAGCGCCGCCTGGCGCTCCCCTTCTTTCGCGAGCGAATATCTGAGGAAGGCCCGCACCATTAGTCGAAGTAGCTTACCGGTAAGCCACAATCCGCCCAGTGCACCAAGGTTTCGTCTACATCGCAAATTCGTCACTGCGCGCCGAAGCAGGTTAGGACTTGAAAAAGTGCAAGCAACTGTTGGCAACATTTGACGGTGGAAGCTTTGAAGACCTCAAGTCCCGAAAAGACACATACCCCTTGCCAGCTCTCAATCGCTGTGAAAACCTTCGGAAACATGGATCCGCGCATCTCGATAAGTTTGAAGCCCGGCGTGGCACCCTTTAACTTTCTCTTCGCCGCGCCTTTGTCGGCTGCTCCGTTCTGTTGCGGGCAGGCCCAGTTGCCTATTAAGCAATCGCCCGCTCAAGGCGGGATGCCCTTCCGGGAGCCTGTTACGCTGACGCTGGAGAGAGCGATCCTGTCATGATGCATATGCTCGCTTGGGTAACCACGATCGAACCGCTGATTAGCCGGCTTTTTCCGCCGCAGTCGCTCGCCGAACAAGTGCGCAATGCTCCTATGCTGATCTACAGCGTCCTTTTCTTTGCGCTGGCGGCCGCCTATCTCGCGCTTTGGCGGACTGCGACCGACTTTCGGGTCTTCCGCAACATGGGCTTTTACCAGTTGCTAGTCGGTATTCAGGTCCTCACCATTTACCTCGGAGGCAATTCATTCCAGTGGGCCCTGATTGACCTCACCTCTCCCTTCCTCGTAATGATTGCCGGGGAAGCGATGCGCGTGCCCAATCGGCGCTGGTCGCTGCTCGCCTGGCCTCTGTGCCTCTTTGCCTTCTTCGCCGGCTGGTTTCCGGCTCTCAGAGTTCTGCGGTTCCGAGGAGGAGGGATCGATATCACCGAGATCTTTCTCTGTATTCTTACGTTCCAGGGATTTCGCCACGGACAAAAGCGCGAACGGCAAATCGCCGCCGCCTTTGTTTTTCTGATTATTGCGCGCTCGACTGTCTCACCCTTTTTAAGATCCTTTACACATCTGCCGCTTAACATCGATGTGGGTGTATGGCGCTGGCATCTGAATCCGGCTGCGCTGATTCTGGTCGCGCTGGCCACGCTGGCAGTTTATGTTCGCGATTTGATCGAGGATCGCCGCGAAAAGCGGCGTCTGGCGGCGGAACTGGAAGCTGCGCGCAGTGTGCAGCAGGTCCTTATCCCGGAAGAGATCCCCAGCTTAGCCGGATTCGCCATCCAGGGTATCTACAGGCCGGCGGGCGAGGTGGGAGGAGACTTCTTCCAGATTCTTCCGGTCAAGGATGGAGCGGTGCTGGTCATAATGGGCGACGTGAGCGGCAAAGGTCTGCCAGCGGCGATGACCGTATCGCTGCTGGTAGGCACGGTGAGAACTCTGGTGCACTTCACGCAAAGCCCGGGCGAAATCCTCGCCGCGATGAACCAACGGATGTTGCATCGCAACGGGGGTGGATTTACCACCTGCGTGGCGGTGCGCGCCGACCGGGACGGAACGCTGACTGTGGCCAATGCGGGGCACCTTGCGCCATACCTCGGCGGCCAGGAAATTCCGCTTGAGAATGGATTGCCCTTAGGCCTTTCGGCGGATACGATCTATGTGGAATCTATCTTTACGATGGCGGATGGACAGCAACTGACAATAGTTACCGACGGCGTGGTTGAGGCCCGAGATCCGAGCGGTGCCCTGTTTGGGTTTGAGCGCACGGCGCGCCACAGCACTGAGTCAGCCGAGGCAATTGTCGAGGCTGCTCAGAGATTCGGCCAGGAAGACGACATCAGCATCGTATGCTTGAAGCTAACGTCGATTATGGCGTCTGCTTCAGGCTGAGCGAAGAGCATCCAATTCCGGATTCATGACAAATCCGCCATGCGCGTCCAGCACAAGTAACGCACTTCAGAATTTTCTGGCCATCAGCGTCTGATTGGAAATTACGTTGCTCTCAATCTTGGCGGCGGTCCTCGGCGCGATCCCGGTGTTGATCGCGATCAAACGCAAGCACGCCAACATCACACTTCTCGCCGCCCTCGACCTGTTCATTTCATCGACAATCATCGGCTGGTTTGTCGTATTGGCTTGGGCAATTTGGGGCAGGTCCGATCCGAAAGAATTTGCAAAGCAGTCCGGTGTAGTGTGACGAATATTCGCCTTTCGGTCGTATCACCGCCCTCCCGTCAATTATTACTGCGTGGTCAGATCAGGCTTAGCAAATCTCTGCTTTGCCTGACGGAGTCAAATTCTCTGATTCATGCTGACAACAATCGCTGCCTCTTCAGAACTTCCGCGACCACTCTTTGGGCCACCGTTCCACAATCACCTTTTTGTCGGTGAAGAATTCAATCGCATCGCGGCCCTGCGCATGCATCACGCCAAAGAAGCTGCCCTTCCATCCCGAAAAGGGGAAGTAGGCCATCGGAGCTGGTACGCCGATGTTGATGCCGACATTTCCCGTCGAAACAGATGTGCGAAACTTGCGTGCCGCCGCACCCGACGAAGTGAAGATCGAGCTGGCGTTCCCATACGCCGAGCGTTCGATCATCGCCACAGCCTCGTCGACGGTATCTGCATGGACCACCGACAGCACCGGACCGAAGATCTCCGTCTCCATCAGAGGGCTTGCGGGCGGCAACCCATCGAGCACCGTCGGTCCAACGAATGAGCCGGCGCCATTGCCGTTGGCGCGTCTGCCGTCGACGATGGTCTTCGCGCCTTGCTCCGCGCCTTGCCCAATCAGGCCGACGACGCGCTCGCGGCTGGCCTGCGTGATCACGGGCCCCATCTGTGTATCGGGATCAAGCCCGTTGCCCACTTTCAACGAACCGGCCGCCGCTGCAATCGAGTCGCGGAACCAGTCTTTCGCTTCACCCACCGTGACCGTCACGCTGACGGCAAGACAGCGCTGCCCCGCGCATCCAAAGGCTGAATCGGCAATGATCTTTGTGGTCGTCTCGCGGTCCGCGTCCGGCAACACCACGACATGATTCTTTGCGCCGCCCTGGCACTGCACGCGCTTGCCACTTGCCGAGCCGCGCGCATACACATGCCTGGCTACAGGCGTCGAGCCTACAAAGCTCGCCGCACGCACCAGCGGATGATCGAGCAATGCATCCACAGCAGTCTTTCCGCCGTTGACCAGGTTCACAACGCCGTCAGGAAGCCCCGTCTCCTGGATCAGCTCAATCAGGCGCGCGGCAGAGAAAGGAACGCGATCGCTTGGCTTCAGCACTACCGTGTTGCCCGTGGCAATTGCGTAGGGCAGAAACCACAATGGAATCATCAGCGGGAAATTGAACGGCGTAATCACTGCGCAAACGCCGAGAGGCTGGCGCACCATGATTTCGTCAATCCCCACAGCCACATCTTCAAGGGAGTATCCCTGCATCAGCACCGGAATCCCACACGCGACTTCAACGTTTTCAATACCGCGTCGCAGTTCCGCTTTCGATTCGGCAAGAGTCTTGCCGTTTTCGATGGTGATCAGGCTGGCGAGTTCATCGATGTGCTCTTCAAGCAGGGCCTTTAGCTTGAACATGTATTGCACACGATCGACCGCCGGAACCGTACGCCACTTGGCGAACGCGGAATGCGCTGCCTGCACGGCCGCGTCGACCTCCGCGGGCGACCCTGCTGGAGAATTCCCCAGCGACTCGCCGGTGGCAGGGTTCAGAAGTTCAATTCCGGACGGACTCGTGGACGTGATCCACTTGCCGCCGACAAAGTTGTGGATTGCGTTGGATGCGATAGCAGTCATGGGAATTCAATGTAACGCAGACGGCATAAAGACGGCAGCAGGAATTTCGGACCTCAGCCTGCGAGTCCGGCCAGGCCCTGCAGCGACCGGATCTCAAAGTGCGCCGACTCCTTGTCGTACCGGGAAAGATATTGCAAGCGGTCTTCGGGAATGATGGCAGAAGCGTAGTGCGCTCCGGCCACCGCCTGCAGCGCTTCCATCGACTCCCACACCATGATGGTGATGAATTCGATCTCCTCGCCGAGCGCCCGGCGCAACACAATGCCTCCACGGTATCCGGGGATTTTGCTCATGCCCGGCAGCAGTTCGGGCTTGAGTTTCGCCTCGTACGCATCGGCGTGTTCGGGCTTTGTATAACCGTGCCAGATTCTCGCAATCATCTGAGTTCCCTCCAGAGATTTGGTGCGTCCTGCCGCCTGCTGGTCCAGGACCGAATATTGTGACGATCAAGGATACGCCAGCCGGTCTGCTATCGTGGACGGTTCGGGGGCTCTTCCGCGGCGTCTTACCCCAAATTCTATGGGAGGCAAATTTCTCTATGATTTCTTTCGCGCGCTCCGCCGGTTGCGTATGTTTCTTCGCGTCGTCTGTTCTCCTCTCCCAGCAGGCCGCTCCCAAGCCCACAACGGCCGCCGAAGCTCCCAATCGAGACACCAGCTACATCGACGCCAACGGAACGGCGCACGTCACGCGGGTAGTTCCCGTGCCTCAAACCATCAGTCCGCAGGCGCAGAAATCGATCAGCCGGCCCGAACCCGACCAGGGGCCTCCACAGCCACTCGAAGCGCGCCGCAAAATGACCGACGCCTACACTGCCCGCGCGCGCGTCGAGTGGTCGAAGATCTGTCCCAACACGATCGTGGAAGACAAGATGGCCGGCGTTCCGGTCCGCATCGTAACGCCGGAAGGCACGCCCGGCAAGAATCGGGACAAGGTACTCATGAACCTGCACGGCGGCGGGTTCAACTCCGACTCCGGCTCCTACACCGAGTCCATCCCCCTCGCCAGCTATACCGGCGTCAAGGTCGTTGCCGTCCTTTACCGTCTTTCGCCTGAGGTTAAATTTCCAGCAGCCGTCGACGACTCCATCGCCGTGTACAAGGAACTGCTGAAGACCTACAAACCGAAGCACATCATCATCTACGGCACATCCGCCGGCGCCATCCTCACCGCTGAAGTGGCCGCCAAGATCAAGCAGCTTGGCCTCCCGATGCCTGCCGCGCTTGGCATTTTCAGCGGCATGGGCGACTTTGCGCGCACCGGCGATTCCCAGGCGATGTATGCGCTGCGCGGCCTGGCCGGCCATCTCGATCCGCCCGAGCCCGGCGAACATGATCCGTCCTACGTGGCCGAAACCGACCCCAAAGATCCGATTCTTTCGCCCATCTACGGCGACCTGCACGGCTTGCCGCCCACGCTCTTTGTCACCAGCGGCCGCGACTTGCTGTTGAGCGGCACCGTCAACCTGGAACGCGCCTATCTGCTGGCCGGCGACGACGCGCATCTCGTCGTTTACGACGCGTTGCCGCACGCCTTCTGGTACGACCCGCGCCTGCCCGAGGCCATCGAAGCCAATCACATCATGGCGGATTTTTTTGTGAAGGAATTGGGTAAGTAAGCCGACTCAGCCGCGAATCGTCAGGACCGGGCATGGCGACTCCACCACCAGCCGGAATGCGTTCGACGTTCGTATCTCCAGATCAAGATGCGAGCTGTTGCGCACGCCAATCACCAGCAGATCGACCCCGAATTCGCGAATATGCTCCAGGATCCGATGATGCGCATCGCCCGTGTCGACAAACGTGCGTGGGTTGCAGAAATCGCGTGCCTGCTTCGGCACCACGCGATCCAGTTCACTGAAAAATTGCTTCTCCAACTCTGTGAGCCGATCAGGATGCGCGATGGTGTGGCCCGATACTACGTTCAGCACATCGATGCCCGCGCGCGCCTCTTCGGCCAGCGTGACTGCGTAGATAGCAGCATGCGCGGCTTCCGGCGTGAAATCGGTGGCATAGAGGATGCGTTTGAAGGGTACCGCGTGCGGCGATGCCTCGGGCACGTGCGGCCCCACCACCAGGCACGGCCACGGCGTAGATCGCAGGATCTTGTCTGCCGTCGATCCAATGAATTCGCGCTGAATGCGTCCGGCGCCGTGCGTTCCCAGCACCACAATCGAGGGCGCGTGCTTCTCGGCTAACTGCGCGATTGCCTTCGGGGTGTTTCCTTCCAGCAGAAACGGGGCAGCATCTACGCCGCCCGTTGCCAAAGCATGCGCGTCGCGCGAAAGCCGCGCTAATATCTCGGCGCGTTCGCGGCTCAGGTTGTGCGACAGGGCTTCAGCCTCCATGGCCGCCTGGCTCGACAGAAAGGCATGCGCCACAACCAGATGCGCACCAAAATACCGTGCCAGCAGATGCGCATAACGCCCGGCATTCTCTGAGCTGCTCGAGAAGTCCGTTGCAAACAGCACTGTGTCGATGCTGACCTCAAGACGCTCGCCTTCCACGTGCAAAGGGGTTCCTCCTGACGAATGCCTAAATCACTCAGACGGTTCCAACGACTAGGCGGTTTGCCCACTCCCCTCCGAATCTCGGCCATAGAGATGACGCCAACCTCAAACGGGCCGAGATCCGATACAAAGATGATTATGCACTTGACACATATTGAGAGTGGACTGGGTTTGCCGCGACAGGGCAGTTGCAATTGACTCCAAAAATCAGAGGCTGTTTTATGCGGCCTTGAGTTCTCGCCACTCTCAGCAATGTGTTCCGCAATTCCCTCAAACCATGCGAAGCTATTGAAGATGAAAGTGGACAAAGATCAATTCGACGCGCTTCTGAGCAGGATGCTCAAAGAGCCGCCCGCTAAGACTGCGACTATCAAGAGCGAGAAGACGGGTGGGACGATAATCCCGCCGAAGCCTTCTCTTCCGGCGAAGCAGTAATCGTGGCATAGGGCATAGGCTCGCCCTGCATCAAGCGGCATCGAGTCTTCTGGAACCGATCCGCGTTCTTACGCTCATTGAAGCGAAATTCAAACTCAGCCAAGTAGCTCCGGCCACCATACGGGCGAATAGTCTTTCCACCGAGATACGTCTCGTCCGTCTCCACTACCCCCGGTCATCTTAGGAAACTTGTTGTCAGGCGCATCCATTGCCTTGCGAATCCGATGCGCCATGTACCACGCGGTGCGATATGAACCCAACCCCAGGTGCGTCTGAAGCTGCTTCGCGCTCATGCCATTCTTCGCGTCGATAACGAGTGCCAGAGCCATGAACCACTTGTGCAAAGGGAGATGCGAGTCGGCAAAGATCGTTCCATTCGTAGCGGAGAACTGTTGCTTGCAAGTCTCTTCGAGGCACTGATAAATGAACTTCCGCTTGTTCTTGCTCGCCGTCTGTCGCGTGATCCTGCTGATGCGCTCACAGCCGCAAACGGGGCAACGAACGCCATCGGGCCAGCGCGTCGCCTCTAGGTAAGCCAAGCATTGCTCGTCAGTGGAGAACCGCTCGTTAACGTCTATCAGGTTCATTCTTCAGGCTCCGGTGCTTCTAGCAATCTCAGTTCATGCGTCAGTGCGCGGATTTCGTTCTCGACTTGGTCAAGTTCGTATCGGATCGCAGCCAAACTCACTGGGGATCGCGTTGTCGACGCCACAATGCGATCCCGCTCGGATTCGGCCTTCTTCAGCCGTGCTCTGAAGGTCGCTATCTTGACCCTGTGGATCAACCCCATCGATCAAAAATAAGATAGTTCCATTTCTGTGTCAAGTGCATAATCATTATGCAAAATAATCATTGGCGCAGAGTACTCTATAAAGTAGAGTAATTGATATTGAGCCGAGGTTCATTGGCAGGTGCTAGCTCAATGCGTTCACTGGAGGCCTTATATGGATCGCGCTTTTTCGGGAGTTCGACTCCTGCCCTTTCTATTCGCCGCAGTGCTCGTCGCTTCATCGATGACCCTCGGTGCCCAGCCGCCATCGTCCAGCGTGGCCGCGCAGCGCGAAGCAATGAAGAAACTGTCCTTCCTCGCAGGTCATTGGTCTGGCCCTGTCTCCGTTTCGCGCGGGCCTGGCGAACCCTTGAAGCTCACGCAGACTGAGAACGTCCAGTACAAGCTTGACGGACTTGTTCTCCTTATCGAAGGCAAAAGCGTCGGGCCCGATGGCAAAGCGCAATTCGAGGCACTGGCTACCGTTTCGTACGATGACGCCGCGCACGTCTACCGCTTTCGCGCGTACAACGACGGACATTACATCGACACGGAGCTCACGGTGAATGCCGATGGGTTTGCGTGGGGATTCAACGCGGGACCCGCAAAGATTCAGAACACCATGCACCTGACCGCCAAAGGCGAATGGCACGAAACGACTGACGTCACGTTTGGCGGCAATCCTCCGCAACGCAGCGTGGAGATGCTGCTTCAGCATCAACTGTGAGAATGTGAGCCGGAAGCCCCGGCGCGCAAGAAACAAGAAGGAGAGCTTCGATGCAGGATCAAATGACTACACAAGACTTGAATGAACGCTTTGCGCTCGTCGAAAGCATGATCGCCGAGGGCCGCCGTTCCACGGAGAGCTGGGGCTGGGTATTCCTGCTTTGGGGTGTTGCCTATTACGTTGCGATTGGCTGGGCGTCCTGGGGCCAGGGCCTATCCGTGTGGGGCAGTAACTACGTTGAGATCGGTTCGGCCCGCGTCGGTCTCGCCTGGCCCGTAACGATGATCTCCGCCGCGATTCTCACCCTCGCCATCGGAATGCGCAAGGGAGACGGGCATTCCGGAACCGCCAGTGTCCGCGCAATTGTTTCGATCTGGATCTCGGTCGGCGTGGCCATGCTTCTTCTGTTCCCGGCATTGGGAGTATCCGGCAGGCTCGAAGAGCACGGATTTGTCGCGATCGTTACGGCAATGCTTGGCGTAGCCAATGGCGCGTCTGGTCTCATTCTGCGCTGGAAAGCTCAGATTGCCTGTGCGGTGGTTTGGTGGGTCGCCTCGGTCTTCGCCTGCTTTGGATCTCCCGCGCAAGTAACGATTGTGTTTCTCGCAGCAATCTTCCTCTGCCAGATTGTTTTCGGCATCTACGCCATGATTATGGAGTCACGCCGGAACCGGCGCGAGATCGCCCATGCCTGAGCTGCCGGAACTCAATCCTGTGATACACGGCAAGCTGCGGCTGGCGCTGCTCTCGCTGCTGGTCGGCGTTGAAGAAGCCGAGTTTACATGGTTGCGCATGAAGACCGGCTCGACCGACGGCAACCTGGGAGCGCAGTTGCTCAAGCTTGAAGAAGCCGGCTACATTGCAGTCGAAAAGAAATTCGTGCTCCGCAAGCCGCAGACGCTTTACCGCATTACTGAGAACGGCCGTCAGGCCCTGTCGGAGTACGTTCAGGCACTGAAACAGTTGCTCGGTTCTGCAATCACGGCTTGAGCGGTTCCGGCACCGTCACACTTGCAGCGAGATCAGCACGAACGCGATTCATGATTCCAAGATAGTACGCGAGATTGTGAATCGTGTTCAGCGTGCCCGCCAGTGGTTCGCCGCATTGAATCAAGTGCCGCAGGTACGCGCGTGAGTAGCGGCCGCACACCATGCAACTGCACGCGGGATCGGCTGGTCCCTGGTCTTCCGCGTATTGCTTGTTTTTGATGTTGACGCGGCCCTCGCTGGTGAACAGCAGCCCGTGACGCGCGGCGCGCGTCGGCAGCACGCAATCCATCATGTCTACGCCCATGCGCGCGTACTGCTCGATCTCATCCGGATAGCCCACACCCATCACATAGCGAGGCTTGTTTTTCGGCAGCAACGGCAGGACCTCGCGGATGACGTCGAGCGTAAGTTCGCGCGGCTCGCCCACGCTGAGTCCGCCGATCGCATAGCCGTCAAAGTCCATCTCCACCAGCCGCTCCGCGCTCTCGCGCCGCAGGTCGTGATACATCCCACCCTGCACAATGCCGAAAAGTTTCTGCGTGCGACCATTGATTGGGTGCCCCAGGTCTCGATCCTGAGACCTGGGATCTTTGAACCACGGAACCTCATCCCGATGGGCTCGAAAGTGTTCGAGCGACCGCCGCGCCCACGCCATCGTGAGTCGCAGGCTCTCTTCGGCGCGCGTGCGATCTGCCGGATACTCGGTACATTCATCGAAGGCCATGCAGACGTCCGCGCCCAGCGCGATCTGCACATCCATGGAATGCTCGGGCGTAAAGAAGTGGCTGCTGCCATCCAGGTGAGACCGAAAACGCACGCCCTCGTCCGTGACCTTGCGCAGCTGTGCGAGGCTGTAGACCTGAAATCCGCCGGAGTCGGTCAGCATGGCGCGCGGCCAGCTGATGAAGCGATGCAATCCGCCCATGCGGCGAATCGCTTCGTGGCCGGGGCGCAGATAAAGATGATAAGTATTGCCGAGAATGATCTGCGCGCCGAGCTTTTCAAGCACGTCCTGGGGTACGGCCTTCACGCTGCCCGCCGTTCCCACCGGCATGAACACAGGCGTTTCGACGGTCTGATGCGGCAGATGCATCTGCGCGCGCCGCCCGCCGGTCTCCGTCGTGTTCAGCAGGTTGAAGGCGAGGCTCACTTCGTCATTCTAGCTGGTGGTGTCAGCGAAACTGCGCGGGGAGTCCCTTCCGACTCCCCGCATCGTTGCGCGTCACCCATTGCGGCGATGCATGTGGTTGGCACGGAAGATCCGGCGCGAGGCGACGTTCTGCCGGCGATGGATCATGTGACGCTGGCTCATGGTCAGGCGTCCGTTGTGCCGCGCGCGCATCGC
This sequence comes from uncultured Acidobacteriaceae bacterium, assembly GCA_963759285.1. Lineage (GTDB taxonomy): Bacteria > Acidobacteriota > Terriglobia > Terriglobales > Acidobacteriaceae > Telmatobacter. Next base: position 368,889 of record CAVWYS010000007.1, on the reverse strand, counting down.
GCGCACCTGGCGATGAATGCGTATCTGCTGCCGCTCAAGGCGTGCGCCCTGTCTCGGAGCCAGGCGTCCATTCCGGATGCCGTTTCCAATGCGTCGTTGCTGGTTGAACTCGCGCTTCACAATCGGATTTTTCGGTTGTTCGGGCGCAGTGGTTTGGGCAAATGTGATGGCAGGCGCTGCAATCAGGGCCGCCACAAGTACGAGTTTTACGAGTCTCATGGTGTTTCTCCTTCTGTGACGGCGGTGACTTGAGATCGTTCCTGGCCACTCACACTTCAGGAAACACGGAGTGCGCAAATTCGTTGCGTAAAGAATTGTTGAGAAGTGGTTGATTCCTTAAGATTTGCTGAACGCCAGGGCGGCGTCTATTTCGCTCCGCCGAGGCGCAGCTGCACTCCGGCGCGTGCCACACGCGGCGTTGCCAGTGTGGTTGTCGGCGTCTTCGAAACTTCAATGCTGCGGTCAAAGAGATTCTCGCCGGCCGCGAAGAATTCCAGATGCGATCCTACGTCGTGCGAAGCAAATGCATCGAGTCGAAAGTAGCTATGCAGCAAAAACAGATTCGCATCGTCGTCATATTGGCGTCCACTTAATCGGCTCTGCAGGCTCAGTGTGCCAATGCGCGGACGGAACGCACGCAGGTTCAGCGAAGCCATATTCCGCGCCACTTCGGGAATCCAGTTGCCAAGATCCTGCGTCCCGCGCGACACAACGGCATGCGCATACTGGTAGCCGCCGTCTACGGCCAGCCAGCGCTGAGGCGCGACTTCAAAGTCGATTCCTACACCGCGGCTTTCAATCTGGCCAAGGTTCTCGCGCTTCAGCAAGATCGGCGAAGAGTTCGGATTTGTCGTCACCGCAACGATCGGACGATTGACCTGAGTGTCAAAGTAGCTCGTGCGAATCGTTCCCCAGCGCCATTCACTTGCGATGCCCGTCTCCCATCCCGTAGCGCGCTCGCTCAGCAGCGAAGAATTGGGCAGCGTGAGCTTGCTCCCCACCTGCGTCGAGCGATAGAGCTCGCTGGCCGTCGGCGCGCGAAATGCGCGAAAGCCCGATGCCGACAGGGCCCAGTGATTTCCCAGTTTGCGCGAGACACCTAAGCGTGGATCGAAAAGAGTTTCATCGAGGGTGGGCGGCTGCGTTGCCGCGGGCACCCACGCCGATCCGTTCCACACCACCTGGTGAGCATCGAAATTCTGGAACCAGTCCACGCGCCCCGAGGCGGTCAACGTCCATGCGCGGTGCGTACCCATCGCTTCGGCGTAGAGCGCAGAGTCGCGCTGATGATCGTGCAGGTTGGTCAGCGCCGCGGTTGCGCCAAAGGTCTGCTCGCGGTCCCAAACGCGCACATCGTGCACGTCGGCGCCGCCAATCAGCAGAAGCTCCGGGCCGATCGGCTGATTCCAGTGCGCGGCTGCGCCGAGTTCATTCACCGGCACCAGCGTGAAGCGCGTCGGCGTCTCACCGCAGCGATAGCTGCATGTCGGATCGGCGGCTGTCGGCGCATTCGAGATGCTGGAGAAGGTCTGCCGGTAGTGCTCCGTCGACCCATAGAGGCGCAGCGTCGCTGATGAGTTGCGCGCTCCCTGCCAGTCCGCTCCCGTCGCATAGCGCCAGAGACGCGTGCCATTCTGTTGAAACAGCGTACCGTTCGCGCGCGCTTCGTTAAATCCGCTGCCCCGCATAAACAGGCGTAGCGGCCCGCGATTGCGCTCCGCGTCGAATAGTCCGTTTTGTCCGTGCATGTTTGAAGCCGTATCAACCGGCCCGCGCTGATTGGGAGCCTCCTGGATAAAGCCGTCCGTGCCGATTGACCCGCCGGATGCGAGCACCCCCCAATCCTTCAACATCGTCTCGACCAGCGCGCTGGTGTCATACGTGCCCAGCCCGCCGTAGCTCGAGCGCACCTCGCCCAGCGTGGAGGTGGGTCGCGCCGGAACCACGTTGACTACCCCGCCTATTGCGCTGGAGCCGTAGAGATCACTGGCGCCGCCTCGCACCACTTCAATGCGATCGATGGCAAGCTCCGGCAGTTCCTCCCAGTGGATCCAACCGCCGAGCGCATCATTCAGCGGGACGTCATCCTCGGTCACAAGGGTGCGACTCGCCGAAGTGGAGCCCAGGCCGCGCAGGCTGATGCCCTGCGACGTCGGATTGGCCTCGAGCGAACTCGATCGCCGGAATAACTCAACGCCCGGCAATTGCCGCACCTGTCCATCCATGGTGGGCGCGGCGGTCGTCCTCAATGCGAATTCCGACATCAAGCGCGTTGTCGCGGGGCTCTCCAGCGCACCCAACGGTGTGCGATACGCCGTGACCGTCACCTGCTGGTTCGTGCTTGCAGGTTCCAGCTGCACCGTCGTGTTGGCGCTGACTTCAACAAATTTTCCGTCAAACCCCTTCGCTTCAATCCGAAGCCGGCAGGGAATTCGGCAATTAATGGTGAGCTGCCCATTCGGATCGGTATGGCCCAGCAGCCGGCCGCCTGCCTCTTGAATGCTTGCACCGGCGATTACCGCTCCGGACTTATCTTCAACCGAGATCGTGACCGGGACAGGCTTTTGTGCCCACCCCGCTGAGACCAGGAGAAATACACTCAGCGCCGCCGCGCAACTAGACTTCCGCCGCAGCACGCCAATGATCGCTTTCCATCCGCACCACGGCATCCGTATCACCTGCTTGAGTTTGATGCAATTCTTCGAGCAACTGCGCAACGGTCTCTCCGCGGCCGGCAATCCTCAACCGGGGAGCAATTTCATGAAGGGGAACCAGTACAAAACCACGCTGACGCAACCGCGGATGAGGTAGTTCGAGGCCCCGCTCGCTGACCTCGAGATCGCCCACAAGCAGGATATCCAAATCCAGGGTGCGAGGGCCATTGGGAATCGAAGCCGCACGGTCTCTGCCAAACTCCTTCTCGATCGCCAGCAATTGATCAAGCAGTGGGTGCGGATCGAGCGGCGTATCCAGCGCCACCACGGCATTCACGAATCGCAGCTGCGCTTCGAATCCAATGGGCCTGGTGGAATAGAGTGACGACCGGCGTACCACCGTTCCCAGCGTCCCCAATCGTGTCGCCGCCGCTGCCAGGGTTGCATCCGGCGCCCCCGCCGCACTGCCCAAGTTCGAACCAAGCGCGATGTAGGCCGTGCTCATGGGTTAAGACTAACGCGCATGGTCACGTTCAATCCGCCGTCGCACCGGTCAGCTCTCACGCCATTGCTGCGCCACATGTCGTATCCGCATCAGCGTAGCGGCCAGCGCGGCCAGCCCTGCGCACCAAACTGCCAACGTTGTATAAACGGCCCAGGCCGGAGCCACACCAACGCGCCGCAAAAGAAAAGGCAGAAAATTCCAGCAGGTGATGTGTACGTAGTCCCACGGATCCTGCGTCATGGGAACGTTATTCAATCCCCATGCCTGCATTTTTCCCAGCGCGAAGGCGACAATATTCTTCACGCGAAGCAGAATGACAAAGGTCGGATGCCCGAGCGTCTCTTCCTGGTAGATTTCGAGCGGCAGCCAGAACATCAGCGACTCAATTTGAACCAGCAGACTCGCCACCAGCAGCACCACGCCTGTCGCCCAGACTGCGCGGTGTGCCTCGCGCCTATACTTCAACAGCAGGGGAATCGCCATGAGCGCCACCAGTTCGACTGCGGTTGAAACGTAGCGATCGCCCCAGGCGAAATCTCCGGCCCACGCAAAGTAGCGCGCGTAGAAGCTGAGATAGCCAAGCAACATCAGGCAAGCGGCAATGCTGTATGCGCGCACAGCCGGCGTGAGACTGCGCCAATGCAGTACGAGCAAAATCATCGCTAGAATAATCAACGGATCAAACAGGAAGATCGACTTCTCCGGGGCGAACAGTGCGCCAAGAAACCCTTCGTGCCAGGGCGTTGTCCAGGGGTAATTTGCCGGCAGGCTCGGATCCCGTGCAAGCGTTTCCTTCGCCACCAGGCTTACGTAGGTGTTGGTGAACGATCCAAAACGATAGAACTGATACAACCGGTCAAGCAGTCCAAACAGACAGAAGACCGGGATCGCGACCATTGCGTACGCTTTGCAGTGCGCAAGCAGTGCTCGCCCACGTTTCCCATCGAACCACAGCACCAGGAATACAAACAGCACGCCGGCCAGCAGATCGATGCCGGTGGTAAGCCGCGTCAACAGATTCAACCCGAACGCGCCGGTGCCAATCAACAGTGCGCGCCTGCTCCCGGTTTTCAGCCAGTCGTACTCGAACGAAAATCCAGCCAGGGTCAGCAGGCAGATGTAATTGTTCTCCATCATGTTCTGCGTGTAATGCAGATGCGTGGTCGCCAGCAGAAACGCCAGCGCTCCCGCCACCGAATGATTGACGCTGAACGAGAACTGCCGCAGCAGCTTGAAGCACACAAGAGCCGTCAATACCGTTACGAAAATCTGTGTGAGGTAAACCACCACGATGTCGCGCACCGTGGGATCGGTGTCGTCGTAGCGGCTGAAGATGGGGAGCTTCGCGATCGCGGTACCGAGAAGGTCCGGCGGCAGCATCAGCAGGGATTGTCCAATGCCATACCAGCTCTGCAGCGAACCGTTGCGCCCATGCACGCCAAACTCTGGATACTCGTCTGGGAAAACAGGCGGCTGCGACGTCCAGAAGGAGTGCGTCGATTGCAGCCGGTGCATCGTGTCGGCGGTGCCCAGTTCGCCCGACTGAACTACGAAGGCAATCAGCGCCGCGGCCAGGGCCAGCAGAAAGGCAGGATTCTGAAACCACATGCGAAATCGAAAGCTCATGGAATTAGGATGCTTGTGCCACTCCGCGCATCCTCTTAGGGTATCGTGTCTATCGCGTGTGACCAGCTTTGAGAGCGAGGGCCCCTCATCTGGTAGCATCTTTTTTCGGAGACTTATCAGCATGGAAGCCCTTAATAACGCAGGCCTCGGCGCCCGCCGCAATGAAGATATCGCTCTTGATCTGCTCAAGTTTGTCGCCGGAACCACCGGTGTTGGCCGTCCCGCAGCGGGCGCCACAGGCTTCAGCGGCGCCTCGGCGCCCAAGCCAGAGGAGCACGTTGCCCAGCTGCTGCAGCTTTACACCCGCTGCCTGAAGGCGGTTGAAGGCAAAGGGGCATAGCAATCACCAGCGACGGCAAGATTAGCGTTGCAGTGGTGGGTGCCGGCGCATTCGGCCGCAATCATCTCCGTGTCTACCGCGACCTTGAAGCCGCCGGCCAGACTGTCGCGCTGGTCGCGGCGGTTGAGCCCGACGCCACACGCGCCGCCGATGCGCAATCGAAGTTCGCCATCCCCGTCTTTTCCTCGGTCGACGAACTGCTCGCGGCAGATTCCCATCTCGACGCGGCTACGGTCGCCGTTCCCACCGTGCATCACCACGCGGTTGCTTCGGTGCTGCTTGCCGCCGGGATCGATCTGCTTGTCGAAAAGCCACTCGCGGCAACCCTGGCGCAGGCCGATGAACTTGTGGCTCTTGCCGAAGGAAACGGCCGGATCCTGCAGCCCGGCCATCTCGAGCGCTTCAACCCCGCCGTGCTGGCCATGCAGCCTCAACTGCGCCGACCCATGTTCTTTGAAGCGCATCGACTCTCGATCTTCACGCCCCGCGCGCTCGACGTCGATGTGGTACTCGACCTGATGATTCACGACCTCGACATTGTGCTTACGATGGCCAATTCGCCGGTTCGCGAAGTCCGCGCCGTCGGCCTGCCCATCCTTTCGCCCAAGGTCGATATTGCCAATGTGCGTGTCGAATTCGAATCCGGCTGCGTAGCCAACTTCACAGCCTCGCGTGTTTCAACGGAGCGCGTACGCAAACTGCGTTTTTTCCAGCCGCGCAGCTATGTTTCGATTGACTACGCGCGCCAGGACCTGCTGGCGATTCGCCTCGATGCCAGCATCACGCCGGAGATCGCCGCGGCCATTGCCGGCGGACGCGTCGATCCCGCGCTGATGGCACATTTGGCGGCCGCTGCCGGTGCCTCGGGACTTGCGGCCAGCCCTAATCCCGGCCTCTCTTTTCTCAAGCCGCCCGTTGCACCCGGCGAGCCCCTTCGCCTGGAGATAGAATCGTTTCTCGAATCGGTGCGCACGCGCCGCGAGCCGCTCGTTACGGCGCGCCAGGGGCGCAATGCTCTTGCCCTTGCCCTCGAAATTCAATCCGCCATGGTCGCCCACGCGCACCGCGCCGGCCTGCAGGATTTCTTCGCGCCAAGCGCTTAGCTGGCGCCCCCTCGCCGATGAAGTTCGCCATTTTGCGCGGCTCATCCGGCAACCAAACAAGCTGAGAGCTGATAGCTGAAAACTAAGAGCTGTCATCACGCAATGCCCAGCACCCGGTTCGCAAATCCTACAATGTACTTCCACGCAAGATAGTAGGCGCTGATTGCAAATGCGACGAACACCGCAATCAGCACGTAGGGAAGAGTAAGCGCATTGAACCAGGTGACGGAGGTGGAGGCCAGCACCAGCACTCCCGCACGCGTCGCGATCAATGCTCCTGCCGGCACCATCAGCAGCGGCAACAATGCACCGTGTACGCCGAGCGGCAGATGGGTGCGCTCGTGCGACCACTGCCACAGCATGCTCCAAAGCCCCCACAGCCCCGGAACCAGCGCCATGGGAAACACCAGTCCACGCTCGATCGGAAACGAAACCTGCATTCCGAACCGCAGCACGATAAACGCGATCAGCAGTAGCGGAAGCACCAGCGTCGGCACCAGAATTCCCGCCATGAATGCTCTCAAATAAGGATGCGTGTTCATCTCAACCTCACTCTCCGCGGGCTCCAACCCGCTCATCACAGGTAGTAGAGAATCACCGGAATGGTGCGCGGAGCGATGGCTGCAAAAGCCACCAGGCCGCCTGCCAGCGCCCAGTCAAACCATGGAACAGACGCGGCTCCACGCGAGCGCTGCTCATTCATCCGCCGCACCATTGCCGGCCACAGATCGCGCGGCAACTCAGCGTCGTCATCCACGCGCGGGATCGCACTTTTCATCAGCACCGTCATCCGGTCGCCCTCCTGCCCCCTGATCCCTGACCCCTGATCCCTGTTCCCCGTTCCTTGATCCCTGCTTTTCATCATGGCGTGATCCCCATCGTCTTCAAGTCTTTTCGCAACAGCCGCAGCGCGCGAAACACTCGCAATTTCACCGCACCCACCGTGATTCCAAGCGCCTCGGCAACTTCCTTGTGCGGCCGCTCTTCCACCACCGCCAGCACTGTCGCAACGCGCAACTTCACAGGCAAACGTCCAAATGCCGATGCGGTCTTTTGCCGGATTTCCGCTGTTACTGCCGCATCGCCCGCACCCGCCGCCGGAAAGCTCTCCCACATTTGCGGCGGCACGCTGCTCTCCGGTTTCTGTTTACGCAGCCAGTCGAGCGCCGCGTGCGTCGCGATCCGCCGCGCCCACGGTTCAAACCCGCGCTCAGGATCGAAACGAGCGTGCGCCCGGTGCATTCGCCAGAAGGCCTCGATGGTCACATCTTCTGCAGCGCCCGATTCGCGCACAATGCGTAACACCCAACCAAATACAGACCGCTGATGCGTGCGGAAGAGCGTCTCGAAGGCGTCCACGTCGCCTTGGCGAAACTTGTCGAGGACGCTGCTTGCCTCGTCCCGCATCTTCCGTTTCCCTTTCTCACTTCTTCTTACGCCGCGCGCAGCTGAAAGGTTACACGCCCAAAACCTCGGAAACGTCACTGCCGCGAACCCGGCAAAGAAAACCGATTTTCTTCGGGTATTCTCCGCATCAACCGCGCTTGACCGAACCCAACCCGGCGCATTACCGTTGCTCTTCGGTGGGCGCATAACGATTTCCGGCTCTCTGAAACTCCCCGGTACGCCAGTCCCGCCACGAGGATCTCGATGAACACCTTCAGTATCCGATCATTCGCTTTAGGTCTCGCGCTCTGTGCCTCTGCCACGAGCGCTTTTGCGCAGGACAATGCAAAGCCGGCCTATCTCGATCCGAGCCTGCCGCCAGCGCAGCGTGCCGCCGACATTGTTCGCCGTATGACGCTTGAAGAAAAAGCCTCGCAGCTCGTCAACCAGTCTCGTGCCATACCACGCCTGAATATTCCGGCCTACGACTGGTGGAGCGAAGCGCTTCACGGCGTCATCAACAACGGCACAACGGAGTTTCCCGAGCCGATCGGGCTGGCAGCCACCTTCGACTCCTCTGCCATCCACAAAATGGCCGAGGTGATCAGCACCGAGGGCCGCATCAAGCATGAGCAGGCCGTGCGCGAACATCGCGCCAGCATGTTTTTTCAGGGGCTCGATTTCTGGGCTCCCAACATCAACATCTTCCGCGATCCGCGCTGGGGCCGCGGTCAGGAGACATACGGCGAAGATCCGTTTCTCACCGCGCGCATGGGCGTCGCCTTTGTAACGGGCATGCAGGGCAACGATCCTAAGTACTACAAAACAATCTCCACCCCCAAGCATTACGACGTTCACAGCGGTCCCGAATCTACCCGGCACACCGCCGACGTGATCGTCAGCAAACACGATGAAATGGATACCTACCTGCCCGCGTTCCGCGCCGCGGTTACGGAAGGCAAGGCGGGCTCCGTCATGTGCGCCTATAACAGCGTCAACGGCGAGCCGGCCTGCGCCAATCAGTTCCTGCTTCAGGATCAGCTTCGCGGCAAATGGGACTTCCATGGCTACGTGGTCTCGGATTGCGGCGCCGTAGTCGACATCTACCGCAACCACCACTACAAGCCTTCGCAACCCGCGGCGTCTGCCATCAGCCTGCAGCGCGGCATGGACAACGAATGCGTCGACGGAGGTTTCCTGGTCAAGGGCGACAGCGATTACAAAGCCTACATCGATGCAGTCAAGCAGGGCTTCCTCAAAGAGAGCGATATCGACACCGCGCTGGTGCGGCTCTACACCGCGCGCATCCGTCTCGGCATGTTTGATCCGGCGGATCTCGATCCTTATTCCAAAATCAATGAGAATGAACTCAACAGCCCTGCAAATCGCCGGCTTGCGCGCGAAATTGCCGACGAATCAATGGTGCTTCTCAAGAACGACGGAATCCTCCCGCTCAAAACCAGCGGCATCAAGATCGCGGTTGTCGGTCCGCTTGCCAACCAGACAAAGGTGCTGCTCGGCAATTACACGGGCTCGCCGACGTATACCGTCTCCATCCTCGATGGCTTGCTCAAGGAGTTCTCGGGCGACACCATCACCTACGTTTCGGGAACGCAATTTCTGAGCCACGATGCGGCGCCTGTACCGGCCGCGGCGCTCAGCGTCGACGGTAAGCCCGGCATCACGGAAAGCTTTTCCCGTCTCGATATGAGCAACATTAATAACCCCGAAGCCATGAAGCCGGTAGCCACGCGCATTGAGTCCACGCTCGACGCCGGCGCGCAGCCGCTCCCGCCCGAGGCCGCCAGCGTCCACCCGCTCGTCATTCGTTATGAGGGCTCCATCACCGCGCCCGAGACTGGAGACTACAACATCGGCATGAAGGCCGCCGGCTTCTTCCGCATGCAGATCGAAGGCAAGAACGTCACATCTTCCTATGAGGGCGATCCCTCAGAACCAAAACTGGGCCGCGTGCATCTCGAGGCAGGCAAACCCGCCCTCCTCCATGTTGATTACGCGCCGCCGGAGAATGGAAAGCCCGACGCGGAACTCGTCTGGTCCAAGGTCGATCTAACGCCGCAGCCCGCAGCCATTGACGCCGCCAAAGACGCCGACGTTGTGGTCGCGGTTGTCGGTATCACCAGCGAACTCGAAGGCGAAGAAATGCAGGTCAGCGTTCCCGGGTTCAAGGGTGGCGACCGCACCAGCATCGATCTACCCAAGCCGGAAGAAGACCTGATTGAAGCGCTCGCTGCAACCGGCAAGCCGCTGGTGGTGGTGCTCACCAACGGCAGTGCGCTCGCCGTGAACTGGGCCAACGAGCACGCCAATGCGATCCTCGATGCGTTTTATCCCGGCGAAGAGGGCGGCACCGCAGTGGCTGAAACGCTCTCAGGCAAGAACGATCCAGCCGGCCGCTTGCCCGTCACCTTCTACAAGAGCGTCGATCAGATTCCGCCGTTCGAAGACTATGCGATGAAGGGCCGCACCTATCGCTACTTCACCGGCACGCCGCTCTATCCCTTCGGCTATGGGCTCAGCTACACAAAGTTTTCCTACAGCGACCTCAGCGTGCCAACGCAAAACGTTGCTGCCGGCGATCCTGTCTCCGCTGATGTCACGGTTACGAACAGTGGCAGCGTAGCAGGCGACGAAGTTGTCCAGCTCTATCTCAAATTCCCGAATGTGCCCGGTGCGCCGCTGCGCGCTCTGCGCGGATTCGAGCGTGCGCATCTGGCTGCAGGCGCTTCGCAGAAGGTCCACTTCGAACTGAAAAATCGCGATCTCAGCATGGTGACGGAAGCTGGTGAGCCCGTGATCGCAGCGGGCGATTACTCCATCTTCGTAGGCGGCGGCCAGCCGGACACATCGGCACAAACGCTGACGCAAACTTTCCACGTCAAAGGCACCAAAGCTCTGCCGGAATAACGACCATCCCGGGTGCCCCATCCTAGGCGCGTTTCTGCGCCTAGGGTGGGAAAGCACGCACCCCCTGGGTTCCTACGTCTCGCTTCTGGAACGCAGAATGGCGGAACTAGGGTCAAAATGCTCGAGACGGGAATTAACGTGAGTCCTTCTGCTGACTAATTCTGGACCCGGTTGGACGCCATCGCAGGTCGTTCCTTTCCACCGCGTATCAGACGCTTTCTTTCGTTCGGGTGGATGACTGCTTTCGTCCTCATTCTCTTCGTTTGGAATCTTCTACTGAAGCTCTTCATGCCCACTCAGCCAGCATCTCCAATGCAGGCCGCAATCGAGCGCATCATGCTCTCTCCGCTATTCCTGGTCCCATTTGACGCGGGCCTGTTCTTCTCGGCGTGGTTCGTCATCAGTTCCAAACCCCGTCCCGAACACGCATACTTGCGAGGCCTTCTCTATGGAATAGCCTTGGCAGCATTGCTTGGCGAATGCCTCTTGTTCGTCCCTTGGAGAGGGTGAGTCAGGCTCGAGTGTTGTCAGGTGCCGGACGCACATCCTTGCGACGCTTTTGTCGCAAGGATGGGAAAGCAATGTCCTCAATTCTTCCGTTTCAATCTGACCTCTGGCTCATTCAATCGGCGGCCGCTTTTGCGGGCTGCGTCTCCGCGATCACCTGCTTCATCTTCAGATACACCGCGTTCGTCCAGCCGAATCCGATGACGTTCGTCTTGTACCCAGCACTCACATGCACGTTCGCGTTGCCCGACACCACGTTGTACTTTTCGCGAATCGTGCCGTCATTCGCAAAGCCCTGGTCGACCGTCGCATCCCACTTTGCCGCGAGCCGCCGCGCATCGTCGCGGAAACCCGCCGCATCCAGCCCTGCCACGCCCACCCAGTTCGTCGGAGCCCATCCGAATGGCTCATCCCACTGCATGCCCGAGTCAAAATTGCTCATCGACAATCCGCCCGGCCGTTCGAACAGATTCAGCTTTGCCACAACCTTTTTTGCCTCTTCGCGCGACGCCACTCCCGCCCACAGCGGATAGAGCGACGAGATATACGCATAATCGGATGACTTGTGTTTTTCAAAGTCGTAATCCGCAAACACGCCCTGCTGCGGCTTCCACAGATAGCGATGAATGGCGACGTTCCGCGCCTGCGCCCGCTTGCCCCAGCGCGCCGCTTCCGTTCCCTTTCCCAGCAGCAGAGCGATATGTTCAAGGTCACGTTCGTAGCGATACAGCAGGCTGTTCAGGCACACCGGCGCGTAGTGATGTGTCGATCCATCGAACGGCCCGAAGCGAAAGCTCGGGTCGAATCCCGATTCGCGCATGGCACGATCGCCAAGATAGAAATCCTTGCTCAGCCTGTATCCATCGGCATACGCGCGCATGCATACCACGCTCGCCTTCACATCGCAGCTTGTCACCTTGAGCCGCGCCGCCTCTGCTTCGTTCGGATGTTCTGTGCCCTTCACCAGGTAAGGCGCTCCCGCCTCTTCGCCGAATACTGCCTTTTGATGCGCCTCAAGCCAGCGGATTACATCGGGGTAGTAAGTGCTGTCGTCCGCCATCTCCGGCACCGGCCCCGTGCCGTAATCGAAATAGCGCGCCAGCCCCGTCACGCCCGCCTTATGTTCCGGCCGCAACCACGTCGAGTGGTCCTTTTCCGCCAGAGTGTACGCATGCTCCAGCCATGCGCGCGCTTCGGCACGCCCCGCCGGTGTTGCGGCAAAGCTCGCTGGATTCTCATACACCCCACGAATCATCGAGGTCAGAAACGGCGGCTGCGATCGCGTCAGGTAGTAGGTGCGGTTCGCATTCAGCACTGCGCCGTAGTGCTCGATCTCAAAGAGAAAGTTGTCCACCATGTCCTTGGCCAGCGCCTCGTGATGATCGGCCTCCAGCCCCAGCATGATGAAATAGCTGTCCCACCCATACATCTCGTTGAAGCGTCCACCTGGCACCACGTACGGGTACGGCAAATACAGCAAACCTGCCGCCGGCAACTCCTCCGGCCGCACATCGCCGAGCTTCTCAATGCGCATCGGCAACGACACTACTTTCACGTTGCACTTCTCGCTCAGCGCTGAAACCTCAGGCGGCGCAGGCACCTCTGCCGGCATGTAGAGAATCGGATTCGCCGTTACCTTGATGTCCACCAGCGAGTGGCAGTCGGTCATCGACCGCGTCAGCGTCGTCCATGCATCGTGAATGTAGGCGAGCGTCGCTGCCGGATCCGGAGTTTTGTTGACAGCCGCAGCGCCCGAGGGCTGCGGCGTTTCCTGCCCTCCTGCGCACGACATTCCGATTGCGGCGAATCCAAGCAACAACAAGCGAAGCAGTTTCATAGAAGCTCCTGTTTTTTGTCAGCGGGGAACCGTCTGGAGTTTAGCGCATCACCGCAATAACCGAGTAGAGGCAACTGCCCGAATGCCCGGCCTCGACCTTCCTTCCGCAATTCAGGAACATTCTTTCGAACCGCGGTGTCTACATCAGCACAGTGGTTCCGATAGGGATGAACGGAGTTGCCAGAACTCCTGCTCCCGCGCCGCCGTAACCAGGCGCGCAGAGCGGGCAGCCCGCTCGCGGCTTGAAAGCTCTCTGCCTCCCACCGGCGCGGCTGAATTCACCTGGGAGGCATGCCATGTTTGAAGACTCGACATTTGAATCCACCGGAAGAATCAAAACCCGCAGCCGCCGCTGGATGTTCGCTGCCCTTACCCTCAACGGATCCATTCTCGTTGCGCTGGTGCTCGTTCCGCTGATCTACCCTGATGCACTGCCCAGCCACTTCATCCCTCCGCTGCTGGTAGCGCCCTCAGCGCCGCAACCTGAAACACCGCAGCCCGTGCATGTCCGTCCCACTGTGGCGTCCCATGCTTCAGAAATGATGGGACGTCAACTGGTGATGCCGACAAGAATCCCGATCGGCATCCGGTATGTAGACCGCGGAGACCGTGTCTACACAGGCCCCAACGTTGCCATGGATAACGGTTCCGGGTTTCCCGACGGCAACGGCAATCCTTTTGGAAATGGCCGTCCTGGCCCCGTTGTTCGGCCTCCATCTCCAGCAGCCGTGCGCCTCTCTTCGAAATTTGTCGAAGGCTTCCTCATATACAAAAACGTTCCGCAGTATCCCATCATCGCCAAGACCGTTGGCATGCAGGGCACCGTTGTCTTGCAGGCTACGATCTCGAAGGCAGGCACAATTCAGAATCTCCAGGTCGTCAGCGGACCTCCCATGCTGCAGCAGGCCGCAATCGATGCCGTGAAGACGTGGCGCTATCGCCCCTATCTGCTCAACAACGAGCCTGTCGAAGTGGAAACCACGGTGAACGTGATTTTCAGAATCGACCGCTGAATTGACGTCTCTGTCAGATGTCCTTCCGCGGTGCATGCGCATCACAACTTACAGGCGCGTGCACCGCGCGATCACCCGCCATTGGCGCAACTGCGGCTCCATCGGCGAAAATCACTGGTGCCATGCGAATTCATTCTCGTCGTGATTTCCTGATGTCCGCCCCCGCCGCCACTCTCGCCGCTGCCGCAACGAGAGGTTTCTCTGCCTCGCGCATGCAGCGCGTATTCGTTGCCTCCGGAACTGCCGAAGGCATTCGCTATTTCGATTGGAATGGCGGCACCGGAGAACTGCAAGCTGCCGGCGCCGGTGTTGAAATCTCTACCGTCGACTGGATCTGCTTCTCGCCTGATCGCAAATACATCTTCGCCGCATGCGAACTCGATAGCTTCAATGGCAAGCCCACCGGCGAACTCGCCAGCTTCCGCGTCGCCGCAGGAAAGCTTGAACAGCTTTCCGCGCAGAACTCGGCCAGCAAAGGTACATGCCACTGCGCCATCGACCACACCGGCCGTGTTCTCGTCGCAGCCGACTACGGCGGCGGCAGTGCGGCCAGCTTCAAAGTTACCGACGGCAAACTCAGCTCCCTGGTATGGAGCGAGCACTACACCGTGCACGGCCCCAACCCGGATCGGCAGGAGGCTGCGCACGCGCACTTCGCCTCCTTCTCGCCTGACAACCGATTCGCCTACGTCAACGATCTCGGCGGCGACATGATCCATATCTACACGTTCAGCCCCGAAACCGCCGTGCTCAAGAACGCGGGCGCCTATCACTCCGTGCCCGGCGCGGGTCCGCGCACGCTGCACTTCCATCCCAATGGACACATTGCCTACTGCATGAACGAAATGGCTTCCTCGGTCGATGTCTTGAAGTGGAACAAGGCCACCGGCAACTTCACCCGCATCAGCACCGTGCATCTGCTTCCGCCCAATGCCCCGCTTCCCGATCCGAAAGATGCGCCTCAGGGAAACACCGGCTGCGACACGGTGATTACAAAGGACGGTCGCTTCGTCTACTTCGCCAATCGCGGAACCGATTTCCTCTACAGTTTCAAGTGCGACCCCGCCAACGGGGCCCTCACGCCCATGGAACGCACCTCCACCGGCGGCAAAACCCCGCGTAACTTCACCCTCGATCCCACCGAGCACTGGATGCTGGTCGCCGATCAAAACTCAAGTAATCTAGCTGTCTTTACGCGCGACACTTCCACCGGCAAACTCGCCAACGAAGGCAAGATTGTCGATTGTCCCACCCCCATGTGCATACTTTTCGCTTGATGGCAGGGAATAGAAAAGGCAGCCACTCGGCTGCCATCGACTCCCAATTCAAGCGTGCCCTACGCGCCGATTAGCGCCGGTCGCCGCATTGCGGCGACGCCGAGGGATTCATCTTGAGGCTCTGCGACCTCGGCCGGCACGTGCGCCATCTCCCACGCTGAGCGGTCCTTCATCAATCGAGCGACCAGCGCGGTATGCATCGCGTGTCCTGCGCGCTCCGCCACCACGAGTCCCTCGATCCGCCGTCCCGCGAGAGCCAGGTCGCCGATCAAGTCAAGCACCTTGTGCCGCACATACTCATCGCTGAAGCGCAGCGGCCCGTTCTCCGGCCCCTTCGGTCCAAGCACGATTGCGTTCTCAGAACTTGCTCCGCGAATCAATCCCATGTCGCGCAACTTCTTTTCATCGGACTTATAGCCGAATGTCCGTGCCGGAGCAATGAAAGTGCCGTAGGTCTCCGCTGCCAGGTCGATGCTCGTCTCCTGCCGCCCGATCGGGGCAGGGAAGTCAATTCGATACTGAATGCGATACCCCGAACCGGGATAGATGCCGATAAATTTGTCGCCCTCGCGCACCTCGACGGCCTTGAGAACTTTGATTGACTCGCGCTTTCTGCGCTGGGTCTTGATACCCCCCTCGCGAATCGCTTCGACATACGGCAGCGCGCTTCCGTCCAGGATCGGCAACTCCAGGTTGTCGATCTCCACAATCACGTTGTCAACGCCCATGCCGATCAGCGCGCTCAAAAGATGCTCGGTAGTTGAAATCAGCACGCCCTGCCGCATCAGGCTTGTCGCGTAGCTCACCTTCGCCACGTTGCGGCCCGTCGCGGGAATCTCAAAGTTGTCGAGGTCGGTTCGCCGGAAGACGATGCCGGAACCAGCCGGCGCAGGCAGCAGCCGCATGGTCACAGGGGCACCGGAGTGCAGGCCTACCCCTGTGAATTCAAGGGGCGCCGCAATCGTCTGTTCCAGGTGCGCTATAAGTCCCAATCAATAACTCCGGATCGACTAACTAACTTTTTGCACCTACAAGCGTATAGGAGTTCGTAACTGTAAGATTAGACGCTAAATAGAAAATCGAAGTGTGGCAATTCTGCAACACTTCGCGCAATTGGTCCGGTCAATATGCCAGCCTGATTACAAACTATTGCCAAATCAAGTTGATAGCTCTCCGCCCGCAGTTAACCAGAATGCCATCCGATGTCCTCCCCGTGCCTTCGAAGTCAATATCGGGAGGGCTCTTTGCTGTCGATCTTCGCCTGGATTTCGCTCGCAGTAAGCCTTCGCCCGTAAGCGTGGATGGCGCTGGTCTGCTTCGTTTTCTCCGCGATCCCGCACTTCACCCCGTTCGACCCGCGTCACTAGCTCGTGATGTGGATTCCTGACCAGCCCGCCGATGAACTGGTTTTTGTCGCCAGAAGAACTGAAAGAGGCAAGGTAGCCGTCTTGGCGAGATGTTCACCTTACTCCGATGTCAATCCCTGTCCATTGCAGAATTGCGCGCATTTCCTTCATTCCATTGCGAATAAAGTCTCTCGGAAATTTGCAGATTATTTCTCCAGATTCCCTACACTGGTTCCAGGCGCATAAACGAGAGGCTAAGTTTATTCGGCCCCGGTAAAAGGCAGCCCTTCTGTGTTGGAAGCATCATGGAACAAAGCTGCTCCGAAAATGGTGCAGAACGTTGTGAATCGATCTAACTCTATATTTATGACGACTTTAGACAATAAGTTATTTACTATCAATGACTTACGCGACCCCCTTGCGAGGCTAAGTCGTCTGCAATCACGATCTGGCTCGAAAAGGGAGAAATTCTTTTTAAAGTGCGGTCGGCTATCCCGAGTTTCCTTGCCGAAGGGAGAAACCCGGCAGCCTTGGCTCTTCGCTTACGCCGACTCCATCGCCGAAAGCACAGCGTCGGCAAACTGCGTGGTGCCGCAGTGGCCGCCTACATCACGGGTGAGGCTTTTCTTCTCGCCGTAAACGGTTTCAAGCGCCTTCTGCACCTTGTTGGCCGTTGCTTCTTCGTTCAGATGGTGCAGCATCAGCACCGCCGATTGCAGCAGCGCCGTGGGATTGGCGAGGTCTTTGCCGGCAATGTCGGGCGCCGATCCGTGCACCGCTTCGAAGATCGCGCACTCATGGCCGAGGTTTGCGCCGGGGACAAGGCCGAGGCCGCCGACGAATGCGGCGCAGAGGTCGCTGACGATATCGCCGTAGAGGTTTTCGAGCAGCAGCGTGTCGTACTGATAGGGATTCATCACCAGCTGCATGCAGGTGTTGTCGATGATGTGCTCGCCGTAAAAGATCTCCGGAAATCCCTCGGATACCTTGCGCGCGCAGCGGAGAAAAAGACCATCCGACATCTTCATGATGTTGGCTTTGTGGATGGAGTGGATCTTCTTGCGGCCGTGCTTGCGCGCGTATTCGAATGCGAATTTGGCAATGCGCGTCGAGCCTTTCTCGGTAATCACCTTGATGCTCTCGACCACGCCGGGAACGACTTCGTGTTCAAGGCCGACATATTCGCCCTCGGTGTTTTCGCGCACGATGATCAGGTCAACGCCGGGCCACTTCGACTCAAGCCCCGGCAGATTCTTGATGGGCCGGAAATTGGCGAACAGGTCGAACTGCTTGCGCAGCGTGACGTTGATGCTCTTGAACCCGCCGCCGATCGGCGTCGTCACCGGTCCCTTGAGTGCCACCTTGTTGCGCGAAATGGAGTCGCTGAGGTCGGCCGGAATGTACTCGCCGAAAATCTCAAACGCCTCGGCTCCAGCAGCGAAGCGCTCCCACTCCCACTTGATGCCGGTGGCCTCAAGAATGCGGACGACAGCATGCGTGACTTCCGGCCCGATGCCGTCGCCGGGGATCAACGTAACTTTGTGTGTTTTGGATTCAGACATGATTTGTTTCAACTCCAACTCCGAGACGAGTGTGATTGTTCAGTCGTGGTCCTTAAAACGAGATGAATCGGGTTTATCTGTTCTCGTGGAACGGGTCATCCCGGAACGATACACAGAAAGTATCGAATGAAAGACTGCCTCGATGATTACGATGGCTGAGCAAACAAAGAAAGCAGCGGTCGCTATCTCTGCAAAAGGTGTCGAAATTCTCGGTAAACTGAGGACTAGAAAGACAGGTAGAACCACGACTGCCCATACAACCAAAAGCAATCGCCTGAAGGGCCCGAGGCGATTCCGGTTTTCGTCCGCTTCCGTTGACTGAATATCGATTTCGTAAGAACCCTCGGTCGGGAGACCCTTTCTCAAGGCTGGAAGATAAACCACGGCGTAATAGAGCGCCGCACTTCCGTAAGGAAGTCCGATCAAAAGAATGAGAAACCATACTGTTTTCGTTGCCCTCCGAGAGGCATCGCATTTCAGCCAGAAAAAGCCCATGCATACAAGCAGCAAAATGAATCCGAAAGCGCTTGCTGCACCAATAAATGACAGAGTTTCTCGTTCGAGAGGACCAAACGCATCGAGATTAAAATCAGAATGGATGATAACTACAGCACTCATTGAAAGGGCAGCCGCAATCCCAAGAACAATCCCTGCATTCCGAGTGAAGAGAATCCGTGGCCAATTCAACTCGGAGATGCGTAGCATCTATTTCTTCCCCTTGCCCGTCCGATGGCTTTCGAGCAGGTCTTCGAGTTCTTCCTTGAACTCGCGCACGTCCTTGAAGTCCCGATACACCGAAGCGAACCGGATGTAGGCGACGGTGTCGAGGCCTTTGAGGTGCTGCATGATCAGCTCGCCGATTTCGCTGGTGGTGCGTTCGCGCTCAGGCGCATCCATGAGGTAGCTTTCGGTGGCGTCGACCACGGTTTCAAGCTGGGTCGAGGAGACGGGCCGCTTCTCGCAGGCGCGCAGCAGTCCGCTCAGCACCTTCTGGCGGTCGAAGCGCTCGCGGCGACCGTCCTTCTTGACGACCATGTAAGGAATCTCGTCGATGCGTTCGTAGGTGGTGAAGCGGCGAATGCACTTCTCGCACTCGCGGCGACGCCGGATCGAATCCGCTTCCTTGCTTTCGCGCGAATCCACCACGCGATCTTGCAGATATCCGCAGTAGGGGCACTTCATGCTGTGTCGATTCTACGGTACGGGATCTCATGGAGAGACAGTGGGACATAGGGACAGAGGGACATGGGGACAGAGGGACATAGGGACAAAGGGACATGGGGACAGAGGGACATAGGGACAAAGGGACATAGGGACAGAGGGACATGGGGACAGAGGGACATAGGGACATAAGGACATAGGGACATAGGGACGAGGGACATAGGGACAGAGAGACATGGGGACATAGGGACATAGGGACAGAGGGGCATAAGGACAGTGGGACGAGGGACATAGGGACAGAGGGACATGGGGACATAGGGACATAGGGACAGAGGGGCATAAGGACAGTGGGACGAGGGACATAGGGACAGAGGGACATGGGGACTGTCGCTCTCAGGGGTTAACTGAGGAAGGCTGAGACGGCGTCGACTACGCTTTGCTGTTCGTCTTCGCGGAGCTCGGGGAAGATTGGCAGCGCCAGGACTTCGCGCGCGGCGCGCTCCGACTCAGGGAAATCGCCTTCGTGATAGCCGAGGTCTTGGAGCGCTACCTGCAGGTGCAGGGGCACGGGATAGTAAATCTCCGAGCCGATTTTGCGCGAAGCCAGAAACTCGCGCAGCTCATCGCGCCGCGCCGTGCGAATCACGAACTGATGCCAGACGTGGTGGGCGCCGGGGACTTCGTGGGGCAAAATGATGCCGTGGCGGGGCTGGGTTCCGGATTCAGCCAGACCCTTTTCGTGGAACAGCGCTCGATAGCGCTTTGCGATTGTTCGGCGTGCTTCGTTCCATCCGGCGATGTGCTTGAGCTTCACTTGCAGCACTGCGCCCTGGAAGCCATCCAGCCGCGTATTCCAGCCAAGTTCGTCGTGGTAGTAGCGCCGGCGCATGCCGTGCTGTCGAAGCGCACGCGCGAGCTCATCCACGTCGTCGGAGTTGGTCGTCACCATCCCCGCATCGCCCGCCGCGCTGAGGTTCTTTGTGGGATAAAAGCTGAATGCGGCGGCATCGCCCAGCCCGCCTGCCTTCGCACCCTTCCACTTCGCGCCCCATGCTTGCGCAGCGTCCTCGACCAGCTTCAGACCGTATTTCCGGCTCAGGCGCGAAAACCCATCCCAGTCCGCGCACTGGCCGTAGAGATGCACCGGCAGCACAGCGCGGATCGGAACCGGCTGCTCGGCCTTCAGCACGGATTCGGCGGCTGAGGGGTCGAGGTTGAAGGTGACCGGATCGATATCGGCCAGCAGCGGCCGCGCACCCGCCCGCAGAATGGCGCTGACTGAGGCGAAGAAGCTGAAAGGTGTCGTGATGACTGCGTCGCCCTTGCCGATCCCGGCGGCAGCCATCGCCAGCCAAAGGGCGTCGGTTCCGGAAGAGCAGCCGATGGCGTGCTTTACGCCTAAATGCCCGGCGGCTGCCTTTTCAAAAGATGCAACCTGCTCGCCTAGAATGAATTGCTGCGTCTCTAGGACATGCTGAAGCGCCCGGAGCAATTCCTGCTGCAGCGGCTCGTACTGGCGCTTGAGGTCCAGCATCGGCACTTGGATTGCGGCTGAATCCGGGACATTTGGCACGGAAACATGGTAGCAGCCACCCGGAGTTGACCGTCCCGCGATGGCGTTCTGTTCCGGTTGCGGCAAAGTAAATTCGGACCGGAAGAGTTGAAAAGGTTCGGGAACCGCTATATTGTTGTCACATTGCGGGGTTTGACGGCTCCGGGGCTTCCAGCGCCGTCCCCGCTGATTTGTCTCATCACACGGACGCAGCACGTTGGCATCCAACCATCCTAGAAAAGAAGCAGGAGATCGGCATATGGAGAACAAGCCGGCACAGAACATTCAGGACACCTTCCTGAATACAGTTCGCAAAGACAAGACCCCCATCACGATTTATCTGGTCAGCGGCGTCAAGCTGACGGGAAAGATCCGCTCCTTTGACAAGTACTCGGTTCTGCTGGAGAACAACAGCCAGGAGCAGCTGATCTTCAAACACGCCATTTCGACCGTGGTGAGCAACAGGAGCGTGATGCATACGGAGCATCGCCCTGCGCTGGCAGGGATGGGACCGGCCGCTGTGCCGGCGCCAGCGCCTCCAGCGAGCACCGCGGAACAGCGATAAGAGAGGGAGCGCCCTCAATTGGTAGTTGACGGCGGTGCCATGGGACGGCATCAGGGCCGCGTTGCCTCGACGACTCGTACGGGCCGTTGGAGCGACAGGCCCGAACGCGCGGTTCTGGTTGGCGTGGATTTCTCGACACGGCCGCGTGTGGCGCGCGCTGGCCTCGAAGGAGCGCGTCGCGCGGCTTCGCGCCCCAGCGGCGAAGATCCGGCTGATGCGGAGAACCCTTCGGTGCCGGCCGCGGCGGGACCTGGGCTTGACGCCGATGAATCGCTTGCGGAGTTTCGCGAGCTGGTGCGCAGTGCCGGCGGCGAAGTTGCTGCGGAACTGATGCAGCGTCGCGCCCGGCCCGATGCAGCAACGCTGATCGGCGCAGGCAAGGTCGAAGAGATTGCTGGAGTGGCGGCATCGACAAATGCCGACCTGGTGCTATTCGATCACGACCTGAGCCCGACGCAGTTGCGCAACCTTGAGGCTGCGCTTCCATGCCGCGTGCTGGATCGCACCCAGCTTATTCTCGACATCTTCGCGCGCCACGCCCGCACGCGTGAAGGCCAGTTGCAAGTGGAACTGGCCCAGCTCGAATACATGCTGCCGCGACTGACCGGCCGCGGTAAAGCCATGTCGCAGCTCGGCGGCGGCATCGGCACGCGCGGACCCGGTGAAACGCAGCTTGAAACCGATCGCCGCAAGATTCAGCGACGCATCGACCAGGTCAAGCTCGATCTCGACGCAGTGAAGCGTGTTCGCCGCCAGCAGCGTCAGCGCCGCGAGGCCGTGCCGGTGCCTACGGTTGCGCTGGTCGGCTACACCAACGCGGGCAAGAGCACGCTGTTTAATCGGATGACGGGCGCACAGGTGCTGCAATCGGCGCGCATGTTCGCCACACTCGATCCCAAGCTGCGTGGGATTGAGTTGCCCAGCCGCCGGCGCATTTTGCTGAGCGACACGGTGGGTTTTATCCGGAACCTGCCGCACACGCTGGTCACCAGCTTTCGGGCGACGCTCGAAGAAGTAGAGCAGGCCGAGATTCTGCTCCACGTGCGCGATGCTGCTTCAACCTATGGCGAGGAGCAGAAGGCGCAGGTGGAAAAGGTGCTCGGCGAACTCGAAGCGCTCTCGAAGCCGCGCATCGAAGTGCTCAACAAGATCGATCTCCTTGATCTCCATGAGCGTGAAGGCATGGCCGCGCGCGAACAGCCGCGCCATCAGAGGCACGAGGCAGAAGTGCTGGTCTCCGCGCAGACCGGTGAAGGCATCGACGCGCTGCTCGCCGCGATTGATAAGGCCCTGTTCTCCGACCCGGTGATCGAGACGGAGTTGCGCGTTCCGCAGAGCGACGGCGCAGCACTGGCAGCCATCGAGGGCGGAATGGTGATTCACACCCGTGCTTACGAGGGCAACCTGGTGCGCCTTACCGTCAGTGGGCCTGCATCGCTCGTGGGCCGGTTGCGGAAGTATCGCACGCGGGCTGAAGATTCTCCCGGCGACATGCCGAACGCGAGGAGGCATCTTGGAAGCGCCCGAAGGTGAGCCGAACAAATCGATCGTCACATTAGAGAGTCGCGAGGTCTATCGCAACCAGTGGCTACGGTTGCGCGAAGATCGCATCCTGCGTTCCAACGGCAAGGAAGGCATCTACAGTGTGGTCGACAAGGACGACTGCGCCATCATCCTGCCCATCGAGGACGGCAGGGTGTGGCTCGTCGAGCAGTTTCGCTACACCATTCAGCAGCGTGCGCTGGAACTGCCGCAGGGTGGTTGGGAGATGGAGATCGATGATCCCGAAGCCTTGGCGCGAGGTGAGCTCAAGGAAGAGACTGGCCTCCTTGCTGCTGAAATGATCTATCTCGGATCCCTCTGGATCGCTTACGGGTTTTCTAAGCAGAAGCAGCATGTTTTCCTGGCGACAGGCCTGACGATGCAGGAGCGTGATCCTGATGACGAGGAGCACGACCTGACCATCCATACTCGTTCGCTGGAAGACTTCGAGCAGATGATTTTCGATGGCACGATTCGCGATGCATCGACGCTGGCCGCGTGGGGGATGTATCTCACATGGAAGGCGCGCAAAGGGTGAGCGTCCCGGCTGGTTCCCAGCCAATCCCAAATCAGCCCCACAGATTTGTTTGTTGCTCAGCCAACTTTTAACGACTCAATCAGGCTCTATCCTTCTGGGCCAGAGTTGCGTTTTCCCCATGTCCCGGTAGTCTCAGTCTTTCGCTTAGAAGATCCTTTGAAAAAAGGAGCGTGCGATGGGATGGTTTTTCGCGTTCTTCTTCCTGTCCGGCTTTTGCAGCATCCTCTATGAACTGGTTTGGCTGCGGCTGACCATGGCGGAGTTCGGAGTAACGACTGCCATGACCTCCATTGTGCTCTCGATGTTCATGGCGGGCCTGGGACTGGGTTCATGGGGCGCAGGGGGTCTGGTTCGCCGCTACGGCCAGCGGCCGGGGTTCCGTTCGCTTCGGCTTTACGGCCTTACAGAATTGCTGATTGGATTGTCTTCGCTGGCGGTGCCCGTGGAGTTGGCATGGGGCCATCGGCTGCTGGAGTCGATGACGGCGGAGAATGCTTACTCGTCGGGGTCCTACTATCTGGCCTCCGGAATCCTGGTGGCAGTTATTCTTCTGCCGTGGTGTACGTGCATGGGTGCTACGTTTCCGCTAGCCATGGCGGCCATACGCAGCCGTCGGCGCGCTGAATCGAAGCGGTCATTCAGTTTTCTCTACCTGGCAAATGTGATGGGCGCGGTGGCTGGTGCGCTGGCTCCTCTATTTCTGATCGAGCTGTATGGATTTCACGGCACCGTGCGCGTGGGCACGGTCTGCAATGTGATTATCGCCGTGTCTGCATTTGCGTTGACTCTCGGTGGGCGCGCGACGGTGTCCGCCGAATCGTCGGCTGTGGTGGCACCTGCGACGGAAGAGCGCCGGACTGTAAGTGCACAGCCCAAAGGCGTGCTGGTCCTGCTGTTCCTGACCGGGCTGGCAACCATGGGCATGGAAGTTATCTGGATCAGGCTGTTCACTCCGTATGCGGGTCCGGTTGTCTACTCGTTTGCGTTCATTTTGATTTCGTATTTGTCGGCCACTTTTGCCGGATCGTTCGTCTATCGACGTTTCAATCGTGCCGGAGAATTCGATCCGTATCTCTCGTGGGTTGTGCTGGCGTTTCTGGGGTTGTTGTCGCTGCTGACTTCCGATCCGCGCTTTCCGGTGAACACGCCGCTGCGGGTGCTGCTGGGGGTAGCGCCATTTGCGGGATGGATTGGCTATCTGACGCCGATGCTGGTGGATCGCTGGGCGGCAGGGGATCCTGATCGCGCAGGTCGCGCTTACGCCGTCAACGTGTTGGGCTGCATCCTCGGTCCGCTGCTTTCGGGATTTGTTCTGCTGCCCCTTCTAGGCGAGCGCGGGTCGATGCTTTTGCTTTCGGCGCCATGGATGGCCATGGCGTTTCTTCCGGCGCGCAGTCAGCAGCCGCGCAGGAGCAGGAGCACGGGAACCCGCGTTGCGGCGTATGCGAGTGTCGTTGCCGCGCTGGCGCTATTCTTCGCCACCAAAGATTTCGAGACTCTCTTTCCGAATCGCGAGGTGCTCCGCGACAGCACGGCCACCGTAATCGCGACTGGGACCGGGATGAATAAGCGACTGCTCACCAACGGCATCGGGATCACGCAGCTGACGCCGATCACGAAGATGATGGCACACCTGACGCTCGCGTCCCTGCCCCAACCCCCGCGGAATGCACTGGTGATCTGCTTTGGCATGGGCACGACGTATAAATCCGCGATGTCGTGGGGCATTCCTGTGACCGCCGTGGAACTGATACCGAGCGTGCCGCGGCTTTTTACCTTCTATCATCCCGACGGCAAAGCGCTGCTTGCATCGCCGCTCTCGCACGTGGTGATTGACGATGGGCGCCGCTTCATGGAGCGAACGCCCGAGAAATTTGACGCGATCATCATTGATCCTCCACCTCCAGTGCGGGCGGCCGGATCGAGCCTCTTGTACTCAAAGGAGTTTTACGCGGTGGCGAAGGAGCGGCTGCAGCCAGGCGGGATCCTGGCGCAATGGCTGCCCTCTGGCGACAAGGCTGTGCAGTCGTCGGTGGCCCGGGCACTGCAGCAGTCGTTTACGTATGTGCGGGTCTTCAGGCCGGTGGCGGAAAACGGCTGGCATTTTCTGGCCAGCATGCAACCCATCGCCGAGCGCAGCGCGGACGAGTTGGTGAAGCGCATGCCGGCTGCAGCCGTTACCGACATGATGGAATGGGGCCCAGCAGCGACGCCGACTCAGCAATTCGAACGCATGCTGCGGACCGACCTGACCACGCAGACGCTGATCAGCCGATCTCCCGACACTCCGCCATTGCAGGACGATCGGCCCGTGAATGAGTACGACATGCTGCGTCACTGGACGCATTATGTGCACGCGGGGATGCGCGACTGGAAGCCAGACCAATATGGCGCCGGGTCAAGCCCGCCCCCAGCCGGCGAATCGGCGCAGACGGCCAAGAAATAAGCGGTGCCGGCTTCCTGTCTAAAGAACGTGAATCTATCCGGCGGCTGCCATCACCAGCGCTTCGACCTTGGCGTCGAGTTCCTGCGCGACGCGGAGTGCCACAGGTTCGCCATAGCTACCGAGATAGCTGGACATGGTGTCGTAGGAGAGGCGGACTGCGTCGTCGCGCTCGTCGACGAGAAGTGTGACGGGCGCGTAGGATCCTGCATCGTGGACATGCTTCGCCATGGCCATCATGATCAGAGGATTGCCCAGCACAATACGGACGATCCGAGGTGTCGCGGCCGGCGCGGTCAGGTTCTGTGTCTTTTTGAGGAACTGGCCGTGATCGAAGCGCGTGAACTCCATAAAACCGGATGGGCCGATGGCGCGCTGGACGACTGCTTCCATTTCGTTATATGTGGAGGTTGCGGCGATCTCCCTCCAGAATGCTTGCATATCGGGATGCCCGATGGCGGCATCGATCGAAGCAAGGATGTCTTCGAATTTGCGGGAAGAAACGAGGACGCGACGCTCGACGGCAATTCTCAAGCTCAACATGGGCGTTAGATGACACGTGGATGCGAAGAGGCGCAGAGTTTTGGCCAAACCAGAGGGAAGGCCACATACGAAGGGCAACCGCAGATCCTTCGGCTCCCTTCGCTTCGGTTGCTCAGGATGACACGCGAAGATGGACTGCAAGCGATCTCGATTTTACGGGCGGTCGGCAACGGCGACGTATGGTGACGGGTAGACAGGCCCGATGTACTCGGCGCGGGGACGGATGAGGCGGTTGTCGTCGAGCTGTTCGATCACGTGCGCGGCCCAGCCGGCGACGCGGCTTACGGCAAAGATAGGCGTGTACAAATCGATGTCGATGCCGAGCGTGGCGTAGGTCGAAGCGGAGTAGAAGTCAACATTGGCGTTGAGCTTCTTGTCTTTATTGATGTAGAGCTCAATGGCGCGCGACATTTCAAACCACTTCGGGTACCCGGAGTCTTTGCCGAGTTGCTCACTCATGCGGCGCAGATGGGTGGCGCGCGGGTCTTCGGTCTTGTAAACGCGGTGGCCAAAGCCGGAGATCTTCTGCCGCGCGGCGAGCATGTTCTTTACGTAATCGACCGGATCGGCGCCTGCTTTGTCGATGGCGTAGAGCAGGCGAATCACCGCTTCGTTGGCTCCGCCGTGCAGTGGGCCCTTCAACGCGCCGATCGCTCCCGTAACAGCCGAGTGGATATCAGAAAGGGTCGCGGCGATGACGCGGGCGGCGAAGGTAGAGGCGTTCAGTTCGTGGTCAGCATGCAGAATGAGTGCGATATCGAGGGTACGGGTCGCGGTTTCGGAAGGCTTGACGCCGTTGAGCATCCAGAGGAAGTTGCCGGCGTGCGAGAGGGAACGGTCGGGAGGAACGACTTCGAGTCCCTTGCGAATCCTGTCGTAGATGGCGACGATCATCGCGATCTGGGCGGTGAGGTTATAGGCCTTGCGTACGTTGGCGTCGTGCGAATTGTCCTTTTCGTCGGCGTCGTAGAAGCTGAGGGCCGACACGGTAGTTCGCAGCACTTCCATCGGCGTGGCCGAGGTGGGGAAGGTGCGAAGCATGTCGATGATGCGCTGGTCGAGAGAGCGGGCGAGGGCCAGTTGCGACGAGAATTCGCGGAGTTCGAGTTCGCTTGGCAGGCGGCCGTTCCAGAGCAGATAGGTAGTCTCTTCAAAGCAGGAGCGTTCGGCTAGTTCATGGATGTCGATGCCGCGATAAGCCAGCACGCCTGCTTCGCCGTCGATAAAACAAATGCCGGAGTTGGCGGCAACAATTCCTTCAAGACCCTTACCAGCGACAGCAGTGGACATAGCCTTTGAAACTCCCCTCTCTGGGTGGTTGGATGCGGTCGATTTCAAGTATTCGTGCGGGCTCTAAACCGGGCCCGGCAAAAAGTGCGGTACTGCTCTTTATAAATGAGGGATTCCACGGTTGTCACGGACAAGGCCCTGTTGCGTGCCGCATCGCGTTATGATGGCGCTGGTTTGAAGACGATGGAATTTGCGGTGAAGCCGGTCGAAGTGAGGGAGATTCTGCCCCTGCGCGAGCAATATCGGCGGGAGATGAACTGCCAGATTATCCATGATTCGCTGCACGGGCGGGATGGTTGGACGCTGCCTTACCTGATTGAATCGGACGGCGATGCGGCGGGATACGGCTCGATCGCGGTGGGCGGCCCGTGGGCGGGCACGCGGACGCTTTTTGAGTTCTACGTAGTGGACAAACAACGTTCACGGTTTTTTGAAGCGTTTGAGGCGCTGAGGGCGGCGAGCCAGGCAGACGCGATCGAGACGCAGACCAATGATGTGATGCTGACGGCGATGCTGCACACGTGGGCGCATGACGTGGCGAGCGAAAAGATCATCTTCGAAGACAAGCTGACGACGGCTTACAGGGTGGCGGGCGCTGTTCTACGGAAGCGGGAGCCGGATGGCGACTGGATGCTGCTCGAGGTGGGAGGCGAAGTGGCGGGTACGGGCGGCATTTTGTACCACTACAACCGGCCGTACGGCGATATCTGGATGGAGGTGGGGGAAGCGTTCCGGGGGCGAGGGTTCGGGACCTACCTGGTGCAGGAGCTGAAGCGCATCTGCCGCGAAGGCGGGAATGTGCCATGCGCACGGTGCAATACCGGCAACGTGGCCTCGCGCAGGACGCTGCAGAAGGCAGGATTTGTGCCCTGCGCGCACTTACTGCACGGAATATTGTGAATTTCGGCGATGACCAAGGTGGGTGTGAACGATAGACGCACGGCTTGCCGGCAGGCCGGCGAGGCACAGCTATTTCCCCATTACCGGCTGGATTCTTCTATAGTCTTTTTAGTCTCCCGGCAACTTGCTGACCGTGCTTCTAAATGCGGGTGTGGGAAGACTTGAGCGTTTGCATGATGGTTTCACCGTTCGGCGATTCCAGTCCTGGAACTATGGGGATGGAATCGAGGTATTGTGAGCGGATTCCAGGAGAACCGCTCCGGAGGAGAAGGAAAAAGATGAGCGACGACAGAACCACGGTTGTTGAGACCGCGCCCGCGCATAGCGGTGCATTGCTGGGTGCGCTTGCGGTGGCCGTATTGGCCGCACTGGGTGGGCTGGCATGGAGTTATTCGCTGAGTAATCGCATCACCCGGCAGGAGACGGCTCTGTCTGAGGCTAACCAACAGAGTGCCAAGCTCGATGCGGAATTGCGCGAAACCAATGCGCGGTTGCACGTGGCGACCGACGAGTTGGGCAAAAGCGTGGGAATGACCCAGAAGCAGCTCGATGAGCGTGCGCAGGAGATCATGGCCCGCGAGGCGGCGGATAACCGTAAGCTCGAAAACGCCCAGAAACAAACAGCGCAGCAGGTGAACGCGGTGCAGAGCGACGTTTCAAGCGTGAAGACCGACGTCGGGGGTGTGAAAACCGATCTGACAAAGACACAGGGAGATTTGGCGACCACGATCTCGCAACTCACTTCGATGAAGGGCGACCTGGACAACCACTCCAGCCTGATCGCGCGCAATGGCTCTGAACTCGAATTGTTGAAGCACAAAGGCGATCGGAACTACTACGAGTTCACGTTGACCAAGGGGCAGAAAAAGCCGGTGGGAACCGTGAGCCTGGAACTGAAGAAAGCCGATCCGAAGAAGAGCAGGTTTACCCTGGTTGTCCTTGCGGACGACCGGAGCTATGAAAAGAAGGACCGGAACGTGGACGAGCCGCTGCAGTTCTACAGCGGGAAAGACCCCGCACTCTACGAAATCGTGGTGAACTCGATCGGATCGAAGAGCACGGTTTCAGGTTATTTGTCGACGCCGAAGAATGCGCCAGCTCCGCCTAGCGTTCAGTGATCGTGCCATTGGGAGTGAGGGTCAGAGCCGGCAGGTACTCGAAGTTGAACGAGTAATTCAGGGTCTTGCGTGCGTCCCAGTCCGCCCTGGGCAAGCGGAATGAGCAGACAAAGGTGCCTTCCTTCGTTTCGCCCGGCTGAAGCGTCAGATCGGGCGAGATGGGAGTCGCTTCCCACTGCGCGAGCTGCGGGTACGCCTTGAAGATTCGTTCGTAGTCAGTGGGCGTGGCGGCGTAACTAGAGTGGATGCCGTCAGCCAGCGAGGCGTTGGCGACAATTTGATGCAGAAAAATCGGCCCCTTGCTCTGATTGTGCAGGCGCACGCGCGTAAAGAGCAGGACCTGGTCGATTTCTTCCTTAGGGATAGCTGCGCCGTTGGCGTCCCAACCCGAGGTTTCAGTGTGCATGGGATGCGCCCAGACGTCGATGATTGCCCCGGTTGACGCGGGCGGCTTCTCGCCCA
Source organism: uncultured Acidobacteriaceae bacterium (assembly GCA_963759285.1). Taxonomy (GTDB): domain Bacteria; phylum Acidobacteriota; class Terriglobia; order Terriglobales; family Acidobacteriaceae; genus Telmatobacter. The sequence continues at coordinate 338,691 of CAVWYS010000007.1, read as the reverse complement.
TAAAGATGTAGACGGCAATGGCAATCGAGACGAGCACGGTAGCAACGACCGTGGCGACAACCACATGGCTGGTGCCGCGCGTGTAGGCCTCGCCCGGTGCCTGATCCTTCGAATCTTGCTGCAGCAAACTCATAGCGCCCTCATCTTAGCCCTTCCCAGGCAGAACAATCCAGCGCGGTGAATCTGAAATCTTTAGCCGAAATTGGCAGGGCTAGAAGCGGATTCTTCGCTCACCACCCCCGAACCTACCCCAAAGGGCTTTCGCTCTCTGGGGCCCCTGGAACGTTCGGGGCCCCGTTCGTTTGGAATGACATCGCCAATTTGATGGTGCGGAGTGCAGGGATCAGGAATGACACCGCTTTGATGGTGCGGCGTACAGAGATCAGGCACGTGGGCGCAGTGCCGCCAGAAACTCGGCGGCAGGCAAGGTGTTGAGGACGTCTCCGGGTGTGAGCCAGGCACGACGGAGCTGGCGGATTCCATACTTCCATTCGCCGACGACGCGGGTCATGTGGGCGTCGGTGTTGATGACGATCTTGCAGCCGGTCTCTTTGGCAAGGCGCAGGTCACGGTCGCTGAGGTCGAGGCGTTCGGGGGCGGCGTTGTGTTCGACGGCGACGCCGAGTTCGGCGCAGCGGCGAAGGATGGCGCCGGTATCGAGCTGGTATGGCTCGCGGCGGAGAATCTGGCGACCGGTAGGATGGCCGAGGATGCGGGTGTTGGGATTCTCGACGGCGCGGAGGATGCGGGCAGTCATTTCGTCGCGCGACTGTTCAAGGCGGGTGTGAACGCTGGCGATGACGACGTCCATCTGGGCGAGGACTTCGTCGTCGAGGTCGAGAGCGCCGTCGGCCAGGATGTCGACTTCGATTCCCGTGAAGACACGGATGCGGCCCTCCATCTGCTTGTCGACTTCTCGGATGTGGGCGATGTGTTCGAGGGCGCGCTTCTCGTCGAGCCCATTGATCATGGCCAGGTTTTTGGAGTGGTCTGTGATGGCGATGTACTCGAGACTGCGTTCGATCGCGGCTTCGGCCATCTCGGCGATAGAGTTGTGGCCGTCGCTGGCCGTCGTGTGCATGTGCACGTCGCCGCGAATGTCTTTGCCTTCGATGAGACGGGGCAGGGTGTGTTTTGCGGCGGCCTCGATCTCGCCTAGATTCTCCCGCATCTCGGGAGGCATCCAGTCCATCTGAAGCGCGGCGTAAATCTCTTCCTCGGTGGCAGCGGCGACGGTGGATTCGTCGTCGAGGCGGGCGAGCGCCCACTCGCTGAGTGTGTAGCCCATTTTCAACGCACGCTGGCGGAGGGAGACGTTGTGGGCCTTGGAGCCGGTGAAGTACTGGAGGGCAGCGCCGTAGCTTTCGGAGGGCAGCAGGCGAACGTCAACCTGGAGTCCGGTGGCGATGTGGAAGCTGACCTTGTTTTCGCCCTTGGCGATGACGTCGTGAATGCCGGGATAGGCGGCGACGTAATGGACGGCGGCTTCGGTGTGCTGCGGGGCACAGGCAGGGCCGGTGACGAGCAGGTCGAGATCGCCGGTGGTTTCGCGGCCGCGGCGCAAGGACCCGGCGGGAGTTACACGCTCAATACCGTTGAAAGCCAGCAGGTAGGCGGTAAGGCGTTCGGCGGCGTCCTCGACCTCGTCGATGCGGAAACGGCCGGCGGAGCGGCGATAGTCCTCGATGCCTTTGCGGATCTTTTCGATTTGCTTTTCGCCCATGCGGGGCAGGCCCTTGAGGCGTCCAGCGTCGATGGCGTCGGCGAGCTGATCGATGCTGCCGATGCGGCCCGCATCCCAAAGAAGAGCCACGGTCTTGGGTCCCATGCTGGGGAGTTTGAGTAACTCGAGGAGGCTGGCGCCATATTTCGAAAGCAATTCGTCGCGGACGGGCATGGAGCCGGTGGAGACGATGGCCTGGATGTTGGTGGCCATGCTTTTGCCGATGCCGGGGATGGCGAGGAGCTGGGCGGTATCAGAGGAGACGGCGACCAGGTCCACGGTGGTCTGTTCCGCGGCTTCGGCGGCGCGGCGGTAGCTGCGGACGCGAAAGCTGTCGGCGCCGCTGATTTCCATCAGATCGGCCGTCTCGTTGAACAGGCGGGCCATGGTGACGTTGTCCATGGGAGGGTCTCCGAGAAGAGCGAGAAGGCTTCGAGGAGCAGAGAAGGTTCGAACTGCCGGGTCAGCCAACTTCGTTCAAGTGTCCATCGGGAGCCGCAGGGGTGTCCAGCAGCGGTGCGGCCGTCTTGCGGGATCGGAACGCGTGTGCCCGCTAGAATGGGCCGGCTGGTCTTCAGAATTTGGAGGATTTTCAGTAGGTCGAGGCTCGACAGGGCACGGATCGCGCGCGGCATACACGATCCCTGGGCGCCATCGATCCCGGTGACCATGCACCAAAACCCTGGCGGCAATCGGAGTTGAAACAGAGCCGGACGGTGGTGAAAAAAGGAAAAAGGCGAATGTGCAGACAACCCGCGTCCGGATTGCAAAGCTGATGGATCAGAGCCCGGATATCGGAGCGATATCTTCCTCTGCCGCCTATCAGACGGCGGAGGGGACCAATTGGAGCCTTCGCTCCACTCAGGCTGCGTTGTGGGTGGCTGAGGCTGCTGAATCTCTCAACCGGTTAACTGCATCCGCCTGAGGGCCTTTTTGCCCCTGAACGATGTCGAACTCGACGTCATCGCCCTCTTTCAGAGTCTTGTAACCATCCAATTGGATTGCCGAGTAGTGAACGAAAACATCCGGCCCGTCATCACGTCCGATGAATCCGTAGCCCTTGGCGTTGTTGAACCACTTGACCTTGCCTTTGTACTGAGCCACAGGGATTTGCCTTTCTTGCCGCTGGATAGGGTTGATGAGCGAAGGAATTGGGGAATCGCCCACCTGTCGGTTATGACGCGTATTGGTCAACAAAGGTTTATTGAGATTGGCCGAACAGACTCACAAAATGAGACAGGCCGGGCGATTTTGCGCGCCGGCCTGCGGGAAAGCTGTTGAAATGGTTGAATAAAACGACGGGTGAACTTTATTTTTTGCGCTTCTTCGCCAGTCGTCGCGCGTAGAGCAGAACACTGCAGAGAGTTTTTCCGTCTTTGATCGCCCCTTTTTCGATCATTTCAACAACTTCAGAGAGCTTGACGAGGCGAAATTCGATATCCTCGTCGTCTTCAGGGTGGGCGTCGCCGGCGACCAGTCCTTCGGCCAGAAACACTTTCATGGATTCGCCGAGAAAGCCGGGACTGCCGTAGTACTCGACCAAAGGCTTCCACTTTTTGGCACGGTAGCCGGTTTCTTCTTCGAGTTCGCGCTGGGCGCCTGCGAGGGGATCTTCGTTGGGTTCGAGCTTTCCGGCGGGCAGCTCCCAGAGATATTGCTGTGCGGCGTGGCGATACTGGTGCTCCATGACGATGTAGGGATCTCTTTTGCTCTTCGATTTGTCGATGGCGAGGATGACGACGCTGCCGTTGTGGCGGATGACGTCGCGCTCGCTAGGTTTGCCGCCCGGCTCGAGCAGCTTGTCATGGAGGACGCGAAAGAGCGGACCTTGGTATACGACCTTTGAACTGATGAGGGTTTCCGACTCGGTGGAGTCTGCGACAGCGGGCTTTTTGCCGTCTTTCGTTTTGGGGGATTTAGCTTTTTTGAGCTTGGCTGGCTTTGCTGGCTTGGTTTTCCTGGGCATGCGACCTGAGTCTCCTTGTGCGGACAAGAGCAGTATATGCGGCAGCAGCAGGGAACAAGAGTGTATAAGACAGGGAACGAGGAACCAAGGCGCGAAGAAACCGACGAATGGGATGCGCAACCCAATGGTTGCGGTTTACCCCCCCTCCCCCCTCCCCCACTTTGGAGGGAAGTTATCCGATTTCAATGGTCTACGGAGGTTATTGGCGGGAGAAATCTCAGCCGATTGGACTTAGCTGTAGATTCCTCTCTCCAAATGTCTTGCGGACCAGTTGGGGAGGGTCGAGAACGAAATCGGAAGAACCTGCAAAGAATCCCTTCAGTTGGTTCGAGAGCTGATCCGTTTTTTGTTCTATGGCGAGGATAGACGATGAAGGGTTAATTACCTGCAAAGCGGGGTGGATTGTAAATAGCTGATAGGGAAGAGGATGAGAAAAAGTTCGGGCCAGGGGTCTTGACAGGCCGTCAAAATTCTAGCTGTCTCACTTTGGGGGTGCAGCCCATGCTCGGGTTGCTGCGGGAGAGCCGCACGTCGCATAAGGCGGGGTGAAGGGGGCGCACAGATCCGAACTTGAATGCAGTGGGTATCGGTTGACGGGACCACCTGCCGAGAGCCGTTGCCTAATTGGTAATTGACGGGCAGACGGTGACACGCTCTTAATTCTTTTCAACGACTGATAGGATCACATTGATCACATGCCGCGATTCAAAGTCCTAAAGGGCGTCGCGCACAATGTCGGCGATTCCTTCACCAGCCTGATGAACTACTCTGTCGATGATTACTCGATGGGGCACATTCTGAGGCTTGCACGGGAAACCGAGCTAGATACTCTCACCATCGACTTCATGACAGAGAAGGGCCAACCAGCCGCTCTACTCCGCGATCCGATTTCTGAATTGCCGCGCCGGTACTCGAAGATGTTCTGGGACCTCGTAGCTCGTGCAGGATCGGATCGTTCGCTGGTGCAGTCCGCCACGCTTACATTGAAGTATGACCTGCAATCTAGCAGGCCCGGTCCGCTTCCGGAAGCCACTCAGAGTCCCTACACTTGTGAAGTCTCCATCCTTGATATCCGAGGAAAGAGCTATTCAGCCCACTTTAGCGGGTGGTGGCATGTAGAGCAGGTAAATGTCCACTGGTGGAATCCGCTGAGTTGGTTTCGACGCGGAACGCGATCCGTTTTGGAGTCATAAGCGGATGGTGGGCAACCCGGACATTACCCAATTTCGGATCCCTTCCGGTTAGAAGGGCAGTCCAGACGCCTCCGAAAGCGCCGGGCCCAACTCCGAGCGTGTGGTGGGCGATAGGGATGTTTCGAGGGAGTGGCGCTGGATAGCAACCGTAGTTTTTCATGTTTCGTTTGGACTCACGAAAGATCACGAAAATGCGGCTGGATCGGACGGCCCTCCGGGACTGGAAACATTTTGTTTGCGATCCCAGGGTTCCGCTGCGCTCGACCCCTGGGCTATTTTCGTGCGTTCCCTACGGGAACTTTGTTCCCGCGATCTGGATCGACCGAAGAGCAACTGCAGGTTCGAGGAGCAACTGCAGCTTCGAAGAGCACTGCAGGTTCGAGGAGCAACTGCAGCTTCGAAGAGCACTGCAGGTTCGAAGAGCAACTGAGTTTCGAAGCGCAACTGCAGGTTCGAAGAGCAACTGAAGTCATTCATGGAGTGGAACAGCGCCCAGAGAGAATGAAGATTGAGGTTCGTGGTTTCCCACCCATGCCGCGAAGGAACTGCGTCATGGATGGGGCACCCGCGGTTCGTGCTGGTATTTGAATTTTCAGGGCAGGTTCCTCCACTACCCTTTAGCTACGTTAAGGGTCCGGTCGGAATGACATTCCCGGAGAGATGGGTTAGCTATTTGGGCGGTTTGTGGGCCGCTCGGCAATTACGTTTTAAGCAATGCCCTGGGAACAAAGAAGACAGGCATGCGCGGAGCAGACTGCAGATGTGCATCGAATGAGGGTGGCGTGGCATCCTTAAGACAGCCGGTTTCTGCCCAAGCCAACGGCAGCGAATTTTTGCCCGGATTGCCCGCCGGGATTCAGCCAACGGAAAGCCATCGGAAGGTACGTGTTGCCGAGTTCAGACTGTTATCCCATCGACGTGGCTCCTGGACTGAGCCGGCTTTTCCTGGATTTTTGCGCCGGGGATGCGGGTGTGCGGCGTTTCTACCCTTCACTGCCGCGCGAGACGGGATGGCAGGAGCGATGTCCGCTGCCGGGGCACTGGGATGAAATGGTTGCGGTGCTGGCCGGACAGAATGCTTCGGCTGAAGTGGCTTCGGCACTCGAAGCGCTCAGAGCCGGAGCCGGAACGATTCTGACGGGGCAACAGGTGGGACTGCTGGGCGGCCCGCTTTACACGCCTTTCAAAGCTGCCACCGCGATCGCGCGAGCGCGGCAGGCAACGGCGGGCGGCAATCCTCATGTGGCTGTGTTTTGGCTGGCAACGGAAGATCACGATTTTGCCGAGATTAACCACCTTGTGTTTCCTTCCCGCAAAGAGCTGAAGAAGCTGGTGTATGCAAAGGCGCCGGCGAACCCGGTGCGGGTGGGCGGCGTGGTTCTGGATGAGTCGATCGAGCCGCTGCTGGAGCAGGCATGGGAACTGCTGGGCGCCTCAGAGGCGATGGATGCGCTGGCGGCCGCATACAGGCCGGGGCGGACATTCGGCGAGGCATTCGGAGAGTTCTATCGAAAGGCGTTTGCAGCGCAGGGGCTGCTGGTGGTGGACGCCGCCGGACGCGAGGTGCACCGGCTGGGCGCGCCGGTGCTGCAGGCGGCGATTGAGCGCGCGGACGAGCTTCATACGGCGCTGCTGGAGAGAAACAAGGCGCTTGAGGCGGCGGGATATCACGCGCAGGTCGCGGTGACGCCGCAGTCGAGCTTGCTGTTCCTGATCGACGAGCGCAGCGGGGCGCGGATGGCGCTCAAGCGAACTGCGCCGAGTGCTGCGGAGCCACGCGGAATGTGGCAGGCAGGCCGCGACAAGTTTACGACGGCGGATTTGCTGGGCGTGCTGTCTGCGGAGCCGGAGCGCATTTCACCGGCGGCGTTGCTGCGGCCGGTGTTTCAGGATTTTCTGCTGGGGACATCGCTCATTGTGGGTGGACCGGCGGAGATTGCGTATTTTGCGCAGTCGGCGGTGTTGTATGAACGCATCCTGGGACGGACAACGGCGGCGGAGCCGAGGCTTTCAGCAACGCTGATCGAGGCTGCAATCGGAGAACTTCTGCGCAAGCACGAATTGGGACTGGAGCGGGTCTTCAAGGAGTCTGCGGACTCATTGGCGCAGCTGCTGGCGGCGCGTGCGATGCCGGTAGAAGGCAAGCGGAAGCTGGCGGTGGCGGGTACGGCGCTGGATGTGGAACTCAGTTCGCTGATCGAGTATATGAAGGCCATGGACGCGGGTCTGGGCGGGTCGGCGGAAACGTCGGCGCGCAAGATGCGCTACCAGATGAATCGACTGCGGCGCATTGCGGCGAATTTTGAAATGCAGCGCGAGGGGTCGCTTCGACGCCATGCGGAGGCAATCGAGCGGGCGCTGAATCCCGGCGGGGTGCTGCAGGAACGGGTGCACGGCGCGGCGTATTATTTCGCTCGCTATGGATTTGAGCTGGCGGAAATCTTGACTGAGTTGGCGGGCGATCCTTGCCCGGGGCATAAAGCGGTGTGGATGTGACGAGTGAAGAAGTGAACGAGTGAATGATTTCAGTTTTCACTGAAGACTACGCTGTGGCGATGGGCGCCAGGGCCGGGTCTTTGGTTTGGGGGCCTGTGACGCCCCAGCCGGCGTGGCCGAGGTAGGTGTCGGCGAAGAGCTGGAAGGTTCGGCCGCATGCGCTGCATTCGAAGTCATGTTCAACCTGGTTGGCGGGCCACTCGGCGCCGAAGAGGTCTTGCAGCGGGCAGGTGCACTCGATGACACTCAGTTTGCCGTCATGGACAGCGTTGAGGAGCCGGCGAGCGAGTTCGAGGTATTCACGAGGCTTTTCGAAGGAGAGGCTCTCCATGAGCCCGTCGCATTGCGTGCATGCCGACATTGGATCAGTGTGCCACCTTCTCTATCGAGCTGGAGCGATGCCGTTGGTGCATCGGTAATGCTGCCCTTAAGACACGGTACTGCCATTTGAAGCTTGTCTGGGTAATTCCGCGGGAGGGACGATCCGGGAGATTCGCAATCGATCAATCCGATTGCGGGGATGCCGGGCGGTGTACCGACGACAGGAACAGCGAGTTTGTATAATCCTGACGAAATGGGTGGGGTTGGGATATGAAGCGCCTGCTTGCGATAGGTTTGGCCGTTCTGGTGGGATGCGCGGCGGCGCACGCACAAAAGGAGCCGTGCGCGGCGGCGGGCGAGAACAACGAGTTTCTTGGCATTCAGACGATCCGCCTGTGGCCGGGGGAGGCGCCGCGAGCGAAGGGCACGGCATGCGAAGATACGCCGACGCTGACCATCTTCGATCCGCAACCTGGACATGAAAACGGATCGGCCGTGGTGGTGTTGCCGGGGGGAGCTTACGCCCATTTAGCGGGGAATCTGGAAGGCCGGCAGGTGGCTGACTGGTTTACGTCGCGGGGTTTCAGAGCCTTCATTCTGAGCTATCGGCTGAGTTCCAACGGATATCTGCTGCCGGTCCCGCTGCTGGACGCACGGCGGGCGGTGCAGACGGTGCGGGCGCGGGCCAGCGACTATCACATCAATCCCAATCGGATTGTGATGATCGGGTTCTCGGCGGGCGGGCATTTGGCGGCCCTGGCGGCGACGCAGCCGGTGGAGGGGAATCCGAACGCGATCGATCCGATTGAGCGGGAGTCAAGCCGGCCGGATTTCCTGGTGCTGGGATATCCATGGATTGGCGCGATCTCGAGCGATACGTCGCACTTGAGCTATTGCAAGCTGTTCAACGTGATGGATCAGTGCGAGGCGTTGCGGAAAGCGTATTCGCCGGACCTTTTCGTTACGGCGAAAACGCCGCCGACGTTCTGGTACCACACGGCAGACGATCAGACGGTTCCGGTGGAGCAGGGATTGCGGTTTTATGAGGCGTTGATCAAGGCCGGCGTTCCCGCGGAAGCGCATATCTTTCCGCATGGGCCGCATGGCAGCGGGTTGGGCAAAGGCGATCCGTCAATGGATCAATGGCCCGGGTTGCTGGAGACGTGGCTGCGGGCGCAGGGGTTGTTGAGCAGGTGAGGGAAAAAAGTGAAGATGTGAACCGGTGAAAAGCGCTCTTACGCACTTTTACTTTTTCACTGATTCACTCATTCACTGTCTCTCTATTTCAGGATGAAGAACTCTGACATGTCGGGTGCGGTCGATGCTGCGGCCGGCGGGTTGGGGAGGCTGAGGACTTCCATCACTGTGCGCAGCATGCTTTCGTGCTGGTAGACGGTGGTGGATGTCTGCGTAAAACCGGCTTTTGCGATCGGTCCCCAGAACGCAGCGACGACGTGGCCGCCGCCATGAATTGTGTCGCTGGTTGCGGCTTCGTCGAAGTCGACGATGAGGAGGCCGTCGCCGCCGGTTTGGAACGCGGGGTTGGCTGTGAGCGGACTGATGACGTTCGACTGCAGCCAGGCATCGGCGGCCAGGGGCGTGCCATTGTGTGCGTCGTCATTGAGATCGGGAACGATAAAGGAAAAGTCGGGCAGGGTCTTGTTCGCGGCATCGGTGAGGAACTGAGAGAAGGGCTGGATCACCTGGTTGGCGACCTGCGCGTTGTTGGCCACATCGGAAAGCATGGCGAAAGGGTTGTGGCGGATGACGTAGAGGCCGGTGTTTCCGCCCAGATAACCCTGCGTAATGCCCTCGGCATACACCTTGAAGGTGACCTTTGAAGCGATCATGCGGCGTGCGATGTTATCGACGGTCCAGACAGTTGTGGAACTGTCGTTGGTGGTAAGCGTCTGGCCGGTGGTGAGCATGAAGTAGTTGGGAATGGAAGGATGCGCGTCGGCATAGTAGCTTGTGGCCAGGCCGCCTTGCTTGAGCATCGTGTTGAGGTGGGGCCACGCGGTGCTGTTGCCGGCGACGGTGGAGAAGCTCTGGTTCTCTTCCATCACCATCACAACATGATGGCTGGTAGGCATTTGAGGTGGCGGTGGCGGTGGCGGGGGCGGGGTTGGCGTTGGCGCACCCGAGACTTTGGAACTGCCACCGCAAGCCGAAAATGCGAGCGAGATCAAAGCGAGAGAGGCAAGAAGGCGACGAATTACGACGGCTCTTGTATCAAAGCGGCGAGGGCGCATATCTTTCCAGAGCTTTCTCCACAGCTTTCGTGCGCCGGGTGCGCGGGCATGCGGGCGTTGATCCCCTGCTCGAACCAAGGAGACCGGAACTCCATTCCCTGATTGAGAATCGCGGGCGGGAAAGGTGGTTGCACCGCAGAATCTGAAGAATTCGTCATGTTGAAAGGAGAGTGCGCAAAAATGATTGCGTCTTCCCGGCCTTGTCGCACGTCGCTTTAAAATCCGCGTATTGATGCTGCATTCCTCTTCCCCAAGGAGTGCGGGATGGCTGTTCAAACCTTTCTGGAGGAATTTCCGCTGATGATATCCGTGCGTCGCTTCGCCTGGAGCGGGGTTGCTGCCGCAGCCTCGCTGTGTCTCTCGTGTTTAATGCCGTTCCAATCCAAACTCCACGCTCAAGAGCGTCCTGCCGACCAGCCGCAAACGCGGCAACAGGGACGACCGGGCGGCGAGGAGCCAAAGGACGGCGCCAAGGAAAAGGAAAAGGAAACACCGATTCCGCCGGAGAAGAGTTCGGTGACGCATCATGAACTGAATCTCGGCGGCAAATCGCTGAAGTACACGGCGACGGCGGGCACGCTGCTGATCCGTGATGAAGAGGACAAGCCGTACGGCAGCATGTTCTACGTGGCGTATACGCTGGATGGCGCGGATCCCGCCACGAGGCCGGTGAGTTTTCTGTATAACGGCGGACCTGGATCGGCAACCTTGTGGTTGCATATGGGTTCGTTCTCGCCGGTGCGGATCGAGACGGATAGTCCCAAGGCCACGGCGGGCCCCCCGTTCAAGCTGGTCCCGAACCAGTACTCGCTGCTGGATAAGACAGACATGGTGTTTATCGATGCTCCGCTGACGGGCTATTCGCGCGCCGTGGGGAAGGGGACGGCCAAGGACTTTTTTGGCGTGGACCAGGATCTGCGGGCTTTTGACCGCTTCATCAGCCGGTATATCTCAGTGAACGAGCGGTGGAATTCGCCGAAGTTTCTGATCGGCGAGTCGTATGGAACGACGCGGTCGGCGGGGTTGTCGGACCTGTTGGCGGAGGACGGAATTCAGTTGAACGGAATTGTGCTGATTTCGTCGATTTTGAACTATGGAGTTCGCTCGCCGGGGTACGACACGCAGTACATCATCAACCTGCCGAGTTATGCGGCCGCGGCGTGGTATTTCGACAAAGTGAAGGACAAGACGCCGGATATCGCAACGTGGGTGCAGCAGGCGCGGGAGTTCGCGTCAGGCGCGTATGCGGATGCCCTGTTCCAGGGCGACCGGTTGCCGCCCGATCGACTGGATACGGTGGCGAAGGAGATGAGCCGGTTGACCGGGCTGAGTGTGGACTACATCAAGGAAGCGAATCTGCGTGTTTCGCCGACGCGATTCCGGAAGGAAGAACTGCGCAACGACAGAAAGACACTGGGCCGGTATGACATGCGGTTCGAAGGCGAGGATCTCGATGCGGCGGGCGAGAACCCGAGCTACGACGCTTCAGATAGCGGGATTTCGGGAGCATTTGTGGCGGCGATTCACGATTACCTGGAGCGCGAGCTGAAGTATGAGAGCACGGATAACTATCGTCCCACGGCGTATGCGCTGACGGGTGGTCAGTGGGACTTCCATCACAGGCCGCCGGGCGGCGGTGGCGGCCCAGGGGGACCCGGGGGAGTGCAGGTGCAGCCCTATGTTGCAGGCGATCTGGGCGCGGCGATGCGGAAGAATCCACACCTGAGGGTTTTTTCGGCGAACGGGTATTTCGACCTGGCGACGCCGTTTTTCGGAACGGAGTTTGACCTGGATCACATGAACCTGGAGCCGGAATTGCGCGGGAACGTGCAGTTCGGGTATTACCCTTCCGGACACATGATCTACCTGAACGTGGAAGCGCTGCACAAGTTGAAGGACGATCTGGCGGCGTTTATCGACAAGTCGACGAAGTAGGTGGTAAAAGGAGCGCAGGCCGCAGACGGAAGTCTGCGGCCTGGGTGTTTCTGAGGGAGGGAAACCTGTTCATTTCCTGGGTTGGCGAACTTAGAACTGCGGTTGGGGCGCTGTGCCATCAGGGGGAGGTGGTCCGCCAGGGCCGCCGCGCCGCATTCGTTGCTGTTGCATAGCTTCGAATTTCTGCTTCTGATCGTCGGTCAAGTTAGCCTTGATGCTGTTGTTGGTGCCTTCCATGATGGTGCGCATCTGGGCGCGGCGGTCTTCCTGCGAAAGCGACTGATCCTGCATGAGAGCCTGCATTTTCTGCTGGCGTTCGAGGAGCAGGGGCTTGATTTTTTCCTGCTGGTCTGAGGTCAGGCTGAGTTCGCGGGTGAGGCGCTCAAGCTGGCGGTTGGGGTCCATGCGCATGCCACGGCCGCCGCCGCGGCCTTCGGGGGGAGGGCCGGCCTGGTTCTGGTCGGGGGGTGGGGGAGGGGTGTCCTGGGCGAGGGCTGCGCCGGTGGTGCCGAGGGCGAGTATGCCGCCGAGAGTGAGGGAGATAAGCCTGCTTTGCATTGGTTGAGAATCCTCCGATTCTTTGCCGGGAAACCGACCGCGTAGAGCTGTGCGACGGACGGAGTTCTCGACGGTTCCCGGGCGAGCTTCGAGCGCACGGGATGTCTTTCAGGAGGGTAGACGGGGAAGATGGGCCCGGGATGCGGCTGCCGGAGGGAAAATTGATAGGGAAGGGGCGAGGAGTGCCCTGAAAAATGAAAGGCGGGCCGACCGATTCCGGGAGTGGAAGGACTTCCCGAAACCGGTTGCCCGCTGGACCCTGAAGCGGGTCTAGGTGGTATGTTTAGTTTAGGCCTGTTATAGCGGAAAGCAAGTTCTTTTTTGGTCCAGATTCCCTATTCGTGACAGCAGTCACATGACCCTCCCGCATCGCGCTCCGCAGCGTTGACTTAGGGGTTTGCCCCTGATACAAAAAGGTGTTCCAAGGCTTTCTCCCAATGGTGTTGCGTAACTAGAATTCTGGAAGGTTGTCGCTCCAAGGTGGGTCGCGCCAACTTAGTGACAAACGGTTGCGAGACCTCATCGGAAAAGGCGAAAACCCGCGACGGAAAAACCCTGTCTGCCTGAGTTAACCGAATACAAGCATGGAAGAGATCTTTCAACAAATCGGGACGCTGCTACTGGGCGCCACACCCACAATCCTGCTCTTTGTGGTTTTGGTTCTGGCTTATCAATTTCTGGTGCAAGGCCCATTGAGCCGGGCACTTGCAGAGCGCCGCGCCCGCACCGAGGGCGCCATCGAGAATGCACACCAGGCGATCAGCCGGGCGGAAGCCCGGGCGGCCGAATATGCCGAAAAGTTGCGTCAGGCGCGCTCGGAGATCTTCAAGATGCGCGAGACGAGAGACAAGCAGCGCCATGCCGAGCGGGAAGCGGCGCTGGACGCGGCGCGGAAGGCTGCCGGGGCCAAAGTCAGCCATGAACGTGACGAGATCAGTGCAGAAGCGGAAAACGCGAGGCAGGCGATCCAGGTGTCAGCGGGGGAGCTGGCAAGTCAGGTAATCCGAGCGGTGCTTCCGCTGGCCGGGAGTTCCCGTTGAGAAAAGTTTTGACGAATTCACGTTTATTGGTTGGGACTTATGGGCTCGTGCTTCTGGGGATGATCGCTTTCGCGCCCGCTCTCATGCCTGTTCGCACTTTTGCTGCGCAGGTTTCAGAGGTTCCGGCGCAGCCTGAGGTCCAGACGTCGCAGCAAGAGGCGCAGAATCCTGTCCGATCACGGTCAGCCAAGGCTGAGGAAAGAGAAAACGATCTTTACCGGCACTCGGCCGTGGTGCAGTTTCTTGCCCGGATGATGCACGTGGAAGTGGAGACAGCCGCGCGCCTGTTTGAAGCCTTCAATGTACTGATTGTGGTGCTGGGAATCGGGATTCCGCTGGGGCGGTTTTTGCCGAAGCTTCTGCGGGCGCGGTCGGAGAAGATTCGGGGAGACCTGGAAACCGCGCGGAAGACAACGGAGGACGCCAACACGCGTTTGAGCGCCGTGGAGGCGAAGCTGGCGAGTCTGGACCAGGAGATTGCGAAGTTCCGCACGGAAGTGGAGCAGCAGATCGCGTTGGATGAACAGCGGGGCAGGGCCGCTCTGGAAGAGGAGAGCGCGCGCATTGTGGCCTCGGCGGAGCAGGAGATCAGTGTAGCGGCGGCACAGGCCAAGCGCTCGTTGCGGCACTTTGCGGCAGACCTTGCCATCGATCAGGCGGTAAAGAAGCTGGTGCTGACCCCGGAGGCCGACCGTGCCCTGATTGCGGAGTTTGTGAATGAGACCGGCCGCGATGGAATGCAGGGCGGAGGGAAAAACTGATGGCCGCTGCATTTGCGTCACGATATGCACGCGCGTTTGCCGACGTGGTGTCGTCGTCCAGGCTGGACGGTGTGGGGCTGGACCGGCAGTTCAACGACTTTCTGGGCGCCTGGGATGGGAGCGCCGATCTGCGCGAGGTTTTTCTGAATCCGGCGATTCCGGCGACGCAGAAGATCGCGATCCTCGACAAGATGAATGCGCGGATGGGAATGCAGAAAGAGACGCGCAACCTGCTGGCAGTGCTGATCCACAACGATCGCATTCGCGATGTACATGAAGTGGCGACGGCGTGGCGTGCGGAGATGCAGGAGCGGCTCGGCATACGGCAGGCGGAGATTGTGACAGCGCGCGAGCTAAACCCGCAGGAGCGCGCGGAACTGGTGGCGGGAGTTGGCAAACTGGCCGGGGCTCGCGTTGAACCGACGTTCAAGCTGGATGCGTCGATCATCGGCGGCACGGTGGTGCGCATCGGATCGACGGTTTACGACGGATCGGTGCGCGGGCGGCTGGAGCGATTGAAGGAAGCGTTGATTGCGGGCTGAAGGCCGCAATAGTGGTCAGGGTTCAGAGATCAGGGAACAGAAAAAACTGGCCCCAATTGAAACTTTCGGAAGTGCGAAACAAGTAAGGATTGGAAAAAGGAGTTGGGTGGTCACGGAACACAGCGGTTGCAGGTCGGCACCTGGAAGAACTAAACCCTGAACACTGAACCCTGATCCCTAAGGAACGAAATGGCTCAAATCAAGGCAGACGAGATTACGCAGATACTTCGCGAGCAGATCGCGAACTACGATTCGAAGGTGCAGGTGGACGAGGTGGGCACCATCACCTCCCTGGGCGACGGCATTGCGCGCATCTATGGACTCGACAAGGTGATGGCGGGCGAATTGCTTGCCTTCCCGCACGGCATTGCCGGACTGGCGCTTTCACTTGAAGAGGACCAGGTAGGCGCCGTAGTCCTGGGCGACTACACGGAGCTTCGCGAAGGCGACGAGGTCAAGCGCACGGGCAAGATTCTGAGCGTGCCGGTGGGCGACGGCATGATCGGCCGCGTTGTAAATGCGCTCGGTGTTCCGATTGACGACAAGGGGCCGATCGCTTCCACGCAAACCAATCCGGTGGAACGCCTGGCGCCGGGCATCATCGATCGCCAGCCGGTGCGCGAGCCGATGGCAACAGGTCTGAAGGCAATCGACGCCATGATCCCGATCGGTCGCGGCCAGCGTGAGCTGATCATTGGCGACCGCCAGACGGGCAAAACGGCGGTGCTGCTGGATACGATCATCAACAACGCGAAGAACGACCTGATCTGCATTTACTGCGCGATCGGCCAGAAGCGATCTTCGATTGCGCAGGTTGTGCAGACGCTGACCGAAGCTGGAGCGATGGGGCATACGGTGATTGTGGCCGCCTCGGCCTCGGAGCCGGCGCCGATGCTATATCTTGCGCCCTATGCGGCGACGGCGATCGGGGAGTATTTCCGCGACAATGGCAAGCATGCGCTGGTGATGTACGACGATTTGTCGAAGCACGCGATGGCGTACCGCGAGATTTCGCTGCTGCTGCGCCGTCCGCCGGGCCGCGAAGCGTATCCGGGCGATGTATTTTATCTTCACTCGCGTTTGTTGGAGCGCTCTTCAAAGCTGAGCGATGCGCGTGGCGGCGGGTCATTGACGGCGCTGCCGGTGATTGAAACGCAGGCGGGTGACGTTTCGGCTTACATTCCGACGAACGTGATTTCAATTACGGACGGTCAGATCTTCCTCGAGACCGACTTGTTCAACTCCGGTATTCGTCCAGCCGTGAACGTGGGGCTATCGGTTTCGCGCGTGGGATTCTCAGCGGCCATCAAAGCGGTAAAGCAGGTGGGTTCGACACTGAAGCTGGACCTGGCGCAGTATCGGGAACTGGCGGCATTTGCGCAATTTGGTTCGGATCTCGATCCTCTGACGCTGAAGCAGTTGAATCGCGGGCAGCGCCTAACGGAGTTGTTGAAGCAGCCGCAGTTCCATCCGCTGACCTGGCAACAGCAGGTAGTGATCCTGTTCTCGGGCACACAGGGATATCTCGATGACATCGAAGTGCCCGATATTCGCGCATTTGAAGATGGCATCTACAAGTACTTCGACAGCGCACAGACGGCGCTGATGGAAGATCTGACCAAGAAGAAGCAACTGGATGATGATGTGCGTAATCGGTTGCATGCGGCGCTGAAAGAGTATAAGGCGAACTTCGTGGCGGAACTGCAAGCGGCGAAGGCGTAAAAACGAGTGGACAGTGAGCAGTGCACAGTGGACAGAGAAAGCCGTTCAACCATCCGCTGATCACTGTTCACTGACCACTGTTCACTGAGAAGACCAATGGCAAACGTACTGGATCTACGGCGGCGCATACGCAGCGTGAAGAACACGCGGCAGATCACCAAGGCCATGAAGATGGTTTCGGCGGCGAAGCTGCGCCGTGCGCAGGAGCGGGCGCTGGCGGCGCGGCCTTACGCGAAGATGATCACCAGTGTGCTGGAATCGCTGACGCGGCGCGTGGATATTTTTGACGAGGCGACCGGCAACCTGCTGCATCCGCTGTTTGCAACGCGGCCCGAGAAGCGCCTCCTGCTGGTGGTGATCAGCGGCGACAAGGGGTTCGCCGGCGCGTTCAACGCGAATATCACCAAGACGGCCTTCCAGTTTATATATGGAAATCCGGACAAGGAAATCGATATCGAGGCGATCGGGCGCAAGGGACGCGACCTGATGCGGCGGAGGTTTCCGATTGCGGAGTATCACGAAGAGACCGATGAGAACGGCGTGAAGCGGGCGGTGCGCAACGATCGCCGCGGCAAGGTCGAGATCACAGGCGACCATCCCGGGATGCTGTTGAAGCTTGAGGCGGACCGTGTGTTTGAATTGGCGCAGAACATCATTTCGCGCTACGTGCACGAGGAGATTGACGCCGCCTACATCGTCTACAACGAATTCAAGTCGGTGATTGCGCAGCGCCTTGTGGTGGAGCGGCTGCTGCCGATTCTCAAGATCGGCGCACCGCAAATCGAAGGAGCCGTCGAGCCGACTCCAGAGGAGCGGGAGCGCGCAGCGCATGCCGCGTTGAGCGCCGGCATCACGCTGGAGGAAGCGGACACGGAAGAGGCCGACGAAGAGGCAAAGAAGTTTGGTACGGCCAACGTCGACTACATCTATGAACAGCCGCCCAACGAACTCTTTGATGGGCTGTTGCGGCAATACATTTCGGCGATGCTGTATCACGCGATGGCGGAGTCAGTTGCGGCGGAGCACGCGGCGCGCATGACAGCGATGGATTCGGCGACCAACAATGCATCGGACATGATCGACGCTTATACGCTGCAGATGAACCGTGCGCGGCAGGCGGCGATCACCAAGGAAATTATCGAGATTGTGAGTGGAGCGGCGGCTGTTTAGGTTGAGATCCCACTCATGCGCGAAAATGCCGCGCATGAATGGGGCACCCAAGATTTGATTTGAAAAGGCAAAAAATGGCAGAGAACATTGGCAAGGTAATTCAGATTTCCGGTCCGGCGGTGGACGTTCAGTTTGAAGAAGCGACGATGCCGCCGATTTACCAGGCGCTGCGTGTGACCAGCGACGGCTTCGACGTTCCCACGCCGATCAGCGTCATTCTCGAAGTCCAGCAGCACCTGGGCGAGGGACGTGTGCGTACGGTTGCAATGGAAGGTACCGAAGGCATGGTCCGCGGCATGAAGGCCATCGATCTTGGCGGCCCGATCAGCATGCCGGTGGGCAAGGAGACGCTGGGACGCGTTCTCAACGTTATCGGCGAGCCGGTCGACGAACTGGGCCCCGTCGGTGCAAAAAAGCGCATGCCGATTCACCGCCCTGCGCCGCTGTTTGACGAGCAGTCGACGCACGAGGAGATGTTCGAGACCGGCATCAAGGTCATCGATCTGATCCAGCCCTTCCTGAAGGGCGGCAAGATCGGCCTGTTTGGCGGCGCTGGCGTGGGTAAGACTGTCGTCATCCAGGAACTCATTAACAACGTGGCGCAGAAACACGGGGGCTACTCGGTATTTGCAGGCGTGGGTGAGCGTACGCGCGAGGGCAACGATCTGTGGCTCGAAATGACCGAGTCGGGCGTGATCAAGCCGGGCGACTGGGCCAATTCAAAGTGCGCGCTGGTGTACGGCCAGATGACCGAGCCGCCCGGAGCGCGCCTGCGGGTGGCTTTGAGCGCGCTAACTGTCGCCGAATACTTCCGCGACGTGGAAGGGGCGGATACGCTGCTCTTCATCGACAACATCTTCCGCTTCACGCAGGCTGGCTCTGAGGTTTCAACACTGCTGGGCCGGATGCCCTCGGCGGTGGGATATCAGCCGAACTTGGCGACCGAAATGGGCGAGTTGCAGGAACGCATTACTTCGACGAGCAAGGGCTCGGTAACGTCGGTACAGGCAGTCTACGTGCCGGCCGATGATTTGACCGATCCGGCTCCGGCGACGACCTTCGCTCACCTGGATGCGACCACGGTGTTGAGCCGTCCGCTGTCGGAGCTGGGCATTTATCCGGCGGTTGATCCACTGGCGTCAACGTCGCGCATTTTGTCGGCGCGCATTGTGGGCGACGATCACTACAACGTGGCGCAGGGCGTTAAGAAGATTTTGCAACGCTACAAAGATCTGCAAGACATCATCGCGATTCTCGGCATCGACGAGCTTTCAGAGGAAGACAAGCTCACCGTGGCCCGCGCGCGCAAGGTGCAGAAGTTCCTGTCGCAGCCATTCCACGTGGCAGAGCAATTTACCGGCATCCCCGGAACGTATGTGAAGATCGCGGACACGGTGCGCAGCTTCAAGGAGATTATCGAAGGCAAGTACGACGATATTCCGGAGCAGGCCTTCTACATGAAGGGCGCGATTGAAGAAGTGCTGGAGACGGCAGAGAAGCTGAAGGCAACGGCGTAAAAACAGTTCTCAGTGGACAGTGAACAGTGGTCAGTGAGTTTCTAGCCGATGCAAACGTCTTTGACTGTTCACTGAACACTGATCACTGTCCACTGTAATGGCGACCGAAGGGAGCCTGATGGCTAACGAATCCAATTCGCTGCGAGTCCGGCTGGTGTCACCGGAACGCATTCTGTTTGACACGACGGCGGACGCGGTGGAACTGCCGGCGAAGAATGGCTACATGGAGGTGCTGTACGGGCACGCTCCACTGCTGGCTGAACTGGGTGCGGGCGACGTCCGGCTGCATGGCGGCGCCGAAGGCGGCGAGCAGATTTACAACGTGAGCTGGGGATTTGTGGAAGTGCTGCCCGATCGGGTGACGATTCTGGCGAACGACGCATTGAAGCCCGAGGAGATCGACGTGCCGCGCGCCGAGCAGCAACTCGATCGGGGGCATAAGCAGTGGAACGAGGCGGGCGATAGCGAGGAGAAGTACACCGAGGCGCTGCATGTGATTGCCGAAGCCGAGGCTAAGCTGGCCACGGCGCAGGAGAAGCGCTGAGGATTCCTCGCGGTTAGAACGGTAGATGACGAAGGCCCTGCTTTTGTGAGTGGGGCCTTCGTGCGTCTGCGTACATCGCGCAGGGACCTGAAGCCTAGTTAAGGCTGGTTTGGATCGACTGGGGTTGCGTCGCCTACGATGCGGCTCGTGACGTGGGTTTGTTCGAAATCGCGGTTCTGGGCGTCGAGGATGATCTGGCGGTGGAAGAAGTAGAGGACGTGGATTTTGAATTCGGTGGAGAAGTTGACGGGGAACCAGACGCCATCGGGCTGGGGGGCGTAGCGGATGGTGAAGCCGAGGCCGGGCACGTCGGTTCCGAGCAGTGTGCGGACAGCGAAGGGGATCTTGCGCGCCATGCTGGTGGTGACGAGGACAGGTTGAAATGCGGTGGTGTCGATGTAGGCGTCGCCGCTCCAACCGAAGTCGTTCTTCTCTTTCGGACGAAACGCGATGTGGTAGACGTCGCGATCGTTGAGGCGTTCGCGGCCGATCATGCGGAAGGAATAGTTGGCCTGGTCTTTAGTTGTGAGCGGGAAGAGGTGCTGGGCAATGCCGTCTTTTGACTTGTCGTGAATCAGGTTCCAGCGCATATTTTCGACGAGGTCGCGATCGAGGGTCTCGTCGCTGTTGGGGTCGAAGACGGGATCCTTATCTTTGTCTTTGTCTTTCTTTTTATCTTTGTCGTTCGCTTTGTCTTTCTCTTTATCTTTATCGGATTGTTTTTTGTCGGCATCCTTGCCGGTGTTTTTGGGTTTGTCTTCGTCGCGGGGGAGGAGTTTGTTGTAGTTGATGAATTCCTTGTTCTTGAGGAAGCGTCCATCGACCTTGAGCAACTGCTCGTCTGTTCCGTCGGTTGACGGCGTGAATCGATAGTCGGTGATCTCTTCGCACATCACGGTTTTGCCGCGGCGGGAGGTCATCTTTGCGTGTTGCACGTAGACGTAGTGGGCGCGCTGGGCCTCGGCGGTGTCCTGGTTGATAGCGACGCGGTTCATGACCGATTCAGCCGAAGGAAGTTGCTGCGTCGCGGCGCTCTTGTTTTGAGCAGTGCAGACGCAGGTGGAGAGCAAAATGGCTGGGATCAGCCGGGAACGAAGGCGGATCATTGCGGGCATCACCTCCGGAGATTGGGTGCGAGTTTTGTTGAGGTCCCCGTTTGTTAAGGGCCCGGTGCTTGCAAAGACACGGAAAATCCGGAAAGGTTTTGATCGCGGCACGGATATTATTGTGCGGGATGAGGATGGGCTTGGCGAAGCTTGGTCCATGCGCGGAAAGAGGTCTTCCCGATGGCGAATCGACCGTTCATGACGCTTGGGGTGGGAGTGCTTGTCGCGTTTTCAAACATGGTTGCTGCGCAGAGTCTGCCGCCGAACCACGTGGATGGTTTCAGCGGCAAGCCTCGCGTTGTGATCATCAGCGACATTGGCAATGAGCCGGATGACCAGATGTCGTTTGTGCGATTCCTGCTGTACTCGAACGAGTTTGACGTTGAGGCGATGATTGCGACGACTTCGACCTGGCAGAAGACGAAGACGCATGCGGAGACGATGCATCGAGTTGATCGAGGCGTATGGGCAGGTGCGGGCGAACCTGCTGCTGCATGCGAAGGGATGGCCGGAGGCGAGCGAACTGGATGCGCGCGTGTTTACCGGGCAGACTGGCTACGGGATGGCGGCGGTGGGCGCGGGCAAGTCGTCGGAGGGGTCGCAGGCGATCTGAGGCGCCTTGGAGCGCGACGATCCGCGACCGTTGTGGATGTGCATCTGGGGCGGAGCGGGCACGCTGGCGCAGGCGCTTCTTGACCTCTCGGCATCGCATATCGCCGACGAAACGGCGAAGTTGATTGCGCGGTTCCGGGTGTATTCGATCAGCGACCAGGACGATGCGGGGCCCGTGATTCGGCGGACTTATCCGGAGTTGTTCTACATCGTTTCGCCTTCGACGCCAACCAGCGGGGAATATGCGTCGGCGACATGGACGGGAATCAGCGGAGACCGGTATTACCGCAATGGCGAAGGCGCGGACTTTACGACGGTGACGAACGAATGGCTCGATGCGAACATTCGCAGCAAGGGGCCGCTGGGCAAGCAAGTATCCGAAGTTCATGTTCATCATGGAGGGGGATACGCCGTCGTTTCTGGGGCTGATTGACAACGGACTGAATGCGTATCGGCGGCCGGACTGGGGCGGATGGGGTGGACGCTATGTGTACCGGCAGCCATATGGAGAGACGCATCGCGATCTGGACGCAGGGTGGCGACGAATTTGAGCGGGTGGATTCACGGGATACGGTGAGGGGCATTGATGGGCGAGAGCACACATCGGACCAGGCGACGATCTGGCGCTGGCGCGAGGCTTTCCAGAACGATTTTGCGGCGCGCATGGCGTGGACGGTGGCGGATTTTGCGCATGCGAATCACAATCCGGTCGCGGTGGTGAACGGACAGGGTGGGACGGCTCCGGTGGAGGTGGATGTGCGGGTGGGCGATACGGTGACGTTGGACGCTGGACAAAGCAGCGATCCCGACGGGCAAAGCCTGCGCTTTCACTGGTTCCACTACGGCGAGGCGGGCCTGGTGGACGGGAACCTGGCGGCGTTGACGCTGACGGGAGCCGATAGTCCCACGGTGAAGGTGCGTGCCGATGCGGCCTGCCGGCCGTTGTGGTTGCCACTGATCCCATGCAACGGCGATGGAGTGGCCCATGTGATTCTGGCGGTGACGGATGATGGATCGCCCCAGCTCACGTCGTATCGACGCGTGATTCTGCACGTGCGTGCTGCGGCCGCGAATCAGTAGATGAGCTGGGTGCAAGGCGCATCTCACGCCCGGCCTGGGTGCGCGAGTTCAACTCTTTTTGAGCACCAGGGGAATCGACATGCCCTGCGTGAAGCTGCCGTCGATGGTGTCTTTGGCGGAGTTGATCTGGCCTTCAAAGGAGGCGCCAAATGCCTTCATGTCAATGGTGAGCTTCGATCCCTCGCGGGTGACTGACGTGGTTGGCATCCAAACAGGAGCCTGGTCGGGGCTCTGAATCGTTGCGGTCAGACCGGCGTCTGTGTTGATGATTTTGAAGAGGATGCGCAGAGTTCCTCCGGGCGTATTGAGGGAGCCCTGCCAAGTGCCGTCGATGTCGGACGGCACTGCGAGCTTAAGGGAATGGGCGGCAGCTTGCGATTGGGCGCGCTTGAAGTTGAGTTCCAGCGGCTGGCCCTGGGACCAGATGCCGGCGATTTCCGAAACGTCCTTGTTAACGGTGCCTTCGTAGTTGCCGTGAACGGCCTCGACATCCAGATTGAGTTTGCCATCTTTCAGCGTGACAGTGTTGATGGGAATACCGTTGGCGCCCTGATCGACGCTATCGAGGGTTGCGGTGAGGGAGCCATCCTTGGCCGCCGTAATGTGCAGCACCAGCCGGAGCTGCGCAGGTCCTGCCTGAAGGGTGCCTGCCCAGTCACCGGTAATCGGAGAAGGGATGGCTGCTTGCGCGGCTGAATGCTTGAAAAGCACGTTGGCTGTTGGTTGAGCCTGGGGCTCGACCTGCGTAAATGTGCCGGCCATCTCGGTCCGGTCGGCATTGAGTTTGCCGACAAGACTGCCGCTGACTTTCATGATCTGGCCGTTAGCCTGGACGGTGTCGTCGACTTCGGCTGTGACGTCGGAGCCTTTGACCTTAGTGGTTTTGGCCTTGATGCCATAGATGCCCTCGTCGAGGTTGTCGAAAGTGGAAGTGAAGCTTCCATCAGCGGCCTCGGTGAGGTGCCAAACCAGATGGAAAGTGGTGCCATTCGCGTCGAGGGTGCCTTGCCAGTCGCCGGCCAGCTTGACCTGGGCAGAGCAGACCGTGGTGAGGGCAACAGTCGCTAAGGCAAGAAGTGAGAGCCGGGCGAAGATCGCGCTTTTCATGAATCTCCTTACCGCGGAGCAGTGTCTCCGCGTTGTGCAAAGGACTGCGTTAGCCTGGTGGGAACTGCATGGCTGAGGGTGATACGTGGGGCGGAGCAGGGAAGTTCAAGAATTGGGATAAGAATGACCCCCGAGTGGGGGGCTGCTGGCTTTCCTGATCCGGCTGGAGCGCCTACAATTGCCATGTTATGGGCAAAACGAAGGAAGAAACGTTTCAGGTTGCATGTCCTGATTGCGGGGCGATGATTGTGGTGGATGCGGCAACGGGGCTGTTGATCAGCCATACTTCGGCGCCGCGCAAGCGGATGTTTGAGGATCTGGAAACCGCAGCCAAGGCCATGCGCGAGCAGGATGAGCGGAAGGAATCGATCTTTCGTCAATCGGTGGATGCGGAGAAGAACAAGGAAGATCTGTTCGACAAGAAGTTTGCCGAGGCACTGCGCAAAGCCAAGGACGCGCCGGCGGGCAAACCTTTGCGCGAGTTCGACCTGGATTGAGATGGGTTTCGGGAAAACTTCGGCTGAAAGACGCTGGTCCGGTTGAATTCTCTGGCTGCCTTGAAGCGCGGGAATGCATCTGAATACGAGAGGGAGAACTGATGAGCGTAGCAACTTTTCCGGACCGGCAGACCCGGTCCCCGAGGATCACCGAGATGCCAAAAACAGACTCGTTCGATTGGGTGAAGTTTGCCGCTTGCGGGACCCTGATCACCGGTGGACTGCTCTTGTTGACCGGGCAGAAGCGCGCGGGATTGGTGATGGCTGCGTCGGGCACGGCGCTGGCGCTTCTGGATCACGAGGAAACCCTGCGGAACTGGTGGGACGCCATGCCTGAGTATGTGGATCGCGCGCAATACATGCTCGAACAGGTGCAGGGTGTCGTTGACGATATCACGGAAAAAGGTGAGTCGATCCGGCGGGTTTTGTCGCGGCGTTCGCCGACGATTCCGGCGTGAAGGAGCAACTACGCTCTGTTGAGGAAATAAGAGCTGCGGCTGACCCGACTTGCCGGAAGCAGATCCTTCGCTTACCACCCCGAACTGAAGAACGTTCGGTCTCCGTGCACTCAGGATGACGCCCGCCGCTAAATGATCAGAGGCCGAGTTGTTTGCGGCCTGCTTCGCTGATACGGTGCGGCGTCCACTTGGGCTCCCATACTAAATTCACATCCACTTTGCTGATGTCGGGAATGGTCGCGAGGCGGTTGTGTACCTGCTCGAAGATCAGGCCCGATGCGGGACAAAACTGCGTGGTGAGGGTCATGGTGACCTTGACCCACTGGCGCGGCCATGCGGGCGTCGAGTCCGGGTCGGGGCCAGTTTCGATGGAGTAGATGAGGCCGAGGTCGACGAGGTTCAGCTTGACTTCGGGATCGAAGCAGTCGCGGAGAGCGGCGAGAATTTCTGGTTCGGATAGCATGAAAATTCGACCTAAATCTGCTTTGCTGAGAGCGACGATTTCACTAGCGCTTGAGTGGTTCGAGCAAAGATGTCGGTATCCAGCCGGTACGCAGCCCCGCACTCCCGCTCATCGCCTCGAAGGGGCCTGTCACACAAGACCAGCTTCTTTCTTGACGATTCACGTTTACGATTGTTCCGACCCGGAAGTGCACACGCTGATTGGAAATCGAAGGCACCTCAAAGAATGAGAGATCCACCGCGGGAGCTGGATCCTTGATCGAGCGTAGATTCTCGAATTTGTCGAATCTACAAGAACTCTCAGGTAGTTCTGTCTGATGTGCATTGGTCTGGCCCGGCTGCGTCATCCCTGCGCCAATTCCAACAACAAAAAAAACAACGAGCAAAGGGTCCGCATGTTTTCCTCACGTGAGTGCCGCTAGTTCTTGCGCTCGACGAGATAGCGGGCTACGGATTTGAGGCCTTCGGCGCGGGAGCCGTAGGGGGCAAGGGCTGCGAAGGCCTCGTCGATCAGTGTCGCGGCATCGCGGCGGCTTTGTTCGATGCCATAGACAGCGGGCCATGTTGCTTTCTCGGTAGCGAGGTCTTTGCCGGCTGTTTTGCCGAGATGGGCTGAGTCCACGGTCATGTCGAGAACATCATCGACGATCTGGAAGGCGAGACCGGCTTTGCGGCCGAAGGTGTCGAGGCGGGCTACGTCATCTGCCGTGGCGCCGGCGTAGACGCCGCCAGAGACTACGCTAACGCGGATGAGTGCGCCGGTCTTGGCGCGGTGAATGGCTTCAACGAGTTCGGGAGTGGGCTTCTGACGCTCACTCTCGATGTCGAGCACCTGGCCGCCGATCATGCCGTCGACGGTGCCTACGGCGTTGGCGATAAGTCCAATGATCTTTACCGTCGCGGCAGGGGGCGACTCGAGGCCGGCGAGGATTTCGAATGCGCGGGTTTGCAGGGCGTCCCCTGCGAGAATGGCGATGGCTTCACCAAACGCCACGTGGCAGGTGGGCTTGCCGCGGCGAAGGTCGTCGTTGTCGAGCGCGGGCAGATCGTCGTGAATGAGCGAATAGGTATGCAGCATTTCAATCGCTGCACCGAGGTGTTCAATGCCTGCGGGAACAGAGCCGGCGATGGTGACGGCGGCCTGCATGGCGAGCACGGGCCGCAAGCGCTTGCCGCCGGCGAAGACTGAGTGACGCATGGCGCCGTGAATCGACGAGGGAATGGTGTCGGCCGTCGGGATCAGCGCTTCGAGCGCGCGGTCGGTCAGCTCTGCGCCTTCCTGGATCAGCGATTTCACATCGGCGGGCATTCCTACTTATGATACCCGAGGTTCGCTTTCCACGCCCGGCTCTGCCTCTGTGCGTTTGGTCAGCTTTCGTTCGACTAAAAACAGGACGATGAGATAGCCGAGCGACATGATGGATAATAAGCGGCCCATGATCACGTCGCCGGTTGTAATCCAGTCGACGTCGAGCTGGACCGCGCCCTGCGGAACGGGGACAGCCATCAGCCCATCGTCGCGGCGGGGAAGTTTTGGATAGGCTGCCTTTGCGCCGAAGGCTATGTCGCGGCCGTTGACGTTGACCTTCCACGCAGCGTAGTCGCGGAGGTGCAGGATGAGAAAGCCGGCGTGCGGTGTTTCGGCGTCCAGGCGGAGATGTTCCGGCGAAAGTCGACCGAAGTGCCGTAGCCATGAGTAGGTCGCATCGCAGTGACCGTTGGCTGGGTCCCATTCGGGAATATTGCCGTCGTCGGATTTTGCGAGGACGACGTCAGGATTGCTGGACAGACATGCATCGGGCAGCCCGATGGCCATCAGGCTGTTGTCCGCGCCCGGTGGTGCGTACTCATCGGTGCCCTCGAAACCCTGGCCGCTGCGATAGGCGGCCAGCATTCCGTGGACGGAATCTTCGCTATCGCAATCCTGATGGAAGACGAACAGGGTGACAGCTGTGATGGAAAGGAAAATCGCGGTGGACGCACCGATGGCAAGG
Source organism: uncultured Acidobacteriaceae bacterium (assembly GCA_963759285.1). Taxonomy (GTDB): domain Bacteria; phylum Acidobacteriota; class Terriglobia; order Terriglobales; family Acidobacteriaceae; genus Telmatobacter. The sequence continues at coordinate 311,635 of CAVWYS010000007.1, read as the reverse complement.
ACGCGGCGCGAGCGCCGTGCCGGCCAGACGGCTGCTGCGAAAAAGATTCCGAGCGGCGCTTCGACCACGACGAGCCAGCGCCATGGGAATTGGAGAAAACGCAGCTTGGGAAGAAGATTCCAGACTGGAAGCGAAATGGGGAATTGCAGTACCAGCACCGCAGCGGGAATAAGGGCGAGGGGAATCCACCAGGTACGTTGGCGAAGTAGTCCGCGACGCCACGCGATGAAGAGACACAGCAGCGCGAGGCCGATCATGATGACGCCGATCGCGGAGACGCGCCAGAGTTCGACGTCGTGCAGTTCAAGATTGGGGTCGGCATGGCGGCCGAAGAGAAAGCTATTTTCAATGGCGAGGCCAGGATCGTCGGTGGCCTGGCGGATCTGCACCCAGTGCTGCTCGACGGCAGCGGGAACGAGATAAATGGCGGACAGGCCAAGGCCGATGGCGACTGCGACTGTGGAGCGAATGACAGGGGCCCACGAACGCTGCGGCAGTGCGACGGTGAGAGCCACGGCTGCAAGCAGGTAGCACGCCATCACGCCGAGTGGCGCGTTTGAGAGCCAGGCTCCGGCTATCACCAGCGCAAGCAATGTGGCCGAACCGTCGAAGGCGCGACGCCAGACGGAGCCCTGCGGATTGCGATCGCGGAAGACGAGCAGCAGAAGGAGTGGAATCCAGAAGCCGCCGGCGAGTTCCCCAAAGGCCGATCGCTCGTAGGCGGTGAACATCGAGTAGCCGGAGAAGAGTGCGCCACATCCGGCCAGGGTTGCGGGTCCGTCGGGAAGCACCTGACGCGCGAGCATGCGCGTGGCGAGTCCCGTCGCGGCGAGGAAGGAGCAGGTGATGGCGAGTTCGACGCCTTTCCAGGGAAAGATCAAGCCGAAGGCAGCGCCAAGCATCCAGGTGAGCGGGGGATAGAAGACGAAGCGGGGTTCGCCGGCTCCGTAGTTGGGGCTCGGCGCCCAATGCGGATAAAAGAGGCCGTGGCGCCAGCTTGCGGCCGCATCAAGCCACGAGGCGAGATGGAAGTCGTAGTCGTGGCCGCAGGAGGTGTGTCGGATGAGATCGGGAGATGTGGCGATGAAGGCGGCGAGGCAGATAATCGCGGGGCCGAGGAGGCGGCGAAATCTGTTCAGGCCCTTCCCACGTCTCAAATGCGAGACATGGGGCACCCAGCTTTCGGTGTTCGAAGCGGCTGACCCCTGATCTCTGATCTCTGGTCCCTCGTCGTTCATGGCAGGAGGCGCAGGGTGTGCTGCGTATTGGCGTTGACGGCGGCGGGCGTAAAGGGCAGCGCGAAGGTGCGGCCGTTGTAGTAGTCATCCCACTGGTCGCGGAAGTAGGGGCTGTAGGGGTTGCCGCTTTCGCCCAGGACGATGTCTTCGGTTGATCCGTCGATGTTGCTCCAGTCCATGGTGAATCGCTGCGACGGACCGAAGGCGCGGCCTACCTGCTTTACGGTTGTTGTGTCGCCGCTGAGAGGTTGCTCTCCGGTACCGGCGATGCGGCTGATGTAAGGCAGGAAGCTGGAAAGCGGATGCTCAATGTCGACGACGTGCCAGGAGCCGTAGTTCCAACTGCTGACGTCGGAGGGGGCCTTCGCCTCTTTCATGGCGCGGCGAACGGCGTCGGCGAGGAATGCGTCCCAGTCCTTGTAATTCGGCGGGAGCCAATCTGGCTTGGCATTCATGACGATTTCTTCGATGGCGAAATTCGATTCGGACCACTCATAATTTCTGGCGTCATCATTGCCGAGTTTGGGCTCGAGCAGCATGGTGCGGAGGGTGTAGCGAGTCTGCGTGACGAGAGAAGCGGCGGCGGAGTCGACGGCGAGACGACCATCCCAGTTGCGCATCAGGTTGGCAGCATTGCGAAGCTGGACGTCGGTGTTGGGCGCGTGATCGATGGCGGTGGCCAGGCGATGGCCCATCTCCTGGTCCATTTCGCTATAGATGTCGGTCTGCACGGCGAGCATGTCGGCTGGCTTCAATCTGGTCGCGGCCCTGCAGCAGTTTGTATATGCGCTGGGCTCGGTAGGGATCTGCCCAATCGTTGGTCAGCGGGTATTTAGATTTGTCGCTGGTGACGCGGGAGTTCGCGGTGGCGAGAAATCCGGAGGGCGGATCGAAGGCGTTGGGGAGGTCGTCGAAGGGGATGTAGGGATCGCGGCGCCGGCCGAACAAGAAATCATCATCGCCCCATTCGTAGCGCGAATTCAGGGAGTCATGTGGGAGCGGCTTGGGGAAGACGCCCTCTCCGCCCAAGCGGATGGGTATCTTGCCTACAGCGTGATAACCGATGTGACCCTGATCGTCGGAATAGACGACGTTTTGCGTGGGCCAGCACCACTGCGAAAGCGCCGACGAGAATTCAGTCCAATTGGATGCGGTGTTCAGTGCGTAGAGAGGGATCGAGTTCAGCGTTTTGTCATACAGCGTCCACTTGAGTGCGATTGCGCGAGAGTCTTTGGTGAAGATGGGATCGAGCAGCGGGCCGTGGTCTGTGAGACGAACGTCGTAAAGAACGTCCCTTCGGCCGCGCACGTGAATCGTTTCGTGGTCTACGGTGAGCGGCTTCCATTTGAGGTCGCCGCCTTCGTAGTTGTTGCCCTGAAGATTTTCGATGTAGAGATCCTGCACGTCGGCGTAGAGGGCGGTAAATCCCCAGGCAACATGTTCGTTGTGGCCTGCGATGACGAAGGGCATGCCGGGCAGCGTGACGCCGGCGGCGTGATAGCCGGGAGCGCGCAGGTCGGCCATGTACCAGATGTTCGGGACAGTCAAGCTGAGGTGCATGTCATTTGAGAGCAGGGGCTTTCCACTCGCCGTGTGTGTGCCGGCGATGACCCAGTTGTTGGAGCCGGGGGCACAATCCGGACAGGCGAGATTGTCGGGATTCGTGGTATCCCACTCATGCGGCAAAAGGCGCCGCATGAATGGGGCACCCATTGATTTACCGATACTGCTGCGTTCACTGTCTTCGTCACCAGCCGGAACGGGTGGCTGGGGTTGCGGTCTGCTCAGGTCAGGCAGTTCGCCGGTGGGGGGATGGTCACGCCAGGAGCCAACGGGGTAGAGGTCGGACTCGAGCTTCGGGTTGTGGAGCTTTGCGGCAATGCGTTCGCGCGAGAGCTTTGTGTACCAGTGCGTGTCAAGCATGTCCACCATCATCATGCCGATGCTGATGGAGTCGGCGCCCGTCCAGGGCTGCGGCTTGTAGTGCAGAAAGCGGAATTCGGGTGGCAGGGAATCCTGGTGTTGCGCGATGTAAAGGTTCACACCGCGCGCATAGGCTTCGTAGCGGGCGCGCTCTTCGGCGGGCAGGCTGGCGTAGATGCGATGGGCGGTGTTGCGAAACTCGAACATGCGCTGCGCCTTGTCGTGACGCAATAATGAGGGGCCCATGACTTCGGCAAGTTCGCCGTTGGCGTTGCGGCGATAGACATCCATCTGCCAGAGGCGATCCTGCGCGGTTACGAAGCCTTGAGCGACGAACATGTCCTCCTGCGATGCAGCGTCGATGTGAGGGACGCCGTGCTGGTCGCGGCGGACGGTGACGGGTGCGGAGAGCGCGACGAGATGGATATCGCCGTCGATCTGCGGAAGCGCGGCTTTCGCAGCGGAACGAAGCCAGAGCGTGCCGATGCCGCTGAGCACCACGATAATCGCAACCATCCATGCAGCCGTGATGAAAAGGAACCGCGGCCAGCGGCGTTTGCGAGGACGCGGCTGGGGCGCTGGATGGGCTCCAGAAATTGGACTGGCTGCATGCAATTCCGACATGGGCAACTACAGGATAACGCCGGATGCTATTCGGTTAGCTGGATGCGGCGATCCTCAAGCATTTGTCTTCGAGAAGCATTTGTCTTCGAGACTCAGCGCGAGGTTCGAGGGAAAGGCAGCAGGTGCGCGCGCGAGCGAAGCGGATTCCTGAATCGAAGGCCGATGCCGTACTGCGGATAGGCTGGACCAGCCGGCACAAACTGCGGATGCGGCAGGAATGCGAGGGGAGCGCCGATGAGGCCGACGATGCCTGCGCCGATGATTCCGTCTTGAGCAGCGGTTCCCGCGTCAGTATTTTTCGAGGCGACGAGTCCGACAATGATGCCGCCGGCGATCATGCTGGAGATCCATGCGGGGTGGTAGTTGCGTTCGGGGCGGCTGGCTTGGGTCGGCGCCGGACGCGGCAGATCCAGATCCACACCGAGCACGTCGCCGTGATCGAACCGGAAGCCCACGCCGGCAGGATTTCCGGGCGGATTGCAGAACAGGTAAGCCTCTGTCACTCCGGCGAAGAGGCAGTGGACCGGAGGGCCGTTGGTGTTGTCGACGACGATGGGTTGGCCGTTGACGAGACTTTGCAGGCGGCTCCACGCGGGGTCGGGGAGTGGCGCGGGGGTAGGGGTGTCAGGCAAGGCCTGCGCTGCCGTGCGGGAGACAAAGGCGAAAGCGAGTAGGAAAAACGCGAGGTGTTTCATGACTTGCGATGTTAGGGAAGGGCGAGATGGGACGGGCGGGGGAATGTGACAGAATCGAAAGTGTGCTAGTGGCGGACGGACATGACTGCTTCTTCGCGGGCGCGGAGATCGGTAATCGACGGTTCGCCGAGGAGTCGGAAGATGATGGCGTGACAGCCGGCGGGTAACCCCTGGGCGATGGCGGCGTCGCAGACGACGGCGGCCGCAGCTTCGAGGCCGCGTTTCCACCCTGGCCTGGCGGCGTCGCGGACGAGCAGGCACTCGGGGGCGAGGCCGGCGGCAACCAGCATGGTTTGGCCGATGCGCTGGAAATCGGCCCAGCGCGAGGCGATACCGACCAGATCGGTGGAGTGGGCTGGCATGTAGCGCCTGAGGTACGACTCGAGCTCCGCCGTTACGGGATGAACCTGGAGGGTGGTGAGTTCATTGCCGGCCGGGAGCAGCTTGCGAACGGCCGCGGCCTTGCTGGGCAGGACAGCAGCTATGGATCCCTCAAGCAGGGCCGGCTTGCCGCAATCTTCGGGGCCGCAGCCGATGACGGGCAGAGAGAGGGCCTGTTCCATCTCGGTGATGACGATGCGGCGCAATTCAGGATCGGGCTCGATGACCAGCCAGCGCGCGGGTGGCTCGAGCGCAAGCCAGCGTTGGAGACGTGCTTTGAGCACGGCATCGGAAGCGCCGAGTTTGCGGGCCCTGGCGGCCATGTCGCCGATCATCTGGTCGATGGCCATCTCGGGACTCAGGGACGACTGGGGGCGCGTAGTACGAACGAAGACGCCGCTGCCGTGGCGAGTTTCGACCCAGCCTTCGCTTTCGAGCTGGCGGTAGGCAGCACTTGCGGTGTTGGCATGAATGCCGAAACGGCGTGAAAGATCGCGCGTGCTGGGAAGGCGCTGTCCCGGGCCAAGCTCGCGGCTGAGAATGCCGAGCACCACCTGGGTAATTAGCTGCTCGCGCAGTGAAACTTCGCCGGTTCGATTGAGCCAGAGCCTCATGCGTTCTTCTTTCAGCTTGCCAACTGCTCCGTTGCCGTGGACGAACGGAACTCCGTCGGCTTCGGGCGGCGATAGATTACCAGCAACCATGCCAGCAGGAGCAGCACGATAGGGATAATGAGCAGACTGCCCTCAGGGCCGTCCGTTCCTCCGCTCCATAGCGGATTTCCGGCAGGCGAGGTGCTGAGCAGGTGCCCCGGCGCGACGAAGCCGCTGTCGGCCGTGCCGTAGAAATAGGTCTCCGCCCAATCCCACGTGGCGTGGCATCCGATGGCCCACCACGCCGACCCCGTGACCCAGATGCTGACGCAAAATGCGAAGCCGATGAAAGCTGCTGCGAAGATGCCGATCCAGTTTTCACCGTGGTTCAGCGTGTGAATAAATCCGAAGCCGGTCGACGAGGCCCAGGCAGCCTGCCAGAACCCGGAGTTTTCAGTTCGTTTCAGTTGCAGCAAAAAACATGGAATGACACCGAGGCCCGCGAAAACATAGACACCCCAGACGCAGTCGCCCGAGACGAACAATCGGGCGTAAACGCAGAGTCCCGAAACCAAAGCCAGGGCCCACCAGAAATTGATAGCGCGCGTCAGCGTAAATAGCGCGTAACAGCGAAATAAGCCTTCTTCGACACAGCCGACAAGAAGAAACGTCAGCGCCCATTCACAGGCGTACAGAGCGAGTCTGGATGGGCTCGAAGATGCGCGCCCAATGTGGGCCCAGCCTCCCATGCTGAGCGAACCGATCAGCGCCGAGAGGGAAACTACGCCAATGGCCGTTCCGCTGATGAAATGGCGTAGCGCCCGCGCGTCTCTCAGGTTGTAGTCCGCGGGACGGCGCCGGGCAACGAGAAGCATGATGGCGCCAGCACCGATCATTGCGAAAAACAGGACGAGCTCTGAGAAGAAAGCAGTCGATATCGATGCTTGGGTTGCGATCAGGTCAGGAACAGTCGTATAGACGATAGAGCCGAGAACGGGAACGAACAGGCGGTAGAGGCTGTAGAACAGAAAAATCAGCCAGCCGGCCCGTACACCTCCTGGACCGACGAAGACCCAGGAAAGATCGAACCGACCCGGATACCGAGGTGTGCTTGGGGGCGGCGTGCTGGAAAGTGGCCCCGTGTCGGTCTGCCGGGCGTCTTGCCTATCTGGTCGCATTTCCGGCTCCATCTGGCCCTCTTTAGAATTGCTGGTAGTTCTCGCATCAAATTCTATCCAGTTGGGCTGAATGGAGGACTGCTATCTTCCGCGTCGCCGATTTGTGCGGCTGACAGGTGCGTCCTCTCCTTGACACAAACGGCCTCTCGCATGATGCTTAATCTTCCGGCTTTAGCGGATTCTGGCTCAGGGAGTGGTGGCGGTTGCGGGTTAAAGTCTTCTATCACGACAAATGCTTCGACGGGGCCTGCTCCGCCTCGTTGTTCACGCGATTTCATCGTGAGTGCATTTCCAAAGATGCGGCATACGACTACCACGGGCTGGTGCATCGGGCCGGGGCGCTGTTCGAAGAGAGCGAGTTTACGGGGGACGAGAATGCGATTGTCGACTTCAAGTATTCGGCTTCGCCTCGGATCACATGGTGGTTCGATCACCACCTTTCGGCATTTTTGACGCCGGCGGATCACGAGAATTTTCTTGCCTGTCAGCAGGATCCGGTCTGCGGCTCGCGGAAATTCTTCGATCCCACCTACACATCGTGTACGAGCTTTCTCGCGTACATTGGGTCGACAAAATTTGGATTCAACACGGAACCCGTTGCGGACATGATTCATTGGGCCAACATTGTGGATGGCGCTCTATATGAGAGCCCGGAAGCCGCGGTGGAGATGGCGGCGCCGGCGATGAAACTGACACTGATTATTGAATCCACACAGGACCCGGAGTTTATTCCGAAGCTGATTCCGCTGCTGACGGAGATGCCGCTTGCCGAGGTTCTGGCGCAGCCGTTTGTGGCGTCCCTGCTGCCACCGCTGATGGAGCGACACCGCGAGGGTATCGAACTGATCCGCAACCGCAGCGAAGAAGTGGATGGAACGATTTTCTTCGACATCACGGATCGGCAGGTGGAGGGCTACAACAAGTTCATCCCCTACTATCTGCATCCCGAGGCGACGTATTCGATTGGTCTTTCGAAATCGAGTTTCAGGACGAAGGTGTCGGTAGGGTCGAATCCTTGGACGAAGGCGGACCCGGCAAAGATGGTGAACCTGGCGCAGGTGTGCGAGCGCTATGGCGGCGGCGGTCATGCGCGTGTGGGGGCCATCAGCTTTCCCCCGGATCAGGCGGATAAGGCCCGGCAGGCTGCGGCGGAGATTGTGGCGGAGCTGCGGGCGAAGAACCCGATGGCCTAGCACCGATCTTGATGCTGACGAGTTGGTGAGAACGTAACGTCGGAGTTGGCCACATCCCCCGGAACAGCTAAACCCGCAATAACTCTTCGGTACTGACCGGACGGCTTTTACCGCTTTAAACCGCAGCGATCGTTGACTCATGCGGCTTCAGGTCGCGGTCGCGTACGCCGAGCAGGTAAAGCAGGCCGTCGAGGCCGAGGCAGGAGATGGACTGGTCTGCTTCCTGGCGGACCACGGGCTTGGCACGGTAGGCGATGCCCATGCCGGCGAGGTTGAGCATGGGGATGTCGTTGGCTCCATCGCCCACCGCGACGACTTGCTCGAGTGAGACGCTCTCACAGTCCGCGATTTCGGCAAGGAGAGCGGCCTTGCGCTCTCCGTTGATGATGGGCGGAATGACGCGGCCGGTCACGAGGCCATCGCAAATTTCGAGTTCGTTGGCGTGCACGTAATCGATGCCGAGGCGTTGCTGAATTGAAGTTGCAAAGAAGGTGAAGCCGCCAGAGAGGATGGCGGTTTTGTAGCCGAGCAGGCGCAGGGTTCGCATGAGGCGTTCGGCGCCGTCCGCGAGCGGGATGGTGTGGACGAGGCTGTGAACGCGCTCAGCGGGCAGCCCCTTGAGGAGGGCGACCCGGCGGGCGAAGCTTTCGTCGAAGTTGATTTCGCCCAGCATGGCGGATTCGGTAATGCGCACGACCTGGTCGCCTACGCCGGCCATCTTGGCCAGTTCGTCGATGACTTCGCCCTGGATCAGCGTTGAGTCCATGTCGAAGGCGAAGATACGGCGGTTGCGGCGGAAGATGCTCTCGCGCTGGAAGGCGATATCGATGGAGAGTTGCTGGCGACGGCGAGGAACTCGGTGCGCATGGCCGGTTCGCGTGAAGGATCGCCGCGGACGGCGAGTTCGATGCACGCATTCGCGTGCTCGGCGACGGGAGCGAGTTCGCCGGAAAGACGGTCAATGCGATCCACGTTCATTCCGTGTGCGGCGATGATGGCGGTGACTCGGGCAAGCTGTTCGGCGGTGATGACGCGCCCCAGGATGGTAATGATGAAGTGGTGATGATGGAGGCTGTGTTCCCAGCGCTTCACGCGATCTTCTGAGATGGCGGTGAAGTGAGCTTGCAGACCGAGGGCGTGGGCTTCGATGACGAGCGCCGATTTAACCGCCGACCGCAATACGCCGGACTCGCGGCCGGCCGGAACTTCAACAAGAATCCCGAGGACAAGAGATTCGTGGACAACGGCCTGTCCGATGTCCAGGATGGTGATGTTGTAGTTTGCGAGGATGCGCGTGAGTCTGGCGGTGAGCCCGTGTGCATCGGGCCCGGCGAAGTGGATGAGGACAGCCTTCGTTGCGGATCCGGATGACATTCAAGTTCCAATATATCGAACGAGTCGGTTTAAAACAGCAGCTCCCGTGTGGCACACTGTGGCCACCATGCTGACGGAAATCTGGGAAAAGATTCGCGGGTACGATGAATGGCTAGAAACTGAGGCTACTGTCATTTCATCGGTCCCGAAGCCTTCGGGAGTTCTAGACGGAGGCAAGGCCAGTAAGAATCCATCCGCGACGCAATGGAACGCGGTGGTCCGCATAGTATGGAAGGGCGCTTCTGGCGAATCGTATGCAGAGCAGTTTGAAGTGGGAGAAGACTCTCCGCTCTATCAGCTTTGCGAAGGAGACACGCTGCAGGTTCGGGTCAATTCCAAAAGGCCTGCCGAGTTTTACGTTCGGGGTCTCATTGAGTCGAATTTCATGAGCGTCTGGAAAGGTGCGCTCACCATTGCGATGGGCCTGCTTTTGGTGATTGGATTCTTGCTTCCGGAGATTCTCAGAGTTTTTTCGAAATAGAACAGATCTTCGGCTTAAAGCCCCAGTTCACCAGCTCGCTTTTTCATTGCATCCAGACAAAACGCAATATGGGCATCGAGTTCGACGCCTAGTTCAGCGGCGCCCTGGATTACGTCTTCGCGGTTGACGCCGCGGGCGAAAGCTTTGTCTTTCATTTTTTTGCGAACGCTAGGGACTTCGACATCGGCGATGGCCTTGGTGGGCTTGACCAGGGCGCAGGCGCTGAGGAAGCCAGCGAGTTCGTCGCAGGCGAAGAGCGCTTTGTCGAGATGCGTGACGCGGGGAACGCCGGAGTATTGAGCGTGACCGAGGATGGCGGTGCGAAGTTCGGCAGGCCAGCCCTGGCGCTCCAGTTCACGAACGCCGACGAAGGGGTGCTCTTCCGGGGTGGGATGGCGCTCGTAGTCGAAGTCGTGGAGTAGTCCGGTGGTGGTGTAAAGCTCAACGAGGCGTGCGCGCTCGTCTCCGGACAGGCCGAGGCGGTCGGCTTCGGCTTCGCCACAGGCGGTTACGCAGATCTCCACGGCGATGGCGTGCTTGCGGAGGCTTTCGCTCTGGGTCCACTCGGTAAGTAATTGCCATGCCTGTTCGCGGTCGAATTTCTTCTCGCTGTTTCCAGTTACAGTCATCTCAGAATTTTACGTGTTGCAAACCTTGGTTCGCGTTTCTTCGGGTTGCTTCGGGTTTCATATGAGAATCTTCGGGTTGACCCTAAGTTTCTACTTGACAATTATGGTTCACTCGGCGGAAAGTAGCACTTATCGCGGTGCAAAACACCCCGGGGTACCCGCTCTGGCACTCCGCAACTGAATCATGGCCACCACTCTAATCAGCGTGGATACACGCGAAGTTGTGCGTTGCGATTTCTGCAGCTTGGTGCAGTACAGAACCACCAACTCAATGTGCAGAAAATGTCGCAGGCCCCTTGATATTGAGGAGCCGGCACCCCTAACCCCTCAACTGGTCTCGATGCCGACCGTGGCGGCCTCAGCCGAAGCCGGCTTGCAGGTTGCAGGACAGGTGCGCGAGATTCGCAGGGCGCGCCACCTGAGTCAGCGCCAGCTCGCGAGCCGGATGCAGGTGCCCCGCACCTACATCTCCAAGATCGAAAACGGCAAGGCGATCCCGACGCTGGGATCGCTGGAGCGGCTGGCGGATGCGCTCGAAGTGGACATGCGGCAGTTGGTGCGTGACTCGCGGAGCCGTCGCGACGAAGAGGTAGCCTCGATTCTTTCGGACCCGTTCCTGGCCGAGATAGCGTCGATGCTGCCGCATCTCGACTCGCTGCACCGGACGCTGCTGTATGGGTCAGTGCGGGATATGGCTGCGGGACGTCGTCGCACGGCTTAGGCCGAAGCAGGCGATCTCCTTTCGTTTTCTTGTCTCTCCGTCGTTTTGCGGCGGGCGACCGGTATCATACGCCGGTCGTCCGGCCGCCTGGTTTTGCAGATTACATTCGGTTCATCCGGACTCGGTTGAGGCCTTGCGGCTCATCTGATGTGCTAGGCTCGAAAGTGTCGTCAGAATTCCCCGGCTTTCGGGGTATTTCCTTCGTCGACTTTGATTTGGACCCGCTAAGCGCGTCGGGTTTGTGAGCCGGCTCCTGCCAAGTCTTGCGAACGCGGAACGGTCACCTTCCGAAAAGCGTACTAGATATCGTTGAGGCATTTTCCTTGCATCCAACTGGCATGCTGCGGATCGGTGAGCTTACCTCAGAGGAGCGCGCGATCTATAACACGCTTAAGCCTGAGCGTCTGCCCGAGCACGTTGCCATCATCATGGACGGCAACGGGCGTTGGGCAGGTCATCGATCGCTGAAGCGCTTTCTGGGGCACCAGCAGGGTGCCAAGAGCGTGCAACTGGTGACGGAAACGGCGTCGCGCATCGGTCTGCCATGGCTGACGCTCTATGCTTTTTCGCTGGAGAATAATCTGCGTCGTCCGCGTGCGGAAGTCAATTTTCTGATGCGACTGCTGAAGAGTTATCTCGAGAGCAATGTGCAGCGCATGATGGACAACAATGTGCGCATCCGTTACATCGGACGCGTACATGAACTGCCCCGCGAAGTGCAGGACAAGATGCAATGGGCGCAGGAGACGACGGCGCACAACACCGGTACGACTCTCACGCTAGCGCTGAACTACGGTGCACGTTCCGAACTTGTGGACGCCTGCCGGGCGTTAGCCCGTGAGATGCAGGAGAAACATCTTGCTCCCGAACGCATCAGCGAAGAGGATCTGCATCGCCATCTCTATACGGCGCAGATGCCCGATCCTGATCTCCTAATCCGCACTTCGGGCGAAATGCGGATTTCAAACTTCCTCCTGTGGCAGATTGCGTACACCGAGATTTTCGTGACAGAGCGGTTGTGGCCGGATTTCCGGGGCATCCACCTGCTTGAGGCAATTGCAGCTTTCCAGCGGCGCGAGCGGCGGTATGGCGGATTGAGCGAGAACGTCGGCGAAGTGGAAGAAGACCCCGAACAGATGAAGATCGCCGCGGGCTGATCGCGCAAAATTCACACGCGACAATCTTCGCTGAGCCCGTATCCTTCCATGGAATGATTCACACACTCGCGGTGTCGGGATATCGGTCTTTGCGGGACCTGGTGTTGCCGCTTGGGCAGCTCAACCTGGTGACGGGCGCGAACGGCACCGGCAAATCGAGCCTGTATCGCGGGCTCCGGTTACTGGGCGACGCGGCGTTGAACACCGTGGTGGCCTCGCTCGCACGGGAGGGCGGATTGCCATCGACGCTGTGGGCTGGCCCGGAGACGATCGCGCGCAGTGTCCGCAAGGGGGAGTTTCCTGTTGAGGGTACTCCGCGGCAAAAGGCGGTGAGCCTGAAGCTGGGGTTTGCGGGCGATCCCTACAGTTACTGCATCGATCTTGGTTATCCTCCGCCGGCGCAGACTGCATTTCCGCTGGACCCGGCGATCAAGCGCGAGTGTATCTGGCATGGGGGCATCTACCGGCGGGCCTCGGTGATGGTGGATCGGAATAATCGTCTCGTCCAACTGGCGCCGGGAAAGACGGCCAAGCACGAAGAGCCGGTGATCCTGACCAAAGAGCTGAGTTCGACGGACAGCATGCTGGCGACGATTGCCGATCCGCAGCGGGCGCCGGAGATGCTGGCGGTACGCGAGTCGATTCGAGGATGGCGCTTCTACGAGGGGTTCCGGACCGATTCAGCCTCGCCTGTACGGATTCCGCAGGTGGGCACCTTCACGCCGGTTCTGAACAACGACGGCACCGATCTGCCTGCGGCGCTTGAGACGATCCGCCTGTTTGGCGACCGTAAGGCGCTCGATCTCACGGTGGAGGATGCTTTTCCAGGAAGCCACGTTGAGGTCGATGAGCAGAGCGGACGGTTCGAAGTGGGGCTGAGGCAGCATGGGCTTTTGCGGTCGCTTTCGGCGGCGGAGCTATCGGATGGCACACTTCGTTATCTGTTGTGGACTGCGGCGTTGCTGACGCCGCGGCCACCGGAGTTGATGGTGCTGAATGAGCCGGAAACCAGTCTGCATCCAGACCTGCTTCCAGCACTGGCGCGCCTGATCGCCCATGCGGCGGAGACGACGCAGCTTGTGGTGGTGTCGCACTCCCAGATTCTCATTCAGGCTCTCGAACTGAATCCAAAATGCAGCAGGTTGCACCTGGAGAAGTCGTTCGGCGAGACGGTTCTTGAGGGCAGGACCCTTTTCAATACCCCGAAGTGGGAGTGGCCGATCCGCTAACGAAAGCCGAGCGTCTCCCCGCTCTACCCCGGCAGTGTATTCTCAACCCTGGAATGAAACGAGTCCTGACCGCCCTCATCCTGGCACCCCTGGTGCTGGCCCTCGTGTTTCTCGGCCCCATGTGGCTGATTACGCTAGTGGTTGCCGCTGTGGCGATGTTGGCCGCCTGGGAATTCCTGACGCTGACGGAGCATCGCGGCGCCAAGCCCCCCAGGATCGCCGTTTTAGTGGCGCTTACCGCTCTTTTTGCGGGGAATTACGCCATCTATGTGGGCAGTTTTCAGTGGCCAGATGGGACGCTGATGCTGTTTGGTTTGCTTTCTGTCGGACTCCTCATTTACTGCACTTTTGCTTCGCCGGTTGATCGCGCATTGGCGGATGCTACTGGGTCGGTTTTCGCGCTGTTTTATCTCGGTCTCACGCTGATTCCGCTTCCGATGCTGCGGGAGACCACCAATGGTCCGTCGCTACTTGCCTTTTTGTTCCTCACGGTATGGGCCGGGGATACGGTGGCGATGTACGCGGGGCGGATGTTCGGAAAGCGGAAGATGGCGCCGAAGCTCAGTCCCAACAAGACCTGGGCCGGAGCGATTGGATCGGTGCTGGGTGCGGTTGCGGTAGCGGGAATCCTGCTCGGACTGAGTTCATACCTTGCGCAATGGAACTCGGTCAAGCTGTCGTTTGCCGATGCGCCGGTGTGGTATTGGCTTGTTCTGGCGGTGGTGGTGAATGTGGCAGCGCAGGTCGGCGATCTGGCGGAATCCGCATTGAAGCGCTCGGCTGGCGTCAAGGACTCCGGAACACTATTGCCGGGACATGGAGGCATCCTCGATCGCATCGATGCACTCATCCTGGCTGCGCCTGTGCTGTGGTACGCTCACATCATCCGGCTGCGCTTTTAGGTACGCGCAATACACTCATTTATTATTGCTGTACATGGACTTAGTGTAAATTGAAACGGCTCGCCATTCTCGGATCCACTGGCTCAATCGGCCAAAGCACCCTCTCCATTGTTGAGCAATTTCCAGAGCGCTACGGGGTGGCGACGCTGGCGGCTGGGCGCAATGTCGACGAGGCGTTTGCGCAGGCTGTGCGTTGGCGACCGAAGATGATTTCGCTAGCGACGGAAGACCTCGCGGCAGAGCTGAGTTCTCGACTGAGAACTGCAGGCCTGACCGGAATCAACGTGGTTCATGGAGCGGCGGGAACAGTAGCCTGCTCAACTCATTCCGAGGCGGACTTTGTTGTCTCGGCCATCGTGGGTGTAGCAGGGCTGGAAGCAACGCACGCGGCGATTCTTGCCGGTAAGCCCGTCGGACTGGCAAACAAGGAATGCATGGTTGCCGCCGGGGAGATTTTGACGGCAGCGGCACGCGAGCGCAATGTGCCGATCCTTCCCATCGACAGCGAACATAACGCGGTGCACCAGTGCATGCGTGTGGGTGCGCATGCCGAAGTCAAGACGATCTGGCTGACCGCCTCGGGCGGCCCGTTTCGAAAGACGCCATTAGCCGAGTTCGCCGGCATCACGCCGGAGCAGGCTTTGAAGCACCCAACCTGGGTGATGGGCCGCCGGATCACGATTGATTCGGCCACGATGCTCAACAAGGGGCTGGAGATTATCGAGGCATGCCGGCTGTTTGATGTGCCGCCGGAGAAGGTGCGGGTCACGGTGCATCCCCAATCGACGGTGCACTCGCTGGTGGAGTATGTCGACGGGTCGATCCTGGCGCAGATTTCCGTGACGGATATGCGCCTGCCGATCCTGTATGCGCTGGCATTCCCCGAGAGACCGTCGTCCACGTTGACCTTCGACCTGGCAGCGCTGCGGCATCTGGAGTTTGAGGAGCCGGATTTTGAACGATTTCCCTGTCTACGTCTCGCCTATGAAGCAGCGGCGAAGGGCGGAGCCCACTGCATTGCCCTGAATGCGGCGGATGAGATTGCAGTGGAAGCCTTTCTGGAGCGCAAGATTCCGTTTAACGGCATTCCGGGTACAATTGAAAAGGTACTTACGTCCACGCCGGAGTTGCACCCCGCAACCATCGCGGAGGTGCTTGCATCGGACCGGGAAGCGCGTCTAAAAGCTCACGCGCTGGTTGCCTAAGTCCGCCCGATTCGCGTGTGCCGCGACGTGCCTGTGAGAGGTCTGAATTATCTCGTTTATGCATGATTTTTTAATTTCCGCAGTAGCCTTCATCGTTCTCGTCGGCGTGATGGTGGTGGTGCACGAGTTTGGCCATTTCCTGGTCGCGAAGCTTTGTGGAGTGCGCGTTGAAGCCTTCTCGGTCGGGTTTGGTCCGCGGCTGTTCGGCGTTAAGTACGGCGACACCGACTACAAAGTGTGCCTGTTGCCCCTGGGCGGGTTTGTAAAGATGACCGGGGAAACTCCCGGCGAATTCTCCATGGTTCCCGGAACGCCGGTCGCGGTTCAGGCGTTGGAGAGGCTCCACGGTCAGGACGAATCGGCGGTGCTCGCTGGCCAGACAATGGTGGAAGATCCCGGTTCATTCATGAACCATCCACGCTGGCAGCGCATGCTGATCGGCGTGGCGGGTCCGGCCTTCAATTTTCTCCTGGCCTTTGTGCTGATGCTGTTTTATTTCAACTTTATCAATGAAGTACCCGATATTCGAACGACAAAGATTGAATGGGTGACCCCAGGTTCGGCGGCGGATCAAGCCGGGTGGAAACCGGGAGATATCATCAGCCAGTTTGGGAAGACGGCGCATCCCGGCTATCAAGCCTTCTACGATCGTGTGGGTGACGACGCGAACAAGACGGTTCCCGTTACGCTCGATCGTAACGGCGTGGCGGTGCAGACTTCGATCCATTTGCCGCCCTCCGTTGATCCGCAGCACTATGACCTGAGTAAAGCCGGCATTTTCGTGCAATACACGCAGGAGCCGATCCGGATAGACCAGGTGAGCGCCGACTCTCCGGCACAACGCGCGGGACTGCGGGGAGGCGACAAGATTCTCTCGGTCGACGGGCATGCATTCCACACGGTTCTGCCGCTGGTGGACTACATGCAGACGGGCAAGGGCAAACCGCTAACGCTGGTGATCGAACGCAACGGTGTGAGGCTGCCGCCGATCGTTGTCGACCCTTACCTGCAGGACGGAGGATGGCGGCTCGGATTTCTTCCGGGCATTCCGCAGGATGTGGCGATGCGTCCCCAGCCAATGAGCTTCTCAAACGCTGTTGCGGATTCGCGCGACTTTTGCCTGGATAATTCATTACTGGTCGCGAACCTGGTGAAGAAGATGTTGACGCACCAGGTTTCAATGAAGCAGCTTTCCGGGCCGGTGGGAATTGCCGTAGCGGCCGGGCAGGCGGCGCAAGAGCCGTACTGGTCAGCAAAGTTCGGCCTGTCGGCAAGCATCAGCCTGCAATTGGGGATCTTCAACCTTTTGCCGTTTCCGATTTTGGATGGGGGACTGATTTTGCTGCTTCTGATCGAGAGCATCATGCGGCGCGACATCAGCATGATTGTGAAGGAGCGCATCTACCAGGCGGCGTTTGTGGTATTGATAGCGTTCTTTGCATTCGTGATGTTCAACGACTTCAGCAAGCTGCAAATCTTCTCACACCTCAAACCGTAAGAAGCAGTGATCAGGGGTCAGGGATCAGTGATCAGAACGATGGCGAAAGTGCGCGTTCGATGCCAATGATTACGCACCAGGTGCGTGTGCGGTATGCCGAGACCGACCAGATGGGCATTGTTTACTATGCCAACTACCTTGTCTGGTTTGAGCTGGGGCGCGTAGAACTGCTGCGCTCTCTGGGTCTTGCATACAGCCAATTGGAGAAAGAACACGAGTGCATTCTGCCCGTGGTTGAGGCTACGTGCAGGTATCGTTCTCCGGCGAAATACGATGATGAGATTCTGATTGAGACTCGGCCAGCGATGCTTCGGGGATCGGTGCTGAAGTTTGCCTATCGGATTCTGCGCAAGGGCGCGGACGGCGCTGAGCCTACCCTGCTGGCAGAAGGCGAGACTGTCCACGTGGTGTGCGACGATCAACTGAAGCGGAAGGCACTGCCGGAACATTATGCGGCGGCGCTGCGGAAGCTGATGCCGGTTAATCGGGTCCACTCAAACCCGTAACGTCCGTCTCTTTTGCTCTCCTATGCACCATGATTAAACTGCCGAGTCGACCACCATGCGACCGGAACTCAAAAGCGCAACTGATTCCGACTCGGTGAGCGAATTTGCGTGTCGTCGAGACTGACTTTCTTCATCTTGATTCAAGGCTCTTTGGCGCGATCCGCACGGATTTCATGATGCCTGTTAAATGGTCAAATATCGCTGTCGTTTGCGACGTATCGAGCGGCGTAATGTCGTCGACGACAGCTGATGAAACCATCGCCACATCCGCCTCGAACAAATAGCAGGTGCGGTTGGTGTAGGTTGCATATAGGTCCCCCGGAAATGGACTGCGACATGAAATCTTCTCCTGTTTCGTAATCGGAGAAGGAACGGCCCGCGACCACAACCTTTGAGTGCTTAGGTGAATCGGATAGCGAAGCGGCTTCGGCCTCGCATTTGGCCGCGCTGGTCGCAGGAACGGCCGAGTAAACGAAGCCGACGCCTTCCAGATCGGTTCCGGAGTATGGGCCTGCGATCATTGCTCCTGGGAAGCCGCCCGGCCTATATCCAAAGCCCGCGATCGGCTTGCCAGAACCGAATTGGGTCAATGCTGGTTGATGGTAACCAAAATCTGTTGTGGCGTGCCACACCGATGGATAGTGGAAAGTAACCCCGTGCAACTGATCCACGTAGGTTGCATCAAGCTCCCACACCTGCGCCAAAGTAAGAGTGTTTGCGTGCTGGGCTGAAGTCTCCCCGGAGTTCTGGCCAAGCGTATGACAAACCATGAGACTTAACGAAGTAACAAGAGAGGCCTTGAACTTCACGCAGTCACCTCACATGCGAGTATATTGGCAAGCTGAATGGTCGAAGAGTACACAACCCGCCAACGGATCCATCGACGATGATCACAGGTCAGAAACTGCAGGTTCAGGGTTCGGGTGATTAACCATCTAACCGGAATCTGCTATTGCAGACGCATGAAATGTATTCGTTACTACCGGATTATGACGCTAGTGTTTGCGCGCGCGAGTTGCATTCGGCGCACGTAGTAACCAGGTTTTCAGCGCCTTCGTCGCCGCCGTCTGCGGGAGACTGCAGATAATCTGTCGTCGCGGTGAAGCGGGTGAGTTGTTTTTGGCATCGGCTGCACTTGTAGCCGTCGCGCTCGAAAACCTGCATGCGCTTTTCGTGAGCACCTTTGTTGGACAGGGGAAACAATGCCGTCTCTTCGGCGAGGCGCTCGGCGCGAAATTTGCGGCAGGCTTCGATTTCGTCGGGGATCAGGACGCGATAGAGGGTTCCCTGACGATTCGGTTCGCCCAGCTTCTGGATTGCACCGATCTCTTCGAGCGCGTGAAGCGTATCCTGCACTTTGCCGATGGAGATGTTGTTTTCTGCGGCGTTGGTGTATGACGATTTGACCACTGCGCGGCGCAGGCTGCTGCGACTGACGCGAATCTGCGGGTTGCCATCTTTCGCAATGGAGTGACGGAAGAGGAACCAGTAGAAGGCTGCGTCGTAGGCGGTGAGAATGGGCTGCAGATCGTCGACGATTTCGCCAATGATGTCCGGCAATTCGAGAGCGGAGAAGCCCGCGTCGCCTTTCGGAGAGGATGCGCTCTCCATGTCCAGCTCAGTCAGAAGCTGGCGAATCTTTTCGATGCGCGGATTCATTGGAAAGCATTCTACGCCGCAAATCCGCGGCGGCGCTCAGTAATTCGAAATGGCTACATGCCGGGATGCGTGAGCTGGTTGGCGCGCGGAACCAGCTGCATGTAGACAGACTGCGGCAGCCTGGTCTGCCAGTGATTGGTGGCGCGGGCGAAGAGAACCACGCCGAAGAAGATATACGCCAGAACTGCACAGAAGACCAGCGGCGTGATGACACGGCGGCGCCAGCGTTCGTCTGAAGTGTGCGCATGGCGCGGAGGAAGCGCGAATTGCAGCGCATCCTGCGTTGAGCAGACAGCTACGCATTCCATGCAGCCAGTGCATTCAACGGAGCGAATTTGAACCAGCTTGTCGACCTGGATTCCGGCGGGACACGCCTGGGCGCACTTGCCGCAGTCGATGCAGGCATCCTGATCGCGCCGGATCTTTACCGGGCTCAACAAGGAAGCCATTCCCATGAGCGCGCCATAGGGACATAGGTAGCGGCACCAGAAATTCTGAACCAACATGGAGAGCAGCACGAGCAGGCCGATGACGATGGTCGCAGTGATTCCGATGTCCCGGAAGAAATTCAGCATCTTGACATCGGCGACGAGGCCGTAGGGCGTAGCCATGAAGTCTTCGAGCGCTGCGGCGGACATAACTCCGATGACGGCGACGAAGAGCCCGAGCAGCACGTACTTCGAGCCGCGCAGAGGGATGTCGAACGGGCGCGGGAGGCGCAGAGACCGGCCGAAGATGCGGCGGCCAAGTTTCCACAGAAATTCAGAGAACGTGCCTACGGGGCAGAGCCAGGAGCAGAAAGCTTTTTTGAGCAGGAGGCTCATCAGCATGAAGCCCATGAAGAGGAACATGGCGGCTGGATGGACCGGCGGCACACGGCCG
The DNA here is from genome assembly GCA_963759285.1 of uncultured Acidobacteriaceae bacterium. Lineage (GTDB taxonomy): Bacteria > Acidobacteriota > Terriglobia > Terriglobales > Acidobacteriaceae > Telmatobacter. The sequence goes on along the minus strand of CAVWYS010000007.1, from coordinate 291,567 downwards.
GTAAGGAGAAAGTACTTGGTATTCATCAGGCCAGCGATGGGGAGCCAGCCCTCCACGCCAGCCGGCCGCGAAACGAACAAGCCGGTGCCGCCGCGTTCAAAGTAGCGGGTCCACGCGTAGAACTGGAGGCCGAGCCAACCATTGAGGAGCAGGAACAGGCCCTGCACAATGTGCCGCGTGCGCTGGGAATGGTCCGGCGCCAAGCGGCGGATGAAGGCTTTCTTTGGCTTCGGAAATTGCAGCGGTTGGACGGGTTGCGTGGCCATATTCTGGTGCTCTTAAGCACACATTACCTGCGATTTGCGAGACTGGCAGCGATTTTTGTCACACGAGTCTGAATCGCAGTTTGGGATTGGACGAATGGAGGGTCACGCGGGCTGTCACTGAAGAACGACGGAGATGGCGAATCCGTCGTAGCCCTTGCTGCCGACGGTTTGAAGTACCGTCTTGCGGAGGCGAGGTTCAGCCGCAACGACATCTGTGAAGCGACGGACGCCCTGGATATGCGGATCGGGGGTTTGCGGATCAATGACCTTGCCGTCGCGCACTACATTGTCGGCGACGATGAGCGTGCCGGGACGAGAGAGTTTCAAGGACCATTGCAGGTATTCAGGATAGCTGGCCTTGTCGGCATCGATGAAGATGAAGTCAAACGGAGGGGTGTGTTCTCGTACGAGGGCTGACAGTGTTTCGGCAGCGGGACCGACGCGAAGGTCCACTTTGCCGGCAAGACCTGCGGACTTCAAGTTGTGGATTGCGACCTCGGCGTGGCGCGGTTCCAGTTCCAGCGTGACAACGATTCCATTCTCGGGAAGAGCGCGAGATAGCCAGAGCGTGCTGTATCCGCCGAGGGTTCCGATCTCGAGTACGCGTACTGCGCCAATGGCGCGGACCAGGATTTCGAGGAAACTGCCTTGCAGCGGGGTGACATCGATCGCGGGAAGATGGGCATTGCGATTGGCGTTAAGCGCGGCGGGGAACCCATCACCGGGAGCAATCAGCGCGTCGGCAAAGTATTGATCAACTTGCTGCCATATCTTCTTTGCTTTTTCAGGCATGGCGCAGCCTCCGGGGAATCAGTGGCTCAAGCTAAGTGTGGCAAAGACGTTGAGTTCTACTTGTCTCGCGCGACGACGAAGTCGGGAACCCAGAGCAGGGCACGTTTGAAGTCAGAGTCGGGCTGAGAAGCGAGCGCCTGACGCGATTGCTCGGCATAGCGATCGGCTGCGGCCATGGCGTATTCGACGGAACCGTTGCGGCGCAGGATTTCGCGAATCTGCTCGCGGCTTACGTATTCAAAGCTGCGATCATCGAGGACGCGCTGAATGGTCTGCCTTTCGCGCGCCGTTCCATGGTCGAAGGCGTGGATGACGGCGAGCGTAGTTTTGCCTTCGCGCAAATCGCTTGCCACGGGCTTGCCGAGCACTTCTTCGGTCGCGGTGAGATCGAGCACGTCGTCGACAATCTGGAACGACAGGCCGACGGCTCGTCCATAGGCTGCGAGCTTCTCTTCCTGTGCTTCGGTAGCGCCAGCGAGCACAGCGCCGAGACGCATGGAGGTTGAGAACAGACATGCGGTCTTGCGGAAGATGAGGTCGTAGTATTCGGCTTCGGAGACAGCCTTGCCGAGTTTCTGAATCTGCAGCAATTCACCTTCGACCATCTGTTGCGTCAGGTTAATGAGCAGGTCGAGGACGCGCAGGTTCTTCTCTTCCAGAGCAACTTTGAAGGCCTGCATGTAGAGCCAGTCGCCGGCGAGGACGCATTTTTCGTTGCCCCATGTTGTGTTGGGCGAGGGGCGGCCGCGTCGTGTGGAAGCACCGTCGATGATGTCGTCATGCACCAGGGTTGCGGTGTGCACCATTTCTACGACTGCGCCGAGGCGAATGGCGCTGGGGCCGGTGTAGTCGAGCAAATGGGCTGCGAGCAGAAGGAGAGAGGGGCGAATGCGCTTGCCGCCGCCTTCACGCAGGTATTCGGCAATTTCAGTGATAGTGCTGACGCTGGAGGCAGCGTCGCGCCCCAACTCCTGCTCGATCGCGACGAGGTCTTCTCGCAGCAGTTCGAAAACCTCTTTCGCCGTTGCTATTGCCAAGGTGCTCAATGGTCTCCGAGTCTCGCAGAATTAATTCGTGCGGTAGTTCGTGAAAGTGAGTTCAACGCCGAGATCTTTGCCCCGCAGCGCAGCAATAATGGCCTGAAGATCGTCCCGGTCTTTGCCCGATATTCTCACAGTATCGCCTTGAATGCTCGCCTGCACCTTCTTTTTTGAGTCCTTGACGATACGCACAATCTCCTTGGCTTTTTCAGTGGGGATACCCTGCTGGAGGCTGATCTTCTGGCGTACGCTCTGGCCCATGGCCGGCTCAACTTTGCCATAAGCGAGATTCTTGAGGGAAACGCCGCGCTTTACGAGTTTCTGGCCGAGGATTTCCTTGATGGCCTCCAGCTTGTACTCGTTCGACGAGGCCAGTTGGATCGCATCGTTGCCTTCAAGATTGATTTCGGAATGGGTATCTTTCAGGTCGAAGCGTTGACGGATCTCCTTCATTGCCTGGTCGATGGCATTCCGGACTTCCTGGATGTCGACTTTGCTGACGATATCGAATGAGTTTTCCTGGGCCATGATTCGTTCCTCAAATGCCTGGGTTGCTGTTGGGGCCGCTCTGCACTGGCGGTGCAACAATATCAGTTTCCCACGTCAGACCGTCAGGTTGAACAACCGGGCGAAGTTTTTGGTGGTTGCGGCGGCGATTTCTTCAGCGGTGACGGCGTGCAATTCCGCCAGAATCTGTGCGGTTTGCGTGACAAATGCCGGCTCGTTGCGCTTGCCTCGAAGCGTGGCGGGAGCCAGCCAGGGCGCATCGGTTTCGACAAGGAGTCCGTCCATTGGCACGCGGGCGGCGACGTCGCGCAGAGGCTGCGCCTTGGGATAGGTCAGATTTCCAGCAAAAGAGATCAAGAAGCCGAGGTCGAGTGAGCGACGCGCCTGTTCCGAACCGCCGCCGAAACAGTGCATTACGCCACCGAGGGCGGCGGGAGCCCAGTGTTCGTCGAGGACTTCGAAGAGGTCGTCCCATGCATCGACTGAACCATCTTTCGGCCGGCAGTGGATGAGAATGGGACGCTTACGCGTTGCGGCGATTTTGAGCTGAGCGATAAGCCCTTCGCGTTGAACGGGATGGGCGGCGCCTTCGTGGTAGTAGTCGAGGCCAATTTCGCCGCAGGCGATGACTTCGGGTTCGGCGAGCAGGCTGTCAAGCTTGGCTAAAGCAGCGTCGTCGGCTTGAGGGGCGTTGTGAGGGTAGATTCCAGCACTGGCGTAGAGGCGGGGCATGCCTGTCTTGCCGTTGTATTGCCGACAGAGGTCGAGGGCCTGATGCATTTCAAAGGGGCCTTCGCCGATGCCGATGGAGAGCACGGCTCCTACGCCGGCGTCGGCGGCGCGCTGTAGCATCGCTTCGCGGTCTTCGTCGTAGCGCGGACTATCGAGATGCGCATGGGAATCGATCAGCAAGCAAAGGCCTCACAATGAAGCCGCATGATGACTACAAACTCAATTCTACCGAGGCTCGCCAGCAAACACGCGAATTACCAGGTATGGCCGATGCATCCGGGAATCTCTTGCGGGTTGCCTTTCTCGCAATACTCCGGAGGGTCGGGAACATGAAATCGGAAGGCCATGCTCTTTTGCCATTCCTGCTTGAATTGCTCAGGCGCTTGTTTCACGAACGATACTCCAGGTCGTTGATTCAATTCGTAACCGATCACCTGGCACATGATCCCACCGTGACCGCCGCTGCACGGCACCTCAGCCATAACAACAACGTTGGAAGATTCGTTCGACCAGTCGATCCCTGTCACGTTGGCATCAGGGTCCTTTTCCAACTCAAGGCAGGTCTTGCGATCGAGGCCGCTTGCCTTGCAAGGCGGGAAGCTCTTGGCCATATCGTTCTTGGCTTGACTGGTGATGTCAAGTGGTTCGAGCTTGGGATCGTCGACCCGATAGACATAGACCCAAAAGCCCCAGTATCCCCCGCCATTTCCTCCGTTCACAAAGAAAGCCTTTGAGTCAGGGGACCAGAGCAGGTCAATGTTCTGAAATCCACCGGGAAAGTCGCCCTCGCGGCTGGTCCCGTCTCGAGCGCGAAGAATGAAATAGGCAATCAGGTTGTCGCGGTTTCCCTTCCCAACCTCAATCCTGCTGTATTTCACTTCGACAGTGAGCCTCTTGTCAGGTGAGGGGATGCGAATTGGCCTGCAGGCTGTGGGCGCCGGGAACGCCTGAAGTGCCGTCCGCAAGCCACTGCTTGATGCTGCAGTGGAACCAACCTCGCATTGGGTCGGAAACGCGACAGCTTTCTTCGCCCAAGTTGGTTGGATCGCGAATATCGGGGAAGCGAGAGAGAAAACACCCGCTGACGTGAGAAGAAGAAGCTGGACCCGGGACGCCTTCATGGCTTTCCTTATTCGCGTTCTGCCGCCAAGAGAATACCGCTGTCGGATTTGCGTCGGCTGTGATGTGGCGCAGCGGCGTCGTGACTTGCCGCTGCGGCAGATGCACCTACTTCAGTCGGGCGCCTAGCGGTACATCTTCGAGGAAGCCTGCCAGTACTGGCGAGCCATCGGGCGGCAACGAAGCGGCGAGCAGCATGCCGTTGGACTCGAGGCCACGCATCTTGCGGGGGGCGAGATTGGCGACGATGACGATTTTGCGGCCAATCAGTTTTTCAGGCTCATAGTATTGGGCGATTCCGGCGAGGATTTGACGTTTTTCGTAGCCAAGGTCCACTTCGAGACGCAGGAGTTTGTCTGCCTTGGGAATGCGCTCTGCAACAAGAATCTGGGCGACTCGCAGCTCCACTTTCGCAAAGTCGTCAATCGTGATGTGCGCCGGAAGCGTCGGCGCCGTCGGAGGGTCCTGGTTTGCACTCTTCGAGTCAAGGGGCTGGTTGGCAGGAGCCTCCTCCGGTGTCGAAGAGAGGCGGCTGCTGGCGAGTTCGGCCGGCACGGAATGGACGTGAGCCGAGTCCACCGGCTTTTCGGGATTGCTGGGTGCGGTGGTAACCGGTGTCGTCGCGGTTCCTGCCGGACCGTCTTCAGTGCTTGTGGGCGCCTGCACGGACGTAGCTGCGGGAGCATGCTTTAAGGTCGCGTCCGATGGCGGCGCGCTTGGGTCAGGGTTTATGCCAAGAGCCGACATAGGAGCTTCCGGCGCTGATTTTTCTGCGCTCTGTCTGGCGCTGGCGGCCTCGACGGCGTCCTTGCTGTTCTCGTCTTCCAGATTCTGCATACGGGTGATCGCGTCCTTTTCAGCGCGGGGAAACAGTGGGGAGGGCTCTTCCAAACGGGTGCCGGGCTTCAATCCGCCCCACGCGAGGTCGGTGAGAAACGCCTGCTTCGCAGCGTCGGCAATATTGCCTTGTCCAAGCTGCTGCCACACCTTGGATGCCGCGTCGGGCAGGATGGGATAGACGAGTGCGGTAATTACGCGGATGGCCTCGGCTGCGGTGGCTAGTACCCGAGCCTGCAGAGCGGCGTGATCGGCATCAGAGCGATCGGCGCGTTTCTTCCAAGGGGCGTTGGCGGTGAGATAGATATCTGTCTTCGCAACTAGGATCCAGAGAAGCCGCAAAGCTTCGGAGAAGTCGAGTTCATCGAAGTGACGGTTGAATTCTGTAATTATTGTCTTCGAGCTGACAAGTCGAAGATCGGCCTCGGCAGGGTCCATCACATCCGATTCCGCAACTTTCGGGATAACTCCACCGAAGTATTTGTGGACCATGTTGACGACGCGGCTGACGAGGTTTCCGTAGCCGTTGGCGAGGTCGCCGTTGTAGCGCTGGACCAGTGCGTCGAAGCTGAAGTTGCCGTCCTGGCCGAAGGGGATTTCGCGGAGCAGGAAGTAGCGCAAGGCGTCGGCCCCGAGAACTTCGCGAACGGTGTCGGCACGCACGATGTTGCCGCGGGACTTCGACATTTTGCCCTGATCGAAGAGGAGCCAGCCATTGGCTTTTACGGAGCGCGGTACCGGGATGCCTGCGGCCATGAGAAACGCCGGCCAGTAGACACAGTGGAAGCGGCTGATCTCCTTGCCGATGAGATGAATGTCGGCGGGCCAGAACTTCTGGAAGCGTGCCTGATCCGCCGGATCGTCTGAACCGTAGCCGAGAGCGGTGATGTAGTTCGCCAGGGCATCGAGCCAAACGTAGATCACATGCGATTCATCGCCCGGGACTGGAATGCCCCATGTGAAGCTGCTGCGGCTGATGGAGAGGTCTTTGAGTCCGCTGCGGACGAAGGAGATCACTTCGCGACGGGTTGACTCGGGCTGCATGAAGCCGGGATTTTCTTCGTAAAACTCGAGGAGCTTGTGTTCAAAGGCCGAAAGCTTGAAGAAGTAATTCTCTTCGCTGACGGTTTCGGTGATCCGCCCGCAATCGGGGCACGGAGCGCCTGGAGGAACATCGACCCAAGCTTCGTCAGAAACGCAGTATTGGCCGGTGTAGGAACCTTTGTAGATGAATCCGCGATCGCGGAGGGTGGCGAAGAGCTTTTGTACTCCGCGTTTGTGCCGCGGCTCGGTGGTGCGGATGAAGTCGTCGTAGGTCAAACCGAGGCGATCCCAGAGGCCGCGGAATTCGCCGGCGATCTTATCGGCAAAATCCTGTGGCGTGAGGCCGGCCAGTTTGGCGGAGCGTTCGATCTTCTGCCCGTGCTCGTCAGTCCCCGTCAGAAACCAGGTATCGATGCCCAGCGCCCGCTTGCGACGGGCGATGGCATCGCAAACGATCGTTGAATACGCATGGCCCAGATGGGGGCGCGCATTCACGTAGTAGATGGGCGTCGTGAGATAAAACCGGGCTGGGCTCGAATCGGACATGGTGATGGGTCAGACTGGATTTCTGGCTCGCAGAAACCGCATCTTCTTCATCTTACGGCATCAAGTGAGCTGGACTGCCACCGGCTGGTTGGTCTCGTGAGCCTTGCTGAAAATCACGGCTTGAGGTGTCTTTTGTCGCGTTACCGCGGTTCCCGAATCAAGCTCGGACAAGAATTTGTTCTGCTAGAATCAGCGTTGATAATCAAGGATTTCCGAGGCATTCACCCGTGTATCAGGAATTGAAGAACCGGCTTGAGTCGCATCTGCGCGATGTGCTCAAAGCCAAGTACGACCTGACGATCGAGAACATTCCGCTGGAGACGCCGCCGGATTTGAAGTTTGGCGAGTTGGCGACACCGATTGCCTTTGAACTTGCCCGCAAACTGCGCAAGGCTCCGAAGGTGATCGCGCAGGAGATCGTGGACGCCCTGGGCACTCCCCGCGGCTTTGCGTCGTTTGAGATTGCAGGCGCGGGCTACATCAATGCGCATCTCGACCGCGTAGTGGCGGCGCGGATGATGACAAGCGGAGAAGATTCCGAGCCGGTGAAATCCGAGATACACGCGCTTGTCGAGCACACCAGCATCAATCCCAACAAAGCGGCGCATATCGGGCATCTGCGCAACGCGATTCTCGGCGACACGTTTGTGTGCTTGTTGCGTGCGGCGGGGCGCGAGGTCGCGGTGCAGAACTACATCGACAACACGGGTGTGCAGGTTGCGGATGTGGTGGTCGGTTTTCTGTATCTGGAGAAGAAGTCGCTCTCCGAAGTGCGGACCTTGATCGAGGACCTGGAACTTCATTTTCAGCGGGTCGACTTCTACTGCTGGGACCTGTATGCGCGGACTTCGCAGTGGTACACGAGCGGCAGCAACGCAGAAAACGAAGAACGCAAGAAGCTTCGTTACGCGACCCTGCATGAAATCGAGACTGGCGGCAACGAGACAGCCGATGTTGCCGATCTGATCTCGACGGCAGTGTTGAAGCGGCACCTGGAGACAATGCTTCGACTCGGCATCGAATACGATTTTCTGCCGCGCGAGAGCGAGATTCTGCAGTTGAACTTCTGGGCGCTGGCTTTCGAGCAGTTGAAGCAGAAGGGTGTGCTTTACTTCGAAAACGAGGGGAAGAACAAGGGCTGCTGGGTGATGTCGCGGACGGGTGATGCGCAGGCTTCGGGTGAAGTTGACGAAGATGCGAAGGTGATTGTTCGTTCCAATGGAACGGTGACGTATGTCGGCAAGGACATTGCTTACCACCTCTGGAAGTTCGGTCTTCTGGGCCGCGATTTTGGTTACCGAAAATTCTTCACTTATCCTGACCACGAGTGCTGGATCTCGGCGGTGAAGGGCGAAGAACCGCATCCGCGTTTCGGCGACGCGCAGGCCATCTACAACGTCATCGATTCGCGTCAGTCCGATCCGCAGGCGAACGTAGTTCAGGCGCTGCGAGGGATGGGATACACGGAGCAGGCGGATCACTATACGCACTTTGGTTACGAAATGGTGGCGCTCACGCCGCGCTGTGCGGCAGAGCTTGGGTATGAAGTGGCCGAGGAGGACCGCGCGCGTCCGTACATCGAAGTCAGCGGCCGCAAGGGGTTCGGCGTGAAGGCCGATGACCTGATCGACAAGCTGATTGCAGCGACGCGCTTTGAAGTGGATACGCGCCAGACATCGCGCGATGAGCAGCAGCGGCAGCTGATCGCCGAGCAGATCGCGATTGGCGCGCTGCGCTACTTCATGCTGAAGTTCACGCGCAATTCCGTGATCGCTTTTGATTTCAAGGATGCGCTCAGCTTCGAGGGGGAAACTGGTCCGTATATTCAGTATGCGGTGGTCCGTGCGCGCAATATTTTCCGCAAGGGATCGATAACACCGGAGGCGGTATTGCGCGAATTTGCAGGTTCGGATCCGGGCGCGTTTCTGATGGGCGAAGGCGGCGAGGATATCTGGTCGCTGTGGTTTCGGGCTGGGCGGCGATCGGCGGTTCTGGAACAGTGCATTGCCACTTCGGAGCCTGCGTACCTGGCCAAGCATGCATTCCAACTGGCACAGGAATTCAATAACTTCTACCACAAGCACCACGTGCTCACGGAGTTGGATCCTGAGCGCCGCACCTTCCTGCTGGCCACGGCAGCAGTCGCAATGCGGGAACTCATCACCGTCCTCGATTGGCTTGGTATTGAGAGCCCGGAAGCCATGTAGTGCATCCTTGACACAGATGTAGCCTGCGTCACAAACAGGTCTTCGGGCCGCGGGAGTATATTGCTCGACGGTCAGGATTTGGAGTCAGGCTATGGATACCACCGCTCTGCAAGTACATATGCTCCTTCCGATTGAAGAAATTGCGCGGAAACTTTCGCTATTGCCGGCCGAGTATGAGGCGATCGGCGCGTATGGCGCGAAGCTCAATCTGAGTCTTCTGGACAACCCGGTATTTCCGATTCGTGGAAAGCTGATCATGGTTACGGCTACAACGCCGACGACATCGGGCGAAGGCAAGACCGTGGTTTCGATCGGCCTCGCGCAAGGGCTGGAGCGAATCGGCTGCAGGGCTATTCTGACTTCGCGTGAGCCTTCGCTGGGCCCGGTGTTCGGTATGAAGGGTGGCGCAGCGGGTGGCGGGCTGTCGCAGGTGGAACCGAGCCAGAAGATCAATCTGCATTTTCATGGCGACTTTCACGCCATCACTTCTGCGCACAATCTGCTGGCGGCGATGATCGATTCGCATCTGTTTTTCGGAAACGCGCTCGATCTTGATCCCGCGCAGATTACCTGGCAGCGCGCCATGGATATGAACGACCGTGCGTTGCGCCGGATTGAAGTGAGCCTTGGCTCGAAGGGGGACGGCGCGAATCGGGGTACCGGATTCGTAATTACAGCTGCATCCGAGATCATGGCGATCATGGCGCTGGCGTCGAGCCGCGCCGATCTGCGGCACCGTCTCGATGCCATCGTAGTCGGGCAGTCGCGCACAGGGCGTCCGGTTACAGCCGCTGATCTGGGCGCTACGGGCGCGATGCTGGCGCTGCTTGACGATGCGATCAAGCCGAACCTGGTGCAGACTACCGAGGGCACACCGGCGCTGGTACATACCGGGCCTTTCGGCAACATTGCGCATGGGACATCGAGCATTCTGGCGCACAAGATGGGCGTGCGGCTTGCCGATTACGTAGTGAACGAGTGCGGCTTTGCGGCAGACCTTGGCGCGGAGAAGTACTTCGACATCGTGATGCGTGCATCGGGGATCGAGCCGGGGGCCGCGGTGCTAGTAGTGACCGCGCAGAGTCTGCGGGCGCAGGGCGAAGGCAGGCTGGAAGCCGGCTTTGGCAATCTCGCGCATCACATTAAAGCACTGCGTGGATATGGCGTGCCGCTGGTGGTTGCCATCAATCGTTTCCCGGCGGATCCAGCGGAGGACTTGGAAATGATTGCGACGGAGTGCTCACTGCAGGGCATTCCATGTGCGCTGGTTGAGGCATTTGCCAAGGGGGGCGAGGGCGCAGTCGAGCTCGCGCACAAGGTGGTTTCGGCGATCAAGACGAACCCAGCGCCGGAGATTCAGCCTGTCTACGCACTTGAAGATGCACTCGACGTGAAAATTCTAAAGGTGGCGATCCAGGTATACGGCGCGGATGGAGCCATCTTCAGCGAGACGGCGCGCGCGAAACTTGAGCGCTTTGCTTCGTGGGGATTTGGGCGGTTGCCGGTCTGCATTGCAAAAACACAGTATTCGCTGACAGACGATCCCAAGCGGATGGGAGCGCCGACCGGGTGGACGTTGAACATCAACGATGTTTCACTTTCGGCCGGTGCTGGGTTTGTGGTGGCTGTGTCCGGAAACATGATGCTGATGCCCGGACTGCCGAGTCATCCGCGGGCTATGTCGATCGATGTGGATGATGATGGGAACATTGTGGGCGTTTAGGGCGGGTTCCCCCGGCTGATGGGAAGTGCTGTTGAGGGAGAGCGAGAGGCAAAAGCAGATTCTTCGCTCACCACCCCCGAACCTACCCCAAAGAGCTAAATCGCTCTTTGGGGCCCCTGGTACGTTCGGGGCCCCGTTCACTCAGAATGACATCGTGGATGACGGCTGGGTTGCGCCGACCCTATTATCCCCGTCTCTCAGGCTAAAGTACCTGTTTTCAACGTCGAAATTCGTAATTGCCTTCCTGAGCCTTCTGATGATTGGGTTTAGCTGTAGAGGTTTCTTCCCAAAGGACTTACGGGTTCCTGCAATTCCGGCGGCCGTGCGATCGCGTCTCGCAGTCTTGATCGCACCGCAGACGTTGCTTGCCGCTATTCCGACTTGCAATTTAAAGGATAGCGAAAGTCCGCATAAAACCCTGCAAAATGAGGGTCGTTGGAAGTTGCTGGAATTACACAGCTTGTGAAAAAAATTCCGACGAGGGGTCTTGACAAGTTTCGTACCACTCGCTGGCCGAGGCAGCTCTTGACGATGCAAGTTGGATGAACCAACTCATACGCAAGAAGCGCGCATGAATGGGGCACCAAGCGGCAAAGTCGGGAGAGCCGGCGGCGTAGGCGGGATCGGGATTTTGTTCTTCCAACCCACGGCCACTCTCAGGATTCGAGCAGAATCACACCTTGGGGAATGCGCGGGCAACAACGAGATTTCAGGACGCCGTCACGCGCCGGGGTGATCGACGTTTTTTACTGCTCGTAGCTGCGGACCCACTCGAGGATGGAGCGGACGGCTACGCCGCTGGGACCTTTGGCGATGAAGGGCTTTTTGTCTTCGATCCAGGCGAGGCCGGCGATGTCGAGATGGATCCACGGGGTATCTTCGGCGAAGGCGTGGAGGAACTCGGCGGCGGTGATGGCTCCGCCCCAGCGGCCGCCGGTGTTTTTGATGTCGCCGATGTCGCTGCGGATCATGTCGTAGTATTCGTCGGAGAGCGGGAGACGCCAGAACTTTTCTCCCGAGGTGGCGAGGCCTGCCTGGAACTTCTCGATGGTGGCGTCGTCGTTGGAAAAGGCACCGGCGTTGATCATGCCGAGGGCGACCACGCAGGCGCCGGTGAGGGTGGCGGCATCGATGAGGTGGGTGGCGCCGAGGCTGCGTGCATAGGTCAGGCCATCGGCGAGCACGAGGCGGCCTTCGGCGTCGGTGTTGATGATCTCGATGGTCTTGCCAGACATGGCGGTTTGAATGTCGCCGGGCTTCTGGGCTTTGCCGTCGGGCATGTTCTCGGCGGAGCAGACGATGCCGATGACGCGGACGCGGGGCTTGAGCAGGGCGATGGCGCGCATGGCGCCGATCATGGCTGCACCGCCGGCCATGTCGTACTTCATCTTTTCCATGTTGTCGGCGGGCTTGATGGAGATACCGCCGGTGTCGAAGGTGATGCCTTTGCCGACGAGGCCGAGCACGGGGCCTTCGGTGACGCCTTCGGGCTCGTAACGGAGGACGATGAGGGCGGGGGGTTCTTCGGAGCCCTGGGAGACGCTCCAGAAGGCTCCCATTTTGAGTTCGTGGAGTTTGTCGGTGGAGTAGACCTCTGACTTCAGGCCGACTTCGGCGGCCATCTTTGCGGCGCGTTGGCCGAAGACGGTGGGGGTGAGCTTGTTGCCGGGTTCGTTGACGAGGGTGCGGGCGAAGTTCTGGCTTTCGCCGATGATAACGCCCTGGTTGAAGGCTGCGCGGATGGCGGGCTGGTCTGATGTTGCGGGAGCGGCGAGGGTGAAGGAGTGGACGCTGACGTCTTTGCGTTCGCTGCGGTAGGTGTCGGGGTCGAAGTCGCCGACGAGGGCGCCTTCGGCGGCGGCGCGACCCAGGGCATGGAGCGGGCCCACGGAGTCGTTCTCTGGCAACGCGAAGACGAGTTCGCGGATGGCGCGGGGCTTGGCGTAGCGGACGGCGGTTCCGGCGGCGTTGCGGACGGCATGGACGGTGGCCTTGGCTTTTTTGCCGAGGCCGACGATGAGAAGGCGCTTGGCTTTGAGGCCGGCGGGCGCGTGGAGGAGCAGGGTTTCATTGGCGCCGGCTTTGAATTCGCCGGTTGAGAGGACGGCAGCGGCAGCGGCGCGGACTGCTTCATCGCTGGTCAGCAGGATCGGCTCGGGCCTGGCGTCGGGGCCTTTGGCGGTCTGCGTGTCGATGGCGGTGACGGCGAGGAGTTCCGTTTCGATCTGGGCGAGGGGGGAGAAAGAGAGGGCTGTCTGCATACAGGATCATTATTTCATTGCGGGGAGGGTGAGAGGAGTCATCGCGGACGGCTTCGTCTGGAGCTTTATTCCTGTGAAAACGGGTCAGAGGTCCGAGTGGCCGGCCACTCGCCTAATCCCGAGGTTTATTGGTTCTCGTTGGCCCAAAAACCGAAAAGTTGGCGATAGCTGTCCTGCCGCCGCATCCGCCTTCTTTGATTTTGCATAAGTTTTATTTATTGCACCATAGCTCGGTATTTCTTAGCGTGGGATGGGTGCACGGCTCGTTGCTGCCATCGAGATCGGGTGTGGGGAGAGATTCACCAGGTTTCCACAAACCGAGGCGCCTTTCTATGTTGGGCATTTCAGAATCGATTACCGCCAGAGGGTTGCCATCGTTGTATAAAGTTGCGCTGCGGTATTTGAGCACCTGACGATAGGCTCCCGCGAGAGTGAGCCTATTCACCCCGATCCAATAGCCGTAAGGAGGGCGATCCGTTGGTTCGGCAGTGATCACGCTCCCCCGTAGCGGCCCATCAGTAATAAAGCGGACTTCCTGATTGTTGTTGTGGCCAGTGCTCTTGCTGTAGAGGCGTCGAAATTCATCGCGGCTAATGTCGTATTCGACTAACTGGGTGGATACAATCTGATCCCCGTCTCCGGAGTTCAAGCTGCCAGTAACAATCAGGAGAAGTGGCCCTGTCTCTGGACCAGACGGATAGACTACCTTGGCTGTGAGCAGATAATGCGGTTCCCACGCGATAGGGTCGTCGGGCGAAACGGTCCGGAGTGGGAGGGTGACTGGATCGAAGTCACACGGCGCCGATGCGGCTTTGTATAGGCAGAGAGTGAGGGCGCCAGGTGCCTCGTTGCCGCCGTAATCCTTAACTGGAGTCCCCTCAGTTACCACCAAGCGCCAAGGCGATCGGGTGTGGAATGGCTTTTCCAGGTCGAGCTGCATGTTCTGAGCAGGCGGACCGGATATCGTCGACCCGGTCTGACTGTGTATTGTCCCAGAGGCGATCACCAGCGCCCCGGACAGGGCTATCGTTAGAGCAGTTCGTGTTGTATCTCCGTTAGCCACCGGATATGGCGGGATAGTAGCACAAATCAAATGGCGTCCAATTATTCCGTTTTGACAGTGATTGTCGAATGAGAAGATCTTTGCCAGAGTATAGCCTTTGTTCACACGTGAAATTGAAGCGACTCAGTGAACCCGCTCCTCCCGCCCAGGGAGTGTGCGATTCAACATTGCTGAGAATTCATTTTGTGCACCAGTGATGTCTGACCGGCGACTCGGGAGTAAGCGATATTTGGCTCAAGAGCCTGAGGAAGGACAGCCGGAGACGTTTCGGCTCTGCTGCGCTCAAGCTCAACGGGACAAGGGTTCTTTTTGAAACGGGACATGGCTCTTTTTGAGCGGTAAAGCGGATGTTGTCCGAAAAGCGGCCCGCAGGGGCTGAAGCCCAATTCACTCTGAGGCCTTTCGGCACGACTGAAGTCGTGCCCTGACGCTTCGTGCTTCACATTGGGGAGCAGTCGCCCGCACAATCTCCGGCACGGCAGCCGAGGATGCTAGCGCCCCATTTTGTGTTTGCTGGCGTTGATGGCGGATCTGGCTTCGCGGTCGGCTTCGCGGCGTTTTTCGGTTTCGCGCTTGTCCCAGTCCTGTTTGCCCTTGGCGACGGCTAATTCGCACTTGACGCGGCCGTTTTTGAAGTAGAGGCGGGTGGGGATGAGCGTATGGCCTTTGATCTGCGTCTTTGCCATGAGCCGCCGGACTTCTTCTTTGTGCATCAGCAGCTTACGCGTGCGGGTCTCGTCGTGGTTGGATATATTGCCGTGTGAATAGGGTCCGATATGCAAATTCAGCAGGAAGGCCTCGCCGTCCTTGATGAGGCCGTAGGAGTCTTTCAGGTTCGCTTTCCCCTCCCGGATGGACTTGACCTCGGTTCCGCGGAGGGCCACGCCGGCCTCGAATTTCTCGAGCAGGAAGTAGTTGTGGCTGGCGACGCGGTTGTGGGCGGCATCGCGCTCGCCGGAGGCCACAGGATCGCGAGGCTTGGCCTTTTTCTCCGGTCCGGGGGTGTCGCGGGGTACGATAGTGTGGCTGGTTTGGCGCGGCATAGGGGAAAGTCCCTTAAACTTTCATCGTAGCATCGCAACGCTAACCCCCATATTGCAGTGGGGCTTTGCTAGAATGAGGCATCGTTTTGGTAGGAAGCACCCATACCGGAAAATGCGTAATTGCTGGTGTCAAGAGGGCCATGGCCTGCCCATGTGCGTTTGATCCGGAGGGCCAGTCCTCGCCGATGCCCGGGAGTCCGATGAAAAGCCGCGTTCAGTCTTCGGCACGCTCCGTCTCGACCCTTTCGAATCCGCGATTCTGGATTCTTGCAGCGGGAATTCTCGCCCTGTTCTGTGTGGATTCGGCACGGGCTTTTGCACAGTCTGCGAACACCTATTACAAGCGGGGGCAAGCCGCCGAGTCTCACGACGATTTCGATACAGCCTTTCAGGACTTTCAGAAGGCATATTCGATGTCGCCGAGCAACGAGAGTTTTCGAGCGGCATTCTATCGCGTACGGTTTACCGATGCTGCGATGCACGTGACCAAGGGGCGCAATCTGCTGGCAGGCGGCAATGAAGAGGGTGCGCTTGTGGAGCTGTTGCGAGCGACCGAGGTCGATCCCAGCAACGAGGCGGCGCAGCAGGAGATTGCGAAGATTCGCGCCAGTCACGGGCAGCAGTCCACGGTGGAGAGCAGTTCACCGATGAGCGTGCAGACCGGGGAGGAGATGGAGTCCATCGGATCTCCTCCGCAGTTGAAGCCTATCTCCAACGAGCCGCTCTCGCTGCAGATGACGCAGGATTCAAAGCTGGTCTACGAAGCGATCGGCAAGGCCGCGGGCATTAATGTTCTGTTCGATCCCGACTATATTTCCAAGCGCATCCAGGTTGAGCTGAACAATGTTTCATTACTCGATGCGCTGCGCATTGTGGGCACGCTTTCGGGAACCTTCTGGCACCCGATCACGCAGAACACGATCTTTGTGGCGCAGAACACGCGGTCAAAGCGGGCGGAACTTGAAGAAGAGGCGGTGCAGACGTTTTATCTGTCGAATGCGTGGCAGCAGAACGATTTGAACGACGTGCAAACCGCACTGCGCAACGTGATGCCGGCAGCGAAAGTCTACGGCGTCGCGAGCCAGAATGCGATCGTGATGCGGGCTACTCCAGATGAATTGCTGCTGGCTCAGAAGCTGGTGAACGATCTGGACAAGGCGAGGCCCGAGGTGGTGGTTGATATTGCGGTTCTCGAAGTCAGCAAGAACTGGGAGCGCAATCTTGGCATCACCTGGCCGTCGAGCGCCGGTGTGGCGCTTCAGCCGCCGACATCGAGCAGTTCGACGACGACCTGCCCGACGGGGAGCACGAACTGCACCCCGACGTCGACGTCGACCAATCCAACGCTTTACAACCTGGCGCACTTGAATTCCAACGACTTTGCGGTTACGGTTGGGGCGGCCACGGCGAATGCGCTGCTGACCGACAACAACACCAAAATTCTGCAGAACCCACGGATTCGTGCGGCCGACCAGCAGAAGGCAACTCTCAAGATCGGGTCGCGCATTCCGATCGCCACCGGTTCCTATCAGACGGGCGCTGCGACGGCGTTGGTGAGTTCGCTGGTCAATACGCAGTTCCAGTACCAGGACGTGGGCGTCAACATCGAGGTGACGCCAACGGTGCACTTCGATCGCGATGTGACGCTCAAGATCAAGATCGAAGTGACGGCGCAGAGTGGATCGGTCACGATCAGCGGCGTGACCGAACCGATTATCAGCCAGCGGGTGGCTGAGCAGACGATACGTTTGCGCGAGGGCGAGGCCAACATTCTGGGTGGCATTCAGGAGCAGCAGATTCAAGACAACTGGAGCGGAATTCCGGGGCTGAGCCAGATTCCGATTCTGCGCTACCTGTTTGGATCGAGGGACAAGATCCGGCAGGACGACGAGATTGTCTTCCTGGTGGTACCTCACGTGGTGCGAACGCAGAACCTCACGCCGGACAATCTGCGGACAATCGATACTGGTCCGGGAACGCAGTCGGTGGAATTGCGCCACATTTCTACGGGGGCAACGGGGATCTCGCAGCCTTCGGCGGCACCGCCTCCGGAAAATCATCCGGCTCCGGGGTCATTGCCTGGGCCAAGCGCAGAGGCAGCAGCCCCCGCGGCTCTTGCACAGATGCGTGCAGCCGCGAATGCCAATGGTGCAGCTGCGGATGCGAACCGGGCCGCGACCGAAGCGAGTCCGCCGCCCGGCTCCCCTGCTTCCCCAACACCGGCAGGGAAAGTCAATCTTATGTTGAATTCGCCGGGAACGGTGACGAGCGGAACGACGTTTCAGGTCCCGGTGGTCTTGACCGGAGGAACCGACGTATCGTCTGTTCCCCTGCAGATTCAATATGATCCATCCAAGTTGACGCTGGTCAATGTAGGAGATGGCGATCTGCTGAATCGTGATGGACAGATTGTGTCGATGGCGCACCGCGACGATGGTGGAGACCTGACAGTGAATGTTTCGCGGCCTCCGGGTGCGCCCGGCGTGAGCGGAGCGGGTGTGGTGTGCGTCTTAACATTTCAGGCGGCTGCCAAAGGTCAGAGCGAAATCAGCATCACGCGTGCGGGCGCGATGAACAGCGCAGGGAAGCCATTGCAGGCACAAACCTCACAAGCCACGGTAGTTGTGCAGTAGGAGTATTGAAGGAATGATGGATCGACGGCCAATCCGAAGGAATTCGGAACGCGGCCTGACGCTGGTTGAGTTGATCGTGACCGTGGCGATTTTGTCGATCCTTGCGTCAGCGGCTATCCCCATTGCGCGCTTCAAGGTCAAGCGGGAGAAGGAGCGTGAACTGCGGCACGACCTGTGGGAGATGCGCGACGCGATTGATCACTACAAGGACGCGGCGGACAAGGGCGCCATTCAGACCAAGGTCGACAGCCAGAATTATCCTCCGGATCTTGAGACGCTGGTGAATGGGGTAGATATTCAGGGCAAGAAGGTAAAGTTTCTTCGCCGCATACCTGTCGATCCGATGACGGGCAAGGCCGAGTGGGGGTTGCATTCGATGCAGGACGATCCACAGTCGGATTCATATGGGGGGCAGAGCGTATTCGACGTGTACTCAAAATCGACGGGAACGGCACTGGATGGCACAAAGTATTCCGATTGGTAGTGTTATCGAATTGCCTCGCGCGATTCAAAGCTTTAAGCGAAGAGAGATTCGGCTGTTGGTCACCCGAGTAAGGGTGTTCTGCTTCGATAAGGCCAGAACGATGGAAATGGATGTAGGAGAATAGAGGTACAAATGCGCAGCAGAGGAAAACGGGAAGCGGGCTTTACGTTGATGGAGCTGATGATCGTAATGATGATCATCGGCATCCTGACAACGCTGGCCATTCCGAGTTTCAAAGCTGCGATCAAAGCTGCGCAGGAAGCGGTGCTCAAGGAAGACTTGCGCGTTATGCGTTCTGCAATCGACTCCTACACCATGGATAAACAGAAAGCGCCTCAATCGCTTGACGACCTGGTGCAGGAGGGGTACCTGAAGGCCATCCCCGAAGATCCAATGACCAAGTCGCGCGACACCTGGAACACGGATGTCAGCGATTCGCTGCACAGCCTGGATCAAACTGACCCGGGCATCGACGATGTGCACTCCGGGTCGCAGGAAACAGGATCGGACGGGCAGCCCTACTCTGCCTGGTAGTTGCGAAGGAACAGAATGGCTCGTACATCGATTGGGTTGCTCCTACTGGGATGCATGGTTGCCCTGAGTGGCACGCTGCATGCGGAACCGACCAAGACCATCATCCTGAAAGTGTTCGATGGCAAGACGGGGCATCCCGTGGTGCCTACCGGCTACCAGGTGCGCGTGGATCACGAGACGATGTTGCACCCGGATTGGGTGAAACAGAATGAGGACGGCACGGCAGAGCTGACGATTCCGGCCGACACTCACGAGGTGGCGCTTCACCTTGCCTACGACGACTCGATGGAAATCTACGTCAACTGCGACAAGGAAAAGAACGCGTTTGGCGACGTCTGGTATCTGGTGCCAGAGATCGTGTCGAAGGGAATGGTTACGGCAAATGGATGCGCGAAGGCCAAGGTGAGCGAGAAATACAAGACCACGGCTGCACCCGGAGAGCTGATCCTGTTTGTGCGCGAGAAGAACATGATGGAACGCACGAAGGACTAACCGCAATGGCGGCGCCCCACGGCGCGTGGAGAGGCTCCGATTGGCGGCCGATTTCGCACCCACAAATATAGACTTGTCGCAACTGGAGGCATTCAGCCTTTATCGTGCGCTCATGCGTGAAGCAGCGAGTGGATGTGGGGGCGATAAGGTGGGCGAGCCTAATCTGGGCGGCATGCTTTTGTACGTGGGCGAACTGGACGCTCGGAGCCGAGCAATGGTGATCGCCGGAAATGTCGCGGGGTGTGCGACGCTGGCGGTTGCTGAAGATCCGGCGGTGCATAAGCTGGCCATGCGCGATGGCGTGGTTGATTTCGTAGTTACTTCCCTGGACGAAGCGCTGCGGATTCTGAAAAACGAGATTCGGAAGCGCAATGCTGTGGCGGTGAGCGTTACCGCCTTAGTAGATGCACTAGAGAGCGAGATGCTCGCGCGTGGAGTCTTGCCCGACTTGCTGTTTGCCGGTTTGCTCGATGAACCGCAGAAGGTTTGCCGGTTCGGTCCAGGAGAGCAGGAAGTTCATGCTGATAGGCCGTCTGCGGGAATCGCCTGGATCAGCTGGCGGGTGGTGCGATCTCCAGCACAGTGGATGCCGCGGCTTGATGCGATTGCCATTGGGTGTCTTGGCGGGGACGAGCAGATTGCCCGCTGGCTGGGCATCGGTCCGCGATACTTCGGACGCGCGGCGCAGGGGATAAGAGCGCTTTATTGCGATGCCGCTGGGGCACGCGAGATTGTGCGGCGTTTTGAAGAGGCGGTTCGGAGCGGCGCAATCGGGACGACGGTTTCGGTGAGCCTTCGTATCGGCGAGGAAGCGAAGGATTTCCTGTGCGATCCCGTGGCCTTCCCCTAGTGTGGATCTTGAGCTATGAACTGAAAGCAGAAATACAAAATCGGGTTCTTCGCTCGCCACCCCCAAACTGAACAACGTTTGGGGCCTCGTTCACTCAGCGACACCTCATATTGAGGGGAGATTTCAGACACAGGAAACTAGCCTGGGTCGACAGCGCTTGAGGCTTCGATTCGGTTCCAGAGTTCCTTGATGCCGGCTTCAGTTTTTGCGGAAACGGGGAGCACTTCGTCGAGGTCGAACGCATTCCGGATGGCGAGGAGGTTTCGGGTGCGCGTGTTGCCGCTAAGCCTGTCTACCTTGGTTGCGACGACGAGAAAATTGCGACCGGCGTGACGCAGCCAATCGACGAGCTTTCCGTCGTTTGACTGCGGGGGAATGTTGGAGTCTACGAGGCAGACGCAGAGTTTGAGGGTCTCGCGCCCGGCGAGATAGGGATCGATAAACTTCGGCCACTCGGCGGAAATGGATTTCGAGATCTTGGCGTAGCCGTAGCCCGGAAGGTCGGCGAAAACGAATTTGCTCTTTTGACGCGGGTCAAGAAGGGCGAAGAAGTTGATGGCGCGCGTGCGTCCGGGAGTCTGCGAGACCTTTGCGGCCTTCTCGCCCACGAGTGCGTTGAGCAGGCTGGATTTGCCTACGTTCGAGCGGCCGAGGAACGCGATCTCCGGCACGGTGGGAGCGGGGAACTGAGCCGGGTCGAGGGCGGAGAGCAGAAATTGCGTGGTGTAGTGTGTCGAAGGCATGCCATTCTCATTCGCAGAGGACCGTGGAGAGCAGCCTCGCATTTTCTTGAGGATACAGGAACAGCGCTCAAATGCTGTACCTTGCTCCTGGAGCAGTGGAGGGAATGCGCCGGTGAGAAAAGTAATGTGATGTGATGAATGACCACAGAAAGACAATACGCTCCGGGTTGAAGCTGCCCTATACTGCAATCACTTCTCATCAATTTATTTGGAGTCAACGTGCATACACTCGTTGCCTTTTGTCTATTGGCCGCGACTGCCAACGGTCCGGTTGTCCACACCATCAACGTGGAAGAGCCCCCTGTGACTCATCCTGCGCTTGCAAAGATTCCCAAGGGCCCCAACAGCCTTACGCTCTACAACGCGAAAGGCGAGCGGGTTGCTGAGTGCGATAAGAAAGACGACGCGTTCTCGCACTGCAAGATGGAGCCGGGGTTCACATTTGACGATGTGATGAATGCGTGGGTGCACGCTTTTCAGGACACGCAGGGCAAGTAGGGCGTCACGAATCAAGCGGTCCAATTCAAAGGGGCGCTCCCACTCATGCGCAACGTGAGCGGGTGAATGGGGCACAGATGGAGTGTGTGGGTGATGCTGCCGACCGCGAGTTCTTACTGACGGGAGACCTGTCCGGATATGACGTCGGAGGATGGCGGAACGGCGGAGAGCACTTCGGCCTCTTGAGGAACGGGCGTGGGTAGGGGGCTTTCAAGGGCCAGTGCGAGCACTTCGTCCATGGTGTCGACGAAGTGGAGTTTCATGGAGTTTTTGATGTTGTCGGGTAGCTCGGCAACGTCTTTCTCGTTGGCCTTGGGCAAGATGGTTTCGAAGATTCCTGCGCGCAGAGCTGCCAGCAGTTTCTCTTTCAAGCCGCCGATGGGCAGAACTTTGCCGCGCAGCGTGATTTCGCCGGTCATGGCGATGTCGCGGCGGACGGGAATCTTTGCCAGCGCGCTTGCAAGTGCTGTGGCCATGGTGATGCCCGCGGAAGGGCCGTCCTTGGGTATAGCGCCCTCTGGGACGTGCAGGTGGATGTCAACGTTGCGATAGAACTCGCGGCTGAGGCCGAGGGCCTGGGCACGGCCGCGAATGTAGGCGAGGGCCGCCTGGGCTGACTCCTGCATGACGTCGCCGAGCTGGCCGGTGATGGTGAGCTTGCCTTTGCCGTCGAGGACTGTGACCTCGGTGGTGAGGATGCTGCCGCCGACTTCAGTCCATGCGAGGCCGGTGACCAGGCCGACTTCGCTCTTCTCGTGGACCTCGGAATCGCGGAAGCGGGCTACACCGAGGAATTCGCTGATGCTGGCGGCGGTGATTTCTTCCTTGTGCTTCGCACCCTTCTTGACGACACGGCGAGCGACCTTGCGGCAGACATTACCGATTTCGCGTTCGAGGTTGCGGACGCCGGCTTCGCGGGTGTAGTTGCGGATAATTTCGAGGATGGCATCATCGCTGAAGACGACGTTCTTGTCGTTCAAGCCGGTCTGTTCGCGCTGTTTTTTCACCAGGTATTGCTTGGCGATTTCGAGTTTTTCCTGCTCAGTGTAGCCCTGCAGGCGGAGGACTTCCATGCGGTCCTGCAATGGAGCTGGAACCGTGTGCAGGACGTTCGCGGTGGCGACGAAGAGGACCTGCGAGAGGTCGTAGTCCACGTCGAGGTAGTGATCCTGGAAGGTTGTGTTCTGCTCGGGGTCGAGGACTTCAAGAAGGGCCGAGGCGGGATCGCCGCGGAAGTCAGAGGCCATCTTGTCGACTTCGTCGAGCAGGAAGACGGGGTTCTTGGTGCCGGCGCGCTTCATATGCTGGATGATCTGGCCGGGGAGTGCGCCGATGTAGGTGCGGCGATGGCCGCGGATTTCGGCCTCGTCGCGCACGCCGCCGAGTGAAAGACGAACGAACTTGCGACCGGTGGCCTTGGCGATGGACATGCCGAGTGAGGTTTTACCCACGCCCGGAGGTCCGACGAAGCAGAGGATGGAACCCTTGGGGTTTTTGACGAGCTGGCGGACGGCGAGGAATTCGAGGATGCGCTCCTTGATTTTTTCCAGGCCGTAGTGATCTTCGTTCAGCACTTTTTCCGCGAAGTCGATGGAGCGTGTTTCTTTGGATTTTTTCTTCCACGGCACGGCGAGCAGCCAGTCAATGTAGTTGCGGCTCACGGTGGATTCGGCCGACATGGGCGGCATGGCTTCGAGTTTCTTAAGTTCCTGGATTGCTTTCTCGAGCGTCTCCTTTGGCATACCGGCGGCTTCGATCTTCTTGCGCAGCTCGTCGAATTCGCTCTTTTCGCCCCGGCCGAGTTCCTTCTGGATCGCCTTGATTTTTTCGTTGAGGTAGTACTCTTTTTGCGCGCGCTCCATCTGGCGCTTGACGCGCGACTGGATGTTACGGTCGAGGTCGAGTTTTTCGATTTCAATGTCGAGCACGTCGGCGATGCGCGCGAGGCGGGCGGCAGGATCGAAGATGCCGAGCAGTTCCTGTTTTTCCTCGATGCCCATCTGCAGATTGGCGGCGATGGTATCCGAGAGTTTTGCGGGCTCATCCATTCGCACGGTGGCGATGATGGTTTCGTAATTGAGCGACTGCTGGAGCTTCACATACTGCTCAAACAACGTGGTGACGCGCTGCATGAGTTGTTCGACGGCCGGCGTCATTTCAAAATCGGTCTTGCCGGTGCGCACGGTGGCGACGAAGAATCCATCCTTGTCGTTCACTTCGGTCGACTTTGCACGTTCGACGCCTTCGACCAGCACCTTGATGTTGCCGTCGGGCATTTTTACGCTCTGGACGATATTGCAGATGGAGCCGACCTGGTAGATCTCCTTGGCCTTGGGCTCGTCGATGGAGGCGTCGTGCTGGGTGGCGAGAAAGATCTTGCGATCGCCATTGAGCGCTTCTTCAAGAGCGCGCACGCTGGAGAGGCGGCCGACGACGAACGGCGTCATCATGTAAGGGAAGATTACCATGTCCCGAATGGGCATCATGGGAAGTTTGCGTGGCTCGCTCTTGTCTTTGGAAGAAGTCATAATTGCACCATAAATCTTAGACGCGGGGCGGTATCAGGGGACTCATGTATCCGGCGCGCCTTGTTGGGATTGTACAGCGGAATGGGCAGATGGAGGGCGCACGAATGCCTAAAGACTCAAAGGTCGCATTACTCCAAGTGATGTGACCTTTGAGTATACGAAAGTCAGTTGCGTGTGAAAGAAGCGGCGAGTGGGGGTGATATCAGTTTGCGGTCGGAATCTTTGTTGCGTTGTCTACAACGACAACTTCAACATGATCCATTCGGCTTTCAATTTTCAGGCCGAGTTGATCTTCGAGGGCTCGCTTCCAGGCTGTAGAGATGTCAGTTCCCAGCTCAGGGGGCAGGTCCACGCTGAAGGCGTAGATGCCTTGCAGTCCTGTCCTGTCGAGGACAGGGATCGCAGGACCGCCCGCCTTTACGGGAACAGCGGGGTTCACTGGCGCGGGCATGGTGAATTGAATGGCCAGAAGATCGGCGAACTGACGCATGTCTCCGCGGAAGTGAAATCCATGGCCTGATGAGGGAGCGCTTCCCGCCTGAACGGGTTTGATCTTCGGGCCATTCTTTCCGGTTTCCAATTCGTATACGCGCATCAATTTGTTTTCGCTGTGTTGCTTCAAGCCGAAGCGCTCGACGAGAAGCGTGCGCAGCATCAGCGCAGTCTGTTCTCTGGTTGTGCCTTCGGGAGCGCGTGCGGCAATGTCGTATTCGTTGTGGTTCATCCACGGAGGGCCGGCCACTTGGTTCATCTGGCAGTGCCAAGCTTCAGCGACGAGACGCTTGAGCGTGACATTCTTTCCGTTGAAGCCGTCGGGTGTGTAGGTTATTTGGTTGTTGTAATCAGGTCCGACTTCGTGCTGGCTTGGCCTGACCGAGGCGACTTCAAACGAGAGTGCACGCGGCTGGGGCTGCGCGAATGCGACGGCGCTCAGGAAGACGAGAAGAATCGTGGGACGCCGCAAAAACATGAGATACAAGATATCGGCCGCGCATCGCAAATGCAACTTCATACGAGAACGGACGCGGAATCGTTGAAAAAAGGCGGTAGGGGCGGTTCTCTCGGTTACCAACGTACGGTCGATTGTCTGCCATCTTTGCCTCCGGCTTATACTGCACGAATGAACGAAAGAACTGGTACAGATGTAAGGCAGTTCTCATTCGATGAGTTCATTGGGTTTTTGTTTGACCGAGAAATTCCCCCTAGATCTGAAAAATGGGATCCGTGGTATTAGCACGCAGCGGTGCTGTTCGATCCCGAGCGGAGCTGCGATTACTACATCCGCTTGTTCAACGAGCCAGGCTTTCTTCTCGAAAAGTTCTCCAAGGCGCAACTTGAAGAGGGCTTCTGGGCGATTCCGTCACATGGTTTTCTGGAATGCTCGGTCGCCGATTTGATTTGGAACAGTGATCTGCCATTTACGGTTCGAGAAGAGTGCGTGAGGTCCATGTTTTATCTGTATCGGAATTTCTTTGCCATTGAGCCCTTGGAGACTGCGGGATTCATGTGGTGGGACTCCCTCTGCTGGCATCTCTGGCATCAAGAGGAGAAAGACCGTCAGCGGGGCGGCGAAGACTTGTCGATGCAGGACGTGATGTTTGAGACCCTCGTGCAGATTCTCGCGCTCGATTCGGAGAATTGCCAGTGCGCAGCATTACACGGCCTGGGACACTTACACCATCCCGAAACTGAAAGCGCCATCGAGGACTACATAAATTGTCATCCGTCGTTGAGCGATGAAGCCAGAGCCTATGCTCTGGCTGCCGCTCGTTTCAAGGTGCAATGAGGCGCAGCGCGAACAGAGAGTCTCGACTCGAACCGGCCCTGTAATGAAAAGCGTCTGGCTTCGATTTCGAAACCAGACGCTCTGGGATTATGTGCAGGTGAATCACTCGCCGAAGATTTATCCGGCCTTCTCGAGGAGGCACAGTGATAGGTCTCGGCGCTCGACCATGTCTTTGGTGATCTCGAGGTCCCGCACCTTTTTGTTGCTGGGCAGGTGATACATGAGGTCGAGCATCAGCTCTTCGAGAATCATGCGCAGACCGCGCGCGCCGACTTTGCGGGCCAGAGCTTCGCGGGCGATGCCACCGATGGCTTCCTGCGTGAAGTGGAGGCGAACATTCTCGTACTCGAGGAGACGCTGATATTGCTTGACGATGGCGTTGCGGGGTTTGGTGAGGATTTCGACGAGAGCCGCTTCGTCGAGCTCATCGAGGATGCCCATGACGGGGAGACGGCCGACAAATTCAGGAATCAAGCCGTACTTGATGAGGTCCTGTGGCTCAGTCTTGCGGAGCAATTCGGTATCGCGATGAGAGCGCGAGGTTGCTGCATCGGCCTCGGCATCGACGGCTTTGAAGCCGAGGGCCTTCTTGCCGATGCGGCGGCCGACTACGCGTTCGAGGCCGACGAAAGCGCCGCCGCAGATAAAGAGGATGTTGGTGGTGTCGACGGCGGTGAATTCCTGGTGCGGATGCTTGCGTCCACCTTGCGGCGGCACGTTAGCAACGGTGCCTTCGAGGATCTTGAGGAGTGCCTGCTGCACGCCCTCGCCGGAGACATCGCGGGTGATGGAGGGGTTCTCGTCTTTGCGGCCGATCTTGTCGATTTCGTCGATGTAGATGATGCCCTGCTGCGCGCGGGTGACATCGCCGTCGGCTGCCTGCAGGAGCTTGAGGATGATGTTTTCGACGTCTTCGCCGACGTAGCCGGCTTCAGTGAGCGTAGTGGCGTCAACGATCGCGAAGGGGACGTCGAGCATCTTGGCCAAGGTGTGCGCCAGCAGGGTTTTGCCGGAGCCCGTTGGCCCGATGAGCAGGATGTTCGATTTTGCGAGTTCGACTTCGTTGTTACGCATGCGATTCATCTGCACGCGTTTGTAGTGGTTGTAGACGGCGACAGCGAGCTTTTTCTTGGTCTGGTCCTGGCCGATAACGTAATCGTCGAGAAAGCTTTTGACTTCCTGCGGCTTGGGCAGGTGGCCGGCAGCGTTTGCGGGATGGGTGGCATCTCCGCGGTCGTCCTCAAGGATGGAGTTGCAGACAGCGACGCACTCATCGCAAATGTATGCGCGTGGATAGTCGCTGGGCGACGAGATCAACTTCGCTACAGCGTCCTGCGATTTGTGGCAGAACGAGCACCGCAGCGCTTCTTCAGGTCCCGTGCGCGTTTTCATTTTTTTGCTCCCTTTGAACTGGCCTATTCAAATGTTGCTTACAGATTGTGCGGGCCGCTATGTGCGCGGCCTATCGATAATTTCGTCAATGATGCCGTATTCCTTGGCTTGCGTCGAGTTCATGATGAAATCGCGTTCCACGTCGCGTTCAATACGGTCGAGCGGCTGGCCGGTGTGCTTTGCCATCAGGTTGTTGGTAATCTCGCGGATGCGCAGGATTTCGCGTGCATGGATATCGATATCCGTCGCCTGGCCGCTGAGTCCACCCATCGAAGGCTGATGAATGAGAATGCGAGCATTTGGCAGCGCAAACCGCTTGCCCTTGGTTCCGGCGAGCAGAAGGAATGCCCCCATGCTGGCCGCCTGACCAATGCAGTATGTCACGACATTGTTGCGTATGAACTGCATTGTGTCATAAATGGCCAACCCGGCAGTAATGGAACCTCCGGGGGAGTTGATGTAGAGCTGGACGTCCTTCTCCGGATCTTCGCCGGAGAGAAACAACATTTGGGCCACGATGAGATTGGCTACCTGATCATCGATCGGCGTGCCGAGGAAAATGATGTTATCGCGAAGCAGACGGGAGTAGATGTCGTAGGCGCGCTCGCCGCGACTCGTCTGCTCAACCACCATGGGAACCAGTGCCATTCGAGTTTTGTCCCTCGCGGGGTTATTGCCCCGTCCTTTTTGATGGCCGTGGGTTCCGGGATGGTGCAAGTTCCGGTCAGCACGGCGGTTTCGCAAACTCAACGACTACGCGGGCAATCTTTCGTACAGCAGGCTTGCGGTTTTTTCGCGTTTCAATTGTTCCCGGATTCTAGCGAGCCCGCCGTCGTCAGTCAAACGCTGGCGGAGGGTTTCGTACGGTTCGCGGGACTGGATTGCTGCCAATTGTAATTCTTTATCCAACTCTTCGTCAGTGACCGTAACCCCTTCTTTTTCAGCGATCCGATCCAGGAGGATATGGGCTTTGACCTCGGCGACGGCGGAGTCGCGCTGGGCGCCACGGAGGCGGCCGAAATCGAGCTTACGCATCTGTTCAGGGTTCATGCCCTGGGCGGCGAGGGCGCGGAGGCCGCGCTCGAGGCGGGTGTCAATCTGGTCTTGCACAAGGCTTTCCGGCACAGGGAACTGGTACTTATTGACCAATTCGGCGAAGAGGCGGTCTTTGGTTTCAGCCTCGACGCTGCGGCGCTTGCGGTTGGCCAAGTGTTCGCGGATACGGGACTGCAAATCGTCCAAACTTTCGTAATTCCCGACTTCCTTGGCGAAGTCGTCGTTCAACTCGGGAAGTGTCCGTTTTTTGATGGATTTAACGGCGACGTCGTAGGCGACGGTCTTGCCCTGGAGCTTGGCTTCAGGGTAGTCGGCCGGGTAGATGACTTCCGCTTTCAATTCCTGGCCGGCTTTGGCGCCGCGGAGCACGTGGGTGAAGGCCTCAACTGTATCTTTGCCGCCGACTTCAACGAGGGAGTCTTCGCCGGTGATGGGGGCTGCTTCTGCGTCCTCGGTGACCTGGCCGGTGTAGGAGATTTCGGCCCAGTCGCCGTCGACGATGGGGCGGTCTTCTTCAACGGGTTCAACGACGGCGCGGGACTCGCGGAGCTGGGTTATCTCATGGTTGAATTCTTCTTCGGTTACTTCGACGGAGGGCTTTTCGACCACGACCTGCTCATAGCCTTCGATGGAGAAGTCTGGCAAGTATTCAAAAACGGCCTTGACGTGGAGGGGCTGGCCTTCATCCACGGTCAGTTCGGTAACTTGCGGCTGGCCTACGGGACGGATGCCCAGTTCACGGACGCCTTTGCTGAAGCGGTCGGGGAGCAGTCCGTCGATGACGTCTTTGCGAATTTCATTGGCGAAGCGTCGGCGGACAACGGCCTCAGGCACCTTGCCGGGGCGGAAGCCGGGAAATTTGGCGTATTTCTGATAATTGCGGGTCACGGAGCGGAAGGCTTTGGAGACTTCCTCCGCGGGGACATCGAGCACGAGTTCGCGGGTGCACTCCGGATTGAGAACGGGGCCGTGTTGATGCTCGTGGTGCTGGTGGTGTTCGTGATCGTGGCCTTCAGGGCCGAGGGCTTCTTCGGGCTTTCCCGATGGAGGATTGGTTTCGAGAGTGTCAGCGGTGCTCAACGTTTTACCTTCCGGAGGCGCGACAGGCGCCAGATCTTGCTGTTACAGCGGGCTGTCGCCAGACGGTAACAGCGTCGCGTGGCGGGGATAAAGCCTCAGTTCATGGTAAGAGGGTTTGCGGGGGCGGTCAAACGGGGCAGGCGGTTAGGGTTGCCTGGCGGACCGGCGAAGACACGTTACTGCTCAGACACCTCTGGTTTGCGGACGTACGGAAGGAGTCGCGGATGGGCGGCGCCGCACTCGGAGTAGTGCCCCAGAAGACCACGAGCGGTCAGCGCTGAACTCCTGTAACGCTTCTCACATCCGTCGGTATCCGAATCAATCTATCATTTCCCAAAGTTTCAGACCGCAAGCGAGCCTGCCATAAAGAACTGGCAGGCCTTGTGCTGTTCGGGCTGCTTTCATCCATCACAGAAGGAGAATCCGTGAAGAGCGCGCTGTTGCTGATCACCCTTTCGCTGTTCGTAGCGATCTGTAATGCTCAAGCTACTTCGCAACTAGACGAATGCGAGAGTGTCGTCACCAAGGCCGCTAACCCCAGTATCCCGCCGAGCATATGTTCCGTTGCTGTCTCCTTAATCACTCGCGACGAGCATGTCGCGAGTGTAACCATCGAGGGCGTTCTGACTCTGAGAGACGGTATTCTCAAAGACCACGCATGGCCGCCAAAACTCGGGTCTACACTTCTCTTGGCTGATTCCAAGAGATTGTTTAAGGACGTGGAGCAAGAAGGGAAGGTCTATTCCGATGAAGCTGCCATGCTCCCGAGCCTAAAAACAGCTTGGGAAGAAATGCGCGGGGCCTATTGCGACTTCCATCCCGGGGACGCATATAGCGACCTGGCCGATCAACAGCAGGTCTGTCCTGATGTCGATGGGAGGGCGGCCAGTTCTTTCCCCAGCACTTCCAGCTCCGCGCGCCCCACACATTTCTCTGTAGTTTCCAGCGCGTCTGGAACCAAGATGTGCCAGAAGGCAATTACCTTTGCGGTCGCTCAGAGCGGCGGTCTGGACTATCGGCTTCCAAACGTTTCCACCAAGTGGCTGGATAAGGCGCAAAAGAAATACCCAAACGTGTGTTTCTTGCAATACGGTGCGCGGTCCGGGCAAGAGAATTACTTGATTGTGCTGTCTTCGTCGAATAGCGCTTTTGGCGGCCTTCAACCGGTTTTTCACCGTAGCACTACCATTACACCAGTGTCTGGTAGCGGAACCGTAACTGATAACGCAGGTGGCATAAGGGACTTCACGTATCAGGGTACAGTCACCACAACGACAACCATGCAGAGCAATGTGCCGTACACGGACACAACCGCCGATTTCTACGCGAACGCCTATACGGAGGACGGTTCTTTGGTTGGAACCAGTGAACGCTCCTCATCATCCCGGCAGGGTGGAGACCCCTCAAACGCTTTGGGCTATAACCTCATGTCGGGGCTGCTGTCAATCCACTTGAAGGAACACCTTCTGGACAGCATCGTTAAGAAGGTGAGCACTCTGCCGTAGAGGTTGCCCGGCGGACCGGGCAAGACACGTTACTGCTCAGACACCTCTGGTTTGCGGACGTACGGAAGGAATCGGGGGTGGGCGGCGCCGCACTGGGAATAGTGCATACGGGCATCATTGAGGCTTAGTTCGCCATTTACGGTGTTGCGGACCTCAAAGGCGTCGTCATCTTCCTGCCCATCGTCTTCCCACCAGCACACGGGACATAGAGCCAGCGTGCTTGGCGCGTCAAGAGTCCGATACCCGCAGCAAGGGCATCGAAAACGAATCGGTGCCGTCCCCATGGCAGGATTGACGGATTTTGGGGCTGGGCGGTTTACAAGTTTTTCGTCTGAGGTAATGTCGGGGTGGTGGCGGGGCAACGGCGTCGATGGTTCGAGCTGCCGGACGGGCAATGCCTTGGGCGTTAGAATCAGGGCCGGAGAGGAATTCGATGCGTGCTTCGAGTTTTCGCAGCTTATATTTGTTTGTCTCAATGTTGATGGTCTCGATGTTTGCCGATGTTTCCGTCATTGCCCGGGCTGAAGGGCCAGCGCCGTTGAAGGTGGCGATCGTGGGACTCGAGCACGGCCATGTGGAAGGCTTTCTGTCTCAGCTTCCGAAGCACACAGATGTGCAGTTGGTTGGGGTCGCCGACGCTAATACCGAATTGTGTCAGAAGTATGGAAAGAAGTACTCGCTGCCGGACGCGCTTTTTTACAAGAGCGAAGCGAACATGATTGAGCGCACTCGACCGCAGGCGGTGCTGGTGTATACGTCGATCGGCGAACACCGCCATGCCATCGAGATTGCCGCGCAATACGGCGTGTCGGTGATGGTGGAGAAACCGCTGACGATTTCTCTGGAGGACGCGCTTGCGATTCGGAGAGTCGCGCGGGAACACAAGATCCAGGTGCTGGTGAACTACGAGACGACGTGGTACCCGAGCAACCGGGCAGCTTACGATGAGGTGCGCGAGGGGCGCATTGGAGAGATCCGCCGCGTGGTGGTGCATGACGGACATCAGGGTCCGAAAGAAATCAACGTACCGCCGGAGTTTCTAAGCTGGCTTACCGATCCCGCGCAGAACGGCGCAGGCGCACTTTATGACTTTGGCTGCTATGGCGTGGACCTGATGACGTGGCTGATGCATGGAGAGACGCCGCAGACAGTGACGGCAGTGGTGAATCATGACAAGCCGCAGATCTATCCGAAGGTCGACGATGATTCCACCATTATCCTGCAATATCCGCATGCGCAGGCAGTGATTATGGGGTCGTGGAACTGGCCATTTGCGCGCAAGGACATGGAGGTCTACGGGGCAACGGGATACGCGATTACAGTTGCGGCGGATCAGATTCGAATTCGGCATGAGCATGATGCGGAGGAGCATATAACGACCGCGGCGCCGCTGCCTGCACGGGAGCGCGATTCACTTGCGTATTTGTCGGCTGTGCTGCGGGGCGAGATTGCACCGAAGGGGGATCTGACGGCGCTGGATACGAATGTGATTGTGATGCAGATTCTGGATGCTGCTCGGGAGTCGGCGCGGACGGGGCGGAGCGTAAAGCTAAATCGGCTGGGAGAGTAGTTTGTTCTACAACAGCGAAAGACGATCTGCAGATTGAGACTCGGGACTCACGTTGGCCAAGCGTAGACTGGTGTTGAAGTCTTGCAGTCTTCGTAGACGGAAGGCAAGGGCGTGACGGCCTCAGCGGGTCGAGCTCCATTGGGGAAAATCGAGCAGCAACATCGCGACGCTCGTTTTGCGATGCGGCTGTCTTTGTTCGTCGGCATACTCATGCTCATCGGCAAGATGGCCGCGTACGTGTTTACGGGGTCTTCGGCTATCTTTTCCGATGCGGCTGAATCAGTCGTACATGTAGTTGCCGTGGCATTTGCTGTTTTCAGTCTATGGCTGAGCACTCGACCGGCTGTTCCGCAATTTCACTACGGATTCGAGCGAATCACATTTTTCTCCGCCGGTTTTGAAGGCGCAATGATCGTGCTGGCCGCTGGAAGCATCATCGTTACGACGACTCAAAAATGGAGGCACGGTCTTACCCTGGAAAACCTGGGAAGCGGGGTGATTCTTGTCCTGGCGGCCGGGGTGGTGAACGCCATTCTGGGCTGGTACCTGGTGCGAATGGGCAGACGGAATCACTCGCTAATTCTGGAGGCGGACGGAAAGCATGTCCTGACGGACAGTTGGACGAGCTTTGGCGTCGTTGCCGGCTTGGGATTGGTAATGATAAGCGGATGGAAGCCGTTCGATCCGCTGGTTGCCTTTGCTGTGGCGGCAAACATCCTATGGTCGGGCGGCCGCCTGATGTGGCACTCGATGAAGGGGTTGCTTGACTACTCTGATCCCAAGATCGGTCACCAGATTCGCAATCAGCTCGATGTCATTTGCGAGGAACTGGGGCTTCGCTATCACGGGGTGCGCTTCCGCACGACAGGATATCGCCAGATCATCGAGGTCCATCTCTTGTTTCCTCACGCCATGGCCGTGGGCGATGCACATCGGCAAGCGACCATGCTCGAAGAGCGCCTGATGATGGATCTGGAAGTGCCAGCGGAGGTCACGACCCATTTGGAATCTCTTGAGGATCATGCCGAGGTCCATCATGTGGAGCACTACACAGGGAGACCCGACTAGCAGCTCGTTAGCGGCTTGACGGACGCAGGAATATCGAGTTGATGCTCCGAGCCGGGGCTGATCAATCAGAGTCGGTCGTACAGACGGCCGTGGCGCAGGTTGGGGGCAATTTCGGCGGACTTGATGGTGCGGGTCAACTGCCGATGCCAGGCTATGTCGCGCCACATGCCTACGAATTGAGGGCCGCAGAAGTTGCTGGTGGCGATGGAAAGCCATTGGCTGGTTGAAGCCGCGCGGCGGGCGCCGATGGCACAGAGGTCCTTGACCCAATCCCATTTGAGGAGAGGCCAGTCCTTGTAGTCGACCACGGCCCAGCACTCGGTGGTGATCAGAGGCATTTTGATTTTGCGCGAGACTTCGGCGAACGCTTCGATGGCCTTGACGAGGCCGGTTTGCCAGTAGTCGGGACGCGCGCGATACAAGTCTTCGGCTTTGAGGCTGAGGTTGGTGTAGCCCCTGGGGTCGAAGCGCTCATAGGCGTATCCGGCGAGCTTGTAGAACTCGCCGCCATATTGCTGAGCCACCCATATATGAGGGTCGAGCAGGTCGAAGTCGCTGAGGTCGGGTCCGGTCAGCTGGCTGGGGCTGGTGGCAATGGAATAGAACAAGGGCATCGACGGATATTTCGCGCGGATCAAGGCGATGGATTTATGCATGAAGTCAAGCGAACGGGGATTGTCCCACTGACCATAGGTCAGCGGCTTCATGAACGGAGCCCAGTCTTCGCCAGGCCACTCGTTGCAGAGATCGGTGTAGAGGATGGAATCGATGAGGCCGGCGCCGGAGATCAGGTCGAGGGTTTTGATCCAGTTTGCGGCCATGACCTTGGGGCCGGTGATGGTCATACGCGTATTGGCATCGTCTTTGCGGTACCAGGTGGAGAGGCCTACTTTGATGGCGCGATCACGGCATTTGCCAATGAATTCAAAGAGAGCGGGTAGCAGCACGATGCGGTTCACATCGGGCGAGCCCCACATCTGGGTATTCCATTCGGGCCACAGCGTCCACGTCTTGTGGGGATCGGCGGCAAGCAGGTGGGGGAACGGATCGATGCGCACGGCGTTGTAGCCGCGCTCTTTCAGTTCATCGAGTGCTCGATCCCAGTCTTCGTAGCCGGCGCCGGGCCAGCGGCGTTCGATCCAGGAGAACTCCCACATAGTGATGGCGCGGGGGTGCTTTGCGGGGACTGCGAACGCGTTTGCGTTTCGAGCCATCGCAGCGACCGCGATGGCTTCACCCAGAAATTCCCTGCGATTCATCTGCAACTCCAGATTCGAGGCAAGGATAATTCTATTGCGCAGAGGGAACCCGTTGCTGGCAGTAGAGGGTTTGACATTTACAGTAGTCGCTCCCGATTTGTGTTTTTTCTCAAAAGGGCGGGGAGCAGTGAGCGCCGTCCCTACGGGACCGTGGATGAAATGTTGGACAGTCAACCCGCGCTGAAGCGCGGGGCTAACTAACACGGCGCCTAATGGCGCGGGGCAACGCACCCTTGTTTCTATTCGCCGAGGTGGCGGCGGAGGTCTTCGGGGTGGCTGGTGTGGGCGTAGGCTGTGTCGCGGGATATGCGCTGAGTGCGCACGAGTTCAGCCAGAGACTGTTCGATGGTCTGCATGCCTTCGGAGCGGCCGGTTTCAATGTTGGCTCTGAGCTGATGGTCGTCTCCGCGGCGAATCAGATTGCGGATTGCGCTGGTGGCCATGAGGATTTCAACGGCGGGGTAGCGATCGATTCCGTTGATGGCGGGCAAGAGACGCTGATGGATGACGGCCAGCAGGGCGAGAGAGAGCTGACGGCGCATCTGGGATTGAAATCCAGCGGGGAAGATATCGAGGATGCGTGAGACGGTCTGTGCGGCGTCGTTGGTGTGCAGCGATGTAAGGACGAGGTGTCCGGTTTCGGCGGCGGTCAAAGCAGCGGCCATGGTCTCGCTGTCGCGCATCTCGCCGATGAGGATGACGTCGGGATCCTGCCGCAGGACGGCGCGAACTGCCTGGGCAAATCCGGGCGAGTCGGATCCCACTTCGATCTGTTCCACGAGCGAGCACTGATTCGGTTGTTGAAATTCGATCGGGTCCTCGATGGTGATGATGTGGTCGCGGCGGTTGCTGTTGATGGCGTTGATCAAGGCTGCCATGGTGGAGGTCTTGCCGCAGCCTGTGGCGCCGGTGAGGAGGATGAGGCCCTGGCGTCGCTCCGCGAGGGCGGCGAGCGACTGCGGGAGATGGAGCGACTCAAGCGTGGGGATCTGGCTGGGAAGAATGCGGATGGAGGCTGCGATGGTTCCACGCTGGAAGTGGACGTTGGCGCGAAATCTTCCGGCGGAGCGGCGTTCAAAGCAGAAGTCAAGACACCGTTGGCTGTTCAGCTCTTCGAGCCGGGGCGGCGAGAGCAGCGGCGTTAACAGACCCCAGATGTCTTCGGCAGAGAGTTCGCCGCCTGGAAGTGATTTGAGCGCACCGTTGATGCGAAGTGTTGGAGACGATCCGTTGACCAGGATGACATCCGAGGCGTTCAATGTGAGGGCTTCGGACAGAAGATAGTCGATCAGCTCCAAGTCCGCGGAGGAATCCGCTGTTGTGGATGGCAGACCGTCGGCTGGCGAGGATGAATCTCTCTGCATACGGAATGAGGAAACACTCTGTGGAGCCAGAGTTGTTAACAGGACGCGTCGGTTGGGGAATTCGCTCCGATCGGCGATGATCCTGCGGCTTAAATCCAAGTCGATGCTCGGAGATTTGAACGGCCCGGGGCAATGGTGATTTCCCGGGCCGTTCAAGCCTGGTGACAGCGAAGCTGTTACGGAACGAAGAGCTTGAGGCGCACGTGCCACTTGGTGCTCTGGCCGGGTTTGAGGGTTACCATGCCGGTGTCCATCGAACTCCATTCCTTGCCGAAGGGGTCAGCGAAGTTGTACTGGTCTTCGACGGCGATGAAGTTCTTGGCCGGGGGTGCGTAGGCCTGGATGGTCTTGATTTCAGGCGAGAGGCCCTCGATCCTTACGCCGTAATGGGCAGCGGGATCGGAGATATTCACCTGAACGACACCGTCTTTCCAGTCGAGGTGACTCCAGTTGTCATCGTAGAAGTTTTTGTAGAGCGGCTGGCCGGCGCGGAGGTCATATTGTCCGCTGACGGGCACGAGCTTGCCAGTGGGAAAGACGTTGTCGTAGTTGTCGACGGTGGCCTGCATGGAGGCAGGAATCTGCAAGCGAGCCTGGGAGCGGTCACCGGAAGGAATGTTGAAGTAGGGGTGCCAGCCGATGGCAATGGGCTCGGCTTCATTGCCCACATTGTCCGCTACGACCACGGCATCGACTGCGTCGGCAGTGAGATTGATGGTGAAGTGGAGGTCGGTCTTCGAGAGCCAGTGACCGCCGAAGTTGCCGGCATGGATGACGCCTGTGATTTCTTTGCCGCCTGGGATGGTTTTTTCAGCGACGTCGTCGGTGTGGGCTTTCAGGATGAGGCCGTGCATGGCGTGTCGCTCGGCGCCGGGATCTTTGCCAATGTTGTTCGCGGGCAGACTGATGGTGTGACCGTGCCACTCAGTGGTGAGAGTTTTGCCGTCGGCGGAAAGCTTGCCGCGGATGCGGTTGGGATAAGGGATGAGGAAGGCCGAGCCGAGGCGATAGCCAAGGTCGCCATTGGCGTCGTCATCCTGATCGAGCATCTTTTTTGCCTCGGCGAAATCGGGCGAGGCGAGGACATCGACATTCCCGCGGCCGGGAAAATTGGCGGTGATCTGCAGCAATTCCATGCCGCGGCCGGGCATGACGGTGATGCTGGTGAACTCCGGCTTCGTGGTACTGGTTGCTTTGCGTGTGATGGTGACGATTTTCTGTCCGCCAATTTCGGTTACAGCCTGGGCTTGAATAGTCATAAGTCCCCAGCTTGCCATAGCGGCTGGAAAAACAGCAGAAAGAACACAGGTACGAAGAGAAGGCTTCATCGCAATCCATCCCTGAAGGTGCGTTCGGATTTTCCGAAAGTGCTTGGCGGCCGGGCGATTCGCGGCCCGTGAAAGCGCATTTCGGAAGCGGCATCATTCTACGACATGGCGCCTGAAGTTGTGGCGTTATTGGGACTCGTACGAGATTTCGACGTCGGGTCTCCGCTGCTGCAGCGGATAGAATCGGAAGTGGCGCGGCGGTATTTCTGCCCAGTTCGCACGGGAAAGTGGATGTGAGTAATCGATGAAATCCTTGTTGCTGGAAGAGTACGGGAAGTTTGCCATTGCGGAGATGCTGCGGCCGGAGCCGGGCGAGCAGGAAGTGCTGGTGCGCGTGGCGGCCTGCGGTATCTGCGGCAGCGATGTGCATGGGTATGACGGATCATCGGGCAGACGCATTCCACCGCTGGTGATGGGCCATGAAGCGGCTGGAGTCATCGTGTCGGTGGGGGTGGGTGTATCGGCATACAAGCCGGGCGACCGGGTGACGTTTGATTCGACGGTCTACTGCGGGCAATGCGTTTACTGCCGTCACGGCGAGGTAAATCTCTGCGACTGTCGCGAGGTGATCGGCGTTTCGTGTGGGGAGTATTGCCGGAACGGAGCGTTTGCGGAATATATCGCGGTACCGGAGCGCATTCTTTATCGCTTACCGAGCAAGATGTCATATCCCGAGGCGGCGATGCTTGAGGCTACGTCGGTGGCGATCCACGCTGTGAAGGTGAGTGGGGTGAAGAAGGGCGATACGGCGCTGGTGGTGGGAGCGGGGATGATCGGTTTGCTGACCATGCAGGCATTGCGCGCGGCGGGCGTGGGGCGCGTGATGATCGCGGACATCGATGAGACAAGGCTGACGCTTGGTGAACTGCTGGGCGCCGACGAAGCACTGCGCGGGACCGGCGAAGAGATTGCCAAGGCGGTGCTGGAGCGGACGGGTGGTGTAGGGGCGGACGTAGTGTTTGATGCAGTGGGCCGCGCCAAAACAGTTGCGGAATCGATTGACAGCGTACGCAAGGGCGGAACCGTGACGCTGATCGGTAACATTGAACCGGAGGTCAGACTGCCACTGCAGAAAGTGGTATCGCGGCAGATTCGGGTCCAGGGAACGGCGGCTTCCGCGGGGGAATATCCGCAGGCGATCGAACTGATTTCGAGCGGGCGCATCCAAGTGCGGCCGATGATCACGGCAGTCGCTCCGCTGGAAGAAGGTCCAAGCTGGTTTGAG
Source organism: uncultured Acidobacteriaceae bacterium (assembly GCA_963759285.1). GTDB lineage: Bacteria > Acidobacteriota > Terriglobia > Terriglobales > Acidobacteriaceae > Telmatobacter. Next base: position 252,992 of record CAVWYS010000007.1, on the reverse strand, counting down.
CGGCTGCATGCGCAGGAGCCGAACCTGATGAAGGTGGTCTTGACTCCGAATGATGAAGCGCGTTGAAGATGAGCGCGCGAGGCGGCACTGTGACGGACTCTCTTTTCGATCTAACGGGCCAGGTAGCGATTGTGTCGGGAACCAGCCGCGGGCTGGGACAGTACTTAGCGCGGGCATTGGCGAAGGCCGGCGCGGACCTGGTGCTGACGAGCCGGAACCGAGATTCACTCAGCGAATTTGAAGCTGAAGTTAAAAGCATTGGAAGGCGCTGTGTCGCGCTCGAGCTTGATGTGCGCGAACCTGCAAGCATCGAGCGCATGGTGGGCGAAGCGACGGCTGCCTTCGGTCAGATTCATATCCTGGTCAATAATGCTGGATGCAATGTAAGGAAGCCGGCTCTCGAAGTTACGTGGGACGAGTGGAACCTGGTGCTGGATACGAATCTGCGGGGAAGCTTTTTTGTTGCGCAGGCAGTGGCGCGCAGCATGGTCGAACACGGATACGGACGTATCATCAACATCGGGTCGGTGACCAGCGTCTTTGGTTTTGCGGGACTGGCACCCTATTGCGCCAGCCGCGGCGGGATCAAGCAACTGACGATGAGCCTCGCTGACGATTGGGGCAGGCACGGCGTGACGGTGAATTGCCTAGCTCCGGGCTGGTTCAGGACCGAGCAGAACAAGGTTCTCTACGAGGATGCGGAGTGGGTGGAGTATCTGACGGATCGGATTCCGGTGAAGCGTGCGGGGCTTCCGCATGACCTGGATGGGGCGGTCGTGTTTCTGGCGTCGGAGGGGAGTCGCTACATCACGGGGCAGACTCTGCTGGTGGATGGGGGCATCTCGACGGGTGCGACGCGGGCAACGGTCAAGGGAAAGCGAGATAGATAGTTCTCTTAAAGGCTAGGCACTCATCGATGTCACTGCGCGACACCCAAGCCAATGAAAATGTGGCTGGTTGGAATCATGCTTCCCACCCAAGTGAAGCTTGGACGGGGCACCTGCGGTTCGTGATGGTATGTGAATTTTCAGGGCAGATTCTTCGCTCACCCGCATCAGACCAGAACCTCTAGCTTGAAATATCCGGCGTTCTAATTGCTGCCATCGGTCCTTCGTCGGCCTGGCTGGAGGGTTCTGAGAGCGACATCGTGTGGCCGGTAGACTTTCGAACGACGAGCCTGGGATAGACGGTAATTGCTTCGGGTTGCGGATGCGGGATCTCGTTGCGGATGAGGGAAAGCAAGGTGCTCGCCGCGACCTGGCCCATGCCGCGCAATGGCTGGTGAATGGTCGTTAAAGGCGGATGGTGCATTGAGGCGGCCGTGATGTCATCAAAGCCGAGGACCGAGATATCTTTAGGGACGCGCAGGCCTGCTTCACGCAAGGCGGATATAGCGCCGATGGCGGTGACGTCATTGAAGGCGAAGATTGCGGTAAAGGGGTTTTCTGATTGCAGGAGCTGGCGTGTCATCTCCTGTCCGGGAGCAGGGCCAGGCTCGGGACTTTGCAACTGGACAACGAGGCGGTGGTCGATTTGAATCTGGAGGTCGCGTGCGGCCTGCTCGATGGCCTTCCAGCGCAGGACGGTGTCAGAACTGAAAGCCTGACCCTTGATGAATGCGATCAGCTTATGGCCGAGAGATTTCAGATGGGCGAGTGCGAGATGCGCGGCCTGCTCGTGGTCGAGTTCGATGTTGATGACGCCATCACGGCGTTCATGTCCGGAGATCGAAACAACCGGCACCGGCAGGTCTTCATTCATGGGTGAGTCGACGGCGATGATGCCTTCGACGGATCGCGCGAGCATCATGCGCGGATAGCCTTCGAGCAGATCAGCGCGATGGCGATGACTAGCGACGAAGTAGAAGAAGCCGTCTTTGAGCAACTCGTCTTCAATGCCGCTGATGACGGTGGTGGAGTAGCCTTCGCTGATTTCAGGGACGATGACGCCGATGGTGTAGGTGCGTTTCTGGCGAAGGCCGCGCGCCATGGTGTTGGCGACGTAGCCGTTGAGGGCGGCGGCGTGGAGCACGCGCTGCTGGGTTTCTTCGGCAATGCGGTGCGCTGTTGCCTCGCCATTGATGATGCGAGAGACCGTGGACTGCGAAAGCTCGAGCATGGCAGCGAGCTCTTTCAACGTAATCGGTTTGATGGGTACTTTCGCCACGTCACTGTGCTTTCGGAGTCGTCGTTTATGCAGTCATGTGGCTGCGTGAAAACCGGCGCGCTGCATTGCAGTGGTCGCCTCAGGATTGCGCATGAATGTATTCCAAACCAGGCCCGTGCGGAGGTTCTCTGCCATCAGTACCGAGATGCCCTGATCGATGCCGAGGACGTCGGTGTCATACCAATTGGCCGCGGGGTGAAAGGCGTCGACAAATCCGTAGCGTCCCCATGCCCGCTTGCCCCATTTGTCGCGCATGGCACGTTGAACGGCGATGCAATCGACGGGCACAAAGGCCAGCGAACCGGCGGAAGCATTGGGAACCACGGTTCCATCGAGCGGCCCCTGCGGCGGCGGCCCTCCCCATGCGGTGTAGCCACCCTGATAGTCGGAGGCAGATACACCCCAGTAGTCCTCGTTGTACCACTTGGGATAGGAGAGGCAGAAGGCTTTGTGCGCCCTGGTGGCAATGACGGAATTCTCAAAGTAATTGGTGTATTTGTCGCGCTTTTTACGGAAATCGAACCACGCGTGCGAGTACTGGTGGGTGAAGATGGGATCGTCGCCGCTGATGTAGGTGAATTGCTTGTAATGGATGACGGGACGAGTCCAATTGAGCCAGTATTCGCCGCCGACCGGATGCGTGGGCGAACCGATGGCGAGCAGATAGATCATCATGAGCTCGCAGAAGTGGGACCAACGCGCATCAAGGAAACCGGAATCAGGATGCCATCCCATGGAGAAGGACTTGCCGCCATTCAACATCCATGGCCAGTCGACGCGTTCATAAATCTGGGTGGCAAGAGATTTGATTTTTGGATCGCTGAAGTGCGCACGCGCGGTGAGGACGCCGCAGAGCAGCAGGGATGTGTCGATGGAAGATAGCTCAACACCCTTGACGCGTTCGCCGGTCTCGATGTCGCTGAAGTGATAATAGAAACCGTGGACTTCAGGGAATTTGTTCAGGTGCCAGTCGAGGGTGGTTCGAACGCGTTCGACAACTTGAGCGTGAGGCAGGTAGCCGCGCTTGTCGGCGATGCAGAGCGCGGTGAGGCCGAAGCCGGTAGCGGCGATGCTAGCCATGCGGCGCGGGTCGCGGCTGCCGTTGAGGTCGTTGCGAGCACGATCGAGCACCTGGCCGGTTTTGTCGCTGGCCTGCTCCCAGAAAAAGAGACAGCCCTGGCGTTCGAGATCATCGAGAAAAGCTTCGTCGCCGCTTATCGGTTGCCAGGAACCGGAAGCGAAGAGCGTCGAGGGCAAAAGCGCATATGCACCGGCGGCGGCAAAGGATTGCAGGACCTTGCGGCGGGTTATAGAAAGCGCAGGTGCAGCTTGAATCAAGATTGTCCTCCTGTTTTTGTCAGACGAAACTGCGACGAGGCAGATCGCGACCTTGAATGCCGAAGCCGAACAAGGACAGTATCCATTTGCGCAATCGATTGCGCAGAGCCAATTTCTATCATTGGCCGATTTGAACCGTCAACACATTTCGAGCGGGGGGCGGGTTCAACTCTAGACGGACGCCGATGAGCGTGGCCGCTGCAGAGGGTCCAGTTATTTCCGCCTGCTGTCGAGCTGATTCAGCTTGGATTTTAACTGTTCGAGCTTTTGTCCGGCTTCGCCAAGTTTTCCTTGCGCTGTTAGGCGCTGATAGTCATCGAAATCCTTGGCTGCTCCCTGGATGAGCGCGTTGAGGTCACTCGGCGCTCCCGACGATTTTGTTGCCGCAGGAGTCAAGGGAGATTGCGCGGTTGCGTTTGATTCTGACGCAAGGCTGGAAGCTTCACCGCCGAAGAGCGAACGCAGAGCGGCCTCGAAGGTCGAGCCGTATGCGAGGCGATCCTGCAAGGCAAGCACAACGAGGCGGAGCTCGGGCATCGGACTTTGCTGGGCCTGGAGGTAAATTGGCTCGGCATAGATGAGAGCCTTGCCGCACGGAATGACAAGCAGCGTACCACGACGGACATGCGACCCCTGCTGATTCCAGAGCGTGAGCTGGCCGGAGAGTTGTGCGTTCTGGTCGATACGCGCTTCTACCTGAAGCGGGCCGTCAACGAGGCGCGTTTTCGGGAAGTCGTAGACGACGGAGGTGCCGTAGTGTGCGCCGTCGCTTCTGCCGGCGATCCAGCCGATCAGGTTATTGCGATTGGAAGGCGTGAAGGGGAGAATCTCAACGAACTCTATGGACGATTCGCCGGGGAGCTTCATCAGGACGAAATTTGGATCCATCGGTTGAGCCGCCTGATCGCCGGACGAAGTCATGCCGATCTCAGATGCCACAGTCCAGAGATCTTCGCGGTTGTAAAAGACCTCTGGATCCGTCATGTGATAGAGGCCGTAGGCAGCGGCCTGCAGGCGCAGAAGCAACTCGGGGTAGCGGACATGCCGGCGAAGATCGGGGGGCATGGCGGATGCATCTTTGAAAAGTTGAGGGAAGATGTTGCGGTAAGTCGCAATGATCGGATCGCTGGGATCGAAGACGTAGAACGTTGTGGTGCCGTTATAGGCATCAATCACTACCTTTACGCTGTTGCGCATGTAGTTGATCTGATCGTTGCCAAGGCCGAAATGCGTGGAGTAGGGGTAACTGTCGGTTGTCGTAAATGCATCGAGCATCCATGACAGCCTGCCGTCATCGCCTACCACAATGTATGGGTCAGAATCATAGGTAAGGAATGGGGCAAGAGCTCTTACGCGGTCGAGAACATTCCGCCTCATCAGCAACCGGCTCTGCGCGGTGATGTCGTCGCTAAAGGGGAGTTTGGTCAAGTCGTCGCGATCGAAGGCGATCAGAACACGTTTCAGGAACGATCCCAATTCGATGCCGCCTGTGCCTTGATAGGTCGTCATGCTATTGGTTTCGCCTTGAGGGTAGTCGAACTCCTTCTGCCGCGTTTTGACGTAGACATCGGTGTTGGTGAGCTGGCCGAAGTAGATCTCGGGACGCTTGACCTGGATCGACGGGACGGTGCTTTGAATGGGCATATTGCTCAACATCAAAGTTGGCAGCCCCTCCGGGGTAAACCCGTTGACCGGATTCATGGTGATGCCGTAGCCGTGAGTGTAGATGAGCTTCTCGTTGATCCAATTGCGGCTGCTCTCGGGTAGCTTTTCGATATTCAGCTCGCGGGCGGCGAGCATGACCTGACGTTCTTCTCCGTTGATCTCATAGCGATCGATGTCGATGTCGGGGAAGTCGTAGTAGGTGCGTATCTCCTGGATCTGGCGGAGGGTATCCTGAAGCGCATGCCAATCCCATAGGCGGATATTCTGGAGAGTAGGTTGATTATTCGCGGCATCAGCGGATTCAACAGTGACGTCGGCGGGAAACTCGTGTTGGGCAATCTGATCGAGATTGAATGCGTGGCGGGTGAATTGAATGTTGTGCGCGATGAATGGCTGCTCGCGCACCAGTTCATTAGGCTTAACGATGAAGCTGCTCATATACCAGGCGCAAACCTGGAGGATGAGGAAACAGGCGACCGCCGGCACGGCAGCGGCCAGGAGGCGGCTGATGCGCGGGCGCAGGAAGATATTGGAGGCGGCAATGCCAGCGCCCAGGATGAGTGCGGCACAGACGACAAGCAATCCGCCGAGGATCAGATGATCGTCGGTGTAGGTGACGCCGCTGAAAACAGTGTGATCGGCGAGGATTGTGTCGAAGCGCCCCAGCCAGGTACGCATCGCGATGACGATAAGGAGAAAGGCGACAGACGCGGAGAGAGCGCGCCAGGGACGCGGGGAAGGTCCGAAGGCGCCTCCCCGAAAGAGCTGTGAACCGCCCGTGAAGAGAATAAAGAGTCCTGCGATTGCACATGCTAGGATGGCAATCATCAGGAGCCATCCGAAGAGGAAGTCCAGGGCCGGCAATGTAAAGAAATAAAAGTCGAGACTTCTGCCGAAGATGGGATCGCGCGGGCCGGTTCCTGCGGTGCCCTGAAACCAGAAAAGAGCGAAGCGCGTCCACTCGCTCATGAAACTTGCGCCAGCCAGAAGTGCGAAGAAGGCCGATGCAATCAGGCCGCCGATCTTAAGGACCGGATCGACAGGCAGTTCGAATGTGCGGCTGCCGAGAACGATGGTTCCGGCGTTGTGCAGTTCGTCACGGCATGCACGCCTGAGGGCCGAAAACCAGGCAAACAGAATCAGAAACGTGAGGGCCGCAGGAATTGCGAATGCGGCCCACTTGAAATCGAGGGTCCTAAAGAAAACCTGAGAGTAGCCGAGGGAGGAGAACCAGAGCGAATCGACGTAGTAGGAGATCGTCGTCCGCGCACTGAAAAGGATGACGAGAACAGCCAGGAGGATCCAAAGGATGGCGCGGCGGGGCCTGGTCGGCGGGTCTTCTCGAATGGGGTATACGACGTGTTCGTGGATCACGCTCACCAGCTTTCGCCGGCTGATTCAACTCTAATATCCGGCAAGCGCAATTGTAAGGCCCCGGGGAAGGATGAGGTTGTATGCGACACGGTGCGAGTCCACCAGTGCTATTTCGCGTTGAATCATCTTGGAGGGCCACCAGGCGCTGCATATGCGGTGGGATTAGGAGCAAAAGCGGCAGAATTTAACGAACGGAATACTTTACTCACAATTTGTGGTGGTATGCTGGGGGCTTCCCGCCCGGGGCCGGATCCCGGGGCTGCCGAAAATACTCAACCAAAGGAGAAAGTCATGGGCATACTTGAAGAAGCTGCTGGCGCATTCGCTGCTGTTGAGGGTGTGAAGAAACTCGACCCCAACGCAGGCATCATTACTGAGGGAGTTGCTGCTGTGGCGGGCTTTGAAGGAACAGAAGCGATTACCAACTTTATTGAGAAGAAGGAAGACGAGAAGAACGACCAACAGGGATAAACGCGAGTGAAGCGTACAGCAGGTTGGTCACGGTTTTGCAGGACGAAACGGCGGACGAACCGTTAAGGTCATCCGCCGTTTTTCTAAGGCGTTACCACATCGAGACCGTAAGGTTATCGACGTAGGCGGTAACTGTTCCGCTCCCTATTCCGTCAACTTGGAACTGTGTATTGACGATCGGTGCCCATCCAAGGTCCGCCCCCACAAACGCCTGGACGTTCAAAGAGGTTTGAACACCATCGAGCCAGATAGAGTGGTAGGTGACAGTACCAGTACTGTTGCGGGAGAAGCTTGCCTGAACGTGGTGCCATTTATTGATAGACCAACTGCGCGGATTGCAGTTGGTGCCGCTCTTGCTCACCCATGCTGGCTTCGGACTGCTGGCGGATCCCTTATTGACGTTGTATGCCCATTCCCCTGAATAGCCGTCGCATTGGAAGCCAATTAGCGCGGTCTTGCCATCGGGCATTACCTGATTTACGTCGAACTCAAGGTTGCCGATCTTGCTCGAAGAGCTAGTGAGATAGACCCATGCACCATAGAACAGGTTCTCGGCATCGACGTTGTCAGAGAATGAAACTGAATACCGTTCGTCCCCACTGCTTGAGAATGACGTCACGAATTTACGCGAGCTTCCATAAAGCGACGGGGAACTGACGACGGACATAGAACCGCTCGATGAACCTGGACCGCCGGTGTCGTGCGTCGCCTTCCATCCTCCCAATACTTCGATAGAACTTACTACGTCAGCGGTCGATGGAATGAGCGACTCGGAACTCGCGATGCCTGATTTGACAGTGATGGCGATCGACGTGACGCACGAGGCTCCGTTCGGACCCCAGGCTTTGACGTGCAGCGTGTGAGCCCCGCTAGAAGCTGAAATAGATTTATCGAGGGATTGACCGCTGATAATCGTGGTATCCGAGCTGCTATCGAACGAGTAGCCCATGGCAGAGACGCTCGTTGAAGAACAAGTAGCGGCTGAAGCATTCAACGTGAAAGGTGAGGTGACATCGGTGTTATTGACGGGGCTGTTGACTGTTACACCGGCGAGGGCGGGCAAAGTCATGGTGAGGGCGAGTACAGAGGCGAGGGTGAAGCTCCGAGCAAGATTCATCAATTTTCCTTCTGCGGTTGCATATATCTGCGCGGCCCCAGAATGCTCGTTCTGCTGGATGCCGAAAGGTTTTCGTTTTGAGTGGGTATGTCTGAGATGCGTGCGCAACGCGCCGGCTTCGAACTACTCAGCAACCTCTGATCGCGGTATCGCGAGCACAGCAGGCTTGCAACTGCACTTCCGAACCGATTGCGGCCTAATCGGTTTTCCTTAAGTGATACTTGGATTACATCGACTTATGCGTTCTGTTGTGTCGACATCACTCGGATTTTGAAGGGGCCCCCAGGCAACCTTTAGCAATGTGTCTCTAGGCATAGTTTCACAATATTTTGCATCCGACAACGAAGTTTTGCATTTTCCGATAAAGAAATTAATAGGTGCAGGCATCCTGGAAGGAATTACCTGCATCATGCAAAAACTCTACAGTGATCGCGTAAAAATTAGCCACCCGAGCGCGTCGTAAGCAGCACCATCAGGGAGCGGCAAAGGGGTGTAGAGGAGAAGCCGCCAAAGGATTGAGTTGCGCCAACGATGCTTCAAAGATCTTATGGCGGGCATCTCTCCTCTGGCGGTTTGTTTCAGGTGAATCACCATCTAGAGACGGTGAATTTATCAAGGTAAAGGGTTGCTGAACCGTCCGTGCCTGGTTCGCCATCAACCTGGAAGTTGGCGATGAGGACGCCGGCGGCCCAGCCGAGCCGGAAATCCGAATTGACGGTCTTGTTGATTGCTGTTTCGACGCCGTCAAGCCACACCGAGTGATACGTGACATTGCCATTGTCATCGCGCGAGTAACTTATTTGCACGTGGTGCCAGGCATTGGGTGCCCAGTTAGCTGGATTGCAGGGAGCGGAGGAGTGGATCCATTTCACCGCCGGCGCAGTTGGTGTTCCGGCGTTCGAACTGTAATCCCAGGTGTTCGAGTCGCCCGCGCATTGGAAAGCGTAGATCACGGTATCTCCATTTGGGATAACCTGGTTGTTATCCATCTCAAGGTTACCGATCTTGGAGCCTTCTTCGATGTAGACTTCTGCGTCATAAACGAAGTTCTTTGGCGCAGAGTCTTTTGCATAAGTGATGGAGTAAAGCTCGCCTCCGCCGTTGGTATAAGTGGTGTCAAACCGTTCCGCCAGCCCGCTCAGCGAAGGATCTGCAACCTCCGTCATTACGCCGGTCGATGTGCCTGGCGTGGCCGGATCGTGCTTGATTCTCCAATTAGACATTGACTGGATGCCTGTTGTTTTGATCGCGGTTGAGGGGATAGATGGTCCGGAGGTGGAAGTCGACGAGGCGATTGAGTAGTCTGCTCGCGCGATGCCGCTGTTTGCGTAGCCCGAAGCTGCGGCCAATGCCTGAACGGTTGTTGAACTGGCTATCAAGATGGGGCCAGCATAAACGGGCGATGAAGTGGAGGGGCCGGAACCATCGAGAGTGTAGTGGATCGTAGAGCCTGCAGTGATATCTGACAGAGACACGTACTGCTTTGTTGTATATTGACCGGGCGCAAGCGAGAACCTTGGCGTGGCCGCGGCATTCCCCGATACGACATTGATGCCGAGTAGGACTTGATCGGCAGCGCTTTGGCCCCAGCACTTTACATGCAGAGTATGCGTGCCCGCGCTTGCGGCGACGGACGCAGTGAATGAAGTCGGCTCGATGGTTACCGGACCGCTATCGATTGAATAACCCATGGATACGGCCGAGACGGAAGCGCACGTATTGGCACTCGCGACAAGGGAGAACGGCGAAGTCAGGGTAGCGCCGTTTGAGGGACTTGCCACAGAGATATTGGAAGAGGCTGCAACAACAGTAATGTTCAAAAGCATCTGGGCATTTACTCGTTTTCCCCAGCACTTTACGTGGAGAACATGCGACCCGGGACTCGCGGCTACCATGGCACTGAAGGATGTGGGTTCAATGATTGCAGAGTTGGAATCGATGGAGTAGCCCATCGAGACGGCAGGAACTCCAGAGCAAGTGCTGGTGCTTGCCGTCACCTTGAAAGGTGAGGACACTAGGGCACCGTTGGAGGGAGTAACGACTGTAATGGCTGATGCAGGGATCGTTGACCCCGCTAACGCTAAAAGTGCGAGAATGTGAATCTTCATGGACATTCCTCAAGTCGTGATGGCGAATATTCGTATCGGCATTCGCGATTGCGGATGCCATTCGAAAGGAATGGAGAACGCGACTTCGACGGCTCGACGAAAGATGTGAACTCGGACGTTTCACGTAGACTCCTACTTTTCGGATACTCGGTTTGCAGCACATCGCGGAACCTGCGAGTGAGAAGAACGAATTGGTATAGGCGCGAAAGAGCTGCGCCCGATGGATCGCAGTGTCGGAGGAATAATATTGGCGAGAACAATCTCACCAAGAAAGTCCGGACGATTGCGCACTTGAGGCTGGCATCTTTCTCATGCTGGATCGCGATCCAGATGGATTGGTCTTTCTGCGGATGCTCGCCGATCGACTTTCAAGACCGAGCCACATATAGTGCGCCCTACCCAACGTCGACGTGCTGCCGTCAGGAAGCCCATTACGAAACTCGAGGCGCTTGAGCGGCGCGAGTTGTAGTGCAGGGTTATTTGAAGTGAATTATTTGAATGTCAGTATAGGAGGGGACAGTAGTTCCGAAACGGTGACTTATATCACGCCATTGTGTTACTTAGGTTATGTCGGCCGTTGGGGTTGGATAACTCTTTAATTTACAGCAGCAAAAGCGGCGACAAAGAGACGAAGACCCTGGCAACGCCGACTCATTTGGCGATGCGCCATGAGCCGGACGTTACCAAGGTCCAATCGTTTGCAAATTGCTGCTTGCGCTTTGTGCCTACCTATTGCACGGTCACGGAAACATTCGTAGTGGTTTGTAAAGAACCGCTTGTGCCGGTGACGGTAATCGTGTAGGCCCCTGCCGTTGTGCCCCTGCTGCCTTGGGTTGTTCCCACGGGTCTACTTACTCCGCATCCGGTGGCTGCCGCGGCCACAGCCGTCAGCAAGAGTAGTCCGAAGATCGAGTGCAACCCGCGACGACGGAAGGGGAGCCAGAAGAAAAGGAAGGCCACCAGAGTTCCTTCGCCGAACTTTACAACTGGACCCAGGTCATTATGTAGAGCCGCGGAAGTGGCCCCCGATGTGTTGATGGTGAGCTTGGCTGTCACGGCCTGCGTGCCAGAGATGGCTGCAGGCTGAGAAACGGAACAGGTGGGTGGATCGACAGCACCTGCCGGGCCGCTGGCGACGGCGCATGCGAGAGATACGCTTCCCGTAAACCCACCGGCGGGAGTAATTGTGATGGTTGCAGTTCCGGAACCGCCTGGGGAGATGGCCGGAACAGAGCCGCCGGTCAAGGCGAACGACGATTGGATGGTGTTTCCTTGAATCACGTAGGCCGCGTTGACAGTGTTGCTGCTGCCATACTTGGGACTGATCGCAATGCTGTTGATTGTTTCGGATGAAGCGACGGCAATGGGTCCCGAGTATTTGTTGGACGATGCGGTCGGGGCGGAGCCATCCGTGGTGTAGTAAATGGTGGCGTCAGAGGTTGCGCTGCTGAGGGTGACACTCTGAGCCGCACTATAGGTGCCTGCCGGGGGTGCGAAAGCAGGCGGTACCGATTGAGTAGTGTAGGTCCAGCTGAGAATGGCCTGAGTTGCTGATAAGTCCCCCCGGTACCCCCCGTGAAGCCGACGTAGGCCGTGTTACCACCGACAAATTGAGGGATGTTGATTGGCTTGCGACGTCGTAAAGGTGTCGTTGGTTGATAAGGTCGAGAAGATTCAGGGTAAGTGTGGTCCCATCGTAGGTTATCTTTGCCTGAATCGAATCGCCGCTGCTTAACTGTATGCCGCTTGGACTTATATCTACTGAAGGAAGGACGGGTGGTTGGCCATCGGTGTATACGCCCGTAGAGTCGCTTCCTTCATTCTGGTAGTTATAGATATTGAACTTGACCGCGATACTTTGACTGAATGTCCTGATAGCCAAGGCCGGCTGAGTCTCCACCGAGGGCTGTGGGTCCCATGTTCTGGATTGTGAACGTAAAGCCGTTTGCCTGTGCATTCGATAACTGGAATTGGAATGTTGTGGTGAATGCCTGTATGTTGATCGGAGCGTTCCAGAAGGCGCTTCCCGCCTGAGATAAGTCCACCGTTGGTTAAATCAAGCATGAGCATTCGAGTCGACAGCTGCCGTTCCATTCAAAGTTAGTCCGGCCGTGGAGGAAAAGCCGCTACCGAAGTTAATCGAGTTTCCACCGCTCTGGATCACATACGCCGCGGTGGCGACATTGCTATTTTGCAGGGCCGGATCGATGGCGACCGCGTTGATTGTCTCTGAAACCGAAACCTGGATCGGGCTTGTATACAAAGATTGAAGAGGAGGACGGTGCGCTGCCATCCGTGGTGTAGTAAATCTTCGCATTTGTATCCGCATCCGTCAGAGTTACGGTTTGCGCAGTGAGATAGGTGCCGGCGGCCGGAGCAAACGTAATTGGCGGTACCTGACCGGTGAACGTAAAGGTCGCGCTGGAAACGCTGCTCTGGTTATACCCTGGCGCGGTGGCAATCGCGTTGATGGTCGTATCTGCGCTGATGGTAATGGGTGCCGTGTACTGTGTCGATGTTGTTGTCGGCGTAGATCCGTCGAGGGTATAGAAGATGATGCCGACGGAGTTGAGCTTGAAATCTGGACACTCTGGCTCGGTGGTAAATGTTCCGCCATTGGGATTGATAACGGGTGCTGCGGCGCTCGTCGTAGCATTGAGAAGCCCGTAGACGTCCACTTCTCCATGTGCTGCGACGTAGACTTTTCCGTTCGTCACTACCGGGACCGAGAACTTGTTGGCGGGTCCGGCTGAGTCGCGCGTAGCGTTTGTGTCGCTCTCATAGAAAACGTCAGAAAGGTCAGTGGCATCGAAGGCATACAACACGGCAGGTCCATTGGTGTTGAACTGGTCAGCCCGCACTGCCCAGGCGATGCCATCCTGTGTTCCATTGGAGGAGATGGAAAAGGTGGGTCCGGGGAAACGCAGAAGTAAAGGTCGACTCACTGTCGGGCTTGGTATCCATTACTCCGCTATTCATCTTGAACTGCATGGCGACGTTGGGTGTGCCGGGGTTGTCGCCGCCGGCCCACACATAAACTTCCCGTTCCAGTAGGCGGCCGTGCCCCAGAAGTCCTTGCCCCTGCGGACTAGGCCAGAGATGTCCTGCAGGGCATTGGTGTTGGACGGATGCGCCGGACGCGATAGACCGCCGAGATTATCGCGGTTGCGAACACTGTGATTCGCCCTTCCTTGCCAGCGGTGATCAGGATGTGTGGGTTGGCACCCGGCTGGTCGGGCAACATCAACACGCCACCGGCAGCCCTGATCCCAGTCTTCAGTGTTGAGGTTCAGGTAATTGAACGAAGTGAATGAATCGGTTGGCGTGAGCGCGCCGTTCGCCAGATTGAAAGCGATGACGCTTTCGCCGAACTCGGTGCTGGCGTTAAATGGTGGATTGGAACGCGCGCCATTGCCGGTGACAACAAACATGCGACCGCCGGAGATGTTCGTATCGATGGGCATGCCCGCGCCCGAGCCCCACACGCCACCGCCGATATCGTTCGGGGTGAGACAAAGTGCTGCTGACTGTTGCAGCGAGGTGGCGTTATATGCAAACAACCATCCGTGCCAACTGCTAATGTCCCCATGCGCCGAGTAGGCGAAATACACATACCCGTTGTAATAGTTCAACGCGGTGCGCTGATTCTGCCATAGCGGGCTGAACATGATCTGCCCACCGGAGCTGCCGGCCCCGGTGCCAGCGCCGTCGCGGTAATGTTCACTGGGCTGTTCGGCTGCTCCGCTCCGGTAATGATGTTGATCGCATGAAGGCGCGAGAAATATACGCCGTTCTCTTTTGTATTTGCGACAACATACATTGTGTTGGTTGCAGGATTGATCGCCGGTGTGCCGGTGATGCCGACGGTTGGTGCGACGTCGGGCGATCCGGTATCAGCCCAAGGCACTGCCGTGGCGCCTGCTCCTGCCCCGTATGCAGCGGTAAGCAGGCTAATTTGCCAGATGGGTTTCGCATTGGCGCCGCCGTTTGAATCTGCATCGAAAGCGTAAATCGAGTCATTTTCTGTCGCAACAAACAGTACATTGTGCACGAGGCCGTCGCTCATTTTCAGCGCTGGAACGTACAGCGGCTGCGCATACACGGTGCTGTCTACGGGAAGCGAAAAGAGTTTGCCGAATGACTGCGGATTTACATTGGCTGGAGTGAGAGCAGTTTCTTGAGTGTTCTGGCCGGCGTGGGTTAGATCATATCGCCAGGTCAGAACGGGAACCGGCGTGGGTGTTTGGGCAACCAGGCTCGTCAACGGCGTACAAACCGCGGCAATCAAAAAGAGCCAGCGGAGGCTCCCTGAGCATTTCGGGAAATATTTTGAACAGAAGGAAATCGCGACAGCAACAGAAGACAGACGAACCCGCTGGACCATACTGAGGCACCTTTATCGGAGATGGACTAAACAACAACCCGTCGTGAAAGTTTGGCGGACCAATGGCTTCCCCGCAGGACTGCGGGGGTTGTGGGACATTGTTTTGAAGTTTTGAACTGCCCAATTAATCAAATCTCGCGTTTGAATCGCGTGAACTCTGCACCAGTACTCGTCGTTGTGGTACTTCTCAGGTCTTCCAAATGCTGAAACCAACGTCAGAGAGCAAAGTGGTGTCTTCTCGATTCTGGAGTTTGTTGGAGAGGCCGTGCTCCTCAACCAAAAGGGAGCTAATCGTAAGATGGTTGTCCGCGCGCTGTGGTTGCTTTTGGTGCCGTATCGACTTTTAAACCGATCATCCGGCAGAATATCCACTATGCATATGCAACCTGCGAGATTGATCGGAGTGTCAACACGTATACGCGGCCAGGCAATTCTTTGCCACTTTGCCATGGGTGTCGGATTGTTGTTGCTGATGTTGGTCACTCTTGGAGTTGCAGGGCGCGCTCAGAACATGCAGGAAATGCCGCCAGGGATCGCATGGCAAGTCAGAGGGCTTTGGCGTGCCGATGGCAACGCGATCCCAATTCACACTGGAGATACGATTAAGCCGGGTTCGCTGCTTAGACCGGTTGCGGGATCGGCCGAACACTCAATTACGATTCTGCTTCCGGACGGTCAACGCATTTTATACGAGTGTTACCAGGCCGGGGATTGCGCGCGGGGCTTTCGCGTGCCATTGCTTAATCGCAAACCCGATTCACAGGCCGTCACCATGTTGTGGCGCATTCATGCAGTTCTTGTGAAGTCGAGTCAAGAGCCAAGGACGGGAGGTGATCAAATGATGCTGCCGCACGACGAAACCGTTGCGATGACGGATGCGCATGCTCGAGTTGAAGTGGCCGGATTGGTCGCGGCTCTTCCCGATGGTCTTTATACATATACGGAGCGCGCAATTGGCCAGATCGATGCACATCCGACCCGTAAAACATTTGAAAAAAAAGCGAAATCCGTCGCTGGAAATTCCTTCGCCGGGACTGTACGACGTGATTATTGCCGATCACCTGAATCGACCTCGTATCGATCTCATGATCGCCGCAGTGACAGGTCAAACCGGCAAGAAGTTACGAGTTGCGTTTAGCGACGCGAAGGCATTATTGGCAGATTGGAACGGAGATTATCAGGGGTGGCCCATCCATGACTTTCAGAGGGCTTATCTTGAGGCATTGATTCTGAATATCAACCCGCACATGCCACATGCCCTCTTTGTGGATCACAGCAGCGAAAAGAATCAGGCCGGTGTGGTTCTAGAGCCCGTCTTCATGCCCAAGCCTGGAGTATTTAAAGGCGATACGGTGGTGAGTCTACGGTGCGATACGCCGGGCGCAACAATTCATTTCACGGTCGATGGTTCGCAGCCGTTTACATCTTCGCCGGTATACAGCTCGCCCATCGTGGTGAAGGGAACCGCATTGATGATAAAGGCATTTGCTACGGCAGAGGGCAAAGAACAAAGCAACGCTGTTACCGGGATCTTCAGAATCGCCGAATAGAGCCGATATCCATGCGGGACTCGTCGGGGCCAAGCACGTCAACAGGCAACGTGCCTTACTTTCTCGTCATCTTATGACATACGTCACGATATAAGTCAGGCCGGACATGGAGGGAGTCCGGGTTCACGCGTCCGCAATATTTTCAGAGATAACTGTAACTCATAGCCAGAGAGCCTCCGCTAAGGTACGCCTTGGCTCAACGTGAAAGTGTGTGTGCTGGGGAGAGTGATTTGTTGGACGTAAAGGAAGTCAAGGGCCTGTCGATTCGTATTTTCACGAGTCTCGCCGCAGTGGCGATCTTCGGTTGCGGTTCCGTTCATCAGAACAATTCTCCTCAGGCGCCAACCGTGACCATTGGCGCCTCTCCCTCCGCAATCAGCGCGGGCGGCTCATCGACCTTGACGGTCAGCGCCACGAATGCACTGAGCATTCAGATCTCCGGCTCAGACGGGAGTTCGTACAAGCTCTCTGCCAGCGGTGGTACGCAGGCGGTGAGTCCCACGACGACAACCAGCTATACTGCAACGGCGACGGGCTCGACAGGGAATGCGACTGCCACAGCCACGGTGACTGTAAATGCCGCGTCTAACCCTCCGCCCACTGTGACGCTCAGCGCCAATCCCCTGTCTATTTCGGCGGGAAGCTCTTCGATTTTGACTGTCGCCGCGACCAACGCAACCCAGGTTGTAGTTACCGGGTCTGATGGGAGCACTTACAACTTGCAGGCGACAGGTGGCACGCAAGCAGTAAGTCCGTCGACTACGACGACCTATACTGCGACTGCCACGGGCGCGGGAGGTAAGGTATCAGCGACCGCCACTGTGACCGTGACGCCTAACCCAGCACCTACGGTTCAAATCACCGCGACTCCGACCGCCATTGTGACTGGAGCATCTTCCACGCTGACGATTACCGCAGTGAATGCGACGCAAGTGACCATATCAGGGAGCGACGGAACTACTTACACACTCGCGGCCAGCGGAGGAACACAGGCAGTAAGTCCAGCTGCGACGACTACCTATACTGCCAGTGCGACAGGGGCCGGTGGAACTGCATCTGCGACTGCCACCGTGACAGTTTCGGCGAATCCAGAGCCCACGGTTACCATTTCGGCAAACCCGACGACTGTGGTTGCCGGCAATTCATCGCTGTTGACGGTGACAGCAGCGAATGCAAGCGGTGTAACGATCAGCGGAACGGACGGCAGCGCTTATACGTTGCCATCTGCGGGCGGAACCCAGGCCGTGACACCCACTGTGGCAACAACCTATACGGCCACGGCGACCGGGACTGCGGGGAACGCGACGGCGGCCGCGACGGTCACTGTGACGCCTACGGCGAGCCTTCAATCGATCGATCACGTGATCTTTATGCTGCAGGAGAACCATTCGTTCGATAACTATTTTGGGATGCTGAACCCTTACCGGGCAGCCAACCACTGGAATGTGGGCGACGACGGAGTGACCTACCAGGTTGACGGCATCGATGACAAATTAGCAACCATCACCAATGTCGATGATGAAGGGACGGCGTTTCCACTCTTCAAGTTGAAGAGTACGTGCGTCGATGACGAGTCGTCTGACTGGCTCTCAAGTTACGGGGACGTAAACCGGTATAACTTCCTTGAATCGCGTCCCATTCAGATGAGCGGGTTTGTCCATAACGCAGAAGGATTCGCAGATAGTTGCGCCAGTGGGGGCGGAAGCTGCTCTGGGAGCTTTACGGATCTAACCGGCGAGCGTGCCATGGGGTACTACGACCAGGATTTTCTGAACTACTACTACTATATGGCTTCGCAGTTTGCGATTTCAGATCGCTGGTTCTCTCCAGTGGCGAGCAAAAGCGTGCCCAACCGGCTGGCTACATTCACAGGGGGTACAACACAGGGCCTAGTTAAGGATCCGGGAGGGAACGATCATCTTCCGCAACTCGACATCAATAACATATTCGAGGAGCTTGATCAGGCGAGTGTTACGTGGAAGATCTACTATACGGTAACGGAGGGTCTTTGCCTTAACGACGACGATTGTCTTGCGTCCGGCGGAAGCGCCTATCCTGCCATTCACTTTTCGAACTTGACTTACTCATTCCGGTATATCTATCAAAATCCAACGGGTGCAGCGTGCGTGGCTCCCACGCAACCATCGAGCGTAGTGGGGGACTCGACGAATTCCTTCTGCATCGACCCCAACCACATTGCCCCAATAGCGAACTACTTTACGGACTTGAACAATGGCACACTTGCCAGTTTTGTTTTTATAGAGGCGGGGTACGGCCATAACGATGAACACCCAGGCTCAGACCAGTCGATTCTGAACGGTCAGGCACAGGTCGCGAATATCGTGAATTCGCTCATGAGCAGCAGCGAATGGAAGGACTCTGTCTTTTTCCTCAGCTACGATGAGGGCGGCGGCCCTTACGATCACGTTCCTCCGGTGCCGGGCCACTCAAATGATTTCACCGACGCGTCGCTTGGAACAATCCCCGATATTTCGCAGATCGCAGTCAATCCTGATAGTTATTCGCCATGTGTGCCTGCTGGAGGAACGCCGACGCTCCATTGTGATCTCAAGTCAACGGATCCCGGCGCGAACCCCGGGGATGCCGCAGCGGTTCAGGGATTTGACGCGCAACTTGGATTCCGCTTGCCGAATATCGTGATCTCTCCATTCACGCGCAGGCATTATGTTTCGCACATCCCGATGGACCATACGGCAGTGATCAAATTCGTCGAGAACCGGTTCATCGGGAGTTCTGCGCACCTGACGCCGCATGATGCGGCGCAGCCCAACCTGCTGGACTTTTTTGACTTTACTAATACCCCGTGGGCCACACCGCCTTCGCCGCCGGTTCCGGTGACTGCCCAGTCGTTGGGGTACGATCCGTGTACTCCGGCTAGCATGGGTCCTTGAACGGTCGGTGCTAACGATCCAATTGCCGATGTTTGCCTAGGATGGGTGGGCTTCGAGAATCTTCACGTTGCGCGAGCCGATCTGTTCAAGGATGGGAGTTCCGCGTCTGACGGGAGTGCTGGTGAGGCCGTTCACTTGAGCGCCATCCACGTCGTCGAAAATAACGGCGGGGCGTGCTTCGCCGGGGGGCGCGGTGAAGACGAGATCGTTAAGGCGCAGGTTTCGCACGTGGCGCACATACAGGCCCGATGCCGGCAGCATGCCGAACATGCGCGCTTCAGGATAGGCGCTTTCCTTCTCGGGTACTGAGAGGCTGATTGAATCCGGGCGCACAGGAAGCGCGTTCTGTACCTGGAAGTGCGAGAGAGTTATGTCCTGGACATTCAAACCGGGCAGTCCGGTGATTGAACTTGCCAGCAACGCCTCAGTCGCCTGAACATCCTGGATGTTGACGTTACGGATGCCGTGTTGCGGATAATCGTGCGGATGTTTGCGATTCTCGAGACGGATGAAGAGAGGTGTACGCGTCCGCTCCATCCGAATTCCTGTGACCTCAACACCGTCGATCCAACCCCCATCTACCACCTCAAGCGCAATTCCGGAGATGACGCGGTCCGCGAAGGGAACGGGGCCATTGCGCACGATGGAGTTTAAGAACTTGATGTTTTCGAAACCGCCTTCGGAGGAAGTGCCGAGTTTGAATCCGTTGCAACATGTGGTGAGCGTGCAATTGGTGACTTCGATGTTTTTGAGAAGCCGTGGTTCGGTGCCGTATGGATTTTCGCTTTTGAGGCAGATTGCGTCGTCGCCAGTCTCGACAACGCAATCGGTGATGAGCAAATTCTGGCATCCGGTGATGTCGATGCCATCCGTGTTGGGGCCAACGACCGGGTTTTTGATGTTGATGTCGCGAATTGCCACGTTGTCTGAGTCCACGATCCGGAGGGTCCAACCCGGAGCGTTCTCAATGTGAACGCTATCGATCTTGAGTCGCTGGCAATTGACGAACTCAATCATGGGGCTCGGGCGGCCGCTCTTCTTTGGCTCCATCGAGTGTGAGGCGACATCGGCCCATGCTTCCTCAGGCGGCAAAGGCGCACGCCCGGAGGGTTCCCAGAAAGCCGGTCCTTGCCCGTCGATTCTCCCAGGGCCGGTCAGGGTCACGTCGTCTGCGTCCTGCGCAAAGATAAGGTGTCGCGGGTTCGTGCCTGAGTGGGCCCCGGCGTTGTAGTCATTGATCGACGTGCTGCCGAGGAGCGTTGAGCCTGATTGCAGATTCAGAGTCACCCTCGCCTTGAGTTCGATCCTGCCGGTGAGAAAAGTGCCTGCCGGAACGCGAACAGTTCCGCCACCGGAGCGGAAGACGTCGTCGATCGCGCGCTGGATGGCCTGGGTGCTCAGCGTTGTGCCATCGGGCTTTGCGCCATAATCGAGAACGCTCTTTGACACCTGAGAAAGCTGTGAAAACGCATCGTGTGTCGCTGCGATGCCCAGAGCAAACGGGAAAGTGGCGAGGAAATCTCTTCTGAGCACGGGAACCCCGTACCGTAAGATTCTGCTTAAGGGTGTTCGGGATGCAAGGCGTGGCCAGGTTTTCTGCTCTTCGAGCGCTCGTACGCAGTCAGGAGAAAGCGCGGCGGCTTCCTGCGAAAGCGGAAGCAGATCAGCGACTTGACGCGCCCCGACGCTCTCGCCGCCGCGGCCGAAAACATTGATGCCATCGTCTTCACGCATGGGTCGGATGGTGCGAAGGAGGTCGGTCCGGAGACAGTCGATATCGCCGAAACTGAAGTAGAGTCCTATGTGTTCACGTTCATCGGTGGCAAAGCCGCTGCTTTTTCCGTCGTGCGTGTCCTGCCTCCCGGCTCATATTCCAGTTTGGTGATCATAAGAGCCAAACTTGTCTGAAACCCCTGGAGAGTTTTACACTCGGCTTGACTGCATGAAATTGACTCTTCGGCTTTGTGCGATTGTCTCGCTCGCTTTGGTGACGCCCGCGATGTGGGCGCAAGACGGGCTTCGAGGCGCTTTGTCCCGCTATGGATCAGAGGGACGGCTGCTACAGCATGAATTTGATCAGCAAATCGTCGCAGCCGATTTTGACGAAGACCAGCAGCCGGATGGCGCGGTCCTCATCGATACAGGTCAAACCGACGGGCAGAGGTCGTTTCGAATTGAGATGCACCTCACGTCAGGCCAGAACACCGGAATCAGGTTCTCTTCCTCTGAATCGGCAATCTCAATTGCGGCGCTTGATGTCAATGCGGACGGAGCGCCTGACATCGTCGTTGAGCAGACATTCACGCACAAACGTTTGCAGGTTTGGCTGAATGACGGGCACGGTTCTTTTCGCAAAGTAAACAGCGAGGATTATCAGTCGAAAACTGAAGCACGACTTCAGCTTCGTGCTCGAATTCCGGGCCAATACGGCGCAGTACTTTGGCTACCTGGGAGATTCGGATCGGAGGTCGCGCACCTGCGATCAACACCGTTCTCGCCGATTGACGGTTTTGGTGTCCGGAATCTCTGTTTCGAAGTGCTATTGGCGCACTCGGCACCTCGCGCTCCCAACCTTTCTCGTGGCCCTCCCTCCACTCTCTCCGTTTAGTTCCCACGTCAATTCGCGTTCGGATGCGCTTCGTGTACGCATCCATCGCCATTTGCTTATGCGCGCCTTCGTGCGGATATGCGCCCATCCCTCTGAAATTACTCAGATGCGAGAGAGATTGAATGAGATCGAATCCGAATATGGCCGCATTGTTGGCCTGCATGCTCGTATTGGACGTCGCCCTCTGCGCCTGCAGTCGTCGCGACCAGAGCAGCGCTGTGAGCAATCAACCATCTAGATCAGAAAAGCCCGTTCACTTTCTGACCGTCTCCGAAGAGCCGATTCAGGATCAGCTGGAACTCGGCGCCAAGGTGCAGCCCGACCCCACAAAGGTCTACCGGATCTTCTCTCCGGCAAGCGGAAGAGTGCTTGGCGTAGAAGTAAAACCCGGCGATACGGTCAAACGCGGCGAGACGCTTGCATTGCTGGACAGCAGCGATGCGGGATCGGCTCGATCCGACTTTGCCAAGGCAGAAATCGAGTCAGTGCGCGCGTTGCGGGCCACGGATAGAGAGAGGGTCCTTTTCGAGCATGGCGCTATCGCAGAGAAGGACTACATCGACGCGAAAGCCGAATCCGACTCAGCGGCCGCTGAATTAACTCGGGCAAAGCAGCGGCTCGAGATGCTGAATTTAAACCCAGCCGCATCGACTGACCGGTTTCCGCTAACGGCACCTGCGCGTGGAGTGGTGCTCACAGTGAATGCTGCGCCCGGCGAGCTGTCGAAATCACTCGATAATGCCGACCCGTTGATTACTCTCGCCGATCTCTCCACGGTCTGGATTGTGGGAGATGTTTACGAGAAGGACATCGCAAAAGTCCAGCCAGGGAAGCAGGTTACGGTTGCGCTTGATGCGTATCCGGGACAGCAATGGACCGGTCGCATAGCGTCACTCTCGGGTGCGCTTGATCCTGCGACGCGCACTCTTAAGGTGCGGGTGGCTCTGGCGAACCCAGGGCAGAAACTGAAACCGGAGATGTTCGCCACAATCCGCGTCGATGTGGCCAGACATAGCGCGATTGTTGTTCCCTCGACTGCGGTAATCCATGAGGGCCAGACGACATCTGTTTTTGTCAGCAATAATGGACAGCCTGAGCAACGACAAGTTACAACAGGACAGGTCATCGACGGCAAGGTCGAGATTACCTCCGGTCTTCAGGTGGGGCAGAAGATCGCGGCGCAGGGCGCGGAACTCCTGAGTGGAGGACCAAGCCAGCAATGAACCGCCTCATCAGGACAATTCTCAGATACCGAGTGATCGCGCTCATAGCGATGGCTGCGTGGCTCGCGGCGGGCACGTGGGCCGTAATGCATCTCGATATCGAAGCCTACCCGGATCCGTCTCCTCCGCTAGTCGACGTCATCACTCAAAACCCTTCGTGGTCCGCAGAAGAGATGGAGCAGCAGGTCACGGTTCCCATCGAGACGATTTTGAACGGCATTCCTCATCTTGAATACGTTCGCTCCACCAGCCTGTTCGGATTGAGCGATGTCAAACTCTACTTCAATTTCGATTCGGACTATTTCGCTGACCGGCAGGAAGTACTGAATCGGCTGCAGACCGTTACTTTGCCGCAAGGCCTGCAGCCGCAACTGTCACCCTGGTCGGCTGTCGGAGAAATCTACCGCTATCAGCTGAAGGGTCCCGGATACTCCCTCAACGAACTCAAGGCGACGCAGGACTGGTTTGTGATCCGTGAATTGAAGCAGGTACCTGGAATCATCGACGTAAGCACCTTCGGTGGAACCACCAAGCAATATCAGGCGGAGATTGATCCGAACAAACTTCTCCAGTACAACGTGACTCTGCCGCAGGTGATTGCGGCCATCAGTTCAAGCAACCAGAACGCGGGCGGTAATTATCTCCAGGTCGGCGATCAGAACGTGAATGTGCGGGGTGTTGGCCTGCTTGCCGGAATCAAGGAAATGGGGTCGGTCCTCATCGCAGAGCACAATGGCGTTCCGGTTTATCTTCGCGACATTGCGGATATCCGAGAAGGCCATCAGCCGCCGTTGGGGCGGGTGGGCAGGAATGGCGAAAGCAACATTGTGAAGGGCACCGTACTCCTCCAGCGCGGCGAACAATCCTTGCCTGCTCTCAAGGGTCTCCGTGAAAAGATCAAGGCACTCAACGCCGGTCTTCTTCCCAAGGGCATGAAGATCGATACAATCTACGATCGCACCGCACTGATCAATACAACCACCGAAACCGTGTGGCATGTGGTTCTCACCGGGTTGACTCTCGTTACGTTGTTACTCCTTGTCTTCCTCGGGGACGTGCCACTCGCACTGGTGACGGCGCTGACGATTCCATTTGCAGTGCTGTTCGCGTTCGGCCTGATGTCAGCCAGCGGACGGTCAGCAAATCTCATTTCCATCGGTGCGATCGACTTCGGCATCATCGTCGATTCGGCGATTGTGGTTCTCGAGAACATCTATCGCCGCATTCACGAGGCAGCGAACGACGAGCAACGATTGGATCTGATCTCTGAGGCCAGCTCTGAAGCAGCAAGGCCGGTGCTTTTTTCCACCCTGATTATTCTCGTCGCCTTCATTCCGCTCTTCACGATGAAGGGGGTTCCAGGACGTATCTTCGCACCGATGTCAATCACCTACGGGTATGCGTTGACCGGAGCACTGATTTTCGCCCTGTTCCTGGCGCCCGTGCTGGCGTCGTTTCGGCGCTCTGTGCGCAGTGGGCACTCCGAGGATCCCAGGCTAATCCGCTGGTTGAGACATCATTACGAGCGAATTCTTATCCTCGTAATGCGCAACCGGAAGATTGTGGTCATCGGGGCACTCATTTTCCTGGCAGGTTCACTGGCATCCTTCTTTGCGGTTGGCGGCGAGTTCATGCCATCTCTGGAGGAGGGGAACCTCTGGATTCGGGCCACTCTGCCACAGGACGTCTCCTTCGACTATTCAGTGAAACTCGCGGACGAGATGCGGAAAATCCTTGGTTCCTTTCCGGAGGTGGAGCAGGTCGTCTCACAGGCGGGGCGGCCGGACGACGGGACGGATACGACAACTTTCAACAATATTGAGTTTGAGGTCGATCTGAAGCCGCAATCACAGTGGACAACTGTCCGGAACAAGGACGAGCTCATTGACCAGATGAACAAGGCGCTGGCGAATTATCCGGGCGTTGCTTTCAACTTTTCCCAGAACATTCAGGACAACGTGGAGGAAGCGATGTCGGGCGTCAAGGGCGAGAACTCGCTCAAACTCTTCGGTGATGACATAGAGGTTCTGGCAGGGACAGCGAAGCAGATCATGGACGTGATGGCAGCCGTCCCGGGAATAACAGATCTAGCCGTTTTCAAAGAAACGGGACAGCCGAATCTTGTCATCTCCGTCGACCGCGCAGCTGCGGGCCGCTATGGCCTGATGGCATCGGACATCAACGCGGCAGTTCAGGCCGCGATAGGCGGAACAGCGGCAACGCAAATCCTGGAAGGAGACCGCCGATTCGATTTGGTGGTGCGTTACAAACCCCAGTACAGGGAAAACGTGGAAGAAATGCGGAATATCCTGCTGCCTACTGCAGATGGCAGCCGCGTTCCCCTTGGCGAGGTCGCACAGATTGGCTTCAAAGAGGGTGCGTTCATGATCTATCGCGAGAACGGCCGCCGCTACATCCCCATCAAGTTCAGCGTTCGTGGACGCGATCTGGCAGGCACGATTAACGATGTGCAGGCAAGGCTTGAAAAATCCATTCATCTTCCCGAGGGTTATCACTATGAGTGGGCGGGCGAATACGACAGCTTGCGAAAGGAGCAGCAGCGTCTGGCAATTATTATTCCGATCACCGTGGGTGTGATCCTCGGCCTGCTGTACGTTTCGTTCAATTCACTACGGGACGCCCTCGCGGTGATGTCGGTGCTTCCTTTCGGGATAGCTGGCGGTGTTCTTTCGCTGCTTGTCTCGGGTACTCCTTTCAGTATTTCGGCCGCCGTGGGCTTTGCTTCTGTCATTGGCGTTGCCACCTTGGGCGGTCTGGTTTTTGTGGCAGGAATTCGCCGGGCCGAAACGCATGAGCACGGCATGCAACACTCCATTATTCGCGCCAGTATCGGCGAGATGCGCGCGGTTTTGATGGCGTGTCTTGCGGCCGGCCTAGGTTTGCTTCCCGCAGCGATCTCTCATGGAATCGGCGTGCAGGCCCAACAGCCGCTCGCCCGTGTAGTAGTGGGAGGAATGATTACAACTACATTTGCGATCCTGATTCTCGTTCCAGTCATCGCGAGTCTTGGCCTGGTCACAACGACAGCGCAAGAAGGAGAAAACTGATCATGCAGAAACTCTTGCAGACGCCTTCCTGTCGTTTGAGATTCGTAACTCTCCTGGCCGGCATTGCGGCATGCGCCAGCACATGTCCTGCGCAGCAGAATGCGTACAACTGGGAGCAAATTCACGACCTCTTTCTTCGCACAAACCCCACGCTTCAAGCACAGGAACAGAGCATTGTTTCTAACAGGGCCGGCGAAATTACAGCAGGCCTTAGACCAAACCCAACCTTCCAGAACGACACGACCTCCGCAACCATCGGCATTTACCAGGAATTTGAAATCGGCGGGAAGCGCACCGCACGTATCCGCAGCGCAAACTTAGCTACCCAGATATCTCAAACCGATGCTGCAGATGCGCGTAGAACACTCACGCTCAATCTGCGAATTGCCTTCATTTCGGCATTGCAGGCGAAATCCGACCTGCAGTTTGCCCGCGATAACCTTGCCAATTATCAGAAAACTGTTGATCTCAACAGAGAAATGCTCCAGCAGGGAGAAATCGCACGGGCCGACTTTCTTCGAATCGAACTGGAGATGCTTCAGTTTCAGACCGATCTCGACGATGCCACACTTGAGTTGAGGACCGCGAAAGCCACACTGCGAGGCCTTCTCGGCACCGGGAGTTTGCCCGAGGTGTTCGATGTTCAGGGCGAACTGAAAGCTGTGCCTTTCGACAAGGATCTTCCGGAACTTGAGAAGCTCGCCCTTCAAAATCGGCCCGATCTGCAATCTGCTGAGACGGGACGGTCAAAGGCCTCCGCTGATGTGCGACTGGCACAGGCAAACCGCTGGCCGGATCCGACGCTCGGCGCCTCATATCTCCATACCGGCAATGAAATCGGCGGTCCCGACTGGTTTCAACCGTTCTACCCGAAAGGGAGTTCTTCCAATGCAATGGGATTCGGGATTGCATCGATTCCGATCCCCATTTTCAACCGCAACCAAGGCGAGATCTCACGTACAAAATCAGAA
This sequence comes from uncultured Acidobacteriaceae bacterium, assembly GCA_963759285.1. Lineage (GTDB taxonomy): Bacteria > Acidobacteriota > Terriglobia > Terriglobales > Acidobacteriaceae > Telmatobacter. The sequence continues at coordinate 226,037 of CAVWYS010000007.1, read as the reverse complement.
CTGTTACGTGCTAACTTCCTTGCCGATGCCGTGAAAACGCATACGATTCAAGACGTGGAGTCTGCATACGCATTGTTCATATCCAGCCGTGAACGCGTTCGCCTATACGAGGGGACCTATTTGTCGGAGGCAAAGGATTCTCTTCAGATCGAGGACTTCTCTTTTCATAAAGGTGGCGCCTCGATTCTAGATTTTCTCGATGCCGAGCGGACCTATCGCGCAACCCAGCTAGCATATCGCCAACAACTGGCCGCCTATCTTAGCAGCCTGGCGCAACTACAGGTCGCAGCAGGGATGGAGGTGACTCCATGAATCAAGTGGCTTCGCATCCGAGGATGTTCGCGAGAAGACGGCGACGGAGAGAAAGCAGATGGCGCCAGCCGGAAGATATAGCGAGATCGTCAGGACAGGTTAAAGGGATTGGCCTCAATATCCCAAGAGATCAAGCCAAAGCCTCTGTACTGCTGCTGGTGAGCTCCGGATGGACGAGTATGAGCCTTTGGGCGAAGGAAAACTTCGCACTGGCCGTGATTCTGACGCCTGACTGGCTTTCCCGCAAATTCCCTCGGAGGCACAGTGTGAACTGAACTAAGCTGGTTCAGCGCACGCCTTGACTACCAAGTATTGTTCAGCACGTGCGTGCCGCTCAGGATGATGCTGTCGGAATAGATTCGGGCATCTTCAAGCTGGCTGTAGTAACGTGGCGGGGTGTTGCAGGGCCCGGTCGTTATCCCGTTGGCGGTGCCGGAACATCCACCACTGTAGCTGCCGTTGGCCACAGTCACCGTTTGGACGCCCGGCAGTTCGCTTTCAGGACAAAGCAAGAAGGCACAGTCTAGATAGCGCACTCTTAAGGAAGGCTGAAGGGATGGCCCGATTTACCTAAACTTAAAGGACAATTCACGGTCCTTTGACAGATGAACGTTCCCAACCGCTCACCTGTCTGCGCGATGGTACAGTCATCGAGGATGACCGCGACAAGGAGAGATTTGAGGCTCGCCGATAACGAGGTACTGAGCACGCGACCGCATTTCAAGGTCTCATCCAAGCGCACAAGAGAACACGCACGCTTTTGGCCGGTTTACAGACCAAACCGCTCATTGAAGTTGATTTCGGCTTAACTCGGCGGATTAGTACTGAGACTCGACAATTGGTTCCGCGAGGTTCAGTACGCAATTAGAATGTTAATCTCGTTTGCAATTCCAGCCGTCGATTGTTTGCCGATTCTGAAAACCCTGTCCCACCCAAGCTGCCGACGCCATACGGTTGATTGGTCTGGCCGAAGAGCGATGATGTGACGTCGCCAATGAACGGGCCGGGATTATTGTGATTCAGCAGGTTCCGACACACTACGCCCACGGCAAGGCTGAACCGATGTCCAGTCTTGACCATGCCTTGTCCCTGGCTCCCTCCGAACGGTCCTGTGTCCGGTCGGCGGCCACCCGCCGAAACAGAGCCTTCGGCGGCAGGGCCAAATGAGAAGACCTCTGATGCACGAAGGTTCAGCATGAAAATGCCCGTGCCTCGGCCGTAGTTACGAGGCAGAATCACTTCGTCCGCTGTTGGATTCGGATCGAGCAATCCATACTTCGTCTGCACCACCCCGGGTCTGCTCGGGTCAGTGGCGATTCCCGGACGGCCGTTGAAAAGCGTCGTTCCGTATAGGTCTTGTCCGACGGTGATGTTGAAAGGGGCGCCGGAGTCGGCAACAAACAGAGGACTGAAACGGAGGCCGCCTTTCACTTCGATCGTTCCGCCAACATTCACCTGATGGTGAATGTCTGTCGATGCGGGGCCATATTCGCCGGTTAGACTCCACGGATTTGCGGGGAAGCTTCCAACCCCCAATCCCTGAATGGCGATGGCAGGATTAAAGTCCGTATTCTGAGGCGGCGATGAATAGTCTGTGTTGCTCATCGCGCGGTTATAAAGATAGGACGCAAAGAGCGATACAGCGGGACCTACCTTCGAATTCACATTCGTGATCAGTTCGTTCTGGTTGTACTTCCCCGAGGATTCGACCAGGAACTCAGGGTTCGGAACACCGAGGGGATATGTACCGCTGCCGGGAACCTGCGGGTCGTAGGTTCCTGGCAAGGGCGCATTGGCATCATTCGTGAGGAACTGACGGTATCCACGCGAATTGACGTACGTCACTGCTACGGTTGTCTGCGCCGGAAGCTGCCTCTCTACCCCGACAGCCGTTTCCATCAGACACGGCGCATTCAGTGTGGGGCTCAATCGCTCGATGGTCTGCTGGCTGGCAGCGAGAGAGGATGCTGGAGGGACCGAAGGAAAGAAGTCCGGATTCCCTACAACCAGGCTCTGCTGCCGCGAGCCGTTGTAACGATCGACGGTGAGAACGTTCACAAGGTCGAATCTCTGGTAGAAAAGCCCGAAACCAGCACGCAGAATGGTGCGCGGCGACGCTCCACTTTTGAAAGCCGGAGCCCAAGCCACTCCAAGCCGAGGCGCAAAATCACCCTTGTCATGGAGGTTTGTCTGCCACTCGTATCGCAAGCCGGCATCGATCGTCAGGTTCGGTCTCGCATGCCAAGTCTCTCCCATAAAAAGGCCGACGTCCTCTTGATCGACAGAAAGGGCTGGATTGCCGGCGGTCATCGTGAATTGCGAGGCACCACCGCCGAGCGCGCGCACCTGGGCCGCTGGTAGACCTGCATTCTGAAACAAAAGGGTTCTTCGGTACGCTTCAATGGAGCTGATTGTAATGAGAAGAGGCTGCCCCGAAGCACCTAGAACCGGCTGATTGTTTGAATCCAGCTCTGGTGCGGTGCGCCCTGCAAATGTGAACGTTCCGCCGAAGTTGATGGGAGACGTGTTGTCAATTGTGGCGGCTCTTGCGCGAACCCCGAACTGCACCGTCTGCTTTCCGCGCGCAATTGTCGCGTAGTTCTGGAATTCCCAGGAGTCAAGCGTGTTCGACGAGCTTCCGACCTGCGCGCCTTCCCCGATAAATGCGTTCATTACATCCAGTTGCGCTGCGGGATTTTCAGATACGTTTGAAATGTTGGCGCGGTAGTACTGGAGCCGGGTCTCGTTCAAGGCATTCGCGCCAAGCGTAAGCACATTGGAGAACTGTACTGTTTGATCCGTGCCATGGTTATGAACGCCCGTGGTATCGAGATTGAAACCGCCAACCCCCGAATGCTGGATGTCGGCATCGGCAAACTCATAGCGCAGTGAAATGGCGTCGTTTGAGGTTAGCTGGTAATCGATTCTCGGATTGACACGGATTCTTTGCTGCGGAATCGTGAAGACCTCTGTGTACGGATCGATGATGGTGAACGTACTAGCGGAGAGGATTGACCCGTTGATGATTGCCCCATTGTCGATCGCGGCGCCATCGACTGCGAGAAAGAAGGATGCCGGGTTTTTGAGCCGAAGCGGGCCCCCAAGCGTGGCCCCATATTCCCGCAACAGGAAGGGAGCTTTCTCGGCGGCGTAAGGGTTGCGAGAGTTCCACACGCTATCGCCGAAATTGAAATAACCGCCACCGTGGAATTGCGCCGTGCCGGGTTTGGTTAGGATGTCGATTCGACCGTAGCCAAGCTTGTCGTATTCCGGCGAGAACGGATTCTGGTTGACGCGAATCTCGCGGATCGCATCCTTTGGAGGCAGTTGACCGCCGGAGAAACCGTCGATATACATGGCACTGCCGTCCGGTCCGGCTGCCGGTCCAGCCAGTGCCTGCAGATCTGCGCTCATGTCTTCGGGATTATCGGCCAGCGAATCGAGGTCTTTGCCGCTCAGCACGAGTGAAGATGCATTTGCTGAAGAATCGGTGCTGAGTATCGGTCCGGGATTTTCATGAACCGTCAGCTCCTGTTGTGCGGCTATCACTTTCAACTCAAGCCTGAGAGTGACGGCGCCCCCTTTCAATTCGATAGATACAGGTTCTTGCGCCATGTTGGGCGCCGAAGCTTGCACCTTGTACTTTCCGGGTGCAAGCCCGCTGAACATGTATGAGCCTTCATTAGTACTGAGGCTCGTTGTTGTCTTGCCTCCAGAATCGGTCAGGATGATAGTGGCCTGCGGAACAACCGCTCCGGTCTGATCGAAGACTTGCCCGCGCAGAGTCGCTGTCTGCGCAAAAACGGTCGATGCTGTGATCAGGAAAACCGAAAACACGCAAATGAACTTGCATGGCGTTAGGCGACGCCTGATTTGGCTAATCGTGATGGGCGCACGGGGAAAGATCACAAATGTTGGCCTCTGACCTCGCAAACATGCCGGTTGCTTGAGCTCAATGCGGCCGAAGCGGTGGCACAACCGCGGACACTCCTGAAGGCAAATCTACATTGAGTGGCGGCTTTAACAGGCTCATTACCGAATCTGGCATAGGTTCGTCTGCATTCGCCAGCAGCATTGTCACCTGCCAAATCTCAGTCTGATTGAGCGTCAGGTTAAATGCCGGCATGCCGGAAAGGCGAATACCGTTCTCGATCTTCCAATAGGTCTCTCCTGGTGGATCGTCGCTCACGCCAACCACCCCGTTTCCGTGCTTTTTCCAGAGATGCGGTGCACGCGGATACATGTGCTCGCCCGCGCTCGAAGGCTGGCTATAGATTCCATGGCAAACTGCGCACTGTTCGCGGTAGACCTTGGCGCCCGAAGCAAAATTTGCCTCATTGGCCTCGATGGGTACCTTTGCGGGCATCTCCGCGTCGATACGTGCATGCAAGGGAATGCGGACGATCTGCTTCTCCAGCGTGAACGGGGCATCGGCAACAGCAACAGGAGGATGCCCAACCCGCAGATAAAGCAATAAACACAGCGGGAAGGTCACGAGGCACAGCAGAAACCCAATCAAGATATTTCGCATTAATCATCTCCTCAGTCGCAGTCCAAAGCATGATTCGCAATCACTCCGTCATCAAGCGAACTCGATTACACCGCGGGCGAGTCTGGTTCGACGACGAGGTCCTTTCAACTCGAATGAAACTCTTCATGTGGTCGGTCCTATGTCTTAACTTATCGAATTGCAAGTTAATCCTGCCTTAATGGTTCTTTGGCTACGGTCATGGCCTTCGTGTTTGTCGTCGTGTTGACCGAGTCCCGCACCTTTCCCTCGCGCCGATTCCCGTTCTCATTTTCACTAGTCTCGATTCCTCGGTGCTATTCTGGCTCTGCTCAGACGCTGCAACCGCTGGCTATTGCAGTGGTTGGTTGTGACGATCTCCATGCTCCTCAGCCTCGTGTAGCGCCAGCGGTCTAGTGCTACAGACTCCGACCTCGCTGAAGAAGCACAATAAAGCTCCAATAGCTAACTTGTGCCAAGTAGCGGCCAAGCGAGTGTACTCCGCGGTGAATTATTCTCATGGGGAGGCAGGAACGACTGGATGAGAGTACTGATAGTCGAGGACGAAGAACGGCTGGCTCAGAATATTGCGGGAATCCTGCGCGACAACGCTTTGTGTGCCGTCGACGTTGCGCCGGACGGGGAGGAGGGACTCTTTCTTGTGCGTTCGAGTCCTTACGATCTGATAGTGCTTGACCTGATGCTCCCGAAACTGAGTGGTCTGCAGGTCCTGAAAAGCTTCCGGTCCGACCGCGGAAACGCTCCCGTTCTGATCCTCACTGCTCGTGATGAAAAGGACATTGTCATCAAATTGCTCAATGCCGGAGCCGATGATTATCTCACCAAGCCATTCGACCTTGGAGAGTTCGTCGCGCGCTGCAAAGCTCTCATGCGCCGCGGGAAGGGAGAGCATTCGCCCGGGATTCAGACGGGCCCGCTAGAGGTGAATACAAGCACTCGCCGCGTGCAGGTCAAAGGAACACCTATCATCCTCACCGCCATGGAATATCGCGTCCTTGAGTATCTCGCCCTCCGTCGTGGGGCGCTGGTTTCGAAGATGGAACTGCTCGAGCATCTTTATGACTACAACTGGGAGAAGTTTGGGAACGTCATAGAAGTTTATATTTCCGGCTTGCGGCGGAAAATCGACTCTGTTGCCGGAGAAAGACTGATTCAGACAGTGCGCGGTTTGGGCTACGCGCTGCGGCCGGAAGGCGAACCGGTTTCCAAACGGCGCGATTGACCGGAATCCGCCAACTGCTCTGGCGGCGCGTCTGGGAAAGTTGCATGCTGGGGAAGGCTGCCTTCTCCGGCTCGATGAAAATCGCGACCCGTTTTTTCCGGTCCAAATGTGAAAACACATAACAGGGTCGCAATCACCGTAGCCTCAAACGCAGTCAGAGCCCACGGATAGCCGATGCGGTCGCGCAACGCGTATTCAAGCGTGACCGAGGGTGATGACAAGAGTACGCCAATTTGATATACCAGTCCCGGAAACAGGCTGCGCACAGAATCCGGAGAGAGTTCCGTAAGATGCGCTGGAATTACTCCGAATGCTCCTTGCACGCCCGTCTGCATGACGAACGATCCGGCCAGCAGCGCCAGAAGGCTTCCTCCGAAGGCCCATCCAGGAATCGAAATCATACAGAGAAGAAGAGCGATGAGAATCGCTTTCCGTCTTCCGATTTTTCCCGAGATGTGGCCAAATAAGAGCGCGCCCAGTACAGCGCCGATGTTGTATAGCACCGGAATGCCATACACGACATGCATGCCCAGCACGGTTTTCCCGGCGAGCGATGGATTGCTGCTGAGAAAATTGGGATAGAGATCCTGGCTCCCGTGTGAGAGCGCGTTCATCGCAGTCATCATCAGCAGCACATATCCGAAGAGAGGCAGGTGCCGCCAAAGCGTGTTTACAATTTTGCCCAGGCCCGGCGAGCGATGCAGCATCCATGAATCGGACTCGGGTGCAAGGAATGTCAGCACTACGATCGCCAATGTGACCGGACAGCCCACCACAAACATCGCGCGCCACCCCAGCCAAGGCACCAGAATCTGCATCGCCACTGCGGTCAACAGATATCCAAATGGATAGCCCCCTTGCAGTAATCCGGAGATGAGCCCGCGGTATCTCTGGGGAGAACTCTCCATCGCATACGACGCGCCGATGCCCCAATAGCCACCCATGCCGATTCCATAGAGCACTCGCATCAGCAGGAAGGACTTGTAACCTGCCGCGTATCCGCTCAAAACCGTGAAAATGGTAAAGAACAGAACGCACACAATTAGCGGGACTTTGCGTCCATAGCGGTCGGCAATCAGTCCGAATAGAAGCGCTCCCACAGGCCGGAGAGCGAGCGTCACGGTGAGGCTAAGGACAATTTGCGCCTTGGAGACATGAAAGGCATTGGCGAGCGGATCGAAAAGAAATACGACGACGAAGAAATTAAAGGCATCAAGGACCCAGCCGAGAATGGAAGCGGCCACTGCAAATCGCCAGCCCGGCGAATCAGCGCGTGAGGGAAGCAAATCGGGAGCGATCGAGGGCATGGGGTGTCGGCGACTCTTCCATACCCTATGCCTCGCAGAATTAGGGGAGCCTTAAGCGCATTGCTCTTTCCTGGATTCTTTTTACAGCCATGATCAAGAGACAACCAGTGTCACACGCGGCCCGGCTACGCACGTTGGAGCATCGGGCCGAGAGTTCGGACGTTGGAAACTTTCTCAACGTTCATGACCGCATCGATCAGCTTTTCAGTTGGTTCAGCGCCCAGGATGGGACTCATCAGGTCGCGAGCCTTGGTGACAACCTCATTCGTGCTCATCGGATTTTCGGCCGAACCGCGAACCGCATCCACACGTTGCGTGTAGGTGCTGCCATCGGTCGTTGCGACCTCCACAATGGCGACACGGGCAGGGTAGAGGCGCTGCAGCGCGTCGTCGTAGACGAGGCGCACGCGCGAGCGGAGTGCACGGATCGCTACGTCCTGCATGCGCGCCTGGTCATGCGCGGAGCGGAACGTGACGGTTCCATCGGTAATCATTACTGCCACCATGTGCTGCAGTGAAATATCCGGCATATCCCGGTTGTCCACGATGTGCGCTTCGCCGGAACCAATGCGAACTACAACTTCCTTGACCTGTGCAGGTTTGATGGGGTGCCGGTGAAGCAAAATCTCCAACGCGTCCAGAACCGCCTGGATGGGTGAACCTACTGTCCACTTCTTGATATTTGTGCGGGTAACCTCATATCGTTCGCCCAGTTTGTCAATCAACCCAGCTGGATCGGCGTCGGGTTTGAATGCAAGGAAGAAGTTATCCGCACCAGAAAAAATGTCCTCAACGCCGGTTGCTCCGTCGTGAATCAGCAGGGCTGTTGAAAGTGCATCCCGCGCCGCAAACCCGCCGAAGACGAGCGCTTTCTCCACGTGATGTGTGTCGCGTTGCCATGCCGCAATTCCGGATGCCTGCTGGGCGGAGTAATCCAGAACCCACCGCATCTGCTGCGCGCTAAGGTTCGCGCTGCAGGCTGCCGCAGCCCCCGCTCCAAAGATCGTGCAGATGCAGTGCGTATCGCGGTGGAAGTTGGTTTGATAGTCTTCGCCGCCCAGAGTCCTCGAAACACGAGTCCCCACGTCGTACCCGAGCGCGATTGCGTGCAGCAGATGCATTCCGTCGATTGCATAGTGTTCGGCGGCTGCCAGCGCTGCGGGGATCACGCCGCAGCCAGGGTGGGACTGGGAAGGCGCGTGCGAGTCGTCGGTTTCATCGGAGTGGGCAAGCATGGCGTTCGCCATCGCCGCTTCCAGCGGACCGCAACTGATGCCGCAACCTGCCACAGTGGCATTTCCAGCGCCTCGATACGACTCTACGAATTTGGTTGCCATGCGTCCTGGCGGTAGATCGATACCGGAGATCATTGACGCGATCGTATCGAGCAGATGCTGCTTGGTCCGCTGCATCGCTTCATCGGGAGTCGACCGCGCCGCGGCATTGCCCATGTAGTCGGAGAGCGTTGCAATCACGCCGGTCCCTACAGCTTGGTCCGCTGTTTGCCGCAATACCTCACGGATGGTTGTCAATCCATTGCGCAGCAAATTGCGGCGACTCAGGCCCTTGGATGATTCGATGGATAACTGCAAAAGACACCTCCGGTGCGAGCGAACGGGAAACAGGATCGCAATTGCGCTGGGAAAATGTTTCACGCACATTCGCCCGAGCGGCGCAACGATACCTGATGAGCGATTCCACGGTCAACAGAAAAGACGAGTGGTTCACTCTCTTTGTTTGCTCCTACCAGATTGTGGTCATTAAGGTTCGGTTAACCTCACGCCTGCTAGTGTCGTCGCCATAGATCGCCTCCTGATTCGATACGCACGAGCTTCAAGGACGAATCATAACCGGCTTTTTCAGGAGGCAAATATGCAATTCAGGTTTCCCCGGGCTGGCGGCATCCTGTTCTTCTTGATGCTCTTCCTTACCGCCGGCCAGTATGCAAACGCGCAAGTATCTGGAGGAACTATTCGGGGCAGTGTTACAGATCCAAGCGGCGCGGTGATTCCCAACGCTCGTGTGCTAATCGAAAACGACGCTACGCACTTGAAGCAAACGATGATCACTAACGGCGCGGGTATCTACATCGCCCCCGATCTCAATCCCGGAAAATATTCAATTACCGCATCTGCGAAGGGGTTCGCCACCTTCGAGCGGACAGGCGCCGATCTCACGGTTGGCGCGGTGCTGGTAATGAATATGGTCCTTTCTGTCGGTGCCCAAACCGAAAAGGTCGTGGTCAGCGATGTCACTTCGAACGTCGAACTGGGGACCTCGGAGTTAAGCGGGGTCGTTGGCCAGGAACAGGTAACACAGCTCCCCTTGAACGGGAGGGACTGGAGCCAGTTAGCCACGTTGGAACCTGGCGTCTCTGCCATCCGGGGCGAGCAGGCCACCGACAACCGCGTTCAACAGGGATCCGGTCAGCAGATGAGCATCTCCGGCGGACGGCCGTGGCAGAACAACTATCTTCTCGATGGCATCAGCATCAACGACTATGCCAATGGCGCCCCGGGGAGCGCCCTCGGCTCCAATCTCGGCGTTGATGCGATCAAGGAATTCTCGGTGGTCTCCAGCAACTATCCTGCACAGTATGGGCGCACATCTGGCGGAATCGTCAACGCGGTCACCAACACGGGCACCAATGCCATACATGGGTCGATGTACGAATTTCTGCGCAACAGTGCGCTTGATGGCAGCAACTATTTTGATACCACGAAGCCAGAGTTCAGGCGTAATCAGTTCGGCGGCTCAGCTGGTGGACCGATCAAAAGAGACCGCGCGTTCTATTTTGGCGATTACGAGGGAGTGCGACAGAACCTGGGCGTCACGCAGATATCGCTGGTTCCATCTGGTGCAGCGCGCCAAGGCAATCTGTCGACGGGAACAGTCACCGTCGATCCCACGGTTTCAAAGTTCATCCAGGCGTTCTACCCACTTCCCAATGGCCCGCTGACGTCCTCCGGCGATACCGGCAAATTCAGTTTTGCCGGAGCCGATATCAGCTCAGAGGATTTTGCCACTACCAAGGAAACCGTACAGTTCTCGCACAAAGACAGCATGGACGCGATGTATCTGTACGATCGAAGCAATGCCAGCGAGCCCGACGAATTCAATAACAAGCAATTCCGCTACGGAGTCAACCGCGATATAGGTTCGGTGGATGAAGATCATGTCTTCAGCACATCGTTCCTCAATACCGTCCGCGCTGGAGTCAATCGAGTCGAGGCCAGGGAGGGTGACACTTCCCCGATTAACCCCGCCACCGCTGACACCAGTTTCGGAGCCGAGCCGGGCAATTTTGCTCCCAGTGTCGCGGTCCCGGGCCTGGCGTCGTTTTCTGGCGGAATTAACGGCTTCTCAATTCACCGATACTGGTACACCTCCTATCAGGCCAGCGACAATGCTTATCTGACCAAGGGAATCCAATCAATGCAATTCGGTTTCTCCGTCGAGCGTATCGACAGCAACGAGTTCGCCGAAGCCGGTCCCACGGGTGCATTCAAGTTCGGTTCGCTCTCGGCGTATCTGACCAATCAGCCAAAATCGTTCGAGGGAGTTTTGGCCGGGGATGTCTCAGTCCGCGGGATTCGCGAGACCATTCTCGGCGGTTACTTCCAGGACGACGTCAAGGTTTCCAGCCGCTTTACAGCGAACCTAGGGCTTCGTTATGAGATCGCCACGGTTCCCTCCGAGGCTCATAACCATATCGCGAACCTCATCAACCTCACCGATTCGAGCCCCAAGGTTGGAGGCCCGTTCTTCTCTAATCCAACGCTCAAGAATTTTGAACCCCGTTTCGGTTTCAGCTGGGATCCCAAGGGAGATGGAAAGACCGCAGTACGCGGCGGAGCCGGTATTTTTGACGTTCTTCCTCTTCCCTACCTGTTCGAACTGGAAACGGAATTCACTTACCCCTTCTTTGCGCAGGGGACGATTAACACTCTGCCTCCTGGGACGTTCGAAACCGGTGCATACGACCTTATCGCCGGAAACTCCAATACCCTCCGTGGCGGCTATGTCCAGCAACATCCTCCACGCAATTACGTCATGAACTGGAACCTCAACATCCAGCGCGAGCTGACTTCGGGCTTGACTGGCCTCGTCGCCTACGTCGGATCCCACGGCGTCCACAATGCGTCTCCTTCCGACGACATGGATTCCACCGTTCCAACGCTTACCAATGGCCAGCTCTTCTATCCGGTAAACGGAGACCGCATCAACCCCAACTTCGGTCGTATCAGCGGGGTCATCTGGACCGGGGGCTCCGAGTTCAACGCGCTCGAATTAAAAGTGTCGCAGAACATGCGCAAGGGCGTCACAGCTCAAGGCTCTTACACGTGGAGTAAAAGCATCGACACCGGCTCGACTTCGGTGGGCTCCGACGCATTCTCCAACTCTCTCGTCGGCATGCAGTGGTTCTATCCCAGTGTCAACCGCGGCCTTTCTGATTTCGATCTGCGCCACAATTTCATGGCGAACATCGTGTGGGATATCGGCGGACCGGTGGACATGAGCGCTCGCGGCAACCTGCAAAGCAAGATGCTTCGTGGCTGGGAAGTCGGTACCATCACCGAATTGAGCAGCGGCGTTCCATTCAACCCCATCCTCGGTGGAGATCCGACCGGCCAGAACACTACCAATGTCGAAGACTTGCCAGATCGCACATGCAGGCAGTTGACTAACCCCGGCAATCCCACGGAATACATCCATTTGGAGTGTCTGGCTTTTCCCAATCCGGTCAACCGCTATGGTAACTTCCGCCGCAACTCGGCGATCGGTCCCGGACTGGTCAGCGTGGATGCCTCCATTGTCAAAAATACTTCGGTGGCGGAACGCCTCAACGTTCAATTCCGCGCTGAAGCCTTCAACGTCATCAACCATGCAAATTTTGCGCCACCCATCGACAACCAAACAGTCTTCGATCAGGATGGCAACCCCGTGCCCGGCGCCGGGCAGATCGATCAGACGCAAACCCCGGCCCGTGAAATTCAATTTGCGCTGAAATTGATTTTCTGAACGCAGAATCACGATGATTGGCGAGGTCGGCCGCGGTCGCTGCCCGGACGGCCCTCGCCAATTCAAAAAAGAGAACAAGGAGATGTTTGTGAGAAACCCATTTCGCTTAAACGTGGCTCTGGCAGCTGCGATCATGTATTTCGCACTTATCGCGGTATCCGCACCCGCTCAATCGTCGAACCGGCAGCAGCCGCTGCAACTGGTTACGACCTTTCATCTTCCCGGAAGCATAAAGGGGCATTTCGATCACATTCTGGTAGATGTGAAGGGCAATCGGCTCTTTGCTACCCCTGAGGACTTTCATGCTGTTCTCGTGCTTAACGCACAAACTGGCAAGCTCATCCACGAGATTCAGGGTATCGAAAAACCACACGCAATTCTCTTCCGGCCCGATCTCAATCTTCTATACATCACCGACGGCGAAGATGGTTCGGTGAAAGTATTCGACGCCACCTCTTACAAGCTCGAGCACCGCATCCCACTGCTCAAGGATGCCGACTCCATTGGCTATGATCCGCAGACGCACTACCTGTACGTCGACAACGGTGGCGGCGACGTGGGGCAGAAGTATTCAATGCTCAGTGTGGTCGATACCAACAAATTCGCCAAGATCGCCGACATCAAGATCGATGGCGATACGCTCGAGGCCATGGCAATTGATCCCAATCGTCCGCAACTCTACGTCAACAATCGCGACAAAAACCAGGTCCAGGTTGTCAATCGCTATACACGCGGGCTGGTTGCCGCGTGGCCCATCACCTTGGGAAAGACGAATGTGACCATGGCCTACGACGTCAGCCATCATCGCCTCTTTGTCGGCTGCCGCAGCGGACAACTGGTTGTCCTGGATGCAGACAGTGGGAAGGAACTGCAAGCACTCCCCATTGTGAAAGGCGTAGATGACACCGCCTTCGACGAAGCCAGCGGGCGCATCTACTCCGCGGGCGATGGCGCAATGTCGGTCTATCAGGAGATCGACGCAAATCACTACAAGCTCCTCGGCAACGTTTCCACCGGCCCTCTGGGCAAGACGGCGCGCCTTGTTCCCGACATGAACCGGATGTTCATCGCGGTTCCTCAGCATGGTTCTACTGATCCCAGCATCATGGTGTTCAAGCCCGTCGGGGCCAAAACCACCGCGGAAGCTGCTCCTCCGCCCAAATTACGGCCCGTTGACGCGCCGGCCGCTGAACGTCTGGTCATGCAGACCCTGACGAAGTACGCCTGCCTCAACAAACTTGGTATCCACGCTGTACCGCCAAGTGGCGGCGCAAGCGTGGTCATCGCCAATGGCAACCTCGGCAAGATCGGCAAAGAAACCTCGGAGAAGGACTTTGCCGATATTCGCAGCGGCGCCACCTACTGTCATCCGGACGAAGATGGAGCCTTTTACGATATGAAGATGAAAATGCTCGACGCCTCTGGCCACCAATTCGGCATGCTGGTAATGGAGATCCCATTCAATTGCGTGAAAGACTCGGCCGATGCGATCCACATGGCAGAGAGAATCCGTAAGGAGATGGCGGCCAAGATTCCAAGCCTGAGTTCACTTTTCCAGAGTTGATTAACGACTCCGGCTCTCCCGGGCTGCTCGACTCCTGAGCAGCCCGTTTTTCTCTTATAAGGATGGAAGCGTGGAACGAGACGAAACATTTACCCGGCGCAGCATGCTGAAGGGAGCCAGTGCAATCGCCGCTTCAGCAGCGCTCTCAGGCTGGCGTGGCGAAGCGGAGAGGCGCCATCAGGCGGCAGATACCGCTGGCCATGCGGATATCACGGGCGAGCTCAGCACCTACATGAGCGCAGCGGCAAATCGGGAGTTGCCCCTCGATGTTGAGGAGAAGGCCAAACAGCATATCCTCGACACCATCGCTGCAATGGTGTCTGGCGCGAATCTGCCTCCAGCTGAAACCGCATTGAAATTTGTTAAGGGATATGGCGGCGAGCCGATCGCAACCGTTGTCGGGTCTAAGGTCCTGTGCGGACCAATTGAGGCCGCTCTGGCCAACGGAATGCGCGCCCATTCCGATGAAACCGATGATTCTCATTCGCCTTCCCATTCTCACCCGGGATGCGCGATTGTCCCTGCCGCGCTGGCTGTCGGCGAGAAGTTTGCCATCTCTGGCCAGCGGTTCGTTCGTGCGGTCTCACTGGGCTACGATGTCGGCACCCGCGTGACAATGACCCTTGGTGGCCTCAACTATCAGATGGATACCCACCGCAGTGCGCACAGCATTGCCAACACGTTTGGTGCGTGCGCGGCAGCGGCATCTGCAGCCGGGCTCAGCCCTCAGCAGATGCGCTGGGTGCTCGATTATGCCGCCCAGCAAGCCTCCGGGATCGCCGCCTGGCAGCGTGACACTCAGCACGTAGAGAAGTCGCTGGTCTTCGGAGGATTTCCCGCACGCAACGGAGTGACCACTGCATTGCTCATTCAACTCGGAGCCACCGGTGTAGACGACATCTTCTTTGGCTCCGATAATTTCTTCTCTGCATTTGGCCCCAAGGCCGATCCCGCAGGCCTGATCGATAAGCTCGGCGAGCGCTACGAGATCGCGCGCACCAACTTCAAAAAGTGGACGGTTGGCTCGCCCATTCAGGCGCCCCTCGATGCGCTCCAGAAGATCATGCAGGATCATCCGTTCAAGCCCGCGGACGTAGAAAAGGTGATCGTGCGCATCGCCACCAGCGAAGCCAAGACAGTCAACAATCGCGAGATGCCCGACATTTCCTTGCAACACATGATTGCGGTGATGCTTCTGAAGGGAACGGTGACATTTCGCGCGGCGCACGATAAAGAACTGATGCACGATCATGCGGTTCTTGAGGAACGCGCGAAGGTAGAACTCGTTCCCGATGAGGACCTGGAGAAGCTTTACCCGCAGCTCGTCGCTATTGTTGAAGTGAAGCTTAAGGACGGCACACAGTACAGCCAGCGAGTTGATGCGGTGCGTGGCACGGTAAAGAATCCGATGACCAGCCAGGAGATTGCCGAGAAGGCGAGGGACCTGATGGGACCGTTCCTTGGAGACGAAAAGACGGTTCGTCTGATCAATGCGATCTTCCACCTCGACTCGCTTGACGACCTGAGCAAGCTACGGCCTCTGCTGCAAACCGGCTGATGAAAAGGTAGTCGTCGGAGGCCTGTCTACCCGGGACGGTACAGTACAGACATCTGTAAGATTGACCTACCCACGTTTCCCCGGTACCGGCGATCGGGGCCCGACAAAGGTTGATCCATGAAGAGATTTTCCCTCAACCGGCGCTTGATCATTGCAGTGGTGGCATCGCAGGTGCTGCTTGCAGCCGGCCTCATTTTGGTGGGCACCTCTTTATCTCGTCATTATGTCCGCTCTGCATTCGACGTCTACCTTCAGGGGCGCGGGGAAAGCCTCGCCGCCCTCGTTTATTACCGAGACGATGGAATCCCCGGGCTACTCTTCAACGACGCCAAGATTCCTCTCTCGCCGCACCACATCCACAAAGACATTTTTGTAATCAAAAGCGACCACGGTGATTTTGAGCGGCACTCACCTGGCTTTGACCCGCGCTTGTTCGATACGATCCCCGCGAACCGGCGCTTCTGGGATTTCAAAATCGATGGCGAGCCTTATCGCGCGATCATTCTGCGCGATCTCGCCATCCTTGATACCGAGCCAAGCGAGCCGTTGCCCCTTCCCAGGCTGACCGTCTTTTATGCCGCACCCAGCATGGATATCGATCAGCAAATGACCAGCCTTGCAATTGCTATCGGTGTCGTGGGCTTTCTTGTCCTCATCCCCACCTTGATACTTGCCCTGTGGAGCATCCGCCGGGCAGTGTCGCCCCTTAAGGATCTGGCCCTTGCGGCATCCACAATTTCTGTGGACCGCTGGAAGTTTGAACCTTCTGAAGCCGCAAGGTCAACCGACGAACTGGTCCCGCTGATCGGCGCAATACAAACAGTGCTGGAGAGCCTTGAAAGTGCCTTCAAACGCCAACGTGAGTTTCTAGCTGATGCCGCTCATGAGTTGAAGACTTCGCTTGCCATCCTCAAGTCAACGCTCCAGGCCACGCTCAACAAACCGCGGCAGCGCGAAGATTACGAACACAGCCTGGCCGTGATGAACAGCGACTGCGAACGACTCGAGCGGCTTCTGAATCGCATGTTGCAGACTGCTCGGGCAGAACAGAGGATTGCGAAAGGGCAGGACGATGTGCCTGATCCGGTTGATGTTGTCTCCAGTTGCGAGCAAGCGTTAGCCCGATTGGCGCAGTTTGCAGCCGCGCGCGAGGTCGACATTGAATTCACCGCCGGGAGCGAAATGATGGTGCGCGCCGAGGTCGCCGATCTTGAATTGATATGGCTCAACTTGCTTGAAAACGCCATTCAATACAGTCCTCGCGGTTCCTCCATTGAGATGAACGTGGTTGGTTCTGACACGATTGTCGCAGTTTCGGTCGCAGATCACGGCTGCGGAATCGACGCCGCTCACCTACCCCACATTTTCAAGCGTTTTTATCGGGCCGATTCCTCACGCTCCCGCGCCACCGGTGGCACGGGCCTCGGCCTTGCGATTGCGAAATCGCTGGTGGATTTCTATCAAGGACGGATTCACGCCAAGAGTGAGCCAGGTCGCGGCACCTGCATCACTGTCGAATTGCCGTTGCAAAATCCAATTGCCGACGATGCACGCAATGCCCACAAGACGACATGAAAGATAATTGTATGAGTCGATTTCGACCGTGAGTTATGCGCAATTCTGTTGATTACCCCCCCCAAATGCTATATTTTTAGCGGTTCGATGGGAGCGACCCCTAACCGACTCATGATATGCGTCACACATTCAAGCGAGCGCTTCGCCGGCCATCATTGAAACGCACAGAGCCAGCGTCAACAAGCAGCTTGTTGACGAGTCCCCCACCCTTTCGAGACAGACCTGCTTTCAGCCATCTCGCAAGGGTGCTTCAAAAGTTTATGCAACGATAAACGGGCTAGGGCCTAAAAGTGCTGTCGTGCGTATTGCGCTGCGGTCATCCACGTGGACGAGAAGTCGACTAGAACGAAGCCGCTGGCGCGGCGGACACTGCCTCGATGTGCAGCCGCGAGCGGTGGTGGCTGCGATAGGTTGATTCACAAGGAAGGAGATTCTTGTGACCAACTTACGCAAGCGGATGTTGGAAGAGCTGCAACGGCGCAACTATTCACCGTCCACGATCCGTGGCTATCTACGTGCCGTTGAGCAGTTTGCTAAACACTTTGGAAAATCCCCTGACAAGCTGGGGCCAGACGAGCTCAGAAGCTATCAGGCCTACCTGCTCACGGAGCGCAAGCTGGCCGTGGGAAGCGTGGTGGGCCGGGTCGCCGCGCTGCGATTCTTCTTTGTTCGTACCCTCAAGCGGCGCGACTTCTGGGAGGAGTTGCCCTATCCGAAGGACCCGAAGGATCGGCGCCGACTCCCGACGGTGCTCAGTCTGGACGAGGTCGCCCGGCTCATTGATGCCGCCGGCAACCTCATGCAACGCGCCCTGCTGATGACGCTTTACGGCACGGGCATGCGACGGGCAGAAGTATCGCTGCTCAAGGTGAGCGACATCGACAGCAGGCGCATGATGATCCGCGTGGAGCGTGGCAAGGGTGGCGGCGGTCGCGACATCCCACTCAGTGCGGCTCTGCTGGAGACGTTGCGAGAGTATTGGCGCTGGAAGAAGCCTCGCATCTACCTTTTTCCCAGCAGTACAGGCCACCGCGGACAAGACAGACCCATGTCGGACAAGGTTGTCTGGTACACATGTAAAGAAGCCGCCCGCTATGCGCGCATCAAGAAGCATGTAACGCCTCACACCCTGCGCCACAGCTGGGCGACGCACTTGCTCGAGGCCGGAACAGACCTGCGCACGATCCAGGTCCTGCTCGGTCATGTGGATCTCGAGACAACAGCCAGGTATCTCCATCTGTCGCAGCGACACCTGCAGGCAGTGTTGAATCCGCTGGAGCATTTGCAACTGTCCAGCGTCAGCCAGACATCCCGCGAGTATCACCGGAAAGCAGATAGATGAATCGGCCCACCGTGGAGGTGGCCGACATTCTTCGCATCCAGGGTGACTGCTTTCGAGAACAGAACCGTTTCTGGCTTGGCTACCAGCAACTGAGCGTGTTGCGGGCCATCACCAGATGCCGCACGGCTGCTCTCGGAGGGCATCTAGATTCCTGCTCGCGATGCGATCTCCAAGCCATCTCTTATAACTCGTGCCTTATGGGGAGTTTTTTGTTGTGGGGAGTTCGACGCCGAAAGAGCGTGCAGAGGCTTCTCTGCACGCTCTGTTGACTCCCCATTACGATTTGGCTTTTAGGAGCGCGATCAGTTTATCCTCCGGTCTGAACCTGCCTTTGCGAAGATGCGGCGGAACGACGGCTTCAATGGCCTCGAGTTTCTCACTGGGATCTGCCCGGACGTAGACCTCTGTAGTGGCCAAGTTGCTATGCCCTAGCCACAGTGAGACCTTTCTGATGTCCTGCGTCGCCTGAAGCATGATCATTGCGCAGGTGTGCCTCAATACATGCGGGCTGAGCTGCTTTCCTGCCAGTGAGTTGCATTTCTTGGTTGCTGTTTGGCCGTGCTGCCTCAGAACATATGCGACTCCCCAACGGCTGAATGGTTCGCCACGTGCATTAACGAGCACTTCGTCTGCGGCGACAGGGCCACGTACAGCCAACCAGGCGCGCAACGTAGACGCGGTTGTTTTCCAGAGTGGCAACGCCCGCTCACGACGGCCCTTTCCATACACACGAATGCTGGCTGATTGCGGCGCGATATCTTTAAGACGAAGTCCCGTCAGTTCCGAGACTCGAAGTCCACCGCTGATCGCGATGTGCAACATAGCCCGATCGCGTATCCCATCCCGCGTCGCAGGATTGGGAGCATCCAGCAATGCCTGCACTTCTTGCTGGTCCAGATAAGGAACCAGGCGGCTATCTGTTTTCTTGAAGGGAATCGCGAGAACACGACGAACCTGGCCGAGTGCGGCTGGTTCCCGATGTTGTAGGAACCGGAAGAACGATCGGATGGCCGCCAAACGGATGTTTCGTGTGTTGCCCGAGTTGCTGCGGACGATCTCCAGGTGCTCCAGAAAGGAGCAGATCAGTGCCGCATCCAACTGTTCCAAAGCTATCGATGAGGGTGGTACCTCGAGCCTTTGAGAGGCAAATTCAAACAACAACTGGAAACTGTACGCGTAAGACTCGCAGGTATGTTTGCTGTTGCCGCGATGCCGGACAAGATACTCTCGGAGAAATGCCTCGATGTGCGGTGCGACGGAGGTCATGACCGCCCTCCATGCAGGAAGCTCTCCCCTGCCACAGCAATATCTTCCATCAGATCAGGGGTGGCGCTAAGGTACCAAAATGTCGAGTCGATGTTGACATGCCCCATGTACGTGGCTAAAGCCAGCATGTGCTGACCAATTGACCGACGGCCGGTTGGGCTCGACTCCAAAGCCCTTGCTGCGAAGGTGTGGCGCAACTCGTGAATCCGCGGCCACCGTCCATTACGAGGCTGGATACCTGCAGACTTCAGCAGTTTACGGTATATCTCATGCACTCGGATGTAACAGAGCGGATCGCCACTGTTGGAGACAAATACATTATCCCCGCCAATGCGTAATCTGTGTCGGCTCGCGAGATATCGGTGTAGTCCTTTTACTGCAGTCTCGTGTAGTGGCACCATGCGTGTTTTCTTGAATTTCGTTTTGCGGATCAGCAGACCCTGCGGCGTTATGTCAGATATGAGCAGGTGCAGAGCTTCCGAGATTCGAAGTCCTGTCGAAGCCAGCAGGCTGATCAAGGCTGCATAAGTGAGAGGCTGAAGGGAGTTGACCGGAGCAAGCTGCAAAGCGGCAAGGATGAGATGCTCGATATCGGCCTTGGAGTAAATGTAGGGTACACGTCGGGTCTTCCGGTAACCGAAATGATTTGGCGGCAGCAGTTCGTGCCGACAGTCTTCCAGACGGACGTAAGCTGCGAAGCTGCAGATAGTCTGATACCGGGTGTGCCGTTGTGCAACCGATCCGCTCTGGCTGGACCAATCTATGGCAGTCGTGCGGCGGACATGTGTTTCCTGACGATCAGTAGCGAAACGGGCAAAGCTCCGCAATCGATATTCCACGTTGCTGAGGGAATAGCCGGCAGCGCGCCCTGTGGCCAAGTATCTTTCGATGGCGGCTATCATGAGTTCACCTCCGGCCATGGCTGTGCGACTTGCTGGAGGAGAGCGAAATCTACCTTGGCATAGTAAGCCGTCATGTCGATGCTGCGATGGCGCAGAACGAGGCCAATCTTGTCGAGCGGAACCCCGTGTCTCAACATCTCGGTTGCAGCGGTATGTCGCAATAAGTGGGCACCTTTCGTCGGACTCTCAATACCAGCACGTCGAAGAGCGCGCTTCACAACATTAGAGATGCTGCCGCCAGAGACAAATGGCCCAAACGGAGCGATGCTGCGAATGAATACATGACTTGCATCGCCGACTCGAGGTCGGAAATCCAAATAGCGAAGCAGAGCGTCGCCGGCGTCTTGGGGTAAAGGCAAACTCACTTGGCGTCGGCCCTTCCCGATAACTTGTATGGTGCCTGCCTTCCAGTTGATATCAGCAAAGCGAAGTCGGGCCACATCGCCTGCGCGTAGTCCGAGTCGGGATAGTAGCAATACAATTGCGCGGTCGCGAAGGTATCCAGGGGTAGTCCCGTCACAGGCGGTGATGAGACGTTCAAGTTCTTGTGCCGAGAGACAGCGCGGAAGTGTGGCCAGACGCCAATGGGCGATCGCCGGAACGGCAAGGTCGAGATCATCTCTGGCTTCGCCGCAGAAGATGAGATACCGCAGGAAAGCTCGCACGGCCGTGATTAGCCTCTGGATCGCTTCAGTGCCACACTGGCTCGCGCGATCCAACAGAAACGCGCGGACTCCCTGGGGATTCCACTGACTGACATCTTCCCCAAGTGAATGAAACAGTTCCGTCGCGCCACGGCTGTAATACCGGAGAGTCCCTTGGGTAACACCACGATGTATATGAAGCCAATTGCGGAATGCTGTCACCAGTGCAGGCTCATCCTTCCGAACCCCATCGTCCTGATGGCTCCGGCATACGCCGCACTGAACCAAATGCTGGTAAAAGAGCTTTACTCCGCAGCTTGGGTGAAACCCGGTTCTTTCGTCGCTGGACCGAGGGCAGCGGCAATGTTGTAGGTGACGAACAAACGCATCCAAC
The DNA here is from genome assembly GCA_963759285.1 of uncultured Acidobacteriaceae bacterium. Taxonomy (GTDB): domain Bacteria; phylum Acidobacteriota; class Terriglobia; order Terriglobales; family Acidobacteriaceae; genus Telmatobacter. The sequence goes on along the minus strand of CAVWYS010000007.1, from coordinate 204,401 downwards.
AATCGACTATCCACATCTGCTAGGGCGCATCCCTTGCGCTGCACAAACCAGCCGAGATGGGCAGCGGCTCGCAAATAGCGAATCACAGTCGAATGAGCGTAGCCTTGCTTTTCAAGTGCACCCGCGAAGTCATCGATATGAGGCCCGCTGATACCCGCACGCAAACGAGCAAGCGTTTTTGATGCAGAAAAATACTTCCCGATCATGGTGTTCTCCTTGAGTGATGTGCCAGTAATGGCCGCACCACCGTAGCAGGAGGTCACCAATCTTATGGTGAGTCTGAACACACGACCCGCACTCAGATGACCGACTTTTCATCCACTTTCAGCGTCGAACTCCCCACAACAAAAAACTCCCCATAAGGCACGTAATGGAGAGCTCTCCATTACCTGTCGCAACAGGCACTGCCCGAAGTGCCAGGCTCAGGCGCGTCAGCGCTGGCTCGCACGACGTGAGCAGGACCTGCTTCCTGTACCCTACTTCCACGTCGTCTTTACTTTGCCTCACGCGCTAAACCCACCCTGTCAGCGACATCCTCGCCTGCTCTACGATCTGCTCTTCCGCGCCACAGCTCAGACCATGCTCGAAGTCGCAGCCGACCCCAGGCATCTCGGAGCCAGGATCGGCTTCCTCAGCATCCTGCATACCTGGGGACAGAACCTGCGCTTGCATCCTCACCTCCACTGCGTGATTCCTGCCGGCGGTTTCGATCAAGACTACTCGCGCTGGATTCATCCCAAGTATGCCTTCTTCCTGCCCGTGAAGGTGCTGAGCCGTGTCTTCCGAGGCAAGTATCTCGCTCTGCTCCAGCGCGCGCTCCGGCAGCGCCGCATCGACTGTCCTTCAACACTCGTGCGCGCGCTGCTCAAGGATGACTGGGTGGTCTATGCCAAGCCTGCATTCGGAGATCCCGTTCGCGTGCTGCGCTATCTCGGCCGCTACACCCACCGCGTCGCCATCAGCAATCGGCGCCTGCTCAGCCTCGATGGTCACCACGTACGCTTCCGATGGAAAGACTACGCACACGGCAACAAGCAGCGCATCATGACGCTCACCGCAAGCGAGTTCCTGCGCCGCTTCTGCCAGCATGTGCTGCCCAGAGGCTTCGTTCGCATCCGCCACTTCGGCTATCTCGCCAACGCACGCCGGGCTGCTCTCATCGCGCTCGCTCGCCAACAGCTTGCTTGCCAGCCTCCGCCAACTTCGCATCTTTCCAACTCCCCGTCAGCTACTTGGCGTTGCCCACGCTGCGGAGCCCACATGCTGATCGGGCCAAACCTCTCTGCGCAACAACTGGCGTTTCGATGTCCCGACACTTCATGATTCCAACTCCATCCAACGGCCCGCGAAGATGTGACCCCACGTCTTGGGGCATCTGTGTCCTGAGTGCGATCTTGCGAACTCATGACCCACTCCTGCTTATGTGCGGTTCACGAAATCGCTCCTTCCTGAGCGATGTATCGGTCTTCCCGTCTTATCCAGCCCGGCCCTTCCAGCCCCTTTGCCCTACCCATGCGGGCCAATTGGCGACCCTAGCTCCATAGCAGCGCCCACCACTGCCACCGCCTTCCTTCTAGTCTCCTTATCGAAAATGCCCCGGGGCAGCTATGCGACAGGAGGGGTGGCTGCGACGACTCGCCCCGAGGCATTTCCGATCAAGGCTAACGACTATTCGGTCATGTGGCTCGCGTCTACCGGGAGTAATCCCAATCTAGGCACGTAACCGACGCCGGAGGAGCTGCTGTCCATGCAATCTGTTGAAGGCGGCGATGCCCCGGACCAATGAGCTGAGTTGGATGAATGCGAGCATAGCCCTCTCAGAAGTGTCAACCGCATTGAAATGTGACGACCAATCTCGTTCCCCTTGCCTAACAAGGGGAAACATGTCATTCTTCCCATAAAGTCCAAGGGGAGTGGTTCGACATGGAGAAGACCCGCCTCGAGCTTTTCCGCGGTACCCTCGATATCCTCATTCTCAAGTCCCTCATCTGGGGCCCCCTTCATGGCTATGCCATCACCGGCTTCATCCGTCATCAGAGCGACGACGCACTCTTGGTCGAAGAGGGCACTCTCTACCCCGCGCTGTGGCGCCTGGAAAGCAAAGGCTTCGTTGAAGCCGAATGGGGCCTATCCGACAACAATCGGAAAGCAAAGTATTACAGCCTGACCAGCGATGGCCGTCGTCATCTTCGCGCCGAATCCAAGACCTGGGAAGCCTACACACAAGCCGTCGCCAAAGTGCTGAGTGCGTCCCAGCCGTCCAGGCAGGAAACCACATGAGAAGGATCCCTATGTGGCGCAGGCATGATCGCATCCTCGGTCCAGACACGAATGCCGACATAAAAGCGGAACTGCGCTTTCATATTGAATGCAAGACAGAAGACCTGATCGCCCATGGCTGGCTCCCACAAGCGGCCCGTACCGAAGCCGAGCGACAATTCGGCAACATCCTCGCCGTCGAACGGGCGGGCGAGCGCATAGGAGAGCACATGGAACGCCGTCGACGTCTTCGCGAGTATTACGCCGAGTCGGTGCAGGATGCACGCTACACGCTCCGTACCCTACGCAACAATCCTGCTTTCGCAACCATTGCTATCCTGGTTCTCGCACTTGGCGCCGGCCTCAACGCCGCCGTGTTCAGCGTCGTGAACACCCTGTTGCTGCGGCCTTTGCCCTTCTCGCAGTCGCATCAACTCGTCTAGTTCACTGCCGGCAAAAGCTTCGACGCCAAGGTTCGGGCAGCCGGCGGACTCTCCGCTGATACATACACGGTCGACGTCTTTCGCGAATTCCAGCGCAACAACCGGTCCTTCCAGGATGTAACCGCATTTCAGACCTTCCACAACTCGCTGCAGTACAAGCTAACGGGCACTGGCGAGCCCAGGCAATTCGACGCTGTCGAAATCGCCGGCAACTTCTTTCCCACCCTGGGCGTCACGCCAGTGCTTGGCCGCAACTTTACTGCCGAAGAGACCGTCAAGGGTGGCCGTCCCGCGGCACTGCTCAGCTATTACTTCTGGAAAACTCAGTTCGGCTCTGACCCCAACATCGTTGGCAAGACCATCGACATTGATACCAGGCCCGCTGCTGTAAATGGTCCAGTCACCATCGTGGGCGTACTTCCTGCGAGCTTCGATTTCGGCGCCGTATTCGCGCCGGGCAAGAAGGTCGATCTATTTGTGCCGGCCGTAATGGACTTCTGGAAGACCCTGGGGTAACACGCTTGCCATTGTTGGCCGTATCAAGCCTGGTGTTACCGTCGCGCAGGCACAGGACGAAGCGGATCGACTCTTTCCGCAACTGAAACTTCAGCACAAAGACTGGTTCTACGACTAGGCCTCCGATCTCACTACCCTCAAAGACCACGTCGCGGGCAACTGCAGCGTTCGCTTCTCGTCCTCTGGTCTGCGGTCGGACTCATTCTCCTCATCGTTTCGGTAAATCTTTCGAACCTTCAGCTCGGCCGCGCCGCTGCCCGCAGCAAAGAGTTCGCCATGCGCCGCGCCCTCGGAGCTGGTCGTCTCCGGATCGTACGCCAACTCCTCACCAAGAGCCTCATCCTCTCGCTCTCCGGCGCTGTGGTTGGATTCACGCTCGCATGGGCCATCGTCTACTATCTCGCACACCAGAATTCCATCGCTCTCCCGCTGCTCGCCACAATTCACCTCGACTTTACAGCTGTTTCATGGACGCTTGTCATCGCCATAGCCGTTGGCATCCTCTTCGGTTTGGCGCCGGCGCTTAGTATTTCTGGCAATAACCTTCAGGAAGTGATTAAGGACAACGCGTCGGGATTAGCCGCGAGCCGCAGTCACGAACGCTTCCGGTCTGTCCTGATCATTTCCGAGCTGGCCCTCGCGTGCCTCTTGTTGGTTGGTGCTGGTCTGCTTCTCCGTAGCTTCATCCGCGTTCTCGATGTTGACCTGGGATTCAATCCTTCCCACGCCGCGCCGATGCAGACCGACCTTCCCCCGGCCACCAACAATGATCAGCTCATCCAGCGCGCCAATTTCCTGAGGTCCGAAATTGACCGTATCAGTGCCCTACCTGGTGTCCAATCCGTCGGCATCGCCGACATGCTTCCACTCGACCGCAATCGCGAGTGGGGCCTCGTTTCAGTTGGTCGCTATCACGCCAAAGATGCAGACCAGGGTGCGCTAGTCTATCTCGTCACTCCCGGCTATCTGCAAGCCATCGGTATGCGCCTTCGGGAAGGCCGCGATTTCTCATGGAACGACACGCCCGGTACCGAACCCGTCATCATCATCAACGAGGCGGGCGCGCGCCGCGAGTGGCCGGGCGAAGACGCTCTGGGCAAGCTCGCCTACGGTTGCCTACTTCCAGCATGTGCGCATCAACGCCATCACCGCCGTAGTCAGGCCGCGTCGGATGTTTTGGGGCGGGGAACAGGAGGGAGAGTGGCTCTCCTTCTGGCGCGCCTTGAGGGTGGTGAGCAAAGCAGACGGCACTTCGACGGATCGAATTTCGTAGCTCTTCGGTGTGAAGTTCCACTGAGGTTTTGCAGACACGCTGATCTTGCCGGTCGTGTGATGATGTTGGACCAAGACAATGTGGCGACCTCTTCCGACCTGAACCCAGTCAGCAAGAAGGTCTGAAAAAGCACCGCTCATCGTCGTGCAGGCTGCGAAGAACTTCCGCACTTCGTCAGGCGTGTAAACCTCGATCTGTTTATCCGTTGTCTTCGGCCAGTCGCCTTTGCGAAGTTTGATGTCAGCCCCGGCGCCGCGCATCGCCTGCACCATTACGACGACTCTCTTGTTGGAGGTCTTCTGGTTGAGGCCTTCTTCGCGCCCCGCAGCGAACAAGACCATGACGTCCGACCGATCAAGACGGGAGACAAGATGCTTTCCACGGTGTTCTCGGAACCACGCCAAATCGCGCTTGTATGCCCTATAGGTCGCCGCACTCTTCGTAGCCTTTACATCGCGGAGATACTCCGCGATTGCAGCATCGATTGTCTTGCTTTCTGCTGCCTCTGGTTCAGGATCTGGCTCGACATCTCCGGCAAGGATTCCCATCTTGACGTGCCAGGCGTTCAGCGCCTCGCGTGGAGAGGAGCCAACGGCCTGGCGTTTTAGCTTGCCGTCTTCCCTCCAGGCGAGATAGAAGTGCCCGCCCTTGTGCTGCTGGCTGGCTCGCCGTCAATGAGTACAAGCCGCGGGTCTGGCTTGCCATTCTTTCTAACCACTCGAATAAATTGCCAGCGACCGTCGACTCGGCGATACTGTGAGAGGTTGACTTGTTTATGACCATACCCGCTGTCCACGTTCATTTTGCTCCTTCGGTTATCGAGAGGGCTGATGTACGTGATTTTAACAATATGATCAGTGAGGCCAATCACTCTTGGTAAATTATTGATTTTAAATAGCGGGAGTAGTTCAGTGGTAGAACGTCAGCTTCCCAAGCTGAATGTCGCCGGTTCGATCCCGGTCTCCCGCTCCATGATTTCCGATTGAACATTTGTCGATCAACGAGTTTCTTCGACTTTCACCACAAAATAAGTAACCGAGTGGCCGCTGGCTACGAGGGTCTGGTGCGGCATGCCCGCGGGAATGTGGACGACGTCGCCAGCCCTGAGTTCCTGGCGCGTGCCGCCTTCAACGGACTTGCCGCGGACTTCGCCGAGCCCTGTAGTCTTTGCGTCGACGAGGCTTCCGCCTGTCACGACGGTTGCCTGGCCATCAAGGATGAAGAAGATGTCCGCAAAGTTCTGGTGGAGTTCGCCACCCCCGCTGTGCTCTCGATAAGCGAGCATTGTGTAATGGTGTGGATACTTCTCGATGGTTTCGCTGGCGGAGCCGTCGCCCTTCGCGGCAAGTTCCCTGAGGTGTTTCGCCCGTTCCAGTAATTCCGGTGTAGACCAATGATCGGATTTCATCGATTGTGCGTAGACCCCCATTGCACCCAGCATGAGTGCTGAAAGCATGAACCTGCTTACTGCTTTTTGCATCGTAAGTCTCCTTGCGCAACCCAGCACAACACAAATCTATCCGACCGGAAGGGCTCGATTGAGGGAACTGTTCCTCTGTGCGGGACATGGCATTATGTTCAAGGATTCAACCCGGCCAACTGCCTGGCACGCATGAAGATCTTAAGGAACATCGGTCGTGTCAGCTTGCCGGTGTTCGTATTTTGCAGCGAGGGGTGATAGCTGGCGATTGCGGTCAGTCCACTGGGTAGGGTGTATTCGCCGCCGTGGGCAAAGATGAAATTCCCGCGAGCAAGTTTTGGGCCAGTGCGCTGCTCGTATGTCAGCAGTCCGTCAAATGCGATCCGCCCCAGGCAAACGACGATATGAAGATGCTTGAGTAGAGCCATCTCGTCGTCCATCCATGAGGAGCAGTTACGCAATTCATCCGGAGTTGGTTTGTTCGCCGGTGGAGCGCAGCGGACGACTGACGTAATCCAAAGATCTGTGAGTTTCATGGCGTCATCGCGTGAAGTCGCCTTGGGGAGGGAGGCAAAGCCGGCTTCATGGAGTACCGGATACAGAAAATCTCCGGAGCCATCTCCGGTGAAGGGCCTGCCGGTGCGGTTGGAGCCGTGGGCGCCGGGCGCCAGGCCGAGGGCGAGAATGCGTGCCTGGGGATCGCCGAACGAGGGGACCGGACGCCCCCAGTACTCCCAATCTGCGTAGGCGCGCCGCCGCACACGCGCGACTTCAGCGCAATGGTCTCGGAGACGCGGACAGCGCTCACAGGCTACGATTCGCGCATTCAGAGCCTCAAGTGGGGAGGGGGCAGCGGTCATGTCAAGCTCTAGGTTATAACGCCGGTCAGACGAAGTTCGCTTGCGCTTTAACACTTCGCTTCGCCTGAAATCTTCATTGCAGGCCACCCATCAGATAACATGTGTCTGAATCCTTTCGGATGCGCTTGAGGGCGCGCCTCGGAACCCACGCAGCCGAAGAGCAACACGAAGACTTTAACCCGGAGACTTACAAATGAAATCAGCAAAGGTTCTTGTGCTAGCCGGCGACTTCGTTGAGGACTACGAAATCATGGTCCCGTTTCAGGCCCTGCAGATGGTGGGCCACAAAGTGGATGCGGTATGTCCGGGGAAGAAGAAGGGAGAGCAGGTGCGCACGGCGATCCACGATTTCGAAGGTGATCAGACCTATACGGAGAAACGCGGTCATAACTTCACCTTGAATGCGACCTTCGATGAAGTGAATCCTGCATCGTATGACGCGCTGGTGGTTCCAGGCGGGCGTGCGCCGGAGTATCTGCGGCTGAACCCCAAGGTTCTTGAGCTGGTGCGGCACTTCGATAAGGAGGGCAAGCCGATTGCCGCGCTCTGCCACGGTCCGCAGGTGCTGGCGGCGGCGGGGGTGCTCAAGGGTCGCAAGGTGAACTGTTATCCGGCTTGCGCGCCGGAAGTGACCCTGGCTGGCGGAACATTTGTTTCGCTCGATTTCGCCGAAGCCACGGTGGATGGAAAACTGGTCACAGGTCCGGCATGGACAGCGCATCCCGCATGGCTGGCGAAATTCCTAGACGTCCTCGAAGCGCACCTGAAAGAAGAGGCTGCCTGAGTTTGATCAGCTACGGCTCATGACTGGCTGCACGGCGCGCACCTGGCGTAGCGGCAGAGCCGAGCCGTTATTCAGCGTCTGCTGAATTTCAGCGACGATGGAGAGCGCGATGGCTGCGGGCGTCTCCGCGCCGAGATCGAGACCGGTCGGCGCATGCATCTGTGCGAGCCATTGCTCAACACGGTCCGCTGGATTTGGAAGTCCAAGGAGACGAGCAGACTGGGCGAGAACTTCGCGAGTTCTGCGCTGGGGGCCAAGTACGCCGAGATAAGCAGGCAGGAAATCCCGTGAAAGAAGTGTCGCAAGGATCCGCGAGTCCTGTTCGAAGCTGTGGGTTAACAGGACGGCTGCATCCGTCGCTTTCAAGTCCGCGAGGAACGACGTTCCGGCTTCGGGCAGCGCAACCCTCTCCAACGCCAGAACCTTGTCAGCTTGCGGAAAACGCTCGCGTGTAGGCAGATGGCTGCGCCCATCTCCAATGGTTACGAACCAACCGAGCAGGCGTGCCAGACGCAGCAGCGGCTTTGCGTCATCGCCGGCGCCAAAGATCCACAAGCCCGGCCGCGGGGAGCGGTAGTCAACCCAAATGCGCGTTTCGACTCCGTCAATCGTTACGTGCCGGTCGATTGACTGCATGCGTTCCAGCGCGAGGATGGCCAGATTATGGAGGATCTCGTGATTTGTTCGTTCGTTGCGGGCAACCTGAATAGTCGGACCCGCGAATACTCGATTCGCGATGCCGGTGCTGTTGAGGATCGTGGCGATGGCCAACGGTACGCGTGCGTGAAAGGCGGCTTCAAGCGCTTTCAGCACTGGTGCAGCTGATGCGCGGCGCTCTAGCAACACATAGACAACGCCCCCGCAGCCAGAACCATACTGCATGTCGCCATCGTCTTCCGCTGTCGAATAGCGCTCGACGACCGGGCCCGATTCAGTGAGCCACCACGCGCGTTTGGCGACTTCGGCCTCGAGGCATCCGCCGCTCACTGTGCCCGCACGGCGGCCGCCGGGCGCGATCAACATGCGCGCACCAGGCTTGCGGTAGCTTGGTCCTTCCACGTCCACAAGCGTGGCAAGGACGTAGTCTAAGCCGTCGGATTCCAACGCGTGCCAGAGCGGCAGGATGTTTTCGAGGTCGGTCATGAACTTCTCATCTCGCTCACGCTTCCAGTATCTTCGATTCCAGAAGGTTTTCGATACGTACGGGGAGTTCGCGTACTCGTACCCCGGTTGCATGATATACCGCTGCGGTAATTGCGGCCGCTACCCCGGCAAGTCCGATCTCGCCTACTCCGCGGGCGCCATACTCCCCCATAGCAGGGTCGGGATAGTCAAGGAATGTGACATCGATCTGCGGTGCGTCGGCACAGGTTGCCATCAGGTAGTCCGCTATGTTTCCATTAATCGGCTGCCCGGTTCGCTGGTCATGATGTGTCTCCTCCAGCAGTCCCATACCTACGCCCATCACTACAGCGCCCGCAATCTGGTTTGCGGCGGCACTTGGATTGATGATGCGTCCGGCGTCAATGACGGTAACGACGCGGCTCACGCGCAATCGGGCAATTTCGGGCTCCCATTCCACTTCGACAAATTGCGCGCCATAGGAGTGCAGCGAGACCCCCTGAGCTTTTGGATTTTCCCACGTCGGTATCGTCTTGCCTTCCGCGCTTATTCCGTTGAGGCGCGCAAGGCGCAGAATATCAGCGAATTCCGGGTCGCCGGCAGCTTGATTTTTCCTCCGGATGCGACCTTCCGCAAAGATCAGGTCTTCAGGCTTTGCGCCCTTGAGTGGAGAGCCTTCTGTGCTAGTGGCGAGCGCTGTCATGTTTTTCATCGCCTCGGTTGAAGCCGAGGCAATCGCATTCAATACGGACCCCGTGACCAGAGATCCGCCGGACATGGGGCCTTCCGGCAGAGCGCTGTCGCCGATGACCACGTCGATGCGATCGAGAGGGATGCCAGTCTTTTCGTGCACCACCTGCGCAAAGATCGTGTAGGTGCCGGTGCCGATATCCTGCGTGCCGCAGCGAACAGAGACGCGTCCATTCGCGTGAAATTCCACGTGTGCCGTGCAAGGCAGGGACATTGCGATCCAGCTTGCGCCGGCGAGTCCCCACCCAAGGATTTTTTCATCGCTCCGCATTGAGCCGATTTCGGGCGTGCGGCGATCCCAGCCGAATTTCTTTGCGCCAACTTCAAAGCATTCGCGGAGGTGTCGCGATGAAAACGGCATTTTTTTGTCTTCGTCGGTCTTGGCATCATTGAGTAGACGCAGTTGGAGCGGGTCCATCTTGAGTTCGTCGGCCATCTCATTCATTGCTGACTCGAGTGCGTACAGGCCGGGAACGGCTCCTGGTCCACGCATGTACATTGGGGCGCCCAGGTTGCGATGCACGAGTGCGCTCGTCACTTCAAGATTCGCCACGCTGTAGAGATACGGCGTGGCCTCGCCGCAGCCCTCGTCATAATCATCGAGAATTGAAGTTACATTGAGATAGTCCTGTTTGAGAGCAAGGAGTTTGCCTTCCTTCGACGCGCCCAGGCGGATGCGTTGTTCAGTGCGCGGACGGTAGCCTACGCTCGCAAACATCATGCTACGTGTGACGCTCAACTTGACGGGACGGCCCAGGCGGCGCGCGGCTACGGCGCTCATGGCACAGTGTGGCCACGGGAAGAGTTTGCCCCCGAACCCAGATCCGAGAAAGCGCGTCACCACTCGCACATTCTCCACCGGAATGCCGAGCGTCTGGGCCATCACTACGCGATGGTTCACGACACCCTGCGATGTTTCATACATGGTCAGGTGGTCACCCTGCCACATAGCGACGGAAGCGTGCAGCTCGATGGGATTATGCGTTTCTATTGGCGTGATGTAGGTCTGATCGACTTTCGCCGGAGCATCCTTAAAGGCGCTATCAAAGTCGCCGCGCGCACTGCCTTTTTTGCGCTCACCCTTGTAGTCATCCAGGCCGGGGCGCAAATGCGCGGGATCAACATCGTATTCTGCGCGTACGGCTGCAGCAGCCGCTGTTGCCTGCTCGAGGGTCCCAGCGACAACGACTGCGATGTACTGGCCCCAGTGGCGCACTACATCATCTTCAAACGCCGACCGCACCTCGCTATTGGTTGCGTTTTGATCGCCGGGGACAGTCCGGTACAACGGCCCGATGTTGCCGTGATGGAGCACGAGGAGCACGCCGGGCATTTTTTCGACCGCCGATGTATCGAGGGTACGGATACGGCCGCTGGGGATGGTCGCCACCACCGGTACAGCATGCGCCATGCCTTCGAAGTGAAAGTCGGCTGCATATTGCGCTTCGCCCGTGGTTTTCAACGGCCCATCAACGCGAGGTGTCGGTCTTCCGATGATTGATGCTGGAGTCGTGCTCATACTTGGTTTCCCTTCGTGCTGAGAAATTCTGATTGCGCCTTCTCCAGCAACGTCATGCTTCTCGGATATTCGATTTCAAAAGATCTTCGATGCGAATTGGCAGATCACGCACGCGTATGCCAGTCGCATGGTAGACCGCGGCCGTAATTGCGGGCGCAACCCCGGCCATGCCGATCTCACCGATTCCGCGCGCGCCATACTCATTCACGATGTAGTCGGGATAATCGAGGAAGGTGACGTCCTGCACGGGCAGATCAGCACAAGTGGGCACGAGATAATCGGCGAAGTTGTTGTTGATGGGCTGTCCGGAACGATGGTCGAAGATCGTGTCTTCGAACATCGCCATGCCCACCCCCATCACGGCCGCACCCAGAATTTGATTTGTGCCCGCCCCCTTGTTGATGATCCGGCCGCAATCAAAAATGGAGAAAGTCTTGCTCACGCGCAGACGGGCAATCTCGGGCTCCCATTCAACCTCGGCAAAATGCGCGCCGAAGGAATGCAGCGAGTATTGTTTTGCCTTGGGATCGTCAAACGACGGAGCGGTACGGCCTGTTGCGCTGAGGCCACCAAGATTAGCGAGCTTGAGCACTTTTTCGAAGGGCATGCCGCTCCCAGCCAGGTCGCTGCCCGAATGCATAGCGACGCCGACCACCTGAGGTTGCTGCTTCGAATGCACGAGCCCGTTTGTCATGGAAAGCTCGGACGGGTTCATGCCATGGAAGGGGGATTGGGGTATCGTCGCGGCGATATGGAGAAGGCGCGTTACCGCCTCAGAAACGGCGCTTGTGGCCGCCGGCAGCAACGCGCTGGTGGCCATCGATCCACCGGATGTCGGGCCATCGGGCAAAGAGCTGTCGCCGAGAAAAACGTCGATGCGATCGAGCGGAACTCCAGTCTTCGCGTGAATTACCTGCGCGAAAACGGTGTACGTCCCGGTGCCGATATCCTGCGTGGCGCAGCGAACGCAAACGCGTCCGTTGGGGCAGAGTTCCACCGAGGCTATGCAGGGAATACGGGCCGCGGCCCACGATGCTCCAGCCAGGCCCCAGCCAATCACCTTCCCATTGCGCCGCATGGAGCCGACTTCAGGCGTGCGCTGCTTCCAACCGATCTTGTCGGCGCCGGTGGTGTAGCACTCTTTCAGGTGTCGCGACGAGAAGGGCAAATTCCTGCCTTCATCGCGCTCGGCATCGTTCTTCAAACGAAGTTCCAACGGATCCATTTTGAGCTTGACGGCAAGCTCATCCATGGCGGATTCAAGCGCGAACAGTCCAGGTACTGCACCCGGTCCGCGCATAGGTGCAGGTGCGCCAACATTTCGGCGGACCATCGCCGCCGTCACCACGAGGTTCGGACAGCTATAGAGAAATGGAGTCTGCTCGCCGCAATGTTCCATGAAATCGTCGAGTTGCGATGTTTCCGAAAGAAAATCGTGCCGGATTGCCGTCAGCTTTCCGTTCTGCGTCGCACCCAAGCGGATGCGCTGCTCCGTTCGCGGACGATGACCGACGTTGGAGAACATCATGCGTCGATCCACGCTGACTTTGACGGGCCGCTTCAACTGGCGCGAAGCCGATCCAGCCAATGCGGCTTGCGGCCACGCGGAGAGTTTGCCGCCGAATCCGGATCCGATGAAGCGCGAGATCACGCGCAGATTCTCGCGCGGAACCCCCAGCACTTCCGACATCACAGTGCGGGTGCCCACCACGGCCTGGGTGCTCTCGTAGAGCGTAAGATTGTCGCCATCCCACACCGCAACGGTGCCGTGCATCTCCATGGGATTGTGGACTTCAATCGGCGTCGAGTACGTTTCATCAATGGTCACCGGTGCGGTGGAGAGCGCCTGGTCGGGATCGCCGCGTTTCCAACTGCTCTTTCGCTCTCCCGTGAAACCTTTGCCGAGATCTGGCTGAACGTCGGGCTGTGCTACGTCATATTGAACGCGAATGGCTTGCGCCGCAGCGTTAGCCTGCTCCAGGGACTCCGCGACGACAGCAGCAATGTACTGACCCCAGTAGTTGATGTCGTTGTCGGCAAACAGGGGGCGCGACTCGGCCATGCTGCCGTCCTCTTCATGCGGAATGGTGCGGTAAACGCCTTCGAGATTTCCATGGTGCAAGACCAGCAGCACGCCCGGCATCTTTTCCGCCGCGGAGGTATCGAGACTTCGTATCGTTCCCTTGCCGATGGCGGCCTGCACCAGCACCGCCTGTGCTAGTCCGGCAATATTGTGATCACAGGCGTAGCGTGCGGTTCCGCTGGTCTTCAAAGGGCCGTCGATGCGCGGCACCACCGCGCCGATAATGCTTGCGTGAGGAAGTGTGTCCGTCGCCATAAGAATCTCCATCAAATGCAACTATGCGGTTGCGGTTTTGAGCGAGCGCACCAGGCAGCGCCTGGCCAATTCCACCTTGAACGCATTGTCCGTCTGCGGTTTTGCCTTGGCCAGCGCGGCTTCTGCCGCCGCCTTGAAGGCTGCTGCATTCGCCGGTTTGCCCATGAGTGCTGATTCAGCTTCATGGGATCGCCACGGCTTGGTTCCCACTCCACCCATCGCCACGCGAATGTAGCGGATGTGCCCACCTTCGACTCTTGCCACGACAGCGGCCGACGCGAGAGCGAATTCATAGCTGGCGCGGTCACGGAGTTTCAGGTAGGTCGACTTGGCGCCTTCGACCGGCTTGGGCAGATCGACATAGGTGATCAGTTCGCCAGGTTCGAGTGCGTTCTCGATCTGCGGCGTGTCACCCGGAAGCTTGTGGAAGTCGGCGAAGGCAATGGTGCGCTTTCCCTTTGGACCTTCGACATGAATGACGGCTTCGAGGGCCGCCATGGCCACGCACATGTCGGAAGGGTGCGTTGCGATGCAATGCTCACTGGTGCCAAGGATGGCGTGGGTACGATTGAAGCCTTCGAGCGCAGCGCATCCGGTGCCGGGCGTGCGCTTGTTGCATCCATAGCCGCCGGGCGTACCGGCGCTCGGCTCGCGGAAGTAAGCGCAGCGCGTGCGTTGCAGCAGGTTGCCCCCCGTGGTCGCCATATTGCGCAGCTGCGGCGACGCACCGGAGAGAAGAGCTTCAGACAGCACTGCGTACGATTTCTGCACATCCTGATTCCACGCAAGATCCGAGTTGCGCACCATGGCGCCGATACGCAGGCCGCCATCGGGGAGCTTTTCGATCTTATCGAGAGATAAGAAATTAATGTCGACAAGCGTCTTGGGAGTCTCGACGCTCAGCTTCATCAGGTCGACCAGCGTAGTGCCGCCAGCGATGAACTTTGCCTGGGCGGTGCTTGCGAGGGCTTTGTCGATGCTTGGAGCTTTGACGTAGGTGAAAGTTTCCATGAAGTCTCCTCTCCTTCGGGCACAGGGCGGCTAGGCGCGCGAACGCACTTGCTTCACCGCAGCCAGGATGTTGGTGTATGCGCCGCAGCGGCAGATATTTCCCGACATAGCTTGCTTGACCTCGTCGTCGGACTGGCCGATGGGCTCCTTCAGCAAGGCAACCGCGCTCATGATCTGGCCGCTGGTGCAATAGCCGCATTGATATCCGTCGTGCTCCACAAAAGCTGCCTGCATGGCATGCAGATTGCCGGGCTGGCCGATGCCTTCAATGGTGGTGATCTCGTCGCCTTCGTGCATCAGGGCGAATGAGAGGCAACTGTTGACGCGGCGGCCGTTGACGTGAACCGTGCAGGCACCACACTGCCCGTGATCGCAGCCTTTCTTGGTGCCGGTGAGATGAATGCGCTCACGGAGCGTGTCAAGCAGAGTCGCACGCGGGTCGAGGTTATGCAGGGGGTAGTCTTTGCCGTTGATGCGCAGCGTGACGTTGCCAGTAGCGGCGGTTTCAGGTTGATCCTGGATTGCAGGCGCGATGGCTGGTGTGGCTGGGACCAGGGGGGCTGCCCCGGCCAGAACGCCGGCTGCTCCCAGGCCCGAAAGGAACGATCGCCTGCTGAACCCGCGTTTGCTGGAATTCTCCGCCAGAGGTTCGAGGTCTACCGATTGCTGATCGGGTGCGAGAATGTCTTTCGCGGTGTAGGGAGCGCGCGAACGCAGGTGTTTCAGGCGCGTATCGAGAGTGTCTGCCACAGGTCGACCTCCTTGGGACAGGACGATATTCGAGTTATATTCAGCGATCCGGCGTATCAGAGCAGAGGGAACGGCCCCAACCGGGGAAACGCCGTGCCGCTATCGTATCCAAATCCCCTTATGGGTGGGAAATGGGTTTTGAACTCATGGAAATCAAGCTGGCGTATATTGCCGATCCGGAGCCAGGATTCCACGCATATCTTCGATGCGAACGGCTTGCAGACGCGCTTGCTCAGATTCTGCCCGGGTCTGGACACTTCGCAGTCAGCTTGCCGTCGCCAATTCGCTTTCGAGTTCCCGCCCGGCAGGCTGGGGGGCGCCGATGCGGATTCGTTCTTCGATCTTCTTGTAATTGGAGATCTTGTGGGTCAGCAGAGCATGTGCTTGCTGCAGTGCGACGATCTTTGCAGCGATTGCGGCCTGGTGATCCTCAAGCAGTTTGCGCCGTTCGAGGGAAGTGGCGTCGCCCTTTTCGCGGAGTTCGGCATAGCGTTGCATCTCCCGAATGGACATGTTGGTGGCCCGCATGCAGTGCAGGAAGTTGAGCCACGCTTCGTCTGCTTCAGAGTAGCGGCGGTGACCGTTGCGCGCGCGTCCAACCGGTTGGATCAGGCCGACGCGCTCATAGTAGCGCAGAGTGTGCGCGGTCATTCCGCACCTCTCTGCCATGCTTCGGATGGTATATCCAGCGTCTCTCACAGATTCAACCTACAACTTGGTGCGCGCTCAAAGTCAATAGACGCTCGGGGACTTTCGTTGCATCTGGAGGCGTTTAGAGGATCTTGATTTGGCAAACGATTCGATTAGCCTTTCCAATTGCAAGTTTCTAAACCACATATCGACGACTCAGCTGGAAGGTGCTGACTTTGGACTTAACAATTCTTAAGGAATTTGGTCGGCGATTCTCACTGGCAGGGTTCGAAAGCAGGGCGACGTTTTTGTGATGCATCTCGATGTCAAGGCGCTGTCAACCGAGGCCAAGGAAGGGGCGACCGATTTCAAGCAGGTTGATCTCGTATGATCTTCATCAAATATGGCGACCGATAAAGAAAGCTACGAACGCATGCTGGCGGTGGCGCTGGAAGAGGCGCGCTATGGGCTTCTCGAAGGCGGAATTCCGATTGGCGCTGCGCTTTTTACCAAGGCCGGTCAGTTGGTAAGCCGCGGACACAACCGGCGGGTGCAGCAGGGGGACCCCAGCATCCATGGGGAGACCGATGCCTTCCGCCGAGCCGGCCGGCAGCGCAGCTACCGCAACCTTGTGATGGTGACCACGCTCGCGCCGTGCTGGTATTGCAGCGGGCTGGTGCGTCAGTTCCATATTGGTACGCTGGTTGTGGGCGAGAGCCGCACGTTTACAGGCGGACTCGACTGGCTGCGGGAGAATGGCGTTGAAGTGATCGAACTCGATAATCGGGATTGCCGCGAACTGCTTGAGGGCTATATCGCTGAGCATCCGGAAATCTGGAATGAAGATATCGGCGAAGAATAGAAATTCACTGTCTCGGGAGACACGGAATGCAACGTCGCGAATTCCTCGCTGGAACACTGGCTTCTTCTGTTGTTGCTATCGGCTCCGATGCTACCGCGCAAACGCGTGAGATGGTGCGCCCGCGGCAGTTCTACCAGCTCCGCCGCTACACTCTGCAAACGGGACCGCAGGCCGCGATGACGGAGCGGTACATCAGCGAAGCCCTCATTCCAGCACTCGCGGACAAGGGCGGACCAATCGGCGCCTTTCGTCTGGAGATCGGTCCCGAGACCCCAACGTTTTACGTGCTCATTCCCATCATGGCGCCCGCAATGGCGTCGGCTCTGGAACTCGAACTGAACCAGAACGAGAGTTACATCAAGGCGGCGGAACCCTTCTGGAGCGCTCCAGCTTCATCGCCGGCATTTCTTCGGATGGATTTGTCGCTGCTGGTCGCATTCGAGGGTTGGCCACGGATCACGCCGCCTGCGAAGGGCAAGCGCATCTTTCAGCTTCGGACCTATGAGAGCCCCAGTTACCGGGATCATATTCTGAAGGTGCAAATGTTCCATTCCGGCGAATTCGAGATCTTCAAGAGCGCCGGATTTCAGATGGTCTTTTTTGGTGACACGGTGATCGGGCAGCGCATGCCCAGCCTGACGTACATGCTCAGTTTTGCCGATTCCGCCGAAATGGACGCAAAGTGGAACGTCTTCCGTAACGATCTTGCGTGGAAAAAGCTTTCCGCCGATCCGCGGTTTGCGTTTGAGGCGATTGTCAGCAACATCACCAACCTGGTGCTCAGCCCGCTGGCGGCTTCGCAGATCTGATTTGTCGCTGGTGCTTAATTCTGCTGTCTGCGATTCAATCCGATTTGCGCCGCCAGATTCAAGAGGCTTTCGTCGTTCTCACGTACAGCGGCCAGTTGCATTCCGCCTATCGAGCAGGGAATCGTGACAACAGGAACGCCGGCGAGGCTGAACGGTGTGGTGTAACGGAGGATGCGGCTTCGCGCCTGGTTGTTGTCGGCTCCCATGCTGATGCGAGCCACGGGCGATGCGGGCAGCAAAAGCAATTCGTGTTTCCGCAGTAATTCTTCGATGCGGGCGCGGAACTCGGCATGGCGTTTGCGCAGGACGACGATTTCGGCCTCGGTGATGCGCGCGCCCCATTCGAGCCGTTCGCGAATGGCAGGCTGAATCGAGTCGAAATGGCCGGCGTGGAGACGCGCAGCTTCCCATGCCTGGATCGGAGCGAAGATTTCGAAGGAGTCGGTCCACCAGGCAACATCGACGGTGATGCCTTTCAGCCCGAGAGCGCGAAGATCGCGCTCGACGCCGCGCAACCCGTCGACGATGGCAGGCTCGGTGTCGTGCAAGAAAGCGTCATGCACGACGGCGAAGGAATTGAACGTGTACAGTGGGCTGGATTTGCCGGGGACGAAGATCTTGGCGAGCAGGGGCGCGTCTTCTAGATCGCGAAAGAGCCATCCCATCGTATCGAAGGACTGGGCAAGATGCGCGCCCCCGCGCCAGTTGCCACGGCCAAGCGAGGCGCGGTAGCCAGCCAAGCCGCAAAGAGCGGCCGGTCCGCGGACCGAGCCGCCGGTATCGGTGCCGATCGCTGCGAGCGCGGAGCCCTCGAGAATGCTGGCCGCTGCTCCGCTGGATGATCCGCCGGTGAGTGCGCCGGGATTACCGGGCTGCTCGCAATCGCCGAATTCGGGATTCTCGCCGGTGATGCCGTAAGCGAGGGGATGGAGGTGGGTCTTGCCAGTGATGACGGCGCCAGCTTTGCGCAGCTGTTCAACGAGCCATGAGTCGTGCTCGGCGACGCCATTGAGGTCGCGATAGAGATGAGTGCCGCAACTGGTCGGCGAGCCCGCCAGATCGAAGCAGTCCTTGACGGAGACGGGAACGCCCCAGAGATTACTGCGCCCATCGCCAAACTGGCCGCCGGCCGATGGTGGTATCGCGGCAGCGCGCGCGGCCTCTTCCATTGTCCAATCGGGATCGCGCCAGAGGTAGGAATTCTTGCCAGCGTTGCGGTTGGCGCGTTGCAACGCATCCCTGGCAAGGTCGGCAGGTTCGATGCTTCCCGAGGCAAGCGCTTCACGAGCGCTGCGAATCGTGGTGGGAAAGTTCATGCAGCCATTTTAGGCCGCAAGGCTGCCGAACCATGCGTGTCGAACTCGTTGCCGTACTTCATGCGTTACGTGCCATTGCAAGGTCGACGATCTCTCCGATCATCTGGGTATAGGAGAGGCCGGATTTTCTCGCGGCCATTGCAAACTCCTGTCCGCTGGAGAGCCATGGGTTCGGATTCGCTTCGATGACGTAAATCTCGCCCTTGCTCGATACGCGCATGTCAATGCGGCCGTAATCGCGAAGCTTGACGGCGCGATAAGCCCTGATCGCGATTTCAGTCAGCCTGGTTGTGATTTCCTCGTCGAGATCCTCCGCGATCACCGATTTCGTGAGTTTGTAGGCTTCGGTATCTTTCTCGAATTTTACGTCCTGGCTGGCGATCTTCGGCGTGCCCTTGGGAAGCTTCGAAAGATCGAGTTCCACCAGTGGAAGCGCACGCGCGCTCTCGTAACTGCCGAGGATGGAGGCGTAAATTTCGCGTCCTTCGATGTACTCCTCGATCAATGCGGGAGAATCGAACTCGGTTTGTATATAGCTGACGCGCTCCATCAACTCCTTGACGCTGGTAACGACGGCGGCGGCATCGATGCCGATGGACCCATCTTCCGACGTGGGTTTTACGATGAGCGGGAACGAGATGTCGTGGGCATGGTCGATATTGCCGCGATAGGCTGTCGCAAAGTAAGGCGACTGGATCTTGTGAAAGGCAAACATCTTCTTGGCGATGGATTTGTCCTGCGCGAGAATGTGTGCGTGCGGTCCGGCGCCGGTGTAGGGAATGTCGAGCAGGTCGAGGAACGCCGTGACGTGCATCTCCCGGGTGTCGTCGCCGGCATAGGATTCGGTGAGGTTGAAGATGAGATCGGCGCCGCATTTGGCCAGTCCGAGCAGAGATTGGGGGCGGCCGTCGAGGACGTAATACGACGGCTCATGGCCAAGCTTCTCCAGGGCTTCGAAGATCTCTTCGCGGTCGTGCTTTACCGGCTTCTTCTTGCGTTTTTTTGGTCCCTTGCGCTTGCGCGGCGCGGGGGCCTCATCTTCGACTTCAGCGGGCTGTTCTTCCCATAAATCGTACAGTACGGTGACTTTCAATTTTGCCATGCGTCCTCCAGTCGGTGGTCCGGCAATCGCCGGCACACGTCAGGGATGAATGAACTTTCCACGAAGCAAATAATTCATTGCTAGTGCTGTTGTGTAGACCGTGAACTCGGTGAGGTGATCAGACTCGCGCCGGACGTCGACGCGCAGGCCCAGTTCCTCAACGCGGTTGCAGATGGATTCCACGAGTCGCTTCACAATCGGGCGTTGCACGCCGCTCCAATAGGCAACCTTGTCAACGATGGGTTTGCGATGCTGGTGCAACATCTCGACGGCGGCTCGCACGCCATTTCGCCGTTTGGGTGAAACGTTGAAGATGTCCTGGAGGTCGGAATCCAGGGCAAGTTCCTGCACCGAAATCTCCTCCGGTAGGCTGAGACGATAGAATTCGCCGACGGTCGACTCCATTTCATCGACAGTGATGTCGGTGTGGCCGCGACGACGGATGGGTTCGACGTTCCCGACTTTGTGCGCGATGCGATCGACATATTGCAGCTTGGATAGTGCGTCCCAACCGTTATAGCGCTTTCGCCATTGCGAGCGAGGCGTGAGCCAGACGGCAAACGTTTCAGCGAAATCCTCATCCGGATGCTTCTGCGCATACCACCCGGCCATGTGGCGAACATACTTGCGCGAAAACGGGATCGGCCGGTAATTGTCGCGATAGGCGCGGCGAAAGGGACCGAAAAGACTGCGCCACTCCGCCGACTTGTAGAGCTGATAAGCGTAATTGAAGGCGTGTCCGGCCTCGTGACGCATGTACATCATGATTTCGCGAGCGTCTTCCAGGTCGTTCATATCCCGTTCAAGCTGGGCCAGGTCGGGGTTGGCGAGATAGAACGGAATTCCGATGACAGGTTCACCGGAAGGACATCCCCATTCATCGGTGAGATAGCAATGGGGACGGAACTTGTGGATGCCCTTTGCATCTAGTTCGCGATAGAGCTGCTGCACGAATCGCTCGAGCGGCGAGCCCTCGAGTTTGAGCCCGAGTTCGCGAATGGGCTTGGCGAGGATCTCCTGGAATTCCGTCCGAGTTTTCTCGAAATCGCGCACGGGGCTATTCAGAGTTCTACACCACCGAGCAGGATTTAGCACTCCGGGGCGTATCGCTTATGCACATAGTGCGGGGGCACTCCCGGTTGGTCATTCCTGGGAGTGGTGTTGAGCCATTTGAAAATCCAACCAATTTGCTGCGCGGTGATCAAAAAGGAGGCGATCGCCGAAACGATCGCCTTCGCGTTCAAAAGGGTGAATCAAAAGCTGAGATGGAGGGACATCTGGACCTGGCGCGGGGAGCCGATGGTGTGCTTGACGATGCCGAGACCAACCGGGCAGTTGTAGAGACCTCCGGGCGACGACGACAATGTGCCGCAACCCGTCGGCAGAGCTTCCGAGGTGGAATCGACGGCAAACGGGACGTTATTGAAGGCGTAGTTCTGATTGACGTTGTTTTGCGGAATGTCGAAGCTGGCGGTGTTGGTCAGGTTGTAGACATCGAGCGTGTAGTGAAGCGAGAGTCCTTCGCGAATGGGGAAATCCTTGACGAGGGAGGCGTCGGCTCGCTTCTGCCAAGATTGGCGGAAGATATTGCGCTGTCCGGTGATGAAGTTAGTTTCGAAGTTGTCGCCCTGTGGCACGCCCATGGTTCCAGGCTGAAGGATGGGAACGTCGAAACAACTTGCCTTGAGAGCGGCGCCGGAGCCGTTGCCGGGGTTATAGAATGCGCCGCTTTTTCCGGTGAGAGCGTTCTTGGGAGTGCATCCGGGTGCGAGCGGGACGATGGGGTTGGTGATGCCGTCGAACGTGCTGTAGAAAATGCTGCCGACAGCACCGGAGTAGTCAATGACGCTGTAAGGCTGGCCGCTTTGCACAATGGCCGTGCCGTGAAGTCCCCAGCTATCGAGCACTCGGCCGGCAAGCGTGGTTTCGCCGTAGAACTTTGGCGAAGTGAAGCCATAGGTGAAGGCGAGAACGTGCGTGCGGTCAAAGTCGGCTGAGCCGTAGCCGCTGCGCAGGTTGGTGGGATTGTTGCCGTTGTAGAAGAGGCCCATGCCGCTCTGTTCGTCAGTGACGTGAGACCAGGTGTAAGAGATGCCGGCCTGAATGTTATGGCTGAGTTTTTTTTCCAGGTGAGACTCGAGCGCGTGATAGGCGGAGATGCCGGCGGTGGTGTAGGCCTCGGATTCAGACGAGTAGCCGATGTACGGAACGCGGAGGTCGACATTACCGCCTTCGAAGTTATTCAACATGGTGCCGTAGGCGCAGGTCGATTCGGTTGGGTCGTTCACGCACTCCGGGAAGAAGGTGTTCGGATCGAGAACGGTGTAGCCGTAGCTGTAGGACTGCGTCACCGAAGAGCCATCGGCGAAGGTCAAGCCGCCGGGGTGAGTTGGACTTGAGGGAGTGGCGATCTGCGACTGATTGAACGGGACGGGAATGACCTGATGACGGCCGAGATTTCCAACGTAGCCGATTTCGACCATAAGGTCGTTGCGCGGCTGGTACTGGACGTTCAAGGTGAAGTTGATACTGTAAGGCAGCTTGTTGGTGGGGTTGTAGACGCCAAGCGTGAAAGGCTGCGAACCATTGATAATGCCGGCGGCGTTGGGAAGGTAATTCGCGAGGTCAGACGCCTGCGGATTCGAGGGCGGTGCGGACCGTACCGGACCCCAGGGCGTGGAGAGGTTGTACTGCGAGTT
The DNA here is from genome assembly GCA_963759285.1 of uncultured Acidobacteriaceae bacterium. Classification (GTDB taxonomy): domain Bacteria; phylum Acidobacteriota; class Terriglobia; order Terriglobales; family Acidobacteriaceae; genus Telmatobacter. Next base: position 181,938 of record CAVWYS010000007.1, on the reverse strand, counting down.
GTCCACTTCGCCAGTCAGCCCATTTCCGCCGCAAATTGGGATGTAATAGAGATAGAGATACGTCGGATTGGCGCTGTTGTAGGAAGAACTGAAGGGGCACTGCTGCTGCTTGACAAACGGCTCTGTCTGGACTCCTCCGAAGGGACCGCCGGAAACTTCGCCCGCAGCGTAGCCTGGCGACAGGTAAGTGAATAACTCCCCGCGATCGTAGTAGAGTCCGCTACCAGCGCGAACCACGACCTTATCGTGGAAGTGCGGAGGCTGCCACGCAATGCCGAGACGAGGAGCGATGCCCCACTGGCGGCCGGTCAGGGTGGTGTTACTCACGCCCCTAGTGCCGTTCTTGTTGTTTCCAGCGATGACGAAGCCTGAACTCGTGATGGTGTCTGTCCCGGCGTCGTAGCTGTAGAGTTTTGGATCGAAGTTGTATAGGTTGCCGTATTTTTCAGTAAGCCCTCCATTCCAATCCCAACGCACTCCGGCCGTGAGGCTGAGGTGCGTCGTGATCTGGAATTTGTCCTGGGCGAAAAGGCCACTCTGGTTCGAACGATAGTAGCGATCGGCGTTGCCTTGTAGAAATGTTGTTGCGGTGAAGTTCTGGGTGGAATACGGCGTAACCCAATTACTCGCAAAGGTGACCAGATCGGGCGAAGCGGCCATGCCGGTGCCGGTGCGATGATCGCGAATGTTCAACTGGGTGTACGCCCAACTGCCACCGAAGGCGAGCGAGTGCCTGCCCTTGGTCCATATGGCCGAGGCAGAAGGCATGATCCGGTTCTGGAACAGGCCGGTATTAGAACCCTGCGAGGCCGCGTTAGGACCAATGGCCAGCGACGGTGCGGTGAGACCGTACAGCGGACCCGTGGGCAGATCGTACGCATCGCCAATGGCGTCGTTGATGGTAAAGCCGGAGAAGTAGTTGCCGAAGGCGGTGCTCATTCCGACATCGCCAGGACCAAAGGGCTGATCGTTGGTGCTGTACGCCTTCTCGCGCAGGAAAGCGACCGTCTCAGTGAGGCTGAGGTTGTTGCTGACGGTCTGCACGTTATTGAGCGAAAGCACCTGCGATCCGGCGTCCATGTGCTCGGTGAATCCGGGCACATTCGAATATGCGTAAGGCGAAGTGCTGGGATCGTGCTGGTAGTAGTACTTCGCCGAAGTTGTGTCTTTGGAACTGGCGTTCCAGTCTAGATTCGCGACTGCCTGGTCGCCGATGAACGTCGCTGTTCCAGGAAGGAACGCATTGTACGGCGAGAAGACGTTTGGGTTGGCATTCGGCAGCGGGCTGGGGATCAGGTAGTTGCCGGGTTCTCCGGGAAGAGCGGGAAGCGTGAACAGCGCAAGTCCGACAGGATTTGCAGCCCATGTGCTCGAATCGGCGGTGACGCCCGAAATTCCTTCGTTGTTGGTGAAGTTGTTATTGACGACGTCGGCGAGGGTTGAAGTTCCACGGCTCCCGGCGGCAGAGGACAATCCCGGAGGAACGACGAGTAGTTCATCGCCCGTTTCTTGATCGGAGACGTGCAGATGCTGGTAGCCGATGAAGCCGAAGAGCTTGTTCTTGAGGATGGGGCCGCCGATAGTGCCGCCCAGCGTGTAGCGATGCAGTTGCGGGTTTTTGTCTTCCGCAGGAATGTTGGCGTCCTTCTTGAAAAAGAAGGGCGCGGCGTTAATCCAGTTCGTGCCACGGTGTGCGTAAAGTCCGCCATGGAAACTGTTCGTGCCGGACTTGGTGCTCATGTCGATATGGGCGCCGCTGTCAGAACCCTGCTCCGCGTCGTACATTGAGGCGTTCACGCGGACTTCTTCAATGGTCTCGGGGGCCGGCGTAGGGATTGCGTTGCCGATGGCCAGATAAACAGATGCGCTGCTGGGAACCACACCGCCGCCTGCGTTATTGGCTTGGCCTGTGTTGTTGACGATGCGGAAGGATTCAACCTGGCTGGTGCTTTTGCCGTTGAACAGATTGCTGGCATCGACGCCGTTTACCAGGAAGGCATTCGAAGTATCGCGCTGGCCGTTGGCCCAGATGGGAGCATTGCCGAGGCCAGAGTTGGCGCCGGTACCGCCAGGCAACTCGGCATTTACGCCGCTGGACTGGATGGCCAGTCCCATGAAACTGCCCGTAGGCAATGGAGTCTCAGCGATCTGCGCAGTCTCCATAACGTAGCCGTTGGTGGTGTCCACGGCATTCATTAACGGCGACGCTTCGACTTCGACAGTGGTGGTAGTCTGACCGACTTTGAGCGCGGCATTCACAGTCGCGGTGCGATTCGCCTGCACGGTGATGTGCTGGGTTTTCTGCAGATCGTATCCTTCCGCCTTGTAAGTGAGGGTGTAGGAGCCGATGGGAAGGTTGACGAAAGTGTAGGTGCCGAGCGCATTGGTCTTTGCCGCGCGGGTCAGGGATGTGGATTCTTCAACGATCGTGACCGCGACGTTGGGAATGACGCCGCCGGATGCGTCGGTCACTTCGCCGGTGATGCCTCCCAGTGTCTCCTGGGCGATGGCAGGCACGACGCACAGCGCAGCGATTGCCGCGACAGCGAATAGCCGGAAAAAAATAGAACAACGACTACGACTGGATTGTCTCAATTTGCTGGCCTCGAAATTGGGTTTTCCTGGAGTTCTCTGAGCTGGCAACTTTGTCAAGCGCCCCAGGAATCACGTTCCGGAATCACTGACGGTTCGAAGATGAATCCTCGATGGGATACACCTCTGCTGACGGTGTTTATCCCGGATCTGGGAGTGTCAGCGTGCCCCGAGAATAGCAATTGCTGCATAAAATTCATCTAAGGATTCCTGCGTTTGAAAGACACGCGGACGGTGAGCAGGGACACATTTTGGGCCAATTGGACCGGGATTTCCTGACAACGTGAGTCTTTTGCACAGGGCGACTGCGCCCCAGGCCGGTACTTAGTCCGCAGAAGCGAGTGCGGGCTGATTTTTCGATGGACAAAGGTTGATGCGTCGACGCTAGGATTGTGCCAGCGGAAAGCCCCTCTCGCTCGATTCGCAAATTGCCGTGTTCGAGTATTTGCAACCTTAGCAATGCCGAGGTTTCACCGATGATGACACGCTCAGCGAAGCTGCTGTTGCTGGCAGGGATCGCGTTCTATTACACGCTCGTGGTGTTCAATAACCTCACCGACTTCAATTCAAACTACGAGTTCATCCGGCATGTACTGTCGATGGATTCGATCATCCCAGGTAGCCACGCGATGTGGCGCGCGATGCCGTGGCCTGGAATCCATCTCATTTTCTACTGGATGATCATCTTATGGGAGTTCGCGACGAGCGCCCTTGCGTGGTGGGGTCTTATTTGTCTTATCCGCGCGTTTCGCCAGCCAGCCTCTAATTTCAACGCCGGAAAACGCATGGGTGTTGCCGCTCTTACGCTTTCGCTGCTGATGTGGCTGGTGGCTTTTCTCGATGTGGGCGGAGAGTGGTTCCTGATGTGGCAATCGCGTATCTGGAACGGCCAGGAAGAGGCGTTCCGGATGTTTGTCATTGTCGGATTCGTTCTGTTGCTGCTTCTGCAGCCCGACACCGATACACAGGCGTAATACCCTAGCCGCCGACGACTGAGGCCTGTTTGTGGCGAACCGCATACCAGGCGAGGCCTGCCGCGATGTAGATCAGATAGATGTACGGAAGCCGCGCGTGGGCAATGTCTGCGGTGGAGCGCAGATCGAAGATGGCGATCAGAATAACAACGAGGACGGCCGTGACGCTGGCGACAGCGACAAAGTGCGAATGCTGTCCGCGTGTGCGACGTGCAAACGGCAGAGCCGCGGCGACAAGGGCGTAGGCGGTGAGGAATCCGAAGACAGAAAGCGAGCCGAGGAGGTCGTAGACTTCGGAACCGCTGACGCCGTGCAGGGACAGGCCGGCCGTCGGCAGAAAGACCAGGCATGTAGAAAACACAACGGCGGCGACGGGTGTGCCGTGCTTATGGCTGGTTCTTTCCAAGATCGACGGAAGCAGCCGCTCGCGAGCCATCCGCAGCAGCACCCGCGACGCAGCGGTTACGCAGGCAAGCACACACGCGACCATGCTGATGAACGCGCCAAAGTCGATGGCAGTGCCAAGAGGCGAGACGCCGGCCCTGGTGGCAAGCAGGTGCAGCGGACTGGTGGTGTCGCTGAGTTTGCCGGATTGGCCGCGGAACCCAAGCACCTCAGAGTACGAGCACAGTACGAAGAAGATACCGGCAAGGATGGCGCACTGGATCACGGCGCGCGGTATGGTGCGAAGGGGATTGCGCGCTTCGCCGCCGAGCGTGGTGGCGCTCTCGAATCCGACAAAGCTAAACATGGAGAGCACCAGCGCAGGCCCAAGGTTGGCGAAGGAAACTCCGCGCAGGCGGAACTGGTCCATATCCAGATGAAAACCGAAGCGAACCGGCATGACGGTGAGGACGATACAGATGAGGCTGACCGAACCGATTTCGATCCAGAGCATCAATTCCGCGGAGAGCTTGACATCGCGATAAGCAACAAAGCCGGCGGCAACGCAGACAGTGATGAGGGAAAAAAGAACCGGCGGAGTCCAGTGAAGGAATTGCTGCGAGAGCAGGCCGGTGTAGTAGAGCGCTCCGCCAGCCACCGAAGCGCCCGTTGCCAGATAAGCGAGCAGCAATCCCCATGCAGCTGCGACTCCAAAGACAGGGGGCAGCGTTTCTGCTGTATAGGTATAGAGCGAGCCAGGCGAGGCAGAGAGACGCGCAAACCGGCTTACGCAGAAGCCGATAAGCAGGGTTGAACCGGTGGCGAGCAGGTAGACGAACCACGTTGCATTACCGGCGATGGCGAAGACCAGGGGAATGGTAAGCGAAGGCGACGTGGAGGGCGCCATCGCGGATACTGACTGGGCGAGCGTCTCGAGCGGACCGAGGACGCCAGCGTGTAGGCCGTAGTTCTCCGTTCGATCCTTGCCTGGATACACTTCGGCCTGCGCGCTCTTTCGGTCGCTCACGGTTCAGCCTCTTGACGCGGATTTTTGCCCGATCCAGTTAGTCTTGCTTGCGCCTTTGGTTGAAGTCAAGGAGAACGGGATAGACTGATGCGGATGTCAGTAGCCGCAATCATTGTCGCCGCAGGTGCAAGCCACCGTCTAGGGCAGCCGAAGCAACTTATTCGGGTTGAGGGCGAGCCGTTGTTGCATCGTGCAATTGAGTGTGCGACCAGTGCTGGCGCAGCGCCTGTATTCGTGGTTCTGGGAGCGCATCGCGACGCCATCCAGAATGCGATCGATTTCGGATCTGCAACGGTTCTCGTGAATGACAAATGGGAAGAAGGACTTGCTTCGTCGATTCGGACCGGAGTGAAGGCCCTGGATACGGGAGCCGCCGGGCCCGCGGGTGTGCTGCTGATGACATGCGATCAGCCGCGAGTGACGGCGAAGCATCTACGGAAGATGATCGAGCTGTTCGACTCGAATGATGGGCCGGTGCTGATTGCATCGATCTATGCAGGGGGGCAGGGAACGCCTGCGATATTTCCGCGCGAGATATTTGCGGATTTGCTCGAGCTTCGTGGCGACAAAGGAGCGCGCGGATTGCTTGCGAAGGCGTCGCTGCCCGTGATTGAAGTTCAGCTCGAAGGCGGCGAAGTCGACATCGACCGGCCGGAGGATCTGGCGGAACTTGGATGAAAATCAGCGCTCGATTGCGGCTTCGATGTACCCGTGCGGTTCGTCGATCGGAACAAAGATGTGGTTGGGATTGTCTTGCCCAAAGGGACTGAGATCCGCGAGCAGGTGGTGCAGGTTTGGCATGGAGAGATGGATGCGGGCGATCTCCGGCGCCGCAGCCAGCGCGGCTTTGCCCATGTCGAAGAGCGTGTGCTGCACGCTCATGCTTTGGTGTGCGGCGAATTCCTTCAGCAAAGCTGCGATGATCCGAGTGCGGACTTCAGAGAAGTTTTGCTTCTCGGAGATGTAGTCCCATGTGATGGTCGCGCGCGTTCCTAGAATTCGATCTGTCGCGGGCTTGAGCGTTGTGAGGCGATCTTTGATGTATCCCGTGAATGCGGACTTGGTGGTCTTTAGAATCGTTAGGCCGTCCACGCCTGACGTGATGCCCCAGTCGCTGCTGCGTTCTTTCTCGGCGCGCACGGACTGGCACTCCGGACCACCCAACTTGAAGGTGGTCGCATCGAGTTCTCCGTCGACCTTCAGGCGTTTCCAGTTTTTCTCTTCGATCTCGATGCTTGCCTTTGAAACCTGGGGGTTGTTGTTGAGCAGGTAATCGCCGAGGTCCATTGCGAATTCTTCAATGGTAGAGGCTCTGGAACTACGCGCGATGGAGTAGACCGTGTTCTTCATCGTGTCTGTCGGGAGGGTTTTGCTGTTGTCGGCTCCGGTGAAGCTCGATTCGAAGTCGCCGTGCAGCAGAACAGACACAGTCCACTCATTGAAGTAGTGTTGATCGGCCGTTCGCGTAATGCGCGAAAGGCGTACACGAGATTTTCCGTAGCGGTTTTCGCCCAGTCTGGCCATCGATCAGCTTCCTCGGTAGGTGGTGTAGCTGTTGTCGCTCAAGAGGAGCGGGAGGTGATAGTGCGCGTCGTTGCCGCAATAGAAGGTGATGGTGATTTCGGGATAGATGGTGGCGCGGCCCTGGCGTGATAGATAAGCGCCGGTCTGGAAAGTGAGGCGGTAGTGGCCCGCGGCGGCTCCTGACGCGAGATTGGGGGAGCGCCCATCGTTGTCAGTCTCTCCGCGAGCGACTTCTGTCCAGAGGCTGTCATCTCGTTTTTCGAGCCTGACCGCAATGCTTGCGGCAGGCTTGCCAAGCACGGTATCGAGGACGTGCGTCGTGATCTTGCTCATGACAACAACCACTTTCCGAGGCGTATCTGCATAATCTGCCGCTGCTGTTCGGCGGCTTCTCTTAATTCTGCCATGCGCGTGTTCGCGAGCCGGTGCTGAAGGCTGACAAGCATCTCTTCGGCGCTTTTGCCGGTGGCGCAAACAATGTAGGTGAAGCCGAATCGCTGCTCATAGAGCGCGTTGCCTTCGACGAGCTGGCGCATGGTGCTTTGGGCGGCGGCGGCGGTGCCGGACTGCTCCTGTCGGGACCAGGACGAAGATTGTTCAGAGACGGTTGGCGCCGTGCGTTCGCCGATCCGAGGGTGACAGGCGAAGGCTTCAAGCCAGTCGGACTCTTCCATCGCCGCCCAAATGCGATCGGCTGCTTCGCTCAGCGCAGCAATTGCTGGGATGGGGCGGAGGGCGGTCATCTGAAGCGCCCACCGTCGCGCCCCGCAGCAGGCCAGCAGCGCGTGGGTGGCTTCGGAAGGTTCATCGGCGTTCCATGCGTCTAGCACTCGGTTCATCAAATTACAGACTCCTCGGCCACGCTGCGCAGAAATTCTCCGAGGAGATTGGCGCCGACGCCTTTACGATATTGCGCGTTGGATCGGATGTCGTCGATGGGCTGCGCCTCGGCGAGCAGAGCATCGCGGGCCGTTTCAATAAGGCTGGAGCTGAGCTTGTGTCCAAGCAGGGCAGCTTCAGTTTTGGAAAGACGAGCGGGGAAGGGCGCGAGGCTCGCGGCTGCTACGCGAACTTCTTCGATTGCGCCTGAGTTCACCCGTGCGGTCGCGCCGAGGGCGACTTTGGAGATGGCCATGGCCCGCCGAGTGCCCACTTTGCGCAGATATTGCTGGTGTTTGGCGAAACGCCGTGGCAGATAAACGGCGTGCAAAAGCTCGTCGGCGGTCATGGCGTTCTGTTTGTAGCCGGTATGAAATTCGTAATAAGGCATACGGCGCTTGCCGCGGACCGAGATGAGTTCGATCTCGGCGTCGTAGACAAGCAACGCGGGCGAAGAGTCGGCGGCTGGCGAACCGTTAACAAGATTCCCGCCTAAGGTGGCGCGCGTCTGATTGGCGATCGAACCGATCCAGCTCGCGGCTTTGTCGAGAAGCGGGAATTCCGCCGCGACGATCGGATTGGATCGGAGATCGCTGAAGGTGCTTGCAGCGCCGATGATGAGTTTGTCGGGGCTAGGTTCGATGAAGCGAAGTTCGTCAATGCCCCATATGCTGACCAGTTTGCTCGCGGTCAGACGCCCGGCAGCGAAGGCGACCATCAACTCGGTGCCGCCCGCGATCGGTGTCCATTGGCCGGGCGTGGCGGCAAGCAAATCAAGCACGGATGCCAGGGATCCGGGCGCAACCAGTTCGTGCTCGGCGGCGTTACCGCGCATGCCTCTCCCGTCCGGTGCTCGTGGCGGCGGATAAAACGGATTCAAAAATGCGCATGAAGCCAGTGCAGCGGCAAAGATTGCCGGCAAGTCCTTCGCGAATTTCAGCCAATGTGGGTTGAGGATTGTGCGCGAGCAGATGTTTGGCGGCCATCAGCATGCCGGGCGTGCAGATGCCGCATTGCGCTCCGCCACATTGAAGAAAGGCCTGTTGCAACGGATGAAGAACGCCCTCGCGCGCGAGCCCTTCAACTGTTTCAATCTTCGCGTTTGCCGCCTGAAGTACGGGAACGAGACAGCTGTTGACGAGATCGCCATTCATGCGGACGGAGCATGAGCCGCATTCGCCTTCGCCGCATCCCTCTTTTGTACCCGTTAAGTGCAGGTCTTCGCGCAGTACATCGAGCAGGCGCTTCAGCGGCGGGACTGTGACAGTGATGTCCGCGCCGTTGACGTTCAGCTGGATTGTTATAGCCGCACTCATACGGTTGCGAACTCCTCAGCCTTTGGCGCAATGTTCAACCTTGCGAACAGATCTTCGGGCAGCAGCGGAATGGAGTTGAAGCTGATGCCGATGGCGTCTCGAATCGCATTAAGGATTGCAGGCGCGGGCCCGTCATGCGGCAATTCTCCGATGCCTTTGGCGCCAAAGCCACCGTGTTCGAATGGCAGTTCTTCCCAGAACACATGAATGGGCGGCACATCTTCGGCGGTGGGCATGATGTAGTTGGTCATCTGGTTGTTAGCCATGCGACCGCTTTGCAGGATGACCTTTTCATAGAGTGCATAGCCGATGCCTTGAGCGATGCCGCCCTCGATCTGGCCAGTAGCGAGAATGGGATTGAGCACTCGGCCCGCTTCCTGCGCAGACCAGAATTCCTCGACTTCGATGGAGTACGTGACGGTGTCGACAGCGACCTGCGCGATTTGAACGGACCATCCGAAGGCGGGATAGGCTTCGCCGCGATACTTTTGGTCGTCCCAGAAAATGCCCGGGGGTGCTTCGTAGCGACAAAGAGAAACTACTTCGCCGGCTTTTTTGCGGAGTCGTTCGCATGCCGCGAAGAATTGCTCAGGTGAGAACTGCTCTGCCAGGCCGGCTTGTTCTCGAAGCGTCGAAAGCAATTGCTGTGATGTGCGCTCAATGAGGCGTCCGATTACCATGGCAGTGCGTGAGGCGACGGTCGGTCCGCTGTTGGGGACAATACCGGTGTCGGGCGGAGCCATGATGACATCGTCGTAATCAACGCAGAGGATTTCGGCGGCAACCTGAGTGAGAACAGTATTGGTTCCCTGGCCAAATTCAGTACTGGAAACGAGGACGCGCACTTTGTGGTCGGCAGTAACGTCGACGCCGGCGAGTGAGTTCAGATAGCGTTCGCCTGATCCGGTGAAGCCGGAGCCGTGATAGAAAGCGGCGACGCCCATGCCGCGCTTGATTGCGCTATGCGCATTGTCTTTCGCGAACTGTGCGCGCTTGTTGCGGTAGTCGCTCTCGCTAAGTGCACGATCGAGCAGCTTGTCGAGAATAACCGGTTCGCGCATCAGCTGTTCGGTCGCGGTGGTTTTTCCCTGATGGATGAAATTCCTGCGGCGGATTTCGACGGGATCCATGTTGATGACTGCGGCGATCTCATCCATGTGGCGTTCGACGGCGAATATGGTTTGCGGTGCGCCGAATCCCCGAAAAGCGCCGTAGGGAACGGTATTGGTGGCCCAGGCACGCGAACGAATGCGAACGTTGGGACATACGTACGGTCCGGGCGCATGCAGCGTTGCACGCGACAGCACCGTTGAGGAAAGCGTGGAGTATGCGCCGCCGTCGGTGGCGATGTCGATGGCCATGGCAAGGAGCTTGCCATTGGTGTCGAGCGCGGTGCGATGTTGGACGCGTGACGGATGGCGCTTGGTGGTCGCAGCGAGATCTTCGATGCGGTCGTAGACCATCTTCACCGGGTGCCTGCTTTTCATCGCCAGCAGGGCGGCGTGCGAAGCGATGACGGAGGGGTAGTCCTCTTTGCCGCCGAAGGCTCCGCCAGTCTCCGTCTGGATGACGCGCACTTTCTCAGGTGGGAGATTGAAAACGGCGAGCAGTGATTTATGCACATAGAACGGGCATTGCAGGGATCCCCACACGGTGACGCCGCTTTCAGCGTTGTACTCGGCAATGACGCCGTTGGTTTCGATGTAGAGATGTTCCTGCGCGCCGGTGCGGTATTCGCCTTCAACGATGTGCGCGGCCTGGGACCAAACTGAATCGACATCTCCTTTGTCGAGCTGAAAACTTTTGAAGCAGTTATCGGCACCCCAGATAACGTTTTGCTGGTTCTCGCTCTCTTCGATGGTGAAGACGGGTGGCATCAAATCGTATTCGACGTGCACTGAGTCCACTGCTGCACGGACCTTGTGCTTGTCAGGATGGGCGATCAGCAGGATGGCTTCTTCGCAGTGATTGACCTGGCTTTCGGCAAGGCAGGGCTGGTCGGCAACGATCATCTGGATAATGTTTTCGCCGGGAATGTCGGCGGCACTTACGACAGTGAATTCACTCCAGTCGATTTTGCAATCGAATTCGATGGAGCGGATGAGGCCGCGCGGAACCGCGCTCCGCACTGTTGCGCCGTGCCACATGCCTTCACGCTGGATGTCGTCGACGTAGCGGGCAGTGCCTCGCAACTTGTCCAGGCCTTCCTTGCGCGGGACGGAGGTGCCGACGATGCGGTTTTTCGCAAGCGTGCTCATGGTTGGGGAAGTGCGAAGCGCCGTACGGGTTGACGCATAGCATACATCGGCGCGACGAACTTTGAAAGCCTATGAGCCCAGAGTCGCAAGTGTGCGCGCGAGCACTTGCACGCCGCTGCCGATCCACGCGGGCGACGCGTATTCGTCAGGGCGATGACTCACGCCCCCGCGGCAGGGAATGAAGAGCATGGCGACGGGCGCAATGCTCGCCATGAAGAGCGAGTCGTGATAGGCGCGGCTGACCATGCGCTTAAAGCTTTTCCCGGCTAACTGCGCGGCCTGTTCCATGGCATCAAGAATGGCAGGGTCGCAGGTGGCGGGTGGATCGGCATTAATCATCTTCGTGGCAATGGAAACGCCGCGGCGCTCGGCCACTTCTCTGCACACGGCATTCAGCTTTTGAATCACCGCATCGCGTCGCTGGCAGTCGATGTCACGGATGTCGCTCTCGAGTTGCACGCGCGAGGGAATGCTGTTTACGGCGCCGGGAAAGACTTCGCAAACGCCGACGGTGCCGACTGTGTCGATGGCGCCGGTGGACTTTGCTGCCGCTTCGAGGGCAAGGATCAACTCGGCAGCCGCGGCAAGCGCGTCTTTACGGCCGGGCATCAGTTTACCGCCGGCGTGGCCGCCTTCGCCTTCAATGACAATGCGCATGCTTGCCGGAGCGGCGATGTGAGTGACGAGGCCGACGTCGACACCTTCCTGTTCGAGGATGGGACCCTGCTCGATGTGGAGTTCGATGAACTGGTGGAAGCGCCCGTGAGCCAGAGCAACCGATTCAAGCGAGCCTCTGAATCCAGCGGTGCTGCGCAGTTCTTCGAGGCCCCGGCCCTCTTTGTCGCGCAGGGCCAGCGCCTGTGCCGGGCTGAGCACGCCGGCCATCATGCGACTGCCGAGGCAGCCGATGCCGAAGCGGGTTGGTTCCTCGGCAGTGAAAATGACAAGTTCGATGGAACGACGGGGTTTAAAACCGAGCTTCTGCAGAACGCGAATGGCTTCGAGGCCCCCGAGAACTCCGACGCATCCGTCGTAGAGACCCGCATTGGGTATGGCGTCGATGTGCGATCCGGTGCCGATGGGTGCGAGGTCGGGCTCTGTTCCAATCCAGCGCGCAAAGGTGTTGCCAATGGCGTCTTCGTGCACGCTGAGGCCAGCTTCGCGGCAGAGACCTTTGACATAAGCGCGAGCGCGCAAGTCGGCTTCGTTGAAGACAATGCGCGTGACGACAGGAGGCTCTGCAGCGGAGATCTGCGCCAGTGCATTGAGTTCAGCAATGAGACGGTCGATCGAGAGCGCGGGATGGAGTTCCATGTTCATACTCCCAGCGGATGCCGTCGCCAGTCTTTGTAGATGAGATATTTCGCAGGCTTTTTGCCGATGGCGCCAAACCACTGCGGACAGAAGGGAGCCATCCAGATGAAGTCGCCGGCCTCAACCGGGTACCACGAATCGCCGAGGCGATAGATGCCGCCACCTTCGAGCATCAACAGGCCGTGTTCCATGACGTGAACTTCGACCATGCTGAGTCCGGCGCCGGGATCGTAGGTCATGGTATTGACGGCGAAATCGTAGGCATCGGTGTTGGGGATGAGCGAGCGAACGCGCAGGGATGAATCGCCCATCAACGGAACTTCAGCGATGGAGGACTCATTGCCGATGATTACTTCCGGGAATGATCCGCCGCCTGGAATCGGCTTGTGAACCTTTTCAATCAACGCGGCTTTCGTGGCGCTGATCGCTGTCACGGAGTAATCGGCGTCCCCAGGGAAATAGGCGAATCCGCCGGGACCGAGTAGATGACGATTCGGACCGTTCGTCAGATCGAGTTCCCCTTCGAGGACGTAGAGAAAACGCTGTCGGGACGCGGGTGCGAGGGTGCCACCGTCCGAGAATTCGGCCGTCATCTGGGAAAAATTCGCCCCCATTTGGGGACCGGCATGCACGATGAATTCGACTCCCGTTGCGCAGGGTAAGGGAATACGGACGAAGGTGTCTGGAGTCTGCAGCAGGTGGTCGTGCTTCAGGCTGCTTCGGGTTGCTCCCAGGTGATGCAAGGTTGACCTCGCTTGCGTTATGTTTTCCGATTCTAGCGAACCTCGGCTGCAAGCCGCTGAAGGAATTTCTCGGCGACCTTCAGTGCAGCTTCGACATCCTCTTCTCGAACAGATTCGTTGGGATGATGGCTGAGGCCGCCGGGACTGCGCAGAAAGAGCATTGCTGTGGGCATGCGTCCGGCCATGATCATGGCATCGTGTCCGGCGCCGCTTGGCATGGCTCTGACGGGAAAGCCTGCCGCTTCGATTGCTTCTGTCATGTAGGCGGTCAGGCGTTCGTCCATCGGGACGGAAGGTTCGTCTGCCTTGCACTTCCATTGAATTTTGAGGCCGCGAAACTTGGCAATTGATTCGGCCTGCTGGAGCAAGTCGTCGACTGCGGATTTGCGGGTCGCGTCGCGAACGTGGCGAATGTCGAGGCTGAAGTCAGCGGATCCGGCGATAACGTTGGCTGCGTTCGGGTGTGCTTCAAGCTTGCCGACGGTGGCGACGAGGCCTTCCGTCTTGAGGGCGAGCGCTTCCACCTTTGTGATCCATTCTGCGGCGGCAGCGACGGCATCGTGGCGCAAATGCATTGGTGTGGTTCCCGCGTGGTTGGCTTGCCCTGTGAACTTTAAGTCGAGGCGGCTCTGGCCCGCGATGCTGGTGACGGCGGCGACCTGCAGGCCCTCGGCCTCGAGTAGCGGGCCCTGTTCGATGTGAACCTCGATGAAGCCAATGGCATGTTCGTCAGCGACGGCCTCTTTTAGATTTTCAGGATCGAGGCCGAATGCGGCAATGGCCTGACGGATCGAAACCCCTTCGGCGTCTTTGTGTGCAAGCATTGCCGGATCGAGTCGGCCCGCAAGAGCGCGGCTGCCGATGAAGGGAAAGCCGAACCGGACACCTTCTTCTTCAGAGAAGGCGATGACTTCGATAGCGAGCGGAAGACGGAGGGCCTTCGCTGACTCGACCGATTCGAGAGCGAATATCACGCCAAGCACGCCATCGAAGGCGCCGGCATCGTTGACTGTGTCGATGTGCGATCCGAGCAAAAGGCGCTTGGCGGATGTGCCCGCAGGCTTCCAGAGTCCCCGTAAGTTGCCGACAGCATCGACGCGCACGCTCATGCCGAGGCTTTCCATCCGCGAACTAAGATGCTGAAGAACCTGGTGGACCGGCGGGGTGAGAAAGCGTCGGGTGGTGCGGCCAGGCTCTTCGGTCATGGTTGCAATGAGCCTGCATTCTTCGATGGCTCGTCTGGCGCGGTCGCTCACAGGCGTACCAGCTCTCGACCGCGCGGGGTGCCACAGCATTGATCGGATTGGAAGATCCGTTCGCCGCGGAGCCATGTTTCCTGCACCCGCCCGCGCATCCTTGCACCGAGATAAGGCGAGATCTTGTGCCGAAAATGAAGGTCGCTCTGGGTTACTGTCCAGGTTGTGTGAGGATCGAAGACGAGGACATCTGCGTCGGCGCCAACAGATAATGTTCCTTTTTTGTCTTGCAAACCGGCGAGGTGCGCTGGTCTTGCCGCCATCCATTTTCCGGTCCGAGCTGCAGCTTCGTCGGTGCTCAACCCGCGTTGACGCATTGCCGTCCACAACGCGGGCAGCGCCAGGCCGAGGCTCGCAATACCACCCCAGGCCAGATCGAAGCGGCCTTCGTCGCGCCGTTTCATCGCAGGCGGGCAGGGCGAATGGTCGGTAGCAACCAAGTCGATGAGGCCGGATTCAAGGGCTTCCCACAGTTTTTCGCGATTGGCTGAGCCTCGAATCGGCGGCGCACATTTGTATTCGGTGGCGCCATCGGGAATCTCCTCCGCAGCGAACGAGAGATAGTGCACACAGGTTTCCACCGTGATGGGCACGCCGTGGCCGCGCGCTTCGGCAAGTATGGGCAACGCGGTGGCGCTGGAGAGATGGACGATGTGTATCGGTGTCCCGTACTCCTGCGCCAGCTGGATCAAAAGCTTGATGGCATAGACTTCGGCAACATCGGGCCGCGCGGCAAGCCAAGTCGAATATTTCTGCCAATTCGCATGGGCATAGTTCAAGGCTGCCGTTGCCGTTTTGACCGGACCAGCAACTTCCGCGTGGACCAGCATCGGCAATCGCGTGACGTGAAGTTCATCGAGCGCGAGGCGCAAGTCGCTCTCATCCACCCAGGCGAAGCCCTCAATGCCGGAGTCGATCATGAAGCATTTGAATCCAAGAACGCCGGCTTGGACGAGGGCGGCCATCTCCGCAGGATTTCCGCGTACAACGCCACCCCACGCAGCCCAATCGACCCACGCGTTGTCGCGGGCGGCGGTGCGCTTGGCTTCAAGGGCATTGACGTTGATCGTCTCGGGCAAGCAGTTCAACGGCATGTCGACGAGGGTGGTAACTCCCCCCGCGGCTGCGGCGCGTGTAGCGGTATCGAAGCCCTCCCAGTCGCGGCCGGGATCGTTGATGTGTACATGCGAATCAATGAGGCCGGGCAGAATGAGTAGGTCTTCAAAGTCATGACATTGCGCGGCAGCGCCAACGTCGTCCCAGGCACGGACTGCAGCAATCTTCTCGCCTTCAACTATGAGCGTGGCTGGGGTGAGGCCGTCGGCAGTCAGAACGCGAGTTGACCGCAAAGCCTGTGCCATACTGTGTTTACTTTACCTGCGTAAATGGCGAAGGCAACACAGAATGAATCGTCAGCCAAACCTTGAGTTCCTGCGCCGCGCCATCGCACTGGCCACGGAGAACGTGACTTCCGGCCGAGGAGGCCCGTTTGCAGCGTTGATTGCGCGCGACGGCAAAGTTATCGCGGAAGGCGTGAACATGGTGACGGCGACCAACGATCCAACGGCGCATGGCGAGGTGACGGCGATTCGTGCGGCCTGCAAGGTGCTCGATTCCTTTTCGCTGACCGGATGCGAGCTTTATACCAGCTGCGAGCCCTGCCCCATGTGTCTGGCGGCATCGCACTGGGCGCGGCTCGGTGCGGTTTTCTACGGTGCCGGAGCCGAGGACGCGGCAAAAGCGGGATTCGACGACGCATATCTGTACGAAGAGTTTCGCAAGGATCCAGCGGAACGGACGTTGCTGTCGAGGCAGTTTCTGCGTGCCGAGGCCTGGGCCAGCTTTGCCGCCTGGATAGCTTCGCCGAACAAAATCGAGTATTAAGCCCATTCCCAATCTCGCGCGGGCTTGATGGAAGGCTGCTTCATCTCTTGAAAACGCCTGGGCCGAAGTCTTTTGGATCCAACCGGGAACTCTTGCCCAAGCCGCTTCCATGCGATAACGTCTAATACTCATAACGTTTTCACCGGGGAGCCGCAGCCGAATGCCGCGCGTTGTTCGATGTTCCATAATCCAGGCCTCTAATGCCGTAGCCGCTACTGAGCCGCTTGCGACCCAGAAAAGGGCGATGATCGAGAAGCACTTGGGGCTGATTCGCAAGGCGGCCAGCGACGGGGCCCAGATCGTCTGTCTGCAGGAAATCTTCAACGGGCCTTACTTCTGCGCCGAACAATCGACCAAGTGGTACGAGACCACCGAACCGGTTCCCGATGGGCCGACCGTAAAGCTAATGCAACAGCTAGCGAAGGAACTGCACATTGCCATGGTGGTTCCGGTTTATGAGGTTGAGCAGGAAGGCATCTTCTACAACACCGCCGCCGTGCTGCAAAACGATGGGACCTATCTCGGGAAATACCGCAAAACGCACATTCCGCACGTCGCACCGGGGTTCTGGGAGAAGTTCTATTTCCGGCCGGGCAACCTGGGATATCCGGTATTCGACCTTGGGTTCGCCAAGATCGGCGTCTATATCTGCTACGACAGGCATTTCCCCGAGGGCGCTCGTTGCCTGGGCCTTAACGGGGCGGAGATTGTCTTTAACCCTTCGGCAACGGTTGCGGGGTTGAGCGAGTATCTTTGGAAACTTGAGCAGCCAGCGCATGCGGCGGCGAACGGATACTTCATCGCGGCGATTAACCGCGTAGGGACTGAGGCGCCCTGGAATATCGGCGAATTTTACGGTTCAAGCTACTTTGCCAATCCGCGCGGCCATATCGTTGCCCAGGCATCGCGCGACAAGGACGAGGTACTGACCGCCGATCTGGATCTTGAACAAATTGCTGAAGTTCGGCGAACCTGGCAGTTCTTTCGCGACCGCAGGCCTGACATGTATGGTCCGCTGGTTTCCTCCTAACCGATCCTCGCCGCGAAAACTCTCGTCAATCCATACAGAGACGGCAGAGAATAGCTAAAGAAGGAAAGCTGAGGATAGCCCCAGACGGGTAGCAGACAGCAAGAGAGCTTCTCCGAGGTCTTCATGAGTACCGCGACACTTCCCGATGATTTACTGCTGCGCGAGCGGTTTAGCGACATCAAGCCGCCGCTCGAGGCGCAGGCTGCAGTGATCGAAGCCAATCGTTGCCTGAATTGCTTCGACGCGCCGTGCACCGGCGCATGTCCCACGCATATTGACGTTCCGGGCTTTATCAAGCGCATCAGTACCGGAAACCTTCGCGGCTCGGCGCTGCGAATTCTGGACGCGAATATTCTTGGCGGCAGTTGCGCGAAGGCCTGTCCGGTTGAGGTGCTGTGTGAGGGCGCCTGCGTGATGCACCGCTATAATCATGCGCCAATCCAAATTGCCCGGCTGCAGCGCCACGCCATGGATTCCTTCCAGGCGACTGGAGAAGAACTGCTAACGGCGCCTCGCGGATCGCGCAATGTGCAGGTGGCCTGCATCGGCGGTGGTCCGGCGTCGCTGGCCTGCGCTGCTGAGCTATGCCGCCACGGCGCGTCGGCCGTAATTCTTGAGCGCAAAGATTTGCTGGGCGGCCTGAACACCTACGGCGTCGCAGAATACAAGCTGCGCGCTGCCGATAGCCTGCGTGAAGCGGAAATGATCCGTCGCATGGGTGTCGAATTTCGCACCGGGGCCTCCATTGAAACCGCCGAATCTCTGGAAGAGCTTGAGTCGGAGTTCGACTTTATCTTCGTCGGTGTAGGCCTGGGCGCGATGCAGCGCATGAATATCCCGGGCGAGGACCAGAAGGGCGTGTTGAACGCTCTCGAATTTATCGCATCGTACAAGACCGGACGCTTGCGCGAACTAAGCGGAACGGTGGTAGTGGTTGGAGCGGGGAACACGGCAATTGACGCTGCCAATGCAGCGCGGCGGCTGGGTGCGGAAACGGCGTACCTGCTCTATCGGCGCAGCGAGCGCGATATGTCCGCCTTTGACTTTGAGTACGAGCATGCCAAGCAGGAGGGCGTGCAGTTCCTGTGGCGCCGACAGCCGTTTGCGATCCGGACCAGTGAGCATGGCAGGCTGTTGCTGGATACAGTGCAGGTGAGCGAGGTAGACAAGGCATTGCTGCCAATTCCAGAATCGCACTACACCATTGAATGCGACTACGTGATTCCCGCGATCGGGCATTCTCCCTTTGCGCAGTTGGTGCAGGAGCTTCGCCGCATTGAATTGCGCGGCGGAACGATCGTGACCGATCCGGAGACAGGCCAGACCGGCAATTCGCGCTACTTTGCGGGTGGCGACTGCGCCAACGGCGGCAGGGAAGTGGTGGATGCGGTGGCCGATGGAAAGCGTGCGGCCCGAGCCATCCTGAAGATCGCGGAGGCAGCGTATGCCTGATATCCGGGTTCATAAGTTCGCCGGTAAAATCGACGCTCCCAACCCCTTCTGGCTGGCTTCGGCGCCTCCCACCAATTGCGGTGAACAGATCATGCGCGCCTTCGATGCCGGCTGGGGCGGCGCAGTATGGAAGACCATCGGCGAGCCCGTAACGAATGTCTGCTCGCGCTATTCGTCGACGGACTGGCAGGGCCAGCGCATAATGGGCCTCAACAACATTGAACTCATCAGCGACCGTTCTGTTGAAGAGAATCTGCGCGAGATGGCGCAGGTGAAGAGGAGCTATCCCTATCACGCGATTATCGCGTCACTGATGGTCGAGTCAAAACGCGAGGCATGGCACGAAATTGTGCAGCGTGCTGAAGACGCCGGAGCCGACGGCCTCGAATTGAATTTCGGCTGCCCGCACGGCATGAGCGAACGCGGCATGGGCTCTGCCGTCGGGCAGGTTCCCGAATATACCGAGATGATTACCGCGTGGGTGAAAGAGAAAGCGCGCACGCCGGTGCTGGTAAAGCTGACGCCGAATATCGGCGATATCCGCACCATTGCGCGCGCAGCCAAGCGCGGCGGCGCAGACGGCCTGTCCGCCATCAACACCATCAATTCGATCACCGGCATCGACCTCGACACCTTCGTGCCGCGTCCGAATGTGGATGGCAAAAGCTCCCATGGCGGCTATTGTGGCCCCGCCGTGAAGCCGATCGCGCTCAACATGGTGCAACAAATCATGGCCGATCCTGAAGCTGCGTTGCCGATTTCGGGTATCGGCGGCATTTCAACGTGGCGCGATGCGGTCGAGTTCATGCTCCTGGGTTGCGGAACCGTGCAGGTATGCACCGCCGTGATGCATTACGGCTACCGTGTGGTCGAAGACATGGCCGAGGGCCTTGAAAACTGGATGCGCACCAAGGGCTTTGCAACTCTCGACGATTTTCGCGGTCTCTCCTTACCCAAGGTGACCGAGTGGAAACACCTCAACCTGAATTACAAAATTGTTGCGCATATTAACGAGCAGACCTGCATTGGATGCGACCTGTGCCACATCGCCTGCTGGGATGGAGCGCATCAGTGCATCCACCTGGATAGGGTTTCGGGTCCTGTGAATGGCCAGGTCGAGTTGCACGAGGGACCGCCTACGGTTGAGTGGCGGACACGGAATTCGATCGCGACGACGCCGGTGACGCGCAAGGAGCGGGCCGCGGCAGCGGCGGATCACGGTCCATTTCCCACGCCGCTCGCAAAGATTCCCCGCGTGGACGAGACGGAATGCGTAGGCTGCAATCTCTGTGCTCTGGTGTGCCCTGTGGACGAATGCATCACCATGGTGCGGGTGGATAGTGGAGTTCCGGCGGAGACTTGGGACCAGCGTACGCATGGCGCGGAATGCGCCGTCGAACCGCAGCGGTCCTAACGCATTTTCGCTTCGTTAAGTGCATCACAGAGGTGTCATCCTGAGCGAACGGGGCCCCGAACGCGTTTCAGTTCGGGGGTGGTGAGCGAAGGATCTGCTGTTGCAATTTGTCCTGAGTCAGCCGGGCACCCCATCCTTGCGAAGCAGGGGTGGGAAAGCAAGGACCTCAACTAACTTCTTCCTACCGAGTGATCCCATATGTCCACAGTTCTCATCCAAAACGGAACCATCGTCAATGCCGACTCAAGCGTAAAGGCCGACCTCCTCATCGACGGCGCGGTCATCAAGGAAGTCCGCGCGGACATTCCGTCGAACGCAGCGGAAACAATCGTTGATGCTTCCGGCCTGCTGGTCCTCCCCGGCGGCATCGACGCCCACACGCATCTCGACATGCCCTTCGGCGGTACTTATTCGGCCGACGATTTCGAGACTGGTACGCGTGCAGCCGCCATTGGTGGGACGACGACGATTGTCGACTTCGCCATCCAGGCCCGCGGCACCCGGATGCGCACTGCGCTCGATACATGGTGGAAGAAAGCCGAGGGCAAGGCCTGCATCGACTACGGCCTGCACATGATCGTGACCGATCTCGGCGACGCAGGCCTCGAAGACATGGACGACATGGTGCGCGAGGGCGTGGCCAGTTTCAAGCTCTTCATGGCCTATCCCAACGTGCTGATGGTCGACGACGCCACCATATTCAAGGCGATGCGCCAGACGGCTAAGAACGGCGCGCTGATCTGCATGCATGCCGAGAACGGCTCAGTCATCGATGTAATCGTCCAGCAGGCGCTGGCCGAGGGCAAGACTGCTCCGATCTATCACGCACTCACCCGGCCGACGGCGGCCGAGGCGGAAGCAGTGCATCGCGCGATTGCGATGGCGGAGATGGCCGGCGTTCCGGTGTATATCGTGCATCTGTCCAGCGAAGACGCTCTTAATCAAGTCAGGGAAGCGCGCGATCGTGGGCTCCCCGCATTCGCCGAAACCTGCCCGCAGTATCTGCTCCTCTCCATCGAAGACAACATGCTCAACGACGACATGACGGACAAAGGCTGGGAGGGCGCTAAGTACGTTTTTACGCCCCCGTTGCGCGAGAAGCGCAACCAGCCAAAGCTGTGGCAGGGGTTGCGCAAGGATCACCTGCAGGTGGTGTCGACGGACCATTGCCCCTTCTGTTTTGAAGATCAGAAGGCGCTCGGCAAGGACGACTTCACCAAGATTCCCAACGGTGGGCCGGGCATCGAGAACCGGTTGCAGTTGCTGCATCATCACGGCGTCGGCCAGGGCAATTTCTCCATCAACCGCTTCGTCGAACTCGTGTCGACGGCGCCGGCGCGGATTTTCGGTATGTATCCGAAGAAAGGTGTGCTGGCAGCGGGCAGCGATGCCGACCTCGTCTTATGGGATGAAAACGCCCATCACACCATCTCTGCCGCGACACATCACATGCGGGTGGACTACTCGATGTTTGAAGGTTTCAAGGTGAAGGGCAATGCCCGCGACGTCTACTCCCGCGGCGAACTTATCGTCTCCGGCGGCAACTTCATCGGCAAACCGGGACGCGGTGGGTACTTGCGCCGCGAGGCTCGCGGCGGCGCGTGGAAATGAATGTGTTCAGGTAACGGGATCGTCCGCAGCCGCTCACACCCCAACACAGTGTCATCCCGACCGAAGTGGAGGGATCTGCAGTTGCTTTTGACAAATGAGAAATCAGTGGATTGTAACAAGAGGGGAGTCGATGGACATACCTGAGAGCATGAAAGCCGAGCTTGGGTCTTGGAACAACGGCGCAGGAATTGATCTCGAATCGTGGGTCTCCTGTGAGGGGAATTTCTCTCTCGCGGTCGGCTACGCATCTTGTTTCTGGCCGTCATTCGCATTGTTCGAAGACTACATTTTGCCGAAGGGGATCACGGAAGATGTCCTCCGTGACTTTGAGCGTAATGGTAGAAGCCGCAAATCTGTTGAGTGGGTTATAAATCATTTGCATATCTCCGGAATTCAGCATGGCGGCTGTGCTGATAATCTCGCGGGATAAGTTACTAATCCTTAATTCTTGAGGAGGTGGGTTCAGATCTCGTTTTGGCAAACATGCCACGATGAAACCGACTAGCTGGTGTTGAGGCTTCGCATTTGCTGTGCGAACCTGATACTGCGTCCGCCCCTCAACCAACTTCCTTATCCCACCCTCACCCTCTCTCCTATATAAATTCTTATCGGAGGCCGTTTGAGCACCGTCGACCCCACTTTATCCAATCGCGACCTCGCACCGACTACCCCGGAGCAGCGCACCTGGACGACCTATAGCTACATCGCGCTGTGGTTTTCCATGTCGATGGAGATCACGACCTACCAGCTCGCCTCGTCCCTCATCGCCAAGGGCATGGACTGGAAGCAGGCGGTGGGCACGGTGCTGCTGGGGAACCTGATCGTGCTCGTGCCGATGCTGCTCAACGCACACGCGGGGACACGGTATGGAATTCCATTTCCGGTGTTTATCCGCGCGCCCTTCGGAGTGCGCGGCGCAAACCTCCCGGCAATTCTGCGGGCGGTAGTGGCGTGCGGCTGGTTCGGCATTCAATCGTGGATCGGTGGGACGGCGATTCATTCGATGCTCGCGGTGATCTGGCCGTCAGTCGCAGCTTCTGCCGGGATCAAGTGGGCCTGCTTTCTCGTCTTCTGGCTGCTGAACATGGTGATCGTGTGGCGCGGCGTCGAATCCATCCGCCACCTCCAGGCCTTTGGTGCGCCCTTCATGTTCATCATGGCCGCAGCGCTGCTGATCTGGGTGCGCATTAAGGCGGGAAGTTTCGGCGAGATGCTCTCCACGCCCAGCCAGTTTCATTCGACGAGCGCATTTCTCGCCGTCTTCTTTCCGTCCCTCACTGCTATGGTCGGCTACTGGGCAACACTCGCACTTAACATCCCTGACTTCACCCGCTACTCGAAGTCGCAGCACGCACAGGCCTACGGCCAGGCATTCGGGCTGCCTGTCGCCATGACGCTGTACACTTTCGTCGGCATCTCCGTGACGTCGGCATCGACGGTGCTGTTCGGGCGGCCGATTTGGAATCCGATTGAGCTGATCGGCGCATTCCATCAACCAGTGGTCGCGTTCATCGCGCTGATCGCGATCCTGATCGCAACGCTCAACGTCAACATCGGCGCCAACGTCGTCTCTCCTTCCAATGATTTTTCCAACCTCTATCCGCGCCTAATCAGCTTTCGTACCGGCGGCCTCATCACCGGCTTTCTCGGCCTCGCCATGTGTCCGTGGAAGCTGCTCGCCACGCCTGACGCCTACATCTTCGGCTGGCTCGTTGGCTACTCCGGCCTGCTCGGACCCGTCGCCGGCATCATGGTTTCGGATTACTTCCTCATCCGCAAAACCGAGCTCGACGTGAACTCGCTCTACCATTCCGAGGGCGCGTACCACTACACGCGGGGGATCAATCCGCGCGCGATCGTGGCTCTCGTTTTAGGCGTCGCCATCGCTCTGGTCGGCCTCTTCATCAAGCCGCTGCATTTCCTTTATGACTACGCCTGGTTCGTCGGCTTCTTCACGGCGGGCATTCTTTATCTTGCGCTCATGCGGATCTCTGCTCCTGTCGACCATACGGCGCCCGCACTTGAAAATGTCAGTTCATCTCCCGATCCGACTTGAAGGCGGTCTCACTTGTTTCGTGATGTCAAGGGCGATGTTCTCGCACAATCCAAAGTTCCTTTCGCACGATGCAAAAGGGTTACCCCAATGTCGGCAGATGTGACTTTGGCGATGCCCTTCCGCCTGCCCTTCGCGATAAGATAGGTGCAACGAATGCTTCAAACTACTCCAGCGGTTGCCGGCCCGGCTCTCCGCTTTATGCGGGAGTCGAACTTGCGGGCGCAGGA
Organism: uncultured Acidobacteriaceae bacterium; assembly: GCA_963759285.1. Taxonomy (GTDB): domain Bacteria; phylum Acidobacteriota; class Terriglobia; order Terriglobales; family Acidobacteriaceae; genus Telmatobacter. Next base: position 157,997 of record CAVWYS010000007.1, on the reverse strand, counting down.
GAGCTCGCCCATCATCCAGGTTCGCAATCTCGAAAAGACCTATCGCACGGCCCGTGGCACACTAACGCTGTTTCAAGGGCTTGACTTAACCATTGCAACCGGCGAACTGGTTGCTATCGTCGGGCAATCGGGTGCAGGAAAGAGCACACTTTTGCACATTCTGGGCGCCCTTGATGCGCCGACAGCAGGCACTGTACACTGCGCTTCAACCAACCTGGCAACTCTCCACGCTCGGGAGGCCGCAGCCTTTCGTAATCGCGAGATTGGTTATGTCTGGCAATTTCACTACCTGTTGCCCGAATTCTCGGCAGTGGAGAATGTGGCAATGCCGCTGATGGCCCGGGGAATTCGCCGGCGAGAGGCGCTGGATACTGCATCCAATTGGCTTAGGGAGGTCGACCTGGAAGACCGCAGCGAACACCGGCCGGGGGAACTCTCAGGGGGAGAGCAGCAGCGCGTGGCACTGGCCCGGGCCTTGGTTGGCAATCCGCGGCTGCTTCTGGCCGATGAACCCACCGGCGATCTGGACGAAACGACTGCCGGACGCGTTTTTGATCTTCTAGAACGATTGCACGTAACCCACGGGCTCACTTCTGTTTTGGTAACCCACAACCTGGACCTGGCTGCGCGGTGTACGCGGACTTTGCGCCTGGAGGGCGGGCGTCTTCACGCGATGGGCACGGGCAGGTCTTAGTCCGTGGGGTGGAAAGTCCGGCAAGGGCTAAGGAAAAGCACCTTTCCGGGTGGTTTTTGAGTCTGATAAGTATAAGTGGACCTGGAATTGCTATTCCGGGCGCACGAGTGGCGGGTGGGTGCTTGCGGGGGAAGAACTCCAGGCGACCGGAATCAGGGACATAAGCAGTCCGGTCCATCCAAGAGAGCTGTTCGGGGCAGTTTAGAGATTTTCCGGGGCCTCCGGCGGCGTTAGTTAAGAGAAGGGCGCGGGAAGCTGGGTTGAGCCGATATTGGAATCCCCGAGAATGGTTAAGGGGAGCCGGAAAATCGGACGGCTACTGCCACCGCAAGCCTGCTGCAAGAGGGAGAAACACTATGTTCGAACGCTATACGGAGAAGGCACGACGCGTGATCTTCTTCGCGCGGTATGAGGCCAGCCAGTTCGGCTCGCCCTATATCGAGACCGAGCACCTGCTGCTGGGCCTTCTGCGCGAGGACAAGGCGTTAACCAATCGCTTTTTGCGTTCGCATGCTTCTGTGGAGTCGATCCGCAAGCAAATTGAAGCGCACACTACGATTCGGGAGAAGGTATCGACCAGTGTCGATCTGCCGCTATCCAACGAGTGCAAGCGCGTCCTGGCCTACGCAGCCGAGGAGGCCGAAAGACTCGGCCATAAACATATTGGTACAGAGCATCTGCTGCTGGGCCTTCTGCGCGAAGAGAAGTGCTTCGCGTCAGAGATTCTGCAGGAGCGCGGCTTGAAGCTGGCGCAGATTCGCGACGAACTTGCCCGCGTAACTCAGGAGAAGGCACCGCAGCAGGCACGTCAACGCGAGTCAAGTCTGTTGGCCGAGTTCAGCCGCGATCTGACCCAGGCCGCGATGGACGGGCAACTCGATCCGCTGGTTGGCCGTGATGGAGAACTGGAGCGTGTTGTTCAGATCCTCTGCCGCCGCACCAAGAACAATCCTGTGCTGATTGGCGAGCCCGGCGTTGGCAAGACAGCTATTGTCGAAGGCCTTGCCCAGCGCATCGCTGACGGTGAAGTTCCCAGCTTCCTGGCAGACAAGCGCGTGCTCGCTTTGGACCTGTCGCTCATCGTGGCCGGCACCAAGTATCGCGGCCAGTTCGAAGAGCGCCTCAAGACCATCATGAAAGAGTTGATGGAGAATCAGAACTCCATCATCTTTATCGACGAGTTGCACACGCTGGTGGGTGCTGGTTCGGCCGAGGGTTCGCTCGACGCCGCCAACATCCTCAAGCCGGCCCTCTCGCGCGGCGAGATTCAGTGCATTGGTGCAACCACGCCGGCTGAGTATCGCAAATCGATCGAGAAGGACCGCTCGCTCGAACGCCGCTTCCAGGCCGTCAAAGTTCCGCCGCCAAACGAGGCTGACGCCATCAAGATCATTAACGGCATCAAGGATCGCTACGAGAAGTTCCACGCGGTCAGCTACACCGATGCCGCCATCGAATTCGCAGTCTCGCATTCGAACCGCTACATTCCCGACCGCTTCCTGCCTGACAAGGCCATCGACCTCATCGACGAAGCCGGCGCGCGCGTAAAGCTGCGCCAGACCTCGCTGCCTGAAGAGATCACCGAAGTCCAGAAGCGTATCAAGTTCATCGTTCACCGGATGGATTCCGCCATCGCGAATCACGAGTTCGAGAAGGCCCGTTTCTACTCCGATGAAGAGCGCAAGGAGCGCGAAAATCTGCGCGCCCTTCGCGACAAATACCACCTCGACGATTCCGCCGCCGGCATCGTTGGCCGCGAAGACATCGAAGACGTCGTCAGCCGCTGGACCGGCGTTCCCGTCACCAGCATCAAGGAAGAAGAGACGCAAAAGCTGCTGCGCGTGGAAGAAGAACTCCACAAGCGCATCATCTCGCAGGAGAAAGCAATCTCCGCCTTGGCCCGCGCTATCCGCCGGTCAAGGGCAGGTCTCAAGTCGCCAGCACGCCCCATCGGCAGCTTCCTCTTCCTCGGACCCACCGGCGTCGGCAAAACGGAAGTGGCACGCACGCTCGCCAACTTCCTCTTCGGATCAGACAAGGCGCTCATCCGCTTCGATATGTCGGAGTTCATGGAGAAGCACTCGGTCTCGAAGCTGATCGGTTCGCCTCCGGGATACGTGGGCTACGAAGAAGGCGGCCAGTTGACCGAACGCGTCAAGCGTTCTCCGTATTCGGTCGTCCTGCTCGACGAAATCGAGAAGGCGCATCCCGATGTGTTCAACATCCTGCTGCAGGTATTTGAAGACGGCCAGTTGACCGATGGACTCGGCAACACGGTCGACTTCAAAAACACCATCCTCATCATGACGTCGAACATCGGCGCCCGTCACCTGCAGAAGAAGCAGGGCCTCGGCTTCCAGAGCGATCGCGAAGACCTGGTCAACGACAAGGTTGAAGAACTGGTGAAGCAGGAGGTCAAGAAGACCTTCAATCCAGAGTTTTTGAACAGATTGGACGAGGTCATTCTTTTCCTGTCGCTGTCCGATGCCGACCTGATCCAGATCGTCGAGCTGCTCGTGCAAAGCTTGAACGCAAACCTGGCGCAGAAGGCGATCACCATCTCGGTCACCGAAGAGGCCAAGAAGTGGATTCTCGACAAGACCCTCGGCGATCGCAGCTACGGAGCGCGTCCCTTGCGCCGTGCCCTGCAGCGCTACGTGGAAGATCCTCTGTCGGAGGCGCTCATTGCTGGACAGATTCAGCAGCGGCCGGCGTTCCTCGAGGTGTATCTCGAAAACAATCAACTCTTCTATCGCCCCGTAAGCTCCGACGAGACCGCAACCGAAGAGAAACCGGCAGGCATTCTGCTCTACAGCGCGTAAGGTTATTCCTGGATTTGATAGCAACCCCCGGCGAACCCGCCGGGGGTTTTATTTTGGCTGCGAGATTCGCTTCGAATCAGGAATGTTCGGGGTAGTGTTCCCGATGATGTCTGAGGTTACGGTCAGATCCGATCCTCAGACCTGGCAAAAGCACGCCGTCTCACAATCTCCTAGGCGCTGTTACCGCTTTCGCTGCGATTGGCTTTAACCGCTTATTCGTTGAATTGAAATCAGGAAATTGCTATCGTTTTCTCCAAATCCAGCTACGAGAGCGAGCACGGTCATACTCACCGGGAGCAGGTCGGCGACCCTTGGAAGCAGTCCCCTGACGATCACCGTGGAATCTGGAAGTCTGGTTCAGGCACACCTACGCCTCGGAAAGTGCAACTCGTTGGCACAATGCCGTAGCATAGTTGGAAGATCCCGACGAGAGGTCCCCAATGGCCGACACGATTGCACATCCCGAACTCAGCGCAGAACGGATAACGAGCCTTACGCGCGAAACCAATTACGGCACGTGGCGTTTCCAGAAGACTTGGAAGCCGTTATACATCGCCGATGCTGAGGGGTGCTGGATCACCGACGGCGCGGGCAAACGCTATCTCGATTTCAGCTCGCAGTTGATGTGCGTGAATCTGGGCCACAAGAACAGCGGCCGTCGTCGAAGCCATCGGCCAGCAGGCGCGCGAACTCGCCTATGTCGCCCCCGGATATGCGACGACAGCACGCGCGAAGCTGAGCGCCAAACTGCTGGAAGTGTTGCCGGCAGGGCTTGAGAAATTCTTCTTCGCCACCAGCGGGACCGAAGCGAACGAAGCGGCGTTCAAGATCGCCAGGATGTACACGGGCAAGAGCAAGATCATTTCGCGCTATCGCTCCTATCACGGCTCAACTATGGGATCGATTGCGGCCACGGGCGATCCGCGCCGCTGGGCGATGGAGCCGGCGGGCAAAGGAGGCGGAAGTTGTATTTGCGCCGGAGACGAACTGCTACGACTGCCCAATCAAGCACAATTATCCTGGCTGCAACGTCGCGTGCGTCGACTATATCGAGCATATGATCGAGAACGAAAGCGATGTTGCGGCGATCATTCTTGAGCCGGTGGTGGGGACGAACGGTGTGCTGATTCCACCTCCCGAATATTTTCCGCGTTTGCGCGAAATCTGCGATCGCCATGGGGTACTGATGATCGACGATGAAGTGATGGCGGGCTGGGGGCGAACCGGCAAGTGGTTTGCTGTGGATCACTGGGGAGTCAAGCCCGACATTCTAGTCACCGCGAAAGGAATCACTTCGGCATATGTGCCCCTCGGCTTATGCGCGACGACGAAGAAGATCGCCGATTATTTTGAAGATCACTATTTCTCGCATGGGCACACGTATGAGGCGCATCCCATCACGCTGGGGCCCGCGGTGACGACCATCGAAGAGATGCAGCGGCTCAAGCTCGTTGAACGCTCGGCCGAACTCGAACCGTATGTGCGGCAGAGGCTCGAAGCGCTGAAAGAGAAGCATCCCTCCATCGGCGATGTGCGCGGATTGGGTCTTTTCTTCGCGGTTGAGCTGGTGAAGAACCACGAGACGAAGCAGCCCTTTAACACCATGCGCGACAAGGTTGAAGGCAAGCCGCTAGTCGTCGATCAGATTGCCGCGAAGATGATGGCGGATGGCGTGGCACAGCAGGCCTGGGTGAGCCACTTTGTGATCGCGCCCCCGCTGATTGTCACCAAGGAAGAGCTGGACTTCGGCATCGAGGCTCTCGACCGGCATCTTGGCATTGCCGATGCGATGGTGGAGTAGGCGAGGATCACCGCTACGGGCACATCCTTTGTTCTTTTTCCGAGGTTGATCAACGAGGGACCCTATGGAGTTGGAGTAGATAACTGCTCCCGCAAGGTTCCCGCGAGATCGACGACCAGACGGAGTTTTTGTGCAACCACCGGTGGCAACCCGCTCACGGAGAGAGCCAGTTGCGATTGAAGCAAGAGACCGCACACGGTGCTCTTGAGGCTGTTTTCGATGGAGGCAGTGGCTGCCTGCCTTGCCGTTGCCTGCTCTCGTTCGCGCCGGCGCAGCGCCGCACGGATCTCGCGGATAATTCTGGCAACTCCAGAGACAGCGAAATTAATCTGAAGCGGAATGGCCAGCCCGGACCGCTCCCAGATTGCATCGGCGCCAGACGGATCGCACTCGGCGAGAGATTCATCGACCACAACGGCAACATAGTCTTTCTGGCGCAGGGACGCCAGGGCTGCGCGGCGCCCCTCTGCGACGTCCACCTTCATCTCAAGCTGTTTCGAGAAAACCTCTGCACAATTGCGAATGCCTTCAATGCCGCTGATGATCAGAATGCTCATGTCTCCCTCGTACCTGGCGCATGTTGGTTTTTAGAGCGCGGTGACCGTAGTTTTGTAGGGTAGCGACATCGGCGTGGCCGGGTTTCCGAGCAAGCCGTGTGGACGAGTCCTAGTTTTGCCGCATCGGATCGGTGATTCCGTATTCCTTCAGCTTGCGGTACAGAGTTGTTTTACCGATTTCAAGCAGCTTTGCCGCGCGAAGTTTGTCGCCCTGTGTCAGCCGGATTGCGTCGAGAATCGCGTTTCTTTCCTGGACGGCAAGCGGGACGATCTCCTGTGTTTCCGACTGCCCTTCCTTTTTCCTGGCCGCCGAAGCGGCGTGAAGGGAAGCGAGTGGCTCCTGTTGAAGCTGCGTAGGCAAGTGGCCCAGCTGGATTTCTCCGCCCGAGGTCATGGTGGCGCCATGTTCAACCGCATTTTCCAGTTCGCGCACATTGCCTGGCCAGTCGTATGACATCATCGCGCGCAGAGCGTCATCGTGAATGCTGAATCTTGAAGGACGATCCTTATTGATCTTATTGAGAAAGTGCGCGACCAGCATGGGGATGTCGTCGCGGCGATCGCGCAGAGGAGGCAGGCGGAGGTTCACGATATTCAATCGGTAGTAGAGATCTTTGCGGAAAGTGCCCTTCTCTACCATTGTGGCAAGGTCGCGATTTGTGGCCGTCAGAATGCGCGCCTTGATGGGAACCCGGTGAATAGCCCCTACGGGCCGCACTTCGCGTTCCTGCAGCGCCCGAAGCAGCTTGGCTTGCAGATCGAGGGTCAGCTCTCCAATTTCATCCAGGAATACCGTGCCGCCTCCCGCCGCGACAAGGAGGCCATCCTTGGCGTGGTTGGCACCTGTGAAGGCGCCCTTAACATAGCCGAATAACTCGCTCTCGACAAGGGTGGGCACCAGCGAACCGCAGTCCACGGGCAGAAACGGCTTTTCGGAACTGGGCCCGAAGGCGTGGATGGTGCGGGCGATGAGTTCCTTTCCTGTCCCGCTCTCACCCAGGATCAGGACCGGATGGGTGGTTTGCGCAACCTTCGACAGAATGCGATAAAGCTTCTCCATCTGTGGCGTGCGGCCGATCATCTGGCCCATGCCTTCGTGCAGGCGAAGGCGCTCCCTCAGCTGGCGGGCTTGCGCGTCTACGCGGGTTTGCCCCCCGGCGCGCTCGAGCGAGGATGCGAGTTCGTCAATCATGAAGGGCTTGTTGAGGTAGTCGGACGCTCCACAGTGCACCGCGGCCAGAGCTACGGTGGCGGAGTTTACGGGCGCCATCACGATGATGGCGATGCTGGGATAAAGCGCCTTGATTTCAGCGATGGTTTCCAGGCCTGATTCGCTGTTGCGGGGCAGATCAATCAGAATGATGTCGGTCGACAGCCTGACGAGAGTTGAGCGAAGGCGGTCGAACTTTGCGATCCCGCTGGCCTCATACCCAAGGCTCGCGGCGACTTCGATGCATGCGGAACGAGCAGCTTCGTCTTCATCCACGACGAGTACGTGCAGCCGGGACGGCTCAATCGAGATCTGAGGGAGAGAATTCATATTCTTCGCGAAAGGAAACGTTGCAAGCATGGTAGCCGCCTTGTTGATCCGGGTTATGTGGCCCAGATCACGTGACTCCGGGAGCGTCGATAAACGTTATGCTGTCTGCAAGGGCAATTCGATTTGAAAACACGCACCTACCGGGTCACGGTTTGCCGCGTGGATGGTTCCTCCGGCAGCTTCAACGATGGAGCGCGTGATTGACAGGCCGAGTCCGCGATGAGGCAATGGCCATTCGCCCGAGGCGAAGACATCACGGCTGGATGAGCAGGAACTCTTTGGTTCAAAGAGCTTTTCCAGGATCTTTTCGTTCAGGCCCGGTCCATTGTCTTCCAGGTTCAGGGTGACCGAGGGGGCATTCGTTTCGCCTCGGCTCTCCCACAGCGAAATGTGGATGCGACCCACGGCGGACATGGCTTCGGCGGAGTTTTTGACCATGTTGACGAGGATGCGGGTCAGGTCTTCGCTAGTTAAGCGGACAGCAACCGCACCGCCCTGCGCGTCCACCGTAAGCGCGATGGTTGGGCCGGCAAGTGAGGCAAGGAGGCTACGGTTCGCGAACAGTTCCTCGGCCAGATTCCGGATGGGCTCGGCGGGAATACTCTTCCACTGGTGCGGCTGTGTCTTCTTCGCAGCAACCGGCCACAGGTCGGGATTCACAGTCGCTTCGCGGGGGGACATGTTTGCGGGTGTGTCATCCGGATTCTCGGAAACAAGCTTTTCGACCAGACGTCGGCTTGCAGCGGCCACCAGCCGGAGTTCGCCGCTGTAATGCGCGAAGGGCGCAGCGAGAACGCCCGGCTCCTGGAGCAGATCGCAATAGAGGTCAAGCGCGGTGACCATGTTGCGGGCGTCATGAGCGATCTCTGCAACGTTTTTGCCATGATGAGCAAGGGTTGACAGGACATCGACCACTTTGTCGACTTGCAGTTGTTCCGTTGCGCCGATTTCGTGTAACTCTTCGATCTGCTGCATGGTTTTTTCCCTTTCCTTGTGTTGCCCGATGGAGCTGCCCGGCCCAGGAATTGCACGCTCGATCAGGCTTGAAACCAACAGTCGTCTTTGCTTCTTACACGTGGCGTGCCAAATTCGGACACTCATATTAAGACGTTCAAATTAATAGGCTTAAGTGGATTTCGGAAAGATGCGGGATCGTGTAACTCAGGAGGGATGCGGACCGTTTTGGGACTCCGCCACGGAAGTGCGACCATAAACCACGCGGATCAAAAGAGTTGGATCTGCAGCGGTACGATTTTCCCGAATTGATCCTTCCCGGAATGGGCCCGGAATGGGATTCGGTTTCCAGATCGCCGGACGCCGTCTCGTACAATCGGCCTATGAATCATCCTGCCGAACGCGGTTTTTTTCGCCCTGGTGATCGCAAAGCGAACCAGCTTCGCCCTTTAATGCTTACGCCGGACTACGTGCAGACGGCGGAAGGCTCGGTGCTGGTGACGCTGGGCAACACGCGGGTGCTGACCAACGCGACGATTGAGCCGGGAGTACCGGGATGGCTGCGCAACTCCGGCCGCGGATGGGTGACGGCGGAGTACTCCATGCTGCCGAGGTCGACGGTGACGCGGACTCCGCGGGAGAGCGAGCGGGGCAAGATTGGCGGACGGACGCATGAGATTCAGCGGCTGATCGGGCGCAGCCTGCGGGGCGTGGTGGACATGCAGGCGCTGGGCGAGCGGACGGTGATTCTCGATTGCGACGTGATCCAGGCGGACGGGGGAACGCGGACCGCGGCGATCACCGGAGCGGCGGTAGCGCTGGCGATTGCCCTGAACGCGCTGGTGAAGGCGGGCACGCTGAAGCAGTCGCCGCTGAAGCAGCTGGTTGCGGCGACGTCTGTGGGCATCGTGGGCGGTGTGCCGCTGCTGGATCTCTGCTACGAAGAGGACTCGCAGGCCGAGGTGGACATGAACATCGTGATGACGGCCGACGGCGGGCTGGTGGAGACGCAGGCCACGGCGGAGAAGGGGAGCTACTCGCGCAGCGACCTGAACGGGCTGATCGATCTGGCGGAGGGCGGGCTCAAAGAGATCTTCGCGATCCAGAAGGCGGCGTTGGCGGCCTGAGCGGATGCCGGGGCCGTTTTTTTCGTTTTTTCGATCAAGTTCATGATTTCACACGAGTTAGCTCCCGATGGGGGATACTGTAAGTGACTGAATACAAACAAGTTAACTCGTAAAGTCGTCAAAGAAAAGAACTTAGAGGCCGTTTTTGGCGGTTCGCATGGCTTTTGGGGCGGAATCGTCCTGTTATGCGATGTACGGCGTCAAAAGTGAACTGATGGCGGGTGATCGAAAGGCATGATCGATTCGTCGATGGGGCACACCATTCATCCCCAGCCTGTTTCCCTCACGTTTCAAGTGTAGGGAATTCGCAGAAATAATCTGCAAAGTTCTAGGATTCTTTTTCACAGTTGATGAGCGATATAGCGCTGACTGTGCCAAGGCTGGGTATTGACAACTTTTGAGGTGGGCAAGGGACCGCGCCACGATTGCTTGAATCCCAGGTCTCAGAATCGAGACCTGGGAAACCCGGGTGTTGTGGCTGGACGTAGACTTCCGCCCGGGGTTGGGACGATTAGTTTGCCTGCACGATTGGCAGCTCAATCGCGCTGGGGTGATCGGGGGAGTGGTAGATGCGCTGCGTCGCTTTCTGATAATCGCCGGGCTTGGCCCAGAAGATGTTTTCGACGTAGGTCTGCGGGTTGCGGTCGTAGAGCGGGAACCAGCTGGACTGGACCTGCACCACGATGCGGTGGCCGGGCAGGAAGACGTGGTTCGTGGGCGGAAGGGCAAAGCGGTAGGTGAGCGGCTTGCCGGCTTCGATGGGCCTGGGGGCGGCGAAGCTTTCGCGATAGCGGCCGCGGAAGATGTCCATGGCGATGGCCAGCTGATAGCCGCCGAGATTGGGATCGCCGGCGACTTCATCGGGATATTCGTCGATCAACTTGACGACCCAGTCGGAATCCGTTCCTGAGGTTGAGGCGACGAGGTTGGCGATGGCCTGTCCGGTGATGTGGATGGGCTCGGTCAAGACGTCGGACGTGTAGGTGAGCACGTCCGTCCGGCCTGAGTCTTCTCGCTGGTCGTCGACGAGCCACTGCGCCCAGGTGAGCGGCAGGACGTAGCCGACGGGCTGGGAGGGACGGGCGCGGAAGGGAACAGGTTTAGCGGGATCGGAGATGTACTCATCGAAATCTGTGCGCCTGGATTCCGAGGCTTGCGTGGAGGGAGTTGTCGCTCCTGAAGCAGCGCTCGACCCTGGAGCCGTGAAGCTGAGTTTGAAGCCGGGCTCGAGATAGAGGGTTTTGGTTGCCGGTGCAACGGGCCACGCGGGGAGTTTTTGCCATTCGTCTTTGCCGGTTTCGTAGGCGGTCACCGGAGCGATGTCCATCGGCGGGGCATCGTCTTTCAGGTAGTGGGCGAGGAAGGGTGCGAGAACATTCTTGCGGAACCACGTTCCTGTATCCGAGCCGAAGCGGATAGCGCCGAGGGAGTCGGCTGCCTCAATCTCCTGGCCATGATGCCAGGGGCCGAGGACAAGGAAGACCTTGTCGTTGTTCTTGTCGAGGGGCTTGATGGCCTTGTAGACCGCGGGTGCGCCGTAGATGTCTTCCTGATCCCACAGCGAGTGAACGAGAAGAATCGGTACCTTGATTCCTTCTTCGGAGAAGTCCTTCTTCAGCACCTGATCCATGGCCTGGTCGGACCAGAAGGCATCGTAGGCAGGATGCGCGATCAGCTTCTTCCAGAAGCCGACTTGCTCAAGGCCGTGGCGGCGGCCGAGTTCACCGGCGTTTCCGGCGCTCATGTATTCGTCGTAGTCGTCGAAGTGCGCGGTCCACCACTTGGCAGTGTTATCGCGCGTACCTGCCTGCTCGTAGATGTAGGGCATGTTCTGCTCGCGGAAGGCTCCATTGTGGAACCAGTCGTCGCCCATCCAGCCATCGACCATGGGGTTCATGGGGACTGAGACCTTGAGGGCCGGATGGGGATGAACAAGTACCGTGAGCGGCTCCCAGCCGTCGTAGGAGATGCCGAGGATGCCGACGCGGCCGTTGGTCTCGGGGATGTTGTGGATGAGCCAGTCGATGGTGTCGTAGGTATCGGTGGATTCGTCGACGGGGGTGGGATTCTGCGGCCCGCGGTTGGGGCGGTTCATCACGTAGTCGCCTTCGGAGCCGTACTTGCCGCGGATGTCCTGAATGACGCGGATGTAGCCGCCGTCGAGGACGACGTCGACGGCGTTGTCGTAGCCATAGAGATTCGGTCCGAGGTGGGTGCTGGCGGCGTGGGCGGTGAGTTCGTCGGCGTTGTAGGGCGTGCGCGTGAGCAGGATGGGCGCGTGCGATGCGCCTTTGGGTACAAGGATCACGGTATGCAGGTGGACCCCGTCGCGCATGGGGATCATGGCTTCGCGGCGTTCGAAGTCGAACGAGGAGGTGACGGGCTGCAGATGTTCGGGCGTTTCGCTGGGGTAGTTGGGATATTGCGGCGTGGGGGCTTGGGCAGCTGCAATAACGGCCGAGAAGCCCAGCATGGCTGCAACGCACGATGGTGGGAAGATTGGCACGACGAGACCTCGCTTTGATGCAGGTGAGATTGGAAACGATTGTAGAGGACCAACGGTAGAACGGGCATCTTTCGCACCGGCGTGTTGAGTGGCGATGTTTTTTACTTGCTGCAGGAACGGCGTGCGAAAGGCAACTGCGGGTTCCTCCACTGCGCTGCGCTACGGTCGGAATGACAGTCTCTTTTTGACTGCACGTTTTTTGACTGCTTATTGTTTGACGCCTGTTTTATGACTGCCTCTTTTCGGGCGCGCTCTAGTTGCCGCGTTTTGGCGCTCCGCCGGGATTCCATGCAGGACGGAAGTCGCTGTTGGCCAGCCAGCGCACCGGCTCAACCAGCGACTGTATGGCCCTCGTCATAAATGGAAGGTCGAGATGGGCGAGGTCATCGTTGGGCTGATGATAGGTGGGCACCGTTCCCCATCCGGCCGCGGTGTGCGCCACCACGCCGTGCAGCGCCAGCGCGTAATTATCTGAGCGTTCAAAGAAATGTTGTTCGGGGTACGGATCGGGCCCCAGCAGAGCGCCGTGTTCCTTGAGAGCCGGGCCCAGGTTCGATCGCTCCCACCCGGTGAGGAGCAGTACGCCCGGAGGCATCTTCGGATCCTGGTTGCCGATCATCTCGAACTCGAGGTTGGCTACAAGATCGTTGAGCGGGACAGGAGGATGCTTCCCGAAGTAGGTCGAACCCAGCTCGCCCATTTCTTCGGACCCATAGCAGACGAAGAGTACGCTGCGGCGCGGGCGAGGACCTGCACCGAGGGCGTGCGCTAATTCGAGGACGGCTGTTGTTCCCGCCGCATCGTCGTTGGCTCCGTTATAAATGGAGTCGCCGTTGACGGGGCGCCCAACGCCAAGGTGATCGAGATGAGCGCTCAGTAACAGCGTGCCTGCCGATGGGTCGGTGCCTGCGAGGTAGCCGATGGCGTTGAAGGTCTGACGCGGCCTGGTCGCCGGCAATGCATGGACCGTGATGCTGATCGGCGTGCCATCTTTCGCGGTGAACTTTGCCGCGGCTTCTGCATGGATGAAGACGACGGTCGGCGACTTGCGAGGCGGATCGTCGGCGAGGCGAACACTTACGCGGGTTTTACCGCCGAACATTTGCGGGATTGAGGCGAGGACCGTCGTTTCGGGAACGAGAATCGCCGCGGCACCGCGACGGCGGAGAGCGGACATGGCAGAGAAAAGGGCTCGCTGATCGGTTACGCCGGTGAGAAGAATCACGGCTCCTTCAGCAATCTGCGCTGTCTGTACGTCGGAAGCTGCAACCCGTACCAATGGCCCGGTGACGGAATCACCGTTCGACGTAAGGAGGGTGAAGTCGTCTTCTTCCTTGAGTGACACGTTTCCCGCCTGAAGCGTGGCATGCCCGTCGAGCTCAGGGGACACGATGTCGGCGGATTGCAGATAGGACGTCATGCCGGGCGCCATTTTCAATCCGTAGCTTTCAAATTCGCTGGCGACGTATGTCGCGGTCAGTTCCTCGTCGCGGGTGGCTGAGCCGCGGCCGGCTAGCACGTCGCTCGCGAGGAAGCTCTCGTGTGCGCTGACCCATTCCGGCTTGACGATCCAACTCTGCTGGGCAGACAGATCGATTGAAGCTGCGACAGCCACAATCGCTGCCATCCAACGAACACATGATTTCACTCAGAACCCCCTGGGGAATGCTTGGGTCATGATAACTGCAAGCTGTCACCGGAAGGATAGGGATGAAAGCCGGATGTCTGCTTTTTTGCGGCCCTTCGAGCGCACCAGGAGAATTTTGGTTCCGGGAGCGTCCCTTTGATTCGTTGGAATTACGCGCTTTTGAGGATCTGCCGCGGTTGACCCGCTGTGTGCATCGGCACATTTTTGAATTGCACAGCTCTGCTACCATTAAGACGATTGCAGTTCCCGCCGCAAGATAAGCCATTTGAGCGTACCGGCGGCTAAATTCTGGAAAGTTCTTAAGAAGGAGAATTTGCTATGCCATTAGTCTCCATGCGGCAGCTACTCGACGAGGCCGCCAAGGGCGGATACGGCGTCGGCGCATTCAACGTTAACGACATGGAACAGATTCAGGCCATTATGATGGCGGCGAAAGAAACCAAGTCGCCGGTGATCGTGCAGGCGAGCCGTGGTGCGCGCCAGTTTGCCGAGGATCTGTACCTCTTTCGCTTGATCCAGGCGGCCGCGGAGTTAAATCCCGAGATTCCGATTGCGATGCACCAGGATCATGGCAACAGCTTTGAGACCTGCAAGAGCGCCATTGGGCTGGGCTATACCTCGGTGATGATGGACGGATCGCTGAAGGAAGACGGCAAGACTCCTTCGACGTTTGAAGAGAACGTAGAAGTGACGCGCAAGGTGGTGGAGTATGCGCACGAGCGTGGCGTGACGGTCGAAGGCGAGATCGGCGTGCTGGGCGGCGTGGAAGATGGACACGGAGCAGGCGGTACAGGCCTAGAGCACATTACCGATCCCGACCAGGCTGTGGAGTTTGCGGAGCGCACCGGCGTTGATGCGCTGGCCATTGCCATCGGGACAAGCCACGGCGCTTACAAGTTCACCAAGAAGCCGGATGGATCGGTATTGAAGATGGATGTGTTGATCGCGATCCACAAGCGGTTGCCGCATACGCACCTGGTGATGCACGGCAGTTCGTCCGTTCCGAAGGATTTGCAGGACGTCATCAACCAGTACGGCGGCAAGCTGAAAGAGACGTGGGGCGTTCCGGTTGAAGAGATTCAGCTCGGCATCCGTAACGGCGTGCGCAAGATCAACGTGGATACCGACAACCGCCTTGCCATCACGGGCGCTATTCGCAAGGTGTTCGCGGAGACACCGGAGAAGTTCGATCCGCGCGACTACCTCAAGCCGGCACGCGAGGCGATGAAGAAGGTTGTGGCACTGCGCATGACGCAGTTTGGACAGGCTGGGCACGCAGGCGACTACAAGCCGATGTCGATCACCGAAATCGCGAAGGGCTATGCGAACGGTTCGCTCGATACGCGTCCGTCGATGGCTGCAGCCCGCTAAATACCAATCACGGCATAAGGAAAGGCCGACCTGCCCAGGCAGGTCGGCCTTTTTTGTTTGTGCGGGATTGTGGAGGCAGCTGTCTATCCGTCGGGGTGATGCTGGTGGAGGATCTTTTGCTGGCTCACCGTGTCGCCGTCTCCGCGTTTCAGTGTTGCGAAGACGATTGTAGAAAAGATGGTGAGACAGCCGAGCGATCGGAAGGCGAGATGAATGCCGTGAATCATCTCCTGAGGAACTCTGGATGCGCCGGTGGGCACAAAGAATGCAGTGGTGAGTCCGGCAGCAGCCACACCGAAGCTGATGGACATCTGCTGCATGGTGCTGGCGATGGTGCTGGCGCTGCTGGTGTCGCGTTCGGTGACGTCGGCATAGACAAGGGTGTTCATGCTGGTGTACTGAAGCGACGTAAAGGCGCCGTAGAAGAATGCCAGCAGCAGAATGAACCAGACGGGCGTGTGCTGCCCGATGGTGGTGAACAGCAGGAGAAGGACGCCGATGATGATGGTGTTTGAGATGAGCACGCCGCGATAGCCGAACGTGGCCAGCAGGCGGCGGATTATGGCCTTGATGCTCATGGCTCCCAGGGCCTGCGGCATGATGAGCAGGCCGGACTGAACGGGAGAGAAGCCGAGGCCAGTCTGGTAGAGCAGCGGAAGTAGAAACGGCACGCCGCCGATTCCAAGCCGCGTGAAATAGCTGCCGTTCACGGAGGCGCGAAAGGTGCGAATGCTGAAAAGCTTGAGACGAAGGAGAGGAAACTCGAGGGTTCGCGCGTGCAGCCAATATCCGATGAGCAGGGAAATGGAAATGGCCAGCATTCCGATGATTTCGATGGCGCCTAATGTGTGGCCGCCGAAGACTTCGAGGACGTAGGAGAGCAATGCAACGCCGGAGCCGAAGAGGATAAGACCGACGATGTCGAGGGGCGGCGTGTCCTTTTCAGAGTAGTTCGGCAGGTGAAGGTAGACCATGATCAGGCCGGCGATTCCGATGGGGATGTTGAGGAAGAAAATCACACGCCAATGGAAGTAGTCGACGATAAGGCCGCCAGCGACGGGGCCGAGCATCGGTGCGATAAGCGCAGGAATGGAAACGAAGCTCATGATGCGTACGAGGTCCGATTTGGGGAATGTTCTCACCAAGGTTAGGCGGCCTACCGGGACCATCATGGCGCCGCCCATGCCTTGCACGACGCGAAATGCGACCAGGAGATGAATGTTGGTGGAGATGCCGCAGAGAAAAGATCCCATTGTGAAGATGCCGATCGCAGATGCAAATACGCGGCGTGTTCCAAATCTGTCGGCCATCCAGCCGCTGATGGGAATGAAGACGGCGAGGCTAAGCGTGTAGCTGGCGAGCACGGCCTTCATACTCAGCGGCGTGACGCCCAGAGCTTCAGAGATGGCGGGCACGGCGGTGTTGAGGATGGTGATGTCGAGGGACTCCATGAAGAACGCGACCGCAACCAGCCACGGCAGGAGGCGCATTGCGGCGTCTGAGGGTACCGGTGCTTCGGCGGCGGTGCTGGAGGTCGGCGATGAGCTCATGAGTTTCGATGAATGAAAAAGATCTGCAAACGACAAGTAAATGGCGCGGCCGGACGAAACCAGGAGGTGTCTAGGATGCGGCGGGTGCGGGGGACGGTTCGCGACTGGGGAGTGCATGGATGCCGAGTTCCTGATCCTTGTATTGCAGCTGATAGAGCTTCCAGTAGAGGCCGCGGTTGGCAAGCAATTCCTGGTGGGTGCCCATCTCGCGGAGCTGGCCCTTGTGCATGACAAGAATGGTATCGGCTCTCTGGATGGTGGAGAGACGATGCGCGATCAGTACGCTGGTACGGCCCTCGACCATGCGCTCGAGTGCACCGCGGATGCGCAGCTCGGTATCTGTGTCGACGCTGGAAGTAGCCTCATCGAGGATAAGGATGTGGGGATTGAAAGCGAGTGCGCGTGCGAAGTTGATGAGCTGCTTCTGGCCCGTCGAGAGAGAGTTGCCGCGCTCCTGGACCGGCTCGTTGAATTCGGCGGGAAGGGATTCGACAAAGTCGAGCACGTTGACGTCGCGCGCGGCTTGCCGCATCGCTTCAGCGGTGATGGCCTCGTTGCCGAAGCGGATGTTTTCCGCGATGGTGCCGGTAAACAGAAACGGGTCTTGAAGGACAACGGCGAAGTGGCTGCGCAGCGCGGCGAGATCGAGTTCGCGCAGGTCCACGCCATCGAGAAGGATCGATCCGGCGGTGATGTCGTAGAAGCGCATCATCAAGCTGGTCAGCGTAGTTTTGCCGGCGCCCGTGTGTCCGACGATGGCGACGGTCTGGCCCGGCTCGATGGTGAACGAAACGTCCTTGAGAATCCACTCGATGTCAGAGAGGGCAGCCAGTTCCTTCGCGCGTTCGGGCGAGTCGGCAACCCGGCTGACGAGTTCTTTCTGTTCGGGCGTCAGGTTCTGGTAGGTGAACCAGACGTGCTGGAACTCGATGCGGTTCGATCCGTCGCCCGAGCGAGGATTCGCGGGGCTTACGATCTCCGGCTCAATATCGAGAAGCTTGAAGATGCGTTCGCATGCGGCCATGGCGGCTTGCAGGATGTTGTACTTGTCACTCAGGTCCTGGATGGGCCGCCAAAAGCGCTGGGAGTACATATTGAAAGCGGCCAGCATGCCGATGGTGACGGAACCGGAAAGTACGCCGAATCCGCCACGCCAGATCACGAGGGCGATGGCAACCGAAGACAGGATTTCGACTGCGGGATAGTAGAGCGCGTATGCGAAGATCGTGTCTTTAAACGCGATCATGTGCAAGCGGTTGACTGCTTCAAAGTCGTTGTAGGCGCGCTGCTCGCGATTGAAGAGCTGAACGACGGCCATGCCGCTGATGTGTTCCTGGGTGAAGCTGTTGATGCGGGCGATGGCGGCGCGCACCCGGCGATAACTCTCGCGAACGCTGTTGCGGAACAGGCGCGTGACGATGAGGATGAGCGGCAGCACGGCGAAGGCCAGCAGCGCCAGCCACCAGTTGATGTTCAGCATCACGATGGCCATGATGGTCAGCGTGAAGAAATCGTCGACGATGGCGAGGATGCCGCCCGTGAACATTTCATTGATGGCATCGACATCAGAGGTGATGCGCGTGACGAGGCGGCCCACGGCGTGGGTGTCGAAGAAGCCGACGTGCATGCGCTGCATGTGACGGAAGATGTCGCGGCGCAGGTCGAACATGATCTTCTGGCCGGTCCACTGCATCAGGTAGGTCTGAATGAATTCGAAGAGATAGGCGGAAACCTGCGCCACTAGAAAAATCAGGGCGAGGCGGGTGATGCCCTGCCCAGGGTTGGTGGGCAAGTGACGGAGGAGGAAACTTGTCGGTCCGCCCTCATGGCTCACAAGTGTTGTCCCCGAGACGCCGTGGTCGGTGGGAAAGTAGCGGTCGATGCCCACCATGACGAGATAAGGGCCGGCGACATCGCTGATGGACTTGAGAGAAATGGAGATGGACGAAACTGTTGCCTGCCACCAGTAGGGGCGCAGGTAGTGCCCCAGTCGCTTGATCAGTCGTGAGTCGTAGACTTTGCCGACTGGATCTTCATCGGCCTTCGGACGCACCGCGCCGTCACGCGGACCACGCTTTTCTGCCTTGGTTTGGCTGGGTTTTTGCTCCGCGTCAGGCATGGGTCAGTACTCAGTTCCAGAGTCCATTGTACGGGTTGCGGATTCGGGTGTTTCGCCTGGATTTCTTGTTTGAGGGCACCGAAGCAGGCTGCGACTCCGACTCGGAAAACGAGATGACGGCATTGGCGCCTACCGTAGACTCGAACCGTGGGTGTAACTCCGACCATCACGGCATCTTCGACCGGACCCGACCTTTCGCGGGTCGTTCGGCGGGGAGAGTATTCGTGGCCTCCGGGCTTGCGTTTCAACCTGCCTTTCTACCGGTTTCATCGCTTCTTTGATCCGGCGAACCCCATTCTCCTGTTTGAACATCTCCAGCGTTATGGCCGCGCCGCGCACTACCGGATCCTGCTGCATGACGTTGTCCTTTTGAACGACCCGGCCGACATCGCCGAAGTCCTCATCGATAAGGCTGCCTTCTTCGGCAAGGACCGGACGCAAAAGCGGATGAAGATTCTCCTCGGCGAGGGGATGATTACGTCGGACGGAGAGACACACAACCGGGGACGCCGCATCGCCGCACCCGCGTTTCACCGGCGCCGCATCGAGCGCTACTCCGCGCAGATCGTGGAAATCGCCGACACGTTTCGAGGGCAATGGCACCCCGGAGCAGAACTGAATATCGCGACCGAAATGATGCAGCTCGCATTGCAGATCACAGCTCGCACTCTCTTCGATACCGAAGTGACGCCCGAGATTCACGAAATCAACGACCAGATGAACGTGGTTATGGATCTCTACAATTTTCTGGTCGGGATGCCGCGGGCCGAGCTCTTTCTGAATTCGCCGCTGCCGCAAATGCGCCGGTTTCGCGCGGCAAAGAAGCGGCTGGACGAAGTGGTCGACGGCATGATCCGGGCGCGCCAATCGGAGGTAAATCTGGATCGCCATGCGGACCTGCTTTCGATGCTTTTGACTGCGCGCGACGACCAGGCCGGAGGCGACGGACTCAAACTGGATGCGCAACAGATCCGCGACCAAGTTCTGACTCTGTTCCTTGCGGGGTTTGAAACGGTGGCCAATGCGCTGGCGTGGACGTGGATGCTGCTGGGGCAGAACCCGGAGGCGGAGGCGCGGCTGCATACCGAACTCGACGCTGTGCTTGGCGGGCGGTTGCCGACGCTCGAAGACATTCCGCGGCTTGAGTACCTGGGGATGGTGCTGTCGGAGTCGATGCGGCTGTATCCCCCGGCGTGGGCCATGGGCAGAGAAGTGCTTGAGGACGTTTCGATCGGACCGTACCGGCTGCGCAAGGGAACAATGGTGTTCTTCAGCCAGTACATTGTGCACCGGGATCCCAGGTGGTTTCCCGAGCCGGAGCGATTTCGTCCGGAGCGATTTGCCGCGGCAGCCAAGTCTGGACGGCCGCGGTTCGCCTATTTTCCCTTCGGCGGAGGCGGGCGGCGGTGTATCGGCGAGTCATTCGCATGGATGGAGGCCGTGCTGGCAGTGGCGACGATTGCGCAACGGTGGCGCATCGAACTTGTCCCCGGGCAGAAGATCGAATTGCAGCCCAAGATTACGCTGCGGCAGAAGAACGGGATCCGAATGCGGATCGCGATGCGGGACTGAGTGACCATCTTTCAGGCTGCGGAAAAAGCTCGACGACCACGCCGAAGCGTGAATGCGGAGTGAAACAGGGGCTGTAAGCCACATATTGCTTGTGCGATGCGATTACGGCCCGCGACCCATAAATGGGTTCCCCGAGTCGTGCCCTTGTTACAAGATGTCGCGAGAGTTTCTCCGCAACCTGTGAAGCCGTGCCCTTCAAAACGGCGGAGTATTTTCGCAACTTGTGTTTATCTTTTTCGGATTCACAGGCTGGCTGATTCTTCAGATGACGATGCCGTAGACTCGAAGGGTGGGTTTCCAAAGCTTTCATGGCAACGCGGCGACCGTCCGGCATCTGCGGGAGGGTTTGCGCAGCGGGCATTTTCCGCAGGCGCTGATTCTTGCCGGGCCGAAGGGTGCGGGCAAGTACACGCTTGCGCTGATGCTAGCGCAGGCCGTGAACTGCCTGGAGCCGACCGAGAGCGATGGCCTGCCGGACTTCTGCGGACATTGCGCAAACTGTCTGCGAATTGCGGAGTCGGCGAACCTCGAGGAGCGGGTTGCAGAGGCCGTCGCAGCGCGCGAAGAGATGCGCGACGTGGACAAGCGCGAGACGCGCATCCTGATCCAGACGCACCCCGACGTGCTGATCGTTCCGCCCGATCCGCCGCAGCTCCTGATCAAGCTGGGACAGGTCCGGGCAGTGATCCACGCAGCTTACTATCGGCCGCCGGCAAACGCGCATCGGGCCTTTACCATTTTCACGACTTCGGCGTTTATGAAGGAAGCCGCCAACAGCCTGCTGAAAGTGCTGGAGGAGCCGCCGGAGCGCACGTCGCTCATTCTGCTCACTGAAAATCCGCACGAGTTGCTGCCGACGATTCGCTCGCGAGCCCTTCTCTACAGGCTGGGTGCGCTGCCTGCGGCGGACATTGAGGCATTGCTGGCCGAGCGCCGGCCTGAGTTGAAGCCCCAGCAGCGAGCGCTTGCTGCGCGGCTGGCAGAGGGTGCAGTGGGGCGGGCGCTGACGCTGGATCTTGAAACCTATCTGACGAGCCGGCAGGATGCTTTGCTGGTGTTGCGGACGGCGCTTAAGGAGCCGGATTATTCCATCCTGTTTCGCACTACTGAAACCTATCGCGGCGGTGCGGACGGGCAGCAGAAGACGATCAACCTGTTGCGGACGCTTGGGAGCTTGCTCGAGGACTTGCTGTTGATGGTGGCGGGAACTCCGGCGCTAATTCGCAATCTTGACATCGCCGGGGAGTTGGAGCGCATGGCACAGGGCCTCACGGTGGATTGGATCGGGGCCACTTCGTGGGCAGTCGTGCAGGTGGAGCAGGGGATGCGGCGCAATCTACTGCGCTCGCTCTCGTTGGATGCCATGGCGGTAAGCCTGCAGGAACGATAGCGGTCGCGTTCCACAGCGGTCTCGACGAAAGTATGCAACCTCGAAGATGCCCGAAGCATCTTTTGGGTTAGAATCAGAACACTTTCATCGGCAAAGACCAATCGAGAGTCTGATACCCGGCTGTGCCGTTGGTTTAGGGTCTGCCCAAAGGCTCTATGCCAGCATATCCGGGAGCGGGATCCTTCCTTTTCCCAGTCAAGCAAAGTGAAGCGGGCGTTTTGCATCTGTTCAAACAGGAGTTCGTGGCGATGGAGGATCTAATTTTATGAATACACAAACAATTTCTCCGGGCCTGGACGGCCAGCGTCGCGATGGCGCCCTATATACGCAGCGCAAGAAGCACGTTTCCCTTTCCGCACCGTCGTTCCGTTTTACGAATTATGAGATAAAGGAAGACTCTGCTCATATCCAGGCTGAGCTTTTCTACCTGCAGAAGCAAATCCAGTCACAGACGCCGATGGTGATTGTGCTGGAGGACGGCGAGAAACTTGAAGGCCAGATCGAATGGTACGACCGCGGAGTGCTGAAGATTCGCGGGCGCGCGAAGACGCTGATCTATAAATCCGCGATCAAGTACATGTACAAGCTTGGCGAGGCAGGGCAATAGATCCGTTTCTAGGCCTTTGTTGAGCGTGCAGCTTTGCTGAGGCGATCGCGAATAGCTTCTCCCACTCCCAATGTGTCTGGTACCGGACAAAGAATTACGGTGCAGCCTTCGGCGTCAAGCGCGCGGAGGCCGGCGTAGAGTCTTTCGGCTAGTTCTTCGGGCGCGCTCCAATGCCCCCAGGCAAACTCGGCAGCCTGCCGAAGAGGTGGATCGAATCTGGTGCCTGCCAGCTCGGCGGGAAGCATCACTCCCAGGCGATCTTTCGCATGTTTGCGAGCTGCGTCGGCCAGGCGTGCGGGGAGTTCGTCGAGCGTGCCCTCGACGAGGATCAGGCGTGCGCGCGGGGCGTAGTGGCGGAGACCCACGCCGGGTGAGGGAAGCGCTTCGGGGGCAGCATTCGGGGACAGCATTCGTTCTTCGAAATACGCCACCGGGCCCGCTAGCTCGCGGATTTGTTCGGCGGTGACGGCGCCGGGGCGGTAGATCATCATGGGGCTTTGAGTTGGATCGAGGACGGTGGATTCGACGCCGTGGCGGGTCGGCCCGGCGTCGATGATCGCGTCGATTTTGCCGTCGAGATCGTCGAGTACGTGCGCGGCGGTGGTGGGGCTGATGTGGCTGAAGACATTCGCGCTGGGAGCAGCGAGGGGCACTCCTGCCTGGCGGATCACTTCAAGCGCAACCGGATGCGCGGGCATACGGATACCGACGAGCGGGCGGCCAGCAGTGACGATGTCGGGCACGGCGGCGGAGCGTGGAAGAAGCAGCGTCAATGGGCCGGGCCAGAAGGCTTCCATCAATCCGTAGACGACAGGCGGACACTTCGCGAGCAGCGGCTCGAGCATCGGGTTGTTCAAGACCGGCCCGGCGACGTGCACGATGACAGGGTCCCATGAAGGGCGTTGTTTGGCTGCGAAGATGCGCGCGACGGCGGCGGGGTCGAGCGCATTGGCGCCGAGCCCGTAGACGGTCTCGGTAGGAAGCGCAACCAGTCCTCCCGGAGCGAAGAATCTCCGCAGCCTGAGCGATGGCGGCTTGCGCCTCGTCCGTTTCGATGTGGGCCGGGTTAACCGAAAGGCGCAGAGTCTTCACGTACTTATTGTCGCCGTTTGAAGCCGTTGGCGCTATCTGCGTATACTCGCTGGTTACTATGTCTATCGAGACTGAGATCAAATTCCGGGTTGCGAATGTAGGCGAACTGGCAGAGCGGCTGCGCCAGGCGGGATTTCGCGAGCAGACGCCGCGGACGTTTGAGAGCAATGTTCTTTACGACACGCCTTACCGCTCGATGCGAGCACGGACCGAGATTCTGCGCATCCGCAGCTATGCGGGCAGGTGGACGGTGACGCATAAGCGGCTGCCCGATGTGGGGCCGGGCGAAGATGCGCACAAGCATCGCGTGGAGACGGAGACCGAAGTTGCCGACGGCGATGTGCTGGCGCAGATCTTCAAGTCCCTGGGGCTGGTAGAAGCCTTCCGCTATGAAAAGTGGCGCAGCGAGTGGACCGATGGGGAAGGCCATTGCGTGATCGACGAGACACCGATCGGCGACTTCGCAGAACTGGAGGGTTCGCCGGAGTGGATCGATCGGACGGCAGCACGGATCGGCGTGGAGCGTTCGGCATACTTGACGCTCAGTTACGGCCGGCTATTCGAACAGTGGCGTGCGGAACATCATTCCGATGCCAACGATCTGACGTTCGACGCCGTGCAGGTCGCTCGCTAAGTGAAAAAGTGAATCAGTGAAACGGTGAAACGCTGATCAAAGCGCTCGTTTTTAGACATCGTTGCTGCGGCGGAGCCCCGGTCCTGACTCAGATTCGATTGTGCGGCGAGAGGTGGAATCGGAGGTGCGCTTGGAGAGGTCGGCGGCGAGATGAAGGCCGTAGAGAAGCAGGCCTGCGCGGCGCGTATCGGTGAAGGGCGAACATAGAGCCGTGAGAGCCTTGGCCACGGCTGCCTTGAGGGCGGGGACACCTTCGATCGAGGGTTCGGTGAGCTTCCCAGGTCTACGTGTGACTGTCTTACGGAAGTGAAGCTTGACGTGGTAGTAGCAGAAAGGCTTGCCGCGAAGTGCGGCTGCGCGGCACTTGCGTCCGGTGGGCATGATGTGTCGGCATTCGATGAACATGGGCAGGCTCCTGGGGGTGTACCCCCACACTCTGTGGTTAAAGATCGTGTTTCAGCAGTTTTGCGGCAGGCAGGCGGCCAGGAAACTGATAAGAAGGAACTTGGGTGTAGAGATTTGCCGGCAAAGGACTTAGTGAACAGTGGACAGTGAACAGTGGTTCGACGTTCACCGCGGTTACTGCGGCAGAGCCTTTCCCTATGCTGATTTCCATTGTGCGCCGAAGAGGGGAAATTATCTGCAAAATGGGTTCGGCGGGAAGTTATTGGAAAAAAGAGAGATAGAAAATATCTTTGCAATTGGGTCTTGACTTTGCGTGCATTGCGCGGCGGTGTGCGCGCGGTACCGATTCTTCGTGGCAACCGGTATTGTCCCGACGTTGGTTGCCGCGCAGTCCAGAACACAACCGCTAATTGCGATCGCTCGTCACGACAGCACCGGGGATCAAATCTGGGTCAAGCCCAGCGCGGGAGGGAGTTGGATTGCGTTTGAGCCGCACCCAGGTGACACCCATGTCCTCACAGTTCAGAGTGGTGTGATGAATCCACGTGCGGAGGGTTTTGTCATGGCGCAGTGCGTGGCGAATCTGCAATCCAAAGTAGCCGGTGTTGGTGTTGACGAAGCCAGGGGATATGCCTCGATTGCGTCCATGCCCATGGATGAGGTACAGGTAAGGTTCTCCCATTTCCCACGATTGCTGGACGATTTTATTAAGCACGCCGTTCCAGACGATTGCAGAAGGGTGGTATCCGTGAAGGTCAATCGTCAAGTGCTGTTCTCCATTTGCGGCCATGCTAAATCAATTCGAGGGTTCAGGAAGATAGGAGGAACGTATTTTGATGGAGTGCTTCTTTTTCGGGCGCGAAAATTTGAGAGGCGAAAGTATCAGCCACTGTACGGTCCGAAGAATAATCTCGGGTCGAACGTTCGATACAATTGTCGCGTCTATCTTTTCGATTCAGAGGATATAGGAGCGCGAGCCAAAGTTGTGCTATCTGCGCCGCTCCCAGTTGACCAAATTGATTATGTTTTCCATTCACTCATGAAAGGTGTGTGAGCCGAATGCGCATGTTTACCCGTTCCAACCGATTGGCCTACATCGGCACCCTGTGCGCCGTCACCTGCCTACTTACGGCTGGTGCCTCCTCCAATTGTCAGCAGCCCTCAAATGCCCCTATGACTCAGGGTGGCGCGCCGACGCTCGTGGCCTTTGACAAGGTCATGTTCTATCCCGATACCACCGCCGATAATGGCGACGGTTTCCTGTGGTGGGGCATCCCCAACTGGTGGACGTTTTCTAACGTGTCGTCGTTGAACCTGATCGCCAACGCATACGGTCTTGGCATGCACCAGGTAATTGGCCTCCCAGAGTGGGGCGGGACCGACCGGTACTTTCTGGAGGCCACGATGGATCGAGAAAAGTTGGAGGCGTTCAAGACGCTTCCCATTGACGAGCAGTTGAGACAACAGCGGTTGATGATGCAAGCGGTTCTTGCCGACCGGTATCAGCTCAAAGCGCACCTCGAAACCCGCGAAATGCCTGTCTACGAGCTGGTCGTCGCTCATGGAGGACCGAAGTTGAGGGAGAAGGTGCTCGAAGCCCGCTCAGGGGCATCTTTCTTTACGCCTCGAAATTGGACCATCAACGGCACAATGAGGGACCTCGCCAGCAAGCTCGCGGGACCCACGGGCGGTGTCGTTATCGACAAAACGGGACTGGGGACGAAGACATTCAATTACGATCTCAAATGGACTTCGGACAGCCAGAGCGGCTTGGCAGGCGGCGCCCCTTCGATTTCCACGGCTCTCGAAGAACAGCTCGGACTGAAGTTGGTCCCCGGCACAGATCAGGTGGAGGTTCTCGTCATTGATCACATCGAGAAACCGACCCAGGTAAATTACAGCATGCCCCGAGTCGGGCCCTGATACAAAACTGGTCTTCTCGGATAGAGTGGCGTCGGTGCGGAATGAACGAAGGGCAACCGCAGTCATACATGGCGCCTCGTGCCATCCAAGACGATGAAAATCAGGAGAGATCGTGCTCTCCCACGTCTCAAAATCGAGACATGGGGCACCCACTTTCTGTGCGGATATCTTAATTTTCAGGGCAGATCCTTTCGCTTCGCGTCAGGATGACAGAGCGTGGGCGGCGCGATCCTGCCAATCATTGCTAGGCTTCGACGCCGTGGCACTTTTTGTATTTCTTGCCTGAGCCGCAGGGGCAGGGGTCGTTGCGGCCTACCTTTTCGCCGGTACGGCGCTGCGTGGGCTGGCTGCCGTTTTCGCCGCCACCGGCGCGCGTGGCGGCTTCGAGTTCGCGCTGCTTTTTGCGGTGGAACTCCTTCTCCAACTGATCGATCGTTGTGGAAGGGGCACGCGTCGGGATCGAAATTTCGCGTGGAGGCTGCGCACCATCGAGGAGGCTGGGCTGACGGCTGCCGTTGAGCGAAAGCTGGTCTGCACTGGCGACAGGCGGAGCGGGCGGTACGGCTCTGCGCGGTTCGGGCGGCGCCATTTCAATGGGGCGGCCGTCGGGGCCGAGGATCTGCATGCGGAAGAGGAAGCGGACGGTATCTTCCTGGAACTTCGCCATCATGGCTTCGAACATGTCGAAGGATTCCTTTTTGTAGGCGACGAGCGGATCCTGCTGCGCGTAGCCGCGAAGGCCGATGCCTTCTTTCAAGTGATCCATCGAGAGCAGGTGGTCTTTCCAGAGGCCGTCGATCACGCTGAGCATGACCATGCGTTCGTGATAGCGCATCTGCGGGGCGGTAAGGATGTGCTCCTTCTGTTCGTATTGCTGCTTCAGCTTTTCAAAGATTGCGTCGCCGAGTTCGTGGCGCGCCAGTTCCTGCGGCTTGATGCCGGCGGCCGCCATGCTGAAGCCGAACTGGTTGATCAGCTTTTCTTCGATTTCCTTGAAGTTCCATTGATCGGGATGTTTGTCTTCAGGCGCGCATTCGTCGAGGATTCCGCTGAGGATTCCGCCGACATAATCCTCGAGAATGAGTTCGCGCTGTTCGACGCCTTCGAGCAACTGGCGGCGCAGGCCGTAGACGGCTTCGCGCTGCTTGTTCATGACGTCGTCGTATTCGAGCAGGTGTTTGCGCGACTCGAAGTTCTGCGATTCAACGCCCTTCTGCGCGTTTTCGATTTGACGCGTAATCATTTTCGATTCGATTGCGACGTCTTCTTCCATGATCTTCTGCATCATGGTGTTGGCAAATCCGCGGGCAAAGATGCGCATGAGGTCATCTTCAAGCGAGAGATAGAAGCGCGATGCTCCGGGATCGCCCTGGCGGCCGGCGCGGCCACGCAGCTGGTTGTCGATGCGGCGTGACTCGTGACGTTCGGTGCCGAGGATGAAGAGGCCGCCTTTGGCGATGACTTGTTCATGCTCTTGCTGGGCGGCTTCGTTGTGGACGGCGAAGGTGGCGGACCAGTCAGAATCGGAAACTTCGAATTCCTGACCCTGGTAGTAGAAGCGCTGAAAACCGGCGGGGGCCATGGGACTGATCGCACCCTCGGCGACGCTTATCGCGCGGGCTTGGCCTTTTTTGACCAACTCCTGGCGAGCCATAAATTCGGGATTGCCGCCGAGCAGAATGTCGGTACCGCGGCCGGCCATGTTGGTGGCGATGGTGACCATGCCGAGGCGGCCGGCCTGTGCGACATATTCGGCCTCGCGTTCGTGCTGCTTGGCGTTGAGCACGACGTGGCGTATGCCCTTGCGCTGCAGGATGGCGGAGAGGCGCTCGGACTTTTCGATCGACACGGTGCCGACCAGGACGGGCTGCTGCTCCTCGTTGAGGCGGCCGATGTCTTCGGCGGCGGCCTTGAATTTTTCCTTCTCGGTGCGGAAGACGACGTCGGGGTTTTCAATGCGGAGGAGCGGCTTGTTGGTGGGGATGACGACGATTTCGAGCTTGTAGATCTTCTCGAATTCGGCGGCTTCGGTTTCGGCCGTGCCGGTCATGCCGCTGAGCTTTTTGTAGAGGCGGAAGTAGTTCTGGAAGGTGATGGTGGCGAGGGTCTGGTCTTCCTTGCGGATGCTGACGCCTTCCTTGGCTTCGATGGACTGGTGCAGTCCGTCGGACCAGCGGCGACCGGGCATGAGGCGGCCGGTGAAGGTGTCGACGATGATGACTTCGCCATCCTTGACCACGTAGTCGACGTCGCGCTTGTAGAGGGCGTGGGCCTTGATGGCGGTTTCGACGTAGTGCTTGAGTTCCCAGTTCTCGGCGCTGGCGATGTTGTCGATGCCCAGCTCTTTTTCGATGGTGACCCAGCCTTCGTCCGTGACACCGATGGTGCGATGCTTTTCGTCGACAACGTAGTCGCCCGAGAATGTCTTGCCTTCAAGGCTGTCGACTTCCTCGCCGAGTTCGAGGGCGGGAATGATCTTGCGGGCGCGCGCATATTTGTCGGTGGTCTGGTCAGTGGGGCCGGAGATGATGAGCGGCGTGCGGGCTTCGTCGATGAGGATGGAGTCGACTTCGTCGACGATGGCGTAGTAGTGGCCGCGCTGCACGCAATCCTTAATTTCGAACTTCATGTTGTCGCGCAAGTAGTCGAAGCCGAATTCGTTATTGGTGCCATAGGTGATGTCGGCGCCATAGGCGGCGCGGCGCTCGTCGTCGGAGAGGTCGTGGACGATGACGCCGACGGTGAGGCCGAGGAACTCGTAGATCTTGCCCATCCACTCGGCGTCGCGCTTGGCGAGGTAGTCGTTAACGGTGACCACATGGACGCCGTGGCCGGCGAGTGCATTGAGATAGCAGGCGAGGGTGGCGACGAGGGTTTTGCCTTCGCCGGTCTTCATTTCGCTGATCTTGCCCTGGTGGAGAACCATGCCGCCGATAAGCTGCACATCGAAGTGGCGCATTTTTACGGCGCGCCAGCCGGCCTCGCGGACGACGGCGAAGGCTTCGGGCAGGATTTCGTCGAGGGCCTCACGCTCAGCCTTATAGAGATCGTCGGGGTCGGTGATGCTTTGAACGCGGGCGGCGATGCGGGCGCGGAAATCGGCCGTTTTGGCCCGAAGCTGTTCATCGGAAAGTTTTTCTGTCTCGGGCTCAAAGGCGCCGATCTGGGTGACAATGGGGAGCAATTTCTTGATGACCCGCTCGTTGGCGGTGCCGAATATTTTTGTGAGTGCCTTATCGAAAAACACAGGAATCTCCGATCTTCCAGTATAAATGTCGTGAAATTGCAGCGATTAGAGGAGTCCTCTATTCAAGAAGAGATGCGGCTATCGCTGCACTGGAGCGAAAGATCAGGCGAGGCTGGGAGGAGGGCGCTGGTAGAGCGCGGGAAGCAAAGGCACTGCGGGCGCGCGGCCCAGGGATCGGATGGACGCTGCAGAAGCGAGCGAGAGGGGCGACACCAACCCGACGAAGAACACGGGAAGCATCGCGACCCATGTCCCGGGGCCGACGTTGCGCAACATTGCATTGGCGTGACGCCGGGAACCGGGATGTCCAAATCGCAGAACGCCGGAAAATGCGGCGGGGTTCTGACTCTGACTTCGGGCCAGGAATTCAAGTACCGGATGGGTGTAGGATCTGGCGCCTTGCAGGCCCGTCTCAGCGTGCGCAACCGACGTGAATGCGACGGCGGCAATTGCCACCCACATCCAGGTACTTCTGTTGCGAATCCGAGGCGTCTGGTTCATCTCTATCATATTCTCCCACAAATGCTGTTTTGGCGGTGTGAGCGGCGGAGTGGGGGCATTTGGCGTTGCATGGCTTAATGGAGGCGAATAGAAATGACGTCGACTTCCTCACCGCGTCGGATCCGGCGCAACTGGCGCATCAGGTGCTTCTCTGGTGAATCTGGATCTCCGTTGTCGTCTTCGTCCGCGTCCTCAACCTGGCGGTGCTGGGCTTCGACGGCATGCAGAATGCGCGGCCGATAAATCAGCGTCAAGCCCAGAAGCACCGTGCCAAGTCCTTCAGAGGATGGGGGAAACCTCCGCCGTCGTCTTCCCGTCTTTCGTTTGCGACCCCATTTCACGCGAAACAGATAGTAGTACGCCAGGATCAGCAGAATCGCCAGGAACGGCGAAGCCATCGCAAGTGCAGCAACTGCACTGTACACAGCATCCATACGAGTGCCTTCCGAAGTGGGGGCAGAATCGCGCTATCGATGAATCACGGCGAAGGCAGCGGTATGAACCGCGTCATGCCGAGATCAATTGGGAGGATCTAAGCGAGTCGGAAGGGCGGAGGGCGCTGGAACGAAGGAGCCAGCGATGGAGCTTCGGGCGTGTGGCCAAGGGAGAGAACCGGGAGCAGCGGCAGCAGGCTGAAGGGGACCAGAAGGCCGACAAAGAAGGCGGGTAGAAGCGCCATCCATGCCGGAGCGTCTGTGGCGTGGCCGTGGGGCACGAGAAGCGCCACGATGGCGATCACAATGGCTGCGATCGCGATCCAGTACCAGGCCCGTTGCTGACGAAAAGCCTTCATGCGAGTGGGGAGAGTATACCAAGATTCCCGAAACGGACGCTGAGCGGGATCTCGCCGGGTCCGCAGAGCATTTCCCGAATCTTTACTGCCGATCGCGGAATCCGTTCATGCGGAGGGGTTTGATGGCGAACAAGAGTGAAACGGCGTTGCGCGAACATGTTTTGAATCTGCTAAAGGAAGGGCATGCTCACGCCACGTTCGAGCAGGCCGTGAAGAACCTGCCGGTGGAGTTACGGGGAAGAGTGCCGAAGGGCGCGGAGCACTCGCCGTGGCAATTGCTGGAGCATCTGCGGCTTGCCCAGTGGGACATCCTCGATTTTTCGCGCAATGCGAAATATAGGGCACTGAAATGGCCGGATGACTACTGGCCGAAAGAGAAGGCTCCGGTAGACGACAAGGCGTGGGACAAGAGCGTACGTGGGTTCAAACGCGATCTGAAGGCGATGTGCGCACTGGTCGAGGACCCGAAGACGGATTTGTTCGCAAAGATTCCGCATGGAGATGGGCAGACGATTTTGCGCGAGGCGCTGCTGACGGCGGATCACAACGCATATCACGTTGGACAGCTTGTGCTGGTGCGGAAGATGCTGGGGGCGTGGGGGTAAGCGACTCGCAGCCTCTTACTCGCCCGGTCTTCATCCCCGGGGTGGATGTACCGCTTGGATTGGTCGTTAGTTCAGCGGATCGACAATGAAGCCGATGAGAGATGGGTAGAATTCCTTCACCGTCAAGTCGGTTGAGATGGACGGCGCGTTGTCTGGCTTGAGAAATGCCAGGATGTTTCCTGTCGCATCTTCGCGAAGGAGAAACGCATAGCCGCCTTGACCGAGGTTCGCCTGCGACTGAAAATCTGGTACATCGACGCTGAATGTGCCGTCTTCTGCAGGCTCGATGGCGGTGAGCAACGTCGTAGGCACCATGCCATCCATAATTCCGAAGAATCGATTTGCCCAGTAGGCGTGGTAGCTTACCTCAACTTTGGCTCTCTTGCCTTGCGCGAAGGAAGCGGGGAGTATCTGACCGTGAAGTGTGATTGATTTAAGCGGCTTGCATTCCAGTTGCCGCCACATGGCAGTGCCTGCTGGAACGATGTCGAGTTTGACGATTTCGCAGCCGGGAAGGAATGCGATGATTTTGATTTCGCCGGCTGCCTTGCCGTCGACGGCTGCGATGAAGTCGATGGTCTGGCGATCGGGTTGCGGCTGAACATAAGCTCCATCACCTCCAAACGGACCGGTCAGGAAGTACTGGACTTCGACCTTTTCGGACGGGAAGCCGTGTGGCAGATAGAGGCTGATCAGAGGACCTTCGCGCAACGCGCCGGGCTGGGCAATCGCGGTCAACGTCGAACACGCGAAGAGAAGAACAAACAGAACAATTCGCTTCATACTAGCTCGTTGTTGGACGCCGGTGGGGCTTGATCGTCATGTGGGTTATGAGCAGGGCGGGAGACGCGTGTCTCAGCCGAAGACTGCAGCGAGGCTTTCCTGCGCGAGCAAGGCCTGCACCCTCGCGCGAATCTCATCGCGGATAATGCGGACTTGTTCGATGGGCTGGCCCTTCGGATCGCGGAGCGGCCAGTCGTCCCGTCGAAGGCCGGGAACGAAGGGGCACTTGTCGCCGCAGCCCATGGTGATCAGCAGTTGCGCATCGCGCGCGAGTTCTTCGGTCAACTTCTGCGGCTTCGCGCCGCTGAGGTCAATCCCGATTTCGTGCATCACGGCGAGCACCTCGGGGTGGACACGCGGGCCCGGTTCGGTACCGGCGGAGATGGCACCGGCTTTGTCGTGGTTGGCGAGCTGATTAAAGCACGCGGCCGCCATCTGGGAGCGGCCGGCGTTGTGCACACAGGCGAAGATCACTTTGAACATGGTTCTCCAGGTGTTGTCTACTGCTTGCCAATGTCGTCGAGTTTCTGTTGCAGCGCGAAGGTGTCGAGCGTAGCGATCGGAAGGCACAGGAAGAGACTGATGCGGCGATCGAGCACGGAGAAGGCATTTGAAAAAGCTCGATCGATCTCTTCCGGTGTGCCTTTCACAGCGGCTGGATCGGGCACTCCCCAATGCGCCGTCATGGGCTGGCCCGGCCAGAATGGGCAAACCTCTTTCGCTGCGTTGTCACAGACGGTGAAGACGAAGTGAAGCGGCGGTGCGTCGGGTCCAGAGAACTCATCCCAGGACTTGCTGCGCAGATTCTCGGTTTTCAATCCCGCTCTCTCAATCTGGCGAATCGCCTCTGGCCGCACGGCCCCCGAAGGGTGACTACCCGCACTGTACGAACTGAAGTTAGGAAAACCTTTGTGGCGCATGATCGCTTCGGCCATGATGGAGCGGGCAGAGTTGCCGGTGCAGAGAAACAGCACGTTGTAGCGGGCCATGTTCAGCGTCCTCTCTGAGGGTTGAATGTTGCTGAGTTTTTGCCGGCTCTCTCAGGAGCAGCAGCTTGGGCCGCAGCAGGATTTTGCGGGTGCTGCACCGGGCTTGATGGCGTAGACCTTGACACTGGCGGCGGCTGCGTTGACATCGTAGTCTGCGAGAAGAGTTTTCAAATCATCGTGCAGTTTGGTGTCGGCGGCAGGAGCCGGGGAGCAGCACGAGGTCTCGACCACTTGGAGCGGATTGGTTGCGTCTGTCTTGTCCATCGCGGGGGAGCAGCAGCCCGACTGGTTCTCGATCTTGGCATAGGCGTTCAAGTCGCTCGCGCTGTCGACGATCTCTACGTGTTCAAAGCCGGCTGCCAGCAGTTCAGAGCGATAGTCGTCGATGCGAATGGCTCCGGCAATGCAGCCGACATAGGCCGCAACGCTCTTGGCGATTGCCTCGGGCAATTCGTGCTTCAAGGCGATGTCGCTCACCGCGAGACGACCGCCTGGTTTGAGGACGCGTACAATTTCGCGGAATACGGCAGGCTTATCTGGCGCTAGATTGAGAACGCAGTTGGAGATCACGCAATCGACCGATGCATCGGGCAGTGGAATCTTGTCAATCGTGGAGAGATGAAAGTCGACATTGGTGTAGCCACCGGCTGCGGCGTTGGCGCGGGCGCGCTCGATCATGGCCGGGGTCATATCGATTCCGATGGCGCGTCCTTGCGGGCCGACCTGCTTCGACGCGAGAAAGACGTCAAGGCCGCCGCCGGAGCCGAGATCGACCACCACTTCGCCGGGCCTGATGTGCGCGGTGGCAGTGGGATTGCCGCATGAGAGGCCCATGTTGGCTTCCGCGGGAATCGATGTAAGCTCTTCAGCGGTATAGCCGAAAGCCTCGGCCACGGCTTTCACGCCTGCATGGTCGCTGGAGAGAGAGCTTTCCGCGACAGCTGCGTACTTTGATTTCACCGACTCCAGGATCTGTTCCGGCATGTGATGTACTCCTTAGGAAAACATATTCACGTAAGCGAATATATGCCTTGTGAATATATTCGTCAAGGCGTATATATAAAACATGGCGGCGAGAACTTCGCAGTTCAACATGGAACGGTTCTTTCAGGCGCTGGGCGATAACACGCGGCTGCGCCTTTTGAACCTGATGGGCGACCAGGAAATCTGTGTCTGCTATTTTGTGGAGATCCTGGGGCAGGGGCAGCCGAAGATTTCGCGACATCTTGCTTACCTGCGCAATGCGGGAATCGTGCAGGCCCGGCGCGAAGGGAAGTGGATGCACTATCGCATCGTCACGCCGCCGAATGCAGGCGCCGCGCAGGTGCTGCGGCAGACGCTGACGTGGCTCGGTGAAGATCGCGCGATGCAGGCGGATCGGGCGCGATTGTCAAAGGCCTGCTGCAGCCCGGCAAGATTCGTAACGCTGCAGAGCGCACCACGTCCGGCGGCGGCGGCTTGTGCAACTGCAATCGAGGTTGGGTGAAGATGGCGAGCACACCTTATACGCAGGGGCAGATTTGCGCTCCGCTCGAACGCAAGAAGCTTTCGTTTCTCGACCGCTTTCTGACGTTATGGATTTTTTTGGCGATGGCTGTCGGAGTCAGCCTGGGACATTTTGTGCCGGGCTCTGCCGCTTTTGTGAACCGCTTTCAAAGTGGGACAACGAATATTCCGATTGCGATCGGCTTGATCATCATGATGTTTCCGCCGCTCGCGAAGGTGCGCTATGAAAAACTGGGCGAGGTGTTTCGGCGCAAGCGCGTGCTGGGGCTATCGCTGGTGCAGAACTGGGTGATTGGCCCGGTGCTGATGTTTGGCCTTGCTGTTCTGTTTCTTCGTGGAGAGCCGGCCTATATGCGCGGCCTGATCCTGATCGGCATTGCGCGCTGCATCGCGATGGTGCTGGTGTGGAATGAACTTGCAAATGGCGACACGGATTACGCCGCGGGGCTGGTGGCGATCAACAGCGTATTTCAGGTGCTTTTCTACAGCTTCTATGCGTGGGTTTTTATTACGGTGTTGCCGAAGTGGTTCGGATTGCAAGGCAGCGTGGTGGATGTGAGCATTGCACAAATTGCGAAGAGTGTGGGTATCTACCTCGGCATTCCGTTCGTATCCGGGATGGCGACGCGGTTTGTGTTGATTCGCCTGAAGGGTGAGGAGTGGTATCGCACGCGCTTTATTCCGCGCATCAGTCCGCTGACGCTGGTGGCGCTGCTGTTTACGATTCTGGTGATGTTCTCGCTGAAGGGCGACCTGATTGTGCGCCTGCCGCTGGATGTGGTGCGCATTGCAATACCGCTGGTGATCTATTTTCTGATCATGTTCCTCGTTAGCTTCTGGATGGGGAAACGGCTGGGGGCGAACTATGCGCAGTCGGCGACGCTTTCGTTTACGGCGGCGGGGAATAATTTCGAGTTGGCGATTGCGGTGGCGGTGGCGGTGTTCGGATTGAACTCCGGCGAAGCGTTTGTGGGCGTGGTGGGGCCATTGATTGAGGTCCCCGCATTGATCGGGCTGGTGAACGTTGCCTTCTGGATGCAGCGGCGGTATTTTGCGGCAAAACCTCTCGATATATCCGGACTGCCGGTTCGCTGACGGGGCTGGCTTCTGCGGTCTCCCACATCTCTTCGAGATATGGGGCACCCAGCACAGGGCCGTGATTCGCTAATCCATCTTCATTCCCGGCATCGAGGAGTGATCCATGTTGTCGTGGCCGTTGTCGTCATCGTCCACTGACCAGACTTTGCGCGGGTCGGTTTCATAGGGGTAGACGTGGACCATCCAGCCGAAGACGTGGGGAAGAAAAACGCCGCCGGCCTCGTCGCATGCTTCCTGCGTGTGAATTGATCCAAGCAGACCGAACTTGGCATGGGGACCAAAGTAGGCGGCTTTTTGTCCCGCAGGCGCCTTGCAGAAATTTACGTGTTGATGCCAGCGCGCGATGCTGAGCGGAATGCGGCTGTTGATTTCGTCTTCTGAGGCATTGACGCGGTCGGTATACATAACGCCGATCAGCTTGTAGCCGCCGTCCGCGGTTTTGCGGTAGAGCAGAGAAGTTGGCTTCAACGG
The DNA here is from genome assembly GCA_963759285.1 of uncultured Acidobacteriaceae bacterium. Taxonomy (GTDB): domain Bacteria; phylum Acidobacteriota; class Terriglobia; order Terriglobales; family Acidobacteriaceae; genus Telmatobacter. The sequence continues at coordinate 121,692 of CAVWYS010000007.1, read as the reverse complement.
GTCGAAGTGGCTCCATGCCTCGAAGCCATTGGCTGCTTTCGTGAAGTGATAGAGTGGCTGCGGCACGTTCGGCAGGAAGATGCGATAACCATCGGCGAGCGCTTTGCGATAGTCCTCATAGGGCTGCATGGCGGCTTTGGCTGCGACGACGATGGCGTCGGCCTTGGCCTGGTCGCCGGGCTGTTTGGGGCGCAGCGTCGTCATGTACATGTGGCCGGACATGTGGGCCATGCCGCCGGTGTGTTCCGAAGCGGCGGCTTGGGCGTGCAGGGAAGGTGCAGAAAATATGGAGAGCCCCATCGCAACGCAAAGAGTGGCAGAACGCGCAAGAAGAGTAGGGATACGCGAAGACATGGTTGACCTCCTGGAATCAGGCTGCGGATAGGATCGTGGTCCGCGGCCTGGGGTGTGAATGCATACGCGCGGGTTGCGCGTTTGGTTCCCGGGGGATTCTTCTTTCGCAATTATGCCCGTTTGCAGGGACGGATTTGCAGCGAGTGGGTTGACGTTGCATGACAAATAGCAACGGCGCGGAGTGGGTAGACTCTGCGCCGTTGTGTTGCGGGGGAGGAAGAGCAATCAAGGCCGCGACGGGATAACGCCGGGGGCGAACATGTCGGATAAGTCATTCGCATTCATCAGGAGTGATCCAGTTGTAATCGGCCACGCTGTTGTCGGAGGACGATTCGAGCCAACTCGAGTTAGACCCGGAGCGCCAACCTGCCGCTTGAGAATTCGTAGCAGCCGTATGTTGCTGGGATATGACGGGTGGATTAAAGAACGCGAAGGGTAGTTTTCGCAGTTGCGGGGATGCCGGATTCGGAGAGAATCAGCGCGCAGACGACTGGCGGAGCAGGCGTTCTGAAACCGCTTCGGCGATCTGCTCGTGTACTTCCTCGATGGAGAGGTTGCCTTGGATGAGCACGACCCGGTTTGAATCGCGGCGCGCAATCTCGTGGTACTTTTCCCAGACGCGTTTGAAGAATTCACCCTGCTCCTGCTCGAAGCGGTTTTCATCCTGACCGGTTTGAGCCGCGGTGCGCTCGTTGCGATTACGTGCGCGGGCCAGGCTTGCCTCGAGCGAGGGAAGAAGCAGGAGCGTGAGGTCGGGCTGAAGGTTGCCGCAGATGAGGCGGTGCAAGTGGAGCACGCGTTCGGAGCCGAGCTGGCGGCCGCCGCCCTGGTAAGCCTCAGTGGAATCAGTGAAGCGATCGCAGACGACGACGCGACCCGAGGCGAGAGCAGGCTCAATGACTTCGGCGATGGCCTGGGCGCGGTCGGCAAACATCAGCGCCATTTCCGTCATGGGGGCCAGAGGAGTTGAGCCCGAGTCCAGCAGAAGGGCACGGATGCGGTCGCCGGTGGCGGTTCCACCCGGTTGGCGGATGAGTGCGGGGTCGAGACCGCGTTTTTGCATCCACGCCGCCAAGCGCTTGATTTGCGTGGTTTTGCCGGAGCCATCCAGGCCCTCGAGAGTGATGAACAGTCCGCGCGGCATGGGGTGAGTCTATCACTCACAATGCGATGGGCTACATGGCGGAAGGCTGACACGATTTCGGCGAATTTCGCACTATCTACCTATGTACTTATGTGAGCCGTAACCATGACGACCCTGTCGTGGCTGTGATACAAACACTCAATTTACAAATCGAGGCAGGGGTGTACCCGATTCTTCCTGGTCGACCGGTGCATCGGAAATTCCTCACTTCGCTCGATTTGTTCGGAAAGAAATCGGCGCAAAACAGATGGCGCTACTGGAGTTCCGGATGTTGACTTTCTCTGCTACGAAGAAACTTGCCGCCGGTGCAGCACTCGCGGCTGCACTGTTTGTCCCCACGCGCATGAACGCGCAGAACCTGACACTGGAAGGTCAGACCGGCGGCTTCATTACACCGACGGCTTACGTTGTCTATTCCGACGAAAATCACAGGTTGTCGCATCCGGCGGTTGGCTATCACTTTGTGAATGCTTCGAGTGTGATTGGCTACGTTCACACCTTTTCGATTGAAGAGGGGGTCGCAAATCGCTTCGAGTTTGGTTATACGCGTAGCGTTCACACCAAGGGCAATGACCCGAATTTCAGCGGCCTTTGGAACTATTCAGGGATGAATCTGTTCAACGCCAAGGTCGTGGGCATCAAGGATGGGCAGTTTGGGCCATGGACGCCGGGCATTGGCGCGGGCTTCATCGTGCGTACCGGCGACAAGTTTGTGAGTGGAGCGCTGAATCAGGAACTGGGCGGGCCGCTGAAGTCGTATACCAATGGCGATGTGTATGTCGCGGCGACGAAAACGTGGCTGCATCCGCCGGTCCCGTTTCTGCTGAACTTCGGTTTGAAGATGACCAACGCTTCAATCTATGGGCTTGGCGGACAGGCAACACGGTTTGGCGGGCGGCTGTTTGGCGGACTGGGGATTCCGATTCCACTCTCGCACAACCTTGCGGCAGTGCCAGCGGTCGGTTTCACGCAGGAGCCTCCGCAGGTAGTGAACCTGAAGCCGATTCTGTTTCCGCCGGGAACCGGAGCGCATATTCCGACGACGATGGATTACGCGGTGCGCGTCACGCAGAAAGACAATCCGCATTTCGCATTCGATATCGGAATCGGTCATGTTGCGGGAGTGATCGGAGACACGGCCGTTTTGACGGGGCTGCCGGCACCCTATCCGCCATACGTGCTGGTGCCAATCGATCTGAAGGCAAACAGGGTCATTGGGACTGGCCTCAGCTTCCGCTACTAACTAATTGGATTCGTTTCGAACAGGGGGCGCACGCCTAAGTTGTATGCCCTCTGCTATCTACTTTTGCAACCATCACTAAAGTGCCCAGCCAGGGTGCAACTTTCCATGGCGCCCTGGGTTTACCCATGCGGAGTCTGAATATGCGGCAAGAGGTGTACCCGACGTACCTGGCTTTGACGATGAGGCCGGCAAAGGTGTTCTGTTGCCTTTTCGCCTCAGAATGATCGATCGGGCCAAATGGTATGGGTTACCGTACGCCGTGTTGGATCATCATTCCCCGTGAGCGGCGCAAGATGGATGCTGCTTGTAAGCGGGTTAAAGAGTTTCGAGGAGGGTTCCCATGAATTTACTTCGCAAAACACGCTGGATGCTTCTGGCGCTTCTGCTTTCTCTTGTTCCCGCATCTTCTTTCGCGGGAGTTTTAATCAGTGTCGGCTTCGCGCCGCCGGTGCTTCCTGTCTATGTGCAGCCCGAATGCCCGCAACCCGGGTGGATGTGGACGCCGGGCTACTGGGCGTACGGCGACGACGGCTACTTTTGGGTTCCCGGTGCGTGGGTGCCTTCGCCGTATGAAGGCGCGCTGTGGACGCCGCCCTACTGGGGCTGGTCCAGCGGTATCTACGTATTCCATCCCGGCTACTGGGGACGCCACGTTGGCTACTATGGCGGCGTGAACTACGGATTCGGCTATATGGGCATCGGCTTTGTGGGCGGCGCATGGCGCGGTCACGAATTCGCCTATAACACCGCTGTGATGCATGTGGGTGCAGGACCCCGCTGGGGCGGCGACCGCATCTACGTTGACCGCACAGTTGTAGAGCGCAACACGATTGTGAACGATCGCCACGTAGCCTACAGCGGCGGGCCGGGCGGCATCCGTCACGATCCTTCCGGTGATGAGCGGAACGCGATGCGCGAGCAGCACATGGGGGCGACCTCAGTGCAGCAACAGCACATGCAGGCCGCACGCTCTGACCGCAGCTTCTATGCCAAGAACAATGGCGGCCATCCGCAGAACGCGGCGGCTGCACGGCCCATGGGGTTCAACAACAATCACGGCAGTGCGCAGAGCGGCAGGCCACAGTACCAGAACCAGCCCTCGCGCCAGCCGCAATACCAGAACCGGCCGCAGCCCCGGCAGAACCAGCAACCGCAGGCGCGCGGGAATTCTCAGCAGCCGCGCACTGAATCGCGTCCGGCTCCGCAGCATGAGCAGTCGCGGCCGCAGCATGAAGAGAAGGCGCCGAAGGAACCACACAGATAATCTCGTCTGCGCCCTTTTCGGCAAGAAACCTGAAAGCCCACGGCATGCCGTGGGCTTTCCTTCGCTGCGATGGCAAGGACATCCGATGCACGCGGAATCAAACAAAAACAACGCAGTCGTTCATGTCGTTGCGCCACCCAAGAAGATGAAAATGGGGAGGCGATATGCCTGCTTTCCCACCCTTGCTGCGCAAGGATGGGGCACCCTTATGTACTGAGGGCCGAATTTTCCGGGCAGATTCTTCGACTTCATTTGGCCGGAGCACTAGCCGCCGGTGGGTCTGAGTCCAGCGATTTCGATTTCGATGCCGCCGAAATCGGGATGCAGATTTTCGCGAATGCGATATGCGACATCGACGCGTGAGCCCTGCGCCAGCGCGAGTTCCGCGGATCGTGCGGCCATGTCCCAGCCAATGGCGCGCATCGCGGCAGAGCCTTCGTCCTGCGCAAGTTCGAGGCGCAGGTGGCGCTCTTTCATGATGCGCGGCGTCGAAATCACGCGGGCGTTGCGGGCGACAAAGATGGGTTCAGGATTGCCGTGCCCCAGGGGTTCAAGCTTGCGCATCCAGCCCGCAAGAACGGCGGTGACCTGGTGCAGGGGCAGCTCGGCATGAATGCTTAAAACGCGTTCCGGCTCACGCGCTGCAAGTCGCTGCGCGGCACAGGCGGCGAGGCGGCGCTTGAGTTCGGGCAATGACGCGACGGGCAGTGCAAAGCCGACTGCGAAAGCGTGGCCACCGAAGCGCGTGAAGAGATCGGCGCAGGTTTCAATGGCTTCGAGCAACTGGAAGCCATCGACGGAACGGCCGGAGCCATGCGCCACACCGTCCTCAATGCTGATAACGAGCGCGGGCCTGGCGGTACGCTCAACGACGCGCGAGGCGAGGATGCCGATGATGCCGCGATGCCAGCCGTCGCCGTCGACAACGACGAGGTGCGCGGACGCAAGCTCAGTGTCCGTGGCGAGACGCGCCTCAATGGCAGCCAGTGCGCGCGCTTCCGTGTCGCGGCGCTCGCGATTGAGGCGTTCGAGTTTGTTGGCGAGTTCGCTGGCCCGGGCGGCGTCGCGGGTGCAGAAGAGTTCGATGATTTCAGAGGCTACGTCCATGCGTCCCGCGGCGTTGATACGTGGCGCAAGACGAAAGGCGATATCGAAGCCTGTGATCGGTTTGGTTGCCGGATCGAGCTGCGCCGCAGCGAAGAGCGCACGCAAGCCTGCACCAACGGGGCGTCGAAGTTCGCGCAGTCCCAATGCGGCAATGACGCGGTTCTCGCCGCGGAGTGGAACCGCATCGGCAATGGTGGCGATGGCGGCCATTTTTAGAAAGCTGGGCAGCAACCTGGTCCGTGCCATGTCGGCATCGTGGCGTTCGAGCAGTGCCTGCGCCAGCTTCAGCGCAATGGCCGCGCCGCAAAGCGATTTCTCCGGGTAAGCGCAGCGATGCTGGTTGGGATTGAGGATGGCGAGAGCGATGGGGACCGCTTCATCGACACGCGCGAGGTGATGATCGGTGATGATGAGGTCAAGCCCAAGGCGCTGCGCAGTCTCCGCTTCAGCAAAAGCGCGCATGCCGGTGTCGACGGTGATGACGAGACGTACGCCATCGGCGTATGCAGCTTCAAGGACGGCAGATTGCAGGCCGTAACCCTCGCGCAGACGGTGCGGAACGTGAAAGCGCGCCTCGCCGCCGAGCAGTTCGATCGCCGTTTTCAGAAGAACCACGGCGGTGGTGCCGTCGACGTCGTAATCGCCGTAGAGCAGGATGGGCTCTTTGCGGGCGATGGCTGCTTCGACGCGTTCGATCGCGGTCTGCATGCCGAGCATCAGCAGGGGATTGTGGAGTTGAGACAGTTCAGGATTGAGGAATGCGATGGCATCGCCGGGTGTGCCGATGCCACGTGAGACGAGGAGTTCGGCGAGAACGAGGGGAATACGCGCTGCATCCGCGAGGGTCTGGGCTTCGTCAGGGTGCGGCTCGGCCAGAATCCAACGCTGGCGCGGAGTTCTGAGAATTGCGGGGCTGTTTTGAGCTGCCCCCGTAGAGCTCACTGCGATTACTCGTCCTCTTCGTCGTGTTCGTGCTCGTGGTCGTCGATGATGATGTCGTTGAAGCTCTCGACATCTTCAAGCAGCGACTGGAATCGCTCGTACCACTCGGTTGTGGTTTCGTGCAGGAACACGATGCCCTGGTAGACGAATCCGAGTTGGATGTAGCCGACCATTCCGGAGTATTTGCGCAGCCATTGCGCTTCGACGAGTTCTGAGGCCTCTTCGTCGGGGAAGTTCATTTCGCCGGCTTCTTCGATCAGGTGATCGAGCTCTTCGCGTTCCAGCAGCATTTCACTGAAGGTGACGAAGGGAGCGCCGACGTGCTTGGCCATCTCGACAAAGTCTTTCCACGCGTCGGGGTTGCCTTCGCCTTCCCACACGATGGAGGGAACATCTTCGGTGACGTATCCGGGAAGACGGACGAGACCATGGCCCTCGATGAAGGCCACCATATCGTCTTTCAGCGACAGCAGATTGTCCGTGCTCATAGTCAAGCAATCATTCTCTCAGATGGGGGAGGGTTGGGCAGATGCAAATGTGGAAAGTTTGAGGTGACGCGGGACCTGTAGTCTGGAGGCAGGAGGAGCAACGATTGGCCCTGTTCGAGCACCACGTTTTTGTTTGTCATAATACCCGCCCTGAAGGCGCGCCGCGGCCCTCGTGCACCGCGGATGGAAAGAGCGAATTGCATACGCAGCTACAACAACTCACCAAGGCTGCGGGCCTGGGCAATACTGTCCGCATCAACAAGTCCGGGTGCCTGGACCAGTGCGAGCATGGGCCGACGGTCGTCGTGTATCCCGAGGCGGTGTGGTATGGGCACGTGACGGTCGAAGATGCAGCGGAGATTGTGCAGGAGCATCTGGTGAACGGGCGGCCGGTGGAGCGGTTGCGGTTGGCCGACGGCTGCGTCAACACGAAGACCTGCCCGCACCGCCCGATCAGTGAAATAGTGAAATAGTGAACAGTGGGCAGTGGTCTGAGGACTCGTTCGGCGGCGGGCCGTTTTTGACTGTGCACTGGACACTGTGCACTGTTCACTGGCGTCCCTGGTGTACAGCTCCCGGTCCGATGCGGTATCCTGAAGTTTAGCCCATGATTTTTTCACGTGAATACATTGGGTATCTCGCCCGCCGTACGGTCAAGCACCTCATTGATGCCAAACTGATCACTACCAGCGACTTGAAGGACACCGAGGCGCGCGTGACAGCAGGGCTGACGGAGGAGCTTGCGCTCGAGGACCGCATCAACGAAGAGGTGCGCGTCATTCTTGAGGCGTACTCGGAAGAGATGCGCAAATCGGGCGCGCAATACGCCGAGATGTTCAAGAAGGTCAAGACCGAGCTCGCCAAGAAATACAAGGCGGTGCTATGAGAATTAACCGCGACAAGCTCAACAAGCTGGCTCACACGGTGGCCGATACGCTGGCGGAGATCGATGCCGTGGGCTTCATGGAGGATCGCAACACGATCCGCCAGGAAGCGCGCAAGGCGCTCGAAGAACTTCTCACCGAGGAAGCCCGCATCGACACGGCTGCCCGGCAGAAGATTGCCTCGCAGCGGAAGATCATTCTCGAAGGCTCGCAGGAGTGGGAGATTCTCTACCGCAAGTACTACAACGAGGAAGTGCGAAAGCTGGGCATCTGACGGGCGTCTCCGCAGCCGCCGGCTTTGGCATGCCGTTGATTATTTGATAGATTAAGAAGGCGGCCGAGCGGCTGCCCCTCCCAATGTGGCGCTATCGTCTAGGGGTTAGGACGTGAGATTCTCAATCTTAAAACACGGGTTCGATTCCCGTTAGCGCTACCAGCTGAGATCCGCTATAAGCCCGCTAATTCAGCGGGCTTTTCCTTTGCCCGGGAAACGTGCTGGCGCTCGCTGCTCACAATTCGCGCAATCCGTGGTACACAATTTGGTACACAGCCCGTCCGAGGATTCTCGCGCGCGCGTACTGTTCGGCAACGTCTTTTTTATAGGCTGCCGCAAAACCATGTTCGCGGTGACTGACGAAAGTCATCGCGGAGCCTAACCGCTGTACTTTGGAGTCCTCCGGTTGGTGGTATAGTTCGAGCCATCGGAGCAGCCATGAACCGCACGTTTGCTGTCGCTGTTTCTCTGTCCATGCCCACCCTAATTTCAGCAGCCCTATTCTTGTCGGGCTGCGGATCATCTGGATCATCAGGCAGCACTTCTACACCCCCTCCTACCTATCCAACGCTGACAGGCAACTGGGCGCTTACGGCAACCTCTCAGGTGACCAAACTGAACTATCAGATGGGCGCTTATGTCACGAATGCGAATGGCTCAGTGTCAGGAATCATCCACCTTCTCAATTCGGGGTGCTTTACGCCCACACAGGACATTCCCATTACTGGCAAGGTGAGTTCATCAGAGTGGTTTCCGCCACGAGTGTTGCAGTTTCGAGCCAAGTCATTACCCTTAGCGGCACAGTCACGAATGAGACGCTATCCGCTGGCAAATACGCCATCGCGGGCGGTTGCGGAAACGGAGATGAGGGAACGATCACCGGGTATATTGCCCCCGCTTACAGCAGCACCTATAGCGGCAGCTTCCTGTCGATTTCTGGAATTTCGATTAGCACGACCGTCACTACATTGCAGAGCGGGCCCGATGCTGACGGTTTCTATCATGTATCCGGTTCGGCAACGTTCAGCGGGTCGCCCTGCTTCACGTCCGGCACGATCACAAGCAGCACGGTCGCTGGCGCGTACATGGAGGTAATCATTACGGCCAACGATGGCAGCATGGTCACGTTTGGTGGATACATCACAGACTCAACGGGAAAAACCATCTCAGGAGACTATGAAGTGACCGGCGGGAAATGCGCTGGCGACTACGGCACAGGCAGCGTGAGCCATTCCTGAGAGCCCAGGAATTTTGTAGCGAATCGGACAGTCTCGGGCGGGACCAGACGCAATCAGTCCACCCCGCGAAACAGTTCGGAAATCTTGAGGTTCAGGGCCTTGGCAATGGCCTGAATGCTCTGGATCGTGAGATTCCTCTCTCCCCGCTCCACCTGGCCGATGTACGTCCAGTGCATCCCGGAGGCCTCCGCTAACCGCTCTTGAGACCATTCCAGAGCCTTTCGCAGTTTGCGAATCCGTGCTCCGAGGGCGGTTTGGATGTTCTTCCCCACCCCTGAAGTGTCGAGACCTGATACTTAAATCACTAGAGACTGCGAGTATTATTTCTCCATAGCCGCTATCTGCTTGGAGGCATCAGAATGGCAAGGATCGTGGCAGGCGCTTTCATGCTGACGGTTTCGATTGTGGCGATGGGACAGGCACCACAGAGCACGAAATGTGAAGCCAATATCAACGGCTTCAAGATTCACAGCGTCTACGTTATGGGTAGGCACTACAACGCTGTGGTGTGGGCCTACAAGCACCTTGCGGAATGGACTTGCCTGACTCCGGTACTCGACCCGACGAAGGCCGATGCGATTCTTGAACTCTATAGCCCTGGTGCTGAAAGTCCAAGTCAAGCTGACACCGCCCCACTCAGCGTTTCTTGTTCGTCGAATGGCGGCTCGAGCTTCTGTACCGACTCCGATGGCAACATGATGGATACCACCTGCACTTCCAATGGGTGCACTTCCTACTACGGTCCCAATCCGGCGCACGAAATCGGTCAGGCGCTCAGTAGCTGGATAGCCAATGCTTCATACCAAGGCGAGGCCAGAATCTACACGTCAGAGTACAAACTGCTTTGGCGAAGTTCTGATCAGAAAAAGGCAACGCTATGGATCGACAAGGTACGGCTTGGAACGAACTCACCAGGCTGCGACGGGCGCAATTGGTCCGACATCAAAGACGCGCACAAATATAAGAACTACCGTCGCTGGGCCGCTGAAAAGTGCGGAATTGAAATGCCTCCTTTTGTCAGCATCGATCTCAAGTTGCTGGATCGGCAGGCAGAAGAAAAAAGGAAGCAGGACAGCAAGGACGAAATGCTGCGAAATGCAAAGGAAGCGGCGGAGAAACAGAAGCAGGGACAGCCCTAACACTCATTCGCTGCCCGCGCAATCCATCTCACAGAAGTCGGAAGGGCCGATGCTAGGCGGTAGGAGATCTGGAGTAGTCGGCCACAAGCTTCGCGCACGCGCGTGCGAGATTCTCGCGAAATTCTTCGGAGTTTCGCCTGGCGGTTCAGTTACACGAAGTTCTTCCCGCAAAAATGGCACACACTTGCATCGGTGATTATGCGCTCGCCACAGTTCGAACATTGCACGCGTTCCCGCGGATCGACAGGCGAAGCAATTAACAGGAGCGCAGCCATCACCGGACTGACAGCTATCGACAAAAAGAACCACGCCGCTCCTGACCTTTTCCGATGGTTTGCCGCGATGACTCCGACGGCAATAGACTGAACGACCCAAAAGATCACTAACAAAAAGAGCACAAAGCTTAGATCGAGCCCGCTGCTTTCCATTTCTTTGAAACTCCTTGCGCTGAAGTCCACCAATGATAACGTTGATTCGGTCCTTCGTGCGATGTCTCCGCGCGGAGCGGCTGGAACTCCGTAACTTGACAAGCCTGACCGGCGAGCGCAGAAAAGAGAAGTTCCGCCGCGGGCGCGCGGCCTGCCTGGCCTCGGCGGGGGCAGGGGGCCTCGTAGGATTGCCGCTTGGACGGGGCCGAACCATACCACCAAGATCCACCTTATTAGAAGCACCTAGACGGATCAGCAGAGTTTGCTTGAGGTCCTGCAAAGTTTGCGAGTAGGTCCTGCAAAGTTTGCTACGGTCTATCAGTCCGCAAAGCATGGAGCGCCCTCGGCTTTTGTTTTGGTCTGGGCCTCTCGATGTGCGAAACCCAATCCAACGAAGGCTTCAGAATTGTGTAGGTATAGCTCTGGCCTGGTTGTCTGGTGAAGGAGATCAATTGATACTCGTTGGGTACTTCCGTGCATCACAGAACGTTCGCGACGATAATCCAGTGTCAGCAGCGAGCACCTTGTCTGATGCCTTGAATGTGTTGCTGCCACTCCGATTCGCATAATCGCAAAGTACTACATAAAAAAGACTCGCTGTGGGTCCCACCACTGCCGCCATCCCACTACCAAAAAATCTGTTCGGTATTTGTGTATAGGGTCCAACGTCGACAGGCGCCCGCGTGACTTGACCGGCGGAAAAGTTTCGTGCGCTCACGAGCGCTGCTCCGAGTCCACCGATGGAGCACTTAATCGTGCCTCGATCCATGAATCTAGATCGGCGCGGCGATACCGCACCAGTTTCTCGCCGGCTTTGAAATGGCGCGGTCCCTTGCCCTCTGAGCGCCACAATCTCAACGCGCCTTCGCTGATTCCAAGGTATTTTGCTGCTAGCTTCGGCGTAAGAGTGTTCTGCTGCTGGTCAATCACGCTAATGCTCCCTTCTGCACCTGTGAAAGAGTTGCAGAATATGCTTGCGCCTGCCATAGACCGATATTAAACTCCAACTATGGTAAATAAGCGTCAGTTTACGAAGCGCACAATCCAAGATGGAAGTGCGCTCGCCGATTGGCTGAATGACAAGGAGGTTCCTGCCGCGGCAAGGGATCGTGTGGCGGCGATAGCGCGCGATCTTGCGGTCCTCTCCGCGAGCGCAGAACCGGTACTAGTCCGATGGCCGGATAAGAAATCTTGGGCGGCGCTCAAGGCTTCGGACATTCCGAAGATACTCCCCTGACTGACGACAGGGTTCAGGCGCTGTTTAAGAATTGGGAAATCCAAGAAACGGACGAACGGAGATTCGATTATTCGGCCTACGCCCGCGCCGCTGAGGCTCTGAGACGTTATGCGTTTCGACCTTATATCAACATCGTCAGACGCGCCCGCAGCATTCAAGCTTTCGCAGCCCAGCTAGTGCCGGACGGTTGGAGCAGACTTCCAACGGTTAGGGAAGCAGAGTCTGGGAACTGGCCAACGCTCGCGGATAAGAAACGCGGCGACGTGAAGGAGCAGGAAGCGTGGATGGTTCTGCTTCTCATGGGCCTTTCCAGCGCGGGAGCTGTGGCGCGTCTACGAGAATGCGGGTGCGGAAATTGGTTTTATGCGCGAAGGCCGGAAAAGCGTCACTGTAGCGAACCTTGCAGAAAAGGCGCATACCAGCCGAGCGCGGAGCAGAAAGAGAACAGGCAGGAATACATGCGGGAATACATGAGGGCGTACAACCGCGAGAAGTTCCCAAGCAGAAGGCCCAAGAGCAGCAAGAACAAACCGAAATCGAAAACCACAAGAAAGAGAGGCGCTGAGATGATCTACAAACGCGGGAAAGCCTACTGGTATAACTTCCGCTGGACTATCAAGAATGCAGACGGAACAAACGAGAGTTTCCGCATTCGGCAGTCTGCCAAGACGCACAAGCGGAAAGACGCTAAGGATGCAGAAGACGAGCATCGGCGGGCGCTGAGGCTTGGCGAGATTCACCCCAATGACCCTTGGCCGAAACCTGCCGCGAGCGCCCCGCCCGTGTTCCGCGCCTTCGCCAAGGAATTCCTGCAATACGCCAAGACGCACACGAAGCCCGGGACGCACACGTTCTACGAATGTGTGCCTGGATAGGCTGCTGACCTTCGCTGCCATCGCAGATGCCCCTCTGAACGCGATTACAGGCGAGACAGTGAGCCGCTACGCCCGCCACAGGCAAGAAGTAGCCAGAGAATTCCGTTGTGACCGTCAACGGCGATCTCCGCACGTTGCGGCGGATTCTGCATCTCGCCGTGGAGTGGGGCAAGCTGGACCGCGTGCCCGCCATTCACGAATTGCCGCAGGCCAAGGGCCGGGACCGCGTGCTGAGCTTTGCGGAAGAGGCGAAGTATCTGGCGAAGGCTTCCGAGAATCTCCGAGATGCTGCGATTCTGGCGGTCGATACCGGGATGCGCCCGAACAGTGAACTGTTCCCGCTCCGGTGGGCCGATGTGGACTTGGCAGAGCGCACCGAATGCCCTCACGGTGTGGATCCACGTTCGCCAAGGCAAGACGGAGAGCGCACAGCGAAGCCTTCCCCTCACTCCGCGCGCTGCGGAGGTTCTACAGCGGCGTAAGAAGGCAGCAGAGGCGAAGGCGAAGCCATCCACGTTCGTGTTTCCGGGTGCGGGGATTTCGGGTCACATCACTTCATGTCCAGCACCCGCACGAAGAGAGCCATCGAAGATGCGAAGCTGCCGAGCTTTGAATTCTATTGCTGGCGTCACACGTTCGGCACCCGCGCCGCACAATCCGGCATGGACCGTTTCACCCTTGCCCGCCTGATGGGGCATAGCTCGCCTTCCGTGGCCGCCCGGTATTACATCCACGTCACAGAGACGCACGTTGCTGCCGGATTCGGGAAGTTTGTCGAGTACCAGACGCGCAACGTTGCAGAGGGATTGGCAGCTGCCTTCCCGCAAGCAAGCGAAGCGGTCCAATAGGCCGCTTTTGCGCGATTGTGGTACACACTGCGGTACACAGTCCGGTCACAATCGGCTGTAAGTCACTGAAAGCGCTAACTAGGCTGCTAGATTCTCAATCTTAAAACACGGGTTCGATTCCCGTTAGCGCTACCAGCTGAGATCCGCTATAAGCCCGCTAATTCAGCGGGCTTTAGTGCTTTTATTCGACTTCTGATTTTAGGCGCGAAGACCTTCAATCTTCAAGGGATCCATTCGAGTCATCCTTCAATTTCTTCTCTGCGCGACGTAACGGGCGTCCCGGATTCCACGAGGAAAAGGGAGGCCGATAAACTCAGCAATGGGCCCAACGCACTGAAGACCGCCGGGCTGCATTTCCGAGCGCGTCGTCGTATGCCCCCATCGCAAGGGCAGCCAGTGCCGCGGATGTCGAGCCTATGACCCATGTTCTGGGCAGTCGGCCAAGCCGCCAAAAACCTAAAGGGAGCAGCCATGCGAAAGTGAAGAGGAATTCGCGGGCAGTGAGACATCTGAAGAGTCCCGACAGGTAAAGATAACCGGCACCGGTCTCGGACCGCCGCGACGCAGCAAAGTTCAACGGTGAGGACGGCGGTGAGGAATGTGCCATGATGAGAGTCAGCGTGGAGATTGCCAATGCAGTCATCGCTCCGATCCAAGCCAGATGCGAAGGCCTGAATGCTCCTCGCCGGAAACCCGTCAGCCACCACGTCAAGGCAAGCACTGCCGCGAGTGGAACGAAGGTTTCCTTTGTGAGCGCCCCGCACATTCCCCAAAGTGGCAGCAGCCACCAGCGCTCGGAAAGCATTGTCCAGACAAGCAGCATCATGATGCAGTTCACTGCCGAGTCCACATATCCCGCAAGATTAAGATTCGCCACCGCGAAGGTCGTGAGATATACGAGCCCACTCACAAGAGCCGTGGATTGCTTGCCGGTAACGCGACGACTTACGACGACCAGCACGAACGCCGTAGTCGCAATAAAGAAGGAATTGACGACCAGCAGACCAAAGAACACTGGGTCCCAGGTGTTGATGCGGCCCCTGGCAAGCCAATAGATGGGCCTGGCGAGATACGGAACAAGCACACGGTGAGACAAGTCCTCCTGGTCGGCCTGAAGCGGAGCGCCGGTCACAAGGTTGTAGTATGCCTTGGTGTCGTAAAGCCCAGGGACTGTCCTCGGATCGTAGCGATTAAGCGTCGGGTAGCCCAGACTCATGCAAATGGCAAAGAAGAGAGGCAAGAGAATGATGTTGTGCGCTGTTGCATGCTTCATTGCCGAGTCTCCTCATTGACAGCCAATTCGCTCGAATCTTAGCACCCCGTCCAGCGTGCCGTTTTGAGAATGGGGCCCAAACCTGATGCCTTTTGCCTGGAAGTGAGATTACCGCAAGGTAGAGATCTTCCCATCAATTTGCAGCACACGCGTAAGGGCTCGAAGGTTGATTGAAGCGCTCATGCTGGTGTTGGTTTGCCTGTCCGCATTTGCTTTCTTTCACTATTTTGGAGAGTTCACAGTTCCCAGCGTTGCATGCTTTTCACGCCTGCCTCTGGATTGTCGTCGCATGGCTTGCGTACGCGACTTTTGACGGTTTCATTGATTCCAGATTCGACAGCCGATTATGCTGATGCGCGGTCTCGGATGGCTTTTGATGTTGTTGTGTCGATGATCTTCGTCGCTGTAGCTCTATTCTTCCTATTCGCGATACGGAGTTGCGGCTCTCTCGCGGAGTCTGTCGTCCCCAGTTCTTCCTTTCGCCACAATTGTGTCGGCGCCAGTCGAGTAGTCTGTCATTTGCTGTTTGATAGACTTTGCTCCAGGTGCTGCGGGGCAAAATCAATAACGACAGCGGAGAAAATGGATTGAATTCTCCACAGGCAAAGACCACGGGCTGGTCAGTGTTCAGCACCTCTCTGCTTGTGTTGATGCTTCTAGCTTCCGCTTGCCTGTGCCTTAACTGCTTCGTGTGGCCTTTCACTCCAGTGTGGCTCGGGTCCGACGAGTTCGGGTACATTCTTGACGCGAGCCGCATGTGGAGAGGCGAGAGGATTTACAAGGATTTCTTTCAGTTCATTCCGCCTGGGACGGCACTCGTCTACATCTCTTTTTTTCGATTATTCGGACTTCGCAACTGGATTCCGAATCTGACGTCAATCCTCGTAGGCCTGCTTAGCACTTGGGAAGTCGTTTTGATTGGGCGCAAATTAATTGGGACAAGTCGATCATTGGCGCTGCTTCCAGGCTTGGTTCTACTGACTTATCTATATAGAGGTGAGACTCACCGCTGGTTCAGTTCTGCTGCGGTATTCGCAGCCTTGGCAGTGTTGTTGGAGGGGAAGCAACAACGGCATCTAGCTTTGTGCGGAATACTGTGCGCACTATCTTCTTTCTTTACTCAAACTCAAGGCGTCTTCGCCGTAGGAGGATTTGTTGTTTTCCTCCTCTGGGAGTCGCGGCAAATCGGAGTGTCGAGTTATGAGATCGTGAAGAGGGTAGTCTGGCTCGTCGCGCCTTTTGCTGCTGCGGTGCTGGCGATGTATGCATATTTCATCTGGAAGGCTGGGATAGATTCGACTCTCGATTGTCTCGTCAGTTTCATTCTCTTCTATCATCCACTCGATCGCGAGAACTTTTCATTCCATGTGTACGTAGTCGATTTTCCGAAGCATTTTGCACTGTCAGGACTGCCCCAGCAATTCTTCTCCCTGCTCATTCATCTCCTTGTTCCCTTCATCTATATTGCATTTCTGGTCGTATCCCGACGATGGAAATCTATGAGCGAGGAGCGAAGTCGGCTGGTGTTGATCAGCATCCTGGGGCTGTTCCTGTTTTTCAGTGTGGCACCGGCTTCGTCTTACTTCAGGATGATCACGGTTTCTCCGCCTGCCTTGGTCCTTTTTGCTTATTGGCTCAACGGTGAAGGCAGACTGAAGCGAATCACAGTTGCGGTGGTCTTGTTCGTATGCGCTTTTTCTTTGATTCGCTCTTCCGCCAGAGTACAGATGGAAGATAAGGCTGTCCTGCAGTTGCCGCGGGGGCCGATTGCATTTGCTGACCAAGATGCAATTGACCGCGAAACGCTAGCCTGGCTCTCATCTCACACAGAGCCCAAGGAGATATTCTTCGCGGGAGACGGAAAAGGATTGTTCTTTCCTCTCGCTCTCGTTGCGAGGGATAAAGACGTTGGATATGACGACACAGGCCAGACGCGCCCAAAAGATATACAGGACGCCATCGCTACGTTGGAGAAGTACCACGTCAGGCTCATTCAGTGGCCGGCAGAAAGCTGTGATCCACGGTTTTACCGAGCCGAGGAAGATCACCTGGCTCCGTTGAATGAATATGTGCGAATGCACTATCACGAAGTCAAACGATTCGGCAGCCCTGATGACACTCAGAATACTTTTGTGGAGATTTGGCAAAGGAACGACTGAAGATCATGAACGCAAGCCCCGACCGCTCCCTGCCGGTGGCAGTACGGTAAGTTGGTTTATCTTGAGGTTTAAGAGAGCGCGTCAAAAGCCCGTGCTCTTGGGACCGAATCGGAGTATCCCCTTGATGGAATCAGCCGCGTCACCGCGCACCTGCCAATTGCAATTCTGGCCTGTACCCCCGGGATGCGAACCACCATGAAAGTGAACTTCAGATCACGGAGGGGAGCAGTTCTTGGCGAAAAGGCGGCCAGTCGTCATGAAGCAATCACTCTGGGGATCACAAATCTCGTCCTTTGCTAGCCGATTGATCGATCTAAGATTCCGCTTACCGTGATCGGACCGATCGTGAGGCTGATATCTTTTCCGGCAATCTGAGCCCCCACTTTCCTGGAGCAAAACTCATGACGGCTTCCCGTTCCGATGCATTTGTTTTTCTTGGCGCAACTGGCGACCTGGCTTACAAGCAGATTTTCCCGGCTCTGCAAGGGCTGATTCGCGATGAGGGCTTCAACCTGCCGATTATCGGCGTTGCCAAGGCAGGGTGGAACCTCGACCAGCTGAAAGCCCGGGCCAAAGACAGCCTCGAAAAACACGGAGGCATCAATCAGGCTGCGTTTGAAAAGCTGCTCAGTCTTTTGCGCTATGTCGATGGCGACTACAGCGACGCGGGCACTTTCTCCCAGCTCCGCAAGGAACTCGGTGGCGCAGAGAGGCCGCTCCACTACCTTGCTATTCCGCCAAGTCTGTTCGAAATGGTTGCGGAAGGACTTGCTTCTTCAGGCTGTGCGAAGAATGCACGCGTTGTCGTGGAGAAACCATTCGGCCGCGACCTGGCCTCAGCGCAGGAGTTGGGTCAAACGCTGCACAAATATTTCGCGGAGGAAAACATCTTCCGTATCGATCATTACCTCGGCAAAGAGCCGGTGCAGAACATCCTCTACACGCGGTTTGCCAACCCCATGTTTGAGCCGATCTGGGACCGCGACCACATTCGGAGCATTCAAATCACCATGGCGGAGGATTTCGGTGTAGAGGATCGGGGCAAATTCTACGATGAAGTTGGTACGCTGCTGGATGTAGTGCAGAACCATATGCTGCAGGTGGTGGCGAACCTCGCCATGGATCCACCCACCGGCGAAGATCATGATGCGGTGCGGGATCGAAAGGCCGAATTGCTGCGGGCAATTCGTCCGCTGGGCCCGAACGACGTGGTGCGAGGACAATATAAAGGCTATCGATCGGTTCCGGGAGTGGCTCCGGGATCGCTGGTCGAGACGTTCGTTGCGGTCAGGCTTGAGATTGAAAGTTGGCGATGGGCGGGTGTGCCGATTTATATCCGGGCGGGGAAAATGCTGCCTGTCACCTGCACGGAAGCCTTGATCGAGTTCAAGCGGCCACCGCGGGAGACTTTCGGGGAGATCGTTCCCACTTCGTCGGCGCACATGCGCATCCGGATGAGCCCCGACATGACGATCGGGCTTGGCGTCCGCGTCAAGACGCCTGGCGAGCGGATGGTGGGCCGCGATGTTGAACTCGAAATGCATCGGCGGGGCGTGGACGATATGCCGCCCTACGAGCGACTGCTGGGAGATGCGAGCAGGGGGAACAGCGAGCTGTTTTCGCGGCAGGACCTGGTGGAAGCGCAATGGCGCATTGTCGACCCCATCCTGGGCAGCGTCACGCCGCTCTACCCCTATGATCCAGGAACCTGGGGTCCGGAAGAAGCGAGCCAGCTGATTGCGAACGATGGGCCCTGGGTTGATCCGAAAATCCTGGAAAACGACCCTTGCGCGAAAGTCTGAAGTGTTGACAGCGCGCGGGCGAAAGCGGTTTCCTCAGGCCAGTCTGGTTCCGTTACTGTCCATCCGGCAACAAAGTGCTCTTGGGTTCTCAACATCGTGGCTAGAATGCGCGCATGAAGTCTGCGCTGCCGTTGAGCTCTTTGCATTCTTGTGATGCCCGCATGGTCCTTGCCCTCGGAATATGCAATCTTCGCAGTTTGTGCATCTCAGTGGTGCTTGTTGCGATGCTATGGCTTGCGCCGGTGACCGCTCGGCCGCAGCAGGACTCATCCAAAGTAAGCGGCGGAAGCATGGCCGGGATGGACATGAGCGGCGACATGAAAGACATGGGTCCAAGCATGGCGGCGATGGCGGGCCACATGTACATCACGCCGCTGCGGCCCAGGCAGCCGGGCGACGAGGAGAAAGTCAAGGCGATCGTCGCGCAGGTAAGGGCATCGATCGAGCGATATCGCGATTACAAGAAGGCGCTCGCAGACGGATACGTTATCGGCAATCCGAATGTGGACGAGCCTCAGTTTCACTTCACCAAGGAAGCCAATGTCCTCGAGGCCGAGCACCACTTCGATCCCACGAAGCCATCGTCGCTGCTCTACTTCCAGACGCCGACCCAGCGCTACAAGCTGGAGGGCGTGATGTTCACGGTGCCGCCGACGGCGAGCGAGGACGAACTGAACGAACGCATTCCGCTCAGCATCGTACGCTGGCACAAGCACGTGAATTTTTGTGCGGCGCCGGCCGATAAGGTCAAGGAATATCTGGGCAAGCATCCCAAGTTCGGCATGTTTGGGTCAATCAAGACCCCGGATGCTTGCAAGGCTGAGGGCGGCACGTTTTTTCCGGTCATCTTTACCTGGATGATTCACGTGTTCCCCTTCGAGAACGATTTGAAAGATGTGTTCTCGATGAACGACGACGTGCCCCACTTCGGATCGACGCAGTAATTCATGGTTGCTGGGAGCAATCGGCGAATGCAGTTGTGCGGATGCAAGCCGCCAGAATAAGCTTGCAGCCATGAACTGCGGCGCGGACTTCTGCTGGCGGGGATGAATCTGTTGGCGGCTGTGCCGCTGATCTGCCTTTTGGCGGCTAGAGACGCGCAATACCTCAAGGAGCGGCAGCAGCACTCCGCAAATGAGGAAGGGCTGCGGATCGGCAGTTTCGGCGATATCTCGGCAGCGCCAACAGAAATCGTTCAAGCGCAGGATGAGCAGACGGTCTCATTTTCTCCATGCGGTCTCTGGGGTCATATTCCACCGCAGGTTTCAGTCGTGCAGATTGGAAATCTGCCGGCCTTCATCGTAAGTCAATGGCGAGAGGAGTGTCCTCCAAAATGGTCAGTTGCCAAAATGCTTGGCGTAAACGACTCGGGGCTACTTTCCGATGCCGACCTTAAAACGATGCGCCGAGTGGATGTGGCGCTGTGTGTCCTGATTGCAGTTCAGTGGTTTTTGATTGGGAGTCTTCCGCTGATCCAGGCGAGACGATGGTGGGCGGAGCCTGGAGCGTTCATTACCGTGTGTACGGCAATTGCTTCGGGAGTTGCTCTGTTGCCGGGAATAGACGCCTTGGCGCGTCTGCCTGCTCTGATTGCCTTTGGAGGCTGGGTCTGGTGGCTTGGCCTTCTCCTTTGGATTCCCGTTCACAAAGCCTGGCAGTCAACACTCGGCCGCCGCCCGCGTCTAACTCACTGAAAGTGTGCTTTGAATCCCCCATGAAGCGAAATATGATGCGAAATCCGATCCTTTCCAGAGTTGCCGTATCCGCCCTGGCGCTGGTGTGCCTGCCTGCGTCCATGCTTGCCCAGCAGGTTTCCAACACAAAGCCCGTCCAGCCCGCCGCTGTCGACGACAAGCCTGTCGCCACGCTGAAGGTGCAGGCGCGCGAAGTGCTGCTGCCGGTTACGGTTCGCGACAAGCACGGCGCGCTGGTGACGACGCTCGACAAGAGTGACTTCACGCTGACGGAGGACGGGCGGCCGCAGGTGATCAAGAGTTTTGCCCACGAAACCGACCTGCCTTACAAGCTCGGCCTGCTGGTGGATACCAGCCGCAGCGTTTCCGGCGCGCTTGAAAACGAGCGCAAGGCGGGGGGCGACTTTGTGGACACGATGCTGCCGGTTGCGCCGCGGGCCAAGGATCCGGATGAGGCATTTCTTATCCACTTTGACCGCGAGGTGGAACTGCTGCAGGACTTCACGACATCGCGGGAGAAATTGCATCACGAACTGGATGATATGAGCGCTACTCGCCAGACGGTCGATGATTCGCAGGGCCCCGAGACGACGGGCGACGATCGCGAGCGGCCAACGCGCAGTCGTGGCGGAACGCAGCTTTACGATGCCATCTTTCTGGCTTCGGATCAGCTGATGAAAAACCAGAGCGGGCGCAAAGCGCTGGTGGTCTTCTCTGACGGTGTAGACCGCGGCAGCAAGGATACGATGAACGACGCCGTGGATGCTGCCGATCGCGCGAATGTGGTGGTTTACACCATCTTCTTCAAAGGCGAGGAAGAGCGGAATTCAAATATGGGATTTCCCGGCGGCGGCAGACGGGGCGGCATGGGCGGGGGCGGCTATCCGGGCGGCGGTGGTGGATACCCGGGCGGGGGCGGCTATCCCGGTGGCGGCGGCCGACGCGGCGGGAACGAACCGAAGCCTGCGATTGACGGCAAGAAGATTATGAAGCAGATTGCGGAACGCACCGGCGGTCATGCGTATGAAGCGAAGAAGCGCGACGATCTTGACGCCATCTACAAGCTGATTGCCGATGAGCTGCGCAGCCAGTACCTGCTGACCTACACGCCTGATATCGTCGACAACCAGGGTGGTTTTCACAAGGTAGCGCTGAAGGCGACCAAGGGCGATCTTGAGGTGACGACGCGGGAGGGCTACTTTGCGCCAGGCGGAGACGATTCGAAGTAGAGCGGAATCCACTCGGCTTTGACAGGGCCTTTAGTTGGTTGTCGGCCTGGGTGGGAAATTCAAAAAGCAGATTCTTCGCTTCCCACCCCCGAACCTGCCCCGAAGAGTGATGAGTCACTCTTCGGGGCCCCTGAAACGTTCGGGGCCCCGTTCGCTCAGAATGAGACCTCAATTTTCATCTTGAAATCTTGGGACACCACACTAGTTTGCGGTGGGTTCCATGGCCGATTCGGTGAGTACTGGCGCGTCGAACGCGGGTTCGGTTATCTCGTCGGTGATCACTGTGAAATGGCTGAGATCGGCCTGGCCGAATGATGTGGTGATGGCCACATCGGAGGCGTCGCGGCCCACGGCCATGAGCACGCGGCCAATACGGGGCGTGGCGTGGCGCGCGTCGAAGGTCCACCAGCGGTTCTCGAGATAGACCTCAAACCATGCGCTGAAGTCCATTGGCCCGGAGACGGGCCATGCGATGTCGCCGAGGTAGCCGGTGGCGTAACGTGCGGGAATATTCATGGAACGGCAGAAGGTGATGGCGAGGTGCTGGAAATCGCGGCAGACTCCGATGCGCTCGGTATAGACGTCGAGCGCCGATTTAGTGGGCCGCGCATGGGGGTAGCTGAAGGTGACCTTTCCGTGCACCCAGTCGCAGATAGCCTGCACCCGGGACCAGCCGGGCGTGATGTGGCCGAAGAGTTCGTAGGCGATATTCGAAAAGCGGTCGACTTCGCAGTAACGGCTGTTGAGCAGATAGCAGAGGAATTCACTGGGCACTTCGCCGACGGGAACTTCGCGGGCGCGGAGATTTACTTCGTCAGGCTGGCCGGTGTCCTGGATGAGTGTGGAGTTGTGCAGCCGCAGGTGCCCCGCTGGAGCAACGAAGCGTGTGCAGCGATTGCCGAAGGCGTCAAAGTAGTCAGCCGCATCGATTTGGGGTTCGAGGTGAAGCGCGTCCGGCTCCATGAGGTCTTTATCGCGCGAGGGATGAACGTGAAGGAGCGTCACCATGGCGGTGGGGGCGGGAAGATCGAATTGTATGTCGTAGCCTAAGCGAATCAGCATGTCTGTTTGGTTAGATGCAGAGTTGAGCCGGTTTTCGCGAGTGGGGTTGGAAAAGCAGATCCTTCACTTCGCCTACCCCATTGACACGTTGTGTCCACGGGGCCCCAGTGCGCTACGTTCAGGATGACACGAGTGGGCGAGCAAGATTGGGCTGGGGGGCGAGATGTCGATACAAAATGAAGGGCGCCCGCCGAAGCGGACGCCCTTTTGTCACTGGCCGATTGACCTTTACTTGTTGGTGTGCGACGTTCCGGTCTTCTCTTCTACCGCTGCCTGGGCGGCCGCGAGGCGTGCCGTGAGCAGGCGGAAGGGAGAGCAGGAGACGTAGTTAAGGCCGATCTTGTGGCAGAACTTGACGGACTCAGGATCGCCGCCGTGTTCGCCGCAGATACCGACTTTCAGATTGGCGCGTGTGTTGCGCCCCTTGGCAGTCGCCATCTTCACAAGTTGACCGACGCCAGCCTGGTCGAGGGTAGCGAATGGATCGTGCTTGAAGATGCCGGCCTTGAGGTAGGCGGGCAGGAAGTTGTTGATGTCGTCGCGCGAGATGCCATAGGTGGTCTGCGTCAGGTCGTTGGTGCCGAACGAGAAGAATTCGGCTTCTTCGGCGATCTGATCGGCTGTCAAGGCAGCGCGCGGCAGTTCGATCATAGTTCCTACCATGTAGTCGACCTTGGTTTTCTTCTCAGTGAAAACCTCTTCGGCTACGCGGCGCACGATCGTTGCCTGGTGACGCATCTCCTCGATGGAGCCGATGAGCGGAATCATGATCTCGACGTGCGGATCACCGCCCTTGACCTTGACGGCAACCGCGGCTTCGAGAATGGCGCGAGCCTGCATCTCGGTAATCTCGGGGAACGTGATGCCGAGGCGGCAGCCACGCAATCCGAGCATCGGATTCATTTCGTGCAACTCTTCCACGCGCGCCAGCAGCGGACGGAGTTCTTTCAGCTTGGGCGAGCGAGGTTTGGTGTCTTCGAGGTGCTGGATTTCAACGAGCAGATCTTCCCGCTTGGGAAGGAACTCGTGCAGTGGAGGATCGAGCAGGCGAATGGTGACGGGCAGCGATTCCATGGCCTTGAAGAGACCAACGAAGTCGGCACGCTGCATCGGCAACAGCTTCTTGAGCGCGTCGCGGCGGTCCTTCTCGTTGTTGGCGAGGATCATGGTGCGCATGTGCTGGATGCGATCTTCTGCAAAGAACATGTGCTCGGTGCGGCAGAGACCGATGCCCTCGGCGCCGAACAGGCGGGCCTGCTTGGCATCCCGAGGGATGTCGGCGTTGGCGCGGATGTTGAGGCGACGAAGCGGGTCGACCCAGCTCATGAATTTCACGAGGTCTTGATCGTCGGGCTGCGCTGGCAGCGTTTTGAGCTGGCCGGCGATGAGGCGGCCGGTGGTGCCGTCGAGAGAGAGCCAGTCGCCCTGTTTGTAGGTGTGACCCTTAACGCGGAGTTCCTTTGCATTCTCGTCGACGACGCAATCACCTGCACCGGCCACGCAGCACTTGCCCATGCCGCGCGTGACAACAGCCGCGTGCGAGGTCATGCCGCCGCGCGAGGTGAGGATGCCGTTGGCAACCTCCATGCCGGCGATGTCTTCCGGCGTGGTTTCGCCGCGGACGAGGATGATCGACTTGTAATCACCCTTCTGGTGATGTTTCACGGCATCTTCGGCGGTGAAGACGATCTGGCCGACGGCCGCGCCGGGCGATGCCGGAAGGCCGGTGGCGAGCACTTCAATCTTCTCGCCCTTTTCGACGAGACGCGGAACCAGGAAGTCATACAGCTGGTTCGGCTCAACGCGGAAGATCGCCTCTTCCTGGGTGATGAGGCCTTCACGCACCATGTCGATGGCAACGCGAACAGCCGCGAGGCCGGTGCGTTTGCCATTGCGGGTTTGCAGCATATAGAGCTTGCCATCCTGGATGGTGAACTCAAAGTCCTGCATATCGCGATAGTGCTTTTCCATCTTCCAGGTAATGGCCTTGAGATGGTCGTATACCTTGGGCATGGCGCGTTCGAGTTCGCTGATCGAAAGCGGAGTGCGCACGCCGGAGACGACGTCTTCGCCCTGCGCGTTCATGAGGTATTCGCCGAAGAAGACCTTCTCGCCGGTGGCGGGATTGCGGGTGAAGCCTACGCCTGTGCCGGAGTTCTCGCCGAGGTTGCCGAAAACCATGGCCTGCACGTTGACCGCTGTGCCCAGCCAGTCGTCGATGTGGTTGATGCGGCGATAGGTCTTGGCGCGTTCGTTCTGCCAGCTCCTGAAAACGGCGTCACGCGCGGCAGAGAGCTGTTCGAGCGGCTTCTGCGGAAAGTCCTTGCCGGTTTCCTTTTTCACCAGCTTCTTGTACTCGGTGATGATGTCCTGCAGCGCCTTGGGTTGCAGTTCGTAATCGAACTTGACCTTCTCTCGCGCCTTGATGGCGTCGAAGATGTGCTCAAACTTCTTCTTCGGCACATCGAGCACGACGTCGCCGAACATCTGGATGAGGCGGCGATAGGAGTCATACGCAAAGCGCGGATTGCCGCTGCGCCTGGCGAGCGCTTCGACGGCCTTGTCATTCAGGCCGAGGTTCAGGATCGTGTCCATCATGCCGGGCATCGAGAACTTCGCGCCGGAGCGGACGGAGACAAGCAGCGGATTATCGCCGATGCCGAGCTTCTGGCCCTGCAGCGCTTCAAGCCGCGCAAGAGCTTCGAGCATCTCGACGTCGATCTGCGGGCTAACCTTGCCGCGCATGTATTCGCGGCAGGCTTCTGTCTGAATCGTGAATCCGGGAGGGACGGGCAATCCGGCGTTGGTCATCTCTGCGAGGCCTGCGCCCTTACCGCCGAGAACGTCTTTCATGCGGCCGTTGCCGTCCGCTTTGCCGTCACCGAAGAAGTACACATACTTGGTTGTGGTTGAAGTCGGGCTCGCCGTGCCGGTGAGCTGCTGATCCACTACGCCCTGCGTCATGGAATAAAGCCTCCGATATAGATTTGAATATCCGCATTGGCGACACCCCGTCCCGGGTTCCCCGTTCGACACCGTATGTCGCGGAGTAAAAAATCCTGGGTTCCCAGCGGCCATTTTCGTCGTTGGGTGGAATGCTGGAGGGCAGAACGCAGGCTTGGCTCAGTTGCTTTTGAAAGCGGTTGGGAAACCAAGTGCGAGCGGTCATCCGGCACAGGACTGTGCCTTACGGCTATTCCTTAGTCGCAAGTACAAATAGCGCGGCAAGTATACACTTGCCTGTGCCACTCATCACAGACCCTCAACATACGCCAAGACTTACGCACATTTTTGTCAGGATTTTCGCGCGCCGGTGCGCAGATGCGTATGGGAAAAGGGGATGCGGGATTTGCTTGGCCCTGATGTCCCGCATGGCATTGCGCGGACGAGTTCAGATTGCGCACCCCAGACCGCATTGCGGGATGAAAGTGCTTATGCAACAAGCTACATTTGAGGGATGATTCCCAGGCATGGCTTGCGGTGTGCTTCCCAATTGGTTTTTGTTACCCTGCTGTTTGCAGCGCTCTTGGTGGCCGCTCAAGCGCCCGCCAGTGGACCCAGGCTTATCGTTGCCGACTTGCAACACACAAGCGGCCCAGTCGATCGCTTTTTTGACCTTTCGGTCGGCTCAGATTATCCGGGCACGTTGATTCGCGACGACAGCCAGGCTCAGCTCAAGACTACTGTGGATGAACTCGGCTTCCGCTACATCCGCTTTCACGCCATCTTTCACGATGTTTTGAAAACCGTGCGCGTTGAAAACGGCAAGACGGTGTATGACTGGGCCGGGATCGATCGGCTCTACGATGACTTGCTCGCCCGCCACATCAAGCCATTCGTGGAACTGGGATTTACTCCCGAGGCGCTTGCGACGTCGAAGAACAGCATTTTTTACTGGCACGGTAATACCTCGCATCCGGATCCAGGCGGGTGGCGTGATCTGGTGTCAGCGTTTATCAAGCACATCGAGGAGCATTACGGAAGAGACGAAGTCCGTTCGTGGTACTTCGAGGTGTGGAACGAGCCCAACCTCTCCGGCTTCTGGGAGGGTGGCGATCAGAAAGCCTACTTTGCGCTCTACGATCTGACCTCGAACACGATCAAGTCGATCGATCCGGAACTGCGTGTAGGTGGTCCGTCAACGGCCGGAGCCGCATGGGTGCCCGAGTTTCTGGCACATGTCAAAGAGAGCGGCGCCGCTGTCGACTTCGTGACGACCCACACCTACGGAGTGGATGGCGGTTTTCTCGATGAGAACGGGAAGAGCGATACCAAATTGTCTCCATCTCCGGATGCGATTGTCGGAGATGTGCGGCGGGTGCGCGAGCAGATCTCGGCCTCCGCATTCCCTAAACTGCCGTTGTACTTCACGGAGTGGAGCACGAGCTACACGCCGCGGGATGCGGTGCACGATTCATACATCAGCGCGCCCTACATTCTCAGCAAGCTGAAAGCCTCCCAGGGTTTGGTGCAGGGAATGAGCTACTGGACCTATACTGACCTGTTCGAAGAGCCGGGTCCGCCGACCGCGTCGTTTCAGGGGGGATTCGGGCTGCTGAATCGCGAGGGGATTCGAAAGCCCGCGTATTTCGCGTACAAGTACCTGCATGAACTTCAGGGAAGCGAGATCGCAACGGATGACCCTCAGACGATGGTGGCGAAGGATGGCGGCAACGTAACGGCCCTGGTGTGGGACTTTCAGCAGCCAGAGCAGAAAGTCAGCAACCGGCCGTTTTATACGAAGGTGGTTCCGAATCATCCTTCGGCTTCGGTGCAGTTGAAAGTGACGCATCTTGCACCGAATGCCGCCTACAGAGTCGAGGTGCATCGGACCGGCTTTCACGCCAATGACGCTTACTCAGCCTATCTGGAGATGGGAGCGCCGAGGAATCTGGCACCGGAACAAGTTGCGCATTTGAATGCCCTCACGCGCGATGCGCCGGAAAGGGATGAAGTCGTGCACAGCAGCCGCAACGGTGCGTTGGAGATTGGGGTGCCGATGAACAGCAACGATATCGTCCTGGTCAAACTGCTGCGCTCCCCCGCAGGCAAATGACAGCCGCTCCGGAGTGATTGGGAAGATTCATCTCGCAGGTTTCGACACGCGGCGGGCTGCACGTCGCCTTGAAAATCATTCCGAGAGGAAACGCTGAGTTGTGAGGAAGCCTTTGATCCCCGCCGTGTTTGCGCTGATGGCGTGCACCGCTTTGAGCGCGCAGAAGACGACCTGGCAGCCGTCTCCCGGACATACGCAGATTGCGATATGGCCGGGAACTGCTCCAGACCCGCAACCGGTTCAGGGGCCGGAATTCGCTGAGGAGGTAACAAAGGATCTCGTTGCCGGCAGGCCATGGATCGCACTGAGCAATGTGTCACAGCCAACGATGACGGTCTACCGGCCTACCGGAAAGAATACCGGTGCCGCGGTTGTTGTTTTCCCAGGCGGAGGTTACGAGATTCTCGCCATTGATCTGGAAGGCTCGGAGGTTTGCGACTGGCTCACGTCGAAGGGCATCACCTGTGTGCTGTTGAAGTATCGTGTGCCCGCGCCAAGGTCGGAACCGAACTGGGGAGCATATCCGCAGTCGGCGATGGCGCTTGAAGATGCGCAGCGAACCATTGGGTTGGTGCGTCTTCATGCGACTGAATGGGGCATCGATCCGCACAAGGTGGGTGTGCTTGGTTTCTCCGCTGGCGGACACCTGGTGGCAGCGATCAGCACGCATTTCGACAAGCGGCTGTATACGCCCATCGATGCCGCCGACAAGGAGAGCTGTCGCCCGGATTTCGCAGTGCCAATCTATCCGGGCCATCTCTCATTTCAGGAGAATACTTTTGCGTTGAATCCGGCTGTACCGGTAACACACGAGACGCCACCTACGTTTCTATTGCAGGCAGAGGATGATCACGTCGATGGTGTGGATCAAGCCCTGACCTACTACATCGCGTTGAAGAAAGCCGATGTTCCCGTGGAGATGCATCTCTATGCGCACGGTGGCCACGCTTTCGGCCTGCGCCACACAGAAAACCCCATCACTGACTGGCCTGAGTTGGTGGAAAAATGGCTGCACACGATCAGGATGATTTCGGAGTGATTTAGAAAACGACGAACACCCGAGATGGGCCGCGGTGGATTACGCGGCCGGCATCTCGTAGCAGGGTTGATCGGGGCAGCGCGAGGGTTCGCGCGAGGTCAGGATGCGATCGAGGCCGACGAGTTGAAGAATTTCGGCGACACGGTGCGATGCGTTGACGATCGCGAACTCGTGACCGGACATACGCGCCTCTCCGAAGAGCGTGATCAGTACGGCGATGCCGGCGGCGTCGATGCGTTCGACGTGGCGCATGTCCAGAGTGACGGATTGCGCGCGCACGATCGGCTGTAGTTCACGCACCAGCCGCTGTTCTTCACCGCGCACCAGTTCGTGCAGATTGCCTTCGATGATGATCGTTCTTTCCATAACGTTTTGATAATTGCTTGTCATAAGTACCTCCTTTGAAACGCCTATCCGCGGCGTCCGCAGGAAAAGCCGATGGAATCGGGGGAT
Source organism: uncultured Acidobacteriaceae bacterium (assembly GCA_963759285.1). Taxonomy (GTDB): domain Bacteria; phylum Acidobacteriota; class Terriglobia; order Terriglobales; family Acidobacteriaceae; genus Telmatobacter. The sequence continues at coordinate 92,460 of CAVWYS010000007.1, read as the reverse complement.
CGGCCTCTCATCCTCTTAGTGTGCACCTGATTCACCAAAGTGCTATTTTAGCAAACCATTGAAACAAAAGAACTTAAAATCAATGATTTCAGCAAGCTCTTTGCTGTAACTGTTCGAAATCCCAGTTCCACGTCCACATTCGAACAGTCTCAATCCGTATCCCCGGCAAGTGATGTTTGCTTGCTGGGGTGATCTGCAAATCATTACGCACTCAGGCTCAAGAGAAGTTCCCTATATTTGATGAAACGGGTGCACCCTTGGATTCCGGATCGGCACAACTCGGCGGTGAGACGGCGCAAGAGCTGGGTAAAGCTTGTGGATTCACGGCAGCTGGCCTGGTGGCTCTACCGCATAGTGAGGAGTCTCGCGATGCGAACCGTTTCGCATCATGGATCGCCGCCGGACACGCGGGCACCATGCATTATTTATCGCGCGTTCATGACAGCGGAGAGCTGGTGCGCGCGCGTGTGGCTACTCCATTTCCATGGGCGCGGTCTGCGCTTGTGTGCTTTGCTTCGTACCATTGCAAGGCTGCACTCTCAACCGAAACACAAGAGCCACGGAGTGGCTGGATCGCGCGCTATGCATGGAGCAGTCGCGTGGATGCTAACGGCGAGCGGCGGCCGAGTGATTATCACAAGGTGCTTCTGAAGCGACTGAAGACTCTCGATGCAAAGTTGCGCGAACAGTTCGGCAAGTTTGAATCACGCGCGTATGTCGACACGGGGCCAGTGGTAGAACGTTCAATGGCAACTGCTGCTGGACTGGGATGGACGGGGAAGAATACGTGCCTGATTCATCCGAAGCTCGGCTCATTTGGATTTCTGGCGGTGCTGCTGACCTCGCTCGATGTCAGTGCAGAAGAGAGAACAGCGGAGCTGGTCCGCGATCATTGCGGGACGTGTACGCGGTGTCTTGAAGCTTGTCCGACTGGAGCGTTGATTGCGCCGTACAAAATGGATGCGACGAAGTGCATTTCGTATCTGACGATCGAACACAAGGGATCCATCACTCCCGATTTGATGGCGGGGATGGGACGACAGGTCTTTGGTTGCGACATCTGCCAGGACGTGTGCCCGTGGAATCGCAAGGCTCTGATTGGCGCGGATCCGGAGCTGGAACCGCGCGACGAACTCGTCAATCCTTCTCTGGAATGGTTGAGCGCATTGGATGAGCAACAATTCGAGCGCGTCTTCAATGGCTCGCCGGTTCGCCGCGCGGGCTTTGCAGGGATGCGGCGGAATATCGCCATCGCGATGGGTAACAGCGGCGATCGAAGCTATGTCGAACGGCTCAAGGAGTGGATTGAATCAAGCGACGAAGGCCTGCGCAGCGCGGCACGATGGGCGCTTAGCAAGTTGAATTGGTGAGAAAAGGGAAAAGCTGCAAGCGCAGTCATCGATGTCGCTGCGCGACACCAAACCAATGAAAATGCGGTTGGTTGGAATCATGCTTTCCCACCCAAGCGGAGCTTGGATGGGGCACCCGCGGTTCTTGCTGGTATCGGAATTCTCCTGGCAGATCCTTCGCTCACCGCCCCCAAACTCCGCCCCAAAAAGCACAAATCACTTTTTGGGGACCCCGAGAACTACGTTTGGGGCCCCGTTCGCTCAGGATGACACCGCTCATGGAATTAATCCTGAACTCAGGATTCCAGGATCTTTTCAGAGGTTCGATCAAGGGGGCGACCGAAGCACAGCACGTAGCCATTATTGTCTTTGACCTCGAAGGCTCTCAGTCCATCGCTCGTATTCGCCAATGCGCTGTGCATGGAAACGTTTTTCGCAACGAACTCGGCGTAGAGCGCGTCGGGATCGTCGGTGTGGATGTAGACGTCCCAGCGCGCCCATGCGTGCCGTGAGGAATTCGGTTGCGGATGCACGTCGGCCGCGATGGCCTTGAACATCAGCATGACCTTGTCGCGTCCGACGAAGGCCCAGTAGTTCTCGACCTCACCATCGCCGCCGCCCTTATAGCGCACATTGAAGCCGAGCTTCGACTGGTAGAAGTCGAGGGTAGCCGTCAAATCGTCGACGATGAAGAATGGAGTGATGCTGATCAGCATGGCGGTGAGCCCACAGAATACCCTACGATCTTCGCAGACGTCAGCGAGATTCGTTCGACGCGCGACTCCGTGACGCCGCACAGTGGACGCCTGGCAAGCTGATTTTTGACTTGACCCCCGGATCGGAAAACCGCAAAGGCAACCGGCAATTCAAAGCGACCTCGCTAATGAGGCCGCAAAAAACAGTCCTACCCAATCACCCGGCTGACGTTGGCTGCGCTCAGTCCTTTGGGTCCCTGCTGGCACTCAAATTCGACGGAGTCGCCCTCGTTCAGCGTCTTGTAGCCGTTTTCCTGGATAGCGGAGAAGTGCACGAAAACATCCTCGCCGCTCGACCGTTGAATAAACCCGTACCCCTTGGCGCCGTTGAACCACTTCACTACACCCTGTTCTTTCATCTACCTTCTCCTTCTTTCGTGGTGAGCACATTGGGGAAAATCTTTGCTTGCCTGTCCGGTCTCGTGCTTTTGGTCTCGCGGACCGCTTGACGAGGCGGAAGCTCCGATTTACCTCAACCCAGAAACGCCGCGAGCCGCCAGCGCGTCCAAACCAGTCGCGTAGAGGCAGCTCGAAATCGATCCGGAATTGAGGTTGTGCTTCCCAAACACCAAAACTTCCAATGCTATGGCCTTCCTGAACTTGCAGACGGCGTGCTCCCGGCGCGCCGTGCTCCTTTTATGGCAGGAACTTAGGGCAAAAGCAAGGGGAAAATTTACTTTCGTACCGCAAGGTAACCACTCCCTCTCCGTCCTCTGTGGAAGAATGAAACCACGGCGTTTTGCGCGTCCCGGATGCGTTTCCCTTGCTCCGTGAGAGCCAGCACACACGGCAGAGACGGCTGTTTTGTACCCTGTCTTACGGGAGACCACGGTGGAGAATGTCTCAAATCCCGGTACGAGCGCGCAACAAGCGCCACCCGCTGCCCGGGGTTTTGATGAGACCCAGCCTGCCAGAACGTCCAAATGGTTCCTGTGGCGCAAGAGCGGCAAGGCCATCGCCGATTATCTGCTTGACGCCGAGGTGCATACCTACGCGTTCAGCGTCGCTGCCAACGCGATTATTTCTTTCATTCCATTGATTGTGCTGCTCTATACGATTGCCCTTTCCGTTTTTCATTCGCAGGAGATGGTTAATGTGGTCAACAGGATTGTGGAGCAGTTTTTGCCAAGCACAGCCACACAGGCGACGGCAAAAGGCAACGAGGATTTTTTGGCGTTCTGGCTGAGATGGGCGGCCCAGACGTCGGGCCGACATGGTGTGCAAGCGCTTTCGCTGTTGATGATCCTGATCTCGTGCACGGGGATATTCCTTCCGCTCGAAGTAGCTCTGAACCAGGCATGGGGCGTAACGAAGAGCCGCAACTACATCGTGAACCAGCTTGTCGCGTTCGGGCTGGCGATCCTGATGGTGCTGCTGGCCCTTGGCAGTGTCTTGCTCAGCACATGGCAGCGGCAGCTTCTGGGATTTATGTTCTTTCATCACACCGATAACTTCGTCTTCGCTGGAATCAGCTATCTCTGGCTGGCGATGACGACTGGGGTCGCTTCCATCCTGTTCTTTTTCTCGATCTACTGGCTTCTGCCTAACCGGCGCATTCCCCCGCGCCAGGTGGTCCGCACATCGATCATCACAGGGTTGATCTGGCTGGCGGCCAAGGAAGGCTATGTCGCGATCCTCCCGCACATGGACCTGAAGGCGCTGTATGGGCCGTTTTATGTTTCAGTGGGTCTGCTGTTCTGGGCTTATATTTCGGGGCTGATACTGTTTGCTGGTGCGCAGTTTAGTGCTCTTCCGCCGGCGGAAAAGAAGCCGAAGCCACCGGTATAAGGCAGCGGGACACGAAAACCAACGATTCTACGAGACTTTGAACGCCTTTACTGCGATGGCGTTTGGACCGCGACCTGCCGGGAGCATTGTGAACATCTGGCGGTTGGCGGTGCGCACTACGGCGACGTCGCCTGAGCGCGCATCGACAACGAAGAGCAGATGGCCGGCGGTAGAGAACGCCAGCGCCGAGGGTCCGTCGCCGACATGGATGGATCCAACGCGCTTGCCGTCTTCGATGGAATAGACGGTGACTTCTTCGGAGTGGAGGTTGCCGACATAGAGCAGGGAATTGTCGGGAGAGACCAAGCCGCGCACCGGATCTGCGCCCATCAGATAAGCGCCTGCAACATCGTCGGTGTTGGCGTAGATCTCCGAGATCGAGTTGGATAGCGAGTTCGCGACAAAGACCTCGCCGCCATCGGGTTTGAGCGCGAGTTGCACGGGTGCGCGGCCCACGTCGAGCAGGGATTCAAGCTGATCGGTGGTTGCCGGACGGCCGTCGGGGCGAGCCTGGTGCGCGAGCTCGATCGCCATGACCTGATGACCGCTTGAGCAGGCTGCGAAGGTCTTTGACGAATCGGGCAGGATAACCACGTCGCTGGCGCCGGGACAACCTTCGATCACAGCGCGCACCCTGCGGGAGGCTGTGTCGATGATGCTGATAGAGTTGCCGCCGCGATTGGCAACGACGAGGGTATGGCCGTCGGGTGAGACGCGCGCGGCGGCGGGATCTTCACCGACGCCGATCTGCGCCACTTCGCGGCGGTTCTTCAAGTCGAGGGCCGAAATGCTGTTCGAGCCGGAGTTGACGACGTACGCAACTTTACCGTCGGCATCAACGGTAATGGCCACGGGGAGCTTGCGGACGGGGATGGTGGCGGCTACGGAGTTGTTCTGAGCATTGATAACCGCGACGGAACCGAACCCTGCAGGGGTGCCGGAGTTGACCACATACACTTCGTCGCGTACCGGGTTGACGGCGACGGCGATGGGGTTCTGGCCGACGGGGATTTCGCGATCGACGCGGACATTGACGATGTCGTAGACAGAGACCGTGCCGCTGCCGCCGTTGGTGACGTAGGCGTATTCGCGGTAGCTGGGATCGTATTGGGGAAAGTCGTGGGGCCGGCAAGCGGTGAGGGAGAGTGCCAGGAGACAGGCGAAGGGGATACCTTTCCCAGGTCTCAACCACCCCTGCGATGTGGACCTGTCACAGGGGAACCCAGACAAAGGCGAGACCTGGAGCACCCGAGATCTTGGTGATTGGATCATGGCGAAAAGCAGATCCTTCGCGCAGCTTACCCCGCCAACAAATCGTTCGCGGGGCCCTAAGCTTGCTGCGCTCAGGATGACAATGCTTTGCTGGTCCTTATTTGGCTTTCGCGGCATGAAGTTCCGCAACGGTTTCGATGTGAATGCCGCGGGGCAGCTTGCGGTGGACGATGGGGGCGATCTTCTCGATCTCGTCCATCATCTGCGCAAACTGATCGGGATAGATTGACTGCGGGCCGTCAGAAAGGGCCATCTCCGGCTTGTGGTGAACCTCGACGAGGATGCCATCGGCGCCGACGGCTGCTGCAGCGCGAGCCATGGGCAGCACCTTATCGCGCTTTCCGGTGCCATGGCTTGGGTCGACGAGGATGGGCAAATGGCTGAGCTTCTGCACGGCGGGAACGATGCTGAGGTCGAGGGTGTTGCGGGTGTGGTCGGCGAAGGTGCGCACGCCGCGCTCGCAGAGAATGACTTCGTAGTTGCCCTCGCTCATGATGTATTCGGCGGCCATTAGAAATTCATCGAGTGTCGCGCTCATACCGCGCTTGAGCAGGATAGGCATCCGCAGGCGGCCGGCATGCTTGAGCAGCGAGAAGTTCTGCATGTTGCGCGCGCCGATCTGCACCACGTCGGCCCACTCGGCGACGAGCTCGAGGGTTTCGTTATCGATGGCTTCGGTGATGATGCGCAGGCCGAATTGATCGCGGATCTCGGCCATGATCTTGAGTGCGTCGACACCAAGGCCCTGGAAAGCATAGGGCGAGGTACGGGGTTTGTAGGCGCCTCCGCGGAAAAACTGCGCGCCGGCAGCGGCAACCTGCTCGGCAATAGCGAATGCCTGTTCGCGGCTCTCGATGGAGCAGGGACCGGCGACGATGGCCAGGTTTTGCCCGCCAATGGTGGCGTCAGTGCCGGGAAAGCGAATGATGGTGTCTTCTTCTTTGACGTCGCGGCTGGCCAGCTTATATGGCTTTGAGACGCGAATGACGTCCGCTACGCCGGCGAGGTCTTCAAAGTTTCCGCGGTCAATTTCTCCGGGGTTGCCGGTAATTCCGATGGCCGTACGTTGCGCGCCCGGCATGGGATGCGGGCGGTATCCCATGGCTTCGATATGGTCGCAGACTGCCTGGATTTGTTCCGCAGTGGCCTGCGCTTTCATGACGACTAACATCACTGGATCCTCACAGTAAGTTTACGGCAAACGGCGGAAATCTGCGTTTCCACCACCCCGGCGACGTGGACCTGTCGCTCGGGACCGCGGGGTTTCCGGCCCGGTTCGGCGCACATTCAGCGCGTATGGCGCAATTTGCGCTCGGCATTACGCTTTTCGTTACGCCATTTGAGGCCGAGAAAGGCCAGATATCCGAGCTGGATAACCCACGTTACGGCGTATGCAGCGGCGACAAATTGATGATCGAGAATGTTGCTCTGGTCCATCTGAAAAACTCCTGTTTGTGACAATTCGGCCCTAGTTCACTCCAGCCAGCGCCTCTTCTGCTTCGAGAGCGGCGTACTGCTGATGACGGCGTTCCACCTTGTACCGCAAGAACAGCACGAGCAGACCCCAGCAGAACCACGCCAGCATGTTCCAGAGGAGCGCGTTGACCATAGTCGGATCTTTCATGCCAGAACCCGGGTCGCCGCCAAAGACCGGCGCTGGATGCTGCGTACGCCACCAGCGGTTGGACATGTACACAATGGGCACGTCGAGCGCGCCAAAGATGCCGAGCACAGCGGCCAGTGTCTGCATCTGGGGACCGGCGGCAAAGCGGCGGAGTAACAGATAGCTGACGTAGATGAGCCAGAGCACGAGCGTGGTCGTCAGGCGCGCATCCCACGTCCACCAGATGCCCCATGCGCGGCGACCCCACAACGGTCCCGTGGTCAGGACGACGGTGCAAAAGACCACGCCGACTTCAGCGCCGGCCAGTGCCCATGCATCGCCAATCTGCGCGCGGTTGGGATTGCTGTGGCGATAAGCGAGATAGACGATGGAGCCGACGAGGCTGACCGCAAAGAACGAAAATGCCACAGTCGCTGAAGGCACGTGGTAGTAGATGATGCGGAAGACGTAACCCTGCATCGCGTCGTCAGGCGCGACGTAGATAGCCTGGTAGTATCCCAAGATCATCAGCAGGATCGTGATGGCGGGAAAGAGGGTGAGTAAAACTTTTTTCATACAAAATCCTGTACGAGCATTCTTAGTTTACGCCGCCATTGAGGCGACTTTCTCCATCGTTGGGTGGACGCCTTACTCCGCATGAAAGACCACGTCGAACAGCAAATAGCTTACAGTGGCGAAGATGATGTCGTAGCCGGTCAACATCTTGATCCATATCCACGGGTCGCCGTCCCCCGTGAAAATCGACCTCGTGGCCTGCACCATCCCGAGCAACGCGGGGATGAAAATCGGGAACAGGATCAACGACAGGAGCAATTCGCGGTTCCGGCTGCGGATGGAGAGAGCGGCAAAGAAGACTCCGTTGCCGACCAGCGCCCATGTTCCTAGCGGAAGCACCAGTGCCAGCAGCCACGCCTGTCCCGCGATATGCAGGTTGTACATCACAAAAAAGATCGGGGCCAGCGCGATCTGAACGACCGTGACAAAGATGAAGTTGACGAGGACCTTGGCGAAGTAGAGTTGCGCGCCCGAGCTGGGCGTCATGCGCTGTGCATCCATCACCTGGTGGCGAATTTCGCGAGACCACGCCTGGTTGAGCGCCGACACCGAGGCGAACATCGTCGCCACGCTGAGCACGCCGCCGGCAATCTCCTGGGAAAAAGCACCGCGCGGATCGAACGCAATCGAAAACAGCACAACCACGAGCCCCGAGAAGAACAACATTGAGACGATGGCGTCGAGCGAGCGCCACTCAATGCGAATGTCCTTGGCGAAATGCGTCCAGAACGTCGAGGTCATGCGGACCCTCGCTTTTGAAATTTGCGGTTTCCCACCCATGTCAACGATGACGCCGTTGCCATGGATGGATCACCCAGGGTCATGCCAGATTGGAAAGGTGCGAAGATGGCGGGTTGAGCCGACGCTTTCATGCGGAGCGAGCCTCCGCAGTGAGTCGTGGCCCGTCTTTGATCAGATCCGCGGTTTGCACCTCGACATCAAGCTCATGGGCGGCCTTCAAATAGTCATCGGGCCTGAGGATGAGTTGCGTGCCGCGCGTGCCGGCGGAGACGCTTATGGTGTCGAACAGAATCGCGGTCTCGTCGATATAGACCGGGAAGACTTTTCTTGAGCCGAAGAGTGTAACGCCACCGCGAATGTAGCCGGTGAGTGGCTGCACGTCTTTGAGTGGCGCCATCTCGGCCTTGCGCAGACCTGCGGCGCGCGCGAGTTTCTTAAAGTCGAGTTCGGCGTCGCCGGGAATGACGGCGAACCGGTAGATGTTCGGCCCACCCGTTACCAGGAGCGTTTTGAAGACCTGTTCCGGCGGCATACCGATCTTCCTGGCTACGGTAATCGCCGACAGATCTTCGGGGTCCACTTCGTATTCGCGGAGTTCGAATGGGATGCCGAGCGATTCGAGAAAGCGTGCGCCGTTGGTTTTCATAGCGTCGGGCTCCCGGGCGCGAAGTCGGCGACGCGGCCGGCCTTGAGGCGCAGCACCCAGTCGGCGATCGGCGCGGCATGCTCGCGCTGGTGCGTGGTGATCACGATGGTGCGGTTTTTCTGCCGGAAGCCTGCCAGCAGCTCAACCATCTGGCGGGTCGATTCGATGTCCATGTTGGAAAAGGGCTCATCGAGCAGCAGCAATTCCGGCACGGACATCAGCACGCGGGCCAGCGAGGTACGCTGGCGCATGCCCTGCGAGTACTGGCCGAAGGTGCGCGTCAAATCGGGGTCCAGCCCCACCTGGCGCAGCGCGTCGGCCGGGTCGAGGCATTGGCGGCCTGGATAAAGGTTGGCAAAATAGCGCAGGTTCTCCTGCCCGGTGAATTCGTCGTAGAGCATGGGCGCATGGCTCATGTAGCCGATGCGTTCGCGTACATCGTGCGGTTCCTCACCGCCGAAGAGCTTGACTGTTCCGCCGGTCGGGCGCAAAAGGCCTGCCAGAATGCGCAGAAGCGTCGACTTCCCGGCGCCATTTTCGCCGATCAGGACATAGCATTTGCCGGCTTCAAGATCGACCGAAACCTGGCGCAAAGCGGCAAATGAGCCAAATAGTTTGGAAACTTTCTCGAGACGGGCGCAAAGAGTGGAACTGGGGGCTTCCGGGGCTTGCGCTGTCATGGAATCAATTCGTGGCGATTCCCGCAGGGGCGCTGCCCGGTTGGGGACCTGGTGCCGCACTTGCGCGCGGGTTGGCGGGAGCGGGCTGGACCGGAGCGGTTCCGGGCTGAGCGCCTGGTTTGCCATTGGGCTGAGCCGGTGCGTACTTGCTGGCGCACTTGGCCTGCAACGCAGTTGCGTGGAAAACGCCATCGCGGCCGATCGTGCCGATCGCAATGCCCATCGCGTCAGCTTTGAAGGTATCCGGCGGCGGCTCGGAGCCCTTGTAAATCACCGTCAGGCGGCGGCCCGTGGCAGCCTTTGGAGAGTGGCTCTCAAATTCGTTCAGAACAAATGTCACGTGGGGCCCATCCTGCTGGATGGAGCCGGGCTGAACAAATCCCTCAACGCGGAGATTGCTCTTGTACGCCTTGTCACCCATCTTGCCCAGCTCGGCTACCGTGACGTAGTAGCTTTTACTGGAGCCGTAACCGGAAAAGGCCAGCCAGCCGATGGTGCCGAGAATGATAGCGACCGCAATGCCGATGCGGACCGAATTGGAGTTTTTCTTCATATCTCGACTTTTACGATACGAGTGCTGATGAGGCGGGTCAATGGCAAGAGCCAACTTGCGTGATATGGATCACAATTTATGTCACTGGATTCCGAGCCGTATCAAAAATGGTTAAAGCACGGTTTAGTGTGCATTTTCAAGAGTTTGCGCGGCCTTGTCCAGGCAACGGGCCAGCACGGTGAGTTGCTGTGCCGCCCGGGAAGTGTCTTTGGCTTCAATGGCCTCGTTCACCCCCGGAATTACCACTGCCGCGTAGCCGGTGTACTCGCCGGGCGCATAGATGGTGTGCTTGTACCAGGGCCGGTTCGGGAGCCCTTTCGGCGAAAGAAGGGCGGCCTCGGTCGCGCGCAGCGTCGCATTGAACTCGGCGACATCGGCTGGCGGATTTGTCTGCAACTGGTGCGCGTGCGTGGCAGCCGCAGCAAACTTTGCCGCGGCTTCGAGTGCCGAGCCGAAATCGAGACTGGAAAGGCCATCATCGTCGGCTCTGCGTTTGGCTGTTTCGATGTAAGCTTTTATCTCTCGCGCGTACTCCTCATAGTCATAAGGCAGGACATCGGCATCGGCCATGCGCACAGCTTCGAGCCCAAGCACGCGCGCCATCTGCTGCAGGTAGACAAAGTGCGGATCGGCGTTCATCACGAACCATGCATAGTTGTCGAAGACCGAGTGGTACACGCCATAGGGGCCTCCCGAGCCAATGTCAGTGGAAGGCACACCTTCATGCTGCAGAAAAGGGGTGAAGTCCGAGCCTGAACCGAGGTCGCTGACACGCACCTCTTCGCCTTGCGTTGGCGGAGCATTGCCGGCGCGATGCTCGCCGGCGCCGCTGCGATTGGCGCGCCATTCCTGATAGACCGTATCGCCCATAGGGCTCGGTACGGCCTTTGCAATGTCGCGCATAAAGTTTTTGAGCGAGGGAACGGCGGAGGCCGAAAAGTCAGGACCAGCCACAGCCACGTCGACATTGAAGTAGGCGACTGCATTGTTCAGTTGCTGTGCGTGCTGCTCGACCCATTCAGTGGATCCGATGAGACCCTCTTCTTCCGCGTCCCAGCTGCAGAAGAGGATGGAACGTTTCGGCTTCCATCCCTCCTTCAGCAGCGCGCCCACTCCATGTACAGCTTCCAGCATGCTGGCGGTTCCGCTGTTGGGGTCGACCGCGCCGTAGACCCACGCGTCGCGGTGATTACCGACGACAACCCAGTCTTCGGGAGATTCCGTGCCCTTGATCCTGCCGACCACATCCCAGATGGTGCGGCGCTGGTAGTCCTGCTGCGAGACAAGGTGCACGCGCACGCCGCCCGGGCCAAGGTGATAGCGGAAGGGAAGCGCGCCCTGCCAGCCCTGCGGCACGCCGGGCCCTTTCATTGCCTGCAGGATTGGGGCTGCGTCGTGATAGCTGAGGGGAATGGAGATGATGTGGGGCTGATTGCCTTCGGGATTGATGCGCGCCGAGTCAGGCAGGTCGGGCGTTGAGGCCACTCCGGGCGTCTCCGGATCGCCGGGATACTTGAAGAGATATTGGACGGAACCGCGCTGCACGCCGGTCTCAGGCCTCCACGGTCCGAGCGGATAGGGATCGCCCTTGTAGTAGCCGTCGTCCTGCGGATCAGAATAGATGAGGACGCCGACGGCACCGCGCTGCTCAGCGATGTAAACCTTGACGCCGCGGAAATTCGCTCCGTAACGTACGAGCACGATTTTTCCATGCAGATCGATGTGCTGCTTCGCCAATTCGTCGTAGTCTTCGAGGCGGCCGTAGTTTGCGTAGACCACATCGCCGGTTACATCGCCCGAACCGGACGATCCGTTGAAGGGCATCACCACGCGCGGATCATTTTCAAACGGATCGCCGCCGACGTGTTCCGGCGTGGGGCCGGACATGAGCTGCTTTCCGGCCACATCGAATGCCTCCACCTTCACGACCTTGGGCTGGTTCATCAGCACGCGGTAGGGAACGATTTCGGTGTCGAGACCGGCGGCGCGGAATTTCTGCGCAACATATTCGGCTGTCTTGTGGTCTTCCGGGCTCGAGGCGATGTGCGGCTCGGCGGTCAGCGTCTTCAGTTCTTCGCCTGCCAGTTTCGCGTCCGGCACGGCGAGGAACTTCTCTTCGATGCCCGCCTCTTTGGCGAAATCTGTGTAGCCGAAGACATTGGTGGGCTTCGCAGACGCGGCGTCCTGCGCTTTGCTTACGTTTGGAAACAGAGCAGACGAAATCAGCAAAACTGCGAAAAACGGGCGCAGCGTCATCCGATCAATCCTTTATCGAAGAGTAGGGAAGAAGGCAAGCCATAGTGTACTGCGCGAGAATGGTCTGGGAGTTGGAGTGTTTCACGCAGCTGCCTGGCCACTTCACTCGCAACGCAGGGACGCTATCGGGTCGGTGCGCATGGCGCGGCGCGCGGGGAGATAGTGAAGCCGGAACTCCGGGCAAGGCTGCGCAGGCTGTAGCCAACATCCTGGAGAAGGCCTTCAGCGAAGGCTTTTCGAGGAGCGAACACCTTTGGGTTTGATCCAGAGGGCATATGTCCTTCTTAAAGCTGGGGTGAATCGGTTTCCGTTCGGATGTTAATTTGGTGCGCCGACAGACTGCCACATTTTCTTAGACGGATATCGGCCGCTCCCGGTGCCCAGCCGTATCAATCGCCCCTCATGTGCAATCAAGGATCCCATTCCATACCTTTCGTGGTTCGCGCCGCTTCACGGCGATTCGCTTCACACTTACACTGAACATTTGGAGCCTCCCCCTGCATACCCGGCCCAAAGTGAACGAAGAGAACCTGGCCGCTGCCAGTGATGAGGCAGCGGCGATTGTTCCTGGTGCGATCGTCCCGGAATTGTCGCCGGCCGAAGCCGCTGAGCTGCCACAGGCTATTCGCGCTCTGCGCAATCCTAACTTTCGTCTTTTCTGGGCCGGCAATTTTACCTCCAACATCGGCACGTGGATGCAGAATGTGGCGCAGGGCTGGCTGGTGCTCACGCTCACCAACTCCGCGTTCTGGCTGGGAGTGGTGGGGTTTGCGGGGTCGATTCCGTTTCTCTTTGTCACGCTCTTCGGCGGAGTCGTTGCCGATCGCGTCAACAAGCGCCGCCTGCTGCTGGTGACCCAGACCATCATGATGCTGCTGGCTTTTTTGCTCGCTGGCTTGACGTACTTTCACGCCATTGGCGTATGGGGCATCGCGGCCATTGCCTTCGGCAACGGCGTGTCCATGGCCATGAATGCGCCGAGCTACCAGGCACTGGTGCCGAAGCTCGTCAAGCGCGAAGACCTCACGAACGCCATCGCGCTCAATTCGGCGCAGTTCAACATGTCGCGCATTCTTGGGCCTACGCTGGGCGGCTATGCCATGGCTCTGCTCGGCATGGCGGGCAACTTCTTCCTGAACGGCGTTAGCTTTCTGGCCGTGCTTTGGGCGCTGGTGCGGATCGAATATCCCGAAGAGAAACTGAGCCACCATCAGACCATGTGGGAGAGCCTGCACGGCGGCTTTGCCTACCTGCGCAGCAATCCGCAGATGTGGGTGCTTGTCAGGATGACGTTATGCGCGAGTTTCTTCGGGTTTCCGTTTATCACGTTCATCCCTTACTTCGCTAAAGTGCAGTTGAACGCGGGCGAACGAGGACTGGGATTGCTGCTCGCGTGTTCCGGTGTGGGGTCGGTGCTGGGGGCGATGACGATCGCGATCTCGGGCGTGATCCGGCATCGGGGGCGCGTGCTGACCGGCTGCGGGATCGTCTTCTTCCTGGCGATCATCGGCTTCAGTTACTCGCACCGATTCGCTTTGTCGGGGTGCCTGGCGTTCTGCGAGGGCTTCAGCGGCATCCTGATGATCTCGTGCTTCAATGTGTCGATACAGCACCTGTCGTCCGATGCAATGCGCGGGCGGATGATGAGCATCTACGCCACGAGCTTTCTGGGGCTTCCGCCTATTGGCGCGCTGCTGGCCGGCGAGCTTTCGCGCCACATCGACACAGGCCACGCTCTGGCGATGATGGCCAGCGTGGCGCTGTTGTCGTTTATTGGATTCTTCGCGTTTTCGAAGCCCTTGCGTGAACTGGACTAACCTGCGTTCAAGAAGCGAATCATGCCACCAGCTGTGTGCAATGCGAACAGCGCTTCGCCGCCAGCGGAATATCGCTGAGGCATTCAGGGCATGCTTTTGTCGCCGGCGGCACGTCGGGAACGGGCTTCTTGAAGCGAGCCATCAGCGCGTTGGCCGGGGCCACGATAAAAAAGTAAACAGTAGCTGCAACCAATAGAAATGCGATGATTGCGTTCAGGAAGTTACCAAGCATCACATGGTTGTACTGAATGGCACTGAAGTCCGGCTTACCCACCATGTTGCCGATGAACGGGGTGAATAGATCCTTGACGAGAGAGGTTACAACCGTTCCGAAAGCACCGCCGATGATGATGCCAACAGCCATATCGAGGACGTTGCCGCGCAAAATGAAATCACGAAATCCCTTCAGCACGTCTTACCTCCTGAAAGTCATTGCGCACATGCTACCCGACGGACCTGTCGATCCGATAACAAAAAAAACATCAGTCCGACCGTCGCGTCGCTGTGCGTCTGCCCATCTTACACAGCGGCGATGAAAATGGCATGTGATCTGCCGAAATGTGCGAGAGCGGATTACAGCGGAAACGCTACCAGGAAGACGATCAGCGTGAGAATCATCAGATCGGAGTAGAGCAGGATCAGTACCCCTGCGTGATACAAACTCCACTTGCCGCGCAGGCAGCGGCCGGTTTCGGCCATCCCCCAAGCGGCGACGAGAAGTGTTGCGAACTGCCAGGGCGAGCCGTGCAGACTTTCAATGTGCGGGAAGCCCGCCAGCAGAAGACTCGCGACGAACGCAGCAAGAGAGAGCGCGATGCCACGCACGAGAGACTTTTGCCGCAGCCGAAAGATGGCAAGAAGGGGAGACACGACTCCTACAACTGTAGACGCAACCGCTTAACCGGCGACCAGTTCCATCTCCTTGAGCGACTCTGTATACGGTGCGCGCAATACACCGCGCTCGGTGATGATGGCCGTCACGTACTTTGCCGGAGTCACATCGAACGCCGGATTGCAGATGCCCACCCCGTGCGGCGTGAGCTGCTTGCCGCCGTGGTGGGTTACTTCTTTTGCTGAGCGCTCTTCGATCGGAATCGCATCGCCCGTTGCCGTAGCAGTATCAATGGTGGACCACGGCGCCGCACAATAAAACGGGATGCCGTGCTCCTTCGCAAGGATGGCTACGTTGTATGTGCCAATCTTGTTGGCGAAGTCTCCGTTGGCCGCGATGCGATCCGCACCGACGACGACCGCCTTGATTTTGCCGGCACGCATCAAACTGGCAGCCATGTTGTCGCAGATCACTGTTGTGGGAATGCCGTCGGCCATCAACTCCCATGCCGTGAGCCGTGCGCCTTGCAGAAACGGCCGCGTCTCGTCCGCGTAAACGTGGATTCGCTTGCCCTGTTCGATGGCGGAGCGGATTACCCCAAGGGCGGTGCCGTATCCGCAGGTGGCCAGAGCGCCGGCGTTGCAGTGGGTGAGAACGCCGCCCTCGTCGGGGAGGAGTTCGCCGCCAAAGGCGCCCATGGTTTTGCAGGCGGCGATATCTTCCTCGTACATGGCGTGGGCTTCGGCGAGGAGTTTCTGTTGAATATCGGTGAGGGGAGCGCCGGCAGCGATCATGGATGCAAAAACGCGTTTCATGCGGTCGATGGCCCAGAAGAGATTTACCGCTGTGGGCCGCGTGGCGGCCAGGCGCGCGCAAATCTTCTCAAATTCCGGCTCGAACTCCTGGGCCGCGGTTGCCTTGCTGCGCAGAGCGCCCAGGGCTACACCGTACGCGGCGGAGACGCCGATGGCCGGGGCGCCGCGGACCACCATGGTGACGATGACGTCCGCGACCTGTTCGTAATCGGTGGCGAGCACATAGCTTTCCTCGAGGGGAAGCTTGGTTTGATCGATAAATCGGACGCCTTCGGGAGTCCAGGCAAGGGTAGGAATCATGCACTCTTAGTTTATCTTGTGACTCCTTGAAAGGGAGTGGCGCATCGACCGATGAAAAGGTTTTCATTTTCCGCTGGACGAGTCGACCTCTCGTCAGTAGAGTGGTTTGCGTATCATCGGGGATACCTGGGCGCGGCAAAAGTTTCTGGAGTTTTGGGGATTGGTCCGTGCACCCTCCGATCCTGAGGAGCCGTCTTGCAACTCACTTTTGTCGATTGGCTGATCATGCTGCTGTATTTCGTGTTTGTGCTGGGCATCGGCTTTGCCCTCAAGCGCTACATGAAGACGAGCAAGGATTTTTTTCAGGCCGGACGCGCTCTGCCGGCGTGGATCTGCGGCCTGGCCTTCATCAGCGCGAACCTTGGTGCGCAGGAAGTCATCGGCATGGGAGCATCGGGCGCCAAGTACGGACTGGAAACTGCACAGTTCTACGGCATTGGCGCCATCCCCGCGATGGTTTTTGTCGGTATCTTCATGATGCCGTTTTACTATGGCTCAAAAGCGCGTTCTGTCCCGGAGTTTCTGCTTCTTCGTTTCGACGAAAAGACGCGCGCCTTGAACGCCTGCTCCTTTGCGGTGATGACCGTCTTCAGTTCCGGCATTTCAATGTACGCGATGGCACGGCTTATTCAGGCTCTGCACGTCTTCGATGGCCTGTTTCGCACTTTCGGCTGGGCGCCGGACGGCATCTTTACATTTTCCATCGTGATGTCTGCTGTGATTGTGCTGCTGTACATTTTTCTCGGCGGTCTCACCAGCGCCATCTACAACGAGGTGCTGCAGTTCTTCCTGATCATTGCGGGCTTTCTGCCGCTGGTTCTGCTGGGTCTGAAGAATGTGGGCGGATGGAACGGGCTGAAGATGGCGGTATCGGCCGTCGATCCGCGCATGATGCACGAGTGGAAAGGCGTGATGCACGCGAGCACCAACCCGATGGGGATCGACATCATCGGGATCGGCATGGGTCTTGGATTTGTGCTCGGCTCAGGCTACTGGTGCACAGACTTCCTCGTGATTCAGACGGCGATGGCCTCGCACAACATGAAGTCGGCGCGGCGGGTTCCGCTTATCGCCGCAGTGCCGAAGATGGTGTTCCCGTTCCTGGTAATTGTTCCGGGTCTGATCGCAATCTCGCTGCCGACGCCGCACACGGTCACAACTGTGCATGAAACCAACGGCGTTATTTATCACGACACCACCGTGGTTCCAAAAATTGCCGAAGAGGGCCGGGGAATCATTCCCGCGAAGATCAACCCCGTCACCGGCAAGGCGATGCTCGACGCCAGCGGAAAGCCTCTGCTGGACTACGATATGGCGACGCCCAACATGCTGCTGCACTATTTTCCAACGGGCATTCTCGGCCTTGGGCTTACGGCGCTGCTGGCGAGTTTCATGAGCGGCATGGCCGGGAACGTAACGGCCTTCAATACTGTCTTCACCTACGATCTCTACCAGTCTTACATCCACAAAGGCGCCAGCGATCGGCACTATATGGCCGTCGGGCGATGGGCTACGGTTGGCGGCATCCTACTGTCGATTGCGACGGCGTATGCAGCCATCAACTTCAATAACATCATGGACACGCTGCAGCTTGTATTCAGCTTTGTGAACGCACCGCTCTTCGCGACCTTCCTGCTGGGCATGTTCTGGAAACGCACCACCGGCCACGCCGCGTTTACCGGCCTTATCTCCGGGACACTGGCCGCGATGGTGCACCACGGGCTTACGCTGCCCATCGAAGCGCATCCCGGGGTTCACGGCGGATGGATCACCGTGGTGCATCACTATCCCAGCGACATGGCGCAGAACTTCTGGGGCGCCATCTTTGCCTTTTCCACCAACTTCATCATCACGGTGATTGTGAGCCTGTTTACAAAGCCGCGACCGGAATCAGAACTTGTGGGCCTGGTGCACTCCCTGACCCCGAAGCCACCGCGTGAGCACGACCGCTGGTGGAAGAGTCCGGAGGCGCTGGGCGTCGCCGTACTGCTGGGCGCGGTCGCACTGAATATTTTCTTTGCCTGATCTGGAAGGAGAAACATGAATCTCGATCTTCGCATTCCCATGGGACTGATGTTCACCTTTACCGGCGCCATTATGACGGCCTGGGGCATCAAGACCAATGGCGACGCCAAGCTCTATGCACCGAGCCTCGGCATCAACGCGAATCTCTGGTGGGGTCTCGTGCTGTTGGTCTTCGGCCTGACGATGTACCTCCTCGGGCAGCGCAGCCAGCGCCGCCTCGCGAAAGAACCACCACTGCCGGTGGAAGAGGGCGAAGTGCGGCGAGGCCATTAAAGAAGGGAACAGGGATCAGGGATCAGTGAGCAACACGCCGTCTGGACGAATTCCTATTCATTTGGAATCACGGTCCTTGCCGGAAATTGATACGGTCCTCATCACGCTGCAACTACACTGAAGGCAGCGATGAAACGCAAGACCATCGAGCACTACGAAATCATTCGCCGCCTCGGCGCTGGCGGAAGCGGCGTGGTTTACCTGGCCAACGATACTTTGTTGCAGCGCCCCGTCGTGCTCAAGATCTTGCGCACCGGCCTGCTTTCTGCGCAGCAGCTTCGCACCACCGTTCTTCGCGAAGCACGCCTCGCATCAGCCATCGAGCACCCCAATGTCTGCGCGATCTACGAAGTGGGCGAGGCCGGCGACGAAGGCTACATCGTGATGCAGTACGTGCCCGGCCAGTCGCTCGATCAACTCATCGCGCGCGGCCCCGCCACTCCGCAGCTTTTGCTCTCTGTCGGTATCCAGATCGCCGACGGCCTGCAGGCGGCACACAGCCTCGGCATCTTCCATCGCGACCTCAAGCCGCAAAACGTGATGCTTACCGACGGCGGCCTGGTGAAGATTCTCGACTTTGGCCTTGCGCGCCGCCTCCGTCCTGAAGATGCCAGCTTCGATCCGTCAAAGCCTGCCCTGGCCAAGGACGCGTCGGTTGCCGCAACGTATACCGCGCGCGGGGGCACCATTCGCTACATGGCGCCGGAGCAGTTTGTTACCGGCCAATCGAGCGTGCAGTCGGATGTGTGGGCGCTCGGCGTGATTCTGTATGAGTTGGCCAGCGGCCGCCATCCTTTTTCACGGCCCGAAGCGGAAGATTTTCAAATCATTCGCGCCATTCAATTCTCCGACCCCATCGACCTCAGTGAAATCGTCCCCGACATTTCGACGGAATTGAAAAGTGTGATTGCCACGTGTCTTGAAAAGACGCCTGCTACGCGGTACGCCTCCGCAGCCGAAGTGCGCGAGGCGCTGAAAACCATCATGAAAGCGCTTCAGATTGAGACAGGCGCCATCCCCGGAGACGCCGCAGCGAACCTGCCGACCACCGAGGCTGAAGCCGAGAAGCGCACCACGGGCTTTCTCTCCATGCTTGCGGAGCGTTTTCGCGAGTCGGCGGGCGACAGCGCGAAGCAGAACTCCATCGTAGTGCTGCCATTCGCAAATCTTGGTGCGACGGAGGTGGCACCGCTTTATGGCTACGCGCTGGCCGATGCTATCGCGGCGCGTCTGGCACGCATACAGGCGCTGGTGGTGAGGCCATCGAGCACGCTTATGTCGATCCCGATTGCGCAGATGGATCCGCTCTCAGTGGGTCAGCGATTGCTGGTTTCCTACGTGCTGGCGGGGAGTTTCTTCCGGTCAGAGAATGGATTTGACCTGAACTGGCAGTTGCTCGACGTCATCTCGCAGAGCGTGCGGTCTGGCGGGGCCATTCGCGTAGCCTCGCTCGATTTGATCGCCGTGCAGAGTGAAATTTCGAATGAGGTATTCGCAGCGTTACACGGACTTGGCGCAGCCGACCAGATGGATGCCCCGCGCTCGTCGATGCGCGACGGGTCGCTGCCCGGTCCGGTGAGCGAAGAGTACCTGCAGGCGCGCGCGCTGTTGAGTTCGTTCATGGTGCGCACCGGATCAAAGGGCGACCTTGACAAGGCTCACGCGCTGTTTACGAGCGTCACGACCAAGGACCCGGAGTTTGCAGCGGGATGGAGCGGGCTGGGGATTGCCGAACTCCAGTATGTGCGCCACGGCTTCGGCGGACAGATCCACGTGATGCATGCGCGCCGCGACTTCGATGAAGCGCTGCGCCTCGATCCCGCCGCGACAGAAGCGAATCTTTATCGCATCTATATGCTGCTTTCGCGCGGCGAAAAAGAATCCGCGCGCCACGGCATTGCCAACCTGCTGGCCTCTGCCCACAACGACTGGAACGTGCACATGGTGGCCGGCATCGCGTTGCGCGGCGACGGCATGTATGACGAGGCGCTGGTGGAGTTTAACCGAGCGCTGAAGCTCAACCCGGCGAATGCTGCCATTCTCTACAATCACCGCGCGCGCGTGTATCAATACCAAAACCAGATCGAACTGGCCGGGGATGAATTGGAAAAGGGTCTTGCACTCGAACCGCGGCATCCGCTGCTGCGCACCTCGGCGGGATACCAGCAGATGCGCATGGGCAATCTGCCCGAGGCGATCGAGATTCTTGAAGGCGTTATCCGCGACGACGAGTCGCTGCGGATTGCGGTGCCCACGCTGGCCATGTGCTACGTGCAGGTGGGAGAGCGCAACCGTGCCGCCGCACTGCTGAAGGATGAAACCCTGGCCGCAGCGGAAGCCGACAGCGAGATGGCTTATCGGCTGGCAACATACTTCGCCGTCGAAGGCGACTCCAGCGAGGCGCTCCATTGGCTGCGCCGCGCGATCTATCTCGGCAATGAAAACTATCCGTGGTTCCAGAAGAACCCTGCGTGGAATAATCTACGGACCAACGCCGACTTCGAACGCATCCTCGAGGATCTGAAGAAGGGATTTCGGCGTAACCAGAAGACCTGGAAACGCCTGCTCGAGCAGGTGCCGCCCGATGCGGAATAATGAGCCATGCATCTTGAGCACGCTACCGAGGCCGATTTTCCCGCGATCATCGGTCTCGTCAACGCTGCCTATCGCGGGCATGGCGCCGCTGCAAGCTGGAACATTGAAACGGGAATCATCGAGGGCACGCGCCTGACAGAATCGTTGCTGCGGCAGGATCTCGCAGCAAAGCCGCACGCGCACTTCCTGGTCACACGCGACTCCGAAAGGCATTCCATTATCGGCACTGTGTGGCTGGAACCTGTGAACGATGGTGCGTGGCACCTGGGACTGTTTACGGTTGCTCCAGCACTGCAAAAGCAGCATCTCGGCCGCACCCTGCTCAGTGCCGCTGAAGACTTCGCCATTGCGCACGGAGCCCGCTCCATCCGCATGGGAGTGCTAGGTGTGCGCGATACGCTGATCGCCTGGTACGAACGGCGCGGCTATCACC
This sequence comes from uncultured Acidobacteriaceae bacterium, assembly GCA_963759285.1. Taxonomy (GTDB): domain Bacteria; phylum Acidobacteriota; class Terriglobia; order Terriglobales; family Acidobacteriaceae; genus Telmatobacter. The sequence goes on along the minus strand of CAVWYS010000007.1, from coordinate 71,151 downwards.
GCACTGGTGAAACAGAGCCCTATCCCTACGGCGACAACCGTTTCGGTACGCCTCTTCGCGATGACCTGAGTTTTGTCATCCTTCTGAAGCAATGGTGAGACGCGTTTATCATCAAGGACGGACTCGAATCCGTACCCAGCGAGTGATTGATGACTTTCAGAACGCCGTTTTCGCGTCGTCGTTTTTTGCGTAGCGCTGCCGGAGCCGCAGCATCGGTCACACTCGCCCGGCATGTTGCTTTGGCAGAGACTCAATTCATCTCCAAACGCCCGGCTCCATCCGCACGCCGCTTTCGCAGCAGGGCAGTGGATGCGGCTATCGAATCTGTTTCATCGCGCATCCGCGATCCCGAACTCGCGTGGCTTTTTTCCAACTGCCTGTCCAACACCCTTGACACTACTGTCCGTTTTACGAACGGTCCCGCAGGGCCTGACACCGTCGTCGTTACCGGCGACATTCCGGCCATGTGGCTCCGCGATTCTTCGGCGCAGGTGTGGCCCTATCTGCCGTTCCTCACTGCCGACGCGGAACTGGCGCGTCTCATCGAAGGCGTGATTCGTAGACAGACACGGTGCATTCTCGCCGATCCCTACGCCAACGCCTTCATGCCGGATCTTGCCAGCTCCGAGCCGCTTTCGTGGAGCAAGACCGATCACACAGACATGAAGCGCGGCGTTGGCGAACGCAAGTGGGAAGTCGACTCGCTTTGCTATCCCGTGCGCCTCGCTCATGAGTATTGGCGCATCACGCACGACAATCGCCCTTTCGACGCGAATTGGGCGCGGGCCATGCATGCCATCCTTGAGACTTTCATTGCGCAGCAGCGCAAAACCTCACGCGGACCGTACCATTTCCAGCGCGAGGCCTTATCGCCTTACGACACATTGAGTGAAGACGGCTACGGCAACCCTGCTCGTCCCATCGGCCTCATCCACTCCGGGTTCCGGCCCTCTGATGATGCGTGCATCTACCCTCTCAACATTCCCGGCAACTTCTTCGCGGTGAAGACGCTGGAACGCATCGAAGAGATGCTCACCGAGATCGCGCACGATACCGCCGCGGCAAGCCAGGCAAGCCGTTTGCGTTCGGAGGTGAAGTCCGCGCTCGATGCGCATGCGCGCGTGCAACATCCGACCGCCGGTGAAATCTGGGCGTATGAGATCGACGGATTCGGCAGTGCAAACTGCATGGACGATGCCAATGTGCCGAGTCTGCTGGCGATGCCCTATCTCGGTTCCTGCTCCGATACCGACCCGCTCTATCTGGCGACACGCCGGTTTGTATTGAGCGATGCCAACCCGTATTTCTTTCGCGGCTCGGCAGCGGAGGGAATCGGCGGTCCCCATATCGGCCGGGACATGATCTGGCCCATGTCGATCATCATGCGCGCACTGACCACCAAGGATGCGGACGAGCAGCGCCGGTGTCTCGCGTGGCTCAAGAGCACGAATGCAGGAACCGGCTTCATGCACGAAAGTTTTAACAAGAACAATCCGACGGAGTTTACGCGCGCGTGGTTTGCCTGGGCCAACACGCTGTTTGGTGAACTTATTCTTAGGATCGACAAGGGCAACCCGAAGCTACTCGAGAAGGCGTAAGGGGAGCCACTTTGGATCAGCTGGCACGTAGATCAAAGACCCCAGGTCTCAGAATCGGGACCTGGGGCACCCAGAGTATCGGACTACTTCAAGCTGACGGTCGCCTTCAGGGGCAGTTTGTCTGACGATCCACCCACCATGATGGTGTACTCGCCCGGCAGCAGCGACCAGTCATCTTTCTGTTCGTCGAAGATCGACAGGTACTTCGGATCCACCTCAACCGTGACGCTACGTTTTTCGCCTGGATTCAACTTGACCTTTGCGAATCCAACGAGGCGCTTCGGGGGTTCCTGGGCGGCGGCGGGAAGGGCAGCATAGACCTCTGCGATTTCCGACCCTTCGCGCGCACCGGCGTTGGCCAGTGTAAACGTGACCTTCACCTTGTCGCCCGGCGTCACCTGCAAACCTGAGTAGCGGTATGTGGTGTAAGAAAGTCCGTAGCCAAACGGGAAAAGTGGCTTCTTGTTCTCCGCGTCGTACCACTTGTAGCCAACCTTCACACCCTCGTCGTAGGTGACCTGAAACGGCGGCAGGCCCATCGCCCATTTCTCTGGCGACGCGGGACCGGAGAAGTGCGAAGACTCCGGAGGAGGCATCGTGAGGGTGGGATGGGGCAAGTCGGCCTCGCTTTTCGGGAACGTGTTGGGCAGTTTGCCGCTTGGATTCACGGTGCCGAACAACACGTTGCCCACGGCATCAGCGCCATCGCTGCCGCCAAACCACGCTTCCATGATTGCGGCGGGTTTATCTACCCACGGCATGGTCACCGGATTTCCTGTTTCAAGCACCACGATGGTGTGCGGATTCGCCGCAGTCACTGCCGAAATGATTGCGTCCTGGTCATGCGGCAGTGAGAGGTCCTTCTCGTCCATCCCTTCGCTGGCCCACTTGTAGGCAAACACGATGGCGACGTCCGCACCCTTGGCGGCTGCAGCGGCGGAGGCCGGATCAGTGCCCGGATCGTACTTCACCGTCGCATGCGGCGCGCGTGCTTTGATTGCTTTCAAAGGCGATGTGGGGAACCAGATCTCTTCCATCCAATGGGTCGCGCCTTGTCCCGGCGGCTTGATGGCGTTTCCACCGATGGGATCGACCTGCGCTGAGCCTCCACCGGAGATCATGCCCACATCGGAGTGCGAACCAATCACGGCGATTGTCTTTAGCCGAGCTGCACTGAGCGGCAGTTGAGCTTTTTCATTTTTCAGCAGTACGATTCCGCCTTCTTCGATTTTCCGCGAAGTCTCAAATCCGGCAAAGGGATCGATAACGCTGCGCTGCCGCGGATGATCAATTACGCCGGCGGCGAACATCGAGCGCAGAATTCGGTGGACATGGTCGTCGAGTTCGCTCTCAGGAATCTTGCCGGCGTCGAGCGCATCCTTGAAGCGCTGGCTGTAGAAAAAGCTGCCCGGCTCTTCGTTATCCAGTCCCGCGGCAGACGCCTTCACATCGCTATGCGTGCCACCCCAGTCCGAAAGCACGAAGCCCGGAAACTTCCAATCCTTCTTGAGCACATCCGTGAGCAGCCACTTGTTCTCACAGGCGAAGTCGCCGTTGACGCGATTGTAGGAGCACATGACCGCGGCGGGCTTGCCCTCTTCCACACCGATTTCAAATGCCAGCAGATCGCTCTCGCGCGCTGCACGCTTGCTGATGTTGATATTGACTGAGTTGCGTCCGCTCTCCTGGTCGTTGAGCGCATAGTGCTTGATGTCGCCGATCACGTTGGCCGATTGCGTTCCCTCGATGAGGCGTGCCACCAGCGTCCCAGCGAGCACCGGGTCTTCGCCAAGATACTCAAAGGTGCGGCCATTGCGGGGATCGCGTGTGAGATTGACCCCGCCGCCGAGAGACATGTTGAATCCCTGCGCACGCAGTTCGTGGCCGATGAGCGCTCCATATTCGTAGGCTGCATCGGTATCCCAGCTTGCAGCTGCGGCCACGTCGGCCGGCAGCGCTGTGGAGTAGCGACCATTGACGCCGCTGGAACGTACGCCGTATGCGGCGTCGCTCATGTCGATGCCCGGAATACCCAGCCGCGGAACGCCCACTGCGTAACCAACGCCGCGATTCGATGCCGCGTTTTCCGGTGTAACCGGTTCATCGGTCGGCATGCCCACGCCATGCAGCAGCGCAATTTTCTCGTCGACTGTCATCTCCTTGATCACAAGGTCGGCGCGCTCGTCGGGCGTGAGGCTCGTGTTCATCCAAGGGCCGGTTGGATGAGGCTTCGGTTGCGGGCGTTGCGCAAAGCCCGGCGCCGCGATGCACGTGAAACACAAGATCAAAATCGCAGAGACATTCATCCCGGAACGCAGTGGTGAGCAGTTCATTGTTTCCTCGCTGATAAAACGTTTATCTTGACCGCCCCCCATACTATCAATAAAGGGCAAAGGCGCGCTTTTCTTCTTGGACGAAGCGGAACGCACGATTGGCGGTCAACCTGGGATGCGTTCGTATGGAACATAGACGGGGTTCCACATATAGGCACAAATGCGATCGAGCAGGGTATCGGTATCGGTCCTCATCGCGACGCCTTCGGCAATCGCCTGCCGCGCAACTGCTTCTGAGACCACCAGCGCGACCTTGCGCGAGTCGCCAATCGGGGGCAGCAGGGGAGCGGCTTTGTCGGTGCGCGAAGGAGACAGTCCAGCCAGGGTTTGGGCCGCGGCCATGATCATGCCGTCTGTAACACGGCTTGCTTCAGCGACAAGAATGCCCAGTGCCAAACCCGGAAAGATGAAGGAATTATTCACCTGCGAAATGCGCACTGGCCTGCCTTCGATCTCGACCGGGGGAAACGGACTGCCGGTTCCCACGAGCGCACGGCCTTCAGTCCAGCGCAGCAGGTCTGCCGGAGTGGCCTCGGCCTGAGAAGTCGGATTCGACAACGGAAATACGATGGGCCTCTGAATATGGCGCGCCATCTCGCGCACAATCTGTTCAGTAAAAGCGCCGGCCTGCGCCGATACACCGACAAGCACCGTCACCTTTGCATTGCGCACGACATCAAGCAGCGATACATCTTCGGCCCCGGTGAGTTGCCAAGCGGCGATGTCAGCGCGCTTGCGCACCAATGGCCGCTGGCTCTCTTTGATGCCACGCGCGCCTTCCACCAGCAGGCCATAGCGGTTAAACGCGTAGATTCGGCTTCGCGCCTGCTCCTCGTTCAGCCCTTCTTCTTTCATAGCGGCGATCAGCAGGTCGATAATGCCGATGCCCGCGGACCCTGCACCATACATCGCAATTGTTTGCTGCGATAATGGCACGCCCGTCGCATTTACGGCTGCGAGGAGCGTCGCGGTGGTCACCGCAGCCGTTCCCTGGATGTCGTCGTTGAAGGTGCACAGGCGGTCGCGATAGCGTTCCAGCAGTCGCGCTGCATTGGTTCCTGCAAAGTCTTCCCACTGCAGCAGAATCTTGGGCCAGCGCTTCTGGACCGCGGTCACAAATGCCTCAACAAAATCGTCGTAGTCCTGCCCGCGCACGCGATTCTGCTGCCATCCGATATAGATCGGGTCCTGCAACAGCTTTTCGTTGTCCGTTCCTGCATCCAGCAGGATGGGCAGACAATGTTCCGGCGGAATGCCGCCCAGCGCGGTGTAGAGGGCCATCTTGCCGATGGGAATTCCCATGCCGCCTGCCCCCTGATCTCCAAGGCCCAGAATGCGCTCGCCGTCGCTGACCACGATGCAGCGCACATCGTCGTAACGAGGATCCGAGAGGATCTGATCGATTCTGTGCTTGTTGGGATAGCTGATGAAGAGTCCGCGCGGCCGCCGCCAGATTTCAGAGAAGCGCTGGCATCCCTCTCCCACCGCCGGCGTATACACCACGGGCAACAACTCCTCGGTGTAGTGCTCGATCATGGAGTAGAACAGCGTTTCATCGTTGTCCTGCAGATTGCGCATGTTGCTGTATTTGCCGAAGGCCGAGTCGCGTGAGTCGAGAACGCGCTTGCGGCGCAGTCGCTGATCTTCAAGCGTCCCAATGTGCGGGGGCAACAAACCGTGCAAGCCGAAGATGTCGCGCTCCTGCTCAGAAAATGCGGTGCCCTTGTTGAGGCGCGAGTTGAACAGCAAATCGACTCCGTGAAGACTTGTGCGAATGACAGATTGTTTATCGGCTGGTATTGGCTTAGGTGACTGGCTCACGTGCGATCAGGCTCCCTGACAAGGCGATGCGTCTTTTGCAGACGGACCCACCGATCATAGCCAATCGAGTGTTCTTTGCATGTGACGCATGCACACAATCCGATCTTGCTCAGAAACTACAAAGGCCCACGCCTCTCAGGGAGAGGACGTGGGCCGTTGTTTCCAATTCGAATTTTGCCCGAGGCGTCAGCTTCCCGCCGACGTCAACTCGCGCGTGCTCTAGCGATTGCCGCCTGTTGAGCCGGAACCACCCGAGTGCTGGCTGCCGCTGCCGGGCTGGTTGCCGCGGTTGTGCTCCTGGTTCATGTCGTTGGGCTTATTTCCTTGATTGCCCTGCTGGGTTCCCTGCTGCGAGTGCTGGCCGGTGCCGCTCTTCTGCGAGGGATCCTGATTGGGGCGGTTACCGCTGCCGGAACCTTGCTGTGAGCCTTGTGTATTCGCCATTTTGAACTGCTCCTGTGGTCGCCGCGCTGCACCTCGTACGCGTACGTAACGCTGGCCTTCACTGGGATGCCTCGTTTTGACCGCAAGGTTGTCCGTTTTGAGGATACAAACGGCTGAACTTTAATTGCCATAAGCAATTGAAAATAAGATAGATATCCTGTGATTTTAAATCGCTTGCAATGACCCGGAATGGTGCTAGAATGCGGCGGTACCGCGCACACCGCCGCCACCATTTACGAATGACTTCTGGACGCTTTCACGACAAATCTTCGCCGTTTCTGCGCCCTTGGCCCCTATTTCTCTTCAATACCCTCTATTTCTCTTCAATAATTGCCAGGTCCCACGGTCTAAGCGTCATCGCGTCGCTTTTTGAGATCGGCTTTCCATCCAGGAGGTTCATTCCAGCGCCATACGCATAATTCGCCTTCACTTCGCTGGCGGAGTAGTTGAAGTAGTAATGCAACCGTTTGCCTATGCGATTCACGCCATGCGTTATGTGCACCGCCGCGGGTTCCTGCTGATCGGGGCCGGTCAATCCCACCTCTTCAAGCGCCCGTTTCAATACCGCGGTCTGCAGTGCGCTGGAGAGGTACGTGCCCTCGTAGAGCAAGGTGCCCGCGCCGAAGTGGTTCTCGGTAATCGCCGGCCATTTTCCGAAAAACGGATGGTCGTAGTATGCCAGCGCCTTCGCATGCTCCGGCATGAGGAACTCCGCCCAGTAGCTCACCTTGTTGCCTTCGCCGGTATGAAACGGGTCATCTTTCAGCGCGAGAGGATGTTCAAGATTCGAGAACTCCTGGTAGCTGAATCCTGCTGCTTCACGCAGTGGACCGGGTGCACGGACCCATCGCACTGCGGAATTCTCATTGGCGAATCCGCTTTTGAATGTCATCACCACGTGGCCGCCGTTTTTGACGTAATCGGCAATTCGTTGAAGCAGAGCGTCATCCGCAATGTAGAGCGCCGGAATAATCAACAGCTTGTATGCCGAGAAATCCTTTGTCTCTGGAAAAACGAAATCCGCGCCCACATTCAGGTCGTAAAGAGACCGATGCATCTGCATCACAAGCGATGTGTAGTCCGCGGACGCTCCGACAAAACTCCACTGCGGTCCTGATGACGTAAACGGCATAAACTCGATCGCATTATCCGAGTCGCGGCTCCACAAGATGGCTACATCGTTGTGAATCTTCAGCCCCACAAGATGCGGCCCGATCTTCTCCAGTTCATGCGCTGTTCGCGACACTTCTGCGTACGCCCGGTTCGGTTCGAGATCGTGCGACAGCACGCCTTTCCAGTAGGTCTCCTGGTTGGCTGGGATTGAGGCCCAATGCCAGTACTCCACCATGTTGGCGCCGTTCGACAGATGTGTGTACACGTCCTCGCGCAACTGTCCGTCGTAGGGCGGATACTGGTGCGCTGAGGTCCAGTCCGTCGACTGCGCATTCGTCTCCGTCACAAGGAAATTTGCATGCTTGAGCGATCGCGAAAAATCGCCTTGAATGGCCTGCGTCGAGCCGTCGTAGTGATCCTGTGCAGTGAAGTGATAGATATTGTCTGCCACGATATCCAGCGAATCGGCGATCGCTTCCTCGTTGACGTCGCGCTTCATCATGCCGCCATAGTCGGTGGTGATGAACTGTCCCGCACCTGCGCATTCCCTGACCAACTCCGATTGCCAATGCAGAAAATCTGTCACCCGCATTTGACTCCAGCGCGACCACTCCAGCTTGTAGCCGGTGCTCTGCGCGCCGTTACGCGTGGGAAGGTCTTCCCATGTATGCAGATTCTCTCCCCAGTAGTTGAGGAACCACGCCTTGCTTAATGCCTCCGGGGTCACGAATCTCTTTTCGAGATAATGCTGAAAGCCGATGAACACATCGCGATTGGCGGCGTCGTAGCTTGAGGTTTCGTTGTCGAGCTGCCATCCGATTACTGTCGGGTTGTCTTTGTAATGCGCCACGATGTGCCGGATCAGGCGCTCTGCATAAAAGCGATACGCCGGCGAATCCGTATCCATGTTCTGCCGCATTCCATACTGCGCGGGCTCGGTCGGGCCGCCAAAGTGTCCGCCCGAAATGCGATCGGCCAGGATCTCAGGATGTTCATGCGCCATCCACGCGGGAATCGAATATGTCGGCGTGCCGAGAATCACCTTGATGCCGGCGTTGCCCATCGCATCGACAACACGATCCATCCACGCATACTCGAAGTGGCCGTCTTCGGGCTCCCACAGGCTCCACGTCGACTCGCCCATGCGTACCACGTTCAGGCCGGCGGCCTTCATCATGGCGACATCTTTCTGGAGTCGCGCATCCTGATCGCCCGGCATGTATTCGTTGTAATAGGCCGCGCCATACAGCACCGTCGGAAATTCGAGCGTCTGCTGTGCAGGTGTCGGCGCATCACGATGCGCCTGTTGTGCAGCCGCGGCAACAGCAAGAAGAGCAATGGAAAGGGGCACGATAAGAAAGCGTTTGCTCAGAAGACCCATGACATGACCTTTCAAAACAGGAACCATCAACTTGAAACGGAAGGAGTATGAGAACACTTCTACGCAAAGGTGAGCAACACAATCTCAGAATGCGTACCGACCCGCATCGGCGGACCCCACGTTCCCGCGCCGCTTGACGTGTACACCTGCATCGCTCCAAACCGCTGCAGCCCGTATGTGAACTTGCCGAAGGCGCGCCGCGTGATGTAGTTGAACGGAAAGATCTGCCCTCCACCATGCGTGTGTCCAGAAAGCTGCAAACTCACACCGGCGTGCTCGGCCAGCGGCAAGCGGTTCGGCACATGGTTCAGCAGAATGCTCGCGGGGACGCCTTTCAGATTCAGCCCCTCTAGAAACGTCCGCATCTGCAGTGGGTAAGTTGAATGCCCATACGCCACGCCCACAATGCGAACGCCGTCTACTTCGACACACTCGTTGTGTAGAACGCGAATCCCACACGCTCGCAGAGCCGCTTCAAACTCATCGGCCCCGCCAAACTCCTCGTGATTTCCGCCGACGAAGTACATCCCCAGCGGAGGCTTCACTTCCAGAAGCGGCGCGATCACGCGGAGGGGATCGACCTTGCTGCCATCGAAGAGATCTCCGGGGAGGAAGACGATGGCCGGATCGAGGTCGTGTACCATCGCAGCGATTCGCCGCGCAAAAGCAAATCCGTTGATGTGTCCCAGGTGCAGGTCGCTCACAAGCGCCGCTCGCCGCCCCTGCCAGCACCGCGGCAGATTCGGTAGTTGCACAGTAACCTTGCGCAGCCGAATCGTCCGCGCATTCACCAGTCCGTACACAGCCGTCGCGATCGATGCTGCAACCAGGGCTGCTGCGATGTACGGCCTGTCGGCGAGACGTGTCGCCGCCGGCACGGCAAGGCGCAGCGCCAAGTCGGCCAGCCACGCGACGCCTGCGCCGACAAAGAGAAAATTTGCCAGCCCCAACCACAAGGCGCCAAACCAGTAGAAAACCCTGACTGCCCGATTGGAGAATCGAAAGCTTAGCAGGGATGCAACTACGAAGACTAATGAAAGCAAGACAAGAGCGAGGCGCAGTTCGAATGTGGCAGGCGGTCTCATTGGCCACCAGAAGTCGATCCAGGTGCGATACATGAACCAATGGGCGATGCACAGAAATGACTGGACAACAACGATGGCAAGAATCGGCCAGGCCTTCAAGAAAGCGTCTCCTTTGCACTTGCGGCCTCAACCCGAGCGGGCTGTGCCGTTCCCCCGGAGGCATGAAAGAATCAGGATATGGCAGCACCCGCGCGCGGACAATTCGGCCTCTACATCTCAATCCCGTTCTGCCGCTCCAAGTGCACTTACTGCAATTTTGCTTCAGGCGTCTATCCGGCCGGCGAACATGCCCGCTATATTCAGCGCCTTATCGATGAGATGCGTACCGCGCGCCGGTGGAGCGAGAACCTTGGCGCGGATCTGCCGACCCGGCTGGATACCATCTACCTTGGCGGCGGAACGCCCAGCCTGCTCGCGCCCGATCTGATTGCCCAGCTATTTGCGGCCATCCGCGCCGAGTTTACGGTAGAGCCCGATGCCGAGATTACGGTAGAGTGCGCCCCGGGTCAGCTCGCCGATGGCGCCCTTGCTGCGTTCGTGCAGGCAGGCGTCAATCGCATTAGTCTTGGTGTCCAGTCGTTCGTGGATCGTGAAGCTCATCAGAGCGGACGCCTGCATGGCCGGGCGATTGTTCTCGACGACCTGGAGCATATTCGCGGGGCCGGTATCGCCAACCTTAACCTTGACCTGATCGCAGGCCTTGCGGGGCAGACATTTGCATCGTGGCAGGAGTCGGTCGGCGTGCTGATCGATGCCGGCACCCCTCACGCCAGCATCTACATGCTCGAGGTGGATGACGAGTCGCGCCTCGGCCGCGAATTGATGGCAGGCGGCGTTCGCTACCACGCCGAACTTGTTCCAACTGACGACGCCATGGCTCGCATGTATGAGACCGCGATCGAGAGGCTAGCGGCCGGCTGGCCTCCCTCAATACGAAATCTCGAACTTCGCGTGCCGGGGCTTCGAATCGCGGCATAACTTACGCTACTGGCAGCGCCGGCCGTATTTAGGACTCGGCCTCGACGCGTCGTCAATGTTGCGTGCAACTCCGCGCCTATCGGATATCGGGGAGCATTGCCACGTCCTGCGCTCTACCACAACCGATGACCTGAAGTCTTATCTTGATGCCGCGGAACCGCCCGAAATCGCGTGGCTTTCGCCGGAGCGTCAGCACGAGGAGGCATGGTTCCTCGGCCTGCGTCTGAACGGGGGAGTTTCTGTTTCCGCTCTGCACGCGGAATTTGGCAACCAGAAGGTTGCGCATGCGCTCAATACCGTCGAACATCTAGCCGGGCGCGGCCTGCTTGACTTCGATGGAGAAACCGTGCGGCTCACTCCGCAAGGGCGGCTGCTTTCGAACGATGTCTTTCAGGAATTCCTTGAGGTCACGAGACTCCGCGGCATCACCTGTCGGAGGCTGAAATTCCCCGGTTGCCGCACCTTTAACTGTGAGATGCCATCTCGAATGGCACACCGGGATCAGGAGCGTAGTGAGATCGTCTCCGCTCATCGTTCGCGGCCGGATCGATCCCGGTCCCGCAGCCCGCGCCTTCTGCAATGCGCTCTCGGCCTCCAGCAAAACCACCAAGGCCGAGCGCCCCCCACTCGACGCAACACCGAAGCATGCTTTCACGCTCAACTCTCCGCCGGCGGTCTCTACCGGCGCCGCAAAAACCTCGTCGCGCAGCCGCTCCGCCAATGTTCTGGCAGACGAGACGGTGCAGCCCGGCAATAACAGCCAAAATTCTCCATCGGCCCATTTGGCCACGGAGTCGTAACATCGCAAAATCCGGGTGATCCGCCCGACGAGGCCGCGCTCTGCCATGTCGTGGGTAACCTTTTTAAGTTCCGTTTCCGATCCAGCCCACTCCGCAAGCCCAATGGCGATCAGGGCAAGCGGCATCTTCAAGCGCTGTGCGCGGTCCGTCTCGCAGAAAAGCGCAGACACAAATTCATCGCGGCTCAAGAGCATAGGCAATTCTCTATACCCAATGCATCGGCCGGGATTAGTGGATCTTCAGAATGTTGGCTGAAAATATTTGTGAATTCCAATTACCGATGTCGTTCGCGCGCGTTTAGTCGACGAAGTCCACCTTCGGTGCAATCGGAATTATGCCGCGCTCGTGACCCATCTCCAGCAGCTTGCGAATGGCCTCGCGTCCGTCCGGGCCGTAGTCCAGCGTCCGCTCATTTACATACATGCTGACAAAGCGGCTGGCCAGGCTCGTATCCAGATCGCGTGCAAACTGCATGGCGTACTCCAGCGCCTGCTCCCGATGATCGAGCCCGTGCTGAATACTGTCCCGCAATGCTTTCGAGATGATCTTGTGCGACTCCGCTCCCAGCGAGCGGCGAATCGCGTTTCCGCCAAGCGGCAGCACCAGCTTCGTCATCTCGCGCCACCACACGCCCAGATCGATAATCTTGTGCAGCCCGCTGCGGCCGTAGGTCAGCTGCCCTTCATGAATGATCAGCCCGGCCTCGTATTTGCCGGCGAGCACTTCGGGAATGATCTGGTCGAACGGGACGACCTCCGTCTCGATCTCGGGATTAAAGATCTTCAGGGCCAGGTACGCCGTTGTCATCGTGCCAGGAATAGCCACCTTCACGCGCTTAAGATCGTCTTGCGACATGGGCTTCAGCGAAATGATCATCGGCCCGTATCCCTCGCCAACGCTGCCGCCGCATCCCATCAGCGCATAGTTTTCCTGTAGGTAGGGATAAGCATGGAAGCTGATTGCGGAGACATCGTAAAAGGCTTCGTTCTGCGCCTTCTGGTTCAGCGTTTCTATATCGCACAACGTGTGTGAGAATTTATATCCCGGCACGCGAATTTTATTCGTCGCCAAGCCATAAAACATGAAAGCATCATCCGAATCCGGGCTGTGTGCAATGGAGATTTCCCGGATCGAATTCATCACTGCGGATTCAGAATTCTTGGTACTCACTGAGACAGAAGTCCTTTCAACGAAAAACAATCCCCCTGGGGGAATGAGCTGAACTACCGACTGCGACGCACTCGATCCATGCCCTTGGCGATCGCAGCAGCGGCTGCTACCTTCAGGGCGTCGCCCGGTAGAAAGGGAAGTACGGCGAGCGCGAATGCCATCTTCACCGAACTGGATGAACTGGCTCCGTGCGTCCAGACGGTGAGCCACGCGAACCCGCAGAGCAGAATGGCTGCATCGCCAGCCGCCGCGCTAAACAGTGCAGCCGAATATCCACGCTTGCTGCGACGCCACAGGTAAGCGACCAGCGCTGCCGCTGCGGGGTACGCCATCAGGTATCCGCCTGTCGGCCCCAGCAAATGCGCCATGCCCGCGCCGAATACCAATCCCGGTGCGAAGACCGGAAGCCCCGCAGCGCCTTCCAGCAAATAGACACCGAGCGTTGCCGCTGCCAGCCGTGGCGTCAGCAGCAACCCCAGCAGCAAAACGGCGAAATGGCTGCAGCGTCAGCGGAACCGGCGTGAAACCCAACGGCAGGGTGAGGTGCGAACAGGCCGCAACCAGCAGGCTGCCGGCCAGCACTACTCCGGCGGTCCGCAGCCACTGCGACGCAGCAGAATCAGCGATATGTGAAGCCAGCGGCTTCGCAATTCCGTTTTCCACGTTTATTCCTTAACTTTCTGACTCCAGGTCGGATGCTTTGGCCGTCCCCGCCACGGCGGCATCCCGCGCAGACGAGCGGTGTTTCAAGCTGGCGCGTTGTCGCAGGATATGGCGCGCCATTCCCGCAGCCGCCGCCAGCAGCCCTGCAACCGAAACAAGAAGTGCAATGATCAGCCAACGCATCACAGCTGACGCTCAGAATACCAGATGCGCGATTCAACCCGGCCCCCAGACCTTCGCCCGCGGGGCGGGTTGATCTTCCTTCGCTCGCTTGCTATTTGGGCTGGGCCAGCGATCCGGCCAACCAGTCAAGGTAGAGCTTCGTTCCCATTTCCACGGGAATCACGAGGAACTCCGGTATCCGGTAGGTGTGCAACTCGCGCATGCGCGCTTCCAGGGCCACGAGCTTTTCCGCGCTGGTCTTCAACATCACCATGGTTTCCGGAGCGGAATGGATGTGGTCTTTCCAGTAATAAATGGACTGGACAACCGGCAGCAGCGTGGCACATGCCACCAGCCGCTCCTCCACCAGGGTGCGGCCCAGCTTGTTGGCTTCATCCAGGGTGCTTTCCGTAGTCAGCACAATCCGTGCCTGCGGGTTCGATTCGAGCATTTCGTTCTCCCCGCGTCCAGTGTACGAAGCCGGACCCAACATCCCATCACAATTTTCATCGCGCGAATCAAAGTCGCCGATTGGTCTCTGGCAATTCCGCAGCCCCCATTCCATTGCTGAACTTGCCGACTTGGCCCCCATGTTGCAGTATGTTCCTTGCGGCTCGCGCATCCTATTCCTAGAATCTGCGGAGACCCAGCCGCTTGAGGAGAACGACGATGAGTTCCGTGATTAAATTCGGCACCTCCGGTTGGAGGGCCATCGTTGCCGACGAATTTACGCTGGCCAACATTCGCCTCGCCATTGCAGGCATTGCCGCATACGTCAAAACCCAGCCCGAGCCCCACCGCGTCCTCGTCGGCCGCGATCCGCGCTTTCTCGGCGAAAGTTTCGTTACCGAGGCGGCCAAAATCCTCGCTGGCGCCGGCATCACTCCCATCGTTATTCCAGACGCGGCGCCAACGCCAGCCATCGCCTACGCAGTCCGCGCCCTCAAGACCTCCGGCGCCATCAACTTCACTGCTTCCCACAATCCGCCGGAGTATAACGGCATCAAATTCTCCACGCACGACGGCGCACCCGCTCTGCCGGAGGTGACAAAGCAAATCGAAGCCGCTATCAACGCCAACACTGAAGGCAAGATCCCACACGCCGATCCGCCGGAGGGGGGATTTGAAACCGCCGACGTGAAGCCGGGTTTTCTTCACCGTCTCGGCGAACTTGTCGATCTCAAGACCATCGCCGCCTCTCACATCAAGGTTGTCTTCGATCCCTTCTGGGGAGCAGGCCGCGGCTACAGCTGCCACATCCTGCGCGAAGCCGGCGTCGAGGTCGCCACCGTGCACGACTACCGCGATGTCCTCTTTGGCGGACACGCCCCCGAGCCCGATGACCACCTCCTCGGCGACTGCAAAAAGAAGATGAAGGAGTTCGGCGCCAAGATCGGCATCGCGACGGATGGAGATGCGGACCGCTTTGGCATCGTCGACGAAGACGGCACCTTCATTCAGCCCAACTACATCATTGCGCTCCTCTTCGACTACCTCGTCGAAACCCGCGGCTGGAAGAACGGCGTTGCCAAAAGCGTCGCCACCACCAACCTCGTCAACGCGCTCGCCGAATACCACAAGGTACCGCTCTTTGAAACGCCGGTTGGCTTCAAGTACATCGGCGAACTCATCATCGCCGACAAGATCGCCATCGGCGGCGAAGAGTCTGCCGGCCTCACCATCCGCGGCCACGTGCCGGAGAAGGATGGCATCATCGCCGGGCTGCTCGTCACCGAAATGGTTGCTGCCCGCAAAAAAAGCCTCGGCCGCCAACTCAAGGAACTGTTTGCCAAGGTTGGTTCCTTTTATCCCGTTCGCGAGAACTTCCACTTGACCCCCGAACGCAAAGCCGCGTTCACTGAAGAGTTGAAGAAGGATCCAACCGAGCTTGGCGGGCGCAAGGTCACCAACGTCGTGCGCACCGACGGTCTCAAACTGATCCTCGACGACGGTTCATGGGTGTGTTTCCGCCTCTCCGGCACCGAGCCGGTTGTGCGGGCGTACACCGAGGCGCGCGATGAGAAAGACATGGTCGCGCTCCGCTCCGCCGCCGAAAAATTTGTGCAGGGTTAGTTGTTCTGTTGTCCTGACTCAAAGATTCAGGTTTGTATCAGGGCACGACTTTAGTCGTGCTGCAGAAATTGGAAATAGAAGTTTCGGGGCTTCAGTCCCTGCAGAGCTCCACCGAGGCCACATGCAGCAGCCCAATTTGTTCAGTGAAAAAAAACAAGCGGCCGACGAGCCGCTTCCTCTCCGTCAGCGCGCGATTGAATGGGTTCAGCATGGCTGGCGTCCCGCGGGCACACTTTTTGCCGTTTGTCTGGCACTTCTCTTTGCATGGAGCGTGATCAACGGCCACCACGGCCTGTCTTCGTGGTACCAGCAGCGCACCCAGGAGAAGCAGCTCAAAAAGGAAATCCAAGACCTGCAGCAGGAGAACGCTCATCTACGCGACCATGTTGAACGGCTCAAGAGCGACCCCAACGCCATCGAGCACGAAGCCCGCGAGAAGCTCCACTACGCCAAGCCTGGCGAGGTTATCTACACCCTTCCGCCCGCCCCGCAGACCCAGCCGGCCGCGCAACCCGCTGCCGGGACTCGATAGCCCCATCAACTTCTCAGCGTGAATCCTTGTCCCAGGGGATGCGCAATTTCATTCCTGCGACCCGATCTAACTTTCCAACTCGTCTGCCCCAAACCATGCCACGCCTGCTCCCGCCAGCGGCGCATTGTCTCCCAGCTCGGCGATCCGCACCTCGAAATTCGTGCCCTCGAGTTCCTTCTTCGTCTCTTCCAGAAACAGATGTGCCGACCGCGAGATTCCGCCGCCGAGAACTACGACATCCGGCGCAAAATCCTTGAGCAGCTTTTTCAGGGCCACGCCGAGATTCCGGCCGAACTCTTCGAAGACCTCGATCGATTCGGGCTCGCCACCCGTGGCGTAGTGCGCAATCGACGCCACCTCGCGCTCCTGGCCCGTGTGTTCCTTGTAGGCCCGCTGCAGCGCGCGGGTCGAAATCTGGTCTTCCACGATTCCACCCTCGTAGGGAACGTTCCAGATCTCTCCGCCCGGCGGAACGCCTTTGCCCTCCGTCACTACGTGTCCGTCCACGGCAAATCCGGACCCGACGCCTGTTCCCAGCGTGAAGCAGACCACGCGCTGCACGCCCCGAGCCGCGCCAGCGCCCACTTCGCCCAGCAGGTACGCGGCCGCGTCGTTCAAAAATCGCACCTGGCGCGCTTTCCATCCGAACAGTGCCGCCAGCGCTTCGCTCACATTCACGCCATAGAGGTATGGCAGTTTGTGCTCCATCCAGCTGATGCCGATGGCGTAATCGAATGGGCCGGGCATCGCCAGTTCCGCGCCTTCCAGGCCGTTTACGCTTTCCGAAGCTTTCATACCGAGTGAGTGCAGCACCTCGACGAAAGCCCGGCTCGTCTGCTTCTCCGGCAGATTGGCGCGCACCACGGTGCCCAGCCTGAATCCCTCTTTGAAGCAGACCGCCGCGGAAATGTGGCTGCCTCCCACGTCATATACGAGCACACATGGTTCGATCTCGGCGCTCACTGCCCACCTCGCTTCGGAATCATCCACATTGTAAGGGGCCACCCGCAACCGCTCGCGACGCCCCACGCGAGAATCGACTCCTCATCCCAATCGGACGGAGCTTTTAACACCGCATTGATATTCCATTCGAATTGAATCCGGGTATAGTGAACTCAATCCGCATGCATCGAGCAAAGTGGCTTCTCCTCCTCGTAATCTGCATCATTGCCACCGGGCCGCTGCTCGCGCAGATGCCGTTTTATACCGACAACGCCAACGTCACCGACCAGGGAACCTTGCATTTCGAGTTTTTCAATGAGTACGACGGCCTCCAATCAGCCCAATACCCAGACCTCCGCCAGAACACCGCCAATTTCAAGTTCAACTACGGCCTTCCTCACGGCCTCGAAGTCGATGTCGACTTCCCCTATCTCTCTATCTATCGCGCACCGGGAACCCAAGCCTCACTTGGTTTCGGCGATACCGATACCGGCATCAAATGGAACTTCTATAAGGCCAAGCGCCCGTTGAGGGTTCCATCCCTTTCTGCCAGCCTGTACATTGAGTTTCCGACAGGCGACGCGAGCCAGGAGCTTGGCTCCGGCCTCAGAGACTACTGGCTCAACTCCATCGCGCAGGAACCGCTATCCGACAAAACCCGGCTCAACGCCAACTTCGGATTTCTGTTCGCGGGCAACACCAGCACCGGCGTTCTCGGCACGCAGACCACTCACGGCCACGTCTACACCGGTGGAATCTCGTGGCAGCACGACTTGACCCCGCGACTCACTCTCGGCGCCGAACTCTACGGCGCAATCGCGGACAACAGCGGTCTGGGGAAAGACCAGTTGCAAGCTCTCTCTGGAGGCGCATACCAGCTCAACAAGCTGATGAGTGTCACCTTTGCTCTCCTCGGCGGCAGCCACATCGCCAGCCCCAGGCTCGGTGGCCAGGTCGGGTTCGAGGTGGATTTCCCGCTCAGCCACAACCCCGCTCCACCGCAGTCCGCCTTCAACCAGATTTCATCACCATCCCCTACCCGGAGATCACCATGACCTGCAAGCCCGAACTGCTCAAGAGTGTTCCCCTCTTTTCTCTGCTGGATGACGAAGAGACCGCCGTCCTCGCCAGCCAGGTCGAAGTCAAGAGCTTCGCCGCGCGCGAGCGCATCTACAAAGCCGGCGACCCGGGCATGGCCTATGTCATGATCTCTGGCCGAGTCCGGGTCACCACCGTCGACGAAGACCAGCAGGAAGTAGTCGTGGATGAACCCGTGCATGGCGAGTTCTTTGGTTTCGCCTCCATGCTCGAACAGTCGCCTCATCAAACCAGCGCCTCCGCCCTCGAAGACTCCACATGCCTCGAAGTCTCGCGCGACGACATCTCCACCCTTCTGCAGCAAAAGCCTCTGGCAGGCATGGACCTGCTGACAACACTGGGCCACCAGTATCACGCCGCTCATCAACTCGTCAGGCTGCGCGCCACCCGCAATCCCAACGAGATCATCGAAAAGGAAATGACCAGGGGAGAGCGGATTGCGGATGCAGTCGCCAGCTTTGGCGGCTCCTGGACGTTCATTATCACGTTCGCCATCATCTTGACGATTTACACGCTGGCGAACATTATCCTCGGCGGCAAAGCCTGGGACCCCTATCCATTTATCCTGCTCAATCTGTTCCTATCGATGCTGGCTGCCATCCAGGCTCCGGTGATCATGATGAGCCAGAATCGGCAGGACACTAAAGACCGGTTGCGCGGTGAACTCGACTTCGATGTCAATCGCCGCGCCGAATCCGAGATCCAGGGACTGTCACGAAAGTTGAATATGCTTGATGAGCATCTCGACGATCTCACGAATCTGCTGCGTGCGAAAGCAGCCCCCGCCTCCAATGGCGGACCGAGCTAGAAATCCACATGCGTCCGGACTGAACCAACCCACGCCGGGCCGCGATCGCGGTTATATCCCGGGTCGGCGATATGCTGCACGTCGACGGCATAAAACAGCCCCTTCCACGCATGCCACGTATAGTAGCTTTCCACAATATTCTCGCGCCCGTAGTTCAAATTGCCGTCGCCGAGAAGAAAGCCCAGTCCGCCCAGCCGCAGATAGTTTTGGTGGTCGCGCTTGATCGCATTCGAAACCACAGCGATTGCAACTTTGTCTTGCGGCCTATGCCAGCGATCTCCTGCATAGTCCGCGCCGGCCTCAACCGTCTGGTCCACCTCGGTGTAGGCATACGATTCGTGCTGGCCCTCATTCCATCCAAACCGCCCGAAGACGCGGAGGTTCGCTGTCAGTTCCTGCTCCGTGTTGTAACCGAACCCATATTTCAGGGCGCCAAAATGCTCATGCGTGAGGATGTTCGGCGTTGCGTCTGTCCCGTTCAAATACGCCTGCACCGCCTCGCGATACGTCCCCATGTGTGCGCGATTCGCATAGAACAGCAGCCGCGTCACGCCCTTGCGCTGCGGAAGCCAACTCTTGCGCAGCTCAAATTCCCCATTTTGCGCATGCGCCCGGCTGAACGCCCAGTCCATGTCGATGCCGTTGGCAACCGTCGGCATGGCAAACAGCCCATAGCGCAGGCTCCATGCGCGATCGTCGTACTCCGCCATCCCACCCACCGTGTAGCCACGCGTGTCTGCGGCGTAGTCCCATGCACCGTTGTTGTCTACGGTCCAGTTCATGAACTGCAGATGGCTGTCTGACCCCACCGAGTTCACATCGAAGAAATCCGGCAGCGTCATCTTGCCTATGCGGAATTCCACGCGCCGCTCCGGCACAGTGGACGCCGGCGCAAAGAAGTTAGCTTCCTGGCTTGTCGTCTGGCTCGTCAGTCCGATCACCTGGTGAATCTGGTACCGCGCAATATACGGTGTTGCGCCAAGATTGGGATTTCGCACCACATCCAGATTGGTGAATCCCGCCAGACCCACTGCCTGGCTCAGGCCGCGCCCCGCCGCTGATTCAAGATCGAAGATGAAATCGGTGTTGAATCGCGTGGAACGATTCCTTCGCAGCGCGGTATAGAAAGTCCCCACCATGGAGGTCTTGTATTCTGCCGAATTGCGAAAGCTGTTCGTGCCTTCGTATAGCGAGTGGAAGGGAAGCCGTCCCTGGAAAATGATGTTCGCCTGCCCCGAAAGCCAATACCGCGCATCGCCGGGATGAGAAAACATAGTTTCCGCAGGCGTCTCTGCTGGAACCGTCTTGCGGGTGGATGGAGATTCCTTCTGGGCAAAAGAATCTTCAGGCACAGACGCCCGCGCTGCTCTCATAACAGGCTGCGGCGCGGAAGGCAGGCCATCCATGGAGTTTGAAGTCGGCGCATGGGATGTGGCCGCTGCAAACGAAAGCGACAAATATATCACCAGGTATGAATAAGGGTGGCGGATGTGGAACATAGCGAACCCTTTCAGGGAGGTTTTGGCGCTAGAATGGGGTTCGTATAGATACCCCCATACCGTTTATACTATACCCCCTATGGGTATATGATAAAAAAAAAGAGGAGGCATTTTATGTCCCTGCATGAGCGGGAGAAATTGAAACTCGTCCAGCGTGTGCGAAGATTGCGCGGCCAACTCGATGCCGTCGAGCGTCTGGTTGGCGCCGACGAAGATTGCGGGGGCCAGTTGATGTTGCTCGCCGCTGTGCGCGGGGGCGTGAACAGCCTCATGGGCGAGGTTCTCGAAACGCACATCCGATTCCATCTCCTCGACGGCTCCAAAGAGCAGATCGCCCCCGAACTTGCCGAGGACCTCATCGACCTGGTGCGCGCTTATCTCAAATGATCCCGCATCAATTCCAGTTGATCCATTGCAAGACCGTTGCGGAGCACCTGTCTTCATGCTAGAAGCCGCCGGATGCGTCTGATGTTAACGTTCGGTTGATTCGGTCGGCGGACAAGACGGCGCTCTCCCGCATGGGGAATCGAGAATCCGAAGCCCATGTAGTTTACAAACTGAACCTGGGGACAATCTGAAATCCCACCCGAGCGCGCCCAACCCCATGTCTCCAGGATCAATGCGCTGCTCGCAGCACCACGAGAGCGAGAAAGATTGTGCTAATCCGAATCAGCGGTTCGGGCTTCGTTGATTGTCCTGATTCGTTTGGGATTCTCGTCACGCTCTCCCGGCAAACTCGCGCGTTTCGGTATAGACCTTGACCTTTTCGCCTTCTTCGACAAAGAACGGCACCTTGATTTCGAGCCCGGTCTCGAGCCGTGCATGCTTGGTTACGGCGCCGCTCGCCGTATTGCCGCGTGCTCCCGGCTCCGTATAGGCCACGGCCAGTTCCACCTTCTCCGGCAACTGCAGGCCGATGGGGTTGCCATTGAATTTGTCGATCTTGATGATCAGGCCCTCGGTGAGGAACTGCAGAGCGTCGCCAAGTTGTTCCGGCGTCAATGCGATCTGATCGAACGTCACCTGATCCATGAAGTACGAGGCATCTCCGTCCGAGTAGAGATAGGAAGCCTCTACGGTCTCAAGGTCCGGCTCTTTGAACTTCTCTCCGGCCTTGAAGGTCTTGTCGAAGACGGCGCGCGTGAGCAGGTTGCGCATTTTCAGCCGCACCAGAGTCTGTCCGCCGCGCGCGGTCGGCGTTGAAACGTCCACATCCAGGCAGTAATAGGGAGTGTTTTCAAGTTCAAAATACATTTTGCGCTTGATATCGATTGCGTCAATCAGTGCGGCCATAGGGCTATTTTAGCTGTCAGTATCGGCGTGCTCATAATGACTTCCGAGGGGGCTGAACAAATCTTATTTTCTCTCCCCGGATCGAAAGCTCGGGTTCCGGCGCGGGTAGAACTTTCTCAAGCTCCGATGCGTAATGCCCCCCAGGCCATCAAGTCCCCGCTTTCGAACGATGGCTCGTCTCGGTACAGTTCTATAAGGAAACCCAATGAGAATGTGGAACAAGATTCTCCCGCTCTTTGTTCTGGTGTCTGCCGCTTTCCGCGTTCCAGAGGCGGCGGTCGCACAATCGATCCCGAGCCCGACCGCAATCGACGGCGAAGTGAATAAGATTATGCAGCAGACGAAGGCCAATGGCATGGCGGTTGCTGTCATCGACCATGGCAAGGTGGTCTACGTCGATGCCTATGGTATCCGTGACGCTAAGGGAGATCCCTTGACCAAAGATACGGTGATGTACGGTGCATCGCTGACCAAGACGGTCTTTGCCTACACCGTGATGCAACTGGTGGATGAAGGCAAGCTGGACCTCGATAAACCCATCAAGGACGATCTCGACAAGCCACTGCCAAGCTATGGGCCCGATCCTGTTTTTCCCGACAAATACGGGCCGTACAAGGATCTGGCGGACGATCCCCGATGGGAGAAGATCACGCCGCGGATGTGCCTGAATCACACAACCGGCTTCAGCAACTTCTGGTTTATTGAACCTGATCAGAAACTGCACATACATTTCGAGCCGGGCACGCACTTCAGCTATTCAGGCGAGGGTTTCATCCTGCTGCAATTTGTGGTTGAGCACGGCCGCAAAGCGCAGGGACTCGGGCTCGACGTCGGCGAACTGACCAAGGCCAACTTCGACAGGCTGGGAATGACCCGCACAAGCCTTGTATGGCGTAACGGTCAGGATCCGAACGTTGCCGACGGATGGAACGATCAGGGCCAACCGCAACCGCATGACAAGCGCAGCAAGGTGCGTGCAGCGGGCTCCATGAATACGACCATCACCGATCTCTCAGCATTTGCCGCGGCTCTGGTGCGCGGCGATGGCCTTACGCCGGCTTCGCGTGCTGAGATGACGAAACCCGTATTCCATATCGCCACAGCCAGTCTTTTTCCGATGTTCCTCCCTGATCTGCCAGTCAAGGAACAGCGCAAGGACCTTTATGCCGGGCTTGGGGTGATCGTATTCGATGGTCCGCAGGGGCGCGGTTTTTTTCAAAGGCGGGCACGACGGTCAAACTGCGAACACGCTGGTGTGCGTTGAGAAGAGCCAACGCTGCGCTTTGATCCTTGCCAACGACGTTCGCGCTGAAGCCCGCTTCGCCGAACTGGTCCAGTTCATTCTTGGGGACACAGGTGTGCCCTACGACTGGGAGTATGGGGATCACGCAGGTAAGTCGTAGGTGTGAGAAAGAAAGCGGACGGGAGAGAGTCTTAAGCCTCGCGCCAGGTCGGAACGGCGACTATGCTCCTACGGGAGCACGCAGCTGATTGATCGCGGCTGTAAGGTCCCCAGCCAGCGCATGTTGCGTCTCATTACTCAGCTTGACGCCGCCCTGCGTCAGATAGAAAACATCGATCGCGGTTTCGCCTTCCGTATCGATAAGGGCGACCTCGATGTTGCATTTATGTGTGCTCAGTGTGAGTGCGATCTGACGCAGCAGGCCCGGTATATCCTGCGCCACCACCTGCAGGATTGTGGAGTGCGATGAAGACTCCGAATCGAACTGTAAACGTGTCGCGACTTCCACCTTCGCGTTTGCCTGGTTGCCAGCGTGACGTCGCGCCTCCAGCATCTGCTCCACGGGAATCTTCTGAGCGACGACAGCGTGCAAGTAATTGAGGAAGCGGTCTTTCTCGCTCGGATTCAGCTCGATGGTGCGAAACACGTCGGTGAACTGGAAGCTATCGACCACCACGCCGGCATCATTTGAGAACGCGCCCGCCTTCACAATGTTCATGCCCCAGGCAGCGAGCGCGCCGGCGACGTCGGCGAACAAGCGGCTGCGGTCGCGCACAATCACAGTGAGATCGAAAAGTTGCCGGTGAGGGCGAAGATCGAGCTGGACGGGATTCTTGTCGAGATCGGCAGCAAGCTGAAAGTGATTGCGTATATGTTCCGGAAGCCGCGTCTGCAGATACCGTTGCGGGAGACCCTCGAGGAATTGCCGCAACGCATCGTACTGGCTCGGTTGCACCATTGATCGAATGCGATTGAGGAGCGTAGGATCGATCGCCGCGTGGTAGCGCACCTCGTCCACGCTGCGGTCCATGAAGTTTGCTGTTGCCATGTAGAGTTGCCACAGGCTCTCAGCCTTCCATGGCGTCAGTGCTTCGGGATTGACAGCCTTGATGTCGGCATACGTCATCAACGTCAGCATCTTCAACAACGCCGGGCTGCCGATTTTTTCAGAGAATGCCCGCACGTTTTCGGCGTCGAAGATGTCCCTTCGCAGAGCGTTCGACATTTCCAGATGGAGCCGGATTAGTTTGAGAACCTGGTCGCGCTCCTCGGTGTCAAAGTCCAGCCGCGCCATGAAACTGTCGGCCAGCTCGACGCTCTGCCCGGTATGCTCGCCGCTGCGCCGGCCCTTGCCCGTGTCGTGGAGCAGCAGCGACAGCAGGAACAGATCCAGCCGGTCAATTTCCGGCAGCAACTGCGCCAGCCGCTGTTCGTAGTCGTGCGCGGGCTGACGGAGACTGTGCACGTTATCGATCGTCAGGAAGGTGTGTTCGTCGACGGTGTAGCGGTGGTAGCTATCGCGAATCACCAGTGCATCAATTCCGTGGAACTCGGGTATCAGCATCTCGAGTACGCCGAGCGCATGCATCGTCCGCAGCGCGTGAGCCGCATGAGGCCCGAGCAGGACCTCTCGCAGCGCATTCCAGAGATAAGGCCCTTCGGGGATGTGGATAGCCAGCGCCGGCAGTGCGTCGGTGATGCGGTCTTCGGCAGCCTGTGAAAGCGCATAGCCATGCGTCGCCATGAGCGAAAAGATGCGCAGGATGGCAGCCGTATCGCTGAATTGCGCGCCCGGAAGAATATCGATTCGCCCCTGGTCGAGGATGAAGTCGGTGCCTGCGATGGGTGTCCTGCGGCGGCGGAACTGGCGGTAGAAGCTGACGGGCGCGGGGAGATGTTCCATCAGGAGAGCCGCTCGTCGATAAATTACGCGCGCATGTCGATAGTAGGTCCGCATCCAATACGCCGGATCGGCGGTGCCGCGCGTTTCAAGGCCAATGGAGTTGGCTGCGGCCTCATCCTGTGACTGCCAGTCGAGCGTGTTGTCGTCGCGCCCGTGGCGGAAGTGGAGGAAACATCGCGCGGCGGCCAGAAAATCGAAGGCGGCCTCCGCATCTCCGCGCGCGCTCTGGAAGACTCCGCCGCGCTGCCGGGGCCATTCCTTGGTCTCCTTCAGATGAAACAGGAGCGCAAACCAGACTGCCAGGTGATAGTCGCGCAAGCCGCCGGGGCACTCTTTCAAATTCGGCTCGAGGTGAAAGATGGTGTTGCCGTACTTGGCGTGCCGGGCGCGGGCAATCTCGCCCAGTTTTTGCGTGATCGTATTCCATTCGCTCAGCACCAACCCCGGAAAGACCGTCTGGTGCAGTTGCTGGTAGAGAGGGAACTGGCCGGCCAGAAAACGGCGGTCCAGCGTGGCCAGGGTGAATTCCAGGTTATCGGGATCGAAGCGACCGGCCTCTTTGATGGTGCGGGAATTGGGACTGGCGCGCAACCCGATATCCCACATCCCCTGGATGATCGAGCGTACGGCTTCACGCGTCTGCTCTTCGGTCTTCTCGTCCGCGAAGGCAAACAGCACGTCGATGTCTGAGTAGGGGAAGAGGTCCTTGCGTCCGTAGCCACCCAGCGCCAGCAACGAGACGTTCTGTGCCGGCTGACCTGCAAACGCTCGCCTCCACATTTCAATCAAGATACGGTCAACCACGGCAGAGCGGCGGCGAATGGCGGCGGTGCCGTCGCCGGTACGCTCACAGGTCTGGCGGACGAGCGCCATCTCCCGGAGATACTGGTCCCGAAGATCGTCAACCGCTAAAGCGACTGGATTCATGAGTGTGGTTTTGAAAGGCTCGCCGAGATTAAAGATGTTTTAACAGGATAAGCGATTTTCCAGCGGGGTGGGAGAATAGAGATGATTGGATCAAGTTGCGGAAGTTCGGTGGTGGCGATCCAGAGGCTTTAGGAAAGAATCGCTGCAGGCCTGATTATGCGGTTTGGCCTGCAGCTCAAGTTGGTCGAATAGATCTAGAGCGCCGTTTCCCCGCGTTCGTCGTTGCGGATGCGAATCGCTTCTTCCACCCGGCTTACAAAGATCTTCCCGTCGCCGATTCTTCCTGTGCGTGCGGCCGAGCCGATCGCGGTAATCGCTTTTTCCTTCATCTCGTCCAGAACAACCATCTCAATCTTTACCTTGGGCAGAAGGTCAACCGTGTATTCGCGGCCGCGATAGAACTCGGTGTGGCCCTTCTGACGGCCGTGCCCGCGCGCCTCCAGAATCGTCATGCCTTCAATGCCGACCTCGAGCAGTGCGTCCTTGACTGCGTCGAGCTTCGAAGGCTGGATAATCGCTTCAATCTTGAGCATGCTTGATTGCCTCGTCTGGTAGCGTATCAGGCCGGGTAGGCGGCTGGACTACACCGCGTCCGATCTTTTCATCAGGAATTAAGGTCGTAACCTTCTTCGCCATTCCGGGAGAGGTCGAGCCCCATGTTTTCATCTTCCGGCGAAACTCTGAGCCCGATGATTTTGTCGACGAGGAACAGCGGGATGAGCGTGCCGATGGCGGAAAGCATCCAGGTGATGGCCGCACCTGGTGTGGAACTCGACCGACGACCGCTTTTCACCCGCACCGCCCGATTCCTCTGGAATGGGAGAAAGAGGTAAGATAAAGGCATGGGGACTCTCCAGGAACGCGACCGCTACCTTTTCGGCGCGCTCGACAGCAGCGCCAGGAATCGCGCCAAAGTGCAAGAAGTCAACTATGGCTTTGAGCAACCTGAAGGCGTCTTTCTCACCACGCTTGATTTTGCCGTGAATTGGGTGCGTAAAAGTTCGGTATGGCCCGTGACCTTTGGACTTGCCTGCTGCGCCATTGAAATGATGTCGATGGGGGCATCACGCTTCGATATCGCGCGATTTGGTGCCGAGGTTTTCCGACCGTCTCCGCGTCAGTCAGACCTGATGATCATCGCCGGCCGGGTAGCGCAAAAAATGGCACCTGTGATCCGTCGTCTGTATGACCAGATGCCGGAGCCGAAGTGGGTCATTTCAATGGGTGCATGCGCAACCTCTGGCGGGGTTTTCAACAACTACGCAATTGTGCAGGGAGTCAACCAGGTGATCCCGGTTGATGTATATGTCCCGGGGTGCCCGCCGCGCCCCGAGCAACTCATATATGCAATCACACTGCTTCAGGAGAAAATTCAGCGTGAACCGCGCAGCCTGCTCAAGACCCTCAACGCGGAATAGGCCTCACTGTCGTTTTTCTCTCCTTTGGCGTTCGCGGGTGCATATTTGCGGCAAGTTTCCAACTGATGCCCCGGGGGATACCAATTGGTCAACCCATTGATAAAGTGCGCTATGGCCCGGGAACCTATGTTACGTTTATTGGTGGTGTGCCCTTGACTAGAAATGTGTAATTTTGCAAGGAGCCGAATCGTTTCATTGACCGGAAAATGGTCCGCTAGACGCGCCATTTCCAAACTGGTTTTTCAGTTTTTGATTGCGGAGGAGAAACGCATGTACTCGCAAGTTTCAAAATTTACCCGCCTGGCTTTGACTTTGGCATGTACGAGTCTGTTGCCGCTTGCCATGGCAGCCCAGGATACTGCGAAGCCGGCGACGCCGGCTTCCGCTCAAGCCCCGTCCAAATGGGACATCTTTGCCGGCTACAGCTACCTGGCGCCCAAGGGATACATCATCAACAACGGTACCCAGACGGACAACGCGAGGTCGATTAGCTGCTGCGCCGACGTGAGCCTGGCGCGCTACTTCTCGAATTACGTCGGAGTCCAGGCGGAAGGTGATTTCCATAAGAGCGGTGGAAACTATACCAGCGTTATCCATGATCAGTTTTCGGGTGGGTCAGGTGGATTGATCTTCCGTTATCCGACAGAGGATATTACTCCGTTTGCGCATGCCCTGGTTGGTGGCGAGAGCGTCAGCAGCACGTACTATCCCAGCAACAAGTGGGGCATGGTGCTGACGGTCGGCGGCGGAATTGACTACAACACCCCATGGCTCGACCACCATCTTGCGATTCGCGTCTTCCAGGCCGATTACCAATACTCGCACGTGGACATGTACCCTGTTGTGCGCGGCAACTTCGACATGGCGCGTTTGAGCACCGGCGTTGTCTTGAGCTTCGGCACAATGGCTCCTCCACCAACGGTGACGATCGCGTGCGCCGCCCAGCCGACTTCGGTGTTTCCTGGAGAACCGATCACGGTTACGGCAACTGTAGGAAACACGCTCCCCAAAGACCACGTGATCTATTCATGGTCCGGGCAGGGAGTTACAGGAACCGACACCACCGCGAAGGTAGACACGTCTAACCTGGCGCCGGGAAGCTACACGGTCAACTGCGGGGTGAAAGAGGGCAAGCCCGGCAAGGAAGGCTTGAAGCCGTGGGAGAGCGCATCGAGCACCGCGACCTTCACGGTTAAAGAATATGAACCGCCCACATTGAGTTGCTCTGCGAATCCGACCGATCTCAAGCCGGGCGATTCGTCGACCGTTACCTCGCAGGGTGTCAGCCCGCAGAATCGTCCGTTGACCTACAGCTACCAGGCTTCCGGCGGCACGATCAGCGGCAGCGGAACCACGGCGACCTACTCTTCCACAGGCGCTTCGACCGGACCGGTGCAGATTACCTGCAACGTCGCCGACGACAAGGGCCACACGGCTACGGCGAACACGAGTGTCACCATCGAGCCGCCGCCGCCACCGCCGGGACCGTCCCCTGAGCAGATCAGGCTCGAAGCTCGTCTGGCGCTGCACAGCATTTTCTTCCCGACGGCTCTGCCGACAGAACGGCATCCTGAGGGCGGCCTGCTCGAAAGCCAGCAGGCGACACTGCAAACTCTGGCAACGGACTTCAAGGCTTACCTCCAGATCAAGCCCGATGCGCACCTCACCCTCACCGGACACGCGGATCCGCGCGGTTCAGAGAAGTTCAACCAGGCGCTCTCCGAACGTCGCGTCAATCGTGCGAAGGAATACCTCGTCGAGCAGGGTATCCCTGAGAACGCAATTGCCGTGAACGCCGTTGGCAAGACCGAGGAACTCACCAAGGATCAGGTGAAGGACCTCGTCGAAAAGAACACTGAGCTGACGGATAAGGAGAAGAAGGACACTCTTCGTCGTATCAACGTCATCTACCTGGCGCAGAACCGCCGCGTCGACATCACCCTGACCAATACCGGTCAGCAGTCGGTGCAGTTGTATCCGTTCAACGCCAAGGATTCGGCGACGCTTCTCCAGTTGCAGAAGCCGACAACCGGTGCGAGGAAGGCCGCGCCGAAGAAGAAGAAGTAGTCCCTGGACCTGGAGCAGGCCTTCGGGCCGGTTGCGGGCACAGGTTGTAATCGGAAGAGGTTGGCTGGACTCCAGTCAACCTCTTCGTTTTGTGTGGGATCAGCGGCGACGGGTGAGTGGGATATGGACCAGTCCGGCCTCCCACACCGCGTGGCTGGGAATCTGATCGATCCAACCTCAGGCCATTTGCGGGCTAATTGAAGCGCACTTCCGTGAGTTTATGCCGATTCTGTATCATCAAATCATGCAGGCTGATGCCGCCCGACACATGCAGATTCCAGGTTTTCGCACGTACGACCCAAAGCTCGAATCCATTGCAGCCAAGGTAAAGGCCGCCGAACGTCTTGATGCTGAAGATGGACTGGCGCTCTATCGCTCAAAGGATGTGCTTGCTGTGGGCTGGCTGGCCAATTATGTGCGTGAGCGGATGCACGGCGACGTAACCTACTTCAATGTCAATCGCCACATCAACCCAACCAACGTTTGTGTTGCAGCCTGCAAGCTCTGCGCTTTTGGCCGCAAAAAAGGCGATGCCGCGGGCTACACGATGGCTCTGGAAGAAGCATGGCAGACCGCTGCGTCCGGTTACAGCGAAGCGCTCACGGAGTTTCATATCGTCGGCGGCCTTCATCCAGATCTACCCTTTGAGTATTTCCTGGATCTTGTGAGTGGATTGAAGCAGCGGTTCCCCAAGGTGCACATCAAGGCTTTCACCATGGTGGAAGTCGCATATCTGGCACGCCGCGCGAAGCTGACGATCGACCAGACGCTCGTGAAGCTGCGGGAAGCGGGGGTGGACTCGATGCCCGGCGGCGGAGCGGAAATATTTGCCACGCGTGTTCGATCGATTATTTGCGATCACAAGATCGACGGCGATGAGTGGCTAGAGACAGCGCGGCTGGCTCACAAGCACGGCTTCAAATCAAATGCGACCATGCTGTACGGCCATATTGAAAACGATGAAGACCGGGTAGATCATCTGCTCAAACTTCGTGCTCTTCAGGACGAGACTGGCGGATTCCAGACCTTTATTCCGCTCGCGTTTCATCCCGAGAACACGCCCCTCGATCACCTTCCTGTGACGACGGGCCTGACTGACATCCGGCAGATTGCGGTTAGCCGGTTGCTGCTGGATAACTTCCCGCACATCAAAGCCTATTGGCAGATGATGACGCCGAAGATCGCGCAGATTGCGCTACGCTTCGGCGCCGACGACCTGGATGGGACCGTGATCGAAGAGAAGATCTACCATGACGCGGGGGCAACCACTCCGCAGGGCATGACGCGCAAGGAGCTTTGCCGGCTTATTACCGAGGCGGGACGGGTTCCCATTGAGCGCGACACACTCTATCATGCTGTCACCCGCAGCGAAGACAGCTTCACCGTAGCGGTCTAGAAAGCAAGGGCCGGTTAGCCATGTCTGACTTCAGCGCGTTCGGTCTTCTGGGCCTTTGCATCGGATTTCTCTGGGGAATCGGATGCTCACTCGCCATCCTCTATTCCATCTACCTCGGCGGATACCGGAAGGCTGTGCGCGACTCACTCGCCCAAGAGAAACCGCGCCGCTTCCAGCAGGCGCTTCAGAAGATTCGTTCCAGCGAAAAGCAGGAATCTGAGCGAGCAGCGAAAAGAACGGCGGGTGTCCCATAGCCTTCACTGACGCAGAACCACACCGTTTTTCATCACGAAGCTTACATGCTCGCAGGTGGAAATATCCTCAAGAGGGTCGCCGGGTACGGCGATGATGTCGGCGAAGTAGCCGGGCTTGAGTTCGCCGATCTTTCCATCCCAGCGCAGTAGTTTTGCACCATTGATCATGTCGGCTTGCAGCACGGCGAGGGGCTTCATGCCGTATTGGACCATGAGTGTGAGTTCGCGCGCCTGCGTGCCGTGGGGGAAGGGACCGACATCCGAGCCAACCGCGAATGGGACGTCGGCAGCAACTTGTTTCTTGAATTCTTTGATCTTGTAGTCGAGCAATTCAGCTTCTGCTGCAGCCTGATCCTGCGTATCTCGATGGTGTGCAAAATACTCGAAGATAGCGAAGGTTGGCACCGCAAAGATGCCTTTCTGCTTCATCAGGCGAATGGTTTCGTCGCTCAGTTGTGTCGCGTGATCGATTGAAGCGACGCCGGCTTGCGCGGCATAAAGGGTGCCTGGCTCTCCCATTGCGTGCACACCGACGAAGGTTCCCAGGCGATGTGCCTCCTCCACTGCAGCGGCAAGTTGTGCGGCAGTGTATTGATAAGGCGTGTGCAAAACACCATCGACCATGCGGTCTGGCCCGGTTTCGTAGATCTTGGCGAAGTCCGAGCCTTCTTTATGCTGCTCCCGCATGACCTCGACGATCTGTTCCGCCGAGTTGGCGTAATCGGCGTTCGAAAGAACGTGCTGAGCCGGGTTGTAGCGGTTTGCATCCTCATGTCCTCCGAGGATATCGATGGCGTTTCCGCTGATGCGAAGGCGTGGACCGGGAATGAGGCCCCGGCTGATTGCATTTCGAACAGCGGTATCCGCTGAACCTGCACCTTCGGTGCCCATGTCGCGCTCTGCGGTGAAGCCGGCCATTACATCGTCTTTCGCGGCCTGCTCGGCGAGGATCGTACGCCACGGCACAGACTCGATGACGGTCTGTAGATCCTCGGCTCCCGGGTGCAGAAAGAGGTGGACGTGCGCATCGATGAGGCCCGGCATCAACGTGGTATTACCGAGGTCAATGATTCTTGCGCCTGCGGGATGTTCGACGGATGTGCCGACGGCACGAATCGTATTGCCTTCGACGAGAATCTCGCCAGGCCGGAGAATGTTGCCCGTATCCACCTGTAGCAGTCGGGCAGCGTGCAGGACGATGGGTACTGGCGTTGTCTGTGCAGCGACGATAACCGGACCAGCAGCGAGGAACAGGAATGCGGCAAAGCGACGCAGACGCATGGGGCCTCCGATATGGATACGACTATAGCAACCGACGCGGTAGCGGTTGAAGGAATTGCGGAGCTACCGGGTTGGAGAGAGTGGATAGTTCACGCGGAAAAACAACGCGCTTGCAGATTCGTCAATGCCAACGCATGTGACTGATCAAGCGTCAAAACTTTGATGAGTTCACATCCGCGCGGGGGAAAACGGTTGTGGATAACATGGATCAAATCGAAGCATTAGTTACTGAATAACATCGAAGAATTGCGCATGAGTACCTAACATCAATGTTACCGGAACAGCTATCCCCACGCCTCGAAAAGCGGCATTGGATCCAGCACATCAAAAGGCGGATGGCACAAGGGCTCATGGGAATTAATCGCTGCACGTTTCATAGAGAATCAATGATTCAGCGTTGGTCTCTTGCGAAGCTGATGTTATGATCTGCGCGAGGACTCATAACATGGAAAATGATTATTACGTGCTGGCGCACGGACAGGCCAGCAAGGAGCGTGCAGACCTGCGCGTGCAGATTGATAAGCTGCTTGCCCGCGACGGTAAGCTTGAGAAGCTCGTGGATTGCCTGAAGGAGTTCATCCCCGGGGCAGAGCTTGGGGAAGCAACTGCAGAGAATCAACATGCTGGCTCAGAGAATCATTCAGGCGATGGACATCATCACGAGGGGTAATCCTCAGTGATGATGTCCAGACGCAGCTGCGAGGATTGAAGATTCCGGAGATCAGTAGGCAGCGACGCCTGTGATGTGCTGGCCCAGGATCAGGGCGTGGATGTCGTGCGTTCCTTCGTAGGTCTTGACCGACTCCAGATTCATCATGTGGCGCATGATGGGGTAGTCTTCGGTGATGCCGTTTGCGCCGAGGATGTCGCGAGCCATGCGCGCGCACTCGAGCGCCATCCACACATTGTTGCGCTTGGCCATCGAAATGTGCTGGTGGCCGACCGTTCCCTTGTCTTTCAGGCGGCCCACGTGCAGCGAGAGTAACTGCGCCTTGGATATCTCGCTGAGCATCCAAACGAGTTTTTCCTGGATGAGCTGGTGCGAAGCGATGGGCTGGTTGTGAAATTGCTTTCTGGTCTTTGCGTATTGGAGCGCCGTGTCGTAGCAGGACATGGCCGCGCCGATGGCCCCCCAACTGATGCCGTACCGCGCCTGGTTCAGACACATGAGGGGACTCTTGAGGCCGCCGGTGCCGGGAAGCATATTCCTGGCTGGTACATGCACGTCTTGCAGCGAAAGGCCGCTTGTAACAGAGGCTCGAAGTGACCATTTGCCGTGGACCGCGTCGGCGCGGAAACCCGGCCGATCAGTCTCTACCAGGAAGCCACGTACCAGGTTTTCTTCGTTTTCGACCTTGGCCCAGACTATGGCGATATCGGCGATATTGCCGGAAGTGATCCACATCTTTTCGCCATTGAGGATGAACTCATTTCCTGATTTACGGGCGGTGGTTGTCATACCACCGGGGTTCGAGCCAAAGCCCGGTTCCGTAAGGCCGAAGCAGCCAAGTTTTTTACCACTGGCGAGCGCGGGAAGCCACTCGTCTTTCTGCTCAGCGGAGCCGAAGGCATAGATGGGGTACATGACCAGAGCAGATTGCACGCTGACAAAGCTGCGCAGCCCGGAGTCACCACGCTCGAGTTCCTGCATTACGAGCCCATACTCGACGTTCGACATGCCGGCACATCCGTAGCCCTCAAGGCTGGCGCCGAAGAAGCCAAGCTCTCCCATCATGGGCACGAGTTCACGCGGGAAGCGTTCGGTGCGAAAGCACTCTTCAATGATGGGGATGACATTGTCTTCGACGAAATCGCGTGCGGTGCGGCGGACAAGAAGTTCGTCCTCGCTGAAGTTGGAGTCGAGGTGGAGAAAATCGAAACCCTGGAATTTAAATGCCATTTTGGCCCCGCCGTTCTTCGATGCTCGAAACTGCAAGGCTAGCAGATGACGGCAACTGGCCGCCAGAAGGCGCCTCGCCCCAGGCCGAGGGTTTTGAGCTAGTTACCAGCTTTTGAGTCGGGTATCAAAGAATCGGGGAGAGGGAATTGCTTGCGGGGTAAGCGCTCTATTTGTCCGCCCCCTGATCTGTGCTGTAGGTAGGATATGGCTGTGGTTCGTTGCTGGTGGACATTCCCCTGAGTGTTTTGAGGTCGGCCAGGACTTCGCGCCAGCGCGCAGTATCTTTCTTGGTGGTGATGGGGAGATTGAGATTGGAATAGTAGGCTTCGATATCGAGCTTAACACCGGGTGGGATAGCACGATTTGGCTTTTCGGCCAGTTTGTGAAGCAGGTTGGCATATGTGGAGTCAGTGAGCGCGTAGCCGCCTGGTTGCACGACGCGGCCCGTATCGAGATCTCGGTTGGGAAGCGGATGACGAGGATCATGCCGGATCAGGGATGAGGGACCGTTCTGCACTAAGCTGTTCAGCGGAGAAGGCGGGGCGGTGGAACGAGCGTTGATGGGAGTGAACGCTGTGAGAATCAGTCGGAGATCTGTGGTCGCGACGGCCACACTGTGTGCATAATCCTCCTCCGTTTGTCGCGTCGGACCTTTGATGTTGAGCAGTGCAAGCGGGCCAATCTTGGGAAGGATGAAGATGAGGGCGGCGAGCAGATGGGTCTCGATCCCTGCCTTGTGCCGGTAGGCTTGCCAGTTGTTTTCCTGGGCGACGGCAGCCGCTTCCTTTTCGAGTTCAACCACCGCAGGCGTATTAGGGTCAGGCGGCTCGCTGCCGCGATGAAGCAGGGTGAGGGCGTAAGCGATGTGCGGAATAAAAGTCCGCGTTGCAAAACGGTAGTCGCGGACATTGATGAGCCTCCCGCTCCTCAGGCCAAAGGTCTCTGTAATCCCGTAGGTCTGATAGAAGGCGAGGGCAAGCTGACGCATGGAAACCTGAAGTCCAATGCGCCGCAGGAAGCGGAGGGGAGCAACGCGGTGATGGGCAACTTCGTTGATATCGAAGGCAAACTCGGTTTGTACGTGCTGGTGCTCGCCTTCGCCATAGCTCACGGATGAGCCGTATTCTGCGCGCAGTTTTGGGAATTCGACAGGGACAGCAAGATTGGTAGCTTCGGAGTGACCGATGGAATCGCCGATGTAGTGGGAGAGTGCGCCGACGGCGAAGGCCAATTCGTTCGCATTGTGGGCGTTGCGAAAGAGATTGACGACGAAGTCTCCGGAGCGGACATAGTGTGTCAGGTTTGAGAATGACTTATCGCCAAAAGGGTAGTAGCCGATGTCCTGAATCACGCAGCCGCCGTAGGCGTAGGCACGGGCGCGGTCGAGTTGAGCAGGGGTGAGATTGGGATAGCGGCTCAGCAACAGGGGAACGATCGAATCCTTCCACGTGAGATCAATGAGTTGCTCATGCGTGAGCAGAGAGTATGCAGAAGCTGAAGGCGTCCAAAACGCCAAGGCGATGAGCACCAGCAGCACAAGAGTTTCAAAATGAGCACGTTTCATAGATCTCCGGAGGAGTTGGCAATCCCGGCAACGGCTGGATTGCGGGAGAAGCGCCGGGAGACAGCGCAACTGTGTGTCATTGTAACGAGCCCACAGATTATGCAGAAATTCGTCTATGCAGTTCCCAGCGACTGGCCTACTCAATAAACTCGCGCACGAACGGGTCCTGGCTGGAGACCAACTCCTGGAGTGAGCCATCAAAAATGAGATGCCCTTCGGAGAGCATAAGGAATGTCGTCTTCGGGTCGATTTGATTTTTTGGCAAGGGCACCATGCGGTCTTCCGCGGGCTCGAAACGATGCGTGCACATCGTGAAGGCGTCTTGCAATCGGTGCGTGACAAGCACGGACGGAGTGCGATAGACGTCGCGTTGCTTGACGATGAGTTCGATGATCGTTGTAGAGGTGACGGGATCCAGACCGCCGGTGGGCGAGTCATAAAGCAGGAGCTGAGGATTGTGAATCAGGGCACGGGCAATGGCAACCCGCCGCCGCATTCCGCCGGAAAGGCTTCCGGGATAGAGGCTGAAAGTCTGCTCGAGGCCGACAAAGCGAAGTGCTTCCCGAACCCGAACATCGATCTCCTCGTCGGGTGTTTCTTCCTGGATGAACTGGTAAGCGACGTTATCCCGCACAACCAGAGAATCGAAGAGAGCGCCTTCCTGGAAGACCATGCCGGTTCGTGTGCGCAGGCGGAAGAGTTGCTGCTCGGGGACGCGCGAGATCTCTTCCCCAAAAAGGTGAACGGAGCCGGAGTCGGGACAGAGAAGCCCATTGGCGAGCTTGAGAAGGACGCTTTTGCCGACGCCAGCAGGGCCAAGCAGGATGCGTGTCTCATCCGAAGCAACCGAAAAGCTCACGTCCTCGAGCACGGGATGATCGAACCCGATCGAGACGTTGCGAAATTCAAGGACCGGCTTGGCTTTGGATGGACCGTCGTGCAGCGTGGCTGCGGTGGATGGTGTGGTGTTTGTCATCAGCCAAAGATGGTAAGCATGACCTGGGTGACCAGGAAATCGACAAAGATAATCAGAACGGAGGAGACAACGACGGCCTTGATGGTGGCGCGGCCCACGCCCTCGGTTCCTCCGGTTGTCTTGAGGCCATAGAAACAGCCGATGCTGGCGATAATGAAACCGGAAAAGAGCGGCTTGATAAGCCCCTGCATGATGTCGCCAACGCCCAGGTATTCATAAGCCATCGAGAAGTACTGGGTACCGTTTTGGTGGTTCATAAAGACGGTGACCGCGGCGCCGCCGAGGATTCCGAAGAAATTTGCGACGATGGTTAGAAAGAACAGCATAGTGACGCAGGCGAAGATGCGCGGGGTTACCAGCTTGCGCATGGGATCGACGCCGAGCGCGCGCATGGCGTCAATCTGCTCGGTAACGACCATTGAGCCGAGTTCGCTGGCCATTGAGGAAGCATTCCGACCCGAGACCATGATGCCGGTGAGCACTGGACCGAGTTCCCGTATCATCGAAGTGCTTACAAACCTACCGGTGACCGCGGTGGCCCCAAACTGAGATAATGTTGCTGCAGATTGCAAGGCCAGAACGCCTCCAGTGAAGAAGCCGGAGAGCAGTACGATGGAAGCCGATCCGAATCCGATAATGTCGGATTGCACGAGAAAATCGGGCCAGTAGATTGGCGGGCGGAAGATATTCGTGACGCCGCGATAGGCAAAAAGCGAATAAGCCTGCACCGTTTCGATTACGTTCTTGGCGGTATTCTCGACCGATTGAAAAGCCATCAGGTTGTCGCACCGTAAGTTGCAGGATAAGGGCTAGTTGTCCTCTCTGCACAGGATAGCGCATCCCGATGCGCCGTCTGCATGGATTTGGAGCCTCTCACACGGTGAGAATGAGGCTCCGGTGGGCTCAAAGTGAGGCATTTGAATCAGATGATCTTGGTAAGTCCTTGAACATATTGTGGGTTTTTGGTGATCCACAACGGCTGCAGGATGTTGTGCATCTAATCACATGGTACCCGCTCATCTAATCACATGGTACCCGCTGGAGAATCTAAGGGGGAGGATTCATGCACTCGTTTCGCTTGCGATTGATCCTTGCGCTCATTGCAGGCGTGACTTTGCTCTCCGTGGCGTCGACATATTTTGAAGTTCTGGAGCATAAGCATGTTCTTCGCCAGGAGCTTGAATGGCGTTCAAGCTGGATGGGTGCAAGCCTCAAGCCTCAATTGGAGCAGGCCTTCGCGCAGGACAATTCCAATGGTTTCGCGACGCTGACGGCGAATGCAAAGTCCCAAACCGGGGCTTTGGGAATCGGAGTCTACGATCCCACCGGGCGCATGATCTCTTCCGCCGGCGTACCGGCTGTTTTTAACGCACTGGCGCACGCGCCCTTTGAATCCCTGGCCAAGAAGACTCCTGTCGCGTCATTGTCGCGCACCAACGTGGAGCGATCGCTGAATAAGGGCGTGCAAGTCAACGCGTTCGGTTACACCGGCAACATCCAGTGGCTGGAGGAGGTTTTTCCGCTGCACAACGGAGACCGTCTTGTGGGAGCATTGGTCATCCTCGTCGATGCCGGATATATCCGGGATCAGAGTTTCGATCTTTGGCGAAGGAGCTTCTGGTGGATCGTTGCGACCGTGGTGCTGATTGTCACCGTAACTTTCGTGATGGTGCGCTGGTTCCTGATGCGTCCGCTGACGCGTGTGGCCGAGCGGCTGAGACGGTTGCGGATGGGCCACTTCGAAAAGGGGCTTTCGCCTGGCTCGACGGAAATGAGCATCTTCAGCCCGCTGGCTCGCGAAGTGGAGACAATGGCGCAGAGCTTGATTGCCGCGCGGGCTGCGGCTGCGGCTGAGGCGCGCCTTCGCGATGCGGGCGAGCACTTTTGGACCCCTGAGAGACTGGCGGTGCACATGAAGAACAAGGCGAGCGGCCGGATCTTCGTGGTGTCAAACCGAGAACCGTACATGCACGTTAGCGAAGGCCGCCAAACAACCTGTGTCGTGCCCCCCAGTGGATTGGTGACGGCCATTGAACCCGTTTTGCGGGCGTGCGACGGAGTGTGGGTAGCAAGCGGAAGCGGCAACGCCGATCGCGAGAATGTCGATGAGTTCGATCGGCTGCGCGTACCGCCGGACGATCCAAAATATACGCTGCGGCGGGTGTGGCTTTCGCCTGAAGAGGAATCACGTTATTACGATGGGTTTGCAAATGAGGGCCTGTGGCCCCTGTGTCATATTGCGCATACGCGTCCGATCTTTCGCGCTACCGACTGGGAGACCTATCAACGCGTTAACGAGAGGTTTGCCGAGGCACTTCTAGAGGAGATGAAGGGCAGTGCGGAACCGCTGGTTTTCGTGCAGGATTATCACTTCGCATTGTTGCCGAGGCTGATTAAGACGGTGCGGCCTGACGCTCGTGTGGCAATCTTCTGGCATATTCCGTGGCCCAATCCCGAAGCCTTCGGCATCTGTCCCTGGCAGGCCCAATTGCTGGATGGATTGCTGGGAGCTGACCTGATTGGCTTCCATATTCCGCTGCATTGTCACAATTTTCTGTCGACCGTGGACCGTGTGCTCGAAGCGCGTACAGACCGCGAGCACATGACGGCGCGACGCGCGGGGCACACAACAGCAATCAGGCCCTATCCGGTTAGCGTGGCCTTCAGCGGTGGAGTTCCAAGTTCGCTGCGTGTGATGGTCTCGGATCGGGAAGAGGATCGTAAAGAGGAGCGTCGCGCGCTTCTTTCTGAATTCAACGTGCGCGCGGAAACCATCGCGGTTGGCGTGGATCGGCTGGATTATACAAAGGGAATCGTCGAGCGATTGCTAGCGATCGAGGAATTGCTGCAGGAGCATCCGTGGCATCGCGAACGGCTGACGATGGTGCAGATCGCGGCCCCAAGCAGAACCCGTATCCCGAGCTATGCCGACTTGCGCAAGAGAGTCGACGAGGAAGTAAGGCGCATCAATCATCGCTTCCAGACATCGCGATGGAAACCAGTGGTGCTGATCGATCGCCAGTGTAACCACGAGGAAGTCAATCGCTGGTACCGAATCGCCGATGTGTGCCTTGTGACTTCGCTGCACGATGGGATGAATCTGGTGGCGAAGGAGTTTGTAGCCGCGCGCGACGACGAAGACGGTGTGCTGGTGCTCAGCAAGTTCACGGGCGCCGCGGTTGAGTTGCGTGACGCTCTCATAGTCAATCCTTACGACGTTGCCGAAGTGAGCGAGGCGATTCATCGAGGTCTCGAGATGCCTCGTGAGGAACGCAGGTTGCGCATGCAGGAAATGCGCAAGCAGGTGATGGAACACAATATTTATCGCTGGGCCGCAATGGTGCTTGGGGATCTCAGGGATGTTCGATTGGAAAGCCCGGAATCCGCGGAAACCTACGTCGGCCCTGGAAGCGAGGCGGTGGTGTCCATCGACCCGTACCGCAAGATGGCTTAGAATGCGACAGGATTTGAAGCAGATAGAACTAGAAGAACTGGAAACTTTTTTTTACGCGGTGCAATGCGCCAAGGCTCCGCTGTTGCTGTTGGACTACGATGGGACGCTTGCCGATTTCCGCATCAATCGATTTGAAGCGCGGCCGTGGGCTGGGGTACGGGAACTGCTCGCGAGCATTCAGAAAGACAAGCGGACGCAGTTGAAGGTGATAACAGGTCGCCCTGCCCGCGAGATTAACACCATGTTGCAGTTACCGGAGCCGGTTGAGGTGTGGGGTCTGCACGGTGCGGAGCGGCTGTTTGTCGACGGCACACGCGAGATGCAGGAGACTCAGCCGGAGGCGCGCGAAAAGCTGGATGAACTCCGTGAGCAACTGCGGCGATACGCTTTTGGCGGCCTGTTTGAGAACAAGCCGAATGCGGTGGTTATGCATTGGCGTGGACATTCGCAGCGACAAGCGAAATTAATTGAGCAGAAGACGCTCGCGCTGTTTGAGCCTGCTGCGCAGATGACCGGGCTTTCGCTGCTGGCGTTTGAAGCCGGTGTCGAGCTGCGCGCAGGGCGCGACAAAGGTGGAGCGGTGCAAGCGATTGTGGAGCAAGCGGAGCCGGACGCACCGGTAACTTATCTTGGAGATGATCTCACGGACGAGGTCGCATTTTGCGCTGTCAATCAAACACCGAATCCCCATCTAAGCGTACTGATGCGCAGAGAATGGCGGCAGACTTCGGCCGACGTGTGGCTGCAGCCGCCTGACCAGCTGCGAAGTTTTTTGCGTCGGTGGGAGATGGCGGTAAAGCAGTCCCACGAAACGTGTCCAGAGTTGCGGGCGGCGAGATAAGGGAAGCGGCAGAGGCCAGGTCTGGCATTTTCCTCCCACGTTGCGCGAGCGCTGAATCCATCCGAATTTATTCCTTGGTCCTTTATCGGGCGGCCTGATTCTGGCTTGCCTGCGCCCGCACAATCGATCGTCGCTGCGGTTCAGCCGGGTCATTCTTAATGATCAATTTTTCGATGCGGACCCCCAGACTGCGCGCGAAGGGCGCCGTAATGTGATTCATGTCCATGTATACGGGAATTCCACCGATCACCGTGTGGCAGACGACGCCATCGCAGAACACATCTTTGAAGTTCACATAATCGATCTCTCCTGGAGGCATCAGCGCCACGCCGCGTCCAAGCGGCGTACTCGCCGGAATTTGAGTTTCGTCGACGGTGCACGGATCGTTGTTTTTTCTTGCCCGTGCCAGGCAATCGGGCAAGGTGAACGGCAGATTCGGAACGTCGTCGATGACGACAACTCGTTTTCCCGCCGCGCGAAAACGCCGCAGGATTTCGGCAACGCCGCGACCGTCGTCTTCGCTCCAACCGCCCGCTTCATCGAGAATTTTCTGGCCATAGGCGTTGTCCGAGATGACGACCATATCAATCCGCTTGTCGGCGATGATCGCCGCTGCGGCCGCCCGCCGCCAGGTTCGGCATGCGTCACGATACGCTGGAAGCAGATAGAACGCCAGCGAGCGGTCATCGGCGGTGATGGCACAGGATGACGCGAGAAAGGATTGAACGCGTATGCCCCGCGGCACGACGAACGTAGCCAGAGCCGCTTCCCACATGCCGGCGTGAGAATCGCCGAAAAGAGCGATGCGTTCCCTGGTCGCGCTTTCCGCCGCGCCGAACTCACAGGGTGCCACAGCGGGATTGCCCGGATTATTCTGGCAGTAAACGGCGCGTGGGAATCGCTCTGCGAAAGGTCCATTGGGGAACACATTGATCTGCGTCTTCCAGCTCTCCATGGCGAAATCTCGATTGGCCAAGAGATGAGAATTCGGACAATTCGCGCCAGGCTCGGTCGCTCGCGCGCCAAAGCAGGGCCCTGGATTCAGCGAAAGACGGTATAGCCTTTCCCCGGCCTCGATCGATTTGCCTTCGAGGGATCGGGCACCCAGAAAGGCGCAGCCTGCCAAGCTTGCCGACATCAGCAAATAGGCAGCAAGGGAGGGGGCGTTGCTCCAACGGCGCGCCGCCTGCTTTTGGGCAGGCCGGCGAAAACGGAAGCGGTCTTCGACATATCGCTTAGTGATGCCCGACAGGGCCAGGGAAATCCCGAGAAGGACCATCCGTTGGGCGATTCCCAACTTGGCGACTCCCAGAGCGAGAGGTGTGAGAATCAACAGCGGCCAGTGCCAGAGGTAGAGCGAATAGGAAATGTCGCCGATCCACTGAACGGGTGCAAAACCTATGATCCGGCCCGCCAAAGCTGAACCGTGGTCGTCCCCGATGACAAGGACGATCGCGGTGGCCAGGACCACCGGCACTGCGGCAAGACCGGGAACGCCTGACTCCGGCCTGAGAAACCAGCTCGATGCGATAAGCGTCAGCCACGCGGCACCGAAGAGCGGCTTGATCCACCCCCCCTGCATATGATCGTTCAGGTTGCCGAGCATCAGACCCGCCAAGCCGCCCGCAGCAAATTCCCAGGCGCGGGCATAGGTGAGAAAATAGGCGGCCGACGGATTGTGATGGATCGCCAGGATCGCCGAGATCAGCGAAAGCGCCAGAATTGTAGCCATAAGAACCCCGATGACAACGGGGATCAGGCTCTCGGCGGTGCGCCGCGTTCTGGCGATCGCGATGCGGAGA
This sequence comes from uncultured Acidobacteriaceae bacterium, assembly GCA_963759285.1. Taxonomy (GTDB): domain Bacteria; phylum Acidobacteriota; class Terriglobia; order Terriglobales; family Acidobacteriaceae; genus Telmatobacter. The sequence goes on along the minus strand of CAVWYS010000007.1, from coordinate 28,332 downwards.
GAGAAATACATGAGCGCCGGCCAGACGAGATAGAATTGCTCCTCCACCGACAGCGACCAGTAATGATTAACCGGCGAAGAGACCCCACTGTCCGCGAAATAATTGACGGCATTGGCCGCAAACCACCAGTTCACGCCATAGATAGCAGCGGCTGCAGCGTCTTTCAAGTTCGCCACTTGCCAGGCCGAGGGCATCGATAGAGAGATGGCTAAGCAAGTCAACGCCAGCACCAGCAGAGAAGCGGGCAATAAACGGCGGGCTCTGCGCAGGTAGAAACGGCTGAAGTTTAAGCTCCCGCCCTTGAGTTCCCTGAGAAGATGCGAGCTGATCAGGAAGCCGGAAACCACGAAGAAAATGTCTACGCCTATATAGCCACCCGGAAGGTGGGCGGGGAAAAAGTGGTTTAGCACCACGAAAACCACTGCGATGGCGCGCAGCGCCTGTATGGAAGCGACGACGTCCCGGTCTCTTTGCAGCATTCGAATCTTCCAATATCCTTCCGGGGCCGATCCGTGCCTTTATCGATAGGATCCTAGGCGACGCGCCCGGCGCGGAAAATATCGAGTTCTCATTCTCGGGCCTGCTTTCATCGTTGGGGGCGCTTCGCAGAGATCTTAAACGGCACGGAGCAAGACGTCGAAAGATGTCCGATGTAACTTGTCGATCAACAGCGTTGCGCATCGCTCCGATGATTACCATCACAGCGCACAAATCAATCGCTGGGTGCAATGCAACCTGCTCACTCAGTATGCCATCATTGATGCGTGAACCGACAAATGCCTCTCGCAAAAGCGAAGATACTGATTGAAAGCCCCACGAAAGATTCGCTTCTATTCCCGGCCGCGTTTCCGGATCTCGATGTTGAGTCGTTTGATCTTTTGATTCAGCGTGGAGAGCGGAATGTGGAACTGCTCGGCGGCATCCGTCTGGTTCCAGTTGCAGCGCTCGAGTTTCTCAACGATGATGCGACGCTCGATGTCTTCAAGGATGTCGAACAGGGAGGCGTTGGGGTTGTGTTCGAGGAGTGCGTCCTGGAAGCTGCGCCCAGTGATGTGACCGGGCAGCAGTTCCGATCCGATGACAGGGCCTGACGAAAGCACGACGCCTCGTTCAATCGAGTTTTCAAGTTCACGCACGTTGCCCGGCCACTCGTAGTCGATCAGAGCGCGAAGCGCGTCGGCAGAAAGCCTGCGCGGAGAGAGGCCGTTTTCGTTGGCATAGAACTCCAGAAAGTGATTCACGAGCAGCGGAATATCTTCCCGGCGCGACCGCAGCGGCGGCAGATCGACGGTAATGACGTTGAGGCGATAAAAGAGGTCCTCGCGGAATTTACCTTCGCGAACGGCCTGACGGAGATCGATGTTGGTGGCAGCGATGATGCGCACGTCAACCTGGATCTCTTGAATTCCGCCGAGGTGCATGAAGCGGCGGTCTTGCAGGACGCGCAGAATCTTTGCCTGCGTGTCCATGCCCATGGTGACGATCTCATCGAGGAAAAGGGTGCCACCATTGGCGACTTCGAACAGGCCCTTTTTAGAGGCGACCGCCGATGTAAAAGCGCCTTTAACGTGGCCGAATAGCGTGGACTCGAGCAACTCGGTGGGCATGGCGCCCGTGTTGATGGGCACAAAGGGCTTGTCGCGACGCGGCGAGTTAGCGTGAAGCGCTTTGGCGATCAGTTCTTTGCCAGTACCGCTTTCTCCCTGGATAAGAACGGTGGAGCGACTGGGGGCAACCTGCGAAACGAGGTCAAAAACCCGAAGCATGATCTCGCTTTTGCCGATAATGTTGGCGAAGTTGTAGCGCTGCTTGAGCGTGCGCTTGAGCTGAAGGTTCTCTTCTTCGGCTTTGTAGCGAGCGACAGCGGAACGAATGTCAGCCAGAAGCTTTTCATTGTCCCAGGGTTTCTGAACAAAGTTCTCGGCCCCTGCCCGGATGGCTTCGACAACGTTTTCGACGGTGCCGTAGGCGGTGATCATGATGACCGGTGTCTCGGGCTGGCGTTCCTTGATCTGCGGAAGCAAATCAAGTCCGCTCTGGCCGGGGAGAGCAAGATCGAGGAGGACAAGATCAAAGCTCTCCATCTCGAGCACGCGCAGGCCCTGCTCGCCATCGTTAGCAGTTTTAACGGAGTATCCTTCGAGCGAAAGCAAAACTTCGAGAGACTCACGGATTCCACCCTCGTCATCGATGACGAGGATGCTTCCAGCAGCGGAACCGGACGAGAAGACTGAACCGGATGAAGAGAAACTCAAAGACTGATCAACCTCAGACATGTACCGATTTCCTCAATAACGGGAATTCAAGGTGGAAGGTTGTGCCGGCGCCGATGGCGCTTTCGACATGAATCTTGCCTGCGTGCTCCTGAATAATCCCGTAGGAAACGGAAAGTCCAAGACCTGTACCGCGCCTCTCGCCGGGTCTGGGCGTGGTTTTTGTAGTGAAGAACGGATCATAGATGCGTTTCAGATGTTCGGGCGCGATGCCGGAACCGGAATCAGATACAACCGCCTCGACATGTCCATTGACTAGGGTTGAGATGTGCAAGGTTCCGCCGCCGGGCATCGACTCCTTGGCGTTCAAAAGAAGATTGAGGAACACCTGCTGCAATTTGCCGGGGTTGCCGTGAATCGGCGGCAGATTTTCGATTAGTTCTGTGTCGACGATGACCTGCGCGGTTTTGAACTGGTGCTCCAACAGCGAGAGCGTATCGCGGATGACCTGGTTGAGATTGGTTTCGCGGAATTCCGTGGTGGAGGTGCGCGAGAAATTCAACAGGCCATTGGCGATCTCAGAGGCGCGGAAGCTCTGCTGGGTGATCTTTTCGAGCACGGGGCCAAGGCGCGCATCGCCACGCATCTGCTTTGAGAGCATCTGGGAGTAAGAAGATATGACCGCGAGCGGGGTATTGATTTCGTGCGCGACACCAGCGGCGAGCAAACCGATGGAACTCAGCTTGTCGGCCTGGGCGAGTTGTGTCTCGAGCGACACGCGCTCGGTAATGTCGTCGACCAGAACAATACGACCTACGATCACGAAGTCGCGCGAGAGCAGGGGAGCAATAGCGATGTTGACGGTCCGCTGTTCGCCGGCCTTGGTAGTGAGGTGGAACTTGTAAAGGTGATGCACGCCGGGCTCGTTGCGGAAGCCCTCGATCGCGGACACGAATTCGTCAGGGAAGACGGTACCAAGCTTCTGGCCGAGAGCTTCGGCACGGCTGACGGCATACATGGCTTCCATCTGCGCATTCCAGCTCTCAATGCGGTCTTCGAGGTCGAGTGCAAGAATGCCGACGTTGATCGATTCGACGATGTTTTCGTTGAACTCCTTGAGCCGCTCGAACTCGCTGATCTTGACTTCGAGTTGCGCATAGAGGCTTGCATTCTGCAGGGCAATGCCAATGTAGCTTGCCAGCGATTCGAGCAATTCCACGTCTTCGCTTGACAGGAAGTCGCCGCCAATGGTGCGGCCGAGTCCAATCACCGCGATGGTGCGCGTGCTGGCGCCGTCCTGCACGCGGCACGGCAAGTAATAGTTCAGATCGAGGAGAGAGGCTGCGCGCTGTTGTTCAGGGGGCAGATGAAGCGCCTGCTGCGCATTTTCAAGAAAGATGTGGGTGTGGTCGAGCGCCGCGCGGTCAAAGTCGAGGAAGCCGAGAGCCAGTTTACGTTCGGTGGCAGAAGAGAGCAGGCCGTGCGACGCGGCGAGACGCATACCTCCTGAGGGTTGCGCGAGGAAGACCGCGACGCGGGAGACGAGAAGTGTGCGGGGCAGCCTCTCGACGATGGAGTTAAGGAGCGCATCGATATTGGTCTCGGAACTGAGGCCGCGGCCGAATTCGACCAGGGCTTTGCGATAGTCGTACTTTTGCCGGTCGAATGCCTTATCGACCCAACCTTGAATGCGGCGCTTCAAAGGGTCGAAAATCGCGGCCGTTCCGATGATGGCTACGATGAGGCCCCACTCGCGAACTGCCTCGGGGAGTCGTTGATGGACCATCACGGTGCTTAGAGCGATGGCGCCGAAGTACCCGCCCACCAGTGTTGCGGTTGCAAGCGTATAGGCGACACCGCGTTTGAAGATGAGATCCGTATCCATCAGTCGGTAGCGGATGATGGCCCAGCAAAAAGTCAGTGGAAGAAAAACCAGTGACAGACCAGCCAGCTTGGTGAGCAGGCTGGGCATACGAATGTCGAGGAGGAAGGGAATCGCATAGAAGATGGTAAACGGGCCGACCGCAAGCCATGCGCCGCGGTAGAGCCATTTCAGCTGCTGGCGCAGAAGGGGCGAATTTGAGCGGATGTAGCTGACGGAGAAAAGGACTGCCGCGAGCACATAAAAGGTCGCGTCGTAGGCTATTCCAGCCTGATCGAGGCGGTGTTTTAACAGTCCTGTCGCCTGCCAGCGATTGAAAGCCATCAGCCAGAGACTGAAGAGACCGATTCCGGGCAGATAAAGCAAGGGCGAAAGCCAGCGGCTATGAACGCCCTTGAGCCGCTCTTCAGGAAAGCTGATCGCAAAATGGAGAAACAAAGCGGGCTGAAGGGCTCCAGCGATCAAACCAACCCAGAAGACCGTCCAATCGAGGGTGTCCAATTGCCCTGTAAAGGAGAGGCCGTACAACGCAAACGAAGCCAGGCAGAACAGGTAGAAATGGGTTGCGCGCGGTGCTGTCCACCGGCGAAAGAGGACATAAACGCCGATGGCGAGATAGATAAGTCCAATAAATCGTAGCGCTTGTGGTACGCTGCGGTCAGTTGGATCGGGGATGACGACTACAGGGGTGTCGAGGGCTACACCGTCCCGGGTGATTTGGTAATTGTCTTTTGTGTAAATACCACCGGTCAGGTAGAGTTCCCGCTCAAGACCTGCGACGCGGGAGATAGCCACGTCGTTGACCGCAGTAAGCAGATCACCCTTGTGAATGCCAGCCAGTTGTCCGGGGCCGTTGGGTATAACTTTGGTTGCGAGCAGACCACCGTTGGCCTCGACCCACCAGACGCCGTCATCGGGCTGCTGGAAGTTCATTTCCTGCCGGAAATTCAAAACGGCGAGGATCACCAGACCGACCGTCGCCAAGGCCAGCAGTGTCGCCTGCAACCGGTTGAATAGGCTCGCTTCCATACCGATAGATTCGCGCTTCACTGGAACGAAAGCACGCGGGTTGCCATGCGGATCCCATCCGAGAGTCATCGGTACCATCCCGGCAAATCAAACAGATTGCGCGAGATAGAGACGTTTCCGGCTTTGGAACGTCAACCCCGCGCGTGTGGATTTCTGTTAAAAATGCAGAAAATAATAGGCAGGATACGCGCAGACGAATCTGGTTACTGAAATCGGTATTGGCTTGCAGCGTGATCAAAATTGGGTGAATCGCGCACTTTCAGGGCTCTATCGCTGCCCATAGGTGGCTTTCGGGCCATGTTTCCGCCGGTAGTGATGGTCGCTGACGTGGAGTGGGATGGGTTCAATGGCGGAGTTGAGGAGGATAGCGCGAAAGGCGAGGCGGGCGATGTACTCGAGCACGTCCGCATGCTCGACGGCGTCTGCCGGCGACTTTCCCCATGCGAAGGGAGCGTGGCCGGCCACAAGAACGCCGGGAACGGCGACCGGGTCGAGCCCATCTTGCCGGAAGCGGCGGATGATGACTACTCCGGTATTGCGGACGTAGCCGGAGGAGACTTCTTCGGCGGTGAGAGGCTCGGTGAGAGGGACCGCGCCATGGAAGTAGTCGGCGTGGGTTGTTCCCAGGCAGGGGATAGGACGGCACGCCTGGGCCCAGGAGGTTGCGAACTCGGAGTGCGTGTGGACGATGCCGCCGATCTGGGGAAATTCGCGGTACAGCATGGTATGGGTATCGAGATCGCTGGAGGGTCGGAGATGTCCCTCGACGGTGTTGCCATCCAGATCGGTGACGACCAAATCGGCGGGAGAGAGGGCTGCATAATCGACGCCGCTGGGCTTGATGACGACAAGAGGCTGGCGGCCGGATCCGTCGATACCGGTTCGACTTATGCCGCTGGCGTTGCCAAACGTGTGGGGGGCAAGGCCGCGACGGGCGATTTCCTGATTGGCTTCGAGGACCTGCTGACGCAATGACTCGAGGAGCATCGTGCTTCCTGCTGCGGAGGGAGGAGGCTAAAGAATCCCTTCGGCTTGAATCAACGACAGTGTAGTGCATTCGCGCAGCCAAACACAGAAGGCAGCCTTCTCTCGCGTGATAACGCTTGCTCTGCAGGGTCTGGAGACGTTCCCGCCTGACTATGACCCTTCGTTGCGGCTGCCCCGTCTTAAATGAGCTGTGTCCCCGGGTCAGCGGCTTTCGGGCGTGACGACTCGTCAGAGAAAGAATGAAGCAGGCACCTAAATCCACAAATGGCAGAGCGACTGTAAACCTGGGTCTCAAGGGGGCGTCTACCCAAGTGATGGCAGCCTGCACAGCATTGGAACCGATGATCAAGGCTACGGCGGAAGAGATTGCCGCGCAGGAGTTTGACAGTGTGGTCAGCACCCACAGGCCGCAAGTTTTTCGATTTCTGCTGGCGTCGACGCGGGATGTGGATCTGGCTGAGACGCTGACGCAGGACTGCTTCCTGAAGGCGCACCGAAACTGGTCGAATTTTCGGCGCGAATCGAGCGCATTGACTTGGTTGATGCGGATCGCGATCAACCTGCAGAAGGACCACTGGCGCAACCGGCGGATGCAGTTCTGGCGGCATACGCGCACTAACGCCGTGGATCTGGACGAAGCCAGCGACTGGCTGCCCAGCGGCGAGCGCACCGTGGAGCAGCGCATGCTGGCGCGGGAACAGGTGGCGCAGGTGTGGTGTTCGGTAGAGAATTTGAGCGAGCGGCAACGAACGGTGTTTCTGCTGCGGTTTGTGGATGAGATGGAGTTGAAAGAGATTGCGGCCATGACGGGCATGGGTGAGGGAACGGTGAAGGCGCATCTCTCTCGCGCGCTGGCACGGGTTCGCAGAGAATTTGGTAGGGACTAGGGACTAGGGACTAGGGACTAGGGACCGAGGGACACGGGGACTTAGGGACATAGGAAACAACAAGGTTTGGGATTGGGGAAAATGGCTATGAATCGGAATGATGAACATGCGGAGCCGGCCGTAGAGCTGGAAAGACTGGAATGGCTGGAACCGGAGTTGCGGGAGGCGCTGGGCAATTTCAAGGCGAGTGTGGATGCGTGGAGCGATGCGATGATGAGCCGTCCGCGCGAAGCCAAAGCGCCGGCAAGGACCAACTGGAGTGCTGTCACCAAGTGGGCTCTGGGATGCGTTGTATTTGCGGGCACGGTTTCAGGCGGGTTGTACCAGAACCATCAGCAGCAGGAAGCGGCGAAGGTTGAAGCGGTGCGTATCGCTGAGCAGCAGCGCGAGCTGGCCGCGAGCAAGATGAAGATTCAGGACGATGAACTGATGGCGAACGTAGATAGCGACATTGCGAGGGAAGTTCCCAGCGCGCTGGAGCCGATGGCATCGCTGATGACGGATGACAGCACCGGCAATTCAAAGAATTGACGATTTGAGGGAATTCAATCGAAATTCAACAAGGAGAAAGACATGAAGGTTCATTTGGCAGCAGGGTTGGGAATTGCGATTGCGGCTACTTTTGCCGTCGGCGCAGCGTGTGCACAGGGTCCGGGTGGACCGGGAGGTATGGGACCGGGCGGTCCGGGATTTGGCGATCATCGTCCGCCGATGGAAAGGGCGATGCGAGGCGAGCACGGACAATGGTGGAATAACCCCAGGGTCATTGAGAAGCTGAAGCTGACGGACGAGCAGCGAAAGTCGATGGACGCTATTTTCCAGGAGCATCGCGAAAAGCTTGTGGACCTGCGCGGGAACGTGGAGAAGGCGGAGATTGAGATGCAACCGCTGGTCAAAGCAGATCAGCCGAATGAGTCGGCGGTGCTGGCGCAGATTGACAAGGTAGCCCAGGCGCGGGCTGAGCTGGAAAAGGCCAATGCCCGGTTCCTGTTTGAGCTGCGCGCCAAGCTGACGCCGGAACAGTGGAAGCAGGTGCAGGAATTCCGGCAGAACGGCGGCGGCATGCGCCGGGACTGGAGAAATGGCGATCGTGGTCCCAGAGGCGAGGGACGCCGGCCGGCAGACGGAAATGATAAAGGTGCGGCTCCGCCACCTCCCGGCCCGCAGGGCATGCTGGATGGCGATGGCCCGGCAGAAAATTTTCCTGCGCCGAGTGTAAACCAGTAGCGGAGATTTTCCGTCCTTGGAAGTGTAAGCAGAGAGCAAATGCGGTTTTAGTCAATACCGGTGGCGGCAGAGGGCGATCCTTCTGCCGCCGAATTTTTTGGAACAGGGAAAGAGGGAGCAAGAGACTGAGATGAAGAGACTACGTTCATCAGGCGAAATATCCGCATAGGCGGTTAACCGCCAGGACCCGCAAATCCGGAGATCCCCACCTGACGTAGCTGGGATCACGCGTAATTTGCGATTGGGAACTCGTGGAAGGCGGCTGTAAGCCTCGGCGAGCGTAGCTCTTGAATGCATGTGACCTAATCGATTTCGACTGCCGGATAGGCTTCGAGATACTCCTCACCGTTGCAGCCCAGGTAGGCTACCGTGCGCGCAGCAAACTCCACGTCATAGCGCACGACACCCGCGCGCCAGGTAGCCGCGAGGAACTCAGGAAAAGTGCTTTCGCCGGCCTGATCGACTCGCAGAGCCTTAATCAGGGCCTCTCGATCGAAGGCCGGCACGTCCACTGCGCCCGATACAAGAGGTGCACCTTGCATCACAACGGGCCCCTGGTCGGTCAGGAACAAACTTTGGCAGGCAGGGAGTGACCAGATATTGCGAGTGACTCCGGCCCGTCGCAGACTCTCGGCAAGATAGGGAAATCCTCCTACCTTCGGGCGAATGGCCTGCGCTTTCCGCATCGCCGTGTTCAGGTTATCGATTGCCTTGCTCATAAAATCTTCTCCTTGTGTGTGTGTGAATGGATATCTGGTGCGTCATTCAACGGGAATTTCGCGAATCTGATGATGGCTCGATAGCTTGCCGAGCAGATGGCGAAGGGCTGCCCTTTCGTCGGCATCGAGACAGGCGAAGAACTTCTGATCGTTGCGATCGGCGATCTCTGCGAGTTGCGGAACAACGCGCCGTCCTGCGCCTGTCAATGAGAGTAGTTGGACCCGATTATCTTCAGGTTTGATCCTGCTCCTGATCCAATCCTTCGACTGAAGTTTGTCTATGATCTTGGAGATGGCCCCGCGGGTCATCGTCAGAGCTTCGGCCATCTCTCCCGGCGTTGCCTGACTAAGGTCCCAGAGGTGACGCATCAGAACCCACTCGGCGACGGATGTTCGTCTCGACTGAAGGGAGCGGGCAAATTCGTCCGAAACCGCATTCGACACTCGCCGTAGCCAATACCCAAGGTGGGCCTCAAGCCCGCTGATGGAGGGATCTATAGAGATTCTAGTTTCCATGGAAATCATTATGATTTCCATGGAAACTAATGTCAAGCTTTGTTTTTTTTTGGGGGGAGCTATGACTTCAGGCCGAGTTACACATCAAGCCCCGCAAGAGCTCCAAAATGCGGATTCGGGTCGGATTGTGGCCAATTTGGAAGTTTCAATCTGTCGCCATGCCGCTGCTCTTGAAAAGATTAAGCCCCACGCTCCTGTTCCCTGATCCCTTGTTCCTGCTTTTACACGTGCTGAACGGCTTGGGCTAAATGGGTGAGGCTGGATTTGGCGTCGCCGTAGAGCATGGAGGTGCAGGACTTGTAGAAGAGGGGATTCTCGAGGCCGGAGAATCCGCGGCCCTGTCCGCGTTTGAGTACGATCACACTTTTAGCGCGATCGACTTCAAGGATGGGCATGCCAGCGATAAGGGATTTGGGGTTGTCGCGCGCGTCGGGATTGACGACATCGTTGGCGCCGATGACGACGGCGACGTCGGTGGTTGGAAATTCAGGATTGATCTGTTCCATTTCGTAGAGAGACGAATAGGGTACGTTGGCTTCGGCGAGGAGGACATTCATGTGGCCGGGCATGCGGCCGGCGACGGGATGGATGGCGTATTTGACGGTGACGCCGCGCTCTTCGAGGAGTTCGGCGAGTTCGCGAACGGCGTGCTGGGCCTGCGCGGTGGCGAGTCCGTAGCCGGGGACGAAGACGACGCGGCTGGCGAAGGCGAGCTGCATGGCCGCGTCATCAAGACTGATCTCGCGCATCACGCCGCCGGAGTCGGTGGTGGCTTCGGCGATGACAGCGCCGAAGCCGCCGAAGAGGACGTTGGTGATGGAGCGGTTCATGGCCTTGCACATCAGGACAGAGAGAATGAAGCCGGAGAATCCGTCAAGCGTACCGGCGATGATAAGCACGTTGTTGCCGAGGACGAAGCCGGTAGCGGCCGCGGCGAGGCCGGCGTAGGAGTTCAGCAGCGACATCACCACTGGCATGTCTGCCGAGCCGATGGGAATGACGAGCATAACTCCGAAGACGAATGCCAGGCCAAGCATGCTGTAGAAAATTGCGGTCTTTTCAGGATGGGCGATGAAGATGAAGAAGCACGTTGTCATCGCGAGGAAGATGAGTGCATTAACGACGTTCTGGCCTTTGAACTGGACCGGCTTGCCGTGGATGAAGCCCTGCAGCTTTCCGGCGGCGATGAGAGAGCCGGTCGTCGTCAGCGCTCCGAGCATGACTTCAAAGCCAAGGGCGGTGCGTGTGACTGGATGCATCTCGCCGGCGCGAACGAGAAATTCGCCAACGCCGACCAGCGCTGCGGCAAGCGCTCCAAAGGCGTGCGAGAGCGCGGTTCGCTGCGGCATGGCGGTCATGGGAACCCAGATGGCCATCCATGCGCCGATAATCGATCCGATCGTGAGCCCCGCGATGATCCACACCCAGGTGACAATGTGGGCGCCGATAAGCGTGCCGAGGATCGCGGCGAGCATTCCGCCTTCGGCAAGAAACATGCCGCGGCGCGCTGTCTCAGGGTGCGACATGCCTTTGAGCGCGAGTACGAAGAGGATGGAAGCGATGAGGTACGTGGCTTCCATGAAGTAGGTGGACATGGTCATTTGGCCACCGCCTTTTCCGTGGGCTTCACTTCTTTGCGCTTGTTGAACATTTTGAGCATGCGGTCGGTGATGCCGAATCCGCCGACCACGTTGATGGTGGCGGTGGTGACGGCGACGAATCCGAGGATGTGCGCGAAGAGTGGGTAATGCGCGGCTCCGGCCAGCACGATCGAACCGATGAGCGAGATTCCGGAGATGGCGTTGGTGGCCGACATCAGCGGCGTGTGCAGCAGAGGCGGTACGCGGCTGATGACCTGATAGCCGAGAAAGGCGGCCAGCGCGAAGACGTAAATTGAAGCGATAAGGACAGCGGGAGTCATGGTCGTTCCAGAGAAGCAGCGGGTTCGCAGTGCTAGCGGGGCTTCGCACCGATTAGCGGAGTTCGTTTCCCATGTCTCAAAAGCGAGACATGGGGCACCCAGTGTTTAGTTAGCCGACAGCACTTGTTATTTCGAGAAGCTTAGCTACACGCGGATTCACTGGACTGCCTTTGTGGGCGACGCAGGCGCCGGCGAGGACTTCGTCTGCCATGTCGATGCTGAGTTCACCTTTTTTAACGATGAGGCCGAGGAAGTTGAGAATGTTGCGCGCATAGAGGGCACTGGCGTCGACCGGGCACTCCGCTGCAATGTTCAAGGGCGCCATCAGGGTGACACCGCCGATGGTCTGCGTGAGGCCGGGAATGGTCAGTTCACAATTGCCGCCAGCGGGAGCGGCAAGATCGACAAGCACCGAGCCGGGTCGCATGGCCTCGACGGCCTCGCGTCGAAGGAGACGCGGTGCCGGGCGGCCGGGTACCTGGGCAGTGGTGACGATAACGTCGGAGTGGGCAGCGGTGCGCACGATCAGATCGCGACCCCGGTCGAGCGCTTCCTCGCTGAGTTCGGCGGCATAGCCTCCGCCGCCTTCAGTATTGATGCCGCCGAGATCGACGTCGAGAAATTTTGCGCCGAGGGAGCGGACCTGTTCTCCGGCGGCGGCGCGCACGTCGTAGGCTTCAACGACGGCGCCGAGGCGGCGAGCGGTGGCGATGGCCTGCAGACCGGCTACGCCGGCGCCAATTACGAAGACCTTCGCGGGCGGGATAGTCCCAGCGGCTGTCATCAGCATGGGAAAGAGGCGCGGGAGAACTGCTGCGGCGTTGATAACAGCTTTGTAGCCTGCAACGGTGGCCATCGACGAGAGCGCATCCATCGACTGGGCGCGGCTGATGCGGGGCACCAACTCCATGCTGAACAGGGTGACATGCAAGGCGATGGCGGTAGCGAGCGCTGATGGCGCGTCGAGGGGACGCAGAAATCCGATGACGGCTGCTCCGGATCTGAGCAGGGCCTGGTCTGACGCACTTGGTGCGTTGACGACGGGGATGAGGTCGGTCTCTCCGAGAATGGAAGGGCGGTCGCCCGTGACGGTGGCGCCCGCGGCTTCATAGGCCGAGTCGCTCGCTCCTGCCGCTTTGCCCGCGCCGGATTCAACAACGACTGCGATGCCTTGGGCGATGAGGGACTTCAGGCTCTCGGGAAGGAGAGCGACACGGGATTCGCCGGGAGCGGTTTCCTTGAGAATGCCTAAAAGCAATTTGCCTCCGCAGCAGTACGGGTGGGTTGGACGCCTACTACGGTACGCGGAAAGGCGTGCCACGTCATCCTGAAAGAATTATTGAACTGAGCGCGGGATGAACCTTGTGATGTTGGTCACTCGGGCGGCCAGATGTCCACCATTTTTGACGCACTATGGCGTGGAGATTCCCTGACTATGACGCTGGGACGCCAATGTCTCTCACAAGCCAGTCTTCTCTTCTTGCTGAGTGGTGAAGCGGGCAAACCCTCAAGGTTTGTCCGCGTTTTCGCTGGCGTTATTTCGGCAGCTGGGCTGTTCCGGTCACAGTGAAACCGGCTTCGGATTTTGCTTCCGTTTCTTCGGGCTGAGCGCCGGCGAGAGTGAGAGTGTATTTGCCGGCGAGGATGGCGCGGTTGCCCTGGTCGTCGACGCTGGAGAGAGAGCGCGGGTCGATCTTCAACGAGACTTCCTTACTGGTGCCGGGACCGATGGTGACGCGGTCAAATGCGACAAGCGAATGAATGGGGCCACCTTCCTGCGGCGTCTTGAGGTAGGCCTCGACGACTTCATCGCCCGTCACGGATCCCCGGTTGGTGACAGTGACGGTGGCAGTGATTGGTTCTCCGGCTTTGAGCGTGGAGGCAGAAAGCCTGACGGGGCCATAGGTGAACTTTGAGTAGCTGAGGCCATAACCGAATCCCCAGAGGGGCTCGCCCTGGAAGTAGCGGTAGGTGCGGCCTTTCAGGGAGTAGTCAGTAAATGCAGGCAGGCCGTCGAGCGATTTATAGAAGGTGACGGGGAGGCGGCCGGCGGGGTTGTTGAGACCCGCGAGGGTGCGGGCGATTGCGTCGCCGCCTTCGACGCCGGGATACCAGGCCTCAAGCACCGCGGCAGCGTGTTCGTTAGACCAGTTGAGGGCAACGGCGCTGCCGCTTTGCAGGACGACGATGAGCGGCTTGCCGGTGGCGGCGAGTGCCTTCAGCAGGTTTTCTTGCGGTTCGGGCAGATCGAGGCTGGTGCGGTCGCCGCCGCTAAAGCCGGGGAGCTTGATGGGCATCTCTTCGCCTTCGAGTTGAGGAGAGAGGCCGACAAAGGCGACGACGACACTGGCTTCTTTGGCGCGGGCGACGGCTTCGTCGAGCTGGGCCTGGGCGGGAGCCTCCCACTTGAGCGTGATGCCGCCGCCGGAGCGGTCGGCGGAATGGGAGTATTCAAGCCGGAATTCATGCTCTCTGGTGTCTGTGAAGTCGACCGGAATCTGGGGGACTTTGACGTTCAGTTGCTCGGGGGGTGCGGTGGGCGAGGCGCCCGGTGCGGATTTGAAATGTCCCATCTGCGAGAGATCGCGGCCCGCGCGAAGATTTCCTTCGCTGAGTGTCTTGCCATCGAGAATGAAACGATAGGTTTCGTCGGGCGTGTAAGGGAAGGCGTCGCCCGGTTCGATGGAGAAGACGTAATGGCCGGGAGCGGGCGCGGAGATCGAACCGGTCCAGCGGACGGAGTAGTTGTGGGTATCGACTTCGGGGTTTGGCTCGGCATTTTCCCAGTCGGCCTGGACGAGGGGTTCGGTCTCGGTTGCGACGGGACGGCCGGTCCAGTCCGGCGTGGCGAAGAACTCAGTCTTCAGGCCTTTGTTCAGGCCAAAAGCGGTACGCGGAACGGGCACGGCAAAGCGCTCGGCAAGCGTGGAGCCTTGTGCGTAGAGGATGGGCGTGGTCTTAAATTGAGTGATCATGCCATCAAGAGGCGTAACGGGATGCAGCGGGGTCCCAACGTAGTTGCCGAGGATGGCGGGAAGTGAATCGGCGGTGGGACCGATGACGGCGATCTTCTGCGGCGCTTTGAGCGGAAGCACGCCGCTGTTCTTGAGCAGTACGATGCCCTCTTCAGCGGCTTTGAGCGATGTCTGTCGATTGGATTCTGATGCGACCGAGCTGAAGGGAATGCGATCGAGCGAGGAGCCCTGGGGATCGAACATGCCGAGCTGGAAGCGCGCGGTGTAGAGGCGCTCAGCGGCCTGGGTGACCAGATCTTCTGAGACGAGGCCGTGGCGGACGGCGTCGGCAAGCGTGTTGAAGCCGGGTGCCCAGATGCTGCAGGAGAGATCCGTTCCCGCCTGAAGAGAGAGCACAGCGGCATGCTCGATGTCGGTTGTCTTCTTGTGGCCTTCGTAGACGTCGACGATAGCGCCGCAGTCGGAGACGACGAAGCCTTTGAATCCCCATGCATCCCGAAGGTGGTCTTTCAGGAGCATCTTGTTGGTGCAGGCCGGCCAGTCGTCGATGGAGTTGTAGGCGCACATTACGGACTGTACGTGGCCTTCGGTGACGGTGGCGCGGAAGGCGGGGAGGTAGGTTTCTTCAAGGTCGCGGGGGCTGGGATCGACGTTGAATCCATGACGCAGCGACTCGGGCCCACTGTGCACGGCAAAATGCTTGCTGGTGGCTACAGCCCGCAAGTGCTCGAGATCGTTGCCTTGAACGCCGCCGATGAACGCGATGCCCATGCGGCCAGTAAGGTAGGGATCCTCGCCGTAGGTCTCCTGCCCACGTCCCCAGCGCGGATCGCGAAAGATGTTGATGTTCGGAGACCAGAAGGTGAGTCCGTAGAAGATGCGGTGATTGCCTTCGCGCTGGGCCTGGTTGAACTTGGCGCGGGCCTCAGAGGAAATAATGTTACCCATGCTGTGCACCATGCGCGGATCCCAAGTGGCGGCCATGCCAATGGCTTGAGGAAACACGGTGGCGTAGCCGGCGCGTGCCACTCCGTGGAGGGCTTCGTTCCATGTCTGGTAATCGGGAATGCCGAGGCGGGGGATGGCGGTTGCGTAGTCTTCGAGTTGCGCGGCTTTTTCATCGAGCGTCATGCGGCCTACCAGGTCGTGCGCGCGTTCCTGCGGCGAGAGATGGGTATTGAGGTAGGCAGGTTCCTGAGCGGCGGAGCCGATGACAATTGCAGCTGAAGTGAAAAGCAAAATGAAAAGCCAGCGACGGAGCGGCATGGTGCATTCCTTTTCGGGTGCAGAATATCTTAAGCAAGAAGATCGGTTGCATTTGCTATTGAAGCAGGCCAGCGAAGTATTGAGGATCGGGGTATTGGAGCGCCGACGGATTCGCTCCCGAAACGATAGTTCAGCCGGGAGAAAATGTACTAGGTCAGGGCTACTGTTGGCTAGATTTATCGATTTACTTGGAGATATTGTGCCGGGTCTGTGGGGCTAACGGCAGTGGCTAACTTTTGTCGGCCGCCTTTTCCATCTGATGAAGGATTCCGCGCATTTTCGCGAATTCAGGATGGCTGTGCAACGGAGCGAGCCGGGGGTCGGCAAGCGCCTGGAAGAACCAAGGACATCGCGATTCGCCGGCAGCCTGAAGTTCAGCGATTGCGCCGTCGGTGTCTCCCAAAGCAACGCAGATTGATGCCGTCAAAGAACTCAGCACAAAACGCTCGCGGCTCAGCCACTGCAGGCGTTCGAGAATGGAGCGCGCTTCGTCGAGGCGTCCACTTTGCGCGAGTGCGTAACCGTGGACGCCGGCAGCGGGATCGAACCAGGGCGATCTGCGAACGAGATTTTCAGAGATGGCGGTGGCGCGAGTGGTCTTGCCGTTGAAGGCAAGGATGATGGCGCCGTAGATGTTGCTGCTTTCGTGGTCAGGGAAGATGTCGAGCGCGTGTTCCGCCTGCGCAACGCTTTTTGAAGACTCGCCGGCAAGATGATACGCCCAGGCCAGGCGAGCATTGAGCCAGGGAGAATAGGGATCGGACTGGAGCGCTTCGTTGAGCAACGCGATGGCTTCAGAAAAGCGATGGCGACTGAGCGCGAACATCGTGCGGAGACGCGTAACGGAATTCTCATGGGGCAGGTGGGCGCTGGATGAGAACGACCGCGCGGCGCCCGCCAGGTCGTGGTCGACATGAAAACGGATCCAGCCCATGGGGGGAAGGATGGCCGCGGCACCCTCAGCGTTGGCTGGAATGGCCTCGGCGGCGTGCCGGACGTGCTCAGCCGCCTCCGCCGGTGCGGTGAAGCCGCAAAGGATCTGCATGACGGACGCGTTGGCAAGATCAATATGTGCGGCGTAGAGGGAGGGGTCGTACTCGATGGCGCGCGAGAGATGCTGGATTCCGTCCTGCATGCGGTGGCGTTGCAGAGTCTGCCATTCGTGGTGTCCGCGGAGGAACAGCGCATAGGCTTCGCGGCGATCGGGATTCTCCGCAGTGCCTAAAGCGAATGACTGCGGCCTGGGTTGAGCAGGGTCACATGTCTCGAGGCGAAGGTAGAGCCGATGAGCCAACTCCGATTCGAGGTCTGAGACTCTTGCTTGCGGAACGAGCATATCGTCAACCCAGATTTGCGTGCCGTCGGCAACGCGAATCATTTCAGCGCGCAGTCGAAAATGGGAGGGCAGGGAACGTAGTGTTCCCGTAAGAACGAGGTCGGCGTTTAGAGCTTCTCCTACCTGGTGAGCGTGCATGCCGCGCGCGGCGAGAGAGAAGGACGAATCACGCGCCAGCAATCGAACCGGCGAGAGGGGATCGCCGGTGAGGAGCGCGATGATTTCTTCAGCAATGGAGGATCCGAGGTACGGCGGGACGTTTATTTCTGCCGAAAACGGCATGATGACGAGGCGCGGTCTTTCTTCAGCACCACTTGCCGCGACCTTGCGAACTTCTGTGAAGAGCCGGTAACCGCGTTTGTAGACTGTTTGAATACAGTCGTCGGGCGCGAGCAATTCGCGAAGCGATGACATGCATTTGGACACGCTGTCGTCGGTGACGTGCACATCGGGCCAGAGAGCTTTCTTGAGTTGGGGGTGAGTCAGGATCTGGCCAGCGTGCGCGAGTAGAAGGTTGAGAGCCGCCAGTTCCTTGGGAGGAAGATGAACGATTGTGTTCCCGCGAGAAAGCATGCCGTCGCGATGAAGTTGAAGATTCCCAAATGTGAATGCGGGACCAGTTAATTCAGGTGAACTTGCTGCCGAACCAGGCTCAACCATCATCTCCCTCAAAGCTCTGAACAGTCTGCTTTTGATGTCGAGTGAACTCACAAAGCAGGTGATTTCATTTGGTGGAATCGGACTCTGTCTCGAAACCAAGGGGAAGAGCGAAGACCGAAAATCCCTCCGATCTGAATGAGTTTGAAGCGACACCAGATTCGAATCGCGCAACAAGTATGTATCTAAACTCCTACATCGACATGTGATGAGCAACGCTTTATCCGCTAAGTTTTGGTAACTTTTCGCGAGGTTACTCGAGCAGTTTCGCTGCGAGAAAAACTTGGCCGCGTTTATTGCATTGGGCGAACAGGCTCGGATCCAACCAGGGTGGATAGACCAACGCGAAGTCCCGCCGAGAGGGCGGGACTCGCGAGAAGCCGGAAGAAGTGGAAATGCAGTTGCGGCTAGCTCTAATACTTCGATTTGATCGCGTAGGTGATGCCCATGGTGAACTGGAAGGAATTGTGTTTGGTCGGGGGTTCAGACGAAGGTGTGTCATTGAGATAGCTGTCGAGCGTTCCCAAAGAGAAACTCAGGTTTTTGTACGCGGGAAAGGCAAGTGTATTGGTTTCATCCGCGGAGTAGGCATGAGGATGATTAAACGCAGGGATGAAAGCCAGTCCCTGGGTATAGGTCACGAGCTTGCGATGAAGAACGTAGGACAGGGAAAGCGTAGACCCAATGAGATTTTCGTTCGTTGTCGAGCCAGCGATAAATTGCTGCTTCTCGTATTGAATCGTTGCTTTGAGGTCGGCTTCCTGTTTTGGAGTCTTGAGCGTGGTCCATCCAAAACCGCCTCCGTAGATCTGCTGCAGATCGAGATCCTGCGCAAAGTTGTGGTCGAAGGCCGTCTGCCCGAGAGCGAAGAAGCGCGCCGAGAAATATTCATCGCGTTCTGCATCGGCATGGTAGAGAGCGGATTTGGTTACGACTGCGGGGACAAAGATTGGAGGTGTGGTTCCCGTTGCGGGAATTGTGTACGAGGGCTGCGTGATTTTTCCGTAGGAGCCCGTGAAATCGAAAGAGGTGCGATCGCGCGGGTTGAGCCAACTCGCAGTGGGTACTACGCGTACCATGCCCACGCCACCGGAGAAGGTGTACTGATTTTGTGTCGCGGTGACAATGGCTGCACCCGCAGTCGCGGCACCGTTCCAACCGGAGAAGAAGCCGGGGGAGTGATAGAGCTGCTTGTCGAGGGTGGCCTTATCCATGATGAATGCCGCATCGGCGACAGGAATCGGCGCAGGCGCTGTTGCGCTTTCGGTGTGCAGGGTGAGCGACTGATTTGTCACTTCGACGGTGCCGGTGGGGATCGATCTCGAGCTCTTCTTGCCACGGATCTTCACGTTTTTGTCGATCACGGCGAAGCTGCCCGCGGTATGGAGTTCTTTAATCTTGCTCCATTCGAGGGTGATGTCTCCGAGGGGGTCGGAATGGAATGTCACTTTGCCGCCGATCTCGCTTACGAATTTTCCATGCAAGGTGTCTCCGTTACTGAGTACGAGGACGTCGGGCCCGGCGTCCTGGGCGGCGAGATGGGAAGCAGTCAAAAATGAAGTGAAGAGAATTGCGATGGCCATGATGAATGGGGCAGAGGGGCGTAGTGAACGGAAGATGGCGCGACGAGGAGGTTGAGGAGAAGGAAGCAGGGTCATGAGGATGATCCTTTGAGGGAATTTTGAAAAACTCTGCAGATGCGTGTCGGGTCGAACCCGAGAACGCTCCCATCATGCTAAAGGTTTGGCGGTCGATGCGCCATTTGGCAAGTTTCAGAAATTCTTCAGAAGATGGAAGACGGATTCGCCGAAGACTCCATGAGTGCGGTAATTGTAATGGCGAATGGACCGTCTTACGCACGCTGGTCACTGGAGCCCTACTGCATCGGGATGAAACTGCGCACGCTGCGCACACAAAAGCACCTGACGCTTTCGCGTCTGGCCGCAGAAACCGGCTTGTCGACCGCACTGTTGTCAAAACTGGAGACCGACCGGATGATTCCCACGTTGCCGACTCTGGCGACGATCTGCCGGGTTTATGGCGTCGGGCTCAGCTATTTTTTTAGCGACGCAACAAAGCACACGCTGGCCATCACCCGCAAAGCCCACCTGGTTGGCAGCGGAAGAGGTCACGAGGCGGCGATCCAGATCCCGCTTCATACACTGACAGACGACACGCGGATTGTTGCTCGCATTATGGAGTATCCCTCGGGCGGCTCTGGTGTTCTGTCTGAGGTTGGACGATCCGAGTGCAGTGTGGTCTACGTGCTCGAGGGGAAACTGCATTTGGACTTAGGCGGGATGCACGAGGTTCTAGAAACCGGAGACTGCGCTTACGTTGACAGCGACATGGCCATGGCATGGAGCGCTGGAGACGCAGGCCGCTGTCGGGCGCTCGTTGTCACACCTGGAGTCTCCAGCCCACAGCTGATTTCGGATGAGGATGGGCTGCCAGAGTCATTCAGCTCTGAATCACAGGGATTTGCCGCTCCCGGCTCCGGTCTGTAGGATGTTCTGGGCATTGAAGGACCGAGGGGCAAGGACAGCGAGAGTATGCGACCGAACCTGAACCTAATGAAGGCGACTCTGACGGGAGCGCTTGGCGGGCTGCTTTTTGGCTTCGACACGGTTGTTATCTCCGGAATCATTGACGCCGTTGTAAAGCTCTATGGGCTGAGCGACTACGGTAAGGGTTGGACGGTGGCGATTGCGCTGATCGGTACGGTCGTTGGCTCGTTCAGCGCGGGGGTGGTGGGGCACAAGTTGGGTTCGCGCGAGACGCTGCGGCTGACTGCTGTGCTGTATATCGCGTCGGCATTGGGTAGCGCGCTGGCTTGGAACTGGCCTTCACTAATGATTTTCCGTTTTATCGGAGGGCTGGGGATCGGCGCATCGTCGGTGCTGGGACCGGTTTACATTGCTGAGCTTGCTCCGGCCAAGTGGCGGGGGAGGCTGGTGGGCGCGTTTCAGTTCAACGTGGTCTTCGGCATCCTGGTCGCGTACACCTCGAACTACCTGATCCGGCTGCTGCATCTAGGCGCGACCGAATGGCGCTGGCAGGTGGGCGTGGCGGCGGTTCCGGCGCTGGGATTTCTCATTCTGCTGTTTGGGATTCCGCGGAGTCCGCGTTGGTCGGCTTCGCGCGACCGGATCGATGAAGCCCTGGAAGTGTTGAGGATGATGGGCGAGCCGGAGCCTGAGGCGGAACTGGCGGATATTCGCAAGGCGCTGGCCGAGGAACATGCAACGGCCCACGAACCGGTGTTCCGATGGAAATATCGCTATCCGCTGTTTCTGGCGATCACCATTGGGGCATTTAACCAGCTGGCGGGAATCAACGCGATTCTCTACTACCTGAACGACATTTTTCAGGCGGCGGGATTCAGCCAGTTGTCGGGCGACCAGCAAGCGATTGCGATCGGGTTCACCAATCTGATTTTCACCATGATCGGGATGAGCCTGATCGACCGGGCGGGGCGCAAGACGTTGCTGCTGATCGGCGCTGCGGGCACGGCGAGTTGCCTGGCGGGGGTGGCGTGGATCTACCGGAGCAACGCGCACCAGGGCATGCTGGTGTGGTTGCTGATCGGGTATATCGCTTTCTTTGCGATGTCGCAGGGTGCGGTGATCTGGGTGTATATCGGCGAGGTGTTTCCAAACCGTGTCCGGTCAAAGGGGCAGGGCGTGGGGAATGCCAGCCACTGGACGATGAATACCATCATTGCGCTGAGCTTCCCGTGGGTGGCATCGCACATGGGGCAGAGCGTGCCGTTTGTCTTTTTCTCCCTGGCGACGGTGGCGCAGTTTTTGACTGTGCTTTTCACCTATCCGGAGACCAAGGGACAAACCCTGGAAGCGCTGCAGAGGAAGCTGGTCGCGACGGACTAGGGCGTAAGAGAGGGCTGCGCCGGGCCTTTGCGAAGTGATCCATGTCACCAACGGGAAAGTCCATTTGGACCTATATGTAGAAGTGGGAACTCCCGCCGGGAGGGCTGCATCCGCGCCGCGCAGGAGTCCCATCGAGGTCCGGCATGAAGCAAATCGCCAATCCAATTTCAGAGCAGGTGAGGGAAGTTGTAGAAGCTGTGGGGGAGGCCTTGCGTGTGCCCAAGCCTGACGAGCTTTCCCCTTCTGGGGCATCGAGTCCGTTTGAGGCAGAAGCCATGCGCGCGGAGATTATCCGCACGGGACGAAAGCTTTGGGAACGGCAGTATGTTGATGGCAACGGCGGCAATATCAGTTGCAGACTGGGTTCGAAGTATGTGCTGTGTACGCCGACGATGATGAGCAAGCGCGACATGGAGCCGGCGGATATCTGTTTGTCGGATATGGAAGGGAACATTGTGGCCGGGGATCGGCTGCGCACCAGCGAACTCTTGCTGCACCTGGAGATTTATCGCGCCAATCCGCGGGCACGGGCGGTGGTGCATTGTCATCCTCCGTATGCGACTGCGTTTTCGCTGACGGGGACTGCGCCGCCGGTGGGGCTGATTTCGGAGTACGAGATTTTTATCGGGCCCGCGGCGCTGGCGCGGTACGAGACGCCAGGGACACATGCGTTTGCGGAGACGGTGCTGCCGTTTGTGGAGAATCACAATACGATTCTGCTGGCGAATCACGGGGTGGTGTGCTGGAGCGACACGGTGACGCATGCGGAGTGGCTGACGGAGATTCTGGAGTCGTATTGCAAGACGTGCGTGATTGCGAAGCAGATTGGGAAGCCGCTGGTGCATATTCCCGAGGACAAGATCGAGGAGATTCTGGCGCTGAAGCGAAAGCTGGGATTTCCGGATGCGCGGATGGAGCCGCTGCCGGCGGTGGAGGCTGCGATTTCAGAGGTGAATCCGGAGTTGGAGAAGCTGGTGCGGCAGGTGGTGTCGCGGCTGGAAGAGCGTTAACCCGTTAGATATAAAACACTTGAATCCAAAAGGCGAGAAAAAAGCGAAACCGTGCTATACTGAGGTTGCGCTCAGTGATTTGGACGTGAGCGGCGGTTTGCCCCTTCTTTTTAAGGCAATTCAGCCTGGCACAGATTTCCCCCAAGCCCTTACAGCGTAACCACGGCGGCTCCCATGATGAGGAGCAGTTTCCAGTGATGTTGTGGGTCGTGGTGCCGGACGGCAATGAGTCGAACCGGCGGATGCAGAAGTAGCGTGTGGCAGGTCCGGATCTCAGAGGAAGTTTGCAAGTCTGATGATCAGTCCCCGGGACGTATTTGGTTCTCCCTTACGCATAAATTGAAGAGCAGAAGCGCACGTGGCAGGACAAGTGTGTGCGGCTGCAAGATCGGGTTCCGATTGCAGGCCCCAGGGAAGACGGGCTCCGGAACTCAGGAAATGAATATATTTTGACGACACAGTTCTCGCAGTTCAATCTTTCGGCCCCGCTGATGGCGCGGCTCAACCACAAACAATTTTGTAACCCCTACGCCGGTACAGGCGGGCTGCATTCCCCCGGCTCTCGAAGGCCGCGATGTGCTGGCGACGGCGCAGACCGGAACCGGCAAAACACTCGGCTTCTTGATTCCGATCGTGGAAATGCTGCAGAAGGTGCAGGACCGGAACGCAGCGCAGGCATTGATTCTGCTGCCTACGCGCGAACTGGCGATGCAAGTGGAGGTCGCGTTCAAGGCTATTCGGACCAGTCCTCTGCAAACCGTAGCGCTGGTGGTGGGAGGGATGCAGGAGCGTCCGCAACTGGATGCGATTCGCCGCGGGGCGCGGCTGATTGTGGCTACGCCGGGCAGGCTTGAGGATTATCTGAAGCGGAAACTCGTGCGGATGGACCAGATTCAAATGCTGGTTCTGGACGAAGTAGACAGAATGCTCGATATGGGCTTTCAGCCGGCCATCGCACGCATCGCGACCACGCTGCCTGCAAATCGGCAGACGCTGTGCTACTCCGCCACGCTGGAAGGCGCGGTGAAGGAAGTGGCGCGCAAGTACCTGAACAATCCAGTGCGGATCGAGATCGGTTCCGTTCTGAAGCCGGCCGAGAACGTGGAATTGCGCACGTTTGAAGTGGCGGCTGACAAGAAGCAGGAATTGCTCGAGCATCTTCTGGACTCCGAGGATGGCAGCTTCCTGGTGTTCGTGCGCACCAAGCACGGCGCGGATCGTGTGGCGCGCAGGCTCAGCCGTTCAGGCTGGTCGGCTACACAGATTCACGGGGACCGTTCGCAGTCGCAGCGGAATTCGGCACTGCGGAGTTTCTCTGAGGGGCATCACCGCGTGCTGGTTGCTACGGATGTTGCCGCTCGCGGCATCGACGTGGCCAACGTGGCGCACGTGATCAATTTCGACATGCCGAAACTGGCGGAAGATTTTGTTCACCGTGTGGGCCGTACGGGTCGCGCATCTGCCAAGGGCGTTGCTTCAACGTTCGCCGGACCGGCGGAGCGCGGCGATTTGCGTAAGATCGAGCGCACGCTGTCGATCCAGATGAAGCGATTCAGAGTGAGTTCACTGAGCGGAAGCGCGGCGTAAAGGCAGCTTTTAGCTGTCAGTTGCCAGCCTTCAATTAAGCCACCCGGAACCGAAGCAGGTTTCGGGTGGTTTTGTTTGTGCGCGTCGGAAGCAGGGCAGATTCCGTATGATGTTTGCGTTATGTTGCGAAGGTGATGATGCGTGCTTCGAAGCTATTTTTGCCCATAGTCGTTTTATTGATGGTTGACTCCACAGCGGTTGTGTTTGCGCAGAGCGCTCCGCCGCAACCGCGCGGGCCTGCGGCGACCGTGGGGACGCCGGCAAAGCCTATGAGCGACGCCGAAAAGGCGGAGATGGCAGAGCGGGTTCGCGCTGCAACGCTGCACGCGTGGAACGGCTACAAGAAGTACGCGTGGGGACACGACGCGCTGAAGCCGCTTACGCTCAAACCATTCGACTGGTACGGCGACGGGCACAGCCTGTTGATGACGCCGGTGGATGCGCTGGACACGCTGACGCTGATGGGGCTCAAAGACCAGGCAGACGACGCGCGGAAGCTCATCGATACGAAGTTGAATCTCGACCAGGATATTTACGTCAAGGATTTTGAGATTACGATCCGCCTGCTGGGCAGCCTGATTTCCTGCTACGAGATGACCGGGGACAAGCGGCTGCTGGAACTGGCTGATGAGCTGGGGCGGCGGATGTCGCCGATGTTCGACTCGCCGACGGGGATGCCATACGAGTACGTGAATCTGCATACGGGCGCGGTACGGGGGACGAAGAGCAATCCGGCGGAGATTGGGACGCTGCTTGATCGAATACGGGATGCTGGCGCGGCTGACGGGCAAGCAGAACTACTACGACATGGCCAAGCGCGCGGTGGTGGAACTGTACAAGCGGCGTTCGACCGATCGGGCTGGTGGGGTCGGAGATCGATGTGGAGACGGGAAAGTGGACCGATCCGACGGCGGGCATCATGGGCGGGATCGATTCGTATTACGAGTATTTGCTGAAGGCGTCGATCCTCTTTGACGACAACGACTGCGCGCGGATGTGGCAGGAGAGCGAGGTGGCAATCGATAAATATCTCGCAGACAATCAGCCGAACGGCCTGTGGTACGGGCAGGCGGATATGAACAGCGGGCAGCGGACGCATACGTTCTATGGTGCTCTTGATGCGTTCTTCCCTGCGGTACTGGCGCTGGGCGACGATGTGCATCGGGCAGCTGAACTGCAGGACTCTAGCTACAGGATGTGGAATCTGGCGGGCATTGAGCCGGAGACGCTGGACTACGTGAAGATGCAGATTACGAGTCCGAGTTACGAACTGCGGCCGGAGATTATCGAGTCCACCTACTACCTGTATCACTACACGCACGACGCGAAGTACCTGGCGATGGGGCGGACGTACCTGGATGGGCTGGTGAAGTATTGCCGGACCGATGAGGCGTATGCGGCGCTAGCCGATGTTCGCAGCAAGCAGAAGAAGGATGCGATGGAGAGCTTCTTTTTTGCTGAGACGCTGAAGTATCTTTATTTGCTGTTCGCGCCGGAGTCGACGCTGGAGTTTGATTCGGTGATTTTTAATACCGAGGCTCACCCGATGAAGCGGAGTTTGGGGTTGAAAGCGGCGAATTGAAGGGAGCCGATCCCACTCATGCGATGAAACTGCATGAATGGGGCACAGGGCAGCAGGGATTGCAGAACATGTCTGGAGCTATGAGGCAATCGCGAATCTGGCTTAGTGAAGCCTGCTAGCATGACTGCCATGGATCACGACTCATATTGGTATCACTATTTTGCGGTGCGTCGTGATGTAGAACTCTACCTCGGACTCGGTTCGATTGCTTTCGCCCTCATCTCTATAGCCACCGGAAAGACCTTGGTCAGATTTCAGGGGGTAGTATCCCGGGCAGAAGACCCCAAGGGATTCCGGGAGAATGTTGCTGCTGCTTGCGCAATAGGTGCGATCTTTCTAGGCCTGTTTCTTTTTGGCCCGTCCTGACTGGGTCAGAATTTCAAACTGATCCACTGCCCCTTCCCGGGTAGTGGGTCAGTTTGGTTTTGATGGCTCTTGCGCTTCTTGGATTGATTCGGCATCATCGAGTCATGACGATACCTCAGGGCAAACGCCCCCGCGATGCTGCCCAGCTTGCTAAGTGGATTGTCGATCAGGCGACCGAGCAGGCCATCGAACCTGTAGAGAAGAAGAACGCTGCCGCTGTGGCTCTAGGAAGACTGGGGGGCCTCAAGGGCGGCAAAGCACGCGCTGAGAAACTTTCCCCCAAAAAGCGCAGTTCCATAGCAAAGAAGGCAGCCCAAAGCCGCTGGGCTGCCCGCTCTGCATCTTAATGGTTGTGGAGTCGTTGTGAGCGACCCCGAGTTAGGCCCTAGGCCGCATACGGAAGAATGATGTGGGTGATCTTGCCGGAGCAAGTCTTGCATTCACACATACCATCGACAATGTGCTTATAAGGTAGTGCTAAGCCGTCTTCGACAATCCAAAGGGGCGTTTCCGCTGCAGTGCTGCCTGCAGTCGGTCCTACTATGTTTTGCTTTTGCATATCTAGCCTTCTTATGGTTACTGGTTAACGTTACCTGCCTCTTGTTCTCCCCCGGCTGCTACCGATGGAGTTTGCAAGTGACAGAACGGATTGCATTTACCATCAAGGTCATTGACCTATCTGGAAACCTGTGGTATCTTTTCCACAGTAAAGATCTAACCACGCTGCTACGTGGTTAAAAGCTGATTTATGCAGTTGAGCCATCCGGACTAGCCTCGGATGGCTCTTCTGTTTCTTGGCCATCAGAAACGTCCTGGGCCTGTGATCCGTTGCTCCGCTTGATCCGGCGGCCTCCGCCACGATTTCCGTACCAATCGCCCAATCCCCATTCCCCATTAACTTTTACGAAGTCTGGGTGACGCTGTAAGGTGCTGCGGACCACTTCAGAGAAATTGTTTGCTTGCGTCTTGAATCCACCCCGCAACAAGGCAGAGCAAAGCTCAGAATTTGGCTTCGTCGCCTTCACGATCGACAAGTACCTCTTTGCGGCTTCAGGAATGGTCATTCCGAAGAACGCATCGCGGGGGATATCCGCTTCCGATGGCTGCGCCTTGGATGGAGCCGCAGGCAACGGCAACGCGATGGCACCTGTGGCACCAAGAGCGCGAAGCATCTCAATCGCCGCATTGATCTGATCGCGCTTGTTCTCAAGGTCAGCAATCACAACGTCATACGGGTTAGGTGTATCACTCATCGCTATTCCTTTCTGTGCTATACTCAAAAAGACAAAGGTGCTGTGGGGGCGAAGTTTCCCCCGCCCCGCGCCCTTGTCAGGGGCGTCCGATTATCATCTACTGCCTCTTCCTCAACCGATTAGCGGGAGACCAACTCTGCCAGGAGTATTAACCGGTCTCCCTGCTATCGCTTCCCGATTATAACATTGAATCCAAACGTCGCGTGCAATGGATATTTGGCGCCGACCAAACTGACTGTTTTGCAGAGTCGACATATTCTTCTGGCGGTCGACCAGATGTTACTGGACAAGTCTGGTCGACTAAGGGGTACACGCGCTGTCAATATATTTGTTCGTATAATTATGTAGTTACTGATGATACACGTTTGGCATCAGAGGGTACACACTCAGCAGACCAGACTTGTCCAGTAACATCCAGACAACTGCCAGAATTAGCTGTTGACTTTTCTTAATCGCTCAAGCAGAATGGTCATTATGAATCGACTTGATAATGCTGAGCGCGCCCGAGTAGTGGCCTTATTAGTCGAAGGAAACTCCATTCGTGCCACGGTACGCCTGACTGGCAAGTCCAAGAATACCGTTACGAAGCTACTGGTTGACCTCGGCGAAGCCTGCTCATCGTTCCATGACACGCATGTTCGGAATGTATCCGCCCGCCGGGTGCAATGCGATGAAATCTGGAGTTTCTGTTACGGAAAGGATAAAAACGTCACCCCTGACCAGAAGGCAAAGGGCGCTGGAAGCGTTTGGACTTGGACGGCGCTCGATGCCGATTCAAAGCTAATTATTTCCTATGTTTGCGGCGGAAGAGACGCTAGATTCGCACTGGAGTTCATGAAGGATTTGGCATCGCGTGTGACCACTCGCATTCAAATCACATCTGATGGCCATCGCGCTTATGCTGAGGCTGTCGAGGGAGTGTTTGGAATGGATGTGGACTACGCGATGCTGATAAAGCTGTACGGCAACCCTGCGCAGCCAGACACCCGGTATAGCCCCGGCGTGGTAATTGGAACCGAATCGCATGTCGTG
>CAVWYS010000006.1:0-890446 GCA_963759285.1 uncultured Acidobacteriaceae bacterium | reverse complement strand
TAACCGAAGGGTTGTAGGTTCGAGTCCTACCTGAGGAGCCAATTATATTCTTAGACTTGCGCTTCCTTACCACTCCCCGGTAAACTTCTGAAACGACCGATTGTGGGGATTTGTGTGGGTACTCCCCTTCAAAATGCTGCGAAATCGTGGGTGGTTCTGGGCAATCCAATTCTGTGGACTTCACCTCACGCCCATTTCTATACCCTGTGCTCGATGTGGGTACCCCCGCCTTCGCCAGGAGGCGTTCGGCATCTATGTACAACGCTGCCGCTCGATTCAAGAGCAAAGACCGGTGCAACTGCCCACGGAGGAAGCACCCATGAACAGCGGCGCCGCAATCAAGGCGAGCCGTTTGGCAGGCGTACTCATCAGCCCAGAGGTGTGCTAAACGAAGTCAAGATCCGAATCACACTCGCGTAGTCCGCCCTCATCGAAGAACCCGATGAGTGAGAGAAGCGTTAGTGGGTGATCAGAGTGCACGAAATATATCGGAGAAGTTTGCCACTCAGGCGAAAAAGTCATCGGGGCTAAGGAAAGGCGCAAGCCGAATACACCAAAGTGTTGGCGATACCTTCGTCCAATTGTTTTCGCTCACTGCTTCCGGCTTAATCCAAGGACGGGAGAGAAAAGATGTGCAGCGTTCACGGCGAGGGAAGAATGGGTTCGGTCGAGAGTTGGAGCGCCGTCGATGCAGGGATGAGCGCGCGAGGTGGCGTTGCGGAATCCCCGGCGAATCATAGGGTGTCTGCTATCCACGCGAAATATAGCGCTGTCCGGTCGATGACGGATTGTCTTGTGGCAGGGTTGTCCGCAGAAGATCAGATGGTACAGTCGTGCCCCGATGCCAGTCCTGTGAAGTGGCATCAGGCGCACACGACATGGTTCTTCGAGACGTTCGTTTTACGGCCCTTCCTAGCCGACTACAAACCCTTCCGGGAAGAGTTCCATTGGCTATTCAACAGCTATTACATTTCTCTTGGAGAAGAGATTCCCGAGAAAAGATTGCGATCGTCATTTTCTCGGCCATCACTTGGTGAGGTTGTCGCATTCCGCAAGCATGTGGACCGGGAAATGGAAAGGTTGTTTGCGCACTCAATCGATATCGAAGTATGCCGGCGCATCGTCCTGGGTCTGAATCATGAACAGCAGCATCAGGAACTGGCGCTTACCGACATCAAGCATGCATTCTTCTCCAATCCTCTCCGTCCGTCTTACCGATCTTGTGCTCTACCGAAAGATCGAAATCGGGAAGTTACCACACTCGAATGGCACGATCGCGAAGGCGGAGTGACTGAGATCGGCTATTCGCCAAATGCGAACAATCCTCTGGACTTTTCCTTTGACAATGAAACTCCCCGACATCGGGTTTATCTCGAACCATTCCAGATCGCGAACCGCAGCGTGACTTGCCGTGAATATCTGGAGTTCATGTCTGATGATGGATATTCGCGCCCCGGGCTCTGGCTTTCTGACGGATGGGAGCTTGCAAGGGAGTCAAAATGGGAGGCGCCGCTTTATTGGGAGCGAGACGCTGGTGATGAGACTGGCTGGCGGGTCTTTACCCTGAGGGGCTCACATGGGCTGTCGGACCTGCTTGATACGGCGGTGTGCCACATCAGTTTCTATGAGGCTGATGCCTTTGCCAGGTGGCGCGGCTGTCGGCTTCCGACAGAGGTTGAATGGGAGTCCATCGCGAGCCAGGAGCCTCTGCAAGGGAATCCGCTTAATGCAGGGAGGTTGCATCCTTCAACGGCGAGCGGGGCCGCAAGCGTCGAGCAACTGTTCGGCGACTGTTGGGAATGGACGGCGAGTGCCTACACAGGCTATCCCGGATACAAATCTCTCCCGGGCGCTCTGGGAGAATACAACGGCAAATTCATGTCCGGTCAGATGATCCTCCGCGGAGGGTCGTGCGTCACTCCGGCGGATCATATTCGCGCAACTTACCGCAACTTCTTTCCCCCCGCAACGCGTTGGCAGTTTTCAGGAATACGTTTGGCAAAGTGAGGCGTCGATCGTGACTACGATTTCCCCAGCGTTAGATCTTGCGTGCCGGTCTGCTCTTGGAGCGCGCACGGAACTCATCCGAGAAGTGCACAACGGACTTCAATCGCGCCCGCGTTCACTTAAACCTTGGATGCTCTACAATGAGTTGGGTTCAAGCCTTTTCGAACAGATCACGACGCTGCCTGAGTACTATCCGACGCGGACGGAACGTTTACTGCTCGAGAGGCGTGCTGATGCGATCGTGGCATCTGCATGTGCGGATTCGCAACCGATGCGTGTTGTCGAGCTTGGCGCAGGTACGGCGTCGAAGACGTGCCTGTTGCTGGCAGCCGCCGCGCGGAGACAAATCGACGTAATCTACATGCCTTTAGACGTCTCGGCGGACGCACTGGGGATCGCGTGCCGGGACATTGAGAGCGCGTTTCCAGAAGTACTGCTTGAGCCCGTTATCGTTAATTACGTCGACAGTCCGCCAAGACTGGAGGAGTTCGACGGCTCAACTCTCGCGCTCTATCTCGGTTCCAGCATCGGCAACTTTATGCCGCAGGAGTCGCGGACGATTCTTCGAAACATCGGTTCGCAACTACGAAACGGAGATGCGCTTGTTCTTGGAACAGATCTCGTGAAAGAGGAGTCGACCCTGATCGCTGCTTATGACGACAATGAGGGAGTGACTGCGGCGTTCAATTTAAACGTTCTGAATCGGCTCAACAATGAGCTCGGCGCGGATTTTGACCTTGCGGGATTTCGGCACCGTGTTAGTTGGAATACTGTTGCATCCCGTATCGAGATGCACCTCGAATGCATGCGTGACCAGTACGTTCAGATCGCGACTGCCGAGCTCGAGCTTCACTTCAGAAAGGGCGAGACCATCCATACGGAGAATAGTTACAAATTCACCGATAATACTCTTGACGCGCTCCTTTCCGACTCTAACTTCAAGATTGAGAGCACCTGGAAAGATAAGCGCAACTGGTACGCGGTCACACTCAGCCGGCGGGTCGATCAGGATCATTGCAGTTGAGAAAGCTTATTGACGCGAGGTAATGCAAGGAGCAGCGATGATTGCAGCTTCTGATTTTCGGGCTACAAAACTACCGCTAAGCCACGGTGCAGGGCTCATGCCGGCACTTGGATTTGGCACATTGATTGCAGACAGGGCCGAAACGATAAGCGCGACCAGAGATGCACTGGCGGCAGGGTTTCGACATTTTGACTGTGCGGAACGGTACCGCAACGAGGGTGAAGTGGCCAGGCGTTGCAGGCAGGACTTGCCGCTGATGGAATCGCGCGCGGAGACATTTTTGTTACCACGAAATTGTGGAACACGAACCATCGGCCTGAGCGCGTGGAACCGGCATTCGAGGTCAGTCTGGACAGGCTCCGGCTCAGCTATCTGGATCTCTACCTCATTCACACTCCTTTTGCATTTCAGCCCGGGGAGGAGCAGGATCCCCGCGATCAGAACGGAAACGTCCTCTACGACCACGGAGTGACCCTGCTCGATACCTGGAAGGCGATGGAGAGTCTAGTGGACAATGGCAGATGCCGCGCCATTGGACTTTCTGACATCACCTTGAGCGGGCTGATGCCCATCTACGAATCAGCGAGAATCAAACCTGCGGTGATCCAAATTGAATCACATCCATATCTGCCAGAGACGCAGCTTTTGGAATTCTGCAAGCAGAATGGCATTGTTTTTTTGGCTTTTGCGCCGCTGGGCCATGGGGCCAGACCGGGGCCGCTTGAAGATCCAGTCATTACAGCAATCGCCGCACGAGTTGGAAAGACGCCCGCGCAGGTGCTGCTGGCGTGGGCTGTTCAACGGGGCACCGCTTTGCTTACCACGCCGAGAAGTGCGGCCCGCGCGGCGGAGAACTTTAACATCTGTCCCCTCCCAGAGGATGCGTTTGATGAAATCAATCGCATTCAGACCAGGCAGAGACTCAATGACGTGGTGAATACCGGCAGTCCTGGTTTCATTCCACGAGTCAGAACTACATGAGGCCGAACGGCCCCCGGAGATCAACACTCCGACTTCCTGACTTACTCCGCAAGGACCTTGATGTGGTGTTTTGTGGGATTAATCCGGCGCTGAGCGCAGCCCGGGCGGGGCACCATTTCTCGAGCCCTAATAACCGATTCTGGCGTGTCCTTTTCCTGGCGGGGTTTACTCCACATTTGATTTCACCCGAAAACGACAGCACGATTCTTCAATACGGATGCGGTCTGACGGCTGCAGTGGAGCGACCGACTGTAAGTGCCAGCGAGCTCACAAGTCATGAATTTCGCGAGGCCGCCGGGGAACTCGAGCGAAAGCTTCAACGTTATCGCCCGCGGTATCTGGCGTTTCTCGGTAAACCTGCCTTTGCAGGTATCTTTCGAAAGGGAAGCGTCAACTGGGGAGAGCAGTTCATGAGGTTTGGTGGTGCTGAAGTATGGATCTTGCCCAATCCAAGTGGACTGAATCGGGCATTCAGTCTCCAGGAACTCGTATCCGTATATCGGGAACTTCGGACCACCTCAAAGCGAACGCACCGCGAATCGCGATAGACGCAGGGTTCTCATTTCATCGAGAGGGCTCTTGGGCCGCTAACGAAGGGGCTTCCTACCTCAAAAAATCTCAGCAACCGGCCGACCTCTCGGGTAATGCCGATCCGGGTGCTTGTGCCAATGTGCCCGGTCTTCCGAATCGCAGTGCCCAGCCAAAGTGGCCCGTCGGCGCACATGTCAATTCCATCCAGACTTCGGTCGATCTGAAGTGCGAGTGCAAGCCGCCCCGGCCCTCTTGCCAGGTCCATCAGCTTGTCGGTCTTGCGGTGCCTCTCCATCAAGTTGATTCCTTCAAGAGGCTCCAATGCCCGGAACAACACACCCGCACCGACGCCTGGCTCTTCAGATGAGACATTGAGCATGTAAGACACGCCATAGATGAAGTAAACGTATGCAAAACCGCTGCCCAGGAACAAGGAGTGGTTTCGTGCCGTTTGTCCGCGGTAACCATGCCCGCTCGAGTCGCCTGGTGGGTACGCCTCCGTTTCGACAATTCGTCCGCTGATCCGGCTTCGTCCTACTTTGCGGACGATCGTCTTGCCGATCAGATATCGGGCCAACTCCGTCGTATCGACGGGCAAGCGGGCCCGCGACAACGGCCGGACATCTTGTTCAACGTGCAATCTCAAACTCCTCCCCCCGGGTTTTTGTGATTTGGCGCTCGCGTAGAAGCAAACGCTTGGCACCCGATCTCGCTGATGCGAAATGTCCTCTAAGCTCTCGCTTCGGTCGCTTCGCCTGCTGCACGGAGGGCGGCCAGGGCGGAGTCAGGGTCGGGCGACACGTGGTTACGTGCACTGGCGAGATAGCGGTGAACATCGGAGATCACGACGGAGCCTTCACCAACAGCCGAAGCCACGCGCTTGACCGAGTTCGCGCGGACGTCTCCGACGGCGTAGATGCCGGGGACACTGGTCGCGTATGGGCTGTTCTCAAAGCCGCCGGACGCTCCGGTGAGGATGAACCCCTTCTTGTCAAGCTGTACTGTCCCATAGAGCCAGCCTGTATTCGGTTCTGCTCCAATCATCACAAAGACGTCTTCAATCGCCTTTTGTGTAGGCTCACCAGTACTGCGGTTTACCCAGGTGACAGACTGCAGATCAGGCTCGCCCTCAAGCGCGACAATCTCGGAGTTAATGCAAAGCGAAATGCGTGAGGAGCTCTCGATGCGTGACACAAGGTACTGCGACATTGTTGCCGCCAGCGACGGCCCGCGGACGATATGGTAGACATGCTTGGCGATGCCCGAGAGGAACATAGCGGCCTGACCGGCAGAGTTGCCTCCGCCGACGACGATGACATCCTTCTCCCGGCAAAGAATCGACTCCATCGGGGTGGCGGCATAGTAGAGACCTCGGTTCTCATAGTTTTCGTAGTTCTGGACCGTCAGTTTTCGATATTGCGCTCCGGAGGCCACGACCACGGCGCGAGCGCATACTGGAATGCCGCCAGCGAGAAGCAGCTTGTGGATTCCATCCACCTGCTCGACGCTCACCGTCTCTCGAGAGATCGCGAACTGAACGCCAAATTTCAACGCTTGTAATTGCGCGCGGCTGGCGAGTTGCTGTCCCCCGATGCCGGTTGGAAAGCCGAGATAGTTTTCGATTTTAGAGCTTGTTCCCGCCTGGCCTCCCGGAGCCAGGCCTTCGATGACGATGGTGCAGAGCCCTTCCGATGCAGCATAAACAGCGGCCGCAAGGCCTGACGGTCCAGCGCCCACGACCGCTACGTCATAGATCAGTCCCGGGTCCGGTAACTCGGTAATGCCCAACTCATCCGCGAGTTGAGGAATGGTCGGCTGGTGCATCACTCGCCCATCTGAAAGCCGTACTGCGGGCAGCCCGCTGACAGGTCCACCGGTAATTCCCGAACCGACCTCCTGGATCCTATATGGATAACTGTTGCGTACAAAGAAGCGTTGCAGTAGTGTCGTCTGTGCATCATTGGGCTGGCCCATCAGGACCACGCCGCTCGAAGCATCCCTCATAATGCCGATGCGACGCCAGACCGCTGCTTGGACAATGAGGTTTGCGATGTCGCCCTCTGCGCGCATCAACTGCCGCAGCTGGCTGTGATCAATCCGCAGCAGCCGGCTTTCACTGCTGGTGCGCGCCTCTACGACAACCCGCTGCGAGTTGAGAAGATTGAGTTCCCCTGTAAAGTCAAACGCGCGATGCTGCCTGTAGATCTTCGCCCCGGGGTCGGATGTAGGCAGGAAAATATCCACCCCACCTTTGAGGACGACGAACATATCGATGTGGCGATCACCATAGGTGTAGAGCGTTTCATCTGGGGGAAACGTTTCTTCATGACCGTAGGGCTTGAGCCGCTCAACCATCTCTTCGGAAAGCCTTGGGAAAGCGAGGTCCGGACGAAAATCCGTCCCCGTCCAGTCGACGACCTGTGCCTCTCTGAACCGAGCAGCCTGATTTGGGTCAAGTGCTTCGCGAGCATTTTCCACTGTGCAACCTCCCAGGATCCGAGCCACGGGCCTTACATTTTACCGTCTCTCCCGGGACGATGGATGGCCCACAATGAGCGGGAGATCTGTGCTATTCAATCGACCTTTGGTAGCTCCGGGATGTCGATGGGGTCACTGGAGGGCGATGAATGCACATTTTGATAACTCTTCGCAGTGGGCACGAGGCCGACGTTTCAAGCCGTTTTGTTCCGCGGATCGTCCTTCGGCTCGAGGTAGTCAATGCCGAGTGGCCCGATCGCGGTGATTTGGGTAATGTATTCACTGGATTTCGCCCAGTGAAAGTGCGACGTGTTTCCCGGTAGCACAATGACGGCGCCAGGTGGGTAAGCCTCCAACTTATCGGCATCGAATTGATCCCCTAATCCGATATAGAAGACCCCCGATAGCACTGTGTAGACTCGATCCTCCGGGTGCCTGTGCGGCATCAACTTGACGCTACGAGGAACTTTGACCCTGATCGTGTAGGGGCCGCGCTCTGAGGGCGTGCCAACAACAACAGCCAGACGTACCGAAGGTGGAAAAGCCGGGAACGGCTTCCAATCAATTTCCTCAGGCAGAATAGATTTGAAAGCCGATTCGCCTGGCGGGTGCGGCTGAGCCATACCTTCTGGCGCTTCGCCCTTGCTTTCCTTTTCCTGCGGGATTGTTGCGTGCTCGATGATCACTTCGCTCATAATTGCTCCCCTTGAAAAACTCGACTTCAACGCGATCAGTACGTCCCTCGTGCTATTGCGATTAAGCTCGAGTCGTGGAAGCGAAACAATCGGACCAAGGTATCGACGATACCTTGGTATCGACCTCCTCGTGGAAGTCGTCGAGGTTCAAGAAACCGGTTCAACGAGACGAATTCCGGTGAGCAATGAAAGTGATAGTTGGTGCCTCGGCTCAGAGCCATAAGACTCTACTCTCGTGAGGTTGATCGACCGATACCAAAGTGCGACCGATACTATCGTCCAATTGTTTGCCTCCTCATCGTTGTTGAGACTGTCTGTGGTGGCCCGAGTCGATTCGGGGCAGGGAGGCGTTCGTTGAAGGTTGAAATCAAGCGCGTGTATGAAGAGCCTGGACGCGCCGATGGGACGCGGATACTTGTCGACCGGTTGTGGCCACGGGGCCTTTCCAAAGAGAGGGCGCGGGTCGATCTTTGGCTCAAGGACATTGCGCCAAGCACCGAGCTTCGCAAGTGGTTCAGCCATGATCCGAGCAAGTGGACCGAGTTTCAAGCCCGCTACCGTCAGGAGCTGAAATCGGAGGCTGATCTACTTGATATTCTTAAAGCGAAGGCAGCCAAGGGGCCCATTACGCTGCTCTATGGAGCGAAAGATGAAGTCCACAACGAAGCTGTCGTGCTGCGGTCACTGCTTCAGCCGAAATGAGAACGTTTGTCGTGGGAGTTTTATCGCTCCTTTCGCGGTCAAGCTATAGTTTTCTTGGCGGCAATTCTTTCTGACAGGTAGCAAATTGAATGGCATCGGACTCGCAAACAGCGCAAGCTTCGGCAGCTTTAACTCTTCCGCAACTCATTTCGTCTCGGCTCACGAAGGTCGCACTTTTTCTTGTGGTCACAATCAATCCGGGAGACGATCATCGTGCAACCGTTCTTTCTTTCGGTGCGGATCTCTCCGCGCTTCTTCGAAGTGTTGGTTTTCGCAATCTCGACGGCGCCTTGTCCTGCATTATGGGGATTGGTTCTGATGCCTGGGACCGCCTCTTCGGCTTGCCACGTCCAGCCGAACTTCATCCCTTTCGTGAGATTCGTTCAGGCCCTCGCCATGCTGTCTCCACCGCGGGTGACTTGATCTTTCACATTCGCGCCAAGCAGATGGATTTGTGTTTTGAGCTGGCCGCACAGATTATGACTCGTCTCAACGGCGCCGTTAGCACCACCGACGAGGTCCAGGGTTTTCGTTACTTTGACCAGCGGGATGTTCTCGGCTTCGTGGACGGCACCGAGAATCCCGCGGGGAACGCGGCTGCCGACGCGGTCTTCATTGGCGGCGAAGATCAGGCCTTCGCCGGCGGAAGCTACGTCATCGTCCAGAAGTACCTTCACAATCTCGAAGCCTGGAATGATCTCTCGACCGAAGCTCAGGAGAAAATCATCGGGCGCTCAAAAGTCTCTGATATTGAACTGGACGATTCCATCAAGCCCACGTCTGCACACAATGCTCTCACCACCATCGAAGAGAACGGCGTTGAAATCAAAATCCTGCGCGATAATATGCCCTTCGGGAGCCCCGGGCGTGGCGAGTTCGGTACTTACTTCATCGGCTATAGCCGTTCGCCCCGCACGATCGAGCAGATGCTGGAAAACATGTTCATCGGGCGGCCGCCGGGAAACTACGATCGCATCCTCGACTTCAGCACTCCGGTGACTGGAAGTCTATTCTTCATACCCACGTCCACGTTTCTCGACAGTCTCAGCCCTGATCAGCCCGCGGCGCCAGCGAGTTTAGCGCAGAAGGCCCGACCGATCGCGGCGCAGGCTGCAATTGACGCCCCTTCTGCAGCAGCGAAGAATGGTTCCCTCGGCATAGGTTCCCTTAAAGGAGAAGATTTCAATGAATAACTTGTATCGCGAGCTGGCTCCGATCTCTGAGGCTGCGTGGGCGCAGATCGAAGAAGAAACCTCACGCACGATCAAGAGGTATCTTGCCGGCCGCCGCGTTGCGGATGTTCACGGCCCTGAGGGCACAGCGTTGGCTGCAGTGGGCACAGGCCATCAGCGTGCGATCGAGGCGCCCGGAGACGGCGTTACGGCTCAACAGCGCGAAGTAAAGTCCGTCGTCGAGCTGCGCGTGCCTTTTGAGCTTGAGCGTCAGATGGTGGACGACGTAGAACGCGGTGCAAATGACTCTGATTGGCAACCCGCAAAGGACGCTGCGCGCAAACTAGCCTTTGCCGAAGACCGCGCCATTTTCGAAGGCTACTCCGCGGCTGGAATTGTCGGGGTCCGCCAGGGGACCAGCAACCCTAAAAAGCCTTTACCCGCTGATGTCCGCCAATATCCTGAAGCCTTTGCGCAGGCTTTGAGCCAGCTGCGTCTCGTGGGTGTCAACGGCCCGTACTCTATCCTGCTCAGCGCCGATGCTTATACCGAACTTGCCGAGACGAGTGATCACGGGTACCCGGTTCTCGAGCATGTGAAGCGTCTGGTCGAAGGCAAAATCATCTGGGCTCCCGCCATCAACGGCGCTTTCGTCGTCACCACTCGCGGCGGCGACTTCGATCTTCACCTTGGACAGGACATCTCAATCGGCTACTCGAGTCACACTGACACCAGTGTTCGACTCTATTTGCAGGAGACCTTTACCTTCTTATATCTGACGTCGGAATCCGCCGTCGCCTTCGACCCTGCGAGCAAAGCGCCCGCGTCATGATGCGTACCTGTGGTGGACCATTGAGGAACGCAACAGCGGCTTCTACTTCTCTCCACCAGGCAAGGCCGATCCGGCGTGTTTATTCCAACCGTGGAAGCTTGAGAAATCGCCGGAGTTCCAAGCCTCACGGAGTCCAGGTTTGCCCAGGTCCCAGTCCGGTCGAATTTCACTGGTGACGGCACGCAGGTCTTGCCACAAATCTGCGATCGACGGACGGCCCCAAAACCAGTAGCCGTTATAGATCTTGTGAATCACCAGGCCCGGCTTGAAGACGAGTGTATGCGGAATCATCGGATTGTGCTCGGGATCCGTGTACTCCTGGATGTCGAGGTCTTTCTGAATGATTCGGCCAGGATCGGAAAGAAAGGTCCATTGGGCTCCGACCGATGCCCGAAACTCCTGGAGCGTATGGTGGTCATCCGTCGAGATCGTGGCGATCTGTGTGTAGGCCACGGCGAACTTTGGGTAAGACGCGGCGAGTTCCAGATGCTGCTGATGTTCCTTCGGACAATAGTGGCCACGGGCGAGCGTAAGCACCAGCGGGTCGTCGCCCTGGAGTTCGCTGAGCTTGCGCAGTCTGCCCATGTGATCCGGCAGTTGGTAGTCGGGGAAATGGCTTCCGGGCAAAATGTCGGAACGCATGATTGGACTCCTTCTATTTCGGGAACTGTGTGCCGCGCTGTTCAGAGGCCATGAAATTGGCGTACCAGTCCGGCCAGTTTTTGTCGGATTGGCCCATCAGTGCTTCATGTTGACTGTGCGCTGCCTCAGCCCTGCGCAATGCGTCGGCCAAGTCATTCGGTGTCGCGTAGGTCGTTGCTCCCGCTTCAATCCTCCCAGGCAAGCGCGTCGTGATCTCCTGGAGTAGCCAGCCGTTGCCATCCGGGTCACTCAATGTTGCAAATGAACTGTAGCTGGCGTGATCCGGCGCTGGTCCGCTGACGCGACCGCTGTTGCCTGCGGGCTGAAACTGAGCACCCGGCGACACAGCGTGGAACACTTCGCTGATCTCGATGCCGCGAGGGGCGAGTTCGTTGCGCGCGGCATTGATGTCTGCAACGACCAGGTAGGTGCCTCGTGCAGATCCGGGAGGCGTCGAGGAGATCCGGGCTCCGAATTGGACTGAGCATCCTGAACCGGGCGGGGTGAACTGAACGACTCGGAAACCATTATCGAACTTGAAGTCGGCATCGAGTCGCCAGCCGAGTTTGCCATAGAACTCCTTGGCGCGGTCAACATCGGAAACCGGGATGACCACCACCTCCAGGTTCATTTCCACTTTTGCGGGACCGGGCGCCGTGAGTTTTTCGTAACTGTGAACTCCACTGACAATTGCCATCGTTCCCTCCTACTTAATTGGGCCATGAGTAAGCGTTTGCATCTGCATCCGATCCAGCTGGGCATTACCCGTAAGTAAGGTTCGTGCTCTGTCCAACCTCGATAATGTAGCCGTCAGGATCGCGGATGTAACACCGAATCTCGCCGTACTTGGGGATGGGCTCAGTGATGAACGCCGCTCCCCGACTTTTCCATAATTCATAGCAAGCTTGAATATCCGCAACACGGAAATTCATGAAGCTGTTGATGTGATTCGGGTCGGGGGTACTGAGCGTTACTGTCGGCTTGTCCGGAGTCGGGCCGCCCCCAACGTTCAGAATCATCCAGATATTCGCAAGCTGAAGGTACCCAGGCGCGTTGCCGTCGCCTCTGCTGAGAATGCGACCGCCGAAGACCTTCTCGTAGTAATCGAGCGATCGGTTGATGTCCGTCACGGTGAGAAAACACGCGATGCTGATCCCATCCTTCGGGGGCATCTCATAGCTTTTCTGTTCCACTTGTACGCTCATTGACTCGCTCCAATCTGGATAGACTTACCGGCAGGGAAACCACGGAACCAGCCCCCACTAAGCGGCTCGCGTTTTCCTCGCGCCGAGTGCCGATAGAAGAAGTTTCACAACTGCTTCATCCGAGAACGGGTTCTGACCGGAGATCAACTCGCGATCTTGCAGGACGTAGCTCTTCCATGGAGGCAGCACACTGACGTCGCCGCCGGCGGTACTCAAGGCGAAGTCCGGGTAGAAGAGAACCTTGCCATCAATCTCAAGCGGCTCGCGCTGCTGCTCTTCCGCCGTCGAAAAGATCGTCATCTTATATCCGGCATAGATCCAGCCTGCAGCCTTTGCGTGCGCTCCCGCCGCATCGCCCGCTGCCAGCGCCGCGACGAACTCCTTCGAATTCGGAAGAGCCGAGAGGAGTGAAATCGGGCCATGGCAAAGCACCGCCGTTGGCTTCGATGTCTCGTGAAAGTGTCTCATCACGATGCCGGCATCGGGATCATCCAGAAGATCGATCATCGGGCCATGGCCGCCAGGCACGAAAACAGCGTCAAATTGATCCAGGCCCAACGCGATGACATCCTTGATGCGGACTGGATCTCTGAGCCCAAGCAGACCGTCGCGGAACAACATATAGTCCTCAAGCTTGGCCGCGTCCCCGCCGAAGAAATCGGCGACCTCTGAATGGACATCCACCTGGGGCGTGTTACCTGTGGGGTTGGCGAAGATGATCTCGTAGCCCTCCTTCATCAGGGCGCGAACCGGAACCGTCACTTCGTTGAGGTAGTAGCCGGCGCCGTTATAAATCTTGCTATCCTTCAAGGGCAAGCCTCTACCGCTGGAGATGAGTGCCAGGATTTTTCCTGCTGTTGCCATTTTGTTTCTCCTCTCTGAAGTTGGAACGAAAGCTGTGGACTATGGCTGCGGGAATCCGAACATCAGCCACGACTGATTGGCTACCCAATGGGGGTATAGCTCCGTCATCTGATCGAACAACGCCTTGTCGGACGTCGCGGTTTTCTGTGCGCGGTCGAAGTCTTCGAGGTAACGCTTGGTGTC
The DNA here is from genome assembly GCA_963759285.1 of uncultured Acidobacteriaceae bacterium. Lineage (GTDB taxonomy): Bacteria > Acidobacteriota > Terriglobia > Terriglobales > Acidobacteriaceae > Telmatobacter. The sequence continues at coordinate 877,130 of CAVWYS010000006.1, read as the reverse complement.
TTGGATCGCGGAGGGGGAGTCAGGCGCACCAGGCTTCTTATGACCCGCGACAACGATCGACGGATTCAGCGCCGCTAGCCGATCCAACGCAGCAATCCAAATCTTTCGGCTCTCGGGAGTGGTATCGCCGACGTACATGCGGCACTGGTTGTACACAACGTCGCCGGCGACGATCAGGCCGATCGATGGAACGTAAAGAGACGTCGAATCGGGACAATCGGTCCGACCCTGCTCGATGATGCGCAATTCGCGGCCTTCAAGCGTGAAGGTTTCCTGCTCATAGGGCTCAGGTCCAACCAACTTCGTGGGTACTTGCCCAGGGAACATTTGGCGGGCTAACCGCTGCACTGGGGGAGACAAATACATTTGTATGCCCTCCACCGCTTTGGGGGTTGCGATCGCCCGAGCGCCTGGGAAACGGTCGAGGAGAACGCTCAAACCGTAGAAGTGGTCGAAATGCGCATGCGTTATATAGATCGTCTCCAGGTTGCGGTTATGCAGCGCAATCCAATCCGCGAGAGCCTCGGCCTCAGCCACCGTCCCCATTGCGTCGACGAGCACCGCATCGTACTCACCGAAGATTAGGGTTGACGTGATCGGGTCAAAGCCAAGCGCTTCACCAAAGGGTTTTGGGCGCTCGCCGACCATCGCCTTTCCCGGAGCCGTAAAAACGTTCACGCTAAGCGTGTTCAGCGCGACCGACGGCCTCACGCGCGCGGCCTCTTGCAGTCCATTTTTTTCGTCCACTTGTGCTCCTTTCAAATCAGAGCGAGCGACTATTTAAAAAGGAGATTGGCAGAAGCGCGACGACAAATCTATTGGACGAAGGTATCGAAGATACCAAGGTACCGGTCAAATATCAGGCGCAGGCTATACGCGGAGCGACCAACTAGTGCAGCAACGATTCCCAATCAGCTGGGACTTTCCCTGCTGGTCCTGGTGCTGGTTGATTCAGGGGATGCGAATGCGGGGGAAGCAGCTCAACGCCCTTGATCATCGCGGCCTTATCGTAATCGTAAAACCAATCCTCACCTGGCTCGAAGCTGGCAATGATCGGATGCCCGGTTGCAGCTGCGTGCCTGGACGCATGTTGGCTCGGAGAGCTGTCGCAGCAACCGATGTGCCCACACTGCGCACACCGACGGAGATGAAACCACCAACCTTCCGTCGTCGCCAAACATTCGACACATCCATTACCAGTAGGCTTTGAATCGGGGTTGATTCCGTGCCGGCTTCTTTTCATTTCGGATTGCCTTCCGTAACACCTGTTCGCAAAATAATATCAAGCGACCAGCAAGACCTTCCCGACGCCACCCTTCTCTACGGTTGCCTGGGCCTTGGCTGCTTCACTGAGCGGCAGTTTCAGGCTAATTGGGATTACCAGCTTGCCATCTCGCACCGCTTCGGCCATGAACTGGAGCGTTTCCCTGTCGAATTTCGAGAACACGAATACCGGCTTTACAGAAGGGTGGTCCGCAGCATTCTGTGGTGTTTTGATTACCGATGCCAAGACTCCTCCCGGCTTGACCTTACCCATCAGCTTCTCGGCGGTTCTTCCACCAACCGTATCTGCCACCGCGTCGAGCAGCGGAAGATTCGCAATCGCAGCGTCGTCGTCGGTTGCGACGTACTGGTCGGCGCGGATAGTCTTAGCGTCATCGATCTGCCTCTTCAGCACCCCCGCGATCACGGTCGCCCCGCGTGATTTCGCAGTGAATACAGCCGAACGCCCGACATTTCCAGCAGCACCTAGGACGAACACAGTTTGGCCCGCCGAAACTCCCGTGGCTGACATGAGTTGGTTCCCAGTCACGGTCACGAGCGGCAGCGCCGCTGCCTGAAGCAAATCGAGACCCACGGGAACATCCGCTAGAACGTCCGCTTTCACCACGCAGAGTTCCGCATACGTGTTGTCGGCCATTGCGAACACGCGGTTTCCCTCAGTAAAAGTTACAACGCCCGATCCGATACTCACCACCGTGCCGGACATATCGATTCCTATCAGGCCTGGAAACTGGATCGGATAGAAATCCTTCGTCAATCCGGCACGGCGCTTATCGTCGATCGGATTCACGCTCGCCGCTGCAACCCGCACCAGCACCTCGCCCCGGCCCGGAACCGGATCGGGGTATTCTTCCCACTTGAGTACTTCAGGTCCGCCATATTCGTGGACGACAATTGCTTTCATCTTCTATCTCCTTAGATCGCGGCGTATTCCCTGGATCGCCAATTCGAAGATGGGCCTTCGCACTGCAATACTCTCTACGGGACGAACTCAAATCTCGGGCCGGTTTAACGTATCTGGTATGGGTGGAAAATGTAGTCCTTTGCCTTCACGGCCACATGGCACGTGTTTCCGCAGTCTGCATGAGCCGTCGGATCGGGGGTGAACTTGCCTGATGTGGCGTCGTAGTTGAACACCGCGTATCCCCAGCCGCCGGTCTTCGGAAATCTTTTGCTGTCCTTCTCCATTACGAAAGCCTGCTTAAAGACATCGGGCACGTCCACCGCGAATGGCGCTTCCGTGCTCTTCTTAGGCTTCCACTGGAGTTTCACGATCATCGACCCCTCCGGAAAGAAGTGCCCGTCGCCGGGCGATCCGTTTTTGTATGCCTTGATCATTTCCGGATTGGCGACAATTACCTTAAGGACCTCTTCCTGGTGGGCGGAAGAGACCACAGACCAGTCCTCGTATCCTCTGAAGTCGGAAAACGCCACTCCATCCGGCGAGATCAGCGAGTACTTACCCTTGTCCTGGCTTTGGGCGCAAAGGATGACGCCGCCGAGGATCCCAAGCAACGCCGTGGTCGTAACGATGGCAAAACGGTTCAAGCGCATTTCGGGCTTTTCTCTGCGTTGCTCCCCGGCGGGAGACTTTCTCGTGGATCCTGCCATGACGTGCTCTCCCTCTGAAAGCGGCTTCTACGGCACACGACTCTTCCGATCAGCTGCAGGTTCATTAAGCCTGAGGAATGAAGATGAATCTATTGGACGATCGTATCGATCAATACGAAGGTATTGGTCGGTTTTCACGCATAGCTGACGCTTGATGCCGTGGAGCTTGTTATGCGAAGTTTCAATGCCATATTCACCAAGTGAACCAAGGAGGTCGCCTTCATTTTCTGCATGACCTGCCCCCGGTGCGCTTTGACCGTAATTTCGCTGATGCCTAATTCCCCGCCAACCTGCTTGTTGAGCAGACCGGAAACCACCAGAGCCATGACTTGTCGTTCCCGTGGAGAGAGCGAAGCGTGGCGGTTCCGCAGATCGCGCATCTCCATTCCCCTATCAAGAGCGGCGCGGCTGCGAGCGATGCTTTGGCGAATTGCTGCGACCATCAGCTCCTGACACAACGGCTTCAAGAGAAAATCAATAGCGCCGGCCTTGATGGATTGCACAGCGGTTGAGACATCTTCGTAATCCGCAACTACGATGATTGGCATCGCTGCGTAATCCCCGGCGATTCTCTTCTGGATTTCAAGGCCGTTGGGACCCGAAGAAGAAAAGGCAAGGATCAAGGCGCAAGGGACAAATACACGCGGTCGGCCGAGAAATTCTCGAGCTGAGCCACAAGCCTCAGGCTGCCAGCCCTGGGAGCTAACTAGCAGTTCCAGCGATTTTCGAACACCGATGTCTTCATCGACAATGAAAACCGTTGCTGCAGTGTGGGAAATGGTTTGTGATTTCAAGTCCCCACAAAGTGCGTTGATTGGACTTGGTATACGTCCCGTGTTCATCTCGATCGCAGCGGCAGCACTCATATCCCTCCTCCTGGAACCAGTCGGCATCTTTGAATCGGCAACGGAGCTTAGTGTGGGGAACCATTGCCGCGACTGTCAGAAGTGTGGACGTGATCAGCCCTTTCCGCGACACCCGTTGTGGTGGTACTCGTCCTACAAATTCCAGTGGTCTGCGAAACGACGGGTTTGTTACAGGCTGGAAACAATGGGTACAATCGAATCTTCCCCCGCAGCGCCCCGGCTGGAGGTCAGAACAAATCGTGGTTACCGATCCGATTCGGATCCTCTGCGTAGAGGATCATCCGGTCTTTCGTGAAGGGCTGAGAACGATCATTGGATATGAGCCAGACATGCTGATGATTGGGCACGCCGCCAATGCCGTGCAGGCGATCGCGGAGTTTCGTCGTCTCCGTCCCGATGTGACTCTGATGGATTTTCGTCTTCCTGGAGCCAACGGTGTTGACGTTCTGATCGCCATCCGTGGAGAGTTTCCGCAAGCACGCGTAATTATGCTGACAACTTCTGACGGCGATGCGGACATCCAGCGCGCAATGCGAGCAGGAGCTTCGGCTTACATCTTGAAGAGCATGCCGATGGAAGAACTGCTGGGCGTCATTCGGTCAGTTCATTCTGGCCGGCGGCATATACCGCCCGAGGTCGCGGCCAAGCTCGCCGAATTCATGGGAGACGAGGACCTCACGGCTCGAGAACTCGATGTTCTTCGCCTGATTCGAGAAGGTTATCGCAATAAGCAGATCGCGGATCAACTTGCAATCTCAGAGAATACGGTCAATTTTCATATCAAGAACCTGATGGAAAAGCTGCGCGCCAACGACAGGACCCATGCAGTCACGATCGCGCTGCGGCGGGGCCTGCTGCAGATCTGATGTCGTTACCCCTACCAGAAACTGTAGGGAATTGGCCACAATCTTTGGTGTGTTGCGCCACACGGGCAGCGCGATAACGTGACATGAGAAGCTCGGATAATAAAGGCGGCGAATGTGAATCTTGCACGGTCGGTTGTGATCAGCTCTGTGCTGTTCTTGCTGACGATCTGTCTCGCGCGCGCCCTCGATCCGACCCACCGAATCTCACAGTATGGACATACGGCGTGGAGGATTCAGGACGGATACTTCGCCGGGCAGGCACTGTCTATCACACAGACGACAGATGGATATCTATGGGTCGGAACTGAAGCGGGACTTCTTCGATTCGATGGCGTTCAGTTCGCTCCCTGGACTTCGCTATCTGGAGAGCCGTTGCCGTCCAGCAACGTCCATACTCTGCTTGGCGCGAGGGACGGAAGCCTATGGATCGGAACGGTGTCTGGTCTGGTCCACTGGGTAAACTGGCGCTCGATCAGGTACCTGAGTGGGGAGCAAATAAACGCCGTCCGGCAAGACGAGAAGGGCCAAATCTGGGTCACGGCTGAAGGGCGAGGCGGTACCATGTCTCCACTTTGCCGGATTGTCGATACAGACGCTCATTGTTTCAGAGACGACGAAGGGGTGCCTAGGTGCGGCGGGGGCCCCCTCGTGGAGGATACTTCAGGCAGTTTTTGGCTAGGATGCGAAACGACAATTCTCCGATGGAGGCCGGGATCATCCAAACTTTATCGACCCGCAGCGTTGGCGTCCAGTCAGGGGATCGATGGTATGCAAGCCCTGGCTGCCGCGGCTGATGGTTCTGTATGGGTTGGAATGGGAGTTCCTGGACGCGGGGGAGGATTGCAGCGCATGATAGACGGTGCTTTGAAGCCGTTTATCGCTCCAAAACTAAACGGCGAGACTCTGCCGGTCGCGTCCCTTTTGATCGATCGGCAGGGCAATTTATGGGTCGGTACAGACGGTCAAGGCGTCTATAGAATCCACGGTCTAGACGTCGATCATTTTGGGAGTGTGGATGGCTTGTCTGGCGATAGCGTGTACGATTTCTTCGAGGATCGAGAGGGTGACCTCTGGGTTAGTACATCGAAGGGCATCGATATGTTGCGCGACCTTCGCGTAACCAGCTTCTCCAAGCACGAAGGGCTCAGCCAGGACGGAGTCGAAGCGGTTCTTGCCGCGCGGGACGGCACGGTCTGGATCGGATCGGATCATCTGCAAGCTCTTCGCCCGGATGGCGTGGTTTCTGAGCCTGAAAAGGGTCTGCCGGGGAATCAAGTTGCATCTCTCCTTGAAGATCACGCCGGTCGTTTATGGGTAGGATCCGACAACTCGCTTTGGGTTTATGCAAGTGGAAAGTTCACTTCCATCAAGAGGATGGATGGCCGTGCATTTGGGTTGGTTATGGGGCTGGCAGAAGACTCGGATCACAATCTCTGGGTCGAATCTCGCGGGCCGCCCGCAACGCTGATCCGCATTCAGGACATGAAGGTTCGGGAAGAGTTGCCTGCACCGCCGATGCCAATAGCCCGCAAGCTGGCGCTCGATCCGCAAAGCGGAATCTGGTTGGGTCTGGTAAGCGGAGATCTAGCACGCTTTCGGTCTGGCAAGACGGAGATATTCACCTTTGCCAACCACCCGAATACACGAGTGAAAGCGCTCTTTGCAGCGCCGGACGGATCGATATTAGGAGGAACTGAATTCGGGGTTGTGGGATGGAAGAACGGAAAGCAACAGATACTCACTGTCCGCAACGGCCTGCCTTGCAATGACATTAACGGGCTTATTTCGGACGATCAAGACAACCTGTGGCTTTACGCCGGGTGCGGCCTGATCGAAATTCCGAAGGAGGAAATGCAACGGTGGTGGGACGAGCCTGAAGGGAAGCTGAAAGTGAAAGTCTTCGATGTGTTGGACGGAGTTCAGTCGGGGATGGGTCACTTCAACACGAGTGCGAAGACACCAGACGGACGATTGTGGTTTGCCAACGGCAGCCTGCTGCAGACGGTCGATCCAGCTCATATGGCCGGGAATACTGTGCCGCCGCCGGTGCATATCAACGGGATCGTTGCGGATCGAAAGAGCTACTCGCTCCAGGAAGGGCTCAGGTTGCCTGCGTTAACCCGCGATCTTGAGATCGATTACACGGCACTCAGCTTCACGGCCCCGAAAAAGGTCCTGTTTCGTTACATGCTCGAGGGGCGTGACGCGGGTTGGGTGGAACCAGGAACGCGGCGTCAGGCTTTTTATAACGATCTTCCACCAAAGACCTATCGTTTTCGGGTGATTGCGTGCAATAACGACGGTGTTTGGAACAATGTGGGGGCAACAATCGATTTCACGATTGCGCCTGCATGGTTTCAGACTTACTGGTTCTCCGCGCTATGCGCTGCCGTCGGCCTTCTTATTGTGTGGCTTGTTTATCGGATGCGCGTGCGACAAGTTGCGAAGGCCATGTCTGTACGCTTCGATGAGCGATTGGCCGAACGCACGCGCATCGCGCGAGATTTTCACGACACGCTTCTGCAAACCATCCAGGGAAGTAAGCTGGTTGCGGATTCTGCGCTAAAGCAATCAGCCGATCCAACTCCGATACGTGGTGCAATGGAACAGTTGTCAAACTGGCTCGGACGGGCAACCGAGGAGAGTCGGACAGCGCTGAACTCGCTGCGCACGTCGACCACGGAAGAAAACGACCTTGGGTCTGCTTTCCAGAGGGCGATTGAGGAGTGTCGAACACAGAGTTCGATGGAAGCCGCCCTTTCAGTGGTTGGGGAGGCAAGCGAGATGCATCCAATTGTTCGCGATGAGGTCTACCGGATCGGGTACGAGGCAATTCGCAACGCGTGTGTTCACTCGCAAGCCACTCGGCTTCAGGTGGAGCTCACCTACGCTGAGGATCTCATGTTGTGCGTGCGTGACAACGGCGTTGGCATTGCCCCTGCCATCGCGGAGGGCGGCAGGGAAGGGCACTTCGGCCTGCAGGGAATGAGAGAACGGGCTGACCGCATCGTGGCCAGGCTCACGGTTGAAACTTCGGCGTCCGACGGTACAGAGGTCAAACTGGTTGTCCCCGGCGGCATCATCTACCGCAAACCTAGATCCGGGAAACGGAAGTCGACGGCGATCAAATCTTTCCTTAAGCGGATCGGTTTGACATCGGACTCGAGTGACGTCTGAAAGCGAGTCGCTTATGTCGAAGCTCGCGTTTCAAGCCGGCACCGTCCGGATGCGATAGCCTCGCAGGGTCTTTGCACGCGATAGGATTTGAACAACATGCTCGGTTCTTCTCAGCGAGTGAGCGATCGATCAGTTTTTTGTACCCATGAATCTGCGGACAATTTCAGCGATCTCATCCGCCTTGGTATCGAGGGCAAAGTGACCCGCATTCAGGACGTGTACTTCCGCTTTCGGCACATCTTTGCGATAGCGCTCAGGTTCGCCGGGATCAAACGACAGATCGTGCTTTCCCCAAAGCACGAGAAGCTTCGGTTGAGTTTTCTGCATCCACGCTTGCCATTTAGGGTATGAGTCGACATTGGTTCGATAGTCGTAGAACAAATCGCTCTGGATCTGCGCCTGGCCTGGGCTATTGAGAAACGCGTACTCATCGGTCCAGAGATCGGGATCATAAAGTTCGACATTCGGATCGTCCCCAACGTGGCGTGTTTTGGTGGCAGCCATCGAGAGCAGATTCTTTCGCAAATCCTCTTCACGCGCTGAACGATCCGCCCAGAATGCCCGCCGAGTTGCCCAGTTCGCTCCAAGCCCTTCATTGTGAGCCACCGCATCCTGCACGATCAGGGCCTCGGCGCGCTCCGGATGCGTCAGCACCATGCGGAAGCCTACCGGCCCTCCATAGTCCTGCATGTAGAGTGTGTAACGGCTCAGGCCAAGTACCTGCGAGAAATCATCGATGACGCGAGCGATGTGGTCGAAGGTGTAGTCAAACTGCTTCGGGTCCGGCCAATCGCTGTGACCAAAGCCGGGGTAGTCGGGCGCAATCAAGTGGTACTTGTCGGCGAGCCGTGCCAGTAAGGGGTCAAACATGCGCGAGGACGAGGGCAATCCGTGAAGCAGAAGAATCGGAGGGGCATCCTTTGGACCCGCTTCGCGATAGAAAATCGTCAATCCATCAACCTTCGTTGTCCGATAAAACACCTGATTGCTCATCGTCATATCCTCCGTCTGAGAGTTCAATCTTGACACGATTGCGAAAGAAGATTACTGAAGTTTTCAGAATGGACGGCACAAGCTTCATCTTCCGCACATCCCCCTATCGCTCATTAAGCTCGAAGATGATCTCCAATTCAATGGGAACGCCCAGAGGGAGACTGGCGACGCCGATCACCGAGCGAACAGCCATGTTTTCCTCGCCGAATACATCTCGCAAAAGATCCGAAGCGCCATTCGCGACCGCGGGTTGATCGACAGCATTTCCGGAAGCCACCATGAAGATGCCGAGGCGGACAACACGTTTTATCCGGTCCAGGGTTCCCAGATAATTCCTGGCTGCAGCGAGTGCGCCGAGCGCTGCAATGCGGGCCGCATCCTGTCCGGAATTCGTGTTGAGTTCCAAGCCGAGTGTGCCAACATACGCTGGTTTGTGATCGACTACGGGCAGCATTCCGCTGAGGTAGAGAAGGCTTCCCGTTTGCACAGCCTCCACATACGATCCGAAAGGGGTCGGCGGGAAGGGAAGATGAATGCCGGACTCCCTGATACGGTCCTCCGCGCTAACCGGCTTTGCATCTGTCCGGCTTGCTCTACCTTGGTACGTCATCCAATTTATTCCTCGTGCGATTCCGAATATGGCCATCGATCCGCCCTCGCTGCGCGCCTTTCTCGGTTGAACTGGCCGCGAGCGCTGCGTCGATTGATCACTTCTGTAACCGACCAGCGAGCCAGTAATCCGCACTGAGCTTTCCCGGACCGGAGCAAATCATCCAGGAAAAGATGAGCACGTACAGGACCTCCGGGAAGTAGAGCAGATTGTCGACCCACTCGAGAGGCGAAACATTCTTAGGCATGGCGGAAAGCTTCGTAGTTAGAATGGCGACAGCCATGTCGACCAACAAGGCCACGCTAGCCATGCTCGACAGAAGCCCCGCAGCCAGCAGGGATCCCCCAACGAATTCGACACTCGACACGAAATAAGTCATGAAGTTGGGTAAAGGGACTTTGGCTCTAGCGAGGGTTTCGTACATGGTTTGCCTGCTGCCAGCCACAAACAATTTTCTTGCCCCGGAGATGGCAAAGAACAGCCCGATCGAAACGCGTACGAGCAAAATCGCGTATTGTTCCGAATCACCGTTACCTAGCAGCGCGAACTGCGCCAACCGTTTCCAATCCATGTTGTTCCTCCACCGAAAGGAACTGCTCCAACAATGCCCAACGTCGCACATTCGAAGCCAGGCCTTCGAACTAGCGCTGCGGGATTTCACCGAGGTAGTGTCCGAGCCGATTCTCGACATCTCCAGGTTTGTGGAAGCCGCGCGCCATCAGCACCTTGATTCCATTCTGTGCGGCCGGTCGTCCTAGCGAAGCGATGCATGCATCCCACCCTGCGCCAAGCTCGACGTCCGGCGGCAGGCTAGTGTTGACCAGGCGCTTGGTGTTGGCGATCGCCCATTTGTCGAACTTGGCGATCCGCGTCGCGAGCGCTTCTACGAATGCCTCCAGATCAGCGTCGGGCAACGCGCGGTTCACATAGCCGTAGGCCTCCGCCTGGTCTCCTCTGATGTCTTCCGAGCTCAGGAGCACCTCAAGCGCGCGGTTTCGACCGATGAGTTGCGGTAGTCGGGCCATCGGACCGCCGCCGGCGACCATCCCCACGCCCACCTCCCATTGCGAGATGATGGTCTTCTCGCGGCTGGCGAAACTCATGTCGCAGGCGAGAGTGATCTCGCTGCCATTTCCCGTAGCACGACCGCGGATGAGGGCGATCGATGCGACTGGCGCGCGGGTCAAGCGCACGAGAAAGTCGGGCCAAGGCGGCAAACCCGTCGGGCCGTTCGGCATTGAGGTCAGATCCTCGAGCTTGGCTTCGAAATCGGAGTGATTCAGAAAGTAGCCGTCGACCGCGCTATCAAAGACCACGACCCTGACATCGTTGTCGGTCTCAATGGCGCCGATGATTTTCTGGAACTCGAGGACCATCTCCGGGCCCATCACATTGATGGGCGGGTTATCGATTGTGACACGCCAATAGGCAGGCGACCGCCGGGTGATGCGAAGCTGTGCAGCGTTTGTCGGGGAATTCGTCTGCGCGGGTTTCATAGGTGCGATCGTAGTTGCCATGGATTCTCCTCTGAAGTTGTTCTCGGAAACCGGCTGATTGAGGGCGCCCATTTGAGCTCGCCACCTTGCGCCGTATTGATTGAATGCGCGATTTCGTAAATCACGATCAATTGGGCCAGAACAAAATGTGCAGCACAATTGGACGTTGGTATGGCCAATACCTTCGTATCGCTTGCAATTGCGGCGGCAACCACAACGCGATAAGGGATGTAGGCAGCACGGCTGGCCGCACGGGAAGTCACGCAGCGACTCGCTGCGAAGACCGATCTTCATGTGGCGCACCCAGGAAAGGGAATTCGGAAAGAAGGTCTTTATGGGGACCCACGTTATCGCTGGTGATTCTGCCATTTGTGAGGATGCCAAGGAAAACGTCAATCGCGTCGTCGGTGAGTGCGCGGCCATTGCGCGGGAAGACCGCCTGCTGGCTGGGATCGTAGAAGAGGATATCTGGTAGTAAAGTCCGCGCTACCCGCGCCGCTTCGCCCGGCGAGTAGCCGCCGGTGTGTTCAAGCGAGTGAGCGAAGACCGGAATGAATTGAGCATCGTCTTTCGGCTCACTGGCAAGAAAATCAGCTTTGCGATCGCCTGCGAGGAAGACGGCTTGCGAAGGACGAGCACCTCGGTCGGCCTGAACCCACGAACCGCTCGCGCCGTCTACGGTGCGATGCCAGAGTCCAACTGCATTCGGACCCAGGGTGGAGGTTGGAACCTCCATCACAATGCTGCAGACATCTCCGTTTGAGAAGAAATCGACACCCGTGAACTGGAGGTTGTTGAGGGCGCCTTCTGTATCGAAAAAGAAGGGGTCACTTCGCCAGCCAGCAAAGATGCGGTGGTCACCGGCCTCTGCCACATGCGCCGATTTGCCTGTCGACACCGGTACCCCCTCGAGGATAAGTTGACCGCCGTCGCCTGTTCCAGCGGCCTGTGCGCCGTCGACACGATAGACGGCAGCGGTCTGTGAACCGCGGTCGGAAGAAGAGAAGCGGACGCGGTACGCTATGTCAGCTACAGCGCCGCCGTTGGTGTCGATCTTGAGCTCGTAGATCGCATTCGGTGCAAAGGGCTCGGCTGTAGTGGGTCCAGGCGGGTTGACGCCGACGGACGGATGCACGTTCATCACGAAGATCGTCTTGTTCTCTTTTCCGGGGCTGGGGAAGACGTAGAGATCAGTGAGGTCAAGCCGCGCGTCTCCGTGGGGGAACCCAAAATCAGGACCGGAGTAGTGGTGTGACATAAATCGTCTCCTTTGCTTTCATTCGGAATGGAGTTGCCAGAGCAATCAGGAATAGTAGTAGACAAGAGACCGCTCATCGGCTTCAGTATTTGAAGGACAAAATGCCAGTTGCACGCTGTAAAGGCAGTATGGACAACTCCAGTGATGCGGTGAGTCCCTCTCGTCGCTTGAGTATGAGGAAGCCCTCAGGCATTCCGGGCAAGCAAACGGTGCACTTGATCCCGCGGTTGGCACTATTGATGGCTTGGGGATCCATACGGGGTTCGAGACTCGCAACAATTGCGAGTCGGGTTCGTTCCTCATTGCATTCACAATAAGCAAGAGTTGGGCGACTCCCGTTGCGTCCTTTTCGTAGAAAGCATCGGCAGCGACTCCTTGAGGAACAACTCCCCTTGGATATGAAGCGCTCATTGCGATGACCTTGATCCTGGGATGCCGTCTTCGAACGATGGACAGTAGCTCAAATCCAGACATGCGAGGCATGTTCAGATCCGACAGCAGAATATCTGGCGCCCGGCGCCGTATCTCGGTCAGGGCCTCTAGTCCGCCGACGGCACTTCTGACCGAATATCCGCACTCTTCCAACGTTTCGCAAAGCACGTTCAGCAGAACCGCATTGTCATCAGCAACGACTATGTCGACCGGGTGATGCGACATGATTTGCTTCTTCTCCGCGGAAATTGGTTGGCTGCGTTAGAGTGTGTCTACGTCGATTACCGCTTTGGCAAATTCCTGCGGAGCCTCCTGAGGCAAGTTGTGTCCGATGCCGCCAGTGATGAGGCGGTATTCGTACTTGCCCAAGAATTTTCCGCGATAGGATGAGTCGACGGGATGTGGCGCACCATTAGAGTCCCCTTCCACGGTGATCGTCGGCACAGTAATCACCGGACTCGCGGACAGTCGCCTCTCCAATTCGTCGTATTGAGACTCACCCTTCGCCAGCCCAATTCGCCAGCGGTAGTTATGAATCACAATGTCCACGTGGTCGGGATTCTCAAAAGATGCAGCGGAGCGATCGAAGGTGGCATCGTCGAAGTTCCACTGCGGCGATGCGAGCTGCCAGATGAGCTTCGCAAAGTCGCGACGATACTTGTCGTAACCCGCACGCCCGCGGTCCGTCGCGAAATAGAACTGATACCACCAGGCCAGCTCGGCCTTCGGTGGCAGCGGAGCCTCGTTGGCGGCCTGGCTACCAATCAGATAACCGCTCACTGATACCAGGCCCCTGCAGCGTTCCGGCCATAAGGCCGCCACGATGTCGGCGGTACGCGCTCCCCAGTCAAATCCCGCGAGGGTCGCCCTCTGGATCTTTAGCGCATCCATCAGAGCGATGATGTCGACTGCGACCACCGATTGCTGGCCGTTCCGCAGCGTTCCCTGGGACAGGAAACTGGTTGTGCCAAATCCTCGCAGGTATGGGACGATCACGCGGTAGCCCTTCGATGCCAGCAGAGGCGCAACGTCGACGAAGCTGTAAATGTCGTAAGGCCAGCCGTGGAGTAGGATCACCGCGGGCCCATCGTCGGGGCCAGCTTCAGCGTAGCCGACATTCAGGAAGCCTGCCTCGATCTGCTTGAGCGAAGCGAACGACGAGTGAGAAGCACTATCAATGCCGGTACGCGCGACATTGCGTGGCTGTGCATCACCAGAACCGGCCAAACCAAAGCTCGCGGTTATAGCCGCGGCAGTGGCAGTTCCCAGAAAGCGACGGCGATCATGATCGATTTCTCGCGATGCTATGTTCGTATTCATTGACGGGCTCCCTGTATCGCTGATTTGTCGTTGACGCTAGCGGAGTTCTCAGCTCTCGATTCGCGATGAGCAACTCGCCTATGCATTGCTGAAGGCTCCTCAAATGGCCTTCCCACTCTCTCTCTTGCTCCTGGCGCCACTTCAGCTGCCGCCATCCAGCAACAGAGCCACTCGTGAATTGCCGCGCGCGTCCAATATTGCGAGGAGCCGATTGGGTTCTACGATCTTGTCGTTGATGGGCAGCCATAACATCTCCATATCATTGGCTATTGTTGTCACGAAGGCGTAGGTTGTGATTCTTACTCCGTTGGCTATCGACTATTGCCGGTGCTGTCGGATCGACCGAAGGAGCAGTCACAGGCTGCTGAGGGTTTGCCCCTCACGCCCTGATGAATTGCACATCCAGTGTGATCGCCACTTCGTCGCCCACCAGGACGCCGCCGAGCTCCAGCGGAGCATTCCAAATGAACCCAAAGTCTTTGCGATTGATCTTGGTTGAGCCGGCAAGACCGATGAGCACGTTGCCCCACGGGTCTTTCGAGGGTTCGCTGACATCTTTCACTGCCAGAGTCACGGATTTTGTGACGCCGCGGATCGTCAAATCGCCGGCAACTTCATAGTCCTGACCGCCCGTGTAACGGATGCTTGTAGACCTGAACGTGAGCATGGGAAATTTCTCAACGTCAAAAAAGTCTTCGGCCCTCAGGTGAGCGTCGAGCTTCTCGTCGACGGTTCTTACGCTTGCCGTAGGGATCGACACCTCAACGGTGGAATGTGCGTTGTCGGTTTCGTCCAGCTTCAGCACCCCGGAGAGCCCCGAGAACTTGCCCTTCACGTTTGAGATCATCATGTGTCTCACCTTGAACTCGGCCGCTGAGTGGGCCGGATCAATGTTCCAGGTGCTAAAGTCCTCAGTCGCGATACTGGAAATAGCGATTCTCGAAGTTGAAGACATGAGATAAATCTCCTTTTCACTTGTTGAAAGTCATTGCAGCTGTTCAAAGAACAGCCTGAGTCAACGTCTCGGATTGCGCCGAGACCTTGCTCGTCGTTGTCATTAAGCCAGAAGTGAGGAGGCGAATCTATTGGACGATGGTGTCGCCAATACCTTGGTATGAGCAGTCCGACGAATGGTGAAAGTCGTATAACCTCGCGGAAGATCTGTCGAAAGCGAAGACGGGTTATACGATTGGAAACAGGCCGAGCAGGCGAACGAATACGCCAGGCACGTCGTGGATCAGCAAACGACGGGGCGCCCGGTGGCAAGGACGGTTATGATCTTCCGCTTGCCGCCTTGAGCGTAGGTCCGCTCGAAGAAGTTGGCCCGCTCATCCTGCGATCGGGCGAGCCGGAGATTGGAGAAGGTGACGGTGACCTGAGCTGACCTGCCCCGGCAAGTGTGCGCTCTGATCGCAGCCTTGTGGCCATTCTTACCAAGTCCACGACAGACTTGGCTCCCATCTTTTGCATCACCCGGCCTCGATGAGCCTTTACTGTAATTTCACTGATTCCGAGTTCTGAGCCGATCTGTTTGTTCAAGAGCCCAGACAGCACCAATGCCATGACTTGCCGTTCACGGTGGCTGAGAGACGCATAAGAGTCGCGGACCGATCGCATTTCAGCTTCGCGGCCAAGCGCGATAGAGCTCCGTTTGAGGGCCTCCCGGATTGCATCGAAAAGAGCGTCATCCGTGAATGGCTTTATCAAGAATTCCACGGCTCCGGCCTTCATGGCTTGAACCGACGTAGGTACATCTCCATGATCAGCGATGAATATAATCGGCATTTCGGTGCGTTCAACGACGATCCGCTTTTGCAGTTCAAGACCACTGAGGTCTCGAGGAGAAATATTCACCACAAGGCAGTTTGGAACATGTGGCCGAGGCCGGTCAAAGAACTCTTGAGCGAGGTCGAATGTCTCTGGCAGCCATCCTTCGCGGCCAATTATCTGTTTCATCGATTCACGCGCGGGGAGGTCATCATCGACAACGAACACGATGGGGAGATCAAGTGATGTGTCTGAAAATACGAGCTTATCTTTACGTAAATGCCCGGCCGCATCTGAACGATCAACCGATACAAGTAGGGGACTCGGAAGTGCTTCGGTATTGGAGTCGATCACGGCATTTCCAGAACCATTGGATGCGCCCTGAAGTGCAGTCACCCTCGTCGACTTGCTGCCCATTGCGGATAAGAGGTTCGGAAGAACCCCGTCGTTCGACAGGATTAGCGCGCGTTCGATCAAATTCTGAAGCTCTCGCACGTTGCCGGGCCAGGAATGTCCAGTGAACGCACTCAACGTCTCTGCCGGTATGTCGTGAATTTGCTTTCCGATGCGTCGTGAAAACATCTCCACGAAGTGCGAGACCAACAATGGTATGTCTTCGCGGCGATCGCGCAACGGTGGGAGCTTGATTGGAAATCCGTTCAGTCGATAGTAGAGATCGCTGCGGAAGTCTCCCTGACTGATCATGCCCATTAGATCTCGATGCGTCGCAGCAATCAGGCGGACATTCACGCGATGCGTCTGGCTGCTTCCCGGGCGCTCGAATTCCTGCTCCTGCAGGATCCTCAGCAGTTTAGGCTGCAGCGCCGGGGGGAGATCGCCGATTTCATCAAGGAACAGTGATCCGCCGTCAGCCATTTCGAAACGGCCTATTCTGTGCGCCACAGCCCAGGGGAAGGCGCCCTTTTCATGCCCAAAGAGTTCGCTGTCCAATAAGTCGAAGGGAATTGCCGCGCAATCCAATTTCACAAATGGGTGCTCGCTGCGTGAGCTGAGATTGTGTATGGAGCGAGCGACTAGTTCCTTTCCGGTACCTGTCTCTCCAAGCAACAACACGCTGGCATCCGTCGGTGCCACTCGCTCCACTTCCGCGAGGGCGGATTTCAGAGAAGGGCTGATGCCAACGATCTGTTCAGATCTACGTTCACCACACGTCTGGTCAATCAAATTCAAATTAGACACAGTTCACCTCCACGCGGGAAAACCTGGGAAGCTCCGCGTACCACTTTGGCTAATCGTTAGAGCAGCGTGGACTTTCTCAAGCAGCTCTCCGGCATCGAATGGCTATCCTGACGACGCCTTCGTTGAGTCACATAGATGTCGAGCCGCCTTTGTCGTGCCCTAAGGCTGCGCGAAGGATTTGGAGTAGTTGCTCATCGATAAAAGGCTTTTCTAAGAATGCAACAGCGCCCGCTTGCATCGCGCGACCACGCGATTCTTTGTCGTCATATGCAGTGATAAAAACGATAGGAATGTTGCAATCAGCCGCAGCGAGCTCTCTTTGAAGCTGCAATCCATTCATCTGCGGCAGCCGTACGTCAAGGATGAGACACGATGTATTATGCCGCTGGCCTGACTGGAGGAAGCTTTCGGCAGATTCGAATGCAATCGCCCGGAAGCCAAACGATTCTATTAGGAGTGTGGTAGTCCTGCGGATGGGCTCATCGTCGTCGACCACGGCGATTAGATCTCTTGTCGCCTCTGATGTTCCCCGCAAAGCCAAACGAATGCCCTCAAGTAGCTCCTCGTCGTTAAATGGCTTTCCCAGGAATGCGACCGCACCGGCTTGTTTTGCCTGGTGACGGAAAGTCTTGTTGTCGTAGGCGGTGACAAAAATGATGGGAATGCCGATACCTTCGGCAGCGAGCCGGCTTTGAAGTTGTAGTCCGCTCATGCCCGGCATTTGCACGTCAACGATGAGACATGAAGTCTCGTGCAGTCGGACCGACTTCAGCAAATCCTCGGCTGATTCAAAGGCCGCTGATCGAAAGCCGAAAGATTCGATGAGAAATGTCGTAGTCCTCCGGATGGACTCATCATCGTCGACTATCGAGATTAGAGCTTTTGCCACTTCTAACTCCATACTCAACATACCTTATTGCCGAACGGAGAAAGAAGCTATTGGATCTTGGGATCCCCGGCTTCTGAAAAAGGTGTACGCGAATAAACCTTGGCTTACTGGTTTCTTCCCAAGGGGACTTTGAGCTTCTCAATCATTCTGACGAGATCGGCAAGGGACTCCGCGTGCATCTTCTCCATAGCACGGCTGCGCTGGACTTTCACGGTACTTTCCGCAGTTCCAAGCTGGTCCGCGATCTGTTTGTTGAGCATGCCCGACACGACGAGAGAGATCACCTCCTGTTCGCGCGAAGTTAGCGAGTCGAAGCGCTGTTTGAGGGCCGCTACCTCTTTTCCTGCTTCACGTCTGGCGTGATCCCGCTCCAGTGCGATGCGAACAGCATCCAACAGGTCTTGATCGCGGAACGGCTTGGTGAGGAATTCGATGGCCCCGGCCTTCATGGCGCGAACACTCATTGGAATGTCCCCATGGCCGGTGAGAAAGATGATGGGAATCGTGACGTTTCTTGCGGTAAGTTCGCGCTGAAAATCGAGTCCGCTCAATCCAGGCAGTCTGACATCAAGCACAAGGCAACTTGGCGCATCTGGCAGCGTCTTGCGCAGAAAGGCATCCGCCGAATCAAAGCTCTCTACTTGTAAACCAACGGTGCTCAAGAGGAACTTCAGCGAGGAACGTACCGATGGATCATCATCGACGACAAAGACTATCGGCGTACCAGTCATGAGAGATTCCCGCCGGTCGTTGGGAGTGTGAAGGAAAACACGGCGCCGTGAGGAGAGTTGTGTGTGGCCCAGAGTCGACCACCATGACCTTCAACGAGAGAACGGCTGATCGACAAGCCCATTCCCAAGCCATTCGCTTTGGTTGTAAAGAAGGGAGTGAAAACGCGTTCTACCTCAGTACCAAAGCCAGTGCCAGAGTCGCTTACTGCAACGAGCACGTCACCAGATTGGTCGGTCCTGGAATGCACCCCGAGCAAACGAGGTCGATCTGTCACCGCAGCCATGGCCTCGATGCCGTTCATGATCAAATTCAGCATAACCCGCTGCATCTGAACACGATCAGCTAAGACAGGTGGCAGATCGTTTGTCAGTTGGTTTTCGAGCAAGACTTGATTCTCATAAAGCTCACGACCAGCCAGGATCAGTACCTCCTGAATCACTTCGCTTACATTCAATTCGCTCTTTTCAGCCGCTTCTTTCTTTATGAATGCGCGGATTCGAGCCAAAACGGCACTGGCGCGAGTGCCGTCGGCAATGATTCCTTCAAGAGCCTGACGCAGGACATCAGGTTCTAGATTGCGATTGGCGAGCAATCGTAAACACGCGCTGCCGTTATTGACTACTGCAGTCAAGGGCTGATTCACCTCGTGGGCGATCGAGGCTGCCAGTTCACCCATAGTTGTGAGCCTGGAAACCCGCGCGAGCTCCGCTTGTGTCATCTGCAGATTACGCTCGCTCAGACGAAGCTCATCTTCAGCACGCTTTCGTTCAATGCCTTGTGCGATCAAGTCCGCAGTGGACGCCAGTGCTTCTGGTGTTCCCGGTGCAAGCGGCTTTCGAGAGAACATTGCCATGACACCAAGGGTTCGCGTTCCGGCCAACAGCGGGTATCCTGCAAAACTCGACATCCCCTCATTTGCTGCCCACGCCTTGTCGCTGATTCGTGGATCATTAATGATGTCGTTGGTGAGAACGAGTTTCTGTTCTCGTGCGATTGCTCCAATTTTGAGTTGGCCAATCGGTATCCGTGAGTGAGCTCCATTGAGATGCGTGTAAAGCCCTGCACTGGCCCTCAACTCCAGCATCCTTCCGTCAGGGCTCAGCGTCCAAATTCTCGCAAACGCTGCATCGAGATGCCGCACCAGGGATTCCGCACACTCATGCAGGATCGCCGCAAGACTCTCTTTCTGTCCAAAAGCAAGACTCACATCTGCGCGAACCGCAACCTGACGGGTCTGAATCGCATGCAGTGCTTCTTGCGCCTCTCTCCAGTCGTGCAGATCAACGATAGTTCCGAACCATCTGATGACCTTCCCTTCGAGATTGCGCAATGGTACGGCGTTGGATATACACCAGCGGTAACCGTCTGGTGCCCGCCGAAAGCGAAACTCGCACTGAAATGCTTCGCCGCTTTCAACCGAGCCCAACCATGCATGAGCTGCCTCTTCCACGTCGTCCGGATGAACTGCTGTCAGCCAGCCAGAGCCTTGCACTTCTTCGGCAGATAGTCCCGTGTAGTCGAAAGTGCGCTGGTTGCAATAGTTCAGTGTGCCGTCCTCCTCGGCACTCCAGAGCATCTGCGGTATGGTCTCAGTTAACTCACGCAAGGTACGCTCGCTCTCACGAAGCTTGTCCTCGGCCTGCTTTCTTTTACTGATATCGCGGATGAATCCGGTGAAAATCGTATGCCCATCTCTGGTTAGTTCCCCAAACGAAATCTCCACGGGGAACTCCTGGCCATTCTCGCGCAGCGCGGTCAGTTCGGTCCCCTGCCAGTTGATGTGCCTCTGGCCCGTATCCAGGTAGCGCCTGAATCCATTCTCGTGAAGCTCGCGCATGAATTTGGGCATGAGAACCGTCAGTGGCTTCCCGATCAACTCGGCGGGGTCATAACCGAAGATTCTCTTGGATGCCGGGTTGGCAAACTGAATTGTGCCGGTGTCGTCCATGCTGATAATGGCGTCGTTGGCCGTTTCGACGACAAGGCGATGCTTTTCTTCACTGTAGCGGCGCGCCGACTCCTCTTGTTGACGTTCCGTGATATCAGTCGCGACAGAACCGATGGCGTAGACCACACCGTCCGCGTCGAACAGCGGGATCTTCTGAACAATTAGCGCATGTTGCCCGTCTTCTCGAAAAAAGACGTCCTCAAATCTCACCCGAGTGCCTGTCTCAAGCACTTGCAGATTCTTTGCTTGAAAAGCTGCAGCCTGTTTGACCGAAAACAGTTCTTCGTCCGTCTTCCCTTTGACTGGTTCTTCGGTGACGCAGAGCGCGCTTTGGAACTCTTTGTTAGCGTAGAGATACCGGCCTTGCCGATCTTCTAGCCAAATTAAATTCGGACTGTTATCGCAAAACGCCTGCTGAAGGGCTTCGCTAAGTCGTAGCTTGACCTGGGCCTCTTTTCGATCGTTGATATCTTGGAAAGCGATCAAAATACGCAAGGATGCCTTGCTGCTTCGGGTTTCCGAAACGGCGGGACCCTTTCGAATCGAAAACCAGCGATAGTGTCCGTCGGCGCGCCGTATACGCGCTTCGGTCTCGAACGGCCTTTCAGTCGAAGGAGATGAGCTCCATTCGCTATTAAACTTCGCCAGGTCGTCTGGGTGGATCACCGTTTGCCAGGCCCAACCGGTCAGTTGCCCTGATGAGTAGCCCGCATATTCCTGCCAGGCACGGTTTGCAAACTCGGCGGAGCCATCAGGTAGTGCACATATAACCAACCCGGGAATCATTTCGATCAGGTCCCGTAGATTCGGTGCTTCGCTACTCTGTTTTGCGTCATGTGTTCCAGGGGTCATGCTCCCAGCTCGCTCCAGCGGTCGATACTGTTCCCCGACGGCGACCGCCCTGCCCCACGATGACGGTTCGGCCCACTGATACCAAGGTATTTCCAATACCAAGGTCCAATTGCATCAGGCTATCGGCTCTGGCTCAATCAGTGCGCGTGCTTCGAGTTTGTGCGGAAGGGAAACGTTGCCAGGATCGTACTGTTTTCAAAAAAGGGCCCGGGAAGCTGGGGAAAACACGGATTTGAGCCTGGAACTGGAATACGTCAACAGTATTGCCTGTGGTGAAATTCATCGGAATCGGATCTGCCGGACGGCAAGCGCGTAAAGAATTCATAAAGATTGTGTCCGGAGAGGCTCGGTCCACCGGGTCAGCAAGGCGAGACGAGTTCATTCGTGGCACCGAATAGGTAGCAGCGTTCGCTGGCCAGGCGGATCCCATTCGACGGGGCGTCTGCAAGGCGATTGACCGAGTCGCGCAAGCCGCTTTCGGCCTCCTTGCTCTTCAGTCCTTGAGGCGAATCACTCGCGTTTCGTTCCACATCCATAGTGGAGATTCTTTCTCCTGCGCGTCCGCCAAAGCCAAACTCTCCGATAATTATGCTCCCGGCTCCTGCCCGAAGACTTCTCGATACACGGCGTCCAGGTCGCTAAGTGCGCGGGCGCAAGCGCCCGAAAAACTTGATCCGTGCATGATCGCGAGTGTCTTCGGATTCAGATCGGCAAGCCTGTTGAGGTTGTGTGCGGTGGTGGGTGTGTAGGGAACGTATTCCGCCAGGATGCCCGCTTGGTAGGCTTTCATCGCATCACGCGAACGGCCGACGATATCGCAGAAGGTAATCGGTTCATTGTCACCCGTCTGGTGAAATAGATCCGAACAGAGCAGCGTCTTCTCCGTTTCTTCAAAAAGCATGCCCGAGTCGAAGCCGTGGGGCAGATGGGGCGTCCGGCAATAACGGAAGTGGAGCTTACCCGTCGAGAACGATTCGCCATCAGCAACCGGGCGCGTTTCGCGGCCTATAAAGTCATTGACGCAAACCATCGCACTAACTTGACCGCAAATCACATCGGCCTTAGGCGCTGCGATGAGCCACTCGTTCAGAGCCCCACACTCATCGGACTCGAAATGGCTAAAACTGATGTGCCGCAAATCTGAAACTTTAATGAGCCTAGAAACTGCTTCACGGATCTCCGCGTGCATTCCGCGCAGCCCGGTGTGGAACAGGAGAGGCTCCTCGTCCTTCACCAAAAAATGATTGAATTGCAGATCTCCGCGTTGAGCGTATACCGAGATGCGATAGATGTTTGGAGCGATTTCCGTCGTTTTGGCCATGTTCACTTCTCCTCGGAAGAGGTCACGATATCGTGCGCTCACGCCAAATTCTTGCGATCTCATTAACCTCTTCGTTAAGCCACCAAACTTCGCTCCTGCGTCGTCAACGTCGATGATGCGCATAAGAAGGCAGGCAGCTGCCACCGCGACGCGATTAGTCGATGTCCACGCAGCGAAGCCCCCGCCTTCCTAGATGTCCACCGGCTCACGCCACCTGCACCACTTCGGCCGAGGAGTCGTAGTTTTCGATATTCTCCGCTCCTGACGTCTTCAAGATGTTGCGCGCCTTCGCTACTTCCATGGCGGTTCCGTGCGCGACAAGAACGAACTTGCCGGCTTTGATCGACATCTCGTACGTGACGACGCTGTTTTTAGGGATACCCAGACTATAGAGGCCTGCACCCAGAGCACTAAGCCCCCCCACCACGACTGCTCCTTCCAGCGTCGAGATGATAGAAGCGACAATCGAACCGGCGGCAACAACCGGCCCAACTCCGGGAACAATTAAGAACGCCGCACCAAGAAGCAGGCCCCAGAGCCCGCCCCAAAATGCACCCCATTTGCCCCAGTATTTCATCCGATCGCCTGTGTTATAGAAGCCGACGACATCCTCCTCTGATTGATAGTCGCGGCCGATCACGGCCAGCTTCTTGATGTCAAAACCGCCATCCTTCAGTTGCTTGATGGCATTCTCCGCTGCGGAGTGTTTGCTGAAAACTGCAACGACCGAGCTTTCGTCCCGTTTTGGCGTGTTACTCATCGTTCGTCTCCTCCTGTATTCACAGTTGTTTTGTGCCCATCGTGATTCGCTTCGCATAGACGACTGTATCGCTGAAAAGCACAACTTAAAAATGCATGAAGGCGAAGTCGAGCGCAATCGGACGTTGGTATCGATGTTGCAATTCACCGATCCGAAGGTATTGGCGATACCAACGTCTAATTGTGGGGTGACGCTCCTTGTGGTGTGATCCGATCAAAAGAAGGAGAAGAATGAACACGCATCTCGATCACAAACATGAGTTGCTTCTGGAAAGTCTCCTAGCCGGCAGCCTTCCACGTAACGTTCACTGGAGTGATGTCGTTGAACTGATCGGGAAGGTGGGTGAGATCGAACCGCACGGGGGCACCGAGTTTGCGTTTATAGTCGGATCGCAACGTGCATTCTTCAAACGTCCGAGTACACATAGCCTTGAAGAGGGAGAAGTATCGCGCCTTCGCAGGTTCCTGCGCGAAGCCGATCTTAGCGCTGCTCCAAACAAGCCAGTGCAACCGATACGCAGCATTGTTATCATCAACCACCATCTTGCACGAGTCTACCGGGAGATCGATCACAACCAGGCTCAAAGCGAAGATGCTGCGAGGCCGTATGATCCGCATGGATTTCATCGCCACTTGATCCACCGCAAGGAAACGCACTATCAAGGCCAGCGGGTTCCGGAGGAGCCTTCGTTCTATGAAGAGCTCGCGAAAGATCTTCTACCTTCCGAGGAAATCGTCCTGGTCGGCCACGGCACGGGAAAGAGCAGTGCTTTGGAATTTCTGGCGGAATACTTGAAGAAGCATCATGCGGCGCTTTATCGGCGGGTGATTGCAACAGAGATCGTGGATCTCTCTGCACTCAGCGAGCCGGAGATAGAAGCAATTGCGAAGAAACACGTGAGTTAGATGAAGTGGAGAGCAAACAGTTTCTAGGTGGAGGCAGCATGTCAACTTTGGAAGCAACTTGGGAGCCGTTCGAGGAAGCCGTTCATCAGATTACACGAGGCAAGCTTCCTGAGACAGTGTTTGCGTTTCCCAAGCAGCACAAAGAGCCGATGACCGACGCTCGGCACGTGCGGAATGCCGTTGCCCGATTCGATCAAGTGCTGGACGTATCAGACGAAGATCGGGCTTTAGCATTTGCCAACATTGAAAAGGCCGCGAAGTATTACGGCGTGAGCCTTTCCGCGACCAATTGGCATGAACTCGGCAAACACCGGAATCCGCATCGGTTTGAGGCTGCTGCCAAGACCGCAAGAACCAGAAAGCGCCACAGCAAGGAAGGCCTCGGGAAAGCGTCTTAGGTAAATAGATCACTCACATTCGCCCAGCTGTTCCATCGAGGGACGCCCCTTTACAACCGCGATCGGCAGTGCCTGTGAGGCCGGCCCAAAGTTCAGCGTGCCACAGTGGCTTCGTCTGCTTGCCGGAAGAATCTGATTTTACCTGTAAAGTATTTCTTCGAGGTGCTGCATGTCATTCGCAGATGGGGTAATCAACCCCGATGCTACCAACGACGAGTACAGAGCTTGTTCCGCCGCAATCCAGTCGACTTCCGGTGAACCTTGAGGGCTCCCTCTTTTTTTCCAGAGCCTGTATGCCAAGGTTGTTACGAACTCATGCCGATCTTCATATGAAAAATCAGGGATGAGCTCCACCGATTGTTGCTTATCCATTTCTGCATGTTCATTCCGCATCTGACTACCTCGCTTTCAAATTCTTAAATGGTTTTGAATCATCGCCAGGAGGGCGCGTCGTGCCACAGAATAAAGGGCGCCTCCAACGGGACCAACGCCGCCTCGTGCTGCGGAACAATGCGCGGTGTATAGTCCCCAACCGGGCGAGTTGCGGGAACAAGAGCCGTATATGTAAAGCCCGTTTCCTCGCCAGCTCGTTCGTCACGACTCATCTTTTCGATGACTGGGCCAGCGTCGTTCTCTGTGTTCGCGTAGAGTTCGACGCTTATCGCATCGGAGTTCATATCACCTAAAAAGACCTGCACCTGGAAAAGCGATTGTCCGTCCGTTTGCTGAACGGTCGCCGATCCGAATCGAAGCGAGGGCCAATACTTCGCCAAGTCTGCTTCCCAAGCGACCAAATCGACGCCCAGTGAGCCTCGCTTCTCGGCACGCCGGCGAAAAGCATCAGCCGTCGAGATGTAGCAATCATCGGTATATTGCCGCACCGCGCGATTTGCTGAGAAACTCGGAGTCAACCGAGCCATACTTGCACGCATACGATCGACCCAACGGCGCGAAATTCCGCGTTCATCCCGCGAATAAAACTCTGGCACAACCTCTTTCTCAAGCACCGCATAAAGGCTTTCGGCTTCGGTCGAGTCCCAGGAAGGATCATCTCCGTGTTCGCGCCCATCGCCGATAGCCCAGCCCACCTCTGGCGAATATGCCTCGGCCCACCAACCATCAAGTTCCGAGAGATTCAGCCCGCCGTTCACCAGCACTTTCATCCCGCTTGTACCGCTCGCTTCCCAAGGGCGTCGCGGAGTGTTCACCCAGACGTCCACTCCCTGGACCAGGTGTTCCGCCATGAGCATGTCGTAGTCGGCGAGAAAGACCACCCGGGATCGAGCTTCAGGGCGCTGGGCAAATCCAATCCACTGCTTGATCATGTCTTGTCCCTCGACATCCTGTGGGTGCGCCTTTCCCGCAAGTACCAGTTGGACGGGATGCTCTCGATTCATCAGGATGTTCAGCAGACGCGCCGGATCATGAAGAAGGAGGTTCGGGCGTTTGTAGGTCGCAAACCGACGAGCAAATCCCAGGGTCAAAACATTGGCGTCGAGTATTTGGGCTGCCCGTGCCAGATCTTCCTTCGATGCCCCGCGAGCGGCTGATTGACGGGTGTAGAGTCTGCGAACGTAATGAACGAGAATTCGTCGGCTTTCGGCGCGGAGTTGCCAAAGGTCGGAGTCAGTTACGGCGCTGACATCCTGCAGCATGTTTGCCAGCGCGCCACGCCAACGGTTTTTGCCGCACGCCAGTGTCCAAACGCGGTCTGCTTCCGCGGAGTCCCACGTGGGCATGTGAACCCCGTTGGTCACATGCGTTACTGGCACTTCTTCTTCCGGCCATCTTGGAAACAGTCTCTGAAAGATTCGACGGCTGACTTGACCATGTAGCTTACTGACGCCGTTGATGGCGTAGCTGCCTCGGATTGCGAGATACGCCATATTGAACGACTCAGATGAATCTTGTGGATCCTGGCGACCCAATGCCAGAAGCCTCTCGAATGAAATCGAGAGCTTCTCTTCCGCATACTTCTTGAGATATCGCTCCATCATGCCAGTCGTGAAGCGGTCAAAACCTGCTTCCACCGGGGTATGGGTTGTAAAGAGGTTGCCAGCGCGCGTGACAGCAAGCGCGACATCAAAGGTCTGACCGCTATCTTCCATGTAGGAACCTGCGCGTTCGAGCAGCGCGAACGCGGCATGGCCTTCATTGAGATGGCAAACTTCAGGATGCAAGCCCAATGCGCGGAGAAGTCGCCAGCCTCCGACGCCAAGCACCAACTCCTGTCTCAATCGCAACTCCGGACCGCCACCGTACAACTCGGTTGTAATGGCGCGGTACTCAGGAGGGTTTGAAGGAACGTTGGTATCCAGCAAATACAACCTTGCCCTGCCTACCTGCACCTGCCAAGCTCGAATCCACAATTCAAACCCCGGCAAAGGAAGGACGAGCCGCAGCCATTCGCCATTCGGCTTCCGTACGGGCCGGATAGGCAACTGGCCGGGATCGTTAAATGGGTACAAGGCCTCCTGTGTGCCCTGCATATCAATTTCCTGGCGAAAATAGCCCTGCTGGTAGAGAAGGCTGACTCCGATTACAGGAACGCACAGGTTACTCGCTGCCTTGAGTTGATCGCCGGCTACGTTTCCCAACCCGCCCGAATAGATCGGCAACGCCTGGCTTAGCATGAACTCCATCGAGAAATACGCTATTGTTGACACGCCCGAATTCGGATGCGCCTTTTGAAACCACCCGTCCGACTTTTCATCCTGCGTTCTCTCTTCCTGGAGCTGAATCAGTAATTTTTCAAAGTCTGGGTTGGCCGTAACACTTTGCAGTTTTTCCTGAGATACGGTTTGCAGCACGACCCAGGGATTGTGCGTTAGTTCCCAGAGTTCAGGGTCAAGCTGCTCCCAAAGCCGATCCGCCGCGTGATTAAACGACCACCTCATATCCAAAGCCAGGTCGGTCAGCGCATCAGAGATGCTTGCATTGGAGGAGCGATCAACGTAGGTTGGGGTGCTCATAAGCAACTCCTTCTCACTGCTTGTTAAGTTGTCCGAGTGTTCGGTGCCAGCGATTCCGAAACTATCGACTGCGCTTCCAACTGGATCTTGCGAAGATGGTCCTGCCCGAGAAAGCTCTCTGCATAAATCTTGTAGATTTCTTCCGTGCCCGATGGTCGTGCCGCAAACCATCCATCCTTGACGATCACTTTGATTCCACCAATGGCCTTCCCGTCTCCGGGAGCGACGGTGAGAATCTGCTCAATCTTCTCGCCGGCAAGTTCAGTTGCGTGAATATCGTCGTGCGATAACTTCCCAAGTATGGCTTTCTGTTCGGGCGTGGCTGGAGCGTCGATACGCTCGTAGACCGGATCCCCTAGTTCACGCGTGAGCTCGCGATAAACTTCGCCTGGATCTTTTCCCATGCGCGCGGTAATCTCTGCCGAGAGCAGACAAGGAATGATTCCATCCTTGTCCGTGGTCCAGACGCTGCCGTCCTTCCTAAGAAAAGAAGAGCCAGCGCTTTCCTCACCTGCGAACCCCAAACGGCCAGCGAGCAAGCCTTCGACGAACCATTTGAAGCCCACTGGCACTTCGTAGAGGGGGCGATGCAGGCGCGCGCTGACTCGGTCAATCATGCTGCTGCTAACTACGGTTTTCCCAACGGCCACGTTCTCGGGCCAGCCTTTTCGATCTGAGACTAGATACTGCGCACAGACTGAAAGGTAGTGATTTGGCGGCAACAACCCGCTCCCCTTGGTGACGATACCGTGACGGTCATGATCCGCATCCGCAGCAAACGCGAGGTCGAACTTGTCTTTCAGACCGATCAGCCTCTGCATGGCATACGGCGACGAGGGATCCGTGCGAATCTTCCCATCCCAATCCACAGTCATGAAGCGAAACGTGGGATCAACGGATTCATTCACGATCGTGAGGTCCAGGCCATACCTCTCAGCAATTCGAGGCCAATAGTCGATGCCTGCCCCGCCGAGGGGGTCGACCCCAAGCCTGATCTTCGCCGCGCGGATGACGGTCATATCCACGACGCTGTCGAGATCTTCGACGTACGCGCTCAAAAAGTTGTACTTGTGCGTGGTGGAGGCTTGAAGAGCTTTTTCGAGGGAGACTTTCTTCACACCATCGAGCGCCGATCGTAAAAACTCATTGGCTTTCGATTCGATCCAGGAAGTTACGTTCGACTCGGCCGGTCCTCCTTGAGGTGGATCGTATTTAAATCCGCCATCGTCCGGAGGATTGTGAGACGGCGTGATCACTATGCCATCGGCTAACCCTGACTTCTTACTGCGGTTGTATCGCAAAATCGAATGGGAGACGGCCGGAGTTGGGGTGTATGGGGTGCCTTCCGAGAGCATCACGTCGACGCTGTTTGCCGCAAGCACTTCCAGTGCGCTTGCGTATGCAGGCTCAGATAGCGCGTGAGTATCCATACCGAGGAAGAGGGGCCCATCAATGTTGTGGAGCTTCCGGTAGTCGCAAATCGCCTGAGTAATCGCCAGGATATGCCACTCGTTAAATGTCACGTTTGCAGCAGACCCACGATGGCCTGACGTTCCAAACACGACACGCTGTTCCAGGTCACTCGGATCTGGACGCAACTCGTAGTAAGCGGTGATGAGCTTTGGGACGTTCACCAGGATAGAAGCATCAGCAGGTTTTCCAGCGGCGGAACTAATACTCAACTGGCACCTCTCGTTCATCGGCCAAAAGAATCGCACTCGATCGGGCTTCAACTCGAAAGGTTCTTTGCTCCCGCAAAAGAGGCTCTTTCCCGGCGTCATAGAGATCGTAAGGGGCGATCTGCGCGGTATCCACCGCTAAACGCCATGCCCTATTCAACGTCAACGAAGGAATGAAAAAATCAACCGGTCCGTTGTCGGCGTTAAACATCAGGAACAAATCGGGCTCCGTCTGACCTAAAATGAGACACGCAAACGATTTCTGCCACTCGTCCGTCCAGTTAGGCGTTCCACCACTTGGCGCGAACCATTTAAGGTCAGCATCGGTGTAGAAAACTTCTTTTCGCAAAACAGGATGCGCTCGGCGAAAGGCGATCATTCCGCGCGTGAAGTGCAGGATGTCTTTATGTTTCTCCACCAGGCTCCAGTCAAACCAGCTCACCTCATTGTCCTGGCAGTACGCGTTGTTATTTCCGCGCTGGCTGCGACGAAACTCATCGCCCCCCAGCAACATCGGAATCCCTCGAGAGACAAAAAGCGTCAAGAGAAACGATTTGATTAAGCGGTTACGCACCGCGTCGACAGCGGGATCATCGGTTGCTCCTTCCATTCCGCAATTCTCGCTGTAATTGGCATCGCTTCCATCACGGCTGTTCTCGCCATTCTCGTCATTATGCTTCTGCTTATAGCTGACCAGATCATTGAGGGTGAATCCGTCATGGGAAGTTATAAAGTTCAAGCTGGCTCGAGGGCCCTTACCAGATTTCTGATATAGATCTGAGCTTCCACAGATGCGATTGGCAAACTGCCCCATCATGCCCACGTCGCCGATCCAGAAGCGGCGTACATCGTCACGAAAGCGGCCATTCCATTCTGCCCAGCGTTGCGTGGAGAAACACCCTACTTGATACGCGCCGCCCGCATCCCAGGCTTCCGCAATAATCTTTATGTCGCGCAGGATGGGATCCTCGGCAATGCTTTCGAGAAGGGGAGCGTTGCGGAGGATCTTTCCATTCTCATCCCGGCCCAGGACAGAAGCTAGGTCGAAGCGAAATCCATCTACGTGCATTTGCATGGCCCAATACCGGAGAACCAGCATGACAAACTGCCTCACCACGGGATGATTCGCGTTGAGCGTATTACCAACGCCGGTAAAGTCTTTGTAGTATCGTCGGCCGTCCTCTTCCAACGTGTAGAAAATCGAGTTCTCAATCCCGCGCAGACAAAACGTCGGCCCCAGTTCATCCCCTTCAGCTGTGTGGTTCAGAACAATATCGAGAATCACTTCGATCCCGGCGCGATGAAAAGCCTTGACCATCTCCCGGAACTCTAATGCCTGCTCGCCGCGTGATCCCCCGATGCTGTAGGACTGCTTCGGGGAGAACAGCGCAACCGGATTGTACCCCCAATAGTTTGTGAGTTTGTTTTTGGTTAGCGGGTTCAGTCGCATCAGTTCGTTTTCGTTGAATTCGGTGACCGGCATCAACTCGATTGCTGTTACGCCCAGGTCTTTCAAATAGGGAATCTTCTCGGTCAAAGAGCGGAAAGTCCCCGGATGGGCCACCCCCGACGTGGGATCGACGGTGAATCCGCGTACGTGCGTCTCATAGATCACCGTATCGGATGCTGAATGATTCGGAGGCGCATCTGTCTCCCAATCGAATTCGTCGCTGGTAAAGATGCACTTTGGCGTCGTGCCTGCGTTATCGATGGTTGAAATACTCAAATCACTCAGGCTGCTCGATGAATCGTAGCCGCGGGCGGCTGAAAAATCCCAATACTCAACGCCAGCAAGTGCTTTTGCATAAGGATCCAGAAGCAACCTCTTTGAATTGAAGCGGTGACCCAGTTCCGGTTGATAGGGTCCCTCGATGCGATAGCCGTAAAGTTGACCTGCCGGAATACCGCGCACCCAAACATGCCAGATGTCACCGGTCCGGTGACGCGCCGGATCCAAATCAATGCTCCTGGCCGCATTCGAGTCGTTGGCATTTTGATAGAGTTCCAGGTGAACACGCGTCGCGTGGCGGCTGAACAAGACAAAATTAACTCCGTCTCCGGATTGATGCGCGCCTCCGATGGGCAGCGCATTTTCCGGAAGAACCTCACCCTCCACGGACGGCGACTCTTGAGTGTGCGATTCATTCTCTTTTACGGTCATTTCACCCATCGCACTCCTATCCGAAAGTTGATCACCCTGCTTCCTGTGCGCGTACCCTGTATCAAACCCTGCAACAGATCAAGACAGTGCGCCATTGGACTTTGGTATCGCCAATACCTTTGTTCAATGGACTCGATATCTCGTTTCCGTCTTAACTTTTCAGGAAGGCGTTTTTTCGAAGTGTCTCCGAAGAGACCCGGAAACGAGAGCTTCGAGAGACCTTTCGCGAGACAATGATTCGGTCATCGATGTTCGACGTGGAGGCGAGATGAAGGCTGTGCGTATAGAGCGGTTTGGCGGCCCCGAACAGGTGGCACTGCGGGACGTTCCGGTGCCCGTGGCGGGCGAGAGGGAAATCCTCGTCCATGTTCGGGCCGCGGGATTCGCCCCTTGGGACGCGCTGATCCGCGAGGGCAAAAGCAAGGTGAGTCCGCAACCCCCGTTGACGCTGGGGTCGGACTTGGCGGGGGTGGTGGAGGCGATTGGGGCGAACGTGGTGGGAGTTAGCGCGGGGGATGAGGTGTATGGAGTCACCAATCCCCAATTCTGCGGAGCGCAGGCAGAGTATGCAGTAGCGCAGGCGGGAATGATCGCGCCGAAGCCGAAGGGACTGGACTTTCCGCAGGCGGCTTCTGCTCCGGTAATTGCAGTAGCCGCGTGGCAGATGTTGTTCGAGTACGCACAGGTCAAAAGGGGCGAGGCCGTCATGATTCTTGGCGCGGCGGGGAACGTAGGTGCGTACGCATCGCAGATGGCATTGGATGCGGGCTTGAATGTAGTTGCGTTGGCGGGGGTCCAAGATGCGCAATTGCTGCATAGTCTTGGGGTGGAGACCATCGTCGACTCGGACGCGCCAGATTTTGAAAGGGAACTGCCATCCGTGGATTCAATCCTTGACACTGTGGGCGCGGGTACCGTGGAACGATGTCTTGATGCACTGTAGACGGGAGGCAAGGTTGTTTCCCTTGTCTCGTCGGAACCGCTTCCGCAGAGGCCGGATGTACAGGTAGTCTTTTTCTATGCCGAGGCCACCACCTCACGCCTGAAAAGCTTGAACACGCTATTCGAGAATGGAACAATTTCGGCGCGCGTTGGATCGGTACTTCCTCGAGCAGAGGCGCGTGAGGCGCACCTGATGCTCGCGGGTGCGCCGCATAAGCCCGGCAAGATCGTCTTGCAGTTGACATAGACCTCGATGATTGCCAGGTTTCGCTCGTCACGATAGTGCTTGATTTTTGAGAAAGAGCTCGCAAACAAATGACTCCTATACGAACGCTCCTTGATCGCGATCAGGAGAAGATGAACCCAAGTCTCTCGGCTGGATTGAGCGATCTGTACGACGGAGATTTGCACTTCCGAACATCACCTGCTGATCGTCCCTTCGTCTTTGCAAACTTCGTTTCCACGCTCGACGGTGTTGTCAGCTATGCAATAAAAGGTAAAAGGTCAGGCCAGCGGCTCCGTTGTAAGTGGCTCTGACCCCGCTGATCGCTTCATCATGGGGCTGCTACGGGCTTCCGCAGATGCCATTATGGTTGGCGCTCGAACCGTCCACGAGACAGGACCGCAAAGTCTCTGGACTGCCGAATCCATTTACCCCGATGCGAAGCAGTTGTACGCCGAATACAGAATTAACGTTCTGGATAAACCGCTGCGCCCGCTTCTCGTAGTCGTGAGCGGCAGCGGGAAACTGGAGTTGGATAGGGCAATTTTTCGAATGCCAGAGGCGCGGACGGTGGTGATGACAACCTCGGCGGGCAAGGATGCACTCACCACGGCTGGCGCTGCGAAATTGCCCTCCGTTCAAATACACACTCTGGATTCCAGTTCTGGAGCGATCGATCCGCTGGCGATGCTGCGATTGCTCCACGTGCAGTATGGAATACGAAGTCTCCTCCATGAAGGCGGTCCTTCACTTTTCGGAGAATTTATAGCAGCGCAAGCCGTCGACGAACTCTTTCTTACTTTGTCGTCGCAAATCGCGGGCCGAACGTCTGACGCGGTGCGGCCTGCGCTCGTACAAGGAACGGCGTTTATGCCGGAGTGTGCGCCATGGTTTCAATTGCTCAGCGTCAAGCAAAGCGCAGACCACCTGTATCTGCGGTACCAGCTAAACCGCTGAGCGCGTGCTAGTCATTGAGAGGTAGATCGGGTTCGGAGGGGTCTGCGCAGGGCAGCCATACTTGAAAGCGAGTGTCTCCCGGCCGTGTGTTTACATGGATGCTCCCTCCGTGCTTTCTGACGATCGTTCGCACAGTGTTGAGTCCAAGACCCGTCCCCTCCCCAATGCCCTTCGTCGTGAAAAAAGGATCGAAGATGTGGGGCTCTATCTCAGGAGGAATTCCAGGACCGTTATCGCCGATTTCAACCACGGCATTGCGATCTTCACGGAAAATGTGAAGCCGGAGTTCTCCTTGACCGTGCATCGCTTCGATGGCGTTCTCGATAAGGTTTGCCCAGACCTGATTCAATTCATTGCTCACCGTATTCACAAGGAGGGGCACCGTCGGATAAGTGCGCTGCACCTTGATCGAAGGTTGCAAAAGGTGAGCCAGGGTGCTGAGCGTAGTTTCCAGACTTTGTACAATATCGATGTTTTGTGCCGGCGCTTGATCCATGTGGGTATAGTCCTTAACCGTCCGGATCAGATCCGATATCCGCGCAGTTCCGCTCTCGATCGCGCTGAGAAGAGCCGATAAGTCTACTGCTGCTGCGACACGGGTAATCGCGGCACGGGCCGTTTCGGCATCAAGGTCTCTCAACAGAGAAACCAGTGTGTCGGCAGACACACCACCTCTCGCAAGAGCACCAGCAAGCTCCCACGAGTTTGCGAATCCCTGACTCTTTAGGATCGAATCCAGATGCTCTTCCAGATCGCCGAGCGCAAGGCCATCCAACGGTGTTGCGGATTGCAACAGCGAGGCTTCCAGGGCCTCGATTCGGGCTCTATCTGATTCTTGAATCGGCCTCCGCCAGAGTTCGGCATTGGCATTGCGAATCTTCGTCAAGGCGTGGCGTATCCCACCGCTCGCGAGTTGGGCAGCAGACGCAGGGTTATTCAACTCGTGCGCAAGCCCCGCTGCTAACTTGCCCAATGAGACCAGGCGGTCCCGCTGCTGCTCAATTCGGGTTCCTTCGCGGATCCTGTCCGACATCGTGGCGACCAGTCTTGTCGTCAATTCAGGCATCCTCCGGACAAGTTCTGGAAGGAGCGATGCCGGAAACTTGAGCAGACGCCCATCGGTTAAGGCTCGCCCGGCCACGGTGAATCGCTTCATCCTCGAAAACGGAAATACCCCACTGACTTCACCGGCATGTGCCGGGAGTGAGACAGTATCTCCTCCGAACTCTCCTCGCCATTGAAAAAGTCCTTCCAGGAAAACGATCATCCAGTCCGCCGGGTCACCTTGTCGTACGAATGCCTCTCCCGCTAGGAGAGAGACCTCCTCTGCGCTATTGAGAAACCACACAAGCTGCTCCTCAGGCAGATCTGAAAATGCCGCGACGCACCGCAATTCGGATGAACTGATCATCTATAGAGACCTCCGCTGACTCCAACATCTACTCACGCACAGTTCCCGCGTTTCGTGTCTTGTTTATTGAATGTCGCGACGCAGTTCTTGCGCGGTTCT
Organism: uncultured Acidobacteriaceae bacterium; assembly: GCA_963759285.1. Classification (GTDB taxonomy): domain Bacteria; phylum Acidobacteriota; class Terriglobia; order Terriglobales; family Acidobacteriaceae; genus Telmatobacter. The sequence goes on along the minus strand of CAVWYS010000006.1, from coordinate 842,001 downwards.
AGTTGGGTTGCCGGATGGATCGCTTTCTCGAGTTGGATGCCCGGGACGCCGGGCTTGACTGGATAAATCTGTGTAAGAAAACTCATGACGCACGCTTCACCTTTAAGGCGCTCGATCGAAGGGTCACCGCTGTTCCGCGCTTGAAACAGGGACGTGAATCCGCAAAAACACGCGAACCCCTGCAGCCTTATACCAACGTATCGCCCATACCTATGTCCAATGGCGCGCGGTCCTGTCCTGTGGCGTAATCATAGCGATCAATGAATTGGAAGCTGAACAGAGAGGTGTGCAAGTGGGAGCTGGAACGACTCATTTACCAGGATCGCCAACGTCGCGTATCGGCGCCACCATCAATCGCGAAACGGAAGCATCTCGCAACCAAAGCATCGTGCAAGGTATCACAGCGCGCGAAGGGGAGATAAGGACTGGTTCGAGTATGGGTTCGACAACCGCATTCGATGAACTCCAAAAGGAGTATTCGTCCCGGCTCTTCAAGACTATTCTTCGGATAACAAAGAATTGGGAGGACGCTGAAGATGCCCTACAGGATACGTTTCTGCGCGCATATCTGGCTCGGCATGGTTTTGAGGGCAGATCAAGCGTTTACTCGTGGCTTACGCGAATTGCCATCAATTCAGCACTGATGGTCCTGCGCAGGCGTCGGTCGCGACCCGAGGCATTGCTGATCTGTTCTTTCGAGAAAGGGGATGGAGATTCTACCCTGGATCTCAAGGATTCATCCTCGAATCCGGAGCAAGTGTGCGACCTTCGCGAAAGAAAGGCTCACGTGCTACGGGCTATTCGCAACCTTGAATCTCCATTACGTGCGCCGATCGAAGCTCAAGTGGCTGAGGGGTACTCGGTGAAAGAGGTTGCCGACACGTTGAACATCTCGGTAGCAGCTGCAAAGGCCAGGCTCTATCGGGCCCGCGTTCGGCTCCTCCAACGGGCCTCGGTACATTCCGGAGCAAGAAAAAGTGTGCCACCTGGTTTTGTCGATCTGGGCGTGCGCGCAAATCTCAAAAATCGAGAACAGCAATGGACAACATGCGGTTAAGACGAAGGGAATGTATTGCGGGCTGCGAGCAGCCGATCAGCGTGGCAGAGCGAGAACTGCGATCGTTTGTGGGCTCTGTCATCGACCTGCTCGGATCGGAAGGGGTAAAGCTCCTTGAAGACATCTGGCTCGACGAACTGGCTGAGATGGAAAGGACACCGGAACCGACGAGCTCCCAGTGGCGGCTCGTGAGTATAGCTGCATCCTCGCGACTCGCGGGTCGGTTAATGGGCCTCAAGCATGATCGGTCGTGCATTTGAACGGACGTTGCAAGTTCGTCTTGATTCCGCCAATGACAGTCGCCACAAAAGAACTTCGACAGAGCGAGAGGGTCCTTTTCCGTTCCAATTTCGCTCGCGTGTCTGAGCATCCGTGAATACCGCGACGAAGATCGCCTCGACCTGTTTGAAGTTGTCGCGCGATACAAGATGATGCGCCTCGTTTTGTCACCTGGGAAGGTGCAGAACGATCAGATCTCGCTCTTTCGGAAGCAGCGAAGGATTGGCGCGCACCTTATCGGGTGCGAGCCACTGTGCGCTTGGGATGACGACGGAATCTCCCAACAGATCCAAAGGCTGACGAACATCAATGACAAGAAACGCCAACAGTGCATGCAACCCCTCCGGTGTAATCGCGACGGTCTCTCATGTGTTTGGCCAGAACGATAGCCACCTGGACAACAGCGCAAGTGATCGATATCGCCAAGAACAACACTGCATCTCCCTGGAAGTACTCAGATTCACCTGAGAGCTGACGGGATTCATTCAGACATCATGGCTTTTCTGCCGACGGCGGACGACCCGAAGGGCAGGGAAGCAATCGACCGCGCATTTGTTGACGCGTTTCGCCTGATCGCTTTGCTGGCTGCAGGCGCGTCCGCTGCCGCGGGAGCTACTGCGCTCGTGACGATCAGAAATCAAACTCCGGACAATCACGGCGGCGCAGTGGATGTGTCTTGAGAAGAGGGAGGATTGATATCTATGGCGGCACGCGTACGTCAGCGCGGGCCTACTTGGCCCCTTCGCAGCGTGTACCCTGGCGGCGCTCATGGGTGTGACGGATGTCGACCCTTTCATCATGGGCCTGACGCAGGCGGCTGGCACGCTTACCGCGGTTAAGGTCGCAGCAGCGGCGATCCTGATTGCAGCATCCAGCAACAATCTGGTGAAGGGCTGTTACGCCTACAGTCTTGCTGATCGCAAGACAGGGATCCAAAGCCTGGTGTTTCTCGTGGGGCTGGCGGTTCTCGGTCTTGTTCCCATTCTTTGGCTGGTGCGGTAACGAGGGCGAGACACCCGCAATTTCAGGTTCCACCGCCAAATTACTTTGGAGGCGATCGGTTAACTCAGGCGAACTGATCCAGGCTGAAACCTAACTTGTAGTTCTCGCCGTGGGCGAGGAGTTCCTCCCATGTCACTTCACGCTGCTGCAGGCCGGCCATCCGTCCGAGCATGCAGCTAAGTGCTGTTTCAACGCCTGCTGCGATCTGGTTATGTACGGGTCCGGAGACAATGCTCGCGATGAAGGTCCGCTCTTTTTCGCGATCGGCGAACTGGAGATTGTCGAGGAAGGCGCCGTTGGCGGCGAACTTGCCAGAGCCGGGTGCGGTCGCTGTGGTGTCCTGATACGCCCAGGCGTTGGGGCCGGTGATGGCGATGGGGCCGGAGTAAGGACAGGTCGCCGATCCCCTGGCGCCGAAGAGCTTGAGACCGGCGTCGAAGAAATTGTCTGTACCGAACTGGGTGGATGCGAAAGAGAAGTGCACGTAGTTGGGATAGGTGTAGTCTACCTGGTAGTTATCCCAGCAATCGCCATAGTGCGTCAGCACATTACGTCCGCCGGTCGCTGTGGCCTTCAGCGGATGCGCGTCGAGCATCCAGTTACACAAATCGATAATGTGGATGTTCTGCTCAACTAGGATATCGCCGGAGAGCGCGCGATCCCAGAGCCAGTTGCGCAAACGGTATTCGTCCGGGCCTTCGCCTTCTCGCTTTTTCTCAGTGGAGGCGGGAGCGTTGTAGTTGCCGGAGACGGTAACGATTTTGCCGATTGCGCCGGCTTTAATTTTTTCGTCCAGTGCGGCGATGGGTGGGGCGTTGCGGCACTGGAAGCCCACATCGACGCTTTGATTGGGCTTGACGCGCTTCGCAATTTCGAGAGCGTGCTTTGCCTCCATGATGTCGATGCCCACAGGTTTTTCGCAGTAGACGTGCTTGCCCGATGCTACCGCGGCTTCGAGGTGCTGCACGTGGAAGAACGGCGGCGTCGATATTTGGATGAGATCCACATCGGGAGAAGCGGCGAGTTGTTCGAAGGCATGGGGGCCGCGGAAGAGCAGCTTGCTATCGATGGCTGGCTGGTTGAGGCTGGCGTTCAGCTTGTCGAAATGGTCGCGACCGGCAGCGAGATTATCGGCGAAGAGATCGGCGAGGGCAACGATACGGGCCGAAGTGTTCTTTGCAAACGATGTGGCGACGCCGGTGCCGCGGTTGCCGCATCCCAGCAGTCCGTGGCGCACCGCCGAATTCGCTTCGTATCCAAATGCCGCACGTGGATTGAGCAAGAGCATGCCTGAAACTACCTCCGATCCGGTTTGCAGAAATTCCCGACGATTCATGTGTCCTCGCGTTCGAAAACTGATTTGTTTGAGCTGATCATTCAGTCTCAGGCCAGCACTCCATCGATTATTTTCTGCAGATACGTCTTCTCGTTCTTCACATCTTTAATTTGCTGGGGGCCGGAGGTCTCGCGTTCGATGGTGATGGCTCCGGTGTAGCCGAGCTTGTGCAGCTTGGTGAAGACGGTTTTGAAATCGACGAGGCCCTTGCCGATGAGTACTTCTTCGCCGAGTTTGCTGGGGTCTGTGGGCCATTTTCCGTCTTTTGCGTGGACGCTGCGGACGTGGGTGCCGAGGATGTCGACTGCGTCAACGGGGTTGGCCTTGCCGTAGAGAATCAGGTTTGCGGTATCCAGTCCTACTGCGAGATTGGGAAGATTTGCATCGCGAATCACCCGCGACATGGTGGTCGGCGTTTCTTGTCCCGTCTCCATCAAGAAGTATTGGCCGTTGGCGTGGCAATGTTCGGCTACCGTGCGAATGGCTGCCACCGCCTGCGGATAAAGCGCGTCCGTTGGATTCTCAGGAATGAATCCGCAGTGGGTTTGAACCTGTTTGATCCCGAGTTGCCTGGCGAAGTCCGACATTTGTCGCAGAGCATCGATGCGGGCAGCGCGGGTCTTGGGGGGAACCAGCCCAATGGTGTTCGGCCCCTGCAGGAAGTTCCACTCGAGCGGTCCTGGCCCGACGACTTCAACCGTAGTGGCGACCAGTTGATATTTACCCAGCAGATCCGCGATTTGCTTCGCTGCGTCGGACGTGAACTTATTGATGTATCCGTCGAGCGAGAGAAAGCAATTACTGAATCCCATGTCGTGGACGCGCTTGATGGTGCCCTCGGGATCGTCGTGAGGACTGATGAGAAGACCTAGAGCCATCGGCGGCAGCTTTGCAGTGTCGGGCGCGGCGAGGGAGGGAAGGGAATGAAGTCCGGTTGAGATTGCGGTTGCAGATGCGGCAGCCAAAAAGCTACGGCGGTCCATGGAGTTCCTTTCTCTGGTGCAACTCTGGAGGAAATCTCCGTTTTGTGTAACGTTTGAAATCTAAGCGGTGAGACCGTGCCTATGCAAGTGCACGGGTGCATAACGAGTTAGCTTCGCGCTGATGCAGAATGGGATTGACTGAGTGACGTCGGGCCTTATGCCGACGGAGCGTTCAGCTCTTCGAGAATGCGCCGCACAGCTTCGTCTGCCGCCTTTGCGAGCGCTGGAGACAGGTCCATCGAGATCGATTGCCGGGGGTTGATGGTGATGGCGTAGAGGATCACTTCGCGTTCGCCGCTTTCCATATAAAAGGCGTCGAGCAGGTCCTTCACGCCGATGTCATGGGCAGTGAGCGTCGGGGGATAGTCGGCGGAGAAGCGCGGCGTAGTGCGCGTGACGGTACCTGGAGGGTTTTCGTCGTCGGTGGCGTCGATCAGGATGATGTGACCGGCGTTTTGCAGAGGCTCCAGGAGGACGAATCCGCCCGTGCCGCCATCCAGGCACTCCACATTTGCAGCGAGGGAGTGCATTTGGAGGGCCCGGACGACATGGACGCCGACACCTTCGTCGCCCATAATGACGTTGCCGAGCCCCAGCACCAGAGTCTTCTTCGCGTCCGTCGTCACCAACACCTCGCTCACCCATTCAGCACGACAGTCTGAACCACAAGGTAACACTAGGCTGTTGGTGTACCACCCGTCCCTATGTCCCTAGTCCCTGGGTCCTTAGTCCCTGTGTCTGTCGGTTTCACACGATCGAATTTCCATCCACCCACGATCGAGGAGATGGTTCCACGGCCTTCGATGTAGTCGTGATAAAAGGCCAGGTACACATGGACAACAATGAACACCACAAAGAACCACAGGAAGAGATGATGCCAGTAACGGACGCTCATCTCGCCGCCCATAATGGGCACGATCCAGGTGAACATCCTCGGGATGAACGAATTGCTCATGCTGGAGTAGAGAGCAAAGCCGGTGATGGACTGCGCCACGAATGCCAGGAATGTAAAGAAGTAGACGAGCCCGGCCAGTGCATTATGTCCCGTGGAGATCGGCCCATGAAGCTTTGTCTCAAACACGTCAGCCTTGATAACGTCCACGATCTCCTGGCGCTGCGACTTCTTCAACGGGAAGAAGGAATTCCAGCGCGCGTACTTGTTGCCTACAAATCCCCAGTAAAGACGGGCCAGGAAGTTGAAGACGTAGACGTAGGCACAGGCGAAATGGATGAAGCGCACCCAGCCGAACCAATACTGCTGGTAGGCTTCCGCCGAATAGAACACCCGCAGCGGCGCACCAATCAGGTAGCCGGTGATGCAGAGCAGCACCAGCGCAATCGCGTTAATCCAGTGGTACGCGCGTACCGGCAATTCCCATACATACACCCGGCGATACTCCGCCGGGCGACTGCCGTTTCCTAGCTTTGTCTTTCCTACGATTCCAGTCGCACTCATAGCATCACTCGAAGGAGATCTGGTTGAGGTGCCGTCCCTGCGGATCGTACAAGTGCACGGCGCAGGCGAGGCACGGGTCAAAGGAGTGAATCGTGCGGATGATCTCGACCGGCTCGTCGAGCTTGGCCACAGGCGTACCGATCAGCGCAGCCTCGAACGAGGAGTGCTGCTTTTTGGCATCGCGCGGAGAACCGTTCCATGTAGTCGGAACCACGAGCTGGTAATTCTCGATCTTGCCATCCTTGATCTTGATCCAGTGAGCCAGGGAGCCGCGCGGTGCTTCTACAAGGCCTACGCCTTCGGCCTCTTTCGGCCAGGTCTTTGGATCCCACTTCTCGTTGTTGAAGGTCGAGGTTTCGCGCGTCTTCACGCGCTCCATCAGTTCTGCGTAGAACTCCTTCAGCCAACCAACCTCTAGTGCTGCCGAAAGTCCGCGTGCTGCCGTGCGTCCCAATGTAGAGAAGAGTGCGCCGACCGGAACGCCGAGTTTGCCTAGCGTTTGACCTACGAGGTCTTTTACCTGGGTGTTGCCTGAGGCGTAGGCAACGAGCAGCCGAGCCAGGGGTCCCACTTCCATCGGATTGTCTTTCCAGCGCGGCGTCTTCAGGAACGAATACTTCTCGTAGCCTTCCAAGGTTTTGAAGGGAGGTTTTGGTCCCGTGTACTTGATTTCTGTCTCGCCTTCCCATGGATGCAGGCTAACCTGGTCGCCGCCTGCGTAGGTGTACCACGACGAAGCAATGTACTCCTTGATCTCCTGCGAATCCCTGGGATTGACGGGATAAACCTGGCTGAGATCGCGATTGAGTATGGCGCCGCGCGGATACTTGAATGCCTCAGGCTTGTTGTATCCCTGCGTTGGATATTCACCATAGCTGAGATAGTTCTTCAGTCCGCCGCCCCACTGCGCCCAATCCTTGTAGAACGAAGCCACTGCGAGCAGGTCGGGCACATACACCTGGTTCACAAACTCGTCGGCTTGTGAAATCAGCCTGCCCACCAGGTTCAAGCGTTCAGTATTGATGGCTGCCACTTCATCCAAATCGATAGAGCAGGGAACTCCGCCAACGAGGTAGTTCGGATGCGGATTCTTTCCACCGAACACTGCGTGGATTTTTACGATTTCCTTCTGCCACTCGAGCGCGTCCAGATAATGGGCGACGGCGATCAGGTTTACTTCCGGCGGAAGCTTGTAAGCCGGGTGTCCCCAGTAGCCATTGGCGAAGATGCCCAGGCCGCTGGCCGCGAATGCCTTGATCTTGTTCTGTACATCGGTAAAGTGGGCGGCAGTGTTTTTGTCGTAGCTTGAGAAGGATTGCGCAATCTCCGCAGCTTTTTTGGGATCGGCTTTCAGAGCATTCACAATGTCAACCCAGTCCAGCGCATGCAGGTGGTAGAAGTGCACCACGTGATCCTGCACATGCTGGGTTGCGGTCATGATGTTGCGAATGAGCTCGGCCGTAGGAGGCAACGTGATGCCGAGAGCATCCTCGACGGCGCGGCAGCTTGCCATGGCGTGAACCGTGGTGCAAACGCCGCACACGCGCTCCGTAATCGCCCATGCATCGCGAGGATCGCGCCCGATCAGAATCTTCTCAAGACCGCGAATCATCGTGCCCGAGCTGAATGCGTCGGTGATGACGCCGTTTTCTACCACTGCCTCAACACGCAGGTGGCCTTCAATGCGAGTTACCGGATCAACAACAATGCGAGTCATGGGCGCTTAGGACTCCTTCTGGTCATCGGCGTGTACTTCCGCGATGACTTCCTTTTTACGAATATTTGTAACCACGGCGTGTGTAGCAACGCCTGCCAATGTGGCCGCTGCGACGATTGTTCCCACCGTGTCTGCGGTACTCTCAATGCCGAATCCGGGGAAGCTGGAAAGATGCTGATACAGCGGTCCGTTGTCCCAGAAACCTTCTTCGCTGCACCCGATGCAGGGATGGCCCGACTGAATTGGATAGCTCGTGCCGTCGTTCCAACGCACCACCGAGCAGGCGTTGTAAGTTACCGGTCCTTTGCAGCCCATCTTGTATAGGCAATATCCTTTACGCGCGTTCTCGTCGTCGAACGACTCCACGAACAGGCCGGCATCGTAGTTGGCCCGGCGATAGCACGTGTCGTGTACGCGTCGGCCGTAAAATTCCTTCGGCCTGCCAAGATTGTCGAGTGCCGGAAGCTGTCCCAGCACCAGAACGTGCGTGACGATCGCCATCATTACGTCCGCAATCGGCGGGCAGCCCGGCACGTTAATGACCGGCTTGTCGACGAGTTTGTGGATCGGCGTTGCATGGGTCGGATTCGGCTTCGCAGCCTGTACGCAGCCGTTTGAAGCGCAACTGCCCCATGCCACAATTGCCGCTGCATCCTTCGCGACATCCTGAAGGATTGATTCCGCTGTCTTGCCGCCGATCATGCAATAGCCGCCGCCGTCCTTGGTAGGAACCGCGCCTTCGACGAGGACGATGTATTTACCCTTATTGTTCTTGATGGTGTCCTGGAGGCTCTTTTCTGCCTGGAAACCCGAGGCCGCCATCAGCGTCTCGGTGTAATTGAGCGAGAGTACGTCGAGCAGGGCGTCGGCCACGATGGGGTGCGATGCCCGGATAAACGACTCGCTGCAACAGGTGCACTCCTGAAAGTGCATCCACACCACGGCCGGCTTTTCCTTATTCTCAAACGCCGACACCACCTGGGCCACGCCGCTCTTCGCAAAACCGGCAGCCGCTGCGGCTGCCGTGCAAAACTGCAGAAATTGTCTGCGGCTATAGCCCTTCTTCTCCATGGACTGCCAAATCGTTTGCCCCATGCCCACCTCACTCGCAGTCTTCTCTCGCTGCGAAGGCGCCGGAATCTTCCCAAGGCTGATCAACTCAGTCATCACATGGAAAAGTCCAGCAAATGTAGGCACAGTACTTGGGTGAAAACAGGGCCGGCTGTGAGCGTCATCACAAGTGTTGCAAATCACGTCGTTTGGGCGGCTCGCGGACCGGTGTGTGACCCGCCTCACGACTCAATGGGCAGGAAAAGGAAGTAGCAACAGCACGTCGTACCGTGCTGCAGCGTCGATAATCCCGCGGCCAAGCGTGCCAAGTGAGCAAAAGGTAACAGCGCTACTCCGTCTTCGCCGGGATATGATGCATCATGCCCATCAGTCGAATCGGGGCCCTTCCCCTGACGGCCTGCCTGCTCCTGGCGGCCGGAATTGTACGCGCGGAAAATCCGAATCCCGTCCTCCCTGTGCCTTTGAACGCGCCGGCGATCGTGGAGCAGATGCTGCGCCACAACCGGATCCAGAGCGAGCAACTCAGGCATTATCAGGAGTTGCGGCACTACCAGGTGCAGTACAAAGGGTTTTCGGCCAATCTTGTGGGCAAGATGGATGTGTCGGTCACATTTGATGCAGCTACAGGCAAAAGCTTTCGCATCGTGTCGCAGAGCGGTTCGAAGCTCCTGTGCGACAAGGTTCTGAAAAAGGCCGTGGACAGTGAATTGGAAGCTTCGCACGACCAGAACGCGACAGCGCTCACGCCCGCCAACTACAAATTCGAGCTTGCGGGGACGGACAATGTTGACGGCAGAGCTGCATACATTCTCACGGTCGAACCGTTAACCGCCAGCAAGTTTCTCTACAGGGGCAAGATCTGGGTTGATGCGGCGGATTTTGCGGTTACGAGGATCAAGGCGGAGCCGACGAAGAATCCTTCGTTTTGGATACAGCGTCCGCAGATCACCTTTACAAGCATCAAGACGGGCGAGTTCTGGCTGCCGACCTCGAATCGCAGCGAGACCAAGGTTCGCATTGGCGGAACCGCGATCTTCACGATCGATTATGGGACCTACCAGATCGACGGTGTCGCGTCGAGCACGACCGCAACCCGCTGACAACACAAGCATCCTGCCAGGCAGCTAAGGCAGCAGCTTGCGGATGACGAACATAGTCGTCTTTTTAAGCGCCTTGCTCGTTCGTCTCCGCGATTGCACAGTCTCAGCTGGATTGTCGGGCAGAGGCTGGTTTTCGCAAGCTCTGTTGTATTGCTCAATGAGTTCGATGGTCGCGGCTCTCCAACTTGTCCTCGACGAGTGCTCGCGGGCGGCCTTACCGATGGTGGAGCGTTTTTCCTTCGAGTCGAGCAAATCCGCAACGATCGCGATTGCTTCATCCTCTGTGTCGAAGAGATAACCGCTGACGCAATGCTCGATCATGTCGGGAATGCCGCCGGCGCGAACTGCAACTACGGGAAGCCCGGACGACATGGCTTCAAGGACCACGAGCCCGAGTGTCTCCGTGCGCGAGGGCATCATAAAAATGTCGCTGGAGGCGAAGGCTTGTGCAAGTTCTTCGCCTCGCAGAAAGCCGGTAAACACGACCGGCAGCCCGGCGAAGCGATGTTCCAGCGCTTTGCGATGCGGGCCATCACCCACCAGCGCCAGGCGGGTTTGAGGGAACGCCTGCAGCACCGGCCGAAGGCTTTCGACGTCTTTCTCCGCCGAAAGCCGGCCGACGTACAGCAGGAGAGAACTTTCCGGATTTCCATTGGTCAGGCGGTCGCGCATGTGGGCACAGCGCCGCGAAGGGTTGAAGAGATCGGCGTCGACTCCGCCGGGCCAGAGGGCTACGCGCTGGATTCCGTGGGCTCGCAGCTCATCCAGCATTTTCGTCGAGGTGCACAAGTTGACTGCGGCACGATTGTGACGGAGGCGCAGAATCTTCCAGACGTGGGGCTCGAGAAATCCAAGGTGATAGTAGTGGAGATATTTGGGCAGATCGGTGTGATACGAGATCACAAGCGGCAGGTGCATTGCGCCGCCATGACTTCCACCGCCGTAGTAAAGGCCCGCGATCCCCAGCAGTGCAGGCTCGACGACGTGCAGCACGTCTGGTCTGAAATCGATCAAAACCTGGCGCATGAAGGCGTGTGGCAGGGCGAGGCGGAGTTCAGGATAGAGCGGAAACGACGAACTTTTCATCCCCACGATGCGGCAATTTTCAAACTCCTCGAAGCCGCCTTCCGGGGCGAAGATGAGCACCTGATGCCCAAGTTCCCTGAGCTGCCTGACAGTCTGACAGAGGGTGGTGACGATGCCATCGACTTTGGGGATGAAGGTCTCGGTAAAGAGCGCGATTCGCATCAGGCGGGCAGACTGCTTGCCAACAGGAATTTCACTGAGAGTATCACGCTTGCGCGTACCTGTTCGGCAGTGCCTGAAAGCGACGCGCGCGTCGGACTCCGCGGCCTAGGTTGGCGTTTCAACCTGAATAGGGTGACCGGCTTGGGGTAGCCGCACAACATTACAAAAAAGTCATGAATAAACCGCCGACGGTCTGGTAGGGTTCCAAGTAAATCCCCAATGACGAATTTCCGGGCTCGAAGAGTGGTGCCTCTCGTTGAGCAGTTTTGACGTCCCATACTGTTTCATTGTTTCTCCGGGCTTGGCAGCGATGATGCGATTGGAACAGTCTTGGCGTTAGACCACCGATCCGTAGCCGTTCTGCTCATGGGACGACCGATTCGGGGCAAAGGGGCACAATGGCCAGTTCGAGGATTTCCTACATCTGGAATGACCGACGAGCATCGCAAGGATTTCGAACCGGAGTTTCTCTCCATAGCCATACCAACGAATCCAAGGAGACGTTAAGCTCCCTGGCCAAGTTTGGGAATCAATACGCCTTGATGAGGCATTTGATGGCCAAACTGGAGAGCAGGTCAGAAGCCAATCATGGAATGCGCGCAAACTATAAGGCCAGCTATTGGACGCCTCCGCTGCCCCCCCAATGCGCCTTCGATCTTGAAAGTCAGCAGATCGAAAACCTGGGCATCGCTCCGATTGTTTCTCTCACCGATCACGACAGCATCAACGCACCGTCGATGGTCCGATCCCTGACGGACTCTCCGTCCGTTCCGATATCGGTGGAGTGGACCGCGCCTTATGGAGAACAGTCGTTTCATCTTGGCGTACACAATCTGCCCGCTGCCAGGGCTGCCGACTGGATGAAGATTCTGGCTGAATACACGGGCAATCCCAGCGACGCTCGATTGAAGGAGATTCTTGCAGCTCTCGATGCAGAACCGGAAGTGCTGGTGGTCTTTAACCATCCCATGTGGGATCTGTATCTGGTTGGCACGCGAACCCATAACTTTCTCGTCAACGAGTTCATTCACAAACACGGAACATGGCTGCACGCGCTGGAGTTAAATGGCCTGCGCAACTGGAACGAGAATCGTAAGGTGCGCCAGCTCTCTGAGCAGTGGAACATGCTGCTCATCTCCGGCGGAGATCGCCACGGCCTGGAGCCAAATGCCAATCTCAACCTAACCAATGCCGCCAGCTTCGATGAGTTCGTGCACGAAATCCGAGTCGAGAAGGAGAGCGATGTGCTCTTCATGCCCCAGTATGCCGAGCCATGGAAGCATCGCATGCTGCGTTCGGCGGTGGACGCGATCCGGTACTATCCCGACTTTCCGCAGGGTTCACAACAGTGGGACGACCGGGTCTTCCATCCCGACGCTCTTGGCGTGGTGCGGCCTTTGAGCGACCTGTGGCCCGATGGAACACCGCCATCGCCAATGTCCTGGGGCATTGGACTGGTTCGCCTGATGGGTCGAGGTCCGTTCTCACAGTGCTTCCGCATGGCGTGGAGCGAATCGCATGAACTGCGGGAGGCCCTCGGCCAATTCGAGGGGCCTGTCTCCGCTTCTCCTTGCCTTGAAGTGCCGATGCCATGATCGGGTGTGAGCGACCTTGCGGGGAGCCGGTTCGGCTCTTTGTGCGGGACTCCGAAGTTGGCGTCCAAGGGTGTACTACTTCGTCATCAGGGTTGGCGGTGATTCGGGTGTGGCCGAGCATTCAGCGGAGCCCAATGCCGATGCCGATCAGGATCAGACCTAATCTGTTTCTGCGCCCAGCTTCTACATCCTTGGGCGATTAGCGGGCCGTACGGAAATAACCTCCGTTTTGCCGTTTTGAGGTTACTTCTCTATTGGCGGTTATTCGGCCGGAACGCAGCTCGCCGCGCTGATCTTGGAAAAGACTAGGGTGCACCTAGGCGGCCTTGCGTAGATCATCGCTTGTGTTCAGTGAGTGCCACTTTTAGCTTCACACGGTCTTGTGGGCTTGGTCATAGTCTCAGAATGCCTTTCATTATGGCCAAACGCACTCTCGAACAGTTGGCTTGCATACGAAGCACAGTGACAGTGATTTCCTTGATCTAACGGTTTCATCGTATTCGGATCGATAACCACACACGGAAAACAAACGCAGTCTGGCATTGCCATAAATACTACCGCGATTAAAGTTAGCCCAAGTAACGCTACAAACAATGTCAATCGGCCTTTCTTCTTGGCGTATTTGCCTAGCATGTCACCTCCCCGCCCGCGATCCCCGACTATACAGCCGGCAACGCAAAGCGATATCGAATCCTTCTGCCCATCAGCAAACTAGATCCACGCATCTGTGAAATCTATGGTGTTAGACACCTTCGTCTGCGAGATTGTTCCCTTAAGGCGCGACGGTTGGCGTATTGTCGGCAACTCGGAAGTAAGCCGAAAAGCAGGTCCTTCGACTCTGCTGAAAAACGCTTCGCTCAAGATGACAAATGTCGCTGGTGAGAATATGGCGGCGTTCGTTGAACATGGAGGAGACTCCTGGAGACCCCTATTATCCCCATCTCTTAGGGGAAAGGTCTTGTTTACTTTGGCTTGCAGACGAGGGGGGCGCTAAAAGTCTGAGAGGATTTAGGATCGCTGTAGAGGTTTGATCGGATTGGAGTTAGCGGCGCGAACGCCGGTGCTGGCGGAGCTTAGCGTGCGCGGGCGACGGTTCGCGGAGACAGAGGTTTCAATCACGATTCCATTGTGCGCCGGGATGGGATAATTGCCTGCAAAACGGGGGAAAGTTTTTGGCGAACGGAATGAGGAGGTTAGAAGAAATCTTTGCGGGAGGGGCTTGACGAGTTGGTGCGGGCGTTTGGTCCGATTCTCCACGGATTTTAGGAGGGCAACCGGCTTCGGGCTGGGGTGACGAGGTTCGTAGTATCCCACTCATGACGCGAAGGACGCGTCATGAATGGGGCACCCACCGTTCGGGAGGGGGAACTCACAACGCTTTCACGGGCACCCGGCATCCGGCTTCCATCCCCGGTCCCCAAAAGCTAGGGACCGGGGGCACCCAGACGGAGGATCCAGCTTTAACTCACTGGGCAGCGCGGGGTTTGATTAGCTCATCGAGGTAGTCGGGCCTGGATTCCTGGCGGACGAGGTGCGGATAGCGGGGGCCGTCGTGGTAGTTGATGGTGGCGGTGCGATAGTAGTCGTCGACGACTACAAGAAGAGTGATTGGCTTTGCGTTATCTTTCGAGTCCTTCACGGCGTCATTGAGCAACTCCGGAGTAAAGACGCGGCCGTTGACGCCGATGATCTTCATCTGGGACGAAATGCCGGCTTCGAAGGCGGGGCTGCCGACGATGGAGTCTGAGACGGTGCCGTCCTGACCGACCTGGAGGCCGATGGAGTAGACTTCGCCGAAGTTTCCGCGGCGGCCTTCGAGGTGGGCAGGCTTGTCGTTGTAAACGACCTTCCATCCGCCGTTCTCGATTCCGCCCACGGGCGCTTCTTTGGCTGTGGAGTCGAGGCGTTTGCGGAAGAAGGCTGCCCAGTTGTAGGGAGCGATCGCGTTGAGCGAATCCATGAGCTGATCGAAGGTGTAGGTTTTCACCTGCGGTCCATTGTTTGCGCCGCCATGGAAGGCGTGGCAGAAATCATCAATCGACTTCTGACCGTTGGTCTGCTGGTGAATGATCGTTGCTACTTCCAGCCAGAGGAGATCGCCTTCGTCGTAGTAGTCGGTGCCGCGGCGCCAGTTCATCCAGCCGCGCGCGAAGCCGAGTCCGGGCTCGCCGGTTGCTGTGTCCTGCAGCGGACGCCATGTGCGGCCGGGGCGGCCGGGGCCGAGGGATGCGGCGATGCTGGCTAGATACTCGTGATACTGATCTGGGGTCCAGAGGCCGCTGCGCGCGGCGAGCATGGGGCCGAGGTAATCCGTAAGCCCTTCATAGCCCCAGAGCAGGTCGGTCTCCATTGGCTTTTCGAAATCGGGTGTGGTCAGGTCTTCAGGGCGGCGAAACTTTCCGTTCCACGAGTGCACGAACTCATGAGCGAGCAGTCCGCCTAGCGCCATGCCGGAGCCGGGACCGAGGAGGACGCGTTCGGGCAACCGGCTGTCGTTGGACTCGTGATGCTCAAGGCCAAAGTGGGCGACATGATCGCTGAGGGCGAGGAGGAAGTGGTAGTCGCGATAGTGCCGTGCGCCGAAGAGTTTCCCCGACTCGGCGACAAGATCGGTCATGGCCTTCTTGTCCTTGTCGCTGATGTTGAGGGCGTCTTCGCTGTCGGCAACGAGGTCAAGCTCGTGGTGGATCGGTTCTCCCGGAGGCGTGATGTCGACATTGCGGTAAAACTGTCCGGCATCCACCGGCGAGTCGACCAGCAGTTCGAGCGAGATGGGCTTGAAGGTGATTTCGTTACCGCTTTGGCCGGCGACGGGAAGGGAACTGCCAAACTTCCAGCCGTCGGGGAGTATCAGCTTTGCGTCGTAGATCAACTTGTCGGATGTTGAGCCCGCGGGATAGAGCAGCACTTCGTTCCACTCGAGAACCATCAGCTTGTCGGTGGCCGAAGCGCCATCCGGCTCGATGAAGTCGTAGTTTGCCTCCAGGCTGCTGACGCCTTCAGGAATATCGACGTGAAATGTGAAGGTATCGAGCAGGTCGCGCCGCCATGGAATGACTTTGCCCTTGGCTTCGAACTTCAGTCCCGTCAAGTCGGCAATCGGGCCGTCGGGGCCGTGTTCGCCGGGAATCCATTTTGGGTAATAGATCGTGAGAGGGCCGGCTTTGACCGGCATCACGAGATGCGCATGCAGAATCTTGTTCTGCGTTTTGGTGGCGTCGACGGTGAGGGAGATGTTCTGAGCGCTGAGTCCCAGGGTTCCGGCGATGGCACCCATCGAGGCAATGATTGCAAGCAGCGGCAAGCGGCGAAAGTTCACAGGTGTGCTCCTTGGAGGGAAGAGGGACTGCAACGGAATGATATCAACCGGATCAGGAAGCGAAGGGTACGCATGCGTCGCCGGCTACTTGTGGGGGACATCAATTGCACCGGTAAGGGCGGCAACGCGTTCGACATGATGGCTTCGGCACCAGGATTCGAGGCCTTTGGCGAGGCGTTCGGTGGCCCGGGGATCGGCGTAGCTGGCGGTGCCGACCTGCACGGCGGTGGCGCCCGCGAGCATGAACTCAATGGCGTCTTCGGGGGTGACGATGCCACCGAGGCCAATGACAGGAATGCTGACGGCCCGGGCAGCCTCGTAGACCATGCGGACCGCGATGGGCTTGATGGCGGGACCGGAGAGTCCTCCGGTGACGTTCGTGAGGCGGGGCTTGCGGGTTTCGACGTCGATGGACATGGCGAGGAAGGTATTGACGAGGCTGATGGCGTCTGCTCCGGAGGCGGCGCAAACACGCGCCATTGCGGGAATGGAGGTGACGTTGGGTGAGAGCTTGATGATCAGCGGACGCTTTGCGACGGCTCGAACTTCGTGGACCAGGTATTCGAGCGATCCGGAATCGGAGCCGAACGCCATGCCGCCCGCATGGACGTTGGGGCAGGAGACGTTGAGTTCATAAGCGGCTATGCCTTCGGCGTCGTTGAGGCGCTCGACAACCTGCTTGTAATCGCCGACGGTGTAGCCGAAGACGTTGACGATGACTTTACAGGAGGGATACCGGCGGAGAGGTGGCAGCTTCTTTTCAATGAACTCGGAGACACCGATGTTCTGGAGTCCGATGGCGTTGAGCATGCCGGCGGCAGTCTGGATGATGCGCGGAGCAGGATGGCCCGCCATCGGTTCGAGCGAAATGCCCTTGGTGATGAAGGCGCCGATGCGCTCGAGCGAGACGATCTCTTCAAATTCGATGCCGTAGCCGAAAGTGCCGCTGGCGGCGATGACCGGGTTGGTCAGTTCAATGCCGGCAAACTGCACTTTCATGTCGGGTTTCACGCGCGGGTTTTCCCTCAATAACGACCGTTTATTGCATGATACTAGGGCGAGTCACATCTACCGCGTTCCTCCATTATTCATAGCGCAGGGCGACCGTGGGTTGGACGCGTGCGGCTCTGCGTGCAGGAATCAGGATGGCGATGGCAGCGGTGCCCAACAACACTACCGAGACGACCGCAAACGTCAGCAGATCCGATCCGCTGGTGCCGTAGAGCACGCTGGATGCGAATCGTCCGACTACGAGGGCAATGGCGAGTCCGATGGCGAGACCGATCGCAGTGAGGGTAAGACCTTGACGCAGGATCATCTTCAGAACCCTGTGCGGCTTTGCGCCGAGGGCCATGCGGATGCCGATCTCACGCGTGCGGCAACGGACGGAGTAGCTCATAACGCCGTAGAGTCCAATGGCTGCGAGGGTGAGGCCGACCGCGCCGAATATGCCAAGCAGCAGCGCGGAAATGCGAGGGAGGAGCAGCGATTTGTCGACGTGTAGCTGCATCGTTTCGACGTTGAAAACGGCCATATTGGGATCGAGTGCGGCAATCTGTTGGCGCACGGATTGAGCCATCGCACCGGGATTCGTGAAGGTTTTGACGATGAGTGTGGTTCCGAAGAAACTGTTTGCCTTTTCTGGAGCGGCATTCAAATACATAAAGATGGCATCGAGAGGCTTCTCGCCAATCGTGCGCAGCTTCGAGTTCCGTGTGACTCCTATAACGGTGTATTGATCCTTATCCTGCCGTATCTGGCGACCGATTGGATCCTGACCGGGAAACAGGTGCGACGCCATTGTCTCGTTAATGATGACTGAATGCTGATCGTCGGTGGACGGAGAAAAGTCCCGCCCCCTTAACAACGGAATTTCCATGGTTTTGAAGTAGCCGCTGCCAACGCCGTTGGTGTCTGCATTGACGTTCAGTTTCGGATGGTCCTTCACTGAGTCAACTTCGTAGCTGTTGTTGGATGCGCCAATACTCAGCGGAACTACTCCTACGAAACTTACTGATCGGACCCCTGGGAGCGCGGAGACACGGTTGCGCACTTCGGTCAGGAAATGCACGGTCTTGTCATGCGAGTAGCTTTGGAGCTTGGGGTCCATGGTCATGATCAGGACATCGTCGGTCTTGAAACCGATGTCGATGGAGGATGCATTGCCGAGGCTTCGCAGGAACAGCCCGGCAGTGGCAAGCAGCACGAGTGAAAGCGCGACCTGCACCACGACGAGGATGTTGCGCAGGTGCGAACGCCCCATGCCACCGAGCACCGATGGGCCGTCTTTCAAAGCACCGACAAGGTCAGGCCGTGAAGCACGTAGAGCTGGAACCAGTCCGAACACAAGGGCTGTGATGATGGATAGGCCAAGTGTGAACAGGGCAACGCGCCAATCGACATTGAAATCGAAGACGACCGGGAAGGGCAGTGGGAGCTGGAAGTTGGAGATTGCGCGGGCGGCTCCGGCGGCAAGCAGGAAGCCTACGCCCGCGCCAGTCAGCGAGAGCATGAAACTCTCGAAAAGCAGTTGGCGAATGAGTTGACGGCGAACGGCCCCCATTGCGAGGCGAATGGCAATCTCTCTCTGCCGTCCGATTGCGCGAGCGAGGAGCAGGTTGGCGACGTTGGCGCAGGCGACCAGCAAGACCAATCCAACGACGACCATGAGGACGGCCATGAGTGTGAATGCGGGGGTGGCGGAACCGGCGATGAGGCCGCCCGCTGTTTGCAGGGTCAGGGTATCGTGCCGCTTCTCGTCTTTACGATAGGTGTCGTCGAGCCGCTTCTTGATGACATTCAGTTGGACCTCCGCCTGCTTGCGGGTGATGCCGGGCTTGAGGCGGCCGTTCATCATCAGCCATTGATTGTCGCGCCTGGTTGTGATGCTTCCATCGGTCACCAAATCAGGCATGATCTCGGACGCGACGGCAAGTGGCACCCAGAACTCGGATACGATACCGCGGTCAACGCCGTAGAAACCGGCGGGCGCGACTCCCACCACCGTGTAGTACCGGCCGTTGAGAGCAACATCGTGATTGAGAATATTCGCGTCGGCGCCAAATCGACGCCGCCACAAGTTGTTGCTCAAGACCACAACGTGATTGTGGCCGCCCGCCTGGTCATCCTCAGGGCCAATCGAACGACCGAGTGTCATCGGCACGCCGAGGCTGGGAAAGAAGTTGCCGGTGGCCGACTGGCCCCACACCCGCTCGGGCTGGCCTTTGCCGCCGATGCTTGCGGGGATTAACGGAAAGTGGGCCGCTATTCCACCCTCGAAGAGGTTGGTGCTTTGATCGCGATAGTCGATGTAGTCGGGATAGGAGTAGGACTGGCCTTCGGAGAACATGACCACGCGTCCCGGATCTTTGACGGGGAGCAGGCCCCAGAGCAGTCCGTTGGCCACGCTGAAGACGGTGGCATTGGCTGCGAAACCCAAGGCGATGGAAATGATGACAATGGCAGAAAATCCGGGAGCCCGGAGCAGGGTTCGCATGGCGTAGCGAAGATCCTGGAGCAAGTTGTCCATGGTGGCCTCGGTCGAAATTGTAGTCTCAGTTCGGAGATACGCGGGTTCGAGGCAGAAAGTTCAGTAAAAGGAGCTGTCGTGTGGAGAGGCGGCCGGTTTCTGCTGCGTGTTACTATCATCCACAATCTGACTTGAACCGAACTTCCCCGGAGAGACCAGTCCATGACTCGTTTTCGTTCCGTGCTTCGACACGGGTGTGCCGCCCTGTTTTTGACAGGGATCTGGGCCGCGCCCACCAACCTTCCTGCACAAGCAACGCCAAGCAGCGCTCCCGCAGATGTTGTGATCAAAAATGCGACGGTGATGACCGTGACCCACGGCACGATTGAGCATGGCAGCGTTTGGCTTCACAACGGGAAGATCGCAGGTGTAGGCGCGACGGTAGATGCGCCTGCAGACGCGAAGACGATCGACGCTGCGGGGAAGTTTGTAACGCCGGGAATCATCGATCCGCACTCGCACTCAGCGCTTGGCGACGACGTGAATGAGGCGACGAGCCCGGTGACGCCTTCGATGATGATGATCGATGCGTTCGATAACCGGGACAAGGCTTTGTACCAGGCGCTGGCGGGCGGAGTCACGACGGAACTGCTGCTGCACGGGTCCGCGAACATGATTGGCGGCCAGGCAGTCGTGATCAAGAACAAATTTGGCTTGTCGCGCGATGAGATGCTCTTTCCGAACGCGCCTCGCTCGATCAAGTTTGCGAGCGGAGAGAATCCCAAGCGCGTGTATGGGCGGCGGGGCGAGGTTCCGTCGACGCGGATGGGGAATTTTGAGGTGATGCGGCAGGCCTTTGAAGATGCGAAAGCGTACATGGCGTCGTGGGACGCGTACAACGCAAAGGTGGCAAAGGGCGATAAGGACGCGACCGCTCCCAAGAAGGACTTGAAGCTGGAAGCACTGGCGGATGTGCTGCGCGGCAAGCTGTACGTGCAGATTCACTGCTACCGTGCCGATGAGTTTCTTACCGAAGAAGCGATTGCAAAGGAGTACGGATACAAGATTCGGGCCTTCCACCATGCGCTGGAGATGTACAAGGTTGGCGACAAGATTGCGCCGACGGGCACCGGCATTGCAACGTTTGCGGACTGGTGGGGATTCAAGGACGAGGCGTGGGATGCGATTCCGTGGAACGCGGTGATGAGCATGCGCGAAGGCGTGCGCGTGGCGCTGAAGAGCGATTCGAACGATTATGTGCGGCGGTTGAATCAGGAGGCCGGCAAGATGGTGCACTACGGCGGCGCGACGGAAGAAGAAGCGCTGCGGATGATTACGCTGAATGCGGCGTGGATTATCGGTGTGGACGACCGGGTGGGTTCGCTGGACGTGGGAAAGGACGGAGATGTCGTGATCTGGAATATGGATCCTCTGTCGACGTATGCGCGTGTCGACAAGGTTTATATCGATGGCGACTTGTTCTTTGACAGCTCGCTGCCGGGCTTTGGAACGACACACTTCAATGGAGCAATGCACGACGCCGGATTCGGGGGCAGTGACGACGAAGGAGACGAACAATGAAGGCGGGAATCCTGATTGCAGGTTTGGTGTGCACGGGTTTATTGCAGGTACATGGTATTGCGCAGACTGAAAAGGCCGGACCGAACGGTACTGCGGCGACGCCGGCAAAAACAATTGCGATTGTGGGCGGAAAGCTGTTGACCGTCACGCACGGCACCATTGAAGACGGCACGGTGGTGCTTTCGGGCGGAAAGATTGTAGCTGTGGGGCCGTCGAAGTCGACGAAGGTTCCGGCGGGCGCAGAGGTTTTTGACGCGAAGGGAATGACGGTCTATCCGGGGCTGTTCGATGCAGAGACACACCTTGGGCTGACGGAGGTCGCGGCAGACCAGAATAGCAACGACCTTGCGGAAACCGCGGACGAGATCGAGCCGCAGATGCACGTTGAGGATGCATTTCATGCGGAGACGGTTCACATTCCAGTAGAGAGGCTGAATGGAATCACGAATGCGATTGTTGCGCCGGCGTCGGAGGATTCCATTCCTGGACAGGACGCGGCGATTCAACTCTACGGTCGCGATCGCGACGGGATGCTGCTGCAGCCGGACGTCGCGCTGGCGATGAATTTTGAGGGCAGCGTTCGCAGAAGGGCGAACTTCAATGGGCCATCGAAGTTTCCGACGACGCGGATGGGACTTGCTGCGCAAATCAGGCAGGCGTTTCTAGATGCGCAGGCTTATGAGGTGGAGCGGGCTGCGGCAGCAAAGCCGGATCACAAAGGGCCGACGCCGAAGCGCGATTTGAAGCTGGAGGCCTTGTTGCCTTATCTGCATGGAGAAAAGCCCGTGGTGCTGGCTGCGTACGAGGGATATGAAGTGGAAGTTGCGATGGGCATCGCGAAGGAGTTTCACCTGAAGGTGATCCTGAATCACGTGACGCATGCGCAGGACATCCTGGACGAGATTGCTTCGTATCATGTGCCGGTAATTGTGGGGCCGATTTATGACTTTCCGCATCCGGACGAGCGGTACGATGCGGTTTACTCACTACCTGCTGAATTGCAGAAGCGTGGCGTGAAGATCGCGATCGCTACAGCGGGCACCGACGAGGGCGGAAGCCGCAATCTGCCGTATGCGGCCGGTTACGCGGTGGCGTATGGTCTGCCTTACGATGAGGCTTTGAAGGCCATCACGCTCAACCCGGCGGAGATGTTTGGTCTCGGAGACAAACTGGGGTCACTGGACGTGGGTAAGACGGGGAACGTGGTGGTGGCGAATGGCGATCCTCTGGACGTGAGGACGTCGGTGAAGCAGGTCTTCATTGATGGGAATGCGATTCCGATGGTGAGCCGGCAGACTAAGCTGCGCGATGAATATATGCCGATTGTCACGAAGAAGCCTTAGGAGGCTTCGGAAAACTCGAAAGGCCAAAAGAAATCGCCACAGGGGCTGAAGCCCTCAATTGCTTTGTTGCGATTACGGCCCGCGACCCATAAATGGGTTCCCCGAGCCGTGCCCTTGTTACAAAACCTGCGCTGATGGTGGTCCGAGCGAATTCTTCTGCAAGCTGTAGAGTCGTGCCCTGACGCACAATGGTTCGATGCGCACGTTATTTCCGCAGCCTGCCAGGCGGCGATCTGCGAAGTGAGTGTGCTGAACGACGAAGAGGCGGCCTGATGAGGGCCGGCTCTTTGTCGTGTAGGAAAGCTGGAGTGCTATGCCGGAACGGGCTCGATGGCATTCACTTTGACGGGCGTGAGCCAGCCGAAGCGGTCGGGTTTGAGGCCGTTGGCGATGGCAAAGAACTCGTCGGCAATTTTGCGCGTGATTTCGCCTATCTTTCCATCGGCGATGAGGATGCGGTCGATGGAGCGAATGTGAGTGACTTCGGCAGCTGTTCCGCTGAAGAAGACCTCATCGGCGATGTAGAGCATCTCGCGTGGAATGGGCTGCTCGGTGACGGCGAGACCAAGATGGCGGGCGATGGTGAGCACGCTGTCACGGGTGATGCCGGAGAGCGCGGAGTTGGCGAGGGGTGGCGTATAGAGAACGCCGTTCCGGACCAGGAAGATATTTTCGCCGGAGCCTTCGCTGACGAGGCCATTGACATCAAGTCCGATGCCTTCGACGTAGCCGTTCACTTCGGCTTCCATGCGGATGAGCTGCGAATTCATGTAATTTGCGCCGGCCTTGGCGAGGGCGGGCATGGTGTTGGGGGCGAGGCGATTCCAACTGGAGATGCAGACGTCTGCGCCACTGTTGCCGGCGACGTATTTGCCCCAGGGGAAGTTGGCCATATAGACCTCGATGGGGGATCCCTTGGGATTGACGCCGATCTCGCCGTAGCCGCGAATCGCTATGGGGCGGATATAGCAGGGGGCGACACCGTTGGCTTCAATGAGGTCAACAACGGCTGCGCACAGCTCGTCGAGCGAGAGGGGGAGGTCCATGCGATAGATTTTGGCGGAGTCAAGCAGGCGCTGCATGTGCTCCGGCAGCCTGAAAACGGCGGAGCCTTGTGGCTGGGCGTAGCAACGGATGCCTTCGAAAACGCTGGAGCCGTAATGGACGACGTGGCTCATCACGTGGATGGTGGCGTCTTCCCACGGAATCAGGTTGCCGTTGTGCCAGATCTTCGAGGTTTTCTGTATGGGCATGGGGATGCGCGTGCTCCTTGGTCACGTCGATGCGCGATTAGCTTAAGGGTATCGCGATTTGGCGGAAAGTGTCACGGCGGGGCGGGCAGATTGTGGAGGTTCATTCTTCGGTAACCGGGGCGATATTGCCGCGAACGCCGGAATGCTTCTCTTCAGACGGGCGGAAACCTCTCTGCGCCTTGTGCTAAGGTTCAGGCGTGACTGCCGGGAAACGGAAGAAGCCAATACGTCCGGAAGGCGTAGCGCTGACGCGTTCGAAGTCGCCTCTGAAGCTGCCGCGGATGACGAAGGCAGAGGGATTTACGCAGCACCCGTTCGACTTGAAGTGGGGGGTGCAGACCAGCGGTTTGATTCCGGGGCGCCTTTTGAAAACGGGTCATGCGCACGACCGGCATTCGACGGCATATTTCGGCGTTGCACCGTCGGTGTTCCGGGCGCTGTTGAAGCGGTGGATACGGACAAAGCCGGCCGCGCCGATCGAGCGCTTCACGTTTATTGACGTGGGCGCCGGGATGGGGCGCGCCCTGTTGCTGGCGGCCGAGTATCCCTTTCGGCAGGTAGTCGGTATCGAGCTGAATCCGCTGCTGGCAAGGATGGCGCAGCGCAATCTTGAAGTCTGGCAGGCGGCGGGACGGGCGCGGACGTCGATGCAGGTTATCTGCGGCGACGCCGTCGATGCTCCATTCCCCAAGGGGCCGTGCGTGGTCTTTCTGTTCAATCCCTTTGGCGCCTCGGTGATGCGGCGGCTGCTGAGCCGCCTGACGGTTGCGTTTGCAAATCGAAGGGGCAGGCTCGACCTTCTGTACGTGAACCATGAACAGGAGCACGTGATCGAGCAACAGGCGGGATTCACGCGGCTTTTTCTTGGTCGGGAGGGGCGTTCACCGGCTGACGCAATTGCCGATCACAGGATCATGGCCAATCAGCCGGATGGCGAATATGCCTCGGCCAATTACGAGGACTGCTCGCTATGGCGTTGGACCGGCAATATAACAATCTGAGCCACGTTGCGAATGAAGAGGCTGGGATGCAGCATAGACCCGGCATTGTCTATAACTAAAGGTTTCGACTACATCACGGGCAGGGCGGTGACTCGATGGGTAACAAATTGGAGTTTTAGGCACGTATTGGCTGTCAGGGAATGTTGCTAAAAGTAACTGCCGACTGGCCTCTTACTCGCTTAGAACAGCAAGCGGACGCTTCGGCGTTCTGACTTCCTTAGCACGTGTGTAAAAGGGCTTTCCGAGCGAAATGCTTGGAAGCTCGCAGAACAGGTATGAAAGGCGTGCCATCGGGACAGCGAATATCCAAAGCATCATACAAAGCGCAAATATCACCACTCCATGAAGATGAGTGCCGGGCGCAATTTTTGAAAGCAAACGAGGAACGGCGGCAACAAACGGCTGGTGCCATAAATAAAGACTAAAACTCCAAATGCCGACATTTTGTAAATGTGTTCGCAGGGCGGTGGGGAGGGGGAACTGTTGCTTCCCCTCGTAAAGAAACGTTGCCACAACTCCTGCGGTAAGCAGGGCAAAGAGCGGGAATGACATGCCGGAAAGCGGCTTGAAAAAGGAAGCAGTCACGGCGGCTGTGCCGATTGCGTATAAAGAGTAATTCGGAATCGAACGGAGAGTACCTCGGATATGACGTTCGGCGACGTAGGCTCCGATTGACCAGCTGAACCAGTAAATCAACGGTGAAGCTGCCAAGTAAAAAGGAATTCCTCTTCCACTGACTGTTGTCAAAACGCCATCCGTAAGTCGCAACGTTACCTCGATGGCAGCGATGCTCACCAGTGATCGTCCCCAACCAAAGCGTTTCGTAAGGACGATGAGAAGTGGATATAAAGCATAGAGCTGCACTTCTATCGCGATACTCCAGTAAGATGAATTGATGCCATAGATTGTCTGGTAGCGAAAGTTATGGAGGAGGAACAAATGACTGAGAAGCTGGGTCGCACTCCAAGACGAAACGGAATGAAGACGCGTAGCGGGAAAAGCGAATGCGAAAAATAAGACCGTGAGGAGATAAAGTGGATAAATCCTAAAGAACCTTCGCCAAAAGAACAGCGACCACTGCGGTGACCTTGAAAAACTGAGATGGATACAAAATCCACTGACGACGAAAAATATCGCTACTCCGACCCATCCAAAGGTCAGCGGAATCAGCGGCAGAAACGAACGAGCAACCTTGAAATTACGAAACCAGTGCCCCCACGGCAACTGGTCACGCCCGAACGACGTACCAAGGGAGTGATAGGCAAACACGAGAAGGATAGCAACTCCTCGAATTGGATCAAGAAAATCTATGCGCCTGTTTATAGAGGCATTGGTGGACGAGTGAGAAGGATTCTCTGGCTTGGCACCCGTTGAGCACACTGCGGAATCGACGGCCACCGAATTAGAGGACGGAAGCAGACTCTCAGCCACAGACGCCATATTGTTCGCTCCACCATGGATACGCAAGCGACTTTCGTGGGTCGTCCGCTTGAAGCGGACTGTGGGAAAACGAAACTCCGCAAATTATGCGTAGTGCGCTAAGACCGGATCACTGCCAAGTTGCGGGGAAGCAACGAGTGCAACGTACATGGAGAATGAGACGCTGCGCAATCCCATTAAAGTAATAATCTGCTGTTACTTCGTACGAATACGCCGATTCGACGAGGAAACAAGTGATGCTCCTCAAAGAGCTTCGGCTGCATGTGCAGATCGGGACTCTGCTCAAAACTCCGGTTACTAGGTCAAAACTCTTCGTTCTCCCCAAATAGCCGAAAGGAAATGCTAGTTTGTTAGGCAAAGCATCGGCACGGGAATTCCGTTCTACGGGCAGAGGAAGCGGAAGCCGTTCGAGAATTCGCAAGGAGTACGACCTTGAGAGAGCCGCATTTGATTCTGGGAATCGGGGAGCTGTTGTGGGACATGCTGCCGGAGGGGGCGCGGCTGGGTGGTGCGCCGGCAAACTTCAGCGTGATGGCCGGGCGGCTGGGAAACCATGCAGCGATCCTGAGCAGAGTTGGCCGCGATGATCTTGGCCGCGAGGCGGTGCATTTGCTCGATCCTCTGCCAGCCGATACAAGTTTTTTGCAGGTTGACCCGTTGCACGAAACTGGACGGGTCACAGTCTCGCTCGACAACGGCCAGCCGGCATACACCATTCATCATCCAGCTGCATGGGACTTTATGGAGCTGTCGGACGAATGGGTACGGCTGGCGGAGCGCGCCGATGCGATCTGTTTTGGATCGCTGGCGCAGCGCAGCGTCGAGTCTCGGCAGACCATCCAGACGCTTGCGGCACAGGCATCATCGCGGTGCGTTCGCATCTTTGACGTGAATCTGCGGCCGCCGTTTTATTCGAGCGAAGTAATCCAGGAGTCGCTCGAGTTGGCGACGGTGTTCAAGATGAACGATGCCGAGGTTGCCCAGGTACTGTCGTTGCTGGGGATGCCGGGCGAGGATGTAGCCGAAGGGGATACCCTGCGTCGAAGCGCTCAGCGGCTGCTGACGGAGTTTCCAACGTTGCAGTTGGTTGCAATTACCTGTGGCGGAAATGGCAGCCTGCTGGTGACGCGGGACGAGTGGCATCAGCATGCCGGATTTCCGGTAAAGGTGGTTGACACCATCGGCGCCGGGGATGCGTTCACGGCAGCCATGGCGCACTATCTTTTGCGCGGTGCGGAACTGGCTGTGCTCAACGAAGCGGGAAATCGCTGGGGCGGCTGGGTTGCGTCGCAATCGGGTGCCATGCCGCCGCTTTCCGCCGCAACACGCGGAGAGATTGAGACTGCGATCGAGCGGTTGGCGTAGCGGCTTGTTGGATTGCTTTGTATTGGCGAATCTTGCCGCTCCCGCGATGTGGATTGGCGAAAATGTATCGACATTCCATCGACAAGTGACAGCCAATCTCGTAGTGTTTTTAAGAGCTTCGTTTTTGAGGGTCAGGGTCGCTGCGCATGAAGAGATCTCGTCGATTGGCTAGCAAACTGGGCCCGCCACCCGAGAACGACCCGTCGGTTCACCTGTCCAAACATCGCCGTGTCTTCGACCATCTTCTGGCAGGCATTCAATCGGGCGAGCTGAAGCCGGGGGACCGGCTACCCAGTGAAGCTGAACTGGGCAAACTGTTCGACTCATCTCGGATCACAGTGGCCAAGGCGGTGCACGATCTGCAGCGCATGGGGCTGGTGACGCGGCGCCCCGGTGCAGGCACGCATGTTCTGGCTGAGAGCCGGCCAAGTGGCCGAACTTTCGGATTGCTGATCCCCGAACTCGGGTTGACGGAGATATTTGAGCCCATTTGTCATGGGATGATGCGGACGCACTTCGCGCGCCCCGATGCTCTTTTGTGGGGCAATTCTTCGGTTTCTGTCCAGGACAGTGCCAATGCCGCCGAACAAATGGTCCAGTCTTTTATCTCGCAGAAGGTTGCAGGGGTATTTTTCGCACCACTCGAACTCGCCAGCGACAAGGACGCGGCCAATCGGCGACTTGCGAGAGCGCTTGATCGGGCGCAGATTCCATTTGTGCTGCTCGATCGCTGCTACCTGCCGTACCCGGAGCGTTCACAGCACGATCTGGTCGGCGTCGATAATCGGCGCGCCGGCTACGTGGCGACGGCCCATTTACTCGAGTTGGGAGCGCAGCGCGTTGCTTTCTTCTGCGAACAGGTTGCGGCGAATACCGTGGATGCGCGCATCACCGGATTCTATGAGGCGTTGCGGGTGTTCAAGGTGAAGCCGGACGCCGAGCCGGTATGGCGCGGGAGCCCACTGGACGCAGAGTTTGTTCGCAGGATGATCGATGAGACGCGACCGGAAGGTGTGATCTGCGGCAACGATTTAACCGCTGCGCGCCTGATGCAGACGCTGCTTGGATTGGGCATTCGCATTCCGGAGGATATCCGGATTGTGGGCATGGACGATGTGCGATATGCGAGCCTGCTTCCGGTGGCGTTGACTACCATTCATCAGGACTGCGGTGGGATCGGCGCGGTGGCCATGGCAACGATGCTGGAGCGGCTGGAACATCCCGAGCTGCCGATTCGCGATGTGCTGGTGCCGGTAAGGCTGGTGGTTCGGCGATCTTGCGGAGCGCATCTGGGGCGGTCGTAGCGGAACAGCATAGCGCGACAGAGTCCGTTAATTAAGCGCCAGGGCCTGACGGGTTACCGGTGTTATCCAGAAGATTCGGTGGACACTGTTCCCGACGAGTGAGTTGGCGATCATGCATGAATCGACCCGTCCGAGGTTCAGTAACGGCTCTCAATCGCAAGAATGACATTCGGTTCGAGACGCACCGTTCAGCCCCGACATGGCGAGATGGGCTGGCATCGTCTGAAGCTCGGGCCACCCGTCATCTTGACAATCGAGAGGAGTATTGTGTAACCTCTCGATTATCAAGAGGAGCAAAGTCGAGTGGGTCAACGAGACGTTGTGCAAGGCACCCTGGAAATGCTGATTCTCAAAACACTGGCGCTTGAGCCGATGCACGGCTACGGTGTGGCGTTGCGCATCGAGCAGGTGAGCCAGGGCGTTTTCCGTGTTAACCCCGGGTCGCTGTTGCCTGCGCTGGCCCGCATGGAACGCGCCGGCCACATAAAGAGCGAGTGGCGTTTCAGTGAGAACAATCGCCGGGCAAAGTACTACCTGCTGACTGTACGCGGGCGCAAGGCACTGGCTGCCGAGGCGGATATGTGGAACCGTCAGGTCTCCGCGATCTCACGCATCATGGAAGCCTAAGCGAACTCACCGAAGGAGCGAGGATGGGGCTGCTTGACAACATCGCACAGGGAATTCGCTCGCTCTTCCGCAGACAGGCGATAGAGCACGACATGGATGCCGAGTTGCGCGAGTTTATCGACGCGTCCACTGCTGAGAAAGTTAGACGCGGCATGCCCGCGGAAGAGGCCGCCCGCGCCGCGCGCGTGGAAATGGGCAGCGCCAACGCAGTGAAGCACCACATCCGATCCGCCACATGGGAGTCGAGAATGGAAATCTTCTTGCGCGATCTCAAATATTGCGTCCGCGGGCTGTTGCGCAGCCCCGGCTTCACGCTGATTGCCGTGCTGTCGCTCGCGCTCGGCATCGGCGCCAACACCGCGATCTTCACGTTGATCAAGCAGGTTCTGCTTCAGAACCTTCCTGTGCGCGATCCACAGCAACTGGTGACGTTTGGCCCGTCAACAAGCGGCGGCATTCTGGGCGGCATCGATCTAGGCACCGCCGATATGTTCACTTACGATTTCGCCCGGCAGCTCGAAGCGAATCCGGGTCCGTTCCAAGGAGTGGCTGCATACGCAAGCCGTTCGCACAAGGCAAACGTACGCCTCCCCGACTCCCCTGCAGCCATACAGATCCCGGCCAACCTTGTCTCCGGAAATTTTTTCGATGTCCTCGGCGCTGCACCGCTTCTCGGGCGCACCATCTCGCCGTTCGATGCGGCGACTCCCCATAGCAATGCGGTAGCAGTTATCAGCCAAAATTTCTGGCAGCAATCGCTTTCCTCTGATCCGGCGGCGATCGGCAAGACCATTTCCATCAATGGCACACCGTTTACAGTCATCGGCGTGATGCCCGAGGCATTTCACGGCATCACTCAAGAGCTTGAACCGCCTGACATTTGGGTGCCGGTGACCATGATCCAGGAGATACTGCTCGAGCCCGACATGCTCACACCGCGGATGCTCAACTTTATGCACATGGTGGCCCGCCGAGGCCCACATTCGCTGTACGCTGCTGACCAGGCTTGGCTCGATCGCCAGATCCGTGATTACGTTCGCGCTGGTGAGGGCGCGTCCATCACTCCTGCGCGCCAGCAGGAGATCGAGCGCATCAGCGTTCGCCTCGTGTCGGCCGCACATGGAGTTTCGCGGCTTCGTTCTCGGTACGGGGATTCGCTCAAGATCCTTATGGCGATCGTCGCGGTGGTGCTCTTGATCGCATGCGCCAATCTCGCCAACTTCTTGCTGGCCCGGGCCATCGCCCGGCAACGGGAGGTTGCCACGCGCCTCGCGCTCGGATCGAGCCGCGGGCGCATCATCCGGCAGAGCTTGCTAGAAGCGCTACTGCTCTCGCTCTCGGGCGGCGCGTTCGGTCTTGCACTTGCCTTTGCCGCCACCCGTGCGCTCATTGCGTTTGTCGCGGAGGGCACTGCAAACACTCCGCTGGATGCACGGCCAGACAGCGCCATTCTTTTGTTCACACTCGCGGTCTCTGTTGTGGCTGGTCTGCTCTTCGGCCTGGCGCCGGCGCTCCACTTGTCGCGCTCTTCGGCGACGCCGGCCTTGAACGCCAGCACGCGAACGGCGGTAAGCAGTGGAGGACGCACCAGCCGCTGGTGGCCCAAAGTGCTGGTGACTGCGCAAATCATGTTCTGCCTGCTGTTGCTCGTGGCAGCCGGACTGTTTCTGCGCACGCTCCGGAACCTCGAGGATCAGGATTTCGGCTTCGAGCGCACCCATCTGCTGATTGCCCAGTTTGCTCCCGAATTGGCAGGCTATAAACCGGAGCAAGCTCCCGCCTTGAACCAGCACCTGATTGAGCGCCTCTCGTCTATCCCCGGAGTTCGTTCCGCGGCTCTTTCTGAAGCGCCGCCCATTAGTTTCGGATCGTGGAGTTCCACCTTCTTACCTTCCGGTTATACGCCGGGGCCGAGGGAGGATATGAGTTCAGTACTCAACCGCGTTTCGGGCCAATACTTCCAAACGGCGGGAATTTCGATCATCGCAGGCCGCCCGATTACGCCCGCCGATACCGTCAACAGTATGAAAGTAGCTGTGGTGAATGAAACCATCGCACGAAAGTTCTTTCCCAACGGCAATGCCATTGGCCACACCTTGAAGATCGACATTGATACCGTCGTGGGCCCATGGCAGATCGTAGGCGTTGCGCGCGACACCAAAACTGGGAACCCGCGCGACAATCCGGAGCGCATGATATATCTCCCCCTTGCGCAGATCGCAGGCAAGCAAGGAGAAGGTATACAAGACAGTTTTGCCTCCACCATTGTTCTTCGCACTGTGGGCGATCCAACATCGATGGTCAACGAACTGCGGGGTGCTGTTGCGAGTATCGACCCCAATCTACCGATCCTCGAGGTTCGCACGATCCAGAACCATCTCGAGACCTTTATGAGCCAGGAGACGCTGGTCTCGCGGCTCACGGCCATCTTCGCTACTCTTGCCGTGCTCCTTGCCGCCATCGGGCTCTATGGCGTGATGAGCTTCAACGTCGTTCGCCGCAGCAACGAAATCGGCATCCGCATCGCTCTTGGGGCGAGCGGCAGCGGCGTGCAATGGATGGTGTTGCGCGAGTCGCTGCCATTGCTCGCGGCAGGCCTCGTGCTTGGTATTCCTATCGCTCTGGCGGCGGCTCGCCTGGTTCGCGCTCAGCTTTACCAGATCAGCCCGTTCGATCCCCGCATCTTCATTGGGGCAACAGCCGGGATTGCGGCGGTTACTGTGCTCTCAGCGTGGCTTCCCGCGCGCCGAGCCGCCGCCGTCGATCCCATGACTGCGCTGCGATGTGAATGACTGCGAAAGACCGGGGTATTACTCGATTTCGCTTGGTTCTCGCCCTGCTCGTCTTTCCAATTGGCGATATCAGACCAAGGCACTCATCGAGCTTGCTTTTCGGGCTAAGTCTGCCCGGGAGCCTGGTTGAATACAATAGTCCTCACCGTGATCATCAACCTGGCCAGGCGCGCGCACGACCATAACTGGGAACTCGATCCCATCACTCGGTCGCTGCTGGACACCGACTTCTACAAGCTGCTGATGCTGCAGTTTATCTGGAAGCATTTTCCCGACACGCGTGCGACGTTCACGGTGATCAACCGGTCGCATGAGGTGGCGCTGGGCGACATTGTGGATGTGCGCGAGCTGCGCGAGCAACTGGAAGCGACGCGCAGACTGCGCTTTCACAAGTCGGAGCTGATCTGGCTTGCGGGCAACACGTTCTATGGGCGGCGCGGGATATTTGAACCGGCGTTTCTGCAATGGCTAGAGCGGGATTTTCGGCTTTCGGATTTCGATCTGTCGATTCACGAAGGCCAGATCTCGCTGCGGTTCGACGGTCTATGGACCGAGACGACGATGTGGGAGATTTATGCGCTCTCGGCCATCGACGAGCTGAAGACACGTGCAAGCCTGAAGAAGCTGTCGGAGCTGGAACTCGACATTCTTTATGCGCGGGCGAAGACGCGGCTGTGGGAGAAGATGGCGCGGTTGCGTGGAGTACCGGGTTTGACGGTAAGCGACTTTGGAACGCGTCGTCGCCACAGCTTTTTGTGGCAGGAGTTTGTGGTGAAGGCAATGAGTGACGTGCTGGGCGAGAACTTCGTTGGCAGTTCGAACACGTACATGGCGTACCTGCATGATCTTGAGGCGATCGGCACGAATGCGCATGAATTGCCGATGGCGATGGCCGCGCTTGCAGACAGCGATGAAGAGATGAAACAGGCGCAGTACCGGATGCTGGAGTTATGGCAACAGACTTACCAGGGGGAATTGCTGATCATGTTGCCCGATACGTTCGGGACTACGCAGTTTTTAGAGAATGCTCCGGACTGGGTGGCGAACTGGACGGGCCAGCGTATCGACAGCAAGGATCCCTACCTAGCGGGCGACGAATACATCGAGTGGTTGCGAGAGCGGGGCCGCGATCCTGGCTCCAAACGGCTGATTGCCTCGGACGGACTGGATGTTGATTCGATTCTCGGTCTCCATGCTTACTTTGGCGGCTCCATCCGGAACAACACCGATGTCTCGGAGTTTCGCGACGCTACGGACTTTTTCGATCCACAAAAATGGCTACCGCTGCCGCGTATTCGATTCAGCGCAGGTTGGGGGACCTACCTAACGAACGATTTCCGGGATTGCAATCCACGCTGTGACGACAGCTTTAACCCGGTGAGCCTTGTCTGCAAGCTGAGCGAGGTGAACGGCAGGCCTGCGGTAAAGCTTTCTGACAACTATCAGAAGGCGATGGGACCGCCGGCGGAGATCGAGCGCTACCGGCGGATTTTCGGAACGGCCGGTGTGGCAAACGTTCCGGTGACGGTTTGAGAATTTAACAGGCGATTTTCGCTTGAAAAAACGGTAGGATAGTTCGATCTCAGCAAGGAGACGGGGCTTTGAAAAAGATTCTGGTGATTGCAGCAGCGATGGTTTTTCTGGTGATGGGGCGTCCGATTGCGCATGCCCAGGATGCCGGCATTAATGGGAAATGGCACTTTGTGCTTGAGACGCCGGGCGGCGACCGCGAAGTGGATGCCGATCTGGCGGTAGACAGCGACGGCAATGTGACGGGGAAGTGGGGAACCGCAGATGTTGCGGGTACCTACAAGGACGGCAAACTCGCGCTGGAATTCCAGTTCACCTCCGAAGAGGTTGGAACGACAGCAGCGATGAAGATCGACGGCAAACTGGACGATACGGCGGCGCTTACGGGGGACTGGGCATTCTCTGAATACAACGGAACCTACAAGGCGACGCGCCCGACGGCCCCGGCTCCTGACGCGGCACCGGCAGCAGCGCCTGCAGCAGCGCCAACTCCGCCGGCAAAGCCGAGTTCGCCTGATCCGAAGCCGGATCCGCAATAAGGTCGGATGCCTCAGAAAGAGTGTTGAAATGCGTCTCGAAAGGCCCTGATTCGATCAGAACAGGGCCTTTTTTGTTTTATCATTTCAAACGATTTGGTGGTTCGGACCCGGCGCTGGATGCGGCGGCCGGAGAGTGGACAACGGCCTGACTGATACGAAGAGCGTTGAACAGTGTGACAGATGCTTCTTGCCGAATGACCTAATACTTGTTAGATTAAATGAGTGAGCACGCGCTTATTTAAGGAGATAGAGCCATTTGGCACGTCCCCGGAGCGATGACAAGCGGAGAGCGATTCTCGAATCGGCGATGGATCTGTTTGCGGAGCGGGGCATCGGGCACACGCCAACCTCTGCCATCTCTGCGGCAGCGGGTGTAGCGGAAGGAACACTTTTCACCTATTTCAAGACGAAGGATGAACTCATCAACGAGCTCTATCGCGAGCTTCGCAAAGAGATGGACCGGGAAATGGTGGACTATCCCTTTGGAGCGGATGCGCATGCGCGGCTTCGCTACGTCTGGGACCGTTACTTGAGCCTGGCTATGCGATTTCCAAAGCGGCTCAAGGTTTTGCAGCAATTGAGGGTTTCGGGCCGGTTACTGAAGGAAGCAGAGGCTCCAAATATGACGATCGTGGAGCTTTTGAAGACGACCAGGGAAGCGGCTGGAATGGGCGGTTTTCATAACGCTTCCGCCGAGTTCCTCGTGCTAATGTTCCGGGCCCAGGCGGAAGCGACAGTGGAATTCATCGGGGCACACAAAGATCTGGAGGCAGAGAGCCGGGAACTCGGGTTCAGTCTGGTCTGGCGAGGTCTAACCGGCGCCTGAGTTTTTATTCTGCATTTTCTGAATGAGTGGTCATTCGCTCTTGCGGTGCAAGATGTAAGGAGAATCAAGAAGTCGTGCATGAATCGAACCTGCCGCAACGTAAGCTCGCGGCAATCTTCCCCCCTGAAGTCGGAAAGCTCGCAGTCGTTACGGCTTCCACAAACGGAATAGGATTTGACGTTGCCCTTGCGCTGGCGCAGGCAGGGGCAGACGTCATTGTTACCGGGCGACATTCGGCAGATGGTCACGAAGCCTTGGCCAGGATCAGGCCGATAGCGCCGAATGCCCTGGTGCGTTTTGAGAAACTGGATTTGGAGAGTCTGAATTCGGTTACGGATTTTGCGGGCCGGCTTGCGATGGCGGGAAGGCCCGTCGATCTGCTGATCAACAATGCGTGCACGCTGGCATTGTTGAAGCGAGAAATGACAGCAGACGGATTCGAGCTTCATCTGGCGTCCAACTTTTTGAGCCACTTTGCCTTGACAGCGCATTTGCTGCCGCTGTTGCGCGCAGGGAAACATCCGCGGGTGGTGCAACTGACGAGTACGGGTCGCCACCACGGAGAGATATTCATGGACGATCTACAGCTTGAGAGCGGATACACACCTTTGAAGGCATATAGCCAGTCGAAGCTGGCGATGCTGATTTTTGCGTTGGAGCTGCAGCGGAAGAGTGAAGAACGCCGATGGGGGTTGGCGGGAAATTCGGCCCAGCCGATTGGACCGCGGGCGGCGCTGCTTGCGAATACGACGGAGGTGACCGGCACGATGGGCTGGTATCGCCGCGCGCTGGGGGTTGTGCCGGAGCAGTTGCAGGGCAGCGCGCTGCATGCGCTTTTGGAGGCTTCAGAAGGCGCGGACCAAGCGGAGCCTATCGCGGCGAAAAGTCTGGCGGAGTTGATTGGTCCGACGGTTCCCGAGGCGCTGGATATGCGTGTGCTCGATCCCGCAATGGGGCGAAAGCTTTGGGATGTGGCGACGGAGTTGACACGCGTGGAGTGGCCGATGGATTAGCCGTTTAGCGCTGAAGTCTTATTGAGGCAATGGAGCCGGTTCTGAATCCTGCGAGTCTGCGGGGGGAGGGACCGGCCTATTTTTTGCGCGCAGATATGCAATCAGGTTCGTGACATCCTCATCGGTTACGGAATCGCGGAAGGGAGGCATTTTCTGTCCGCCGTTGAGGATCTGGTTGGTGATTTTCTCGGGGGTCCAGGTCTTGTCTTTGTGGAGGCTGGTGAGTGCGGGAGCTTTCTTGGTGCCAACTCCGCCGACACCGTGACAGTAGGTGCAGCCTTTGTCACGAAACAGAACTGCGCCGGCCTTCTCCGCGTCGTTTCTCGAGGATGCTGAAAGCTGGGTTGGAATTGCGACCATTGCAATGAGGCCAGAGAGCAGGAAAGAGGTGAAGGGCTTGAACCGACGAATCACATCCTCATTTTCTCACGCCCTCTCGATGCAGAGCGTGCATGCGGGTCTCGAGTTCTTCAATCGTCGCAGGGATTTCACCGGGTGCGACAATTCCGTATTTCAGGTTGAGGAAGTCGCGAAGTTCGATGGGCAGGCAGGGGACGATTTCCTGCCAGGTAAGGGTCTTGCAGCGGACGCGCATTTCGGCACTCTTGACGGCGCGCATCATGTCGAACCATGCTTCGCGGAGGTCCGGGCGGCGTTCGTCGTGGATCACGCAGAAGGCAGTGCCAGCGGAGTGTGCAGCGAGCACGTTGCGGATGAGTTGATAGCCGGCATAGGCGCGGAGCCACGGCTGTTCTTGGTCGGCGCGCGCTTCGAGGAAGGCTTGAAACTCGCGTGATATTTCCTCGGATGCTTCAGATGGTTCTTCCCACTCCTGCGTGAAGTGCTCGGTGAGTTCGACGGCATCGCGACGGCGGCGTGTGCGCATGCGGACGCGGGGCAGCAGATCGAGATCGAAGACTTCGTCGAGATCGCGGTAGGCTTCGACGAGCGTTGCTTCGCGAATCTGGAAGTCGCTCTCGGTGAGCTTGGCTTCGACGAGCAAATCGCCCCAGCGCATGTCGACTTCGGTGCGATCGACGCGTCCGTTCCTGAGGGGCACGCGCGCCTTCCAGCCGAAGACGGGTTCACATTCGGAGTCAATGCCGAGCAAGCGGCGGATCGCGGGAGATGCGATGACCTCGGGGTCGCAGAAGGTATTCATCAGGAGGGCATCGGAACTCATGCAGGAGTCGAGTTCGCGCCACCTGCGCGCTGGATCGATGGAAGGGCGGGGGAGTGCGCGGCCCTGGGCGTGAATCTTATCGAAGCGACGGATCCACTGGGGATGGTTGGTGATGGCGGAGTAGGCAGGAGGATAGAAGTTGCCGTGGAGGCCGTCTTCGGGTGCGTAAACGATGACAGGGTTGCTGCCGTAGCTTTCGACGTGGGGGTGGCTGCGAGCCCACAGGTGGTTGCGAAGTGCCAGCTCGGCGCGAAGCTGGCCGGCGAAAGGGAAGACGGAGCCGGGTGCGGGTTCGGATGCCATAGGAGTTCGGTGTGGGTCAGCTTTCGTTATGTTCCAGGTCCACTATGTCAGACTTCTCCCCGGTCCGCACCAGTTGGACTCTGCCTCCCCGGTCTCCAAGAGCGAGCGACCTGGGGCACCCATCGTCAGTGGTGGAACTATCCGTTTGGCACTCGGGCTAGGCGTCCACCTGTGAGCTGGGGGCGTCACGTAGGTGTCCGGAAGGGGACAGTGGGGCGGAATTCGGGTTGAAGATAAAGCGTTTAGCGTATTGGTATTGCGAGTCATTCGTTTGCGCACTATACTGACCGCACCCGTGGGGGCGACGGGGAAGGTAACCAAGTCCTCAATTGAATAGATGGAGGATCACATGTTGCGAGCATTGTGTTGCGGCATTGTTTTTGCTGGATGCTTAAGTTCATGCGCAGTTGCGGCGTCGGCGCAGGAGGTTGTGCATGCGCTGACGGGGACGGTGAGTTCGATCGACAACCTTACGAAGACGCTGATCGTGTTTCAAGACAACGGTTCGGAAGGTCAGTTCAAGGACTTGACGACCGAAAAGAAGCATATTGAGTTCGACAAGAAGATTGCGCTTGATACTACAGCCGCGGATGCTTTCAAAAAGAAGGGCGCCTATGTGATTGTTTTCTACTTTGGCGACAACAACGATCGGACCGCAGTTGCGCTGAAAAACCTGGGCGCAGGACCGTTTACATCTGCTGACGGCACGGTAGTCAAGTTCGAGGGCAAACAGCACTCGATCTCGATCAAGGACGCTTCGGGGACGGTGCAGACCTTCAAGATTGCGCAGGATACCGTGGCGGAGGGCTATATGGGTGTGGTGGATGGCTTCAAGTTCCAGGCGTCGAAGGGCGACCATATTCGAGTAGTGGGAACAACGGAAAACGGATCTGCGACGGCGCTGTTTATGCATGAGATGTGAGTAAAGCAGGGACATAGGGACTAAGGGAACTTGAGAGCGCGGAGATGGCCGCACTGTTTGAATCGGTGCGGCATTCGTGTTTTTTGGCTCGGACTTTGTGGTGGTGTGAACTGCCGTGTTTGTGCAGCGTATGAATGAGCAGCAACATCGAGTCATAAAAATGCAATTGAACGATCATGCGTTCTAAAAACTACGCGCATAAGGTCGGTGAACGGGCGCGAGAATCGCGATTCCCCAGGAGGGTAGGATCACCGTGGCTACAGACCGCCGTAATTTCTCCCCTGGGTCGGTCGAACAGACAGTGCCCTAATTAGAAGCCGGCGCCGGGAATGTATTTGTATTCGATTTTGGCGGGGTGCTTGATGGGGTCGCCGGTTAGATCGTGGGTGTGCCACACGACGGATTCGCTGGCGACTTCAGGGTGTTTGCGGAGGAACTCGAGGGCGTAGATGCTGGCGGTGGGGTCGTCTTTCTGGTCGGCAAATTTTGCTGACTCGATGGCGGCCTTTTGCTTTTCTCCGAGGCGGCGGTAAAGGATGGCGAGCTGGTAGTGCGCAGCGAGGTCATCGGGATCGATGGCCTGAAGTTTTTCATACTCAGCGCGGGCTTGGGGGTAGTCATGCGCCTGGAAATATGAGAAGCCAAGCTCGCGGAGGCCATCTTTGGCCAGGGGATATTTCTGAAGCATGGCCTGCAGGTCGGTAATGGCTTGCTGGATCTGGCCCGAGTTGCGTTCAACGATGGCCCGATAGTAGAGAGCGCGGGGGTCGCCGTGAAGAAGCGAGAGGGCCTTGGCGAGATGCGGCTTGGCATCGTTGTAGCGCTCCCATGAAATTTCGACGATGGCCATGTTGGTGTAGGCGTCTGCGTAATCGGGGCGCAGATCGGCGACGTGCTGGAAGGCCTGGACGGCGGCTTCGTACTGGGAAGCGTCAAGGAGGGCGATGCCGTAGTTGTTCCAGCGCATCCATGCTGGATTTTCGCTGGGCAGCGGGGGAGAGGGAGGGTTGTCGCCGATTTTCAAGGTGCGGGACTCGGTGGCAACGGCGAGGATGGGCTGTGGATAGGGCTTCGGCTCTTTCAGGCCCGTCTGTGTTATTGCGTAGTCGATGAAGTGCTGATTGAAGCGGCGGTATTTCACAGTCGCGCTAATGGTGACAGCGCCGGAGATGGTTTTGGGAAGCCGGAAGCGATAGCGAACCAACTGGGAGCGGCCGGACTGGATGGTGTTGTTGTAGGCCTGCACGCGGTTGTGCCAGATCTGATGGAGATCGTTTAGCTCGCCTTTGACGTTGATGAGGCGGTTGGTGAACGAGTGCGCGGAGGGATCGAGGTTGCCGTCGGGCTGGATGAATCCGGACTCGGCGAGGGTTTTGCCTGCACTGTCTTTGACGGTGAAGTCGACCCAGGATTCGTAGAAGTCGCGCTGCTCGGGAACTAAGGAATGACCGATGCCTTTGTTCTGGATGACGACGTCGGCGATGAGAGTGTCGTTGGGAGCAAGCGAAACGCTGGTCAGGCCCAAGGGCGCGATCTGGGTGGTGGGGGCATCGTCACCGGAGGAGGCGGATTCTTTTTCGAGGGCGAAGATGTCAACGTTGAGGACGCCTTTTCCGTCGGAGCCGCTTTTGAGGAAGTCGACGAGTTTCTTAGATTGCTCGTCGAATTTGTAGTAGGCGGCGTTGAGACTGTTGCCCCCGAGCCAGCGATGAGAGACGAGCGTACCGTCTTTGGCGCCTGCGTCCTGTGCATTGGGTGCGAGCGGCTGGCGGGGCATGTGGCAGGTCTGGCAGGTGGAGACGGTGTCTTTGCGGTAGAAGGGGAGGGGGGACTGTTTGGTGAAGCTGGCACCTTGCCATTCGTCGTAGACGGTGAAGGCACGCTGCCATTTGTAGTCGTCGAGCGAGCGGGTGATGGCGGCTTTGTGGCATGCGGCGCAGAATTCGGCGGTCTTGAGAAGCGGGCGCATCACGGCCTGTTTGTGGCGATCGAGATGGGCGAGGATCTCGGAATCGGAAACGGGTCGCGTGACGGGCGCACCGTTTTCATCGACGAGGACGGCGGGAACGCCCATGACATAGCTGCCGGTGCCGGTGGTGTCCGTCGACTGGATAGCGTGGCAGACGGAACAGGTGACGCCTTCCTGCTCGAAGGGGCGCGTCTTAGGCATGCCCTGGGAGAGGTCGCCGGAGAAGAGGGCGATGGGATTATGGCAGCCTTCGCAGTGGCGCGAGAATTGAACGCCTTTCTCATCGATGAGCATATTGACGTTCTTCAAATACCAGGGCTGCCGGAAGCTGTTGGAGTGAACGGACTGGCGCCACTGATGGTAGGACTCCTGGTGGCAGTGGCCACAGTACTCGGCGGTGAGAACGCTGCGCGGATTGATGAACTGACCATTGGCGGTCATGGCGTTCGAGGGGAGGAATGGCGAGTCCTTGCCGAAGGCGTAGTTGTAGCGGCTGGCGACGGAATCGTGGAACTGGGTGGTGGGGCCGGTGACGTGGATGCTGGCGGTGTAGGCGGCGGGTGGGGCGTCAGGAGTTGCCGCAACGGGCGCGGGGGCGGAAGCCGGATTGGTGGAGGACGCCGGGTCAGTGGCCGCATGGACTGCGAAGTCGACCGTGAGGAGCAGGACGGGGAGGCAAACCATGATGGTCCAGCGACGCGGCGAGGTGTAGAACATCTGCGGACGAACTCCAGAAAAAGGTACATGCTGCTGTTTTATGGACCTATGTCTACGGACTGCAAGGCGAGGGACGCAGTTCGAGGGGGCACTAGCAACCGTATCAGCGATCAGGGATCTGCTGTCCACCATCGAAAGGTGGAGATTTCGAATTATCGAAACAAGGACACTTCAGGAAAGTGCCACACCTCGACCTACCGAGACCGTGCCGGATGACTAGGTTGGTGGATAGGGAGGGTTTGGATGATGCGTACGAGATATGTAGCGGTACTGACATTGATGATGATGTGCGGGGTATTCGCCGCGCGGGCAGCGGACAATGATGTGACGTATATTCACGGGACCGTGAAAGCAATCGCAGAAAACGCCGAGGGCGCCTTTGATACGTCATCGCAGACGGCATTGGAGTTGAAGTTCGGCTCGGAACCAGTTTCCATACCGTACGCGCAAATCAAGTCGTGCGCCTATCGGGAGGAGAATAGATTTCGGTTGGGGGTACTGGCGACGATCGCCGTGGGACTCGTGAAGGCTCGAATCAAGGATCATTTCGTTACGATCACGTGGAACGATGGCGCGCTGGCGCAGGTGGTGACGCTGGAAGCGCCGAAGAGGAGGGCGGTTGGGCTCGTCGAGCTAATCCGGGCTCGTGCGCCGCAAGCTTGCGCACCGAGGGCGGGCGGAGGAGCAGCCTGCTTCGTATCGGAATAGATGGGCTATGGAAAAAGGATGGGGAGCCGGCGAAGAGCATCGCCAGCTTTGTTGTTTGCAGCGAGCGGTTCACAGAGTGGGATGAACGGGCATATAACGACGTTGGACGGGTGATGGAGCGCACATCCTCTTAGCCAAATCGGGGCCGAAACTGGTACGGTTGATGAGTAAGATCACGTATTCCTAGATGGCCTCCAGTCCTTATTTCTCTCTCGCAGTATTATTTGTTGCCGCGCTCGGTTTCGGGCTGGCTCCGTTGGGGCTTGCGTGGCTGTGGGCGAGGGTTTTTTCGCCGGCAAAGCCCAACCGGATCAAGAATGCAATCTACGAGTGCGGGCTGGAATCGAAGGGCGATGCGTGGGTGCAGTTTCACTCGGCCTACTACCTGTACGCGATCATGTTTTTGATATTTGATGTGGAAGCGATATTTCTGCTGCCGTTTGCGGTGGCATTTTCGGGTTTGGGTGTAGCGGCGTGTGTTTCGATGCTGGTGTTTGTACTGCTGCTGATTGAGGGATTGGCCTGGGCGTGGGCCAAGGGCGTGTTGACGTGGGCTTAGATCGCTGACCGCGATCTAAGCCCACGTCAAAAGTGGTCAGACAACAGTGGTCAGTTTCCCCGGTCTCAAAAGCCAGACCGGGGGCACCCGGCTGCTGAGCTGAATGAACGGGACTGGGACTTTCTGGTTTTCGGAAGACAGGAATTGGCAAAGTCAAAAACTGAGCAAGAAAACTGATCACTGAACACTGTTCACTGATTACTGGAGCGAAGCGACCAATGGCTGTAGATCAGAATCTGAAGATCGAACTGGGGAAGCAGGGCGTCTTCGTTACGACCATTGAGGAGCTCTACAACTGGGGTCGGCGGAGCTCGATCTGGCCGATGCAGTTCGGGCTGGCGTGCTGTGCGATCGAGATGATTGCGACGACGATGGCGCGCTACGATCTGGCGCGGTTTGGGGCGGAAGTATTCAGGCCGTCGCCGCGACAGGCCGACATGATGATCATTTCGGGCACGGTGACCAAGAAGATGGCGCCGCAGGTGGTGCGGCTCTACAACCAGATGGCCGAGCCGCGGTATGTGATCGCAATGGGGGCTTGCGCGATTTCAGGTGGTCCGTTCAAGCAGGGATACAACGTGCTGAAAGGGATCGATCGCTATATCCCGGTTGACGTGCACATTCCGGGGTGTCCGCCGCGGCCCGAGGCATTGCTGCAGGCGTTCATCACATTGCAGAAGAAGATCGATGGGCAGCCTTTGACGGGCGAGGGGCGTCCGCGCCATCTGGATCCAGATGCGCCGGGCGAGTTTCCGGTGCCGGTGCAGGGCGAGCACGATCTGGAGCCGCCGGCGAACAAGAATGTGTGGACGGTGCCGACGATTATTCAGTGACGACAGTGAACAGTGGACAGTGAACAGAGAAGACAGTGAAAAAGTGAAAAAGTGAACAGTGGACAGTGAAGAGAGAAGACAGTGAAGAAGTGAACAGCGGACAGGGAACAGTGAAGACGGTTGAAGAGATCAGGGCGGCGATTTTGGCGGCGGTTCCGGGAGCCGGGGTGGAGATTTTGCCGAATCCCGGGCCTAGCGCGCAGCACTCGCTGCTATTGAAGCCGGATAGCGTGATCGCGGTGGCGACGTTTCTGCGGGATGATGGGGAGCTGGCCCTTGATTTTCTCTCGAATGTGACGGGTGTGGACTGGCTGGACAAGGAGATCGCCGAGAAAGTTAAAGTGACGCGGCAGGTTTCGAAACCAGTAGAAGGCGGCGAGCCGGGGCAGGTCCAGATGGTGGAAGAGACCGTTGAAGAGACGCGCAAGCACCTGCAGCCGGGTTATCTGGAAGTGGTATATCACCTGTTCTCGATGGCGAAGAAGCATGGGCCGGTCATCTTGAGGATGCGCACGGAAAACCGTACGGACAGGGTGGAGTTGCCGTCGTTTACACCGGTGTGGCGATCGGCGGAGTTCCAGGAGCGCGAGGTTTTCGATCTTTTTGGTGTTGTGTTCAAGGGGCACCCGGACCTGCGGCGGATTCTGATGTGGGATGAGTTCAAGGATCATCCGATGCGGCGGGATTATGTGGATCCGGACGATTTCGAATACGAGCCGACGGCGCACGATGAGGTGTTGAAGAGAACGCAAGAGCATAAGAACAAGGACATAGGGACACAGGGAATAGGGACGCGTTGATGGGTGTTGCAGAGACCAAGACGGGCAAGGTGGAGGGGTGGAACCGGCCGCCGGTCATTGAGACCGAAGGTGAGAGCGAGTTGCTCGAGCTTGCGATGGGGCCGCATCATCCTTCGACGCATGGCGTCTTCAGAATGGACCTGGCGCTGGATGGCGAGCGCGTGGTGAGGCTGAAGCCGGTTTTCGGCTACCTGCATCGCAATCACGAAAAACTGGGCGAAGGCCAAAGCTATTTGGCATCGATGCCGTACACGGACCGACTGGACTATATCTGCTCGCTGACCAACAACTGGGCGTATGCGCTGGCAGTGGAGAAGCTGGTGGGGCAGGCTGTGCCGGAACGTGCCGAGTATCTGCGGGTGATTCTTGCGGAGCTGACGCGGGTGCAGAACCACGCATCGGCGATCGGTTTCCTACTGCAGGAGATGGGTGCGAGCGGC
Source organism: uncultured Acidobacteriaceae bacterium (assembly GCA_963759285.1). Classification (GTDB taxonomy): domain Bacteria; phylum Acidobacteriota; class Terriglobia; order Terriglobales; family Acidobacteriaceae; genus Telmatobacter. The sequence continues at coordinate 797,321 of CAVWYS010000006.1, read as the reverse complement.
ACTCCGCTGATGTACGCGTTTCGCGAGCGGGAAAAGATTCTGGACTTGTTTGAAGCGCTGACCGGGTCGCGGATGATGTGCAACTACATGCGCTTTGGCGGCTGCCGCGTGGACGCGTCGGACGCGTGGTTGAATGCGACGCGCAAGGTGGTGGCGGATCTGCCGGCGTTTGTGGATGAGTTTGAAGCATTTCTGCAGACCAATGAAATTCTGATGGCGCGGACGCAGGGAACAGGCATTCTGCGGCCGGAACTGGCGGTGAACGCGGGCATTACGGGGCCGATGCTGCGAGCTTCCGGCGTGAACTACGACATACGCAGAGTGGATCACTATGGCATCTACGACCGGTTCAAGTTTCGTGTTCCGCTGGGAGATCATGGGGACATTTACGACCGCTACATGATTCGCATGCTGGAGATTCGCGAGTCGCTGGGGATTCTGGAGCAGGCGTTGAAGGATATTCCGGGAGGCCCGGTGATGGATCCGAAGGCGAAGATTCGCGGGTTCAGGCCGAAGGCGGGCGAGGCGTATGGGCGGATTGAAGCGCCGAAGGGCGAGCTGGGGTTTTATTTGATCAGTGATGGAAGCCCGAATCCGTACCGGTATCGGGTGCGGCCGCCGAGCTTGATCAACCTGACGGTGCTGGAAGATATGTGCCTGGGGCAGAACGTTGCGGACGTGGTGCTGATTTTTGGAAGTGTGGATATCGTGCTGGGGGAAGTGGATAGATAGCCAAGAGTGAACAGTACACAGTGATCAGAAGAAGCATAACAGGCTGTCCGGAATTGAGAATCGATGCGAGAGTTGATCTCTAGCGGTACGAAAACTGTCCACTGTCCACTGTTCACTTTCCACTATGGAGGAGTTGCAATTGCTGGGTGAAGGAATTCTGAAGGGGCTGGCGGAGACGGCGAAGAATTTTGCCGGGAGCTATGTCTCAAAAGATCGGCTGACGACGGTGCAGTACCCGGAGGAGCGGGCTCCTGTGTTCGAGGCCGCGCGTGTGTTTCCGTTCCTGGTGTATGACGGGCCGGAATGGGAAGCTGGGCTGCGATGCGTCGCCTGCCAGATTTGCGAGAAAGAGTGCCCGCCGAAGTGTATCTATATTGAGAAAAGCAAGGACAAGAAGCCGGATTATGTGGGGAAGCCGCAGATTTATCCGGCCAAGTTCGATATTGATATTTCGGTGTGCATGAGCTGCCAGATTTGCGTTGAGGTCTGTCCGTTTGAAGCGATCAAGATGAACACCGAGTTTGAGCTGTCGACCACGGACCGATTTGGCGGACTGCTGCTCGATCGCAAGGAGCTTGCGAAATCAAACGAGTACTACCACACGATTCATCCGACGGAAGCGGCAGAAGTGGATGCGCGGCTTGCCGAGGAGAAGGCGAAAGCTGAGGCGAAGGCAAAGGCAGCGGCCGATGCGGCTGCGGCAAAGGCGGCTGCCGCAGCAACCGCAGCTGCGGCGGGAGCGACACCGGTTAATCCCGGCGTTGCACCTGCGTCGAAGCCGATTGAAGGAGAGCCGAAAGCATGATCGACAGGCTCGACCAGATTTTCGTTTGGCTGCTGCACTGGATCCTCGGATACTTGCCTGGCGGATGGCAGGCGCCGGTCGGCGTGATTCTGAGCGCTGCGTGCATTGTCTGCCTGTATCCTGCGTTGTTTGCGCTGGCGGTGTTGATGGAGCGCAAAGGTCTGGGGCGCATGCAGAACCGATACGGCCCGAATCGCGTGGGACCGTTTGGGCTGTTTCAGCCGGTTGCCGATGGCATCAAGTCGCTGACCAAGGAAGATATTGTGCCGCTGAATGCGGACGCGCTTGTTCATTTCATGGCGCCGGTGGTGCTGGTGGTCGCCGTTTTCATGATGTTCGCGGTGATGCCGATGGGCCGCAACATGGTTCTGGTGAACCTGGATGCAAGCCTGCTGTTCTTCTTTGCGATGGGCGCGACGACGGAGTTGTCGGTCTTCATGGCAGGATGGTCGAGCCGCAACAAATATTCGCTGCTCGGCGCGATGCGCGCCGTGGCTCAGATGATCAGCTACGAGGTGCCCCTGCTGCTGTCGGGCGTAGTGATCGTGATGATGACGGGGTCGCTCTCGCTGGTGAAGATGGTGGAGGCACAGGATCACTTTACCGGCTGGTTTCCGCACTGGTTTGTGTTTACGCCGTGGGGACTGGCGGGGTTTGTGATTTTTGCGATCGCGTCGACAGCAGAGACGAATCGCTCGCCATTCGATTTGCCCGAAGGTGAGTCGGAACTGGTGGCGGGATATTTCACGGAATATTCGGGCTTCAAGTTTGCGCTGTTTTTTCTTGGCGAATACGTTGAGATGTTTGCGGTGGCGGGACTGGGCACGACGCTTTTCCTCGGCGGGTGGTCGGCACCGCTGTCGATTCTGGGCTGGGTGCCGTCGTGGATCTGGTTCTTTGGGAAGGTCGAGATCTGGATCTGCGTGTTTATCTGGCTGCGCGGAACGCTGCCGCGGCTCAGGCAAGATCAGCTGATGAACTTTGCATGGAAGTTTGTGCTGCCGATGTGCCTGCTGAATCTGTTTGTGGCAGCGCTTTGGCGGTTTATGGGCGAGAGTTGGCTGCGGTGGGTGGTTTGCTCGGCGCTGCTGGTGCTGGCTTATGTGGTGATGGGGAACGCGGAGATGCGGAGAAAGCACTTCGGGCCGAGGACTTATCGGTATGCGGAGTAGGGACGGGGTTGGGTTCGTGGTTTCCCACTCGTGCGCAAAGAACGCACATGAATGGGGCAGCCAGATTCTCCCCGGTCCCCAAGGGCGAGGGACCGGGGGCACCCGGCAGGGTTGGGTTCGTGGTTTCCCACTCATGCTCACAAAACGAGCATGAATGGGGCACCCAGATTCCTGTGTTGTTGAGTGAGTGTCCCGGGAGTTTGCGAGAAAGGAGCGGCTGCTTGTGGGAGTGGTCTTCTATCTGATATCGGCGCTGGCCGTGGGGGGCGCGCTGGCAGCGGTGATGTTGAAGAACCTGGTGCATTGCGCACTGGCGCTGACGGTGGCGTTCCTGGGAATTGCTTTCCTTTTTCTGCGGCTCGATGCGGAGTTTGCGGGGTTTGCGCAGATTCTGGTGTATGTGGGTGCGGTTGCGATCCTGGTGGTGTTTGCGATTTTGCTGACGCGTGCGGCGGAGTTGCCGAAGGTTGGCGTGTTCTCGAAGACGTGGCTTGTCGGGTTTGCGATTGCGGCGGGCGTGTTCGCGATGTTGGCGTGGGTAGTATTGCAGGCTGGACCTTGGCTACCGAATGAAGCTGCTGTGCCGCAGGTAACAGTGAACGATATTGGGCAGGCGCTGATGGGACGGTACGTGTTGCCGCTGGAGATAGTGGCGGCACTGCTGACAGCGGCGCTGCTGGGTGCGGTGATTGTGGCCATGCATGAAAAAGCGAGGGCGAAGTGATGGCGACGCCGTTGACGGGATATTTGCTTGTAGCCGCGCTGATCTTCGCGATCGGGTTGGCGGGCGCGTTGACGCGGCGAAACGCGATCCTGGTGCTGATCGGGATTGAGCTGATGCTGAACGCGGCGAATTTGAATTTGATTGCTTTCTGGCGTTATGGGCCGCATCCGGAATTGCTGACGGGAATGATGTTTGCGATTTTTTCGATTGCGGTGGCGGCGGCGGAAGCCGCGGTGGGATTGGGGCTGGTGATTTCGATTTATCGCCACGTGAAGACGACGGACCTGGAACAGATGAACGGGATGAAGGGGTGACGGAGTGATGCAAGAAGGATTGGCGTTCACTCCGCAACTTGGGGCGAGTGGGATTGCGCAGTGGCTGTGGCTGGTGCCGGCGGTGCCGGTGCTGGCGGCGGGCGTGATTGCGCTGCTGAAGCAGCCGATGAAGAAACTTTCATCCGGGCTGGCAATTGGATCGCTGGGATTTTCGCTGTTGGTGGCGTTGACGGCGTTTGGACATGTGGTGAGCGGGTGGTCGCACGGGTATGCCGTTCGGGAAGTGGTGAACTTCAGCTGGATCCAGGTGGGCACGACGCCGGTAGAGCTGGGGTGGGTGCTCGATCCGCTGGCGGCAGTGATGCTGGTGATGGTCACGTTTGTCGGGCTGCTGATCTTCATCTACTCAACCGGGTACATGGAGCACGATGAAAACTACACGCGCTTCTTCTGCTTCCTGAGTTTGTTTGCGGGGGCGATGCTGGGCGTGGTGATTGCGAACAGCATTCTGATGCTGTTCATGTGCTGGGAACTGGTGGGGCTCACCTCGTATTTGCTGATCGGGTTCTGGTATCAGAAGCCCTCGGCTGCAGCGGCGGCGAAGAAGGCATTTCTGACGACGCGCGTGGGGGATGTGTTTTTCCTTCTGGGCATTGTCTGGTTGTTTGCTCAGACCGGAACGCTGCTGTTTTACGACCATGGCGCGGGATCGATGGAGGCGCTGGCGCTGGGTGGATTGCTGGTGCATCACGCGGCTTGGGGACTCACGGCGGCGGGCGCAATTGGGCTGCTGATTTTTGCGGGAGCGGTGGGAAAGAGCGGACAACTTCCGCTGCATGTGTGGCTGCCGGACGCGATGGAAGGGCCGACGCCGGTGTCGGCGCTGATTCACGCGGCGACGATGGTGGCGGCGGGTGTGTATCTGGTCGCGCGCGTTTATCCATTGATGCAGGCGGGGATGCCGGTGGGCGGGACAACGACTTCACTGACGGTAGTGACCTGGATTGGTGCGTCGACGGCGGTGTTCGCGGCGTTGATTGCTGTGGCGCAGAACGATATCAAACGGATTCTGGCTTACTCAACCGTGTCGCAGCTGGGCTACATGATGGCGGGGCTGGGCGTGGGCGGCGTGGCGGTGGGCATGTTCCACCTGATTACGCATGCGTTCTTCAAGGCACTGCTGTTCATGGGCGCGGGCTCGGTGATTCATGGCGCGCACGAGGAGCAGGACATTCGGAAGATGGGCGGCCTGAAGAGCGCGATGCGGGTGACGTTCGCGACCTACGCGATCGGCATGTTGGCCTTGTGCGGGTTTCCGCTGCTGTTTTCGGGGTTCTGGAGCAAGGACGGAATTCTGGAGGCGGCGAAGCATTGGAGCGTGGCGAGGACGCCCTATTTCATGCTGGTGTTTGGCGCGCTGTTGACTGCGTTTTATATGACGCGGCAAGTCAGCTATGTGTTCTTTGGGACTTGGCGCGGACATGGGCATGCGCATGAGAGTCCGCGAGTGATGACGATGCCGCTGGCGATTCTGGCGTTTTTTGCAGTGACGCTGGGAGCGATTGGAACGCCTGCGTGGCCGTGGTTCAGGGGATTTCTGGAGAGCCGGGCGGTGCCGGTGGAACTGGGTGCGTTTGGGGAGGCTGGATTCTTTGCGCTTCTGGCGACGTCGGCTGTTGTGGTGTTTACGGGGCTGGGACTTGGTTGGTGGCTTTATGGAAACAAGTCGCCGAGTGCCGAGGAGCCGGATGCGCTGGAGAAGGCGATGCCGCCGGTATGGGTGGTGCTGCGCGACAAGTTCTATATCGATGAGTTGTATGGCGCGACGGTTATTGCTTTTTACTACTGGTGGGCGAAGGTGGCGGACTGGGTCGATCGCGAGATATGGGGAGATATGGTTGCGACCGTCGTCTTCCTGTTCAACCGGTGGGCGCGACTCAATCGGTTCCTCGACGCCAATATCGTTGATGGCGCCTTTGACAAGGGCTGTGAGGAGATTGCGACGGGCGGCGGACTGCTGGCGCGCGTTCAAACGGGACGCGGGCAGATGTACCTTCGGCTGCTGGCATTGGCGGTGGTGGTGCTGGCCGCAGTTCTGATCTGGAGCAGCCGCGGATGAACTCACTTCCTTTGCTCACGATCATTACGGTGCTGCCGGTCATCGGTGCGGCGATCGCGCTTTTCTCAGGGAGGCATGCGCGTGGAGTTGCGCAGATTACAGGCGCCTTGGCATTCGTGCTGTCGCTGGCAATCTGGTTGCACCTGCCCGGGGATGGATCGATTGGACTGCAGGAACTGCATACGAACTGGGTGCCTTCGCTGGGGATTCAGTATCACCTTGGGGTCGATGGCCTGGGAGCGCTGATGGTGGTGCTTTCGGCGCTGGTGACGCTGATGAGTGTGGATGCGGCGCACCGAGTACACCATGAGCCGGGACTTTTTTTTGCGCTGGTATTGCTGCTGGAAGCGGGGCTCTTCGGGTCGTTTACGGCGCTGAATTTCTTTCACTGGTTTTTGTTCTGGGAATTGAGCCTGATACCGGCATTCTTTTTGATCAAGCTGTGGGGAGGACCGAAGCGCGGGCCGGCGGCGACACAGTTCTTTGTGTACACGATGGCGGGAAGCGTGGCGCTGCTGCTGAGTTTTCTCGCGGTGTTTTATTCGACTGGGTCAATGGAGTTTGGGCGTTTGGCGGCGATGGCTGCGGACGGATCGCTGGCGCAGCAGGTGACTGCGCATCTTGGTTCGGCCGCAGGCAGCCATGTGATGATGTGGCTCGCCGTTGGAGTGCTGGCAGGATTCGCGGTGAAGGTGCCGATGGCGCCCTTCCACACGTGGCTGCCTGCAGCGTATGCAGAGGCGCCATCGCCGGTGACGATGCTGTTGACGGGCGCGATGTCGAAGATGGGCGTGTATGGTTTGCTGCGGATCGCGCTGCCGTTGTTTGGTGCGCAGATCGCGGAGATCAGGACGCCGCTGCTGGTGCTGGCGGTGATCACAGTGGTGATGGGTGCATGGGCGGCGGCGGCGCAGAAGGATTTGAAACGTGTGCTGGCGTACTCGTCGGTGAATCACCTGGGATATTGCCTGCTGGGTATTTTTGCGATCGCGGTGCCTGGCGGGGCGAATGTTGCGGTGGGCACGAGCCAGGCGATGGCGCTGAATGGCGTGATCCTGCAGATGTTTAACCACGGACTGACGGCGGCGGCACTGTTCTGGTTTATCGCGATGATTCAATTCAGGAGCGGTGGGCTGCGCGGGATCGAGGACTTTGGCGGATTGCGGAAGCCTGCGCCGGTGTTCGCGGGGCTGATGGGAATTGCGCTGTTCTCTTCGCTGGGATTGCCGGGGCTGAATGGATTTGTGGGCGAGTTTTTGATTTTCCGCGGAGTGTTTCCGTTGTCGTGGGTGGCAGCGACATTTTCAGTTTTGGGGTTGCTGGTGACGGCGGCGGTGATTTTGACGGTGATTCAGAAGGTGTTCACCGGACCTGTGCCGGAGCGGTGGGCAGCTTTTCCTGATCTGCATGCCGGAGAGCGGCTGGGAATGGCGCCGGTGATTGGGTTGATGTTTTTGCTGGGCGTGGTGCCGCAGTTGATTGTGGGGCATGTGAATCCGACGGTGCAGTATCTACTGGCGCATTGGAGATTTTGAATGGTGGGTGGCGGTGAATCCTTGTGCATGGCACGACTGAAATCGTGCCCGGATGGAAAGCGAAAGCAGATCCTTCGCTCCGCTTACCCCAACTTTGTTGGGGCCCCAAGCTGCTCCGCTCAAGATGACAGAGCAATTTGTTTGATGAGGATTTCGAAGGCTTACTGAATGTTGGCTTGGACGATTTACATCTCGTTTGCTGGTGCGCTGGTGCTGGCGCTGCTGCCTAAAGGCAGTGCGGCGTTGGCGCGATGGTTTGCGCTTGCGGTGGCGGTGACGGGATTTGCAATTGCAATTGCCGGGTTTGCGGCAGGTGCTGGGCAGGGACGCGTGACGCTGGTCGATGTGCCATGGGTAGCGTCGATGGGCATTCGTTTCACGCTGGCTGCGGACGGAATCAGCAGGGTGCTGGGGCTGCTGACGGGATTGGCGGCGGTGGCAGGTGTGCTGTTCAGCTGGAATATCGAAGTGCGGACGAATGAGTTTTTCGCATTCTTCCTGGCGCTGATTGGTGGCGTGTACGGCGTGTTTCTTAGCTTCGATCTTTTCCTGCTGTTCGTGTTTTACGAAATTGCGATTGTGCCGAAGTATTTCCTGATCGCAATCTGGGGTTCGACGCGGCGCGAGTATGCGGCGATGAAGCTGGCGCTGTATTCGATTGTGGGATCGGCGATGGTGCTGATCGGATTGCTGGCGGCGTATGCGATGTCGGGGAGCCACTCGACGGGGCTGGTCGCTCTGGCGAATGCGAACTTGCCGGTGAGCGAGCAGATGTGGCTGTTCCCGCTGGTGTTTGTCGGGTTCGGAATCCTGGCGGGCTTGTGGCCGTTTCACACATGGGCTCCTACAGGTCACGTGGCTGCGCCGACGGCGGCTTCGATGCTGCTGGCGGGCGTGGTGATGAAACTGGGCGCATACGGCTGTCTGCGTGTAGCGATCGGATTGTTTCCGCATGGGATGGATCCGTGGGGATTTTCGTTTGCGGGGATTGGGTCGTGGCGCGATGTATTTGCGATCCTGGCGGTGATTGGAATTGTGTATGGAGCGCTGGTGGCGCTGGCGCAGACGGATTTCAAATTTGTGATCGGCTACAGCAGCGTGAGCCACATGGGGTTTGTGCTGCTGGGGCTAGTGACGCTGAAGCAGATTGGTGTGACGGGCGCAGTGCTGCAGATGTTTTCGCATGGCGTGATTGCCGGGCTGCTGTTCGCGATTGTGGGGCGGATTGTGTACGAGCGCACGCACACGCGACAGCTTGCGGAACTGGAGAAGATGCACCTCGGGAAACGCATGCCGTTTGCGGCGTGGGCGTTTGTGATTGCGGGCATGGCATCGATGGGGCTTCCGGGATTCTCAGGATTTGTGGCGGAATTGCAAGTGCTGGTGGGCGCGTGGATCGCAAAGCCGTGGTGGACGGCGGCGGCTGGAATCGGGATTGTGGTGGGCGTTGCGTATACATGGCGCGCGTTGCAGAAGGCCTTCTTCAGTGACAGGCTGCCGACTCCGGAAGAGCATCCGAAGGAAGGCTGGCCGAAGTTTGCGGCGATTACGTGGCCCGAGATTGCGGGGACGGCGCTGCTGATGGCGGCGACGCTGATCGTGGGTGTGTATCCGCAGGTGCTGCTGGATTCGATTGAGCCGGCGGTGAAGGCGCTGCTGGCGGGAGGGATGCAATGAACTACGCAGACCTCTTTCGCGTGATGCTGCCTGAGACGGCGCTGGAAGTTGCTTCATTGCTGGTGTTGTTCGTCGATCTTGCTTTTCTGCGCAAGGCGGCGTTGCAGACTCGCGTGATGTCGGCCGTGATGCTGGGCGTGATTGGATGCGGCGCGGCGTTGCTGGCGATGCCGTTCCAGGCGTTCGGTGGACTGACTTATCCGGGCAGCATTGATTTGATGCTAGGCGCGGGCGGATACACGGCGATTGCGCAGTTCGGAATTCTGGTCCTGACTGTGCTGACCTTATTCCTGCTGGTGGGGTCGGATTTCACGCAGCATGTGGGCGAGTATGTGGCCGTGGTACTGATGGCGGCGACGGGCGGGCTGCTGATTTCGGCGGCGCAGGATTTGCTGGTGATTTTTGTGGGGCTCGAACTGCTGAGCCTGGGCTTGTACATTCTGACGGCGTTTGCGAAGAGGTCGGGGAAGAGCGCCGAGGGGGCGATCAAGTACTACCTTTTCGGCGGAATGTCGGCAGCGTTTCTGCTGTTCGGGTTCAGCTACCTGTATGGGCTTTCGGGTTCGACGAATCTGCACCGGATGTTGCTGGGTCTCTATCGGCCTCATGCGGCTGAGATGGCGCCGCTGCTGTATGTGGCGCTGGTGATGATTGCGGCGGGGCTGGGATTCAAGGTCGCGGCGGTGCCATTTCATTTGTGGGCGCCGGATACCTATGAAGGTGCGCCTGCGCCGGCGGCGGCGTTTATTGCTTCGGTGTCGAAGGTGGCGAGTTTTGCGCTGCTGATCGGAATCAGCACTGCAGCTTGGCACATGTTTGATGGGCTGCATGGTGGGCGCGTTTCGGTGCACGCTGGTTTCAGCTCGGAACGAGTGCAGGTCTATCTTGGTTTTCGTAATGCGTGGAATGAGATTCTGATTGTGCTTGCACTGGCGTCGATGGTGCTGGGAAATTTTGCGGCTCTGGCGCAGACGAGTGTGCGGCGGTTGCTGGCGTATTCGGCGATTGCGCATGCGGGATACATCCTGCTGGGGCTGGCGTTCTTCTCTTATTCGTCGCAGAGTGCGCAGGCGATTTTGTATTACATCCTCACGTATGGGCTGACGACGATTGGTGCGTTCGGCGCGGTGGCGGTGGTGGAGCGCGCGGGCGGAAGCGATCGGATGGACGCGTTCCTGGGGTTGGTGAAGCGCAACCGACTGCTGGCGGCGGTGATGATGGTGCTGTTTCTTTCGCTGGCGGGGATTCCGCCGCTGGTGGGATTCTGGGCGAAGTTCAATTTGTTTGCAGCGGTGTTGCGCGTGTATCCGGCCGGAGTGGGCTTGGGGCTGGTGGCGCTGGCGGTGGCGATGAGCGCGGTTTCGCTCTACTACTACCTGCAGGTGCTGAAGCGGGTGTTTGTGATGCCGGCTGTGGATGAGACGCCGCTGAAGGCGAACGCGGTGACGATGTGCGTGCTGGTGGTGATTGCGCTGGCGGTGGTGGTGCTGGGATGCCTGCCGGGGTTGCTGCAGACTTGGATGGGTGGATTTTACGCAGGGATGTAGGCAGTGGTCTTCGCGCAGAGGTCCGTCTCCATACCCAACCTCAAAAATTAATCACATCATTTGAGTAGCCGAGCGGGGATCAGGGTGGCATGGGCACAGCTTGACATGCTGAGGATATCCATCCTCTGTGCGCCCGATTGTTCCTTCTGACTCGTTGAACCACGTGAGACTTTATTACGTCGAAAGTCTCAAAGGTGAGGCCGAGGATACCAAGGGTTGGATTGGTGCAACCCTATCCGAAGAGAGCGGTGATGATGTGGTTCACGGCGAAGGCGGAGCCGTAGGCGAGGAGGAGCATGTAGCCGAACTGGAGGGCGGGCCACTTCCAGCTATTGGTTTCGCGGCGAACCACGGCCATGGTGGAGGTGCATTGCATGGCGAAGGCGAAGAAGATCATGAGAGCCACTGCGCCGCCGATGGACATGTCGTGATGCAGGGCGGTTTGCAGGTGCATGGACTGGGTCTCAGGATCGGCACCGTAGAGGGTGCCCATGGTGGAGACCATGACTTCGCGGGCGAGGACGCTGGAGATGAGTCCGATGCCGACCTTCCAGTTGAAGCCGAGGGGAGCGATGACGGGCTCGATGAAGTGGCCGAGTTTTCCGATGACGCTGTCGGCGAGTTCAGGCGCGGCGTAGTGGCCGTTGTGCAAGGGCACGGGCGGAATGTGGGCGAGGAGCCAGAGAGCGAGTGTGACGCAGAGAATGACGGTGCCGGCCTGGCGAAGGAAGACACGGGCGCGATCGACGAGACGCATGGCCAGCGCGCGGAAGGTGGGCATGCGGTATTGGGGCAGCTCGAGGATGAAGGGCGCTTCGCTGGACTTGAGGATCGAGCTTTTGAGGAGTCGGGCCGTGGTCATGGCGGCAACGAATCCGGCGAGGTAGAGGCCTAGCATGACGATGGTGCGGAGGCCGAGGAATCCGTGCAGGAAAGCGATGTTGGGAATGAAGGCCGCGATGAGCAACATGTACACGGGTAGGCGCGCGGAACAGGTCATGAAGGGCGTGACGAGGATGGTGGCGAGGCGATCGCGCCTGTTCTCGATAGTGCGGGTGGCCATGATGGCGGGTACTGCGCATGCATAGGCAGAGAGCAGCGGGATGAAAGCCTTGCCATTGAGGCCGATGGTGCGCATGACGCGGTCGGCGATAAGCGCGGCACGGGCGAGATAGCCGGAGTCTTCGAGGATTCCGATGAAAAGAAAAAGCAGCAGGATCTGGGGCAGGAAAACGAGCACGGAGGAGATGCCTTTCCACGCGCCGTCGAGAATGAGCGATTGGAGCCATCCGGCGGGAAGTAGCGGTCGTGCAAGGGAACCCATTTTTGCGAGGATGTCGCCGAATCCGTCGCTGAGAGGTTGGCCGATGGAGAAGACGACTTCAAAGACGCCGACGACGACGATGAGAAAGAGCAGCGGACCCCAGAAGCGATGGAGGAGAACGTTGTCGAGCTTGCGGCTGTTTTCAGCGGAGAGCGGAGCGCGATAACCAGTGCGGCGGCTAACCTGCGCGGCCCACGTGTGGGTACTGGCAGCGTTGCCGAGCACGGGGAGTGAGAGCGGCTGCTGTGCGGCCTGGGGCGAGTCGTGCTGACGGAGAAAGAGCGGTACGGAGTCGAGTCCAGTGCCGTGGACAGCGCTGATAAGCGCAACGGGGGCACCAAGTTCCTTGGCGAGCTTGAGGGGGTCGATGATGCCGCCACGCGATTCCATCAGGTCGCTCATGTTGAGCAGGACGAGGGTGGGCAATCCGAGGGCGAGCACGGGAGCGGCGAGCATGAGCTGGCGGGTGAGGTGCAGGGAATCGAGCACGAGAAGGACTGCGTCGGGTTTCGGCGTGCCGGGCATTTTGCCCTTGAGGACGTCGATGGAGACGCGCGCATCTTCAGAGTAGGGAGTGAGCGAATAGACGCCCGGCAGGTCGATGAGGGTGAGGTCGTCGCGGCCCACGCCGGACATCAATCCGGAGCGCTGCTCGACGGTGACGCCGGGGTAGTTGGCGACTTTCTGGCGCAGACCCGTGAGGCGATTGAAGAGCGTGGACTTGCCGGAGTTGGGCGGTCCGATGAGGACAACGGTTCTGAGACTGCCGGACGCAGGAGCAAGGGGCGCTTCAAACGCCGGAGTCTCACAGCAGGCATTCATCTGATGGCACCGGCGAATTCGTGGATTTCAGAGGGAAGATCGGGCTGCGATTCAGCGGCGATCCTATCGAGTTCGGCGTCGATTTCGCTGCGGGGCGTATCGGTTGTGTTGCAGATGCGGATGGCTTCGGCGGTTTCGCGGCGCAGGGCGATTTCCATGCCGTCGATGCCGTATACGGTTGGATCGCCGGCGGGGGCGTGACGCAGAGCGGTGACGAGAGCGTCGGGGACAAAGCCCATGTGCATGAGGTAGTTCTGTACGGAGTCGGGAAGGTCGAGGGAGACCAGGGTAGCGGTTTCGCCGATGCGCAGATCCGTCAACACATTCACTTGCCGCACTCCCACAGGTTGCCGAAAACGCAGCAACCGATAACTACGACCAGAATGGTCTGAGTTCAGTATACGACCATTTTGGTCGGAATCGCAAATGCTAGTCCGAATTGGTGCTTTTCGAGGGAATCCCATGGCCCGACCTCCAGGAAGGAGCGTTTTTTCGTTGTGGTGCTACCTGACTTATCGACCCCTTCACAACACACTTCATACCCAGCTGAGATTGAGACTATTCTTATCCGTGTAAGCGGTACGAAGATGTGATTTAGGTCACTTAATGGATGGAGAATCCGCAATGGAAATGAGGGTTGGGGAGGGCAATGCGATGAAGGCGAGTCAGTTCCGCGAGAGCACCAGGCAGCAGATTCCGCCGGAGGGTTTATCTGCTCCGCTGACGGCGCTGTGGTGGGATGCGAAGGGCGACTGGACGCTGGCGCATGGCCTGGTGGACGAACTGGAGACGAAGGAGGGGATGGCGGTGCATGCGTATCTGCATCGCAAGGAGGGCTCGGCGGCGAACGCGGACTATTGGTATGCGCGGGCGGGAAGGGAGTTTCATCGTCCGGAGCTGGAGGACGAGTGGGACGCGCTGGTTGCGGGGCTGCTGGGGGAGTAGAGGGTCGATTGCTGCGGGCTTAATCCGCGAAGGGCATGCGTGGCTGGCCTATCCAGAATTGGTTGCTGCGACGGGTAAGAATGCCGGGGTTGCGATGGGCGAGGCGCGCTTGCGCTTCTCGATATGGGCCGACATGGCGCGAGGATTCCGGGAACATTGCGTAGATGCGCGGCAGCTTGCGTTGCGCGGTGATTGCGCGTGATTGCTCCGAGGGAGTGAAGGGTAGGGCGAACTCCTGACGGAAGCGCAATGGCAGCCAGTGGGCGGTGAGGTCCTGATACCAGCGGGGAATAGGAATCCATGAGCCTCCGCCGGTCATGATGCGGTGTGCCATGGCCCGAGAGAGATCGTCGACCCCAAGGGACTGCGAGGCGGACATCTCGCGGATATAAGCCTGGAACGATGGCCAGTCTGCGGGCAGGGATTCGGGCGCGAGGCCGAAGAGGCCGGCAAGAAGTTTCGACTCTGCGTAGTAGGTTGCGAGTTCCGAATCTTCGAGCGGCGGAAGAACGGACTGGTATGCGACGACGGCGCTGTCAATGAGGGTGGCGTAGACCCAGAGCAAGGCAGGGATGTGTAGAGCCTGGTAGCGCGAGCCTTTTGGGTAGGCAGCGATGTTGGAGGGGAGTTCGCCGGTGATGGCGGTGTGGCGTTGGTAGAGCGATTGCGCGGCGCGAAATGCCTGCGGCGCGGAGCCGAAGATCATGGTAAACACAACGCGGAAGGTGTTGTGAAAGCGCGCGATAGGGTTGGCGAGCAGGGATGAGTGCTGATCGAGGGCGACGGCGACCCAGGGGTGCGCAAGCTGAAGCAGGGCGGCCCGGCCGGCTCCGAGGAAGAGTGCTGCTTCACGATTGATACGCCAGGTGAGGGAGTCGGGGCCGAAGATGCCGGCGGTAGGGTTCTTTACCTGCGCTTGCGCGGTCGCGATGAGGAGTTCTAGATCGTGGCGCGAGACTCGGACGGAGGAATCGGCTGTGACGGGGGACGACATCGGTTGATTAGATGATCGCCTGTTTCGAGCGACTTGTCACAGAGGGGCACTCCAGGTGTGAAGAGCTTAGGCAGGATTGAGTTTTCGCAGGGGCTAAAGCGGGTTCGTCAGAACTGCGTCAGCGTCGTTCGAAGGCTCGAAAAAGACCATGTTTTAAAACAAAGGCTGCAAGTTCGCGCTGCTTCGCAGCGTAGCAAGTTAGCCCTTTCATCGAGTTCTCACGCAGACACTAAAGCCCTTTGATTTTTCGGCACGATTGCTCTCAGTTGGTTCTTTTGCAAAGTTTTCAGGAGTCGTGCTTGGCGTCTTTGGTGATCCACCAGATGACTTCGCCGAAGATCTTCCATTTGGTGGCGTTGCTGACGTCGAGAGGAAAGTATTTGGGGTTTGCGGAAACGAGAAGATCAGAGCCGGCCAGGCGTTGGAGGCGCGCTACCTTGAAGCCGAGGTCGCGATGGGCAACGACGACGAGCTTTTCATTGAGTTGGTCGCGTTCGGTAATGGCGGTGTCGACGAAGAGGATGGAGCCGGAAGGGATCACGGGAAACATGGAGTCGCCGGCGACGTGCAGGCTGATCATGTTTTCGGGGTGCGCACACCAGGAGAGCGGAGCGATGAGCACGTCTTCGACTTTGG
Source organism: uncultured Acidobacteriaceae bacterium (assembly GCA_963759285.1). GTDB lineage: Bacteria > Acidobacteriota > Terriglobia > Terriglobales > Acidobacteriaceae > Telmatobacter. Next base: position 782,014 of record CAVWYS010000006.1, on the reverse strand, counting down.
CCTGGGAGAGGCGTACGTTTTCGTGGGGGGGTACGCGATCGCCAAATGCGGAGACATTCATAAGCGGAATGGCCACCGCATTGGCTTTACCGCTGAGGTGTTGGGAGACTTTTTTGGTGGTGATGAGGTTGAAGTCTTCGAGGGAGGTGCGGATGGAGGAGAGGGTCTGGCGCAGGCTGGCGTCGGGGAGTTCGGCGGTGTCAATGCCGGCGCGTTCCCAGAAGTATGCACCGTCGGGTCTTCCGGCAAGGTTGCCGAGGGCGACGTAGGTCTCGGCGGTGGGCTCGTTTTTGCCCGCGAGCCAGCGCGAGACGGTTGCAGGAGAAACGCCGAGGCGGTCTGCGAGGCCGGCCTGGGTGAGTTTCATTTCCTTCAAGAGCCGCCGAATGCGGTCGGACCATTCGCGGATTGTGTGTTCAAGTTCAACCATGAGGGGGTTTCTGAATGCTCGGCAGCTAATTTCACCAGTGCAATTGCTTCAATGAAATCAATGATTTATCGTCATCCGAGGTATACTAGCAGGCTTTCCTGCGCATCGTAAGTCAGCATGGGGAACAGGGTTATACAACCGGGTTCCGCGGCAGAGATGAGCGAGAAGAGGGCGGAAACGGGAAACGACGGCCTGGGGGGCCCGGGACAGGACAGAAAGACCTTGTTCCATGATTCTGACGTATCGGGATCCGTTACGTCCAACCTTGCGCAAGGATCAGTGATGCCTGAGTGGGGCAGCGTGCCGGGACTGTCGGAGATAAGGGGTCGGCGGCGCATATTGATCGTCGATGACGAATCGGCAATTGCCGATACGCTCCAGATGATCTTCAAGATGCAGCATTATGACGCGCGCGTGGCCTACTCAGCCGAGCATGCGGCAGAACTGATTGCGGAGTGGCAGCCGGAACTGGCGATTCTGGACGTGATTTTGCCGGAGATGAACGGGATCGATCTGGCGATCGTGATCAAGGCCAATCACCCGAAGTGCCATGTGCTTCTTTTCTCAGGGCATACAAATACGGCGATGCTATTGGAAGAGGCGGTGAGGAAAGGGCACACCTTCGAGGTGTTGGCGAAGCCCGTGATGCCGGATCTGATGCTGGAACGTGCGTCTGCGCTTCTGAGCGCGCCGGATGAACCGGCATTCGACTGATCTGAGTTTCATTCCTTCGTTTCAGTCCTTCAAAACTGCACTTGAATGGCGGCGGAAGAGTGCCCAGCGTATCGCACAGGGGCTAAACAGCCCGACACTCATTTCGTTGCTTTTTTGCGGCTTGGCTGAAGCCATGCCCTTGTTACAAAACGGTGGGTCCATCGAATTTTTCAACAAGCTCCTAGAGAGCGGACCGGCGGCCGGAGAAAAGCTGGATGACCAGCACGATCAGGGCCAGTAAGAGCACGATGTGGATGTACGCGCCGAGTACGTGAAAGCCGACCCAGCCAAGTAGCCATAGAACGAGAAGAATTACGAAGATTGTCCAGAGCATTTTTTATCTCCTGCCAAACATCAATCCATTGCCGAGTGGGATGAAAGCGACCTTCTCGCCGGTTGCATGCGTGATGAAGATAGGCGAAGCGGTAGCGGCAGAGAGGCGCTCAGACTTTAGCGTCGCGCATGATTTTGGCAGTGAGGCGCTGTTTGATGCGTGGCATCTGGACCCAGGGATCGGTGTTGAGACGTCTCTTCCACAAATCGAAATCGGTCACGTGAAAAGCTGGGCGAGTCTTGGTGTCGAGTTCTTTCCAATCAAGCGGAAGGGCTACGGGCGCACCGGATCGAGCTCGCGTCGAGTAGGGGGCAATGGCGGTTGATCCGCGGTCGTTGCGGAGATAGTCAAGGTAGATGCGGTTTTTGCGAAGGGCCTTGGTCATCCTGGTGACATACAGGCCGGGGTTTTGCTTTTCGATGGCAAGGACGAGATTGTGGGCGAAGTCCTTGACTGCGGGCCATTCGTTTTCGGCGTGGATGGGAACGACGACGTGAAGGCCTTTTCCGCCGGTGGTCTTGAGGAAGGATGTAAGGCCGAGGTCTTGAAGGCGAGAGCGAAATGTTTTTGCGGTGGCGGCGAGGATTTTCCAATCGATGGCTTCATCGGGATCGAGGTCGAAGATGATGCGGTCGGGCTTTTCGAGGGATTCGTTTTTGGATCCCCAGGGATGGATTTCGAGAACACCCATTTGAGCGAGACCGACGAGGCCTTCGGGCGAGTTGAGGGTCACGTATTGTTCGACCGGGCCGCCCTTTTTGTCGGGAACGGGCACGCTGCTAATGCCGGCAGGAAGACCAATGCCAATGTGTTTCTGGAAGAAGCAGGGTTTGCCGATTCCCTCGGGGCAGCGGACGATGCTGAGCGGACGGTCGGCGATGTGAGGCAGCATGTGATCGGCGACCGCGAGGTTGTAGTTCGCCAGCATGAGCTTGGTCATCCCGGATTCCGGATCGAGGATCTTGTCGGGATGGGTGAGGGGGAGATCGGTTTTGGTTTTTCCCGTCGATCTGGCTGCCGCTGGATGCGTGGTTCGGTTTGCCTTTGAGCGCGTTGGGGATTTTTGGGAGTCGGATTTCATGGTTGTCGCGGATTGTGGCTCGGGTTTTTCGCGGACGACTTCCTTTGCGGGCTTGTCTTCGCGCAGACCTTTGAAGGCGGCCTGGCGGATGAGGTTGTCGCGGGTCCAGTTGGAGAAGGAAATCTGTGCGACTGATTCAGGTTTGACCCAATGCACTCCGCGGGAGACGCCCTTGGATATGTCGGTGAATGGTGATTTGGATTGCACGAGTTTGCTGAGTTGTTTGTGCAGGGTTTGCTGAGTCTTCTGCGTGAAGCCGGTGCCGGATCGGCCAGCGTAGCGCAACTTGTCCTTGTCGTAGTAGCCGATGAGCAGGGCGCCGATGCCGGTGCTGCCGTTGGATGGATCGGTGAAGCCGCCGATTACGAACTCCTGTTCCTGGAAGCACTTCGATTTGATCCACGAATTGCCCCGTGTTGATGAGTAGGGAGCCGACGCGAGCTTGGAGACGATGCCTTCTGCACCGAGATTGCAGGCTTCGGTGAAGACCTTTTTGCCGTCTGCTTCGAAGTGTTCGCTGAAGCGGATGGGCGCATCGGCCTCGAGGTCGGCGAGAAGTTTTTCGAGGAAATCCTTGCGTTCGAGGAGTGGCAGGTTCCGGAGGTTGTGGCCGTCGAGGTGGAGGAGGTCGAAGGCGAAGTAGGTGAGGTTCACCTTTGCGCCTTCCTGAAACGCGGCCTGAAGGTCGGCAAAGCTGGTGGCGCCTCTTTCGTCGAGGACGACGGCTTCTCCGTCGAGGATAGCGCTGTCGCAGGGGAGTTGTTGGGCAGCTCGCGCGAGAGTGGGCATGCGATGTGTCCAGTCGAGGCCTTTGCGGGTTAGGAGCGCGATGCGCTTTTTTCCGGAGGAGGTAGCGGGATGGATTTGAATTTGAATGCGGTAGCCGTCGAGCTTGAGTTCGTGGACCCAGTCTTCGCCTGAGGGTGGAGCGGTGGAGGCTTTGGCCAATTGCGGAGAAATGAAGGTGGGGAATTTTTCCTTTGGTGCGGATTTGAGCGCAGTTGCAAAGGAGGGCCTGGACTTTTTCTTCTTTCGTGGAGCGGTCGGCTTTATCGCATCGGGTTGCTGGTCAGGCGGGCGATTGCTGTGCCACACGCGGTCGCTGTCTTTGCCGATCTGCTCGATGGTTCGGTTGCTGATAGCGCTGTCGGGGAAGCGATCTGTGATGGAAGGTTGATCTTCGGTACGGGCGAATTCGTCGCGGTCTTTGATGAGGAGCCAGTTGGGTTTGCCGGGACGCGCGTCGTGAGTCTTCATGCGAACGAGAGCCCAACGGCCATGCATCTTTTGGCCTTTGAGTGTGAACTTGAGATGGCCTTCGGCGAGGGCGCGATCGACATCGTCATAATCTTTTACTGGTTCCCATTCGCCGAAGTCCCACAGCATGACGGAGCCGCCGCCGTACTGGCCCTTGGGGATGGTGCCTTCGAAGTTTCCGTATTCGATGGGGTGGTCTTCGACCTGGACGGCGAGGCGCTTGTCGGCGGGAAGATCGCTGGGGCCCTTGGCGACGGCCCAGCTTTTGAGGACGCCGTTCCAGGCGAGACGGAAATCGTAGTGGAGGCGCGTGGCGGCGTGTTTCTGAACGACGAAGGGGAGGGCGCCATTTTGCGTGGCGGCGTGTTTCTGAACGACGAAGGGGAGGGCGCCATTTTGCGTGGCGGCGTGGATTGCGCCTTTGTTTCCGCGGGGCTCAGCGGTGACGGTGAAGTCCCGCATCTCCCGGTAACGCTTCAGCTGGTCTTCCAGCGCACTGGCTGGATCGTTCTTGTGAGAGGCGGTCTTTGCCTTTGCCATAGTTATGCGGCCTTACGGGAGCGTTTACGAGACTTGACCAGTGTAGGGCCATTTTTCGACGGGCGTGAAGTAGTGGGCCTGGAATGTTTTTGGTCGTGGCTCGACTCGCTGACGCTGCGCTTGAGGGCATCCATGAGGCTGACGACCCTGGCGCGCGGTTTGGTCTCGGCGACAGGCAGTGGCGACTTGGTACGCCTGGCCTCAATGAGTTCGTGGAGCGCGGCCTCGTAGTCGTCTTTGAAGTCGTCGAGATGGAAGGGGGCGGAGTGGGCGCGGATAAGATCGTTGGCGAGAGCGAGCTGCTTTTTGTCGATGGCGTGTTCTTTGATGCTGTCGAAGTAGTCCCTGGCATCGCGGAGTTCTTCGGCATAGCGGAGGGTGTAGGCCATCAGGCCGCGCGCGTTTTTTCCGGGCGCCGGGGCGATGGCTACAAGGTGCTCGCGGCCGCCGAACGCGACTTCTCCGATGGCGACCTTGTCGGCCTGCTGCATGGCGGTGCGAACAACCGTGAAGGCTTCGATGGAACCCTTGGGATCAGGAACGACGAAGTAGGGTCTTTCGAAAAGGGCGGGCGGTAGCTCCTTGGCGTCGACAAATTGCGCAACGTCGATCGTGTTCTGCGTTTCGAGGCGGAGTTTCTTGATCTCTTCGGGTTCGACAACTACATATTTGCCTTTGCTGTACTCGTAGCCTTTGACGATGTCGGCGTTGTCGACTGGCTGGTCACCGTCGATGACGTTGAGATGGTGTACGCGTTGATGAGTCTTGCGATCGATTTGGTGGAAGGAGATTTCGGATGTGGCGCTGGTGGCGGGGAAGAGTTGAATGCCGAAGGATACGAGTGAAATGCGAAGTTGCCCAGACCAGAATGGACGGCCAGCCATGTCTGCCTCCTTAGGGTTGGGCGCGCACGGGTGGTAATGGCGGATGAGATCTGAACTCGCAGCCCCAGTGATTCGATGTGGCGATTATGGGGCAAGTTGTCCCTGGAGGGGCGGCGAGTGGGGGGTGGGGTGGAGCAGGCAGCGCGTGTTCTGGTAGCAGCATCTCACGGGGCATGATTCGCAAACTCAAATCCGGAGAATATCGGCTGTATTCGAAGAAGAAGGATGCTTCGACTGGCAAGAGGAAAAACCTTGGCACGTTTTCGAGTCTGGAGAAGGCGAAAAAGCACGAGCGCGACGTTCAGTATTTCAAGAGGCATTAGGAGCGCGGATTGAAAACGAAGGCAGGGGAGCGTGGGTCTGGAACACAGAAGCGTGCGTCAAAGCGCGCTTCCGGTGCGGGCTCGAAGCGGAAGTGGGTGAGTAAGGTCAAGACGGTTTCGACGTATCCGCCGGAGGGGTTGTTCACGAAGGATGCGGAGACGATTGCGCGGCAACTGGCGTCGAAGAAGGTTTCGCCGAAGGGGCCGGGATCGGGAATGCGGATGCTGACCTACTTCATCAATCGGGGCGGCAAGGGGCTGAGCAAGACGCGCAGGGCGGAGTTGGAGAAGGCGAAGAAGCTGCTGTCGCAACGTGTGAAGGCTGCACGGGAGAAGGCTAAATCGGGCGCCGGCTAGTAGGGTGCATCGACTGCTGTTGACGCAAAGCGCAGGTGCGATGCATTAACATGCGCTTGTACGTGCCGAATACTTCCCCAACGACCGCAACGCATTTGCTGAATGGCTCGGTTCTTGTGCTGATCCAGTTTGACGTGTGCGAGGAGCTGCGTCTGGATCAGCTGAGGAATGTTAAGGAGCGGACTGTTCAGCAACAGCCGAGCATGAAGCACGGTGCTCCTGCGTATGTGCGCTATGAGCGGCCCCCGGTTGTGGAGCCGCTGGAGGCGCTGCAACTCGACAGCGGTGAACGTCTGGAAGGCGTTATCAAGTATTACGACTACGGCGTGGTGAGCGTGGTGTTTCAGCTGCCGTTTTCAGGGGGATGGGACAACCTGGTGCAGCTGGCGAGCCGGTGGGTGTGGGATATCGACTTTGCGTCGCGGGCCGAACCGCTGGTGAGAGCAAGACTGGATCAATGCGCGGATGCGATGATTCGGCCGGCAACGCGGTGGTTGAGCGAAGATTACTTCATTTTTCATGTGAGCGAAGCGCTGGGCGCTCCTCCGGCTGCGGAACTCGTTCGGGATCACGGGCTGGAGATTGCGCAGGTGGTTCGCGGCGATCGGATGCAGCTATCCGCGGGAGAGTGCAACGAGGTTTTGCATTCGCAGATTTCTTATTACGCGAATGACCTGACGGTGATCGGGTGGAATGCGGCGTTTCTCTACGACAGCACGGCGGGTGCGGAGACGGCGATTCAACTGCTGGAGTATGCGAATTCGCAGCTGCTGGAGTTTCGGCACTACGATGAATTTCTGACTGCGATTCTGGACCGGGCTTATGCGCTGCTGGAACAGCGGACGGGATTCTTTGCGCGGTGGAGAATGGCGAAGTCGGCGCGTACGCTGCATACGACGCTTCTGGACGTGGCGGAGCTAACGGAGCGTGCGGACAACGCGATCAAGTTTTTGAGCGATATGTTTGCGGCGCGCCTGTACAGGCTCGCGGCGGCCAAGGTTGGCGTGCCCGATTACAAGGAACTTGTGTCGCGCAAGGTGAAGACGGCGGAGGACCTGTACAACTATATGGTGGATCAGTTCAACCAGAGCCGCGCGTTTTTTCTGGAGTTCACGGTGGTGCTGATTTTGCTGATCGAATTGTTTTATTTGTTTCGGGGGAAGCCGCTGTAATGAGAACACAGGGACTGGAGTGTGTGCGTGAGAGCTGAGCCAATGTCATTCGTAGGGTCAGAGAACTGGATTTGAAGACAAAAGCAGCAAGTCAGCGCCGCTTCGCGGCGTAGCGAGTTAGCAGGTGAGCGCTTTCAACGAGTCCTTGTGCAGACGGTAAATTCCTGAACGAAATTCTTCTATGAGCTTGTTGACGTTTACGGCACTTCTTTTTATTGGGGCGTTGCTGGCGGGGTTGCTAGGGGCGCTTACGGGGCTGGGTGGCGGGGTTGTGCTGGTGCCGCTGCTGACGCTGGGATTCCACGTAGATATTCGCTATGCCATCGGGGTGTCGCTGATCTCGGTGATTGCCACGTCGTCGGGGGCTGCGGCGGCGTATGTGCGCGAGGGATTTTCGAGCGTAAGGATCGGGATGTTTCTCGAGGTGGCGACGACAGTGGGCGCGATTCTGGGAGCATACCTGGCGACGGTGGTGCATACGCAGGCGCTGGCAATCATTTTTGGCGTTGTGTTGCTGTATTCGGCGTTTCTGTCGTGGCAGCAGGCGCGGAATCCGGTGCCGGAGCTGAAGAAGGGGAGTCCGTGGTCGGACAGGCTGAGGCTCTCGGGCGACTATCCGGGGAAGGATGGGGTCCGCCACAAGTATGAGGTGGAGAACATTCCCGGCGGCTTCGGGATGATGTTTGTGGCGGGAGCGCTGTCGGGACTGCTCGGCATTGGATCGGGCGCGGTCAAGGTGCTGGCGATGGACCGCATTATGAAGGTTCCCTTCAAGGTTTCGACGACGACAAGCAACTTTATGATCGGGGTGACGGCGGCGGCAAGTGCGGGAATCTTTCTGCATCGCGGCCTGATCGCGCCCGGACTCGCGTGTCCCGTGATGCTGGGAGTGTTGAGCGGATCGCTGATTGGCGCGCGCTACCTGGTGCGGGCGCACGTTGGAGTCCTGCGGGTCGTATTCACATTTGTGGTGCTGGCGCTTGGAGTGGAGATGATTCTGAATGGAGTGAAGAAGTGGCTCTGAGAGAGAAGCCGATGCCGGCGGGGCACGAAGAACACTTCAATGATCGCACGATGGAAACCATCATGGGGCGCCTGCTCCAGGTGGGGGTGCTGCTGGCGTCGTTTGTGATGCTGGCGGGTGGAATTCTGTACGTGCAGGCGCATCACGCGGCGAAGCCGGACTACCGGGTGTTCAAAAGCGAACCGCAGGCGCTGCGGCATGTGGGTGGAGTGGTGAAAGGTGTGGCTGCGGGCAATCCTGAGGCAGTGATTGAGCTGGCCGTCTTGCTGCTGATTGCGACGCCGGTAGCGCGGGTGGTGTTTGCGCTGATTGCGTTCAGCATTGAGCGGGATAAGCTCTACATTGCGGTCAGCGCGGTGGTGCTGGCGGTGCTGCTGTTCGGGTTTTTCCGGTCGCAGTGAAGCGGTGCCGTTTGGATCGATTTCGAAGGTCGTTGAGCTTGTACTTCTGAATTCGCATAGAAATCCTTGGATAATCTTCTGCATTCCCTCGGGGGTTAAAACCCCTTCGCCACTGGCGGCCTTAGCGGCACGACTGAAGTCGTACCCTTTCAAAACTCAACTTATGTAGGTGGCGTCGGCCTGGATTGCGCGCGGTTGGAGCTGGTGTCGTACCCTTTCAAAACTCAACTTATATAGGTGGCGTCGGCCTGAAGTGCGCGCGGTTGGAGCTGGTGTCGTACCCTTTCAAAACTCAACTTATGTAGGTGGCGTCGGCCTGGATTGCGCGCGGTTGCAGCTGGTGTTGTACGCTTTCAAAACTCGATCTACGGGGGTGGCATCGGCCTGAAGTGCGCGGGTGGAACTGGAAGTCGCGCCCTTTCAAGCCGGACTCCTTCAGAGTTCAGGGTTTTTGTTTGGCCTGCGGCGTCTTTCCGCGGATTGCGCATCTAACGGAAAGTATAGGAATTCTCTTTCATTTTTTGGGGGGGCGATGAAGCGCTTTGACGGAAAGGTTGCGATTGTTACCGGCGCGGGATCGGGGATTGGGCAGGGAATTGCGAAACGGCTTGGGTGCGAGGGCGCCAAGGTGATTGTGGATTATGTGGGTAGCCCCGAGGGAGCAAAAGAGACGGAAGAGGCGATTGAAAAGGCCGGGGGCCAGGGGAGTATTGTGCTGGCAGACGTGACCCGCATCAATGATGTGAAGTGCCTGGTGGACACGGCATGGGAGCAGTTTGGTTCCGCCGATATCCTGGTGAACAATGCGGGGATGGAGAAGAAATCGGAGTTCTGGGATACGCCGGAAAGCGATTATGACCAGGTGATGGCGGTGAACCTGCGGGGGCCGTTTTTTTTGACGCAGGCATTTGTGCGGCGGTTGCGGGATGCGAAGAAGACGGGGCGCGTGATCAACATCAGTTCGGTGCACGAGGATATGGTGTTTCCGGGATTCGATTCGTATTGCTGCAGCAAGGGCGGACTGCGCATGTTGATGCGGAATCTTGCGGTGGAACTGGGACCGCTGGGCATTACGGTGAACAATGTTGCGCCGGGGGCGATTGCAACGCCGATCAACAAGTCGCTGCTGGAGGACAAGCCGATGCTGGATGCGCTGCTCAAAAACATTCCGTTGGGGCGGATGGGAACGCCGGACGATGTGGCAGGCGTTGTGGCCTTTCTGGCGTCGGACGATGCGGCGTATGTGACGGGCTCGACATTTGTGGTGGATGGCGGGCTGATGCGCAATTATCGCGAACAATAAAGAGAGATATGGCTGCGAGGATCGAAGATTACGCGCTGATTGGCGACTGCCAGACGGCAGCGCTTGTGGACAAGAGTGGGTCAATTGACTGGCTCTGCTGGCCGACGTTCGCCTCGGAATCTTGCTTTGCGAAGCTGCTGGGCACGGACGAGAACGGTTACTGGCGAATTATGCCGTGCGAAGGCGAGTGGAAGATAACGAGGGCGTATCGCGAGCACACGCTGATTGTGGAGACGGTGTTCGAATGTGCCGAGGGCGCGGTGCGTCTTACGGACTTTATGCCGGTGCGCAATGCTCACTCCCATGTGGTGAGAATTGTGGAGGGTTTGCGGGGAAGCGTGCGGATGGGGATGGAGTTGTGCTTGCGTTTCGATTATGGACGCACGGTGCCATGGGTGACGCGGCTGGACAACGGAGTTCGCGCGGTGGCGGGACCGAACCTGGCGATTCTGCGTTCGTCGGTGGAGACGCGTGGTGAGAATCTGAAGACACTGGCGGAGTTTGAGGTTGGGGCTGGTAAGCGTGCCTGGTTTTCGCTAGTGTACGGACTCTCGTACCAGGACGATCCGGATGGCAGGGATGTGGATGTTGCCTTGCGGGAGACGGAAGCGTTCTGGCAGGAGTGGACAGAGGTTCTGCATTATGAGGGCAAGTATCGTGCGATTGTGGAGCGGTCGCTGATTACGCTGAAGGCGATGACGTACATGCCGACGGGGGGAATTGTGGCGGCGGTAACGACATCATTGCCGGAGTGCATCGGCGGGGTGCGGAACTGGGATTATCGCTACTGCTGGCTGCGGGACACGACATTTACGCTGCTGGCGCTTTCAAATGCAGGATATGTTGACGAGGCGGTAGCGTGGCAGGACTGGCTGCTGCGGGCGCTGGCGGGGAGTCCGGACCAGGTGCAGATCATGTACGGATTGCGCGGCGAGCGGCAGCTGATGGAGTGGGAAGTTGACTGGCTGCCGGGGTACGAGAATTCAAAGCCGGTAAGGATCGGCAATGCGGCGTCGATGCAGGTGCAACTGGATATCTACGGTGAGGTAATGGATTGCTTTTTTCATGCACAGCAGCAGATGGGAAAGCATACAGAGGATGACTTCAGAGTACTGGTGCTGCTGCTGAAACATCTGGAGACGATTTGGCAGGATCCGGATGAAGGCATATGGGAGACACGCGGCGGAGCGCAGGAGTTCACGTATTCGAAGCTGATGGCGTGGGTGGCGTTTGATCGTGCGGTGCTGTTGGCGGAACAAATGAATTACAAGGCGCCGACGGAACAGTGGAAGGGAATTCGGGAGGCGATTCATGCACAGATCTGCGAGAAGGGGTTCAGCGCAAAAAAGGATTGCTTTGTGCAGGCGTATGGGTCGGAGGAACTGGACGCATCGCTGTTGCTGATGCCGCTGGTTGGGTTTCTGCCGGGGAGCGATCTGCGGGTGCAGAATACGGTGGAGGCGATCCGGCGCGAACTGATGCAGGATGGACTTGTGATGCGCTACAACACATCGAAGTCGCCGGATGGATTGCCGCCGGGCGAGGGTGTTTTTCTTGCGTGCAGCTTCTGGATGGTGAGCAGTCTGAAGGCGGTGGGGCGCGAACCGGAGGCGCGAAAGCTGTTTGAGGATCTGCTGAAACTTACGAATGATCTTGGGCTGCTTTCAGAGGAGTACGACACGCATGGGAAGCGACTGGTAGGCAATTTTCCGCAGGCGTTTTCGCATATTGCGCTGGTGAACGCGGCGTTCGATCTGGAAGACGGAGTGGGTGTGCGCGAGCGCGGTCGAGGGCAGGGCGAGCGTTGAGTTCCGCGTGGGGTTTGATTGCGGCGGCATGCTGCGCATCTGGGGTCTTCCTGCTGAAGACGGCTTTGACTGGACAAGCAGTGAAGGGGAGCGGTGCCCACAGGCTGGGATGGCTGATGAATCTCGGCGGCGTGGGGCTGTTTGGCCTCGCGGTGATTGACTCGTCGGTGATTCCGGTGTCGCTGCCGGGGAGCACGGACCTGGTGTTGTTGCTGCTGACGGTCTTCCGGTCGAAGTCGATTGCGTCGCCAGTCTTGTTCGGATCGTGTGCCTTCGCCGGCTCGTTGACGGGTGGCTACATGACATGGGCGACTGGGAAAAAAGGCGGAGAAGCGGCGCTCGAGAAATTGGGGAAAGGCAAGCTGGTCCGACGCGTGCAGGGATGGGTGAAACGGAATGGGGTGGTCTCTGTGGCTATTGCTGCTCTTTTGCCTCCGCCCGTGCCATTGGTGCCCTTTCTGTTTGCGGCCGGAGCGCTGGGCCTATCGCGCACGCGGTTCTTTATCGCCTACGGCGGCGGCCGCGCGGTGCGGTATGGGGCGATTGCGTGGGTGGGCTACGCGTACGGGCGGGTAGTCATCAATTTCTGGCAGAAGGATCTGAAGGGTTGGAGCACGCCGATTCTGGTTGGGTATATTTCGCTGCTGGTGCTGGGCGTGTTGTACGGGGTGTGGAAGTATCGGCGGGGAAATCGCAAGGGGAAGTAGCGGGTTTCATTCCCTCAGGGGTTTAAAGCCCCACACTCCCTCCATCGTGCAAACGCCCGAGGTTTTTGCAGGCGGTTAGAGACGGTCACGGACGAGGATGACGCTGAGGAAACGGGGGCCGTGTATGCCTTTGATGCGGGTCATCTCGATGTCGGCGGTGGCGCTGGGGCCGGAGATATAGGTGGCGAGTCGCGGGGGTGTGGGGCAGCGGGCGAAGTATTCGGGCAACGTCTCGACGATTTGCGAGGCACGGAGAATGCAGAGATGGAAGTCCGGCAGCAGGGTGAGAATGCGGCGGCCTTCGGTGGGTGAGTGGTGGAGGACGATGGTGCCGGAATCGGCGACGCCTGCGAATGAATCGGTAAGGACGCCGTCGCAGTGCTCAATATCATCGTAGGAGAGATTTTTATCGAGCTTCCAGTTGATGTCGGGAGCTAGCCATTCGGCGGGAAGACCAGCTGGGGCGGCGAAAGTGTTGCGACCGCTGGAGTGAAGTCGATGCAGGATGGTGGCGGCGAGATCGACGGTGGAGGATTCAACGATTTCGGCGCCATATTCAAGGAGGCGCTCCGTCATCAGGCGGAGTCGGGCGGAGGGATCGAGAGCGCCTTGATGTGTGTAGTTTCGCGGAAGGTCGGTGTAGGCATTCGCATCGGCGCGTGTGGCGGCGCGAACGCGATCGAGGATTGTTTGACGCGAAGTGGAGGTCATTGGGTCTCCTTCGAGGGTCGCCCTGCCCACCATTCACGAAAGGTTTGCTGCGGGAGTGCACGGAGATCGCGCGACATGGTCCATCGGGCACCGAGGGAGGGAAGGCGATGTATCCAGCCGTCGCGGGCTGTGAACGCGCGGAGACCAATGCGGCCAAGGCGTTGGGCGAGCTGGAAGCGCGATGCATTGGCAAAGGCAATGCTGGCGGCTTTCATGCCGATGAACATCGGATCGAACCAGCGTCTAGTCTGCGCGCGCTGCTGATCGACGACTTGCGCGCGGAGCTCGATGAGGACTTCAGGGATGTTGATCTTGACGGGGCAAACTTCGTAGCAGGCGCCGCAGAGCGAGGATGCGTAGGGCAGCGATTGCGCATGCTGCATTGCTTCGAGCTGTGGGGTAAGAATTGCGCCGATGGGGCCAGCGTAAGGAGAACCGTAGGCATGTCCGCCGGTCTGGCGATAGACGGGGCAGGTGTTGAGGCAGGCGGCGCAGCGAATGCATTGCAGGGTTTGGCGTTCCACTTTTCGGGCGAGGATGCGGGAGCGGCCGTTGTCGAGAAGCACGACGTGAAAGCGTTGCGGCCCGTCACTGGGGATGACACCGGACCAGAGCGAGGTGTAGGGGTTCATGCGCTCGCCCGTGGCGGAGCGCGCGAGGACCTGCAGCATTACTTCGAGGTCGGCGAAGCGGGGCAGCAGCTTCTCAATACCGGCAAGCGCGATGAGCGTGCGGGGCAGGGTGAGGCACATCCGGCCGTTGCCTTCGGACTCGACGATGGCGACGGAGCCGTTTTCGGCGATGAGGAAGTTTGCGCCGCTAATGGCTGTAGGCACGCTGAGGAATTTCCTGCGCAGATAAGTGCGCGCGGCAGCGGTGAGGGCCTGGGGATCGTCGGAGAGCTGGGGCAGGCCCATGCGTTCGGAGAAGATTTCGCGTACCTGGCGGCGATTGACGTGGAGGGCGGGAACAACGATGTGCGAAGGCTCGTCTTCGCCGAGTTGCAAGATCAACTCCGCGAGATCGGTTTCAATGGCGGCGATGCCGGCAGCCTCAAGCGCGGGGTTGAGCTGGATTTCAGCGGAGGTCATGGTTTTGATCTTGGTGACCTCGGTGGCATTTTCTTCGCGCAGGATTTCAAGGATGATGGCACGCGCTTCGGCTGCGTCGGTTGCCCAGTGGACGATTCCACCGGCGGCGGTGCAGTTGGATTCGAACTGCTCGAGATAATCGCCGAGGTTGGCGAGAACGTGAGCGCGAATGGCGGATGCGGACGTGCGCAATTGCTGCCAGTCGGATTTTGCGCGGACGAGTTTGTCGCGCTTGGCCTGAATGATGTCGGTGGCGTGGGCTACGTTGGTGCGGAGCTGAGTGTTCTGGAGGATTGGAAGCGCGGCAGTGGGAAACGGTGGGGCCAGGCGCGGGTCCATCATCGGCGGGCGTGGATGCACAGGCGTAGTCACGGGCCGGCCTCGTACGGATGCTGAACGGTCGAGGCGAGAATGCCGGCGATGTGGATGGTCTGGATGCTTTTGTTCTGGCGGTGGAGCGCGCCGCCGAGATGCATCAGGCAACTGTTGTCGAGCGCGGTGCAGTAGTCGGCACTGGTGGCGAGCACGTCGGTGAGCTTGGCGTCGAGCATGGCGGTGGAGACTTCAGCGTTTTTGACGGAGAAGGTTCCGCCGAAGCCACAGCAGCGTTCGAGGTTGGCGAGGGGGAGCAGTTCAAGACCGCCGACGTTGCGGAGGAGGCGGAAGGGACGGTCGCCCACATGCAAGCCGCGAAGGCCATGGCAGCTGGCGTGATAGGTGACGCGGTGCGGGAAGTATGCGCCGACGTCGTCGAGGCCGAGCTTGTCGGTGAGGAATTCGCTGAGCTCGAAGACGCGGGGAAGGAGCGCGGTGAAGTCTTTCTGCAACTGCTCATTCCCCAGCTCTTGAAACAGGCCGGGGTACTGGTCGCGGATCATGGCAACGCAGGAAGAGGAGGGAATCACGACGCATTCAGTATCGCGATAGAGCTGGACGAAACGTTTGGCTTGCGAATAGGCTTCGCCGCGGAAGCCGGTGTTGGCGTGCATCTGACCGCAGCAGGTTTGTGCGGGGAGAAAGTCGAGATCGACGCCGAGGCGCTCGAGCAGCCGCACCACGGCTCGCCCGGTTTCAGGAAAGAGCGTGTCGTTGTAGCAGGTAATGAAGAGCGATGCACGCATCCGCGAGACCCGTCAGAGAAGCAGGTGTGAAAGACGATGATATTTCGCGGGGAGAGGCTTGTCGAATAGAGCAGGGGGGGCGGGGCGGGAAAAAGGCGGGGGAGGAATTGCTCCTCCCCCAATTTCCAGGGAAAGCCTATTTGGAGATTTTGTCGAGAGCGAGATTGAGTTCGAGGACGTTAACGCGCGGTTCGCCGAGCAGCCCGAAGGTGCGGTTGGCGGTGTGCTGCTGAATGAGCTGGTCGACCTGCGCTCCGGTCAGTCCGCGGGCCTTGGCGATGCGGGGAGCCTGGAAGTACGCGTTGTCCGGTGTGATGTCGGGGTCGAGTCCGGAGCCGGAAGTAGTCACCGCGTCGATGGGGACAGGGTGGCCCGGGTTTTGCGCGTCGAGCTTGTCGATGTCGCCCTGAATACGCTGCACGAGCTTCGCGTTCGATTGCGCGAGGTTCGATCCGCCGGAGGAGGTTGGATCGTATCCGTTGCCGGCATCGGACGGACGCGGGTGGAAGTAGCGACCGGAAGTGAAGCTCTGGGCGAGAAGCTCAGAGCCGATAACCTGGCCATTCTTGAGGATCAGGCTGCCTGCGGCTTTGTGGGGAAACAGGGCGCCTGCGATTCCTGTGACAAGGAGCGGGTAGCCGATGCCGAAGAGCAGGGTTGCGAGCAGCGTGAACCGGATAGAGGTGCGCCATACGGAGTGGGTGACGGCGGCGGCTTGAACTGGTGCGGACGGAGCGAAGGTCGTTGTTGCGTGCATGTGAAATCCCCTATGCCATGTGCATAGCGACGAGCAGCATGTCGATGGCCTTGATGCCGATGAACGGAATGATGACGCCGCCGACACCGTAGATGAGCAGGTTTTGCCGCAGAAGCGCTTCAGCGGCCTTGGGTTCGTATTTGACACCGCGCAGAGCGAGCGGGATAAGCGCCACGATGATGATGGCGTTGAAGACGACCGCCGAGAGAATTGCCGACTGCGGCGAATGGAGGTGCATGATGTTCAGCGCGTTCAGTACCGGAAAGGCCACCGAAAACATTGCGGGAATGATGGCGAAATATTTCGCAACATCGTTGGCGATGGAAAACGTGGTGAGGGCCCCGCGGGTCATGAGGAGTTGTTTGCCGATCTCTACAATTTCGATGAGCTTGGTGGGATTGGAGTCGAGGTCGACCATGTTGCCGGCTTCCTTGGCGGCCTGGGTACCGGAGTTCATGGCAACGCCGACGTCGGCCTGTGCCAGAGCGGGGGCGTCGTTGGTGCCGTCACCGGTCATGGCGACCAGTTTTCCTTTGCCCTGTTCACGCTTGATGAGGTCCATCTTGTCTTTGGGTTTGGCTTCAGCTAGAAAGTCGTCGACGCCGGCCTCGCGGGCGATGACGGCGGCGGTGAGGGGATTATCGCCGGTGATCATGATGGTGCGGATGCCCATGGCGCGGAGGCGCGCGAGACGCTCCTTGAGGCCGCCTTTCACTATGTCTTTGAGGTAAATGACACCGAGCGCGGTGGAGTTTTCTGCAACGACGAGAGGCGTGCCGCCGGCGCGCGAAATCTCTTCAACCGCGTCGCGAACTTTTTTCGGCAACGAGGAGCCCTGGTCTTCAAGGAAGCGGGCGATGGCATCGGCGGAGCCCTTGCGGATACGCATTCCGGGCAGGTTCACTCCGCTCATGCGCGTCTGCGCAGAGAAGGGAACGAACTCCGCATGAATTCCCCCGAGATCGCGGCCGCGCAGGTTGTACTTCTCTTTTGCGAGCACGACAATCGAGCGGCCCTCGGGTGTTTCGTCGGACAGTGACGCGAGTTGCGCGGCGTCGGCCAGGCGCTCAGGGGTGACATCGGGTGCCGGAATGAATTCGGTGGCCTGACGATTGCCGAGGGTGATGGTGCCGGTTTTGTCGAGGAGCAGGGTGTTGACGTCGCCTGCGGCTTCGACGGCGCGTCCGCTCATGGCCAGCACGTTGTACTGGACGAGGCGATCCATGCCGGCGATGCCGATGGCCGAGAGCAGGCCGCCGATGGTTGTAGGAATCAGACATACGAGAAGCGAGACGAGTACGAATACAGTCTGCGGCGCCTTGGAGTAGATGGCGAAGGGCTGAAGCGTCACGACCGCGAGCAGAAAGACGATGGTCAGGCCGGAGAGCAGAATCGAAAGCGCGATTTCGTTTGGGGTCTTCTGGCGTGTCGCGCCCTCGACCAGGGCGATCATGCGGTCGAGGAAGGTTTCGCCGGGGTTGGAGGTAATGCGAATCTTGACCCAGTCGGAGAGGACTTTGGTTCCGCCAGTTACAGCAGAACGGTCGCCGCCTGCCTCGCGGATGACGGGTGCTGATTCGCCGGTAATGGCGGATTCGTCGACCGATGCAACGCCTTCGATCACTTCTCCGTCGCCCGCAATATAGTGGCCTGCGGGCACGTAGATGATGTCGCCGGAGCGAAGAAGGCCGCTGGCAACCTGTTCGAGCGATCCCGATGCTGTGTAGCGTTGCGCGATGGTTTCTCCCTTGGCTTTGCGCAAAGTATCGGCCTGTGCTTTGCCACGGCCCTCGGCCATGGCCTCGGCAAAGTTAGCGAACAGCACGGTGAACCAGAGCCAGAGCGTGATCTGGAGGTTGAATCCGAACCCGACGCGATGGTGCATGGTGTTGTCGATGAGCAAGGCCGAGGTCAGGACGCTGCCGACTTCGACGACAAACATCACGGGGTTCTTGACCATCCAGCGCGGATCGAGCTTGCGAAACGCATCAATGAGCGCCTGGCGGATGATCGCGGTGTTCCAGAGGCTTTTCTGTTCGACTACGCCGGCGGTAGATTTCTTGCGTCGATGCTCGTGGTGTTCCGGCGGCAGCGTAGAGGAACCGCCAGGTTCGGCCGAAGGCGCGGGCACTGCCGAATCCGAATGAGCTTCAGCCTGTGCGGGAGAATTGAATTTGCTATACGAACTCATGTCAGGTGTCCTCAGAAGAGCTGTCCAGCTTTCAGTTGCAGGTGTTCAAGAATCGGTCCAAGACTCAGGGCCGGGAAGAACGTCAGCGCCCCGAGAATGAGCACGACGCCGACAAGCAGAACGGTGAACAGCGGAGTATTGACCGGGAAGGTGCCCGGGGAAGGCGGGATGCTTTTCTTCTGCGCCAGATTCCCGGCGAGTGCGAGAACAGGCAGCATCATGAGGAAACGCCCGATGAGCATGTCCCAGCCCATCGTGATGTTGTACCACCAGTTCGGGCTGAGACCAGCGAAGGCCGATCCGTTGTTGCCTGCACCTGAAGTGAAGGCATACAGGACTTCGCTGAAGCCATGCGGTCCTGGGTTGTTTGTTGTCGCGAGGCCGACGTTCGGCATAAGAACGAAGATCGCGGTGAGCGACAGAATGATTAGGGGAAAGATGAGCACGTAGAGCATGGCCATCTTTACGTCGTAGGATTCGATTTTCTTGCCAAGATACTCGGGAGTGCGGCCCACCATGAGCCCGGCGATGAAGACGGCCTGAACAACGAAGATGAGCATGCCGTAGAGGCCGGCGCCAACGCCGCCGAAGATGACTTCGCCAAGCATGATGTTGGTGAGGGGAACAAGGCCGCCGAGCGGCGTGAAGCTGTCGTGCATGCCGTTGACGGCGCCGCAACTCGCGTCGGTAGTGATGGTGGCGAAGAGAGCGGTTTCAGCGATGCCGTTGCGGACTTCCTTGCCTTCCATGTTGCCGCCGGGCGCGGTGGCCGTAGCGGTTTGTGCGGCGCCGCGAATCAGCGGATGCGGATGGGATTCCGCCCAGTAAAGAGTGGCGAATCCTGCGGCAAATAGCACGTACATGGCGGCAAAGACAGCCCATCCGTGGCCAGGGGAGCCGGTCATTCGGCCAAGGGTGTAAGTGAGTCCGGCGGGGATGATGAAGATGGAGAGGATTTGCAGGAAGTTCGAAAACGGCGTGGGATTTTCGAAGGGATGGGCGCTATTGGCGTTGAAGAATCCGCCGCCATTCGTGCCGAGCATTTTGATGGCTTCCTGCGAGGCTACGGGTCCTTGCGCGATGGTCTGTGTCTGGCCCTCGAGGGTATGCGCGACGGTGTAGTCGTGGAGATTTTGTGGAACGCCTTGCGCGACCAGCAGGAGGGCGTAGATGAGCGATCCGGGCAGCAGGATGTAGAAAAGAGTGCGGGTGGTATCGACCCAGAAGTTGCCGATGGTCGCCGAGGAGGTGCGCTTGATGGCACGCACGAGCGCGACAGCCACGACGATGCCTACCGCAGCCGAGAAGAAGTTGTGTGTGGCGAGGCCGGCCATCTCGGTGAGATAGCTCATCGTGGATTCCGGCGTGTAGAACTGCCAGTTGGTGTTAGTGGTGAAGCTTGCCGCGGTGTTCCATGCCAGATCGGGGCCAACGCCGGCGAGATGCTGCGGGTTCCAGGGAAGCACGGCCTGCGTGCGCTCGATGATGTAGGTGAGCACCATGCTGACGGCGGAAAATCCGAGCATTGCGAAGGCGTACTCGCGCCAGTTCATTTCGTGATCTGAATTGACGCCGCAGAGTTTGTACGTTAGGCGTTCACAGGGACGCAGAACGGGATCGAGCCAGGTCCGCTGTCCTTCGAGGACGCGCATAAGGTAGATGCCGACCGGGCGAACAGTCAGCAGCAGGACCAACGAGTAAACAAGAAATTGCAACCAGCCATTGGCGGACATGTCAGAATTTCTCCGGGTAGAGCAGAGTGGCAGCGAGGTAAACGAGCAGCAGGACCGAAATCAGGAGAGCGACGATGGTGACGAGATCCATGGCTTACCTCAGCTTCTGACAGGCCTTGACGTACAGAAAGGCCACGGCAAAGAAAATGACGGTGTAGAAGAGCATGGTGAGATCTTGCATGCGAAGAGCCTCGATTCAGAACGGCACAGCGCCAGACGAGCTGCTGTGATTCCAAAATCGATTTTGCAGGGAGGGGCGTTGTGCTGGCGGAAGGGAAAGCTAAGGGAAATATAAAGACACGTTGATGTTGGTCACTCGGGTGGCAACAGATCCTCAGCCGCTCAGGCGCGCATCATTGGGCACAATGAGCGCATTGGCTGATGGCATCATTCGAGATTGCAGGATGTAGTTGGTCGTTCCACGTCGGCGCTCGGGATACAATGCCACGCAAAGGATTTGCATGCTGTTTGGCGTTAACACTAGAGATGTGGTGCAAATGGTTCGTTGGTACCTCGGTCCATGTGGTCGGTGATATCGACGCCTATGCCAATCATGCGCTCGGAAGCATCGCCCAACATCACACCGCGGGCATCAACCCAGCAGATTGAACCATCCGGTCTCAGAACCCTATACCGAGCCGCGTATTCATTTGTTTCCCGAGTCATGACTTTTCGAATCGCCGAATCCACAAACGAGCGGTCCTCGGGGTGGATCCTGGGAACGGCATCCGCGACCCTGGTGGAAAACGTGTCGCGCGTGAATCCCCATTGGCGGTAGGACTCATCGGACCAGACAACGGTATTCGCTCGAATGTCCCAGTCCCAGAGGCCGATGCGCAGACCTGCGCACTCCGCCAGTTCGATTCGCTTCCGCCAACCGGTTTCGACGGATTCGATTCGCTTCATATCGGTGATGTCCCGGAGGACACAGGCAACCGCTTCAACCTCGCCGGAGACCTCAATAGGCGAATAGGAAACACTTAAGTTCCGCACGCCGATCCCGGGCAGGTTGTACTCCATGCTGAAAAGGACAGGCTTCCCGTGGAAGCACTGGTCGAGCTTGGGCATGACAATTTGTTCGATCACATCGCTGTCTCTGAATTCCCGGATAGACCGGCCTTCAAGCCTCGCGTTGGCACCACCGAACACTTGAAGGAAGGCGCGGTTTGTGAGCACATAGCGATGATTCCGGTCCACAACGGCGACCATTTCATCAAGACCTTCAACGAGTCGTTCGTATTGCCGGAGCCTATCTTCGGCAGCTTTTCGAGAGGTGAAATCCTTCACCGCGCAAGACACGCCCACGACCTCTCCAGCCTCATCAAATGCGGGCTGGTAGGAGACAAGGAAGGTTCTCCGTCTGTGCCCGTGCGAGGCGGGCTCGCGAATTTCCATGTCGCAAGTTACTTTTCCATTGAGGGCCTCGGTGACATGGGGTTCGAGAAGCGGGTATAACTCCGGGACGACCTCGGCGAGTGTCTTTCCATAGTGGTCTGCAATCGAGAGATCATGCAGCTCGGCGAGCCTGCGGTTGATATTGATGTATTTCAGATTTCGATCGAGAAAACCAAGCCCTACAGGCGCGCCGTCGTAAACTGCTTGGAGTTGAGCCAGACGTTGCGATGGAAGCCCCTCTCTGCAAGTTACCGAGTACCCAACGCCTTGATCGCTGCTGCGCGAAACCGCGCGTGGGCGTCGTAACTCGATAACTGACGGAAGCTGCTCAGCCGGCGCCGGCCGTCCGTAGTGCCAACCCTGCCCCATGTCGCAGCCAAGGCGCACCAGCATGTCCGCTTGTTCCTGAGTCTCGATGCCCTCGGCTATCGTCTGCAGTCCGAGACTCTGTCCCAGCCCAACGACCGCAGCTACGATCTTTCGGCTCTCGCGTTCGGTTGTCATTGAACTGACGAATGTGCGGTCCACTTTGAGTTCGTCGAAAGGAAGGGACTTCAAATGATAGAGGCTGGAGTATCCCGTTCCGAAGTCGTCGAGCGCGATGCGGCATCCCATCGCCTTTAGTTCCGCGGATATGCTTCGGGCCGCGGTCATGTCCTCTGCGATTGCGCTCTCAGTGATTTCAACGGTAGCGCATTCAAGGGAAAACCCGGCGTCCTCCGCAATCTGCAGGATATGTCTCGGCAAACTCAGATCTTTCAGTTGCAGCGGGGAGATATTGAACGCCAGCTGGAGACCCTTTCCATGGAGCGCCATCGCTGCAAATGCCTTCCGCAAAACCTGGCTGCTGACCTCACCGATCAACCCATTGCTCTCAGCCATCGGGATGAAAGTGTCTGGAGAGATCGTGCCGTGTTGCGGGTGCTTCCAGCGTGCGAGCGCCTCAAAACCGCGAAGGTTGCCCGTTGGGAGAACCACAAGTGGTTGAAAATACGGTAAGAATTGCCCATTTTCCAACGCCTTACGAAGGTCCCCTGCATCAAGTTTCGGTGTTTTGCCCACAGTGCTCATAATAGGTATGTTATTTGAGATCGCTGCCGAAAATGTGATTTAGATCACACGATATCTCAGACGGACTGCGAACAGATCGCCGACGCCGCCAAGCACTTCGGCCAAGAAGACGACATTCCGATACTGACCGTTAGCTTTGCTCCTGCAGAGATGCTTCGTGTCAACGAGCGCAAAATCGCCAAAGCACTCATCAAGCGTTCTCGTGTTAACAGATTTCTGAGTTTCAGGCTAGCGGCCACCCATACAGTGGCTGCGTAAGCAGCATTCTGGCTGCTGATATTCAATAGAGGGAGAGGCGCCTACTCGTCTTTTGCGTTGAAGCCTTCGGGGACGAAGCGATAGCCGACCCAGGGTTCGGTCTGAATGAACTGTTTTCCGGTTTCGGCTTCGAGTTTTTTGCGAAGCTGGCCGACGAAGACGCGAAGATACTCCGGCTGGTGGGCCGATTGGGCGCCCCAGACAGCGGTGAGCAGGGCGCGATGGGTAATGACCTTGCCGGCGTGGCGTGCCAGGTGAACGAGAAGCTCGAATTCCTTGGGTGTGAGGTGGATTGGCTTGCCACCTACGTCAATGCTGTGGGCTGCGGCATCGATGACGAAATCGCCGGCGACGATGGCCGATTCAGTCCGCTCAGGCGCGCGCCGCAAGTGCGCACGCACGCGCGCAAGCAGTTCCTGGATGCTGAACGGTTTGGTAACGTAGTCGTCGGCTCCGGAGTCGAGCGCTTCGATTTTTGCGCGCTCATGATCGCGCACGGAAAGCACGAGAATGGGTGTGGACGAGGTGGCGCGAATGGCGCGGCAGACTTCGACGCCGCTGAGACCGGGCATCATCAGATCGGTAATCACCAGGTCGGGCGGCCATTCGGCGAAGAGGCGAAGGCCTTCTTCAGGGTCGTTGGCGGTGCGTACGTCAAAGGACTGCGCTGACAGAGAAGCGCGCAGCACGCGGGTGATCTGCGGTTCATCGTCAATGACAAGAATTCGACCGGGCATGTTCGTTCTTCTTCCATCGGCAGCTTACATCATTGGGCGGGCCGAGTATGATTCCGGTGGAGACCAGCATGGATCTGAAGCCGAAGGCGCGGCATTATGTTCAGTGGCTGGGCGTCACGCTGGCGGCAGCGGTGACGACGGTTGGCCTGGCGATGACCAACGCGCGGGCGACCACTGCCGGGATGGTCTTTCTTGTGGTTGTCGTCGTGACCGCCTCGCAAGCCGAGCTTGTGATTGCACTTTACGGCGCGCTGCTGTGCGCGATCTCATTTGACTATTTCTTTCTCCCGCCGATGCATACGTTTACGCTGGCCGGTCCACAGGAGTGGGTATCGATGCTGACGTTTGCGGTGAGTTCGGTTGTTGCGGGGCGTGTGGCAGAGCGGGCACGAAAGCAGAAGGATCAGGCGGAGCAGCGACGCGAGGATGTGGAGCGACTCTATCTGTTGAGCCAGGAGATGATGCTGCATGAAGATGCTGCAGCGCTGATGCGCGATTTGCCATCGATGGTGGCCAAGATTTGCGGGCTGGGGAGCGTGCTGTTGTTTGTGCAGGAGCGGGACCAGTACTTCTCTACTGAGGCGGAGTTGCCGGCCTTGTTCAAGGCCAATTTGCGCGAGGTGACAGGCGGCGCAGCCATCGTGGCGGAGGATGGATTTGAAGCGCACGCACTGATGGTTGGAATGCGCGCGGTTGGTGCAATGGCGTGGAAGCCTTCGAGCCTGTCGCGCGAGGCGGCGACTGCCGTGTGCGCCCAGGTGGGGATCGCCATCACGCGGGCTATTGCAATCGAAGCAACTGCGCGCATGGAGGCTTCGCGCGAGGGCGAGCGGTTGCGCGCGGCGCTCATCGACTCACTCACACACGAACTGCGAACGCCACTGACGTCCATTCGCGCAGCAGCGACAACGCTGACCCAGAATGAAGGTCTGGACGATGAGGTGCGCAGGGAACTCGCTACCGTGGTTGATGAAGAATCGGCGCATCTCGACGCCTTGATTGGCGAGGCCGTGGAGATGGCGGAACTCGATGCAAAGGTGCTCAAGGTGCAGAGTGCGCCGCAGCATACGCGGATGTTGCTGGAGCATGCGGTTGAGGCGTCGCGTCGCGCGCTGGCGCGGCACCAGGTTACGTTGATGGTGCAGGAGCCCGACACGCCGGTCTGGTTCGATGCGAAGCTCCTGGGCCGCGTATTTCGCCATCTGATCGAGAATGCGGCACAGTATTCTCCGCCGGAGAGCCGGATTGTGTTGCGGAGCCGGCGCGTCGAAGGCCGGCTGGAATTTGAAGTGGAGGATAGTGGGCCCGGCATCGACAAGGGAGATTTGCCGCATATTTTTGAGAAGTTTTATCGCGGCAAGAAAGGCGCAAAGCTGGGCAAGGGGACCGGGATGGGGCTGGCTATTGCGCGGGCCATCACGCTGGCACACGGCGGCGGGATAGCGGTCGAGAGCAACCCGGAGCATGGGAGCGTGTTCCGGTTCTGGGTGCCGCTGGTTGAGAAGCAGGGGGAGGAAACGAAGTAGACGACGGAGATCAGTGAATACAGACTGTCGTTCGCTACGGCTTGACTTTCTTCTTGTTGGCAGCAGCTTTAAATGCTTCTTTCTCCACGTCAGGCCACAATGGAAGGCTCTCCTTGATACCAATCAAAACGGTAAGTTGTGGCGTCGCTTGGTTCATGCCAACAAAATATCCTGCCACTCTTTTGGGTTTCATCAATAGCCGCGCTAGAGGCTCCGCTTCTTCGTGGGTTGGTGCGCTAATCAGCAAATCGTTTGATGGAAGCCTTGGAAGCTGCTCCGTCGCACATGCGTCAATGGAATTGACTCCGGCCTTATGGGCTATATCTGCCAATTGCGAACAGAGCCAAAATGATTCTTGACCGTCTGGGGCCGCAGCGTATGACTTAAAAACAATCGATTCACCTTTGAATTGTTGCTCGAAGTCTTTTTTGAGTCCGTCCTCATCTCGCACACGTCTTGCGGACAGGACGTATTCCACAACATCGGCCTCTTTTCCGACAACTTCTACTGTATTTTGGGCACCATCTAGGCCCTCGTTGAGGGTTGTGACTCTTCCTTCCACTTGTTTTAGATCGGCCACCGCGCCATCCGCAGCCCCTTGCGCCTTGATCACAGCCTTTGTCGCATCTCCAACTTGCCCTTGGAGTGTCAGGTTCTCCTTCTTCAGTTGGGCCAATTCTGTATCGGAGATTGTTTGGAGCTGCCCAGAGAAAGTGTATACGCCTGCATCTCCAGCAAACTCGCCAAAAAGACTAATCGCAACCATCCAAACGAACACGAGTTTCGGTTCTCTTGCCCATCTCATCCAACGAGGGAGCTTTCCGTGGTCGTCCAGGTACTCTCCCGCTGCCCCGTATGCCAAGACCAACCCGCACACGAGAAGCGTCAGTTCGGATGCATTGAGCCAATGCTCAGCTGTCTCTTTGGAGAGAGAAAGAAAGTATCCCATTCCCTTTTATCGACTCCTGGGTGGACTTGGCATTTTTTTCACAGGGCTTTGGGCAAAATGTGATTGGATCGTCCATGCGTTATATCTACGCCGGCTCACCTGTCCAGTCGCATTCAATGTCGCGGGATTCGGTCGAGCTTTGTTTTGCGATTTCGAGAACGCGGGCGGTGCGCCAGGCTTCCGTGGGAGTTACAGGTGGTGCAGTTGCGGTGCCGAGCAGAACATCGCGGACGCCGGCGTAGAACAGCCGGTAATCTCCGATGGCTGAAGGTTCCTGCCGGGTCTCCAGGTTGCCCTCGGTGTCGATGCTGAGCGTGCCCCATCGATCGGCGGGTTCCTGTCCCCAGTTGGCGTCGGTGATCCTGGTGAGGGCATTCAACGCGTCTTCCTGAGGGTCCAATCCCCATTTCCAGAAGTTGCCGCGCGTGCCGCGCAGATGGAAGCGCGGACGGGCCAGCGAGGAAAGACAGTTTGCTCCCAGGCTGACGGAGAAGCCTGTGAGGTAGTCAAGGCGGATGGTGATGGCATCGTTGGAGCCTTCGCCGTCGCGCTCGCGGCGAATGTCGGCTCCCACGGACACGGGCTGGCCGAAGAGTGCAAGGGCCTGATCGACGATGTGGGTGCCGAGATCGTAGAGGATGCCGCCTTCGTCGGTTTCCTCTTTCCATGCGCGGGTCGACAGTCCAGGACGCCAGCGGTCAAAGTTCGATTCAAAGTGAACGAGTCGGCCGAGCGTGTGTTCATGTATTAGTTTCTTGATTGTCAGGAAGTCATTGTCAAAGCGACGGTTATGAAACGGGAAGAACTGGAGGCCGATGCCTCCGGCGAGTCCCGCAAGCTGGGTAATCTCGTCTGCGTTCAGAGCTACGGGCTTGTCGACGACGACGTTCCTGGCCGCTTCAAGCGCCTGCATGGCGATGCGGAAGTGCGTGCTGTTGGGTGTCGCGACGACGACCAGCTTGATGGAGGCGTCGGCCAGCAACTCTTCGACGGAGCGATAGGTGGTAATGCCGGGATAGCGCTCGGCGGCTTTGTTGGTGGTTCGTTCGACTACTGCGGCGAGTTCAAGACCCTCGACAGAGGAGATGAGCGGCGCGTGAAACACGCGGCCCGCCATCCCGAAACCAACCAGTCCAACGCGAACCATATCTTTCTCCGATCGCGGCTATGTGTGGATTGTTTAGCCTTCGAGTTTATACCTGGTTTCGGCGAGGCGATACAGGCGTCGCCAGACGAGTCGATTCATGGTAACCACCATGAGGGAGATCATGATGGTGGCGAGCAGGATGATGGGGAAGCGTCCGCTGTCCGTTGCGGAGCTAATCTCGGCGCCGAGGCCGATGGTCTGCAGGGTGCTGTCTTTGAGGTGGGAGTATTCGGCGTAGACAGAGGCGTTCCATGCGCCGCCGGAGGCCGTGACCATGCCAGTGATGAGATAGGGGAAGATGCCGGGAAGAATGAGCCTGGTCCAGCGTTGCCAGCGGGTGAAGTGATAGAGAGAGGCAACTTCGCGCAGGTCAGAGGGGATGGACATGGCCCCGGCGATGACGTTGAAGAGGATGTACCACTGGGTGCCGAGGAGCATGAGCGCGATGGATCCGATGCCAAGGCCGCCGCCGATTTTGACCAGGCCAATGAGGATGATGGGAAAAAAGGCCGTGGCGGGGATCGATGCCAGTACCTGGGCGGTTGGCTGGACGATGCGAGAGAGACGCGGATTGAGGCCGATGGCGACGCCGACCGGCACCGTCCACGCGGCAGAGATGAGAAGAGCCGCATTGACCCTGCCGAACGTTGCCGCCGCGCCTTCGAGGAGCAATTTCAGGTCGGGCCAGCTGATCGTCTTGAGCATAATGACAGCTTGCAACGCTCCCACGCCAACGACTCCAGCCACTGCAACCGCCAGGAGATAAAACCAGAAGGAGCTGCGTGTGGATTTCTCTTCGTCGACAGGATGAACGACGCGGTATTCTCCGGTGCGGGCGAGCCGGCGATAGATCGGCTCTTCGATGCTTGTCCACGCGCGGCTGGGGAGCGAACTGAGGAGACTGGAACGGCGCAGAAGAGCGAGGATGGGCGAGCGAACGCGGTCGGCGGACTCGACCTGTTCGAATTTGAACTTGTCGCTCCAGGCGATGAGCGGGCGCCAGACAAGCTGATCGGTGGCGACGACGATGAGGATGACGGTGGCGATGCCGAAGGTGAGCGCGCGGTAGTCGCCGGTGTTGGTGGCCACCTGAAGATAGCTCCCGATTCCAGGAAGCTGGTAGGTGTAGTTGGCGAAGGGCGAGATTTCGCACGCGATGAGGGCGAACCAACCGCCCGCAACGGAGACGATGGAATTCCAGACGAGTCCGATGGTGGCGTAGGGCATTTCAAGCTGCCAGAAGCGCTGCCATGCGGAATAGCGATAGATGCGCGAGGCCTCGACCATTTCGCGGGGGATGGACTTGAGCGAAGAATAGAAACTGAAAGCCAGGTTCCACACCTGCCCCGTGAAGATGAGGAGGATAACGGCCATCTCAATTCCAAACTGGTGGCCGGGAATCACGGCGACCATGAAAAGGACAACCGGAGGCAGGAAGCTGAGAACCGGGATGGACTGAAGGATGTCGAGGACAGCAACCATCCATGGTTCAATGCGTGGATTGTAGGCCGCAATGTAGCCGTAGGCGATGGCGAAGACCAGGCTGAGCAGGTACGCGATGCCGATACGGACGATGGAGTAGAAGGCGTAGATCGGCAGAGCGCTGATGGAGTGAGAGATTTCAGCGATGGGTGCGGGTTTGCTGAGCCAGTATCTGCCGGTGCCGACGATGGCAAAGAAGAGGGCAAGACCGCAGGCGGCCACGCCCATGTCGATGACGAAGGGCCAGGTGCGCGCGGTGACGAGCGACTGTGCAAAGGTGCGCTGCTGGGTCACTCACCGCCTCCTGTATCGGCGGCCTCTTCAAGGGCATCGGGCATCACGAAGCGACGTCGCGCGGCGTCGAAATCAAAGAGTTCGCCATAGCGGCCCCAGTTGACGGCGGTTTCAATCTGGCGGTGGGATTCTTCGTCGCTGAACTGCTCGTCGAGCATATCGAGGAAGAATTCTTCGGGGACAGTGTGATCGCTCTTGGCATCGAGAGCACGGCGAATCTGGCGCAGCAGCAGCACATTGGCGAGGGCCGCGTCGCGGAAGAGCTCCTTTTGCCGGAGGATTTCGGAGTTGGCGAATTCAGTGCCGGTCTCGGTGATGGAGGCGTCGCCTTCTTCGACCTTGAGGAATCCGAGAAGTTGCGCGGCGTCGACGATCGGGAGCAGGTCGTCGATCTCGAAGGCGAGGTCGTCGGCCAGCCGGTAGATGTCGTCGCGGCCGCCCTTGTCGAGCAGGAGTTCGAGCAAACCGGCGACGCCACCTGGACGTGCGTGGGGCAGCATCTGGTATTTCATCTGGCGCTGGTCGCGAATGCGCGGGCCGGGATGCTGATGTTCGGGCGCTTCAGTGGGAGCGACGTCGGGCCGTGTGAGCACCTTGTAGATGTAGTCGACCAGTTGGGTGAAAGCCTCGGATTTGCGGTCGCGCGGCTGGGGAAGCTGGTTGCGAAAATCGGTGCGGATGTTTCCGGGATTGCGGCCGAGGACGATGATGCGGTCGGCGAGCAGGACCGCTTCTTCGATGTTGTGGGTCACGATAAAGACGCAGCGCGTGGGCATGGTCTTCTTTGCCCAGAGTTCGAGGAGTTCGCTGCGTAGGTTTTCGGCGGTGAGGACGTCGAGGGCGGAGAAGGGCTCGTCCATGAAGAGCACTTCGGGCTCGACGACGAGGGCGCGGGCAAAGCCGACGCGCTGCTTCATGCCGCCCGAGAGCTCCTTGGGATAGGCGGATTCAAAACCGTCGAGACCGACGGTGTCGAGCATGCGCATGCTGCGGGTACGGCGTTCTTCGGGGTCCACGCCGCGGGCCTGCAGGGGGGCCTCGACGTTCTCGAGGACAGTGAGCCAGGGGAACAGGGCGAAGCTCTGGAAGACGATCGACACGTTGATTTCGGCTTCGGCGATGGGCTTTTCGTGCCAGTACACCTGCCCTGCAGAAGGGCGGGACAGGCCGGAAAGCATGCGCAGCATGGTGGATTTGCCGGAGCCGGAGGGGCCGAGCAGGGCGACGATTTCTCCGGGGACGATGGTCAGGTCAGTGGGCGAGATGACCTGAATGCGGTTCTGGCTTGGCTGCTGATAATACTTTTCAATTTTTTCGGCGCGGATAATCGCTTCACCGGCGCGGGCGGTGGAATCGCCATTGGGACGATTTGCCGCGCCGGCGGCGGCGTTCGGAGTCTCGTTCTGGGTGGCTGCCGGCTGCATGCGTGCCTCTTCGCCTCAAGATTCGCCTGGAAGTCCGGCGGGGGCTGGTTGTTTCAAAAGCTTATGGGGGTTGCGTTGCTTCCCGATGAATTTCTGTCAGAAGGAGAAGTGTCTGCCGATTCAGAGTAACGCAGTCCAATGAACTCCGGGGCAGGCCAGGGACGGCGAGGGCATCTGGGGTAGAAATCGGGGCAAAGCGGGCACTACTTGCGTCCGTGGCGCGTCAAAAGGAGTAGAGCAGATTTTCAGAAATAGCATCCATCTTGCGCAAGGCCGGAAGCATCCGTAAACTGAAGAGCCGGGCCCCAGGGGTTGCTCGTTATCCCGTTCCCAGGATGTTATCCTAACAAGGTGTTTACCGAGCTGATCGTACCGTAAGCGGTGCTATTCGGCTTCGCTGTGCGGCGCGTTCGACTGAAAGGCTTTGCGCCATCCCTTTGGCGACCAGGAGTATATGCCCGATAATCACGTTAAGCCCAAAGTTCTTGTGGTAGATGACGAGCGCGTCATTGCGGACACGCTGGCAATGATTCTCAATCAGAGCGGTTTTCAGGCGAGGGCCGTTTATTCCGGGGAGACCGCGCTGGAGACGGCGTCAAGCTACGAACCGGATATGCTGATCGCCGATGTGATTATGGCCGATCTGAACGGCATTGATGCGGCAATCCAGATTCGCGCCCTGCTGCCGAAGATCAAGATTTTGCTTTTCTCAGGACAGGCCGCGACGGCGGATCTGCTGGAGAAGGCACGCGCGCAGGGCTATGAATTTGAGATTCTAGCCAAGCCAGTGCACCCGCAGGACCTGTTGACCCGGCTGCGCAGCTAACTAAAACTCAGTCCATTAAGGTTTCATCTCATGGCGGCCTTCGATAGCGTGCGCCATGGTGACTTCGTCTGCGTATTCAATGTCGCTGCCGGCGGGAACACCCATGGCGATCCGCGTGATGCGTACCTTGAACTCGCGCAACGCACTTGCCATCCAGCTAGCGGTGGCTTCGCCTTCGAGGGTGGGGCTGGTGGCGAGAATCACCTCATCGACTTCGCCGCGCTCGACGCGTTGAAGAAGACCGCGGCCGCGCAACTGATCGGGCCCGACGCCATGCAGCGGCGATAGGGTCCCGTGGAGTACGTGGTAGACGCCGCTGTAGCGGGAGCGCTCGATCGCGTCGATGTTGGTTGGCTCTTCGACAACGCAGACCAGGCGCTGGTTGCGCGTGGGGCTGGCGCAATAGGCGCAGGGATCGACATCGGTAATGTTGTTGCAGACAGAACACAGTTGCAGGCTCGCCTTGAGCCCGCGCACGGCATCAGCCAATGCAGAGGCATCGTCGTCGGTGGAGCGCAGGATGTGAAAGGCGAAGCGCTGGGCAGTCTTGGTTCCCACCCCGGGAAGCTTCTTCAATTCGTCGATGAGCCGGGCCATGGGCTCGGCATAGCGTGCCACAGCGATTCCTCCTAAACGGTGCGGTAGACGATTCCCACGAACATATCGGGCGAGCCGCCATGAAGCCAGGCGGAGTCGAACGGCGCC
Source organism: uncultured Acidobacteriaceae bacterium (assembly GCA_963759285.1). Classification (GTDB taxonomy): domain Bacteria; phylum Acidobacteriota; class Terriglobia; order Terriglobales; family Acidobacteriaceae; genus Telmatobacter. The sequence goes on along the minus strand of CAVWYS010000006.1, from coordinate 750,261 downwards.
GTGGGCTTTGCAGCGATCACATCCTGCTCGCTTGAGCCTGCTTTTTTGAGGGCGGCCACTTTATCGCGCACAGCCGAGAGCATGTCGGCGTATTGCTTCAAATCAGCCTTGTTGCCGAGCGGACCATGGCCGGGGATGATCCTGGTGTTGTCGCCGGCGAGGGTAAGCGATTTTTGTGCCGCGTCAATGGTGCCGCCGATCGAACCGCCGGAGCCTTCATCGATGAAGGGGTAGGTCTTGTTGAAGAAGATGTCGCCGCAGTGCAGGACGTCGGCATTGTGGAAATGGATGTAGATGTCGGTGTCGGTATGCGCGGGGTCGTAGTGGACGAGGTCGATGCTGTCGCCGTTGTGGTTATGGTGCATCGAGGTGGCAAAGGTAGTGGCGGGAAGGGCGCCCTCAGGGTATGCCGGGAGCGACATGTGAAAGAGCTTCATCTCGGCAGGCTGCGCCATGCGGACTTTTGTTTTTTCGTGGGCAATGACGTGGAATCCGGCAGCGTGCATGCCTTCATTGCCGTCGACGTGATCGACGTGCCAGTGGGTATTGATGAGTGCGTGTGGCGCATCGGTGCTGACTGCGGCGATGGCTTCGCGGATGTGGGGAACGGCGGTCGCGAAGCTGGAATCGATAAGGATGTTGCCGTCTTTGCCGCTCTGGATCGCCATGTTGCCGCCAGCGCCCTGCAGCAGCCACAAATTGTCGTAAAGCTTGGTGGTCTTGATCGGCGTGGACGCGCCCGCTGCACGCATTTGCGCAAGACGATCGGCTGGAAGTGCGGTTTGCGCGAACGCCCATCGCGACACGAACGACGCAGCGCCCACCGCGGCGCCCAGATGGAGAAAGCTTCTGCGATTCATTTCACCCGACATCCTTAACCTCCTGGTTCTGCACGACGATCGAGAAGAAGCTCAACAAGAGCAGGGAAGAATCTGCGTTTAGCCAAGGCCCGGAATGTTGAGGTTGAGTCCGCCAAGCGCGCCCTTGACGCTGGACTGGATAGCCTCGTCGGCCTTGTGGCCCGCATCGTTCACCGCGCCGACGATCAAGGATTCGAGCATTTCGACATCCGGGCTGGGACCGCTGAAGCTGGCAACGGCCGAAGGATCGATTTTGATCTTGAGCAGTTCTTTTTTGCCGTTCATCGTGACCGTGACCGCTCCGCCGCCAGTGGAGCCCTCAACCACCGTTTCCGCAAGCTTGCGCTGCATCTCCTCCTGCATTTTGTTGGCCTGGGAGAGCATTTCGGCGATCTTGAGCGGGTTTACCATTACGGCCTCCTCGGATCTACTTGGTGCGCAGGTCGACCACGCTGCGCACTTCGGCTTTGAAGATCTCCTTCGCTCGCTGCACCATGGGATGCTCCAGCGCAGCCTGCTGAATGCTGCCCTGGACTGGTGTAGCGACCGAAGATGTGGCGGCGACGCCTTCGCCGGGAATAACCATGAAGCGGGCCGGTGCGCCGAGACGCTGCAACTCCTGCTTAATGATCTTTTCGGCGGTTGCATTCACGGTGAGGGCGAGCATCTTCTTGCCGATTCCTGGAACTTCGATGCGCAGACTGGTGGCTTCGAGTGTGAGACGCGCCGTGGAAAGCAGGGTTGAGGCGGAGGCGTGACCGTTCTGCGCAAGACCGGAAACAATGGCTTGTCGGACGGATTCGGGGGTAAGACCGTCGGCTGGCGTTGAAGGTGGGTTGGGGCGCGCGGGAGGCGGCGGAATTGCCGATTGAGGGGCAGGTATCTCAGCTGGATTGCCTTCCGTCTCGGGTGCTTCAGGATCGCTGGGCCGTGGCTGAGGAGTACGGAATGGTATGACAGCCCCGGCATGCGTGGCTTCGGGAAGAGCCGCGGCCAACGCTACCGAGCCGCTTACGGCGTGGCTTTCCGCGATGGGTACGGACTGCATGACGGAGCCTGATCCGAAGGGCGAGCGCGGCGATGGTGGAGCACTGGAGGGCGGCGACGCATGGGACGCTTGCGACGAGCTTCGTGGGGCCGCTGCGGCGGTGCGTGGCGCGGAAGAATCGCCGCCGCGAACGGGCTTGCCACTCGCGACGCTGCTCAGCAACTCTTCAAGCGGAAGCAGGCGCTGTGCGTGCACCAGCTTCATCAGGCCGAGTTCAAGGTGGAAGCGCTGCTCCTGGCGGTAGTTCAAATCGTCGAAAGTACGCAGCATGATCTGCAGGTTGCGCGTGATCTCTTCTTCGCCGAACAGCAGGGCGGTGCGCGCGGCGCGGGCACGCTCGTCGGCGGAAATCTGCAGCAACTCAGTCTGCTCGCCGCCAAGCTTGGCCATCAGGGTGTTGCGCAGGTAGCGGACGATTTGCCGAGCGAGTGACTGCGCGCTGTGTCCGGAGTTGAGCAGGTCGTTGAGCTGCATCATCACCGGAGCACTGTCGCCCGCCGCGACCGATGCAAGCAGATGCTCGAAGATGGTGTTGGGCACCGATCCCATCAATTCGCGGATTTGCTCTGTCGAAAGAACCGGACGATTGTCGGCGTCGACGGGGGCCGAGGCGATGGCCTGGTCCATGATGCTGAGCGCGTCGCGCATCGACCCGTCGCCGGCCTCGGAAAGCAGCGCGAGTGCGGCATCTTCGGCTTCGACACTCTCCCGCGCGGCGATCATCTTGAGCTGCGCGAGAATGTCGTCGAATTTGACCGCGTGAAAGCTGAAGTGCTGACAGCGGGAGCGGATGGTTTGCGGAATGTTCTCGGGCTCGGTTGTCGCCATCATGAAGATGACGTGCGAAGGCGGTTCTTCGAGAGTCTTGAGCAGCGCGTTGAAGGCGGCCTCGGTGATCTGGTGGGCTTCGTCGAGGATGTAGATCTTGTAGCGGTCGCGGGCCGGCGCGTAGCGGGCGGCGTCGCGCAGTTCGCGAATCTCGTCGATGCCGCGGTTGGTGGCCGCGTCAATTTCGATCACGTCGACGGCATTGCCCTGGCGGATCTCGACGCAGGAGTCGCAGATGCCGCAGGGCTCGGGCGTGGGGCGTTGGGCGGAGCCAATCTCAGCGCGGCAGTTCAGCGCCTGGGCGAGGATGCGGGCGATGGTGGTTTTGCCGATGCCGCGATGACCGGAAAAAATGTACCCGTGCGCGATGCGGTTTTGGGTGAGGGCGTTGAGCAGGGTGCGCGTAACGTGATCCTGGCCGGCGACGTCGGCAAACTTTTGTGGCCGATACTTGCGAGCCAGAACCTGATAACCCATGCGAGCGAGGACTCCGTGGCCCGGTGGATTTGGAAGCGGGCGCTAGATGGGATTGTATCGTTCCGGGGTGCGAGCCAGAGGAGGTGGAAAAGGTCGCAGCTTCAGGATGCAGATTGCGGAAAAGTGTTCAGTCCGCGTCGAGGTTGAAGCTGATGTCGTTAAGCCACTCGGCGATGAGGTCTTCGTCGCCTGGATCGAAGACGTAGGCGTCGTTGAGGAGGAGAATCGTGGCCCAGTAGACGAGGTCGCGCTCTGAGATCATTTCGAAACGTTTGTGTTCGAGGGCGTTGGAAATGTGTTCGCGAGTGATGACGATGCCGGGTTCGGGGATGGGGAAGCGGTTGTTGGCGGAACGGCGCTGCGTGATGCCTTTGGCGGTTTCTTCTTTGGGATCGAAGTTGATGTCGAAGGCTCCGGCAAGCGCCTGCAACATGTCGTCGCGGCTCACCTCAAAGAGGGCAAAGCGGCGCAACACGTCGAGTTGAAGATCGGTAAGGGGCGGCTGCTCTGGCTCTTGCGTCATGCTGCCCTATGCTATCCCTCGCGGTGGCGGAATGTGCAATGGGTTTCGAAGGGGAAAGATCGGGTCAGGCCGCGTCTTCCTCTTCGACGACTTCGGGCGCCCGGGGGATCGGGATGGCCTTAGTGCGCGACCTGCGTTTTGCAGCCTTCTTCTTCTCGGCACGGCGGGCGGCGGCCTTGCGGCGGCGAACTTCCTGGGGCGAGTACATCGTGCCACGGCACTTTTTGGCGCCGCAGTTGCAGATAGCCTCATCGTCAGCCCCGTCGTAGAGGCAATAGTCGTAGGTAATTTCTTCGCCGGGCTTGATGTTGCGGATGGCCGAGATCCAGACGCGGCCGCGAATCTCCTCAGTTTCACAATTTGGGTCGCAACTGTGATTAATGAACATGGCCATGCAATGCCCATCGATGACGACCGAGCCGTCTCCGAGTCCAAACAAGTAGGTAATGGGCGATTTCTCGTTGGCGGCATCAGCTTCGTCTTTTTTGAGGCGCGGCCCGGTGTACTCGGCAACGCGGGTGCCTTTGCGAACGGCGGTAGTGCTATAGCAGCCGGCAGCATGGATAGCGGAGGAGCGGATGATGAGCGCCATGGGGAATGCGGCTTTTTCCTGGAGTGAGTTGAAGTCCTCTATGCATCGCATCGTAACATTGATATGACGAGAATGAACGGCGGGACGCTAAAAGAACTGAGATGAAGTTGAGATTTCACATAGCGCTTGGGTTGGGATGCGGCTTGATGACCGCAGCGTCTCTGTATGCACAAACGACCCCGCCGCCCGCGCAGAAGCCGACAACACCGCCGAATCCGTCGCGGCAGCAGCCGGCACAGAAACCATCTGCAACATCGAATCCGTTTCCGGAAGATACGAATAACGTGCCAGTGGTACCGATGAGCGGTGAGCCGGCAGCACAGCCGCCGGCAGCGGATGCGGACGACAGCGCGGGAACGACGAGCCTTCTGAAGGACGATACAGACCCGGTTCATAGCCCCGATGATCCGCCAGCGGGGGCGTCGACCGCTGGCGATGGATTCAGCTCGAGCCTGACGGGAGCCAACGATGTGAACATTCCAGATGAACCCAGGCCGGGTAAGCACGGGAGAAAGAGTGACGAGCCGGTGGTGCACCAGGAGACGGCGAAGGAAGACGAGGACGTAGGCGCATTTGAGCTGGGCCGCAAGAACTGGAAGGCGGCTCTATCGCGCTATCAGTCCGCCGTGATCACCGATGCTGAGAATCCGGAAGTGTATTGGGGACTGGCAGAGGCGCAGCGCGAACTTGGCGACTATGCGCACGCCAAGGCGAACTACCAGAAGGTGATGGATTACGATCCCGACAGCAAGCACAGCAAGGAAGCGAAGAAGTGGCTGAAGGAGCCGGAGTTGGCAAAGGCGCCGGCGGTTTCGGCGATCCAACAGCCGCAATAATCGACCAGCCGCGCACCCTTCAATTTGCCTGATTGAGAAGTGTCAAAATCCCATAAGACCTAAGTAGGCGGCGATGAGGGGCGGACCCCAGAGGGCGCTGATGATGCCGCCGACGCAGAGGAAGGTGCCGAGGGGCATCTTCGACAGGAGCCAGTTGTCTGATTCGCGTCGCGCTCTTGGAAGGGCGAGAACGACGAGTGAAAAGACTGCGCCGAGCATGATGCCGATGGCGAAGGAGAGCAGAGCGCCGGAGAGTCCGAGCCAGGCGCCGAGCATCGCCATGAGCTTGGCATCGCCGAGGCCGATGCCTTCGCGGCGGCGGACGAGCCAGTAGGTCCAGCGGATGAGGAGAATGATGCCGCCCGCGGCGAGGATAGCGATGAGGGAACCAAGTACCCGCGAGGCAAGCGGCGGTGGTTGGACGTAGTCGCCGGGAAGGCCGTAGACGAGCCCGTTTCGCCAGACAGTCAGGAGGAAGCCGATCGCGACGCCCGGGAGAGTGATCCAGTTCGGTAGCCAGAGATATTCTGCGTCGAGAGCGGCGAGACCAACCAGGGTCCAGGTGAACACCATTTTCCAGAAGATGGTTCCGAGAAACTGTGAGATGAAAAGAGGGCTGAAGGAAACAACTTCAGGGGACGTGGACGAGGGGAGCAGGGCGCCGACGGAGCTGATTTGTTGCCAGACGACAACAGCCCACAGCGCTCCCACCGCGAACTCCACCAGCGGATAGCGCCAGCCGATTTTTGTCTTGCAGGTGCGGCAATAGCCGCGCAGCGCTAGCCAGCTCAGGAGCGGAATGTTTTCCCACCAAGCGAGGGTTCGTCCGCAGTTGCGGCAGTGCGAGCGCGGCTTGACCACGCTTTCGCCTTCGGGCCAGCGGCTGAGGCACACGTTAAGGAAGCTGCCGAAGGCGAACCCCAGCAGCGCAGCCAAACTTGTGCCGAGAATGCGGATCATTTAAGAATCATCGGGAAGGTTGAGTATACCGGCTCAACAGACGCTCCATTGGGTCCTATCGTTTGTGTTCCATTGCATCATGCGGACCGTAGCGCATCGGCGGGCGGTACACTGATTGCGATGGACGGCGCGAGAGACGCACAGAGTCCTCAATTTTCAAAGCCTGCTGCGGTTTCGACCGATCCCAAGCGGGCTGCAGAGCTATTTGAGCAGTCGGCGGGCATTATGGCGCGGCTGCGCGCTCCCGGCGGATGCCCGTGGGACCGCGAGCAATCCTTCGACACCATTCGCAAATACACCCTGGAAGAGGCCTACGAAGTCTTCGACGCCATTGAGCGGCGGGACTTTCCGCATCTGGCGGAAGAACTGGGCGACCTGCTGCTGCAGGTGCTGTTCTACGCGGAGATGGCTGCCAACGAGGGGCACTTCACGATCGCCGACGTGCTCGATCATCTGAATCGCAAGCTTGTGCGGCGTCATCCGCATGTCTTCGGAGAAGAAGCTTCGCGCTCGGCGGGCAACGAGGCCCTTGTGGATTCCGCAGTTGAGGGATCGTCGGCGAAGGTGCTGCGGAACTGGGAAGAGATCAAGGCTGCGGAGGCGTCGCATGCAGCGGCCTCATCCGGTTCCAAATCGAGACTGGACTCCGTGCAGCGAGCGATGCCTGCGCTGGCCGAGGCCGCAAAGATCGGCGCAAAGGCTGCGAGATCGGGCTTCGACTGGCCGCACTGGCGCGACCTGCTGCCGAAGCTGGTAGAGGAAACTGCGGAATTGGAAGCGGAGGCTGCGGCGGCAGAAAAATCCGATGATCCGGCAGTCAAATCTGCAGTTGAGGCGGAGCTTGGCGATCTGCTGTTTACGGTTGTGAATCTCGGGCGACATCTGGGAGTGGATGCGGAGATGGCGCTGCGCGGGTGCAATCTGCGTTTCAGGCGTCGGTTCAGACAGATGGAAATGGATTCAGAGAAACCACTTGAAGAATTGAAGCCTGCAGAACTCGAAGCTCTCTGGGCTGAGGCGAAGCGCAGGCTCGCGGCGGAGTCATCTTCGCCGGAGGTGGGCTCTTGATCCTGATCCGCGCGTGTTCGGGGCACGATGAGCTGGAGGCCTGCGTCCAGATGCAGATTGAGACGTGGGGCTACGACGACAGCGACATCATTCCGCGCAAGGCATTCCTCGTGGCCCAGAAGATCGGCGGTCAGGTTCTTGGCGCGTTCGATACAGATCTACCCGGAGCGGGACCGGAAGGAACGCCGGAGTCGATGGTGGGTTTCGCCATGTCTTTGCCGGGAGTGAAGACCGGCAAGAAATCCACAGACGGAAATCCACAGCCCTATCTCCACTCGCACATGCTGGCAGTGCGCGATCACTATCGCGACCGCGGGCTTGGGGCGCAACTCAAGCTGGAGCAACGACGTGAGGCGCTTTCACGGGGTATCCGGCGGATGGAGTGGACCTTCGATCCCCTCGAAATCAAGAACGCGCATCTCAACATACACAAGTTGGGAGCGATCATTCGTAGCTACTATGTGAATTTCTATGGTGTATCCTCTTCTCGACTCCAGGGTGGACTTCCAACTGACCGTCTCGTTGCGGAGTGGTATCTTGACTCTGACCGCGTCAACGGAATACTCGAAGGCCACCCACCAGTCGCGTATGAAATTGAGGAACGCATCCTGGTCCCAGCCGCCATTTATCAATGGAAGGCTTCCTCCGGTGGCCGGGCGCAAGCGCTTGCTGTCCAGATGCAGAATCGCCAGAAGTTTCAAGAGGTCTTTTCCAAAGGATTAGCCGTTGTCTCGTTCAACCGGGACGCGGAAGGTAACGGAGTCTTCGAACTGGGCCGCTGGGCTCAACCGGCGTGAGATTGAAACCTTTCAGAGTCGGGCAATGAAGTACCAACATCTTCATCAGCTGTGATCCAAAGGAAGCAAGGATTTATGAGAATTGATGGAATCGTTCTCCGCGAGCTGCACCTGCCGCTGGTGCGACCTTTTGAAACAAGTTTTGGTGTAACCCGCAACCGCAGAATCCTCCTGGCCGAGGTTCGATCAGAAGGCCTGGTGGGCTGGGGCGAGTGCACGGCGGGCGAGCGGCCGCATTTTTCAGGCGAGTCGACGGACACGGCCTGGCAGGTAATCGTGAACGAGCTGGGGCCGATGCTGGCCAGCGCAACGGTGGATCACGGAGGCGATTGCCCCAAGATCTTCAAACTGGTGCGCGGGAATCCGATGGCCAAGGCGGCGCTTGAAAACGCGATCTGGGATCTTGAGGCGCAACGCGAGGGCATTTCTCTGTCGCAGTTGATTGGCGGGGTGCGCGATCGGATCAATTGCGGCGTGTCGCTGGGAATTCAGAAATCGATTCCGGAATTGCTGGACATTATTGACCGCGAGCTGGCTGCGGGGTACCAGCGGATCAAGCTGAAATGCAAACCGGGCTGGGATGTCGATGTGTTTGAGAAGGTGCGCAATCAGTGGCCCGACATCATGCTGAGCTGCGACGCCAACTCGGCCTACAAATTGCGCGATGCCGACCATCTGGTCACATTCGATGCGTTCGATCTGCTGATGGTGGAGCAGCCGCTGTGGCATGACGATTTCTACTATCACTCGATGCTGCAGAAGCGGATGAATACACCGATCTGTCTCGATGAGTCGATACGCAACCGGCGGGATGCGCTTGCGGCGATCGAGATGGAGTCGTGCAAGATCATCAACATCAAGCTGGGGCGCGTGGGCGGATTCTCCGAGGCGATCGCGGTGCACAATGCGGCGCAAGAGCGCGGGATTCCGGTATGGTGCGGCGGAATGCTGGAGTCGGGTGTGGGCCGGTCGCACAATATTGCCCTGTCGACGCTCGAGAATTTCCGTCTGCCCGGCGATGTGTCGGCGTCAGCGCGCTACTGGCATGAGGACATCATCGAGCCCGAGGTCACCGTTACGTCGGAGGGCGAGATTCTGATCTCCGACTCTCCGGGCCGCGGATACGAAGTGCGCACCGACCTGGTGGAGCAGCTCACAGTGCGAAAAGAAGACATTCGCGCCTTCGAACTGGTGGGACAGGGCTAGGATCTGCTTCTGGCAAGTATGAACGAAGCCATTGAGGATGCCATCGAGGTCGTACGGTCGCTGAAGTTGCGGCACGGCGACCTCGAATTGCGTCTGATGGATTATTCGGTGCATGCGTACCACCGCATGCCTACGTATTTCTTCCGCATGATGAGCGTCGACCGCGAGGAAGAGATGGGCACAGTCAACCTGCGCATTGGCTCAACCCCACATCTGGAGCGGTACGCGGGGCACATCGGTTACGGCGTGCTTCCGGCGTTTCGCGGTCATCATTATGCGGCTCGTTCAGTCAAGTTGCTGCTGCCGGCGGCGCGAATGCTCGGCATCGATCCGTTGTGGATCACATGCGATCCGGAGAATGTGGCGTCGCGGCGGAGTCTGGAGATCGCGGGCGCGGAGTTGATTGAGATTGTGGAGGTGCCGGAGGAGTGCGGCATCCGCAAGTACGGTGGCAAGGTACGCAAATGCCGGTATCGGCTGTAGATGAGGCCTGCGGAACCGGCTGACGATCCACAGCGTAGTGTATTGCGGCGGAGCAACTTTGCCGGCGGGATCGCGTCTCAATAGCGAGAGGCGGCCCGACCCCGCAGTTGCCGGCCGCCGGAGGTTATTCCGTTGACTCCCCAGGAAGAACAGCTTCTCGACTCGCTCATCGAGCGGGTAAATCAGACACAACTTCAGGAAATTGACCCAGACGCTGAGGCGCTGATCAATCAGAAGCTCGGGCCGAATCCCGATGCGCTTTACATGTTGGCGCAAACGGTGCTGGTGCAGAACATCGCGCTCGACCAGGCGAAGGCGCAGATCGCGCAGTTGCAACAGCAGCAACAGCCGAGGCCGCAGCCGGCGCACACGACTAGTTTTCTGGGACGGCTGCTGGGCGAGCACGATCAAGCTCCTCAACAGCGGCAGGCTCCGGCTCCGGCGTATCAGCCTGTGCCGCAATATGCGCCTCCGCAGGCGCAACCCTATTCCCCATACGGCCAGCCGCCGTATCAGCAGACGCAGTATGTTCCCGTGGGCGGGCAACCGAGCTTTCTGCGCGGCGCCATGCAGACGGCGGCAGGCGTTGCGGCAGGCGCGCTGGCGTTTGAAGGCGTGGAGTCGATCCTTCACGGACTCGGGCACGGGGGCTACGGTTTTGGTGGTCCGGGGCTGAGTATGGGCGGCTCTGGCATGGGTGAGCGGCCAGTTGAAGAGGTGATCAATAACAATTACTACGACGAGCCTGCGCGCGGCGCCGAGCATGGCGAGCACCATATGCAGGACCAAATGCAGTCAGGCGGCGCGCAACTCAGTGATGGCGGGCGGGACGTGGGCACGGGTTACGATCCTCGCGATAACGATCCGAACGATAATCTACGTGGATTCGATCAGAACGCGAGCGCGGGTGGAGATCAGGATACGAGCGCTTTCGTTGACGCCTCGAGCCTTGACGATCCAGCGGCGTACGACGATCAGAATGTCAACGACGGATCGGGGATGGATGACTCCGGCAGCTTTGAAGATGGTGGCGGGGGATTCGATGACGGCGGGGGCGGGTTCTAGCCGTCGCATATCTCCTATTGATTTCCGATCGGTCCTCGGTCGTGATGTCCCCAGTCGAAGCGGCGGCCGAGAATGCCTTTGACAATCCAGTGGTCGGTGGCCGCAGTGGGGCCTACACCAACGCCGAAGTTGATCTCCCATTTCGGGGAGACATTGAGATCGATAGCGGGGAAGATCTGCTGTTGCTGATCGTGAAGGCTGGCGATGTCGGTGATGCTGCCGTAGTCGGCGTAGTATTCGACGCCGCCGGCGACAACCTTGGTGAAGTTCCAGCTCACCTTGACGGCAGGCGAGAAATCCACGCCGAGATTCACGTCGGGACCGTGCCAGGTGCGTTCGAGTGCTGGGTTGACCGCCCAGTAGAAACGGCCCTGCTGCTTGTCGATGATGGGACGAATCTCCCACGTCCATGTGTCGCGATCAAAGAAGGCGCGCTGGTATCCCGCCTCCATCGAGAGACTGACGCCCACGGGCCAGTGCCATGCTTCGGGCACGCGCACGCGGGGACGGATATGGTCGCCGACCCATTGCACGCCGGTGCCGCTCTGCTCGCTGGTAAAGATGTAGAAGCCGACTTCAGCCCAGTTCTTCAATCCTTGCGTAATTTCGATGGTCTCGTGTTCAGCGTGATTGGTGGGATCGACGCCATCGATGAAGCGCTTCTGGCCGACAGCTGTGTAGTTGGAATGTAGTTCGACCATGGTGCTGCGAGGAGCCTGCGTCTCAGAGCCGTATACCTGGATCTCGTAATTGCCCTGGGCATGAGCCAAACCGGCTGTGGCGGCGAGGACGAGGAGGAAGATAGAAAGAAGGCGCTTCAAGCGATCTCCTGAAATCAGCAGGTTTTTAGGATGGGTCGACGCGAGCGCTTTTCTTTACTTGAATGCAGCTCTCAAGGAAATTGTAAGCGGGCGAAAAGCGGAGTGCCCGCGCCTGCGCATGAACTCTTGTTCATTCTGGACCCTGACTCCCGTGCAAGTGGCAGATACACAATGGGAAGGAAGGAGTTTTAAAAGCAAGATCGGGCTCTTTTCCGGACCGCAGGCCTGGTTTTCGCCATACCTTCCCGGTGGTATACTCACTTGGGCGGGTGCGCCTGCTGCACCCGCATTTCCACGTTCATTGAGGTTTCCATGTCCGGCCATTCCAAATGGGCCACAATCAAGCACAAAAAGGGCGCGCTGGATGCCAAGCGCGGCAAGATCTTCACCCGTCTGCTAAGGGAAATCGCCATGGCTGCCAAGGGCGGCGGCAATCCTGACAGCAACGCCCGGCTTCGCACGGCCATTGCCGCAGCCAAGGCCGAAAACATGCCGCAGGACAACATTAAGCGGGCCATCCAGCGTGGTACCGGCGAATTGGAAGGCGTGAGCTACGAAGAGATCACGTTCGAGGGTTACGGGCCCGGCGGCGTGGCAATCGTAGTGGAAACGCTGACCGACAATCGCAACCGTACCGTCAGCGAAATTCGCCATGCCTTCTCAAAGAATGGCGGCAATCTGGGCTCGACAGGTTCGGTTCTGCACATGTTCTCGAAGAAGGGCGTGATCGACATCGAGAAAGCCAATGCTACCGAAGAACAGCTGATGGACATTGTGCTGGAACACGGTGGCGAAGACCTGCGCGACGAAGGCGAAGTGTGGGAGATCGTGACCGATCCGCATGGCTTTGAGGGCGTATTGAGTGCCGTTAAGGCAGCGAATATCACTGTGGCCTCGAGCGAGGTAACCATGCTGGCTTCGACCTACACCAAGCTTGAGGGACCAGCGGCGAACCAGATGCTTCGACTCCTTGACGTGCTCGAGGATTTCGACGATACGCAGAATGTGTACTCGAACTTCGATATGGACGCCGAGCAAATGGCGCAGATGGCGGGATAAGCGCAGGCTGGCTGGCAATCCGAGGGCCGCCGGAGGATGGCGGCCTTTTTCTTGGGATACAGAATTTCAGAAATAGAAAAAGGGAAGAGCGTTGACCCCAACTGCGAAGTTTCTCATTTTGGCACTATCGTTAGCCGGCACAACCGTCACGGCGTTCGGTCAGTCGTCGTCCTCATCTTCGGGAATGGCTAATCAAAGCCATGTGGCGAAGGAAGTGAGTCTGGATGGAGAATCGCCGGTCGCCCAGGTTCGCAAGGAGCAGAGCTGGGAGTATGCGCCGTTTGTAAACTTCGGCAACGGCATTGGCGGCGATCGGTCCAATTATCGTTTTTTATCCCTGGGTGTTGAGGCGGGCAAAATCCTGTCGCCACCAATTCACGCGGGTATCCTGAGCGGCCAGTTTCAATACGCGGTGAATATCATGCCGTTCTGGCAGGCATATACACCGGCGCCTCATATCCAGGCATTCGTTTTTCAGGGTAAGACCTACGACGAGCTGGTTGGGGGTGGAACCTACACAGGCGCGAGCCTCACGCCGGTGATCTTCCGGTGGAATTTTATTACGCACTCGAAGCGGGTGCAGCCATGGTTTCAAGGAGCGGGCGGGCTGATTTATACCACGCACAAGTTTCCACCGGATGTACTGGTGCCGCACGGAACGCCGGGCGCAACCTCGGTGTGGAATTTTTCGCCGCAGGGCGGAATTGGCATTCATTACTTCACTCGTCCCAAACGATCCATTGACCTGGGCGTGAACGCAGTTCACATTTCGTCGGCGTCGCTCGGCGATCACAATCCGGGCGTGAACGCCAGCATACAAATCCAGGTGGGATATACCTTCTGGAAGTAGCAGGGGAGCGGAGCGAGCACCAGTCCCGGATGGGCGCGCAGGTTGAAAGACAAAGATGAAAGAGTCGGTTGTCGAGTGCGTTCCGAACTTTTCTGAGGGCAGGGATGCTCGCCGAGTGGAAGCGATTGTCGCTGCGATGCGGGTGGACGGGGTGCGTCTGCTGGACTGGTCTAAAGACGCAGACCACAATCGCTCCGTCGTTACAATTGCCGGCGCTCCGACGGCGGTACTGGAGTCCGCGGTGCGCGGTGTGGGAAAGGCCGTCGAACTGATCGACCTGACCACCCAGGAAGGTTTGCATCCGCGCATCGGCGCGGCGGACGTGGTTCCCTTCGTCCCCGTCACCGGCATCAAGCTTGAGCAATGCGTGATGCTCGCACGACAGGCCGGTCTTGAGATCTGGCGTCGATTCGGCGTCCCGGTTTACTTTTATGAATCTGCAGCCTCGCGCCCTGATAGGGCGAACCTCGACGATGTGCGCCGCGGACAATTTGAAGGATTGCGCGACGCTGTGCGCAAAGAGGCTGCACGGCGCCCGGATCTTGGCGGCCCGGGTCTGCATCCCACGGCAGGCGCGTGCGCGGTAGGAGCACGCAGATTCCTGGTGGCTTACAACGTTTATTTCGATTCAGCCGATGTTGCGGTGGTAAGAGCAATCGCGCGCGAAGTCCGAGCGGCGTTTGGCGGTCCCCACAGTGTGAAGGCGCTCGGACTACTGGCGCACGGACGGGCGCAACTCACCTTAAACATCACGGATTTTCAAGCCACGCCGGTGTCGCAGGTCTACAGCACGGTTTCGAGACTGGCGTTGAAACACAAGACTGCGCCGGTCGAGGGCGAAGTGGTCGGCCTGATTCCCGAGGCCGCCTGCGAGCGGGAAAGCGAATGGATGCGTCAGTTAAGTGAGTTCGATGACGAGACCAAGATCCTGGAGCGGCGGCTTGAATCACCTCTATTCTGGCCCGGCGAAGGTAACAGTACCGATACCAAACTGGTCAACGTCTAAAAACTGTACAGAGGTAAAATGGGGATGCAGGGCGAAGCATAATCTCCTGCTCCCGTAGCGTAGAAATCGGGAGCTTTGTGGCTTCCCGGAGGGTGAAGAGTGTTCAAGTTTATAGCCAGGATTTCGGTTCCCGCGCTTCTTGCGACCATGACTGTCGCAGCTCAGGCAGCGCAGTTATCCGGGGATGCCCGCGCGGCCATTCCGCACGATGTACAGCAATTGGTGGTGATTGACTACCGCGCCATGCAGAACTCCAACACGGCGATGGAACTGCGCGACCGCGTGATGCCTCCGGACTTGAAGCAGTTTGACGAGGCAATCCGAAAGTCTGGCCTGAACGACAATCACGACGTGGACGAGCTCGCTTTTGCGTTGTTTCGCACCAGCGCGTCGACTGACAGCCTTGAGACAGTAGGCATTGCACAGGGTCAGTTTGACGAGCAGGGCATCATGGCCAATTTCCGCAAGCAGAAAGTGCAACCCAAACTCGTCCGCACCAACCGTGTCTATCCGCTGGCGCATACCGGCATGGTTCTGTGCTTCTTCGATCCTTCCACCATGGTGTTTGGAAGCATGGAGGCGGTGAAGGCTGCGCTCAATGTCCGGGACGGATACGCACCCGGAATGCTGACGAACGAGCCGATTATGGATGCGATGCAGGCAGTCGATTCTGAGCCGTTATGGAGCGTGCTCGACAAGACCGGAACCCAGACCATGATGAAGTCCGTACTGGGAGAAGCCGGATCGGTAGCGGACTATGAATCGGTGCGCAAGCGGCTGGATTCATCTTGGTACGGCATGGATTTTCAGCA
Organism: uncultured Acidobacteriaceae bacterium; assembly: GCA_963759285.1. Classification (GTDB taxonomy): domain Bacteria; phylum Acidobacteriota; class Terriglobia; order Terriglobales; family Acidobacteriaceae; genus Telmatobacter. The sequence continues at coordinate 734,970 of CAVWYS010000006.1, read as the reverse complement.
CGGCGTGAAGTTCGATCTGACTATTTCTACGGGTGACTCGTTTGCGGCAGCCACGGTATCATCGCTGCTCTCGGCCGCGATTATCTACAAGAAGATGAGCGGAGACGCGACAGAGAAGGCGGCACTGGCGGCAACAGATATCAGCTCGAATTCCGGACTGCTGACGATTCATTTTGCTACCTCGGACGGCGACTTCAACAGCCTGCTGAAGTCCTCGCTGTTTCAGAGCATGGTGCACTGATCTCTGAAAGTGGAAAAGGCAGTTGTCGAAACGGGAGCCTCGGCTCCCGTTTTGCGTTGGTCCCGGATCTCAGCCGGCCTTGAGTGAGGCTTCAGGTTGCTCCTCAAAGACGGCGCGGCAGACCTGGTTGCGTCCCCCGTGCTTTGCCGTGTAGAGAGCCTTATCGGCAAGATGCATCAGAATTGAGGCAGACAAGCCAACCGATGGGACGAGGGTGGAACAGCCGACCGAGATTGTGACCCAGCCGATCGGATTGGTGTTATGGGAGAGTCTTCGGTGGCGCACCGCCGAGCAGATCTGTTCTGCGACCTCGATGGCGCCCGCTGCGGGCGTATTGGGAAGAATGACGGCAAACTCCTCGCCCCCGATGCGCGCCACCAGGTCACTGGGCCGGAACACTACATCCTGCGCGGCTTCGGCAATTTGTTTCAGGCAGCCATCGCCGCGCGGATGCCCATATGTGTCGTTGTAGGACTTGAACCAGTCGACATCGAGCAGAAGCAGCGACAGAGGCAAATTATCACGCAGGCCACGCCGCCACTCGCTTGAAAGGCACTGATCGTATCTGCGCCGGTTGGCGACAAGCGTCAAGGCGTCGGTCATCGACATCGCCTCGAGAGCGGCATTCGCTTCCTTCAACTCCAGTTCTATCGTCTTGCGTCCGGCGATATCCCGCACCATGTTCAAGATGCCGACGGCAGCGCCGGTGGCCGGATCGCGCACCGGGCGAAGATTTGCTTCGACCCAGACGAAGTCTCCACTCCTGTTTCTCACGCGGCACTCCAGCAATCCGCCACTGCCTCCGGAACGCAGACTGTGGACCAGCTCTTCGGCCCTTGCACGATCGTCGGGATGCACCAGCGAGAGGCTGGTCATACCCAGCAGTTCTTCCCGCTGCCATCCGCCCCACGTTGCAGCGGATGCGGAAACGTAATGCCGCTTTCCAGCAAAGTCGGCCAGAATGATCACGTCTCGCGAATTCTCAGTCACAAGATCGTGAAGAGACACGATCTCGCGCAAGCGACGCTCCGTGGCGCGCAGCGTTTCCAGCACCGAGGCTGCGGCCAGAACAAGGAACATTCCCGACGCAATATAGAGCTGCAGCAAGACGGTCGGCGCCACGGGAAAGGCCATCCCCATCCGCGCGAAAGGTCCCAGCCCGTGAATGGTGAACCAGCTTCCCACTGCAGCCACGTACAAAGTGCCAATCGAAGCCCACCCAAGATCAAATCGAAAAAGAATTATGGCGACGGTGGGGTAAATGAGAAAAATGATCGGTACGCGTGCCTGACAGAAAGAAACAAGTGCGATCGGAATTAAGGCGGCCAAATACCATTGAGTTCTCCAACTCTCCGGTTGCTTGAGGTGCGATGAGAAAAGAGAAACACATGCAGGAGCGACGATGGCGGTTCCAAGACCGTCGGTGGTAATCCATGACAGCAGGGGATACCAGGGTGAGACTCGCATCCAGAGCCAGTATGTTGTCGCGAACAGGATCCCGGCGGCAGCGGGAGCCGCCAAAACAGCGCATGCTGTAAACCGGAACAAATAGCGCGGTTCAGTGAAGTGCGGCAATTGTTTCGTTCGTCTGCGGAGCAGGAATGCGGCCACCGCAACTTCGGCAATGTTCAGGACGGTGAGCGCGACGCATTTGGGCCAATGGTCGGCATTTACCGCGAGGCCGCCTAAGAGTATCGCCATAAATCCTGTGGCGAAGTAATGCTTCCACAGCCACCTTGGTGCGAGGAGCAGGTACGAAAGCAGAAGGCCGTTGGCCACCCAGATAAGGTTGCCGCTATCTTCCAGCCCGACAACCACGGTTGCCGCGAAAATCGCTCCGAAGCACCCGCTCAGACGCAGGGCAAGACCATGCCGGCGCCGGAGACGCGCAGTATTCAACTTGCTTCGAAGCTTTAGGCGCCGGCTCAAAGTGATCCCATTTGACTTATCGGCGTTAGTCGAATCGGAATGAGCGAGCTTGCCTGCAGGCTGCGATGAAGGTGACCAACGGGTTCATTTGCGCTGCGGATTCAGGAATGGATGAAATTCAACTTTGCCGTCGGGCAGGAGATCAAGCTCGATTCTGCCCTCCTGCTTTTCATACAGAGTTGGCCCTTTGACCTGCACCTGGTGATCGTTGGCGGCAGTGTATTGCACGCTGATGGGACCGCTGTCGCGGATTTGAATTCGATGATGGGCTACGCCATCCGCCGCCAGCGTATCGACTCCAAAGCTTGCCGAGGGATAGTCGACTTCAAGCAGCGTGATGGAGCCGCCGGTGTGATTTTCGACGGTGGCCTCGATGTGGTAGGAGTGACATCCAGTAGGGAAGAAGATCAGGGTCGACGTCAACACGGCTGCGCCCGCCTTTCCCCAGACCCGCGCAAATCTCTTCATCGTTGCTCCTCGGTTTTGCTCGATGCGCTGCCTTCGGGACTTGTTGCCGTAACGCGCTTTTCCAACCGATCAAGGCGTCTTAACAATTCCGGCAGGCGCTGAAAGATGGTGACGGCGCGCAGCCAGACGCGATTGTCGAATCCCGGCGATCCGGAGATCATTTTGCCCGGCGGTACATCGTGGCTCACGGCGGACTGCGCAGTCAGAATCACGCCGTCGCCGACGCTGCAGTGGCCGGCGATGCCCGTTTGCCCGGCCAGAATCACGTTGTTGCCGATCACCGACGATCCGGCAAGACCGGTCTGCGCGCAGACGAGCGTGTCGTCGCCGATGCGCGAGCCGTGGCCGACCTGGACGAGGTTGTCGATCTTGCTGCCGGCGCCAATCTCGGTTGCGCCGACGGTGGCGCGGTCCACGCATGCATTGGCCTGGATATCGACGCGATCGCCGATGCGCACCGGGCCCGATTGCGGAATCTTTTCCCAGTGGCCTTGATCGTTCTTTGAAAAGCCGAAGCCATCGGCGCCAACAATCGCACCATTTTCCAGCGTAACGTTTTCGCCGAGTTCACAGTATTCGCGCACGACCGCATGCGCGTGGGCGAAGAAGTAGCTTCCCACCTTCACCCCGGGATAAAGCACGACGTGAGGCAGCAGAGTGGCTTGCGGCCCAAGCTTCACGTTTGGACCGATGACGACGTAAGCGCCGATGTGGGCTCCTTCGCCAATCTGGGCTGTGGGGTCGATGACGGCGGTCGCGTGAATGCCGGCGGGGTAGGAGGGGGGCTGGTAAAAGAGGGCGAGGGCGCGGGAAAAGGCATGGTAGGGATTCTTGATGCGCAGGGTCGCCGCCGCGATCTCGGGAAATTCAGGCTCGACCAGCACGGCGGCGGCGCTGGTTTTGCGCGCGAGTCCCGCATATTTGGGATTGGCGACGAAGGTCATTTCGGAGCCTCCGGCGTCCTCAATCCCTTTGACGCCAGTAATTTCCAATTCCGCGTCGCCGCGCAGTTCCGCACCCAGCCGACTTGCAAGCTCGCCAAGTTTCATCGAGGAGATTGTAACGGAGTGGGATGGAGGGAAAATCCGCGGGCTCGGAGATTCAAGATTCAGGTCTCTGCAATCACTGCGATGGAGATTTTCATTCCTGGGATGCGAACGGGCAATTTCGCTCCCTGCCGGGCGGGCGGGTTCGCCGGAAACCACTTGATCCACTCTTCATTCATCCCGGCGAAGTCGCTCTCCTCAAGAATGATGACGGTGGCACTGACGATACGTTCGAGAGAAGTGCCGGCTGCTTTGAGGATGGCGGATATGTTCTCGAGACACTGCCTGGTCTGCTCCTGGATCGTGTCTCCGACAATCTTTCCGGTTAACGGATCATGCGGCCCAGTTCCGGAGACGAATACGAAACCGGCCGCGCGTACGGCCTGGCTGTAGGTTGGCGGCGGGGCGGGTGCGTCCAGCGTTCGAATGATATCCATTGCCATAGGAAAAACATCGTCTCATAACCTTGGCGCGCCGAGATGAGGATTCTGGCGTCAGGGGCAGAACGAATGGCTATTCGGACTCAGGCTCGGCAGGGAAGAGCTCGGGCTGGCCTTCTGCGCCTGTTGCTTCTGGCCGGCGCTTGCGTCCAGCCGAACCAATCAGGCTCATAACCTCGAGGGTCTGGATGGCCTGGCGGGGAACATAAATTCGCTGGGTGTTGGACCGCGTATCGGGGGGCGTCAGGAGCAGACCGGCACCGGAGACCAGGGAACGGTCGTTGGTGGCGATCCCCTCCAACTCGTCCCCGTCGTTCAGGGTCATCCGGAGCCAAAGGCCGGCGGCACGGGGGCGCACGGCGAACTTTTTCTGCAGCAGGCGTTCGGGGTTGGCTTGGTCTGAACTTGAGGAAAAATCACGGACATAGCAGACCCACTTCACCGCGTCCCAAGCCACTGTAAGGACCTTTCCGGTCAGGTCGAGGACCTCGAGAGCAGTCGAGTCCTGCCCGAAAGTGGCGCCTGCATAGCCGGCATACCACTCGCGGGAGAACTTGCGCACAATCACCGGCTTACGAGCAGAGCCCATGGCTTGGATTGTCGCATGCGGGCGCCTTTTCGTGCCCCAAAAAGTCGCAGAACTGGTGCTGTTCCTGCTGGTCAATCGATTAAGATTGTGATAAGGTACTGGTTTGCAACCTCTGCTGTGGCCGCCGTAAGCTTAACGCCATCAGAGACTTGCCTTGGGTTTTGCAGGTGGAAGCAGGAACGGAATGCCCGACTACATTTACCTTCTTGAGAACCGGCTCTCAGCCGAAAAACAGAATGCGCTGCGGCAACTGCGCGAAGTGTGCCGGGAAGCCGGAAACCTCCTTTTCCTGACCGGCGATGCCGTCCGAGACCTGACCAGCGGCCACGCTGTCCGCGACATTGAAGTCGCGGTCCAGGGCAATGCGCTGAAGCTGAAAAAGGCGATCGAAAAGCTTGGCGGCAAAACCTGGGGCGAAGATGAGGCGTCGCGCTCGCTCTACCTTTGTTTTCCGGGAACGGTCAGGGTAGACCTGGTGAGCACGCATCGCCGCGAGTACCCCAAGCCGGGCAAGCCCGCATATCACTTTGCTTCGATCCAGGACGATTTGCGCCGGCGCGATTTCACCGTAAACGCGATGGCCATTTCTCTCAATGATGGCTCGTTCGGCCTGTTGATGGACCCCTTGAACGGGGCCGCCGACATCGAGGCGCGCACGCTTCGCCTGGTTTCGAATTACGGATTTCTCGAAGAGCCGGTGCTGATGATTCGCGCCACGCGCTACATTGCGCGGCTCGGATGGGATCTCGATCCAAGGACGCTGCAGCGCTATGAGAACGCAAAGGCTGAGAACGTGATCGAGTTGCTCTCCGCACACGACCGCAGCCAGGAACTCGAACAGATCGGGCACGAGGATGAAGGGCTGAAGATTCTGCGAGCGCTCGAAGCCGAAGGCTGGATGAAGGTCATGTGCGCGACCTGGACGTCGGCCAAGGCAGACGAAGAGAAGCTGACGGCGCTGCATGATCTGCGTGTCCAGTTGCAGATGCAGGGCGTACACCCCGATATGTCGGCGGCGCAAATGCAGTTGCTGACGGCGAAAATGGCAACGAAGGATGTTTCCGCACTCAAGAAGCAGTTGCTCCGTCCGGGATTTGTCGAGGAGTGGAACAGCCTGGATTCGCTGGCCAGTGGGTTTGCCAAGGTTCTGCTGAACAAGGCGAATGCAACTCCTTCGTCGAGTTACAAGCTCTTCACCACCTATGATCCTGAGGCGGTGCTGTGGCTTGGATTCACCAGCAAAGACAGCGCGGTCAAGGCGAAATACGAACTCTTCCTCAAAACCTGGCCTGAAGCGCGGCAGCGGATCCCGTATGCGCAGATGCAGGAAATGCGGATTACGCCCGACCTGCCGGCGTATAAAGACATTCTGCACGAGATCTTTTTGAAGTTGATTGATGGCGGATTGAACACTCCGGAGGAGATCAAGGCTTTTCTCGAGCCTCATTCGCCGCCGGCTCCGCCGCCGCAGATCACAATCAAGCGCACCCGGGCGAAGCGCAACGCTGAGAAGATCAAGGAGAAGGCCTTCGACGACGACGATGACGCCGAAGATGGCGCCGACGAAGAAGACCTTGACGACATCGGAAGCGGCGACGACGAAGAGATCGATCTAGGCATTCCGATACCCAAGGGTGTAGACCTCGACGGAGAACTGGGCGACGAGGAAGAAGCGGAATCGGACGAAGCAGAAACGGGCGACGATGAAGACGACGAGCCTTTGAGCAAAGGACGCGGCAAGCAGGCTGCGGTCGCAAAGTCCGACAAAGCGACGCAGAAGGCAGAACAAGCGAAAGGCAAAGCGGGCCTTAAAAGCCCTGCGGCTGCCGCAAAGTCTGCTCCGGCTGCCAAGCCTGCGGCACCTGCCGCGAAAGGAAAGTCTGAGCCGCCAAAGGTTGAGAAGGCCAAGGCAGCCGCGCCCCCACCCCCAGCGAAGAAGCCGGTTGCGGCCAAAACTGCGCCGGTGGCGAAGCCGGCACCTGCGGCCAGGCCTGCGGCAAAAGCTCCGGCAAAAGCGCCAGTCAAGGCAGCACACGTGAAGGCGTCCGCCAAGCCCGCGCACAAAGCTGCTCCGGCAAAGAAGGCTGCACCAGCCGCCAAGACAAAGCCGCACGCTGCGACCAAGCCGACCAAATCTACTGCGAAGAAGCCCGCCCACAAGGCCGGCAAAAAGCGCTGATCTAAATAATCGCGCGGGCATGCGATCGAGCCTACCCGCGCACCAAACTGCTATTCTCGATGCACAATTCAGACATACGGAGAACCTGCATGGTCCGACTGCTTCCCCGCGTCTCATTTCTCCTTTCGCTCAGCATGCTTCTCGCGCCTGGGGCCCCGGCATTTGCGAAGCGCATAGCGCCCGCTACCGCTTCAGTTGAAAGCAGCGGCGCAGGCTACCGCTTCGATCGCGACGGATGGGAGTATGTGCACCTCGAAGGAACTCCCGAGGAGATCGGGTTTCAGCATGGGCAGTTGCTGGCTGCCGAGATTGCCGATCTGATCAACGTCGAAAAGCTCGAGACGCAGCACGATACGAAGCGCGACTGGAATTTTTATCGCGATGCCGGCCGCAAGATGCTGTGGCCGCATATCGGCAGCGAATACCACCAGGAATTGACGGGCATTGCCAAAGGCGCGCAATCGAAAGGAATGAAGCTCGACGTGTGGGACATTGTCGCGCTGAACGGCAGCATCGAGCTTCCGGAGTATTACGTTCCATGGCTGAACAAGAACGAGCACGCGATGAATGCTCCGCCGATTCGGCCGGAGGGCCACTGCTCCGCCTTCATCGCAACGGGCAGCTACACGAAAGGCGGCAAGATCGTTATCGCGCACAACAACTGGTCGAGCTACGCCGATGGTGAGCGCTGGACGGTTATGTTCGACATCAAGCCGGAGCACGGGCACCGCATGGTCATGGACGGGGAACCGGGCGTCATCACCAGCCAGGACGACTTCGGCGTCAACGATGCGGGCCTCATCATCACCGAGACAACGATCACGCAGTTTGCTGGATGGAATCCTGACGGCGTCCCGGAGTTTGTACGGTCGCGCAAGGCGATGCAATACGCGAGTTCAATTGATGAGTATGTTTCCATCATCAAAGAGGGCAACAACGGTGGCTATGCCAATGACTGGCTCGTGGGCGACCGCAAGACCGGCGAGATTGCCTACCTGGAGTTGGGATTGAAGAACACTCCGCTATGGCGAACCAGGGACGGCTACTTCGTCAGTTCGAATTTCCCGCGCGATCCGGCATTGATCAAGCAGGAGACGGATGGTTTTGATTCGTCGAACAGTTCTTCGTCGATGAACGCGCGGCATGTGACCTGGGAGCGGAAGATTGCGGCCAGCAAGGGCCAGATCGATGTCGACCTCGCTGAGCAATTTCTGGCGAACCACGAAGACAGTTTCACGGGCAAGGTGGGTCCGGATGCGCGCACGCTCTGCGGCCACATTGATGCCGATCCTAAAGGTGTCCCAGAATGGGGCGATCCCCCGTACTATCCCGATGGAGCTGTGACCGGAAAGGTGACCGACTCCGACCTCGCTGCGAATCTCTCGCTGATTGCGCGTGCGGGCCATCCTTGCGGCGAAGATTTCCTGGCTGCGCCGTTTTTTGCAGCCCATCCACAGTTCGACTACCTGAAGCCGATTCTGAAGGACATGAAAGCCGGCCCGTGGACGAAGTTCAACGCGGGGGACAGGCCATAGCGACGACGGCGTCTATTTGTAAAGGATATGGATATTGGTCTCTGTCACGGGACATGTCACGTGCACGATTGCTGCCGCGAAGGGCGGGGCGCTCAAGCCAACATGGGGATTATTGGCGAACCCGAATCCCTCTTTCGGAATACCAATAAAATTCCGGTCCAGCTTGTGGTTGCTGTTTTCATCGTGAATGGCGACCACTCCGTAATCGCCTGCCGGAACATCCTCTAATACTGCGGTTGCTTCGCGGGCTCCCGGCGCAATGGGTGTAGGCCAATGGTGAAATGATTTGCTCATATCTTCAGGCCAGCCGTCAGCCGACTTGAATATTGCTGCGCCCACCACTCCTGTCGAATTGCGCAATCCGTCCACATGAATGCGCAACGTGCATCCCGCATGCACTGTGGCCTCCACGCCAAAAGGCAACGTAGCGTTCGCTCCCATGCCCCCCGGCACGCAGGCGAAAGCTATTCCAACCAGCAATGAGAAATATCCGGGAGTTTTCATCAGGAAATGTGAAGCGCGCGTCCCAGTCTTTATGAAGGGAATGAAATCCCCTTCACGAAATCGCGCTCTAGGCAGCTGCCGAATGAGCGGTTTGCAGTGTATCCCAACCTGGGTTGTCTTGCCTCAAAGAACGTCCGGTCCGACGCCCTTTTTGGGGCGCCGGAACCGGTTTATTCCTAATACCGCCCCGAACGTGCGCCGCCGCCGCCGCTGCCTTTGCGTGCCTGGTAGCAGTCACGGCAAAATACCGGACGATCACCGCGCGGTTCAAAGGGAACAGTGGTTGGCTGGCCACAGCCGGAGCAGATGACAGGTGTTCCATGGGATGGAGCCGGACGATACCCGGAGCCTCCCCCACCTTGTTCGCTCTTCTTTGCCTGACGGCAAGGCTTGCAGCGCTTGGGGGTCGAATAACCGCGTTCCTGAAAGAACGCCTGATCCGCAGCGGTAAACGTAAAATCTTGTCCGCAATCGCTGCACGTTAATTGAATATCTCCGGCCATGGGTGTCCTCTGAGTACGTCCTCGACGCGATTGTACATACGACTTGGTAAATTTTATATAAGAATCTTGCTGAACGCCAAAAACTTAACCCTGCCGTTTAACCGATTTAGCAAGTTGGCGCACTGCTGCCTCGAGAGGCTATAGTGGCTCTGCCAGCCGTGATATTGCGAACGCGAAACCGCATGGCGATCAGGAATGACTTTGCCAAACCCGGAGTTCGAAGCCGAGTCCATCCGCCGGATCCTTGCCGGTGAGAAGCATCTGTTTCATGAACTGATCCGGCCCTGTGAGCGCTCGATTTACTTTCTGCTCCTCTCCATTCTCAAAAATCAGACCGACGTGGAAGATGTAGCGCAGGAGACGGTGATCAAGGTCTATCAAAACCTGGATAAATTCCGTGGCGACGCGCAGTTTCGGACATGGGTGTTGTCCATCGCCCGCAACGAGGGGCTGGGCCGCCTGCGCAAGATCGGCAGCCGGCGCGAAGACTCCCTCGATGCAGAAACCGATGAATCCAGCGGCGACTATACCCCGGCAATTCTGACCAGTTGGCGCGAGATTCCGGCCGAGGCTCTGGAGCAGAAGGAACTGGGGGCGATCCTGCGCAAGGCCATCGAAGGACTGCCGGAGATTTACCGTAACATCGTGATGCTCAGGGACATCGAAGAGATGGATATCCGCCAGACGGCAACGGTACTGGGGATAAGCGAGGCCTCGGTAAAGGTCCGCCTTCACCGGGCACGCGCCTTGCTGCAGCGCCGCCTGGCTCCGGAACTGAAAGGTTATGCCCCCCAACGCAAGGGCTGGTTTGGGAGGCGCGCATGAGGATCGACTGCAAACACGTGTGGGAACACATCTCCGCCTACATTGACGGTGAGGTGGATGCGGCCCTGCGCGCCGATATCGATCGCCATCTCGAAACCTGCGAAATCTGCTCCGCGGTCCTCGATTCCACGCGCAACGTGGTCATTCTTGTGGCGGATGATCGCGTGTTTGAATTGCCAGCCGGCTTCAGTGAACGACTGCACGCGCGAATCGACAGGGAGCTGGAAGCAACCGGCGGCTGAGACGTCGCCTCGATTCAAATGCAATTTCCAGCGATCCTGCACGGCGGAGGAGGTCCCTTGCGATGCACCATGGGGTGCGTCCATGTCTCGAGCCCAACAAGAAGCAGGGTGATGAGGGCAAGCGCGACCTGCAGACGCTCGGAGCGCTTCTGCTTCGGGGTTAGTTCGCGCCGGCGCCACTGTGCAGATGGACGGTTGCGAAGATGGCGAATCCACGCCAGAACAACGAGATTCACCACGGCTCCAACGGTGGCCACGATCAGCATCGGGATGCGAATGGCATCCTGGTGCCAGCCTGTGGCTGGTGCGTAGATTCCGCTGGCGGCCGCGAGCGCGGAGAGCCCGATGGCCACGCGTATGCCGCTGATAGTCAGAACGGCGGTACACAGGCTCTGCAGCAACGCAAATAAGGCGCTCGTCCAGCCGATGGTCCGCAACTGCCTCAGGCTGACGGGGGAACCGGCGACCTCAAAATTGGCGTCCCGGATTTGCGGTTTTTCTTCTTGAATGTGCACGGAATTGACCTGGGATTTTGGCATTTGCTGACATCCTTTTGACGTGCGCCGCTCCCAGACTAAAGCAACGGGGACGTCGGGCCAATCCAAACATCTCACTGACCCGTTCATTGAACAAAGGAACCGGGGCGAAGATTTTCATTTTCACGGTGCCCCCTTTCCTTGTAACCTTTCGCGCATGCGCGCACTCCTAAGGTGCGTGCAACGATTGTGCGACATCTGCGCATCCTGCCAGACGTCGTGAAGCAAAAACGGCGGCTTCCCCGCCCCCAACCCCCCAGCGAGGTCTATCTCACATGAAGAACCAATTCAGTGCAATGCTGCTTACCGCTGCTCTCACCGGTCTGATGGGTGGAACCGTCGCGGCTCACGCGGCCACCACAAGCTCGAATGCCAACAATCCGACGGTCAAGGCAGCCAAGGCCGGACTGCGGTATACCAATGCTGATAAGCCAGCCAAGCACTCGTGTAAAGGCAAAAACGATTGCAAGGGCCAGGGCGGCTGCAAGTCCAGCGACAACGGCTGCAAGGGCAAGAACAGCTGCAAGGGCAAGGGCGGCTGCGCGACCGACGGCTCCAAGATGCCGAAGTTCGTTTAACTCCAGTCAAACAGCATCCAGTGAACAGTCCGTGGCCTTGCGCGATTCCATGGGGGGTCTTTTCCGTTGGAATTGGGCTCTCCGCGGACTGTACGCTGTCTACTGACAGGCGCCTGCAAACGTGCACTTAGAACTGAGAACGCTCTCTCATGCCCGGTAATCGCTTCAATGCATTCCAGAACCACGGCGTCGGAATCGGCCTGCGTATTCCGCATTATCAGCACATTTTTTCCCGCCGGCCGGTGGTTGACTGGTTCGAAATCATCTCGGAAAATTTCATGATCGATGGTGGCCGGCCACTGGCCATGCTCGATCAGATTCTTGAGCGCTATCGCGTCGTGCAGCACGGCGTTTCGATGTATTTCGGTTCGGTGACTGAACCCGATCCCGAACATCTCAGGCGCCTCAAGACTCTGATACGGCGCACCGGCACGCCCTGGCTCAGCGATCATCTCTGCTGGGGCTCGGTCGACGGAACCTACACGCACGATCTGCTGCCGCTGCCGTATACCTGGGAAGCGGTGGCACGCACAGCCGAACGCGTGCGCATGGTGCAGGATTACCTCGAAATTCCTGTTGCCGTTGAAAACGTCAGCTCCTATGCGGCTTTCACTGCCTCGCAAATGACGGAGTGGGAGTTTCTGAATGAAGTAGTGGAACGCGCCGACTGCGGCATACTACTCGACGTAAATAACATCTACGTCTCTTCGGTGAATCACGAATTCGATCCGATGGATTATGTGAATGCGATACCCGCGCATCGCGTGGCGCAAATTCATATCGCCGGTCATTCGAAATACGAGAAGTACATTCTCGACACGCACGACCATCCGGTCATCGACCCTGTGTGGGAACTCTACGCACGGGCGATCGAGCGTTGCGGACCGACGCCGACCCTCCTCGAATGGGACGATCACATACCGAGCTTCGACGAGGTCCACGGGGAGGCACTTAAGGCTAATCGTTACCTCGAGAAATTTGCCCGCGTAGCGAGCGCCGGATCAGGGGATGGACAGTATCCCGAGGCAGAGGAAGCGCATGTGGAGGCCGCTCCATGACTCTCGAAGCCATGAGTCTCGCCCAGTTGCAGCGCGAAATGGCGCGGGCCGTAATGATGCCGCTGACTGCGGATGAGGATATGCGGCGCGACGCGCCGGATGGCCGCCTGATGGAGCAGGTGGCCGCATCCTTCATTGCGCCGAACAGCCAGCTCAGTTCGTTTGAGCGCCTCGAGATTTACAACCGGCAATACTGGTACCGGGTACTTGGCGCGCTGGCTGAAGATTTTCCGGCATTACGGTCGCTGATTGGCGCCCGTGCTTTCGAAGCGATGTCGGTGGCGTATCTCTCGGAATATCCCAGTCACTCGTTCACCCTGCGCAATCTCGGTTCGCATCTTGCGGAATGGCTCAAGAGAAATCCCCACTTTGCCGGCAGGCGCGCACGCCTTGCTGAGGATGTAGCCCGGATCGAGTGGGCATTTGTGGAAGCCTTTGATGGAGCCGAATGCGAAGCGCTCACCCTGGAACAGATTTCAACGCTCGACGGAGACTCGCGCCTTGCGCTGCAACCGCATCTGCGGCTGGTCTCATTGGATTTTCCCGTCGATGACCTGGTGCTGAACCTTCACAAAAGCGAAAAACGCCAGACCAGCGAAGCGGGCGTTCGCCATGAGGAAGAAGAGCAGGCCCCCAAGAAACTGCCGCCGCTTCGGCGCAAGGCGACATGGCTCGCTGCCCATCGTGTGGATTTTTCGGTCTACTATCTGCGGTTACGGCGTGGGGAGTTTCTGACCCTGGCGGCCATCCAATCCGGCGTTCCGCTCGCGCAAGCCATTGAGACCGGCGTCACCAGTTCGGGTGTGCCCAGCGGAAGACGGCCGCAGTTGGTTCGCGAGTGGTTCACCAGCTGGTCGGAACTTGGCTGGATTTGCGCACCGGACATCGAGGGGCTGCATTCGTGAGTACCCACTCTGGGCGAAATTCCCTGTAACACGTCTCTGGCACAGATTGTCTTAAGAGTGGAATGACGATTGCACGGCAACGCACGTTCCTGACTGCAGAATGGAAGAATGTGCTGATGCTGAACACGCCGTCGATCCGGCACTTTTACGGCGCTACGTTCCGGCTGGAACGGGCTGCGAGAGTTGAAAGGGAAAGATGAACAGTTTCGTGAATGCCGCAACAAAAACTTACATCGGCTTTGCTTCGATCCTGAACCGGCTGCAGAGCCCGCTGCTCCTGGCGATCCGCCTTTACTGGGGCGTGCAACTCGCCTTCGACGGTTGGAATAAACTGCATCATCTCGACCGCGTTGGCGAGTACTTCGCTACGCTCAATATGCCGATGCCTGCGCAGACGGCTCTTTTCGTCTCGTTGGTTGAGCTCATCGGCGGTATCACGCTGGCTATCGGCCTCTTTACGCGCCTCACCGCTCTCGTGCTTTTCATCAATATGACCGTCGCCTTCCTAGCTGCCGAGAAAGACGCCTTCTTCTCTGTCGTCACCGATCCGGACAAGTTCCAAGGCGCAAGCGCTTACAACGACTGGTTCGCGGCGCTGCTAATCCTCATTCTGGGTTCGGGATTGCTTGCGGTAGATACGCTGCTGAAACGGTGGATTGGCAAGCGCAGTGAGCCGGCGCACAAAGCTGCGTAATCGCGTCGCGCTATCATCTCCTGACTCATCCGTGAATGGACGCAAGAGATCATGCGCATTGCCTACATGCTTACATCGCTCGGCATCGGGGGTGCGGAACGGCAGGTCGTCGCGCTCGCCGAACGCATGGCGGCACGAGGGCACGATGTCCTGCTGATTGTGCTTCAGCGTCGTGCAGAGCATGAGTGGCCGACCACTGTTCACGTTGTCTACCTCGACATGACGAAGAGCATTCCGGGAGTCATGGGCGGTCTGCTTCGGGGCAGGCGCGCTCTGAGCGTCTTTGGGCCCGATCTCGTGCATAGCCACACATTTCCCGCCAATATCCTTGGACGCCTGCTTCGTCTTGCGGGCGCGTCCCCGCGAACTCTTTCCACGATTCACAACGAATATGAAGGCGGATGGCATCGCAGTTTCGGCTACAGGCTCACCGGCAGACTCGCGGCGCATACAACCGCAGTCAGTCGCGCCGTCAGAGTTCGCTCTATTGCGTCGGGTGCCGTAGCGCAAAGCAAATGCCTCGTTGTTGCGAACGGAATCGATAGCGCGCTCTTCGCGAAAGATGTTAGCCGCAGAGATGCGATGCGATCGGAGTTGAACGCCGGAAGCGATTTCATCTGGCTTGCGGCTGGCCGCATCACCGCCGCCAAAGACTATCCGAATTTATTGCGAGCATTCGCGCGCGTGCACGCAGCCTTTTCTCAAGCGCGCCTTTGGGTGGCAGGCGAAGGCAGCAATCGAGAAGAGGAGCATATGCGCAACCTCGCCATGGAAGAAGGAATCTCTGGATCCGTCGATTGGCTTGGTTTGCGTGAAGACATGCCTGCCGTGCTTGACGGCGCCGATGCCTTCGTTCTGGGTTCAGCGTGGGAGGGCATGCCGCTCGTTGTGGGCGAGGCAATGGCGATGGAGAAGCCGGTGGTGGCGACCGATGTGGGCGGCGTGCGCGAACTGATTGGCGAAGCCGGGGCCATTGTTCCGCCTGACAACGCCGACGCGCTCTCCCGGTCCATGCTCTGCGTCATGCGAATCGCGCCGGAAGAGCGCAGCGCCATCGGCAGGTCGGCACGCATGCGCGTCTGCCACAACTTTGACATGAATGCAAAGACGGCAGAATGGGAGGCGCTCTATGCGCGCCTGCTGGGCGGCCTGCGGTAGATTCTTGCTCGCAAAATTGAAAAGGCCGGAGCAAGACACTCCGGCCCTCTTGTGAATGCTTTCAACTAGAACGCGAATACGGCCTGGAAGAAGACGCGTCTGGAGGTTGAGCCGCCGGGACCAGAGAATGGTCCACTTGCGAGGCTTGTCGAACGACCAAACTCACTCGACCCCAAGGTACCGATGGGCGTTCCATAGTTGACGTTGTTGAACATGTTGAGCGCCTGTGCGCTGAACGTGAGGTTGAACTTGCGACCGGTGCCCGCGGGTCCCATCATGCCACCTGGGCCACCGCCTCCGCCGAGGCCGCCGGGCCCAAGTCCGCCGCCCGGGCCGCCGCCCCGACCACCACGGCCGCCACCCGGAGGTCCGTGAGGGCCGCCGTCGGCAACTCCGCCCGCCGATTCGGTCTTGGGTCCGACGCCGATGGTCTTGCTCAGGCGCAAGTTGAAGGCTACGCTCGCGGGGCTTGTTCCCAGGTTCATGGGCACCAGAGAATCTCCCTGACCAGGGTCGGCATTCAGGCATCCGAATTGCGTCTGGAAGTATTGCTCGCTACCTGCGGTGCACAGCGAGGCATCGGCATAAGATGGGCGGTTGTTCAGGAACTGATCGCCTGTGAGGTCGCTGCTGGAAAGGATATTGTATGGACGGCCGGTATGGGCAATCAGGAATGGATTGAAGCGGAGGTTCCACGGGCCCGTGTAGTTGCCCATGAGGAAGATCATGTTTCGCGAGACGAAACCGGCGCGGCCATAGTCCTGGCTCAGGTTGTAGGAGTTCGAAGCACTCCCGCCGGCCCCGTCGGTATTGGCAAACGACAAGTTATAAAACCCGAAGAATCCCAGTTTCGGTGATATGCGGGCATTCACATTGAGAATCATCTGGTTCTCTTTGAAGATTGCCTCCGGGTAATACTCTTCGACCACGCCGAGGCTGGGGTTCAACCGTGGACCGGTGCTGCTGTTGTAGAAAGTTGTGCCCGGTAGCGGGGTGTAGGGATTGGCATCGCGAGTCACCATCTGGTGCACGCCAAACGAGCGAAGATAAGTCCCAGTCATCGTCATTGTTTTGGTGACTTGCCGTTCGAGGCTGGCTCCCAATTGCTCGGTATAGGGGGAGTGATAAGTGGGCGAGATCTGCACGAGGGTACTTTCCGGAGTCGGCGTGTAAGGCGCGGCCGCTTTGCAGGCCGTAAAGTCCATGTTGTTCAGATCTGTGCCACTGAGGCATGCCGGAGAATCAACGGAGGTCTGCACCTGTCCCGAATTGAGGCCTTTCTCGGTAGCCGCCAGAAGACTACCAAGGGGAAGCCGATCATAGAAGATGCCAAAGCCGGCGCGCACTACGGTTTTCGCAGGCTTCTTTCCCTTGGCGTCCAGAGCATAAGCCATGGCAACGCGCGGCGCCCAGTCGCTGTGGTCGGAAATATGGTTCTGCGTCTCCCAGCGCAAACCTCCCGAGAGAGTCAGGCGCGGATTGACCTTCCAGTCGTCCTGGAAAAACAGGGAACCATCGAACAAGTTCGCCGTGTAGGCCGTGCGGCCGGCAGTCACGCTGAGGTTGACAAAGTCGCCCGCAGGCAGCGTATTCAGGCTCTGGCCCTGCGCGAGTGCATTCAGCGCATCCACATAGCCTTTCTCTGAGAAGACCAGCGAACCATTTCGATTTGCGAAGGAGGCATTGGCATCGCGATTGTCGCGCATCCACGTGCCAAACTTGATGGTCTGCGGCCCGACGGTCATCGTGGTGTAGTTTTGCAACTCAAGGTGATCCTGGTGGTCATTGGAAGACTGTTCTCCGGAGCCGCCGCCCGTGAAGTCACCGGCGACAACGAGCGTAGGCATCGTGCTCACCGGAGAGACCGAATCCAGCTGTCGCCGGTATTCGAAGCGAGTCTCGTTCACGATGTGATCGTTGATGATCTGCGAATCGCTCAGCTGGAACGAATGCTCTGTCCTTGTGGTTGTAACCGATTGAGATGGAAGCTCGGTGGAACCGATGTCGCCGGACTCGGAATCGTAAAACCACTGGTACCGCAGCGTGAGCGTATTTTTCTGTCCGAGTTGTAGATCGATGCGCGGAGACACGTTGATGTGATTATGCGGATTTGAAAGCGCGCCCGATGCGCGTGTGCTCGATATTGAATAAAGGCCGGTGACTGGATCCTGGACTGCGGAAAAGTAGTTGTAGATGGCTTCGTCGTGGTTGTCGCGCTGCTCCATGCTCATGAAGAACGAAGAGGTCTTGCTCAACGCGCCACTGACGGTGCCGTTGTATTGGATCCGATAATACGGCGGAACATTAGGTAAGAATGGGCTGCCTGTATTGGTGGCGCTGTCGTTGCCCATGAGGAACACTTGCCCGTGAAGCTTGTCGGTGCCAGGTTTGGTAAGAATCTCGATGCGGCCGTATCCCAACCTGTCGAACTCTGCCGAAAAGGGATTCTGATTGATGCGGATTTCGCGAATCGCCGACTTGGGCGGCAACTGGCCGCCGGTAAAGCCGTCAATATAGATCTGGCCGCCGTTCGGTCCGGCCGAGGGACCGGCGAGCGCCGTGAGTTCATTGGAGAGCTCGTCGGGATCGTCAGAGAGCGCGTCGAGATCCTTGTCTTTCAAGACGAGGGAACTGGCATTCGCGCCCGCTTCCACGCTCACTGTCGGCGTTTCATCGCTGACGGTGACGCTTTGCTGTTCTACCTCAATCGCCATGGCGATATCGACGCGTTTCACCTGACCGGCCGCAACAGGAATGGCCTGCGACTTGAAGGCCGCAAATCCGGAATAGTCCGCACTTACGATGTAGTCTCCGGCGGCGAGCCCCGTGATTTCGTAGGCTCCACTAGCGTCGGCCTTTGCCGTGCCGACGGTCTTTCCGCTGGTCGTGGTGACCGTGACTCTGGCGCCGGGAATGAGCGCGCCGGTCTGGTCGGCAATGTGGCCATGAATGGTTGCCGTTGCGGCCGATGCCGATTGCGCGTGCGCAGCCAGGCTCGCCAGACCAAATGCCAGGGCCATCAAAAAATGAAGGACATGAAAGAAACAATGATGTCTTGAATACACGTATTCCTCACTCAATCTCTGCTGATTGCAAAAAATGTCTATTGTGTTCCTGCGTCTTCGCCGCCGCCGCCCGAACCCATGCTCCAGTTAGCGAGCAGGTCGCGAGAAGCATCGGGGCTCTCAAGCAGAGGCTCTACCCCGGCAAGTAGCTTGATCGCTGTAACGTCGTTTGTGCCCTCAGTAGACACCAGCATCACCGCTTCGCCCTTCTTCAAATCTCCGAGTTGTACGGCGGGTGCCCGATCCAGAACCTGTGACATTCCGCCACCGGTACGCCGACCCTGTGCTGCACCCATTCCACCGTTTTGCGCATACCCGCCTTGCGCTCCGCCGCCCTGCGGACGAGCTGCCATTGTGCCGCCGCCGGCCGCTGCCCCGCCTTTCAACCGGGCCGCAATCATCTTCGCCATCATGTCCGGCAAGCGGCGCATATCTGAATCCGGAGTAATGTGCACCGTGACGCTCTTCTTCGTCGCCAGATCCTTAACCGTCAACGTTGAAGCGCTTGTATCCACCGCGGTCACTAATCCCGAAACATTTCTGAAGCTGCCCGAAACCACCTGCGCGGCCGTAATCTCTGTTCCGTCTGCGCTCTTCTGCCCGAGCACCTGGAACTGATCGCCCGGGTGAATGGCGTCGAGAGGCGCGGGCTTTGCGTCGGCGAAGCGAACCGAATTCGAAGCGTAGCGTTTGAGAACAGCATCCTTGCCGATGTGAACGGTGACGGTTTTGGCGGTGGGGCCTGCGCCAGTTGTCAACACGACAACTCCGGCGGCGGGATCAACGCTCTTGACCAGGCCGCCAGTTCCATTGCGCTGCCACTCTTCCTGTTCCTGCTGCTGACGCTGGGCGATGTCCGTCTTTTTCATCGCTACGATCTGAAGCGCCTGCGGAGTCGCGCTATTCGGATCAAGTTTCACGAGCACGCGATCGCCCGTGGCAAGGTCGGTTAACTGGATCGTCGCCGCCGCGCTCAGGTCCTTCTGTCCCGGCTCCAACCGCTTGATGACGGCCGTCGCGGGAACTTCCACCTGCTTTGACTCGCCGGCATCCGTCTTCACCGTGATCGTGTTTCCACTGGTGGCCGTGATCGTACCCACGAACCTGGCCGGGACCTGCGCATTGAGCTTGTTGCACACTGCGACCAAAGCGAAGAGAAGAAACAATCGCCCCATCCCGAAAGCAAATCGATTCCAGTTCCTGCTCATCATCTTTCTCTCCGCACGTACCCAGTCGAGTCGCTGGGTGTAATCGTTATCTGTTTCGGTAGACGAGCCAGACCCGCAAAAGGTTGAGAATAGGTGCCAAACTATGAACCCATTTTGAGGGTCGCTTCGATGGGCGCTAAGTGGAACCGAACATGGCACTTATTTAGATATGATTCTTAAGGAAAACTTAAGCTTCATCTCGTCGCTTGCGCGGGTGTCGGGTATGGCTGCAGGAGGATGCATTCCAGGGCAACGCGGCCAAGTCAGGGCTTCAGTGCAGCGATCTCAGGAAACGCGAAGCTATTCTTGTATGGATCGAGCATGGTGGGGCTGGATGCGATAGAAACACCACGGCATCGGGATCACGCCGCGACGGGAGGCACAATCATGAGAAGCACCAAAGCCAACCAGGCCCCTACGCGTAGCTGATCTGTCCCAGAATCGCGGGTCGCTTTGCGCCGGTCGCGCTCGGCATGTTGCCTGGGAGGTGATGCCACGTGAGCCATGCCATCAAGGCGAAAGCAGCAGCTTCTTTGGCTTCGGCGGGCATGCCGAAATCTTTCGTAGTCGTCAACGTGCAGCCCAGGGGCTCCAGTTTCTCGGCGAGCATCTTCAGCAGAATCCGATTGCGCGCCCCTCCACCGGAGACAATATAGTCAATCGGCTCACCTCGCATACCTGGGAGCACGAAGAGTTCGAAGCTCCGCGCAATACTTTCTGCCGTCAAGGCCGAGGCCGTCGCCAAAGCATCCTCGGGATTGCGGCTCACGCGCTGGCAGGCTGCCAGAAGCTTGATCGCATACTCGCGCCCGAACTGCTCGCGGCCAGTGGTGCGCGGCGGCTTCACCTTGAAATAAGGATCGCGCAGCATCTCCGTGAGCACGGAGACGAGAACCTGGCCCCGGGTGGCGATTGCACCGTTGCGATCGAAAGGTTTGCTGAAGAGTTTCTGAGCGAGCGCGTCAATCACCATGTTGCCCGGGCCGGTATCAAACGCGATGTATTCTTCCTCGTGAACCCCGGCCGGCATCGCGGTCAGGTTTGCAATTCCGCCGATATTCTGCAGCACGCGGCTGCGAGTCTCATCGCCAAACATGACCTTGTCGAGCATCGATACAAGCGGTGCGCCCTGGCCGCCAGCAGCCATATCCGCAGGTCGGAAATTCGACACGACGGGCACACCGTTCTCTGCGGCAATGAGCGCTGCTTCTCCTGCCTGCCAGGTACACGCAAAGCTCTTGCCGTTGTAGGATGCCGCGCGTGCCTGGTGGTAAAGCGTCTGCCCGTGACAGCCGACCAGATCGATTTTTACGTTGTGCCTTTTCACCGTCTTCTTCACAGCATCGGCATAAGCCATGCCGAGCCGCCAGTTCAGCCGGGCCAGCTCCGCGGTTGTGATGGACTTGGCATTCATCGCGGCAAGCGCTGCATTGCGCAATGCGGGTGGATAGCGAAAGCCCTCACTCGCCAGCAGCGTCAGCTTAGGTCGTCGCCCCGAAGGAGCGATTTCGATGACAGCGACATCGATCCCGTCTGCCGAGGTTCCGCTCATCACGCCGGCCACGATCATCGGCTTCGCTCTCACGATGCCTCCGCGGGAGATGCGGCTCGCGGTGCTGCGTCGGCCGCGGCATTCGTTATAGTCGTCACCGCCTGGTTGAATTCGAGGATGTTTTTGCGCAGCGCTTCGAGCCTGTTCGCGTTGAGCGCGGGCGACCCACCGCGCGCATAGAGCCGGGCCCGCTTGCGTGCGGCATCGCGAGCTGTGGCCATCAGCACTTTGCGAAAGGCCGCCGAGCGCTCTCCTTCCGAAACCAGCGCATCATAGCTGCGCAGAATCAGCTCCGGGCTGTGACAGATTTCCAGCAGATCCGATCCGGCGCGGATGGCTGCTACTGCGGCTTCTTCGACGGGCAGAAACTTCAGGATGCCTCCCATTTCCAGATCGTCAGAAAGAATGATTCCCTTGTAACCAATCTGCTTGCGCAGGGTTTCGGTGATCCAGAATCGCGAAGCGCTGGCTGGCTCGTTTTTGCCCGGCGTATGGGGATAGGCCGCATGATTCATCATGACCATCGGCATTGCGCGGTGCAGTTTGCGATAGGGAACGACATCCTCATCCCACATCTGCGGCCAGGTGCGCTCGATTTCCGGGGTGACGAAATGCGTATCGCCCGCCGCTCCGCCGAGTCCCGGGAAATGCTTGCCGCATCCCACTACGCCGTGGGCAGCAACCCCTGCCAGAAAATTGTGCGCGTATTCAACGACCTCCTCGGCATTCGCGCCCGCTGTTCGCGATCCCAGGACTTCGGCAGCTTCAGGCAAAGCGAGATCGACCACCGGCGCCAGCGTCGTGTTGAATCCGAATGCCTTCACCGCGCGCGCAATCAGCTCGCCATGCTGCCTCGCCATCGAGGACGCCCCGGACGCCGACACTCCGGGTGCCCCTTTCTTTCGCGTTTTGAGCGAAAGGGTGGGAAGGCGCATCGCCGCTGCCACGGCCTGTGCCGATGCAATTGGCGCCAGCGCATCGCGCAGACGATTCACCGTTCCGCCTTCCACGTCGACGCAACGAACGGCCCTCGGACAGCAGAATCCGGTGGCTTCCTCAAGCAGCGCGCGCGTCTGCTGCGCGTCCTTGATATTGCGACGAAACAGTATGACGCCGCCGGGACGCACCAGCCCGAGCCACGCGCGCTCCAGGCCCGTCAGTCCCGTACCACCCAGCCCCACCACCAGCAGGCTTCCTGCCGCCTGCCGCAATGTCATCGTCATGATTTTTCCTTAAGCTCCTGTTGAAGCTCTTCCAGCAGATTCAGCGCCTGCAGCGGCGTCAGCGCATTCACATCCACGCCCTCGATGCGATCGACAATGCGCTGCGAAAGGGGAGTGAAGATGGTCATCTGCATCGGCTCCGGCGCGGTCTCGACCTGAACGCTCTGGAGCTCCTGCTTCTCGTGTTGCCTTAATACATGTTTGGCGCGTTCGATGACGGCCGCGGGCAATCCTGCCAGCTTCGCCACCTCGATGCCGTAGCTTTTGCTCGCCGCTCCCGGCTCGATGGTATGCAGAAAGACGATGCCGCCGGCGCCTTCCTTGACGCCTACGCGCAGATTGCGCACGCGCGGCAGCTTTTCAGCCAGCATGGTCAGCTCGTGGTAATGGGTTGCAAACAGCGTGCGCGCGCCCGTCTCGGCGTGCAGATACTCGACCGTGGCCCACGCCAGCGAAAGACCATCAAACGTCGCTGTGCCGCGTCCCATCTCGTCCAGCAGAATCAGCGAGCGTTTAGTCGCCGTATTCAGGATGGTCGCTGTCTCCGTCATCTCTACCATAAAGGTGGAACGGCCGCGCGCCACGTTGTCGCTGGCGCCGATGCGCGTGTAGATGCGGTCAACGAGGCCCAGCCGGAGACTTTGCGCCGGAACGAAACTCCCCATCTGCGCCATCAGCACCAGCATCGCCGCCTGGCGTAGATAGGTGCTTTTACCGCCCATGTTCGGGCCGGTAATCAGCAGAAGGCTTGGGCCGGTCTCGTTGGCATTGAGATAGAGATCGTTGGCGATGAAGCGCCCTTCCCGTGTCTCCTCCATCCACTGCTCAATCACCGGATGGCGTGCAGCAACTGCCTCCAGAATTGGCTCCTCGGCCAGTACGGGGCGCACATAACGGCGCAATGCCGCAAGGTGCGCGAAGTTGATCAGGAGATCGGCCTCGGCGACAGCAGCGGACGCATGCCGAATTCTGCTTGCCGCTTGCAACACGCTGATACGAAGGTCCGAAAGAATCCGCTTCTCAATTTCGATGCAGCGGTCGTGGGCCGTCAGAATCTTTACCTCGTACTCTTTCAGCTCCGGTGTTGTAAAGCGCTCCGCATTCACCAGCGTCTGCTTGCGCTCATAATCCGCGGGCGCCATGGCAAGATTCGATTTGGTGATTTCGATGTAATAGCCAAAGACCGAGTTATAGCGGACCTTCAGCGACCCGATTCCCGTGCGCGCCCGCTCCCGTTCTTCGATGGCCGCAATCGACTGCCGGCCTGTCGAAGAAACAGCACGCAAGTCGTCCAGTTCGGCATCGACTCCTGCCGCAATCGCGCCCCCGTCGGCCATGGTCAGCGGAGGCTCCGGGACAAGCGTTGAAGCGATGTGAACGGTGACGTCCTCGAGCGTATCCAACCGCTTAAGCAGATTCCGCCAGCACGGAGCTCCCATGGCATCGATGGCCGTCTTCAATCCCGGCAAATGCGCGAGGCTGGCCGCCAACGCACGTACATCGCGCGGTCCGGCTGAGTCCAGACTCAGGCGCGCGAGCAGCCGCTCGAGGTCGAGGATGCCTTCGAAACTGCGCCGCACCTCTTCGCGCTTGAGCAGATCGGCGTGCGCCTCGGCGACGGCCCCATAGCGCGCGCTCAAAACTTCGGCATCTATCAACGGCCGCAGGATCGTTGCCCGCAGCAGCCGCTTTCCCATCGGCGTCACGCATGCGTCGAGCGTACGGAAGAGCGTGACCCTCTCGTCTTGACCGGAGAACAGTGGCTCCACCAGTTCCAGATTGCGCACCGTCACCTGGTCCAGTTCGAGAGCCGTCGAGTGCTCCTGAAACTTCAGCGAATCAATGTGCAGCGCCTCGTTCTTCTGCGTCGTGCGCACGTAATGCAGAATAACGCCTGCCGCAATGGCCGCGGCCTCATGCCCAACCAGGCCGAAGCCTTCGAGCGACCGCACCTGCAACTGGCGTTCCACCAGGGGCACGGCAAAGTCCCGCGTCCACACCCAGTCTTGAACGCGCGTCCTTGCGACGATATTTTCCAGAGCCGCCGGCGCCTCTGCGCTGGAGGGCAGCAGCACCTCGCTCGGCGACGCGAGCAAGAGTTCTTCGAGCGCCTGTTGTCGCGCCTTTGAGCCTTGAAACTCGGCCACTCGAAACTCTCCCGTCGAGACGTCGAGCAGCGCGATTGCGCATAGCGGCTGATTTGCGGGGCCGCTTTCGAAATATGCCCCCAGGAAATTATTCCGTTCCTGCCCGAGCGTGGCGTCGAGCGCGGTACCGGGCGACAGCACGCGAGTTACCTCACGCTTGACGATCTTCTTGGTGAGCTTCGGATCCTCCATCTGGTCGCAGATGGCGATCCGGTAGCCCTTGCGCAAGAGGCGCGCCAGATACCCATCGACGGAGTGGTAGGGGACTCCGCACATCGGCAACTGCCGCTCGCGATCGCGCGCTGTGAGCGTCAGTTGCAACTCGCGGCTGGCTGTGACCGCATCGTCGTAAAAGAGCTCGTAGAAATCTCCCATCCGAAAGAAGAGCAGCGCATCGGGGTTCTCCCGCTTGGCCGCCGACCATTGGCGCATAAATGGAGTAGGTTCCAGCGACTTCGCGCCCGCCCTCGTTGCGGTGGTTTCAAGGGGCGCCAATTCCACTTCTTCCGGGGCAGGGGGAGACGGCGGCGCCGCCGCGGATTGGAGGTCTGCGGGTTGCACGATTCCCTACAGATTATCGTGGTGCGACGCGGTCGGCCCTGTGCAGAACCTGCCCAGAACCTGAGGCAGAACGGGGCTGACATCAACGTTCGGAAACGGGAATCCGCCAGATCTTTCCTCCCTTGAGATCGGTAAGCCAGACTGATCCAAACGCATAGCCGACGCTGTCTCCGCCGGCGCCGTACCACTGCGCCACAACTTTATTTGTCTTCGCGTCAATCCGCGTCAGAGGAAATTCTGTTTCGGTGGCCCATGCCGATCCGCCGCCAAATGCAATTTCGCCGCCATGTCCAGGAATCCCCGCCTGAATCGTCCCGATCGGCCTGCCCGACTTCGCCTCTACGCGGGAGATGCTTCCGTCGCCCTGGTTCAGCACCCAGATCGATCCCGCGCCGAAGGCGAGAAACCGAGGTTCCGGCCCAAT
Organism: uncultured Acidobacteriaceae bacterium; assembly: GCA_963759285.1. Lineage (GTDB taxonomy): Bacteria > Acidobacteriota > Terriglobia > Terriglobales > Acidobacteriaceae > Telmatobacter. The sequence goes on along the minus strand of CAVWYS010000006.1, from coordinate 709,360 downwards.
CGGCGTGGAACTCACGACTTTGTTCGTCGCGGGATCAACGCGCACCAGTGCGTTGCCTGCATTCGAAGTGATCCAGACTGCGCCAGCCGCGAACAGGGGATTGAACGACCCGGCCGGAATGCTGATTCTCGCGACGACCTTATTGGTTGCGGCGTCGATCCGCGTCAGCTCCCCTTTGGCGGAAGTCACGAGCCATACGCTTCCTGCCCCGGTCGTAATGCCGCCTTCAGAATCAGCTGGCGCTGCCGGAATGGTTACCTGCGTCGCACCGGTCTCTGCATCCACGCGCACCAAGCTCTTGTTGCCGCAACTCGGAATCCACAAGCTTCCAAAACCAACCGCGAGCCCGGAGCAGGGTTTGTGCACGGTGATGGAGGTGCCGGGCCGGTTCGTCTTGCGATCGAGACGGAACACACTGTCGGTTTTCTCGCTGGTTACCCAAACCGCATCGGATGTTGCCGTCAGCCAGTCGGGCTCACCCTTCACCATAATGGTTGCGGCTTTGGCGAGTTCCGACATGGGGTGCTGAACACCCGGCGTCTGCACCCCGGTCTTTTTGGGGAACTCGGATACTTGCCCCGCAAACACTTCAGCCGCAAGGGCAAACAGGCAAGCCGCTGCTCCGAGCCACATCCCGCGCACTGCCGTTCTGATCAATTTGAGTCCTTTGGGAACAGATCACAGCCCTCTGGTTCGCTCGACCTGTTAAGGTGATTTGGATCACAGTATACTGAGGGCCAAGGCTTTAGATTTGAGTTCGGTATGCATCTCCTCTGGCTCAGGGTCGCGACGATCCTATACGCGGCCGCAAGTTTCACGATCTTCCCCGCCGTGCTCAATTCCTCAGAACGAGCACGAAGGTGGTGCGTTCACCTGGGCGGCCTGGCCTTCTTTTTTCATTTCGTCTCAGCCGTAGAAATGTTGGTCCAGGCGCATCGGTGGGTTCCGGTCGGTGCCCGCGAAGTGGAATCCTTGCTGGGGTTTGCCGTTGCCGGCCTCTTCTTTCTGGCGTGGTGGCTCTACGACGCAATCTCGCTTGGTGTCTTCGCGCTGCCCATCACATTCTTTCTGGTCTTTGTACCCGCGCTGGGCATTCGCGGTTATGCCTTCCCGAGCGAAGGCGTCCGGACAAGCTGGCTTATTGCACACATCGCCGCGCTTCTGGCCGCCTATGCCGCACTTGGATTCAGCCTGCTGGCCTCACTGCTTTACCTGGTGCAGGAACGACGCCTGAAAGCCAAAATTAAATCCACGGGCGGCGAGTGGTGGATACCGCTGGACTGGCTGCCGCCGCTTGACACCCTGGAGCGCATTGCCAATGCCATGCTGCTGTTCGGCTTTCCGTGCATGACGGTGGGCCTGATTCTGGGCGCGGTCCTGGTGCAGGAGACTTCGCTGGGCGCGGCCTACTTTGTCGACCCCAAGGTGATCGCTTCCTACGCCATGTGGGGACTCTACGTCCTGCTCCTCTACCTGCGTCAGACGGTTGGACTGCGCGGGCGCAAGGCGGCCTATCTTTCCGGCGCTGTATTAATCGTGATGCTTTGCGTGTGGGCAGCCAACACTGTCAGCCACGTTCACAGGTTCGGTGCCCCATGAGCCAGATTGTTCTCATCGGGGTCAACCACAAGACCGCGCCCATTGAATTGCGCGAGCGCATCGCCATCTCCCGCGACGAACTGGCCGACGTAACCCGCGCCCTGGCTGCCCAACCTGGCGTGAGCGAATGCATGATCGTTTCCACCTGCAACCGCGTGGAGTTGCTGGCTGCTGTTGAATCGCCGGAAACCGACCTTACCGCGTTTCTGAATAATCATTTTGGTCTGGATCGCGCTCTGCTGGCGCCGCACATTTACGAACATCGCGATCAGCTTGCAGTGCGCCACCTTTTCCGCGTCGCCGCCAGTCTTGACTCCATGGTCGTCGGCGAGCCGCAGATCCTGGGACAGGTGAAGGATGCCTTCGCCACCGCGCGTGCCGCCGGCACCGTCTCTGGCCAGCTTGAGCACCTGCTGCAGTCGGCCTTTGCCGCTGCCAAGCGCGTCCGCACTGAAACGGCAATTGGATCAAACTCTGTTTCGATCGCGTCGGTTGCGGTGGAACTCGCTCGCAAGATCTTCGGATCGCTGCAAGGGCGCACTGTGTTTCTGGTGGGTGCGGGCAAGATGAGCGAACTGGCCGCGCGCCACCTGGTGCAGCAGGGCGCAGGAGCCATTCTCGTCACCAACCGTACGCTCGAGCGCGCCCGCCAGCTGGCCGAACCCTTCAATGGCCGCGTAATCCCCTTCGAAAAACTCTACGAAACCGCGACAGATGCGGATATCGTCATCAGCTCCACCGGCGCGCCGCATCCGATCTTCCGCCGCGAGCACGGGCAGCAGTTTATGCATCGCCGTCGGAACCGGCCCATGTTCTTTATCGATATCGCGGTCCCGCGCGACGTCGATCCGGCGATGAACAAGGTGGAAGGCATCTTCGTCTATGACATCGACGATCTGCAGGCCGTTGCCGCCTCCCACATTGCCGAGCGCCAGACCCAGGCCGGCGACGCCGAGGCCATGATTAACGTCGAGGTCGAGCGGTTCCACCAGCGCCGCCGCGCCGTCAACGTGGCGCCGGCCATCGTCTCCCTGCAGCACCAGGCCGAAGAGATTCGTCAGAACGAATTGAAGCGCATGCACGCCAAACTGGGTGTGCTCAGTGCCGAACAACTCGCAGCCGTTGAAGCGCTCACCCGCGGGCTCGTCAACAAGTTTCTGCATCCACCGATGCAGGCGCTCAAGCAGGCAGCGCGCGAAAACGATTCGACCCGCGTGGATGCTCTGTGCGAAGCCTGGTCCTTGCCGCCTGTGGCGGAAGCTTTGCCTTCACCGGAAGAAATCCCATCGCAACCGGCTGCATCGAATACCGAGGCATCCGAAGCCGGCGCCAACATAAAGCCCAGCCGCCAAGGCGAACCCAGTGCCGTAGGAGGCAAATGAATTTGCGCATCGGCAGTCGCGGCTCGCAACTCGCACTCTGGCAGGCCAACCACATCGCCGCGCAGTTACGCGCGCGCGGCTACTCGGTCGAAGTGGAAATCATCAAGACCACCGGCGACCGGCTACAGGAAGTAACCTTCGCCCAGGTCGGCTCCAAGGGCATGTTCACCAAGGAAATTGAAGAGGCGCTCGCCGAGGGTCGCGTCGATCTGGCGGTGCACTCACTCAAGGACCTGCCGACCGAACTTCCGGCGCCATTTACGTTGGCCGCCACGCCACCGCGCGTCGATCCGCGCGATGTTCTTGTGTCAGTGAAATATCACAGCCTGCACGCGCTGCCCCGGGGCGCGGTGGTGGGTACCAGCAGCCAGCGCCGGCGCGCTCAGCTCCTGGCTATTCGTCCCGACATCCAGCCCGTCGAATTCCGCGGAAACGTCGACACCCGCCTGCGCAAGCTCGCCGATGGCCAGGTTGACGCCATCCTGCTCGCCGCCGCCGGTCTTGATCGTCTTGAGAAGACCGAGTGGGTGCGCGAACGGCTCGATCCGCAACACTTCTGTCCTGCCGCGGGGCAGGGTTCGCTGGGCATCGAGACGCGCAATAACGATGCCAGGACGATGGGTGCCATTGCCTTCCTTGACCATCCGGCCACGCGCTTTGCCGTCACCGCCGAACGCGCCGCTCTCGCCGCTCTGGGTGGAGGCTGCCAGGTACCCATTGGCATCCATTGCCGCCTTGCTCCGCAGGATGAAGCGGGAGAATGGCAGGAGATTTTCGCCGTTGTTGCCGATCCAGCTACCGGAAAGGCTGTGCGCATCCACCATGAGTCGCGCCGCTCTGAAATCGGCCCCGTCGCTCTGGGCCAGCTCGCCGCGGAAATGCTTCTTGAAGCCGGAGCAGGGCCCCTGCTTGACGCTTCCGCACATCCCACGGCGGGCGCCTCCGCGTAGTATTGCTTCATCGGGCTTGAGTTTTGTCATCCTTAAGCCTTATGACGGAGATGGGCAATAGCCCATAGAGCAGATTTGAACAGCAGATATGAACCAGCTGGGGGGCTCGACGTGACCGCGCTGCCCCTCGCCGGACGACGGATACTCGTGACACGCGCTGCCCATCAGGCAGGCAGGCTCAGTGAGGCACTCCGCGCCGCCGGTGCTGAACCAGTGGAAGTCCCCGTTCTTGAAATCCAGCCACCCGCAAGCTACGATCCTCTCGATCACGCCCTGCGCAATCTCTTCGGCTACGACTGGCTGATCCTCACCAGCGCCAATACCGTGCGCGTTGTTGTGGAGCGTTCCGCGGCCCTTAGAATCCCTCTCCTCGAGCACGGACCCTACGTCGCCGCAATCGGTCAGGCCACGGCGGATGCCGCGCATCATGCGGGCCTCCACGTCACCCTCACTCCGGCAAGCTATGTCGCCGAAGGCATGGTTGCCGCACTCGGCAGCCGTGTGCAAGGCAAGCGCGTGTTGCTGGCTCGTGCCGCCATCGCCCGCGACATTATCCCGGATGCTCTGCGCAAAGCCGGAGCGGCTGTCAACGTCGTCGATGCTTATCAGAATGCGATCCCCACGGGGGCACCCGACCAGTTGCGCGCTGCGCTCGGTTCGCCGCTCGATGCAGCCTCCTTCACGAGTTCCTCCAGCGCGGTACACCTTGCTGAAGTTGCCCGCGCGGCCGGTATTGTCTTTCCGTTTCCGGGCGTCAAAGCCATCTCCATTGGTCCGGTCACCAGCAGCACCCTTCGCGAACTCGGATGGCAACCCGCTGCCGAAGCATCTCCGCATGATGTTCCCGGCCTGCTCGATGCGCTCGTTCGGGCACTCGCATAATCAGCAGCCCGCGCGGCGTTGCCTCGAAGCCTTAAACTTCTGCCATGCAGTTGTCGGTCTGTCGCACTTATCTATTCCTGGTCCTGTTTGCCGCCTTCAGTCTTTTTTCTCTTGGCCAGACGAGGCACACCCTCCAATACGGACCCGGGAAATCCATCACCCTCGCCTTGCCCGCCACCCTCGACATCAACGTCGCCGCGACCGGCCTCAAGCGTGTCCGCTTCTTTGCCAAGGCCCCGGATGGACGCATCTTCGTGACCGGCATGCATAACCTCAACGACAACCGGCGTGGTTCCGTAGTCATTCTCGACGGCTGGAATGAGAAGACGCATACCTTTGCGAAGATTACGCATTATCTCGAGCATCTGCGCAACCCCAATAACGTTGCCTTCTGGACCGATCCGGCAACGAACCAGGCATGGCTTTATGTGCCGCTCACTGACAGGCTGGTCCGCTACAAGTACACGGCCGGCGATGACGCGCCAACTTCTCCACCTGAAATGCTCATCCGCTTTCCCGACTACGGACTTCACTACAAATACGGTGGCTGGCACCTGACGCGTACCGTGGCCGTTGTTGACGTGCACGGAACCCCTCGTATCTTCGTTTCCGTTGGATCCTCATGTAACTACTGCCAGGAGGACGAAGTCCTTCGCGCGTCCGTCGTCAGCATGGATCCCGACGGCAGCCACCAGCGACTGGAAGCACAGGGCCTGCGCAATGCTGTCGACATCCACCAGGTGCCCGCCCTCGACGGCGGCGCGGTCTTTGCCACCAACATGGGCGACGACCATCTCGGCAACAAGTTGCCTGAAGATACTTTCTTCGAACTGAGCTCTGATGCGAACCAACCCTGGAACTACGGCTGGCCAACCTGCTACTTTGCCAACGGTAAACCCGTCTACGACACAACCCCGCTGCCATCACTGAATGACGCGCGCACCGGCGGCCTGACGGCAGAGAAACCGCGGGAGGATGACTCAGTGTATGGCAGGCAGAAGGGAGTTGCGGAAGCGGGTACAAATCTAGGCGCCGGCGGCGGTCGCGAGTATGAACCCGATCCAAACGCCGATCTCGGCAAATCTCCTGAAGCCCTCAAATCTTGTGAAAAGGTTCCACCGGCCTACACCACATTTAACGCGCACAGCTCACCGCTTGGCTTTGCATATTTCTCTCAGGACGAGGGGGTATTGCGCGACAGCTTTCTGGTTGCTCTGCATGGTGCTAGCCATCCGAGTATCGGAACCGGTTACAAGGTCGTTCACTTCACCGCCAAGGATCGCACGCCCCGCGATTTCATTACCGGGTTTCTGACCATTGAGAATGGCAAGCCGGTGGTGCATGGACGCCCCTGCGGAATTCTGCGCCTCGATCGCGATACCTTCCTGCTGAGTGACGACTATCTCGGCGTCATCTACTACATTCACCCGCAAGGCAAGTGAACTAGTCCCTTGTCTCTATGGCCCTTGGTCTTTGTCTTCTTCAACTCTCCCAGGTCTTGTCTTTGGAGTGACAAAGCTGCTCGAGGTTGCACTTGTCGCACTTGGGCTTGCGCGCGATGCACACCTCTCGCCCGTGGTGAATCACCTGGTGCGAAAAGCGTATCCAGTGATCTTTAGGGAGAATGCGCATCAGATCCTGCTCCACTTTTTCGGCGGTGTCGGAGTTGGTGAGGTCGAGCCGATGCGCAATGCGCAAGACGTGCGTATCGACCACCACGCCCTCAGCCTTGCCGAAGCTCACGCCGAGGACAACGTTGGCCGTCTTGCGGGCCGCGCCGGGAACGGTAATCAACTCCGCCAGCGTCTCGGGAACCTCGCCGCCAAACTCCTCGGTGATCTTCTTCGCCGCGCCCTTGATCGATTTCGCCTTGTTATTGAAGAAGCCCGTCGTGCGAATCAGCTCGATCAGCTCCGGAATTTCCGCCTTCGCCATCGCCGCCGGAGTAGGGAAGCGCCTGAACAACTCCGGCGTGACCATGTTCACCCGCACATCCGTACACTGCGCCGAAAGGATCGTAGCCACGAGCAGTTCCCACGGCGAGCGATGCGTGAGCGCGCAGACGGCGTCCGGGTAAGCTTCATCGAGCGCCTTCAAAATCGCGGCAATGCGCTCCGGTGCGAGCGAGCCGCGGGCCGACTGCGTCTTCACTGAAACGGTCTTCTGCTTGTTGGGTGCGGACGGCTTCGTTCCTTGACGTTTTCCGCCAGTTTTCTTTTTGATCGTCTTTGTTCCGGCCATATTCTTGTTGTGGGGTACTGTTGGACCATGTTACTAAACAACCGTTCGAGCTTGCCTAGTGAAGAGCCGAAGCTTCGCGCATCTCGACTCCGCATGAAGGGTTCGTTTGCGAGTGCTGTTCTATTCGTAGGAAGCATAGTCCCTTTGACCCTTAATTCGCAGCAGCCGCTAAGAACCACGGCGGATGCCGCTTCGCCCGCCTTCGAAGTGGCTGCAATCAAAGCCGACAAGGGTGACAGCGGCAATCGCAATGTGGATGCAAGCGGCGATCGACTCTCGATTGAGAACTACACCCTCCGTCAACTCATTCGCTTAGCCTACAACCTGAAGTCGGACAAGCAGATTAGCGGTGGCCCGGATTGGATGGACAAACAGGCATTCGATGTTTTGGCGAAGATTGACGACTCGGAGATGGCGAAGATGCGGCAAATGCCCCGCTGCGAACGCCGCAGAGAGAATAGTCTCTTATTGCAGTCTTTGCTTGCTGATCGATTTCAACTCCGGGTGCATGAGGTGCAACAGGTTATGCCCGTCTATGCGCTTGTTGTGGCCAAGTCGAAGCCGAGGCTGAAGCACTCCGCCACGCCCGGCAAGGGATACCATGTCTCCACTCACAACAACCACATGGTGGCAACTGCCACTTCAATGGATGTCTTCGCCGATCAATTGACGGGAATGACAGAATCTGGCGACAGGGTCGTCGTGAATCGTACAGGGCTCGAAGGGGACTATGACTTCAAGCTGGACTGGGCCCCGGATTACGGGAGTGGGGTTCCTGCCGATGCTGCTTTTCCCGGACTACTCACTGCGCTTCGGGAACAACTCGGCCTGAAGTTGGAATCGCAGAAAGGCTCGATTGAAGTGATCGTCGTGGATAGCGCGGCAAAACCTACCCCCGATTAAACAGCTTTTCGCTTCAAAGTTTGCCCCCGAGCCAACTCCCCAGCTTTTCGATGGGCAGCCGCACCCCGAGATAGAACTTCCCAAACAGCGCATACACCGCGCTCACTTCATCAAAGCGCATCTCGTAGATCAGTTTCTTGAACACAACTGGATCCTCGGCGAAGAGGTCTACACCCCATTCCCAGTCATCCATCCCGATAGAGCCGGAGATGATCTGCTTGACCACGTCGCCGTAGCGCCGCCCAATCAATCCATGCTCGTGCATCATGCGCTGCCGCTCGGCAAACGGCACCGTATACCAGTTCACCTGCTCGCCGCGCTTGCGGTCCATCGGATAGAAACACAGGTATTTCGCCTCAGGCATGGAAGGGAAGAGCCGCGGCCGCATTGCATCTGCGCCGCGCTTCATTGAAGCCTCAATCTCCGCCTTCCACTCCGGCGAGTGATTCTCGAATCCCTTCGCCGAAGCTGCTTCATACGTCTTGCGGCTTGATTCATACAGGCCCAGTTCCACCACCGAAACATAGGAGTGCGTCGGGATGAGAAAGTCGTAGAACGCCGTCTGCGCCAGGTCCAGTTCCACCTGGTTCAGCGCTTCAAACGAGTCGCGGAAGTGCACCAGAATCAGATCGCCCTTGTGGCCAAGCTCTGAAAACAGCCCCGTCTGCACGCCGTTAGAGCCGTGCTCCAGTTTTTGCAGGGCTGCCGAAAACTCAGCGCCAATCTTCGAGCGTTCGCCTTCCGCGCAGGATCGCCACGCCTTCCAATCAAAACTGAAGAATTGATGCAGAAGCGCAGACCCCTCAAGCGTAAGTGGAACGGGAGGAAACTCGGCCAACGGAAACACCTCAGACGCGCATTGAAATCAACTCAATCGTAGCAGGACCAGGATGCATGTCGCCTCTAACCTATATACTGAAGAGGCCCATGACCGAACGCATCTTGCCCTTTTTGATCCACTTCGTCACCCAGGTCATCGGCACATTGGGATACGCCGGCATTGCGGCGCTGATGGGTATTGAATCCGCCTGCGTTCCGCTTCCCAGCGAAATCATCATGCCTTTTGCCGGCTACCTGGTCTACACCGGGCACTTCAGCCTTTTCTGGGTGGCCACCGCAGGCGCCATCGGCTGCAATCTTGGATCTGTAATCGCGTACTGGGTTGGCGCTGCTGGAGGACGTCCTCTGGTCATGCGCTATGGCCGCTGGGTGCTCATGAGCCCGCACGACCTCGACCGCATGACGCACTTCTTTGAGAAATACGGCACCATCACGGTGCTCCTCGGACGCCTTCTGCCAGTCGTTCGTACGTTCATCGCATTTCCGGCCGGCGTGGCCAGAATGCCGCAACTGCGCTTTCATCTTTACACCTTCATCGGCTCCTGGCCCTGGTGCTACGCCCTGGCCTACGTGGGCATGAAATTGGGTCAGGCTTGGAACACTGACCCGCGCTTTCATGAGTGGTTCCATCGTTTTCATCTCGTGGTCGAGATCGGGTTGCTTGTTGCGGTCGTCTGGTTCGTCTGGACGCACATCAACCGCTTCCGCAATACCAGCGAGGCGTGAGACCTCCAGCAGAGCTAGGTCAGCCCTCGCGGGCGTACACTGTTGCGTCTCCAAATTTTGATTTTTAGATTGATTGAAGCAAGCAATCAAAGGAAGGTTAGGAAAAACAGCAATGAGCAATACAGAACAAAGCGACCAGAAGATCGCGAAGCCAGAACCCGCCAGGGGCAAGCTTGGAGTCATGGTTGTAGGACTCGGCGCCGTAGCCACTACGATGATTGCCGGCGTTGAAGCTGTCCGTCGCGGCCTCGCCAAGCCCATAGGCTCTCTTACACAGATGGGCACGATTCGACTCGGTAAGCGGACCGACAACAAATCGCCGCTGCTCAAGGAATTCGTACCGATCGCCGATATCAACGACATCGTCTTCACCGGCTGGGACATCTTCGAAGACAACGTCTACGAGAGCGCAGCGCACGCCAAGGTGCTCGACAAGGATTTACTTCAGCAACTCAAGCCTTACCTCGAAACCATCAAGCCTTTGCCCGCCGTCTTCGATCAGTTCTACGTCAAGCGCCTCCATGGCACACACGTGAAGAAGGGTAAGAACAAGAAGGACCTCGCCGAACAGGTGCGCGCCGACATCCAGAATTTCAAGAAGACCGTTGACCGCGTGGTCATGATCTGGTGCGGTTCGACCGAGATTTTCCTCGAGCCATCCGCCGTTCATCAATCCATTGAAGCCTTTGAAAAGGGCCTCGAGTCGAACGACCCTGGCATCGCGCCATCGCAGATCTATGCGTACGCCGCGCTGAGTGAAGGTGTACCCTTCGCCAACGGTGCGCCGAATCTAACCGTCGACGTGCCCGCCATGATCGAACTGTCCAAGAAGAATTCCGCGCCCATCTGCGGCAAGGACTTCAAGACTGGGCAGACCTTTATGAAGACCGTTCTGGCCCCAGCCTTCAAGGCGCGCCTGCTTGGCGTGTCGGGCTGGTACTCCACCAACATTCTCGGCAACCGCGACGGTGAAGTGCTCGATGATCCCGAGTCATTCAAGACCAAGGAAGAATCAAAACTCGGGTCTCTTGAATATATTTTTCAGCCCGAGCTCTATCCCGACCTCTACAAGGACATCTTCCACAAGGTCCGCATCAACTACTACCCGCCGCGCGGCGACAATAAAGAAGGCTGGGACAACATCGACATCTTCGGATGGCTCGGTTATCCCATGCAGATCAAGGTCGACTTCCTCTGCCGCGACTCCATCCTCGCTGCTCCCATCGCCCTTGACCTGGTCTTGTTCCTCGACCTTGCCAAGCGCACTCCGTCGCTCAAGTCCATCGGCATCCAGGAATGGCTCAGCTTCTACTTGAAATCGCCCCAGACGCGCGAGGGCCTGTATCCCGAGCACGATCTCTTCATCCAGTCGATGAAGCTGAAAAATACACTCCGTCACATTATGGGCGCGGACCTGATCACTCACCTCGGACTCGAATACTACGACTAAGCAACCGCGGTGCAGCCATCGATCTTTACCCGATCGGCAACACCGATAGCAAAAGCCCCATCCGCAAAGTGGGGCTTTTCGTTTGATACGTTCAACCTACACGATTCTGCAGCAGAGAACTAAGGTCCATGGACCCCCGTCATCTGTGCTCAGAGCACCGGAGAGTATTTAGTGAATGTATCGGGACCATGGAATTAGCTGCACAGCGGGGGAACCTGCTGACCGAATGCATCCACGAGGGGGGACACAGCATGCAAGATCTCATCTTGAAGATCTACGCCGCCGTAAACTTCGCGCTAGATCGCACCGAAGGCCAGAACATGGTTGAATACGCGATGGCTGTCGGCCTGATCGCATTTGGGTGCATCGCCGGCGAGGCCGCCATCGCTACGGGCGTGAATCGCGTCTTTATTGCGCTGGGAACGGCAATCTTGAACGGCGTTGGGCAGTAGCGACCGAGACCGCACGACCAGTTTTCAGGATCCTCCATCAGAGCTCTCCATCGCTGAGCAGCTTCAGCGCCCGTCCCCCCACAATCACCGAAGAGCCGACGAGTGTTGCCGTAAACGGATCGGCGATATTTTCGGTATCCACCACCTGGCGCCAGGCCTTCATTCTCGGCGATGGTGGCAGCGCGAATTCAACCCCCTGATCAGCAGCGTTAATCAGAAGCAGAAAGCTGTCGTCGATGATCGACTTTCCGTCTTCGTCGGATACCTGCAGGGTGCAGCCATTGAGCAGCAGGGCAATGGCCCGCGTCCAGCCTGCGTTCCAATCTTCGTCCGATACCTCGTTGCCGTCTGGATTGAACCACGCTGCATCCTTTTCGAGCAGCACCACGGTGCCGTCGGAGCGCCTGCGAACCTCGCGGTCCTGAAAGAACTTTCGCCGGTGCAGGTTGGGATGCGCCAGCCGGAACTTGATCAGGCGACAAGTGAATGCGTGCAGACGTTTCCGGCTCTCATCCAGATTCCAGTCCATCCATGTCAGTTCGTTGTCCTGGCAGTAGCAGTTGTTATTGCCCATTTGCGAGCGAGCGATCTCATCGCCTCCGGCCAGCATCGGCACACCCTGTGACAGCATCAGCGTTGCAAGGAAGTTCCGCATCTGCCGTTCGCGGAGCGCATTGATCGACGGGTCATCGGTCGGGCCCTCGGCGCCCATATTCCACGAATCATTGTTGTCGGATCCGTCGCGATTGTCTTCCCCGTTGGCCTCGTTGTGTTTCTCGTTGTAACTCACCAGGTCGCACAGCGTGAACCCGTCATGCGCCGTAACGAAATTGATGCTCGCATACGGCTTGCGCCCGTCGAACTGGTACAGATCGCTCGATCCTGTCAGGCGATTCGCGAAATCCGATAACTGCCCTGCATCTCCCTTCCAGAACCTGCGCACCGTGTCGCGATATTTTCCGTTCCACTCCGCCCACAGAACAGGAAACTGGCCGACCTGGTACCCGCCTTCGCCCACATCCCATGGCTCGGCGATGAGCTTCACTTCGGCGAGGGTCGGGTCCTGGTGGATCGTGTCAAAGAAAGATGACAGCTTGCTCACGTCGTGTAGTTCGCGCGCCAGCGTAGCTGCCAGATCGAAACGGAACCCGTCCACATGCATGTGCGTAACCCAGTAGCGCAGCGAATCCATGATCATTTTCAGCACTTGCGGATTGCGCACGTTCAGTGAGTTGCCGGTGCCGGTGTAATCCATGTAGAACTGCGGATCATCTTCCATCACGCGGTAGTACGTCGTGTTATCCACGCCCTTCCAGCTCAGCATGGGGCCCATGTGATTGCCTTCGCAGGTGTGGTTGTACACGACGTCGAGAATGACCTCGATGCCGGCCGCATGCAGCGCCTTCACCATCTCCTTGAACTCGCGCACCTGCCCCCCGTGATCGCCGCAGGAACAGTAGCGCGCTGCCGGCGCGAAGAAACCCAGCGTGTTGTAGCCCCAGTAATCGCGCAAGCCCCTCTCGACGAGATTTCCTTCATCGATGAAGTGATGGATGGGCATCAGCTCGACTGCGGTGATGCCGAGATTCTTGAAGTACTCAATGCTGTTTGGATGTGCGAGCCCCGCGTAGGTGCCGCGAATCTTCTCCGGGATCTCGAGGTTCCGGATGCTGAAGCCCCTCACATGCACTTCATAAATGACGGAGTCCGGCAGCGGCGTCTCAGGCCGGACGTCATCTGACCAGTCGAATGGATCCTGAATCACTACCGACTTGGGTACGCCGCGAGCGCTGTCGCGCTCGTCGATTTTGAGTGGATCACCCGAAGCAACGTCGTACGGAAAGATCGGCGCCGTCCAGTCGACATCCCCCGCAATCGCCTTGGCGTACGGATCGACAAGGGTCTTCGCAGGATTAAAGCGCAGCCCGTGCTCGGGATCCCACGGTCCAAAGACGCGGTAGTTGTAGAGCTGTCCCGGCTTGATGCCGCTGACGAATCCGTGCCACACGAATGCTGTGCGCTCCAGCAGCGTTACACAATCGGTCTGGTTGCCATCGGCGTCGTAAAGGCACACATCAACTCGATCGGCGCCTTCTGAGAACAGGGCAAAGTTCGTACCCTTTTTGTATGCGGTTGATCCTAAAGGATAGGGCTTTCCCGGAAGCAGCGTTCGGCTCATTATGCGCTTCGATGCAGAACCCACCGTTGCCGTTGTTTGCTTCAACAGCCCGGCAGCAGTGGCAGGGAAGCCGCCTCGTCATAAGCAGTCGATTACTGCGTCTCTTCCTCAGTTTGCGGCGTCGGTTTCTCGCCGGCCTTCTGCAGTCGCGATTCTTCCCACGAAGGATCATCCACGGCTACACCGATCTTCGAGCCATCCTCATAAATGTCCGAGAGGAAATCCTTGCGTCCGTATTGATTGAACACGAGTTCGGTGTGTCGCGGCGTGTGCGAGTCTTGCGACATTCTCACAAGAAACTCGGTCGATGCACCGTCGCTGATATTGGTCGCCACCATGGCGCTAAGCCCGCTCTTCTCCAACATGTGAAACTGATAGTGCCCCGATGGCAATGTTGTATTTCCGACAATAAATGGATGGTGGATACGCACGTCGATCTGGTTCGTAATTTGTGCCCGGGCACAGGGTGCCGCGACCAGAAACACCAGCATCCCAAAGGCCGATGAGGCCATCGCTGAAATGTGTTGCATTTCAATTCCTCCTGGATTTTGCGATGCCACGAGACTTGCGCAAGTTGCCGGGCGGTCTCAGCGCAGTTTTATCGGCGCGAAGCGATGTGCTCCATCAAAAATCCATCATGCAGCCATGGCCTTTGCCAGCCGGCGAATGGTGAGGACCGTAATGTCGTCTTCCTGTCCGAAAGCCTTCGCCGCATCGGCAATATAGAACGCCGACTGGTTGCTCAGATTGTGGACACGATCGAATCCAAACAATTCTCCCGACCCGTGCCGCGCCTCGACCACGCCATCCGACATCATCAGCAGCCTGTCGCCCGGATGCAGGTAGAGCCGCACTTCGTCGTAAGTCACGTCGCCCAGCACGCCAAGCGGCAATCCGCCCGGCAGGCGAACCTCCTGCGTGTTCAGGTAGGGCGGCAGATGCCCGGCATTTGCAATCACAACTTCGCCGTCGGACCCGAACCACGCCACCTGGCAGGTGGTGAAGCTGTCGCTTCCGATCAGCACCCGGTTGAGCGACTCCAGAAGGCGCGCAGGGCTTCTTTCCGCAGTGCGCCGCAGTGCGCCCATCAGCATGGAAACATTCATGGCAGCCTGCAGGCCGTGGCCGGCCACATCGCCGAGGATCACCAGCAACCCGCCGTCCGATGTTGGCTCGATATGGAAAAAGTCGCCGCCCACTTCAGTCGCCGGGTTGTACACCGAGTCCACTTCGTAGCCCGGCGTCTCCACCTTCTCGCGAGGAATCATCAACTCCTGCACGCTGCGCGCGGCGGCCAGTTCGCCGCTGGCACGCTCTTGCTCGTGGTGAATGCGCAGGAAACGCACGAAGATGATGACGATGATCGCCAGCAAGCCGGTGAAGTCCGCGATCGCAGCAAAGTGGATTGGGATTGGCCCTGCCTGGATTGTCAACGGAGACTTGTAGCTCCCGCCGCCGAATTCGCCCCACCCCCCGGTCAGGATAGGCTCTGCAATGCCCACCATCGTGAGCACAAGCGGAATCAACAGCAGACCTGCCTCAAAGTTTCGCTTGATGGTGGCAATGATAAGCGTGAGGAATACAAAGATCGCCCAGCCGATCATCCAGAAAATCGCGCAGACAAAAACGATAATGAGCGCAACTGCGATGACTTTGTTGTGACCCACCAGCAGAATTGTCGGTGCGATAAAGGCCAGAATCGGCGACGAGTAGCGCAGCCCCTTGATATACCACCGTCGCTTCAGCGCGAGAAACGCTACAAGAAACTCGAAGTAAAGATATGCGGAGATGAAAAGCAGTTGCAGGTACAGCGCGCCGTACCAGATATTGTCAAGACGCGCGGAACTTCCGGCCAGGTCGATAATGCCGATTGGCACCTGCACAAGCTCGTGCAGCGCAAGCCACAGATACTCCAGATGGCCCTTCTGCGTGAAATAGAGCGTGACAAGAAAGACCGACATAAACAGGAGCAGGATCGCGATTACCAGGCGCGGCAGCCGTTCAAACAGCGTTCGCACCGACCACAGCTCAAGTGTGTTCCGAAGGTCTCCGGGATTGCCCAGGCGAAATGTCCGGTTGTAAAAAAAGTTGGTATAGCCCGTGAGGCCGACTGGGATATACAGTGTGCGAATCGCCAGCGTGAGCGAGGTTTCCGAGGCCGCAATGTTCAGGTTATAGAGGCGCGAAATCTGCTGATAATTGAAGCTGTCACTCGGATGCGGGCCCTCGGGCAGGATTAACTTGCCGTTGGCAAACACGTCGGCGCCCGGTCCCGTGTTGGAAAGGTTCGGAGCGGTACTCTGCGTTACGGGCAGCTCGATCAGCAACGCGATGGGTCCGTGGTTGGCCGGAAGCTTCACGTGCAGCCGGAACCATGCATACCTGTCGCGGTCCGGGTGGTCAGAATGGTCGGGTTCGTCGGACGGCTCCCTCACGTCGGCGATGGTGCCTCTTCCGTTACGAACCGCCCAGGTGGAGTCGTCAAATGCGGGATCCGCTGCCGCCGGGTCGGAGGTAATTCCGACTCGCCAGCCCTGGTCCAGAACAATCGGGGAACCCAGGTTGGAGGCGTCGATAATCGGCGAATCCTGCGCAGGTTTGGGCGGAGCCTCGGGCTTGCGCGGGCGCCCGAATCCTGGAAAAGGCACATGTGGATGCGCTTGCAGCGCAAAGCTTTGCACCGCAGTCAGCATAAACACGGCAATAGCCCAAAACCAAACCCTGCGCACCCATCCTCCAGAAATTCTTCGTGTCCTTCAATTTAATGCAGCGGGCTGCGCTGTCCCAAAAAAACTGGGATTCCGGGCCAATTTCGCCCTCGCGCCCGCTCCCCAGTCGACGATCGGCGACAGCAACAGGCGGCCTGCCCGTGTTTACCTTGGCGAAAATGTTGTAACCCCGGCTGCCAACTCAGCGCATACTAACGTCTAATGACTAGAGCGAAGCGGCAGAAGATCGGGCAGTTGCATCGCTGGAACAGGGCACGCCGGGTCAGGTCAAACAGTCAGATCCAGAGGTGAGGTCATGACGGCAGCATTCAGCAGTTTCAGGTCGGGCATTCTGGCAGCATTGGCATTGGCGGCAGTCACCGCAGTGAGTGCGCAATCCACACCTCAGTCCGCACCGGCCACCGACCCCGTGGCGGCTCCGGCCCAAACCGCCCCGCAAGCGAATCCCCCGGCGACCACGACGCCGCCTGCAACCGAACCGTCCGCGAAGCCCTCCCCTGGTTCAACCCCGGTAGCCGGCGACACCCCCACTCAGCCTGAAGCGCAAAGCGCCGGCAAAGATACCGCCTCCAAGGCCACCGCGGACGCTCCCGACTGCGTCCCCTCTGAAACCAGCGACAAGAAGGAAAAGCACAACAAGAAGAAGGATAAGGATAAGGACACCTCCTGTCCCGCGGGCACCGAGCCCGTCAAGGGCGATATCGCCGCGACCAATGTCGATCCGGAAAAGGTGGTCGCGGTGGGAAGCGATCCCGTCAAGGTCAAGCCCGGCAGCATCGATGACGTCAGCGCCGTGGGCAATCGCGACATTGGCGGACGTGGTTTGGGTAACTGGTATTCCACTGACTCCGAGATCAAGATGGGCAAGATGTATGCAACCGAGATCGAGAAGAGCACGAAGTTCATCACAGATCCCGTGGTGACCGAGTACGTGAACCGCATCGGCCAGAACATCGTGAAGAACTCCGATTGCAAGGTGCCCTTCACCATCAAGGTCATCGATTCAGACGAAATCAATGCAATGGCTCTTCCCGGCGGATTCTTTTACGTCAACTCGGGCCTCATCCTGAACGCCGACGAGGAGGCTGAAATCGCAGGCGTCATGGCCCACGAGATTGCCCACGTATGCGCCCACCACGCTGTCCGCGAGCAGACCCGTATGAATTACGCGCAGCTCGGCACCATCCCCCTGATCATGATGACCGGCTATAGCTGGACCGGCTATGGCATCTACGAAGCAACCCAGTTCGCTATACCTCTCACCTTCCTCAAGTTCTCGCGCGACTTTGAGGCGCAGGCGGACTTCCTCGGCATTCAATACATGTACCGGGCCGGCTACGATCCGCAGGCCTTCATCACGTTCTTTGAGAAGGTGCAGGCGCTTGAAAAGCGCAAACCCGGCCTGGTCGCCAAAGCTTTCTCTGATCATCCCCAGACCCCGGATCGCATCCTGCACTCGCAGGAAGAGATTGCAAGAATTCTGCCTCCGCGCGACGAGTACACCGTCACCACGTCGGAGTTCGATGATGTGAAGGCCCGGCTCGCGCGCATCGAAAACAAGCGGCGCCTCCTCGACACCAGGGACAAAAACAAGCCAAGCCTCCGCCGTGCCAGCACCGGTGACGGCAGCAATGGCCAGGCCGGCGACAGCACCGGCGACGACCGGCCGACCCTCCATCGCCGCGACGATCAGAATTAAACCTGAGCAGCACTTCTTCCTGGGCAGAAACGCCGCCGATTCATTGGCGGCGTTTCTGTTTTCCACCGGCGCCACCGAGAATTTGCCGTTTTCAGCAAGAATGCAATTGCATTCCCTTCGAATTCCGTCGTACAGTTCCACCAATCTCAGAGAATTCAGGTCCCGCAGCCGTTCCTTCGGTTGCGGGCAATCCGGAGTGCTGGAGGTCGGTCCATGTGCACCCCCGCCCAGGCCTCTCGTTCGGCAACCGCCGTCGCCGTAACGATTCTCTTCTGTTCGCTTGCCCGCGCCCCGCTCCTTCGCGCGCAGGACTCCTCAATCCCGCCTGCCCTGGGTGCCGCATCGATGCAACTGGCTCCCGAAATCCAAATCAAACTCGCCGGATTTGAGGCCAATCTCAATGCAGCAATCGACGCGAACGACTTCAAGGCACAGGCCGTCGCGCTCGACCGAATCGGGGCTCTCTATTTCATCCACGGAGACCCGGCGCGGGCATTGATAAGCTTTCAGCGCGTACTCGCAATCGCGCACAAACTCGATGAACCGACCGCCGAGGCAACCGCAATGTCTGACATCGGCGCCGCGAACTTTGCGCTTGGCCGCAATGACGAAGCGCTCGAGACCTTCAAACAGGCGCTTCCCATCTGGCACAGGCTGGGCAATTCAGATCACGAGGCCGCGACGCTAGGTGATATCGGCGAAATCTTTCGTGCGCTCAATGATCAGGATGAGGCATTGCACTTCGACCAGTTGGCCCTGCCTCTGTACGTTATTGCCGGCAACAGGAACGGCCAGGCCGCCCTGCTCAACAACATTGGCCTCGTCTACTACGCTTCAAAAGACAAGAAGAAAGCGCTCGACGCATTTCAAAAAGCATGCGAAATCTATCACGCCGGCCAGAATCTCTCCGGTGAGGCCAACGCCCTGAATAACATCGGCGGAACCTTTAACGCATTCGGCGAGTCCCGGAAAGCCCTTGAGCCATTTCAGCAGGCCCTCACAATTCAGCTTCAGTCAGGCGACAGACAAGGCGAAGCAACCACCCTGAACAATATGGGGTCGGCATACTCACATTTGGGAGACGGAAACCGGGCACTCGAACTCTACAAACAAGCCCTGCATGTCTTTGAGGCAGCTGGCGATCAGAGAGGCGTTGAAACCGCTGCAAAGAACATCCAGCAGCTTGATCGCGATCGCCGTGATCGCGCAAGCAATCGCAATTGATCCGGGTCTTCACCGCGTTTGAACGTCAGGAAGCGCCGCCCAGTCCATCCCCCCCGCCTCGGATATGGAAATCTCGCAGCCCTTCGCGTTACGGTGGGCAGTGCGCACCATCCGTTGCACCCAGCCCATCCCTTGTGCTTGTCTTCCTTTCAAACCCCCATACGCTGTGGTTACGAGCCGGTAAATTCATTCTCGCGATAGGGTTAGGGCAGGCGATCTACCGGCAATTCGCGGGAAATCCCGAAAAACCCTTGAACTTCCAGGCAAAACCGCGATATAAACAGGATCACCGGCGCTCCTGCCGGAATCCCGCCTGGGGTGCAGTCATGCGAAACTCCGCCGCCCGCAACAACCTACTCGTCCCTGAAATCCGCGAAGTGATGGATATACGCCAGGCGTCGGACTACCTCGGCATCTCACCGGACACACTTTACAAGTACGCCTCCGAAGGCTTCGTCCCGGCATTCAAGCTGGGGAATCGCTGGCGCTTCAAGCGCTCGCGCCTCGACGAATGGATGGACCGCCAGTCAGAAATGCAGGCCGCCGAGTTCAATCCGGAGATGAAGAAGCCCGTTAAGCCGGCGATGTAAGGCGGTACGGGATGTGATTACCTTCAAGGGAGGATACATCCCGTGAAGATCGCGTTGGCGACAATTTCGATTCTTGTACTCGGCTTCATCTCAGGCGATTCAGATTCAAAAACTCCCCAATTCCACAGACTATCCATTCACGTCGATCGCGGACCGCGCTGGATTGCTGTTGCGGATGTGAATCGCGACGGAAATCCCGACATTCTCGTGGCCAATGCGGATGCAGGGAGCGTCAGCGTCTTATTGGGCGACGGGAAGGGGAATTTTCATAGCGCGCCAGGAGCGCCGATTCCCGCGGGGCATCTTCCGAACGACGTAGCCGTCGCCGATATGAACGGAGACGGGAACCCGGATTTGGTAATCGCGAATCATCAGTCCCCTTATCTCACGATTCTTCTTGGAGACGGCACAGGTAGATTTGCTCCAGCACCGGGATCGCCTTTCGATGTTCACTCGAATCCGCATCCTCACGGCGTGGCAGTGGCGGATTTCGATGGAGACGGCAAGCCGGACGTCGCAACAGATAGCTGGGCCATTAACCAGATCGAGTTGCTGTCCGGCAACGGCAGAGGTGGTCTTCGCTTGCCGGGACGCTTCTTTTCAGTTGGTCATCGGCCCTATGAACGGCTGCGCTCGGCAGACTTCAATCAAGACGGGCATCCCGATATTGTTACGACAAATCTCGATGACGGCACCGTTTCAATTCTGCTTGGCGATGGAAAAGGCCGGTTCACCGAGGCTCGTGGTTCGCCATTCGCGGCCGGAGCCAAACCGTGGCAGGTGTTCGTCGGGGACGTTAATCACGATGGCCATGCGGACCTCGTCATCATTCCGTATCAGCGTGACATCGGCAATGCTGGTGAAAACGGGGTGACCGTGCTGCTCGGCGACGGCCACGGATCGTTATCACCAATGTCTGGATCGCCACTGCCGCTGGGTGAATGCCGAGGAGCCAATGGCGTGACCGCCGGCGACCTTGGAAGCGGCAGAGTCGTGATTGCCGTTGCGTGCGCAGAGAGTAGGGAATTGATGCTGTTCGTGCCCGATGCACGAGATCGCTTCACCTCGTTCGCGATCCCAGCAAAGGGAGGGTGGGGCGGCATCGCGATCGCGAAGCTCACGAACGACGGCCGCAGCGAAATCATTACCGCCGACAACGGCGACGGCACCGTCACAATCTATTTTCCCGACTGAGATCATGTAACTCGAGAGGGATTTGAGCTGCAAGGGCGCCGTGATATACCTTTCCGGATGGACCACGCACGCAGAATCGGGTTGTTGCGTCGCCGTATAACGAAGGCCGGCCTTGCCGGTCTGCTCGTCACTCACCTCCCCGACATCCGCTATCTTTCTGGATTCACCGGCTCCAGCGCTGCGCTCGCGGTTACGCGCCGCACCGCACGCCTGTTCACCGATGGCCGCTACAAGACGCAGGCTGCCGCGCAGGTACAAGGCGCGCAGGTTGAGATCGTCACGGGGCCGCCCGCAGTCGCCGCCGTGCAATGGCTGGCCGCTCAACCCGGTGCTGAACGCGCAGGTTTCGATCCCACCCGCACCACGGTCGCGGAGCTTGCGCGTTTCCGTGCTGAGCTCCCCTCCAGGCTGCGCCGTACTTTTCTCACGGAACTCGCCGCTCCGCTGATAGAGCCGCTGCGTCTCGTCAAGGACGAAGAGGAACTCAAGCTTATGTCGCAGGCCGCCCTCATCGGATGCAAACTCTTCGAACACATTCTCTACATGATCCGACCCGGCATCCGCGAGGTTGAAATTGCCGCGGAACTTGAGTATCAGGCTCGCCTTCACGGTGCCGAGGGCATGAGTTTCGAGACCATCGTCGCCTCCGGGGAACGCTCTGCAATGCCCCATGGAAAGGCCTCGACCGCGAAGGTACCCCGCCGGGGGTTCGTAACCCTCGACTTCGGTATAATCCGTGAGGGCTACTGCTCTGACATGACCCGTACCGTCTGCCTTGGCAAACCAAAGGCAGAAGAACGAAAAGCTTACGAGGCAGTGCTCCTGGCGCAGGAGTCTGCCGTAGCAGCCGTGGCTGCAGGGGTCAGTTGCGGAGAAGTGGACGAAGCAGCGCGCAGCATCCTCCGCAATGCGGGAATGGCCGACGCATTCTCGCATTCGACCGGCCACGGAGTCGGATTGGAGATCCACGAGTCACCGCGAGTCGGCGCGGGACAGAAAACAAGGTTGCAGGCGGGCATGGTTGTTACCATTGAACCCGGAGTATATTGGCCGGGCAAGTTCGGCATTCGCATCGAAGACATGGTGGCGGTGACCGAATCCGGTGGCCAGGTACTCACGCCGGCGCCCAGGGCTCTGATCGAACTTTGACTCGATTGCGCGCTATTGTGCGCAGGCAAAAGGAACGAATGAAACCACAGGACATCAAGGATCTTCAAGAACTGATCGAGTTCCTCAAGCAATACCAGGTTGCCGAATTCGACCTCGAACGCGGCGATATCAAGATTCGCCTGAAATTCGCGCAGGCTGCGGCGCCCCCTGCGAACGTAGCCGATTTGGCCCGGCTTGCATCCGCGGCCCAGGCGGCGCATTCTGCTGCAGTTCCTCCGGCAGCACCGCCCGCTCCAGGTCCGGCCGCACCCGCCGCCGATCCCGATGCTGGATTGCACATCGTCAAATCGCCAATCGTCGGCACCTACTACGGCTCTCCATCGCCCGGTGCACCGCCCTTCATATCCCCCGGCGATCGGGTCGAGAAGGGCCAGGTGATCTGCATCGTTGAAGCCATGAAGCTGATGAACGAAATCGAAGCCGACGCTTCGGGCGAGGTCGTGAAATGCTTCATCAGCAACGGCCAGCCCATCGAGTTTGGCCAGCCCCTGTTTTCCATTCGCGAAGGATGAATCTATAGCGGAGTGAGCGTTGCTGGCGGGGTTAGCGGCGTTAGCATCCTGTCTCCGCAGCAAGTTACACAAGGCGAAGCGCTCGGTCAGCCGGAACACGACGAACTCCGCAAGCTTCGCTAACTCCGCTCTTTAAGGTCCTCAATGTTTCGTAAGGTCTTGGTTGCCAATCGCGGTGAAATTGCCCTGCGCGTGCTGAATGCGTGCCGCGAACTCGGAATTCGTACCGTCGCTGTCTACAGTGAGGCCGATCGCAATTCGCTTCACGTGCGCTTCGCCGACGAGGCCATCTGCATCGGTCCGCCGCGTCCCGCCGACAGTTATCTCAACGTGCCCGCTGTCATCTCCGCCGCCGAAATTGCCAATGTCGACGCAATTCATCCCGGATACGGACTGCTCAGCGAGAACGCGAACTTCGCTGAAGTCTGCCGTGCCTCCAACATCAAGTTCATTGGACCGCCTCCCGAAGTCACGCGCCTTATGGGCGAGAAAGAAAAAGCCCGCCAGGCGATGAAGGAAGCCAAAGTCCCGATTCTCCCCGGTTCCGACGGTGTGATTGCGACAGCCGAAGAAGCCCAGGACGTCGCCCGGAAGATCGGCTACCCCGTCATTCTGAAAGCCAAGGCAGGCGGCGGCGGACGCGGCATGCGCATTGTGCGCGCCACAGAAGAGCTGCCCAACTTGTTCCATGCCGCATCCACTGAGGCCGCCAACGCCTTCGGCAACGGCGAACTCTACATGGAAAAGTTCATTGAGCAGCCCCGCCACATCGAGTTCCAGATCCTCGCCGACGAGCACGGACATGTCACCACGCTCTTTGAGCGCGAGTGCTCCATCCAGCGCCGCCATCAGAAGCTGATCGAAGAAGCGCCCTCGCTGCAGGTCACGCCCAAAATGCGCGAGGAGATTAGCAAGACGCTGTGCCGTTGCCTCACTGAAATCGGCTACCAGAATGCCGGCACCGTCGAGTTCCTGATGGACGAGGACGGCAAACTCTACTTCATCGAAATGAACACGCGCATCCAGGTCGAACACCCGGTCACCGAGTTCATCACCGGGATCGATCTCGTGAAAGCGCAGCTCCGCGTCGCATCGGGCGAGCGTCTCAGCGCCATTTTGCCGCAGAAGATTGAGATCAAAGGCCACTCCATCGAGTGCCGCATCAACGCCGAACACCCCGTCAAGTTCACGCCGTCTGCAGGAAAAATTACTGCCTTCAATGTTCCCGGGGGCAACGGCATCCGCGTCGATACCGCGCAATACGCTGAAGGCGTGGTGCCCCCTTACTACGATTCGCTCATCGCCAAGCTCATTGTCCACGGCGTCGATCGCGCCGAAGCGATCGCCAAGATGGAGCGAGCTCTCCAGCAGTTCGTGGTGCAGGGAATTGATACTTCAATCCCCCTTCACCAGGAGATTTTTGCCGACGAAGATTTTCGCGCCGGCAAATTCGACACCAAATTCATGGAGCGCTTTCTGGCAGCGCGACAAAGCTGAGACAGAGTCGAAGCCCGGCGTTCGAGAAACCCTGCCCCGCCTCGACCTCGCACGCTGTACATTTAAAGTTGCTCTCCAAAGAGAAAGAAGATAAGCATGCGCTATGTAATTGGTATCGATCTCGGTGGAACTGCTGTCAACTACACGGTGGTCGATGAAAAGCAGAACATTCTGATTGAAGGATTGTGTGAACATCCAGCCCGCGCAGTTGAAGGCCCCGGCATCTGCATCAACCAGATTGCCGAAGGTGCGGCGCCGGCTCTGGCGCGCGCGGGAATATCCATGGAGGATGTCGCGGCCGTGGGACTTGACACGCCAGGCCCGGCCAGCGCCAAGGGCGTGCTGAGCGCCAAGGGATCCACCAACTTTGTGCACAACGATTGGGCCAGCTTCGACATTCGCGCCGCCCTTGAGCGCAAGCTTGGCAAGCCGGTCGTGTACTTGAACGATGCCAATGCGGCAGCACTGTGGGGCCATTTTGCGCTGTACGGTGCGAATAGCGGCAAAACGACAATCTCCATCATCGTCGGAACCGGAAACGGCGGCGGCGTGATCGTCAACGACAAGGTCATTGAGGGCAAGAATGGCTTCGGCGGCGAATTAGGCCACGTGCTCGTTCCTTACTCTGAGATTCCTGAAATTGCAGGATTGAAACCGATCTGCAACTGCGGGCGCATTGGCGATCTCGAGTCGCTGTGCTCGCTGACGTCGATTCGGGTCAATGTGTTGCCGTACCTGCTCAGGCAGCATCCGGAACACGAGCTGGCGAAACTGGATATTGCCAAGGCTGCCTACGCTGCGCGCGGACTTGCGGCGAAGGGCGATCCGCTCTGCAGAACCATCTTCAAGGTCCAGGCGCATGCGCTCGGCCTCTTCTTCGACGAAATGATCAACACCTTCGATCC
Organism: uncultured Acidobacteriaceae bacterium; assembly: GCA_963759285.1. Lineage (GTDB taxonomy): Bacteria > Acidobacteriota > Terriglobia > Terriglobales > Acidobacteriaceae > Telmatobacter. The sequence continues at coordinate 684,236 of CAVWYS010000006.1, read as the reverse complement.
GGATGCCCTGATCATTGGCGGCGGCGTGCTTGAGGCCACAGAAGAATTCCGGCAATGGTTTATTCAGCAGATTCGTGCGGGTATGCCGATTCAGCGCGCCGAGCAGGCGGACATTCCGATCCACGTAATTCCCAACGGCGACTGCGCCGGCGCGCTCGGCGCCGCCATTGGAGCCCTCCAGTTACTCAAGTAGCCACGTGTTCGTGAACCAGTCCTGTCGCTGCTCTTAAACGGGCAGCGACTTGGCGTCTTTTCGGCCTTACCGCCTTCGCCGTGTATTCTTGACCAGCCGAGCTATTGGGCACGCGACTCAATGCATTCCACTTCATCCCTCCGCCACGCCATTTTTCTCTGTTTGTTGCCGGTCATCGCTCTGCCTCGCGGTCACGCCCAGACCCATCAGACTGGCTGGCCCGTCTACAACGGCGGCATCGACGGCGACCACTACTCCCGGCTCACGCAGATCAACCGCGACAACGTCCACCAGCTCCAGCAGGCGTGGACCTACGACACGGGCGAGCAGGGCGGTCTGCAGACCAACCCCCTGATCGTGGGCCGCACACTTTATGCCTATACACCGAAGACCGAGGTCATCGCACTCGACGCGGTCACGGGCAAGTTGAAATGGAAATTTGATTCCGGCATTGTTGCAGGTCAACCTGCGCGCGGCGTGACGTACTGGAACGACGGCGAGCATGGTCGCATCTACGCCGCCGTGATGAACTTCCTTTTCTGCCTCGATGCCGAAACCGGAAAGCTTATCCCCAGCTTCGGCGAAAACGGCCGCATCGATCTGCGCAAAGGCCTTGCAATCGACGATCTGAAAACCGACTTCAGCGCTCTCTCTATCGCGCTCACCACGCCGGGCATTATTTACGGGGACATGATCATCGTCGGCGGACGCGAGCCCGAAGCGCATCCCGCCCCGCCGGGATACATCCAGGCTTTCGATCTGCGCACAGGCGCCCTGCGATGGGTTTTTCACACCATTCCACTGCCGGGCGAGCCCGGCTATGAAACATGGCCCAGGGACGCATACAAAACCGCAGGCTCCGCCAACAACTGGTCAGGCATGGCGCTCGATGCTGAACGCGGCATCCTTTATGCTCCCACCGGCTCCGCGGTTATGGATTTCTATGGCGGCGACCGGTTAGGAAACGATCTTTACGCCAACTCGCTGCTCGCTCTCGATGCGAAAACCGGTAAGCGCCTTTGGCATTTTCAAGGCGTGCACCACGATATCTGGGATCGCGATTTCCCTGCGCCGCCTGCGCTCTTCACCATCGAGAAAAACGACAAGCGCGTCGACGCTATCGCGCAGACCACCAAGCAGGGCTATCTCTACCTCTTCAATCGCATCACCGGCGAGCCGCTGTTTCCCATCCACGAACTCAAGTATCCGCCGAGCACAGTTCCCGGCGAACTGACCTCGCCAACGCAGCCCACGCCTGATGCACCTGAACCCTACGCGCGCCAGCAACTGACTGAAGACACTCTCACCACGCGCACGCCCGAAGCGCATGACTGGGCGCTCAAGACCTTCCGTACCTTCCGCAACGGCGGACAGTTCTATCCCATGGCCGTCGGCCAACAGACAGTTGTCTTTCCCGGCTTCGACGGCGGCGCGGAGTGGGGCGGCCCGGCGATCGATCCCGTTCATGATGTCATCTACATCAACGCGACCGAGATGGCCTGGACCGGCGGCCTCGTTCCCAGCAAGGCCGGCAGTCCGGGCGAAGCCGTCTATCAGAGCCAGTGCGCCATGTGTCACGGCGTCGATCGCGCTGGTTCGCCGCCGACCTTTCCATCGCTCGTCGACATCGGCAAGCGCATGGCCGCCGACAAGGTGATCGACAAGATTCATCAGGGCGTCGGGCGCATGCCGTCGTTTCCGAATATCGAAGGCGAACGTCTTGAAGCGCTTGTCACATATCTGCGCAGTTCCGGTGCTGCGGCTCCCCCAAAGGAATTGCAGGTGGCTCCCGCAGCCGAGAGCGCAGCGAAACCTGAGGCCGATCCCGCGGGCGCGAAGGTATACAGCGAGCAGTGTGCAGCGTGCCACGGGGATCACCTCGAGGGCATCGCACCGTCGCCGCCGCTGGTTGGCCTCGGTGCGCGTATGAATGCCGCGCAGACTGCCGAAATCGTTCAGAAGGGCAAAGGACAGATGCCCGGCATGGACGTGAAAGGAGCGGATCTCGAAGCGCTGCTGCGTTATTTGCAGGTCGCGCCGAAAATGAAGTCGCAGGATTCGAATCCTGAGGAGTGGTCAAACAAATACATCTTTACCGGCTACCGCAAGTTCCTCGACCCTGACGGATACCCGGCGATCGCTCCGCCGTGGGGAACGCTCAATGCCATCGATCTCAAAACCGGGAAATATCTCTGGAAGGTTCCGCTGGGCAACTACCCGGCGCTTGCAGAGAAGGGAATGACGAACACCGGCACGGAGAACTACGGTGGGCCTGTTGTCACTGCGAGCGGCATCCTCTTTATCGCAGCGACGGTCTACGATCACAAGTTGCGCGCTTTCGATACCAGCACGGGCAAGGTTCTCTGGGAGGCTGACCTGCCCTTTTCCGGCGTGGCAACGCCCTCGACCTACATGATTGACGGAAGGCAATACGTTGTAATTGCAGCCAGCAATGCCCGCACTCCAAATGCTCCGCAAGGCGGTGTCTATGTCGCCTTCGCACTACCCTGACAACTTCCATTCCGGTCAGCGTGTAAGAAACCCGAGTCCGTCCGTGATGAAGTGCCCTACCCAGTTCGATCCCAAGTCGCGTCGCCAGATATAAAGAAGTGCAAAGATAGCGCCGATGATCGCTACTGGGATCAAGTGAGCGGCACCCCATCCCGAGAGATGGGCGATTGTGAACGCCCCAACCGAGCAGATCAGCGCCAGCCGGCCTTGACCTGAAATTTGGAGAATCTTTTCGATGAGGTAGCCACGATAAAGCAGCTCTTCCACAACTGCCGCTCGCAGGACGAGAAGCACCCTAAACCAAAAGGGAGTGTGCAGGATCAGCTGTTGCGCCGCGAGACTCGAACTTATATCCAAATGGAAGCGCGGAACAATGACGGCAAAGTACACGCCCATCACAGCAGTAGAAGCAATTGCGGCAATCAGACCGAAGACAAAGGTTTTCCAGGTGGGGCGGCGGATTCCGACGGAAATAATGGGTTGCTGTTCCACAAACCTCAACCAGACCAAAATAGCGGCGCCGAGAGTCCACCAGACCACTTCTCGCAACAGCAAAGCCGAGGTAGTTGTACCTGGGGAAATCCACTTGGCGATGGGAGCCACACCAAGCACAAGTCCACCGGCCAAACCGATCCAGGTTGATGCCCTCACCGGTGTAGAGCCTGCATAGCTTGGCTCAGACGGGGTGATGCTCTTTGCGTTCATCGGGCTCTTTCAAAACTAGGGAAAAGTACGGAGTATTCGGTACGGATGTTCCGTGTTTTTTGCTCGCCGGGATGAATCGGTCCGGTGCTAGACTCGCAGAAGCCCATGATCCTGAAACAGTACTATCTCGGTTGCCTGGCGCACGCTTCTTACCTGCTCGGCGACGAGGAAAGTGGCATTGCGGTCGTTGTCGACCCGCAGCGCGACATTCAGCAGTACCTGGCAGATGCGGAAAAGTTTGTACTCCATATCCGCCACGTCTTTCTCTCTCACTTTCACGCAGATTTCGTGGCCGGCCACCTTGAACTTCGTGATGCTTGCGGAGCTACCATTCACCTGGGCTCGCGCGCGCAGGCGGAGTATGCCTTCGTTCCCATGAACGATGGCGACACGCTCGAATTTCCCGGCATGCGCTTGCAGGTGCTGCATACGCCCGGCCATACCATCGAGTCCATCTCGATCCTGGTGTTCGATCTCGCCAAAGACAAATCGAAGCCGTTGGCAGTGCTCACCGGCGACACACTGTTCATCGGCGATGTAGGCCGTCCTGACCTGCGCGCCTCGCTTGGCTGGACCGCCAACGAACTTGGCGGCTACCTCTACGACTCACTGCATACCAAGCTGCTTCCGTTGCCCGACGAAGTTCTTGTCTATCCCGCACACGGCGCGGGATCGCTCTGCGGAAAGAAGCTCTCGTCTGACACTGTCTCGACGCTTGGCGACCAGCGCCGCTTCAACTACGCCCTCAAGCCCATGAGCAAGGAAGAATTTGTCCGGCTCGTTACCGCGGACCAGCCCGATGCACCGCCCTATTTCACTTACGACGCCATCCTCAACACGCGGGAACGCGCTACGCTCGACCGCGCGCTCGAAGAAGGTCTCAAGCCAGTTGAACTCGACGAGGTTCTCAAACTCGGCGATAAGGGCGCGCAGATTCTCGATGTGCGCGATGCCGCCGAATATGCCAAGGGCCATCTCGCGGGCAGCATCAACATCGGCCTCGGCGGACAGTACGCCACCTGGGCAGGCACGGTGCTCGATCGCGCCAAGCCGATCTTGATCGTTGCCGAACCCGGCCGCGAACAGGAAGCCGCTCTCCGCCTTGGCCGCATCGGTTTCGACCACATCATGGGCTATCTCCGCGGTGGCATGGCCGCGCTAGCCCACCGGCTCGATCTCGTCTGGCCCACAGAACGCACTGGCGTCTTGATTGCTGCTGAAGAGCTGGAAACCAGCGCCCCGCCATTTTTACTGGACGTCCGCACACCGGGCGAATGGGGAATGAAGCACATCAAGGACAGCGTCAATGTGCCGCTCAATCATCTTCAAGAGCGCATCGATGAAGTGCCGCGGGATCGCCGCATCGCCGTGCATTGCGCTGGCGGCTATCGGTCATCGATCGCGGTCAGCATCCTCCATCAGCACGGCATCACCAACCTGATTGAGATCGCGGGCGGCCTGGCGGCCTGGGATGCGGCGGGGCTGCCAGTGACGTCGGAAGCGGCAAAGCCGACTTAGCACCGGTTCACGGCTGCTGGAATCCGGCTCAAATAATTATCGCTTTTTCTTCGCCTTTTAACAGGGATTCGGTGTATGCTGGCCTTCGCAACATGGAGGTTGCAACATGGACTTTCAAAAGGAACTTATTGCTGAGTACGACCGGGAGACTGCCAACACCCGGAAAACCCTCGAAGCTATTCCGGACGACGCCGACTTCGCCTGGAAGCCTCACGCCAAATCTGCCTCGCTGGGCGGTCTCGCCGGACATGTCAGCGACACGACAGGCGATTGGGCGATTCACACGCTCACGACCGATCGGCTTGATTGGTCTCCCGAGATGAAGTCCGTAGCCCCGGCCAACAAGAAGGATCTGCTGGCGCGCTTTGACAAGCAGGTGGCTGCAGCCAAACCTGCCCTGGCCGCCATGACCCCGGCAAAGTGGGACTCAAACTGGAAGTTTGTCGCCGGCGATCAGACCTGGATCGACGACACCAAGTACAACGTGTGGCGCACCTGGGTGCTGAATCACATGGTTCACCACCGCGCGCAACTCGGAGTCTACCTTCGCTTGCTCGATAAGAAAGTGCCGGGAATGTACGGCCCGTCTGCAGATGAAATGTGAGAAAAGAGCAGGGGACAGGGAACATCGATTAGGAAATAACCGGCCGGGATACGCTTCATTGTCAACGTGGACTTTCGCGGAATTCCCGGCCTTTCCTGCTGTCTCAAAGACTTCTCATTGCGGAGCTTTATGCTTGACGCATGAAGTTTGCCTTTCCGAAGGTCTATCCAATTCTCGATTCCTCTGTAATTCCAACTGCCCGCCGTGCGGAATTCCTGCACGAACTTGGATCCTTTCTAGCCGGTGCGGGCGTGACCCTGCTCGAATACCGGAACAAGAACGGCACAGACGAAGCGATCATCGCCGACGCGCAAATTCTGCGCCAGGCAATGCCACCTGAGAAGGTAAAGTTGATTCTCGACGACCGGGTTGATCTGGTTGATGCAGCTGGATTTGATGGCGCTCATATCGATGGGGGCGACATGGCGCCTGCAGCCGCCCGCCAGTTGCTGGGATATGACCGAATCATCGGGACCTTCGGCGGCAGCGATTCACTGCTGCCGGGAATTCTTTCCGAACCTGCCGATTATTTCGCGATCGGCCCGGTCTTTCCAACAAGGACCAAGCAGACGGACAAGGTGCCCATCGGCGTCGAGGGCGTAAGGCGGCTTCGCGAACAGGCCGGACCCGATGCAGTCCTGAGCGCCGCTGCTGGAATCACGATCGAGACCGCAAATGCCGTGCTCAGCGCAGGCGCCAGCATAGTCGCCGTGTCGGAGGCGATTTTTCGCGCGCAGAACCCAGCAGCCGAGTTCCGCCGGTGGATGGATCGGCTGGGTTGAAAGGGGAATGGGCCCGACGTTCTTGCTGAACCTCTGAAAAATTACGCGAGACAATTCTTTTAAATTCAGATAAAACAAGCCCAGTGGCAACTCCCAAACTCACCTCAACTGAAGACTCCGCAGCGGCGACCCACGAAGCGCCCAAGATGGTGCAGACGCTGGGGCTGTTCAGTTCTACTGCACTCGTTGCCGGGTCCATGATCGGGTCGGGCATTTTTCTGGTTGACGCCGATATCGCCCGTACCGCCAACTCGCCCGCACTCGTGCTTGGCGCCTGGGTCGTCACCGGGATCCTGACAGTGATCGGCGCTCTGAGCTACGGCGAACTTGCCGCCATGATGCCCAAAGCCGGCGGCCAGTACGTCTATCTGCGCGAGTCGCTCGGTCCGCTGTGGGGATTCCTTTACGGGTGGACGTTGTTCCTCGTAATTCAAACCGGAACCATTGCCGCGGTCTGCGTGGCTTTCGGAAAATTCCTTGGTGTATTTTTCCCGACGATCTCCACCACGCACTGGCTGTGGCATATTGCCCATGTTCCGCCCATCACGGTTGGCCCCATGGTGCTGGGCAACATGGAGATCGGTGTCAACACCGCCAACCTCACCGGCATCGTCATCGTGTTCTTCCTGGCCTTCGTGAACATGTTTGGCCTGAAGCTGGGCGCGATGATCCAGAATGTGTTCACCTCCGCCAAGGCGCTCTCGCTCGCGGCACTGGTGCTGCTGACACTTACCATCGGGCGCAATGCGACGGCGATGGCCGCGAATTTCGGCGCTGGATGGACCGAATTCTGGAAGAATGCCGGATGGAACGACATGCATCCCGTGCAGGTCGGTATCGGCGGGCCTATCGTCTTCGTAAACGTGCTGGTGATCCTCGCCGTGGTGCAAGTCGGTTCGCTTTTCTCTGCCGATGCGTGGAACAACATTACCTTTACCGCGGGGGAAGTGAAGAACCCGCGCCGCAACATTCCGCTCTCGCTGATCATGGGCACCGGCTTCGTGGTGACGGTCTACTTTCTCGCCACCCTCGGATACCTGATGGTGCTGCCGATGCACGGCGATCCGCATGGCGCCACAGCGATGGCGCGCGGCTTGCAATATGCCGCGGAAGATCGCGTGGGAACGGCGGCGCTCGCGGTGGTCTTTCATTCCGCCGGCGCTTACCTGATGGCTGCGGCCATCCTCATCTCGACCTTCGGATGCGCCAATGGGCTATCGCTGGCGGGCGCGCGCGTTTATTACGCCATGAGCCAGGATGGCCTCTTCTTCAAATCCGTCGGCAAGCTGAGCAAGAAACACAACACCCCATCAGCGGGCCTTTTGGTGCAGGCTTGCTGGACAGCGCTGCTGTGCGTGTCAGGCTCCTACAGCCAGTTGCTCGACTACATCATCTTCGCGGTGCTGGTGTTCTACATCCTTACGATTCTCGGGCTGTTTGTGCTCCGCGTGAAGCAGCCGAATGCCAGCCGGCCGTACAAGGCGCTCGGCTACCCGGTGCTCCCGGCCCTTTACATCATCATGGCTTCATGGATATGTATCGTATTATTGCGATACAAGCCCCAATACACATGGCCGGGCCTTGTTCTCGTGCTTCTGGGAATCCCGGTATATCTCTTCTGGTCGCGGCGTTCTCAACCCCGAACGCAGGAATAACGAACCGTACCCAAAGTCGTCGCGGAGGATTTCTCTCACTCATGTCCAATCTTTGTTGCAATCACAGAAACCCGGCGCTTCGCTCTGAAGAGCGCCATCGCGTTGCGGAGGAGATGCATGGCTAACCGGTTATTCGCCACTAAGCCAATCAATCAAATCATGGCGGAAGCAGCCGGAGGCGGCGAACACGGCCAGTCTCTGAAACGGGCGCTCGGGCCCATCAATCTCATCACTCTCGGAATCGGCGCGATTATCGGCGCGGGGATCTTCGTTCTCACCGGCACCGCCGCAGCGCAGTTCGCCGGGCCGGCCATTGTGATCTCCTACATCATTGCGGGCATCGGGTGCGTCTTCGCCGGCCTCTGCTATGCCGAGTTCGCTTCTATGCTTCCCATCGCGGGCAGCGCGTATACCTACGGATACGCCACCATGGGCGAACTGGTGGCCTGGATTATCGGCTGGGCCCTGGTGCTGGAATACGCCTTCGGCGCGGCGACCGTAGCCGTTGGCTGGAGCGGATTCGTCAGCAACCTGGTGAGTTTTTTCGGCGTAGCTTTGCCCTTTAACCCCAACCCCAAGTTCGCTGTTTCGCTCTTTGGTCACGCGCTCTCTGGCCAGGTGGACATCTTCGCGCTGTCAGCGCTCGTGATCATCACCGTCATTCTTGTCGTTGGCGTCAAAGAGTCGGCTAACTTCAACAGCGCGGCAGTCATGATTAAAGTTTCTGTCGTTCTGATCTTCATCGGCCTCGCATTCATGTTTGCCTTCGGACATTGGCCGCAAATGAAGGCCAACTGGCACCCATTCATTCCCGCGAACTTAGGACACTTTGGTCAATTTGGATGGTCGGGCATCATGCGCGGCGCGGGCGTGGTGTTCTTTGCCTATATCGGGTTTGACGCCGTATCGACCGCCGCTCAGGAAGCCCGCAATCCGCAGAAGGACATGCCCTTCGGAATTCTCGGATCGCTGGTGATCTGCACCGGGTTGTACATATTGGTGGCTGGACTGCTCACCGGAGTCGTCAACTTCAAGGACCTCAACGTTGCCGCCCCGGTAGCCGATGCAGCGCATGTGATCGGCGTGGGTTGGGCGGTGGTTCTGATCGATTTGGGCGCGATTGCCGGCCTCGCATCGGTCATGATGGTCATGATGCTCGGCCAATCGCGCGTGCTCTACACCATGTCCCGCGACGGACTGCTGCCGAAGTGGGTGGGTCAGTTGCATCCGAAGTTTTGCACGCCGTATAAGACCTCCATCATTGTAGGTATCTTTGCCGCGACTCTCGCTGCATTCTTCCCCATCACGCTTCTCGGGGAACTGGTGAGCCTCGGAACTCTCCTTGCATTCAGCATCGTCAGCATCGGAATCATGGTGATGCGCGCAAAACATCCAGAGATGCCGCGGCCGTTTCGTACCCCGCTGGTGCCCGTGGTGCCGATCCTCGGTGTCGTTGTCTCCTTGTCGCTGATGTTCTCGCTCGACGCGGCGGCATGGATCGGTTTCGGAAGCTGGCTTATTTTTGGCCTGTTCATCTACTTCGGCTACAGCCGCCAGCACAGCAAGGTGCAGCAGTCTCTGGCAGAGAAGGCCGTCGCAGGAGATTGATCCTCAATCCGGGCAGCTTTCTGAAACGAAAATAGCAACGGCCTCCTTCGCGGGAGGCCGTTCTGTTTTGAGAAGGGAATTGTCCGTTACGCCGGCGTCTTCGCGCAGAACTCGTCGAAAGCACGAACCAGTTCGCCGGCAATCTGCTGTGCGGTTGCCTGCTCGATAACAAAGCGCTGCATCAGGTAAACCAGCTTGCCGTCGCGCAGAATGGCGATAGCCGGTGAGGTTGGCGGGTGGCCTTCAAAATAGCTGCGCGCCTTTTCTGTGGCTTCGCGGTCCTGACCGGCGAAAACGGTGATCTTGTGATCGGGCGCATTCGCTGAGTTCGAAAGAGCGAGCCGGACACCGGGGCGCATCTTACCTGCTGCGCATCCGCAGATTGAATTCACAACCAGCAGAGTTGTTCCGGGTTGCGCAAGAGCGGCGTCCACGTCTTCAGCCGTGCGGGTTTCGTTGATGCCAGCGCGGGTAAGCTCTTCGCGCATCGGGATGACCATGATTTCTGGGTACATGTAACCTCCGGCAGGGTTCTGGCGGCTTGTCGCCGATTGCCTGTTTCTATTCTACAGAAGATCGTTGTTAAGTCCGCGATATGTGTACTGGTGTAGCCTTGCATCGATGCGCATTGAAGAGAACAAGCAACTTGCGCCCCTCACGACGCTTGGCATCGGCGGACCGGCCCGGTGGTTTGTCTCGGCGGAGTCTGAGGATGACGTCGCCGAAGCGGCCGCATGGGCGCGCGAAGCAGGGGTACCGCTTTTTGTGCTTGGCGGCGGCAGCAACCTGCTTGTCGCGGATACGGGTTTCCACGGTCTGGTGCTGCACACGGCGCTCAAGGGGGTTCAAGTTCAAGAGGGAACAGAGGATTCCAATGAGCGTGTCTACAGGGTCGCCGCCGGTGAGGAATGGGATTGGTTTGTGCAGCGAACGGTTGACGATGATTGCGCGGGATTGGAATGTCTCGCGGGCATTCCCGGTACGGTTGGTGGAACGCCTGTGCAAAATGTAGGCGCCTACGGCCAGGAAGTCTCCTCCACAATCGACCGTGTAAGAGCCTTCGACTTGCAGGAGCACGCATTTGTAGACTTCGGTTCATCCGACTGCGCATTCGCCTATCGGCACAGCCGCTTCAATATGACGGATCGCGGCCGGTACGTGGTGACCCGCGTCGGCTATCGCCTGAGACCGCATGGCAATGCCACCCTGAAATATGCGGATCTGCAAAAAGCATTTGCAACCAACGCCAAGCCCGGACTACGCGAGGTCGCCGATACGGTCCGTTCCATCCGCCAATCCAAAGGCATGCTGATCGTCGACGGCGATTCAGACAGCCGCAGTGCCGGCAGCTTCTTCAAAAACCCGATCGTCAACGAAACGCAGGCAGACCACGTAGCTTCAGCAGCAGGCGCAGCGCCGCCGCGATACCCCGCCGGTCCAGATCACGCGAACATGGTCAAGCTGTCCGCCGCATGGCTGATCGAGAATGCCGGATTCACAAAAGGCTATTCTCTAGGCCGCGCCGGCATATCCACAAAGCACACCTTGGCGCTTGTGAATCGCGGCGAAGCAACAGCTTCCGAAATCCTGGCCCTCGCCGACAAGATCCGCGCTGCCGTCGCCGCACGCTTCGGCATCGAGTTACAGATGGAACCCGTCATGCTCGGCTTCAATTGTTGAGATCTTGCAAGCCCAATCCGTGCCATCGGGCAAGTTTCATTGCTCTGGTAGGCTTAAGCCAAGGCATGAACGACAATCTGCACACTTTACGTTGTTTCGGATGCGGTGCGCGTATAGCCGGCCCGGAGGCGCGACCGGACTTCCGATGCGCTGAATGCGGCGACCTGTTTGAAGTGGAGTACGCGGGCTGGGGCCATCGGCAGGGGCACGACCGGCCCAATCCCGGAGCGCTGAAGTGGCTTTGGCGCGAACGGCGCTGCTCCAGCGAGCCTCTTGACCAAAGCGGCGTCTGGCGGTTTCGGGAACTGCTGCCCATCCTCGACAACTTCGGCAACGCTGTGAGCCTGCACGAAGGCAACACGCCGCTCTACAAGTTGAAACGTGCTGCGAGTGCGCTGGGGATCGACCAGCTTTTTGCAAAACATCAGGGCATGAACCCCACCGGATCGTTCAAAGATACAGGCATGACTGCCGCGCTCAGCGTTGCCCGCGAGCGTGGGTTTACATGGGTGGCGTGCGCATCGACGGGGAATACCTCGGCCGCCATGGCGGCCTATGCGGCGCGTGCAGGGCTGCGCAGCCTGGTATTGATTCCGGAAGGCAAGATCGCATGGGGCAAGCTTTCCCAGGCCATGGATTATGGCGCAATCACCTGCCAGCTCAAGTCTGACTTCGATGGCTGTGTGCGAGTCCTCACGCAGATCGTGAAGGAGGCGCCGATCTACCTGCTGAACTCCGTAAACCCATACCGGCTTGAAGGGCAGAAGACTCCCGCCTTCGAGATAGCCGAAGCCTTCGACTGGACCGTACCCGATCACCTCATCGTGCCCGGCGGAAATCTTGCCAACAGCTCGGCTCTCGGCAAAGGGTTTAAGGAGTTGCATGAGCTAGGCCTGGTCGCGCGCATTCCACGCATCTCCGTCATTCAGGCGGAAGGTGCAAATCCGCTTGCCCGAAGCTTCGCCCAGAACAACGGCGAGCGCATGGAACCGGTGGAAGCACATACGCGCGCGACGGCCATACGCATCGGAAATCCGGCGTCGTGGCGCAAGGCTGCGCGCGTGATCAAAGACACGGGCGGCTGGTGCCTCGATGTAAGCGAGGCGGAGATCGCCGTTGCCAAAGCTGAACTCGGCACGGAGGGTCTGGGTTGTGAACCGGCCTCCGCTGTAACCCTGGCCGGCCTCAAGAAGCTGCGCGCCGAAGGCAAGGTTGCTTCCAGCGACACCGTAGTGCTGCTGCTCACCGGGCACACGCTGAAGGATGCGGATTACACCATCAACTTCCATCGCGGAACATTGCTCACCGACGACGAGGCCGCGAGCCTTCAGCCGGAGATTGCTGCACTACAGCGTAATGCGGTGGTTGTAGATCCCACCCCGTCCGCAGTGCTCGCAACGCTGAAGGGATTGGCGGGATGAGCCGGGACTCAGCATCCTTCAGAATGCGGTTGCCTGCAACTTCGGCCAATCTTGGCTCAGGGTTTGATGCAGCTGCGGTGGCATTGAATTTCGGTCTTGAAATCGAAGCTGAGGCTGCAGAGAAATTCTCCATCGTGGCAAGTGGTCTGGATAGCGATCAATGCTCGCGGATCGAGAACAACCTCATCCTTCACACCTACAGACGCATCGTTGAAGCAAACGCGAAACCGGTAACGCCTCTCGCGATCCGGATGCACAATGAGATCCCGCTGGGAATGGGTTGCGGCTCCTCGGCAGCCGGCAGGCTTGCTGCCGTTGTTTTGGCAGTGCATTTCGGGGACCTCGATTGGAGCCCAGAGCAGATTCTTGAGGAAGCCTGCGCCCTGGAAGGGCATCCGGATAACGCGGCTGCCTGCTGGCTTGGAGGATTTGTGGCGGCCGCAAATGAAGGGAGAAAGGTTCACGTCGCCCGCGTTGAACCTCCAGCGCGCTGGCGCGCCATAGTCGTGCTTCCACAGGACGCCCTGGCAACCAGCAAAGCCAGGGCAGTCCTCCCGACGAGTTATTCGAGCGAGGATGTCGTTGCGAACCTTCAGGCCGTTTCGATGCTGGGGCTGGCTTTTGCGCAGCAGCGAGGAGACCTTCTGCGGGTTGCGATGCAGGATCGAATTCACCAGCCCTATCGCGCAAACATGTGCCCGATACTGCCAAGACTCCTCCCGCTGGCCGGGAAGAGCGGGATTCTCGGAGTCGGCCTGAGCGGTGCCGGACCTTCGGTTCTGGTGATCGTCGAGAGCGAGGTGACTTTCGCCGCAGCGTCGGAAGCGATCACGCTCGCTATGCGCGGCTTGCCCGATTCGCGATCGCTGCCGTGCAGCTTTGATGCGTCGGGTACTCGACGTTCCATTGAACTTCGGAAGTGATTTGTGCGCACTTATGAGCGTAAAGCCTGTTCACTGAGCAGTTACTTTTTCAATCCAAAGATAACTGTGAGGTAAATCACCTAATCCTGATTACCGAACCGATTACCTAAGTTTCCTTGATATTGGACCTCAGACCACCTAAATTCGCACCGTGGGCAGTTCTGGGGGAGGGCTGCTCTAGCGCCCGTGATCCGACAACGGATCCGGGCGCTTCTATTTTGGCTTGAGATAAAACGATTGGCCTCGTCGGCCGGTTGCCGGAGAAGTTTGCAGCGGACCCGTTTTCCGGCCCGATCCCCCCGATTAGCCGCCTTGGGGCGGATTGCGACTTTATAACGCCCCAAAGCATCCTATAGACGCATAGTTTCCGTTAATCTAGAAGGATAGCGGGCAACACAAGGAGAACCATGGCAGGTGTGGGTGTATTGGAAGTAAGTGATGCGACGTTTGAGCAGGAAGTGCTCCAGAGCGAGCAGCCCGTTCTGGTAGATTTCTGGGCGGTCTGGTGCGGCCCATGCCGGGCGATTGCGCCGATCGTCGATGGCGTTGCGCAGGCATATGCCGGCAAGCTGAAGGTGGCGAAGGTGGACGTAGATCGCAATGCCGCCACACCCTCGCGTTACGGAATCCGGGGAATTCCGGCACTCTTGTTTTTCAAAGGCGGCAAAGTGGCCGACCAGGTTGTTGGGTACGCTCCACAAAATGTGATCGAAGAAAAAGTGCAGCGCCTTTTGGCCTGAATCGCGCTTCGTTCAAAGCAAAAGCCCGGTCAATCGCCGGGCTTCTGCTTTTTTAGAATAGGCCTCTTTATCGGTATTTGCGCAGTACCCCGAGGACCCGCCCCTGAATGGCTACATGTGCAGCAGGAACGTAAATCGGATCCATTTCCACGTTGGCCGGCTGCAGTCGAACCATCTGCCCTTCGGCGTAGAAGCGCTTGAGGGTTGTCTCTGAGCCATGGACAAGCGCGACCACAATCTCCCCCTGCCGTGCCGTGCGAGTCCGCTCCACAAGCACGTAGTCGCCGTTAATGATGTGCTCATCGCGCATGGAGTCCCCGCGCACTTCAAGCGCAAAAACGTCGCGATTACCAACAACATCGTGAAGCGAAATGGTTTCGGGATTCTCTGAAGTCTCCACCGGCAATCCCGCGGCAATCCGGCCGGCGAGAGGAAGCCGGTCACTGGTGCGATTGCGCGCACCGGGCGGCAGCAGATCGATGGAACGGCTCCGATTGTGGACCCGGTCCAGCAGCCCCTTCTTCTCCAGATTCGTCACGTGCTTATGCACCGTGGCCAGGCTTTTCAAGTTCATTCCCCGCGCAATCTCCTCAAATGAAGGGGAATAGCCATTGCGGGATACGAACGATTCCAGAAAATCGATGATCTCTTTTTGCCTTCGAGTGACAGCCATGGGCGGATTATAGCGAAGAAAAAGCGAATTGCAAGCAAAGTTTTTGTCTTCTGTTCTCCGCGGACCCTTTTATGACACGAATCACCCTGACAGGCTTTCCGCGCTTGTGACCGTTGAAAGACCATCTTTTCGCTCCCGCGAATCTCAAGCAATTCCCCGCCTTTGCCGATGAAGATAGCAACGCAAACTTGCTCTGCATCGGCTAACCCGTGCGCATGGAGGCTACCAGGTGATTTCGTTGAAGAAATACCTCGATTCCGACCCGGTTTTAAGCCGCGTTCATGAGGTCGAACTCCTGCCTGAGGCTTTTTCGCTTCTTCTGTCTGCCTATCGCAAACTGCTGGCAGACATTGGGGAGTGCAGCGAGAGCGTTTGCTCAGACCTGAGTGCCGGGCTTAAATCGAGTCTCAGCAGGATTGATGAAGATCTTGCTCGACATCCCGATCTGCAAGGAATTGCGCGCGCAATGAATACAGTTGATGAGTTGCTGCGGGACTGGGGCAAGAAGTCTGCCCAGCTTTATCTCTACAGGGCAGGAGAGGTAAAGGATCTGTTGCTGATCATGGCGCGAACTGCCGAATCACTCGGCCACAAAGATGATCGTTACGCGCACCAGCTTGATGCGGTCACCGCTCAGTTGGAATCGATAGCCACCCTCGACGACGTATCCGCGATGCGTACATCCCTCGAAGAAAGCGCACGGCGATTAAAGGACTCCGTCGCTCGTATGTCGGCTGAGAACAAATCGGTGATCGATCATCTACGCGTGGAGGTCATAACCTACCAGGCGAAGCTTGAAAAGGCCAGTCACCTCGCCTCATGCGATGCGCTCACAGGGCTCGGAAGCCGGCCCTGGATCGAAGCCGGAATGCAGCAGCGTATCGATTCCGGGTCTCCCTTCTGCGTGCTGATGATCGAAGTCAAGGAGTTCCGGCGCGTGACCGACGAGTTTGGACACATGATCGGAGATCTGCTCCTGAAGGAATTTGCAGGCGAGCTGCGCTCATCCTGCCGCATGTCAAACCTCGTAGCTCGTTGGTCCGGCGACATGTTCCTCGTTGTTCTCGAGGCGGACGCAAACGCAGCCCTTGAGCAGGCAGAGAGATTGAGGGCCTGGATAAGCCGGCAATACGTGATTCCGGGAAGGTCGGGACACGCGAGCGTCCTGCTCGAAGCTGCGGTCGGATGCGCCCAATATCGCGAAGGCGACACCGTGCAGGAGATTCTGGAGCGCGCCGATGCGGCGCTTTGCACGAGGTCCGAGTCTGCTCGGCAAAGGAAAACCGCCTGAGAAGCACGCATCCGCGCTGACGCGATCTCATGCCTCGCTGCGCTTCGAGATCGCGGTGGCAGATTTCCTGTATCCGCGATCACAGATCAATGTTCATATTCCTCTGCCGGGAGTGTGACTGCCTCTCGATCCATTCTGAAAAACCTCCCGTCTTCTCTCTCATTCGAATCTTGAGTTTTCTCCCGCCGCGCGCGAACTTAGAGATGTTCCGCAGGTTAGGCCCTCTTAATCAGCCGGTGCGGCGAACTTAAAGAGCTGAGGCCGGGAGAAGCAAAGATGAGGCTGTTGATCGCCGAAGATGACAAGGCGCTGTGTTTGTTTCTGGGGAGAGGACTCGAGAGCGATGGCCACTCCGTGCGCACAGTTCACGACGGCGCCACGGCGGTCACGGTTTTCCGCGACGAATCACCTGATCTCACCATCCTTGACTTGAATTTGCCTGTCAAGGACGGAGAGGCCGCGCTCGCTGAAATGCGCCAACTGAATGCGGAATTGCCTGTGCTTGTGCTTACAGCGCGGCTGGAACTGGATACGCACGTCCGCTGTCTCGATGCCGGTGCCGACGACCTGATGACGAAACCGTTCAGCCTTTCTGAATTGCGAGCGCGCTGTCGGGCGTTGCTGCGCCGCAAGCGAGAAGGACAAGTCCTATTGCGGGCAGCCGATCTTGAAGTCAGCCGGCTGGATCACTCCGTGCGCCGTGCGGGAAAGGTCTTGAACCTCACGAACAAGGAATTCGCTCTGCTCGAGCACCTGATGCTGCACCGGGGCCGCTGTGCATCGCGCGTGGAGTTGCTTCAAAGTGTCTGGAACATGGAACCCGCGCAATCGACCAATATTGTCGATGTCTACGTGAACTATCTGCGCAAAAAGCTGGACGACTTGCTTCCGGGGCTACTGATACGTACGGTTCGAGGCCGCGGATACATGATTCCTTTTGAGGCCGAAATTGCAGCAGGCGCCGCGGCGTTCTATAGCGCGACCGAGGCGCCTCGTCTGGCAGTTGCTCAAGCATGAGCAAGGGATCGGAACTCACACCGAAGGAGACTGGAAATGGCAGCAACAGCAGCATTCATCTTACCGGCAACGGCACGCATGCGGGCTCGCACCGCGTTAGTGGCGAGTGCGGACGGTAGTTTCCGGCAACGGCTCAGTGCGGTATTGACCGGACTGCGGTGGCATGTGCGCGAGGCAAAGGGCGGCGCTGAAGCCTGGGGCGAGGCAATGGACGCACTTCCCGAGGCGATCGTTGTGGACTCATGGCTGCCCGATCTGAATCTCAACGAATTCCTTCGTGATTTTCGCACTGCCTTTCCCCGGGTGGATGTGGTGACCTCAAGCGGCGAAACCAGCATGGAGAGCGCGCCCGGGCCGCATCGTCAGGAAATCCTGTACGCTCTTCGGTCTGTGCAGGATACCGACACGGCTGCCTGGAATACCGCACCCGTCCTTGGCGATGCCCAAGGCTCGGTGCCGCAACGTATCGTTCCGATCTCGGCCGGGCTGCTCGATCCAGGCCCAGTAGTGAGCCAGGAAAGATTTCCCCGCACTCTGAGCACTCTAAATGGGAGTGTGTCGGAGGATGATGCCGGGCGGCCTGAGCGGATCTCGAGGCTGGTTTCACAGTGCTGCCGGATCCCCGAGCTAATTGGCGACTCTGCTTGCATGCTCGAAATCAGCAGGCGCATTCGGCTCGTTGCGCCGCGTTCCACTCCGGTATTGATCGAAGGACCGAGCGGTACCGGTAAGGAGTTGGTTGCCGAGGCGCTCCACAAGCTCTCTGCCCGCAGCCGCCGGCCGTTTGTGGCCATTAATTGCGCGGCCATTCCCGAAGCGCTGCTGGAAGCCGAACTGTTTGGCCACACCCGGGGTGCCTTCACGGGCGCGGTTCACGGGCGCATCGGACGCATCGAATCCGCCGACGGAGGAACTCTATTCCTTGACGAGATCGGAGAAATGCCCGTCGGCCTGCAGGCCAAGCTGCTGCGTTTCGTCGAGTGCGGAGAGTTGCAGCGCGTCGGGGATAACGAGAACGCCAAGGTCGACGTGCGGATCATCGCGGCCACGCACCAACCGCTTGCCCAGCTCGCTGAAACGGGAAGTTTCCGCGCAGACCTGTATTACAGATTGGCAGTCTTCCTCATCCACACGCCAGATCTTTCGGATCATCTTGAGGACCTGCCCTTGCTGGTCGATCACTTCCTGGAGCGAATGGGCCGGGAACGGCCGGTCAAGCGCATCGATGCGGCCGCAATGGCGAAATTGAAGGCCCATCCATGGCCGGGAAATGTGCGTGAACTGGAACACGTGCTCGAACGTGCTGCCATTCTTGCGGACGACGAACCGGTCCTGACCGCCGCCGACATCGATTTTGGACAACGGACGATACACAGCGCCCAACCGCAGCAGGCGAGCTGAGAGCCTCGAAGGGAGGTTGACGATGCAGGTAGAAACCCACTTGAGCGACCAACTCGCTCGCTACTTGGACATGGCGGCGAACGAAGCTAAACTGACGGCCTCCAACATGGCCAATATCGACACTCCGGGCTACCGGACGCTGGGATTCGACTTCGAGGCGGAGATGCGCAACGCACTCGGGAGCGCCGATGCGCAGAGGTCCCAACCCATCCACGTAAAAGAGGTGGACGGGCTGATTTCGCGACCGGACGGAAACAACGTATCCCTAGATCGAGAGGGACTGAATCTGGCCGAGGCGCAATTGAAGTTCAAGACCGGCGTAGCGTTGATGCGGCTTGAAAACCAGCGCGTCATGGATGCAATTCACGCGGACAAGTAAGGCGAAAATCGCTGGCGAGGGCGATGATGAATCTCTTCGGATTGATGGATACTTCCGGTTCGGCGATGCAGGCCGAGCGAGCGCGCGCCGAAGTTGTGGCCGCAAATATGGCCAACGCCGAAACCACGCGAACCGGGTCCGGGGGCCCTTATCGCCGACAGCACGTTGTGTTCGCAGCCAACCCCGCCGGCGAGAATTTCGCAAGCTCATTGGGCGAGGCAGCGGGAACGACACTGGCTCCGGCCAGCACCAGCGAGCCGCCGGGAGGCGTGCATGTTGCACAGGTGTTCGAAGACAATGCTCTGCCGCTGAAGCGCTACGATCCCGGACACCCGGATGCCGGCTCGGACGGTTACGTGTCCTATCCCGACATTAACCCGTTCACAGAGATGGTCGATCTGATGGGAGCGACGCGTGCCTATGGGCTGAATAGCTCAGCCGTACAAGCGGAGAAGGGCATGATTACGTCTGCTCTCGATATCGCCAGATCGTAGGGCGAGGAGGACAAATGATTACAGCCATTCAGACCGCCAGCCTCGCAAGCGCGAGCTTATCCGGTTCCAATGCAGCAATCGCTCAGCTGCCCGCTCATGGAGCGGCCGCAGGCGCCGCCGCGTCGTCTCCTTTTTCGGATTTGCTCACGGACGCCGTTCGCAATGTCGGCAACCTCGAAGACCAGGCGCGCCATGCAGTCGACGGGTTAATGACGGGTTCCGGCGTGGACATTCATGAGGCAATGATCGCGAGCGAGAAAGCGAGCATGGCGTTTGAAATGGCTCTCGCGGTCAGAAACAAGGCGATCCAAAGCTATCAGTCGGTGATGAGTATGCAGTTCTGACTCATTGCGCGGGTCCACCGGTAGCGCGGTGCAGATAAGACGTCCTGAGAAATCGGCGGGGAAGGGAAGATGACGCTTCCAGGGACACAGTTGGAGCCACACGGACGCGACGGCGGCGGAGCGCTAGCCGTTGGTGCTTCGGCAATGTGGACCCGAGCGCGCATGGGCTGGGCGGCCATGGTCCCTCAGCAGCGCCGCTGGGCGATCACCGCTGTCGCCATGCTGTCTGCACTCCTGGGGGGGCTGATCTGGTACGGCCTCCGTACCGACTGGCGAACTCTTTATGCGGGCCTGGATCCGGAGGATGGACGCCAGGTTGCACTGACGTTGACCCAGGCACAGATTCAATACGATGTCGCGGAAAACGGGACCACCTTGCGGGTGCCTGCCGGGCAACTGGATAAGGCGCGTCTGGCCACCGCGGCCAAAGGCGTGAAGAGCGGCCGCTTGGGATTCGAACTCTTCGACAAACCCAACTGGGTCGGCTCTGAATTCGATGAGCAAGTCAACTATCAGCGTGCGCTCGAAGGCGAATTGGAGCACACCGTGGGTTCGCTGGCCGACGTGGAGTCAGCACGGGTGCACCTGGTCCTGGCACACGATTCGCTGTTTCGTGAGCAGGACCGCCCGGCCAAAGCGTCGGTGGTTCTCAAGCTTCGCCGTGGGGCGCTTGTCGATGGCGAAGCTGACGCCATTCGCAACCTGGTCGCGTCGGCGGTTGATGGCCTCGGCTCCGATCATGTTGTGCTCGTCGACTCCGCGGGCCGATTGGCCCTTGGACCGAAGACGGCCGAGGCGTCGCAGCTGAGTGCGGAGCAGGCCCTGGAAGAGAAATTGATTTCCACCCTTGAGCCCGTAACGGGACCGGGAAATGTCCGCGCTTCGGTGACCCTGGATTACGATCCCGATGCCCTTGAGGAGACGCGGGAGAACTACGATCCCACCCAGTCGGCGACGCTCTCGATGGAACGCACTGAGCAGAACACGGGTGGGCAGCCGGTCGCCGCAGGCGTTCCGGGCACAGCTTCGAATGCGCCGAATTCCCAGGCACTTCCCGTGTATCCGAAGCTCACCACTCAGCCACAGACCTCCAAGACCGAGTCGGGGACCTATGGCGTGTCGAAAACTGTGCGCCACCTGGTTGAAAATCCTGGTAAGCTGCGCAGGCTTACTGCCGCGATCGTTGTGAATGACCGGATGATGCAGGCCCCCGTTAAAGGAACGGCCGCCCGCTGGCAGGGGCGATCCCAGGATGAATTGAGGAACCTTACGGCGCTGGCTCAGGCAGCGGTAGGATTTGATGCGTCCCGCGGAGATGTTGTAACCGTTCAGGATCTGGCTTTTGAGGAAAATCGCGCTCTCCAGGTGCCTTCCATGCCCGCGGAAATGATTTCGAAACTGGAAGCTTCGCCGCTGCTCCTGAAGTATCTGAGCCTGCTGATCGGCTTCACCGTTGTGCTGGCCTTTGGAGTTCGTCCCGCCCTGCGAAAGGCCGGCGCCGCAGTAAGGGGAACGCCTCGTGAACTCGCCGGAGTTCCAGGACGATCTGAATTGCCCCAGCCCGAAGACGCTCCAGCTGAGCCCGGGCATGTTCGCGCTCAAGAAATCTTTCAGCAGGTGACCAGTCAGTTAAAGCAGGAACCCGCACAGACTTCGCGGCTCCTGCAGAGTTGGATTCATTCAGAATAGCGCCGACCAGAATCTCTCGAATCGCTCATGTCCATTTGACGGACTTGGATAGCGCAGGGCGCGGCCGGAAAGGGGAACAGACTTGGCTGGAGAAGATACCGATTTCGCAAGATCGACGCAGAGCAAGACCGCATATCTGAGCGGTGCGCGGAAAGCGGCTGTCCTGCTGATGGCGGTCGGAGAAGAGCTTGCCAAAGAAGTCCTCCGCACTCTGCCTGAATCCGATGTGGAGCGATTGACCGAGGAGTTTGCAGACCTGCGAGGCACGACACCGGAGATCACCGCGGCCGTTCTCGAAGAGTTCTGGGGATTGCTGGAGAATCAGGGCTTTGTGATGCACGGAGGGATGGATTATGCCAGCCGCCTTCTCGCCGACACCTTCGGCAAGCAGCGCGCTGACGATCTGATGGTGCAATTGCGCCGCTCGCAGGAGGCCGAACATGGCAACCTCGCCAAGCTGCAGCGAACCGATCCTCAACAACTTGGCAAATTGCTCGATGCAGAACATCCCCAGACGATCGCCCTGGTATTGGCTCACCTCGATCCCAAGAGAGCCTCGCAGGTGTTGAGCAACTTGAGCGAAAAGCACAAGGTCATTTCTGTTCAACGCCTGGCAGCCATGCGCCAGTTTTCTCCTGAGATGGCGCAGAAGGTAGCGCAAGTTCTGCACCGCCGTCTGGAGACCGTCGGGGACAGTGGACGCAAGAGTTATTCGGGATTCAAGGCGGTCGCGGACCTGATGAATCGACTCAATGCGGAAGAGTCGAAACGCATCCTCGAAGTCATTGAAGAAGGACAGCCGGAGTTGGCCCTCAGCATCCGCAACCTGATGTTCACGTTTGAAGACCTTGTCACTGCCCGCCAGCAACAATCCGCGAAATCGTCTCCGGCGTAGACAAGAAGCAACTGGCCATGGCGCTCCGCGGCGCCAACGAAGAACTGCGTGCCGCCATATTCAAGGCAATGAGCGCCCGCGCCGTGGAGATGCTGAAGGAAGATATGGATGTTCTCGGCCCGGTACGGTCGCGCGAGGTTGCCCAGGCGCAGCAGGAGATTCTGAACCTTGCGAGAAGGCTCGAGGCCGAGGGCAAGGTCATTCTCAAACTCGAAACCGGCGACGAGATGCTTGCTTGAAGGACGGTGCTTGGAAAGGAATCCGGCAACATGATCGAAAGACTTCGTTCGAGCATTGAAGTATTCAAATATCCGGCAAGCAGCAAACCATTTCCCGAACCTTGGGCCGAGATCGTCAAATTGGACCTTGAATCCGCGAGCGACACCCGCAACGACACGTCAGGACCTGGCGTCCCCGATCCGGAGTCCGAGGAAGTATCAGCAGCCGGGGATGGCGATCCAGACCAACGAGGTTTTGTGTCCGGCCGGGAGCAGGGAATTCGAGAAGGTCGCGAGGCAGAATTGCTGGCACAGAGCGCGTTGCTGCATGAGGCTCAGCAACGGGGTGCAGAACAGGCGGCGAATCTTGCAAATCAATTTGCGGCTGAACGAGATCGATTCCTGCGGACGGTGGAGCAGGAGGTAGTAAAGCTGGCGCTGGCAATTGCAGCCCGCGTTCTCCGCCGCGAAGCTCAGACAGATCCCTTGTTTCTGGTGGGGGCGGTGCGCGTCGCGCTGGGGCAGCTTGCTCGAACACTCCAGGTCCGGGTGCGTGTTCCGGCCTCGGAGGCGAGCCTCTGGATCGAAACATTCGAGCATCTCCCGAACCTTAAGGTCAAACCCACGGCGATACCCGATGAATCGATGAATGGTGGCGACTGTGCCATCGAGACGGACATGGGCTCCGTCGATCTGGGTCTTCCTGCACAGCTTTATCAGATAGAGTCCGCATTGTTTGATGGAGCATCTGCCGGCGATGGTGCGAACAACCGTGGCGATGAAGCGAATCGACAAGAGGTGTCGGAGTGAGTGGAATCCTGGATCATTACGCTGCTCGCATGCAATCTCGGAATCCCTGGCGCTGGCGCGGGCAGATTGTGGAATCCCGTGGCCAGACTATCGAGTCTGTGGGACCGGTATCGTCGGTTGGCGAATGTTGCGAGATAGAAGATCGGTCAGGAACGAAGCATCTCGCCGAAGTAATCGGCTTTCGAGGCTCCAGCGTCCTCGCAATGCCTTTGAAGACGGCAGAGGGTATTCGCTTCGGAGATGCAATTTATGCTCTCGGCGCGGATCCCGAAATTGCGGTGGGCGATGGCATGATCGGACAGATTCTCGATGGCATGGGTCTTCCGATGAATGGAGGGCGGATTTCCGGCAAGACGGAAAAGCTTACCCTTGCCGGCGCTGTGCACTCGCCCCTCGACCGTGTGCCGATCCAAAGTCCTCTTGGAACCGGAATCAGAGCTCTGGATGGGTTGCTCACCGTCGGGCGTGGACAGCGAGTGGGCATTTTTGGCGGCTCCGGTGTTGGCAAAAGCACGCTGATCAGCATCATGACGCGCAATACCGAAGCAGACGTCACCGTGGTCGGCCTGGTTGGCGAGCGCGGGCGCGAGGTACGCGAATTCGTCGAGGGTACGCTTGGCGACGAAGGACTCGCGCGTTCGGTGCTCGTTGTTTCCACATCTGATCAATCGCCGCTAATGCGTATGCGGGCCGCCCTTGCGGCCACCGCCATTGCCGAGTGCTTTGCCGCGACGGGGCGCGCCGTCCTGCTGGTACTCGACTCCCTGACTCGATTTGCCATGGCGGCGAGAGAGATCGGACTGGCCGCAGGCGAACCTCCCACAGCGAAAGGCTACACGCCTTCTGTCTTTAGCAGGCTTGCCAAACTCATTGAAAGAGCTGGAAATTTTCGCGATGGTTCCATCTCCGCCTTTTACACCGTCCTGATGGAAGGAGACGACCAGCAGGATCCGATCGTCGACGCCGTGCGGTCGCTGCTCGATGGCCATATTGTGCTTTCGCGGAGGCTGGCAGCAGAGGGCTGGTATCCTCCCATCGACCTGCTCGATTCGATCAGCAGGCTTATGCCCGCCGTCACCGGGCCGAGTCATCAGGAACATGCGGCTCTGTTTCGACGGATGATGGCGACTTATGCGCGATCAGAGGACTTGGTGCGAATCGGAGCATACAAGCCGGGTGCCGATAGTGAGTTGGATAGAGCCCTCCGCGGCCGTTCGATGATGCGCGAATTTATGATGCAATCTCCGTCCACAAAAGTGTCGTATGAAGAGAGTGTGCGCCAGCTGTCAGCCTTAGCAGGAGAGATCTAGCCTGTGGCGGTTTCAACCAGCCTGCAGCGTCTGCTCGCGATCCGTCAGGCAGAGGAGGAACACAGCCGTTCGGAGATGGATAAGGCTATGGCGGAGCTGCGGCGCCTCGAATTGGCTTTCACGGCAGCACACGATCGCGGTAAGCGCGCGCGCCTGTTTTTGGCTTCCAGCACGCAGACCGGGGAGATCGTGGACAGAATCGCCGGGTTGCATGACATCAAGACTGCGGATCGAGCCAGGCAATTGCTCCGCGAAAAGATCGACTCCGGGACGATCGATCTCCACCACAAACGGCAGCAATTGGTGGCCAGGCGAATCGCGCGGCGCCAGGTGGAGACGCTGGTAGAGGTGCAATCGGCCGAGGCCCGGGCACACGCAGATCGGAAGACGCAGTCGGCACTCGATGATTGGCATCGTTCGCAGTCCGCCCCTGAGAAACGAAAAGCCGGTGAATCGCTCATCAACTCTGACATTTCTCTAACCAAGTGACGAGCGTTCTGGCATCTCATCTGCTCCGACAGAGGCATGCGCGGCGCGAGCAGCATCGGCGGAATAAGTGACCGGATGCAGGTGCAGTATGGCGTCCGTGAAACTCCTGCAGCCTCGCCTCAACACCATTCAGCGTTGGTGGTCAACATTTCGGATGCATCCTCGGGAGGCGCCAACGAAACCTTCCGTCAAAGGTGGCAGACAGTCCTGGAAGCATCGCCTGAATCCCCAAGAACCAGTGAAGAACGCAGGTCCGCTGAAAACCCGTTTCGCGCAGCGGCCGGTTCTGCCAAAGTGCCCACTGCGGTTGTTGAGAGTACGCCCCGAACAGTCAATGAGAATACCGCGCACGCGACAGAAAAAACCGCCCTCGGCGAGTGTGCCCAGACATCCGCATCGCCAGTTTTCGGAGATCTTCAAGACATCTTTCCTCTTCCAAACTCAATCCGTGCGGACTCGAGTCATCTTCAGGGAAAGGGTAGAGCAGAGGTGGTTTCTGCTCACCCGCAAGGGTCTTCGCGCAAGGCAGGTGCTTCTGCCAGGCAACAGGTCGCAGTGGTTGAGAACACCACCATCGCTTCTCCCGATTCTTTCCTCATGAGTTGTCAATCCACCGCGCCGCAGGCCGGAGTTCCTCCCCTCTCGGAGAAGATGTCGCTTCAGGAAACTGCTGCGTCGGAAGTCCTGAATCGGAGTGGGAATTCGCCAGGCAATCACGATGCTGACGTCTCCGGTCGGGCAAGCATTGAGCCCCCGTTGTCTTTTAAGGTCAGCCGGAACATCGGTACATCGCGGACCGCAATCAAGAGCGAGCAGAATGCATTGCGGGCGTCTCTCTCGTCTGACTTCACATCGGCGAATGGCAACCCGGTTCCGGAAGATGCCGGCGCACTCATCGCCGCATTTCCATCATCAACCGAGGTTGAACCGAAACGCCCAATGCGCGACGAACAATCAGATCGACCTGCGGTGAGCCAACTGCCTGAGACCGTCTCTGCGAGCGAGCCTCCGATGAAGGCAACGGTCACCGCAGAAACCAACCTTGATTCGGTGGTGGAGATCAGGCAGCCCACAACCCGCCCTGTGAGGAACCAGCCTCTTCGTCCCGATGGGGCAGCCAGGACTGCATTGTTCTCTTCCACCCCGGCAAAGAACCTCTCTGCTCCCTTCAACGAGAGTCAAGCGATTTCAGACGCGGCGACAACCGCTTTCGGACAGGCCCACGGCAGTGCGATTCCTGGCCCTTTGGCAGCCGCGACGGCATCGTCACCGAGCGGCGATGCACTCTCGCCCGCAAAAGCAGCGGCGGCGCCATCGCATGAACCGTTCGCGGCGATGGACGTTGAAATGAAGGACGGCGCCACAAAATGGATTCGCGCGGACAGTCACAACGCCGAAGCCGGATTTCAGGATGCGTCGCTGGGATGGGTTAGCGTACGCGCGCAGTCGGGCGCAGGAGGCATCCACGCCGCCGTCATGCCATCCTCAGAAGGCGCCGCAGAAACCCTCCGCAGCAGTCTCGCTGGCTTGAATGCTCACATGGCGACCCATTACGCGCGCGTGAATGCGGTCAATGTTTCAGACCCTGTCGTGGGGTGGAACAACCAAAGCACCGGGAGAGGGCCAGCTGATGAAAATGGTGGAAGTCCAAGCGATGGCGGCCGGCACCGGGCGTACGAGAGTTCCGCACCGCCCTCCTCCGAGCCACCCGGTCAGATTATCCGCCATCGAGCGGAGGAGATAAAAACCCTTGAACTGCCGCTGTTCAGCGCGCACGAGTCTGTATGAGCGCCATTTTTCTGTGGTCGTGTGACGCAGTAAATGCAGCGGTAAGTTGACGAAAAGCCAAAAGGAAGGAAAGGCAGGAAGAAATGGCCACGCAGATGAACCCAATCTGGAATCAAATTCTGACAGCACATGCGGGGAATAGCGCACAGCCGGTCAAAAGCCGCGATACGACCGTAATTCGGAGTCAGGATACAGACCCCTCATCCGGCGCGAACGGCAGCTCAGACAGCGACTCTGCAACCATTTCGGCAAATGATTTTCTTACGTTGCTGGTAACCGAAATGAAGAACCAGGATCCCACAGCCGACACCGATCCTAACGAATACATCAATCAACTGGTCCAGGTAAACAGCCTGGAGCAGCTCATTTCCATCAACCAGACCCTCACCACGGACTCTTCCGCAACTCCCTCTGGCGGCGCTGTCGCGCCAGTCGGGTCTCCGCAACTGTCCACCAGCCCGCCATCCTCGCTTGAAGGGGGCAACCTTGCTGTCCCGGCAAGCAATCCGGCGGCTCAGCGCGTTGCGGGGTCGCTAGGCGGCGTCCAGACCAACAGGTTGTGAAGCGCAGAGATCTTCGCTATTCACCATTCACCGTCGGCGCATGCGGCCGGAGTTTTCGCAGAGGAGAAACAACATGGCTAGTTTTTATATTCCGCTTACGGGTTTGAACGCGGATTCGACTGCACTGAACACGATTGCAAACAATCTGTCGAACATGAAC
The DNA here is from genome assembly GCA_963759285.1 of uncultured Acidobacteriaceae bacterium. Taxonomy (GTDB): domain Bacteria; phylum Acidobacteriota; class Terriglobia; order Terriglobales; family Acidobacteriaceae; genus Telmatobacter. The sequence goes on along the minus strand of CAVWYS010000006.1, from coordinate 656,375 downwards.
ACGACCGGCTACAAATCGCAATCCGTAAACTTCTCAGATCTCTTTTATCAGCAGGTTGGGGAAGCGGGTTCCGGCGATCCGATTCAACGAGGTTCGGGGACGCAGGTGTGTTCCATCGAGACTGATTTCTCCAATGGTTCGCCCAATACGACTAATGTAGATACAAACGTCGCATTGCAAGGCAGCGGATTCTTTGTGGTTGGAAGCGGTGCCAACACGCTTCTCACCAGAGATGGCGACTTCTCGCTCGACCTCAATGGAAACCTGATCACGTCGAGCGGGCTCAGCGTGATGGGTTTTCCGGCCGCGAATGGGATTGTAAACACCAACGCTCCGCTCGCCCCCGTACACATCCCGGTAGGAGAAGTCGAGCCACCAAGCGCGACATCGACTTTCGGAATGACCGCAACTCTCAATTCAGCGGCCAACGTGGGTGACAGTCTCTCCGGCAAGATCCAGGTCTACGATTCGCTGGGCAACGACTATCAGGCTCAGGTGACTTATACCAAGACCGCCACCAATACCTGGTCGTACAACGTAACGTTGCCCGATACGCTCGCCGCAAACAGCAGCAACGCAGGGGCGGTAAGCACGCAGGTCTACAACTTCGGGTCGAGCGGCGGAACGATGGCCACCGTCGATCCAGCCACAAATCTCACCATTACCGGACCCAATGCGGGGGGCGTCTCGACGACCATCAACGCGCCGACCGTCACACCGGGAGAGTCTGTGAGCTCATACGCCACCGATCTGCAGAGTGCGCTCGTAGCGGCCGGCATTACTGCAACCGTGACCCCAACCGCTGCGGGCCAGTTGACCATCAGCGGGGCCAGCATTACCACTTCGGGGAGCATCATTCAGGATCCGGTGCCCTCGGCGACAGCCACAGGCTCATTGACGTTCGACTCCAATGGAAACCTCGTCAGTCCTTCGACGGACGTCACGGGCATCACCTTCTCAGGGCTGTCAGACGGCGCCACAAATATGAATATGACGTGGAATCTTTTCGGTGCCGATGGGGCATCCACGTTGTCGCAAGTAGTGGAACAGGCATCCGCCGTCTCTGCCTCAACGCAAAATGGCTTCGCCAGTGGAAACTACAACGGCTTTACCATCGGCTCGGATGGAACCGTGACAGCGACCTTCAACAATGGGCAGAAGCTCAACGTCGGTCAGCTGGCGCTCGGCAACGTTGTAAACCTGCAGGGCCTGCAGGATTCCGGCGATGGCGACTACGCAACCACGCTGGCCAGCGGCACAGCGACAATTGGCGTTTCAGGGACCTCCGGCCTTGGAACCATGCAGGGCGGAGCTTTGGAAGCCTCCAACGTGAATATCTCTGCCGAGTTTTCCGACCTGATCATTGCCCAGCGGGCCTTTGAAGCAAACTCTAAAGCCGTCACAACCTTCGACACAATTACGCAGGAGACGATCAACATGATTCACTGAGGCCTTCCATGGTTGGGCAGAAGGCAATCAAGGTGAAGACGCCGGGCTGTGGAAACATCTGGCCCTGCGGACCGGCGTCCTTTTTCTTGGTCAGCGCGTTGCTCACGGGAGTGAAAATGTACACTGGCTGTACTTCGATCGCTTCCCGGTCCATCTCTGTCATAGCTTGCCGCGTCATGTGTGCGATCAGATGCGTGCCTGCGGATTGACTGGAGGCATCGAGGCGGAGGATTTCCAGAATGCGCGCTCTATTCTTTACTCTCCTGATTCTTGCAAGTTCTGCCGCGGTTTCAGGACAAAACGTTCCCTCCGCCATCTACACTGACCCTCCCACGGACGCAAAACACCCCGCTGCCATGACGGTGCTGCACATTCCCAGCCACGGATTTCTGATCAATGGCATCGTATACTCTCCAGCGGGCGCGGGACCGCATCCCACGATCATCATTTGCCACGGCCTGCCGGGAAACGAAAAGAACCTGGATCTGGCACAGGCGGTCCGCCGCGCCGGCTGGAATGCTGTGACCTTCAACTATCGCGGCTCCTGGGGAAGTCCGGGGATGTACAAGTTTGCGCAGAACCTTGAAGATGCCGATGCCGTGCTGGCCTATCTGCGCGAGCCATCGAATGCGACCAGGCTGGGGATCGACACGAAACACATTGTCCTCGCGGGCCACAGCATGGGCGGATGGGTGACGGTGATGACCGCTGCGCACGATCACCAACTACAAGGCGTGATCCTCATCAGCGCTGCGGATATGGGACAGCTGGGCAAGATGGAACACACCAAGCTGGTCGCAGAGATGGCTGACAACATGGAAGGCCTTGCCGGTGTCACTGCGGAATCGATGGCAACCGAAGATGCGCAGAACGCCAAGGCCTTCGGCTTTGCCAATGCGGTGCCCGGGCTCAAGAATGTGCCCATGCTGGTTCTCACCGCAAACGACGGCCTCGCACCGCAGGCTGATGCCCTTGTACACGCTATTCAAGCTGGCGCCAACCACAACGTCAAAATGATCCACGCAGCTACAGACCATAGCTGGTCCGATCACCGCATCTTTCTGGAGAGCACGATCATCGAGTGGCTGTCCTCATTGAAGTGAAGACAGTACTGAGCCGTTTTCAAACAGGCTTGGGCGGGCGTACTTCAATGAACAGTCCTTTGCCTTGCGCAAGCGCATGACCGTCGCCGCCGAAGATTGTCGCTTCGGCCCAGTGCTTGCGGCCCTCGTCCCTTACGACCCGTCCCTCCATGCGGATCTTCGTGCAGGATGGTACGGGCCGCTTGTAGTCGACTTCCATGTGCCGCGTCATCGCGGTGAGTCCGCGAGCGCGGACGGCCTTGCTCATCGTCTCGTCGAGCAACGTGGCAATGATCCCGCCATGAAGGTATCCCGGATGACCTTCGAAGTGCTCCGGAATCGTGGCAGGGCAAACAACGGTACCATCCTCCGCAAGCAGAAATTCCAGGTGAAGACCTTCCGCATTGGCCTCGCCGCAGCCGAAACAGCGATTCTGCGCGCCGTGCGCAAGCGGAGTCAGGTTGTCGAAGTGCGGTCTCATCATTATGTCTTCTCCTCGGCCAGCACGCGCGCAAAGACACTGGCATCCACATTGCCTCCGGTCAGCACTACACCGATGCGCTTGCCGCGATTCACGTCCTGCTCTTTCAGCGCTCCCGCCAGCGCCGCAGCCGCTGCGCCTTCCGCAACGTTGTGCGTGTCCTGATAGATCGCTCGCATGGCCGCTTCGATTTCTGCATCCGACACCTCGACGATCCGTGCCGCGTTCTCCCAGATCGTTTCCATGGCCGACGAATTCGGCGTGCGGCACGCCAGCCCGTCTGCAATCGCCGTTCGCGAAGGAGCCTCAACGACCTTCCGCTGCCTGAAACTAAGCGCATAAGAGGGAGACCCCGATGCCACCACCCCAACAATCTCCGTCGCTGGTCCCAGCGCGTTGCGCGCAGCCGACACGCCGCATATGGACGAGCCGAGTCCAATGGGCACATACACGCAGGCTAGCGGTGGAGCCGATTGCAGAAATTCGAGAGCATACGTCGCCGTGCCGATCACCAGCCGCTCGTGAAAGGAGTCAATCATCATGAATCCGCGATCGGCCGCAAGCGCCCGCGCATACTCGAGCGACTCCTGAAAATCCTGACCATGCTCCAGCAGCTCCGCACCCTGCGCGACCATGGCGCGATTCTTCTCAACGCTGTTGCCATGGGGCACCACGATGACACAGGCAACTCCGTGGAGCCGCGCCGCCATGGCAACCCCCTGTCCGTGATTGCCGCGCGTTGCCGCAACCACGCCCTTCAGTCCCGGTTGCGTCCGCGCAATCCACTCCATGTAGAGCAGCGCACCGCGGATCTTGAAGGCCCCCACCGGAGTGTGATTTTCATGCTTGACCCACACCTCCGCATCCAGCCGCTGGTTCATCAGCGGCCAGCTATACTGCGCGGTCGGCGGCATGTAACGGTAGAGGACACCCTGAGCGTCGCGGATCTGTTCCAGAGAGGGCAGCGTCATAGATCCAGCATATCGAACCGTGCGCCGTAAAATGGGATGGGATGATCCTTCGAATCGCTGCTCCAGTCTTCATCTTATCCGCCGGCATCGCACTCACACTCACAGCTTGTCGCAGTACCCAGCCGCTCACGCCGCAGCAGGCGGAAGGGAAGCATCTCTATGAAGTTCGCTGCGCCCACTGTCATCGAGACAACGATCTGGGTCTCAAAAAAGTTCCGCCCGATCTGCATGGAGTCTTCGGCAGATCCACGCTGCCAAGCGGATCTCCGGCGACAGATGCCCAGGTGCGCTACGTCGTCCTTGCCGGGAAGGGAATGATGCCGTCCTTCAACGGCCGTTTCAATGAGGACCAGATGGCAGCGCTGTTAGCTTACCTTCACACCGGCCTTCGCTAACGCAGTGCAATCAGCAGCGCCGGGTCTCACCTTACTCGTAGCGAATCGCTGTCATGGGGTCAATCCTGGCAGCGCGCCATGCGGGCAGAATGCAGGCGAGCGTCGCCACAACCGACAGAGCAAATGTGGCTCCAAGCAATAGCAGGGGATCGCGCACGCTTTCAGCCGCCCAGCTCGCCATCACCTTGTTGAGCACGATCGCCAACAGGACCCCTGCGGCGATACCTGTAACCACGCTGGTGACGGTGGATCGGAACACGATGCCGAGCACGTGCCCTTTTTTCGCTCCCAGCGCGATGCGGATACCGAACTCATTGGTACGCTGGATTACCGTGTACGCAACAACGCTGTAGAGCCCTACCGACGCTAGAGCGAGCGCCAGAAAGGCAAACCCGCCGAACAGCCAAGCCACAAGCTGTCCGCGCGCGAATTCGGGCTCGCGTGAAATCCAATGCTCGAGATCGCGCACATCGCTGCTCGTCTGCTGGTCCGGATCGATCGAGCTGACCGTCTCGCGGATGGCATGCAGCAGCGCAAGCGGCGGTCCGTCTGATCGGACCAGGACCTGGGTGTACCCGGAGGCCACGGCAGTATAGGGCACAAATGCCTCCGGCTGGATCGGGTGCGTTAGGCCATCGTCCAGTTTGTCGGCAACTACTCCGATAATGAGCAGGCCATTCTGTACACCGGGCGCGAGGATCAGAAACGGTGGAGGCGATTTCAAATCGGGCATCGAAATCGTGCGCCCGATGGCATCGCCGGAAGGGAAGTAGAGCTTGGCGAACGTCTGGTTGACAACTGCCATCGCCGCTCCGCGATGACTCTCGTCATCATCCCAGATCCTGCCTTGAACCAGGGGAACACGGAGGACGGGGAAATACTCCTTGCTGACCATGTTGAAGCGGAACGTCCGATCCTGCGACGAGGGCTTGCCCACGATCTCAAATTTCAAATTCGCGCCATTGGAAGGCGGTGTCGCATTGCTCGAAATCGCGGCCATCCGCACACCGGGAACTGCAGCCACCTTGGCGAGAATCTGTTCAAAGAAAGCCCTGCGCTCTGGCCACGTTTTGTATGCACCCTCGTGTACCGGGATTCCAACAGACATCACGTTGTGCGGATCATAACCCAGCTTCACATGGGCTACGCGCAGGAACCCCTCGATTGCCGCACCGGCCCCCGCCATCATCAGCAGAGTCAGAGCAATCTGGCCGCCTATTAAAACGGCATGCGTTCTGCGGCCCTTCGCATCCCCCGTCGTCTTGCGCGTGTTCGCTTGCATTACCTGGCTGACTTCGGGATGCGAGAGCTGCCATGCAGGCCACATCCCAAAAAGGATCCCTGTAGCAACGGCGATCAAGATCGAAAAAATCAGTACTGGTAAGTTGATCTGAATGGCCGCCTCGTGCGGAAACGAAAACTCCGGCAGATTGGCAGCGATTACCGAGACCATCTTGTAGGCAAGCGCCAACCCAAGCCCGGCTCCCACGACGGAGAGCAGGAGTGCTTCCGTCAGCAGTTGCAGGATGATTCTTGCCCGGCTGGCCCCGATCGCCGACCGGATCGCGAATTCATGCTGCCTTGCGGAAGCGCGCGCCAGCAGAAGAATCGATACATTGCCGCAGCCGATCATCAACAGCAGCGCAACCGCGCCAAACAGGAGATACAGCGTGCCTCCCAGGTCACTCACAAATTGTTCATTCAGCCCCACCACGTGAAGCCGAAGCTTGCCCGGCGGGAAGAAGCGGGGCGTTTCGTGCGCGAACTCCTGCACCAGCGGCTGCAATGCAGCATCGGCCTGGGAATGGGTCACTCCCGGTTTCAGGCGGATTCCGACATAGTAATTCTGGGTCTGGTCCCCTGAGATTTTGAGCGGCAGGTACACGTCCCCATCTCCCCACACGAAGCGCCTGCCAGCCACACCCACGATGGCGTAGCTCTGATGGTCGAGCTTGATGGATCTTCCAATCACGCCGGGATCTGCATTGAAGTGTCGTTGCCAGAATTTGTAGCCAAGCACCGTTACCGGCTGAGGATCCTCTCCATCAACGGCGTCGGAAGGCTGCAGGGAACGTCCCAGAGCTGCAGGAACACCGAGGAAGTTGAACGCATTTGAGGAGAGGCTTACGGCTAAGACGTCCTCGGGCAGGTCGTTGCCGCCGATGGTCATATTCTGACTGCCTTGCAGGAAGGAATCTTCAACCACCGGAGACTTGCGCACCTGTTGCCATTGAGGCCGCGTGACCCCGAGGAAACCCTGCAAATGACCGTCCGGCATGATCAGGCGCATATGAACCATGCGGTCCGGATTCTTGTAGGGATAAGGGTCGAGCAGAATAGCGTAGACAACACTGAAAACGGCCGTTGTCGCGCCAATTCCCAGCGCCAGGGAAACAACGGCCGTCATCGTGAATGTGGGCATCTTGATCAGCTGCCGAAATCCGAAACGAATATCCTGCAGTACCGTCTTCATGTGCGCTCCTTCGATGCGAAAACGTCAGGCGGACCACTGAAAGCAAATGCCAAAACCGTCGGGATCTGTCAGGTAAAGCTGCTTCATCCCATACCAGGCCACCTTGGGAGGCTTCACGTCCAGGCCTTGCGCAACAAGATGCTGATAGGCCCCATCCACATCCGGGCAGCCGAAATAGAGACAGGTGTCTTGATGCCCCGACCAGCGCCCCGGCTCAGGCGCCTCGGGCACATCATCGGGGTCATAGGCCGTATTCAGCATGATCTCCGCATTGGAAAGCTGCAGGAGCACCCAATTCACGTCATCGGGATCGGCCGACATCGCCTTGGAACTGGACATGACCTTGAATCCGAGCAGGTCGCGATAGAAGCGAATCGACCGCGGCATATTGAAAACCTGGACCATCGGGGCGACACCGTTGACTTCAATTGCCATGAAAAGCGTCCTCCGGGAACACCGCGACGTCACGCGGCCCTGGGGCTTCGCCTGCATCGGATGCACGCAAAAGTCCACTTGAGTGCCTACGCAAGTCGTTGATTTAACGTTCCGACGATTCAAAGACCGCCGAGATTGATGTGCGGTTCCGGCGCCTCGTGTTCAGAATTGGACGGTTCTTGAGGCAGGCACGCCGGGCACGCCGCTCCGGGGTCCGCGAAGATTCCGCACTTTGAAATGCCTTATACTGAGACTTGCCATGGCTTCCGAGAAAACCTTCTACCTCGAGACTTTCGGATGCCAGATGAATGCCCATGACTCTGAGAAGGTCATCGGCACATTGCTGCATGAAGGCTACAGCCAGGTCGAAACCGAAGAGGAAGCCGGCCTGATCCTCTACAACACCTGCTCCATCCGCGACAAAGCCGAACAGAAAGTCTTCAACCGCCTCAACGACTACAAGAAGCTGCACAAGGCCGGCAAGCGCTTCGGCGTGCTCGGCTGCGTGGCGCAGCAGGAGGGCGAGAAGATCTTCGAGCGCGCGCCCTACGTCTCGCTCGTCTCCGGTTCGGCGTCCTATCGCAAGCTCCCGGAGATGCTCAGCCGTCTTGAAGCCGGCGAGAATCGCATTACGGGCCTCGATGACCGGCAGACCGACGAGACATTCGAGACGGAATTCACCTCGCGCCAGAATCCTTATCGCGGCTACATCACCATCATCGAAGGCTGCGACAAGTTCTGCGCCTACTGCGTCGTCCCATACACCCGCGGCAAGGAGCGCAGCAGGGGATCAGCCTCCGTACTTGCAGAAGCGCGCCGCATCGCCGACCAGGGTTATACCGAAATCCAGCTCCTCGGGCAGAACGTCAACAGCTATCGCGATCCGGAAGGGAAGTTGAGCTTCGCCGAACTGCTCGCTGCTCTCGGCCAGGTGCCCGGCATCCGGAGGGTCCGCTTCACCACCAGCCACCCCCGCGATTTCACCCGCGACATCGTCGACGCCATCGATGCCTGCCCGACCCTGTGCGATCACGTCCATCTGCCCGTCCAGTCCGGCTCCTCGCGCGTGCTCAAGATGATGGCCCGCGAGTACACAGCCGACTGGTACCTCGAGCGCATCAGCTGGATCAAGGCAGCGAAGCGGAACATTTCAATTTCCACCGACATCATCGTCGGATTTCCAGGAGAGACCGCCGACGATTTCATCGAGACGATGGACTTGCTCGACAAGGTCCAGTACGATTGCGTCTTCGGTTTCAAGTACTCGGGCAGGCCCAACACGCCCGCACTCACCATGATCGATTCCATTCCGGATGCCGAGAAATCAAAGCGGCTCCAGCACGCGCTCGATCGGCAGCGCGAGATTCAGAGGTTGAATTACGCCAGGCACATAGGCGAGAAAATGGAAGTAATGGTGGAGGGTACTCATCCTGCCCGCGGTCAGGTCGCCGGCAGAAGCACGCAAAACAAGCCGGTCAACTTCACGACCTCCTTTCCCATTGCGCCCGCTCCGGGTTCATATGCAAAGGTGAAAATCACAAACACTTTTCCCAACAGCCTTGTCGGTGAAGCCGTCTAAAAAATGTGCAGAGTTTCAAAAATCAGTTTTGTAACAAGGGCATGGCTTCAGCCAGGCCGAAATGAGGCAATCGAGTGAGGGGTTTTAACCCCTGAGGGATTCAAACTCAATTCGCATGACCTTGAAATTAGCTCTGACAAAGGGAGGGGAACCATGGACATCGAAGTCAGAATCCGCGGTTTGATGATGGATCCGTCCACCAATATGCCAATCGTCGTACTGAAGGACGTCGGATCGGATACCGTCATGCCTATCTGGGTCGGCATCTTCGAGGCTAACGCCATAGCGATTGAGATTGAAAAAGTGTCTGCTGCGCGGCCTATGACGCACGATCTCGCCAGAAATCTCATGCGTCACATGAATGGACAGCTGGATAAGATTGTAATTACAGAACTTAGAGACGATACATTCTTCGCGGTCCTGTGGGTTCGCCAGGGTGAGGAGCTTATCACCATCGACGCGCGTCCATCGGACGCAATTGCGCTGGCCCTGCGTTCCGATTGTCCAATTTTTGTCTCGGAGCAGGTAATGCAATCCGCCAAATTGAATATGGCAGGCCCACCCGAGGGCCCAACAGCCGAAGAACTGCGCGGCTGGCTCGAAGGCCTGAACGACGAAGACCTCGGCCGCTACAAGATGTAGGGAAGCGTCCCAAATCGTAGATCTATAACTTTAAATGCAGGCATTAGATACCGGTCTGTCTCGGATCTGTCACTTGCACTATACAGAATATCTGTTATCGGACATTCCGTGTGCTGGGATTCCGATGCATCTGATGGAAGAAACCAGGCCGCTATAATGACTTCCGAAGAATGCGGGACGGGGCTTGGGAATGACGCGAGTGATATGGAGCTGCCTTGCACTGCTATGTGCCGTAGTCTCCGCATCCGCACAATCGGTTCCGGGTAACGGCACGTCCCCTCCGCAGCTTATTCCTCGAACCAAAGCAGAGCGCGAAGCGCAATACGCAGCCCGTCACCGGATTTTGCTCAACGTCCAGGTCACGAATTCTTCCGGCGACGCCGTTACTGGGCTGGATACGCGAGACTTTTCGCTCATGGTCAACCATCAGCCGGAGACGATTAAGACCTTCAAAGCGATTCAGGAGGGTGGTGCAACGGCGCACGACCATGCGTTGTTCGTAGTCGACATGTTGAACAACTCAGCGCGTGATCTTGCCAATGTCCGGAAGGCAATAAGCAGGCTGGCTGCCTCCGCCAGGCTGCTTCCAATGCCAACCTCCCTTCTCTTGCTTACGGAGAATGGAACGGAAGTGAGCAGTACGTCGCGAAACGCGGAAGAGGTTGCCGCAGAATTGCAGCGAGCCACGAGGAACTTTCATTTAAGGGATTGCACAGAAGACTGGAACAATGCCGCTCTGGGTAATAAAAACATCACCATTACATCGCCCGGCGACGACGTCGTTCGCAACCGGGAAGAAACCGCCAACAGGATCAGCAATTGCCTCAACCAGAAGTACCAGCTTTCCGTGACTGCTCTTCTCGAGTTTGCACATCACCAGAAAGATGTGCCAGGGCGTGCCCTTCTCATCTGGATCGGGCCGGGATGGCCGATCCTTGCTGGACCGGTGTTCACTCCGGACACCCCGGACGTCCGCGAGAGCTTTTTTATGAATCTCGTCCAGGTATCGACCGAACTGCGCGAGGGACAGGTGACTCTGGACGCGGTTTCGTGGCCTGCTTTGTCGCCGGTCGCCAGACTCAGCCCCGCAGATTCTGAAACTCTGATGCGCGGGACACCAACCGCAGCGCAAGCCAGCGCACGCAGCGTGACGTTACCGGCGCTGGCGCATATCAGCGGAGGGCAAGTTTACATGCACGAGAAAAACCTGACCTCGAAGCTGGCTGCGTGCCTTGCAGATGCGAAATCCTATTATGTTCTGGGTTTCGACTCGCCCCCCTCCACTGCACCCAATGAGTTCCGTGCGATCGAAGTGACGGTTGACAAGCCGGGACTGACGGTCCGCACTAATACCGAATATTATGCTCAGCCGTAAGCAACGGTCCTCAATGCTTTCATCCCCGCTTCCTCCCGTAGTCCAGACTTCCCTGCCTCTGTTCCTGTCAACCCCCGTTACTTCCCAGTTCTCACCCAAACCCAACAAAACAAACCAAAGAAAAACCTCGCCCTCGTTGCAGGTAATTTCCCTCGTTTGGAGCACAATAGATTTGTGTCCGTGCTCTGGGGAGAGCCTGACCCGTGTAAGGAGATTTCAAAGTCTCCTCTCGAATCAAACAATCGGAATGGAAACAGCGAAACTGTAAGACGGACTTGGCTCTAAGCCCTTTATTGAGGAACCTCTACAGCTAAGTTCAATCGGAAGAAACCTTTGCAGACAACCTTCCCGCCAAACTGCTGAAAATAGGGTCTTTCTCTAAAGAGATGGGATAATACCCCCCCCCGGGTGCAAGGGCCGAGATCGCATCAAGCAGAGTGTGGAGTGTGCGGGAGGCAGTTGCCGCCTGAACAACACTGTCGAAGCCGAGAGGAGTAGGTCTAGTTCCGAATCTCCGTCAGCAACCCCTCGACCTCAACCTTCTGTTCAACCGTCAAAGGCAGCAAAGGCTGGCGCGGATATCCGCCATGGTAGCCGTTGAAGTCGCATGCGTACTTCACCCCTGCGATGCCCATCTCCGCAACGATTTTCTGGTTGGGTATGGCGATACTTGCCTGCTTATCCGCAGCCAGCTTCGCGTCGCGGTCCTTCCAGGCGAAGTAGACCTCGTAGCAGGCCTCGGGTGCGCAGGCAGCGAATCCGAGAATGGCGCCGGAAGCGCCCGCCTCGAGCGACGGCAGGATGTTTGCGGCTGAGCCGGTGAGCACCTGGAACCCAACTTCCCTGGTCCGTGTCTTCAACGGCGCTGCGGGTGGGGCCACGGCAAGTGCAGGCCCGCCGGCCAGATCGGTCGCCGACACAAATGTAGCCGAGAGTGTTGAAACGGCATTCAGCATGCGGGCTGTCACGGCCTCAAAGACCGGGGTGACCGTTACAGTGCGCTTTGCCACCCGGCGCGTGGCTTCGACAATTCCCTTGATGCGATCGAGGCTACCGCTCGAATCCTTGATGGCGATGATGTTGGGGTGATGCGCAAGTTCGGCCACCATCTCCACCGGGATCTGGTACGGCACGCAGCGCGGAATGTTGTAGAGCACCACCGGCAGCGGCGAGCGGTCTGCAACTGCCCGAAAATAATTGGCGACTACCGATGGCGTCATCTGCGTCGAGTAGTAGGTAGGTGTCCGCACCAGCACTGCGTCGTATTGAAACTGCGCCGCAGCCTCTGCCAGATCGATGACTGCATGCAGGCTTTCGCGATTCACACCGGCAATCAGCACCTTCTCCGGCGCTGCCGCTTCCGCCGCCGTACGCAGCACGTCGCGAGACTCGGCATCATCCAGTGCCGGTGCCTCGCCCGTGGATCCAAGCACCACCATTCCCGCAAGCTGGCTCCGCGAATAGCGGGCAACATTGGCTTCTAGTTTGCGGAAGTAAACCCGCTCGTCGGGATAAAACGGTGTGGTAACGGCTGCAAAAACGCCTTCGATCAGCATGACTTCTATTCTAGAGGAGGCAAGTGAGTTCCCTTCTCACTTCAATCAGCCTTCAAGGCGTGCAGGGTTTGCAGAGCGTAAACGGTGATATTGTGCTCTTGCATCGCGGCGATGCCTTCCACCGCCGCTTGCGCCGCAGCAATGGTGGTAATTGTGGGAACTCGCGCCAGCACGGCTGCCCGGCGGATGGCCTTCTCGTCGAAGAAGGTGTCCTGCCCGCTCGGCGTGTTGATGATGAGCTGAATGCGATCGCCCTTGATAAGGTCGACGACATTCGGCCGGCCCTCTTTCACCTTGAATACGCGCTCCACGCTCAATCCTGCGCGCTCGAGCACGCTGGCCGTGCCCTCGGTGGCGACCATGTGGAAGCCGAGGTGCGCGAATCGCCGGGCCAGTTCGATCGCTGCAGGCTTGTCGTGATCGTTGACGGTGAAGAAGACAGTGCCGCGCGCTGGAAGGACCTGCCCGGCAGAAAGCTGCGCCTTCGCAAACGCTTCGCCGAACGTCGCCGCGACGCCCATCACTTCGCCGGTCGACTTCATCTCTGGCCCCAGCACGGTGTCAACGCCGGCGAATTTCGACCACGGGAAAACCGGCGACTTCACATAGAAGTGAGTTCCGGTTTCGAGATCCTTGCCCGAAGCTAGTTGCTCCGGCAGCAACTCGCGTAGTTTCCGCCCGGTCATCAGGCGGGCACCAATCTTCGCGAGCGGAATTCCTGTCGCCTTTGAAACGTACGGCACCGTGCGCGAAGCCCGCGGGTTGACCTCGATCACGTAGACATGATCGTTTCCGTCGGCGCCGCGCTGGATTGCGAATTGCAGATTCACCAACCCCACCACTTTGAGCGCGAGCGCGAGCTGGCGCGTGTACTGGCGAATGGTCTCCAGCGTCTCCTCGCGAATGCTGACCGCTGGAAGTACACACGACGAGTCGCCGGAGTGAATTCCGGCTTCTTCGATATGTTGCATGATTCCCGCGACGATCACGTCCTGAGAGTCGCACAGCGCGTCGACATCCACCTCGACGGCGTTCTCCAGAAAGTGATCCACCAGCACGGGCCGATCCTGCGAGTACTCCACCGCCTGCTTCATGTATTCGGCCACAGCCTGCGCGTCGTACGCAATCACCATCGCGCGGCCGCCAAGCACGTAGCTCGGCCGTACCAGCACCGGATAACCGATGCGTTCGGCGACGGCGAGTGCCTGGTCAACGCTGATTGCAGTACCGCCTGCGGGCTGCGGAATATTCAAGTCTTCGAGCAGCTTGCCAAATTGCTTCCGGTCCTCAGCCAGATCGATGGACGCGGGCGAGGTGCCAATGATCGGCACACCCGCGGCCAGCAGCCGCTGCGAGAGATTCAACGGAGTCTGTCCGCCGAACTGCACGATCATGCCGATCTTCGCGCCCGACTGTGCCTCGTGGTTGTAGACGGCTAGAACGTCCTCGAGAACCAGCGGCTCGAAGTAAAGACGATCGCTGGTGTCGTAATCGGTAGAGACCGTCTCGGGATTGCAGTTCACCATGATGGTTTCGTAGCCATCATCCTTCAGCGCGAAGGCCGCATGGCAACAACAGTAATCAAACTCGATGCCCTGCCCGATGCGGTTCGGCCCCGAGCCAAGGATGATGATCTTCGGCTTGTCCGTCGGCGGCGCCTCGTCCTCTTCGTCATAGGTCGAGTAGAGATAGGGCGTCATCGATTCGAATTCGGCAGCGCAGGTGTCGACCAGCTTGAAGACGGGACGAATCCCCTTGCCCTCGCGCAGTTCCCTCACCTGTTTGATGCCATCGTGGCCTTCGAGCTTCCACTCTGTGGCGATTCGCTCGTCGCTCAAGCCATAGCGCTTCAACTTCAACATTTGCTCGGTGCTGATTTTGTCGGGCGGGATTTCCTGAAGAGATTGCTGCGCCAGCGTCACTTCGCGAATTTGATGCAGGAACCAGGGATCCATTCCGGTAAGCCGTGCAACCTCGCGCACGCTCATGCCGCGTTCAAAGGCGAAGCGGATGTAGCCAAGCCGCTCGGGCCGCGGCGTAACGAGCATCTGTGTCAGGCGGCGCGGTTCGAGCACTTCGGTGCCAGTTTTCTTCCCTGTCTCAAGCGCGCGCCAGGCCTTCATCAGCGCTTCCTTGAAGGTGCGGCCCATCGCCATGACTTCGCCGACAGACTTCATCTGCGGGCCCAGCGTGTCATCCGCTCCGGGAAACTTTTCAAACTGCCACTTGGGAATCTTGACGACAACATAATCGATGGTCGGCTCGAAACACGCGGGGGTCTTCCGGGTAATGTCGTTGGGAATTTCATCGAGCGTATAACCGACTGCGAGCTTCGCTGCGATCTTCGCAATCGGAAAGCCCGTAGCTTTCGACGCCAGCGCGGACGAACGCGAGACGCGCGGATTCATCTCAATCACTGTCATGCGCCCGTTGGCGGGATTGACCGCGAACTGCACGTTGGACCCGCCCGTCTCTACGCCGATCTCGCGCATTACGGCAATGGCCGCGTCGCGCATTTTCTGATATTCGCGGTCGGTGAGTGTCTGCGCAGGGGCTACGGTAATGGAGTCGCCCGTGTGCACGCCCATCGGATCAAAGTTCTCGATGGAGCAGATAATGATGACGTTGTCGGCGAGGTCGCGCATCACCTCGAGCTCGTATTCCTTCCAGCCGAGCACGCTTTCCTCGATGAGGCATTCATGCACTGGAGAAAGATCGAGCCCGCGCGCGAGGATCTCCATCAGCTCTTCGCGGTTGTAGCCGATGCCGCCACCCGAGCCGCCGAGTGTGAAACTTGGGCGAATGAGAACGGGAAAGCCGATCTTGCTGGCGAAGTCAAGACCGTCGCGAAGGTTGTTGACCAGTGCGGACTTTGAAACTTCGAGCCCGATGCGCAGCATGGCGTCTTTAAAGAGCAAACGGTCTTCGGCCTTCTTGATGGCTTCGAGTTTCGCGCCGATCAGTTCGACGTTGTAGCGATCGAGAATGCCGGCGTCGGCCAGATCGACGGCAAGGTTCAGGGCAGTTTGTCCGCCCACTGTGGGAAGCAGCGCAAATTTTCCGGAGCCTTCGCCGAGCATCGCTGCCTCAATGCGAATGATCTCTTCGACATAATCGCGTGTCAGCGGTTCAATGTAAGTGCGATTGGCGAGTTCGGGATCGGTCATGATGGTGGCCGGGTTCGAATTCACCAGCACGACCTCGTAGCCCTCCTGCCTGAGGGCCTTGCAGGCCTGCGTACCGGAGTAATCAAACTCCGCCGACTGCCCAATCACGATCGGCCCCGAGCCGATCACGAGAATCTTCTGAATGTCATTTCTGCGTGGCATTCTCTTTTTCGCTTCCCTGACTTAATGTCTGTTTCGTTTGCGAATTTTCCTATCAAAATCACGTTTGCTCGTTAGCACCAATGAACATGCATCCTGGCAGGCGCCGGGCCCAAGAATCACGTACAGCTTCTTTCGTTCGAGAGCTGTTACCACTTCATCAGTGACGACAATGTCGCGCATTGCGGGCGCATACTTTGTGCGCGCCACCTGAAAGGTGTATTGCCTCTTTACGTGCTCGAACCGGAACCATCCGCGTTGATCGGTCTGCGTCTGAAATGCGACTTTCCCATCGCGCGAAAGAGTGACCCTTACATCCACCGCAGGGTGCCCTCCCGGATTCACGACATAGCCCTCGACATGCCCAAGCCGCTCAGGCCCCGGAATATCGACTTGCGCCGCGACGTTTTGTGCAGCAGGCAGACCCATGAGCATCAATAAAGCCGTGCCCAAAAAACAGCGGAGCCACGGCCCCGCTGGTCTTGACGAAATTGCTAATGAAATCGCCCTTCGCTTCATCCCTTCCACTCCTCCATCATGTTGCGGAAGGCGCGGAACAGGTAATGCGAATCGTGCGGTCCCGGTGCGGCCTCGGGGTGATACTGCACGCTGAAGAGCGGCAGCGTCTTATGCCGCAGTCCTTCGAGCGTGTTGTCGTTCAGGTCCACGTGCGTCAGTTCAATGTCGTTGGCATTGATGGAGTCGGGATCGACGGCGAAGTTGTGATTGTGCGCGGTGATCTCGACTTTTCCCGTCGTGTTGTTGCGCACCGGATGGTTGCCGCCGTGATGTCCGAACTTCAGCTTGTAGGTTTTGCCGCCCAGCGCCAGTCCGCAGAGCTGGTGTCCGAGGCAGATGCCGAAGACCGGCACGCGGCCGATCATGCCGCGAATGGACTGCACTGCGTAATCCACCGGCTCGGGATCGCCTGGCCCGTTCGAGAGAAACACCCCGTCCGGCTTCAACCCCATCACTTCGTCCGCCGTCGTCTGTGCCGGAACCACCGTCACATGGCAACCCTCGCGCGCGAGCATGCGCAGGATGTTCTGCTTGATGCCGAAGTCGTACGCGACGACGTGGAGCGATGGCTTGTCGACGGCCGACGGAAGCAGCGGATCATCGCCCTGGTAGCGTGGGTCCGTCTCGTCGAACGTGTAGGAATTCTTTGTTGAAACCACCTTAGCGAGGTCAGTCCCATCCATCTTGCGTATGTTTCTGGCCTTTCGGATGAGAGCATCGACGTCCGACGTTTCCGTCGAAATCACCCCGCGCATGACGCCATGGGTGCGGAGATGCCGAACCAGCGCGCGCGTGTCTATCTCCGCCAGCACCGGCACAGAGTAGCGCTCCATATACTCGTCGGTCACCTGCTCGGAGCGCCAGTTCGAGCTAATCGCGGAGAACTCGCGCACGATCAGACCCTCGATATAGGGCCGGGCGGACTCGTTGTCAGCCTGGTTGGTTCCGTAGTTGCCGATCTGGGGATTGGTGAGAACGACAATTTGACCAGCATAGGAGGGATCGGTAGCGATTTCCTGATAGCCGGTTAGGGAAGTGTTGAAGACTACTTCTCCCAGGCATTCGCCCGGGTGTCCATAGCCCTCGCCGCGGAAGACGCGCCCGTCTTCGAGCGCAAGGATCGCCTGCATCGCCTCTCCGAGGAGTGGATTCAATCGATTTTAGCAGGTTTCGCCGCGCAGCGCAGCGCGTGGAAAACACGACGTTATTTCACTTCGCCCACATCCTTCGCGGGCCAGTAGATGAATTCGGCCTTTCCGTAAATCAGGTCGCGTTCGACAAATCCGAATTCCCTGCTGTCGGATGAGATTGAGCGGTGATCCCCCATCACGAAATAGCAATCGTCGGGAATGATGGTCGCTGCGTAGGAGCGCGTGTCGCGGTACATCAGGGGCACGTACTTCTCGGCGAGCGCTTTGCCATTCACCCATACTTGTCCGTGATCGATGCGAAGCCGGTCACCGGGTAGCGCAATCACGCGCTTGATGTAGCTTTTCGCCGGATCGCGCGGATAATGGAACACAACCACGTCGCCCCGTTCGATTGACGAAATATGGTAGACGAACTTGTTGATGAAGAGCCGGTCACGATCCTCGAGCCGCGGAAGCATGCTGGTGCCTTCGACCCGCACCGGCTGGTAGAGGAACAGGATAATCAAAACCGAAACGCCTGTCGCGATCAGCAGATCGCGAATCCACAGGCCGAGGCCCAGGCCCGTGTTTTGCGACGCGGCTACCGGTTGCACCGCCGGTTGGGGCGTTGCAGCTGGGGAAGAAAGATCAGTAACTGTGGGTCCTTGAATGTTTGTCGACATCTCTAGCTCGAATTATTAAATGCCATGGAGCCTAACTGCAACCCAGACCGCCGGGAGGACAAATAAGCTGCGGATGACCCGGCTTTTGCATAGGCCGCGGCTGGCCCGGCGAAGGGACCATTGACGGTGCCGCCCCCGGTGCAGTTCCTTCGGCCAAATTCTCTTCTTCCAGAATTAGCGGCCTCTGCAGCACCATCTCCACTTGCGTCCCTGCCTCGATATTCACGTCCGCTCCGCGGGTAAAAAGCGAAACAAGGCCGACGGCTGCAAGTCCCGCACCAAGGCCTCCGAAGCTGCCTGCAAGCGGGTGGCCGCCGCCGAGACCGGCGATTGAGCCCACAGTAGCGCCCGTCGGTAACGCAATTTCGGCGGTCTTGCCGGCGTTGCGGGTTTTGTCCGTGTCCTGTTCGATCGTACCTTCGCCGTCTTTCACCTTTTGCTTGCTAGCGCCCGGCAGGCCGCTGACGACTCCGGGAATTTCAACCACTGTGCCGTTGGGAAAGATGATCGAGGTAAAGTGCATGTCGAGCTGTGCCTGGCCCCTCACATGCCCTGCGCGTGATACGCGGTCAACCACCCCCTGTACAAAGACTCCAGCCGGAATCATCACCCGGTTCCCCACAACTACCGGAAATGCAGAGGCCAGGTAAACACCATCGCCTGGTCGGGCGCTTTTCGAATTCAACGAGCTGCGCAGTTGGAGCAAGACTTTGGTTCCGGCCGGAACCATGTAGGTCTTCTTGGGTGCGGTTGTCGCTTCGGAGTTTGCAGAAGCTGCCGCGGAAAGAGCTGCTACTGGGGATTGAGACGCGGCCGATTGCGCAAGGTCGGAGGACGATGGCGTTTGAGCCATCATCGCTCTCAGCAAACCACACTGCATAGCCGCGGCCGATAAAAGCGTCGCTGTCAATCTCTTGCTGCCGAGACGCATTTACTCCTCCCAGTGCTCTTATTAGAGATAGACGGACCGTTTCGCTGCAAAGATAGCCGCCCAATCTTTTTTCCATGAGCCCTTTTTCAGAGTACGCTAAATTCGTGAGCATTGGAGATGCGAAACATGAACGTCGAAAGTACACATTCTCATTCGAGTGTCGCCGATATGCCTGAGCAATTCGAGCGTTTTGCAGGCGTTTACAAAGTACTTCACGATGCCATTGCTGCGCACGCATTTCCGGGCTGCGCATTCGGAGTGATCGCCGGCCGCCAAATCGTTCTTCAAGATGCTCTGGGACGCTTCACTTACGAATCCGATTCTCCGTCGGTCGAGCCGCACACTGACTTTGACGTAGCCAGCATCACCAAGGTGGTTTCGACGACTGCGGCAGCCATGCTGCTCTACCAGCGAGGGCTGCTTGAATTGGACACTCCACTGGGCGAACTGCTTCCCGGCTTCGTTGTTGGCCGAGACAGCGCAAAACTCGCACGTCTGGTCACGCTTCATCACCTGCTGGCACATAACTCGGGCCTGCCCGGTTACGTCGAGTTCTTTCGCACGGTCGTCACCCCAGCCGCGCTTTATCGCGCATGCCTTGGGTTGCCTATTGAGGCCACACCCGGTGAGCGCAGCGAGTACTCCGATCCCGGCTTCATCCTGCTGGGTAAGGCGCTGGAAGTCCTGACGGAAGAGAACTTGGCTGTCTGGTCACAGAGTGAGATTTTCGAGCCGCTCGGCCTTACCGCGACACGATTCTCTCCCCCGAGCGAACAGCGAGCCCTGATCCCGCCAACCGAAATCGACAACACTTTCCGACATCGGGTCATCCAGGGCGAAGTGCAGGACGAGAATGCATGGGTTCTAAATGGCGCAGCCGGCCACGCCGGCCTTTTCTCCAATGTGAGTGACCTGCTTCGCTTCGCCGTTGAGATTCTGCTGCCCTTCAGCCCAGCCGACCGGGAAGGCCGTCGACCGTTATTCGATCGCGAAACCGTAGAATGCTTCGCAGAACGCCAAGGTCCTGAAGGAACCTCTCGCGCGCTCGGCTGGGATACGCCCTCGCCAGTGTCTTCGGCCGGGGCATACTTCTCCAGTCATTCGATCGGCCACCTGGGATTCAGCGGCTGCTCCCTCTGGATCGACCTAGATGCCTCCGTCGGCGCCGTTTTGCTTACCAACCGCACATGGCCCGACCGTCGGTGCCAATTGATCAAAGACGTGCGTCCGTCCTTCCATGACGCCGTACGTCTGGCATTGTCTGGCGCCCAAGCTCACTGATTTGTGCGATTCAATGACATTAAAGTCATGCCTTTATCGCTCAGAATTGTGACCGGAGTTGCCCGGATTGCAGATACAATAGAAGCTGGGGACAGACTTTGATGTTAACCAGTACGACGACGCATGAAGGCGCCGGCGCTCACGGGAAAGAGGAAACCAAGACGGATGCGGCTTCCCTCCTCCAGCACCTGACCACCGAAAGCCAAAATGAAGCATCTCAAGGCTTTGACACCAAATCGGCGCTGGAGATAGCCCGCATTATCAATCATGAAGACGGCAAGATCGCCGGAGCTGTCAAGAAAGCCCTACCTGAAATTGCAGAGGTCATCGATCACGTGGCTCGCAGTTTGCGCGACGGCGGCCGCCTGATCTATATCGGCGCCGGCTCGAGCGGCCGCATTGCCGCCCTGGATGCCTCTGAATGTCCCCCCACGTACTCTACGGCTCCCGGACAGGTGCAGTACATCATGGCCGGGGGCCCCAAAGCCTTGGCCTCTGCCGTCGAGGTCAACGAGGACTCCGAGGAACTGGGCCAGCGCGACATCGCACGCCGCCGTCCAACTCGTAAGGACGTCGTGATAGGCCTCTCCGCTTCTGGCCGCACGCCCTATGTGGTCGCCGCCACAGCTTATGCACGGGCGCGCGGTGCATATACCGCCGCGGTTACTTGCAATCAGGGGACTCCGGTGGCTGAGGTCGCTGATATTGCAATCGTCGCGGAAGTCGGCGCCGAAGTGATTTCCGGCTCAACTCGCATGAAGGCTGCCAGCGCTCAAAAAATGATCCTCAACATGATTACGACCGGCGCGATGACGCGGCTCGGCTACGTGTACGAAAACCTGATGGTCAACGTGCACATGCAAAACTCAAAGCTGGTCGAACGCGGCATTCGGATCCTGATGAGCGCCTGCCAAATCGACCGCGAAACTGCAGTACAGACCATCAAGAGCGCTGGCCGCAGCGTCCCTGTTGCGCTGGTCATGCTCAAGGCCAAGGTCGATAAACCCGAAGCTGTCCGTCGCCTTGCCAAGTCCGACGGCAACGTTCGCCTTGCCATCGAAGACAACGTCCTTGAACTTTAGGCTGAGTCCCTCCCCACCAGCAAACTTTGACGGACCGCGACCGGCATTCTTCTGGACTAATCTCGTGGAAGTTTCCTTCCTCTAAAATCCCCGTCCGCACCCGGATCATAAGCCTGCGCCGAAGCCCTAGGCTTTGGCTTCTCTTCTCATCCTGGATACATCTCTGCACTGCACACAGGTTGCCCGGCAGGGGAACAGAATGGACTCACCGAGGAAATTGCTACCTAGGTTGTAGCCGACGGGCCGAAGTTGTATTTACGGTGGTGCTTCGCAGGGCGTGTACTGTTGCGATCAACAGAGGTCCTGTGGCCGGTTTTTTGAATCCCTGGTTCCCTCCCGCTGCAGCCTCGAAGAGAGTAAACCGACAGGGAGGTCTTCAATGAAAGCACGCATATTCTTCCACGGGGTAGCGATTCTGGTGCTGCTGGCTACAATTGCCGCTGCGCAGACGCCCAAGAAACCTGCGAAGCCGACATCCGCAGGCCAATCGGTGGACCGCGAGTCTAGCTCGCCATCAGTGTCTGAAGTCACGTACGGGAATGCGCAAACCACCCACCCCAAATCCGCCTCTAGTGGCCTGGCGACTGGGCGCCGCCAGCATGAACCGGTACTGATAGTAGCGGAGACGTCGCTGGGTTCCGCGCACGCCCCAGAATCGCCTGCCGCTCCCACGCAGGCAGACAAAGCCAGGGGAGGCCAGATGCAAAACGCATCGACGAATCCGATGTATAAGGACACCAAAAGCGCGGGCAACAATTCGCTGTACGAAGCGAAGGACAAGCAGGCTGCCTCCAATCTCAGCGCGCCCCATGAGGTTGTCGAGTACAAGGATCCCGAAGATATGACCACTCGCTACCGTCCAGGCAACAATAAGACTTCGAAAATCAAGACATCCACATCCACCACATTGAACAAATAGACTCATGGGTCTTGACGCGCGGAGTAACGCCGGATCAGGAAACCACCTGTTCCGGCATTTAGCTTTCTTGGACCAAGAGCCTGTAACCAAGCCATTTATGCACTATTCCACTTTTGTGTGAATGGGAACTGCGCAGGTTGTATTTACGCTGGCCCGGCGTGTCCCGTGTACTAACACTAAATAGCAGGGGCCTATAAACGTTCAGCCCCTCGTCACCGGGCCCACATAGCAGGTCTTTCCGGGGAGTTATTGATGAAATCACGAATTTGCTTTTATCTTGCCGTAGCGACTGCCTTGGTTCTCTTTGTTGCCTCCCTATCCTCACACGCCACCGAACGGCGCGACCCTCTGATTGTGCCGGAAGCTCAGCAGACGCAGAGTGCAAAGACATCGCATCACAGCCATGCAAAAGGTTCGCGAAAGAAGCCTGCTGCCCGGAAAACACAAAGCCAGAATGCCACGAGTGCATCCGCCGCAAAAAACGGCGCCCGAAGCCTGAATCCGCCTTTTGAAGGCAAGGACCAAATGCTTTCAGAGGCTCCGTCGGGTTCTGGAAAGAGTGACCGCACAAGCGCGGGTAAGTAGTTCCTAGGCAAAAAGCATGAAACACCTAGATCAATTCCGCCCCATCGAAACAGTCATCGCCAATACTCATTAAACGCCCCCTACTTTTGCGGCTTGTCAAAGGGCTGCTTATTGGTGATGCGGGGGCGATTTTCGGCCTGCAGCTGCTTGCTTACCGCTTCAACCTCGCGGAATACGCGAAGAAGATTGCCGCCCAGAATCTTGCGGCAGTCTTCAGCCGAGTAGCCGCGCTGCATCAGCGCCGCCGTGATCTTCGGAATGTCGCCTGGCGAGTCAATGCCCTCGGGAAGCTGGCCCGTGACACCGTCAAAGTCCGACCCCAGTCCCACGTGATCGACGCCGGCAACCTTGGCGATGTGGTCGATGTGGTCGATCAGATCGGAGAGCGGCGGACGCGGGATGCGATCGGCAAACTGGCGCTGCAGCTTCTCGATCTCGTCGGACGGCGCTTCCTTCCCTTCCGCTTTGTACCTATCCTTGAGATCCTGCACGGCCTTGTCGACTTCGGGCTGTTGCGCTTTTTGCGCGTCGCGATACTTTTGCGAGATGAAGGCGGAATAAAAATTGACCTGCACCACGCCACCCTTGGAACCGGGGCCGCCGGAGTTGGCGACAGCGCGAAGCATGTCGTCGGTCATATTCCGCGGCGCATCACATAAAGCGCGAGCTGCTGAGTGCGAAGCAATGACCGGGGCGCGCGTAATGATGAGCGTGCGATAGAAAGTGCGATCGGACACGTGAGATATATCAACCATCATGCCGAGCCGATTCATCTCGTACACCACGTCTTTGCCGAATTCGCTGAGGCCTTCCTTCGTGTGCGGGACAGAAGTGTCGTTGATGTCGCCGGAAGAGTCAGCCCAGCCATTGGAGTTCGACCAGGTGAGCGTCATGTAGCGCACGCCGAGCGCGTAGAACTGGCGTAGCAGCGCGAGCGAGTCCTCGATGGAGTGGCCGCCTTCAATGCCCATGAGCGCGGCGATTTTGTGCTCGCGATGCGCGAGTTCGATTCCTTCCGGTGAGGTCACAAACATCATCTTGTCCTGGTGCTTCGCGACCTGCTGCTTGACGGCGTCAATCAGGATGAGCGTGCGCCGGGCAAAGTGCCCCTGGTTTGCCGCAGGATCGACCCAGATGGAAAAGAACTCGGCGCCGAGATTTCCCTTTTCCGCGGATTCGAGATTCCAGTTTCCGCCATTGAGCGGATCGCCAAGGTCGTAGTTCTCATCGACAAAACGCTGCGGAGTATCGGCGTGCGTGTCGATGATGATCGCGGAGCGTTCGACTTGTTCGGGAGAAAGTTTTGCTGTCATTTTTGAGGAAGTCTTAGTTGCAGTTTGAGCGCACAACATGGCCGGAACTGCGACCACCAGGGAGGCAAGCAAAGCACGAGTCCGCATAGGCTTGGGATGAGTGTACTAAAGACAGGGATTTCGGAACAGGGATTAGATGTGCTCGACCGGCTGCGCTTGGAGTGCGGCAGCCGATCAGGATTCCGGAGCGATGGATGAGGCTTTGCTTTAGCGGTGATGGTTGGCGGCTTCGGCGGCGGCTTTCAGTTCACGGTTGGCCTGCTCGAGCAGTTCCTTGGCCTTCTGTGCGTGACCATCCATGTCCCACTCATTGGCCTGCTGCGCAGCGACGATCTTGTTGTAGGCCTGATCCGTGAGGCGCTGTGCGGCGGCGATATTGGGATGGCGAGCGCCGCTGACATTGCGCTCGGGTGGCCCCTGCGCGATAGTGATGCCGGCGGTGACGAGGCTCAGACCGAGAAGGCTGCCTACCAGGTGTTTACGAGTAAATTTCATGGGAAAAACCTCCGCGCAGAAAGCTATCAGAGAATTGTGAATGCTGCACAACAAAAACGGGGCCGATGGAGTGACTTTTGGAACCACGATGCAAGGTCGCGCTCCAGCCTTAGGAACGCGAAAGGAGTGTCTACAGAAATTCCGGTCTCGACCACCAGAGATGGACCCTTGACCGCAGAATTGGCTGTCTTTTGGGCCGCCGCGGGACCGGTTGGTAACGTAGGCAGCTTGTCGCGAGGGCGGATTTTTGTTTTTCCAGGAGATCGAGAGTGCTAGAATTCACCCCAAATCGCTGCTTATTGCACCGAAAGGGGTTAACGGGGATGCGTTCTCTTTGCCACCTGTCCGTATTGGCTGCTGCTGCCGCACTTGTGTTCGGTTCCTCGCTGAGTTTGGGAGGCCAGAGCGCGGACTTGCCGGATAGCGCTCCGATTGCCACCATCGGCGCTGGATCGACCGTTGCCGTAAATTCGGAAGTAATTCTGCCCGCAAACCAGGGAACGATTTACTTCCAGAACGGCGCCATCACGACCTGGGAACAACTCGACAAGAAGGCTCCGAGCTGCCGCCTTTCCACAGTCGAGAGCCCCGTGGTCCGACGCCTGGTGCCGGGCCGAAAGATCATCATTACCGGCACCCGGCAGAACAACGCAAGCGTCAACTTCTACGGCGACGTTCTCGAGTTCGATGAGGACGCCACGGTAGGTGAATTGCAATGCGCTCCCGGCCACAAGGGGCCAATGTCGATCGGTGAATTGAAACAGGTATTCGGGTCGATCCTCTCGCTGATTCAGGCTCCGCCCATTGTGGGATGAGAGTAGAGTGGGATTGTTAGTTCCTTTGAGTGTGCAAGAAGACCTGGCTTTGAGCCGGGTCTTCTTGCGTTTGCCCGGCTCTTTTCATTCAGCACGAGGGAGTCGAGCGCTACCGTTCTGAGGTGAAGGGCGACGCGGGAAGACC
This sequence comes from uncultured Acidobacteriaceae bacterium, assembly GCA_963759285.1. Classification (GTDB taxonomy): domain Bacteria; phylum Acidobacteriota; class Terriglobia; order Terriglobales; family Acidobacteriaceae; genus Telmatobacter. The sequence continues at coordinate 630,713 of CAVWYS010000006.1, read as the reverse complement.
TTCACTGTTGAAGAGATTGCATTGAGGGCTGTTGGCCCATCCATAGCGGATTCGAACCGGAACTGGCACGTTGGGACTCGAGGCCACAACCGTCGTTCCGTCAATTGTTGCTATGGCAGGAGCGTAGTGGCCATCAGTGCCGGCGATCTCAATGCCCGCGACTGCACCACCTTTAGCCGTGAGGCCCTCAGCGTGATCGAAGTAAGCGCGAATCGATCCGCCCTCCGCCGTAGCCTCGCGGAACATGGGGCCGGAATACTCGACCGTCTCTCCGTACGCAAGAGCGCGAGCCGCTCGCGCCAGGCGCAAACCGACGTCGAGCTTGTCAGTGGGATGGACGTCGGTGGGATTGCCGATATCGATGGTGACTGCCATGGCCGTGTTGCGCATCGAAAGGGTGCGCACCTGCTGTTCGCGCAGCTCAGCCCAGTCTTCAAGCGGAGTTGAAGTGAAGTTGGAGATCTGCACATAGAGAAATGGAAAATCGCCTACACCCCATTGGCGACGCCAGTCCTCAATCAGCGTGCGCATGATGCGGTCATACGAGTGCACGCGCGCCAGTGCGCTGTTGCTTTCGCCCTGGTACCAGATCACTCCGCGGATCGGCAGCGGCGTGAGGGACGCGATCATGCCGTTCCAAAGCAGGCCCGGCCCCCAGCTATTGAGCGGTGGATGCCATGGAAACTGCGGAATGGGCTTGCCGGTGGCTTTGGCTTCGGCGATCTGGCGCTGTTGATCCTTCTCTTCCGCGACAGCATCGGCAGCGGTATCGGTCATTTTCCCGCGCGCTACGAAGATGGGTGCAAGCGACGCATCTTCCCCGAGAGCTGTGAGGCGTACCCACGATTCCCCAACGGTTCCACCCCAGGTGGCGTCGATCACACCGACAGTGACGTGTTGGCGCGATGCGATGTCGCGGGCAAAATACCAGGCGACGGCAGAGAAATCTTTCGCCGTCTCGGGCGTGGACGGCGTCCAGCCGTCGGTATCGGCGTCGGGCATGGCGTAGTCGGAACTGCGCTTGCGAATCATCAGCAGACGGATCTGCGGATTTGACGCGTTTGGCAAATCCTGCGCAGCCGTGGCGGCGCGACTCAAAGGAAACTCCATGTTGGATTGACCGGAGGCGACCCAGATATCGCCGACCATAACATCTTCGAGCGTGATGGGCTGCTCAGGAGCAGCACTGGCCCCCGCGGCGGGAATGCCCTTTACCGAAAGTTGGAACGGTCCGCCGGCCGGCCCCGGCTTGAGATAGATGCTCCAGTGGCCGAGCGGATCTGTCTCCGTTCCGCGTGCCTCGCCCCGGAAGGAAACAGTGACAGGCTCACCTGGAGCCGCGTTACCCCATACATGAACGGGCAATTCACGCTGCACAACCATATGACTGGATAGAACGCGCGGCAAAGTCACTTGCGCTGATGCAGCTAAGGAGAAAAGCAAAACGAAAGCAGGAAGGGGCGAGATGCGCACAGAAGCCTCACACAGTGGAGATTGACCGAAATCCGGGAGCGCATCGCGCTCGCTTTTTTCGGAAGGAGAACGTTAACAGAGCCGGGAGGGGTTCGCCAGCAGACGATGCCTTTCGCAACTTTCAAAGGCTACCGGTGTCTAAGGGATCGGGCCGTTATTGCTTGTGCTTTTATGTGTATATTTTGCCTTCAATACATAGGAAAGCACGCGAATTACGAGCGGTTGGGACAGAATCACAATCTGACACAGGTCACATCATTTGTTCCCGGATTCGAACATACTTGAGAGGAAAACAACCCGACCAGGAGTCAAAATGCCCTCGATGCGCGCTCCACGCACATTTGCATTTATCCTCGTGGCCCTTGCATTCCAGCTATTGTTGTCGACCCACTGTACCGCACAGGCGGCATTGCTCATGGAGGAGCCTTACGGCTTCTTCGGGACAGTCAACCCAACCGGGCACACAGCAGCCTATTTTGCTCACATCTGCGCCGAGACCCCAATCAAACTGCGCCGGTGCCGGCCCGGCGAGATGGGCGCGGTCATTTCCCGCTACAGCGATTTGAACGATTATGACTGGGTGGCGATTCCGCTGATTCCCTACCTGTATTCAGTGGAAGATATTTCGCAGGTTCCTGAACACGTCGATCGGGTCACGGTGAATCGGTTCCGCAACGAATATCACGAGGCTCATCTCCTCGGCCTCGGCGAAAAGGTGTCGAAGGGCGGCTTCTGGCATGGGGGCTGGACCGAACTGATCGGCGTGTCGTACCAAAGGCGCATGTACGCTTTCCGTTTCGATACGACGGAAGCACAGGATGACGCATTCATTGCACGCATGAACAGCAGAAAGAACGAATCGAATTTTCAGCTGCTGTTTAACAACTGTTCGGATTTTTCGCGTGTGATTCTCAACCAATATTTTCCGCGAACCTTCCGGCGCAGCCTCTTTCCGGACGCGGGGATGACGACGCCCAAGCAGATCACGTATAAGCTCGAGCGTTACGCGCGCAAGCATCCTGAGATTCACCTGGAAATCTTTGAGATCCCCCAAATTCCGGGCTATCGAAGGATGAGTCGGTCGAACAAGAGCATTTCGGAATCGCTGATCACGACCGCGTATGCGGTGCCGATTGCAATTTCAAATCCCTATCTTGCCGGGGGACTCTTCGTGGACTATGTTGTTCGGGGGCGCTATCACCTGATTCCAAAAGACCTCACAAAGCTTTCGCCCGACAATCTTGAAGGATTGACATCTTCCAGCTTGTCCACTGAGAATCCCCTCAGCGCCAGTGTCCAGGTCCACAGCGCCGCTGCTGCCGGCGGCAGAGCGGAGACGCCCTCCAGAGCGACAGCCAACTCCGGCCTGAAAGAAATTGTGGCCACGCATGAGTAAGACGCAGAGCCTGAAAAATCACGCTCGTTTTGACCCCCTCTACCACTTTTTCATTCCGGCGCTGTACCTCCTCAACCTGGTGTATGCGGGTTTCCACCTCTACCGGCAATCAAGTCTCTCCTCGGGCTGGTACCTGGTTTTATCGCTTGCAGTGATCGTGCCGATTCTCAAGCTGCGCACCTATCCATTGAAAGTGCAGGACCGCGTGATCCGGCTGGAGGAGCGCCTGCGGCTTCAGGCGCTGGCTCCGCAGCAGTGGCACGCGCAGATTTACCGCCTCAACGAAAGCCAGTTGATCGCGCTGCGCTTTGCCGCCGATGATGAGGTGGTGGAGCTTGCCAAACAGGCGCTTGAACACAACCTCGATCGAAAGCAGATCAAGGAACGGATCAAGAGCTGGCGAGCTGATGAGTGGCGGGTGTGAGGGTGAAAATGCTGGCAGGCTTCGCTTCTTGCTTGACATTGAACCTCTACGGGCAAAACGATTCGGGCGTAAAATGAAGTGCATGAGGCTGTGGCTTGCATCCGCAGTGGTAGCCGTTTCGCTGGCGTTGCCAATGTATGCGCAGCATGGCGGGACGCGCGGCGGATTCGCAGGGCACGGTGGCTCCTCTGGAAACAGTGGGTTCGCTGGCCATGCGGGATTTGCCGGGCATTCCGGTTTTACAGGTACTCGCGGGATTTCGCGGCCTGCGACCCATTTTGGCTCTGCCGGATACGCGCGGCCAGGCATTACGCGGCGGGGATTTGCTGGCCCCGGTTTTGCCCGGCTTCCTTTTGCGCGACAAACGGCCGGGATGCGTTCGGACCGGCGAGTTCCCTATCGCGGAGCGGCCGAACACCGTCGCCCTTACAGTCCTGGATATGGCGATCGTGGGCAGTATCGCGATCCCGATCACGACCGGGGGCGTCGCGGATGGTACGCCGGCTCGTACGGCTATGCGTACCCGGGATATTTATATTCGTATCCTTATGTGATCGATCCGGGATTCTACGACTGGGGAGATTCTGGGGACTCAGGATATGGAGCGGACAGTTCCGCATCTCAGGGCTATGCGAAGGCAGCTCCCAACCCTGGCTACGATGCGGGGACAGAACCGATGCAGGGGCCAACTTACTCGCAAACGCCGGTCGCCGACTCTCGGATGGCACGGCCCGCGTATGCCGGGATGTCGACATCTTCGTCGGAGCTGGAACAAGCGATTACCGTGATTTTCAAGAACGGCCGCGCTCCAAAGACTATCCAGAATTACCTGATGAACAGTAGGACGCTGACCGATCTGGACCAGCAACACTACGAGCAGATTCCGCTCGATCAGATTGATATTGCTGCCACAGAACAGACGAACCGCTCCCGCGGATTGGAGTTCCAGGTCCCCAGTGCGTCAGCGGAGTGATCTGACGTTTCGTTCACTCACTTCTGCCGCCAAGAAGCTGAGTACAAAACTCAGAGATTGAAAAGCGCGAAGGGATGCGCTTCTCCGCGTTGACGCAAAATGGGCAGCGCAACATTGCAGACGCGGATTCCAGATTTGGTTTCAGCGGAGAAGGTGCCTTTGTGCCGTTTCCGTGAAGTGCCAGCACGGGTCTGTGTGTCTCCAGTGCACGCTCCAGGCGTGAACTCCCCCAAAACGCCAAAATGGGCTCGGGCTCTCCGGCGATGGTTTCTTTGATGGGCGCATAGTGGATGATGGCAATTGTTTTGTGCCTGTGTCTGCGCCAGGCCATAGTCAAGCTTGATAGCTTCGCGTTCGGCAACTCTCGACAGAGGTCTTAATTCCCTGCTCGCCAAACGGCATCAACTCATACGGTGCAAAGCCACCGCAAAAGCCCTTCGTGCTGCGAATCCGACACCGTCGATTTCATGACAATGTCAGCGCTACCTCTTCAGTGCTTCGGGACTCCTGAATCGCCGCCGCGCGACGCATCGGACGAGTCTGCACCGCGCAGCGATTCTGTATCGAGCGCATGCTCTTCGCGATAGTGCTCCACCGGCATTTTGCCGTCCCACCACGCCCAATTCATCGGGTAAACATCAGGATCGAAAAAGACCTGGTAGAAGTGCCACACCACGATTGCCAGCGTGGCCAGGATCGCTTCGTAGAAATGCACGGCGGTAGCTACATCGACCCACCAGCGCGCCAGCAGATTGCCGACCCACACCTTGGCCCACATCATGATGCCGGTGACACCCATCAGCCCGGTGCCCCAGACGAGCGCCCAATACTCAGCCTTTTCGCCGTAAGTGAAGCGACCGAATTGCGGCTTATTCTTGCTCAGGCCGAGGTAGTAGAGCATGGCCCCAAGAGCATCTTTGCCATCCTTCGGGCGCGGCGCGATGTCGCGCAGCAGTCGGCGGCCTTCCCGCGCGATCGAGAGATAGAAGACGTGATAGAAGCCGGCAGCAATCAGCACCACTCCTGCAATGCGATGAACAATACTGCGCACATGCTCGCCCATGCCGAGAAGTTCGGCAAACCATGAATCGGGGAACTTGAGCGCAAAACCCGTAATGACCAGAATGATGAAGCTGCTGAGAAGAATCAGATGCTGCCAGCGCTGGTTGGTGCTCATGCGCTGCATCATCGGGTTCTGCATGTGACGCCGCGCCGCGGCCTTGCTGCGCCAGATGATGAAGTTGTGTACGAACATGGCGCCGATGACAGCAAGGATAAGAACGATATAGATGATGCGCACCCAGCGCGAAATGACCGACCCGATGTCTTTGGGGTGCACGCCGTCGGCCATGTGCACGGGTGTAAGGGTGAACTTCTGTGTTGCCCCCTTGTGACACTTGCCGCAGGTGGCATCCAGATTGTTCTTGTTAACCGTGGAGCGCGGGTCGCTCGAAGGCAGAATGTTGTGGACGCCGTGGCAGCTTGAACAATTTGCAGCAACCAGGGAGCCGCCTTCAGCCGCAAGCCCGTGATAGCTGTCCATGTACGTGGAGACGCGATTGCCCGGGACGCCGAATTCGCTCGAGAGGCGTACGCCTTCGTGGCAGCGGGCGCAAGTGTCGCGCGAAAGATTCTGCTCCGACACGGGCGAATTTGGATCGTTATGCGCCTTGATGGAATGGATCCCGTGGCAATCCGTACACACAGGCGAGAGGTTGTTGCCGCGCGCGATAGCCTGCCCGTGAATGCTTTGATTGAAGGTCTGCGTGATCTCGGCGTGACACTTGCCGCAGGTCGCCGGGACGTTGAATTTCGAAATCGGCGACTTAGCGTCGTTCGCGGGGCTGATCGCGTGCGCACCGTGACAGTCGGTGCAGACGGCAGCCTTGGTGGAACCCTTTTCTGTAGCTCGTCCGTGCACGCTGTCCTGGTATGAGAGAAAAGGCTGTGTGCTCTGGCCGTTGGACTCCATTAGGAATTTCTGGCCGTGGCAGCGTCCACAAGTGTAGGGAATGTTGGCGTGATTCACCGGAGAATCTGGATCGCCTCCGGCCAGCACCTGGTGGGCATTTCCATGACAGTCCTGGCAGTTGGCGGCTGTGTTTCCCGCAGCCGTGATCTTCGCATGGGTGCTATGCGCATAGGCCTCTTTCGCATCAGCATGGCAATCGACGCAGAGAACCTTTTGGGGTGGCGTATCGTGCGACAGGCTCTTTACGTCCTTGTGGCAATCCACGCAGGCCAGCTTCATTGAGCCGTGAATGGAGTGCTTGAGCTTTTTCGTGTCGACGAACAGGGAGACGGACTTGCGGTTGATATCGGTCGAGAGTGTCGGATCACCGTGGCAGGTGAGGCAGTCTTCATCTTTCAGCTTGTGTTGGGCGCGAGTGGGGAGGGCCGAGCCCAGCAGCAAGAATGCGAGCGTGCAGAGCAGGTTTCTGCTGGAAACTTTCACGCTATTGAGGAGACGCCCGAGGCGATTTGCGCGCCGTGACAGGAGTCACAGGGCGATAGGAAACGCATCACAGCAAATACTTTCGGCGTGATGGTGAGGGGATCAGAATTGGTCTGAATCAGGGCATGGCTTCACAGCCGTGCCCTGATTCAAGCCTGCAGCCTGATCACGAATCGAAATTCCGGGAGACTTCCTGCTCACCGGAAATACGCAGTCAGCGTCAACACCAGCAGAGTGAGACCGATAAAGATCGCGGTAAAGCCGACGATCCGCGAGCCGTTGACGAACCACGGAGCAGGTGCGACGCCGAGGCGCTGTTCAAGCTTGCCTTCGCGTACCATGCGCGAATATTCCTGCGGGCGCTTATGTTTGAATTCCTCTTCGCTCTCGACGCCCGTGAAAATCACCATATCCATCGGGAAGGTGTCGGGGCGCAGGTGCGTATTCACGAAGTGAATCGAAAAGATAAAGAGAATGGCAAGCAAGCCTTCTTCACTATGAATGACGAGCGCCGCATTGAGTGCCCAGCCTGGCAGGAAACGCGCGAAGAACGGCGCGAACCACATGGCGTAGCCAGAGAAACCGATCACGATCATTCCCCAGAACACCGCCCAGTAGTCGAACTTTTCCCAATAAGCATAGCGCTCGAATTGCGGCTTGGGGCCCAGACCGACCATCCAGCGCATATGCTTGAACATATCTTTCGCATCCTTCCAGTTGGCGACCATCGACGTCGCGCCCCAGAAGATTCCCTTTTCGCGGTGCAGGAGGCCGCGTGTAAAGATCTCTTTCACGTGAATTAGGAATGCGATGGTGAGTACCAGAGCACAGAACTTGTGAAAGAAGAGTATGGCTCCGAAACCGCCGACAGCGCCGGCCAAGCCGCGCGCCCAGATGCTCTCACTGAAACGAAGAGGCAATCCCGTTCCAGCGAGTCCAAGGAACGTGCTGAACAGCACAAGATGAAGGTAGCGTTGCTCGCGCGTGAAACGGTTGAAAAAGCGGCCCGTGGCCGGTGGTTGCGCCTGGCTTTCAATTGGCGCCAGTTCAAGATCAGGCATCTTTGCCTCCATTTGCCGACTTTTTCCTGACCTGGTCGAATCGGGAACGAATCAGCCACAGAATGGTGTGAATCACGAAGAATGTAAGAGTGCTGACCAGCAGCAGATTCATGAACAGGCGCACAAAGTAGAGGGCCGGATTCAGATGCCGGTCATGCGCATTGGCGTGCGGCTGGTACTGCACGAAGCTGAGGTTTGCGCCCTTGTGGCAGCGGCCGCAGGTCTTTACAAGGTTGGCCTTGTTAACCGGTGAGCGTGGATCCGAAGCGGGGTAGATCTCGTGTGCCCCGTGGCAATCCCAGCAGCGCGCCGTTTCAACATATCCGCCGAGCGATCCGAGTTGTGAATGGAACGTGTCGCGATAGGTGGAGAGTTTCTCTTTGTGGCAGGATCCGCAGATCGGCGTCGACTGCATGCGGAATTCGGATTCTGTCGGCTGCAGGATCGCATGCGCGGTGTGGCAATCAGTACATACCGGTGCTTTCAAATTGCCCGAAGCGACGGCATGGCCATGAGCGCCACCCTGGTAGTCGTCGTTGATCCGGGCATGGCACGAGCCGCACGTTTTCGGGATGTTAGCCTTGTAGGTCGGGCTGGCTGGATTGTTGTGACTCAGAATTCCATGCGATCCGTGACAGCTCTGGCAGTTGGCTGCAACCAGCAGTCCTTCTTTGCTAAGCGCGAAGCCATGGATCGAATCCATGTAATGCGGATAGACGCTGTCCAGACCTTTTTTGCTGGCCATGGCCCCATCGCTGTGACACTGGCCGCAAGTCTTGGGAACGTTGAGCGGATATACGGCGGAGCGCGCGTCGGTCTTGGCAAAAATCTCATGCGCATTCCCGTGGCAACTCGTGCAGGGATGATCCTTTGAAGACGAGTGCACACTGCCGGTCAGCTTCGCAGCTTCGTCCGCGTGGCAGGTTTTGCAGTCGACCTTGGCAACGTGATCGGGATGCGGATACTGCCTGATGTCGGCATGGCAGTTATTGCATTGCAGGCTTCCGTGCATGCTGGCGCTGAACTTGTCGCCATCAACCGCGATGCTGTGACCGGATGCGTCCTGCATTGTCCTGTCGCCGTGGCATGCCAGGCAATCCGCCTGCGCCGAGAGTCGGTGCGACATGGCGAGCAGAAACAGCGCCACGAGGCCGAACATCACGGCTCTGCGCCGTCGAACGGTCATCAACGAGCCGAAGAACCACTCGGCGGTGGCGACGACAATGGCAATCAAAAGCGAAAGAAATCGTGCGGCTTTGGTCATGCGGCCGTATCTTCCTCCATCGTGCGTGAGCAGTTGCGTTTGCGCACATGGCTTCCCCACAGCGGATTTCTCCACTTCTTCGGAAAACTCTGGCGGGGATTACAACTTCGAGGAGACGCTCTTTGCCCCTCCGCTGGCAGTGATAGTTGTCACAACTGCAGCACTTATGCGACACAGGGGAAGATTTCTCAGTGTGACGCGTGCCACCTTTCGGGGACTTTCGCTCATCCCTGAGATTGGTTTGTGCCCAGGATTCTCCGGCGGAAAAATCGAGCCGAAAGGCTGATAGCTCCGCATCGAAGCGGGGTACGATTGGGGTATGCATCCCTCCGAGACTGCTGCCGTCCCCGCCGAGATCGCCGCATCAGTGAAAACCGAGCGTCATGAACTCGCCCGCCAACGCCTGATTGTCGCGCTCGATGTTCCCGACGCTCGTTCGGCCATGCGCCTTGTTTCTGAGCTTGAGGGCACATGCTCTTGGTTCAAGGTTGGGCTGGAGCTATTCTTGGCGGCCGGACCCGCCGTTTTGGAACCGATTGTCGGGTCCGGCCACCACGTGTTTCTTGATCTCAAACTGCACGATATTCCCAACACGGTTGCCGGCGCCGTTCGCTCGGCGGCAGGCCTCGGTGTGCGCATGCTCACCGTACACGCTGGCGGCGGCCCGGCCATGCTGGCTGCGGCAAAGGCAGCGCTTGCCGGTGTAGCAAATCCTCCGGAGTTGCTGGCTGTGACGGTGCTGACAAGCATGGACGCGGACCAGTTGCATGCGGTTGGCGTGGATTGTGTCCCTTCTTTACAAGTCGAGACGCTGGCGAAGATGGGAATCGCAGCAGGCTTGCACGGTTTTGTGTGCTCGCCGCGAGAGGTAGCAGCGTTGCGGTCGCTTACCGGCCCCAAAGGCGTGCTGGTGATCCCCGGAATTCGCCCAGCGGGAGCCGCAATCGGTGACCAGAAACGTGTCGCCGGTCCCGCAGAGGCACTGCGGCAGGGCGCCAGTTATCTGGTGGTGGGGCGGCCGATTACGCAGGCGCCAAACCCGGCAGAAGCCGCCAGGGCCATTCTGGAAGAGATGGCTGAGGCGCTGTAGGCATCAGTTGTGGGCCGATCGAAACTTCCCATCCCTTGCCAATCGAGATTCCTGGAGTCGCGCAAAATGGGAACAGCCCGGCAAGTTGCCGGGCCGTTCCCATCAACTAAGACTATGCTAAGACTTAGAGTTTTTCGTAGAAGTCGCACACTGAGCAAGAGATATAAACTCCGCCAGGAACGCCGCGCTCGCGGTCTTTCACGCGTTTAACGATGCGCGTCGCTTTGCTGCACTTGGGGCAGTCGGTAGACTTCGTCGTATCCATTGACTTCTTGCGGTCGCCTGTTTTGGCAATTTTGGCCATGGGTCGGGTGTTTCTCCTTTGAAGATTGTCTCTGCACACACGCGCAGAATCTGCTGCACGCGGCTTCAACGGCGCGGTCGATGAACTCACCCCTGCTTGCAATTGTTCGCGGGAGGCAGCCGGACTCGCTCCCTCCCAGTTTACATCAGGACTCAGTGCGGCTGTGTCGCATCCGCAGGCGGAGGCGCTAGCACAGGGGTCGAGGTATTTGCAGACGGAGTTTGCGATGAATCGTTTCCCTGGCCACTCGCAGGCTTTTGCGTGCCTTTACCTGCGTCGGAAGGCTTGGCTTTGGAAGAATCCGGCTGCGCTTCCTGCTGTGAATCTTTCGCCTTATCGGCCGCCTCCGCTGCCTTTTCTTGGTCAGCCCGCCGGGCAGCTTCCACGTCGGGATAGTCATCCGGTTTCTGCTTTGGGAATTCGACAGGCTTCATCGCACCCGGTTGTTTCTGCCCCGCGTAGTCCGGCAGCTTTTCTCCCGGTGCCGTCAGCGTAGGCGGCGGCGCGGGGGCCTGCGTGTCGGGATCGCGCTGGACGTCGCCCATCTTGACCGTATGGATCGCAGCATCCGACGCGACGAGGGGCGAGCCGTCTGTACGCATCATGCCCTCGACTTCATCTTTGGTGAAGATAACGGGCTCCTCGCCGACCTTGGCGATCTCAACGCGGATGACGCGGTTCCCATTAATACGGACGAACTCGACCGGCTTCGGAGGCTCGCCGTAGATCCACTCTTCGAAGGGCATCTGTCCTTCGATTTCACGCACCTTGCGTTCGGGCTGGCCTAACGCGAAGAGCACCATGTCGGTGGTCATGCCGACCATTACATCGTGACTCAGAATTGCGCTCTTGAGCTTGGCCGGAAGCGTATCCGTGAACGCCTCGATGGGGGTCTTGACGCCGAATGAGATAAGAGGCGCCAGAAGCGCCTCGACCTGAGTACCGGTGAGTTCGGGAATGTGGCCCTTGAATTCCAGTGTGAGACGGGCGCCCGTGGCGGGGTTGCCGTCGTCTTGTACAACCGGATTCATCATTCCGCCGCCGCCCAATTGGATGTGACGCAGAAGGCGATGCTTCAGGTCGGGGCCGCCATTAAGTTCGAAGATGATCTTGTTGTGGTCAAACTTGACGTCGGTGAGCACCACCCGGTCGCCGGGCTTCGCGCAGATTCCGTATTCCGTGACCATATCGAGGTAGGACTCGCCCGCTGGGATCAGCCTGCCGTTTGCCTCGAGCTTCAGGCCCTTGTGCCCCATCGGAAACGGGCGCATGGCAAAGCCCTGCTCCGCCTGAAGCACCCGGATCAGCTCGCTCCGCGTTTTTGCATCCAGTTCAGACTGGGTAAGAGGAACATTGGTGGGTTTGATCTGGGCATAGCGCCGATCTACCGTGCCTGTCGCTCCGGCCCCTTTGTTGGCTCCGCTGTGTGTGTCGATTGTGATGGCTTGCGCTGACGCCAGGACGCCGCCGAAGGCCAGAGCCAGCGCGCAAACGCCTGCCGCACCCGCGCGACGAAGTCCTGCAATATGTCGGGAGATAAGTGCCGAAGAGGGGAATATGGGTAATGGCCTGATCATGGGCGTCCTCCCATGGAACCGGGTGGCGTTGTGCCAACAGTAGTTCGAATCAACCACAAAGGTCAAATCTAAGATTTGAACTGGAACAAGGGGCCTGTGAGCCGGGTGGATTCAGCGATGATCTTCGGGCCCGGCTGCTGGAGACTCTGATGCGGGCTGGGTCGCCGCGGGTGGCGCGGCGGCTGGAAGAATCTGGATCAGGGCTGGCGCCTGCGCCTCAGCAGCCGGACCCATCGCCGTCTCATGCTGGCGACGTGCCGCCGCATCGAGATCGACGGCAATTCCGCCAGGAACAATGACCGGTGCATTAATGCGAAAATCCAGATCGCGCGTCACGCGGTAAACCACGGGAAATGCAGCGAGTAGTACAAGGCAGGCAAACCAGCTTGCGTCGAGGCCGAAGCCGCCGCCGGTAAGCCAGAATGGCCCCATCGGGTTTCCCTCAATCACGGGAGAGTGGCTGCTGACGCCGCTGACCGCCAGTCCGAAAATGAGGGCCTGTGACGCCTTCCAGGCAAAGTTGAGTCCCCAGCTCACCCACAAGGCACGCGTTCGTAGATAGGCCGTCGTAAGCAAAAAGCTGAACACCACGGAGATGGCAATGCTGGCATTCGTTGACCCCGGCTGCAAGGCGTGGACGATGGCATAAAACAGAGCGAAGCCAAATGCCGCACCCGACGAACCGACCACATCCGCGAATCGCTGAAATCCGTAACCGCGAAATGCGACTTCCTCTCCAAGCGCGAGCAGCGCAAAGTAGGCTGCGTCCGCAAGCAGCCACGGCCATGCGGAGGGCTGGATGGTGACGACGACCGCAATTCCGCCAATGACCACCATGGCGAGAACGCAGACCACGACTGCGCCCCAGCCAACAGCCATGCCGACGCCTGCCTCGCGAGTCCATCCGGTGCGTAGGGGCAGTCCCTGCGCAGCAATCGATCCGGTTTGCCTGTCGAAGAGGGCGCCAAAAGCCGCGTAACCGACAATAAGAAGCGTCGCGAACAAAAACTGCTCGATCAGCGGTTCCCACGAAACGTGTTCAATACGATTCGCCGCCCCATGGGCAAAGGACCGCGCTACGAAGAAGTAGAGCACCGCGGCCACGAATTCCAGATAGGCGCGCATCTTGCCGCGCACGGGCGCACTCATCGCAATCTCCCATCAACATGCGCATATGCGTAGACGGCGGACATTCGAGATCGGCAATTGTCGTGCTCTAGGGGTTCTTGAAGCGGCACGCGCACTAACTTTCTGTATAGCACTGGGCGATATCACGGAACTTCCGTTGACGGGCTGCGATAAGAGCATCGACGGGCATGGCTTTCAACTCGGCGAGGTGCTTCTGGATTGCAGCGCCGACCAGTCCGGCTCCCACCGGGTGGTCGGTATGTGCGCCGCCCGGTGGTTCGCTGATGATCTCGTCTACACAGCCGAGCGCGGCAACTTCGGGAGCAGAGATGCGCATCGCTTCGGCTGCCTGCTGCTTGTGGGCAGCGTCGCGCCACATGATGGCCGCGCACGACTCCGGTGTAATGACAAAGTAGAGCGCATTTTCGAGAATGAGCACACGGTCGCTGACCGCCAGCGCGAGAGCTCCGCCCGAACCGCCTTCGCCACTGATAATCGAAATAGTGGGCACGCGAAGACGCGCCATCTCGCGGATGTTGCGCGCAATCGCTTCGGCCTGGCCGCGCTCTTCTGCGCCGAGTCCTGGATAAGCGCCCGGAAGATCGATCAGGCTGATGACGGGGCGGTTGAATTTCTCCGCGATTTTCATGCAGCGGAGCGCCTTGCGATAGCCCTCGGGATGCGGCATGCCGAAGTTCCGCTTGACGCGCTCCTTTGTAGAGCCGCCCTTACGGTTGGCGATCACCAGCACTTCGCCGTCGCCGAGCCGTGCCATGCCGCAGGCTATCGCGGCGTCGTCGCCGAAAGCGCGATCCCCGTGAATCTCGCTGAAATCCGTAAAGATTCGCTCGATAAAGTCCATGGGATAAGGCCGCTGGGGATGGCGTGCCGTCTCAATTCTCTTCCACGCAGCAGAAACCGGCTGCGGGGCGTTGGTGGAACCTGATGGTTGTTCGCTCATCGGTAGTCGGCAGCGGCCGGGACACGAACGACCCTCCTGCCCCGCAGGCTGCTCCTAGTGATTCTACGGGGCGGCGCTGAGTTGGACAAATCTTTGCTGGAATCAAAAGTTTAGATTGACGTACGGGCATGCGCGCGAGCCCCAGGTGGGTGCAGAGTATATTGCTTCTAGTCTTGACGTATTCCTCAATTCACAGAGTTCGAACAAAGGAAAAATGACCCATACACGCAGAAATTTCCTCGCCGCCGGTGCGCTTGGAGTTTTGGGCGCGGCTTTACCGATGGATTCCCAAAGTGGCGCCAAGACGCCCGCGCCCCCCGCCAATCAGCAGACCCCCGGTGCCCCAACCGCCTTCGGCACCGCGCCTCCCGTGGGCCCGGAAGTGACAACCGCAACTTTCGCCGAAGCAGAAAAGCTGGTGCAGATCGAGATGTCCCCGGCCGAACGCGCACAAGCCGCGAGCAACTGGCGCGAAGCCATGGCGCCGCTCTATGAACGCCGCACCGGCCCGCGCAAGCTGGCACTCGAAGAAGGGCTGGCGCCGGCGACGGTTTGGAATCCGATGCTGCCCGGCGCGCAGGCAGGTGAAGCTGGCACTAAAGGAAATCATTTCGTGATTGGCGCGGGAGTGCATGTTCCTCTGCCGGATAACGAGGAGAACATCGCCTATGCATCCGTTCCCCAACTGGGGCGATGGATCAAGTCGCGCGTCATTACGTCTGAGCGATTGACCCAGATTTATTTGGGCAGGCTTGAGAAGTTCAACCCGACGCTCCGCTGCGTGATCACGCTGACGAAGGATCACGCACTGGAGCAGGCACGTCAGGCCGACGCCGAAATTGCCATAGGCAAATATCGCGGCCCTCTGCATGGAATTCCCTGGGGCGCAAAGGATCTGCTCGACACCGCTGGCATTCCCACAACGTATGGTGCGGAGCCTTATCGTGATCGTGTCCCTAAAAAAGACAGCGTGGTCGTGGAGCGCCTGAATGCGGCAGGCGCCGTGCTGGTGGCAAAACTGAGTATGGGCGCGCTGGCGCTGAACGACATCTGGTTCGGCGGCCGGACGATGAATCCGTGGCTGCCCGAAGAAGGTGCATCTGGATCGAGTGCCGGTCCCGGTGCGGCAACGGCCGCAGGCCTGGTTGGATTCGCCGTTGGCAGCGAGACCGGCGGCAGCATCGTGAGCCCTTCGATGCGCTGCGGCGTCACCGGGCTGCGGCCGACGTATGGGCGTGTTGCGCGAACCGGCGCGATGACGCTCTGCTGGTCGCTCGACAAGCTGGGGCCGATGGCGCGGTACGTGGAAGATGCCATCGTGGTGCTCAATGCGATCTCCGGGCCGGACCCGGGAGATGTGGCCAGCGCCCCGAGCACACTGGCATTCGATGCAAACGCAAAGGTCCCTGGTCTGCGCGTGGGCTACTTCCCTGCCTGGATGAAGGAGACGCCCGCGACAGATGTCGATCGCGCGGCACTGGATGTCATCAGCAAACTCGGAATGGAGCTTGTGGAAGTGTCAATCCCCGACTGGCCTTACGACTCGCTCAACTTGATTCTTTTTGCGGAAGGAGCCGCGGCATTCGAGGAGCTGACCCTCGCGCATAAAGAGGCCGAACTGCGCGCCCAGGTGCCGGACGCATGGCCGAACACTTTCCACCAGTCGCGTTTTTTGTCGGCGGTGGATTTTGTGCAAGCCGATCGTATGCGGCGCAAGGTGGCCGCGGAGATGGCGCGGGTATTTTCGCAAGTAGACCTGCTGCTGGTGCCGTCACTGCGCGATGAGATGCTGGTCATCACCAATAACACCGGGCACCCTTCGCTCACCCTGCGTGCTGGATTCGTCGAGGTGTCGGAGGCGCGCAGCGACTGGGCTCCGGATCCGCAGCATCCGCTACCGAAGTTTTCGCCGCCGCGCCGGGTGCCCCACGGCGTTACGCTGATCGGGCGCCTCTTCGATGAGGGGACTTTGTGCCAGGCGGGAATCGCGCTCGAGAGGGCGTTCGGAGTCGCAGGAGAACGGCCGGCGGGGTTTTAAATGTCGCTTTTAGTCTTCAGCTTTCTTTTTTTGCCGCTGGCGCGACGACGGCTTGGAGATGCCGGCCTTCTCAATGTGCTCTTTACGAACCTGGCTGTAGGCGCGCCAAAACGTCGAAGCCGTGACCGGACCAAGGTCTGGCTTGTTGGCCTGCTGCTCTTTGTGAAAGACGTGCGCGTAAAGCATCGGTCCGAGCAGCAGCGCCATAGCTGCTTCGAGATCGAGATTGTCAGGCAGTAGACCACGTGAGATGCCGCGCTTTAGTACCCTCTTCAGGCACTGCCGCGGCGGCTCCATCACCCGATGCCGCCATGCCTTGCCGAATTCCGGATGCACGGCGGAATACGCGATAAGCGTCGGCATCATGCGATTGCGCGCGTCATCGAATTTGTCGGGAGGCTTACGCGTAAGAACGGTTGCCAAGTCGCGCTGTAGGTCGCCGGTATCCACGTCTTCCGGTTCGCGGTCGAGACCGTTCACCATCAGCATCACTTCCAGCAGCAGCGCTTCTTTGTCCGCCCAGTGATTGTAAATGGTGGCCTTGCTTACGCCCGACGCCTGTGCAATGGCGTCCATGCTGGTGGCCTCGATGCCACGCTCGGCAAACAGGCCAAGCGCGGCATTGAGGACCTTTTCGTGTGCTTCGGTGCTGCGCGATCGGGCCATAGCTAGGGCCTGTTCACACTACTGGGGTGGATGGCGTTGCGAGCGAAAATCGAGCCAGACGAAGCCGAGCCCGATGGCTGTGGCTGGTCCACAATCAAGGGCGAGAATGAAGTATGGCCCGATTTTTCGCCGCTACCGGAAGGGCCGGAGCCAATTTTCCCGACTTCTGCGTCGATCGTCGTTTGCAGACACCCGGTATGCGTCACTCTTTACTCCTTGAACTCGTAAAAATTGGCTCGCGGCGCCACCATCTCAGTAATGTGAGCAGGCCCTAAGCTTCGATCTTCGAGAAGCGCCACGCCCCAAACACCATCAGGATGGCGCCGACGACGACGAGCACGATGAAGTCGAGGCGCGGATCGAAGGCAGCATTGGACGCTCCCAGCACATTCCGCATTCCGTCAATGCCGTACGACAAAGGATCGGCGCGCGTAATGTACTTCAACACGTTCTTTGTGTCGCTCAGCGGAAACATCGCTCCGGAGAGAAAGTAAATGGGCAGTACCAGGAAGTTCATGATCAGCTGAAAACCCTGCATGTCCTGCAAACCAGAACCAATCGCCATGCCCAGGGCAGCAAAGAGCAGCGCGATCAGCACCATGAATCCAAGAGCGAGCGGGATGGCGGAAAGGTGCGCGGGCCGAAACCCGGCGACCAGACAAATCACCATCACCAGCAGCCCCTGGATGCATGCGACCGTCGCTCCACCCAGGGTGCGGCCGATCATGATCTGGAGGCGCGACACCGGGGCGACCAGTGTCTCCTTGAGAAAGCCAAACTGGCGATCCCAAAGCAGGCCAAGGCCCGAAAAGATCGACGAGAACAAGACAGACATGCCAATTACGCCCGGCGCAATGAACTGAAAATAGTCGCCATTGCCGGCGCGTTTAAACACAGGCCCAAGGCCGAACCCGAGCACCAGCAGGTACAGCAGCGGCTGGCCCAGCGAAGCAATGATCTGCGCGCGCGAACGCGTGTATCGCTTTAATTCCCTAAGCCAGAGTATGTAGATTGCGCTCATCGTCTCCCTCCGGTCCACATCTTTGCGAACTGCCGCATGGCAGCAGCGGGGTCAGCGCTTTCATCGCGAATGGTTGAGCCCGTTAGTTTCAGGAACGCATCTTCCAACGACTCGGCGCCGGTTTGTTCCTTGATCTCCTTGGGAGTGCCCTGGGTCACCAGTTTGCCGTGGTCGATAATGCCGATGCGATGCGCTACACGATCCGCCTCATCCATATAGTGCGTGGTGAGAAAGACTGTGACGCTCTCCGCCTCGTTCACCTTCTTGACGTGATTCCAAAGCTGGTTGCGGCTTTGCGGGTCCAACCCGAGCGTGGGTTCATCGAGGAAAAGAATCCGCGGAGTATGCAGAAATCCGCGCGCGATCTCGAGACGCCGCTTCATCCCGCCGGAGAACTTCTTCACCTGGTCATTGCGGCGCTCCCACAATTCGAACAGGTTCAGCAGTTCTTCCGTGCGCTGCTTCCGGACCTTGTGCGGCACGTGATACAGCACGCCGTGGATTTCCATGTTCTCCAGAGCAGTAAGTTCGCCGTCGAGACTTGGGTCCTGGAACACAATGCCGAAGCGTTGGCGTGCCTCGTTCTGCCGCTTCTGTGGATCGAGGCCGTCCAACTCAATCGTGCCGCTGGTGGGGCGCAGCAGCGTGGTAAGCATTTTGATAGTGGTCGTCTTGCCTGCTCCGTTGGGACCAAGGAAGGCGAATATCTCGCCGGCAGCAACGTCAAAGGAGACGTCATTGACAGCAGTAAATGTGCCGAATGTCTTTACGAGGTTTTGCACCCTGATCAACGCAGGCGACCTCCTGGGGCGCGAAACTCTATACTGAACGGTTCAGTTTAGTTTGTCAATAACTTTAAGCTTGGCCTTCGATTAATATTTGTGCCGCCTTATCTGTTCGGCTTGACCGGCTGTTCTTCTGAACCCTTCAGTGAACTAGCCGCGGGACCCGCCGATACTGAATCACCATCCGTCCGCGCCACTTCCCTGCCGGCTCCAGCCTCTCTCTGCGTCGGAGTCGCGGGCGCTTCGGCATCCTTCGCATCGACACCCAGCATCGTCTGCAGGCGATACCCCGCCCTGTCCGCTGCGGCCGAGGCGTCGTGCACCTTTGCGTTCAGCGCCCGAACTTCAGACTTGCTCGGCGACGCCTGGCCGGCGATGCTCAGCAACTCCGGCATCTGCAACCACCACAGCAGTTCTTCGTACGGTTCGCAAACTACGTATGTGCTTTCTCCGGCGTCATGCACACCGGTCAGCCAACGCACATCCGGATCGGACCACAATTCGCGCGGAATTCCGCACACCATGGGTTCCGGAATTTCCGGCGCAGCAGATATTGTCGAGTGCTGTTCATCCTGCACCAACTTCGGTTTCGAAATTGGTTTCGAATCGACCGCCGCTGGAGTCGGAGGCGTCTTTTCTTTCTCTATCGTCGTTTGCGTGGCTGTCTGGGCCTGCGCCAGAAGCTCAACCTTGATTCGCGCGGCTGCCCGCCAACCCGCTTCCCCCTCAAAGCCGAGAGCTCTAAAAGATTCACCCAGCGGCTGACGCAGCCGCAGGCGGTCAAAAGCCTCCAGTGCGATATGTTCCGGCTTGTTCGCATCAATCGACTCCGCAAGCGTCTCCAGTGCGCACCACGCAATAATCGGCGCCCACATGGCCGTTGCCGTCAACTGCGGACTCGGGCTGGGCAGCACGCGCCGCGCGGCCGCCGTCCATGGCTGCGGGAACAAAGCTTCCACCACAGGAAGTCGCATGGCGGCGCCCAGCCTTTCGCGAAACGCTGGGCCCAGCAATCCCGGCATCGTCATCTCACCATGCCCACCTGTGCGCGCTTGCCACGCCTGCTGCGCAATACGCACGAACGCTTCGCAGCGCTTCCACGCAACATTAAACAACTCGCTCCGCTTGCGATTTGCCTTGCGATCGATCGCGGCGCTCACGCTACCGTTTCCCGCGGTCGTACGTGGATGCTCCGCCAGATCCGTCAACAGGCGAACCGTATCCTGATCCAGAAGCGAACGCAGGGCCTGGTACATGGGCTGCAATTCCATGTCGATAAGCGCGTCGTCAAGGCTGCGCACGCCGCGCCCGTTGAGTTGATCGCACAGCCGGTCCCACGGATACTCAGCCGTGGCCCACTTTTCGTGCCAATCCATCAGTACATGACACTGATAAGCATGCAGATGGAACGTCAGTCCGCGCTCGGCAAATTCGTTGGCGCGACGCAGGTATTCGAGGCCGGTCAGCATGTCGCGGTAGGCGAGAATCGCACCGGAATCTCCCGCGAATCCAAGCCCATCGCCAATCCGGCGCTGGCGCAGTTGCGCATTTCCCTTGTCGGCGTATGCGGCGGAATTGTGGATAGTACCGTGCGCCTCGCCGTAACGATTGTTGTAGACGATGAGCGCGCGCTCGTTGCCAGTGCGGTTGGAATACGCGAAGACATTTTCATCCACCGAACCGGACGCTTCAAAGAAGTCGTAGAGCAGAAAGTTGTGGCTCTCCGCGAAGACCCAGCGGCGCTTCAGCAGCGGAGCGATCTCACGCTCATGGCGCTCCACTAGCCAATGATCCGGCGTCTCATCGTAACGTGGGCGCTGGTACTCCATGCCGTACTTCTCGGTGAAGCCCTCGATCTGGCCATGGCCAAACATGGGCAATCCCGGCAACGTCGCCATCAGGGCCGTAACTCCAAAACATTTATCACCCTTGCCGAACTGATCAATTGCAGTTCGTTCATCGGGATTGCTCATGAAGTTCACGTAACGCTTCATGATGTCCGGATCGAACTCCAGGGTGTTCTTGATAACCGATCGATACTCGGCATTCTTCTCATCGCGCAGCATGTTCATGAACGCGCTGTTATAGACCCGATGCATGCCCAGCGTGCGGACAAAGTAGCCTTCCATCAGCCAGAAGGCCTCGGCGAGCAGGAGCGTGCCCGGCACTTCGGCGGCCACGCGATCGACAACTTCCCGCCAGAATTCATGCGGCATGAGCCGGTTGAATTCCGCCTGGCTCATGCTGTACTCGGCGCGCGATGGAATGGCGCCGCTTGATCCCGGCCCCGGAAACCACAACCGATGAAAGTGCCGCTTGGCCAGCGTCATCGCAGCATCAAACCGAATCACCGGAAACAGCCGCGCTACATAAAGGATCGTCTGGATTACCTGTTCGCGCACTGCGGCATTCAAGTAGTCGAGTTGGGCTGTGTCATTCCAAGGAAAGCTCGTGCCGTCGTTGCCGTGATAGATGAAGCGCGTATCGCCGGTCCACTTGTCGCGGCGGCGAAACACCACAGCCGCATCGGTCTGCTCGAAATAATGATCTTCGATCTTGATCTCAACGCGGCTGTCGTGGGAGAGATCCGGGCCGTTGAAGCTGTACGCCGGATATGGTGACTCGTTGCGCGAGATGAACCACTCCGGGTGTTCGATCACCCACGGCGAATCGATGCCCATGTGGTTAGGCACCATGTCGCTCGCCAGCCGAATCCCCTTGTGATAACAGCGGTCGCGAAGCGTAATGTACGCCGGTTCCCCGCCCAGGTCTTCGGCAATCTTGTAATCGAAGAGCGAATAGGCCGAAGCCACCGCGTCTTGATTGCCGCAAAGCTGCTTGATGGTCTTCGAAGCGCGGCTGCGCTCCCACACGCCGATCAGCCACAGCGAATTGATGCCGCGATGAGCCAGCGTGGCCAGCTCTTCTTCAGGAATCTGATCGAGCCGGTGAATGTGCCGTCCATATTGCTTGCTCAGTTGCGCCAGCCACACGTATGTGCTCTTCGCAATCAACACGGTGTTGGGCATCCACGCCGTGTCGGGGCTGAACTTCTCATACTCGTTCGCTGGATCGCCGAAAGTAGGCACCTGCGATTCGCTCACAATCGAGGGCCATTGCTGCGTTCCCTGCTCGCGGCGTCGGCGTGCGGCTTCTTCAGCCGCAGCCTTGGCGCGCGCTGCGTCGGGATTGAACTGCATCCAGATGGCCAGCTCTTCTTCGTGCAGGACTTCTCCGCCCATCATCAGCAGCCGGTCCATGGTGTCGCCCAGCAGCGGGCGCCACAGCTTGCGGATCAGTGCCAGTTGCTCGCTGAGCGATGCAGGCGCACCGCTCGCCGGCGCACGTAAAAGGTCGAAGAGGCTGATTGCCGTAGCGCCTTCTACAGGGATCAGCGGACGCGTCGCAAAATATTGCGGAAGATCCTGCGTCACCTGCCGGTAAACGGTCTTCTCGGCCAGAGGCTTGTCTTCGAACAGTTCTTCGAACTTTTTGAATGCCTCATTGCGGTTGGCCGACCACAGCAGCAGCAACTCCTCGAGCGCCGCCTCGCGATGCGTCGTCTTGCCTGTCTTGCCGTTCAGCCATTGACGGGGAGTCTCTTGGCCACGTATCACGCTCTGTCCGGGAAAGTGCTCTACAAAGGTCAGCAGCATGGTGTCGAGTTCGAGCGATCCGACACGGCCGGCAAACCAGTCCAACGCCGAGGTCATCACCTCGGGGTCAAACTGCTCGCGGTACCGCGCCATCAGCACGTGGCTCGCCTCGTCGATCAGCCCCATCGCGAACAACTGCCCGGCGTGCACCGCCAGCTCGGGATTCTTGTCCGACTGGCGCACCAGGTTCATCTGGTGGGCGAAGGCACGGCAGGCCGCCACGTTGGCAACAACCACGTTGCCGTTGTAGGAAAAAAGCGACTCCGCGAACCTGTAGCGTTCCCGGGCCTTTCGCGAGATGTGGAACTCCATCATCTGTATTTCAGCTCCCCAGCAAACGCCGTCCAAAACGTGCAATGCGAATTCCCCGCAGGCTGTTGTTTTCGCGGCCTTTCGAGCCATCCCGCTGCGACAAACCCGGCCAGAGAGTAAAGTAACACTTCGCGGCGGCCGATGGCTGCGGGCAATCGCGTAAACCTATTTGCTTCCGCCATGCTTCCGCCGACACTGAAAAGCCCTCATCCGGCCCTCCTTGTTAGTCTGGATCAAAACATCGATACCTGTGGAATTGCCACCGCGGCATCAAGACCGGTAAACTTAGGATGCGCAATCGCATTGCAGCCGCGACTTTGCTGCTGGGAAGTGTCTCAGCCCGCGAAATCCGGCCGCGAAGATTGCCGCCGCTTCTCGCAATGAATCGCCGGCCGCCGGGCCCCAGCGCTTCGCTCGAGTGGCGTCATAAACAATGCGGAGAGGTGGCAGAGTGGTCGATTGCGCTCGCCTCGAAAGCGAGTGAGCCTTTACGGGCTCCGGGAGTTCGAATCCCCCCCTCTCCGCCATAAACCTTCCAACTCAAACTTCCGACGTTCCTACCGATCACTTGAAACGCGGAAGACTCATGCCAGCGCCTTCAACTCCCCAAACGTCGTCGGAATTAACTCCGCTACCGTGGGGTGAATATGCACGGAGTGCGTCAGCAGCGACGCCGGCTGACGTGCGTACATCGCGGTCAGAATGCAGTGGATCGCCTCATCCCCACCGACACCGAATACCGTAGCCCCAAGAATATGTTTTGATTGCGCATCCACCAGCACCTTGATGAATCCCGCGGTCTCCCCCTTTTCAATCGCACGGCTTACACGCGTCATTGCCCGGAACCCCATCAGCGCCGGCTTTTCGCTCTTGCGCACCTCGGCTTCCGACATCCCCACCCGCGCCAGCGGCGGATCAATGTAGACCGCCGAGGCCGGAATCCGATCGCTCACCTTCCGCGTGGCGCCCGACAGCAGATTGTCGGCAACGATCTCGTAATCGTTGTATGAGGTGTGCGTAAAAGCGCCGTGTCCATTGCAATCTCCCAGCGCGAAAATGCCTGGAACATTTGTCTGCAATCCCTCATTTACGCGAATGAACCCGTGTTCATCGGCATCGATACCAGCCGCCGCAAGATTCAGATCGTCCGTATTCGGTACGCGCCCCACCGCCAGGAGGACGTGAGAACCATCAACATGCGGAGCACCCAGATCGCACTTCAGCCCCACAGAGACACCGCGGTCGCGCGCCTCAAGATGAATGCAATTCGCATTCAGACGGATATCGATTCTCTCCCCTGCGAAGACTTCGTGGATAACCTTGGATGCGTCTTCATCCTCGTGGCCCGCCAGTCTCGCGCCCTTTTCCACAAGGGTGATCTGGCAGCCGAAGCGACGGAAAATCTGCGCAAATTCCAATCCCACATAACCGCCGCCGACAACAACGAGGTGCTCCGGCAACGCATCGAGCGCGAGAATGCTGGTACTGGTCAAGAATGGGACAGCGTCGACACCCGGCATCTTCGGAACCATGGGCCGCGCACCGACGTTAAGAAAGATTTGCTCCGCCTCGTAGTCCTCCTGGCCCACGCGCATCGTGTGTCGGCCGCTGAACTGGGCCTGCCCTCGAATCACGGTTAGGTTCGCTGTACTTCCAAGCCACTTCTCCAGTCCCGACCGCGACTTCATCACAACGGCATCCATGCGCGCCTTTACCGCCGGCATGTCAACACTCACAGGGCCTGTATTGACGCCGAAGTCCGCGCCGCGTCGCGCCAGGTGAGCCGCATGGGCGCTTGCAACCAGCGCTTTGGTCGGGGTGCATCCCGTATTTACGCACGTTCCCCCCAGCAGATGCCGCTCGATCAACGCCACTTTGCAGCCCGCCTTTGCCAGCCGCACAGCCAGCGAAGGACCCGCCTGGCCTGCTCCGACAATGATCGCGTCATAATGCTGCGTCATCTCAATCCTCCCCAAAGCCGCAGACCCCTCGATTGCTACCGGGCGTCCGATTCATCCTAGCGTCACGTTGCGTCTTTAAGATGCGAGGTTGTTGAAAACTGCCGTTCAGGCATCTGCACCCTTCTCCCCCGGCAAACATCTTAAAACCAGAAGGAGATTTGAAGATGACCTCGAGATCAGCACTTGTGGAGCACCAGAAAGCTCCGCTGACTACCCCTTCCGACATTGAACCGAAAGCAGTTGAAGAAATTACCGGCGCACTTAACGCCCTGCTGGCAGACGTATTCAGCCTCTACCTCAAGACCAAGAATTTTCATTGGCACATGAGCGGGCCGCACTTCCGCGATTATCACCTGCTGCTCGACGACCATGGAGACCAGTTGTTCGCCATGACCGACGATATCGCCGAGCGCGTCCGCAAGATTGGAGGCGCAACCATCCGCTCCATTGGCCACATCGCGCGGCTGCAGCGCATCCCGGACAATGATGCCGACTTCGTGACTCCAGAAGATATGCTTGAAGAGTTGCGTGAGGATGAGAAGGCACTCACCCTCAGCATGCGCGCCGTCCACACCCTCTGCGATGACGAGGGAGACGTAGCAACCGCAAGCCTGCTTGAGAACTGGATTGACCAGGGTCAGCGCCGCAGCTGGTTCCTGTTTGAAGCAACTCGCCGCTCTCGCGCTTGAGTTCGATCGCACTCCGTTTAGCGAGACAACCAATCATCCATGAGCGCATCGCCGGCCGCCGACCTGCAACAGGCCCGACGGCCGGCCGACTCTATTCCGCCCTTAGCGCCTCAACCGCGTTGACGTTTGCCGCACGCGCCGCCGGGACTGCGGAAGCAGTCACCGCCGCGGCCAGAATAGAAAACGCCGAGGCGACAAATGCCAGCGCGCCAGGCTGATGGATCTCCGTTACATATCTTCCCGCAATCGTCGATAGTCCGAAACCAAGCACAAGTCCGACCGTGACTCCGATCGCCGCTATCGCCAATCCATCCACCAGCACATTGGTAAGAATATTGCGCCGTTGAGCGCCCAGCGCCATGCGGATTCCAAACTCACGCGTGCGGCTGCTCACCGAGAATGCCAGCACACCCGCAACGCCCACCACCGAAATCAGCAGCGCCACTGCGGCGAATCCGCCAAAGACAACGGCATTCAACTTATCCGGAGTCAGCACCTCGGCGCGCACATCGCCCAGCGTGCTCGCCTTCTCCACTGGCTGGTCTGAAGACATCTCGTGAATGGTCCGGCTGATCGCGGGCAGCAGCGAATATGGGTCGTGATTCGCGCGCACAAAGAGGCGCCCATTCCAACCCTCCTGTTCGATCGGCTGATACACCGTCATCGTCGGCGAAGGAATGATGTTCTCATCATCGAAGTCCGGCACCACCGCGATAATGCGGCGCGGTTCCGTGCTGATGCCGATAAACTTCATCACTCCATCGGTCCACCACAGCTTGCGGTTTAAAGGATTCTCGCCGGGATAGAGAAGATTAGCGAGGCTCTGGCTAATGATCACAACGCGCTCGGCGCCTCCTTTGTCTCCGTCATTGAAATCGCGGCCTGCGACAATCGGCACACCAAACGTCGCAAAGAATCCCGGGGATACCGAACGGAATTTGGCGCGGTAATCCTGCCCGTCATTGCGCCGCGCTCCCTGTGCGGCAAAGGTGAATGCGATGTTCAGTCCCTGGTCGTCACGCCACGGTGCGCTGAAACCCGACGATGCACTCTCCACTCCTGGCAGCGCCCCGACCCGGCGCAGTACTTCACGATAAAACTCCTCCACCTGCGCCGGCGTCTTTCCGTACGACAGCACCGGCAGATTCACAGCCAGCACATTGGCCGAATCGAAGGGCGGACGCGTTTCCTCCAGCACAAAGAGCGTCTTCATTAACACGCACGCTCCTGTCAGCAGCAGAAATGAAGCCGTGATCTGCGTGACGGCAAACATCCTGAGCCTGCGGCTGCTTCCGCCCGCCACCCGCATTCCACGTGTAGACAGGCCCCCCTGCGCCCCATTCGGCGACGGCAGCCTCGGCACGTACGCCAGAAAGACTGCCGCTACCAGCGCCAGTGCAACTCCAAACCACACCAGGCCGAAGTCCAGCTTCAGATCATTCGCGCGTACAGAGAAGCGCGCGGCGTACCGGCCCAGCACATTCACCATGGGGATCGCCAGCAGAATCGCTGCAATCGCGCCGCTGCCGCACAGCACCAGCCCCTCCGCCAGCAGCGATCGCCGAATTGCACGCGTGCTTGCGCCCAGGGCCAGCCGTACCGCCAACTCCGACTCACGCCGCACCGTTCGCGCCAGCACAAGGTTCGCGACATTCGAACTCGCAATCACAAACAATAGGCCCGCGGCCGCGAACAGTATCCATAAAATCGCATTCGCGCGGGCATTAATCTGTTCGTGCATCCGCGTCACTTCGATTTGGTAGTGATCCTCGGGCTTGTAAACCTCCGGGTGAGCCGCCGTCATTGCGGCATATACTGTGCGCAACTCCGCACGCGCCGCTTCCACCGTCGCCCCTGGAGCCAGCCGTCCAAAAACCTCGGTCATGCGATGCTCGCGGCCGGTCACCATCGTTGCCGAAAGATGATGCGGACTGGTCACCACGTTGGCAATGATCTCGGTCGCCACCGGATACGGTACCGACGGCTCCAGAACTCCCACGATCGTCGCCGAACGCGCTCCCATAGCGCTTTCGACCCGCACCTGCTTGCCCAGTACACTGGGGTCGGAGTGAAGCGAAGTTCTCCAGAAGTGATACGTCAGTACCACCGCGCCCGCAGCGTTCTGTCCGTCGTCATTGGGACCAAGCAGGCGACCCAGTACCGGCTTTAGACCCATCACTTCGAAGTAGTGTCCGTCCACAACGCCCGCCGGAATCTCGCGCGGCGTTCCCAAACCCACCACGGTGAAGTCAATCTCCGAGAACGTGCCGAGTTCCTGAATCGTCTTCAATTTGCTGCCGATGTCCCTGATCTCGGGAATGGAAAATGTCGCATTCGTCTCTCCGATGCCTGGTGCGCTCTGGCGCAGGTAGAGCAGCCGATCCTCATCGCGATTCGCCAGCGGACGCAGCAGCACTGCGCGCACCACGCTGAAGATGGCGGCGTTGGCGCCGATTCCCAGGGCCAGCGTGAGCGCCACAGTAAACCACAGAGCGCGAACGCGCCCCAGTGAACGAACAGCAATCTTGAGATCACGAAGAAACGACATAAGGGGAACTCCGAAGGGGATTCGGTTGACGTCGTACCGGACCAGTTTAGACTCGATACTTGACAACTACGTTGATATCAACTAATCTTGCCTCGTGTCAAGTACAAATAAGCTGCCCTTCGAGACAACGCTGATGGTCAAGGACCGATGCCTCTGTCTCCATGTGCAGCGGGCGGCGCGCGCCCTTGCCCGCCGTTTCGACGAGGAATTGCGCCCCTTCGACCTGACCAACGGGCAGTTTTCCTTGCTGATGTCGCTCAATCGCCCTGACCCTCCGCCCATGGGGCCCGTCGCTTCCCTGCTGGCGATGGATCGAACCACCCTCACAGCAGCGCTTAAGCCGCTGGAACGTCGAGGCCTGGTTAAAATTGCCTCCGATCCCTCCGACCGCCGCAGTCGCATTCTCATCCTCACCGCCAAAGGGCGCAGCCTGCTCGCCCGCGCTCTCCCCGTCTGGCAGCGAACCCACGAGGAAATCGAGCGGCTTGCTCCCCGCATCGATTGGAACGGCCTCCGCCAGAATCTCCGCGCCATCTCCTGAGCTAGATTCGCGCGAAACCTGCGCGAATACCTTCAGAAATACGTCTGCACCACAGCAACAACGTTGTAGTGCTCGTCGAGAATCGGCAGCGTTCTCCACTTGTCGAACGTCAGGCACGGATGCGAAATGTTGAACCCGATCATGTCTCCCACGCGCAGATCGTCACCCGCTGCAGTCTTCAGGAAGGCGTGCTGGTCCATCAACTTCGTGGTCTCCCAGTGCGCCGGACACGGCTTGGGCTCACCGCTACTGGACCGAAAATGGAGCGCCGGCGTCGGGAGTCCGGAATCGAACGCCGCATCGCGCCGACCCATGGTTACAACCGCCAGTTGCACTTCCGGAATTGACTGTATATAAGCCCAGATATGCAGTGCCGGCACCAATCCCGAGCGCATCTCGCGCGCAATTGGATTCGACGCCAGAATGCGTTTCTGCTGCATCTCGTAGTTGCCCACGTCGTGCGTCAGATAGCAGCCCGGCCGCAGCACAATCTCCACGGCATTGCCGAATCCCGCCGCGGCAAACTCCTCGGCAACCACGTCGTACCATGCCGAGCCTGCTCCGGAAAGCAGAGCCGGCGTACGCGCAAATACTTTGCGCTCCAGCAACAACCGCGTCACATCGCACGCTCGCTGCATAAACGCGCGAATATCGCGTTCCTCTTTCAGCACGCCTTCATAGAGCTCCACACCGCACAGTCGAATCGTATTCTTCCATTTGTTCAGCGCAGTCAGCACCTGCTCCAGTTGCACGTCGTCGCGAACGCCGCAGCGTCCTCCCATCACGCCAAGCTCGAGCAGCACATTCAGCCGCAACCCACGCCCCGAGAAAAACTGTCCCAGCAGCTCGACGCCCTCCGCCGAATCCACCAGGCAATAGAATTCGAACTCCGGATCACGGAGCAGTTCCGCAACCATCTGCATGTTCTGCCGACCGACAAGCTGGTTGGCCATCAACACCCGGCGCACTCCATGCGCATGCGCCACCATCGCCTGCTGTGCGCTGGCCATCGTGATACCCCATGCGCCCTTGTCGAGCTGCATCTGAAACAGGCACGGCGCCATCGTCGTCTTCCCATGCGGCGCCAGCCGAACCTTGTAGGCATCCATGAAGCGCTGCATCCACGCAAGATTGTGCTCCAGCCGATCGCGATACAGCACCGCTGACGGCAGACTCAAATCCTCGCGCAACAAATTCCATCCGAGTCGAACCACATCTTCGGCCGTCGAATCCTCGTTTACCGCGCCCAGCCCCTTGTTCAAGGAGCCAATCTGCCGTTCCGCCTGCCTCTGTGTATTGTTTTCGCGAATGATTCTCACCCCTTCTGCAACGGCATCTTGAACCCGCACCCGCGACCATAGTCTATATTCTGAGTCAGCCAAGATGCTGAATTGCGACACACTCATACGCAACGCAACGGTGCACGACGGCAGCGGGAACGAAGCCGAGCTGCTTGATGTCGCTGTGTACGACGGCCGCATTCTTGAAATCGGCGCATCGCTCCATTGCAACGCCGGACAAGTCATCGAAGCCGATGGCCTCTGCCTGGCACCGGGCTTCATTGACGTACACACCCACGACGACACCAGCGTCGTTGAAACGCCTGCGATGCTGCCCAAAATTTCGCAGGGCGTGACCACCGTCATCGTCGGAAACTGCGGCATCAGCGCTTCGCCGGTCAGACTCAAGGCCGACCCGCCCGACCCGATGAATCTGCTGGGAAAACGCGAATACTTCCGGTACCCAACCTTCGCCGACTATGTTTCCGCACTCGCGGCTGCGCGCCCGTCGGTCAATGTGGCTGCGCTCGTCGGTCATACCGCGCTGCGCAACAACCAAATGGATCGCCTCGACCGGACTGCGACCAGAGACGAAATTGATTCCATGCGCGTCGAACTCGCCGCATCCCTTGTGGCAGGCGCTCTCGGCCTCAGTTCCGGACTGGCCTACGCATCAGCCAACGCCGCCACTACCGATGAAGTCATCGCGCTCGCCGACGCCCTCATCGGCGCCCGCAGCATCTACGTTACCCACATGCGTACCGAAACCGACGCCATCCTCGACGCGATGGACGAAGCTTTCCGCATTGGCCGCTCCGGCCAATCCCCTGTTGTCATCTCACATCTCAAATGTGCTGGCATTGCCAATTGGGGTCGCAGCAGCGAAGTCCTTGACGCGCTCGATCAGTCCCGTACCTCTCAGCACATCGGCTGCGATTGCTATCCCTACGCCGCCGGCTCCAGCACACTCGATCTCAAGCAAGTCGATCCACGCGTCAAAATCGAAATCACTTGGAGCACGCCTTTCCCCGCAACCGCAGGCAGGACGCTCGCCGCCATCGCCTCCGAGTGGAACCTCAGCCAACTCGACGCAGCAAAGCGCCTTCAGCCAGCCGGCGCCATCTATCACAGCATTGACGAAGACGACATGCGCCGCATTCTCGCGCATCCCGCCACCATGATCGGGTCGGACGGATTGCCCTGGGACCAGCATCCTCATCCCCGTCTCTGGGGAGCATTCCCGCGCGTCCTGGGCCGCTACTGCCGCGAACAAGAACTGTTCTCGCTTCCCCAGGCAATTCACAAGATGACCACAATGCCCGCGCGTCGCTTTGGTCTCGCCGATCGCGGAGCCATCAAGCAAAATTACTGGGCAGACCTCGTTCTCTTCAATCCCCACACCATCGAGGACCGCGCTACCTTTGCCAACCCGGTTCGCCCCGCCCACGGCATTGAGCGCGTCTGGGTCAACGGCGTCTTGTCGTACACTTCTCAAGGACTCACCGGAAACCGCGCAGGCCGCTTCCTTCCTCGCGCCAAAACCGAGTGGCTCCAATGAACCGCGCAGTCATTTTTCTGAAACCGGCCAGCCAATGATCGATCCCCACAGCATCTTCCTGTTGCTCAGCGCGCTGGGCGCCGTTATCGGAATCATCCTCCTCGTCACGGTTCTCAAACTCAACCCATTCCTCAGCCTCCTCCTTGCCTCTCTTGCGCTCGCCATCGTTTCCGGAATGCCGATGGCAAGCGTAATCCATTCATTCGAAGCGGGCGTAGGCGGTACCCTCGGACACATCGCCATCGTGGTCGCTCTCGGCACCATGCTCGGCAAAATGATGGCTGAGTCCGGCGGTGCAGATGCCATCGCGCTCACACTCATCCGTGTCTTCGGCGAAAAACATTTGCCCTGGGCCATGATGGTAATCGGCCTCATCGTAGGTCTGCCTGCATTTTTCGAGGTCGGATTCGTGCTCCTCATCCCCATCGCCTTCACGGTTTCGCGCCGCACGGGGACGCCGCTGATTCGTGTCGCCCTTCCGCTGATCGCCGCGCTTTCCGTTGATCACGGACTGGTCCCACCGCACCCGGCTGCTCTGCTCGCGGTTAACATCTACCACGCAGACGTAGGCCGCACCATCTTCTTCGCGCTGCTCATCGCCATCCCCACAGCCACGCTTGCTGGCCCGCTGTTCGCAAAAATCATTGCGCCCTGGGTCAAGGTTCCCGCCGAAAACCCCATGGCCGATGACTTCGCCGATCACAATCCCAACCGCACTCTGCCCGGCTTCTGGCTCACTATCGGCAGCATCCTGCTTCCGGTCGCACTCATGCTCGTCGGCAGTTGGGCAGACTCCCTCGCGCCCAAAGGCACTGTCGCCAATGAAGCGCTTCACCTTGCCGGAAACGACGACATCGCCCTCCTCATCGGTGTCCTCATCAGCTTCATCACGCTGGGGATCATGCGCGGAGTCTCGCGCGAAACCATCCTCCGCTTCAGCAATGAATGTCTGGCCCCCACCGCCACCATCACTCTGTTGGTTGGCGCCGGAGGCGGCTTCGGTCGCGTTCTGCAGGATAGCGGCGTTTCCCACGCCATGATCCAGATCGCCATGCAGCGGCACCTGCCCCTGCTGCTCCTTGCCTGGACCCTGGCGGCGCTCATGCGCGTTGCTACCGGCTCGGCAACCGTAGCCATGACCACCGCTGCAGGCATCGTGGCGCCTATTGCTCTGCAGACCCCCGGTGTCTCTCCCGAACTGCTCGCCATTGCCACCGGGGCCGGTTCCCTCATCTTTTCGCACGTCAACGACGGCGGCTTCTGGCTGGTAAAGGAATACCTGAACCTCAGCGTCACCGAAACCATGAAGTCGTGGTCAATCTGCGAGACCATCATCTCCTTCGCGGGCCTGGGGTTCGCAGTCCTGGCCTCTCTGGTGGTCTGATATAAACGGCTTCCGACCCGCAGTGTCCCAAATGCGATCGCAGCCCGGATCCTGCGCAGGGTAAACCATGATTCTTCATTCGAGCGAACCTGAGATTACTCAGATCTGCTCGCAATCTTTGAGATAATTGGATATGCGAAGCTTCCCGTGTTCGCTCACCTCTTTTGAGAGTACCCGCGGGGCTTTGCGAAGCGCGCTACGAATATGAACCTGAGGTCTGTGGATTGATTGCTCCGGCCAGTGGCCTCGCACAAATCACCTTGACTTCCCATTGCGAGGAAGGAACCCTGTCCGTTTCTGTCGTCATTTGCACAAAAAACCGTACCGCGAACCTCAGGGAATGCCTCGGCGCAGTGGCCCGGCTTGACCTCATGCCGAACCAGGTTCTGGTGGTTGACAACACGCCAGGAAACCACGATACCGAGAGCCTCTCACGCGAATTCGGCGCCCGCTATGTCATCGAGCCGGTGCCTGGCCTGAGTCGCGCACGCAACCGCGGATTGGCCGAATGCGACACCGACATTGTGGCCTTCCTCGACGACGACGCCATCCCTGCTCCCGATTGGCTCGGCATCCTGATGGAGCCATTCGCCGATCGAAAAACCGCTGCTTCGACTGGGAAAGTCGTCACACCCGAGTCGAACGACAAGAGCCCCGGCGAAGAAACCCCGAGAAGCCTGAATAATCAGGTGCCGCGATGGTTCGAAATAGCTACCTTTGGCGGCATGGGTCTGGGCAGTAACATCGCCTTACGCAAACAGGCCTGCATAGGAGCCAAACTTTTTGACGAGCGCCTGGGCCGTGGCGCTCCGTTTCAAATCGGCGAGGAAACCTACGCACTCGCTCGTCTTCTCTCGGACGGTTACGACGTCGTCTATTTGCCGTCAGCGCTCGTGTTTCATCCTCCGCTGACCCGCGACACAATCGCGAGCGAAGCACGCAATTCAATCACATATTGGCTTCTGTTGTTTACAGAATTTCCGGCGCAGCGACTGAACCTGGTTAGGTTTCTCGTCCGACGACTCCGGCGCAAACCGCTCGACTGGTCGCGCGACCCGCAGGAGCCGGGTGAGATTGTAACCAGCGGGTGGCGCGTTCTTTTCAAGGCCTCTGTGCAGGCTCTGTGGCTCTTTCTTCGCACTCCCAGAAACTGGAATTCCAGAAAAAAGTAGTGGCCCTCCTCGCTTTCACTGCTCATTGAGGGCTTGAATGGCTGCATTTCGCTTATCTCTTGTAGGCAATATGAGTCTATGATGCTCAGATATTTACGTTCCCACTCTTGACAAGAGATAGAAGCTTCTCCTATCTTTAGCAATTGGAAGCAGTGAGTGCTAGCACCTGGTTTACAGCAGTGCTTATCTCGCAGTTCGGCCTCCCCTCGGAGACCTGTTTCCCAGAAGCTTTTATTCACAACTCAAAAACCAGTCCGCGGCCGGCGTCTTGCTCGTCCGCGTGTGAAGAGGAGAAGCGAAGCAATGGCAACAACATCGGTTACCACCACCTTCACCCCCCTACATGATCGTATCCTCGTCCGTCGTGTGGAAGAGGGAGAAACGGTCCGCGGGGGCATCATCATCCCCGACAGTGCAAAAGAGAAGCCCCAGGAAGGCGAAGTCATCTCCGTGGGCAAGGGCAAGTCGAACGACGAGGGCAAGGTATTCCCTCTCGACGTCAAGGCCGGCGACAAGATTCTCTTCGGCAAATACTCAGGCACCGAGATCAAGATCGACGGTGAAGAGTTCCTGATCATGCGCGAAGAAGAAGTCCTCGGCATCATCAAGAAGTAGCGAAACCAGTGGTCAGTGATCAGTGGACAGTGGTAAGAGACGACCACCCACTCATGGATTCTGACCCTAAAGATGCGCACAGGCTTAAAACTGAACCTTGATAACTGATCACTGAACACTGTTCACTGATCACTGGAGAAGAAAAATGTCAAAGCAAATTCTGCACGGTGAAGATTCCCGTCAGGCGATCTTGCGCGGCGTCAACACGCTGGCAGACGCCGTGAAGGCGACGCTCGGTCCCAAGGGCCGCAACGTCGTAATTGAGAAGAAGTTTGGTTCGCCCACCATCACCAAGGACGGCGTAACCGTAGCCAAGGAAATCGACCTCAAGGATCCGATGGAAAACGTCGGCGCGCAGCTCGTCCGCGAAGTCGCCTCCAAAACCTCGGATGTTGCCGGCGACGGAACCACAACCGCTACGGTATTGGCACAGTCCATCTTCCGCGAAGGCGTTAAGACCGTAGCAGCCGGAGCCAACCCCACAGCCCTCAAGCGCGGCATTGACAAGGCAGTCACCGCCATCATCGGCACCCGCGACAAGGACGGCAAGTGGACTGAGGGCGGCGCTCTCGGCAAGCTGTCGAAGCCTGTTGACGAAGGCTCCGTTGCCCAGGTCGGCGCAATCTCGGCCAATGGCGACCAGGAAATCGGCGACATCATTGCCCACGCCGTTAAGGTCGTCGGCAAGGATGGCGTCATCACCATCGAAGAGTCGAAGACGATGCACACCGGTCTCGAGACCGTCGACGGCATGCAGTTTGACCGTGGCTATCTCAGCCCCTACTTCGTCACCGACGCCGAGCGCCTTGAAGTGGCCCTCGACGATCCCTACATCCTGATCTACGAAAAGAAGATCAGCGCGATGAAAGATCTGCTTCCCCTCCTTGAGCAGGTTGCGCGTGGCGGCAAGCCGCTGTTGATCATTGCTGAAGACGTTGAGGGCGAAGCTCTCGCAACCCTCGTGGTCAACAAGCTGCGTGGCACCCTGAATGTCGCGGCCGTCAAGGCTCCCGGCTTCGGCGATCGCCGCAAGGCAATCCTGGGCGATATCGCGATTCTCACCGGTGGCAAGGCCATCACCGAGGATCTGGGCATCAAGCTCGAAGGCGTCAAGCTCGAAGACCTCGGCAAGGCCAAGCGCATCACCATCGACAAGGACAACACCACCATCGTTGACGGAGCCGGCAAGGCATCCGACATCGAAGGCCGCGTAAAGGAAATCCGTTCGCAGATCGAAAAGACCACCTCCGACTACGACAAGGAAAAGTTGCAGGAGCGGCTTGCCAAGCTCGTTGGTGGCGTTGCCATCATCAAAGTTGGCGCAGCCACTGAGACCGAGCTGAAGGAGAAGAAGGCTCGCGTTGAGGATGCTCTGCACGCGACTCGCGCTGCAGTCGAGGAAGGCATTGTCCCGGGCGGAGGCGTTGCCCTGGTTCGTGCCATTCCGGCGGTAGACGCGTTGATCAAGACGCTCGAAGGCGACGAAAAGATCGGTGCGCAGATTGTGCGCCGCTCGCTCGAAGAGCCCCTCCGTCAGATCGTCGACAATGCCGGCGAAGAAGGTGCGGTCGTGGTTGCCAAGGTGCTTGAGTCCAAGGACCAGCACTTCGGCTACAACGCTGCGACTGGCAAGTATGAAGACCTGGTGAAGGCAGGTGTTATCGACCCCACCAAGGTTACCCGCACTGCCCTGCAGAATGCGGCGTCGATCGCTGGTCTGCTTCTCACCACCGAAGCCCTCGTCGTCGAGATCCCGGAGCCTAAAGCGGCCCCGGCCGGCGGCGGCCACGGCGGCGGCATGGACGGCATGTACTAGGACTTCGCGTCCAGCGGTACGCGCCTTCCGCGCAAACAGAAAGGCCCTCGAGAACAAAACTCGAGGGCTTTTCAATTACATCGCTCATTCCTAGGAATATATGGTATTATACCTATGTTGGAACAGGGACGGATGTTATGACCATTGCTCAATCGGAACTGCGACTGGCCGACCGCATTTGGCTTGCTGTTGCTTTCCTTCACCAATTGCATCCGCAAGCGGGGGGTTTCTCCAAACTCGAAATTCGAGAAGAGCTCGAAAAATCTGGGCTTGGTAATGGTACAAATCCCGCTTCCGTCAATGCGCACTTGAAACAGCACCTTGTTGCCAATGTGCCGCCATCGACAGGCAAATACACAATGCTATTTGAAACCAAAGCAGGGTCCCTGCGCCTGTATCGCCCGGGTGACGTGATCGATCCGCAACGACAGAGCGGACGAGGCTACAAATGCATGCCGAAACGAGAAGAAGTTCCATCGCAGTATCATCCCCTTCTCGACTGGTATGAGGAATGGTGTCGGGAACAGGATGCAACTAGTCCTGTTGATTGGGAGCATGACCCATTGATTCAGCTGATCGGATCCGGCAAGCACATCTGGGCCGATGAGCATGCCGACCAATACGTCGAGAACCTGCGGAGAGAAGATGTATGAGCAAGGTTTTCTTTGACACAAATATCTTCATATACATGTTCGAAGGCATCGAGCCCAATCGCAGCAGAACGCTTGAAATCCGAAAGAGAATGCTGGCTCGTGGGGATCGGATTGTCACTTCGGCCATGACGCTCGGGGAAGTACTCGTGAAGCCCACCAAACTTGCTCAAGCCTCTCTTATCGAACAATACGATCGGGCCATCCGTTCAACGGCGCAAATCGTCAACTTCGATCCTTCTGTTGCCTGGCGCTATGCCTCTCTGCGCGCGACCCATCCTCTTCGAAGCGCCGACGCAATCCAACTGGCATGTGCCGCTCATTTCGGCGTCGATCTGTTCATCACCAATGACAAGGATCTTCATAAGCTGAATGTGCCCGGCATCGGATTCATCGCTCCACTGGAGAAAGTTCCTCTATAACGGCTGGGGTGGGCCCAACTGGTTTCGCTTCAAAACCAAAAGACCTCCAGCTTCGGCTGGAGGCCTTTTTACGTCGGAAATCGTGCTGCAAAGAGCATCCTGGCAGCCGGGGCTGCCATCGGGCGCCCCCTGTCCTCAGGCGATCTGGCGACGGACTTCGTTAATCGGCGTCGGTACGCTCACCGGGGCCGAAGCAGCCTTGGGCCGGCCGGCATGAAGCCATCCCGCCGAGAGCCATTTCTCCGGCACAATAAACTCCGAAAATCCGCAGTCCAGGCAAATCTGAACGTCGGGCTGTGGGGACATGGGCGGGTGACTCATCGTACGGGGAGCGTTGCGATAGAGCCGAATCTCAGCAGGGACCGTGGACAGGGCCCCCGACTTGCACTTGGGACAAACCATTGAACACCCCAGAAATTATTTGACCTGTGGAAAAACCCACTCTAATCCCGGTTCAGACATGTGAGCAACAAAAATAGTGCAGCAAATGAAACTTTTGGCAGGGTTTTCATCAGCACGATTGGCAAAGGCCTTCCGACCGTCGTCTACGAGCCCCTCGCGCAGCTGGAACGGAGACATTTCTTTCAGGCCGCTCCCCACCCTCCGCCTCAAAACAAATCGGGAGCCCGAAGGCCCCCGATCGGCTCGATGCCATTGGATTGGGTTAGTAGGTGATGTGAAAGCCCATCGTAAACGCCCGGTTTCCGCCGATAGCTCCCGTTACCGACCCGAAGTTGGCCGCGTTGTTGGGGCAGTAAGTCTGGTTGGTGACAGTCAAAGCCGCAGTACATGTACCTTGACCGACGTTCAATTTGAGGGGGAGCAACTCGCCCCTCCCCGTACCAGAAGTCACAGGCACTTGGTCAAGGTTCTGCAAGGCTGTTTGCTGGTCTGTGGGATCGTTCGAGGTCACAACCTGGCCATACCCTAGGTAGCTGCGGTATGTGCTGCAGTTGTTGTAGCCCTCGGCAATCGTGGATGCCGAGCATCCATTATTCTGGCGGATCTGCGCCTGATCCTGCGGAATGTCAGGGCTGGTTGTGTTTGTCACATTGAAGGCATTCAGTTCGTACTCGAACCTGACCTTATCGTGGATCTTGAACCCTTTGCGAACAGAGAGATCAAGGCGCTTCTGCATTGCCTGCCGGAAGATGTTGCGCTGACCGACATTGAACGCGGTTTCATAGACATCCGATGGATCGCTCCCGGTTGAAATTGGAATGCCATCCTGGCCCGGTTGCAAATAGCTGATGGCCACCTGGTTCGGATCGACGTAAGGGATGTAGTTGCCGTTGGCATCGCGGAACTTCCCTGAGTTGCCGGTCAAAGCGGTCTTCGGACGCTTCGGGTCCTTGATGCCCAGAACAGGATTCATCAGGGTTGGGTAGTTTCCGAAGTTGATGCTGCCGACAGCGCCGTAGAACTCATACAGCGACCATGGCTCGCCGCTTTGCAAAGTCCCAATTCCGGTCAGGTGCCAGTCATTTGTGAAGTACGAAGCAAAGCTGTGCTCTCTGACCGCGTTCGGAACATCCACCTGGAAGTTTCCGGTGAAGACGTGGGTGCGATCGAAGTCAGAGGACGCCCACGAGTCGCGCAGGCGATTCGGATTGTCGCCCGTGAAGAACAGGCCGATGTCGCTCTGTTCGTCGAGTGAATGGCTCCAGGTGTAACTGGCGCCAAGCTGGAAGTGATGAGCCAGTCGCTTTTCCACGTGTGCTTCCAGGGCGTCATAAGCGGACACGCCGACGGTCTTGAAGTCCGCGGCATTGGGGCTGAATCCCACATACGGCGTTCTGAAATCCGTATTGCCGGCGTCGGACGTGTTCCAGGGTTCAACCGCAATCGGAGCATAGTCATAGTTGGGACCAACCTCGTTGTTCTGGTTCATGACCTCCATGCCATACGAAGAAGTCTCGCCCCAGATCGGATTGGTTGGCGTTGCGATGCCGGGCTCATTGATTGGAATTGGAATCACCGAGTGGCGGCCGCGGTTTCCGGTATAGCCGACCATTACCGCAACGGTGTTCACCGGCTGCCATTGCACATTCAGGGTGTAGTTGATGGTGTACGGCAGCACGTTGCCCTTGTCATAAACACCGAAGGTCAGCGGCAAATTGTAGCAGAGTAGGTATCCTTCCTGACTTTGCACCCCGCTGCAGTTCTTTCCAAATTGCGCGTAGTACCCACCGCTAGGAGCTCCTGTCATCTGATTGAGCGTAGACTGCAGCGCCTGCGTAATGACGCCGGGGTTCGAACTCGGCGGCACATAAAAGCCACCACTAGAGGGAGTGCTGAACGCCAGGTCGCCCATCGGGTTTTCCAGCGTCAGGCCCGTATCCGAATTTCCATTAGCAACGCTGACTAGCGGAGAGGATTCACTTACTCCGAAGGGACCGCCAATCGAACCGCCAGCGGGTTGCGAGAGATAGCTGAACAGTTCGCCACGGTCGTAGTAGATTCCCGCGCCGCCGCTGACGACGACCTTGCCATTGTAGGCTTTGGGCGACCAGGCAAAGCCAACGCGAGGCGAGAAACCCCACTGGCGTCCGTTAAGGGTTGATGCAGAGACGCCCTTGGTTGGGTTCTGCTTGTTGTTGCCGGCGATGACGAATCCGGCATTCACTACGTTGAATCCCGTTTCCGACGTTCCGGTAACGTTGTAGAGCGACGGATCGAAGTTGAACATGTCGCCATATTTTTCTGTCAGTCCACCGTGGTAGTCGTAGCGGACGCCTGCGGTAATGCTCAGGTTGCTTTCAAGCTGCCACTTGTCCTGCACATAGCCGTTTATCTCGTTGTTGCGATAGTACCGGTCCGCATTGTTGCGATGTGTAATGGGATCGATGCTCTCAACGACACTGGAGCTTTTCACAACACCTT
The DNA here is from genome assembly GCA_963759285.1 of uncultured Acidobacteriaceae bacterium. Lineage (GTDB taxonomy): Bacteria > Acidobacteriota > Terriglobia > Terriglobales > Acidobacteriaceae > Telmatobacter. The sequence goes on along the minus strand of CAVWYS010000006.1, from coordinate 590,610 downwards.
GCAGAAAATTGTCGAATCCGCTGACCACCGCCTGGGCGTGACCGGTCCGGTTATTGGTGATGTTGAGTTGCGTGTAGTCGTATCCGCCACCAGCGATGATCGTGTGTCTGCCGGCAATGAAGATCACGTTCGTTGAAGGATTCAGGCGGTTCTGATAATAGCCCATATCCACGAAAGCGCCCGGGGTCCCAGCCGGACCGAATTCAAGAGATGGTGAGTACTGATCGAAGTTTCCAAAGTTTTTGATTTCCAGGCCGGGCATCAAGTTTGCGACCAGGTTATCAGTCTGCCCCGCTGAAACACCCAGATTGCCGCCGGCAAACGCTTGCTTGTAGTTGCTGAATGAGCCCATGCGGACGAATCCAAGTCTCTGCTCCCAGTTCAGCTTTGGCCCGATAGAAATCGTGTTGCCAATCGAAAAGACCTGCGCACCATTGTGCTGCGTAACCGGGAACCCGGCCGTCGATGAAAACCCGAAAGGACGAGTCACCGGCGCGTTCTGGAAGAAGTACTTCATTGAAACCCGATCCGTCTTGGTGGCATCATAGTCAAGCGAAAGAGTAGCTTGATCCGATACCAGGCGCGAAGTTCCAACCAGGATTACGTTTGGCTCGAGTGGGCTATATTGACCGTCCGGGTTTTGCGAAGAGGGAATGAGGTACTGCCCGTTAGGCAGTTTCGCATTCAAGAGCGTCGAAGCAACCGGATCGATGGTAACTGTGCCGGAGCCACCATAGGAAGCATCAGCTGCCTCCAGCCCGCCGGCGCTTCGGTCATCGGTCAGACCAGTCGGGACCGTCATCTGTGAAAGTCCCGTGGCATTGTCTTCGTTGAACGTGCGCTGGTAACCCCCAAAGAAGAAGAGCTTGTCTCGCAGCACAGGACCACCGGCAGTGATTCCTGAATTCCAGCGACGAAGCCAGGGGTTCACCTGCGATCCAGGAAATACTCCAACCCCGGCATTGGTAGCCAATTGATACGCCTGGTTAAAGTAGAAAGGCGAAGCATTGAGCAGGTTGTTGGCATACCCGCCATAAAGCTGGCCGTGCCAGTTATTCGTGCCCGTAGTCGTATTTACGTCAATTTGTGCGCCCGCCGTAGCGCCCTGCTGCGCGTCATACATTGAGGTATTCACGCGCAATTCCTGCGTGAACTGCGGCGGAGGAGATGGCAGGCTGTTGCCATTCGAGCCATAAACCGACGTGCCGACTGAAAACGATCCGCCCACTGTCGGAGCACTTCCGATATTGAAGTTGTAGCGTTGCGACGAATCGCCGGAAGAACTCATGCCATTGAACAGGTTGGTCGAGTCAACGCCGTTGACCTGGAATGTATTCGATGTGGCGCGCTGTCCGTTGGCGTCGATGTTCTGGTTGCCGAGGCCGGCATTCGTATCGAGGTTCGACAGCAACTCTGCATGCACACCCGGCGACAGAACGGCAATCTGCGTAAAGCTGCCCGTTGCCAGAGGAGTGAGATCGATCTGCGCGCTGTCCAGCGTATATCCATTCGTTGCATCCGTCGCATTCAGCAGTGGCGTTGCCGTCACTTCAACCGAAGTCGAGACCTGCCCGATCTTCAGCGTCGCATTCGCGGTTGTCGCGCGCGCTTCCTGTACGGGAACACCTTTCAAGCTCGTGGTCTCAAATCCCTCGTGGCTCACCTTGACCGAATAGGTTCCAATCGGCAGGTTAAACACCTGGTAGAACCCTGTGCCCTGGGTCGTGGTCGTCGTCGAATAATTGATGGCCGGGTCGGTGACCGTCACAGTCGCTCCCGGCACTGCTGCACCTGTAGCGTCGACGACCGTTCCGTTCAACGATCCCAGCGTCTGTTGGCTCATTCCCTGCAAAGAACAGAACATTACGGTCAGGCATACCAGACCGAATTGAGCGGCGCTCCTCCAAAAAGGTCGATTCATATGCTCCTCACGGCAAAAGGTTTTGTGCGGTCATTATGGGAAAAACGACGGCGAAGCCCTAACACGGGCTCTATGCGAAGATTGCGTCCTGCCTGTGAAAACGTTGGGTGGAAAGTTCAGAGTAGAAATAGTTTGTGTCATCTCCCCCGGTTTTCCCAAGAGAAATTCCTGTAACAACCCTCATATTCGGACGCGACCCTGTGGAAAAAACCCGATCAAAGGCTGAGAATTGGCAGATTAGGACCATCCAACCCGCCGCATCGCAGCAGATTGCAATCCGAAAGCGGAGGCCTGCAGAGTGCCCGTCTACTTCTGCGCGGATGGGGCCACGTTCGCCTTTTCCTTTCCCCACTGGAACTTCAATCCCAATCGCACGCTCGTCGGCAGGCTTATATAGCCGATCGGTGCGATGTGCTGATTGTTGGTCAGGTTCTCTGCGAGCGCATAGAAGCCGAGCCAGTCCCGAAGCCGGATGCTGCCGCCGAAATCAAGCTTTGCATAACCTCGGTCAAGGTTGCGATTAGGCAGCAGAAGGCTATTGCCTCCGTTAATGTCCAGTCCGCCCAGAAAATCCGAATCGTCCGATCGGCTCGCGAAGGCCGAGTTGAGCAGCACGGTCAGCCAGCTATGCGAATAGCTCGCCGTAAAGAACCCCGTGTGCGGCGGACGCCTGAATGGTCGCGCACCCTCGAGCGGCGAGTCTGGACCCACCGGAATCCCGTTATACGTCGGCACCGGCCCCAGCAAATCAACATCGCTGTTCGTGTACGAATGTTGAATCACCGCGTCAAGGTAGGTATACCCGCCGCGCAAGAATACAGACCGCCCGATACCGCTCTCCACCGTCGTCTCGAGACCCAACGCCCGATACGCCTCCGTATTCAGCGTGAGCTCGTATGCCCCGTCCGTCCGCAACTGATTCTCGAGAGTGACTTGCTCTGCAGGTGTGAGGTTAGGAAGTAGCGCCGGAATCAGATCCAGACCCACGTATTCGATTTGCTTGCCGAATTCATTGTGAAAAAAGCTCGTCTTGAAGATCAGCCGTTCGCTGAAGAACGATTGCTCCACTCCACCTTCGTAGGTCCGCGCTGTCGGCGCGGCGATTGGCGTAATGTGCAATTGTTGAATGGTCGCTGGGCCATCTGGCGGATTGTTCTCGAGAAAACTGTAGAGAGAGTAGAACTGATCGGTGAGTGATGGTTCACGCACCGCGTCGCCGTAGTTGAACATCAAGCGAGTTCCACTCAGCACCCCCTTCTTCGGCCTGAACGCGTAAAACGAAACACCCGCCCGCGGCGTGGTCTGCACCCCAAACAGCGAATAGTGCTCCAGGTCGCCCCCCAGCGTGTAAAACAGCCGATTCTTGAAGTCGCCGTGCACCGCCGCACGATAGTCGTAGTTCCTGCGCTCTACCGGCGGGTAGTACGCGTTTCCCGGCTCTGAACCGCGCTCGTCTTCATACCCGAATCCAATTTGCGCAGTCAGATGTGGAGTCACCGTGTAGTCGCCCTGGTACACCAGCGCATCGCGATTTGAATCGAGCTGATATCCCTGCGGATAGGTGCCCGCAAAATCCATCAGCGCGCGCCCCGTCACTGCGTAGCCGTTTGCACCGGTAATCGTCACCAGGTCGCCAAAGCTGTCGCCGTACGCGTCGAAGACACCCGCTCCAGTCTGCTCCCACAGGTTGTACTGCTCCCGCTTGCGGGTCGCGCCATAACGCACCATGTTGTGGAAGTCCGCAGTGGTCTGGTTATCGATTGACCCGCTGATGTACAGGTCCTGATCTTTCTCCGTGGCATTATCCGCCAGGTGATGAAATTCCCACGTGCTCGGAACGCCGGTTCCATCCACGCCGTAGTGCAGCGTGCCGCGCAGCTGCGTCGAGCCCGTCGGTTGGAACCCTACATTCGCTGTTGCTGTTCCCAGGTGATACTCGTCGTGCGGCAAATCGTTTGCCGTCTGGAGCCAGCTGTACGCGCCTAGATAATCGAGCTTGCCATAGGTTCCCGCTGCTTCCAGCTCTTCACGCGAGCTCACATAATTGCCCCAGTCCCCATTAAATATCAGCGATGGAAAACTGGTAGTGCCATGCGGCGTCACCACACTCACCACGCCGCTTTCCGCATCCGCTCCATACAAGCTGGAATTCGGCCCGCGATAAATCTCGCTCCGCTCTACGCCGGTCGTCGACAACGGCCCGAAATCGAATCGTCCACCCAGATCGCCGGCATTCACGCCGTCAATCAGCACCAGGTTGTCGTCTGAATCGCCGCCGCGCACAAACAGCGAACTCTGTGCGCCGCGCTGCCCTGCCTGCGCCACAAACGTCCCTGGCATCAGCCTCAGAGCACTCACAAGATCTTCGTTCAGCTCGAGCTCATTGGGGCCAATCACGCTGGTCGCTGCGCCCGTCTGCGGCTGCGGAGTCGGTGTCCCCGTCGCCGTCACCACAATCGATTCGTGCACCCACTCCGGCTCCAGCACGAGGTTCCGTTCAATGCTGTCCAGCTGCCCAGCGTAGAAGCCCGGCGTCTCAAGTTGGCGAAACTTCATGGCTGAAACCACAAGAAAGAACCGGCCGCGCAGACCCGTCATAATCTGGAAACTGCCATCAGCGCCGGAAACAGCCGCCCCCACGACGGATCCGTTTGAAATCAAGTCGACGGTCGCCCCGCTGACCCGAGCGCCGGAAGCGTCCGTCACCACGCCGCGAATCGATGCAGCATGTGCAGCAATTCCAAAGCACACAATTGAAATCAATGCCCCGGCATATCGGGCAATGTGTCGACCGGAAATTAAGCGCTGATTGGTACGAAATAACATGACTGCTCCTCCGTTCCCCTCGGAACGCAAGCGGGTTGAGCGCACAGGACCGGTCTCCTGACTTGCGCCTCATCCAGCCACCTTCCCGGAGCCATGCTCCAGTGGTCTTTTGAGAGTTCTTGCCCTCTTCAGCAAAGAACTCTGGCTGGTTTCCTCATTCGACGTTGGTCGAACCAGGGGCGCTCACAGTTGCGGGGCAGTGGCGGAGTTTCACCGCCTTCCCGAGCATCCTGACGATTGCGGTTTTGATCTACAAGGCCCCACGATGGAGCCATGATGATGATGTCACAAATACAGTTTCGATGACATCAACTTTTATAAATGGGTCTGGGCGCGAAGTCAAAACTACCCTCTTGCAAAAATGCACGTTTGCTTTCTGCTGGACGGCCGATCGAATGCGAGCCATCAACCATGCTGCAAAGGCAACTCCGCTCTCGTGCCGGTCGATGCGCGTGTTTTCGCTCGAATTGCGCCGATGCAGTGCACCGCTATACCGATGCAAATAAATCCCCCGGCGATCCAGATCCGTAACAGACCATTCGCTGCAGAGCGATACGAAATTCAGATCAGCCCACTTTGTGAATCCGTCGTCGCGATAGCTTCATCGAAGTTGAACACGCATACGTACTGATGCGACGTGAACGACCTCTCGCAGAGCACATTTCAAACGTGGACGGAGTCTGAGTATGACCGTGTGGCAACGCCGCAGCGCAGGCGCAACTTCTTTAACTTCTGTAATCCTAATCTGCTCTCTGGGCTTGCTTCTCCTCGGAACCGGCTCGCTCTCTGGCTGCGACAACCATGCAAGCGCCGCATCGACCGGCGCTCCGCCGGCCATGAAAGTGACGGTAGTGAAAGCCCGCCAGACCGATGTGCCGGTCACCGGCGAGTGGGTGGGCACTCTCGATGGCTACGTCAACGCCCAGATTCAGCCGCAGGCCAGCGGGTATCTCATCCGCCAGGATTACCGCGAGGGTTCTGAGGTCCGGCAGGGCCAGGTGCTTTTCGAAATCGATCCCCGTCCCTTTCAAGCTGCACTTGACCAGGCACAGGGCCAGCTCGGACAGGCGCAAGCACAGCTTGCCCTCGCCCAGATCAATGTGAAACGCGACACTCCACTGGCAGACGCGCGCGCGATCGCCCGAAGCCAGCTCGACAACGAGATTCAGCAGCAGGCTCAGGCGCAGGCAGCCGTCAAGACGGCAGAAGCCGCGGTGGCAACGGCAAATCTCAATCTCGGATTCACCAAGGTGCGATCGTTGATCACTGGAGTCGCAGGCCAGGCGACAACCCAGGTCGGTAATCTCGTCAGCGGCCAGTCGATCCTCACCTCTGTCTCGCAGCTCGATCCCATCAAGGTCTACTTCTCCATCAGCGACAGCGAATATCTCGCGCTCACCAAGCGTGCCGGCATTGATGGCAGCGACCTGCTGCACGGCGCTTCAAAACTCCCGCTCACTCTCACTCTCTCCAACGGCGAGGTCTATCCCCACAAAGGGCACGTCGTGTTTGTCGATCGGCAGCTGAATTCGCAGACAGGTGCAATTCGCATCGCAGCTTCGTTTCCAAATCCCGGCAACATCCTCCGCCCCGGACAGTTTGGCCGTGTACGAGCCGAAACTGAAACGCTGCATGATGCGATCCTCGTTCCACAAATCGCAATCACCGAGTTTCAGGGCCAGCAGCAGGTTTACACCGTAGCCGCGAACAACACGGTTCATGTGAACTCCGTAAAACTCGGCCCACAATATGGCGACAACTGGGTGATTGAAGGCGGTCTCCCCGCCGGTTCCCTCGTCGTCGTCGACAATCTTCAGAAACTCCGCGAAGGTGCGCCAGTCAATCCGCAAACTTCGCAGACGCAGGCCGGCCTGTTAGCGCCGCCGCAACCGTCGGGCAGGTAATCCATGTCGAAATTCTTCATCCGTCGCCCGATTGTGGCGATCGTCATTGCCATTCTCACTGTCGTCATCGGCATCGTCTCCATGCTCACGCTGCCGATCTCGCAGTACCCCAACATCGTTCCGCCAGAAATTCTTGTCACGGCTACCTATCCCGGCGCCGACGCCAAAACTGTCAGCCAGGCTGTGTCCACGCCAATCGAGCAGCAGATGAACGGCGTCGACAACATGATCTACATGAACTCCGTCAGCGCCAACAACGGCGTGGTTCAGTTGTTCGTTGACTTCGACGTCAAGACGGATCCGAACATCGACCAGGTGCTCGCGCAGCTCCGCGTCGACCAGGCTCAATCGCAGCTTCCCGCGCAGGTGACGACCGCCGGCCTCACGGTGCAGAAGGCGCTCACTTCCCCACTCATGCTGATTGCCGTCAGCTCCCCCGGCGGCAAGCTGAGCCAGGATTTTCTTACCAATTACGCCATCATCAATCTGCAGGATCAGATCGCGCGCGTGAAAGGCGTTTCGCGCGTGCAGGTATTCGGCGGCCAGTACGCTCTGCGCGTCTGGGTGCAACCGGACAAACTCGCCAAGCTCGGCGTCACGGCAACAGACGTGATCTCGGCCATTCAAACCCAGAACAACGTCAATCCCGCCGGCCAGATCGGCGGTGAGCCTATTCCGCATGGACAGGAATTCACCTACACCGTTCGCACCCAGGGCCGACTTGTCAAGCCCGAGGAGTTTGGCAACATCATCCTCCGCGCCAATCCCGATGGTTCGATACTTCATCTGAAAGACGTCGCTCGCATCGAGCTCGGCGATCAGGCGTATGGCATTTCGGGCCGCTACAACCAGGCCCCCGCCGGCGTCATGGCCATCTATCAGTTGCCAGGCTCCAATGCAGTGGAGACAGCAGCGGCAGTTAATAAGCGGATCAAAGAACTCTCTGCCACCTTTCCGCCAAGCATCACCTACAGCGTTCCTCTCGACACCACAAAAGCCGTCACATCCGGTATTCGCGAGATTGTCTACACGCTCCTTGAAGCGCTCGGCCTTGTCGTGATCGTCGTCTTTCTCTTTCTTCAGGGCTGGCGCGCCACGCTCATTCCGTTGCTGGCGGTTCCCGTCTCGCTGATCGGTACCTTCATCATTTTTCCGGCGCTCGGCTTCTCCATCAACACGCTTTCGCTCTTCGGACTCGTGCTCGCCATTGGCCTTGTGGTTGACGACGCCATCATCGTGGTTGAGGCCGTTGAACACCACATCGATGAAGGCATGGATCCAAAGTCTGCGACCGAGCGAGCCATGGAAGAGGTCGGCGGCCCTGTGGTCGCCATTGCCCTCATCCTCGCAGCCGTGTTCATTCCAACTGCCGCGATTCCCGGCATCACCGGCCGCATGTATCAGCAGTTCGCCGTAACCATTGCGATCTCCGTTCTCATCTCCGCCTTCAACGCGCTAACGCTTTCGCCGGCGCTGGCCTCCCTGCTTTTGAAGCCCCGCGATCAGGAGCGCAAACCCGGCCTCCTCGGCAGAGGATTCGCATTCTTCAATCGATTCTTCCGTCGCAACACCGACGCATTCGTCGGCACTTCGCGCGTTCTCATTCACAAATCTGCAATTGCCATGGTCGCTCTCGTGCTGGTCGCCTTTGTGGCTGTCTATCTCGGCAGCAGCCTCCCTGGCGGATTCATCCCAACTGAAGATCAGGGCTACATGTTCCTCGCGCTCCAACTCCCCGACGGAGCTTCAGCGCAACGCACCGACGCCGCACAACAAAAAATCACTGCCGCATTGCTCAAGACACCCGGCATTGAAGGCGTAATCGCCGTCACCAACTTCTCGCTCCTAACGCAGGTTCAGAGCACCAACGCAGGATTCTTCTTCGTCAATCTCAAGCCCTGGGCCGTCCGCAAGAGCAAGCAGGAGCAGCTCGAGTACATCCAGAGCAATCTGCAAAAGCAGCTCGCAGCAAATCCTGATGGCATCGCTTTCGCCTTCCCGCCGCCATCCATCCCCGGCATCGGAACGTCCGGCGGCGTCACCATGATCCTGGAAGACCGCTCCGGCTCCGACGATCCAACCACGCTTACCAAGAATGTCTTCACCTTCCTCGGCGCAATTTCAAAACGACCTGAGATCGCCGCCGCCATCCCGTCTTATCAGCCGGCGGTGCCGCAGCTTTTCGTCGACGTCGATAAAGAAAAGGCGCTGCAGCAGCAAGTCGATCTCCCCACTATATACACAACCATGCAAACCTTCATGGGCGGATACCTCGTGAACTACTTCAATCGCTTCGGCCGCCAGTGGCAAACCTACGTCGAAGCGGAAGGAACTTCGCGCACAAACATCGCAAACATCGACCAGTTCTATGTGCGGAGCGCCAACGGAAGCCAGGTCCCGCTGAGCTCGCTTGTGAAAGTCAAGCAAATCACTGGCCCTGAGTTCATCTACCGCTTCAACGAATTCAACGCGGCGCAGCTCAATATCACGGGTGCCCCCGGGTACAGTTCCGGCCAGGTGCGAAATGCCCTCGAAGAAGTCTTCAAGCAAACCATGCCCCCGGGCGCTGGCTTCGACTACTCCGGCATGTCGTTCCAGGAGCAGCAAGCCGAACAGGGCGTGCCATCGTGGGCCGTCTTCGGTCTCTCGCTGATCTTCGTCTTCCTCATCCTCGCCGCTTTGTATGAAAGCTGGACGCTGCCCTTCAGCGTTCTGCTTAGCACGCCCGTCGCAATTCTCGGCGCTTATCTGGCGCTGCACGCACGCCACTTCGAGAACGACATTTTTGCGACCATCGGACTCGTTATGCTCATCGGTCTATCCGCGAAGAACGCCATCCTTATCGTGGAGTTCGCCAAAACGAATTACGAACGCGGCGAGAGCATCTGCGACGCTGCGCTCGATGCGGCCCGCCTCCGCTTCCGCCCCATCGTGATGACCGCCCTCGCCTTCATCGTCGGCTGTCTGCCTCTCTGGACCGCAAGCGGTTCCGGCGCTGCTTCCCGGCGCATCCTCGGTACCGTCGTTGTGGGCGGCATGACGCTCTCCACCATGCTGGGACTCATCTTCATCCCCGTCACCTTTGCAGTCGTTGAGTTCCTTTCACATCGCTTCGTTCGCGGAGGCCAGGGAACTACCATGGATTCGATCTGCGGCCCCGGCACCACTTCAAATGAACCGGTACCCGTCGGCGCCGCGCAAAGCACGGAAGGAGGCCAGGCATGAAGGCATTCTCAACGCTGACAAAACTTGGTTTACTCGCCGCTCTGGCTTTCCTCCTGGCCGCGTGCAACGTTGGCCCTAAATACGTGCGGCCCAATGTCACGGCGCCACCTGCCTATCGTGGTGCGGATAATGCCGCGGTTGCGGCCGACGCCAAAGAATCCCTCGGCGATGAACAATGGGCCGCTGTCTATCGCGAGCCAGAGCTTCAGGAATTGATTCGCAAGGCTCTCGCCAATAACTACGACGTCCGCATTGCCGCACGGCGAATTCTCGAGCAGCAGGCACAGGTCGGGATTACCCGTTCGCAGCAGTTTCCCAGCGTTAGCGTGGGAGGGACCGCCATTGGTGCGACATTGCCGTCCTCTCTCGGTACGCAAATTCCAAGCCCCCTCGTAAACGGTTCGTTCAACCTTTCAGCCGCGTGGACGCCAGATTTCTGGGGCCTCTATCGCAGGCAGACTGAAGCGGCTCGAGCGCAGTTACTGGCGCAGGTCTGGGCCCAGCGCGCGGTGCAGATGACGCTCGTGCAGCAGATCGCGACAGCCTATCTCCAGATTCGCGCGCTTGACGCTCAACTCGAAATCACCAAAGAAACCATCAAGGTTCGCCAGGACTCCGTCGCTCTCACCAAAACCCTGGAGAGTGGCGGCTCTGTCCCCCTCTCCGACGTGCGTCAGGCCGAACAACTGCTCTACGCCGCGACATCCGAGGTGCCTCAACTCGAAGAGCAGATTCAGCAACAGGAAAATGCGATCGCGTTTTTGCTCGGCGAAAACCCGGGTCCCATTGCTCACACCGATCCCAATGCGCTCGCGCCGCCGCCGCAGGACCTTCCCACCGGTCTGCCTTCCCGTCTGCTTGAGCGGCGGCCCGATATTCAACAGGCCGAAGCAACTCTCATCGCGGCAAACGCGCAAATCGGCGTCGCACGTGCGCAGTTCTTCCCCAACTTATCCATCAGCGGCTCGGGAGGCGTAGGGGGCGACAGCCTTTCCAGCATCTTTGACCCCGCCGGAAAAACCATCTACGGCATCGGCACTCTCACACAACCGCTATTCGAAGGCGGAAAGCTCCGCGGGCAGCTTCAGCTTTCGCAACAGACCAAAGAGGAGATGGTCCTCAACTATCAGAAGACGATCTCTGGCGCATTCCGCGATGTTTCCAACGCGCTGATCGCTCTCAACAAGCAGCGCGATTATCGCGAGCAGCAGGAAAAGCTCGTTGAAGCCGCAAAAGATGCCACACGCCTTGCTCGCATCCGTTACCAGGGTGGATCCACCGGATACCTTGAAGTTCTGACCACCGACTCGAACCTCTATGCGGCCCAATTGAACCTGGTGAGTGCGCAGCAGGGTGAAGCACTGGCGCTCGTCCAGCTTTACAGCGCACTCGGCGGCGGTTGGCAATCCTGATGTACGTATAAGGGAATCCGGCGGTGAATGGTGACCCCGGGCTGATTCGAACAGCCGACCTGCGGTTTAGGAAACCGATGCTCTATCCATCTGAGCTACGGGGCCACTGCGGATAACGAACTATCAACAGGTTAGCATCAGCAACGTTTCGAGAGGCAACCCACGAGCCGGATCCGTCGCCCCTTGGCTAACGACAATTCAGCCTCCCCAATTATGCTTAAACGTGTCAGCACAGCCAGACCTTCGAAACAGAATTGTGAGTCGGAGAAACCTTCTCCGTTCCTTTGTCTTCTTGTTCGTTCTCGGTTTCGCAGCCCTCTGGTCGCTCGCCGTGCTGATTCTTATCGCGGCACGATTCATCGATCCGCCCACCACCGCCGTCACATCGAGCGCCGCCTGCAGGCCTGGATTCACCGCACGCCCTATCACGCGCGCTACAGATTCGTTCCGCTCAGCCAGATATCGCCCAATCTCCAACACGCCGTCGTCGCTGCCGAAGATGCGCGCTTCTACCAGCACCATGGCTTCGACTGGCACCAGATCCAGATCGCCGCGGAAGACGATATGGAAGGCGGACGCATGCGCGGGGCATCCACAATAACGCAGCAACTCGTAAAGAACCTGCTTCTCGGCACCAGCCGCTCCATCCTCCGCAAGGGTGCCGAGTTTACGCTCGTGCCCGTAGCCGAACTCGTTCTTGGCAAGCAACGTATCCTCGAACTCTATCTGAATGTCGTCGAATGGGGGCCTGGGATTTACGGCGCTGATGCTGCCTGCGGCGCCTACGACGGTACCGCTCCCCGCAACGTTAGCCGCGAACAAGCCGCGCGCCTCGCTGCCATTCTGCCTGCCCCCTTGAAACGGCGCCCGGACCGCATGAACCACTACAGCGCCCTCATTCTCGAACGAATGCGCCAGATGGGCTGGTGATCCCTGGGTCGCGGCGTCGCACTGACGTCAATCGAAAAGAATCGTTCCCCTGTTCTCGGCGGCCCTGAAAAATGACAGCCCGCCGATTAGCGGGCTGTCATATAGATAACTCAGTGCTTCAAACAATGCAGGTGACACCGCGAGGCGCCACTCAAAGCCGAAAGGCAAAACACTTGCTCTATCTGTAGGTTAGGCCCATATCCTGGAATGCCAATACACCCTTCGACCCATCCGTTTGCACTCTTTGGGCCACCAGATGGCCCCAAAAGGTGTCTGATCGCGACGCCACCGGTATCCAGAGGTTGCTGACATTAACCTTCAGCGTTTCAGTATTTTGTACGCCTTTATGCAAGAAACACCTCGTGATTTAGACCCGATCCTCGTTTCAAATCTGATCCTGCTCAACCGTGCCGCTCCGTTATCCTTTCCTGCTACCATGTCCTTCGTGGCACGAAAGTCTCGCGCCGGAAGTGAATTCTAAGGAATTTGGCGGGCGAGGTTTCTGTTTCCGATTCGTCCTATATCACAGACTTTGCACGGCATCCCAGGCAAAACGTGGCAATTTCCTTCTTCCCCAGTGCGGCTGCTCGCGGCCTTTTGTTTCTCGTCCTGATTCCCACGCTCGGCACCATGCGTGCGACCTCCTTCGCGCAGCAAGCGTCGGTCCCCGGGCAGTCCTCCGCTCAATTCGAAGACCTCGCCGCCCGTGCCGCTGCTGCCCGCATCCAGCAGAATCTTCGCCTCGCCATTCAGCTCTATACCCAGGCCGAACAGCTCAAGCCTGACTGGCAGGAAGGCTGGTGGTACCTCGGCATCCTGCAATACAGTTCCAATCAATATTCGGAAGCCATCGATGCCTTTACCCATCTCCTCCAGCTTGCCCCCACCGCCGTCCCAGCCATGGCGCTGCGCGGCCTCTGTGAATTTGAAACTGCCGCCTACGACGACGCGCTTCGCGATCTCGAGCAGGCGGTTGCTCATGGCGCCCTGAATGAACCCCGCAACGAGCAAATCATTCGCTACCACATGGCAATGTTGCTCACGCACGCCGGACGCTTCCAGGAAGCGCTCGATCAATACCGCTTCTTCGCTGAACATCAGGCCGACGCTCCTGACTTGAAAATTGGGATCGCCCTCGCTGGCATGCGTATCGCCTTATTTCCAAATGACGTTTCGGTTCAAGACCGCGAGCTGTATCAAGCCGCCGGCAGCGCCGGGTATGTCTTTCTGTCTGGCGACAACGAACAAGCCGATGATCTCTTCACAAAGCTCTTCTCCCAATTCCCTTCCGCGCCGAGTCTTCATTACTTCTACGGATTCCTGCTCTTTCCACACGATCCCGCACTTGCCATCGATCAGTTTCGCAGCGAACTTGCCGTCAATCCTACCAACGAAACCGACAACGCCCTGCTCGCCTTGACCCTCGTCATTGCGGGCCGCTTCTCAGACGCACTCGCCCCGGCACAGCGTGCCTACGCCAATGCTCCCGACATGGAAATGGCGCAACTCGCTCTCGGCCGGTCCCTCGCTGAAACCGGTGACATGAAGCGCGGCGAGGAGTTGCTCAACGAGGTCCTTCAGCACGACCCCAACAATCTCGAAGCCCACCTTGGGCTAGTTTCCATCTACTCCCAGAGCGGAAACCGCGAAGAAGCCGCCCGCGAGCGAAAGGTCTGCCGTGATCTGGCCAAATAACTCACGAACAACCGCAACCGCCGCGGCCGCAGTGGCTCTGCTGTGCGCATTCTCTGTTCCGCGCGCCGTCGTCGCCCAGCGGGCTAAACCTTCCAGTGCTCCCGTGACCTGCGCAACTTGCCATAATGGCGTCGCAACCTCTTATGCAACTGCCCCCATGCGCCACGCGATGGAGCCCCAGGACGCAGACCCGACGACAAACGCGCATCCCAACTTAACTACCCAGATCGGCAGCTATACATACACCGTAAAGACCAGCAACGGCCAAAGCACCTACACCGTTTCTGATGGAACCGGAACGCTCACTCTTCCGATTAAATGGATTTTCGGCCAGCACTCGCAAACGTGGGTGCTCGAAAAAGATGGCCACTATTACGAGAGCCTCGTAAGCTACTTCCCACGCGCCAGCGGCCTGGCAATCACCCCCGGCGACCAGAAGATCACGCCCCACAACCTGACCGAGGCGATGGGTCGCAAACTTCCCCTCTGGGAAACGCGCACCTGCTTTAACTGTCATGGCAGTGGCGTCATCTCCGGCGAAAAGCTCGCGCCAGCCAAAGTCGTGCCGGGTCTGGATTGTGAGCGGTGCCATATCGGTTCCCAACAGCACATGGTCGACGCCGCGCAGGAAAACTTCAAGACTCTTCCAGAATCGTTCAAGCGTCTCGACTCAGAACAGATCTCCGACTTCTGCGGACAGTGTCATCGCACATGGGACACCGTGATTCGCAACAGGTGGCACGGTCCAGCCTTCGTGCGCTTCCAGCCCTACCGTCTAGAGCTCAGCAAATGCTTCATTGGCAATGACCCGCGCATCAGCTGCCTTGCCTGCCACAATCCGCATCAGGCGGTAAACCACAACGGGGCCTCGTACGATGCCAAGTGCCTCGCCTGTCATGCTGGCGCCAAAGCAGCGTCGATGCCCTCCAACGCAAAGACCTGTCCGGTTTCCAAAGACAACTGCACCAGTTGCCATATGCCCAAGGTGGAACTGCCAGGAGGACACGCACAGTTTACCGACCACTACATTCGGGTGGTCCACGCCGGCGAACCGTACCCCGAGTAGTCGCGTCTCCCCTTTATCCAATGGTGCCGCATACCTTCCGTGAAGAATCCGAATTCTGCACTTTGCACATCGCCGCGCCGGCCTCGCCGATCACACAGGATCCTGAACTCAAAAGAAAAAGGGCGCGATGGCAAAAGCCACCGCGCCCTGAGTTAGCGTTCGAATTAGAAGACTAACTTGCCTGCGAGTTCGAACGTTCTTGGATCTTGAACGCCGCTGACTTCGCCGAAGTCACCGCCGCTCACGTTATTGTGGAACCCGTTGAACTGGGTGTGATTGAAGGTATTGAACGATTCAGCACGGAACTCAAACCGTGTGTGTTCGGTGAGCGCAAACGACTTGTAGATGTTGGTGCCGAAGTTGGTGCGGCCGGGGCCAACAACAATGTCCCTGCCCGCATTGCCGAAGCCCAGGTTTGCGCCGTTGTACCATGCTGCCGTCGGCTGTGAGAACCCGGTTGGAGAAACCCACTGGTAAACATTCTTGGAATCTCTCGTCTTCGGATACTGCACCTTGCCGCTGAAGTTCGGTCGGATTGTGTAGTTGCCGCCAAGACCCACGGTATCGGATCCGCCATCGCTCGGAGCATTGCCGCCAGCCCAAGGCAAGCCGGTTTCCGATATCACCGTTCCGGAAACTTCCCAGCCACCAAGAATGCTGTGCGTCAAACCACCGGAGTGTGCAAACAACGGAATCTGGTACACGTAGTTCATGTTAAGGATTTGACGACGGTCCAGGTTTCCTGAACCCTTGTCGTACCTGATATTGAACGGATTGCTGACGCCGGTGAGATCGGCGCTTCCCAACTGCGAATCGATTTCATGGGCCCATGTGTAATCGACTTCGAAGCTGAGTCCGTGCCGGCTCTGCTGACGCAAACCGACTTGGGCGCTGTTATAGGTCCCCGTAGCGAGATTGGTTTCCTCGTTGATATTACCGAAACCGGGATAGGTATGGGCTAGGATCGCCTGAACCGGTGTGAGCGCTGCATAGCCGGGATAGGTCTTATCGCCGGCAGAATCCGCCCGGGTCTGCATTGAAGTGCTGAGCGGATATTCGTTGATTGGCAACTCGATGTTCTGATGCCAGGCCAGATTGCCCACATACTGCGAAACAAGGATCAGCGACGGAACGATCTCGCGCTGGACGCCGAGACTGAACTGCGCCACGCCGGGTGCGGGATAGTTCGGTGAAATCGTCGTCATACCCTGCGTAACGACTGGCAGACTTGATGTGGACAGCGCCGTTCCGAATTGCCAATTAGCCAACGGGTTGGCGAAGGTTGTGTTGTTGAGACTCGGCGTGTTTGAAAACGGCGCCGCGGTTGCGATGTTGTAGACGTCGTTGCCCTGCATGCGCTCGAAGAACGTGCCAAATCCGCCGCGAAGCACGGTTTTGCCAGTTCCAGTAAGGTCATACGAGAAACCAAGGCGGGGCATGTACGTTTTGTAGTCGTTCTTCGTCATTCCGCGTGGCGTTCCGCCCTGGCCGGCAATGGTCACACCGTTCAGGTAGAAATACGCGCCGTTATACTCCTGCAGTCCAGGAGTACCCGGCAGGAATGCACCGTTGGCATCGAAGTTTGCCGCTGTCGGAGCCTGGCCCGCCTGGTACTGAGCGGGATCAAAGCTGGCTAGGCGATTGTTGCGTTCCCATGCATGCGGCATTGCGTCATAGCGGATACCGTACTGCACGCTCAGCCGATTTGAAATATGCCAGTTGTCTTCAGCGTAGGCAGATACGGTCTGGTTGACATAGTGGCGAATGTCCTGCGTCTGCAGCTGTGAATAACCTGTGCTGAGTCCCAGCAGGAAGTCCAGATACGAGTCGCCGGTAAGGTTGGCATTGTTCGGATGCCCCGGCGTGGTGTCCGTTGGCTTCGTCCAGCCATCACTGAAATTGTAATAGCCGTTCGTATTTCCGAAGAGCTGCTGATTCTTGATGTACCGGTTATAGCCGCCACCGAACTTCATGGCATGTTTTCCGTGCGTGACAGACAGACCAAACACCTCTGCATAGTCAAATGCAGCGTTCTTCCAGGGTTGCGACCACGGGTCGAATTGTGTTCCATACGATCCCAGGTTCACGCTGGGCAAACGCTTCGTTGGGTCGTTCCCTTGAAAGAATGATCCCGCGGACCAGCCGGAGGGCTCCACGTATGCTGTGCCGGATGGCTGAATGCTGATCTTGTTTCCGTCGAAGTTGAATGCTGCTTCGAGCAGAACATTCGGTGTTAATGAGCCGGTCAGCTTGATGACCGAACTCCATGACGGGTTACTGAAATTGGATCCAACAGTTGGATAATTATCGCCGCTCCAGATTGAAGTGGCATAAGTCTGGCCGACAGAGTCACCAATGTAGTGGCCGAATAGCTGCCACTTGTCGTTGATGTTGTGGTCAATGCGGAAGAGGTCTTCCCGCACCTTGGTCGGCTGCTTGCTCGATACCGAGGTAAGATCACCCGCTGTGTTCGCCTTGGGAATCGCGCCAACGCCATTGAAGGCGAGCGAGCTGGGATCAACAAACAGTTGATGCGGAATAAAGTTGTTCGGGAAAGGTTGTCCCTCAACCAATGGCGTCGTTGCGCCGGCATTGTATGTAGAAATCGCCTGGCCCAGCGCTGAGTTCGGAGAAACTACCGGCACGTAAACAGCAGTTTGTGTGCTGTCGGCAAACGCTGGAAGCTTGAAGTTGAGGTCCTGCGCTGAAGTAATAAAGTCAGCATCCGGGATGGCGTGAATACCTGCCGGTGCGCTTCCCTGTACGATTTTGCGCCATTCTTCGTTGTAGAAGAAGAATGTCCGCTGTTTACTGTTGTTGTAAACATGCGGAATATAGAGCGGTCCGCCGACGTTGCCGCCGAAAATGTTCAGCCGCAGTTCTGGCTTCTTCGCACCCGGCGCGTCAAAGTAGTTGTGCGCCTGCAGCGCGTCATTGCGATCAAATTCCCACAACTCCCCGTGAAACGCCTGCGTGCCTCTCTTGATCGACATCGAAATCGTGCCGCCTGAAGAGATACCGTAATCCGGTGGATAGTTGCTGGCCATTACTTGGAATTCGCCCAACGCATCCTGCGAAGGCATCATGGACGATTTGCCGCCCGAACCGCGGTCATACGCTTCGCCGCCGTCAATGAGCCAGATATTGTGTGCCTGATTCAGACCGTTGAAACTGATGGCAAAGCTCGAACCAACCGACGTCGGCGTGTTGGAGTCGGGAAGATTCCCGCTGACGCCAAGGCCGAGCGCTGCAAGTGCGACTACGTTGCGGCCATTGGTGGCAAGTTCGGTGATCTGCTGCTCGTTGATCAGCGTACTCACCACGTTCGAGTCACTCTGCACTGTGAGCGCATCTGCGCTTACGGTTACCGTCGTTGACTCTGAACCGACAGTCAGCTTGGGATCGACGCGGAATGTTGCCGAGACGTTAACGACGATTCCATTCTGCACAAAAGTCTGGAATCCCTTCGCCGTGACCGTGATGTTGTAATTTGCAGCATTCAAACCGGCAAATGAATACAAGCCGGTTTCGCCGCTCTCTGTAACTTTCGCTGCGCCTGTGGCTGGATCCGTAAGCGTAATCTTCGCTCCCGCGACCACTGCCCCCGTCTGATCCGAAACGATGCCGGTGATATTTGAGTTGGCTTGCGCAAATGCCCCCGCGCACGTCAATACAAACAGCAACGACAACAGAAGGATTCTGCAAGTCATCTTTTTGATATTCACTTCCATCTGACTCTCCTATTCCGAAGTGATATTGCCTGTTAACTGCGGCCCGAAAATGAACTTCTCGTTTCGCTCATTCGGAAGTCCGGCTCTTCGCAGATCGCTAATTTCCGCTTCGTTTGAGCTGCACTCTTCTCGGTGTCGCGATGCTCTCTCATTAGGCTTTCAAGCTCACTCTTGAGCTCATGCCATCGGTCGGCTGCCCGCATTTAAAAAAGGACGCAATCTTTCGCATATCAAATGGCCTTTGCTGAATACGCTCAGGTAAAGACCCAGTGGTCAGGGCCTGAAGAAAGGCCCCCCTAAATCGTTTCAGTAGACCGCAACCAAGCTACGCCGAGTGGCCATAGGAGGGTGTGTGATGATCGTCACTGAACTATGGGTAGGCCTTCGCACCGCACCTGTATCGAAATAAAACGAATCCCGCCGGTTCCGTTTCGTTTAACAGATAGCGTTTACTCTCAACATTTCATTGCAGAACGGTGGTGCCCTCACCGTCATCGCCTAGAAGCTAGCTCGCAAGCGACCCCTCACCGGCGAAACCGGGAGACCAGATAGAGCAGAATGGAAAGCACAACGCTGATCAGGATCGAGGTTCCAAGCGGAAAGAACACCGAGACATTCTTTCCCCGGTAAGAGATGTCGCCGGGCAGCCGTCCCAGCGGCAGCCCAAAGCGCGCAGCAACCGCCAGTGCGCCGCCGATTACAACCAGCAGCAATCCCAGACCGAGCAACAGTTTTCCAAAATCAGCCATTGGGATCAAAGACGCCTGACTCAGCTAGGATACGGTAATCGGGCCGCGCAAAGGATGTGCCCGCAATGCGCCGTCAAAGGAGGTCGATGCAAGCCGTCACAATGCTATCGGGCATTCTCTGTTTGTTGGTCGTCCTGTTGGACGCCTTTCAAACCGTCATCCTGCCCCGCCGCGCGGCAGGGCGCCTCCGCCTCACGCGCATCTTCTACATCCTTACCTGGATTCCCTGGCGATTCGTAGCCATCCGCATCCATCATCCCCGCAAGCGCGAAACCGCCCTCAGCTTCTACGGACCGCTCTCCCTCATCTTTCTTCTCGTTGTCTGGGCCTGCGGAATGGTCTTCGGCTTTTCCCTTATCTACTACGCTCTCGGAAGCCCCTTCACTGACGGGTCAAATCCGATCAGATACCTGACGGATCTCTACGTCAGCGGCACCAATTTTTTCACTCTTGGCCTCGGCGACGTTACTCCTCATACGTGGATCGCGCGCGTCCTTTCCACCTGCGAAGCCGGCACAGGCTTCGGCTTTCTCGCCATCGTAATGGGCTACTTTCCCGTCCTCTATGGGGCGTTCTCGCGGCGCGAGGTTAACATTTCGCTTTTGGACGCACGCGCGGGCTCGCCGCCGACGGCTGCCGAACTCATGCGCCGCCATTCCTTCGATGGAGCAGAAGATATCCTCGCCGCGCTTCTCTCCGAGTGGGAACGCTGGTCCGCCGAGCTGCTCGAGAGCCACATTTCCTATCCATTGCTCTGCTACTTCCGCTCGCAACACACAAATCAAAGCTGGATCAGCGCGCTCACCGCCATGCTTGACACCTCGGCCCTGCTCATTGCGGGCGTTCAAGGACACGAAGCCCGCCAGGCGCAACTCACCTTCGCCATTGCTCGTCACGCGGTGGTTGATCTTGCCCAGGTCTTTTCACTGAAACCGAAACAGTATCTTCCCGATCGGCTCCCGCGCGAACGCTACGAGCAGCTCTATCAATTGCTCTGCAAGAGCGGCGTCAGCGTCTGCCGCGACGGAGCATCCTATGAACGACTCCGCGATCTTCGCGCTCTCTATGAAGGCTATGCCGCATCCCTCAGCGAACACCTCTGCATGCCGCTTCCGTCCTGGATGGCCGAACATCCCCACAAAGACAACTGGCTGGCCGTCGCCAAGGTTCGCGACCAGGCTGAGGCTGCCAATCCCGGTCCCATCAACATCGCCGACGTGATCGACCGGCATCACGAGTTCTAGATCACAAATTCCCGGCAGCACATTGCGTTAAACTGTTGCGTCCAAGGTACCTGGATTCTTCCACTTTCGCTCACGCCACAGTTTCTGTAGCCTGTAAGAGACAGGCAGCGCAGGAGAACCATACAAAATATGAAGCAATCCGTTCTCAACCACGAGCCGGCCGCCATCCAAACTCCGCCAACCACCAACAAACATCTCATTCGCTGGGTCGAGAAAATGGCCGAGCTCTGCCGCCCCGACTCCATCCATTGGGTCGACGGATCCCAGGCAGAATACGAATTTCTCTGCGATCGCCTCATCGCTGCGGGCACCTTCACTCGCCTCGATCCAAAAAAATGGCCCGGCTGCTTCTACGCTCGCTCTGCGCCAAACGATGTCGCCCGCGTCGAAGACCGGACCTTCATCTGCTCCCTTTCGAAGGATGCCGCCGGCCCCACCAATAACTGGGAAGACCCCTACGTCATGCGCCGGCGCCTCAAGCAACTCTTCAAGGGCTGCATGCAGGGCCGCATCATGTATGTACTCCCCTTCAGCATGGGCCCGGTCGGGTCGCCCATGTCCGGCATCGGCGTGCAACTCACCGACTCCGCCTACGTAGTCGTCAACATGCGCATCATGGCGCGCATCGGCGCACCCGTCTTCGCCGAAATCGACAAAGACGAAAAGCGCGTCGTCCCGTGCATGCACACCGTGGGCGCCCCGCTCAAGCCGGGCCAGCAGGATGTCCCCTGGCCCTGCAACGACACCAAGTACATCGTCCACTTTCCTGAAACCCGCGAGATCTGGTCCTACGGCTCCGGATACGGCGGCAACGCCCTCCTCAGCAAAAAGTGCTTCGCCCTCCGCATCGCCTCCAACATCGCCCGCGACGAGGGCTGGATGGCCGAACACATGCTCATCCTCGGCGTGGAAAATCCTGAAGGCGAAAAGACCTACGTCGCCGCAGCCTTCCCCTCTGCCTGCGGCAAAACCAACTTCGCCATGCTCATCCCGCCCAAGTCCATGAATGGATGGAAAGTCTGGACCGTCGGCGACGACATCGCATGGATCCGGCCCGACATCACCGGCAAGCTCCGCGCCATCAATCCTGAGGCCGGCTTCTTTGGAGTAGCTTCCGGCACCAGCGCAAAAACCAACCCCGCCGCGATCGCGACCCTCTCGCGCAACACCATCTTCACCAACGTCGCTCTCACCCCCGACGGCGGTGTCTGGTGGGAAGGCATGACCGACAAGCCGCCCGCGGAATGCCTCGACTGGCGAGGCCAGCACTGGACCCCCGCCATCGGCAAAAAGAACGGCACCACCGCCGCGCACCCCAACGGCCGCTTCACCGCTCCTGCCTCGCAATGCCCTACCATGGATCCTGCTTGGGAATCTCCTGACGGCGTTCCCATCAGCGCCATCATCTTCGGCGGCCGTCGCTCCCACACTCTCCCGCTCGTCTACCAGGCATTCAACTGGTCCAGTGGCGTCTATCTCGGCGCCACCATGGGCTCTGAAACCACCGCTGCCGCAGCCGGCACGGTTGGCAAGGTCCGTCGCGATCCAATGGCCATGCTGCCCTTCTGCGGCTACCACATGGGCGACTACTTCCGTCACTGGATCAAGATGCAGCGCGGCCTCGACGTCACTCCCCGCATATTCAACGTCAACTGGTTCCGCAAAGACGAAGACGGCAAATTCCTCTGGCCCGGATTCAGCGAAAACATGCGCGTCCTCCGCTGGATCGTCGAACGCGTCCAGGGTCACGGCCACGGTCGCGAAACCTCCATCGGCTGGGTTCCGCGCTACGAAGATATCGACTGGACGGGCCTCGACTTTTCACGCGAATCCTTCGACGCGCTTATGACTGTCGATCGTGCAGCCTGGCGCAAAGAAGTCATCGCGCACGAGGAGTTGTTCATCGAACTCCATGATCATCTCCCACCCGAAATGATCTATGAGCGCGAACTGCTCATTTGCAAACTCTGATCAATCTGGGTCGTGATTGCGCTGAATATGTGCACAACTGTGTAAAAAATATGTCCTGAATTCACAGATCTTGTAATTCGGGATGTGCGCGCCCGTTTTTCAGCTATCATAAAAAGTTCAGCACTAACCCCGTGTGCACGGGCCTGCCACGACAGGCCACTGGAACACCCGGCGACTTCCAATGGGAATCGCCACGCTGCATGTGTCTTTGCCGTTCCTGACAAACTGAATTTGCAAAACGACCTTATTTCATAAGAGAAGGTACCAATGCAGAAGTCGGATTACCGTCACCGCGCTCCGAAGTCTCAGGGTCTCTATCATCCACGCAATGAACACGATGCCTGCGGCATGGGCCTCGTTGCCAGCATCAAGGGCGAAAAAAGCCACGACATTATCCGCAAAGGCCTCGAGGTGCTCATCAACCTCACACATCGCGGCGCCGCGGGCTGCGATCCCGAGACCGGCGACGGCGCCGGCATTCTGATTCAGATCCCTCATGTCTTCTTTGCGCGTGAATGCGGCGAACTCGGCATCCAGCTTCCCGGTCCCGGCGCGTACGGCGTCGCCATGGTCTTCCTTCCCGTCGACAAGCACAGCCGCCTCCAGTGCGAAGGAGTCTTCGAACGCATCGCCGCCGCTGAAGGCCTCAAGGTCCTCGGCTGGCGCGACACACCGGTCAACGGCGACGCCATCGGCCGCGAAGCCCGCGCCTCGCAACCCTACATCGAACAATTCTTCGTAGTGCGCCCCGACGCAATGGATGAGGAGACCTTCGAGCGAGCCCTCTACCTCGTTCGCCGCCGCACCGAAAATGAGATGGCACTGTCCGACATCGAAGGCAAGGACGACTTCTACGTTCCCTCCTTCTCCTGCCGCACCATCATCTACAAGGGCCTCATGCTGGCCCCGCAGATTGAAAAGTTCTACTTCGAACTGGCCAACCCCCTCGTCACCAGCGCCCTTTGCCTCGTTCACCAGCGCTTCTCCACCAACACCTTCCCAAGCTGGAAGCTCGCGCACCCCTATCGCTACGTCGCCCACAACGGTGAAATCAACACCATCCGCGGCAACGTCAGTTGGATGACCGCCCGCCAGTCAATCCTCGACAGCCCCCTCCACGGCGACAAAATCAAGGAGCTCTTCCCGGTCATCATGCCCGAGGGCAGCGACTCCGCATCGCTCGACAACGCCGTCGAATTCCTCTTCCAGTCCGGCCGGTCGCTCCCGCACGTTATGGCCATGCTCATCCCCGAAGCCTGGGCCGGCAATCCCGACATGGATGAAGACAAGCGCGCCTTCTACGAGTACCACGCATCGCTGATGGAGCCCTGGGATGGCCCCGCCGCCATTGCCTTCACTGACGGCCGCATCGTCGGCGCAACGCTCGATCGCAACGGCCTCCGCCCCGGCCGCTACTTCGTCACCAAAGATGATCTAGTCGTTCTCGCTTCCGAAGCCGGTGTCCTCGATCTCCCTGCCGAAGACATCCGCAAGAAGGGCCGCCTGCAGCCCGGCCGCATGTTCCTCGTCGACACCGTGCAGAAGCGCATCATCTCCGACGCCGAAATCAAAAAGAGTCTCGCCGCGCGCCAGCCCTACGCCGACTGGCTCAAGGAGCAGCAGGTCCTCCTCGATTCCCTGCCCGAACCATCCCGCGTCATCGCCTCGAATCCTGAAACCCTTCTTCGCCGCCAGCGTGCCTACGGCTACAGCGAAGAAGACCTCCGCCTCCTGCTCGCTCCCATGGGCGCACGCGGCGAAGAGCCCGTCGGCTCCATGGGCACCGACACGCCTCTCGCCTGCCTGTCCGACCGCCCACAGCCTCTTTTCAATTACTTCAAGCAGCTCTTCGCCCAGGTCACCAATCCGCCCATCGATCCCATCCGCGAAGAGCTCGTTATGTCGCTCATCAGCTACATCGGCACCGAGCGCAACATCCTCGATGAAACACCGGAGAACTGCCACACTCTCAAGCTTCCGCATCCCATCCTCTCCAATCGCGATCTCGAAAAACTGCGCCGCGTCTCCTCCGGCGATCTACTCGCCACCACCCTGCCTGCACTTTTCCGCGCCGAAGATGGTGAAGTCGGCCTGCGTCGCTCGCTCGACGACTTGAGCGCGCGCGCCGCGCACGCTGTCGCTTCCGGATACACGCTGCTCATCATCTCTGACCGTGGCGTCGACCCCACCTACGCGCCGATCCCCAGCCTCCTCGCCATGGCCGCGGTTCACAATCGCCTCGTCAAAGAGAAGACCCGCACCCAGGTCGCCCTCATCATCGAGAGCGGCGAGCCCCGCGAAGTCATGCACTTTGCGTTGCTCATCGGATACGGCGCCAGCGCCATCAACCCCTATCTCGCCATCGAAACGCTGCACGACCTCAAACGCCGCGGCCTTCTGCCCCACAACGTCTCCGCCGCCCACGCCGAAAAAAGCTTCATCAAGGCCATCAACAAAGGCTTGCTGAAGACCTTCTCCAAAATGGGCATCAGCACCCTGCAAAGCTATCGCGGCGCGCAGGTCTTTGAAGCCATCGGTCTCAATAGCGACCTCATCCAGACCTACTTTCCTCGCACTGCATCGCGTATTGAAGGTATCGGCCTCGACGTGCTTGCTCGCGAAGCGCAGACGAAGCACGCGCACGCCTTCCGGCCCCTCACCGATTCTGAAACAGAATTGGTCGTAGGTGGCCACTACCAATACCGCGAAGGCGGCGAGTACCACCTGCTCAATCCGGCCACCATCAGCAAACTCCAGCACGCCGTGCGCGCCAACAGCGCCACCACGTTCCAGGAATACACCGACCTTCTCGATCAGCAGAATCGCACCCTTTGCACCCTGCGCGGTCTGCTCAAGCTCAAGTACGCCGAAACACCAATCCCGATCGAAGAAGTCGAACCTGCCAAGGAAATCGTCAAGCGCTTCACCACCGGCGCCATGAGCTTCGGCTCCATCAGCGCGGAAGCCCACGAAACCCTCGCCATCGCCATGAACCGCCTTGGCGGCATGTCCAATACCGGCGAAGGTGGCGAAGACGAAGCGCGCTTCACCCCCGACGCTAACGGTGACTCCCGCCGCAGCGCCGTCAAGCAAGTCGCCAGCGGACGCTTCGGCGTCACCACCAACTACCTCGTTAACGCCGACGAGTTGCAGATCAAGATGGCCCAGGGCGCAAAGCCCGGCGAAGGCGGACAACTCCCCGGCCACAAAGTCGACGACGTCATCGCCAGAACGCGTCACTCGATTCCCGGCGTCGGACTCATCTCACCGCCGCCGCATCACGACATCTATTCGATCGAAGATCTCGCGCAGTTGATCTACGACTTGAAAAACGTCAATCCAAAAGCCCGCATCGCCGTCAAGCTCGTCTCTGAAGTCGGCGTTGGCACCGTCGCCGCCGGCGTTTCCAAAGCCCACGCCGACGTCGTGCTCATCTCCGGCGACAATGGCGGAACCGGCGCATCTCCCCTCAGCTCCATCAAGCATGCCGGCCTTCCCTGGGAACTCGGCCTCGCCGAAACCCAGCAGGTTCTGCTGCTCAATGATCTCCGCGGACGCATCAAGGTCCAGACCGATGGCAAGCTCCAGACCGGCCGCGACGTCGTCATCGCCGCCCTTCTCGGCGCTGAAGAATTCGGCTTCGCCACCACCCCGCTCATCACCATGGGCTGCATTATGATGCGCAAGTGCCACCTCAACACCTGCTCCGTTGGCATCGCTACACAGGACCCCGTCCTGCGCGCCCGCTTCACCGGACAGCCCGAACACGTCGTCAATTTCTTCTTCTTCATTGCCGAACAAATCCGCGAGCACATGGCCAGGCTCGGCTTCCGCACCATGGACGAGATGATTGGCCGTGTGGACAAGATCGAAGCCTCTCTCGCCGACGCTCACTGGAAAGCGAAGGGCATCGACCTCTCTTCGATCCTCTACGCGCCCACCGTTCCATCGCGCGTAGCGCGCCGCAAAATCCAGGCCCAGGATCACGGCCTCGATCAGGCTCTCGATCACGCCTTGATCGCCAAAGCCGCACCGGCTCTCGATTCCAAAACCGCCGTCACCGGCAACTTCGCCATCCGCAACGTGCACCGCACCGTCGGCGGCATGTTGGGCGGCGAAATCGCTCGCCGCTACGGTTCTGCTGGATTACCCGACAACACCATCCACTTCAAATTCGAAGGCTCCGCCGGACAGAGCTTCGGCGCATTCGTCCCCAACGGCGTCACCCTCGAACTCGAAGGCGACAGCAACGATTACCTCGGTAAAGGCCTCTCCGGCGGCCGCATCATCGCTTACCCGCCCAAGACGTCCTTCTTCCTCCCCGAAGAAAGCATCCTCGTCGGCAACGTCGTTCTCTACGGCGCCACCAGCGGTGAAGTCTTCCTTAACGGCATCGCCGGCGAGCGCTTCGCTGTCCGCAACTCCGGCGCGATCGCCGTGGTTGAAGGCGTCGGCGATCACGGCTGCGAATACATGACCAACGGTACCGTCGTCGTGCTCGGGCTGACCGGCCGCAACTTCGCCGCAGGCATGAGCGGCGGCCGCGCCTTTGTCTTCGACGATCAGGGCGACTTCTCCACCCGCCGCTGCAACAAGTCCAGCGTCGATCTAGAGTCCCTTGAAACCGAAGCCGACATCGCCGAAGTCCGCGCCCTTCTCGAGCGTCATCGCGATTTCACCGGCAGCCCGCGCGCGGCTTGGATCCTCGAACACTGGTCCGAAGCTCAGGCCAAATTCATCAAGGTCTTCCCGCACGAATACAAGCGCGTTCTCGGCGTCGAGCGCGTCGACACCATCTACTGTCCGCCAACTAACACAGCGCCTCAGATCGAGGCAGCCGCCGCCGAGGTGCAGCATGGGTAAAGTTACCGGGTTTCTCGAAATCGAACGCGAACAGATGACACGCCGCAGTGTCGAAGAGCGCGTGCAGGACTGGTTCGAGATCTATCAGCCATTCCCTGAAGAAAAACAGCGCGAGCAAAGCGCCCGCTGCATGGATTGCGGCGTTCCCTTCTGCCACACCGGCTGCCCGGTCAACAACCTCATCCCAGACTGGAACGACCTCGCCTACAACGGTCGCTGGCAAAACGCCATCCGCCGTCTCCACGCCACCAACAACTTCCCCGAATTCACGGGCCGCATCTGCCCTGCACCCTGCGAAGCTTCATGCGTCCTCGGCATCAATGCGCCCGCCGTCTCCATCAAGCTCATCGAGCGCAGCATCGTCGAGCGTGCGTGGGATGAAGGCTGGATTCAACCCGAGCCCCCGGAGCATAACACCGGCAAGCGCGTAGCTGTCGTCGGCAGCGGCCCCGCCGGCCTCGCAGCTGCTCAGCAACTTCGCCGCGCCGGACATTCCGTCAGCGTCTACGAGAAAAACGACCGCATCGGCGGCCTCCTGCGCTACGGCATCCCCAACTTCAAGCTTGAGAAACATGTCCTCGATCGCCGTCTCCAGCAGATGCGCGCCGAAGGCGTCACCTTCCTCACCAACGCGCATGTCGGCGGAAACGTCCCCATCGAATCGCTCACCGGCCACTACGACGCCATCCTGCTCGCCGGTGGTTCCGAGCAACCGCGCGATCTCAGGATTCCTGGCCGCGAACTCAAAGGCATCCACTTCGCGATGGAATTCCTGCCGCAGCAGAACCGCCGTAACGAAGGCGACACTGTCGATCCCAAAATCTCCATCACCGCTGCGGGCAAGCGAGTACTCATCATTGGCGGCGGAGACACGGGTGCGGACTGCCTCGGCACAAGCCATCGTCAGGGCGCGAAGAGCGTCCACCAGATCGAGATCATGCCCAAGCCTCCCGAGATCCGCGCAGCCTCAACCCCATGGCCCCTTTGGCCGCTCCAACTCCGCACCGAGAGCGCGCACGAAGAAGGCGGCATCCGCGACTGGGCCATCAACAGCATCAAGTTCACCGGCGACGAAAACGGCAATGTGAAACAGGTTCACGCACTCCGTGTAGGTCCGCCGCCAAAGTTCGAACCCATCGCCGGGTCTGAGTTCACGCTCGACGTCGACCTCGTCCTTCTCGCCATGGGCTTCCTCGGCCCCGTCAAAGGCGGCATGATCGAACAACTCGGCGTCGCCCTCGACCAGCGCGGCAACATCGCCACCAATTCCGAATACATGTCCTCCGTCGACGGCATCTTTGCCGCCGGCGACATGCGTCGCGGCCAGTCGCTCGTAGTCTGGGCCATCGCAGAAGGCCGCAAAGCCGCCGCCGCTGTTGACACCTGGCTCGCCACAAAGGAGCCGACCGCGCCCATGTTGCGTCACGCGCGAGCCTGATTCTTAGCGGCTCGAATTGTCATAGTGATTTGAAAGGACACGGCTTGACAGTGTGCTGACAAATTTCGACGACTCACTGTTTTGTAACGAGGGCCTGGCTTCAGCCAGGCCGCAAATGCAGCAAAATGAGTGTCGGCTTCAGCCCCTGTGCGGTGTGTCGTTCAAGATTTAAACTTTTCAGCAAGCTATTTAATCGTGCCGCAAAACACCGCAACATGAATGTGGGCTTTAAAACTCCTGCCATTGCTTTGAACACCCACACTCGGCTTCCGAAACGCGCATCCCGCCCGCGTCCAGCGCTACACTTGCAATGCAGAGGCAGCCATGAGTCCATCCGATTCCGCGCTCTTCGAAACCGCGGCACACATCCTTGATCGTTTCCAGATTGAAATCCCCTCCTGGGGATTCGCCAACACCGGCACGCGCTTCGGCAAGTTCGTTCAGCCTGCCGCCGCGTCCACGCTCGAGGAGAAATTCAGCGACGCCGCCGAAGTGCATCGTCTCACCGGGGCCACCCCCACTCTCGCGCTCCACGTCTTGTGGGATCTACCCCGCGGCCTCGGGGATGTGGAGCAGGTTCACGCGCTCGAGCGATCCACCGGCATCCGCGCCGGCTCCATCAATCCCAACCTCTTTCAGGATCAGCAATACAAATTTGGCTCGCTCTGCAATCCCTCTCAGGAAATCCGCGCAAACGCACTGCGCCACGTTCTTGACTCCATCGAGATCGCCCTCCACTTGCATGCGCGCGACATCTCCCTCTGGCTCGCCGACGGCTCCAACTATCCTGGCACGCAGTCCATTTCCCGCCGCATTGAGTGGCTCGAAGAATCTCTTTGCGCCGCGCACCAGCATCTCGCTCCCGATCAGCGCCTCCTCGTCGAATACAAACCCTTCGAACCAGCCTTCTACCACACCGACATCGCGGACTGGGGTATGTCTTCGCACCTCTGCCGCACCGCCGGCCCGCAGGCTTTCGTTCTCGTCGATACCGGCCACCACTACCTCTCGCAAAATATCGAGCAGATTGTTGCCTGGCTCCTGCATCTCAATCTGCTCGGCGGATTCCACTTCAACGACCGCCGCTACGCCGACGACGATCTTACCCTCGGCTCCATCGATCCCTACCAGGTCTTCCGCATTTTCCATGAGCTGCATTCCAGCCAGTCCAAAAAGTCAAACGGCGGAGCCGCCGCCTTCATGATCGACCAGAGCCATAACCTCAAAGGCAAAATCGAGGCCATGGTGCAGACCGTAGCCACGGCGCAGGAATTGTGGCTCAAAGCCGCGCTGATCGATCGCGAACAACTCGCAGTCCCGCAACAATCCTGCGATCTCGTCGCGGCAGAAGAGCTCTTCCGCGGCGCCTTTTGGCGCGATGTTCGCCCTCTGCTTGCTTTGTGGCGTCAGTCCCGCGGCCTCGCTCCCGATCCGCTCACCGCCCTTCGCGAAGACGGCTATGTCGAACGCATCACGCGCGAACGCGCCAGCCGTCAATCCACCGTTGGCAGCTACGCCTGACCGCGGGCAGCGAGCAGTAAAATTGGACTCTGGCAAGTCGATAAATCCGATCTGGTGGTGCACCTATGACGCAGGCAACTTTCGCAACCGCAACCCTCCGCTTCCTTGAAGATCGCTGGGACCCCGCCGTCGCCGCTTCGCTCGACGAACCCGAGCTTCTGCGCTATCGCTCCAACCTCCTCGGCTCCGATCTGCGCATCACCAACTTTGCCGGCGGCAACACCAGTTCCAAAGTCACGGAGACCGACCCCCTCACCGGCGAACCCGTCGAAGTCATCTGGGTCAAAGGCTCGGGCGGAGACCTTGGCAGTATCAAGCGCACCGGCTTCGCCACCCTCTACCAGGAAAAGC
The DNA here is from genome assembly GCA_963759285.1 of uncultured Acidobacteriaceae bacterium. Taxonomy (GTDB): domain Bacteria; phylum Acidobacteriota; class Terriglobia; order Terriglobales; family Acidobacteriaceae; genus Telmatobacter. The sequence goes on along the minus strand of CAVWYS010000006.1, from coordinate 559,763 downwards.
TCCTTGCACTAGAGCGCAGTTACAAAGGCGTCGACACCGAAGACGACATGGTGGCAATGTATCCCATGTGCGCCTTCCGCAACAACCCAGTCGCCGCGTCCATAGATACGCCGCTGCACGGCTTCCTTCCCTTCCCGCACGTCGACCACCTCCATCCGGACTGGGGCATTGCGCTCGCCGCCTCCGCCAACGGCAAAACGAAGATGGACGAATTCAATCGCGAATTCAACCACACGCTGATTTGGATTCCGTGGCAGCGCCCCGGCTTTGAGCTTGGCCTCATGATGCGCGATGCCCTCCGCGCCAATCCCGGCTGCGATGGCATCGTCCTCGGCGGCCACGGCCTCTTCACCTGGGGCCAGACCCAGCGCGAGTGCTATCTCAACACCATCACCATCATCGATCAGATCGGCCAGTTCATCGCGCGCCACGGAGAGACTAAAGGTTCAATCCGATTCGGTGGTGAAGCCGTTCCCTCACGCAACGATCGCCACGCGCTCGCGCTCGAAATCGCCCCCCATCTTCGCGGCCGGGTGAGTTCTCAGCATCTTTGGGTATCAAGTTTCACCGATGCCCCTGACGTCCTCCAGTTCGTCAACTCCGCAGAAGCCGAAGAGCTGGCTTACCTCGGCACCAGTTGTCCCGACCACTTCATCCGCACCAAAATTCGTCCCATGTTTGTCCCCTGGCCGAAGAACAGCAGCGTTGCCGATCTCAAGGCGCAAATCGATCGATCGCTTACCGAATATCGCGAACAGTACTGCACCTACTATCACTACTTCGCCACGCCCGATTCCCCTTCGCTGCGCGATCCCAGCCCCACCGTCGTCCTCATCCCCGGCCTCGGCATGTTCAGCTTCGGCAAAAATAGAACCGAAGCCCGCATCGTCGGCGAGTTCTACACCAACGCCATCCACGTCATTGAAGGCGCAACTCTCTTATCCGAGGGAGAAAAGGGCGAGGAGCCCCTTCCCCAATGCGGCGAAGGTATGGAGCCTTCCAGTTTCAAGACGTTCAGCAACTACGTCGCCCTCCCGCCCATCGAAGCCTTCCGCATTGAGTACTGGGCCATGGAAGAAGCCAAGCTGCGCCGTCAGCCGCCCGAGAAAGAACTCAGCCGCCGCATCGCTCTCATCGTCGGCGCAGGCAGCGGTATCGGCCGCGAAGTCGCGCACCTCGCCGCCGCCCGCGGAGCGCACGTAATGGTCGCCGACTACGACAGCGCCGCTGCCACACGTGTTGCCGACGAACTCGCGCACATCACGCAAAAGGAATTTGTCGCCACAACTGCAGTCGACATCCGCAGCCGCAATGCGATCCACGGCGCCATCCGCGCCACCATCACCGCATTCGGCGGCATCGACATCCTCATCAACACTGCGGCGCTGTTTCCCTCATCAGCCGATGGAAAAATCGGCGACGATCTCTGGGCCGCCACGCTCAACATCAACGTCACCGCCAACTACATCCTTGCCGATGAAGCCGCTACAATCTTCGCCGAACAGAATCTCGACGGCTCCATCGTCCTCACCAGTTCCGCCAATGCGGTAGTGCCCAAGCGCGGCAGCGAGGCCTACGACGTCAGCAAGGCCGCTCTCTCGCACCTGGTCCGCGAACTCGCCGTCTCGCTCTCGCCCAAAGTGCGCGTCAATGCTGTCAGCCCCGCCACCGTCGTCAAAGGCAGCACCATGTTTCCCCGCGATCGCGTCCGCGCCTCGCTCACCAAGTACAGCATCGCTTTCGACGAATCCAAATCAGACGACGAATTGCGCTCGCTCCTCGCCAACTTCTACGCCCAGCGAACACTCACGCATCACCCCATCGAACCCACTGACTGCGCAGAAGCGATCCTCTTCCTCGCCGGCCCGAAAGCACAGTGCACCACCGGCCACATCTTCCCCGTCGACGGCGGATTGCCCGAGGCATTTCTCCGGTGACCTCTCCCGAAGACTCAGATCGGGTGCCCCCGGTCTCGCATTTGAGACCGGGGAACGCGGCAAGCCCAATTCCCGGTGATCCCCGCGCTCGCCTCGCCATCGACCTCGGCGCCGAAAGCTGCCGCGTCTCCCTCCTTCGTTGGAACGATGGCCATCCCGCGATCTCCGAAGTCCATCGCATCCCCAACGGCCCCATACAGCGCGGTTCCTCGCTCCATTGGCCTCTCCAGCGCATTCTTTCCGGCATCGACGAAGGTCTCCGCAAAGCCGCAAACGAAGCACCCGAAGGCATCGCCTCCATCGCCGTCGATGGCTGGGCTGTCGACTACGTGCGTCTCGACGAAGATGGAAGCCCCCTGCACGATCCATTCTGTTATCGCGATGAGCGCACCATCGCTGCAAAACAAAAGGCAGACGCGCTTCTTCCCCCGGAACAAGCCTTTCAACGCACCGGCGCACAACCACTGCGCATCAACACCATGTACCAACTCCTCGCCGATGAGCCCCAGATCGCCAATGCGCGTTGGCTGTGTCTGCCCGAGTACGTGCTTCACCGGCTCGGCGCGCCGCGCATCGCCGAATACACCAACGCCACGCACACCGGCCTCGTCGATCTCGCCACCGGCAACTGGGCGCCTGATATCTTCACCGCGCTCGATCTTCCCATCGAAGCTGCACCGCGCATCGTTTCGTCGGGCACGCGGCTCGGCCGTCTCCAGGGTCCAATCTCGGCGCTCGCGGCGTTCCGCGATGCAGAACTCATCGCTCCGGCATGCCACGACACCGCATCCGCCATCGCAGGTATCCCCGCGGACCTCGAATCAACCGCCTACATCTGTTCCGGAACATGGTCGCTGATCGGCACGCTCGTTCCACAGCCCATCACAACCCCTCACGCCCTTGCCGCCCGTTACACCAACCAGGGCGCAGCCGCCGGCGGTCTCTGCTTCCACACCAACGTCAATGGCATGTGGCTCCTCAAACAATGCATGGAGCAGTGGTCTGCGGCCGGTCGCAACTTCACCATCCCTGAGCTTGTCGAACAAGCCGCCGCCTGTGCGCCTGCTCGAATCATTGACGTCGATGCCGAACCGCTGCTGCTCGCCGGCAAGATGCCCGCCTGCCTCAACCACCAACTCGCCTCCGCCGGCAAGCCACCCATCGCAGACGTCCCGGGCAACGAGCCCATCTTCGCTCGCCTCATCTTCGAGAGCCTCGCCGCCCGTTACGCCACCGCAATCGCCGACCTCGAGCAGATGCTGCAAAGAAAACTCACCCGCATCCACATCATCGGAGGCGCCAGCCTCAACCGCCTCCTCGCCGATCTCACCGCGCGCTACACCGGCCTGCCTGTCGATTGCGGCCACCCCGAAAGCTCCACCATCGGCAACTTCGCCGTGCAACTCGCCGCCACCGAAACCTCAGACAGCCCACTCACCCCAGCCCGTCTCCGCCAGTGGGCAAGCCTGCTGGCAGGCTGAAGAATTGTTTTCTCAAGCACGCTCCGCGCATAACGCCAACAAAATCAGCCCGCCCCACCGGCAAAACTTTAGTGCTATTTGCGATCTTCCGAATCCGTATTAACTTCGTTTCACAAACCAACCCTTTCTTGCAAACCAAACAGGCCACATTCGGGGAGGCCCAGCCCTCACGCGGCCGCACTCAACCTACCGGCTGCACCGTTCCCTTTCCCGTCAATTCCTCCATGCGCTCCACCCAGCACCGATCCGCTGCCACATTCATCTGTTCCGGCTCAAGTATCACTTGAAATTCTCCCTTCTTCTCAAGGAAAATCATGACCTTACCCGGTCCCGGAGCGGCGTCCGCGGCGCCCTTTACGCTCGCCATCAGTGCTTCTGTCGCCTTGTCGAGACTGATGCGAATCCGTACTCCCGTAGGCAGCTTCACCTGCACCGCTTCAAGCGGCTGAATGTTGCTCACTGAAATCTTCGGAGCCGAATCCTCATCGCCCATCAAGGTTCCGCGCACCAGCACCGGCGCTTCGATCCTCCACTGCTCCGACAGCCGCTCATAATCCCGCGAAAACGAAATCAATTCAATCTTCCCGGTCGCGTCCTCCAGCATTCCCGTCGCGTAGAGCTTGCCATCTCGCTTGCCCTTCTGCACCCGGATCCCCTGGATGATCCCCGCCACCTGTATCTCATCTGCAGGGTCCGAATCCTTCCCCCATCGACGCTCCGGCGGCTTGCGTTCCAGTGCCTCCGCTGTCGAAATCACCCCGCTGAGATTCTTGATTTTGTCTGCATACTTATCCAGCGGATGCCCGGAGACGAAGAATCCCAGCACTTCCTTTTCATTCGCCAGTCGCTCGCCCTCTTCCCAGTCCGGCACGTTGGGCAAATCGTCGCCGTGCCTCCCCAGCGCGGGTCCCTCATTGAACAATCCAAACAACCCCGCCTGCCCCTGCTCGGCATCTCTCTGTGCCTTCTGCGCGCGCTCCATGGCCTTGTCAATCGCTGCAAACAGCGGCGCCCGCTTGCCCAGTGACTCCAGCGCACCGGCCTTGATCAGCGACTCAATCACCCGCTTGTTCATTACCCGCAGATCAACCTTCTCGCAGAACTCCCAGAATGTCTTGAAGCGCCCCCCTGCCTCCGCGCGCGCCTTCGTGATCGACTCGATCGCATTGCCGCCCACGTTTTTCACGGCCGCCAGTCCGAACCGAATCGCCGCCTCCCCATGCGGCGTAAACTGCGAGCCGCTCACCTGCACATCCGGCGGCTCGACGCTGATGTTCATCTCCTTGCACTCGCTGATGTACTTCACCACGTTTTCCGGCTTCGACGTTTCACTCGTCAGCAGAGCCGCCATAAACTCCACCGGGTAGTGCGTCTTCAAATACGCCGTCTGGTACGCCACCAGCGCATACGCCGCAGAGTGGGATTTATTAAATCCGTATCCCGAGAACTTCGCCATCTGCTCGAAGATCTCCTCCACCGGAGCCCTCGGATGCCCCAGCGCCGCTGCACCTGTCATAAACCGATCGCGCTGCTCCGCCATCGCCTTGGGATCCTTCTTCCCCATCGCGCGTCGCAGCAGGTCCGCCTCACCCAGGCTGTAGCTCGCCAGCACATTCGCGATGCGCATCACTTGTTCCTGGTACACGATCACGCCCAGCGAGTCCTTGAGAATCCCTTCAAGCTCCGGTAGCAGAAACTCCACCTTGCGCCGTCCCCATTTGCGCTCGATGAAGTCATCGATCATGTCCATTGGGCCCGGCCGGTACAGCGCATTCAACGCCGTCAGTTCCTCCACCGTGTCCGGCTTGTACCGCCGTAAAATGTCCCGCATCCCGCTCGACTCAAACTGAAATACTCCCGACGTCAGTGCAGTATGAAACACCCGCTTCATCGTTTCGGGGTCATCCCCGGGCACCATGTCGATGTCGATCTTCTCCCCGCGATTCTGTTCGATCAGCTTCAGGCAATCGGTAATCACCGTCAGCGTCGCCAGGCCCAGAAAGTCCATCTTCAGCAGGCCCATCTTTTCGACCGACTTCATGTCGTAGGCCGTTACGATTTCATCGTTCTTCGTGCGGTTCAGCGGCACCAGCTCCGTCAGCGGACGCGGCGCAATCACCACCGCCGATGCGTGAACCCCGGCCCCGCGCACCAGCCCCTCCAACTTCTTCGCTGTATCGATCAGCTCGCGCACCTGCTTGTCGTTGTCATAGGCCTTGCGCAGATCGGGCGACTCTTCCAACGCCTTCTCCAGCGTCATCCCCACCGTCGGTGGAACCAGCTTCGCAATCCGGTCCACGTCCCCATACGGCATGTCCATCGCGCGCCCGCAATCTTTGATCGATGCCTTCGCTGCCATCGTGTTGAACGTGATGATCTGCGCCACCTGCTCGCGTCCATACTTCCGCGTCACATACTCGATCACTTCGCCGCGCCGATTCTGGCAAAAGTCCACGTCGATATCCGGCATCGTCACGCGCTCCGGATTCAGGAACCGCTCAAACAGCAGCACATTCTGCATCGGATCGATGTTTGTAATCTCCATCGCATACGCCACCAGCGAACCGGTCGCCGACCCGCGCCCCGGTCCAACAGGGATCCCATTGTCCCGCGCGTACTTGATGAAGTCCCACACAATCAAAAAGTACCCGGAGTACTTCATCTGCTTGATGATGCCGATTTCGAAATTCAGCCGCGCTTCGTATTCATGCGTCGGCGACCGGCGCACCCCGCGCAGTTCAAGTTGCCGTACCGCCGTCTCCAGACGCTTCTTCAAGCCCTCGCGGCACACCTCTTCAAAGTAGCTGTCGATCGTATGCCCCGCCGGAACCGCAAACTCCGGAAACGGATTGTCCACCGCATGCAGCTTGAAGTTGCAACGCTCCGCAATCTCCATCGTCGTCGCGGTCACACCCGGCGAGTCAGGAAATATCCGCCCCATCTCGTCGGCGCTTTTCACAAAAAACTGGTCCGAGTCGAAGCGGAGCCGCTCCGCATCGTGAATCTTCGAGCCGGTCTGCACGCACAGCATCACATCGTGGGCATGCGAATCCTCGCCGCACAAATAATGCGAGTCATTCGTCAGCACCAGCGGGATATCCAGTTCCTTCTCCAGCCGAAACAGATCCGCCTGGATCTTCTTCTCCTGCTCCAGTCCCTGGTCCTGGATCTCGAGATAGAAATTCCCGCGCCCGAAGATGTCCTGGTACTGCATCGCCGCGCCCTTGGCCTTCTCGTAGTGCCCCGCCATCAGCTCTTCGCAAAGCTCGCCGCTCAGGCAGCCAGAGAATCCAATCAGCCCCTTGGAATTGTCCGCAAGAAACTTCTTGCTCACCCTCGGCTTGCGATAGAACCCATGCAGGCTCGCCTCGCTCGTCAGCCGGATCAGGTTGCGATAGCCCTCTTCGTTCTCCGCCAGCACCAATAGGTGGTTGTACTGGTCGTTGGGCGACTCGGCGCGATGATCCTCCGCCTTGCACACGTAGAGTTCGCAACCCAGGATCGGCTTGATCCCCTTCGCCTTGGCCGCGTTCACAAAGTGAACCGCCCCGTAAATATTCCCGTGGTCCGTCATCGCGACAGACTTCTGCCCCAGCGCCGCCACCCGGTCAATCAGCTTGTGTACATCGCAAGCCCCATCCAGCAGCGAATATTCCGTATGCAAATGTAAGTGAGTAAATTCAGCCATGGTCTAGCTTCATTTTAAGTGCGCCGTCCAAGTTTCTTCCCGCATTCCTCCCCCCCAGATACCTGCCGGGTGTCTTAACTGAGGAAAAGAGGGCAATAATTTTGCCGGCCACCCGCTCAGCCTCAACGAGCGTAGAATTCCCTGATGCTGGATAATCCATTCACCCCGTCCGACATTGCGAGTGCTCCCGATGAATTCTTCGGAAGAGTAAATGAATTGTCGGAGGCCAAAGGCGCGCTTTCAAAGGGTTCTGTTTCCATTCAAGGGCAAATCGGAATCGGCAAGTCGTCACTCTTGGCCCGGATAAGGCTAGAAATGGAAGGATTCCAATCAGACCATACTGCAACATCAGTCATCGCTGTTGGGCATAAAGACATACGTAGTGCCGATGATCTGGCCAGAGCAGTATTGGAAGACATGATAGAGGTGGATGAAGCCCACAAGAAGGTCACTTTGAAGTTGGGCACTCTATTCGCAATGGCGTCTGGTGAGATTTACCGAAATTTCGTATCTGGACGTCATACTGCGGCTCTGCTCAGACTCATCGAACGAGAGTACCTTAAACAAATCCTCGCAGACCGGGAACTCCTGATAATTGCGATCGATGAAGCCGATAAATGCCCCGCGGCGATCGCTCAGCTTTTCCGCCAAATCGCGACGACGGCTCAGCATAGAGGAATAAAAGGTGTTCGATTCCTCCTTGCGGGAGTTTCGCCTTTCTATAAGCAGATGCTTCTCGAAGATCCCGGAATTGCGCGCTTCACTTATAAAACCATCACTCTCGCTCCCATGGACAGAGAGGAAGCAACCCAATTAATCGAGACAAAGCTCGGCTTGGTGGTTGCTGATGCGAAGCTGAAGCAAATGCCACTCAATATCGATCCGAACATAATCCAACAAATCGTTGCGCTATCGGGAGGCCACCCACATCTCTTACAGCTCTTGGGCTCGTACCTAATTGACAACGAAAACGATGATCCGGATGGGCTGCTGGACGCTCAGGATTTGACGACCGCGTTGCGTCGAATATGCTACGAGGATCGCGCACAGGTATATGATTCAACGCTTCACAAACTCGACGTTGAGGGCATGTTGACTGCTTTTCGAAAGCTCGTTCTTGCTGCTCCCACGAAGTTTCCAACTTGCATCCCGAAGCGTGATGCCTTAAAGATCACGGCGCCGGAAGTTCTCCAGTGGATGTTCGAGAACAACATTTTCACTGTTGATTCTGACGGTGCATACATTCTGCTGGATGAGTTTCTGCGAGTCCGTCTCTTGATGGATGGCGTTGAAGAAGAAGATCGAAAGAGCCAAATCGAAGAGAGACTTCTTGCGGGAAGCTGGACCCTTCCAGAAGAGACCGACTTGTTATCGAAGGGATATCAGGTATACGACGATAACCGACGATACTGAATGGGAGTAATGCCGGGTGCCCCTGGTCTCGCATTTGAGGCCAGGGTTTTCGCGAACCTACGCAGCCACAACTTCCAGTCGGCCCGTAGGCTTCTTCTTTTCAGGCCCTACCACGATCTTCACCTCACGCCCGAGGCGAACGAGGCAGTCCATCATTTTGATTTCGCTGACGCCGCGAAACTGCCCGCGCAGCATCTTCGACAGCTTCGGTTGGGTCATCCCCAACACCGTTGCCGCCTCCTGCTGACTCCATTCGCGCTCGCGCAGAATCTCCGCAATCTTCACCACGAGTTTCGCCTTCACCAGCATCTCGCCGGCATCCGCAAAGCCGAGTTCTTCGTACGCGCTCTTCGCCTTTACAGCTTTTGTCATCCTTCGACCTCCCGTGATCGCGCTTCGGCTTCCTTCAACCGCTCCCGGATTAAATCCATATCGCGCTTCGACGTTTCGATTCCTCGCGTCGACTTCTTCTGAAAACAATGCAGCACGTAAACCGCGTTTGCGAATCGCACCGTATAGACTGCCCGATATGCATTTCCGCGCCGGTCCTCTACGATTTCAAGAATGCCGGCAGAACCAAATCCCTTCAGCGGCTTCGCCGACGGATGAAGCGATCCGATCTGCGCATTGAAAAGTGCGAAACCGAAAACCTGTTGCACTTCGTCAGGCATCGCCAACAAGTCTCTCTTCGCTGAACCGATCCATCGCAGGGGCCTGAGATCTTGCTTCACATCTTGATTATACCCATTTGGGTATAACAGGTCTACGCTTCGTCAAGAAGACCCGCGCTACTTGAACACATTCTTCTCCATCACCCCAAAATGCGCCGCCGACGGCACACAGGTATCAATCGACTTCAACACAACATTGTTCTCATCCCCCACGTTCATCCCCGAAATAATGTACGGCCGATACTTCTCCTTCGGCGTGTGGTTGTCCACATACCCCTTGATCCATCGCGGACAGCCCATGAACCCCGCACCTTTCTGGTCCGTCCACCACACTACGTGAATCCGAAACGCCCGCCCGCTCTCCGCCACGCCTGAGATTACGGAGTAGGAAGTATCCGCGCTGTTCGTGATCGATTTGAACTGATCAATCTTGAACACCAGCCAGCTCCCCTTCTTGCTGTCGTCGAAGAGCTTGCAAGCCTCCGCTTCGCAGGTCCGCTCGATCCGAAACACATCAATCGTCACCGGCTGCTGCGAAATGTTCTTATACTCCACCACGACTTTTCCGTTCGTCGGAGTGTATTTTCCCCGCGCCCCCGACTTCGCGGTAAACACGACTGGATGCATATCTCTCACGAGGGTCATCTGGATACAATCCGTGGCGCAAGGCGTCGCCTGAACAGGTTCCCAGCCGATCTCCACTTCCTTGGTGCTTTCAACCTGCGCCGTGTAAGCCTCGCCCGGCTTCAAAACCACTCCCGACCGGATCGGGATTTGCTTCACGGCGCCATAGGCCGTCCCGGCGCCCACAATCATCAAACACAAGATCGAACGGATCATGCCGAAAATTATATCCGCGTTCGGGTCCAGCTCTTCCTCGAAATTACGGTCAATTCTGACCATCATTCTCTCCGCCAACCCCATAGGCTCAGACAGATTTCAATGAAAAGGCGGCTTCCATGTTCGAGATAGGTCAGCAAGTCACGGTCATTACAGATAAGGGAATTGGCTACAACTGCTACATCATCGCCCGCGCAAGCGGAGATAACGGAATGAAGGCTTACAAGGTCTCAAGCGATGAGGGCGGCATGGGACAGATGGGCCAGTGGCACAAGGCGGCCGACATCTTCGTCATCGATGCCGATGCCACGGCCCCGATGGCCATGCCCGACTCCCTCGACGGCATTGTCGACAACACAACCGCCCCTCAGGTGGTTTAACCGGTTTTGATTGAGCGCAAATCTGTCTAGTATTCGATTGACATCGATCAGAGCAACCCATACGGTTGGTTCACGCGCTGCCCCTTCCACCAAATATGGAAGCCTCTCGAAATCGGGAGGCTTTCGAGTCTAGGCCTGACCTACGAGCTTGTTCATCTGTCTTTCCACCACAGGCGAAACCGTCCGCAGGTCCAGGTCGCGCTGCGGAAATGGCATCTCAATCCCAACCTTCGTGAAATTCGTCGGGAAGCGGGCTTCCCACAACATCCGGATGGCTTGCGGCAAGCCTCAACAGCGTATCCCGTATCAAAGCGGGATCGCTGCTCCTCGGGGATTTGGGCGGTCCATCGTTCTGCCTCCATTCTAGAGTCGCAACGAGACACCGCCCATCGCTCGCCATTCTGCCTTCGGTAGGAACTTTTGCCTTTTTAGCTGCGTATCTCCCGCCTAATCCTTCTCTGATCCCCGTGCAACCTGGAGGCAACATGAGTTCCACTCAAAATCCCGGCCGGGTTGCCGGCCTGTGGTATCTGCTGCTTGTTCTGCTTGGGCCCGTCCGGCTCATCTACATTCCCGCCAGGCTCTTCGTCACCGGGAACGCCAACGCCACAGCAGCAAACATTGCTGCCCACGAATTCCTGTTCCGCTTCGGAATAGTGGCTGACCTGCTCTGCGCCGTGGTCCTGATCTTCCTTACGCTTGCGCTTTACCGGCTCTTCAGCTCTGTCGACCGAAACCTCGCCATCCAGGTGGTCATCTTCGGCGGCGTGATGCCGGCACTCATCTACTTCGTTGGCGTGGTGGACGACCTCGGCGCACTGCTTCTGGTCCGCGGCGCCGATTTTCTCTCCGTATTCGACGAGCCGCAGCGCAGTGCCCTCAGTTTGCTCTTCCTCCAATTACGCGACCGCCAGAACACCGCCGCCGAAATCCTCTGGGGCGTCTGGCTCATCCCGCTCGGCATCCTCATCTGGCGATCCCATTTCCTTCCGCGTTTCCTCGGAGTGTGGCTCGTCATCAACGGCTTCGCCTACATCGGCCTCAGCCTCACGGGCGTGCTTTTCCCAACCTACCAGAGGAAATTATTCGCTTACTCCCAACCGGCATTGTTCGGTGAACTGGCTTTCATGCTTTGGCTCGTGATTCGGGGGGCCATTCCGCATGCGCGTGTTCCCGAGGTCGCCGCAGCACCTGCGCGCTAAGCTGTGCGTACAGCGGGCCATCCAAATAATTTCGACGATCTCACCACAACAGGTGCATGGGAGGAAGCTCTTCTGTCACGTTACCTCTGAGTGACAGCCCGCGCCCCCGCGCTTCTATTCGGCCTCTGCGCCCAATACACTCTGAAGAACACCCTGGATTGAGGTCCTGACATGAGCAAGCCCGGCTGGATGGGTTTCGGGATGGCGTTTGTATTGGCGGCGGCCTGCTTGCAGTCCATCTCTGCACAAAAACTGGATGCGACGGTTCTTTACCGGCAGACCAGCGACTCGAATTACTTCGCCGTGATCCCCGGATACTCCAGCACTCCTGATCAAGGCGGCGTCGACTGCTCGCTTGAACCGCTCTCCGAGGCCTGCGCCACGCCCAGTCGCGCCAATGGAGCGATCGCCTCACCGGGCCAGGTTTCCTACAACCTCGTCGGCACCACGCTTTCACTATTGCTGCCTGATGGACGAGTCGCCCTAGTCAACTGCGTTAACAAATACTCGTTCAAGGGCAACTACATCAGCCGGCGCATCTGCGAAATGCCTCTCGTTGAACATGTTGAGGCGGACCTGAGCGGCAAGACCGCGAAGCTCAAGTGGCCCGTGGGCGCAGAAGGAAAGATCGAAGCGGAAACTTACCGCGTCGTTGCCATTCTCGACAAGCAGCTCATCGCCTCTCGCTGAGCCTTTTAACGATTGCCGGAAATTTTGCCGGCATCCTTCCTCTGCTTTAAATTAGCCTCATGCTCACTAACCGTTCTGTCCCGCCTTGCACCGTCATACCCGTCCTAATCTACCCAGACCCATCAGCCGCGGCGGAGTGGCTGATGAAAGCCTTTGGATTTACGGTGCGTCTGCGCATTGCCAACCATCGCATACAGATGCGCGCCGGCGAAGGCTGCTTCACCATCGCCGAAGGCGAGATCGTGCCCAATCGATCCCACATTGTTCAGGTCCGCGTTGAAGATGCGCGCGCGCACTGTGAACGCGCACGGCAGGCGGGCGCCGTCATTCTCACGGAACCAACAGACCACATGTATGGCGAGCGCCAATACAATGCGCGAGACTTCCATGGCCACCACTGGGACTTCACGCAGACCATCGCCGACATCGAGCCCGAGAGCTGGGGCGGAATCTCCGTCGCACTCTAACCAATATCGCAATCCTTTGCGACTGTTCCCGGGCGCAGCCTCCCTGCCCTATGGCTCCAAGGTTTCGCCCGTGACGACGCCCGTCATCTTGCGCGCCGCCATCGCGCTGTTGAACGCCTTTGCATCGTCGGCAAGAAACTGGTTGAATTTGCGGATAGCTGCTTCGTACTTCGTCTCGACCTGTTTTTGGTCGTCCATCACGGCTGGTGACGGCGCCGTATCGTCGCCCTCCAGCAAACCCTCCAGGGCAAACAGGTTTTCGTGGATCTGATCCGGAGTGCGGAGCGTTGATTCGCCGGCGCCGGCATTGCTCGTCAGCTCAGCCTGGGCCGCCTTCAACTTCTTTTCGAAGTCTGCAATCTCCGCCTTGACTTTTTCCTCATCGGGCATACCTTTGACTGCCTCCTGCAGCGCCCCCAGTTGCGCAGTCATTGCGTCAATGCGGTTCAGCGCAGTGTCAACCTGCGAGAGCTCATGCAACACTGATTCGGTCGCGCGGTATCGCTCCTTCATCCCCGCCAGATCGGCGTGCGATGTTGGATCCTGCATCACCAGCAGCTTTTGCGAACTGCTCTTTCCCGCAACCGTCATTGTCACCGTGTATTCGCCTGGCGGAAGCATTGCTCCCGAGCGCGGCCCCCGGTTAAAGTCCTTGCCGCCCTCCCAGCGCACCGGTCCATCGGCGCGCAGATCCCATGCCACTCGCTGCAGACCTGCCTTCGTCCGAATCCATGGCACTTCCTTCGGCTTTTCACCCGAGGCCTCTCCCGGCTTCTCCGGCGTCAGTTGCTGCTGCGTCTGCGAGGATGCGGCAGCCTGCGGAGTCTTCGCCTCCTGCTGCTCTGACCGCGATGCGTGCCCGGCAGTTGAAGGCTCGGTTTGCGCCGCGGGCGGCAAGTCCTCATCCTCCGGTGGCGCTTCACCCGGATCGAGCGTGTGCGTCCCCTTCATCGTCCGCACAACGTGCCCCTCAGCGTCTTTGATCACCAGTGTTCCGGGCTCCTTCGATTCCTGCGCGAGATAGTAGCTGAGTTCCGCGCCATACGGTGGATTCTTCCCGTAGAAGGCGCCATCCCCCAATCCTTCCACCTGCGATGAAGGCCAGAAGCGCAGCGCCTTCTCCGGTGTAAACAGCGCAAGACTCTCCGGCTTGTACTCCTGGAATGGCGTAAGGTCGTCGAGTATCCAAACCGAGCGCCCGTGCGTGGCCACCACCAGGCTGTTGTTGGCGCTATTCAGCTGTAAATCGTAGACCGCCGCATCAGGCAGGCCCAGTCCCAACAGAAACCAGTGTTCCCCCGCATCCCAGCTAACGTACAAACCATTCTCAAGCCCCGCATAATACATCCGCGGATTGTGCAGATCGCGACGTACCACGTGCGCATAAATCTGAGGCAAATCACCATCGATCGATTTCCATGTCGCCCCATAATCGGTAGTACTGAACAAATATGGCTTGAAATCGCCGCCGAAGTGCCGATCCACAGCGATCAGCGCCGCACCCGCATCGTCCGGCGACAGATCGATCGACTCGATGCGTCCCCACTGCAAAAGACCCGGAATGTGCTCCGTGACATTCGTCCACGTCCCGCCGCCATCGCGCGTCACTTGCACTTTGCCGTCATCGGTGCCCGCCCAGATCACCTTCGCCTCTTTCGCCGAGGGCGCAATTACAAGCAGCGTGTCGTACACCTCCGCACCGGAGTTGTCTTTCACGATCGGCCCGCCTGAAGACTGCTGCTTCTCCTTGTCGTTGCGCGTCAAATCCGGGCTGATCGGCTTCCAGGTGTGCCCGCGGTCCTCGCTCTTGAACACAACATTGCCGCCTGCATACAGCACCTTCGGATCCTGCGGCGATACCGCAAATGCCGCGTTCCAGTTGAAGCGATATTTCAGATCCGCAACGCCCCCGCCGTTGAAGTCCCGCGGATACGGCTCCATGTCATGCACCTGCTCTGCCTTGCGGTCAAAGGTCATCAGCACCTGGTTCTGCGTGCTGTTGTAGATCAGGTTTGGATCGTCCGGCGCAGGAATTGCAAAAATCCCATCGCCTCCGTTCAGCGTGAACCACTGCCGATCGAGAATGCCGCTCGGGTCCTTGCTGATCCCCGGCCCGCACCATGCGCTGTTGTCCTGAAGTCCACCACAGATGCGCGTCCACGCATCTCCGCTCGCACTCACGTGATAGAACTGCCCAATCGCGACGTTATGTACAAACGCCCAATGCGCGGCGTCGTCGCGAGACAGCGCAATGCCCCCGTCGTTGCCTTCGATCATGCGCCCGCTGCCCGATGGATCGATCCAGATGGTATGATGATCCCCATGAATCTGCTTCCCAATCGAATCGAAATTGTGCCCGCCATCCTTCGATTCCATCATCAGGTTCGACAGCGCAATCACATGATCGGGATTCTTCGCATCCACTGCGATGTGCGAAAAATAGAACGGCCGTGAATCAACCTCTTCGTTCTTGCTCACCAGGCTCCAGTGATCGCCCGAATCATCGCTGCGCCAAAGTACGCCCTCGGTCGAGCCCATCACGGCGTACACAACATCAGGTTCACTCGGTGCAATGGCCAGCCCGATGCGCGCCACCGGCTTTTCCGGCAATCCATGACCGCTCAGCCGCTGCCACGTCGCGCCTCCGTCAATCGAACGGTAGATCGCATCTTCCGCTCCGCCATCCGAATAGCTCCACGGCGTCCGCCGAAAACGATATGCCGCCGCAAACAACACCTGCGGGTTCTCTGGGTTCATCGCCAAGTCTGAGATGCCCACGCTCGGCCCCACGTACAGCACCTTCTGCCACGTCGCGCCGCCATCCGTAGTGCGATACACGCCGCGGTCCTCATCGTCGGCATAAGGACTTCCCATCGTGGCTACCACCACCGTCCCCGCATGATGAGGATCGACCGCGATTCGCGATATCTGAAAGCTGTGTTCCAGCCCCATCCGCTTCCAGTGCGACCCGCCGTCCGTCGATTTATAAATCCCATCGCCAAACGAAACATCGTTGCGGACATTCGCTTCGCCCGTTCCCGCCCATACGATCTGCGAATTCAACGGATCGACCGCAAGCGCGCCAATCGATGCCACACTCTCATACTGAAACAGCGCCTTCCACGTCGTGCCGCCGTCATCCGTGCGAAAAATCCCGCCATCCGCCGCGCCCACATAGAACACTTCGCTGTTCCCGGCGACGCCCGCAACCGCAAGTCACCCGTCCGCCGGAGATTGCCGGTCCGATTTCCCTGAAGCTCACGCTCTTCCGCACCACCATCGGCAACTCGGTGCGGCCTTCGTCGTTCGCCTTCTGCGGTCCCGCCACACCCGCGAACGGCACGGCGGTTGACTGACCAAACGCCGTCAAAGTTGCAAAACCAGGAACCAGGCAAAACGCCACGCACGCCCAGCGGAGTGGGCCAAACTCTTTCAGATGTGAGGGAATCATCAATCGACCTCGTAAGGCTCGCAGTTTACCACGCCGCCTCCGCGAGTACCCATGCGCCGGGCGGCCTGTTCCCAGCTGTCCGGCACAACAACATTCGCGAACACCACGAAGAGTTGCAAGAAATATGCCAGAATGACGCATGGCTGAGAACGACCTGGATGTGACCGGCAAACGCGCCGCGCCCGGAGCCGAAGAAATCACTGAACCGGCAGGCTTCCTGAAGCGCCTGTCGCAGCTTCTGAAAAACCCCGAAAGCTTCGGTATCCTGATTGCCATCGCTCTCTTCTTTGCGTTCCTATGGATCGGAACCGAAATCTTCGAAAAGTTCGAGACGTTCCGAAAAGCACTTCGAGGTTTTCTCTCCAGCGCCTTCAATCCACCTGCCGCCGGAGAAATCGAATTCTGGTTTGTCCTCTTTGCAATTCTGATCGCTGGCATGGCGTTCGTCTCTTTGCTCTACGCAATGAGCACCGGTCTACTCACCCGCTCTTTACGCAAGAATTTCCGCAGCCTTAAGAGAGCCCATAAGGACCTTCAGACTGAATTCAAGCTGGTTTCCGCTGATCGCAACCACCTCAGCGGCGAATCCTCGCAACTCAAGGATGAACGCGATTCCCTTCGCGAAGCCGCAAGCGCCACGAACCAGCAAATGAAGTCCATGCAGGAGGCCCTCATCGATCAGCGTAAGAATGCGGAGTCAGCACTCAAGGCCGAGACCGAACGAGCCAACTCACATCTCAGTGAAACCGTGGGTGCCACTTCCGCCATCGCCAACCGGCTCTTTCCTCCCAAACCCGGAACGCGCGGCAAAACGATTCGTTCCGCCACGATCACCTTCCACATCAACAAGAATTTTGACGGCGAAGTCCATCGACGCTATGTGATTCGTGCTGGAAATGTGCCGTTGCATTTCTGGAAGTGTTCCCTCACTGCTTCCGGCAATGCTCAACCCGCTTCCACATTCACCGATGTCGGCTATCAATTGATCGGTCGCACCGCCGGCAAGGAAGTCGTTTACCTTCCTTCAGAGAACGATGGATACAGCAAAACCGCGTGCATCTTCTTCCTTCCCCTGGTCAATCCGGGAGAAGACCGCGAAATCGAAGTTGTCTACAGGTGGCCCGGCTTGTTTCTGGGCATGAAGAAAGTCGGCTGGGAAGATTTCAGCTTCTCGTTCAAAAGCGCCGAAACCATGGAGACGTTTGAACTTGAGGTCTTCCTCGAAGAGGGCTCAGGCGGCCACCTCACCCTGACCGAGGTCGGGGTTCCACTTCCACAAAAATCCATTGAATCCGCTAAGAATGATCGTGGCCGGCAGGGTTGGAGATATGCTGGAAAGGGCCTCGATCCGACTCTGCTCGCCGACGAAATCATCGCCCGGCTTGAGTGGAGACGCTCCTAAACGCTAGAAACGCTTACGCTTCTGACTCATCCTTTTCACGAATGCGCATTGAATTCTCCTCTTCCAACGGCCCCATCATAGCACATTTCCGCCTCTTCTTTACATCGGCAATCGAAGCGATGGGTTCGAATCCCACACTTGAATAGATGCTGGATCGGCAGTAAAGACTCCCTAGAACGTCGTCAGCCGCACCCGCAGCAGCACATTTTCATCCACCTTCAAATTCAATCCATAATCCGTCTGATCCCCATTCCAGATCCGCGCCATCTTCCAGTTCCCTCCCGCGTCGTAGCTTCCTTCTTCCACGCTCAGAAACAGCCGCTTCTTCCTTGGCGCAAACGTAGGCTTGAAATCCACGCGCACATGATGCCCCGCCACCAGGTACTCATCCGGCCCAAGTTCGATTACTACCGTTCCCCCATCCGCAGGCGTGTTCCCCTTCGGCTGCATCCAGTTGCCGAACGACGGCATACCGTACTTCACCTCCACGGCCCATCTCCCGAATGGAATCTCCTCCGCGTGATTGTCCGGATCCTCACTCACTCCCACAACCTTGCCTTCAAGGTTCGCCTTCGCAATCCGTCGCGCAATCGGTCCCAGCAACGCATACTGCTGCGCAAACGGCTTCAGCGCATTCGCCTCCATCGCTTCCGGCCCTTCAGTCTGGTTGCTGTAGCGCGTCAGGTCCAAACCGAACGGCGACCACCCCAACGCACCATGCCCGATCGCCGCATAGACAAAGCGCGCGTAATTCGCCGCGTTCCCAGTCTCCGGAATCACCAGCGGATTGTCTCCCCGCCCATAAAGATCCATCACCTTCATGTACTTCGCATAATCCGGGATATAGATATCCGGCGCGACCACATCAATCGACGGCGCGGCAATCTTCCACAAGCCGATGTTGTTATCCGTCGGCGCACCCGACTCATAACTCGGTGCCCTTCCTGGATGAAACGGATCGCGCAGCGCCGCATTCACATACAGCGGTAGCCGATACTCAGCCTTCCCAGCCGCCGCTACCTGCTCGATATAGGCCGCCGTATACCACGCTTGAAACGTCTCATCGGCATCGTCGCCAAACACTTCCTTCCACGTCCCCGCCTGCTTCCCTAGCCCTTTCACGAGCTTTTCCGGAACCGGCCCCGCAAACGCCTTCTGCGCCGCCGCACCGTAATCGCGCACGCCGCCCCACACGCCCGCTTCGTTCTCCACCTGCACCATGATCACCGTGCGCTGCCCATCCACCGCCGCCAGGTGCCGCATCAGCATCGTGAACGCGCTCTTGTCGGCCTCGAGAAACGCCGCAGAAAAGGGCGAAGGCGAATCCACCGTCTCGCCCTTTTCATTTCTCAGGAACGGATACTTCTCCTGATTCAGCTTGATCCACTCCGGCGTGTAGTGCGAACTGCCGTTCTTCCATGTCCCAAACCACAGCAGCACCAGCCGCACATGATGTTCGCGCGCCTGCTTCAAAATCAAATCGACAAGACTGAAATCAAACTTGCCTTGCGTCCGCTCCAGTTGCTCCCAATAAATCGGCAACTCCACAGTATTCGCATGCAATGTTTCGGCAGCCGGCCACACTTTGTCGAGATACGCCGGCCAAGCGCTCGAGTTATTCGCCTGCACGCCCAGCATCAGATACGGCTCGCCGTCCACCAACAGCGCGTAGCGCCCATCCTTCTCTGATATTTTCGGAATGGCCCTCGCTGCAGACGCACCCTTTGCCGCCGCCTGTCCCACTGCGAAAGGCGTTCCCATCAAAATTCCTGTCACCAGCACAAATGCAGCGGCATACCACAGCGACCCACCACACCATCGACGATTCATTCCGACCTCGAACAGCGCTTGTCTGAATTGCAGGCCAAGTATACCGTCCGCTCGCCGTCAATCGCCGTGCGCAGCTACTCCGTCCTCAGCGTCGACATCGGATCAGCCCCTGCCGCCCGCCGCGCAGGAATATAAGACGCAAGCAGCGCGACACCAAGAACCAGAACAATGACCGACCCCAGAATCGCCGGATCGGAAATACTCACCGCATACGTCAGGCTCTTCACCACCCGTCCAAGGCTCAATGCCAGCACCACGCCAATAACCGTTCCTGCTACCGCCAGCCGCGCACTCTGCGCAAGAACCATCCGTAACAGGTCCATCCGCTGCGCTCCCAGCGCCACACGCAAACCAAACTCCGGCGTCCGCTGGCTTACGGTGTATGAGATCACGCCGTAAGTTCCGATCGCCGCAAGAATAATTGCAAGACCCGCAAACAGCCCGACCAGTGCGAAAGTCAACCGAGGCGTTGCCACCGAGTTATCGATCACACGGTTCAGCTCCTTCACATCCGCCACTGCAAGCTCCGGATCTAATCGATGAACCACTCCCCGCAGCCCATCGGCAGCCTGCCGCGGGTCCGATTGCGTCCGAATCGCAATTGACATGCTGGGCTCCGTGCCCTGGCCCTCAGACCACCAGAACGCTGGTTCCGCACTGGCGCTGTTGGGCTTGTCCTTCACATCGCCCACTACACCCACAATCGTTATCCAGTCTGAGTCCTTCTTCGGTTCATCATGAAAGCTCATACGCTTCCCGATCACATTCTCGTTGGGCCAATAGCGTTCCGCCATCGCCTGATTAATAATCAGAACCGTCGGAGCTCCTCCCTTGTCTGCCTGTGTGAACCGGCGCCCCTCCAGCAACGGAATCCCCATCGCATGGAAATATCCCGGCGTCGCCGTATGATATCGCGCATGAAACTGCTGTCCTGCAGGCGGCTTCTTGCCCTCTATCGTGAATCCACCCGCGTTTTCGTCGTACCCCGTCCACGGCAGATCGCTCCCCGCGCCGGCACTCTCAACCCCCGGCAGCGCATTTAAGCCGTTAGTTAGCCGGTCATAGAACTGCGCGATCTGTTCATCGGTCTTGTAGTTTTCATGCGGCAGCGACACCGTCGCCGTCAGAACATGATCCCCACGAAAGCCAGGATCAAGATTGCTCAGATTAAGAAACGTGCGCAGCATCAATCCCGCGCCAATCAGCAACACCGAAGCCAGCCCCACCTCCGCCACCACCAGTGCGCTCCTCAGCCGCCCCTGTTGCCTGCTCGCCGTGGTTGTCCTGCCGCCCTTCTGTAGCCCATCCTTCGGATCTGTGTGAGACGCCTGCATCGCCGGAGCCAGTCCAAATAGAATCCCGGTCAACACACTCACCGCCAGGGTGAACAGCAACACCGGCCAGCTCACGTGAATATCCTGCGCACGCGGAAAGTCCGCAGGCAGCAGCGATACCAGCGCCCGCACCCCGCCGAATGCCAGCGTCAACCCCAGCAGCCCACCCGCACACGAAATCAGCAGACTCTCCGTCAGCAATTGCCGAATGATCCGCAGCCTTGGCGCTCCCATGGCAAGGCGCACGGCGATCTCTCGCTGCCTCGCCGCCGCCCGCGCCATCAGCAGGTTCGCCGCATTCGCGCATGCAATCAGCAAAACAATTCCTACTGCTCCCAGCAGCACCAGCAGCATCCGCCGGCTCTTGCCTACAATCTCCGTGTACAACGGAATCACCAGCACCTTCCAGCCCGCATCGCCGTCCGGATGCTCGCGTCCCAGCTGCGCCATGATCGTGTTCATCTCGGCGCGGGCCTGCTCCGCGCTCACTCCAGCCTTCAGCCTCCCAATGCCCTCGATAAAATGCGATCCGCGGTTATTGGAATTGCCCGCAAACGAAAACGGCCACCAGACATCGACCGTCTCGCCGTAAGCCACCGAGTGATACTCGTTGCCGGGATGCTCCGCGCCCGCCGGCATCACCCCGATTACCGTGAACGGCTGCGCGTTCAGCGTAAGCTTTCGACCGATAATCTGCCTGTCAGCCCCAAATCGAGTGCGCCATAACCGGTCGCTGAGGATCACCTGCAATCCATTTCCCGGAATCTCAGCTTTATAGTCGAACTCCCGCCCCAGCTCCGGCTGGATTCCCAATACGCGAAAATAGCCCGACGTGATTCCAAACCCGTTCAGCTTGACCGGCTCGCCATCCCCCGAAATCTGAACATCCCCCCGCGTAAACGCCGCGATCGCATCGAAGGAATGGTTGCGCGCCCTGAAGTCCAGAAAGTCAAAAGGATTCAGCGGAAACTTTGGATAGTCCTGGCTCGAAAGAAAGATCCGCATCAGCCGCTCCGGCTTCGGATACGGAAGCTTCTTCAGCAATACGCCGTCGATGACACTGAAGATCGCGCTGTTCGCGCCGATGCTCAACGCGAGTGTCAGAATCATCACCAATGCAAACGTCGGATTCATCACCAACTGCCGAAACGCATACCGCGCATCATCCAGCGTGAGTTCGATAAATCCCGTTCCCCGCGCGTCGCGGCAATCCTCCTTCACCTGCTCGTGCCCGCCAAACGCGATCCGCGCCTGCCGCTTCGCCTCGTCCTCCGTCATGCCTTGCTTCATGTGCTTCTCCACCTCGCGATAGAAATGAAAGCGCAGCTCCTCATCCAGTTCCTGCTCCACTACCTTATGCTTCAGCAGCGCACGCGTACGAAAACGCAGATCGTCGAGCATTGAGACTCACGCTCCTTCCAGAATCTGTCCCACAGCGACCGTCAACTTCCGCCACGCTTCCGTCTCGTCCTCAAGGCGCTTCAACCCGCTCCGCGTCAGTTCGTAATACTTTGCGCGACGGTTGTTGTCCGACGTGCCCCAGCGCGCCTTGATCCAGCCGCGCCGCTCCAGCCGATGCAGCGCCGGATACAACGATCCCTGCTGAATACTCAACACTTCGCTCGAAACCTGCTGCACGCGCTCTGAAATCGCCCATCCGTGCTGCGCCCCGCTCAACAGCGTCCGCAGAATCAGCAGGTCCAGCGTGCCCTGCGGTAACTCAATCCGTCCCGTCAAGCTCGGTCCCCTTTCACTTCGACATGAGAATACACGCTCTTTTGTAGATGTGCAAGGAGAACGTTGCATTCCAGCTTCCCCGGTGCAGAAGCGTCGACACACTCCCCTGCCGACCAATTAAACTTCCCTTGAGGCACTCCACACTTTCATGGATAAGTTCGTCATTCGCGGCGGAAATCCGCTGGTTGGATCAGTACGCATCTCGGGCGCCAAAAACTCTGCACTCCCCTGCATGGCTGCCGCCATCCTCACCGAAGAAGAAGTAACGCTCGAGAACATTCCACAGGTCCGCGATATCGAAACTGAGCGCAAGCTCCTAGTCGCCATGGGAGCTGAAGTCGAGTTAGGCACCGGTACCGCCGATCACATTACTCGCATCAACTTCCGCACTCTCTCCAGTCCTGAGGCAAAGTACGAAATCGTCAAAACCATGCGGGCCAGTTCCCTCGTGCTTGGCCCACTCGTCGCCCGCGCCGGAATGGCCCGCGTCGCCATGCCTGGCGGTTGCGCCATCGGCGGCCGCCCCATCGATCTTCATATCAAGGGCCTCGAAAAAATGGGAGCCGAAATTGTTCAGGAACACGGCTACCTCGAAGCCCGCGCCTCCAAACTCAAGGGCGCACACATCGTCTTCGACAAAATCACCGTCACCGGCACTGAAGATCTCCTCATGGCAGCCGTCCTCGCGGAAGGCGAAACCCTCATGGAGAACTGCGCGCGCGAGCCCGAAGTCTGCGATCTCGCCGCCCTTCTCATTGCCATGGGCGCGAAGATTGAAGGCGCCGGAACCGCCACCATCCACGTACACGGCGTCACCGGCCTCAACGGTGCGCACTACCGCATCAACCCCGATCGCATTGAAGCTGGAACCTTCCTCATCGCGGGGGCCATCACCGCCGGCGACCTCACCGTCGCCGATTGCAACCCCGATCACCTCGGCGCCGTCATCTCCAAGCTTCAGGAAACCGGCGCCACCATCGACATTCTCAGCCCAACCTCCGTCCGAGTCCGCAGCGATGGCAAACTCCGCGCCGCCGACATCTCCACCGAGGAATACCCCGGCTTTCCCACCGACATGCAGGCCCAGTACATGGCCCTCGCCACCCAGGCTGAAGGCGTCAGCATGGTCACTGAAAACATCTTCGAAAACCGCTTCATGCATGTGCAGGAACTCGTGCGCATGGGCGCCAACATCAAGGTCGACGGACGCACTGCCTCTGTGCTTGGCCCAGCACCGCTCTCCGCCGCAGCCGTCATGTGTTCCGACCTGCGCGCATCCGCCTCGCTCGTCCTCGCCGCACTCGTCGCCGACGGCGAATCCATTCTCGATCGCGTCTACCACATGGACCGCGGCTATGAACGCATCGAGCAGAAACTAGAAAGCGTAGGCGCCCAGATCCGCCGCATGGGCAACGTCTTCAGCTGAGTCTGGCTCGAAATTCCTGATAGAAAAACTAGAGGTGTCATTCTGAGCGAAAGGGGCCCCAAACGCACTTCAGTTTTGGGGGTGGTGAGCGAAGAATCTGCTTCTTACGCGTCCTCAGTAACCTCGCTTCGCCTGGAAACCGCTTTTCGGGAACAATCCTCCTAACCTACCCGTACCTATCACCATGAGATTCGTCTGTGCCGTTGCAGGCGCGGCCCTGTTTGCCTGCAATCTTGCCGCGCTCGCCGAAACAAAAGCTTCGTGCGATCAGACACTCACTGCGCCGCTTCGTTCGAGCGCCAACCTTGTCATTGACTCGCGCCCCGCCGGCCTCGAAATCGTTGGAACCGACCAGCAAGCAATCCACGTCACCTGTCACAGCAACGACAACCAGGATCTGCCTCGCCATATCCTTCTTCAATTCTCGCCAGATCCAGCGGGCGGCAAACTCACCATCGAGGGCAGCCATGTGCGACACGGCGATGGCATCCAGATCCGCATCGAAGTGCCGTGGAAAACAAACCTCAGCATCCACGTGCCCGCGGGAGAGGTGAAGGTCGAGGAGATCAAGGGCGACAAGGACATCGACATCTACGCCGGCCAGATTACGATTACGTCTTTCCACGAATGGAACTACCGCAGCGTCAACGCCTCGGTAACCATCGGAGAGGTCAGGGCCCCCATGTATAACGCTGACAAAGGCGGCTTCTTCCGCAGCATCACAAAGACTACCTCCGACGGCCAATACCGATTGCGCGCCCATGTCATGACCGGCCAAATCGACCTCGAAGGCAAACAAATCCGCCCCGACGGAACCCGCCAACCCGACTGACCTCAGCAGCGCGTCGCCGATTCCGTAATCAATGTCCTCGAGAAACGCTTGCCCGGCTTCCGCAAAGCGATCGAAGTGATCGACGTCTCCACTCCTGCTTCCGTCATCCGCTACACCGGCAACTGGAAGGGCTCACAAGAGGGATGGCTCGTCGAGCCCGGTGCCGGTTTCAAAATGCGCCCAACACACTCCCCGGACTCCATCGCTTCCTGATGGTCGGCCAGTGGGTAATGCCCGGCGGAGGCCTGCCCTCCGGCCCCATGACCGCACGCCCCGCCATCAAGGCCATCTGCAAGCAGGACCATGTCCCGTTCGTCCTTCATCCCGAACCCGAGCCCGCCGCAGTCTGACGAGCCGAGCAAGCGCACCGCCCTACCGCCAGCCGGGTGCCCCATTCATGACGCGTCTTTTGCTTCATGAGTGGGATAGCAAGAACCTGATTGCCGAATGCCCCAGAGCCCTAGTCCCGGAGGTACGTCCAATTCCGCCGGCTTCTCATTGCGTTCTGCTCGCGCTCGCGCCAGGTCCGAAATCGGTTGTCTTCACCTGCCGACCACTAAAACCGTTCTGTCCGGCAAGGCGGTCACTCCTTCAAATTGGACAGGTTTCGTGTCAGGGCACGTGCCGCAAAGCCGCCAAATAATTTTCGGGATTCAGACCCCGCAGGTAGTTTCCGGTTTGACGGTCATTCGACCGCATCACGCCTTTCGTCCCGGCGGGACGAATCGAAAATAGCCCCGGGGTGAAACCCGGTGGAAGCAGCGCAATTCCAATCCGCGCCCCGTAGGTGGCGCTGCGCCCCCTGGCTGAAGTTTCCCCATCGTCGGTGATTCAGCCATGACGTATGAAGAACAGCGTCTGCAGACCGCCTCCAACTATTTGCTTTCACTGCGGACGGCTAGACCAACTTCTTTGCAGATCCTGCTCGGTACCAACAAAGAAGCTTTCTGAATGTTTGTAGGGCATATCAAATCCTGCCCAGATCTCACCTCCACCACCCCAGCTGCTTACAGGTATCTCCCTGGTCACTTTTGCCCCGCTAACATATTCGTACCGATGATATCGCCAGCCTTGCTGGAGAGGGCTTGACGTACATCCGATCCCTGAAGAAGGGACCGTGATTACCGTGAATATGCTTTCACGTTCAAGCGGAGCGCATGATGGATCGTCATATCGCACGACAGCCCATCCCCTGTAGCCGTCTGCAATTCTGTACATGAGTGATCGCTTCGGATTGAATAGCACGAAGACAAAACATACGAGGGCAACCGTGAGAATAAGCAGCCCGACGGCAGCACGATAGATGATCTTTCTTGCTTTAGACAGCCCCTTTGCTGGCCGTGTTTCACTCATTGCAGCGTCATGATATCAAGGCTGCTTACAAGTTGATCAGGCATCATCAGCGTGGACTCAGTCGCAATCCCGGTCGAGTGGTGGCCAATCCGCCACTATCCCCATCTTGAAAGTCGTCGAGCCGAGCAAGCGCACCGCCCTACCGCCAGCTAACCGCCAGGTGCCACCGCAGCTTGTACTGTGCCGTCTTCTCCAGCACCCGCTCGTACTCCCGCAGTTCCCCCAGAATCGGCAGCGTCTCTGATCCAAACGCCACCGGCGTTTCCGCCAGAAACCGAATCAGCGCGCGCACGCTCACAAGCCCGTCGACCGGGTTGAACCACTGCGGTTCCGGCAGGTTCCGAGCCCACTCCGGGTCGCCGGCCCCCTGGTCCAGCAGCAGGCACATCGAGTTCTCGTCCGCAGAGAAGAACTGCAGCAGCGGCGCCACATGCAGCGACTCCGCCAGCCGCTCCAGAGCATCTTCGTTCCGGGCCAGCGCGTGCCCGTTCACAAAGATGTCGAAGCCGGGGTCATCTCCCTCCACGACAATGTACAAACTCGCAGCCATTCGCTCTGAGCATAGTTGAGAAGAAAGCGAAGCAAACGTGCAATTTCCCCCCGGTAATCCACAGGGTTAATGGTCTGCACCAGAGCACAAGATTACGCAAGTTTCATATGGACCCATGTACCTCTACAACAAAAGCATCAACAGGCTCATCCTCAATATAGGGACACATCTAGACTTGGTGCAGAACGGATTGTGGAACTGAGGACCCCGGGTGGACTGGACTAAACTCCCCGACCTTGCAGCGGTGGCTGCGCTCACGTGCGCTTTCGCGTCCGTGGCCCGACGCGGCCCGACGACGGCCTCGCGGCATTGGCTTACTGGCTGGGTCCTCATTGCGGTTCACTTCGCCGCTTTCATCTTTACTCCAGCTCCACGCATCTGGGGCATGGTCGCATCCGATATCGGCTTGATATCGCTCATCTCTGCCGGCGTGCTCTTCATGTGGGCCTCCGTTCCCTATCGCACTGAGCGCTCCAGCGAATGGTTGTTGATCTCCGTCATCGCTACCAACGCCGTCTACGTTGTCCTGCTCGGCTTCGATCACCCCTGGCCGTGGGCGCTCAATACCGCCGCTATCTTTTTCGGAGCGGCACCCCTGACGATCGCTCTGACCGCGCGGCGCGACTTCACCCATCTTCTCCGCTGGTTGCTCGTCGGCATCTACTGTGTGCTCGCCGTTTTCCTCCTTGCTTTCCAAAACCGGCCCGGCAGCGGCCTCGACATTGCATCCAATGCCGTCCTCTTCACTGTTTATTTCAGTTGCTGCATTCACGTTTGGTACAGCTACCGTGAACGCGGAAGCGCCGGCTCGCTGATCACAATCGTCGGATTCCTTGGTTGGGCGATCGTGTTCGTCCTGGCGCCTCTCTCCGGATTCCTTCTGCCCAACGCGCAAATTGAAAACGAGGTGTGGAACCTCCCCAAGTACGTCGTTGCCGTCGGCATGATCCTCCTCCTCCTCGAAGACCAGATCGAGCACAACAAGTACCTCGCTCTCCACGATGAACTCACCGGCCTGCCCAACCGCCGCCTCTTTCTCGACCGCCTCGCAATTTCGCTTGAGCGCGCCCGCCGTATGGAATCCAAAGCCGCTCTGCTCGTCATCGACTTGAACCACTTCAAGCTCGTCAACGACACCCTTGGCCATCATGCCGGCGACCTCCTTCTCAAGAAAGTCAGCTCCATCTTCCAGAGCCGCGTCCGCCGCTCCGATACCGTGGCGCGCACCGGCGGCGATGAGTTCTCCCTCATCCTTGAAGAGCCAACTAACCGCTCCAACGCCAAGTGGGTCGCCAGGTCGCTGATGGAGATGCTCAATGAGCCCTTGCAGGTCGGCGATCATACCCTCACAGTCAGCGCCAGCATCGGCGTCGCCGTATACCCCGACGATGCACTCGACATTGAAGCCCTTTGCATCGCCGCCGATCTGCGCATGTACGACGACAAAAACGTGTCGAGAGAAAGCAACGCCGAACGGATCCCCGTCAAGTCAGAACCCCCGCCCGAGTCTCGCAGCAAAGAAGGCCACGGTTTCAAGATGATCGCCCACGTACCCAAAATCTGATTGCCCCGCCGAAACGACAGTCGCTCGAATCCTCTCCAGGAAGTGCGATCCATCTTTCCACCAGCGCCTCTGTCGTCGCGCACTCGTCCTCTCGTAAGGAGTGAATGAAAATAGCCCGGGCCGCAGCGAAGCGGAGTCCTGGGACCTCAACCAGAATCAAATCCTTCGTCCTGTAGGGCCGAACTGAAACTCACCCTGACTCCGCGCCTTTCCTAAAACAAAATGCCCGGGCCAAAGGCTCGGGCATTTTGTTTTGTGTGCTCTCAGTGCGGCCTGACCCGCTTACCGGCTTCCGCCGCCGCCACCCTGTCCGCCACGTCCACCGCGACGCCGACGCCGACGGTTCTTGTTGGCTGCGGCTCCTGCTGCGCCACCACCAGCGGGCCGCGGTCCTCCGCCGGCAACTTGTCCCGCCGGAACAGGCGTTCCATCCGCACGATTGAAGTTGGGCTCGTTCTCTTCGTCGATCTCCTCGCCCTCCTCGTCATCGTCATCGAAGTCTTCCCCGCCCTCAATCAGAATTGTGCTCTGATTCGAACGCGGCTGCTTTTCGTCGAATTCGTGACGCGGACGCGCCGGCGCCGGTGTTGCTGCCGGTGCCCCCTCCGCCTCAACGTCAATCGCCTCGGGAGCCTCCGCAGCCGGAGCCGATTGCGCAAGCTTCGCCTTCTGCTCGCGAATCAGCGCCTTCCGGCTCAGCTTGATGCGGTTGCCTTCGATCGCCAGCACCTTCACCATCACCTGGTCGCCCTCGCGCAGCTCGTCCTTCACTTCCTTCACGCGATGCTCTGCGATCTCGGAGATGTGCAGCAGGCCATCCGTGCCCGGGAACAATTCGACAAACGCGCCGAACTCCGCAAGACGAACAACCTTGCCGAGATAGACCTTGCCGATCTCCGGCACAGCCGTGATGTTGCCGATAATCTCGAGCGCCTTCTTCAGGCCGTCCGCGTCGCTTGAGGCCACACTGACCTTGCCTGTATCGTCCACATCGATTTTCGCTCCGGTCTGCTCGATGATGCCGCGAATCGTCGCGCCACCCTTGCCGATCAGGTCGCGGATCTTGTCCGTCGGAATCATGATGGTCTCTATGCGCGGCGCATACTGCGAACGCTCCGTGCGCGGTCCATCAAGTACCGCATCCATCTTGTCCAGCAGGAACAGCCGCCCACGCTTTGCCTGCTCCATCGCCTGCTGCAAAATCTCCCGCGTCAATCCGCCGATCTTGATGTCCATTTGCAGCGCGGTGATGCCCTTCCGCGTTCCCGCGACCTTGAAGTCCATGTCGCCGTAGTGATCCTCGGCTCCGGCAATGTCGGTAAGGATGGCGTAATCGTCGCCTTCCTTCACTAGGCCCATCGCCACACCGGCCACAGACCCGCTCAGCCTGATGCCGGCGTCGTACAGAGCGAGACTCGCGCCGCACACCGAGGCCATCGACGATGAGCCGTTCGACTCCAGAATGTCCGAAACCACGCGAATCGCGTACGGAGAGTCTTCCGCCGAGGGTAGCACTGCGGTAATCGCCCGCTCCGCCAGTGCGCCATGGCCCACTTCGCGGCGCCCCACGCCGGTCATACGTCCTGTTTCACCAACGCTGAATGGCGGAAAGTTATAGTGCAACATGAAGGTCTTCTTCTTCTCGCCTTCAAACGACTCCAGCCGCTGGCCTTCATCGGCGGTTCCCAGCGTCGCAGTCACCAGTGCCTGGGTCTCGCCGCGAGTAAACAGCGCGGAACCATGCGTACGCGGAAGCACGCCGGTCTCAATGCTGATCGGTCGAATCTCATCGAACGCGCGGCGATCCGGGCGAATCCGGTCCTTCGTCACCTGCTCGCGGAACAAACGCTCGCGAAGATGCTCGTAATAGGTCGCCAGCTTTTTCTTCGCACTCGGATCATCCGCCGGAAGCGCCGCCGCAAGCTCGTCCTTGATCTGTTTCACCAGCGCGTAGCTCTCGGTCTTGGCATGCGCCTTGGTATCCAGTGCATCTTTCAGGCGCTCGCCAACCTTCGCTTTGAGTTCACCGTAATACGCTTCGTCAAACTCTGGCGCCGTGAACGACCGCTTCGGCTTTCCTGACTTTGAAACAAGCTCATCAATCGCGGCAACAATCTTTTTGATCTCGGTGTGCGCGAATTCGATGGCGCCCAGAATGACCTCTTCGGTCTCTTCCTTTGCGCCCGACTCGATCATCACAATCCCGTCCTTGTGGCCGACCACCATGATGTTGACCGTGGTGTTCGCGCGCTCGCTGTAGGTGGGATTGATCACAAACTCGCCATCCACGCGGCCCACGCGCACCGCGCCAACCGTTGCGCTGAATGGAATATCCGACAACGCCAGTGCGCAGGCCGCGGCGTTGATTCCGATCACATCGGGATCGTTCTCCTTGTCCGCCGAAAACACCAGCGCAATCACCTGCGTCTCATTTTTGAACCCATCGGGGAACAACGGACGAATGGGGCGATCGATCTGCCGCGCAGTCAGAATTTCCTTTTCGCTCGGCCGGCCTTCACGCTTGATAAATCCGCCGGGAATGCGGCCGCCCGCGTAGGTGTATTCACGGTAATCCACCGTAAGGGGAAAAAAGTCGATGCCTTCCCGTGGGTCAGGAGACGCGACCGCGGTGGCCAGAACCACGGTTTCGCCCGTGGTGACCAGTGCAGCACCAGATGCCTGCTTCGCCATGCGCCCGGTCTCAAAGACCAGCCGCTTGCCGCCTGCAAGCTCGACTGTCACTTCTTGTTTAGACATAGTGTCCTCGTTTCATTTTTTTCGCTTGGGAAACTTGTGGGTAGGAAAATCCGGAAATGCGGAAGGTGTGCCGACGCGCGGAAGTCGCAGGACGCGACTGAACCGAATCAAATTGCGTCGATACAAGATGCGCCGGCTGCGCCGAGCTTGCAGATCGCCCAAAGGCGACAGCTCTGCGCGAGCCCTGGCGGCATCTTTGATTAGCCAGGTACACCATGGCCCCAGGTTCTGAATAATGCGGGGCCGTGACCAAAATCCGGTCTGGGCGCTTCCGGGTCAACGTTTGCTTTCTGATTACTTGCGGATACCGAGCTTGCCGATCACGTCGCGATAGCGATCGGAATCGTGCGTCTTCAGGTAGTCCAGCAGGCGGCGGCGCTTGCTGACCAGCATCAAAAGTCCACGGCGGGATGCATGATCCTTTTTGTGGGTCTTGAAATGCTCAGTCAATTCGCCAATCCGCTCACTCAGAATTGCGATCTGGACCTCGGGGGAACCGGTGTCCTTCTCATGGGTGCGGAAGCGTTCGATTAGGGTAGTTTTCTTGGCAGTCGCCAGCACGGCGGTATTACTCCTCTTGCGTTCTCAGTCCACTCTCAAGTGTCTAGATAGAGATTACCATGAATGACTTGCACGAGGAACCCTCCGACCTCGATACCCCCACAAAACAAGCCCCCGACAATCGCACCAATCCCTGAACTACAGCGATATCAGGCCGCGGAGTTCCAACAAGTGCAACGAAAGACAACTCTCTACATCGACATCGACGACACCCTTATCGCCCAGGTCCTGCCCGGTTCCGGCTTCGATCTCCGCCCTTGCGTCCCCCGAATGGTTCGACCGAAGCACCCTTGATTCTCATCAATGTGTTCATCCAGCTCATCGACGCCCGTCCCGACAAAAGCCCCCGCTTTCCCCAAATCGAACGCATAGCCTCACCCCGCGTGACCCGCGCCCCCAAAACCCGTCATAATTTATAGAATGCCTTTTACTCTCTCCCACCCCGCCGCAGCTCTGCCCTTTCGCCATACGCGACTCATCATGTCGGCTTTGATCATTGGCTCCATGGCTCCGGATTTCGAGTACTTCATTCCATTTGAACATCACGGCGCCTTCGGCCACACATTGCTCGGCGCCTTCACCCTCGATCTGCCTCTCAGCCTGGTCGCGCTCTGGCTCTTTCATCGCTATGCCAAGGAACCTCTCGCCGCATGCCTGCCCGCCAGCGCCCGCGCGCGAATCCAGCTTGGTCCCAGAAACCTTTCAGTCCACTCCCCCGCCCGCCTTGGCTTGATCGTGTTATCCATTCTCGTCGGCATCGCAACCCACATCCTCTGGGACTCTTGTACTCATTCCGGACATTGGCTCGGCGCTCTGTTCCCTGTCCTCAACGGTAACGTTGTGCTGCCGGTCTTCGGTCCTCGTCCCTGGTTCGGAATCCTCCAATACTTCAGTTCCGTCTTCGGCATCGTCGTGCTTCTGATCTGGGCCATTCACTGGTATCGCAACGCGACTCCGCTCCCCGCAAAACCCACTCGAAATTTCCTCAAACACGACAGAATCGCCCTCGCCTGTGCTTTCCTGATTGCGGTATTTGTCGCTCTGGTCCGGGCCGCCGCCTTCGGCCTCCCCAACGGAGTCCATGGCGCCCAGCGCTTCATGACCACCGTCGCAATTACAGGAATCGCCGTGTTCTGTTTCCAGATCGTCGTCTACGGCATCGTGCGAAATCACGCCCTCAACACCGTCAATCCCGCCTAAAACATCGCCACAACCCGCACTGGTTGCCCCACAGCTGTGTGCCCCACAAATCCTTCTCCGCAACTTACTCCCTCAGCAGCGCCCGTCGAATCAGTCCCGGCAGCCGCTCCTCTGCCGCCTCGACACTCCCAGACGCCTCCGCCAGCGCATCGAAAAACTCAAACGACGTCAAAGCCACCAGGCACGCAATCTTCTCCGCTCCCTGCCCCTGCACACGATCGCCCAGCCGCTCAATCACGCGCGCCGCCGCTCCATGCCGCCGCTGGTTTCTCTCCTCAATCGCCTTGCCAAATTCCGGATCAATCGCCGCGATCCCGTGAATGCGCTTCAGCAGCAGCCGATTCCTTGACCAGAATGTCGAGAACACATCGACAAACCCATCCAGCATCGCCCCTGCATCGCGCGCCATCATCACGTCCCGCATCCGCTCCATCCCGCCATCGCGCGCGATCTGATCAAACAGCGTCTCCAGCACCCCCTTCCGCGTTCCAAAAAGATTGTGAATGGTCTGCCGCGTCACCCCGCTCGCCCTGGCCAGCGACTCCATTGAAAACTCCCGCATACCGCCCGCTTCAAGATGCTCCCGGGCCGCCGCCAGCACGGCCGCCTTCGTCCGCCCCATCTGCTCCAGGCGTTTGCCAAGCTCATAAGGCCGCTTGCATGAATCGTTTCCGTCGCTTTCCACAGAATCCAATCTTACCCGTCAACATTCTATTTGACAATATGTAAAGCTAATACTAAGCTCTGATCCTGTAGACGGGAGGTCGCTGATGCTGCCACAATCGCAACCCTCCCCGGACCTCAAGCGCAATCCCAGTGCCCCTCTCTGGCTCCGCATCGGCTTCTGGATCTGCTTCGCCATCTCCGTAGCCGTCGTTCTGCGCCGCATCGTCGCCTTCGTATCGCCTGCGCGCAACCCTCCGCCCCAGTTGGCCGCGCTCGACAACACCTTCGCCGCGCACATCGCTCTAACACTGGCCCACATCCTCCCCGCACTCCTCTTTGTCTTGCTTGTCCCGTTCATCGTCTTTCGAACCACCAGCCGTCCCCGCTGGATCGAAAACATCTTCTATCCCCTCGGCGCCATCACCGGCCTAACCGCCTACGCCATGAGCCTCTACTCTGTCGGCGGATGGACCGAGCGCTCTGCCGTCCTCTTCTTCGACACACTCTTTCTCATCTCGCTCGCCCGCGCGTATCTATATAGCGCGCATGCCGACGCGACCCACGAGCGCCGCTGGCAACTCCGCTCCATCGCCATCCTTCTCGGCATCGCCACCACGCGTCCGGTGATGGGCATCTTCTTCGCCACCGCGCGCCTCACCCATCTTGTCCCGCAGCAGTTTTTCGGCATCGCTTTCTGGATCGGCTTCTCCATCAACGTCCTCGTCTTCGAACTCTGGATCCGCTCCGTCGAACGCCGCCGCGCACGCGTATCCCACCTGCAAATCCCCAACTCCCCCATGAGGAGCGCGCTATGACATCATCCCCAACACCGCAGCTCGCCGCGAACTCCAGCCTTCAACAACCCAACCTTATGCATCACGGCCCGCCGCTCTGGCTGCTCGCCATTCTCTACACCGTCCTCTTCAATGCCGGCCTCTTCCCCGTCACCATGTTCGGCGGTATGCCCTACTGGCCCGGCCCCTGGGAATCCCCAGCCGTCATCACCTCGTTTTTCCAAACGCAAACCGCGCGCGTCCTCGCCTGCATTCTGCTGCAAACCGGCGCGATGGTCTGTCTCGGCCTCTTCACCGCCGTCGTCGTCAGCCGCCTGCAATTCCTCGGCATCCGCGCCGCCGGCGTCACCATCGCCCTCTTCGGCGGATTCCTCTGCGTCTTTGACAGCATGGCTGCAGCCTTCACTGCGTGGACACTCATTCGCCCCGCCGTCGCCGCAAATCCGCCCATCCTTGTCACCCTCAATTACCTCTCGTATGCCTTCGGCGGCCCCGGCTTTTCCATTCCCATGGGCCTCCTCATGGCTGGAGTCTCCATCTCCGCCGGTCTCTCCAAACTCATCCCCAAATGGATCATGATCCTCGGCCTCTTCCTCGCAGCCTGCGGCGAACTCAGCGTCTTCCACCTCGTCATCCCGCAGCTCCTCTTCCTCATTCCCCTGGTCCGCTTCCCCGGCTTCATCTGGATCATCGCCATCGGCGTCACCCTCCCCCGCTTTCGCAAAGAAGAGCCGCTCGCCAAAGCTGCATAGGCGAACGCACCGCGTCTGAAATATGTTTTCTGGTCTGCTTGAGGTAGGCGCTGTCATTCCGAGCGACCAACGGTGTCGAGGAACCTGCAGGTGCCCCACCCTTGCGCAGCAAGGATGGGAAGGCAAAAACCTGAGCCAGCCATCCTTCCCGGGTCGCGGACGGCACGTGTCCCACTCATGCGCGCTTTTTGCGCATGAGTGGGACCTCACAAAAACTCACTGCCCCGCCTGCAGCCAATAATTCGCCCGCGCCACGATCTTCGCTCCGTAGTCCTCCACCGTATGCACGCGGATCGTATGCAGTCCCGGCGTCGGGTCCGATGGGCTGAATGTAATCAGATACCGATTGCGCACATCCTTCGCTGCCTCCATTACGCGAGCCTCGAACCGGCGGTCCCCGGTGAACGTTGTGTACTCGCCGCCGCTCATGATCGCAATCTGCTTGGCCACATTCTTCTTGAACGCCTGCACCGCCATCACCAGCGTCGACACCATGTTCAGCGTCCGATCCTCCCCATTGTCCTTGATGTCGTGCGCCAGTTCCGCCTTCGACGGCGAATACGAGATGCTCAATACCAGTACGTCCGATCGCCCGATCTTGCTCACCAGTTGCGCTGCCTTGGTGTGCTTGCTCCCGTGGTCGCGCTCTTCACTGATCAGCAAAAGCACGCGTCGGTAATTCTTCGGCTGATCTTCCAGCAGATCGACCCCGTAACTGATCGTGTCCAGAATCGCTGCCCCACCGTCGCCCGGCTCCAGCTGCTGCAGACTCTGCGCAAGCTGCTCCTCCGAATGCGTGTAATCCAGCATCAGCCGCGGCTTTGATGAAAACCCGACCAGCGCCGCCTCGCTTCGTGGATCCGTCAGAAACGTATCCAGCAGCGGCCCCAGCTTCCCCAGTTTCTGAAACTCCAGCCACCCTGCCCGTCCCTCTTCCATCGCAACCACAAGCGCCACCGGAGCAGTATCCAGTTCCTCCTGCACGTGAATCTTCTGCGGAACCCCGTTGTCCTCGACCACAAAGTCCGACTGCTTCAGCCCGTAGATAATCCCGCCGCCATGCGGCTTCTCCACCAGCGTTGGCACCAGCACCTCATTCGTTGTTACTCGAATCGTCGGCGTATTGTCGTGTCCACCCGGCATCGGCTTCGGCGCCTCAATCGGCGGCAACTGCTGCGCCTGCGCCCACGCTCCGCCCAACATTCCCGCTGCCAGCAAAACCTTCTTGAAAAGGATCAATCCGAAATTTCTCCTCTATATAGATGGACTACTCACAGTCCAAAACCGCACTTCTCGTCAATATGCGAACCACGTGCCCCATTCATGCGGCGTCTTTTGCCCCCTCAGTGGGATCAGCAGCCCACCGCCAGCTGCCGATCCTGGCGTAACAAGGGTGGTGGAGACACGAACTCAACCTCATTGCACTGATGTCATTCTGAGCGCACGGGGCCCCAAACGTACTTCAGTTTGGGGGTGGTAAGCGAAGAATCTGCTTCTGCCCTGCTTCCGCCGAATGCCCCCATTCATGCGGCGCATTTTGCCGCATGAGTGGGATCAGCAGCCCACCGCCTCAAGGCCTCCGACGCGCCTCTCGTTCCAGGTCTCCCGTCCAGAACAGAAAACTCAAAAGCTCCCACTTCTGTTCCCACATGAACCCGAAGATGTCGCGCGCTCGCAAACTCTCCGCCGGCTTGCCCGAATACGTTTCAACCCGCCAGCGCAGAAACTCGCTCCGCCACGGCGTCAGCCGATGCCCCCGCGTCGCATTCCAAACAAACCGTATCGCCCCAAACAAATTCAAATCCCCCCTCCGAGTGTAAATCTCTCCGTCCCCGCCTCGGTGTTCCCTGTCGCGATTCCCTCGGCACAAGCACCGGGTTTCCCATCCTTGACGTAGGCAACGGTGGGAAACCACAATCCACCGCACTGCCCGGTCACAATCCCCACGAACGTGTCGAGAGGGTCAGGCAGCTACAATCTCGTCGTGACCAGAGAACGTTGGGCGCAGCTCGGCATCACGGTTCAATTCCTCATCATCGTCAGGTCCCTCGGCGAGATCTACCGGCTAAAGCACTTTCACAGCGCGAACTTCTCACTCGAAATCGCGACGCCGTACGTAGGCGGTGCCCTCATCGCTGCCTTCCTTTGCTGGTTAAGCGTGACCTTGTACTTCTTTCGTCGCTACATCCTGTCCGCCTCCGTCGCGCTCGCCGCCATATTCATTCTTGTGGCCTACAAGATTGCCTTGATCGGTTGGTAGTGCTGGGCCGGCGCCCTCACTTCTTTTGCCTTCAAGGTGAAGTGATCCTGGCGAGAGAAACATATCGAAAGTGTCCTCACCCCAATCGTCGTCAAACGAACTTCAAATTCCGTCTTCCAGCGCCGGTTTTGCCGCACTCACATTTTTGTCAACCCCCATCCATCCTGCTTCCATACCCAAACCCAACAAAACAAACGAAACAAAAAACCCGCACGGTTTGCAGGTAATTTCCATCTCCCGGCGCATACTGGACTTGAAATGCAAATCTTCCGCGTGAAGAATAGGCAAAGAACCCTTGACTGCCTGCTCCCTAATCCCTTTCTTTTGAAACCTCTATGGCTAACCTCAGTTCGCTGAAACCTTTAGACGAGACCACTTCTGCAACCCGATGAAAACAGGATCTTTAGCTACAGAGACGGGGTAATAGGGGTCTCAGAATTCAGCCTCATGTTTCATGAAGGGGCAATCTATCCCGGCAGTTTGTCAAACAAGCTCCCTGACCCCAGTTGCGAAATCACAGACTCAAGCGCCGTCTCCTGCGTCTTTGAGAGGGAAAGCTGAGTCGCCACTGTCGCGAGGTCTGCCTGAATCAGGTTCGTCTGCGCTGCCGTCAGCTGCGTCTGTTCCGTCGTGATGGCGCTCGTTGCCGAAGAGAGCTGCGTCATCGCATTGTCGATTGTCACGCGCTGCTGGGAAACATAATTCAAAGACGCTGTAAGCGCCTGGGTGTCCTGCGCCGCCTGGGCCGTGTTCACTGTGCCGGTTGCATAATCGGCCACCAGATTGTTAAGCGCTCCAAATACGCTGTTCGCCCCTAGAAATATCTGGTTGCCAGGCACGTTGAGCTGAATCTTCTGGCCGTTCGGTGTCTCCAGGTAGTTCACATCGCCGTCGCCGCTATACGTCGTCACCGCCGGAGAAGTGGTGTTCGATGTTGAGAAAGGAGCTGTCGTCGACTGACCTCCGGCAAAAATATACTGCCCCTGGTAGTTGCTGTTTGCCAACGATTCCACTTCGCTCAGAATGCCGGAAATCTGCGCTCCGATCGACTGCACATTGGTCGCATTCATGGTGCCGTTATTCGCGCTCGTGGCCAGCGAGATCGCCTGCGTTAGCTGCGTCACCACGCTGCCCAGCGCCGAATCCGCCACCTGCAACTGCCCCGTCACCAGGCCTGAACTCTGCGTAAACGAGTCGTCGAACTGAATCTGGTTCAACAAAAGAACATTGCGTCCGGCCGACGCCGGATCGTCACCCAGCGCATTGAACCGAAGGCCGCTCGAAAGCTCCTGCGTCAGCTGCTGCTCGTTGCTCTGCGTCTGGTCCAGAGAACTCACAAGATTCGTTATGTAAAAAGGATCGACTCGCACGGACTGCCCTCCTCCGCCAACTCCGCCCCGGCGCGCGTCTCCGTCGGCGCAACGTTACGACACCGCCGTCTCTACGCCAAGATTGAGAGCCGACGTCATCACGGTATTGAGGATCGCGAATACCTGCGACGCCGCCTGGTAGCTCCGCTCAAACTGCTGCATGAACGAGGCTTGGTCGTTCAGATTCACGCTCGACAGCGAATCCCTCGCGGTTTGCAGCTGTGTGACCGAAGCGTTCTGCGCCGTGTTCTCCGTTTGCACCTGCGAAACGGTGGAACCGAGCTCAGTCACAAAGTTGGAATAGAAATCGGAAGGCGTGAGCCCGTTGACTATCGGCTGATTCGCCAGGCCCGCCAGGGCAATCGCATTTGCGTCGTCGCCGCTCCCCTGTCCCAATCCGGCTGCCGCAATCTCAGAAGGGTCGGTCATGGTCACGCTCATGCTCGCCGCACTGCCCGCCACGGCGACAGGCTCACCGAAGATGTAAAGGGGGCTCGTCGCAGTCCCCGTCTCACCCGAAAGATCCGCCCCGCTGTCGTTGAGCGCATTGACCTGCGTCGCAATGCCATAAGCAAGCTGATCGAGTGCTGTCATCACCTGCCGTATGTCCTGGTCCCGCGCCGTCAGATATCCGCCAAGTTCCCCGCCCCCCGCCGTCAGCGACGCAGTTACATCGCTGCTGCCTACGAAGAAATGCGTCACGCCGTACACTGTGCCGGCGGTGAGCGGAGTGCTCGTGCCTTCCGACACAAGCATTTCCCCCGAAGTTGTGGTCAGCGAAATCCCATTGTTCTCCGTCGTCACCTGGTTGATCCCGATCAGTTGCGAAAGCTGGCCGAGGTCTTGCTGCCGCTGATCCTCGAGCGTGCCCGCGTCACCACTGGGAGAAGACGACTGAATCTGCAGGTTGAGCTGCGCGATCACCGAGGTCAGCGAATTCACCTGGCTTGTTACGCTCGCCGCCTCCTGGTCGAGCGAAGTTCGCTGCGCATTCAGGCTTGCCGCGGCATTCGATACGTCGCCTGACAGCGTCCGCGCCGCCGAAAGCACCGCTTCACGTGACGAGTTGTCTGTCGGATTGGCTTCAAGCGCCGCAAACGATGTGAAGAAGCTCGTAACATCGCTGCCGATATCGCCTGCCGCAGCGCTTGCCGAGCCGGAATCCGGCGGAAACAAGGCCTGCACCGAGTCCAGAGCCGAAAGCCGGGTCGTTGACGCTGAAGACGCCTGCTGCTGCTGCTGGAGCCGCTCCTCCAGCACCCGGTCGCGCACCGAGGTCGCCCCAGTCTCCGTTACACCGGTGCCAAGGCTGGTTCCGTTGATCTGGACCGGCGCGTTCTCCTGCCAGTTGGGAACCTGCTGCGTATACCCCGGCGTATTCGCGTTGGCCACGTTGTTCGCGACAATGTTGAGCGCGGACTGATCAGCCTCGATCGCCCCTGAAATCAGATTGAATGCAGAGTTAATCGTCGCCATGTTCGCTCGCTTTCGAAGCGCCGCAAAGGGTACGCGGCTGATCATATTCAAGCTGCGTCTCCCGTATCTCGCAAAGGCGGCGCAGCAC
Source organism: uncultured Acidobacteriaceae bacterium (assembly GCA_963759285.1). GTDB lineage: Bacteria > Acidobacteriota > Terriglobia > Terriglobales > Acidobacteriaceae > Telmatobacter. The sequence goes on along the minus strand of CAVWYS010000006.1, from coordinate 519,591 downwards.
CTTCAGATTGGCTCTCGAAGCATCGAGAACCCGCGCGAAGATTGCCATTTCCCGCCGGGCATTCGCGTCAAAGCGCGCCTCGGTGCCCTCTTGAACCAGCGCTACACAGGACAGAGCCATCTCTTCGAGCCGGTCAGCATCGAGATGCGCCAGGGCATGCGTCGCAAAGAGAAGCGTGTCCCCCCATTCCGCGCTCGGAGAAGCCTGCTTCGTCGTGTTTATTCCAAAGGCTTCCATAGCCCTGTCCCTGGCCCCGGTCTCATCTGGTTGCGGTTTAATCTCGCTGCCGAGTACCCTGGATCTGACACTCGTGGCTCAGCGTGACTCGCATGAAGATCAGCGGCCGATTCCATCTTCGAGCATGACGTCCATTACCTTGTCGGCAACCGCAGATGCAGGAACGCTATAAGTGCCCGCAGCCAGGGCCTGCTGGATCGATGCAACCTTATCCGTACGAACCCCTGCCAGAGAAGCAGACTGCGAGACCTCTGTACCGGCGAGGCTCAGCGTGGCCTGATCGCCGCCTAAAGACGCCTGCACATCCCCCTTGTCATTGCTCCGGACTGGGGATACCTGAGCCGAACCACCAGAAGAAACCCCAAGAAACGCCTGCAGCGCTTCAGCATTATTTCGGATCTCCATACCCAATACTCCTTAGCTGACTAATCGGCAAACCCGAACTTCCCTTGAGTTCGCCCGCTTCTCCCGGTGCCCTCTGATGCAATTGCGCTCCGGAATCGGGAGACAGATTCAAAATTGTTTCAGACTGGGAAAGGCTGCGAAGAATGCTCGTAGCTATCCCTAAACCTCCGGACGCACTTAGAGACTTTCCGAGAGCCTCAGTGGCAAAGTCCGCCAGCGCTCCGCCGGAGTCGGAGTCATCGCCATCCATCCCGGTGCCAAGGTTCATCGGTTTCAGTAACTCCTTCATCATCTGTGCTTCAAATTCATGCGCAGCCTGAACGAGGCGTGGCTGCGGCAGGCTCGCGGACCGATTCTCTGATGCCCCGGTTCCATGAACGTGCATCTACAAAACCTCCAGATCGGCTTCCAGTGCGCCAGCCTCTTTCATGGCCTGCAGAATTGAAATGACGTCGCGTGCCCCGGCGCCGATTCTTTGTAATTCCTGAACCAGGTCCTCCACCGTTGCGCCTGCCTTCAGTTCAATGCGATTGACAGGTTTGTCCTGCGCTTCAACCAATGTTTGCTTTACCACCAGTGTAGTTCCTGCAGACAAAGGCGCAGGCTGCGAAACTTCGGTCTCCGAAATCACATTGACCGAAAGTCCGCCATGCAAGATGGATACCGGCTGCAGGCGCACCATGCCTCCGATGACAACGGTGCCTGTCCGCTCGTTTACCACGACGCGAGCCCGCGGATACACCTCGACCTCCACCCCCTCCACCTTGTCGAGAAGTGCTGGCACGTCTTCGTCGGGCTCCGCATCAATCTCCACGCGTCGGCTGTCGACAGCGTGCGCACGCGTAGAGCCAAGCGTCTGATTGATAGCCGCAGCTAGGCGTTCGGCGGTATGAAAGTCGGCATCGTTGAGGATCACGTTTACGGTATGCATTTGCTTCAATTCGAACGGAACAGACCGTTCCACAAGGGCACCGCCCGGGATCCTTGCCGTAGTCGGATGATTCAGCTGGCGCGTATTCCCGGCAGCGGTGCTCATGTACCCACCTAGAACCACCGCACCTTGTGCCTGCGCATAGATCTGTCCGTCCGGTCCGTAAAGTGGGGTCATCAGCAGGATGCCGCCTTCAAGCGATCGCGCATCGCCGGCCGACGATGCGGTGATATCTACGCGATACCCTGGCCGGCTGAAAGGAGGCAACGTCGCCACCACAAAGACTGCAGCCATGTTTTTGACCTGCATGTTGCTGGCGCTGTTCGAGCCAGTTTGTGGCACCGTGACTCCCATGCGCTCAAGCGCTGAAATCAGTGTTTGTGCAGGAAAGACGGTTTGGGAACTGTCGCCGGTTCCCCGCAGGCCGACCACAAGACCATAGCCGACAAGCTGGTTGTCTCGAATGCCCTCAATCGTGGCCACATCTTTCACTCGTGCACGTTGGCCGGGGGTCTCGCTCCGCGCCAGGCCGGCTGCTATTGCGATCTCAGCTACGAAGAACATCCTGGCGAGAAACAACCTCCACTGTATCTGTTGGGACGTCTTCGAGGCAGGCAGTCGTTTCCGCCTCGGAACCGCATGAGCGCCTTCCTCCATCTCGCAAATCTGATTCATCGTCTGAACCATTGTGGTACTCACTTTCCATATGCTTCAAATTCTTAGAACACGAGCAGCTTCTCCAGCCACCGAACCAACGGATTCTGGCGGTAGGTTGAGTCACTGACAATTCCCTTGCCGGTGACTTCGAGTTCCAGGTCGGTCATCGCATTCGATAGAACCTGGTTCTGTGCACTCACGTCCTCGGGCCGCACCAGCCCTCTCAATTTGATAATTTGAGTCTGCTGCGAGAATGTAAGCTGGCGCGTCGCCTGCACGACGAGCATGCCGTTAGGCAGCACATCCACAACTTCGCCGCCAAATGTCGTAGCAAGGCTGGAGTTGGTTGTGCTTTGGCCCTGCGCTGTAAGTCCCGACGAGGAGTTCTGGCCGACGAGGTTCTGCAGGCTGTTTGAGGCTTTGAGCGCACCGAAGAGTGAAGTAATGCTGGAACTCGCATTCGATGCGCGCAGGTTCTTGACTTGGCCATCGGTGGATGCAGCGAGGCTCTCGACAACGACGATGGAAAGGACATCGTGAATCCGCACCGCCTTCGCATCGGTGCCGAGACGCACCAACCGGCCCTCCGGGCTCCAAATCGAACCGGCAGTCCCAACCTCTGCCGCGTGCAGCGCACGCACGCGATCGATGTAGGAGTGCAGGGCCACCTCAGGCGGAGTCTTTGCGGGCACGGTTGGCTTTTGTTTACCGGCCGCGCCAAGCTGTTTCGGGCCGCCAATCAAGAATGCCATGACCGAACAAAAAGAGATAAACCGAAGTGCCTTCATTTTCGCCCTTCGTTTTCTTCAACCAGGAGGCTGGCGTGGCCGGGTGCCGTTGCGACTGCGTGAAGAATATGGCCCCCGATTTTCAGCCGCACGTCAAGACCCGCACCCATTGCGGCTGGTTGGAGTGCGGTGGCCTCTAACCGCGCAGAGGAAGTACGAGTCTCTTCCGACAGGATGATCTGGTCTCCTGGGTGAATGATTGGTTCCAGATGATTCTGAAGCGGAGACCGAGTTCGGAGCTGAAAGCTCTCAAAGGCAAAACGCGCGCAGGGCTGGCTGCCTGGAATTGGTGCAAGCAACGCAGGTCCCTCGGGACGATCGAGGTTCTGCACGAGCCACCAAAGACGACCCGTTCCCGGATCGTCAATCACACGGACAGCCCGATATTGGCTCCCGAGTGTTTGCGTCGAGCTGCTCGCGCACGAGAGCGAATACGGATGGGATGGGTGGTTTTGCTCTCCTCTCCCCGAAAGCACTAGGAGAAGTGTCAAAGCGACGCCGGCCAACGTATTTACTGCAGGGCGTTTTGTCTTGGGCGTCTGCTGCATTCCACTACCTCGTCATGTTGTTGATCTGCGAGTACATGTCATCAGCGGCCTTTATAACCTTGGAATTCGATTCGTAGGCGCGCTGTGCCAGCACCATCTGGACGAATTCGGTTACCACGTCGACGTTGGAATTCTCCAGATATCCTTGCTGAAGAGTGCCGAGGCCTTCCGCGCCGCCAGGGTTACCCAGCACCGGATCCCCGGAGCTGAGCGTTGCTTGCAGGAGATTCGAGCCAAGGCTTTCCAGTCCACCAGGATTAGGAAACGTTGCGAGTTGAAGCTGCCCTAGCTGCGACGGATTCTGTTGGCCTGACAGTGTCGCGTTCACGACTCCGTACGGCGTGATGGTAACTGCAGTAGCGTTCGATGGAATGGTGATGTTGGGAAGAATCGGGTCTCCGTCTGTCGTCACAATAGTTCCCTGATTATTGAGATGAAATTGTCCGGCACGCGTGTAGGCGATGGTTCCGTCAGGGCGTTGGACCTGGAAGAAACCGGGACCCTCGATTGCGACATCCAGGGGATTGGAAGTCTGATTCAAGGCGCCCTGCGTCATGATGACCTCGGTAGCTGCCGATTTTGTCCCGAGACCAATCTGCAGACCCGCGGAAACGGTCGACTGACTCTGGGCCGCCCCCGGAGTCACCAGGTTCTGATAGATCATGTCCTGAAACTCGAGCCGCAGCTGTCGAAAACCCGTCGTCGAAGAGTTCGCGAGGTTGTTGGCAATCGTGTCCAGGTTCATTTGTTGAGCGGTCATTCCGCTCGCCGCGGTATACAGTGCACGAATCATCTCGTCCCTTCGTCAGCAATCAAAGAATCAAACCCTCGGCAGGTCCTCTACGGCGGTCTTGTTGAATTCTGTGTGAAAAATGGTTAGCGCTTTCTGCATCATCTCAGCTTGCCGCTGCATCATGATCAGATCCAGCGTTCCCTGCACAACATCCTCATTTGCCCCCTCAAGCGCCCCCTGGCGAACGACAGAATCCGGCAATGGCACGGCCTTGACGCCATCCGGGGACGCATAGCGATTTGCGCCCTCCGGCTTGAGCGATGCGTTGTCAGGGAAACTGAATACGCCAACCGTAGCTACTGCGCCGCCGCTGACCGAGATCAATCCGTTGGCCCCGATGGCCACCTTGCCGGGTGGGATCGCGATGGTATGGCCGCTTGAAGACAGGACTGGTTCGTTTTTCTCGGTCACCAGATCGCCGGTTTGCGACCGGTGAAAACTGCCATCGCGCGTGTAGCGAACGCCATCGGAGGTTTGGATCGCAAAGAATCCACTGCCTTCGATCGCCAGATCAAGAGGGTTGCCGGTCTCCTGCAAAGGACCTTGCGCCAGGCTGAGATGATTGCCCCCAAGCAAACCAAAACTGTTGACTGCCTGCCCAAGTTGCGAATTCTCACCCTCCGGTCCAACCAGAAACGAGCGAAAGTACTCTCGTTCGACACGGTCGCCGGGAGTCTGCACATTTGCCAGATTGGCGGCCGTCGAATCGAGAGCCTGGGTCCGAGCAACCAGCCCCGTCATTGCTGCGTAGTACCCGCTGTCCATGGGTAGTCGTAGTCCTCTCGCCGCTGGATGATGCAGGAGTAAGGCCAATGCAGCAGCGGAAAGGCTTAGAAACCTCTCACCTCATTCACTGGAGAACGGCGCGCACATAGATTGGAATTTCGGCGAGCGGTCGGCGTTGCTTGCGATGCTGGCAGCGACATCCTACTGCAGACCGTCGCAAACAATCGTCACTTCGAAACGTACATCTTCGAATGCGTACGTATGGCGAATCCTGAACTCCGGGGCTTGCACATGCAGTTTGTAATCATGTCCAGTGATCACCGCAGGCACTGAGAGCCCGCAATTGGCGGCAAGAGAAGGGACCTTTCTCTTCCATGTTCCCGCCAGCATGTTGCAGATTTCTCCGATCGCATCCTTCACTGTATCGTCGAGCCTTTCGAAATGGAGCCCCGCCAGGCTCGCGGCAATACGGCACCCGGCAAAACCACTACAGCAGAAGACACAGGCGCCGCTCAGAATGCCGCCAAATCCCACGACTGCGGTAACGGATTCTTCGGAGATATCTTCCCCAAAGCCGCCATCGATTGGTTCGCGACGACACTGAACTCCCAGCATCGTCTCAAAAACCTCGTACACGCTGTCATCAAGCTGCCCGGGATCAGAGACCAGGCTCATTGAATCGCGCAAAGTGAGTTTCATTTTCCTCCCCCCGACAATTCAGGCATGATCACAACACGATCCTCACGCTGATGGAGTTACCCAGGTCAGCGGCACGGCGTCATTCAACCTTCGATACGAATAGCAGCGGCAACACGCGTTGCTTTACCTGGTCCGCAGTGAAAGGCTTGCGAATGTAGCCTCTCGCCCCTGCCTCGATGGCCTGTTTCACGTGCGCTTCGCTTGATTCGGTGGTAATCATGACGACGGGAACGCCCACCGCCAGCTCACGAGCCTTCAGTTGCCGTACAAATTCGAGACCATCCATCGAAGGCATGTTGATATCCGATAGGATCAAATCGACCTCTTTTGACTTCAGAATCTCAAGGCCTTCGATTCCTGAGGCAGCCTCGAAAACAACAAGAGATTCCAAACCAGCCTGGCGCAACGACCTCTCCACGATCTTGCGCATTACCGAGGAATCGTCAACGATCAAGGCGCGCACATTGCTCATCCGTTAAATCCTCATCTCTATTCACCATCGGCAAACGTCCGAGATTCTTGATCAATGAATTTGCAATCAGATTGCACCGATCGAGCAGACAACATCATTGACCGACCGAATGTGCGGAACCGCTCGAGGATCCCGGAGGAGCCACATGCGCAACCAAAGACAATTATGCACACGGACCAGTCGGGCATTTGCAGGCTGATTTCGCTCGATGGAGCGCGACAATAAGTGGACTGCTGCCGATTCAGACACCGCTTCCGCGAGCTGGGCCGTGGGAAACTCAGCACGGAGCAAGTTGCACTGTGCCTTATGGAATAACGAGGAAGGCACAATCGCACTTTCCACGCGCATCCCCGAAATCCGACTCACCGCCAACGCAAGAACCGAATCTAGAGATCGTTCAAAGCCAAGGTAAAGGATCTTGTCTGAAACGTCCCCAATGGGCAACACTCCAAACGCATCAAGAAAAAGCCGTGGCATCAGAGTGGTGTGAGACGCGTGGCCAACAATCTCACCGGAGAGAACAGGGCAACTCCATTGCAAGCCTAAGGCACGCGCCACCGTTGCTTCACTGGTTGCCCGCTGCTGCACGAGCCAGTCACCAAGTCTGCCGGATCCTGCCAACCTTTGCGCCTCCAGTGCCTCGCGAAGTTGCCTGCTTGTAATCCACCCTTGCTCCATCATGACCAGTCCAAGCGGAATGCGGTGGCGATGAGCCTCACATGTTGATTGGCGACCCTCAAGCTCTCGGCGAAGTGCTGCTCGTAAAAGCGCTTCAGTACACGGCGGCGAACAAGTCCATCCTCCTTCGAACACCGGGGTAGAGCGTCTGCGAAAAAGATGAATCCAGCCTGAGCGGCATTCGGGATTGGCGCAGCTCCCGATCAATCCACTTCGGGCGAAGCCGGTCGGGACCGCGCGGGAGCCGACCTCTTGCTCGATGCCCCGCCTCAACGTATCAGATCCGGGGTCTGCCTTCGAAGGAAGTTGCCTTAAAAAAGACATCGGATGCTCTCCAGGCGTTTTTGCGGAGCGGCGACTTCGGAGACACGCATGCCAAAATTTCCCTTAATAAGCACCACTTCACCGCGAGCAACGATCTTGTCACCGATAATCAGATCGACTGGATCGGAAACGTGGCGGTCCAGCTCAATCACGTCGCCTGGGCCAAGTTTCAAAATCTCTCCCAGAGGCAACTCGCGGCAACCGAAACGAAGCGCAGCCTCAAGCTCTACGTCGAGCAGCAACTCAACGCCTCGACTGATCGAGTGGGGATCACCAGCCTCGCCTCTTTTCTCCACATCTCGTTCGAGCTGAAAGCCGACTGTTGCGCTTTGCAATTTGTCGTCCACAATGACCGACCATGAACCTGTAGGTGAGCTGATGAGCAATCTTCGGCCACAGAGTTCGGCAATCTCGACTACTTGAAATGCATCGACGTGGCAGACCTCACCCGAAGAGGCGAGAAGCTCGCCCGCAGAGGCTTCCGCTACTTCCCGAAGCAATTCAGCCCATCCTGTCTGCTGATCGATACCATCTCCGAGGAGAGGAAACTCCATAATCGCAGCATCGAGTGTAACGGTAAAGCGGCCGCACAGATCGCCTGTGATCTCCGCAACGAAGGAGCGCCAGGCCAATGGGTTTGGCGCGGACTCCATGTCGATTAGATCTGGTCCGCCCGCCAATGCTTGCGAAAACAGGGTTCTCGCCGCCGATATCCAGCACTCGAGGTAAGTCTTCATACAGTCTTCCCCCACGAGATATTTTCGAGACGGGCAGCACGATGCGCGCCATGCCTGATCGGCTGTGCGTGGGCCATCGACTGGCCTGCAACACACCATTCAGCAGGTCTGGCGGCGGAGAGATTTAGCCGCAGAATACTACCCGGCTGGATCCCATTGAGATCACGCGCTGCAATGCGTACCGACGGCAATTGTAGACATCCGCCAAAGCGGATCTTTCTCACCGTTGCCTGAAGCCGTTCCTGTGTCTCAGGCGCGTGCCGCCGGAGACGCCCCCAATCTGAGGTGAGGCGGCGAAGAATAGTGTTGGCAACAACTGCAGGAAACGCAAGATTGAGGAGCCCTGAGCCTTGGGGCATGCGCACTTCAAAGCTTAGGCAAAGTGTCTTTTCGTTGACAGACATGATCCGAGCCACCTGTGTCTGCATTTGGCGGCGCTCGAAGTTGAAGCTGAGCCCAACCGACTGCCATGCCGCCGTAAGCTCGCGACAGATCATTTCGACTACGCTTGCCAGGATAGCCTCTTCGATATCTGTGAGTTCGCGCAGGGGCCCCTCCCCCCCTCCCCCCAGCAAGAGATCGATGATTGGCGGAGCGAGGGCAAGATCGAGTTGAATGACAGACAGGGCGCCCAGAGGCTCAAGTCGCACCGAGGTCACATAGCTGATATCGGGAATGCGCATGAGAAATTCGTTGAAGGGAATCTGTTCCGCCGACACCAGGTTTACTTGAAACTGGCAACGCAGCCATGCAGCAAGATTGTGTGTCAGATTTCGCGCAAACAGATCATTCAGCATACTAATGGCCCGTAGCTGCTCGTTGGAGATCTGGCCCGCCCTTCCGAAGTTAAAGGGCACTACACTTTCCGCAGCTCCTGTAGGGACTGCAGCTGCATGTGACGTAGCTTTTGCGCTTTGAAAAAGCGCGTCGATTTCGTCTTGCTTCAGCATTTTTTCCATTGTGTAAACTCATCACAAGCCTGCAGGTGTTCCTCGATGATCTTCCTGTGTCTGGCCCTCGTTTGAGCAGGCACGCGCAGGCGTGCTTTTTCTGAAGGTGTTCCGCTTCGCACCCAGATCGCGCAGCGCCGCCCGCAGATGCACGATGGCCGAGGAATGAATCTGGGAGACTCTGGATTCGACAACGCCCAATGCCAGCCCGATCTCGCGCATGGTCAACTCTTCGAAGTAGTAGAGCGTCATGACGAGACGCTCGCGCTCAGGAAGTTGCTCAATGGCATTCGTCAATTTCTCCTGAAGTTCCCCGCGAAGACAGCAGAACAAAGGATCCTCCTCCGGACGCCCGGGGAGATAAGCCATCTCCTCTTCGCCAGAGTCCTCGTTGTGCTCAACATGGAGAGTGCCAATCTCGAGTCCCTTCAGATCGCCTAACAGCGACTGGTACTCCTCCAGGCCCAAGCCCATTTCCGCTGCCACTTCGGCTTCGCCAGGAGCGCGCCCAAGGCGTGCCGTGAGGACGCGGACCGCCTCCTCAGCGGCCCTTCCCTTCCGCCGTAAGTCGCGCGGACTCCAATCGAGAGTGCGCAGACTGTCAAGGATGGCGCCGCGAATGCGGAACTGCGCGTAGCTGCGGAATTGCACCTTCTTCTGCGGATCGAACTTAGTAAACGCATCCATGAGGCCAACGACTCCCGCCGAAACGAGATCCTCAATTTCCACATACTGTGGCAGTCGCTCATGAATGCGCCGAGCGAGAAAACGTACAACGGGCAAATGTTCTAAAAGCAACCTTTCCTGTTCGCCATTCAGCATCTCCGAAGAGACCTTGGGCGGATATCCGTCCAATGCGACCGGCTTCCGCCGCGTCGCAAGATTTGCTCCGACATCGCATCCCATGCAGTGCTCCTCTTTCTCGCGAATTGACTCTTCCGTTCTGGCCGCAGCCAATGCCTTCACCGGATCGTGCCAACCGGCTTCAGACGGATTTCCGGCGGGATCTCTGCCACCGCAACCACGGATAGCCTCGGCATCACCGGCTCGAGCCACCTTTTGACGTGGTATCGGGCCGGACTTGGACAAAGGAGCACGGGGAGGGCCGAAGAGTTGGAAGAGCCGATGTGATTTTTCAAAGAATCGGCAAGGCGGCGAATTACAGGAACTCCAGGAAGTGAAGACGCCGAAAGCAGCCGTTGGCTTCCTTCCGGGGAGAGCGACGCTACGATCTCCTCCTCCATCACAGGGTCCAGGAGCAGGACCGGCAACTGTCCATCGGCATCAACAAGGGGCGCAATCAGCCGACGCCCCAGTGCAATGCGCGACGCCTCCACGCACGTCACGAGGCCCTTATTTAGAGGAGCGACTTCGAGCAGTGACTCGAGGATCGCCCCGAGATCGCGAATAGACACGCGCTCGCGCAAGAGTTGTTCAAGAACGCGTTCCACCTCCCCGAGGCTCAACAGCTTCGGCACCAGTTCCTCCAGCAGCTTGGGGTGGCTTTCATTCAGTGAATCCATCAATCGCTTGGCTTCTGCGCGCCCTAGAAGCTCATGCCCATGGCGCCGAATGAGTTCTCCAAGATGCGTCGTCATTACGGTGACCGCATCGACAACCGAATAACCGGCCGCAATAGCCTGCTCTTCGACGGCGGAGGCAATCCAGACCGCCGGCACCCCGAAGGCTGGCTCACGTGTTTCCCTTCCGGGAAGAGGACGACGCTGCGGATCGCCGGAAACCGCGAGCATCTGCGTTCCTTCAAGCTGCCAGCGGCCGATCTCTATGCCGCGCAGCGAAACAAGATATTCCCGCGGACGCAGGCGGAGGTTGTCGGAGATGTGAACGGGCGGCACCAGAAATCCCATTTCGGCAGACAGGTGACGGCGTAACGCACGCACTCGGTTAAGCAACGTACCTCCCTGCTTCTCGTCCACAAGAGGAATGAGCTGAAAACCAATCTCAAGCGAGAGCTCTTCAAGCCGAAGCAGCCCAGCCATGTCGGCTGAGGGCGAATGTTCCTGTTTCTTTTTCTCGGCTGCAGCGATGTCCCCCGAAGGTATCGATAGATTGGCCGGAGAGATCCGGCGTCCGATCCAGAACAGTGCTACCGCCACCAGGAGAAACGTTAGACTCGGCAAACCCGGGATCAGGCACATCGCCGCGCAGACTCCACTGGCGAGGTACAGTGTGGCGGGGCGAGCAAATAGCTGCTGGCTGATCTCGGTCCCCAGCATTCCGGCAGAGTTGGCGCGGGTGAGCGTAATACCCCCTGCCACCGACACCAGCAGTGATGGAATCAGCGTTACCAGCCCGTCTCCCACAGTTAATACTGTGTAGGTGCGTGCCGCCTCGCTAAGTTCAACCCCCTGCTGCAGTGTCCCAATCAGCAGTCCGGCGATAATATTGATCGCGGTGATGAGGATCGTTGCCATTGAATCGCGCTGATTGAAACGCGCCGCGCCATCCATAGCGCCGTAGAACTCGGCTTCGCGCGCGATTGCCTGCCGGCGTCGCCGCGCCTCCGCCTCGTCGATCACGCCTGCGTTCATATCGGCATCGATGGACATTTGTTTGCCGGGCAACGCATCGAGCGTGAAACGAGCGGTGACTTCCGCGGTACGCACGGCTCCATGAGATACGACAAGAAACTGGATCGCGACAAGTGCGAGAAAAAGTACAAATCCAACGATGTAGTTGCCTCCCACCACAAATTGACCAAATGCTTCAATTACCTTTCCAGCCGCGCCTGTGCCCTCCGACCCGTGCAGCAGGATGCGGCGGCTGGATGCAATATTCAGAGCTAGACGAAAGAGTGTCAGCAGCAACAGGAGAGTTGGAAAGACCGATAATTCAACTGCCCGCCGAATCTGTACCGATGAGAGAAAGACAATTATCGATGCCGCCATCGATAGCGCCAGAAGCAGGTCCAATGCAGCAGCAGGAAGCGGGATCAGCATTACAAAGATCACGCTGATCGCACCGGCAGGCAACACATATTCGCGCAGTCGGCCAAGAATGCCGTCAATAGCGAGAGGTGCAGGATGCAGTACGGCAGTGTTCATCGAGTATCTCCCTCGGAAATTTGATTGAAATTCGGTGCAGAATTCGCCTTGCTTCCGCCCGGTGTGCGCCCCGCGAAAGACGCACCTTGGGAAGGATTTGATGCCGTAGCAGCCTGCGACGCTTGGCTGCGCGCACGACGCTCGCGCATCTCGGCTTCCACTCTTTGGCGGTAGAGATAGGCGAGAATGGCGGCAACGGCCGCATAAAGGTCGGCAGGGATGGCGTGCCCCACCTCCACCCCACGGTAAAGCGAGCGAGCGAGGGGCGGATTCTCAACAATCGGGACACCGGCCCACCGAGCCTCGGATTTGATCTCCTCAGCCAGGAGGTTTCTCCCTTTTGCCAGGACCTTCGGTGCATTCATCGTCACAAAATCAAAACCGAGTGCAACGGCGTAGTGGGTCGGATTGATCAGGACAACAGCGGCTTTCGAAACATCGTCCTTTACTCTGCGGCGGCGCCTCTGGCGCTGCAAACCGCGAATACGCCCGCGTGTCTGAGGGCTTCCTTCAGTTTCCTTGAACTCCCGCTTCATTTCCTCCCTGCTCATCATGAGGCGCGATTGCCGGCTGCGCCATTCGACGACATAGTCGATCAGCGCCCAGCCCAGCAACAACCACGCAGCGGCAACCAGAAGGCCGTAGATATCTGTCGCAAGGTTGTCGAGGCGGGAGGTGGAAAAAGGCGGAATGGTCAGTTCGCGTGCAATACGCTGGGCCGCGAAGACCGCAAGAAGACTGGCGGGCAGAAGAGATTTTCCCAGCCGGGAGGCTGCACGCAAGGAGAACAGGTTTTTCACATTCGAGAGGGGATTGATTCGATCGAGACGAAAACCAATTGAACCCGCATGGATCTGCACTCCGCCCGTCTGCAGAATGCCGACAAACATTGAGGCGGCAACAATGGCCGTAACTGCAATGCCCACCGGGAGCAAAGTATTTGCCCCAATTCGACGAATGGCAAGCAGCGTTGGCTGAAGTGTTGATGCCTCCCAGCGATCAGGCGCACCGAGATCGAGCGCAGCCGAGAAAGCGCAGCGAAAACAGTCCAAAACTCTCGGTCCGAGAAATCCAAGACACAGTACGCCCGCAAGCGTTCCCGCAGACGCAGCCAATTCACGGCTGTGAAGCATGTCCCCTTCTCTGCGCGCCTTTTCGCGGCGATGAGGGGAAGCCTGCTCTGTGCGGTCTCCTGGCATTGACTATCCTCGAGATCCAGCGACAGTCGCAGGGATCCGGATAAGTAGCTCTGCCATGTCGAGGAGGCCTGCGAATCGCGCCTCAATAAAGCGGGGCCACAGTGCCATGGAGCCCGACAGAACAACGAACCCAACCAGCGTTTTCAGGGGCACCGTGAGCGACATGACCGGCAGTTGCGGACTTAGCTTGCCGAGGAGAGCAACCGCAATCTCGATCAGCATCGTCGCAGCAAGAAGCGGAGCCGCCAATTCGACAGCAGCGAGAAACAGGCCTCCGGCTGCCTGCACAATCACACGCGCGGTCACTGGTCCGAGTGCGAAGGCACCGAGCGGTACGGCGCGAAAGCTGCGCACCAGCGACGCCAGCATAATGCGGTCGAGTCCGGCTGCAATTACTACAAGCGTGCCCATTAGTTGAAACAGGTCCCCCATAAGGGGCGTCTGGATGTTGGAGGTTGGATCGAGCAGATTGACCATGGAAAAGCTGAACTGAACGCCGGCGATCTGACCTGCAAAAAGAAGCATTTCGTTCAGCAGAGAGAGCACGATCCCGTAGACAAGGCCCACAGCGATCTCGCCTAGCAGTGTGTTCACACTGATCTCGGCATGCGCATCAGGCAGAGCAGCGACGAGGGGAGCCAGCAGGAATGCTACCGCCCCGGTGAATACGGCTTTGGTCCGAGCGGGAAAGGCAGAGGACGAAAAGAGCGGCGCGAACGCAACGATTCCGCTTACACGCACCATTGTAAGCACCATCGCACTGAGAAAACTGGCCCACGCGCTCATTGGCGTCCCCCCTTGGAAACTACGGATTGCTCGGCCTAGCCGAGGTATCGGTGAAGGTTAGCCATCAGGGTCAACGTGTAGGTCGCAAGACGTCCAAGAAACCATGGCATGCCAACAAGCAGGATGATTGCGACCGCCCCGAGACGTGGCACGGACGTTAAAGACTGCTCCTGGAGGCTCGTCAACGTTTGAAAGAGCGTAAGAACAAAGCCGAGAACGACGGCGGCAACCAGCACAGGGGCGCTCAGGATCATGGCCTCTTTCATGAGTTGGCGAAGTAATTCAGAGACAAGGTCCGGAGTCATGAAGTCCCTTTCAAAAACTTTTCAATAGCGACTGCGCGAGCAGATTCCAGCCGTCCACCATAACAAAGAGCAAAATCTTGAGCGGCGTAGAAACAACCACGGGGGGGCAGTTGAAACATGCCGATCGATGTGGTGATGGCTGCAGTCACCATGTCGACCAGCAGGAAAGGCAGAAACAAAACGGCGCCGATGGCAAAGCCCGCTTTCAATTCCGACAGGATGTATGCCGGCATGACGACGCGCATTGGCAGATCGTCTGGTGCATTGGGGCGCGGGAGTTGACCGGCTGCGGCGAAGAGAGCGAGATCCTTTTCGCGCGCGTAATGCAACAGGAAATGTTTGACTGGCTGCGCGCCATGCTCGATCGCATCCCAGCCCGTGATTTGTCCAGCGCGGTAGGGCTGAACCGCCTGCTGATCGACCTGGGTGAGCACGGGGGCCATTAGGAACCACGTCATCATCAGGCCGAGTCCGAGCAGAGTGGGGTTGGACGGGGCCGTCTGAGTGCCGAGCGCCTGCCGCAGAAAGTGAAACACAACCATCAGCCGAACCAGCGGCGTCATGCACATCAGAATCGCGGGGAGAAGCGTAATGATTGTCAGCGCAAAAAGGATTGTCCACGGGGTTGAGTCGGCCGGATGCAGACGCGCATTCAGATCGGGCAGCAGGGGCGCTGCCGCCGGGGCAGCCGCACGCGCCGCGAGCAGAAGAGCGATCATAAACTCTCGTCCTCCACGCTCGCCGGGGCGCCCCGCCTCTCGCGGGGACGACCGGCGGCAGGTTTCAAGGGATAGAAGACCGGAGTTCCCTCTGAGGAGGTAGCAACGAGCCACCGCTGGCCATCGGCTTCCACCAGGGCCACACTCTGTCGTGGCGCAAGGCTGATCTTCTCAACCAGCACCAGGCGTGGTTCCTTGATGGCATGCCGCCGCAGCCGAGACAGCAGCCACACGGCCAGACCGCGCCGTCCCTGTGAGTTCGTATCCCTCCCCTGCACAGTCAAACTCAGCGTGTTTGCGAAAACTCCCACGTTCGTTCTCCTCAGACCAGGCGGGTAATCCGAACCGCAAGTCTTTGATCGATTACTTCAAATTCGGTCCAGGCCAGCTGCGCGCCAGGAGCAGCCAACGGCATGTCTTCTCCCTGAGCCCACTGCGACGCGATAACAGCGCTCTCCCTCAGATTCAGCAGGTCGCGTACCCTGAACTTCCGAATCGGCACGGATACATCAATTTCGACCGGCAGCCGGGAAACCAGCGCATCGATGCTCTGGATGCCTTCACTCGCGGAGATCGCCGAAGATTGGGCCAGCGCCTCGTCACTCAATCTGAGGGATTGCGGGTACAGACATGTGGGGCTGTGGCGCGAGTTGCGGTTGAGTTGGCATCCGGCTCAAAAACGTGCAGTAGGAGGGCCAGATTGAGTTCAAAATGCTTAGAGAAAGCTCATAAAATGCCTTCGAAGAGCGATATCTCCGTTCATCCTCGGCTTCATGAATCGGAATTCGCTTCACTGCTACACTAGAAATGGAGATTGCCTGAGAGATTTGCGAGCGAAGGCTAAGACTTGAGGTTAGAGAATATGCCCCAACCGAATGGAAATAAGAGCATTGCAGGAACTGGTTTGCGTCTGAAGGTTGGCCTTGCCGAAATGTTGAAGGGCGGGGTCATTATGGACGTGATGAACGTGGAACAGGCTCGCATCGCAGAAGAGGCGGGCGCCGTGTCGGTCATGGCACTGGAGCGCGTGCCGGCCATGATTCGCGCCGAAGGCGGAGTGGCGCGCATGGCCAAGCCCAGCCTCATCAAGCAGATCATGGTGGCAGTCAATATCCCCGTAATGGCCAAGGCGCGCATCGGCCACTTCGCGGAGGCTCAGATCCTTCAGGAGATTGGAGTCGACTTCATCGACGAGAGCGAGGTACTGACCCCGGCCGACGGATCCCACCACATCGACAAGCATGCATTCACCACCCCCTTTGTCTGCGGCGCGCGGAACCTCGGAGAGGCTCTGCGGCGGATCGCGGAGGGAGCGGCGATGATTCGCACCAAGGGCGAGGCCGGCACGGGCGACGTAGTTCACGCCGTGCAGCATATGCGCCAGATTGTGAAAGAGATGAAGGCCCTTACGGTTCTGAGCGAGCAGGAACTCTACGCCGCGGCCAAGGAGCACCAGGCACCTTATGAGTTGGTCAGGATGGTGGCGCAGGCGGGCAAACTTCCGGTTCCAAACTTTTCAGCAGGGGGCATTGCAACGCCTGCGGATGCGGCGCTGATGATGCAGCTTGGGGCTGAGGCAATCTTTGTCGGATCAGGGATATTCATGAAGGAGCGCGCCACGCCTCTTGACGTCGAGAACGTTCCCGCTGAACGCGATGAGGCCGTTTCGCGCGCCAAGGCAATTGTGATCGCCACCACCCACTTCAACGATCCGAAAATCCTGGCCGAGGCCAGCGAGCAAGTCACGGGCACCATGAAGGGACTGGCAGCTGCGGCAATCGAAGAGTCCCAATTGCTGCAGACGCGCGGTTGGTAATCCGCCGCTTGAGACGTTTTTGGAGATGGAAAAGCAGGAATTGAGACCCAATTCCTGCTTTTAGACTTTGCCTGGAAGTTTGTCGGCAATGGTCCGGCAAGTTAAAGGTATGAGATCGCGAATTCTGGGATTTCCAAAAGAGGAGTGCGAAGATTGAACGGGGAAATTAACCGGCCGCGCATTGGAGTTTTGGCGATCCAGGGCGACTTCGCCGCCCATGCCGAGGCGCTCGCTGCCTCGGGCGCAACCCCGGTTGAAGTTCGCAAACGCGAGGAACTGTCGGATCTGGATGGGTTGATTCTGCCTGGTGGTGAATCAACCACGATGCTGAAGTTCCTGGAACGCGGCGATCTATTCGACGATTTAAAGCAATTCTGTTCAACTCGGCCGGCATTCGGGACTTGCGCAGGCGCAATTTTGCTTGCCCGTGAGGTGCGAAATCCTGCGCAGCGTTGCCTAAGCCTGATGGATATCGTGGTTGAACGAAACGCTTACGGACGCCAGATCGACTCCTCGATCCTTTTCTCTGAAACAAAACTGCCGGGTGAAAAGCTGGAGATGGTGTTTATCCGCGCTCCGCGCATTGTCGAAACTGGGGCCGGCGTCGAAGTGCTTGCCCAGCGAGATGGATACCCGACGCTGGTACGCCAGAGGAAATTGATGGCAGCAACCTTCCATCCCGAGTTGACGCCTGACCGTCGCGTCCACGAGGCGTTTGTTGCTCTGGTAAACGCCAACCTTCAGCTTTAAGCCTCCTTTAGACCGAAGCGCGATTGATTTCAAAAAAAGGCCATCCCGTTCGAGAATCGCAGCGTCCAAAGACTTGAGCGGTCTCCCTGTTGGAACACCGAGTCCCTTTTCCTGCTAATTTTCCTGCTGATCCGGTCATTTCCGGAAAAATCGCCTGCACGAACGGACTATCAGGTCGGCACGAGACTACGGAACCGCTTTTGTGGTGTACTCTGATTTGCACAGAGGCTTCGAATGCCCGCGACCTTTACGCATTCCCCTGCGGAAACGGAACGGAAAGACCCAGGAATCGGTGGCAAACCTCCGGTTGACCGGCGACCCACCGGCGGCGGGGGCGGCGGTGGCGATGATGATCGGCAACACGAGCGGCGAGGCCCCCGTGAGCTGCTCTATAAGATTCGCTTTTCTGTCTTTTCCATTCTCGCCGCCGACATGATGTTCTTTGCCATCCTGGTAGCGCTTTTCTTCGCGCGCCAGGCTGGCACCCACATGGATCCTCGCACCCACGAGCAGATCGGCGACTGGCATCCGGTGCTTCTGCCTCCGATTCTCTACCTCAATACGGCTTTGCTCCTCCTGAGCAGCCTGACCATGGAGGTAGCGCGGAGAAATATTTTTCGCGAGATCGACGTTCTGGAAGAATGGCTCGGCCTCGGCCATCCTGCGCTTCAGCGTACCCTTCCCTGGATGGCTGCAACGTTGGGACTTGGGGCATTGTTCCTCACCGGACAATGGATGGCCTGGCGACAGCTGACCGCACAGGGGTTTGCATTTGACCATTGGTCCACACCAGCGAGCTACTTCTTTTACATCATTACGGGACTTCACGCCGCTCACCTCATTGTCGGCGTCATCGCGTTAGCAGTTTGCATTGCCATTATGCGCAGATTCAGGCGCGTAGAGCTCCGACAGATTGCGGTAGACGCGACAGCATGGTACTGGCATGCCATGGGCCTCGCGTGGATGGTCCTCTTCGCCGTGCTCGTGGCAGGGCAATAGCCATCTATTCTCAGGCAAGCTAAGTAGCTGCCACGACCGATGGAATACTGCAGAAAAACTTGAGCGCAGTTTCCGTTCTTCAGGGAATGAATGCGCCCGTCTTCCCCGGTTCCGCGATCAAAGTGAATTCATCTTTCTTTTCGACGCTGAGAGTTGCAGCATCTGGATCTTTCACTTTCCACATCACGGCGTGAAGTTGTCCGTTGCGATAGTCCAACGTCAGATAGTGGTAAACCGGAAAAGCCGTATCGCGATAAAGGTCGGCAGAGCCGCGGAATAACAGGGGATAGGGTTCGGCGCCGCCTCCGCCAGAGGTAACATATTCCACCCCGTTGTGCTCAAAACGTTCGTAATTGTGGATATGCCCATTGAAAACAATCACTTTGGCGTGCATTTTGTGCAAGTGAATCTCAACCAGATGGCGCAGCGTGAGCGCCTCCTTCGATGGCATGTTCGTGAAAAGCTTGGACTGTTCATCGACGACCCACGGTGTGTGGTAGAGGATGAACAGGAAATCAACCTGCCTCGGCAAATGATCGAGCTGGGCTGCGAACCACGTCGCCTGTGTGCTGGTGCCTCCCGATGGTGAAGTCATATCGAGCGAAATGACCTCGACGCTGCCCATCAGTACGGAATAGAAGCGATGGCCTTGCAGGCCGGGGAAGTTCTGCAGGTAGTTGTCAATGCCTTGCTGAGTGCCTCCTCGCACCTCATGATTGCCGATGGTCGGGAGTTGCAGAATCCCCTCCTGGCGCCAGGGCGTCGTCTCCTCGCGAAATACCTGCCAATCCGCCGGACTCGAACCTACATAGGGCATATCGCCCGTCAGCAGCAATACTTCAGGATTCTCTTGAGCGACGCGTTCGACCAGCCATTTGCGAATCCGCGGATTGGTTCCGATCTTTACCGAGGGGTCGGTGAAGCGCATGTCGCCGTACCCCACCATGTGAAGCGGAGTTCCAGCCGTGTATCTGGCGATCGTAAAAGTGGGATTAACATCGATCTTCTCCGCCGACTGAGCGAACGCAGCAAGAGAAAAAGCGCACGCAAAAGTGGAAACTGCGAAATTTCGCGTTCGCCTCACTATGGCTTCTCGACGAGTCAAATGCACAGATTCAGGCTACCATCGGGCACACTGCGCTCCCAAGTTGCCAGTCCCCGCGAGCAAGCAATAATCATCACCCGGCACCATTATCCGCCGCAAACAGTTCGCGGGTCTATCACGCTGCCGCGATTCGCATGCGGAACTCGAATCTACTGCGTCTCAGGAGTGATTGGATTCATGTGACGCATCTCACAGAGGTGCGAACCGGACAGACGATATACCAATTCAAGCAAGAAGAAGTGACCACACGCACTAGCAGAAATGCTGCTCATGTTGCCTCAACTCTGAATCCATCACGGTGGCTCGATGAATCACGCCAATCCGACCGAGCACAATGACGTCGGAGCGCCTTGACGGGATGAGATTGGGAACCTAAGCTCAAACTAGCGGCCTGTCGCAGTGGGCTCCGTTCGGCCCAGCGAATACGCCGTACATCTTCAGTAACATTAACATTGCGAACAGGGTACACATGATTCCCTACCATTGGCAATATCTTCCGCTTTTGATGCAAATCCTTTTTGCCATTGGACTTGCTGCCATGATGGTGCTCGCCTCGTGGTTTGTCGGGCGGCATCGCAATCTGCCTGTAAAACTGGCAGCCTATGAATGCGGAATCGAATCGGTGGGTGACGCGCGGGCTCGATTCAGCGTGCGCTTTTACATGGTGGCCATGCTGTTCATCCTGTTCGATGTGGAAGCGGTCTTTATGATGCCCTGGGCTGTGGTTTATCGTCAGCTTCCCCACATCACTGGACAAAAGTTCTTTGGCTTTTGGGAAATGGTTGTGTATCTCGGCTTTATCGCTGTGGGCCTCTACTACATCGTGCGCAAGGGTATTCTGAACTGGAGCATGGACAAGGCGGATCTCTAAGAATGGCAGAAGCTCCCAGGGAAACTCTCGCCGGAAGACAAGCTGTGCTCGATGGACTGCCAGATCACCCGGCAGTAAAAGCGCTGTCTGCCTGGAATGCCGATGCCTTTATGGACGCTCTCTTCGACCGCGGTGAACTGACCCTCACGGTGGCTTCTGGGAGCATTTGTGGTGCCGCGACCTCAGTAAAAGACGCCGGGTATAACGCGTTTGAAGACATGACTGCCGTGGACTGGCTGCCTACCGAGCCGCGTTTTCAGCTCAGCTACCATATTTTGTCGCACCAGTATAAGGAGCGGATTCGTCTTAAGACGTGGTTGGACAGCTCCGATCCGGCGATTGAATCGATTACCTCTGTCTGGCCCGGCGCCAACTACTACGAGCGCGAAGTATTCGATTTGTTCGGCATCCGCTTCGAAGGACATCCCAACCTGCGCCGCATCCTGATGCCGGACGACTGGGTCGGTCATCCGCTGCGTAAGGACTACCCGGTGGAGGGCTATCGCTGATGCTGGATGTAGGCACTCCAATTCTCTCTGCCGCGCCAGCCGAGGGGGCGCGCGATCAGCACATGGTCCTGAACATGGGACCGCAGCATCCGTCCACGCACGGCGTGCTTCGCCTTGTACTCGAAATTGATGGCGAAATCGTGGTCCGTCTCTATCCCGAGATTGGCTACCTTCATACAGGAATTGAAAAGACCTGCGAGGCGAAGTTCTACCAGCAGGTGGTGCCGCTTACCGATCGCGTAGACTACCTCGGCCCAATGGCCAACAATCTCTGCTATTGCCTGGCCGTTGAAAAGCTTCTACAACTGGAAATTCCCGAGCGCGCGGTGTGGATTCGTGTGCTCCTGACTGAACTTACGCGCCTCAATTCGCACCTGATCTGGCTCGGCACGCACGCCATGGACATTGGTGCGCTCACGGTTTTTCTCTATACCTTCAGGGAACGCGAAGAGATTCTCCGCATTTTTGAAGCAGTGGCCGGCCAGCGCATGATGACCAGTTACTTCCGCATCGGCGGATTGTCGATGGAGCCGCCGCTGGATCTCTTTGATCGCATACAGGCGTTCATCAAGACGTTCCCCGAGAAGATTGACGAATATTCGAACCTCCTCACCGGCAATCCAATTTTCCGTAATCGCCTGATGGGTGTTGGACACCTTTCCGCAGAGGACGCAATTGCTCTGGCAGTGACTGGGCCAACGATGCGAGCTTCTGGCGTCGATTTTGACCTGCGCCGCGACATGCCGTACTCGAGCTACGAAAAGTTTCAGTTCAAGGTGCCGGTTTCAAATCGCTGTGACTGCTGGGGCCGATACGAAGTGCGTTTGCTCGAGATGCGCGAAAGCATCGGCATCATTCAGCAGGCCCTCGACGGCATGCCCGGCGGTCCCATCAAGGCGGATGCGCCGAAGATCGTGCTGCCCGATCGCGAAAAAATGAAGACGCAGATGGAAGCCCTGATCCATCACTTCAAGATCGTGACCGAAGGCTTCAACGTTCCGGCCGGCGAAGTGTATCAGGGTATTGAATCGGGCCATGGCCAGATGGGTTATTACGTGGTTTCCGATGGAACAGCGAAGCCCTACCGCGTGCACATGCGGTATCCCGGATTCGCAAGCTTGCAGGCGCTCGAAACAATGTGCAAAGGGCGCATGCTTGCCGACGTTGTTGCAGTAATTGGGTCGATCGACATTGTGCTAGGGGAGATTGACCGTTGATGCCGGAGACGGCGCAGTTGTACGTTGAACTCTGGGTATCGCTAGCTTCCCTGCTCCGCAGTTACACCGCGGCGCACGGGCTGAATGGGGACAGGCAGGCAACAGTCGAATTAGGGGAAGAACAGATCACTGTGCGTCACGCGGATGCATGGCTCGACCTGAAACGAAACGGCGCGCAGGTAATGTGGAAACGCGACGACGGACGGAGCGGAATGCTGGAACTGACAGAAGCCGGGCAATTACGCAGCTCGATCGGCGAGGAAGAAATGGATATGGCCGCTGAAGCATGGGCGCGGGAGTTGATGCAATGAGTCCCAAAGATTCGAGTGAGACCATGAGCATCTTCTCGCCCAAAGTGGCGGCTCGCTTTGACGCATTGGTCAAAAAGTATCCCGTGCGCCGCTCCGCGCTGGTTCCCATGCTTCTCTATGCGCAGGATGAAATCGGCTACCTGTCCGACGCCGTGATCGCCGAAGTTGCAAAACGCATCGGCATCACGGAACTCGATGTCCGCAATGTTGCCACCTACTATTCGATGCTGCGATTCAAACCTGCCGGCAAATTCAACGTGCAGGTCTGCACGAATATCAGCTGCATGCTTCGGGGCGCTTACGACATCTACGAGAAATTCCAGGAAGAACTGGGCATCGGACACAAGGGAGTCACGGCTGACGGCGTCTTCTCGCTCGAAGAAGTTGAATGTATTGGCGCCTGCTGCTGGGCCCCCGCCATCCAGGTGAATTACGACTTTCACGACGATCTAATCCTGGCGAACGTGCCAGCCATCCTCTCTCAGTATCGAACCCGCGCAGAAGCAGAAGGGACGGCGAACAATGCCTAGACTTGTTTCGCATCCCGATGAAGTAAAGATCGTTTCCAAGCGCTTCGGTCAGGGAGCCGCAAATATCGATAAGTACATCGAACTCGGCGGTTACGAAGCCGTTCGCAAATGCTTCGCCCAGGGTCCGGAGTGGACAATCGAGGAAATGAAGGCCTCGAACCTCCGCGGTCGCGGGGGCGCCGGTTTTCCAACCGGCATGAAGTGGTCTTTCGTTCCCAAGCAATCGCCCAAGCCAAAATACGTCTTGGTGAACGGCGACGAAAGCGAACCCGGCACCTGCAAAGATCACCTGATCTTTCTGCACGATCCGCATGCCGTTATCGAAGGAACCATCATCGCCGGCCTCGCCATCGGCTCCAAGATGGGCTTTATCTATCTGCGCGGCGAGTATCGCTACCTCCTCGAGATCATGGAAAAGGCCGTCGCCGACGCGTACGCCAAGGGCTTTCTCGGCCAAAATATTTTTGGGTCCGACCTTGAATTTCAGATCATCACCCAGAGCGGCGCAGGCGCGTACGAAGTCGGCGAAGAATCCGCCTTGATGGAGTCGCTCGAAGGCAAGCGCGGCGTTCCGCGCATCAAGCCTCCCTTCCCAGCCGTTGTCGGCCTGTATGGCGGACCTACGGTCATCAACAACGCTGAAACCATAGCAACGGTGCCTCACGTGATCACTATGGGCGGCGCTGCGTTTGCGGCCGTTGGTTCGGCCCGCAACGGCGGCACTCGTCTCTTCGGTCTCAGCGGTCATATCGAACGGCCAGGCGTCTACGAATTGCCCATGGGCTACAACCTCAAGAAAATGATCTACGAGGTGGGCGGCGGCGTTCGAGGCGGCCGCAAACTCAAGGCCATCGTCCCCGGCGGTTCCTCCACGCCCGTACTCCTGCCCGAAGAGATTGAAACCCTCGGCATGGACTTCGATCAGGTGGGCAAGGCCGGGTCGATGCTCGGCTCCGGTGGCGTAGTCGTCATTGACGACCAGACCTGCATTGTCGAGTTCGCACTGCGCACCATCAGCTTCTATCAGCACGAAAGCTGCGGCTGGTGCATTCCCTGCCGCGAAGGAACCGATTGGCTCAAAAAGTCTTTGACACGCTTTCATGCAGGCTTCGGTACTGCGAAAGACATCGACAATATCCGCTACCTTGCCGAAAACATGATGGGCCGCACCTTCTGCCCGCTCGGCGACGCAGCAGCAATGCCAACCCTAGGATTCGTGAAGAAGTTTCGCAAAGAATTTGAAGATCACCTGGACGGGAAACCTTGCCCGTTCGCTAAACATGGAGCACCGGAGCTAACGATCGCGTAGAACCTGCTCCTGAA
Source organism: uncultured Acidobacteriaceae bacterium (assembly GCA_963759285.1). GTDB lineage: Bacteria > Acidobacteriota > Terriglobia > Terriglobales > Acidobacteriaceae > Telmatobacter. The sequence goes on along the minus strand of CAVWYS010000006.1, from coordinate 495,141 downwards.
TGACCGGGCTCCGTGTCAGGGCACGACTTTAGTCGTGCCGCTCAAAGCCCCAAAGAAACGCTTGGGCTTTAGCCGCTGAGAGATTCTCAGAACTACGGCACAGCGGTAGAGGACAAAGAACCGAATGGCAGACGTAACATTCACTGTCGATGGAAAGAAGCTCACGGCTCCCGCAGGAACGCTGCTGATTGAGGCGTGCCGTAAGGCCGGCATCGAGATCCCTGCGTTCTGCTATTACCCCGGTCTCAGCCTGCAGGCCGCCTGCCGCATGTGCGTCGTGCGCCAGGAAAAAGTGCCGAAGCTCCAGACCGCCTGCACCACCACAGTAGCCGAAGGCCAGGTCTTCACGACGGATTCACCCGAAATTGCCCAGGCACGCAAAGCCACCATCGAACTCCTTCTCGGCAATCACCCGCTCGACTGCCCCGTGTGCGACGCCGGCGGCGAGTGCGAACTGCAGGACATGACCTTCAAATACGGCGCGGGCGAGAGCCTGATGGTTGACGCCAAGCGCCACCGCGACGAGCAGCAATGGTCGCCTGCGGTCTTCTACGATCGGCCCCGCTGCATTCTATGCTACCGCTGCACTCGCATGTGCGGCGAAGGCATGGACGTATGGGCGCTCGGCATCCAGAATCGCGGCGTAAGTTCCGTCATTTCACCCAATGAAGGCGAGCGCCTCGACTGCGAGCAGTGCGGCATGTGCATTGATGTCTGCCCCGTCGGCGCACTCACCAGCGGCAGCTATCGCTACAAGACGCGTCCGTGGGAGATGAATCATGTCTCCACCGTCTGCACGCACTGCGCCGACGGGTGCAAAGTCACACTTGGCATCCGCCAGGCAAACGACGGCTCCGAAATTGTGCGCGCTGACAACCGCGACAAGAGCGGCATCAACGGCGATTTTCTCTGCGCCAAGGGCCGGTTCGGCTTCGACTTTGTCGAAAGCCCCGAAAGGCTCACCACACCCCTCGTGCGCAATGCGCAGGGCAAGCTCGAGCCAGTGAGTTGGGAGCATGCGCTTCGTCTGGCTGGAGCAAAGCTCAAAGAGATTCGCGATACACGCGGCGGCGATGCTATAGGCATAATCGGTTCGAATCACACCACCAACGAAGAGAATTACCTGCTGCAGAAATTCGCGCGCACGATTCTTCAGACCAACAACATCGACCACGAACGCACAACAGATTATGTCGCATTTGCGAAAGCATTGGCCGGACACGAAGGAAAAAGCGCGAGCCTGCGCGACGCCGCAAGCGCACAGGCGATCATGCTCATCGGTGGCGATCCGACCAATGAGCACCCGCTGCTCGCCTGGAACCTGCGCACCAATGTCCGCCTCAATCGCGCGCGCCTCTATGTCGCGAACGAAAAGCAGATCAAGCTCGAGCGCCAGGCAAAGGTTGCTCTGCAACTTCCTTCCGGTGGATATGCGGCCATTACAGCCTATCTTGGCGGAAGTGACGCCGCGATCAACAATGCCGCCTTCCGCGATGCTGTGCTGGCGGAAGAAAACTTGCTGGTCATCTTCGGCCAGGAATATCGCGGCGCAGCGGTAGCCGAACTCGTCCAATGGGGACTGGGGCGCGGCAACGTGCGCTTTGCCTATCTCGGCGACTACGCCAACTCCCGCGGCGCAGCCGACATGGGGCTCCTGCCCGACTTCCTTCCCGGTTACACACCGGTCACTGCCGCCGGCACCTTCGCGGAATACAAAGGGCTGCCCAGCACTCCCGGCAAGTCGCAGCCCGAGATGCTCGCCTCCGCTGCAAATGGCAGTCTAGGTGCCTTGCTCGTCGTAGGCGCGAATCCCGTTGGTCAAGCGTCTGCTGGTGCCGGTGCTCTCAAAAACACCTTCATTGTCGTGCAGGACATCTTCATGACAGAAACGGCAGCTGTCGCCGACATCGTGTTTCCGGCCGCAAGTCTTTACGAGAAGACCGGTACCCTGACCAACACCTTCGGCGATCTCCAATTGGCTCGAAAAGCCGCCGACCACGCAGGCGTGAAATCCGATTTCGAGATCCTTGTGCGGCTTGCCGGCAGCATGGGTGCAGATATTAAATCGCTCGTCCCCTTTGGCAGAAGCTCTGTTACCGCAGATCTTGGCCAGTCACGCGGAGCGCAAGCGGGCGAAGCAGATCGCCACGCCGTCTGGCTCGCGGCCAACGGTCTCGAACCAAAGCTCAGCCCCTTCGATCCCCTGGCTTTGCTGGATGAAATCGAACGGCTGGTGCCCGGATACAAACTCGATCGGCTGAACCTCTTCGGCGGTAACGATGTGCAAACGGAGCCAGGCTTCGTTCCCGTTTCCACCCTTACTTCGCAGCACCCCGACCTCGTGCACCCGGCGCACAATGGATTGTTCACCTCGGGAACGCTAGGCCGATACAGTAAAGGTCTGAGGGACCTCGAGCAACATCAGGCAGCGGAAGTGGCAGCGACAGCGGCAGATTGACGATTGGCGAGAAAGGCTGAAGGCACGTGACGATTTTGCAGTTTTTTCTATGGAGCTTGCTCAAGGTCGTCGTGGTGACGGTGGTGCTGTTGATGGCCGTCGCCTACACGGTCCTGCTCGAACGCAAGCTCGTCGGGCGCATTCAGAATCGCTGGGGACCAAGCCGCGTTGGGCCGTTCGGCTTGCTGCAACCTCTGGTCGACGGAGCGAAATCTTTTCTCAAGGAAGACATCATCCCGTCCGGCGTGTACCGTCCTCTTTATCTGCTCGCGCCGATTATCGGCCTCAGTTGCGCGCTCATTTCGATTGGCGTCGTCCCGTTCGGTGATCCCGGTGTCGTCGGTCCAGGCAATTTCCATTTCTTCCAGATAGCCGACGTCAACATCGGCCTGCTGGTGATCCTGGGAATCACGTCGATTGGCGTTTACGGGATCGCGCTCGCGGGATGGTCCTCAAATAACAAGTATTCCCTGCTCGGTTCCCTGCGATCGTCGGCACAGCTCGTGAGCTATGAACTCGCCTTGGGACTGTCCCTGGTCGGTGTGGTGTTACGCGCGGGGTCACTGAACCTCGATGTGATTGTAAACAGCCAGGCAAAGCACGGGCTGCTCAGTTGGAACCTCTTCGGCGGCTTCCAGTTCGTGGCTTTTTTCATTTACCTGATGGCCGCCTACGCCGAAACCAATCGCTCTCCCTTCGACTTGCCCGAAGCCGAAAGCGAACTGACGGCCGGCTATCACACTGAATACAGTTCAATGAAATTCGCCATGTTCTTTATGGCCGAGTACGCCAATATGATCATGGTCGGCTGCGTTGCCTCACTGCTATTTCTGGGTGGTTGGACAAGCCCGTTTGGAAATCTCCTTCCCACTCCAGACATCTTCATCCTGCGCGCGCTGCTGCCAATTTTCTGGTTCGTCCTGAAGGTTTTCAGTTTCCTGTTTCTCTATGTGTGGGTGCGTGGCACATTGCCTCGCTTCCGCTACGACCAGCTTATGAACTATGGATGGCGCTGGCTGATGCCTCTTGCCATTCTCAACATCGTTGGGACGAGCCTCTGGCTCGCTTATCGCTCCTGAGCCATTTAATCGAGCAGTGATAGATGTTTATTGATCACCGTTTTCACGGATCTGCTCAGTTAGAATCGGAAGGGATTTCAATGACCGGAATTATCCGGGTCACGCGGTTCCTCCCCTTAACCTGCCGGAGAAGTCGACCGGCACTCGCCCGTAAGTGACGGAACAAATGCATCTGATTTTGTTCATTGTTTTTGCCGCACTCTGCCTGACGGGAGCCGTCAATCTTCTGCTCCAGAAGCATCCCATCAACAGCGCGTTGTCGCTGATTGTGGTGATGGTCTCGCTGGCGGTTCTCTATCTGCTGCTTGGGGCGGAATTTCTGGCAGCAGCCCAGGTCATCGTCTATGCCGGTGCCATCATGGTGCTGTTCACCTTTGTCGTCATGCTTCTCAATGCCGGCCGCGAAGAACGCACCCTCGGCAGCCGCGCCGCGCGCACCGTGGGATTTCCAGCAGTAGCGGCAATCCTCGCCATCATCGCAACCATCATTTTGCGGCTGCAGGGCCTCGGCACTGCGACCCTTGAGGATCACGTGACCAGTGTTGCTGAGCTGAGCACTGTCTTGTTCACCAAGCTCCTGCTCCCGTTTGAAGTCACATCCGTTTTGATTCTCATTGCAATTCTCGGTTCCGTCGCGCTGGCGCGTCACGGAGACGGAGACAAGGGGTACACCAAGTGAACAGCCTTCAACTAGTTCAACAGGAAGTCCCTCTCACGTGGTATCTGCTTCTGAGCGCCGTCCTGTTCTGCCTCGGCGTCGTCGGCTTTCTCATCAAGCGCAACCTGATCTCCGTTTTCATGTCGATCGAGTTGATGCTCAACGCCGTCAATCTTTCCTTCGTGACCTTCGCCCACCAGTGGCACCAGGTCAAGGGCCAGATTTTTGTCTTTTTCGTCATGATGGTCGCCGCCGCTGAGGCTGCCGTTGGACTCGCCATCATCATTGCTGTATTTCGCGCTCGCGCAACACTGGCCGTCGACCGCATCGACTTGATGAAACTATGAACGAGAATCTCCATCTCTGGTTGATCCCGCTGCTTCCATTCGCAGGCTTTCTGCTGAATGGATTGCTGGGACGCCGACTTCCCAAGGCCGTTGTCAGCGCGATCGCGCTCCTCGCGCCTCTGGGATCTGTTGTGGTTGCCTTGAGGGCGGCAATTCCTCTCTTCTTCCCCTTCAGTCCAGCCTATCTGGGACATCCCGGGCCAACGACTTTCGCCGAAACCTACGGCACGTGGATCACTGCCGGCTCCCTCCACATCGACTTCAGCCTGGTCCTTGACCAACTTTCCCTCGTCATGCTGCTGATCATAACCGGCGTAGGCTTTCTCATTCATGTCTATTCCGTCGGCTACATGCACGAAGAAGAAGGTTACTGGCGCTACTTCGCCTACTTGAACCTGTTCCTATTCTTCATGACGGTGCTCGTCCAAGCCGGCAATGCCTTGGTGATGTTCGTCGGATGGGAAGGCGTAGGTCTCGCCTCTTACCTGCTCATCGGCTTCTGGTTCCAGAAAAAGTCCGCCGCAGATGCAGGCAAAAAAGCCTTCATCGTCAACCGCATCGGTGACTTCGGATTCCTGATCGGCCTTTTTCTTCTCCTCGCCAACTTCGGCACCCTGACCTTCAACGAGATCGCTTCAAAGATCGCCGCCAATCCTGCAATGGTCGGCGGCGTGCTCACCACGATCGCCATCTGTTTCCTCATCGGCGCCACCGGCAAAAGCGCGCAGCTTCCCCTCTACGTCTGGCTGCCTGACGCCATGGAAGGCCCGACCCCCGTCTCGGCCCTCATCCATGCCGCCACCATGGTCACCGCCGGCGTCTACATGATTGCCCGCACTCACTTCATCTTCGACCGCTCACCCTTCGCGTTGAGTGTCGTAGCCATCGTCGGAGCAGCAACAGCGATCTTCGCCGCCACCATCGGCCTCGTCCAGACCGACATCAAACGCGTCCTCGCCTACTCCACCGTCTCGCAACTCGGATACATGTTCCTCGGCTGCGGTGTTGCAGCATACTCAGCCGCCATCTTCCACCTGATGACGCATGCCTTTTTCAAAGCGCTTCTCTTCCTCGCTGCAGGCTCCGTTATTCACGCTCTCGGCGGCGAGCAGGACATGCGCAAAATGGGCGGCCTCCGCAAGAAGATCCCCATCACATTCTGGACCATGACCGCCGCGGTCCTCGCCATCTCCGGATTTCCCTTCATGTCCGCGTTCTACTCGAAGGATGCAATCCTCGCCGCAGCTTTCACATCGGGCGGAAGCCTGGGCAAGGTCCTCTGGTTCGTCGGACTCGTTACCGCCGCGCTCACCGCCTTCTACATGTTCCGCCTCTGGTATCTCACCTTCTTCGGCGAGTCGCGCAATCACGATGCCCATCCGCACGAAAGCTCATGGGTGATGCTTGGACCGCTCGCGATTCTCGCAGTGCTCTCGGTTGGCGGCGGCTGGATCGGCGCCGGACGCTTCGGTGCATTCCTCGCTCCGTCCTTGGGAACCAGCCCGGAAGAACCCGCTGGAGGGCTTAAGTATGCATTGATGGCCCTTGCCGTCGCCGCCGGAGCCCTCGGCTGGTACATCGCCCACCGCATGTACCACCGCCCGCAAACCGCCGACGGGCTCGCCACCACATCGCCCGCCGGCTACAACCTTCTCGCCAACAAGTACTACATCGACGAGATGTACGGCTTCGCCATCGTCAAGCCCCTCCTCGCTCTCTCGAAATACCTTCTCGAATGGGTCGTCGACGTCGCAATCCTTGGCGGCATCGCCTGGCTTCTGGCCGGCATTGCCATGTTGAGCGGGGCGATTCTGCAACGCTGGCAATCCGGCAACCTGCGCTCGTACGCCGCCTGGCTGGCTCTCGGCGCGGCGGTTTTACTTGCATTCGTGCTGGCACCCTACATGCTAGGTGCCTCCGGAATCGACATAAAGTGGGCGGGACACTAGGAGATGACATCAATGGATAGCTCGATACTCACGTTGATTCTCCTCTTCCCGCTCGCCGGCGCGGTGCTCGTCGCGCTGCTGCCCGATCGCGGCAAGTTGTCCGCCTGGATTGCTCTGCTCACGACCCTCGTCTCCTTCGGGTTGACGCTGCATCTCCCCGCTCACTTCGACATGCACCAATCCGGTTTTCAATTCGTCGTCAATCGGCAATGGATCGAAAACCCCGCAATCTACTATCACGTCGGCGTCGACGGCCTCAGCATGTGGCTCGTGGTCCTCGTCGGCCTGCTCGGCCCGGTCGGCGTACTCGCAAGTTGGAAGTCGATTACCCGCCGCGAAAAGACCTTCTACTCCCTCTTTCTCCTGCAGCAGACCGCCATGTATGGCGTCTTCATCTCGCTCGACCTGATGCTCTACTACGGATTCTGGGAATTGTCTCTCGTTCCCATGGCAATCCTGATCGCGATGTATGGCCGCAAAGAAGGTCAAAAGGCTGCAACAAAGTTCTTCCTCTTCACATTCATTCCTTCCGCTCCGCTGCTTGTCGCCATCCTTTACCTGTACTCCCGGACCGGCACATTCGACTTCAGCGATTTGCGCACTTCTATCGCGATCGGCGCAATTCCCGCCGGAGCCCTCTTCTGGGTTGCGCTCGCCTTCCTCTTTGCATTCGCCGTCAAGGTTCCAATATTCCCGATTCATGGCTGGCTCGCTGACACCTTCGGTGAAGCACCCGTCGCCATGGCCATGGTGGTTGCCGGAAAGCTGGGCCTCTATTCGATGCTTCGCTTCCATGTCGGCCTCTTCCCGGCCCAGGCCAAAGCCATCGCTCCTCTCTTAATCGCGCTCGCCGTCATCGGCATCCTCTACGGCGCGTGTCTTGCCCTCGTGCAGCGGGATTTCTGGCGCTTCCTCGCCTTCGCTGCCCTCAGCCACCTCAGCCTCATCACCCTCGGCATCTACGGATTCACCTTCACCGGCTGGACCGGCGCGACCTATCAGATCCTGAACAACGAACTCATCGACGCAGCCCTGTTTGTGCTCCTGGGCGCGCTTGAGATCCGCTATGCAACAAGCCAGGTTGCAGCTTATGGCGGCCTCGCGAACCGGATCCCGCGCCTCGCCACAATCTTTGTGATCGTTTCACTCGCCATGATCGGCCTGCCCCTGATGAACGGATTCATTGGCGAATTCCTCATCTTGTCGAGCACATTCGCTGGCGTCAGCCATAGATGGGCCATCATTGCTACGCTCGGCGTAATCCTCAGCGCCGCATACATGCTTTGGATGGTGCAAAGGCTTTTCTATGGCCAGGAGAACAAGATGATGGCAGCAGAAGCTTCGGATCTCCGATTAGCGGAGCAGCTGGTGCTATGGCCTCTGGCCGTGCTAATGCTGGTGATGGGTGTTTCTCCGAACTATTGGCTCCGCACTATCGAAATGGCTCCCAAACCCCTTGTAATCCGGCAGTCACGATCGATTGAGCTTCTGGGACAGCCCGATGTTGCTCCAGGCCCGAACGCCGGGGAGGTCGCCCGGTGAATCCCGTCCCTGACATCTACCGCATCCTTCCTGAAGTCGTTCTCACCGTAACCGGCGTGCTTGTCATGCTAACCGACGCGACGCTCGCTCCGGCTCGTTCTCGTCGCGGCCTGGGCTGGGTGGCCGCAATTGGCGCAACCGTCGCACTGTGGGCAAGCCTCTGGCAGCTATCGCTTCCGGCTGGTTCAGGCTTCTCCGATACCGTTGAGACCAGCCCGTTCACAGTTTTCTTCCACGTCCTCATCTGTGGCATCGTCATCGTAACTCTGCTGCTTTCACTCGACACGCTCCCCGCCCACAGCCACCACCAAGGCGAGTACTACGCACTCATCACTTTTGGCGCTGTAGGCATGTGCCTTCTTACCAGCGCCGTGGAACTCCTCGTCGTCTTCATCGCGCTTGAAATCTCCTCCATCAGCACCTACATCCTTGCCGGATACCGCAAACAGTCTGGCAAAGGCCCCGAAGCCGCCATTAAATATTTCCTGCTCGGATCCTTCGCCACCGGCTTCCTGCTTTACGGGATCGCCCTCATCTTCGGAGCAACAGGAACTACCTCCGTCTATGAAATCGCCCGCACCGCCTCCACCGCGCAAAATCCGTCGCTGGTGAATGCCGCGCTGGCCTTGATGCTCGTCGGAATTCTGTTCAAGGTATCCGCAGCTCCCTTCCATGTATGGACGCCCGACGTCTATGAAGGCGCACCTTCGCCGGTTGTCGCCCTCATGTCGACCGCACCCAAGGCCGCCGCGTTCGCGTTTCTCCTCCGCATCGTGTACGAGATGTTTCCGACCCTCCGATCGGTCTGGTCTCCGGTCCTGTGGGTAGTCGCCGTTCTCTCCATGACTGTCGGTAATCTTGCCGCACTGCGTCAGCAAAACGTGAAACGCATGCTCGCCTACTCTTCGATCGCGCACGCCGGATATCTGCTTGCCGCCTTCGCCGGATTTGGCACAAGCGGAATCGCAGCAGCAAGTTTCTACATCGCAGCCTATGCCGCAATGAACGTGGGAATCTTCGCAGTGGTAACGCTCGCCGGCGGATACAACGACGAGAAGCCCCTCATCCAGGACTACAAAGGATTGATGTATCGTTCACCCTTGCTTGGAAGCCTGTTAATCTTCTTCCTCGTCTCGCTCGTGGGAATCCCCTTCACCGGCGGATTTTTCGGCAAGTTCTATTCCTTCTCCGCAGCCATCGGAGGTGGCGCCGTGATTCTCGCTATCATCGGCTTGCTAAACTCAGGTGTGGCGGCGGCCTATTATTTGCGGTTGGCTTTCACGGCGGCGCAGCGTCCTGACGAAGACGACTCGCAAGATCGGTCACCCCTCATGCCGATGGGTATCGCGGTTGGCGCCGCTTTGCTCTTTGCCGTTGGCGCCACTCTAGTACTGGGAATTGTGCCCGGAAATATCCTGCATGCGAGTGAGTCTGGCGCGCACACGCTGCAGGCTCCTCCCACATCCTCCGTTCCAGCCGATATCACAGCAGAGAGGCCAAACCAGTAACTGCCTCGGCGCGCTCTCCCATTGCTTTCGCTTTATGGATCGCTGGTCGCCTGAGCAGATTCATGTAGAAAGCGACAACTAGCCCGAGGATTCTCTTGTCTTCAAAATTCTTTCTCACCCAGGCTCGTGCATCCACTGCCATTTGCTTGCAGCGATTCTTGTCGCCCAAAAGGCTGAGGACTGCATCGCAAATCATCTCCGGGCTGCCAGCAGGAACAAGCAACCCCGTCACTTCTGGAATCACAGCGTCGCAGGCTCCGGTGCAATGCGTTGTGATCACGGGAATGCCGCTGGCTGCGGCCTCAAGAACCGCATTCGGAAACCCCTCTCGCCACGATGGCAGGACCATCAAATCCATCGCTCGGTAGTAAGGAGCCGTATCTTCCACAAATCCCGTACAGACGATGCGAGGATGTCCTTCCACACGCGCTCTGACTCTACAATCGAGCGAATCCTCGGCCGCATCGAACCATCCCACCAGAAGCAGATATGCGTCCGACGCTCGGCGTAGGATAGCCGCGAACGCCTCCAGCAATTCCGGAAGGCCCTTGTCTCCCGTCAACCGCCCAGAAAATCCAATCACCGGCGCATCAACGGGTATCCCTAGATCCTTTCGAATGTCACAGTGTCCCGGCGCGAATCGCGCAAGATTGACACCGTTGCTGCTTCCTTCTCCCAACAGGACAACCTTCGAGGCAGGCGCTATGTTCATCGCGAGCGTCTGTCGACGCAAGCTTCGGCTATTGCAGACCACCAGATTCGCGCTTCCCGACGCAGCCTTCTCAGCCCACAGCAGCAAAACCCGTCGAAATCCTCGGGCAGTCTCCAGCTTGAGCCCTCTCAGGAAGTAGACTCGGACTGGAATCCCGCACAAACAAGCGGCAACACTGCCCAGAAGTCCCGCCTTCGGTGTACTGAATTCGACGATATCGGGCCTCAGGCGAAGAAGCAGTCGGCAGATTCCAATCAGGGCAACGACATCGCGGAACAGCGATATTCCGCGTTTCATTGGGATGACAAAGACATCTACTTGTTCTGTTCGGGCCGTTTGTTCCAGTAATTCTCCGGAAGACGAGAGTAGAGAGACTTTAAATCCAGCATCGCGCAGCGCACGCACTCTGCTGGGCAATACCACACATGTCTGCGCGCTGGTGACGCCGAACAGGATATGAGGCAGCCATTGAAGACTGCATGTTTCTTCGCCGGAGCATGCTGTTTCGGTTGCGAGCATCGTTAAGCGGCCTGAACCGGAGCCTCGGCGGTCGCAATGGCTCGCGCACCCATCACCGAGGCACTTCTCGAAAGTTAACGAAACAATACCATTTTGTTGCTGTAGTTCTTGTGAGAGAGGTCACATCCCAGCAGCGGACAGTTCGCTAGCCTGCAAACTGGGTAACCATGCCTTCGAACAGACGCGCAAAAATCCTCTTGCTTATCCCGCACCTTGGTGGTGGAGGGGCCGAACACGTCATCGCAAGCCTGGCTCGCAATCTAAATCCCAGTCGCTACGAAGTACATGTGGGTCTCGTCACGCAATCAACCCACCCGCCTCCGATCCTTCCACGATCCGTAATGCTTCATATACTCGGTGCGCAAAGAGTCCGGTACGGTGCATGGAGCCTTTTGCGCCTCGTATGGATCCTGCGGCCTGTCCTCATTTTGACCGGCATGGCTCACCTCAACCTGCTGGTTCTATTGCTGCGGCCCTTATTCCCTCCGCGCACGCGTCTCTGCGTGCGTCAGAATGGGGCGCTCTCACCTACGCTCGCTGCTCTCGGACATCCGCTCCTCGCCCGCCGTCTCTATTCAACCGCATACGGACGTGCCGACAGGGTAGTTTGCCAGACAAGTTCCATGGCCTCGGAACTCCAGACACAACTTTGCCTGGCAAACACAAAGCTCGTAGTCCTGCCCAACCCGTTAGATCTTGACGCAATACGGATAGCTGCTTTTGAGTCAAGTCCTACCTCACCGCCTGGCCATCGCCTTCTAGCCGTCGCTCGGCTGGCGTCCGAAAAAGGAATCGACCTACTTCTTCAGGCGTTCGCCGCGATTCGTTCCCAGTTTTCCAACGCTGAACTCGAGATTCTTGGAAGCGGATCGCTTCAGATGGCTCTCGAAGATCAACGAGATACGCTGAGACTTGGAAAGTGTGTTCGATTCCACGGAAATGTAGCTTCTCCCCCCGTACACTTCCCCGGCATCTCGGCCTTTGTGCTTTCTTCCCGGCATGAAGGATTGCCCAATGCCCTGCTTGAGGCGGCCGCCGCCGGACTCCCGATCATCGCGCTTCCCGCATCCGCTGGACTCGTAACTTTGTTAAGCGAACAACGAGGCGTCTGGTTGGCAAAAGAGATTTCTGCGACCGCGCTCGAGAACTCCTTGCGCGATGCTCTCACTTCGCTCAAACCGGGTCAAAGGTTCGCACATAAGTGGATCGAGGCATTCGATCTGAAATCGGCAATCCCCGCCTATGAGGAGATGATCGAAGCTGTTTTGCAGGAGCGCAGTTCTTGAATCACGTCGCCTACCTGATCCCTACTCTCGATCGTATCGGGGGTGCCGAGCAGCAAGTCATTCTGCTGGCAACGGGGCTCGCCAAGAGAGGCTGGAGCGTAAGCGTAATCGCCCTTTCTGGATCAGGAGCGGATGCAGCCCGAAAGTTAAACTCAAAAGGAGTCGCATTTCACAGTCTTGGAATGCGCAAAGGCCTCGTGGATCCCCGCGGGTGGATTCGCCTTCATCGCTGGATCGCACGAAACAGCCCAGACATTGTGCACGCACATCTTCCCCACGCGTCGTTGATGGCCCGATGGTCGCGATTTTTCTCACCTGTGCGCGTCGTTGTGGACACGATTCATTCGCCCGCAACGGGAAGCCTTGCGCGCCATGTAGGTTACCGCTTGAGCAACCGCATGCCAGACGCAGTCACTGCCGTGAGTCAGTCCGCCGCAGGGCCCTGGCTTCAAGCACGACTTATCGTCCGCGGAAACTTGACAATCGTTCCCAATGGGGTTGACACAGATCTCTGGAAACGCGATGAGGTCGTTCGCACATTAAAACGCCGCGATCTCGGATTGTCAGACCAGTTTCTCTGGATCACGGTCGGCAGGCTCGACCCGGTTAAGAATCAAGCCACCCTGCTCCGTGCATTCGCCAGAATTGCACCGAATGCCAATTTGGTGATTGCAGGCGAAGGGCGGCTCCGCGACAACTTGCGCGGTCTGGCACTTGAGCTCCGGTTGCGCGACCGAGCAAGTTTCCCGGGCTTTCAAAGTGATATACACAAATGGATACAGGCAGCGGATGGTTTTGTGCTTTGCTCCTCCTGGGAGGGACTGCCGATGTCGTTGCTGGAGGCCGGAGCATGCGAATTGCCCGCCGTCATTACCGACATACCGGGCTCGCGCGAGGTTCTTCAAGACTCGCACTATGGCGCGCCGGTCCCGGTGGAAGATGCAGAGGCGCTCGCCGCTGCGATGAGTGCTGCGATGCTTCTGCCCGAGGAGGAGAGGCGCAAATTAGGTCGCCTCACTCGCGCATCGATCTGCGCCACGTTTGGCCTGGAGGCCGTGCTCAACCAATGGGAATATCTCTACCACACACTTTTGGAAAAGAACCCTCGCCCGTTGCGGTTTGGAATGCCCGCTTCAGACCTGGACAAAACGCTCCAGCCTGGGTAGCAAAGAAACATCAAGTCTTCGTGGTTCAGAATCTATGCTGCCAGTTCGATGCCTTTATGCCGATTCAGCGCAACGGCACATGATTCAAAAACGGGTCGATCGACACGAAAACCACGAAGCAGCATTCAGAATATGGCGGTGGTTGCCGCCTCGATTAAGCGCTAAGGTTGCCCGCTCATGGCAGACGGGAAGCCACGCGCAACTTGTCTGGCAAAGATGGACTCGGGAATCGCCGTTCAATGTCTTCCGGCTGCTCCTCCATGATACGGTGACTCAGCCCAATCACGGCCAGCAAAAGCCACGTACTGCGGCTCTCTCCAACGGACCCCACCAGCGAAGCCATCAGCCAAACCGCCATCAACGTCGCTAAAGCAATCCGAAGCGTGCCGCCGACATCAAACAAGTAACGAACACAGATAGCGACGATGCCCGATGCCACTACCAGCGCGATCAGGCCCCCTTCAACAAGAATCGAAAGCGAAGTGTTGTGTGCCGTGTCGATAGGCGCCAACCTCGACGCAGCGATAAAGGAGCCGGCTCCGTGGCCAAAAAATGGCCTGTTCAGAAACGCATTCCATCCGGCAGACCAGATGTTTAGCCGCTGGTTAAGGTCGCCGTTCTGCAACTGTCCCGTAATCGACGCAAGCCGTTCCAGAGTCATCCGTGGCACCAATAGCCAAACCGATGCGGCAGCCGCAGGTAATCCCGCCAATCCCCATAAGACGCTCTTCGGAAAGCGCCATATCAGCAGTGCGGCGCAGCCGGCCAGCGCGACTACCAAGGCCAGAAATCCCCCTCGCGATGCGGTCAGCAGGACAGACAGGAAACCAAGTGGAAGGTATCCTGTCGCCAGCAATTTACCCCACAATCGCTCTCTGCCGTCAAGAAGGAGCGCCGCAATCGGGAAACCCATGTCAAGAAATCGTGCTACATCGTTTGGATCCTGACCGAAGGCGGCGAACCGTATCTGATCCGCCGACCCAGGATAAGAAGACGCGAAGTTCGCAATCGTGAGGATCGCAAGCACCCACGAACCGGCGAGCCACGCGCGCATCAAACTGCGCACATCGTCCGCACTTTCGCCAAACTCCCACATGAGCCAGACGATCATCATCTCCTGAAGATAGCCGCGAAGCTTGACCAGTGTCACGTCCGGTGTCACAGTCCAGAAGAAGGAGCAGCAAAACCAGAGAAAGAAAGCGAGTGTCAGCCACTGCAATAATCCAGGTCTGCGAAAACGTCCAGCCTGCATAATCGCGGGCATCGATGCAGCCAGCAGCAGCAATCCCGCGATACGAGCAATATTCCCGAAAGGGGCGCCAAGGTCGAGCGAATATTCCCATGGAATGGTGAAGGCGAAAATGAGCAGCAAGGCCCACGCTAACCGTCGCATCGCCCTAGAACCTTTGCGAGTAGACCATGCCCGCATAGATGCTGACGCCTGCAGCGGATTGAATCACCGACTCCATCGTACGGTTCCAGAGGTTCTTCGCCATCGAGTCCGGAACAAAAACAATGTCGCGATCTCGAATTGGAATATCGGGGTCGAGTCCGCGCAGCATTCGCTTTAGATTCAGTGTCGTAATGGTGCGGCTTCCATCTTGCTCTCGTATGAGAACAGCCTTTGTGAGGGCAGCATTCTGTCCCGGCCCCCATGCCAGGGAAAGTGCTTGCACCACGGTCGTCCTCTGCACGGGATCCACCGGAAAACCACCGGGTCTGGCGACATCCCCAACCACATACACAAGTCCTGCTCGGCTCACCTGGACTGTATCTCCAGGAAGCAGTTCCGGGTTGTGATCAGTACTAGTGTCGTTTCCTGCCGGATCGAGTGCCACGGATTGGATCGTCTTTCGATCCTCTCGATGCGTAATCGTTACAAGTCGGCCCGCATTTGAACTCAAGCCCGACGCCGACGAAATCAGATCGAGCAATCGATGATGAACCCTGTAACTGTAAATTCCCGGTCGCGTCACCTCGCCAAGCACGGACACGTCCTGTCCTGCATACGCCGTTACAACCACCGTGACCTGCGGATGAATCAGCATGCCCCGCTCAATGAGAGCCGACTGAATTGCATGTGCCGCAAGAGTCTCATCCATTCCTGCCACCAGCACCTCACCGGCGAGCGTGAGCGTCACCGTGCCAGACTCTGACACGCGAACCGAAGCACGCATCTCTGGAGTGTGCGCTTCCGACACTTCGAGCACATCACCTGGACCAATCGGCGCAGCCATCACCATTCCTTGCGCATCGTTCATGCCGGGCGGGACACCAGCCAGGCGAATGCCCTCCGAGGATCTCCAGACCGCAGGTGCATCTTTCCCGTTGGGCTGGCTTTTCACCTCGGTCGATTGCGGAATACGCGCAACTCCGGTCGGCAGACCAGATGTGCTCGGTGTCGGCGCCTGTGCGCGTCCAATACACGATGTAGCCGCAAAGAGTGCAAGCACCGCGGCGACCTGTAGCGCCTTCGATCGAATCGTCTCCCGCACGAATACCGCCGCAACACCCAGCCACAGCGAAACGAACAAGGTTATTGCCATCAATACTGGAAGATTGGGCGAGATTGGCTTTACCGCCTGACGCGCAGAATCGATGATCGAAAGCTGAGATCCGCGGCTGTTCGCTGCGAAATCGGCCTCCTCGGCCTGCTCTGTCAACCGGATATATAGGTCGCGATTGCCGTTCGCCTCCTGCCGCATCGCCGTGTACTTCAGTTCCGCGTCATTCAGCTTCAGGCCCGTGCTTGTGGCGTCGCTAAGGCTTTTACGCACCATCCGCTCGCGATCGACTGCCGCCACCCACGCGCTTTTGAGGCGCTCCAGCAACTTCCCGTCTTCCCCCCCGATCTGCCGATCCAGATCCTGTATCTGGGCGCAAATCTCCGCTACTCTCGGAAAGTTTGGCCCGTGTTCTATGCGCAATTGCGCCTGTTCCTGCTCCAGATCGCTCCGGCTGGCACGCAACCGCTCTAAAAGCGCCGATGCAGGGGCGCTCGCTGCCAGCAGCTTTGTATCCGATGCAACTACCAGTTCCGGATCACCGGATGCAGCTGCACGATACTCCGCTTCCAGCACCATCCGATCAGTCGTTGCCATTATCAGTTCCCTGCTAAGCGCATCAACTTCGCTCAGGCCCGCAGTATGTTCCACCTCCGTCGGCTGTCCATTACCGAGCGTCTCCGATGCATTCAATATTCCGTGCTGCTTTTGAAATGTCGCTAATAGCTGATCATCCCGGTCTACTCGCAGTTTCAAATCCGTCAATCGAGAATGCAAAGACCGGTTTGCCTCGTTCGTCGCCTGGATTCCTGCGGCGGATTCTTGTTCGTCATAAGCAACCAGCAGCGCATTCACAACGGCAGCTGACAATGCCGCATCTCGCGAGCGGAAGCGGATTTGCAAAACAAGTGTGCGCGGAATGGTCTGCACAGTGAGGTCGCGCTGAAACCGTTCCAGAAGCCAGTCTGTCGCCGCGGGATTCGCCTGATTCAGACTGAAATCGGGATACTCCTTTGCGAAAGAGCCTGCGAATCCAGAAGCCTTGTAGAGCCGCAGATGAGCAATCACGACCCATGCAATTTGGTCGCTTCGCATCGCATTTGCCACCGTTTCAAGCTGCACCTGGCCTGATGCGAAAGAGCCTGACGCCGGGCCCTCGTTGCGATCGAGCGTCAGCAGCGAAATCTGCGTTCCACGCAGAGCCACGCGCGCCGTTGCCTCGTAAACATTGGGGGAAACCAGGCAATACAAAAGGCAGGCACCCAGCAGGAGGCCAACAATCCACAAGAAGAGCCGGCGATTTCGCCTGATTGCCAACCAGACTTCGACAAATGACTGGTGCGAACCTCGCAGCTCAATCTGGGTCGCTACTGGCTCGGTTCCGCACACTGACTCTTCCTGCACTGCGATCGTCTCCGGCAAAGGCGGCTTCCTCTGTTCCCGTTGCTTTCCGAATGGCAATCTTCGCAGAACCGAACGGCCACAGCGGTTTCGTCGCCTACTAGTGTGACCAATCCGAACCAGCTTGTTAGTGAGGTGCGTCACATATGAAAGAGCCGGAAAAGCAACGGAATTCGTGATGCTGGAAAAATGCGACTTATGCGCCCGTCCGGTACCATTCCACGGTCCGCCGCAATCCCTCCCGAAAGTCCACAATCGGGCTGTAATCCAGGAGCTTGCCTGCAAGCTGAATATCCGCGAGCGAGTCTCGGATATCGCCCGACCGGGGCTCATCGTAGGCAGGTTCTCCGGAATAACCGGTAGCCTCGCAGAGAATGCGAAATGTCTCGTTGAGGGTGCACCGTGAACCGGTCGCCACATTCATCATCTGTCCGGCCACCTTCTCCGCGGACGCATCGGCCGCCAGCAGATTGGCATGAACGACGTTATCGATATAGGTAAAATCGCGGCTCTGTTCCCCATCGCCAAAGATGGTTGGCTGCTCTCCGGCCAGCATCCGCCTGCACAAAATAGCAAGCACCCCGGAATAGTGCGAAGTCGGGTCCTGAAAGGGGCCAAACACGTTAAAGTACCGCAGCACCACGGTCTCCAGGCCATAGACACGCGCAAATGCGCGCATGTACTGTTCTCCCGCCAGCTTCGCCACCGCATAGGGCGAAATCGGATTCGGCAGCATATCCTCCCGCTTCGGAAGCATAGGCGTATCGCCATATGCCGATGAGGACCCCGCATACACAACGCGGCGAACTTCCGCTGCACGCGCCGCGATCAGCAGGTTCAACGTCGCCGTCACGCAATGCAGATTGGTGCCAGCCGGATCTGCCACCGAGCGCGGTACCGATGCCAATGCCGCCTCGTGGAACACGATCTCAACGCCTTCGCAGGCCTGTGCGCATTGTTCCGGGTCGGTCAAGTCGCCTTCCACGAACTCCATACCGTCCAGACCCACCAGGTTCTCCCGTTTGCCGGTAATGAAGTTGTCGATTCCCCGTACGGTTTCTCCACGCTCCAATAATCCCGCTACAATCGACCGTCCAATGAATCCGGCAGCGCCGGTAACAAGATACTTCGCCAACCAAGCCTCCCAATGGAGTGCTGCTTTCGCCGAAAATAAGAATACTATCGGAGGCCGGCAACCGCGGTTCGACGCCAACCTGGGTTCTACAATCAGGTATATGTACCCAAAAGCAACAACAACTCTCTCTGAGCTGAAACAAAAGATTGAGAAAAGACTGGCACGCATCGGCATCGTCGGAATGGGCTACGTCGGACTGCCTCTCGCCCTCCTGTTCAGCGCTGAGGGCTTCGCCGTTACAGGGTTCGACATCGAGGAAAGAAAAGTCAGCACCCTCAATTCCGGCGGCTCCTATATTGTGCGCATCCTCCCCGACGCAATTGAAAAAGCACAGAAATCTGGCTTTCGCGCAACATCGGATTACTCCGAAATCGAGCGCATCGATGCCATCATCATTTGCGTCCCTACGCCGCTCAACGAGTACCATGAACCCGATTTGAGCTACGTCACCGGCACCGTCCAGTCAATCGCCCCGCATCTGCACGAAGGGCAACTCGTCGTCCTCGAAAGCACCACCTACCCAGGAACCACCGAAGAGATCGTTGTGCCCCTGATCGAAAAAGGAAATCGCCACGGGTTGAAAGTTGCTCGCGCTTTCGACGATCTGGGAATCCACGTTGCCTTCTCGCCGGAACGCGAGGATCCGGGCAATGAAACCGTCGCGCGTCATGACATCCCCAAGGTCGTCGGCGGTTGCGGCCCCGCAGCCGCAGAACTCGCAGCCTCTTACTACGGTGCCATCTTCAGGCGCGTCATTCCCGTCAGCAGCCCCTCCGTCGCTGAGATGACAAAGCTGCTTGAAAATATCTATCGCTGCGTCAACATCGCCCTCGTCAACGAACTCAAGCAGCTTTGTATGCGAATGGGCATCGACATCCACGAAGTCATCGACGCCGCCAAAACCAAACCCTTCGGCTTCCAGGCTTTCTATCCCGGCCCAGGCCTCGGCGGCCACTGCATCCCGATCGATCCCTTTTATCTTTCCTGGAAAGCCAGACAGTTCGACTTCCGTACGCGTTTCATCGAGCTCGCTGGTGAAGTCAACATCAACATGCCCTACTTCGTCATTGATCAGCTCGCCGACGGCCTCAACAAGCACCGCAAATCAATCAACGGTTCGAAGATTCTAGTTCTCGGCCTCGCCTACAAACGCGACATCGACGACCTGCGCGAGTCCCCTTCTCTCACCATCATCGAGTTGCTGCGCGAAAAAGGCGCGGACGTTGCCTACAACGATCCGTACTTCCCCACCGTCGGCCAGGGTCGCCATTATGCTCTGAACATGACCAACACACCACTCGATAACCTTGGATCTTACGACGCCGTCATCATTGTGACGGATCACTCCTCGTACGACTACCGCACCATTGTTGAGCAGTCACAATTAGTTGTAGACACGCGCAACGCCACCAAGGGCATCGACTCACCCAAGATCGTGCGCTGCTGAAGCAAGCTGCGGGAACATCAACCAAGAGGCTTTGAAACAAAGGCGCGGCTTTTGCCCGAGCCCTGGATTAGAGCGCGCATACACGCCACCAGAATTCCCTGTCCATGCGCATCATTGATCCGATAAACTCGCCAATCAGGTCACTCAATTCCCAGTGAGGTCAAATCTCGTGAACGAATGGAAGTTGGTTCAGAAGGATTCCTCCGAAGCACTCGCCCGGCTGCATTTCTTCTCCGTAAGAAAGAAGCACGCCAAGGGCGAGATCGAAGCCCGCATCACCGTGAAAGAGTTTGCCACCGCGAAGACCAGTGACATGCAGTTCTATGCCACCGCCGATCTCGAACTCAATCAGAAGACGCTGCGCTTCCAGCCTTGCGGATGGAGCGAAACCCTGGTAGGTGCGCTCGGCGAGTGTATGCGCAATCTTCGCAAATTCGACTACGAGACTTTTGAAGACCCCAATGCGCTAACATCAGATTGTGGCCGTTGACGGACCCACATTCACCATCTCGCCTCCATGTACCGGAACAGGACCGCAGTGTTTACCCCCAGAGCTATCGGAATTGTCCGCAGCCCTTACACCGACACCAAGTCCATCCCCAAAGGCCTCGGCGCAAAACACGATGCTGAAGGTGTGCTCGAGATTCTCCCGGAATTCGAACTCGGTCTCACAGACATTGAGGGCTTTTCTCATCTCTTCGTGATCTGGGCCTTCGACCGATCCGAGGGCTTCGAACTGATCGGCAGCCCACCATTCGACGGGCGCCCGCACGGCGTATTTGCCACACGCTCTCCCCGCCGTCCCAATCCAATCGCTCTCACGGTCGTTGAGTTGCTGAGACGCGAGGACCGTCGCTTGCATGTCCGCGGAGTAGACATGCTCGACGGGACGCCCGTTCTCGACATCAAGCCGTACTTGTCCAGCATCCCAGCAGAAAAGCTTCGCCGCGGCTGGCTTGCCGAAGCCGAAGCCCGCACCCAAAAATAGCCGCCGACATTAAATTTCGCTCCAGCTTTTCAGCTTGGAGTCCTACATTGTGGCAGCCTCTGCCGCCCGATACGCCGCAGCCGACAACTTCCCCCTCCCAAGCTGCCTCTAAGTACTTAACGGAAGAGAAATCTTCCCCAAAGGAGAGAGTCGACTATGGCCTTCAAGAGAATCGGCAACGAAACTCACGAATGGCAGCATGAGCACTCGTGCATTAAGGGTTGTACCGGCCAGGGTAGGGAAACTCGGGCTGAGCTCGAATGAACTTCCTCATCCGTTACACCCGAGTTGTGATCCGGTTACCGAAACCGGATCTTCAAAATTCGGAAAGCACTGGGGCGAGGTCTCGAAAGGGATCCCGCCCTTTTGCTGTGGAAAACATCCAGTAAATCGATCCTTCGATCGCCTCTCAAACAAATCGCATTTCCAACCTGAAACGCAGTGTCGCTCAACCTGCCGACTATGAGCCTAATCGTGTATTGTGAGTGAGTTCGGTTATGACCCTCCTCTCCGCTACGCTTGCAGAACCGCAAAGTTTCTCGCTGGGTGAGAAGCTGTTACTCGTGGCCTTGATCGCCGCGTCGGGAGCCCTGTTCTGGCATCGATTCGTACCCATTCTCCGTCGAATCCTCAACTCCAGAAAAGACCCGAACTTCAGCCTCGCGCCCGTCGGCAAACGTGTCTGGGACTTCTTCTGGGAAGTGCTCTGCCAGGCCAAGGTCATCCGCGAACGGCCCCTCCCCGGCCTCGCACACGCCTTTGTATTCTGGGGTTTCTGCGCATTTGCTCTTGTCACACTTAATCATCTTGCCGCAGGCCTCGGCTTCGGATTTCTCGACCACCAAGGACTGCTCGGGCGTTTCTACTTCTATTTCGCAGCAGCCTTCGCCATCGCCTGCGCCGTCGGCATCTTCGGCCTTTTCGTCCGCAGATTTTTCGTACGCCCCCGCTGGCTTGGCGGCAAAGTCTCCTACGAATCAGGTGTAATCGCGCTCCTCATCTTCCTCCTCATGGTGACCTACCTCGCAGCGTTTGCTGTCAGCGACAGCGGCCCTGCGATCCGCATTCTCTGGTGGACGCACACCCTGTCTCTGCTCATCTTCCTGCCCATCATTCCCCACACAAAACACCTGCACTTGATTCTCAGCCCGGCCACCATCTTTCTATCGCGCGGGGGCTTCAGCAAAATTCCGCCCCTCGTCGGGGACGAAGACTTCGGCCTCGTCGCCGGAACCGACCTCACCCAACTCGTCAGCCTTCAGGCTTATTCCTGCGTCGAGTGCGGCCGCTGCACTGAGCACTGCCCAGCCAACAACACCGGCAAAGAACTCAACCCGAAAGAAATAATCCTCGGCCTGCGCGGCTACCTCAACGAATTCGGCCCCGCCTCGACTGAAAACATCATCGGCAAATTCAACTCCATCACTGCCGATTTCCAATGCACCACCTGCGGCGCATGCGAATATCAATGCCCCGTCGGCATCGAACATCTCCCCATCATCGTTGGCCTGCGTCGCGGCGCGGTCAACACCGGGACGTGGGAAGACGATCACGGCGCCAAGCTCTTCCTCGCTCTCGAACGCGGGTCAAACGCATTGGGAATGAGCGCTCTCGAACGCGACAAATTCATCCAGAAACAGGAGTTTCCGCTCTTTGACGGTTCTCAGGAGTATTGCCTCTGGCTCGGCTGCATGGGCGGATACGATCCCAAAGGCCGCGAAATCATCGCCGCTTTCACCCGTGTCATGAACTACCTCGGCACAAGCTACGGCGTCCTGCGTAAAGAGAAATGCACAGGCGACCCAGTCCGCCGTCTCGGCAACGATCTCCTCTTCCAGCAACTCGCCGAGTCTAACCTCGAAGCTCTCGCGCAAAACAAGGTCAAGAAAATCGTATCCATCTGCCCCCACTGCGTCCGCACTATCCAGGAGGACTGGAAAGAATTCGGCAAGCCCCCCGAGATCGAACACCACAGCGAATTCCTCGCCCGCTTCGCCGAGAAACTCCCCGACCAGAACGCACCGTCATCAGCACACGACCGATCATCCGCATCGGAAAGCCACGAAGCGTCAGGGCACGACTTTAGTCGTGCCACTATGCCTCAAAATGCAAATGGCGCTTTAGCCCCTGCGACGCCGGAAACCATCGTCTACCACGACCCCTGCTACCTCGGCCGCTATCGCAACGTCTACGAACAACCCCGCACCGTCGTCTCCCTCGCCGGAGAACTCGTCGAAGCCCCCCGTTCGCATCAACGCAGCTTCTGCTGCGGCGCCGGCGGCGGACTCGCCTTCCTCGGCGAAGAAACCGGCGAACGCGTCAGCCACACCCGCGCCAACGAACTCATCGCCACCGGCGCATCCACCATCGGTACCGCCTGCCCCTTCTGCAACACGATGTTCCGCGACGCCCTCGCCGAAAAAGGCGACACCGCGCCGCAGCTTTTAGATATCGCCCAACTCACCGCTCGCAACCTACCTGTTCTTGAACAAGGGCCCACAAAACGAGACCCATGAAACCCTCACAAGCCAGTTTTGAAAGGGCATGGCTTCAGCCGTGCCATACGCATCACAAAAGTACGAACGGCCTCAACCGCTGAGGGATGGCCTTGAAGAGTTTTGAAAGGGCATGACTTTAGTCGTGCCGTAACAGGCAAGGCAGAATGTGGCTTTAGCCGCTGAGGGACGCTCCCTCCACGATTTGCCTGGATACAAGCCATTGGAGCATCTATCAAATGAAAATCATCGTCTGCATCAAACAAGTCCCCGAGCGCGATGCACAAGTCCGCATCAACAGCTCCGGCAAATGGTTCGAAGAATCCGACCTCCAGTTCGCCATGAATGAGTCCGACGCCTACGCCCTTGAAGAAGCTCTACAGTTTAAAGAAAAAAACGGCGGCGAAGTCATCGTCCTCAGCGCAGGCCCCGAGCGCGCCGGAACCACCATTCGCGAAGCCCTCGCCAAAGGCGCCGACCGCGCCATTCACATCGAAGCCAACGATCTCGCCCAGCGTGACGCTCTGGGCATTGCCCAACTCCTCGCCACGGCAGCCAAACAGGAGAGCCCCGACCTCGTCCTCACTGGCCTTCAATCCGACGATCTCGGCTACGGTCAGACTGGCGTCATCATGGCTGAGCTTATGGGTGCGCCTCACTCCTCGCTCATCCTCAATGTCGAAAAAACCGAAAGCGGTATTACCGTCAAGCGCGAACTCGAAGAAGGCTGGTTCCAGAACATCGATCTTCCCCTCCCCGCCGTCCTCATGATCCAGTCGGGCGGCAAGAAGCTTCGTTACGCCACTCTCATGGGCATCAAGAAAGCCAAGACCAAAGAGTTTCGCAAAATCAATGCTACCGATCTTGGCGCTCCCAGCGGTCCAACCGCGGTACTCGAAAAGATCACCCTCCCGCAGAAACAAAAATCCACACAGATCATCCCCGGCTCCGCAAAAGAAGCCGCAAGCACACTAGTTGAAAAATTGAAGTTCGAGGTGCGAGTCCTATGAGTGGCGTTTACGTAGTACTTGAAGATCACAACGGCCGCATCGGCCGCATCAGTTGGGAAGCACTTGCAGCTGCAAATCTTCTTGCTGCCCAATCAAGCGCGAAAGCCACCGCCATTGTCCTCGGCGCGCAAACCGAAGCCCTCGCAAACGAAGCCGCCACCAGGGGCGTCGCCAAAGTCATCCGCATCGAGCATCCGCTGCTCGCCCAGTACACATCCGATGGATTCACCGCCGCTCTCCAGCAATTCATCGCCGCTGATTCGCCGGAAGCCGTCGTCTTCCCGCATACCTATCAGGTTCGCGACTACGTCCCCGCCCTGGCCGCGCGTCTCGGTCGCGTTCTCATCGGTGACGTAACCGCCATCGGCGAAGGCCCCGTCTTCACCCGCCAGCTCATGCAGGGCCGTCTCAGTGGTAACTACAAATCCCCAGGTGCTGCTCCCTGTTTCGTCTCCGTTCAATCCGGCGCATTCCGTGCCGACGCCGCCGAATCGGCGCCCGCCGAAATCGCCACCTTCACTCCGACAATCGACGCCGCACAAATCCGCACCAAGCCCGGCGAGCCCTTCCGCGGCACCGCACAAACCGTCGACCTCGGCTCAGCCCCATTGATTGTTGCCGTCGGCCGCGGCATCAAGGAAGCGGACAACCTTCCGCTCGTTCAAGATCTCGCCACCGCATTGGGCGCGGAACTTGCCGCATCGCGCCCCATCTGCGATAACGGATGGCTTCCAATCGAGCGCCAGGTCGGAAGCTCCGGTCAGACCGTTGCGCCCAAGCTCTATCTTGCCATCGGAATCTCCGGAGCCATTCAGCACCTCGTCGGCATGAAGGGCTCGCAATGCATCGTCGCCATCAACAAAGACGCTGAAGCCCCCATCTTCGAGGTAGCCGATTACGGGATAGTAGGTGACCTCTTTGAAGTCGTCCCGGCTTTGACAGACGCAATCAAGGCGGCGCGGCGGTAATGCGGCAACAACCTAATCACAAATTGGGTACCCCGGGTCTCGATTTTGAGACCCGGGAAACCACAAAACTTCGCATCACAGGCGTTTAGCCCTCTCGCAGTACTGAAGGAGAATCACCCGGGCTTTATTGAAGAGAGCTCAGCGCTCGCCCGCATCATCGGCTGACTCCGACTCCCAACTCTCGTTTGCGCCCCGATAGTCCCAGGCATTATGTTTCCCTATTCACCGCCCAGGCTCGCCTAAACGAGGCCAATCGCGCATGATCATTCCCGCGACCTATCAATTCGCACTCTTTCTGATGATCCTCAGCATGCTCTGCTGGGGTTCCTGGGCCAACACGCTCAAACTCTGCCCCGGCTACCGTTTCCAGCTCTTCTATTGGGATTACGCCATCGGCTTGTTGCTCGCCACTATTGTCTGGGGGCTGACCGCCGGCAGCCTCGGCCACGCGGGTCCATCCTTTCTCGACGCAGTGGCCCATACTTCTTCCGGCGCCATCTTGTTTGCCCTCTGCGGCGGCGTGGTATTCAATGTTGCCAACCTGTTGCTGGTTGCGGCAATCGAAGTCGCCGGCCTCGCCGTCGCCTTCCCCGTTGGGATTGGGCTGGCCCTCGTCATCGGAGCAGTCTCAAGCTATCTCATCGCGCCTGCCGCCAATCCCCTCCTGCTCTTTGGCGGAGTCGCCCTGGTCACCGTCGCCATCGTGCTCGACGCCGCAGCCTACCGCAAGCGGGAATCAACTGCGAAAGCCACCACAACCCGCGGCATCGTTCTTTCGCTAGTAGCGGGCGTCCTCATGGGCGTCTGGTACCCAATCGCGACCGAAGATCTGGGCAGAGGCACTGCTCCCGGCCCCTATGCGATAGCATTCTTCTTCGCTATCGGCGTCGTACTTTCCACCATTCCAGCCAACCTCCTGCTGATGGCGAAGCCTCTCGATGGCAAACCTCCTGTCGATGGCTCAGGCTATTGGCGTGCTCCACTCGGCTGGCACTTATCTGGCGTATTTGGCGGAGCCATCTGGTGCGTGGGAGCAGTCGCCAACTTTATCGCATCGGTCGCGCACCTCGACAAGCCCATCGGCCCCGCAGTCTCCTACTCCATCGGCCAGGGGGCCACCATGGTTTCCGCTTTATGGGGCGTCTTCATCTGGCGCGAATTTGCCGGTGCACCACGCGCGGCGCACCTGTTGCTGGTCCTCATGTTCGTCTTTTTCATCATGGGCCTTGGCGCCATTGCCATGGCTCCCCTCTATTGAGGTCTTCTATGCAAGAGACTCGCAAACCGATCGTAGTCGTCGGCAGCGTCACCATGGATATGGTGGCCTGCACTCCGCAGATCCCCCGCATCGGCCAGACCATCATCGGCACCAGCTTCTCCACAACTCCCGGAGGCAAAGGCGCCAACCAAGCCGTCGCCGCCGCACGCCTCGGCTATCCCGTACAATTCATCGGCATGGTCGGCGACGACCTCTATGGACCGCAACTGATCCAGAACCTGGCCGACGCAGGAGTCGATACATCCGCGATGGAAACAACATCCGGCTCATCCGGCCTCGCTCCCATCTTCCTCGACGACAAAGGCCAGAACGCCATCGTCGTTGTTCCCGGAGCCAATGGCAAAGTCGACACCGCATACGTCGACAAACACATCCACGTCATTCGCAACGCAGACATGGTCCTCTGCCAGCTTGAATTGCCCATGGCGACCATCGATCACACTCTGGCCCTCTGTGCTGAACTCGGAATTCCCGTAATGCTTGACCCCGCACCCGCAGCCGCGCTCAGCGACACTGCATGGAAACAACTCGCATGGTTCACTCCCAACGAAACCGAAGCCTCCTTCTACCTCAACGACGAATCCGATCCCGAAGTCGCCTCGCAAGAATTGCTCGCACACGGCCTTCGCGGCGTCGTTTTGAAGCGCGGCGCCGAAGGTGCCTACGTCGCCACATCCGACGGAAAATCAGGCTGGGTCAAGCCATACGCCGTTGACGCCATCGATACCGTTGCCGCAGGCGATTGCTTCAATGGCGGCTTCGCCGTCGCTCTGCTCGAAGGCAGAGACCCCTTGGCCGCCGCTCGATTCGCATGCGCCGCATCCGCCATCTCCGTCACCCGCCGCGGTGCGCAGGCCTCCATGCCGACCCGTGCTGATCTCAATACCTTTCTCGCCAGCCGCGGCCAGACCACCTGATCGAACCAGCACTCTTCGTAAAGCCGCTTGGAGATGAGCAGAATGTTCCAGAAGCTATTCCCTCTAATCGCACTCGGAACCCTGGCCCTTACCGCCGCCGCGCAAGACACCCTCTATCAACCACGCGGCCAGCAAATCCCACCACCCGCCTGCATGAACCTCCATAACGCGTGGGAAGGTCCGCAAATGACCTGCCCGCCTTTTGCCCACGAACGCTGGCTCGCCGACTTGCGTCACTGGCGCACCGAGCGTCGCATCCGCATCGCATACGATCCATCCCGCTACCAATTGCCTGCCCTCCGGTGGACGCAGTCCAGCTTCATGCAGCCCCAAATGATGGTCCACGATCGCTTCTTCTACGATCCCGTTGCAGGCCATTACACCGTCGATCGCTACCTCGACGATCTGGAGAAGCGTTACGGCGGCATCGACGCGGTCCTCATCTGGTCCACTTACCCCAACATGGGGATCGACGACCGCAACCAGCTCGAAATGGTCGAGTCCATGCCAGGAGGCGTGGAAGGCGTTCGAAAAATGGTCGCCGATTTTCATCACCGCGGCGTCCGCCTCCTCTTCCCCATGATGATGTGGGATGAAGGCACACATCAGCCCTCGCAACCGTGGCCGCAGGCCATTGCAGAGCTAATGAAACAAGTGGATGCCGACGGCATCAACGGCGACACGCAGGATGGCGTCCCGCTGGGCTTCTCGCTCGCTGCCGATGCCACCGGCCATCCTCTCGCATTCGAACCTGAAGGCAGCCCCAGCGACGAAGCGCTGGCCTGGAACGTCATGACCTGGGGTCAGTATGCATTTCCCCTCATCCCCATGGTCGACCGTTACAAGTGGATCGAGACGCGCCACATGGTCAACATCAGCGATCGCTGGGCGACCGACCATACCGACGACCTGCAGTTTGCGTTCTTCAACGGCGGCGGTTGGGAGAGTTGGGAAAACGTCTGGGGCATTTGGAACGGTATCAATCCACGTGATGCCGAAGCCACCCGCCGCGTCGCCACCATCGAACGCGCCGTCGCTCCCTTCCTCGCCAGCCCTGACTGGGAGCCGCTTTACTCCATGCACAACTTCGGCGTCTATGCCAGCCGCTGGCCGCTCGGTGATCAAACCGTCTGGACCATCGTGAATCGAAATCCCTACGACATCGCCGGCCGCCAGATGGATGTAAAACCCGCGCCCGGCGTGCGCTACTTCGACCTCTACCACGGCGTGGAACTCAAGCCCGAAACCGACGGTCCCGGCTCCGTCCTCAGCTTCAACATCGAAGCCAACGGCTACGGCGCAATCCTTGCCATGCCCGCCGAACCATCCGCAGCCATCAAGGCGCTCATGCAGCGCATGTCCGCTATGACGGCCAGCCCTCTCGCTTCCTTCTCCCACCAGCCCGCCGTCCTGCAGCAGCATCTTGTCGAAATCGCCCCCACCAAGCCCGCCACTGAAGCTCCCGAAGGAATGGTAAAAGTACCCGGCGGCGATTTCGACTTCCGCGTGCGCGGCACCGAAATCGAAGGCGGCTCCATGAACGGCGTCGATGTGCAGTATCCCTGGGAAGATTCCCCGCGTCGCTTTCACGAACACACCATGACCATCAAGCCCTTCTTCATCGACAAATTCCCTGTCACCAACGCGCAGTTCAAACAATTCCTCGACGCCACACACTATGCTCCGCGTGATCCCGGAAACTTTCTCCGCGATTGGAACAACGGCGCCTACCCGCAGGGATGGGACAATCGCCCCGTCAGCTGGGTCTCCCTCGAAGATGCGCGCGCCTATGCCGCATGGGCCGGTAAGCGGCTTCCCCACGAGTGGGAGTGGCAGCTAGCCGCACAAGGCACCGAGGGCCGCGCCTATCCGTGGGGCAATGACTGGAACCCAGCAAATGTTCCCACTCCCGACATCGGTCGCACCATGCGCGGTCCCGAGCCCGTCGGCGCACATGCACAAGGCGCCAGCCCCTACGGCGTGCAAGACCTCGTTGGCAACGTCTGGCAGTGGACCGATGAGTTCGAGGATGATCACACGCGAGCCGCCATCGTGCGCGGAGGCAGCTACTATCAGCCGCAGGGTTCCATCTGGTATTTCCCGCAGGCTTATCGCAACGAAGAGCACAGCAAGCTTCTGCTCATGGCCCCCTCCTACGACCGCTCCGGCGGCGTAGGTTTCCGCTGCGTCCGCGATGCCCAATGAACCGTCTAAAACGAAGCAGGGTGGGTGCGCCGCATCCGGAGGAGTCGCTCTTGAAAGAAACAATAAAACTGAAATCCACCGACGGCCATGAACTCGATGCCTATGTCGCGCGTCCCGCCGGCGAACCCATCGCCGGCCTCGTCGTCATCCAGGAAATCTTCGGCGTCAACCGCCACATCCGCTCCATTGCAGACAGCTACGCGAAAGACGGCTTCCTCGCCGTTGCGCCTGCTCTCTTCGACCGCGTAGAGCGCGGCGTGGAACTCACTTATGACGGATCCGATTCGCAGAAAGGCATGACCATTCTGCAGAAACTTGACACCGACAAGTCCCTCGAAGACGTCTATGCGGCGCTCCAATACGTCCGTCAACGAACCGGCAAAAAATCAGGAGTAATCGGCTACTGCCTTGGTGGTCTTCTCGCCTGGCTAAGCGCAACGCGGCTCCATCCCGATGCAGCCGTTGGCTACTATGCTGGCCGCATCGGCAACTTCGCCAGCGAGACACCGCGAGCGCCCGTTCAACTCCACTTCGGCAAACTCGACACCCACATCCCCGCCGAACAAGTGAACAAGGTCCACGATGCCCACCCCGAAGTCGAGATCCACTGGTATGAAAACGCAGGCCACGGCTTCAATTGCGACATGCGCGCCAGCTATAGCGCTGAAGCCTCGGCGCTGGCACGCACCCGCGCTCTCGCATTCCTCAAGAAGCACCTGGCCTAGTACCCATCCCGGAAGACCGCGATTAGGGGTGTAATCTGA
Source organism: uncultured Acidobacteriaceae bacterium (assembly GCA_963759285.1). GTDB lineage: Bacteria > Acidobacteriota > Terriglobia > Terriglobales > Acidobacteriaceae > Telmatobacter. Next base: position 464,804 of record CAVWYS010000006.1, on the reverse strand, counting down.
ACGAACAGGGCCCCAAACGAATTTCAGTTTGTGCGTGGTGAGCGAAGAATCTGCTTTGCACTTCACCACTTTGGCTAGCCCGCTCTTCCACAGCGCTCAAGCCACCACATTCTCCAGCGTCCCGATCGGCTCAATCGTGATCCGAATCCGGTCCCCACGCGCCAGCGTAAACGTACTCGGCGGCACAATCCCCGTCCCCGTCATCAGGAACACGCCAGCCGGAAAACTGTTATCGCGCAAAAGATACGCCACCAGCGACTGCGGTTCGCGCTTCAACTCCGTCAATTCCACCGCTCCCGTAAACTCCACTCGATCGTCGCGCAAAATCTCCAACTCGATCGCGGTCGAATGCGCCAACGGACTCGCGGACACAAGAATTCCCGGCCCCAGCGCGCAGCTCCCGTTGTAGACCTTAGCCTGCGGCAGATACAGAGGATTTTCGCCCTCAATATCGCGCGAACTCATATCGTTGCCAATCGTGTATCCCACGATGCGCCCCGCCGGACTCACCACCAGTGTCAGCTCCGGCTCCGGCACCGACCAGTGCGCATCGCCGCGAATTCGCACCATGCCGCCAGTCCCAATCGTCCGGCTCGCCGTCGATTTGAAAAACAACTCCGGCCGCTCCGCCGAATAAACTCGATCATAACAATTTCCACCACTCGCATCCTTCGACTCTTCCATCCGCGCACCGCGGCTGCGGTAGTACGTTACGCCTGCAGCCCAAACCTCCTGCTGGCTGATCGGAGCCAGCAAGTCCCCCTCGTGAAATCCCGCCAGCGGTCTCGCCCGCTCCACAAACCCCGCTAAAAACTCCGGCAGATCCTCGCGCGAAAGCAGACCGTCCCAGCCATGTTCCGCAACCAGATAATGCTGCCCACCCTCTTCAACAAAGACCCCGCCCGTGGTGCGAAAGAGCTTCATGCGTCCCCCTCATGCGCTTTCATCCTACACGCCGAGCTTCGACCAAGAAGACCAAACCCAGAAACGAAATCTGGGTCCCCCATCCAAAACGCAGCCGTATCGCGTCCTGGGTGGGAAAGCAACGAACCCTCCCGGCAACTACTCCCGCCACCCATCGAACTTCCCTGCACGAATCGCCGCGGCCAAAGCCTCGATATCTGGCGCCAGCACGCGATCCCGCTCCAGCCGCGGCACAACCTTCCGCATTTCGTCATGCGCCTCCTCGATCCGCGCGCTCGACTTCAATGGCCGGCGAAACTCCAGCGCCTGCGCCGCACACATCAACTCGATTGCCAGGATGCGCTCAGCATGTTCCACGATCTGCCGTAGCTTGATCGCTCCCGTCATCCCCATCGACACATGATCCTCTTTGCCGCCATCCGTCGGAATGCTTCCCGTTGACGACGGATGCGACAGCACCTGGCACTCGTTGATCAATGCCGCAGCAACAATCTGCGCAATCATGAACCCCGACGAAAGTCCTGGGTCGGTAGAAAGAAATGCCGGCAGACCCTCATTGATATCGGGATTCAGCAGCCTGTCGACGCGCCGCTCCGTGATGCCCGCCAGATCCGTGACTGCCAGCGCGGCGTAATCAAACGCGTACGACAACGGAGCTCCATGAAAATTCCCTCCGGAAATCACCGCGCTGCCCGACCCTGATTCGTCCGGAAACACCAGCGGATTATCCGTCGCTGAGCCCGCCTCCGTCTCCAGCACCCCCGCGACGTGCACCAAAACTCCCCGCACCGCTCCATGCACCTGTGGCATGCAGCGCAGGCAATACGCGTCCTGCACCCTCGAATCGTGCTCGCGGTGCGATTCGCGAATCTCCGATCCCTCCATCAGCCGCAGCAAGTGCGCCGCCGCGGCAATCTGTCCCGCATGCGGCCTCGCCTTATGAATCCGCGCATCGAAGGCCGCTGGCGTTCCCTTCAACGCTTCGAGCGACATCGCCCCGGAAAGGTCGCAGAGTTCGACAACTCGTAGTGCCCGCGATGTAGCCAGCGCTCCCACCGCCGTCATGGCCTGCGTTCCGTTCAACAGCGCAAGCCCCTCCTTCGCCGAAAGTTGAAGCGGCTTCAACCCTGCCCGCCGCAGCGCCTCTCCCCCCGCAATTCGCTCGCCGCGATAAAACGCCTCGCCCTCACTGACAACCACAAGCGCCAGGTGCGCCAGCGGAGCTAGATCGCCGCTTGCGCCCACCGAACCCTTTTCGGGGATCACCGGGTGCACTCCCACATTCAGCAGGCCGACCAGCAACTCCAGCAACTCCACCCGCACACCGCTAAAGCCCCTTGCCAGCACATTGGCGCGAAGCACCAGCATCGCCCGAGACTCCGCCTCAGCTAGCGGCTCGCCTACGCCGCCCGCATGGCTCCGCACGAGGTTAATCTGCAACTCCGCGAGTTTGTCGCCGGGAATGCGTACATCCGCGAGCTTGCCAAACCCCGTGTTCACGCCATACACCGTTTCACCGGCAGCAAGAATGCTCTCAATCAAGTTGCGACTCTCCGCCACCCGCCTGAGTGCGCTCGGGGCCAATTCCACACGGCATCCACCCAAAGCAACGGCTTCAATCTCAGCGAGCGTCAGCGACTGCCCATTCAAAACTAAACTGACCATAGCTGCGATCTTAGGCGGATTCCCGGTAAGTCGACATACCAATTCGCCACCATTCGCGACAAATTCCACCGGGTTCGCCTATGATGGTTGACTATGACAATGGATTCCACGGCCTTACTCGATTTGCACGGGCGAAAATTGCTGAATGAGCTCCAACAAAATGCTCGCCTCAGCCTGGCCGAGCTTGGCCGCCGCATCGGTCTCTCCCCCACTGCAACCGCGGAGCGCCTCAAGCAGATGGAAGAGACCGGTATTCTTCGCGGCTATACCCTCGATATTGATCGCGAATCCCTTGGACTGGAAGTCCTTGCCTTCATCCGCATGAGTTGTGGAGGGCAGAATTACTACCGGCTGCTCGAATACATCCAGACTCTCGAAGAGGTTCGCGAGTGCCACCACCTCACCGGCGGCGATGACTTCCTGCTCAAAGTCTCGACCACCACTCTCGCCGATCTTGAAGCCCTGATTGAAGCCCTGCTCCCGTATGGCAATCCCGTCACCAGCCTGGTTCTCTCATCACCCGTCGAGCACAGAAAATACGCCGTCCTTGGCAAGCTCACCACCGTCAGCAAAAAACGCACACGCCGCCGCTCGTAGCGTGGCGGCCGGCTATAGAGTTTGTGTTGAAAGCAGCCGATGCGTAGCTGCGCTCAGCCCAATCCAAGGATCTTCCGATTCTTTTCCGCATCCGCTCCCGATCCCGCAAAATCATCAAACGCCTTGTCCGTAACCCTGATAATCCACTGCTTGATCAGCGCCGCGCCTTCGGCTGCACCCGCTTTGGGATGCTTGATGCAGCATTCCCACTCCAGCACCGCCCAGCCCGGATAGTCGTACTGCGCCATCTTGCTGAAGATTGCCTTGAAATCAATCTGCCCATCGCCCAGTGAGCGGAATCGTCCTGCGCGATCGATCCAATCCTGGTAGCCCCCGTACACGCCCGACCGGCCGTTGGGTCTGAACTCCGCATCCTTCACATGGAACGCGCGCACACGATCGTGGTAAAAATCCAGAAACTCCAGGTAGTCCATCTGCTGCAAAATCATGTGGCTCGGGTCGTACAGGATATTTGCGCGCTTGTGTTCGTTTACCGCTTTCAGGAATCGTTCGAATGTCACGCCGTCATGCAGGTCTTCGCCGGGATGCAACTCGTAGCAAACATCCACGCCGGCCTCATCGAAGAGATTCAAAATCGGCAACCAGCGGCGCCCCAATTCCTCAAATGTCTCTTCGATCAACCCGGCTGGCCGCTGCGGCCATGGATAAAAATACGGCCACGCCAGCGCACCTGAAAACGTTGCATGAGCAGTCAGTCCCAGCCTGCTGCTTGCCACCGCGGCCCACTCCAATTGCTTCACGGCCCATTCCTGTTGCTCTTTCGGCCTGCCTGCCAGTTCCGCAGGTGCGAAACCATCGAGCATCACGTCGTACGCTTCATTCGACGCAACCAGCTGCCCCTGCAAATGCGTTGAAAGCTCCGTCAGCTTCAAACCAGCGGCGTCGAGAATCCCAAGTATCTCCTCGCAATAGTCACGGCTCTCCGCAGCAAGTTTCAGATCGAACAGACGCCTGTCCCACGAAGGAATTTGTACTCCAACGAATCCAAGCTGTGCAGCCCAGTGCGCCATTCCTTCAAGCGAGTTGAATGGCGCCTGGTTATCCGCAAATTGCGCCAGAAAAATTCCGGGTCCTTTGATCGTCTTCATCGCCTGCTCCCCAAATTAATTCTCCCCAAATTAAATCCATGAGGTCAAAACTCAACCCAGCTCTCGCTCTTGCTGCTCTCGATAGCTCGATCGATGAATCGCATCCCACGCACTCCGGCCTCGATCCCCGGCAGCGTCGGCGGAGTTTCAATCGTTCGACTCTGTTGCCACGCAATCAGCACATCGGCAAATTCGCAATAAAGCACGGCAAACGCTTCAAGATAACCCTCCGGATGTCCTCCGGGAAGCCTCGTCACCGCGCGCGCATTCTCACTCAAATAGTCGCCCGCTGCGTGTCGAATCTCTTCCGGACCATCCAGCCACTTCACACACAGCCGGTTCGGATCTTCCTGCTTCCAGTCGAGCGATCCCTTCTCGCCGTAAACGCGCAGGCGCAGCCCGTTTCCCTCGCCCGCTGCAATCTGCGATGTCACCAATACACCTTGCGCATCATTATCGAATCGCAGCAACGATGTGCAATCGTCATCTAGTTTGCGCCCCGCCACCACAGACAACAGCGACGCGTTCAATCCCACGACGTTCAGTCCCGTCACATACTCCGTCAGGTGAAATGCATGCACCCCAATGTCGCCAATGCATCCACCGAGTCCGCTCTGCGTCGGATCCGACCGCCACGCTGCCTGCTTCTGTCCCGTCGTCTCAATCGGCTTCGTTAACCACCCCTGCAAGTATTCGACAACGATCTTGCGAATTTTCCCGAGTTGCCCCGCCGCACACATCGCCCGCGCCTCGCGCACCAGTGCATAGCCCGCATAGGTGTGCGTCAGCCCATAGGGGAGCCCGCTCTTCGTAACTGCCCTCTCCAGTTCCACCGCTTCTTCATACGTCGCAGTCGCCGGCTTGTCGCTCATCACCGGAAACCCTGCGGCCAACGATGCAAGCGCGACCGGCAAGTGCAGATGGTTCGGCGTAACGATGACCACAAAATCGATCGCATCGGCCCGCTCGCGCTCAGCCGCCAGCATCGATTGGTAATCCGCATAGGCTCGCTCAGGATCGATCTTGTACGTCTCGCCAGCCAGGCGCGACCTCTCTGCCGATTGGGAAAATGCCCCTGCAACCAGTTCAATCTTACCGTCAAGTTCAGCCGCCATCCGATGCACCGGCCCTATGAAGGCGCCGGGGCCGCCGCCCACCATGCCCATGCGCAGTTTTCGTTGCCTGCTCATCTCTGCCCTCTATGCAATCGCCCGTTAAAAGAGTCTCATTCCCCGGGAACAATGCGTCAATACTCGAGCCATTCTGTCTCTATATCGAACGGGCACTATCGATGCAGCAACTCCATGTAAATTCATGCCCGATGCGTGACCATAGTCACGAAAGTTCGGCCATCGCCTTTTCTATCCGGTTTCAATTGCTCGGCAATTCGGCCCGCTTCAGTCCTGGCGCCAGCGTGCGCAACAAGACCAGCGCAATCAGGTACGCGCAGCCCGAATAGATAAACAGCGGAACGAAGCCCGATTGCGTGTGCATTTCGTGCGCTCGCTGCAGTACGTCGCCCGCGATTGGCTGAAAGATGGCACCCCCAAGCGCCCCGGCCACTTGTCCGAAACTCACAACCGTCCCCACCTGTCCTGAGGGAAACATGTCCGACGCCGTCGTAAAGATATTCGCCGACCATCCCTGGTGTGCCGCAGCAGCCAGCGAAAGCAGCCCCACGGCAATCCACTCGGAGCTGAGGTTCCCGACGATCACGACCGGCAATACACAGCATGCACACGTAAGCATGGCCGCAAGCCGCGCAGCCTTCAGCTTCATCCCCAGGCGGATATAGCCCTTCGGCAGCCATCCACCGCATACGCTGCCAATCGTGGAGATTACATACACTGTTGCCAGCGGCGGCCCCATGTGCGTCAAATCGAGCCCAAACCGGGAGTGAAAATACTGCGGCAGCCAGAACAGAAAGAACCACCACACCGGATCCGTAAGGAACTTCCCGATCATGAATCCCCATGCCTGCCCATGGCGAAGCAGATGCCACCACGGCAAAACGTTTGCCGAAGGTGCCACCACCACCTGGCCGCGCCTCCAGTCCATCGTCTCCTGCGGTTTGCGGTAGCGAATCGACCACCACACAATCCACACGACAGAAAAGAATGCAGTCACCAGAAACGCTGAACGCCAGCCAAAGTGAATCGCCACCCACGGCACCACCAGCGGCGCAACAATCGCTCCCACACCAGCACCCGAGTTGAAGATCCCCGTCGCAAGCGCCCGCTCTTTCGGTGGAAACCACTCAGCAGTCGCCTTGATAGCCGCCGGAAAATTCCCGCTCTCTCCCAGCCCCAGAAAGAATCGCGCAATCCCAAAACCCATCACCGACTGCACCAGTGCGTGCGCCATCGCCGCCAGGCTCCACAGCCCGGTCACCAGCGGATAGCCCCTGCGACAACCGAGCCTGTCCACCAGTCGTCCAGCGAACACGACTCCCAGCGCATACGCCACCTGGAATCCCGCCAGAATGTATCCATATTCCCGGTCGGTGACATTGATCGTGGTTTCCAGCGACGGCCAACCCGAGAAAAGCGGCAGCAGGTGAATCACCTGGCCGTGCAAGATTGGCTTCAGGATCGACAGCACCTGGCGATCAACGTAGTTGATCGTCGTCGCCATAAACAGCATGGCGCAGATCGTCCACCGACCTCGCAGCGCCGGTGGTTCGTCCACGCCATCCGTTGTTTCTCCTCGCATATCCATCGGCTTCGTCGGGTGTGCCATGGTCCTACCAGTCTGTAAGAGTCCCATCGCTCTTGCGATTCACCGGAAGATAGGCGCGCTGGTAAGGATATTTCGCCGCAAGCTTTTCATCCAGATCCACACCCAGTCCCGGCGCATCGCCGGCATACATCATGCCGCCTTTGAACGCATAGCTGTGAGGAAACACCGCGTCCGTCTCATCCGTGTGCGGCATGTGCTCCTGAATTCCGAAGTTGTGAATCGCCGTATCGAAATGCAGCGCCGCGGCCATCGTCACCGGAGACAAATCCGTCGCCCCGTGAAATCCTGTCCGCACGTGATACATCGCCGCAAAGTCGGCAGCCTTCTTCAGGTGCGTTATGCCCCCGCCATGCACCACCGTTATCCGCAGATAATCAATCCATTGGTTGCGTATCAGGTCATGCGCGTCCCAGACGGAATTGAACACCTCTCCCACCGCAATTGGCGTCGTCGTATGCTCGCGGATAACTCTAAAGCCTTCCTCCAACTCTGCCGGGGTAGGGTCTTCCATCCAAAAGAGATGGAATGGCTCCAGCTCGCATCCCAATCGCCCCGCTTCTATCGGCGTCAACCGGTGGTGGCAGTCGTGCAGCAGGTGCAACTCCTCGCCAAATTCCTCTCGCACCCGCGCAAACAGATTCGGCACATGCCGCAGATACAGTTCGCTCGACCACTCATATTCATGCGGTAGGCCGCGCTCCGCCGGCTCGTATCTGCCAGGCCCCTTCGCCACGCCGTAGGTACTCGAAAGCCCCGGAATCCCGCTCTGCACACGGATCGCCTTGTATCCAAGTTCCTTGTGCTTTGCTACGTCCTCAAGCGCCGCATCTACGTCCTTGCCGTTGGCATGCGCATACACCAGCACGCCTTCGCGGCTCTTGCCGCCCAGCAGGTTGTATACCGGAGTCTTCAGCGCCTTGCCCTTGATATCCCACAGCGCCACATCCACGGCCGCAATCGCCGTCATCGTCACCGGCCCGCGCCGCCAGTAAGCACCGCGATAGAGATACTGCCAGATGTCCTCGCTCTGAAACGGATCGCGCCCCACAATGCAAGGAATCACATGGTCGGTAAGATACGAAGCCACCGCCAGCTCGCGCCCGTTCAGCGTGCCGTCCCCAAGCCCGTAAATTCCCTCGTCCGTCTCAATCTTCAACGTGACAAAATTCCGCCCCGGCGAAGTGATATTGACGGATGCATTCATAATCTTCATCGTTCGTTTCACCGAAACGTCTGCTGTTCGCTCGTTTCTTACTGATCCCTGATCCCTTTCTTCACTGGTTCACCCCGCTCGCCAGGAACCCGCCATCCACCGCCACAATCTCTCCCGTCACGTACGAAGCCGCCTCCGACGCCAGAAAAATCGCCGCCCCAGCCAGCTCGCTTGCCTTCCCAAACCGCCCCATCGGCACGCGCATGTGCAACTCTTCGCCGCGCGGCGTCCCGGTAATCAGCTTGGCATTCAAATCCGTCGGAAACATCCCGGGCGCAATCGCGTTCACATTCACGCCCGTCTTCGCCAACTCCACCGCCAGCACCTTCGTCAAAGATCCCACTGCCGCTTTTGACGCCGAATACGCCGCGACCTGGAAGAATCCCACAAACGTCGTGAGCGAAGCAATGTTGACGATTCGCCCATAACCGGCCTTCACCATCGTCTTGCCGAAAATCTGGCAGGCCCGCAACGTCCCCGTAAGATTTGTCTCGATCACCCGCGACCAATCCGCTTCCGCAGTCTCCAGCGTCGGAGCCTTATACGTCACGCCCGCCGCATTCACCAGGATGTCCACCTTGCCGAATTCTTTGATGACCGCATCGTGCAGCTTCTCGAGCGAACCTCGGTCCATCACGTCGCTTGTAACGCGCAGGGAACGCCTGCCCAGCGCTTCCATCTCCGCCGCAGCCTTATCCACCTGCTCTGCGCGACGCGAACTCGCCGCTACGTCCGCCCCCGCTTCAGCCAATCCGACCGCAATTGCGTGGCCAATGCCCGTCGTCCCGCCCGTCACCACCGCAACTCTTCCGGTCAAATCAAAGAGACCCTGACTCATCGAACTTCCTCGCAAAACTCTAAGAATTTGCAGGCATTTGCATTTACCCGCACACGATCGCGTCAGTTTCCTGACCCCCAAAATCTATCACGCGCCCTCCCTCACCATCTCAACCACCCCAACCCGGCGTCTCCGACGGCGGTACGTCGCGGCTCTCCGCTGACTCCAATGCGTTACAGTTTCATTGGATCGAATATGGAACCTATTCTGCTTCCGGATGCAGACCGGCGCTGGGATTGTCTCAGTCTCGGCGAAGTCATGCTCCGCCTCGACCCCGGCGAAGGACGCATTCACACCACCCGCCGCTTCGCAGTCTGGGAGGGAGGCGGCGAGTACAACGTCGCCCGCGGCCTTCGACGCTGCTTCGGCCTCCGCACCGCCATCGCCACCGCACTCGCCGACAATGCCGTTGGCCGCCTCGTCGAAGATTGCATTCTCCAGGGCGGCGTCGACACCTCCCTGGTGAAATGGCTCCTCTTCGACGGCGTTGGCCGCACCGTTCGCAACGGCCTCAATTTCACCGAGCGCGGATTCGGCATGCGCGCCGCTGCCGGCTGCAACGATCGCGGACACACCGCCATCAGCCAGGTCAAACCCGGCGACTTCGACTGGGAATCCATCTTCGGCTCTAACAACGGCGCACGCTGGCTGCATACCGGCGGCATTTTTGCCGCACTCTCCGCATCCACCGCCGATGTCGCCTCTGAAGCCATGGCTGCCGCCCGCCATCACGGAACTCCAGTCTCCTACGACCTCAACTACCGCGACTCCCTTTGGCGCTCCATCGGCGGCAAGACAAAAGCCCAGGAGGTCAACCGCGCTCTGGTCCGCAAAGTCGATCTGCTCCTCGGCAATGAAGAAGACTTCTCCGCAATGCTTGGCATCGAGATCAAAGGCGTGACCGAGGACTTCGGCGAACTGCCCATCCCCGCATATGAAGAAATGCTCCGCGAAGTCGCTGCCTTGTATCCGAATTTGAAACTCATCGCCAGCACCCTGCGCACCGCGCGCACCGCCAGCCGCAACGCCTGGGGAGCCATCGCACTCTACCAGGACAAGATAGTCCACGTGCCGCAACAAGAAATTGACATTCTCGACCGCGTCGGCGGCGGCGACAGTTTCGCCTCCGGTCTCATTTACGGAATTCTCGCCGGCAAACCCATCGACTGGGCCGTTCGCTGCGGCGTAGCCCACGGCGCCCTGGCCATGACCACGGCCGGCGACACCAGCATGGCAACCCTCCCCGAAGTTGAACGAGCCATGAAAGGCGGCAGCGCTCGCATCGCGCGTTAGCACGAACCTGGGCGCCCCATGCATGACGCGCTTTTTGCGGCATGAGTGAGACAGCTGGTGCCCCATGTCTCGCTTTTGAGACCTGGGATCGGAACTCAACTAATCAGGGAACCAACATATGCCCGAAACCACTGCAGAAATCATCGAACGCGTCGGCCTAATCCCCGTTCTGCGTGCAAAGAATTCGAAGCAGGCCCACGCCGTAGTCCAGGCCATGATCGCCGGCGGCGTCACCGTCGTCGAAGTCACCATGACCGTCCCCGGCGCCATCGACCTCCTCAAGGAACTCAAGAGAGAATACGGTTCGAAACTTCTCCTCGGTTCCGGCACCGTCACCACCGCCTCCGAGGCCCAGGCCACCATCAACGCCGGAGCCGAATTCGTCGTCAGCCCCAGCCTTCACCCTGAAGTCATTAACACCACAAAAACCAACGGCAAGCTGTCCATCCCCGGTGCCCTCACACCCACCGAAGTCATCACCGCATACCGCGCCGGTGCCGACTACATAAAGATTTTTCCCTGCTCCGCAATGGGCGGCGCCAGCTACCTCAAGTCCCTGCTCGCCCCGTTCCCATTTCTCAAACTCATTCCCACCGGCGGCGTCACACTTGAAACCGCGGCCACCTTCATCCAGGCCGGCGCACGCGCCCTGGGAGTCGGCAGCGACCTCGTCAATTTAGCTGCCGTCGATGCTGGACATCCAGAAACAATCACCGACACCGCCCGCGCCTATCTCGATGTCCTCGCCGACGTTCGCGAAAGATAATAGACCAGGTGCCCCGCCGTGCATAATGTCTCCGTGACTATTTCGCGCTCTCTGCACACCCTCATCGCCATCGCAGCACTCACACTCTCAGCCCCGGCCCAGCAAATCGCCTTTACCTGGGACGATCTCCCAGCCCACAGCGCTCTACCCAAGGGTGAAACCCGCGTCGAAATCGGCCACAAGCTCATCGCCGCGATGAAGTCAGTGCACATGCCGCCCGTCTACGGATTCGTGAACGGTGTAGCCATCGAACGAGAGCCCGCCTCCGCCCCCATGCTCAAAGACTGGCGCCACGCCGGATTCTTCCTCGGCAATCACACTTGGTCACACATGAACCTCAACACCAGTTCCCTCACCGACTGGGAATCCGACCTGCTCAAAAACGAGCCGCCCCTCGAACAATACGCCGGCACCACCGACTGGCATTGGCTCCGCTATCCCTTCCTCGCCGAAGGCGACACTCAGGAAAAACGCGCCGACACCCGCAAATTCCTAGCCGTCCACGGCTACAGAATCGCTGCCGTCACCATGAGCTTCGGCGACTACATGTGGAACGAGCCCTACGCCCGCTGCGTCGCCAAAAACGATACCGCCTCCATCTCCCAGCTCGAAAGCAGCTACCTCGATGCCGCTTCCAACGAGGCCGACTTCCGCCGTGCCATGGCAAAAGCTCTCTACAACCACGACATCCCCTACGTGCTCCTAATGCACGTCGGCGCATTCGATGCCCGCATGCTCCCGCGTCTCCTCGGTCTCTATCGCAGCAAAGGCTTCACGTTTATCACTCTCAAAGAAGCCGAAAACGATCCGTTCTACGCGAGTTCCATCGATCCTTCCCTGCCCGACCAGCCCGACAGTCTCGAAGGCGCGATGCACGCTCGCGGCCTTACACTCCCATCCCGCCCCAAGCCCTCCGTCGAACCAAACTCAATCTGCCGCTGACAGATCGCGCGGCTCCGTCCGAAAACAGCAGAAGCACATTTCCCGTCGCCGTCGGATCGACTTTGCCGAACGATGAAGAACACGCCCCGAAGACTGCATTGAACAGCGCCGTTCCGCCAGGCGTGGTGGCCTTCGCCTTCGCACTCTCAACCCCTCGCCTCAGCAGCAAAACGTTCCCCGTCCACGGTTCAACCAGTTCGGACGCGTATCCAAACTCCGATACAAACGCCCCATCGGTCTTCTGCCGGAAAATCTGCCCAAAGAACTTCTCCGCAATTGATTTGTTCTTCTGCGAATCCCGCTCAGTCGATTCGCTCGTTTCCAGCAAAATCCCCACACGAAGCGGCCGATTCACCAACGCATCAAACGCAACAACCCTCCGTGGAACCGCTCCGTTGTCCCATACCCGGATATCCCCCGCTTTCAGGTCGTTGATAGAAACTCCGTTCGAATCCTCGGCGTGAAAAGTGAGCACCACCTCATCCACTGGAAGCCGGAGAGTGTACCCATCGGGACCATTGCCCTGCTTCGCGCAAGTTTGAGTAGCACCTGCCGAGCAACAACACAAAAGTGCAAATGAACAGCCTGTCCGGCGCAGCATCTCAGCCCGACCATATCATCTACGAAGATTTTCGTTGACAATTACGAAACTCTTCGTATAGCTTCTCCTCATCATGGAACACGGCACCCCGATCCGCCGTCCCACCGAATCTGAACTTGAACTCCTCCAGATTCTCTGGGAGAAACAACCGGCCACGGTGCGCGAGATTCACGACGCTCTAAATCAGGATCGTCCCTCCGGTTACACGACGGTTCTCAAGATGCTCCAGATCATGACCACCAAGGGTCTGGTCGTTCGAGACGAGGCAAATCGCGCTCACGTCTACCGCGCCGCTCTCAGCCAGGACCTGATGCAAAGCAAGATTCTGAAGGATCTCAGCAAGCGCCTTTTCGCGGGATCCGCTGCTCAGCTCGCCCTCCACGCTCTCTCGATGGAACCTGCCAGTGAAAACGAACTGGCTGAAATCCGTGCCCTCATCGAACACAAACGCACTTCGGATTCCCCCGATCACCTCCAGACCAAAGCTTCCCGACCCATCCCTGTTTCAACAAAGGACCGGCCATGACCCAAATTCCCCAAGCCATCGCCTGGACTCTCATCCACTTCTGCTGGCAAGCTGCCGCAGTTGCCGCCGTCTATCGTTTGATCAGCGCAGCCATTGCCCGCCGCTCCAGCCAGGCGCGGTACCTTGTGGCGCTTGCGGCACTCCTTCTCATGCTCGGCGCAGCCGTCATCACCTTCGCATGGGAATTGGGCACCGACGCGGCAGCCCCTTCAATCACTGCCACTGCTGAAAATCTTCGCGCGTCCATTACGGCTGATTTTCCGCGTTCTGCCGCCCCAGGCCTCCTTGTCGCCCCCCAGCAGCAAGCCCCTGCACACATGACGCTCGCATCCCTCCTGCCCTGGATCGATGGCCTCTGGCTTATCGGCGTCTTTGCTCTTTCCGTTCGCAGCCTCGGGGGCTGGTGGTATCTGCGCCGCCTTCGCCTCACCTCCACCCTCGAGGCGCCGGCCCCCGTCGTCGCGGCGTTCCAGCGCATCTCCAAGATCCTCGGCCTCAGCCGCGCCATCACTCTCCGTCTCTCCACCGCCATCGACAGCCCCATGACCATGGGCACCCTGCGTGCCATCGTCCTGCTCCCGTTCAGTGCCATCACCTTGCTCGGTCCCGACGAACTCGAAGTCGTCCTCGCCCACGAGCTCGCTCACGTGCGACGTGCCGATTTCTTCTGGAACATCCTGCAAACCATCGCCGAAACGCTCTTCTTCTTCCATCCCGCTGTATGGTGGCTCAGCGCCCGCATCCGTCACGAGCGCGAACTTTGCTGCGACGACCTCGCTCTCCAGATCTGCCCCAACCCTGTCGTATACGCGCACGCTCTTGTTCATCTTGAAGAGCAGCGTTCCCGCCACTTGCGCTTCGCCATGGCGCTCGATGGCCATCAGTCTCACGCAACCCTCCTCACGCGTATTGCGCGCATCCTTGGTGAACCCATGACTCGTATTCCCAGCCGTCGCCTTCGCCCCTTCTCTCTCGCCGCTGCCTGCACCGGACTCGTCGTCATCCTTCTTCCCGTGCCGCACCTGCTGGCCAGCCTCAACCCCAAACCGCAATCAGATCCCGCGCCGGCCATGGTCTCCGCTCAAGTTTCCACACCCGCAATAGCTCCCGTGATCGCCAATGCCGTCCACATTGCAAAGCCTTCTCCCCTTCCAGCCGTCCAAGCCTCCACGGCTCCCGAGCCCGCACCCGCTTCCGAACCGCAGGCCGAAGCCCAGGCCGCTCCATCCGCGCGTCCCCACGGCGATTACATCGATCAGATGAAAGCCGCAGGCTACGACGTCGATCTCGACAAACTCATCGCGATGAAGATTCAGGGCATCACGCCCGAATACGCCAAGGCCATGGCCAACGCTGGATTTGGCAAGCTCAGCGCTGACGAGCTGATCTCCTGCAAAATCCAGGGAGTCACCGCCGAATACATTGCTCAACTTAAGCAGCAGGGCTTTGAAATCGACAAAGTTCAGGATGCGGTCTCGTTCCGAATCTTCAACGTCACGCCGGAATTCGTCTCCGGCATGAAATCTGCCGGCTTCGGCGGCCTCACCTCCAAGCAATTGCTCAGCATGCGCATCCAGGGCGTGACGCCTGAATACGCGCGAACCCTCAAACAGAAGTTCCCCGACCTCACCGGGGAAGAACTAGTACAGGCCCGCATCTTCCGCATCGACGACGATTTCATTGCCCAGGCCAGCCGGCACGGTTTCAATAATCTGCCGTTCAAGAAGCTGGTTCAGTTGCGCATCTCCGGCCTGCTCGACGAATCCGCGAAGTAGGTAATCAGCAGGCAGCCGCAGCACCTCGAATCTCCCGCCCTAATTGCGGTACAGGAGATTCTCGTCTTTCAGCCGATGTCTCAGGAGTTACATATGTTTCTTCGAAATCAACTTGCTTTTGTCGTCGCCCTCAGCGCATCGGCGCTCACATTGCCTGCGCAATCGCTTGCCCCCATTCATGCAAAATGCACCATTGGACTCAGCGAAAACGGCCACGAATTCAGCCTGCACATCAGTGACACTGACTGCCCCGGTGATCGCCATTGCGGCACGAATATGAGTAATGAACCGATGAGCCGCTTCACCGGCTTCACTCTTGCCGATCTCAACGATGAAGGCGAGCATTTCGCCGCGACCCTCGCCGCCGAAGCTGGCACCTTCACCTGCAATGGCACCGTACGTGATCACGAACTCTCCGGCGACTCCCTATTCACGCCGAACTCCGCCTTTGTCGATCGCATGGCCGCTCTCGGCTTCAAGGGCTTTAACTCCGAGAAGCTTCAGGCCTACACCTTCCTCGATGTCACTAGCGACTACGCTCGCTCGCTCCAGCAGGCAAACATCGGTGGCATCACCATCGACAACCTCATCGCACTGCACATTTTCAAAATCGATCCAACGTACGCGCAGGCATTCGTCTCGATGGGATATGAACAACCGGATGCTGACAAACTGATCGCGCTCAAAGTCCAGGGAGTCAACGCCGACGAAGTAAAACAAATTCGCGCTCTCGGCTACCAGCCTACACTCGACGAACTCATCCAGATCCGCATCTTCAAAATCACGCCCGACTTCGTTCGACATATGCAGGACCGCGGCTTCAAAAACCTCACCATCGCCAAGCTCGTCCAGATCCGCATCTTCAAACTTGCCGAATAGGCCACTTTGCTGATTGTTTCGTAGACGCGCAACTCTCCCCGTACAATTTCTTTGTTAACCGAAGGAGACATTGTGCGTCGAATGAACATCGGTATCCTCACCCTTCTATTTCTCACAGGATGGTTCAACACGCCGACTCTCATTTCAGCACAGGTTCCGCGCTCCCAAACCACAGCGAAGGATGGGCCTCTTTCTATGCACGCTGAGGGAACTTTCGATGTGAAGAACGCGCCGTTGGCGGCTGACGACGCTCTCGCCGGCACCGCCATAGGACGCTACGGCCTCGACAAGCAATTTCATGGGGACATCGAAGGCACCAGCAAAGGCGAAATGCTCGGCGCAGGCAATCCCGCCACCGGTACTGCAGGCTACGTCGCGATCGAGCAAGTCAAAGGCACCCTCCTTGGCAGAACCGGCTCCTTTGCCCTGCAGCATTTCGGCACCATGGACGACAATAAGTTCGAACTCGTCGTTAAGGTTGTGCCCGGTTCCGGCACCGGCGATCTCACCGGAATCTCCGGAACCATGACCATCAAGATTGTGAGTGGAAAGCATTCCTACCAGATGGACTACTCGCTTCCCAGAGCAGCGAAATAACTCTCAATCAGATTCTGTACGATATCTTCATGGCCCAATTCCCCCCTGGTCAGACGCTCCTCATCGACGCCGACGACACTTTATGGGAAAACAACATCTACTTCGAACGCGCCATCGCGGCCTTCATCAGCTATCTCAATCATCACGAGTACTCATCCGCTGAAGTCCGCCAGACTCTCAACGCCGTCGAACGCGAAACCATCCTCGCTCATGGCTATGGACTGCCCAGCTTCAGGCGCTCATTGGTTACCTGTTTCGAGCGTCTCAGTGCTGCTCCGATCGACGATGAAAAGCACCGGCGCATCGTAGGGTTCGCAAACTCCATCGCCGAGCAGGAAATCGAACTCCTGCCACTGGTCAAGGAGACGCTCCACGACCTCGCATCCCGCCATCGCCTCATCCTCATGACCAAAGGCGATCACGCAGAGCAGGCTGATAAGGTCCGTCGGTCTGGGCTTGCATCACATTTCTCAGCCGTCGAGATCGTCGCGGAGAAAGACCCAGCCGCCTACCAGGCCGTCCTCGCACGCCATCAGATTTCCACACAAACCGCCTGGATGATCGGAAACAGTCCCAAAAGCGACATAAACCCAGCCCTCGCCGCCGGCCTTCATGCGGTGTTTCTTTTCCATAAAGATACTTGGATTCTAGAACATGCGGCTCTTTCTGCCCCGCCCGAGGGACGTTACCTTCTTGAGATCGATGCCTTCGCAAAACTGTCTGATCTCTTTTAGGGATTGCCGATTCGCGGTAAGATGCGATATGCGCCAATCCCCCGTTGTGCAAGCTGCAGACCACGGCTCGGCTTATCCATCGCCGCCGCGGGTTCATTGGGCACTCCTGCTTCTCGCGCTCGTGTCTGCTGAAGCACTCGCGTTCTGGTTCGTTCCCGATCCCTATCGAAACTTCGCTATCTACGCTGTCGCTGTCGCATGGCCTCTTTATCTCTGCATTTGGGTTCGCAAAATCGACCACCGCTCCAGTTCCCTTTACTGGGCCATCGCTTCCCTTGTTACCGGATTCGGCTTTCTCTTCTCCTGGCTTCTTTGGATCGTCGTAATCTATGAACTCCGCGAAGAACTTGTCGAGCATTACAACCGCCGTGAGCCAGTGAATCTGCGTCTGAACTGGTTTTTCACTTTCCTGTTCTCATTCGTCTACTTCCAGTTCGCGCTCAACAAGATCGCGTTGCAAAAGAGTGCGCTACAGGAATCCTTCGCACCTGAATCGCAGAATTCCGTAATCGCTTGACGCCTCCGCCGCACCTCTGCTCTACTGCATTCAACGCCATGCTTAGCTTCAACCTCTTCGCGATCAGCTGTAGCGCAGTCATCTTCCTTGCGCAGACCGCTTTCGCGTCCATTCCCGCCATTCGAATTAGCAGCCACATCCTGCGCACGGGAAAAGCCTGACGAACCGGATCCAGTAATCCAGCAATACTCAGGCCACCACCCGCAAGCGCGGCTGGTGGTTTTCGTATTTCCAGCCATTTTTCTTAACGAGGAGCTCCTCTTGGAATCCGTATCTCTCGTCGGCATTCAATCCGCGCGCGCCCGCATCGAAGACTCCATTCACGTGTCTCCTTGCCAGTTCTCCCATCACCTTTCTGAACTCACCGGCCTGCCCATTCACCTCAAGCTCGAAAACCTTCAGCGCACAGGATCGTTCAAAGAGCGCGGCGCCCTCAACAAACTTCTCACGTTGAGCGAAACCGAACGCAAACGCGGCGTCATCGCAGCCAGCGCCGGCAATCATGCCCAGGGCGTAGCCTTCCACGCTGCCGCGCGCGGAATCCGCGCCCAGATCGTCATGCCCCTCGCCACTCCCCAGATCAAGGTCGCCGCCACCCGCGCCTACGGCGCCGAAGTCATCCTTCATGGTGAAAGCTACGACGAGGCCTGCGATGAAGCCCTTCGCCGCCGCGTCGAAGAAGGCCGCACCTTTATCCATCCATTTGACGATCCCGTGGTCATCTGCGGCCAGGGAACTATTGGCCTCGAGCTTCTCGAACAGGTCCCCGACATTGAAGCGGTGGTAGTTCCCATCGGCGGGGGTGGCCTTATCAGCGGCATCGCCTGCGCGCTCAAGGAGACCAATCCAAAAATCCGCGTCGTCGGCGTTGAACCAGAACGCCTGCCCTCCATGCTTCGCGCACGCGAAGCCGGCGCTCCCGTCACCATCAACGCTGAAGCCACCATCGCCGACGGCATCGCGGTTCGTCGCGCCGGCGACGTCACGCTTCCTCTCATCACTCGCTACGTCGATGAAATCGTCACCGTTGACGACGAAGAAATCGCCAGCGCCATCCTCATGCTCCTCGAACAGGAAAAAACTCTCGCCGAAGGTGCTGGAGCCGCCGCGCTCGCTGCCGTAGTCCAGTCCAAAACCAATCTCCGGCATCGCCGCACCGTCGTCCTCGTCTGCGGTGGCAACATCGATGTCACGCTCCTCGCTAAAATCATCGAGCGCGGTCTCGTCAAAGACGGCCGTCTCCTCCGCGTCCGAGTCTATCTGCAGGATCGCCCCGGCGCTCTCCTTCACCTCACCCAGATCCTCGCCCGCGAGCGCGCCAACATTGTCGAAACCATCCACAACCGCGCTTACTACGGGGTTAGCCTCGGCGAAACTGTCATCGACGTCACCCTCGAGACTCGCGGCGCCACCCACATCACCGCCATCAGCCACGCATTGCGCGAAGCCGGCTTTCGCTTCGAACGTATCCAATGATGGCCCGTGGTTCTCTGCGGAGTTTCTTCCACCACAAAACGGCTTTGGCAGGAGGATTCAGGCATGATCGCCTGGCATAGGGAAGTCAAAGCAACTGCGCTTGGATTGAAAACCAGGGAGTTTTTCTCTCCTGCTCACCACGGATCAAAGCAAAAGGAAAAGGCCCGGCGCAAAGCCGGGCCTCCCTCGTTCAAACGAACTATCTGCTCGATGGTGGAGGTGCAGGCTGCGCTGGCATCGGCGTGGTCGTCGGCTGTGGCATCGTACTCGCCGGTTGAACTCCCGGAATCGTCGGCGCCGCATTCACCGTTCCCTTCGCCGCATCCTGCAGATTGATGCCGTACTCCTGCAGCGTCGTCGCCAGGATCTGATACAGTCCCGCGCGATCCTTCGCAAACGCCGCATTCGCCGCAATCAGGCTATTTTCCGCGGTTGCCAGATTGCGCTCCTGCAGCAGCACATTAGCTGTCGTCGATGCGCCAAGATGCAGTTTTTTCTGCTCCGCGTCAAGGCTCTGCTGCGCATAGTCCCGCGCCGCGAGGGATGACTGCACCTCTGCACGATCGTTTGTCAACGCGAACTGCGCATTCACCACCTGCATGCGAATCTGCGTGTAGAGCTGCGCCAGCCGCAATTCCGCCTGGCGATACTCCATCAGCGACCGCTCCTGTTGCGCCTGCGCCGAGCGATTGCGAATCGGAATCGTCATGCTGAATCCGATGCCCTTGTCCGGCGCCGTGCTGTTAAACAGATTCGAAAGCACCGTCCCGTAACCAGTCGACGGAAGCTTGCCCGGCGGATACGGCTGACCCGTTGAGAAATCCGTCCAGTTCGGGCTCTGCGATCCACCCAGTGCGTTCGATCCGTAGAATCCGTAAACATCCAGCGCCGGAAGCAACTGGTTCCGTGCACCCTTCAGCGTAATCTCATCGTTGCGCAGCGTCAGCGCAGCCTGCTCGAGTTCCGGCCGGTTCTTGAATGCTTCCTGTACGAGTTGCTCTACCGGCTGGCTCTCTTCCGTAAGCTGGTCAAGCGTAATGCGATCAGTCGGAATCACCGGGGCCGTCGCCAGTGTCTGGTCATTCAGATTCCTGGCAATTGCCTGCTTGATGATCTGTTGTTGATAATTCAGAGTGTTCTCCGACGCAGTCAGCGCCTGCTTGTCCGTTGCCACCGTGGAGTCTGCCTGCACCACATCCAGCGGTGCCATCGTGCCGATCTCGAGCTGTTTGTGCGTATCCGACGCGAGTTTTGTGCTCTGATCCAGAGCGCGTTGCTTCGCCTGCACATCCTCATACGCGCCCACCAGGCCCCAATAAATGCTTTCAACCTGGTTTACTGTGTAAAGAATCTGCTCTCGGAATGATGAATCCGTAATGCGCCGATCGTTGATTGCCTGGTACATGAACCGCTTGTTGATCCAGATTCCGGCGCCCTGCAGCAAGTGCTGAGTCACCGTCGCCTTGAAGACCGAGTTCAATTCCGGGCTGTAGGCGGTAAATGGATTGTCGCTGGTTATGCGCGTATTCGTTATGTTCGCCTGCAGCGCAGTTCCCGTAACGAATCCCTGGTTGTAGCCGAAGTTATACTCGTTCGTATTTGTCGTCAGTGAAGACTTGCCGCCTGAAAACAGGGTATTCGCCTGCGGCTGCTGTGCGCGTTCAAACTGAATTGTTCCTGTAATATTTGGATCAAGCAATTCTGGCGCTGGTCCGGCTCCTGCCGTCGTCAGCGTCAATCCGTTCACACCCGATCCCGCACCACCCGATCCGCCCGTCGTTCCGCCCGGACCGCCCCCTGTCGTTAACACTGACGCCGATCCACCCAATGTGCCGCTCACCACTCCTGATGGCGCGCCTAAAGGCGAAAAGCCTGCCTTCGTCCGCAGAATATCCGTGTCTGCAATGTCCAGGTCGTACCGTGCAATCGCGATGTCGTAGTTGTTCTCTATCGCCAGCGCAATCGCGTCAGAAAGGCTTAAATAAATCTTCCCATCCTTCACCAGGTTGTCGAGCCGCACTGAATTCGCAAAGCTCGCCTTCCCGATCGATGTCGGACGATACATATTGATCGGGTTCCCCAGCAGCGGCCCAAACGGCTTCGAGAAATCGCGGCTTGTCGGCCGCAGATCCAGCGGCTGGGTCAAAACCGGTGCTGGAGCGGCAGGCAACTGCGATGCCTGCTTCTCCGGCTGCTTCGCGCCCGCTCCGCTCACCCCACCCGTCTGCTGTTGTGCAAATCCCGGCGGCACTCCCGCTGTCAGTGTCAGCATTACCGCTGCTACCGCTCGCAACCGCTGCGGTCCGTTGTGCTTCACTGGCCTGCTGGCTGTTCTATGATCTTCAAACACACCAATACCGAACAATTGCATGTTTCCTCTCCACGAGTCGCTGAGGCATGTGGGGTGCCGTTCTACATGACGTCCAGAGAGTCTCTCCGGACGCAAATTTGTGCTATGGCGCGGCGCTTTCCGTTCCTTTGCTTCACTTGACCGTATGGTCATCAAGCATTACGCGCTCCGCTGGCAGTTCGTTCCCTCGATTCCACGCCGCCCGCGCGCACTTTGACACGAAAAGCTGAGTATATCCCACTGGATACCACTGACCGGAGCGCCCCTTTTGGTCAATTATCCTGTTGTTTGCCCTGTTATCTACACTGATACCCGTGAATGAACCCTCCCAGGCCGCGTCGCAACAAAGCCACACGTGGAAATTAACCCTCGCCTACGACGGCACCGACTTCGCCGGATGGCAAATCCAGCCCGGCCAGGTCACCATCCAGGGCGAATTGCAATCTGCCGTCTGCCGCGTCGTCGGCGAATCCCCCTTGCCCCAAGGTTCCGGTCGCACTGACGCAGGGGTGCACGCTCTGGCCCAGGTCGCCAGTTTTCAGCTTCACGCCCTCATCCCGCCTGCAAATCTTCTCCGCGCCCTCAATCGCACCCTCCGCGGATCCATCCGTATCCTCGACGTCCAGATCGTCCCCGACACATTCCACGCCCGCCACTCCGCCGTGGCCAAAACCTACGAATACCGCGTTCTCCCCATCGAGCCCGCCTGCCATCAAATCTGCCTGCCGTTCCTCGCCCGCTATGTCTATCCGTTTTCCTGGCCTCTCGATCTCACTTCTCTCAATGCCGCGGCAGCAGCATTCCTGGGCGAACACGACTTTCGCAGCTTCACCGCTACTGATCCCGATCTCGCTACCCGCTCGCAAGATTCTGCGGAAGAGACCATGATTCAAACGCAACCCCGCAGCGCCGTGCGCACCATCTACTCTTCCGCATGGTCCGAACAAATCGTCGATGGTTGCGAACACATCATTTATCGCGTCCGCGGCAACGGCTTCCTTCACCACATGGTGCGCAATCTCGTCGGCACCATGCTCGACGTCGCCCGCGGCTACATGCAACTCCACGACGTCCCTGCAATCCTCGCAGCCCGCGATCGCACTCTCGCCGGCCCCACCGCCCCCGCACGCGGCCTCTTCCTTCACTCCGTCGAATACTAGAGCGAAACAAGCGCCTCACGCATCGGCTCTCCATTAGCGACAGACATGGGTACCCCATTCATGACGCGGTTTTATCGCGGCATGAGTGAGAAACGAAAATGCTCGCGCTGTCTCCCTGCTACCCTGAGAACGCATGGCGATCTTCTCGCGCACCTCGGCCTTCTCCCGCGTCACGGCAATTGCCGCCCAGCGCGCCGTGCATGCAGCCTTCACCTGGATGCACAACAATCCCAAAACGTTCATCGATCACCAGGCCGAACTCGTTGCCATTCCCGCGCCACCATTTGGAGAGGAAGCACGCTCCAAATGGCTCTCCGAGCGCTTCGCAGCGATCGGCCTCGCCGACATCCAAACTGACACCGTCTGCAACGTTATCGGATTCATCCCCGCTGCCCATCTTCCCGCCGAGAGCACTGGCCCTGTCGTTGTCCTCTCCGCGCATCTGGATACCGTTTTCCCCGCCGCAACCCCCCTTAATCCCAAGCTCACCCCCGACAATGGCGCGAATCGCCTCACTGCTCCCGGCGCTTGCGACAACGCAGCCGGCGTTATCGGCATGCTCGCGATCGCGCAGGCAATCCTCCACGCAAAAGTCAAGCTCGCGGTCCCGCTGATTATCCTCGGCAATGTCGGCGAAGAAGGCGAAGGCGATCTGCGCGGTGTCCGCCACTTCTACGAGCAGCGCGCTCTCGCGGGGCGTATCGCAGCTCACATTGTTCTCGACGGCGCTGGCGCCGACTCCGCCGTGGCTCAGGCTCTCGGCAGCCTGCGCTTTCAAGTCACCATCGCTGGTCCCGGCGGACACAGCTTCACCGATTATGGTACACCCAACCCAATAACGGCAATGGCCGCAGCCCTCACTAACGTTGCGCGCACTCCACTGCCTGAAAAGCCCAACACCACGCTCAATCTCGGCACCATCTCCGGCGGTACGAGCGTCAACTCCATCCCTGAAAGCGCAGCCGCCTCCATCGACTTCCGGTCCACCAGCCCCGAGGAACTTCTGCGCCTCGAAGTTGCTCTGCACCGCGCAGTTGAGGACGCTGTTGATCAGTCCAACGCTTCAGCAAAACATCACGGCATTCGGAATCGTGGTTTGCTCACCTACACAATCAAAAGAATTGGCGATCGCCCAGCCGCGCAACTCAATGCCGACTCCCCGATCCTCGAAGCTCTTCGCGCCGTCGATCGCCATCTCGGCATCCCAACTGACCTTCGCCTCGGCTCCACTGACGCCAACATTCCCATTGCTATGGGGATCCCCTCCATCTCTCTGGGAGCGGGCGGCGATGGCGGCGGCGCCCATACCCTTTCCGAGTGGTACAGCGACAAAGATCGCGAAACCGGACTGCGCCGCATTCTCCTCCTCACCATCGCCCTGACCGAATGGGCCGCCGAGCAGTAATCAATCTTCGCCTGGCATTCTGCTAAACTTCGCCCATGCGCACTGTTACCTCCCTTGCTGTCACCGCGCTTTCCGCCTCAATATTGTGCTCGGCCCAGACCGCTCCCGCGCACTCCCCAGCTTCAAAGCACGCCAGGACGAACAAATCCGCAAAGACAGCCGTTTCCCCAGACGCTATTTACTTCGACGGTATTATCTACACCGGCGTTGGGTTCGATGAAGACAAACCACAGACCGTCGAGGCCATTGCCATCGGCGGCGGTAAAGTCCTCGCCATTGGCGCTACAAATGAGATCACGCGCCTCGCCGGACCCAAAACCCTCCTCCACGATCTTGATTCCGGCAGCACCAGCACCTTCATCTTTCCCGGATTCAACGATGCCCACACGCACCTCGGCAGCGCTGGCCGCACCAAGCTCAATGTGGATCTTACCGGCGTCAAATCCCTCACCGACATGCTCGCGAAAATCAAATCCGCTGCCGATGCCGCCCCCGCCGGCCACTGGCTAACCGGCGGTAACTGGGATCACACCCTCTGGGCGCAAAAGGTTTTGCCGACCCGCCAGGACCTCGATAAAGTCACCGGCGATCATCCCACTTTCCTCGATCGCATCGACGGCCACATCGCCATCGCCAACACCGCCGCCCTCACCGCCGCCGGCATCACTAGAAAAACGACCCCACCCCAAGGTGGAGCCATCGACCTCGACGCCAGCGGTCAGCCCACGGGCATCCTGCGCGAATCCGCGCAAGACCTTGTTTACAAAGTCATCCCGCCGCCCTCACCGGAAGACCGTCGTAAAGGCGACGAGCTCGCCATCACGGATGCGCTCAAGCACGGCGTCACCAGCGTGCAGGACTTCAGCGACTGGCAGGATTTCCTTGTCTTCGAGCAGATGCAGAAGGAAGGAAAGCTCCATCTCCGCATCACCGAATGGCTCCCCTTCAAAGATCCCCTCGGAGAATTACTAGCCCACCGCGCCCACCACGACATCAACGATCCTCTGCTTCACACCGGATTCCTCAAGGGCTTCATGGACGGCTCGCTTGGCTCTCGTACCGCCGCCATGAAAGCTCCGTACGCCGACGACCCCAGCAACACCGGCCTCCCGCAGTACACGCAGGGCCGGCTCAACAAGATGGCAGTCGAACGCGCCGCTGCCGGGTTCCAACTCGGATTCCATGCTATCGGCGACAAGGCCACATCGATGGCGCTCGACGCCTACTCCCAGCCTGGCATCTCCACTACGGCGCGCAATCGCATCGAACACGCCCAGGTCGTCGACCCCGCCGATATTCCACGTTTCAAAAAGCTTGGCGTGATCGCCAGCATGCAGCCCAGCCACCTGCTCACCGACATGAACTGGGCGGTGGATCGCCTCGGCCCCAAACGCGCGGCCTACTCCTACGCGTGGAAGGCCTTTCTTGACGCCGGCGTTCCTTTAGCATTCGGCACCGACTATCCCGTCGAACCCATCACGCCATTTCGCGGACTCTACGCCGCCGTCACCCGCATGAACGAAGCCGGAACCAAAACTTACTACCCCGAGAACAAACTCACCCGCGGCCAGGCGCTCTACGCCTACACGCAAGGATCGGCCTACGCCGAATTCGCCGAAAAGCACAAGGGCAAACTCATCCCCGGATACGATGCTGACTTCATTCTCGTCGATCGCGATCTATACAAGGTGGCCGCACCCGCGCTTCTGTTCACCCACGTCCTCCACACCTTCGTTGGCGGTCAGGACGCCCTCGCTACTCCATCCCAATAGGTTCGCGATTTTACGCAGCTTACGCTGGGTGCCCCATCCTGCCGCAGCAGTAGGCGGTAGGTTGGGAAACCGCGAACCCCACTCACCCACCTGCCATAATCAACAAACATGAAACTCCGCGCCTATCTGCTGATGACCTTCGTGGTTGCCGTCTGGGGATCCACCTTTGTCCTCATCAAGGGCGCGCTCGCCGATGCCACACCGGCAGCCTTCAATCTCATCCGGATGACGCTGGCTTTCGCGCTGCTTGCCGTCGCGTATCACCGCTCATGGCGCACCATCCGCCGCTCCCACATCGCAGCTGGAGCGCTCGTCGGCCTCTGCCTCGCCGCAGGCTACCAGTTCCAGACCATCGGCCTTGTCCGCACTACGCCTTCGAAGTCCGCATTCATCACCGGACTTGTCGTCGTCCTGGTTCCACTCTTCTCCATTGTTCCCGCGCTCCGTCCGCCCGGCGCACGCGCACCACGCTGGAACGCCTTCCTTGGCGCCGCATTCGCCTTCCTCGGCATCCTCTTCCTCACCTCTCCCAGGGTTCCAGCAAACGCATCACCGCTCTCTGCCTTCGTTCCCGATCTCTCCTCCATGAACCTTGGTGACGTTCTCACCTTCGGATGCGCCATCGGATTCGCCTTCCATTGCATCGCCCTCGGACACATCTCTCCGCGCATTCCCTTCCGCCCCCTCGCCATCCTTCAGGTCGGCTTCTGCGCACTCTTCATGGCCGCGAGCCTTCCATTCATCGAGCATCCCCATGTGCACTTCACCGCCCGCCTCATCATTGCGCTTGTCATCGCCGCGGCACTCGCTACCGCCGCGGCCTTCTCCATCCAAAGCTGGGCCCAGTCCATCCTGCCTTCTACCCACACCGCGTTGATTCTGACCCTCGAGCCCGTCTTTGCATGGATAACGTCTTTCCTTTTTACCGGCGAACGCCTTGGCCTTCGCCCTGCTTCGGGTGCGGTTTTGATCCTCTTCGGCATCGCTCTCACCGAACTTGTCCCACAGCCGCACGTTCCCACAGCACACGAAGCCTGACTCCTCGATTTCCCCACGCGGAGCGTCTCTCCGCGACGTCCCGCCATGCCCTTTCACCAATCACTGGCTTCCCAGCAATATCAAAATCTTGCCTCTGCCTTGTTGGATCTCCGGCGTCTGCGCCGGCGCTCCGCCACATCCCCCCCGCGCGTCGGCAATTGCACACTTCAGATTCACGTCGGCCTCTCAATATTCTCCGGAGCAAAATTATTGGTTCGGCCCGATGCCATGCTGCACAATTGAGAGCAACACAAACGCCGGAACGATCAGGGAGAGAAAATCGCAGTGCAATCGCCGTGGAGAAATCTTCGGGGACCCACGAGGCTGCTGGCCCTTTGCGCCACGGTCCTGCTTGTGGCTTCCGGCCTCCTTGCAATCGAGGCCGGCGCCATGCTCATACTCGGGCAGGCACGCAACGTCGTTGTCAGGCCATTTATCCTGCTCGGCTATCTTGAAGTCTGCGCCGTATTCTTCTCACTCGTCGGTATCATCTGCGCCCTCGTGGGCCTCATCTTCTACCATCCGTATGTCTATATCAGCGAGAAGATCATGATCTATCGCGCCCACCACACCCCCGAGGTCAGCGACGAGACAACGTACTTTGAAGAAGTGCCACCGGCTCACACTCACAACCCCGAAGAAGACGGCGCCCCCGACTAGCTCGTTTGTTCCAGTCGACTCCGAACCAGGAAATCTGAACTGATTTCACCGTGCCGCCGGCTCTCCCGAATCCGCCAGCGCATACGCCAGCACCGCCATCACCGCAGCATTCTCGTTCAAATGCTTCTTGTCGATCTTGTCGAAGGTATCCGCTGCCGTGTGGTGATAGTTGAAATAAAACCGGCTGTCCTGTACCGGCGCAAAACTCGGCACACCTTTTTCCGTCATCCCGGCAATATCTTCACCCGTCTCTGGCGCACTCTGAAGCGATCCCGCTCCATTCGCATCCAGGACCGCCGCAACCGGTCGCAGCCACTGGCCTAATTCCGGTTTGCCCGCATAGAAGATTCCCGTCGGGTGATCCGCTCCCAGATCACTCTCAATCGCACCTACATGATTTCCCATTTCCGCTGCATGCTCTTTCATGTAAGCAGCCGCTCCTTCCGATCCCTCTTCCTCGCTCATCCATGCAATCACGCGCACTGTCCGGCGCGGGTGAATCCCGAGTTCCTTCATCAACTGAATCGCCTGCATCGACACCGCAACGCCCGCGCCGTCATCAATCGCCCCCGTACCCAGATCCCAAGAATCCAGATGTCCCGACACCACCACCACCTGCTCCGGATGTTCCGTTCCCTTCCAGTCCGCAATCACGTTGTAACTCTCCGCATCCGGCAGCGTCTGCGGAGTCAGTGTCAGGTGCATGGTCACCGGTCCTTCGGCGGTCAATACCTTCAGCATCTCCGCGTCCTCTGCCGTCACCGCGGCAGCCGGGACCTTCGGCTCATTGGGCGCATAATCCGTCTCTCCTGTGTGCGGCAACCTATAATCCGCTCCCCCCACGCTCCTTACCAGCACAGCAACCGCTCCCAGTTCCGCCCCGGCGGTAGGTCCGGCAGCACGATACACCACCGCATTCCCATAAGCGTCAAGCCCATGCCCCGTCGCCGCTAGTTCCTTATCAAAAGGATGATTGAACAGCAGAATCTTTCCCTTCACCGTTCCACCCGGAAGCGCGTGCAACTGGCTGAAATCGTCCACCACCACAACTTTCGCCGTAATCCCATCCGGCGGAGTCGCCGTGCTGCTTCCCAGCGCCGTCAGCACTATCTTCTGTGTCGTTCCTGCCGCCTGGCCCGGCCACGCCATCAGTTCGGCAGTCTCCACTCCGCGCACCCAATGGGGCACGGACGCCTTCTCTAGGGTTACCTGCGCACCGAGCGCCCGCATCTCTCCCGCTACATAATCCACCGCCTTCTGTGCTTGCAGCGAACCGCTCAAGCGCGGGCCGATATTGTCGGTCAAGTGCTCAAGTTCGTTGTACGCGTAGTCGCTCTTCATCGCTGCATCGCGCAAGCGTTCCATAGTGTGAATCTGCTCCTCGGTCCATGCGCTCTTCCCGCCCGCCAGCATCTGGTTGATCCGGTCCTCTATCGTGATCCCGGATCCCGCCGCGCGCGGCCCCTGTCCGCTCTTCGCCGCCTGCGTCTGGCCTGCACACGCCATCACCCCGGCTGCCAACACCGCAGCCGCAATCGTCATGAATCTGCACCACTTCAATGGGGAAGCCATGCCGGATGTTAGCACGCCTCCATGCAACACTCTTTGCCCCTGGCACCGTCTATATAGCAGAGATTGTTTTGTATTGTTTCTCCCGGGAGCAGCCCTGCTTTTCAGCCCGTACATCCGACCCTCCCGGCTCCGGCCTCGTGGCACGTCAGAGGAACAGCTCAGACTGGCTATACTTGAATTTGGCGATTTGAAATTTCCCAGCCCTGTTGGCTGAACCCGTTAAGAGGTCTTCGAACTGATGAAATCCCTCCTTGCACGCCTGCGCGCGAACCGTCTCGCATCGACATTCCTTATTCTCGCCACCGTCTCTGCCGCCCTGATCGGTGGCTCCTTCGCGGCTCACGGAGTGCGCGGTCAGGAAAGAACCAGCGACAGCAGCGATGCCACACCCCTCAAAGTCGTCGACTCCGTCATCGAGCCAAATCCGTTCGTCAAAATCGCCAAGGCCGTCGGACCCGCTGTCGTAAACATCAATACCCGCACGCTCCCCAAGGCAGCCGACCTCAAAGGCCGCCGCCTCAATCCTCACGGCCGCGTCCAGCCCAACCCCCAGAGCCCCGGCGACGACGACAATCAGGATCAGGACCAGGGACAAGGCCAGGGTCAGGGCCAGAACAATTTTCAGGACTTCTTCAATCGCTTCTTCGGCGGCCAGGTTCCCGATCAGGGTGACGGCGGCGACGACGGCCAGGTGCGCGAATCCCTCGGTTCCGGCTTCATCGTCGATCCCAAGGGCTACATCATCACCAACAACCATGTCATCGAAAAAGCTGACCAGATCTATGTCAAGCTCTCCACCGATCCCGATACGCAGGACCTCGGCCGTCCCGCCCGTGTCATCGGCATCGACAAGGCAACCGACCTTGCCGTTATCAAGATCGACACCAGCTCCCCACTGCCCACCGTCAGAATGGGCAACTCCGACAAGGCCCAGGTCGGCGACTGGGTTGAAGCCATCGGCAGTCCCTTCGCCCTTGCGCAGACCGTAACCGCCGGCATCGTTTCCGCCAAAAACCGCACCATCGAGCCCGGTGTCGCGGGCCAGTTCCAGCACTTCATTCAGACGGACGCCGCCATCAATCCCGGCAACTCCGGCGGCCCGCTCCTCGATATGAATGGCGAAGTCATCGGTGTCAACACCGCCATCTATACCCAATCTGCCGGCTACCAGGGCATCGGATTCGCTATGCCCTCGAACACCGTTGTCTCTGTCTACAACGACCTCATTAGCCCCAGCCACAAGGTCACGCGTGGATCGATTGGGATCTCCTTCCACTCCGGCCTCTCCAGCGCCATCAATCGCGTCTACGGTTTCAAGAATGGCGTGCTGGTGAGCCAGGTAGAGCTTGGAGGGCCGGCAGACAAGGCCGGC
Source organism: uncultured Acidobacteriaceae bacterium (assembly GCA_963759285.1). Classification (GTDB taxonomy): domain Bacteria; phylum Acidobacteriota; class Terriglobia; order Terriglobales; family Acidobacteriaceae; genus Telmatobacter. The sequence continues at coordinate 434,284 of CAVWYS010000006.1, read as the reverse complement.
ATCAAGCCCGGCGACATCATTACCTCCATCGACGGCCGCAATATCAAGGACGGTGATGATCTCGTCAACGACATCGCCAGCCGCCGACCCGGTTCCAGCATTCGCCTCGGCTTCATGCGCGACGGCAAACAAAACGACACCACCGTCACCGTCGGCGATCGCGATAAGGTTTTCGCCGAAATGACTGGCCAGCCGCAGCAAAGCGCCCCCGAAAGCGCCAGCGAAGCCGGTGAGAAGCTCGGACTCGTCGTTCGCCAGATCCCCGACCAGACCGCCGCTAAACTGCACACCTCCGGCGTTATCGTCCAGTCCGTCCGTACCGGTTCTTTCGCAGACCTTCAGGGTCTCGAACCCGGACTCGTCATTACGCGCATCAACAAGCACCCGACAGGAACTAAGGATCAATTCGATGCCGTCGTCAAGAGCCTAAAGACAGGAGACGATGTGGTATTCGAGGTCATGGATCCCCACCATCCGGAAAATGGAATCAGCTACATAGGCGGAACCCTCTAACTCCCGCTCAAGCCGGGGAAAGTGCGCCCAGCCGCGCGCTCCTCCCCGGCATCTAACAGCTGAAAGAGGTGTGGGCTTGCGGGCCCATATCCAAGTTGACCGTCAGCAGCAAGAAGCGTCAGGGGCCCGACTTCAAGTCGTGGCGTAAAGCGTCAAACAACAATGAGGGCTTTAGCCCCGTGCCCTGCGGCCACCGTCACAGACCGGTCGCCAGAGGTACATCTCAACGCATTGGACTTTCGTTTTTCTGCCGAACTTTCGTTTTTCCCGTTGCCCGTATTCCTCTGGTGCCAACTCTTTTTTATTGGCACACTCGATGGACGTTCCAGTAGAATTCGCACCAACGTCCAGGATCTTAATCCTTGAGGTATCCAGCATGCTTTTGTTCCGAGCAAGCCTGGCGTTTTTGCTTTCCGCCGCACTTTGCGCCGCTCCGGCTTTCGCGACCCCGACTCACAAGAGGTCTGCAACTTCGCACGTCCGGTCCACCCACCATTCCGGAAAATCCAAAAGAACGACCGCCAAATCTGGCCACAAGAAGCTTCACGGCCAGCAGGGCATCGATTCCGCACGTGCCACCGAGATCCAGAAGGCTCTCATCCGGGAGCACTACATGACCGGCGAACCCACCGGACAATGGGATTCCGCAACCATGGCTGCCATGCAGAAGTATCAATCTGATCAGGGCTGGCAAACCAAGCTCATGCCCGACTCGCGCGCTCTCAAGAAGCTAGGCCTCGGTCCCGACTACTCCGACGCAATCAACGCCTCTGGCTCCTCCTTCAACGGCCCCAAGTCCACCGACATCCCCGCCGCGCAAGCCGCAGGCTTCGCCTCCGCCTCCGGCGTCAATCGTTAACAGACAATTATTCGTGCAGATAAAAAGGCCGCCTGCTTGGCGGCCTTTTTCAAGGTCCCCGGTTCGCGGCATCGCTCAGCCGCAAGGATGGGATAACTGCAAAAAGGATTCTCTAGAACCGCATAGCCGGAATGCCCTTCAACAGGAACAAGTACCGCTCCCGCGTGGTGTCGGGTCCAGACGTAATGGGACTGTTCAGGTGGATCAGCGAATTGTCCGTTGTGTCGTACTTCGGCCAGTTCGGCACGCCCGCTCCGTTGGGGTCGCCGTTCTTCGCGAAGTTCGTCCAGTACGTCATCATCGCCTCGCTCAACTGCCGATCCTCCGGCCGCACCGTCTCACCCGGACGCGTATCCAGCGTTCCGAACACGTACTCGATATCGTCGGAGTGAAAAGCGAATGTCCCCGGATGATACTTGCTTGGCAGAGCCGCTAGTTCGAAGTGATACCGGTAGACCGGCTCGCCGCCCGTCTTGCGCTGCGCCTCCAGCCACTTCCATGTTCCGAACGCGATGAACTGGTCGCTGCCAAAATCAACCGCCGAGCGCAGCGCCTGAGCATCCGTGTCGCCCGGATAGAGCTTCAAGAATTCCTCAGCCCTATCCCCGAACAACTTGTTAGCCAGCTCGTTCCACTGCGCCGCCGTCATCCCGCGCATGGCCATGAAGCTGCCTTCATCCGCGTTCCATCCCGCCAGCAGCGGCACATGCGCCTGCTTGCCCAGTGCATACGTCTCGGGCACGGGCTCGGTCAGAAACTTTCCATCCACATCCGGCGCAAAGCCGGTGGCTCCCTTCTTAGCGGCAGCTTCCAGAATCTTGTCCGTCGGCATCGCGCGCAACTCAGCCAAGTCCTTCACGCCCAACGTCGCCACCCACTTGCCGTCGATCTCCGCACGCTCCTTCACGCTTTGTCCGCCAAGATTCAATGCGCTCGGAAACGCCGCGCCGCTTTCGCCAATTGCCTTTGCAAACAGTCCCTGCGCCATCGGCGAAGCCATCAGCGTGCTCACGGCAAAAGATCCCGCACTCTCGCCGAAGATCGTCACATTACCTGGGTCGCCGCCGAACGCGCCGATATTGCTCTTCACCCACTCGAGCGCAGCCACCATGTCCATTAGCCCGTAGTTGCCCGCGACGCCGTTGTTCTCCTTCGCCAACTCATCCGTCACCAGAAAACCGAATACGCCAAGCCGGTAGTTGATCGTGATCAGCACCACGCCCTTCAAAGGCAGAAAGTCGCCATTATGGCGAGGCTCCGAGCTTGCACCGCCCGAGTATCCGCCCCCATGAATCCAGAACATCACCGGCAGCTTCGCGCCCTTCTTCGCATCGGCTGGCGTATAGACATTCAGGAAAAGGCAGTCTTCGCTAGGCCCCGCATCCTGAAACACCATGTCGGCGAACACCCGTCCCTGTGCGCAATGCGCTCCGAACTTCGTCGCATCCCGTTCGCCCTTCCACTTCGCCGGAGGCTGCGGAGCCTTCCAGCGCAGATCGCCTACCGGCGGCGCGGCATATGGCAGACCAAGAAACGCCCGCACCTTGCCGTCATTGATTGTCTTGCCGGCAATCTTGCCCTGCTCCGTCTTCACCTTCAACGAATCCGCATTCCCATTGACCGACAGTCCCATCAACAGCCCCGTCACCGTCAAGGCACACAACGTCTGCGCACGAAAAAACATTGCAAATTCCTCCGCGAGATACCTTATCAGGACGGGCTCAACTCCGCAGTAGTTTCGGAGGGTGCACAACATCACTTGCGGAACCGGATGATCGAACCGTGCCTACGAAAGAACTTCTGTCGCCAGCAGATCCTTCATCTCCTCGCGCCTGCGAATCAACCGATGCCTCTTCCCTTCCACCAGCACCTCCGCGGGCCTGAAACGCGAATTGTAATTCGAACTCTGCGCCATCCCATACGCTCCGGCATCCAGAAGCGCCAACAGGTCGCCTGCTTCGACAGGCTTCAACATCCGGTCGCGTGCAAAAAAGTCGCCAGTCTCGCACACCGGTCCAACCACATCCACGGCCCGTGCCTTGCCCGCTCGCGACCGCACTGGAACAATCTCGTGATACGCCTGGTACAGCGCCGGCCGAATCAGATCGTTCATGGCAGCATCGGTAATCACAAACGTCTTCTTCCCATTCTTCTTTACGTTCAGCACGCTCGTGAGCAGCGCCCCGGCCTGCGCCACGATAAAACGCCCCGGCTCAATCAGCAGCCGGCAGTCAAAACCTGCCAGCGCCTTCTCGATCGCCGCCGCGTATCCTGTCACCTTCGCCGCGGGGTCCATCCCATCTGTACCACCGTGATAATCGATGCCCAGCCCACCGCCCGCATCGACAACCTTCAGCACGATTCCCTCCCGGTTCAGTTGTTGCGCAAGCTTGCTCACACGGCCAACAGCCGCACCAAACGGATCTGCCGAGCGAATCTGCGATCCAATGTGCACACTGATGCCATGCGGATCGAGCCACTTGTTCCTGGCGGCTGCACGATAGATTTCCGCCGCTTTGCGAATGTCGATCCCGAACTTGTGCTCCCGCAGTCCCGTCGAAATGTACGGATGCGTGTCCGCAAACACATCGGGATTCACCCGCAACGCAAACCGCGCTCTCAGTTTCAACTTCCGCGCGCGCGCAGCCAGCAACGTCAACTCCGCCTCGCTCTCCACATTGAACTCAAGGATGCCCACTTCCAAGGCGCGGTCGATTTCCGGCGCCGTCTTGCCGACCCCGGAAAACACGACCCGTCCTACGGCCTGCGGCGCCGCCGCAATCACACGTTCCAGTTCCCCGCCCGAAACAATGTCGAACCCCGCGCCATGGTCCGCCAGTAGCTTCAAAACTGCCAGCGAAGAATTCGCTTTCACCGCATAACAGACAAGAGGTTCGCGTCCCCCAAACGCCCGCTGAAACATCTGCAGCCGCTCCAGAATCTGCAAGGCTGAATATACATACAGCGGGGTTCCATATCTTCTGGCCAACGTCTCCAGCGAAACCCCATCGCAGAGCAACGCGCTGCCCGCGCCGTTACTCTGAAAAGGACGAAATGAATTTTTGAAATCAGGATTCAAAAGAGGCTTCCGCGGTCCGAACAAGATGCTTTGAGCCTATCGCATCTGCATCGGTATGCTCCCGCATGTCGAATCCGGCAAACGCGTCCCGGCGCTTCTGCTTCGACACAGCAGACTCAGAACTCAAACTGCTGGAGCCACGGCGCAAGCAGCGCCACCACTTTGTCAGGCTGCTCATAGGCCGCAAAATGCCCGGCGTCCGCCAGCAGGTGAAATTCGCATCCGCCCTCCGCCGCCTCAAACACCCGCATCTCCGCCTCGGTGATTCCCGGATCTTCCCCACCGCAGATCGCCAGAATCGGCGCGTCGATCTCACGGACATCCGGTACAGAATCCGGCCGTGTCGCCAACCCAGCCTGCGTCGCAATCAAGGCTTCCGGCGTCAGTGTCATCCGCGATCTCAACTCCGCTACAATCTCCGGCCGCCGCTTCCGAGCACTCGCACCAATCAACGTCTGCGCATTCCCGTCGAACACACCAGCAGTCCCCTCGCGGCGCACCTTCGCAATCGTCTCTACCCGCTTTGCCAGGTTCGCTTCTGCATCCGCCTGCGGCTTAGAGCAGACCAACGCCAAACCCCGCATCCGCATAGGAGCCCTTCGCCAGAGTTCGAGCATCAAGTAACCGCCGATTGAGCAGCCCACGAAAACCGCCTCAGCCAAGGCGAGATGATCCATCAGTGCCAGCACATCCGCTGCCAGCTGTCCCATGCTCAGAACGGGAGCATCCGGCATACGTGCGAATCCGCCAACCGGCAAATCCGCTCCCAGTTCCGAGGCGCCATGGCCTCGGAAATCCGGCACAATCGCGCGCACCTCGCCGAGGTCCGCTATCATCGGACGCCAGTAAGCATTGTCCAGCGGTGTGGGATGGAGAAGGATAACTGGCAGTCCCGCGCCCGTCTCCCAATAACTCAGCTTCGCCCCGTGAGAATCGTACATCTTGCTCATAAGCTGGGAGGATAACCGCCCGGTGCACTCGGCGGATAGCTTCCGGGTGGATTAGTTCCTGGCGGATAGGCTCCGGGCATCGCAATCGACTCCTCGGGAATTCCGATCCAGCCGGCAAGGTACGCGACACCTACGAGCCCGCTGGTAAACAGGAAGCCGACTACAGTCAGAATGCGGACTAGCGTTACATCCCAACCATTGGCCTGCGCCACACCGATGCATACTCCAGCGATCTGCCGGCCCACGATCGGCCGCACCAGCGGTCTGCCCGGGGGAGGAGGCACGGCCGTCACCACATTCCCGCAATTCGAGCAAAACCTTGCGCTCGGCGGTAGCGAGGTTCCACAGCGTTGACAGTAGAAAGGCATGACCAACCTCCGGGGAATCGGACTTCGATTCCACAATACCATTACGCAAACGCACCATGGTCAGTTCCGGAGAGCACCGGTCAGCCCCCTGACCCAACTGGGCTAACTCCATCTACTTGCCGTGATATGGCGAATTAAGGCGCTTGCGCGCAGTATCGGCGCGCGAGGTATTCGGCCTCGCAGCAATGGCCGCCTGGTAATCCTTTACGGCTGCCTGCCTGTCGCCCAGCACATCATGGCATTCGCCCGCCGCCAGCAGGGTCCGGACCTTCAGCTCAGGGCCCACGCCGTTCGAGGCCGCAGCCTGCTCGTAGGCCTTTGCCGCTTCTGCATAGTGCCTCTGGCCGCGCAGAGCATCGCCTAACCCAAAGTAGGTGAGTTCCAGCTTCGCATCGGCAAAGTATCCGGGCCTTTCGCTGTCTGCCACAATTGCCTCATATGCGTGCACCGCCGCCATCCCTTCGCCGGCATCCTTGCGAAGGTTTGCTTCTTCCAGGCAGAACAGATAATCCCGGGGGTACTGCTGTTTCAGGCTGCGCACGACATCGATTGCTTCCTTATAGCTTCCCTCACGCCGCAGAAACATGGCTATCACTGTCCGCGCCTCAACGCCATTTGCGAGACCACGATGCGCGTCATCCCACAACATTTCCATGCCCTTCGACTTCGACCCGGTAATACCCACGAAGCCTATCAAGAACTTAAAGGGCAGCGGCAATGCGCCTACGACGTATTGATACACGCCCACCACCAATTTTGCATCCAGGTAATCCGGATCGAGTTGCAGGACGCGCGCGCAGTCGTCCTTAGCCTTCGAAGCCAACCGAAATGCTGCGCCGAATCCGCGCTCGACCATCGCAACGTAGGTGCATCTCAAACTTCGCGCCCAGCCCCGCGCATACAGAGCATCCACGTCGTTTGGATTTTTGCTTACACGCCAATCAGCTTCCCGCACTACTTCATCCGCGAGTGCAAAAATGCGGTCCCGTGTTTGCGGATCCTCTTCGGTGGCATGCTTTCCGGTCAGAAATCCATCATTGGCGTAGAACGTAGTATCCAGAAGGTCTTCGCGATAAAGCTCCTGAAACACCACGGCGTTCAGCAGGAGTGCAGTTGCTTGAGGATCGCCGGGATGCTCCTCATGAAAGTGCTCAAATCGCCCGACTGCCGCGGGATAATCCAGCAAATAGAAGTAGTGGTAGGCATCGCGCACCTGGGAGTCGAGGTTTTCAGGATTGGTGTGGACGTTGGCATCTGCCCGGCTCAGTGCTGCGCTCAGCAGCAGTGCCGATACGGCGAGCGCCCGCAGCAGCTTTCCTATGGACAAATGAATATCTCCCCGGCGCCCTCACGCTTCCGGAAGGAAGCTGACCTTATTGTTCAAGTCTATCGAATCGATACCACTGCGCTGGAAAACCTGCAGTTGGAGCCTTCACCTCTGCCATGCTGGTTTATCTTTAGAATGGATAAGTCTCGAGCGAAATCATAAGCATGGAAGTTCTCAAAGAACTCTACGAACAGCATTTCCATTCACCCGCAGATCGCATCGTGCCGCTGCAGGGACAGCTTGGCGGTTCAGGCCGGACAATTGTTCGTCTCGCCGGAACAACCGGTAGCGCCATCGGCATCGTTTATCCCGTTCGAGAAGAGAACATTGCCTTCCTTGATTTTTCTCGCCACTTCCGCAGGCATGGACTACCCGTTCCTGAAATCTACGCCGAGGACCTGGTGCGCAATGCGTACATTGAGGAAGACCTCGGAGACGTCACGCTTTTTGAATTCCTCCAGAACAATCGAAATGGAGATTTGATTGCAGCACCTGCGCTCGAAGCGTACCGAAAGGTTGTTGCGACCTTGCCGCGCTTTCAGGTTGAAGCAGGACGCGATCTGAACTACAAGGTTTGCTATCCGCGCTCCAGCTTCGATCGCCAGTCGATTGCCTGGGACCTGAACTACTTCAAGTACTATTTTCTTCGCCTTGCCGGTATCCCCTTCAATGAGCAAGCGCTCGAAAACGACTTCAGCCGGCTAACCAAGCTCCTGCTTGCTGCGCCACACGATTATTTTCTCTATCGGGATTTCCAGTCGCGCAACGTAATGCTCCGCGGCGAGCAACCGTACTTCCTGGACTACCAGGGTGGTCGCAAGGGCGCACTGCAATATGACATCGCTTCTCTTCTCTACGACGGAAAGGCGGACCTGCCTCCCGCGTCGCGACAGGAGCTTCTGGATCATTACCTCGACAAGTTAGCAGAGTTTATCCCGGTTGATCGCGACACGTTCATGGAGCACTACTATGCCTACGTTTACGTCCGCATCATGCAGGCTCTGGGTGCCTACGGCTTTCGCGGATTCTACGAGCGCAAGCCCCACTTCCTCCAGAGTGTTCCGTACGCCCTCAAGAATCTCCGCTGGCTTGCCCACAATGTAAAGCTGCCTGTAGCGCTCCCTGCGCTTATGGACGCATTTCAGGGCATGCTCTCTTCTGAGACGCTTCAACAGCTTGCGCCCAGCACCAATACGCTGACGGTCCGTGTTTTCAGCTTTTCATTCCATCACCAGATGCCTGCGGATGATTCAGGGAATGGAGGGGGCTTTGTTTTTGATGCGCGCAGTCTGCCCAATCCCGGGCGCGAAGAACGCTTCAAGCAACTTACCGGCAAGGATGCTCCCGTCATCGAATACCTTAATCAGGAGGAAAGCGTACGTCAGTATTTCACGCATGCTCAGACGCTCGTTGATGCAAGCGTGTCTGCATATCAGCGCCGTGGTTTTCGAAACTTGATGGTCTCCTTTGGTTGCACCGGCGGACAGCACCGATCGGTATTTCTTGCGGAACAGCTCGCACGACACCTCCGTTCAACCAGTGGAGTTGAAGTGGTTGTACGCCACATCGAACTTGAGAAGAATTTTCCCGACAAGGCTGCGCTGTGAGGGCGATGGTGCTGGCTGCAGGCCTGGGCACGCGTCTGCGCCCGCTGACCGATGATCGTCCCAAGGCACTCGTCGAAGTTGCCGGCCGCACGCTCCTTGAACGTACACTCGCGAAGCTTCGCACTTTCGGTATCCACGACGTCATCATCAATGCGCACTACCGTGCGGACATGATTGCCGCTTACCTCCAAAGCCATGACAACTTCGGGATGCACATCGAGATCTCATTTGAGGAGGAACTTCTCGATACGGGGGGGGGCCTTAAAAGAGCCGCATCCTTTTTCTGCGATTCAGACGAGCCATTTCTCGTGCACAATGTCGACGTTCTTAGCGGCATCGACTTCAATCCCCTGCTTCAGTTCCACAAAGAGCGCAACGCCCTGGCAACACTGGCGGTTCAGAACCGTTCTACGTCCCGTTTTCTTCTATTCGACGAGAAGGATCGGCTTTGCGGCCGTCGTGCGGGACACTCGGGTGAACCTGAACTGGTCCGCTCAGCGACGTCGACGATGGCTCTTGCTTTCTGCGGGATTCACGTCCTTTCTCCGCGCATCTTCTCGATCATGCGGGAGGAGGGTATCTTTTCCGTTATCCCTGTTTACCTGCGCCTGGCCGAACAAAATGAAGCCGTGTTGGGGTGGCGCGCAGACCGGTATTACTGGCGCGACCTGGGGCGTCCTGAGGACATCGAGAGGGCGGCGCGCGAGGTTGAAGAGGGCGGCTGTCGGATCTAATTCCGTTTGGATCTATTGGACTTCCGGTGATTCCAGCGATGCAAGACGCTCGTGAATCAGGGGCAAAAGTTTTTCGCCAGCAGACTTCGAGCTTGCAATATCTTTAGTTGGCTTTCAACTTACTACGTCAGTCCGTGAGAGACCTTCGTGTTAGACGCCGTTACCTAGGTGTTGCACACTTTATCGCATTTTGATTGCGGCTGGAAAGCGAAGCATGCAGAATGATCACACATCCATCCCCTTGGAGGAGTTATGAGTTCAATGTTAGCCAATGTTTTTTTCCATGTCCGTAACCTGATTGAACGCGAAGAAGGCCAGGACCTGGTTGAGTATGCCCTGGTCGTTGCTTTGATCGCCTTCGGCGCGATTACGGCCATGAATTTCCTCGCAACCGGCATCAACACCGCTTTCTCGGACGTTGCCGCTACCCTCACCTCTAACGTTACGTAGTCTGGGCCCAAGTGGTTTCTTCATTCCCGCGCACAATGGGTTAGTGCTTGGCCGGTGATGCACGGGGATAGGTGGGGTACAGGCGCGAAACTCAAGAATAGTTCTCGAGTTTCGCGCCAAGAAATCAACATCGCCTGAGTCCTTCTGCCACTCACCTCTGATTCGAGTCATCTCTGGATTCGTCAGTCTCCTTTCTCAAAGTCACTCCGTTTGAATCACGACACGGCACCTTTCGTGCATCGGAATTCGTGCGTCCTGCCTTCTGACTCACGTTCATCCGAAGCTGATTTTGCTGTGTTAGCGTAGGAAACGGGAGTACGAAGAGACAAATGTCCGCGATTACATCGTTCATCAAGCATCACTATCGTCATTTCAATTCTGCGGCCCTGGTTGATGCCGCGGAAGCGTATAAGGCGCACCTGGCGTCGGGTGGAAAAATGTTCATGACCATCGCGGGGGCGATGAGCACGGCGGAACTGGGGTTGTCGCTGGCGGAGATGATCCGGCAGGACAAGGTGCATGGAATCTGCTGCACGGGCGCCAATCTTGAAGAGGATGTGTTCAACCTTGTGGCGCATGATTTTTACGAGCGTGTTCCGCACTATCGCGATCTGACGCCTGCGGATGAGGCGGAACTGCTGAGCCGTCATATGAACCGCGTGACGGATACGTGCATTCCTGAGATGGAAGCGATGCGGCGGATCGAAAACGAGGTGTTGAAGGAGTGGGTACGCGCTGACCAGGCCGGCGAACGCTTCTTTCCGCATCAGTTCATGTACAAGATTCTGCTTTCAGGCGATCTGAAGGCTTCGTACCAGATCGATCCAAAGAACAGCTGGCTGCTCGCGGCTGCGGAAAAGAATCTACCGATGTTTGTGCCCGGTTGGGAAGATGCGACGCTGGGGAATATGTATGCCGGTCATTGCATCACGGGGGATGTGAAGAAGGTGCACACGGTGCGCACGGGCATTGAGTACATGATGGAGCTGGCGGAGTGGTACACGGAGACGACGAAGACTTCGCCGCTGGGATTCTTCCAGATTGGCGGTGGGATCGCGGGCGATTTTCCGATCTGCGTAGTGCCGATGCTGCACCAGGATCTGCAGCGCGAGCACGTTCCGCTGTGGGCCTACTTCTGCCAGATTTCGGACTCCACTACCAGCTACGGATCGTACTCGGGCGCGGTGCCCAACGAGAAGATCACATGGGGCAAGCTGGGCGAGAAGACGCCAAAGTTTATCGTCGAGAGCGATGCCTCGATCGTGGCACCGCTGATGTTTGCCTATGTACTCGGTTGGTAGCGATCGGTTGGTAAAGAATCAGTTGTGAGTTTTCAGAGCCGCCCGGTTGGGCGGCTTTTTCTGCCACCTGCCAGCCGCGCCGGGGGGCGACCTGGAAGCGGAATCCAGAATTGGTGGAGCGGGCCCCCCCCCATCTGTTTAGCGAAGTTCCATTTCATCTGCAGTTCATAGCGAGCGCGCCCCGCAAAGTCATCCAAGCAATGGAGTTACCCACACAGTCGTGTCAGCAAAGGACTTACAGGCACTTTTTGTTTGAATTCCCGGTCCTTGCAGCTTTTCGTCGGGGCCGACGATCGACCCACGGGAAAGGTGACGCTCGCTGACGGCTGGTCTTGATCTAATTTGCTGTTGGTTTCGAGAGCCTTTGCGCATATTCGGCGCGCACCGGCAGCTTCCGCAGTTGTTCAACCCTTGAGTGAACTCGTCGAGACTGCGCGAAGCGAAAGCGGACAGTACCCTCGAGATCTTCTGCATAGGTACAGGGTAGGCTAATCGGTGATATAAGCTGCAAAACTCTGAAAATCTTTTAGCGTTTGTTTTGAGCGGAATAGGGTGACTCGATCGGATTCGGGGCTTGACGAGATTTGGGGTGCAGGCTCAATTGGCCCTGGGTGGTTCCGGAATGGCCAGTTCCTGCTCCGCAAGGGCCGCGAGATCCTTGAGCAGCTGGCGATCCTCCGCATTAAAGGATCTGGGCCTTTTATCAAACACGCAGAAGGTGCCCATTTTGAAACCATTCACATTCAGCGAGCAGCCAGCGTAGAAGCGGATCTTCGGATCGCCGACGACAACCGGATTGTCGTGGAATCTCTCGTCCTTGAGTGCGTTTTCGACATAAAGGATTTCGTCGAAGAGGATGGCGTGGGCGCAGAACGAGATGTCGCGCGAGGTTTGGCAAAGGCTGAGACCCTGGATCGATTTGAACCACTGGCGCTGGTCGTCAATCATGCTGATGGTGGAATAGGGAACATTGAAGACACGTTTGGCCAGCCGGGTGAGGCGGTCGAAGCGCTCTTCGGGCTCTGTGTCAAGAATGTTGAGGGCGTGAAGGGCGGCAATTCTACTCGACTCGTTGGCGGGAACAGCAGGTGTCTGCATGTCGGGGCTCCGGGGAGTTGAGTTGATCCAGACTCCATGGAGCATAACGCAGGAGGCTGGTGAAGTTCCACGGCAAAACAGGCGTCGCGCCGCTACCATCCTTGGAAGAGGTTTTCGCCTGGGTCGATCGGAGAGACGCACAGTGTGTTGTGTGCGTGCTCATATTCGCCGGCTCTCGAGGTGAGCGGCAACATTTTCCAGGTCATCTCACTCGGCGACCAGATGCCCTCTTTGCGGAAGCGCCGACTATTTTGAGCATGTGAGTGGATGTTCACGGGCGGTTCGCCCCAGGTCAAGAAATTGATTTCCCTTGCTTGCACCAACTCACCGGCGGTTCGGCCGCATCGAAAAAGAAGGAAAATTCTGGACTTTATCCAGATCCCTTCCCAGCCACGTCGTAAATACAACGTCAAGGCAGGCCCCCCGTGAAGACGACCCTTTCCCTGGTTCCCTTTCTCACCTTGGTTGCAATTTCAGCGTTTGCCACCGGCGCCGCAGCGTCCGTCCCCACCGTTTCAATCACAGCCAGTTCGAGCACCATTTCATCCGGTCAGACGGACACCCTTACGGTGACCGAAACGAGCGCAGCGTCGATCCATGTAACGGGGTCGAACGGAACCTCATACACGCTGCCCTATAACGGCGGGACGCTCACGGTGGCGCCAACTTCTACAACGACCTACACGGCGACCGCAACCAACTCGAGCGGCAGCACGACGGCTCAGACGGTGGTCACGGTGACTTCGATTACGAATCCAACGGTATCGATCACGGCAGCACACAGCTCGATCAGCCCGGGCAGTTCCGATACGCTCACGGTGGCTGCTTCGAATGCCACTTCGGTGAGCGTGTCAGGCTCCGATGGCTCGACGTACAGCGTCCCGGCGTCGGGTGGGTCCGTCACCGTTTCGCCCACAGCGACGACGACATACACGGCGACGGCCACGGGCTCGTCCGGCACCACGGCGTCCGCGGCAACCACGGTTACTGTTTCAGCCGGATCCGGTCCCATCATTTCGATTACGGCGAGTGCGCGCAGTATTTCAGCAGGACAGTCAGACACGTTGACGGTGACGGACTCGAAGGCTGCTTCAGTCCACGTGACAGGATCGAACGGCACCTCGTATACGCTGCCCTATAACGGTGGAATGATCACGGTGACACCAAGTTCGACCACCACGTATATGGCAACCGCGACCAACTCGAGCGGCAGCACGACGGCGCAGGTTACGGTTACGGTTGGAACGGGGACGCCGAATCCGACGGTCACAATTGCCGCGCAGAACTCTTCGATCAGCCAGGGCAGTTCCGACGCACTGACTGTAACCGCGACCAATGCGACCACAGTGACGGTGACCGGAACGGACGGGAGTTCCTATCCGCTTTCATCCACCGGAGGCACAGTAACGGTGACTCCGACACAGACCACAACGTATACGGCAGAGGCCAGCAACGCGTCGGGGACGGTAGCTTCGGCGGAAACAACGGTGACGGTGGGATCGTCGGTAGGCGAGAGCGCGATTCAGCACGTGGTCTTCATGCTGCAGGAGAATCACACTTTCGATGACTACTTCGGCATGCTGAATCCATACCGTCATTCCAATGGATGGGATATCGGCGATGACGGCAAGGAATACGACGTGGACGGCATCGACGACAAGCTCAGCACGATCAAGAACGAAGACGATGAAGGGACGTTCTACTATCTTTACAAGTTCCGCACTACCTGCATCGACGACGATTCTTCCGCGTGGCTTTCCAGCTACGGAGATGTGAATCGTTATAACTTCGCCACGACACGGCCGATCAACATGGATGGATTTGTGCACACGGCGGAGGGATATGCCAAGTATTGCGCTTCAGTGAGTTCCTGCAGCGGTAACTTTACCGACACGACGGGCGAGCGCGCCATGGGCTACTACGATCAGGATTTTCTGAACTACTACTACTACATGGCATCGCAGTTCGCGGTGTCGGACCGGTGGTTCTCGCCGGTTTCTTCAAACAGTATTCCCAATCGCATCGCGACCTTTACCGGGGGAACGACGCAGGGATTGGCGTACCCTCCCGGCAACGATAATCTGCCCCAGCTCAATATCAATAACATCTTTGAAGAACTGCAAAACGCCGGTGTGTCATGGAAGATCTACTACACGGTCACTGACGGCGGATGCACGGGTGGCAGCGCGTGCGGCACGGGCAGCGGCAACCTCCCCGACACGACGTTCGAATCGCTGACCTACGCCAACAAATTTGTCTACTCCAACCCCAGCCATGCGGCGTGTACCGGGACAACCCAGCCATCGTCAGTCTGGGGCGACACCTCCAATTACTACTGCGTCGACCCGAACCACATCGCGCCTCTCGCGCAGTACTACACCGATGTGAAGAACAACACGCTGCCGGCCTTCGCATTTATCGAGTCGGGTAGCGGACGGAACGACGAGCATCCCGGTTCGGGGCAGTCGATCCTGACCGGACAGGCCGAAGTGGCGAACATCGTCAACGCGTTGATGGCGAGCCCGTCCTGGGGAAGCACTGCATTCTTCTTTAGCTACGACGAGGGAGGCGGTCCGTACGATCACGTGCCGCCGGTGCCTGGACACTCGAACGATTTCACGGATTCCTCACTTGGCAGCATTCCGGATATCTCCTCGATCGCCGTGAATGCCGACAGTTACACTCCTTGCCGGTCGACCACGGGAACGCCCACGCTGCATTGCGATTTGAAGTCTAACGATCCCGGCACCACGAGCACCGATGCGCCTGCGCAGCAAGGTTTCGCAGCGCAGCTTGGATTCCGCACGCCCAACTTCGTGGTTTCGCCCTTCACGCGCAGGCACTACGTTTCGCACATTCCCATGGACCACACGGCGGTCATCAAGTTCGTGGAGAACAGGTTTATCGGCCCGTCGGCCCATCTGACCAATCGCGATGCGGCGCAGCCCAATCTGCTGGATTTCTTCGACTTCAACGCCAAACCGTGGGCCACGCCGCCGACGCCGCCTGCGCCGGTGACGCCGACATCACTTGGCTACAATCCATGCCTGCCGACGAGCATGGGTCCCTAAGGCCTTGCAGTCTCTGGATGGGGGCAAGGCCGCAGTCTACAACGTGCGCGATTGTTCTTTTCCGCGCAGTCGTAGCACCGAGCGGCCCTGGCCCGATTAACAACGGTTACGTATCGCGGCGGATCCGGGGCAGCTGCGCTTGAATCCTGGAACGGGCCGCGATTAATGTGCGGCGTGAAGTTCTTCCGCTTTTGAGCAGTTCTTGTTCTGTGCTGAGGGAATCATTAGAAACGTTATGCTCTGCGGAGCGAGGCGAATAATTCCCGCGTCGGTGTGTTGAGAATTTATCGGCGGTAGAGAACCGTCGGCGGCAACGTTCAATACGGTTCCATTCAAAGAGATGGTTGGGCTGGAGAGAGCGCCGGCGGTGAGGGTGTAGCGTTCGGCTGGCGCCGGAGTACTGATTTCGCGTGTCTCATTCGGACTGGTGTTGAGCGCGAGAAGCGTAACTCCGCCGGTCGCAAATTTTGAACACTGGGCATAGATTCTGAGGCCGGGGCCGGAGGACGCATCGGGAGCAAGCACGGTGGTGCCCATGGTTTGCTTCCACAAGACGGCCGCCCAGAAATCGGGTCTGGGCTCAAACGAACTGCTGCTGAGGAAGCCGTAGTCGCTGGCCGCCAGCGTATTGTGCATGACCACCTTGACGCCCTTTTGTGCCAGGGTGCCGAGCTGGTTGAGGAAGCGAAAAGTATCGACAAATTGTCCTGCAAAAGGATCGCCGCCGCATGCGGCTTCGGCGGTTTCTGTGAGCCACATGGGCTTTGCTGGTACGTAACGATCCCGGAGCGTTGCGTAGTATTCCTGGGCAGTGTCGGTTCGATCGAGCCAATCGGGCGACATGGCCTGATCGATGGTGACATTCCCGCCGCAGCGGCGAGAAACGGCGCCGTAAAAGTGGTACGAGAATGCGTCGAAGATCGGCCCTGTTGCTTTGAGCAGGTCATCGGATTTGAGCATGGTGATTTGCGTTGAGGTTCCGGGAGGGGCAAGCGATACTCCCTCTCCCACGCTGCCGGGACCGAGAAAGGTCGTCTTCGGCGAGTCCTTTCGCAAGAAGGCTTTGAACAGTTTGGCGTCGCGCCCGAAGTCTGCAGCGTTGTAGCCCTTGGGTGCGTCTCCCTGAACCGGAAACGTCGGCTCGTTCATGAATTCGGAGGCAGCGATGAATCCGCCGGAGCGCCTGGTGAAGTCGAAGAACTCCCTGGCTTGAGCGGGCGTCCAGATGCCTTCGCTATTCCTGGTTCCGGGACTGATGGCGACTGAAGTCACGATCTGCGCATTTGCGGCGCGGGCAAAATCGACGACGCCTTTCCACTCCGCACGCGTCAACACCGACTTAAAACCTGCGGGAGGCTGCGCTGCCGCTGGATGATCATTGTCTTGAAAGAAAGTGCTGTTGGCCCATGTGCCGCTGACCCTGACGTAGGAGGGGCCGAGCGCTGCTGCCAGCTTGCGAAGACGAGAATTGCCGAGGTCAATTGGCGGGAGATATTGAAAGAGGCTGGCGCTCATTCCCGGCTGCTGACTCGGAGCGTCGGTGGTGGAAGGCGCGTTGTAAGGTTTCCAGAATCGGCCGCCCGTGACTTCGACCATCTCAATGTTGTAGGAGAGGTAGCGCGGGTCGACGTCGCCGAGCCTGGTCATCGCGGAGGGATCGAGCTTGACTACAGGTGTTCCCTGCGCGAAGGATGCGACTGCCAATGCCACAAGAGCTGCCGGAAAAAAGACGGCACACACGGTGCCTGTTGATTTGAGATTCATCATCAATCCCCTCTTCTTTGCTTCGATGAGGATGGGGGGCTCCGCGTAGATTCCGACTCGCAGACTTCCGGCTCGATCATCATAAGGCGCGAGGCTGAAGGCGCATCTTGCGGGGCTAGAGATGCGGTGACTACCGGGATGGGGGACTTGTTGTGAGCGTATACGCGGCTCAACCGATATGCGTGCAGTCTTCCACGGGGATAGGGACTTGCTCGACGATTTCGAGGCCGAAGCCTTCCAACGCGGGGATGTGCATGGGGGTGTTGGAGAGAAGGCGTATGCGCTGGATGCCGAGGTCGGAGAGGATCTGGCCGCCGAGGCCGATGGCGCGGAGGATGCGGCCTGTGCGGGCCTGCGAGCCCTCGCGGCTGCGAAGCTGCTGGTGGAGAAGCAGGCTGTTGGCCGATGGGGCTGAGGCGCCGTTGGAAAGAGCCGTTCCGGTGGATGCAAACGGGGAGGCAACGGCAGGAGCCTTGTCGATGTCGAATCCGCGGGAGGTATTGTGCAGATACAGGATTGCGCCGCATCCTTCTTCGGCGATCATGCGCATGGAGTTGTCGAGGACCTCGCGGCAGTGGCAGTCGGCAGCGAAGACATCGCCGGCGGTGCAGCGGGTGTGAACGCGGACGAGAACGGCGTGGGAACACGGGGGGCGGGCAGTACGGGCGTCGCCGGGAACGTTGGCGGGGCCCTGGTGGCAGGCAGGACAGCTGGGGCACAGGTCGCCGCGCACCAGCGCAATGTGACTCTCGCCGCCGTTGACTTCGCTCTCGTAGGCGATCATGCGGAATTCGCCGTATCTGGTCTGAATGAGGGTCTCGCCGGCGCGGACAATGTAGCGCTCGTTGCGGAGGCGGTAGCGGATGAGTTCGGCGACGGTGAGGATGCGGAGGTTGTGCTCGGCGCAGAAGGGGATGAGGTCGGGGATGCGGGCCATTTCGCCGTCGTCGCGCATGATTTCGCAGATAACGCCGGCGGGCTGGAGGCCGGCAAGGCGGGCGAGATCGACGGAGGCCTCAGTCTGGCCGGCGCGAACGAGGACGCCGCCCTGTCGGGCGCGGAGGGGGAAGATGTGGCCGGGACGGACGAGGTCGTTGGAAGTGGACCGGGGATCAATGGCGGTACGGATGGTGTGGGCGCGGTCAGCGGCGGAGATGCCAGTGGTGACGCCTTCGCGAGCTTCGATGGTCTCAGTGAAGGCGGTGCCGAAGCGGGAGGAGTTCTGCTGCGTCATGGGGAAGAGGCGGAGGTGGTCGGCGCGCTCTTCGGTAAGCGTGAGGCAGATAAGGCCACGGCCGTAGCGGGCCATGAAGTTGATGGACTCGGGCGTGACGTGCTCCGCGGCGAGGGTCAGATCGCCTTCGTTTTCACGGTCTTCGTCGTCGACAACGACGACCATGCGTCCGGCGCGGATTTCGGCGAGGGCGCCGGGGACGTCAGTGAACGGGGCTTCGAAGGTGCGCGGGCTTTCAGGCATTGGAAACAGCTTTCATTCTCGCCGATTGGGAGGCTATCGGCAACGAACGTTACTTTAGGGCAACAAAAACGCCACCCGAAGGCGGCGTTTTTGTTGACAGCGTGAGAAGCGGAATTCTACAAAGTAGACTCAATCTCAAAGCCCCAGGCTTCGAGAAGCGCCTCAGGAATGTACTTGGAATTTTTGTTCCGACGGGCCCACTCGCGCAGACGGGTAGACCGGATGTACTGATCCGGGGTGAGCTTGAACTCCTTGACGATCTGTTCAAAGGAGGTCACGGTGGGGACAACAGGGCCGATGGGCTCCGGCTTGCCCCAATTCGGATTTCCTCTACGTTTTGCCATTTGGTTTTGTTTTCCTTAGAAAGGAGTGGAGTTTGGTTCCTACTTGCCTCGGGCGATGGGCTGGGGATCCTAACGGCCCTAAGGCGACTCGATATTTCTATTTTAGGGATATTTTGTTCAAAAATCAATAGCAAAGCTGGTCATTTGAAACGTTTTCAGATGACAAAATGTTCAGAAATCGATCACTACAAATATCTCACCTGTAAAGACTTACGGCTGTTTGATTCTTGGCGCTACCGAAATCACTTACCTTTTGATATGCCAAAATGACGCCGCCACGATTTTGATGGCACCATAAGGCTATGAACAAAGGTAAGCGGATGCTTGCCGGCAGCCTTCTGCTGCTGGTGGCGGGGACGATGAGTTCCAGCGCGGTGGAGTTGCGGGTCAGCCGGGAGGCTTTGGAAAGAACGTTGAGACAACAGCTATTTAGCGGGCCGGGCGGGCGATTTTACCTGAAGGGGTCGGAACGGACGGCCTGCGCTGTCTACGCAGATGATGCAAAGGTGAGCTTTGTCCAGGACCGGATTGTGGTGAAGGTAAAGACGCGGGCGCGCATGGGTAAATCGATGGGCGGGGCCTGCATCGGGATCTCGCTTGCGCCGACGGCTGAGGTCTCGGTAGCGCCGTATGGAGAGGGCGAGTCGATCGGGTTCCGGGACGCACAACTGATGAAAGTGAGCGACCAACGCGAGCTGAACTTTCTGCTGACTCCATTTCTGAGCCGGCAAGTGCCGTCGAGCATGAAGGTGGATGCCGCAGATTTGCTGCGCAAGGCGCTGGAGGGGTCGACAGCATCGTCGGGGTACAAAGTGACGCTGGAGAAGCTGAAGGTGCACTCGATGCAAATCGAGGGAGACACGCTGGTAGTGGATGTGGATGGGGATATCAGTGTGAAGTGAGGTTGGATCATGATTTGGCCGGGATGTTTTGGGGAAAGATGGCTTCCGGATTGGCCACGATAGGCTCAGAAGGCAGTTTCTAATTGCTGAGCGCCAGAAACCTATCGGGTACTCGCCGCAAGGTAAGACCAAACAACGATGCAGACACACGCAACCCCTGCGAAGAAGTAGACCGGCCATACTTGGTGATAGCCATGTGCAGCGTCGTTCAGCAAACAAAGGAACGCAACGACGCCTGCAAGCAATAACGCCGCACTGGCGACCCATAACGAGCGATTCGGATTCTTGCTCGCACTGGAACCCACTACATCCGTGCCAAGCGCCGACCTGCCACGCGCACCGGAGAGCCGAATCAGATAAACGCTGACCAAGCGCGCTCCGATTGCGATGGGTCTGATAGCTGGAACATTGGGACCGATAAAGAAGGCGATACCGCCGATTATGAGCAGGACAACTGCCAGTGCAAATAGGCCATTACGCCTCATTTGTGCTCCCCAATCTGCAGGTGTCCTTTCCACGAGTATCGTAGCAGTTCCCTCATTTCGAGCGAGTGACCGCCAATGTGGAAGTAACGAAAGACAACCGCAGATCCTTCCGCTACGTCAGGATGATAGCGCTGCCGGAATTCGAAGCGGTGGGTCACCGCCTCTGGGAAACTTCTAGTCAGGAATACGAGCGGAAATCCTATCACCGGATGTTACCGTAATTTTCTATGAGCTCCCCTACAGCGGCGGTACTGGGCGAGATCGGGCTGCCGGTGCCGATTCGCGAACTCTCTGCAAAGACATGGGACGTGATTGTGGTGGGTGCCGGGCACAACGGCCTGGCGTGCGCGGCGTACCTGGCAAAGGCGGGAAAGCGCGTGCTGGTAATCGAGAGCCGGACACGCGTGGGAGGCGCCTGCACGATTGAAGAGCCTTTTCCTGGCGTAAAAATGTCGCCATGTGCTTACCTCGCGGGGCTGCTGCATCCGCTGGTGGTGGAGGAGCTGGAATTGCCGCGGCGGGGATTTGCGTGGACTCCGGCGGTGAACGGGCTGTTTGTTCCCTTCCTCGATGGATCGAGCGTGCAGCTCTGGGATGACGATGCGCGCTGCGAAGCGGAGGTGCGCAGGCTCGCTCCAGACGACGTGAACGGCTTCAACGCAATGTGCGACGTGATCCGCCGGCTGCGCGATGCGCTGAGGCCTGCGGACGAGGACGATTTGTGGATTGGCGAAGCGCCGACAAAGGAACAGATCGAATTGCTGCTGGGCGATGACGTTGAGGCGCGGGCGGTGTTATTCGAGTGGTCGATGGCAGAGTACGTGGAGCACTACCTTCGGGACGAGCGGCTGCAGGTGGCCTATCTTGGCCAGGGCGTGATCGGGACGAACGCCAGCCCGTTCGATGCAGGGACGGCGTCGATCCGTTTTCATCACTCGTCGGGGCGATTGGGCGGGATGCCGGGAATGTGGGGCTACGTGAAGGGCGGCATGGGGATGGTGTCGTTCTACTTTTGCGATGCGGCGCGCGAGGCGGGAGCGACGGTGGTGTCGGGCGTGCCTGTCGCTCAAATTTTGCCGGGCGAGGGCGTGGTGCTGGAAGGCGGCGAGCGGATTGCGGCGCGGGTGGTGGTGTCGAACGCGGACCCGCGGCGGACTTTAACGATGCTTGGCAGCGCGTCGGATGCGGGTTGGCGCAAGCAGGTGGAGGAGATTCCGATTAAAGGCTGCACGGTGAAGTTGAATGTGCACCTGCAGGAACTGCCAAACTTCAAGGCGCGCCCGGGGACAAACGAAGCGCATCATTATGGGCAGATCAATGCTCCGCTGACGAAGGACGAATGGAAGGCTGGATTTGCGGCGGCCAAGCGCGGGGAGCTGCCGGAGCATTTGTGGTGCGAACTCTACTTCCAGAGCGTGCACGACGCGACGGTGGTTCCGCATGGCACCCATACGATGAGCGTGTTTGCGCAATATGTGCCTTACACATTTGCCCACGGTGACTGGGATGAACGGCGCGATGAGGTCCGACGGCTCGCAATGAAGTCCCTGGCACGGTTCTGCAGCAATATTGGCGACGGCGGGATTGATTCAGCGGTGATTGATGCACAGGTGCTGGGGCCGCCGGATATCGAGCAGAAGGTGGGGCTCACGGGCGGACATATTTTTCAGGGCGAGTGCCTGCCGCAATACATGTGGGCCAACCGGTTGAGCGCGCGAACGCCGATGAAGGGGATGTACCTTTGCGGTGCGTGTACGCATCCCGGCGGAAGCGTGATCGGGATCAATGGGCGGAATGCGGCGATGGCGGTTTTGAAAGATTTGGGCGGGTGCTGAGGCGCGGGTCTCTGCCGCTCGAACCCGCATTCTACGCGGGCTCAGAGTGCCTTTTCTTCAATTGTCCGATCTCGAGGGGGGACAACAAGAAATGGGAAGCATTTCTGAGTTACTACCGGGTTGCTCACTACTCGTAGTAGGATTGGCGTCACCAAGATGACCAATCCCCGGAGCACTTCGTTTCCCCTTCGTCTACCGCTGTCCATACGCCGTTCCGCAAATGAGATCGCCCATCGCGAAGGAATGTCGCTAAATCAGTTCATCGCTATTGCTGTCGCAGAGAAAATCACTCGCTTAGAGGATTGCTACGGCAGTGCGGACCCCGAGGCCCGAAAAACTGCCGAGGATACGCTTCGACAGTACGAACGATTGGTCGAAGGTCTCGATGAAATGGTCGCGGTTGTGGACCGGGACTACCGGTTCGTACTCACTAACCGCGCTTTTTGCAAAGTATTCGGCCGGTCCAACGCGAGAATCGAACGACGATGGATGTGCGATTTCATCGATAGGGATGTGTTTGAACGGATCATCTTACCGAACCTCAACCAGTGCTTCTGCGGAACTCCCGTCCTTTTCAATATGGAATATGACCTACCTGAGATTGGGGTGCGGGATTTTAGTGTCTCCTTCTCTCCAATCGAGGTCTCCGGCGAGGTGGAAACTGTTGGTTGTGTGCTCCGAGATATCACGGACATGAAGCGCATCGAAGTTGTCGAAACTGGCTGGCGCAAACGGATTCAACTGGCAGAGTGTGCAGGTCTGCGTATCGGGCTGTGGGACTGGGACATTGGAGCTAATACCGTTGTCTGGTCCGATGAATCCTACCGGCAATGGGGTTTTACGCGGGACACGTTTTCCACCAGGGTTGCGGATGCCGTTCCATCTATCCACCCGCTCGACCGTCCACTTGTCGAATCGGCAATCCGAAACGTACTTATCGGCGAAACAGACGAATACGAAGCTCAATATCGAATTATCAGACCGGATGGTTCGATCTGTTGGGTTGATGCACGCGGCGTGATGATGGGCGGCGCTTCCAAACGCATGATCGGCGTCGGTATTGATATCAGCGAGCAAAAGCAGACTCAGAATTCGACTGGACATTCAGGATCAGATCTCATCTGCTAGCCGTGAACAACCTGCAGCTCCCATTCACTGTTCTTCTGTAGTCGCAAGTAGCGGCGTCACAGAATATAAACGTCAACTCCATGTCGCGGGTGGATTACCATCTACTCGCAAGTAAGGATTTTGTGGCTGGAAGACTCGCGAAGACAACGGCAGATC
Source organism: uncultured Acidobacteriaceae bacterium (assembly GCA_963759285.1). Lineage (GTDB taxonomy): Bacteria > Acidobacteriota > Terriglobia > Terriglobales > Acidobacteriaceae > Telmatobacter. The sequence continues at coordinate 410,836 of CAVWYS010000006.1, read as the reverse complement.
CTTCGGCTGCGGTGCGCTTCGCTCAGGATCACGGTGCTCAGGTGAGAATCGGAGGCATGTGAGGTTCTGAGAGTTCGCAGATTAAGTTCCTTAGTCGAATGCAGCTCTGCTATGCTGCGACGCACATGGCTTCCACTCCAGCACTGAAGAGGGGCATACGGTTTCGCGACCTGGTGCTGTTCTATGTCGTGGTGGCGCTGAATGTGCGCTGGACTTCGGCGGCTGCAGCGGCAGGGCCGAGCATCCTGGTGATCTGGGTTGCGGCGCTCACGTGCTTCTTTATACCTCTGGCAGCGAGCGTGATGGAGCTTTCGTCGCGGCATCCTGAAGAAGGCGGGATCTACGTTTGGACGCGTACGGCGTTCGGCGACTTCACCGGGTTTGTGGCCGCGTGGATGTATTGGATGAGCAATCTTCCCTTCTTTGCGGGCGTGCTCTACTTTGGCGCGGCGTCGGTGCTGATTGCGTTTGGACCGCGCGCGGCGCATTTGAACAGCAGCCCACTGTACTTCATGGGATTCGCGGCGTTCTGGCTGACGGTCATCATCGTGCTGAATATTCGCGGAGTGGATGCGGGCAAATGGCTGAATAACATTTGTTCCATTGGAAGCCTGGTGCCGCTTGCCCTGTTGATGATGATGGCGGCGGTGTCGTGGATGCGCTTTGGGCCCGCGACTTCGTTCACGGTTGCGAGCATGACGCCGCACTGGTCGCTGGATAACGCGGTGTTCTGGTCGGGGGTGTTCTTCGCGTTTGGCGGTGTGGAAGCGGCGAGCGCAATGGGCGACGAGATCCAGAATCCGCGCAAGACGATGCCGTGGGCGATCCTGGTGGGCGGCACGATCGTAACGCTGGGCTACATTGGCGGAACGATGGCGCTGCTGGTGGCGCTGCCGACGGATGCGGTGAGCGGGTTGCAGGGATTTGTGAATGGCGTGCAGGTGCTGAGTGCGAAGCTGGGACTGGGATGGATGCTGGTGCCGATTGCGCTGCTGGTGGGCGTGAACAGCGTGGGCTCGACCGCGGCGAATTTGTCTTCGACTTCGCGGCTGCCATTTGTGGCGGGCATCGATCACTATCTTCCGCCGGTATTCGGGTCGATTCATCGGCGCTATCGCACGCCGTGGGTGGCGATTGGTGTGTATGGGCTGGCGAGCGTGCTGGTGGCGATCCTGGGGCAGACGGGGACGACGGTGCGCGGTGCGTACGACGTGCTGGTAAGCATGGCGGTGATTTCGTATTTCATTCCTTACCTGCTGTTGTTTGCGACGATGATTCGCCTGCAGTGGGAACCGGCAGGGCCGAATGTGCGGCGGGTGCCGGGTGGAAAGCCGATGGCGATTGCGCTGGGGCTGGTGGGATTTGCGGCGACAGGGACGACGATTGTGCTGTCGCTTTTTCCCGGAGCGGATCAGCCGGACAAGCTGATGGCGGTGGTAAAGGTGGTGGGGGCTACGCTGATTCAGCTGGGGCTCGGGGTGGGAATTTTTATGGCGGAGAGGAAGAGGGCGCGAGCGCACGTGGCGGCGTGAGCTGTGAGCGGGGTTAGCCGTGATTTCTCACGGAGCTATACGATGAGTAAAGTCAGGGAGAAAAATAAATAGCAAAAGGCCGCTGTTTTCATGGCATAACTGCGTTGTCGAGACGTAGCCAAATGCACAAAAAGGAACGGCCTTTAATGACAGAGTGTATCCAAGAATCGTTTTCATTTACAGCCCATTTTTCACGTCGTGTACAGGCCGAGTTCACAGCGGGGCGGGTATCGAGTGATGGCGGGGCACTTCTGTTGCGGGAGGCAGATCGCCGGATCAACCTTTTGGGTCGGCTGTCGGGCTGTTTCCTTGATGGCCGCGCGCCGTTGCTGGTCAAACACAAGTTGTCGGAGATGCTGGCGCAGCGTATCTATGGTTTGGCGCTGGGTTATGAAGACCTCTGCGATCACGAGCAGCTGCGCTCGGATCCGCTGCTGGGTCTTTTGAGCGGCAAGCGGGAACTGGATGAGCCGTTGGCCGGCAAGAGCACGCTGAACCGGCTGGAGTTGACCGGCCGCAGCAAGCGCTATCACAAGATCAGTTATTCGACCGAGTCGATGGACCGTCTGCTGACGGACCTCTATCTGGAGTCGCACGCCGCGCCTCCAGCCCAGGTGGTGCTGGATCTGGATGCGACCGATATCCCGCTCTACGGCCATCAGCCGGAGCGGTTCTTCCACGGCTATTACGACAGCTACTGCTATCTGCCGCTGTACATCTTTGCCGGTGACCAGTTGCTGTGCGCGCGGCTGAGGCCGGCCAACCAGGATGGGGCTGCCGGTTCGCTTGATGAGGTCAGCCGCATCGTGACGCAACTGCGGCAGCGCTGGCCTGAGGTGAGCATCGTACTGCGAGCTGATTCCGGCTTCTGCCGCGAAGAGCTGATGGGCTGGTGCGAGCACCATCATGTCGACTACGTGTTCGGCCTGGCGCGCAACAAACGGCTGGCAGAGATCATCGGCGCCCAGATGCATCAGGCCCAGATGCTGCATCGGAGCAGCGGCAAGGCGGCCCGCATCTTCGCCGAGTTCAGCTACCAGACCCACAAGAGCTGGTCCTGCGCACGCCGCGTAGTAGCCAAGGCCGAATATCTCGACAAGGGCGAGAACCCGCGCTTCGTGGTCACTTCGTTAACCGCTGAGCAGTGGGTCGCGCAGGACTTATACGAAAAGTTCTATTGCGCAAGAGGAGAGATGGAGAACCGCATCAAGGAGCAGATGTGCCTGTTCGCCGACCGGCTCTCCACCGACGAGATGAAAGGCAACCAGCTGCGTCTCTACTTCTCCGCCCTGGCTTACACCTTGATGGAAGCACTGCGCCGGCTGGGACTGAAAGCCACTGCCTGGGCCGAGGCCCAGGTGGATACGATCCGATTGAAGCTGCTTAAGATCGGCGCTATCGTGCGGCTCAGCGTGCGCCGCGTGCTGCTCCAGCTCAGCTCCGCCTACCCCTGGAAAGACATCTACGCCCAAGCCTTCCTCAATCTGCGCTGCTGAGCTTTTCTGTAACCCACACAAATTCACATTCCGTCCCCGGCGTAACTCTTTTCCTTCCATTCCCCATCGAGGGCGAATCCATGCGCAAACTAGATCGCGGAGCTACCCAGACTTCGCACCCACAATCGGCAACCATCGACAAACACGAAATTGCACCGCGCCATACTCGCCTACGCTCCCAGCTCCTCACAAAATGAGTGCCTGTGAGATATTGCGGTTAGATGCGCGCTTTCCCACCCTTGCTGCACAAGGATGGGCACCCAGCATCGTGATTGACGAAGGTGCGTGAAAAGCGGATCCTTCGCGCCGCTTACCCCACGAACTGTGTTCACGGGCCCCAGGCCTGCGGCGCTCAGGATGACACTTTCTCGGCAAGGAATGGAGAGAGCTACGTCGTGATTTCGCGGCCTGCAATGAAGACCCGGGGGCGCATCGGGGCCGCGATGAAGTAGGCGAGTTCGCGGTAATCAGTGAATTCGTGAATGACAAAGTCTGCCTGCTTCCCTGCTTCCAGTGACCCGAGCTCTGCGCCGAGGCCGAGCGAGTGAGCGGCGTTGATTGTCGCGGCGCTGAGTGCTTCGGCGGGCGAAAGGCCCATCTGCAAACAAGCCAACGAGAGCATGAAGGGCATGGATGGGACCGGCGAGGAACCGGGGTTAAAGTCGGTGGCGAGGACGATGGCGAGTCCGGCTTCGATCATCTTGCGCGCGGGCGGGTATTGCGTTCGGCTCAGGGCGAAAACGGAGCCGGGGAGCAGGACGGGCTGAGTGCCGGCGGCGCGGAGATGCTGGAGAGTCTCTTCGGTTGCGGTTTCGAGGTGATCGGCGGTTACGGCTCCGAGTTCTGCGGCGAGGTCGGCGCCTGTTCCTGATCGAAATTGCTCAGCGTGGATGCGGAGTTTGAGGCCGTGCCTCTTCGCCTCGGTGAGCACGGTGCGGGATTCGTCGACAGTGAAGGCGTGATCGTCGCAGAAGGCATCGCAACATTGGGCGAGTCCGAGGTTGGCGACTTCGGGGATGAGTTCTTCAGTAACGAAACGTACGTATTCGGCGCGGCGGTCTTTGTATTCGGGCGGGACGGTGTGGGCGGCGAGTAATGTTGGGATGATCCGAACCGGGCCTTCGTCGTTGAGACGGCGAATCACGCGCAGCATTTTGAGTTCGGTGTCGTGGTCGAGGCCGTAGCCGGATTTGACTTCGAGCGTGGTGGTGCCAGAGCGAAGCATCCAGTCACGATGGCGGCGGGCGGCGGTCAGCAATTCATTTTCAGTTGCGGCCCGCGTAAGGGCGACGGTACGCAGGATGCCTCCGCCGGCGGCGGCGATCTGCTGGTAGGTGGCCCCGGCGATGCGCTGTTCGAATTCGGCGGCGCGGTTGCCGGCGAAGACGAGGTGGGTGTGGGCGTCGACGAAGCCGGGGGTTATACAGCGATGGTCGGCATCGATGATGGTTGCGTCGGGCGGGATTTGCGATTTGAGGGCCGAGTGTGAACCGGCTGCGGTGATGCGGCCGTCTTCGATCAGGAGCGCTGCGTCGTTGATGATGGCGAGGTTGCTGAGTCCCGCGCCGGTGCGCGGGCGTGCGGAGCCTGCGAGCGTGACGAGCTGGCCGATGTTGACGATGGCTTTCATAGCGAGGTTCGCGGTGTTAGCGGAGTTAGTGAATACTGGATGGGTGAGTCTAGTGGTTTCCGACCCATTCCGCAAAACACGCGAAATGGATGGGGCGCCTGGCAAATGAGTACGATCAGAATCCGCGGCGCAAGATATATGCCGAAGCTAAAAGCAGGATCACCCCGAATCCTTTGCCAACCAGTATCGCTTTTGCGGCCGATCGTGGCTCAAGGTTAGCCGTCCTATTTCTTAGCTGCGGAACAAATCTCTCCATGAAGAGCATAGGCCAGATGCATCCGCAGATCCCGAGAGCAAGAAAGAACAGACCGGCACCGATGGCAAGTCTTGCCTGAAGCGGGTCGAACAAATGTGATGTGGCTAGCTTCAGATACCTGTCCCAGCCCTGAAACAGCGCGAATCCGAATACAAAGATTCCTAAGGATGGTACCAAGCTCATGCCCATCCGGTGAGGGTCAGGTCGAGCTTCTCTTGGGATTCGCGACAACATCAGCTCTTGCGTTGTCTCGGGAGCAAGCAGGACAAGCACCATCAGGACCACAATTAGAGACGGAATCAGAGCAGTCATCTTGCGTTTCTTTCCCGGATGCGATTCTAAGCGAGCGGCAGACTATTCCTCTACTTCCCTGCCATTGGAATGTGAATTCCCTTCTCTCTGGCGGTTTGCTGGGCTGACTCATAGCCGGCGTCGGCGTGGCGGGCTACGCCTATGCCGGGATCGTTGTTTAGAACGCGGGAGATTTTGCTTGAGGCCATCTCGGTTCCATCGGCAACGCTGACCTGCCCTGCGTGGAGCGAGTAGCCCATGCCCACTCCGCCGCCATGATGAAAACTGACCCACGTTGCACCGGAGGCAGTATTGAGCGCGAAGTTGAGCAGAGGCCAATCGGCCACGGCATCGCTGCCGTCGAGCATCTTTTCGGTTTCGCGATAAGGGCTGGCGACAGAGCCCGTATCGAGATGGTCGCGGCCGATGGCGATGGGGGCGGATATCTTTCCCTTCTTAACCAGGTCATTCATGGCTTCGCCCATTTTGGCGCGGTCGCCGTAGCCTAACCAGCAGATGCGTGCCGGCAGTCCTTGAAACGCGAAGCGGCCGCGAGCGAGACGCATCCAGCGCGTGAGAATTTCGTTGTCAGGAAAAAGCTCAAGCGCCAATTCATCGGTGACGTCGATATCTTTGGGATCGCCGGAAAGCGCGACCCAGCGGAATGGGCCCTGGCCGGTGCAGAAGAGCGGGCGGATGTACTCGGGGACGAAGCCGGGAATGAGGAAGGCGTCGGCGCAACCGGCATCGAAGGCGAAGCGGCGAATGTTGTTGCCGTAGTCGAAAGTGACGGCACCGGAACGCTCAAGAGCCAGCATGGCATCGACGTGGACGACCATCGATGCGGTGGAGCGGCGGACGTATTCCTCTGGATTCTTCTTGCGGAGCTCCGCTCCCTCACTGACTGAAAGCCCTTGAGGCAAGTAACCATTGAGGGGGTCGTGGGCTGAGGTCTGATCGGTGACGACGTCAACCTGAACGCCGCGGCGAACGATCTCGGGCAGCACATCGGCGCAATTGCCGACGAGGCCGACGGAGAGAGCGCGTCCTTCGCGCCGGGCCAACTCGCAGAGCCTGAGTGCTTCATCCAAATTCTCTGTGAGCGTGTCGCAATAGCGTGTTTCGACACGCCGCACGATGCGGCTGCGATCGACATCGATGACGAGGACGACGCCGTCGTTCATGGTGACGGAGAGGGGCTGGGCGCCACCCATGCCGCCCATGCCGCCGGTGACGACGAGTTTGTGCTTCATGGTTCCGCCAAAGTGGCGCTCAGCGAGGGCGGCGAAGGTCTGGAATGTGCCTTGTAATATTCCTTGAGTCCCGATGTATATCCAAGAACCGGCAGTCATCTGGCCGTACATCATCAGGCCTTTGCGGTCGAGTTCGTTGAAGTGATCCCAGGTTGCCCACTTCCCTACCAGGTTGGAGTTGGCGATGATGACGCGCGGCGCCATTTCGTGCGTGGGAAAAACAGCGACAGGCTTACCGGACTGGACAAGGAGCGTGTCTTCCGGGCCGAGGCGCTCGAGTTCGCGAACGATGGCGTGAAAGCACTCCCAGTTACGCGCCGCGCGGCCGATGCCGCCATAGACGACGAGGTCTTGCGGGCGCTCTGCAACTTCAGGGTCGAGATTGTTCATCAGGCAGCGAAGTGCGGCTTCCTGCTGCCAGCCTTTGCAGCGCAGCTGGGTTCCACGAGGCGAACGGATGATGGGAGACGCGGTGCTGGTGGACATGAAGAACTCCTGCGAACTTGCCAGATTGAGAATATACCGGCGTCGAGGGAGTTGCAGAGTCCGGCTATGAAGGTGTGCCCGTAATCTGGCGTCGATAATCCGCAGCATCAAAATGACCTTCCGATTCGCGGATGAGCCCATCTGGATCAAATAGCCAACACTCGAAGCCGCTGATGCGAACGGGATTTCCCGTGCCACCGGCGCCAGTGTTGGTACCGATCAAAGTCCAGTGATATTCGGTGCAATCGTCGCGTTCGATGATGCGGTCCATGAGGATCCGGAGATCGGGAAAGGCACTCATGAAGGATTGCGCAGCCTCGGTAATGGCATCCCGGCCAATGGAGGGAGTGCCGTTGTTGATGGTGAGCGAGCCATCGGGTGAAAAGAAAGACGCAACACTGGTGGCATTCTGACTACACCATGCGCCGGTGTAGCGGGTGGCGAAGTCGCGAAGTGCTGCAGGATCGAGGGGCATTGGCTCTTATCGTAGCAATGCGCCCCGCTGATTTATCCTTCTCCTCGTGCCAAACACATTAGTGGAGTGCGTACCTAATTTCTCAGAGGGGCGCGACAAGGCGAAGGTTGACGCTATTGTCGAAGCCATGAAAGTACCTGGAGTTTATCTGCTCGATCGCGAGATGGATGCGGACCATAATCGGTGCGTCATCACGCTTGTGGGCGAGCGGGAGGCGATCCAGGAGGCGGCGATTCGCGGGGTGGGCAAGGCCGCGGAGCTGATCGATCTGACGCAGCACCAGGGTGCCCATCCACGGATGGGCGCGGCGGACGTGGTGCCGTTTATCCCCATTGACGGCGTGACGCTGGAAGACTGCGTGGCGATGGCGAAGCATGTGGGCGCGGAGATCGCGAAGCGGTTTGCGATTCCGGTGTACCTCTACGAGGCAGCCGCGGCGACCCCGGAGCGGCAGAATCTTGAGAACATTCGGCGCGGGCAGTTTGAGGGAATTCGCGCGGAGATTGAGACGAACCCTGGGCGGAAGCCGGATTTTGGCGAGGCGAAGGTGCATCCCACAGCGGGTGCGACGGTTGTGGGGGCGCGGAAATTTCTGATTGCCTACAACGTATTTTTGAATACGGCCGATGTCGACGTTGCGAAGAAGATCGCGAAGGCGGTGCGGGCATCGTCGGGTGGATTCCGGTTTGTGAAGGGCGCGGGATTCCTGGTGCGCGGGATGGCGCAGGTTTCGATGAACCTGACGGACTTTGAGCAGACACCGATTGCACGGGTGTTTGAGACAGTGAAGCGCGAGGCAGCTCGGTACGGCGTGATGCCGGTATCGAGCGAAATTGTAGGGTTGATTCCCAAGGCAGCCCTGGAGCAGGCGGCGGAGTGGTTTCTGCAGGTGGAGAATTTTGATTCATCGCTGATTTTGGAAAACCGGCTGGCTGCGGTGATGGGCGGCAAGATGGCCGTTGGCGGATTGCGTGCTGGTGTTGAGCCGTTCATTGAGCAACTGGCTGCGCCGACGGCGACTCCGGGTGGGGGCAGCGCGGCGGCGGCGAGCGGTGCGATGGCGGCGGGACTGGCGCACATGGTGGCTGCAATGTCGCGGGGAAAGAAGGCCTACGTGCAATACGAAGCGCAGCTGAGCGAGGCGATTGCGCGGCTGGCTACGTTGCGCGAAGAGTTGAAGGCGGCGATCGATGCGGATGCCGAGTCGTACAACGTGGTGATGAAGGCGTATCGCGCGGCACGGGAGACGGATGATGGCGGGGTGGGAGTGAATGCGGCGCTGCGGCAGGCCACGAGCGTCCCGCTGGGCGTGGCGGAGAAGTCCGCAGAGGTTGCGCGGATTGCGGAGACGCTGAAGCCGATGACGAATCCGAATATGGCGTCAGATCTGACTACCGCGATCGCGTTGGCGCAGGCGGCCCTGACGGGGGCACTGTCAAATGTGGAGATCAACCTTGGATCGATGAAGACGGGATTTGCGGATGATGATGCGTTTGTAGCGGAGACGCGGGGTCGAGCGTCGAGATTGAAGGGGCAGAGTTTTCCGATTTGAGGTAGTGTGTGTTGGTCGAGGTTCGTGGTTTCCCACTCATGCGCCCAGAAGACTGCGCATGAATGGGGCACCCAGCTTTTTGTGATCGAAACGCGGGTTAGCAGAGGCTAAAGCCCATCACATTTTGGCGATTTACCGCACGACTGAAGTCATGCCCTGTTAGAGAGGGGGCGACTGTTCACTCCTCCTTTGCGAGGTTGTTTCTTTGGAAGAATAGCTGTGCGAGCAGTTCGTTTTCTGGTTCCGATGAGGTGAAGAGTGTATCGAGGAAGTGGTTTCTCTTTTGCTGTTTTTGCAGTTCTGTTCTTAGCCGCAACATTTCAAATGACGGTTAGCGCTGGAGCGCAACAGAGAGCTGCGTTTGTCAGGCTGGATCGCGTGACGGGGTCACGAGCGCTCTCCAATGGAATCGAGATACGCTCGGGCGCGGCGGTTATGCAGATCACGGCGCTGCGGGATGATGTGATTCGCGTGCGGGTGGGGCCTGCCGGGCAGTTGCCCGAGGACGCTTCGTGGGCCGTGCTTTCCTCGTCGCGTACGGCGAGCGTGAGTGTGACTCCGGAGTCGAATGGATCGGCGGTGGGGTTCAAGACTGCGAAGTTGCATCTATCGGTGCACAAGGATCCGTTCGGACTGAGCGTCACGGACAAAGCCGGGCACGTGATTGCGCAGGATCTGCCGGGAAGGCCGATTGAGTATCACGGCGCTTCTTTTCGCGTGTACATGAAGTCGCCGGCGGAGGAACATTATTTCGGCCTGGGCGACAAGCCGGGACCGCTGGACCGGCGCAACATGGCGTTTACAGATTGGAATACGGACGCGTTTGGCTGGCAGCAGTCGACCGACCCGATTTACAAGTCGATTCCCTGGTTCATCACCTTCAACAAGGGCGTGTGCGCGGGGATCTATCTCGATAACACGTGGCGGGCGAGCTTCGACTTCAATAAGGAATATCGCGATGGGTACTCGTTCGGGTCAGAGGGCGGGCCGCTGGATTTCTATATTCTCTACGGACCCGACCCAAAGGACGTGGTGGAGCGGTGGGCGTGGCTTGTGGGCACAACGCCGATGCCGCCCATGTGGGCGCTGGGCTATCAGCAGTCCCGCTACAGCTACTATCCCGAGGCTGAAGTGGAGCGAATCGGGGCGAGCCTTCGGAGCGAGCGGATTCCAGCGGATGTGATCTGGCTGGACATCGACTATCAATACAAGTATTGGCCGTTCACGGTGGATCCGGTGCGGTTTCCCACATTCGAGCAGATGATCAAGGACCTGCGCGCCGAGCATCTGCGGACAGTGGTGATCACGGATCTGCATATCGCCGATCAGCCGCTGGCGAAGTACAATCCTTTTGAAGAAGGAATTGCCGGCGATCATTTCGTCAAGAATCCCGATGGAACGATTTATGAGGGTGTGGTGTGGCCGGGAAAGGCGGTGTTTCCGGACTTTACGCGGAAGGTTTCGCGCGACTGGTGGGGAACGCTGTATGCAGATTTTGTGAAGCAGGGGGTGGCGGGGTTCTGGAATGACATGAATGAGCCGGCTATTTTTCTGGTGCCGTCGAAGACGATGCCGGACGATGTGCAGCATCGGATCGATGAGCCGGGGTTTGCCAAGCGCGTCACCAATCATCTCGAGGTGCACAACATCTACGGAATGCAGAACTCGCGTGGGACGTTTGAAGGGCTGTTGAAGCTGGAACCGAATCTGCGGCCGTTTGTGATGACGCGAGCGAGCTTTGCGGGCGGGCATCGTTATGCGGTGACGTGGACAGGGGACAACTCGGCGACATGGGATCATCTGCGGCAGACGACGCCGCAACTGCTGAACCTGGGATTGAGCGGATTCGCGATGGCGGGCGCGGATGTGGGCGGGTTTGCGGGTTCTCCGCAGCCAGAGTTGCTGACGCGGTGGCTGGAAGTGGCGGCGTTTCATCCCATCGATCGCGACCATACGGCGGTGGGGACGCTTCCGCAAGAGCCCTGGGAGAACGGGACGGCGGAAGACGTCAGTCTGCGGCGGCGCTACATTGAGGAGCGCTACCGGCTGATGCCCTACTTCTACACAACGGCCGAAGAGATGAGCCGGACCGGGCTGCCGATCATGCGGCCGCTCTTTCTGGAATTCCCCCATGGGGAGGCGGATGGTGGGCCGCTGGACTTGAGCACAGGCAACGCCTTCATGGTGGGGCCAGACCTGCTGGTGGCACTGAGTCCGTATCCGGATGAGCTGGACGACTACCAGGTAGCGCTGCCGCCGTCGAGTTGGTACGACTACTGGACAGGCTCAAGAATCGATCCAACTTCTGGCCGCAAAGGGATTGATAATGCGGCGATTGCACAACCGGAGGTTCACATCCACAGGACCCTTGAAACGCTGCCGGTCTTTGTGCGGGCGGGATCGATTGTGCCGGAGCAGCCGCTGGTCCAGAGTACAGAGGAGAAGCCGGAAGGTCCGTTGACGCTGCGCGTGTATCCGCCGACGACGCTTGGGGCCGATTGCGAGGGATCGATCTACCTGGACGACGGGGTGAGCTACGACTTCAAACAGGGCGACTTTCTGCGCGAGCAGTTCGCATGCCGGCTGAGCGCCCAGGGGCTGATTGTGACGGTGGCTCCGCACAAGGGCAGTTTCCAGCCCTGTTGGAAGCTGCTGTCGATTGAGATTTATGGCGTTGCCAAGCCGTATTCGGGGGCAACGGTAACAATACTTGACAAGCCGGGTGCAGCGCCGATTTCGACGAGTTTTGATGCGGAACATCATCGGGTGACCGCGCTGACTCCCGATAACGCGAAGGGGCTGCAACTGCAGCTGACGTACTGAGGTTTTCAGTATGCTACGAAAGGGGGACCTTCCGTGGTGGGGGGGGAAGATCCCAAAGTCTCTCAGAGGCCCAATCCCTATGTACAATTTGCAAGTATTTGCAGCACGGTCGAAGCGGTATCACGACACAGCTATTCACACAACATTATGTGTGGTATACTACACATAGGAGAATCTTGATGCCGACCAATCTGGCTCTCGACGACAAGCTCATTGACGAAGCGCGGCGTATCGGCAAGCACGCTACGAAAAAAGAAGCGGTGACCGCGGCCTTGGAGGAGTACATCCGGCGGCGCAAGCAGCTGAAGATTCTAGATGCCTTCGGTACTATCGATTTCGACCCGACATACGACCACCGGAATATCCGGAAACTTGACCGAATCGAAACCGGAGAAGAATGAAAGTGTTGGTGGATACTTCGGTTTGGTCGCTCTCGCTGCGGCGCAGGAACAAAGCTCTCATGAAGCCGGACGAACGCCGGATGCTGATGTTGCTGTCGGAGAGCATTCGGGACGGCCGTGTCGCCATCATCGGCCCCATCCGCCAGGAAATCCTCTCTGGAATCCGAGACTGGCCGCAATTCGTCAAAACAGAAAAGCTGCTCGTCCCTTTTCTCGACGAAGAAATAACCACGGCCGATTACGTCAGCGCAGCACGTCTGTTCAATCTCTGCCGGGATCACGGGGTCGAGTGCGGCGCAGTAGACATGCTCATCTGCGCGATCGCTGCCAGAATACACTGCGCAATACTCACCTCCGATCATGGCCTTCTGCGGTGCATCGAAGTGTTGCAAACAGAAAAGCTGCTGCCGGCCGTTAAACTCTAGGGCTGATCACAAATCAATAAAGCCAAGCCGCCAGAGCTTCGTGCGGCCACGAAAGACTTAAACAACTGTCCAGAGCGCACAGCTGAGAGCACTATCTATTTGTCCCGAACCGGGACTTCACAACATCCTTATTCTCATCCCCGCCAGACTGTTAAGCTAGAAGTATGAAATTCGGCGTTCTCGTCTTTCCGGGTTCCAATTGCGATCACGATACCTACAACGTGATTGCGGAGATTGCGCATCAACCCGTAACGATGCTCTGGCACGACTCAGAGGATCTAAAAGGTGTGGATGCGGTGCTGGTTCCCGGCGGGTTTGCATACGGGGACTATCTGCGCACCGGGGCGATTGCGCGCTTTTCGCCGGTGATGCAGGCGGTGCAGAAGTTTGCGGCCGGAGGCGGACTGGTGCTGGGGATCTGCAACGGATTTCAGATACTGACGGAGGCTGGCTTGCTGCCCGGGGCGCTGATGCGGAATGCGGGGCTGAAATATATCTGCAGGCAGGTGCATCTGCGCGTGGAGACGGCGAACAGCCCATTTACCAATCAGCTCACGAAGGGCGAGGTGCTGGAGATTCCCATTGGGCATATGGAGGGCAATTACTTCTGCACTCCCGAGGAGCTGGCGCGGCTGGACGAGGAGGACCGGATTGCGTTTCGGTATGCGACGCCGCTAGGCGAGATTACCCAGGCAGCGAACCCCAATGGATCGCTGAGCAATATTGCAGGAATCCTGAATGAGGGCCGGAACGTGCTGGGAATGATGCCGCATCCGGACCGCTCGAGTGAAAAGCTGCTGGGCTCGGCAGACGGGTGGAAGATCTTCGCATCTATGTTGGAAGCACTGGCAACGCATTGAAGCGGGCGAAGGATGTAGAGAGCCGGGACCTATGATCGACATTCACACCCACTTGATTTACGGCGTCGACGATGGTTCACCCGACCTCGAGACTTCTGTGGAAATGATCGGGATGGCGATCAGCGAGGGCGTGACGCACATGGTGTGCACGCCGCATGCCAGCGAGCGCTATCCCTACCAGCCGGCGGTGAACGAGCAGCGCCTTGCAGAGTTGCGCGAGCGGGTTGGCAACACCATCAAGCTGAGCCTTGGCTGCGACTTTCACATGAACGCGCAGAACATTGCTGACGCCCTTGAGAATCCTCTCCGCTACTCAATCGATGGCAAAGGCTATCTGCTGGTTGAATTTCCGGACATGCTGATTCCGCATCAGCTGACGACCGCGTTGAACCGGCTGCGGAACGTGGGGTACACGCTCATCATCACCCATCCCGAGCGGAACCCGGTGTTGCAGCGCGACCCGGAGGTGCTTGCCGAGTGGATGCGCGACGGTTGCCTGGTTCAGGTGACGTCGGCGTCGTTATATGGCCGCTTCGGCCGCAACGCAAAGGCGTTTGCAGATGCTCTGCTGGAGCGCAACTGGATTCATTTTCTGTCGAGCGATGCGCATCATCCAGAGTGGCGCCCGCCACACTTGAAGAAAGGCTACGACTACGTGGCCGCAAAGGCGGGTGAAGAGACGGCGCACCGTCTGTATGTCGCGAATCCGGGTGTGGCAATAGAAGGTGCGAAGTGGCCGGTACAGCCGGAGCCGGTCGGGCTTTGGGAGGGCGTGCCGCTGGATTTCAAGGCGCAGCCTGAACCGCGGGGCCGTCAACGGAACGGGAATGGGACCGCATCGACGAAGGGAAACGGCAAAGGATTCTGGAAGCGATTGTTTTCGCGGTGAAGATCTTTCTTCTCCAAGGCGGGCAGATCAGAGGCCGAGGCCGCCGTCGACGGTGAGAACCTGGCCAGTGATGAAGTTGCCGGTGGACGCGAAGAAGGCTACGGCTTCAGCCACGTCCTTTGCGGCGCCGTTGCGCTGCATGGGTGTTTTGGCGGCGAATCGCCCAGTAACAGGCTGTCCCTTGTCTTCGTCGAATTCAATCCACCCCGGAGCAACACAATTGACGGCAACCTCAGGCGCAAAAGCCTTGGCCATGGCCTCGGTCAGCATGTGGAGCGCAGCCTTGGATGCGCAGTAGTGTGCGTGGCCGGGCCACGCACGCAGGCCGCCGAGCGAGCCGATGTTAACGATGCGGCCATTTGAGTTGCGCAAATAAGGCAGGGCCTCGCGTGCGACCAGAAACGGGCCGCGGGCGTTGGTTTCAAAGACAGCATCCCATTGCTCGAGGCTTATCTGGTCGAGCGGGACTGACTCATAGATGGCCGCGTTGTTGACCAGCACATCAAGATGGTTGTGGAAGTTGATGGAGTTGGCGACGGCGGCGCGCACGGACATCTCGGAACGCACGTCGCATTCAAGGGCGATGGCCTGCCTGCCCAGCTGGTGGATGAGTTGAAGGGTTTCTTCGGCCTCTGTTTTGGAATGGCGAAAGGTGATAGTGATGTCAGCCCCGGCAGCTGCCAGCTCAAGCGCAATGGCACGGCCGATGCGCCTTGCACCGCCCGTGACCAGCGCCGTTTTTCCGAGGAGGGTATGGCTGGTCATGGCAGGGCTCGCACGGGTTTAGTTGCCGTTCCGGGCTGGGAAATTACTCGGGCTTCGATGGCGGATTGCTCGACTGGCTGTCGGAATCCCCGGGTTTGTGCTTCGACGCGTCGGGATCATCCTTTTTATCGTTCTTCTCCGCGGCCTGATCGTGGTTTTTGTAGATGGAGTACTGCTCTCCGGGCCGCTTGAGGCGAATGCCGAAGGCCATATTGGACTTGTCGATCTTGTATTGCTTGCCGTAAGTCTGATAGCCCTTGGCAATGATCTGGAGCACCATGGTTGAACCGGTGGGAAGAACATCGATGACCGACTTGCCGTCCTCGTTGGTCTTGAGTTCCATGTTGCCTTTGTCTCCAAGGAGCTGGAAGATGACCGAGGCGTTCTCAATAGGCTTGGAGTCGACATCGCGAAGGACCGTGACCTCAATGCGCGAGGTTGGCGGCGGCGGTTTGTACTTGCGGCCGCGGTGGGACGAATCCTGCGCTGAGAGGCTGATACCAGAGACGGCCACAAGGGCGACGGCGATGGCGCGAGAGCGAATGGAAGACAAGGACAACATGGAAGCATTGTATCCGCTGGCGTCGAGTCCAAGCGAGAGTCTGGGCACGCGCGAGATTTGAAGAATCGGGCAAGATCGGCGGGAAGGTCCTGATTTGAAATTGTTTGCGGGCCTGCGGAAGGGACCGGGTTCCACGGGATGGTTCCAGCGCGGGTTAGGCATATTTAGGTGAGTCTGCAAGCAGGTAAACTGGAGAAGAAGAGGTCGCTATGCCAGAGATTCAGCGCAGGAAGACACCCACAGTCAAGATTGGCAATGTTCGCGTTGGCTGGGAGGTTCCGGTGGTGGTGCAGTCGATGACCAACACGGATACCGCCGATGTCGCGGGGACCATTGAGCAGGTTACAGCGCTCGCCATGGCCGGCTCGGAGATTGTGCGCGTTACGGTGAACAATGAGGAAGCCGCGGCGGCGGTTCCCGCGATTGTGGAGGGACTGGACAAGCGCGGCATCCGGGTACCGATTGTGGGAGATTTTCACTACAACGGGCATCTGCTGCTGAAGAAGTATCCAGAGACGGCCAAGGCACTGGCGAAATACCGGATCAATCCAGGCAACGCGTCGATTGGGAAGAAGGACAACGACAATTTCCAGGTAATGGTGGAGTGCGCGGTTGAGAACCAGAAGCCGGTGCGGATCGGCGTGAACTGGGGGTCACTTGATCAAGCTTTGTTGACGCGGATGATGGACGAGAACAGCAAGAAGGCTGATCCCCTGCCCGCGCGCGACGTGATGATGGAAGCGATGGTGGTGAGCGCGCTGGAGTCGGCCAAGGCTGCTGAGCATTTTGGATTGCGGCCTGACCAGATTATTTTGTCGGCAAAGGTGAGCGGCGTTCGCGATTTGATCGATGTGTATACGAATCTCGCGTCGCTCTGCAGTTATGCACTGCACCTTGGGCTGACGGAAGCGGGCATGGGGGCGAAGGGACTGATCGCGTCTACGGCAGGGCTCGCTCCGCTGCTGCTGGCGGGGATTGGCGATACGATTCGCGTGAGCCTTACGCCGAAGCCGGGCGGCGATCGCACCGAGGAAGTGCAGGCGGCGCAGCAGATCTTGCAGTCGCTTTCGATTCGCAGTTTTATGCCGCAGGTGACGAGCTGCCCTGGATGCGGGCGGACGACGAGCACGTATTTTCAGGAATTGGCAGAGCAGATTCAGAGCTATCTGCGCACGTCGATGCCGGAGTGGCGGAAGAAGTATCCCGGCGTGGAAGAGCTGAAGCTGGCGGTGATGGGATGCGTAGTGAACGGGCCGGGCGAATCGAAGCATGCGAATCTTGGCATCAGCCTTCCGGGAACGTTTGAGGAACCGAAGGCGCCGGTGTACGTGGATGGGAAACTGTATACGACGCTGCGCGGCGACACGATTGTGGCGGAGTTCAAGACGATTCTGGATAACTACGTGCAGAGCCATTATGGGTTAGGGGCGAAGAGCGAGGAGCTGGTCCCAGTGGGCAGTGGACAGTGAACAGTGGTCAGTGACCTTGCTTACCGACGCGGATCTCATTTCCCGGCGGATCGAGGATTGGATGAAGTCACTTGTTCGAAAGTCGATTTTAGTGGCCACGATCCTTTTCGCCCTGTCGACTGTCGGTCGTGTTGATGCGCAACAGAATGATTTCTGTAAAAACCTTGTGGCGGGAAAGCTGTACATCAAACTCTCGCCAAACTTAGCCCACAATTTCCTAATTCAAAAGAGCGATCCAGTAATTCCGCACTATCCGATGACGGCGCATGTCACGGGTACCGTAGTTGTGCTTTTCGAGTTGGGCACACACGGAGAAGTTCTGTGTCCAATCGTGATTTCTGGCCCGAAGATGCTTCGGAAGGCGGCTTTGGACGCCGTCCGAAAGTACAAATACAAACCTTACCTCCTAAATGGCCAACCCGCAGTTGCGGAAACATCGACCTCTGTTCTGTTCACGCTCGGCGAGCAGTAAGGCGGCCGCGAGGTGCTGTGACGCCGGTACTTTTGTAGCGGCACCTCTCGCGAAAAGATTGTCATCAATTCCCCGGAAAGGTTCGCCGTGCGCTTTAGCCGTCTGGGGATTCTGTTTGTTTGCTGCGTCACTTCTGCTTCCCTGTTTGCCGCGCATCTCAAATCCTGCATAACCGTTGATGAAGCAACGAAGGCGGTCAATAAAGACGTGTGCGTCGAGGTTCATGTGTACGACGTGGTGGAGCTGGCGGATGGGACGCGGTTTCTGGATGTGTGCCCGCCAGAGACCTCCGATGAGCAATGCAGATTTACGATCATCAGCCTGCGCGAGGATCGCGAGGAGGTTGGCGAGCTGCGCAAATATCGCGACGCAGATGTGCAGGTGCGCGGGATTGTGCAGCCGATGCACGGGCGCAGCGGGATGGTGCTGAGCCATGCGCGGCAGTTTTATGGCGGGCCGCCGAAGTTCAAGCCGAATCCGAAGCTGCTGCGGGGATTTGCGGGCGATCAGGCTAAGCCGGCAGTTGCCGATCCGAATCTCAGGCCGCATGGGGGACATCGGGCCTTTATGAATACGCGGGATCAGGAGCCGGTGACGAAGTGAGCCGATTCGGCGGTATTCGGCAGCAACCCTCCAGGCTTATTGCACCGCATAAAACGTGTAGGTGGCTGTGTACTTGATCTGGACGGTTTTGCCAGCGTCTTGTGAGTCTTGGCATTCTGATTCCGCAGCAACACCGCCGCGAGTTTCCGTGCGCCGGATGAATGCGACATTGGCTAGGCTGCCCGTGGCAGTTCCACTCTTGGCTCGCAATAATAGCCACGCCACAGAATTCGCATCAGGTGAGGGCTTGCTGGCTATCAGCTCTCCCTGAACCTGGCTGCCGTCGAGAAGCTTCCAGGTAGGGCCCGCAAAATGACTTCCGATAATGTTTCCGGAAGCGTCCAACAACTTCGCATCGGGAGCTTTCAGGGTCCACTGGAATCGATCGTGGGCACGGGAGCATACGTAGATCTGGACTCCTTCTCCTTTCGATTGCAAGACAGCTCGCGCGCCTGCCGGAGGATCGGTAGAGTCGCCGGGTTGCTGAGCAGCAAGAGAAAGAATCGAAACCGCAGCCACAATCAGAGACGCCGCCAGAATTCGCATTGAGGGAGTCTATCAAAGTATCCCAAACGGTATCGGAAAAGGGCGGCCAGTGAAACGGCGTTCTTCGTCTTCTGCGAGGACTTGCCCGGTGTCGTTGCGAAAACCCAATCAGCCAGGCGTTGTTCCCGGACAACTTGCAATTTCAATCTGGTGGGGTCGATGCCCGCACCCGGGCGGGCTGAACGCTAGCGAATGCGCCAGGGAATCATAGCCCGCTTGAGTTCGGCCAGGGGATAGAGAGAGCCGCGCCAGGCTACGCCGCCGCGCTTGATGGTGAGAATCATCGAGCGCATAAAGGCCCAGGCCATGATCAATGCGCTTGGCGCATACAGGATCGCGAGGAAGGGTGAGATTCCGTTCAGCTTGCGATTGGCGTAAAAGCTGATGGCGACGCTGCAATAGAGCGTGACGCAGGCGCCTACTCCCCAAGGTCCTGCCACAAGAGCCGCGAGCGGAACCGCGGCCTGCAGAATGAGGAGAACGGATGATGCGATCGTTATCCCGATGCTGTAGCGATTGCCGGCGAAGGCATTCTTTTCGAGGAGACGTACGATTCCGAATGGTCCTTGCATCCACGCGATTTTCGCTAGCCCGGGACCGAGTGCCATCATCGATTTCCGACGCAATTCCTTCTTCACCAGCCAGCCAAGCGATATGTCTTCCACGATCTCCATCCGCAATCGCTCCATGCCGCCGAAAGCGGCGACAGCGTCAGCGCGCAGCAGGTTGAATCCGCCAACCCCGAAGAAGTCTTTGGCTTCAGGATCCTGAACCTTCCACATGCGCGCGGCCCACTGGGCAAGCGCCTGAATCGAGCCTTGCACTCCAGCTGCCAGAACGCCTTCATAGGTCAATGTCGGCACGACCACGAAATGATCCGCACCCGATTTGGTGGCGGCACGCAGAGCGAGTTCGAGGGCCCGAGGCGCGAAGGTGACGTCTCCATCTGTAAAGAGAAGCCACGGTGCTCGTGCGCGCGCAACGCCGAGGGCAAGTGCGTGCGGCTTTCCAAGCCATCCCGGGGGCAGATCGCGATTGTGGATGACCTCGAGGGTGTTTGCGCCGATCTTCGATTTTGACGCCACTGCATCCATAAGCTCGCCGGTTCCATCCTCGGAACGGTCGTCAACGGCAATGATCTGCGCACGAACTCCCTGGGAGTGGAGAAGCGATTCGAGGGTGGACTGAATTGAATTCTGCTCGTCGCGTGCGGGAACGATCACGGCGACATCGGGGCCATGGCTCATCGGCAGCGAGGGAAATTCATTTTGATCGAGTTCGGTCAGGTCAAGAACCGAAGCCATTCCACGGATGGCCATCATGGAGCGAAACAGCCAGCTCAAGGCCATCAACCACGCAAGAACGATCAACGTGAACCGGAGCACCTCGATGGGAGTCATGCTGCCAGTATCACGCACGGTGGGCAATCACTAGACAGAGATTTCATCCAGTCGCGGTGCGAAGCGCGAGCCGATGAGCAGGAAGATGCAGGAGAGGACGAGGAAGATGAGGGTGGCGCCGAGGCCTATGCGGAGGCTGGCGCGATCGGCGATTTTGCCGATGATCTGAGGCGAGAAGGTGTCGCCGAAGAAGTGGATGCAGAAGAGATTGACCGAGACTGCCGTAGCGCGGACGGGCGCGGAAACCGAGTTGACGATGGCGGTGTTGAGCGGGCCGGTGTTGAGAAAAAGGAAAAACTCCGCAGCGAAGAGCGCGGGGACGGCGAAGCGGCTGGGGCCAAAGAAGAGAAGAATGCCGAAAGGCAGCGTGAGGGCGACGCTCCAGAAGCTGAGCAGGTAGAGGGCGCGGTGGTTGGTGCGAAGCCATCGCTGGGCGATCCAGCCGCCGATGGCGGTGCCGAGGATGCCATCGAGTACGGTGCTGGCTCCGGCGAGCTGACTTGCTTTGGCTACGGAGAGGCCGATGGGGTTGTGGAGAAATTCGGGAATCCAGTTGGAGATGCCGCCCATGGCGAAGGTCAGCATGGCGAGGCCAAAGGTGGCAGTGAGGAAGGCGGGATTGCGGAAGAGGCCGGCGACGGTGGCGCGGTCGGGGGTCGCCTGGATGTGATCCTCGGCGCCGCGTGCAGGCTCGCGGCCGAAGACGCTATAGAGCGCAGCGACAACTAATCCGGGAATGGCGCAGATGAAGAAGGGCTGTCGCCATCCCCACATTGTGCCCATCTGTCCGCCGGCCATGTAACCGAGCGCAGCGCCGACAGGAATCGCCGTGTAAAAGATGGAGAGGATGCGGTTGCGATCGCGCTCGGGGTAGAAGTCGGCGATGACGGCGGGGGCGAAGATGCCGAAGGAGGCTTCGCCGATGCCGACGATGGCGTGGCGGAAGTAGAGCGTCCAGTAGCTGTGCACCCATGCAGTGCTGAGTGTGGCGAGGCTCCAGAGAACTGCGCCGGCAATGATGAGGGGCTTGCGGCGATAGCGGTCACCGAGCCAGCCGGTGAGCGGCGCGGCCAGCATGTAGACGATGAACATGGCGGTAGTAAGCGCGCCCATTTGCTCGCGCGTGGCGTGGAATTCACTTTGAACGAGCGAGAGTTCGCCGGGGAGGATGTAGCGATCGATGTAGTTGAGGAGGTTGAGGGCAATGAGGAGGATGAGCGTGGCGAGGGCGGGCGAGATGCGCGCGCGGGATGTTGCTGTGAGTGTCGCCACGGGATCCTTCCGATTCGAGTATCCCATGGACGATACGAAGGGTAACCGGGCGCACGTTTATTCCCGCGCAGCGCTTTCGTTTATTCCCCGCGCAAGGCCTTCATCGGGTCTACGGTCGCGGCACGTTGCGCCGGCACCAGCGCCGCAAGAAGGGCGACCCCGGCCAGCAGCGCTGTTGTTGTTCCGAGGACGAGCGGGCTCCATGCTTTGATGCCAAAGAGCTCAGCGGACATCAGGTGACCTGCGCCTATGGCCGCAGGAAGACCGATCAGCAAGCCGAGGCCAACCTGCAGAAAGGCGCCGCGCAGCACCATTCTCCCGACATGAGCACGGTTGGCGCCGAGCGCCATGCGAATCCCGATCTCGCTGGTGCGCTGTGCGACTGCGTACGCTGTAACGCCATAGAGTCCGATGGCGGCCAGCGCCAGCGCAATCAATCCGAAGAGTGAAGTCAATTGCACAATCATCTGCTGTTGGCTGAAGCCGAGATCTACCTGCCGGCTGAAGCTTTGAAAGCGGGTAATCATGAGATTCGAATTGATCTGCTGCAGAGCTGTGCTCACGCGTTGTTCAAGGTCCGGCACGGTGCCATGCGTTTGGATCTCGAGCGAGCGCATGTAATGGGTGGAGACGAGGAACTGCTGATACAGGGAGGCTTTCGGCGTATTCGCCGGTAATTGCGGCCACTGCCACGCAGGCAGGAAGTACATGGGATGGCCAAACTCCTGCGCATCCGTTGGAGACCAGTACTGCGCATCTTCAACAACACCTACGATGGTGTACAAGCCGGCAGTCGCCTGGTCCCAGTCGCCGAAGTGGACGCCGATCGGATCACGGCCGTGGAGATATTTCCTGACGAAGGCTTCATCCACAATCGCGACATTCGCGGAGTTGCGGTTGTCGCGGTCAGCGAAGGCGCGGCCTTCCAGCAGCTTTGTGCCAATGGTGGTGAAGTAGTCAGGGCTTACCAGAACCCACGAAGCCAGATTCACGTTGGAGCCGGGCGGTGGGGCCGGCTCGCCTTGAATGTAGACATCTTCGCTGCGGTTGTTGCCGTCCATCGGGCTCCATCCCGACCACGCGACGTGCGAGACGCCGGGAATCGACGTGAGCGATGCGTTGAGCCGCCGGTAGAAACTGTCGAGATCGTCGGGCTGGATGCCTGCTGTCTGCGCGTTGAATTCGACAATCGTGCGATGGGCGGGGTCGAAACCAAAATGCTGATGCTCCAGTTTTTGCAGGCTGAGAATAAGGAAGCCGGCGGCAGAGAGCAACAGCACCGAGATAGCAGCCTGGGTGACGACCAACGTTTTCTGCGCAAAGGTAGTGTGGCGGCCTGTTGAGCGATTGGCGCCGCGCAAGGCTTCGATCGGGTCGGCGTGTGCAGCCATCCATGCCGGCGCTACACCGAACAGCAGGCCGGTAAGCAGCGAAGCGGCGAAGGCAAAGGCCATCACGATGGGCGAAGGGGTGGCGCTGATGCTAATGGGATCGTGCTGGAAGGCGAGATGGATGATGAGCCTGGCTCCGCCCCACGCGACGAGAACGCCGGCCAGACCGCCAAGCATCGCAAGTATGAGACATTCGATGAGCGCGCTCTGGACGAGCCTTCCGCGCGAAGCTCCAAGCGCGGTGCGTACCGCGATCTGCTGGCGCCTGGTCACCGAGCGTGCAAGCATCAGGTTGGCCAGATTGGCGCATGCGATGAGGAGCACGAAACTCGCGATCCACATGAGGAGGCGCAAATCATCTTTGTACTGCTCCTGCATGCGCTGCACGCCGCCGCCGCCGGGAGTGAGGCGGAGATATTGCCTGGGAATAAGGGCGCGCTCAGGACCGACAATTTCACCCGCCGGGCTCTCAAGGAATTGGCGAAGCTCCACCTGCATCTGCGCCTGAATGGCCGCCACGTTGGCGCCGGGGGCAACGCGGCCGATGAGGTTGAGCCACTGCTGGCCGCCGCGCTCCAACAGGTAACCATCGATAGGCCTGATCGCCGGCAGCAACTGAATGGGAAGCCAGAGCGCCGGAGGTGTCGGACTGAGACGTTCGCTGAAGAAACCGGGCGGAGCGATACCGACAATGGTGACCGGCTGACCGTTGATGTTGAAGCTGGAACCGATGGCGGAGGGATCGCGTCCGAGTTTTTGCTCCCAGGCCTGAAAGCTGAGGACAGCAACAGGGGTGGCACCTTTGGCATCATCCGAAGGTTGCAGAAGGCGACCGGCGTACGGCCTGAGGCCAAGGGTCGCAAAGGAATTTCCAGATACGAATTCGCCATACCACGGCTGTGCGGGCTGGCCGGTACCGTCGCGCCGCACCGCCAATTCGTGATCGGAAGACTCGAAGGCGGCAAGGCTGGAGAAGCCAGGAGTGTGGTCGCGGAACTGCTCATACTGCCGAAACGAAAAGAGCGACCAGTCATAGATGGGCTCTTCGTAGTCGGGCAGGCCGCCGTTCTGGCAGCATTGCTCGTTGTCGCCCACGCGAATCAGGGTAGATGGATCCTGCACCGGCAGCGAGCGCAGCAGCACCGCATGAACCAGCGTGAAGATGGCCGTCGTGGCGCCAATACCGAGCGCAAGAGTGAGGATGGCGGTGATGGCAAAACCGGGTGACTGGCGCAGTTGACGCGATGCATTTTTCAGGTCGGCGAGCAGCGGGTACCTCCTGCGGGACGAGAGTATCGCCCTCAGCTTCTGAGTTCTAGTAGATGCATTTGGCATGCCAGAGTTGACGCGATGCTCCGGCTGAAAAGGAAGGGCTTTCAGCGGATGGTCAGCTGAACTGCCGTCCGTCGGGCGACTCTACTGTTCGAATCCGGACAGCAATTCGTGCTCATCGTGAATTGAATTTTGCCGTCCGCGCCCGGACAACGCCGTTCATAACTGAACAGTACCGATCGTGGAGATCCCGGACGAGTTCACCATATCCAAGCTTTTGCGCATGAGAGTTTGGCAATCAAGTTGCACATCTGAGTGTCGAACGAGAGTCGAGTTCCCTTCTGAAACAGCCACCCGTCATGCCGTCAGGGACTGAACCGAGCCAGATCCGTCGAACGAACTCAGTGGATGTAGACCCCTAGAGGAGATAGCGATGCAAACTCTTCTTCAGAACATCCGGTTCAGCCTCCGCATGCTGGCCCGCAATCCTGGGCTGACCCTCACAGTTCTGCTGACGTTGGCCATCGGCATTGGCGCCAATACCGCTATTTTTACGGTCGATTACGCGACGCTCCTGGCTCCGCTGCCCTATCCGGAACCGGACCGGTTAGTGATGGTCTGGTCGAAGATACAGACCTATCACAACGGAGTTGCCGCAGGCGACTTTCTCGACTGGAAGCAGCAGAACACTGTTTTTCAGGATCTTTGTGCCTGGACCGGGGCCAGCTTCAATCTCGCCACCAAGGACAAACCGGAATACGTCAATGGGAATCAACAAACGTACAGCATGCTTCAGATGATAGGTGAGCCGCTGCTCATGGGTCGCTACTTTCTGCCGGAGGAGGGCGTAGCGGGCCGGGATCACGTCGTGATCCTCACGCATAAGTTGTGGCTCAAGCTGGGCGCTAATCCGAACATTGTTGGCACCACTCTCCAGATGGATGGCGCCCCCTATACCGTCGTCGGTGTGCAGCGGCCAGGCATCTTCGATCGTCAGGAAGCTCAGCTCACGGTCCCCCTGGTTTTCAAGCCGGAACAAGTCAACCACGACTTCCACTGGCTTCTCGTCATGGGTCGTCTTAAGCCGGGTGTCACCATCAAGCAGGCGCAGCAGAACATGGATGCCGTCACTGCCCACATCGCCCAGGTGTATCCCAAGAGCGATACGGGGTGGGGTTCCTATGTGGAGGGACTTAAGAACGATTTCCTTCCCAAAGAACGCATCAAGATGCTCTGGTTGCTCCTGGGAGCGGTTGGGTTCGTGCTGCTGATCGCCTGCGTCAATGTCGCCAATCTGCTGCTGGCGCGCGGCATGGCACGGCAAAAGGAACTGGCGGTTCGTGGCGCACTCGGTGCCGGACGCCGCACCATCTTCGCCCAGTTGCTTACGGAAAGCCTGATCCTCGCTCTGGCGGGCGGAGCCCTGGGAGTCGGCATGGGGTACGCCATGCTGCAGGGCCTCATCGCCGCCATGCCGCGCAATACTCTGCCGAGCGAGGCCGACCTGCGCCTAAATATTCCCATCCTGCTGTTCACCCTCATCGCGACCACTTTGGCTGGACTTCTAGCTGGTTCCGCTCCCGCGTGGTATGCGTCGCGCGTCGATCCCGCTGAGGTGCTCAAGGAAGGCGGACGCGCGGGCACCAGCGCCGGCAAACATTTCCTGCGACGCATCCTCGTCATCGGCGAGTTCGCGCTTGCGCTTGCCCTGCTCGCCGGCGCTGGCCTCACTATCCACAGTTTCTGGAATCTCGCCCATGTCGATCTCAGCATCAAGACAGACCACGTACTCACCTTCTTTCTGCCGGTTCCTGAAACGCGCTCGAAGGATCCTCAAATCATCTCAGCCTATTACCGCGACATTCTCGCCCACATCGCCGCTGTTCCCGGTGTGGAGCACACCGCTGCAATGACCGGTCAACCGCCGTACGGGGCGGGCTTTGGCATGCCGTTCATGCTCGAAGGCGGTCAGACCTACGCCGATCCGTCGCAGCGGCCGGGCACCCGCTTCGGCATGGTGACACCGGACTATTTCAACGCCTTCGGAATCCAGGTCATCTCAGGACGCAGTTTCACCGATCAGGATACGGCATCGACAGTCAAAGTGGCGATGGTCAACCAGGACTTCGTGCACAAATACTTGAAGGGGAAGGATCCGTTCCATGAGCGCGTGCTGGTGGAAGAGCTGATTCCGGGTCTCACCAAGCTGGGCGGGTATCAACCATGGCTGATCGTCGGGACCTACCACAACGTGCACACCGCGGATCAGCGCGACGAGAACCCGGAGATGCTGATCCCGTTCTACCAGATCCCGTGGCCGCAGGCGGGCTTTGCCGTGCGCACGGCAGAGAACCCCGCTACCATGCTCAACAGCATCTCTGCCGCAGTGCACCAGGTTGATTCCAGTGTTGCCCTGGCCGAGCCAAAGACTCTCGATGATGTCGTCGACGAATCCATGGCCGACCAGCGATTTACGCTTATCCTCTTCACCAGTTTCGCGGCTGTCGCGCTATTCCTCGCGACGCTTGGCATCTACGGCGTTATGTCGTTTTCAGTGGCGCAGCGCGCGCACGAGATTGCGCTCCGCATGGCTCTTGGCGCCACGCGCGAACGAGTCGTCGGCCTTGTGATTCGCGACGGAGTGGTCCTCGCCGCCATAGGACTGGGACTTGGCCTGATCGGTTCCTATTTCATTGGCCGCGCCATGCAGAGTCTTCTGTTCGGCGTGCAGGCACTCGACTTCGCCGCCTTCCTCTCAGTCGCCGCGGTGCTGCTGGCGGCCGCTGTGCTGGCCTGCTTTCTGCCTGCAAGGCGCGCGGCATCGCTGTCGCCGATGCGGGTCCTGCGCACGGAGTAGCGCAAGATGCGACCAGACCAATTCAAGTCGTAGTCATGAATGTAGTGATCGGCCCGCTGCGCTAGTCCTGGGTTAGGCTGAGTTTGTTTATGAACGTCAGTCCAGAGCACAAGCGCAGGAGACGGTCACTACATAATGACTGCTAATCGGTAACGTCTTCGCGTCTGCGCGGGGCTGACTTCACTCTCTGGGGCGGGGCCAGCGGGCTTCTACTGTTGTTGCGATGCCGCCGCGGGGGCGGAATTCACCACGCACTACTGCCCAGACGGGATCGCAGGCTTTCGCTACATCTTCGAGAACCTGGTTGACGATGTTTTCCTGGAAGATGCCCAGGTTGCGATAGCTGAAGAGGTATTCCTTGAGCGATTTGAGTTCAAGACAGCGGCCGCGGGGCATGTAGCGAATGGAGAGCGAGCCGAAATCGGGCAGGCCGGTCTTGGGGCAGACGGAGGTCAATTCAGGGTCGTCGATAACGATTTCGTAGCCGGGAAACTGGTTCTGCCAGGTCTCGATCTCCGGAAACTTGAAATCGAGTCCGGCCTTGGCGTGATCGTCGGTATAGCGAGGCTCCTGAGACATATTCCTATTGTAAGGGGAACCAATATGAACACTCCGTCATGCAAGTTTCCACATCGTATTCATGCAAATTTCTGCTTCTTAAGGGCTTGCGATGAGTCTTATATACTGGCCTAGGTCGCCGGCATGGTAATGGAAAGAAAGCAACTGGACCGCAAATGGCTTTGGATGGGTGCGGTCGTCGTGCTGATTCTGGTGTATTTTGTCGCTCGGTCTCTAACGCGGGACCGGCTCTCAGTGCGTGCCGCGGAGGTTTCCCAAGAGCCGCTGGCAAGCACGATCAGCACCAACGGACGGGTTGAACCGATTCATCCCATCGAGATTCATGCGCCGATCGGGGCAGTTGTGAAGGCGGTCTATGTTCAGCCGGGAGATACGGTTCCGGCCGGCAAGCTGCTGATGACGTTGGATGACATTGACGCGCGGGCCAAACTGGCCGGTGCCGACAGCGCCGTAAAGTCGGCCCAGGCGGCCCTGGAAGCTACAAGCCAAAACGGCACGTTGGAACAGCGGCAAGCATCGGCGGCGGAGATTACGCGCGACAAGCTGGAATTGACCCAGGCGCAAAACGATCTCGACGCTCTGACCAAACTGAGTTCCACAGGCGCTGCCTCCCCGAGTGAAGTATCTGCGGGACGGGAGAGGCTGGCCACGGCTGAAGCTAACCTGCATGCCGCAGAACAAGGCTCGCAGAGTCGCTACTCCCCTGCCGATCTTGCGCGCGCCCAGGCGGCGCTGACAGATGCCGAGGCCAACCGAGCGGCGGCGGAGCAGATCGTGGCGCAGACTTCGGTGCGTGCGCCGTCCGCCGGCACCATTTACAGCGTCGATGTAAGTGCAACGGAATACGTAGAACAGGGCAAACTGCTGCTGCAGATGGCTGACCTTCGCCAGGAACGCGTGCGGGCGTATTTTGATGAGCCGGAAATTGGAAAGCTCGCCGTGGGCCAGCCGATCCTGATCAAGTGGGATGCAAAACCGGGCATCGTGTGGCACGGCCATATTGAACGAGTGCCGATCACGATCATCAACTACGGAACGCGCAACGTGGGCGAGGTTCTGATCCACATCGATGACGCGGACGGTCAACTGCTGCCCGAAACGCACGTCACGGTCACGGATACTACCTCGAGCCAGGCAAATGCACTGAGCATTCCGAGAGAGGCGCTGCGATCAGAGAACGGCAAGACGTATGTCTACGAGATCGATGGCGACGAGTTGAAAAAGACCTATGTCGTAACCGGCGCGATTAACCTTACGCAGGTTGCCATTGTTTCCGGACTGAAGGACGGGGATCTGGTGGCGACTGGAACCACGACAGGACAGCCCCTGCAAGAGGGCGTTCCGATCAAGAGAGTCCGGTGAACAGGGTTATCCAGATCGCGCTGCTGGCGGCCCTTGCCGTGCACGGATCGGCGGAGGTCCAGAGGGATAGCCTTGCGCGGGCCGATGCCGCACTGCAGGCAGGCGAAGCGGACCAGGCGCTTTCGGTATTGAACGTGCTGCCTTCCAGTGCCGAGGCGCATAATCTGCGCTGCCGCGTGTACTTCACACTGGAACGCTGGGATGATGCCGCCAACGAATGCGACGAGGCAGTCAAGCTCGACGGCCAAAGCGCCAGGGATCATTTGTGGCTGGGCAGGGCGCTCGGGGAGAAGGCTGACAAGGCCTCGTTTCTTTCCGCGTTCAACCTCGCGAAGCGAGCGCGATCGGAGTTTGAACAGGCAGTAAACCTCGATCCGCGCGATGGTGAGGCGCTGACCGATCTCGGAGAGTTTTACACCTCGGCCCCGGGAGTGGTGGGTGGCGGCAATGACAAGGCACAGTCTCTCGTACCCAAGCTGGAACAAGTGGACAAAGCTCGCGCGCACATTCTGCTGGGGCGCATTGCCGAGAGCCAAAAGGATTACGGCACGGCAGAGCGCGAATTCAAGCAGGCGGCTGCGACCAGCGAGCATCCGGCGTTTGCGTGGATGACGCTCGCCAGCTTTTATCGCAAGCACGAGCACTGGGACGAAATGGAAGAGACGGTCGAAATCGGATACCGGGCAGCACAGCGCGACCACCATGCCGGAGTGGCGCTGTTTAATGGCGCTTCAGTGCTGGCGCGCAGCAAGCGGAACCTGGCGCTTGCAGCCAAGATGCTGGAGGAATATCTCACCACCTATCCACGAACAGAGGAAGCGCCGGCGTTTGTTGCCTTTACTCGGCTGGCAAAGCTGAAGGCACAGTTGGGCGACAAGAACGGCGCCTGGCAGGCGCGCACGGCGGCACTGAATCTTGCCCACGATTACAAGCCGGCACTGGGGCTTACATTTTGATGGATGCTCTACAAAAAACGAGGGCCGAGAAGCCGCGAAGGACGACGGTCAGGGTTGGAGTTGTGGCCGCGCTCGCAGCCGTGCTGGTTAGTGTTGCTCCAGCGGCACGTGCGCAGGTGTCGTTGGCGACGGTGGTAGACCTGGCTCTGCGCAACAGCACGGGCGTTCGTGCGGCGCAGGCAGACGTGAGCAAGGCGAATGGGGTGCTTTCTGAAAGCAAGGATGCCGTAATTCCTTCGGTCTCGGTCGGCACGGGTCTGCCGGTTTTTCCTGAAATTGGGTTTACGGGCCAACCACCGTCCATCTGGAGCGCGACCGTGCAGTCACTGGTATACAGCATTCCGCAGAAGCGTTATATCGATGCGGCGAGACTGGGTGTGCGGGCGGCGACTGCAAGGCTGAAAGACGCGCGGGAACAGGTGGCGCTGGACGCATCGACCGCGTACATCGAACTGGACGCGGTGAATCGGGAACTGCAGGACGTTCGCGAGCAGGAGCAGTTCGCAGGACGACTGGAGGACATTGAACAGCAGCGTACGGAAGCGGGCGTTGATGCGCTGAGCGAATTGCTGCAGGCGAGATTGACAGTCGCCGAAATGAAGTTGAAGCGGATTCACCTTGAGGGGCGCGCAACGGTGCTGAACAAGCAAATTGCGATTTTGACTGGACTGCCGGAGGGATCAATCCGGATAGACCACGCAAGCATTCCGGAGATTCCGCAGGTGCATGGTCTTGAAGCGTCGCATATCACCGAGGGAATTCATGCATCGCAGTTGATTGCGCAATCGAAAACCGTTCAATCGAAGGGAGATGAAGAGAGCAGTTATTTCCCTGAGCTGCGCTTCTTCATGCAATACAACCGCAACACCAATCTCTTGAACGACGTGAGCAGCTTTTTCGTCAAGCCCCTGCCGCCGAACAACCTGGCCTCTGGAGTTTCGGTACAAATCCCAATTTTCGATATGGGGCGGCGCGCGCGGGCCAAGCAATCTGCCGCGGATGCTCTGCGGGCGAAGGTGGAAGCGGAACAGGCCGAGAAGCAGAATGATCTTGAAATTGCGGACCTTAGCGGCAGCATCGCAGAGCTGGATACCCAGGCGGAGATCGCGAGTCTAAAGCAGCAGATCGCGGATGACCAGTTAAAGACCGTGATGGCGCAATTGCAGTTTGGGAATGGGACCGGAAGTGGGCCGGGTTCACAGCCGCAGGCGAGCCCCAAGGCCGAGCAACTGGCGCTGATCGATGCGCGGCAAAAGACTGAGGATGCACTGGATGCGGGTTTTGAGCTGGCGAAAGCCCGTCTGAGCCTGCTGCGCGCCCTGGGTCATATGACGGACTGGCTCAACGAATTGAAGGGTAAGTAACCACCTGAATACACACTCATAGACCACGTAAAAACACGCTAAATGTTAGAATTGAAGGGATGCCTATGCCTTTGAAAACACTCTTCCTCAACCCGCCTTCGTTTGAGAATTTCGATGGAGGCGCAAGCTCGCGCTGGCCCGCAACGCGCGAAATCGAGTCGTACTGGTACCCCGTGTGGCTCACCTACCCGGCAGGTTTGCTGGAGGGATCGCGCGTGCTGGATGCGCCGCCGCACCATGTTTCGGCCGACGAGACGATCAAGATTTGCAAGGACTACGAGTTCCTGGTGCTGTTCACGTCAACGGTCGGCTGGGAAGGCGACCAGCGACTGGCCGAAGCGATCAAGGCGGCGAACCCGTCGATTCGGATTGCCTTTGTGGGACCGCCGGTAACGACGGATCCGGATCGCGCCTTGAACGAGTGCGCGGTGCTGGATTTCATCTGCCGCCGAGAATTCGACTTCTCGGTAGTGGAGTTCGCACAGGGCAAGCCGCTGAACGAGATTCTCGGGATTAGCTACAAGAAGGATGGAAAGATCATCCACAATCCTGATCGTCCGCAGGTGGAAGACCTGGACGCAATGCCGTGGGCGACGAAGATTTACAAGCGGGACATGGACGTTACGAAATACAACGTGCCGTTCCTGCTGCATCCGTACATCGCGCTTTATTCGACGCGCGGCTGTCCGGCGCAGTGCACCTTCTGCCTGTGGCCGCAGACGTTGAGCGGACATGCGTGGCGGAAGCGGTCGACCGATGATGTAGCGGCGGAGCTGAAGTGGGCGCATGAGAACTTCCCGCATGTGAAGGAATTCTTCTTCGACGACGACACGTTCAACATTCAGAAGGGTCGCACCATCGAGCTTTGCGAAAAGCTCAGGCCTCTGGGGATTACATGGAGTTGCACATCACGCGTAACCACGGATCGCGACACGTTGAAGGCGATGAAGGATGCCGGGTGCCGTTTGCTGATCGTGGGATTCGAATCTGGCGATCCGCAGATTTTGAAGAACATCAAGAAGGGCGCGACGGTTGAACGAGCGCGGGCGTTTGCGAAGGACTGCAACGACCTGGGCCTGGTGATTCACGGCGACTTTATTCTTGGCCTGCCGGGCGAGACGAAAGAGTCGATCCGCAACACGATCAACTTTGCCAAGACGCTGGACTGCGAGACGATCCAGGTTTCGATTGCGCATGCGTATCCGGGAACGGAGTTTTACGATTACGCCAAGGCCAATGGCTTCATTACGAACGAGAAGATGGAAGACGGTGGCGGCCACCAGATGGCGCACATCGAGTATCCCGGTCTGCCAGTCGATTATGTGATGGAGATGGTGCACCGCTTCTACGATGAATACTACTTCCGTCCCAAGGCGGCGTTCCGCGTGGTGTGGAAAGCGATTGTGAACCGCGATGTGCCGAGGCTTTACGTTGAGGCGAAGGCGTTCATGAAGCTTCGTGCAGAGCGCAACAAGGCGGTCAAGCAGAAACGCAGCCAGCCTGCCAAACCCACCGCACCGGTGAACGCGGGCGCGTAGCGGGCGCTCAGCTTTTCAGGGGCATGAAACGTCACATCGGGGAGGGGGGCGGCGCGCTGCGTCAGGCCTCCTTTTCTTTGCAGGAAAGGATGACGCGGCAGAACGCATGGCTCATCATCGGCTCTCTTTCAATCAATACCTGATTCTGGCTTTTGTGTCGGTGAGCGTGCCGCTGGGCGACGCATCCCTTTCGCGCGGCATGACGAGCCTTCCCCCAATCTCAGCGGCGCACCCGCTGTCGTTGATTGGCGCCGTGTTTACGCCGTGGATCGCGCTGGGGATTGCGCTGCTGATCGGGTATTTTGCCAGCTATCTGACGGCACTGTCGTGGGCGGACCTGACTTTCGTGATGCCGGCGACTGCGCTGGGTAATGTTTTTTTGGCGCTGCTGGCGCATTACTGGCTACGCGAACAGATCTCGTGGATGCGCTGGATGGGAATCGTGATGATCACGGTCGGCGTGGCATTTGTCGCGCGTGGGCCGGCGAATACGACTCCGCCGGTAACTGCGGCGACAGCCCTCGTGCCGGAAGAAGTCGATGCAAAAGGTGCGGGACGATGACGGTCACGGGCATACTGCTGGAGGCGTCGTTCTGGAAGGCCGCTGCGATGATGGCGACGATTGTGATCACATCGTCTACCGGCGAAGTGTTGACGGCGGCGGCGATGAAGTCGATGGGCGACCTGGATGATATTCGCGCGAAGAGTGGGCTGGGCGGCGCGATCAAGGCAGTGGTGACATCACCTCTGTTCGTGGGCGGCATCTTCTTTATGGCCCTGGCGTTTTTCTCGCTGCTGTTTGCGCTGAGCCATATGAACCTGAGTCTGGTGGGTCCGGCGGCAGCTTCGCTGACGCTGGTGTTGAATACGGTTGCGGCGCAGCTGTTTCTGCATGAGAAGGTGGACCGGCGACGCTGGACGGCGGCGGCGCTGGTGTGCGTGGGGGTTTATTTTCTGGCGCACTGAAACGCAGCTATCAGCTATCAGCTTTCAGCTTGGCTAGTCTTTACAAACCGCATGAGCCCGCGAGGTTCCAGATCCGGTTCAAGGATTCCTCGCGGTTCGCCGATGCCTCTGCAGAGAGCGTCGGCGGCTTGGTGACCTGAACGGGCGGCACTCTCCATGGTGGAGGGCCAACCGGTGGCGATCCAGTCGCCGGCAAGATAGAGATTTGGCCACGGCGAGTCAACATGGGGGCGCGCCGCGTCGATGCCGGGAGGGACGCCGAAGGTGGCGCGGACTTCCTTGATGAGCGCAGCTTTTTCGAGCTTGGCTTCTTTCACTTGCGGGAAGAATTCGGCGAGCTCGCTCAGTGCCTGTTGAATCGCTTCGTTGCGTTCGCGGGCCGCGAAGGCCCGCGATGCGGACTGGACGAGTTCGATATAACTGCCCTGGTTTTTGCGCCATGGTTGCAGGACGCTCTTGTTGTACATCCAGTGAATCTCGCGGTCGAGCAGGACGGCGTGCGGCAGATCGGTGATCTGTCGATCGAACCATAGATGCACGCTACAAATCGGCCAGTGGGTCAAGGAATCAATTTGGCGCGCGAGTACTTCACCGTGCGGCGCGGGTGGAAGATGTGGCAGAAGTTTCTGCATGGCTTCAAAGGGCAGCGCGATCACGAGGAATTCAGAGACGAGAGAGCCGGTTCGCGTGTTGATGGTCCATTGAGACATTTCTTCGTCCCACGTTGCGGATTCGACGTTGGTGTTGCAGTGAATGGTTGAGCCGTGTTCTTCCAGGAATGTTTTTGCCGATCCATAGAGTTCGCTCAGTGGAACGGAACTCATGCCCATGGCGCCGGCTTCGGCGGAGTTCATGAAGAGTTCGCGAATGACCTTTGCAGCGTAGGGAACAGCGATGGCATCGAGGTCGGCATTGAGAGCGCTGGCTATGACGAGGCGCCAGAAACGATCGATGGCGCCGGGAGTTTGCTTGTGACGGATGAGCCACGCCGAGAGTGACTCGTGGTCGTCGT
Organism: uncultured Acidobacteriaceae bacterium; assembly: GCA_963759285.1. Classification (GTDB taxonomy): domain Bacteria; phylum Acidobacteriota; class Terriglobia; order Terriglobales; family Acidobacteriaceae; genus Telmatobacter. The sequence goes on along the minus strand of CAVWYS010000006.1, from coordinate 376,081 downwards.
GGATCGGGCGCATCATGGCGCGAAATCCGCGTGCCAGCGCGATCTTGTCCGCCAGGGTGAATGCCCGCGCGCTGAGTAATTTCGGCAATCCGTGCAGTGGAGCGGGCAATGAGGACGGACCGAGTGTGGAGTGCCGGCCGCCGGGCTCGATCATGGTCATCTCGGTTGTCCAGTGGATTTTCTTCTGGACGCCGATGCGTTTGTAAAAGCCGATGAGATTGGTGCAGCAGCCGAAGAGCACGTGCTGGCAGTTGTCGATGACTTCGTTGACGCCGGGATGCAGATAGGAGGAGGCGCGGCCGCCGAGGTAGCCGCGGCGCTCGACGAGTTGCACGCGATAGCCGGCCTGGGCGAGGGCGCACGCGGCGCTCATGCCGGCGACGCCGCCACCGATGACGGTTACGGTGTGGGGTTCGGAATGTTGTGGTGGTGCGTGCAAGTGTTCCTCAATGGTCGTTTCGAGTTGCGGAGAGCGAAAGCTGATCCTTCGCTACGCTTACCCCACAGACTACGTCTCCGGGGCCCCAAGCTGCTCCGCTCAGGATGACACGGATGAGGTGATTTTGAGCACTATGGAGACAGACGAGCGATGGCGACCCGGGCCATTCCTACGGCGAGAATTTCTAATTTCTGGAACGTCGGGACGCTGATGCGGCGCGAAAAAACATCGTAGTCGGCGCGGCGGATTCGTTTCAGTAATCCACGATAAATTTTTACCAATACCCACATGGCTGGGCGACTTTCGCGATCGATGAGAGGGATCAGCTTGAATGCGGAGGCGTAGTATGCGTCTGCGCGCGCTCCGATTTCAGCCAGAAGGGCGCGCTCATTTGCGGATGGAGGTGTGCCCCTGGCTCGATGCAAGAGCGAGTCGAGCCTTACGCTGTGTGCTGCAAGGTCTTCAAGAGGCAGATAGACACGGCCGCGCTCGGCGTCTTCTGCAACGTCGCGAAGAATGTTCGTGAGTTGAAAGGCTACGCCGGTTTCTTCAGCGAATTTCTCGGCGGCGGGATCGGTATAGCCGAAGATGCGGATGCAGACGAGGCCAACAACGGAAGCGACGAGGTAGCAGTATTGGTAGAGATCGGCGAAGGTGGCATAGGTGTCGGGTGCATCGCCGGGATTTGATTTCAGATCGGAGGTAGTACCGGCGATGAGTTCATCGAGAAGTGAGATCGGGATGGAATAGCGCTGGATTGCGTCGCGAACGGCAATGAAGACGGGGTCTTGCGTCGCTCCGGCTTGGGAGGCACTGCGCCAGTCGGCCTGCCAATGTTCGAGATTCACACGGCGCTGTTCGCGGGGAACGGTTTCGTCATCGGAGAGATCGTCGGCTTTGCGCATGAAGGCGTAGATGGCACAAATCGCGTTGCGACGAGGCTCAGGAAGGGCGACAAACGCGTAGTAGAAATTCTTGGCTTCCCGTTTGGCGATGGCCCTGCAAGTTGCGTACGCCGAATCCAGTGTGATTGCTTGCGACATTGCTTGAGTCATCACTGAGTTCTGGCCGCTTTCCCTTTTGGTTCAGATCCGAGGCGCAGGAACGGGAGAAACTTTCCGCTCACGGCGCGCAGTGCAAGTTGGAGCCTGGTTCGCTTTGAGATGGCCGGGCGGGCGCTGAGCACATCATAGTCTCGATGAGCAATGGCGTTGAGAATCTCGAGGCCGCCGCGGCTGAAGAGGTCTAGATCGACGGCAAGGTCGCGATCGACCATGTCGATCAACGGAAGGCCTTCGAGGAACAGGTTGCGTGCGAACGCGACCTCGTGTTGCAGCAAGGTGCGAAATTCAGGAGTGGCGATTCCCTGCTGGATGGTGGTGTCGGTTACGCCGAAGCGCTGCATGTCAGCCTGGGGAATGTAGACGCGGTTCTTGGCGAAGTCGACTTTGACGTCTTGCCAGAAGTTGGCGAGTTGAAGTGCTGAACATGTTGCATCCGACAGGCGGAAGCGTTCCTCGTCAGTGTAGCCGCAGGTGTAGAGGACGAGACGGCCTACGGGATTGGCGGAGTAACGGCAATAGCCGAGAACATCCTGCATGGTCCCGTAGCGGGTGACGACCTGGTCCTGGCGGAAGGCGGCGAGCAGGTCAGCGAACGGATCTTTGGGAATGTTGCAGGCGTGGATAGTTTCAGCAAGTGCGACGAAGACGGGATGGCGCGCACGGCCTTCGTAGCAGGCGTCGAGTTCACGACCCCAGAGATCGAGAAGGGCTAACGACTGCTGGGTGTTGCCGACTTCGTCGCCCAGATCGTCGGAGACGCGGCAGTAGGCGTAGATGGCGTGGAAGTGGGGGCGCAGGCGTTCGGGCAGAAACCAAGTAGCGACGTGGAAGTTCTCGTAGTGGGCTTCGGCGAGGTGTTTGCACCAGGCGCGGGCTTCGGCCAGGGTTGGGGCTTTGTCGGGAATGCGGTAGCTGGCGGGGAGGGCGGACCAGCCGAGGGCGAGAAGGACATCTTGATCTGATTCTTCGGCTGCTCGCGGCGACACTGTCACAATTCCCTCAGGGGCTAAAGCCCGGCTATCTTCCAGGTTCGTTACGGCACGGCTAAAGTCGTTCTTCTTTTTACGGCACTCCTAAAGTCGTGCCTGACGCAGCCTATCTGCTCATGGCACAATCGCGGTTTTGATTTCGCTGGAGCGGTTCATCAGCTTCTGAAAGACGCGATTGAGTTCGTAGAGGTGAGCGCGGCCGGTGATGAAGGCTCCTGCCTGGAAACGGCCGCTGGCAATCAGATCAAGCGCTTTGCGGCACATGGCCGGCGTGTGGTGGAAAGTGGCACGCAGGGTGATGTCGCTGTAGTGAATGCGGTTGGTGTCGAGCGAGACGTGCGTGCCGACGGCGCATCCGCCGAAGAAGTTGACGGTGCCGCCTTTGCGCACCATCTCCACGGCTTCTTCCCAGGCCTCGGGAACGCCAACGGCCTCAATGGCAATGTCGACGCCGCGATCTTTGGGCGTAAGAGCGCGGGTTTCGCGGATTGCTTTGCGGATGCTGCCGGTCTGGACAACGTGCGCGGCGCCGAGCTGGCGCGCAGCTTCCACCTGGCCATCGTGCTTGACGATGGCAATGACTTCGCATCCGGCAAGCGCGGCGACGTGCAACATCATGAGGCCGAGCGGGCCACCGCCGATGATGGCCACCGTTGCTCCGGGATAGGGGCGCGAGTCTTCGAATCCATGCACGGCACAGGCCAGCGGCTCAGTGAGCGCGGCATGCTCAAGGGGGACGTGATCAGGGATGTGCAGGGTGTTTTTAGCGACGATGCGGGCCGGGACGCGAATGAATTCGGCATAGGCGCCATTGTTGAAGAGCAGGTCGTCGCAGAGATTTTCCTGCCCATGCTGGCAGAAATAGCATTGACCGCAGGGAGCCGAGTTCAGGGCCACCACACGGCTGCCATTGGGGTAACCCTCCACTCCTTCCCCTACCTCGTGGACGATTCCCGCCAGCTCGTGGCCGAAGAGGGCTGGAGGAACGATCATGCGGGCGTGGTATCCGCGGCGAAAGACTTTGAGATCCGTTCCACAGGTGAGGGCAGCACCCACGCGGACAATCAACTCGCCGGGTGCCGCACGGGGAACGGGCACGTCTTCAATGCGAATGTCCTGGCGGCCGTGCAGGACGGCGGCCTGCATCGTTCCCTGGCGCAACTGGCGCGCGGACTCGACGGTATTGCGGCCGACCTGTATGACCTCTTCAACGGTGCTCCGGCCAACATGGAGAACTTCTTCGACAGTATTGCGGCCGATCTGGAGCACATCGCCAACGGTACTGCGGCCAACCTGGAGGACGTCTTCGACGGTCGGGCGGCCGCGTTTCACCTGGTCTGGCATCGACTTCTCCTCGAGCAGCCAAGCGCATGCCGGCTCGCCTCCCCAGTCTGGAAGCTGCCGCGTTCACGAGGCCCGATCGATGAGAAGGAACCAGCGAAACAGCGCGAGCGGAAGTCCGGCACCGGGTCTGTCCGATCCATTACTTTGCTCCTGCACCTGCAGCGGGCTCAATCATAATCTTCATCGAGTCGGCCTTGGGGTGTGATGCGACTTCGATCGCCGGAACGGCTTCTTCGAGCGGAAAGCGATGTGAAATGAGCTGTGTCAGGTCGAATCCGTTGCGGTAAGCGCCGAATACCAGGTCGGTGACCTCATTGAGAATGTTGAACGAAGACGAATAGGACCCCATAAGGGTCTTCTCATCCATACAAACCACGCCGGGATCGAAAGTTGCGTCGCCACGTTGAGTCTGGGCAAACAGCATGACTTTACCGCCGCAACGGGCCGCATCGATTGCTGTCCGGATGAGCGCGTTGCCTCCTACGGCGAGGATGACGGCATCAGCTCCGCGACCATCTGTCTCAGCAAAGACGCGTTCGACGACATTCTCGCTGCCCGCGTGGATGGGATCTTTCAAGCCATATTTTGCGGCGATTGCATGGCGCTCGGAATAAAGGTCGGATGTGAGAACGCGCGCGCCCGTCCGGCTCGCGAGAACGGCATGCATCAAGCCGATTGGTCCCTGCCCGATCACCAGGACCGTGTCATCCGGAGCAAGGTTGAGCATTTTTACGCCTTTGAGCACCGTGTTGACGGGCTCTACGAAGGCCGCCTGCTCAAAGGGGACATCATCAGGGATGGGTACGACGCCGCAACTGGAGGCCACCCAGTCCATCACACGAATATACTCCGCGAAACCACCGCCGGACGGTTCGAAGCCAGCCGTAACCCCAACCTTTTTATAGAGGGGACATTGAGCGGGTGTGCCCTTTCGGCAGTAGTAGCATTCGCCGCAGGGAACGTGGTGGTGGACGACGACGCGCTCGCCACCCTGGAAGCGGGTTACGCCTTTGCCGACAGCCACAACGGTGCCTGACATTTCGTGGCCAAAGATGCGGGGGGCGGAGTGCGAGCCGGTGTGGATCTTTTTCAGGTCGGTGCCACAGATTCCGCAGGTGGCAACTTTCACCAGCAGTTCGCCGGGACCGATGGAGGGAACCGGGACCGTCTCGACGCGCATATCGTTGATACCGCGGTAGACTACGGCGCGCATAGTGGTGGGGGTTCGATGGGCGATGGGGCCTGCAGCGTTGGTGGTTTGGGTAGCCATCCGGTTTGGTGTGACCTCATTCGACATTCATTCGTCATTCGCTCAGGAGTTGGTGGAGCCGTTCCGCAATATTCCGGGAAGCCTTTCTGCTATTTTCGCCCATTTGGACGAGTGCGGGCCATATCCACGGCCGAAGGAGAGCAAAAAGTACAAACTTCCGGGTGAGAAACTGGCCATTTTGGTCGATAAATCGGTTGAAATCAGGCAACTTCGCGTCCAGGGGGTCGCTGACGCCCTTGATTGCGTAGAAGGGGATGCCGCGCATGGCAGCGAGGCGGGCGATGGCAGCTGCTTCCATGTCGACCAGGGACGCTTTGTAGGTGGTGGCGAGGCGGCGTTTTTCTGGTTCGTCGGCGACGCGGGGGCTGGTAGCAAGCCAAAGAGGCCCGGCACCCGCCTCACATCGGAAGCGCTCGCCGGTGCGGGCATCGACCACGCCGGCACAGCTGTGGGCGCTGCCGGCGACGATGTCGGGCGTGAGGGCTCCCGCCCAGCCGATGGAGATGATGAGATCGATGGGGCCCCCATCTTCGATCCTGGCAAAGGCGCGGGTGGCGGAGTCGAGGCCCGCCCCGGCACAGGCAGCTATCCACTCTTCCTCTTCGGTGCGCTGGGCCCAGAAGTGGACGGTGCCGCGGGTGGAGTGGGGCCATCCGCGGACCAGGGGTTTGAGCTCGTCGGGCATGGCGGCGATGATGGCGACGCGGGTCATGGCGCGTACCCGTTGACGCGGAACCATTCTATGGCGGCGCGCATGGCAGGGTAGACGGGGATGATGCGAAAGTCCAGTTCCTGCTGGGCACGGGCCGAGGAAGCGAACATTTTCTTGCGGCCCATGCGAACTTCTTCCAGCGTGGCTCTCGGCTCCTTGCCGCGAATTTTTCCCGTGATGATTTCTTCGAAGAAGGCGTACGTGGCGGCGATTGCGAACGGGATCTTCGTGGTTGGCGAGGGGATGCCGGTGATGGCGGACATTTTGTCGAGGATCTGTTTGAGGGTGAGGTTTTCGCCGCCGAGGATGTACCGTCGTCCCGGCTTGCCGACCCTGAGGGCGGCGACGTGGGTGCGCGCCACCTCGGACACATCGACGAGATTGAGCCCGGTATCCACATAGGCCGGGAATTTGTGATTGAGGAAATCCACAAAGATTCGTCCTGTCGGCGTGGGCCTGGCATCGTTGGGCCCAATCGGCGTGGTGGGGTTGAGGATGATGACCTGCTGTCCATCCCGGGCAGCGGCGATGGCCTGCTGCTCGGCGAGAAACTTGGATCGTTTATAGTGGCCCACCATGTCAGCAATGGTGACGGGCGTGTCTTCGTTGACGACAATTCCATCTGTCCGAAAGGCCATGGTGGCAACCGACGAGGTGTAGACGACGCGGCGAATGCGAGCTTCGCGGGCAAGCTTGAGCAAGTCTCGGGTCCCGTCGACATTCGCACGGTACATGGTATCGGGGTCGCGAATCCACAGGCGATAGTCGGCGGCGACGTGCATCACGGCATCACATCCCTGAAGCGCGGGAGCGTAAGAATCCGGCTTTGCGAGATCGCCGACGACGGTTTCGCCCTGGATGCCTTCGAGATTTGAGAGTTTGCTGGATTTGCGTACGAGAAGGCGAAGGTCTGCACCTTCGTCTGCGAGGACCTTTGCGACGTGGTGGCCGACAAACCCGGTGGCGCCTGTAAGAAAGATCTTCATGGCGAAGCTGCGCGAAGGACCATTCTAAAGGTTCGGGGCACCGCTCGGACTTATCTGTCGCCGATGAGTATGGCGAAGGCCTAGCGTGTCAAGGCGATGGTCTCAGGCTGGATCATATTTGTCAGATGCCGGCGAACAGTTTCTTCTCCCTGCGTGTCGCCGAGCGCACCGTAGATGGCGAGAGCATGCTGAAAGGTGAGAGATGCCAACTCCGGCTTTTGAAGTTTCAGCCATAGTTCTCCCATCAGGTCGAGCGCGTTTGCCTGAGAGGCGCGGTCGTTGAGCAATTCCAACCGGGTGATCGCATCCTGGAAGAAATCGAGCGCCTTGTATGGGTCTTTGACCAGGAATCCGTAGGCGGACCCTAGATTTGTGAGGGTGAGCGCCTCCCCTCGCCGGTCTCGCTGGGCATGATAAGAGGCAGCAGCCTGGGCGAGATAGGCAAGACACTTCTTCTTGTCGCCAAGCACGAAATAGGTGAGACCCAGGTTGTTCAAGACAGCGGCCTGTTCCGCCCTGTTGTAATTGCCTTGATAGAGCTTCAAAGTGTCGCGATAGAAGTGAATTGCCTGATCGTGAAAGCCCCATTCGCGATAAACATCGCCGATGTGCGCGAGCGTGGATGCCTGGTTCTTCGTGTCGCCCAGGTCACGCCAGATGACAAGAGCCGATTGATAGAGTTCGACAGCTTTCTGTAGCTGGCGGAGCGCAGTGTAGGAGCCTGCAAGAGCGGAAAGAGTGTGCGCTTCGGACGAACGATCGCCTTCTTTTCGATAATGCGCGAGGATGGACGGGAGAGCCTCCACGGCGAACTCGCTTTGCGTCGGGGTAGCCTTGTTGGGAGTCGCAGTGGAGACCGCAAGATTATTCGGCGAGGATCGTTTGAAGGTTGGTGTTGAAGCGACCGGCGCGACGGAGGCCGAAGGCGAGCTGGTGGCCTCGCCGGGCGACAAGGCATTCTGCTGCGCCTGAAGGAACATCGATGTAACGAAGAACGATGGAACGGCGAGAACCGTCGACGCGACGGCAACACTCCACTTGCGCATGCGTTGACCTCCGGGTTGATGGCGCAAACTTTTTTTCGGAGCCGGGAACGAGCCCCAAAACCAAGCGGGTGAACAGGAAGGAGAGTGAAAGGGGAAGAACGGCTCTCGGAATCGTCCGCTGCATTTCAGTTTGATGCAGCTCTCGCATTAACATCAATGGAAATGTGTTCTTTTGATCCGAAAAAAATAGCGGTGGTACTGTTGAGCGGCGGCCTTGACTCGGCGACCGTGGCGGCAATCGCACGGAGCGAAGGCTTCAAGGTGCATGCACTTTCATTTGCGTACGGCCAGCGGCACAGTTTTGAGCTTGAAGCGGCCGAGCGGGTGGCAGCGTCGCTGGGGGTGGCGCAACATCGAGTGGCGAAGATTGATCTGCGGGTGTTTGGCGGATCGGCGCTGACGGACGATATTGACGTGCCGAAGGGGCGGGACAGCGCGGAGATGGAGCATGGCATTCCTGTAACGTATGTGCCGGCACGGAACACAATCTTTCTTTCATTTGCGCTGGCCTGGGCCGAGGTGTTGGGAGCGAGCGATGTATTTATCGGGGTGAATGCCCTGGATTACAGCGGCTATCCCGATTGCCGGCCCGAGTTCATTCATGCGTTTGAGTCGATGGCAAACCTGGCGACAAAGGCGGGTGTGGAAGGCCGGCTGAAACTCCAGATTCATGCGCCCGTGATGCAGATGACAAAGGCGCAGATCATCAAGGCAGGCCTGAAACTCGGCGTGGATTACAGCCTGACCAGCAGTTGCTACGATCCTGCAGCGGATGGAAGACCGTGCGGACAATGCGACTCGTGTTTCCTGCGAAGAAAAGGATTCACCGAAAATGGGATTGACGATCCATTGCTCTATCCGGATGTGCAGGCGAATCGATGAGCTACGCGGTCAAAGAGATTTTCTATACACTGCAGGGCGAAGGTGCGCAGGCGGGTCGCGCGGCGGTGTTTTGCCGGTTTGCGGGATGCAACTTATGGTCGGGGCGGGAGAGTGATCGTGCGTCGGCGATCTGCCGTTTTTGCGATACGCAATTTGTGGGCGTGGATGGCGAGGGCGGAGGGCGTTTTGAGACTGCCGGCGATCTGGCCGAGGCGATTGCGGCAACCTGGCCAGTGCGCGGAGCGGAGGGAGAGCGATTCGTTGTGTGCACAGGAGGGGAGCCGTTGCTGCAACTGGACCGCGTACTGATCGATGCGCTGCACGAGCGCGATTTTGAGATCGCGGTGGAGACGAATGGAACGGTCGCAGCGCCGGCCGGGATTGACTGGATATGCGTGAGTCCGAAGGCGGGCGCGCGGCTGGTACAGACGACAGGCGACGAATTGAAGCTGGTGTTTCCCCAGGTGGGCGCGATGCCACCGGAGTTCGAGAAGTTCGAGTTCCGCCATTTTTTTCTGCAGCCGATGGATGGACCTGACCGGGCAGCAAATACCGATCTGGCGGTGCAGTATTGCCTGGCACATCCCCGCTGGAGGTTGAGCCTGCAGACACACAAGATTGTGGGGATCCCGTGAGGGTCTGACGTCCTCTTATTCGTGATAACAAAAAGGGTGCGGTGGCCTGATTGGCAACCGCGCCCTTTTCGTTTTCCGGTTTATTGGAGTTGGAGGCTCCCCCCTTGCGGCAAAAAGCGCCGCAAGGATGGGGCACCCAAAGAATTTGGAGAGCCTGCATTTTTTAGAAAACGATCTTGCCGCCGAACTGGATTTCGCGGGGATCATAGGTGCTGGTGACCTGGCCGAAGTTGCCATCGGTGAAGCCGGTGTCAACGCCATTGAATTGGGTGTGGTTGAAGGTGTTGAAGGTTTCTACACGTAGTTCGAGATGCGGATTCTCCTTGCCGGAGAAGGGGATGCTCTTGAACATCGCAAGATTCCAGTTGAAGAGGCCGGGACCAACGACGCTGTCTTTACGCGCTGTGCCGAAGCCCTCGTTCAGGCCGCCGTTCCATGGTGCAACCGGAGCGGAAAAGGCGCCGGTATTGAACCATTGCGAGACGGTCTTTGCTCCGCTGCGCGGGTTGCCACTGACATCCGGACGGTTGACGGTGTCGCCTCCGAGACCCAGGGTATCGGGCGAATAGGTGACGTTGATCGGCGATCCCGATTCAGCCGTGGTAACGCCCGAGACTTCCCATCCGCCGAGAACACCATGCTCAAGGAAATTGCCGCCGTGCAGCCAGAACGGAAGCCTGTAGTCGTAGTTGGCGTTGAAAATGTGACGCCGGTCGAGTACACCGGCGCCACGATCGTATTTGAGATCGAATGGGTCGGAAACCACACCGCCCGATCCAGAGATGTTGGTGGAGCCGAGGTCGCCGCTCTGGATGTCGATCTCGTGCGACCAGGTATAGGAGAACTGCATGGTAAGGTTGTGGCGATTCTGCCAGCGCAGACTGGTTTGCAGCGAGTTGTAATTCTGGTTGGTCGCGCTTTCGATCTGCGTGATGTTGGAATAGCCGAGGAACTGGCGGTATAGGTTGGCATTGGCGCCGGAAGCAACGGCTTGACGATCGGTGATATCTCCGAGCGGCAGCGTGTTGATGTTGCGTTCATCCGACTGGTTCCAACCAGCTGAGCCTACGTACTGCAGAACAAAAACAACCGCGGGCGCAAGCTGCTGTTGTAGACCCAGGCTGAATTGCGCAGTTGCCGGGTCAGGATAGTAATAGCTGAGGTCCTGCATGCCGGCCGGGAAGGTCGGTGTCGTCGCAGTGCCCCCGGTGATCGCGCTGGTGGTGGGACTGGAGAAGTAGACGCTATTCGCCGATGGGTGATAGGCGAAAGGCGGGTTGGTGGCAGCGCCATAGATATCGTTGCCCTGGATACGCTCATAGAACATACCGGCGCCGGCGCGCAAAACGGTTTTGCCAGTTCCGAACACATCCCATGCAAATCCCACACGAGGCTGCGCTGTCTTGAAGTCGTTTTGCACGATACCGCGCGGGAACCCATTCTGTCCGGCGAGTTCAATTCCATTCAGATAGAACGTACCTCCGTTATAGGTGGTAAGACCGGGACTGACGGCCGGGCATGTCCCCGTGATGGAAGTGCAAATCGAACCGCTGGACGGATCGAGAACCGCTGCCGCAGCGGGACTGTAGTCTGCGGGAACGAAATTGGCGACCTCGTTGTTTTTCTCGTACACATGGGGCATGAAGTCCCAGCGCAGTCCGATATTCAAAGTCAGGCGCGGAGCGATGTGCCAGTTGTCGAGCCCGTAGAAGGAGTAGGTGTTGTTGAGCCAGTGCGCGGTATTGAGGGTCTGCAACTGCTGATAGCTGTCGGCAAATCCGAGCAGGAAGTTCAGATACGAATCTCCGGAAAAGTCTGTGCCGAAGGAGTAGTCGCCCTGCGTGTCTGCCTGCAGTTGCTGGTTCTTGTCAACGCGCATGTAGGAGAAGCCGAACTTGAAGCTGTGTTTTCCCTTGTTCCAGGTGACGTCGTCGCGAAGCTGGTAATCGAGGAAAGCGTTGCGCCACGGCCAGTAGATTTCAGTCCACGTGGTACCGAGAGGACTGCCGAAGCCGACCTGCGGCAGGCGATTGAGCGCGTTGTTGCCGGTAAAGAAGCTTCCCGCGTTCCATCCCGCGGGCTCAACATACGACGCGCCGCCGGCAGAGGTTGGATTGATGTTGATGGTGTTTCCATTGACATCGAGACCGACTTCATTCAGCAGGTTGGGAGTAATGGTGTGAGAGAGCTGAATGACCGAGGACCAGGACGGATTCTGGAAGACATCGCCGACGGTGTCGTAGCTGTCGCCGCTCCACATGGTGGGGATGATGGTCTGCGACATCTGGTCGTGAATCCAGTGACCCATCAGGTGCATTTTCGAGTTGATATCGTGATCGATGCGCACCACGTCTTCACGCACATACGTGGGCTGCTTGGGGGATGCGATGTATTGAGGATTGGTGACCGAACCAGTGTTGGGCATGGGAATGTTGCCGGTGCCCATGAACAGGACCGCGTTGGGATCAAGAAGGTTGGCCGGGATGACATTGCCTGGAAACGGGCCGCCGGGCGTAAGACCATCCTGCGCGTAGATGGCAAGCTTGGCCGGATCGTTGGTCTTGGGTACGCAGGGCGGAGCAACTCCGGCATTGCAAATGCCCGAAGGCAGGCTGGATGGGGCGAGTTCGTTGAATGGCGTGTAGGCCAGCGCCGCACCAGCCGTTGGGAAGTCCGAGGCGGGGACGGTGTTTTCGGGGCTGGGATTGACGCCGTTGATGAACCGGCGCCACTCCTCATTCACGAAGAAGAACGTCCGGCTTTTGCTCTTGGGATAGATACCGGGAATGAAAGCCGGACCGCCGAAGTTTCCTCCGAAGATATTCAACCGCAGTTCGGGAGTCGGGGTGCCGCTGCGCTTGGCGAAATAACTGTCAGCATCGAAGGCGTCGTTGCGATCGAACTCCCACAATTCGCCGTGGTAGTTCTTCGAACCGGATTTGACCACCATGGTGATGGTGCCGCCGGAGGCAATGCCATAGTCGGGGCTGTAGTTGCTGCTCAGCGTCTGGAACTCCGCGAGCGCGTCGGGCGAAGGCATCAGGTCAAATTTGCCGCCGCTGCCGCGATCGTATGCTTCGCCGCCATCGATGAGCCAGTCATTGTGATCGGGACGCATGCCGTTAAAGCTGAGCCCGAATCCGCTGCCCTGTGCGGTGACACCATTGAAAGAAGGAAGATTGTCGGCGACGCCGGTGCCAAGCGTAGTAAGCGAAACCATGTTGCGGCCATTGGTGGCGAGCTGGGTGATCTGCTGGCCGGTAATGAGGTTGCTGACTTCGTTGGTCTCCGTCTGGAGGTGGAGCGCGTCGGCGGTAACGGTGACGGTCTGGACTCCAGTGCCGACGGTCAGGGTAACGTTTTCCGCAACGGTACCAGCGACGTTGACGACGACGGCGTTGATTTGCGCCGAATTGAAACCTTTGGCTTCAGCGCTCAGATTGTAGGATCCGTGTTGCAGGTTGGAAAAATCGTAGAGACCGGCGCCATTGCTGGTCGTGGTCCTTTTTTCGCCGGTCGCGGTATTGGTAATGGTGATCGTTGCGTTGGGAACGACCGCGCCCGTGGGATCGGCAATTGTGCCCTTGATTTCAGCGTTCTCTTGCGCGCAAGCGGATGCAACGCACAAGAACATCACCAGCACCGCACCGAGTGCGCACTTGACGACATTCATTTGTCCTCCTAAAGAACAACCCGGCCTGTGGCGGGGATCAATTGTTCTTTCCTCGAAGCCGGGAGCAGGGGGGCGACGGAGGCACACCTCTTCTGCTCGTGCGAATCGACATTCGCACGCGCCCTTGCGCGCCGTACACCACGCGACCGCGCAAGGCAACAGAAGGGATCTATCCCCTCGACCCGTGTTTACCTAGACTTTCGGGAATGTGCAACGGTCAGATCGGCGCGAATCCTGGTTGATGGCAACCGGAGATCAAGACCGACGACTGAACCGGTCTTGCAGGTCTTCAAGGACCTTTGTTGATTGTGAACACGCCAAGGCCTGGAGATGTCCGAGGCCGCCGTTGAGAGCATCTTTCAATAGAAATCAGCATTTAGACACACTCTGGTACGCTGCGTTCTGATGGTCTTTGACGCAGCGACATATCTGAAAGTTGCGCATAAGTTGCGCACTCGGGATCGTAGAAGGCAATCATTTGGATAACAAGCTAAATGCTTTTATTACGATGAAAAACTCTGTTCGTCACCAGACATTTGCCAGAGACCGCCGCTCCGCCTCCCCGGAATGGACTGCATTTTCTCTGCCAGATTGCGGTGATGGATTTCGTCCTCTGTAAATTCAAGAAGCGCATCAGGATGTGCCGGGGCCGAGACGAGCGCGGCAGGCTCGCGGGTTATGAGAAACTGGAAGTGCGGCAGTTCTAGAGCGGGATCAAATCTGTAATCGCGAATCCCGAAAATCTGAGCCAATTTGAGTCTGCATCGGGCCGGCGTCGCCGATACTGCGCAGCGGCTCGCGCACAGGAAAACAAAACGAATGCTGAGTGTAAGTAACGTGTCGATGCGCTATGGCGCTAAAGTGCTGTTTGAAGAGGTTTCGGTGACTTTCACGCCGGGGCGGCGCTATGGATTGACAGGGCCGAATGGGTCGGGCAAATCCACCTTTATGAAGGTGCTCACCGGTGAACTGGATGCGCAAAAGGGAACGGTGGTGCGCCCGCGCAAATTCGGCGTGCTGCGCCAGGACCAGTTCGCCTTCGATGCCTATCGCGTAATCGATACCGTGATCATGGGCAACAAGCCGCTGTGGGCGGCATTGGAAGAGCGGGACCGCATCTACGAGAAGGCCGACTTGAGCGACGCGGACGGCATGCGGCTGGGCGAATTGGAGGGCGTGATCGGCGACGAGGACGGCTATACGGCCGAAGCCGACGCCGCTATCCTGCTGGACGGCCTGGATATCACCGAGGACCTGCACGAGCGCAAGATGGGCGAGCTACAGGGCGGCCAGAAGGTGCGTGTGCTGCTGGCACAGGCGCTGTTCGGCAAGCCGGAGGCGCTGCTGCTGGACGAGCCGACGAATTATCTCGATCTGGATTCGGTGCACTGGCTGCAGGATTTTCTGAATTCATACAACGGCACACTGATCGCCATTTCGCACGACCGGCATTTTTTGAACAGTGTTACCACGCACACAGCGGATATCGATTACCAGACGATCATCATCTACAGCGGCGGCTACGACGACATGGTGATGGCGAAGACGCAGATTCGTTCCACGCTCGAGTCGCAGAATGCGCAGCGCGACAAAAAGATCGCGCAGTTGAACGAGTTCATCGCGCGATTTGCGGCAGGTACGCGTTCGTCGCAGGTGACCAGCCGACGCAAAGAAGTGGAGCGGCTGCAGACCAACGAACTGGCGCGATCAAATATTCAACGTCCGTATATTCGCTTCGACCAGGTGCGGCCCAGCGGCAAACACGTGCTGGAGTTCAAACACCTGACGAAGCTTTACGATGACCTGAAGGTGATCGACAGATTTACCGCGAATGTGCTGCGTGGTGAGAGGATCTGCCTGATGGGGCGCAACGGCGCGGGCAAGACCACGCTGCTGAAGAGCCTGCTGGCGAACTATCCGGGACTTGCGGAGAAGGATTTCACGCTGGATTCGGGAACCGTCTTCTGGGGGCATGAGGCGCAGATCGGTTACTTTCCGCAGGATGTGGGCGCGACAATCGAGCACGGGCTGACTGTGGCGGAGTGGCTGCATCGCTGGAATCCTGCTGCGCATGTTGAAGAGATCCGCGGAATTCTGGGGCAGATGCTTTTCTCGGGGGAAGAAGGGGAGAAGCCAACCAAGGCACTCTCGGGCGGCGAACAGGCACGACTGGTGTTCTGCAAATTGATCCTGACCAAGCCGAACATCCTGATCTTCGACGAACCGACCAATCACCTCGATCTGGAGTCGATCAATGCGCTGAACATTGCGCTGCAGCGTTACGAGGGCACTGTTCTGCTGGTGACCCACGATCATGATCTGATCGACGAGGTTGCGACGCGGCTATGGAACTTCAAGCCGGACGGGATTGAGGATTTTCAGGGGCCGTACGCGGAGTGGAAGGGCAAGCACAACTAGCGCTGATATCTACTACCCACTCAGGAGTCGCAGGTAATCCGGGTTGTCTGAAATCGAGTTATGTCCCACGCCGGGTACGACAACGTAGGTTGCGGCTGTCTTGGTGAAGCGGGTTCGGAGACGCTCGGTGCTTGTTCGTGGAATGACTTCATCATCTCCTGCCGCGATGATCTTTACAGGGGCTGTCACCTGCGGCGCATATTTCCAGGAATCGTACTTATCGACCATCAGCAAGCGATTGGGCAGGAATGGATAATGCGCTTCCGCCACATCGACCAGACTATCGTACGGCGTGACCAGAACGAGGCGCGTAACCGGGCGTTGGCTTGCTACGTGTATTGCGACGCCAGTGCCAAGGCTGCGACCGATCAGGATCACATTCGCGTGCTGGGCATGGACCGTGTCAAAAAGAGCAAACGCCGCTGCAAGGATGCTTTTTTCGGTCGGATGCCCTGCATTGCCGCCATAACCGGGATAGTGAAGCAGATAGATCGCGTCGTTCGGAAAAATCTCGGCAAAGCCGGACAGATCGAGCGAGACGTCTTCAGCGTTTCCGCCTAAATAGATAACGGCGTTCTGGCCCTCTGCTGGACGCGACGACACCAGCACGTCGCCCGGCAGCCTGATAACGTCAGCGTCGTGATTCGCTCGCGGTTGCGGGAAATAGATTAACGATCGCTGGCAAAAAAATATCCAGATGACCAAGCCGACATAAATGGCTGCAGTAACCAGGACCACGTAGATCAACAGCCGTCGAGCCCCTTCCATTGGCAGGAAATTCTCCTGCGGAGACCATAGCAGACTCGAGGCGAATTCAGGCGAGGAGTTTCCGCGCTTCGATGTGCTTCCGTCCCCAGGCGCAGATGTGTTCGAGCACCGGGAGCATCGTCATTCCATACGCAGAGATCGAGTAGATGACGTGCGGATGAGTTCCCTGCTCGCGCCGGCGTATAAGGATGCCGTCGCTGACGAGGTCTTTGAGGTGGCGGATCAACATGCGCTGGGTGATTTCTGGAATACTGCGCAGCAGTTCGCTGGTCCGCATCGGTCTTTCAGAGAGGCGCCAGAGAATCGTTCCCTTCCACCGGCCATCGATGACAGACAGCATCGCGTCGATGGGACACTCGGAGATTTCCTTCTTCGAAACCGGCATGTTGTGACCTGACAGGGCCGGCGGAACTGACATATTTGTCAGCACCGCTTCCTGAATCATTCTATCGCCGTACAGAGTCTGAGGCTCAGGAGTTGAACATGAGACCTCTACTCGATATCGTTACAACCGTTTGCATCGGCCTGCTGATCGGCACTGAGTTTGCTGTCGCTGTGTTCATTAATCCCATTCTGCGCAAGCTCGGAACGCGCCAGGAGTTGCGGGCGATTCGTCTATTCGCGGCGAAGCTGGGAGCGGCGATGCCGTTCTGGTACAGTGCCAGCCTTCTGCTGCTGATTGCGGAGGCGGCCATGAGATATGGCGGGAGCGGTTACCTGCTGCTGATCGCCGCCTGCTCGATCTGGGCCGCAGTGATCGTCCTTACGCTTCTCTTCCTGGTGCCCATCAACAATCGCATGGCCCGACTTGATCCTGAGACAGCAACGGAAGCAGCGCTGGCGGAGCATGGGCAATGGGACACGATGCACCGCTGGCGCGTGGTATCGCTCACTGCGGCGATGGTTTGCTTTCTGATCGCAGTCATGAAGGTGGGCTAGCGGAAAGTGAGTGTGCCAAAGCGGAATTTCGGGTTGATAAGTGTGGTCACGCTGACTCAAGTCACTTGACAGCGAAAAGCGGCCACCGGTGTAATGGAGATAGTGGTAGCGGCGATGGAGTTCGCCGCGCAGTGAGGTGGTAAGCACTTCACTGTTAACCGCTGTCCCCTCCCGCAAGGCCGGACAGATGATGACTCCTGACAGGCGGTCCTGTCGGGGAGTCATGTCCCGGCGCGATCCCTGCAAATCGGAATCATAGACGCACGATGTCGCGTGTAGCTCGGAAGTCTTGATCCCACTCATGACAGCAGAAACGGCTGTCATGAATGGGGCACCCAGGTTCCAGCGCTGAACGATGGTTTCCAGCACGCGTGAGACTGCTGCGTCTTTCGGAGGGGGACGGATTGCAGAAATATCTGCTGATTGCCATTGGCGGCGCGCTGGGGTCAATTGCGCGCTATTGGGTGGGGTCTTCGATCGCGGGGCGCCTGGGGATTCGCTTTCCATACGGCACACTGATCGTGAACATCACGGCCTGCGTGATTATCGGATTTTCGATGACCTATCTGGGCAGGCGCGCGGAGCTTAGCCCCGCATGGCGCTTCCTGATTCCAGTGGGATTCGTTGGCGCCTACAGTACATTTTCGACCTTCGAATGGGAAACGCTGTCGACGATGCGCTCGGGGGCGTTTGGCATTGCCGCGCTATACGCGGCAGGGAGTTTTGCCTTGGGGCTGGCGGCGGTGTGGGCAGGATCGGTGCTGGGAGACTTGATTTCGTAGAAAGTATGGGTCGCCGCTGGATGCGGGGAATTCGCGGATTGGCGTAGAATCCTCAGTTGCCTGGGGAGAGCTTCCATGCTGAATCCGGGAAAGGCCGTCAAGGTCACGATTTACCTAAGCGAAGGCGCGACGCGCACCATCGTGTGCCGGTATACTCCAGCATCCTTGATTTTCTTTTTTACCGTGGAGTCGCCGGCGCGACTGTCACCAAGGGCATCGCGGGGTTTGGCGCCGACCATCACATGCACTCTTCTTCGACTGTGGAGATTGCGGACCGGCTGCCGCTGAAGATCGAGTTCATCGACACGCGCGAAAAGGTGGACGCGCTGCTGGGCAAGCTGGAAGAACTGGCCGGCACGGGACTGATCGAGGTGCAGGAAACCATGGTCGCCAAGCCCGCGCAGGTTTCGAAACCAAAGCAGCCCCTTGCGCCGGAACACCTGAAGATGGAAGGCAAGGCGCAGATGATGCGCATCTACCTGAGCGAGGAAGATCGCTGGAAGAACAAGCCTCTGCACGAGGCGCTGGTGGAGGCGATGCGCGCCAACGATATTGCCGGCGTCACGGTATATCGCGGCATTCTGGGATACGGGGCGCATCGCCGCATGCACAAGGATAAGCCGCTCTTCAGCGCCCATCATGGATCGGTGATGTTGTCCGCCATCGACACGGCGGAGAAACTGAAGGCTTTTCTGCCTCTGGTCGACCAAATGGTAGAAGAGGGACTGGTGGTGTTTTCCGACGTGGACATCATCAAATACGTTTATCGCGCGAGTGAGCAAACCGGCCAAACTGCCGGAGCGGTTTCGTAAGAGGCAGGTATGAAGGAAGAGTTTGCAGGCCGCATGCTGCGCATCCATTTCGGGGAAGACGACAAGTTGCAGGGGAAGCCGCTCTACGAGGCGATTCTGGCCAAATGCCAGGAACTGGATATTGCCGAAGCCATCGTGTTTCGAGGCATTGAGGGCTATGGTTCGGGAAGCCGGATCAGGCGCTCGGGTCACTGGAGCTTTTCAAAGGATGCTCCCATTCAACTGAGCATTGTGGATACCGAGGAACAGATCGCGCGTCTGATTCCCTTCCTCGACGCGGTCGTGGAGGAAGGTGTGGTGGCGTCTTCGACGGTGAAAGCAGTTCGCTACACGCGGACCAGGACCTGACGCCCGCTTTTTGCGCGAGCCCTTAACCTCGGTATTCATGTATGGGACCGTTTTGAGCGGATCAGTTAATCAGCCGGGCGCCGGCTGGCCAATTCATTGGCTTCGACCAGGCATGGAAGCCGGAATCTCTCTCTTCTTTGTGTAAATCGATGTGATTTGCATCACCTTCGCAGCGCCGTCTGCATCCAAAGAAGTGAGGATATTACAGGCTATGGCATCGGATCGCGCGCTCGCTGGAGTTGAAGATCTAACCGTGATCCGTAACCTTGAAACCGCATTCGAGGAAGAAGCCAAGGCCACCACGACTTACAAGGCGTACGCAGCGCGGGCAGACGAAGAAGGCTTTCCGGGGCTGGCCAGCTTGTTTCGCGCCACGGCTCTGGCTGAACAGATTCACGCAGGCAACCATGCGCGCGTGCTGCGGCACCTGGGTGGTTCACCTACGATTGATGCGCCCATACCGCGTATCGAATCTTCGTTTGAAAATCTGAAATCGGCATTCGTCGATCAGAGGTTCGAAGTGGATTATCTCTATCCCACTTTCCTCACTTCCGCCGTTCCGCTGTTTGACTCAGCGGCGATCCGCAGCTTTCACTGGGCTCTCGAAGCGGATAAGTCGCATGTGCGACTCTATGACGGCGTGATGGCGTGTCTGCAGGCCGGTGGCAGTCCCGGATGGGAGTACGAGAAACATGCGTTCTTCATTTGCGGTTTATGTGGATACGCCGCCGAGCACTCTGATAGCGATAACTGCCCTGGATGCAATTATCTGTGGGGAAAATTTGAAGCAGTAATGTAGCTACCGGAATCCCGGCACATTGTTCTTCACCATTCATTCAAGTTCAGTATTTAATTCAAGCTCAGGATTCGGGGCGCTCGGGCTTCCATTGGTCAGGCAGATAGGGATCGAGGCGGTCTTCGCGGTTCTCGCGCTCTTCCTGTTCACGGCGTTTCTCGCGTTCTTCGCGCTCTTCGCGGCCGTCGCTCATGTCACTCTCTCCAGGATCAGTTTAACGAAACGGCTGCCGAACGGCACAGAGCTCAGCTGGCGATGAGGGCGTGCGATTCATGGATTTCCCTGGCGCGGTCAAGAGCGGCCTGGATATTCAGCATGATATTTTCGCGGCCTACGTGATCGAGGAAGCGCGGCTGCTGGAGGAGCTTTGACGGCTGCTCCATGGCTCCGCAGAGCACCAGGGTTCTGCCCGACTGAGTGAGTCGCTTGGCGAATGTCTCGATCGCATGGATGCCGCTCGAATCAATGGCGGTCATATTGCGTAGACGCAGAATAACGACTGGCTCAAAGGCTTCGATGTTGGAGGTGGATTCGACGAGTTTTTCGGTGGTGCCGAACAGGAAAGGGCCGTGGATGCGCAGGAGGGTGACATAGGGCGGGATGATGCGCCCCTGCAGCGTGTGCGGCAGACCATCGCGAATGTAGTCGTCGGTGACGGCGCTGACGGTGGTGGTTTCGGCGATGCGGTAGATATAGACCAGCGCGGCCAAGGCCATACCGACGCTGACGGCTACGGTAAGGTCCGCGAAGACGGTGAGCGCGAACGTGACGATCCAGACGGCGACGGCGGTGAAACCGAGTTGGAGGATACCGCCAATCTCGCGCCATTCGCCCATATTCCAGGCAACAACGAACAGGACGGCGGCAAGGGTTGCGAGGGGGATGTAGCTTGCCAGTGGTGCCGCAACGAGAAGTATGCCAAGCAGCGTGAGCGCATGCACGATGCCGGATACGGGAGAACGCGCGCCGGAGCGGATATTGGTGGCGGTGCGGGCTATCGCGCCGGTGGCGGGAATGCCGCCGAACAGCGGCGCAGTCATGTTGGCGATTCCCTGTGCGACGAGCTCCACGTTGGGATTGTGACGATCGCCGGTCATGCCGTCAGCGACGACGGCGGAGAGCATGCTCTCAAGTGCCGCGAGCAGCGCAACCGTAAACGCTGAAGGGATCAACGGCAAAATGTGTTCTGCATGGAAGCTGGGAATGGCGAAGGGCGGAAATCCGCGGGGGATTCCGCCAAAGCGCGTACCGATGGTTTCGACGGGAAGATGGAAAGCTGCCGATGCGGCCGTGCAGGCCAGCAGCGCCACGATGGACGCGGGAATGCGCTTTGTGAAACGGGGCAGGACCAGCATGATCGCCAGCGTGCCCGCGCCGATTGCGAGCGCCTGCCAGTTGATGCTGGACATATGGCCGATCAGCAGCTTCATGCGGGACAGGAATTCGCTGGGAACTGCGCCGATGCGGAGGCCGAAGAAGTCCTTAATCTGCGTGGAGGCGATGAGAATCGCGATGCCATTGGTGAATCCGATGACAACCGGTCGAGGGATAAAGCGCACTGCCGAGCCGAGGCCGGTGAGTCCCATGGCGAGCAGGATGACGCCCGCCATCAAGGTGACCATGGCGAGGCCGCTCATGCCGAAACGTGCAACGATGCCGGCAACGATGACGACGAAGGCGCCGGTGGGTCCGCCGATCTGAGTACGCGAGCCGCCGAGGGCGGAGATGAGAAAGCCGGCAATGACGGCGGTGTAGAGGCCGGCCTGCGGGGTCACTCCGGAGGCGATGCCGAAGGCCATGGCAAGCGGAAGTGCGACCAGGCCCACCGTGATGCCGGCGAGAAGGTCGTGCAGAAACATCTGCCTGCTGTACTGGCGTAGAGACACAACCAGCTTGGGCAGGTTGGGATTGCTGATGGACATGAGCGTTGCTTCTTATTTTAGTTGAAATCCGGTGCGCAGGCAGAGAATAGCGGGACGGCGGAGCGCGCGAGTAACGATCGAGTCGCGTTCAAACCAGTTGTTTCACGTAGATGGCTGCGGGGCGGTTGCGGGCGTAATAGTGTTTGGCACTGCTGTTTTTGTGATAGCCCAGGCGCTCGTAGAGGCGGATGGCAGAAGCATTTTCGGCGTCTACGTGAAGCCATATCCCGGTGGCACGTTCAGCATGGGCAGACCCTTCGAGACGACGGAGGAGTTCGGCGCCGATGCCACGGCCGCGCTGAACCGGCAACACCTCGATGGTGGAAATGTACGCCACCGTGGGAGCAACTTGCCGGATAAACTCAACGATTGCGAAACCAGCGAGTTGCCCGTTCTCTTCGGCGATCCAGGTTGCGGTTTCCTGAGAGGCGATCAGCTCGCGCATGTAGCGGCGCGTAAAGCGCTCTGAAGACTGAAAACAGACTTCCTCAATCCCATAGAGGTCGTCGAAGTCGTCGTATTCGTAAAGGCGGTAGTTCATGGGGAAGGGATAGCAGTGTCAGCGGCCGCTGCGCGGCGGGTTAGCGGAGTTAGCGAGTTAGTGGAATGCGTTGGCAAGAAGATGAGGTGCCCCACTGTCGATGCGAGAATACCGACCTCAAGGGCGAAGCACCACTTCTTAGCGACTAACCATTTAAATCCAGACGGTTAACAGACTTACCTATACTTTTGCTTCAAGGTCGCGAATGACGTCGAAGAAGCGCTGATCGAGGCGGCGGTTGGTGGCGATGGCTTCCTTGATGGTGATGTCGGTAACATCGAGACCACGGAGGACGGCGATGCGGCCCCATTTCTTTTCATGCACCATGTCGATGGCGTGGAGGCCGTAGCGCTGTCCAAGGACGCGATCATAGGCGGTCGGCACTCCGCCGCGCTGGGTGTGGCCGAGATTGACTGAGCGGGTTTCGAAGCCGGTTTTCTTCTCGATGAGGCTTGCGAGCGCTTCGCCGATTCCAGAAAGGCGTGCGTGTCCAAACGAATCGACTTCCTTGGAGCCAGTGACCTGGCCGACTTCAGGCAGATGACAGCCCTCTGCAACGACGACAACGCCGTAGTGCTTGCCGTGATCGTAGTTGTACTTGAGCAGGGCACAGACGTGATCAATGTCGATCTCTTTTTCGGGAACGAGAACGACGTGGGCGCCGGCGGCCGTGCCGGAAGCATAGGCGATCCAGCCAGCATCGCGGCCCATCACCTCAACCACGATGACACGATTGTGCGAGTCAGCGGTGGTGTGAATGCGGTCAATGGCTTCGGTCGCGATCATAACGGCCGTGTCGAAGCCGAAGGTCTGGTCGGTGCCGCTGATGTCGTTGTCGATAGTCTTGGGAACGCCGACAGCGTTAATGCCGTTTTCCGCAAGAAAGAGGGTAACGGACTGCGTGTCGTCACCGCCGAGAGCGATGAGGGCGTCGATCTTGTTGATTTTGAGGACTTCCTGCACCTTATCGATGCCGCCCGGGATTTTCTTGACGTTGGTGCGCGACGAATGCAGGATAGTGCCGCCCCTGAGCTGAATGCCGTCGGTATTTTCGAGGGTGAGCGGGATGAAGTTGTTATCGAGCACGCCGCGCCAGCCGTTGAGAAAGCCGATGAATTCGTCGCCGTAAGTCTGGATTCCTTTGCGTACGGCCGCGTAGATCACAGCATTCAAGCCGGGGCAATCGCCGCCGCCGGTCAATAGTGCAACTCGCATCGTAAATCTTCTCCTGATCGAATTCGGGCGGCCGCGCATTACGCGGGTCGCGCCGGAAGAACCCTGGACTGCAGGTCGGGCGCGCAATGAAACTCGACGCTCTCGACGCCTTACCCAGTATATGCCGCGCTTGTAAAGAACAATCGTGACACCGCTCACGGGCTCATGATTCGGGTCATTCCGCCTCCGGCGCCGGATTCGTTGATAGCAAAGGCGCCTGGAGATGGTTGAATAGGAGCGTATGCAAATCCCCGGAACCGGAGCTCTGATCCTGCTCGCGTTTGCGAGCCTGGTCGTTATTCTGCTGCTGGTGCTGCTGCAACTCACGCGGCTGGGCTTCCTGGTTCGGTCGACGATTCCGGACCGGCCGCGCCGCCGGATGTTCATCGCTTCGACTTCGTTCCTGATCACCTTCGCGGGGGTTCGGATCCTTGTGGGGCTGATCATTCACAATCATGGACCATTCAACTGGGTGGTCGTGCGCGGGCATCACATCCATCACCTCGTATGGGGCATCCTGATCCTGCTTCTGGTGGGTTACGGATGGTTGCTGGACCTGGGACGGAGCCACTCGCCGCTCTCCATCTTCTTCAGCAGGCTGATGAGCGTGAGCTACGGTGTGGGAGCCGCGCTGACTCTGGATGAGTTTTCGCTGTGGCTGAATCTTGACCCGAATGACTACTGGTCGCGCGAAGGGCGCATCAGCATCGATGCGGTGATCCTGTTTGGAGGAATCCTGGCAGTGGGCGCGTGGGGCGCGCCGTTCTTCCGCGGCCTGCAGCTGATGTGGAGCAAAGGCAAGGGCTTCCGCAAGGAGATGGGGCGGCTTGAGTCGCCTATTCGGCGCGTGCGGTTGCTTCGTCCGCGTAAAGTTCGTCGATTACCGACGCATATTTTGCCGAAATAACGCGGCGCTTGAGCTTCATCGATGGCGTCAGTTCGCCTGAGTCCTGTGACCACTCGTCGGCAACGAGACGGAATCGCTTGACGGTTTCGAAGTTGGCGAGGCCGGCGTTGGCTTCGCGGACGACTTCTCCGAAGAGCGCGACGACGCGGTTGTCGGCGACGAGGGCCGGGCGGTCAAGGCCTTCAAGGCCTGCGTGTTTGGCCCATGCTTCGAGTGCGACAAAGTTGGGGGAGATCAGCGCGGCGATGAACTTGTGTTTGTCGCCGACGAGCGCGCACTGCGCCACCATGACGGAATTCTTGAGCTTGTTTTCGATGGGCTGCGGAGCCACAAGCTTGCCGCCCGAGGTTTTGAGCAACTCCTTCTTGCGATCGGTAATGTAAAGGAACCCGTCGTCGTCGAAGCGGCCGATATCGCCGGTGCGGAAAAAGCCGTCGGCATCAAAACATTCGCTGGTGGCTTGGGGTTTTTGCCAGTAACCGATGAAGATGGAGGGACCGCTAACCAGGAGTTCGCCGTCTTCGGCAAACTTGAGCTCGACGTTTTCGAGCGGTTTGCCGACTGCGCCCATGCGCTGAACCGCCGGAGTATTGAGGGCTATCACGGGAGAAGTTTCGGTAAGCCCGTATCCCTCCCAAGCCGGGATGCCCACGGAAGCGAACCATTTTGCGGTGTCGATACCAAGGGGCGCTCCGCCAGAGACCCAGATGCGCACGCGGCCACCGAAAGCTTCGCGCACTTTGCTATAGGCGAGCTTGTTGGCAATCTTCCAAAGAAACGAAGACGGCTGGTGACCGCTGTAAACCGTGTCGCGATGGTGCGCGCCTACTTTGAGCGCCCAGGCAATAATCCGTTTCTTGACAGGCGACGCATTGGATTTCTGTTCAACGGCCTGGCGAATCTTCTCGTAAACGCGCGGTACGCCGACGAAGACGGTTGGACGGACTTCCTTCATCGCCTGCGGGAGTTTGTCGAATTGGGAGCAGTAGGCCACCTGCGCGTTGTGGTTGTACATCACGTAATCCAGTGCGCGGGCGGTGATGTGGGAAAGCGGAAGGAATGAGATGCACGCATCGGTTTTGTCAAAGCTGAACTCGCGCGCCGCAATATTCTGGTTGGTCGCGATGTTGGCGTGCGTGAGCATCACACCCTTGGGCTCGCCCGTGGTGCCGGAAGTGTAGATGAGGGTCGCCAGATCGCTGGGTTTGACGGAGCGAACGAGCGCATCGAAGACTGGATCGCGATAGGATCCCGCGTCGTCGGCTCCGGCAAGGATCTTGGAAAAGCCGATGGCGCCGTCCGGGGCTTTGGCGTCCATCATAAGGATGCGGTCGAGGGATGTCCGGGAACGGACGGCGTTAAGTTTGTCAAACTGCTGGCGGGTGGAAACGATGGCGATCCGGCAACCGGCATCGGCGAGAAGGACAGCGATCTGATCACCGGTAAGCGTGGGGTAGATGGGGACGTTGACGGCATTGATGGCGAGGATGGCGAAATCGGAAACGGCCCATTCCCAACGGTTTTCGGCGATCAGGGCGATGCGATCGCCCTTTTTCGCACCCCAGGAAAGAAAGGCCTCAGACAAGGTGTGGACGCGCTGATAGATCTGGTCGGAAGAGAGAGGCTGCCAGGTGCCGAACTCGTCCTGCCACAGGATGGCGCGGGGATTTGCGGCTGCTGCCAAGCGGCAAAAGAGGTCATTGATTGTCGAGAGCGGCGGAGGGTTCATGGCAGGCTTTTCGTTCAACCTATCGGATTGAATTGAGATCAAGGGAGAGTGTAACAGTGCAGGGATGTGAGGCGGGACAGTCGGCGATGGAAGGCTCCGCCCCCGGAAGGATCATAAGTAGCTGTATTCTGCAAGGTTTCCGGCCAAACTTCCGTTTTAGAGGTATGCGTTTGGTCACCCGGCAACGGCCGAATTGTGCGGTAAGATCACTCCAGCAAAACGTACCTTACGCCGCCGAAGACATGCCCAAGCGCACTGCATCTCTGCCGCCCGGAGAGCCCGATCCAGCTCTCCTAGAGAAGCTCAGTGCCCTGCAACAGGCATGCCTTCTGGTGGTGTCGCTGATGGCGCTGACGGTATTTGCCAGCTGGCTCATGCCTTCCATCGCGACATACCTGCCTGCGGCAATGACGCGTTTGAGCGTCCCGATGTCGCTGACGGTGCTGTTGAGCGCGCTGAGCCTTGCTCTGTCGGAACCGGGGAACCATCTATCTCTGCCGCGTGCGAGCCGGTACATCGCGGCGCAGGCGGGCCTGCTGGCGATCCTTATCTTGCTGGAGTCGATATATCGGCTCTTTCCGGCAGTCGACACGCTCCTCGAAGCTGATCGCGCGCCCGGCAACATAGGGTCGCTGCCGGTGCATTCTCCCGCGGCATTTGCACTGCTGAGCCTCACCATGATCCTGGTGAGCAGTTCAGGAGTGTACTTGAGGCGTGTGGCCGATGGGCTTGTCCCGGTGATGTGCCTGGTAACCCTCGTACTGCTGAGTGAAAACCTCTTTGGTTCGATCGGGCTTTTGCGGCTCTCGGCCAACAATATGATTTCGCCGCTTTTGCTGATGTGCCTTGTGCTGCTGACGTGGGTTGTGGCCATGAGGCAAGCCGAACATGGCGTGTGGTCGATCTTTGTCGGCGCCGGAATCGGAAGCCGCATCGCGCGCGGTTTTGCCCCGATTTTGCTGGTGATTCCCTTCCTGATCGAAGTAGCGAGAACTCGATTCATCCTGAGGCAGCTGGTACCGGAACAATACGGGGCGGCAATCCTGACCTCGCTGGCCGCGGGGCTCTCCATGGTCTTGCTGCTCGTGCTGGTGTGGCGCATCAATGCGATGGAGAAGGAAATTCACGACCTGACTCTGCGTGACGAGCTTACCGGTCTTTACAACATGCGCGGATTCTACCTGCTGGGCGAACAGACGCTTCGACTGGCCCAACGCGCGGAGCTGCCCTTCTCAGTCTTGTTCATCGATCTCGACGGATTGAAAAAGATCAACGACGACCTCGGCCACAGCGTAGGTTCCACATACCTGGCGGAGACGGGTGAATTGGTGATGGGGTGCTTCCGCGAAACCGATGTCAAAGGCAGATTTGGCGGCGACGAGTTTGTAGTAGCCGGCCAATTCAGCATGGTGGGCATAGAACTGGCCGCAACACGGCTGAAGGCGTCCGCTGCAGAACGCACCGCTGCCACCGGAAGAAAGTATCCGCTCAGCCTGAGCATCGGCAGCGTGACCCTGGATCATCCTTCGAACGAGAGCCTGAAGGAATTAGTGCGGCGCGCGGATGAAGCGATGTACAGAGACAAACGGAGCAAGAAAGTGGCGCGTGCATGAGCGCATACGCACGAGAAGCCGGCGGAATGCCGAATCAGCAATAGCACGTTATTGAGCCGCGAATCGCATGGGTGCCAGGCACATGAATGAAAACGTCCCGGATATGCCGATGGTGTTACCCGATCCCAAGCTCTTTCGTGCGGCACGATGGGGCCAGCGCGTTTCGCTTGTCGCAGCCGCAATTGGAATCCTCTTCGGACTCATGCCGCTGCTTGGACTGCGCCTGGGCGGTTGGTCAACGACCACCGCGCGTGCGAGCCTACCCTGTCTGATTACCGCGCTGCTGTGCGCCGTCAGCCTGCTTTTATCGGATTCCGAATGGACTGGAGTTGCGATCGGCCGCGCAGGGCAGGCTGTCGACTTGCTGGCGCTGTGCGGTGCGGTCGCGATCATGATCTTCGCGTACATCGGAGGCGGAACTTCTTCAGTGAGCGAAGGGACACTTCCGGCAGAGAGATTCTCTCTGGGTTTCGTGCTGCTGGCGCTGGCTGTATTTATGGTGGGCAAAGAGCACCGGCTGATCAACCACGTGGTTGACTTCATGGTATGCGGACTCTGCCTGCTGTGCTTGCTGCTGGTTTCAGATGCTGCGTTCGGCAGATCGAGGCTTTTTGGCGCGGCATCAACGGGCCACGAGGGAGCAACCCTGCTGGTCTGTCTGGTCGCGCTCACGACCGCTGTCACGCTGCGCCAGGCGGAAAATGGCGTCTTCTCGATTTTTCTGGGAGTGGGAGTTGGGAGCAGGCTGGCCCGCATCTTTGCGCCACTCCTCATCGTAGCGCCGTTTATTGGAGCCGCGGCGAATGAGTGGATGAGACGTGATGGCCTCGCGGGGCACCTGAATGCGGCATTCGTTGCAGTGGCTGGCGTGCTGGTGGCGATCGGTGTCCTTTTGTCCTTCACCTGGCGCATCAGCAATATGGAAAACCAGATACACGACCTGGTTCTTCGCGACGAGGCGACCCGGCTTTATAACTTCAGGGGATTTCAGATGCTTGCCGAGCATGCACTTCGTCTCGCCCAGCGTGCCAATGTTCCCTTCAGCGTGCTGTATGTCGATCTCGAGAATCTGGCGGAGATCCATACAGAGCTGGGGCCGAATGTTGCGGCCGCAGCCCTCAAAGAGGCGGGCGAGGTATTGCGCGCGACGTTCCGCGAGTCAGACATCAAGGGTCGTATTGGGGCCGATGCTTTTGCCGTTGCCGGACAGTTCGACCGCACCGGCATCTCCGTAGCAGCGTTGCGGCTTGAAGCTGCAACAGCGGCGCGGAGTGCCCGGAGCAACACCCCGATTCCAATCAGGTTCAGTATGGGGCACGTAACGACTTCAGACACGAATTCGCCTGAGAATCTGCGAGAACTCCTCGAACGCGCGGGCCAGGTTCGAAACCGGCAGGAAAGCCTTCTCAAAGAGACACTAGTCAACTAGCGTCCCCTCGGAACGGTCCCCAAGATATCAGGACTGGGGCTTAGGGGTGAGGCGGATGAACTTCTGTGCCTCAGTTTCCCAGTTTGTCAGCAGCCATTGCGCGCGTGAACTGGCGGTCTTGCCGGCGTGAAGCGCAACCAATCCTCGGATGGAGATGCGAGCGGCGTCGTCAAGCTGATCCCATTTATCCGATTGAAGGAACGCGCTGTGGAATCGGCCATCGCTATGAAAGTCTCCGTCTTCGTCGTAAACCCATGCGAGTCCGCCGGTCATGCCCGCACCGAAATTGATGCCGGTGCGGCCGAGGACGACGGCGAGTCCGCCCGTCATGTATTCGCAGCCATGGTCGCCGACGCCCTCGACGATAGCCCGTGCGCCGGAGTTGCGAACGGCGAAGCGCTCGCCGGCACGGCCCGCCGCAAACAGCCAGCCGCTGGTTGCGCCGTAGAGAGCCACATTGCCGAGCAGCGTGTGGGCTTCGCTTTGTTGCGCAACCCGGCCACGTCCCCGGATAACCAGTTCGCCGCCACAGAGGCCCTTGCCAACGAAATCGTTTGCGAGGCCTTCCAGTTTAAGCGTCATCCCATGAGAGGCGAAGGCGCCGAAAGACTGTCCGGCAACGCCCTTCAAATCGAAGGTGAGATCCGAACCGGCTGCCCCCGGAGTGTCTGTCCGATATTGCGCGATCTCTCCGGCGAGACGCGCGCCGAGGGTGCGGTCCTCGTTGGTGACGCGTGAATGGATCGACCAGGGCCTGCCGGATTTATACGCTGCAAGCGCAGGCTCGACCCAGGCATCGTCGATGGGCGGATGCGTTTCCGGCCGGTCGTTGCGCTTGCCCTCCCAGCCAATCGCATTGCCGGTGGCGGCGGCAACGGCGGTGGCGGCGAGGACCGGTTTGAGGTCAAGGCCGGCGTTGAAGCGCACCTGCTCGAGCAGATCGGTGCGGCCCACCGCGGACTGGAGCGATGGGAGTCCCAGCTTCGCGAGAAGCTGACGCACTTTCTCCGCGAGTTCGTTAAAGAAACGGACGACATGCTCCGGCTTGCCGCGGAACTTGGCGCGAAGATCAGGACGCTGCGTAGCAATTCCCGTAGGGCACGTGTTGAGGTGGCATTGCCGCGCCATGTCGCAGCCAAGCGCAACGAGGACGGCAGTACCAAAAGCAAACTCGTCAGCCCCGAGCAGCGCTGCGATGACGATGTCGCGTGCAGTACGCAGTCCGCCGTCGGTACGGAGGCGAACGCGTCCACGCAGTCCGTTGTGAATGAGCACCTGCTGCGCTTCAGCCAACCCCAGTTCCCACGGGTTGCCCGCGTACTTGATGCTCGACAACGGGGATGCGCCGGTGCCGCCCGCGTGGCCCGCGATGACGATGTAGTCGGCATAAGCCTTGGCCACGCCCGCGGCGATGGTGCCGATTCCGCAGCCTGAGACAAGCTTGACCCCGACAGCAGCGCGCGGGTTGGCGCGCTTGAGATCCCAGATCAACTGCGCGAGATCTTCGATGGAATAGATGTCGTGGTGCGGCGGCGGCGAAATGAGCTGCATGCCGGGCTGCGCATGCCGCAGACGCGCGATGAGTTCAGTGACCTTGTGGCCGGGGAGCTGGCCGCCTTCACCGGGTTTGGCGCCCTGCGCGATTTTGATTTCCAGTTCTTCAGCGTGCGCGAGATATTCCGCGGTCACGCCGAAGCGCGCGCTGGCAACCTGCTTGATCTTGTTGTTGAGCAGTGACGGAACGCCGTTGACGGGTGTGTAGACGGCGGGATCTTCGCCGCCTTCGCCCGTGTTGGAGCGAGCACCCAGAAGATTCATGGCTTCGGTGATGGTCTGGTGCGCTTCCGGCGAGAGCGATCCGAACGACATGGCGCTGGCGATGAAGGTGCGCGTGATGGTTTCGGGCCCGGCAACCCGATCAACAGCAAGTTCAGGACCCGATGGGCGCATTTCAAGCAGATCGCGAAGATGCGACGGCTCTGCCTCGACCGCCTGTGCAGAGAAGGTAGCAAAGGGAGCGAAGGCTAGCGCTGCGCCCTGCCTGGTCGAGCCGACAACCGTTTGCAGCGCGCGGACCGTTGTCGGTTGCCAGCCGTGCGATTCCGCTTCATCGGCCTTCCTGAAACGAACAAAGCCGTAGTCGGGAAGTTCGCGAATGGGAGATGCAGAAAACTCCGCCGGACCCTGCTCGGATATTTTATCGACGACCGGCTCGGCGCTCCAGAGCTGGCGCACGTAGTTTTCGATTTCTGTGAATCCAACACCGCCTATGGGAGCCGGGACGCCGGCAAAACACTTGTCAACAACGTGCCGGGAGATGCCAATGGCGTCGAACAGATGAGCGCCGCGATAGCTGTCGACGACGCTGATTCCCATCTTCGACATGACTTTGGCGAGACCGAGTTCCAGTGCTTGAAGTAATTTCGCTTCCCCTTGATCGGGGTTGAGGCTGCGCGCGGTTTCAAGCGCAAGCCACGGGCAGATGGCGCCGACGCCGAAGCCGAGCAGAACCGCAACGTGATGGATTTCCCGGCAGTCCGCCGCATCGACTGCGATACCCACTTCGGCGCGGACGCCGGCCTTGGTAAGCGCCAGATGTATGGCTCCAACGGCCATTGCCATGGGGACCGGTAGCGCCTCATACGCTGCCCCGCGATCGGTAAGGATGAGCAGCGACGCGCCGTTGGCAACAAGCTGAATGGCGCGCTGCGCGAGGATGTCGACAGCGATCTCAAGCTTGGTTTCAGGTGAGTACAGGCAATGCAGCACAGCGTGCGGCATTTTTCCCGCCTGCGGATGGTGTCCTTCAAAAAGCGCATGCATCTGGCCGAGCGAGAGGATCGGCGAGCGCAACGAAAGGCCTGGAAGCGGCTCGCGCAGTTCGAAGATGTGCGGCCAGGGGCCGAGACGCGTATGCATCTGCAACACAACCGTTTCGCGCAGAGGATCGATTGGCGGGTTGGTGACCTGGGCAAATCGCTGCCGGAAGAATGCGTAGAGCGGGCGCGGCGCCCGGGCCAGGGGCGCAATGGAGGTATCGTCTCCCATCGACCAGACTGCGTCCTTGCCATCCGTTGCCATCGGCTGCAGAATCATGCGCACATCTTCGCGGGTGTAGCCAAACCGATGCTGCAGGCGATTGAGTTCAGCAGCGTCAAGCGCCGGCGGAGCTTCAATCGAATCCTCGAGCGGCACGTCCTCGCTGATGATGTCCTGATAGTGGCGCTTGGTGTCGTAGATGCGGAGTATTTCGTCGTTCTCAAAGAAGCGGTGAAAGTCGAGGTCGGCGACGATCATCTGGCCCGGGCCAAGGCGTCCGCTATGAATCACGCGGTCGGGGTCCATGTCGACAAGGCCCGCTTCAGAGCCGGCAACCACGAGGCCGGTGTCATCGAGAGCGAATCGGCAAGGGCGCAGGCCGTTACGGTCGAGGATGGCACCGACCTGGTGCCCATCGGTAAATGCCAGCGCCGCGGGGCCGTCCCACGGCTCGATGCAGTCACCGCTGTACTGCAGAAACGATGACGAGTTTCCGGGATTCGCCGGAGGCACGACCATGCGCACGGCTTCACCAACGGTGCGGCCGTTGTGCGCAAGCAGTTCAACAATCTCATCAAGCGAAGTGGAGTCTGATCCGCCATGCGTGAGGACCGGGTAAACGTCGAGCGGCAGAGTAGCGGACCGGGCTTCCATGCGTGCACGATTGCCCCAGATGGTATTGATTTCGCCGTTGTGCGCAAGGGTGCGGAAGGGCTGGGCACGCTCCCAGGAGGGCAAAACATTCGTGGCATAACGCTGATGGAAAAGCGCGAACGGCGTCTTGAACCCGGGATCGGCGAGGTCGGGATAGAACTCCGGGAGGAGTCGCCCGGCGCAGAGCGCCTTATAGATCATCGTGGACGAGGAGATACTCACGAAATAGCCGGGGAGTTCGGAGCGCTCAAATTGCTTCCGCGCGAGAAAGAGACGTCGATCGAAGAACTCGGTGTCGTCGGAGGTGACGAGAACCTGCCAGATTTCAGGACGCGACGACGCGGCAATCTCGCCGAGTACTTCGGGACGAATCGGAACTGATCGCCAGGAAAGGAGTTCCATGTCCTGCTCGAAGAGCGCAGACTCGATGGCTTCACGCTGGGCGGTATCGTCTACCGGCAGAAAGATGACACCGACGCCGAGGGGACTGCTCTCATCGAGAGAGAGGCTGCACTGGGCCAGCAGCCATTCGCGCGGAATGGAGGTCGTGACGCCAACACCATCGCTGGACTTTCCGTCTGCCGCGACGGCGCCGCGGTGCTCAAGGCGCGCCAATGCGCAGAGTGCGTGCTGCAGAATCCTGTGGGATGGTTCGCCGGAAAGCTGCGCTACAAAGCCGACGCCACAGGAATCGAAGTCGAATCGAGGGTCGATCAAGCTGCTGTCTATGTAGGAGGGCAACGATGCGAAGGCACTGTTTCCGGCCGATCCTGTGAGAGGGTCAGACGTACGACGCGATGAGTGCCGGTAGGAGAAGCCCATATTCAACTATACGACCTTTGGAGATTTGATGGGATTGCGCGGGCGGCCTAGACAGCCGGGACAGAGAGGCAAGCCGGACAGCCCGTGACAAGCCCTGGGCGTCGACAACCTGGCATTCGAGTTCGCAATTTGAGATCGGGCATGTTACTCCGGTGATTCTGCCGGCCGTTGGCGAGAATCCTGCTTGCATACTTATACACTTTCTATGTATATTTATGCAAGCGCGGCCGCCACTGCGAGCCGCGTTTTTGCTTTGCCCGGAGAGGTACAGGTTTGCCTTTTCCGGAAAGACAGTTATGAAGTTTCAAAGGCACAATGCGATTCGGGAACTTGTGGCGCACGCCCTGGTGGCTAACCAGGACGAGCTGCGGCGCAAGCTGCGGCGCCGCGGGTTTGAAGTTACGCAGGCAACGCTCTCCCGCGATATCCATGAGCTGCGGTTGACCAAGGGACCGGGCGGATATTCTCTCCCCAATGGGAACGGCAACGGGAGCAGCGCCGGAACGCACGCAGCCGACGATAATGTGCCTACCGTCGCGGAGATGACGGAAAGTTTTGGTCTGAACGTGACCCGCGCGATGAACCAGGTGGTGCTTCGGACGACCATGG
Source organism: uncultured Acidobacteriaceae bacterium (assembly GCA_963759285.1). Lineage (GTDB taxonomy): Bacteria > Acidobacteriota > Terriglobia > Terriglobales > Acidobacteriaceae > Telmatobacter. The sequence goes on along the minus strand of CAVWYS010000006.1, from coordinate 341,698 downwards.
GCGGAGCGCAGCCGATGGCCGCGGCTCTCGATCGCGAAAGTTGGAGCGATGTGGTGGGAACAATTGCCGGCGACGATACGGTGCTGGTGATCTGCCCGGATTTGAAGCGCGCGCACGAGGTGGAAGCGCGGTTGAGAAAGATGCTGGAGTCATGACGAAGCCGGTACAAACCGCGGTGGTGGGCGTCACGGGATATGCCGGCGCGGAACTCGCGCGCCTGCTGCTGCACCATCCGCGCCTGAAGGGCACGCCGCCAGTTTTTGCGGGGCGCGTGGATGAAAAGGATGCGGCACGTGGCGGGATACCGCTGGAGGAGATTCATCCCCAGCTTTTGGATAACAATGGCAGTCGTTCGCTGAAGGTTGAGCCATTTTCGTGGGAGCGGCTGAAGGATCGCGGTGTGGAGGTATTGTTCCTCGCAACCCCGCACGAGCAATCGCGCGCATGGGTGCCTGAAGCTTTGAAGCATGGGCTGCGTGTAGTTGACCTGAGCGGAGCGTGGCGGCTGACGGATGCGAAGAATCGCGCCGTGTACGCGTTTGAGGATGAGAGCTCAAAGGTGGCAGCGGCTACGCAGGCGAAGGCTGTTTACGGCATGCCGGAGCTGCATCGCAAAGAAATTGCCGGCGCGAAGCTGGTTGCGAATCCGGGATGCTATGCAACTTCGGTGATTCTGGCGGTGCGGCCGCTGGTAGCTGCGGGGATTGTCGATCTTTCGCATGGGATAGTCGCCGATGCAAAGAGCGGCGTAAGCGGCGCGGGCAAGGCTCCGACATCGAAGACACACTTTATGCATGCGGCAGACAATCTTTCCGCGTACGGCGTATTCAGCCATCGCCATACGGGCGAATTGCTTGAGCAGATCGGGATCGGTGCTGCCGACATCGTGTTTACCCCGCATCTGCTGCCCATTCCGCGCGGGATTCTGTCGACGATCTACGTGAAATTCCAGGATGTTCAGACACACGAGAGCATCGCGCGAATTTATCGCGATTTTTTTGCATCCAGCCCGATGGTGCGCATCTATGAAAAGGCGTTGCCGCAGATTCAATATTCCGTGCGCACCAATTTCGCGGATATCGGGTTTCAGATTTCAGGGGATGGACGGCGGGCGGTAATTGTGAGCTGCCTTGACAATCTGCTGAAAGGCGCTTCCGGGCAGGCGGTGCAAAACATGAACGTGATGCTTGGCTGGGATGAAGAGGAGGGGCTGGCATGAAGTATGTCGTGAAGCTGGGCGGTGCCGGTCTCGAGACTCCGGAGCTGATGCAGGGTTGCGTTCGCGCCATTACCGACCTGGTTCGCGATGGCCACCAGGTGGCTGTTGTGCACGGCGGCGGGGTGCAACTCACGCGCATGATGGAACGGCTGGGCGCGAAGAGCGAGTTTGTAAACGGACTGCGCGTAACGAACGCTGAGACGCGCGATATCGCCGTCATGGTTTTCGCGGGCAAGGTGAACAAGGGGCTTGTCGCCGCTTTGGGCGCCCTTGGGCAGCCTGCGGTAGGCATGACGGGCGGAGATGGACTGCTGTTTCGTGCGCGCAAAAAGCGTACTGCTCCTGACCTGGGCTATGTCGGCGAAATTGCGGCGAGCGATCCCCGCTGGATCGAGTCGATTTGGAAGTTGAATGGAGTGCCGGTAATCGCGCCCATCGCGCTGGGATTTGATGGCGAGTACTACAACATCAATGGAGATGAGATGGCTTCAGCCTGCGCAGTCGCGTGCCATGCGGATGCGCTGGTTTTTTTGACGGACGTTCCGGGCGTAAAGGGCGCAGACGGCAGTGTATTGCGCTGGCTCAGCATCGATCAGATTGCGGAGATGGCAAAGAGCGCAATTATCTCCGGCGGCATGCTGCCCAAGCTCGGCGCTTGCCGCGAGGCGCTCCTGAACGGAGTAAAGCGTGTCCGGATTTTGCCTGCGGCGGCGGCCGGTTCCCTTCCCGACCTGTGCAGCAGCCGCGTGGCGCATGGCACTGAAGTGATGGTTGCATAGAGGAGTTATTGAATTGACGAAACTCGAACAGATTCGCGCGGCAGAGTCGAAACTACTGCTGCAAACCTACGAGCGGAACCCCATCCTGTTTGTTCGCGGAGAGGGCGTGCACCTGGTTGACGAAGGCGGCTCAAAGTATCTCGACCTGCTGAGCGGCATCGGCGTCAATGCGCTGGGCTACGCTCATCCGGCGATCGAGCGAGCCATCGTGAACCAGAGCCGCGCGTTGATCCATACGTCGAACCTCTTCTATCACGAGGGACAGGCGGAACTGGCGATGCGGCTGACGGAGCGCACCGGCATGGATCGCGCGTTCTTTTCAAACACCGGAACCGAAGCGTGGGAGGGTGCGTTGAAACTGGCGCGCGCCCATGCCGGGCTGCTGCGTAGCGAAGGCAAGCAGATCGGAACGAAGTTTCTGGCGCTTGAGCAGAGCTTCCACGGACGAACGTACGGTTCGATGTCGACGACCTACAAGGCAAAATATCGCGAGCCTTTCGCACCGGGCGTACCGGGCGTGGAATTCGTGAAGTTCAACGACGTAGCCGATCTGCGCGCGAAGTTTTCCAATGATGTTTGCGCCATTCTCGTCGAATCAATCCAGGGCGAGGGCGGCATTCGACCCTTGACGCAGGACTTCTTGGCAGAGGCGCGCAAGCTCGCCGATTCGACCGGCGCGCTGCTGATCGTCGACGAGATTCAGGCGGGTATGGGGCGCACCGGCAAGTGGTGCGCGTACCAGCATTTCGGCATTCGGCCGGATATCACCACGCTGGCCAAGCCGATCGCCGGCGGCATCCCGCTCGGGGCCATTTTGTGCACTGAAGAAGCGGCGCGCGCGATTCACGCAGGCATGCACGGCACGACGTTTGGTGGCGGGCCGTTGGCCTGTGCTGTAGCCATCGCCGTCATCGACGCCATCGAAAACGAAGACCTGCTGAACCATGCAACCGAAGTGGGCGACTACTTTCAAGCGCAGTTGCGCGAACTGGCAAAGAAGCACGATTGCATCAGGGATGTGCGCGGCAAAGGCTTGATGCTGGCGGCTGAACTCGACTCTGCGGACTTGGCAAAGCTGACGGTAGCCGAGATGTTGAAGCGGCACATTCTGATCAACTGCACCAGCGAAACCGTTCTGCGCTTCCTGCCGCCTTACGTAATCGAACGCAAGCATGTGGACGAAGCAATCATCGCACTGGACGAGATATTTACGGAGAAGACCGCGGCTGTAAGCGCCGCACATCAGAACGCAGGAGGAAATATCCGTGGCTAGCAGAGCAACCATGGAGCGCCGGGCGCCGGCGGTTCCCGTGCAGCAGGACGAAGACATTCTGGCCGCGGCAGCGCGGCTCGGCGGAGAAGATCTGTGTTCAATCGCCGATCTGTCGAGCAGCGAGGTGCGCGCGATCGTAAAGCTCGGCCACGACGTGAAACTGAACCCGCGCGAGTATCGGCACGCGCTCGACGCGAAGCAGATGGTGCTGATGTTTGAGAAGGCGAGTCTGCGCACGCGGCTGGCGTTTGAAACGGGTATCAACACGATGGGCGGCAACGCGATTTTCGTCGACCAGACCGGCTCCCCCCTTGGCGAGCGCGAGGCAGTTGCCGACGTTGCGCGCAACGTGGAGCGCTGGGTCGACGTAATCGTGCTGCGGACGTATGCGCATGACACCATCACCGAAATGGCGGTGAATTCCCGTGTGCCAGTGATCAATGCGCTGTCTGACTTTGAGCATCCCTGCCAGGCGCTTGCCGATTTCATGACGCTTGAAGAGCATTTCGGCACCTCCGTCGGTTTGAACTTTACCTACGTTGGCGACGGCAACAACGTATGCCACTCCCTGATGCTGACGGGGGCACAACTGGGTGCGAACGTAACGGTGGCAACGCCGCGCGGCTATTCACCCGATATCGAAATTGTGACCAAAGCACGCGAAATTGCTGAGCGCAATAACTGCGACTTGAAGCTGACACAGGATCCGCAGGCCGCTGCCGAAAAAGCTGACGCAATCTATACCGATGTGTGCGTGAGCATGGGCATGGAACACGAGTCGACCAAGCGTGCACCGATCTTCAGGCCGTTCCAGGTCAATGAGGCGCTGATGTCGAAGGCCGCGTCAAATGCCGTCTTCATGCATTGCCTGCCTGCGCGCCGAAATGCTGAGGTCACGGACGCGGTGCTCGACGGGCCGCAATCGATCGTATTCGATCAGGCCGAGAACCGCATGCATGCGCAGAAGGCGCTGCTGCTGCTGTTGCTCGGCGGATTATCAAGCGTGGAGAAGTTCAGTGAACAGTGAACAGTGCACAGTGAACGTGGGACGACGCCGAGATCCACAGATGCGTTGTTGTGCGAAGTTTGCTATTCGGAAACTGAGTTTGAAGTTCAGCGTCAGCAGCGATGGGAGCAAGGACAAACTGATCACTGTCCACTGTTCACTCTTCACTGCTTCTGAGGTTTCGCAAGCATGTCTGTAATTCTCGAATCTTTGCCCGTCGGCCAGAAGGTAGGCATCGCCTTCTCAGGCGGGCTCGACACCTCCGCTGCTCTGCATTGGATGAAGCAGAAGGGGGCCATTCCTTATGCCTACACGGCCAACCTTGGCCAGCCCGACGAAACCGACTACGATGCCATTCCGCGCGCGGCTCTCGAATACGGCGCCGAGAAGGCGCGCCTGATCGATTGCCGCGGCCCGCTGGTCCGTGAGGGACTCGCTGCATTGCAGGCGGGCGCCTTTCACATCAGTACTGCAGGCGTCACCTACTTCAACACCACCCCAATTGGCCGCGCCGTTACCGGCACTATGCTCGTCACCGCCATGCAGGAGGACGACGTAAACATCTGGGGCGACGGGTCCACCTTCAAAGGCAACGACATCGAGCGCTTCTACCGCTATGGCCTGCTCGTCAATCCCGGCCTCAAGATCTATAAGCCCTGGCTCGACTCTGCATTTATCGACGAACTCGGCGGCCGCGCCGAGATGTCGGAATTCATGCAGCGATCCGGCTTCGCCTACAAAATGTCTGCCGAGAAGGCCTACTCCACCGACTCCAACATCCTGGGCGCAACCCATGAAGCGAAAGATCTGGAGCACCTTTCCTCGTCCATCCGGATCGTGATTCCGATCATGGGGAAGGCCTCCTGGCGCGACGACGTCGACGTCCCTCGCGAAGAGGTGACAGTTCGCTTCGAAGAAGGATTTCCGGTTGCCCTCAACGGTAAGCACTTCGATGATCCCGTCGCTCTTCTGCTTGAGGCCAACCAAATCGGCGGTCGCCACGGGCTCGGCATGTCCGACCAGATCGAGAACCGCATTATTGAAGCCAAATCCCGCGGCATCTACGAGGCTCCGGGCCTGGCTCTCCTGTACATCGCCTATGAGCGCCTTATCACCGGCATCCACAACGAAGACACCATCGAGACGTACCGCGAGAACGGACGCAAACTCGGCCGCCTGCTTTATCAGGGCCGCTGGTTCGATCCGCAGGCCATCATGCTCCGCGAATCCGCTCAGCGCTGGGTTGCCAAACCAGTCACCGGCCAAGTCACGCTTGAACTGCGCCGGGGCAATGATTATTCGATTCTCAATACCGAGTCGCCCAACCTCACCTTCCACCCCGAGCGCCTCAGCATGGAGAAGACGGATTCCGCCTTCTCTCCGCGGGACCGCATCGGTCAACTCACGATGCGCAATCTGGACATCACAGACACCCGGGAAAAGCTGCTCACGTATGCTGCAGCGGGCCTCCTGACCCTGAGCAAAGGCGCGGAGATGCCGCAGCTGAATGCCGGCAAGGAAAAGAAGCTGAGGGACGCGTAGAGCAATGTCGAAGGAACAACAATCCGGGAAGATGTGGTCGGGGCGCTTTCGCGAGCCGCTGGATAAGGATTTCGAGCAGTGGCAGCGGTCGATTGTGTTTGACTGGCGGCTTCTCGCGCATGAGATCGCGGCCAGCAAAGCGCACGCGTCCGCGTTGGGCGCAGCCGGCATTTTGACGGCGCCAGAGCTGGAAGAGGTTCGCAACGCTCTGGATGCCATCGCTAAGGAGTTTGGCACGAACGACGGTGCCGAGCGCGTGCGCAACCATCCGGTTGCGGAAGACATTCATCATTTTGTCGAGTTGTCGCTAGTCGAACGCATCGGCTCGCTAGGACTGAAGCTGCATACCGGGCGTTCGCGCAACGAGCAGATTGCGACAGACCTGCGACTCTATGTGCGCGGACAGATTGAGCTCGTTGTCGAGGCCCTGATGAAGTGGGCTGAGGCGTTGCTGGAAAAGGCGCGCAAGGCCGGCGATGCGGTCATGCCGAGCTATACGCACATGCAGCGGGCTGAACCCGTGCTGGTGGCTCACTGGCTGCTGGCCTACGTGGAAATGATTTTGCGCGACGCTGAACGCCTGCGCGACTGCTCGGACTGCCTCAACTTCTGCCCTCTGGGTTCAGGAGCTGTTGCAGGTGCGACACTGTCGCTGGATCGCTGGATCGCGACACGCGAACTCGGCTTCACCGTTCCAACGGCCAACTCCATGGACGCAACCAGCGATCGTGATTTCATTCTCGACTACTTGCAGGCGCTCACCTTCGTCGGTCTGCACCTGAGCCGGTTTGCCGAGGAGATCACGCTGTTTGCGACCGCCGAATTCGGATTTGTCAATCTGCCGGAAGCCTTCTCAACGGGATCGAGCGCCATGCCGCAGAAGAAGAACCCAGACTTGACCGAGTTGATTCGTGCCAAGGTCGGCCGCATTCACGGCGCCGCAGAAGCGGTTACCCTGCAATTGAAAGGATTGCCGCTGGCATACAACAAGGATATGCAGGAGACTCAGGAGCCCGCGTTTCAAGTTGAGTTTGTCGCGCCCATGCTGGCGCTGGTGGCGCGCTTCACGGCTGCGCTCGAATTTAATGTCATCCGCATGCACGAGGCGGCGCAGACGGGCTATCTGAATGCAATGGCTGCGGCGACTTATCTTGTGCATAAGGGCGTTCCCTTCCGCACGGCCCACGAGAAGATCGGCAACGCAGTTCGATTTGCGCTGGAGAAAGGCGTGGAATTGGGCGACCTGAGCATGGACGAACTGCGCCAGTTCGGCGCCGAGTTCGAGAAAGACTTCTATGCGGCAGTTACTCTCAAGGCCACGCTCGATTGCCACGACGTGACGGGCGGAACGGCGACTAACCGCGTGAAGACTGCCCTGCAAGAAGCAACTGCTCGCGTCGCCGTGTTGAAAAAGTCCAAAACATCGGAGGTGGTTCATGCAGGTGCGTAAGGCTTTGCTGCGCGATGCCACCAACATCTACGACCTTGTCAATTCGCTTTCCGGCGACGGCACGCTGCTGAAGCGCTCGTTTGCAGAGATATGCGAAAACGTGCGCGACTTTACGGTTGCGGAGTCAGACGGGGGCGTATTTCAGGGTTGCGGTGCATTGCATTTTTACGGGCCGCACCTGTGCGAAGTGCGCTCAATCGTGGTGAAGCCTGAGGCCAAGGGACAGGGCGCTGGGGGACGAATCCTCGGCGCACTGATTGAAGAGGCCGAAGAGCACGGCATTCAGTCGGTCTGCCTCTTCACGCGGATTCCCGATTTCTTTTTCAAGTACGGGTTTCGTACCGTGGAAGACAAGACGGAACTGCCCGACAAGATCTTCAAGGACTGCCAGAGCTGCCCTCGCTTGCATCGCTGCGATGAAGTGGCGATGGTGCGGGGACGCATTCCGCGCATCTCCATTCTCGGGCCGAAGATTGAGGCAGAGCAGCTGGTCAAGCTTTCCGGATAATTATCTTCCCTGCCAAAGGGACGACTGGTCGTCCGCCAGCTGCGCGAGAAGGCTGAGGATAACGACAGCGAAGAACGCCAGAACCCTGTTTGTACTCAACGTCTGCATTACCGTCGCGAGGAGGCTTTCGCAATAGCCGAGTTCCGAACACGTGCGCCAGTTGAGCGTAGAAAAGGCGCCAAGATAAGTGAGTGCCATCAGGGAAAGCAGAACAGCTGCCCGGCGCGGCGGGCGCAAGAACAAGAAGACCGGCAAACAAAGTGCCGGGAGGCCGCAATAAAGAAGGCAGAGCAGGGTGTCCTGGCGAAAGTCGACACGGATCGCGGCAAGGATGCCAAAAAAGCTGACCCAGGCGCTGAGAATTCCGGCTAGGGCTAACAGTGCTACCCAGAGAATTCCCCGAATCGTCATGCGTTCAATCCTCGTATCTGACTAACGGATACCTTCACTGTACAAGATCGACACGGCAACGGCCGCCTGCCCGTAGCTAAGGCCTCCATCGCCGGGGCTGACTTCGCGATGCTGGAATACCTGAAATCCATCTTCTTCAAGGCCCGAGCGCAAAAGCCGGGCTAATCGGCGGTTGTGCATGCAGCCGCCGGATAGCGCAATCTGTTGAATGCCGGTTGCCGCACGAGCGTGCCCGGCTGCTTTGATAAAGGCCCGGGCTAGAGCAGCGTGAAAGAGTGCCGCGATCTGCGGCGCCTGTATACCTGCGGCAAGATCGGCCAGAATCGCACGCCAGAGCGGAGCAACGCCGATGTGCAGGGGCTCTCGCCGATCCCAATTACCGCCCAGCAATTCCGCCTGGTACTCCGCCGGCGCCCGGAGTTCGACTGGCAAATCCACCGCGGCCCCTTCGAGCTCAATTGCCGCCTGCGCCTCGTAGTCTACTTCGCGCCGATGCAAAACCACTGCGGCAACCGCATCAAAAAGGCGCCCGCAGCTTGACGTCAGCGGCGTATTTACTCCGCGCTCGATCATGCGTGCGAGGATGCGCGCTTCTCGCTCCGTCGCGCCGAGAAGATCGAGAAGTGCCGGATCCGCGACATCGAATCCAGCGGCGACCAGGTGGCCGGATGCCATGCGCCAGGGTTCACGAACGGCTGCATCTCCGCCGGGCATCGTAACGTAGTCCAGGTGTGCAAAGCGCTCAGATTTGTCGAGGCTGCAGATCAACACTTCCCCGCCCCAGATGCGGCCATCGGCGCCATAGCCGGTTCCGTCAAGCGCGAGGCCAATCACCGGGCCCGTAAGTGCGTGCTCTGCCATGCAGCCGGCGACATGCGCATGATGATGCTGGACACCGATCAGGCGTAGGCCGCGGTCGTTAGCCCACTTTTTTGCCCAACGCGTGGAGAGATAACCGGGATGGAGATCGTGCACCACGGCCTGCGGCTCGATTTCAAAAGTATGCATCAAGTGCTGCAACGACTCTTCAAAGAACTCCAGACTAGTCGCATTTTCGAGATCGCCGATGTGCTGGCCCTGGTAGGCAAACCTGCCACGAGCCAGCGCGAACACGTTCTTCAGATGACCTCCGGCCGCGAGCAGGGGTGGCGCTTCGAATGGTAGTGAAACTGCGAGCGGGACAAAGCCCCGTGCGCGACGAATGATCTGCGGCTCGCTGTCGACCACGGCGGTGACAGAATCGTCGCAGCGCTGCAGGATCTCGCGGTCGTGCATGAGGAAAGCGTCCGCGATCTCTGCCAGTCGTGCGCGGGCTTCGTCGTTGTCAATCGCAATCGGCTCTTCGCTGAGATTTGCCGAGGTCATCACAAGCGCTCTCACGCGCGGATCGGCAAACAGAAGATGCTGCAATGGCGCATATGGCAGAAAGACGCCGAGCCACGGAATGCCCGGCGCAACAGAGGGAGCAATGCCGTTATCTCTGCGCGCACGCGCCAGCACGATGGGGTGTGCCGGCGTCTGCAGCAGGGTTTCTTCGGCGGGACCCAGTTCGCAGAGGGCGCGTGCTGCCGTGAGGTCGCGCACCATAATGGCGAGCGGCTTGCCATAGCGGTGTTTGCGCGCGCGAAGGCGCGTGACTGCCTCCTCGCTGGTCGCGTTCACGCTCAGGTGGAACCCGCCGATGCCCTTGATCGCCACGATTTCCCCGCGAAGAAGGCGCTCGATAGTTTCTGCCACAGGATCGGCAGATCTGATCGGATTGCCATCCGGTGATTCCAACCACACGCGCGGACCGCATCGCCAGCAGGCATTTGGTTGCGCGTGAAAGCGGCGATCCAGCGGATCGTCATACTCAGCCTGGCACTCCGGGCACATCGGAAACTTTGCCATCGAGGTCTGCGGGCGATCGTACGGAATGCGTCGCGTAATCGTGAAACGCGGTCCGCAATTGGTGCAATTCAGAAACGGATAGCGATAGCGGCGGTCGGCCGGATCGAGCAGTTCGCGGAGGCAATCGGCGCAGGTTGCCGCGTCTGCAGGAATTCCCGTAGCGACGCGGCCGAGCACCTCGCTCGCCACGATGCGAAAGGCGGTCTCGCCGGTCAGTGCAAGATCACTTGCAGAGACGGAATCGATGCGCGCCAGCGGCGGCGTTTCGGCCGTAAGACGTGCAAGAAATGCCTGAATCCGTGCCGCCAGCCCTTCCAGTTCGATGATCACGCCATCGGTATCGTTTCCAATCAGTCCGGAGAGGTGCTCCTCGGTTGCCAGGCGGTAGACAAACGGGCGAAAGCCAACTCCCTGCACCACTCCACAGACTCGAATCCTCTTCCGCTCGAGAACCGGAGAAGTGTGCGGCATTGGTGAGTGGGAGAAGGACAAGCGAATGCGTCTCGAATTCAAGCATAGTCCATAGGCAAATCAAAGCCCTACAGAAACTTCGGACGATCGTGACCAGCGGAATAGGTGTCTGGGAGCAACCAAAATGTCCGTTCCTCGCTCAAACCTACGGACGGCATTTCAGTGCATGCCAGCGGTAGTCCGGTCGAAATGCGCAGAAACAAACAACCGAGAAATTAGTACCCTCCCCAACTCCCGAGGGCCGTTCAAAATGGTGTCCCGGCCCATAAATGCGAAAGGTGATTTCCATGAAGAAGATTATGATGACGCTCGCGGTATTCGGGCTCGCGGCAATGACATGCGCAGCCGAACAGGACAAACAAGATACAACCGAACGGCTCGACAAGGCCGCGGCAGTGCTGCATGACGTGATGGGGGCTCCCGACAAGGGAATTCCCGAAGAAGTCATGGAGCATGCCAAGTGCGTGGCCGTTGTGCCCCACATGGTGAAGGGCGGCTTCGTGTTCGGCGCAGAAGGTGGACGCGGCGTAGCCACTTGCCGTACCGAACATGGCTGGAGCGCACCGGCATTCTTCGCAATTACGGGCGGAAGCTGGGGACTGCAGATCGGCGTCGAGGGCGTGGACCTGGTAATGGTTTTCCAAACCGACGAGGGCATGAAGCACATGCTTGCAAGCAAGTTCAAGGTGGGAGCAGACGCTTCGGCAGCCGCGGGTCCGGTGGGACGCCATGCATCGGCGGATACGGACTGGAAGTTGAATACCGAGATCCTGACCTACTCGCGGGCAAAGGGCGTTTTCGCGGGGATCAGCCTGTCGGGCGCTTCGGTACGGCCGGATGAGGATTCAATGAAGGCTGTATATGGTCCAGACGTCACTTTCCGCTCTGTGCTTACCGGCGCTGTTCCTCCGCCCCCGCAGGCTCACGCGTTTCTCGCGGCCGTGCGTGGCGCAAAGGCTGAATCAGCCTCACGTTAAAGATGGGTGTGTTGCGAAAGGGAACGAGCATCCGGAAGCGGTTCCGGGTGCTCGTTCTGTTTGAGTGGCCGTAGTGCCAACGAGTGTGCGGCCTTTCACGCCCCAGTCGTAGAATCGGATGGACCCATCGGCTCCATCCCGCATGAAAGAATCGGAACATGATTGAACGTCGGCGACTCCAAATCGCCAAATTCGCGTGGGTTGTTCTGGCGCCGTTTACTGTCGCTGCAAATCCGACGGTTGCCCCGCCGCCTGTCCTCGGCGGTGTTGTGCACGGCGTCGATGCATCGGTGAAAAACCGCCTGGACCGGCTAGCAGGTTATACCGTCACCGAACACTACGCTGTGTTTCGGGGTAAGGATGAGACTCATCCGGCGGCGGAGATGCTGGTGAAGACAACCTATACGCGGGAGAACGGCAAGAGCTACGAAATCGTGTCGCAGAGCGGCTCGTCCCTCTGGCGCAACGAGGTACTGCACACCCTGCTGGATAATGAAAAGCGCATGAGCGAGCCCGCCAACGTTGAAACCGCGCTCATCGACAGCAAGAACTACGAGATGAAGCTCGACCCCAATCCACGGCAGCGTTTGGATGACCGAGACTGCCTGGTACTCGATATCACGCCGAGACGCAACAGCGAATACCTCTTCAAGGGAAGGCTGTGGGTGAACGCGCAGGACTACGCGATTGTGCAATTGCAGGGCACAGCTTCGAAAAGCGCCTTCTTCCTGGCGAGTGCTGCCGAGGTTTCGCGCCAATACGACGAGATGGACCAGTTACCGATGGCCACCCATGCCCAGGCTGTCTCAGGCAGTGCGCTGCTGGGTCAGACGACCGTCAAGATCGACTACACCAACTATCAGATTCAGCTGATTCCGGAAAATCAAGCGCAGACCAGATAAGAAGCCATGGCGCCATTCGATGGAGTTTTCCGACACCCGGTGCCCCAAAGCCGGGTGACGATTGAACGCGCCAGCCTCATCGCACCTGCACTATACTGGGCATCTGTGACACCGATCTGGAGCGATTGGAAATTGATGGCCGCCCTCGGCTCCTGCCTCGTGCTGGGGCTCAAGCATGGGTTCGACTACGATCATCTTGCCGCCATTTCCGATATAACCGCCGTGCAGAAAAACTGGCGAAGCGGACTGCGGCTGGGGATAACCTATGCCCTCGGCCACGCTTTTACCGTGGTGGCGCTGGGGATCGTCGTGCTGCAGCTGCACCTTGGCCTTCCCCAAGGCCTGGATCACTGGACGGAGCGGTTGATCGGCCTTACGCTGATCGTGCTCGGCATTGGAGTGGTGGCCGGCATCCTGCGCAAGGATGCGCACGGACACCGTCACGGACGCATCGAAAGCCGCCTCGCAATCGCCATCAATGGCGTGCTGTGGATGGCGTGGCAGGTGCGCCGCCTCTGGAACCCCGCAGCACCGAAGCCGGAGCGATTTCAGTGGATGTATAACGGCAAGTCTGTCTTTGTGATCGGGATCCTGCACGGAGTAGGCGCCGAAACTCCCAGTCAGCTTGCGCTCTTTTTCCTGACGGCAAATCTTGGCGGAACCTCCCGGGGCATGCTCGGCCTTGCTGCATTCGCCGTTGGACTGGTCGCCATGAATGCGGTGATGACCGCTTCGCTGGGCGGGGCCTTTAATGCAGGTGGACATCATCCCCGCTTCTACTCCGTGATTGCGTGGACCGGCGCGATATATAGCTGCGCCATTGGATTGGTCTTCCTTTTCGGCATCTCCGATCACCTCCCAGCCCTCGGTTGAGTTGAGGATTTTCCATCCCGACAGCCCTCACAACGTGTTCCTTTTCAGGAGCATGTTCCGTCTTGTGAAATTTCCAGCTAACCGCGTGACCGTGGTCACCGTCAGTCGTATGCTCCGGGGGGTAAAACAAGGCCAGACGGAGAGCGGAGCGTAGAAGAGTAAGTGCTTCGCCATCAATGTCTGGAGGGATTGTGCCCGCATTCACACCACCGCCGCTGCCAAGCGACGACAAACGCTGGAAGATCGTGAACGGCACCATGCGCAAAAATGGGTTTGCCCGCCACGCGCTGATCGAAACGCTCCATACCGTTCAATCCGCATTTGGCTATCTGGATGACGACGCAATTCGGTTTGTTGCGAAGTCGTTACGTGTGCCACTAAGCCAGGCCTACGGAGTTGTAACGTTCTATCACTACTTCAGCCTGAAACCTCCCGGCAAGCACACCATGACCATCTGCACGGGAACTGCCTGCTACATCAAGGGCACCGACAAACTGGTGGCCGCGGCTGAAAGGCGCCTGGGCATTCCGCAAGGGCAGACGACCAAGGACGGGAAGATCAGCCTCATGACTGCACGCTGTGTCGGCGCATGCGGTCGCGCCCCCGTGGTCCTGACTGACGGCGAACTGCAGGGCCAGATGAACGGCGACGCCATGATCGAGCAACTGGAAAGGTGGGCGGTCGAATGACACTCGAAGAGCTTGATCAGATCGCCGAATCTGTTCGCACGGAAAATGCGAAGTTCGATCACGAAATCAATGTCTGCATGGGCACGGGCTGCCTCAGTCAGCACTCCGACAAGCTGAGGGATGCGTTGACCGCATCTGCCGCGGAGCAGGGCAAAAATGCCTTTGTCCGACGCACCGGCTGCATGGGATTGTGCGCCGCCGGTCCGCTGGTCCTGATTGATCCCGAGGAAACGCTCTATCAACACGTCAAGGCTGAAAACGCCGGCGCTGTAGTCGGCAGCCTTGGTGGCACACCGATTCCGGAGCTGCAGTGCAACCTGCGCGATCACTTTGACCAGCAGGTGCACGTGGTCCTCGAGAACTCCGGCCAGATCGATCCGGAAAAGATTGACGACTATATATCCCGCGACGGCTATCGGGCGCTGCTGGCGGCGATTACCGACATGACGCCCAACGGAGTCGTCCACCAGATCACGGCCAGCGGCCTCCGCGGCCGCGGCGGCGGCGGATATCCAACTGGCCTGAAGTGGGGCACCGTTGCCAAGGCATCCGGCGACGTGAAGTATGTGATCTGTAACGGCGACGAAGGCGACCCAGGCGCATTTATGGATCGCAGCGTCCTCGAGAGCGATCCGCAGCGCGTGATTGAAGGCATGGCCATCGCGGCCTACGCAGTTGGCGCCAGCAAAGGCTACATCTACGTGCGCGCGGAATATCCCCTGGCAGTAGCACGCCTGACAGCTGCTCTGCGCGATGCGCGCCGCCGCGGCCTGCTGGGCAACAATATCGGCAACACCGCATTCAACTTCGATGTGGAGATTCGTCTCGGCGCAGGAGCTTTTGTCTGCGGCGAAGAGACAGCACTCATCGCATCGATCGAAGGCAAGCGCGGCACACCCAAACCGCGGCCGCCGTATCCAGCAGTAAGCGGCCTGTGGGGACGGCCAACGCTGATTAATAACGTCGAAACATTCGCCAACATCGCACCCATCATTCGCAACGGTGGCAAGTGGTTCGCCAGCATGGGATCGGCCCGCAGCAAGGGCACCAAGGTTTTCGCGCTCACCGGAAAAATCACCAACACCGGCCTCGTCGAAGTGCCCATGGGCATCAAGCTCCGCGAGATCATCGAAGTCATCGGCGGCGGAGTACCCGACGGGCACACTTTCAAAGCCGTACAAACCGGCGGCCCTTCCGGCGGATGTTTACCGACGGAGATGCTCGACATCGGCGTCAGCTACGACGCGCTGGTCGCAGTCGGGTCCATCATGGGCTCGGGCGGCATGATCGTGATGGACGATACCTCCTGCATGGTCAACGTGGCTCGCTTCTTCATCGAGTTCTGCATGACGGAGTCCTGCGGCAAGTGCATTCCCTGCCGCGCCGGCACTGCCCAGATGCATACCATCCTTACCCGCATCTGCGAAGGCTCCGGCACCATGGCCGACCTTGAATTGCTGGTCGACCTCTGCGCCACGGTGAAGGAAACCAGTCTCTGCGGCCTTGGGCAAACAGCGCCCAATCCCGTGCTGAGCACGCTGCGCTACTTCAAGAACGAGTACATCGAACACATCGTGCACAAACGGTGCCCTGCCGGCGTCTGCAACATCGCGCACGTCGCGAACGAAGTTCCCGCGGAGGTGCTGGCATGAGCGAAAACGTTGGCGTAAAAACACTGCTGATCGACGGACAGGAAGTCAGCGCGCGCTCCGGCCAGACCATCCTCGAAGTGGCCAGGGAGAACGACATCTATATCCCCACGCTCTGCCATCTCGACGGCCTCAGCGACGTAGGCGCCTGCCGCCTGTGCGTGGTTGAGATCAAAGGCAACAACAAGCTGTTTCCAGCCTGCGTCACCAGCGTCTTCGAAGGCATGGAAGTCACCACGGAGACCGAGCGGCTGCGGAAACATCGCCGCACTATTCTTGAACTGCTCTTCGCCGAACGCAATCACGTCTGCTCCGTCTGCGTTTCGAACGGTCACTGCGACCTGCAGGCGATGGCCCAGGAACAGGGTCTGACCCACGTGCGCCTGCCCTATCGCAATCCTGAACTAACGGTCGATGCATCGCACGAACGTTTCACTGTCGACCACAATCGCTGCATACTGTGCACGCGCTGCGTGCGGGTCTGCGCCGAGATTGAGGGCGCACATGTGTGGGATGTGATGGGCCGCGGCATCAACTCCATGGTCATCACCGACCTGCATGAGGACTGGGGAAAATCCGGTTGCACCCGCTGTGGCAAGTGCGTACAGGTCTGCCCCACGGGAGCGCTCTTCGACAAGAGCAAGATTGGCTCCGACCACCCCAAGTATCCGGATTTTCTGCCTTACCTGAACCAGATGAGGGAAGCGCAATGAACAAATTGAGATTGGCAACGGTATGGTTGGACGGATGCTCCGGCTGTCACATGTCGTTCCTCGACATGGATGAACGGCTCCTTGAACTGGCCGACCTCGTCGACCTGGTCTACAGCCCCATCGTCGACACCAAGGAATTCCCCGACAACGTGGATATCGCGCTCGTCGAAGGAGCCGTGGCTTCGGTCGACGATGAAATCAAAATCAAAAAGATCCGCGCACACTCCAAGATGCTGATCGCAATGGGCGACTGCGCCATCACGGGCAACGTTCCTTCGATGCGCAACCCGATCGGTCCGGAAGCCATTCTCGATCGCGCCTACTTCGAAAACGCGACCATCCAGAAACAGATTCCCTGCGTCGTTGTGCCGAAGCTTCTGAAAATTGTGCGGCCTATTCACGAATTTGTGAAGGTGGACGTATTCCTGCCCGGCTGCCCGCCTTCTGCCGACACCTTTCACACGGCGCTGACGGCGCTGATTACCGGTGAGCCGCTGGACATTCCGGCCCTCACCCGCTTTGGAGCCTGATCCCCGAAGGAGTTCGAGTTATGACGCAGACCATCACGATCGATCCGGTAACCCGCCTCGAAGGACACGGCAAGATCACCATCCAGCTCAACGCGCAGGGTCAGTTGGAAGACGCGCACTTTCACGTAACCCAGGTGCGCGGATTTGAGAAGTTCTCCCAGGGCCGGCCCTTCTACGAAATGCCTGCCCTCACGGCACGCATCTGCGGCATCTGCCCCGTCTCGCACCTGCTCGCCTCCGCCAAGGCGTGCGAGGCCATCATGTCGGTGCGCATTCCGCACACCGCCGCCCAGTTGCGCCGCATTCTCAATCTCGCGCAGATGGTGCAGTCACACGCGCTGAGCTTCTTCCATCTCTCCTCGCCTGACCTGCTGCTGGGCATGGAGTCCGATCCCGCGCAGCGCCACATCTTCGGTGTTGCCGCCGCACGGCCTGAACTCGGCCGCGCCGGTATCGGGCTGCGCAGGTTTGGCCAGCACATCATCGAGCTGCTCGGAACCAAGCGCATTCACACTGGATGGGTGATCCCCGGCGGCGTCACTGAACCTTTGAGTGCCGCACACCGCGACGAGATTCTCGCGATGCTGCCTGAGGCCTATGCGAATGTGAGCCTGGCGCTCGCGGCCTACAAGCAGATTGCCGATCGCTTCCAGCAGGAGATTTCCGTCTTCGCGAACTTCCCTTCGAACTACCTGGGCCTGATCAACGAAGACGAGTCCATTGAGTTCAATGACGGTGCTCTGCGCCTGATCGGGCCGAAGGGCGACATCATCGAAGACGGCATTTCGGCGCAGCATTTCACCGAGGTGATTGGCGAAGCCGTGGAGAATTACAGCTATACCAAATTCGTCTACTACAAACCGCTCGGCTATCCCGAGGGCAGCTACCGCGTTGGCCCGCTGGCCCGGCTGAATATCGTCAAGCGCATGGGCACGCCGAAGGCAGACAGGGAACTCGCCGAGTTCAAACAGCTCGCATCCGGTCCGGTAGAGAGCTCGTTCTTCTATCACCATGCGCGGCTTGTCGAAGCTCTTTATGGCATCGAGAAGATCGAGCATATCCTTGCCGATCCCCAGATCCTCGACACCCATGTGCGCGCGACAGCCGGCGTCAATCGCCTGGAAGGTGCCGGACAGATCGAAGCGCCTCGCGGCACTCTCAACCATCATTACAGGGTGGACGAGAATGGCCTGATCACCTGGGCCAACCTCGTCGTCGCCACTGGCCACAACAACAACGCGATGAATAAGGGCGTTCTGCAGGCGGCCAGGGCTTACGTTAAAGACGGCAAGTTCAGCGCCGGCGCCCTGAATCGCGTCGAAGCCGTTATCCGCACCTTCGACCCGTGCCTGAGCTGTTCGACTCACGCGTTCGGACAAATGCCGCTGGCCATGACTCTCCTCTCCGCCGACGGCGAAGTTGTCGATCGCGTCATTCGCTAGATTCGGCCTCAACCTGGATGCCCCAGATCTCGATTCTGAGACCTGGGGTTTTTCAGTCTAAACTAGGCAATCATGAATCAGACTTCCATTCAGTGCCTCATTCTCGCCTGCGGCAATACGCTCCGCGAAGATGATGGCGTCGGGCCTTTTCTTGCGCAATGGGCCGAAGAGCACTGGCGCGATGATGCGCGTGTCCGCGTCCTTTGCGATCACCAGTGGACACCGGATATGGCCGAGGAAATCGCCGCAGCCGAAACGGTAATATTTGTGGACTGTTCGCTGGACCAGGCCCCGGGCCAGATTCTCTTGCGCGAGCTCAATCCAGCTGCTCTCAAACCGGGCCTTGTAACGCATCACCTCGGCGCTGCCGAACTACTTCGCGTTGCAGAAGATCTGTTTGGAAAGCGGCCTCGCCGATCTTGCCTGCTCACAATCGGCGCCGGAAGCATTGAGTTGGGTGAAGGTCTCAGCCCAACGGTCCGCGACGCACTTCCCGACGCCGAGGAACTCCTCGAGCTCACTGTGGGGCAACTCATCTGCTGATTCGTCTCAGCGCGCATATCCTGCGAGTTTGATGACGTAAGCGTAGTCTCCGGGTAAATGGTCCGGCAGCATAATCCGGATAGTTCTGCTCATTCGCTCGAAACCGAGTTTGGATGCGCCGAGCATGGTAATAGACGTAAAATCGTGCGCACCGATTTCGAACGACAGCCTGTTCGATTTCGGTTTACCGAGAATGATCATGTAGAGGTCATCCCCTTTGCGAGTGAATCGAAGATCGTCGCCCTCGATCGACTTCGCTGCCGCTTCCGTCCACGGCGTTGTGTCATAGATCGCTTCGCCATTCTGTTTTAGCCACGCGCCCAGCGCCTCCAGCCTCTCCATCTGCACCGGCGGAATCGTTCCATCTGCCTCCGGGCCCACATCGAGCAGGAGATTTCCGTTCTTGCTCACAATATCCACCAGCAGCGCAATCAGCTCTCCCGGCGCGATGGTTTCCTTCTCACCCTCCGCCCGGTTATAGCCGAACGACCGGCCCAGGCCGCGGCACTCCTCCCACTTCTTCGGGCTGATCTTGTCCTTCTTTTCATACTCCGGCGAAGTAAAGTCGGAGTGCTTGATGCCGAATCGGTCGTCGATCACGCCATCTGGGATCGCGTTGTAGTAGTCGGCCTCCACCTGGAGCGCATTGCCGGTCTTCGGCCAGTCAATGTCGTTCCAGAGAATCGCGGGGTGGTAGCGATCGATCAGCTCGTGAATCTGCGCATACGCATACTTGCCGTAGGCCTCGCTTTGCGGCTTCACGGTACCGTAGTCCTTATCGACCTCAATAGGACCAGAGTCGAACGTCCAGTCGTAGCCGCCGGAGTAGTACAGCCCCATCTTCATGCCCTGCTTCTGAACTGCGTTCGTCAGTTCGCCGACGATGTCGCGCTCGGCGTGCAACTGACTGGGTTTCAGGCTTGGGCTCGGATTCGGCGTGGTGCTTGGCCACAGCGTGAACCCCTCGTGATGCTTGCTGGTCAAGACCACGTAGCGGGCACCGGCCATTTTGAAGATTCCCGCCATCTTGTCGGGATCCCACTTCTTCGATTCGCGATTAAATGTCTGCGAAAAGTCGTAGTAGTTGAAGTCGGCGCCATAGTGCCCCTTCTGATATGCCTGCGTCGGTGAACCGGGAATGCGCATCGTATTCAGATACCACTCCGCATAGGGGTCGTATTTGATGTAGTCGTTTGACGAAAAGTCATGATCGGGATGCGTGAGCGGCGCCCAGCCTGGAACGGAGTACAGGCCCCAGTGAATGAAGATGCCAAGCTTGGCCCCCGCGTACCACTGCGGCAACGGGTGCTGGTCCAGCGACTCGAGCGTCGGTTCATAGTGCGCGGGTGCCTGCGAAAAGCACAGCGTGGCAGATGCGATCAGAGCGGAAGATAAAAGCACAGCAAGCGGCTTCAGAATCATTGGCGTCCTCATGGGCATTACTCACAAATCATACGGGCTCGGGCTTGTCCACTACCGCTTCTCAAGCACGATGTGGGTTGCGTGTTCGGTTGTCGTCCGCTCGGTCACGGCGAATCCAAGTGCGGGCAAGTCAATTCCAGGAAACAAGGCTTCGCCGCTGCCCAGAAGGACGGGCGAAACTGCCAGGTGCACCGAGTCGATCAGTCCGGCCTGCAGATACTGCCGAACTGTCGATACGCCGCCGCCGATCTTGACGTCCTTATCGCCAGCGGCCTGAATGGCCAGGCGCAGAGCTTCCTGGATTCCCGAGGTGACAAAGTGAAAGGTGGTTCCGCCCTCCATTACGAGAGGTTCACGTTCTTGGTGCGTCAGGATATAGGTCGGCGCATGGTACGGCGGATTGTCACCCCACCATCCTTTCCAACTGTTATCCATCCAGGGTCCTCGAACGGGACCGAACATATTGCGGCCAAGAATAAAGGCGCCGAAGTTTTCCATTGCACGACGCGCGAATTCATCGTCTGTGTCGATTGATCCGCCCTGTTGGCCGTGCATGGCGCAAAAGGTCTTTGTGTGAAAAAACCACTGAAAGATCTCCGGTCCGCGTTTCCCTAAGGGATCGTTCAGACCCTGTTCCGGGCCGGCACTGAACCCGTCTAATGAAATCCCAAATCCAGCGACGCGGACTTTTGGCATTGCATTCCTCCCTACTTGCCATGCTATCGCGTGCACAAGGAAGCATCATCGGAATGCCGGCTCGCTCTTCCCGTACCGGTGAGGCTCCCTAATTCTTCGAATCTGGCACGCGCCGAGCCTCATCGAACCGAATAACGAGCATGAAACTGATATCTGTTAATTGCGGATTGCCCAAGAAAGTCATCTGGCATGGGACGAGCGTTACCACGTCGATCTACAAGGAGCCGGTTAGCGGTCGCGTAGCCTTGCGGACGCTTAATCTGGATGGAGACAGGCAGTCGGACCTGACGGTCCATGGCGGTGAATACAAAGCCGTCTATTGCTATCCGACAGAACACTATGAGTACTGGAAAGCGGAGCTGCCGGGCAGTGCGTTGCCGTTGGGCGTATTTGGCGAGAATTTCACCGTCGAAGGTTTGACCGAGGACACCGTGTATATCGGTGACCGATTCTCTGTCGGTTCCGCAGAAGTTGTCGTCAGCCAGCCGAGGCTTCCCTGCTACAAGCTGGGCATACGTTTCGGATCGGACGATATGGTGAAGCGATTTCTCGCGAGCGGCCACACGGGTTTTTATCTGGCGGTTTTGCGTGAGGGTGAAGTTGGCGGCGGGGACGAAATTACGCTGCTCAGCCACGATCCCAAGTCAATTCCCATCTCCGCCATCACCCGCTTGTACATCGCGAAAGAATACAACAGCGAAGATCTGCGCCAAATACAAAAGGCAACGGAGTTGGGCGCGCTGCCGGATAGCTGGAAGCAATATCTTTATGAGAGAGCGAACCGGCGCAAAGTGTAATTTCGACCACAAAATCCATCGAGTACTTCGCAGAAACACCGACGGCGGCTGCGGAACGTTGCAGCCGCCGCCGGCACACAGGAAGAAAGCTTTGCGGCTTTCAGATCTCCATCAGAATGCGGCCACCGTCTGCCGCAAACTATACGAGCTCAGCGTCTTGATGTAGTTCCCGCGATCGAACGGAGAAACATCGGGCACCGAACGACGGCTGAGGCAGCCGCGGGTTTCAGAGAGCGATGAGAATTCACGCTTCTCCAACCAGTACTGCAGGTCAGAGAGGACGCGCCCAATGTGGTCGATGCCGTGAATGTGAAGCGCCGAGCACATCATGGCAACGTTGCAGCCTGCCATGATGCTTTTGATCACATCTTCGGCTGAGTGCACCCCGCCGGTGATAGCGATGTCGATATTGAGGTGGCCATAGAGAATCGCGGCCCAGTGGAGTCGGGGCAGCAGTTCAGAGGGTGTGGAGAAGTGCAGCGTGGGCCGCACCTCCAGAGCCTCAATATCAAAGTCCGGCTGATAGAAGCGGTTGAACAGAACAATACCTGCAGCGCCCGCGTCTTCAAGCTTGGCCGCCATGTGGGGCAAACTCGTGAAGGACTGCGAAAGCTTGACGGAGACGGGCACCTTGACCGCTTTGCAGACACTCTCGACGAGTTCGAGCAATTGCGCTTCCAGCTCGTAGGAGGTTTGGCTGCGATCGGTGGCGAGCGCGTAGGTATTGAGTTCGATCGCGTCGGCTCCTGCCTCTTCTGACTCCTGCGCAAAACGAACCCAGCCGCCCGTTGTCGCGCCATTGAGGCTGGCGAGGATCGGAATCTTTACCGCGTCCTTCGCCCGGCGCAGGTGGTCGATATAGACTTCATGCGTCATGCGATAGTCGTTGAGGTCGGGAAGATATCCAAGCGATTCGGCAAAGGATTCAGTGCCGCGGGATAGATCCTCGTCGAGTGCGCGCGACTCGAGCGACAACTGCTCTTCAAACAAAGAGGTGAGCACGATGGCTGACGCGCCAGCATCTTCCATCCGGCGCACGTTTTCGATCGACTCTGACAATGGAGTTGAGGAAACCACGATGGGCCCATTGAGCTTGAGGCCCAGGTACCGGGTCGATACATCAATCATTTGGATCCTCCGGCAGACGGGGCTGCCAGTTTCTCTTCAGACTTTTCTTGAGGAGCAATGTTGGGAGTCTCGCCGCGTCCGGGCATGGATGCGCGGGCGGAGTAGACGCGCCATTGGCGTTCAACGTCGTCTTGCGCTTCCTTCAGCAGTGAGGCGGCCAGCTCGGGATTGCTGCGCGCAAGCATGGTGTAGCGGGCTTCGCGATAGGCATATTCCTTGAGCCGGATAGACGGCGCTTTGGAATCGAGTTGGAACGGGTTCTTGCCGGATTCGCGCAGGGCCGGGTTATAACGCATCAGCGGCCAGTAGCCGGACTGCACTGCCAGCTTCTGCTGCTCCAGCCCATGCACCAGGTCGTAGCCGTGCGCAATGCAGCTAGCGTAGGCGATGATGATCGACGGACCCTCGTGCGCTTCAGCCTCCTGGAAGGCCTTGATGACGTGGGTATCGTTGCCGCCGAGAGCCACCTGCGCAACGTAGACCGAGCCGTAGCTGACAGCCTCCATCGCCAGGTCTTTTCTGCTGTTCGGTTTTCCAGCTGCTGCAAACTTGGCAACGGCGCCGCGTGGCGTGGCTTTCGACGACTGGCCGCCGGTATTGGAGTAGACCTCGGTGTCGAGCACGAGCACGTTCACATTCTTACCCGAGCCGAGGACGTGATCGAGTCCGCCGAAACCAATGTCGAAGGCCCATCCATCGCCGCCCAGGATCCAGACGCTCTTGCGAACCAGCGTGTCGGCAATGGCAAGCAGGTTGTGCGCGTCAGAGGATTCGACCCCGGCGAGCTTCGCTTTGAGAGCCTTGATCCGTTCGCGCTGCGCGTCGATTTCGGTTTCAGTTTTTTGCGTGGCATTCACGATGTCGGCTGCAAGCTCCGGCCCGATCGCCGATGCGAGTCGCGTCACCAGCAATTCGGCAAAAATCTTCTGCTGATCGAGCGCGGTACGCATGCCGAAGCCGAACTCCGCATTGTCCTCGAAGAGCGAGTTGGCCCACGTCGGTCCGCGGCCCGAGGCGTTTTTGCTGTAGGGTGTGGTCGGAAGGTTGCCGCCGTAGATCGACGAGCAGCCGGTGGCGTTGGCGATATAGAGGCGATCGCCAAAGAGCTGCGTCAGCAGCTTGATGTAAGCGGTTTCGCCGCAGCCGGCACATGCGCCTGAGAATTCAAACATGGGCTGCAACAGTTGCAGATCCTTGACCTGCGAGTGTGAAAGCTTTGCGGGGTCCACCTCGGGCAGGTTCAGGAAGTACTCCCAGTTTTCGCGCTCGGCCTCGCGCAGGGCAGCCTGCGGCGCCATGTTGATGGCCTTCTTACTAGCGTCGCTCTTGCTCTTGACCGGACAAACATCAATGCAGACGGCGCAACCGGTGCAATCTTCCGGCGCGACCTGCAGCGTGTAATGATCCGTTTCCATACCCTTCCACTTCGGCTTGGCCCACTTGAGGGTGGCCGGAGCCTTGTCGCCAAGTTCGGGACTATAGACCTTGGCGCGGATCACGGCATGCGGGCAAACCATGACGCATTTGCCGCACTGGATGCAGAGATCCTTATCCCACACGGGAACGAATTGGGCGATGTTCCGCTTCTCCCACTGCGATGTGCCTGTGGGAAATGCGCCGCCGGCAGGGATGGCGCTGACCGGTAGCTGATCGCCGCGACCGGCAGCGATTTCGCCGAGCACATTGCGAACGAATTCCGGAGCGTTGCTGGAGATGGACGGAATAAGATCGAAGTTCGACGAGGCGGTGGTAGGCAGCTCAACCTTGTGCAGATGCGCGAGCGCCGCGTCAACGGCTTCATAATTCTTTTGCACCACAGCTTCACCGCGCTTGCCGTATGTCTTCTTGATGGCCTTCTTGATCTGCGCGATGGCTTCTTCACGCGGCAGCACGCCGCTGATGGCGAAGAAGCAGGTTTGCATAATCGTGTTGATGCGCGTGCCCATCCCGGCATCGCGGGCCACGGTGTAGCCGTCGATCACGTAGAACTCAATCTTCTTGCGCAGCATCTCTTCCTGCGTCGACTTGGGCAGTTTGTCCCAGACTTCTTCGGCGGAGTAGGGCGAGTTGAGCAGAAAAACGGCCCCGGGCATCGCTGCTTCCAGCACATTCATCTTCTCGAGGAAGCTGAAGTTGTGGCAGGCTACGAAGCTGGCGCGGGTAATGAGGTAGGTGGACCGAATCGGGTTGGGTCCGAAGCGCAGGTGCGACGTCGTCATCGAGCCGGACTTCTTCGAGTCATAAACAAAATAGCCCTGCGCGTAGTTGTCGGTCTCGCTGCCGATGATCTTGATGGAATTCTTGTTGGCGCCAACCGTGCCGTCGGAACCCAGACCGTAGAAGAGTGCGCGAACGGTCCTGGGGTCTTCGGTAGAGAAGGCCGGATCATACGCGAGGCTCGAATGCGAAACGTCGTCGTCAATACCAATGGTGAAGTGCTTCTTGGGGGTTGTCTTGTTAAGTTCGTCGTAGATGCCCTTGACCATGGCGGGCGTGAATTCCTTGGAGGAGAGGCCGTAGCGTCCGCCGATAATTGTCGGCATCGCAGCGAAAGGAAGCGCCTCAGCATGCTCCGCGAGAACCGTCACAACATCCTGATAAAGCGGTTCGCCCGCGGCGCCAGGCTCCTTGCAGCGATCGAGAACTGCGATGGATTTGACCGTGGCCGGCAGCGCGTTGATGAAGGCGGCTGCGTCGAATGGCCGATAGAGACGAACCTTGACCAGGCCGATTTTCTCGCCATTCTTAGACATCGCATCGACAGCTTCTTCGGCGGCCTCGGCGCCCGAACCCATGAGGATGATGACGCGCTCGGCATCGGCAGCACCGTAGTAATCGAAGAGGTGATAGGCGCGGCCAGTTTGCGCGGCAACGCGATTCATCACGGATTGCACGATGCCTGGAACCGCGGCGTGCCAGGGACTGCAGGCTTCGCGCGCCTGGAAAAAGACGTCGGGATTCTGCGCGGAGCCGCGCAACACGGGACGATCTGGGCTCAGCGCGTTCTGGCGGAACTGGATAATGTATTTGTCGTCGAGCACGGCGCGGATGGTCTCGTCGCTGATGGGGAGGATCTTGCCCACTTCATGCGAAGTGCGGAAGCCGTCGAAGAAATGGATGAACGGGATGCGCGACTCGAGGGTGGCGATCTGCGCAACGAGGGCCATATCGGCCACTTCCTGCACAGAGTTCGATGCCAGCATCGCCCAGCCGGTAGAGCGGCAGGCCATGACGTCGGAATGGTCGCCGAAAATCGAGAGTGCATGCGTGGCCAGGGTGCGGGCCGTCACGTGCATCGTGGCCGGAGTCAACTCACCGGCAATCTTGTACATGTTAGGGATCATCAGCAGCAGGCCTTGCGAGGCCGTAAACGTGGTGGCGAAGGCACCGGCCTGCAACGCGCCGTGCAGGGCGCCAGCCGCGCCGCCTTCGCTCTGCAGTTCTTCCACGACGGGCAATGCGCCCCAGATATTTCTCTTGTCTTCCGAGCGCCACTGATCAGCCCACTCGGCCATTGGCGACGAGGGGGTAATCGGGTAAATTGCAACCACTTCGGAAAGTCGATAGGCAACCGAAGCCGCGGCCTCGTTGCCATCTAAAATCACCATTTTCTGTTCACTCATTCGCTTCGCCTCAGAACGCGGCCTGCGGAGAAAGGCCGCTATTGAGGAGTCTCTTCTTTGAAGGAGTTAGGGGCTGTGATGAGAGACACAGGGTGACCCATGTTTACCACATGGTGAAATGCCATCCGCATTGCAGGTTATTCATTTTGATGGTGATCGCGCTCTGCAGGTGTGCGCATTCACACCAGCAACGTCCGCGCCGGTTCTTGCGGCGAAAACCTATCGTTAGATGGATTCATCCAAATTGTTGTAGTTGACGTGGCAAAGCTTCGCGCCTCGGTTTTGAGCAAATCGCCTGTCGCGCTGCGAAGTTCAAACGGAATGCGGATGCCACGATTCCCACCTGATGCGAGGAGGAAATGTGGGCAAATTCAAATATCTATTCCTGATCCCGGTCGCGGCTCTCTGTTTCTCCGCTTCACCCCAAAAGGCACAAGCGCAGATCGCTGTGCAAATCGGCCCGCCCCCTGTATGCCCGTACGGATATTTCGACTATCCGCCTTATGACTGCGCTCCATACGGTTACTACGGACCCGAGTGGTTCCCGAACGGAATTTTTATTGGCGCAGGACCGTGGTACCACGGACACGAACGCTTCTGGGGACATGTAGACAATCACTATGACCGCCACGACGGTTGGCACGGTGAATATCCCCATCGCGGTGAGCACTTCGATGAACATCATCGCCCGGGTCGCGACAACCACTTCCACGGCAACGAAATGCGCGACGGCCACGGTCACTCGAATCTCGGTTCGGCCCACGAACACGGCGGCCATCCCCACTAAATCGCAACCCGAATTGAA
This sequence comes from uncultured Acidobacteriaceae bacterium, assembly GCA_963759285.1. GTDB lineage: Bacteria > Acidobacteriota > Terriglobia > Terriglobales > Acidobacteriaceae > Telmatobacter. The sequence continues at coordinate 314,360 of CAVWYS010000006.1, read as the reverse complement.
GTGACGATCGCGGTGCCCAGTCCGTCCTCCGGTCGAGAACGCCTGGGCATTGCTGCATCTACTCGGCCGGCTTCCAGTTCGTATGCGGTCGCGCCACCGCATACATCTCCGCGCCTATCTGTTTAAACAATCCAAACCGATCGCCCTTCGGATCGCCGCCTTCCTTGTAGACGGTGTAGAGGTCGAAGTGCGTCCGATCGGGAATGTACGTGAAGTGGGCATCGGCGTCGAGCGCCTTCAGGACAGCATCCATCTTGTGCGCCGCTCCGTCCAGATAGAACGTATCGGCTGTGCCCACAAAGACGTGAATTTTGCCGCGCAGTTCAGGTCCGCGCCGAGCCCAGGTTGTCTGCACGATGTGAGCCAGATCGTAATGATCGTGCCAGTAGGCAACCACCTCAGGATCGACATCTCCGGTCTTGCGATCGAACATCGGAACCGGCCTTCCGTCCTGGCCGCGCGGCGAGAAGACCCACTCAAATGATGCGATCTGCCCGCCGTAAGGGCCAAGTACGCGCTCGTTCTTTGCAAACTGCTCAAAGGTGCCCAGCACCTTACCGTGGTCGCGAATGATCGGGTAGGCTGTCCCATCCGCCCGGCGATACACATTGGCATGGGGCGCGTAGAGGTCGATACCGGTGAAGTCGTGAAAGTCGCTGGGATCGGGTGAGGTCGACCATGTTCCTCCGAAGATCGCCGGATAATCGATCTGCAACTGCAGGGTTGCCCATCCGCCAGAGGAGTGGCCCTGCAGGAACCGACCGCTCGGCCGCCCATCCATGCGGTACTTCTTTTCAAGATAAGGAATGTATTCCCTGGTCAGCGCAGTGCCCCAAGGTCCGTTGTTCACAGAGTCGTCGAACTCATGTGTTCCGGTTGCGCAAGATTCATCGAGCATGACCCAGATCATGGGCGGAAGCTTGTGTTTCGTCATCATGTCCAGCATGAGTCCGCCGGAACTTTTTTCGTACCAGAAGGGCGCCCCAAATCCGTGTGTCCAATAGACGGTTGGATAGCGATCCTTCGGGTGTTCGTCGTAGTCAGGTGGCGTGATAACCCATGCGCGGATATGCGTTGGCCGGCCGGAAAACGCGGTGAGCACGGGACTCACAAAGTCTTCCATGTGCGCATTCTTCTCAAATCCCGGAGGATTGGGGCCAGCGGGGCGTTCGGCGACGACATCGCTCAGGGTGAATACCGGCTCGGCGCCCTGTCCCGGCGTAAACCCGGCGAGAGATACCACATCGCTGACGAGATCTCCGGCGCTGCGGCCGCCGTAGTTGTAGTCATGATTCACGTCCAGCACAGCCTGCGCCTCATAGTCTCCGGGCTTTAGCGATGAAAAACCGGCAGGAAATGCAACGTCGTCCGTGTCAACATCCACCGACGACCCCGCAGTCAGATCGGACACGTCCTTCGCGGTCACATAGACCGCGGCCGGCTGAAACGGGTTCTCATCCACTTGCTTGGCACCCGTTCCGGCGGTGAGAAAGATGAGCATGCGCCCGGAGACCGGCGTTGTGAATTTGGATCCGACCGTTACGCGAAAGAAGAGGTGCTGCGGCTGCTGCGCTTGAGCGGCAAGCGAGCAGAGAACGAGCGAAAAGACAAGAAGGAGCTTTCGGGGAATCTGCATTGTGAAGGAATTGTAGGGGGTGGCGGGCACGGTCAGCAACGATGCGTCAGCAGGAGGCGACCTCGCCTGGGGAGAACTAGAACGCTACTGCTGCAGCCACGTCATATCGACGAGCACAGGGATCTCGTTTTTGATCGGAACCGTGAGAAACGATGGGCGGTCGATTTTGAAATCGGAGCAAAGTGCGGGAATCGTGCCGACAATCCGGATGGCGCTGCCCACTTGCGTCCGCTCGAAAGGCACATGCGCATAGTGCGCGGTCTGTCCCGCGAACTGCACCTCAAGATCGGCATGGATGATTGGGGCTGAGGCTTCCGACTCGGGAAAAAGGGTGCGCACCTGCACCATGGGAAACTGCGCGCCTTTTGTCGCTTCGAGCATATGCAGATCGCGATTGGTATCGCCGGAATCAAACGACTTGACCGGCACGGCGATCAGGAAATCGCATTCGCCCGCGCGGCAGATGCCCTTCCCACGCGCAGCGTGGCTGGTACCGTCAACTTCGTGCATGGGATGCGACATGTGATAGGTGAGGCTTGACTGCTGCAGCACGTAGGTCGTGTCTTGCTGCGCGAGAACAGGCCCGGCAATCCATCCTGCGGCAAGTGCGGCTCCGAGCAGAAATTTCAACCTCATCGCTTCTCCCAGAACTTGAGGTGGATGGGCCAGGAGACGGCAATGATGGACGCGCCGTAGGCACCGGCGGTGATCCATGCAACGGTGCCATGCTCCGCAGCAAGTCCATGCGGCTTTTCGCCGGAGTTCTCCTGCTTGTAGGCCATGTAGCCCAGCACCGGTGTGAGGATCATGCCGGGGCCGTGCACAAACGCGAGCGCCTCGTGCCAGCGAATGCCGCCGTGCTTGGGATTGTTGGGAATCCGCGGAGCAAAAATTGCATACGATGCCGTGGTGAAGTAGAGCGCGGTAGTTAATCCGCCAAGTGCCGCGTGGAAATCAAGATTCGCATCGGTGGGCTCGGTGATGGTCTGGCCATTCCTGCCTTTTGCTTTGGCCAGCGGTCCTGTGAAAAGCGTGGCAGCCATGGGGATCGCCGTAATCAATCCGAGCCGCTGGTGAATCTTCAGCATCTCGGTCCGTTTCGTCAGCGTAGCCTGAAGCTGCGTGTTGGCTTGCGTCTGTTGTGGGGTAAAACCAAGGTCCGAAAGTGAAGGCGCATTTGAGTTCGCCGGGGCGCTTGGCTGTTGTTGCGGCGCACCTGGAAGGACTTCTGCGCCCTTGATCGCGGGACTTACAGTAATGTCGGTGTTTTGAGCAGCGGCCAGCGTCACTTTGATTGGCGGAGCCTGCAGGTCCCCCGCAACCGCAGAGACCATGTAATCGCCTCCGGCAAGATCGCGGATGGAATACGTGCCGTCCGAGCCGGTTTGGGCACTGAACGATTGGCCTGTCGCCACGCTTTTTGCAGATACCGTTGCGCTTGGAACCGCATGACCGGCGGAGTCACTTACTTTGCCTTGAAGTGTGTAGGTCTGCGCAAATGATGGAGCGGTAACAAAAAAACAAAACAGGAAGGCTCGCATCGCCACCGCGAACAGTCCCTTGTTGATCGACATGTAAGTTTCTCCTGGTCGGCGGACGGGAGAGAAGATGATCGAACAGTCACACGAAGTTGAGTATGCCGCAGTGCGCCGCCAATTGGAAGGGCGCATCAGAGTTGCTCGATGAAGATTTCGTCATCTTCCCATCCCGCCAGGAGACGCGGATGTTTCACAAAGGAATGGAGCGCCGCAAGATGAATCGTGGCGCTCCATCAACTTTGAATTCGAGGTGCTTCTCTCCACCGATCACAATCAGCCACGCCGCACGCGCGCCGTCTCCGCTGGATAATCCGCGCGTTCGGCAACTGCGATCGGTTTCCGCTCGACGATCGTGGAATCGCTCCGCCGATTGACGAGTTCATCGAACAGCGCGCGATAGTGAATCATTGCGCGGCGCAGGTCTTCGGTGCTCGCCTGTCCCTTGGCCTGGCGAATGGCGATGTCGTGCGCTGCACGATAGTTTTGCGTCACGACAGGATGGTCGACCGAAATATCGGCAGCGCGCTGCTCAAAATCGCCCATCGGATATCCGCATGTCGCCATCAGGTCGCCGATCAGTTGATCCGCTTCGGCAACCGCCCCGGCCGGAGCGTCGACGAAGCGAGCCTGCACTCGGTCCCACTGCTCGGTAAACCGCGCGCGATCTTCCGCCGCCAGCGCATGAATGTGAAACTTCTTTACACGCTCGGTTCGTTCTTCCAGCCGGGACTCGGCAACGCGCTTGTTGCCCCCGTCGGCTACGGCGCGGTCATACTCGGGTCCGAAGTGCTGGCGAAGCTTCTCGGTGCGGCGCTTCTGCAAGAGCGCAATCACGATGGCGCCGATCACCACCACCACGACAGCAACGATAATGGCGATTTGTGTAGGGGTAAGAGACTGAAAATCCATAACCCGGGGTCCTCCTGCTTCTATGCGTTTAGATACGGTCTATTGCTGCCGCGCCGGTGTAGAGGTGACTTGCCCGCAAGCCCCCGTGCGCGGCACAGAATTCGACTTGGTACACGTGAGGTTGGAGAGGTTCGGTGCGGCGTAGGTTGCCTCTTGCTCCTTCACCGGACAAAACCGCTTTTTGGGTTGGAATTGGTTGCACGAAATCGTGCATTGGTCCCGATAAATGCGCATTCGTACGCGTGACTTTCGAGAGCCTCCGGGAACCAATGGCCGGTTCAAAATACTTGCCCGACGGGCAGACTTAGGCGAGTCTCACCCCAGGGGGGAGCTATGAAACGACAAATAGCTCAGCCTGAACCATTCAGCAAGAATCAAAAAGCCCCATGAGTGGGACTCACTCATGGGGCTCTCGTAATTGCGTCAAGAATCGGTGGAGCGTCTTCGCTGCCACCAGGCCAAGTGCCGAAGACTACTGGTCAGCAACCTGGCTGTTTGCGCATCCTTTTCACCTTTAATTCGGAACCTGATCAATCGGTAGAAGCAAAGGAGCAGCGCTGAGAAAGGCGGAAAACAGTAAATCCAGTTTTCCGTTTCTCTCAATCGAACTCGACCCGGATCCTGACTTCGAAATGACGGTGTATCGACGAGATGCATGGGATGACCTGCCAAAGCGACTAGCTCCCGCATCGACTTCAGATTTCTGATTTGGCCGGTTCGTGTGTCGAACACAAAGTAGCCTACGTTTGGCGGCGCAATCAAATCCGGGAACCCCACTTCTGGATGGCTGTACGCGCCGAAGACCACCTGATCATCTACTTCGAGACTATGGATGCCCCCGAGAAGCTTTGGTTGGGTCTTCCATGGATCTTCTGTGCCGATGTAGGCGTAGTCCGCCATTTTTCCGATTGCAGTCAAGACGTATCCGTTTGGAAGCGGCTCGGAAATATCGCCAAAAATCTGGTCTGGCTGGTTGGGGACGACGATCGCAAAGAGGATGGCGCAGGCGATCACGTAACCGAGTGAGAATAGCGGAATGGAAGCCGCAATAAAGATCAAGCGCTTGGGGCGACGACGTTTCCAGAACAACAGCCATGCCACAGCCGCAATCAGCAAACCGAGCATCGTGCAGAGGCAACAGAGAACGAAAAGGCCGATGACTAAACCAATCATCTCGAACATCTTTGATCCTCATTGCAGAAGGATCTGCGTTAGCGGCTGGTAGCGATCATCTGCGCGGCATGTTGCAGGCTGGTCTCCGTCACCTTGGCGCCTGAGAGCATGCGCGCCACTTCATGGGTGCGGGCGCGATCGTCCAGCAGGCGGATATGCATCTTGGTGCGGCCGTGGTCTTCCTTCTTCTCCACCACAAAATGCTGATCGGCGAAGGCGGCGATCTGAGGCAAGTGGGTGACGCAGAGGACCTGCTGCGCGCGACCGAGCGCTTTGAGTTTCTGCCCAACGGCGTCTGCAGCGCGGCCTCCAATGCCGATGTCGATTTCATCGAAGACCAGGGTGCGCGGCGTGGGCAGCTTCTTTCTCGTTTTCGACGAGGTCTCTTCGACAGCGACTTTCAGCGCCAGCATCACGCGCGACATTTCGCCGCCTGACGCGATCTCATGCAGCGGCTTCAACGGCTCGCCTGGATTGGTGGCGATGCGGTACTCCACTTCATCCCAGCCGTGCGCGCTCCACACAGATTCTTCTTCCTTGCCAAGTACTGAAATCTCGAATCGCACCTTCATGGCCAGCGAATTAATCTGCGTCTCTGCGAGCTTGGCGAGCCTTACACCGGCCGCCTTGCGCTGCTCAGAAAGCAAAGCCGCAGCCTGCCGATAGGCGCTCGCGGACTTTGCCAGCGCCGCACGCAGCACTTTCAGCGTCTCGTCGCGATCTTCAACTTCCGCCAGCTTGCGCGCCACTTCATCGCCCAGGGCAATCACATCGGCCACCGTCTTGCCGTACTTCCGTTTCAGGCGATCGAGCAATGCCAGTCGATCTTCAATCTCCGCCAGCCGCTCCGGCGAAGCGTTGATGCGCTCGGCATAGTCGCGCAGTGTGCCGCTTACGTCGCCCACAATGGCGCGCGCCGACTCAACCTGCTGCGCGGCTTCATTGAACTTCGCGTCGTAGCGCGCCAGTTCGTCCAGATTGCGTCCCGCAGCCCGCAATGCAGCCTCAGCCGATGCTCCACCCTCGTAAAGCTGATCGAACGCGCTCATCGCAGCGGCGTAGAGCTTCTCAGAGTTGGCCAGCACGCGCTTCTCCGTCTCCAGAGCCTCGTCTTCCCCAGGCACAAGGTTGGCCGCGCCGATCTCCTTCGCCTGGTAACTCCAAAGGTCAACCATCCGCAGCCGGTCCTGCTCGTTGGTCAGCAGTTCATCAAGCTTCGCCTGCGCCGCACGCCACCCATCGTATGCCGCGGCAACCTCGTCAGTCGAAATCGCCGCAAACCGATCCAGCAGGATCCGCTGCTGCGTCTGGTCGAAACTGGAAAGCGTCTCAGACTGCGCATGCACCAGCGCGAGCTCCGGGGCAAGCAACCTCAAAACCGCCACGGTCGCCGGTTGGTTGTTCACGAACACGCGCCCCCTGCCCGAAGAGAGAATCTCGCGCCGCAGGATGATCTCGTTCCCTTCCGCGTCGATCCCGTTCTCTTCGAGCACTGCCTCGGCCGCCGGCGTGGATTCAAACACACATGCCACTACCGCTTTGTCGGCCCCGTGGCGCACAATTTCTGTCGAGGACTTGCCCCCCATCAGCAGCGCCAGGGCATCTACAAGAATGGATTTGCCTGCGCCCGTTTCGCCCGTCAGCAGGTTCAGCCCCGGCCCGAAGACGGCAATGGCGTGGTCGATAACAGCGTAATTTTCGGCGCGCAGCTCTACCAGCATGGAAAGGTGAATCCGAGCGCAGCATAGCACGAACCACAGGGGTTACGGCTAAGCCGCCTGAAATGCACGGCTTCGAGTGCACCAGAACGATAACTTGGAGCGCCGCAATGCGTCTGATACCGTGGATATTGAGGTGAAAACCGATTTTCACAGCTACTTTGCTCCTCGCATTTCAGGTTGATGGTGGCGCCGCTCCGGCCACCCCTGTTGCTCACGGCACAGGCGCGCTGATGGAGATGATGAGCGACCTTGGACCGATCGCTCTCAGTGTCCTGGTCATCTTGCTGATCGCCAGTCTCTACTCATGGACCATCATTCTAGGCAAGGTTTCGATCTTCGGACGCGCCACCCGCGAAAGCCGCAACTTCATCAATGCCTTTCGCCGGGCCACGCGCCTAAACGAGGTCGCGGCCTTCGCCGACAACTACAAAACCAGCCCGCTGGCGCAGGTCTACCTCGACGTCTACGAGACCTACAAACGCCAGACCGGCGGTTCCGGACCGCCCAAAAGCATTACGCCGCTTGAGCGCTCCGCGCAGACCGCGTCCAGCGAGGCAATCACCGCATTGGAGCGCCGCCTTACCTGGCTCGCCACCATTGCCGCAACCAGTCCGTTCGTCGGACTCTTCGGCACCGTGATGGGCGTGCTCGATTCTTTCCGCGGCCTCGGCACTGCCGGAGCCGCTACCCTGCGCGCCGTAGCGCCGGGAATCGCTGAAGCGCTGATTACCACTGCCGCCGGCCTCTTCGTTGCCGTCCCAGCCGTCGTAGCTTACAACCAGTTCGCCGCAAAGATTCGCGTCTTTGCATCGGCCACCGACGACTTCTGCCGCGAACTGCTGAACTCGCTGGAAGAGATTCCCGCGCGCGGATCGGCAGTTCCGCGCGAAGAGCCTCAAGAGGTAGCACGTGGCTTTCACGACTAACAACGGCCGCACCCAATCCTCGCTCGCCGATATCAACATCACGCCGTTGGTCGACGTGGTGCTGGTGCTGCTCGTCATCTTCATGATCACGGCGCCCGTTTTGCAATCTGGAATCGAAGTCAACATCCCCAAGACCCGCACCGTAAAGGAAATCACCGAGCAGCGCCTGGTGGTGACCATCGACCGCGACCAGAACATCTTTCTCGGTGACAAACCCGTGAACGTGCATGACCTGGGACAGAGGCTTCGCGATGCGAGCGGCGACTCCGGCAAGAAGGTGATCTATCTGCGGGCGGATGTGCGCGTGCCCTTTGGCGCTTTCGCCAGTGTGATGGATGCGGTGAAGCAGGCAGGTATCACCAACATCTCGATTGTGACGCGGCCACTGGACCAGGCCGCGAAATAGCTGCGTCAGCGAAAAGGTCGAACCAGAACGATGAGCAGTTTCTTCCAGGGCGGCGAACATCTGCAGCAGGAGCTGACGCCGGAGCCGTTTGCACGCCCGGCCGCAGGATCGCTGCTGCTGCACTGCGGCATCATCATTGCCATCGTGCTCTACGGCATCATCGGCGGATTCTTTCACCACAATCTGTGGGGCGGCAGCGGACCCGGCGGCGCCATCCAGGTGAATATCACCAGCGCCATCCCGCTGCCCTCGGATCATCCGCCCAACCAGAACGTCCTCGCGACCGATAAGGCCAGCGAAGCGCCGGCACCGCCGCAGCCCAAAGCCAAGGTCGAAGAAGATCAGACCGCGATTCCTATCGTGGGCAAGCCGAAGAAGCAGGAGCACGAGCAGGCTCAGCGGAGTCCGGTAAAGCAACAGCCCATTCCCGATAAGGCGCAATATGGCGAGCAGGCCGGCTCCGTCATGCCGCGGGCAGCGCAGTCGGGCGTGGCCAACGGACCAACCACGGTTACCGATGCAAACTTCGGCGCGCAGTTCGGCTGGTACGTCGACAACATCAACCGCAAAATGGATGCAAATGGATATCGCACTCTGGCCGATCCGCGCACGCCGAAAGGAGCCAAGGCAAGCATCGAGTTTCGCATCCATCGCGATGGATCGCAGAGCGATGTGCGCCTCGACCATTCCAGCGGAAGTCCGACCTGGGATTCGGTTTGCGTGCGCGCCGCACAACGTGTTGATACCTTTGGCCCTTTGCCTGCCGGTTATCGCGACAGTTACCTGCAGGTTTACTTCGATTGCACTTACTAGTGGTCGTGAAACCCGTCCAAGTAAAATAGGGGACGAGACATACTGGCCGCGTTTTGTATGCGGCGCACACGCGAAACAGAATCGCTCGAGACACGCAGAGTTCCCCAACGCTCGAAAATTCACCCTGAAAGGGTTTAGCGTTCTCATGAAATCCACGTTGCGTTTTGGTTTTCCGGTTTTCTTTCTTCTGGCAGCGATCACTTCCCTTCCCACCTTCGCGCAGGATTGGGTCCACACCGGTTCAGGTCTGGGCAATGCCCCCATTCGCCTCGCGGCAGCGGACTTCAAGCTGGTCGGCGCCGATCCGCAGACCCCCGCGCTGAAGGCCACCTTCGACTCGACCCTCTTCAACGACCTGCAGAATTCCGGCATCTTCACCATGGTTTCGAAGAGCCTCGCCCCGCAAGCCTCGCCCGGCTCGCCGCAGGAGATCAATCTCTCCCAGTGGTCGGCGGACCCCTCTGCAGCCGCCATGGTCGCCTTCGGCGCGCTCTCCGCCACCAACGGTCGGTTGGTGGTCTATGGCTGGCTCGACGACACGCGCAACACTGCGAATCCGCAGGTGCTCGGCAAGCAGTACAACGAGGCAGCCAGCGAAGAAATGGCGCGCACCATCGCCCACCGCTTTGCCGACGAAATCATCTATCGCCTCGGCGGCGGCATCAACGGCATCGCCGAAACCAAGCTCTACTTCATCAGTTCCCGCACCGGCTCAAAAGAAGTGTGGGCGATGGACTACGACGGCCAGAACCAGCACGCCATCACACATCTCGGCACCATCTCGTTGTCGCCTCGGATCTCGCCCGACAACTCCCGCATTGCATTTTCATCTCTGGGACGCGAAGGCTGGGCCATTCGCATGTACTCGCTCGATCTCGGACGCCCTGTTGCCTTTCCCGCCGGCGCCGTGGGCGGAAGCAACTCCACGCCGGCCTGGTCTTCTGATGGCGCGAAGATTGCGTTCTCATCCTCGCGCTCGGGCGATCCGGAGATATGGATCACCGATGCAGCCGGAGGACCGGCGCACAAGATTACTTCCTTCCGCGGGCCCGATGTTGCACCCACCTGGAATCCGCGCACGAACGCACAGATTGCGTGGGTCAGCGGACGCACCGGCCTGCCGCAGATCTACACCATGGACCAGGACGGCGCCAACGTCGCGCGCCTCACCGACGGAGGGTACGCGGTTTCTCCTTCATGGTCGCCAAGCGGCGACTGGCTCACCTTTGCATGGAACCGCAAGTACGGCCCCGGTGCTCCCGGCGGCCAGGATATCTACGTGATGGATATCTCCACCCACAAGTGGCTCCAGCTCACGCATGATTCGGGCAGCAACGACTACCCATCGTGGTCGCCCGATAACCGGCATATCGTCTTCGAGCGCACCATCGGCGGCAGAACGCAGATTTGGTCGATGCTTGTGGATGGCACCCAACAGCACCAACTCACCACCACCGGTCAGAACTTCATGCCGAACTGGAGTTGGAAGTAGCGCAAAAACAACCGCTCCTCACCTTGGGGATAACATCTGCCTCGTCGCAGATGCAATATCGAATTCTTGCGGCGTCCATACCCACGACCGGGGCCGCCGTGTATCCTCGATTGCGGAAAGAGTTGCATGTTCCTCCCGATCGGAACGATGCGAGCCGTCGGATTCCCATTGCCACGCAACTCTTCTGCCATAGGAGATACACGATGACTTCGAAGACGCTTGCCATTGCTACACTCGCCGCCGCGCTTTCATGCGCAGGCCTGGCCTGCGCGCAGGAAAGCGGCCCCTACAAGGTGCTGCGGATTCAACTCACCGGCGGCGACGGCGGATTCGACTATGTGACCGCTGACCCCGATGGCCGCAATCTATTCGTTGCCCGCTCAGGACCCGCCGGCCACATCGGCGTCTTTAATCTCGATACGCTGGCGCAGGTTGGTGATATTCCCGGCACCAGCGCCCACGGCGGCGCAGTCGACACCGAGACCGGGCACGGTTTCGCGACTTCGAACCCCGTGACGATGTTCGACGCCAGGACCTTTGCGATCATCAAGAAGATCGATGTGCAGGGCCACCCCGATGGCTATTTGAACGATCCCTTCAATCACCACTTCTACATCCTCAGCCACGCCGAGCCGAATATCACGGTTCTCGACGATAAAGACGGCTCCATCCTCGGCACCATCGACATTGGCGGTGCGCCTGAACAGGCTGCCACCGATGGACACGGCAAGATTTACGTCGATATTGAAGACAAAGCCGCCATCGCCGTCATCGATGCCAGCACCATGAAGATGGTGGGCAAGTACGACGTCTCAAGCAAAGGCGCGGGATGCGCCGGCCTCGCGCTCGACGCAAAAAACAACATCCTCTTCGCTGCCTGCCGCGAGAACAAGAATATGGTGATCCTGTCGGCGACCGACGGTCACATCATCACCGATCTACCCATCGGCAACGGGTGCGACGGCGTGACTTTCAATCCGGCGACAATGGAAGCTTTCAGTTCGCAGGGCGACGGCACGCTCACGGTCATCAAGGAAGACTCGCCCACAAGCTTCAGCGTGGAGCAGACTGTACCTACGCCGGCGCGCGCCAAGACGCTTACCCTCGATACCAAGACCGGCCACATCTTTCTCATCACCGCCGAGTTTGGCCCCGTCCCGGCCGCGCCTGCACAGCCGCCAAGCGCAGCGCCGGCAGCCGCTCCGGCGGCAGGCGGTCCACCACCGTGGGCGCGAGGTCCGCGCGCGCCCATGATTCCCCACTCGTTCCAGATTCTCGAGGTCGGCAAGGAGTGAAAGCTTCAAGTCAGCCGGTTTTGCGTCAGGGCATGACTTTTTAGTCGTGCCGAAAAGAGCCGAAATAGTGCATTAGCCCCTGCGCCGCTTTCCAATTCTCTGCTCGGAACCAGGCCGTTCCCGCATCTGATCAGGTTGAATTCCACAAAACACGTCAGCGCCTGCCGCGAATTAAAATCATGTGTTCTAAGAATCCGAGGCAAAACATGAAGTCTGTTCGCAGCGCGTTCGCCATTGCTCTGTTTGGTTTGTTTTTCGCAGGCCAAGCCTTTTCGCAGTCCGGCCTTTCTGCAAAATGGGAAGAGCTCACCGCGCCCGATTTCGTGCAGGCCATCCACCAGTCGCAGGGTGTATGCGTGCTGCCCTTCGGCATCATCGAGAAACACGGCCCGCATCTGCCCCTCGGCACTGATCTGCTCGACGTGCGCTTCGCCGTGATGAACGCCGTCAAGCAGGAGTACGCCGTCGTCTTTCCTGCCTACTACTTCGGCCAGATCTTCGAAGCGCGCCAGCAGCCCGGCACGCTCGCTTATTCGCTCTCCACGCAGCTTACCCTGCTGCAGGAAACAGTCAGCGAGATGGCCCGCAATGGCTGCAAGAAAGTTGTGATCGTCAACGGCCACGGCGGCAACGAATCGCTGCTTCCCCTCTTCGCGCAATCACAGCTCGCCAGCCAGCGCGATTACGTTGTCTACGTCTTTGGCCTTCCCAATGAAAATGTCGCAGGACGTCCCGCGCTCAAGACACCCTACGACATGCATGCAGGTGAAGTTGAAACCTCCAACATGCTCATCGCGCGCCCCGAGCTCGTCCACCAGGATCGCGCCGGCCAACAGTCCGGCGCCGATCAGCACCGGCTGCATCTGCCCGACTCCGTCTACACCGGCATCTGGTGGTACGCGCGCTTCCCCAATCACTATGCGGGCGACGCCTCTGCCGCCAATAAGGAATTAGGCGAGTTCGATCAGAAGGAATGGTCACGCCAGATTGCCGATGCCATCAGGGCCATCAAAGCCGACGATGAAAGCCTGAAACTCCAGAACCAGTTCTTCGAAGACGCAAAACATCCGCTCGATACGAAGCAGTAGAAGCAGCAATCTTCGGGCGTCTCGCACACCGGCTGCAAAACGGAGGACTGTCGTCCCGAGCGCAGCCCCAGAGATCTGCCTTGAAAATTCGGATAGCAGCACGAACCACGGGTGCCCCATCCAAGCTCCGCTTGGGTGGGAAAGCACGATTCCAACCAGCGGCATTTTCATTTGCTTGGTGTCGCGCAGCGACACCCATGACAGCTTTTGCTTTTCGGTCGCTCGAACATCAACGCTCTAAATCTGCCTCTTGAAGATCTCACCGCGCCCGATCACCATAGAAAATCCCCCGCCCATGCGTCCCCACATACACGCGCCCGTAGATCCGCGGATCGCCGGCAATCTGCAGAACCAAGCCCCATTGATGCGCATCGTCATTGATCCGCACCCACGTTTCCGCCTCATCATCTGATCGAAAAATTCCCGCCTGCCCACTGATCGTGCCTACAAGATAAAGCGCCGGATACGTTTTGCCGGGCGCAGCCTTGCCAAATCCGAACGCGTGAATCTCAGTCACATCCGGCATGTGGAATGAGACGCCTCCGCCCGAGTGCAGCGAAGCGTGATACAGCCCGTCAAAGCTGGCCAGCCACAAATCGCCACTGCGCCCCGGCGTGGCGTAAAGCCGATCCTGTCCGCCGCGCGCGTCTCCACGCTGTGCCGACTCCGATGCGGGCAGCGCTTCCCGCATCATTCCCTTGCGTGCAGTGAACGTCGCCCCTCCGTCGATGCTCGAGTAGAACATCCCATCGCCCACCGTATCCGCATAGAACCTCATCGGGTCCAGTGGATCGGGAATCACCCGCATCCTCTCCGCCAACCCCTGTACCGCAATCCACGTTGCACCCTGGTCCCGGGTCACAAATGCACCTTCACGCTCCGGCGACCACACCCACCTTTTGCCGTCCGCCGAAACCGCAATCGACCCGGCCCTGCTTTGCGCCGTCGGCGTCGACGTACACGGTTTCCACGTTCGCCCCGCGTCCATCGAAAAACTAATGCCCTCCCCCGGTTTATGGGCCGCGCTCACGCCCACGCGCACAATCACGTTCGGATCGAGGGCCGCCGTCTCCACGCCGGTCGTGTTCCCCATGCGCGGCGGCGCCGATGCCCCCTCCGGCGCGGGCTGGTCCAGATCCCAATGCACAAAACCGCCGTAGTCGCCAATGGCGGAAACAAGATGTGCGCCCTCGCTCGCGCTATCCAGTTCCAGCGCGACCGTCTCTTCAATTCCCTTCGCCACGATGCTCCAGTGTGTCGGCTTGCCGCGATCGGCATCCGTCAAATCAAACGTCTCCCACCCGCCGTAGCCTGTCGTAAATACCGCGTGATCCGAATTCAGCGGATCGATCTCGATGTCGAACAGCCAGTGAATCGGCGTAGGCTTCACATACGGCGCCAGCGTGTAGTCAAATGTTCCTGCGCTGGCCTTTTCTCCCGTAAAAATCGGCTTCCACGTCGCGCCCTCATCCGTCGACCGAAAAATATCTTCCCCGCCCGCGTGATAGCGGTTATAGGTGCTCACAATCATCGTTTGATAATTCTTTGAATCCACCGACACTGCCGCATATCCGAATTCCCTGCTCCCCTTCACCGGCTTATCCGGTGTGATGTCGGTCCACGTGCCCGTCTTTAGGTTCAGCTTCCAAACCGCGCCATCCGTCATCGGCGAAGGCCCCGGCGCATTGCCGTACGTAACGTACAGAGATGAAACAGACAGCGCCGCCCGTGTCGGCCGATATTGCGTAGGAGCACCAGCAACTTCGTGCCATGTCGCACCTGCGTCGTGAGAAATAAACAAATTCGCCCGGTTCATCAGCGACACGCCCACATAGATCGTCGCCGTTGGCCTCGACGCGCCCTCAAAATACAGCGGCTCAACAAACTTGACGAAGACGATGCCGCTGCCGCGAACCGGCATGCGCCTCCAGCGCTGCTCCGGCGTTTCGCCCGCAACCGGTGCAGGCATCGGCGGCATCGCCTCCGTCACATCCGGAAAGCTCGTCACCCGCGCCCACGTTGCACCACGGTCCTGCGAACGCCACAATCCGTCATGCCGCGTTCCAAGATAAAGCACGCGCCCATCCATTGAATCGACGGCCATCCGTTCGCCATTCCCGCGCCCGTCTTCATTGCCGCCAAACTTGAAGGGCACGTCCGTGCGTTCGAATGTCCTTCCGCCATCGTTCGAGCGCAGAATCGCCCCATCTGGCGTCCTTGCGTTGGTGTACGTGCCGCACGCCAGGTACACGCGCTTCGCATCGTTTGGGTCAACGGCAATCGACTCCACGCCCATCAGGTTCAGATCCTTGTACGGGACCCAGTCGAGCATCGGCTGCCACTGGTGCGCCGTGTCATCCCAGCGATACGCGCCGCCCATATCCGTGCGCGCATAGCGAACTCCCGGCGCAGATGGATGAAAGATGATGCCATCGACAAAACCGCCGCCGACAATCTGCACACTCTTCCACCGATACGGCTGTTGCTGCGGAACCTGCGCGCCCGCGAACAGTGCGCCTGAAAACATCACGATGAGAACGATGCGGAATGATCTGATCATCAAATGGAAGAACTCCGGCTTCATCCTACTTGAATCTACGCCAGCGCACGCAGCAGGTGTGTCATCTCGTCCTCCTGCAGCTCGATCGATTCGAGCAGTTTGAACTGGGTGCGGCAGCGATCCAGATTCTGTTCCGGCCGGCTGACCTTGTAATAGGTGTCGCCCCCAAGATAATCTGCCAGAAACCGGATGCCCTGCTCGAAAACGATAACCTTCGCGCCGGCAATTAGCGATGCGCACTCCGGCGTAGTCAGAAAACTCCCCGCCCCTTCGAGGTAGCCTCGCAATACCGCATCGAACAACTCGAAGTCCATCGCCACCCGCGAAAGATCATGTTCATCCTCGGCAGCGGGACACGTCATCGTCCGTACCATGTCGCCAAAATCGTATGCCGCCAGGCCCGGCATCACCGTGTCGAGATCGATTACACAGATGCCTTCGCCGGTCGCGTCATCCAGCAGCACATTGTTCAGCTTGGTATCGTTGTGCGTCACGCGCTCCGGCAGACCCGCATCGAGCAGCGCGCGAGCAAGCGTATTGCGCGCCATGGCAAATACAATTTCACTCTGCGCCGCTTCGCAGCGTCCAGCAGCGTCCGCAGACACCGCACGCTCAAGCGCGGAAAATCGCTTGGCCGTGTTGTGAAAATCCGAAATGCTCTCGTGCAGCCGCGGCGCCGGAAAATCCGCAAGCAGCCGCTGAAACTCACCGAATGCTTTCGCCGCCTCCCAAGCCTGCCGCGGTGAGTGCACTGAGTCGAACGTGTGCGCTTGCTCGATAAACCGATAGGCGCGCCAATACCGGCCGTCCGCATCCACATGCCAGCTCGCGCCGGCCCGCGTTGAAATGAGTTGCAGCACCCGCCTGCCTGCATCCCCTTCGCGCGCAAGGCGAGACCGCAGATGATCGGTGACGCGTGCAATGTTCTCCATCACCGCGACCGGATCCTTGAAGATCGCTTTGTTGATTCGCTGCAGAATGATTCGCACTTCCCGATCGTCATCGTCAAACGTCACGCAAAACGTATCGTGAATATGCCCGCTACCGTACGGCTCCGCGCTTCGAAATCGCCCTTCGACTTCGAATACACGCGCAACGGCAAGTATGCCGAGCAGATCGATCATCGCCACAGCCTGTGCGGATAGGTTCCTTGCTCAATCAGTCGCGCCACGCTTTGCACTACACGAAGATGGTCCTCGCGATAGGTCACACCAAACCACGCATCGCAGGAGCGCAGCACCTTTACCCGGGCCTGCCCCCCCTGGATCAGCCCATTCACGGAACTCGGAAGGTAGCACTCGGCGTTCAAATCGCTCCCATACCGCTTCAAAAATCGCTGAAAGTGTTCGTAGAGCTGCGGAAATACCGCGGGTGTAAATCCCCACATGTTCATGCTCACCATTTCATCGCCCGTCAATACCGCCTCCTGCCCCTCGGCGTCGATGTTGGTGATATGCGATCCCTCGCGTTCAATAGACTTCAGTTCCGAAATGTCCTTCAGATAGCCATCGTCGGACACATGGCATACGCCCCGCGCCACCGTGCCAAACTCCGAGAGCGTATTGCGAAGAACGAACCCCACCATCGCGTAGTCTTCGGTGCCCGATTGCAGCTGCTGCGCCAGGAGTCGATAGCTGCTGGCGCCGTAGAAATCGTCCGCATTGATCACGCCGAAGGGTTCATGAATGGCGTTGGCCGCCATCAGGATCGCATGCGTCGTTCCCCATGGCTTGATCCGGCCTTCCGGCAGCGAAAAACCGGGAATGAGTTTGCCGGTTTCCTGAAATACGTACTCCACCGGAACGCGTTTCTCGTAGCGCGATCCGATCTTTTCTTTGAAGGCTCGCTCTATCTCCGTGCGAATCACGAACACGACTTTCCCGAACCCCGCGCGCCGCGCGTCGAATATCGAGTAATCCATGATGGTTTCGTCGTCGGGCCCTACTGGATCCAGTTGCTTCAATCCACCGTAGCGGCTGCCCATCCCCGCAGCCAGCACAAGCAGCGTAGGCGAAGTCATGGCAGCCATCCTTCCATCAGCGTTGCGCACTCTGAGCAGGCAGGATGTCGAGCGTGAGTACCTGGAACGCAGCCAGGTGGAACTCATGTGCTTCTTCGGCGCGAAGCACAATCGCAGGGCGCCCTGTATCGTCCTTCCAGGGGATTCGAGCACTATACACCCGCGCTGCGTCTGCCGGAAGTTCAAACGCATCCTGCAATCTCAACCGGATGGTCTGCTCGTGATCGCTCGGGTTGCGCAGCACCAGGATCCCCTTCCGCGGCGACCACGAAGCCCAACCGTACACCTCAAGCCACGCCGGATCGCCACCCACCCAATGCGTGTCCTTCAGCACATCGGCATTGTCGCGCGACCACTTCGCCGCCTCCGCCAGGTCGTCCCAGTTCTGCTCAGTTAGCAGCGACGGCGTGATGTACATCTCCTGCAACTGCGTTCCTGTGCCGAAATACGACCGCACCTCATTGCGAAAATCATTCCCCGGATCTTTGTCCAGATCGCGATGGTGCTGCGCATAAATGATGCCGTGCAACATCAGCGAATTCAGCGGATACAGCGGCCCCATCTGTACCACGCGCTCATAAGTGTCTGCGTCGCGATACGTAATCCAACGCTCGCGATAGGCGCCCACTCCCGCAGTCGAGTCATCCTCGCCGCCCCGCCAGATCGAGTCCGCATGCATCACCCAGAAGGGCGACGGCCACGTCCCCGTCGTCAGATTCACAAACAGATCCGGCTTCGCCGCGCGCAATTCGCCGATCAAATGAATCATCGCCGAAAAATCGCTGTCGAACCGGCTCCCCGGAAAGACCGAATCCACATTCCCCGTTCCATCAAATTTGAACTGGTTCACGCCGTACTTCTCAATCATCTCCAGCGCCACATCGCGAAACGCCCCGTAGTATTTCGGCCCGGAAAGGGCGTAACCACCTCCCACAATCTCGTAGCCGGCAGCCTTGCCAAACGCAATTCGCTCCTGTTTGGGCTTGGAATAGCCGCCCCACGGCGACATCCACACGCCCGGATCGGCGCCGTACTTTTCCGCGGCCACCTTGAGAGGTGCGAAACCATCCGGAAAGCCGCTGTTGAATTTCCACAGCGAATCGTGCTTGTCCCAGCCATCGTCAAAGAGGAACGAATCGAGCTTCACTCCGCGCTTCTCAGTCAGCTCGCGCCCGAACGCGTTGATGCGATCCACGGCTTCGTCCGCGGTATAGGGCGTAAAATACTCTAGGTCGTACCAGCTGTTGTAGTGCAGAAATGTCCGGTACGGATGCGCCCGCTCGCGCTCAAGGTATGCCAGAAAATCGCGCCGCATCTGACCCTCGCGCGCCACTCCGATGACGGACGAATACGTTACCGCCTGCCCGGCGCGCAGGGGCAGTTCCCGCTCGATCCACGCCGTCGCTCTGTCTCCCCTCACCTTGCTCTGCGAAAGCGGATGCTCAAAACCCACAAACAGATTTCCCGCCACAATCGGCGAACCATCGATCGAACCTGCAACATGAGCCCCCGGCAGTGAAAGATCAATCAACTGCACGCGGCTGATCGGCGCATCTCTTTCGCCTGCCTCTATCGTCACAATCTGCCGGATGTAATGGGAGCCCTGGAGCAGCACGACCGACCAGTCCACGTGCACGGCGTGGTCGCTGCTCTCCATGGCGAGGTCGACAGATTCCCCAGGAAGCGTCGCAGCAAAACGCGGAGCGGACGGCGTCGGCGTGATGTGCGTAATCTTCGCATCGCCCGTGTATTTCAAATTCGCCGCATCCAGGATCGCTCCGTCCTTCAACAGAATCCGGAACGGCTCATCCACACGAACATCCGTCCCGTGCATCTGATCGCGAATGACCAGCCCGCTCAAGGTGCCATTCCTCACCGACCAGCGCGCGCTGATTACCGCGTCACCCAGCGAAAAGCTGTCACCCTGCCGACGCAGCGTAACGCGATCTTTCGAACTCCGCACACTTTCTTGTGCCATCGTCGATGCGGCAATCAAAGCTACTGACAGACTGCAAAATATCGCGACGGACAGCCGACCATTACGGAGGTACATTGGGGTCTCCCTGATCCGAATCGCCAGATGCCGGACTCCGCCCAGCCTTGCGCGAGCCGAAAATCGAACAATCTGATCGAATATCCTGAAAGCTGATATTAAATCACTTAGCGCCACCTGCGCGGCTCGAGTGTTCACGTTTGGCGAATCCGCAAGCCATCCTGGAGCCGGTTCTTCAGGGAGACACGAATCCTGCGGAAGGCCGGCTCCGGTTGTTCCCATTCGACGCTGCGAACCTTCGCAAACAACAGGTGACTTGCTCTCTTGGAACCTTTTCGCCGCTGCTCGGGTCTAAAATGGAAAAGTGATTAAAGTACGCAAATAAACTTGCGGAAGGAGTTACGAATTGAAACGTTGCACTCGCGTTCTGGTTCCTGCATTGCTCGTGGCTTTGGTTGCCGTCGCTGGCTGTAAGAAGAAGACCCCGCCACCAGCTCCCTATACGGCTCCCCCGGTAACAGCGCCTGCTCCTACCGCGCATATTACCGCGGACCCCAGCTCTATTTCCGCGGGCGACCAGGTCACCCTGTCCTGGAAGACCACTGACGCTACCAGCGTATCGATTGACGGCATCGGCGATGTCCCAACCTCCGGCGTCAAGACTGTTACGCCGACGACTTCCACCAACTATCACCTGGTCGCAAAAGGTGATGGTGGAACCGCCGATGACACTGCAAGGGTCACGGTCTCCACTCCGCCTCCCGTGCAGCAGCCCACAAACACGATGTCCGCCGAAGAAGAGTTCAAGGCCAACATGCAGGACATTTTCTTCGACTACGACGCCTACGACATTCGTGCCGATGCGCAGACCACATTGTCAAAGGATGCTGCTTATTTGAACAGCCATCCGAATATCCGGATTGTCATTGGTGGCTACTGCGACGAGCGTGGCTCAAACGAATACAACATCGGCCTCGGACAAAACCGTGCCGACGCCGCCAAAAACGCGCTTGTCGCCGCCGGCGTTGCCGCCAGTCGCATTCGCGTTATCAGCTATGGCAAGGAAAAGCCCTTCTGCACCGAATCCACCGAAGCCTGCTGGCAACAAAATCGCCGCGCCGGCTTCTCGATGGATCAATAGTGCCTGAAGGAGCCAGCATGCGCCTCGGGCGGCATCCATTCACAATTGGTGCCGCCCTGCGTTTTGAACTCCGGCGGTTCCGTAAGCAGGTCTGCACCAATCAGATCGCCCCTCAGGCAGCGCGGGAAGCACAGCTCCCGTCTAAACAATTGGGGTGTTTCTCAGTCAGCTTCATCGGAACGCAAACTCAATCATGTAGGTGATCGATGCTTAAAGCATGTAGATTTCGTCATCGTACTGTAGTGGCAGCAGTTCTGGCGGCGGTTCTTGCTCTGGCCCCTGTGCGTGCGCATGCCACCTCAAAGGACATCATCCAGCTGCAAACCCAGGTACAGCAGCTCCTGGACATGGTGCAGCGTCTGCAATCCACCCTCGACACTCGCTTCGGTGTCCTGCAGCACCTGGTGGAGCAAACCGCCGACACTGCCAACCAGATGACCCAGACGGTCAACACTCTGCAGCAGAAGATCAACCAGCAGAACGACGCCCTGAGCGGCAAAATCGACACCGCTTCCGGGCAGGTTCAGTCTCTCAACGATTCCGTCGACGAATTGAAGACCCGCATTGCCAAGCTCGACAAGTCGATCTCGGATCTCCAGAGCCAGCTGCAGAATATCCAGAGCACTCCGCCAGCCGGGACCCAGCCTGCGCCGGGCGCCATGCCCGGTACCGCGCCCGCCAACGACCCCGGAGCGGCCCCCGGAAGTGCACCCGGATCTTCATCTCAACCGATTCCCAATGTTGCTGCCGCAGCTGCCACAAATCCTCCCCTGCATGAGACCTTTGAAGCCGCTCTCCGCGACTTTAATGCCGCCAAGTACAGCGTAGCCTCGGGCGAATTTCAGGACGTGATCCACTACTACCCCATGGATGAACTCGCCGGCAGCTCTCAGTTTTATCTCGGCGAAATCGCCTACCGGCAGGGTGACTATAGCGCCGCGATCAACGACTACAACGCCGTTCTGGAGACCTTTAGCGGGAACCCGAAGGCGCCAGTCGCGCAGTTGCACAAGGGCTACGCCCTCATCCAGCAAGGCAAGCGGGAGTCCGGCATCCACGAGCTTCGTCTGCTCCTGGCGCGTCACCCGCAAACCCCTGAAGCTGCCCAGGCCAAGGCCAAGCTCACCGCCATGGGCATTCACAACACCTCCGCCCAGCGCTGATCTGCCGGAGATTCGCGACAATACCTGAGCCGGCACGCAATCGAGTGTGCCGGCTTTCTTATTCCTGGGACCCAGCCCGCTATGGCGCCCTCAAATCACTGTTAGCATGTTCGAGATGATGCACTGCGCACTGGAGGACAAATGGCTACAGCAACACCGGGAAAGACAGGAAAAGCACAGGATGTTTCGCTTGAGGCCGCGCGCAAAGTGATACGCGCCGGTCAGGAAAAAGCGAAGGAGATCGGCCAGCCCATGAACATCGCGGTTGTCGATGCGGGCGCAAACCTCGTGGCATTCGAACGCATGCAGGGCGCATGGCTCGGCAGCATCGATATCTCCATCAACAAGGCGTTCACCGCGCGTGCCTTCGATATCGAGACGAAAGCCCTCGGTGAAAATTCACAAAGCGGCGATCAGTTCTTCGGCATTCACGCTTCCAATCATGGACGAGTGATGATATTCGCCGGCGGCGTTCCACTCAAACACGGCGACCAGGTCGTCGGAGCTGTCGGAGTGAGTGGCGGCTCGGGAAAGCAGGACCAGGCCGTCGCAGAAGCCGCCGCCAAGGCCTTCAGCTCTTAGCCCCTCGGCGAACAATCGACAAAAAAGAGCCCCGCATTTCGCGGGGCTCTTTCTGTTCACTTCACACTCTTCACTGTCCACTGTTTACTGCAGGTTCGCCATCAGCGCGTCAAGCGCCGACTTCGGCGGACGCGTCACCGACTCCGGCAGCGTCGCCAGCGGCTCATCAACCATGTTCAGCAGATCGGCGAACGTGGGCTTCTCTGTGTTGATGTAGAAGACGCCAGTGAGTACTTCGTTATTCTCCTCGGCCTGCATCAGTGTACGAACGGCATTGGCTTTGTCGGTCGGATCGTAGTCTTCGTGCAGCTTGCGCAGACGCAGGCTCGAGCCGTCGTGCATCTCGACTTCGTAAACCTGGCCCGAATCATAGTCAACATCGATATCGTCGAAGCTGGCTACGAATCCGATGTCGTTGATCGGCTCGTCATTTTCCTGCATGAACTTGTAGCTCTTCGTCGAACCCTCGTGATCGTTAAAGGTCACGCACGGGCTGATCACGTCGAGCATCACCGTCCCTTTGTGGGCAATTGCAGCTTTCAGCATCGCGAGAAGCTGCTTCTTATCCCCCGAGAACGAACGGCCCACAAAGGTCGCGCCCAGTTGGATGGCCAGTGCACAGGTGTCGATCGCAGGCAGATCGTTGATCACGCCGGTCTTCAGCTTCGAGCCGATATCCGCCGTCGCTGAAAACTGGCCCTTCGTCAACCCGTACACGCCGTTGTCTTCAATGATGTAAATCATGTTGATGTTGCGGCGCATCAGGTGAACAAACTGGCCCATTCCGATCGACGCTGTATCGCCATCGCCGGAAACACCCAGCATGCGCATTTGACGGTTAGCCATAATGGCGCCCGTTGAGACCGATGGCATGCGCCCATGCACGCTGTTGAAGCTGTGCGAGCGCGCCATGAAGTAAGCCGGGCTCTTCGACGAGCAGCCAATGCCGCTCATCTTCATCACCCGCTCTGGCTCCACGCCCATTTCGAACATGGCGTCGATGATGCGCTCGGAAATAGCGTTGTGGCCGCAGCCTGCGCAGAGCGTCGACTTGCCGCCGCGATACTCAAGTACCGGGAGCCCGATGTGATTGACCTTGGGACCTGAAATTGGACTTGGTGTCTGAGTTGCCATGATTACAGGCCCTCCTTGGTTGCAAACTCTTCTGTGATGGTGCGGGCATCGATCGGCAGCCCGTTGTAATGCAGGATGCTCCGGAGCTTGACCACCTGGTCGGCCGGCAGATCGAGCTTGAGCAGGCTGGCAAGCTGTGCATCGCGATCCTGCTCCACCACGTATACACGCTCGTGCGCGGCGACAAAGTCATGAATCTCATGCGCGAACGGATACGCGCGAATGCGCATGTAGTCCACATCCTTGCCGTGTTCTCTTTTGATCTGGTCCATGCTTTCGCGCAGTGCGAAGTCCGTGGTGCCAAACGCGAGAAATCCCACGCGCGACGTGCCATCCTTCACTGCAATCGGTGCCGGCACCAGCTTGCGCGCATTCTCAAACTTGCGCGACAACCGGTCCATGATCGCCTGGTATTCATCGGGTTTCTCGGTGTAACCTGCAGCGTCATTGTGTCCCGAACCGCGCGTAAAATAGGCCGCCTTCGGATGCATCGTGCCCGGCAGCGTACGCCAGCCGGTCGCATCGCCGTCCACGTCCTTGTAGCGCGCAAACGATCCCAGACGATCCAGATCTTCCTTCGTCAGCACTTTGCCGCGGTCCAGTGGCTTGTCAGGATACGCGAACGGCTCCGACATCCAGTTGTTCATGCCCAGGTCAAGATCGGAGAGAACAAATACCGGTGTCTGAATCCGCTCTGCGAGATCGAACGCCGCATAGCCAAACTCGAAGCACTCCTTCACCGAGCCCGGCAGCAGAACAATGTGTTTCGTGTCGCCGTGCGAAAGAAATGCTACGCTCAACAGATCCGATTGCTGCGTGCGCGTCGGCATACCCGTCGAAGGTCCCGTCCGCTGCACATCAAAAATCACGCCCGGAATCTCGGCAAAGTAGCCAAGCCCCGCAAACTCGCCCATCAGCGAAATTCCCGGTCCCGAGGTCGACGTCATTGACCGCGCACCAGCCCAGCCCGCGCCCAGCACCATGCCGATGGCCGCAAGCTCGTCTTCCGCCTGCACCACCGCAAACGTCGCTTTGCCCTCCGGCGTTACGCGGAACTTCTTCAGCAGATCCGTCGTCGCTTCCACCAGCGAGGTCGATGGTGTAATGGGATACCACGCCACCACCGTCACTCCCGCAAACACGGCGCCCATTCCGCACGCCGCGTTGCCATCGATGATGATCTTGCCGGCCGTTTGATTCAGCCGCTCCAGGAAAAATGGATCCTGCTTCACCAGCTTCTGCTCTGCGTATTCGAAGCCGGCTTTCACCGCGGAGAAGTTCAGATCGAACACCTTCTGCTTCTTGGCGAACTGCTTCCTTACGCTGTTCTCAACCTCGGTAAGATCGATGGAGAGCAGTTGCGCCACCACGCCCACGTAGACCATGTTCTTGACCAGCTTGCGCAGCTTGGCCTCACTGCAGACCGCAGCGGTGATCTTGTCGAAGGGAACCGGGTAGCAGGCAACATCGCTCCGATACTGCTTCAGGTTCAGATTCTCTTCGTAGATCGCCACGCCGCCTGAAGGGAGTGCTTCAATGTCGCTCTTCGCGGTCTCTGGGTTCATAGCCACCAGGAACTCCGCATCGCGCGTACGGGCAACATACCCGTCCTTGCTGGCGCGAATCGTGAACCAGGTGGGAAGTCCGGCGATGTTCGAAGGAAACAGGTTCTTCCCGCTAACGGGAATTCCCATTCCAAAGATGCTCTTCAGCAGTACGCTATTGGCGGATTGCGAGCCGGACCCGTTCACCGTTGCTACGTTGATGCTGAAATCGTTTAGTACGCGCTTGCGCGCGCTCATCGCGCCCTGTTCTTGACCCAGGGCCAGGTCTCCTGTCGCCATTTGGCGGGATTCCCTTCAGGTGAATTTCCACGCGTCTCGAGGCCTTCAACTCCCTCGTCAGCCCGTTTGGGATCGTTGCAACCTTGCGGTCGCGAAAACCACCGAACCTTGGCGTTGGAGTACGGGTTCCTGAAAGATCGCGCTGGATAGCGACAAACTTCGCTCAATAGTGATTATAGTCACTTCGCAGGTCGATCGTACCGCTTCCAGACACTCCCCTTTGCACCGTAAGTACCTTTCGCAGCAACGTCTGTTCGTCTCTCTAAAATTGTCGATCAAAGCGTTGTGATTGGAAGAATTCTGGCTTCCATCAAACCAGATAACCCTATATTTTTGAGTGCGCCAGAGCCACCCGCGCAGCGTCTCGATTCCATCGCGCCAGCAGCGCCAGCGCAATCACAATCAGCGACAGTGTCAGACCGATCCACATCCCGTTGATGCCCCACTTCAGCACGAAGCACAGAATGAACCCCAGCGGCAACCCCATTACCCAATACCCAACCAGGTTGGCCACCATCGGCACACGCGTCTCACCCAACCCGCGCAGTGCGCCTGTTGAAACAGTCTGGATACCATCGAAAATCTGGAACGCCGCCGCAATCCACAACAGGCTCGGCCCCACCGCCAGCACCCGCGCATCATGCGTGTAAAGAAAAATCAGCGGCCGTGGTGCCACCAGAAACACAATGCCCGCACACACCATGAATCCCGTTCCCAGCGCCAGAGCCAACCATCCAGCCCGCCGCGCCCGCGCCGGATCGCCCGCACCCATTGCGTGCCCCACGCTGACCGCGGCTGCAGCACCAATGCCCAGCGGCACCATGTACGAGACGCTCGCATAATTCAGCGCAATGGTGTGCGCCGTCAGCGCCACTGGCGTCAGATAGCCCGCTGCAAACGTGCTCAAATTCCACGCGCCCACTTCCAGCAGAATCTGACCAGCCGCCGGCGCGCCAATCCGCACCAGCTTCTGCAATCTCTCCAGTTCCGGTCCTGCCCAGTGCGCAAACAAGGGATGCCCTCGGCTGCGTTCATACCTCCACGCAAACGTCAGCATCGCTATCGCCATGCCAACGCGCGCAATGCATGTCGAGATTGCCGATCCGTTCACCCCCAGCGCCGGAAACCCCAGCTTGCCGTAAATCAAAACCCAGTTGCCTCCCCAGTTCAGCAGATTCCCCACCACATACGTAATCGTGATAACGCGCACCTGCCCCACGCCCTGCAGGTAGCGTCGCGTCCCTCCATACAACAGCAGCGGCAGCGTACTCCAGCTGAGTATCCGCAGATATCCGCCCGACAGTCTCGCCACCTCGGGAATCACGCCGAAGTGCGTGAACCCATAGCTCATCGCGATCAGCAGAATCATGATAGGTGGCGTCACAATGAACGCGAGATACACTCCCTGCGCCAGCCAACGGTGGCATTCGTCGTGATCGCGTCGCCCATACGCCTGCGACACCAGCGTATCCAGCCCCAGCAGCAACCCAATACCGAACAGTGCCGGCGTGTAATAGACCGCATTCCCCAGCGCAACCGCGCCAATCGCCACCGGCCCCAGCCGCCCCACCATGATGTTGTCCACAACGCCCTGTGCCACCCAGCCCAACTCACTGAGCACGACCGGAACCGCCAGCGCAATCATCGCTGCAAGCTCCGCTCTCCACATCGCGCGCGTCGTTCTCATCTGTCCAATCTATAGGCAACCGCATCATGCCTGGGTGCCCCATTCATGCGCGCTCTTGGCGCATGAGTGGGATACGATCACTACGAGTTGGATGAAACTGTGACAAGCGACCTCGATAACCTCATCGCTCGATTCGAAGCCGACCCATCCCTCTTCGAGCCTGGCGCACTGCGCAGGCGCATCGAGATTCTCGACACACTCGACGCCATGCTCGGAATCTCCGGCACAGAGCAGATTCGCGCCCGCCTTCGCCTCCGCGCTAAGCTCGAATCCGCCAACGTCGCAATCTATCGCTCCATCCGAGACCAGAGCTCGCGACGCGAACCACCATCGCTACTGCTCCACTGGATCGAACAATGCAGCGGCAACGAAAACTCACCGCATCGCGGCCTCGGCTACGACGTCCTCGACGAATTGATCAGCGGCGTCCTTCAGGCGCGCGAACCGCAGACGAGCACTCTGCAACTGCAGCCCGAGATGGTCTTCTACCAACCCACACCCGCGCGCCACATCCTTCAACTCATCCGGCTCGGCGGACTCACTGAATCCGATACACTCATCGACCTGGGATCAGGACTGGGCCACGTCCCCATACTCGCCTCCATCCTCACCGGCGCACAGTGCATCGGAATCGAAGCCGAAGGGGCATACGTAAACAGCGCCCGCGATTGCTCTGAGGCTCTGCACCTCGACCGCGTCACCTTCATCCACCAGAATGCAGCCGATGCAAATTTATCCGGCGGCACCATCTTCTACCTCTACACGCCCTTTACCGGCAATACATTGAAGACGGTACTTCAAAAACTCCACAACCTCAGCAAAGAGCGAATCATCACCATCTGCACCCTCGGCCCCTGCACCCCCACCGTAGCAACGGAACCGTGGCTCACCGCAAGCGCGAGCTCCGACCCCAACCAGATCACAATCTTCCGCTCCAGGCTTTAACGAGCCACTCGCGACTCCGGGCCTCTTGTCCCTTTGTCCTTCTGTCCCTTTGTCCCTGATCCCTATTCCCTCTCTATCTCAAATCCGTACGAACCCGGCGCGAGTTCAAATCCCCCCTCCACCTTCTTGGCTAGCGGACTCTCGCTCAACCGCACGCCCTCCACCATCCACCGCGCCGCTTCATCCGCCTTCACTTCCAGCCGTCCCGTCGTATTCGCCGGAAGCGTCACTTGCCACTCCACCGTCTTCCCCTTCACCGTCCAGCTTGATTCAATCTCCCCATACGACGATTGGTAATCGAACTTCAGCGGAGACAGCCGCGCATCAAACACCGGGTGCAGCACGACGGTATGGAACCCCGCATCCAGCGGCGATGCATCCACGCCAGCCGCATAGCGGTAGATCCAGTCCGCCACCGCGCCATACGCGTAGTGGTTATACGAGTTCATCTGCGGATCGCCGCGCATCTGGTCGCCGTTCCACCTCTCCCATGTCGTCGTCGCCCCATGATCGATCAGATATCCCCACGAAGGCATCCCCTTGCTCAGCAGCAGATCGTATGCCAGCTTCGTATGGCCCGTCTTCGTCAACTCCTCCAGCAGATACGGAGTCCCCACAAACCCCGTCCCCAGCAGCCCGTGATTCTCTTCGATCTTCTTCACCAGCCGCTCTGCGGCCTTCGCGCGCAGGTCCTCCGGCACAAGATTCATATGCAGCGCCAGCACATAGCCAGTCTGCGTGTCGCCGCCACTCGCCTTCGCATTCGGATTATTAATGTCGCCGAACGGCGAGGGGCCGTTGTCCGCTCCCGGAATATACGCACCCGCTTTCACAAACTTGTTCTCGAACGCATCGCGAATCTTCTCTTCAAGTTTGGTGTAATGCTGTTCCGCCTCCGTGCGTCCCGTCGCGTGCGCCACCTCGCGCATCATGTTTATGTCGTACGCCCAGTACGCCGTCGCAACCAGGTCCTCCTGCGTGCGTCCTTCGAGCGACAGCCAATCCCCAAACGGAATCCCGGAATCGTTATGCCAGATCCCATCCGGATTCCGCGCGTCGATCGCATCCACATACTTCCGCATCGCCTGCCAGTTCTGGTCGATCACGCTCGTGTCGCCCGTCTGCAGCCACGACGTCCACGGAATAATCACGCCCGCATCGCTCCATGCCGCCGCCACGCCCGGCGAAATCTTCGCCGTCCCCGGTGCATAGATTCCGTAATACGGCGTCCCCACCTGCGTCCCGCGCAGATCCCCCGCAAACTTCCGCGTGAACGACGCCAGATCCGCGTTATACGACGCCGCACGCCAGAACACCTGCGCATCTGCCGCCCATCCCAGCCGCTCATCCCGCTGCGGACAATCCGTCGGCAACCCCACAAAATTCGACCGCTGCCCCCACAGAATATTGCTCCACAACTTGTTGATCATCGCGTTGCCCGTCTCAAGCTTCGCCGTGAACGGAAAATCCGTATGCAACACCTGCGCGAAAACGCCCTTCACCTCCGACGCGCTCTTGACTCCCGTGATCTCGATATAGCGGAACCCGTGAAACGTAAAATGCGGAACCAGTACATCCGTTGCCAGCCCCGAAAGAATAAAGTGATCTGTCGCCTTCGCCGTTCTCAGGTTCTCGGTATACAGCGTCCCATCCGGATTCAGCGCTTCTCCCGCACGCACCTGCACGTCTGTGCCCGCAGCTCCTGACACAACCAGATTCTCTACGCCCGCCATGTTCTGCCCGAAGTCGTAAATAAACACGCCCGGCTTAGGCTCAGTCATCTTCCGGCTGGTAAGTGCTTGATCAATCCGGATCGGCTCGAAGCTCTGCGCCTCGATCCTGATCTCCTTCGGATGGATGATCTCGACTGGCATTCCTGGCGCGGCGTCCACACCTGTCCGGTTAAACGTCCGATAAAGTTCGCGCAGATCCTGCGTCTCTCCGTCATATAGTTCTGAGTGAACGATGAAGGAGGTATCCGCCTTCCAGCTCGCATCCGTCCTTACCCACTCCACACTTCCGTCCGTATGCTCAATGCGCAACTGCGCCCGCAGCGCTGGAGGAGTGTCGCCATAATTGTTCGGCTGCTGCAGCCACTCCAGCGACGTCGAATACCACCCCGGCGCAAGCAACGCCGCCATCACATTGGCACCGCTCTTCACCTGCTCCGTCACATCGTACGTCTGATACAGAACGCGCTCCCGATAATCCGTCCACCCCGGAGCCATCACACTGTCGCCCACGCGCTCACCATTCAGTTGAAGCTCATACGTCCCCAGCGCCGTCGCATACAGCCGCGCCGACTTTACGCTGGCTCCCACATCGAACGCCTTCCAAAACACCTTCACGCTGTCCGGAATCCAAGGCTGGAGAACCGGTTGCTCCTCCGGCCCCTTCGCCTGCTCCCACACCGCCGCATTCTTCCAGCCCGCATCGTCGAATTCCTTCTTCTCCCAACCCTCTCCAGGCTCATCAGCACTCTTCCACGCCCCATCGCTCCCAAACTCCGCCGCGGTCCCATCCTTATAGAGCACCACCACAGTCGCAATCATCGGCGGAGCATCCTTCCGCCCCTTCTCACCATACTTGTCGATGTAATGCACGCTCTCGATCGCAATCGAGTTGCGCCCGTCTGTCATCTGCCCCGTCACGTCCGCCCGCACAAACTTCTTCCAGGGCAAATGGTGATACGGCGGAAAAGGAGCCGCATTCAACACCTTCTGCCCGTTCACCCACGCCGAAACTGTGTCCTCCGCCGTCGCAAACAGAATCGCCTCCTGCACCGGCTTCTCCACTGTCAAAGCAGTCCGATACGCAAATTTCTGCTCACTGCTGGGCTTCGCGCTCCCCGGCGCCACATCGGGATTCACAATCCACACCGACGGCGCCTTCCGCACCGCCGCCTCTTCCGCCGTCTCCCACCCGATCCAATCAGCACGCCACCCATCCCGGCTCAGCGATCCCGATTGCCCTATGGATTCTTCGCGGTCCGTGGGGCGTAGCCCCGGGGTCCCCGCGGACAGGTCCTTGTCCGTGGGGTGGAGTCCCGGGGTCCCCGCGGACAGGTCCTTGTCCGTGGGGTGGAGTCCCGTCTCCCACCACGCCGCCGCGCTCGCCGGATACGCCTTTCCATCCGCGCCTGAAACCTCCACTCGCCACCAGTACCGCGTGCTCGGCTTTACCGCCGGCCCCGCATACTTCACGTTCAGCGACTGCGCCGATGCCACCTCGCCGCTGTCCCACACATCCGCCTTGCCGTCCGCCAGCAATTCCGTGCGCGTCGCCAC
This sequence comes from uncultured Acidobacteriaceae bacterium, assembly GCA_963759285.1. Lineage (GTDB taxonomy): Bacteria > Acidobacteriota > Terriglobia > Terriglobales > Acidobacteriaceae > Telmatobacter. The sequence continues at coordinate 283,007 of CAVWYS010000006.1, read as the reverse complement.
CAGCACGCGATACCCCGTCTGCCGCGCCCCCCGCGCCGGATCCTTCAATTCCCACGAAAACCGCGGCGTCGCATCGTCAATCCCCAGCGGTCGCGTCAGGTTGTCCACCTGCAGATGCGCCGGACCAGGCGTCCTCATCGCGCCGCCCTGCGCTAACAATTTCGCTGCTGCAAAAGCCGCAACCCAAACCAATCCCGTCGCCCGCATGCGTCATCGCCCCCTGAATTCGAAGAACCCGACAAGTATATGCGTCCACAAGCCGCGTTGGCCCAGCGTCAACGAGGACCCAAAGTCCCGCTCATCTCGATGGCGAAAGCAGCGTCAACCCCCGGGCAATTTTCGAGCGCCTCCTGGGGGGACTGATTTGCGAATCGTGGCTCAGGTTGCCGGACGCTCATTTTCCGCTCTTGACCAGTCCGAGCGCAACAAGGCTCTGTGCCGTCGCCACCACGGCCTCTTCGCGCGATCGTGGCAACCAACCCAGCACGCGCTGCGCCTTGTCGCTGGTCGCGTTCTTCCACTTACCCAGTTCCGGAATAATCTGCTTTACAGCCGGATCTTTCAACGCCGCGAGCTTGACCATCCAGTTCGGCAACTGCCGCGTCACCACCCGCTTTGCCACATCTCCCAGCCGCTCCTTCAGCGTCTTCGCAATCTCCACGATCCACATAAAGTCGCCCGACACCGCCAGAAACCGCTCGCCCTTCGCCGCCGGATTGGTCATTGCTCGCAAATGCAGATCGGCAACATCGCGTACATCCACCACCCCGAAACACATCCTCGGCAGCCCCGGCAGCGCACCATCCATCAACCGCTGCACCAGCATAATCGAAGTCGCGTAATCCGGCCCCAGCACCGGCCCGAACACCCCAACCGGATTGATGACGGCCAACTCCAACCCCGCTCCTTCGCGTGCGATCAACTCCCACGCCGCGCGCTCCGCCAGCGTCTTCGACTTCGTATACGGCACCACATCCGGCTGGGTAGGATCAGTCCAGTCTTTCTCGGTGAAAATCGCATTCTGCTCTGCATGCCCATAACCCACAGCGGCAAAAGACGAAGTCATCACAACCCGCTTTACGCCAGCATCCCGCGCGGCTCTCAGCACGCGCAGCGCTCCGTCGCGCGCGGGAATGATCAACTCATTCTCATCCTTTGGAATCGTCGATGGAAAAGGAGAAGCAATGTGCAGAACATACTCGCAACCAGACACCGCTGCCGGCCAACCGGCATCGCTTGTCAAGTCAGCCGCCTCAAACGTCAGCCGCTCGCCCGGCTCCAATCCGCCAACCTTCAGCATCGCCCGCACATCCCCCTCGCGCGCGAGGCTGCGCACCGTAGTCCGCACCTGGTATCCCGCTGACATCAGTTGCAGAATTGTATGGCTCGCAATAAACCCTGAGCCGCCCGTCACCAGAACCGTGCTCATCTGACACTCCCAGCCTTTCGATCCCTTCCAATGAACGAATTGGATGATCTACGAGTCTCTGACCGCTGTTCCTAGTGTCCCGGAATCATCCCCCAGAGCATCACCCCGGTCATCCCGATCACGATGATGCTCGTGCTCCACGCCACCACGTTCCATACATGCGAATTCCGGTGCTTGCCCATCAGGTCCTGCCGGTTAATCAACATCAACATCAGGATGATCACGACCGGCAGCAGCACACCGTTCAACACCTGCGACAAAATCGCAAAGTTGATGAGCTGTGAGTCCGGAAGTATCAGTACTGTGATCGCGCCGCCTGCAATCAGCAGCGCATAGAGCCAGTAGAAGGTGGGCGCCTCTTTGAAGCTTTTGTCCACGCCTGACTCAAACCCCAGGCCCTCGCACACCGTGTACGCCGTCGACAACGGCAGAATTGAAGCCGCAAACAGCGATGCGTTGAACAGCCCGAAGGCAAACAGGATGAACGCGTAGTCGCCGGCCAGCGGCCGCATTGCTTCCGCAGCATCCGCCGCCACCTCGATCGCGCCCATCCCATGCACAAACAGAGTCGCCGCGCACGCTACGATAATGAACCAGGCCACAATATCGGTGAAGAAGCTCCCCACGATTACGTCAAGCCGGGACGCCGCGTAATCCTCCACGCGAATCCCCTTCTCCACAATCGATGACTGAAGATAAAACTGCATCCACGGCGCTATCGTTGTGCCCACAATGCCGATCGCCATGTACATGTACGCCTTGTCGTGCCACACCGAGCGTTCCGGCAACTGGATGGTTGCATGAAGCGCCTGGCTCCAGCTCGGCTGCGACAGCACCCCGGCAAAAATATAAGAAATGTACACCACCGAGGCAACAAGGAAAATCTTCTCCGTGCTCTTGTAGTTCCCTTTCACCACCATGAACCACACCAGCAGCGCGCACAGCGGCACTGAGATGAACTTGGTGACGTGAAACAGGTGCAAAGAGCCCGCGATGCCGATGAATTCGGTCACTACGTTCGTATAGTTCACAAACACCAGCAACACCATCAGCACGAACGTCAGGCGCAGCCCGAACTCTTCGCGGATCAGGTCACTCAGACCCTTGCCCGTCACCACGCCCATCCGGGCGCACATCTCCTGCACCACGATCAACGCAATTGTGATCGGAATAATGGTCCACAGTAGCCTGTAGCCGTACTGTGCGCCTGCCTGAGAGTAGGTCAGGATTCCGCCGGAATCGTTATCGACGTTGGCGGTAATGAATCCAGGGCCGAGTGCAGCCAGAAACAGTAATATTCGGATTCGCCAGCGCTTCCACATGGCCGCGGATTCCTAGGGTGGGGTCATTTGCCTTCTGCCTTCACGACCATAACAGGCACAGCCGGGATTGGCGAGTGACGCCCCTGCTTCCGTCGCATCCCTTGAAATTCCGCTTGCGCATATCTATGTACCTTGGTACATTGGTACGCATGGCACAGGAAAAACAGGATCACCCCCTCGTCGAAGTCGAGCGCGTACAGACCGGCGTTCGCCTCGAAAAACGCATGCTCAAGGTCCTCAAGGCCATCGCCGAACAAAAAGAGATGTCCCTCGGCGATCTCCTTGAGGGCATCGTCCTTCACGCCTTCGAGGGCAAAGCGCCCTTCTCGCCGCAAACCCTTAAAGAGATCGAGCAATTCAAATCCCTTTACGGAATGACCCTCAAAGCGTCTGACAGCCATCACCTCAAGGAGCGCAAACGATGAAATCGGCAATCGCCATCCCCGCCGCAGCCCTTCTCGCGGCCTCCGCGCTCGGTCAATCTTCGGCCGCCGCACCGCAGTTGCTCCGCACCCAGACCGCCTTCGACATCGTCGTGCATCTGCCCTATGCCGAAGCTGCCCTGCTCTTCGGTCCCGAAGGCGAACGCCCCTGGGCCGGCAAGCAATGGGACCCGCAATTTCTCTACCCTCCAGCCCGGCATGACGAGCAAGGCGCGGTCTTCACCGTCCATCACGGATCTGTCACCGCCATCTGGATCAACACCCTCTTCGACCTCGAGGCGCGCCATTTCAATTACGCGTACTTCATCCCCGGCATCATGGTCACCACCGTCGACGTACGCTTCAATCCAATCGATCCGGCCAGCACAAACGTCCACGTCACCTATACCCGCACCGCCCTCGATCCCGAAGGCAACAGCCACGTCACAGCCTTCACCGCTAGCGACAGAACCGCCGCCCACGACTGGCAACAATCCATCGACACCTACCTCGCTTCCCGCAAACGATGATCTTCCCTGGCTCTCCCAGTCGCCGGCCCAAACCTGAGACGTTCAAATCAAAATGCGGCCGCAACGAACCATTCCCTCACAATCCAAATCCCAAATCAATGACGGTGCCGCCCTGCTATATTGGAGAGTCTTTGCTGACCGCGCCGCCGCGCATCTGAACTCTCCAATTCCTCCACCCGCCGCAAGGCGATTCAAGGAGCAGCGCCATGTCCAACGAAAATTCCTCCGGCAATTTGATCAACACCGAGCCCGCCGCCGCTCCGACTCGCCGCAAAATGCTCGGTACCCTCGCCGCTGCAGGCGCTCTCTTCGGCCTCGATGCTGCCAGTTCCGCTGCAGCCGCCGCAACGAAAACACCCGGACCGCCTGCCCCCGCTCCATCCCCGGCGCCGGACGCCCTCGTCTCCATGGCCCGCCTGCGCAATTACAAATGCCGCCGCTCCTCCAGTTGGGACCGCACCGGCGGCAACGCCGACTTCATCCCCCTCGATCCTGGCGCCAGCGCAACTCTCCTCGATGTCAAAGGGCCCGGCGTCATCACTCACATCTGGTTCACCATCAATTCTGATGACCACATGCATCTTAAAAACCTCGTCCTCCGCGCATGGTGGGATGGCGAATCTTCCCCCTCCATCGAAGTTCCCATCGGGGACTTCTACGGCCTCATGCTCGGCGACTACTTTGTCTACCAGTCCGCGCTGCTCGTCGTCGCTCCCATGAAAGCTCTTAACGCCTATTTCCAGATGCCCTTCGACACCGCCGCAAGAATCACCCTCAGCAACGAAGGCAAAGCTCGCACCAACAACCTCTATTACGCCATCGACTACACCACCGTCCCTGAACTCCCCCCCAACCTCGGCCGCTTCCACGCCCAATATCGCCAGGCCGCTCCCTGCCCAATAAAAATCGCGCCGACACCAGCGGCAAAAACCTCAGCGGCGCCGACAACTACGTCTTCCTCGAAGCCACCGGCCGCGGACACTTCGTCGGCGTCACCCACGGTGTCCTGCAGAACGCAGACGGCTGGTTCGGCGAAGGCGACGACATGATCTTCCTCGACGGCGATTCTCAACCCACCATCAACGGCACCGGCACCGAGGACTACTACAACGGCGCATGGGACTTCTACGGCAACGCCTTCGCAAACCTGCGCCAGGGCGCGCCCTACATCGTTGACCCCGAGCGCGTCGGTGGCCGCTACTGCCTCTACCGCTGGCACACGGAGAATTTCATCACCTTCGACAAATCCATCAAGGTCACGATCGAGCACGGCCACGCCAACGATCGCGCCGACGACTTCTACTCCGTCGCTTACTGGTATCAGACCGAGCCCCACACTGAGTTCCCCGCACTCCCGCCTCCCGAGGCCCGCGTCCCCAAAGTCGTCATGTTGAGCTAGCGTAAGCTCTCTCTACATTCCCCTTTTCTTGAGCCCCGCCACCTTGCAACCGAACAGATCGATTGCTGCTCCATAGACACGGGCTCTCCGAACTTCGGAACTTTCCGCGAGATCTTCAAATCAGTCTTCGTCATGGATGGGTCCGCTGGTCGCCTTTACCCGTCGCGCCCCAAACCAGATCAACCCTATCGCCCCCGCCAGAAAAATCGCATTCCCCACCCGCACGCTCGCATCCAAATTCCCCACCGCCGGATGCTGCAAAAACGCATGCCATCCGTACGCCAGCGCCGCGCCCGCTCCCAGCGCCAGTTGGTGCATCAATGTCATCGAGCCCATCCGCATCCACACCATCACTACCGCAAGCATCCCTGCATCCAGCGCAAGCAGCGCAGCCACCGCTCCCCATCCCCATTGCATGGGAACCAGCATCGCAGCCGACGCAAACACCAACGCTACCGCTCCGAGAATCCATGCCGATGGCGCCACGCGACCAGCATCGTCCCGCCGCTTCACCCGCATTGTGAAAGCCAGAATCACCAGCAGCGCAATCGCCGCCGCCGCCCCGGAAAACTGCGCCATCGAAGCCAGGTAGTGATCCTGCTTATATCCAATCGCGGTATTCGACGCCGCCCCAAACAGAAATACCGCCACGACAACGGTCAGCCCCACCCGCCCCAGCCACGGCGTCCGCGCTCGATCCGGCACGCACGCCTCCACCAGCGCAATCGGCGTCGAAATACTCCAGATCCCATGCACCATCAGCATCCACAACGTCCACCACGCCCCAATTCCCAGCGAAGGAATATACGCGGGCGTCAGCAATCCAAGATTCAGCTTCAGATAATTCGGATTGAACAGCGACTGCGTCGTGTACGCCTCTTCAAAAATTCCATACGCCATCCCCAGCAGCAGAATGCTCGGCCACCCGCGCCCCGTTCTCCGCACCAGTTCCCGAATCAGCAACGCCCCGCCGCCATACATCGGCGCCAACACAATCAGCGCAGGCAGCAGCTTGATCGGCAGATTCCCCAGCAGAAACTCCGCTACCAGCGGCGCTACAAATATCAGTCCCAGTGCCGGCCAAATTCCGCGCCGTTTCACGGCAATCACCGGTGTTCCCTCAACCCTAGAAGAATCTGAAAATTCCAACCCGGCACCTCTCTTCAATTCCCTGCGCGGCCCACAGACTACCACCCGCCCTTCGCCGCGCGGTCCAAATTTGCTCCCGGCAGGACTTTGCGCACTCCTCACCGGACCATTAACGTTGAGATACGAAATCTCACGCATCCCGGTTCTCCAGGAGCACGATGTACACACCCAGATTCAACGAGGTCTCCGATCGCGCCATTCTCATCGAAGCCATGCAGGTCTACTCCTTCGCAATCCTCATCGGCCCGCTCGACTCAAGCGCAGGCACTGCAACGCACCATGCCACCCATCTCCCTCTCGTCATCAAAGACGAAGGCCCCCACGGCGTCCTCGAAGGCCACTTCGCGAAAGCCAACCCTCACTGGCAATCCCTCGCCAACCGCGAAACCCTCGTCATCTTCCCCGGACCGCACAGCTACGTCAGCCCCGCGCTCTATGCTGAACAGCTGTCCGTTCCCACCTGGAACTACATTGCCATCCATGCCTTTGGCACGCTTTCGCTCGTCGAAGACGATCCTCAAAAAGACGCACTCCTCTCCGGCCTCATCCAGGCCAACGAGCCTGCCTACGCCGACCAGTGGAGCCAACTCCCCGACGGATTCCGCCGCACCATGCTCGCCGGCATCGTTGGCTTTCGCATCCCCATAGACCGCATCGAAGGCAAATTCAAGATCAGCCAAAACCGCCCCGAAGTTGACCGCCGCAGCGTCCAAGCCGCTCACCGCACGGGAACCCACGACCAGCAGGCCCTGGCCGCCTGGATGAAACGGCTCACCGAGTGTTAACGTCATCCCGAAGCTTCTCACCGCCAAAGGATGCACCCATGCGCAAACTCACGCTCGTACTCTTCGCCGTTCTCATCTTTACCGCCCCCTCGCTACTCCTCGCCCAGTCCGAGTGGAAAGCCAAAGTCAACGAATCCCTGCCGCTCCTCGGCCATCGCAACTGGATCCTCATCGTCGATTCGGCCTATCCCCTCCAGTCCTCGCCCGGCGTCGAAACCGTCGAGACCAACGCCGCGCATCTCGATGTCCTCCGCTACGTCCTTGCCGCCGTGAACAACTCCATCCACGTCCGCCCCCTCCTTTATATGGATGCCGAACTCCCCTTCGTGCCCGACAATGACGCGCCCGGCGCCTCCGCATACCGCTCGCAAATTCAGCAAATCCTCAGCGACTACACCATCGAATCGCTCCCCCACGAGCGCGTCATAAACCAGATCGACGAAACCAGTAAGGAGTTCCACATCCTCGTCCTCAAAACCACCATGACCATCCCCTACTCCTCTGTCTTCATCCGCCTCGACTGCAAATACTGGTCTGCCGACGCCGAAAAACGCATGCGCGCTCGCATGCATTGAGGGTCAATCACGCCGTTCGCCTTTGAACTTCCCTGATCTCTGACCCCTGATCCCTGATCCCTGTTTTTGATATACTTGGTGGGTTCACCTCGCGGAGGTGGCGAAATTGGCAGACGCACTAGCTTGAGGTGCTAGCGCCCACAAGGCATAGGGGTTCAAGTCCCCTCCTCCGCACCATTGACTCTTTAGCCGGACCACCCGGCCAAGACTCGGAAAGCAGCTTCAACAATGCAGATCCTTCTCTATGTCGTTATTACTGTCCACGTCATCGTGTGCCTGTTCCTCATCGGCGTCGTCCTCGTTCAGCAGGGCCGCTCGGCCGACCTCGCCGGCGCCTTCGGCGGACAGGGCTCGCAGACCGCCTTCGGTCCCCGCGCCGCAGCAAACGTCCTCACCCGGCTTACCACCTGGTCTGCGATCATCTTCATGATTACGTCGTTGTCGCTCACAGCCCTCTACGTTCGCACAGGCCACGCGCGCTCCGTTCTCGATGACGTAAAGCAGCCGGCCCCGACAGCTCCGGCAAAGCCAGGCAAATAGGTTCTCTACCACGGAAGACAATAGCGGCAGGCCAACAGGGTCTGCCGCTACTTATTTGCCCCGACCCATTTCTCTTGACAATAATATATCTGTCAGATATATCTTGAGAGATTCGATGCGATCAAGAACAGCTTTTGTGGTACTCGGCATGCTCTCCATAGAACCGAAACGCTCCGGATACGATATCCGCCGCGCCATCGAGTCTAGCGTCGGCTATTTCTGGGGTGAGAGCTATGGCCAGATTTATCCTGCCCTCAAACAGCTCTCCGCTGAAGGCCTGATCGCAAAGTGTGGCACTCTAGGTAAACAGCGGCGCCAGGGGTATTCCATCACTGATGCGGGAACCGCCTGCCTGCGCGAGTGGCTGGCGCTCCCTTTCCAGAACGATCCGCCACGGAATGAGTTTCTCCTCAAATTGTTCTTTGGCCGCGAAGCATCGCCTGACGTTGTGGCGAATCACATTCGCGAACTGCAAAGAAGGAACCAGCAATCCCTCCAGTCCCTCCTCGAAATTCAGTCACTCGCTCCCAGGCTTAACGCAGACAATCCCCATCTGCCCTACTGGATGCTCACTCTTAATCTCGGCATCGCTATAACCAAAGCAGCAATTGACTGGAGCCAGTCCGCGCTGGCAACTGTCTCCTGTGAATCAGACGCGGACCTCGCAATCTCCAAATCAATTCAGAAGCAACAGGCACACCCCTAAACCCTTCGGAGGTCCCTAACCTGCACGCCGTAATCGCGTGCTAATCCAAGGGAGTTGAATACGATGTCAACCAATCCTGGGGCAGTCACGCGGAAAAAGTTCATCGCGTGGTTCATCTGCGCACTATTTGTTGCCGGCGTCTTCTACTCGCCTGTTGGCCTTTGGACAGGAATAGTTCTGGGTGTATGGTTCGTTGGCACGCAGCGGCCTATGCGCGGCTTTCTCGTGCAAATGGGAGTGGTCTTTTTCCCGTCCCTTCTGGGGCACTGGCGCATGTTTCTGTCGGGATCTCCCACCAACGTCTCCTCCGACATTGGATGGCTGCTCGCAGCAGCTCTGGCCGCCTCTCTACCTTTTCTCTTCTACAGACTTACCAGCCGCAAGCTGCCCGTATTCGTTTCTGCGCTCACGCTACCTGTCGCAGGAACCGCGGTCCACGCATTCGCCCGCCTGTATCTCCCTGCATTTGTATCTCCTTCCGACCCCGCAATTACCAGCGCAATCGCTGCACATTTGCCACCTGCCGCCGCGTCGGATGGCATGGCGTTTGTCGTGTTTTGGTTCGCCCTGGCTTTGCTGAACATCTGGAATCGCCAGTCGAACGACCGTCGCAAAACCTTAAGCGAGAACATTTTTATCGCACTCTTTTTCCTTCTCGCCATTGCGATTTCCAGTTTCGCTACAGCGAAACGCGTTCCGATCTCCACATTGGCTCTGATTTGCCTTGTGACCACGATCGTTCTGGCAATATGGGCACTCTTTCGCCCGGTTTACGGCTTCAGCGCGTGGCACGCGCGCACCGGCATTCTGGATATCCTCCAGAGCCCCTTAACTCGCGAGCCCCTGACGCTTGCGCGAACCGGAAATCACGAGTGTCTCTCCAGTACAACCGGCGAACAGTTCCCGATTGTCGATGGGGTCGCTGTGGTTCTTCGGCCCGAAGACCTGGCAGGTCCAAATGGCAAATACCACAAGCTGTACGAAATCATCGGCGGAATGTATGACGACTCGCAGCGTGTCGTCTGTCTCTTGGGCGGCTTGGACCGCGACGCTTACGCGATGAGCTACCTCCGCTACCTCGAGACGAAGCCCGGCGATAGAGTGCTGGAGACATCCGTGGGCTCAGGCCTCAACTTCAAGTATCTTCCCCGGGGTGCGCATCTCGCTGGTCTCGATCTATCGCGAGAGATGCTCGACGCATGCCTGCTGAATCTTTCCCGCTGGAACCTCCAAGCAGACCTCTTCCTGGGGAACGCCGAGCACCTGCCCTTCGCTGACAACAGCTTCGACGTCGTCTTTCACGTGGGTGGCATTAACTTCTTTAGCGATCGCGCGCAGGCGATCAAAGAGATGATTCGAGTAGCGAAGCCTGGCAGCCGTATTCTGATCGCGGATGAAACAGAAGAGCACGTTCAGCGTGCGTATGAGAAATTCCCTCTCTCCGGTGAACTCTATAAAAACCGTACTGAGCCCGTGGTCGCTCCGATTGATTTGGTGCCGCCGGAAATGCAGGAGGTGCAACTTGAGATCATCAATGTGGTCGGCAAAAACCGCTTCTATGCTCTAACCTTCCGCAAGCCGGCCGCAACGACGGCTGAAATCAGTTCTGCTACAAATGCACACGAATTCGCGCTGCGGGCCTTCTAGAATCAATCCATGATCCTCGAGACCTTCCCCGTCGGCCCACTGCATTGCAACTGCACAATCCTGGCCGACGAGGAGTCTCGCGAAGCCATCGTCATCGATCCCGGCGATGAAATCTCCCGCATCCATCGCCGCCTCACCTCGCTAGGTCTCACTCTCAAACAGATCCTCATTACCCACGCCCACATCGACCACATCGGCGGTGCGGTCAAACTCAAATCCCTCACCGGCGCACCCATCTATCTCAATGAAGACGACCTTCCCTTGCTCCAGATCATGGCCGAACAGGCAGACTGGATTGGCGTCGAAACTCCTCAGACCGCGCCACCCGACGAAGTCCTGACCGACGGCCGCCTCGTTGGCATCGAAAACTACCGGGCCCAGGTCCTCCACACTCCCGGCCACACCCAGGGCTCCATCTGTCTCCATTTCGCTCCGCTCAAGATGGTCCTCGCCGGCGACACGCTCTTTGCAGGCAGCATCGGTCGCACAGATCTCCCCGGTGGCAACGGCGAGCAGATCATCCAGTCCATACAGACCCGCCTGCTCGCCCTCCCCGACGAAACCAGAGTCGTCCCCGGCCATGGTCCTGCCACAACCATCGGCAGGGAACGCAGAACGAATCCATTCCTCAATTAACTGATCCAAGCCGCCCAATGCCGTTCCTGATCACATCCGGAGTCAACAGGTCTCTTGATTTCCGGCTCTTACCGCAGCCGTAAAGACTAAAAATATAAAATTTACGCTTCTTTATAAACTATTCTATTTCAACGATTTTGAACGTTTATCTAAATTTATGGTTCAACGTCGACTAGACAATTGTTATCAGGTTGATGCGTTCTGAAATAGTTAACAATTTCCTTCAACCCCGTACCGAAATCCTCAACAGGGCCCAGCAGACTCACCACCAGCCAGCCGCTCTCCGGCATTCCGAAGAAATAGCCCGGCTGCATCCAGACGCCCTGCTCCAACAGCTCCAGCACTGTCTGTTCATCCGGTTGTACCGCCGGAATCCGCAGCACCGCGTACCAGCCACCCTCCACTTCAAGCCGCCGCACGGCATCCATCTGTGCGAGCCCTCGATCCAGTTCTGCCAGGTTCGTGGCGATTCGTTCTTTGATCTGCCCCTGGATCGCATGCCGGCCCGAAATCCACGTTGGAACTGACCTCTGCACCGGCGCATTCATCGACAGAAACGTATCCGCAATCACTTCCAGCCGGCTCATGGCTCCATCCGCGTTCGGCCCCGTCGCCACAACCCAGGCCGCCTTCATCTGCGGCAATCCCGCAATCTTGCTTAGACCGCTCACGACGTATACGTCCACGCCTTCGATTCCCGACGCAAAACTCGCCGCCCTCACCCCATCGAATCCGTAGTCCAGAAAAACCTCGTCCACAATCAGCGAGATTTTTCGCTCCCGGCACATTGCCGCCAGCTCTTCCGCTTCCCACAACTTTGTAAAATGTCCCGTTGGATTATTCGGATGCACCAGAACAATCGCCCTCGTCGCCGCTGTAATGGCGCGCCGAAACCCCTCAGGCTCGATCTGCCAGCCGTGGTCGTACACCAACGGCACAACCTTGATTCGCACATCATCCAGCACTGCCAGAAAATCAAACAGCGGATATCCGGGTTGAGGCACCACAATCTCCTCCCCCGGATCGCACAGCAGTTTGAACAAAAAGCTGTACGCCTCACTCGTGCTCGTCGTCAGCACCACCCGATCCGGCGATACAGCCACGCCATGATCAGCGTAGTAGCCGCAGACCGCTTCCCGCGTCCTCAACAACCCCAGAGGCTGCGGATCGTAATCGAGCGCCTGCTCATCCGTCAGTGCACTTAGCAACTCCGCGCCATACTTAAAACCGCATCGCGTTGGGTTTGAAGCCGTCAGATCCGCAATAGGAAGACTAGACTCCACGCGAAGCCGATGCGCCCGCGCCAGCGCACTCTCCTCCATATCCCATTCCGTCCGGTTCGAAAACCTCATCGCAGCTTATATCCCTTACTCAATTCTCCCTCGTCCCTTTGTCCCAATGTCCCTCTGTCCCTGGTTCCCTGACCGCTGACCACTGTCCACTGTTCACTCCTTCACTCGTCCACTGTTCACTACAATAGACACTGGCGTCCCTTCCACAATAAAGGCCGCCTGCTTCAGGAGGGTTGTTTGTCTCTGCGCGCTGTCATCTTCGATTATGGAATGGTTCTCACCGGACAGCCGAATGCCGACGCGCATGACGCCATGGTCCGCATCACCGGCCTGTCCCACGACCGCTTCGAAGAACTCTACTGGGCCGATCGCCATGCCTACGATGAAGGAAAGCTTACCGGCCTTCAGTTCTGGCAAAATCTCGTTCGCGACGCAAAACTCAACCTTGACGCCAGCGCCATCGACGAACTCAACGCCTGGGACGCACGCATGTGGACCACGCAGAACCCCGCCATGCTTGCCTGGCAATACGAACTCAAGCAGCACGGTCTGCGCACCGCCATCCTCTCCAACATGGGCGACACGGTGCTGGCCAGTATCCAGCGCGAATTCGACTGGCTCCCGCGCTTCGACGTCCTCATCTGGAGTTTCGAGCACAAGATGGCCAAGCCCGATCCCGCCATTTACGCACTCACTTTAGAACGCCTCGGCACTCGGCCTGAGGAAGCGCTGTTCATCGACGACAGAATGGCAAACATCGAGGCTGCGCGCGCCCTCGGCCTCCTCGCCATACAGTTCTACACCATCGAGAACCTCCGCGAAAACCTCGTCGCCGCCGGCCTCGATTCGCAACTCCCCTTGCCGGCCTGACCGGTTTCCGCAACTAGCGTGTTGCGCTGTTCCGGCTGCTTCCAAGGCGAAAACACAACCCCGCATTGAAGTACATAAAGTCAATGCCGGGATTCCTCGTCGCAATCCCGCCGTTCGACATGTGGAAATCGCTGTAACCCAAACGAAGCGAAACTCGCCTCGTAAGCGTCTCTTCCACACCACCGCCAAACTGCGCGCTGAAGCTCAAATGGCCATCCAACGGTGAAAGAACCGGGTCGGGAAAAAATAGCAGGCCACCCTTCCCCATCAGATATGGTCTCAAGGCCGCATTCCGCCGCCACAACAACCGTACGCCGACCGGCGAGAAACCGAATCCGTATTTCACCTGGCGAGCCGTCGACAGAGCGATGCTGTCCGCCCCATATTTTGCGGGCTCGTTCAACAGCACCACGGGCAGCACTTCGCCAACATAGTCCACACGCGCCGTCAGAAAACTTCCCCACGAATGCCGATCGTACTCAACACCAAATGGCGCAATCCGCCGATCGTCCGCGAAAGCGAACACATGAATATTGCCGACCGAGCTGCCGCCCTCCGCCACAATCTGGCTTTCCACCGGAGGCTTCTCGTGCATGGCAGCTTGCCCGGAAGCCCTTATCTGCACCAAAAGGCATAACACCATCAGCAACAGGCGATAGCGCCCGCGACGGACCGGACCGTCTTGATTGTTCCCCACAACACGCAGAAAGTTAAAAATCCAGCTCGGACCCGACTTCACCATTTCGTCAGTCTACATTGCACGATTCTTGTCTCTGCCCTCTTGAATCTCAACCTATACATACAATCCCAAGCCAATTGTTATAAACTCGTTGCCGTTCGAACGACAGCCCAGATAAAACGTTTATCTGGCCTGATTCGCGACTACAAATTACACCGGATGGTTGTGCACTGCGTTCTCGCCGTTCAAGGTGTACCGGGAGCCTCCATGAATTCCAATAAATCGTCAGAATCTCTTCGCGCATCGCGTTGCTCCGTATACGCAGCCGCAGCCATCCTGCTTTGCGCCGCCTGCGCATTCGCACAATCCGTCCCCGTCGTCACCGGCGACGCACGCGTCGACAAGCTCCTCAGCCAGATGACCCTCCAGGAAAAGCTCACCCTTATCCACGGCACCAAAGAAGACCCCGCCGTCTACCAGGGACAGGCCGGATACCTCGCCGGCATTCCCCGCCTTCACATCCCCGGCCTTCGCTTTGCTGATGGACCTCCCGGCGTCCTCACCCGTCATCCTTCCTCGGGTGAGACGGCGACCATGGGTGTCGCCGCCACCTTCAGCATGAAAGACGCGGAAGACAACGGCCTCGTCATCGGTCGCGAAGCGCGCTCGCTGGGCATCGATGTTGCCTTGCAACCCTTCGTTAACATCGATCGCGATCTCGAATTTGGCCGCGGCTACAACACCTTCGGCGAAGATCCTTTCCTCACCAGCGAAATGGGCGTTGGCGAAGTCAAAGGGATCCAGTCGCAGCATGTCATGGCGCAGATCAAACACTATGTTGGTTACGACTCCGACAGCGGAAACATCTACATCGACGACCAGACTCTTCACGAAGTCTACGTCGCCCCGTTTGATGCCGCCATCCGCCGCGCCAACGTCGCCTCCATCATGTGCTCTTACAATCGCCTCAACGGCACCTTCGCCTGCGGCAACAAGGACACGCTCACTACCATCCTTCGCGATCAGATCGGCTTCAAGGGTTTCGTCACATCCGACTGGGGCGCGGTGCATGCCGTCAACTTCATCAACGCCGGCCTCGACATGGAAATGCCCGGCGGCCAGCCTGGCCCCATGGGCTCCATGATCCCCTCGTTCTTTGATTCCCTGCCTCCGCCGACCCCGGTGCATCGGGACGCCAAGGCCACGGCCGAACTCAACGACGCCATGTTCGGTGGCCACATTCCTGAAGAGCCCGCGCGCACCCGCGATGGTGGCGGCTCCTTCGGCGTCAAGCTCAGCCCTGAAAAAATGGACGAAGCCTTGAAAGACGGCACCGTCACTGAAGCCACCATCACGCGCGCCGCCGGCCACGTCCTTTATGAAATCGTCCACTTCGGCTATCTCGATGGCCTCTCCAAACACGAAGTCACCGCGCAAGACATTGATGCCAACGCCAGAATCATCGAAAAAACCGGCGAAGACGCCGCAGTCCTGCTCAAGAACGACGACCACATCTTGCCCCTCAAGCACGACGAACTCGACTCCGTCGTCCTCATCGGCCCCACCGCCGGTCAGGTCGACTCCATCGGCATCAACGGCGAACGCTCCGTTGGCCTGCCCTGGCGTCAGGTTGGCCCCCTCGCCGCGATGAAAAAAGTCTCCGGCAACTCCGACATCGGCTTCGCCGTCAACGACGACATGACCGGCACGCCCATCCCGGCCAGCGCTCTCAGCCACGATGGCAAGCCGGGATTGGAACGTTCCATCGTCTCCACCGCGCCGAATTCCGCCAGCGCCTCCATCCAACCCGACGCCCAGCTCGACTTCACCACTAAGGGCGGCAACGCTCTTCCACCCAACTCCGTCATCACGTGGAAAGGCACGCTCACTCCGCCGCACGCCGGCACCTACTGGATCTACCTGCAGGCCCTCGGCACCAACGCGCGCATCTCACTCGACGGCAAACGCCTCGCTGCCACCGGAGCATTCCAGGGTGGCGTCCACGGCGACATCCTCCAAGCCAACCAGGACAACGCCATTCCCACCACCGACGGTCTCGACAACGTTCGTCGCGCCGTCGAACTTACCGCTGGCCCTCACGAACTTGAGATCAGCACCAGCCCCGATACGTCCAAGGCTCCCGTGCAGGTCCGCCTGAGCTGGTACACCCCCGAGCAGCGTCAAGCCGACCACGACCACGCAATCGCCTCCGCTAAGAACGCGAAAATCGCCGTCGTCTTTCTCTGGACGCGCCTCCAACCCGTCTTCGGTCTCCCCGGCGATCAGGACAAACTCGTCGAAGAAATCGCTGCCGTCAATCCCAACACCATCGTCGTCCTCAACACCAGCCAGCCCGTCGCGCTGCCCTGGGTCGACAAAGTCAAAGCCGTTCTCGAAATGTGGTGGCCCGGCGACGAAGGTGGATGGTCAACCGCCAACGTCCTTCTCGGCAAAGTCAGCCCCGCAGGCCGTCTTCCCGTTACCTGGGGCAAGAGCCTCACCGACTACCCCGCGACCGATCCCAAGTATCCCGAGCGTTCCAAAACAGGCGTCGACCACAAGACCACCTACAGTGAAGGCGTTAACGTTGGCTATCGCTGGTTCGACAAGGAAAACATCACGCCGCTCTTCGCCTTCGGTCACGGCCTCAGCTACACAACCTTTGACTACTCCGGCCTCAGCGTTTCCAAATCTGCCGAAGGCGGCCTCGACGTCAAGGTCGACATCAAGAACTCCGGCTCAATGGCCTCCGATGAAGTGCCCCAGGTTTATCTCGGCGCGCCCAGCGAAATTCCGGAAGGTGTGCAGTTCCCGGTTCGTGCCCTCGTCGCCTTCGACCGCATCCATCTCACCCCCGGCGAATCCAAATCCGTAACCCTCCACGTAGCCCCGCGCCAACTCCAGTACTGGTCCACCAAAGATCAGAAGTGGATTACCGCAAGCGGCAAGCGCACGGTTAGCGTAGGCGCATCCTCGCGCGACCTCCGCCTCCACCAAACCATCGATTAGTCGAATGAGTGGCGCATTCGAAAGGCCAAAAACTGGGGCAAACTTCAAAACGGGTTTGCCCCAGTTTTCTTTTTTGAAGAATTACTCGCCAACTGACGCTTCCCGTGCGACACTTCTCTGCGGGTTGGGGAAGCTCCCTGATCTGCGATCACATTGCTGGTAACTCAATCCCCGCTTTAAACACATTCAGAAAGGCGATTCACGTATGAAAATTCTTCATGTCCTCGCTCTCGGCACCATTCTCAGCGCAAGCCTGGTTCTTGCGCAGGCCCCCACGCCCAAGGCTGCCGCTCCTGCAGCAAAATCGGCAAAGGCTGCTCCAGCTCCTGCGCCGTCCGCAGCCGACGTCGCAAGTGCCAAGGCCAAGGGACTCGTTTGGGCAAACCTCAACACCAAGGTCTACCACTTCTCCACAGACTCCACCTACGGCACCACCAAAAACGGCAAATTCATGTCCGAAGCCGACGCCAAAGCCGCGGGATACCGCGCCGCCAAGTCGCCCGGAGGAAAATCCGCCAAGACCAAGACTCCTCCGTCCAAGTAGGCCCGCATCAGTTCATCGATCAGCCCACCTCGCCCCCAACGCACCAATGCCGGAGCAACCGCTCCGGCATTGTTTCACTGTCCACTGTCCACTGTTCACTGTTCACTGTTCCATGTCCACTTCTTCACGTCGCCAGCCCCATCCCCACCAGGTTCGCCGCCGCAATAATCACCACAATCCCCACACACAGCAAACGAATCGGCCGGCTCGACACCCCCGCCCACTCGCCCAGCGCCAGCCCCACAATCCCGCCAAACAGCACATACCCGCTCATGTGCAGCATCCAGTTCACATAACTCAGCCGCTCCGGAATATTCGCCGCTCCCCACGCATAAAAGAAGAACTGCAGATACCACATGATTCCGCCCGTAGCCGCCAACGCTGCATTCCTGCCAATCACTCCACCGGGTTGCCGCAGATCATCTCCAAGCGAAATCTTCTTCACCATCGCCAGCCGGCCAAAACAATACGCAAAGTTCACCAGCGCGCCGCCGCCCATGATGAACACATAACTCGGCAGCGCCGAATACAACGGATTCACCCCCACCTGCAGAGCTGCCGCCTGCATCGGCTTCGCCGCGTTCATCGCAAACGACATTCCCGATGAAAAAATTCCGCACATCACCGCCAGCGCCAGTCCAAGCATCACGTTGAACTCCATCGGGCCGCCGCTCTTCAGCTGCATCTCTTTCATGTGTCCCGCATAGGAGACAATGGCCACGCCAATTAAAGCCACAACGATGCCAGCCATCGTCAGCAACCCGCTTCTCGTTTCGAACAGCAATCCAGCCTGCCCGTTCAGCAGCGGCGGAATCAGCGTCCCCACCACCAGCGTCACTCCAATCGCCACGCCAATCCCCAGCGACATCCCCAGGTACCGCATCGTCAATCCATAGCTCACATTGCCCACGCCCCACATCGCGCCAAACAGCGCTGCTTTCCAAAGCACGCTGGTCGCGATCGACCCATAGAACTCGCCAAAATGTGGCAGCAACAGATAGCTCACACTTATCGGCAACAGAACCCACGAGAATATCCCCGCAATCGCCCACGTCGTCTCCCACGACCACCGCTTCACTTTCTCAATCGGCGCATAAAAAGAAGCGGCCGAAGCCGCGCCCACCATGTGCCACCCGATCCCCGCAACAATCCCCGCCATCCATCCCTCGAATCAAACGAATCTCTAAACGTCACCAGTCATCCTACGTTGAACCCCATGCCTTCAGCCTAGCTAAAAAACTCTGTCATCGCTGATCGCGGCACGCTTGGGGCCCCGTGAGCGCGTCAGCGTTCGTGAAGCCAGCGGCGCGAAGGATCTCCTTTCGCGTTTAGTTCATCTCGGCACGAACCGCGGGTGCCCCATCCAAGCTCCGCTTGGGTGGGAAAGCATGATTCCAACCAGCCGCATTTTCATGGTCTTGGCTGTCGCGCAGTGACATCGATGACTGCTTTCGCTTTTAGTTCTTATCAGCATGACCTGTGGGTGCCCCATGTCTCGCTTCTGAGACATGGGAAAACTGAATCTTAAACGCCTGCAACCCCTCCTCCCAATCCAGTCCCCTATGTCCCTCTGTTCCCGTTCTTGCTCCATTACACTCATCCCATGCCCCTCCGCCTCTACGTAGCCACCTCCAGCCAGGGCAAGCTGCGCGACTTTCGTACCGCCGCCGAAACACACGCCGTCGCCATCGAGCCGCTCCCGGATCTAGCCGAGATCGAGCCACCCGAGGAAGACGGCGACACCTTCGCTGAAAACGCCACGCTCAAAGCTGTCTACTACTCTCAGTTCGCTCCCGGCCTGCTCGTCCTCGCCGACGATTCCGGCCTCGAAGTGGATGCCCTCTCCGGCGCCCCCGGAGTTCGCTCCGCCCGTTTCGCCGCCGACGCCGGCATGGTGGATTCGCCTGACGCCAACGACAACACCGACGTCTGGAACAATATCGTCCTCCTCCAGCGCCTCGATGCCGTTCCGTCCTCCGAGCGCACCGCCCGCTATCACTGCGTGCTGGTCGCCGCCCGTGACGGCCGGCCAACCCATATGGCCGAGGGATCCGTCGACGGCATGATTCTTAACGCCCCACGGGGCACCGGCGGCTTCGGCTACGACCCCCTCTTTTATCTGCCAAAACTCGACCGCACCATGGCCGAAATCGATCTCCACAGCAAGCTGTCTCTCAGCCATCGCGGCCGCGCCCTCGCCCACCTCCTCGCTCAATTGCAGCTCTAAGCCGTGATTGAGATCGCACCCAAATTCCATATACGGCACTCAGGAATCTGCTGACATTTTCAACCCGGATACCGGCTCCGGAGCATCAAACCAGAGGTGACATTGAAAGAACTCCGGTCACTCATCCTCTTTGCCTTCTCTATCCTCACACTCGCCTACGGACAGGCAAACGAGGGAGTTATTCGTCTGCGCATAACCGACGCCGCCGGACACCCCATCGCAACACCCGTTCAACTCAGCAGCCCCGCAAACCAGTTCTCGAAGACTCTCTCTTCCAACTCGACCGGCACGCTCACCGTTTCAAATCTCCCCTATGGCGTCTATTCCATCGGCATTCAACGTGCCGGCTTCACCCCGATCTCCCGATCCGTTGAAATCCGTTCCGCCGCGCCCATCAAGCTCACGTTTCAACTCGAGATTGCTGCGCTCACCGAATCGGTAACGGTTCACACGCCGGATACCTTGCTCCCCATTGATCAGCCCGGCTCTGTCAACACCCTCGGCACCCAGCAGATTCAAACCCGCCTCGGCTCCGTCCCCGGACGCTCCCTGCAGGATCTCGTGAACACCGAGCCCGGCTGGCTTTATGAAGGAAGCGCCGTCCTCCACCCCCGCGGATCGGAGTATCAGACCCAATACGTCATCGATGGTGTCCCGCTCACTGACAACCGCTCCCCCGGCTTCGGTCCCGAAATCGATACCAATGACGTCCAGTCCCTCAACATCTACACCGCCGGAATCCCCGCCCAGTACGGCAGAAAAATGGGCGGAGTCATCGAAGTCGACACCACGCTGACCGCGCAACCAGGTCTGCACGGTCAACTCACACTCGACGGCGGAAGCTTCGCCTCCGCGGCAGCCTCCGCCCAGACGCAATATTCACGCGAAAAAAATTCCCTTTCCGCCGCCGCATCCGCCAGCAGAACCGATCGCTACCTCAACCCTGTCGTTCCGCAGAACTACTCCAACACCGGCACCCTCGGCGACTTCGCTCTCCATTACGAGCGCAATCAAACACCGAACGACAAGGCCGCCGTAAGCCTGCATCGCGAATTCTCGCGCTACGACATTCCCAACGAATTCATCCAGCAGTCCCATGGCCAGCGCCAGAACGCCGCCAACGCTGAAACGATGGGCATCGCCTCCTGGCTCCACAACCTCTCCGACCGCACCTCCACCGACGCGCATGCGATGTTCCGCGACAAGACCACCACCTTCAACTCCAATCCACTCTCCACCCCCATCGCAATCTTCCAGAACGACGACCTCCGCGAAGCTTACTTCAACCTCACTGCCACATTCGATCGCAGCCGGCATGAGTGGAAAACCGGCGTCGACTCCGACAACACCTTCCTTCGCGAATCCCTCAATTACCTCATCACTGACCCTTCGCAATTCGATCCCGGCACTGCCGCATCTTTCTCCTTCGCCGCCAGCCGACCCGATCTTGAACAGTCCGCATTTCTCCAGGACACCATCCACTTCCACAACTCCACCATCGCCACCGGACTTCGCTGGGATCACTATCAGCTTCTCCTCAACCGCCAGGCACTCGAGCCTCGCGTCGCCATCTCCCACTACATCCGGGCTGCTCAACTCGTCCTGCACGTCTCCTATGACCGCGTCTTTCAAACCCCCTCCACAGACAACATCCTGCTCTCCAGTTCCACGCAGGTCGACTCCATCCAGCCCGGCACATTCCTGCGTCTCCCCGTCAACCCCTCCACCGGCGACTACTACGAACTCGGCGCAAGCAAACAAATCTCGCATCAGCTACGTATCGACGCCGACTACTTCCGCCGCTTCCTTTCCAACTTCGCCGATGACAACCAACTTCAGAACACCACCATCGCCTTCCCCATCGCCTTCCGCAAAGCCATCATCTATGGCTTCGAAAGCAAGCTCGAAATCCCCGCCTGGCATGGTCTCAATGGATTCGCCAGCTACTCCTACGAGGTTGGCAACGTCTGGCTCCCCGTCACCGGTGGACTCTTCCTCGGCTCCGACGCCTCCAATGCTGCAACCGCCCTCTCCGGTCACATCCCCAACTCGCAGGATCAGCGCAACACCTTTCGCGGCCGCATGCGCTACCAGATCCATCCCCGTCTCTGGGTCGCCGGCGGAGCTGAATTCGATTCCGGCCTACCCTTCGAATTCGAAGGCGACCCCAACACCGTCCTCGCCCAGTACGGTCCGCAAGTCCTCGCGCGTCTCAACTTCGATCGCGGACGCATTCTGCCGGCAGTGCTCTTCAACGCATCCGCCGGCGCAACCCTCCACCGCTCCGATCGATTCACCACCACGATCCAAGCCGACGGCGAAAACCTCAACAACACCCTCGACGTCCTCGATTTCGGCGGCCTCTTCTCCGGCAACGCCATCGGTCCCCCCCGCAGTGCATTTCTCCGCCTCTCCACCACCTTTTAGCCAACCTGCCTCCAAAGTTCCTAACGAAGAATCTGCTCTCGTGTTCTATTTGCTGTTAACGGAGTTTTTTCGCTATTTGAAGGTGTCATTCCTGAGAGACTGGGGCCCCGAGCGTACCAGTGGCCCCGCGGAGAGACAGCTCTGTGGGGTAGGTTCGGGGGTGGTGAGCGAAGAATCTGCTTCTGTCCTTCCTGAGTTTTACAACTGACTTCAGAAATAGGACACGAGTCGTTCACCTGATCTCCTTCGCAACATCCAGCCGCACAATTTCATATCTCGAACACAGCGCGCCCACCGCGCTTGACGATCATGATCTGCGTTACGAATAATGCAGTTGTAACTGCGCTTTATCCGCCGTCCCTCAATCTGATACCTCACCGCTCCGGAATCAGGACCGCCGAAGCACTTAGGAGCCACATCTCAATGGCAACTGTCCAAAATCCTGCCACGCCCAAGCTTCACGCAGGCGTGCAGCCGCTTCGTGCCGGTCAGGGAACCTCCTTCATCTGGCGCAAGCTCCATTCGCTCCTCGGCATCATCCCCATCGGAGCTTTCTTCCTCGAACACCTGCTCTCCAATTTCGAAGCCCTCAAAGGCCCCATCGCCTACGGGCAGCAAGTCAAGTTCCTCAATTCCCTCCCGCTCGTCCGCGTCCTCGAATGGGTCTTCATCTTCCTGCCCATCCTCTATCACGGCCTCTACGGCCTCTACATCTGGTTCCGCGGAAAATCCAACGTCGTCTACTACCCCTGGGCCGGCAACTGGATGTATGTCGCGCAGCGCTGGACCGGCCTTATCGCCATCCTCTACATCGGCCAGCATGTCCTGCGTCAGCGCTTCATGGGCATCAGCCTCCCAGAGAATCCCGGCGCAGCCTTCGCAAAAGTCCAGCACGAGCTATCCAATCCGTTCATGCTAGCCGTCTACGTCATCGCCATGATCGCCATCTGCTGGCACTTCGCCTATGGCATCTGGCTTTTCGCGGCGAAATGGGGCATCACCCCCGGCGAACTTGCCCGCAAACGTTTCGGCTACGCCTGCGCAGCCTTCGGCGTCATCCTGCTCGTCATGGGATTAGCAAGCATCTGGGCCTTCATCAGCCCCAAATATCAAAACACCCCCGACATCGTGCCGGTAGCGGCCCTTCAGGCGCTCACCCCTACAGTGTCATTTACGAATACCGTGTCAATCACCCATACCGTGTCATCCTGAGCGGAGCAGCCTTTTGGGGTCCCCACGAACAGCTCTTCGTTTGTGGGGTGAACTAGGGCCCCAACGAAGTGGGGTAAGCGAAGCGAAGGATCTGCTTCTGTTTTTAAGTTTGTATCAGGGCACGACTCGAGGTACCCTCTGGGTCGCGTGCCAGAGCATGCACCACCAAGAAGTGTCATCCTGAGCGGAGCAGCTTGGGGCCCCACGAAGTGGGGTAAGCGAAGCGAAGGATCTGCTTCTGTTTTTGGGGATCCACAGTTTTGTAACAAGGGCATGGCTTCAGCCAGGCCGCAAATGCAAGAAACATTGACCCGGGCTTTAGCCCCTGAGGTACAAAAAATGCCGGACACATTAACTCCCAATCCGCGCATCACCAGCAAGGAGTTCCAAACCTACGCCGGCGCAGCCCACAACGCCATCGTCACCCTCAGCCAGGCCGTCGCCAATTCATCTCTCGATCCCGAACTCCAGCAACTCGTCAAAATCCGTGCCTCGCAAATCAATGGCTGCGCCTTCTGCACTCAGCTCCACTTGAACGAAGCCCGTCACATGGGCATGGCCGCTCCCAAACTCGATCTCGTCGCCGTCTGGCGCGAAGCCGGCATCTTCTCCGATCGCGAAAAAGCAGCCCTCGCGTGGACGGAACTCCTCACGCGTCTCTCCGAACATCACGTCTCCGACGAAGACTACGCGGCCGTCTCCGCACACTTCACACCCAGCGAACTGGCGTGGCTCAGCGCTGCCGTCGCCGTCGTCAATACATGGAATCGCATCGCTGCACCCTTCCAGTACACACCGCCGATTCCGCGTCACACCATTCAACCCGCGCATGAACCAGCGCAGGTCTAGCAAAAGTTTTCTCCTGCTCATTTTGCAGGCACGTTGAAAGGACTCGAAAGCGAATGGCAGCACCCAAAATCATCGTGGTTGGCGGAGGCTTGGCCGGGCTCGCAGCAGTTATCAAAATCGCGGAAGCAGGCGGAAACGTCGACCTCTTCTCCATCGTTCCCGTAAAGCGCTCCCATTCTGTCTGCGCCCAGGGAGGCATCAACGCTGCCAAAAATCTCAAGGGCGAAGGCGACACCACCGACAAGCATTTCGACGACACGATCTACGGCGGCGACTTCCTTGCCAATCAAACGCCCGTCAAGAACATGTGCGAAGCCGCGCCCGCCATCATCGATCTCCTCGATCGCATGGGCGTCCCGTTCAACCGCACCCCTGAAGGCCTCCTCGACTTTCGCCGCTTCGGTGGCACCCTCTATCACCGTACCGCCTTCGCCGGAGCCACCACCGGCCAGCAGCTTCTCTACGCGCTCGACGAACAGGTCCGCCGCTACGAGTCCGAAGGCAAAGTCAAAAAGTATGAGGGCTGGGAATTTCTTTCCTCTATCATCGATTCCAAAGGCGTGTGCCGCGGCATCACCGCGATGAATCTCCGCACCATGGAACTCCGCGCCTTCCCCGCCGATGCCGTCATTCTCGCCACCGGTGGCGTGGGTGCCCTCTTCGGCAAAAGCACCAACTCCGTCGTCTGCACCGGCTCCGCGCAATCTGCCGTCTTCCAGCAGGGCGCGTTCTACGCCAACGGCGAATTCATCCAGGTCCACCCCACATCGATTCCGGGTGAAGACAAGCTCCGTCTAATGTCTGAATCAGCTCGCGGCGAAGGTGGCCGCGTCTGGGTTCCGCGCGCTCCCGGCGACAAGCGCCCCATCAAGCAGATCCCCGAGTCGGACCGCTTCTACTTCCTCGAAGAGTGGTATCCGAAATACGGCAACCTCGTTCCCCGCGACGTCGCCACCCGCGCCATTCACAAGATTGTCTACGAGCATGGCCTCGGCATCGACGGCCAGCCCATGGTCTATCTCGATCTGACGCACATCGATCGCGAGACCCTGAACCGCAAGCTCGAAGGCATCCTCGAAATCTACGAGAAGTTCGTCGGCGACGACCCCCGCGAAGTCCCCATGAAAATCTTCCCCGGCATGCACTACACCATGGGCGGCCTCTGGGTCGACTTCAACCAGATGACCAACATCCCCGGCATCTTCGCCGCCGGTGAGTGCGAGTACCAATACCACGGCGCAAACCGCCTCGGCGCAAACTCTCTCGTCAGCTGCATCTTCGGCGGATTCACTGCGGGCCCGATCGCCCTCAACTACGCCAAGAACCTCACGGCCCCCGAAGGCGATGGCGGAGCCGCAGCCGAACTCGCCCGCCAGGCCGACATGAACCAGCAACTCATCTCTAACGCCGGCACCGAGAACCCCTTCAAGCTCTGGCGCGAACTCGGCGTCACCATGACCGAGCACGCCACCGTCATCCGCTACAACAAGGGCCTCCAGCAAGCCGACGAAAAAATCGTCGAGCTTCTCGAACGCTTCCAGAACGTCAACCTCAGCGACAAGAGCCAGTGGGCCAACACCAGCTTCGCCTTCGCCCGCCAGCTCTACAACATGCTCGAGCTCTCACGCTGCGTTGTAAAGGGAGCGCTCGTTCGCGATGAATCCCGCGGCGCGCACTACAAGCCAGACTTTCCAGATCGCAACGACGAAAAGTTTTTGAAAACCACCAAAGCCGCTTTCACGGGCCAACCCGAAGGCCCGCGCCTCGAATTCGAAGACGTGGACATTCAATACATCAAACCGCGTCCCCGTCGTTACGACGCCACAAAGTAGTAAGCCCGTCCTCGCGGCGCTGTCATCCTGAGCGCACGGGGCCCCAAACGTAGTTCAGTTTGGGGGTGGTAAGCGAAGGATCTGCTTCTCATTGGGTTGGTTTTGAACGCACAGATAGTCGTACCACCAAGAAGTGTCATCCTGAGCGGAGCAGCTTGGGGCCCCACGAAGTGGGGTAAGCGCAGCGAAGGACCTGCTTCTGTTTTTAGTTTTGTTTCAGGGCACGACCCAGATTGTGCCGCACGCGCCAGAGGCGCAAAGTTAGTTAGCCCCGCGCTTCAGCGTGGGGATGTTTGAGCAATATTCCAGTCCCGTAGGGACGATGTTTTGAACCGGCAAACTGAGGAAACGCCAAACCATGGCAAAAACCGTTAAATTCGAAATCAAGCGTCAGTCCGCCCCCGACGCACCATCCACCTGGGAAAACTTCGAACTGGAATGGCGTCCCGGCATGAACGTCATCTCCGCCATGATGGAGATCGCCACCAACCCCGTCACCGCCGACGGCAAGGCCACCACGCCCATCACCTACGACTCCAACTGCCTCGAAGAAATCTGCGGCTCCTGTGCCATGCGCATCAACGGAAAGGCCCGTATGGCCTGCTCCGCCCTCGTCGACAATCTTGAGCAGCCCATCAAGATCGAGCCCCTCTCCAAGTTCCCTCTCGTCCGCGATCTCCAGGTCGACCGCTCCGTGCTCTTTGAAAACCTGATGCGCGTCAAAGCCTGGGTCCCCGTCGACGGCACCTACGATCTCGGCTCCGGCCCGCGCGTCTTCCCTCAGCAGCAGGAGGCCAACTACCCGCTCTCCAACTGCATCTCCTGCACCTGCTGCATGGAAGTCTGTCCGCAATTCA
Organism: uncultured Acidobacteriaceae bacterium; assembly: GCA_963759285.1. Taxonomy (GTDB): domain Bacteria; phylum Acidobacteriota; class Terriglobia; order Terriglobales; family Acidobacteriaceae; genus Telmatobacter. The sequence continues at coordinate 256,069 of CAVWYS010000006.1, read as the reverse complement.
ACGAAGAGACAGGCTTCGTCGGCGCCGCCACCATTGCCCAGGTCAAGCTCTTCAACAATCACCCCACAGGAAAAGTCTTCAAGGAAGAGCGTCTCCGCGCCCTCGCCGGCGATGGCGGAATCCAGGAGTGCGGCTTCGCCCAGAACTGCGTCGAAGCCTGCCCCAAGCAGATCCCGCTCACCAACGCCATCTCCGACATCAGTCGCGACGTCCTGATCCAGAAAGCCAAAGACTTCCTTCGCGGCTAAAACAGAAGTCGCCTACCCCAGCCCCATCTTCTGGGACACCACGAACCCGGTTGCCCCAGGTCTCGCTCTTAAGACCCGGGAAAGCACAACTCGCAATCGGTTGCCATCATGCTTCGCCGGTCGAATCTGCATCTCAGTTACGAGGGATGTCGATTCTCCATGCCACTCAAGCAACTCACTCGTCGCGAACTTCTCAAAATTGCAGCCGCCACCGGAGCCGCGGGCCTCACCAGCTCTCTGCTCAACAGTTGCGGCGGACGCCCCGCCGCGCCCGCACCTCCAGGCGCTTCCACCTGCGCCAAGGTCACCGACATCGACCACGTCGTAATCTTCATCCAGGAAAATCGCTCCTTCGATCACTACTTCGGCAGCTTTCGCGGAGCCCGCGGATTCTCCGACTCGAGTGCTGCTTTCAATCAGCCCTATCCCGCCAACACCTCCAGCTCACCTGCCGGTGTCCTTCTTCCCTTTCACCTCGACACCTCGCAAACCAACGCCGCCTGCACACATGACATTACCCACGATTGGATCCCGCAGCACCAAAGCTGGGACAACGGCGCAATGGATGGCTTCGTCACCTCGCGTCTCCCCATCAACGCCAACGACGCCGTGCTCTCCATGGGCTATTACACGCGCGCAGATCTTCCCTACTACTACGCCGTCGCCGATGCCTTCACCCTCTGCGACAACTACTGCTGCTCCGTCATCGGACCCACCGATCCCAATCGCCTTTACACCATGGCCGCCTCCATCGATCCCGACGGCAAAAACGGGGGCCCCCTCCTCCAGACGCTCGTCTCCAATCGCGCCGCCATGTTTGGCAGGCTCACCTACACCACCATGCCGGAACAACTCCAGGCGCGCGGCATTTCATGGAAGATCTATTCAACCCCCGACGCCAGCGCATTCGGCTCCCTTGAAACCGACAACGTCCTTCCCTACTTCAAGAATTTCCAGGATTCCTCTTCGGCTCTTTACCAAAACGCATTCAACCCCGTGTTCCCCACCGACTTCGCTGCCGACGCGCTATCCGACAGTCTCCCTCAGGTCTCCTGGATCACCGGGTCCGTCATCACCTCCGACCACCCTCCATCTCCCTCGCTCTTCGGCGAGAACACACTCTCCGCCATCATCACCGCCCTCACCGCGAATCCGGTCGCCTGGGCCAAAACCGTCCTCTTCGTCACCTACGACGAAAACGGCGGATTCTTCGATCACGTCCCTCCTGTCACTGCACCTCCCGGCACTCCGGGCGAATACATCACTGCCGCACCCTTCCCCGACCCTTCCGTCGAGGGCTCCATCAACGGGCCCATCGGCCTCGGCTTCCGCGTGCCCATGATGATCATCTCGCCGTTCAGCCGCGGCGGCTTCATCTCCTCCGACCTCTTCGATCACACCTCTGTCCTCCGCTTCCTCGAAACACGCTTCGGCGCCGAAGTCCCCAATCTCTCCGCATGGCGCCGCGCCGCCGTCGGCGACATGACCACCGCCTTCAACTTCAACAAGCCCGACACTTCGATACCCGCACTGCCCTCCACCCTCGCCGCGATCCCCACCATCCTTACGGAGTGCGCCAACAACCTCGCCGGATTTGCTGGCTACACCCTCCCCGCCACACAGACCATGCCAACCCAGGAACCCGGAGCCCCCCTCCGCCCCAGCGGAAAGTGCTGATTGGATGAGGCCACTTCGATTACCGTAGAAACATCTGCACGTTTTATCAGGAGCAGCGATGCAATCCCTTCAAAGAGCGATTGGCTCTTTGGGGTAGGTTCGGGGGTGGTAAGCGAAGGATCCCGCTTTTGCTTCTCTCCCGACGAGACTCTACCCACCCCGGCGCCATCCTCCGGAGCGCAACAGAATCCAATGACTGCCCTTGCCTTAAAAGGGCACGGCTTTAGCCGCCGGGGAACGCCCTATCGTTCCGCTCCATCCCGCAATATCAGATATTTCTGTCATGACAGAAATATCTGATATAATAAAACACATGACGCTAACTCCCTCCATGCGGGAATTCATCCTCCACTGGGGCGAAATGGGCGCCCGCTGGGGCGTCAACCGCACCGTGGCCCAGGTTCACGCCCTGCTTTACCTCTCCGCCGAATCCCTCACCGCCGAAGACATTGCCGATGCTCTCTCCGTCGCCCGCTCTAACGTCAGCACCAGCCTCAAGGAACTTCAGAATTGGAATCTCGTCCAGGTCGACAGCCGCATGGGCGACCGCCGTGACTATTTCCGCACCACCGCCGACGTCTGGACCCTCTTCTTAACGGTCATTGACCAGCGCGTCGAACGCGAAATCCTGCCCACCATGACCATGCTTGAACGCCTCGTCGTTCAGGCCCGCGCCGAGCGACCCGCGCAGCCCATCGTCACCGCCCGCATCACCGCCATGCAACTCTTCCTTCAGGAACTCCACGGCTGGTATTCCCAGATCAAAAAGCTTCCACCCGCCAGCCTCCACTCCCTCATCGCCATCGGCAGTGGCATCACCCGCTTCCTCCCCAAATCCCGCCGAAGGAGGCTCGACTAATGACAACCTCTCTCGCAGCCATCGCAACTCCGGTCGAAAACAGCGCCGACAACTTCCAGCGCTACTACGAAGAGGCCGGCCCCGACTACGCCGCCTGGAGCCCGCGCTTCAACATGCACTTCGGATTCCTTCGCCGCGGCATCAATCCGCTTAATCGCGAAGCCATGCTCGACCGGATGAACCGCGAAGTCCTCGACCGCCTGCAACTCCACAGCGATCATCCCCGCGTCCTCGACATGGGCTGCGGTCTCGGCGCCACATTGCGCAGCTTCGCCCGCCTTCTTCCCTCCGCTGACCTCCAGGGCATCACCCTCGTACCCTGGCAACTTGAACAGGTGCGTCTCCTCAACCAATCCGGTTCGCAAACAACCAGCATCACCTTGAATCTCGGCAATTACGAGCGCACTGCCTTCGCTTCGGAATCCTTCGACGCCCTCTACGCCATTGAGAGCAGTTGCTACAGCGCCGGCCCCAGTAAATCCCCCCTCATCCGCGAGGCCCATCGACTCCTTCGTCCCGGAGGCCGCATCGTCGTGGCCGACGGCTTCATCGGATCCGGAAAATTTCGCGGACCCCAAATTTCCATCTATCGAAAACTCTGCGATTGCTGGGTCATCGAAGACCTTGGCGAGATTCGCGCATTCACTCGCGAACTCCACCGCGCCGGCTTCCGCGATATCGCCGTCGAGCAAATCCAATCCCACGTCACCCCGTCCGTACTTCACGTCCCCTGGGTCACGCTCAAATTCCTGCTGACCTCCGTCCTCTTCGGGCCCCGAAAAATGACCCGCGCCCGCTGGAACAACCTCCTCGCTCCCATCCTCCTGCCTTTCGTAGGCCACCCCATCGGTCCCCTCGCCTATTACATCGTCAGCGCCACCCGCATCTAAAAACCGTCTGGCTGCACTACAGAGGGCTCTTTGGCCCCGGGTAAAGTCGCCTCTCCGTCATTGAGGTGGGAGACGCAGTTTAAGCGTCGAGACACGCCCTCGCCCGGATCGCCCTCTCATAAATACTGAAGTATCCACTTGACAATTCTCCCGGCCTGCTCAATACTGAAGTAGTTGCTTCACTATTGCGAAGCCTAGCAGGAGGAAACAAATGCCCGAACCCACCGTCATCCACAGCACCTTCGTCCTCGACCGCAACTATCCCCAGTCCCCGGATCGCGTCTTCGCCGCGTTCGCCCAGCCCGCCCGCAAGCGCCGCTGGTACGCTGAAGGCGATCACGAAATTCAGGAATTTGAAATGGAGTTTTGCGTCGGCGGCAGCGAGCGCTTCCGCTATCGCTTCAAGGAAGGCCACCCCATCGCCGGCTCTGAAATCGCCAACGAGTCCACCTATCAGGACATCACGCCAGAAAATCGAATCGTCACCACTAACAGAATGTCTCTGAACGGGAAGCCTATTCTCGTCGCCGTCGTAACCCTCGAGTTCGTCGCATCTGCATCCGGCACCGATCTCGTCTTCACCAATCAGGGAACATACATCGACTGGCCCGACGGCCCCACAATGATCGAACAAGGCTGGCGCAGCCTCTTCGCTCGCCTCGAAAAACACCTGGCCGGCTAACCGAAGCACCGAGAATCGAACCCGCGATGCCCACAAAGCCGCAGCAAATCGATCGCTTGTTTCACGCACTCGGAGATCCCACGCGCCGTGCGATCCTCGACCGTCTTGTCAGCGGCCCCAAGTCCGTCTCGCGTCTTGCAGAACCCCTCGGCGTCACGCTCACCGCCGTCGCGCAGCACTTGCAAATACTCGAAGAAGCCAAACTCGTGCACACCGAAAAGCTCGGCCGCGTCAGGACTTGCCGCATCGAGCCTGCCGGCTTCCACCTGCTCGACCATTGGACCCGCGACCACCAAACCGCCTGGGAGCGCAAACTCGATCGCCTCGGCGCATTCCTGGCCGAAGAGGACCAAACCCCATAGCGCACGAAGCTCGGGTGCCCCATTCATGACGCGTCTTTTGCATCATGAGTGGGGAGACCACGAACCAAACTGCCTGCGTCATCCTTAGCGAAGCGCGGCGAAGTCGAAGGACCTGCTTCTTGCTTTCAACTTTGATGGCCCTTCAAAGGAAGGACAGAACGATGCCCCAATCTCCCAAAATCACGCGCCGCCGTTTTGCTGTTCTCGCCGCCTCCGCCGCAATCACCGCAACTTCGCCCGCTCTCGCAAAAGCCAGCGACGCCGTCCCGGCCTCGAAAGGAGAAAACATCATGACCCTTACCCCCTACCTGCTCTTCGACGGCACATGCCACGACGCCATGCAGTTCTACAAATCCGTCCTCGGCGGAGAACTCGCATCCACAAAAGTGAAGGATTCGCCCGCGAAGGATCACATGCCCGCGTTCCATCAGGACAAGACCATCAACGCTCGTCTGCGCCGCGGTGCAATCGAAATCTCGGCATCCGATTGGCTCATGCCCAATCGAACCCCGGTTCGCGGCAATACGGTTTGCCTGTACCTGAGCGGTGGATCCTTCGAAGACCTGAAGTCCCTCTTCGCAAAACTCTCCGAAGGCGCCGATGTCACCGATCCGCTGAAGGAAATGTTCTTCGAAACCTACGGCGCACTCAACGACAAGTTCGGCGTCCGCTGGATGTTCCAATCCAACAAACCATCCTGACCGTCACAACACCTGTGCCCCATTCATGACGCAGCTTCATCGCGTCGTGAGTGGGAACGCAAATCAGGCTGGGTGCCCCTGGCCACGCTTTTGAGACCTGGTATCCGAACCTGATCCAATCGCTGAAGTCGGGTGCCCCATAAATAACCCTGGTGCCGCAGGTCTCGCTTTTGAGACCTGGTTTCCGAAGATCATTCAATCGCTGAAGTCGGGTGAGTTCCGTATCACCGCGCCGTAGGCGCAATGATTGTTAGCCCCGCTCTTCAGCGTGGGGTATCGAAGGAATTTATCGAGAGTCCCGTAGGGACGGCGCTCCGTCAGGCCGTTGCGGTTTCCAATTCTGCCTGCATCTGCAGTGGCTCCGGCGCCAAGTCAACCTTGCTCAGCAGTTCCTTCACCACGTCCACCGCCGAATAGCTCAACTGCTCCGCTTCCAGGAACTGCGCAGCGGTATTCAGATCGTCTCCAATCGTCACCAGCGGCGGCTCCGCCGATCCATCCTTGCGCGTCTGCGCGTGGCCGATATTCGCCATCAGCGCATTGCACAGGCACTTGCGGCCAACCGTGTCTTCGATCTTGCCGCCCTTGGCCACATAGTTCGCCACCGGCTCGGCTGAGCAGCGATAGCCAATCTTGTCTTCGCTGATCGCGTACGGTTCGCGCAGATATCCAAGATCGCAAACCCGCGTCCGCGCCTGCGCTACGCCTTCGTCCGAATACGATCCGGCAAGCTGCGCCACCTTGAACGGAAACCCCGTCGGCGACGCCAGCGGATCGGTAAACACCTTCCCCGTCCCAGCCTTCGCCTGAGCCAGCAATGACCGCTTCAGGTCCGCCCGCATCCCCGATTCCTCGCTGAATGCAAACGCCGTACCCACCTGAACGCCCGCCGCGCCCATATCGACAGCTTCCTTCACCTTGTCCGCATGCCCGTATCCACCCGCCAGCCAGAAAGGAACTCCCAGCTCGCGCAGCTCCGCAATGTTTACCTTGTCCCGTTCGCCGTAGATCGGTTCGCCCGCTTCATTCAGCTGCAGCTTCCCGCGCGGCGGAGCATTGTGCCCACCCGCCGTCGGCGTCTCGATCACCAATCCGTCCACCCGACCGCTTGCCCGGCGCAACATCGTCGTCGCCAGCGTATTCGACGAAACGATCGCCAGAAATCGCGGCCGCTCCAGCATCGGCACAACGCCTTCCGCAAACTCCGCCGGATCGAACCGCATCATCGTATCCTGCGTCGAAGCCGCACCCGTCACGGCCAGCCGGTACTCCGCCGGCTTGCCCGCCGCAAGATTATCCAGCACTCCTGGAATGTGCAGCGGAATTCCCGCGCCCATCAGCACGTACCCGACACCCGCAAGCATCGCGCCATAGATTGACGCCAGGTGTGGCAGCTGAACCTTCTCCAGAAAATTCACGCCCACCTTGTTCAAGTGCCCCTGGCGCGCAAGAAAAACTTCAACAAAGTTGCTTACCATCAGCAATTCAAGCAGGTTGCGCGAGTCGCGCCGTTGGTGCATTTGCGTAGTCGGATACGGTGTCCCACTCGGCTTCCCGCCGGGAACAAAATAGTCGTTCCAGATCTTCCTTGCCATCTCCGGAAACGGAAAGGCGTCCAGCCCCCGCCGCATGTTGCCGTCCTTGTCGCCATCGGCCAGTCGGCGCACCAGCACCTGGTCAACCGCCGTTCCTGATACGACGCCGAGCTGTCCCAGCTTTGAGACCGTCTGCGCCAGGCGCCAGTTGGATACACCGACACCCATTCCGCCTTGGATAATCCGTGGAAGTTGGACCATCCTTGAATTGTTTCACACATTCTGTTCGATACCGGTCTTTAATTTGGAGCGGGCGTGGAAGCTGGTAACCAGCACGTATCCATCACCCGCCGCATCACCCATGGCAAGTCAGCCAACCGGCTAACTTATTGACCAGGCTAAGGTATCCCCACCCTAATCCCACGGTGTCTCTTTGAACGCCTGCGCCATCCCGGGATAGAACGCAAGGTACCCGCAAATCAGAAGGTTGATCCCCACCACGATGAGCAGCGCCGCTTCCTGGCCCGGCGACATCGGCGTCGGATTCCCCGCCGCACGATCCGCCGCATAATTGATCAGCAATTTCACCGCCGTGGCGCCCGAGATAAACATCACCACCCACCGCACCCGCCAGTCGCGGCTATACCACCGCCATGCCATCACACCGTACAGCAGACCCGTGATGTAGAACATTACCTCAACCGGAATCGCCTTCGGCCATGGATCGAAATTCACCAGAATATAGTTCGCCGCGCTCGTGTCCGGCGCCAACCCCAGCGTCAGTCCGAAAATCAGGTTCACAGCCGAGCGAAATATAAGCAGCCAGATGAACGCTCTGATCAGGAATGGAAGTTTGTGCCTCTCCACATAATCGCCGCGTTCCCGATTGGGCCCGCTCTGCATCTTCTGCGGTACATATGTTTTGATCGGCTGTAACGGCGGCATGCTCTCCCCCTCGGCAAATATCTATCAACCGCAAGGGCAGATTACCAGCATTTGAACCGTGTCTATTACAGCTTTTCGCGAAGAAAACTGATCACGTGATCCGCCGTCACCACGCCAACCATGCGCCCCTGCGTATCCACCACCGGTAGCGCGTGCAGGTTGTACTTGTCGAACATCTCCGCCAGGTCAATTTGTTTCATTTCAGCCGGGCACGACAGCACTCGCGCCTCCGCCAGCACCGAAAGACGCGCATCCGGCTGCGCCACCACCAGTCGTGCCAGCGGTACCGCCCCTTTCAGCACGCGCTTCTCGTCCAGAAGATAAACCTCCGTCACCGTCTCAATGTCTCCATCGAAGCTGCGCAGCGCCGGACCCACCTGCGATACCATCGCATCCGTTCCGAGATATACAAAGTCCGTCGTCATCGCACCCGCCGCCGAGTGCTCGTCGAACTCCAGCAGCTCGGCAACTTCCTGACGCTCCTCCGGCTCCATCTCTTCGAGAATCGCGTCCGACCGCTCCTCCGGAAGTTCCGCAAGCAGATCCGCTGCGGCTCCTGGATCCATCTCCTCAACAATGTCGGCAATCTTTTCTTCGTCCAGCTTCTCCAGCAACGAAACCTGAAGCTTCGGATCGACCTCCTCCAACGTCTCCGCCGCCACTTCCTCATCCAGCGATGTGAAAACCGCATCGCGCTCCGCCGGCGCCAGATCCTCCAGAATCTCCGCCAGGTCCGACGGATGCATCTCCGCCAGCCTCTCGTACTCGATGCGCAGTTTCACCCGCCGCGCCGGATCCACCTCGATCACATCGACAAACTGCCACGGAATCCCGCGCTCTTTGAACTTGCGCGAAAGAGCCTCAAGCGACGTCCTCGGCAGCAGCCCCTTGAACACCCGCCGGAATGCCCCGCGCAAACCCACCTCGACTTCGGCCACGCGCAACTGGTGCCTGTCGCCATCCTCCTTCCACTCCAGGTCCACGTCATTAACGCGAACCACCTTCCGCCCGTGAATATCGATGATCTGCCTGTCCACCAGGTCCTGCTGCAGGTAGAGGTAGGTGCCCTGATCCTGCAGCGGTGTCATCGTTTCCGCCGTCCTCAGCTCCAGCGTTCCTGCGGGCGTTTCCCGCACGTCCTGCGAAGGCACCAGCGATAGACCCGCGCGCGTCTTCAGCACCAGTCCTGCAACCTGCCCCGCCTCCGCCCCCGTCGCGACGGCTACATCCTTCAGCCTGCCGCGCACCTGCCCCTCCGCATCTGTCACCACCGTCCCCAGCAGTGCCGTCAAACTTACGCGCGTTGTGGTGCGCTGATTCATAGGTTGAGTGTACTGCGCAGAACTGGAACTCGATTGATCGCCTCGAAGTTGGCCGAGTGGTCCCGTCTCGAACCACGCTGAGGGTGCCCCCGGTCCCTCGCTTTTGGGGACCGGGGATATCAATGCGATGTAGGCGACAAAATCAATGGAATCGCCGGACACATCTATGCCGCACCCATCGATTGTTTTCTCAGCGCAGTGTCTGCCCTTCTATCTATTTCCACAGACAAAGAACGGGACCCCGAATGAAATAACCCACGCCAATATTGACGCGATGCAAAAACTTGTCCTCATCGCTTTTCCCCCATCAACCTCAGAGACCGCAATCCCCCAAACCTCCCCTAAGTCAAACCAGTTCTTGACACAACGGCCCTCAGCGATGAAACTGCCCTCTATACACGTTTTCCCGTCTTCCTTGGAAAACCAAACACTTCCTCTCGCGGTAAGGCGGGGCTTTGCCATTCCCGGTAGAGGCGGAGACGAAGCCTTTGATGGATCCCAAACCAGGTAAGCGCAGCTTTTCGCTACCTTCTACGATGGAGAGCGTCAGCGAAATCGAAGCTGCCGCCGAAAAGCTCGCCGAAGACGCCGGCATCGACGAGGAAGAGCGCTTCCGCATCACCATGGCCGTGCGCGAAGCCGCCGTCAATGCTGTCCTCCACGGCAACGACTACGACCCCGCGAAACAAGTCACCGCCAGCTTCGAAAACAACGGAAAGTCTCTCATCTTTACGGTCGCCGACCAGGGCAAAGGAGTGGACTGGGAACACCTCCCCGATCCGCTCGCTCCTGAAAATCTCCTCCGCGGCACAGGCCGCGGCATCTTCCTTATCCGTTCCTTCATGGATGAGGTCCACTTCCGTCAACTCGAACCCGGAACAGAATTGACTCTGATCAAACATCTCGTCCCGGCCCAGGAAACAACCTGAAGTTTCATTGCGTCTTTCTCTCTGTGGATTCGGCAGAATCCGCACCACAGCCTGTACCACCATTCGGACAATGGCGGGTTCCCGCAAACAGGTATTCGTTTGTGGGGTAGTAGATGCGGGGCCCCCACAAACTGGTCTTCGTTTGTGGGGGGACAGATGCTATAACTTGTATGACTCACAAAGGAGGAATTTCCGTGGCTCTTACTATTGCTTCCCGTGAATTGGACGGCGTCACCGTCCTGGACCTCAGCGGGCGGATCACTCTGGGCGAGGGCAGTGTGCAACTGCGCGAAGCCATTCGCGACCTGATCAGCAAAGGATCTAAAAATATCCTGCTGAATCTGGGCGATGTCAACTACATCGACAGTTCAGGCTTGGGCGAACTCGTTGGCGCCTATACCACCGCCAAGAATCAAGGTGCAGCTCTCAAACTGCTCAGCCTGACCCGCAAGGTTAAGGACGTTCTGCAACTCACCAAGCTCTACACCGTGTTCGACATCTACGACGACGAAGCCAGCGCCATCGCCTCCTTCAAATAACCGGCACCCGAGCTCGTTCCGTGAGTCTAACTTCGCGATTTCATTCCACTGAATCGCGGCATCTCAGATAGGCAGTCCGCTGCCCTTTCTCCTTCTAAAACTCCAGGGCCATCCCTCAGGGATGGCCCTTTTGCTTTCGCGGTGCCCCCGGCTCGCGCCGGTGGAGTTCGAGGATAAATCATTCACTGGGCGCAGGCACGGGGTACCTCACTCATGGCGCAGTTTCATCGCGCCATAAGTGGGAAAAACGATGAACTCTCCAAGGATCTCCGGTTCACTGTCCACTGCCCACTGTCCACTGTCCACTGTCCACTGCCCGCTGTTCACTGTCCACTGCCCACTGTCCACTGCCCACTGCTCCTAAAACTTCACGTTAGGTACCTGCTGCGCCGCCGGGCTCGCCTTGAAGTACGCATCGTTCGTGTGGTATCCCGCCATCCCCGCCCAGATGCTGTTCGGAAACTGGCCGATAAACGTGTTGTAATCCTGGATCGCCTGGTTGTAGCTCCGCCGCGCCACGCCGATCCGGTTTTCGGTGCCCGCCAGCTCATCCTGCAACCGCATGAACTGCTCGCTCGACCGCAGATTTGGATAGTTCTCTGTCAACAGCAGCAACCGCCCCAATGCGCCATCCAGTTGTCCATTCGCAGCAATCTTTGACTGTGGAGTCTGCGCGTTCAACATCCCTGCCCGCGCATTCGCGATATCCGCAAATACGGAGTTCTCTTCCTTCGTGAAACCCTTCACCGTCTCCACCAGGTTCGGAATCAGATCTGCACGACGCTCCAGTTGCACATCCACCTCAGACCAGGCCTGCTTCACCGCCTGGTCCTTCGCCACCATCTGGTTCTTGGCGCTCACATAGCTTCCGCCCACCAGCAGCAGCGCCACCACAATCACGCCCACCACACCCAATCCAACCAGCAATCCCTTGCTCATACCCTTCTCTTCTCCTCCGTCCCAATGCGGGACCCTTTACAAATCTCAGAACACTCCGTCGACCAAACCCGATCATTCAAAAATAACCGCGGGGGTGGGATACCTCAACCGACCACGAACCTGGGTGCCCCATTCATGATGTGCGGCGCAAAGCGGCGCGCGGCATGAGTGGGAAGCCTGGAACCTTGACTGCTTTTACCAGCTTCCTCCGGCTCCGCCGCCGCCAAAACCTCCACCGCCAAATCCCCCAAAACCTCCACCACCAGAGTTGCCGCCCCCGCCGAATCCACCGCCCCCAAAACCGCCGCCGCCCATAAACGGTCCGCCTCCGCCATAGCGCCGCCCGCCAAGCGCGCTGTTCAGCAGTCCCAGCGCAAACAAAAGCCGCAGCCCGCCAAATCCGCAGAAAATCAGAATCAGAAAAATAAACGGAATCAGATTCGCCAGTCCGCCGCTGCTTCTCTGCCGCACCGGCGGCGGAGCCGGCAACTGATCGCTCAGCGTCACATGCGCATCCGTCGCAATCACCTGCGCCACCTGCCCCACCGCGCCCACCATCGCCGCGTCATAATCCTTCGCCCGCAGCGACGGAATCATCGCGCGCCCGATGTCCCCAATCTTCGCGTCGTTCAGGATTCCCTCAAGCCCGTACCCAACATCGATCCGGTACTTGTGATCGTCCACCGCCAGCAGCACAAGCACTCCGCGATCCGACCCCTTCTTGCCCATGTGCCACTTGTCTTCCAGAGCATTCGCCCAGTCGGCAGCATCATCGCCGTCCAGATTGTGCACCGTCACCACCGCCACCTGCGCGTTCGCCTGCGAGTGGTCCAGCTCTGCGCAAATGCGGTCCAGCTTCGCTACGGCGTCCGCCGACAGCACATGAGCATAATCATTGACATAGTCAGTGGGCTTGGGCAGACTGTTGACCGACTCGGCCATTGCAATCTGCAAAGGTAGGAGAAACAAAACCGCCAGCATCAGCCGGAACATCGTCGAACCCGTGCGGTGAAAACCTTCCATCGCACTCAATTGTACGTTCCACCCCGCCCCAAAGTTCCCGCCCCATCATCAACGCTGTCATCCTGAACGAACGGGACCCCAAACGTACTTCATCGGGGTCCCCAAAGAGGTCTTCCTCATTGGGGCGGAGTTTGGGGGTGGTGAGCGAAGGATCTGCTTTTGCTTTTCGCTTTCCCCCGGTGTGTCCCTTCCCGTCCCCCGGGTGAGCGATGAACAACCCCATGCCCTGACAACCCTCTAGCTATCCCCATACACCGGAATCGCTGCCCCATGCACCACCTTGGCATCCTCACTGCACAAAAACAAAATCACCTTCGCAATATCTTCCGGCTTCGGCCATTGCGAAAAGTCAGCTCCCGGCATCGCCCTCCGATTCGCCTCCGTATCGATAATGCTCGGCAAAATCGAATTCACGCGCACCCCGCTTCCCTTCACATCCGCCGCCAATGAATCCATCATCGCCACCGCCGCCGCTTTCGATGCCGCGTACGCCCCAGCGCCCGCCCCATGATCCACCGCCGCCTTCGCCGCCACATTCACAATCGCTCCCTGCTTCTGCTTCAGCATCGGTACAATCGCGGCCCGCGCCAGCGCATATCCGGCCCGCAGATTTAGCGCCAGCATCTGCTCAAACGTCTTAGTCTCCAGTTCCCAGAGCTTCGTGCCACCCGCATAGCCGCCCACCGTATTTACCAGCACATCCAGATGTCCATGCGCGCCAACAATCCCATCCACAAGTTCGCTGACGGCACGCTCATCCGTCACATCTACGCGATGTCCCTCCAGCGTCGAAGCTGCCGCCCCCGCGTCCCTCTGCAATCCCGCAAACTCCGCGTCATTGCGATACGTCACCGTCACCGCCGCCCCTTCCGCCAGGAACGCAAGACTCACCGCACGCCCGAGGCCGCCCGTTCCGCCCGCCACCAGCACCACTCTCCCCGCAAAATCCACACTCATCCCCCTCGAATACTCGTGATGGCCGTTATATCACTGAAACCTGCCCCGTGCCCCGACGTCCCAATGTCCCTACGTCCCTTGTCTCTATGTCCCTCGTTCTCCGTTCTTCTACACTTGAACCAGACATGACCGATCAAGCACTCCCCACTCCCCCTATCGCACGCAAGGATCGCAAAGAAACCGTCCTCCACGGCATCACCCTCTCCGACGACTATGCATGGCTCCGCGACAAGGACAATCCCGAAGTCACGGCCTACCTCAACGCTGAAAATGCGTACGCCGAGGCCATCACCGCCGACCTCGCTCCCCTCCGCGACCAGCTCTACAACGAAATGCTTAGCCACATCAAGCAGACTGACGAGTCCGCCCCCTACCGCGAAGGCGACTGGTGGTATTACATCCGCACCGAAGAGGGAAAGCAGTACAGCATCTTCTGCCGCAAACGCGCCTCTGAAACAAACCCGGGTGCCCCATTCATGGCGCAGTCTTATCGCGACATGAGTGGGAAAACTGAAAACTCAAGTTCAGGAACTCAAGACCCTCCGGGTGCCCCATTCATGGCAGCAGCTTTATCGCTGTCAAGGATGGGAAACCACGACACTCACTCCACCCCGGAAACCTCGGAACAAATCATCCTCGACAACCGGGTGCCCCATGTCCCCTTAGGGACGTGGGAAACCTCCAAACTTCAGTCCAGCACCATCAATGAAGAACAAATCATCCTCGACGGAAACCAGCTCGCCGAAGGCCAGGCCTTCTTCGCCATCGGTGCCACCGACATCTCCGACGACGGTCGCTGGCTTGCCTACACCGTCGACCTCACCGGCTTCCGCCAATACACCCTCCACATCAAGAACCTCGAAACCGGCGAAACTCTACCCGGTGAAGTCGAGCGCGTAGGCTCCGTCACCTGGGCCTCCGACAATGTAACGATCTTCTACTCCGTCGAAGACGAAGAGCAGAAGCGCCAGTTCCAGCTCTATCGACACACGCTCCATGCGCCGCACGCCACCGACACCCTCGTCTATCAGGACGACGACGAGCGCTTCAACATCGGCGCGGGCCGCACCCGCGACGGCAAGTTCATCGTCCTCGAATCCGGCAGCCACACCACCACCGAATGCCGCATCCTTCCCGCCGATCAGCCAACCGGCGCGTTCACCCTCATCAGTCCCCGCGAAGACGAGCACGAATATTCCGTCGATCACCGCAACGGCCAATGGTTCATCCGCACCAATGATCGCGGCCGCAACTTCCGCCTCGTCACCGCACCCGTCGATGCCCCCGCACGCGAAAACTGGGTCGAGCGCATCCCTCACCGCGATACCGTCATGCTTGAGGATGTCGATCTCTTCGCCAACTTCTTCGTCGCCTGCGAACGCGAAGACGGCCTGCCCCGCCTACGCCTCTGGAAGTTTCAGGACGAAACCCCCGCAGCCAATCCCACCGGCGAAATCGCCTTTCCCGAGCCCGCCTACGCCGCCTCACCCGGCATCAACCGCATCTGGGAGACGAAACTCTTCCGCTACGGCTACCAGTCCCTCGTCACCCCCGGCTCCGTCTTCGAGTACGACCTCGATTCGCGCGAATCCACTTTGCTCAAGCAGCAGGAAGTCCCCGGCGGCTTCGACCGCACCCTCTACGCCAGCGAGCGCATCCACGCCACCGCGCCCGACGGCGTCCAGGTCCCCATCTCCCTCGTCTACCGCCGCGACAATTTCCAAGGTGCCGCGTTGGAGAAAAAACTGAGTGCCCCATCCATGACAGCTGCGTCATCGCTGTCATCCGTGGGAACCGACGAGTCTCAGCCTGTTTTGAAAGGGCACGACTTTAGTCGTGCCGAAACCGCTCCTGATAACGAAGGGGCTTTAGCCCCCGCGGAAAAGAATCCCCTCTACATCTACGGCTACGGCTCCTACGGCTACCCTCTCCCGCTCGGCTTCAACTCCAACCGCCTCAGCCTCCTCGATCGCGGCATCGTCATCGCCTATGCCCACATCCGCGGCGGCGGAGACCTCGGCAAGCCCTGGCACGACGCCGGAAAAATGCTCGTCAAGCGCAACACCTTCACCGACTTCATCGCCGTCACTCAGCACTTAACCGCCAACGGTTACGGAGATCCAACCCGCGTCGCCATCGAAGGCGGCTCCGCCGGCGGCCTCCTCATGGGCGCCGTCACCAACCTCCGCCCCGATCTCTTCCGGGCCGTTCTCTCCCACGTCCCCTTCGTCGACGTCATGAACACCATGCTCGACGCATCTCTTCCTCTCACCGTGCCCGAGTACGAAGAGTGGGGCGACCCAAATCTGGAAGAGTATTTCCGCTACATGCTCACTTACTCGCCCTACGATAACTTGAAGCCTGCAAGTTATCCGGCCATGTTAGTCAAAACCTCGCTCAACGACAGCCAGGTCATGTACTGGGAACCCGCAAAATACGTAGCCAAACTCCGCACCCTGAAAACCGACAGCAATCCCCTCCTCCTGGTCACCAACATGGAAGCCGGCCACGGGGGCGCCAGCGGCCGCTACGACTACCTGAAAGAAATCGCCTTCGACTACGCCTTCCTCCTCCGCGAATTGCGAATCCTCTAAACCAATCCCCAGCGCTGGGTCATCCTGAGCAAACCGCGAATCGCCTAACCCACCCCCAAGAGCGCTGTGTCATCCTGAGCGAAAGGGCCCCGAACGTACTTCCGTTCGGGGGTGGTGAGCGAAGGATCTGCTTTTGCTTTCCGCCACAATCCCACAGCGCTGTGTGCCCCATCCAAGCTCTGCTTGGGTGGGAAAGCAACGACCCAGAAGAACCAGCAAGGCGCTCTCTGCTGAGATCACAATTCTTTCCTGCCATCCTGAACGGAAAGGCGGTTCCCGTCCGCGCCTCTGTCCATCTAACCTGCGACGGATTCGAATCTCCAACCGGCCCGTAAGCCATGTGCCGCAAGGGCCGCCAGCCTACACCAGCCGCGACTTATGCGCCCACAACCCCAGCCCCGGATTCGAAACAAAGAACAGCTCCTCGCCATCCAGCCGGTTATACCCATGCGATAACTTGTCGGGGTTATACCGCTCCGACATCTCCGCATAATTCCCGTAACTGAAACCTACGCCTTCGATCTCTTCCTGGCTCAACTGCCCAGGGCACCACCTAATCGTGAACCGCCCCTCCGATGATCCATGAATCAGATGCGCAGCCGCGCTCAGCTCCGCCCTCAGGTCCGCATTCGCTTCCACCGCCGCCAGCGTCGCAGGCGTCCCGCGATATCCATACTTGCGGATCAGCCCGTCAATCGTCCTGTCCTCGCCAAACTGCCGCACCGCCGGCGCCAGAATAATTAACTCCGCGCCATCCGCCAGCGCCATCCGCGTCCGATATACCGCCTTGTTCCCCAGCCACGTCGAATGAAACTCGTGCGGATCGAGATACACGACCGCCTTCTTGATCGGCTCAGGCACCAGCTCAAAGTTCACCTTCAGGCTCAGCTCTGCCGCCCGCAGGAAGCACTCCGCATCGTCCCCGATAAACAGCCCTCGCACCGCCAGCCCGCCATCCGCACGCCGCCCCACCACCGTCTGCACATACACAATCGGCAGTTCGCGCAAAAATTGATCCGAAGCGTAATTCAGCACCGCGCGCACCGGGTTCTCCGCGCGCCCCATGATGCGCTCCATCCCATAAACCGCGCCCAGGTAATGGCTGAGATTAATGCTCTGGCGTCCGCCCGCGCCGATCAGAATGTTCTTGTTGTAGTTCGCCATCCCGATCACTTCGTGCGGCACCACCTGCCCGATCGAGAGAATCAGATCAAACCCGCCCTGCGATATCAGCCGGTTCGTCTGCGCCTGCCATGGCACATTCAACTTCCCCTCGGACTGCTGATAGATGAACTCCGCCGGAACTTCGCCCAGCGTTTCCACATCCGTGCGCCAGTTGTGTACCCGGAATAATTCATGAGGTACGCCGGGAAACATGTGGTCCATCTGCGCCGGCGTCATAGCTGCATGCGTCCCGATCGCCGGCAGGATTGCCTTCAGCCGATCGCCCAGCAGTTCCCTGGCCGCGCACGTCAGTGCGCCCGCATGCGAATGCAGACGCGTAATATCGGGAGGCACTGCAAGCACTCGATCGCGATGCCCAAGTTTCTCAAAGCTCTCCGCGAGCATTTCACTCAACTGCTGCGGATCGAGCTCAAGGTCGACCCCGCCGGCGGCGCAATACATACCCATGCGCTCAACTCTATCTCAAATCCGCGTCGGGAAGAGTCCGCTAGCCTTCCGGCGTGCCCAGAGACCGCGGCTCGCGATAGCTACTGCACGATTGTCATCGATGAGGTGCTCGACAGCGGCAGCGTCTTCCGCCTGAGGAACGGCACCGGAAAATTAAAACTGTAACCCACCGTAACCTGCACCACGCAATTCGGGCTATCCGCGCCATCTTCGGAGTCGCACGTCCCGCCTGTCGAAGTTGTGCCAGGCCACTGGGTTGATACCGTAAGGTTGGATGACGACAGCCCCGGAGGCAGCATTCTCACCACGTAATTCGAAACATCCGTGCTCGATGCCGTGCAGTCCAGCGCATTCGATGCGCACGACGCACCATTCCAGCTTGAACCGCGCACGATCGCAAAACGAGCCGCCTCTTCCGCTGCGTTGGCCACAAAGTGCGCCGCATAAAGTGCAAACGATCCGTACATCACAAGAAACACCGCCATCATCCATATGCAGATGCTGAACGCGAATTCCACGATCTCGCTGCCGGCATCTTCCGATCCCAGGCAGCCCGCAAGTCCAATGAGCGCTCCGTTCCTTCCTCTTCGAACGCCGGCTGAGGACGCTCCCAACTCCGCCTTCATTTCAGTCACCGCCCACCCGCATCCTCGTCTCTCGCGTAATATTCATCGACGAAGGAAGGCCCGGGTATTTGAAGGCCGTTGCATAGGGAGCCGTGGCTACCACATCAATGTAAGTTACATAGTTATACGTGCAGGTCGGAGTGGACGTGCACTGCGCGACCGCCCCGCTGCCGTCCGAGCATTCGCATCCATACGTGGCTGTGGCCGTAACTCCGGATAAGTTCGATGCACCGCTCTTGGATGCGCTCACCATGCCGGCCGTGTCCCCCGGATTCTGCACACCGTACATCGCTCCCGCTTCCGCTGCCGACGAGACTTCGATCGCAGCAAAGAGCGCTCTGCCAATATCCGCCGCCGGCACCAGCACCATAAGAAGCATGGGAAGCACAATCGCCAGTTCGACAAAACTCGAACCCTCGCAGCTTGCTCCGATATTCCGAAATCTCGCCCTGATGTAATTCATCCTCGCCTCCATACCCTCTCGCGCTTGCCTCTATTGCACAAGAGACACGTCGTTGCCGCTCAGCGGCGATCCACCCGGTAATGAGGAATAGTCGTTACCGAACGAACTTCCTACCGCAACATTCAAGTGAATATCCTTGGCCACCAGAATGTTATATGCCGACGATAGGGCGCTCACCCCGTAGCTCACGTCCCCGTCAGGCAGATAAATCGCTCCCTCCAGCTTGCTGTTGTCGATCAGGTTTGCAACAAATACGCCGGTTGGCGTGGATCCATGCGCTTGAAAAAACAGTATCCCGGCGTAAGTTCCCGTCGTGGGAGCTGATAACGATACGTTGCTGAGGCTAAGCAATGAGCCACCCGATACCGGCTCGACAACCATAAGGCTGCCCTGCGTCCCTTCGTTGTAG
Source organism: uncultured Acidobacteriaceae bacterium (assembly GCA_963759285.1). GTDB lineage: Bacteria > Acidobacteriota > Terriglobia > Terriglobales > Acidobacteriaceae > Telmatobacter. The sequence continues at coordinate 236,737 of CAVWYS010000006.1, read as the reverse complement.
AACGTCACACCGCTCCCCGTTATCGACGTCAGTTCATTGAGAGTTATATTCAGACCGCCCTGGGTTATACCCAATAACCCCGCGTGATCCTTCAGGATGTACGTTCCGGGATTGAACGTGATGGTTGAAAGAAGAGCTGCAGTAACTGAAATGCCCCCGCAGTACACGCCCGGATTGAAAACGACATTCCCTCCGAGCGTAACGTTCACCGGGGACGAGGATCCGCTGTACGGCGATGATGTACTCGTCCCACATGCGTCATTGGCCGTCGAGGGTGCCGGAAGATATGCCAGAGGGTCAGCCGGAACTGGGGTCGGCACGTAGGTTTCCGGCTGCGATGCTGCCAGGCAGAGAAGACCCTGCGATCCTCCCGACACCGCGATTCGCGGTGCATAAAGAAAGGCCCCGATCACGCACGACAATGCATTATCCGAGGTCGATTCATCGACGATTGGGCAACGCGACTTCACAATCACCCCAACCAGAATCGTGATCGCGGGCCCCGTCGGGTTGAGCGCATAAATGCACGGCCCCCCGAGGCCGCGAACTGCCTCCGCCCTCGTCGCTACCGTCACGCTGCGCAGCCCCATCAGGCTTGCAAAGTAAGTCGGAACTGGTTGGGACAACATCACCTCGGTATAGTTCGTTTTGCCGGCATTCGGATCGCTTGAAACCGCGCAGGGAGGATTATTGAGAGTCAACGTAACACCTGTCCCTGCCGTTCCCGTGCAATTCGTAAGCACTGTCGTCGCGGTAAAGCCGTTCTCGGTTAGCGCGTTACCGGCTGCCGCTTGCATCGCGCCGCAGGCATTTGTTCCATTGCAGGTCCGCACCTCGAGCGCCGCAGCAAGCGCGGCGGCATCCACTGCGTTTTGCATGCTCCGCTTGACGAACAGCAGGTGTCCAACGTCCACACCGAAGCCAAGAATCGAGAGAAACAGAACAAGACACAGTGCGGTGACCGTAAGAATCGTTCCACTTTCTTCGCCAGACATTCGAAAACATTTCATACCGGTCCGGTTGAATCTCAGGCCACATGTGGCGCCTCTTCATGTCCGCTTCTCGACAAAGCACGAACTTGAACAGTGGATAACCCCATTGGCCGGGATCCGTCTCCTTCCCCATTTTCTGACTGATTCTCAGCAAGCCTATTGGACGGATGTAACTTCCGCTCCCGGCCCCTGCACTTCTAACAATTCAGATAAAACTACGGAATGGGGAATAAGATTGCCAGTCACGACGACCGATGACACAAGAATCCCATGATGACTTGTCTTTTCAAATACGACATAGGTGTCACCGCGAGCTATTGGTAACTCCATGTTTCTCTTCTGTGTACAACATGTCTTTCTACCGGGAATTTCCCGATGACTTCAGCATGATACTCATAAATCCCACTAGCATCACGCGGGATATCATCCATCCGTAACTCTCATAGATAGTGTCTCCAGATATCACAGGCAATATCATGGGCGTTTGCAATGCTCCGTGCTCCGATCAGCGCACGGTTTAGTTTGCGTGGATAAAGACCACGAACTGGCGCTGCTATCCCACCCGCCTAAGCCGGACAGGGATTACAAACGCCGCGTGAGCTCCTGGAGTTCCTAAATCCCAGTTGCAATCGTCCCGGGCTAGTCTTCACCCTGAATCTCGCGGTAGTTCACCGTACCGTGTAAATCCAGGTTGCTGACCCGATCGATCCAGGACCAGTGTTCCAACCGGGTTATCTTTTCCGCCACGGCAAGACTTATGAACTGATTCAGTGAGAGGCCATCCTTTTGTGCCAGGTCGTCGGCTTGGCGGCGGATCGAAAACGGAAGGCGAAGGGGGAAGCTGCTTGGCTTGTTATTCTCTTTGGTCATATTGCCGGTCCTCGAAAATTCAGTTCCTCACTTGTGGACGATGCCGCGTTGAATTCCCTTCACATATGAAAATCAACGCGCTGGTTGAGCCCGGTTCTGTAGTCCTTTGCGCCTGGTCAAACCAGGCGTCCGAAACCACTTGCGGAACAATGGAAGCTCAAACAACCTGAGGGAAAGACGTCACGCCAATTCGGCAAAAGACTCTGAGTACTGCAAAACTCAAAGTAGCATCAAAACCCATCGAAGCGAAAGTCCCGGCAAACTCTGGACCCAGGCGCTTCATCAGGATTACCCCTATACCGCAAACAGCCTCATAAGTCGGTAGTTAGCTTACCGCCGCTGAGACTTGTGGGCTGCTCGTGCATTGACACACTCCACGAGTCAGCCCTGAGTTTTAAAAGCTGATACGATTTCCCGCAATTCCTGCCTATTTGCTGTCAGGAACGAGCTGGGCTCGGCGGTTAAGCTGATAGCAGTTATCTGTGTCATCCGAACAGAAAGACCTTTCCTTTCCATAACTGATGACATGGATCCTTTCCACAGCTACACCGCCGGCCACAAGAGCATCGCGTGTGGAAACCGCTCTCTGCATTCCGAGTGCAATGTTGTACTCCGCTGAACCGCGCTCGTCGGCGTACCCGGCAATCGTGAGCCTCAGTTCGGGATGCGCCACCAGGTAGGCCGCATCGTCAACCACCGCGTTTGCTGCATCCGGACGCAAATCCGACTGATCGTAGTTGAAAAACAAGTCCTGCAGGTGATTGCGAGCGCCGTTGTCGCTTCCCCCTTCTCCGGGAGGCGCCGCGAGCTTGGTCATCATCATCTGATCTTGTACGTCGCTCGCTCTCGTAACTTGGAACGCAACCTTGCAACTCGATGCGTTGGTTGGATCGGAATTCAAAAATGCGTGTCCGTCCACTTCGTACGTTCCCGGCTGCAGGTTGGCTGTATCTACCGTAATTGCATTTCCAAATCCCTTCACATGGCCCCCGCTCGTCGTCCAGTCATAACTGAGTGGGAAGACATCTGGATCGACAGATGCCTCTGCCGCAACGTGAACGGGTTGACCCTCTGCAACCAATTGATTCGTCGTGGAGCAGCGAAGTGAGATCCTCCGTGGCTCCTTGGCGACTGCCGCCTTCGCCATATGTGGACCCGGCCTCGATCCCCCGAATCGCATCACCAGGCCTGCTTCGATCTGGAGTTGCCGTTGTGTCCCGTTCACCCCGTTTGGCAACGCAGTGTGCAGAAAACGTGCGTCAAAGACCCGAAGCCCGAATCGATTACTAAGATTCAAATCGAGTCCGCCACCCGCGGCATAAGCAAACGTGCTTGCGCTCGTAACACTCGACAGACTCGACGGAAAATAGGAGTCCCCGCCGTGCGCGCCGCCCACCAGAATCTCTCCGAATGGCACATAGCGAGAGTGGGCCCATGAGATGCGCGGACCCGCCATGAATGTGGTGAGCGTCAAATCCTGGCCGAGTGAGCTGATATTCGACGCATGCCCTCCTGTGAATTCTCCGGCGACCCCCAGCCACGGGCTAAGGTTCAACTGCCCTCCCACGAACCCGCCGTTCATTGTGAAGCAGCCGCAGTCGCCCGGAGGAGCATTCGCCCTGACCAGGTTGTAGCCCAGCGCCAGATCCAATCGTGAGCTGCTCGGGGGAACTCCGTCCGTCACGGTCTGTTGTCCCAGGGCTGCCGATGCGCTCATCAGCGTCAGAGCAAAACTCAATGTGATTACTCGATTCATTTTCTTGTCTCCCGTCGATTCTCTAAATCCAGTTCTCGGTAAGCTTCGCAGTTCAATACAGCAGCGAAACTCCTGGGGAAGTCGTTAGTGGATTCGTATCGACCAATACGAATCTGCCAGGGGAGATCGCGTAGATCACCGTGGTTCCGTCCGCAAGCACATACCGGCCCGCGGTTGCGGCAGTCACATTGTTGTTCGGATCTGACAGGCTGTAGGTCGTTGTCGCGGTTGTGCCGAGTTGCAGAATGTTCAGCGTCCCCACCCCGACGTTTTCATCCAGTGTGTAGTTCGCATTCCCGGCGCCATCTGCAATGAAGTGGCCGGAAGTGTTGATGCTGGCCAACGAACTGGCCGGGATCGTTTGTTCAACATACGTTCCCTTCAGCGTCGCCAGCGAGAACGGCGCACCGGTTTGCGGCTCGATGTGTCCGAGGCCCGCATAACCCGTCTCCAGGAAGTAACCCCTGTTCGGCGCCACGAGGTAAACCACGCGCGCGTCCGGCGGTCCCGTCGGCAAGCCCAGCAAGCCAAGCAGAATCGAGATCAGATTGGAGTGGTTCGGATATGCAAACGTTCCCCGTCCTGTTGAACTGACAGCGCACGATGACGTACCAGTCGATCCATAGGAGCCCAGCAGGGCCTCCAGCAGGTTGTTTTTGTTCGAGTTCGACAGCCCGGTGAGGTTGTCGACAAGACTCGTCAGTCCGCCGCTATCCACGTTCGTTGTATCGCACGTGCCCGCGCCATTCCCGCTTGCGCGGAATACCGTGGCCGTGGAGAAGTTGAGCACATCTTGCAGCGTCGCTCCCAGCAGCCCCGGGTTCGACTGCGCATTCTCGTAACCGATAAATGCGCTGTTCATCGACGCATTCGAGAAGCTTGCCTGCGTTTGCAGCTCTGCAGTCCCGGCAAGCAGCGTGTAATCAGAGTGCTTGTTGGTCGACAGAACGAATGCCTGGTTCGCATTCACAATGTAGACCGCAAAGTCGGTTGGATACAGACCGTCCGAGATGCTGGAGTTAGTCATCGCTAACTGCAGGCGTCCATTCTGATCGGTGCTCTCATAAGTTCCGCTCAGCGGGGCATTGGCAAAGTTCACGCTGGCAATGTTCGTCTCTGCTGTGCCTGCTGTTAGATTGCCGGCTCCGTCCGTCGTGAACACGCCCACCGTAGCCACTGGGCCCGATGCCACGCCTACAGTGCATGAAATCAAGCAAGGTGTATCACCCGAGAATCCGAATGCATAACTGCCCTTCAACCCCGCTGGGAAATCTGACGTCGTCTGAGCCAGCAGTTCCCCGGAGCCCTTGGTCCCGACGAGCTGATTGTCATCAAACTCGATCAAGCTGCCCTCGGTTGAAACAGTCGCCGGAGAAACTGGCGCCTTCAATGAAATGGCATAGGTAAACGTCTGGTCCGTCGTCCCATCAGGATTGAGCGTCGTAATCGTGATGAAGCCACGGCTGTCTGAATTGATTTCGTAGGTGCCCAGGAAGTTCTGCGAAGCAACAGTCGTACCGCTTGGGTTCGACGATTGATGATTCGCGTCAAGCTCGCCCTGGTTGATGCCGCCCGTGCCGTCCGCCGTAAAGCTGCCCACGCTACCCGTTTGGTACGCGAGTACGCCAGCCAGCACGTCATCGTATCCCTGGAAGAGATACGCATAGGGCCCTGTCAATTCCCCGTCATAGGGCGTCGTCGGATACTCGACAAGCAGGATCAGAGGCAGCGAAGCTGTTGCTGACGCGCTGTCGGTGACCGTTGCCGTAAAGCTGCTGGCCCCCGGTGTGGTCGGCGTACCTGAGATAGTTCCATCCGACTGCAGCGTGATCCCCTGGGGCAGCGAACCGGCCGTCAGGGCGTAGGTGTAAGGCGGCGTCCCACCCGTCGCCTTCAGCGTGTACGAGTAGGGCACACCCACCGTCGCGATCGGCAGTGTGCCGGTCAGGCTAAGAGTTCCCGAGGGCTGGATGGTGATGCTTTCCGGACCCGAGACGGTTTTGTTCGGGTAGCTCGAATCCGTGACCATCACCGTAATGTTCGAGGTGCCCGGCGTTGTAGGAGTGCCGCCCACCGCGCAGCCGGTAAGTGACAGCCCCGCAGGCAATGTGCCGGAAGTTATCGAGCAACTGTACGGTGTAGTGCCACCGCTTGCATCGATCATCGCGCTATACACAACTCCCACCGTGCCGTTGGGCAAGGTGTTCGTCAGTGTAAGTGCTGCTGGATTGATCACGATCGTTTCTGGCCCCGATGTGGTTTGCATCGGAGAGCCGGAATCCGTCACCTTCACCGTCACCGTAGAGCTGCCTGCCGTTGTCGGCGTGCCGCTCACGGTGCATCCGGTCAGGCTCAGACCGGCAGGCAGCGTGCCCGATGTAATCGCGCAGCTGTAAGGCGTCGTGCCGCCGCTTACACCGATGGTTGCGCTGTAGGGCACGGCCACTGTGCCATCAGGAAGCGTCGAAGTTGTCAGCGAAAGTGGCGCCGGGTTAATGACAATCGTTTCGTTTTGGCTTGCATTCTGTGCCGGACTGCCCGAGTCCGTCGCTGTGACGGTAATCGCAGAGCTTCCCGCCGTTGTCGGTGTGCCGCTCACTGTGCAGCCGCTCAGGATCAGGCCCGCCGGCAGCGTTCCCACAATCGAGCATGTGTAGGGCGAGGTTCCGCCCGATGCTGTGATGGTCGCGCTATAGTTGCTTCCCACCGTGCCATTCGGCAGTGTGCCGCTGATGGTCAGCGCCGCCGGGTTGATCACAATGGTTTCGTTCGCGCTCACATTCTGAGCCGGGCTGCCCGCATCCGTCACCTTCACCGTGATTGGCGATGAGCCTGCGGTCGTGGGCGTGCCGCTAACCGTGCATCCGGTCAGCGTCAGTCCCGCCGGCAGCGCGCCGGTAATCGAGCAGGCATACGGTGTGGTTCCACCGCTCGCCGCGATCGTTCCACTGTAAGCCACGCCCACCGTTCCATTCGGCAGCGTGCCCGTCAGCACCAGCGCCGCTGGCGCGATGACAATCGTTTGGTTTGAGGTGACGTTCTGCGCCGGGCTGCCGGAGTCCGTCACCTTCACCGTCACCGGCGAAGATCCAGCCGCGGTCGGCGTTCCGCCCACAGTGCAGCCAGTCAGCGTCAGGCCCGCTGGCAGTGTGTCCGTGATCGAACAGGAATAGGGCGGCGTTCCGTCGCTCGCTGTGATGGTCGAGCTGTATGGAACACCAACTGTGCCGCCAGGCAACGTGCTCGTGATCGTCAATGCCGCCGGAGCAATCACGATCGTCTCGTTCGCGCTCACGTTTTGCGTCGGACTTCCCGAGTCAGTCACCTTTACCGTAATCGGCGAAGACCCTTGCGTGGTCGGCGTGCCGCCCACCGTGCAGCCCGTCAGGCTCAGACCTGGCGGCAACGCGCCGGTGATCGAGCATGAATACGGCATAACACCGCCAGTTGCGCCGATCATTGCGCTATAGGGCACGCCAACTGTGCCGTTTGGCAATGTATTGGTCAGCGCCAATGCAGCCGGCGCAATCGTGATTGCCTGGTTGGCGCTCGCATTCTGCGCCGGGCTCCCGCCGTCCGTCACCTTCACCAGGACAGTTACGGTTCCTTCCGTTGTCGGCGTCCCGCCTACCGTGCAACCCGAAAGACTCAACCCTCCCGGCAATGTTCCGGTGATCGAACAGCTATAAGGCGTGGTGCCGCCCGCTGCCGTAATGTTCGCGCTGTAGGCAATGCCCACCGTTCCGTTAGGCAGCGTACTCGTCAGAACCAGCGTCGCTGGCGAGATGATGATGGTTTCAACCTGGCTCACATTTTGCGCAGGAGATCCGGCGTCGGTCACCTTGACCGTAACAATCGCACTCCCCGCCGTCGTCGGCGTTCCGCTCACAGCGCATCCAGTAAGCGAAAGACCCGCAGGCAATGTGCCTGCAATCGAGCAGCTGTAGGGCGACGTTCCGCCGCTCGCCGTGATCGTCGCGCTATACGCCACACCCACTGTGCCGTTCGGAAGTGTGTTTGTCAGATTCAGTGCGCTCGGCGCGATAACGATCGTCTCATTGGCGCTGACGCTCTGCACAGGCGCACTTGCATCGGTCACCTTCACCGTCACCGTGGAACTCCCTGCCGTCGTTGGCGTGCCGCTCACGGCGCAGCCAGTCAGGCTCAGACCCGCGGGCAGCGTCCCCGCCGTGATCGAACATGCGTAGGGCGTTGTGCCGCCGGCTGCATCAATCGTTGCGCTGTACAACGCGCCGACCGATCCATTCGGCAAAGTGTTCGTCAACGTCAGCGGCGAATTGATCGTGATTGACACTGCCGCCGTTGCCGTGGCGCCCAGGCTGTCTTTCACCTGGACGGTGAAGTTTGAAGTACCCTTCGCCGTTGGAATTCCCGAAATCAATCCTGTCGCAGAAGAGATACCGAGACCCGCGGGCAGCGTGCCTGCGGAAATGCTCCACGTGTACGGCGTCGATCCGCCTGCCGCAACCAGCGAGGTGGAGTAGGACACGCCAACTGTGCCTTCCGGCTGCGGGCCGCCTGCAAGCGTAAGGGGCGAAACGACCGTGATCGATGCCGCCGCTGTTGCCACGGCATTCGTCGCGTCTTCTACCTGCACTGTGAAATTCGAAGTGCCCTGCGCAGTCGGCGTCCCGGAAATGATGCCCGTCGTCGGTGATATCGAAAGCCCGGCCGGAAGCGTTCCCCCCGCAATGCTCCACGCATACGGAGTTACGCCGCCTGTTGCCACCAGCGAAGTAGTGTAGGGAATTCCGACTTCGCCCAACGGCTGCGGCCCGCCGGTCAATGTCAGCGGCGGTACCGGATTCGAAATCACAATCGTTTCATTCGCACTCACCGTGAACGGAACCGCGCTCGCGTCCACCAGTTTCACAGCAAAAGCAAACGTGCCTGCAGCCGTCGGCGTCCCCGAAATCGCGCCTGTCGCAGCGTTGAAGGTAAGCCCGGCGGGAAGCGACCCGCCTGAAATACTGGTCGTCAACGGTGCCGTTCCTCCCGCTGAAACAATGGTCGTGCTGTAAGGTGACCCCACAATGCCTGCCGGCGGAACACCCGTCATCGTTGGATCGGGATTGACCGTGATCGTTACGGTTTCCTGGCTCTTCGTGTTCGGAATCGTGGCCACCAGGATGACTTGCATCGGCGATGTAATGCCGGAAGGCGCAGTGTACGTTGTGCTCGTACCGGTCGACGACGAGAGCGTTCCGCATCCGGTTCCGCTGCACGACGCGCCTGTAAACGACCACGCCACTTCAAAGCTTCCGCTCAGATTGGCGGTGACGGGCATGGACTGCCCCGCATCGAGAACGAAGGATGTCGCCGAAAGGCTCGAGATTCCGCCGCCCGCGTATCCGCCTCCGCCGCATCCGCTCAAGAGCAATGAAAGCGTTGCTGCGAATATGAAGAATGCGTACTTGCCGCGAGATGCACTTTTGCCCGCCGTCTTCAGCGAGCATGACATCGTCTGCAATGCACCAAACAGTTTGTCCACGCGGACATTCAGAACCTGTGGAATCACCATGGGGAATCTGGCCTCCGTTGATCGCTTCCGTGCACTCGGGCTCGACCTCTCGAAATCCCGTGGTGCTGACTCACTTGTTCAAGATTGCCTCTGAGTCATGGCGCGAGTCTTGCGTCATTCAGTTAGTGCGTCCATACAACGAAGGGGCTAATACCGCACGAGTCGGACAATAACTCAGGTGTGCTTTTGTCGAGCCGGCATAGTTGAAGCTTGGACTAACTTCAGTTTTTCTTGCTTTGTCTATCTCACTTACATCAGCCACGCACAAGCGCGCCTTTCCATGCGCATTGATGCAGCGTCGCATCGCATCGCGAATATGCCTATGGGAAGCTCGCAAAAATTAGAATGGCCACTATCCAGGCGCGTTTTCATATAGCGCTAATGCGACTTACATATAGCTTTAGATGAATTACTCTCGTCACTCTCGCTGTCACTGCGCCAGGCAGCTCAACCTCGCCGGCGATATCACCGGAAACATCATAGCTCGGACGCTTACTACGCGCTTCGAGTTATAAAGTGTAAGCAACCATACAAACTGACTCCCGCATCTGACATCGCCCGCAATACCATAACTCCCGTTGAAACTCCACGACGCAGAAAGCTATAAGCACTCATCGTGACCACATTTCTTGCCGGGACGACTCCCATCGACGTAGATATGTCTCTTCCCCGTGAGGCCCTCTTTCGTAACATGCGCTCGCAACGCTCAGAGTTAATAACATAGGGGAATCCCTGATATATCATCGCTTTCCACGCACTTCGCAAATCACGAGCACTGAGTTTTCGCGCTGATTTTTATCTCTTCATCCCTCTCTCCGCCGTTGATTCTCGCCTGACGTCTCATTGAAATTCGCAACCTGCGCGTGTCCTCAGTCGCATCGTTTTGGCCCGCAGGTTTCGCGCGCAGCTTCTGCAGCGATTCTTCGCCTTTCGCAGGCAAACTTTCTCGCTCACGCGCAACTCCGCATGATCCGTTTCCTTCGGCAAAAATGTGTGGTTGGGGAATGGTGGGCAGTGAGGGACTCGAACCCCCGACTTCCTGCTTGTAAGGCAGGCGCTCTAACCAGCTGAGCTAACCGCCCCCAATGACTGTGGGCTTCGAAAAGACCCTCTGTCATCATACCAGCGAAGCACCCCCGGCAATGCCTTCACTGCCGCTTCGAAGCGCAGCCCCATCGACCCGCCCGTCGGCCGGCGCTGCGCCATGCCCTTAAATTGATAAGCTAATCTTCGTGCCTCGTCTTATCGTGAACGCCGACGACTTCGGTCTCGCCCCCGGAGTCAATCGCGCCATCCTCGAGCTTCATGCTGCCGAGGTGCTTACCAGCGCCACGCTTATGGCGAACGCTCCCGCCACAGAAGAAGCCGTAAATATGGCCTTGGCTATGCCCACAATCGGTGTGGGCTGTCATATTGTCCTCGTCGATGGCTCGCCGGTTTCCGATAAAGACAAGCTTCCATCCCTGGTTGATCGAAGGACTGGATCCTTCTACCCGACCCTTGGCGCTTTCTTGAAACGCCTGTTCACCGCGCGCCTCCGCAGCGCCGAAATCGAGGCCGAGGCTGCCGCCCAGCTAGCTCTCCTGCAGAGTTACGGCCTTCGTCTCACCCACATTGACACCCACAAACACGTCCACATGTTTCCCGCAGTTCTGCGGCCCGTGTTGCGCGCGGCAAAGTCAGCCGGTATTCACGCCATACGCAACCCCTTCGAACCGATCTGGAGCCTGAATGCCACCGCCAACGCTCCCGAAGTGCGCCGCGCCGAAGTCCTGCTCCTGCGCCGCTTCGAGTCCAAGTTTCGCCGCATCGTTACAGAAGAAGGTTTCCACACAACCGACGGTGCAGTAGGAGTTCTCGCCACCGGCAGCGTCAACATCGCAGCCGTCCATGCCCTCATCACCGCTATGCCCGAAGGTACATTCGAACTCGTCTCCCACCCGGGCTATCGCGACGAGCAACTCGCAAAAGCAAACACGCGCCTCTTGGAATCACGGGAAATCGAGCGCAACGCCCTCATGGCCATCAAGGAATATCGAGGCATCGACCTCATATCATTCGCTGGCCTCGTTCCAGGTGCCCCGGCGCCCTTCAGAAGTTGAAGCTCATCTGCAAATCGATGCTCCGATTCGAATCGGGTGAGGAGAAAAATCCGCACGTGACTCCGTCCTCGCGAAGTGGCGATATATGTAGATCGTCGGCTTCGGAGATTTTGTGGAGCTCCACCTTTGACCACGCGCCCATTGCAGTTCTCCTTTCACTTCAGAGCACGATGAACGACAGGCAGTGCGGCGAAGCCATTGAGCCAACCCGCATAGAACACCGACTGTCTCCAGGCTGATCTTAGCGGTTAGTCGTTTGTTCCAGAGCCGCTGGATAACGGTCGATGGTGTCGAGCTTGAGTCGTTTCAGTGAACCGTCGACACTCTCTCGGATGTACTCCGGACGGCTGTTCAGGCCCACCGGATACGGATCTTCTTCAGAGTCGATCTGGAAGCCGAATTTGGTCGCGATCACCACCCGGTTGCTTACAGGGGCCAGAGCGTCACCGACCAGCTCCCCATTTGCGAACGGACCGTAGACCTCGGCAGTATCGAAGAAGTTGATGCCAAGGTCGACCGCAGCGCGAATCAAGGCAATCATTTCCTGTCTGGTCCCCGCCACCGCTCCGTGGCCCGGGCTCAACCTCATGCAGCTGAGCCCCATCGCCGAAACTTCAAGATTGCTCGTTCCCAGCTTGCGTTTCTGCATTGCTCCGTTCCTTTGTGTAGATTTGCGGCGCTGGCCGAACTCAAGAGCACCATGCGATCAGTAGTGCTGCCGAGTGACAGACCAGTGAGCAGGCGGCCGGTTCGGCAAATTACACTGGTGCTGCGGAATCTCTCAATCCTCAGTGATTTTCAAAGGCCAACAGCATTCTCCTAATCACGTCGGAATTCGAAGCGCAATCTTTCGCATTCTTTTCGCATCTCTCGTAGCATTTTGAGAATCTACAACTGCATAAAATGTCCGCTCGGCCATTTTATGCTCGTCTCGACAACCACCATCATCATCATCATTGAAATGTAAGGCTACGGCATGCGCATCGGCATCACGTGTTATCCAACCTACGGCGGCTCCGGCGTGGTTGCCACCGAGCTCGGCATCGAACTCGCTGCTTCTGGACACGAAGTTCATTTCATTTCCTATTCGCAGCCATTCCGCCTCAGCGGTCGCGACGACGGCATCTTCTACCACGAGGTTCCCGTCTCAAGCTATCCGCTCTTCGAATTTCCCCCCTACGACCTGGCCCTGGCCTCGCGCATGGCGGAGGTTGCCGAATTCTGCAATCTCGACCTTCTTCATGTTCACTACGCCATTCCTCACTCCGTCAGTGCCCTGCTCGCTCGCCAAATGCTGGCGGCGCGCGGCCGTAAACTGCCCTTTGTTACCACGCTTCACGGTACAGACATAACGCTTGTCGGACTCGACCGCAGTTACCTGCCCATCACCCGCTATTCCATCCAGGAGAGCGACGGCGTAACCAGCATCTCCAGCTACCTGAAGAAAAAAACTGTCGAGGACTTCGAAATCTCCCGGCCCATCGAGGTCATCCCGAACTTCGTCAATTGCGATGTCTACACCCCGATCGCCGACGAAAATGCACGATCCGCCGCGCGCGCCAAATTGGCCCGCCCCGACGAGGCCATCCTGATCCACCTGTCCAACTTTCGCCCTGTCAAGCGCGTCGTAGACGTCGTCAAGGTATTCTCTCAAGTGGTTCAGGAAGTTCCCGCCCGGTTAGTCCTTGTCGGCGATGGCCCCGATCGCTCTGCCGCCGAGTGGCTTGCGCACGACCTCAATATCAACAATCGCGTTCACTTCCTCGGCAAACAGGACCGCGTCAATGAGCTTCTTCCCCTCGCCGACTTGATGGTCATGCCCAGTTCCCTCGAGTCCTTCGGTCTCGCCGCTCTCGAAGCCATGGCTTGCAAGGTGCCCGCAATCGCAACTCGTGTCGGCGGCGTTTCCGAACTCATCGAAGATGGTGTCACCGGCCTGCTCTTTCCCGTCGGAGCCGTCGACGAAATGGCCGCGGCAGCCATCGCGCTCCTCAAAGATCGCGCGCGCCTCGATGCCATGCGCGACGCCGCCCGCAAAGATGCCCAGAAGCGTTTCTGCGCCTCATTGGTGGTCCCCAAATATGTCAAGTATTACGAAAAGATTCTCGCAGGCTGATGAAGTGGGTGCCGGGAGAGACTGGCCGGGTGCCCCCGGTCCCTCGCATTTGGGGACCGGGGAGATAATCCAGGACATGAGCATCAATGGCTACGACGATGATCAAACACCAGTACGATTACGGATGTTCTGAAAGGTGTGTCATCCCGAGCGCAAGGGCCCCCGAACGCATCTCTCGGGGACCCCAAAGAACGGTCCATGTTCTTTGGCGTGGAGTTCGGGGGTGGTAAGCGAAGGATCTGCTTTTGCCTTCCGCCCTCTCTCCAATCCCAACCTCGACCCTTCAGCCCCTGAACGGCAGTTCGCTCTCCACCTTCACCGCAAACCCCATCCGCATCCAGAACTCCCGCCCCAGCGTTACCGTCTCTTCCGCCACCGGCGGCGGCGTTCGCATCACAATCTCTGAGCCGGCGCGCAGACCCGCCAGCTCCCGCATATCCACCACAAGCGCCACGCATTGATCCGCCCGATAGGTACACGATGCGAGGTCCGCAATCGAAAGTCTCGTCGTCGGAGTGATCAAAATCGTTCGCGGCGGAGCCATCCGGTCCAGCAGGCAAAAAATCTCCAGCTTCGACTCCAGCTCATCCGGCACGCAATCAATCGCCAGGTCGGCCTCGCGCACCGCTTCTTCAATGGTGGAAACAAACTTCACCATCGGCAACGCCTCCGGCCCCAATTCCTGGCGCAGATACTCCTGCGCATGGTGCAGGTTTGCGGGCATTACGTCTTCCAGCAGCACTGTGTAGCCCGCGCGGGCTGCTGCGAGCGCGAGCCATCTGCCCAGCGGCCCGGCTCCGATAATGGCAACTTGCATTGGATTCTGATTACTTCGCGGTAAGTGCCTTGGCCACGTCTTCCGCGTTCGGACTCGAGTGCACAAGGTGATCGGCGATCCGCGCGCGCTCTTCTGCCGTCAGCGTCGGAACGAGAGCAAGAATGCGGCGAAGCGTCACCGCAACATCATCAATGTAGTTCATCAGTCGAATGGCTTCACCAGACAGCGGCATTGGGGTCCTCTTGATTGAAGTCAGTCCCCATTGTAGGCGGTAGAGCCCCTGGGCGAAAACTCGTTGGATCTGCCCTCACTCGCTCGGCTTCGGCAACCTGCTCGTCTACTGGTCAAACCGTAATAGCGTCGCGAGCATTCCCTTGGCAAGGTCGTCTGTCTGCTCAGTCGCCAACGTCGTCTGAGAGAACCACGCGGTCGTATCCACGCCGTCGCGTTCCTGCACCACCAGCTCGTATACGCGCTCGAATCCAAGCACTTTTCCGTTGAAGAAAATCTTCTTCTTGTCGGGATCAAACTGCACTACAAATCCCTGATCGTCTTCGCGGCGAATCTCCAGACGGTTCGGATCCGGCATGGCCCCACGCAAAACGGTGCGGCCCGCTCTGGTATTCACGCTTCCGCATCGAATCGACATGACCTCGCACAATCCCTCCCATTGGTGCGGAAGCTGCCTCACCAGCAGCGCCGCCCTCGAGTCCGCCTTCCGCTTTTCCTCAACCGCCACTGCCCGCTTGGGCTCGTAGTTCTCCAGTTCTTCCTCTTCCCAGGTCAGTGCACGTTTCTTCTCAGGCAAAGGAGCGCTGCTCACCGGTTGAGTTGCCTCGGCAATACGCTTTGAAATCGCGTCGGGTGCGGTCTTCACTGTCGTAGACATAGGGTTTCTTCTTCGATGTTAGCGCAGGTCCGCATTTCGACGACTGCAACAACAGTGCAGGGTAACAGTACCTTTGGGTAGTCTTACCGCCGTGTGTCATCCAGAGTTGACCTCCCTCGCCTGAGCGAAAGCGAGTCCCGAACGCACTTCTCTGGTCTCCAAAGAACGGTCCATCTTCTTTGCGGCGGACTGCGAGGGTGGAAAGCAAAAGATCTGCCTTTCTTCGCGGTGTCATCCAGAACGTAGCGCTTTGGGGCCCCATGGATCTCACCCCATGGGGTAGGCGAAGTGAAGGATCTGCCCTTTCTTCGCGGTGTCATCCTGAACGTAGCGCTTTGGGGCCCCATGGATCTCAGTCCATGGGGTAGGCGAAGCAAAAGATCTGCCTTTCTTCGCGGTGTCATCCAGAACGTAGCGCTTTGGGGCCCCATGGATCTCACTCCATGGGGTAGGCGAAGTGAAGGATCTGCTTCTGTTTTGAGCTTGTCGGCCTGACCATCATCGGGGCGCAAACATCCACCAAACGCGCCAAGGCGGCCCACCCCTCCCACAAGGAGCGGACCGCCTCACCGCATTCCGGACTAACCTTCCTACCCGCCGGAAACCCAAATCCCTATGTCCCTATGTCCCTATGTCCCTGTGTCCCTCTGTCCCTCGTTCCCCACCCTCACAGCGTCCTCTTGAACAGCGGCGTAGCTATCAACAGCGTCCCGATCCCAAACAGAAACAAAAACAGCAGATCCCCGCGAATCGCAACAAAGCCCCCATCCTTCAGCAGGATCGCCTTGAATCCATGAATCGCATACGTAAACGGATCGACAATCGCGATAGCCTGCAGCCATTTCGGAAACGCGGCGATCGGATAAATCGCCCCCGATGGAAAGAACAGCAGCGTATTCAGCACGCCAAACATCGCGCGCGGCACCAGCGGATCGTCCACCCGCACCATCATCAGAAACATCATTCCGTTGAAAGCGATGGAGCTCCCACGATCAGCAGAAAAAGCTGCAGCAATGCGCACCGGATGAAATATCATCCCCAATCCCGCCATCAGCGATCCAATCACCGTCAGCGAAATCCCCGCCAGCACCGCCTTGATCGCGCCCGCCGCATTCAAACCCATCACCAGTTCCAGTTTGCTGATCGGCGTCACCAGGTATCCCTCGTGCACCCCGCGCGCCTTGTCGTCGATATACAGCATTCCACCGCCGATCATCACGCGAAATGTACATCGCCAGAGCAATCGACCCCGACAGCAAATACTTCATGTACTCGACGTACGGATAAAGCTCCACGATCTCCAGCGCGATCTTCTGTACCACGCGATCCTGGATCACCGGCTGATTCAGCGCATCCACCAGCGATTGCATCTCGCTTTCAATGCTGCCGAACTCATAATCTGGTCGGAGTTGTCCACCACCAGACCAATGCGCGGCGCATCCTGCGCATACACCCGCCGTGAATACTGCGCCGGAATAATCACCGCGGCATCCACTTTCCCCGTCCGCACGTCCTCCTTGGCCTGGGCTTCATCCATGTAATCGACGGTGGTAAATGTTGCGATGTTGGCCGCAATCGCGTCGAATGCCTCGCGCACCTTGACGCTTGCGGGCCATGATCGTGGTCCACCACCGCCACCTTCGCCCCGCGAATCTTTCCGCCATACGCATTCCCTAGAATCACCAGCTGCACCAGCGGCAGCATCATCGACATGATCATCAGCACTGGCGAGCGGAAAAACTTCCGCATCTCGCGCTCCACAATCGCCATAAATCTGTTCATGCTTGCGCTCCCGGCCGCGGCGGCATCTGGAACACCGTCTTGACCTGCTCATCCCGCAGCTGTCGTCCCGTGTAGTGCACAAAAACGTCATCCAGCGACGTGTTCTGCACGCTCAACGATGTCAGCTGTTCCCCCAGGCGGTTCGCCATCTCCACCAGTTGCGATGTCGTCTGCGATCCGTTCGACGTCAGCACGCGATACACTCCGGCCGACTGCGACTGCACCTCCGTCACATCCGGCAGCGCCTCCAGCCGCGACTTCCACTCCGGATCTTCGCGGTTGAATTGCACTTCAACCACATTCGACCCCGGCACACTCTGCTTCAACTCCACAGGACTGCCCAGCGCCACCAGCGTTCCATGATCGACAATCGCGATGCGGTCGCACAGCCGGTCCGCCTCTTCCATGTAGTGCGTCGTCAACAGCATCGTCAGATTGCGCGTCTTCTTCAGATTGTTCAGCATCTCCCACACCGCAATGCGCGACACGGGATCCAGCCCCGTCGTCGGCTCATCCAGAAAGAAAATCCGCGGATCGTGCACCAGTCCGCGCGCAATCTCCAGCCGTCGCCGCATCCCGCCTGAAAGCGTCTTCGTTTGCGCCGTCCGCCACTTGCTCAGATCCACTGCCTCCAGCACATCCGCAATGTTCTTCTCCCGCTGCGCCCGCGGAACGCTGTACAGCTTCGCATAGATACTCAAATTCTCTTCGACCGTCAGATCCTGGTCGCTCGTCAACGCCTGCGGAATTACACCGATCATCCGCCGCACCGCGTCCGACTCCTTGCTCACATCATGGCCGCCCACAATTGCCTTTCCGCTCGTCACTGGAATCAGCGTCGTCATCATGCGGATCAGCGTGCTCTTCCCCGCGCCGTTCGGCCCCAGCAGCCCGAAAATCTCCCCATCGGCCACTTCGAAGCTCACCCCTTTCACCGCCTCAAAGTCGCCGTACTTCTTCACAATGTGTTCCACCCGGATAGCAGGCGGCCCCTTGCCCTGCAAAGGCTCCGGCGTCGGCGTAACCGTGCGCACGTGCGATGTCATTGCTTCACCAGCTTGCTCTTCGGTACGTACACATCCGCCGTCATGCCCGGCACAAACTTTTCCTCCGGGTTGTCGATCAGCAGTTTGATCTGCACCGTCTTGATGTCGCGCTTGCGACCGCCGTTGATGTCGCGCTGCGTCGCAAAGTCCGCCTCCGCGCTCTTCGCAATCACCTTCCCCTGCACGGTCGCTCCGCTCGGCATCACTACGCGAAGACTGTCGCCAAGCTGCACCGCATCGGCCTGGGTCTCCGGCACCGGCGCATACACCCACGTCTGTGTCAGGTCCATGATCGTCGCAATCGTTCCACCCGCCGGCAACACCTCGCCCTGCCGCGCCGCCAGCACATTCACTGGACCCGATACCGGGGCGAACACCTTGGAATAGCCCACTTCAACGTTCGCCTCATCCGCCAGCGCCTTCGCGTTCTGCACAATGCCGCGCGTTGAAGCCACCGTCCGCGCCGACACCTTCGCCAGCAACTCATGCGCTTTCGCCTGTTGCAGCGCTGCTTCCGCCGCCACCACGTTGGATTGTGCCGTCTCTACCGCGGCCTGCGATGCCTGCAGGCTCGTAACTGCCTCGTCCCGCGCCTGCTCGCTCGCGATACCCTGCTTCGCCAGCGCCACCGTGCGCGACGTGTCCGCCTTCTGGTGATTCAGGTTCGCCTCCGCCTGCAGCAGCGCCGCCTGGCTCGCCTTCACCTGCGCCGCCGCATTCACCGCCGCGCTCGTAACCTCGCCCTGGTTCTGATGCTCGGTCTCCACCGTCTCCGCCAGCTTCGATTGGTCGCTTTGCACATTTGCCTGCGCTGCCTTCTCCGCCGCCGCCAGGTCCTCGCTCTCCACCGTCGCAATTAAGTCGCCGGCCTTCACCACCTGGCCCTCTTCCACATTCAGCGTCTGAATGCGCCCGGGAATCTTCGCGCTCACCAGCACTTCATTCGCATCCACCGTGCCAATCAGCTTCAACTCGCCTGAAGTGCGAGCCGTCAACAGATACCACACGAATGACCCCAGCGTCAGCAGACCAAGGATCATGAAAACTCTATTTCTTGCGTTCATCGGTTCTCCCAAATAAGTGCTGCGTGCTCGGTAGCTCCGGCATTGGCGTGTCGGCATACACCCGCGCCGCTAATGCGCTGCCATGGGCGCGATCTGTAAAAACCGCCTTCCCCAGAAACTCCACCACCGCGCGCCGCCGCTGCTCCAGAACTTCAGGCGCGAATGGCTCAAACTGCATCAGCATTCGCCACACCGGCGCGGCCAGAAAATAAAAAACATTGGCCCCCAGCGAAACCAGGTGAAGCTGCAACCAGTCCACATCGATCAACTCCCCCGACGCAATCCCTTCGCGCATCATCGACTGATACATCGATTGCAATGGGCCAAATACACGCTTCACCAGGATCGGCATCGCGTCCGACTGTCCCTGGTGCAGCCGCATCATCTCCTGCTGCATCAGGCTCTGAAATTCTCCCTGCGCCAGGATGCGGTCAAAGTGGTTCAGCGCAGCCCTCAACAACCGCTCCCCCGGAGAAGCATCGCGGAGAAAGACCGCCATCGACAGATCGCGAATCTTCGCCGAAATCATCTCCACCGCGGCAATGTAGAGGTTCTCCTTGCTGTCGAAGTGGTAATAAAGCAGCGCCTTGTTCACACCGGCGCTGGCGGCGATCTGATCCATCCGCGCGCCCGCCATCCCCAGCGCACTGAACTCGCGCAGCGCAGCATCAAGAATCCGTGCGCGCGTTTCGGAGGATCGGTCGGTCGATACGGATGCGTTTTGTGTCTCTGAATTCATTTTGACCAGATAGTTAAACTAACTGGTTAATAAAATAGCCGGGCCGCCGGAAAAATGCAAGCATTTTCGCGCTGTCAAGCCCTCCTCGTTCAATCTTTCTACTATCCTCTTTGCCTTCAATAGCTTAGAAGACGCCCCAATTTGCAGATATTTACCCTCAACGGCGCACAATGAGAGTTGCAATCGAATCCTCGCTCACCGGAGGCCTGCGCAATGAACCTGTTCCCGGTCCCGAATCCCGGTTCCCTACTGTTAAGTCCTTTGTTCGAACGACTGTGCGCCTAAGTCCGTTCAAAATGAAGACTTTGGCCGAATCGCGTTCTGCATACTGCTGAAAACAATTAACTTCGCTAAACAGATGGGGGGGGGTACCCCCTGGAGAACGACCAATGTACAACGAATGCCGACACATCCTGCCCGGGGGGAAAAAATGCCACTCCCCCGCACTCCGGAATCAAGCGTTTTGCTACTACCACACCCATCTCCGCCGCTACCGCCATCCTTCCCCCTCCGACAATCCTTCTCTGCCGTCCATCGAAGACCATCACGGCATTCAGATCGCCCTTACCCAGGTCCTGAGTGTCCTCAACTCGCCTTACGTGGATATCCGCCGTGCCCGCCTGCTTCTTTCCGGACTCCACCTGGCCGCCGCCCTCGCCAGGCAAATCGCCTCCCTCCAGGCCAGCGAGGTCGTGCGCAGCTGCGAAGAAGTCGACGGCGTCGCCCTCGCTGATGAGAAGGCCGTCTGCGAACCGCCCACCGACTGCCGCAATTGCGCCCGTCGGCTCACCTGCGAGAACTTCGAGGAACCCGACGAAAACGAAGACGATGAAGAGCAGGAGGCCGAGGACCCCCTCGAAGAGAACAACGACCACTCCCAGGAAGGTCCCGACACGGAGGAACACCCGGAAGAGGAATCTTGAAGCGAGAGCAAAAATCTGGGTGCCCCAGGTCTCGCCTCTGAGACCTGGGATTTCTCCATCCAACCCGGATCATCCGAAGCCCCGTGTTGAAACGAAGAATTACAATCCCGGATAGGAACCCGGAACCGCCGCCAATCCCTTGCTTGAACCCGATGGAGGACGGTAGCCTGGTTCGCGACGCATGCATCCGTTTCTTGCCATCGCCGGGGCTTTTGCTCTAAGCGTCACCATCGCCGCGAATGCGCAAAGCGCGCATCGGCATCCCTCTTTCGAAAGATTGACGCGTCGAATGGATGTCGACGTAGACGGAGCTCCCAACGCTTATGGTCCGCGGGGCAAGCAGACGCTCGACATTCTCCCAAATGCGCATTACCTCAACCGCGCAAATGAGAAAATTGTCGGTTACCTCGTTGATGAATACGATCGCCCGATTCTGCAAGGTTCCAGGGACCCCTTCCCGGGCTATTACATTTCTCAAACCGACTTCACAGATCCTGAGAACCACAACGAGCGGGACCCGCGGCGCTATGTCGACGCCCGCCATATCAATTATGTCGTTCGCGGCAACGTTGCCCGGCGTCGCGGTGTAAAGGTCGGTGACTTCGTGTCTGTCTATTCGAAGCGCACGCACAAGTCGGTGTTCGCGATCGTCGGAGATACCGGCAATCCCACCGGCGATGAAGGATCGCTTCACCTCTTGCAGGACTTGGGATATCCGTTTCACGATGGCAAGAACGACGCGGTTGAAAACCCCGAAATTGTCATCCGCTTCTATCCAGACTCGAACCCGATGCACCGCTTCTTCTTTACACAGGCCCAACTGAATTTAGCGGCCACCGAGCTCGGCCTGAGCCGCGATTTCTCCGCCCCGCTCAAAACCAATCCGTAGAAAACTCCATGCCTCGAAAAGTTCGAAGAGTACTGGAAAGCCATCGCTCAGCCGCGTGGTCGCCAGCATGAGAGTTGAGCGCCGGAACCAGCTATTCATCGAACAGATCCACATCACGCACCTATGGCCACAAGTTCATCTCAATGACGATTTACCATAACCTTCATCCCATGTCCGACCAGATCCCAGGCACCGAACCCATCTTCTGCGCTTCGCTGCTTCGCCATGTCGACGCAAAGCTGATCCAGTTGCTCCGCGATCTCCGCCCGGAAGAATGGGACCTGCAAACCATTGCGGCCGCCTGGAAAGTCCGCGACGTGGCTGCTCACCTGCTCGACACCGTGCTTCGCAAGCTTTCCATGGTTCGCGATCACCACTACGTCGAACAGCCGCAGATCCGCTCCGCACAGGACGTCATCGACCTCGTCAATCGTCTCAATCGCGAAGGCGTCACCGTCTATCGCCGTCTCAGTCCGCCCGTTCTCATCGACATGATGGAGACGGCCTGTCACCAGAGCGCCAGCTTCCACGAATCCCTTGACCCCTTCGCGGCCGCCGTCTTCAACGTAAGCTGGGCCGGCGAAACCACATCCCTCAACTGGTTCGATACGGCTCGCGAACTTACCGAGCGATGGCATCACCAGCAGCAAATTCGTGAGGCCACCGGACGCCCCGGCATTATGACACCGGAACTCTACCACCCAGTCCTCGACTGCTTCATCCGCGGACTTCCGCACGTTTTTCGCGATATCGATTCGCCCATCGGCACCGCAATCCAGCTCCATATCTCCGGCAACTGCGGCGGTATCTGGCTTCTTGCGAAAGACCATCGAGGATGGGTATTCGCTCCACCATCCGCGAATCCTCCAGCCGCCAGAGTAGTCATTCCGCAGGAAATCGCCTGGCGCGTCTTCACCAAAGGCATCGATCGCAAAGAGGCCCTCGCCCTTTCATCCGTTGAAGGAAACACAGCCCACGCCGAACGCATATTTCATCTCACAGCCATCGTCGGCTAACAATGCAAGCACAATCATCCGCTGTCATTCCGACCGACCAACGGGAGTGGAGGAACCTGCAGTTGCTTCTCGGGCCTCTTTCAATGTCGGTTTCTTTCTAGACAAAATTCGCCCAAAGTCGAAGCGGCGTCACTCTGAACGAACGCGGCCCCAAACGCACTTCAGTTTGGGGGTGGTGAACGAAGAATCTGCTTCTCCACCTACCCGTCGAGAATACCCACACATAACCAAAGGCAGTGTCATTTCGAGAGAAAGGGTCGCCCCCAAGGCGATGTCATTCCGAGAGAACGCGCCCCCAAACGCACTTCAGTTTGGGGGTGGTGAACGAAGAATCTGCTTCTCCACCTACCCGTCGAGAATACCCACACATCATCGACCCGCCGTCATGAACGAATCACGCAAAAACGTTAACCTTGGTAGTCAAGTCCGAATCATCTGGCGGCGCAGCCGACGGATCTTCGCCCTCGTCGAACTCCTCGGTTTCCTCCAGGTCTTCTTCCAAACCCCGCTCGGGCGTACTTCCGTTTCCGCTGTACGCGTCGTCCTCCGTCCGCGCAGCAGCCTCAAGCTCAAACGTCGGCGGCACGTCCATGGCGGACCTGGAAGTGCTTGCCGCACCAACCGCTCGAATCTCGCGTATCGGGCTGATCTCCATCGCATTTTAAAAACTGCCTGCTCATGGCTATCGGCAGAAGGAGGCGAAACTTTAGAAACGAGTGTCGCAAACACGTCACCTCTTTCTGCCGCTGCACATCTCCGGATCCAGCAGCCGCGGCCCCGGTCCGTCAGCCCCCAGCCGGTCCCATGGGTTCCGAAGCGGGCAACTCTCCAGCGACAGGCACCCGCACCCGATGCATCCATCCAGCTGGTCGCGCAGCCGCGTCAACCGTTCAATACGGTCGTTGAGATGCGACCTCCAAATTGCCGACAGCTTCTTCCAATCCTCCGAATTCGGAGTTCGCTTCTCCGGCAGCGTTGCCAGCGCCTCTCGAATCTCTTCAAGCGGAATGCCCGTCCGTTGCGCCACCTTGATCACGGCCACCCGGCGCAGCACCTCGCGCGCATAGCGCCTCTGGTTCCCGCTGTTGCGCCAGCTGCCGATAAGACCTTTCGCTTCGTAGAAATGCAGCGTTGAGACCGCCACTCCACTCCGCGCAACCACTTCGCCCACGGTGAGCGATCGTTGGATCTCCGGTCGCTGCAGTTCGCCCTTCGCCGCTTTCGTCGCCATACGCACCCTCTTGACCTCAAGTTTACTTGAGGTTTTACTCTGGATCCAGAGGAGGAAATTACACGATGGAATCACCAATCAAGCTTGGCCTGGTCTATGGGTCCACGCGCCCAGGCCGCTTCTGCGATACCGTTGCCCGCTGGTCTGCTGTCCAGATTGCTGCTCACGAAGGTTTTGCGGTCGAGGTCATCGACCCAGCGGCTGTCGGAAGTGCGGGCATGGCCTCGCTCAGTGGCAGCATCGCCGCGTGCGACGCGTTCATCGTCGTTACACCGGAGTACAACCACGGCTATCCAGCGCCACTCAAGGCCCTCATCGACTCCATCGGATCAGAATGGAATGCCAAGCCCGTCGCCTTCGTCTCTTACGGCGGAATCTCCGGCGGCATCCGCGCGGTCGAACAGCTCCGCCTCGTCTTCGCGGAATTGCACGCCGTCACAATCCGCGACAGTGTCAGCTTCCCCGGCGCCTGGGAGCAGTTCGATTCCCAGGGCGCTCTGCGCAATCCCGAACGCGCCGAGCGATCCATGAATGCGATGCTCCGCCGTCTCCATTGGTGGGCCGTCAGCCTCGCGCATGCACGTACCATCTGGCCCTATGCGAAAACGGTCTAGCGGAGTTATTCGTCGCGCAATCTGTCGCCTCGCCGCCGTCCGCCGTCCATTGCTACACTTGAATCATGCAGGATGAAATCGAATTTCGCCGTGCGGCAGAGAGCGCTCTCGAAGCCCTCAAAAAGCACCTCATCGCCCGTGAAGAAGAAGACGAAGCCGGCTTCGAGGTCGAGGAGCAGGGCGGCGTGTTGAATGTTGTCTTTGAGGAACCGCCCGGCAAATTCGTCATCACACCCAACACACCCGTCCGCCAGATCTGGATCTCCGCTCTTTCCACCAGCTTCAAGCTCGACTGGGACGCCGCGTCCAGCTCATTCGTCCTGCCCCGCACCGGCGAAAAACTAACTCCGCTCGTCGACCGCCTCATCCACGAAAACAAGCACGAATGAGCGGTCCTAACGGAAACTTGGCGGCTTGTCTTCGGGCGCCGTTCCGCGTTGCATGTTCGGCTCTGGCCCCATTGTGAATTGAATTGCATTTGTCCCTGCGTGGATCTTGCTCATGGGCAGCCAAGTGCTGGGGTACCGCGTGCCATTCAGACTTACGCTTTGCACGTAGATCCCTTGCCCTTGCCGAGAAATCTCCAGCGTGCGATCCCCTGCAAACTTCAGCGTATCCTTCTCGAACATCGGCGTACCGATCGCTAATCCACCCACACCAGGAACCGCCGGATAGAACCCAAGCGCGTTCCACACATACACCCCCGACGTCGCTCCGAGATCGTCATTGCCCGGAATGCCGTCCGGCGCAGCCTTGAATGTGTCGTTGCCAATGCGCGTCACCACGTCCTGCGTCTTCCACGGCTCCCCGAGAAAGATGTATGCGTAGGGCGTCACAAAATCCGGCTCGTTCTCAATGTTGAAGCACGGCTTGCCCCAGCAGCGCAGCGCGGTAAAGAAGTGATCGAGACGGGGTTCCACGACCTGCTTTCCACCCATCGCCGCAAACAGTGCAGGATAGTCGAACGGCACCATGAATGAATATTGGTACGTGTTCCCTTCCTCGAACCCCATCTGATCGCTGGACACAGGCGCGTTGGGGCGCTTGGGCAGCGACCGCTCCGCATCAAATCCGGCCAGCCACGTGCCGTCTGCGTTCCGCGGACGGATCCAGTGCGTCTCCGGATCGACAAGCGTTTTCCAGTTCTCCGATTGCTTTAGAAAATGATGATATGCATCCTCGCTCCCGATCGCTTTGGCAAACTGTGCAATGGCGAAATCGTCGCTTGCATACTCAAGCGTGTGTGAAGCTGCCCCACTGTCCTTGTCAATCGGCGAGTATCCCAGCTTCAGGTAATAGGCAAGGAACGGTCGTTCCGAATCGTGATGCGGCCCCATACCGGGCTGCGTACCGCCCTTTACCATATATTCGAGCGCCTTTCCAGTATCGAAATTCTGCGCGCCAAACGCATAAGCCGAAGACAACACAGCGTCCGGCGAATCGCCGCCCATCACATACGTAACATCGTTTGCTGCCTCCCACTTCGGCAGCCATCCGCTCTGTTCCGCATCGTTCACCAGCGACTGCATCATGTCGCTCTCGCGCCCGGGCTCAAACAGCGCCTGCCACTGCACCGTGTTCCGATAGATGTCCCAATCGGAAAAGTTCGCGTACTGCGCCTTCTGCTTCGTCCCTGCCAGCGAACGAACCTTGTCATCGAACCCGATGTACTGCCCGTCTTCATCGCTGAACTCTGTCGGCGATAAGAACGAGTGATATACACCGGTGTAGAAAATCTTCCTCTGCTCGTCCGTCCCGCCGCTTACGGCAACGCGATTCAGCAATGCGCTCCACCTGTCCAGCGCGCGCCGATGAACCTGGTCAAAGTCCCACCCTGGAATCTCCTTCTCAAGGTTCGCGCGCGCGCCCGCTTCACTCACAAACGAAACGCCCACCTTCAGCAGGATTTCCGGCTGCTGCCCGAAGTCGAACCACGCGCCTGTATGTTTGCCGCTCGCCGCCTTTGATTCCAGCGAATCGTCCTGCCAGAGCGATGCTGACTTCTGGCTCCGGTTAAACTTGCCGGCAACATACAGCTTGTAATGCGAGTCGCTCCCGCAGAAACGTCCAGCCTGCGTCCAGCCTGAGAACCTACCGTCGGAATCTACCGCGATGTGGTCGCCAAACGTGTCCCAGATGTGCGGATCATCTTTAGGATCTCTAATCGAGTTCGCGCTGCTTCCAGCGTTCACCGTGACGCCGGCATCCGCTCCTTTCGGAAAGGTGAATCGCGCGATACCCGCGCGTTCCCCTACCGTTAGCTCAACACGCACGCCATCGGTCAGAGTCACGGCATAATAGCCCGGATGAGCCTGCTCATTCCGTCGGTCGAACGGGACGTGAACGGAAACCGTACCCGCGCTGATCATGAGTTTGTCAGTCTTGGGCAGCACCGCGAAATCGCCGTACAGCGGGCATCCCGCGCCGCTGATGTGCGTAAGGCTGAACCCATACAACTGCTTCTCGTCGTACTTGTACCATGCGTCCGTATTCGTATCCGGACTCCACTGGATCATTCCGAACGGCACGGTCGCCCCCGGAAACGTGTTGCCCCCTCCCGCCGTACCTATCAGCGGATCAACCAAATCGTATGCAGTTGCTGGGGATTGTGCTGCTGCGGAAGATGCAACCAGAAACGGCAGACATGCCAGAGCACACAGAACAGAAAGTTCACGCATCAGAAAGGTCCCTTGAGTCGAAAGAATTCTCAGCCTCGAATTCTACTCTTCCAATCTGAAACGGGCTGCCTGCAGAATCGTGCTCGCGTGCCAATAAAGCAGCAGGGCCGCACTCCAGCGCGGCCCTGCATATTGGATTCGAATGTTGCTACTGCAGCGAGTAAACCGTCTTCAGTTCCTTCTCAACCAGCGAATCCGGCAACGGAGCATACGACAATGAGGATGCCTGGCTTTCGCCGGACTTCAAAATCCAGCTGAACAAGTCCTTCATCACCGCGCGATTCGCCTGGTTGCTCCCCTTTACCGGAATCAGCAGGTACGTGAAGCTCGAGATCGGATATGAATTCGCTCCCGGTGCATTGGTGATCGAAACCCGATAATCCGCCGGCATCTCCTTGACGCTCGCCGCCGCCTCGGTAACGGATTCGATCGAGGCCTTGACATAGTTGCCCGCCAAGTTTTGCACTGAACCAAAGCTGATGTGATTCTGCAGCGCATAGATCAATTCTATGTAGCCGAGGGCCCCGGGTAGCTGGCGAATCAAGCCCGCTACATTCTCATTGCCTTTGCCGCCTACTCCTACCGGCCATGCAACTGACGTGCCCTTGCTCGGTCCGCTCGCCCATTCCTTGCTCACCTTGCTCAAGAAGTCCGTCCAGATAAAAGTGGTGCCCGATCCGTCCGAACGATGTACCACAATAATCTTCTGGTCGGGCAGCTTCACACCCGGATTGTCCTTTGCGATCTGGGCATCATTCCAGTTGGTGATCTTGCCCAGAAAAATATCGGCTAGCACCGGTCCGCTGAATCTCAGATCGGTAACGCCCGGCACGTTGTATGCCGGCACATCCGCGCCGAGAACGGTAGGCAGATTAATGAGCTTCACCGGTGAAGCCGCCAACATTGCGTCGGTCATTGGCATATCCGAAGCACCGAAATCTACAGTCCCCTTCGTGACCTGGGCAATACCGCCGCCTGAGCCGATTGATGCATAGTTGATTTCAACTCCAGGATGCGCCGCACTGTACTCGCTGAACCACTTCGAGTACATCGGATAGGGGAAAGTTGCACCGGCTGCGGTTAGCTTCTGCGCCTGGGCAACACCCATCGCTACAACCAACATACCTATTGCAAGCAAAGTCTTTTTCACGAATTAGCTCCCATGCAGGATCACTGCCGTAATCAATTCTCGCTGCATATTGTTAAGGGGATTTGAAAAGAAGGCAGCTTTCTGATCTTTATCGACTTAAATGCCATTTTGCGCCGCTGGCGACGCCTCGGTCCGTTCCTCGTCACGGTGTTTTGAGGGGACAATCGGCAACGTGAAGAGAAACGTCATCCCGGAGCCAAGTTCGCTTTCCGCCCGGACTTGACCCCCATGAGCCTGAATGATGTGCTTGACGATCGCCAGGCCTAACCCCGTTCCGCCGACCTCCCGCGATCGCGCCTTGTCGACTCGATAGAATCGCTCGAAGATCCGTTCCAAATGCTCCGACGCAATACCCGGTCCAAAGTCCCGCACACAGAACTCGATCTCACCGTCCAGCGCCCGCGCACCCACCTGGATCCTCCCCCCCGACTTGCCGTATTTGACGGCGTTTTCGATCAGGTTCCCGAAGACCTGATTCATTGCGTCAGGATCGACCATCACCCAAGCATCCGGCGCTCCCGACGACTCCAACTCCACTCCGGAATCCACCACAAGGCCGCCCAGCGAATCAATGGCATCATTGATCATTTCGCTCGCCCGCGTTGGCTGCATCGCAAGCTTGTAATCCGGGCTCTCAATCGTGGCCAACGCAAGCAAATCCTCCGTCAATCGGTTCATGCGCGTAGCATTCTTGAGGATCACGTGCAGAAATTCATTGGTTGTCGCCGGATTTGGATGCGGATCCTCCACAAGCGTTTCAACATACCCTTGAATCGACGTCAGCGGCGTCCGCAATTCATGGCTCACATTGGCGATGAAATCGCGGCGCGACCGTTCCGCCGCCTCGATGCGCGTCACGTCATGAAGAACTGCAATGACTCCACCGGTCGGCAGCGGCGCTGCGCTGATCTCGAAAGTCCGACCTTGCGCCAGAGAACTCGACCGCCCATACCGCACTTCCCGCGATTCCTGGGCTCCTTTCACGCATTCAAGCAACTCCGGATCACGCACCGACTGCACCAGTTGGCGGCCGACGCGGATTTCAGTTCCAGCAATGCGCTTCATCACCGAATTCGACCAGCGGACCAGGCCTTCCGACGTAACCGCCACCACCGCCTCCTGCATCGAATCCAGCATCGTCGCCAGCTCGTGCCGGCTGCTCTCTATCTCGGCGAAACTCTGTCCCAGCCGCTCCGCCGTCTGGTTCAGCGCAGCCTCCATCACGGCCAGTTCACCGCCGCGATCGTGCTCCAGGCGCGCACTCAGATCCCCTTGCGCAATGCGGTGGGCAAAGATCATCACGCGCTGCAGCCGCGCCGCAATACGACTTGCCGCCCAGGCCGCAATCGGCAGCGCCACCAGCAGCGCGATCACGCCCGACCAGATGGCTTCCCGCCCCAGCCGATGCAGCGTCTCTCCTGCGGAGTGCTCCATCATCCGACGCAAAATGATCTCCATTGCCGCTGTCTCAAACAGCAGCAGGAGCATGAAAAGCGCCATCAGTTTTACGAAGACTTTGCGCGTCAATTCAGGGCCTGCTCACGCTGGAACTCTGGCCTGCGGTCTCACTCACCCTTTGGAATCTCGAATCGATATCCGGCCCCGCGCACTGTTTTCAGATAACGCGGATTCTCCGCATCGACCTCGATTTTCTCACGGATGCGGCGCACATATACGTCCACAGAACGGGGCGTCACGAACCGTGCATCGCCCCAGACGGAATCCAGCAGATGATCGCGGCTGAATACCCGCCCCGGATGCCGCGCAAGGTAATCCAGCAGACGAAATTCCGTCGCCGTCGTCGTCGTCAACTCGCCGCGTACCTTAAGCTGCATCGCGTTCGCATCGATCACCACTTCTTCAAAGCTGATAACCGACGGCGTAGTCGGACGCTCAAATCGCCTGAGAACCGCCTTCACCCGCGCAACCAGTTCGCGGGTTGCAAACGGCTTCGTAATGTAATCGTCAGCACCCAGCTCTAACCCAAGTACGCGATCGTTTTCACCGGCCCGCGCCGTCAGAAAAATGATAGGAACCGTCGACAGTGCCGCGTGCGACCTCAGCCTGCGGCAAACATCCAGTCCGTCGCCCCCCGGAACCATGATGTCCAGCAGAAATAGAGCCGGCGGCTGACGCTCGGCATCGGAAATTACATTATTTGGCGTGTGGAATATCCGGGGTGCAAATCCAGCGGCTTCAAGATGATGCTGCACCAGCCGCGCGATGTCGGTGTCGTCTTCCAGTACAAATACGGTTTGGCTCAAACCGGGATGCCTTTCATCGGCGGCCAGTGGTATTCAAGTTGCCCAGGCCGCTCGGATTCGTTAACAGAGTAATTCAGCCAGGCAAACATATTGCAAACGTTTGATGAATTTGAAACATCGGCTTGGCAAGGGTTCGTCTGCCTTGACTCTGTTCGGCTCCCTCTGCGACACTCGCTCCGCAATAAGCAAAATTGCTTTTGCCCGTCTCTCCTCCCTCACTGGTGCGATTCTTCGATGTCCGGAACACATACAAAACCGGGAAGCAGCAGTTCTCAGCTGTCAAATAACAACTGGAGGAACCCATGAAAAAGTATTTCGCGGAGCTGGTAGGTACATTCATCCTCGTGCTCTTCGGCTGCGGCACTGCCGTGGTCGCAGGAGACAAGGTTGGCATCCTCGGCATCGCCTTTGCCTTCGGATTAGCCCTCATCGGAGCAGCATACGGAATCGGACCCATCTCCGGCTGCCATATCAATCCTGCGGTCAGCCTCGGCGTCTGGTCCGCGGGCCGGATGAAAACTGGAGACATGATCGGTTACTGGATTGGCCAGTTCCTTGGCGCCATTCTCGCAGCCGGCGTGCTTTCCCTCATTGTTCGCGGCGTTGGCACCGGCTATGACATCGCCACCAGCGGCCTCGGCCAGGACGGTTGGGGCCCCGGCTACCAGGGCGGATACAACGTCACCTCCGCCATCGTCTTCGAATTCGTGGCTACGCTTATCTTTGTAATCGTCATTCTCGGAGCCACGCAGAAAGCCGCTCCCGCTGGGTTTGCCGGCCTCGGCATCGGCCTCACCCTCGTCGTTATTCACATCTTCGGTATTCACATCACCGGCGTGAGCGTAAACCCGGCACGCAGCCTCGGCCCGGCGATTTTCGCCGGCGGCACAGCACTCACACAGGTCTGGCTCTTTCTCATCGTTCCCAGCGTCGCAGGACT
The DNA here is from genome assembly GCA_963759285.1 of uncultured Acidobacteriaceae bacterium. Taxonomy (GTDB): domain Bacteria; phylum Acidobacteriota; class Terriglobia; order Terriglobales; family Acidobacteriaceae; genus Telmatobacter. The sequence goes on along the minus strand of CAVWYS010000006.1, from coordinate 205,356 downwards.
TGTCGCAGGGCTCCTGTTCCGCTTGAAATTGCTGGAGGCCGACGAGCCCATGCCCGAAATCAAGAACCGCCGCGGAGTCGAAAACGAAATCGCGGTCTAGCTCACTCGCTTAACCTCCGCCGCAACAAGCAGGGAGATCCGCTTCCACAGATCTCCCCGTTTGACTTCTCAGCGAAGACAGGCCTCGTTGCCCCATCCATCGCGTTTTTTGCGCGATGGATGGGAAACCACGAACCATCCGGCTCAGCCATTGAGACTGTGGCCTCTTTCATGCGGCGCTTTTCTGCCGCATGAATGGGAATCCACGACACCACTCAGGCAATGGCCACAAATCTCAGCCGCACATAATCCGCAATCCACTTTCCTGCCTCATCGCGCAGCGCTGGCGCAAGCAATTCCGTCGTCTCCCTGACGACCACCTCACGAACATCCGCCGGCAACCCATCCAGGAGTCCCCGGCGAAACGTGCGCAGCCATCCTTCCATTCCACTCTCCGCGAGTTGTGTCGGCCGCGGAATCAGCGCCATGTGTTCCACTCGAAATCCATGCCGCGTCAGCCGCTCCGTGTATCCCTCCACCGTCGGAAAGTAATTGACGCCTTCTTCGCCGCCGCCGTATCCATGTCGATCCAGCACCGCCGTCAGCGCCACGCCAATCGCCGCAATATTCCCATGTCCGCCCATTTCTGCGACGAACCGCCCACCGGTCCTCAGCACACGATGTACCTGGGCCAGCATCTCATCCTGATTGCGCACCCAGTGCAGCGCAGCATTCGAAAAAACCGCATCAAAAGTCCCATCATGAAATGGCAACATTTCCGCGTTCGCCCGCTCCGCTTCGATTCCCCGCCCACGAGCCGCTTCCACCATATTCGCTGATGCATCGATCCCCAGAACATGAGCGCCAGTTGCCGCAATGCGCTGGCTCAGTTGGCCATCGCCGCAACCGAGGTCAAGGATGTACTCGCCCTTCTGCGCATCAAGCAACTTCAGCACGCCTCCGGCAAGTCCATGCACAAATGCGCCGTTGCGCTCGTAGGCAAGGGGATCCCACGTCTGCGTCATCACCGACCTCCGCCCTTAGTTTCGGCGAAGAGAACGTCATAACGCAAAACTATTATCTTTTGGGTTCGGATAAGAAATCGTGATGGCGATCGAATCGCCAACGTATGTCTAGATCGATTGCACCGGCAACAGTGTCAGGTCGTCGACCAGTTCCACTTCCTTCTGCACAAACGGCTCGCCGTACTTCACACCCGCCAGCAAGCCATAGTGCCGCGCTTCGGCAAACGTGCGCTCCCGGATCTCCTCTTCCGGGACAAACAGCGCGCTCCCTGCATCCTGGTTCGCGTATTGCGATCTGTACGCCATCAACGCCGCATGCCGTTGCTCGATGAACGGTGTGATGTCCACGATAAAGCTGGGGCGAACATCCGCATACAAACTGGCATAAACAATCTTGAACGGCCGATGCGCTGCCGCTCCAGTCTCGACCTTCGCCAGCCCCGATAAGAAACACGCCTCATACCCGAGCGTCGCCACAATTGCGTGGTCAGGGTGTCTTGCCTGCCAGTAGGGCAGAATTACAACCCGTGGCCGAACCTCACGCAGCACGCACACGATCTTCATTCGATTTTCCGGTGTGTTCTCGATCGCCCCATCCGGCAGGTCCAACGCGTCGCGCCGGCCAACACCCAGCCGGCGGGCTGCCTCAGATGCTTCCTGCGCGCGCTCTTCCGCGTTGCCGCGTGTGCCGGCCTCGCCCCGCGTCAGATCAAGAATCGCGGTTCGCAGTCCACGCGCCGCCATGCGCAGTAAGGTTCCCCCGCACGTCTGTTCCACATCGTCGCGGTGCGCGGCAATAGCCAGTACGTCCGCACCCACGGCATCGGACTCATCAGTTGCAAGCATGGCTAGCTAATAGACAGTGTTGTTGCCGTCCGTATGCGCGTCCATAAACGCGACATCTGACGCGGTTCCCGTCACGGTCACATATTGGTTGTTGATTGACGATCCATCAGTGGTGTGGAAGATGTAAACCTGACCACCCTGTGCAACGTACACCTTGTGCAACCCAGTCACGGCCGCGATGCCATCCAGGTCGCCGAGATATGGCTCCAGCATGGTTACCGTATTGGTGCTGGTGTTGAACATCGTAAGGCAACCATAGGCCTGGCCGGTCTTGAACCTCTCGCCGTTGTTGCACTTCGTCATCCCGATCCAAAGCGTATTGTCGTCAGCCATCAGCATCCGGCTGGGCGCTCCTGCTGCACCGTCGCTGATAGAGACCGGCGCCGATGCCGACAATGTGCTCGAAGCAGTTTGCGCAAGGTTTACGACCGTAAGGTTACCACTGAATAATCCATCCGGCTGCTGTTGTTGACCGGCGACATACATCGTCGAAGTCGACACCAGCGCATTGCTTGCCCCGCCGGGTATCGCCAGCGTACAGGAGCTTGCGTTCGTTGTAGTTGCACAGTTGGCGTGCAGCGCAGCATTGGTCGGCAAGCTGCCCGAGTGCTGCCCAGACAGGAAAATCATCGGAGCCAACGGCACCTCGGTAATCGACGAAGTTGAGCCGCCACATTCTGCACCGCAATTCAACACGTAGGCCGTATTGCCATCGGCCGAGAACACCGCCTTTACCGGCCGATCGAACACCAGCGGCGCGCCATACGCATTGCCCGTCGAGTCCACATTGTCCGGGCTCTGCATCTGGAACAGGCACCACCCCGGCGAATTCTGCGGCTCGCAATCCATCGCAGCTTTCGGCCATGTGCTCGACCCGCCGGAGTAAGCAAGCGTCTCATTGGCCGTCAATTTGCGCACGTAGTACGCGTAGTTGGAATTCTGCACAAACGCCATTGCCGCGGATCCGCCAGGATTGACGCTAACCCGGTAGACGCCCGGAAGGCTTAACGCATACGTACCGCCGTTGGTGTTATCGACTACCGTAAACACCGTTGCCTGCTGATTTGCCGCAAAGATGTAACTCTCGTTCCGCGTAATGAAAATGCTCGACGACAGTCCGTTCAAGCCCTTTTGCGCACCGCTGTCGCTCTCTTTTTGATAGTTTTCCAGGTGCAGAGAACCGTCACCAGCACCGTAAACCGCCCCGATCTGCTCCTCGGGCATGTTCTGGATCGTAACCGGCAACTGACCTGAGTACCCCGAGATGCTGAAACCGCCCACCTTCTGGTTATAGCTGTAGCGAATATCGTAGTAGGCGTCCACAAAAACCAGCGCTCCGGACGCGGCGACACTTGGGTTCTGTATGGCAATCAAAACGCGGTTCGTGAGGCCGCTGGGGGGCAGCGTTCTTCCCGCAAAGTATGTCGTAGTACCACATCCCGCCAGCACAATTGCCGCGACCAGGGATCCGGCGGCGCTATACCAAAGACTTCTTTTCTTCAAAATCGCTTCCCTCAAAACCGGCGCGGACAGGCCAGGATAATTGCACCGCGGTTGCCGCAACTTGGACAAAATGAATGCCGATTGCCGCAGAACCGGCCCGTCCGAACTGGCTGATCCTGGACGCGTTCTGCATAGCTTTTGACTCTCGAAGTATAACAAAGCAACCCACTCCCTCGACTTAATGCTCCGCATGCTCATTCTGGTCCGCGCAGGGCCCCGTTCGCCGCACAATCAGATACAGCCCGCCAAGGCTTGCGATAGCATGACAACAGAATGGCCCAGTTTGCCGATATCTTCTCAAGCCGTCCCGTGCTCGCTGACGGCGCTATGGGTACGGTTCTCTATGCCCGCGGCGTTTTCATCAACCGCTGCTATGACGAACTGAACCTTTCCGACCCCAACCTCATTCTTTCCATCCACGAGGAGTATCTCCAGGCTGGCGCCGAAATCCTCGAAACCAACACCTTTGGCGCCAACCGCTTTCGCCTCACCCGGCACGGCCTGGCCTCCAAGGTTGCCGAGATCAACGCCGCCGGCGTCAAGCTCGCCCGTCAGGCAGTTGAACATCTGAACGAAAAGCAGGCCGGTACGGCATACGTCGCCGGATCGATAGGACCGCTCGGCGTCCGGCTGGAACCCCTGGGCAAAACCGGACTCGATGAGGCGCGCGCCGCCTTCGCTGAGCAGATTCGCGCCCTGGCCGGAATCGGGGTCCCCACCGACGGGTCGGTGGGGCGGGAAGCCGGCGTCGACCTGCTCATCATCGAGACTATGCCAGCACTCAATGAGGCTCGTGAAGCCCTCCTGGCCGCCCAGGAAACCGCGCCTCATTTGCCCGTGCTTGTCATGGTCACCGTCGACGACGAAAGCAACTGCCTCGACGGCTCATCGCCTCAGCAGGCTGCCGCGCTGCTGACCGAGTGGGGCGCGGGCGCCATCGGAGTCAATTGCTCCACCGGGCCCTCCACCGTCCTTACCGCGATCGAAGCAATGCGCAGCGCCACCACCCTGCCCCTCGCCGCCATGCCTAACGCCGGCATGCCGCGCGCCATCGAGGGCCGCAACATCTATCTCTGCTCGCCGGAATACATGGCCAGCTTTGCTCGCAAGGCCATCGCGGCCGGCGCTCAAATTGTCGGCGGCTGCTGCGGCACCACACCCAACCATATCCGCGCCATGCGTTCGGCCATGCGCGCCATCGACGCGCAGGCCCGCGTAGCCGATGGGGGCAAACACGCGGAGATTTCAACCGAAACCCCACCCGCACCTCTCGGGCAGCGCTCCCACATCGGTTCGCTCATTGAGCAGGGCGGATTCGTCACACTCGTAGAAATTGTGCCCCCCAAGGGCATCGACTGCAGCAAAGAGATTGAAGGCGCCCGGCTGCTCGCCCAGCTCGGCGTCCACGCCATCAATGTCCCCGACTCGCCCCGCGCCTCCGCGCGCATGAGCGCCCAGAGCCTCTGCATCCAAATCCAGCAGCACACCGGCATCGAGACCATCCTTCACTACACCTGTCGCGACCGGAACGTCCTCAGCATCCAGTCCGACCTGCTCGGCGCTTCATCCATCGGCCTGAAGAATATTCTTTGCCTCACCGGTGACCCGCCCAAACTCGGCAATTACCCCGACGCTACGGCAGTCTTTGACGTCGACGCCATCGGCCTCGTCAACATCGTGCGGCGTCTCAATCACGGCCTCGACATCGGTTCCAATTCAATCTCGGCATCCACCAACTTCACCATCGGCGTTGCGGCCAATCCCGGCGTGCCGGATATCGAGCATGAACTGCGCCGCTTCGCCTTTAAAGTTGAAGCCGGGGCGGAGTATGCCATCACCCAGCCCGTCTTCGACCTGCGCCTGCTTGAAGAATTCCTCAACCGCATCGAATCCTTCCGCATTCCGGTCATCGCCGGAATCTGGCCGCTCACCAGCCTGCGCAACGCGGAGTTCATGAAAAACGACCTGCGCGTCTCCATGCCGGAAGAGATCATGCTGCGCATGGCTCAGGTCACCACACCCGATGCCGCCCGCAAGGAAGGCATCCTCATCGCCCAGGAAATGCTCGAGGCCGTCCGCCCCATGGTCCAGGGAGTCCAGGTAAGCGCGCCCTTCGGCCGCTACATCGCCGCTGCCGAAGTCATCGCCAGCGTACTGCCGCAGAGCGCATCAGTCACGGAGTAATGCCATGCCATCGTTCGAACAGTCGCTCAAGAAACTCGAAACCATCGTCGATCAACTCGAAAAAGGCGATTTGACCCTCGAAGATTCCATCAAGCTCTTCGAAGAGGGCGTCGGACTTTCGGCGGCATGCAAAAAGGAACTCGATACCGCCGAAGGCAAGGTACAGATCCTCATCAAGCAGCGCGACGGCTCGCTGAAAACCGAACCCTTCCCGAACGACAAGCCCACCAGGTAGTCGCTCGCTTGCGTTCGCCACCGGTTGGCTCCGTTGCAATCGGCCGCCAACCAATCTCTGTCATTCTGACCGACCGCAAGGAGCGCGGGAAGCTGCCCTGAGAATTCATACCTGATGCGAAACAAGCGTCCCCCATCCATGCTCCGCTTGGGTGGGAAAGCAGGCAGATCGCCTCTCCGTTTCTCATCTTCTTGGGTGGCGCAACGCGCCATGTCTCATGCAGCTGTCATTTTTCGATACTCAGCCGTTCCCGCAACCACGTCACCATCTCCTGCGACAACTGGTCGGCTGACTTCAACTGGAAGCAGCGAATCTCCCTCGGCGCCCTTTCCACCCCATCGCCCGTCGTGACCACTGCATCGGCCACGCGCAGCAAACGTTCAAAACTCGCTTTTTTTTCAGTGCCCTCCCCAATCAACGCCACACATACGTCCGGCTTGATTACGTCCACAATCCGATTCGACTCGTAGATCACATTGCGATCGCTTCCAATCGAATCCCGAATCTCCTCGACCGGAACTTCCGCCCCATGCCGCGTCACAAGCAACGAGCGTCGTGCTCCGGCTCTAAGGTAGCGAGCTGTGTCAGTCTCACCACCTGCGGTTGTTTCTTCAAGAATCACCGGGCTCGCAACGGCTCGACCGGCGATATCCGCGCCGTAATCGTGCGCGGTAATCTTCACGGCGGTCCAATCAGATTCCCGAAGCGCCGAGACGATCGCACACATCAACGCCGTCTTGCCGATGTCTTTTTCACTACCGCCCACAACCACAATCGCCAAATCAAACCCCTGGTCCCTATGTCCCTTGTTCCCTGTTTCTAAGCGATGAAGCGCAGGCTGTTTCCGTCGGCGTCTTTGACATACATCTCGCGGCTGCCCCATGTCTGATCGACCGGAGGAACAACGATGGGTACATGCCTGGCGATGAACTCCACATGGAGATTATCGACGTCGTCGACGATAAAGTTGGCGACGCCACCCGAAACGCCATCGCCACTGAACGACGAAAGGTGAAGCCAGACGCCGTCTCGCGAGAGGCCCAGGTAACATGGGTCCGCGGTCACGCCCTGAGGCCGGTGCTCAAACTCGAGCTGGAATCCCAGACCCTGGCAATAGAACACAATCGCATCGGCCGCATTCGAAATGTGTAACAGGGGAATCGCGCGTCGAATCATCGCATCCCTCCTTCGTTCAGTTTCTACTTGGCCCCTTCGCCGCCCTCGGGTGCCTTCTCTTTTCCGCCAGGTCTTGCCGCGTTCGTCAACTTCGTCAGCGTCGCCTGCTCGCGCAGCACCTGCTTCAACGGTCGCGCGGGAGTTCCGAACATCACTGTTCCCGGCCGCTGTCCTTCATTTGTGATGGTTTTACCACTGAAGACGCCGGACTGGCCGCCCAGAATTACACCGGGACCAACGTGCGCGTGGTCGCCCATGCCCACCTGCCCGGCCAGTACCGCGCCTTTCCCCACCGTGCACGAGCCGGATATGCCGGTAAGCGCCACCAGAATCACGTTCTCGCCGATGTCGCAGTTATGGCCCACATGCACAAGGTTGTCGATCTTCACGCCGTGGCGAATGCGCGTCTCCTCCAGCGCTCCGCGGTCGATGGTGGAGTTGGCGCCAATTTCGACATCGTCTTCGATCGTGAGCGTTCCCTGCTGCGGAAACTGCGTGTGCTCTCCCGTCAGCGAGTCGCGGACATACCCAAAGCCGTCTGCGCCCAGCACCGCGCCCGCATGAACCATCACGCGATTCCCAAGAGTTGTGCCGGGATAGATCACGACCCGGGGATGAATATGGCAGTGTTCTCCGATCTTCACTCCTTCGCCGAGAACCACACCGGCGTCAATGAGCGTGCCGTCGCCGATGATCACATGTGAACCGATAACAGCGCAGGGACCAACCACCACGCCCGGATCGACTTTGGCATCCGCCGCGACAATGGCGGAGTGAGCAATGCCCGCGATGCGGGCTTGCTTCTTTACCAGCCTCGCAGCCTTCGCGAACCAGAGTTTCGGCTGATCGGATTCAATGATGCACTTGCCGCGGGGATACGCCGTGACGGTGCCGGGCTTCAACACGACGACGCCGGCATTGCTCGTGAGCGCCGTGGCAGCCGTCGCATCAGACTCGGCAAAGGCGACGTCGAAGGCGCTGGCCTTTTCGGGCGCATTCACCCCGTCCACCATCCACTCCGGATCGCCTTGCACCAGGGTGCCGCCCAGCTCTTCAATCAGCTCTTGCAGTGTCATGGGGTTGCTCCATTGAAAGGTTAGCGCTCGCGGCTGCCCGCGCCATCCCCATTTGGTTATGTAACCACGCCGGGCATGTCCGCGGATTGGCTTCGAACTGATGGATCAGATCGATCCGTTGGGGTTCGTGCTTTCCAACCCTTGCGGCAAAAGCCGGGTGCCCCATCCATGACGCAGTTTCATCGCGGCATGGGTGGGAAAGCGAGATCTTCGCCGGCCGCTCTACACTGTTCCCATGCACCCGGCCCTCATCCTCTTCGCATTCTTCGCCGTAGCCTCATCCCACGCCCAGTGGACACTCCAGACCTCGAACACCACCGCCGATCTGCGCGGAATAGACAATGTGGGCAACGGCATCGCCTGGGCCTCCGGCACCAACGGCACCGTCCTCCGGACCGAAGACGGCGGATACGTCTGGCAGTCCTGCTCCGTCCCGCCCGGCGCCGAAAAACTCGACTTCCGCGGCATCCAGGCCTTCGACGCCAACACCGCCATCGTCATGTCCAGCGGTCCCGGCGACCAGTCCCGCCTCTACAAAACCACCGACGGCTGCCACTCCTGGAAACTCATCTTCAAGAACCCTTATGCGCCAGATGGCTTTTTTGATGCGATGCTGTTTATCGATCGCCTCCACGGATTGCTACTGAGCGATCCCGGACCGGTGAACTTTACTCCGGCGGCCGAGTATGACAACGATTTCCATCTTCGCGTGACGGCGGATGGCGGAATGAAATGGGGTCCGGTCAGCGCGCCGGATCAGGGCAGAAAGCCCGGAACCGGCTTGCATCCGGTAGTTAAAGAAGCAGCATTCGCGGCCAGCAATACTTCTATGGCCGCGCTGGATGGATGGTTCTGGTTTGCGACGAGCGCCAGCCGGATCTCGTCACGCCGCCTATATTTTCCGCGCCAACCTTCAGAAAGTTTATTTTTGGCTGCTTTTTGCGCGGGCGCGGTGGACCCGGTCTCGGGCGAATGCGGACAGCCTTGGACAGATTTTCGCGATGCGACAGCTCCGATCAATCATGCGTCCGAAGCGGCAGGGATCTTTTCGATCCACTTCCGAAGCGTTGCGGTTGGCGTAGTTGTTGGCGGCGATTACACCAAACCTGGCGACAGCGCGAAGACCGCCGCGTGGTCAAAGGATGGAGGCATAACCTGGAATGCCTCAGAGGAAACGCCCCACGGCTACCGCTCCGCCGTAGCCTACGACCCCACCACCAAATCCTGGATCACCGTAGGCCCCAACGGCACCGACATCTCCACCGACGACGGAAAAAACTGGCGCCCCCTCCATCCCGATCCCGCCCTCCACGAAACCCCCGGCGCCGACCGCAACTGGAACGCCCTTTCGCTCCCCTTCGTAGTCGGCCCCCACGGCCGCATCGGCAAGCTGGATGAGCGGCGTTGAAACCGCAGGTCTGTTACTCCACCCGCAGCGCCTTCACCGGGTTGATCGAAGCAGCACGTCGCGCCGGGATCATACCGGCAACCGCTGCGGCCACCGTCAATATGCAGATCGCTCCCACCATTACCCCCGTATCGACACGCGTGATTTCGTAGAGCTGCGACTTGATATAGCGCACACAGAGGATGGCGATTGGTGCACCGATCGCAAGACCGATAACGGCCTGCGCCATGGCGCCGCGCATCACCATGCCTACCACGCGGATGCGTTCCGCGCCCAGCGCCATGCGGATGCCGATCTCCGGGGTGCGCCGTACCACCGTGTACGAAGTTACGCCATACAGTCCGATGGTGGCGAGCAACAGCGCAAGCGCGCCAAAGAGCGAAGTCAGCCGCGCAATCATGCGGTCATCGTTGAAGCGGTCGGCAATCTGCTGATCGAAGGTCTGGAACTTGACGACGGTCAAGTTGGGATTGATCCCGGAAAGCGTACGCTGCGCGAGCTTCTCCATGTCGTTCATGGGGCGATCGGTCTGGAGGATGATGGCTCCGGCGTAAAGCGAGATGTCTTCGGTGATAGGGTCTTTCGAGTTAGCCGGGCGCTGCGTGATGGGAACGAAAAACATGGCGTGGTCTTTCCACTGCACGGCGGTGTAAGTGGTGTCGTCAACGACCCCCACGATTTCATAATCTCCACCCTGAGATGCGGGTCGAGGCGAGCCCATCCGATGGCCGATGGGATTCTCGCCGGGTTTGAAGAACTGCTTCACGAATTCTTTATTCACAACCGCAACGGGCGGGGCGGCAAGCAGGTCCTGCGGCCTGAATCCGCGGCCCATCACAACGTGTGTGCCGACAGAATCGAAGTATTCCGAATTGCCTTTCACGAAGGACGCCCCTTTGTTGGGATCGGGCTGGCCCTGGACCTGGACGCTGGTACCCCAGTTGTTGTCTTCCATGGGGGTGTAGGTCGAAATGCCGACCTTGACGACGCCGGGCAACGCATGGAACTGGTCCTCAATGGTGCGATAGAGGGCTTCGACCTGGGTGGTGGCATAGCCCGCGGCCTGCGGATTAAAGTGGATGATGTAGCGATTCTTCGAGTCGAGATGCATGTCGGAGCTTTCAAGCTTGTTGAGGCTTTGCGCAAAAAGGCCCGCGCCGACAAGAAGCACAAGCGACAACGATGCCTGCAGAATAACGAGCGAACGCTGCAGCACCGACGCGCCGCCGGTGGTGGTGCGCGTGCCGGAGCGAAGCGCTTCGGCGGGCTGCGCCTGGGCGGCAATCCACGCAGGCGCTACGCCGAACAGGACGCCCGTGACGAGCGAAAGTCCGAACGCAAAGAGGATGACGAGAGGCGACGGTGCCGCATCGATGGGCACATTCTGTGCACCCGGAAAAGCCATTGCCAGCAGCATGTGCGCCCCAAGAAACGCCACCGCCAAGCCTGCAACGCCTCCAATTCCGGCCAGCTGCACGCTCTCCGTAAGCAACTGGCGGATGATGCGGCTGCGCTGCGCACCCAGAGCTGTGCGCACGCACATCTCCGAGCGGCGGCTCATGCTCCGCACCAGTTGTAAGTTGGCAATGTTGGCGCACGCAACCAGAAGGACAAGCGCCGCGATCCACGTCAGCAGGTGCAGCTGCGACTTGGCGTTGTCCTGCAACTGCTGGATCCCCGCGCCGCCGGGGATGAGCACGACATGCGTGCGGTCGAGAAACTTCTTCCCGCGTTCCGTCTTGAACATCTTGAACGTAGAAAACTGCTGGCGAACGATGGTGCTGATTTTCGATTGCAGGCCCGGTAGCGCGACACCCGGCTTCACGCGCCCAATTACGTAGAGCCAGTCAACCTCGGGATCGTGGAGAAAAGGAACGTTGGAGATGACCCCCATGGACTCGATCGGCAGGTAGAAATTCGGCGGCGTGCTGGTCAGGCGATCGCCAAAATAGCCCTTTGGCGCTATGCCGATGATGGTCACCGGCTGTGTGTTGATGCGGAATGTCGCGCCAATAAGGGAAGGATCGGAAGCGTAGTCGTGTGCCCAGGTATCAAAGCTCATGACGGCAGTAAACGCTGCGCCCTTTGCGCCGTCGGCGTCCGAGAAGAAGTGGCCGGCGACAGGTTGAAGACCGAAAGTGCGGAAGTAGTTGGCGGAGACAAACTCCCCCATGATCGATTTCGCGACGCTCCGGGAGTCTTCGCTCCGCGCGGTAAGCGGCCGGTAATCGAAACCGGCCTCCATCGCCGCCAGTTCCTGAAATTCAGGAAGGTTCTGCTTCATCAGCAGATAGGTGTCGGTGGAAAAGAGTGAATAATCGCCCTTGTCGTTGTACCCGGAGTTGACGCAGCAGTCGTCGGTATCGCCCACGCGGATTAGGGTCTTCGGATCGACGACCGGCAGGTTGCGCAGCAGAACAGCATTCACCAGCGTAAAAATGGCAGCATTGGCGCCGATGCCAAGTGCGAGCGTCAGGATCACGGTAATGGTGAAGCCGGGCGCTTTGCGCAACTGGCGAAACGCGTAGACCAGATCCTGGAGCAAAACCGTCATGAACGACCTCCGGGCACAAAACGATGTGCGATGAAACAAGCACGTTTGAGACCACCGCGCTCCCCTTTGAAACCGGGGTTTATTAAGGGATGAAGAAGGAAGGAGCGTTCAAAAGCGGGATTGAGTGTTCGAATTTGAACGGTGGAAGTGAGGACGGCGTTCAGGCACTGGCTTTACTCTCGGCTTTTAAGCGGTTCGGCGTAGTAGCCGGTTTTGTGCCGAATGTTGAACGACTCCGCTGCAGCCCGCGGAATCGTGACATCAATGCGATGGAACGTCCTTCCCGGCTCCTGATTGTGCGGGTAATAGCCGATCATGTACTGCGTGCGCAGGTCGTCGCTTACCTGGGCAAAGGCCTTGTCGAGTCCGCCCTGGTCCACATAGAAGTGCTTGCCGCCGGTCTGCTCGGCCAGCGTGATCAGGGCATGCTCACCTCCGAGGTCGCGGCCGGCGCTGGCCTCAATAGGCACGTCGATGATGGAGTAGATCATGACCTCGTTCCGCAGCGCCTGCTCCAGCGCATCGTCGTACGTCGATCCCTTTACCGTATCGCCACCATCGGTAACAAGCACCAGCACCTTGCGGCCATCCTTGCTCCCCAGTGCCTTGGACCCGAGGTAGATCGCGTCATATAGCGCCGTCCCCCCCTCGCCGCGCATATGGTCGAGGCCGTGATCGATCAGCGCGACCTTATTGGTGAAACCCGTCAGTTCAGTCACGAAAGTATCGAATTCGATGACGCTCATCTGATCTTGCGGACGCAAAAGAGCGTGCACAAATTTCTTGGCAGCCTGCTGCTCCATCGCGCGGTCTTTGTAGGTGCTGGAGCTGGTGTCGATTGCCAGCGTGAGGTTGAGCGGCATCTCCGACTCGCGCTCGAATACCTGGATGGTTTGCGGGCGGCCGTCCTCCGTAATCTTGAAGTCTTCCTTCGTCAGGCCGCCGACAATTGCGCCGGTCTTGTCGGCCACGTTGACGAAGAAGCTGACCAGTTTGACGTCGAGACGAAGAGGCTTGTCTTCCTGCGCGGCGAGGCGGAAAGCAACGCCGAGTGTCAGGACTAGAACAAACAAGATCGGGACAGCGATTTTGAGGTCAGGCCGCGGGGCCATCGGCGCCCTCCACCGCATATCCCGGCGGAAAAGGTTCCCCGTCGGCCCAGACTGCGCCGTCCACGAAGGTTTCCTTTTTCCAGATGGGCACGGTCTTCTTGAGTGTGTCGATCAGCCACCGGCTCGCTTCGTATGCCTGGGCTCGATGGGCCGAGGCCACCACGATGAGCACGCTGGTTTCGCTAACCTGCAGACGGCCGAGGCGATGAACAATGGAAACATGGCGAACGCCGAAGCGTGTAATCGCTTCGCCCGCCAGATCGTTCATCTGCTTCACAGCCATCTCCTCGTACGCCTCGTAATCAAGGTAGAGTGTTTGGCGGCCACGGGAGTTGTTGCGGACAATCCCATCGAAGACTAGCACGGCGCCGTCTTCACCCAGTTTGGCGGCCGCAACGAAGCATTCAGCCTCGATCGGTTCGCGGACCAGCCGGATAAGCACACAGTTTTCGGCTTTCTCGGGTTCGTGCGAAGTCGCGCCACCGGAAACGGGTGGAAGCAGCCCGACTTCGTCGTTTTCGCGCAGCACGTGCCTGCGTTCGGCGTATTCTGCGTTGACGCTGACGGCGATGCCAAGCGTTTCAATCGTCGGCGCTAGCACCCCCAGGAATCCAAGCAATTGGTCAACGGTGGCCTCGTTGGGCAGATCGAGCGCAAAAGGCTCCGAGCCGAGAGCTTCCTTAAGGATGCCGAATGGAAGGACGCGTACAAGCATGTTGAAGACAGAATACCGCCTTGAACGTTAGACGCAGGAAGGAGCGGCCTGTGTGAGTCAGGCCATCACCAGGTTATGGCGATCACACCGTTCCTTCGTGCAGAGTGTTATTCTTGGCGGTCGTTTGGTATGTACGAGGAGGACGAATTGAGAACAAGCGTCATGCTGGTAATGGCAGGATTGGCATTTCTGGCGGGGTGCGACTCGGGAAACAACGCTGCCAAGGTCCCCGCCAAGCCCAAGTGGCCGGGAGCGCCGTATCATCTCGCTCTTGAAACCAAGGCTCAAAAGCCGAATCCGTCGGGCGTCACGATTCCGGCCATCAAGTACGTGGCAAACCCTGAGGCGTTGGAAACGCGAGCCACACTCGTGGTGCGATTCGACACATCGGGAGTGAAAAAGGACGGGCCAGTCTCGAACCAGATGGTCATGGGCCCGGTCGACATTCCCAACCCCGAAGGCACCCTTCCGGCGGAGTACATGGATGCGGCAGACAAGGGACTGTCGTCTTTCCTGAAAGCCTACTGCATTCACGGAAAGGTAAAGCTCACGGTTGCGCTCGCGCGGTCGTCGCTTTCCAGCCAGCCCAGCGATGCCGAACTGAACAACAAGCGCATTTCAGACTGGATGCCGATCGAAGTCGACTTTAAGAACCCTCATCCGAAGTGCTGATTTCGTGCCGCATCGAAAAACTTGCAGGCATCCATTCTTGGCGGCTAGACTCCTTCGCATGATGCGACCGATTCCCCATGTTGCCGGATTTACCGCCGCAGCTTTGCTGTTGTTCGCTGCCGTTTCAACCTGCGCACAGGAGTGGGCCAAGGCCCGGCTCGATGCCTCTCCGCGACACCACGAGTATGTAACCCTCAAGCACGATAACCGCAGTTTGCAGGCGTTTGTCGCTTATCCCGAGGTCAAAAACAAGGCGACCGTCATTGTTATGATTCACGAGATTTTCGGGCTAAGCGACTGGGCCAAAGAGATGGCCGATGAGCTTGCCGCACAGGGCTACATCGTAGTCGCGCCGGATTTGATCTCTGGGCTTGGTCCGAATGGCGGCGATTCAAACTCGATGCCCGATCGGGATGCGGCCGTCAAGGCCGTTTCCGGACTGGATCCAAACCAGGTGATGGCCGATCTGGACGCGGCAGCGGATTACGGCAAGAAGATTCCCGCTGGAAACGGCAAGATCGTTTCAGTGGGATTCTGCTGGGGCGGGGGCAAGTCGTTCGCCTTTGCGGCGCACCGCAAGGACCTTTCAGCTGCCTTCGTGTTCTACGGACCGGGGCCGGCCGATGTCAGCACGATCACCGCTCCCGTTTATGGCTTCTATGGCGGGAATGACGCCCGCATCGGGGCCACAATCCCTGCAACCACCGAAGCGATGAAGGCGGCAGGCAAGACTTACGAGCCTGTAACCTACGACGGCGCAGGCCACGGATTCATGCGCGCGGGTGAGGACCCGACGGATACGAATCCAGCAAATAAGACGGCGCGCGAGCAGGGGTTCGCCCGTCTCGTGAAGCTGCTGAAGCAAGTGCACTGAGTTTTGGATTTGATGCAAACAGAAAGGCCGGCGGGTAGGCCGGCCTTTCTGTTTTCGCTGACGATCGCGACGCCGCTGTCACCTAGGCGGCCGCGGAGGCGCCGTGTTCGGCGGCGATAGAGGTAACTTCGGGCTTGGCGTTCAGCAGAGGCAGCGCTACGGCCAGCACATCTTCAATGCGACTGGCGTAGTGGATGGACACTCCGTCAATCATCTCCGGCGTCAAGTCTTCTTCGACGTCCTGGCGGTTGTCGGCTGGCAGGATGATGGTTTCCACTCCTGCACGTCGAGCTGCCAGAAACTTCTCCTTGATGCCGCCAACGGGAAGCACGTTTCCACTGAGCGTGATCTCGCCGGTCATCGCGGTTAGTGGACGAACCGGGTTGTCGGTCAGCAACGATGCAAGCACCGTGGCCATGGTGACGCCGGCCGAAGGTCCATCCTTCGGGATCGCGCCTGCAGGCACGTGAATGTGCAGGTCGAGATCCTTGTTGAAATCCTCCGAGAGACCCAGCATCGCGCAGTTGGAGCGCACCCAGGTGAGCGCGGCCTGCATCGACTCCTGCATCACCTCGCCAATCTGGCCGGTCATCGTAAAACCGCCTTTGCCCTTCATCTTGTTGGCTTCGATGAAGAGGATGTCGCCGCCCGCCGGCGTCCACGCGAGCCCTACAGCGACACCGGGACGCTTGACGCGCTCCGCAACCTCGGTTTCGACGCGGACCTGGATGCCGCCAAGAAATTCTTTCAGCACATCTTTGTCAACGACGAGTTTTTCCAGCTTGCCTTCGACAACCCGGCGCGCTTCCTTGCGGCAGACCGTGCCGATGACCTGCTCGAGTTTGCGCACTCCGGCTTCACGCGTGTAATGGCGCACGATGTGGCGAACTGCTGCCTCGGGGAATTCAATCTGCTCCTCGGTGATTCCGTTGGCCTTGATCTGGCGCGGAACCAGGTAGCGCGCGGCGATGTGAACCTTCTCCTCTTCGCTGTAACCCTGAAGCGGAATGATCTCCATGCGGTCAATCAGCGGCGGAGGCACGGTATCGAGCATGTTCGCCGTGCAGATGAACAACACCTTCGACAAATCGAACGGCACGTCGAGATAGTTATCGCGGAACGTGTTGTTCTGTTCCGGATCCAACGTCTCGAGCAGCGCCGACGCAGGATCGCCTCGGAAATCGCGTCCCAGTTTGTCCACTTCGTCGAGCATGATCACCGGGTCGTTGGTTTCGGCGCGGCGTATGCTCTGAATGATCTGCCCAGGCAAAGCTCCAATGTAAGTCCGGCGGTGGCCTCGAATCTCGGCCTCGTCATGCATGCCGCCCAGCGATACACGCTGGAACTTGCGTCCCAGGGCACGCGCGATGGAGCGGCCAAGCGAGGTTTTGCCTACGCCCGGAGGTCCGACGAAGCAAAGTATCGGTCCCTTCATGTCCGGCTTGAGTTCGAGCACCGACAGGTAGTCGAGGATGCGGTCTTTCACCTTTTTCAACTCGTAGTGATCCTCATCCAGGATTTCCCGAGCCTTGTTGATGTCGATCTTCGAGCCGGAGCTTTTTGCCCACGGCAACACCGCCAGCCACTCAATGTAATTGCGCGTGAGTGAGTAGTCGGCAGCCATCGGAGACATCCGGCCGAGGCGCGAAAGCTCCTTCATCGCCTCTTTCTTCACGTCTTCGGGCATGCCGGCTTCTTCAATCTTTTTGCGCAGGTCTTCAACCTCGCGCTGCCCCTCGTCCTGCTCGCCTAGTTCCTTCTGGATGGCCTTCATCTGCTCGCGCAGATAGTAATCGCGCTGCGATTGCTGTACCTGGTCCTGAACTTCGCTCTGAATCTTGCTACGCAACTGCTGAACTTCGAGTTCCTTGGCCAGATGCTTCGTAAGCAACTCCAGCCGGGTGGGAACGCTGGCGGTTTCAAGCAGAGCCTGCTTGTCGTCCGTGGTCAGGAACGGCAGCGACGAGGCGACGAAATCAACCAGGCGGCTGGGGTCCTCGATATTGCCGGCAATGGTGCGCAATTCGTCTGAAAGTGTGGCCGATTCTGAGACAATCTGCTGGAACTGGCCAACAACATTCCGGACCAGGGCCTCCACCGAAGACGTGTTTTGAGCCTCGACGTCTTCAACCGTCTCGATCTCGGCAATCATGAAGGGCTCGGTCTGGACGAAGCGGAGCAGACGGACGCGCTCGACGCCTTCGGTAAACACGAAACGGCTCTGGTTGGGCATGCGCACAACCTTGTGCACCGTAGCTAAAGTGCCTACATCGTGCAGATCGCTCGGCTTGGGCGCGTCAAGGCGCGGATCAAGCTGGGCTGCAACCACGATGGACCGCTCTTCCCCCAGCGATTCGATCAACTGGATGGAGCTCTCGCGGCCAACCGTAAGCGGCAGAACAGCATGTGGGAACAGCACGGTATCGCGAACAGGCAGAATCGGGATGCGTTTAGGCCCAGAATTTGCTTTCTTCTGGGGGTTTTCCGGGGGCAGAATGGAAGGCTGACTTGGCATTGAGTGTCCTCTTATCAACTTTCCTTATTAGACAACACAGAGCATTAAAAGTTTCAAGAATGACATGGTCTCGAAATCCTTCCGGCGCTCCGCTGGCTGATGAGGGTTACGTTGTTCATCTCGCTCGGGTTCCATCGCACCCGGTTGCCCGCTTCCACGGCGGCGCGATCCACTAGGTTCATCGGCAGGAATGGAGCTGGGCTGAATGCGAGCGGTGCGTTTCTCGTACAAAAGCGGAGATTTCTCAGAAGGATGGATGAATGAGGGCTGGCAGGAAACGCGAATTCGGCCATTGTGGCTACCCCTATGGGCTCAAGCCCAGCCTGAAGTCAACAGCGGACTCCCCAATCGGATCATCCGCGCGAAGATCAGAACGCCGGTAGGGTGGCGCCGCACGGCTACGCGAAACTGCGCCCTAATTATCCACATTCCTCAGCTGGGTTGCTGGATTATTTGACCTCGGTGAACCCGTCTTCTTTTTTGATGGCGGTTTCGATGCGCTCCCAGAGGTGATCTTCCGGTTCCTGATCGGGAAACAACTGCTTGGCTGCATCGGCGATGGCCTTGAGTTGCTCGTACAACTCGCGGCAGATTTCGCAGTCCTGGATGTGCGGGTGATTCTCGACGACTGCCCCGGACCCGACCAGGTCGGACAATTGAGCACGGAATTCCTGACAGCCCATGTTCTTGGGATCGATCATCGCCGGTCCCCCTTCCGGATCGAGAGACGAAGCGCATCGCGCAGTTTGAGCCTGGCCTTGTGAAGCTGGGACTTGCTATTTCCAACAGAACAATCAAGCATGGCGGCTATCTCATTATGCTCAAAGCCCTCCACGTCGTGAAGTACAAAGATGAGGCGGTAACCGGCTGGTAAAGCCGCAACCGCGCGTTCGAGCGCCAGACGGTCGATCGAGCCGGTAAGAGAAAGGTCCGGCGCTCCGAAGCTGCGACCGGGACCGTCGTCATAAGAGGGCTCCATCGCTTCATCCAGTGACATCAGCGGGAGACCTTTCTTGCGCAGGTGCATCAGCACAACGTTGATCGACAAACGATGCAGCCAGGTCGAAAAAGCAGAGTCGCCGCGGAAGGTCGCAATCTTGCGATGAAGCTGAAGGAAGGCCTCCTGCGTAAGGTCCTCCGCTTCGGCTACATTGCCGACCATGCGAAGACATAGCGAGTAAATGCGCCTCTTATGGAGCGAGTAGAGATGGGCAAAAGCGTGGTGATCGCCCGCCTGAGCCCGGACGAGAATTTCGGCATCGGGAGAGAGTTGCGGAGCTGAGGGAGTCGTCTCGGATGCAGGCTCGCCCACCTGAACCGCATTTCCCTTTTCTTGAGTGGAATCGGGCGCGGGGGCTTCGGGCGTCTGCTTTTGAAACCTGGAACGTGGCATGCGCTTCCTTTGGGGAGGGGTATCGGTAGCAGTAAGAATTGTCTGATGCTGCGCCAAGCTTCTTTCCTCGTTAGTATAAGGTGCAGCGGTGAAATACCTTGAGCTGCGGCAAGAAGGAACCGATTAGGCTCTCAAGTTAATGCGTTAGATGCAACCAATCGGGCCAGTGTGGGTCTATAAGGCTAAATTCTGGGAGAAATAGTGCGTAAGGCAACGCCTGCTTGGCATCTCGGTTTGAAACTCAAGCAGCGATTCCTGTCGGCTTGTCTCCTGCCTGCGTTGGTGAGTGCAATTAATTGCTGGCCCCAGACAGCCCACTACTACGCCGGAAACATTTCCATCGAGAGTTCGAAGGGAAGCGCTGTTGACTCCCATGGTTCGGCCGCTTCGCTGCCCCGGGATGCCGTCAACTCCGACCCAATTGCCAATTTGCAAGGATTGCCGGTTCGCGAAATCGCCTTTGAAGGAGTTCCAGCCGACAGGCTGCAGCCACTGTCAGGGCATTTGCCGCAAGCCGTCGGAACTCCCCTCAACCGCGAAAATGTAGCAAGCAGCCTGCGCGCTCTGTTTCAGACGGGACTCTTCAACACCATTGAGGTGGATGCGGCAAAGATGGACGACGGCGTGCGGCTCGTCTTCCGGGGCGCGCCTCGGGAATTCATTGGAACGGTCAGCGTGGATGGTGCCAAAGGCGCAACCATTAACGCGCAACTGCAGGCAGCAAGCCGGCTCACGGCCGGCACGCGGTTTACCCAGGCGCGCCTCGACGCGGCCCTCGGGCGGATGCGCCAGGCGCTCGCCGATAACGGCTTCAACGAGCCGATGATCACCTACACGCTTACCCGTCATGCGATAGAGCAACTGGTGGATATTGCGTTTGCTGTGACTTCGGGAGTTCAGGCCCGCGTTGGAGGCGTAAAGGTTTCGGGCGATTCCGGCCTCACCGAGTCTCAGTTCCGTCATGATGCACATCTGAAAGTGGGAACGAAGATCGACCACGATACAGATAGTCGCGCTCTCAGCGGCATACTCAAGCACTACCAGAAGGAAGACCGCCTGGAGGCCGACGTCAAACTGGAGTCAGAGGTGTACGTCCCCGCAGCGAAGCGATCCGATTTCACGTTCTCAGCCAACCGCGGCCCCGTAGTCAAGGTGAGCGTGGAAGGAGCCAAGATCGGTGGCGATAGGCTCAAGCGGCTCGTTCCCGTTTTTGAGGAAGGTACGGTCGACGAAGATCTCCTGAACGAGGGCAATCGCCGCCTGCGCGATTACTTCCAGCGGCTCGGTTACTTTGACGTGAAGGTGGACCATACCGAACAGAATCCCGAAGGCACCATCGTTTCCATCACATATACGGTGGCGTTGGGCTCGCGCAGGCGTGTCAGCGAGGTGTCCGTGGACGGCAATCACTACTTCGACGCCGCGACGCTTGAAGCGTTGTTGAGCGTGCACGCGGCCGATCACCTCGATCGGCATGGCGCCTACAGCCAGGCCCTGGTTGCAACGGATGTGAGCGCGCTGGAGGCCGTTTACCAGAACAACGGATTCTCCAAAGTGAAGGTAACGCCGGAGACGGTCAGCGGGGGTGTGGAGACAACCACGGCGGCTCCCGGCTCGGTGCGTAACCCGACGGAGCCGATCGCCGTCATCTACCACATCGACGAAGGACAGCAGCAACGCGTCGGTGAATTGCTTCTCGACGGAGTCGAAAAATCCGATCAAACCAAACTGCTCGCCCTGATGAATACCGCGCCGGGACAGTTGCTTTCGCCGCAGAACCTCGCCGGCGACCGGGACGCCCTCCTGACTGACTACCTCAGCCGCGGATTCGATCAGGCGCAGGTCGATGTAAACGAGCAAACCGAAGTGAAGGACCCGACGAAGGTGGACGTAACCTTTCTTATCCATCAGGGACAGCAGATCTTTGTCCGCAAGGTCCTCATATCGGGCCTGCATTTCACCCGGCCTGACACGATTGCGAAGGCGATTACGCTGCACCCCGGCGACCCTCTCAATCAGACAGCCCTGGCGCAGATGCAGCGCAATCTGTACGAGTTCGCGTTGTTCAATGAAGTGAATACGGCCATCGAAAATCCAACCGGCTCCGAACCCTACAAAATCGTGTTGGTGCAGACCACCGAGGCGCGCCGCTGGACCCTCACCTATGGTCTCGGATTCGAAGCCCAGACCGGAACGCCGCAGAACAACTGCCGTGGCATCGCAACCACCGGGCAACCCTGCAGTCCAAATGGAAAGACCGGGATCAGCCCCCGGGTTCTCGGCGCCATAACCCGCAACAATCTCTTTGGGCGCGAACAGTCCGCCTCGATTCAAGGGACGTACGGGTTGCTGGAACAGAATATCAACTTCCTGTTTCAGAGTCCGCACTTCCTCGGCAATCGCGATCTTGGATTCACGTATTCGGGCGGCTACGCAAGCAGCCAGAACGTAACCACATACGTTGCGTCCAAACTGGAGACGGGCGTGCGCTGGACCCAGCACTTCACCCAGCCGGGATCGCGCTTTTCGAAAGCGAATACCTTCGTCTATGAGTTTGACTTCAGGCGTGTGAAAGTGGCGCCCGAAAGCCTGCAGGTTGGGCCAAGCGAGATTTCGGCGCTATCGACGGCGGTGCGCGTGGCCGGACCAAGCCTTACGTGGATTCGCGACACGCGCGATTCAGCTCTTGATTCGCGCCGCGGAACCTACACGAGCTTTCAGGACTTCTTTTCAAATCAAACCTTCGGCGCGCAGGCCGAGTTCAACCGCCTCGATGTTTCTAATTCAAGCTACTACGGATTTGACAAGGGTCGCCTCGTACTCGCGCGAAACACCAGGTACGGTCAGGAGCGCGCTTACGGATCGCCTTCTGATTCGCTGATTCCACTGCCGGAGCGACTTTATGCAGGCGGTCCCACCTCGCATCGCGGATTTCCGATCAACGCCGCCGGCCCGCGCGACCCGGAAACGGGATTTCCAATTGGCGGCGCGGGCGCGCTCGTGAACAGTACGGAATTGCGACTTCCCCCGCCGATGCTTCCCTTCTTCGGCGACACGGTAAGCTTTGTGCTCTTTCACGACATGGGCAACGTCTTCACGAACGCCGGCGATGCCTGGGCAAGCGCGCTTCGCGTTCAACAGCCCAATCGCGATGCGTGCAAGGTGACCACGCCGCCGGACTACAGCACCAATCCGCCGACGCCCCCAAGCCCGACCGGGCCCGTAACATCGACTGGGCAGCTCGGGCAGTGCAGTTTCAATTACTTTTCGCATGCAGCGGGCTTGGGTATGCGCTACCATACGCCGGTCGGACCGATAAGACTGGACTTCAGCTATAACCTGAATCCCCCCATCTATCCCATCAACGTGAACTACTCGCAGTCGGATATCTACGCAAATCAGCATGTGGGCGAGGCCGCACACTTCAACTTCTTCTTCAGCCTTGGACAGACGTTCTGATGACCACACAGAAGACAACACGCATCGAAATCGCCCGCCGGACCACACAATGGATTTGCATCGCTGCGATACTCGGTGCGCTTCCTTCCGCGGGAGAACAGGCGAGCGGCACAAGCGGGGATTCCTCGAAGCCGGTCCTCCTCGATCGCGTGGTTGCGGTGGTTAACAGGCAGGCCCTTCTCGAGAGCGATATAGAAGACGAAATGCAGCTGTCGGTGCTCGATCCCAGCGCCAATCTAAAAGAGAAGATGACACAGCAGGAGGCGCTCGAGCGCCTCATCAGCCAGACCTTGATTCAGCAACAAATTCAGCAGGACGACTTGGAAGCCACGAAACCGAAGCCGGAAGAGGTTGCAGCGCGGATCGAGGAGATTCGCACCGAACTGCCGGCATGCCTTCGGGCGAATTGCAAGACCGACGCGGGCTGGAAGGCTTTTCTGGCCCATCATGAATTGACGCCGGCGGAAGTTGAGAACTACATGCGCCACCGGATCGAAATTCTGAATTTCATCGAGTTGCGCTTTCGCCAGGGCATTCGCATTACGCCCGAAGAAATTGAGACGTACTACACCGGCACGCTCCTTCCACAGTATCCGCCCGGCGAGACGCCCCCACCCCTGCAGCAGGTGTCGTCGCGGGTCGAGGAAATCCTCCTGCAACAGCACGTCAACGTGCTGTTCGACAACTGGCTTTCAAATTTGCGCAAACAGGGTCAGATAGAAGTGCTCGATCCGAAACTCGAAACCGCCGACGCAGCCGCGGATACAGGAGCCACGAAGGAATGAGCGACACCAACCGGATCCCTTCGCCACCGCCTGATTCTCCCCAGGAGAACCATGAGCGGCAGCTCGCCTGGCATCGGCGCTATGTGCGCCACGTGTTGCGGGTGGGCGCCGGCCTCGCACTTCTCCTCATCGTGGTCGTGGTGGGAACGTACTTCTGGGTCAGCTCTTCGTCGTTTGAAAACATCATGCGCAAGCGACTGATTGCGCGAATTGACGCGGCGACCGGCGGCCGGGCAGAGATTGGTTCGTTCCACTGGAATCTGCTGAAACTACAAGCTGAGGCTGACAGGTTTGTTCTGCACGGTCGCGAAGGGCCGGGCGAAGTTCCGTACGCCCAACTGGATGCTCTGAAAGTCGATATTGATGTGCTGGGCTTCTTCAGCCCGCGGGTTCTGATGCGCGACCTTGAACTCGAACGGCCGCAGATTCACCTGATCGTTTATCCGGACGGGACAACCAATCAGCCTGAGCCGCGCAAAAAGACAGAGATGCGTCCGCTCGACACGCTCTTTGACCTCCAGGCAAATCACGTTGCGGTGAACCACGGCGCATTCGACTATGACAATCGTGCCGACGCAAACGACTTTCAGAACCGGCATATTCCGGTGGACTTTGAAGCGAATGACGTTTCGCTTTTGCTGAAATACGTCTCAGGCAATGGGATCCGGCAGGAGAGCTATCACCTGGATGCTGGGGTGCGCGACATACGCTTGCTGCGCGGAACGACAGCACATCCAGACGCACCGCCGGTGGAGGGGTTTGCACAGGCATCGGTCGACTTCACACACAATGCCGCATATCTGCGCTCGCTCCAATTGACGGCCCACAGCAAGGGATCAGCGGATCGCGTGCTGAATGTTGCCGGCGAACTCGATGACTTCAGCCGCCCACGCTGGAAGGCGACCGTACAAGGCGAACTGGACTTGAAGCTGATGGAGCCGGCGCTGGGATTTCCGTCTACGCCGGAAGGCATCGCAAAGCTGAACCTGGCGGCCGCAGGCCAGGAGGGCGAGTTTCGCATTGACGGAACAGTGCATGCCGACAACGCTTCGTACATCGCCCCCGGTGTGGTGGCGCGCGGCGTTGGACTCGACGCGCATGTGCACGCGGATGCGCTGCGACTGCAGATTACAAAGGTGACAGCACGATTGAAAGGCGGAGGACAGCTTGAGGGCGAGGTATTGCTCGATCATTGGATACCGCCTCTGGCAGGCACTCCGGTGGTGCAGGCTGCCGAGCCGCCGAAGCACGAGAAGAAGGGCCGCAGCCACGAACAAATCAAAGCGCCGGTAACGGTAAAGATAGACACCGACCTGCATACCAACGGGAAAGTGAACGCCTACTTCAGAGACGTCGCGCTCGACACGGTGCTCGATATCGTAAGC
Organism: uncultured Acidobacteriaceae bacterium; assembly: GCA_963759285.1. Lineage (GTDB taxonomy): Bacteria > Acidobacteriota > Terriglobia > Terriglobales > Acidobacteriaceae > Telmatobacter. The sequence continues at coordinate 180,400 of CAVWYS010000006.1, read as the reverse complement.
GAACCGCCGTTTCAGCGGCTGGGGATGGACGCGCGCCTCAACGGCCAGACCAATGCGGTGTGGAGCAACGGTGACGAGAACACGCTGGCGGTTTTAGCAAATCTCAAGTTGAGTCCGTCGGCTCGCAGCGTTGCCGGAGAGGCGCCAACCAGCGGAGTGATCGACGCAACCTACACCCAGCGGAATGGAGCCGTCGATCTGCGAACCCTGCAGGTGAATCTGCCGGCCAGCCAGGTAAGCGCGCACGGGCAGCTCGGCGTGTTCCCGATGACCAGCCCGACGGGAATCGCGATTGAGGTTCACTCCCACGACCTGGATGACTTCGATACGCTCTTCCGCGATCTCGGATTGACGCGGGATGGAAAAAGCGGTACCTCGGCGCTGCCTGTAGATCTCGATGGACAGGCCGACTTCAAAGGATCATGGGCCGGGTCGCTGGTCGATCCCCACCTGGCGGGAGAGCTCCAGGCAACAAATCTGTCGATCGAACTGCCGCCGGCCAACGGCTCGACCCAGCCGCGCCTCATAGGCTGGGATTCGCTCGATGCATCGGGAAATTATTCGGCATCCCGCATCATGATTGAGCGGGGACAGCTTCGCCATGGAAATGCCTCGATTAGCGTGGATGGCACCCTGACGGCCACGGGCGCGCCCTCGCCGAAGGCTCCCGGCAAGCCTTTGTTTGACGCCCACTCGCTGCTGCGCGCAAACGTGCTCCAGAGTTCTGTAAATGCCGACGACCTGGCGCCACTGTTGACGGAGAAGCTTCCACTCACGGGACTCCTGAGCGCGCAAATGGCGGTGGACGGACCGATCGACGCGCTCAATGGAAACGGCTGGGTGCAGCTCGACAACGGGACTATGTTTGGCGAGCAGCTGACCCGGGCCCGTGCACAAGGGAAGATCGTGGGCCAGGCGGTCCAACTCTCCACGGTGACGATAAACAATGCAGCGGGTACAGTCACGGGCTCGGGCACTTACGATTTTCGATCGAAGCAGTTCCAGGTAGACGCACATGGAACTGGAATCGATATTGCAAAGATCGACAAGCTGCGCAATGCCGCCTCCCAAATGTCTGGCAGCCTCGCGTTTTCTCTGGCCGGGTCGGGAACCTTCGAGGATCCCCAGCTCAACGGAACGGCAACCCTCGCCAATTTAGCAATTGGCGCCGAGCGCTTTGGAGAATTGAATGCCGAGGCGCACACGGCAGACCACGCACTCACCTGGAATTTAACTTCGCGCCTGCAAACGGCCGAACTCACCGCTCATGGACAGACAGTTCTGCATGGCGACAACCAGACCCAGGCCACTTTGAATTTTGCGAAATTCGACATCGGTGCCCTCCTGGAAATGGCGCATATCAACGGATTGACGGGCGAATCGAATCTGCAAGGTACCGTCACCGTGCAAGGCCCTCTGGCGCATCCAGCCGATATGCGGGGAGAAGCACGCATTCAAGAGCTCGCCGTAACCATTGCAGGCGTGCGCCTGCAAAGCGACGGTGGACTCCACGCCAGTATGGGCGATTCGAAGATTACCCTCGACCCGTTGCACGTAACCGGCGAAGAAACTGACATGCGTGTGCAGGGAGCTCTGAGCCTTACCGGAAAACGGCAATTGGACGTTGCCGCGAATGGAACCATCAATCTCAAGCTGGCCGAAACGGTCGATCCCGACCTGACCGCGCGCGGCACGACGACGTTTCGTGTGGAAGCGCATGGGCCGCTTGAAAATCCAGGTTTGTCCGGGCAGATTGATTTTCAGAATGCTTCGCTGGCCCTCGAAGACCTGCCCAACAGTCTCAGCCAGTTACACGGAACCCTCGTGTTCAACCAAAACCGGCTGGAGGTGAAGTCGCTGACAGCGATGAGTGGTGGTGGCCTGTTGAGCGTATCCGGATATCTCTCCTACCAGCACGGCATCTACGCAGACCTGGCCCTGAAAGGCAAGTCGATCCGCATCCGCTATCCGCAGGGTGTGAGTTCTGCGGCAGACATCAACCTGCAGCTGCAGGGAACGCAAAGCAATCTGCTGCTCAGCGGCAACCTGATGATCACCCGTTTCACCGTGAGTCCTGAGTTGGACTTTGTAGCACTGGCGGCGCAAGCTGGAAAATCGCAGCCCATCGCGCCCCAGAATGCGCCTTCAAACCACATCCGGCTTGACGTCCGTATCCAGTCTTCTCCTCAGCTGAACTTCCAGAACGCCTACGCCAAGCTGGCAGGCGACGTGGATCTGCGCCTCCGCGGCACCATCGCCACCCCCTCGCTGTTGGGTCGGATCTCGATTACTGAGGGCAGCGCCACAATCGCAGGCACGCGCTACGAACTGCAGCGCGGCGAAATCACGTTCACCAATCCTGTCCGTATCGAGCCGCTGATTGACCTCAACGCCACAGCGCGCGTCGAGGATTACGACATAACACTGGGGATGCATGGGTCCGTCAATCAGACGGCGGTGACGTTGCGTAGCGATCCGCCGCTCCCCGAAGCCGACGTGATGGCTCTGCTCGCACTCGGACGAACCCAGGATCAGCAGCGGCTTTACACGCAACAGCAGGAGCAGATCGCAACCAACCCGGCGACCGATGCCCTGCTGGGCGGTGCGCTGAATGCAACCGTAAGCAGCCGCGTGCAGAAGCTGTTCGGCGCCGGATCGGTGAAGGTCGATCCAAATTACCTCGGCGTGCTGGGCAACTCCACAACGCGCATCACGGTAGAGGAGCAGCTCGGAAAGAACCTCACCCTGACCTATGCAACCGATGTGGACACCACGGCGCAGCAGTTGCTGCAGGCGGAGATCGCCATCAATCGGCACGTATCGCTGCTCGTCGCGCGTGACGAATCCGGCGTTTTCTCCATGGTGGTCAAAGCGACGCGGCGCTTCAAATAGTGTCCCGGCGAACCTTTAATTCTGGCTGAAACGAACGCCTCTGCTTTCCTGATACTGTGAAAACTACCCTCCGAAAACCTCTTAAAGGCGCCTGCCATATCCGAACTTCGTTAAATACTTTCCAAACACATGGCCGTATAACTTTCCTTCCGCATCTGTGTCTAAAGCAAGCGGAAAGGCTCTCGCCTCGCCCGACTACCGTGAAGTCGAGAACTGTAAGCATCCGTGAAAATGTCACAAGGAGCACGAGCATGAAAGCAACAATATCCACTCTCCCCGCCGCATTGATAGCGGCTGCCATCGCCATCGGCGTCTTTGCACTTCCACCTGCGAGCTATGCTGCTCCCGGTGTTGCGATCGGCGTGGGGCAGGACGCTGCCGGCGATGCCCAGGCAAAGCTAAACAAGTCCCAATTTAAGGATGTCAAAGTCTCCGTCGACAATGGAATCGCCACGTTGACCGGTCACGTGAGCCTCTACGAGTACAAGCGGGATGCAGGCAATCGCGTGCGCAAGGCGAAGGGCGTGACAGCGGTGCGCAACGAAATCGAGGTCTCCGGCCCGAGCCCCTCTGACAACGACCTGAAAGCAAAATTACTGGAGAAACTGGCCTACGATCGCGTAGGTTACGGCAATGCCTTCAACTCAATCTCAGTGGGCGTCGAGAATGGCGTTGTGACGCTTGGTGGCCACGCACGCACCGACGTCGACAAGGATTCGGCGGTGGCGCTCGTTTCCACTTACCCCGGCGTGAAAGATGTCGTGGATGATATCGAGGTCGATCCCACCTCGCTCATGGACGACCAGACTCGCTTCGCTGTGGCTCGCGCCATCTACGGCTATCCAACCCTGAACAAATACGCCATCGACCCCGCCAAGCCAATTCGCATCTCCGTGCAAAACGGCCACGTCGAATTGTACGGAGTGGTCGATTCAAAGGCCGACAAGGACACAGCCTACCTTCGCGCCAACTCTGTGCCCGGCGTCTTCAGCGTCAAGAATTATCTCCAGGTCGCGGGCCAGCCGAGCGAGAGCGAAAAGCCCCAATAGCAGAGCACCGGACAAACCTGTCGTCATCTACAGCGAGCGGCGCCGGAGCCCGCGTGAGCCCTGCCTCGAGGCAAGCTGAATATTGAGCGCCTCTGCCATTCCCACTGCAAGAGTGGCGAGGCCCTCAATGTTTTTACTGGACTCGGAGTCTGCCCTCATGCGACATTTACAGAATTGTAATCAAACAGTACCTTCCATTCCTTACACTTGACTGGCTATGTTGAACGACGGCCCGCTGACCATCGATCGCAAAGAAGGGAAGAATCCCGGGACACGGGTATTCTGTCTGTCTGGACCACTCACGTTGCGCAACCTGTTCGAGCTCCAGAGTGAACTTCGCGGTTCTGAGCCCCCTCCCATGACCGTGATCGATCTGACTGCCGTTCCCTACATGGATTCGGCTGGCATGGGTCTCGTAATGAATACCTATGTTCGCTGCCAGACCCGCGGCGTAAAGTTCGTAGTCGTCGGAGCAAACAGCCGCGTCATGGACCTTTTCAAAGTCACGAAGGTCGACACCGTGCTCCCTCTGGTGGCGAATATCGAAGCAGCCGAAGCTTAGATCCCGACAATTCTTTTAACCGCTCATGCTTCGGCAAATGCCGCACTGTGCCGCACAGCCGGACCATATCTGCGCGTCCGTAGACCGCCGCGATTCCCAGTAAATCACTTCCTCTTCTCATGAGTCAGACAATCCGGTAGGCACCGTGCGCTCCATTACACTGAAGATGGAGCCGCACACGATGGGTTTGGCCGCGAAAACCCGCACAACGCTGGAGATGATTAAGTGGGAACACTCGATCTTCGCCTTGCCCTTCGCGCTGACTGCGGTGCTTCTGGCAAGCCACGGAACACCCGGCTGGCGCACGCTGGCGTGGATCCTCGTCGCCATGGTGACAGCACGTTCCTGTGCAATGGCCTTCAATCGCTGGGTCGACGCGGACCTCGATGCGGCCAATCCCAGGACACAGAGCCGGGCCATCCCCGCAGGACTGCTTTCCCGGCAGTTCGTGGCCGGGTTCACCGTATTGATGGGGCTGGGTTTTGTGCTTGCCTCGGCCGAATTGAACCGGCTGACCCTGTATCTGGCGCCACTGGTCCTCCTCGTCTTGCTCGGTTACAGCTACATGAAGCGCGTCACACGGTGGTCCCACCTCGTGCTCGGCCTGGCCCTGGGGCTGGCGCCCTCAGCGGCTTGGATTGCTGTGCGCGGCAGCCTCGATCCGCGCATCGTCGTGCTTACGGCCGCTGTGATGCTCTGGGTGGGCGGATTCGATGTGCTGTATGCCTGCCAGGATTTCGAGCACGATCGGCAGGCGGGACTGCACAGCGTTCCGCAGGCCATGGGCGTTCCGGCCGCTTTCCGGGTTGCGCGCGCCATGCACCTCGCCATGCTGGGACTGCTCATCTGGTTCGCTTATTTGTTCAGCTTCGGCATCGCGGGCTGGTTGGGCATTGTCGCGGCTAGCCTGCTGCTGGCCTATGAGCACTCGCTTGTTTCGCCGAACGACATGCGGCGTCTGAATGCCGCCTTTTTCACCATGAACGGCGTCATCGCCACGGTCTTCCTCCTTTTCGTAGCCGCCGATATCTGGCTGCGAAGATAGGTCCGCCATGGCAATCAATAAGTCACAAAAGGCCGCTGTGGAGCTGTGGTATGGTGCGAGAAAGCACTCTGCGCAATTGCCGGTTGCCACACGAACCACTAGCACACAAGAAAGCGAAGCCGACACCGGAATGAAAATTGCCATCCAGGGGGAACCGGGCTCGTTCAGTCACGAAGCCACGCTGGCGATGTTGCCGGATGCTGTAATTGTGCCATGCACCATCTCGGCTGATGTGTTTAACGCGCTGACCGAAGGCTCCGTTGACGGCGCAGTTATTCCGATTGAAAACAGCCTTGCAGGTTCCGTGCTGGAGCACTTCGACCTCCTTCTGCAGCATGAGGTCACCGTAGTGCGCGAATCGCAACTGCGCATCCGGCATAACCTGATTGGGATCGCCTCAACGCTCGACGACATTGACCGCGTGTTTTCGCATCCTGTAGCGCTGGCCCAGTGCAGGCGCTTTCTCGCCGCTCATCCCAGGATGGAATCGTTTGCCTTTTACGATACCGCCGGAAGTGTCAAGCAACTCGTCGAATTGCGCGACCGGCATGCGGCAGCCATCGCAAGCGAAGCTGCTGCCAGGTACTATGGCGCGCAGATTCTGAAGGCGAACATCGAAGATAATCCTGAAAACTTCACGCGGTTCTTTCTGGTGCGGCGCGCCCGGGAAGCCTGGTTCGATGCCGATGCCAACAAGACCAGCATTGCCTTCTCCGTGGAAAATCGGCCCGGATCGCTGGTGACTGCTCTCAACGCGCTCTCTGCTACTGGAACGAATTTGACCAAGATCGAATCGCGGCCCGTCCAGGGAAAGCCCTGGGAGTACGTCTTTTACGTCGACTGCCAGTTGCGCTCGTCGGAAGAGGGCTCCCAGGCAATTGCAGCACTGACACCCCATTGTGCAATGGTGAAGGAACTGGGACGGTACCGCGAGGCGGGAAAAATACAAGGCACAAGAAATCGGGAATAACAAACTTCGTCTTGCACGATTCGAGTCTTCCTGCCGCAGCAAGAGGGGGATGGCGGCTGCCATCCCCCTCTTTGCATTCATCGAATTTCAAATTCCGACAGTATGGAGTTGAGCCGTTGTACTGGCTCTTTACTCCCTGTTCCCTGCTTCCTTAGAAGTGGTAGGCCACACCAATCGTTGGGTTGTAGATATTGAACCACTTGTTGGTGCTCAGATTGAAAACCCCTCCTCCGCCTTCGCCGAAGTTGGGCACCTTGGTCACAAATCCACGATACTCCGCGCGGATATCGAAGCTGGGGCTGATCTCGTAAGCGATGCCTGCTCCGTAGAGTCCGCCGATGTCCGTCTGCTGCTTCGCATCAATCGAACCTGTTCCAGAATTGCGGATAGGCAGAAAAATCATTACCCCGGGCCCTGCTTCAACAAATGGATTGAACTTCTTGAAAGTGAAGCTGCGCACATACGCGGCCGAGACCTCCTGGGTGCGCGCCAGTATTGGAACATGGTTCGGATTAGTGTAGTAGGTAAACCGATTCTGGTATGTGATTCCATAATTGGCCTCGAGCGCGCTGTTGGGAGTCAGCATAAAGCGGTAGCTAAGCAATGCACCAAAAGCTGTGGTCGAGTGAACCTGAACGTCGGTAGATGAAGCGACAAAGGGCTCAATCAGGGCGGTTCCACTGAGGCTGATATCCTGCCGGCTCTCCTGAGCGCGGCCCGCTGCTACGCACACGGCCAGCAGAAAGGTAATAAGGGCGATCTTCTTCATTCGGTCTAGAACCTCACGACTGCTCAACCGTCCGGCTGGCAACCAGGTTGTTGATTAGGGCACGCCGGATTCCCCCACGCACCGCTCTCAGCATTGTAAATGGCCAGAACGGGTTGCAGACGGAAGCGGCTGACTCGGAATGATCTAAGTCAATAGACGCATCGGCCCCCGAATGGACACCAATAGTCGCGCTGCGATGCGTTCTCCTCAATTCTCCATCCCCCTGTTCCTCTCGTCCCTGAATCCCTCGGTCCCTATGTCCCTGCGTCCCTAGTCTCTGTTCCCTGATCCCTGCTTTTCTCATCCCGCTCGCTCAACATGGTAGTAGTAAGGCGGCCCGTGCTGCTGCGCCAGGTCGCGCACGGTGCGCAAAAAAGCTTGGCCGGCGTAGGAGAGCGACGCCTGCCGGCGATGCACCAGCCGCAGCACGCGTTTGAATTCAAGCTCGTCCACGGTGACGCGGACAAGCTCGCCGGCATCGAGTTCGTGGGCGATGGTGAGGTGCGGGACAAGCGCTACCCCATTGCCCATGGCGACAAATCGCTTGATGGCCTCGATGGTGGGCAGATCGATGCCCATGTTCAACGGCGTGCGGAACCGCTGGAACGCCTCGATGACCTTGCGGCGAAGCGGCGACGTAACGTTATGTGCAATAAAGTTCTCCTTTCCCAGGTCGTTGATTGAAACGCGGGCCGCCTTGGCGAGACGATGCTTCGGACTCACGACAAACGCCAGACTGTCGTTATAGACGGCGATAGTGCGGAATTTTTCGGGGTCGAGACGAAAGGACGTCACCCCGATCTCAAACGTCCGAAGATTCAACTCCTCGGCAATGCGGCTAGCCAACATACGGTGTACCGAGATGCCAATCTCGGGATACTTGCGGCGAAACTCGTCAATCGCTGGAAGCAGGTACATGCAGGTGTATTCGTTGGCGGCCAGTTGCAGCCGTCCACGCCCCAGGCTCTTTAGCTCATCAAGGGCACTTGAGGCCTCACGGCGCAGCGCCAGCAATCGCTGAGCATAGTCGCGAAGCAATTCCCCCGACGCGGTCAGCGACCCGTCCCGGGAAGCCCGATCAAACAGCGTCTCCCCCAGCGAAGCTTCCAGCTTGCGAATAACCTGGCTCACTGCCGGCTGCGTGCGGTGCAGGCGGACAGCAGCGCGTGAAAAACTGCGCTCCTCCGCAACCGCAAGAAAAGTTTCGAGTTGAGAAAGTTCCATCGAGCCTCCGGCGCTAAAGTGGCGGGCAATGTGCGGTGGTCCGCGCTCCTTCTGTTGACTGCCCCCTGTTCACTGTCCCCTGCACTCTGACCACTGACCACTGTTCACTGCTTCACTGCTTCACTGCTTCACTGCTTCACTGCTTCACTGCTTCACTGCTTCACTGTTCATAAGCAATTGTAATAGCTTCCCCAAAAAGAATAACTTTGCGTTATATAACCGGGATGCGAGAAAATAAAAGAGTTAGGAAACGTCTTCCCCGGCAGGCGTGAACACGATGAACAATTCAAATCACGTTGCATTCTTCGATACCACTCTGCGCGATGGCGAGCAGTCGCCCGGTTGCAGCATGACCACGCAGGAAAAACTCACCATGGCGCACGCCCTTGAAGACCTGGGCGTCGACATCATCGAGGCCGGATTTGCCATGGCCTCCGAGGGCGACTTCGCAGCTATTGCGACCATCACCCAGGCCGTGCGCAAGCCGCGCATCGCTTCTCTCGCCCGTGCAAAAAAGGAAGACATTGAGATGGCAGCCCGCGCCCTTCAGTTTGCGGAGCGATCGCGCATCCACGTCTTTCTCGCCTCCAGCGATCTGCACCTTGAGTACAAGCTCAAGATGAGCCGCCAGCAGGCGCTTGACCAGGCAGCCGAGTCGGTGCGCCTGGCTCGGACCTTTGTCGAAGACGTTGAATTCTCGCCCGAAGATGCAACCCGCTCGGATCGCGACTTCCTGATCGAAATCGTGCGCGTGGCTATCGAAGCGGGGGCGACCACGATCAATATGCCGGATACGGTGGGCTACTCCACGCCGGAAGAATACGGGCAAATGTTCCGCGAGGTGCGTGAGCGCATTCCCGCAGTGGATGCCCAGAACATCATACTTTCGTCGCATTGCCACGATGACCTCGGGCTGGCTGCAGCCAATTCGCTGGCAGCCATCACTGCCGGAGCGCGCCAGGTGGAGTGCACCATCAACGGCATCGGCGAGCGCGCGGGCAACGCCTCGCTCGAAGAGATTGCCGCTGCGCTGCATGTACGTGGCGAGCTTTATGGCGTAACCACCAACATCAAGCTCGACCAGCTTTATCCCACCAGCGAAGTGCTGGGACAGATCATCACCTTCAAACCATCGCCAAACAAGGCGATCGTGGGCGCTAACGCCTTTGCGCACGAATCCGGCATCCATCAGCACGGCATGCTCGCGAATCCCTTGTGCTACGAAATCATGACGCCGTCTCTGGTCGGTGTGTCCAAAACCAACCTGGTGCTGGGCAAGCACAGCGGCCGCGCGGCGCTGCGGCATCGCCTGGAGCATCTTGGCTACACCATCTCGCGCGAAGAGTTGCAGCATGTCTACTACCGCTTCGTCGCGCTCGCCGATCGCAAGAAAAACATCTACGACCAGGATCTGATCGGAATCCTGCCCGACCCGATCCGCGACCGAAAGCACGAACCAGTAGCAGAGCTAGATTGATTGCTATTATCCACGCCGGCTATGTTCTTCAGGACTGGACTGTATTCGCGGTAGGCAATGAAGGCGTCTTGTGGGGGGCATGGCTCTCATTCTAGTTTGCCTAAGAATGCTCTCCATGCAAGCCTGCTTTCTCAAAGGGCACGACTTCAGTTCGTTGCCAATAAACGGCAAATTGATCAGGGGACTTGTGATGCGATTGACCCCGAGGGAAGATATCGATAAATGCACCTCAAGATTCTAGTCACCGCCGGCGACGGCATCGGCCCTGAAGTCACACTCGAAGCCGAAAATGTATTGCAAGAAGTGCTGCAACTTAGCGGGCATACATTCAGCCTCGAATCAGCGCCTACGATTGGCGGCGTGGCCATATCAAGGATTCGGTACTCCGCTGCCCAAGGACACGCTGGATGCGGCACTCGCCACTCGATGCCGTTCTCCTCGGCGCTGTGGGTGGCAACGAATTCAATTCCCTTCCCCCCGACAAACGTCCCGAAGCAGGCCTGCTGCAGTTGCGCGCCGCTCTCGGTGGATTCGCCAACCTTCGCCCCGCCTTCGCATTCAAAGAACTAGCCGTCAACAGTCCCGCTCCGCCCCGAAATCATAGACGGCGCCGACATTCTCTTCGTCCGCGAACTGCTCGGCGGCCTCTACTTCGGCCAGCCCCGCGAATGGAACAAGACCACCGGCGAAGCGTTGAACACCATGCGCTACACCCGCGACGAAGTAGTTCGCGTAGCACGCATCGCGTTTGAGCTGGCCTCGAAGCGCCGCAAAAAGCTCACCAGCGTCGACAAGGCCAATGTGCTCGAAGTTTCGCAGCTATGGCGCGCCACCGTGAACGAAGTAGCCGCAGAGTTTCCCGGCGTGACCGTCGAGCACCAGTATGTCGACGCCATGTCGATGCACCTCATGAATCAGCCGCGCAACTACGACGTCGTCCTCACTGAGAACTTGTTCGGCGACATTCTCAGCGACGAGTCCGCAGTCATCACCGGCTCGCTCGGCATGCTCCCCTCGGCAACCATCGGCGGCAAAGTCAATCTATATGAACCGGTCCACGGATCGGCGCCGGACATCGCCGGCAAGGGACTCGCAAATCCGCTTGGCGCGATTCTCACCGCCGCGCTGATTCTGCGCCACTCCGGCGGCCTTGAAGTCGAAGCCGCGGCAATCGAATCGTCCGTTCGCAAAGTGTTGGAGCAGGGCTTCCGCACTCCCGATCTGGCGCGTACAAATCCGCAAGGATTCCCGGTGCTGTCAACGAAAGAAATGGGCGCAAAAGTCCGCGAAACGGTGAAGAGCCAGCTCTCAGCCGTCAGCTCTTAGCTCTCAGCTTTATCGTGGCAGGCGCAGACAGAGCTCGAATTGCTTAACCGTGGTGATTCTGCATCGATCACCGAAACAGATCTGAAAGCTGACAGCTGAAAGCTGAAGGCCTATTCCGAGGAACCGATGAGCACCGCACCAAAAACATTATTCGAAAAAGTCTGGCAGCAGCACGTCGTAGCTGAGCCGAAAGGCGAACCCACGCTGACTCTACATCGATCTGCAGTTGCTCCACGAGGTCACGTCCCCGCAGGCGTTTGAAGGCCTTCGCCTCGCCGGACGCAAGGTCCGCCGCCCCGATCGCTGCATCGCCACGGTGGATCACAATGTGCCCACGACCATCGAAGGCCGCCTGCATATCGTCGACCAGATCGCCGCCACGCAGATCGACGCGCTCCGCAAGAACTGCGCAGACTTCGGCGTTGAGCTGTACGACGTGGACAGCCGCGAACAAGGCATCGTGCACGTGATCGGGCCCGAGTTGGGCATTACCAAGCCCGGCATGACCATCGTCTGCGGCGACTCGCACACGTCCACGCACGGCGCCTTCGGGGCCCTCGCCTTCGGCATCGGCACCAGCGAAGTGGAGCATGTCCTGGCCACGCAAACTCTGCCGCAATCCAAGCCGAAGACCTTTCGCATCGCCGTCGAAGGCAAGCTTCCCCATGGTGTGACTGCGAAGGACATCATCCTCGCCATCATCGGCAAAATCGGCACCGACGGCGCGACCGGTTGCGTGGTTGAATATGCCGGCTCGGCAATCCGCGCACTCTCGATGGAAGGCCGCATGACCATCTGCAACATGAGCATCGAGGCCGGCGCGCGCGCAGGCATGATCGCTCCCGATGAAACTACCTTCGCCTATCTCGAAGGTCGCCGCTTCTCCCCGCAAGGGCGAAGCCTGGGAGACCGCAGTGAGCGAGTGGAGCAAGCTGCCCAGCGATCCCGGCGCAAGGTTCGATCGCGAACTGGTGATCGATGCAGCAACGCTGGTTCCCTACGTGAGCTGGGGAACAAGCCCCGGCATGGTGGCTCCAATCACAGCTTCGGTCCCGGACCCGGCTGCGACAAAGGATGAGCAGGAACGCAAAGGACTGGAACGCGCGCTCGAATACATGGCATTAAAGCCCGGCACGCCGCTTTCTGAAGTTTCCATCGATCGCGTATTCATCGGCTCATGCACCAATTCGCGCATTGAAGATCTTCGCGCAGCAGCAAAGATCGCGGCCGGTCACAAAGTTTCAAATCATGTCAGCGCAATGGTGGTCCCGGGTTCGCAACAGGTTAAGGCGCAGGCCGAGAAAGAAGGCCTGGACACGATTTTCAAGGAAGCCGGATTCGACTGGCGCGAGCCGGGATGCTCCATGTGCCTCGGCATGAATCCAGACATTCTCTCGCCCGGCGAGCGCTGCGCTTCCACCAGCAACCGCAACTTCGAAGGCCGCCAGGGACGCGGCGGCCGCACCCACCTCGTCTCTCCGGAAATGGCCGCGGCAGCCGCCATCGCCGGACACTTCGTCGACATTCGCAATTGGCCCACATCTGAAGTTGCTCGTGAGGAGGTAAACGCCTGATGGAACCGTTCAAGACACTCACCGCACTGGCCGCGCCTCTCGATCGCACCAACGTCGATACCGACCAGATCATTCCCAAGCAGTTTTTGAAGCGCATCGAGCGCACCGGCTACGGCGAATTTCTATTCTTCGACTGGCGCCGAACCGCATCCGGCGATCCCGATCCGAGCTTTCCCCTCAACGATCCGCGCTACAAAGGCGCCCAAATCCTGATCGCCGGCAAAAACTTCGCCTGCGGATCGAGCCGCGAACATGCAGCCTGGGCGCTCAGCGATTACGGCTTTCGCGTAGTCATTGCGCCAACCTTCGCCGACATCTTTTTCTCCAATGCGGGAAAAAATGGAATCGTCCTCGCGCGTCTGACTGAACAGGAAGTAGCCACTCTCCTCCAAAACACAAAAGACATTCCGAATTACAAACTTACCGTCTCGCTCGAAGATCAGACCGTAACCGACGATCGCGGATTCAAAGCATCCTTTGAAGTTGATCCATTCCGCAAATTCTGCCTGATCGAAGGCCTCGACGACATCGGCCTGACCCTGCGGCACGCAGCGGAGTTGGACAAATTTGAAACGAAACACGACGAAGCAGGATGGCTGAAGGCGAATACCTAGATGCCATCATTTCAGCTTTTGCGAATGCCTGTACAAGAGCTAAACTGCACAAACTAATTGCATCACCAACTAACTGAAAGCTGACAGCTGAGAGCTGAAGGCTTCTAATCAAAGAGAGCCAATGACAATCGAGGCAAGCGACAAAGTATCCCGTTGACGGAGGGCCCAAGCCGCGCCGCGGCGCGTTCTTATTTGCGTGGCTCAGGATTTGCAAAAGACGATCTCCACAAACCGATCATCGGCATCGCGAACACCTGGACCGAGATCGGCACCTGCAATGTGCATCTGCACGAAGTTGCCGAAGCGCTGAAGCAAGGCATTCGCGAAGCCGGCGGCACGCCCATGGAATTCAACACCATCACCATCTCCGACGGCATCACCATGGGCACGCAGGGAATGAAGGCTTCGCTCGTCTCCCGCGAAGTGATCGCCGATTCCATTGAACTCGTCGCGCGCGGCAATCTCTTTGACGGCCTCGTCGGCATCGGCGGATGCGACAAAAACATGCCGGGCATCATCATGGCGCTGTGTCGCCTCGATATCCCAGGCATGATGCTCTACGGCGGTTCGATCGCTCCGGGAAAACTCAACGGCCCCAACGGCGAAAAGATTGATATAACGATTCAGAACGTCTTCGAAGGCATCGGCGCATACGCTGCAGGCAAGATCGACGCTGCCGGTCTCGAAGCCCTCGAAGCTAACGCTTGCCCCGGCGCCGGCGCGTGCGGCGGCCAGTTCACCGCGAACACCATGGCCATGAGCGGCGAGATGCTGGGCATCTCTCCCATGCAGCTCTCGGGTGTCCCTGCCACCGACAAGGATAAGCACGCTGCCACACGCGAAGCCGGGCGCATGCTGATGGATGCGGTGCGCGCGAATCGCCGCCCTTCGCAGATCATTACCAAGACTTCGATCATGAACACCATCGCCAGCGTGGCCGCCAGCGGCGGCTCGACCAATGCTGTGCTGCACCTGCTTGCCATTGCGCGCGAAATGGGCATCGAGCTTTCGATTGACGACTTCGACACGATCTCAAAGAAGACGCCGTTCATCTGCGACCTCGTTCCGGCGGGCAAATACATGGCCTCGCATTTCCAGGCTGCCGGAGGTTCGCGCCTGCTCGCGAAACGCCTCATCGACGCCGGACACGCAGACGGATCGACCCTCACAATCAGCGGACGCACCCTCGGGGAAGAAGCGGCGCTCGCTGTGGAGACGCCGGGACAAGTTGTCATCAAGACCTTTGAGCAGCCCATCAAAGCCACCGGCGGCCTCGTGATTCTGAAAGGCAACCTGGCGCCCGAAGGCTGCGTAATGAAAATCGCTGCCGCCGACCGCTACGAACATCGCGGACCGGCGCGTGTCTTCGACTCAGAAGAAGATTGCTTTGCCGCCGTGCAGGGCGACAAAGTCAAACCCGGCGATGTGCTCGTAATTCGCTACGAAGGGCCGAAGGGCGGCCCCGGCATGCGCGAGATGCTCCAGGTGACCGCAGCTGTCAGCGGTCATCCCGAACTCAGCCACACCGTTGCCCTCCTCACCGATGGCCGATTCAGCGGAGCAACGCGCGGGTTCACCGCCGGACATGTCGCGCCCGAAGCTTTCGTTGGCGGTCCGATTGCCGCAGTCCGCGAGGGCGACATCATCTCCTTCGACATCAAGAAACGCACGCTCGATGTCGAAATCAGCAAAGAAGAAATGGCGGCACGTCTGAAGAACTTCCAGCCGCCGGCACTGCGCTGGCCCGCGGGCGTCTTCCGCAAGTACGTCGATCGCGTAACCAGCGCATCGCAAGGCGCAACAACGTGAAGTCGCTTTCAGCTATCAGCCGTCAGCTTTTTTATAACTTCAGAATCTGATTTGCACTTGAGAACGAAAACGATTCGCAGCACCACACATCAACTGATAGCTGATAGCTGAGAGCTGACAGCTGCCAAGGAGAAGACGATGGGAAGCAACGGAAAAACGCAATCCGCTGAGAGCCACCTCACCACGCCGACGCGCCTCACCGGCGCAGAAATCGTGTGGGCCACATTGGTAGGCGAGGGTGTGACCGACAGTCTTCGGCTATCCGGGCGGAGCGATCCTGCCGGTGTACGACGCGCTGCGCAAGTTTCCCATTCATCACGTTCTCGTCCGCCACGAGCAGGGCGCCGCGCACATGGCCGACGGCTATTCGCGCGCTTCCGGCAACGTGGGCGTAGCGTTGGCGACCAGTGGCCCAGGCGCCACAAATCTCGTCACCGGCATTGCCACCGCGATGCTCGATTCCATTCCGATGGTGTGCATCACCGGCAACGTCTCCAGCAAGGTTCTCGGTACCGATGCGTTCCAGGAAGTAGACATCACAGGCATCACGCTGCCGGTCACAAAGCACAATTTTCTCGTCAACAAGACCGAGGACATCGCCCACGCCATCCGCTACGCATTTCAGATCGCGCAGAGTGGACGCCCCGGTCCAGTCCTCGTCGACATCACAAAGGATGCGCAGCAGGGCTCGGCGATCTTTGACTTCGAAGCAGCCAAGCCGCGTCCGTATCGCCCGCATCCCATGCTTCGCGTTGAAGAGAGCGGTCTCAGGCATGCGGCCGACTTGATTAAGAATGCAAAGCGTCCCGTAATCCTTGCCGGACACGGCGTCTCCGAATCGGGCGCGATGGAGCAGGTGCAGACCCTTGCCGAGCGCGCGCAGATTCCCGTGGCGCTCACCCTCCTTGGGCTCGGCTGCTTCCCTGCCTCGCATCCGCTGAACCTCGGCATGATGGGCATGCACGGCGAGTCCTGGGTCAACACCGCGATCCAGGAATCAGACCTGCTGATCGCCTGCGGCATGCGCTTTGACGACCGCGTAACAGGCACCCTGAGCAGCTATGCGCAGAAGGCGAAGAAGATTCACATCGAAGTCGATCCCGCCGAAGTCAACAAGAACGTCAAGGTAGACGTTGCGCTCGTGGGCGATTTGCGCGAAGTACTGGAGCAACTGCTCCCGCGCATTGCGGGGCGCGATGGTTCACCGTGGCTCAAGACGATTGAATCGAGCAAGGGCGCTGTGTCCGTTCGCGACATCAAGAACCTGCCGGATTCAGGGCATCTTTACGCGGCGCACGTCATGCACGACCTGTGGCGCATCACCGGCGGCGACGCTATCGTGGTGACCGATGTGGGGCAACACCAGATGTGGGAGGCGCAGTACTTCCATCACGAAAAGCCCCGCTCGCTGGTGACATCGGGCGGTCTGGGCACAATGGGATTCGCGCTGCCCGCCGCAATCGGCGCGAAGATGGCTTGCCCCGAAAAAGAAGTGTGGGTGATCGCCGGCGATGGCGGCTTCCAGATGACCGCCGCCGAGCTCTCCACCATCGTCCAGGAAAAGCTCAAGATCAACATCGCTATCATCAACAATGGCTACCTCGGCATGGTGCGCCAGTGGCAGGAATTCTTCTACGAAAGCAACTACGAAGCCACGCCGCTCGTCAGTCCCGACTTTGTAAAACTCGCCGACGCGCATGGCATTGCAGGCCGCGCCGTCACAACCCGCACAGAACTTGCCGAAGCCGTAAAGCAGGCCCGCGAAGCCAAGGGCGCGTTCCTCCTGAATTTCTTGGTTGAAAAGGAAGATTCCGTTTACCCCATGATTCCCGCCGGCAGCGCACTGCACGAAATGATCCGCCGCCCCGGCAAAAATCCGCTC
Organism: uncultured Acidobacteriaceae bacterium; assembly: GCA_963759285.1. Classification (GTDB taxonomy): domain Bacteria; phylum Acidobacteriota; class Terriglobia; order Terriglobales; family Acidobacteriaceae; genus Telmatobacter. The sequence continues at coordinate 163,207 of CAVWYS010000006.1, read as the reverse complement.
GTCGAGTCCGCAGACGACGAGTAGCAGTACAGAGATCAGGACTGTGGACAGTGGACAGAAAAGACGCCTGCGAATTGCACTCGAGTTGCGGGTTTCTACTGACCACTGTTCACTGACCACTGTTCACTTGAAAGGCTCTTATGTTGCACACATTTGTCGCATACGTTGAAGATTTGCCCGGCGTGCTGACGCGCGTGGCTTCACTGTTTCGCCGGTTGAACATCAACATCAGCTCGCTCACCGTCGGTCGTAGCGAGCGCCCGGGGCTATCGCGCCTGACACTAGTCTGCGAAGCTTCGGCCGAGGCAGGCCATCGCATCCGCGCCAGCCTCTTCAAGCTTGAAAATGTCGTCGACGTAGACGACATCGCGCAAGCACCCAACGTCACACGCGAACTGGCGCTGATCAAAGTTGCCGCATCGCCGCGCAACCGTACCCAGATATTCGACCTTGTCGAAGTCTTCCGTGCCCGGATCGTCGACCTGACCTCGGAGTCGCTGATGATCGAGATGACCGGCGTCGAAAGCAAGATCGAAGGCCTTATCGAAGTGCTGCGCGAAGACGATGGCCGCATCCTTGAGATTTGCCGCAGCGGCAAAATGACGATGCGGCGCGGCCATCATACTTCGGGCGTTTTGAAGGCGATGGGCAACGGCCTCGATGAGCAGGCGCTGCCGGAGGATGACTCCACTGAGACCGTAGATGAAGCCGCCGACATCGAGCCCGCATGACGGCGCTGTTTCAGCTGACGACGGGAAGGCCGCGTTGGTATTCTCAACGGGAAGGATTAAACCATGGACCCAGATAGCAAAGCCTGCCCGGTTTGCGGAGAAACCATCAAGGCCGCCGCAATCAAGTGCCGTTTTTGCAATACCGACCTCGCCAACTACGCCGCCGCGCGAGAGGTCGATGCAGAGCGCGACCTGTTTGTCGGTCATCCCGCGCTGATTTATACCTTCGGACAACTCACGCCCTTTGTCATCGTCGCCGCGATAACCGCGGCTGCAGGATACGGCATCACAAAGCAGTTTCCCGAACAATCCAACGAATACTTCCTCTACCTGGGTCTCTTCTTTATCGCGGCGTGCATTCTGATTTGCTTGGTCTACTTCATGAAGAGCCGGCGCATTTTCTACCGGATAACGACCCAGCGCATTAAATTCGAACGCGGAATGCTCTCGAAAGTACAGGAGTCGCTCGAGCTGTTTCGCATCGATCATTTCGAGCTGCGCAAGCCCATTGGCAGCCGCCTTCTCGGCTACGCGTCGCTGCATCTGTTTTCTTCCGACGCGGAGCTTGAGAACTTTTCAATCTACGGCGTACCTCATCTGGAAGCTCTCGCCGACCAGTTGCGCGAGTGTCAGTTGCGCGAGCGCACCCGCCGCGGCACCACCACATTTGTGAAGGCCTGACGACGAAAATCACCACCGGTCCTGAATCTGCGACCGTCTATCTCCGATCTCGAAAGAAAAGGAAAAGCAAAATCATCATGGCTAAAACTTATTACGATCACGACGCCGACCTATCCCTCATTCAAGCCAAAAAAGTAGGCATCATTGGTTACGGTTCGCAGGGCCACGCCCACGCCCTGAATCTCAAGGACTCCGGAGTCGAGGTGAAGGTTGGCCTCGCACCCACCTCCAAGTCCATCGCCAAGGCGCAGAAGGCCGGCCTTGAAGTAGACACGGTTCCCAATGTCGTAAAGTGGGCCGACGTCGTCATGGTTCTCGTTCCCGATCAGACCGCGGCCAAACTCTACGCCGAAGAAATCGGACCGAATCTCGCTGCCGGCAAAATGCTGCTCTTCGCCCACGGGTTCAACATCCACTTCAAAACCATTTCGCCTGCCGCCGGCATCGACGTGGGCATGGCCGCCCCCAAGGCTCCAGGCCATCGCGTGCGCGAAGTCTTCACCGAAGGCGGTGGCGTACCAGGGCTGATCGCGATCCATCAGGATGCAACGGGCAACGCACACGCGCTGAATCTCAGCTATCTCAAGGGCATCGGCTGCACGCGCGCCGGAGTTCTCGAAACCACATTCAAAGAAGAGACCGAGACCGATCTTTTCGGCGAGCAGGCAGTGCTGTGCGGCGGCGTCAGTGCGCTCATCAAGGCGGGCTATGAAACGCTCGTCGAAGCCGGCTATCAGCCCGAGAGTGCCTACTTCGAAGTGCTGCACGAGCTCAAGCTCATCGTCGACCTCATCTATCGCGGCGGTCTTGCGTACATGCGTTACTCCATCTCCGACACCGCCGAATGGGGCGACTACGTCAGCGGCCCGCGCGTCATCAACGATGAGAGCCGCAAAGCAATGAAAGCCATCCTCACCGAGATTCAGAACGGCGCGTTTGCAAAACGCTTCCTCGCCGACCAAAACTCAGGCCGCAAGGAATTCATGGCCTTCCGCGAAGCCGAAGCCAAACACCCCATCGAGATCGTCGGAAAGCAGCTGCGTGCCAGCATGCCCTTCCTCGATCCGGTGACGGTAGAGGAAGTCGCGAAGACTCGATAACAAGGGGCCGATGGTTTGTCGGGAAAAGTATGAGCTTCAGGGCACGGCTTCAGCCGTGCCACTACTGCAACCGAATGAGTGTCGGGCTTTAGCCACTGAACAACGGATGCCCTGCGGATCAACTCCGCAGGGCTTTTCCATCAGTCCACCATCCTCATGAGATCAACTGAAGTCTACCTGCTGCAGCCGCACTACCCCCACGCACCACGCAAACGCCCCGCCCATCGTAATCACCGCCGCCACCGCAAATGCTGCGGCGAAGTGCCCCGTCCAGTCCACCAGAAATCCTGATAGCGCCGGACCCGTAACTCCAGCCAGGTTCGCGATGCCGTTTTGCAGTCCGACCCACCTCCCCGCCGCCTTCGGTCCAGCAAGCGTCTGCGCAAACGCAAACGTACCCGCATTGGCAGTCCCGCTTCCAACAGCACAGGCGATCAGGAAGCCAAGATACGTGCGCTCGCTCGCGAATGCGCAGCCCACCAGCGAGATAGAAGCAAGCGAGAATCCAATCGCCATGGCCGATTTGCGCGCAAAGGTCGGGCTGACCCCAAGTCGAATCCCGAAATCCGTGACCGTGCCAGTGATCAGCGAAGAGAGCGAATCCACCACCCACAGCGCGCCCGCCGCTACCGACATCGCGGCCATCGACAGATGACGTTCGCGAACCAGGTAGTACGGCAGCCAACTCATCAGAAAGTAAACTAGGTAATTCGCGCAGAAGTGCCCTGAAGCCGCGCCCCAGAATGCCCTCTTGCGCAGAATTTCCCCAAACGCCAGCACGCCCCCAACCTCCAGGCCAACGGCGCTGTCCACCTCCCGCGCTCTCCATCGCCGCCACGCCGGCAGCCACAGCATGCTTACCACGCCGATCGCAACAAAAGCCCACCGCCAGCCGTAGGCAGCAATCAGCAGACCTCCGCCGAGCGTCCCAACCGCCAATCCCCAGCGCATCGCGGCATTCATCAGTCCATTCGCAAAACCGCGGGCGTGCTCCGGCAAATGCTCCGCGAGAATCTTCGAGCTTGCAGGAAACATGACCGACTCGCCGACACCGAGCAGGAGCCGCAACCCAAGCAGCGTTGCGAATCCCATCGCCGCACCCGTAAGTACCGTCGCCAGTGACCAGGCGAGAAAGCCGAACGCCATCATCCGGTTCGCGCCCCACCGATCGACAAACAGCCCCATCACAAATTGCAGCGCCGTGTACGTCCAGAAGAAGGCGGAGAGCAGCAAGCCAAGCTGCGATGCGCTCATGCCCCATTCAATCTTCAGCAGGGGCGCAGCCAGCGCCAGGTTGCCCCGATCGACATAATTGATCAGCAGGGCAATCACCAGCAGGATCAGCGTGGGAGCAAAAATCTGTAGCGCTGCGCGATCGCCTGGGGTCTCGTCACTGGCCATGAAGGTCACAGGTCAGCAGTGTACAGTCCTGCGGTTAGAAAAGGGCACGACTTCTAATCGTGGCGCGACAGGCGCATAAAATCAGGACTTCAGCCGCTGAGGGACGTTCTTCCAACGCGCATCGGCGATCAACACTACCGCTTTGGCGCCACCAGCGAAAGCAGCGGAAGACCAACACAAATTACGTACGCGCTGCCGAGCGTCCAATTCAGCCACTTGCTGGCGGAATTATTCACCCAATAGCAAAGCAGCGCGGACAGCAACACGGCCTGTGTCACGATCTCCAGGTAGCCGCGCACTTGCATCCAAACCGGCGTCGTGGTGTAAATAAATCCTTCCAGCGATCCCGCGGGCGCTGCAAACGTCCCCAAAATCCCGACGTCAATCAGGAGCCAGGCCATCAGCAGCCAACCGTTCTTCCGTCCAAACAGGCGCTCGCGGAAAAAATAGAAAACCGACGCGAACAGCACACCACGAAACACCTGCAACGGCACACCAAGAATCAGCCAGAGACTCGTTACCGGCCGCATCCCCGAGCATGGATTGTTGATGAAGTCCGAGTAGTGCAGAAAGTGGTAGGCGAGCGCGCCCATGATCATGTACGTAATCGAATGGCATGCCACGGTCTTGGCAGCCAAAGGCAAAAAACGAGGTTGCGAATCTTGCATAGCATCCTCTTATAAGTTTTAAAGTTGCGAGGATTCTAGTCTCGCTGCCACCGCACTGCAAACAACGTTCGTGTCCAGTTCCCTTGCCGGGCACTCCCCTGTTCTCTCGTTCCCTCTCCCTTTTCAGCTTCGCAGTGCCTTGATCACCTTGGCCGTGGTCACCACCTGGCCCACGTGGCGCTGGGTGTGGTCGGCCACGTGGATGAGCGCGCCGCCAATCGACGTCGGCAACTGCTTGCGGCCCACACCCCGAAACGTATTGAAGTCCGCCGTGGCCAGCACTCGCACGCGGTCAGCCGCATTGCTGAAGGCAGTCTCAAACTCGGCAATCAACTCCGCTAACGTCTCGCAGCCCGATTGCTCCGACTTCAAGAGCGCCAACTGCTCGGCGGAGATCAGGCCTCCCTCCGCATAAGTCAGCAGCCGGTCGGTGGAGCGGGCAATGTGTTTTAGATGAAAAGAAATCGCCGGCAAGCTCAGCGGCTGCGCGTGAATCTCCAGATCGGTCAGCCCTTGCGTCCACTTCGTGACGTCGTCAAGCGCAAGGTCGAAGGCATGAAGAACAGCGCGTCCCCCGGCAGGCACGTCGGCGTGCGTGCCGCGAAGCCAGGGTTCAACGTAAGGAATAGATGGGTGGGAACTGCTCATCGGGAATCTCCAAACGGGTTCCGGGCGACCAATTCCAGGTCTTCGTAGTTCTTGAGTTGATCGACCGGTATGAACGTATGACCTGAATCTGCGGAGTCGTTCACCATAACCCCACCACCATATAACCTTACAAAGCAGCTATGTTCGGGATCACTCAATTCGGCAGCTGCAAACTCGACCTGCGCGGAACGCCCGTGGAACCGCACCCGATCTCCCTTGCAGATCTCTTCTCCGGTCATGTATCGCAAAGCGTCAGGCATTCTTCACCCAACCGGTCTCTACCCCGCGCTCTTCACTCTCACCACCGTGATCTTTTCAAACCCCTCTTCGAACGCAGGGGCCTTCAGCTTCTCGGCCATCTTGCGCATGATGTCTTCGCTCACCGAGCGGTCGCGCTGCCGGTTGCGATCGAGGCAAACTTCAAGTGGAACATCAAAGAACACCGCCTGCGTCTCGTATCCAAAGCTCTTGGCCATCTTGATCCACTGCCGCCGTTCGTGGGTCGACAGGTTGGTCGCGTCCACATAGTTCCACGGCATCTTCGCAATCAGGCGAGCTCGCAACAGAGAGCGAAGCGTCGAAAACACCAGCCCCTGGTAGCGCTGCTCCTCCACATCGTCAAAGAGGATGTTGCGTAGCAGATCGCTCGACAGCGGCGTGACGCCGCGGCGCCGAAACCACGTTGTCTTGCCTGAACCCGGCAACCCGATCGCGAGCACCACGTACCCCTTGGGCGCCTGCGGCGAGCGGCTTGCAGCCTGCGCCTCGGCCGGCGGTACCGAGGGCGATTCGGGCTGCGTCTCCATTTCCAGGCGGCCTGACCCGGCAGGCTCATTCCATTCCGGCGCCGCCGGACGTTTCGGCTGGCTTGGCGGCCGGGAGGCACGTGGCTCGTGAGGCACAGCCGCAGGCCGGGGCGTGCGTGCCTCAGAAGCCGCAGCCGGCGGCCGCGGCGCGCGCGGCTCTTGAGCCGCAACGGGCGCCCTCGCAGACCGCGACTCACCCGGCAGCGTCTCCTCCGGATAGAGCGGCACCAGCGGGCGCGGCTGATTCTGTGGGAGTTCCTGGCCGATTTTGCCTGTGGATTCTGAATTATTTGCGCTGCGACGGGAGCGTCTTCTCATTCCGCTTTCTACACCTTCACTACCGGGATACCACACCGACCGGAGCCACTGCAAACACCGCAAAACACGTATTATGCGCGAGGACACTTAGAACGCAACAACGGCATGCGCATTTGTTTGAAGCCGCTCCAATGGGCTGATTCGCAAGGTGGCGTCTGTCACATACAGTCCCACATCCGATCCCCCAAACTAGCGTTGAGCGCATTTTGGTACGGGGCCCCCGCAAACGGGTCTTTGTTTGTGGGGTGGTTTGGTACGACTTCGCATTTCGCGGAGCATTCATTTGGTCCTGGTTGACAACAGTGTTAGCCTGATGAGTTTGGTGGATTTGCCTGGCGCGCAACATAGTGCCGCCGCACGCTACCAATCGATCAACTTAAGACGATCCACCCATAACGAAGGAGAATATCCATGGCAGTGAAGGTTGGCATCAACGGCTTCGGCCGAATTGGCCGCAACGTTTTGCGCGCCGCCCTCGGCAATCCCGAGATCGAATTTGTTGCAGTAAACGACTTGACGAGCCCGGCAACCCTGGCCCACCTGCTCAAGCACGACTCGATCCTGGGTAATATTAAGAACGAAATCTCCGCCGGCGATGATTTCATCTCCGTCGACGGCAAAAAGATCAAAGTCTGGGCCGAGCGCGACCCCGCTAAGCTCCCCTGGGCAGACGTCGGCGCGCAGATCGTCATCGAGTCCACCGGCCACTTCACCGACGCCACCAAGGCCAAGGCGCACCTCGGTAGCACCGTAAAGAAAGTCATCATCTCGGCTCCCGCCACCAACGAAGACATCACCCTCGTCCTCGGCGTCAACGAAGACAAATACGATGCTTCCAAGCACAACGTCATCTCCAACGCCAGCTGCACCACCAACTGCCTCGCCCCGGTCGTCAAGGTTCTGCTCGCCCATTGCGGCATCGTCAGCGGCATCATGACCACCATCCACAGCTACACCAACGATCAGGTCATCCTCGACTTCCCCCACAAGGACCTGCGCCGCGCCCGCGCTGCTGCTCTCAACATGATCCCCAGCTCCACCGGCGCCGCCAAGGCTCTGAAGCTGGTCATTCCTGAGACCTCCGGCAAGCTGGACGGTTTTGCGATCCGCGTCCCAACCCCGAACGTTTCGATTGTTGACCTCACCTTCATCAGCGAGAAGACCACCGACGCCAAGGCCGTGAACGCCGCCCTCAAAGAAGCCAGCGAAGGCTCGCTCAAGGGCATTCTTGGTTACGAGGCTGGCGAGCTTGTCAGCTCCGACTTCAAGGGCAACAAGCTCTCTTCCATCGTCGATGCGCCTCTCACCAAGGTCGTCGGCAACAGCGTCAAGGTCCTCAGCTGGTACGACAACGAGTGGGGCTACTCCAACCGCGTAGTCGACCTCGTCGGCTTCCTCGCCAAAAAAGGCCTCTAGAAGCAGCGATCAGAGTTCAGGGATCAGAGTAGTTCGCGCTGGTCCCTGAATCCGGAAGTCTGATTCCTTTAAGTCGTAAACCTGATCCGTGGGTCATCTGGTTTTTGATCCCTGACCCCTGAACCCTGATCCCTGTTATGCGAAAAAACATCAGCGGCGGATCTCCCTTCGAGCCCATCATCGGCTTCTCCCGCGCCGTGCGCGTCGGCGACACCGTCCACCTCGCCGGCACCGGTCCCGTTGGAGCCGATAACGAAGACGTCGCCGGACAAACCCGCCGCATCTTCGCCATCGCCGAAAAGGCCCTCACCGAAGTCGGCGCATCCTTCCAGGACGTCGTCCGCACCCGCATGTATCTTACCCACGTTGAAGACTGGGAAACCGTAGGCCGCATCCACGGCGAATTCTTCGGCAACATCCGCCCCGCCGCCACCATGCTCGTCGTCGCCGCCCTGCTCAACCCCAACTGGCGCATCGAAATCGAGTTTGACGCCGTCATTGAGAAGTCTCCAGCGGACAGCTGAATTCTGAGAATTTTCACTTGTTCACTGTTCACTGTTTCACTCGTTCACTTTCAAGGAAAACACCATGCCCAAGCTTTCCATCCGCGACATCGAACTCAAAAACAAGCACGTCTTCATCCGCGTCGACTTCAACGTCCCGCTTTCCGAAGACGGCTCGACCATTACCGACGACACCCGCATCGTGGCCACTCTGCCCACCATTGAGTACGCTCTGCGCCACCACGCCAAAGTCATTCTCGCCTCACATCTTGGCCGCCCCAAAGGCAAGCCGAATCCTAAATACTCCCTCCGCCCCGTCGTCGATCGCCTCCGCGAACTCCTCGACAAGCACATCGGCGAATCCGTCAATGTCGCATTCTCGCCCGATTGCGTCGGCGATCTCGCTGAAGAGATGGCCCGCCAGCTCGAGTCCCGCCAGGTCCTGCTCCTTGAAAACCTCCGCTTCCACGCCGAAGAGGAAGCCAACGATCCAGCCTTCTCCAAGGCCCTTGCCTCGCTCGCTGAAATCTACGTCAACGACGCTTTCGGCTCCGCGCACCGCGCCCATGCATCCACTGAAGGCATCACCCATTTCCTCAAGCCCGCCGTCGCCGGCCTGCTGATGGAGAAGGAAATTAGCTACCTCGGCAAAGCCCTCGAAGCACCCGAGAAACCCTTCGTCGCCATCATTGGCGGCTCCAAGATCTCCGGCAAAATCGACGTCATCGACAACCTGCTCGACAAGGTCGACACCCTCGTCATCGTTGGCGGCATGGCCTATACCTTCCAGCGCGCCCTCGGTGTGGCCACCGGCAAGTCCCTTGTCGAAGAAGACAAGATCGACATGGCCAAAGCCGCTCTCGAAAAAGCCAAGGCTAAGGGCGTCGAACTCCTGCTTCCGGTCGACAACATCCTCGCCGACAGCTTTTCTCCCGACGCCAGGACTCAGCCATGGGATACGTCGAAGGACTTCCCCGCCGACTGGCAAGGCCTCGACATCGGCCCCAAGTCCATCGACGCCATTGAAGACGTCATCTCCCGCGCCCGCACCATCGTGTGGAACGGTCCCGCCGGCGTCTTCGAATTCCCGCGCTTCGCCGTCGGCACCAACGCCATTGCCCACGCGGTTGCGGCCAATAAAACAGCCATCTCCATCATCGGCGGAGGCGACTCCGTCTCCGCCATCAACCAGGCCGGAGTCGCCGACCAGATCACCCACATCTCCACCGGCGGCGGCGCCAGCCTCGAATTCCTCGAAGGCAAAAAACTCCCCGGCGTAGAAGCCCTCACCAACAAGTAGTTCTCCACAACCAACCACCCTGGGTGCCCCATTCATGACGCAGTTTCATCGCGTCATGAGTGGGAAACGCCCGATCCATAACGCCGGGTGCCCCATCCTAAACGCGCATTATGCGTTTAGGGTGGGATACCGCGGACTCTCTCGACCCGAATCCCACTCCGTTCGCTTCCACTCGAGTGGGCATCATGTCTAAGTCCGATCTGCCGATCAACAAGACAGCGAGAATATTCAGCCGAGCCTCCCCGCGCGAACTCGCCGGAGCCGCCCATGCAATATCGCTTCATTCGGTTTCTAAACACTGACAGCGGGCGGCTCGCGATTCTCGCGGTCTGTATTGCGATCCCCGTGATTGGAGGAATGTCCTTCTGCCATTCCCTCTTGATGACAATGCTGCGTGAAGATGCGCAGGATACGTCGAGCGCATGGGTATCCATGCTGGTGGCAAGAAATCCTGACATCTTAACCTTGTTCTCCGACACCGCTCCCAGCATTCAAACAAAGCGCGTCCTCGACGAGGCCAGTCAAGTCGGAGACATCTACAGATTTCGAATCTGGGACAACGCCGGAAATCTTGTTTACAAATCCGAACGGCTACAATCCACCGGCTCGCCAATCGTCTTCAGCCAGAAACGCACTGCCAATGCCGTGGCCTCGGGTTCCATTGTCAATGAGGTGCACGAGGGCGGTCCGCCCCAGAACGTTCCTTTCTTCGTTGAATCCTTCATTCCTCTCAAGCGAAATGGGTCCGTCATCGGAGTCTTTGATATATTTCTCGATCAAAGTGACGACAAGGTTCTCTTTCGGAAATCGCTCTTCCTTACAGAAGGCATCATTGCCATTCTCGTAATCTTCGCAGCCGGGCTGCCCGGATACCTCGTCTACAGCCAGATGCGCGCCATTAGCGATGCCCGGGCAGAAGCCCAGTTCCGGTCCGAACACGACGGTCTTACCGAAATCCTGAATCGGCATCGGCTGAATGATCTGGCAAAAAGCGCATTGGCATGGAATCGTCGCAACAAGCGCCAGGTTGCAGTCCTGATGATTGATCTGGACCGCTTCAAAGAGATTAACGATACCTTCGGGCACGCCACCGGCGATGCGGTGTTGAAGGCCGTTGCCACGCGCCTGAAATCGGCAATTCGAGAAGAGGATTCTGTGGCGCGGTTCGGAGGCGATGAGTTCATCGTGCTGCAAGTGGGCATAGCCCAGCCCGACGGTGCAAGGTTTCTCGCCGACCGCCTCATCGCGGTGTTATCGGAATCGTACTTCGTTGGTGGTACGGCATTGACCTGTGGAGCAAGCATTGGCGTCGCCATCTCACCCCCGGATGCGGAAGACTTCGAGACGCTTATCGCTTGCGCGGACGCTGCCCTCTGTAAGTCAAAAGCCGAAGGCCGTAATTCCGTGAGCTTTTTTGAGGTCGGAATGGATGCGACCATCCGCGAACGGCGCCAGATCGAAACAGACATTCGGCGCGCTCTCACCACAGGCTCATTTCAACTGGCGTATCAACCCTTCCACAGTCTTCACGGTGATCGTCTCCTCGGGTTTGAGGCCCTTTTGCGCTGGCCTGAAGACTGGAGTCCGCAATCTCCCGCGGCCTTCATACCCGTCATGGAAGATTCCGGTCTGATCAATTTCGTAGGAGAATGGGTGCTTGAAACCGCTTGCCACACCGCTGTCAAGTGGACGAATCCCCTTAAGATTGCGGTGAATCTCTCTCCAGTTCAATTCCAGCACGGCGACATCGTCTCCGTCGTCGATAAGGCGTTGAGATCCTCGGGGCTCGATCCTCATCGCCTGGAACTGGAAGTGACCGAGAGCGTGTGGATCCAGGATACGGACTGCGTCCTCGAGCAACTGACTCGCTTGCGCAGACTGGGAGTCTCCATCGCCCTGGATGACTTCGGAACAGGATATTCAAGCCTCTCGTACCTCTGGAAATTTCCCTTCGACACCGTAAAGATCGATCGTTCGTTCGTAAGCGAGATGGAGACCGAACCCAAAGCGGCTGCCATCGTGAATACCATCATGGCCCTTGGAAAATCCCTCGGCGTTACCATCACCGCCGAGGGTGTGGAGACACAGGCACAGGCGCAGACCCTTAGGAATGCCGGTTGTGACCAGGCGCAGGGCTTCCTGCTCGGCCGCCCACTCTCCACCGTCGCCGCCAATCACTTAGCCAATGACGATCTGTTCGCAATGGAAGAACAAGACGATCCCAGTTTGCAGGCCATTTCATAAACCGGCCTCCAGGCCTGTGCCACGCTCGAACGCCTGCGACAGATTAAACTGAAGGTCGGGACAAGCCTCTGTTCCAGCTGGAGAACATCTGTGCCCTACTACACGCGAGTCCTGTCCAAAGACGCCGAATTCCCACCTTTCGAGGAACTCGCGGACTTCATCCACTCCAACCATCCCGAATACAAGCTCACCGTCGAAGAAGGCACCGAAGAAGAATGGGAATCCCTGCTCCTCTCCGGCAACGACGAAGTCGAGGTCGCCATCCTCGAGCGCAATCCTGTCAGCGAAGGGTCTCTCGGGCAGGATGGGGTCGCAGAATTCATCGAAGAAACCCAGGACTGCAAGCCAGAAACCGGCGTCGCGTGGCTTCATGAATTTCTCGCTGAGGTCAAAACCGTCTACGCCTTCCAGCATCTTCAGGGATCGGAGACCGTGGACGGAGGCAATGCCCTTCACGGACTGCGCTCGCACCTCTGGGAGCGCGGAGATGCCATTCTCCAGGCCGACAATGAAGGATTCACCAACGAGGAAGGCTTTCACATCGTCTGGCAATTCTCCGACAACGTCACCGGCCCCTGGAACATGGGCGTCCTCCAGGACGACACCTGGTACCACTTCAAGATGGACCTCGGCGACCCCGATCATCGCGAAGCATTCCTCAACGGGGAAATGCCATCCGATCTCACCGTGATCCGCCAATCGGAACCGCGACTATAGAGTAAGCCGCTTTGCAGCCCCCATTGTGACTTGCCCGTGCTGTGCCTGCCATCACCCGGCCGAAACAACTCCATACCCTAAAATTGAATTGAGGAAACCTGCACAATGGCCCGTAAGAAACTGATTGCCGCCAATTGGAAGATGTACAAGACGCCGGCCGAAGCCCAGGCGTTTGTTGATGCATTTCTGCCCCTCGTTGCCGGACAAACCCGCGACGAGATCGCCATTTTCCCATCACCCGTCCTGCTGCCGGCAGTTGTCGCCGCAGCCAAAAGCTCCAATGTAGCCGTCGGCTGTCAGAACATGCACTTCGCCGAGGAAGGCGCCTACACCGGCGAAACTTCGGTCCGCCAGCTTATGGCCGTGGGCGCGACCCACACCCTGATCGGCCACTCCGAGCGCCGCCAGTACTTCGGCGAGACCGACGAAATCGTCAATAAAAAACTTCACACCGCCCTCAAGCACGGCATCGTCCCCATCGTCTGCGTCGGCGAAGTGCTGGCCGAGCGCGAAGCCGGCAAAACCGAAGCCGTTCTCAAAACCCAGGTCACCGGCGCCTTCGCCGGCATTACACGCGAAGCCGCCACACCCATCGTCATCGCCTACGAGCCCGTCTGGGCCATCGGCACCGGCAAAACCGCAACCCCGGAGATGGCCGTTGACGCCCACAAGATCATCCGCGCGGAAGTGGCTAGGCTGCTCGGCGCTGATGTTGCTGCGAAGATGCGCATCCTCTACGGCGGCAGCGTAAAGCCGGACAATGCCACCGCCCTCTGCGGCCAGGAAGAAATCGACGGCGCACTCGTTGGCGGCGCCAGCCTCAAGCCCGACTCCTTCACCGCCATCGTAAAGTATTAACCGGCTGCAGCTTTTCAAAGAACACATCGGGTGCCCCATTCATGACGCGTCCTTTGCGGCATGAGTGGGAGCGTACGAAAGCAAATCTAGGACCCGTTTCTCGATTCTGTTCCAAACTCAATAGACGTCACCCGTTCTCATCAATTCCGCTAAAGACAACTTGCCGCATGAACGGTGCCATCTGACCTCCGAGGAGGATAGTTATGGCAACGAAGAAGGCAACCGGAAGGAAGTCCGCAGCAAAGAGCACGCGCGCTTCAGCGGCCAGGAAATCCACCTCGAAAAAATCATCCGGCCGCAAATACTCGCCCTCTGCCGGCAAAGACGTCGAGCGGGAGATGCGTGCGATGAAGCAGGGTAAGCTGAAATCCGGCCGCAGCGGCAAGAAGGTCACCAGCCGCAAGCAGGCCATTGCCATCGGCCTCTCCGAAGCACGAAAAGAAGGCAAGAAAGTTCCGGCCAAAAAGTCCTGAGCGCCCTGCGGTATCAAGTAAATATCCTCCGGAATCGCCGCAGGCTTTATGGCGGCCCTCAAAGTGGCCTTGGTAGAAGCGCTCCATGCCGGCGCCAGCCTATCGCCCGCGCCGTAGGCACTGTGGTACGCACCGTAGGGACGGCGCTCATGCTCCACAACCGTCTATCTTTTTTTGCGAAATGGAAGAGCGCAAGCCTGGAGAGACTCCCGTATAATTCAGACCTCTACCCCACCAGCGTCAGAGCTTCCCGCGCAGTTCGCCGTCTTCGATCTTCGATTCAATCGCTAAAGCCCTGACCTCCGGGTCTTCCTCGTTTTCACCAGTGCAGGGATCGAATGCATACGCGTGCCACGGGCAAACCACCCTGCCGGCTTCAATGGACCCTTCGCCCAGCGGACCGCCTTCATGGGGACAGGTTCCATCGAGCACACAGATCTTTCCGTGCACGTTAGCCACACACAGGGCGCGGCCGGCCACCGTAAACTCATGCAACGCGCCCGCCGGCGGCAGCTCGCCCTCAGAACAAATTCGCACAAAGTCCGACATGATCACCTCTCCCATCCGCTGCTGAGCGCCTCGCTATGACCGCGATGGCCCAATTAGCATAAACCTGTAGCGCTACCGGTGTGCAAGTGAAGAAGAGCAAACTCAAGTCCAACCGAAAAGGTCAACCGTCTCCGCCAGTGCGGTCAGCGAGCCTCCGCGCCGACGGCGGCAACGCTTCCGCTCCACCCACCATTTCCGCAAAGTGGCTGCTGACCGCCATTGGGATGGCCCTCGCCGGCGCGCTATTCTGCGCGTGGGCCACCCTGTGCTTCCTCTTCTGGCAAGGCAGCTGGCAGTTGCTGTACCACCCGGTTTACGCCGTAACGCGTACCCCCGCCAGCGTAAATCTGCAATTCGATTCTGTCGGATTCGCCACCAACTCAGCCGGAGAACCCCAATTGCACGGCTGGTGGATTCCCGCGTCGCCTCAAGCGCGCTATACCGCAATCTATCTGCACGGTGCCGATGGCAATATTGGCGACTCCGTCGAAGATCTTGCGCTCCTCCATGCCGCCGGGCTCAATATCCTTGCCTTCGACTATCGCGGATATGGGCAGAGCCACTTTGCACATCCAAGCGAAACGCGCTGGCGCGAAGACGCCGACTCCGCCATGGCCTACCTGACAGGTACCCGGCACATTCCAGAGAACGCCCTCATCGTTGTCGGCAAAGATCTCGGCGCAAATCTCGCCATCGAGATCGCCGCCGGCCATCCCGACCTTGCCGGCGCCGTTCTCGAACAGCCGCTCCCGTCACCAACCCAGGTTATCTTCAGCGACGCACGCGCCAACCTTGTGCCGGCGCACTGGCTTGTAAGTGATCGCTGGCAATCCTCCGCCGCTGCCGGGAACATCCTGATTCCATCGTTGTGGTTTTATTGGACAGCCGAGCGCAATCCCGCGCAGGAGCAGGACAAGCCGGAAGCCTATGACAAAGTGCCTGGGCGCAAAATGCTCGTCTGGCTCACCGACGCCCCGGATGAGCAGCAACAATTCCGTTCCGCGCTGTCAAGTTGGCTCGATCAGCTGCCGCCGGTGGCGCGATGACTCACCGCGGCATGTCGCGGTGTACAGCCTTCACTTGGTAGCCGGCCTTGGTCAGTCGCCTTGCCATCTCCTCGGCCATCATGACACTCCGGTGTTGGCCGCCGGTGCAGCCGAACGCAACCGTTAAATAGCTCTTCCCTTCCTTCACGTAGTGGGGCATCAGGAAGAGCATCAACTCCGTGACCTTCGTGAGAAACGCTCCAGTCTGCGAAAATCCCGTCACAAACGCGGCAACCTTCGGATCCAAACCCGTCTTGTCGTGGAATTCCGGCACAAAGTGCGGATTGGGTAGGAAGCGCACATCAAATACCAGGTCCGCATCCAGCGGTACGCCGTTTTTGAATCCGAAGCTGAGGCATGACACCAGCATCGTCTGCCTCTCATCCTCATGCCCGAATCGCTTCTGGATCTCCGCGCGTAATTCATGCACATTGAAGCGCGATGTATCGATCAGCGTATCCGCAACATTGCGAATCGAGTCGAGCATCTGACGCTCTTCCACGATCGATCGCGAAACCGTCTCAGAGCGCCGCAGGGGATGAGGCCTGCGCGTCTCGGAGTAGCGACGCACCAGAACCGGATCCTGCGCATCGAGAAAGACCACGCGCGTCGGAAGCACCCTCTTTACCCGCTTGATGATCTCCGGCAGCCGATCAAACGCCTGTCCTTCGCGCACGTCTACCACAATTGCCGCACGCTGAATGTCTTTCGATTTTTGAACCAGGCCAGCGAACTCCGGCATGAGTTCCAGCGGCAGATTATCCACTGCCTGATACCCAAGATCCTCAAAGGTTTTGAGCGCAGAGGCCTTGCCCGCGCCGGAGATCCCGGTCAGAATAACCAATTCCTTCTTTGAAGTCTTCGCTGCTCTTCCGCGTTCCGTCGAACGACGTCGCGTACCGGAGGTCGGATGAGGAGGATTCATGCGCTCATCCTACACCCTCTGGCGCGCACACCTCTCCATCCGCTTCCAGCTTGCGTTACACGAAGGTTACATATCGTTCGTCATGGAACTTCGACCAGCTCCATCTGTCCGTCGCGCCGGCGATGCAGCACGTACAACGCGCCCACGCGATCGCGGAAAATGAGCAAATCGCGATCCCGGAATTCGGCATCCTTTACGGCCTCTTCAATGGTCATGGGCTTCATCACGATGGCCTCGCCGCTGGAAAGGATGTGCGGCTCAACCAGCGTAGTGCTGGCTGGAAAGGAGTGCACCGCGATGGCCGTCCTGACTTTTGCACGCGTCAGCCGGCCGTTGTTTTCCAGACCCTCAGGCTGCGCGCCGCGCTTCGGATGTGTCACCGGCGGAGCGCTCAGCACCTTCTCCAGCTTGGGCATCCGCTTGCGCTCAAACTGGCGATCGCGATACCGCAGCGCCTGGTTTTCCGCATGCTGAATGGCGATGCGCAATGCCGCCTCAAGCGTATCGGCTTTGCCCGCCGCCTCGATCGTTTGAACCCTTGCCTTGATAGTCAATTCTGCAATCTGCAGATGACGCTGCGCGCGAAACGTGATGCTGGCGCGCGCGGTTTTGCCCAGGATCTTCCCCACTCGTTCCAGCCCCTCTTCGGCTTGAGAACGCACGGACTTGGGAACGCTAACTTGCCTTGCGGTGAACTCCACTTCCATGGTCAGCCTCCGCTCTTCCCTCTCCGGGCCAGCGATGCTTCCAGAGAGACTCGGATTGTATAGCATTTTCGCCAAAGCGCGAAAACGCCCGCAATCCACCCGTCTATAAATTCTACGATTCCGGGCGCCCCTCCTGCGAGGCCCACACTCGCACAGCTAATCGGCCGATCGCGATCCTGATAGCACGTGCCGAACCAGCCATGAACAAATCCACCGCCGCGCTGGGCCGAGAACCCGCTCTCCCTGTTGACCGTATGCAAAATTTGCCTTCGCGCTTTCGAGCGTCAGCAGAATAGAATGTGCTCGATGGCCCCAGCAACCTCGTCCCCAACATTGAAGTACGCCGATATGGATGGCGAGCACTTCTTTACGCTCGCCGCCGACTGTACCAGTGTCGGCAGGTCGCCGGACCAGGACCTCGTGCTCAAAGAGGCATATGTCTCCCGTCGCCATGCGTTGATCACACGCCAAAATGGCAACTTTGAGCTGGTTGACCAGAATAGTTCCCACGGCACCTATTTGAACGGTCAGCGCGTCGAGCGATCCCTGCTCAAGCCCGGCGATTGCCTTCAATTCGGTTCTCTCAATGCGGCAGCTTTTCGCTTCCTCCAGCACCCGGGCGTCGCCGACAGCGGTTCCAGCCTCGCCACTGATCTGCTTTCCGCGCTCTCCGTCTTCGCTCCCACTGACAAAAGTATCCCTCAGCCCGCGCGCGAGATTGAGAAGCTCAATTTTCTGCTGAATGCGGCGCGCCAGCTCAACGCGGGCGGCGCCATCACCGATGTCTTTCATGCGCTGCTGCAGCTCTCGCTCCAGCTCACCGGGGTCGAGCGGGGCTTTGTTTTTCTGCTCGAAGGCGAAGAGATGCGCCTCGCTCTAGGCTTGCGGTCGGATGGAAGCACGGTTGAAGAAGATCCCTCAGTCTCACGCAGGGCCATGCAAAAGGCGGTTGAAAGCGACTCGAAGTTCTTCGTCAGTGATACCCTGGCCGACGACAGCGCTTCAGGGTGGGCCAGCGTGCTCGCCAATTCCATCCGCAGCATTTATTGCATTCCGTTGCGCAAACACATCTCTCCCGCCGAGCCCAATCGCCTGTTGGGCATCCTGTATCTCGACAGTCAGGTCGGCGCCGGCAGCCTGAGCGAGATCGACCACCAGGTGCTCGACACTCTCGCCAACGAGGCCTCCACCCTGCTGCACAACGCGCTCCTTGCCAAGACCGAACAGAAGGCTCGCCAGGCCGCTGAGGAACTGGCCGTCGCCGCATCAATCCATTCAGGACTGATGTCGATTACCATGCCGCGGCTCAGCTTCGCCGAACTCCGAGCGCGCAGCCTGCCGTGTCACGCAATCGGAGGCGATTTCTACGACGCTATCGTTCTCGAAGATTGCCTTTGCCTGGTCATTGCCGATGTCTCCGGAAAAGGCGTCCCTGCATCCATCGTCGCAGCAACCCTCCAGGGCATTATTCATGCGCTGATGCTCACGGGGCAGTCGCTTCCCGAGATTGCCGACCTGGTGAATCGCTTCCTGTGTACCCGGCAGGTCGGTAAGTACGCCACCATGATCGTGCTGAAATTATTCCCCAACGGCTGCGTCGAGTACATGAACTGCGGACATATTCCACCGCTGTTGATCACCCCGACTGAAACCCGCTACCTGGAAGAAGGAAACCTGATTGTAGGAATCATCGCCGAAGCTGCCTACGAATCGTCGCAGTTCACCCTCCAACCCGGCGACCGCATCCTGTTGACCACCGACGGCATCACCGAGATCGAAGACAAAAAAGGCCAGCAGTTCGGAATTGAGGGCCTTGCGAGCCTCGCGTACCTGCCCAGTCTCGAAGCGCTGATCGAACACCTCACCCGCTATCAGGCCTCCAGCGAGGCCCAGGACGACTGGACGCTCCTTGATATTCGCTATACCGGGAAGTAGCCCCGATCGGGGAAATCAGGGACCCTCCACATCAGCCTGTCACAATGATCGTGTGCCCTGTATCCGGCGGCCCTTGCGGGTTACATGCCGTTCCAAACGGGACAGCATTGAATTGGACAGCCCCTGGGTTCACGGGAACGAAGGGACCGTAGGTCGTCGCTGGAATGGTTCCATAGTAGGTTCCGCTGGCCAGTAGCGTTGAAGGATTTCCGAACACGCCATCTGGATCTGAGAAGCACCAGTTGCAGGTCGAATCGATTGTGATCGCAAGGTTATCCTGGTTCTTGATCATCTTTTTGTCATCGAGTTTAGATGTATTAATGTGATAGGTTGGCATCTTTGCTGCGACCTCCTTGTTCGCAAGTGAAACAGAATTGATCCTGCCCCCGCTGCCGGCAGGCCTGGGCTTTGCTGGTTGCTATTTGCCTGCCGGCTTGAATCGCGGATCCGTGATCAACGCCTGCAGGCCTGGAGTGTTGCGTATGTCGTCAACCGCGTAACCTTTGGCAATTGATTCTTCCACATACTTCAATGCCAGTTCGCGGTTCCCCAGGTATTCGTAAGCCTCCCCTACGTTTGACAACACGTTGGGATCATCAGGCGCAAGCGCCAACGATGTTTTGATGTGCGCCACTGCCCTGTCATTCAGCTTGTCGGCGGCATAGAGGCTCGCCAGCGTCGATTGTGCCAGCGCATCACGCGGTTTCAGTTGCACAACCTTTTCCGCCAACTCCTCCGTTTTGCGGCGCGCTGTTAGGGCCTTTTCTCCCTGCTTCATCCATTCATCCGCAAGCATCAGGTTATTCCAGACCATGTAGTCGTTGCCATTGATCTTCAGGGCCTGCTCAGTTGCCGTAGCGGCTTCGGCAAAGCGCTTCTCCTGCATGTAAAGCAGTCCGAGATTCGCATAGGCTGGATATCCGGGGCTCAGCGAAATGGACTTTTTCAGCGCCTGCTCCGCAAGGGGCAGATTCTTGTCGCCTCCTTCGTCCTCATACGCACTCCCAAGGTTCGAGTAGACCTCTGAATTATCCGGCGTCAGCTTCAATGCCTGCTGATAGGCAGCGATCGACTGCGGGTACTTGCCCTCTTGATCGTAAAAGGCTCCCAGCTTGTTGTAGCCGGTCCAATCTTCGGGCCGGAGTGCAACAGCTTCCTGGAACGTCTTTTCCGCGTCGGCGATACGGCCCGACGACTGATACGATCGCGCAAGACCTCCCAGCGCATCAGCATCCTTCGGATCCAGTTGCAGCGCGTGCTGGAACTCCTGCAACGCCAGATCGTGCTTACCCAGCGCATCGTGAATCTCCGCCAGGGTTACAAAGACGGCCGGCACGCGATTATCCAGTTCCGCCGCCTTCTGGCAATAGGCCTGTGCCTCTCCGAGCCAGTGCGCATCCTGCTCCACGATATATTTCAGTCGATATGCCTCGGCTAATTGCGCGTACCCCAGCGCGAAGCCGGGGTCTGTCTGGATCGCCTTCTGCAAGGACGTGATCGACAGGTCAAGATTCCCAGCTTTGTCGTACCGCTGCATGTATCCCAGCGCGGTAAGGTAGTCCTCATAAGCGGCGGGATTCAGCGACCCGCCCGTATTGCGCAGCATATCCGCCGTCACTGAGATATTCATCAGCTTGGCAAGCCGCGAGACCGCTTCGTCTTCCAGCGTCGACAGATCGCCTGCTGGATCCTCCACCATCGCCGAACCCACCTGGCGCAGATTCTTCGTGTCAATCAGGTTCACGGTAAGCCGAATGTCGTTCCCGTCGCGCTCCACCGACCCTTTCACCACCAGGTTCGCACCCAGTTCCCTCAGCGCGTCTCCCGGATCGTTGATGTTCCGCCGCCGCACTTCGCTATTCGGCACCACCCACAGCGACTGGTTCCCCACATCTAGGTTCGACAACCGCCCTGCCAGCGAGTCCATCAAACCGTCGGCCAGCGCGGCGTTCTCAGGATTGCTGCCGATATTGTCGAAAGGCAGCACTGCAATGTGTTTCTCCGCGGGCCCACCAGCAACGAGCGCAATCACCTTTTGACGCAATGGCCCGACAAATCCCAGGGCAACGCCGATCGCCAGCAACAGCACCAATGCCCCAAGCAGCCAGTTCGTCAGCCCTGAACTCCTTCTTCCCGCCGGACCCCACGCCCCGCGCGAAGCCTCCTCGATCAACCGCTTCGTGTGTGCGCTGGTCCGGTTGCCACGCGCCGTCGAGGGTAGCTTCTGCGTCGCATCGGCATCCGCTTCGTCCGCTGGAACCTGCTTTTCTGCCACATCCAGATCAGCCAGCAACTCTGCGCACGACTCGTATCGCCTGTCCGGATCTTTAGCCAGGGCGCGATACAAAATCGGCTGCAGCGCCGGATGCACTGCCTCCAGCCCCTTCGGTGCCTCGTTCAGAATCGCAAACAACATCGCGGTGATGCTTTCGGCATGAAACGGTGTGTTGCCGGTCAGCATTTCCCCAAACACCACTCCCAGGGCCCAGATATCGCACCGCTGGTCGAGCGCTCTATCCATCGCCTGCTCCGGGGACATATACCGTACCGTCCCCGTCACACCTGTCTGCGAAGCCGTCTGTTCGGTCATGGCGCGCGCCAGGCCAAAGTCCACAATCTTCACCAGACCCGAAGCCGTCAACATCACATTCGACGGCTTCACGTCGCGATGGATGATGCCGTGCCGGTGAGCCTCACCCAGTCCCTGCGCCATCTGCCGCGCGATCCCGATAGCGTCGCGAACCTTGAATGGTCCCCTACGGATGCGTTGCGCCAGCGACGAGCCCTCGTAATACGCCATCACGATGAATGTCAGGCCGTCTGCCGTCTCCTCAATGCCATGGATCACGCCGATGTTGGGATGGTCCAGCGATGATGCTGTCCGCGCCTCGCGCAGGAATCGTTCCTTCTCGCGCTCGCTCGCATTCAGTTCCGCCGGCAGAAACTTCAGCGCGACCGCGCGATCAAGGCGCTGATCGCGGGCACGATACACCACCCCCATCCCACCCGAACCGGCAATCGAAAGGAGCCGGTAATTGCCGGCAATGAGATCGCCCTCAGCGAAGCTGGTCTTCAACACAGGCACAATCCGACCTCAATGCGTTCGTTGAGTCGAAAACAGAGAACCCCATGAAAGCGAGCGGGAAGCGCGATGGACGCAGTGATGTGAGAATACGACCGGAGGGAAGCCGAATGCAACCGCAACGACCCTTTGGGCTTAGGCGTCGCGTTGCCTTCTCTGGTGCGTGGAAGGGATATTCATGTCTTCGCGATATTTTGCCACCGTGCGCCGCGTCAGCTGGATGCCCTGCGATTGCAGCATGGCAGCGAGCTGGTCATCGGTCATCGGCCGCCGCGGGTCTTCATCGTCAATGATCTTGCGCACCTTCCGCTTCAGCAGCAACAAAGGCGTGTCAGCGCCTTCCGGTCCATTCGAGCCTTCTGAAAAGAAAAATCGCAGTTCGATTACACCCTGAGGAGTATGCGCGTACTTGTTCGCCACCGCCCGGCTCACCGTCGAAGGATGCACGCCGATCTCCTCCGCTACTTCCTTGATCATCATCGGCCGCAGCGCCTCAATGCCCTGGTCGAGGAAATCCTGCTGCCGGCGCACAATTACCTCACAGGTACGCAGAATCGTGCTCTTGCGCTGTGCGATGTTGCGCATCAACTGCATCGCCGAGCGGAAGCGCTCCTTGACATACTCCTTCACTTCTTTCTCGGTACCCTCAGCTACCAGCATCCGCCGGTATCGAGCGCTCAATCGCAGGCTGGGCAGGTCCTCTTCGTTCATTGAGACCACCCACTCGCCCCCCCGCTTGGTAAACACCACGTCCGGTTCGATCAGGCGCGTCTGCTCGCGGTTGTAGAGCCGTCCAGGCCGCGGTTCCAGGGTGCGAATGAACTCGATCCCCGCATGAGCTTCTTCCGGCGTCACGTGCAATGCCTTGGCTAGGTCCTTCACGTCGCGCTTCTGCAACAGCTGCAGGTGGTTTTGCACAATCTGCGAGGCAACCTCCATCGAGCGGCGGCGCTCTTCAAGCTTTGCCTCAGCCTCCGCTTTAAAGCTGCGATGAGGATCTTCATGCCCGTCCTCACCGTGATGCGCATAGACTTTGCCCAGTTCCACCTGCTGGGCCGCGATCTGGATCAGAAGGCAGTCGCGCAAATCCGACGAAGCCACCCCGGCAGGATCGAGGTGCTGCACCAGGTCGATGCCGCGCTTCACCAGCTCGGACAGCGCTTCTCTGGTCTTTCCCTCGTTTTCAGGAAATTGCGCAAACGCGTCGATCAACTCCTCGTGGCTGAACGAAAGATAACCGTCTTCATCCAGGTTCCCAATGATAAAGTCCGCCGCTATCGCCAACTCCGGCTCGAGCGTCAATGCACCCAGTTGCCACGCCAGGTGATCCGACAGCTTGGTCGGCTGCGAAAGAAAGTTCTCGAATGAGGGCTTGTCGCTGTCTTCATACTCCGGCTGGGTGCGGTACCCCGGATCGAGATAGTCCTGGAAATATGAACCAAAATCGATCTCATTGAAGGGATCCTTGGGTTCCGTCGCGGCCTCTGTCGTGCCGACATCCAATCGCTCGGGGGGTTGCAGATCGTGCTCTTGCTTGCTGGCCACATCATCCAGCATCGGAACGGTCTCGTCGATCTCTTCCAGGACGGGGTTTTCCACCATCTCGGCATCGATCATTTCCTTCAATTCGAGCTTGTTGAGCGCAAGAACGCTCACCATCTGCATCAGGCCCGGTGTGAGGACCTGGCGTTGCGACACCTTCAGGTTCAATCTAGGTTGTAACAGCGCCATACAAGGGACTCAATTCCCAATAGGACTTACTCTAAGTGTAATCGGGTAGCGGGCACCATGCACGCCGCCCCTTTATTCATGCCCCGGATGCGGACTCCGCTTGGCCGGGACGTCTTTGGAGAACCGGTAACCGGCACGGAAATCCTGTCAATTCAACGAGAATCCTTCACCCAGGTAGATGCGGCGAACCTCCACATCGTTACCGAGTTCGTGTGGCGTCCCGGCGCGGAAAATCCGCCCTTCCGCAATGATATAGGCGCGATCCGTCACGCTCAATGTCTCCCGAACATTGTGGTCGGTAATCAGGATCCCGATGCCGGCCGCCTTCAGGTCGAAAATGATCTTTTGCAATTCCAACACTGCAATGGGGTCGATCCCGCTGAATGGCTCGTCGAGCAAGATGAAATTGGGTTGAATGCACAACGACCGGGCGATCTCCACCCGCCGCCGCTCTCCACCCGACAGCGCGTATCCCTTCGTGCCGCGAATATGTCCCAGGCTCAACTGGGCAATCAGCCGCTCGGTCCGCGACTTGCGTTCCCGCGTATCGAGCGCCTGCGCCTCGAGCACTGCAAGAATGTTTTCCTCAACGGTAAGCTTGCGGAAGACCGACGGCTCCTGCGGCAGATAACTGATACCGTAGTTGCGGGCCCGCAGATACATCGGCACCCGCGTAATGTCGTGGTCGTCAACGAGAATGCGCCCTGTCTCGGGCACCACCAGCCCGACGATCATGTAGAAACTCGTCGTTTTGCCCGCGCCGTTCGGCCCCAGCAGCCCCACGACCTCGCCCCGCGAGATCTTCAGGTTCACTCCGCGCACCACCTGGCGGCCCTTGTAACTCTTTCCGATTCCCTCAGCGATCAATGTTTCCATTAAACTTTCGGGTATTCCCTACCCAACTGCTTCGGCGCCGTCGTTATTGTCGTCGTCTTGCGTCCATCGCCTTCGATACTGACGCTATCATCGCGACTATTGAAAATCAAAGCCTGCCCGGTTACTGTCCCGCGCGCCGGATCGGTCAACTTCGGCGGTGCGGCGGCGGTCCCGGTGAGTACGTAGCTGCCGGTATCGCTTGTATAGACGAGCTGTTCGCCGGTTCCGCGACGCCCTCCAGAGGAAATCTCCACGCGCCCGGTCGAGGTCATGCGGTCGACCTGCGCCGCCGCACCGTCTTTGCCTGCATGATTCCCCGGCGGCAGCAGAGTCAGTTCAACTTCATTCGAAAACGTGGTTGCATCCGCGGTACTCGACACCACTCTTCCCGTCACCCCGGCGCGCATCACCGCCTTGCGCTCCGCACTGGAATACTTGAGGTCGCCTCCGCGTACGCTAATCACCGATGGCCCTTTTTGCCTTTGCGAATCCCCAGCGCCCGAAACCACAGCTGTCGCACTCACCATTACCACCTGAACCGGACTCCTCGCGCTGCTCGTTTGCGCCACGAGCGTTTGCTTCGTTCGATCGAGTACAACCACGGGAGCATTGACTGAATTGCCCTGCTGCCACAGCCGTACATTGCCCTTGAAAGTCGCGGCGCCGGTAGAATGCTTCAGTTCCGCGCTCTCTGCAACCACGTGCGTCGGACCCTGCGCACCGAAGTTCGCATTCATGCTTCCCGTGCCGCCCTTGTCCCGCTTGCCTCCGGAAGCTTCGCCAATCCACGTCGCCTTGACATTCCCCTCTGCGACAGCATCGCCGGACTCCTGCGACACATTCAGTTTTTCCGCCGTCAGATCCAGCCCTCCGTCCGTCACCCGCGGACTTTCGGTCAAGTGCAGCCATTGGCCGGTACTGTCATAATCCGCGTGTCCCGCCGTGGCCCGCAGAACCGCCTGTTCCACCCCAGCTTTCGCCGGCGGTTTCTCCGTCAGCACCACGTTTCCATCCACGGTCGCTTGATCGATCTGCATCTCCCCGCCCGTCGCACCGCGGCCGTTCGCCTTTGCCTTTCCAGCACTCGCAAGATGTGCCTCGAGCGTGTCGCCGTTCATCGTCTCCAGCGTTCCAGTGGAGCTGGTCTCCGCTATCGCCGTATGGCCGCGCCCGATCAGTTTTGTAAGTGCCCCATCGGCGCCGAATTCCCCAGTCACATCATCCGCGCTCAGCTTTTCGGGAATGGACGGCGAGTCTCCCCGCTTGCTCGTTGCCACCACTGAGACGCCTCCGACGCCGTGGATCGACGCCGGTTCCACCTTGCCCTTGCTTGCAGTTCTGAACGCGATATCCGCCACCGGCGACGTCCAAACCCGGTGCGTGTGCAGCGGTCCGTGCGCGGATGACGTATCGTCATCACTCACAATCTGAACGCCGCGCTCGAGGTGCACACTCCGCAGCACTCCCTGCGTGGCGAAAGCGATATCCATGGCCGGCGACGTTCCGTGAACCTTGCGGCCTTTGCGGTCGGAATCGATCGTGACACCGCCCTGCAGGTGCCCGTGTAGCGGCTCGTTGTGTTCGTCAAAATAGAGCGCACCCGTCGGCGCCGACAGCCGCCCGCCGCGCGCCGTCTCAAGCTGGAATCCCTTATCCGCGAAAAGATGCTCTGCCGAACCGTCGTCTCTGAAGTAAATATTGGCATTCGCCGCGCTGGAAACATCATCGCGATAGCGCACCTGCGCGGCCTGGAGTTCGCACGTCTGGTCTTCCCGGTGAAAGACCGCATGCTGCGCCGACATGCGCACCGGAGCGGAGCCGCGCTGAACCTCCAGTTGCACAGCGTGATCGAGCACTAGCAAGCCATCATGCGCGTCGTAATTCGCGCCCATGGCGCTGCCACCGCCTTCCGTTACGGTGAATTCCACTTTCTCGGCTGTCGATGCTTGTCCGGTATTCCGGTCAAAAACCAGTCCGCTGGTCTTTACCTGGATTTGGCCGCCGGCAGCGTTCTTCGGGACCAGCGCCTGGTTTGCCGCAGCCTTGGGAGCAATTGCGGGAGCCACGGTCGGCTTCATCAGCGTAATCTCCACCGGACCCACGGCCTTGGCAATTCCATTGTTCGGGTCATACTCGAATTCATCACCCACAATGCGGTCCACACGGCTTCCATCTTCCGCGTAGAGCTCGATCGTCACGTCATGAAGTTGCAGAAATACTTTGCCGTCCCGCTTCAGTTCAATCTGCTTCGAGGCGCGAATCCTGTAGAGGATATGTCCCCGCACTTCATGCGTGTAGACAAATCCATTCGCCTCTTCCTGGATATTCAGTCCAAGCTTCTGCGGAAGGTCCTTGCGGATAAAACGGTTTCGGAATTTGGCCGCGCCCAGAAACACGCCCAGCGCAATCACCAGCAGCACCCCAGCCACCAGCACCAATGTACGCAGCCGCTCGATCGTGAAGCGCACCGTTCCCCTCAGTTCGCCATTCCCAGCCGAGCCGCCAGCCGCTGCGCCAGGCTCTCCCCAAGCTCGCTCCACAACAGTCGTGCCGTCGCGCCTGAATCTTTCTCCGCCGCCGTGGTCAGCTCAATAAGCTGGCGGACGTTCTCTTCCACGTGCCGCGCTACATCGGAGTCCAGCTCGATTTCTTCATCCAGAAATGCGGCGTCGCTGCCAAAGTCAATCCGGATGTGACCGTCCTGTTCGTACACGCCCTCATCAAAAAGTGGCCCGTACCCGGTCACGCGCACCATCCGCTGCTCCCGCACCCAGCGCGTTTCTAAGCTCGTGCTGTCATCCTGAGCGGAGCGCAGCGAAGCCGAAAGCCCGCCCTGAGCTTGTCGAAGGGGACCTGCTGGTGTTCCTTCTGAAATCTCCGGTTCCCACAGACTCCACCCAATTTGAAACTCGTAGGCGTAGTCCTCATGCAACAGCTCAAGAGCGTCTTCGACAGCCTCCTGCGGTTCCAAGGCCCGCTCTCCCCGGCCGAAAACCTTCTGAAACACGGGTGATTCGCTCCACCTCACCGGCCATACCGTCGCCGAATACACGCGTGCCTCGCCGCCGTGCCTCGCGAACGCTCCCAGCACAGCCGTCAGCTTCCCCGCCAGACCCGCGAGCCGAAGATTCGGGTACCACAAACTCAAATAAAGCGTGTCTGCCATCTCTATATAGATTGTAGACGCGGGCCGCCTCCCATCGATTCATCCTGGATTTGTCATTGCCTCTTGCGACCACCCGCCAGAAGCGCACATCCCATAAAGGTGAAGGAGTTTTCATTCATGCCTGCAGCTTCTCAAGCCGTCTCTGCTACCGCAGCCGGAACCATCGCGCTCGGCGACCTCACCGTTAATCGCATCGGCTACGGGGCCATGCGCATCACCGGCAAAGGCATTTGGGGACCGCCCGCCGACCATACCGCCGCGATCGCCACCCTGCGCCGCGCCGTTGAACTTGGAGTCAACTTCATCGACACCGCCGACTCGTATGGCCCCAATGTTTCTGAGGAATTGATCGCTGAAGCCCTCGCCCCGTACCCCAGCGGACTGGTCATCGCAACCAAGGGCGGATGGGAGCGCGTTGGCCCCGGCCAGTGGATCCATAACGCCAGCCCGAAGCATCTCCAGGAAGCTGTCGAAGGCAGCCTCAAGCGCCTCCGCCTCGACCGGATCGCCGTCTATCAGCTCCACATCCCCGACCCCGCCGTCTCTTTCGACGCGTCGATGGAAACCCTCGCACGCCTGCGCGACGAGGGCAAGATCCAGCACGTAGCTCTCTCCAACGTGACCCTGGAACACCTCGAGCGCGCCCGCAAGATCGTCCCCATCGTTTCCGTTCAGAACCGTTACAGCTTTGCCGACCGCGAGTGGGATTTCCTCCTCGACCACTGCGAAAAGAACGGCATCGCCTTCATCCCATGGGCTCCGCTCGGCCAAAACAGGCAAGCCCACGATCTGCTCGACCGCGTCGCAAGCAAACTCAACGCGACACCGTTACAGGTTGCCCTCGCATGGCTCCTGAAGCGCTCCCGCGTCACTCTTCCCATTCCCGGCACGTCCTCAGTCGCGCACGTCGAAGAAAACATCGCGGCCGCGGGATTGAAGCTGCCAGATCAAGACTTCAACGAACTCTCGGCAGTACAGTCGCCGCACGCCGTCCTCCGCTAGACCACGAATCAAGTGTCGTTAATTCCGAGGTCTCATCCTGAGCGAAGCAGCTTGGGGCCCCGAAGACGACATGGTCGTCTGTGGGGTAAGCGAAGCGAAGGATCTGCTTTTCCGCGCCACTTCAAAACGACAGCCCCCGCCGCCTGCTATCCTGCGCAGCATGAAGCACGCGTCACACGCGATCAGTCTCGCAATTCTTGTCCTTCTCAGCGCATGCAAGTCCGCCCCCAATGCGGACTCCGCCTCTCCGAGCCCTTCCGCCACATCCGATCGCGCGCGCCCGCATGTCGCCACTGGCTCCGGCTTCGACTACTACCTGCTGAACCTTTCCTGGTCGCCCGAATTCTGCTATTCACACCCCACCGCAGCCGAGTGCGCCTCCCACCCCACCTTCGTTCTGCACGGACTTTGGCCGCAGAACACCGACGGCACCTATCCAGAGAAATGTTCCAACTCACCGGGCCCTGCCGATCCGTCATCGTTCAGTGATATCTACCCTGACCAGGGTTTGCTCGAACATGAATGGAGCGCCCACGGCACCTGCTCGGGCCTCAGCGCCAACGACTTCTTCAACAACGCGCGCACCGCATACCGTTCCATCACCATCCCAGCCCCGCTTGCGGAACTCACGTCGCAGACCTCAATGCCCCCGAGTGAAATCGTCTCGCTCTTCACCCGCGCCAATCCATCCCTCTCGCCCGACAGCGTCGCCATCACTTGCGGCCACAACTTCCTCACCGCCGTCGAAATCTGCCTCGACAAATCCCTCCATCCCATCGCCTGCGGCCCCATCCGCTCCTGCCGCGCCAATACCGTCCGCATTCCGCCACCAGGCTAGTAAGAAGGGCGCCCCATGCATCGCTCCTGAGACTTGGGAAAGATGGCCTCAATCCGCAATAGTCTGGGTGCCCCATTCATGACGCGCTTCTTGCGTCATGAATGGGAAAGCAAGAAGCGTCCGAGTCACGATGTCGCCGAGTGTCCCAGGTCTCGCTTCTGAGACCTGGGAAAGATGGCCGCAATCCGCAATAGTCCGGGTGCCCCATTCATGACGCGCTTCTTGCGTCATGAGTGGGAAAGCTGGAAGCGTCCGAGTCACGATGTCGCCGAATGCCGGGTGCCCCATGTCTCGCTTCTGAGACTTGGGAAAGATGGCCGCAATCCGCAATAGTCTGGGTGCCCCATTCATGACGCGCTTCTTGCGTCATGAGTGGGAAAGCAAGAAGCGTCCGAGTCACAATGTCGCTGGTGCCCCATGTCTCGCCGGGTGCCCCATGTCTCGCTTCTGAGACTTGGGAAAGATGGCCGCAATCCGCAATAGTCCGGGTGCCCCATTCATGACGCGCTTCTTGCGTCATGAGTGGGAAAGCAAGAAGCCTGCACCCGAAACTTAACCCGTCACAATCTCGCTGAAGTCAGCAACCCCTGAGAATCCGCGTAGCACGCCATCAATCAGCCCCAGATGCGCACTGCGTACCGTCGCGTCAGGATCGAGCACCATCACCTTATCGAAGAATGCATCCACCACCGGCCGCAGTGTAGCGATCTTCGCCAGCGCCTCGCCATAGTTGCGCTCATGCCGAAGCTTCGCAACCTCGGGAGCCAACGCCTTCGCCGCATCGTGCAGCCTCGCGGCCTCGGCCGACAACGCCACGCCATCCGGCGAACCAACCGCAAACCCCTTCTCCGCTGCCTGCCGCAAAATGTTGTTGATTCGTTTAAACGCCGCCGATACGGCCTCGAAATCCGCCGAAGCCCGCGCCGCCGTCAACGCCTGCGCCCGCGCCATCGCATCGCGCACGTCGTCGCCATCCGCCGCCAGCACCGCATTCACCACGTCATACGCAAACCCGCGCACGTCTTTGAGATAAAAATGCAGCCGCTCGCGCAGAAATGCCGACACCTCGCGCTCGTTCACATCGTCAGTCAACGCGGAGTGAGCAACCTCGCTCAACTTCAGCGGCAAATCTGATTCGGCCAGTATCTTCACAATCGCATTCGCCGCACGCCGCAGTGCAAACGGATCCTTCGAACCGGTGGGCTGCAATCCAATGCTGAACATCGACGCGATCGTCTGGATGCGATCCGCAAGCCCCAGCAACTGCCCTTCCACTGAAACCGGAATGTCATCCTCGGTCGAAGCCGGCGTGTACTGCTCGTAGATTGCCAGCGCCACTCGCTCTCCATGCCCCTGGGCCCGCGCGTACAACCCGCCGATAATACCCTGCAGTTCCGTAAACTCCTTCACCAATTCCGTCGTAAGATCGGTCTTCGCCAGCCGCGCTGCTTCCATCAATGCGGCGCCATCGTGCTTCGCACCGGCCTTTGCGGCAACCCCCGACAACCAGCTCGCCGACTCCAGGTTCTCTTCCGTCTTCCAGTGATACGAACCCAGTTCCTTCTGGAACGTGACGCTCTTCAGGCTCTCCACGCGATTCGCCAGCGGCACCTTCTGATCGAACTCCCAGAAGAACCGCGCGTCCTTGAACCGCGCCCGCAGCACCCGCGCATTGCCATGCCGGATGATCGCATTTCCCTCGTCATCTGCCTTCGTATTCAGCACTGCAAGAAAATGCGGAGCCAGTTTCCCGTTCGCATCCTCTACCGCAAAATACTTCTGGTGATCCCGCATCACCGTCACCAGCACCTCTTCGGGCAACGCAAGATACTCCGCCTCAAAGTCGCCGAGAATCACCGACGGCCATTCCGTCAGATGTGTCACAGTTTCGACAAGCCCATCGTCCTCGCGCCACCGTGCCCCGGCTACCGTCCGCGTCACCTTATCGAGCGCCTTGCGAATTATCTGCCGCCGCTCGGCAACATCGACCACGACTCTCGCCCCGCGCAGCGCTTCGGCATATGCCTTCGCCGGTCCAATCACCACCGGCGCATCACCGTGCAAAATGCGATGTCCGCGGCTGGCATTCGAGGCTTTGATCCCCGCAATCTCCAGCGGCACAACTTCAGAATCCAGCAATGCCACGACCCAGCGCACCGGCCGCACAAACCGCTCCGGCTTGCCCGCGCGCCAGTACATATTCTTCGCCCAGTAAATTGCCAGCACTTCCTTCGGCAGATCGGCTACAAGAATCTCCGCCGCTGCCTTGCCCGCGCGCCTCACCGTCGCCCCGACATACTCGCCCTTCGCCGTGGTCACTTTTTCGAGCGCACTCACCTCCACGCCCGCCTTCTTCGCGAAAGCTTCCGCAGCCTTGGTCGCCGCGCCTTCCTTGAACGCCACAGTCCATGACGGACCAGTCAGCTTCTCTTCCACATCGACCTGCGCCGCGCGCACGCCCTCCGCCAGCACCGCCAGCCTGCGCGGTGTCGAATACGTCTTCACCCTCGCGGCATCTTCGAGCAGCCGCTCGCGCACCAGCAAATCGTGCACGCGCCGCCCAAGCTCCGCCTCGGCTCCTGCAATCATCCGCGCCGGAATTTCGTCCAGCCCAATCTCAATCAAAAAGTCAGACATGCAATCGATTCTTTCTCGCTAACTCCGCTATCCAGCCACAATCTCGGGTGCCCCATCCATGACACAGTCTCACCGTGGCATGGGTGTGAAAGCATAAACCTCACGCCGTTTGTTGCACCGCATACGCCTTCGCCACACCCACCGCCAGCGCCCTTATCCGTCCAATCACGCCCACCCGTTCCGTCACGCTGATCGCTCCACGCGCATCCAGAATGTTGAACACGTTCGAACACTTCAGCGCCAGCTCGTACGTCGGCAGCAACGGAAATCGCTTCTTCTCCACCGCCGTCGCCGTCTCGCTCGCCATCAACTCATTCGCCCGCTTCAGCAGATCGTGCGCCTCCGCCTCATACAGCTTGAAGTGCTCCCACAGCTTCGGCACTTCCGCTTCTTCAAAGTTGTAGACCGAAAACTGCAGTTCCTCCGCGAGCCGCACTTCGCCGTACGTCATCTCCGCGCCGGTCTCCGGATCGCGCGCCCACACGATATCGTAGATCGATTCCGCATCCTGCAAAAATTGCGTAATGCGTTCGAGCCCGTACGTCAGCTCCGCGCAGATTGGATCAAGATCCATCCCGCCGCACTGCTGGAAGTAGGTGAACTGCGTAATCTCCAGCCCATCTAGCATCACCTGCCAGCCCACGCCCCAGGCACCGCCCGCTGGCCACTCCCAGTTGTCTTCCTCAAACTTGATGTCATGCTTTGCGAGATCGATCCCAATTACCTCAAGCGATTGGAGATACAACTCCTGCACATTGACCGGCGGCGGCTTCAGAATCAGCTGAAACTGGGTGTGCTTGAACAGCCGGTTGGGATTCTCGCCGTAGCGTCCATCGGCCGGGCGCCGCGAGGGTTGCGCATACCCGACCTTGTAGGGCCGCGGTCCCAACACCCGCAAAAACGTCTCCGGCGCCATCGTGCCCGCGCCCACTTCCACGTCATACGGTTGCTGAAGCACGCATCCGCGCTCCGCCCAAAACCCTTGCAGGCGAAACAACAATTCCTGAAACGTCAACGCTGATTTTTGATGAGAAGGTGCTACCGGTGTCGAAGCCACAATGTGGTTATCTCTTTCAAAAGGACTAGCCCCGATTCTACCAGTCACCGCGAACAGTTTCCGTCTTGACGGAGTTCCCAACGGCCGCCCGCAACGCCCCATTCAAATTGCGAACACTTCCTGCAATCCCAACAAGATCAATAGATTCAGACTGGCCCGAAAGTCGCACCCTGCTACCACGTTTCGCGTCTGTTGGGTCACAGCTAAGCTTCCTAGAATTAAGGCCAAGGGGAAGTCCGCCTTGCGCAAGAGCACACGATTCTGGGTTGGCACCGTGGCTGCACTCACCTTGGTTCAGGCCATGGCATCCACTCTGCTGCCGCGTGGCCTCCTCCTCACCACCGTCAGCGACTTCGCCCTGGCCCTGGTTTTGCTTGCCCTGGTCGTAGCTTTTGCCGTGAACACCCTTCATGCCCGCGGTCGTTTGCGGGTTTTCTGGGTCATGCAGTCCGTCGGCTGGTTCATGCTCCTCCTCGACCAGCTCTGGTGGATGCTCTACGACCTGGTCTGGCAAAAGCCCTTGCCCCTGCTCTTTCCCGGCGACGTCCTGCTATTCCTACCCGGCGTAATGATGCTTGCAGGCTTCCTCCTCCGCCCCCACCAGGAGCAGTCAAAGCGCCGTGCCCGGCTCGGCACCCTCGATTTTCTTCTCCTGATGTTGTGGTGGGTCTTCTTTTATGTATTCCTGGTCACCTGCTGGCAATACATCTCGCCCAACGTAAACCTCTATAACAGAAACTACGACCGCCTCTACCTCGTCGAAATCCTCGTCGTGCTTGCAGTTCTGTGTGTCCTGCTCAAAAAGAGCGCCGGAGAATGGAGGCTCTTCTACGCCTTCTACTTCGGCGCTGTGCTGTTGGGCGCTATCTGCTTCTCGCTCGAAAACCGCGCCATTGAACTCAATACCTACTTCAACGGTAGCTGGTACGACACCCCCTACGTCGGATCGTTTGCAGTTTTCATGATCGTTGCGGTCCGCGGCCGTTCCCTCCATCTCAGCCGTGACACAACTCAACGCCAGGGGCAGGGTTCGTGGATCGGAAGACTGGCGGTCCTTGCCGTTCTCTCCCTGCCCGTCATCGTCCTCTTTGCGGTACTCGAACACGGAGTACCGCTCGAGATCATGCACTTCAGGGTGCTCGTAACAGCCGTGGCCATGTTCGTCATGGCCGCCCTCGTTTTCATGAAGCTGAAGCTCTTGCATCAGGAACTGAGACGGGCCAACCGGGTGCTTGAGGAATCCTCCACCACCGATCCGTTGACCGGAATTCGCAACCGGCGTTTCCTCGTGAGTTCCATCCAGACCGACGTCGCCCAGTGCCTGCGAACCTATGCTGAAAACGACGACATTTCGGAGCGCGATCTCATCTTCTACGTCATCGATCTCGACAACTTCAAAAAAGTTAACGATCAGCATGGCCATGATGCAGGCGACCGCGTGCTCATCGAGGCTTCACGCCGCATCAGTTCTGCAATCCGCAACTCCGATCTGCTGGTGCGCTGGGGTGGCGAGGAATTCCTTGTCGTGTCTCGCTTTACCGATCGCCGGAAGGCAGATATCCTCGCCGAACGCGTACTCGATGCCATGCGCGAAAAACCCTTTGCCGTCGGCGTTGACGAAGTAGTCCACCAGACCTGTTCCATCGGCTGGGCGGCATTTCCGTGGATCGAGCAAGACGCAGGGGCTGTTGGCTACGAAGGCGTCCTGAAGTTCGCCGATCGCGGCCTCTATCGCGCCAAAAAAGCCGGAAAGAATCAGGCGATCGGCATGGCCCCCTCGCGCGAAAATGCGAATTCTGTTGAAAATGAGCCCTTCCCTGATACACCATGGCGGCGCGAGACAGCCGCGTATCCGGCCGAGGAGCAGGCGTCCACACGAGTCATCGAAATCCCCGGTTGAGTTCGTCCGCGTCTCCTATCCCACCCGGCATCGTTATTACCCCTTCGTCATTTGCCCTGCTATACTTCCTCCCACTTCATTCCAGGACATTCAGATGCCCGCGACTTCCCCGCCCGACGTCGTTATTCGCCCCGCCACTTCCCAGGACATCCCCGTATGCGCGGACATTTGTTACCGCGCTTTTTCTGCCATCAACGCCGCCCACAACTTCCCCAGCGACGTCCCAATCCCCGAGGTAGCCGTCGGTATTATCACCTCGTGCTTCTCCGCTCCCGACTTCTATTGCATCGTCGCAGAGATCAACGGCCGCGTCCTCGGCAGCAACTGCCTCGACATGCGCTCCATCATCCACGGCCTCGGCCCCATCACCGTCGATCCCGACACTCAGAATCACGGCGTGGGCCGCAAGCTGATGGAGGCCGCGCTCGAATATTCCCAGCAGCGCAACGCCGCCGGAGTCCGTCTCGTCCAGGCTGCCTTCCACAATCGTTCCCTCTCGCTCTACGCTTCACTCGGCTTCGATGTCCGTGAGCCCCTCGCCGTCATGCAGGGCTCCACCCGCGAACGCAGCATTCCCGGCTGCACCGTGCGCCCCGCCACTACCGCCGACCTGCCCGCCTGCATCGCGCTCTCCCAACACTTGCACGGATTCGACCGGGGTATTGAACTCGCACAGGCCATCCAGCAAGGTCCGGCACTTGTCACAGAGCGCGGCGGACGCGTCACCGCCTACGCATCGCACCTCGCCTTCTTCGGCCACGCCACCGCCGAATCCAACGCCGACCTTCAGGCACTCATTGCGTCTGTCGATTCCTTCGCAGGCCCCGGCATCCTCGTTCCCACGCGCAACGCCTCGCTCTTCCGCTGGTGCCTCTCCAACGGCCTCCGCGTCGTCGAGCCCATGACGCTCATGTCCATGGGCCTCTACACCGAGCCCGACGGCGTCTTCCTTCCCTCCGTTTTGTTTTGAAAGCGTTGTGCGCGCTCCGCTAGAATTGGCCCGCTCCCCAGGAGGTCCTTCGCATGCTCCCCATGCTGTCTACGATGTCTGACTACCAGCTCACCATCGGCTCCATCTTCGAGCATGGCGTGCGAGTTCACGCGGGCAGCGAAGTCCTCACCTGGATGGGCGATCACGCCCGCCGCGCCACCTTCCGCGAAGTTG
Source organism: uncultured Acidobacteriaceae bacterium (assembly GCA_963759285.1). Classification (GTDB taxonomy): domain Bacteria; phylum Acidobacteriota; class Terriglobia; order Terriglobales; family Acidobacteriaceae; genus Telmatobacter. The sequence goes on along the minus strand of CAVWYS010000006.1, from coordinate 126,727 downwards.
GCGACCGCGTTCGTCGCCTTGCAAATGCGCTCTGGCGCCTCGGCATTCAACCCGGTGACCGCGTCGGCACCTTCTGCTGGAACCACCAGGAGCACCTCGAAGCCTACTACGCCATCTCCTCGATGGGCGCGGTTGTGCACACGCTCAACATCCGCCTCTTTCCCGATCAACTCGCATTCGTCATCAATCACGGCGCCGACCGCATCATCCTCGTCGACGCATCTCTCTATCCCGCAATCGCGCGCGTGCGCGACAAACTCACCACTATCGAGCACATCATCATCGTCGGCGACGCCGCTTCCCAGCCCGATGACCTACTCCACTATGAAGAACTCCTCGCCGTCGAGCAACCTGAATTCACATGGCCCGATCTCGACGAACGCTCTGCCGCCGCCATGTGCCACACCACCGGAACCACCGGCGATCCCAAGGGTGTCGTCTACAGCCACCGCTCCATTTACCTGCACGCCCTCACGATCTGCGCGCCTTGGTGCATCGGCGTCGGCATCAACGACCGCGCGCTCTGCATTGTCCCCATGTTCCACGCCAATGCCTGGGGCATGCCCTACGCAGGCTGGCTTGCCGGCAGCGACTTCCTCATGCCCGGCCCCTACCTCCAGCCCGAACCCCTCTGCCGCTTCATCACCACCTGCCGCCCCAATATTTCCGCCGCCATCCCCACCATCCTTGCGGGAATGCTTCATCATGCCGTCACCAATCACGTCGATCTATCCATGTTTCGCATCCTCTTTTCCGGTGGATCAGCCTTGCCCCGCAGCATCGCTGAAGGTTTCAAAAAACACTTCAATGTCTCCGTCGTGCAGGGTTGGGGACTGACGGAAACGAGCCCCGTGGCTGCCTCCGCGCGGCCGCCGCGCCACTGCCCTGACGACGAAGAAATCAACTACACCACCAGGACTGGTCGAATCATCCCGGGCGTCGAAATGCGCCTCTGCGATGGCGACTCGGTTCTGCCCTGGGACGATGAGTCTATCGGCGAAATTGAAGTGCGCGGTCCGTGGGTGACCGCAGCCTATTACGGCAATCCCGCGCCCGAGCGCTTCCACGACGGTTGGCTGCGAACAGGCGATATGGGAGTGCTTAACGAGCACGGCTACCTGCGCATCACCGACCGCTCGAAAGATGTGATCAAATCCGGCGGCGAATGGATCTCCTCCGTCGAACTTGAGAATGCTCTCATCGATCACCCCGATGTTCTCGAAGCCGCCGTCATTGGCGTTCCCGATGACCGCTGGGATGAGCGCCCCCTGGCCTGCGTCGTGCCTAAAAACGGCGCGCCCATCGACATCGCCATTCTCCGCGCACATCTGGCCAGCCGCGTAGCCAGGTGGTGGATCCCCGAACGCTGGGCCTTCATCCCCGAGGTCCCCAAGACCAGCGTCGGCAAATACGACAAGAAAAATCTTCGCGCCCAGTACGCCGCCGGCCAACTTAAGGAAATCCTCGACCCCGGCGAACGCGCCAGAAAAGAGACTCAATCCGCCGACCTCGTCGGCTGATCAGCCCTCGACCCTTCCTTATTCCTCTGAAGTGTTCATAACGTGCACGTCGCAACATGGGAAACCACGACCACAGACAGATACGCACCCCTGCCCGCACCGAGTGCAGAAGGGCCTACTCCAACGTCTTCAACGCCGGATACAATTTACGCCACTCCGCATATCCCGCCTTGTATGCAGCAAGATCGTCAGCATCCGGCTCAATCCGCTGCGCCACTTCAATCGCCTGCCCACACGCTGCATCGAGATTCGCCCAATGCCCGGTTCCCACACCCGCCATCAGTGCGCAACCGAACGCGCCGCCTTCCTCCGCAGTGAGCACTTCGACCGCCTGCCCATAGACGCCGGCCTGGATCCTTCTCCAAAGCGGCCCGCGCGCGCCGCCGCCGCCAAGCCGCACCGCGCTCACAGGAATCCCCAGCTGCGCGAACAACGTGAACGTGTCCTCGAGCGAATACGCCACGCCCTCCAGCACCGCTCGTGTGAAATGCGCCGCCGTGTGGATCGTCGAAATGCCCGCGAACGCCGCACGCACCCGCGGATCCAGATGCGGCGTTCTTTCACCCAACAAATACGGAGCCCACATCAGTCCTTCGCTCCCAGCCGGAACCTTCTCCGCCGCAGCCGTGAGCGCGTCATAATCCTGACCCGCAAAAAACGTCTGCTTCAGCCAATTCAGGCTTAGCCCCGCCGACTGCGTCACCCCCATCACGTGCCACAACCCCGGCACAGCGTGGCAGAACGTGTGCATGCGCCCCTTGGGATCCTTCGTCGGCTTTGCCGTTGCGGCAAACACCACGCCCGATGTCCCAATGGTTGCCGACACCGATCCTGGCTGCAAAATCCCCATACCCACCGCGCCCGCGCCTTGGTCGCCCGCACCCGCCACCACCGGCGTTCCCGCCTTCAGCCCCGTCAGCCCCGCCGCGCTCTCGCTGATCCGCGCGCAGACTTCGGGCGACTCATACACCTTCGGCAACCAGCTTTCGGCGATTCCCGCCGCTTCCGCCACTTCCTTCGACCAGCGCCGATGCGTCACATCCAGCAGCAGCGTGCCGCTCGCCTCCTGCACGTCGATTGCAAACTCGCCCGTCAACCGGTAGCGCACGTAATCCTTCGGACACATAATGTGCCGGATCTTCGCGAAGATCTCCGGCTCGTGCGTCTTCACCCACAGCAGCTTGGTCAGCGTGAAATTCGGCAGCGCGGGATTGCATGTGAGTTCGATCAGCTTCTCGTAGCCGATCTTCGCCGTGAGCCAGTCGCACTCAGGCTGCGTGCGCGTGTCGCACCAGATCAGCGCCGGCCGCAGCACCGCGCCATGCTCGTCCAGCATCACCGCCCCATGCATCTGCCCCGTCAATCCGATTCCCGCAATCGGCTCATGAGGCTCGGGTGTGGCCATCAGCGCCAGCGTGATCGCCTCTTGCGCGGCGCGCCACCAGTCTTCCGGATCCTGTTCCGCCCATCCCGGGTGCAGCGTGCGAAAGGCCGCATGTTCGCTCGACGCTCCGCTGATCAGCCTACCGTCGGCGTCCACCACCACGGCCCGCGTTCCACCGGTACCCACATCCATTCCCAGGAACCACATTGCCTTGCACTCCTCGCGTAAATCGGTTTTCTCTGCGCCCGCAGCATACCAGCTTTAGTCGACGTCAGAAAACGGCCTCACCTGCTTCACGAAACCTATGCTAGCCTCAACCAGTGTCGGCAGAGGGGCGAAACGACAATGACCTCCCTGAAATTGACAATTCGTCGCCTGGAAACACTGCTTGCATCTCTGGCCCTGCCGATGGGTCTGGCGGCACAGGGCTCTCCACAGGATTCGCAAATTCGCGTCTCCACTCATCTCGTCCAGTTTGGCGTAATCGTTCGCGATGCTCACGGCCCCGTGTCCAATCTGACGCAGGACGATTTTGTCGTGCTTGACCGCGGGAAGCCGCAGGCTGTTCGCGTTTTTTCAACTGAGCCCAGCGGAACTGCGACTCAGGCAGCACCGCCGCTTGCCCTAAACGAATATTCAGACCAGGCCAGTTCGGGGGCAGCGTCCCGCGAAGCGTGACGATTATTCTGCTCGATAATCTCAACACTCTTTCCAGCTCGGGTCCTCTGCCTCACGAGAGCTCACCTCATTGGCTTGAGGCTCACGCATTGGCAGCAGCGCAGCGGAGGCTCATTGAATTCCTGCAGAAGATGGACCCCAAAGATCGTATAGCCATCTATGGACTTACGGATAAGCTGCACGTGCTTTGCGACTTTACCTGCAATAAAGATCAACTTTTGACGGTTGTGCGCAGATATGACGCAACAGGGAAAACCCAGCACGATGTTGCTGAACCGGGCAGCTACCATTTTGAGGAGATGGATTCACAGGATTTTGCAGCGCGGGAAGGTGAAAGCGCAGCGGTCCTGGCCGCAATGAAAACCGAAGACTGGGCGGCGGCGACGATGGCTGCCCTGATGTCGATCGCAGATCATGTTGCCGATATTCCGGGAAGAAAGAACCTGTTGTGCCTCACCGGGAATCTCGCGATTTCCGGCAAGGCGGCCGCAAGCATCCTGGTTCGTGCCAATATCGCAGCTTACCCGGTCGACGCGCGCGGATTGCTCCCCCGCGCTCCCCTTGTGGATGTCTCCGAAATTCAGGAAGAAGACGCTTATGCCGAAGGGAAAGTCGGAGTACTTACCTCCATGCCGCCACCTGCCGGCATTGACGAGATGGTCGAGATGGCCGATGACACGGGTGGGCATGCATTCGTGAACACAAATGATTTAACTGGTGCCATCAGGACAGCCGTCGAAGACTCCGCCGTGACCTACACGCTTGGCTTCTACCTCGATCTTCATTCACTTGACGGAAAGTTTCATAAGCTGGTGGTGCAGATAAAGCGGCCGGGGCTTACCGCAACTTACCCCAAAGGGTATTTTGCTTTCAAAGATGAACCCTCCACGGAAAACGAGGATCGCAACAGGTTTCTAGCGGCTATCAGGAGCCCGTTGAACTCATCGGCCATTCCGCTGGAAGTCGAGATAGACCGCACCGGCAACTCCACGACCCGCTCGCTGCAGATTCTCGGAACGGTCGGAATGAAGGGCATCGTCTTGCCGAAAGATGGAGAGATGCGCCGCGGGAAATTGGATGTGTACACCCTTGAACAGGACGCTGCCGGAAACGTGCTGCAGCAGACCAACCTCCGGCTGAATCTGAATCTCACAGAGCAGCAGTATCAGGCTTACCTGCAATCTGGAATCTTCTTCCGCAAATCTCTCGAGCCCAAACAGAAGACAACCGTATTGCGGGTTTTGGCGCAATTCGTGGGAACACCCCAGGTGGGAAGTGTGATTATTCCACTGGGGAATTTGAACTGAGCGGAGCGTCAACCACCTTGATATTGAACGCCCAATCAAATATTCACAGGTTCGGCCGAGACCCCACAGTTCGTTTCTCTCACTCACTTCTATCGCGTTCCCCGTCCACCCCATCCTCATGTAAACTCGTGTCACTCGCAATCGCCCAGCTTCCCCGCCGCCAGCTGCTTCCTCGTTCAGTACTGGCTGGCTTCTCCTAAGGGCAAGACGAGAACCTCCGCACGAGAAGGACCCTATGACTTCGTCCGCACCCTCACCCGATCACATTCTGCAAACCGGCCTCGCCTTCTGGGCCTCGAAAACACTGCTAAGCGCCGTGGAGATGGAGGTCTTTACCGAACTCGCCAAAGGCCCGGAGAGCCTCGAATCGCTGACCGGCCGCCTCGGCCTCCACCCCCGCTCCTCGCGCGATTTTCTCGATGCCCTCGTCGCTCTCGGCTTCCTCGAACGCGAAAGCGGCCAATATCGCAACACACCTTCCAGCGACCTCTTTCTCGACAAGCACAAGCCGTCATACCTGGGCGGAATCCTCGAGATGGCCAACAAACGTCTCTATCATCACTGGCGGCATCTCACCACTGCCCTCCGCACTGGCGAAAATCAAAATGAAGCCTCAGGAGAAGTAGAACCGTTCTCTGCACTCTACGCCGATCCCACCCGTCTCAAGGGCTTTCTACGCGCCATGACAGGAATCAGCCACGGCGCCAACATGACCATTGCGGGCAAATTTCCGTGGAGCAAATACAAGACCGCGGCCGATTGCGGCACGGCGCAGGGCGATCTCATCGTGCAGGTCGCATTGAAGAATCCTCACATCACCGGCACCGGCTTCGACCTTCCTGAAGTCGCGCCGATCTTTGAAGAGTATGTCGAGCACAATAGCCTGTCCTCGCGCGTCAGTTTCAGGCCCGGCAGCTTCTTCACCGATCCATTGCCCAAGGTCGACGTCATCCTGATGGGACATATCCTCCACGACTGGAATCTCGACGAGAAAAAGATGCTCATCCGCAAGGCATACGAAGCCATCCCCGAAGGCGGCGCGTTTATTGCTTACGACTCCATCATCGATGACGATAGGCGAACCAACGCATTTGGTCTGATGGCGAGCCTGAACATGCTGATCGAGACCCCCGGCGGCTTCGATTACACCGGCGCCGACTGCATCCGCTGGATGAAGGAAGCCGGCTTCCGCGAAGCTCGCGTCGAGCACCTCGTCGGACCTGATTCCATGGTTGTCGGCATCAAGTAGCACCAGGCTCGTGGGACGCTCCGCTTCGTCCCGCCACCTTCCCTGCTCAGCACACTTCGCGCGCCGGTCATCGAACTTTTCTGTCATCCTGCGCGTATCTGCTTCTGCGGGCAGATAACCCCTTGCGGCAGCGTCCCCCGACTGCCGCACAAATCCTTAAAAATCCCGGGGCAGGAAACTGATTATGTCCTTCTTCGTCGATGAGATCCGGCAGGTATTCAGAAGACTCCTCCGCGCACCCCTCTTCACCACGATCATTCTGGTCACCCTCTCGGTCGGCATCGGGGCCAACGCCGTGGTCTTCGGCGTTGTGGAAGGCGTTCTGCTCAAGCCGCTCAACTATCCCCAGCCCAGGCAGCTCATCGGCATCTGGCATTCCGCGCCCATCATTGGTTTCTCTGACCTCAACATGGCGCCATTCCTCTACTTCATCGATCGCGAGCAGAATTCGACATTCCAGGATGTCGGCATGTACAACGGTGACTCGCTCAGTGTCACCGGCACTGGCCAGCCTGAACACATCACCGGACTCGATGTCACCGACGGAACCCTGCCGATCCTCGGCGTCAAACCTGCTCTCGGACGCCTCTTTAACCGCAACGATGATGCTCCCAACGGACCCAAAACAATCATCCTGTCCTATGCCTACTGGCAAAAGAAGTTTGGCGGCGATCGATCCATCATCGGCCGCACCCTCGTCACCGACGGAACCAACCGCGAGATCATCGGCGTTCTCCCTAGGGATTTCACCTTCCTCGACAACCAGGACGCCTCGTTCTTCCTGCCCATGCAGCTTGATCGCAGCAAGGTCAAGCTCGGCAATTTCAGCTTCCGCGGCATAGCTCGCCTCAAACCCGGCGTCACTCTCAAGCAAGCGAATGCGGATATAGACCGTCTGCTTCCCATTGCCATTCGAAGCTTCCCTCCCCCCGATGGATTCAGCGCAGCTCTCTTCGAACAAGCAAAAATCCGTGCCAATCTTCACACCCTCAAGCAGGACGTGGTGGGCGATGTGGGCAATGTCATCTGGGTGCTCATGGGCTCCATTGTCGTGGTGCTCCTCGTTGCCTGCGCCAATGTTGCCAACCTGCTCCTTGTCCGCGTAGAAGGCCGTCGCCAGGAACTCTCCGTTCGCTCCGCCCTCGGAGCAGGACGCGCCACCATCACGCGAGGGCTGCTTCTGGAAAGTCTCGTTCTCGGCACGCTCGGCGGCGTCATCGGGCTCGGTCTCGCCTTTGGCGCGCTTCGCGTTCTCGTCGCCATGGCCCCCACCGGGTTTCCGCGCCTGAATGAAATCGGTATCGATTTCCCTGTTCTACTCTTCACCGCTGCGGCCACGCTCTTCGTCAGCCTCGTCATCGGCATGCTTCCCGTCCTCAAGTACTCCAGCGGCAACCTGCACACTGGCCTCCGCGAAGGCGGACGCGCCCTCAGCCAGGGCCGCGAACGTCAGCGCGCGCGCAAAGCCCTTGTCGTCGTGCAGGTCGCACTCGCCCTCGTTCTCCTCATCTGCTCCGGCCTCATGATTCGTACCTTCCACGCCCTGGCCAATGTTTCTGCGGGATTCGCCGATCCCACCACACTCGAAAAGTTCCGCATCTACATCCCCGAAACCTCCATTCCTGAAACTCAGAAGGAGCGCGTCGTCCGTACCGAACAGGCCATCACCCAGAAACTCGCCGCCATCCCCGGAGTCTCCTCCGTCGCCTTCGCTTCTGACATTCCCATGAATGGCAATCAGTCGAACGACGTACTATTCGCGCAAGACCGCACCTACCGCGAAGGCGAGTTGCCCCCCGTTCGACGCTTCATCTATCTCTCTCCCGGCTACTTTGCCACCATGGGAACTCCCCTCGTCGCCGGCCGTGACATCACGTGGGCAGAGACCTATGAGAAACGCCCCGTCGTCATCGTCTCTGAAAACCTGGCGCGTGAAACCTGGGGCAGCGCGGAAAACGCATTGGGCAAACACGTTCGCGTCGCCAGCATCGACGACTGGCGCGAAATCATCGGCGTAGCCAAAGACGTCTACTACGACGGCGTCAGCCAGAAGCCGCCCGCCACCGTCTACTGGCCCGTCTTCCGCAGTCACTTTGAAGGCCAGCCTGAAGACGTCCGCCGAGGAGCAACGTTCATCGTCCGCTCCTCCCGCGCCGGCTCCGCCGCGTTCCTCACCCAGGTGCAGCAGGCCGTGTGGTCAGTGGATGGCGAATTGCCTCTCGCCAATCCCGGCACCGTCGGCGAACTTTACACCCGTTCCATGGCGCGCACCTCGTTCACCCTCGTCATGCTCTGCGTCGCCGGAGGCATGGCGCTCCTGCTCGGCATCGTCGGCATCTATGGCGTGATCTCTTACGCAGTCTCCCAGCGCACCCGCGAAATCGGCATCCGCATGGCGCTTGGCGCACGCCGCGAAACCCTTACCAACATGTTCGTCCGCCAGGGCCTCGTGCTCACCGCCATCGGCGTCGTCTTTGGCGTCTGCGCAGCCTTCGCCACCATGCGCTTCATGGCGTCGATCCTGTTCCACGTCAGCCCCATGGATCCCTTGACTTACGCGCTGGCCACCGTCATCGTCGTCGCCATCGCATGGATAGCCTGCTATCTCCCCTCGCGCCGCGCTGCCCAGGTCAACCCCGTCAACGCCCTGCGCGCAGAGTGATCAAGAATCGGCCTCCAAAAATCCCGATCGCTGTCTGGCCCGGACAATGCAGCCGCCGCAAGAGCGAAGCTCTGTGGATTTGAAAGCTCTGTCTCTGGTCTGCGCCCTCGTACGCCGAAAAATTAATGCGCCAAATTAATCACTTTGATGCCCAACAGCATCCGACTCCGAATCTCCACAGCCGTTACGTGAAACCATGAATCAATGGCAAAGCGCGTCGGCGTCGATAAATGGATCTTCTTCACCACCCTCCTGCTGGTCGTCGCCGGCCTGGTCATGGTCTTCTCCGCCTCCGCCGTCGTTGCCGAGGAGCGCTACCACTCCCCCTACGGCTTCGTTACCCGTCAGGCGCTCTGGGCCCTCGCCGGCATCTTTACCATGATCGTGCTCGCGCGCATCGACTACACCCGTTACAACACACCCAGGTTCATTTATCCCGCGCTGGCAATCACCACCCTGCTGCTTGTGATCGTCCTCTTCTTTCACGACTCCCACCATACGCACCGCTGGATGCGCTTCGGCGCATTCTCCTTCCAGCCTTCTGAGATCGCCAAGCCCGTCATCATTCTTTTCCTCGCTTGGTTCCTCTCCACGCGCCTCGGCCAGATGCACGACTGGCGCAATACTCTGCTGCGCGCCGCCATGATGCCCGTCGTCTTCATGCTCCTCATCGTCAAGCAGCCCGACCTCGGCACCGCCCTCGTGGTGGGTGGAGTCTCCGCCATGATGCTCATCCTCGCCGGCATGGACTTCAAGTATCTGTTCCTCGCTCTCGCCGCCGCCGCGCCGCCTCTCGCTGCACTGCTTTTCTGGGTGCCGTGGCGCCGCGCCCGCATGCTGGCCTTCATGCATCCTGACCTCGATCCACAGGGCGCAGGATTCCACATCAATCAGTCGCTCATCGCCGTCGGGACCGGTGGTTTCTCAGGACGCGGCTACATGGAAGGCATGCAGAAGCTCTTCTATCTCCCCGAAGCCCACACCGACTTCATTTATGCCAACATCGCGGAAGAACTCGGCTTCATTGGCGCCATCTCCATCCTCGCCCTGTTCGTCGTTCTCGGCTACCGCGGACTGCGCACCGCCTACCGCTCCACCGATCCATTCGCCCGCCTCACCGCTTTCGGGCTCACCACCGCCATCCTGCTCCAGGCCTTCTTCAATATCAGCGTCGTCCTCTCGCTACTGCCCACCAAGGGAATCCCGCTCCCCTTCATCTCTTCCGGCGGCACAAGCCTCTTTTTCACTCTCGCCGGCATCGGCATCCTGCTGAACATCAGCAAAAAAGTCGACTGAGTCCCTTGCGTACCTTGCGTCCGGCCGCACCGTTTCTTCCCATTTTTTCTTGACTTCCCACGCCGATCCCGTCATTGTTGCTCTTGCTTCCATGGCTCGAACGTGTTCCGTCACGTGAAGCATTTCGCACTTTCAAGTCTGACAAAATCTGCACCATCACTTCTCAAGGAGATTCGCCATGAGCGTTCCCCCGCGTCTTTTGTTGCTTTGTGTCTCGTGTTGCTTTTCCACTCTCACCTATGGCCAGGCCGTCAGCATCGCGGCCGCACCCGCTGCTCACCCCGGATACGCTGAGCGGCAGCCCGTCCCGGTCTCCAGCGTTTCCGCCGGCTACTCCGTCAACGACATCACCATCAGCGCCGCCACGGGCAAGGTGATCAGCGGAGCTGCAGGTACCGCACACATCACCGCCAACCGCAACGCCGCCACCGACCCCGGTAGCAACAACAATTTCGACCTCGGAGACACCCGCAACAACCAGCCCACCATCGACGGCCTCAACACTCTCGCCACCTTCGATGGCGCATTTGTAGCCGAAGCTGGCGGCAGCCAGAACGGCAACTTCCGCTTCACCATGATCGGTAACGATCCTCGCGTCGGCGGATCGACCGTCTACCCCGCCGCCATCGACGAGGTTTCCCTGCAACTCCTTGCCGCCGACGGCAGCGTCTTCAAAAACGTGCCCTTCGCTCCCTTCGAACACAAGGTTCTTAACTCTCCTAACTTTGTGCCCCTCGACTATCGCTCCGGCCACAACGTTGAATACGCCGACGCCATCCATCGCGCCGAGTTCTACAACACCATGAAGAGCAACTGGCACACCGTGATCTTTCCCCAGATCGTCAACCGCGTCACCATCGCTGTTCCTTACGCCGTCAACATCGAGCTTGATAACGGCGACATCATCCAGGCTCGCTCCTACTTCACCGGGACCGCCGCGGATGGCAGCACCTATGTCCTGATGCTTTCGCCGCTTTTCAACTTCCTCTGGGACAACGAAGTCGTCAACGAAATCAACCTCGGCAACTTCACCACCAACGCCATCAGCATGACGCTGTTCCCCAATACCTTCCTCTTCGATCTCAACACCTCCAACCCCAACACGCCGGGAAGTTGCTGCACTCTTGGCTTCCATACCTATTTTCTTGAGGGCGGAGTCTTTCCGCAGCCGCGCTGGATCACCGAATTCGTAAGCTGGATCTCGCCCGGTCTCTTCGGCGCTGGATTTCAGGATGTGACCGCACTCTCGCACGAAACCAGCGAAGCCTTCGACGATCCCTTCGTCGATAACGCCACACCCAACTGGCAGTTCCCGGGCCAGCCCGCAACGTCCACCGTCTGCCAGAACAATCTCGAGACCGGCGATCCCATCGAAGGACTGGCCAACGCCACCAGCGCCATCCAGGTAAGGCAGGGCGGGACCAACACCATCTACCATCCGCAAAACATTGCCATGTACCAGTGGTTCGAAATGGGAGCAACCTCCAGCGCTATCGACGGCGCCTTCAGTTTCCCCGACGAAACGGTGCTGCCGACTTCAGCCATCCCTTGCCCCGGATCGTAGAGGAAAGATCCGTCCAGCCTCAGCAGTGGGTGCCCCATTCATGCGCGTACTTTGTGCATGAGTGGGGTCTCGGCCCCCCCCCCCGTCTCGTCCACGTCCAACGCGACTCAATCTCGACACGACCACATTCCCCGGTAGCCCAGTGACGAAAGCTGGACCAGGGGTAGTCTTCCGGTTTCGCGACCAGACCTCGCGTAACCGGGTTCCTGTGGATGTAACGAACCTTCTCGACAAACTTGACTTGGGTGAAGACGTTGAAGTCGTAGTATCGGCTCTGCCAGAACTGCGGGCGTGAACCCTTCAGTCAGGAGCTTCGATGTCTGTCCCTTGAGAACGCGGAGAGTGTTGTCGAGCCGCTGCAGACTTGGTTCCGAAAGAAGAAGATGCACATGCTCCGGCATCAGCACATAGCCAAAAACGAAAAAGCAGTGGCGTTGACGAAGGGACTCCAGCGTGTCCAGAAAGACCGTGCGGGAGCGGTCATCGCCGAGGTACGGAAAGCGGCGATAACAACTGAAGGTGAGAAAGTGATAATTACCTTCAGTGTGATAGCGCTTCAGGTGGCTCGGCATGGCAACATCGTAGACCGGAGCCGGTTGCATGGTTGTGATGAACCCCACTCATGCGCAAACAGCGCGCATGAGTGGGCAGCACGCGCCCTGAAAGGGCACGACTTCACTCGTGCCGCAATCATCACTCCCAAGGCATTGTCATCCAGAGCGGAGCAGCTTGGGGCCCCGCAGACGACCATGTCGTCTGTGGGGTAAGCGGAGCGAAGGATCTGCTTTTGCATTCTCCCGCTTCGCAGCGTGGTTGGAAACCGAAAGCCGAACCCTCGCTTCAAACCTCAGGTGAGGTCGAATCATGGAAAGCAGCAGGATTCTGTTCATCGGCGGGTGGCCCACGCACGAACACTCTGGGTGCCCCATTCATGCGCGCTGTTTGCGCATGAGTGGGATTCTTGCCACATGCGTCGTGGTATTTTCCATGTTCAGCAGAGATCACTTGAAGCTGGCCGGGTGCCCCAGGTCTCGCCTCGGAGACCTCGGACAGCTGAGAGCGAGAAGCTAGCAACTCACGTTACTTCCCGTAGTATTTCGCCATCGCAGCCCCCGCGGCATTGTCATCCACCACAACGTTGCTGTGGATCTCCAGCACATCGGCCCACTTCATGGCACCGTTAAACAGGGCTTCGGGACTGTCGGACTCGTACAGAACGAATCCGCCGCTGCCATCCGTTTTGTGCCAGCGACCCAACAGGGTCACACCCTCCACGGGCGCTCCCTCTCCGGCGAGAAATCGCGCTGCCGCTTCTTTGATACAGCCCGGACGCACGCTGTACGTGGACATAGCTTTCATGCAGACCTCTTTCAATGCAGATTTTCTTCGGGGGGAAATACTCAGCAATGTTCGAAGGCGAGAAGTATAGCGTACTGATGTTGCAGCGCGTTCGATTGTGGACTTGAACCTTCCGCGTCCGCCCCAGCCACGGATGCGTACCTCAGGTTCCGTTTCAAACGTGGCCATTTTGTCGAGCACCGCACCTCCAGGTAGGTTCGCCCGTCGCGTCCGCTCGAGACCTCAATCTTCCCGGAGGCAAGACACGAAAATAGCCCAGGGTGCAGCGTGCGAACCCTGTGAGCTGGGGGTCACCTGACGCCGCGTCCCGTAGGGCCAAACAAACCCCAAGATAAATCCGAAAAATCGGCCTGAAATTTGCAGATTATTTCACCGGCTTCTTCATAATGGAAATAGGAGAACTTCGGGCGCTGACCGGCGCGGCCTTCGGGTCACGAAAATCCCCGTAAGTCCTTTCCTGAGAAATCTCTACAGCTATCGCGTTTGTTTCCAATTATCTGCAGAGAAGTCCGCCGCCAGGCCGTTGAAAACAGATTCCTTCTCAACAGAGATGGGATATACACCCCCTGGCCAATGGATTGGGCCGGGAGGCTGAGAATCCTGCTGGCTCGTCAAGCCCCCGCCAACGATACCAGCCGGTTGGCGATATCTTCCGCCGCTTCGGGGTGAGACAGGGTTAGCGCCGCTGCAGACATCGCTCCCAGCCTCTCCTTCGATGTGAGAAGGTCAACGAGCGTGGCGCGCAGTTTCTCATGATCGGCAAGATCGGGCTCCTTGAGCATCACCGCTGCTCCGGCCTTCACCATCTCTTCCGCATTGCGCGTCTGGTGGTCATCGGCCGCAGCCGCAAACGGCACCAGCAGCGCCGGCTTTCCCGCGGCCGCAAGTTCGGCCACGGTGGAGGCGCCGCTCCGCGACATCACCAGGTTAGCCTGCGCAAACCTCGCCGGCATGTCGTCGAGGAATCCGCTGACCTTCCACCGCGCCGGATCAGCGCTGCTCGCCTTGTACGCTGCCTCGGTTGACTCCAGGTGGCGCATGCCGGCTTGGTGCAGAATCGTTAATCCGGGCACCGCGTTCAGCAAAGCCCCGGCAATGCCGGGAAGAGCGTTGTTGAAGATCCGCGCTCCCTGAGACCCTCCAAAAACCAGCAGGTGCGGCGCCTCCCCGCGATTCGGCGGCAACTTGAAGAAGTCCGGCCGCACCGGAATGCCCGTCACCTCCGCATTGCGAAAGAAAACCGCGGCCGCTGGAAAATTCACTGCAGCCGCCTGCACGCGCTTCCCCACCAGCCGATTCGCGAGCCCCGGCATCGCGTTGGGCTCAAACGCCATCGTCGGAATCCGCATCATCACCGCCGCCGCCATTCCCGGTCCCGAAGCGTATCCACCCACGCCGAACACAACAGCCGGCTTGAACTCCCGGATCAGGCGCCGACATGCGAAGAGGCTGCGCGGAATATCGATCAAGGTGCGCAGGCGCGTAGCGAGCGATACGTTCTTGAGCGGTCCCACGTCAATCAACCGCAACCGGAACCCTGCCGCAGGAACCAGCCGCGATTCCATCCCCCGCGGCGTCCCCACAAACAGGACCTCCGCCCCATGCCGAGTGACCAGTTCATGCGCAACAGCAAGTGCGGGAATGATGTGCCCGCCTGTACCTCCGCCTGCGATCAGAACGCGGAAAGGAATTGGCACCGAAGATTGCGCTGTTGACTCTTGCACTGACTAACATTTTGACAGATTCAGGTTCCGGAAGAATTCAGTTGCCACAGGTCGCAGCAGCGACCTTCTCTCAGGTCACTGGCTGAAACTCCTCCCGCGTAGCCTCCATGAGTGAGGTGGAGAACCACGGGATGATCCCTCCAAGGAATCATCTTGTAGCACAAAAGTAGCTCGTTGTCGCACGGTTTGTGCAATGGGAATTGCGGTCGGGGCCGGGCTAGACTTCTGACAATGGAGGGCGACATGAACCATCAAGCATACGCCGGAACCTATCGCGCAGCGATGGAAACGGCCACGGGCGAGTTGGACAACCTGTTCGAAGAGGCCAAGCGGCTGCGCAATCGTATGGAGCAGATCGACTCGGCTATCACAGCCCTGAAAGTTCTGGTCGGCACAGATTCTGAAGCATCGTCTTTGGACTCGATGGCGCAGGAGGTGAGCATAGATCAAACCCCGATGAGGCAACAGTTCGACTCGGCGCTCGGCTTGGTATTCGCGTAAACTGCTGAACAAGCGGACACAGCGAAAAGGGATTGCCCTGCGCGGCGAATGCGAAATTCTGCCGCAAAAACTAAATCAATTGTCTGAAAACCTATTGCCTGCGCAGGCTCCCTGGCCACAGCATGCGCCGGACGCACAGGCGGGCGCCGGTGGCGGGGTCGCACCCTTGGTGATAGCGCCGACTCCGCCGCTGATCAGTCTCTTGACGTGGCCTCCGCACTGGGGGCACTGGTCGATCGCAGCATCAGACATCTTCTGACGTTGCTCAAAATGGCAGGCACACTCTTCGCAAAGGTATTCGTAAGCTGGCAAGAGATTCCCCTCTACACCATCTTAGGAGCATTGGCGGGAAATAGCACGATCGGCCTGTCATTGCTATTGACGGAACCCCACATGTGGGTACCAGGTTTGACTGGCCACGCTGCTGGATCCCACAAAATCAGGAGATTTCCGGGTGATCCGCAAGGCGCCGAAACATCCGTTTGCCGAGAGAGCGCGGCAATACGAAGCCGAATAAAAGGAATCCCTTTCCAGCCTTTAGATTGCGATAATGGATCGGCGGACTGCGACCAGGGCTGTGAAGATGCGGCTGCCGCGAGGGCGGATCGATGGAGCTTGCCACTCAAGTCGAGAAGGAACGAGATGAGATTCTTGGACACCGTTGGAGCACGGGCAAACGGCTTTCGTTCCGATTCTGTTTTGTGTACTTCGGTCTCTACAGCGTCTGCGGGATGTTTCAGGCCGTTATACCGATTCCCAAGTTCGACGTGCCTGACCCCGGAACCCTGTGGCCCTTTCGACAAATCATCTTCTGGGTCGCGGCACATTTGTTTGGCGCCAGGCTGCCCCTGGTGTATGCGGACAGTGGTAGCGGCGACAAAACCTTTGACTGGACAGAGGTCTTCTGCGTTTTGATAGCGGCGTTGATCGCCACTGTGGCCTGGTCTCTGTTCGATCGCAGGCGCGCAAACTACGATGTGCTGCACAAGTGGTTTCGGCTCTACATCCGCTTCTGTCTGGCTGCGACCATCCTGCTTTATGCATTCGATAAATTCATCCCATTGCAAATGCCGTACCCATCCCTGTCGAACCTGCTGGAACCGTACGGAAATTTTTCGCCGATGGGCGTGCTATGGAGGTCGATTGGGGCGTCGCCTGCTTACGAGATATTTGCCGGGCTCGCGGAGTTGCTGGGTGCGGTTCTGCTGATGTTTCCGCGCACCGTCACCCTGGGAGCGTTGGTGTGTACGGCGGATATGTTCCAGGTTTTCATGCTGAACATGACGTACGACATCCCGGTAAAGCAGTTTTCGTTTCATCTGCTTTTGATGTCGGTTTTCCTGCTGGTTCCGCAGATGGGGCGGATCGCGGATTTCTTTTTGCGCGATCGGCCAGTGACCCTCAAGCACGATGGGCCTCTGTTCCAATCGCCGCGGGCTAACCGGATTGCGATCGTGGTGCAGTTGGTGCTCTGGATAGGGATTCTCGGAATGAATGCGTACCAATCACGGAGTGTGTGGTATGAATATGGCCCGGGCCGCCAGAGACCGCCGCTTTATGGCATCTGGGAGGTAGCGCTGATGACCACCGATGGACAGGTGCGTCCTGCCTTGCTCACCGACGAAGGCCGCTGGCGGCGCATAATCTTCGACTACCCCGGCTCAATGACGGCGCAACGCCTGGACGATGAAATTGACAACTTCACCGCGACCATCGATACCCAAAAGATGTCAATGGCCTTGACCGATGGAAAAGACAAGAATTGGAAGGCGCTTCTGACGTTTACCAGGCCCGCTCCCGATCGGTTAGTTCTCGACGGCACGCTTAATGGCCACAAGGTCCAGATCCAATTAAAGCGAGACGACGAGACGAAGTTCTTGTTGGAGAGCCGAGGGTTCCACTGGGTGCAGGAATATCCCTTCGTCCGGTGACATTATCCGAGCGGCTCGTCGAGCCACACGATCCTTGATATCGTTTTGGTGTCCTCCAGCTCTTTTGAATCGGGCATACTAAGTGCGATGGGCAAGCGACCAATTTCCGTGCTGATGTCGTGGCCGTCTACCTGCTGGTGGGCGTGATGGGGTTCGTGTATCACTTCAGCGAGTTGACGGCGGGCCATCAAGACGCAATTGCGATTGAGCTCACTGAATTGCTGGCCGTTGTCTCCGGGGTCGGCCTGCTGTTGCGGCAGAACTGGGCGCGGTGGCTGGCGCTGACGTGGGTGGTCTTTCACGTGGTCATCAGCCTTTTCCATCCGCTCAGGGAACTGCTGATTCATGCGGTGCTTTGCATTGTGGTCGCGTGGCTGCTGTTCCGTCCTCCGACGGCCCAGTGGTTTAAGCAGCCTTCAGCTAAAAGCTAGAAGGCTTTCTTCAATTCCTGCATCCAATGTTGTTGATGATCAGGATGAAGAGCTGTACCGCGCTTGTTTCTACTTTCCTTTTTCTCCCCTTTGCGCTGAGTCAAGGGCACGCCCAGGAATATGCCACCCTGCCCGACGATCCCGGCCTGACCGTGAAACCTGCGCCGGAGAGTCCCTCCAGGGACTACGCTAACCTCCCCGACGATCATGACCGGACGGCGACTCCAACAGTCGACACCACCACCGGTGTTCCCCAAAGAGAGGCTACGTGGCGAAGTCTGCCCGGCGACTTTCTCCACGACCAGAAGGACATATGGTGGACGTTTCCCAAGCAGCTTGCGCAAGGGCGCCACTGGGTGCCGACGCTCGTTGTCGTCGGAGGAACGGCAGGGCTGATTTACGCCGACCCGCACGCCATGCCCTACTTCCAAACGCACCAGAGGAACTGGGATGACTTCAACGACGTCTTCGATCCGTTGATCACGACGGGAGAAGTGATTTCGCTGCCGGCAGGGATGATGACGGCGGGATATATCCGGCGTGACAATCGCGAAATCAACACTGCGCTTCTGGCCGCTGAAGCCTATGGCGATTCCGTGGTCGTCAACCTGGCGATCAAGGCTGTAACGCGCCGCCAACGTCCCGCCGACGTTGCCATGGGCGCCCCGTTTACCGGCACATTCTTCAATGGCGGCAAGTCTCCGCTCAAAGGCAGCAGTTTTCCTTCAGGGCACTCGACGGCAGTGTGGTCGGTGGCAACCATCGTCGCGGAGCGCTACCGGCATCGGGGTAAGCCATGGATTCCGATTTTGTCCTATACGCTAGCGGTGGCCATCAGCGGCTCGCGGATTACTGAGCAAGCGCACTTTCCATCGGATGTCTGGCTCGGCTCCGCACTCGGGTATACGATCGCGAAGTATCAGACGCTGCGGCCGCGATGAGACCCGGCGCCCCAGCTTGAATGCCCCTGGGAATCCGGCGAACCTGCCACTTCCAGCAATTTGTTTGGGCCAGCAAGATGATTGGTCGGCGTCGGCAACATAAAAGCCCGGCTGCCGAAGCAACCGGGCCTTTGAAGTATATGTACCTCTAAGCCTTACCGGTGTCCGCCACCGCCATGGAAGCCGCCGCCACCGTGGAATCCGCCCCCGCCCGCTGCATGGCCGCCACCTGCGTATCCGCCGCGGTAGCCGCCACCACTAAAGGCCCGCGGAGCTGCTCCGCCTCTAGCCGCATAGCCACCGCGATATCCACCTGCGTACCCACCGCGATAGCCGCCAGCGTATCCGCCGCGGTAGCCGTTGCCACCACGATATCCGTAGGCGCCACGGTATCCGTACCCGCCCCGATAGCCGTAGCCGCCCCATCCATGCCGCCAGCCCCAGCCGTACCACGGACCTGCGCCGATGAAGATGCCGCCGTTAAACCAGCCGGGCCCATAGTAGCCGTAGGGCGCGCAAGCGTAAGGGTAATAAGAGTAATAGCCCCAATCGCAAACTGGAGGACCATAAGCATCCGGCGCTGCAACCAATGCCGGTCCAACCCCAATCCCCACTGCGACCTGGGCGTGAGCAGAGACGGCTGCGAAAGGCAGCGCCAGGATCATCGCGAACAGGATCAACTTCAAACTTTTCATTACGTCCTCCTTGTGCTGCCCGGTTGGCCGTTCCAAACCAAGATCTTGATCCTCAGCACATGCCGGTCAGCGTTTGGCTCGTACCGGCTACTGTACATTTGAACAACTGATCCGAGAATAAGTTGCGGTCAGTTAAGAACTTTCCTTCTGCCCCTTTAAACCTGATACTTTGCGGAGATGAGGTTGTTGCCTTCAAGGCCCAACCGCCAGGCGCCGCCTGAAGATGCGCCTGTTTCGAATCCGCTCCAACAACGGGCAAAGTATATCCTCATCATGATCGCCACAGATGCCGGATGCTTTAGGTATTGAAGCGCCGTTCGAATCAGTGAAAGGCATTCTTGAGTTTTGGCTGTCTGTTTTGAACTCAGATTGAAGTGGGGGGCTTGATGCTGCCTGGTCCGGTTATCGATCTCAAGACATTCGTGCCAGCCAGAGACGCCGAACTATCGAAGAAGTTCTATACGGATCTCGGTTTTACGATCAATTGGAGCAATGAGGAGATTGCGGAACTGCAGATCGGTGCCTTCCGGTTTCTGCTGCAGACGTTTTACGTTCCCGAGCATGCGGGCAATTTCATGATGAGCCTGGCCGTGGAGAACGCGGATGCCTGGTGGGACCACATTCAAAAACTTGATTTGGCGAAGAAGTACCCTGGAATCATGTGCAAACCCCCGCAGATGCAGCCCTGGGGCATCCGGGTGCTCTACCTGAGCGATCCATCCGGGGTTCTCTGGCACATTACGGACATGCGCAAGGGGTAGGCCGGCCTTTCGTCCAAGGAAAATTAGTGTGATTATGTGATATGGATCACACTCAACCTCCATATTCCGGTATACTGTTTCTAAGTAAATCGATTTTGAACATTTAAAGAGCTTACCCCTGCAAGCGAGCTCGCACGACTTTTGTGTTCGGCGGTTTCCATTCAAAAATCAGGCAATTGAAGGGCATGAGTCTTAGGGCTCGGTGGCCTCTCAACGCCACCAGTGTGTTCCGATGCCCGATCAAACCTTTGAAGGACGGATAATGCAGTCAGACAAACCCCATCCGGTGTTTCCATTGCGCCTGCCCACCACAACCCGGCTGCAGGCGGTTGAATTGGCATCTCTTGACGGAGTCTCGCTCAATCAGTTCATTTCACTTGCAGTTGCCGAGAAGATCGCGCGCCTGCAGCGGCCCAACGAGGAATCAACTTCGGACAAGTCTTAATGTCCATTGGACCGGCGTCGCGGATCGGCTGCGATTTCCCAATTCCAAAAGGCATCCCGGCTAGACCAGAGTTCTCGAGCAATTCACCTTTGTGCGGCGTTTGTGGCGCTGGACTTGCCACTTTGCGCCTTGTGCGGCTTGCGGTTATTAGAATAGGACGATGCTCAACGTAGGAATGCGCGCCTGGCGAAGTCATCCTGTGCTGGCGGCTGCCGGATTAGGCGCGGTTTTTGGTGCGCTGTACTCCGCTTTGACTGAGATTGGCGGCCTGACCCACGGAAACTCGTCGGCGGTTCTTCCTCTGTTCTTGTCTGTCGCGCACGGATCGCGCGCCGGCCAGATGAACGCGGTACAGGCGGCAGGAATTCTGCTCGTTGAGATGGCAGGCAACATGCTGGGATTTGCAGTGTTGTTTTCAGTTCCGGTGGCCGTCGTGGTTGGAGTGCGGCGCCTCCTTAAAGGTGGAGAAAATAAAGAACGGCCTCCCCGGAAGGAGAGGCCGTGAGGCAAGTCGTACCGATTAGACAGTTCACTCGGCGAACTTGAGATTCAGCGCCGGAAGTGGCTGTCCCGGTCTCCGCCACGATGGTCGTCGCGATCGACATATGCGCGGCGGTCGCGGTCGCGATCGAACACCACAACCGTCCCGCGATCACGAACGAATCCAACGCTGGGGTAGTTCCAATAGCCCGGAACCCAATAGCCGTTATTGTAGTAGCCAGCCACCCAGACGTATCCAGCACCCGGGCACGGAGGAATGTAGGCCGCTGGCCCACCCACAACCACCCTCACCTCGGCTGCCTGGGCCGTGGTCGCTCCAAGGCCCAACCCGCCAGCCACAATCGCTGCACCCAGCACAAATTTGCCAAAGTTTTTCATAACTCCTCCGTTCCTTCCTTACTCAAACCACCTCGGCTGCCGGCCCTGGAAGCTTGGCTCTTGCTGCTTCCTGCCGCGCCGTTCATGGTGTGTACAAACACAGGTATTTGCGAAGGTTGCGGAGTTACGCGTGAAATAAATAGGTGCAACTTTTGGCATTCTCGTGTGTCGAATGGCAGCTTTGCCGGAGTCGGACCCGAAAGTGCACGTGGCACTGAGTGGTGCACAAAGCCGAGATTGATTTTGAACCGTATAACCCGGCCGTGAATTCCGCAGAAAAATGAAAGGCCGGGAGAGACTCTCCCGGCCTTTCATTTCTCGTGTTTATGCACCAATGGGATGAACGAAATCAGGAGGAAGCCTATGCCGCTCAAACCGTATTGGGAACCAGTCGCGCTGCCGTGAATCGGTTGGCAATGGAGGAAAAGATCCCCTGCAGATTCAAATTGGGGTTAGCTGTAGACAAGCAAGCACCGGGGTTCTCGGCTGAAGTGGCGTCCGAATAGAAATCGGAGGCGGCGCTGGCCGTCGCCTGTAGTTCCGCGCATGGCGTGATCGTTGGGCTGGTGTCGGACCCGCAATCCGATGTTTTCGACGACGCACCGTACGAAACCGCATACACCGTGATTCCCAGACTGGTCGCGAATTGACCGGCGGCGGCGGTCTGGTGGCATTGCTGCTTCGTCGAAGGATAAGTTGAGGATGAAGACGAGAAGCCCGAACCAAACTTGCCCGAGTCCGCGCCGCCATCCGTGAGCAGAACCAACGCGCTCTTCGAGCCCGGGCGCGCATACGCCTCAGCCTGGAGAGTGGTGATCGCGGCGTACATGGCGCCGGCAATGTACGTTCCATCTCCGCCAGGGGCTTGCAGCCCCTTACAGTTCGACGCGGAGTTCGCTCCCGCTGCGACGCCAAGCGTCGAACTGGTCGCCAGTCCACCGTTCTGCTGGTTATTGGCGCTGTAATTGTCTGAGTATCCGGTGACCTGGTAGGTCGGGGAGGTGCCCGTAGGAGCTGTCCACGTGGTATTGCCCGTGGTCGGGATCGGAACGTAGGAGTACGACGGAATGGTCGGATTGCTGGTGGGGCAGGTGGTGTCTTTGCTGGCTTGGTTTGCCTGAATGTTCGGGAACGTGAACAGGCTGACCTCGTCGTATCCGCCTAAGCAGTTGCTGGAAGTACTCCCTGAAGTGCATGGCGAGAGCGATTTCAACAGAGTCTGTACTCCTTCCAGCGCACAATAGAGCTCGGTATTACCGCAACTCGCATCGTTGTCCTGAGTGTTCATCGAAGACGTCGTGTCGATAATGATGGCCAGGTTCAGAGCCTCATTTTGCCCGCTCTGGATGGCCGCTGTCGAGGTCGAGCTCAAGGTGAGGGAAGTGGCGGGTGTGTATTTGAATACTCGCAGGACCTGAATGAACAAGGTCGGGACTTGCGCCGTCTGCGTCACCTGGATGACGTTGTAACCGGTCGGCGAGGCGCCGCACGGCACTGAAACATAGACGGAATTGGTCACGCAGCTGTATGTTGGCGTTCCGATTGACGCATTCGGCAGGTTGGAGCTGGCGTTGGCACCCGTGCCAGGAACTGAGCTGTAAGCCTTCACTACGCTGGTTACGGTCGTTGTTGTTGCACCCGAAGCAATCATCGCGTTCGCACCTGCCAGCGTCGCAGCATCCGTCGAGGCCTGCAGGGCGCGATAGCATACATATGCGCGACCGAGATCGATGGAAAGGCCTCCGATACCGACAATCAGCACGCTGAGAAGAGCCATCCAGGGGACAATCTGACCGCGCTCGTCTGCGAGAAAGCGGCCGAGCAATGAATGTGATTTCCGTCTCATTGAATGACCTCCGCGACCTGGGTCGTGACCGAGCAGCTTCCTAAATGCGCGTCAAAGATATTAAAGCTGCACGGATACGTCGCCTGAATTTGTGCCGGCCAACCGGACTGCATAGCTGCGCTGCCGCCATTGCCGGCAGCTGTGCAACTGGGAGCTGTACCCTTTGTGCCCCCGTAAGTGGTGCCGCCAGAGATAACGCCTGCGGTATTCGTGCCCCCAAGGATGAATGTGAGCGTCATGCTGGACTTGGCCAGGGCAGGAGCCGCCGCGTAGATTGCGCTGGCGGTTGTTGCACAGGGGTCGGTGTCGCCCCGCTCCAGCGCCATTACACGACCGGCGTTGCTCACCGCTTCGCCAAGCTGGAGTTTTTGATAAAGGACTACTGAAAAGGAGAAGATGCCGGTGAGCATCGCGAGCATGATGGGCAACATGAGCGCCATTTCAACGAGTGCCCCCCCGTGCTCTCCCCGAATCGAAAGCCGGGGCTTGAGCGAAAACCTCAAGCGAGCACCAAAAGATCGGTTGCGGGAAGTGCCAGAGTTGATCGATAGATCTCCTGCTGACCGTGTCAAGGAAAAGCCTAAATCGTGCATTGTTAGCCTCATAGAGCCCAGGGATTCGCGTCGGAACTGCAAGGGGAATCGGTTCGAATCGCTATAGAACATCGAACTGAGTCAACTTTTGGCTATAAACCTGACCGGAGTTTAATGGAAGTTGAGCGAAAGTCAAGTAGCTCGAAGGTACAAAGAGGGCATCCGTTAGTAACCAAAGATTTGCTCTTTGGGTACTTTGGCCATATTCCTGAAGAGAGGTCGATTCTCATGATTTCATTGGCACTTCTCGCTTTAAGCCCTCATGATCATAACCTTGATGTTCAGCTATTTATGAGCGGAATGGGCTCTGAAATTGCAAATTGATCTCCGGGATTGCATGAAGGGGCCTTAACGTCTAATCTAAAGTGCTCCGGACCAATGACCTTGGTTTGAGATGAGACCAAAAGGGAATGCATGCCGCCATCCGACACAGGTCCCAATGACGCGCTTCACAGTTCGGCATCGGATGAATTGCGCAAGCGTTCTCCGAAGAAGAAAGAGCGATTTCGGGTCTATAACGGCTCCCAGGGCAATTTTGTCAGCGTGGAAGTCGCAATTTTGGACACGACTGCAGAGCCTCTGAAGAGGCTGTTCGACTTCCTGGTCAACGGTTCTGAGACTGGGTTATGGTTAAATCCGTACCGCGGAGTTCCAAATTCGCAGGGAGCCCGCTTCTTCGATCTGGTTTATCTGGATGAAGACAATCGCGTAGCATGGGACGTAGATCACTACCCCAATCCAGAATTCACAGTTTTAGAGAAGGAGCCCGCAAGCGCGCTGCTGCTGCAGGCGCACACCGCCTTTGCATCGCAGCTCTGCCCCGGCGATCAGCTCACAATATGCGACATTGCAGAACTCGAAGGCATGCTGGAAACACTTTCGAGCGACCCAAATTTGGGTTCGAGCGTGCCCAGGGCAAAGATTGCGGAACAGATGCAAGCCTCGCGAAGCGAATCGGTCCGATCTGAATCGGGCTCACACCCTTTGCCATCGCGAGAGGTGCTAGAGCAAACAAAGGCGGAGCGTGATGAGTCGTTACCCGAAAAAAAGGCGTCCTTCGGTGCCCGCATCAAGCAGTGGTTTTCGGGTGATGCACCGAGCGACCAGAGATCGAATCGCCAGGTTTTTCCGGGTCTGGTCGCATATCACTGGAGCGGAGGCGCACCGCGGCCCTACGAGCTTGGCAATGTCAGCGAGTCTGGATTTTACCTCCTTACCGATGAAAGGCCCTATCCCGGGACATTGATTCTGATGACGCTGCAGCAAACTGGAAGCAAAGGCGAGAAGCTGGGAAATTCCATTGCGGTGTACTCAAAGGTGATCCGGTGGGGTTCTGACGGTGTTGGCTTTGCGTTTGTGCCCCTTGAAACCAAAGACCCAAAGACTGCGAATCGTCAGTCGATCACGGGCGCAGACCGCGCGTCGCTGGATCATTTTTTGCAGGTGTTCGATCTTCCCAAGCGAAGATGAACCTGGGCGATAGGCGCACCAACCCTGCCCTGTTTTAGAAGGCGCTACCTTGAGCCGAAGAAGAAGCTCCGCGAGCCGACTGGAACAGCGGGCTGCGCGGAGCCAAGTGGTTCAGTCTCAACCAAGCTTCTATCGATCGAGTGCGAAGCCTGCACGGCGATTTTCCTGCCAGCAGGATTCGTTGTCATCGGTGCAGAAAGGCTTTTCCTTGCCATAGCTGATGACGCGGATACGATTGGCATCCACGCCGGAGCTGACCAGCAGTTTTTGCGCCGAGTCAGCCCGGTTCTGCCCGAGCGCGACGTTGTATTCGTCGGATCCACGCTCGTCGCAGTATCCGCCGATGACAACCTTCATGTCGGGATGACTCTTCAGGAATGCGGCATCCTCGGTGAGGACCGAATCGTCGCCGTTGCGAACGTTGTATTTGTCGTAGTCGAAGAAGATGTCTTTCACGTGCTGACGGAACATCTCTTCTTCAGACAGGCTGGGCGCAGCGGCTGCGGCGACTGGCGCAGCCGTGACGGTGACACGGCCATAGGCATTTGCGGTGCCTCCGTCACCCTTGGCCACAAGGTGATAAGTGGTCGAGGAGCTCGGGGTGACGGTCTTTGTACCGGAAGTGGCAACGTCTCCGAGACCTTCAATGGAGGCAGTGGTTGCGTTGGCGGTGTTCCAGGTGAGTGTTACGGGTTCACCGGCAGAAACGGCAGCGGGGGAAGCCGAGATGTTGGCTGTGGGCGCCGGGGCAGGCGGCGGCGCGGTGGCGACGGGTGGCTGTACCTTGTGCTTGCAACCTGCCACGGCAACCAGGGAGATCAGCAATGCTATGGAGAGTTTCGTGTAACGATCCAAGGCGATACTCCTTCAGAGACAGTGATTCAAAGCGAGTATTCTCCATCCCGTGATTGGCGGAATACCGGGTCGCATTCCTCTGTAAGTCGAGCTTCGGACACAGGATGCCGTTGCAACTGGAGGAGAATCTGGCGCTTTAAAAGTGTGGAATAATCAGTTCACGGTTAGCTGTTCCTTTTGGAACAGGCGACCCGATTTCGATCCCCGCCGGTAACCAATTTTGCCTGGAACCTGCCGCTGATGCGGTCCTTTGCGTTTCGAAGCCACCATGGAGTCTGGAAACTCAAAAACATTCGATATCGATGCCTTCCTCGCCCATCCCAGTGCGGGGCGGAAACTGTTGAGTGTGAACAGAGGTGAGTCATTTTTCGTCCAGGGTGATCCGGCCGATTGTGTTTTCTACCTGAAGAAGGGGCGGGTAAAGATCTCTGTAGTTTCGGCGGCAGGCAAAGAAGCCACGATTCGCCTGGTGCTGGGAGGAGATTTCTTCGGCGAAAAGGCAATGGCTGCGGAGCCCGGTTTGCGCGTGACAACGGCGGCTGCGCTAACGGATTGCGTTGCGATACAGATCTCACGGCCGGAGTTTCTGCGGCTCATGAAAGAGAACCATGAGTTTTCCTACCAGTTCTCTTCGTTCCTGCTGGCCTGCACCATGAAAACGCAGGCGGATCTGGTCGATCAGCTCTTTAATTGCGCTGAGAAGCGGCTGGCCCGACTTCTTCTGTTGCTGGCCGAGTACAGCAAGACGAGCGGAGACGAGAGCCTGATTCCCCATTTATCGCAAGAGGCGCTGGCAAGCATGATCGGCAGCACGCGGCCGCGCGTGAACGCCTTCATGAATAGATTTCGCAAGCTCGGGTTCATCGACTACAACGGCCAGATCAAAGTGCACCGTACGCTGCTGAATGTGTTCTTGCGTGACTGAAATAGATCGCGCACGGCAGGCAATCAAATTTGCCGGAGGGAGCATGCACGCGATTCAGAAGGACGACTTGCCCCGAATCGGGAGTTCGTACAACTTTGTCGGAGCAGATCACGGAGACGTGGCGATCTCAATGTTTCTGTTGGAAGCCCTGCCGGGACGGGGGGCTCCGCTGCATTTCCACCAATACGACGAGGTTGTGCTGGTCCAGGAAGGCAGCCCGAGATTCGCGGTGGGCGAAGAGGTCCGCGATGCCGGTCCGGGCGATATCCTCGTTATCAAAGCCGGAACGCCGCACGGGTTTGTGAATGCCGGCAGCGGCATTCTTAAACAAATTGATATTCACGCAAGCCCGCGGTTCGAGCAAACAAACTTGGCCCCCACCGAGACATCGCGGGCAGCTGGTCTGCCGGAGTAATAGCCGGGCGGCGACAAGGGCGACCTCAGCGCTACCTGATTCTCGATGTCTGTTGTATCCTCCCGCTCATGTCGGTTATCCGCGATTTTAGACGGCTGAGTTCGTCGCAGCGTCACACGTTTGTTGCGGCTTTCCTTGGCTGGACGCTGGACAGCTTGGATTTTTTCCTCCTCATCTTTTGCGTCAAGGCAATCTCCGCGGACTTCCACACGAAGCCGTCAAATGTCTTCACAGCAATTCTTCTGACGCAGATATTCCGGCCTGTCGGCGCGCTGGTGTTCGGGATGCTGGCCGATCGCTATGGCAGGCGTCCCGTGCTGATGTTCAACATTCTCAGCTTTTCAGTGATTGAGCTGTCGTGCGCCTTTGCGCCGTCGCTGGGCGTGCTGCTGGTGTTGCGCGCGCTGTTCGGCATCGCCATGGGTGGCGAATGGGGGGTGGGGGCGGCGTTGGCTTTTGAATCTCTGCCAACAGAGGGACGGGGAGGCTTCTCGGGTATTTTGCAGGAAGGATATGCTTTCGGATCAATCCTGGCTTCCGGGGCGTTTGCGCTGCTGTTTCACTCGCTCGGGTGGCGCGGGCTGTTCATGATCGGTGCTTCTCCTGCTCTGCTGGTTTTCTACGTGCAGGCGCGGGTCGAGGAGTCGCCGATATGGCTCGCGGCAGAGCGCAAGCGGCGGTCTGAACCGGTTGGAGAGTCTTATACCAAAAAGCTTGCGTCGCTCAAGTCGTTCCTGCCGACGTTTCTGTTTCTGATCGTATTGATGACGGCCTTCATGTCGTTTTCGCATGGAACACAGGATGTGTACCCCACGTTTCTCCAGGCGCAGATCGGATTGTCGCCGCGGGTTGTGGGCACGATCGGAGTGATCTACGGATTTGCGCAGATCCTGGGCGGATTCGTCTTCGGCACACTATCTGAAAAATGGGGACGGAAGCGGGCGATCATCGCGGCGGCGCTTCTGTCGTTGCTTGCGATACCGGCGTGGGCGTACGGACACTCAGCGGTAACGCTGGCTATTGGCGCGGTAGTGATGCAGTTCATGGTGCAGGGCGCCTGGGGCGTTGTCCCGGCGTATCTCGCCGAACTGACGCCTGCGCCCGTGCGTGCGACCGCGCCGGGGCTGGCGTACCAGCTGGGAGGACTGGTGACTTCGTGGAATGCGAACGCGCAGTCGCTGGCGGCGGAAAAGTGGGGCAGCTATCGCAACGTGCTGGCGGTTTCGGTGGTGATTGTGGCGCTGTCGCTCGCGCTGCTGGCTTCGCTGGGTCACGAGGTGAAGGGCAAAGATATGGCTGCGGATTGAGGAAGTCTCTCGCGACGCCGTTCGCGCCTCTTGAATGACGAATGGCGCCTGACTCCGGTGGTGGACCTCGAGCGGTTGGCCGTCAGCGGCTGTAGCGCGCCATGAGCTTGCCGCGTGAGAGAACGTGGGTATTCATGGCGTCTTCAATTTGTGCGCGCGAGGCGCCAGGAGATAGATCGAGAGTTGAGTTGAGCGCGAAGAGATCGAAGAAGTAGCGATGGGTTGAGCCGTGGGGCGGACACGGTCCTCCGTAGCCGATTTTCCCGAAGTCGTTGCGTCCCTGGCGCGAGCCGTCAGAAAGTTCATCCTGCAAGGGCACGCCCGCGGGAAGTCCTGATGCGTCGGCGGGAAGGTTGTAGAGGATCCAGTGAGTAAACGTTCGGCCGGGAGCGTCAGGATCGGTCGCGGTGAGAACGAAGGTTCTCGTCCCGGGAGGCGGTGCGGTCCACTTGAGTTGCGGCGACTGGTCCGTGCCGTCGCAAGTGAACTCCCTTCGAACGGTTCCGCCGGCCAGGTCATCGCTCGACAGGGTAATAGAGGTGCTGCGTGCAGCGGATGAAACTGCGGAGTGTGCCGCTGGAGGATCGGTGGCGCGGCATCCGGCGAGAAATGGAGCGAGAAGCAGGAAAGCGAGAAGAAGAATGCGCGCCAGGAGGCCCGCGGAATGATCGGTCAGCATTGAAGGCAAATTCGATTCGAAGTGCTGCATCGCGCGGGCTCTCTTTGCAGTTGATGTTGGTGGGCCCTTCGATCGTGGGAATCAGTATAGCCTTGAAGGAACCGCAGAAGCGCTGGCTATTTCGGGCGAATGAGTTCAATGCGATCGCGTGTGCGCACCCAGGTGTTGCCGGCCATGCGACCCACGGCTTCGAGACCGGCCGCATCGATGCGGAAGTCTTCGAACAGGACTTCGCGCACATGGAAGCGGACAACCTCGCCGAGCACAACGACTCCGCTGGCGGGCTGGTCGCCGGTGTAAATCACCTGCGTCAGGCGGCACTCCATCTGCGCGGGAGATTCGCCGACGCGCGGCGGTTTGACGACTTCGCTGGCCACTGGCGACAGGCCGGAGAGCTTGAATTCATCGACCTCGGGACCAACTTCTGCCGCAGACAAATTGGCCTGCGCGGCGATCGCCTCGCTGACGATGTTGATGACGAATTCGCGCGTCTGTTCGACGTTGCGGAGGGTGTCTTTCCGATGGCCGGCCTCGTCGCTTCCGGCAGGACGGAGAGCGGGACAGAAAAGGACGGTTGGAGGCGCGGAGCCAACGCCGGCAAAGAAGCTGAAGGGGGCGAGGTTGGCATTGCCGTCGGCGTCGACGGTGGAGACCAGGGCGATGGGCCGCGGGACAATGATGCCGGTCATCAATTTGTAGATCTGCCGCTGCGGGTGCGCGGCGGGATCGATGCTGAACATAGACCTTGGTGTCGAACTCGATTCGTTCATTCTGTTAGCCTAGAGCATCACCGGCATTCGACCGCACGCAGTGTGAGGCCGCACGCGCAAGTCATGTCAAATCGGATGCAGCGGGGGAAATTTGTCTCCCCGTAACATTGGCTGATGCACAATGGTGGTTAGGAGAAAAACGGGCCGTGCCGCGAATTCATTTTCAAATGCAGCTCGCTGAGCTCAAAGACAAGGTGCTGGCCATGGCTGCGCTGGCACAGCAGGCGGTGGAGTCCGCGGTCGACGCCTACATCCTGCGGGACAAGAGCCTGTGCCAATTCGTGAAGCAGAACGAGACGGCCATTGACTCTGCCCAGCGGGAGCTGGACGAGATGGCGTATGAGCTGCTCGCCAAGGAACAGCCGATGGCGATCGACCTGCGATTTATCCTGGCCGTGATCAAGATCAACGGCGATCTTGAGCGCATTGGTGACCAGTCAATGGGCATTTCACGGCGCACGCGCGACATTATGAAGACCGAGCCGGCGGAACTGCCGGTGGACTTCAGCGCCATGGGTGAGGTGGCAGGGCGGATGATCCGGACAGCAATCCTGTCGCTGCTGGAAGGCGATGCCCGGCAGGCCGATGCGGTGCGCGAGATGGACGACGAGATCGATCGCATGAACCGCCGCGCGCAGGCTGACCTGCTGAAGATGATTCAGGAGCAGCCGCAGTATACGCAGCAGGCGATGAACGGGCTCATGGTTTCGCGGAGCCTGGAGCGGATCGCGGATCACGCCGCCAACATCGCGACGGACGTGATCTTCTGGGTTCGCGGCGCGGATGTGCGGCACCAGCTTAGCCTGTCGATGGATTGAGCTGCTCCGGTTTTCTGGATAATCCCCTTCCTGTCACGTTGGTTGGATAGTCCTCGCCTTGGATATAGGAGGCGCTCCCACTCTTCGCCTAATCTTCGCTCTTCGTCTATAATCTTCCAATGGATTTTCAGTTGGTGACGAGCTACAAGCCTCGCGGCGACCAGCCCCGCGCCATTGAGGAATTGGTGGAAGGGCTCTCGGCCGGAGAGAAACACCAGGTGCTGCTCGGCGTTACGGGCTCGGGCAAGACCTTCACCATGGCCAAGGTCATCGAGCGATCGAACCGGCCGGCGCTCATCCTCGCTCACAACAAGACGCTCGCCGCCCAGCTCTATCATGAGTTCAAGCAATTCTTCCCCGGCAATGCAGTCGAATACTTCGTCAGCTATTACGACTACTACCAGCCCGAAGCCTACATTCCCGCCGGCGACCTCTATATCGAAAAGGAAGCCACTATTAACGAGGAACTGGACAAGCTGCGCCTCTCCGCAACGCGCAGCCTCTTCGAACGGCGTGATGCCATCATTGTCAGCTCGGTAAGCTGCATCTACGGGCTCGGCTCGCCTGAGGCCTACTACGGCATGCTGCTCCTGCTCGAGAAAGGCCAGCGCATCAGCCGCAAAGACATCACCCGGCGCCTTGTCGAAATCCTTTACGAACGCAACGACGCTGACTTCCGTCGCGGAACTTTCCGTGTGCGTGGCGACATCATCGAGGTCTATCCCACGTACGACGAGACAGCCTATCGCATCGAGCTCTTCGGCGACGAGATCGAGTCGCTTGCGCAGATCGATCCACTCTTCGGCACCGTCAAGCAGAAATACGCGCGACTGCCGATCTATCCCAAGAGTCACTACGTCGTGCAGCCCGAGCGCAAGGCCCAGGCCATCGACTCCATCGTGGCCGAACTCAACGAGTGGGTGGCCTATCTCGAAGCTGAAGGCCGCATGGTCGAAGCCCAGCGCGTGCATCAACGAACGCGATTCGACCTTGAAATGATCAAGTCCATGGGCTACTGCCACGGCATCGAGAACTACTCGCGCCACTTCTCCGGCCGCTTGCCAGGCGAAGCTCCTCCAACGCTGCTCGATTATTTCCCGCGCGACTATTTGCTCTTCGTCGACGAAAGCCACGCCACCATCCCGCAGGTTCACGGCATGTGGCACGGTGATCGCAGCCGCAAGCAAAACCTCGTCGACTACGGATTCCGCCTGCCCTCGGCGATGGATAACCGGCCGCTGAAATTCGAAGAGTTCGAAAATCGCGTTCACCAGACAATCTATGTTTCCGCAACGCCCGGTCCGTACGAGCTCACCCGCTCCGCTGGCGTCGTGGTCGAGCAGGTGATCCGCCCCACTGGCCTCGTCGATCCTGAAGTTGAGATCCGCCCCGTAAAAGGCCAGATCGACGACCTGCTTGCCGAGATTCGCGATCGCGCCAAACGCAACGAGCGCGTCCTCGTCACCACCCTCACCAAGCGCATGTCTGAAGACCTTGCGGGCTACTACACCGAAGTGGGGGTGCGCTGCCGCTACATGCACTCGGAGATCGAAACGCTGGAGCGCGTCAAGCTGCTGGCTGGTTTGCGCAAGGGCGAGTTCGACGTGCTCATTGGTATCAACCTGCTGCGTGAAGGCCTTGATCTGCCTGAGGTCTCGCTCGTCGCGATTCTCGACGCCGACAAAGAGGGCTTCCTCCGCTCAACCGGATCGCTCATTCAGACCATGGGCCGTGCTGCGCGCCATCTCGAAGGCCGTGCCATCCTTTACGCCGACAAGATGACCGATTCAATGAAGCAGGCCATCGGCGAAACCGATCGACGTCGCGCCATTCAGCGCGCCTACAACGAAGAGCACGGCATCGTGCCGCAGTCGATCATCAACAAAATGGATATGGGACTCGCGCAGATCCTCAAGGCCGAGTACGGCGAGATCGAAGTGGAAGAAGCTGCAGGCCTGCCCGAGTTCAACTCACAGGCGGACGTCGATGCCTTTATCACAAAACTCGAGACGGATATGCGCGAGGCCGCCCGCAAATTCGAATTCGAGAAAGCCGCAAAACTGCGCGACTCCATCAAGGAACTCCGTGAAAAGGAATTCCTCTTCGGCTAGTTTTGAAGTCCCCGGCGACATTGCCGTCGCCGGGGATTCCTTCATGCTCCTACTGCACAGTCAGTGAGAATGTTGCTGAGTGGCTTGTCGATCCTGAAGTGCCTGTTACCTGAATCGAGTAGTTCCCTTTCGGCGTAGTCGGACCTCCTCCGCAGCCGGCAATCCCGCTTGAAATCACCACCGCGAGAAGCCCGAAGCAGCTCAAGGTCAGCAGCATTCGCCTGAGCTTCCGGTTCCGGGCTCCGAACAGCGGAATCAGAACAAAAGCCAACGCACCCGCCGTAACGATCGAATAGCGTACCGGTGCATGCCCCGATACACTTCCGCGTGCGATTTGACTGATCGCACTCGTCGGCTTGGTATTGGTCGTGATCGTCAGGGTTGAAGTTGCAGTCCCCGACACATCCGGAGTGATGCTGCCCGCGGAAAAGCTGCAGGTCGTGTTCTTCGGCAAAGTCCCGCAGGCCAAAGTCGTTGCAGCATTGAATCCATTCATCGAGGTCACAGTGATAGTGACGGTCGCGGGCGCGCCGGCTTTGAAGGAACCACTGCCAGGAGAGACCGACATCGTGAAGTCCGCCGGCCCGGGCCAGATGGTAACCGCAGCACTGCTGGAGGCGGATGCCGCATTGTTGGTGTCGCCTCCATAGCTCGCGGTGATGCTGTGCGCTCCGGCTGCCAGCGTGGATGTCGCGTACGTCGCCACTCCAGAAGCATTCACCGCTCCGGTGCCCAGCGTCGCTGTGCCGTCTGTAAACGTGACTGTTCCTGTGGGTGCCGCTGCTCCTGATCCGCCCTTGACCGTCGCCGTGAACGTCAGGCTCGACCCCACTACCGCGGACGCCGCCGAGGACGTCAGCGTGGTCGTGCTTGACGCAGCAGTCACCGTAACAGTGACGGACGTTGAAGCGGACGCGAGGTTTCGCGAATCGCCGCCGTAGCTGGCAGTGATGATGTGCGCGCCTTCAGCCAGAGAAGCAGCAGCGTAGGTAGCCACGCCCGAGCCATTGAGCGTGCCAGTGCCGAGCGTGGTGGCCCCGTCTTTGAAGGTGACAGTGCCGGTGGGCGTCGGCGTTCCCGCGGCTGGAGTTACAGTCGCAGTGAACGTCACACTCGTGCCGACGGCGATGGAGGTCCCGGAGGCCGAGAGCGCAGTCGTCGACGCCGTCGCATTCGGTGCGACGCCGGTGCCAGTCAGAGTCACCGTTTGTGGACTATCAGAAGCATTATCGGCAAAGGTGAGCGTTGCCGATTCGCCAGCTGTCGTGCTCGGCGCGAATTCGACACTGATCGTGCAGGCCTTTCCAGCCGAAACGGTCGAACTTGCGCAGGTATCGGACCCGATGATGAAGTCTGCCTTGTTGGTTCCACCCGCCGTCACGGTGGTTATCGACAGATTAGTGGTGCCTGTGTTAGTCACGGTCAATGTTTTCGCGCTGCTCGTCGTGTCCTCGGTCTGGTTTCCAAAGGCAAGCGGACTCGGCGAGGCGGAGAATGCCGGACCGGCGGGCGCCCCACTGATCACGAAGACGTTGTTGATTGCGGCCATATACGCGTAATTCGTCGCTGTATTCAACGCCCCGTATGACGCCCCTGACGTTCCCGTCACGGTGGTCACGGTGTTGGTCGCCCCGTCGATGACCGCCACGGGGGTCGATACCTCCCATATCTTGTTGGTCACGCTGTTGACCAGCAACCCACCGGTGCTTAGAAATGGAACGGTGATGCTGGCGGTGATGTTATTTGTGGTTCCATTCATCACATCCACGACGGGACCACTACTGTTGGAGCCGGGCACGTAAATGGTGTTCGTCACGGGGTTGATTGCCAGCCCGAAACCGTAGAGCGTGTCCGGCCAGGCAATGTTAGACGTAACTGCGAAGGTGGCTCCGTCGACGACATACAAGTGATTGAAGTGCGGGTCGGGAACGTAGATGGTATTCGTCGTTTCATTTAAGGCGAAAAAAACCTCGTTAATCCCCAATACGACTGTCGCCGCGACAGTGTTGGTCGCCCCGTCAATCGCGGCTAAGCTGCTTGGGTTAAAGTTGCCCGAACCGGTGGAATAAATTACGTAAATCAGGTTTCTCATCGTGTCCACGCCAATGTGAGCGATTAAAGCCGGCATGGAGACGGTGGCAGTGATGCTGTTCGTGGACCCGTCAATCACCACCACGCTGCCCGTGACACCGTTGCCGACCGGACCGTTGAGTATGCTCACGTAAATCTTATTTGTGACCGGATTCACTGCGATGTAAGTGGCGCCCCCCGGAAGTGTGATGGTCGTAGTTACCGCGTTGGTGGCCCCGTTGATGACGGCAACGCTGCCACTGCCGTTCAGAGCGTAGATCGTGTTGGTCGTCGAGTTTACCGCCACGCCTGCGAGGGTTCCGACGGTTTGGATCGTGGTCGTGGTGTTGGTCGCGCCGTCAATTGCCAGCAAAGTTTTCAGATCAACATCGGCCACATAAATCATGTTTGTGGTCTGATTTACAGCCATGCCACTAGGATTGGGGCCAGAGGGCACCGTGGCAACAAGGGTTTGCCCCGGGACTGGCGAGCCCGTGAAGGCCGCAATCGAGATTCCAAGTAGCCCTGCCCCCAGGCGCAACCAGCCCGGGAACTTCCCTGGACGGATGTCACTGGATGTGACGGGCTGAACGGAAGAAGTATTGGACTGGTTTCGACGCGTGGTTTCCGACGTGTAAACAAGAGCTGAACGAATCACTATTAGGGCCTCCTGCGTTCTGCCGAAATCCGCGACGTGGTGAGGGGGAGGGCCGGTTCCCAAGACCCTGAGAATCGTGTAGTCGTGGGCAGTCTGGCGCTTAAACAAGAACTTGACCACGCGCAATCGGTTTTCGCAGAACGCGTTATACCGTTCTCATTTGCGTGGGTTGGCAAGCAAGAGACGGGATGGGCCAATAGCGGCCATTTCCGGCCAGGGCCTCACAAATCCTTACTGGACAGGGGAAAAGGGCAAAGCGTACCATCTCTCATACTCGATCAGCTTTGGGCCTTGAAAGGTTTGGCCATGCTTCCCCTTCGGGCTGAAAATCCGGAGCAAGAGAAGATCCTCGTCTCGTGGAAAGAGATAGCCTCGTTCCTCGACCGCGCCGAAAGGACTGTAAGGCGCTGGGAACGCGACCGGGGTTTGCCCGTTCACCGCGTGCCCGGCGGCGAACGCGGCGGGGTGTATGCCTATCCAAGCGAACTGGCGGATTGGCTCAGGGGCAAATCGAGCGAATTGGAAGCTGACGATGTATTCTCCAGCGATCCGGAGACAACTGGCAGCGCTCAGAACATAATCCCAAGCGACGGCAGGGTTGCCCCAGTGCGGGATGAAACTACCGGCCGAAGTGGCGGCCGGGGAAAGGTACGCAGGGTCAGGTTCGCGGTAATTGGGACTGCGGCGTTGCTCGCCGGTGCCGGAATCTACGCCAGTTTTGCGCACCCATTTGGCAATTGGAGTCAGCAGCGCACGCCTGCGATTGGGTCAGCGAGCTCAATTCGCCAGGTGGTTATTCCGGTTTCAGAGGACGAGAGGAGCCTGGCTCACGATCTCTACCTCAAAGGCCGGTTTGAATGGAACCAGAGAACCCCCGACACCCTGAATCGCGCCCTTGACGACTTCACCCAGGCCATCGTCCACAATCCGAACGATGCCCGGACCTATGCCGGCCTGGCTGACACCTACGAGATGCTCTTCATCTATGGGAACCGGCTGGATGATGACGCGCGCGACAAAGCGATGGCTGCGGCCAGAAAAGCTGTGGAACTGGACGGCTCCTTGTCCGAGGCGCACCGAGCCCTCGGATACGCAGTCTGGAGAAGCGGCAAGTCTGACGAGGCGGAAAAAGAGCTTCATGCGGCCATTAGGCTTGATCCCAAAGATCCTCTTGCGCACTTGTGGCTTTCCAATGTGCTTGCTGGTCAGGGCAGAAACGCCGAATGCCTCGTGGAGATCGACAAAGCACAGGAGCTTGATCCCGCTTCAGCTTCCATTCTGGCAATGAAGGGCGAAAGGCTTTTTTTGACCGGGAAAAAGGATGAGGGAATGGCGCTCCTGAAGGAAGCGATTCGTTCCGAACCAAGGCTGAGCATAGCCCACTTGTATCTGGCGCAGATTGAATTTTTCCGGCGCAACTACCCCGCTTATCTGAGGGAGTCGCAGGTGGCCGCGGATATTCGAAATGACGCATGGCTCGAGGACGTTACAGCAAAGCTCTCTGCCGCTTATGCACGCGATGGCGAGCGCGGCCTCCTCACTGCAGAGTTTGCAGTCGAGGAAAGTTGCAACCCGCCTATCTATCGGTGGGGAGCGGTTGCCAGAACGAAGAAAGCCATTGAATGTTTGAATGAAGACAGAAGACCCGAGGCGCTCCAACTTCTTGAAGAAGCCAGTGCGAATCATGAGACGGATTTTGAGGAATTCAAGGCTGCGTTCATCTCCGGTTCTCCCCTCTCGGTGCTTGGGCCTGCCTCTAAACTGGCCGACGACCCGCGGTTTCAGGCACTGATGAAGCAGAAAGCCGCTCTTTCAAAGCGGGCGAATCTCCCGATTTCTGCCGGCTCTGGTGCCCTTTGAGTTCACTTCACAACTCAACTCGCGAAGCACGCCCCGTGCCCTGGAACACTGAAAAGCCCGCATTGCGCTTCTGCTCTCCAACTCTAGTGTGAGACAAATCACATTTCGCAAGCCTAAAATGATTGAGAATAAGCTCGTTCGATTCCCCTAAGGCATTAGTCCTCAGTGCGAGAATCAGAGATGGAGCCCTGATGGCAACGTTTGGAAGTCTCTCTCTTCTCATCGCCTTAGCGCTGGCGGCATATAACCTCTTTGCCGGCATTGTCGCGCTAAGGCTGCTGGCCACCGGCCAGTCTGCGCCGATTACCCCGGAACGGCTGGCCGATACGGCTCGCCGGGCCGGAATTGCCGTGTTTGTCGCGGTAACAGCGGCGGCGTTCGCTCTCATCTGGTCCGTTTTCGCCAACGATTTCTCCATTACCTACATCATGGAGCACTCCAACCGGGCCCTCCCGGCGCCTTACAAGTTCGCGGCTCTGTGGAGCGGCCAGGAGGGTTCCCTGCTCCTCTGGTGCTGGCTGCTCGCCACCTACGGGTTTGTGCTGCGCCTGCGTCATAAAACCGACGTAAAGCTCTATGCCTACGCCGGAACGATCATGGCCGGAATCCAGGTCTTCTTCCTTTCCGTCGTGAACTTCGCTGCCCCACCGTTCTCCTTGCTCCGTGGCGCCCTTCCCGCAGACGGCAACGGATTGAACCCGCTGCTGCAGTATCCCGAAATGGTGATTCATCCCCCGATGCTCTACCTCGGCTACGTGGGATTCTCCGTGCCCTTCGCTTTCGCGCTGGGCGCCCTCATGATGCGGTACCCCGGCGAAAAATGGATCAAGATCACCCGCGTGTGGACGCTCGTCACCTGGCTCTTTCTCACCGGCGGCATCTTCCTCGGCATGCACTGGGCCTATGCCGTGCTCGGCTGGGGCGGCTACTGGGGCTGGGATCCGGTTGAGAACGCAAGCTTCATGCCCTGGCTCACCGGCACTGCATTTCTGCACTCCGTCATGATGCAGGAGAAGAAAGGGATGATGAAGAGCTGGAATGTCTGGCTCATCTTCTCCACCTTCCTGCTCACACTTCTCGGCACGCTGCTAACGCGCGCCGGCCTCGTCAGTTCAGTACACGCCTTCGCGCAGTCCTCCATCGGCACCTGGTTCGTGGTGTTCATGGGGATTGTGCTCGCGGTTTGCACCTTTACCTACATCCTGCAGCACGATCATCTCAAGGGCGAACATCAACTTGAGTCGCTGGTAAGCCGCGAATCAAGCTTCCTCTTCAACAATCTTGTGCTGCTGACCGCCTGCTTCGTGATCCTCTGGGGAACGCTCTTCCCCATCCTCAGCGAGTACGTCGAAGGCAGCAAAGTCACAGTCGGCGCGCCCTTCTACAACCGGGTGGCCATTCCCATTGGCTTGTTCCTGCTGTTCTTGACCGGCGTAGGCCCGCTGCTCCCATGGCGTGCAACCTCATTCCGCGCCGTTCGACGCAACTTCGTTTTACCGTCGATCGCTCTCTGGGCCATGGTCGTTGTTTGTTTCGCAGTCGGCGTTCGCCCGTGGAAAGACGGCGCTTTCGATCCCGGCAACTTCTACGCAATGGTTGCTTTTGCACTATCGGCCAGTGTGACGACCGCCATCCTGTCGGAATTCTTCCGCGGCGCTGGCGTAATTTCAAAACAGACCGGCAAAAACATCGCCACTTCTCTGTATCTGCTCTGCCGCCGCAACACGCGGCGATACGGTGGCTACCTGGTCCACATCGGCGTAGTCATCGTCGTCATCGGGCTGGCGGGTTCTGCATTCAATCGAAACACCGAAAAAGAACTCGCGCTGCACGACACGATGAGCGTCGGCCCCTACACCCTTGAGTGCGTTGGCTTCACGCAGGATTCAAACGCGAACTACAACTCTGATTACGCGCTGCTCGATGTATATCGCAACGGCAAAAAGCAGTTCCAGATGGCGCCGGAAAAACGCGTCTACCTGGTCAGCCAGCAGCCCCAGACCATGGTCGCGATTCACTCCGTACCCAGCTGGGACTTGTACGTCGTCTTTGAAGGCACCAATCCCGATACCGGGCAGCCGATCATCAAGGCGTTTCTCAATCCTCTTGTCAGCTG
Source organism: uncultured Acidobacteriaceae bacterium (assembly GCA_963759285.1). GTDB lineage: Bacteria > Acidobacteriota > Terriglobia > Terriglobales > Acidobacteriaceae > Telmatobacter. The sequence goes on along the minus strand of CAVWYS010000006.1, from coordinate 86,907 downwards.
GATCTGGGCGGGCGTGGTACTGATCGTGCTGGGCACACTCGCGGCGCTGGTTCCAAGCCTCAAGCCGGCAGGCACCGGAGTGCGCACACCAGCCGCTCCCGTTGAACATGCCGAGCCAGTGATGAAGGGTGGCGACTGAGATGCGAATTCCGCTGAGTCTTACTTTCTGGAAGAGAGCCCTGCAAGCCGGAACGCTCGCAGTCGCGGTCTGCTTTTCAGTTGGAGCGAGCGACGCAGGCGCGCGTTATGATCACCTGAACCACCAGCTCATGTGCAGTTGCGGATGCGGCCAGGTTCTGGGCGAATGCAATCACGTGGGCTGTCCTGACTCGCCGGTGCAGCTGGCGGAATTGCGCACGGCCATCAATGCCGGCATGACCGACAAACAGATCCTTGCCAGCTTTGCCGCAAAATACGGCGCTACCGTGCTCGCCGCGCCAACGATGCAGGGATTCAATATCGTGGCATGGGTCGCGCCTTTCGCCGTGTTTGGCGCAGCCCTGCTCGGCACCATTCTGCTCGTCCGGCACTGGTCATTAGGCAAAAAGGAAGCAGCGCAAACGGCAAACACCCCGGAGATGGACGCGATCCACGAGCGGATTCGCCGCGAAACCGATAGCGATAACGATGAAGGAGGTCGGCAATGAGCGAGACTCTTGGATTGGCCCTTGGTTGCATGATGGCGATGGTGCTGTTCCTCTACACCTTCTGGCCTGAGAATTCTTTCGCAAGCCAGCGGCAAAAGACGCGCCTCGATTATCTCGAAGAGCGCAAGGAACAACTCTACGAAAACCTGCGCGACCTCAACTTCGAACATCGCGCCGGCAAATACCCTGAAGAAGACTTCATTGCCCAGCGCGCTCAGCTTGAAAATGAAACAGCACAATTGATCGCCGAAATGGATCACCTGCAAAAGCAGGAATAGCCAGTTAGAGATAAGGACTCCTGAAAGAATCATGAAATCAATGAAGACCTTTTTGCATGCGGCCGTTGCAAGCCTTCTTTTTGCCGCCTCACTTGCGCAGGCCGCGCAGTTGACAGGCACTGTGACTGACAAGACTACCGGCAAGCCCGCAGCGGGCGATGCCGTTGTCCTCGTAGAGCCTATGACCGGCATGACGGAAGTGGCGCACACCACCGTCGACGGCAGTGGGCACTACACGCTCAATCGGCCAAGCAATGCACCCGCACTGGTCAAGGTGACCCACCAGGGAGCCGAATTCTTTGCAGACGCTCCCCAAAGCGGCTCTGTCCCCGACATCGCCGTTTATGACGTCGCCTCCAAGGTCGAAGGCGTCTTCGCTGAAGCTGACGTGCTCGAAATTGAAGCCGCGAACGGCCAGCTGCACGTGATCGAACGCTACTTCGTCCACAACACCAGCATGCCGCCGCGCACCCAGTGGAGTCCGAAGAGCTTCGAAATCGTCCTCCCTGAAGAGGCTGTTGTCGAGTCGGCCCAGGGGCAGCGACCCAGCACCGGCAGCCTTCCCACCACGCTCAAGCTGCAGCCCGATGGACCGAAGGGGCACTACGCCTTCAACTTCCCCCTCCAGCCCGATGAGGGCGACAAAGACACGCAGTTCAATATCAGCTACACCCTTCCCTACAGCGGATCGTTTACGTTTCATCCGCAAGAGTCGCTGAGCACGCAGAGCGTTGGCGTGCTGCTGCCGAAAAGCATCGCCTTCACCGCGGGCGCTGGCTCCACGTTTACGGCCATCAACCAGGATCCGAACATCCAGACGTTCGTTGCCAAAAATGCGGTTCCGGGCAAAGCGCTCGAGTTCACAATTTCCGGCACCGGATCAATGCCGCGCGAGGATCAAGGCGCCGCAGGGCCCGCTGGCCCTGAAGCCGGTGCTCCAGCCAACGGCCAGCCTGGCGGCGGAATCGGCGAGCCCATCAACACGCCCGATCCGCTCAGCAAATACAAGTGGTGGATCCTGGGCGGACTGGCGCTTCTCTTTGTCGTCGCAGCCGCATTCCTGTTACGCCGGCCCGCGGGAGTGCCCGGAGTGCCGGCAACCCTCAGCCCGGAAGTAGCCTCGACTCCAGCCTATCCGCCCGCGAAACCGGCAGCGCACAATAGCGCCCTGCTCAGTGCTCTGAAAGAAGAGCTCTTCGCATTGGAGAGCGACAAACTCACTGGAGCCGTCTCGCCCGCAGAATACACCGAGACCAAGGCAGCGCTCGAAACCGTACTCAAGCGCGCTCTCAAAAACAAGTCGTAAACCAAATTCAGAACGACGGCGCTCGCACACGAACAATGTGCGAGCGCTTTCTTTCTTGAGCGCGCCGCTGTTCATCCCTGTTCCCTATGTCCCTATGTCCCTGCTCCCCTGATCCCTGCTCCCCTGTTCCCTGTTCCCTGTTCCCTGACCCCTGACCCCTGACCCCTGACCCCTGCATTTAGTATTCTTCCCAAATGAAGACGTTGCTTCGCACGCTCCTTTTTCTCGCGCTCATTGTCTGGATTGGCGCGGAAATCTTCTTCCCCGTGGTTGCAGCAATCACGTTTGGTTCCCTGCCAGGCGCCACGCATACCGCCGGCACCATCGTGGGTGAGCTGCTTCGTATCCTGCACGGCATGGGCATTGTCTGCGGACTTGTACTGCTCGCTCTGCTGGCGCTTGCGCCCGCATGGAATATCTACAAGCCACGCGCCGTTCTCGCGCCCATGGTTCTCATCATCCTCATGCTTGCATGCACAGCCTACTCGCAATACGGCATCATTCCTGCGATGGAACGCGACCGCGCCGCCGCCGGCGGAGCCATCGATACCTCGGACACCGCCAGTCCCACCACGATCCACTTCAACATGCTTCACAATCGCAGCGAACACGTTGAAGGCATCATCCTCCTGCTGGGAATCGCATCCGTCGTCCTCGTAGCCTGGGCTGAATCAAGTCGCGTCTAGGAGAAAGCATGGGTCGTGAAGCTATCTGCGCATGCATGTGGAATGGAACCCGACATCAGGTCAAAGCATTGCTCGAGCCGCCAGAACTGATCCTGCGCAGAGGGATGCGGCGCAGGGTTCCCTTCGCCGAAATGAAAAGGATCACCGCTGACGGAGAATGGCTTCGCTTCGAAATCAACCACGAGCCTGTCGCACTTCAGCTGGGCCCGTCAATCGCGGCAAAGTGGGCAGATGCACTTCTGAAACCCCCGCCATCGCTGGCGAAGAAGATTGGCATCACCTCAGAAACAACCGTGCGCACCATCGGCGCCATGGATGATGCGACCTTGAAAGCCGCGCTCAAGGAGGCCGGTTCGGTCTCAAAATCGAAGGGCGATCTGATCCTCGCTCGCGTCGACACTCCGGCCGATTTAAAAACCGCTCTTGCCAAAGCCGCCGGCCAACTCGCCACAGGCACTCCCATCTGGTTCGTCTACCGCAAAGGACCCGGCCATCCCCTGAACGAAAACGAGGTGCGTGCAACCGCTCTGGCCACCGGCATCGTCGACACCAAGATCGCAGCCGTCTCGCAAGAGCTCTCAGCCCTCCGCTTCGTAAAGCGCCGAAACTGAATGCCCACTAACGCATCTGTCTGGGCCTTCCTTCCACGGCCTGATCCCTGAACTCCGATCCCTGTTCCCTGTTCCCTGTTCTCTGTTCCCTGTTCCCTGTTCCCTGTTCCCTGTATCATCGTAGAGGCCCTGTAGCGCGCAAGTTATCGTGCAGGGGCACCATCGGATACGCATGAAAACTGGCATCATCGGCCTGCCTCAGGTCGGCAAAACATCCTTATTCAAGATTCTTACCAAGGCCAAGCTCGAAGACCGCGGCTACTCCAATCCGCGCGAGGCGCACATCGGCGTCGCACGTGTGCCTGACCATCGCCTCGACAAGCTTTCCGCCCTCTACTCGCCCAAAAAGACCACGCATGCCACGGTCGAGTACGTCGATGTCGCCGCCATCGGCCAGGAAGCGCTGAAAGAAACCGCCTTTCTCACCAGCCTGCGCAACGTTGACGCTCTCATCCATGTTCTCCGCGCATTCGAAGACGATTCCATTCCCCATGTCGGCGCGATCGATCCTCTCCGCGACGTCAAGAACGTCGAGTTCGATCTCATGATCAGCGATCTCACTCAGGTCGAAAAGCGCCTTGAGCGCGTCGAAAAGGACCTGAAAAAAAGCAAAACCAACGACCTTGAACATGAAAAAGCCCTGCTCATCCGCTCCAAAGAAGCACTCGAAAAAGAGCAGCCTCTCCGCGAACTCGAGATGACTCCGGAAGAAAAGAAGCTTATCAAGGGCTTCATGTTCCTCTCGCAAAAACCTGTTTTGTATGCAGTTAATATCGGCGAGAGCACGACGCTTGGCGACGACCTCAACGCTGCCGTTGCACGTTATGGCCTTACCGAAGTAGTGCAGCGCCCAAACGCCGGTGCGACCGCAATCTGCGGCAAAGTTGAAGCCGAACTGGCAGACATGGACGAAGACGAGGCTGCGGAATTTCTTTCCAGCTACGGACTTCACGAGAGCGGCCTGGTCCGCCTCATCCGCAAGAGCTACGAGCTTCTCGGCCTCATCAGCTTCTTTACAGCGGGCGAAGACGAGTGCCGCGCGTGGACGATTCCAGCAGGATCAAAGGCCCCTCAGGGAGCCGGTGCGATTCACTCCGATCTCGAGCATCATTTCATCCGCGCAGAAACCATCCGCTGGGACAATCTGCTCGCCGCCGGCAGCGAGGCCAATGCGCGCACCATGGGCACCCTCCGGCTTGAGGGCAAAGAGTACGTGGTGCAGGATGGCGATGTCATGCACATTCGGCACAGCGGGTAGCAGGAAAAGGTAAGTAAGAATGCTCAAACTTTCGGTGCTGCTCGGCATACTGGCCGCGCTGGCGGATGTCGCCGGCGGACTGGTCCTGGTGCGAGCTCGCGGCGTGGAGCGCTACCTGCGCTACTTCGTCGCGCTCGGCGCCGGCTTCCTCATGGCCGTTGCCCTGCTCGAAATGACGCCGGAGAGCCTCAAGCTCAGCCCGACGCTCGGCCCCATCCTCATCATGATCGGCTACTGCGCTGTGCACCTGCTTGAGCACACCATCAACTCGCATTTTCATTACGGCGAAGAGACGCATCACGGCGAATTCGTTTCAGCGCGCACCGGCTACTCCGTGCTCGGCGGACTCAGCGTGCACGCGCTCTTCGACGGCGTAGCCATCGGCTCGGGCTTCGTGGTGAACAGTGCGCTTGGCTGGCTGATTTTTCTCGCGGTATTCCTTCACAAGGCCCCCGAAGGCTTCACCATGGCCTCCGTGATGCTGGCCAGTGGACGCAGCCGCAAAGCCGCCTTCTACTCAGCCGTCATACTGGCCGCCGCCACCATCGTCGGAGTGCTCGTCATCGAGCTTGCTCCCAGCTGGATGCCCTACGGCCTCCCGATTTCCGCCGGCGTCGCGCTCTATGTCGGCGCCAGCGATCTCGTGCCCGAGGTCAATCGCGAGCCAGGCATCCGCATGGCGCTCGTATTCTTTCTGGGTGTGGTGGGATTCCTGGTGATGCGCTGGGCATTACCTGCCCTCTAAATCGCAAGATCAAATCGCGTCAATCGAACGTGCTCACCGGCACGGCTCTTCTCCATCCCAACCTGCCGCGATAGAGCCGCCCCAGCAGACGGCCGTAATCGAGAGCGACTTTCATATTGGCCTTGCTCGCGCCGCGGTATCTCTGCCCAAAAGCAAAGGGGATTTCGCGAATCGATGAGATGCGCGCACGTACGAGGATCTCCAGCAGCAGCTTGAACCCAGCCTGCTGAAATTCAATCCCCGTCAGGCAGTCGCGGCGCACAAAAAAGAATCCCGACATGGGATCCTTCGCGCGAAGCCCCATGCGCTGAATGGGCCAGGTTGCCCACACCGCCGCAGCCGACAGCAACTTCCTGAAAACATTCCATTCGCCGAGACCGCCACCCGACGTATAGCGGCTCCCAATCACCAGGTCGCAGCCTGAAGCCATCGCCGCCGTCAGTTCGGGCAACAGTTCCGGCGGATGCTGGAAATCCGCATCCATTACACCTACGATCGCAGCGTCGGTGTTCTCCCATCCATGAAGAATCGCGCCGGACAAGCCGCGTTGACCCGTACGCACCAGCAGGCGAATCCGCGGATCCTGCTCCGCCAGCGCGGAAACAATCTCCGCCGTGCCATCGCAGCTGTCGTCATCTACAATCAGGATTTCGTAATCGATGTCCAAGGGGTCCAGCGCTCCGCGCACCCGATCCAGCAGCGAGGAAAGGTTGCCCGCTTCACAAAGGGTGGGGATCACCAGTGTCAGCTTCTTCCTGAAGGCGGAGGGAAGAGGACGATTGGTCGAAAGGGGAGACGCCTGGCTCTCGCGAGGCGCGGGCGCAAATTGCATCTGTTCAAGATTCATCATTCAAGTGCCCAAGCAATACAGACGGCAAAACTACGATCCAAGGTACTTCCTCCAGCATTTTTTCTATTGCACATTCCGCAGCCCCCTTTGCGTCAAATCAAAAGCGCGTCCAATGTGCCAACGCCCTCCGCCTGGGAGCACACGACAGTTCCGCTCGCCATCGATGACGCCAGAATTTACAGTGGACACTGGACAATTACTCAGGATTTCTGCTTCGATCAAGACCAGCGGATACTCATCCCCTGCGATCGGCCCGAATCCCACCAGCATTGGACGGAGTGAGCAACTGAAGTCTTTAGCGAATTTCCGCGGGCGCAACCTCCTGCTGGTTCTCCTCTTTTCGATTCTCGCATTCGTGGTGATGGGTTATCACCCCGGGCTTGAAGACGACGGAGTCTATCTCACCGCGATTAAAAGCGATCTCAATCCCGCGCTCTACCCCCACGATGCGCAGTTCTTCCGAGTTCAATTGCAGGCCACGCTCTTCGACAAGCTCGTCGCCCAGTTCATTCGCGTGACCCATATTCCCGTCGCGATTACTGAGCTGCTATTTCAATGCGTCTCGATTCTGCTCATCGTGCTAGGTTGCTGGTGCATTGCGCGACTCCTCTTCGAAGACGAGCGGGTGCAATGGGCAGGCGTCGCTCTCACCGCGGCCATGCTGACTCTGCCCGTCGCAGGTACAGCCCTCTACCTCGCCGACCAGCATCTGCATCCCCGCAATATTGCCACCGCGCTGGTCCTTCTGGCGGTTTCCCGCATTCTCGCCGGTCATCGCTGGCAGGCGGTTCTCCTGCTGCTGTTCGCATTTGTGCTCCATCCCATCATGGCTGCGCTCGGCATCTCGTTCTGCTTCTTCCTGATGATGGCCATGCTGGAACCCGTCCACGTATGGTTGCGTTCCCTACGCGGCTCGCTGGCAGCCGCAGTGCCGCTCGGTTGGATCTTCGAGTCTCCCACGCCCATCTGGCATCGCGCCCTTGAAACGCGAAGCTACTACTTTCTCTATCGGTGGACATGGTATGAATGGCTGGGCGCTCTTGCCCCTCTCTTCCTTTTCTGGCTGCTCTGGCGCATTGCGCTCAGGCATGGCGAGACCCTTCTGGCACGCTTCTCCCTGGCCATCTTCTCTTACGGAGTTTTCCAGCAGGCTGTCGCCATGATTGTGCTCGCATCGCCCGCGCTGGTGCGGCTCACTCCCATGCAGCCCATGCGGTTCCTGCACCTCATTTACTTCTTCCTGACGCTGGTGGGCGGCTGTCTGCTCGCCAAGTTTTTCCTCAAAAACATCCCTTGGCGCTGGGCCCTCTTCCTGTTCGTCATCAACGCCGGCATGTTCGCAGCCCAGCGAGCCGAGTTCAGCAGCAGCCCGCACCTCGAACTCCCCTGGGTGCGGTCCAGCAATCCCTGGTTGCAATCCTTTGCATGGATACGGGAAAACACGCCAGTCAACGCCTACTTCGCCATGGATCCCCATTACCTTGCCGCCCCCGGCGAGGATTACCACAGCTTCCGCGCACTGGCCGAGCGCAGCCAGCTCGCCGACATGGATAAGGACCCCTCCGTCGTCACCCAGGTCCCCGAACTCGGCCCCGCATGGGAGAAACAGGTCGACGCAACAGAGCGTTGGAAGAACTTCAATCTCTCCGATTTCAAAAGACTTAAGAGAGATTTTGGGGTGGATTGGGTTATTGTGCCCTATCCGACTTCCGGGTTGGACTGCAAGTGGCACGAACAAAGCCTTGCAGTCTGCGAAATCCCCGAGAATCAGCTCACGACGTCGGCCCCTCAGCGTCGTAGTATTAATGAATCACCCTTTGAGGTTTATGTCCCGGGTATGACGTGTGAAAACTTAGCAGTCTACCCCGGCTGCCTCCTATCTTCTATTCGCCCCATTAACGATTTCGCTTCTTCTTCCTTGTATGTTGCCGGAGTTGATGTCGCGGAAATAAAACATCGGAGACTTTCCAGTCGGTCCCAAGGGCAGGAGATGCAATGAACGAGTCGCCGCACCGGCGCTTTCCGGTACTCCGCCTTATCGCTCTTACTGCCGCAGCTCTATTTATTCACGGCTATCATTACGGCGTTGAAGACGGCGAGATCTACGTTCCCGCCGCTCAAAAACTGCTGCATCCGAATCTCTATCCGTTTGCAGCCGAGTTCTTCCTTGCTCACGGACATCTTTCTCTCTGTGGCTCAATCCTGGCATGGACAGCCAGGCTGACGCACATGTCCATGGACTGGACCCTTTTCGCCGCTTATCTCGTCACTCTTTTTGCAACTCTGGCGTCCTGCTGGCTATTCGTCACGGCGTGCTTTCAGTCGCCCCGTGCGCATTGGACAGCCATGCTGGTGATGACCGCGGTCCTGACGATGCCGGCAACGAACACTGGATTACTCCTCATTGACCCCTACATCACGGCGCGGTCATTTTCCACCCCGCTCACGCTTTTCGCGCTGGCCAACGTCCTTGAGCAACGTTTCGCCCGCGTAGTGATCGCGATGCTTCTCACTGCTCTGATCCATCCCCAGATGGTGCTCTACCTCCTGTTTCTCATCGGCGTCATGTGGGTCGCCGACCGCCGCAAACAAGCCGTGCTCGAACCCATACCGGCGCTTCCCGCAATCATTGGCGTGTTCCCTACGGGATTTCACCTTGACCCCGCAACCGGTCCTTATCGCGAGGCCCTCTATTCGCGTGACTACTTTTTTCTCTACAACTGGACCTGGTATCACTGGCTGGGCATGCTCGCGCCACTCGCGATTCTGGCTTGGTTCTGGCGAGGCAACGTGCGCGGCACGCGCCCCGGCTTCCAGCGGATCAGCTTTGCGCTTATCCCTTTCGGCTTGCTCTCCATTCTCGCCGCCACCGTGCTTTGTTCTTCCCCTGAATTTGAAATGTTTGTCCGCCTTCAGCCCCTGCGCTCGTTCCACCTGATTACCTTCATCTTCGTTCTTTTTTTAGGCGGGGTTACAGGAGAGTACTTCGCCAAGGGGCGCAAATGGGTTCCCGTCGCCATCTTTATCCCGCTTGCAGCCGGAATGTTTTTGGTTGCGCGACAGACCTATCCGAACAGCCCTCAAATCGAAATCCCCTCGCAAACCAGCACCAATCCATGGGTCAATACCCTCCTCTGGATTCGCAGAAACACACCTACAGACGCCGTGTTTGCTGTTGATTCGCGATACTTCAAGGACAGCGAAAACGACGTACATGGATTCCGCGCCATCTCCGAGCGCTCCGCGCTGGCGGACTATTACAAGGACGGTGGCGTGGTTTCACTGTTTCCGGCCCTGGCCGACGAATGGAAGCAGATGAGTAGCGCGACCTACGGACTCAATCACTTTTCCGCCACCCAGTTTCGGCAGCTCCAGCAGGAATACCCCGAGGTCAACTGGACCGTTGTTCACGGAGTTGCCCCGTCAGGCCTGGATTGCCCTTATCAGAACCGCGATTACAACGTTTGCCGCCTGCCCGCCTTGAAATTCCCCGATCCGAACGCGGCGGAAATTCGAAACTGAATCAAAATTCATTCCTGCTTGTCGGGAATCTCGCTCAAAATCAACACCAGCCCTTCCCGCAAGTTTTGCGCCTTCAAGTTTTGCTCCTTGAGGGTCGGTGCGCAAAAATGAAACTGTGGTTCTTATCGGCGCGGAGCCCGAAAGATGCTGAATCTCACGCAGAGGTTGATTCTCGGCTGTGTCGTTATCGCCGCCCTCGCCGTGTGCCTGATCGCCGCAACTCATCGCGCACTGTCCGCAGCCGGCCAGATGCACCTCGCCATCGCGCTCCTCATCTCCCTCATCCTGGTTGAACTGGCCACCGTCATGCTCGTGCTGCATCCCATCCGGATGCTGGCCGCCGACGCTCGCAAAATCGCCCGTGGCAACCTCGAGCATCGCGTTGAGTTTGGCGGTCGCGACAGCTTCGGCGAGATTGCAGCCGAACTCAATCGCATAGCCGTGCGCCTCCGCGAACTCCGCGACACCGATGCCGGCCGCCGCCAAATGGAGTATCAGCTCTCCGATGCCGTCCTCCAGTCCATCTTCGAGCCCATCATCGTCACCGACGCCAAGGGACACATCCTCAAGCTCAATCAGGCAGCCGCCGATGTGCTCGGCGAAGCGGCCAACGATCGCCTCGCTCTCACCAACACCCCCGGCGGCGACAAAATCCTGAGCGCGATCCGCGATGCCATCTCCATGCAGAAGCCCATCGCGGCCGAAGGCGAAGCCTCGATGCTCCCCATGCGCATCGGCAAGCAGTCGCGCAGCTATCGCCTCCGCACCATGCCCATGCGCGACTCCGACGGCCGCCTGCTCGGCACCGTCACAACGCTTGAAGACGTTACTACCCTGCAGGACACCGACCGCTTCAAATCCCAGTTCATCTCTGTCGCCAGCAAGAAACTTCGCGATCCACTCTTGCAACTGCGCCGCGGTATCTATGCCCTCCAGCATGGATTCGGCGGCGAACTCCTCCCTCTGCAATCCGAGCTGGTTATCGAAGCCGGCAACGAAGCCGAGAAACTGAGCGACCTGATGGCCGACCTCATCGAAGTGGCCGAACTCGACAGCGGCAAGCGCGAATTCGTCCTCGAACGCTTGCGACCGCTGCCCTTACTCGATGAAGCGCGCTGCCGTTTCATTGACGAAGCCGCGGCCAAACAGGTTCGTATCGAGGTCAATGCCTTCGCCGACCTGTCGTTAGTCCTGGCCGATCGCCGCGCTATTCGCTCCATGCTCGACAATTTAATCGGCAACGCTCTCCGCTACACCCCGCCCAACGGCGAAATCCTCCTCGCAGCCGAAGAATTGAAAGACTATGTTCAATTCACCGTCCGCGACAGTGGACGCGGCATCGAGGCCGAGCGCCTTAGCGACATCTTCGATCGCTTCAACCCTTTCTCCGAAAGCGGAACCGGCATGGGCCTGGCGCTCGTCCGCCGGCTTGTCGAATCCCTCGGCGGTCAGATCGCCGTCGAGAGCCGCATCGGCCACGGCACCACCTTTCGCTTCACTCTGCCCGTCGCGGTGGCTGAAGCCACTCCGCATCCGGTCGAGGTGGGCTGATGGCTGAAATCGAATTCGAACGCCAGCAGGAGCCCGCCAAGCTCCGCATCTACCTCGGCGCCGCTCCAGGCGTCGGCAAAACCTACCACATGCTCAACGATGCCCTGCTCAGGCGCAAGCAGGGTGTCGACGTAGTGATTGGCCTCGTTGAAACGCACGGACGCGCCGACACCCAGGATCAGATTCGCGACCTTGAAATCGTACCCCAGCGCGTAATCCCCTATCGCGGCGTCGATCTCAAAGAAATGGACATCGACGCGATTCTTGCCCGTCATCCGCAAATCGTGATCGTCGATGAACTTGCCCACACCAACGTTCCCGGCAGCAAAAATCGCAAGCGCTACGAGGATGTCCTTGAACTCCTTGACGCGGGGATCGATGTCTGGACCGCCGTCAACATCCAGCATCTCGAAACCCTCAACGACGCCGTCAATCGCTCCGCCAACACGGTCATTCGGGAAACAGTTCCCGATAGTTTCTTCAAGCGCGCCGACGAAGTGATCAACGTCGACATCACCGTCGAAGAACTGCGCTCCCGCCTGCGCGAGGGAAAAATCTATGCTCCCGAAAAAGTTGAGCAGTCGCTCGCCAATTTCTTCCGAAAAGGCAACCTGAATCTCCTCCGCGAGCTCGCGCTGCGCGCCACGGCCGAGCAAGTGAGCAAGCGCGCCTCCGATTACCGCCGCACCCAGGGCCTCGAACAAGCTCCTATCCCCGACAAGGTCATGGTCTGCCTCAGCACACGGCCAGGAACCGACCGCCTCATCCGGGTGGGTGCGCGCGTTGCCGGCCGGTTGGCCACCAACTGGTACGCCGTCTACGTCAATCGACCCGACGAAGACAAAGGCCACGGGGATCCTGAAGCCTTTCAGCGCATCGAGGAGTATCGCCGCATGGCTCGTGACCTCGGCGCCCAGGTTGTCACCCTCAACGAAAAAAACGTTGCCGATGCGCTGATTCGCTTTGCCCAGCAGGAAAGCATTTCGCACGTCATCTTCGGACAACCCGTGCGCTCGCGCTTTGACATTCTCCTGCGCGGCTCCGTACTCAACCGCTTCCTCGCCGAAGTCCGCGACGTCACCGTGCAAGTAGTGCCCATGCAAAAACCACTCCGCCGCGGATAGCCAAGGACTCTTTCTTTAGTCCCCAGTCCCTGGTCCAAATTCCCTGTTCCCTGCATCACTCGCTGAACACCCGCACACGCGTCTTGTTGCCGTCCTTGCCGTCCACATCCACGGTCAAATCTTCCAGATGATCGATCAGCTCTTCCAGATTTTCCGGCTTGATCTGCGACAGCGTCAGCGGCACCCCGTGGCTGCTGAAAGCCTGGTCAAGCTGGTTGTGCGCCTGCTGCGGAATCAACGCCGCCAGGCGGACGCCGGCTCGCAGCAATTGCAGCGGCACCCGTACGTTCACAGTCGTCGGCCCCTTTAACCCGGTCATCTCTTCATCAGCCTCCACCAGTACCCGCAGATACTTCGCGCGCGTCCGTGGTGCTGCATCCGCCTGCTGTCCGTTTCCGGCGTTGGTCGTCGTTCTTCCCGTCGCCTGCGCCGTGCCCGGATCGAGCGCCGCCAGCAGCCGCTCTGCCTCGTCTGCAGTGATCTTCCCCGCAACCAGCATCTCCAGAATCTGTTTTCTGTTTTCGTTCATAGCTGTCCTCCCCCCCGCGTGTGCGGCATGAGATCCATAACTGGCCCCGTAATCGTCGAGAGCGCGTGATGCGCAGCCTCGGCCAGCGCCGGAAGCTGCGCGCTGCAAAAGTGCATGAGCATCGGCAGAACCTCACGCAGGTGAAGTTGCGCCAGGCACCCAAACGCCAGGCAGAAACCAACAATCCATGCCGTCTCGCGACCCTCGTTCCAGGCCGCCAGCAGGCGCTCCGCCTCGGCAGCCGTAATGCGCCCAATGGCCACCAGCGAAAGAATGACGCGGCGATCAGTGTTCATGACAACCTCTACAAAATCCGAACGAGGACGCGATTGCCCTCGGTTGTAACCCTCACATCCGTTCCCGGCAGGCTGCACAAAATTGCCCAGAATGTGCCAACCGACCGCCAAAACGGAACGCCAAGACAAATACACGCAACCACCAGGACCACCAGCACGAACGGAGCCAGCAACAGCGCCGGAATCCATAACAAAAACAGCGGCAGCCACAACCGGAAATTCGGCCCGTGCGGATAATTCACATGAACGATCGCAATATTCGGAGTCACTTGATGGCCTCCAGTTCCTTGATCGCTTCCGCGGCAGTGATCTCGCCGTTCTTCAACCGCTCCAGAACGTCCGCTCCCGAGGGCAGCGGATTGGTCTCGATGAACTGCAACGATCCCGAGATTCGATTCAACCGCGCCTTGATCGTCGGGTAACTCACCCCAAAAATCTGCTCCATTTCCTTGATCGAGCCGTGAGACCTCAGAAACGCCGTCACAAACACCTGGTCCTCCAGGCTCAGCCGCGCCAGTTCCGGCAGCGTGAACGCGCCTTCAATGGCGATTTCCTTCTCCGGGATTCGGACCCGCTCAATCACCAGCGACGCCCCCTGCGCCATGCGCAGCAGGTCCTGCCAATCGGAAGCGGTTTTTGGTTCCGTTGCCATGAGCAAAAGACCTCATCTCTCCTTACAAAAGAGAGTGTAATCTATATTATTAATTTATGCAATTGTTTTTATTGAATTTATTAAAATAAATGCGGGTTCTGATATGAAAATGCCAGTCCGCCCCTCCATCCCAGCCCGATCAGTCTCATTCCCGGGCGCCAACCGTTCCCCGTCTGATAGGTAACTATGTCGTTAACTTATTGTGATGCAAATCACAATCTTAACCGAGCCAATTCCCGCATCGGCAGTCGTTATTGTCTCTGCCGATAAATGGATCATTTACATCCATTTATAGGCATTACCTTCGTGTGCCACTGGCACACGGATAGGTGATTCCAAATAGTAACCAATGCATTACATTCAATTTCAGTTCAATCGTGTAGATTTATACGTTGACCGTTCTCCGTTGAGCAGACGGCGACGGACCATGGAAGGTCAGAAATCCTTCGCTGGTCGAATTTGCGGATGAGGTGGCCCTGCGGTTCTGGGCTTCCGATAGAGCATCGACGGTCGACTGTACGGAGATTCCTATGAGGTTTCATCGTGGTAAGCAATCCATAACCGCCCGGGTTCGTTCCTGGCCTGGTTTTCGCGAAGAAGGCCAGGCCCTCGTAGAGCTCGCGCTGGTGTCATCCGCGCTCCTTCTCGCGGTTACCGGCATATTGATCTTTGGCATCTTCGAAATGCAGATCATGGCCCTGACCGAGGGCGTGAACAGCGCCGGGCGAGTCCTCGCAGTCAGTGGCGGAATAACCTTGGATCCGTGCGCTGCGGCGGTCAGCGCGGTGCAAAATGCTGCGCCGCTTCTTAGCCCGACCAGCCTGTCATACCAGATCGTGATGAATCCAACACCGAGCCAGGGCAGCACGACCAACCACACGTACACCGTAACGAGTTGTTCGAGTACCAGCACCACCACCGGACCGCCAAGTTATCTGTATTCCGGTGGGACCGTTTCGGTAACGGCAAGCTATTCCAAGTGCAGTCTCAACTTCTTCGGTGGCAAACTCCTGCCGGGCGGCTGTCAAATTTCTCAAACCATTACGGAGGTCGTCCAATGAACCGGGAAGGCAAGTTTTCGCTACGGCAGGCAATCAACAACGAAGGTGGACAGACCCTGATATGGACAGCTCTTCTGTTCGGACTGATCCTGGGTATAGGTGGATTGGTTGTGGACGTCGGCCATGCCTTCATCTGCTATCGCGAACTCCAGGCGTCAACCGATGCTGCCGCCTTGGCCGCGGCCTCGCAATTGCCCATCACGACCAGCAATTCATCCAGCAACACCGTGATATCGACAGGAACGCTCTACAGCGCAAAATCGGGAAACAAAAATGCGTATCCAAGCTTGAACTCACCGATGGCCCTGACCGGCGCGTCGATTAGCGTCGTTCCCGGTTGCGTGAGCGCGACTAACCTGCCGCAATGCAACAGTTCCTTGTTGGCAAATGCAGTCCAAGTGACGCAAACCGTCACCATTCCAACGTATTTCATCAGGGCCCTGTCTGTCTTCGGCCTCAGATCTGCCAAGTCCCTTACACTCACGGCCGCCGCGACTGCGCAAATGAGAGGCGCGCAGCGAGGGCCCTACAACGTAGCAGTTGTCATGGATGCGACCGGATCGATGTCGTATCCTGACGGCGGCAGCAACTGCACCGGTACCAAGGCGCAGTGCGCAGAACAGGGAGCCCAGATTCTGCTATCAGAGTTTTCGCCCTGCCTGCCGGGCCTCAGCAACTGTGGCACCGCGACTAACGGCAACGTGGTTAGTCCGGTCGATGAAGTCTCGTTCTTCACATTTCCTGCGTCAACCGCCGGTACCCAGGTGTCCTATGACCAAACCTGCAATGCGACTCAAACGAGTACTAATCCCTGGCCATATCCTTTAATCCAATATCCGGATAGCACCGACTTTGGGACAGTGTCGCATTCGAGCCCCAAAATGCCATCCATCACCACCGGAAATTTGAACGCCCTGGTCTCCCAGTATCAGGTTGTGCCCCTGTCGAGCAATTACCGCAGTTCCGATAGCCCGGCCACGGGTAAGAATCCGCTGACGATTGCTAACAGCGGGGTCGATGCCAATGACCCCTCGCTCGTTAATGCAATCGGCGGAAACAGCTATTTTGGAGGCTCCAGTTGTGCAGGGACTTACGTCTGTCAACAGTACACAACCGCCGGTAACCCTGGCTGTGTGAGCACCTATTTTGCGGGCGCACTGTTTACGGCGCAAGAGTATCTTGTGGCCAACGCGAGAACGAACGCGACGAATGTGATCATTCTGCTCAGCGATGGCGATGCGAATGGCGGCACTATGTCTGCCTCTTCGAGCAAATTGAGCTCAAGCGGGAATTACCCGTCGAAGACGCATCAATGTCAGCAGGCGATTGACGTTGCAACCGCGGCCAAGGCAACGGGCACCAAGATTTACACAGTCGGCTACGGTGTTGCGTCTAACGGATGCTCGACGGACTCCAGCCTTACCGCATGCAAGACACTGCAGCAGATTGCCAGCTCAAACAACAACTTCTTTGTTGACACGTCGAGTGTAAAATGTTCCGGCGCCACATCGGTCACAATGGATGGAGCGACCAATACCTTGAGCGCGATTTTCACGGCTATCGCCGGGGATTTGTCACTTCCGCGATTGCTCCCCAACAACACCGCCTTCTCAGCCATGCCCCAATAGGCGTCCAAACGGGGCTCACGCCGGTTTGTTGCATCTAGAGACAGTTCAGCTTTGCACTACGGCTGGGAGGAGTCACTCTCCCGGCCGTCTCCCTTTGCGGCGCGCCCTTTTCCGTCGCCGGAACAACGCCTGCGTCGTGTGGAACGCCAGCGCAACGCCGAGCAATCTGGTAAAGTTGAAGAACGGTCGTATCAGGTCAAGTCTGTATCCGCAGACGTTTTCCTGATCCGGAACAGGATGCAATGTCCTGAGAATGCAGGCGAAACAAGCGCTTCATTCAAGAAAACCAAATACCGTGAGAGCCCGTAGCTCAGTTGGTAGAGCAACGCCCTTTTAAGGCGTGGGTCCTGGGTTCGAGTCCCAGCGGGCTCACCATTCAAAATAGAGGATTTAATTTGAATGGAAATCAAGAGGCGAATGGCTCCTGTGATACGAAAGTGATACATGGCTGGGTTCTTCTGTTCTTCTGCTAGCCACTGCAGTGGCGCAGCGCACGGCGACGCTCAAGAGTGCACGGGATCGATAGCACAGGAACTCTTGCGTTAAGTCGGTCGCGTCGTCGGGTGATTTGAATGGAACTGACTCGAAATGTGATTTCTGCCGTCCCGCACTATAATGCACAGAGTCGCATGGAACTGCGCAAACTTCGCACTCCAAAAGTATTAGCGGCGTAAGCATTTGCGCATTGAGTTGCACTTCAGCGCGTAGAACCCTACATCAAACGCATCAAACGGACACCAGGATGGATACAGGTGCGCTTGCTCTTCGACATGCTCCGCCCTCACTCCTGAATACGAAAATCGTGCTCGGTTGTGTGCGGATTTAGGGGGGAGCATATATGGACCCGCCCCGTATGCAAGAGCTTTCTTCGATGAGCAACGTTAATGAGACGCGTACATATATCCGGCCTGTTGGTGCGCGGAGGGGATCTCCGCCCTGGCCATAATGGAATCTGCGCTTCTTCTCCTTATCAGGTCATCGGCCTTTAGTGGCCCTGCCCCCATCAGGTTCTGAAGAAGCTGGTCTCACCAGTTGCGCCATCGTTGGCGGCTCGAGCATCTCGTTGGGAAAGCTTTTCGGTTCTTGCTCTGGTTTCGCGCCTATGCCGCGCGCCGATACTCCTGTTCGCGAGCGATCAGCGACCAGATGATGCGCGCGTTCTTGTTGGCCACCGCCACGCAGGCTTTCGATGTTCCGAGCCGTTGCTGCTTGTCGTTGATCCAGAGACTTCGCTTATCAGTCTTGCGCTTTTGCTCGGTAGACCACCGAGCGCGCTCCATGAATCAGCAAGTGTTCTCAGGTATGGGTCGCCGCGCTTGCTGATGCCGAGCAGTCGGCTCTTTCCGCCGCTGGAGTTCTGCCGGGGCACAAGCCCCAGCCAGGCAGAGAACTGACGTCCATTTTCGAAGGCATGTCCGTTGCTGATCGCCGCGACAACGGCTGTCGCAATCAGTGGCCCCACGCCTTCGACGGCGGCGATGCGTTGGCAGTCAGGGTTGTTCTGGAATGCGAGCTGAATTCGATCGTCCGCAGCGGCGATCTTTTCGTCCAGTTGCGCCAGCTCTTCGTAGAGGCTTTGAAATAACCCTCGGCCGAAACCTGTCAGTTGGTTCTCGGCATCCTCCAGCACGGACGGTAAGCCGCTGCGCACCTGACCTGGATGTTGCGGCAAAACGATCCCGTACTCGGCCAACAAACCGCGGATCTGGTTGATCAGTTGCGTGCGGCAAGCCACCAGCCGGCTGCGTACTCGATGCAGACACTGAATGTCTTGCTGTTCGACAGACTTCTGCGGGCACGAATCGCATGTTGCGGCCGCGTCACGGCTTCGCAGATAGCTTCGGCATCGTTGGCATCGTTCTTGTTGGACTTCACGTATGGCTTGACGAACTGTGGCGCCATCAGCCGAACCGTGTGTCCTAGGCGGCCAGAACCCGCGCCCAATAATGCGCACTGCCGCTGGCCTCGATGCCGATCAGGCACGCTGGCTGCACAGAGAAGAATCGAATAACCTCGCATCGCCTCAGCTTTCGCCGCAGCACGGCCCCCCCAGCCTTGTCGGCTCCGTGTACCTGAAATACCTGCTTGGCAATGTCCAGCCCAATAGTTGCTATAGTCTTCACGGTCGATCCTCCTCGTGGCGAGCTTATCAACTCACCTCTACGAGGCGGGTCCATCCCATTAGGTCAGTGCAGAGTTGTAGTCTTTGTGCCCGAAGGCAATCTTCCGCCTGGCATCAAACAAGTTCTTAAGCCAACTTACTCGTAAACACTTTTCGCGAAGCCGCCCATGGAAGCATAAGGATCACGTCTCGTAACGATATGCCTCCGCAATGCAACTTTCCGCTCCAGCGAAGCGCTAACAATTCGCTCACTCGAAGGCCGGTTGCTGCGTCAAGTAAAGCCAACGTGCGCTGCCGGACCGGTCAAGCAGTCATTGCTTGCTGATCATCTTTGGATCAGGTGAGAGGAATCTTCTTATCTCTGAAATGGATTCGAAGCGCTCCAAGTTGGAAAATCTATTCTCGAGATCCCGTTAATTCATTCAACGAAGTTGTATTTCATCCTTGACTACTATTCACTGGCGTGCTAATTGTTCTCCGTTGCGTCTGAGGCTCTTTTGGCGGCCTCAGCACATCTTTTCGGACTCCCCGAGTTAGGCGACGTGCTCCGCTCGCTAATTGATCCCCGACAAATCGTCTCGAAAATCTCGAAGGTTCATAATGACCACCGATCTGATTCATGGACAGCCGAGATCTTAAGCTTGGTTCTCCATCAACTCCATTTGGCAACCTGAGGCAACGCACGAGTTTGCGATTCGATGTCGTTGTCGCTTTCATCATCGTGAATCTGCTTTTGGTGGCGGCTTGCCTTATCGCACTTCGCCAAAATGTGGCCCTTCATCGAGAAGTGTCCAGTAAGGTAGCTTTGCTCACTCCTCGAAGCGGCCTCAGAGTGCCATCCCTGAGCGGTGCGGACTGGACCGGAACTCAACAGGCCATCACCTACGGTCAAGAATCAATACCTACCCTAATCTATTCCTTCTCAAAAGAATGCCCTTACTGCGAAGCAAATTGGGCAGCAATGAGATCTTTGCAGGGGATGGCTCCGCGCTCGTTGCGCATCGTCTATGTCGACACTATCGGAGATCGTTTCAATCAGGACTATCTGCAGAGCAAAGGCATCGGGCAATCCATTCTCTTAGTCTCGTTGTCGCAGAATTCGGAACTTGCGTACTCAGCGAGACTTATGCCACAGACCCTGCTCGTGGATGCTGCCGGACGAGTGCAATGGGCACACATCGGAGAACTCTCTGCTGATGACGTTTCTAAGGCAATGTCGTTCATCAAACCTGTGCAAAACTGAGGTTCTAAAGCAAATATCGATCTCAAAAAGGAGGAAATTATCGTGAAGAAACAAGTTCGCCGACTGTTTCTCGTTGGCTTGTTTGCACTATCGCTCTCAACCGCGGGCGGCGTTTTCGCCCAAGTCGCGAGCGCCGGCATACCCCCACCCGTGGGTTGTCCAGCGTGTGACGCGGGCGGAGGTTGCGCTGGATCAACCTGTAGTTGCAACTGGCAACAAACTTGTAACTGTTACAAGTGCGTTCCACCGATCAAATAAATGGGATTTTCCCGAGTCGCAGTCGGATTAGACATCACAGGGGGCGGTTGGCTGCAAAGGTGGCGACGAAGTCCGTTGCTTCCGTTGCAGCTAATCGCCACAATAATCGTGGGTATGGGTACGGCAGAAGCACTTGTAAGCTTGATGCTGTCGCTGGGATTTCAGCCTCTGCCATTTCGAGATCCGAGCAGCCTCGTTCAGGTGTGGGAGAGCGTGGAATCTGGAGCTCCTGTTTCCGCTATATCGGGACCGGACTTTTCAGATTTTGCGGAGGGAACACACGACATTTTCAGCGCCTTTGGTGTTTTCTCAATTCGAAAACTCTGGCTGCTCGATGACCGGGGCGCGGCGGAGATTAGAAGCTGTTATATCCAGGCAAGGATATTCAGCGAATTGGGAATACGACCTATTTTGGGTCGGAGTGTCAGACCGGACGATACGCCCGCGTGGAAAAGCGCGTCGGCTCCCGTCTGGATTAGTTATCGTCTCTGGCAAAGCCGATATGGGGGCAGTCCCTCGGTCATTGGGGCTCCGATCGGTGTAGACATCAGTTCGTCAAAACCCTACAAACTAGATATGCGGATAGTCGGCGTACTGCCCCCTGGGGTTAACCTTCCGCTTCCTTTTATGGAAGAGACGGTTGACGTTTGGTACCTCGTTGAGCCCAATGTCGCCGCCCGGCCGCGAGAATCGACTATATTCTTTGGGTTAGGTAGACTGCGTCCCGGCGTTACTGCAAAACAAGCACAATCGGCCCTGGCAGTCATTGCCGGGCACTTGGAACGGAGCTATGAGATTGACCGACGAAAGCGGCCGATTGTGGAAAGCATTGAAATCATAGCTCAGGCTCCTGCTCGACAGACCATGGGTCTATTGGTACTCGGTGCTGGCTTGGTATTTCTAGTAGGCTGCACCAATCTCGCGATCCTTATGGGAGCGGAGGGTCGACAGAGACGGCGCGAGATTGCAATCCGGGCGGCACTAGGCGCAAGTATTGGGCGATTGTGGTACGAAATATCGGCGGAAAAGTGTCTGCTCACGTTGCTGTCCTTGGGGGGTGGAATTGCGTTTGCCGCCATGCTGCTGCGCGTGCTAACTCAATTGCTACCTGCCGCTGGTCTAGGTCCACCCCTGCTGCATCCGCCTCCCATGAATCTCGCAGTCTTATTCGGATTCACGTTCCTTGCTCTGGTTATGGCACTGACATGGTCCGCAGTGCTGGTGTTTGCTTCGGATGGTCCACGGAGAGTGAGCGGTCTTGCAGCGGCCGGCTGCGGACTAGGGTATACGGCGGTCAGCGATTCGAGTCCGAGTGCAGGGCGGTGGCGTTTGCTTCTTCTGGCGTCGCAAACAGGTGTCGGATTTGCCTGCTGTCTGCAGCGGCACTGGCTGCGAAAACGTACATCAAGCTTTCGGCGGCAGACCTCGGGCCTGAACCGCGTCATACCTTGCTGCTGTCCGTGACGGCGCGAGATAACGTCGCTGTCTCCGATTCCCAAATTGCAGAATTCAATTCGCAACTTCTGTCGCGGCTGGCACGACTGCCAGGTACCGAGGCAATTGCAATTACCGACCTTTTCCCGCCTCCAGGCTTTCCTGTCTCTTTCAAGAAAGATGGCGAAACCACCAACGCTGAACGCGTAGGTACATATCCTGTCAGTGTTTCGGTCAACTACTTCCGGGCGCTAGGGATTCCAATTCTATATGGTCGAACCTTCGACCCAACCGATAGCTCTCGTAACGAGCCAGTGGCGATTATCAGTTTGGAGATGGCGAAACGGAACTGGGATACCCCCAGGCAGTCTGTGGGCTCACATATAGCATTCGGTTCGAAGTCTGAAAGCCACTACAGGGTTGTTGGGGTAGCCGCAGATTTTACTGGTTATTGGTCGGATAAGCCTCTCCCAGCTGTCTATCTGCCCGAGGCGCAGTCGGTGAACTGGTGCGGAGAAGCGATTGTGCGAACTGCCACGCCAGTGCGAACCGTTGCGACTCTTGTACCGCAGATATTAAATGGCATGACGATTCCCGTGACTGTGTCGGATATTTCCACGATGCATGACCACTGGCAGGCTACGCTCACGCGACCGCTCGCGCGCATGGCAGGCATGGTCCTTCTTGCTCTGCTTGGGCTGGGACTTAGTGTCCAGGGTATATTCGCATTGGCTGCCGGAGTGGTAACTTCGAGACGGCATGAACTTGCTGTGCGATCGGCTCTTGGTGCTCCAGCGGGGCGCTTACTCTGGGATGTTACTCGCGAAATTGTGCTATCCGTCCTGCTGGGGACAGGAATAGGTCTGGTTGCAGTCATTGAGATGTACCCGTTGCTGGTTCGATTGATAGGTGCAACGACCGTCTTGCAAACAGCGCCGATCATAATAGCTATCGTACTTCTTGCTGCCGCTGCGGCGGCGGGCTGCTACATCCCGGCTCGCACCGCCTTGCGAGCAAATCCGATCGATGTGCTTCGAGAAGGTTGAAAAAACTCTTACAATCTTGCAGTTGAATGCCTCTGCCATTACGCCGACCCGCTACCCTGTTCAACTACACGACCAAACGCGCCGAAATTGTTAGTCTTTGTGTTGCCGTCAGCGTCGAAGCTCATCCCGTTGACAACCGGTTGATTGGCGGCGTTGTAAGATATCGGCTGAAACGAAAGACCGAGACCATTGGCTGTCTTCGAGATATTTCCAAATGCACGTATCTGAAGCTCTGGCTACCTATTGAGCCGCAGCTTAATCCAGATGAGAGCGACAGATCGTCGTAGCTGGGTTGATGTCAACTATTCTTTTTTGCTGACAATAGATGATCTCCGTTCATTGCGCAGGTTCGGTCAAGGGCGCACGGTCGGTGTGCGGCGCAGCGGACCCTTGACGGGTTCGGCGCAATGAGCTAGGGTAACTGGTCAGCAAAAACGAAGGGGGCTTGCTGTGGCCTGACTGCCGTTGTGAGCCATCGCCCGCCAGCCCGTCACCCGCACTCTGCGTCTACATATATGGTCCGGTGCACTTTGTCGTCCTGGCGAGTGCTGCTACCTTGACGTCTGTTACAGGAGCGATTGTCCTCGCTGTGGCCGGGCAGCGTCCACATCCAAAGCCATAAGATTTTGAGACTGGCCGGGCCTCGGCTACGCTGCTGCAATCCGGGGAATGTCAGCTCGGGTCTGGACTACATGCCCGATACCGAATCCCTGACCGATCTCATGCTCGTGGGCGGGCTGTTGCTCGGCGGTTTGCTCGATAGCGTGTGAAATTGGTGCTTGCTGGATCGCTGGAGCATGGGATACGTCGCGGCTGAGTGCTTGACCGAGTGCCGCTGCATCGTTTGTGAAGATTTGCGCGTCGTGTGCGCCGCGCGAGATGGCGACGTAGGCCATGCGGCTGTTGAGCAGATCCTTTGCGCCAAGTTCGGTGTCCACGTGGATCAGCACGCGGTCCGCTGTCTGCCCCTGGCTCGAATGGCTGGTCACGGCATAGCCGTAATCGAGATGCAGTTGCCGGTTCGGATCGAGTTGCACAGTGCGGCCATCGTCCATCTTCAAATGCAATCGTCCATCGCCGCCGATGGATTCGATGGTGCCCAATTCGCGGTTGGCAATCTTGAGGTCATTCGCGGGCGCAGTGAACTGGATGCGGTCGCCCTCGGAGAACGCGCGCAGCTCTTCGCGATACACTGTCACGCCCTGCTGCCGGCGTGGATCGTAGGTTCGTTCGGTTCCGTCCTGCACTTCGACAGTCAACCGATTGGCCGCAGCGTCGATGCTCTTGACCTGCGCATACTCGCCCCTGCCGATGCCGGTCTCCTTCGATGCGCGCGAATAGCGCAGCACATCGCCGACCTCGTACCGCTCGGCCCAGGTGCGGTCCGCGCCGGTCATGTCCTGGCGCGGCACGAGCGTTCGGATTTGATGCTCTCCGTTTCGCACGATGCCCCGGCCCTGCAATTCCGCATGGATGCGCTCGTTGATCTCCATGCGGGAGCGATTGTCCGGGGAGACGACCAGAGTCCGCTCCGGCGACTTTGCGTACTCCTTCGCAATCGCCGCAATCCGTCTGTCGTGATCGGGAATCTCATGGACTCGGCCCTGCCGGTCAAGGTTCTCGACTGCCTCATGCACCTGGCCCCGCGCAAGCTGCTCGACCACTCGTTTCAGTTCCGGGTCTTTCTGGCGCACGATCTCTTCCAGCTTGACCGTCACCATGCCCGCATCCTGAAGCTGCGCAAATGGCCGCCCGGCCTCTACCGCCTCATGCTGCCGCCGGTCGCCGACCAGCAGGACACGATCATTCGGGTGGAGGCGATGCACGAATTCATGCAATTGCCGGGTCGATGCCAGCGAGGATTCATCGAGAACATAGAGGCGTTTCTCGCCTGTATCCGGTTGCTCGCCGCGCGTCAGATGCTTTTGCAGCGTGGACGTCTCCATGCCCGCCTCGGCGAGCTTCTGCGCCGCGCGCGATGTGGGCGCGAAGCCCTCCACTCTGTATCCATCTGCCTCTGCAGCTTCGCGGATCACGGACAGCACGGTCGTCTTGCCTGCGCCCGCCACGCCGTCCAAGCCGACGATCCTTTCACGCGAGAGGAATAGGTCTTCCACGGCGCTGCGTTGCGCGGCGCTCAGTTCCGGGTGCCGGTCTTCGATCGCTGTTGCGCACCTGCGGCGAAACCAGCAGGGGATCATTATAGCCGCGCCGGTTGCCCTCCTGCATCCGCGCAATGATCTCGCGCTCCATGCGGATCATGCCAGTGGTCGTGAATTGCTGGCCTGCGCCGTTGTGGGCAACTTCGCGGAATTCGCCCGCGCGAACGCGGCGGTCGAATTCCTGCCGGATGCTGGCATAGTGTCGTCTCTCCCATGCCGCGCGCCAGGGCGGATTCGAGAATCGCACGGCGGTCCTGCACCGCCGATCTCTCGAAGACATGATCCCGCGCCCAAGTCACCGCCCGTTGTGCGCTGATCTCGGGTTCTCGCGTCTGGTGTTGACCGTGTGCTCGCGCCTGAGCAACCACTCGATCCGCCTGGTTGCCGATACTGCGCGGCCAGTTCCCGGTGCCGCCGCAAGACTTCCTCCTGCGACAGCAGTTCTTTGCGGTCGCGCGTATGATGCGCGGCGATCTGCGCCGCCGCCGCTCCATCGATTCCTTGCTCGCGGAGATGGTCTTTGATCTGTTCCCGGCGCGGGCTGGACGCTTCCAAATACTCTTTTGTGTATCCCTTGATTTCCGGCTGGCCGTGCTTGCCGCGCTCGAGTTCGTAACCCAATCTTTCGAGACGCAACGCCAATTCCGAACGGTACACGGCTGTCACGTAGCGCTGCGAAACGAAGATCTCGTGCGGCTGCAGGGCGCGGGTCTGGCCGTTGTCGCGCTCGGTGACATTGAAGATGACGGCATGGGTGTGCAACTGCGGGGCCGCATATCCATCCACGGGCCGGGCGGTGTCGTGCTCGAAAGTGGCTGCAACAAACTTGCCTGTTGTCTCCGGCGCGTGGATGTTTCCGATGCGCGCCTGCGTGTATCGCTCCAGTTCTGCCAGCGCCGCGCGCACGCTCTCCCGGTGCGCCAACCGTACGCGGTCGTCGCCGCCGACAAGCGCGGTGATCGATACCGACTTCGGCGCGGAGAACGTGGCATCCCACCCGGCGCGGTGTTCGACGCTGGTGACTTCTTTGCCGTTCTTGCCCTCGTAGGTCCGCGAAACCTGATGCCGAACGAGTTGTCTCCTCGTCCGTGGGATGCTGGCCTTCGCGCGAGCCGAGCGAAGTGTTCGTCATGGACGGGACCATAAGATTCCACTGCCGGGCGAGCTTGCCCTGCCATTCGCTGTGACCGTGCTGGTCGCGGCTCCAGTAGTTCTGCTGCTGCGAGGCGAACTCTTTCGCGTGGTAGGTACGCGCCTGGCTGGCCGACAGCGGCTTCGAGATGGTGAGCATGGGGAGTGCTCCTCAATGGCCCGGATTGCTACCGGGCCTGTGTTTCCGTTCATTCGATCTCGTCCTTTTCGCTCCAGAGATAGCCCTGGCCGGTTCCGTTGTAGACGCCGAAGAGCGGAATTGCGAAGGTTTGGGCTTGCGCCTGCTGGCGCGATCACGGGAACTGTCGTGCGCGGTGCAGCCGTCTGCGTTGCTACGCGTCGCGCGGCGCTCCGATGCAATGCTGTGACCCCAGAGCAGACCCTTTGCGCCAGCGCCGCACATTCCTCGAAGAAACTCGCAGACGCTCCCGCAACGCAGAAAACCGCCGTCGCCACGCGATCTCGGGGAGCAGCGCTCGGAAGAATCCTTTGAGCAGATACCATACCAAGCGCGGTAGCAAAACACCAGCAGCCCGGACAACTCGGGGAGAAGCAGGAGACCCCAGAGGCTCTCGCCCTCAAATGCCAAGCTGGCCAAATCCTGGCTGAGTAGCGTCGGCTGGAACCTGCTGCGGCGGACCTTCAATCAGCCCCTTCCAACCGGCATCGCGGGCGGACTGCGAGAGCACCATGCCGGTTCCGTCGTCAGATCTAACGGCGTCGTCATCCGATGCCAGCTCCGGCTTCCGGTGCCGTCCGATCTTCCAAATCAGGCGAACTTCGACGGCTCGATGGGCCGACGACCGGCAGCGAACTCCAGAAGTATGCGGACAGGTAATGGCGTTCAATTGGCGTCCAAAACCAGCGGAACATATCCAGATCGTTACCGCCTGGGCAATCGCGGCGAACGCGAGGAGCCGAGCGACGATGAGAAGAATGCGCCTCCGATTCATCGCTCTTCGCCGCCTCCTTTCCCTGGACCTTTGGCCGAGAGAAATCGGCGAGCATCCTGCGGGCCTGTTCGAGCTTCTGCGGCGTCGGCACGGTCGCGAATCTTGAGGACCGATTCCGGGAGCAATGGCTTGCCTTCTGCCGTCGCTTGAGCGCCCGCATGGAACAAAGCTCAGCAGAGCGTAACGCACCGCCCAAATCTCCGCCAGCAGCAATTCAACGGGGTCGGCGGAACGCCGTCTTGAGGCGGCCATCGCCATGTCTCGCAGCCATTCCGAAAGAGGCTTTCCGGCCCGCTCAGCAGCCGACTCCACCTCGGCCAGTTCGTCCGGAGTTAGTCGCGTGGAGATGGTTTTGGTGCGGAAGCCGGGCTTGCTTTCGTCGCTTGATAGACGGCTTGTTAGCTTGCGCAGTCGTCGTTTGGAAGGAATTCATCGGGGAGCCTCCCTTGCTGACTTGCGATTTTGGCCGTACAGTACCGTTCAATGGAACTTACGCGAAGCTCTTATGCTTCAACGTGTTTACGCCGCCGCGGTCTGCGGCCCTGTTTTCGTCTACGCGTGTAAACGTCCGCAGACTCTTGTAAACGCCGATAGCCTAACTTGCTGTCGCAGCGGAAGTTGACATTTGTAAACGTCAC
The DNA here is from genome assembly GCA_963759285.1 of uncultured Acidobacteriaceae bacterium. GTDB lineage: Bacteria > Acidobacteriota > Terriglobia > Terriglobales > Acidobacteriaceae > Telmatobacter. The sequence continues at coordinate 59,155 of CAVWYS010000006.1, read as the reverse complement.
GGCGCTCCAAAGCGCTCCACAGTTCCCAATTTGGGGGTGACGTGTCCACATACTTCCGCTGCGACAGCAGCGCCGTTCTTAAATCTCACCGTACTCAAGCATCAGTTCACCGGAGATGCGCTGTACTTCGGGCATCTCCCAGGCACGGCGAAAAGCCTCCCGGAGCGAAGCCCATTCTTCAGTTGTGAACCCGAACGAGACGGAACCCTGACAGCGAACCCAAACAGGTGGCACCGTTGCTTCCATGGCCGTGTACCCGAAGAACGAACGGCCTCGCCAGAACGAATTCGGCTCGCTCGTGTCCCAGCCACGGAGCATCGACCGGAACTCCGTGATCATCGGGTATCCTCCGATCTCGTACATGGCCTGGCGGGCGTCGCGGCAGGCTGACCAGCACGGATAAATCCCGCTCGCTTCCCGTCGCGAAGGACAACACGAATCCGCCCTCGAATACGGACGAAATTGCCGGGCCCCAAGCGTGTTCAGAAACGGCGCTCCGGGACGAATCGCGAACCGGAGAACCGCGAACCAAATAATGCCCTCGCGCTGCCGCTCGCCAGAGTATCGGGCCAGTACGGTTTCAAAGCCTGATTCATCGCTTCGACTCCGAACGATTCCTCCTCCAGAAACTCGTAGAGATTCCGTGCCGCGAACTGCGGCCACGCTTTTTCCGAATCGGGAGAATTGACTCTTCTAATCAGCCGCTCCACGGCGGTCGGAACATCGATGCCTTCCGCCTCGGCTCCGAAAACTGGCCTGCCTTCTTTGTTCAGGACCGGCAGATTGGAAAGGTAATTGGTATCCCGGCTCGATTTCTTTCCTCGCCGCACCGCGAACGCCGCAAGAAAGGCTTGCAGAATTCCCTCTCATTGTCTCCCGCGAAATCGGACACCGACGTGGCTCTCGACCCCCAATTGGACGTAGTAGGCGAGGACGATCCATTCGGCTCGCGAGAGGCTCTGTCCGGCTTCGGCCTTGCGTCTCGTCGCCGCGAGCGCGACGGTTGCGTCGGCCAGCAACTCCGCCACTTCAAGCCGGTCTTCGCGAGCCGATTCGAGAAGTTGCTTGGCTGCCTCCGAAGTCGAGACGTTTTCTCCGCTCTCCGTGTCAGGATCTCCTTGAGAGATTCCAAGCGCGCTCGCAGCGCCTCGGAGATGCGGATGGAGATCACGGGCTGTTGGGGCCATGCCGACTTCTCCGCCATCGATCCTCTTTCCTGTCGTGTAAACTTACAACTTGACTGTAGGTCTGTGCCTGCGCTACTGTCAACCTGTGAAGAACGGCGAGGTTCCCTTTGCGTCCTTCTTCCCCCGCCCGTCACCATTTGCAAACGATTGACGCTGGCCAGCTCACGTTGCCATTCTTGGTTGAAGCCGAGCTGTTAGGGAGCGCGGCTTCGAATTGGCGCTCCGACGGCGCTCCGCCTTCCTGCCCGCGAAGTTCAACTGGCAAGGCTGAATCTCCGCAACATTCGAATGGCAAGGAACTGAGCCAGCCCATGGGCAAAGAGCGACGTGGAAAGCGAAAGCCGCCAATGAGGAGTGGCGTACCACTCGAGGAGAAACTCCTCGTGAGTCGCAAAGTGGCTGCAGAGATGCTCACTATCAGCATCCGCAAAGTGGATTATATGATCGCAGACGGGCGGTTGTTGACAAGAAGAATCGATAGTCGCGTACTGATTCCAATTGAGGAGATCCGAAAGCTCGCCCGATCCGATCAACCGAGACGCATGGCTGGATAACTGATCCAGGCGGAGCTATGCGTACACAGCGTCTTTCGTCGTATTGTCCTTCGCGTGCTTTCCGTGGCCTGCTTTAACAAGCGGACGCAACTCGATACTGCTACGCATCTTGAGCCGATCCGCATAACCTAGTAATTTCTCGATGCTGACTTTGCTGATCCTGCCATTAAGGAGATTGCTGACGTTGGGCTGGTACTCATCCAGCACGTCCACAAGTTCCCGCTGAGTAAAACCGCGTCGGTCGATTTCCGCAAGGATCGCCTCTACGATGGAGGCCTTGATCTTCAGCGCCGATGCTTCCGACCTCGAGAATCCAAGATCGTCCAGAATGTCGCCTGTAGTGATATGACGTGAGATAGTGTGACTCGTTCTGCTCATTTGGACCACTCCATTGGTCGATGTGCTCTATTTCGCATCCAGCAATCTTTGCCGGAGTTCCTTCAGCCTGGCCTTCGCCACCTCGAGATCGCGTCTGTCGGTCTTTCTGCTGTCCTTTTCAAAGCAATGCAGAACGTGGATGGTATCGCCTATCCGCGTCAAGTACATCAACCGATACCAAGTCCGCTCGTCGCTGTCCTTTAATTCCCAGACACCCTTGCCCACCGAAGTCATCGGCCGATGAGTACACCGAGGGCGATTTCCGCTCTGAAGCTGCCGCAATGAGAATCCCAGCGTAACCTTCACATCATGAGGGAAGTTGCTCAGAACTTCTTTGGAGTCCCCCTCCCATTCGATCTTCGCTGGATGACCTTCGGTGGGACTCTCCATGGCTGAATCACAGTATATAACATGTTATATATCCACCACAACTCGGCAACGTGGGTCACCGTTTGCTATTCAGGACAGCCATCGCATCGACCACCTGAGACGGCGCGAAATGCGCGTATCGGATCGTCGAGGCAATTGAGGCATGACCGGCAGCTTCCTGGACCACTTTCAGATGCACGCCGGCCTGCACCAACCGTGAACAGAAGGTGTGCCGGTTATCGTGCCACCGGTAGTTTTTGATGTTTGCATCGTCCAGAGCGCCTTGCCACCACTTCTTATTGTCAGCTTTGGCGAACACGACATCCTGCGGCGACTTGTTTGGCTGAGTCCCCGACCGGTCCCTGCGTTCAAGGTCAAGATCACGCAACTGCTTTAGCGCTGTGGCCACGTCGTCAATGATGAATGCATTGCGAGGCTTTCCATTCTTGGTCTTTCGAAGGCGCACGATGCGACGCTCGAAATCGACATCACCCCATCGTAGGTTGTATTGCTCCGAGCGTCGCATCCCCGACTTCAACGATACCTCGAACTCCAGCAGCCTGTGGAAGGCCTGCTTCCGTAGTTCCGGCTGCTTGATCGGATCGTGAGAATCAATGCTCCGCTGCAGGACATCCCGTAGTCGCTTTTCTTCCTCGATGCTCAAGAAGCGTTCAATCCCCTGCCCAACATCGCGGAGCGGGACGTCTGCCGCTGGATTCACCTCGACCAAGTCTCTCCGTCTGCCGTGTTTGTACAGCATCGAGAACGTCCCTCGCATTTTGTTGACCGTGGCATTGGCCAGTTCCCTGTCCTCCTGTATCTCGTCAAACCAGGCCTCGATCTCAGACGACTTCAGTGTTGCCGCATTCCGGTCGCCAAAAGCTTTTCTGATTTCGGCGACTCGCTTTGGCGGATAGATCTGATCCCGATACTCCTCCGGGTGAGCCTTTACGTACCGTACAAATTCGTCGCACAACCTGCCTACCATGATCGCGTCGGGGTTTCCCAGCACGGCAACTTCGGCCGTCGTAAGCACAGGTCTCTTCGCGGTTTTTGGCAGGACTCCCTCACCTGTGCGTTTGATGGTTCTAGCCTTCTCGACCCAGGCGATCGCATCGGCTCTACCCTTGGGTCCCAGCCCAAAGCCCTTCCGGACCAATTTCCCCTCTACCCTGATCCGCGCAGACCACAGATCGCTGCCAGGCACTCTCTCATAGACCCCGGTGACCGTCTTGGGTCGTTTTGCCATCCATTCGCTCCTGTATCACACCCGTATCACATTCGGCTCTTTGCCCGGAGACCCACGCCCCTATACCGAAAATGTGCTACAAAACGGCGCTCCTGTGATACAAGTGTGATACACGATCGGCGCATTTCTGGCAAGTCCCTGCGGCGGCATCGTTCTAAGTGACGAAAGAAAAGCAGCGCCAATACTGGCGTTTTTCATCGTTGTGCGATGCGATGCAACTTAATGCATTATCGTCGCAAATGCCCTTTTAAGGCGTGGGTCCTGGGTTCGAGTCCCAGCGGGCTCACCATTCTTCTGAATGGCCTTCTCGCTTTCCCCCATCCCCCTACGGCCTCCTTCCCACGGCTCCTCCCGCCAGAGCCCTCTGCAGAACGCAGATCCGCATCGGTTGTCGTCGTAGTAACGATCAATCGCGTCCTGAGCCCCACCATTACCCCCCATTCGCATCTAACCACGTACAAGGAGCGCTCCGAACCTCTGTCGCAGCCAGAAACTAAAGTTGAATGCGCCGCGGGAGGAAACCTTTGAACGGAGTGACATCGCCAGAGAGTTGGCGACGCAGCGCCGCCTTTCCAAAATCCGAGGGCCCATGACCGACGTGCAGAGCAGTGTCACCACCGACCCATACATGCTGATGGAGATCATTCGCCTGCAAACGGAGATCGCCAAGCTCGGCCTCGATCTTTCCGGCGTCGTCAACGCAGTGGTCCAGCGCATCCCCACCATGACCAATGCCGAGGGTGCCATTGTCGAGTACACCGAAGGCGATGAAATGGTCTACCGCGGAGCCAGCGGAATTGCCCATTCGTTGCTCGGCAAGAGGGTAAAGCGCGATGCGAGTCTCTCCGGGCTCTGCGTGCGACAGGGCAGGATCCTGCGCACGGACGACACAGTCATTGATCCCCGCGTCGATCGAGAACCATGCGAATTGGCTGGGATCCGCTCCATGGTCGTCGCGCCGCTCAAGCACAATAACTCAGCCGTAGGCGTTTTGAAAATCGTATCGACCTCAACCTACGCCTTCACCGCCCGCGACGTCCGGGTGCTCGAGCTGATGAGCGAGTTGATCGCCGCTGCCATGTACTATGCCGCGCGCAACGAGACCAATGCGCTCTACCAGCGGGCCACGCACGATTCGCTCACAGGTCTCGCCAATCGCAGCCTCTTCTTCGATCGTCTCCGTCATCGCATCTCACCCGGTCGGCGCCTGGTTGACCCCCTGGGCATCCTCGTCCTCGACATGGATGGACTCAAGCACGTCAACGACAGCTATGGACACCGCGCCGGCGACGCGGCCCTGCGCGAAATGGCACTCCGTATCAGCCGCATTCCCCGCCGATCCGACCTCGTGGCCCGCCTCGGCGGCGACGAGTTCGGCGTCATCCTCGGCGATATATCCGAACGCGACGTCCTGCTCGCCATCGTCGAGCGCCTCTCCCGCGAAATCGATCAGCCTTTTCTCTTTGAAGGCCGCACGCTCGACCTTACGGCAAGTATCGGAGCGGCTCGGTTCCCGGAAGACGGCAAAGACGTCGACGCCCTGCTCGAAGCTGCCGATCGTTCCATGTACCAGATGAAGCGCACCCGTTCCGCGCGGCAGCGCGAAAGCGAACTCACCCACAAACACCTCTTCTGATAGAAACACGGGGTCGCGGCGCGGTCGCTTCAGACTCATGCAGGCGACGGTGCCAGCGAGCTCGCCGGACTCATTGCAGAGGCAAACTCATGAGTGTCAAGCCGGGTCAAGGTGATGACCGTGATGTCGTCATCCTGGCCGAACGCAACCGCTGCCTCGGCTGCTTGTGTTGCGGTGCATCCTGAAGCAAACAACGACTTCAGCCGGGCGAAGCTGTAGAGTTCGCCCGACCCGTTGCGGGCTTCAAGTAGGCCATCCGTGTAGAGCGCCAGCCGGTCACCGGGACGAAGCGTAAACGATGTTTCCTGGTAGCTCATCGATGAACTGAGACCCAGAGGAAGCGCACCGTTCAAATTGAGTTCCGTATCGTTGAGAAATGGCGACGGATGACCGGCCGTTGCAATCGCGCAGTAGCCGTTCGGTTCAACGCGCATTGCAAGTGCAGTGGCAAAGCCTCCGGCGAGCCTGCCATGCAGCCTGCGGCTCAACGCCTCCAGCACCTCGGCGGGATTTGACGTCGTTTCCACAACCATCCGGGTCGCGCCCACAATCAGCGAAACCGCCATTGCGGCTCTCAGTCCCTTGCCGCTTACATCGCCCAGTACAATCAGCGTTCCCTCGTATCCTTTTTCGCTGGATTGAAGAGGGATGATCTGGAAGAAGTCGCCTCCCACCTCCTGTGCCGGACGATACGCACTCGTAAAGGTGAAGCCGGGTATCTCCGGGATAGCCTCGGGAATCAGAACCTGCTGCAACTCCCGCGCATTTTTCATCTCCTGCTCAATCGCATTCTGACGGCGGCGCTCGTCCGCGGTGTAACGGTAGGCCGCGTACACGATAGCCAATAACAACATCGTCTGCCCAATCGTCTGGGCGGTGATGGGATTTCCTCTCACGATGAACAACGGGGCAGACAGTTTGTCCGAGATCGTCCAGTGAGTGAATCGCGTTCCCTGCGAAAGAGCGCTTCTCAGGGTCGGAATTCCATCGGCCAGAAATGCGCACACCGCCACAATCCAGCGATCAATCTTCAGGCGCCTGCGGCGTACTACTGCATACACCACGAGGAAAAGCGTCACTGTTTGAAGTGTCGTATAGATCGCAGTGAGTATCGCATCCATCCATTGGGCTTGAGCGCTCGATCCGGGAGCGACCGAATCAACCGAGAACGCCAGAATGCCGTCGAGAATGAAAGCAATCATCTCGATAGAGACAACAATGCGAACCCATCGCATCAGCCTCCGTTCGCTACCAAGATCCAGGAGCACGATCAGCACAAAGCAGGTCGCAACGTTGACCAACCCAAAAAATGGCTGCGAAACTCCTTCAGCCACGTTGTACCGCAATGGCACGCCCAGCCTTTCGAGAGAGTCCAGAATGACCGCGGTGCCCGCGAAGCACGCCATCCAGAACATCAGGCGCTGACTTCGATCACGAATCCAACCCAGCAGTCCGAGGATCGCTACCAAAGCATAGAGCGAGTTGAGACCGAACAAAACCTGGTGCGAGCGCAGCCAGCGGAAATCGGATGAGCCCTTCAGCGCGGCAATGGCTTCGGGACTACCAATGATAGGTGTGCCAGTGAACCCGCCCAGGGTTCCCGCATCGAAGCTGTCCAGCGGTGACTTCCAGACGCGAACGGCCAGAACACCTGAGCGGACCGGACCCAATCCGAAAGTATGTGGCGGAGGCCTCCAATACCAGATCGGATCTGGCGGTAATTTGCCATTGCGGCCCACCAGCTGGCCGTTCCAATAAATCTCGTAGGCATCCTGGATGGGTGGGATATACAGCGCGACATCGGGAGACGCGCCGGGGGCAACATCAATCAAAAGATGGCGGCGATACCATGCAAACCCAGTGTAGTTCTCGTGGGTCTGCGCTCCCCAGGGCTTGCCTGCGGAGATCTGCTCCCATTGGCCATCATCGAAGCCGGTGTCGGCCCAGCCCGGCCCATCGCCTGTATGGAACTGCCACGCTCCATCCAGCGGAACCGTTCCCTTGCCGAGATTCTCAACGGCGAGCGGCGCAACGGGGTGCGACTGGCCGAGCATGAACGGCCCGCAAAACATAAACACAAAAAGCGTAACTAGGATGCGCGTGCAGCTGGGAAGCATTGCATCAGCATACCTTGAGCATGTGCGAATCAATCAAGAACTTTCGCGTCAGGTGCGCTGCCACCAATGCGTTTCTGAACACGCCCGAAGCCGCTCCGCCGCGCTCTCCGGCGTGATGTCGCGCTGCGGCATTCCCAGCATTTCAAACCCCACCATAAACTTCCGCACCGTCGCCGACCGCAGCAGCGGCGGATAGAAATGCGCATGAAAATGCCACTCCGGATGCTCAGAGCCGTCGGTCGGCGACTGATGAAATCCCATCGTGTACGGGAAACTCGTCTCAAATAAATTGTCGTACCGCGTCGTCAGCCGCTTCAGCGCATCGGCCAATGCATCCCGCTCATCGCCGCTCAATTCCGGCATCGATCCCAGGTGGCGCTTACTCACCAGCAGCACTTCAAATGGCCAAACCGCCCACCATGGCACCAGCGCTGCAAAATATTCGTTCTCGAGCACCGCCCGCTCGCCCGCGGCCTTCTCGGCAGCAACGTAGTTGCATAGCAGGCAGCCGCCTGTTTTCGCCATGTGCTCGCGCTGCGCCACAGTCTCCGCCGCGGGCTCATCGGGGAGAAATCCCGTCGACCAGATCTGCCCGTGTGGGTGCGGATTGCTCGCACCCATCATCGCTCCGCGATTCTCAAAAATCTGTACGTACTTGATCCAATCGATCTCGCCCTGTTCTTCGTATCCCCGCGTCCACGCATCCGCCACGCTCCGAATCTCGTCTCGCGTCATGCGTGCCAGCGTCAGGCTGTGGTCTGGATGGAAACACAAAACCTTGCACAATCCGCGCACAGGCTCCGCCACCAGTAAAGGAGACGCTTGCGCGACTTGTTCCGCCACCGCATCCGGCAGCAGCGCCGCGTAATCGTTTACAAACGTGAAGGTGGATTCGTAATGTGGGTTCACCACTCCACCCGCGCGTGTGTTGCCCGGGCACAAATAGCAGTTCGGATCGTGGTGAATTGCCGACGGCGTCGTCTTCTGTGCAACTTCACCCTGCCACGGCCGCTGTGTACGATGCGGCGAAACCATCACCCACGACTGCCGCAACGGATTCCACCGACGATGCGGGTATTGCCACTTGCCTTCCATTCGATCTCCAGCAGCCATTGTACAAAGCCCCATCAGATCAACGAATGTCGCTGGTGCACGATCCAGTGCGCTAGACCGTTATCGTCAGTTGGCGGCCGGGCGCTCGATGCGTTCAACGGCGTATACCGGCAAGATATCCTCTTGCCTTTTCATTTCGAGTCCAACTCCCCGCAGGACCGTGAAAATTGTGGGGAGCCTGGCGAATTGGTTTGCGTCCGTCGTGCCGTTTGGTGGCGGTGGGGGCAGCTGCATGGGCACCCAGCCTTCCGTGTGTAAGGTGAACAGACCGCGAAGCGCCGTGCGGTTTACGACTGGCATATCCGTCCAGTTCCCAAGGTAATGGGCGAGGTCGTCCATATCGATAGCTTTCGCATTCAGAGGATGGCCGAAGCCGGCGATAAACGTGTGGCAACCTTCCGGATCGGTATCGAAGATGCAGTCTTTCGAGGTAACGGCTGACTTCTCGAGTTTTGAACCGCCTCTCGCCACCGCGAGAGCGTAAACGGACATCGTCTTGTTTTCTGCCCGCATCACGAGTCTGAAACGATCAGCGAGCAATCTGCGAATCATTTGCTGAACTCGGCTATGCGCCTCGCTGTCGGAAAGAGTGGAGATCATTGCGTTCGCGGGCGCCTTCGCTTCGATATCGTACCGCTCACGAATGGTCCAGTCGGGAAGCGGTGAAAGACGCGACGAAGGGTTGATAGGCACGTCGTAGGCGTAGCTCAAAAGCATGATCACGGGGACCGCCTTCGCACTCAAGTCCCCGCCAGGCAGCACTTGCATACGCATGTTGCGCTGGTCAGCTGAATGAGCAGACTTTATGGTGATTTTTGCAAATGTTTGCGCCTGAACGACAGCAGGCAAAGCCAGGAGCAAATATGCGACGGCTTGGTAGAGAACGTGCACAATCCTCCTTGGCAGGATCGCGACAAGAATGTGCTTAGTGCGAGCCATCTCTATCCACTGCTATGGCTTCAGATCAAAGGCGGGACGCGTCGATGCATCCATATAGAACGGCACCGAGGTGTGCTCATGAATGATCTTCCATAAGCCGGCGATCCGCTCGAAGCACAACGTCTCCCGCATCCAGAAATCCACTGCTTTGTCTGCACCCTTCTTCGTGCCCTGCATACGCAGAAAGCCATGCGCAAAGGCGAAGCTACCGCTGACCGTCACGGCGAAATCCTGCGCCGTGATGTCAATCGGAGTAGCCCAGGTGTCGAGCCACTCCTGCACTTCCTGCCGCTCGCGCCCTCGATGCTGCAGTGGCGGAGCCAGGCTGAAGAATGCGGCATCCGGCGCGTAAGGTGCAGTAATGGCCGCAGCATTTTTCTCGTGGTGGGCTCGATGGATCCCGTCCATCAATGCGCGAATCTCCAGTTCATCGTGTACGGCCTGGTCCTTCGCAAATTTTTCGTTCAACGTTACGTTCGCCATGACAAACCTCCTTGGGGATAGGTTGACAAACAATTCCAGCGAATTCCCTGCGCGATCAAGCAAATCAGCGTCGCACCGGAAACACCCTCCGCAGTCCACATTCGCGCAGATATACGCCTGACCACAGCACCACGCCGAAGATCACTGGAAACACGGTCTCGAACGTGGGACTGCCTGCGCGCATCTGAATCGCAACCGCGCCACCCAGATATCCGGTCAGCAACACCGCGCCCAGCACCGCACTTCGCGGAATCGCATAGATAACCGTGCTCACAAGCAGGAGAACTCCAATGCTGTAGATCTGCGATGTCGGAATCCCCAACCGTGCGAACGCATCCAGAACCTGTACCGGCTTGGCAAATTTCCCGAACGCATCGAAGAGCATAAACAAAACTGTCAGGGTCGAGAGCGCGCGGCCTGTCCAGATCAGTCCCTTCGAAGCGGTTGTCGTTTCGTTTGCGGGCCGCTCCAGCATGCCCGAATCAGTGCCCGTCGCCGCCTGTGTCATGAGTGATCTCCGCGTCTCTTTCTTCAGTTAAACGGTGAATCAGTTGGCCGCCTGGATCAGAGAGGAAGTGCGGTCAGACCGTCGGAACCATGATGTGTGTCACTAGTTGCTCCGCCGGTGTGACCCGCGGATCATTGACATAATTTTCAATGGCGAAATCATCACGTAGTTCGATCTTCCTCTCCGCCACAATCGCCCATGCGCGTCCCGATGCCTGGGGAAGCTGATCGTATGGACCCGTCAGTTCAAAGCGAACGTACTTCCCGCCTTTGACCTTCTCGTACTTGAGGCCATCGGGCAGGTTCGCCGGCGGCCCCGCAATCGAAAATCCCGCGCGGTAAATCTTCGGCGCCCCCTTATAGAGTGCCATGTAGCCGGTAATCTTGTTGTTCTCGCTCAAAGCCGGGACCAGCGGATGCGCTGTTGCCACGCGGCTCCCGCGTTCTCCATAAACGGTCCGATCCGTTCGACAAAAACGTAATGCATCTCGGGCCACGTGACCACTTCGGGATGTTCGTTGAGACTCATGACCTCACCTCGGGACTAATTGCATGATTTCGAATTCTGTGTGAAGAGCAATTCGATGTAACGCCGCAGGTGATCCACCATATCAATGGCCGGCCCCACCCCATTCTTTGCCTTGGCAATGATGAATGCACCCTGAATGGCCGCTTGCATGAAAAGCGCCAAACTCTCCGAGGTCCATTCCCCTTGGACTCCGTACTTCTGAATCGCCGCTTCGATATCGGGTATCAACGTTGCAGCATGCCCGCTGATCGACGCTTCGCAAGCCTCCCGAATCGCCGGATGCGTGCCGTAGATCTCCTGCGTCATCGTGCCCAAAAGGCAAGTGAACTCGGGCAGTTCTCCGTGCAGCAATTCCCTGCGAAAATCCACATACGCCAGCACCCGCTCCAGCGGATCGGCCGGCACATGATAGGGCGCGCCCGCAAATAGTGTCGAAGTCACTTCGCTCCAGTAATCCGCCGCCGCAATTGCCAGCTCTTCCTTCGTACTGAAGTGGTGAAAGAAGCTGCCTTTCGTCAACTCTGCCCCTTCGCAAACATCCTCAATCCGCGTCGCGCTATAGCCCTTTTCACGAAAAATCCGTAAAGCCGCCTGCAAAATCCGTGTCTTCGATTCGTGCCTGATCTCGGCCCTGGTCGCGGTCGCATCCATATCGAGTTCCTCGTACCCCAACAAACATACCAACTAGTCGGTATATTGTCAAGGAGAATTCATTTCCTTCCGTTACTTGTTTGTTTTCATATTGTTATGATGGATATCTTCTCAGCCCAATCAATGCAGACCCATCTAAAATACTTACAAATTACTCCTGCTCCCCTGCCTATCCCCATCCCATCCATCACGCCGTCGGCTTAGCCGGCGGCGGAAGCGCCGCCAGGAACCGCTCCGCAAACTCGCCGCTATACCGGTCGAGCAATTCCCTCACCCGCCCCGCGCTCTCTGAACACACAATCAGGCCCGCATGGTGATGTTTCTTCATGCGATGCACAATCTCCGGCGCGTCGAACATGCTGGTGTCCGGATCCTCCATCTTCGCCAGGCACAGAACGCTGCCCGCATACTTCTCCGTGTACATCGGCAGCACATACGGCTCGCCGCGCAGCTCTGTTACCTCAATCCGCGCCCATTCCCGCCACAGGTTGATCCCCGTCGCCGTCTCAATCAGATCGGAAATAAACGCTCCACCCACGCGCGCCGCAATCTCGAGAAAATAAAACCGTCCGTCTTCGTGCGCCCTGATGTACTCAGCATGCGTAACGCCGCGTGCCATTCCCAGATCCGGCGCCAGGCGCGCATTCAGCGCCGTCAGATCCTTCCAGTCGCGGCTCGTGCGGTCCACCGTCCGCGTCGTAAACACTCCGCCCTCGTGCATCACCTGCATCGGTGGCTTCCCATATTGGTGCACCGCCGAAAACACCACCTTGTGCTCGCTGATCACCGAGTCCACGTGAAAAATATCTCCGGGCACAAACTGCTCCAGCAAATAATTCGTCTGCACATCGCCCAGCTCATCCAGTGTCCGCCACAGTTGCTCCGGCTCGTAGATCTTGCGGATCCCCAGCGCTGAGGCCTCTGCCCGCGGCTTCAGTAGCCACGGTCCGTGGATTGCCTTCATGTAAGCCCGCAGCTCGTCATAATTAAGCACGCGGCAAAACTCCGGAACCATGAACCCCGATTCGCTCGCGCCCGTCCGCATGGCCAGCTTGTCGCGATAGTAGGCAGTCGACGTAACGCCCATCCCTGGAATCCGCGTATGCTCGCGAATCCTGGCCGCCGCATCCAAGTCGAATTCGTCCAGCGCGATCACGCGGTCAAAATGCCGTCCCCGGCACATCCAGCACACGGTCTTGATCAGCTCATCGACCGTGTAGGTATCATGCATGTACGAAACATCTTCCAGAATCTCGCGCGGCCACGGCGCATCGCGCAGCTTTTCCACTGTCAACAGTGTCGGCACCACGCCCATCTCGGCGCACTGCCGCATGAAGTCCTGTCCTTTTTCGTAACTGGAAATGCAGAGAAATCGTTGGACTGCTTCCGGCATTTTTCCTCCGCCTCTTGGGCCCCGGGTGAGGATAGTTCTACCATAGACGCGGTACACAACTTACCGCACCGCAAGGAGCCCGATGCTTTCGGCCGACGCAATTGTAAGGCTGCACGATGATTCAACCGCCGCATGGCACAGCGAGTCCGCCGGTGCTCCGGATACCGCGATCGCAGACCCATGGCTCGTCCGCGTCGCCCGTCAGCATCGAGCCAACTTCGATCTATGGCACATCGAAGACGAAGCCCGTACCCCCGGCGCCACCGACGCACAACTTGCCGGCGTCAAGCGCCGCATCGACCATACCAACCAGCTCCGCAACGATCTCGCCGAAGAACTCGACCGCACTCTCCTCGACTGGCTTGCTCCGCAGCGTCTTCCCGCCGAAAATGTCGAACTCCACTCCGAGTCGCCGGGCCTGATTATCGATCGGCTCTCGATTCTCGCGCTCAAGATCTACCACACCCGCGAAGAGGCCGGACGCACCGACTGTACTCCGGGTCATGCCGAGCGAAACTGCCAGCGCCTCGCTATCCTTACCGACCAGCGCACCGACCTCGCCCGCTGCCTCGATGTGCTCTGGCGCGCGACCCTGGACGGTACCCGGCGCTTCAAACTTTACCGCCAGCTCAAGATGTACAACGACCCCACCCTCAACCCCGCCATCTATCGAAGTGCACAATAGAAGTCAGCCCGCTGAGCGAGAAGTCAGGTCGTGAGCGCCTTTACCTCAAGCACAATCGTATGAACCTCTCTTTCTCTCTTGCATATAAGACAGTTCCATCGTGAACGAACCTGCCGAAGACAACCTGCCGAACACAATCTTTCTCCCGTCAGGGAGAACCGACAATAGCCCCGGATGGAGCGTAGCGCAATCGGGGGAACGCTTCCAAATAAGTACCACAAGCCCCGTAGGGGCGAATCGAGCTCTATTCCGGATCTCGAATGCGATAACCTGCTTACACCCCACCCATTGACGTGAAACGGGGTTATGGGTATAAAGAGGGCCTAAGTAGTTTGGTTTCCAATCCTGGTGATCCCGCCGGAATGTTCCGGTTCAACTTTCGCACCATAGAACGGACGTCCCCCATAAAATCCATGACGCAAGAGGCCAAATCCGCGACACCAAGCCGCAAAAAGACCCCTCCACCGCCTGCCAAGCCCGGCAGTCACTCGAGCACGGCAACGGGGCCTGTCTTCACGCAATACCAGGCCGCTGTTCAGCTCGTGCAGCAGGGAAAATACGAGAGAGCCATCGCCGCCTTTGAAAAGGTGCTGCCTGCCGCGCCGCCCGAAATCATGGAGCGCTGCACGATGTACATCAGCACCTGTCGCCGCCAGCTCGACAAGGCGGGCCTGGCCTTCCTTACGCCCGGTGAACGCTACGACTACGCCGTGTCGCAGATCAATGCCGGCGATTTTGAAGAGGCCGCCAGCCAGCTCAAGGGCATCCTTGCCGAGGATTCCGGCGCAGACTTCGCCTTCTATGGTCTCGCCCTGCTCTACTCCATCACCGGCAAGACGCAGGATTGCCTCGACAGTCTGGCCCAGGCCATCGAGTTGAACCCCAAAAATCGCCTCCAGGCCCGCTCTGACAACGACTTCCAGAGCATGGTCGACGACCCTCGCTTCACCGAGTTGCTGTATCCTGAACTACCGTAGGGTTACCGTTCGCCCTCAGGATTTCTGTGACTTCTGGTCCGCCAACGAAGCTCGCTAGACACACTCCGGGACCCTCTGAGTCTGGCTCTCAGGCGCACGACGACTTCTCCGCCGCACTGCGCGTCGTTGCCATCGGCGGCGGCACTGGCCTCTCCACCCTCCTCCGCGGTCTCCGGCGTCACGTTGCCTTCCCCGACTGGCCCTCGAACGTTCCCTTCCACATCTCCGATCTCGCCGCCGTCGTTACCGTCACCGACGACGGAGGTTCGTCCGGGCGACTCCGCGAGGATTTCAACATGCTCCCGCCCGGCGACCTCCGCAACTGCATGGTCGCCCTCAGCGCCGAAGAAGACCTCCTATCCAAGCTTTTCGCCTACCGTTTCAAATCGGGAAAAGGGCTCGGCGGCCATAACTTCGGCAACCTGTTCGTCGCGGCGTTGACCGAAATTACCGGCGACTTCGCGCACGCCATCCAACTTGCTTCCAAAATTCTCGCCACCCGCGGACGCATCTATCCCGCCACCACCGCCAACGCCACCCTCGTCGCCCACATGGAAGACGGCTCCGTCGTGCGCGGAGAAACCAACATCACCGCCAGCAAGCAGCGCATCGCCGAACTCATGATCGATCCACCCACAGCCGCTGCCATGCCTGAAACGCTCGAGGCCATCGAGCGCGCCGACCTCATCACCGTCGGTCCCGGCTCGCTCTACACCTCGCTCATCACCAACCTGCTCGTCCAGGGAATCCCCACCGCGCTCGCTGAAGCCAAAGGCACCCGCGTCTTCATCTGCAACCTCATGACCCAAGCCAATGAGAGTCTTGGCCTCAAGGCATCAGAGCACATCGAGCGCATCTACGAGCACACCCGCGCCCCCATCTTCGACTACGCCATCCTCAACACCGCGGCCTTCTCGCCAGAGACGCTCGCGCGTTACGCCTCAGAGCATGCCTCGCCCATTGAAGTCGACGTCGAACGCATTCAGAAGCTGGGCGTCCGCTGCATCACCGGCGACTTCGCCAGCGAAGAAAACGTAGTCCGCCACGACGCCAACCGCGTCACCGGTGCACTCCTCGCTCTAGGCCAAGCCAAGTCGCCCACTCGACTCTGACCTGCCGTGAGTCTTCCTGCACGAATGGGTTGGCAATCGCATGATGGGCCCGCACATTTGACGCCCTTGGACGTATTACCGGGGACACGCACTTTCCCGAACTGCTGACTTCCCCAACCTGCGCGAGTGCTCCGCCAGCGGAGCAAACAGCGTCGATTATTCGATGACCTCGACGCGGCGGCGGCGGTAGACGGTGCGGCTGCCTCCGCCCCAGGCGCAGAGGAACGCGATCAGGTGCAGCAGGAACCAGATGGTGATGCCCTGGTCTTGGTATATCCAAAAGAGGATGAAGATGCGCGGGATGAGCATCGCGACGATAACCGGGACGATGCCGACCGTCGACGGGATGAAATGAGGCATGCTGTGCTGGAACCATGCGGCAACCATGCAGAGGCGCGGCAGGAAGAGCGACAGGACAAGGAACCACAAGGGGATCGCGTGGACAGGGAAGGTGAGGGAGAATTTCATCGTCCTGACTTCCTCCGGGCATCTGCTTTAGGGATGTATGTGAAGGCCTTCGTCTGTCGCAAAATGCCACTCCAGTCTACTACTCGGATGGGTACACCACGCTTGGAAACATCATACAAAGCCATCGACACTTTCCAGTTTCAAATTGGCACATTGTCGCCATCGAGCAATCGCTCAGCACCAGGGCTCGAAGATTGAGCCGATTTCCAGATTGCGGTTGATTGACCGCTAACCCTTCCCATACTCCCGAGTAACGGAAGAGTAGCCCGCCACACGGTCGGATTCACTTTAGGGGTTTGGTTTGGTGGTTGGAGCTGGCAGTGTTGTGGGTTGAAGATCTGAAGCGACGTCGGCTTTTAGGTCGCGCCACGAGATGTGCGCTTCAGGCATGCCGATGGCATAGGGGCCGATGGCGTATTGGCCGAATGTGATGGTGAGACCGTCACGGGTGAGGGTCCAGGTGGCGGGGTCGGAGACGGTTTCTTTCACCGCCTTCTCGATGTCGTCGCCGAGCATGTCTTTGAGGTCGGGCTGGGCGCGGAGATTGCTGAGGGCCAAGACGGCGAGTTTGTCCTGCCAGTCGCTCTGCGGGGTGAAGACATCGGAGATAGCTAGCTCGCGATTGCGGTCGAGCCACCAGAGGAAACTCGTGTGGCCGGTGAGCGGGTGAGCGGCGCCCCAGCCGTAGCCACTGTCGATGAGGCTGACATCAATGAAGCGATCATTAGCGGCTTCGATGGTATAGAAACCGTCGATTGTGCCGGAAGCGTCGACGGCAGTGTCAAAGGTAGCGCTCTTGTCTTCAGGCTCAATCCCGACGGCAAGTTTCTCCGCCCTCTTCTTCACTGCGCTATTCCACTCAGCATAGGCAGGATTCGGTCGAGCGGGTGGGATATCTATTTGCGGCCAACGGAGGGTGCCGGAGCCAAAGCCTGGGTCATTGTCAGTGATCCGCTCTTCGTTTGAGCTTCCAGCCGTGTAGAGATGGTGAGAACGCGGGAAGATCGGTGTGCCGCCGATGTGCGAAACCTGTTTGAGATCGTGCTCGCGGTTGGTGTACTCATTCGCCAGACAACGATCCATGTCGTCGGCGATACCTTTGCCGTGCGCGGGACAGATGACGTCGAGCCAGTGCAACCATTCGCGTTGATCGGACTGGACGAGAGCGGCCGATTCGGGGGAGAGTTGTGCACGGAGCGACTTGTAAGCGGCGGAGACGGCACTATCGAGGGTGGCAAGTTCCTTGTCGGAACAGACCGCGTGCTCGCGTGGAGATTTAGCGAGCTTGCAGTCGAAGCTTTGTGCGGCGGCAAACGGAGAGAATGCGAGGGCCAGAAGAAGGATATGTATCGAACGCATCGTAGAGGTTGACTGAGTGTATCAGCCCTTGGATCATCTTGAGCAACACCGCGTCGGCCGCCCGTTGCACAAGTGGTAATTTACGAGTGGCCCACTACCTGCTCAGGACGCTATAGAAGTATGATTGCTTGAGGATTCATCAATTTGGGTAAGCCAATGACTCTGTCCGAAGAAGATCGTGAAGCAGAACATGTCAAATGTGGCCAACGAATTCTTCTCTCATGTGCAAACTGCGCGCAAGAGGATACTCAAGCAATTTCTGACGTGGTTTCTATGTTGCTTTCTGGCAGCTGGTGTGGGGTGGTGGCTCGTTCAACCCTTTCCCCTTTTGTACGTTTATGGCGCCTGTGTCCTTTGCGGAATTGCGCTTATACCGGCTCCGATCTGGAGGCTGCAGAGAATGCCCTGCCCCTATTGCCGACGCCCAGCCCGTGTCAGCCTATTACCGTTCCAACACTTTAGGTGTATGCGTTGTCACAGAAGCATCGGGGAAAGCATGGGAGCAAACGAGAGAGAAGCGGTGGTGCTTCGCACCGGCAACGTATAGATGAGACGTGGCTCATCGGTGATTTCCTGTGGGCGAGTTGTGGCCCGGTTTGACAGCCAATCCGCAGGTCCTGTCGCAGTAAGGACGATCATTGCTGATCGCCCCCTGCGCAGATCCGTACGAGCGCGTCTACGCATACGGCTCTTATGAAGGATGAGTGGCGTAGAAGCGAGCATCGGGATAGGGATGCAGGACGTGGGGGCATGGTATCCATCGTTCGAAGATCGGAACAAGCGTCTCCCACCGTTTGCGTGCCCGTTGACTGCGGCGTGCGAGTGCCTGGTACCACTGTCGATTGACACGCTGCCGGAAGGTGCTCAGTTGTCCGAGATTTCCCGGTACTGCAGTCCATGTTGTTTTCTCAGCGTGCACGGGCTCTAACGACTACGCAGGACCGGACAACTGCTCGCGTATAACGCAGCCGCCGTATTGCCTTCCTCCTACTCACCAGGGAGTCGGCATCCTGATCCGCGGTTTTTCGAAGCTCAATCACCCGGCCCACCGATGCCTCGATCTACGCTTCGCCACACACCTCACGATGTGCCACGCAAGACTAGAGGTCAGGATGGATTCGCTATTTCCTTTCCTGCAGGGACTTGCACCCCTACAACACGTCGGTTTATCCCGGCGCACAGCGAATCACCGCCCACCCGGAAGTCACCAAAAAACTGAATCACACAGCCGCCCTCACCCCTCCACAGTCCTCTTCAACTGCCCACACGCCGCATAAATATCCCGCCCCCGCGGCCGCCGCAGATACACCGGCACGCCCTCCGCCGCCAGCGCCCGCCGAAAAGCCTCGACCGCACCCGGCTCCGGCATCGCAAACGCAATCCCCGGCCCCGGATTCCACGCAATTAGATTCACCTTCGCCGCCAACCCCGTACGCCGCACCAGCCGCGCCACCTCCGCCGCATGTTCCGGCCGATCCGTCACGCCACCCAGCAGGACATACTCAAACGTGATCCGCTCGCGCGAACGAAGCCGCACCCCGCGCACCGCATCCACCACTGCTTCGATCGGCCACTTGCGATTGATCGGCATCACCGCGCTGCGCACCTCATCATTCGGCGCATTCAAACTGATCGCCAGCTTAGGCCTGATCTCCGGCGCCTCTTCTGCAAAGCGCTCGATCCCCGGCACAATCCCCGACGTAGACACCGTCATCCGCTGCGGACTCAGCCCAATCTCCTCCACCAGCAGCCGCACCGCGCCCATAAAATTCTCATAATTCAAAAACGGCTCGCCCATCCCCATGAACACCAGGTTCACGCGCTCCTTGCCCACCTTCACGCCCTGCCGGTCCAGCACCGCCACCACCTGCCCCGCAATCTCGCCGACCGAAAGATTCCGCTGCAACCCCAGCTTCGCCGTCAGGCAGAATTGGCAGTTCACCGCGCATCCCACCTGGCTAGAAACGCAAATCGTCGCCCTCCTGAGCGAAGCCCGCGGCGCGGGCGCAGCCGAATGACCCGCTTTCCGGTCGTCCGCCTCGCTGCCGTCCCCCGCCTCGCCCCCATCCCCCTCCGGCATCCACACCGTCTCTACCGTCAGGCCGTCCGCGCCCGGTCCCTGCACCAGGTAGCGCTCCGTCCCATCTACCGACGTGAAAACCTGCACAATCCGCGGCCGTCCCACCTGCCAGCCCTCATGGTCAAGTTTTTGCCGCAACGCCTTCGAGAGCGTGGAAATACCCTCAACCTCAACAATCCTTTGGCGATATATCGCCTCTGCCGCCTGCCGCCCGCGCCACTTTGGCTCCCCCAGGCTCTCCATGCAGCCAGCAAGTTCCGCCGCATTCATGCCAAATAAACTTCGCAGGCTTCCGCCAACCCTGTTCTTGGCGTCTAATGGGACAAGTTGTGAGTTCGTGGTCACGGCTGCGCCCAGCATAGAGCATTTCTACATCCCATGCAGCCTCCCGCGAGCGTCCCGGTAAAGAGTTAATTTTTGCGTTCTAACGCGGACCGCGAACAGACGGCTGTCTGCACCCGCTTCGCCTACAATCAGATTCGATCGAGTGACGATGACCAATCAACGTAACCTTCGCCGTACCGTATTGCCGAACGGCCTAATTGTTCTCACCGAGCGCATGGAACACCTCCGCTCCGTTGCCATGGGTGTCTGGATTAAGTCCGGATCCCGCTGCGAAGCCGCTGAAATCAACGGCATCTCCCACTTCGTCGAACACATGGTCTTCAAAGGCACCCGTTCCCGCTCCGCCCTCAACATCGCGCGCGAAATGGACTCCATCGGCGGCAACCTCGACGCGTTCACCGGAAAAGAAACCATCTGCTTCAACGTCAAATCTCTCGGTGCCCACGTGCCCATCGCTCTCGACGTCCTCGCCGACCTCGTTCTCAATCCCGTCTTCGCCTCCACTGAAATCGAACGCGAACGCGGCGTCATCCTCGAAGAAATCAAGATCGACGAAGACAATCCCGACGTCCTCGTCCACGAGCTCTTCACCCAGAATTTCTGGAAAGACCATCCACTCGGCAAGCCGATCCTCGGCACCACCAAGACTGTCGGACGCCTCGATCAGCAGAAGCTCATCGACTACCATACCGCCAGTTTCCGCGGCGGCAACATGGTCTTCTCCGCCGCCGGCGATCTGCAACACGATGAGTTTGTCCAGGCCGTTACTGAGAAATTCGCACCTCTGCCCCCCGGCGAAGCCGCGCACCAGATCCAGACCCCTCTCGCCACTGCGCGCATCCTGCTCCAGAACAAGAAATCCCTTGAGCAGGTCCAGCTCTGCCTCGGCGTGCCCGCGCCGCCCATTACCGACGACAACCGTTACGCCACGCTGATCCTCAACACCATCCTCGGCAGCGGCATGAGCTCCCGCCTCTTCCAGACCATCCGCGAAGAGCGTGGCATTGGCCTACGCCATCTACTCTGACCTCAGCCCCTACAGCGACACCGGCTCACTCTGCGTCTACGCCGGCACCTCCGCCAACAAGGCTCTTGAGTGCATCGACCTCATCCTCGCCGAGTTCCGCAACCTCAAGGAAGTTCCTCTCAGCGACGAAGAACTCACCCGCGCCAAGGATCAGCTCAAGGGCAACATCCTCATGGGCCTTGAAAGCTCCAACTCCCGCATGGCCAACCTCGCACGCCAGGAGATGTACTTCCACCAGTTCTTCACCGCCGATGAAGTCATCGTCCGCATCGAAGCTGTCACTGCCGAACAGATTCAGGCCATGGCCCAGCGTCTCTTCGTTCCCGATCGCATCGCCGTAACGCTCCTTGGCCGACTAACCGGCATCAAGCTAAGCCACGACCGCCTGGTGTGTTGAAAAGCAGTGGACAGTGGCCAGTGGACAGTGATCAGTTCTCATCGATAGGCGATCATTCTCCCTACGAGCAGCAGACCTGACGCTAAGTCAAGCACTCCTGCTGTCCACTGTTCACTGACCACTGGCCACTGACCACTGTTTTTGAGCGTTCCATTTCCCTTCCGCGTCCGTAGGTTGTAGGATTTTCTCGGGGGCGGTGCCGCGTCTATCTGCTCCCTGAGGCCATGGGGTTCAAATGACTTGCACGTTTCCGATCTTCGCCACATCGCGCCACGCGCGCAGCCGCGCAACTTCTTCAGGCTTCACGCTGATGGAACTGCTCATCGTCATCTCCATCATCGTTATCCTGATGCTCATCGCCATTCCAACGGCGAATACCATCCGGAAACATACCGACGAAGTTTCTGCGCAAAAATCCCTGCAAACTATCGAGCAGGCGCAATCGATGTACGCCACCAACTACCCCGTCAACGGATTCGCATGCACACTGCAGGCGCTCGCCGGAGAACCTAGTTCCGGACCGCCATCCCCCACCTCTGCCCAGCTCATCAGTGGCCAGCTCACCACCGGCATCAAGGATGGCTACATCTTCAACATCAGCAATTGCACGAAGGTGACCGTCAACAACACCGACCGCATCACCGGCTACACCCTCACCGCCGTTCCCGCTACCCCCGGCAAAACCGGCGACCGCGGCTTCTGCATCGAATCAGGCGGCCCCATCAAGATGGACCCCGCCGGCGGCACCAACTGCACCCAGATGGTGCAATGAACCGCGGCAAATACATTAAGAACGACGGTGTCATCCTGAGCGAAGAGAGCGAAGCGAACGAGTCGAAGGATCTGCGGTTGTTTTTCGGGACCTTTCAATCACCACAACTGGGCTGCCCCATCCAAGCCGCGTCTTCTGCGGCTTGGATGGGAAAGCACAATCTCATCAAGCTCCTGATTCTTGCTTTCTCTTTTCTGTCCTTCTCGGCAGTCGAAGCCCAGCAACCCACCGACCACGACCTCGCCCAGCGCGTCGATCATCACTACAACCAGCTCCACTCCCTCAAAGCCCAATTCACTGAGGACTACACAGGCCTCGGCCGTTCCCGCTCCGAAAGCGGAACCCTCCTGCTCCTCAAGCCCGGTCGCATGCGCTGGGACTATTCCAACCCCGCTGGCAAGCTCTTCCTCCTCGATGGCAAGTTCGCCTGGTTCTACACCAGGGGCGACCCGCAGGTGCAGCGCATGGCCGCCAAACAGCTCGACGATTTTCGCTCGCCCCTCCGCTTCCTGCTCGGCCACACCCAGCTAGAAAAGGAAATCGACCACCTCACCGCAGCGCCTGCCGCCAACGGCGATTTCACCCTGACCGGCGTTCCCCACGGTCAGGAAAAGCGCGTTCAGAGCCTCACCCTCACCGTCACCCTTGAAGGCGTCATCACCGCCATCGACATCCTTGAGACCGACGGCGCGCACACCCACTTCACCTTCACCGGCCAACAACCGAACGTCCCCATCCCTCCGGCGCTTTTCCACTTCACTCCGCCCCCCGGAGTCCCCGTAGTCGACGCCCTCGCCCCTGTCTAGAAATTCGTCTTGATTACCCGCGCTGCCACCGACCGCCCGAACCAAATCAGATGAACAACCGTCAAGTGTGCCTTCGCCGATGAGCTCAGGGTCCCTGTATCCCTTGTTCCCTGTGTCCCTTGTCCCTGCTTTATTCGGGGTCCCCGAGGACAGGTCTTCGTCGTTGGGGTGATCATTCGTACCGCAACGCCTCAATCGGATCCAGGTTCGCCGCGCGAATCGCCGGAATCATCCCGCTCACCAGTCCCGTTACAATCAGGATTCCCGTCGCCACAATCACCGACGTCGGCGAAATCAGCAGTTGAATGTCCGCGTCCTGCGCATGCAGCGCCAGTTCACTGTAAAACGGAATCCGTCCCACCAGCAGCGAAACAAGATAGGCCAGCGCGATGCCCCCGGCCCCACCAACGCCAGTAATCACCATCGCCTCTGACAGAAACTGCGTGAGAATGTGGCGTCTCTGCGCGCCCAGGGCCTTTTCCACGCCAATCTCGCGCGTCCGCTGCTGCACCGCCACCAGCATGATGTTCATCAGCCCGATGCCCGCAATGCCCAACGTGAGCGCGCCCACCAGCGAAAGAAGCACCTGCAGCGCAATCGACAGGATGCTGAACTGATGCAATTCCGTCATCAGATTTGCAACGTAAATTGCATTATGATCTGAAGCCCTGAAATGATGCGCAGCCCCCAGCACGTTGCGCATGTTCTGCTCGGTCAGCATGTAGTTTCCCTGGTAGTTAAACCAGATCCCGCCCAGGTACTTCGTGTCCGCCAGGTCGCTCATGGTGCTGAATGGCACATAGATCTGCCGGTTGCGATCGCTGTCCGCACCCTCCTGCATCTTCGGGCTGAGCACTCCGATAATCGTAAACAGGACACCGTTCAGCCGAATCGTCTGCCCCACTGCCCATCCACCCGAAAAGAGTTTCGTCTTCGACTCCGACCCAATCACACAGACGTGCGCCCTCTGCTCCTCTTCCTGCCCGTTGAAGAACCGCCCCGCATCGGTATCCAGTTTCCAGATGTCCTGAAACACCGGCATCACGCCGTTCACTGTCCAGGTAAACGAGTGCAGATCGTCCTGCACCGTCGCGTCCTTATACACCGCCGGCGAAATGTGATTGATTCCCGGTACTGCGGCGATGATACGGTCCACATCGTCTTGCGTAAACTGCACCTTCACGCCGGACTTCTCGCCCCCCGCCTGCTCACTCGTTCGCCCCGGAAACACGCCAATGATATTCGTCCCCCACTGCGCAAATATCGCCTCGATCGCCCGGCTGAATCCCGCTCCATAGGCCAGCAGCAATACCACCGTCGCAATCCCCCACGCCATCCCGATCATCGTGATGGCGGTGCGACGGCGGTTGTAAATCATCGCCTCCCAGGCCTGTCCTAGTATGTCCTTCAGCATCTTCGCTCCCAGCTATCAGCCTTCAGCTTTCAGCCATCAGTTGAAAACGTGTCAATCTTCACTGCCGAGACTGAAGGCTGAAGGCTGTAGGCTGACGGCTGCTGTTCAATCTTTTCTCAGAGCCTCCACCGGATCCATCGCCGCCGCCTTGCTCGCCGGATACAATCCCGCCGCAATCCCACTCAAAATCAAAGTCCCCATCGCCAGCGCCGCCGACCACGGTACCAGTCGCGGCGGATCCCAGCCCGGCATCTTGCCCGTCAGCAGCGCCTGCAACAACCCCATCAGCCCCGCCGAGGCCGCAATCCCAATCGCACCGCTTACCGCCGTCAGCAACAACCCTTCCCAGAAAAACTGCCCCATGATGCCGCGTTTCGTCGCTCCCAGCGCTTTGCGCAGGCCAATCTCGCTGGTTCGTTCCGACACCGACACCAGCATGATGTTGATAATCCCCACCGCGCCCAGCCCCAGAGTCACAATCCCCACGCCGCCCAGAAAGATATCCATCGCGTTGAAGATCGCACCCACCATCTTCATCTCCTTGATGGTGTCCCACTCCTGAAACGCGTCCTTCATCGATGGATCAAATCCGTGCCGTTCGGCAATCACGCGATGCACCGCCGCCACCGCCGCCGTCGCATCCCCCGGCTTCGTAGGCTGATACTGGATCGACGTCAACGCATCCTGTGCGATGTTGTCGCCCTTCAACGGAAACAGTTCCTGCATCGTCGTGACAGGAATGTAGAGCTTCTGATCGTCGAAGTCGTTATTGCCGCGGCTGATCTTGTCCACCGCGCCTACAACCTTGAACTCCGTGCCATTGATGGTGATCGTCTCGCCCACCATCGGCCGCCCCGGAAACAGCAGCAGAGCCGCCTTCGCGCCCAGCACCGCCACGCGCCGTCGATCGCTCATATCCTGATCGTCGAGAAACCGCCCCTGCGCCATCGGTATGTAGCGCACCTGCGTGTAGTTCGGCCAGGTGCCAATTACGTGACTCGACGTATTGCTGAACTGACTCACTTCGTAAAGATCTGAGCGCGACAGCTCCACCGTCACGGCGCGCAACTCGGGCAACTTCCTTACCGCGTCCGCGTCGCCCATCGTCAGCTGGTAAGGACGCATCCCCGTGTGCTGGTTGGCGACAGCGGGGATGGTCCCGTTCCACATCATCACCAGGTCATTGCCCATCTTTTCCAGGTTGCGATGCTGCCCTGACCGGAACCCCTCACCCAGACCCACAAGCACCAGCAGCGAACCCACACCCCACGCAATCCCGAACATGGTCAGAAAGCTGCGCAGCTTGTTCGCCGCGATCGCCCGGAATACCTCGCTCAGCGTGTCAGTAAAGCGTTGCATAGTCTTTCGACGCGCCCATTCCTGGATTGGCTCGCCATTCCCGAGCCTCGCTTTCAGCGCCTGGGTCAAGATACGGCTTTCCCGTGAAGACGGTTCCGTATTCCCGGCCTGCCTTGAAAACTTTGTTTTATAAATAGGGCTTTTGTCAGGGCACGACTTTCCCGAGATTCGATCAAGCTGTCATCTTTTTTGCAAGCTGCGCCGATTCGTCCTACTCGTCGCCAACCATCGTCTCGACGATATGCCCCATCTTCTCCTGCTTCGTCCGCACGTACGCCGCAAACGTCTCCTGCGGCGCAACCTCAGCCGATACCCGCTCGCTGACCGTGATTCCCGCTGACTCCAGCGCCGCGACCTTGTCAGGATTATTCGTCATCAGCTTCACCTGCTTGACGCCCAGCATCTTCAGCACCCGTGCCGGCAATTCGTACTCGCGATAGTCCGCCTCAAACCCCAGCTCGACATTCGCTTCCACCGTATCGAGTCCCTTGTCCTGCAACTCATAGGCCTTCAGCTTCGCCATCAACCCGATGCCTCGCCCCTCCTGCTGCTCGTACAGCAGAATCCCCGCACCCTCTGCCGCAATCTGCGACAGCGCGAGTTCAAGCTGCAACCTGCAATCGCACCGAAGCGACCCGAAGACATCCCCGGTCAGGCATTGCGAGTGTATCCGCACCAGAGGCAGCGCCGTGTGAATGTCGCCCATCACCAGAGCCACCAGCCCCTCCACTTTCCCCGCCTGGGCGGGCGACGCTACCTGATCCGGCGATTCCAAAGACCCCGAAAGCGTCCCCTCAAACCCAAGTATGCGAAACGCTCCCCAGCGCGTAGGAAAATCCGCCTCCGCAACCTTCTTCACGCTCTCCAATGCCATGCATCCATTCTACGTTGAGCTCTATGCCCAGCCGGCGCCACCCTGCCCAAAGCAGGAAGCCCCCCCGCCCATCCAATCGCAAATCACTGACCCGCCGACGCTTTGCGTTTGGGCCGCTGCTCCGCCACGCGCTACAGTTGAGGGGTGACCGACAGCCTCATCCTGATCACGTTGCTCGTCAAGCTCGGCGTCGTTGCCTCCGTCGCCAGCGTACTGGCGCGCGTCAGCACCTTCCGCCGCCTCTTCTTCGCGGAGCATCGCCGTACCCGCCAGACTCTGGGCCTTCTCGCCTTCTTCGTCGTGCCCCTCACCCTCGGCGTCTGGCTCCGCATCCTCGTTCCCAACTTCCTCGCCGCCGACATCTCCTTCGAAACCATCATCCTCCTCGGCCTCCTCGTCGGTCCTCGCTGGGCCATGCTCGGCGGAGCCATTCTCTCCATCCCCGCCATGCTCCATGGCGAATACCTTTCGCTTCCCTTTGACGCAGCCGTCGGCCTCCTCTCCGGCGTGCTCCGCCGCTTCGTCCCGCCCGACGACATCTGGTCCTTCACGCCCTTCGTCGACCTCAGCCTCTATCGCTGGGTCCGCCGCATCCTCCGTCGTCCCCGCCTTGACCCGCAGTTCCTCATGCTCTTCCTCATCGTTGCAGCAGAAGCCTGTCGCGTCTGGATCGCACGCACATTTCCCCACAAACTCTTCGCGCTCGTCGCCACCCAACTTTGGGTGGATATTCTCGTCTGCCTCAGCGCCCCCATCGTCGTCGGCATCGCCCTCAAAGTCTGGAACGCCCTCCGCATCGAAATGAAACTCGAGGAGCAGAAACACCTCCTGCTCGAAGCGCGCCTCGACGCCCTGCAGCGTCAGATCAATCCCCACTTCCTCTTCAACACTCTCAACTCCATCGCCTCACTCGTCCGCATCAAACCCGAACTCGCCCGCGAAATGACCGTCAAGCTCGCCAATATCCTCCGCGCCCTCCTCAAGGATCACGACACCTACGTCCCTCTGCGCAGCGAACTCAGCTTCACTGACGACTACCTCGACATTGAAGTCGTCCGTTTCGGCGCCGACAAGCTCCACGTCGAAAAGGAAATCGATCCCAACACGCTCGACGTCCTCGTCCCCAGCATCCTGCTCCAGCCCCTCATTGAGAACAGCATCAAGCATGGCCTTGAGCCCCGCATTCACGGCGGTACCGTCACCCTGCGCAGCAAGCTCACCGGCGACCGCGTCATCATTGAAGTTGCCGACGACGGAGTGGGCATGGGCGACCGCCCCCGCACCGGCATGCAGACCAGCGGAAACGGCATCGGCATAAAAAACGTCCAGGAACGACTCGAAGTCCTCTACGGCACACAAGCCAGCTTCAAAATCGTCAGCAACCCCGGCCGCGGCACATTAGTCTCCATAGAAATCCCCGCCGACCGCTAAATCTCAAGACCTCGAGTACCCTCGCCGTTGTATATTCCCGATCGCGGCAACAAGGTCCTCTCGCGATTTCATCCCGACTGGAGCGGCGGGATCTGCGGTCGTCATGCGGATTGCTGTTGGCTACGGCACTGTAGTCACTCGTCGACCGCCGCATACCTGCGCGAAAAGAGTGAGAGCCACAACCCCCGTCCAGCAATCCGGCATAACGCTCACACATGCCGACTTTTTCGGTAATCAGCCCGCTCTGAACACTAATGTTCTCCGATTCGTCCCCGTCATTTCTGCCGGCAAGAAAGCACCACCTTGTTTTTCACGTAGAGCCCGCAAAGGCCCATCATCCCCGTCGGACACGCATATGTTCCGCTTTCCCCATCCTCGGTGCAGCCGCCCCGCCGCAGAATCTGATCGGTCGAGGTTGGAATGAGAGCGCCGCAACTCAGCACGGCGCTGTTCTGGAGCATCGTCTTGCAAAGGCCAAGCATGCCGTCAACAGGGCAAAGATAATTCCCTTCCGGACCGTTAGGCTGACATTTGCCGCCTCTCAACGTCCGATCTGCCACGTCTCGTTCTTTGCTCATGTCTTGCACTTGTCCAGTCGCTGCGTTGTAGACAGGCTGAAAATCCACGACGCAAGTGGTTCCGGCATGGCAGCTGAAGTTCATCCCGCCCGGCGGAAGGCTGATCGCGAGCTGCGGAAACCAGACCGGCCATTGCCATTGATCGGACCAAACCGCGATATCCACGAACACCGTTGGAGCGAGGCCCGGTGTCAACGTGAATCCCAGGTTGTAGACGGGGTTACCGACGCTGAAATGACTGTAGTCGCCGTTCTGGGCTGTGACATCCCCGAGCGACACGGTCTGTCCCGAGTTGAGGTTGGTGGACCGCTTCTGCAACTCGTCGTTGAGTGTGAACTGCAAACTGTCGGAATGGAGATTCACATTCACCGCGGGATAAACCGTGCCGCCGACGACTCCGAAATCGAGAAGGCCCCCGAGCAGATCGATGGTGTTGAACACGTAAGGCGAATCAATGCCGTGTGCGCCCGGGGCAGGCGGCTGAAAGCGTCCGCCGGTGTAGGGCGCCGGCAGCAATTGCGTGAAATCCACGTTGACCTCAAAACTCTGGCTGTTGCTGATGACGGGGAGGTTCACGCTAAAGCCCGCATCGGCGCCCACTTGCGCAACGATCTCCTGCTCGTTGTACCACTGCCCAGGGTCAAGCCCGGATTGTTGGAAAGCGTTGGTGTCACCCTCGATGGGTACAAATTGCGGCGTCAACTTTGCTTCCGCTGAATTGTTGGGGTGAACAACGGTTTGATATTTGAGAGTTGCCTCGATCGGAAAGCGCAGACCGAAGGCGTAGTTGAAGCCGGCGTTCAGTTGAATGCCATAGGTCGAGGTGCAGCCGACGACGCACCAGTTGATGGAGATCGACACGCCCCACTGCCATTCGTAGTCGTGGTTGATGGTAAAGCCGGTGAGAAAGTAGTAGGGGCCCAAATTGAGATCGGCGTTTTGATCGCCGCGAGGCTGGCCTGAGCCGGCCAGGTGAAGCGCTGAGCCAGGAACCACCTTCAGCAGCTTGGGAAACTGTGCCGGGCTGGCGCCGTCTATCGCACCACCGCGCATGAGTTCCTGAGTGGCCGCCACTTCGGCGGGACTGGCGACAGCATTCACGATGTGTTGCGGGTGTGCGTAGTTTGACGATTCAAGTTTCGGCACGAACATCGTCTCTTCCACGGTCTGCGTGCTCATGTTGATCAGCTCTTCCTTCAGATCGTCGTCACTCAGCGAGCTCATGCGTGCCGCTTCAGCCTGACCCACCTTCGCTGCGATCTGCGCGCGCTGCGCCGGATCGGCCAGCGATTTACGCAGTGCGGCGACGTGCTGGCTCACCTCCGCGTCCGTTGCCGCACTCTTCTGCTGAAATGCCGCGATCGCCGCCTGCCGCCTTTCCGGGTTAGCAAGATAGCGCGGGCTTCCCGGCCTGCTGTATTCCGCAATACGCTCATTCGCCGTCGCTCGCGCGAAGCATGTAGCGCCGGCCGCAGCAAGCTGGGCACGGACTGAAGGGTCGGCGCACTTGCCCGGAAGAATCTGATACGTGAGCAAGTGATGGATCACCAGGCCCTGATCGACCTCGCTCACCTCAGATGTGTTTTCCTGCACCTGTACGTGCTGCGACAAGGCCTGCAACCGCACCGCAAGATTTGGCACCGCTTTGGGATTGTTCAACATTGGTGAAAAATCTAGCTGTGCTGCACCCAGCGTCACCCGCGGATTCGCACGCAGGTTCTGGAGCGCGTATTGCCGCACCACGTGCAGCCGCTGCATGGTCTGCGCATGTGTCCCGCCTTGCAAAATCACCGAGTTTGCATAGGGCCTCTGGTTCGCAACGCGCGGCTGTTCCTGCATGCGTTGCGCTAAAGCGCGTCCGGAGAGAGAACATGCGACAAGAGCAAACGTCCAAAGGACTTTACGCGGGTGAACGATCATGGGCTAACCTCATTGACCTTCCCGGGCTGTAAGCCCAGGAAGGTTTGCTGGATCGGTGGGACGATAAACTTACGCCCTGATAGTGTCAACGAAGAAGCGGGCGTGTCACGCACTTTGGTAAAGTTGCAAAAAAAATACCGCAGTTGGTCCTGGCAAGCCGACTTACGGGGATTGAGCGAGACCCTTGCGAACGGATTCCGGGCTGCGGTGTCTGGCCTCCCCGGCACCCTCATTTGTATTTTGGGAATATCCCGGGATCGGGGGCCACCCGCCGCTGGCGTGTGCATATGGGCGCGAAACAGCATCCACACGCGGCATCCTGCTGCATAGCAGGCAACTATGCCACCAGCGGCGGCCCAACATATTGCATCTCGTACCGCGCAAATACTTCTGCGTCCATCTTCGGCCCGTTCGGCACCGCCACATACCGGAAGAACTCCTCCATCTTCCCCGCGGGAGTAAACGCAATCAGCATGTGCGCCGGCTTCTCGCCCACTCCAGAAAAAGCATGCGGAACACCGCGCGGCCCCAGGATTGATTCCCCCGCACGCAATGTCGTCCGGCTGCCGCCAACCTCAAAGAGCACCTCGCCCTCCATCACGTAGAACCACTCTTCCTGATGGAGATGGAAGTGCCGTGGAGGACCGCCCTTCATTAGGTTCTTGTGTTCAATCATGAGTAAGCCGCCATTGGTCTCGCGTGGCACCGCCTTAAACAGAATCGTGCTGTATCCCAGCGAGTGCGTCTCCCCAAACCGGTCTTGTCCAGCTTCCACCGGATGGATCCCGCCAGTCGGATAAAGCGCAGCACTCTGGCCGAGAGCAAAAGCCTCGAGCCCTGCCGCTGGAAAGCCTGCTGCTGGAAGCACGAATGCTGAGCTCTTGAGCAAATCACGACGCTTCACTGGCAATCTCCTTTGCTTCAAAGGGGTATAAATCAAGCGCGCGGCGAGATTCCATTTCTACAGCCGGAGATCTGCGTGGCGAGGAAAACGCCTAAGTATAGAATGGTTTGGTTTTCAGCCCCAGGAAAATCGCGGCGCCACGCGGTCGATTCGGAAAACACAGCTCTACCTTCGTAGTGCCTCCTATCCAGTGTAGGTGATTGTCAAAACAGTGATATCGTCGCTTTGTCCGAAGGATTGGGCGGCGGCAGCGATCTGTGGGGCCGGTTGACGACTGATGGCGCTGCTCCGGTCAAAGCCGAACAGTTCTCCCGAACTCGATTGCGCTTCAATTACTCCATCAGTAATCATCGTCACGCCATCCCCTGGAGCCAGATCGATGATCGTCTCGCTGTATTCCAAAGCGGAAACAATGCCCAGGGGAAGGCTGCTCTCCAGCGTAAACTCTCGTCCATTCAGATACGGTGGCAGATGCCCGGCATTCGCCAGGGTGAGTCTGCCATCAGGCGCAATAGAACCGCAAAGGCACGTGATAAAGCCACTGGTCTGGGAGGCGCACAGGTCCCGGTTCAGCCGCGTAAGCAGCTCCGCAGGCGACAAGCCTTCGCCGGCCAGGGTTCTGATCGAACCAATGGCAAGCGCCCCGGTCATGGCGGCCTTGAGACCTTTGCCGCTCACATCGCCAAGGATGACCAGCGAACTTCCACCACGCTCTGGAAGTACCTGGTAAAAGTCGCCGCCCACTTCGGCAGCGGGAATATAAGCGGCCTCAAGCCGACATCTCTTCAGCTCGGGCAGCGTTGCGGGCACCAATTGTCGCTGGATCTCGCGGGCTGCACTCAGTTCAGCCGAGGTGCGAGCCTGTTCGCGATTGAGCGTCGTAAACCGAAAGAACATGACCACACCGATGGCCAGCAAAAAGATGGCACCGGCCAGATCGCTGGGGAACAAGGGAACGTCTCCCCATAACAGGATTGGGCGAGCGAGATAACTCAGGTTCCACCCCATCAAGTCTGAGAACTGGGGCAGGTTGGTAATCATCATTCCAACTGCCGGAGCAAGACTCGGCAGAATCAACCATCGCGCTTCTTGGTTACCGTGCCGATACCAGTAAAAAAGGAGCAAGGGAATGGCCAGCGCGGCTGGAAGCATCACCGCCGATTCAAACGAAAAGTAGACAGCGTTCGAGATCATCCCTGTGCTGCAGAGAGCGGAGATGACGGGGCAGATCAGAAGAAACGCTTCGTAACCGCGCCACATTCGATTGGGTCGGCGTCCAATGAAGGCAAATGTGAATTCAGTTTGCGCGAGAATGCCAAGGTAAATGGCAGGGTCTGCGTATATTTCGTTAGCATCTCCCGGAACAATGGAATAAACAGAAGCGCTGAAAATGCCCCCCGAAGTACCAAGCAGCGCCAGATACAGGCCCAGCCAGAAATACTCCCGCCTATGTTGCTGCGACGCAAACAACAGCAAAAAAGCAGCCCCGGCAAGCACGATTGCCAGATTGATGCCGCCCGAGGGAAGAAATCGTATCAACCGAAGTCTGCGATGTGCATCTGCGGCTTCTCGAACCGCATCGGGCGAGCCGATTGCAGCTCTCACAACTGCCGCCTCGTTTGCATCGAAGGCAACCCGCGGCGGATGAATGCGGATCGCCAGCATCATCGAGTTCACCTCCGCCGGAAGCGGCAAAATGAACTCTATCGGCTCGCGAGCCAGCCACCAGGGTTCGAAATGCGTGTCCCCGACCCGCTTGCCGTCGATGTAGGTCTCGGATACACCGCCCTGTGCAACCAGAAACAGAGCTAATGGTGCTTTGCGCGGTCCAAGGTCTATGCGCAAGCGAAACCAACACCCGCGTCTGCAGGAATCCGTCTGCAGGTCGGGAGAGTGACGCTCCCAGCCTGCATCATTAAAATCCGGATTGGCCCAGGCTGGATCATCGCCCGCTCTATAACGCCACCCGTCCGTCAAGCTGACCAGTCCAGGCGGAAATTGTCCGATCGTCGTTTGCGCTCGCGCATGAGCGCACAACACCACAAGCAGGATAATCAAGAAACCGCACTTCGCCTTCGTCAGCCGTAGACGTATCACTCTGCTTGATTGCCTCGTCGGATTTTAAGAAGATGCATCGATGACGGTTCATCATAGCCGGTGCCCTCCAGGATAAGGAACGAGAAACACCCAACGCTCCATTCATTGCCTCACGAAAACAATGCCCCATCAAAAGTCACGCTTGCCGAAGATCCAGCAAACCGCTTCGCAAAAACAAACCTCGCCAACAATCCGACAGAAAGCTTCACACAAGCCGGATATCCCGGTACTAATCTGGGCCAGTGAGCGCATTGGCGATCTGGCTTACGGAGATCCTGCATCAGCGCCGACAAATTGCTGGAGCAGAGTCCGTCATCCGCGCGGAATGCCGATTCAAGTGGCGCAAATCCCGTTTCCGAATCATCGATTGAGGGGTCAACTCAAGGTTCGTGGGTGCTTTATCCTCAAGCAGTAATCCGCCGCTCATAAGTTCCCCCGCGATACGATAAATCCCTCCCCGAGAGCCCCCGAACAACTGAGGCTGGCATGTGGATAACCCTCCTGATTACGGCTCTGCTGCTCGCTCCCACCGTCGCCGCCGTAGCGCCTTCGCCCTTGCCGATAGACACAATCGGACAGGCCACCATGCCCATGGACGGGCCATGGCAGTTTCACCCCGGCGACAATCCAGCCTGGGCCGTGCCGGATTTCGACGACTCCGGATGGCCCCGGATCGAGACCGGCCGCACCTGGGAGGAGCAGGGATTCCGCGACTACACCGGGTATGCCTGGTATCGGCAGCGAATCGTCGTCGACCCCGAGTTCAATTCGCGAATCCATAGGAATTGGAAGCTGGTGCTGTATCTGCCTGCCGTGCAGAATGCGGCGGAGGTTTACTGGAACGGGCGGCTCATCGGCAGCTACGGAAAGCTGCCGCCGGATCCGGTGTGGTACGACGCGGTATGGCCGCTGGGAGTGGCGATCGTGTGCCCCTCGTGCGGGCGCGGGCAATTTGCGCTGGGGCCGCCGGAGTCCGGGGTGCTCGCGATCCGTGTGTGGACGGCTCCGTATGTTTTTTTCAGCTCGCCCAACGTGGGTGGGTTGACGGCCACGCCGGAGCTCGGGAGCGCTGAGGCGATCCGCGACCGGGTGGGCCGGCAGAGCTCAGAGTGGCTGGAGGGCAACCTGTATGCGCTGGGCCTGGCGCTGGTGTCGGGCATCGTGGCAGTGCTGGCGCTTCTGGCCTGGCTGCGCGACCGGCGGCAGTGGATGCTTTTCTGGCTGGCAATCTATACCGTTCACGCGGTGCTGCTGCTGCCGTTCTCCGTGCCCGGGCTGTGGAGCTTCCGGCTCGGCTACGGGCTCATTGCGCCCATGGTGTGCGCGGAAGATGTTTCGCTGTGGTTCCTGCTGCTCTACCTGCTCAACCTGCGAGACGATAGGCGGCTGGTGCGGTGGACGATATGGATGACGGCGGCAGCCGTCGTGGGCGATTTTGGCGATGGTGCGTTGCAACTCTTCCAGTGGACAACCTGGCCGGGCCATCGCTTTCTGGCGTGGGACATCGGATTCACGATCCCGGCGCTCCTGGTGGAATGCTGGGTGCTGGTGCTCGTAGCGTTCGCCTTCCGGCGCAAGCTGGACGCGGCCCGCTGGCTGCTGGCCATTGCGGCGCTGCTGGGGGACGTGCTTCTGGCCGTCCACAACTGGGGCGACGCCGGAGCGCGCTGGACTCACTGGATGATTGCCGACCTGGAGGCGCGACCGCTGTTCACGGTGGCGGGGAACGCCTTCAGCGCGGGGACGCTGGCCGATACTCTGCTGCTGGCATCGATTCTTTACGCTGTTTGGCGCTATGAAACCGAACAGCGAAACCGGCAAACCCTGCTCGACGAGGAGTTTCGCAATGCGCAGGAGCTGCAGCGGGTCCTCATTCCTTCGGTTCAGCCTGCACTGCGCGGCTTCGCCGTCTCCAGCGCGTATCGTCCGGCACAGGAGGTGGGCGGCGACTTCTTTCAAATCATCCCCAACCCCGACGATTCCGCGCTAATCGCTATCGGCGATGTGAGCGGCAAGGGACTGAGAGCAGCGATGGCAGTTGCGCTCATCGTCGGCGCCCTCCGCACCCTGGCCGAAGTGAGCACCGATCCGGCACAAGTGCTCGCAGGGTTGAATCGTCGGCTCGATGGCCGTCTTGGCGGTGGATTCGCCACCTGCCTGGTGGTGCTACTCCAGCCCGACGGACCCTGCGTCGTCGCGAATGCCGGCCATCTGCCGCCTTTCCTGAATGCCCACCAGGTGGAACTACCGGGCGCGCTTCCCCTCGGGCTCAACCCAAACGAGCGCTACGAAAATCAGGAAGTGGTTCTCGCGCCGGCTGATCGACTGACTCTCTACACGGATGGCCTGCTCGAAGCCCGCGACTCCAAAGGCGAACTTTTCGGCTTTGAGCGCCTGGCGAAGTTGGTGGGGAACACGGCAGTGGCGGAGGACGCCATCGCTGCGGGCGTCCAGTTTGGCCAGGAGGACGACATCACGGTGCTGACGGTGACGCGCTCGTCCCCAGCGGCGTGCCGGCCTGACTCACTGCAAGGTATATGATTTTAAGAAGTTGTCAACAGTTGGTCGGTCTACGGCGGGTCCAGCTGAGTTGGCGCTTTCCCTGGCTCCACGCATTTTCTGAGACTCAACATGAGTGACTCCACGCGGTCCGATAAGAAACCTGTCCCCGGAAAGCCCGGCCCTCCGGGCGTCGGAACCCCGTTTGCGGGTGAAAGTTCCGCTGGAAACACCCCAAATCCCGCAGAGAAGCGACCTAAGTTCGATCCCAACGCCACGATCGTCGACGCAAGCTCCCGACTCGTTCCCGAAGAGAAGATGGTAGACGCCGACGCCACCATTATTGATTTCCAAGCGAAGGTGGTGGATCCCAACGATACGATTCCGCCGGGAACTTCGCTTCGACCTTCCCCTGCCCCGCGATCCCCGTCTCCTCCCGGCACGATTGCCAACCCTAAAGCCAGTGCTGCCGAAGCAAGGATTGGCGAGTTGCTTAGCGGGCGTTATGAACTTCTGCAACTGCTCGGTGAAGGCGGTATGGGCGCCGTCTACAAGGCTCGAGACCTTGAACTGGAGCGGGAAGTCGCGCTCAAAGTAATTCGGCCCGAGATGGCGAATCACCCTGAGATTCTGCAGCGCTTCAAGCAGGAGTTGATCCTCGCGCGCCAGGTCACGGACCGGAACGTCATCCGCATTTTCGATATCGGCGAAGCGGATAAGACGAAGTTCATCACCATGGAGTACCTCGAGGGTGAAAACCTCAATCAGATACTTAGTGCACGGGGCAAGCTCGAAGTCGCGGAAGCAGTTGGCATCATGGAACAGGTGGCCTGCGGGTTGGCCGCAGCTCACCGGGAAGGGATCATCCATCGAGATTTAAAGCCGGGCAACATCATGCGCGACAAGAGCGGCCGCGTGGTGGTAATGGATTTTGGCTTGGCTCGGACGTTCTCTGGCGATGGAATGACCCGAGCAGGCGCCATGCTTGGGACGATTGAATATATGTCTCCCGAGCAGGCGCAGGGCATGGAAGTGAAGGCCAGCTCGGATATCTTTACCTTCGGACTGATTTTGTATGAGTTACTGGCTGGAGTCACGCCCTTCTATGCAGAGAGTGCGATCGCGAGCTTACTGAAGCGCACGCAGCAACGCGCTGTGCCGCTGGCAGATGTCGACAAGCATATCCCCGGCAATCTGAGCAACATCGTAAGCAAGTGTCTTGAGAAGGAACCGGCGAACCGCTACCAGACCGCTGAGGAGCTTGATGCGGATCTCCGCGCCTGGCAAGGCAGAAGCGGAGGGAAAAAGGTTTCCGCTTCTTCGGCGCGCCTGCGGATGAACCGTCTTCGAGAGATTCCATGGCCGCGACTTGCGATCGCTGGTGTCCTGATCCTGGCAATCGCTGCTGCAACTTCCTGGTTCGTAATCGGCAGGCAGAAGGCCGCGCAAACTATCTCGCATAGCCCGGTTTCGGTGCTGGTCGGCGATTTCGCGAACAATACCGGTGATCCGATTCTGGACAACACGCTCGAACAGATGCTGGGTGTTGCTCTGGAGGGCGCCAGCTTCATCAACGTATATAGTCGCGGAGACGCTCGGAAGCAGGCCGGGAAACTTCCGCATCCGACGGAAAAACTCGACGAGCAATCGGCGCGCCTGATCGCCGTCAATCAGGACGTCAACGCGGTGATCACCGGCGAAATCGACCTGCGCGGCGACCAGTACGATATCTCGGCCGTCGCGCTGGATGCGGTGAGCGGGAAAGAACTCGCAAAATCGCAAGTCACGGTGGCCAATAAGCAGGACATCCTGAAAAGCCTGCCTCAACTGGCGGCGCCGATTCGCAAGGCGCTGGGCGACTCTACTCCTGCATCCGTGCAATTTGCCGAGGTCAGCGGAGGCTTTAAAGCCGCTTCTCTTGAAGCTGTTCACCAGGCCTCCATCGGTGTCGATGAGCAGTTCGCAGGCAAATTTCAAGAGGCATTCAACTCGTTCCAAAAGGCCGCCGTACTGGATCCGAAACTTACATGGGCCTACACGGGCATGGCAGCGATGGCCCAGAACCTGGGAAGGCCTGAAGATGCTGTGAAGTACATGAAGCAAGCGATGCAGTACGTCGACAACATGACCGAGCGGGAGCAGTATCGCGACCGAGGCCTGTACTATCGCGTGACCGGCGACTGGCAGAATTGCGTGCAGGAATATACGCGGCTCGTCACCCGCTATCCCGCCGATCGGGTAGGTCAGAACAATCTTTCGATCTGCTATACACAGCTGCGCAACGCACCCAAGGCGCTGGAAGCGGCCAAGCGCGCGGTGGCAATCGTTCCCAGGGGCGTTGGTCCGCGGCTGAATCTGGCATTCATCAGCGCTTTCGCAGGTGATTTCCCCGGGAGCGAAAGGGAGGCGCGCACCGCGCTTTCCATCAATCCGAAGGCTGCGCAGGGTTACCTGGTTCTGGCCGAAGCGCAACTGGGGCAGGGCCAGATCGAAAATGCGAGTCAATCATATCGCCAGCTCGAGAGCTTTGGTCCGGACGCCGCATCCACTGCGACGGTGGGACTGGCTGATCTGGCTGCTTACCAAGGCAAGCTTGCAGACGCGGCGAGCATCCTCAAGCAAAGCGCCGCCGCCGATCTCACTGCCAAAAACAATGACGGTGCCGCCAGGAAATACGTGATGCTTGCGAAGATCGAGGAATTGCAAGGGAGCCGTGCCGCTGCACTCGCCGATGCCGACAAGGCGCTCGCGCAGAGCCAGATTGCTCCAATTCAGTTTTTGGCCGCAAGCACGTACGCCGATGCCGGTGAGGTGAGCAAAGCGCAAAGGCTGGAGACAAGTCTTTCTTCATCGCTGTCAAGCGAGTCGCAGGCTTACGGCAAGATCATTGCCGGCCTGATTGCAGTGAAGAAGAAGGACACCAACGAAGCGATCCGGCAGATGACTGCCGCGAACAATATGCTCGACACCTGGATCGGCCGCTTCGAACTGGGCCGGATCTATCTTGAAGCGGGAGCGTTCACCGAAGCTGATGCCGAATTCGATCGATGCCTCAACCGACGAGGCGAAGCGATCGAGCTGTTCGACGATAACGTGCCGACATACGAATATTTTCCGCCTGTGTACTACTACGAGGGCCGCGCACGGGAGGGAATGAAGAGCGCGGGATTTGCGGACTTCTATCAGACCTATCTCAGCATCCGCGGACAGTCGTCGGATGATCCACTGGTTCTTGATATACGTCGCCGTCTTGGCAAATAAAGGCCCAAGAGATAGAGGCTGACCAAGAGCGCCGCATCGTCCGTTCGGTTTTTTGCTCGCGTATGCCCGTGATCGGCGCGCTCGAGACGATGACACGGAAGCCCGCATTTAGAACCTTCTGCAGTGCTTCGACTTGAAGCAGATCTGCGCAGAATCCATAAAAAGAGCGCCGGTGTTCACCGGCACTCGCGTTTTTTAGACCCTCCACTGTGCTCGCGTCTATCTCGCTCCTAGTTTCCCGAAAGCGACACGCTCTGTGTACCGGCCTGAGTGTTGTCAGTAACCGTCAGATTAGCGGAGACTGCCTTGCCGCCGGAATTGAACGTGACTGAGATGGTGCACTTCGCGCCTGCAGCCAGCGAACTCGCCGAACCCGGGCAAGTGCTGGTTTGCGAAAAGTTGCCTGGGTTTGTGCCCGTGAAGCCGATGTTGCTGATGATCAACGGTGATGTTCCCGTGTTGGCGAGTGTCGCAATTTGCGCTGAGCTGCTCCTGCCGGAACCCACTGTCCCGAAACTGAGACTCGTTGGACTGAGGCTTGCCAGAGAATAGGTTGCGCTTACGGTCTTCGTTACCTGCCCCGCTGCCGCGTAGTTGGAGTTCCCTGCCTGGTTGGCGATCACCGAGCAGGTTCCCTTCCCGCTGGTCATCATGTAAGTCGCGCCTGAATTGCTGCACGCACCGGAACTGGTGAAGGTCACCGCATTCCCGCTGGCGCCGCCCGAAGCCGCCACCGTGAAGGTGCTTTTGAAGACGGCACTCGCCGGCGGGCTTGTGGTGAACGTGATCGTCTGCGGCGCCAGCGTGGCAGTTACCGTCTTCGTAACCTGCCCCGCTGCCGCATAGTTGGAGTTGCCTGCCTGGTTCACGATCACCGAGCAGGCTCCCTTGCCGCCGGTCATCGTGTAGGTTGCACCTGAATTGCTGCACGAACCGGAACTGGTGTAGGTCACCGCGAGCCCGCTCGAGGCCGAGGCTGCGACCGTGAAGCTGCTGTTGTAGACCGCACTCGCCGGCGGGTTGGTGCTGAAGGTGATCTTCTGAGGTTGCAGAACAGTCGCACTCAGCGCGACCGGCTGCGGACTGCCCGGCGCATTGTCCATGACCTCGAGCGTTGCGGTCTGTGCAGTGTTATAGTATGCGCCCGCAACGAAGGACACCGTAATCGTGCAGCTCTTGCCCGCTGCCAGCGACGACGGGCAAAGACTAACGATGACAAACTCGTCAGCGTTCCCTGCCGTCAGAAGGGAAATGAAAGGCGTGCTGATGGTGACTGCCGCATTTCCGGTGTTCGATACCGTAACGGTCTTGATCGTGATGCTTCCCAGAGTCACCGCGCCGAAGTTGATCGAGGTCGGAGAGACGGTAATGGCGGGTCCGGTCGCTGCTACTGTCTTCGTAACCGTCTGCGCCCCGTAATTCGAATTGCCTGCCTGGCCGGCAATCACCGAGCACGCTACCGTGCTGCTGGTCATCGTATAGGTGCTGGTATATACGCCTGAGTTTAGGGTGGTGGCGCTATTGGTGCAGCCGCCTGCACTCGTGAACGAAATCGCGAGCCCGCTGGATGCGGTGCCCCCAACTGTGAACTGACTGTTATATGCGGCCGATGACGGTGGGTTGGTGGTGAAGTTGATGGTCTGTGCGGCCACCTGCAGAGTGACAATGACGGAATTGCTGGTGACAGGGCTGTAGCTGCTGTTTCCGGCCATTGTCGCTGACACCGTGCAGGAACCGGTGCTGCTATTGGCCGTAAGCTGGCCGTTTGCCACGCTGCAGGGCCCGGTCACGTTGTATGTGATTGCGCCGCCCGTGCTGCCGCCTGAAATATTCAGAGGTTCGCTTTGGTTGTAGGTCAAGGCCGATGCTGCGGAGAGCACGAGAGCAGACTGGTTCGTCGATTGAATAGTCAGGGTGCCTGACACGTAGAGGAAGGAGTAATTTGTGGCGGCAAGGCTGCCGGTGGAAACGGTGATGGGATAGGAGCCGGGAGCGCTGGATGAAGTTGCGGTGGTGGAAATCGCGGGCGCAGTGCTGTTCAGGACAGATGAGGACTCTGAATTGACGTACCCAGTGATGGTGTAGTCGGTAGCCAGGGATGGGACCGGCTGTCCGTAGGAGATGGTGAGACTTCCAGCCGTAACGGTGAGGACCGCGGGGGAGATGTTGAACGATTGTGTGGCCGAAGCGGCGCTATAGGTCGTTTTATTCGGCCCCGGTCCCGAGGGAGCCGATGCGGTGACACTGCACTTGCCGGCTCCAGTGATGGCGATTGCGTTGCCGGTTAGACTGCACGGCCCGGAAACACTGAAGGTGACTGGCAAGTTGGAAGAGGCTGTGGCGCTTACCGGTACCGGGCTGCTGCCGTATTGCACGGGGGGCAATTGCGGGAAGGCGATGGTCTGCGACGTCGTGTTGGAATTCACGGGCACGATCGTGAATGTTCCCGAGACTGGCGTTGCGGCGTTGTAAGCAGGCGTGACCACTGGAACGATCGTGCTATCGCCGGTCTGAGATGCGGTGATGGTGCAGCTTCCGGTGCTGCTGAGAGTCACGGGTGTTGAGGAAACGCCATTCTGGTCGATCTGGGCAGTTCCTACGGAACAAGGCCCTGACGCGGTGAAGGTTACAAGTTGCATGTTCGCGGAGCCGTTGGTCTCGGCGGTTGCGTAGACGGTAATGGAAGGATTGGAAATTGACACCGAACTCGGCAACGAACCGAGAACGATGGTCTGATCGACTGTGAGGACGGCCGGAGGCGAGGGTGCGCTTTGCCGCTGATTGCTTGTGCCTGGATCGGGAGCGAGCGTGGTGCTAATGGTGTAGACCACAGTCGTGGCGGAGGTATCCGGATTGGTATCGGTGAATGTGGTTGCGGGTGCGAATCCGTTGACTCCGCTGACGCTGCCGATGATGACGGGAGAACCGCCATTGACGCTCCGCGAGATCGTGTAGGTCTGCACGACTCCGAAGGCGGGCGCAGTCCAGTTAACCTGGACAGCGGACGGCTCGAGGGTATAGGTGGCTGCGGGTGGCGGACGAACGATGGAGTTGGCAGTGTTGTAATCCAATTCGGTTGAAGCTGCGCCGCCGCCGCCGAGGGTGACGTTGCCGCCACCACCGAGCGTGATGTTGCCGCCACCACCGAGCGTGATGTTGCCGCCACCGCCAAGAGTGATATTGCCGCCGCCGCCGAGAGTGACGACTCCGCCTGCACCGAGGGTGACATTTCCACCACCGCCCAGCGTGACGGTTCCGCCGCCGCCGAGCGTGATGTTGCCGCCGGCACCGAGCGTAACGTTGCCGCCTGCACCGAGTGTGACATTTCCACCAGCACCGAGGGTGACGTTGCCTCCAGCGCCGAGCGTGACGGTGCCACCCGCGCCGACGGGATAGGTTCCGGGACCATCCGCGACACCATTGATGGTGCCGCCGCCAGCGCCGAGCGTAACGTTGCCTCCAGCGCCGAGCGTGACGGTGCCGCCGCCGCCGAGGGTAATGGTGCCGCCCGCGCCGAGGGTTATGTTGCCGCCGCCGCCCAGGGTGACCGTTCCACCGGCGCCCAAAGTGATGTTGCCGCCTGCACCGAGTGTGACAGTTCCACCAGCGCCGAGGGTGACGTTGCCGCCGCCGCCGAGGGTAATGTTGCCGCCGCCACCGAGAGTGACAGTTCCGCCAGCGCCAAGTGTCACGTTGCCACCTGCACCGAGCGTGACATTGCCGCCGCCGCCGAGGGTGATGTTGCCGCCACCGCCGAGGGTGATGTTTCCGCCGGCGCCGAGGGTGACGTTGCCGCCGCCGCCGAGCGTGACTGTGCCGCCCGCACCGAGAGTGACGTTGCCACCGCCGCCGAGGGTTACGTTGCCACCGGCGCCTAGCGTGACGGTGCCACCCGCGCCGAGAGTGACGTTGCCGCCGGCGCCCAGCGTGATATTGCCACCGCCGCCGAGTGTGACCGTTCCGCCGGCAGGCACGAGGTAAGAGCCACCCGATGAGGAATCGTCACTGTGCCGCCGCCAAAGGGAAGGATGATGGTACCGCCGCCAGCGCCGAGCGTAACGTTGCCGCCGGCACCAAGGGTAACGGTGCCACCGCCGCCGAGTGTGATGGTGCCGCCTGCGCCAAGGGTGACGTTGCCGCCAGCGGGGAGTCCGACGATGCCGTCGCTGCCCGCGGTGATGGTGCCGCCTGCACCGAGCGTCACGTTTCCGCCGGTGCCGAAGGTGATGGTGCTGCTTGTGCTGATCACGCCGCCGCCGGGCAACGTGACGTTTCCGCCCGGGACGGAGATGGAGCCGCCGGCGCCGAGTGTCACGGTGCCTCCAGCGGCCACAGACACGCTGCCACCCGGAGCGATATTCAGCGGCGCGCCGGCGGTGTCAAACGAAAGCACAGATGCGAGAGAGGCGAACTGGCCGCCGGTTGCGCCAACCTGGCGAAGATCGATGTTGGCAACGTCGTTGAAGCCACGGAGTGTGGAGTAAGACTGTCCGTCGAAGGTGATGTTTTGCCCGTTCGACCAGGCTGGAGTAATGGGAGCAATGGTGCCGTCAAGGCGATATCCAACGTCGCCGCCGAGCGGAGTGCCGTCACAGTGCAGCGTGGCGGGGCTGGCGGTGGAACTGGGAGCGGAAGGGATGTACCAGGTTGAGGTTGGGAACGTGGCCGCGTTGCCGGCGAATCCGGGATCGACGTCTAGCAGGGTGTTGACCGAACCGAACGAGGATTGCGTGAGCGTGGTGAGGGTCTGGTTGGAGTAGGCAATGGCGGAACTGGGTCCCACGCCATCAAGCTGGAAGAGGTAATTCATGATGCTCTGGTAGTTGGGCTTGCAGTTGGCTTCGAAGGTTGGAACGTAATTGCCGGCCGTGTCGTAATAGAGGCCGCCGTGGCCGAGGCCGATGGTGTGGCCGAGTTCATGAAAGAGGGTGCCAGCGACGACGGTTGCGCGCTTGCTCATATCCTGGTTGGGAGCGGTGGCCCAGAGACCAAGAGTGACGGCGGAGTCTGCGCCGCCGAGATCGGAATAACCGGAGATGCTGGTTACCGTTCCAGAGGTGATGCCGATGACGGGTTCGGGCAGCGTGCTGTTGGGGTAGCTCCAGTTGGCAACGCCGGCGGGAGTGGGAATGAGGATGGTTCTGGAGTCGGGACACGACGATGTGTC
Organism: uncultured Acidobacteriaceae bacterium; assembly: GCA_963759285.1. Lineage (GTDB taxonomy): Bacteria > Acidobacteriota > Terriglobia > Terriglobales > Acidobacteriaceae > Telmatobacter. The sequence goes on along the minus strand of CAVWYS010000006.1, from coordinate 14,518 downwards.
GTACACGCCGTTGAGATTCGGCATTCCCTGGATGCCGGAGACGGTGATGCGGGTCGGACAATAGTTGACGCTTCCCTGCGCACCGCGGTCGGTGGTGACGATGGTGGTTGTGCCGCCGGCGACGGCATTGATGGATGCCAATGTCGCATAGCGCGAGTTCCACGCCGGGATGGCGAGAGAGTGGCCGAAGAGGACGTAGTGATAGCTGTCCTTCTGCCCGTAGGGGAAGCGCGGCGAGCAATCGCCACCGGCGGCGCAGGAAGCGAAGTTGCGCGGCCATACCTTGGAGAATTCGAGGCTGTTTTTCCAGCCGATGACGCCCTGTTGATTGGGGAACTGGCAAGGCTGGCCCGGGCTGTCGACGCAGGTGCTTTCGGGCACTGCGTTGCCGACCTGGAGATGGAGCACGACGCCTGCATTGGCGAATGCCTTCTGCACCATGACAAGCGGATCGTTGCCTTGCGAGTCTGGCGAGGGGAAGAGATTTTCCTGGTTGGGATCGCATGAGCCGTCACTGAGGATGGCGCCGCACATGTAGTCGAGCTGGACAAAGAGATCTTTTTGTCCGGTCTTGGCTCCGGGCAGACCGACCCATGCGCCGGTCTTTACGTCGTAGTAGCCGGGTTCGCCGCCGTGGAAATCGGTGGAGGCAGGGCCGGCCTTCCAGGCACCGAGAATGCCGTCATTGTCAGGGTTGTTGACGGCGGTGGAGAGAATGACGGCGCCATACGCAGCACCGGCGTTGAGTTGCGCGTTGTAGTGGTCGGCCGCGCCGAGGGCAAGAATGTTGGGATTGCTGTTCCAGCCGTTTGAGTCGGTGAACAGGGTGGTGACATTTCCGGTGGCGTTCCCACCGCCGACCGCATCGTAGAAGCCCTGCATGTTTTGCGTCGTGGAGGATGCGGGGATCGCCGAACCGTCGTAAATGACGACAGCTTTGAGCGGGAAGTTGGGCGACAGGACGCGATAGATGACGACGAGGCTGGCCCCTTCCGTGAGCGTTACGCCAGTCGTGCCGCCTGCAGGCAGAGAGACGGTAAAGTTGCCGCTGCCGATGCGTATGCCGTTTGCCCCATTTTGAAAGTACGTATTGACGTTGGCTCGGTACACGCGCAGTGTTCCGGTGACCGAAGCGACGGAGTCTGTGTAGGGAAGGTCGCTGCCGATCTGCTTGCCGGAAATAGGGTAGCCGAGGAAGGTTGCGTTTGTGCCGGAGGGCGACGGAGAACTCTCGATCGTTGTCCAATACAAGAAGCCATCGATCAGGTCAGCGCCCGTGGGGACGCCGGGGGTGAGAGGGCCAGTGCTGGCGGGAATGCTGATGGTTCCGGTGACCATGTTATTGACGACCGGCGCTCCGCGGAGTGTGACTCCGGCTGCGGCGTAGTCGCCGGTGACGAAGTAGTTGTTGAGCAAAGACAGCGGATTGGGCGCAGGGGGTTGTCCTGCACCGCTTGAGATGAGCAGTTTGACCGGAGCGCCGAGACTGACCTGCGTGCCTGCGGCGGGATTCGAGGCGATGACGCTGCCGGATGGGACGATGCCGCTGGCAGCTGTGCTGACGGAGCCGGTGGTCAAACCCGCGCCAACGAGGGTGGAGCCGGCTGCGGGCTGCGTAAATCCGACGACATTGGGGACAGCAGTGGTGGTTGCCTGGCCATTGAGGCCTCCAACGCCGGTCATGTTGACGTTCTGCACTACGACGGAGGGAGACAGGTTCAGAGTGTTGTCACTGAAGACAGCAGCAGCCGAGAAATAGCCGGTGGTCTGCGGCGTGAAGTTGAAGCTCTGCAAACACTGCCCGCCCGCAACTAACGAGAAGCTGCTGTTGCAGGTTGAGTTTCCATTCAGTACGAAGTTGGGGCCGATGCCGGATGCGCTCAGGGTTCCGGTGAGCGGCTGGTTGCCGACGTTCTGCAAAGAAACCGCTTGAATGCCGCTACTCGAGCCCGCATTGGTGAGGGGGAAGTTCAGGGATGGCAACTGCGAACGGTTGACCTCATACACGAGGGTCTGTCCATTATCAGCAATGTAGAGATTCCCCGACGCATCCACCGCCAGGCCGGCGGGAATATGCAGACCGGTGGTAGGCAGCGTCGTCTGGACGCCTGCCGACGTAATCTCGAACACCACGTTGTTGGTTTGATCTGAGACGAAGACATCGCCTGCGGCATCGACGGCCACGCCGTTGCCTTCGCCAGGAATGCTTATCGGTACCGTGCTCTGTACGCCGCCGGGTGTGACTTTCAGCACCAGTTCAGTTCCAGCATCGAGGAAGTAAACATCGCCCGCTGCATCCACAGCCGGGTAGTAAGGAAGTTGTACCCCGCTGGTGGGAACCGTGGTCTGAACGCCACTGGGTGTTATCTTCACGACGCGGTGGTTGTCGCGATCCGTAATGAAGACGTTGCCGGCTCCATCCACCGCCACGCCAGTTGGATTTAGCAGACCAGTGGCGGGCACCGTGGTCTGGACGCCGCCGGGTGTAACCTCTACCACCCGGTTGTTGTCGGTATCCGCGAGGAAGACATCCCCAGCTCCATCCACAGCCACATCGTATACGTGCGGAGACAGACCGCTCGTGGGCACCGTGGACTGAACCCCAGAGGGCGTAATCTTAACCGCGCCTGCGTTCTCCGAAATGAAGACATTGCCCGCTGCATCCACCGCCACGCCGGATACGCCAGTCAGCCCGGTTGTCGTTAGTGTGGTCTGTGTGCCTGGCCCGAAGACGGCCAGAGGGGCCTGCCCGACACCGTAGATGGGCAAGCTGGCGACGGGGTTGCCGGTGGTGTCATAGATCGTGACCGCGCCCATGCGCAATCCGGGGGCTCGCGGGGTGAAGGTGACGTTGACCGTGCAGGAGCTACCGGCAGTGAGGCTGCCGGTGCAGGTGTTGCCGCCTGCGAGCGCGAAGTCGAGTCCGGAGACACCCTGCGTGACGACTTGTGTCGCGCCGAGGGTGCTCGTCACAGGGATATTGAAATTGATGGCGAGATTCTGACTGCAGGGAGCGGGCGTGCTTTGTCCTGAGGGGCAGACGTTCACGTTACCGAAGCTTTGCTGGGAAAACGTGGCATCGATGTTCAGAGGCGCGGTCACGGTAAAGGTGCAGGTGAGGCTTGTTCCAGAGCAGGGAGCGCCCCAGCCTGCGAAGGCGGTGCCGACGGCAGGAGCCGCAGTCAAGGTGACCTGCGAGTTGACTGGATAGTTGAAATTGCACGCTCCAGTGAGGGCTCCATTGGTCAGGGTGCAATTGATGCCGGTGGAATTGTCAGTGACAGTACCGACGCCGGAGCCCAGTAAGGTGACGGCGACGTTGTCGGTTGGGATTACGGCTGGCGCGAAATTGGCGATAACACTCGTGGCTGCAGTGATGGTGACGTTGCAGATCTGGATTCGTTCCGTAATTTGAGCAAGCGCCGCCCCAGCCCGTGAACATATATCCCGAAATCGGCGACTCAAAAAATGAATACGTAAACCCAGTGCTGGTGCTCCCAGAACATGCGCCCACGCCCCCGGTTGGAACTCCGGCAACGATGACGCAATTAACCAGCGACGGAGAGGACGACACATTGCCGCTGCCCGTTCCCGTCACACTTACCGTTACCGGCGGCCCTTCGGAGAATCCAGTGAGGTTAATGTTCTGCGTGGCAGTGCTGGCGCTTAGATTGTTGTCGGTTGCGACAGCCGATGCGTTGAGCACACCGACTGCATTCTGCGGATAGAAGTACAAGTTCTCACGGCATGTCGCGCCCGGAGCCAGCGTAAATGAAGTGCAGGTGGTGCCGGTCGGGTCCTCAAAATAGTACGCGCCTGAGATCGGTCCCACAGAGCCTGTGAGTGGTTGGCTGCCGTTGCCGATGTTTTGGATAAAAAGCGGGGTGTCGAACTGGCTGCTGCCATAGTTGCTCTGGTATCCCTCGCCCTCCTCGCCAAAGCTCACCGTTGCAGACTGCGACGCCTGCAGCTCGAGAACCTGATATTGCGATGGTTCTGCAACGAAGATGTCGCCAAAGCTATCCAGGGCCAGGCTGGTGGCGGGGAAGTCGGCGAGATTGGACAGTGAGACCATGCAGCTGCTGCTGGCGTTGGTACCCGAGCAAGTAGGTGGAACTTCAACGGCCTCGGTCAGGCCGGTATCCACGACGTACACATCGCCGGCGGCATCCACTGCCACGCTTGCCGGAGTTAACCATCCGCCGCCAAACGGAACCTGCGCGCCGCCGCCGTAGGGAAGCTTTACGACGGTTTTGAGGCCGGGATCCGCGACAAAAAGATCGCCGACAGCATTTACAGCTACGCCGGCTGGAACGGAGGCGGAGTTGGGAGACGATGGGTAGACGACAGTTTGCGCGCCTCCGCCGGCCGGAATTTCCACGACCTCATGTAAGCCCATATCGGCGATAAACAGATCGCCCATACCATCGACCGCTACAGCCGATGGGCCGGAATTCGCGCCCGGGTTGTACACCACGCTGCCGCAGGTAATGCTGGTGCAACCGGGCTGGAACTCGAGTACTTCAGCGGGCGCGCCGGATTGCGCGACGAAGAGGTTGCCTGCGCCATCCACTGCTAAACCCTGTGGGGAATTGATTCCAGTAATGGTGCTTACACTTGTATTCGCCGCGACCTCAACTATCTGCCCGTTTCCGCTATCAGAGATGAACACATCCCCCGCGGCGTCCACTACCACGGCGTTGGCATTGGAGAGGAAAGTATTTCCGGTGTTGACCGTGACCTGCGTGGCCGGGTTAAACGCAATCTCCGGCCCCTGGCCAATGCCCGAAATCATCTGGCTGGCAAGCACGTTGCCGCTGCCGTCGAGCAGTTCCACTGCGCCCATGCGCAACCCAGGCGCCCGCGGCACAAAGCTGACATTGACGATGCACGAATTGCCCGCCGTAATTGTGCCGATGCAGGTACCGCCGGTTGCCTGTTGGAAGTCAAGGGTCGTGTCGCCCTGAGTGAGCACCTTGACGGAGGCGATGGTCGTGGTGGCAGTGAAGTTGAACGTGACTGGGACGGAGCCGGTGCATGGAGCCGGTGATCCCGATGAACAAACGTTGACGCTGCCGGCACTCTGCTGCCCGAAGCTTGCGATCACATTGACTGACGTGTTCATCGTAACGGTGCAGGTTGGGACGGTTCCCGAACATGCTCCGCCGCTCCAACCAAGGAAGGCTGAACCCGCGACGGGCGTTGCCGTCAGGGTCACGGTTCCGCTGGAGTAGTTTGCGGAACAGGTACCACTGATGTTTCCACCGGCTTCGCTGCAATTGATGGCTCCGTCGCCTGAGGTGACGCCGCCGCTGCCGGAGCCGGTTTCAGTGACACTGAGTGTGTTGCCTGGAATCGCGGCCTGCCCTGTGCCGTTGAAGGCGAGGGACTGCGTGGCGGCAGCGGCATTGAAGGCATTGTCAGTGAAGACAGCGCTGCCAACCAGTGGTCCTGCGCTCAATGGATCGAATTGAAGGCTGAGATTGCAGGGTCCTCCGGGGGCGAGCGAGAAAGTGGCCGTGCAGTCGGCCGGCGAGCCTGGGCCGGCGACCTGGGTGAAGTCGGGATCAGTGAAGAACAGTCCCTGGCCGGTCAACGACTGGTTGCCAATGTTCTGGAACAGAACAGACTGAGGGCTGTCGCCGCTGATGTTGTTGACGGTGGACGCAGAGAAAGTCAAGCCTGCGAATTGCTGGAGGCTCACGTCGACGCGATGTTGGCCATAGTCCGCGATGTAGACATTTCCCTGGCCATCGGTAACCGCGTCCCATGGTTGGAACCCGCTGCCCAGTGAGGTTTCGGCTGCGTTCGCTATTGTGATCTGGCAGGTGTTGCTGACGCAGCCGGCAGGAAACTCCACGACTTCACTCAACATACTGTCCACCACGTAGAGATCTCCCGCCGCATCCAGAGACACACTTTGCGGTTGCAACCAGTTGCTTCCAATCGATGCGTAGCAACTGGAGTTGGTGCAGCCTGCGGGGACCTTCATGACCGCGGCGCCACCCGCATCGGCGACGAACAAATCGCCGGCAGCATCCACCGCAGTGCCAATCGGCGTGGTGCCGTTGTACACCGGGGTCTGGGCGCCTCCGTTGACTGGGACTTCGACGACCTCATTCTGGTTATAAGCGCTGACGAAAAGGTCACCCTGCGCATCGACGGAGACTCCGAACTGCCCGCTCAGACCCAGCGGATTCGGCACCCCTTGCAGACAGGTCGAGGTGGTGCATCCCCACGGAATCTTCACTACCGCGGGGATGCCGGTATCGGCGACGTAAAGATTGCCCGCTCCATCCATCGCCAATCCCTGCGGCATCGAAACTTGTGGAAACTGGGCTATGGTCACGATCTGGTTGCTTGTACTGGGCCCGACCTCGACCACCTTGCTGCCATCGTAGTCGGAAACGAAAAGATCGCCAGCCGCATCAACCAGGACGCCTTTCGGACCAGTCAAGGGCCCGGCGTTTTCGACGAATGTCGAAAGCGGGCTGAATGCAGCCACCGCTCCCTGGCCAATGCCGAAGATCGGGACTGTGATGAGTTGATCAGCGCCCTGGCTGTTAACCGAGAGCTGTACTGCGCCTGTTCGCAAACCCGGTGCGAGCGGGGTGAAGGTTACGTCCATTGTGCAGGTGCTACCTCCGGCGGGTGAACCGGAGCAGTTGCCGCCATTGGCCTGCGAGAAGTCGAGGCCGTTCGCACCTTGCGTGACTACGTTGATCGAAAGGATGGTGGAAGGTTGAGCGAAACTGAACGTAACGGGGAGGGTGCTGTTACAGGGGGCCGGAGTGGATTGTCCCGAGGGACAGACGTTGATGTTGCCGAAATTTCCCGGGAGTCCCCATGCCCATGTGTCAACGTCTTGACTGAGTCCCGAGTACAAAACCACCTGGCCCAGGGCCGCATCGTAGGTCATGGAATTTGGAACAATACGCATCGTGAGACCGCTTGGAGTGGCTTCCGAAGTCCAGTTGGTCCCGTTCCAAACCCAGGTGTCGTTCAATTGGGCGGAGCCGTTGTCTCCTCCGAACATGACTGTCTGGCCTAACGATGCGTCATAAGCCATGCCCTGGCCGTAACGACCTGGAGGGTTGTTCGCAGGGGCTGCCTGGCTCCAACTTGTCCCATCCCATAGCCACGTGTCGGAATAAAAAACGCTGTTGTTGAGCTCTCCTCCAAACATGACCACCCGGCTATGCGCGGCATCGTAGACCATGCTGAAGTAATCGCGAAAAGGCGGCTGGCCCAGGCCGGTGCTTGAGGCAATCAGCCTGGTCCAGGTGGTTCCATTCCATGCCCATGTGTCGTTTTGAGCGCCGGTGCCATCCGCCCCTCCAAACAAGATCACCTGGCTGTGTGCCGCGTCGTAAACCATGACCGTGCCGTGGCGCGGCGAGGGGCCAGTCGTACTTGCCTCTGTCCAGTTGGTCCCGTCCCACACCCATGTATCCCCTAAAAGTGCGCCGCCGTCTGCGCTTCCTCCGAACATGACCACCTGGTTGTGCGCCGCATCGAAGACCATCGCCGGGTTGTAGCGCTGGGGTGGGCTTGTCAGTGGAAATGCCTGTGTCCAATTCGTCCCGTTCCACAGCCATGTGTCATTGGGCGCGTCGTTGCCGCTGAACAGAACGACCTGGCCGTGCGCCGCGTCGTATGTAAGTGAGGATTCAAAGCGCCCGCCCGGGTTGTTCGCAGGCGATAGCTGATTCCAATTGGGCAACAGAATCGGAGCCTGTGCAGATGCGCCGAGTGCGCCAGTCAGCATCAACGCTGCCACGAACGAAAAAATGCTGTGGACTTTGGCAAAACCGCACAGCGAAGTTCCGGATAGAGATCTCAAGGAATTTTCAAAAAAACGTGACAAACGAGCGATAGGAAAACAAGAGGCCGTGCCAGTGAGCTGGTGGGTCATGCTTGAGACCTCCGGGGAAGTAATGAATCGTGGAGTGAATGAACGTAAGTGTAACGGGGGGAATGCTTTTTGAAAATCAGAGTTTAGGAAAAGAGTTCGGATTTCTGGTAACCGCCTTCAGTTACCGAACGGAATTCCTGCAGGGGATGGCGCTTGGTGAGTTGAACCTTCCTCTGAGACTGAGCGAAGCGCGTGGGGCAAAGAAACTCTGGCAAGCGAGGCGCCTGGCGTGCGCGGAAGCAAGCATTGAAGTATGGGGATTGTTCGAGAGCAATGAGCATACGCCGATGGCGATTCTCGAAAACTGAGCGCGCGACGCAGTTTAAGATCGAAAGCTATGCTTGAGTTGCAGGGATACGAGACGATTCTCGAAGTGGCGCGGCCGGAGAGCGCGCCGGAATCGATCGCTGTTTCCCAATCTCCGTTTCTCATCGGCCGCGGAAGCGATGCAGGGAATCACCTGGTGCTCGAAGATCCCCGCATCTCGCGGCGCTGCGCCGTCATTGAGGAGATCGATGGCGGCTACCTTCTCAAGGATCGCGGGCATCGCCCCGGCATCTGGGTGAACGGGCGCCGGATTGTGCAGATGATGCTCATGGATGGTGACGCGATCGAGTTTGGACTGGAGAACGGTCCGAAGATCGTTTTCAGGCGACGACCGCCCGAGCACTATGTCGAAAGCATGTTGACTCGACTTGGTTCGCTGCCTGCCATCGAAACCGCAGCCGGGACGAGCGGCCTGAGCAAACTCAATTTGCTGCTCGAAGCCACGTCGCTGCTGCACTCGGCCTTGCCTCTGGACTCAGTGCTAGGTACCATGCTGGATCACGCGATGTCGGTGACCCACGCGGAGCGTGGACTTCTGCTCGAGGCGGACCACGAGGGCGTGCTGACAGTTCGACTGGCGCGCGGTAGCGGCGGCACGACGCTGGCCCCCGAGAGTATTGCACCCAGCCAGACCGCGCTGCGGCAGGCGGTCACCAAGCGTGCGGCCGCCATTACCGACGATTTGAACCTGGACGATTTAAACCTGAAGAGCGCGCAAAGCGTGGTGATCCAAGGGCTACGCGCGGTAGTGGCGATTCCGCTCTATGCCGTGGCCCACGGCAATGCTGATGGCAGTGAGACGATGGCAGGGCGGCTGCTGGGGGCACTGTATCTTGACTCGCGACGCACCACCGCATTCTCCAATGTCGACCGGCAGATTCTGGACGCGCTGAGTGCGCAGGCGGCGAGCATTCTGGACAACGCGCGACTACTGGAAAAGGAACGCGAGCAACGGAGGTTGGAGCAGGAGTTGGCGATTGCCCGGGAAATCCAGCAAGGACTGGTACCGCAGGGACTTCGCGAATTTCCTTATCTGGAGATCAAAGGCGTACATCTGCCATGCCACGGAGTGGGTGGCGACTACTACGATGTGTTCCCGCTCAACGACGAATCGACAGCCTTTCTGGTCGCCGATGTGACGGGCAAGGGGCTGGGTGCGGCGCTGCTCACAACGATGTTGCAGGGCGCATTGAGCGGTATGAGACTCGGCGTGGCGCCCGTGCAAGTCTTCAACCATGTAAACCGCTTTCTGTGCGAGCACGCCTCGGTGGGACGCTGCGCGACTATGTTTTTCGGCAGGATCGATGCGGAGGGAATGCTCGAATACTTGTATGGTGGGCATCCGTCGCCCCTCATCATTCGCAAGGGCGAGGTGAACGACCTGTACACAGAAGGAACGCTTCCCGTGGGGCTGGCAGAGGAGGCGAATTACGAGGCGACGCGGGTCCAGTTGGAACCGGATGATGTGCTTGTGCTGTTCTCTGACGGCATCGTGGAAGCCACAAACACGCAGAACGAACTGTTCGGCTTCGAGCGGCTGAGCCAGGTGACATCGGACTGCGCGCAGGCCTCGATTGAGACCGTGATGAAGACGATTCTGGATGCGGTAGCGGAGTTTTCGCAAGGAGCGGGGCAGGCGGACGATCTTACGCTGCTGATTGTGCGATATCGGCGAGTGGGTAATTAACTTCCATCTCTTATGGCAACACGCATAGGGTCGTGAAAGAGCGTCACTATGAGGTTCCATTCGTTTCGTTCCTCGCGCGAACATAAAGAGTACGCGGCAAACGGCTAGCTCAAACAAAACGCCTTGAACGGTTGATGCGGATGTGAACTGCAAGTTGTGTGATTGAAGCTTCATTCAAATCTGTTCCGCCATGTCCACACGGATAGTGGTCAGAGCCGGATGCTCAATAGATGGTCACTTTTGTTCCTACCTCGGGGTGCTGTCAGCTACAAGTGGCCAAAACAGCACGTGCATCAACTTCTTGCTCAGGCTCTGGACGATTGCTACACGGAGATTCGGTCAATTCAACAGCAGGCTCGCAAAAGCGGATTCAAGAAGCAGCCCGTCTGGCCCATGATCTTTCTGCGCACGCCCAAAGGTTGGTTGTCCTAAAGAAGTGGACGGAATCCCAATCGAAGGCACCTTCCGCGCACACCAGGTTCCACTTGCAACGGTTCGCGAGAATCCCGAACATCACAAGGTTCTTGAAGCGTGGATGAGAAGCTAAAAGCCGCTGGAACTCTTTGACGCAAATGGCCCCATTCGACATGGTCGTGCTGAACGAGATGAGCCGCTTCCATCTTGCATTGGACGCTCTGAAGCACATTCCCCGACTTCGTGTGCAGGCTGCCGGCGCAATCCAGCTATTCGGCAAGAAACTGACCGAACATCACGACTACATTCGTGAGCACCTTGAGGATATGCCCGAGACCAGGAACTGGCAGTGGACAGCGGACTTCAGCGATTCCTCTGCGCCTGCTCCGTTGGCCAAGGGACATCCTCAAAAGGCCATGTTCACAGACAGCTAAACCGCGAGCTGCCGAAATTGAAGCGGAGGTGAGTTATCGCCAGAAGGGTATTGGCGAAGGCACTCTCCGCTTCCTGAACTCCGCAAGACAGGGAGACACATTGAATGATCCGAATGCACCCTTCGATTGGTCAAAGATCGATGGATTCGATGCACTGGTTGAGTTAGCGCTCAATCTGCACTGGTCGTGGAATCATGCAGCGGACGAATTATGGGAAGGGCTCGACAAAGAACTCTGGACCGCAACACAAAATCCCTGGGTCATTTTGAGGACGGTTTCCAAAGAAAAGATCAAAGATGTACTAAGCCACCGGGAGTTTCGTCAGCGTCTCGATTCTTTACTAAGCCGCAATCGGACGTCGTACAGCGCGGACGCATGGTTTCAGCACAAGCCGCGGCGGCTCGCGGTCCGGATGGTGCGCTCTATCTCTTCCCGCGGCTGGTGGCAAAAGGAAATTACTCCCGCATCGGCATCGCGCGGGTGAGGTTTAATGATGCCGGCGATCCGATCGGCGTAGAGATGATCGGCACTCTGAAACGACCACTTGGAGGAAAGTCCTTCCCCAACGGCGATCATGATGCTCTTTATGAATGGCCTCGCTGATGGTTCAAGTGCTCCGCCCGAGTGACCGGCCAATCCCTACTTACCCCTCAACTGGCGATTTCAGGCCAAATGACTCATCCAGAGTCCGTTGAATGCGAAGCAGCGATCGGTGATGAAAAACACCAATGGCAAAGCCGATTTCCGGAACCGGTAGCTCTCGAGATTCTAGTCGCCATGCAAACTCGTCAGGACTAATCGGAGGTCTATACGGTACTGGAGATTTGGCTTGAACTAGATAAAAAGAAGCTCATCTGATTATTGATAACGGCCCACGCCAGCCTCCTGGAATGTCTGCTGGCGTTTTGACTAGTGCGCCGGGTTGCTCGGGATCGGCGGCAGGTTCATTGCCATATGAAGACTCAGCTCAAAGGATTTCTCGGCAGGACGCCTCGCGCCTCCTGGCATTAACCGATCATCGAGAGACATGACGCAGGAAGCTACTGAGTGTCAGGAGGGGACGGCATCGAGCGGATGTAAGCAACAATCGCCTTCCGGGTGCCTGGGCTCATGTTGGTGGGCGGCATGTTGCCGCTCTTCATCTGGGTACTGTGATGCTGCAGCAGATTATCGAGCACAGAAGCGGGCAGGACCGATGCCAAGCCAGCCAGGCCGGGAGCGGCTATAGTCCCATGCAGACCGTCAACCCCGTGGCACGTCTCACAACGGTTGCGCTCAAAGAGCGCCTTACCCCGTACAGCGTCCGCACTCAGCGGCACCGGTTTAGTCGCCGGAGGAGCTACGGCAGGGCTGGTTGCCTTGCCTGCTTCCGCGGGCGATGCGGGTTTACCTGGCGCGGGTTGCGCAGCTTGAGCCGTTGCCGCCGACTCCTTCGCAGGCTCAGTTCCCAGACCGGAGAGATAGGCCACGAGTTGCTTCATTTGCGCGTCGTTGACAGTGACGGCGGGCATGCCTCCTGCGCGCATTGCTTTTTTTGGATGATGCAGCAAGTCTGTAAGCTGAGCGGGCGGATACTTCTTGGTGATGCCAATCAACGAGGGCGCAAAATGTGTGCCTTGCGCATTTTTCCCATGGCAGGCGAGGCATCCATTAGTATGAAAAAGAGCGCGTCCGGCTGAGATTGCCGGGCTCTCGCCAGCAGTCTCCTGCTTCGCAGGTGCAGGCTCTGCCACGGCCGTCGATTCGGTCATCGGCTTTGAGGCAACTGCCGGCGCAGCGACAGGTCCGCTCTGTGCCGACGGGGTAGCAGCGCCTTGCTTGGTTTTGTTTTGCGGTGGTGCGCTCTTGCCTGGACCGAGCGACTGCAGATAAGCAACCACCGAGGCGACGCTCTTGGCCGGCGCCACCATAAGTGCCGACCTCGAAATAGTTCGATCCCAGCGTCTGTTGCCAGGCAACACGCCAATAGGGAGCGGCTGCGCTGATGTTGTATTGAAAACCCGCGCCGTTGACGGGAACTGGGCCTCCCTCGTGCTCGCTCCGATAGGCGGTCACCTCGGTGTAGAGGTGCTTGTTCCACATGCTGTAGACGCCTGCACCTGCGACATCCCCACCCAGCGTTCCGTCAATGAGCGCGCCGGCGATCGGGCTGACGCCGGCTTCGGACGAGATCCATGGAAAACCCCATGCGGGCGTGCTGTTCCAGAGATCCTGAACCGTGGGATTGTTGTTCAGCGTAATTCCGTAATCGAGTTCCTTGCCGCCTAACTTGGTCTGGTTGGCGTAGCGCAGGTCGGTATTGTCCATCGCAAAGATATCGCTGGAGTGGCTGTACGTGACTTGAGCGAGTGCGCCGAAGTGCGACGCTAGCCCCCCTGCGAGAAAGATGCTGAGTTGTTGCGGAAAGCCGACCGAGCTGTTCTGTGTGCTCGGCGCGACACTCTGGAATGCAGTGTTGGAGAGCAGAAGCATGAAAGATAGCGGGATGTTTTTTACAGCAGCAGGCTCTTCGAGGTTCCCACTTTATCGGCGGCCGTTGTATCGCTGAGAACGTATCCCCTTAGCTTGAAGTCACGGCCAAAAGCGGTGAGTTGCGGCGGATTGCTGTGGCATACGTTGCAGGAGGGGCCGGTCTGGCGCGCGAAACTTGGCACCGCATGAGCAGTGCCAACGCTGAGCAGAAGAGCGAGGGCAGCTGCAATAATTGAGAGCTTCTTCATGGCACCTTCCGTAATTTGGCTGGTGGAGGGCCACGAAACTTGATCAGGCGCTCGCCCTTATTAGTGAGAGGAACATAATTGAGGTGACAAGGTATGTGCTGAATTGCTCACTCGCAGGCGCATGTCAGGAATATCTGAAGTCTGTGGACTCCACAGCGGGAGCGGGTTCATCCTGGTAAGCGAGAAAGATCGCTGGGAACTACAACAACGGCGAATAATTCTTTGCTTTCTGCACGAAGTCGTAAGATCGAGGCATCGGCGGGGGGGGCATGGGCGAAGAGACGACCAGCGTCACCCATCTTCTGAAGGCCTGGAGCGCAGGCGATCAGGAAGCTCTGGGAGACCTCACTGCGAAGGTCTACTTTGAGCTAAAGCGGATGGCAGCAAAATATACGCGCAAGGAGCGGCCAGGCGACAGCCTGCAGGCGACTGCGCTCGTCCACGAAGTCTTTCTGCGGCTGGTGGAAGTGGACAACGTGAGCTGGCAGGATCGCGCGCACTTCTTCGCCGTATCGGCAAACATGATGAGGCGGATCCTGGTGGATCGAGCCCGGGCAAAGAATATGACCAAGCGGGGCAGCGGTGCTGTCCATGTGAACTTCGACGACGCGCCGGAGATCGCGTCAGGCTCGAGTGACCGGGAGATGGTAGCCATTGACGATGCGCTGAATGAGCTCGCCGAAATTGACCCCCGCAAAGCAAAAGTCGTTGAGCTCCGATTCTTCGGAGGATTGAGCGTGGACGAAACGGCGGAAGTGTTGAAGATCTCTCCCCAAAGCGTCATGCGCGATTGGAAGATGGCCAGGGCCTGCTTCTCGCCGAACTCGCTCACTGAGGCACGCCTCTGTTCCTGGCGAGCAACTGGCATTTCCAAAACGAGCATCTGCTGCGGGCCAAGACCAGACGTTCCGCAAACGCACTTAGTGAGCGGGCTTAGGCGATCAGAACTAAGGTCCCGATAAACGCCGCAGCGTCCAGAGTTCCCGCGAGCGCGTTCGAGAAAAGGATTTCTGTCGATATG
>CAVWYS010000005.1:0-242283 GCA_963759285.1 uncultured Acidobacteriaceae bacterium | reverse complement strand
GCTGCCTCTCCATCTCCGGGTTGAGTTCGACGCGGATGGTCATGGAAACCTCGTACCTATACCCATTATCGGATGGATGTGAGCGAAAGTCGATCCCAACCTTTATTTGCGTCGGGCTGCATGGTCTCCATTGGACCGTACACTGCGACGGCGGTTTTTTCAGATCGGACCTCTTAAATAAGCCGGAGCACATCGGCCTCGGTATAGCCCTCGGGGGTTACGGCTTGCAGCAATACGTTCTGAAACTGCTGTTCAAGAGGCATAATACTTTCAGGCAATTCCAATCCGAGAACCAGCAACACTATTGTTAAATTGGAGGGCCAGTCTTCGTGGCATTGCGTAACTTCTGTTCGTCTTGCGGCACGAGCCTTGATTCCGAGTGGACCTTTTGTGGGAATTGCGGCGTGAGGGTTCCTGTCGGCGTTCCCGAATCTGCCCTCAAGCAAAGCCCACCGATGACGATCTCTCCGCCGGGGGAGGTGAACTTCCCTAATTCTGGAAATGAATTCGGAACTCAGCAAAATCCCGATCCACCAGCCGAAGCGCAGGGAACCACATTCGTTTGCTCGGCATGTGGTAAGGACATTGACTATAAAATCTGCAAATACTGCGGTGCGGATGCCATTGGGAAAGGTGGTCAGTCTCCCGCTTCTCTTTCTTTTAGACGATACTTTCGGAATCACACGGTCCTGAGGCAACTTTCAACGGGCAGACTGCGAGTGGTGAAGAACGGTTTTAATTGGAACCTCCTCTTTTTCCCGGGGATTTATGCGTTCTTCAAACGGCTTGTACCGTGGGGATTGATTTGGTGGGCAATTTTTGTTGCATGGGCTGTAATCGATGGATTTCCCTTCAGCTTGTGTTTCATTTTGCAGGTGGTGCTCGCCGTGTTTTTGGCTATCAAGGGCAACGAGGCGTACATTGCCTCTCTGCGAAATTCGGGATGGATTGTCGTGGACCCGGCGAGTCTCTCCGAGGGAGATGTGAGCGTATTGAAGACAGGAGATATTGTCAAAAAGCTAGTAATGGCGTTTGTAGCGTATAAAGCCGTTGAAGGTGTGGCAAAGGCTGGCACGGGGATTGTCAAGGGGTCTGCATCCGCCTTTGCAGAAGGCTTACAGGGTTTGCCAGCATCAACAGGTAATGCGGCGAGAGACGTTGCAATAGCGGAGAAAAGGCTAGCGGAGGCCGAACTCAGGGTGAATCGAGGGAACGGGAAATACGAAGATGTGCTGGAGGCAAAAAGGGTCCTCGCGCATCGAAAGGAAAAGCTGTATCGATAAGATGTCGAGAATTGCGATGCCCCAGTCTTTCGAGAAAAGATGGCTTAGGTTCCGCTTCCCGTGGTAGGGGTGTCACCCTGAATCTCCATGCGCAGAATCCAGTACTGTGTACAAAGGTTTCCCGCTGTCCAAGTCAGGAGATTCTGTCCTTCATGTAGGTTCAACGTCCAACGATCAGTCACAAAATCATGGCTGCCACTATGAGCCTGCGCCGGGTCGTAATTCTCCACAAGTGGTTTGGAGTTCAGCGCAATTGTAATTGGAGAATAACCATTGCCTTGGCATGTGGGTGCAGCGGACGTTAGATGGGTGACGAGAAGTTCAAAATTGCCATCTTGGGGCGCATTGAAACTTGCACTAAAGCCCCCGCCCGGCGAAGTAATTCGCCAATTTCCTCCAAACGTTGGATAAAAAGCAAATCCGGAACCTGGCGTAATCTGAATGCCATGCGACGAAATCTGAGCAGATGTGAACTCTGCATCTCCATTCGCCGCCAAGTACCCATCGCTAGGCACGAATTTGCTTCCTTGCACTTTCAGTGTGAGAGTTTGCGGCGTTTCGGGATCAGCCATTGAGTCATTCGGACCAACGGTGAGCATATTCACAGTGATGACGCCGCCACTGATGTTTATGCTCTTGACAACCGCATTATCACCAAGCGTCTTGACTGCCGCGCTCTCACCCTTCCCGCTATGATTCGTGACGACGACCAAAATCTGCGGGGCTGCACTTCCAGGGCCTTCAAATGTTAGGACAGCAGCAGCATCATCGATTCCGTCCCCGTTCAAATCTCCAAAGGCAACATGCTCCTTATCGAGAAAAGCATTCCAATCTCCAAATGAACCCTTCCCATCTACAAGCTTTACCGTGCCTGTTCGCTCACCAAGGCCGGATAGCGCATCTCCTAACTGGTAACTCATGTTTGCGAGAGACGAAACTGTCAGGCCCGCAGGAGTTGCCGTATTGGGTAGTGGCGCGGTTGAAGGCGCGGGCATAGGGAGTTGGGCAGGCTGTGGGGACGGCTGTTTGGAGCGGTGAAAGAGAAACGCCCCTCCAGCGACAGCGACTATTACAACGACAACAGAAGCCCATGCCCAAGGGGAGACTCTAGGACGATTTCCGTTCTCCTGCGATTTGGTCACGACTGCGAATAGATCAGATGTCTTTTGAGCTGCATTCTGCTCATCCACGGAGTTCGGCTCAGGTGCTGTTATCACCCTCGCCAACTCGTCCATCTTTGCAATTTTAGATGACTCGCCGTGTTGAGCCCATGCGACGGGCTTCACTTCATATTGGGGGAGTCGCGTCGTTGCTTCGACGGAAACAGGAGCGTTCTCGCTTTGTTGGAAAACCGGAATAGGTGTAGTTTCCGGAGCTTCACGTCGGGGTACAGATGCTTTCATTGCCAAACCGCAATTCGCGCAGAAAGCGGCCCCTTCATCGAGCCTGCTCCCACAAGTAGTGCAGAAATTCATCGAGGCCATCCCCGCGCCATTCCCGAACCTTTCATCGACCAATTTGAATAGTCTCCACTTTCGTCTCTTCGGCACTGTAGACCAGGAGCGGGTCTCAGGTACGACACCATCCCAGTGTAAGCAGTACCTCCATATACGCTCACGACGTAACGACCAGGAGGAACTTGGTGAAATACGTACTTGCCGTTTTCGTCGGTGCCAGTCACCGCGACCAATTTGTTGCTCTGATCCATCAACTTTACTTGAGCGTTCGGAGCTGGGTTTTCACACTCGAAGTCGCACACCATGCCATGCAGGCTTCCTGGAACTACACTCGCCGTAGCAGGCGCTGTTTTGAGACAGCGGTTGATTCTGCTCGGCACTGGTACTGTCTGCTGTTCCACGAAGGCTCCTGTAGGCGATGGTCCCCACAATCGCGGCAGCTATGACCAACATCAGTATTAGCACCCGAACCGATGTTCGCTCGTGCCATTCGATCCGATCTTCATCTCCATCGGTGAACGTGGTTGAGCCGAACATACTGTCCGGACTTTTCGGCAGGTCCCCAAACAATGTTCCAGCGTAGATCGGCACAGTCTGCTGCCCCGACGTATCCTCCTTCGGCAGCGATTCAGCGTTTCCGCGCGGTGCAGCGCTGACCCTCTTTGTTGCGCTTTCTTCGGCTGAAACCGTCCTAAGCCTCGCTTCTTCATCGACAGATGCAGGAGCGCTCGACGGTACACGGATGCCGCAATTTCCACAGAAGCCCGACCCGGCATCCAAGCGTGAGCCACAGGACGAGCAGAAATTGCGCGTTGCCATTTGCCCCCCTGAAATGAATACGAATGAGAAAACTAAAGCATAGGGCACTAAGGGCTGTCGAAGCAATGATTTGGAGGTGTATGTCAGGATATGAGTCGAATTTTCGTCATTACGAGCTTTACTTGAGCGATGCGACAGTCGAGCCAACTATGAATCGAGCCATCGGCAGCGTCCTATGAACAGCTGAAGAACATTGAATTAGCGCATCCTGCTGGACACCTGAAGCTGCGACCACGGCCGCGTCACCCATAGAGGGAGGATGAGAGCAAATGAGACCACCGCGTTACATTCTCTTCATCGCTTCCTCGTAGCTTCGAGAAATCTCGTCCCCCAATTTCTGTGCGGCGCGATAGTGATTCTCCCACGCTTGGAAAAGGAGGTTCCACCGGTCATCCGGAAGCAAGGTCGGTTTCTCCGCAAGCTTCCGCATTTGTTCGGCTACGTCCTGCAACCTCTGATGTGCTTCTCCGCTCAGCTTCTGGAGCTCATTCAATCTTTCGAGTTCTCTTTCCTGCATTCTTCCCATCCCAAGGTGTGTGATATGGGACATTATTGCGCATCCCTCCGCATGCTGTACGCTTAAGCCCTGCTGGGGTCAGATCGACTATCAGAGCCGGAGTTCCGTGTCAGGACGAGCATCCCAAGAACGGCGCTGCCTTCGGCATCGGCAGGAGTGGCGACACGTCACCCCGGCTCGGGTGCTGCAAGGTTGCCGAAGGTTGCTGCGGCGGGAACCTGCTAAAAATGCGGAAGTTGCTCGCGAAATGGGTTGTTCGCGGTTACTGCGGGAGTAACCTGTTGCTGCCACTCGGGGAACCTGTTGAAAGCACAAAGCGAGAGGCCGGAACCAGCATCCCGGCGCGCTCACGCGCGTGTAGCCTCCGCTACGCCGTCCGTAAAGGCTCTCCGCTTCGCTCCGACCGCTGCGCGGCGTGCTGCGCACGGCCTTGACTGACGGCTCCGCTGCGGCTGGTTGGCAGCTATGAGAAGAATGTCTTCTTCTCATGTTCCACATGACAAGGGCCACGGCTCCGATCTTCGGCGGCTCTGGGGCGGGGCCAGCGGCTATAACGATAGGCGGCGAAGCACGCAGCGCCAGGGTTGTAGCTGGGAAGCGATGAGGCAAAATCTCTGAAATCGGGTTACTCTGGTAGCAACCTGCGGTTGCTGAAGGGGTAACCCGATGACTCCCCTCCCCTTAGCAAGAAAGCGGCTCGGCACGGCCCCGTGTCCTGTACGTTGCGGCGCGCGGGCGGCGTGCGGCCCGAATCCCCAACACAATCGAATCGGCGGTGAGCGATGAAAGCCCCGCTGCGCACCAAGTCCATCGGCACGAAGGTGAGCGAGGAGGAGTTCGCGGCGCTGGAGGAGTGTGCGCGCCAGGCGGACATGACGCTCTCGGAATGGGTGCGGGCGGTGTTGCTGGCCGCGCCGGGGGTGGAGCTTCCCGACGACGACGCGGCGCTGGCCGGGCGGGTGACGCTGGCCGAGGTGCTGGCGTTGCGGACGCTGTTCCTGAATCTCCAGTTCCGGCATAACGGCGGGCAGGCGCAGGGTCCGATGACGGAGGCCGAGATGCGGGGGCTGATCGAGCGGGCCGACGCGGTGAAGGGAGAGCGGGCGCGGGAGCGGATCGAAGCGGCGCGGAGTCAGGCCAGGAAGCAGGCCGGTGTCCCGGCTGAGAAGCCGGAGGCCGGAGAAACACAGGCGGAGGAGGGTTGAGCATGGCGGAGTGGGGCCGGAAGCAGTACGCGAAACCGTGGCCGAGCCGGGCGCACGTGTGGACGTGGGGAGCTTTTTTCCTTAGCTGCCTGTTCTTCGTGTTCATGACGTGGCGGGACGGGCGGGTGAACTGGACGGCGGCGGAGCGGCTGTACCTGTCTGACTATCTGAAGAGCGGCGCGCGGTCGAAGCTCCCGGCAGCGAAGGCGCGTTACACGCTGCTCGAAGGGGTAACGGCGAAGGGCGAGCAGGTGCTTGTGACTGGCGACGAGATCGAAGCAGTGAAGGGCCAGGACGGGCGCTACGGGTACGTGCTGACCGACCAGGGAATCAAGGATGGACTGACGCGGTTGCAGTGGACGACGGGGGTGTTCAACGACCGTGGACTGCATGAGCTGATGGGAAGTTACGTCTTCCAGAACCAAACGCTGTGGGACTTCGTGAAGCGGCCCACGTACTGGACGCTGGCGTTCTTCGCCGTGCTGCTGTTCATGGCCGTGCCGAAGGACCGTGCGCGGCGGATGGTCTGGAAGTTCGGGCGGCGGCTGCGGGGGCCGGAGCTGGTCACGACGGCGGAGTTCAACGAGAAGCTGGGCCGGAAGAAATGGCTGACGACTTACTACCCGGACGGAATCGCGCTAATCAATTTAGAGCAGACGTGGGTTGACCGGCTGATGCGCCGGGACCGGGGCCGTTGGGTCCGCATCCCGAAGGAGCGCGAGGCAATGCACGTGCTGATCGTGGGCGACTCGGGGACGGGCAAGAGCGCGGCCATCCGGCAGGTGCTCGCGCAGATCGCCGACCGGGGAGAGACGGCCATCGTGTACGATCCGGCGCTCGAATACCTGCCGCAGTTTTACTCGGAATCGCGGGGCGACGTGGTGCTGAATCCCCTGGACGCGCGGTGTCCGTTCTGGACGCCGGGCGACGAAGTGCCGCATGAGGCGGAGGCGCTGACGGTAGCGGCATCTCTGTTCCCGGATCGGGGCCGGGAGAACCAGTTCTTCGTCGATGCGCCAAGGAAAATCTTCGCGCACCTGATCAATCTGAAACCCACGCCGGAGCAGTTGACGTACTGGATGTGCCACGAGGAGGAGATCGAAAAGCGGGTACGGGGTACGGAGCTTGCGGCGATGATCCACGCGACGGCTCCGCCGCAGAGATCGGGAGTGCTGGGGTCGCTGAATATGGTCGCCGACGCGTTCAAGCTGCTGCCACCGGAGCGCGAAACGGAGCGGCGCTGGAGCGCGTATGCGTGGAGCCGGGAGCGGCGCGGTTGGCTGTTCCTTACGTCGAAGCCGACGATGCGCGAGCGGCTGCGCCCGCTGATGAGCCTGTGGCTGGACCTGTTAGTGCTGCGGCTGATGAACGAGGGCGGGAGCGGGGCGCGGAAGACGTGGTTCGTGCTGGACGAGCTGGCGACGCTGCAACGGTTGCCGCAGTTGACGACGGCGATCACGGAGGGCCGGAAATCGAATAACCCGATGGTCCTCGGCTTCCAGGGCAAAGCGCAGGTGGAGGCGCTGTACGGGCACATCGCCGAGGCCATGCTGTCGCAGCCCGCGACGAAGTTCTTCTTCAAAACGAGCGAGCCTCATGCGTCGGAGTGGATCTCGAAATCCATCGGCGAAGTGGAGGTAGAACGGTTCCGGGATAGCCGGACGCGGGGCGTGTTCCCGCATCAACGGGAGAATGAGCAGCGGGAGATTACGCGCGAGCCGCTGGTGATGGCTTCGGAGATCGGCGGGCTTGAGCCGCTGCATGGGTACTTGAAGCACGGCAACCTGGTTGTGCGGATGCGGATACCGTATCTCAAGCTAGAGGAGCCAGCGGAGAAGTTCATCGAGCGGAAGATGACGACGCCGGCGATGCCGACGACAGAGCCGGAGCCAGTTGCAGCACCGGCACGAAAGCCGGTACGTTCCGTCCAAAAGAAGCAGGAGCAAGCACAACAACCAGCGGCGGTGAACGAGCAGACGCCGTTCTTCGAGTGAAGCGATGATTACGCTGTCGAAACCGATCAGCTCCGGCCAGGCACAGGCGTATCACAAGGAAGAGTTCGCCAATGCGCGGGAGAACTATTACACAGAGGGCGAGCGTGTGCGCGGAGAGTGGCAGGGCCAGCTTGCCACTCGCTGGGGCTTGCAGGGTGAAGTACAGGAGCAGCAGTTCGCGCGGCTGGCCGAAGGCCAGCACCCGGAGACGGGCGAGCAGTTGGTTCGGCATCAGACGGCCCGCGAGTATGTGAACGCGCAGGGCGACACGGTGCGCACGATGGAGCACCGGGCGGGATGGGATGCGACGTTCAGCGCGCCGAAGTCGGTATCTCTGACTGCGCTGGTTGGCGGCGATGATCGAGTGCGAGATGCCCATAGGGAGAGCGTGCGCACCGCGCTTGACGAGATGGAGAAGTACGCGCAGGCGCGCATGGGCGGCAATGTCCCGGCGCAGACGACGGGCCAGTGGGCCGTCGCCAAGTTCGAGCATGACAGTAGCAGGCCCGTGGACGGCTACGCCGCACCGCAGTTGCACACGCACGCGGTGATCTTCAATATGACCGAAACGGCAGACGGCCAGACGCGGGCGTTGCAGCCGCAAGAACTTTACAGAACGCAGCAGTACGCGACGGCGGTGTATCGCTCGGAACTGGCGGCGCGGTTGCAGGAGCTTGGTTACGAAATCGAACGCGGCGCGCACGGGCAGCCGGAGATCAAGGGTTACACGCGCGAGTATTTGGAGGCGTCGAGTCCGCGGCGGCAGCAAATCGAAGAGCATATGGAAAAGGCAGGAGTGCGCGGGGCTGGCGCCGCGCAGATCGCCGCGCATCAGACGCGCGACGCCAAGCAGCCGTTATCGCATGAAGATGTGCGAGCGCAGCATCAGCGACTCGCAGCCGAACACGGCCAGCAGCCGCAGCACGTTGTCAAAGAGGCGGCGCAGCGGCCCGGTGTGGAGCTGAAGCCGGAGCAGGCGGGAGTTGCCGCGCACGAGGGCGTGAGCTATGCGCGCGAGCGCGGCATGGAGCGCGAGGCCGTAGCCGATGAAAGAACGCTGATGCGCGATGCCCTCAAGCACACGATGGGCGAGGCAAGGTTGCCGGAGGTTCGCGCCGAGTTCGAGCGGCGTGGCAGAACGCCAAGAATCTGATCGAAGTGGAGCGCAGGCCGGGACTCGCAGGCCGCGCGTTCACGACCGGCGAAATGCAGGGTTTCGAGCGCGAGCTAATCGAGCGGATGAAGCTGGGCCAGGGCACGCGCGAGGTATTGGCAGACGGTCAGGTACGGCAGCAGACGATGGAGCAGCATCCGCACTTGAGCTTGAGCCAGCGGAACGCGGTCGAGGATGTGCTGACGAGCCGCGACCGCATGATGGCGCTTGAAGGCGTAGCCGGGGGCGGAAAAACGACTTCTTTAGCGGCTGTCCGTGAAGGGGCCGAGCGTGCGGGCTATCAAGTGGAAGGACTCGCGCCTACATCGAGGGCCGCGCAGAAACTCGCTGAAGCGGGCATCGAGACGCAAACATTGCAAAGGCATCTTGCACGGGGCGAGCAGCAAGACGACGGACAGAAACGGCTTTACGTGGTCGATGAATCGAGCATGGCGAGCACGAAGCAGTTACACACGTTCGTTGAGCGGCTGAAAGAAAACGACCGCGTGCTGTTCGTAGGCGACGTGCGCCAGCATGAGGCGGTCGAAGCAGGACGGCCCTATGCGCAGTTGCAGGAAGCGGGAATGCGCACGGCCAGACTGGATGAAATCATCCGGCAGAAAGACCCGGCGCTCAAAGAGGCCGTGGAGCAGCTTGCGCGCGGCGAAGTGCGCGAGGCCGTCGGCAATCTCAACAGCCAGGGCCGCGTGCATGAGATCGGCGACCGGCAGGAACGCATCAGCGAAATCGCCCGCGAGTACGTGCGCTCGCCGGAGCGGACATTGGTTGTGTCGCCGGATAATGCCTCGCGCCGCGAGATCAACGAGGCCATCCATCGCACGATGCAGAACGAGGGCAAGGTCAGCAATAACGAGCAGCGCGTGCATGTGCTCTACGCGCGGCAGGACGTGACGGGCGCGGACCGGCAGCACGCGCAGAACTACGAGAGGGGCGACGTACTGCGCTACTCGAAAGGCAGCAAGCCTCTCGGCATCGAGCCGGGAGAGTACGCGCGTGTGTCGCACGTGGACCGCGAAAGCAACACGCTCACAGTGAAGCGGCACGGCGGCGAAGAGCTGAGCTACGATCCGCGCCGCTTGCAGGGTGTAACGGTCTACCGCGACGGCGAGCGCAAGTTCGCGCAGGGCGACCGCGTGCAACTCACGGCTCCGTACCACGAACAGAAACTCGCTAACCGCGAACTGGCGACCATCGAGCGGATCGAGGGCGACGGCAATCTGAAACTCCGCACGGACTCGGGGCGCGAGGTCGAGTTCAACGCGAGGCAGCATCCGCATCTCGATTACGGTTATGCGGTGACGAGCCACAGCAGCCAGGGCCAGACCGCCGACCGCGTGCTGATCCACGTGGACACGGAACAGGCTCCCGGCGAACTCGTCAACAGCCGCATGGCCTATGTGTCGGTGTCGCGCGCTCAGTTTGACGTGCAGATGTACACGAACGACGCGAAGGCGCTGGGATACGAATTGAGCCGCGACGTGTCGCACCCGACCGCGATCCAGCAGGAGCCAGCGGCAACACAGAAAATCGAGCCGCAATCGGTGAGCATACAAGCCGCGCAAGGCTTGAGCGTGGGCTGAGGAGTGCTCGCCAGCAGCTTGGCATGCGTGACATACAGAGGCTTGGCAAGCAGAATCAAGGTTAGGCAGACCATTACAACCTCAACACACGGCAACCGACGCAACGCAGGACCGTAACCGAGATGGGGTCGTGTGCGCGATGGATAGTAAAATGTCGCATAGCGCGCTCTTAGAACTTGTGAGAGTATCTTGGCCCGAGAACGGGGTCAAAGCGTCTCATCGGGGAGTGAAAAGAACCGTGCAAAATCCGAGAAATTTTCACATTTTCTTACACAGTCTCACATTAGCTGCTTTTGCGGCAAACGAGGAGAGAGCGCTAAATATTGTAGAATCAGTGCTTTGAAAGATGTGCCCGGATGGCGAAATTGGCAGACGCAGCGGACTTAAAATCCGCAGGCCGCAAGGCCGTGGGGGTTCAAGTCCCCCTCCGGGCACCAATTAAATCAATAACTTATGGTGATTATCTTGGAAACGGGCATCCCCGAATACAGCGCTGGTGCCACTTCTGGTGCCACTTTGTTCTGACTTTGCTAGGATCGCATTTAGGGGGCAGATCCTATGCCGAGGATGGTGGTTCGCAAGGAACGCGGAGCCTTCGAAAAGTGCCAGGCTCAGACATCTGGTGGATACGTTTCAAAGACGCCGGTGTCGAGCATCGGGAAAAGGTGGGGCGCCGCGGCGACGCAATCAAGCTCTACAAGATTCGCAAGGCGGACATTCTTCGCGGCGTAAAGATGCCAGCGAACATGAAAGACAAGGGCATCAAGTTGCGAGCAGTACGGCGGCCGTGGATTTACCGACGCCGCCTTTGGGACTTGCAAATACTATGGTGGGCATGGCAGAACACTAAATGTTGTATGGAATGCGCGGACCATAGCCGACATCTAGTCGATACTCAAGAGAATTCAGAAAGCTGACGGATAGCTTTCCGTTATCTGAGTGTCTACGGATAGCCATACGTTATCGGATGGCTATCTAGTATCAACTAGGCCCCCGATAGCCTTCCCATATCGGAAAGCCTTCTGTTTGCTTTCCGTGTGCTTCCGAAGGCTATCTGGTATCCGCAGTCTGTTTAGGAGTCGTTGGATGATCGGGCTGACAGCCCGGTCAAATAGGTTTCACTCACGCCAACTTAAGCGAGAGGGCGACACCTTGCTCCCATTCGTGGAGCATGCGATTGCCGGTGTCCTCAAACTCAGGATGGTCTTTGATGTATGACCGAAGCCCGTCAGAGGTTTGAGCGATTGCGCTCTGGATGCGTTCAAGAATTTCGCGGACGCGGGCAGGGGAGCCCCCCATGCGCGTCTCGCCCAGCCGCTGTAGCTCTTTTGCACTAGCCCACTTGGTTGTGCCGTTGAGTGTCAGCGCCATGCTGTCCTTGGGCAGATAGACGGAGGTCGTCACGAGGTCGTAGACAGGGGCGAGCCTCGCTTCGCCCTGAACGTCGTCGTAGACAATGCCGAAATTCTTGAGATGTGCATCCCCATTGCGCAGCGCACAGTTCAGGGCAATCAGGGTAAACAGCTTTTCCATGTCTTCGTTGAGGTGGGTAGAGTTTGCAAACTGTGCGAATCGCTTCAACACTGAGGTTTCATAGCTGCCGCGATATTTTTCATCGGTCCTGCGGCCGTTGAGCACACAGAAGTCCTCAAATCCGCGATAGGTGCCGTCCATGCGCAGATCAAAACGGTCGATGACCAGCGCCAAACCGTCTTCGGCGAGGCGGTAGGGGGGCACATCGAGCCCGCATGCGCGCGCCACTTCGAGGCAGAAATACTCGTTGGCCGCGAGCTGCGGATATTCGTTGGGCTCCCACATCTTCACGATGTGGGTAGCGCCCTTATAGCTTTGGGAGAGCCGGTGACCTGCGGGCTCCATCTCGGCGAAAGCCTTTTCGTCGCGGACGAGGATTTTCGGCTGCACGCCGCTGATCCCGGAGAAGGGTGCGAATTTCTCCAGCAGGTAGCGGAACAGGTCGCCGCCACGGCGTTTTTCCAGGATTTCATCGACCGACTGAAAGGGCACGTCCTCCTGCAACTGCTCCTTGTCGCCGGTATAGCGGATGCGCCCAACCTGGGAGCGGCCGACAATGGAGAGCAGGTCGAATTCATCGAAAGTGCCGGTGGCCTTCGCAAAGGCCAGGCGGAGCCGCTCCCGCAAAACGCCTTCGGGCAGGTTCATCTCGAATATCGGCAGCAGGCCAAAGGGAACACTCCACGACTCCAGCCGCATTGGCATCGTGACGGAGACCGCGCGCGCGGGCAGAGTTCCCGCCTGGTAAACGAACGTGCTGCCGCGCTCGCCATGACGGTCGAGCAGTCCCGCCTCAGCGGCGTCGGTCCAGACCTTGATCATCGCGTTCCTCTTCCATCAGTTCTTCGAGTGTCGGCCTGCGCGCGCGCGCTTCCTGCAGTTTCAGCTCCAGCCCCAGCGCCGTGAGAATGTTGGTAATTTTGGAATAGCCGAGTTCGCCCAGCCGTCCGTTTTCCAGCGCTTCGAGCGTGGACAGCCCAACCCTCGCCTTCCTGGCAAGCGCGGGCTGCGTGAGGCGCAGCGTCTTGCGCTGTTTGGCGATCTGCTCGCCGATGGAGGGCAGGGACAACATTCACCTAATATACGAGGCGTTTATGCCGAATGCAAGACAATAACCTTATATACTGGGTGTTTTGGCTGCTTGCCGTACCCTTGGACGCTCCGCCCGTTTGGTCGCAATTCGGGGTTTTCCAACACACAACCCAACCCACAAAAGCTGATGACTTGTACGACTTGCAGGTATTTTGGCAGTCCCCGCGTCGTTGTAAGTTGTTGTAAGCCTTAGTCTGGCGGCGCTGTCACGGGCAGAGGTCGCGGGTTCGAGCCCCGTCTCCCCGCCATACATTTTCCAGCTGTCATTCCGCGATTCGAGCCCACTGGCATGGCGAAGCTGGGTGTCACACCCGAGCAATCAGGGTAATCTCAGCCCCAAAAAGCTGCACGCTGCAATTTCACAGATCGATTATCCGGACCTTCCCTGCAGGCTCAAGGGGTTTGTAGGTCTCATTCAAATAGGCGGCATTAACAAATTGAGTGCTTCCGTCGTAATAGGTTCCGGCGCCTCCGTGAATATGGCCGAAGACATGCACCTTGGGTCGCTTCTGTCGTACGGCTTTGAGCAGCTCTTCGCAGCCCAGATGGGGTCCGCCAGAAGTTGTCTGATCGAGGATTCCATAAGGAGGACCATGCGTCACGAGTACATCGAGGGCATCTGGAATGCGGTCCCAATGCATATTTGCTTCTTCACAGCGGGGATACATAAAAGCCCAGTAAAGGAATGCGGGAGTATAGGGTGATCCCCAGAAAGAAAATCCCGCGATCGTTGTTCCGCTGTCTTCGAGGTAAATTCCATTAGACAGGAGCGGGCGAGCCAGCTCCGGGGAGTTCTCGAACAGCCGGTCATGATTCCCGCCACAGACAATGCGATGCGCGAAAGGCTGCGCTCCAAGCCAGCGATTGAATGAGACAACTTCCCGCAGATCGTAACCTGCGTTCATGAAATCGCCAGCATGCACGAGAATGTCTTGGAGTGCCCGGCAAATTCGACCATGTGCATGAGACAAACTGGTATGTGAAGGAGCATTGAATGGCACGAGGAAAGCGCATACACCTGCGAGATCGTGAACGCGCTTCGGCAGATCGCAGTGGCGATCGCCAACGGGAAGACGACTCCGGCAGCGTGCAAGGAAGCCGGATTTACGGAACAGAGCTATTACCGCTGGCGCAAGGAATATGGCGGTCTGAAGGTGGACCAGGCGAAGCGGCTGAAAGAGCTGGAGCAGGAGAACGGCAAGCTCAAGCGACTGGTCGCCGAGCTGAGCTTGGACAAGCAGATCCTTCAGGACATTGCCCGGGGAAACTTCTAAGCCCGGAGCGTCGGCGCACCGCTGTGGAGCATGCACGGCAGAGCGGAGCGAGTGAGCGACATGCGTGCCACCTGGTCCACCAGCCGCGTGGCACGCAACGCTACCAGCCCACACAGCGGAACGACGAAGACGCACTGACCCGGGCCATCATCACGCTGGCCGACCGGTATGGCCGGTACGGTTATCGACGCATCACGATCAAGCTGCGCGAAGCCGGCTGGAACGTAGGGAAGGATCGAGTGGAGAGAATCTGGCGCCGTGAGGGACTGAAGGTTCCGCAGAAGCAAAAGCCGCGCGGGCGGCTGTGGCTCAATGATGGCTCGTGCGTGCGGCTGCGCCCGGAGCATCAGAATCACGTCTGGTCGTACGACTTCGTCAGCACGTTCACACACGATGGAAGGACAGTGCGCATGCTCAACCTCATCGACGAACATACGCGGGAGTGCCTGGCCATTCATGTGCGGCGCAGGATCAACAGCGCCAACCTGATCGATGTGTTGGCCGATGCCATGATCGAACACGGCATCCCGGAATACATCCGCTCTGACAACGGCCCTGAGTTCGTAGCCAAGCAACTACGCAAATGGCTGGCCCGCACCGGTGCTGCCACGCTGTACATCGAACCCGGCTCTCCATGGGAGAACGGCTACTGTGAGAGCTTCAACTCCAAGCTGCGCGATGAGTTCCTCAATGGCGAAATCTTTTACTCGCTGAAGGAAGCGCAAGTGCTGGCAGAACGATGGAGAATCTACTACAACACCGAGCGGCCACACTCTTCGCTGGGGTATCGGCCGCCGGCGCCGAGGACGTGGCAACCGGAAGCTTCCCTGGGGCATGGAAAAGTGGAAAGCAAACAACGCTTCCCACTTTTCCACGCCCCCGACTGCGGCGGCGAGTTAACTAACTCACCTTCCGCGCTACACTAACAATCTCACTGGTACAAATTACCGGGCAGGCCACCATGAAGGTCAATCCATATTCCTTGTTGGATTCCCTGACAGGAATCAGATCATGGTTCAAGGGGAAAAGATTCAGAGAGAGACTCGTAAGACATTCAATTCCTGTCGAACGACACTGCGCAGACGGAACCCATCATTGCAGTAAGTCTCGAACTGGATTTCGAAATTCCTTCGATAGGAATTGGATAGTGTCCGCCTCGGGATCCGATCTCATTCCAAAACCGATCCGCAACCGTGATACGTAATCACGCGATTTGAGTGGGGCCGATGACGCTGCCAAATGGGCGCACCTCAGCTTGCAGGATCAATTAGTTTGCACAGCCGGCCTACCAATCCCTTGAACCACCAGCCACTCTGCCACGACCCAGGAAGCCCCGGTCAGAGTCAGATTCAGGGCACTCTCGGTCCAGTTCCAATGGCTCGAGGGATTGGCTACGAGCACGGGCCCGTTCGCCAGCAAGCCGAAAGAGGCAATCATGGCGGTCAGCAAAATTGCGGCGAGCCGGGCCTTTACGCCGGTGAGGATAGCGAGGCCGGCCGCCATGAAGCAGACGCCGGTTACGTACCCCCAAAACACCTGCCCGGGCGGTAGCCATTTCGGCACGAGTGGTGCAGTGAGGTTCATATAGACAAAATGCGCTCCACCCCAGACTATCGCGCAAATCCCGAACGCAAGTTGGCCGACACGCAGAAGGCTTGCGGCCAATTTCGTGTGGATGTGACCATCGAATTGAACAGCCCTGACATAGACGATCAGGGCGCCCGCGGCGATCGCTAACTGCATGGAGAAGCCTTCATAAGTGACGTAAACGGCATAGTTGGTAAACAGCAGGCGGCCGTTCATCAGCAGAAGGACAAAAATCAGGTAATAACCGGTAAGCGCCGCTGCACCCCAACTCGCTGTTCGGCGCCACTGGATGGCCGCTGCCGCGAGGATGATGAATGCACCGGCGACATAGGCCAGGAGAGTCCGAAAGGGAAAATGTTCGGGCACCGGTTGGCCTGGATCGAACTCCCCAAACGCTACACTGGTCAATCCCATCACCATTAAGCCAACGCCGTATACCCTCAAGCCGAACGGCATCGTTGATTCATTCCGCGTCATGTTCCTCTACTTTCGGGGTTCTGCTATGCGTGGCTGCTGCAATCTCGCTCCGGCGATAAACTTTACTCTCATCGAGAATGCCAGGTGCTGTTCCTCAAATGTTTTGAAACGTGCACCGTGAATGGCAAATCGACGTGAGAAAGTGTTGAGTTGCTCTGACGAGCCGTTCCTGCTTCTATCTCGGGCTGCAAAGATTTGTAAAGAACTGTTTCAGTCTGAGACAAGGCTGGTGGTGAAGCGTTTAGTGTTTGTCAGATACCCGCGTGCCGCGCGAACTCCTTCCCTACACCTAAGAATCAGGAACATCTTGTTGTTTTGATGTGGGAGCATGGTGGCGCCGCCCGCTGTCGAGAGGTTTCCAGTGGTTCGTATGCAAAGACCCAATAGCGACGGAAAGAGGTTTCACCGTATGTCAAGTACGGCCAGAGGCTAACCAACGTTCGAGCTGATCGGCGAAGGTACGACTAGAGCGGTGCTCTGACCCATCTGAAAGCTTGACGACGAATTCGCGGTTCTCGATGGAATGCAGCTCCAGGATGCAGCTTGATTTGACAATACGCGAGCGGTGTATGCGAATAAACTTTTCCGGATCCAGCCTCTGTTCGAGCGAAGCCATCGATTCACGAAACAGAAATGAGCGTCCGCGGACGTGCAATTCCACATAATTACCCGCTGCGCCAATCCACTCGACATCCTCAGAAATGACGATTTGAATGCGGGATCCGGTTTGCACGGTAAACCGCGACGCGTACTTATCGGCGGTTCGGCCCAGCATTTCCAGGACACGCTCCGTCATTGCCGCCTTTGACGCTGATTCTACAAGTTTGAGCGCGCGATCAACAGCTGCGGCAAAGCGGGCATTACCCATCGGTTTGAGCAGATAATCTATTGCGTGAACTTCGAAGGCACGCAGGGCATGTTGCTCATATGCCGTGAGGAAAATGACTCGGGGTAACCTCTCTCTCGGCAGTGCTCGCAGTACGCCGAAGCCGTCCATTCCGGGCATTTGAACGTCGAGGAATACGAGATCGGGCGATAAGTCCAGAATCTTTTGAACGGCAGTTGCGCCGTCTCCACACTCTCCGACAATCTCGACACCCCTGAACTTCCGCAGTCTCAGCAAGACGCCGCGTCGCACTAACGGCTCGTCATCCACAATCAATGCGCGCACGGAGCAACCTCCTCGCGGTCCCGAGTTGTTCGAAATGGAATCTCCACCGTGACTTGGCAGCCACCACTTTCAGGCCACTCCAGCAAGAACTTGTAATTGGCTCCGTAGAGCGTCTTCAGCCGTTCCACCGTGTTACCGAGACCGACTCCGTTTCCATTTCTCCGTTGCTCACCCTCCCTTACGCGTCCTGAGTTTCCAATGAAAATCCGCAACTTATCGGATTCCAGTGCGCTGCGTATCTCGATCCATCCGCCGTCCACCAGCGGCGTGACCCCGTAGCGCACTGCGTTTTCAACCAGCGGCTGCAGAAGCATGCTTGGCACCAACGCGTCCTGCGTTTCAGCTGGAACCGTCAATCCAAACGTAAGCCGCTCTCCCAACCGCGTCTGCTCGATCGCAAGGTACATCTCAGTGAATTGAATCTCCGTAGAGAGAGGCACCTCGGCTTTTATTTCGGAGTCGAGGCTTGAGCGCAGAAGATCTCCGATTTGCGCCAGCATCTCGGTCGCGGCTAAGCCATTCCCATCCAGAATGAGGGTTGAGACGGCCTCGAGCGAGTTGAATAGGAAATGGGGATTCAACTGATAGCGCAAAGCTAGCAGACGTGCCTCACGGACCTCAGTCTCGGCACGAAGCAAACGCTGCTTCTCCTCTGTCGACTCTTGCCATTGCTTAATGCTGAAATACAGACTGCACCAAATGAAGAGGACGGAAGCAGACCACACCATAATTGGAGCAAGACCGAACCAATTTACACCGCGGAATCCCCATAACGCGACTCCAGTGAAGCCCGCGCAGAGAATCCCAGCAACCACGGCCCATGCTGATGCTTTCAATTCCAAAGCGACCCAGGACTGCGATCTTCCCCAAAGCCTGCGGCAAACAGGATGCAAGGCACAACTGGCAAGGAACATGAAAAAGACCGGCACAGTCTCCTGACGGAGAGAATCGCGCGGGCTCATGAGTTGGGGAATCGATCCGAGCAGGTTCGAAAGGTAAAAGCCACCGAAACCGACAATCTGGAATTGCCAGAAGGGCCGTCTTTTCAGGTTATCCCTTCGATCCATGAATAGGATTCTAGACCAGGTCCTTAGCCCGGATTCCACGGTCTCGCACATAAAACCCTCGACCCGTCACATGTCTCAATCGCCCAGAGGATTAGCTGGCTGCGGAACAATTTCATTGAGCTAGCCTCTGAGCACGTTTCGAAGTTCGGTGGAAGCGCCGCTATGGCAATCGGGAGCTCGCGGACCACGGATACGGAATTCGGCCAGATGCCACGCGCCTGTTGGGTTTACACGATCGGCTCAGGTGGCCTCACTTTTATCGTCGTACGAGACAGCACGGTATTTGAACCCAAACTGAAGGAAGGTCCTGCATGCACCACAAAGTTAGGTTGATGCAAGCCATTATTCTCGCCGCCACATTGAGCGCCGTATTTGCGATTTCGACTATTGCCCTACCAGCCGCCATGGCTCAGGCTGACTTGGGCTCCGTTAGCGGCACGGTAACCGACTCCTCGGGGGCCGTAGTTCCCCACGCCTCGATCAGCGTAACGAACGTCGCCACCGGCGCCGAACGCGTGAGCACCACAAACGCGCAGGGCCAGTATTCCGTTACCCAGCTTCCCGCAGCAGACTACGCCATCAAGGTGTCGGCTTCGGGATTCAGTAGCAGCAGCGAGAAGTTCACCTTGACTGTCGGCTCGTCCCAAGCGATCAACGTGAAGCTGGGTGTCGCAGGCACCCAGACCGAGATCGTGGTCACGGTCGACAATACAACGGCGCCCGATCTTGTGGATGCGCAGGTCTCAACCGATATCACCAATGAGCAAGTCCAGAACCTGCCTTTGGCGGACCGAAATCCCTACAGCCTGGTCTCTCTGTCGGGTAACATCTCCAGCCAGATGATGGGCGGCGATCGCGGGGTCGGCTACGACATCGGCGGCGCGCGCTCGGCTTCAGTCGACATTCTGCTCGACGGCGCGGAAAACACGGATCTGTTCGGTGTCGGCGTAGGCCAGACGATTCCGCAGGACGCCATGCAGGAGATGTCTGTGGTGATTGCGGGCCAGGGCGCCGAATTCGGCCGCGCCTCTGGCGGCGCAGTCAACGTGGCCACCAAGAGCGGTTCGAATCAGTTTCACGGCGACCTCTACGAGTACAACCGCATCTCGACGTTTGCTTCAGACAGCTTCAACAACAATGCTCTCTGGGCTGCGCCTGATCACAGCGGCCTGAGCACACCGAAGCCACGTTACGTGCACAACCAGTTCGGTTATTTTGCCAGCGGCCCCATCAAGCACGACAAGCTCTTCTTCTCTTCAGCCACCGAATGGACCCGCGTCCGCAGTAGTTCCTATGTCTCCGCTTCCGTGCCGCTCCCGGGGCTGATTTCCCAGTCCGCGGCGAATATGCAGGCCTATTTCTCCGCATACGGGGCCCTGCAGTACCCGGTCAATGGTCCCACGTATACCGGCGCTCAGATTCAGAACCAGGGCACATGGGGCAGCGATATCACAAGTATTGCCGAGCAGCAGACTGGAGCTATCGGGACAAGCTGCACGGACCCCGGCCTCACTGGTGCTCCTATCTGCACCACTCCTCTCTTCGGCACTGTTATCTATCCCGTTCCCGGCGACTCCGGCGGCGGAACGCCGGTCAACCAGTGGATCAATTTTGACCGTATCGACTGGACCATCAGCGACAAGACGCAGCTGATGGGCCGTTACATCCAGCAAAGTTCAGACTTCTTTCCGGGCACCAACGCCAGCAGCCCCTACATGGGCTACAACACGGGCAGCACACAGATGAACCATGACCTGCTTCTCTCGCTGGTCCACACCTTTACCCCATCGGTTGCTTCGGCCACGAAGGTGCTCGGCACCCGCTTTAACAACCTGCAGCCGCTTAGTTCGGCTCCCGTAAGCCCAACCCTCTATCCCAATTCGGGCAGTACGGTGCAGATTGGCGAAGGCGTCATCAACTTCCCGGGATACCTGCCCACCGCTCCCGGAAGCGCGATTCCGTTCGGCGGTCCGCAAAACTTTATCCAGATCGGCGAAGATCTAACCTGGACGAAAGGCAAACACTCTTTCAGGTTCGGCGGCGAATTCCTCAACGTTAAGGACAACCGAGTTTTTGGCGCCTATGAAAACGCGGTCGATGCTCTCGTGCAGTCCGGGACCAAGGGTGCGCTTGTCAATTTCATCAACGGCAACATAGGCTATGAAAACGTTGCGATCAATCCCAACGGCGTATATCCCTGCAAGCGCGACCCCAGTACCAACGCATATATCTACACCTCGGACTGCATGGTGCAGACCCCGGCTACTGCGCCGAACTTCTCGCGCAGCAACCGGTACCAGGACGGCGCGGCCTACTTCACGGATAGCTGGCGCGCCACCTCACGCCTGACCCTCAATGGAGGTCTGCGCTGGGAAGTCTATGGTCCTCAGCACTCTCAAAAGGCAGCATACGACTCGAACTTCTTCTTTGGTTCCGGCAGCAATATCTACGAGCAGATTCGCAATGGCGAACTCCAGACACGCGTGAGCGCGCCGAACGGCCGCTTGTGGAACCTGAACCTCAAGCAGTTCGGACCACGCTTCGGCGCCGCTTACGACGTGACTGGCAACGGCAAGTCGGTCATTCGCGCCGGTTATGCCCTCAGCTACGAGCGCAACTTCAACAACGTAACGTTCAACGTGATTCAAAATCCTCCGAACTACGCTGTGCTTGCGCTCACCGATGTGCCAATGGACACCAACAACCTGGGAGCATTCAGTCAAAACGTCGGCCCTCTTCCGCTTCCGAACACCACGCTTCGCGCGGTGGATCCTAAAATCAAGCCTGCGTATGCTCAGAATTGGAACTTGACTTTAGAGCACCAGCTCGATCCGAGCACGTTGGTCTCACTCGGCTACATAGGGTCACGCGGCATCCACAATTACTCCATTGCGAACATCAACCGCCAGTTCTCTGGCGCCAACTACTTGGGTGATGCCTCGGGTGTCAGCCGTCTGAACCTCCAGTACGGAAACCTCAACTTCCGAAGCGCCGATGGCGACAGCTACTATAACGCTCTGAACGTTGGCCTCCGCAGCAACAACGTTCACCATACGGGACTGACCGCGATTGCCAACTACACCTACGCTCGGTCTATCGACAACAACAGCTCCACATTCGGAGATGGGGCTAATACTGCCGGTGGCGGCTTCTACCTGGGCTACCTGGACCCGTTCGACCACGCGCTTGACCGTGGCCCCTCAGACTTTGACATCAAACACCGAGTCACTGCGGGAATCGTTTGGAAGACGCCGTTCTTCAGTCACAGCTCAAGCGCAACCAAGAGCTTGCTTGGCGGATGGGTGGCGAGCACGACGTTCAATGCTCAGACCGGGAACCCGTACACCCTCTACGATTGCGGCTATGCTTACACGGTATGCCCGCGTGCCGCATTCAGTGGACCACGGCCGAAGAAGAACAGCACCCTGCAGGACATCAGCGCCATATTCGGACCCAACACTTACTCCTACCAAAATCTTCCGGCTTACGGTGGACCAGGTTACAACGAATGGGTAAACCCGCTCACGGGCACCAGCGACATGCCGCTTCTCGGTGCTCCGGGAACCGGTGCGGACGGCTTTGTGGCAAACATGGACAGCCGCAACGCGTACGTCGGTCCCGGAACCTGGGGCGAGGACTTTAAGCTGGCCAAGCTCTTCCAGATGCGCGAGCGCTACGACCTCAACCTGAGTGGAACTTTCATCAACGTCTTCAACCACGCCAACACTTTCTTGAACCTGAATGGCGTGAACGACGTCAGCGCCTATCAGCAAACACTGGCGTTCAAGAACGGCAACCGTAACGTGGAACTCGAAGCAAAGTTCGTGTTCTAAACTGCGGCGAGCTTAAGAGAAAGGTCGTTGCCCAATCGGTCAGCGGCCTTTCTGCGCTGATCGAGGTGCGGAAGCATTTGAGATGTACCTGTAGCTAACCTGGTCAACAAGTCCACGAAATCCAGCTCTTCCTCTCAGCCAACCGGAGTCATTTTGAAACGTTCGCGTTGTCTTCGGTTACTTCTTTCCCGCTGGAGCGGAACTCCAGTGATACACAAACTCAACGTATCCAAACTGCATGTTGCGATCGGACGGATAAATTGCAGCGACCACTGACTTCCCTTGGGAATAGGCGTAGTAGAAGTTTACGTTGATGTTCTTCGTGGTCTGCCAGTCTGCGCTGATGTCGGCCACGGAGGCAAGCGAGGTGTGACCGTTCCCCGGGTGTGCCGAGAAACCGAACACCTTGTTGTCGAAGGCGCCTCCACCCGCATACCAAAGATCTTTTCCAGAGGTAAGCTGCAGCCAGTGCAGATCTGAGCGGAAAGCGAGCCGCTTTACTGGCTTCTCCATCACCTGCACAAAATCATCCGTGCTGTTCATGAGGTTGTAGAAAGGCAAGCGCGCGTAAAGGCGGGGCGTGGGAAGCAGCTGGAAGAAAGTGTTATGCGTGCCGTCGGCGGCATTGTTGTCACCGGTTGAACGGAACCAGCCTCCGCGTAACCACGGCGCCGCAGCCTGCTTTCCGAAGCGGTAACCGCCTTCGAGGGCGGCCGCACCGGCTCGGTGATCTTGGGAGCCCCACCGGCCGTTCTGCACAGCGGCCCAGAAAAGAAAGTCAAACTGGCCTGCCGCCGCGGGAATGGCTGCTGTAAGGTTGCCGCCATAAGTGCCAATCCGGATGTTCGTATGCTCTGCCGAACGAACTGGCAAGGGGCGGTTGTCCGTCTTGGCTATGCCGGTGCGCCCGTCGTGGTAGCCGATGGCGAAGGCGCGCCAAAGGACATGTTCCCGTGCCTCGGGGTGAGTCAATGCCAGGTATTGGACATCGACATTCAGCTCGGGATTGCCGTTCATATTGAACACGCCCTGGTCGCCCCGCGCTGCCATGGCGGTTACGTTCCAGTTACCGAGTTGCAACTGTCCATCAAGGCCATCGAGGCTACGTTGGGCGTTGGTGAAGCCGAAATTACTAATCAGTCGATTTGACGTGCGGCTGGCTTGCAGCCACGCGAGTGTGGGATTTTTGGGTTTCGTCTCTTCGCCATCAAAGAACTCGAAGCGGCCCACGCGAAGGTTCTTACCTTCGCCGTCGAATCGCGCAAACCCCTGTTTGAAAAACGCGGCGGCAGGATTAGAGTTGTTGCCGTTCGATGCATAGTAGGTTCCACCCAGACCCAACTGGCCCTGTGCAGTTACCGATGAAACGGCGTTATCGGGCGCATCCAGAACGCTCGGCTGCGAGAGTTCCAGTTCCCAGTCCCAGCGATGGAGATGCTGTGAAATTCCCAGGCGCTGCAAGGTCTGAACGTAGGCATAGCTACTCTCATACGGCGGTGCAGCGAACCATTGCCACGCATCCATGCGGGTCCGGTCATACACAAAGACGGTGACGGGAGACTTGGAGGCCGATGCGGATTGTGCCACAGCGCCAGGAACAGTGAGCGTTACGAGGGCAGCCAACAGCAAGCACGCAGTGGATAAAGAGATACGGCGTGCGCAACCAGCGCTCGTCCGGAAGGGACTCATAGCAGTATGGACCTCCAAAGAATATGTGGCACGATCAATCGGGGAATACGTGGCCATCATGTTTTGCGACTCATTTACCTGCGTGCATTTTTGCTTATGCGATGGCGCTCTTCACTGTAGAGAGAGAGAGGTGCGGTCGGCATGAGAGGTTCGGTGGACTCGTGGCTCATCCGAAAGGTGGACAGAGGGGCAAAGAGCGTGGCGCGGTGAGCGGCGTGCGAGATAGGAGTGGCCGGACGGCCCTTGACCGGCGCAAATCGTCCTGCTCTTGCGCGTAAACTGAAGACGGAAGATTTCCCCGGGGGCGCTAACGATGGATCACTATGTAGAACGGGTGGTTGACCTCGTCGATCCGGACGCGAATCAGCTATTCAATCTGACGGTGGACGAAGCGCGCGCGCGAGTGCATTCAGGTATTCCGGACGCTGTGCGCGGAATCCACGGATCGTTTGCGCTGGTAGCGCGCGATGGCAAGACAGTGAGGATGGCGCGGTCGCTCGACCGGCTTATGCGGTATTTCCTGGCTAAGCGACGAGAGGGACCAGTGCTTGTGGTGGCGCAACGCATTGATGCGATCTGCGACTGGCTAAGGAGCGAAGGACTCGGGGGACAGTTCCATCCGAGTTACACCCGCATGGTCCCAGCGCATCACATCGTGGAGTTGCAATTGGTGGGATGTCCGGATCCCGATCCAACCTACGCGCGATTCTTCACGCCCGTATCCGGCTGTTTACCGGCAAATCTGGATGAGATCGGAAAAGCCTACATCGGGGCGCTGGCGGAAGAGATTTCGCAGTGGCTGCAGCGGGTGCCGGCGCAGGAGCCGCTCGGCGTTTGTTTTTCAGGTGGAATCGATAGCGGCAGCGTGTTCCTGACGACATACTTCGTGATGCAGCGGCTGGGGATGAGCCCGAGCCGGCTGAAGGCGTTTGTTCTGGATTTGGGTCGCGGGCCGGACGTGGAGCAGGCGCGCACATTCCTGGATTCTTCGGGGCTGGGGCTGTTTCTGGAACCCATCGAAGCAGATGTTGCGGTATTGAACCCAGAAGAGACGATTCGAATCGTAGAGGACTACAAATCTCTGGACGTGGAATCGGCCACGATGGCGGTGGCGCTTTGCCGCGGTATTCGCGAGCGGTACCCGGATTGGAAGTACCTGATTGATGGAGATGGCGGCGATGAGAACCTGAAGGATTATCCGATCGAGGAGAATCCGGAACTGACGATCCGCAGCGTTGTAAACAACCCCATGCTCTACCAGGAGGGCTGGGGCGTCGGCAAGATCAAGCATTCGTTGACCTACAGCGGTGGATTGAGCAGATCGTACGCGCGGACATATGCTCCGGCCCACCACTTTGGATTTGCAGGTTTCAGTCCATTCACGCGGCCGGATGTCATTGCGATGGCAGAGGGGATCCCGTTCATTAAGCTGACGGACTACAGCGTGGAGAAGCTCTACGCGCTTAAAGGCGACATTGTGTCGCGCGGAATCGCTGCGGTAACAGGCTTCAAGATGCCGGTATTTCCAAAGCGACGCTTTCAGCATGGAGCGATTGCAAAGGATGAGTTGCGAAGCCGGCTGCCATGGCAAGAAGCAGAGTATCGACGGAAGTTCCTTTCGCTCTATGTTTGAGAGGTCGGTCTTTCCGGAGAGCGCAGCAGAGCGCGACAAGTGGATTCTGGCTCGGCGGCCGCAGCTCAATGCGGTGAATGCACATGAGCCATACGCCTTTTTCGTGGAAGAAGAATGTGGCGCCGACGGGCAGGTAGAGCGTGTAGCTACCATCTTTCTGACCAACCGCGTGTGCCCGTTTCGCTGCACGATGTGCGATCTGTGGCGCAATACGCTGACGAAATCAGTGTCTTTCGGAGCGATTCCCGAGCAGATCGATTTTGCTCTCAAGCGATTGGGGCCGGCGCGCGCCGTGAAGTTGTACAACAGCGGAAGTTTTTTCGATCCGGGCGCTATTCCACCAGAGGATTATGAGGCGATCGCATCCCTCGTGCGCGGCTTTGAGCGTGTGATTGTGGAGTGCCACCCAACGTTCGTGAACCAGCGCTGTGTCACGTTTCATCACCTGCTTCGGGGACGCCTGGAAGTAGCCGTCGGGCTGGAGACGGCTCATCCGGATGTTCTGGAGAAGTTGAACAAGCGGATGACGCTGCACCAGTTTGGTGAAGCTGCAGGCTTTTTGCACAATCACGAGATCGACTTGCGCGTCTTCATCCTTGTGCAACCGCCGTTCATGAAAGCGGAAGAATCGCTGCATTGGGCAAAGCGGTCGCTCGATGTTGCGTTTGATTGCGCTGCGACTGCAGCGACGCTGATTCCGACGCGCAGTGGCAACGGCGCGATGGAAGCGCTGGCCGAGGCTGGGATGTTCGTTGCTCCTGAGCTGAAAATACTCGAGGAAGCAGCGGCATATGGGTTGGGGCTGCGACGTGGTCGGGTGTTTACAGATCTTTGGGAAGTAAAACGGGGCCGGGAGTGCGGGCGCTGCTTTGAGGCGCGCGTGCAGCGCATGAGGGAGATGAACTTACTGCAAGCTCTGACTGCTGCCGTGCAATGCGATGCGTGCGGCGCAGGATGCCAGGGGGCGGATTGAAGGAGCACTTCGATGTCGCGGTGATCGGATCTGGCTTTGCAGGGTCGCTCATGGCGATGGTCGCACAGCGGATTGGGCTGCGCGTGATTCTTCTGGAGCGGGGGCGACATCCTCGCTTTGTGATAGGAGAATCTTCTACGCCACTATCGAATCTGCTGCTCGAGGAACTTGCAACGCGCTATGACCTCGCGAATATTCGCCCCCTGAGCAAATGGGGAAGCTGGCGGGAGACTCATCCGGGGCTGGCGTGCGGATTGAAGAGAGGGTTCAGCTTCTTCTATCACTCTCCGTCACACGCTGGACCGGTCGCACGAGAAAGTCAGCTGCTGGTTGCGGCAAGTCCTCATGATGCGATTGCCGACATGCATTGGTATCGGGCGGACTTCGATGCGTACCTGGCGGACGAAGCGCAGCATTTGGGCGTCGTCTATCTGGACGAAGTGGAGCTACGAGCGACTGCCGAGGAGGGACCGTATGTCCGCTTGACCGGCACGCGCCACGGTTGCCAAATCGAGTTTGCGGCACGCTTTGTGGTGGATGCGACCGGACCGCGAGGATTTCTTCATCGTGCCCTGAAATTGGGGGAGCTTGAACTGCCAGGCATCCCTGCGACAGCGGCGCTGTACAGCCACTTCTCTGGAGTGCACCGGCTCGATGAGACTGGCGGTGTCACACTGGAGGACGAGCCGCCGTTTCCAGTGGATGATGCGGCAGTCCATCATGTGTTCGATGGCGGGTGGATCTGGGTGCTGCGCTTTTCCAATGGCGTGACCAGCGCAGGCATTGCCGCTACAGATGTACTTGCGAAAGAGCTGCGACTGATGGAAGGTGAAGCAACCTGGGAGAGGGTGCTGCTTCGCATCCCCCTTTTGCGCGACCAGTTTCAGGATGCAAAGGCGGTGCAGCCTTTCCGCCATATTCCGCGGCTCGGATTTCGCAGTGCGACGATCAGCGGGCAGAACTGGACTTTGCTGCCTTCTGCCGCAGGCTTTGTCGATCCGCTGTTGTCGACGGGATTTCCCTTAACGTTGCTGGGCGTATCGCGATTGGCCAAGATCCTTGAGGACGATTGGGGGGCGGAGAGCTTCGCAACCCGGCTCAATGAATATGCGACGCAGACTGAGGCCGAACTCCTGGCTGCGGCGCGGCTCATTGGCACGCTGTACGCAAATCTTGGTAACTTCCCCGTGTTCTCTGCGGTGTCTCTGCTCTATTTTGCTGCGGCGAGCTATGCAGAGACAGCGCGGCGCCTCGGACGCCCACAGCTCGCATCTTCCTTTTTGCTCCATGATCATCCGCAGTTTGGAGCAGCGTGCACCCGATTGTTGGAGCGGGCGCGCGCCTCACAGAGCGAGGCAGATTCAAAGGCAATTATCGAAGAGATTCGACGGGTGATTGAGCCAGTGAACGTTGCAGGGCTCACAAACCTCGCGCGTCGTAACTGGTATCCGGTTGATGCGGAGGACCTGTTGAGCGCGGCCCATAAGGTGGGTGCAAGCCGCGACGAGGTGTTACAGATGTTGGAGCGGTGTGGCTTCAACTTCGCTACTTCTTCACCGGCGTGAGAGTGAATTGGATCGGCTGCGCCGCAACAATGCCTGCGCCTTCCTTTACTGTGATGAACTGGTCGGGATGAATATCGCTGATGGCTTCCTTGTGACCGCCGGGCCAACGGATTTCCAGGGTCATTCGCCTGTTCGGATCCGGCTTGCCGAGCCCAAACGTGAGCGGCAGTTCGCTTTGCGAGAGATAGCTCGATCCGCTTTTGACCATTGCGCTTGTGCGCTGACCGGTGGTGGTAGTCAGCAGAACACGCGCTCCGATGGCATCCCGATTCGAACGAGTGCCAATCATCTTCACGCGAAGCATATCGTGCTGGTTAGCGCCGTCGTTGCGTAGCATGCGCGCAGGACCGTTGCTGGTGGTGAGAACAAGATCCAGATCGCCGTCATTATCGATGTCGGCGTACGCCGCACCACGCCCGACAATCGGCTCCCGGAGTGCGGAGCCCACCTTCGTTGAGACATCCTCGAACTTTCCGTGGCCAAGATTGCGGAACAGGAGCGGCGGCTCCGCATAGGAGAGTGATGGCTGCACGACGCGGATGTCGTCGGCAACGTGTCCATTGAGGGCGAAGATGTCGGGAAGACCGTCGAGATTGTAATCGAAGAAAAGGGTTGCAAATGTCAACGACTTTGCGGATGGGAGCTCGATGCCGGCATTCGAGGCAACGTTGGTAAAGAGGCCGTCACCATCGTTGTGGTAGAGGGCGATGCTCTCATTGGTGAAATTGCCGATGACGAGGCTCTGGCGTCCGGCGCTGTCGTAGTCGGCGGCATCGGTCCCCATACCGGCTCGTGCTTTACCCGCATCGCTGTAGGCAATCCCAGCAGATGTGCCCGTTTCTGTGAAAGTTCCGTTGTGATTGTTGTGGTAAAGCTTGTTGGGTTGCGTGTCATTCGTGATCAGGAGATCAATCCAGCCATCATTGTCGTAATCAATGAGGGCAATGCCGAGAGCTTTGTCTGTTGGATCGTTGAGACCGGCCGCGGTGGTTACGTCTTTGAATCGCCCGTGGCCCAGGTTGTGATAAAGCGTGATGCTTTCGCCTTTGTAGAGTTCCGGCGTGCAATACGACTTGTGGCTTTCGTCGAGAGAGCAGAACTTGTCGTTCGCAATGGACCAATCAACATAGTGATCGACGACGAGGTCGAGCTTGCCGTCGTTGTCGAAGTCGAACCAGGCTGCGCTGGTCGAGAATCCAGACGAGCCAACTCCAGCTTCCGCGGTCACGTCTGCGAACCGGCCATTGCCGAGATTGCGGAACAGGTGGTTGTGGTCGAGGGCGGTGATGTAGATATTATCTTTGCCGTCGTTGTCGAAATCACCGATAGCACAACCCATACCATACATTTCGACGTCGAGTCCCGCCTTGGCCGTGACGTCGGTGAATGTCCCGTCGTGGTTGTTGTGATAGAGCGCTGGGTAGGACTTGTGAGTTTTGTGTCCCGGCCAGTCCATGGAGTTGACGAAGAGGATATCCTGCCAGCCGTCGTTGTCGTAGTCGATGAAGCAGACGCCACTGCCCATGGTCTCGGGGAGATATTTCTTGCCGAAGGCCCCGCTGTTGCGGACGAAGCGGATTCCGGCTTGCGCAGTGATATCTGTGAATTGAATCGGACCGGACGGGCGAGCTGCATCGGGTGTAACGCCGGCGGGCGGCGTTGGAGCCTGGGGCGCAGGAGTTGATTCCGCCGCCGCGGAAGGCTTCTCCGTGGAAGTCTGTTTCGATTTGCAGCCGGACACCGACGCCGCAACAATAACCAAGACACAGAATGCAAGTTTCGGGAACCGAGAATTCAAGAACACTCCTTCAGAGCGCGGATTGCTGCGACGTGCCAGGGGCGGTCGCGAAGGCCGGAGTTTCGGCCGGCGCTGATTTCGCCCGACGGAAATTGAGCCACATCTCGATGAGTAGTGCGATCGGTCCCACCCAGAAGAGGGCATAGAGCTCGGCGTAGATGCTCTGGTCGAGGCGGAAAAACATCTCCAGAAGCGCAACGAGAAAGGCCACGATGCACTGACCCTTTTTGGAACGCACGGTGGTCTTGGGATCCGTAATCATGAAGAAGATGAAGAGCTGATACTCGGGGCCCGTGATGGGAGATACCTCGGAGAGCCAGGGCTCGTGAATGATCCAGGAGCGAACGACTGCCAGTACCAGGAACGAGATGACATAGGTCGCGCTGATGTGAAAGCGGTGCAGCCGCCAGATGATGATCGAGCCAAGCACCCAGATCACCGCCATTGAGGCCATGTTGTTACCCCATTGGATGCTGAGCATCGCTACGCTGGCAGGCAGCAAAAAGAGCACTACGCTAATACCGAAGTTGGAAGGGTTCCAAAGATG
Source organism: uncultured Acidobacteriaceae bacterium (assembly GCA_963759285.1). Classification (GTDB taxonomy): domain Bacteria; phylum Acidobacteriota; class Terriglobia; order Terriglobales; family Acidobacteriaceae; genus Telmatobacter. The sequence continues at coordinate 212,015 of CAVWYS010000005.1, read as the reverse complement.
ACGGCCCTTGTAGCGCAGCACATACTTCGAAGTAATCGCGAGCGCGGCTGCGACAGCGAAGGGCCAGAAAGCGGGAGAACGCAGAAGGATTCCAACACTGATGCCGGTGATGTAGGCGCTGGCCAGGTTCAACCATTTACCTAGAAAAATACGCCCGAGAATCAGCTCCATGGCGATGGATGTACCGATAGCAAGCAACGTCCGCTCATAGCTCTCCAGTATTCCGTAAGAGAATTGGCCGGCCAGCAGAATAAGCGTGATGAATAGCGGCGGTACGTAGCGGTTGTCGAGCGAGACCCATTTTTTCCATTGCGGTGTCCGGGGCGGGTTCGACACGGGGATGGCGATGGGCTGGCTCATTGCGGCTCCTTGATCTGATACAGCCGATCTGGCATGAGGTGATCGAGCGTCTGGATGGTTCCCGATGGCCAGTGGATGACTGCTTTCTCTATATGTGGCTCTTTGCCCAGGCCGAAATGCAAGCGGAGATCATTCTCGGCGGCAAACCCGGTGCCAGCGGCCACCTGCTGAAGCTGTTCCTTTCCATTCCAGAACAGCGTAACCTCAGCGCCAATGGCATCGCGGTTGCTCTTGGTGCCTTCGAGCTGGAATTCGATCCACTTTTCAGCCGGGTCGACATGGTTCTTGTAGATAAGCAGCGGACCGCTCTGGTTGGCGACAACTACCTCGAGTGCTCCGTTGTTCCAAAGATCTCCAACAGCGACGGCTCGTCCGTCGTGCGTGTCCGACACGCCAACGTTGCGGGCGACATCCTCGAACTGTCCCGCTCCGTCGTTAACCCAGACGCGCTTTTGCTGATAGCCAGAGAGGCTGCGCCCGTCGAAGGCCGGCCAGTTCCTGGCGTCTCCGATAATGGTGCTGTTGCCGGTGGCCACCTTGGCAAAATCGTACCAGTAGCTCCGATAGCGATCGAGCGAGATGTAGCCGTTGGTAAGGAAGAGATCGACGTTGCCATCGTTATTCAAATCGCCGAACTGCGCGCCGAAGCTCCAACCGCCCAGTTCGACGCCGAGCGCATTTGCCATATTGGAATAGTGCAGAGAATTACCGGAAGTCCCCTCCTGCGGAACCCAGAGATTGTTGCCTTGAATCAGGACTCCGGCCTCGGAGATATTGGAGACGTAGATAGCGTATCTATTCTGGTTGAAGATGTCGCCAAAGGCGACGTTCATGCCGCTCTTGGGCGAGAAACCGACGCCGACCTCTTTCCCCACTTCGCGGAAGCGCTTGCCATCGTTGACATACATCTCGGAGACGCCATAATCGTTGGCGATGAATAAGTCGGGGTGGCCACTTCCAGTGAGGTCGGCTGCCCCGGAGGCAAGCGCCCAGCGGCGGCTCTTGATGCCGAGCTTCTCGCTGACTTCTTCGAACTTGCCATTGCCGAGATTATGAAACAGATATTTGCGGCCACCATTCTGTGCATACTCGAAGCTGTCGGGCATGATCCTGGTGGTCTTCAAATGCCATAGATCGATGTCCTCGTTGTAGTAGCCGCCGACAAAAAGATCGAGCTTGCCATCTCCGTCATAGTCGAACCAGAGCGCAGTGTTGGCATTCATCCATCGCGGAAGTCCCGCTTGCGCAGAGACATCGGTAAAGCCGTGTCCCTGGTCGTTGTGGAACAGCATGGGTTTACCCCACTTGATGAGGAACAGATCGGGGTAACCGTCGTTGTCGAAGTCTCCCCACACTGCACCCATGGAAACACCGGTTCCCGCCTGATTGACATTGGCGATGCCCAGTTGAGGAGCAACGTCGGTGAACGTTCCGTCGTGATTGTTGCGGTAGAGAGCATTCATGCTGCCCTCGCGGCTGTTGGTCACGTAGAGGTCAGGCCAGCCATCGCGGTTGTAGTCCACAATCGAAACGGACGCGCCCATCGAGGCAACCTCCGGCATGATGGGGGCGAGCCGGGAGTCAAGTACCGGGGCCTGATGGATGAAGTTGACTCCGGCTTTTTGAGAGTCCTCTGTCAGAAAAAAGCCATAGCGTCTGAGTGCGGCGTTTGCGCCGCCTCCCGCGGCCTCGGCCTCGCGCTTGGATGCTCTCCGGGTCAGGACCAGCGGGACCGCGATCAGTCCGGCAAAGAACAGATAAAGAATGACTCGTGCGACCGGCCCGCGTTTCATTGGCTAGGTGAGCTCCGCAATACTTTCTCAAAATAGTCAGACGCGACGTAACGCGTCTGATAGGTCTGCCAATCCTCCGGATGGTGACGATAGACCCATTCGTCTTCCAGGGGCTGGGGCGGCGTGTCGTAGATGCGGCGAGCGTGGTAGGGCAGCGGACGAACCGTCGCCGAATCTACCGAGTTGTAGTCACCGTCCTTGACCCACCCGTCGCCTTCGAGAACGTAATCGCGCACCCAGCCGGGAGGAGGAGGCGCAGCTACTGGAAAACGCAGCGCCAGCTCGTCTCCGGCATTCATGATGACGTAGCGGTCATCGACCTTGCTGAGCAATGGGCGGACATCTCCAAAGCGCGTGTAGTAACCCGTCAGGTCGCGCCAGATCTGCGTGCTGGCCATCAAGTGGTTGTAGTCGGGGATTTCCGGTGATGACTCGCCGGCCTTATGAATCGTGGAGTAGCCGCGATAGCGCAAATCCGCGTAGTTTGGCGCGAGATGCGTGATCTGCATTGGCGTGTCGGGCAGGCCCTTGGCCCACTCGATCTGATCCCAGTAGACCTCCAGGTTGGTACTGAGACGGAAACGCCTCGGCTCGCCAGCGTGGAAGACGCCGGTGAGGTCAATGATGCATGTCTTATTGCGCCCGGCAGGAAACCCGAGATTCGATTTGACGACGTGCCACGCACCGCGTGCGCCCTGCACAGAGAGGCTTAACGGTTTCGGCGGCTCATGATGTCCTTGCCCCATCGCTACATTAATGGTCGAGTCCGAGGGATGCAGCCACCCTTTGGCGACCAGATAGAGCGGTCCAGACTCAGGAACACCGGGACCAAGATCAACCTCGACGAAATGGTCGCGCGTCACTCCCTGGTATTGACCCAGGCCAAAGTTGTCGACGTACTTACCGTCGAGCGAGCGCAGGGTCTCCGTTACATCATTCCCGTTGTCGTCTATGGCCCTCGCAATCGCGTGTGGCATGCCGGTCGCAGTGATCGCAAGCTTGACGGGCGGAACGGCAAAGCGTTCATCGGTGAAGATCGCGGTGCCTTTCGGATGATCCACGACCATGAGCGAGAGAGAATCGTAGTAGTAGGTCTCCCACAGCTCACCCGTGATGCGCATGTCATAAAAGCCATTCCGCGGAACCATCTGGTCGCCGGGAATCTTGTACCACTCGGTGGTAGCACCAATGGCAGCGGTGCCAATGTTGTTGATGCGAAGACCTATGGCCGAACCCCACGGAACGGTGTCCATCACGAAGTTCATTTTGTTGCCGTTCCATGCGAAGAGGAATGGACATGAGCCTTTGAGTCGCTGCTCGGTGAGTACCTCCTGGTCGGCACGGAGAGCGAACTCGGCGCTTACAGTCCCGTTGGGCCAGACGATGCGGGCCACATCGGTTTGAGTATGCGAGCCGAGCCCGAAGTGTAGCTGGGGGCCGGTAATGGGAAGCTTCTGCGTGAGTAGTGCGGAGCGAATTTCTACTTCGCCGCCGATACCGAACGAGTTCACACGCTGATCGCCAGTGGCCTGTTTGGCGCGCGGACGAAGGGTCTGCCAATGGTAATTCTTCGTGCCCCGGTTCAGGCCTTCCCGCGGCTGGCGGTCTGAAGTGAGACCGAGCAATGCGAGCCGTCCATCGTCGCGAACGTCGGCGAGATCGAAGATCTCGGGCGGCCCAACAGGCTGATTGATCAGGTTGAATTTCCCCGATGGGTCAGCGAGCCAAACGAAAGCGCCTGCCTGTCCGGATTGGGATGGCGAAACTCGTCCGAGCACAAGATCGATGGCTCCGTTATTGTCAACGTCGGCGGCATGAAGCCGGACCTCACCGTTCAGCGTGGCGGACGGATTAGGAACATCGGCGAGATGTGCGGATACCCAGCCCTTTCCGTTGGTTGCGTACCAAAGCCGTGCGATGGCGCCGCCGGGCAAAACATTCACGAGATCGAGCAGTCCATCGCTGTTCACGTCTGCTGCCGTAATCGCCTTGAGCGAAGCAAATTCGGAGGGCACAGACACTTCAGTGAAGCGTCCGGAACGCTGATTGAAAAAAACATGCAAATGCCCCGCACCGTCGAGCAACGCGGCGTCGGGGATGCCGTCGCCATTGAGGTCCGCCCAGACAAACTGGCGTATACCGGAGATTCCCGCGAAAGGATGGATGGGAGAAAACGTTCCGTCTCCGTTGTTGCGTAGCACAGTAGGGAGGCCGGAGGTCTGCCCCAGAACGATGTCGAGATCACCGTCGGCTTCGATATCGACGGCCCACGCGCCGGAATATGCGGCGTTGAGGATGGATCGCGGTAGCTTGGTCTTCGCAGTTATGTCGGTGAAGGCTGTGGAACTCTCCTGCACCATCAGGCGAACGCCGCCGGCTCCGGCAAGAACGAGATCGGTTTTGAAATCGTAGTTGATGTCGGCGGGCGCTATGCCTTCCGGCGTGGGCGCGATGGCAAGAGATCCACCCGGAAACGGAAAGGTCGCTCCGGTGGCCAGCCGCACTTGATGAGCATTCGCAACAGCAACCGTAGGCGCGCCTTCTCCGGATAGGGATAGCGAGCCAATCCAGTCCCACTGGCCGCTTCCCAATGCAGGTATGGTCTGCGTATTGAATGTGACCTCAGTGTCGGCAGGTGCCGGCGTCGACGGTGGAGAGGGAAGAAGCAGGAACTGTGTGAATGGTTGAGCTTCGTCACCCTCCGCGGGTCTGATTTCGGCCAGGCTGTTGCGGAAGGCGGGGACGCGCATGAGTACATTGCGCAGAAAGACACTGCGCAAGGCGGCCGCACTGGGCTGAGGACCCGAAGCTGCGGTTTCGAGTGCGGTGAGTTGCTGCCTGACTTCAGGTGACCACGCAGAGCTCTGGGCGGCGATTCGCTGGATGGCAGAGCGGAGCGTGTTGAAGTCTCCACGTTTGGCGGAGATGCGGCTTAATTCGACGAGCGCGGCGAGATTATCGGGTCGGGTCGCGAGAACCTGCTGGATAAGATCCTGAAACTGATCCTCGCTGCCCGCGCCGCCTTGACGCTCGATGGCAAGCGCGAGGGCATAGAGTGCGCGGGGATCTTTGGGGTCGAGACTTACCGCCCTTCGGTAGTCATCAATGGCCGCCTGGGAGTCGCCGCGGGCACTGTTGAGGAGGCCGAGAAGAAAGTAGATCCTGCTGTTGTGCGGAACGAGCTTGAGAGCGCGATTGAAACGCTCTGCGGCCGGATCGAAGTTGCGTTGGCGCAAGGCAAGGATTCCCCAGTCGGCCCAGGCGGCAGGCTCGCCGGGAGCACTCTGCGTAGCTTGGTGGAGACTGCTGTCGGCAAGAACGTCGTTGCCGACCTGAAGAGCCGAGAGGCCGATATAAAAGGTTGAAACGAATTGTTTGTAGGCTTCAGAGGACGGGTCGGGCAGGCCGCTGTGCGAGCGACATCCACTAAGAAGCAAGATCATGATGGCGAGAAGCAATGAAGCAGGAGTCGGGATTCGATGCACTGCGTTGCATACGCGCTTCTTGATCGAGTGCGAAATGGCGCGCAGATTTCCCTGATGCCCGGCGGACGCAAGTATTGCCAGTCCTATATTCAGGAAATTCGCTTCGGCCGTAGTTCGAAGATTGGAACGTCTGTTCACAAATGGGGAAGAATCTCTTCAGATCTTAAAACTTGAAGATCAATTCACGGTGGAAGGACACCCACGCAACGGAGTTGATTTGTCCTCATCGCGGCTCGCTTAAACATATCGCATCAAGGTGTTTACGCGGTAGCTCAGGACGAGCAGAACTCTCCTCTCCGATGCCCCTCGCCACTGGATCTCCTCTAGAAAGGAAATTGCCAGTTGTTGGGGAAAGCGGACCGCCCTCCACTCTAGCAGTTACGCAAGTGGCGCGTCCTCGTCGGACGGGTGGAGATTCAACTCAATCTTTCGGCGGAGGCGCGCACTTGGCCCGACGGCTGGATTGGGATCTTGATTGTTGCATCCATGGTGGCTGCAATTTGCCCTCTTACAGGCAGAAGGCTATGACAACTGCATCACCGTTTAGCCGCGGACTCAAACTTTTGGTGGACGCGCAAGTAAGCATGTCGCGTCTAGACTGCCTGTGATCAAGATCACACGTTCACGCGACACCTGAGTGAGGCGGGCATGATTCTCAAGAGAATGGGAGTTCCTGAATGAAGCAGCATTTGTGGCTGCGACCAGTTCTCTTTATTTTTGTGCTCTTGGGAGCATGGCAGCTCGCTGTCTTCCTGCACCCTCATCAGCTCCTGCCTGGTCCGTGGAAAACTGGTCAGGGCATCGCATATTTGGTAGAGCACGGTCTGATCGTCAAATACACAGTAGCTTCTCTCTTTCGGGTCACTTGGGGATTCTTTCTCGCTGTTGTTGTCGCAATTCCTCTGGGCCTGATTATTGGCTGGTTTCGCCGCACAGAGATGGCGCTCAACCCGATTCTCCAGATCCTTCGTCCCATTTCCCCCTTGGCCTGGATTCCGATCGCTATCCTTTGGTTCGGCGTCGGTGATCTCGCTGCGGTCTTTCTCATCTTTGTCGGCTGCTTTTTGCCCCTGCTGATCGCCGTCATCAACGCAGTGCAAAGCGTGCCCGCGGTCTATGTCAACGCCGGACGCAACTTTGGTCTCGGACCTGTCGCGCTGATGAGAAGAATTCTTTATCCGGCCATCGTTCCCCGCTTGATGACAGGTCTGCGCATCACTCTTGGCGTCGCATGGCTGGTGGTTGTGGCTGCTGAAATGATCGCAGTCAATTCGGGGCTCGGCTTCCTCATTGTCGATGCCCGCAATGCAGGCAATCGCTATGATCTCGTTCTCGCGGGCATGGTCGTCATCGGCGTAGTGGGCCTTCTGCTCGATACCGGCGTGCGGTCTCTCGAACGGGCCAGGCCGTTGCGCTGGGGATATGTGGAGAAAGAATAATGTCTGCGAATCCGATCTTCGAAACTGAAACAGCCGCATCGCGCGCCCAAGTCAAGCTGCGGACCGAGAATGTCAGCATGGCTTTCGCCAGGGACGGAAAGAGCATGTCCGTGCTCGAAAACATCAATCTCGAGTTCGGCGACGGCGAATTCGTCTGCCTGCTGGGTCCCTCCGGTTGCGGCAAATCCACCCTCCTCAGTGCGATCGCGGGCTTTCTCATGCCCACTGGAGGCGAGATTCTTATCGACGGCGAAGCGGTGCGCGGCCCCGATCCGCGACGCATCTTCGTCTTCCAGGAGCGCGGCGTCTTCCCCTGGCTTACGGTCGAAGGCAACATCGGATTCGGTCTCGCCAGACTATCGCGGACCGAGCGCATCCAGCGCATCCGTCACTACATAAAAATGGTCGGATTGGAAGGCTTTGAGAAGTCCTATCCGCACGAGCTCTCAGGCGGCATGAAGCAGCGCGTCGAAGTCGCCCGCGCGCTGGCCGTCAATCCCGATGTTCTTTTTCTCGACGAGCCCTTCGGTGCGCTCGATTCCATTACCCGCATGGTGATGCGGGGGGAATTGCTGCGGATCTGGCAAGCTGAGCGCAAGACGGTCCTCTTCGTTACCCATGACATCGATGAGGCAGTCCAGCTGGCCGACCGGGTTGTGGTTATGAGCGCGCGTCCCGGCCGCATCCAACAGATCGTCCCGATAGACATTCCCCATCCCCGCGACATCAGCTCACCTCGCTACCTTGAACTTCGAGACGGCATTCTTAGCCAGATCGGACTGGCTCACAATCTATGAGGGCACAGGGCCAACCTGGTAACTGGGAACGCTACGTATGGCCGATCCTGGCTACAGCGCTCTTCCTCGCCTTCTGGCATTTTGCCGTTCGTTGGTCGGGAACAAAGATCTTTCCCTCGCCGCGCGAGGTGGAGAGAGGCCTCGCCGAGCTTGTTCATGAAGGGGTGCTCTATCGCGATATCGTCGACTCCCTGCGAAGGGTCGCTATCGGCTACTTTGCTGCAGTCTTTCTCGGTGTACCGCTTGGGCTCCTGTTCGGCTGGTATCCGGCCGTCAACCAGGTCGTCAATCCACTCATTCAAATTCTTCGGCCCATAAGCCCGATCGCCTGGATCCCCGTCGCCATCATTTTCTTCGGCGTCGGCGACTACGCCGCCGTCTTCCTCGTGTTTCTCGGAGCATTCTTTCCAATACTCGTCACGTGCGTTGACTCAGTTGCGAACGTCCCGCTTATCTATCGTCGCGCCGGCAGCAACTTCGGGTTCACTCCGCCGCAGCTTCTGGCCCGCGTGGTCTTTCCCGCCGCCCTCCCCCAAATCCTTGTTGGCCTCCGAATCGCACTCGGCATCGGCTGGCTGGTTGTCGTCGCTGGAGAAATGATCGCCGTGAATTCGGGCCTCGGGTTCCTCATTATCGATTCCCGTAACTCTGGCAAGCGGTACGACCTCGTCGTTGGAGCAATGCTCCTCATCGGCGTCATCGGTCTGATGCTCGATCTGTTGTTTCGCCGCGTTGAATCTATGAAACCTGTTCGCTGGGGGTTCCGCAATGAGTCTTAGAAACATTGTGCGCATCGAAGCGTGGAGCCTGAAGGCCAAAATCATCTCCTCCTCTCTCGTCTGGCTCGTGCTCGTTACAGGACTGCATGGCTGGCTCAACGTCAACTGGGTTTCCGTGTTCAATGATTACCTTCCTCCGGCGAAGCGCAAAATTGTCGTCGGTTACATCCCCGTCACCTGCCAGTTGACCTGCCCGGTAACCGACTACATCTCGAAATACTCAGAGAGCGGCGAAATGTATCTGCCGCGCATGTTTCAGGGCTTTCCAGAATTGAAGGAGGCGCTCATCTCCAACAAGATTCAGGCCGCCTTCATCGTGGCTCCCATGGCCATCGCGCTCGCCTCACAGGGCGTGCCGATCAAGGTTGTTTATCTCGGCCACCGTAACGGGAGTGCGGTTGTGGTGCGCAAAGATGGCCCTATTAAAAACTTCGGCCAGCTGCGAGGGAAAACCATCGCCATCCCCAGCAGGTTTTCTGACGAGCGACTCCTGCTGTTCCGTGCCATGCAGGCCTATGGAATGGCGCCAGATTCAATCAGGATGGTCGAAATGGCGCCACCGGATGTCTCCGGTGCCCTCGAGGCAGGAGCGATTGATGCCTTCGTCATGGGCGAGCCGTTTCCGTCACAGGCCGAAATGGGTGGCTACGGCAGCATCCTGTTCTACGCCGATAAGTACTGGCCAAATTACATGTCCTGCATCCTCGTCGTTCGCAGTGACCTTATAAAGGATCGACCCGGAGTGGTACAGGTGCTGGTCGACGGCATCGCTCGCTCCGGCCTCTGGCTTGACCAGAGCAGGTCGCACCGCGTGGACGCGGCCGACTTTGTTGGCCGCTACTACTACCACCAGAAACCCGAACTGCTCCGCTGGGCGCTCACCAAGCCTATGGCCCGCATCCGTTACAACCTCCTGGAGCCGGAGAAAGCCGACTTCGATGAAGTACGCGACATGATGATCCAGACGGGCGTACTGAAGGAAAGGATCCCCTTCACCGCTTACACAGACCTTCGCTTCGCCGATCATGCCACGATTGAGACATCCTGGAAATACGAACCTGGCGACGCAGTCGCCAAGTGATCTCAGATACCGCTTTCAAGAAAGGGAATCATGATTCGCCGACAATTCCTTCAGATCGCAGCCCTCACTGGGGCTACCACCGTCGCGTCCCTTGGCGGACTGCAAGCTCTCGAGAAACATCAAGCCGACGGCAAGCATGACGCGAGCGATACGGAGAGCGTCGCGTGGCACGTCAAGGGATTCACCTGCATCACGTGCGCGGTCGGACTCGAAACGATGCTCCGACAACAGAAGGGCGTTGTTTCTGCTCAGGCCAGCTATCCCTCCGCTTCGGTTGCAATCCGGTTCCATCCGCGTATGGTCAGCAAAAGCGCGCTGCGATCCTATATTTCCGAACTGGGCTTCACGGCGGAAGAGGCGGCGAGCTGATCTCGTTTCGACGTTGCGTCGATCGGTTGGTCTTAACCTGCGGCCTGTTTCCATCTCCCTCAGGCGATATCACACCGTGAGTCATCGAGTCCGAAGTAACTCCTTACTGCAGATATGTTTAAAACGAGGTCAAATCCCATGGAGAACTGCTATTCCCAGTTAGCTGAGAGTCTAACCGCCAGCTTGAATCTCGCACAGCCCCCGGTGGCTATCAGCTTCGCCGACGTTGTCCCGGCATCTATCCGCCTGCATACAGGCAAGGTTCCTGCAGGATGCCGCTTCTGGCAGGATGCCGCCACCAGTACCTTCGCGACTTCAGCGATCGATCACGCGCTCTGCGCGATTGGCGTCTATACACATAATCTTGACCTCGCTCCGGCGCAGCGAATTGATCTTGAGGATGCCCTCGGCGTCTTCCGCGATCTCGGCTACCTTACGGCGCAGGACCTTCCTCTCATTCCCGTTCTGGCCGCGCAACCAAAGCACGTCATCTACGGGCCGCTCGCGCAATCGCCTCTCAGTCCGGATGTCGTCTTATTGGTCGTTGATGCCAGCCAGACCCTCATCCTGAGCGAAGCTGTTCAACAGGTCGAACAGCAGAATGCTCCCGCCATGGGTCGGCCCGCCTGTGCCATCATTCCGCAGGTCATGAACACGGGCCGCGCAGCCCTCAGTCTCGGCTGTTGCGGCGCCCGGGCCTACCTCGATGTCCTCACAAAGGACGTCGCCCTCTTTGCGTTGCCTGGAGCAAAGCTTTCTGCTTACGTGGAACGCATTACTGTGCTCGCTCAGGCCAATTCCGTGCTCTCGACGTTTCATCAATTGCGACGGCGCGACGTTGCGGCAGGAGCAACCCCCACGATCAAGGAGTCTCTCGTCGCCATGAATTCTTAGCATGCAATGCCGTGCGCGCAGGGTAAGCTGCCGAGGTGGTGGAGGACAACGTACGGATGGGTTTCTTGGGGATGGCCAGTATCCGACATTGGTGAACGGTTCAGACCTCTGGTTCAGGGCAATCGTTGAGGTACGCCGCACCTATGCGTGGCGAACCAGCGAACTGCGCGAGATGAAAGTTCACAGGTGAGCCTGCTTCCGTGGGCGAGTCAGCCAGTAGGGCAGTGTAGAATTAGCGTAAATCGCAACGCCGTCGGACCCAATCAGCTTGATTCCACAGTCCTTTAAGTCAATGAATCGAAGATTTCGCGTGAACGCAACCTGGAAGTCGCGGCTCCTCGGTTTGGCCGGCGTCTTAGTATTCTTGCTTTGTGTGTTAGCTACACACCCGGTGGCCGAGATCGGGATGATCGACGACTGGTCGTATATCAAATCTGCCCAGGTTCTCGCGGCGACCGGGCACATCGTGTACAACGGTTGGGCCACCGCGATGCTCGGCTCGCAACTCTATCTTGGTGCTCTGTTCATCAAGTTGTTCGGCTCTTCGTTTACCGCAGTTCGCGCTTCCACGATCTTGGTCGCATTGGGCACCACCTTTATGGCGCATCGCACCCTGGTCCGTGCCGGAGTGAATTCCCGCAATGCCAGCGTCGCCACGATTGCCCTGGTACTTAGCCCGCTCTTTCTTCCACTTGCGCTCAGTTTCATGAGCGATGTTGACGGACTATTCTGCATCATACTTTGCCTCTATGCCTGCCTACGGGCGCTGCAGGCTGAAACAGACCTGGCCGCACTTGGCTGGATTACTTTCGCAGCGCTGTCGAATGCAGTCGGGGGAACGATCCGCCAGATCGCATGGCTAGGCGTGCTGGTCATGGTTCCCAGCGTCGTATGGCTCTTGCGCAGGCGCCGGCACGTACTCGTTGCCGGTGCGTTGCTTTACGGAATCTCCGTAATCTTCATCTACGGCTCGCTTCAGTGGTTTCAGCGGCAGCCTTACTCGCTGGTTGAGTCGCTCTTGCCGGGAAGAACAATCGAAGGAGCAGTTCTGTATCAGGCGGCGGTGCAGTTTGTGGGTTTCATCTTTGCCGGAGTCATGTTCCTGCTGCCCATATTGCTCGCGCTTGGATGCGGAATTTCACTGCGCGATCGGCGCATTTCCGGCTTTCTGATTCTGGGCGGAGTGCTGTGCCTGATAATCGGATTCTTGCTGCTGCTGCTTGATCCTGGTAGCTTTGCCGCGATGCTGGCGCCGTACGCGGGAAATTACGTGACGCGGTACGGAATGGTTGACGGTATGCTGATCCAGGGTACACGGCCAATTGTTCTGGGGAACGGTATCCGCTTCGTTCTTACCGCGACTGTGTTGGCAGCCATTGTCATCTTCTTTGCATTTTTGCGATTTGGAAGCAGGTCTTCTGCAAATTCTCGAGGGCAATCGAGAATCTCCATGCATAATCTACTGGTCCTCGTTGTTCCGTTCGTCCTCGCTTATTTCGCTCTGCTTGTGCCACGGTCCATCTCAATCTGGGGTCGCCTGACGGATCGATATCTATTGCCGTTGCTCTTGATTGGGATGCTTGTGATTGTGCGGCTATTTCAGGATCGGGTGCAGGAGAACCTTCCCACCGTCAGCATAGTCCTTACCGTACTTTTTGGAATGTATGCCGTCGCCGGAACCCACGATGCATTTAGCTTGTATCGCGCGAAAGCGGCGGCCATTGCTGAGTTGCGCGAGGCCGGCGTTCCCGATGCTTCAATCGACGGCGGATTTGAACACAATGGGATGGCCCAGATTGAAGCCTTTGGCTATATGAACGATCCCCGTGTGCATGTTCCGGGCGTAGTCTTCGTGTATAAGGGCTCCGTATTTCCGAAAGGATGTGAGCCGGCATTTCGGGCCCGGACCCCTGTAATCGTCCCCGGCTATGCATTGTCCTTTGATTCGGCGGCTTGCGGGGGCAATTCAGGCTTCGCGCTCATTCCTTATCGTGATTGGCTGCGCGCCAGAATCGTAAACATCTACATCGTGAATACTTTCCGGCAGTCGTCCGCGCATCCTTGAAGCTACCGAATCAGGGTGGCCAGAGCCGGACCTGGAAGGGCAGTTGACACTTTGTCGTGCCGCCAGATTCCGACAATCGTTTTGCCTACGGAGTGGAAGAGGCATTTATCGAGGATTCGCGAGACCGGGATCACCAGGTTATCCCAGACACGCAACTGCCTCTTTGTCGGCATGGATTGACGCAGGAGCAGCAAGTTTGCGGTAGAAAGTAGGAGGCCTGCGGAGTCCAGATAGATGATCCGCTCCAGGCGCAGACTGGCCGGAGAAATGCTTTGCAGCATGGTGCGGTTGTACCGGCGGAAGTGACCGATTGCGGCATCGAACGGAGTGAATAGCCTCTGGTGCGCAGGGGAGAGGACAAGAATTCTTCCGCCTGTGCGAAGCAGAGATGCGGCCCTTTCCAATTCTCCGCGATCATCTTCAATATGTTCCAAAACATCGATGTAGATGATGGTGTCGAACTGCGGGCCTTCTCCGAGACTGAGTATCGTTCCGCATATTGACTCGTAGGAGCGCCCATTGTTTGCTTGTGCGAGTCTCTCGCTCAACTGGGCAGTCAGGCGCGCGTCCGGTTCGAGGCAAATCCATCTCCCATTCCCGCCCCAATCAAGAAACGGCGTGTTGGATCCGATGCCGGCACCCACCTCAAGAACGTCGCCAGAGATATACGGCTGGAGTTGTCGTGACCAATAAGACTTCCAATTGTGGACAGCCGCAAACAAAACAAGTTCTGAGCCCACGTATTGGAAATCATTCATTTCCGTAGACCTCCAGGGAATCGAGCACAAACAATTCGTAGTCTCGGATTGGCACGAAGCTGAGATTGATTCGGTTGGACAGTACCGTAAAGGTGAAGCTGGTTGCAATGGTGATGAATTGAATGAAAATGATGGCCAGGATTCCGATCGAGTAGGTGGCCCATCCAGGAATGGCGCGGGCTGTAAAGATGCGAATTCCGATGACGGTAAGAATGCCGAGCGCAGCCAACAGCGAACCGGTCATGGAGGCGATCAGCAAGCGCACGCCAACAATATCTCCGAAAACCGAAATTGCGCTCAACCCGTGTGCGCAAAGCGATACGAAATTCATCCTGGAGCTTCCAGATATTCTATGGCCTCGCGGAATTGGGGTCATAGAGGTTGGCAGGCCGGAACGAAACACGGCTGCCGCATAGTGATTCCAAAGCTCAGACATGGCCACTAACGTACCCAAGTAGCGTGAGGGCAAAATGCTGAAATTGCCCACTCGCACGCTGATTCCGGTAAGCATTCGGTGCAGAAGCTTGTAAAGCAGGTAGAAGAGACGGAAAGTTACCGACTCCGTGCGGCGAATTCGTTCGGCAAAAACGGCGGATGTACCCGTATAGGAGCGGAGGAGTTCCAATGCGCCTTGCGGAGTATCTTCTCCATCGCCATCCATAACAATGACAGCGTCGCAGGCCACGGACTTTTCGACATAAACGAGGCCCATGGCGATGGCTCGCTGGTGGCCGAGGTTTCGGCGCAGCCGCAGGATCCGGATGCTTCTCAGCCTGGCAAACCGGGACTGGAACTCGGCCGACTGGAAGTCCTGAATCGATCCATCGTCCACCATCAAAACATCAACAACGCATGGAAAGGATGAAATCGCCTGATCCAGAAGGCGAAGAAGTTCCGCAGCCGAGGTCCAGTCGTCACGAATTGGCATCACGATTGCAACTTGGAGTGGCGAGGCGGGCCGGTTGATCTCAATCATATAGAAGGCCTTCCGGGAGTTTCCATGTTCAGTGCTGTTTCTTCGGATTGTATCTCTCAAAGGCCTCTTTTCGGCCGAAGCGCCGCCTATTCCCATACTGTGCACACACTCCGAAACCCCTCTCCGCACCTCCAACCGAGCCTTTCGCACCGCGAAAAGCACGAAAGTCCCACCTTACCACCTCCCAAACCTGCACATTGGTCATCTGCCTTTAACTGTTTTCAGTTGAACGTGAAAAAGCTTCGTGATATTCCGGTGTCAGGAACAGAATCTCGCATCACGGAAATCGTGTGCGCCGCAGACGACTCGATCCGAAAGGGATGCCGATGGACCGCGACAAATTATCCATTTCAGTCGTCCCTGAGCCCGCCGATCGCGGCTCCAATGGCCCGCGCGCTGTTCCAGACCCGAGCGCCGAGTGGGATGCCAAGTGGCTTCGTCCCAACGTCACCTCGATGCAGCCCCCGCCGCGTCCCATCCCGCAGGCGCATCCGGCAACCCAGGCGCGTCCGCCAGCCCAGGCGCGTCCAGTTTCTGCAAGTCGCATCCAAACCGCTCTCCCCACTCCTCGCCAGGAGCCAGAACAGCAGCAGTCCGATCGGGTGACCGTCAAATTTCTTCGCTGGCTGTTCCCTGAAGTCAACCAGCGTCGGGCAAAACGGTTCCCAACCCCTGGACTCGTTGCCTACTACTGGACAGGAGGCGCTCCCTACTCCTATCAAGTCGGCGATATCAGTGCCACCGGACTCTTTCTCCTTACCCGGGAGCGTTGGGCGCCGGGCACGTTAATCCAGATGACGCTTCAGCAACAGGACGGCAGAATCCATCATTCCGACAGCTCCATTTGCTTGCTGTCTGAAGTGGTGCGCTGGGGAGAAAACGGTGCCGGCTTCAACTTCGTCCTCTCCGACTACGAAGACGTCGACAGCTACGGAATCATGGCTGGAGAAGCAATCGACCGGAAGTCGGTCGAGCGATTCCTCCACAAAATCGGGGGCCCCGAAGCCCTCTGAGCATCGCTGCGAAAGAAATACAGCGAGTTCCACAGACGAACTGCGCTTTCGACTTCTCGAATGTACTGGGGAATATGGTGCGCCCGGAGAGATTCGAACTCCCGACCTACTGATTCGTAGTCAGTCGCTCTATCCAGCTGAGCTACGGGCGCACACATGTGGCTTCGAACGAAACCACAGTCAGATTATCAGGGTTTACGCGGGGTTGCAACGTGACCATCAGGCCACCGGAGCAGGCTCGGCCGCCGGCGGAGGAAGCGCAACCTGCACCTCTTCAGACACCTGCAAACCGGCGCTTCGCACCAGCTGGATCACCGCCGCCGCGTTCAGCCGAGTCGCGTCATATTCCACCCGAAGGGTATGCGCTTCCCGATCGAAGCGGAGCCGGCGAATCCCGTAAACGTCGCGCATATTCGCCAGGGCAAATGTTGTCGTCTCGGTCGGCGCCGTTGCGTAGCGAAGCACAATGTCCACCGTCGTCATAGAAAAAGCATAGCAGCTTGGCGCCGCACACTGCGTGTAAGGGCGATCACAGCGACGACCGCAGCCGGCGCTTTCAATAGTCTTTCCGCGTCAAAATCAGCGCGGGCCCGCCTCCTTCCGTCTCATTCACAAGTTCGGCCTTGTCCGGCCCGATCAACTTTAGATCGAAAGCCACCGGCGGGTCATGCAACGTTTGCGGCGGATGCGCACGCCGATGGCTGACTTCAAACTTCAGCGTCTGCCCCTCCATCTTCAAATCGAACAGCGGCTCCGGCAGCCCTGGCGTCGACGTATAGGGCGATTTCGCGTTCGGCCGAATGTGAAGGTAGAAGAGCACCGCTCCATGCAATTGCCCACCTTCATCATTAATGACAACCTCAACTCCCGGCAGGCCATCGAACTGGCCTTGCCACACGCCCACCCAGGCGGCGTCCGAGTTCGATTGTGCCGCCGCGCAGCACATCATGATCATTCCAACGCACACAACTCCGCCCATGCGTATATCCATCGCATTGACCTCCTTGTCAGTTGTCTTCTAGCTTGTCTGGATCTGTTTCGCAAGCGTCGCCGTCGCCAGCGACCCACCCAGACCCATCGTCTCCACGGCCGACGACGGCACGATCACCATCGAGCCTTTTTCCCGTATTGCCTCATACAGCATGTTCATTCCGCGCAGATGCAATGCGCCGGGATTGTCGTTGTAAACACGCGATGCCTCTGCAAATTGATCGGAAACCTGCACTTCCGCGGCTCCCAGAATCACGCGCGCCTGGCGCTCGCGCTCAGCCTGCGCCTGCCGCGACATTGCGTCTTGCAGCCCCTGCGGAATCGTCACATCCCGCACCTCCACTGACTGCACCGTGATCCCCCATGGAGTCGTCTTCTCGTCCAGAATGCGCTGCAGCTCGCGCCCCAGCGTTTCGCGCTCCGTAATCATCTGCGCCAGTTCGTGCCGCCCGATCGACTCCCGCAGCGCCGTTTGCGCGCTCAGTGTGATCGCCTCCATGTAGTCCTCCACTTCCAGAATCGCCTTCTCCGCATTCCACACCAGCCAGAAAACGATGGCGTCCACATCCACCGGCACGGTATCGCGCGTCAGCGTGCACTCCGCTGTGACGCTTGTGACTCTCACCCGCTGGTCCACAAAAGGACTCAGCGTCTCGAGCACCGGGACAATGAAAAAGATTCCCGGCCCGCGTAGCCCCACATAGTGCCCTACGCGCAGCAGGGCCACCTTCTCCCATTGCCGGATTACCTTGATCGCATGCAGCAGATACACTCCAGCCAAAATCCCGATCAGCAAGGGCGCCGGACCTTTTGTCATCGCGCTCAAAAGGAACCCGCCCAGCACGCAAATTACAAACGCTGTCACCGCAACCCGGTTGTATTGCAGATTTGCTCTCTTGTTCATCACTTATCTCCTGCGGTTCGGCTCGTTGGCCGCAGACCGCAACTGATCCAGTAGGTCGTGCACCGTGAAGCCCGCTGCTCCCGCGCGCGCAACAGCATCGGAGACGATCTGCGCCAACTGCCGCCGCCTCTCGTCTCCCGCCCGCGGAATCTTCTGATCGCTGATGAATGTACCCGTCCCCTGGTGCGTCTCGAGTAGTCCGTCATACTCCAGCTCCCGATATGCGCGCACCACGGTGTTCGGATTGACTTCGAGGTCCACCGCAAGCTGCCGAACGGTAGGCAATTGGTCACCCGCTCTCAAGGCGCCAGAGGCTACCGCTCCCCGCGCCTGGTCCACAATCTGCCGGTAAACCGGCATCCCGCTGTGCAGGTCGAGGTGAAAGTAAAACGCCGGCTTGGAAGCTTTGCTCATCGCGAGAAATCAGTGTACTAGATGACTAATACACTAATTCAATTTTGATGTCAAGCCGATTCTCACAGAAAACCACACAATTGCGCAGAACCATGAGGCCCGCAAGCGAATCAGGAAACTTGACGGCCGCGCAGCTGTTCCGTCGCGCGCAGCGCCAACCCGTATGCAACCGAGGTGAACTCATTTCCACCACGAATTCTGGTTGCTCCAAAGCGGCTCTCGAAAATCCGCCGCACTGCCGGCACAAATGAGGTCCCACCCGTAAGGAATACGCAGTCCACGGCGCTCGCATCCACGCCAGAGTTTTTGAGAAGGCTATCGACCGCGTCCTCAATCGCCTCGAGATCTTCCGCGATCCATGCTTCAAAGCTCGCCCTCGTCACGGGGATCCGCAACTCCATGCCCCCTCCGCAAAATCGGAACTCGGCTTCCGGATCGCGCGACAGCTTGAACTTCAGTTCCTGCACTGCCTGGTGGAGTTGATATCCCAGGTCCTCTTCCACAATCGCGATCAGGGCTTCGATCTTCTCGGGCTCAAGCGCTCGGATCCGCGCGCTCTTCAGGATCTCGCGGACATTATTGGTGCGCAGGAATGAGAGGTAGTGCCACCGCTCGAGGTTCGCATAGATCCATGCCGGCACAGCGGGAAGAAGTTTGTTTAGCGAGCGCGCCTCAGAATCCGATCCGAGCGCTGGCGAAATCAGCTTGCGAATAATGCGCGCGTCAAAGGCGTCGCCTGCAAGCCCGACTCCGCTGTTGCCCAGAAGATCCTTCGGGTCCCGGCCTCTGCGTCGCACTTCCGGTCCCACGCGGAGCAGTGAAAAGTCGCTTGTGCCGCCGCCGAAGTCGCCAATCAATAGAAGTTCATCGTGGTCAAGCGTCGCTTCGTAGGTGTAGGCGGCTGCCACAGGCTCCATCTCAAAATCCACGTGCTCAAATCCGGCCAGCGCAAAGGCTGCGCGCAACCGCGACACCGCAAATTCCTGGTCTTCCTCTGTCTCCGCGCCCACAAAGCGTACCGGCCGGCCCACCATCGCATGGCGAATGTCACTCTTGAACTGGTGCGCCGCATGTTTGCGAAGGTCGCTCAGCATCCGCGAGACCAATTCTTCCAATTTGTAACGCCGGCCAAAGACCTCCGTCCCCGTCAGCGTCCGGCTCGAAAGATGAGACTTCAGCGACTGGACGAGCCGGCCCTTCTCATCGGTCTGCAAATAGTGTTCGATCGCGGCGGGACCTGTGAGGGAATGTGTGCGTTTGGCGCCTTCCCTGTTCTTGTACTGCTCGAAATACAATACCGAACGAAACGACGGCGTCTCGGCTCCCGCCAGGGGAAACGAAGCTAGCTCCACCTGTCCCGCCTCATCCACAAGCGCAACCGAGCTGTTTGTAGTTCCAAAATCGAATCCGATCGCGATATGTCGATCTTCGGCGGTCCCCATGCGCCCATTATTTCCTACTCTCGCACGGGACCAGCCCAAAATCGAATGGCGGCCTCGCGCTAGCTTCCCCAAACCCTTTCAATCGGCATCCAATCATCAACGGGTTGGCGCAAACCGCTTGTGGTCCCTGCCATATCAGAAACCGGGGGTTGGACTTCACACGCGCGGCGGCGTCAACCTACGATCTCGCCGGAGGGTGTCCAATGATCGAGCAGTTGAAGACCTTTCCTGAAGATGTTCTCGCGTTTGTCTGCACCGGGCGCGTCACGAAAGAAGATTACGATTCTGTTCTGATTCCAGCCGTCAACGCTGCACTTCAGCGCCAGGGAAAGATCAGGCTCTACTACGAAACCGCGCGCGATTTCGACGGCTTCGATCCCGGCGCCGTGTGGGAAGATTTCAAGACCGGTATCGAACACGTCTCGCGATGGGAGCGTGTCGCACTCGTGACGGATGTCGAATGGCTCCATCAGACAATGCGAATGTTCCGCTTCCTTATGCCAGGTAACTTGAAGTCATTTCCAACGTCAGAGGCTGATGCGGCGCGTGCGTGGATTACCGCCTCTCACTGATCGTTTTCCGAGATCGGAGCGAAAGCGTTCTTTAGTTTTAAAGACTTTTCAGAAACGAGCGTATCTCGGGATTCGACCAGTCCGGATCTCCGACGACCTTGCGCCGGATGTACCCCTTGCGGTCGATGATGTACGTCTCCGGCCAGCCATCGGTCCCATACAACTTCGCCACCGTCTGGTCCGGATCGCGCACCGTGTCCACATCCACGTGATACCGCGTCAGGAAACGTCGATAAGATCCCGGGTCCGTATCGATGCTCACTGCCAGAATGGCGATATCCGGCCGGTCGTGGTGCAGTTGCTCCAGGGCTGGCGTCTCCTGGATGCACGGCGGACACTGGCTCCACCACAAATTTAGAAGAACCACCTTGCCGCGGTAGTTCGCAAGATGAATCGTGTTCTCGCCGTCGCTCACCGTGAAGTCGGGAGCCAGCCTGTCAGCGTTGGCCGGAATACCGCCGCGGTCGCAGCCACAGGTCAGGGTCAGTGCAGCGAGGGAGCCAAGGGCAATGAAACCAGGAAACCGCACATACTTATAATACGGAGCGACGGGTACTGAAAGAAAGGCCGAAGCACCATGACCGACAAACGCGACCCACGCGAACCGAGTGCGCGATCGTTCAAGCCCGTCCTTGGCCTATCCGATGAGCCCGGCGATCCGCTCGCCATCTCCGTCCTTGCCGGCACCGTCTTCGATCAGCCGGAACCCGACCCGCTCATCGATCTCACCGTCATCATCCCTGCCCGCAATGAAGAGCAGAGTCTTGCCGCCTGCCTCCAATCGCTTGTCGCACAGGCCGATAATCTCTTCCAGCTCGGCCGCGACTGGGACCTCATCGTTGTCGACGACCAATCGACGGACCGGACCGCCGAAATCGCCCGTAGCTTTCCCGGCGTCACAGTCCTTCAGGCCGCCAAGCTCGAGAAAGGTTGGACAGGAAAGAACAACGCCATCTGGACCGCCGCCCGCAAGGCTCGAGGTCGCTGGATCTTGTTTACCGACGCGGATACGATTCACGAGCCCGGGGATCTGCACCGCGCCATGCATGAAGCCGCACGTCACGAGGCGGGTATGCTGAGCTACTCTCCGCGCCAGATCGTCACCGGCCTGGCGCAACGCACGCTCATGCCCCTCATCTTCTCTGAACTCGCCTTGGCCTACCCGCCATCCAAAGTCTCCGACCCTAACCAGCGCATAGCCGCAGCTAACGGCCAGTTTCTGCTCGTGGAGCGCGAAGCCTATCGCCGTCTGGGCGGACACGCCGCGGTCGCCGATCGCGTTCTCGAAGACGTGGAGTTAGCGTTCCGAGCGAAGCGCCGCAAGGTGGGTCTCCGCTTTCGCTACGCCCCCGATGCTCTTAGCGCGCGCATGTACCGCACAACCTCCGCAATGATGGAAGGATGGACTAAAAACCTCGCGCTCTTGTTTAACAATGCTTTGGCCACCTGTCTTTGGAAAATTCTGGACGTCGTGCTGCTCGTCGGCCTGCCGTGGATTGCGATCCACCTCTGGAATGCCCGCTTCAGCCCGCGCTCCCTTGAGTGGCTCGGCGCCGGTTGGGTGCTCCTTCTGCTCTGGCTGCGGACGTTGTTTCGTTTCTACGCCCGCGTCGCAAAATCGAACTTCCCCTTCGTCGATTGCGCCATTTCACCCCTCGGATTGCCGCTCTTTGTGGTGCTCTTGTATCGCAGCTGGTTCAGCCACAAAGTGTTGAACCAGGTCAGCTGGAAGGGAAGAAGCTATCCCGGCTGAACCGTGCATCAACAGCGCCCCAATGTCGAACCCGCTGCACCAAATACAGTGCAAAACACTTGGAATTGCGCGTAAATCCTTATTATGGACGACTTTACGAATTAACTCGTTTGTTTTCAAGCGGCTAGAGGACTGCCATAAAAGCCTGAGCCGCATGGAATCAAGAACTTGACCGAAAGACGAGATAATTCAAATCTGAGATCACCAGTCTCGAAATGACTGTCTGCAGAGTCGGGCCATCAATCTTATTACGAGTGCGATAGTCTGCCAACGCGACATCTAAACTGAAGATTCGCGGAGTTCCAGGCATCTATGAAGATGAGGAGCAAATGATCGAACTCACAAGACGAGCCACCTTTTCGGCTTCGCACTATTACTGGAACGACACCTGGTCGCCCGAAAAGAACGAGCAAGTCTTCGGCCGCTGCGCTCGCCGGAATGGCCACGGACATAACTACACTCTCGAGGTCACCGTTTCCGGCGATCCCGATCCCGTTACCGGCTTTGTAGTGGACCTCAAATGGCTCAAGGACGTGATTGAAGCCGAGGTCCTTGCCGCCTGGGATCATCGCCATCTCAACCTCGAAGTACCCGAATTCTCAAACGGAAAACTAATCCCGACCACGGAGAACATAGCGATTGCCGCTTGGAAACGTCTTGAAGCCCCTGTAAATAAGGCCGGCGGAGCCCGCTTGAGCCGCATCCGAATTTATGAAACGCCCGAAATCTTCGCCGAATATCGGGGACGACGCTGATGGAAACTGCCTATTTCGGCCGCCGATACATGCTCAGCGCCAGCCACAGGCTGCACTCTGAAGTCCTTTCCGATGAAGCCAATCGAGCAACGTACGGCAAGTGCAACAACCCCCACGGCCACGGACACAACTATGTAATCGAGGTGCTGGTAAGCGGCCTCGTCGACAGCGAAACCGGGATGGTTATGAACATGGCGACTCTTGATGAAGTGGTGCAAACATCTGTACTGGAGCGGTTTGACCATACAAACCTGAACTACGATCCGCTCTTTGTGAATCAAGTGCCGACGACAGAGAATCTTTGTAAAGCAGTGTATGGATTACTGAGCGACACGCTTCCAACTGGTCAGCTGGACTGTGTGCGAGTGGAAGAGACCGAGAATAATTTCTTTCAGTTCTGCGGCAATTGAATTTCGATAAGTGAAACGACGCCCTGATAACCTGGGGCCAAAAGGAAAAACAATGGCGCAACCGATCGCAGTAAGCAAATCAATTCGCAGGGCAATTGAAACCGATGCCGGCCTGAGCAACGTAAGCACGCAGGAGATGTATCGGGAGATCCTGGGCCGCCTGGGCGAAGATCCCGAAAGGGATGGTTTGCTGCAGACCCCCTCGCGCGTAGAGAAGTCCATGGCCTTCCTTACCAAGGGCTATCAAGAGGACCCTGCAAAGATCCTGCGCGGAGCCATGTTCGACGTGGATTACGACGAGATGGTCATTGTGAAGGATATTGAGATGTTCTCGCTGTGCGAACATCACATGCTGCCATTCTTCGGCAAGGTGCATGTTGCCTATATTCCGAAGGGCAAGGTCATCGGCCTCAGCAAGATTCCGCGGCTCGTTGAAGTATTCGCACGTCGTCTGCAAGTCCAGGAGCGCCTCACGCGCCAGATCGCCGACACGATTCAGGAAGCCATCAATCCGCAGGGTGTGGGTGTGGTCATCGAGGCTCGTCACCTCTGCATGATGATGCGCGGTATTGAGAAACAGAACTCGTCCACGGTCACATCGGCCATGGTTGGCTGCTTCCGCCAAAAGGAAACGCGCGCCGAATTTCTCTCCCTCGTTCGCCAAAGCGGAAACGCCTCACTGTAAAGCAGTGCGTCACTGTGAAACAGTGCTGACTCGACTAAAGTAGTTAGGTGAATGGTCTTCTAGTTATTGATAAGCCAGGCGGCATCACCAGCCATGACGTCGTGAGCCGCCTGCGCAAAATCACCGGCGAACGCTCCATCGGCCATCTCGGCACGCTGGATCCTATGGCAACCGGCGTATTGCCGCTACTGATGGGCAAATTCACCCGTCTCGCGCAATATTTCTCATCTGCGGAAAAGAGCTATACGGGAACCATCCACTTTGGCTTCGCAACCGACACCTATGATGCCGATGGTGATCCAATCGGTGTCCAGACTCGCCCGTCATTCATGCTTGAACAGATCCGCCTCGCTGCATCGCGCTTCCAAGGCGACATGGAACAGATGCCGCCGCCCTTTTCCGCCAAGAAGATTGCCGGAACGCCCGCATACAAGCTCGCCCGCGCCGGCAAGCCCGTCGAACTCAAGCCGGCGAAGATCTCCATTCGATCCTTCGCAATCACGGAACTCGACGGCGAAGAGGCATCCTTTGCGATGAGTATCAGCGCCGGCGGCTATGTCCGTTCCGTCGCGCATGAACTTGGCCAGGATCTTGGTTGCGGTGCTCATCTCAGCAGCCTGCGCCGCACCGGGGCTGGAGTCTTTACACTGGCCGATTCGCACACACTCGAAGAACTTGAGCCGCTGACCGGCAACGTTGCCGCGCTTGAAATGCATTGCCTGCATCCACGCAGTCTGCTTGCTGAAATACCCTCCGTTACAGGGGACGCGTTCTCGCTCGGTCGTCTGCGCAATGGTGCCCAGACGAATCTGCCGGAGTTTTCGCAAGCACCGCTGGTGAAGGTATTTGCCAGCCAGCGCGAACTCGCCGGCATTGCGAAGCGCGTGGCGGGAACGCTGTTCCAACCAGTCGTGGTGATGGGCTGATCGGTCTACTTCCGCAACAAGGGTCTGAGCACAGGCAGCAACGTTTTTGCGATGATCTCCGATCCCTTGGCGGTGGGATGAATGCCATCTCCCTGGATAGTTCCCGGTACATTCACCAGGTCCTTGTAGATCATCGGGACAAAGGCAACATGATGTTTCGCGGCGAGATCTCGAAATACCTTGTCGAATGCATTGATGTAATCCGGACCGTAATTTGGAGGCAGGGTAATCCCGGCGAGCAGCACTTTGATGTGAGCAGTTTCCAGGGCTGTCAGCACAGCATCCAGATTCCTCCGGGTCTGTTCAAGGGGAAGTCCGCGTAGCCCGTCGTTGCCACCGAATTCCACGATTGCAACCGCGGGATGCGCCTCTAGTACGGAACGAATATCCGCGACGGCGTCCTTGGTGGTCGCGCCGCTCGTGCCCATGTTCGATACCTTATAGGTATAGCTGAGCCGGTCCAAGTCGCGTTGGAGGGCATCCGGGTACGACTGGCCGGAATTCAAGCCATAGCCCGCGGTGATGCTGTCGCCGTAGCACACAATCAGAGGCCGACCTGCAGCCATCACCGGGAGAGCAAAGATCGACAAACACCACGAAACGAGAATCCTGCGCCAAGCGTCCACATCAACAGTGTAATGTCGCAGAAGGGGAACGTTCATCGGCGAGCAGCCGTATACCAATTTGGAGGCAATCCCGGGTGATCGAAGTGCGTAATGTTAAGCGCTGGATTCAGAATGGCTCACGGCGCGTTGACATCCTGAAAGGAATCTCGCTCAGCATTCCGGCCGGCCAGTTCATTGCCATCGTCGGCGCAAGCGGAAGCGGAAAAAGTACGCTTCTTGGCCTTCTTGCGGGCCTCGACACGCCAAGCGAGGGAGAAATCTGGCTTGACGGCACGCCGATTCACAACCTGGATGAGGGCGATCTTGCTACGGTCCGGGGCCGCAAGATCGGATTCGTATTCCAGTCCTACCAGCTGATTTCGACTCTAACCGCGCTTGAAAACGTGTTGCTTCCGTTTGAACTCAACGTCGAAGGCAACGGCTTGAAGCAAGCGCGATCATTGCTCGATGCCGTCGGCCTGGCCGAACGCATGGATCATTATCCCGTTCAGCTCTCCGGGGGCGAACAGCAGCGTGTCGCTCTTGCGCGGGCCTTCGTCGTCAATCCGCCGATCGTCATGGCTGATGAACCAACCGGAAACCTTGACTCTGCCAACGGACGGATCGTGCTCGATTTACTTCTCGAGCACAACAGCCGCGCCGGAGCCACGCTTGTGCTTGTTACCCACGATCCCGAGATCGCGGCTCGCGCCGATCGCAAAATCGTTCTCAAGGACGGCATGATCATCGAGGACACTCTGCCCTCTGAACCCGTTGAAGCTGTCATCCAAAACGAGCAGAAAAATGGCTGAGCGCGCACTCAACTGGCATCGCGCGGCATCGATCGGTTGGCGCGACCTCAAATCCGCACCGGGCAAGTTTGCCTTCGTCGTCTTGTCAGTTGCCGTGGGGGTTGCCGCTCTCGTTGGTGTGCGCGGCTTCAGCGAGAGTTTCCGCACTACGCTCATGACAGAGGCGCGATCGTTGATGGCGGGCGATCTCAGCGCGCGTGTCTTTCGCCAGCCGAACACGGAGGAATCGCAAAAGCTTGCCAACCTGGAGAAGGGAATTCCTGGCAGTGATCTGACGTGGGTCACTGAGACGATCTCGATGGCGTCAGTGCCTCCTGATCCTGTGCCGATCCTCGTCACGTTGAAGGGGGTCGATCCCGCCCGCTATCCCTTCTACGGTTCCGCGCAGTTGGAGCCGGCGATGAGCCTGCAGCAGGCCCTCCAAGGGGACTCCGCAGTCGTGGCGGAGGAGTTTCTGATTCGCTTAAATGCGCACGTCGGCGATATGCTGCGACTCGGCGACAAGAAATTCCGGATTACAGCAGTGCTCACACAGGAACCGGATCGCATCTCGGCCGGTGCAGGCATGGGACCTCGCGTGATGGTGTCGCGTGCTTCTCTGCAGAGCACGGGCCTGCTCGCCCCCGGCAGTCGCGCCGCGCAACGGCTGCTGCTGAAACTGCCGGCCACTGCTGACGACACGGCGGTGCGCAAACAGGTTGAAGCGATCTTGCCGGATGCGCAGGTGATGGATTTCAAGGAAGGGAATCCAGCGTTGAGCCAGGGACTCGATAATGCGACAGCGATTCTCAGTCTTATTTGTCTGGTCGCGATGGTGCTCGGCGCTATTGGTGTTGCTATGGCGATGCATGCGCATCTCGAACAGCGCATGGATATGCTTGCCATTCTCAAAGCCGTCGGAGCGCGCTCGTCCGACCTGCTTCGCATCTTCCTGCTTCAGACCATGGCGTTAGGCCTGCTCGGAGCGTTGATTGGCGTCGCTGGCGGAGCCGCGGTGATGGAAGCGTTGCCTGCCGTTTTCGGAAGGCTTTTGCCTGTCCATACGGTGATGCATTTCCCGTGGCGCGCTGTGGCGGCTGGCCTGGGTACCGGTCTACTGACGACTTTGTTGTTTTGCCTGCCTCCCTTGCTGGATGTGCGCACGGTGAGGCCCATCCTTGTATTGCGTCGCCTGGTGGAGCAAGGTCCGAGCACCATCCGCGAGTGGTTTGCTCGCTGGTGGTCGCGACGACTTCAACTGGGCATCGCCGCGGTGGTGATCGTAGCGCTCGGTGCGATTGCGTGGGCGCTCTCCGATTCTGTAAAGGTTGGTGGCTGGTTCGCTCTTCTCTTCACGATAGCGCTGGTGGTGCTTCTCATCCTGGCGGCCGTTGCGCTTCGTGTTCTGCGTTTTGTTCTTAATCGAGTCCGGTTGCATTTGCCGTCGTCGTTGCGTCACGGACTGGCCAATCTTTATCGTCCCGGCAATCAATCGGCGGCGGTGCTGGCCTCGCTGGGCACCGGTGTTATGCTCATTCTTGCTGTCTACTTAATGCAGAGCACGTTGCTGCGGGAAATCCGTGAAACCGCATCGCCCAAGCTGCCCAATGTTTTTCTCATCGACATCACACCGGACGAGATTGATGGGGTCCGGACCTTCTTTCAGCGCCAACCCGGTGTAACGCAGCCGCTCGATTTGTTGGCAGGCGTGCAGGGCCGCTTCGTCTCACTCAATGGCAAAACGCTCGACCAGTTGAAGGACCAGCATTTTCCCCGAAGAATGCTCGAGAACGCGGAATTGAGCTGGGCTGATACCCCACCGCCGGGTGACAAAGTGACACGGGGCAAATGGTGGACCGACACCAATGCCGCTGAAATTGCCGTCGGCGACGGCACTGCACAAAGGCTGCATCTTGGCGTGGGATCCAATGTCGAGATCGCCATCGGTGGACGCGTGCACTCACTTAAAGTGGCAGCGCTTTACAAGGCGGATGGGCAACACTTGGCCGCCCGCATCGCGTTTATGCTGCCATCGGGCCAACTCAAAGACGAGCAGGCAACCTGGTATGGCGGCGCACACATTGAACCAAAGCAGGTTGCCACGATGGAGCGAGCGCTCTTTGCCGCTTATCCAACGGTGACGGTCATCAACATTGCTGACGTCCTGGACCGGATCGAGAGTGTTGTCGACCAGATCACCTTCGTCGTGCGATTTCTTGCGGGCTTTTCGATTCTTGCGGGTCTCATGATCCTTGCGTCCAGTATCGCCAGCGCGCGCTTTCGCCGGATGCGCGAGGCCGTCGTGCTGAAAACGCTCGGTGCAACACGCATGCGTATTGTCCGCACTTTCAGCGTGGAATTCAGCGTGCTCGGATTGTTGGCCGGCTCGGTTGGAGTGGTCTTTGCAAATCTGCTTACGCGGATATTGCTGCGCAGGCTGGAAGTGAACTTTCACATCGATTGGTATGCGACGGCTATAGCGCTGGTGGGGACGGCAGTCCTTGCCACGGGGACGGGGTGGATCGCGAGCTTCCGCATTCTAGGATTGCGGCCGCTCGAAGTCCTGCGCGAGGAATAGTTCTCCCCACCCGCATGAGGTTTGACCCGATAAAAGTTTGCCAGTATGATGAAAAGGTTGACTTTCCAGCGCCAGACACTCCGTTACGGCCGAGTCAGCGAGGCTGCAAGTAAAGTTTAGTTGTTGCCCGTTCGTTCAACGGTAGGACAGCTGCCTCTGGAGCAGCATATCGGGGTTCGAATCCCTGACGGGCAGCCAATCAAGAACGTTCCCGGATTTTCTCTAATCCCTTCGCACAATTCGATATCCCATGGAGGGTCGTTCCTGGTGTGAGTTGGGAGTCCGGTGGCAGAATGGTCATGCTGCGCCTCGGAGGGAAAGCCAGTAGTAGCGCCGCCAGCAGAACATGCAGCGGACCGGCCGAAGAGCGAACATGGCCAAAAGCCCATCGATTGAACGTAGTTCACCGGGTTTGAATTGAAGCGAGTTGCAGCTGGGACAAACCCTCCGCGGCCACAGGACTCGCGGCAGCCAGCTTGGCCAGGTTGTGGTTGCAGCAGTCATTCGGAACTTCCTTTCCATGAATCCACGGCACATGTCACCGTGCAATTCCGTCACCCGAACTGGGATTTGCTTCTAACCAGGCCAAAAGGGCGCGAATGCTGCCAGTGGCCAGGGCGATGCACGAGTCTGCTGCACCGTAGTAGAGATTAATGGTGTCTCCATCAGCTCCAATGGTCTGTCCGCAAGGAAATACGACATCGTTCACGTCGCCGCTGCGTTCATAGGGAGCTTCCGGTCCGAACATCCAGGATTCACCGCGCTGAAGGCAGACATCCGGCCGTTCCAGATCAAAAAGTGCGAGGCCGAGTCTGTAGATACTCCCAGACGCAGTTTGGCGTACTCCGTGATAGATCGTCAGCCATCCTTTTGCAGTTTCAATCGGCGGTGAACACAACCCGATCTTGTTCGCGTCCCACCATCCTCCGCGTCGCGCTTCCAGGATGACTCTATGGCTTCCCCAGTGCCTCAAATGCGGCGAATACGAAATCCACATGTGAGCTCCCAATGTAGTTACCGGACGATGGATCATGGCCCAGTAGCCGTTGAATCTCCGCGGGAGTAATGCGGCATCTTTGTCTTCAGGCGGCATGATCACGCCGTATCGATCAAAGGCACGGAAGTCTTTGGTGAGGGCCAGTGATACTCCGGGACCGCCGCGAGAGAACGAAGTGTATGCCACCGCGTATTGCTCGAGTTCCGGGACGTACGTGATGCGGGGATCTTCGATGCCCCAGATTTCTTCAGGGAATTCGCGGGGGTTAGCAATTAGCGTGGGTTCCTGGTCGATCCGCCATCCATCGACACCATTGGCAGAACGTGCGGCGCACAGATGTGAAATGCCGCGCCTGTCCTCCACGCGGCACAACAGCAATGTGTCCCCATCAGCGAGGCGCACAGCCCCGGCATTGAACACGCTATTGATGGCATAGGGCCAGTTATCCCTGCTTAGAATCGGGTTCAGCGCGTAGCGCGTAAGAAGGGGAACCTCAGTGGTTTTGGCAGCCAGTGAACCATTAGACGGAGCCGTTGCAGTATTCGGATTCAACAGAAACCCTCAATTCGGAATGCGTTTTTTTCGCGTTTGTTTCAGGGGATGCCTGCAGGTCAAGCAGGGCCATCAGAAAGGAGAGCGTTGACTCAGCTCCCTGGTTTTCGTTGACGCGATCTGGATGAAGGCCATCCTTGCAGCCGCCGGTTGTGGCATCGTAGAGCGCCACGCGGAGATCGTTCTTGCCAAGGAACCAATCGAATACGCTATGTGCTTCAGCGCACCAATGCTCCTCCCCGGTCAACCGGTGTGCCTCAAGACAGGCAGAGATTGTGGAGCAAGCTTCGACGGGCTGCTGATCGAAACGTGGTCTCTCTTTGCCCTCGCTGAAGGATCCGCTGGAACCGATCGGCACGAACATCATTGGGTCGTCGCGATGTTGTGCCGCGACAAGCCATTCCAGCGACTCGATTCCCGCAGCAAACATTTTCTTGTTTTCACTGTGCCACCCGGCAAGGATGAGCGCCTGGGACAGCCTTGCGTTTGAGTAGGAAAGGCTCTTCTCGAACCAATGCCATGTTTCATTGGAGCTTCGCACGTAAATGTCGAGCAGGCGGTCGGCCAGCGTGTTGCGATGGTGTTGCATCTCTCTATCGCCTGGGAAGCGTCCAAGATACGCCTGCATTCCAAGCACGCTGAATGCCCATGCGCGCGGACTCGTAAACTTCATTGCTGAAGGAATCGCGGACTCGAAAAGCCTTCCCGCTGCGCCACGCAATCCAGCATCCCGCGAATGGCCCAGGACAGTTCCCAAAGCCCACAGAGCACGGCCATGGCTGTCTTCAGAACCAACCTGCTCCAGCCAGTTGCGGTCGTAGCTGAGAAAGTTCCTGAAACGCCCCGCATCGTCATTGAACGCGAGCCAGAGAAAAGCCAGGTACCGCCGGGAGAGATTGAGGCACCCGGATTCGTCGGCATTCTCGAGCCGAGTGGAAACAATGAGCGCGCGGGCGTTGTCGTCTGTTGTATAGCCTTCGCGGGGATTAGGCACAGAGAAAATCGAATGCTGCAACATGCCCGTGTCATCGGTCATGGTCAACAGATGGCTGGTGTTGAAGCGGGGCAGCCGATCTTCTGCCTCTGCCTGGGGCACAACCAGGTCGTCCGGGTGGCTCGCCTTGGGCTGCAAGGAGCGCTCGAACCGCGCGCGCTGAAAGCTGGCCATATATGCCTTCGCCGTCTTGGGCCACGTTGTTCCGCGAGAGTGCAGATAAGCCCTCTTGCGCATAGCGTGGCGTTCCGCGTCGTTCTCGAGGAGAGCGAGGACTGCCCTGGAGATGGCCTCGGGATTCTCAAAGGGAACCAGAACGCCTCTCTTATCTGCAAGCAACTCCTTGGCATGCCAATAGGGCGTGGAGATGATCGCCTTGCCTGCTCCGAGAGCAATGGCAAGAGTGCCCGAGACAATCTGGGCTTCCTGTCGATAAGGGGTGATGTAGATATCCGCCGCACCTACATGTTCCACAAGTTCTTCCGCGCTCACAAAACGATTGTTGAGGATCAGCTGATCGCTGACTCCGAGCTGTTCGGCAAGCGCCTGCAGGCTTTCGCGGTAGCGTTCACCCTCACGTCTTCGGATATGCGGATGCGTCACGCCGGAAACGATATAGACCACGTTCGGGTGATGTTTCAGAATCGCAGGCAAAGCCCGAATCACGTTCTCAATTCCCTTGTTGGGAGATAGCAGTCCGAAGGTGAGCAAGACAGACTTGCCCTCGGTGCCGAACTTGTCTTTGAAATAGTTGGGATCCATGAATGGAAGATCCGGGACACCATGCGGAATTACATCGATCTTTCCCGCAGGAACCGCATATACATCGCGAAGAAGCTGTGCCGCCAATTCGCTCATCACCACCAGGCGGTCAGAAAGCTGCGCGATCTCTTCGAGCACGATGCGTTGATTTGCATCGGGCTCGCGCAGAACCGTGTGCAGTGTCGTTACCAGCGGCATCTTCAATTTGCGAAGCAATGCCAGAATGTAGCGGCCCGCAGCGCCTCCAAAAATGCCATATTCATGCTGCAAGCAAACGAGGTCGTTGCCATTGAAGTTGAGGAACTCCGCTGCCCGCTCGTAGGATGCCAGGTCCTCTTGCTCCAGTTCAAGACGAACCTGCTCCGGGTATTTATAACTCGAATCGGGATCATTGACAGGAATAGCAAAAAGGCGTCCCTGTCCGTATTCGTCTGTAAGAGCATTGCAAAGGTCTGTGGTGAACGTTGCGATGCCGCACTCCCGCGGCAAATAGTTTCCTACAAATGCAATGCGTGTCGGCAAAGGCAGGGTGCTTGCCTCAAACGGAGCCTGGGAGGTAGCCATTGAAAGTGATCCTTCAACAGGGGTCGCAGAAGTCTTCGAAATTGGAAAAGGCATTTTTCCTGCTTTCTGTATTGATTTAGTCCTGCATGGCGCGATCAAGTGCACGAATATGTATTGGGCAAAATCTGGCTCTCCAGCGTTGAGTCGACCGGTGCTATAGCGCGGGAATTGCCAGCGGATGGTTCTCGTCAACTATCACGTCCAGCGATGTGCTTTGCTGAATCTGCCGTGATTCCATGGTGACGTGCGCAACGTAGAAGCCTGGAAACCGCGAGATCCGAAGAGAATCAAACTCCGCTGCATTGAATCGCTTGTTGATTCCTCTCAACGCACGGGCTAAGGCTCGATGAATCGCATTCTCTTCTGTTATCCCATATCCTTTGTGCGAACTGGATCCTTGCACCCACATGAAGTGCCAGCCGGCTTTCCGGATCATTACGTCAAAATTCGACGCTTCAATCTTTTCGATGTGAGCCCAATTGTCACAAAAGGTTTCTCGAAGCGGATCAACGCGATCCGGGAGTATGCACCCGCTACGCAGAAAGATGGAATGTAACGTCAAGCTTTTACGCTTTTGGAGGTGACAGCTGCGATGGCCTCCGCATGCCCGGCGGCGGGAATATTCCGTGGGGTCGCAACTGATTCATTCAACCCGCGATCTTCGCTCGTGGTGGCCTCATGCGCCAAACTGATTGCATCTGACTCGCTATTCGGTCGAGCCACGTGTATTTCGGTGCGGTGGCGAGCAGAAAGGTGATTCTTTACGTCTGCTTTCTTGATAAGGCTCATGGCAGATCCGGTCCTAATCCTACGGTTGCTTGCTTGGAAGATGCTCGTCTGGAGCGAAGCATGGAGTGCCGAAGGCGAGAAGGGGGAATACTGCTTCTGCTCTAAGCATACGCTGACCCTGGCGCGCGTGCGGGAAACTCGCAGGGCTTCTGTCTCGGTCATCCCTAAACTCTGTAAGCGTAGCCCGCAGCAGGCCCTCTTCCGGAACCGTCACCCATTCACCGTCGACCCAGGAGGAGTCAGGAACGCTGGCATCCTGGCGAGCAGAATAGCTGCGCGCCGGATTTAATCCGAAACTTGTTGTCAAGTGAGGTTATTACAAACGGCTGTTTCGAAATGGCTATGTGAGCATTTGAGATCGTGCACAAATGTGCCGGCAAAGACGCTGTCTTCGCGGGACGCGCAATCTCCGCAATATCTAGGCCTGCTGCATCGCGGAGCCATAGCCATTTGGGCCGACTTCGATACCGGCCGGCGTTAACTCTGCAGCTGAGTTTCCGATGAAGTTGAATGCTCCACCGATGGGAATAAAAACGCGGAAGCATGTGCTGCATCCGTCTTTGGTGCGCAAGCTTCGAAATGAGATGCGGCCCTCGTATTTCTGCACAATACCGCGGCTGATCCACAGTCCCAGACCAGTACCTTTTGTTGACTTGGTGCTGAAGAATGGTTCAAAGAGCTTCTGCGAATCCTGCGGCTTTACGCCAACACCGGTATCGATGATCGACACGCTGACGCCACGCCGCCTGAGTTGCCAGTCGCTGGCTTCGCGCACCATTATTCGCAAGTTGCCTCCATCATGCATTGCCTGGATCGCATTGCCAACGAGATTCAAAAATACCTGCCGCAGCTCCACTGGGAATCCGTGAACCAAACCGGGTGTGAGATACCGCTTTTGCAGTCGAATATGACTCGTTTGCAGTTGGCGTTCTTGCAGCCCGAGAACGTCATCAAGTAGTTCAGTAAGCATCACCGCGATCGGGGTCTTGGACTCGCGGTAAAAGCTTAGAGTCTGACGCGTAATGTGCGCGACACGCTGCAGTTCTTGTTCAGCCATAGCCGCGCAGTGGCGTGCTTCCTCATCGAGTGAAGGGTGGTTGCGAATCAGAAAGAAGATATTTGTGATTGCAGCAAGCGGGTTATTGATTTCGTGCGCGATGATTCCAGCCACCCTCCCCATTGCCGCCAATTTTTCTGTCTCGCGCAATGCTTCCTCAGCCTGCAGCTGCGCTGTGATGTCACGACTCACCTCAAGCACCGCGTCGCCCTCGTGGTTCATGACCTTGCGACAGGCAACAATCACGTCAGAACCATCTTTCTTCTTTTGCAGCAGGTTGCCATACCAGACCTTGCGATCGCTTAAGGTTGCTTCAATGCCTTCGCGAGGAACCGGAAAAACGGTACGTAAGATGCTATGGATATCCTTGCCCCGAATTTCATCGAGCCGCCAGCCATATAAATGTTCGGCTCCGGCATTCCAAAACAGAACTTCGCCATCATTGTTCCGTTCCATGATGGCTTCGGTGGCAAGATCGAGCAACTCGGCGCGAGTCCGGAACTGTTCCTCTCTACGCCGGAGTTCATCGGTGCGCTCTGCTACCCGCTGCTCCAGTTTGTTATTGAGCGTTTCCAGCATCCGCGTTTTGCGGTGAAGTTCGACGAAGATTCCGATTTTGGCTCGCAATACTTCGGGCACCACCGGAACAGAGATGTAATCAACCGCGCCGCTTCGATATCCCTGAATCTTATCGGAGTCGGTGAGGTGAACGCCGGAAATGAAAATGATCGCAGTTTTCTGGAAACGAGGGTGTTGCCGGATCACGTCGGCAAGTTCAAATCCGTCGAGTTCGGGCATGCTCACATCCATCAGCACGACGGCGATGTCGTTTTTCAACAAGATATTCAGCGCTTCGCTGGCTGAAGTGGCCTTGATGAGATTTTCCCCAAGTTCGGAAAGAATCACCTCGTAACTGAGAAGTTTGGCCGGCTGATCATCGACCATCAGAATGTTGACCTTCGCGTCTACGATCATTAAGTCTTCTCCAGGTTCTCTGCCGCGCGCAGCTAGCGATGCAACCACATGCGCAGAGCGGAAAGCAGCTGTTCGGTGTTCACCGGTTTGGCAAGATATTCTGAGGCGCCCGCTTCAAGACATCTTTCGCGATCGCCTTTCATGGCTTTTGCAGTCAGCGCGATAATGGGCAGGCGACGCAGGGCCGGATTCTGGCGAATCACCTGCATTGTTTCGTATCCATCCATCTCCGGCATCATGATGTCCATGAGGACAATTGCCAAATCCGGTGTGGTCTCAATGGTTTCGATCGCCTCACGCCCGGTACCCGCTGAGAGCACGGTCATGCCGCGCCTTTCCAGCACGCTGCTTAGTGCGAAGATGTTTCGTACGTCATCATCCACAACCAGCACTTTGCGTCCGGCGAGTGCCTCATCCGACTGGTGAAGTCGATCGATCATTTGTTGTTTGCCCGCAGGCAACTCCGAGACCACGCGATGCAGAAACAGAGCAGTCTCATCGAGTAGACGTTCTGGAGATTCAACATCCTTCACCACTACACTGCGTGCAAGCGTATGCAGCTGCGCATCCTCCTCGGCAGATAACTCTCTTCCCGTGAACACCACAACCGGCAAATCGCGGAGCTTTGGATCGTTCTTGATTTGCTCAAGGACATCAAAGCCGGACATGTCCGGTAAACGAAGATCGAGTACGATGCAATCGTAGGAGTCACGCTCAAGCGCCTGAAGCGCCGCGGAACCTGAGCCGATGACATCGATGTCGATATCTTCGTGCCATAGCAATTCGCGCGTGCTCAGTTGTTCCGCAGGATTGTCTTCGACGACCAGCAAGCGCTTGCGACGGGGCTGCGAATACTTTCGAATGCGCGCCAGGGCCGCATTCAACTCATCCGTAGAAGTTGGCTTGGTTACGAAGGCAAATGCTCCGCGCGAAAGACCGTGATGGCGGTCTTCGTCGAGCGTCAACATTTGCACTGGTATGTGTCTCGTTTGTGGATCCTGCTTGAGATGGTTAAGCACTGTCCAGCCGAGCATGTCGGGTAACATAACGTCCAGTGAGATCGCGGTCGGATGGTACTCACGCGCAAGGGCCAATGCTTCTGTCCCAGTCATTGCGACCAAGACTTTGAATCCTTTGTCTCGAGACAGATCGCATAGCACACGGGCATAGTGCGGGTCGTCTTCCACGATCAGAAGCACGGCATCTCCGTCCTCAAGCGATTTACGATCATCCTCGATGCGAGCTTCTTGCTCGCCTGCTGATACGTTCGAAAGAAACATGGGGACAGAAATCGTTCCGCCATCTCTTTCGGCTTTTAAAACCGTCGGAACCGCGGGTCCAACATAGGTCTGAGGCAAGTACAACGTGAAGGTGCTGCCCTTGCTGGGCTGGCTGCGCAGTTGAATTTCTCCTCCCAACAGGTTCGCCAATTCACGGCTGATCGCGAGACCGAGCCCGGTTCCGCCGTATTTACGGCTTGTGCCTGCATCTGCTTGTTGGAAGGCTTCGAAGATGATGCGTTGCTTTTCCGGCGGGATACCGATGCCGGTGTCGGAAACTTCGAAAGCGATGACCGAGCCGGCGCCACTGAGGATCGGATGATCCGGTGTCCATCCACTCGAAGCGGATGAGACCGACAACTTCACCGTACCTTGCTCTGTAAACTTGAAAGCGTTTGAGAGCAGATTCTTCAGCACTTGCTGCAGGCGTTTTGAATCTGTGACCAGGCTGCGGCCCATACGCGGATCGTTCGTTACATCAAAGAGGAGTTTGCGGTTTTCCGCTTCATGACGGAATGGCCGCGCGACGGTGTCGAGGAGAGCGCCAAAGAAAACCTCTTCTGCTTCAACTGAAACGGTGCCCGATTCGATTTTGGAAAGATCCAGAATATCGCTGATCAGGTTCAGAAGATCGGTGCCAGCGCCGTGAATCGTGCGAGCAAACTCAACCTGTTTGGCGTTGAGGCTGCCATCGGGATTCTCGGCGAGCTGCTGACCGAGGACGAGGATTGAATTGAGAGGCGTCCGCAACTCGTGGGACATGTTGGCAAGGAATTCGGATTTGTACTTCGAGGTAAGTGCCAGTTCGCGGGCCTTCTCTTCAAGAGCACGGCGAGCCTGTTCGATCTCCTGGTTCTTGCGTTCCACTTCGTAGTTCTGTTCAGCCAGTTGTTGTGCTTTCTGTGCCAACTGCTCGTTTGTCTGCTGCAATTCCTTCTGCTGCGTTTGCAACTCTGTGGCGAGTTGTTGCGATTGTTTAAGGAGACCTTCGGTCTGCATCGTGGCCTCAATCGAGTTGAGTACGATCCCGATGGACGAGGTCAGCTGTTCGAGGAATGAAAGATGCGAGGCCGTAAATGCGCTCAAGCTGGCGAGTTCGATAACCGCCTTTACACGATCTTCAAATAAAACCGGTAGGACGATCACGTTCTTCGGGACAGCCTGAAACAATCCGGAACGAATTGGTGCTGTCCTCTTAGGTAGCTCTGTGATAAGCATGCGTCGCTTATCAGCGGCGCATTGACCGACGAGGCCTTCACCAACGCGTACTTCTTTCAGGTAACCCTCGGGCGTATCGGCAAACGTCGAAAGCAGAACGAGGGTGGCCTCCGAGCTCGCTGAGTCCCCACCCATCTGGTAAATCACACCTTGCTGCGCACTGACCAACGGCGCAAGTTCTGACAGCAGCATTCTGCCGACAGTCGCCAGGTCGCGCTGACCCTGCAGCATGCCCGTGAACCGCGCCAGGTTCGTCTTCAACCAGTCCTGCTCGGTATTGCGATCCGTGGTAAGGCGAAGGTTATCAATCATCGTGTTGATGTTGTCCTTCAACTCTGCCACTTCGCCCCGCGCTTCCACCTGGATCGATCTAGTCAAGTCGCCTTTCGTCACAGCCGTCGCTACTTCCGCGATTGCGCGCACCTGGTTGGTGAGGTTGTCTGCGAGAAGGTTCACGTTGCCGGTTAGATCTTTCCAGGTACCTGCTG
Organism: uncultured Acidobacteriaceae bacterium; assembly: GCA_963759285.1. Classification (GTDB taxonomy): domain Bacteria; phylum Acidobacteriota; class Terriglobia; order Terriglobales; family Acidobacteriaceae; genus Telmatobacter. The sequence continues at coordinate 173,705 of CAVWYS010000005.1, read as the reverse complement.
CGCCGGGCACGTTCGCTTGGCCGCCGAGTCGTCCTTCGACACCGACTTCGCGGGCCACCGTCGTAACCTGGTCTGCGAATGTGGCTAGCGTGTCGGTCATGTTGTTAATGGTTTCTGCGAGCGCCGCCACTTCGCCCTTCGCATTTACGGTGAGCTTCTGATTCAGCGCACCGTTGGCGACTGCGGTTACCACTTTCACGATTCCGCGGACCTGCTCGGTGAGGTTGGCCGCCATTACGTTCACGTTATCCGTGAGGTCTTTCCAAGTTCCGGCAACACCAGGCACCATCGCCTGACCGCCGAGTTTCCCGTCCGTTCCAACCTCGCGCGCTACGCGAGTGACTTCGGCTGCGAACGCGTTCAACTGATCGACCATCGTGTTGATAGTGTCTTTCAGCTCCAGGATTTCGCCCTTTACATCGACGGTAATCTTGCGGCTCAAGTCGCCGCGGGCTACAGCTGTTGTCACTTCCGCGATGTTCCGAACCTGGGCTGTGAGGTTGCCGGCCATTGAGTTGACAGAGTCGGTAAGATCTTTCCATGTGCCGGCAACGCCGGGTACGTTAGCCTGGCCGCCGAGACGCCCTTCCGAGCCGACTTCGCGGGCCACGCGAGTCACTTCGGCTGCGAATGATCGAAGCTGCTCGACCATGGTGTTGAGTGTTTCCTTCAACTGCAGGATCTCGCCGCGGACGTCGACAGTGATCTTGCGGCTCAAATCGCCGTTGGCGATAGCCGTTGCCACTTCGGCGATATTTCTCACTTGCGCCGTGAGGTTTCCGGCCATGAAGTTCACTGAATCCGTCAGATCCTTCCAGGTACCCGCGACTCCCGGCACCATCGCCTGTCCGCCGAGTTTGCCGTCCGTTCCCACTTCGCGCGCCACGCGCGTCACTTCGCCAGCGAACGCATTCAGTTGATCCACCATGGTGTTGATGGTGTTTCGCAGTTCGAGAATTTCGCCCTTCACGTCGACGGTAATCTTCCGCGACAAATCGCCGCGAGCTACGGCTGTTGTGACCTCGGCAATGTTTCTTACCTGCGCCGTCAGGTTACCGGCCATCGAGTTGACCGAATCCGTCAAGTCCTTCCAGGTTCCTGCGACCCCCGGCACATTGGCCTGACCGCCCAAGCGACCCTCTGTGCCCACTTCGCGCGCCACGCGCGTCACTTCGCCCGCGAACCGGTTCAGCTGGTCCACCATCGTATTGATGGTTTCTTTCAGTAGCAGAATTTCGCCGCTGACGTTCACCGTGATCTTTTTAGAAAGATCGCCCGTAGCGATGGCGGTTGAAACTTCGGCGATGTTTCTCACCTGGCCTGTCAAGTTCGAGGCCATCGAGTTCACCGAATCGGTCAAGTCCTTCCAGGTTCCGGCGACGCCAGGCACCTGCGCCTGACCGCCAAGCTTGCCGTCCGTTCCGACCTCGCGGGCCACGCGCGTCACTTCGCCGGCGAACGCGTTAAGCTGATCCACCATCGTATTCAGCGTGTCTTTGAGTTCGAGGATCTCGCCCTTTACGTCGACCGTGATTTTGCGCGACAGATCGCCGCGGGCCACGGCCGTCGCCACCTCGGCGATGTTGCGCACCTGGCCAGTGAGGTTCGACGCCATGAAGTTGACGTTGTCGGTAAGATCTTTCCACGTACCGGCCACACCGGACACCTGTGCCTGTCCACCGAGTTTCCCGTCCGTGCCCACTTCGCGCGCTACGCGTGTGACTTCGCCGGCGAAGGCGTTGAGCTGATCCACCATCGTATTGATGGTGTTTTTGAGTTCGAGAATTTCGCCCTTCACATCGACCGTGATCTTGCGCGACAAATCGCCGCGAGCCACAGCCGTTGTGACTTCTGCGATGTTTCTCACCTGGGCGGTCAGGTTGCCCGCCATCGAGTTTACGGAGTCGGTCAAATCCTTCCATGTACCCGCGACGCCTGGAACATTGGCTTGACCGCCGAGTCGTCCTTCGGTACCGACTTCGCGCGCCACGCGGGTGACTTCTCCGGCGAACCTGTTTAGCTGGTCCACCATCGTGTTCAGCGTTTCCTTGAGCTGCAAGATTTCGCCGCGGACGTCGACCGTAATCTTGCGGCTCAAGTCGCCGTTTGCGATGGCCGTCGCCACTTCGGCGATGTTGCGCACTTGGCCTGTCAGGTTGCCGGCCATGAAGTTCACATTGTCGGTAAGATCTTTCCAGGTTCCCGCTACACCTGGCACGCTTGCCTGGCCGCCGAGCTTGCCTTCGGTGCCCACTTCGCGCGCGACGCGCGTGACTTCGCCGGCGAAGGCGTTGAGCTGATCGACCATCGTGTTGATCGTGTCTTTCAGCTCTAGAATCTCGCCCTTCACGTCAACAGTGATTTTGCGCGACAAATCGCCGCGAGCTACAGCCGTTGTGACTTCTGCGATGTTTCTCACCTGCGCTGTCAAGTTGCCGGCCATCGCGTTGACTGAGTCGGTGAGATCTTTCCACGTGCCAGCTACGCCGGGCACCACAGCCTGCCCGCCGAGTTTGCCATCGGTGCCGACTTCGCGCGCCACGCGTGTCACTTCCGAAGCAAAGGAACGCAGCTGGTCCACCATCGTATTGATGGCTTCCTTGAGCTGCAGAATTTCTCCGCGCACATCCACAGTTATTTTGCGCGAAAGGTCGCCGCTCGCGACGGCCGTTGCCACTTCCGCAATATTGCGCACCTGGCCAGTAAGGTTTGAGGCCATGGAATTCACGGAGTCCGTCAGGTCCTTCCACGTACCGGCCACACCTGGGACTACGGCCTGTCCACCAAGCTTGCCGTCCGTGCCGACTTCGCGCGCCACGCGGGTCACTTCAGCAGTGAACACGCCCAGCTGCTGGATCATCGTGTTCACGATATTGGCGGAGCGGAGGAATTCTCCCTCAAGTGGGCGGCCATCCACGTCCATCCGAACTGTCTGGGTCAGATTGCCTTGTGCTACGGCGGCGATGGCGCGGGTTACTTCAGTTGTCGGCCGAAGGAGATCCTCAACGAGCGTATTGACCGAAACCTCCATGTCATCCCAGGCGCCGCGCCGATGTTCCACGCGAATGCGCTCCCGGGTTTTGCCCTCTTTGCCCACGGCGAGGCCAACCCTCTTGAGTTCGAAGGCCATCTGTTCGTTTGCAATAACAATCTCATTGAAATTGTCCGCAATCTTCCCCGGCAGCCCGGTCCACGATACCGGAAGGCGAACGCTGAAATCACCTTCCTTCATGGTTTTCAGGCTTTGCAGGATGGCTGTCAGACACTCCGACATCTGTGGTTCCAATGCGCTTGTCGGATAGCGGTTATCTCCATCTTGCCCGCTGACGGGCGGTTCAATGGTCGTCGACATGCCGGGTGCTCCTGGGTGGGGTCTGACCACTCAGCATTGAAAGTCTGACCGGGCGCTTCCGCCAAATCAGTGTTTTCAAGACGCACGAATGCTGGAGTGCAGCGAGAAAATAGATGCTCTCTGTCAGCTGGGGGTTGCCTCTACCACACTGGGTCCGGGTAAGTTAATACGCTCGGTCACCCGCGAGTTGTAGAAATGTACTTTTGCAGAGCTCAGAAGAAAAGGGTTGAACCCGGGAAACGATAAACCGAAACGATCGCAAATACAATTAAATAAGATATTTAGATCGCGAACGGCGAATGCATCTTGACAAGGGCGAAATGGGCGCAATTCCGAGTCTCCCAAAGAAGCCAGGCCTTAAGACACCCGTATTGGCCGAAAGAGCCACTTTGTCTTTGTAGCCAATCCATGAAAAGATGATGTCGGCGCCATGAAAAGATGATGTCGGCGAAACCTTTGACGACGTTCCCATGTCAAACCATGTGAATCAGCCGACCGGCGAAGGCAACCAAATAAGAATCTAGTGAACGAACTCTCCAAGCCGCGCCCCTTCTCATCTCGGATGTCCATGCTTTTGGTGGTACTGGGCATGTGCGTTTTTTTTTGGGGACTTGGCTACAAATTATCGCTTTACGATGTGCATGAGTCGAGCATCCACCGAATCCCTGAAGCTAAGCTCTTGTCACGGAATGAAGATTCAAACGCAACGGACAGCGTTCGGCTTTGTCTTGCCCGGACCGCTTCATTAGAGCTCTGTGCTTCCAGTACATTCGCAGTCTTAATCCTTTTAGTTGGGAGCCTGGCGGAGCCGAATTCGGACTTGGAAGGGCTGAAATCTGTCTTGTCAAAGCCCTTCTGCCCGCGATCAGCAGCCATCCTAAGCGCCTTTTTTCTTAGGCCTCCTCCGGTTCTCTCCGGACTGTAAATCTGTTTGCAAAACCAGTTCATCGTATCCGGGCATCAATGCCTGGAGTTCCTGGCTATCGGAAGCGCTCAAACGATTCGCGTCCGCTGATGCGCAACAGAACCTCAAGAAAAGGTGTAACTCAACATGCGAAAGTTGTCTTGTTCCATTTTTCCAATTTGGGTGGCTCTGGCCTGCGTTCTGCCGTTCGCGGGATGCCATTCTGACGGCAGGGGCGCTGATGCGCACGCCGCAGAGACGCCGACTGCAACGGTTGCGGCGGTAACGAGGGGCTCAATTGTCCATCGGTTGAACCTGGCTGGCCAGTTTCAGCCGTACCAGGTGGTCGATGTCCATGCCAAGGTCTCCGGCTACATCCGTCATATTTACGTTGATATCGGCGACAAGGTCAGGCAGGGACAGGTTCTCGCGGTGCTCGAGGTGCCGGAACTGGATGCCCAACTGCGAGGAACAGTTGCGGAACTGGCGCGGAGCAAGGACGAAATCACACGAGCTCAGCATGAAGTTTCACGCGCCGAGTCGGAACATTCCTCGCTGCATAACGACTACAAACGCTTGAAACAGGCCAGCGAAGCGCAACCGGGACTGATTGCGCAACAGGAACTTGACGATGCGCAATCGAAGGATCTTGCATCGGAAGCGCAAGTTGATTCAGCAAAGTCGGCATTAGCCGCAGCGATGCAGCAATCTGAGGGTGCCAAAGCCGACAATGAACGGGTCGGCGATCTTGCAGATTACACCAAGGTCACAGCTCCGCTTGACGGTGTGATTGTCTGGCGCTATGCGGATACGGGCGCGTTGATCCAGGCCGGCACATCTTCCGACACGCAGTCCTTGCCGATCGTCAAACTGTCGCAAAGCAGCTTGCTCCGTCTTAGGCTTCCCATTCCAGAAGATGCGGTGGAGTTTATCCACGAGGGTGCGATGGTGCAGGTAAATGTGGATGCGATTCATCGTTCGTTTCAAGGGAAGGTAGTGCGATTTACACGAAATCTTAATCTTGCCACAAGGACGATGGAAACGGAGATCGACGTCGAGAACAAGGATCTTTCGCTCACGCCAGGAGAGTATGCCAACACGACAATCGAACTCGAGCGGCACGACCACGTGCTTACAATCCCGGTGCAGGCGGTCATTCGGAACGGCAACCAGTCCTCGGTTTTCGTGGTGGATGCGTCTCACCACGTCCAGATAAGAAACATCGCAACCGGCCTCCAAGGCTCCAACCTTGTCGAGGTCAAATCTGGACTCGCCGAGGGCGATCTTGTAATTACCGGCAACCAGTCGAATTACCAGCCGGGTGAATCCGTAACAACAAACGTTCAGCCTGCTTCGGAATTCGATGCGAGTGAAGAGCAGTCGGGGGGAACTAAGTAAATGCCGAAATTTGCATTGAAATATCCCTTCTTCATCATCATGGTGTGCCTGGTAATTGTGGTCCTCGGTGTCGTGAGCGTTGCCTCAATGCCGGTGGACCTGTTTCCTCAGATCGACATGCCGGTGGTTGTGGTTGCGACGTTTTACTCGGGAATGCCTCCAGAGCAAATCGAAGCCGACATCACAGACACTTTTGAGAGATTTTTCACACTTGGAAATAACATCGATCACATTGAGTCGCGTTCGCTCACCGGGGTCAGCCTGATCAAGATCTATTTTCAGCCCGGCACCGACGCAAATGCGGCGCTGAGCAATATCTCCAATCTTGCGATGGCCGACTTGCGAAGATTACCTCCCGGTACTCTCCCCCCTGTTGTTTTAGGGATGGATGCTTCGAATCAACCGGTATGCCTGGTGACACTCAAGGGCAAGGGATTGAATGAGACGGATCTCAAAGATCTGGCCCAGTTCCAGGTCCGGAATCAAATCGCCAGTGTTCCCGGCGCGTCAGTTCCTCAGCCTTTCGGCGGCCGTTACCGACAGATCATGGTCTATGTCGATCCATTGAAACTAGAGGCGCACAACCTGAGCCTGATGGATGTGGTCCGATCAGTCAATGATTCAAACCTGATTCTACCGGCAGGCGATGTGCGCATTGGGCCCAAGGATTACAACATCTACGCCAACAGCCAGGTTCCTTCACCGGAACTGATCAATGATCTTCCGCTCAAATCCGAGGGAAACGCGTCCGTGATGGTCGGCGATGTGGGGAAGGCGGAGGACTCAGGAACCCTGCAGACAAATATTGTGCGTATCGATGGCCAGCGATCTGTCTATGTTCCCATCTTGAAGCAAGGCGGCGACAGCAACACGATCACCATCGTGAATGGAATGAGAGCGGCGATTAAACATCTGGTTGATATTCCATCCAATCTCAAAACCGATGTGGTTTTCGATCAGTCGCAGTTCGTAAAGTCTGCGCTCAGGAACCTCGGGAATGAGGGTGGAATTGGCCTTGTGCTCACGGCCCTGATGATCCTGCTTTTCCTTGGCAGCATTCGCGCTACATTCGCAGTCTTACTCTCAATCCCGCTTTCGGCACTCGCTGCGTTCATCTGTCTCAGGGCCGGGGGAGGCTCTGTTAACACGATGGTTCTGGCTGGGCTGGCGCTTGCATTCTCCCGATTGATCGATAACTCGGTCGTTGTACTCGAGAACATATTCCGGCACCTCGAGATGGGAGAGTCTCCTGCAATTGCGGCAGAAGTTGGTGGCAGGGAAGTGCAACTCCCGGTACTGGCTGCGACGTTCACGACTGCGATCGTGTTCTTCCCGGTGGCGCTTCTGTATGGGGTGAGCCGGTACTTATTCACGGCTCTTGCGCTCGCTGTTGTCTTTTCGCTTTTCGCGTCTTACCTGGTTGCCATGACGGTTGTACCTCTGTATTGTGCGCGTTTCATTAAGCCGTCCGAAGCGCACGCATCAGAAGCGGTCGAGATGGAGGCGGAGGGCTATCCAGAGCAAAGAACGGTAAAGCGTGCTTCGTTTTTCCAAAAGGTTGTTCGCACCTTCAACGACCGATTCCAGCGCATGCTTGAGCTTTACGTAATCGCTGTGAATCGAACAATCCTGCGGCCAGTAGCGAGCACAATTGGGATCCTCGGAGCCGTTGCCCTGACGTTTGCTCTTTATCCATTGATCGGAAAAGCGTACTTCCCCCGCACAGATCCCGGCCAGTTTGTCATCAACATTAAATGCCCGAGTGGAACCCGGCTGGAGTTAAGCAATCAATACATTGGACAAGTTGAGCAGGAGATCCGACAGGTAATTCCTCAACACGATCTGGGCATGATTGTCTCCAATATCGGAATTACGCCCGACCTATCCGCTATCTACACAAGCAACTCGACGATGGATACAGCTTTTGTGCAGGTAAGTCTGAAGGAAGACCATCGATTAGGCAGTTATGAATACATGGCGCGAGTGAGGAAACGACTTGCACGTGATATGCCATTTCTTTCCACCTACTTCCAGGCAGGTGGCCTTGTGGATTCGGTCATCAACCAGGGCCTTCCCGCACCGATAGATGTGCAGGTCAGCGGGAACAACCTCGAGCAGTCCTATGAGATCGCGAATCAGATCGCCGCAAAAGTTCGAGGCATAAAAAACGTCAGCGATGTTTTGATTCCACAGAATCTGCGCTATCCCGGCCTGGAGTTATCAATTGATCGAGAGCGAGCGAGTCTGATCGGGCTGTCTCCAAAGGAGGTCGTCGACAACGTGATTACGGCGCTCACTTCAAACGGAATGATTGCGCCAAGTTACTGGATTGACCCGAAGACCGGAAATAACTACATGCTTACGGTTCAATACTCGGACAACAAGATTGGACATATGAGCATGGACGACTTCAAGCAGATTCCCTTACATGCTTCGAATCAAACCGATTACACGCCCTTAAGTTCAGTCGCTAACATTACGGAGATTAACACACCAACGGAGGTCGATCACTACAAGATTCGCCGGGTGATCGAGGTCTACGTCATGCCTTCCACCGAGGCATTGCAACGAGTGAATCGGAACGTTCAGGATGTGATCGACAACATCAAGGCGCCGGCAAATGTCAGAATCACGGTGCGCGGTAGCGTCGTGAGTATGAATGAGTCGTTCTCACGATTTGCAATTGGACTGATGCTTTCGATTCTGCTCGTCTATTTGATCTTGATGGCGCAATTTGCATCGTTTCTTGACCCATTCATTATTCTCATGGCCATTCCGCCTGGGATTGCTGGGGTTTTACTCATACTGCTGATCACAGGCAGCACCATCAACATCATGTCTTTGATGGGGGTGATCATGATGGCGGGAATTGTCGTCTCGAATAGCATTCTGATCGTCGAGTTCGCCGGGCATCTGCACGAGGAAGGTATGCCGCTGGCAAAGGCGGTTGTCGAATCATGCAGAATACGCCTTCGACCGATTCTCATGACTTCGCTCGCGACGCTTCTCGGCATGATTCCCATGGCCTTGGGACTCGAGGCGGGTAGCGAGCAATATGCTCCTCTGGCCCGAGCGATCATTGGTGGCCTTGGCGTCTCGGTGGTGCTGACGGTGTTTCTTGTGCCGGCCGTGTATCTAATCATTCACGGCCGCAAGGAAAATGAACTTGCAGCAGAGGGAGAGGCATAAACAGATATGAATCTCGTATTGAAAATGCCGATCAATTGCATGGTGATGCTAACCCTTAGCATTGCTTTTTCTGCTGACTCGATTGCTCAGGAAAGCCAACCGATGGCCGGAGTCCCCGATGCGCCAAAATCGCAATTGCTTGCTACGACCGGCACAGGCGCTTCAGCGACTATGCCGATGGCATCTGCTCCCCAGGCTTCAGTGCCTCTCTCCCCGGGGCGCGCGCCACGGCTCACGCGGACAGAGGCCGAGCAGATGGCGATCAAGAATAATCCACAGGTGACTGTGGCAAAGTTGATCGCCCTTGCGCAACACCAGGTGTATCGCGAAACAAGATCTGCGGAACTGCCTACAGCGAACGCGGCTATCACTGGCGTAGAAGCTGAAGAAGCGAGTCGCATCTCGGCAGGGTCTTTGACGGCGTCGCGCCTTTTCGAACATGCAGGGGCCGGCGGTGGCTTTTCACAACTGTTGACGGATTTTGGGAAGACACACAATCTCGTAGCGTCCTCAGCGCTTCAGGAGAAGGCGCAAAAGGCGAATGCGGTGGCAACGCAGTACGACATTGAGCTCGCAACCGATCAGGCATTTTTCAATGCCCTCGAGGCGCAGCAAACACTAAAGGTCGCTCAACAGAATGTCACTACCAGACAGACTTTGCAATCACAGATCAATCAGATGACGATAAATAAGCTCAAGTCGACGCTGGATCTGAGCTTTGCCAACGTCAATCTGTCGCAGGCTAAGTTGCTTGCACTGGATGCGCAAAACAACGCGGATTCAACGATGGCCGCTCTCGATGCAGTGCTCGGGCTGGATCATCAGGAGACTTTCAACCTGATCGACGACGGACCCGGCCTCCACCAACCTCCACCGGATGTTGACCAATTGATTCAGGAGAGCTTGAAGCAACGGCCCGATTTGCAGGCTACGCAATTTAGTGAGCAGGCTGCCGTCAAGTTCAGCCATGCTCAACGAGACCAGTTGTTGCCGAGTATCGCAGCCTCGGGAACGGTCGGGACCATTCCGATTCGCCCGGCTCTGTACTACACCACAAACTGGTGGGGAGGCATCGGAGTGAACATTAACATCCCGGTGTTTAATGGGTTCCTCTACACTGCACAGGCAAAAGAAGCGTCGCTGCGTGCCCAGGCTGCTTCTGAACAAACGAGAGCCTTGCGCGACCGCATCGTGCGAGACGTTAGAACGGCGTGGTTGGTTGCGAATACTTCGTACCAAAAGGTGAGCGTGACTGCGGAGCTTCTGCAGGAAGCCAATCTCGGTTTGACGCTCGCACAGACGCGCTATCAGATGGGGCTTAGTTCAATTGTTGAGTTAAGCCAGGCGGAGTATCAGCAGACGGATGCCGCAATCGGCAACGCGAATGCTCAATATCAATACCGAATGGCATTGGCGACGCTGAATTATCAGATTGGGTCGGTGCCATAGGGCCGATGGAAGGTCGCAGTGGATCAATGGAAATCATGCGATCGGACTTTGGCGGATGTGACATCAACCGGTAAGATGCTAGCTGCCTTTACATGGATTACGCTGTTCTGGATTTGTAGAGTACCTTCTATTTCAAGAAAGCGGCTGCGCGTGACGACTTCTCGTTCACGCTCGAATAGATCTGGCGTGATGATGACATTTGCAATTCCAGTTTCATCTTCCAGAGAGAGGAAGACGAACCCTTTTGCTGTCCCCGGACGTTGACGTGCGATAACACAACCCGCGATTCGAACAAAACGGTTGTTACTGCTGCGAGCAAGGTCATCAGCAGAAAGAAATCCCTCCTGCTTCAACGAGGCTCGTTGATAGGCCATCGGGTGTGGGCCGCAGGTAAGCCCGCTTCCCGCATAATCTGCGGCGAGGCGTTCATCTGTAGTCATTTTTTTCAAGGGCATCGAAGCATCAGCAGACTGGTTGGCAGTTGAAGATCGCAACAGAGGGCCGACCGGCCTGCCAGCCTGTTCTACCTGCCAGATCGCGTCCCGCCGATGTTTGACATCTCCCACAGAATTCAAGGCACCAATGCCTGCAAGCAATACCAGCTCTTTTCTGTTCAATTCGGGCACACGGCGTATAAGATCTTCGACGGATTGAAAAAGGCCATATGCATTGCGTGAAGCCAATAATGTATCGGCACAGCATTGTCTGAGGCCTTTGGCGTAGTTAAGACCGATACGGAGGGAGAGGCTGCCGTCGGGTTCATGCTCAATCGAGCAAGCCCAGTCGGACCGTTGCACACAGATAGGATGAACGCGCAATCCATGCCTTTGCGCATCCTTGACAAGTACAGCAGGCGAGTAGAAGCCCATTGGCTGGTTGTTGAGAAGACCGCAAGTGAACGCTGCGAGATAATGAACCTTTAAATATGCAGAGGCATACGCAATAAGCGCGAAGCTTGCAGCATGGGATTCCGGAAATCCATACATGGCAAATGAGGAGATGCCCTGCACGATGTTGTCCTGCTCCTGTGGGCCGATTCCATTGCTTGTCATACCCGTGCGTAGTCGGCCTTCCAGATCGCGCATCCTCTGCATCGAGCGCCGCATGCCAACGGCGCGACGCAACTCTTCGGCCTCGGAGCCGGTAAAACTCGCAACCACCATTGCCATTCGCAACAGTTGCTCTTGAAAAAGTGGTACGCCCAGTGTTCGCTTCAGCACAGGCTCCAGCAATGGATGGGGATACGAAACTTCCTCCTGCCCTTGACGACGCCGCATATAGGGATGCATCATTTTGCCGACAATTGGGCCCGGACGAATGATGGCAACCTGCACAACAACGTCGTAGAAACATCTAGGTGCATTATGGGGCAGAGAAGCCATCTGCGCGCGGCTCTCGACCTGGAACATGCCAACGGTATCTGCCTTGCAGAGTGTGTCATAGACAAGCGGGTCTTCCGGTAATGACGCAAGATCAACATTGTCGCCATAATGGCGCGGAATCAGTTCGAGCGAGTCTTTAAGAGTTGCCATCATGCCGAGACCAAGCAAATCTACTTTGATCAGTCCCAGGTCCGCACAGTCTTCCTTGTCCCATTGAACAACCGTACGGCCAGGCATTGAAGCGCGTTCGATGGGAACTATACGATTCAACATTCCAGCACATATCACCATACCGCCTGAATGCTGCCCGAGATGGCGCGGTAGGTTGTACATGCGCGTACAAAGTTCGAGATATTTGGCAATTGCAGGATGACGCATATCGAAGCCGGCCTGATCGAAGTGTTTTGCCATGGTGTCATTTGCGCCACGCCATTCCCAGTGACCTACAAGACTGGAAAGTTTCGATAGCTGAAAGTCATCGAAGCCGAGCGCTTTTCCTACTTCACGAGCTGCAGATCGACCGCGGTATGTTATGACGTTGGCGGTCATCGCAGCGCCGAGTGAACCGTAGTGCTCATAGATGTATTGGATAACGCGTTCGCGATGGTCGCCCGAGGGAAGATCGAGATCGATGTCAGGCCATTCGCCGCGGCTCTCGCTCAGGAATCGCTCGAACAGCAGGTCCATTCCAATGGCATCCACCGCTGTGATTTCCAGTGCATAACATACAACCGAGTTTGCCGCCGATCCACGGCCCTGCACAAGAAAGCCATTTCGCTGGCAAAACAGGATAATGTCCCAGACAATCAGGAAGTATCCGGCGAATCCCAACTTCGCAATCAATTCGAGCTCGTGCTGTGCCTGTTTGCGCGCGCGTGTTATCAGGTTTTGTTTGAGCGATGTTGAATACCGTTTGCAGATGCCTTCATCGACGCGTTTGGCTAGAAAGCTATCCATCGTGTCGCTGTCAGGCACTGGATACTGAGGAAACTCATAGCCGAGATTGTTGAGCGTGAATTCGAGCCGTTCACTCACAATACGTGTGTTGGCAATCGCTTCGGGTATGTCTCGGAAAAGATCTGAGATCTCGCGCGACGAGCGCAAATGACACAGGGCATTTCTACTTAAAAGTCTGCCAGCATTGTGAACCGTAGTGTGATGGCGAATGGCTGTGAAAACGTCGAGGAGTTCGCGATCGATTGGCATGGCGCAGCGCACACCATTCGTTGCGATGATGGGCAGACCCATACGCAATGCAATGTTGAGAAGTTCTGAATTACGACTCTCCTCTTCCCGTTCAAGGTGGCGCTGGAGCTCGACGAATACATTGTTGCGACCGTAAATGGAGGTGAGGCGATCGAGCGCCTTGCGCGCACCAACCTCACCTTCACGACTAAGCATCGCTGCCAGTGGCCCTTCTTCTCCGCCAGTGAGACAGATTAGACCGGCTGAGAATTCTTCGAGGTCTTCGAAGGTCGCTGCACCTTCAGCCTTCGTGGTTTCGCGCATCTTGAAACGTGTGATCAGTTGGCAGAGATTCTGATATCCAACCTGCGATGCACAGAGAAGGACGACTCGCGGTGGTTCATTGGTGTACTGGTGTGGAAGCCACTCCTGGGGAACAAGTCTGTTGCCGAACGACGAAACCGCGATCTCTGCTCCGATATGGGCCTTTACCTGGTTGTTCCTGGCGGAGGTGTGGAAACGAGCAACGCCATAGAGGCCATTTCTGTCAGCCAGGGCTAATGCCGGCATGCTTATCTCGACTGCACGTTCTATGAAAGATTCAGGCTCTGACGATCCAGCGAGAAAACTGAACGCGCTCGAAGCGTGAAGCTCTATATATTCTTCAGAATTTGATCGCGATGACGGATCGCAAATTGTGAACTCTTTGACGTCAGTCATACAGAGCATCCAATAGCCATTGCTTCTTCAAATGATCGTGAACTATCACGCACCCGATCGACTCGCCAAGATCGTTGGTAGCTACTATGTCCCACTCATCCAGATCCCATTGGTTCACTGACCACCAGCAACCGCTGGTAAGCCATGGACCGTAGGCAAATTGCACACCGTAGTGATCTGTACCGTCATAAAAAAATGCTGGCTTCGCGAATTGGAGGTGCATCCGAATCTCTCGAGGAGGACGCATGCGTCGTAGAGATACACGAACATTCTTGTCCTGACGCGGAGAGGGCTGACTGGTTACAGTGAAGTTCTCCATAACGAAGCTGTCGCTACGATGTGTGTCTATTAATTTGGGAGATCCAACCCGGTCGTCACCGACCAATGCCTTGAGTCGAACAAGGGTGACATCAAGACGCGATGGCTCCGGTGTCTGTGGAGCAAAAAGCCCTAGTTGCATCTTGCCTTGCTGTCCAGCCTCAGCCGTCAAAGTGAGAGAGGCAATGGCTGCTTGCGGCGGGTGGGCCGCGATTTCAAGCTGCAATAGTTTCAGAAGGAACTTACGGTCGCTGGTGGGGATCGCAGGTCGAATCACGCGCCGGTAGGTGAGCTCTTTTTCGAGATCCATATGAATAGTAAGGGTTGCCAACGATAAAGCTCGTGAAGTTGCGCGTGTTACTAGATTACTGATCATGTTTGCGGCGATGAACATGAGAGAGTCGAGCTGCTCGATATAGGTTTCGAATGTGACATGCTCCTTGAGTTCGAACTTGGCCTCAATCGGCACAAAAATATGTTCAGCCATTCCACGAGCAAGTTTGAGCCAGAGCTTTGCCTTCTGCCCCAGACGAGTGATCAGTTCTTCTTCAGGCAGTTCTGCCAGTTCGCCGAGGCAGCCAATTCCCCACAATACAAATGTTTCATTGTCCTCCTCATCAATCGGCAATGCGCTGATTGGAGTGGCTGAAAGGGAAACTGCCTCCTGTTTTTGAGGAACGACCGTAATGCCGCGTGAGAATGCGGCTTTGATACGCGCAGTATCGAAGTTATGGCTCACGGCTACCGTGGCGCGCAATCCGGCTGATTGGATTGCTGAACGGATACGTTGTGCCAATATTGCTGGTGATCCAAACAGACGTTCCGTACCGGTTATGTCCAATACGAAGCCGCACGAATTGGTAGCAAATGTCTCTTCGATGCGAGGGGAAAACTGGGACACACTCTCGAGAAGAATCATCCTGGCCGCGCGTTCTGTTTTGATTGAACGCGACTGCACACAAATTCCACCCATTTCTTCGACTTCCAGACGCGTCAGCCCATGTACGACACCACGCTTTCTGGCATGAAGATTAAGCGAACATATTCGTTCCTGTGGAGCGACACCATCAAGTATGGCCACAGCTTTCGCGTGCAGATCTGGCCTCACGCGAACGAGCGCCTGTGTCGGAAAATCTACCGCATAAATTGCGGCGTATAGCGCATTGGATTGATCCGTCATGCGCGTTGTTCAAAACTCCACGGCGCCTGCGATAACCATGTAGATACTGGCGGTTTGCGTGTGATGCTTGTTAGCGGAGAGAAACGCCGGCGGCCACGTCGTGCACTGAAATTAAAGCCGCTAATTACCGTCTCCGTTGAAATATCGATTCGATCTGGATGGCATTCAAGAACGACTGAGGCGCTCGATTGTGCGTAGGATGTTTTGCCCAGCACGATCAGGCTGCAACGCGTGCGATCAGCGGTTTGACGGAAGCGAAACCACGTTGCCAATGGAATGCGACGGCAATGTTCGATGGCTTCATCTGCCAAATCAAGCACAATCGCTGCGAAACCACCGGCCTGCAACAGAAGGTCGGTGGCTCTGATCGCCTGATCGAGGCGCGTCCACGGCTTACAGTCTTTCGACGTGCGGCGAATGACATGGGAAGGTTGTACGGTAGGCGCATTTCTGCAGCGGACCCATAGCAGATGCTTCAGGCTGACTCCATTCGCAGCAGCCGAGACGGGATCAAAATTATCGTTCGCATCAATCCATGCACACGAACTTTCATCCTGTGTACGTCGAGCAAGAAATGCCAAGGCGATGGTTGTTCTCCCTGAAGACGCAGAGCCGGTGATCTCGCTGATCGCTCCTATGGGCAGACCACCATCGAGAAGTTCGTCGATTTGAATAATGCCAGAGGCTGAAACCTCTTGTATTCCTCGCGCAGCCGGAGTCAGCACAGAGGGGTAGCGATGCTGGAAATCCTTTTCGATTTGTTGTCGAAGTGCGGCAGAGGAAGGCATGGCATCGAGGGCGACATTCGCCTTATATTCGCCTCTAGATTCAACCTATTCGGGATGGATTGTCAACTCATATCTTGTGGGAAACGGCCAGAACTTTGAATCTACATCCCGAAAACTAAAATATATTAAGTATAATAAATAGTTATTTTTGCATATTAATTATCTACAAAAACATTAACTATTTGACAGGTGTCAGATGCGCCGTAAAATGACGCAAAAACGGCGCTTCGTACGTCAGGCGCATTCCTTTTATCTTTTCGCGGTTCCTGAATACTTCAATAATGATTTCAACCAGGTAATCGACATGACTCTGCGTATAAACGCGCCGCGGCATCGCCAGCCGAACAAGGTCCATCTGCGCAGAACCAGCAAACATGAGTGTGCCGATTTCTACCGAACGCACACCGCCTTCGAGATACAGTTCCGCCGCCAAGGCTACACCCGGAAACTGATCAGCGGGGATATGTGGGAGAAACGCGCGAGCATCGATGTAAATGGCGTGTCCTCCCGGCGGCTGAACTATGGGTACTCCAGCCTGTGCAATATGGTTGCCCAGATACGCCGTTGACGCGATCCGGTAGCGAAGATAATCCTCCTGCAGCGCTTCCTGGATTCCGACTGCGATGGCTTCAAGGTCACGCCCCGCGAGCCCGCCATACGTCGGATAACCCTCGGTCAGAATCAGGAGATCTTTCTCCTCCTGCGCCAGCAGGTCATCGCTCGTGCATAGAAAACCGCCGATGTTCGCCATGCCGTCTTTCTTCGCAGACATGGTGCAGCCGTCGCCATGGCGGAACATTTCCTGTGCGATGGCTTTGGGAGTCATGTCCGCATAGCCCGGTTCTCGCAGTTTGATGAACCACGCATTTTCCGCGAAACGGCATGCGTCGAAATATAACGGAACTCCATGACGTTTGCAGATCGCGCTCACCTGGCGCACATTTTCCATCGATACAGGCTGGCCGCCTCCGGAATTGTTGGTGACGGTCAGCATAACCAGGGGAATGCGCTCACGACCGACGCGCTCGATCAGTGCTTCAAGCGCGGCGACATCCATATTGCCTTTGAAGGGATATTGCGTGGATGGCTGGCGGCCTTCGGGGATAATCAGGTCCACGGCTTCCGCACCCACAAATTCAACGTTGGCACGGGTGGTATCGAAATGTGTGTTGTTGGGGACGACGTCACCTTTCTTGCAGGTGACTCCAAATAGAATGCGTTCAGCCGCACGTCCCTGATGCGTGGGAATGATGTGTTTATATCCAACAATGTCATGGACGGAGTTGTAGAAGCGGTCGTAGCTGCGGCTTCCAGCGTAGCTCTCATCTCCCTCCATAATTGCCGCCCATTGATGGGTAGACATTGCGCCAGTACCGGAGTCTGTCAGCAGGTCGATCAGCACATCGTCGGCGCGCAAAAGGAAGAGGTTGTAATGTGCGGCTTTCAGCAGTTCTTCGCGTTGCGCACGCGTTGTCCAGCGGATAGGCTCCACGCTCTTGATCCGGAATGGCTCGATGATGGTTCTTACTGGCATGATTCTGTCCTGATCGTTCGGTAGTATAGGTGGTTGCCTGAATGAGGTCCAAAATGGTCATGATTGCGTTGCAGACCAATCTCTTTGCCGAGGGAAAGCACTTCATGAGGTTCAGTCGAATTGTAGTTCTATTGTCGCTGCTGATGGGCACTTTCGCTCGAACTGGATTTGCCGAACCTGCAAATGATGGCGCAACGCAACAGCCTTCAGCGCCTCCCGTCAATCCAAATGCAACGCCCGAAGCGCGGGAATTGCTGCGCCAGATCGACCAGATTTCCGGACACTACACGCTCACCGGTCAGCATAACTTTCCCAATCATCTGTCGCGGTGGTCAGATCGGATCTACGATCTGACGGGAAAGTCCCCTGCGATATTCGGGCAGGACTTCGGCTTCTCCGGCGGAGACGACAAGGATTCAGTCGAAGGACGACCTTCAATGATTCAAGAGGCGATCCGGCAGTATCGTAACGGAGCCGTTATCGCTCTCACATGGCACGCCGTGCGGCCCACAGACGATGAACCTGTGACGTTCCGTGACAGTGTGCAGGGCCACTTGACCGATTTTGAGTGGAACGAACTGCTGACTCCAGGCACCAACATCTACAACCGCTGGGTAGAACAGGTCGACGTGATCGCAGGCTACCTGCAGCAACTCCAGGCGGCAGGCGTACCGGTGCTGTTTCGCCCCTATCACGAGATGAACGGAAACTGGTTCTGGTGGGGTGGGCGTCCGGGCGAGCACGGATCGGCGGCGCTGTACCGGCAGCTCTACGACCGGTTTGTGCATGTCCATCACCTGAACAACCTGATCTGGGTGTGGAACGTGAACTGCCCGGGCGGAAATGCCGGGCCGATTGACGCGTACTATCCAGGTGCCGAACGCGCGGACGTCATCACCATGGATATATACGGCAAGTTCGAGCAGAGCTATTACACCGGCATGCTAACGCTGGCAGGCAAGAAGCCCATTGCGCTCGCAGAGGTGGGCGCTATGCCATCTCTCGATGTGCTCGCGCAGCAACCGCACTGGGCGTACTTCATGATGTGGAGCGGCATGGGCGAGACGGTGAACTCGCCCGAACAGCTGCAGGCGATGTTTCACGCGCCCAACGTGCTGAATCGTGGCGATGCACCGTTTGTCCCGAAAGCTGCACCCGCGGCGCCAATCGTGATACCGGTCAGCGAAAATGCCGCGCCCGCTTCCGAAGCTTTATTGGAGAAGCTGAATACAGCAGCGCCTTCGCACGTTCTGAGTGGCCAGCAGGTCGAAGCTAATGGTTCGGCGTCTGCTCTGGATGCCGTGGTTCGTGTAACCGGCAGGCATCCCATCGTTATCAGTCAGGATCTCGACACTCGCCCTGGAGCAACTATTCGCGCGAAAGCGGTCATCGACGAGGCCCTCAAACAAAGCGAACAGAATGCGGTCGTCAGTCTGCGATGGTTTGCGCCGAACCCCGCGGAGGCAGATGGAATCGAAAAGGATGCGGGCAATCGTCTTCTCACCGATTACGAATGGAAGGAATTGCTAACGCCCGGAACGCAGCTCAACCTGCGCTGGAGCGAGCAGGTCGACGCAGCGGCCGCGGCTCTCAGACCGCTGGCCGACAAAGGCGTCGCGGTGCTGTGGTCGCCGTGTCCCGAGCCCAATGGCAAGAAATACTGGTGGAGCAATCGACCGGGAATCCATGGGAGCGCCGCGCTCTACCGCATGCTGTTTGACCGGCTCGTGAATCATCACCACCTCACCAATCTTGTTTGGGTGTGGGAGGCGGAGTCTCCCGGTTTCGGCCCGAATGCCGCCGCGGGACCGTATAGCCAGTTCTTTCCCGGACTCCTTTATGTCGATGCACTCGAACTCGATTTCACCCATGCGGAATCGCGGTTTCGCACTGATATCTTTCTGCGTTCGATCGGCGTCGCCAAGCCCATCGGGCTCTTCATCGATGGCAAAGCACCGGATCCTTCGTTCTTTGCGAATGAAACCGGGTGGGCCTGGTTTGTTCTCGGCCCTCAAGCCGCAGGGCAGGGAACCGCAGGCGAAGCGGGCGCCAGTCAGGTTCCGGCGATTGCGGGATTGTATGCCGATTCGCGCGTCGTCTCTCATTGACCCCGCTCAACTCGCAATATGCGGAGTCGGCTACGGCTTGGCTGCCAGCTTGCGTAAGCGATCGCTTACATTCCAGAACGCGCGCCCATCGTGGTATGCGGCTTTCCAGATCGATCCCTTGTCTTCGCTAACGGGTGTGCCATCCGCCGTTGTCAGATTGTAATCTCCGTGATATCGCCCATCGATTGTGTGGTTGCGAATAAAGTTCCACTGCTCCAGGAATCGCTCGAAGTACACGCCATCCTGCTTTCCGTAGCGTTCATGCATCATCAGGAGAGCGTTCAGACCCTCAACCTGCACCCACCATTCCTTCTGTGTGTCTTCGGGCTTTCCGAAGGTGGTGCCTTCGCGGAAGAAGCCGCCATTCTTCTGGTCCCATCCATAGGCGAGCGCATGATCCACAAGCATTCGCGCCATACGTTCGGTTTTTTCGGCGGCAGCTCCGTGCAGGACCTCGTCGGTTTCCAGCATCAGGTACGCCGTTTCGACGTCGTGCCCGTAGGAATCATGGTCCGGGATTGGCTGCCAGGCGTTTGTGAAATAGAGGTTCATCACGCCCGGCTCTACGCAGATCTTGTCGCGCACAATAGTGAGCAGTTCTTCGAGTCGCGATCGCAGAGTCGGATCGGGCCAGACAGCATAGAGTTGTGTGAATGCCTCCAGCAAGTGAATGTGCGTGTTCATCGACTTGAAATTGATAGGCCCGATAGCGTTGGTCGCGACCTCTCCATCGGCTACGCGTGGCACCACGGGCTTCCCATCGCGTGCGAGCCATTCGAAATAGCCGCCGTTGGCGGAGTCGTGTGCATGCTTGTCGGTCCAGAGAAAGCCATCCTTCGCAATTTCGAGCGCCTTCGGATCGCCGGTCGCCTGGTATGCTGCAGCGGCTCCGTAGATGCAAAAGCCGATGCCGTAGAGTTCTTTCTCATCGCCGAATGCCGAGGTGATTTTGCCTTCGTCGTCCAGGCCCCAGAAGAATCCGCCGTCCTTCTTGTCCCACATCACGTTGGCAAGAAAATCCACGCCGTGACGGACGATCGGCTCAAATTCGCCCTTCATTGCCGGCTCGCGCAATACCACCTGCGCCGCGACCCACGTCATGCGCCCCTGGAAGACCGAGAATTTGCCGTCACTTGGCAACTCTTGCCAGTAGTGCCCAAAATGCGAATGAAAGCCTCCGAATCTAGCGTCGACCGAGCGCGGAAACCAGACACTGAGTACGTCGGAGTGAAGCGCATCGGTCACATCCGCGGCCAGCCTCAAATAAGTCTGGCGTGTTGGCTTGAGAGTTGTAGAGGCAGGATGTGCCGGGGGCGCCTGCGCGACGCAAGACAATCCAATGCACATCATTATGAGTACAGGAAGTTTCATGGGACCGTCGGCTCTCCTCGCGCGAATCCTACCACAAGGAATTATCGAGTCCTGATCCGCACCCCGACCGTTTCAAAGTGAAATCAACGGTGGCTTGAAGTTTCTGGGTAAGTGTCATGCTGCGGGTTACCTCTTTGTGACTTGCAAGAACTTTCGTTTGGCTACGTGAAACATCAATTTCTGCTACTCTGAGGATAAATATTTTAGAACTGCGGTCGGCAGCTTCCCTGGGATAGAGGAACATGGGCACCGAGAAGTTGTGCGCTTGCGACCGGACGCGTCAAAGTTCACTTTGTGCGGAAATCGATTTCGTCGATACCGTCAAAGAGCCTTTTCTCACAATTGTCAAAGGCCTTTCCGACGTGAAGGATGGGCTCTGGTTGAGTCCGTTCCGGGGCATTCCTCGTGGGCCGCAGGTTTCGAGATTCGATGTTATTTATCTCGATGAAGATTGCAGAGTTCTCGATTACGTCGTAAATTTCGTCGAAGCCGAATTTGAGCCGATTCCCGAAGTCGCAGCCAGCGCCCTCGTTCTACCCGCGCATACACTCGCTTCATTTCCGATCCGAAAAGGAGATCAATTAAGGATTTGCCAGGGTAAGCAGGTCCTCGCAGGTGCAGGGAATTCCTCGTTTTCAACAGACTTCGAGGAAACACCTCTCTGCCCGATATACATCAAGGCACCGGCAGATCAGTCGATGCAAGCGCGTGAGAAGTCAATTGCGACCCCAGAAGCCGTCGCCAGCGCCTCCGAGGAAGAAAAGCCCTCTCTCAAGGTTCGCTTTTTGCGCTGGTTCTTTCCGAAGTCCGCTCCGAGCAACAGGCGTCGCGGTGAGCGGTTGTCGGACCTTGGTCTCGTTGCGTACTACTGGACCGGAGGCTCGCCGAATTCCTATCCAGTTGGCAACGTGAGTAGCGGCGGCCTGTATCTCGTGACCGATGAACGTTGGGTCCATGGAACGCGTATTGTGATGACTCTGCAAAGGCACAATCCCGGCACTGCCAATGCCGATGACATCTGCCGGGTCGAATCCAAAGTCGTTCGCTGGGGAGACGATGGCGTGGGTTGTGAGTTTGTCGATTCAGGCTTCTTTGATCTGAACACCGGCGAACTCATGGAGGGCAAGCAGTTCGACCGCATCGCCTTTAACCGATTTCTTCGTCGTGCTAGAAGAATCGACACCTCTGCTTGAGAAATCAAAGAGCAACAGTTCGCTGATTCACCATTCAAGAGCGGCGCAGTGTACTCAATCGATTGCGCGTGCATGCGTCCGATCAGGTTCAACGACGTTACGAATCATGCACGCCCAGGTTGGATGCTTTTACCTTGGTAAAGCTCATGCGGATTCCGTGCTTCGGCCGCAGGATGACCATCGGACGCGCTTCTATCGTTTGACCTGGCGTCAGCTGAAGGTCGTATCGTCTGAGCAGTTCGCTCAAAATCATGAGGATCTGCAGCGTCGCATAATTTCCACCAATACAGCCCCGCGGACCGGCTCCGAAGGGAAGATGGGTGAACGGCGTGTGCAGCTTCTCATTAGCCTTGGCGAACCGCTCCGGGTCGAAACTCTCTGGATTCGGCCAGGATCGCTGGGCATGATGCGCGCCGTGGACGAATACTATGACCGTCGATCCTCGAGGTATATCGAGATCCCCCACGTGGTCGTCCCCGACGGCCATGCGGTCGATCATCCAAAACGGCGGGTAGAGGCGGAGTGCCTCCAGAATCACCTGAGTGGCAAACTCGAACCTGGGTACGTCGCCAAAACTCAGTGGCGCATCACCCAGCACGGAATGGAATTCCTTCCGAACTCTTCCAAGGCAATCCGGGTGCGTGCTCAAGAGATAGAGAACCCACGAAAGCGCATTGGAAGAGGTTTCATGGCCGGCAACGAGTAGTTGCATGCTTTCGCTCAGGACCAGTTCATCACTCATTCCTTCGCCATCGCTGTAGCGGGCATCCATCAGAATCTGCAGCAGGTCGTGGCCGGGCTCCTGGTTGCGACGAACCCTGATGTATTCCAGTAGAACGCTATCGGCGCGCACGCGCATCTCTTCGTGCTTGCGCAGATCACCTGAAACAGCGAACCACGGATTCAAGTAGGGCTGAAGAGTTTGCCGAACGATGAATTCCTGGACGGTGGAGATCGTATGGCTCACGAGGTCGATATCTTCTTCCTTCAACCGGGCGCCGAATAGCGATTTGGCGACCATCGAGAAGGTCATTTTCATCAGTTGAGGGTAGATATCGACAGGGCCGAGACAAACTTGAGCGTCGAATTCCCGCAGCGATTCAGTGAGAGACTGCTGCATGATCGAAGAAAGAGTCTCAAGTTGTTTTCGTTCAAATCCCCTTTGGATAAGTCGCCGCTGTATGCGCCAGGCCTCTCCGTGGGTGGTCAGAAGACCTTTGCCGAGGAAGTGGCCCATCCGTTTCACTTGAATTTCAGATTTTTGGTAATTCTCCGCATTGGTCTTCAATACATGCTGAATGACGGCCGGATCCGTCGTTACGATGGCCTCTTTGAGACCACCGAGATAGAACCGGAAGGTGGGACCGAAGGCGTCTGTGTACTTCGTCAAAATCTGCACGGCATTGCTGGCCATGGCGCGCGAGTCTGCGAAGGAGCGAAATCGGGAAACAGCGGGAATTGACGAAGACAACCTCACACCTCTCGGCCCGCAGGCTCGCATAGAGAGATAAGACTTCTCATAAGGAGTGCCTGATAGGTAGGGTAATCACCATCATAAAGGAGTAATCGCTCAAGAGTAGGTTTCGTTCCCCAGTTGCTTCAAAAGAAGCAAATGATGGCGTATCGCCTGAGTCATGGTGGGATGTTGCCGATAGGGGACGCCAAACTCTTCGGCGGTCTCCCTCACAATGCGAGTGAGCTGAGCATAGTGGGTGTGGCAGACAAAAGGGCAAAGATGATGGACAATGTGATGATTCAGCCCGCCAACGAGCCAACCCACCACCGAGTTTTCCGTCGCATAATCAGCTGTTGTCGCGAAGATGTGATAAACGCCGTTGTCAAACTCGCTGCGGTCGGAGGGGAAGTACGTGCTGTCGATTGTGTGTGTGGTTTGAAAGACCAGTGATACCGTCAAACCGATAATTAAATGGACCAGAACAAACGCCCCACCGACCAGGAGGGGCGATTTCCCCAGGATAACCACCGGCAATATGAGCATGTAGGCGAGATAGAAAGCCTTCCCGGTAAAGAGGATACCGTACTCTCGCGCTGGATGCCTGGTGCGCTTCAGATATCCGTGTGACGGGAAGAAAAAGCACTCAAAGTCTCTAACGAAAACGTAGTCGAGAGAGAACATCGCGTAGAAGAACAACGCGTAGATGTGCTGGAACCGGTGATAGCCAGCGCGGGGTTCATGGGGTGTAAACCGAAAGATGCCCCGTCCCGTAAGCGCGTCATCTTCGCCGTGAAGATTGATGCAGGAATGGTGCCCTCGGTGATGGAGGATACGCCACATGTACGAGCTGATTCCGCAAACATCGAAAACATAGTTCAGGGTCTTGTTCACGGACGACACAGACGAAATAGCGTTGTGATTGCTGTCGTGAGCGATGTTGAGCAACAGAAATGTCTGCGCCAGGCCGCTTAAGACGTAGAGGGCAACGAATCGCCACGAATCCGGCCTGAGCGCGTAGAGAGCGATCCAGCTGCCCAATAGGACCGTCATACCCGCGGAGATCTTGACCCACATCGCGCGGTCGGCCTTGGGAGAAATGTTCTGGTCCGCAAAGAAATGGTCCAGTCGGCGCCGTAAGACCTTCGGGAAGGAAGACGCACTCGCGGGGTCGCCTGCCAACTGCCGCGAGGAGGCCTCAGACGGTACAAGGTCATCGATATCCGGCTGTACAGTGATCACCGCTTCAATCCCGGGCTCCACGGGCGCCTTCATAATCATGTTAACCGTGCCGGCTTAACCGGCCAATTCATTGGTTGCCGGGGTGTGCCGGCGGACTTGTTGCCCGCCGCAGGCGTCGAAAGTGATACTAGCGTGAAGATTTATGCAGAATCAAGAAAATTCGGCCCCGACGGAGCCAGCTCCGGATGTTCGCTCCTGCAAGGGAAGAATAGTTACATTGCTTCTGTGCTCTGCTAACATAAATCGATCCATCGTGCACAACGAGGACGCTTCGAATGGTGCGCTAGACGCCCGGAGGCGGCCCTGCAAGATTTTTCCCCACCTCGGCCTGCACTCAAGTGCAGTACTGGAGACTGGTACGAACTTCATTTCGGCACGGGATGGGCAACAGCAAGACGTTTCGTGTTTTCTTACGCAGTGAGCTTTTTATTCCACCTTGGAGGGTTTCCCGGCTCAATTATGGCGTCGATTCTGGACCAACTGGATAGGCTTGGTGAAGAGCACCCGCATAAGCTCCTTTATTCGTACATCGACCTGAGCGGCAACCCGACCGAAAGCTACTCGTACCAGTCATTCATCGATCGGACGAAGACGATCGCCGGACACTTGCTCAATGATGGTCGTTTCGCTCCGGAGGACCGGCTTCTGCTGGCTTACCCGCCGGGTCTCGAGATGATCTGCGCTTTTTTTGGTTGTGTGCGTGCCGGCATGATTCCAGTGCCGGTCTATCCCCCGAGTTCTCGGGGCTTCCAGAGCGCGCTGTACAAAATGGTCCACATCGCCAAGGATTGTCAGGCGGCTGGGGTTTTGACTAGCGGGGGCTACCACGCTTCTCTGAAGACAAATCTCACGCGAAGTGGGGTCTCGGCGTCCGGAGTTGACGTAGATTACATTTCCGGCCTTCCATGGATAGTCACTGAAGATTTCGTAGATGTAATTTCGGACGATCGAACTGTCGATTCTTCGAAAATCTTGTTTTTGCAATACACCTCGGGTTCGACAATGGAGCCCAAGGGCGTGATGGTGACGCATGAAAACATCCTGCAGACCTGTCCGCTCGTGATCGACCATCCCGATCCTGTAGTCGTGTCCTGGCTTCCGCAGTACCACGATATGGGGCTGATTGGCTGCTACCTCTATCCTGCGCTCAGAGGGGGCACGACACACGGCTTCGCTCCGACGGACTTCATTCAGCGGCCTGTCCTCTGGTTCGACGCCATAAACACTTATCAGGCAACCGCGACGGCGGCGCCCAATTTCGCTTACGACTATTGCCTGCGCGCCGGGAGGCTCTCCAAGGAGAGCCTGCAAGGTTGTGATCTAAGTTCGCTCCGGGTCTTGATGTGCGCTGCAGAACCCGTAAAACCAGATACGTTCACACGGTTCCTGGAAGCGTTTCAGCCCTACGGACTCAAGTCGGAGAGCTTTTATGCCGCCTTCGGCCTGGCCGAGAACACTCTGGCGGTTTCACTAGGTGGCCGCAATATCGTTTCGGTCAACAAGCGTGCACTTGCGTTGGGGAAGGCCCGCATGACAACCGAGGTTTCTGAAATCGACGCTGCCACGCAGATTGTCAGCTGTGGAACTCCGCTGCCGAGTATGGACGTTCGGATCGTGGATCCGGATCAGCACGTCGCCCTTGAGCCCGGCCATATCGGTGAAATCTGGATTGCTGGAAGCGGGAAGTGTTTGGGGTATTGGAATAATCCCGAATTGACGCTGAAGCAGTTTCGTGCGCGCCTCGTGGACGATAGCCCCTATGACGACGGCTACCTCCGGACGGGAGATATGGGGTTTTTCCACGACGGAGAGCTATTCGTTTGCGGCCGCATCAAGGACATGATTATCCTTCGCGGACAGAATTATTACCCGCAGGACATTGAGAACGCTGTGGAGAGAGGGTCGAGCCTGATACGGCACAATTGCGTCGCCGCGTTCCAGATTCACGAAGACAGCGAGCCCGCTCTGGCAATCGTGGCCGAAGTGAAAAACCCTAAGGTGCTTCCTGACGCACGGAAGATTGCCGCCGCGGTCCGGAACTATCTCAACGTCGAAGTGGCTCTGATCTCTTTCATAGCACCTCGTGCTATACCGCGAACCAGTTCGGGCAAGATCATGCGTCACAAGACCAAACAGATGTGGCTTGATGGCGAGTTTACTGTTCTGTCCGAGTTTTCGCGGGAAAAAGATGCCGGATGCTCCGAATCCGGTTCTGAAGTGCAGTCGACTTTCGACGAATTAAAAGCCAGGTATAACCTGACAGGCACGGAGTCGTACAACCTCGTCGAAGCAGGGCTGGATTCACTGGATCTTGTCGTATTCATGCACGAACTCAAGGAGCGCTTGAAGGATAAAGGCGCCGAGATGCTGGCAAGGCAGGTCGATATCAGTGTGATTCAGCGTGTCAGCGTTGCCGAGCTCTTTCGACTGGCCGAGCAGTTAGAGCGTGCTCCAGAAGAAGCACTGATTGAGCTGCGGCAGTCCCTTGCGGCATTCCGCGAAGAGCTGCGAGCCGCGGAGATGGAGATGATGAGTAACGACAAAAAGCTCATCTTCGCACCTGAAATGCCTGCGCCGTTGCCCGCAATACCGGTTATGAATCATGTGCTCCTGACGGGCGGTACCGGTTTTATCGGACCGTTCCTCATGAAGAGTTTGCTGGAGCAGACCCCCGCAAAGATCTATGTTCTCGTCCGGTCTTCAGATGAAGTGCAGGGCGGGCAAAGACTAAGGGCGGCGATGGAATCGATGGGGCCTTGCCCGGCGTGGCTAATGCAGATGTTCGAGGCTCGCGTAATTCCTATTTGCGGCGATCTGGGGTTGCCACAGCTGGGCCTGACGCAGGACGTCTGGGACTTCCTGGCCAATAAGCTGGACACCGTGTTCCACAATGGCGCAACGGTGAATTACCTGTTCAACTACGACCGCATGCGTGACGCGAACGTTCTAGGAACCAACGAGGTCTTAAGACTGGCGTTCGAGGGAAGGCCCAAGGAATTCAATTACGTCTCGACGACCTTCGTGTTTGGTTGGGCGGTTAAGAGCGTCTTGTATGAGACCGATTTCAACAAGAATATGGAGCTTCTCGATTTCGGATACAGCCAGTCCAAATGGGTAGCGGAACAGGTGGTTGCAGACGCGCGCAGTCGAGGACTTTCCACCCGTATCTTCCGGCCTGCGCTCGTAAGTCCGTCCATTACGGGCGGGGGAAATAACTTCGATATCGCAGTTCGCCTGGTAGCGTTCATGGTAAATCACGGCATTGGAGTTGATGCTCTGAACCAGGTTAGTTTCGTTCCCGCGGACATCGTGGCGAATAATATCGTCGCGATCTCGAGCTCTGCCGGCACCCAAAACAAGACCTACCATGTGGTGCGGGACGATTATGCGAACATGCTGGATATTACCGGGCTCATTACCAAGTCGACCGGGCGGCAGTTCGAAATATTCAGCGTTAAAGAGTTCGTTCCTGAATTGATCAGGAGATGTCGGAAGGAAGACCTCCTCTTTCCGCTGCTTGATTTTCTGGTAGGGTCCGTGGATAACATCACCGCGATGGAGTTCAAACGTTATGACAGCTCCTGCTATCAACAAGCTCGGAATGCTTCTGCGCGAGGAATAGCGGACCCTTCGCTTGAGGATACCGTCAACGGCATTCTGAAATTCATGCACCGCAAAGGGATCATTTCGGTCGCGGCTCGTACGGTCAGCGCTGCGTCATCGCCCGCCGAGCCTGTTGCCTGCACAGATGCATAATCGTTTACTGCCGTTTGAATACAAGCTTCTCGGTGACGCGCTGGCCAGATTCCAGCGTCCCCGTGTCGGTCCGCGTCATTTGCTTCCCATCGTCGGAAACGACCCAACTATCCTTCTCCGCAAGTTGGTCGTCTCGCCGGTAAAATGAATCCACCGTGTGAGCATCGACAAGTTGAAGTGTCACAGTATCATTGCGTGAGTTCTTCAAATCGTACTGCTTTCCGTCAAAACGGGCTGTGTAGCTGAAATCGCCCAAATAGCGAACCCCACCATTTCCGTCTGGTTCGATCTTGAGCACCAACCCCTGGCGCAGACGAGTCTTGCTGAGATCCTGCGTCCATTCACCCGCAAGTAGATCTCTGGAGACCTTCGCGCCTCCGCTTCGCGTCCACACGGTAATCTGGTCGGGATGGCCTTTGCTCGCGGTGGTAATTGTCAGCTCGTTCCCATCATTCGAAATTCTCTCGCGAATCGTCGCCACGACTGCTCCGTCCTTTTTCTCCGTGACCTCGGCTTGTCTCTTATCGATTCTGTGCAGTTCAACCTGATCGAACGCTGGGTTTCCCGATACAGGCGTGTCGTGTCCATTCGCCTTGGCGGTGAAATCGAAGTGAGTGTCGCCGGACATGACTACATGCACACCATCATGCAGAGCAGTGACGGTGAGTTTATTGGGCGGAGTCATAACTGACTGCGCAGAGATGAGCGTCCAGGTGCCGATGCGCGGATCTGCGCCTCCTGGTTGAACGGCGGCAAGAAGGATGAGTAGCGCGAATCTAAGAATTGAGCCTCCTAGGACGACGGAACCAATTTAGCAGATCAGGACTGCCTGACAGATGAGGGCTAACAGGATCGATCGTCACCCGGACACGAAGCGGGCCCTGTTGAACCGTCTCCGTACTTGGAGACCATCACAGCCTCTGAATGCCTTCGATGCCGCCAAAGGCTGTCGATGTCCCCTTACCTCTCGCCGATTTTGTATGAAATCATGAGCCTTATGCATGTGCGCCGATTCGTGGTGGCCGGTCTAGTCCTTATAGCCGTCCTGGCCCTTCTTCCATTCTCTTTTCACGCCGAGCGTCATTTGGAGACAGCGACCCGTGTCGAAGGGAGCGAAGCGGAAACTGTCCGTCAGGAGTTGGTGAACCGTTTTCGTTCGCCCTTTGTGGATCGGGTAGTCCTTGTGATTCAGGGCCTCCCGCCCGCGAATTCTGAGGAAGGCGAGCAGGCGTTATCAACCATCGTGGCCGGATTGAGAGACGAACCCGGTGTGTCCGGAGTCGTTTCTTATCTCGAATTGCGCGACCCGATTTTTCTGGGTAAGGGAGGGGGAACGTTTGTTTTAGTCGGCCTCGCGTCCACCGAGGTTCCGGTCGAATCGCTCGTTCCAAAACTTCACGAGCGAGCCAACGCTCTCGCGAACCAACTGCGGGGTCGTTATCCGAACATAAAGCTGGAACTTACGGGCGAACTTCCGCTGAATTTTGACATTCGGAAAGCGAGTGCCGACGACGTGCGACACGGCGAAAGTCTGGTGATTCCCGCGACCCTTGGACTTTTGCTGGTGGCGTTCGGAAGCCTGGTCGCCTCCCTGATTCCCCTGGCCGTTGGCCAACTCGCCATCGCGACTACTCTGGCGATTACCGGGTTGCTGGCCGAGCGCTTGCACCTGTCTATCCTGGTCCAGAATTTGGCGACGATGCTTGGACTGGGCCTGGGGATTGACTACGCGCTCCTCATGGTCAGCCGCTTCCGGGAGGCGATATGCGCAGGCCACGACGGTCCCACAGCCTCGGACATTGCGGCACGTCAGGCGGGTCGCACACTTCTGATCTCGGCCTCGACGGTCGCCATCGGATTTCTTGCACTCTTGACGGTTCCGATAAGTGAAATCCGCTCCATCGGCATCGCTGGATTCCTGGTGGCGGGCATCAGCGTGCTGCTGACAAATACTCTCGTTCCGGCGCTGCTTGCTTTGCTCGGTCGGCGGATTGATGGTGGCCGGATGCCTTTTGCTCCGAGGTTGGATGCGGATAGGTCTGCACGCACTGGAGTTCGATGGAGACGATGGGGAAATGCGATTGTCGCCCATCCGTGGTTTGCCCTCCTCCTGGCCGTCACCCCCCTGCTTTTGCTCGCCTGGCAAGCTAAACACCTCGATACGAGGGTTCCCAAAGGTAACTGGCTTCCAGAGTCGGCGGAATCGGTTCAGGCGCTTCATACTCTCGAACAGATGCACAGAGCCGGCATTGTTTATTCGATGCGCGTGCTTGTGGAACTCCCAAATGACTCGATTGCACAGACTGACGCGGGATGGAACACGATCGATCGTCTTTCCAGGAAACTCGCCGCCGATCCTCGCAGCGCCCGGGTCATTTCCATCACAACGATCGCCGACGGCAACCGATCCTACCTCAGTGACATGTCGCGGGAGACGCGTCGTACATTTCTAAGCAGCGACGGACGCGCGGCCCTGCTGGAAGTGCTGCCCACAGATGCGGTTTCTCTGCGCGATCAGGTTGACTGGGTGCGGGAACTCCGCAAGACTGGCGCGGTAGCACTCACCGGAGTTCCCGGCTCAACTCTTGAAATTGGAGGTATCCCGGCACTTGATGCCGATTATCAGACAATTGTCACGAACCGATTTGTGCCAGTCACTGGGATGGTCGTGATCGGGACCCTCGCGGCCCTTCTGGCTGGCTTCCGATCGCTCTTCGCCGCTGTGAAGGCGATTGCGTTGAACCTGCTGTCGGTCGCGTCTTCCTTTGGAGCATTGGTTCTGGTTTTCCAGGACGGACACGGAAGCAGCTTGCTGGGAGTTCAGGGAGGAACAGGCAGCGTGTTTCCCCTCGTTCCCATCGTCACCTTTGCCATCGTTTTCGGACTGAGCATGGATTACGAAGTATTTTTGGTAGCACGTGTTCTCGAAGCCAGAAGAAGCGGGCTGAATGAAGCGGATGCAATTCCGGAGGGGTTGGCTAGAACCGCGGGCTTGATTACGAGCGCCGCTGCGATCATGATCGTAGTGTTCGCGGCATTCACTTTCGGAAACTTTCTCGTGGTCAAGATGATCGGATTTACGCTGGCGGTCGCTGTACTCATTGATGCAACCCTGGTGCGAATTGTGATCGGTCCCGCACTCCTGTGTCTTGCAGGCGATTGGAACTGGTGGCCTGGAGGGCTCGACAAGACACGCAGGCCGTCTCGTTGATCGGCTGCGATTGATCCGCTTCATTATGAGTGGCCAACGCGCATGAGCCGATTACTTCAACCGGGTGACCGAGAGTTTCGAAATCTGTAGTATAGGTACCGATGCCTCGAACGAAACCTTCTGCGAAAGTTAGATTGAGAGCCATCATGTTGGTTGCCGCAGGCGTGGCGATTGGTCTCCAGGTGCAGGCGCAGCAAATCGCGCAGGAAGAAAAGCCCGCACAGAAACAGGGGATGGCTACTGGCACCGCGCACGAGGTGCAACTCGATGCTCAGCGGCGGCCGATTACCGCAGGGGGTATCGTGAAGTCCGGTCCGATTGTCTTTGAGGACGTGACCGAGAAGGCCGGCCTTGCAAACTGGCGGAACACCACTGGAACCCCGCAGAAAAAAGTCATCATCGAGGCAAAAGGATCAGGCGTTTGCCTGCTGGACTTCGATGGCGACGGATGGCTCGATATTTACCTCGTCAACGGATCGACCTTCGACGCATTGCAGCGCAAAGCCGCTCCCCCTCATGCAGCATTGTTTCGAAACAATCACGACGGAACGTTCACCGACGTCACGCAAAAGGCGGGCGTGGCCAATGACCGGTGGGGGCTTGGCTGCGCCGTCGGCGACTATGACAACGACGGATGGCCCGATCTCTATGTCACAAGTCTTGGAGGGAACCGACTCTTCCATAACAATCGCAACGGCACTTTTACCGATGTCGCGGAAAGAGCAGGTGTCGCCCTGAAGAGCAATTCGCCGGATGTGGTGATTGATTACACCGGTGCAACCTTCGGGGATTACGACGGCGACGGAAAACTGGATCTCTTCGTATCGGGTTACATTGAGTACGATTTCAAACACCCACCGGTTGCCGGCTCATCCTCTGTAAAGTCGGACAAATGCCAGTACCGCGCGGTTGATGTAATGTGCGGGCCGCGTGGACTGAAGGGCGCCGGCGATCACCTGTTTCACAATAACGGAGACGGCACCTTCAGCGACGTCAGTGTGAAGGCAGGCGTGAGCGATCCCAAAGGCTACTACGGCCTGGGAGCGGTATTTGTTGACGTGAATGGAGACGGCAAACCAGATCTTGCAGTTGCTGATGACTCGACGCCGAATTATCTCTACATCAACAAAGGCGACGGCACATTTGAAGATGCCAGCTACATGAGCGGCTTTGCCTTTAACGGGGCTGGACGCGAAATTGCGAATATGGGCCTCGCTGTTGGCGATTACGAAAACAACGGTCACGTCGACCTGGTGAGTACCGATTTTTCAGACGACTACGACGTGATCTATCGAAACGACGGCAGCGGAGAATTTGAAGATGTCAGCTATCAGGCCGGCATTGCTGAGCCAACTATACCCTTTGTTGGTTTTGGAGATGGATTTCTCGATTACGACAACGATGGATGGAAGGATCTGTTTTTTGTCAACGGACACGTCTATCCCGACGTTGACAAGCAGCCCGGGTGGGGGATGAGTTACGCGCAGCGTCCGCTACTGTTTCGTAACCTGCATAGCGGCAAATTTGAACTCGTACCAGCGGTCGAAGGAACGGGACTTGCCGAGGTGGGTGTAGGCCGCGGCGCCGCATTCGGCGATTTGTTCAACAACGGAAAGATCGACATTGTGATCAATAATCTCGACGGGCCGCCGATGTTGTTGCGCAACGTAAATCCGGACCATCATCACTGGATAGGTTTTCGCCTCGTGGGCAGCGGATCGAAAAGTCCGCGCGACGCGGTGGGTGCAACGGTCTATGTAACCGCCGGCGGCATCAGGCAGCGTAACGATGTATTGAGCGGCGGAAGCTATCTGTCGTCGAATGACATGCGCCTGCATTTCGGCTTGGGTGACTCTGCCGGCGTCGACGGTGTCGAGATTCATTGGCCAGGCGGCGCAACAGAGAAGCTATCGATCAAAGCCGTCGATCGCATCTACACGGTAGAAGAGGGCAAGGGTATCGTTGGGTC
The DNA here is from genome assembly GCA_963759285.1 of uncultured Acidobacteriaceae bacterium. Lineage (GTDB taxonomy): Bacteria > Acidobacteriota > Terriglobia > Terriglobales > Acidobacteriaceae > Telmatobacter. Next base: position 140,003 of record CAVWYS010000005.1, on the reverse strand, counting down.
TACGTGCGCATGGTGCAGATAGACGCGGGATACGCGGAAAGGGCGCAAGGCTCGACAATGCAACGGCTGAAAGTAGCAAGGTTATGCTGCGAGCGAACTCTCCTGAGGGTGCCCGTATAACGTCGGGACTCTATCGGAGCTGCTCCGCGCGAACAGGTGCAATGCCCGAATCACGCAACGAGCGGATGGCAATAATGAGGCGCCTCGATCTCAGAATAGCCGGGGCGCCTTTCCACGCGGTAAGGGCATGCTATCAACAGATGAGCCAGATTCTCTGAATCGCGCGCTAGTGAAACAGACCTTTCGCTCCTGTCACGAACGTCCCTGGCGCGCAGAGCGTACTCTGACTGCCGCCGCTAGATCGCGGGAGAGGCGCAAATTCTTCGAAGCAGTGCTGGCGCGAAGAACAAAATCGCCGGCGGAACCGTTTGAGACCCTTAACCGAACCCCTGGAGTAACGCCGTGAGTTTTGAGCCGCTTCAACAGTGGCGCATCGTGATCCAAAATGCTGTCCACAATGAAAGTTCCTTGCTCATGAAGATCTGTTAGGGGAGTGGAAGTCTGCTTGGGCATCTTCCCGTTCATCGCCGGGATGCAATGCCCGTGGGGATCGAACTTTGGGTGGCCGAGCTTTGCGGCGATGCGCTCCTCGAACCGCTCAGAGATGAAATGTTCGAGTCGCTCCGCTTCCTCGTGAACTTCTTCGAGGGGGTAGTCCAGGACTTCGTATAGGAATGTTTCGATCAGGCGATGATGGCGCACCACCTCAAGCGCCCGCCGTTTTCCTGCTGTCGACAGCAGAACTCCGCGGTGCCTCTCGTATTCAACAAAGGGTGACGGAGTTGTTGCCAGCTTCTGGAGCATGTTGGTGACCGAAGCCGGTGCAACTCCTAAACGGTCAGCCAGAGACGAGCCCGATACGCGCCGTTCCTCAGGTCCACTGAGAGCAAGGATCGCCTTCAGATAGTTGTCCACTGATTCCGAGTTGGCGGATCCCTGGCGTCTGCGTGGCATTCTGATATCTCCTCAATGGATTGACACTTTCACTATTTTAGGTCAACCTAATAGGTAGGCGCGCCTAAATATTGGCTGCCGGGCAATATTTCTCCCATCCCCCATCGCGCAGTCGCATAGGCTGGCGCAGTCTTATGGGAATTCATTCTCGACCTCAGGAGTTCATTGTTTGATGCGAATCCGAACCACAGCGCTTTTCGCGGTTCTCCTGATATTAACCGCGGTTAACGTCAGAACTTTGCGAGCGCAAAGTGCCACGAGCAGTGCACTCACTGGAAGCATCAACGATGCGACAAGGGCAGTTGTTCCCGATGCCACCGTGAAAGCCATTGAGGTGAGCACGGGAGCGGCACGAACCGCGCGAAGCAATGCTGAAGGGCGTTTTCTCTTCGCGCAGATAAATCCGGGGACCTATCGGATTTCCGTAGAGGCCAATGGTTTTGGACCGGCTCAGTCGCAATCTTCGACAGTTGCTGTAGGTCAAACCATCGCGGTGAACTTCACTTTGAAGCCTGCGAGCACATCGCAAACCGTCGAGGTAACAGCGCAGACCGGGCTACTGAGCTTGGAGAACCCAAATACCTCAACGACTCTGGAAGCGAAGGCCATTGAAAAACTGCCGAACCCAGGGCAGGACCTCACCTACATTGCGCAGTTCGCGCAGGGAGCGTTAATGAACACGGCCGGCTCGTCAAACGACGCCAAGGCAGCGGGCGGCTACGGCAATGTCGAGTTCAATGGGCTTCCTGCCACCTCGAATGGCTACATCCTCGATGGTTACGATACGAACGATCCATGGCTCGGACTGAACATCGGCCTTTCCACAAATCTCGTCATCGGACTCGATGCCGTGCAGGAAGCGACTGTCAATACCAACTCGTTCTCCGTCGATCAGGGAAGGTACGCCGTAGCCCAGGTGAACTACTTCACCAAGTCTGGCACCAACGCGTTTCACGGTGATGCATACGAAATATGGAATGGATCGCTGTTCAACGCGGAGGACTACTTTCTGCACGCAAACGATACGGCAGACAATATCGCACACAAGCCGCGCTCCACCGTGAATGAATTCGGCGTGAGTATCGGAGGTCCGATTCGTAGGAATAGGCTGTTTTTCTTTGGGCATTACGAAGGCATCCGCATCGCTCTGCCTCTTGTCTCGCAGATCACCCTCCCAACTCCTGCATATCAACAATATGTTCTCGGCCAACTGGCTGTTGGAGGAACGGATCCAGTTACCGGTGCATCCCTTCCCGCACAGCCTGCGGAGATTCCTTTTTATCAGAAGTTGTTTTCGCTTCTGCCGTCGAGCGGGGGATCGCCGGTGCCGATTGTGGGATGCCCGCTCGGTACAGGCGGCGATGGTTGCGCCACTCAGAGACAAGCATCGCTCAACAACAGTGATGGCGAAAACCTAATCGTGGTGAAAATTGATCACACCATCAATGCGAAGGACAGCGTCTGGTATCGCTTTCAGCAGGACACAGGCCTGCAGGCAGCCTACACGGATCCCATCAACCCGATCTTCAACTCCTACTCGCCGCAGCCGCAGCGCACTCTCGTCGCCGGCTATACCCATGTTTTCAGCCCTTCTATGGTGAATCAGTTCAACCCTGGCGCGAGCTGGTATTCGAGCATCTTCGAGCCGAATAACTACACTCAGGTGCAGCAGGCCTTCCCGATTGTTGTCGCATCGGCAAGCGATAGCGTACCATTCACCACAATCGGCGGCAACGACAATACCTATCCGCAGGGCCGCAAGGTCACGCAGTGGCAGATCAACGACAATCTGACGTGGACCCGCGGGGACCATACATGGAAGTTCGGCATCAACACGCGGCGTCTCGACGTTAGCAATTACGACCTCGGCGAAGGCACTGTACCGACAGTCACGTACAATGATCTCGCTCAGTTCACCTATGGCGCTGCGTACACCGCCAGCCAAAGCTTCCCGGTCTCGATGAAGGAACGAGTCTCAGCAGGAAATCTCGAGTACTACGGCATGGACACCTGGAAGACGTCGCCAAAATCGACGCTCACCTATGGCATGCGCGTGACATGGAATGCGAACGTCACGAGCGAGCGCAACCTGTTCTCCAGGATGGCAGGCTCTTTCCTTGATGCTTTGCATGAAACCACCCAGCCTCTCAACCGCGTTGTCCTTGGAAGCATGCACGATCTGTTTCCGCGAACGCCCCTGTTTGTCTACCAACCGCGTCTTTCGTTTGCGTATCAACTCCTGCCCCGTAGCGCGATTCATGGCGGCTTTGGCGTCTTCAACGACATCATCCCTATGCAGATCGCCGACCTTGCGGCGATGAATGCTCCAAACGATCCCACATTTGTCGGCGGCATCGGCGGCCAGGTTGGAGGGGTCGGCAACGCCCCCGGAGTTCCCGGCAGCGCCGTCGATGCAGCGGTCGATGCCAATGATTCTTTTCAGACAACATTTCGTTCAGGGGGCAACCCATGCGAAGGCATTCAGCCTGGCGCTCCGACTTGTCCGCTCGCGGTCAGCCTGGATACTTTCCCGAGTGGAACCCTCAAAACTCCTTACTACTACCAGTACAACTTCGGCATCGAACAGCAGATCGGCCCGCAGGGCAGCCTGCGCACCGACTTTGTTGGCTCACGTGGTTTGCATGAGCCTTTTCAGGTGCAGCTCAATGGCTATCAGACGGTCTGCGACGGGTGCTTTGCACCATTTCCATATCAGCAGCCACTCGATCAGCGGTTCGGCGATGTGACTGAATTCCGAACCGACGCCGGCAGCAACTATGCCGGATTGCAGATGGCTTATACGCAGCTATGGCGTGGTCTCACCTTACGCGGCAATTACACCCTCAGTCACTGTCTCGATGAGATATCAAATGGCGGACTGCTTGCGTTTTCGACACAGGGCCTCATGTCTCCGTTACCTGGAGAATTGCGCCGCCAGTACGCCAATTGCGATTACGACGTGCGTCACAACGTTTCGGCCTACGGGCTTTATCAGGTTCCGTTCCGTTCAAGCCACGCACCCTTGCGCCAGATCTTTGCAGGCTGGTCGATCTCTGAGACGGCCTTCCTGCATTCCGGCCTGCCCTTCAGCGTGCTGAGCCAGCCATACATTGCAAACGGCAACGGTGTCTTTCAGGCCAATGGCGCCAGTACCATTCAGTTCAACGCGCCGGCTTATGCCAATCGCGTGCCGGGTGTGCCCGTCTACACCAGGAATCCGGTTGCGGGCGTTACCGTGGCGGGCACCAAACAATGGCTCAATCCCGACGCGTTTGTCTCCGTCGTCGACCCAGCGACCGGTGCATGCACTGGAGGGAATTCCCCGGCGAACTGTCAGTTTGGAAACTCAGGCAGGAATTCGGTTCGCGGGCCGCATTACACGAATTCGGACATCTACATCACAAAGACATTCCCGATCCATGAAGGCGTCACGTTTCGGCTGGACTGTCAGATGTTCAATGCATTCAACCACCCCAATTTTGCTCTGCCCAGCGAAGTCGAAGCCGGCGTGCCGGGCGGTTCAATTCCAGCTCGGTTTGGCACACTCGAAAGCACCATCTCACCTCCGACTGGCCTGCTGGGTGTCGGTCTAGGCGGGGATAGTTCTCCGCGCATGATTGCATTCCAAGGCCGAATCGAGTTCTGAGAGGGCTCATTGCGGGGCCTGCCCAGTCTATGGTCCACGGCTTCTTGAAAAGCAGGTCAGCGTCCCATAGAGGAAGTCTGCCCGTGAGCAGGCAGACACAAAAACAGAGACAAGCAGCATCCAGCGAGCGTGAAGACGCATGGACGCATTGATGTCTTCAGGGTCAAATGTGCGATCCAGAGCCCGCGCTAAAGACAGGGAACGGGCGGGTTAGGAGGATGCGATCCCGGTCGGGGCAGCGAGTCTCGCTGCCCCGAGCAAGATCGCCAGGTTAGAAGTTAAGGGTAACCTTCGCAGTCAGTGCGCGCGGTGTCACGTAGTGCGTGCCGCTGAAGGTGGAGAGAAAGTTGTAAAGAGCATACTTGTTGGTGAAGTTGATTGCGGTCAGGTCGAGATTCACCTTGTAGTGCTCTTTATGAAAGATGTTGTCCTTGCCGAGCGACGCGTCAAACAGGCTACGCGGCGCAATGCGCGGCGGGTTATGGTCGTCATCTTCCGTGTTTGGCGCTGGAATTTGCACCAGGTTCGATTTGTACCCAGCGTTGTCACACGAGGTGAAGCCGGAGTAAGGAGTAGCCGCCACTCCGTCACAGACAATGCCCGCCTGGAACTCTTCGTCGGCAGTGAGCCCACTGAGGTCGACCCCGGGTTGGCCATTCGGCAAAGTGATTCCGCCGCATGGGCTATTTGCACCTGTGGGGTTGTAACAGGGAACGGATCCTGCCACGAGCCCGCTGTCATAGCGCCAGTTGAATCCGCCCCATAATCCGCTTAGCACGCTGGCGTGAGAAAGCGTGTATTGAAGGTGTGTGGTCTGGTTGAACTTCTCATCGTGATCGATCCGGAAGGGAAACCCGCTTTGGCCCACCGTAGCCCCGGCTCCGGCTGACTGCGGAGGGAAAAATCGCGCGGCTACGGAAGAGGTTACGAAGTATGCGCTGAAGCCGCGAACCGTCGGAACCTCCGCGCGGATTGCATAACCGGGAATCTTGGAGTTATGCCAGTCAATAGGGAAAGTAATCGGTGTGTTGCCCAGGACGCTAAAATCGAAAGCGTTGTGCGTGTACTTCCAGATATATTCGCCGCTGACCACGGCGTGCTTTCCGAAGGCCTGTTGCAGACTGGCGTGAAACTCGTTGCGAAAGCCGGGCTGAAGTGTTCCCGAAACGCCGGGTGTGCAAAGGAGCAGGGGTGCCAACACCGCATTCGAGCATCCGCTGCTGGATAACACAAGGTTTTCGTTGAAGGGGGTCTCCAGGGTGCGAGCATAGGAGACACTCAGAACCGTGCTGCTGGGCTTGATGTGATATCCCACCCCCACGCGAGGCTCTGTTTGGTTGGCGTCGGTGAGTCCGTTATAAAGGTCCTCGCGCAGGCCAAGGTTAAAGAGCCAGTTGCCGGCCTTTATCTCATCTTCGGCATAGAGCGCGAGTTCCTTTACGTCCGTGTGGCCAAAGTATGCATATTCAGTGCCACTGCGCGTGAGGTCATACGGTCCAAGAACCGATAAGTAGGCGGGATTCGGAAAGGAGACGACGCCGTCGCAAGCTGTGGGATCGGAGTATCCCGGTAATGGATTGCCGTTGCCGTCAACGCACGGCGAGTTGTAGGTGGGGTTCACGACGCCCAAGTTGTCGTGTTCGCGCAGAAAGGTCTGCTCGTAGACTACTCCGGCCTTGAACGTGTGGATCCCCTTGGAGTAGTTGAAGTCGGAGTGGACAGCCGCATTCGTCAGAGTGCGGTCTTGGGAAATGGACGAGGTTTGTAGGTTGGGCGGACCCTGATCGGCTAGAGGGTTTCCGCTAGGATAATAGTTATAGAGATCTTTGCGAACCCATGCCCCAAAGTTTAGGACGGAATTGGTGCTGATCACGCGCGTATAAGTCGGCGAAATATTGAATGTATTAATCTTCGAGCGCTGGTCCGCGTCTCCCACGTTGCCGAAGACGGGGTTGGCGCTTGTACCGCCGCTGATGACATTCTCAACATTCAGATTGTCGAAGGCGTTCGGCGTCTGGAACCACGACCGGCTGTAATTGAAGTCGAGATGCATCGAGTTGGCTTGGTTGAAGGCGTAATCAACACGGTCGAAGAGGTTTTCTTCGTTGCCCTTATCATGAAATACCGTGAACTCGGGCGGATCGAGGAAGCGCCCGGTATTCAGTCCGTCGGCTTCAACAAAGTTTCCCCAATTCTTGCCGCCATACGACAGATCGAGGCCAGCTGTGGCTGAACCGAATGTGCCGAAAGAACTATAGATGTCGCCTGTGGGCTTGGTTATACCCTGGCCGGAGCGCGTGGTAGCCACAATCACCAGGCTGGTTTTGTCGCCATATTCGGCGGGGGGTGCGCCGGAGATCACCTCTATGGATTGAACGGCGTTCGAGGGAAGCTGGTTCGAAAAGATTTTGCTCTGCTGATCGGTAATCGACTGTCCATCGATTGAAAACGAGTTGGAAGCGTGGTCGCCGAGTCCATGGAACAGGCCGTTGGAGTCGGCTGCCACACCGGGAGTGGAGAGCGTGACTAGCGAGCTCAGCGTCGAAGACTGGCTCTCCAATGGCACTTTAATAAACAGGTCGCGGTCCACGTCCGTGTGGAACGTCGGATCATCCTCGACCAGGTCGCCGGCTGCCTCTACCGTAACCGTTTGGCTCCCCCCGGTGACTTGAAGTGCCAACTTGACGTTCGTACCCACCGCCGACCGAATCTCGATGTTCTGGTTCAACGGTGCGAAACCTGGGGCGGACACACTGATGCGATATGGGTTGAAGGGGACATTCGAAAAGACGAAATGGCCTGTTGGGTCTGTTGTAGCTGTCTGGTCGAACCCGCTCACGTCATTGATCAGATGAACCACTACGTTGGGAACCACTGCGCCGGACGGGTCAGTGAGCGTGCCGCGCACAGTGCCGGCGTTGCCGCTTTGGGCAGATGCGCACAACGCCGCCAGGAATAAGGCAACGATGGGGAGAATGCGGAAAATCGTGTCGCGATTGAACGACATATATGGCCTCCGAATGATGGCTGAAAATACGGGGATCCGACCGCGGGAGGGATTGCCGCGGAATCCTCTATGCATTGGGGCATCGTTCCGTTTCGGGTCTGCCTTTGAGAATGACAAGGATCTCGCCCATCAACAATGGGGCGCGACGGGCGGAAGAATCAGACTGAAATGGGATCGGAAAGATGCGCTAGCAGTCAGCGGGAGGCGGGCGAATAAAGAGGGTTGGATGCCAGTATCTGGTGGGCACGCGGACTTCAAAAAGACCTGGCGCCAGAACTTCGATCCTGACCAGCAGAACCGTGATCAACATGATCACGATGGGCACAACCGAGTGCATCGCTACGCACAGCGTGCAGTGGTCGGCATCGCTAACGGACGTATGGACGTGAATTACCTGGACTACGGCCAGTAACGCGATCAAGACCAGGCACACGACAGTGGCCACTCTCAAAGCACTCTGCTTTGGGTGGGAACCGTTGCGTAAACCTGCCTGATTCCTTCTCAATGGAGCATCCTCGGTAAAGTCTACACGGAAATGAGGCGCGCCGGAAGTCTCTACCTCCCAAGCTCTTACCAGTCGCGGCCAACAACCAACCCCTGGTGGATCAGTTTAGACGCGGGACTCCCCGGAAAAGTTAGGCTCTTTCGTCAGTTTTTCAGTTTCGGGGCATACTGCGTGCATCGGAGCTGATGCCGGACGATTCCTCACCTTCGGCCTTGAAGAGCTTTGGGTCTCACTCCAGTTGGATCTGGTGCCAGTGAATGCTCATTTGGAAATCACTTGGGCCTTTCTCATCGGCTGGCGACAATTCGGCGATGTGCGTTGTGCGCTAAGGCCCAGCTTGTACGTGGGGGGTCTTCGGCTCCTCCGGATCATGAGATATCTCCCACAATCCAAACAAAACGCAAAGCCCCAGAATAATCAGCATGAGGGCAAAAACACTGATCACTTCGTGGAGCTTCCATCGGATCTGTTTCATCCGCCGCTTGCTGCCTTTGTCGAAGGTGATCACTTTCGACATCATGGCCTCCATCGAGACTGCTGACGGATGCCGGAAGGTGGGGTCCCTTCGCGGCATCCTCTGCGCGTTGGTGGGATCGTTCCGTTCTTTTTCAGCCTGTTGGATACGCCGATGCCTCATCTGCAGAAGGCGGCGACGGGGGACAGGATCAGACTGAGGACGGGAATTGGAAGGATGTGCTAGCAGTCGACGGGAGGAGGGCGGTTGAAGAGGGTAGGATGCCAATATCGACAGATGGTGCGAACTTCAAACGGTTTCAGCTCTGCGGTTCCGATCCTGACAAGCAGAGCCCCTGCGACGAACACCACAAGAGGCACTATCGAGTGCATCGCGACACAGATCTGGCAATGATCGGCGTCACCCCCAACCGCGTGCACATGGGTTACTTGAGCGAAGGCCAGAAGCGCCAGCAAGACAAGGCACACTACCGCCGCCGTCTTCACGGCGCTAGGCCCTAGGCGGCGATTGCTTTCGATGTGTGCGCGAATTGCGGTCATCCCAAAATCCTTACGCGGACTTACGGTAAATCGGGGTTCTTCATCGCCGCCCCAGTCCTGATCACGCGCAACGCCAAAGCGGGCGCCACTAACCAGGCCGGTGTTCTTCGAGTTCGGACGAGCGACGCCTCTCTAGGTGAACAGACCATCATATACGGCAATCATCTGTTCAACCATTCGTGAGATTGGGAAGTCGCGAAGTGCTCTCTGGCGCCCGGCCATGCCCATTGCCTCCCGCTTCTGGCGATCGTTAATCAGTTCGCGCAGCCGATGTGCAAGTTGGGCCGGTGCGGCGGCCGGAACCAGCCAACCGGTTTCGCCGTTCTGCACCAGCTCGCAAAGGCCGCCGACTGCGCTTGCAACCACCGGTAAACCTGAGGCCATTGCCTCCAACGCGGCAACCGGAAAGCCCTCATCCAGCGAAGGCAGGACGAAAACATCCCAACCTGCCATGGCAGACTTGAGGTCCTCTCGCCAGCCGAGGAAGGACACATCGCCTGACACGCCGAGCCGGCGACAGTCCTCCTCCAAGGGGACTCGCAGGCTTCCATCGCCTGCTATTTCTAAGCGAAGGTCCTGAAACTCAGGCAGGAGGACGGCAAATGCCTCCAAAAGATAACCATGTCCTTTTATCAATTCCAAGCGACCTGCCGTTCCGATCACTACCCCTTTATGCGTTTTGCGGGTCGCTGGGAAATCTGAAGCATTGATGCCGGGGTAAATCACGATCGCTCTCGGGTCTTCGGAGTAATCCGCTACGATTCGAGAAACAGCTATCAGTGCATCCCGCTTAGGTAAATTGCAACGGGGCGGGACGATCCCAGTGAGTTCGGAGGCTCGGCCATGAAGACTACGCACTATCCTGGCATGGGTCAACCAACGCCCCATACCAGTAAGCAAGCGCCCTCCAGTGTGTTGATGAATAATACTGAATTCGTCCGAACGTAGAAGCGCCGCATACCGTGCCGCTCCGAACGGATCTCGCGCACTCCCGCTCCAATTGACGCAGGTTGATTTCACACCAACGTGCTGTAGGCGCTTGGCAAGTTCGCCTTGTTGTAGAAAACAAGCGTCAATCTCGTACTTTGCCGGATCGACAGCAGCCGCCAAGCTCTCAACTATTCGAAAAATGGCAGTGCCAGCCGGTTCGGCTGTACCCAAAATGTGTAGGATACGTCGTGGCTTCATCCGCTCAGTGCCCCAGATCAGGAATACGCTTGTCGCAACTCGGCTGTGCAGCCCACGGCTCTTCAGCTAGTGAACTCATTACGAAGATATAGCACACAGTCAACTTGTCTTGTCTTCCGCACGCAGTGATCCTGAATTTCGCTACTCTCGATTGGGCGGTTTGAAAACACGTCTAAATGCAGCTTTTAGTCGCGTGCGCAGCGCTACTTTGATGCGCAAATTGCGCAGCCACTTCAGCCCACGTCCCGTCCGCACTTTGACGGCGAACTCAAACATCGAAACATCTGGTCCGATATTTACCCGGCGTAGAGCGTGCGGGTCGCTCTTAAGATAGTTCACGCCCTCCTCAACACAGAAAGCCAAATCAAACTCAGCTCGAACCAGTTCGCGAACAGCGCAGTTGTGCTCACCATACGGATAAGCAAACGAGATCGCGGGTGCCCCTAGCAGCGCACGAAGATCGCTCTTGCTGCCCGCAATCTCCGCTGAGCAATCAATCAAAGACAGTTTTGTAAGATCGCCATGCATTCGGCCGTGTGCACCAAACTCGATTCCACGCTCGGCCCAATAATGAATTGCCTCTGCCGTCATTATTTGCAGAGTGCCGCAGCCCTGTTGTTCGTCCCAGGTGTTGGTTCCGCCGATTCGCTGGGTCACAACAAATACCGCCGCGCCGAATCCATATCGTCTGAGGATTGGCAACGCAAATTCGGCTGTGTCGGCGTATGCGTCGTCGAAGGTTATGAGAACGGACTTTTTCGGAAGTCCGGTGCCTTCTCTGACCCAGCGAAACCAATCGGAAGGCCTGATGCCTGCATAGCCCCGGCGCGCAAGCCATCGAATCTGTCTCTCGAATTGTTTGGGTGATACCGTCCACTCTCGTTGAGTGCCGGGCCTCGAAGGGCCGACGTGGTGATACATCAGAGCTGTGCAACAGCGACCAAATTCTTCTTCGATTGAATTCCAAGAACCAGCGGCTCTCACGGCGCTGCGCAAGCGCGTGAGCCTTTCAGCAATGAGCAATATTCTGAGCGCTGTCCTGCGCATGGGCACAAAGCGATAGAACAAACTCTCGAACAGAAGAGGAAATGCGATAAGCGGGACCGGCGAGATGGGCGCCTGCATCAACGCGCGGCGCAACCATCTCCTCGAAGGCCGTATTTCCGCAAAGGAGGAAAATAGCGAATGGGGCCTGTATTCAGGATGTTTGCGGCAGATTCGGATGTCTCCGGCTGCAATTGTTCTGTTCTGCCAAGTCAGGTACTGCCACGAAGTCTTCACATAGTGTTCATGTGTGATTGCAGTTGGTCGAAAGCTGAACGGTACGCCCATTCTCCACAGGCGCAGACCAAGTTCCAGATCCTCTGCCGCCAGGATCTTCTCGTCGAATCCGCCACACTCAAGGAGAACCTCCCGGGGAATGGAACTATTGGCCATCGAGGAGAGTACGGCGATGGAAGAAACGAAAGGCTCTGGATATCGCAGTTCTTTGTTGGGGTCGAGCGAACGGTAATAGCTCTCGTAGCCAGTCTCGAAAAGATACCGGGCTATCGTTTCTGAGCTGCCGGGCGCAACGTAGATGGGGCCGTGCACTACGCGAGCAAGCCCATCGGAGTGGGCTTGGCAATGTTGCATGAGCAGATCTGGAACGCCCATAAGATCGTCGTCCAGGAAGAGCACCAGTTCGCCCGCAGCGGCATGTACCCCCATATTGCGGGCTGCGCTCGGGCCTCGATGCGGCGCACCAAGCACGCGGAAGCGCGCAGGGCGCCTTCACTCCCCTCAGCATTTCCGCGGTGCCGTCGGTGGATCCATCCACTACAACGATGACTTCAAATTCATCTGGAGAGAGATCCTGGGCCAGCAAAACCGGTAGGGTGCGTTCGAGGACATTCCTTCGATTGAATGTGGGAATCACCACAGAGAGCTTTAACATGCGGGGTCTCGGTTAGCTACGCGGTTTCGTGAAGACATAACTGAAATAAGGGGAAAAATATCGGTCAATGTGCTCGACGCCACACTCGGTGAACCCTTTCGTCTCATGCAGCCTCACTCCAAGAGCCTCCGTCTGGCGTGCAACGTACTTCGGCGTTGCATAAAAGGCGTATACCCCGTCCTCCAGGATGTAGTCCCATTCCTTGAACGCTCTAAAACTATTGCGGAGTTTCCATCGCAAGCGGTCCTGGTAATAGGGCGAGAAGAAATGCAGGGACTTCAGGTTGTGCGAGGAGTAGATAAATGTTCCCCCGGGCTTAAGTACGCGAATGCATTCTCGCAATGCCGTAATCCGCTGTTCCGTTGGAAAAGCGTAATCGATCCCGTTGAACGAAATCAAAACATGCGAGAATGAGGAGTCCGGCTCCTCGATGTGGTCGTAACTTCCAACGTTCAAATCCAGATATGGCAGGCGGCGCTTGGCGATTTCGATCAAGACTTCGGATCGGTCAACGCCGCGCACCGTAAGGCCCATCTCATGGAGCATGAGCGTCGTTCTGCCCAAGCCGCAAGCGAGATCGAGCACGCTCTCTCCAGCTTTGTAGTACTTGGGAAAAAGGTACTCCTCGTCTGGATGTAAGCGATAGACAGATAAATCCGCAACCGCGTGAGCTGTCTTATAGGCTGCCAGGTTTACCGCCAATTGCGGCGGAATCTCTTCCGACAAGGCAATTCATCCTCTCCGGGACAAGTCAGCGCCCGTTGCCGCGGTCTAGTACCGCCGATTCTACAACGACGCGCCGACCTTGGTTTGGGGTGTATCATCGGTCCGTTTCGAGACAGAACGGGTAAGTACGCGCAAATTGCGATAGGCGATCAGTCGCGACTTCCAGCGGCGATTCCAAATCATCAAGCGGTACGTTTGCCGCGAGGCGGAGGTCCATCGAGCTTTGTATGCTTCTTCGCCGTTCATAAAGTCGAACTCATCAAAGCCGTGCTGGAAGCCATAGTCAATTACCGCGGAAAGCAAGACCGTCCCCGGCGAAATCTTGGAGAAATCATGGTCATAGGCTGTGACATAACCCCAGAGTTTTTTGCCGCATCGGTAAATCAGAGACCACGCAAAAATACGGTTATTCCATTCCAGCAGCACGACTGTGATCCATCCTTGCGATCCAAGAGTTTCAAAAACTCTCTGGAACACATCTTGGTGTGCGCCCAGGAAAGGTATCGACAGTTTTCCTCCAACACGCTTCTGGCTCTCGAGAGCGATCATTCTGCCAAGCAGGTCCGGCTCGCGTTCAGGGTTCTCCACGATACGAACTCGATAGCCTTCAGAAGCCAACTCTGCGAATCTACGATGAACTCGTCTCGTAAAGCGGGAATGCTGCGTCATCGTATTGGACCACGGGCCGGTAATCGCCATGAAGGGGCTTCGCTCAACTTCAGGGGTCAAGTGAAACCTCAAATTGAAACGGACGAGGGCTCGCTTTATCTCGGCGATCGTGCTTCCAGTGTCACGGAGGTCTCGAAGATCTATTAATTCCCAATCTTGAACTGATTGGCTCAAGTATCCAATCACGGCTTCTGTTTGGGCACCTGTATCGTCACCTAAAACCAGGTCGTTGTAATCCCATTCGTGGTTGCGCGACGCAAACTGCAGCCGTCGCAGCCTGACTCCAATTCGGGAGGAAATCGTGTAGACGAGGGGGGAGATGCCCGTTATGATCCCATTTTTCTTCAAGACCAAAACGTTTGGTCGCCATCGAGATTCCTTCTCGTGGGCGAAGCGCTTGTACCATGCCTGGAACCAGTCATACGTTGTGAATACGTTTGGTAAATCCGAATCTCGGCTAAGATGGTCCCAATCTTCCTTTAAACGAGCAACCTCGTCCTCGGAGGTGATTGGTTCGATGGCATAGATGGATTTTGACATAACCTGAAAGTCAGTAACCGAGGACGTTGATCGAGAGCTCAGAGGGTGCACCGGTCAGACATGCCGACCGAGCAGATGGTAAATCTTGTATTTAACGTCATGATATAAGAACTTACGAATCCGTGAACGGCTGCTTCGGTTCCAGATAAGGAGGCGAAAGCGGCGGTGCAATCCAGTGCTCCAAATCATTTTGTATTCTTCCTCACCGCGCAGGAAATCATATTCGTGATATCCGCGCTCGAAACAGTAGTCAAGCAGCGCCGGTAGAAGCAAAATGCCAGGGGCAACGCGGGAAAATGATCGGTCATAGGCCTTCGTGTAGTCCCAGAACTTGTCTCCGCAGCGAAAACCCATCTGAAAAGCGACTGGAATATCACCTTGTTCAAGCAGGGCCACATAGAGCCAGCCGCTTGGGCCCATTTTGTTGAATATCGATTGGAACACTTCTGGATAGGTACCGATAAACGGCGGGTATTGGCTGCGAAGATGCTTCTTGGATTCGAGATCCAGCAATTTTTGCAGCAGATCGGGCTCATCCTGTGGATGTTCAATAATGCGCACCCGCATTCCTTCGCCTACAGCACGCTCCCTTCGTTTCCGAAGAGTACGCCGTACGTGGCCGGAAAGCCTCGTCATCAAGCTCGCGGCATTCCCATCAACTGACACGTACGGGCAGGCGGGATTCTCACTGAGAATCGCGTGCGGCAGCCCCGCCTTGTCAAGCCCATTTCTGATCAGATCCAGGCTCCCGCCCGTGTCGCGTATGTCCCGAAGATCAATGAGGTCCCACTGGCTAGCTGTTCCCGACAAAAACCGCATCACTGCGTTGGTTAGCTCGCCTGCGTTGGTTCCTAACAACAATTCGTTGTAGTCCGCGTGATTCGTGACGAATTCGAGCCTGCGCACAGAAACTCCGAAGCGAAGAGAGACACGGCGCACCAGCGGCACGATGCCTGCCACAGATGAGCCCTCTTTGAGAACCAGGACATTGGGTACAAAGTGGCCGGCGCGATTCTCCGCGGCGCGTCTTCGGCTCCAAGCTCGGAACCACCCATAGGTCATGAACGGATTGGGATGTTCGCTGGTTTCGCTGAGCCGGTTCCAATCAGCTTCCAGCCTGTCGACTGCCCCATCTGTAGTGACCCGCTCAAGCGAATAATTAATTGTCGAATTTGCGGGTCCAGAATTGATAATCTGCGATCTGGGCATCTGGATTACCACAAAGATTTTGAGAGGAGAACTGCTTGGCATGGGAACATCGGTATTGCCAGAAATGCCGGGTGCGCCGCGACAAACTCCGATACAGCCTTTGAAACACCGGGAGTCTCGCGATGACCGAAATCATCGATGACAATCAATCCTCGCTTTGCCAGCCGAGGCGTCAGGAACTCCAAGCTTCGCATTGTGGCGTCGTACATGTCCACGTCGAGATGGCAGAACGCTATGTCACGAAGATTCAAATCTTCAGCCGCTTTTGGGAAAAATCCGCGAACGGCCTTTGCAAATGGTTGGCTGGAGAGCAATTTGACCACGGATTCATAGAGCGTGTCCATAAAGTCTGTCGGCTTGAAAGTATTCTCCCATTCGTTCATCTTTTCGAAGCCTCCCGTTTCAAATGGATCAAAACAATAAAATGGGGAACCAGCCTGCTCCATTGCGTTGCAGATGTGCAGTGCTGTGCCGCCTCTATATGAACCCACTTCTAAAAAAACGCCGGGGCCGGCCATTTTTACCAGCATCCAGATATTCGCAAGCCGGGCAAAATCCAGACAGGTAAAGTCTTTTACCTGAAGAACAGAATCTCGAAACTTCGGATCGAACAGGATTTCAATGTATTCGGATTCGATTGGAGGAACAAGCAGGTTCGCATTCAGATCCGTAGCCTTCTCCGAGTTAAACGCCGCACCGGCGAGGCCTAAGACCCGTGATGCAATGTAGGAAATGTCCCATTTTCTAGGATTCGCTCTCCATCGCGAAAGGCGGTAACGGATATCGCCGATCAAGCCCCACCTCGATTTGCTCTGTAGACCATTGGGAGCGGCTCGATCAGCTTGGTATTCCATTCCAGATTCGGCCTCACCGTTCCGGGCCAGAAGTCGTGGTATGCGCCTCGCAACTCGCTGGCTGCGTCGTGAACCTCGAATGTAACAATGTCCTCCCAGTCGATCAACGCGATGCTGCCTCCCAGGAACACAATAAGATGAATTCGATATGTTCCATTATTCATCAGGTCTGCCGGTACCAGAAATGAACTTCGCAGTAAACCTGCTGGCTCTGGAGGTGCTCCCAATTTACCAGTTGTGAAGACGTTGATTCCATATTCGTTGAATACTTCCACTCCCAGATCCAGGCTCGTGTTTGCTGTGAACTTCCAGTATTCAAATTCCACCGCAAAGGGAGTTCGAACCGTGATCTGATCGTGGATCTCGCCATGCTGAGGGCGAACGCGCGCCCGATGAAGACGGATCAACTCGTTTCCGGGGGCACTCTCAATATCGTGATACACAACTTCTTTGAACGCCGGGAGCCAGTTCTTCAGATAGCGGGAGGTGACTACGCCTGGAGGACCTTCCATGACGGCCTTCCCATCATGCAGACAAATGGCTCGCGTGCACAGACTATCGATCGCGAGCAGATTGTGGCTGACAAACAACACAGTCCTTCCGTCGTGTGCGGCATCTCCGATCTTGCCCAGGCACTTCTTCTGAAAGCCTGCGTCTCCCACCGCAAGAACCTCATCGACAAGCAGAATTTCGGTTTCCAAATGAGCCGCAACGGCAAAGCCAAGCCGAACGTACATACCGCTTGAGTAATGCTTCATGGGAGTATCGAGCAGGCGGCCGCACTCTGCGAATTCCACAATTTCTTCAAATTTCCGCGAGATCTCGCTTCGGCGCATTCCCAGGATTGATCCATTAAGGTAAATGTTCTCTCGTCCGGTTAGTTCCGAATGAAATCCCGCCCCTACCTCGAGTAGAGTGCCCACGCGGCCGCGAATCTCCGCCTGGCCTTCAGTCGGTTTGGTCACCCGCGAAAGGATTTTGAGCAGAGTGGATTTGCCCGATCCATTTCGCCCGATGATGCCCAGCACCTCTCCGCGCCTGACTTCGAGGGAAACATCTTTGAGAGCCCATAACTCCAGGTTTTTATCAGCGCCGCTGCGTAGACGACGGAATGGGGCTCGGACCATTTCGGCGAGCGTATCCCGCAGTGTTCGGTAATGTTCCTTCCGGCCGATCTGGAAGCGCTTTCCGATCCCTTCGCAACGAAGCGCGAACGCGTTGCTGGCGTTAGATGAAGTCGGCAAAGGTATCCTCGGTCTGCCGGAAGTAATAGAGCCCACTTCCAGTGATTGAAACGGCAACGCATGCAGAGACCAGTAGCAGTACTAAAGGAGCCGCGCCGTCGCCGCGGAGTGCCCAGCGAAATCCCTCCACCACTCCGACCATCGGGTTGAGTGCGTAAAAGACCTTCCAGCGGCTTGGCACTAAGGTCGCGGGGTAAGCAATTGGAGTTGCCAGGAACCAGAACTGGACAAGAAAGCTCAAGGCATGTCGGACATCTCGGTATTTCACGTTCAGAGCGGAAAGCCAAAGGCCAACGCCGAACGCATTCAGCACGGCCAGAAGCACTATGAGCGGCAAGGCCGTCATTGTCACAGTTGGGGCGATTCGGTAATGGATCAGAAACGGAACCAGAAGGGACAAACTGATCGCGAAATTCAGGAGACTTGCCATAACCGCAGACATCGGAACAATCAACCGCGGAAAGTAGACCTTCGTGATCAGGCGTTCGTTTGCTACCACGCTATTGCTGGATCCCAATAAAGCATCGGCAAAAAGCTGCCAGACGACCATGCCTGAATACGCAAAGACGAGATAAGGCAAACCGTCCGACGGGCCCCTTACAAGGCGGCCTAGAAACAGGCTCAACGTAAGAGCTATTGCCAGAGGTTGCATCACTGTCCAGGCAAGTCCCAGAACGGTCTGCTTGTACCGCACCTTAATGTCACGCCAAGTCAGAAAGTACAGCAAATCACGATGCTGCCAGATCTCCCGCGGCTGCAAGTTCCACGAAGACTTCGCGCGCAGGATGATTACTGGCAAAGGACTATCCGAATGCTCAAGCTCCGTTGGATGTGTCATCGCTCAACTGTCTTAATGCCCCCGTCTGAGTGCGATCCCCGTCCCTCGCACGAGAGAATGAGACAAAAGCAACCAAGTCTCACCGATGTCCGCCTTCCATCTCAGACCAGAGGCTATCCTATTTCGCCTCAGGCTCCAAGAAACCGATCCACCGTCGAAGAATATCCACAATTCCCGGCAAATTCGACTCTCGGAGGATATTTGAATGGTCAAAGTCCAGAAACCGCTCTTCGATACCGCTGTGAGCCACAGTTCTCCAGCCTAGGCGGGAGGCGTTCAAGAGGATGGCCTGTTCATCAGCACAGAGAAAATGGAGGATTGGAGCGTCAATGGGATTGGCCCTGTAAAACGGAAAATCCCCTCCCTGCACTCGACTAAGGAGCCACCGAACCAGAGATAGGTGCTCGACTGGAGCAAGTATACGGCGAGTCGGAACTGCTGCTAACCAGACCAGTCGACGCGCTAGAAGGATGAAAAGCGCCGCAATCCAACGGAAGTCAAGCGTGTGTTGACGATTCCCATTTGCCGAATTAGGCTGCTTTTGCTTTGCCGCCGAAATCCAAGTGGGCCAATTGCGAATGAAAGAAGGAGAACCGGGCATGGGCACGTCGAATAGAATCAGCCGAGCGTCCTGACCCTGGAAGACGAGATGCCGAACAGCCTCAGCGGCGACGATGCCGCCAAAACAGTACCCGACCACAAAATATGGGCCTTCAGGTTGCGCTTGGCGAATATGCCGTGCCGTCGCCATTCCATTTTCTTCAAAAGTAAACAACGAGTTCTCAAACCAGTTGTTTGCGGGACGCACGATGGATAGATCCATCTCACCGTAGAGATGCCTTGCCAGCCTGCGAAAATAAAGACCTTCGTGTCCGTCGGCAGGAACGCAGAATAGTCGCCTTTGCGACCCTCCCGCGCGAACAGGAAAGACGCGGATTTCACTCGATTCTTTAGGCCCCGGATGAATCGCCGGCGCCGAACGAACCAAGTCGACCAATTGAGCGAGCGTTGGTTGATCGAGGAAAGTGGCCGCCATGTTGCTCGTCCGGCTACCGAACAGCTCATCAACCTCGGTAAGCATGTTGATTGCTGACAGCGAGTCGCCCCCGGCTTCGAAAAAGTCCTCATCGAAACCGAGATCGTTGCGATTAAGAATGCCTGTCCAGATCTCATGAACCAGGTAAAAGACGTCCTCAATGTCGTCGTGAAACAAACTCGCCTTCACTTCGGCTGGCAAGGTTGGAGCGGATCGGCTGCCGCTCAGGCGCTCAGCCAGCAGCCACCGCTGCGGCTTGCCCAGCTCGCCGCGAGGAATCTCATCAACAAAAAAGATCCGGTGAGGAACCTTGAACCTGGCCAGATGTTGCGCCGCAAAGCGACGAAGGTCGATAGCACTTGGTGACGGCTCGTCGGCGGTGCGAAGAACCACCGCGCAAGCCACGTCTTCTCCCAGCGTCGGATGCGGAACGGCGAAAGCCGCGGCCTCAAGCACGGCGGGATGGGCAGCCAATGCCGCGTCCACTTCAGCCGGCAGGATCTTTTCCCCACCGCGATTGATCATCTCCTTCAGGCGTCCGGTTATGAAGAGATTTCCCTCATGATCCAAACGGCCGGCATCGCCCGTGCAAAACCAGCCATTCCGAAATGCGGCTCGGTTGGCCTCGGGATCATCTGCATACCCGGAAAAAACAGCGGGACCCCGCACCACGATTTCCCCTTCTTCGTCAGGGAAAAGGATGTCTCCTAACAAGTTCATAATGCCGATCTCAAGTCCACAAGAACGCCCAGCCGAGTGTGGAAGGTCTGCAGGAACAAACGCGTCATTCGCAATCGGCCCAGCTTCGGTCATCCCGTAATCGTTGAAGACCGGAACTTGCAGAATTCTGCTCAAGTTCCTGTTTAGCCTCGCTGGGAAGCGGTGCTCCGGCGGACTGTACGAAACGGAGAGAGAATGCGAATCTCGAGAGGTTCGCGTTTTAGCTGCGCAAGAACGGCTTGATGGACAGTAGGTGCGCAATCGTACCAGGTGGGCCTCAGGTCGCGTAGCCACTGCGTATAAGCGATGGGTTCGAACCCGTCGGTTGCAATGACCGTCCCACCCACAAGGAACTGCGCAAGAGTATTTTCGATCCCCATACCGTGGCAAAGAGAAGTCATTTGCAACATACGATCCGAACTGGTCAAACGCAATGAGTTGCTTCTCGGTGTGGTTTGGGCATCGAGGTTCTCGGCGGTAAGCGGCACGACCTTTGCAGCGCCCGAAGTTGCCGAGGTGGCCATCAACAGAATTGCGTCGGAACTGGCAGCACGCACTTGTCGCGGAGAAGCGGCGCGCCGAATCTGCCAATCTGTTGGAGACTCCTCATCACGAGCGATCAAGACGGTCAGTCCCATCGAACTGGCCGCTTCAGCCTCCGCCTCAAATTCAGGAGAAACGATGATCGCTGAAGCAGCCAACCTGCTTAAGAACGCCTCTACCTCGGCTGCAGTCGTCCTGGGTTGCAGGGGAGCGCAAGTGCAATAGTCAAGCACCCCTGCGACTGCCAGGATTTGACGCGCGCCTTGCGGCAAGAGAACCGCCACCGTCTCTTGAGGGGAAATGCCTGCACTCTCCAGACGGCGTCCTACGGCCAGAACTTGGGCCCATAGCTCCCCGTAGTCCAGCGTGATGCCGTTGGTGCTAATCAGTGCGGGCGAGTGCGGGATGAGCTCGGCATGGTGTGCAATGGCAGCAAGCGACGCGCACGACCTGGGATACATCCCGAGACCCTTATCTCCACCGAACACTCGCATGTACTCCTTATACACAATACTGTCTTGCTCGGAATTCGGGCGCGGTTTCACCCCCGACGAAGTCCTTGCCGAGATAAGATGCTCCTGACACTATTCGACAAGATAACGATGAGACGACGCCCACCCTTCTCGTTCCCAATTCCATCTTTCGCACGAGAGGCTATGCAGGATAACCCTCGATCACGGAGTAAACTCCTGCCGGGATTATGCGGTTGAGCCTGAATCCGGCGGATTGAAGGAGCGAGCGAAATTCTGATTCTGTCCGCTCGCGGCCGCCCAGTATCATCATCATAAGATCCATAAGACCGACTGGATGCGCTGGAGAGTCGATCAGGCCTTCAATCAGAAGGAGTGTCCCGTCAGAAGTCATGGCGCGCCGCACGTTCGCGAGAATTCTGACTGCATCCTCGTCCTCCCAATCATGAATTACTCTCCTCAGGACGTAGGCATCGCCGCCCCCCGGCACCGAGTCAAAGAAACTGCCGCTCAGCACTGTCAATCGGGCAGCGACGCCATCCGTTGAGATTTCCTTGGCCGCGTCCACCACCTGCGGCTGATCAAATAGAATTCCCGTCAGATTCGGTACAGCCGCAAGCACATTGATCAAGAATAAGCCCTGACCGCCGCCTACATCCACCAGTTGCTTGAAGCGAGAAAAGTCGTAAGACTTCAGCAGGGCGGGAGCAGTCCAGATGATCTCCTGCGCCATCAAACGATTGAAGATTGCGGCCTCGTCAGGGTGGGTGCTAAGAAATGCGAAGAAGCTCTCTCCGTAAGCTAGCTCAAAGGCCGGCTTACCCGTTCGTACTGACTCAGAAAGCTCGCCCAGCGGGAGCCACATGAAACGGGCGGGAAGGAACATACCTTCGGCGTGAAGTGATTGCGGATGGTCCCTGCGCAAAACTGAGGTGAGCGGCGAGTTGCGGTAAAAGCCCTCCGGAGTTATCGCGAACATCTCGATACTCGTGAGCGCGCGCAACAAACGCTCTAGCGCTTGCTCGTGCACGCCACAGGCCGACGCCAGTTCCGCGACGGCCTTTGGGCCCGGAGCAAGAAGGTCAGGAATACGGAGCTTGACTGCTGTATGAATTGCTTGCGCCGCGAGAATTCCGGGAAAGATGTATTCGAGTGGTTTGTTCGGCATAGTGATTCACCCCCAAAGTATACGAATGCGGTATCGGCCTTCAGCCTTTTTTGCCGTCCCAGAAAAGCATCCCTCAGATCTACTCCGATCACGAACTCAAGGCGCTTTTCAATAGCGTGACCTCACTGAGGGAGAACCTGCTCTTCCGGGTGCTACTCCAGACTGGGATATGGGAGCGGGAAGCAATGCATCTCGAGGGAAGATATTGAAGCTGGAGTCCAAGGTGAAGCGCTGGGCCTTCCGGCTAAAGGCAGGCGTTAGGCGGAGGCGGAGACGGGCGTGATAACCGAACACGAGGCTCCAATGCGAAGGCCGATTGAGCATGAAGCGGTGAAATAAAGCTTGCCGAGCGTTGATTGATAGTAACGATTGCGTCTGCAGGTCGGATCGCTATTTCAGTTTGAAAAGTTCTTATCCTGATACGCTTTCTGGAGAATGAAAAAAGCCTGTTTCTTTTCGCCCTTGATCGGAGATCAGTCCCTTGAGGTTATAACCGTCCTGCACTCCGGGCAGCATTCGTCTTGGGGAACGAAAGTCCACCAGTATCCACGGACTCATGCCGCGCAGTTGAGGGATTCGGTTCAACATGCCCATCTGATGTCGAAAGACGTTAGCCTGGTATTCTTCGGTCCAGCGTTCAGTCTCCGCTCCGTGCAATCCGGCCTTTGCGTCGGCGCCGAATTCGCTGATGATCACTGGCTTGTTATAGGCGATGTGCCACACGGTGGTATCGGCGTCCTCGGGCCGTTGTTCATACCATCCGATGTACTCGTTGGCGCCGATCACATCGAGAGCATCGCCCAGCGGGTCGTCGACATATTTATCGTGGCCTTCTGTGCGAACCAACAAGGCCGCTGTGACCAGGCGAGAGGAATCGAGAGCGCGCACATTGCCTGCGAGGGTCTTGAGGAATCGTGTTCGATCCGGAGTGTTTGGTGTTTCGTTGGCGATGGACCAGAGAATAATCGATGCCTTGTCACGATCGCGGCGAATTTCCTCACTCAATTGTTGCTGCGCCTTCTTCAGCACCGCGGGGTCATCAAAATGCTCGGCCCAGTAAACCGGGATCTCCGACCAGACCATGATACCCAGACGGTCTGTAGCGCGAGTCATCCGCTGGTCATGAGGATAGTGGGCGAGGCGCACATAGTTGCAACCCAGTTCGTGTGCCCATCCAAGCAGCGTTTCGACGTCCTTGTCGTTGTTGGCGCGACCTCCACGAAAAGGCGCCTCCGCATGGATGGAGACACCGCGCAGAAAGATCGGCTTTCCGTTGAGCAGGATATTCTGACCGTCGGTTTCGACAGTTCGAAAACCGACCTCATCCTCCAGTTTGTCATCTCCCGCAGAGAATAGAATACGGTAGAGTTTGGGTTGTTCGGGAGACCAGAGTTGCAAGCTGGTTGCGGGAATCCGGATCAATCCCTTTCCGCTGGAATCCAATTGCGAGGTAACCGACAAATTGGCCTCGGGAATCGCAACGGTGATCGTTGTCCTGGGCTTGCATCTTGTACATGGACCCATCCCACAACCGCTGTGCGTTCATGATTGAGGTGAAGATCGTAGTCGTCAATGAAGCTGTCGGCCACCTCAACGAGGGCTACATCGCGGGTGATGCCTCCGTAGTTGAACCAATCGGTCGTTGCAGTGGGGACTCCGTCGGCCTGCCTCGTATCATCGACCGCGACCACGATAAATTCTTTCCGGCGTGCAACTGCTGAGTGGCTTCACAGTCGAAGGCGGTAAAGCCCCCCTCGTGATCGCAGACATGTTGCCCGTTGATCCAGATCAACGCTTTGTAGTTTGCCGCGCCAATATGCAGAAACGTTCTGTGATGGGCCTGGGGCTGAAAGTCGAAGTCTCGCTGATACCAGACCAGGCCTTCGTAGTAGAAAAGCTGAGCGCTTTGCGTATTCCAGTCTCCAGGCACCTTCAATGTGGGAGACTTTGCAAAATCGTATTCGACCAGGTGATCGCTTCCCGGCTCGGCGGCGCCATTCAGGTAAAATCCATCCTTGCGCAATTCATGGTGGAACGTATAGAGACCGGTCGCGTACGGATCGACGATGAAGTGCCAGTCGCCGTTGAGGCTCACGCTCTGGCGATGATCCACATCGACCAAAACGGTTGACGCCGATTGTGCGTATAGAAACATTTGACAGATAAAGAAAAACGCAAAACTGATGCAGAGCTTGGCTTTCATCGAAGGTCCTTAGTGGGATTGGGCATTACCAGAAATAAAATGGGGATGGAAGGAGGCATCCATCCCTGTAAAGGGAGCCGAATGAGACCATCTACTTTGGCTTCCAAAACGCAACTTAATCCGGATTAGCCGGCAACTGATGTCTCTGAAGTCCGGTGAATTTCAGATCTTGGCGACGTTGCAGTTCGGCCAGTGTGTTTTCTGCGGCGTGCTCCTCCGCCCTGATTGCGCACGGAAGAGCACGCCGGTTTTCACTCGTTTCGAGTTACGTTAGAAGGTCAAGCGTCCGCCCAACTGGATGACGCGCTGGGTGCCGGCGGCTGAGGTGATGGTGCCCTGAGAGCCCGACGTGATGTTCCCGGAG
The DNA here is from genome assembly GCA_963759285.1 of uncultured Acidobacteriaceae bacterium. Taxonomy (GTDB): domain Bacteria; phylum Acidobacteriota; class Terriglobia; order Terriglobales; family Acidobacteriaceae; genus Telmatobacter. Next base: position 115,109 of record CAVWYS010000005.1, on the reverse strand, counting down.
GACGGGTTGTTGAGACTCACCCAGTTCATGACGTTGGTGACTTCGGCGCGGAACTGGAACACCATTCCCCGCTCGAATGTTAACGTTGCGGAACAGGCCCGCATCCATATCCTTGAGGCCCGGTCCGATCAGGGAGTCGCGTCCCACGTTGCCATCTGCGCCGCCAGGGCCGATGCCGCCCGGACGCCAGGCCCGTTGGCCGTGTACGACGCTACGCTGGTGTTCGTGCCGTGCTGTGCTGTTGAACCATGCGTCAGTTACGCTGGTTGGGCTCTGGCCACCGTGCCACCGCATACACGGCAGCGGTGCGGGTCGAGCTTGGGGTTAACGCCGGTAACAGTTGGGGCGGCTCTGAGCCCGCACTGTCAAAGTTCTTGTTGGATCCCGTGGTCACCGTAAACGGCGCGCCGCTGATCAAATAGACGACCGGTGAGATCTGCCAGCCGTTGAGCACTTCCTTGACGATCTTGTTCGATCCGTGGAAGTAGTCGATGTTCCACATGCCGGAGATGGCCGCATTGGTGTCATGGTTTTGATCCATGGGGCCATATTCTTCTCTAAGGCCGCCGCCGATGGCGCCCATGGAGTTGTTGGTCGGGGTGAAGGGCTTGCCGAAGCACGCCGAAATCCTGCGCGCTCATCATCCATTCTCCACCAGGTTTGAGCTTTCCAGCGCGCGGCTCCAGACATAGAAACCGCTGACTGAGAAGCCCTTTGACATCGCCTTGGTCGCCGAGACTTGAAGCCCGTTATAGTTGGAGGTCTGGTCTGAGATCAGGTAGGTAATCCCGCTCAGGGTGCCAGGCGTAAGGTTGATGCCGGCATCGTATTGACGACGTTGCTCGGTGCTTGCCGCTGAAGTGGTGAGAGCGCCGACTAACGGGCCGCCGGAAGAGTTGACCGTTGAGTAAGGCGCGTAGTTGGCGTCGACGAAGGTTGACAGGTGACGGCCAAGGGTACCTACATAAGCTGCCGTCAGGCTGATCCTGTAAGGCAATTGCCGCTGCACGCTGAGGTTGAACTGGTAGACCGACGAATCTTTGAAATTCGGGGGGATGGCTTCGATGCTTTGGCTCGGGTAGAATTTCGGAGCCGACGGCGTAATAGGTGTACGGGAAGATGCCGCCACCGGGAGCGGTGCTTGGGAAAGCCGACATTGTAAATACTGGTGAGGGATGTTTCGGAGCCAAAGCCGTTGCGAATGGAGAACGGCATGGCGTTGCCGGGCTGGTTCCACTCATTGCCGCTGGCAGAGCCGTAGAAGATGCCCGCTGCGGCGCGAATCGAGGTCTTGCCGTCCCCAAACGGATCCCATGCGAAACCGAGACGAGGCGAAATGTGGCTGAACGACGTGCTGATGATGCCGCGACCGATGCCCTTGTCCCCAGGGAACAGCTGGCCCAGCGGCGCAGCCGGAGTAACGGTGGATTGCTGGCCGGGAACAAACGACGCCGTCCTGTTATGGGCATCGACGGGAGGCGTATCGATGTCCCACCGGATTCCGAGATTGGCCGTGAAACGGGGCGTGATGCGGTAGTTATCCTGCGCAAACACCGCGGTGTGCCATGTGCTCAGATGCGTGATATAAGTCGAGTCCTGCTCAAATGCGCTGATTTGGCCGGTGATAAAGTCCGCAATCGCATTCCCCGTGCTGGTGGGCGCGGAGGTCGAGAAGCTAACGTCGCCATAATTATTCAGATTGGCAACGAACATGGTCTTGTCGAGAGCGAACTCACCGCCAAGGGAAAGGTTGTGTTTGCCCTTGGTCATGCTGACTACGTCGCGTAACTCATAGTTGTCGGAACCCGTGACCGGGCCGGCGTTCGGGTTACCCGTGTTAAAGCCAGCACCGAGTTTAGATAGGGCAGTCCGGCCGGTCCCTGGATGAGGAAGTTCGAGCCGAAACTGGCGAGGGTTTGGTTGGCTGGGCCGGTCACAGGGATGAGAGTGCGTCCGCCCATGGCCCGCGTGAACGTGAGCCAGGTTTGATTGGCGATGTTGGGGCTGAAGGTGTGAACGTCGCTGATGTTGACATTCGTCTGAGCCGCAGCGGACTGATTTCCGGTCCAATTGATGTTGCCGCCTCCGCTGGGAGTTGACGTGGTCTTGATAAAGAAGTAGGTCACTGCCAGATGGTCCTTGCTGCCGAGCGTTCTCGTCATACTTTCCCAGGTATTCGTCTGAGTCTGTCGGAGTGGTGTATATGCCGGAGTATGTTCCGCCGCCGTTTTTGCAACCTGGGCGCCGTTGGGCAACGGAATGGAAACACCGATTGTGTTGTTTACGTTCAAGAAGATTTAGCAGCGGTTGTGTCCAGGAGGGCTTGCGGAATGCAATAGCCGGCGGTCGCCGCGGATATAGCCTGGCAACCGGGGCCAGCGTTTGTTCCATTCACCAGGTCTGGCGTCGTTGTTGCGGTGCCCGGCATGTAAATAAGGCGTGAGGTCAGCGATGTCCGCGGTAAAGTCGCCCAGGCGCTCGGCAGCCGTGGGCACCACAGCGCCTGTGACCGTTGCCTCCTTGTATCTGGCGCAGACCGGCATAGCTGAAGAAGAAGAAGGACTTGTCGTGCTTGATGGGGCCGCCGAAGGTTCCGCCAAAGTTGTTGCGGTGGTAAGGGGCTCTTCATCAGTGTCCCGGTAGCGGGGTATTTGGCGGATCCAGCGAATATGCATTGAAATCGGTGTTGCGGTTGAACTCGAACAACTCCGCCATGGAACTTGTTGGTTCCCGACTTTGTGATCACCGAGACGACAGCGCCGGAGAATTGGCCGTATTGCGCCGCGAATGCGTTGGTCTCGACGCGGAACTCTTCGATTGCGTCGGGGTTGGGAGCCGGGTTGCCGTAGTTGCGCATACCGGTAATGTTGTTGCCGCCATCCAGATAAAATGCGACGGTTCCGTTGCCGGAGTCGAGCGAGCCGTTGACCTGGACATCCGCGGACGGCAGTCCAACGGTAAATTGGGGGTGCCAGCGGGGTTCGAGGTGGCGCTGTGCTATTGGCCATCATGCCCGGCGTGAGGGAGAGTTCGGCGTAGGCATTGCGATTGACCAGCGGCAGGCCGATGACCTCGGCCGGCTCAATGGTCCGGCCCAATACGGCGTCAGTCGTATTGACCTGCGGGGGAGCCTCAGTGACCGTGACGGTCATGAGTCTGCGCGCCCACCACCAGCTTGATGTCAAGCGACAGCGTCTGGTCAACGTCGAGGGCGAGGTTCTGTTGCACATAGTGCTCAAAGCTGGCAGCATCCGCCTGGACGGTGTACTTGCCGACGGGAAGGTAATCGATACGGAACTCGCCGTATCCGTTTACGGGTGCCGTGCGGGTGAACCCTGTATTTACGTTGGTTGCCTTGACCTTGGCGGTGTTGACCACCGCGCCCTGTTGATCCTTCACCGTGCCGACAATAGATCCGGTAGTCTGCTGCGCCACAGCGGCACGGGATTGCCAGTCCAAGCAAAAGTAAGAAAGCTGCCAAGGGAAAAAACAGGTTCGGTTTTTGACTCGTAAATGCCATGGATTGCCGCCTCTGAGAATTTGAGTTCATGCGCTGCTCCTTTATTCCTTTTGCGGCCACGCAGGAATGTGCCCGCATGGTCCGCGCTCCGGCCCCATCTCCGCATCGAATCGCCAGCGCCAATCGAAGAAGATCGGCCGGACATTCCAGCAAGGGGAGGAATCGGTTGGATTGACGCGTGCAAGCCTAGCCATTGTCCTGTTGCTTGTCTTGTGATTTTGAGGTGAAATCTGCGTGATCAAACTTGTGAACGAAGCCAAGGGAAAACGCGCATGCCGGAAACTGAAGCAGCAAATCGTTCCTGTCCAAGTGCCAACAAGATTCGTTAACGTTGTTAATGTTCCCGTTTCGACATTTGTTGTCAAATGGGAGTGTGGGCGCCGGCCAGGGATGTCATCCTCGAGACGTTCATATAGAATCAACGCGGAGCGCCGGATAGATGGCCACCGATTTCAACGCGCAAGAGAGACCAGCAGCAAGAGCTCGATTGGTTGTTGAGTTCCGGGGTGCTGGGCCGCTCCCATAACCTCGCCCAGATGTTGAAGTTTATCTGTGAGAAGCATTTCCAGGGACAGGCCAGTCAGATCACCGAATACGACACTGGCGATTGAAGCTCTCGGTCGCAGGAGCGATTTTAATCCCCAGGTAGACACAATCGTCCGCGTGACGGCCCATCAACTGCGAAAGCGTCTCCAGGAAATCTATGCTGGCCCCGGAGCCACTCGTCCCGTCCAAATCCATATACCCGCCGGGCAGTACGCGCCTTCCTTTGTCTATAAGGACCATGAGGTTTCCCAAAAATCCTCCTTGGACGCCGGCAACGCGGTTCTGGCATCTCCGTCACCCCATGAGATCACTCTTGATCCTGTCGCTGCGCGGCGAAAATGGGTCCTCCCCGCATTTGCTGCGGTGTCCTGCATCCTGGTTGCGGGAGTTCTGTTTGAGGTGCTGCATTCCCGGAGCGCATTCGACCGTCGGCGCAACTCCAGACGTCAAGACGAACAGTGCCGTCAGGGGACACCCGGTACGAGCCTTATTGGGAAAAGGTCGACAAGCCTACACCGATCATGCGGGAAATACCTGGACGCCAGGAAACTACTGTACCGGCGGCGTCAGACCTTTCCGAACCAGGCCAGCGGATTGCGGGCACCGAAGACCCGGCCATTTTTCTCGGCGGCGTGCGCGGCCACGCTCACTGCGTCTTTCCCCGTCGATCCCGGAATCTATGAGGTGCATCTGCTCTTTGCAGAAGCTTCCGACCTGCCCGAGGCCACAAACCGATCTGTGTTCTCTCTGAATGGGGGCGAAAACATCTCCTTCGATCTTGTGGACGATGCTGGTGGCGATTTCATCGCCGATACCAAGGTCTTCCGAGGCATTCGCCCCGAAAACGATGGCACCATTCATATCGACTTCGTCGGCGAAATCTCGGCGATGAAAGCTGTGGAGATCCTTCCCGCTCCTTCCGAAGCGTTGTTGCCCATCAGAATTGTCGCTGGATCGAAGCCCCTACAAAGATCCCGAAGGGAATGTCTGGCTCCCCGACCGTTATGTTATCGGTGGCCGTCCCGGACAGAGCGCAAAGGTGGTCAAAAACGAACAAACAGGTCTGTACGGTTCCCATCGAGTTGGGAACTTCCGGTATATCCTCCCGGTTGTTCCTCTCGAAAAATACCGCGTACGGCTCTATTTTCAGGAACCATGGTTTGGGAAAGAGAACGCGGGCATCGGCGGTCCTGGCAGCCGGGTCTTCGACGTCTGGTGCAACGGCGTTGCTTTACTCAAAAACTTCGACATCCTCAACGAAGCCGGTTCGACCTATCGTGAAGACCTTTGACAATGTTCAGGCGACTGCGCAGGGCAAAATAGAGCGAATGTTACATTTGCTTCAACGAACGTAGCGGCAGACGTAACATGGCAACGGGCAAGTTCATCAGTTATCTGAGAGTATCCACTCAACGGCAGGGCAAGAGTGGTCTCGGACTGGAAGCGCAGCGCCAAGCCGTCACGGACTATTTGAATGGCGGTCGGTGGAAGTTGGTGCAGGAGGTAATTGAAGTCGAGTCTGGAAAACGGAAAGACAGGCCAGAACTGCTGCGTGCCCTGGCGCTGTGTCGCGTGCATGGGGCAAGGTTGCTCATTGCAAAGCTAGACCGTTTAGCCCGCAACGTCGCATTCATTGCGAACCTCATGGAAGCGGGTGTCGAGTTTGAAGCGGTTGATCTGCCGCAAGCCAACAAGCTCACCCTGCACGTAATGGCTGCTCTGGCGGAGCATGAGGCAGCCGCAATTTCTGCTCGTACGAAGGCTGCGTTGGCTGCTGCAAAGGCCAGAGGAACCCGGCTCGGTGGTTATCGCTGGGAGATCGACAGAGTCGCTCGAAAGGGCAATAGAGCAAGCGCAAAAGTACGAGCAGAACATGCAAGCAAGCGCGCGAACGATTTGCTGCCAGTCATTGAAGCAATCAAGGCAGAGGGGAACACATCCCTGCGTCAAATTGCAGCAGTGTTGAACGAGCGAGGAATCGCAACGGCAAGGGATGGGCGATGGAGTGCCGTGCAGGTCCAGAGAGTTCTCAAAACTGGCCAGTAGTACAAATCTCGTCTGCACTTTCTGCAAACATTCAGTCTGATCCTATTGGGAGTTGTTCAATGATTGACTATCAACCGATCTGGGACGAAGTAATGTCCAAGTTTCGCCTGGGCCTGGGCTCGATACATGGTTACGACCATTGGACGACTGTGCAAGGGTACGGCGTGAAGATCGCAAGGGCGGACGACGCAACGATGAGCGTTGTCAAACTATTCGCTATACTCCACGACTCCTGCCGTCTGGATGACAACACCGATCCAGAGCACGGGCCACGAGCGGCAGAGTACGCCAAGGAAATGCGAGGTAGATTGTTCGACATCGGTGACGAGCACTTTGACCGACTGTACTACGCTTGCAAGTGGCACGCTCACGGCATGATCTCCAAAGACACAACCATCGGAGCGTGTTGGGATGCCGATCGTCTGGACTTGGGTAGGGTTGGTATTGTCCCGAACGTTTCTCTCTTCAGCACATGGACGGGTCGCCGTATCGCCGAATCTCTACGTTCACGCTCCTGGAACGCGGGGATGGAAATCTAGGGAAGAGCATCAGCAAAAGTATCAACCTGTACTTAGTAATGCGGTTTGCGTTTAGTAATGCAAATCAGGTTGAAGACTCGGAATTGACCATATCTGGATGGATAGGGCAGACGGAACAACCTTACTATAAGTTCATCATCTTGCTTGCTTTAGGTTGATTATAAATAAGTTATGCAAGACTCTGGCGGAGAGAGTGGGATTCGAACCCACGTTAGAGTTTCCCCTAAACACGCTTTCCAAGCGTGCGCCTTCAACCACTCGGCCATCTCTCCCGGGGTGGTACTTCCTGAATTTAACACACTGCAAGCTTCGCATTTTGTGTGGAGTGACACTCTGGAGAGCTACATTCCCGCGATTTGGGCTCAGAACGTGAAATCGTTTACTTTCTCGACCGGCTGATTTATATTTTCGCATTGTTCGCGTCGTTGGCTTTGGCGTGGACCCCTAGAAACGAGGACCTTCATATGCCCGGACTGACTCGCCGAGACTTGCTTCATTCTGCTACGGCATTTTCTGTTTCTTCGCTACTGTCTCGGTCGGCATGGGGACGCGCCGCGATGATGTCAGGATATCCTGGCGCTGCTCCTGCTGGAGCCCTTGCCGCAGTTGCACCGCGCGAACATCTGCTCTTCGACGCCGGTTGGAAGTTCACGTTTGGCAATGGCGCAGATCCGGCCAAGGACCTCGGTTTCGGCTACGGGCAAGGAGATTTCGCAAAGACCGGAGAGTTCGAGTTTGCGAAGGCTAAATTCGACGACTCGAAATGGCGCACATTGAATCTGCCGCACGACTGGGCCGTGGAACTGCCGTTTGTTCGCGACAACGAACTTGCTTCGCACGGATTCAAGCCGCTTGGCCGGCGATATCCCGAAACGAGCGTCGGATGGTATCGGCGGTCCTTCGATATTCCGGCGACGGATAGTGGGCGCCGTATCTGGGTGGAATTCGACGGAGCATTTCGCGACGTTCTTGTGTTTGTGAATGGCTGCTTTATTGGTCGCAATGACAATGGATACGCACCGTTTCGCTTCGATCTTACGGACTTTCTTGCTTTTGGTAAGACGGATTACATCGTCGCCCGAGTGGATGCGAGTTTCGGTGATGGATGGTTTTATGAGGGCGCAGGCATCTATCGCCATGTGTGGCTGACGAAGACCGATGCATTGAATCTCGGCAAGTGGGAGAGTTTATCCGGTCTGAACTGGCTGCAGATTCGGCAACGCCTACGCTCGGAACCAAGGTGCAGAATGACGGCAAACAGATGGAATCCGCCAAGGTCGGGTGGCAGATTCTTGATCCCACGGGAAAGCTGGTTGCTACGGCCGAAGCACCGGAGCAATCGATCGCTGCGGATGGTTCGACGATGTTCATCGCGACGGCGAAGTTGACGAATCCGGCGCTTTGGTCGGTTGAATCGCCCCACCTTTATCAGGCCATCGTTTCTGTTGATTCCGGGGGCAAAACGCGTGATGCGGAGCGCGTGAGCTTTGGAGTCCGCACCGCGAAGTTCACCGCTGACAAAGGATTTTTCCTGAACGGCAAACCATTGAAAATCCAGGGCACCTGCAATCACCAGGATCACGCCGGAGTGGGTGCTGCTGTGCCGGATGCGCTGCAGTGGTTCCGGCTTTCGGTTTTACGCGAGATGGGCGGCAATGCGGTGCGGACTTCACACAACATGCCAACCCCGGAATGGGTGGAAGCGTGTGATCGCATGGGAATGATGATGATGTGCGAGACACGGCAGATGAGCGCGAATCCAGAGGGGATGGCGCAACTGGAAGTCATGGTGAAGCGCTATCGTAATTCTCCTTCCATCATTATGTGGTCTGTCGGCAATGAAGAGGGCGAGTTACAGGGGCCGATGGCCGAGCAGGGAGCGCGCATCGCCGCCGATATGGTGCGCCTGTGCCACGAACTCGATCCGACGCGCGTGGTGTCAGCGGCGGTGAATGGCGATAACCAGCAGGGGGTTTCCGATGCATTCGACATTATTGGGTTCAACTACAATTTGAAACTTCCGGACAAGTATCACAGGGAGCATCCTGATCGGCCTATATATGGGTCGGAAACTTCGAGCGCGATCGGCACGCGCGGTGTGTACAGTTCGGATCCCCTGCGAAACACTGTGAACTCCTACGATGGCGTGGTGCCCTGGGGCGAGACTGCGGAGGAGTGGTGGAAGTTCTACGGGACGCGCGAGTGGGAAGCGGGCGGATTTGCGTGGACGGGGTTTGACTATCGGGGCGAGCCGACACCATATGGATGGCCTTCGATTAACTCCCAGTTTGGCATCGTGGACATGTGCGGGTTTCCGAAAGACAACTTCTACTACTACAAAGCCTGGTGGGGTAAGGAACCTGTGGTGCACGTGTTTCCTCACTGGAACTGGACGGGCAGAGAAGGTGACGAGATTCCGGTCTGGGTTTACTCGAACCTCGATGAGGTAGAGCTGTTCGTAAACGGTAAGAGCGCCGGAATCCAGAAGGTTCCGCATCTTGGGCACGTGGAGTGGAAGGTGCGCTATGAGCCGGGCGTGATCGAAGCACGTGGCTCGAAAGACGGCAAAGTGGTGTTGACGGATAAGCGCGAGACGACAGGCTCGACGACAACGATCAGGCTCACGGCGGATCGTAGCGAGATCAATGCCGATGGCGAGGACCTGGCCGTGATCAAAGTTGAGGGTCTCGACAAGGAAGGCCGACTGGTGCCGATTGCGGACAATCACATCGGGTTCAAGATCACGGGCAATGGCGCGTTGATCGGCGTCGGCAATGGCGATCCCAACTGCCAGGAGAGCGACAAGGCTCCGAAGCGTTCGCTCTTCAACGGGCTCGCTCAGGTGATTGTGCAGTCCACGAAAGAGCCTGGTGAAATTCAGATTGAAGCGCACAAGGATGGGTGGGACGGCCCGAATCTGACGCCTGCATCGATCACGATCCGGACGAAGCAGGTTGAGTTGCGACCGGCGGTGGGTTGAACGCGGAGATCAGGGATCACTTCGGAAAGGACGGAACGGTAAGGACCAGGTGTAAAGGGCTTCTTACGTTTCGGGTCGCGCCGAATCTGCAGGCCAATTCCTTTACAGTAGTTTGCCGGCGGCGAGGTCGCGGATAAGACCGCGATCGGCGGCGAGGAATTCGTAGTCGGGGAGTTCCTCGAGCTTAACCCACTTGAACTGATGAAAGATCTTGTTCTGGAGCTCACCTCCGAAGGAGGGCACGGAAAAGAATTGCAGGTCGACGGCACCACCATGACGGTAGTTGTGGCGGATGTGGGTCACGCGGGGCCCAAGGTCTGCAACGATGCCCAGTTCTTCTTGAAGTTCGCGGACGAGAGCCTGTTCAGGTGTTTCGCCCTGTTCGATTTTGCCGCCGGGAAACTCCCACTGCAGTGCCATAGGCTGATCGGGGCGGCGCTGGCAGATAAGCACAAGACCATCGCGAACCAGCAAGCCTGCTACTACAAAGCGTAGCGCGGGACCCGGGGGTCGCGAGTTGGGAACAGGCTGCGGTTCTTCCACAGTCTTAGTGTAAATGCCTGGCGACAAACATTGGTATGACCGCCGGATCACAGCATTCCATCCGCTGAAATGCTGCGCGGGCACTTTGCGCTTGTGGTTCAAGCGCGCTATTCACCGGCGATGGGGGCAGGCGCTTCTACGGCTTCGCGGGGGCGGAAGTAGCCCCAGGCGCGTTTGGCGCATTCCTCAAGAAGCGCGGTCGAGGGATTGATTGGGAATGGGTGTGCTGCGATCTCGAGCATGGCGAGGTCGTGGAGCGAGTTACCGAAGACGGCGTCGGGACGGGGAAGGCCGACACGCCTGAGCGATGCTGCCTTTGCCGGGCCGGTGGGGACGTCGACGAGTTCGCTGGTGATGAGGCCGTCGACCACTTTAACTTCAGCGGCGAGGACGTGATCTTCGGGAATGCCGAAGCCCCGCACGCCTTCAGAGACAACCCACTTGTTGGTGGAACTGACGGCCCAGAGTTCGACATTGGATTTGCGCAGGGAATCGACGAGGGCGGCCAACTCCGAGAAAATGTGGGGACTTACGTGTTCGCTGAAGTAGCGCGAAGCTGCGACGCGTAACTCCTGCTCGCGGAGGCCGGCGTAGATCTGAACCATTTCGCCGCAGATCTGGGCTTCGCTGACATTGCCGGCAACGTAGGCGCGGTAGCGGGTGTCCATCCAATCGGATGTCGAACGGGAGACGAGACCCTGGTCGATCGACCAGACCATGAAGCCGTGGCCGGAATCTCCACTCCAGAGGGTGCCGTCGCAATCAAAGACTGCGACATGGGGAGCGGCTGCGGAGACGAGGCGTTCGAGTTGTTGTACGGTCCAGCGGGTGACTTCGAGTTGCGCAGATGACAAAGCGATTCGATCCTTTTTTAAAGTTGTCCATCTCTATTGTCGTCGATCACAGCCTTAGAATGCATCAGACGGTACAATCAACGGTTATCTATGGAGTTATCGATGCGTCTGAGCCATTCATTGAAAATTCTTTTCTTTCTGACAGGTGCGGGCCTTGCGATTGTGCCAGGAGCGCATGCACAGTTCTCGAATCCAACCGGGGCGCCGTTAAGCGCGATGACCGTACCGCAGACAGACGTGATGCAGCCGGGAGAACTGGTCAAATTACTGAAGGCTGGTGGAGCGGGGAAGCCCGTCGTCTTCCAGGTCGGGTCGTTTGTGATGTTTCAGCAGGCGCACATTCCGAATGCGGGATTCGCGGGACCGGGTACGCAGGCAAATGGGTTGATTTTGCTGAAGAAGTTTTCAGCGCCACTCGAAAAGAACCAGCTCATCGTGATTTATTGCGGATGCTGCCCGTGGAATCACTGCCCGAACATCGGGCCGGCGTTCAAGCAGCTGCGCGATCTTGGATTCACGAATGTCAAGGCGCTCTACATCGCGCACAACTTCGGGGATGACTGGGTGGTAAAGGGCTATCCAACCGAGAGGGGCCAGTAGCGACAGCTCTGCGCTGCGGGATGTAGATGCCCATTCTTCGATTGGTTCGACTGACAACGTGTGTGGTGCTTTTAGGTGCGGGTGGAGTGTGCGCCCAGGCGCCTTCTGTAGGCAAGGTGCATAAGGCGGCACCGGCGTTTGTGCGCGTGGATTTGGCAGGACAGAAAATCCGGCTCAAGGATTATCGCGGCAAGGTGGTGCTGCTGAATTTCTGGGCGACGTGGTGTGTCCCGTGCCAGGTGGAGCTGCCGCGGTTTGCCGAATGGCAGAAGGCGTATCGCGCGCAGGGGCTGGCGGTCTTGGCGATCTCAATGGATGATCATGCGGCGCCGGTACGCAGGGCGGCGCGCAAGCTGCATCTGGATTTTCCTGTCGTGATGGGTGATGCGAAGCTCGGGGAAGAGTACGGCGGGGTTCTGGGACTGCCGATCACATTTCTCGTCGATCGCGATGGAATGATTGTGGAGCGTATCAACGGCGAGACGGATCCGCGTGCGCTGGAAACGAAGATACAGACGCTTCTTGGCAAGCAATAGGCTTTACATTTGTGGAAAGCCTGCGTTAACGAACTTGAGGCCATGATGAAGGAGGTTCGGTAACGCCGTAAGAAAACTCAAGTCACCTCTTCAGGCGCGGATAATTGACCGTGTGGGCGTTGAAAACAACCTCGGTCTCCTGAAGGATTATCAAGCATATCTGCGGGTGGAAAAGGGTTTGCGTCCACTGACTTGTGAGGCCTACGACGGCGACCTGAAGACGTTTGCCGAGTTTCTTGAGGGCCGGCAGGGCGTCCTGGTGACGGCGATGCAACAGGATGTGGCTGCATTTCTGGAGCATTTGCGCACCCACTCGATTGATTCGCGCAGCGCGGCACGGAAGCTTAGCTGCCTGCGGGGATTCTACAAATGGCTGCTGCTGGACCGTCGGATCCATCACGATCCGACCGTGAATATTGAATCGCCCAAGTCGTGGAAGGTGTTGCCGAAGTCGCTGGCGGAACCGGAAGTAGCGGAGATGCTGGAGCGCGCGGCGATGACGGCGGAACATCCGCAGGCGCAAGCGACGGCATTGCGCGATTGCGCGATTCTGGAACTCTTGTATGCGGGCGGCCTGCGGGTCTCAGAGATAACGGGTCTCGGAACGGGAGACCTGGCGCTGGATGCTGGGCGGGTGCTCGTGCGCGGAAAAGGCGACAAGGAGCGGATTGTCCCACTCGGGCGCACGGCAGTCAGGTCGCTCGAGACGTACCTGCGCGAGGGAAGGCCGCACCTGGCGCGGATCAGCACGAAGCGGAAAACAATACCGGCCCGGCACGATGCGACGCGGCTCTTCCTTTCATTGCGGGGGATGCCACTGACGCGGCAATGGGTGTGGCACTTGGTGAAGATGGCAAACAAGGATGCGAGCCCGCACATGCTGCGACATAGCTGCGCAACGCACATGGTGGAGCATGGCGCGGATTTGCGCAGCGTGCAGACGCTGCTGGGACACGCGGATATTTCGACGACGCAGGTGTATACGCACCTTGCGCTGGGGCGGTTAAAGGCGGTGCATCGCGAACATCATCCGCGGGCGAAGGCAATGACGCATGACGAGAATCCGACTAAGGGCGAGGCTGTGAAGGGAAGTTCGCTGCGCATTATTCACGGAGGTAAGGGAAAGAAGCGTGCCGGCGACAAGGGCGAGGACGCGCGCGGTGACGAGGAATAGGGATGAGCATGGCGGAAAATCAGGTGCATGAGCTGGAGACTACGGTGCCACTTGCTCAGCCGGCGTTGGCTGTGCTGGTGGATGAGTATCTGCACATGCTTGAGTTTGAGCGCCGCTCGTCGGAGCATACGCTGCGCGCCTATCGGCGGGAGTTGATGGGATTCGCCGTGTACATTGTGGTGCGGCATCCAGACCTCGAAGCAGTCGATCGGATTGAGCATACGCATATCCGCACCTACCTTGGGGTGTTGCTGCAGCAGGGACTATCAAAGGCTTCGACGGCGCGAGCGCTGGCGGCGATTCGCAGCTGGTTCAAGTGGCTGGCGCGAACCGGACGCGTGGAACAGAACGTGGCTTCGCTGGTGGCGACGCCGCGATTGCCGAAGCTTTTGCCGCGCGTACCGTCGATCGAGCAGATGAATCGTGTGGTTGACAGCGTGGAAGAAGACGCTGCCAGCTGGCCGGCGCGGGACAAGGCGATTCTGGAATTGCTGTATGGATGCGGTATCCGTAATGCTGAATTGACCGGGCTGAACCTGAACGATATTCATTGGGCCAACGAAGCGATCCTGGTGCGCGGTAAGGGAAGCAAACAGAGGCTGGTCCCGTTGGGCGACGCCGCAGCGCAGGCACTTCGCGCGTATATCGGCGAGCGAGAGGCTCGGTTAACGGCGAAGTCGGCTGGAGCGAAGTGCCCGGTGACTCCGGCGTTGTTTGTGAGCCTGCAATTGCGCGGACTGAGCAAGCCGGGCGGCGAGGCGCGGCTCACGACGCGCAGCGTGGGACGGATTGTGAAGAGGGTGGCGATTCTGCGCGGACTTTCAGCCGATGTGCATCCGCATACGCTGCGGCATGCGTTCGGCACACATCTGCTGGAGGAAGGCGCGGATTTGCGCGCGATCCAGGAACTGCTGGGGCATGAACGATTGTCGACAACACAGCGGTATACGCAGTTGACGACCTCACAGCTGGAAGCGGTGTACGACAGGACGCATCCTCGGGCGCGGTAAGAGCAAGAGCCGGCGTGGGGCCCGCTCATGAACAAAAATCGCGCATGAATGGGACACCCATTTGTGAATAGGCGATTTGCTAATGTGCAGCCGTACAAGGGCCTGTTTCCGCTTCACCAACCGAGAACCACTCTGACGCGGAGCCAACAAAATGAACACAAATCTTCAACCAACGGCGAACTGTCAAAATACAAACTGTCTCAGGGAAGGGGTTCACCTCATGCACAGTCAAGCACCCTCGCCACAATTTCACCCCTAAACCCCTCAATCCAAACGGAAAATAGATTTTCGGCTTTTGCAGGTTATTTCGCGGATCTCGCTAAGCTTGATCTATCCATGAAACTCCTGCGCCGCGTCCGTCGGCCCTGAGAATCCGGAGATCGAACAAGATGCCCAAACCTGCCAAAAATACGCGCCAAAACGCCAAATCGAATTGCGCATCGCCCAAAGCCCGCCGTCAGAATGCCCCTAAGTCCTTTGCTGAGACGACTGTGTGGCTAACCCCAATCCTAAGAAGACTTTGGCCGGGACGCGCCCTCGTAAATCTATTAGATGGACGACTTTGCCGAAAAAGTACGGGGGGGGGGGGAGATACCCCCCCCCAAACAACCGTTCGATTGCGCATCTCGCATCTACGGGATTCCTGCGCCAGCCATCATTACATCCGCGGCGTGACCGTGTCCTCCACACGCTGCGAAAACACAATCTTCTCCGGCGCCACCGCCCCTCCCGTCATCAGCATGCTCATCGCCTGCTCCATCGTCAGATCCGTCAGCGTCACCCGGCTCAACGGCAGCAGCTGCAAAAACGCCGACGTCGGATTGATTGCATTCGGCAGCAGCACCGCCGCCAGTTCCTCGCCCGAGTTCGAGTCCACGAGCGTCCGCGTCAAAAACCCGATGCTCTTCTGCCCCGCAATCGGAAAGTCCACCAGTACCACCCGCTGGTTCGTATCCTTCTTTGCCAGCATCGAATCGATCAGTTGCCGCACGGACGAATACACCTTCGCCACAAAGGGCAGCCGGTCCAGCAGCGACTCAAACAGGCCAAACGCCTGCCGTCCGATCACCAGCGACGTCAAACGTCCCAGTACATACAGCACCACCAGCGTCAGCACCACCGCCAGCACCGACTGCATGACCGGCCGTGCCAGCCAGTCCTCCGGGAAAATCGCCGCCAGCAGTTGCACCATCGGCAATCCCGCCTTCGCCAGGCTGCCCAGCACAAAGCTGAAAATCAGCCACGTCACAAACAGCGGCCCCACCGTGATGATCCCCGCCAGAACGTTGCGCTGCAGACTCCTCAATCCACGTGCCATTACCGGATTCACTTGTCGCTCCTGCTCCAAAGCATACGAGAATTCCGCCCCGGTTTTTCAGAATTGGGCTTTCCCGCGCCTTCCCCTATAGTGAAGGGAGAGTAGCAATTCGATGATTGATCCCCATGGCCCCGATTCGACCGCCCCCGTGATGCCCTCCCGGCAGGTTGCCGCAATCGTCTCCGAGTTCGAGGCTCCAGGCCCGCTGTCCCCTCTCCGCCCCAAGGTCCGTTACGCCAATTACGACAGTCCTGAAGCCCAGCGTCTCAAGGAGGAACCTCCTCGCGCTGAAGCTTCACCTCGAGATCAAGCATCGCCCCGAGCCCGGGTCCTCCCTCACAAGGAGGCTCCGCCTCGCATTCAGGAAGTTACCCTGCCGATTCCGCCCTCCCAACCCGCCGCCTCCACGCAGCCGGCCCCTGCTCCGAAACCTGCTCCCAGGCCCACGACCACCGCCCTGGCCCGCCCTACACCCCCGAAACCCAGCAAATTCGAACGCGCCATCAGCGTAGCCAGAACCGTCCTCCCCATCGTCGGCAAGATGCTGCCTCTCCTCGAAGGCAACGTCGTCGGCGCCGCTTCCAATTTGTTTGCCAACCGGCCCATGCAGGAAGTCGATCTCAAGCCTCTCGAAGAATCGATCTCCCGCCTCCAGTCCGATCACCGCGCCCTAGCCTTCCACTCCGGCGAACAGAAGCGCGCCCTCCAGCGCCTCGAAGACGACTTTGCCGCCGTCCAGGAAGCAGTCCAGAAAAACGCAGCAGATCAGGCTGAACTCGTCGAACATGTGCTCAAACTCGCCAAGCGCACCTCGTCCTTCATGCGCCTGGTCACCATTCTGCTGGTCGTTTCCATCCTGTTTACCGCTCTCCTGTGCGTCCGCATCGCTTATCTCATCCGCTTCTGACCACCGCGCCACCCGCTACCGCTCCCAGTGCGTCCCGTAGTCCGCCCAAAAGCTTCGTCACATCCACGTTTGGACCAAACTAGAACAAAGTTTTACAATAACAACAGCGATTGTAGTTTTATAAAAGTAACTTTAGCCCCACTACTCACCTTTTACGATCTTCGTGATGCAGGTCATTGTCAGCCGTCTTATGCGCGGTCTAGTATTCACTCCGTAGTTCAATTGGGGATCTTCTGCCCTGTGTCAAAACGCTGTTCTAACTGAGTCCACAGAGCTTCACTAACGAGCGGCGCGCTTACCGGCGTCCGCACACGGAGTGCCTCCATATGGCATGGTATGCCTATTGCATTGGTGAAAAACAAGCCTTCCCAGAACTAGCCCGCCACCGAAAACCAGTTCCGCTCGAGTCAGTGCACGGTGTCAGCGGAAATCA
Organism: uncultured Acidobacteriaceae bacterium; assembly: GCA_963759285.1. Taxonomy (GTDB): domain Bacteria; phylum Acidobacteriota; class Terriglobia; order Terriglobales; family Acidobacteriaceae; genus Telmatobacter. The sequence continues at coordinate 98,103 of CAVWYS010000005.1, read as the reverse complement.
GGTCTTCCTTTACCCAGCCAGTGATCTTGCCGTTATCGTCAGCGAACATAATCCCACAGAATCCTTAAATCAGAAATCCGGTGTGGATCATGCTCGCGTCATCGCTGACTGTTTCAAACAATCCACCGTCCTTCCTTTCCGTTTCGGTACCGTCTTCAACGATGACGAAAGCCTTCGAAAATCCATCCGGTCCAACCAGCGTCAGTTCCTCGGCAACATCGATAAACTCCGCGGCAAAACCGAGATGCACCTCAAGATCTTCGTCGACGATTGCTGCGGCCGTGAATTTGCCCAGACATCGCCAGATAAGGTTGGCCGCGGCTATCTCACCAATCTCCGCGAAACGGCAACCCGCCAGCGCGAACGACAGACCCGCGCCCGTGCTGTCAGCTTCCAGATGCATCGCCTCTTTGCACCCCTGGATGAGGAAGTCAGCTGCCGCCTTACCGAGACCGGCAAGATGGTTCTCGACATCGCCCACCTGATCGAGCGAAAGCACGTGGAGCGTTACCAGAACAAATTCACCACCACCTGCGCGATGATGCGCGACTGCCAGATGCAGCTCTCAGGTCCCTGGCCCCCGTATCACTTCGTCCACCGCCTCACCCGCGGTGCTCACCTCCCCGCGCACACCGTGGATCCCGTAGCCACCACCGCCCCCGCGACATCTCAGCAACAACAAGTAGCGGCAATGGTCTAACTCATCAAGCACTCTCCAACCAAAAAGCCCGGCTCCGGCCGGGCTTTTCAAGTTCGATCCCCGTTGCTTCTCACAAAGAATCCGACTGCAATCACACGTGGCAGGTCGTTGTCCGGGGCGAAGAGCTGGGGTCGCAGCTCTGTACGCGATTGAGGCGCGTCATGAAAGGTGCACCCAGTGGTGGCACTCTCACATATGGCGGTGGCACTCCCACTCATGCGCAAAAGGCGCGCATGAAATGGGCCACCCGGCTGCTTTCGACCGAGCGTTTATGATGGACCTTCGTGAATTTGCACGGGAGGGGACAACATAAAATGCGCTTCCGAATTGCTGTTTTGTTGCTGATTGCTGCTTCCACGGTTTTTGGACAATCGGGTGGGGACAAGTCCGCTTCAGCAAAATGGGTTGGAACGTGGGCGGCTTCGGCGTTCGATGGCGATCCGTGGCACACGGTTCCTACGCTGGTGGATTCAACGCTGCGCGAGATTGTGCATACTTCGATGGCGGGCAACGCCCTGCGGGTGCGACTGACGAATGAGTTTGGCAGGGAACCGCTGCGCGTGGATGCGGCGACTATCGGCGTGAGTGCTGGTGTAAGCACCGTTGACGCTTCCACGCTGCATGATCTTACGTTTGGCGGGGCGGCGTCGATCGTGATTCCGCCGGGTGCGGAAGTGCTGAGCGACCCTGTTTCGATGGCGGTGCCGCCATTCACGAATCTGGCGATTAGTATTTTTCTGCCGCTGCAGCAGGTGAGCGACGTTACGGTGCATTCGAGCGCGCAGCAGGACAACTTTATCCAGACCGGTAATCACGTGCGGGATGCTTCGCTGGCGTCGCCGGTCGTTACGCCGTCGTGGTACTTCCTGAAGGGCGTGGATGTTGAGGCCGCGAGCGCACATGCGGCGGCGGTGGTGGCGTACGGCGATTCGATCACGGATGGGGCGCTCTCGACGGAGAATGCGAATCATCGCTGGCCGGACTATCTCGCGGTGCGGCTCAAGAACAATCCTGCAACCGCTCACCTTGCGGTGCTGGACGAAGGCATTGGGGGCAACTGCATTTTGATTCACTGCGTGGCACAGAATGCGCTGGCGCGGTTTGATCGGGACGTTCTATCGCAGGCGGGTGTGAAGTATGTGATTGTGCTGGAGGGAATCAACGATATCGGTGCCCTTCACGATCCCAACCGGCCGGAGTACAAGCTCACCGCCGAGGATCTTGAGCAGGGGCTGGCGCAACTGGTGGCGCGGGCGCACGAGCACGGTATCAAGGTTTTCGGGGCGACGATTACCGCATACAAGGGCGCGGGATATTTTACCGAGAAGGGCGAAGCGATTCGCGAGGCGGTGAATCATTGGATTTTGACGTCCGGTGTATTCGACGGGACGATTGATTTTGATAAGGCGACGGGCGATCCGGCGAATCCGCTGATGTTTGCGCCGCAGTACGACGGTGGAGATCATCTGCATCCGAAGGATGCGGGGTATGCGGCGATGGCGGATTCGATTGATTTGGGGTTGTTTCGGTAGTCTGGCGGGCCGCGAAATTCACAAAAGCAGATCCTTCGCGACACTTGCCCCATCTTCCGCGGGTGCGGACGACGGGTCCCCAAGCGTGTGTCGCTGCAGGATGACACGATCAGGAAAGGCAAGATGACACGACCGTGAACAGTGATGATCTTGCCAAGGAGGACGGACGATTTTATGCGCCTTATAGCGACTCTGGATTGGCGGCGGGGGGCGGATCGGCGGGGAGGTGCTCTACTTCTTCTTCGCTTTCGTGGGTGACTTTGCGCAGGCTGATGTGCTCGAACTGGGCCCAGATTAGGCCGATGGGGATGACGCCGAGGAAGGTGACGAGCAAGCAGGGTTGCGGCGCAGGCCATGGAGGCTTCAGGCGTTGACTCCGAAGATCCCGTTGGCCAAGACGGCTGCGACGGCGCAGATTTGTGTGAACCAGCCGAGGACTGGCAATTGGCAGACGCTGGCACCGCCGCTGATCATCATCAAAAGAACGTTCTGCGAGAAGCGGATGGCGGCAAGTTCATGGCTGCCGACGAAGCCCGGCATGGTGATGAAATATGCGAATGCAATGATGGTCCACATGCCGACTGATGTGCCTGCGGCGGTGGGGAAATCGCGAATCGTCCGCATGGTGTCGAGGCCGGACTGAAAACTCAGAATCTTTTCGCCAACAATTCGTCCAAGGTTCTTCGAGATGAGGCTCAAGCGATTCTTCCATGATGACGGCGACAGTTGAACCGAGGAGCCGCACGAGCACCAGGAAGAGGACGCCGAACAGGGTGAGGACAAGGCCTCCGTACTGGCGATGATGCGGACCGAGCAAATTTCGCGAGGAAGCCCGCATGAGTGGACATGTCGGAGTACGCTGTGACGCTGGCGATTTCGATCACGAAGATGAGATCATGGCTACGGAAAAAATGAGCGCCATGGTGCCAAAGTCGAAGAGGCGCTCGACGACGTAGACGGCCAGTTGATTGAGCGATCGACAGCCCAGTTTTCCTTGCAGATGAGGTATGGGCGGACCGGGTCAGCGACTCGGCCGATCAGCGCAATAGCAGTAAAGCCCATGACCTGCGAGCCCAAGAGAGAGAGCGGGGTTACCTTCTGTGGTGGCGGAGAAGTCGGCCCAGCGGATCGCTCGAAAGACGTAAGCGACATAGATGCAGCCCAGCGCCGATGCCGAGTCGCTCCACTTGGAGTGAGCGAACTGTTCGATGGACTTCGTGCCAGTTGATTGGATGTCGGTGCTGTGCGTAAAAGGCAGAGGGCCACCAGCGCTGCAAGGAGCACCAAACCCAGAATCAATTGTCGTCTGTTCAAGCGTTCTCCGTTTTGGGTCTCTGTTGTTTCTATTTTATGGGCAAGAGCCGTCTTCGGGGCATTCCACATTGGTGTGGGAACTGGCGGTGGTGATTCTTGGCGGGCATTAAAAAAGCAACTGCATGTTCCTCGACTTCCGTTTCACCCCAGCCACAAAGACCTTTTGGCCGGGATACCCCGCCGTTGGTGGCTCGGAATAACAGTGCTGGGCGGAACGGCATCAGACACGATATTACGCGCGCGAAACTTGGTTCGGTGAGTGGCGACTTAGCGGGTTGGGAAGGGATGGATTCGGCGAGCTGGCGGCGTGGGCTGCGGCCTGGGCTTGGCGGGCCTGGGCTTGGCGGACGAGGACGCGGCGGTTGAACTCGTGGATGACGCGGGCTACGTAGGCGCGGGTTTCGTGGTAAGGGGGGATGCCGTGATACTTGTCTACCGCGGCGGGGCCGGCGTTGTAGGCGGCTAACGCCAGGGCGATGTTGTCGTGGTATTTGACGAGGAGTTCGTTGAGGTAGGCGGAGCCGCCGCGCACGTTCTGGTCGGGACGAAAACTGTCGGTGACGCCCTCTTCGGCCGCGGTTTTTGGCATGAGTTGCATGAGACCCCGGGCACCAGCGCGGCTGACAGCGCGGGCATTGCCATTGCTCTCAGCTTTGACGACGCTGGCGAGCAGGTCTGCGTCGAGGTTGTGTTGTTGGCCGGCCCTGGCGAGCATTTCGCGGAGATCGATGGGGGTGAGGCGGGCTTCAGTCTGAACATTCAGCACGTCCGGCTCGGCCGAAGGTGGCGGAGGATCGGGGATGGTTTCGATTTTTGCAATGTCGGAAGGGGCGCGGTCGACGTAACTGCTTTCACCCGGTCCCAGGTAAAGGCGGATGTGGGAGCCGATTTGCGCGTGATGATTGCAAACGATGTCGTAGCCGTTGGTGAGGCTGACGCGCTCGGCAGCGTGCGTGGGACGCGATGCGCCGACAAGAACGATTGCGGCTAGAGAGGCGGCGACTTGGAGGCGTGTACGCAAGGCTGTGATTCTGCTTCTGTCTCGGGTCCGGATCCTGTTTGTTCAGACTTTATCAGAGGTCTGGCGGGCTACGGCCATCTCCAAAGTCACGGCTACACCATCTTCATCATTGGGGGGAGTTTGCTTCCATCCGCGGGTCTTGGCGAGGGTGCGCAGATCCTGGGCGGCATTGGCCATCATGACGGCCTGACCTGCCCACTCGAGCATATCGACGTCGTTCCAGTTGTCGCCGATTGCCATGGTTTCCTTGCGATCGACGCCGAGGCGGGCGGCGAGGCGTGCGAGGGCCCATCCTTTGGAGACACCAGGGGGGAGAAGGTCGAGGATGGAGAGGTCGCGGCTGGGATATTCGGTGCGAACGGCTTCGCATTTTGCGTTCCATGGGCTCGCTTTGAGGGCCTGCTCGGCCTGGCGCATTTTGTCGAGGGTGCCAGTGACCATGCCCTGGATGGGGTCATTGCCATCGGGGAGTGCGTTCTCAAGGGGCTGGACGACTTCGATGGCGTTGCGATTGGCTTCGACCCAAAGGGCGATGCGGTTGTGCGCCTGGTGGAAGTCTTCGAGGACAAGTTCGCCGCGTCCGATGTGGTCGAAGGTGAAGACCAGCGTTCCGAAGGGCCTGAGGAGGGTACAGAGGCCGCGGGCTACGCGAGCTTCGAGATGAGAGCGATCGATGGGGTCGCCGCCGAGGGTTCTGGTCACTGCTCCATTGGACGTGATAAGAGGCATATCCGCTCGGAGGCCGAGGCCCTCGAGTAGAGGAGCGGTGTAGGCGGTGCGGCGGCCGGTGGCAATGGCCACCGTGATGCCGGCCTGCTGCGCGGCGCGGAGGGCTTTTGCGTTGCGGGGGCTGATGGACTGGCTGAAGGTGGGCAGGAGGGTGCCGTCCATGTCGATTGCCACCAGGCGCACGGGGGGATGCATGGGTCTAGTGTACTGGGAGCCAAACGGGATCGCGGAATCTGGGAGCGGATTCAGCGACTTCGAGGATGGGGAACTTATGCAACGCGTTGGAAGGACATCTCACCATGTGACCGTGGGCACGCCCTTCGCATGGGAAATGGGGGCAGAATTGCCTGATGGAGGCGCCTATGCAGGCCGAAGTGCTGATTGCATATGTTTCGCGGAGTGGGTCGACGGAAGACGTGGCCGAGGCAATGGGCGTGGCCATGGAAGATGCCGGCGTGAAGGTGGATGTGCGGCCCTGGCGAATGTGGAGTCGATTTCCGATGACACAGCGGTGGTGATCGGCACGGGTTTATATGTCGGGCGGTTTCCGAAGGAGTTTCACAGATTTGTAGTTCGTTTCGGAGGGAGCTGGGAAACGTGCATCCGTGGATTTTTGTCCTGGGACCGACGGAGAACGACCCGAAGCATTTTGCAGCCGCAGAAGACCAGGCGCGCAAACAACTAGCAAAGTACCCGTGGATGCATACGGCGGATGTGCGGGTGATGGGAGGCCGTTTCGATCGGCGGCATTTAAATCTGCCATTTCCGTTTAACCTGGCGATGAGACTGCCGGGCAATCCCATGAGGAAGGTTCCGGCTTCGGATATTCGCGACTGGGATTTTATTCGGAGGTGGGCGACTGGAATCGCGGAGCATGTAAAGAAGGGTGGCCCGGTGCGGCGAGGAGAGTTTGCAGAATATAGCGCCTATAAAAATGGTTTGATTGGAAGGTGATATTCGCACTCCGGAGTTCATGCGGGGCGCTCGCGTAGCAAGGATGGTTGCTTTCTGGAAGCCAAATCGCCTGCTTGTTTGTAGACTGGATGCATGGAACGGATCTGTACGCATTGCCATGCGGTGCTGGATAAGGGCACGAAAGCGGACTGGTGTCCGGCGTGCGGGGGGGCGCTAATGGAGCGGGCCGCATTGCCTGCGTCCGGCGCGAAGGCAGCGCCGGCGGAAGTAGATCATCGCGGGATTCTGTTGCCTCGGCGTCATGCGCTGGGCGGAATCATCACACCGCAGTAGGTTCATGCTCTTTAGCGGAGTCCAATTGATCGCGATTGAACGCATCACACTGGGGAGCGCACTTGTCTTCAAGGACGTGCGGCTGCGCGCATTGCAGGAGGCGCCGACGGCTTTCTCAAGCACGTACGCGAAGGAGTCGGCGTTTCCGGATGAAGAGTGGAAGAAACGTGCGATGCGCTGGAGCAGCGGCGGGTCGGCGGGATTCCTGGCGTTTGATGGGGACCGCGGATGCGGGATGGTTTTTAGTTTTGCGGAGGAGTTGGATCCGCGCCGCGCGCAGGTGGTCTCGATGTGGGTGGCTCCGGAGGTTCGACGCGAGGGTGTAGGGCGTCGATTGATTGAGACGGTGGTGGAGTGGGCGTCCGGGTGCGAAATGCGCGACGTGAAGCTGATGGTGACGAGCGTGAATCATGGCGCCATTGCGTTCTATGAGCGGTTGGGATTCAGGATGACGGGGAAGATGGAAGTGTATCCGAATGACGCGACGATCAAGCAGTACGAGATGGTGATGGCGTTGGTGTCAAGCCCTTATTCTGCGCGCGAGCCCTAGAAAATTCTGCCGCAAGAGCGCCATTTTTCGGTAAAACGTTAACATGCTCCGAATCGACCGAATCATCGCTGTTCTGGTGTGCCTTGGTGTGTACGCATCTTCTTCGATGGGACAGGAGGCCTTGGCCCGGACGGCAAATGCGACGACAACGCCGGCTGTTGCGACGTTTCAGCGGATTTACAAGGCCGACGAGGTCTGGCGCCGCGCGCAGCGCGGGAACGTCTCAAAAGAAGACGAGTTGAAGCGTCTTCCGCCATCTCACCTCGAGCAGGTAGACGCTGCCACCGAGGCGAAGGCCTTTGCGCACTGGCAGCGCGTGCTCGCAGATCTCGCCAAGGTAAATGTGCAGAAGCTTCCGGCCGAGGAGCGGCTGAACTTCGAGGTCTACCACGCACAGATTGTGGTGGAACTCAATGCTCTCAAGTTCAAGGAATATGAGCGTCCGGTGAACTCAGATTCGCAGTTCTGGGGATTCATCGCGCCGCTCGACGCCCGCCAGTTCCGAACAGAGGAACACTACAGGCGCTACCTCTCGCGCCTCCGCGATGTGCCGGAGTATTTCGACGAGCAGATGGCCAATATGCGCGCAGGACTGGCCCGCGGATTCACCCCGCCGAGGGTTACGCTCGAAGGTCGCGACCAGGGATTGAAGGACGTGGTGAATGCCAAAGATGCGCAAGCCACCACGTTCTGGAAACCTTTCGCCGCGATGCCCTCTTCAATTGGTGCCGCCGAGCAGCAAAAGTTGAAAGCCGAGGCCGACGATGTAATTACGCGCGACGTGGTGCCCGCATACGCGAAGATGCTCAAGTTTTTCGATGACGAGTATCTTCCGCACACGGTCACCGCGCTAGCGGCAGAGAGTCTGCCGGATGGGAAGGCCTATTACCAGTCGAAGATCCTCGAGTACGCCACCGTCAACATGACGCCGGAACAGATCCACGCCATCGGCCTGAAAGAAATCGACAGCATTCACGCCGAGATGCTCGCCGCTATCAAGGCAACCGGCTTTACCGGCACCTTCCCCGAGTTTCTGAACCACCTGCGGACCGATCCCGAATTCTATCCGAAGACGCCCGAAGAACTGCTGCACGATGCTGCGTGGATTGCAAAGGAGTTTGACGGGGTATCCGACCGCTACTTCGGCTATCAGCCGCGCGAGCGGTTTGGCATCGTCCCGGTGCCTCCGGAGATGGCTCCCTTTTATACGGCAGGTCGTGGCGGCCTGCACTCCTATCTCCTGAACACGTACGACCTGCCTTCGCGTCCGCTCTATTCTTTGCCGGCCTTAACGCTGCACGAATCAGCGCCTGGGCATAGCTGGCAGCAAGCCATCGCGCTCGAACTGGAGCGCAAGAAGAAGCTGCCGCAGTTCCGGTACGAGTACATCTCCGCCTATGGCGAAGGATGGGCGTTATATTGTGAACGGCTCGGAACCGAGATGGGAATCTACCACACGCCTTACGAGACGTTCGGGATGCTCAGCTATCAGGCGTGGCGCGCGGCGCGTCTTGTCGTCGATACCGGAGTCCACGCACAGGGATGGACGCGCGCGCAGGCTCAGCAGTATCTGCACGACAACACAGCCCTGAGCGATCACGAGATTGAGACGGAGGTGGACCGGTATATCTCGTGGCCGGGACAGGCTCTCTCGTACTACCTCGGCGAGATGTCCATCATGAAGGAGCGCAACAAGGCCCAGCAGGCTCTCGGCGCCAAATTCAATCTGCGGGCATTTCATGACGCCGTCCTCGAAACCGGCAGTGTCCCGCTGCCCGTACTCGAAGAGCATCTCGATGCCTGGATCAAAGCCGGTGGCGTCGGTCCTTTCAGAGAAATGGAGCAATAAGACCCCCGGACGCGACAAAGAACCTGTGCAACGAAACGAGAACTCTTGCTTTTATTCGAGCCTGGTTTGGGACTGGCGGGGATGAGTTTGTGGTTTCGCACCCATGACGCGGTGAGACTGAGTCATGGATGGGCACCCGGCTTTCGAGCCTCTTTTGCAGTGGCGAGATACGTTCCCAGGAGAGATGGTCACTCGTAGCGGAGGGCTTCGGCGGGGCGGATTCTTGCGGCAGTGGAGGAGGGGTAGAGGGTAGCGAGGAGCGAAATGCTGATGGAGACGGCGGAGACGAGGAGGCCGTCGAGTGCGCGGGGCGCGAAGGGAAGCGTGTCGATGGCGTAGACGTCGGGCGAAAGGGGAACGTGGTAGTGGCCGCCAGCCCACGCGCCGATGTATCCGAGGATGAGGCCGAGGGCGGTTCCGACGACGCTGATGAGAAGGCCCTGGAGCAGGAAGATGCGGCGGATCTGCGAGGGATCGACGCCGAAGCTCATGAGAACGGCGATGTCGCGGGTTTTCTCCATGACCATCATGGTGAGCGCGATCAGGATGTTGAGCGCGGCAACGATCACGATGAGGGTGATGACGATGAAGGTGACGATGCGTTCGAGCGCGAGGGCGCGAAAGAGTTCGCGATTCTGATCCTTCCAGTTGGTGGTCATGAAGCCTGGTCCCGCGGCTTGCTCGATCTGTTTTGCAATTTCAGGAGCGTTGGCGAGGTTGTCGACTCTGAAGCTGATGACGGAAACGAGGTCGGGCTCGTCGTAGAGGCGCTGGGCATCGGCGAGTCGGATGAATCCCCATGCGGCGTCGTACTGATAGAAGCCACTGTGATATGTGCCGGCGAGTTGAAAATGGACGACATTTGGGACCATGCCGAGGGGGGTCAGGTCGCCTTGCGGGCTGATCAGGGTTACGGAATCACCGATGGTGGCCCCGATGGAATCTGCGAGATCCTTGCCGAGGATGAGGGGCCGATCTGCAGAAGCTGAAAGCGGCGCGGTGTTGCTCGGAGGATCGAGCGCGTTCACGGCCTTGGGCGATGCGCCGGTAAGGACTTTGCTGACCTTCTTCTCGTATGCGGGAATGATGCCTTCGACGAGTGCGTAGCCTTCGCGGGCGCCGCGGGTGACCACGACTTGCTCGTCCAGTTCGGGTGCGGCGGCGACGATATGGGGGAGCTTGCTGAGTCGCGCCAGCAGCGGTTGCCAGTCGTGAATGCCATCGTTCTTAACGCGCATGAGCTGGACGTGGGCGCTGGAGTCAACGAGGCGGTCCTGCAGATCGCGCTGCATGCCGTTGGTGATGGCGAGGGCAATGATGAGCGCTGCGACGCCGGCGGCTACTCCGGCGATGGAGATGGCGGTGACAACGCCGACGACGGCCTGGCGCCGTTTAGCTTTGAGATAGCGGGCCGCCACATAGAGCTCAAATCGCATCTTGCCTGCTTGTTACTTCGTGCCTGCTTACTTTGCTGCGGACGAGCCGAAGACGGTTTTGGCTACGCCGATGTTGTCGTGGCGGTCGTAGACGCGCACGGTTAGGAGATGTTCGCCGGTCTTGCCTTCGAGGGCTTTGGCGGGAATTTCGAAGTCGTAGTGTTCACGTTTTGAATCGGAGAGCTTGCCGACGGGGTCGATGTACTGCCATGTGCCGGCATCGAGCGCGTATTCAGCCTGGGAGATGGGCGAGGCTGCGTCCTCGGCATCGAAGGTCACGTGTACTGGTGCGAGGCAGGGCGTCTGCGCGCATTTTGCGAGGGCCTCTTCAGCACGGAGACTGCTGACGACGGGGGGCGTGGTGTCGATTTCGAAGCGCTCGCTTTCCTTTGCGCCGGTGAGGGCTTCGCCGGGGCTGTGCGAGGGCGAGTCGGATGCGACGACTTTAATCCGATAGCCACCGTCCGGGATGAGCGCGGCGTCGAAGCTACAGGCCTTGTCAGTGATGTTGTCTTTGAGCAAATGCCAATCGTGTTCACTGTCGCCGCGGAGGTAGAGCGAATAGACGAGGTCGTCCCCATTCTCATCGTGGGCAGCCCAGCGAACGGTGACCGCGGTGCGGTCTTTGACGGCGGGGAGCGGGGAGTTGTTGGCGCCCGTATCGACAGGAATCACCATGGGCTGATTTGCAGAGGGGAAGTTGATATTTACATTTTGCTGCGCGGGATTGGAGTTCTGCGCGTTGAGACGGGCGCCGGGCACGACGACGAGGTCGTCGATCTCAGGAGCGGCGTTGACGGGAAGATAATTCACGCCGACGCCGGAGAGTTTGCCGCCGGTACGGAGCAATGCCTTCCACTGAAGGAAGCGGCCTGAGGGCGATTGCACGGTATTGTCCTTCAACGGTTGCCAATCGGACCAGCCCCAGTCACCGCGACCGCGCAGTGGCTGCTCGACGTTGCCGGTGCGCGTGAGGATTTCGTAGTTCGCGGAGCCGGGGTCTACTTCGATGCGGCCGAAGCGGGCGAATGCGCCGGCATCGAGGACGTCGCTGGCGTATTCGTGGGTTTCAGATTTGCCAAGCGTATAGAGCTTTCCGGTGTTGCCGGTGCCGATGAGGACGGTGCTGTCGCGATCTTCCGCGAGGCTGAGTCCCTGTTGCGCTTCGACGTGGGCGATGTCGGCGTAGTCGCCGTTCTGCTGAATGCGGAAGATGTGACCGCGATTGCCGCTGATGGCAAGCAGACCGCTGGATTGCGCAGCGAGGGCGTAGACGATGTCGTCTTTGCTTGACCATATCTTGCGTGGGGCCTGGTCGGGCGTGAGGGCATAGATCTCGGTGCCTTCAGGCGTGGAGGTGCTGGCGTTGGCGTTCTGAAGCGAGCCCGGTTGGACGATGGTGAAGGTGATGGAGCCAACACCTTGCACGGGAAGAGGAGGCAGGGGGTTATGGCTCTTGTCACCGACGCTGGCGGCGAAGATGGTGCCGTTGGCAGCGACGGCGACGGAAGTGATCTCGCGCCGCGGGGCTTCGAAGAGAACGTAGCCTTTCCCCTGCGGGCTGATGCGATAGACGAGGCCGGAGCCGTCGGAACCGGCGATCAGATTTCCTTTTGCGTCCCAGGCGAGGCAGCGAATGTGCTGTTCGTCGCTTTTAAAAAACAATTCAGGCTTGGCATCGGGATCTGCGGGATCGATGCGGTAGATGGCGCCGGGTCCGCCGACGGCGATGTAGAGTTTTCCGGCGGCGTCGAAGGTCATGTCCCAGATGTAGTGGGATTTTGATTCGCGAGTCGATTGTGATTCCGCGGTGGCGCTGTCGGCTTTGGCTGCATCGAAGATGACCTTCGCGCTGGATTCATCCTGCTTTGCGCTTGAGTCGGGATTGAGCTTGTAGACCTTGCCGCCGGGGATGGTGGCGGCGTAGAGCGAACCGTCGGGGCCGAGGCGCACAACCTGTACGCTGACGTCGCGCGATTCAAAAAGCGTGAATGGCTTGGAATCTTTTTGCGTGCCTGCGCGCAGAACGGTGGCTGGCGAACCTGTTCCTAGATACGCGGTGCCGTCCTTGCCGACCGCAACGGACCAGACAAAGGTGGAGGGAGTGGTGAGGATGTCCGTGAGTCCGGGGCCTTCGCGCAGGTATCCATTGCTGCCGATGGCGACACCTTGCGGTGTTCCTCTTTCGAACTCCTCGATACGGGACTGAGTCCAGAGATGGGTGCCCTGGGCGTTGAGCGGCTGAAGCACGGAGGCTGCGAGAAGTGCCGCGAACGCAGAAAAAACGAGGGCACAGGAGAAGCGCGGGGAACGGGATATCACAGCAAACATTCTGAGTTGAGTCTACTAAAGCCGGGCGACTTAGAGGCACTGGAACCTGGCTTCAGCAGGATGACGGTGGTGCGTGAGACTCAGATGCCGGGTGGTAGGCTGATTCCACTGTCGGGAGCGAGTCCGGTTGTGAAGTTGCGAGCGCCGACGAAAACGAATGGGTTACTGTGCGGCCGGAGCGCGGAACACGGGAGCAGAAACGATGGGAGATCCATCCAGTGTTGCGACTCCGCATCAGACCCTTTTGCAGAACTTGCTGCGCATCAAGCATCGCGACAGGTCGCGGGTTTATGCGCAGGTGTACCAGACGGCGGAGATTTCGAATCTTAGCTACTGGCTGGAGATCGTCTTTTCGGCAGGAATCGCGGCGCTGGGGCTGGTGATCAACAGTCCGGCGGTGATTATCGGTGCGATGTTGATATCGCCGCTGATGGGCCCGATTATGGCGACGGGGCTGGGTCTGGCGGCAGGCGATCTTTACCTTGCCATCAAGGCGATCGCAAATCTAATTGCAAGCATTGCCCTGGCGGTTGCGCTGTCGGCTTTTATAGTGTGGCTGCTGCCGTTTCATTCAATTACTTCGGAGATTCTGGCGCGGACGAACCCGAATTTGCTGGATCTTGCCATTGCGTTGTTTTCGGGGCTCGCGGGCTCAGTTGCGGTGAGTCGCACCGGGGGCGGCAACGGTGTGACCACACTTCCGGGTGTGGCAATTGCCGTCGCTTTGATGCCGCCGCTTTGCACGCTGGGTTTTGGATTGGGAAGCGGGGTGAATACCACCATCATGGCGGGGGCGGGACTCCTGTTTCTTACCAACCTGGTGGCGATTGTGGCGAGCGCGTTTGCGGTATTTCTGCTTGTGGGAATGAATTCGCCGGATGTTCGAGCGCAGATGGAGAATTCGCGAAAAGACGAGGCGCTGGCGCGGCGTTTCTCGACTGGGCCGGTTTCTCGCGTTCTGGCCAACAGCGGCAAGCTGAGGTGGCGCGTTCTGATGCTTGCCGTTCTCCTGGCCACCATTGCAATTCCGCTGAGAAAGGCATTTGTGCAGGTCGCCGGAGAAGCTGTGGTGCGCGGCGCGGTGCAGGACGTAGTGAAGGACCTTCTTCCGCCGGGGTCGATCGTCTCGCAGCAGGTGCAGGTGGAGCGGAACAATGTGGCGATTCGACTGATCTCGACGCAGAATGTGCCGGCTGCGAAGCAGGATGCGGCTTCGCGAGAGATAGAGCGCCGCTCGGGCCGGAAAGTTGAATTGTCTGTTTCCACGATTGCGAGCCAGAACGAGCTGGCTGCACTGATGGAAAAGTTGTCGGCGCCTCCGCCGCCTGCGCCCAGGCCCGCGGTGGAAAGCCTCGACGAGATTCATGAAAAGTTGATGGAGCGCATCAAGCCGGTGTTGGATGATGTGTGGCCGCCGGAAGCGCCGCTCCAGGACTTTGACGTGGACTTTGGTGCGGATGGAATTGTGGTCAATGTTCGCTACGCCAGCGCTCATGAACTGGACAAACTTGCAGAGAGCGTAATCGTTCGCCAATTGCAGGAGAGACTCGGGACCGAGAACATCTCACTTGTTGCCCAGCGGGCTGCTCCACCGCGTGACGGGGGGAAAGATGCGGTCCATAGGGCGACGCCGTAGCGGGGTCGTCGATGGGACGAGCTATTGGCCGCTGCGGAACTGGATGATGCGGCGGCGATCGCGCTTGGAGGGGCGACGCTCGGGCAGGGGCGCGTATTGCTGCATGGCTTTGCGCTCGGCGGCTTCGCGTTGACGCTGTTCCTTGCTGGCTTCAGTTTCGCGGTAGAGGCTTTGCGCCATGGCGGCGGGACCGCGGATGTCGCTCAGCAGGAGAACTTCGACATGGAATTCGCCGCCTTCATTGCGAATGCGAAGCAGGTCGCCGACGCGAACATCGCGGGCTGGCTTGGCTTCGATCTCATTGGAACGGATGCGGCCAAGGTCACAGGCTTTGGAGGCGAGGGCGCGCGTCTTGAAGAAGCGCGCTGCCCAGAGCCACTTGTCGATGCGTACAGAATTTTTGTTTTGCCCGGCGGTCAAGAGATCTCGCGGAAAGCATCACGAAGACTTGTCTGACGTTCTCCAGATGTAGAGAAACTCGGCATCGCTCGAGGTCGCGACCTCAATACCTCTCTGGTGAGTGGCGCGATTCAGAGCCGAGCGGATGTTCTCCTTGCTGTCGGGCAAAGCCTCGAGGGGAATCCTAAGCGCGCGGTCGGCTTCCAACTGTTCAATGTCGTTGAGGAGTTGGGTGACGATTTTTTTGTGTTTTCCGTCCCTGCCTTTCGGGACGTCAATCTGCTTGATCGACTGGTACTTCAATGGGGGCGTGTCGGAATTCGCGTTTGTCGCCATTCTAATAACCCTCAAGGCTGGTCGTTTTCTTCCGGTCGATCTGAAGCCGCATTGTTAACGTATGGGTAACCAACCGCAAAGCTATCCTAATATTGAGCCGGTATTGAAAGTCAAGTCTTTTATTGGATTCATAAGGAATAGATCCGTATGTCGCAGAGTGTCTATCGGTAGTGTAGGTATGGCCTATAACTCCCCACATTGTAATTATTTAGGCCGTAATCTGAAAGAGTTAGCACGTATAAAACGACTCCTGCTAGGGTAGTTTCAGAGGTGAAAACAAGTGAGCAAGGACAAAAACTTCCCCACTGTTCCGCTCAAGGATGTACCCGCGAGTACTGATGGAAATAATGGCAATGGGTATCGTCCAGTGGTACTGGTTGTCGACGACGAGAGCGTGATTGCCGACACTCTGGCCGAGATTCTGACGCGCAGCGGCTACACAGGAGTGGCTGAGTACGATGGCGACAGCGCGCTGGAGACTGCGCTTCTGATGCCACCAGAGATGTTGATTACGGACGTGGTTCTACCGGGAATGACGGGTATCGAACTCGCGATTACGATCAGGCGCATTTTTCCGGATTGCAAGATCATACTTTTTTCGGGTCAGGCTTCGACGGCCGATCTGCTGGCGAGTGCGCGCGCGGACGGACACCACTTCACATTGCTGAACAAGCCGCTCCATCCACAGGATCTGCTGTTGCGTGTCTCGGAAGGGCTGAAAGCCCGCAGGCCGGTTGGCGCGCAAGCGCAATAGTTGCGGCCACAGAGGCGAGGAGCAGAAAGTTGAATGGGCGCCCCATGGGCGCCCATTTTATTTGCGTGCGGGGTCTGAAGAGAGTCGGCGTCGGGAGCAGGAGAGAAGCAGATCCTTCGCTCACCACCTCCGAACTGAACTACGTTTGGGGCCCCATTCACTCAGGAGGACACGGCGATGGTTGTTGGTGATGACAGAAGAGAAACAGATCCTTCGGTCACTTGGTGATATCAGTTGGCCAACACGGCGCGGTAGCGCACTTTGTTCTTTTTTACTTTTTCGATGGCCTCGTTGGCTTTGGCCATTGGAAAGGTTTCTGTCGTCGCCTTAACGCCATGCCGGGCGGCGACGTCAAGCATTTCGCGTATTCTCTGCGGGCTTCCTATATTGCTTCCAACCACCGTGCGGACGCCCGAAACGAGCGGAAAGGCCTGCAGGGAGACCGGTGACGGAGGCACGCCGACGAAGCACAGCGTGCCAGTGGGCCTCAACGCTTGAATGTATACGTTCCAATCCTGATCAGCGTTGGCGGTATTCAGGATGAAATCGAGCGAGCCCGCGACTTCTTTCATCGATTTGGATTCGCGCGAATGGACGAAATGGAGAGCGCCGAGGGCGCGCGCTTCTTCCTCCTTGCCGGTTGAGGTGGAAAAGGCGGTGACTTCTGCGCCGAAGATGTGCGCGAACTGGATGGCGATGTGTCCGAGTCCGCCGATTCCCACGATGCCAACGCGGGAAGAGGGATTGATGCCGTGGTCGCGGAGCGGGCTATAGACGGTGATGCCGCCGCAGAGAAGGGGGGCGGCCTGTTCGCTGGGCAGCGTGTCGGGAATGGGAAATACAAAGCGCGCGCTGGCTCGCACCTTGGTGGCGTAGCCTCCATTGCGATGGACGCAGGTGGCTTCTGAGGTCGGACAGAGGTTTTCGAGGCCGCGGCTGCACCAATCGCATTCGCCGCAGGAGTTGGACTGCCATCCGAGGCCGACGCGCTGGCCGATTTTCAGGGACTTCACATGGGAACCGGCGGCGGTAATCGTCCCGATGATTTCGTGGCCTGGGATGAAGGGATACTGGCTGATGCCCCAGTCGTTTGAAATGAGATGGAGGTCGCTATGACAGATGCCACAGTGAGTGATGCCGATTTCGACTTCCTGCAAGCCCAGGTCTCCCGGGTCATAGCGAAAAGACAAAAGCTCGGCGCCCGCTGCGTGCGCTGCCAGTCCTTGAATTGGGGCCATGGTCGTTCCGCAGTCCTCGCTGGGGGTCGCAAAAAAGGGCCGGATAGCCAGGCCGAACAAGTGCGACAGATTTACGTAAGCGGTGCAGGTCAAGTCTAGTCTAAACCGCTGCCGGCCTCGATGTGGAGATTGAGGATTTGAAATCCGCTAAGCACCCCGCCTGCGGGAGAGTCGCCTGCGACAACAGCGGACTCACCATTGAGCGTGACATCTCTTTCGGAGCGGAGGGGCTCAAAAGCGTTGGCGACAGAGAGAGGAAGCGCGGAGAGAGTATGGCCATCGACGCCTGCCTGCGCGTCCGGCAGCAGGAGGCTGACGAAGATGTGATCGGCAGGATGGTGGTTTTGGGCCTCGGCCAGCGCGGTATCGAGGTCAACGGTACGCGTGGAGTTGCGTGGAGGATTGAGAGCGCGGTCCAGGGTTCCGGCGTCGGAGACGAGGAGCCGGAGCGGTCCGGCGGGAAGCTCAGGGGGTAGAACGATGGGGATGCGGATATTGCGTTCCGGTTGCTGCCAGGGGCGGAGTGTGGCTTCGACGACGACGGTGTCGCCTGCGTGAACGATGTTGCCGGAGTCGATGCGGGCGGTTTCGAGTTCGACTTGGGCGCGGCGGGGGATGGAATTGACGTCGAGGTCAATGGCCTTGATTGCGCCCTGGCGTGCGCCGTTTGCATAGAGCTGCGCGAAACTCTGGTCTGTCTGGATGGCTGCAGACAGTTGTGCGGAAACCTGGTCGCCAGCAGGAGCCCAGAGGTCGAGCGGAGATGGCGGATAGCCATCGATGTTGACGCTGCCGGTGACGTGGTAGCTGGTTTCGAGGCCGCTCTGGTTGTCTTCGAGCAGAGCGTCGTAGAGCGATACCAGGACGGCCTGGGGCGTAAGCGAAGGCAGATCGACGACTTCGATGTTGAGTTTGCGGTCAGCGCCCTCACCGTGGACTGTGATGTGGACGGGGATCATGTGGGGCTTGATGCCGAGGACGCCGCGGATGGCGGAATCGCGATCGTCGGTGAAGGTACCGATGGGGTCGCCGGTATTGATGATCTTGAAGGCGTTGAGCGGCGAGGCGAGGGTGTCGACAACCTCCGCAGTGGTCATGGGCAGGGATACTGCGCCTGCCTGGAGAATGGGATGGCCGCAGGCGAGGAGCTGTTTTGGGTCGACGTAGGTGACGGTGCAGGTGGCTGAGATTTCAAGATCGCCACGGACAAGTTGGGCGCTGACAGCGGAGCCGGGCACGACGGTGGCAATGGCGGAGCGGGAGATGGTGTCGAAGGACCCGGTGGCGTCGCGACCGGAGGAACCGCTGCCCCCACCGGCGGCGATGATGTCGAGGCCGGTGCCGGCCATTTCCTTTTGCCAGAGACGAATGGCTTCAGGGCGAAAGCCGCTCATGACGAGTGGGGTTTCCATGGCCTGGAAGGTCATACCGCTGGAGGACAGGTCTGTTTCTGTGTGTGCAACTGGGGATGCGGGTGACGCCGATGCCCACTGGGTGTTGACGGGCATATTTTTGACTTCGAGCATCTGCGCAATGGGCGTAATGCCGGCGATGGGGTCTTTGGCAAACTGTCCGATGCGGTAGGAAAGGGAGCCGAGGAGCTTATTGCCTATGTAGACGGGGCTGCCGCTCATGCCGGCGACGACGCCGGTGTATTCAGGCTTGGCACCGAGAAGCTGGGCGAGGATCATGTCCTGTCCGGGCCCGCGGGCGCCGCGGAGAACGCCGAGAATTTCAACCTGCATAGGCTCAGGTTTGGTTCCGGTGAAGACGGTCCAGGCGGTGGCCATCTGGCCGCGGTGCACTTGGCTGAGCGGGAAAATGCCCAGCCCGGAAGGTGGAGGGCCTGGCGGCGGGGTTTGGGCGGAAAGAGGAGCTGCGAGCAGCAAGGCGGCAAAAATTGGAGACAAGACGAGACTTGAGATTCGGACAAGCATTCGAATCGGGGTCGGGATTGCCTTATGGCATGGTTTCACGTCTATAAGATTAAACCGGTGCCGCATTGCTCCGGGAGATTGTGTGTTCGTTCCGATTGTCATGCGCTAAGGTTTTGACGCCCAAAGCTGAAGGTTGTCTTCGCGGTTGTGCTGCTTTGCTTGCCGAATCCTTCGGGCTATCCCTATTCTGAGAACACAGAGGCCGTCATGCCAATGAATCGCCCGCACGATTTTCGCCGTTGCTGTTTTGCTTTGTTTCTGCTGCTGGTTGTTCTGGCTTTTTCGCCAGCAATCGGGGCACAGAGTACGCCGCCTGCACCGCAGAATCCGCCGGCGCAGCAGCCGGACCAGACTGCTCCGGATGCCGGTGGGCCCACGGGAGACAACGGGGCCATTGCACTTCCTAAAAAGAAGGATGAGCCGGAACCGGCGCCTCCACCCGCGCCTGCTCAACCCAAGTTCAAGAATCCAGAGGGAGCTGGGGACTATTCGCTGCGGGTGAATGTTCCCGAGGTGTCGGTGGATGTGGGCGTGCTGCTGGAGAAGACTGGCCAGTTTGTTCCGGGTCTGAAGCCTTCGAATTTCAGAGTCTATGAAAACGGCGTGGAGCAGAAGATCACGGGGTTCAAGAGAGTGGAGGCGCCGATCACGGCGTTGTTGCTATGCGAATTTGCGAACAGCAACAGCACTTACGCCTTCCTTTACGACATGCGGAATGCAGCGTGGGAGTTTGCGCAGCAGTTGCGGCCGCAGGATTATGTTGCTCTGATGACATTCGACATGCGCACGCAGATATGGCTGGATTTCACGCAAGATAAGCGGCAACTTTTGAACGCGATTCAGTCGCTGGTTGTTCCCGGATTTTCGGAGAGGAACCTGTTCGACGCGCTGTATGAGGCAGAAGACCGATTGAGCCGGATCGACGGGCACAAATACATCATCCTGATCGCGTCAGGGCGTGACACCTTCTCGAAGATTACTCTCGACAAAATTTACCAGAAGGTCAAGACCACCCCGGATATCACGATTTTTGCAATTTCAACTGGCGGCGCACTGCGGGCGATGACGGAGGGTGGACCGGGATTCAACCAGCAGTTGCGCGACATCGATTATCTTCAAGCCGATAACGAGATGAAGACGTTCGCCAAGATGACCGGGGGGATGTTCTTTCAGCCACGATTTGTGGGAGAAATGCCGGACATTTTTTCGGACATCAACAAGGCGATCCGATCAAAGTACCAGCTGGTATACCACCCGACGGACGCCAAGCAGGACGGCACGTATCGCAAGCTGCGTGTGGAACTTGTGGATGATGAAGGGAAGCCATTGCGGTTCCAGGACGAGAAGCACAAGCCGCTGAAGTATGACATCATTGCGCGCGATGGCTACAGGGCGAAGCAGGAAGTGGAGTAGGCGGAGATGTGAAGTTAAGGCATGCGGCAGCCGTTGGGCTGCCGCATGCCTTTGGGAGAGGGCAGAACCAAGCTATTTAAATTGGTTGATGACATCCATGATGTAGTAGCCGATGACAAAGAGGGTCGCAACGGCAGCTACGATCTCAGAAACTCGAATCAGCGGCTGAACCTTGTTGACCTTGGCGACAATTGCCTGTTGGGCCGTACGTTCATGGCTGAAAGAGTCATCGAGAAAGATCTGGTCTTCTTCGTCGCGGGTAAGGCGGGAGCGGTAAAGGAACATGACCGCCAAAACGAGGATTGTGAATCCCCAGACGGACCACATGACGGGAACGAACGGCATAAAACTACCTCCAGCGAGTAATCCACCTAGCTATCGGCAAGGTCCCATGGATTGGATGTCCTGCCTCGATCAGGCGGTTGTATGGCTGAATGATAGCCCTGGGTCATTCCGGAGCCCGTGACGCGAATCACAGGTATTCTGACGCCGGAATTGTGGGATATTGGCCTGAATCTGTTGAGAATGCGGGAAATAGGTCCGAGAGGCGGGGATGCGAAATTCGCGACTTTCGGCTACCGCGTGGCATCCAATGGGACAGATCGAGTTATGAACTTGTAACGCCCATGGCGGGGCAGTACAGTAAGTTCAGGAAAAGATTTCAACAGGACTGGGAGAAACCATGGCAACGACAACCGCAGCACCGGCAACAACGACGCAGGAAACCGAAAAGAAGGCTCCTCTTATTCTGACTCCGCAGGCGATCGCCAAGGTGCGCGAAATCATGGCTACCCAGGATCCGCTTCCTGCGGGTCTGCGGATCGGCGTGGTGGGTGGCGGCTGCTCAGGATTCCAGTACTCAATGGCCTTCGAGAACCAGGCTGGGATGATGGACAAGGTCTTCAAGTTTGACGACCTGAGTGTTTACGTCGATGCCACCTCCCTGATGTATCTGAACGGGTGCATCGTGGACTATGTGGAGACGCTGGAGGCTGCGGGCTTCAAGTTTGAGAATCCCCAGGTTAAGTCGACCTGCGGCTGCGGTTCGTCGTTCAGCGTGTAACGACAGTGGCCGAGGGACACAAGGATAAATAGACGTAGGGATTGAACAGAAGGCCCGTCCATGTGGACGGGCTTTTTGCGTCTGGGAGTTGTGTTTGGGCTATTGCTGCGGGGTGGAAGGGACTGTCGGGCTGGTTGGTGCCGCGGGCGTTGTCGGGGTGGAGCCGCCGACAGGTGTGGTAGTGCTGCTGGCGGGCTGTCCAATGAGGCCGGTGTTGCCGCCTGCCGCGGTTTGTTGATCCATCAAGGGACTATAGAGGAATTCCCACTCGTCGTAGTGGTTCTTTTTCTTGTAGACAAGGATCGATTGTTTCGGACTCTGCGGAGAGAAGCCGATGATGCCGCCTCCACCGAATGTCTGCCCATTGCCGGTGGGGTTGGAGGAACCGAAGGTTGATCCTGTTGTTCCGCTGCCGGTCGTCCCTGTCGGGGTAGTGCCGGTTCCGGCTGTCGGGTTCCCGTTGCTGTCGGTGCCGCCCGTTGTACTCGTCCCGGAGTCGGTAGTGGTGCTAGTGGGGGTGTTATTGAAAAGGCCACCCCCTGCCGCAGGGCTCGAGCCGGGCGCGCCGGTGTTTCCACCCGCGGGACCGATGCCGGCGAGGGAAGCGGTGGCCAGCGGCTGACCAAAGAAGCCCATAGCCTGGGGTGTCTTGTTCTGGCCGAAGAGAATCGGCTTCCAATCGTCCTTGCCTGTTGTGGGATCGATGTATTTCTTGCGCAGGAAGCGGATGTCGTTAGTTTTGATGAGTGCGTCGATGTTCGGGGGGTAAGCGTTGAACTTGCGGTAGTAGAGCTGAATAGCGCGTATGTATTGCTTGCCGCGCTGCATGGTTTCTTCTTCGCGGTCGCGCTGAATGCTCTCGCGCACGCGTGGGATCGCGACGGAGAGCGAGAGGATGAGAATGGCGAGCATGAAAATGACTGCGACGAGAATGTAGCCCTCTTCGGAGGAGTGGGGGCGGTTTGGAGAATGCAGAGTCATTGCGAGATTGGTTGTGTTCCTCGGTTATTCTGCTGCGCCTGATGAAGACTCGGTAAAGCAGATCCTTCGCTACGCTTACCCGACTTGCGTGGGGCCCCAAGCTGCTCCGCTCAGGATGACACTTCCTGGGTGCGTTCGACAACCGGCACGACCAAAGTCAAGCCCTGATGCAAACGAGACGTTGCGCCGATTCAAAGCGTTCGGCGGAGACTCTTTCCTAGTTTGAAGACAAGGGCAAGGTCTGGGTGTTGTTGTAGCCCAGGTCGGTGATTTGAATGGCCCCGGGCATGATGGAAACCACCTTGTAGCGGTGATCTACGACGTCGCCGGAATGAGCCAGGAAGATGTCGTCGCCCCGAACGAGGAACGCCTGCATGGTTTTGTTACGGGTCTGGGTATAGCCGAAGTATTTGAGGTCGATCGCAGGCGGAGCCGGGGGGCCGCTCGGAACAGTCACAGTGGGCATGGTATTGCGCGCACTTTTCAACGGTGTTTCGATATGAACGGGTGCGGACTCGGCGGAGAAGATGTTGCGGCCGGTGCCGGAATAAACTACGTCTTCGCTCTGGGCCAGCTTGTCGAAGTGCAGCGTCGGGTCGATGTTGTTGGTGGCCACGTGCTGGGCTTGGGGTCCTGCGGCATTTGTGCGCTGGGTTGTTCCGCGGTTCGTGGCGGAGGTCCGCGCGACTGTGGTTGGGGCTGGCGTCGATGGGGAGCCATATGAGTTGTAGAGCTCGTAGCCGCCGGCAACAACGATGACGGCTGCGAGCGCGATCACGATGTAGACCTGACGTTTATTTTCGATACCGAGAGCGATGGCCATGCTACTCGCCCTCCTTTGGTGCTGCGGCCGCTCCGGCAGGAGATTCGGCCGGAGTGGGCGACATCCACCCAGGCACGTCGGAAGGGCGGAGCCAAGTTGAAACGCGCAGGCGGAGGCTTACGAGTCCGCCTTGCTGGCCGGTGAAGGCCATGGCGCGAATGACGAAGAAGGTCTTGTCGCGCTCGAGGCCGTTTACAAAGTGCATGATCTGCTGGTATTCGCCGCTTATGCCGGCGTCCATCGAGATCTCGGTTAGATCGCCGGTGGTTGCACCCTGTGAATATCCGACGCGGGAGAGGTGAACGCCTGATTTTACTTCGAGCGCCCCGATACTTGTAAGAATCGAAGAGTAGTTGGCTGGAATGCGCTTGTCGTAGAAGTCCTTGATCTGGAGGCGCGACTCTTTCACGCGGCCTTCGAGTCCGCGAAGCGGAGCGGTCTGCAGTTCGAGGGTTCTGAGCTCAATCTGCTTTGCGGTGAGTGCGTCCGCGGAACTGGAGTCAGTGGCGGACCAGTCCAATCCAAGTCGAATGGCGAGGCCGAGCACGAGCACGATCATGACGCCCAGGCCCACGTAGTGCCAGGTAAGGGGAGAAGAGAGCCGCTCGCGCGATGTGACGTGGGTCGGGCTCATTTTGGTACTCCTCGATAATGCTGGACGGGGACGCGGGGACGAGCCATGTGGGTGTAGGGAGATCGACCCGGTGGAACACCGTTTTGCGGAGCCTCGTCGTCGGGATTGGGTTTCTCGCGATCCTTAGCTTCGGCCTTTCTGGCAGACTTGCGTTCCTGAAGCGCTCCGGGCGTGTAGTCGGCAAGCATGTCGAAGTTGACGCGGTTGGAGGCGCTGACGGGTTCGGGGCGCTGATTGGGTCCACCCTGGGACTCGGCGGTTTCGCCGACGATACGAGGCAAGAGGAAGTGGCGGGAGTGCTCGAGATTCTCGACGAGCTCTACGTCGCGATCGCGCGGGCCGACAACGCGAAGGCGCACGGAGATCTGGCCGTCTTTTACGGTGGGTTCGAGGGTGTTGACCTGGACACCGGCGGGCAGGACGGTTTCGAGGTCCTCCATAGCGAGGGTCCACGAAAAGGACTTTTCGTCGAAGAGCTGATTGAGGTTTTGGGCCTGCTGGAGGGTGCGAGCATTGTCAGGCTGCTGCATCATGGCCTGGTATTGCTGGCGCTCGTGGGTGATCTGGGCAATCTGTCCGTCGAGCGAGTGAGCGCTCTGGCGAGCGGCTTCTGCCTTGTCGTGCAGGGCGTGGAGTCCGAAACCCATGGCGATGGCAACCAGCGCCAAAGCCCCCATGGCGATGCGCAGATTCTTGAGCGCCGGTGCGACGTCGGCGAATTGCCGTGAGGCAAGATTGATGGCTACGCGCACGTTAGACGGCTCCTGCCAATGCGCCGGTGATGCCGGCGGTGCTCATGTTCGACAAACTGGTGGCGACGCCGGTTGAAGGGCGGGACGCCAGGTCGACGATCTTCAACTCTGAAGTACCAAACCAATGCTCGAATTCCGCGGCAGTACCGTTGCCGGCAAAGTAGAGTTCCTTGGGCAACACAGAAACCTTGTCTTCATAATATGCCGCTGCGACGGCTACGCTGCGCTGGACTTCAAGAAGTCGCTGCTGAGGATCTTCAGGGAGGTCGAGGGTGCGATAGAGAAGGAGGTCGTCACCGCGGGTGATGGAGGTGGTGATGGCGACTTTGCTGAGGCAGGCGGCCAACAGAGGTTCAGAAGAGTCGATTGTGGCCAAAGCAGCGAGGGCAGAGGGCATGACGGCGCCAGGCTCATAGCCGGCGGCGCGCACAGCGGTCTCGTACTCCTCGAGGATATTGCTGGGCAGGATGGCGACGAGGACACGGGCTTCGGTCTTGCTCTCAGAGAGGATCTGATAGCTGAGGCCGGCGTGCTCCACGTCAAAGGGAACCATTTTGCGGAGCCGGAACCGGAGCACTGGAATGGCCTCGCTTGCCCGTGCAGGAATGGAATCGAAATCGAGGACAAAGACGCGTACTGCGGTATCGGGAATGATGACGGTGATGAAGCGGCTGCGCGGGGCCACGCTTGCCAGCGCGGTGCGGATGGCAAGGGAGACCGCTTCCGGCGAGGTCATGTTGAGTTCGCTGATGCCGGGTATCAGGATGCCGGGGCGGAGGGGCTCAAACGCGTAGACAGGCGTTTCATGTTTGCCGGGCAGCGCAGCTGCCAGTACGCCCTCGGAGGTGATTTCGATGGCTGCGGGTGGGCGGCCTGCGTATTGCGCTGCCGATTTCGATCTGCTGAGGATTGGACTCACTATCGCGATGCCTCAATGAAGGTGACTTTGTTGATCTCCTTGAGCGTTGTGAGCCCGCGACGAACACGGTCGAGGGCCGATTCACGAAGGAAGCTCATGCCTTCGCGCTGAGCCAGCTTGCGAATCTCAGAGGTCGGCTTCTTCTCAAGAATCAGCTCCCGGATGGGGTCGGTCAAGTCTAAAAGCTCATGGATAGCGGTACGTCCGCGATACCCCGTGCCGCCGCACTCGATGCAGCCGACGCCTTCGCGAAAGGCGAAACCGCGCCATTCGGCCGGATTCATGCCGCTGGCGATGAGGACTTCGTCGGGGTAGCTGACGGTCCGGACGCAATGTTCGCAGACTGTGCGCACGAGACGCTGGGCGAGGATGCAGTTGAGCGCGGAGACGAAGTTGTAGGCTTCGACGCCCATATTGAGGAAGCGGCCGAGCACATCGACTACGTTGTTGGCATGGACGGTGGTGAAGACGAGGTGGCCGGTGAGGGCGGAGTTGATAGCGATCTGCGCGGTTTCCTGGTCGCGGATTTCGCCGACGAGGATCTTGTCGGGATCGTGGCGGAGGATGGAACGCAGGCCGCGGGCGAATGTGAGGCCCTTTTTCTCGTTGACGGGAATCTGGGTGATGCCGCGGATCTGGTATTCGACCGGGTCTTCGATGGTGATGATCTTGTCTTCGTCGCTCTTGATTTCGTTAAGGGCGGCGTAGAGGGTAGTGGTTTTGCCGGAGCCGGTGGGGCCAGTGACCAGCACCATGCCATAGGGCTCGCGAATGTAACGGCGGAAGCGGCGAAGGTCCTCTTCGGCAAAGCCCACGACGTCAAGCGTGAGGTGGCGGAACTTCTCGCTCATCGACTCTTTGTCGAGTACGCGGAGAACTGCATTTTCGCCATGGACGGTAGGCATGATCGAGACGCGGAAATCGATGAGGCGGCTCTTGTACCGAACGCGGAATCGGCCGTCCTGCGGTACACGGCGCTCGGCGATGTCCAGCTCGCTCATGATCTTGATGCGGCTCAGGATCGTAGTGTGGTGCTCGCGCGCGATGGGCGCCATGGCTTCCTGGAGGACGCCGTCGATACGGTATTTGACGTGGAGCGAATCGTCGTAGGTCTCAATGTGGATGTCGGAAGCGCGACGCTCGAGGGCGGTGAAGATCGTGGTGTCGACCAGGCGGATGATGGGGCTGATGTCTTCATCGCTGGTCAGTTTCTCGATGGAGATATTTTCGTCGGGGTTCGAGTCATCGCCGGTGAGGACGTCAAAGGTGAGGCCCTCGCTGGCTTCATCAAGGACACGCTGGGACTGCTCGGTTTTCTTGAGCAGGTCGGTGATCTGCGAGAGGGTGGCGACGCGCGCGATGATGCGATGGCCGAGGAGACCGGCGATTTCGTCGAGCACCATGAGGCGCGAGGGATCGCTGACGGCGATGACCATGGCGTCGGCCATCTGCTCGATAGGCACGAAGTTGTAGCGGAACATCAGTTCCACGGGAACGGTGCGGAGGAGGTCGTGCTGGATTTTAAAGTTCTTTAAGTCAACGAATTCGGCGCGATAGCGAGCTGCGAGGGCTTCAGCCTGGGCGCGCTCGTCGAGGCCGTTTACCATGGCCCCGGTCGGCACCGTGATTGTAGTGTCAGCCATATATAGGGTTAACCCTGACCCCCGCCAACTGCCGAGCCGAGCGAGAAGATCGGCAGGTAAAGAGAGATAAGAATAAAGACGACGACCACACCCATGACGATGAGGATCGCGGGTTCGATTAATGAGAGTGCGGCAGTCAACGCGGTGGCCACATCTTCTTCAAAGAATTCGGCGACAGAGTTGAGCATTTGAGGGAGAGCGCCGGTTTGTTCGCCGACGGAGATCATTTCAGTGGACAGGTCGGGAAAGACGCCGGTGTTGGTGAGAGAATCGGCGAGGTTCTTGCCTTCGCGTACTGAAGTTACCGCCGTGCCGACGGCCTTGGATACGCGGCGCGAGGAGATGGATCGGGCGGCGGTTTCAAGCGAGGGCACCAGCGGAAGGCCGCCGGTGAGTAGCGTAGACAGCGTCCGCGAGAAAAGCGCGACCTGGTATTTGAGCCAGATTTTGCCGAAGATCGGCATGCGCACACGAATGCCGTCGATGGTGTCGCGGCCTTTCTCTGTGATTGAAAAACGCCAGATTCCGACAGCGATTACGAGTACGGAAAGGGCGATCCAGAGGATGTTGTGCTGTGTCCATTTGCCGAAGGCTAGAAGCAAAAGAGTCATCTGCGG
The DNA here is from genome assembly GCA_963759285.1 of uncultured Acidobacteriaceae bacterium. GTDB lineage: Bacteria > Acidobacteriota > Terriglobia > Terriglobales > Acidobacteriaceae > Telmatobacter. Next base: position 70,248 of record CAVWYS010000005.1, on the reverse strand, counting down.
CAGCTTGGAGCCCATCTGGTCATAGAGCTGAGCGAATTGGGGAATGACCACAGTGAACATGAAAACGAGCAGGCCGCTCACGATGGTTAGCAGCAGGCCGGGATAGATGAGCGAGGCGGTAAGTTTTTTGCGGAAAGTGAGCGAAACTCGCTGGAAGCCGATGTAGCGATCGAGGACTTCCTGCAGGTTACCGGAACGTTCGCCGGCCAGAAGAGTTGTGGTGTAGATGACGGGCATGCCCGACTGCGCCTCGAATGCGCCGGAGAGCGATTCACCTGTTTTGACGCGGTTGGCGATATCGTCAAGCTGGCTGCGGAAGTAGGGGCTCTTTTGAATCTTGGAGAGCATCTGGAGCGAACCCAGGATGGGCAGGCCGGCGCGGATGAGCGTAAGAAACTGCTGATTGAAGATAAGGAAGGGCTCGAGCTTGACCTTGCGCCGCGACATTCCTGTAAGGCCAGAGCGCGCCCGGACCGAAAAGACGTGATAACCAGCATGAGAGAAGCGCGCGCGCAGCTCTTCGGCGGTGGAGGCGGTCTGTACCTGCTCCATCACGTGACCGCGTTCATCGGCTAACTTGATTACGAACTCTGCCATAGGTCAGGTTGCCGGCTTGGCCCGGGGGCCACTGCCGGCCTTTCGGTCCGCTTTCCTGTTCAAGGGTAACAGTTTCGCTCATGGGATAGACGCAGATTTCAGACGAAGCGCTCGCCGAATGTCACTTCCTAAAGCGGGGTAGCTGACGACGGGGGTACTTAAGTTCGGAATAGGATTAACCGGCGTCTTTTCCGAAGGGTATGCTGGGATGAGTCAGGCCACCCCACATGGATCATACGGCTAGATGGATGAAGGCGGGCGGCGAGGGGATTCCGCCGGGACAAGAAGCCGGAAACGGCAACTTGCTCGGCCTAAGCCCGCGCGCAGCCGCGCTTGCCGTCATGATCCTGCTAGGTGTGGTCACTGCGGCGTCGTATTTCAGTGGATTTGCGACGAAACTGCATCGGGCTGTCGCGGTGGCGCCATATCCGCATGAGTTGGCGCGGGTGAGTTTCGCGGTGGGCGGAGACGTAATTCCGCATGAAGCGGTGCGGGCGGCTGCCGAAGCCGCGGGCGGCGGCGTTGGGGGTTGGGGGTCGCTGCTGGCAGATGTCAGCGATGTCTTCAAGGATGCCGACTTTGGGTTTGTGAACTTGGAGACGCCGGTAGCGCCGACTCACTCAAAAGGATCGAAGCCGTTCATGTTCGATGCTCCGGTTGCGTTGCCGGAGGCGCTAAAGGCCAACGGGATCAAGATCGTTTCGTTCGCGAATAACCATGTGATGGACCAGGGGTGGGCCGGGTTTACGGAGACGCGCGAACATCTTCGGGAGATCGGGCTGCAATTTGTGGGTTCGGGGGATACGGCGGCGCAGACTTGGCAACCGGTGATCGTAGATGCCAATGGGATCAAGGTCGGCTGGCTGGGGATGACGCGGTGGCTGAATGGGAACCGCAATCCGGACAAAGACGACCAGCCGCATGTGAATTTCTTTCCGTATCCGGGGGAATCCGGCGGCGCGCCCGGGGCAGATGAGGCGCAGGTGGTGGCGGCCGTGAAAGCAGCGAAGGCGCAGTGCGACATGCTGGTGATTTCCATTCACTGGGGGACGGAGTATGCGCCGGCACCGCGGCCGGAGGATGTCGAACTGGCGCACAAGATGCTGGATGCAGGAGCTTCCGTGATTGTGGGACATCATCCGCATGTGCTGCAGCCGATTGAGACCTACACGACGCCAGATGGCCGGATGGCAGTGATTTTCTACTCGCTGGGCAATTTTTTGTCGAACCAGTCGCGGAATTACGTGGACGGGTTGATGCCGGATAAGGATGGCGATCCGCGAGACTCGATGATCGGGTTGTTTTCAGCGGTGCGCAATGACTATGGGCCGGCGGGCGTGCGGGTGGAACTGGGGCATGTGGGGATGTTGCCGGTGTGGGGCGAGAACAATCGCAATGCGCTGGCGGCGGGGAAGGCGAAGACGCCGAATATTCATCCGGTTCTGATCGACCGGGAGATTCCGAAGGTGCAGGCGAAACTGGATGAATTGAACAAGGCTGCGCAAGGCGGCGCGGAGTTGACGACAGAGCAGAAGCAGGAATTTATCGAGCTGACGAAGGATCTGAAACTGCTGACGGATCGGCGCCAGCAGATCCTGGCGCGTACGGGGGATGAGTACATCATTGATCCGCCCAAGGTGGCGGCGAAGTAATAAGGTCTTCTTCCGGCTGCTCCGCCGGTCGGGAAATCTTGCGGAGAGACGACAATTCTTCTGACTGCCGGGTGCGGCACACACCCGCAACTTCCGGACGCGAGGTTCCAGCTCCTCGTTGCTCAGGTTCAGCCGAGACGCCCAAATAGCGGAAGCACTCGCGCTGTGACCGAATGATTTTCAGTCCGATCTCTTTTGTCGATCTCATGGGCGATCCTCCGAATCAATAGCCGTTCTCGACGAGCCAGGATTCGGTGAGATCGAACTCGGACTTCTTTGCGGTCTGCATCTGCTGGTAAGCCAACTTCACCAGGACATCGGCTTCGATGTTCACCGGCGCGCCAACGCTGAGCCTGTGTAGGTTGGTGCGCCAATAAGTGAGGGGCAGAATCGCGATGGAGACTATGTCGTCCTCGATTCCGGCGATGGTGAGGCTGATGCCTTCGATGGCGACGGAGCCTTTGTGCACCATCCATTGGCGGAGATTTTCGGGAATGCGGACTTTGAGGGTCCAGTCAGTTGTCTCGCGATTGAAATCGGGACTCGACTCCGGGATCACGGGATCGAACGCGGTCATGATGCCGGTGCCGTCTACGTGGCCCTGGACGATGTGGCCGCCGAGAGGACTCCCGGCGGCGGTGGGCAGTTCGAGATTCACCTTTGCGCCGGCTTTGAGCGCGCCGAGAGAGGTGCGATCGAACGTTTCCTGGGCGAGGTCGGCGTGGAAATAAGTCGGGTCGACATCGAGCGCGGTCAGGCAGACTCCGGAGATCGCCGAGGGAATCACCTTCGCGGAGACGGTTCGGCGATGCCGGGGGCTTCGACGGTAATGCAGCGGACGCCGCCGCGGTCGGTGAGGCTGATGAGGGTTCCGGTCTGCTCGATGATGCCGGTGAACATGGATTCATTTTAAGCGGCTCAAGACCATCGCGAGAAAAACGAAGCGAGACCGCGACTTGTGTACCGCTTTTCGCGTCATTACGGACAGGCAGGTTTCATCCAGTTGAGTCGTAGACAGCCTGAAAGGTGATGGTTCGTCATGGGCCCGAACGTTGCAAGATCTCTCCTCCGCACCTCCATACAGTTCTCCTCCCTAACAAAACTCAGCCTCGTGCTCGCGTGTGCCGCAACCCTGCTCATCAGCAGATGCGCCGCCGTCCAGGTGAAACTTGGAATGAAAGTGAACCTCAGCAAAGTTCCAGTAAGCGCCTCTGAGATTCGCCTGGAAAAGGCTCCCGGTATTGGGCCGAGCCAGAAATCTTCGCTCATCGCAACGTTCACGCAGCCAGATGGCAAGATCCTGACGACTGAAGGCGCAGGACACAGGAAAATCATGTGGCGCGATCTTGCCGTTACCTCAAGCGTCGTGACAGTAAACAAGAAAGGCGTTATCTCGCTTCGCCACGATCCGCGCGCGACGGCGGGCAAGTTGCCAGATGTCAGCATCACAGTTCCGAGCCATCCCGATCTTCATGCCGATCTGGATATTCCCTTGCGCTACGACTACGCATTCAAGACGAACTTCTCAGGAAGTACCGGCGCCAGCCATGAACGCAGCATGGACAGTCACGGCTCACCCGGCAGCGTTGGCTCCATGGACCCGGATAATCCTTCACCCGGCAGCGATGGTGTTAACGGGACCGACGGCACGAACAGACAGGATAGAAGTCCGAGAGGCGATGCGCCTGCGGTACAAATCCAGATGGCAGTCGAAGCCGAGCCGCATGCTCTCGTGCAATTTAGCGTCTTCGCTGCCGGCCACAAGCGCTACTATCTCGTCGATCCTAATCGCAGCTCGCTGAGCGTGAATGCGGATCGCGGTCCAGGTGGCTCGGGAGGTAGAGGAGGCCGTCGCGGCCACGGTGGTATCGGCGGATCGGGATCACCCAGCGGTTCGAATCGAAGGGACGGCAGCGACGGCCAAAATGGCATGGACGGATCGGCAGGCCGTGGCGGCAGCATTACGGTCACCTACGACCCTCAGGCCAAGTCGTACCTGAGCCTGTTGCATCTTTCAAACAGCAATGACCGAAGCCATGTTTCAAGAACAGCCCGTGGCTCCGCTGTGGTGAGGCGGGACGATAGTGAACGCGGGAATGGTCTTATCTTCCATGAGAGCCACTGCAGGATTTCGCGCATCACGCGGTCGGCCTGGTCGGTCTGGAACAAATACTGTGCGTGGGCGGAGCCTTCGAGGATGATCAGCTTTTTAGGCGGCGGAGCTTTTTCGTATTGCGCCCGGATTCCCGGAAGGCGCGGGCCGTCGCCGCTGGTGTCGTCATGGGCAACGATGAAGAGGGCGGCGGATTTGAGCTTGTCAGCCGGCAGGTTCGGCGCTGCTCCAAGCATCACGATGCGATCGATCTCACCGGGGCGCGCGGTGATGGAGGCGTCGCCGGCTGCCCCTCCGCCCATGCTTCCGCCGACGATGGACACGGTCTTTGCACCATGGCTGTGGAGGTAGCGGACCGCTGCAAGGACATCGAGTGCGAGTTGGGCATCAGATGGATCGGCTTCGCCGGGGCCGTGCGACTGGCCGTGTCCGCGAAGATCGATGGCGAGGACTTGATAGCCGGCCGCAACGAGAATTGGCGCCTGCAGAGCCCAGCTTTCCTTGGTGAAGGGGCCTCCGTGGACGAGGAGCACCGCGCGTTCTGAGTGGCCGTAGAGGTTGGCGGCTACCATGCCGCCGTCTTCGGTGGCGAAGGAAACGTGCCTTTGCGCGGAGGAGACTTGGGCGATCACGAAGGCAGAAAAGATGGTGAGGAGCAAACGCACAACGCCAATGTACTACGACGACGAGGCTGGCTCTGATAGGTTTTTAGATCAGCGGATTTCCCTATTTTTCGCTCACAAATTCAGGAGGGCGTGCATGACTGCGTTTCGATCTGCGTTGCTTTGTCTCGCACTTTTCTCAACCGGATTGGTGTCGGCCGTGAGGGTAGGCGCGCAGGACCGGTCGTATGGGCGATCGGTGGTTGCTACGCAATATGGCATTGTTGCGACGAGCCAGGTATCGGCTTCGCAGGCAGGGGCTCGGGTACTGGAACAGGGCGGTTCGGCGATCGACGCGGCAATCGCAGCAAACGCGGTTCTCAACGTCACGGAGCCGGATACAAACGGGATGGGTGGGGACCTGTTTGCGATTTACTGGGATGCGAAGACAGGGAAGCTTTACGGGCTGAATGCGAGCGGATGGGCGCCGAGGGCGCTGACTATTGACCACCTGCGGGCAAAGGGCGACACAGCGATGCCGCAGTTCGGGATCGACTCAGTGACCGTGCCGGGGGTGGTGGACGGATGGACGAAGCTGCACGAACGGTGGGGCAGACTGCCGTGGCGCGACCTGTTTCAGCCGGCGATATTTTATGCGGAACACGGATTCGCGGTCGGGGAGATTATCCATGCGTGGTGGGCGGGTGATGAGAAGGGTCTGCTGACCAATGCGGAGAGCCAGCGCGTCTTTCTGCCGGGCGGCAAGGTGCCGGGGACCGGAGAACTATTTCGCAATCCCGATGTGGCGCATGCGTTCAGGCTGATTGCGGAACAGGGCGAGTCGGCGTTTTACAAGGGCAAGATTGCGAAGGCAATCTTGAAGACTTCGAACGAACTGGGCGGAACGATGACCGCTGACGATCTTGCGTCGTATTCAGCGGAATGGGTTGAGCCGGTCCACACCACGTATCGGGACTGGACGGTTTATGAGTTGCCGCCGAATGGCGATGGCATTGCGGCGCTGGAGATGCTGAACATCATGGAGCGATTTCCGGCGGATCCTGCTGGTCCGCACAGTCCGGGCGAAGTGCACCATCGTATCGAGGCGATGAAGCTGGCGTACGCGGATGTGAAGGCATATGACGGCGATCCGCGGTTCAGCAAGATTCCGGTGGGCGAGCTTTTGTCGAAGGAGTATGCAGCGAAGCGCGCTGCTTTGATCGATCCGGAACGCGCGAATTGCACGGTTCCGCCGGGAGCGCTGGCGAAGAGCGATACGACGTACTTCAGCGTGGTGGATCGAGAGGGGAACATTCTTTCGATCATTCAAAGCAACTACGAGAATTTCGGATCGCAGATCACGGTGCAGGGGATGGGGTTCGCTTTGCAGGATCGCGGCGGATTATTTTCGCTCGATCCTAGATCACCGAACGCGCTGGCGGGCCGGAAGAGGCCGTTTCACACGATCATTCCGGCGTTTATGCAGCATGGAGACCAGCACATTGGGTTCGGCATTATGGGCGGATTGAATCAGCCGCTGGCCCACGCGCAGTTTGTGTCGAACGTGGTGGATTACCACATGAACATCCAGGCTGCGATGGAAGAGCCGCGCTTTACCGATCGGCAGCAACTGGCCTGCAAGATCGTGATCGAATCACGCGTGGGGCCGGAGTCGCTGGATGCTCTGACGAAGATGGGTCATGTACTGCAAGTGCATCCGGATTACACGTCGCAGATGGGACGTGGGCAGGCGGTGCTGCACGACAGTAGTACGGGCATGAATTTCGGCGCATCGGATCCGCGCGCTGACGGCGCGGCCATTCCGGAGCAGCCGGACTTTTCAAAAGTCCCGGTCGAACACTAGTTCGTCGTCTTGTCGAACTCTGACTCTGACCAGGTGCGGCTGCGGCTCTGAGAATCAGGTCCGGAAGGAAGTGGCACCGGTGTCGAATCGAGCTTGAGGCTGGTGGTTGGGTTGTCGAAGCCGCTTGGCTCCTGGTCGAGGGTGACCCGCACTTCGGGTGTTCCGGCGAAGTACGCAGCGAATATGAAGGCAATCAAGGCGGCAGCGACGGCGAATGCGCGCAAGGTCCATTGAAGGTTTGCTGGACCTGCGATCATGAAACTCCAGGCGAGGCAAGTGAATGCGAGCCAGAGGCCGATGAATTCGGAAATGAGGGCGCGAGGTCCGTCGACGGCGGGATCTTTATCGATGCGCAATGCGGTACAGATGATAGCGGCGACAGCGAGCACGGCCGACAAGACGCCGATTCCAAGAAAATTGAGTGTATGGTGCAGCATGGCCCGAAGGGTCCCCCTGTCCCCAAACCGACCGGCACGAACCAACGTAGTGCGGCCCGGAACGCGCATGGAATTGGACGTGACGGGTTGGCGCGGGGTTGTCGCGTGAGTAAGCAGGATTTTTACAGTATTTTTACTGAATGGTAAACATCTGATTCAGCTGATTATTCTTTGCTCGATAAGTTGGTTTGTTTCAGTTCTGAGTCCGCCAGGGGTCGCGGAGAAGGGAGCACAGGCCCACGTCGTTGCCGTAGCGCTCCACTTCCACTTCGGCCATCTGGATTGCGCTGGGCATGCCTTTGAACGCCGGGACCGCGTCGGAGCCCATGATCTGGGGAGCGACGAAGATGTGGACGCGGTCGACCGTGGTGCTGGCGAGGAGGGCGGTGTTCAGGCGGGTGCCGGTTTCGGTGAGCAGGGTAAGGATGCCTTCTTCGCCGAGTTTGTCGAGGACAGCGCTGATGGAGACGCGGCCTTTCTCCGGTTGGAGAACCTCGACGCGGACGCCGCGGGTGCGAAGTTCGTTGATGCGGGTTTCGTCTTTGGAGACGGTGAAGACGACGACATCGTTCTGAACATCGCGCACCATCTTCGAATCGAGCGGCATGCGGAGGGCGGAGTCGAGGACGACGCGGAGGAGGGGGCGGCGTCTGCGGAGGCCGCTGCGGTCGGTGAGCATGGGGTCGTCCGCGAGGACGGTGTCGACGCCGGTGAGTGCTGCGTCGGCCTGCCATCTGAGGGTTTGCACGGCGGCGCGCGCGAGTTCGCTGGTGATCCAGTAGGGTTCGCGCGCCGTATGGAAACCGGGTGGCGGCGCGATGCGGCCATCGAGCGTCATGGCAACCTTCATCAGGACGAAGGGGCGCTTGTGCTGAATCCAGCGGGCGAAGCCTTCGTTGATGCGGCGGGCTTCGGTTTCGCAGACGCCAAGCGTAGTTTGGAGGCCGGCTGCGCGCAGGGCTTCCATACCGTGGCCTGTGACGTTGGGATTGGGATCGCCGGTCGCGGCGACGACGCGGGCGAGTCCGGCGGCGATGAGGGCCTGGGTGCAGGGGCCGGTGCGGCCGGTGTGATTGCAGGGTTCGAGGGTGACGTAGGCGGTTCCGCCTTTAAGGCGGTCTCCGGCATGCTGTCTGGCTTCGTTGAGGGCGACAACTTCTGCGTGGTCGCGAAGTTCGTATTCGTGCCAGCCTTCGCCGACTACCTGGCTGGCGCGGTCGAGGATGACGCAGCCAACGGCGGGGTTTGGCGAGGCGACACCGATGCCGCGGCGGGCTAGTTCGAGGGCGCGCTGCATCCGGTGGGTGTCTTTGTCCAGTGTTTCCTCCGCATTCACGTGTAGCTGTCTCCGAGAGATCGTCGCACGATGCACAATTGGGCTTACTGAGCCTGGAGCGATGGAACCTGCTTCATTCAGCGTCGTGTGTAGTGAGCATAAACCGCCGCTGAGATCGCAACGGCAAAGGTGAGGATCAGAATGGTCAGAAACGCGACCCGGTCGGTGACATTCTGAACCACCTTAGTTTTGGTCTTCGACAAGGCCCCCGGCCATCACCCACCAGAGCGATGTCATTATCGGAGGTCCGAACAGTATCAGAAGCACCAGTTGATATCCCGGGAGCGGCGTCCCTCCGGGCTGGACTCCGTTCAGCATTGCATCACCTTCCCGAGCGCGATTCTAACAATTCGGGTCCCCGATCCTATCCCAGCAGCGCGTTGAGAAGGCTTCGGGGGAGAAACAGATCCTTCGGTTACCACCCCCAAGCTGAAGTGCGCTTGGGGCCCCGTGCGCTCAGGATGACACCCGCGAATTGTGGAAGTGTGTATTTCGTGCGATTACTAACCCAGAAGCGCGTCTACGAAGGCTTCGGGGGAGAATTCGAGCAGGTCGCCCATCTGCTCACCGACGCCTACGAATCTTACTGGGAGATTGAGTTCGCGGGCGATGGCTACGGCGATGCCGCCTTTTGCGGTGCCGTCGAGCTTGGTGAGGACGATTCCGGTGGCTCCGGCTGACTGCGTGAACTGGCGCGCCTGCTGAAGGCCGTTCTGGCCGGTGGTGGCATCCATGACGAGGAGGACTTCGTGGGGAGCGCCAGGGACGAGCTTCGAAGCGGTGCGGCGCATCTTGTCGAGTTCGTCCATGAGGCCGGACTTGGTGTGGAGGCGTCCGGCGGTGTCAACGATGAGTTCGTCGATGTTGCGGGTTTTGGCGGCGCTGGCTGCGTCGTAAAGCACGGCGGCGGGGTCGCCTCCCTGGCGGGTCTTGATCATTTCGACGCCGCTGCGCCCAGCCCAGACTTCGAGCTGTTCGATAGCCGCGGCGCGGAAGGTATCGGCGGCACAGAGGAGGACGGATTTCTGCTGCGCGCGATACCATGCGGCGAGCTTGCCGCTGGTGGTGGTTTTGCCGGTTCCGTTGACGCCGACGAGGAAGCTGACTTTGGGCGGAGTGGCGGGTGTGATGACGGGCCGCATCGGGGCTTCGAGAATTCCGCGGAGTTGCGCTTTCAGCAAGTCGCGGAGTTCTTCGCCGCCGGCGATAGCCTGTTTGCGGGCGCGCTCGCGGAGAGCCTGGATGATTTCGTTGGTGGTCTGGACGCCGATGTCGCTCATGATCAGCGCGGTCTCAAGCTCCTCGAGAGAGGACTCGTCGACATCGCGGGCAAGGGCAACGATGTCGTTGATGCGGGTCGAAAACGTCTCGCGGGTACGCGCAACGGCTTGGCGCATGCGCGAGAAGAATCCCGACTTCTGAGGCGACTCCTCTTCGGCGGCCTGGCCTTCCTGCTCTTTCTTTTTGTCTTTCGGTTCTTCGTCGTAGCCGGTAAATAGCGTAATCATCGCGTAGGGTTCCAGTCTTGAGTCTAGAGCATTGCGGAGTTTGGAGCGAATGGGGCACGGAGAGAGGGCATGTGTTCGCGGCGATGCGTGCGCTCATGGCGTTGTGCACTAGGATGTTGGGGGACTCAGGGGTGCGGTTCTGCTGGTCCAGGAGAGATCCATGCTGAAGATGAAAAGCGCCGGTCTGATTGCCGTCATCCTTTTGATCGCATCGACATCGCGGGTGATTGCGCAGAATCCGCCCGGAGCGCCGCCAATTCCGACGGTGCATGACATTCACCAGGGATTTATTTACCAGATTGTGACGGACCGGTTCTTTAACGGGGATGCGAATAACGATAATCCACCGCAGAGTGCGGGGGAGTTCGATGCCCATGGATTTGCGAAGCCGACGAACTGGCGCGACTACTGGGGAGGCGATCTGGCGGGCATTACGCGGAAGATGGCGTATCTGAAATCGATGGGCGTGGCGGCGATATGGATTTCTCCGCCGATCGATAATGCGAACAAGCCGGACGGCGGAGGGGCTTCTGGATATCACGGATATTGGCCGCGCGACATGATGCGGATCGAAGAACACTTTGGGGATGCGGCGAATAGTTGGGAGGCGTTCGACGAGCTGACGGCGACGGCGCACGCGAATGGGATCAAAGTGATTGTTGATTTTGTTGCGAACCATACCAATGACATTGGTGTAGGCGAGAATGGCGCACTCTACAACAACGGAGCGAAGGTGACGGACTATTCGAGCGACACGGGGGCCACTCCGTACTACCATCACACGCCAAACATGACGGATTTCGAAGATCGGTACCAGTTGCAGTACGACACGTTGTTTGGGTTGGCCGATCTGGATCAGACAAATCCATGGGTGGATAAATACATCAAGGCGGCGGTTGCGCAGTTGCTGGCGCACGGAGCGGATGGGTTTCGGTTCGATGCGGTGAAGCACGTGAACTGGGGATGGGAATATAGCCTGGAGAATTCGATTGCAAACTGGAGCGGTGCGGATACGCTTCCGACTGCAATGGTACGGCCGTTTGTATTTGGCGAGTGGCTGGAGGGGTCGGGCGATCCGTTGTATGCGGATTCGGTGAAGTTCTCGAATCGCAGCGGAATGAACCTGCTGGACTATCCGCTGTATGGGCCGATTGTGGATGTGTTTGCGAAAGGTAAAAGCTTCAAAGAGATTGACGATGAATTGAATCTTGAGCGGCTTGGCAATGCGAGTGCTGAGGGTTTCGCGCAGCCGAACGACCTGGTTACATTTTTTGACAACCATGACAATCCACGGATCCAGTCGATGGGCTCGGATGCAATGGCGGTGAAGCTTGCGTTGAGCTTTATTTTCACGTGCAGGGGTGTGCCGGTGGTGTATTACGGCGACGAGCAGTATCTGCACAACGATACCGGCGGCGGTAACGATCCCTACGATCGCAACGCGATGACAAGCTTCGGGACGACGGATGCGGTGACGCTGATCCGGTACCTGGCGGCGCTGCGGGCATCAAATCCTGCGATCGCCTATGGAACGATGCAACAACGCTGGATCAACGACGATGTGTACATCTACGAGCGCAGGCTGGGCGGGAATGTGGTGCTGGTGGCCATCAACAAGAGCGAGACGAATGACCAGGAGATCAGCGGTCTGCTGACTTCGCTCGCGCCGGGGAAGTTTAACGACTACCTGAAGGGAACGCTGGGTGGGCTCGGGCTTACGGTGACCGGGACAGGGGGAGAGAACGACGCCACAGCGAATTTCACGCTACCGCATCGAAGCGTGTCGATCTGGGTCGCGGCAGGCGGGACCGGGCCGGCGATCGGGAGCATTACACCGCGCGTGGCGAATGCGGGTGCACCGGTGACGATCGCGGGGATGGGGTTTGGAAGCGCGGCAGGACGTGTGACCTTTGTGGCGGGCGGCCTGAAGGTGCCCGCGAAAGTGGCGAATTGGGCCGATGGCGTGATCACTGCGGACGTACCATCCGTCCGAGCGGGACCGGTTGAGGTGATCGTCGGTCGAGGTGTATCGGCTTCCAATCGGGCTCCTTTCATTGTGAGCACGGGGAAGCTTGTCCCCGTCAATTTCTTCGTGACCGGTGTACCTGCGCTCGGCGCCGGAGATGCGGTGATGCTCACGGGCAGCGTGACTGAACTGGGCAACTGGTCGACGACGTGGGATGGTGCCGATGGGCCGGCGGTGATTCCGTCTGGTGGCAATGCGCTCCTTACGGTCTCAGTTCCGGCGGGGGTGAGGGCGGAATTCAAATTTTTTATTCTGCAGGCGAATGGATCGTTAACCTGGGAAGGTGGGATGAACCACGCGTATGCGATCCCGGTCATTGGAGTGGGTGGTATCAACGTCACTTGGCAACCCTGATTCAGCTTGCCGCTTCCTCTCGAAGATCGACCGGCTCAAAACATTTGCACAGTTTTGACTTGAACTGACGTGCGTGATTGAGGAAGAATCTCGAAGCGGCCCGCGGATTCCCAGATGTTTAACGCGCGGGGGAGGAAAATGATGAGTCAGGTTCGTGTATTGGTTGGTACGAAGAAAGGCGCTTTTATTCTTTCGTCGGACGGAAAGCGAGACAAATGGGACGTCAACGGACCCTTCTTTGCGGGGTGGGAGATCTACCACATGAAGGGCTCGCCAGTGGATCCGGAACGCATCTACGTTTCGCAGACTAGCGGATGGTTTGGCCAGCTATTTCAGGCATCGACGGATGGGGGCAAGACGTGGTTTCAGCCTGGCGTGAAGCCGCAAGAAGGTCCACCGCAGTGGCCGCCCGTGAAAAGCAATCGCTTCGTGTACGACTCTTCGGACGCAACCGGCAAGCCGCTGACAACGCACCAGTGGTACGACGGCACGCAGAAGCCATGGGAGTTCAAGCGGGTGTGGCATGTGGAGCCTTCGCTTACGGACGCGAAGACGGTATACGCGGGCGTGGAAGACGCGGCCATTTTCCGTTCGATCGACGGCGGGGAGAGTTGGCACGAAATGCCGGGGCTGCGCGGACATGGCACCGGCCCTGACTGGCAGCCGGGCGCGGGTGGGATGTGTCTGCATTCGATCATCCTCGACCCGAGCAATGCCGAACGGATATACATTGCTATTTCGGCGGCGGGGGCGTTTCGCACCGATGATGGCGGTAATTCGTGGAAGCCGATCAATAAGGGACTGTATTCGAAGTACATTCCTAATCCGATGGCAGACGTCGGGCACTGCGTTCATCACATCGCGATGAATCCCGCACGGCCCGGAACGCTTTTCATGCAGAAGCACTGGGACGTAATGCGTTCAGACGATGCGGGCGATAACTGGACGAAGATCAGCGGCAACCTGCCGACCGATTTCGGATTTGTGATTGACATCAATTCGAATGAGCCGGAGACGGTTTACGTGGTGCCGATCAAGAGCGACTCGGAGCATTTTCCGCTCGATGGGAAACTTCGCGTGTATCGCAGCAAAACCGGCGGCAACGAGTGGGAGGAACTTGCCAAAGGGCTTCCGGAGAAAGATTGCTACGTGAATGTGCTGCGCGACGCGATGGCTGTGGACAAGCTGGATACGTGCGGCGTGTACTTCGGCACCACGGGCGGACAGGTGTATGTGTCGCCGGATGGCGGCGACTCGTGGAACGCGATTGTGCACGATCTGCCGGCGGTGCTGTCGGTTGAAGTGCAGACATTGGCGTAAGGGCAAGTGGACAGTGATCAGTGGACAGTGAACAGAGAACAGTTAGGATAGCGCTATTTAATCGGTATGGGTGAATCTGGAGCGAGCGGTAAGACGAGCACGGTGCGCGTAGAGATTCCGTATCATCTGCGGAATCTTGCGCGCGTCGATGGCGTAATCACGCTGGAGGTTGCGGCGCCTGTCACGCTGCGTTCGGTGCTGGATGCGCTGGAGGCTCGTTATCCCATGCTTTGCGGAACCATTCGCGATCACGACACGCTCAAGAGGCGGCCGTTTCTGCGGTTCTTTGCGTGCGAGGAAGATCTATCGCATCAGTCGCCTGATTTGGCCCTGCCCGGGGCGGTGGCTGAAGGCAAGGAGCCGCTGCTGATTATTGGAGCGATTGCGGGGGGCTGATCGTCCCTGACTCGTATCCGCGGTCCCCAAGAGGGATCGGGGGCACTCAAGCTTGAGTCGGGAACTAGAAACCGGGCCTAAATGCCAGAAACTTAATTGTTGGTATCCAGTGGCCTGAAGGCCACTGCTCCCTCCGAATCATTGCATGAAGTCTAGTGTTCGCCTTTGCCGGGGCGGAGCATGAGTTCGCGAATTGCCTCGCGCGGGTCTTTCCCTCTTTCGAGGATCAACTCCATCTGCTCAGTGATGGGCATCTCGATATCGTGTTCGCGTGCCAGGCCCAGGGCGGCGCGCGTGGTGAGCACACCTTCAGCGACTTTGCCGCCAAGGCTTTCAAGAATTTCGGGAAGCTTGCGGCCCTGTCCGAGTGCCTGACCGACAGTGCGGTTGCGCGAGAGTGAGCCTGTACAAGTGAGCACAAGGTCACCGACGCCACTGAGGCCGGCTAGAGTTTCGCGCTGGCCGCCACAGGCCACGGCGAGACGCGTGATTTCGGCGATGCCGCGGGTGATAAGGGCGGCCGTCGAGTTGTGGCCCAACCCTACGCCTGCAGCGATGCCCGCGGCGATTGCGATTACATTTTTGAGCGCGCCGCCCAATTCGACGCCGATGACGTCGGTTGAAGTGTAGAGCCGAAGCGTTTCGGAGGAGAACTCCTGCTGGATGAGCGTGGAGATCTGCGGATCGCTGAAGGCGATGGTGACGGCGGTGGGTTGAGCCTGGGCGACTTCGATGGCAAAACTCGGGCCCGAGAATGCGCCGATGGAGAGCAGCAGTCCGGCAGACTCGAGGGTTTGCGAAATCACCTCGGTCATGCGAAGGTGGGTTTCTTTTTCGATGCCTTTGGTGGCGCTAACGACGAATTGCCCGCTGCGCAGGTGCGTCTTGATGCGGAGCAAGGTGGACCGGAGAAATTCGGAAGGAATGACCGAGACAACGATGTCGGCGGATTCGATCGGCGCCAATTCCGCGGTGACGACCAGATCGGCGGGCAGCGGGAATCCCGGTAGAAATAATGTATTTTCACGAGCGTTGTTGATGACCTGCGCCTCTTCAGCGTTGTGCGCCCAGAGGATGGTTTCGTGACCGCCGCGACGGGAGAGCGACAGAGCGATGGCGGTTCCCCAAGCGCCGGCGCCAAGGACAACAATCCGGCTCATGCGGTTTTCCTCTCGTGCGTGTGCGCGCCAAATCTGCTTTCTGTTCCGGCGGCGAGGCGGCGAATGTTCTGGTGGTGCTTGAGGATGATGAGGGAAGCGACGATGACTTGTGCAGCGATATAGGGTGCAGGCCTGTCCCCGCGAACGAGGAACCAGGCAAAGACGGGGAAGCTGCCGGCGCCCAGGATCGAGGCGAGCGATACATAGCGAGTGAGGATCAGGACAATTGCGAACAGGCCGATGGCTGCCAGGGCTGCAAGCGGAGCGGCGACGAGGAAGACACCGAACCCCGTTGCGACACCTTTCCCGCCACGGAACTTAAGCCACACGGGGAACATGTGGCCGAGAACGGCAGCAACCGCTGCAATGGCCTGTGCGTCGCGAAAGGGCATGGAGGACAGCAGGACGGATGCCACCAAGGCACCGAGCCAGACCGCAGCGGCGCCTTTGAGAGTGTCCAGCAGAAAAGTGGCAGCGCCGAGGCCCTTGCCGCCCGAACGGAGCACATTGGTGGCGCCGATGTTGCCGCTGCCGACCGAACGTATGTCCTCATGGCGAAAAAGCTTGACGAGCAGGTATCCGGTTGGCACCGAACCCAGCAGGTAAGCGAGGGCCACAATCAAGAGAACTGCAAGGAGCATGACGAAACAGAGTTTAGCAGGTGAGGCGGGTGGATTTTGAGACGCCGTCTTCAGGGAAATGCGGCGATGTACATTCCAGTTTTCTTCGGTGCCGGGTTGGTGTTTGCTGACGAGTTATTGGCTGACGCAGTCGAGAAGGTCGGAGTAACGGGAGACATCGCCGAAGCGATAGAGCGCGTACCACGCGTCGAGGGCTTCGCGGCTGTAGAGTCCGAGCGTGCGGAAGATTTCACGGGCGAATTCGATCGGGGCAATTCCGGAAGCGGTGATGACGCCCTCGTCGGTGACGGCGGGTGCGTCACAGTAGAAGCTGCCTCCGCGGTACCCGCTTGCAGCGAGATATTCGCGGCTGTTGCTGGTGTGGTGAAAGTCGTCGAGCATTCCTGCGCGGGCAAGTGCCAGCGAGGCGCCGCAAATGGCTGCGAGGGGAATGGCTTCGACGAAGAATGCGCGAGCGACTTGAATGGCTTCGACGTTGCCACACCGTTCCCACTGGTCGCCGCCAGGAAGAATGAGCATGGCGCTTTGATTGGGGTCAATCTCGGACAGGCTGACATCGGGCAGGATGCGAACTCCGCCCATGGTCGTGACGGGCCGAGTGGCCGCTCCGACCGTAACGACGCGATACCGGACCGGAGTGCGCTGGAATTGAGGATTGTTGATTCCGGCGATCGCGAATGCTACTTCCCAATCTGCCATCGAGTCGAAAACGAAAAGGTGAACATTGCGGGTGTTCATCGGGATGACCTCCATCGATAAAACGATGATCGCTCACGTTATATGACAGCCGGTGTCATATATGATTTGAGAAAGTTAGAAATGTTGAAAGAAAGTGAGTGCACGTGAAAGCCGATCGACTGATGTCGGTGCTGCTGTTGCTGCAGGCTCGGGGGCAAGTTACAGAACGAGAACTTGCCGAGCAGCTTGAGGTGTCGCAGCGGACGATTCATCGGGATCTTGAATCTCTGAGTGCGTCGCGAATTCCGGTCTCGGCTATTCGCGGCGCACAGGGGGGATGGCAACTGGAAAAAGGCTGGCGCACGCATGTGCCGGGCCTCGATGAAGCGGAACTCAATGCGCTTCTGATGGCCCAACCGCGTGGGCTGGGCAATGCAAGGCTGGCGGCAGCGGCGCAAAGCGCGCTGAACAAGCTGATGGCGGCGATGCCCGAACCGATGAAGGCGCAAGCGGCGCACCTGCAGCAGCGGCTACATGTGGATCCCACCGGCTGGCGCGACACGGGCGAGGATTTGTCGATGCTGGCGGCGGTGCAGGATGCGGTGGCTCGCGACCGCAAGCTGACATTTGATTACACGAAGGCCGATGGGGAGCAATCGAGCCGGACGGTCGACCCGCTGGGCCTGGTGTCGAAGGGGCTGACCTGGTACCTTGTGGCGCGGACGGCGAAGGGGATGCGAACGTTTCGCGTGTCGAGGATGAAACGTGTGGCGGCGCTGGCGGTTGGATTCGAACGGCCCGCGCGATTCGATCTCCAAGAGCACTGGAAGTCGTCCACTACAGAACTGAATCGCAAGAGAGCCGGTTATCGCGTGGTTCTTTCACTGACCGAGGATGCGGCCAGGCGGGTGCAGACGTGGTGCGTTACGAAATCCCTTGCGGCTGGGACTGCAGAGGCCGGACGAGTGATGCTGCAGGTTGATTTCGACAACGATCGGGAAGCGCGATTTATTGTCCTCGGACTGGGTTCAGCGGTTCGCGTTGTCGAGCCGGATTTGCTGCGGCAATGGATAGAGGACGAGGCGAGGGCAGTGGCTGGCGCCGCGAGGAGAGATTGAAGAACAGGGCCAGATGTCTTGCCTCGCATGTATACTTCGTCCTCGCCGGATTCCCCGGTGTGAGTTTCCATGAAAGGCGAACGACAATGCCCAGTTATCTCGTGCAGGTTGCGTACACGTCAGAAGCCATGGCGGCGATGATTAAAAAGCCGCATGACCGTGCATCGGTTGTCGGCAAGGCAGTTGCGAAGCTTGGCGGTTCGTTGAAAGAGGCGTGGTTGACTTTTGGCGATTATGACACTGTTGTGCTGGTGGAGATGCCGGACAACGTGAGTGCGGCGGCGTTCGCCATGGCGATCAGTGCGGGTGGTTCTTGCAGCGCTGTGAAGACGACTCCATTGCTCTCGGTGGAGGAGGGCATTACAGCGATGAAGAAGGCGGGGGGATCGGGGTATAAGCCGGTCGCAGAAAAGTAGCGCACGGTTTGAATTCGAGTGAAGTTGGCCGGCGCATGTTCAGTTTAGCCGGCCACTCTATTGATCCGGAGATTTAATCAACCATCAGTTCGCCGGGCAGGATCGGCCGAGTGCGGGGAAGAGCGCCGTTATATGCCGCTGCGCCCATGGCGAAGAGCATCCCCGCGTAAACGGCAAGTTTGATGAGGCTTCCGGTGCGCGTGAGCGGAAGAGTCTTCCATAGGACCATCAGTACGGTTTGCGAGATGGTGACTGCCCACACGGTGCCGTAAAAGTAGCGGCGCTCGATGCCTTCGTTCTTTGTCGATTTGCCGACGCGCGGAAGTTTGCCGAGTGCACCGAGCAGCAGGATCAAGATGGCGAGAGGGAAGTAGACGTACTGGTAGAGCTGCTTCATGGTCCATACGCCGGTGACGACGGCGATGACGAGGCCGATGAGGTTGAGGAGCGCGAAGTTGATTGCCGCGTTCCACGCGAAGGTGTAGCAGACTTTGCGATAGAGGGGATTGGGGCGGTCTTCGTCAAAGCGGAGGATGTAGGGGGCGGGCTCGACTCCGGGTAACTGGCCATAGATGCCGGCGATTCCGGTGCCGAGGAGCACGAGGGCGAGCCAAGCGCCATTGGCGACACTGAAGCCGTGCGCGAAAAGGCTGAAGACGAGCGGTCCGGGCGCCAGGAAAAAGACCCAGATCCAAATGGGCCAGTGGAGCACCCGGTAATATCCCTTGTTGCGGGTTCGCATCGTTCGGGCGTCCGCATACTCAACCCTGCCGCTGTATCGCATATAGAGCGAGTTTTTCAGACTCGATGTAGCAGGGTCAATATTGTGCTATCCCACTCATGCGCAAACAACGCGCATGAAAGCGGCACCCGGCGACGCCCGGAAAGTGCGAAAAAGCAGATTCTTCGTCCACCACCCCCGAACCTACCCCGGAGAGCTAATCGCTCTTCGGGGCCCTGGTACGTTTGGGGGCACGTTCGCTCAGAATGACACCGTCAACTTTTTCCTCGATCCTTCGAGAATGAGCCCGGCTATGCTTTGGCGGTGCGGCGTTCGCGACCGCTGAGGAGATAGATGGCGGCGCGCAGTTCGAGGAGCGGGTCGGCGGAGGGTTCAATGCCGTCGACGCGGGGGATGGGATCGAAGATGATGTGCTTTTGCTGAGCGAGGCTGTCTTCGAGCACTTCGGTGAGTTCGATGGTGCCGAGTTCGACGATCTTGCGGTCTTCCGGCCAGTGGATGGTGGCGTCGTCGGTGACATCGCCGGGCGCGGCGACCTGGACGAGCACGTTGAAACGGATCGGTGCTTGTTTGACGCGGCGCGCGAGTTCCTCGTAGTGGTAGTCGGCGGCGAGATGGGAAACGGCGTCCTCAGTCAAGTAGTCGCTGCCAGCGTTGGGAACAATGCGATAGCGGCCGTATTTGCTTTCGCCGTTGGCGTTGGTGAAGCGGAAGGCGGTTACGCCGTAGAACGTATCGCGGGCCAGGCTTGAGGGAAAGGGCTTGGGGGTCTGCACGAAGCGGAGGGCGGCTGGATGCGAGCCGAGAAACTGCTCAATGGGTTTGGGTGACGGAACCTCGGGGCCGCTGGCCCGGGCAGCTTTCAGAAATTCGAGGAACTCATAGCCATCGCGGGTAGGGAAGCCATCTGTTGAGTGGCTGACGATGTCGGTGTGGACATGGTCTGCGAGATTGAAGCGAATGGCGAAGCCGCGGGGATTGGCATCGGGCGCATTGTCCGGGATGGAGGGCAGGCCGGTCGAGTTGGAGAACCGGACGGTGACCGGTGTGGAACTGCGCGTGATATGTGGTGCGCGGGTGAGTGCGGTGGCGCCGGGTGGGGGCGTGAATGTTCCGGTCAGCATCAAGCCTTTGGCGTGTGCGGGGCGAAAGCCTGGGTGGGAGCCGAAGATGCTGTGAAAGACAGCCAATAGCTCGTTGGCGAGAGCGACAATGCGTTCATCCTGGGGAAGTGGCATGGGGAAGCTCCGTTCGTGGCGACGATGGTTGGAAGATACCGTTGCTCGTTAGTGAAGATAATCGATGGAGTTCAACAGATTCGAAAATTGCCTGTGAAATTCGAGAGCCGGCTGCTTACATTAACCGGCGGCGGACGAGGTCGAGGGCCTGCTGGCTGGCCCACTCGCGGATGCGGTCGCGGGTTCCGCGGAAGTTTCGTTCGAAGGAATCGGTTGTCTGGGCATCGCTCACAGCAATGTAGACGCGACCCACCGGCTTGGTTTCTGTGGCGCCGGTGGGGCCGGCGATTCCGGTGACGCCGAGCCCAAGGGTTGCGCCTGTGCGTTTGCGGATGCCTTCGGCGAGCGCGCAAGCCACTTCTGACGACACCGCACCGAACTGCTCAATCAATTCGGCAGGGACGTCGGCGAAGGCTGTCTTCATTTCGTTCGAGTAGACCACGACGCTTCCGAGGAACGATCGCGAACTTCCTGGCACGGAAGTGATGCGCTGCGCGACCATGCCGCCTGTGCAACTTTCGGCGACAGCAAGGGTGGCTTGGCGCAGGCCGAGGTAGTAGAGAACGATCTGCTCCAACGTTTCGCCTTCCGCGGAGTACATCCAGTCATCGAGGGCTTCTTCAAGCTTGGTGGCAAGCTCTTCGACGCGCTGTTCGGCTAGGTCCTTGTCCTTTTTGGTGCAGAGCAGAGTGAGCTGGATGTCGCCGGCGTGGGCGAGGATGGTTGTTTCTACGTCGGTGTAGGCCGTGTAGATGGGCGCCAGGAGTTTGTCGGCTTGCGACTCGGGGATCATGGCCGCCTTGAGGGTGCGCTGGGCGAGATGGCGCTCGGGAACAATCTCGCGGAGACGCGGCAGACACTCGTCCTCGAAAAGGGGTTTGCACTCGTGGGGGGGGCCGGGGACGAGAATGATGAGTTTGCGATAACCCGAGTAAATGGTTTCAAGCCACTGCCCGGGGGCGCTGCCATTGGGATTGTCAAGGAATATCGCGCCTTCGATTAAGTCGGCTTGCTTGAGGTTGTTTTCGGGCATGGAGATGCGCCAGGTGGCGGCGCGCGCGTGCAGTGCGGCTACCTGGGGAGCATCGCGTTTGAGTTTCAGGGAGAGAGTTTCTGCGACGGCTTCGCGCGTGAGGTCGTCTTCAGTGGGACCGAGGCCGCCCATGAGGATCACGATGTCGGTGCGTGCGAGCGCATTGCGGATTGCGCCGACGAGGTCTTTTTTGCGGTCGCCGACAATTGTCTTGAAAGCAACCGTAACGCCGATCTTGTTGAGTTTTTCAGTCAAGTAGAGGGAGTTAGTGTCCTGGCGGTGTGGCGTAAGCATTTCGGAGCCGACTGCGATGATCTCGGATTTCATGGGGCAGCTTTCAGCTCCTAGCCTCTAGTTTAGCGAAACTTTAGATGATGGATTTCGCACTCTGCGACTTTCTGCTGTTGCGCGACCGAGCTGGTGGATGCTACAAGATCGTCATCCCTTGCACATCCAACTCCAGATCATAAACGGCATCGTTATCGGCTAAGATCGTGGTTCCCAGAGGAGAGAACGCGACGCCGACGAGGTTTACTCCGGCAACGACGATGGCGGTATCGCCGTCGGGGGTCACGCGGATCAGCCCGCGACGTCCATGGAGGCTTGCGGTTACGTAGACATCTCCGTTTGCCGCGAGTGCAAGACCTTGCGGGCGCCCCAGGCCGCGATGCCAGACGCGCGCCTCACCGTGCGTATTGATTGCCCAGATGGCATCGTTCGAAGAGAGCGTTGGGCCAGCGACAAAAAGCGTGCCTTCGGTATCCACGGCGAGGTGATAGGCGGAGATGCTCGGCTCCATGGTTGCGTAGACGAAGATTTTGCGCTGCGGATCGATTTTGAAAATTGTGCCGCTGCGATCGCCGACGAAGAGATTGCCATGCGAGTCAAATGCTGCGCCGGTGGCGACACCCATGCCCTCGGCGTAGAGAGTGGATTCGCCGGCGCCATCGATGCGGTAGACGTTTCCCTCTGCGCGCGAGGTCACGAACAAGTCGCCTTCAGGACTGAAGGCCAATCCGGTCGCATTCAAGATTCCGGTCACAAACGGGGTTCCACGTCCATCGGGACTCACGCGAACTACAGAAACCGGCGTTTGCTTGCCGCGCTGTCCGGAAATCGTGGCGTAGATCATGCCTGAACGGCTGACTGCGGGACTTGTAACGGGATGTAAACCGCTCGAAAGCTCGCGTGCGATGCGAATGGGTGCAGCATTACTGACGCCGGCCGGCGTTCTGACCTCGATGAGTCCGGAGCTAGCTTTCTCGGGTATGCGGAAGGCGACGCGCCCAGGCCGGCTCATGAGTACCTGGGCTGGATGCGTACCGAGGACCACGACAGGTGGTCCGTAGGGATTGGGGCCGAGATTGGATCCGATGAGCTCCACTTCACCGAGCGGCAGAGCTGCCGCCGGCTGGACCTCGTCGATGCGGGGCTCCGGGATTATTTGTTCCCGTGCGGATTGAAGGTGTGTTCGCGTCATTTACGTTCTCAGTGGATCCATATACGCAGAAGCGACGCCACACCCAAAGCATACAGCCCAGCAGCCACGTCATCGAAGACGATGCCCCAGCCTTCTGGTAATCGCTCGAGTTGTCGCGCCGGGAAGGGTTTGGTGATGTCAAATAAACGAAAGAGGATAAGCGCAATTATGCCGTGACGGAAGTCAGCCGGACTTCCGATGAGCGCGATCCACTGACCGGCTACCTCGTCAATGACGACGAATTGGGGGTCATGGCGGCCACTCTCGCGAGCGGCGATGGAGGCGGCAGGAACACCGGAAGTAATCGATAAAACAATCCCTATAAATACAACAAGTAAAAGGCCCTTTGGCGTCGGGTGGAAGAGCCAGGCGACAGCGCTCCACAGCAGGAGTGCTGCTATCGATCCCCACGTTCCGGGTCCAGGACGGCCAAGGCCCGCGCCGAAGAAGGTTGCGATTGTCCAAGCCCACGGCGACCGCCGCCGTTTTTCGGGCGGCATCGGGATGGTTGCCGGACTATTGGTCATCCTGGCTCCCGCGTTGACGGCCGATTTCTCCAAGATCTTCAAGGACCTCGGGATCGAGGATCGGCGAGCTGATCTTATAGACGCCGGTCGCCCATTTGCCCAAGTCTATCTTGCGGCATCGGTCGCTGCAGAAGGGGAAGTCTTCGTCTTTGGCGGTGACCAGCATGCCGCAGGTGGGGCAGTGGAGGAGTTTTGCGGATTTTTTCTTTGGAGGCATCTGGATAATTTTGTACGTTCACCTGTCTTGGATATGGTAACGCTCAGAGCAGATGCCTGCCTGCGCCAGCGCAGGTTTCATAGCGTGCACCTCGGTCAGGAAAGGGGTCCCGACATGATTCGTGCGACGAGGTCGTAGTCATGGGCCTCGGTGATCTGGGCGCGGTAGAATTTTCCGGCTTCCAAGGCTTGAAGATCGCCGAAGTCGTTGATGTAGACCTTGCCGTCGATTTCCGGAGCGTGGAATTCGGTACGGCCTTCCCAAAGTAGCGGAGTCTCTTCGCTTTCGCCTTCGGCGAGAACTACGAGTTCGCGACCGACCCACTGCTGCTTGGCGCGCTTTGAGATCCTTTGCTGCAACTTCATCAGCTTGCGCTTACGGGACTCGATGGTGCGCTTTGGAAGCTTGGCGTCGAGTACGTGGGCTTTCGAACCTTCTTCGTCGGAGTAATTGAACACGCCGAGCCAGTCGAATTTTGCGTGGCTGATGAACTGCTCCAAAACTTCATAGTCGACGGAGGACTCTCCGGGGAAACCGACGATAAAGGAAGTGCGCAGTGCTATTCCGGGCACGATTGCGCGGACTTTTTCGAGCGTTTTGAGGAAAATGTCGGCACCGGCCCCACGCTTCATTCGCTTGAGCACGTCGGGTGAAGCGTGTTGCAGGGGCACGTCGAGATATTTGCAAATGTTATCGTGCTTCGCGATGGTGTCGAGAAGTTTGCCGGTGATGCGATTGGGATACGCATACAGGAAGCGGAGCCAGCGCAGGCCTTGGATTCCGGCGAGGGAATCGAGCAGAGTAGCCAGGCCGTCTTTGATGCCCAGGTCTTCGCCGTAGCAGGTCGTGTCCTGGCCGATGAGGGTGATTTCCTGTACGCCGGCGGCGACCAGTTGTTGTGCTTCCGCCACAACGGACTCGAAGCGGCGGGAGCGAAACTTGCCGCGCAGATTGGGAATGACGCAGAAGGTGCAGGGATGGTCGCAACCCTCAGCGATCTTGATGTAGGCCGATGTTCTGCCGGTCGAGATGTAACGCGGAGTGTTTTCGTTATAGAGGTAGGTCGGCAGCATGTGCGCTGCGCCATGCCAGTCTTCGCGGCTGAAGCGGCCTTGCTGTTCGCGGAGATTGCCTTCAGGGCGGAAGTTTCCCTCAGGGGCTAAAGCCCCCGTCATTTGTGCCGTTGTTTCAGCACGACTGAAGTCGCGCCCTGACACTTTGTGGCTTCCCGACAGAGACTCTTGTCCGGCGCGGACCTCAGCGTGGCTGTTTGCGGTGAGGATGTTGAAGGGCGAGGGGGCGGTGGAATGCGATGGAGCAATCCCTGCTGCCTCAAGAATTGATTCGAGCTCCCCTGTACCCACGACGGCATCGACTTCGGGAATACTTTTGCGAATTTCGTCGCGGTAGCGCTCAACGAGGCAACCGGCGACGATTAGCTTTTTGGCGGAGCCCGAGGTTTTGAAGCGCGCCATTTCGAGGATGGTGTCCACGGATTCCTGCTTGGCGGTGTCGATAAAGCTGCAGGTATTGACGACGAGGATATCGGCCTCTTCGGGGTGGGAAGTCAGGCGCGCCCCACCGCGGTCCAGCAACCCCATCATCACTTCGGAGTCGACCAGATTCTTGGGGCAGCCTAACGAAACAAAGCCCACGGTGGGAGCCGTGGGTTGGGAACTTTTGCTCACGGTTCTATTGTACCGGGATTGCGATTTCGGCGGTGCAATTTGCATGCAATTCCCGATTAGGCCTCAATTTACAAGCTTTGTGTAACAAGGGGCACCCGCCAATCATGAACTCTCAGAGAAGAATTCGTCATGTAAACGTCATCCGCATGTAACCGCAAGTCTACATTGCTCCATCACTCTGAAGACACAGGCCTTTCCCCATCAAAATCCGACAAGACGCCAGAATTCACGTTCAGAAAATCCGACGCTGAGACGATGTCGACGACCTTGTCGACCAATGTTTCTCTTCGAACCCCAAACCGACCTCTGATCGGTTTGCGATGACCAATTGCAGGTGTTTTTAAGGAGGAATTGTGCGTAAGTCCACTTGGATATGGAAGAGTTTTCTCTTCGTCGCTCTCTTGTCAGTATTCTCACTGTCGATGCCAGTTGCCGCGCAGAGCGCGCCAGCCCGCGGCAGCCTTGCCGGAACGGTTGCCGATGCCGGCGGAGGTATTTTGCCGGGCGCGCGTATCACGGTTGATCCGGGCGGGCAGAATGCGGTCGTGGACGGCCAGGGCAACTTTCTATTTACCAATCTTGCCGCAGGATCGTACACGGTAAAGATTGCCGCGCTTGGATTTGAGGATTTCTCCCAGCCAGTAACTGTCAACGGGGGCTCCACGGCCGAGACACATGCGGTGATGAGGATTTCCGCCACCCAGGAAAACGTCCAAGTATATGCCGGCCGTGAAAAGGGCGAAGTAGAAGCCATGAACATCCAGCAGTCGGCGGACAATATCCTCGAGGTTCTGCCCCAGGATGTAATAACCAGCCTGCCGAACGTCAACATCGCCGACTCAGTGGGGCGGCTACCGGGCGTCACGCTGGAGCGCGACGAGGGCGAAGGCAAGTATGTGCAGATCCGCGGAACCGAGCCGCGATTGAGCGACCTGACCGTGAACGGCATCAACATTCCGGCGCCGGAGTCGGCGGTTCGCAACATCAAACTCGACACCATTCCTGCGGCACTGGTGGGTTCCATCCAGGTGAGCAAGACGCTATTGCCGAGCATGGATGGCGACGCCATCGGCGGCACCGTGGATCTGGTCACGCGGGCCGCTACCGATCAGCCTTTTTACAGCGTCTCCGTCATGGGCGGGCACACGCCAATCATCTCCGACGGCTCGAGCAACATCGACCAGTTCACGGCTGCAATCGGGCAGCGCTTTGGTGCGAACAAACGCTTTGGACTTTTCCTCGGCGCCAGTTACGACTACAACGGGCGGGGCATTGACGACATCGAGCCCGCACCCGGTACAACGCAGTTGAATGGCGAGCCTGGCAGCGGGCCGTACTACGCGGTGTTGCCGACGGCGGACTATCGCGAGTATCACTACGATCGGCGCCGCATCGGTTTTGCCGGCACCGCTGACTACCAATTTGGCCCGGGATCGGTTCTCTTCATCCGCGGCCTGTTCTCGGAATTCCAGGATTACGGCGGAAAGTGGATCTACACACCGAACATCAACTCTTTCGATACGCCGACGACCTCTTCTGATCCGGCAAACAACTTTACGTTTACCGATTCTCCGCGTAACCCGGATTATCAGATCGGCAACATCTCAACCACCTACTCGCGCGCCTTCGGGCCATGGCTGCTTAATACAGCCATCGCGTTCTCCCGTTCGCGGGCCAACAACGAGAACTTTCCCAACGCCGGTTTCCAGGGACCTTCCGGGATGTCGTTCAGTGTGGACAATTCGAATCCGTTTCGGCCGCACTTCAATATCACCTCTTACGCGAATCCGGGCGACAACATTTATGACCCCACCCAGTACTCGTTGCAGTCGGTAAGCCTGACCAACGATCATTCTGCGCAGGTCAATCTGCAGGGCCAGGTCGATCTTTCGCAGAGTTATAACTGGAATGGGCACATGGGCACCTGGCAGGCGGGCGCGAAGGTGCGCAACGCTCACAAGTTTGACGACGTAGAGGACACGGGTTACAGCTCCGATGGTTCCATTACCCTGGCGGCAGTGGAGGATCCGTACCACACGTCCGATTACTATAACGGATCGTTCGATTACTACACAAAAGGACATGTGTCGAACTGGGGCAAGATTCTGGCCGAGATGAAGAGCGACGCCGGAGCGTTCACGGCCGGTTCGGCAAACCAATACGTATTCAACCTCCATGAGTTGATTCCGGCGCAGTACTTCATGAATACGATCGATGTGGGGCGTGTTCGCTTCGTAGCTGGAATTCGCCTGGAAGAGACAATCTCGGACTTCAACTTCAACAACCTCTCAGCACCGACGGACAGTCTGGGTAAACAGACTTCCTCCTATGTCGATTTCATGCCGAACGCGCAGATTCGTTACAACTTCAATAACAATACGAATATCCGCGCCATTTACGGACGAGGGATTGCGCGTCCGAATTATGGTGACCTTGTGCCGACATTCACTCCCAACGGAACCTCGCATCAGATCAACGAAGGCAACTCGGCGTTGCTGCCCACGCGCGCCAACAACTTCGACATTCTCGCCGAGCACTACTTCAACACCGTAGGCGTGATTCAGGGTGGTTTCTTCTATAAACAGATATCCAACCCGATCGTGACAACTTTCCATCTTGCGACACTTACGGTTCCGGGATATCCCTCGCAGGTCTGGAAAGTCTCACAGCCGATCAACCTTTCCGGCGGAGCACACATCGGCGGCATTGAACTGGCATGGGAGCAGCACTTCAAGACGCTTCCTGGAGCGATGCACGGTCTTGGGATTTTTGCGAACTACGGCTATTCGTTTTCGCAGGCGCAATACTCCTGGGTCTACCAGGATCCGGTCAGCGGCAATAATGTCTCCGCAACCGACAGCCGCGCCCTTCCTCGCCAGGCGCCCAACACATTCAACCTGAACCCGACCTACGATTTGAAGAATCTCTCGGTGCGGTTAGGCGTGAGCTATAACGAGACGAACATCTATGCCTACAACTGGCAGGGGGTTCCGGGTGACACCACCGCGAACGGTCCCAAGGGACCAACCGGTGACAACTACTTTTACAGCCACATCCAGTACGACACAGAGATCGGCTATACGCTTCCGTTGGGATTCAAGTTGGCCGCCTCAGGACTCGATCTGAATAACGAGGTCTTCGGCTTCTACCAGGGATCATCGCAGTATCCGATCCAGCGTGAGTACTACCATCCGACCTACAGCTTTACCTTGAAGTGGACCAGTGGACCAGAGAAATAGCTGATTCCCTGATCACCGCAGCGGCTGCAATCATCTGATTCGGCCGCTGCACCTTTTGCGGTGCAGATGACTACCGTCCAAGGTGATAAAATCAGTCAGTGCCGGGTCCTACGCGACGTAATCCCGCCAATCCCGCCAGGTCCGGAAGGAAGCAACGGTAACGGGCTAGTACGGGCGCAGTAGGTCACCCGGTACTTTTTTGGCGCCGCGGGCGCTTCTATCCTTTGGTTGAGGCGGAGCCTGGGAAACAGCGCGGGCAAACCAGAGATCAGCAGCAGTGATGAGTGCGAGCCGGTGTTGCCGGACCTCGTGCCGCAAGGAGAAATGCATTGAGCCTTTCCGTGCGTCCCATCGTGGGCAGGCGCGCCAAGATAAGCGCCCTCGGAACTTACGTCCCCCCCAAAATTCTTACGAATAAAGACCTCGAAAAAATGGTGGACACCAACGATCAATGGATCGTGGAGCGCACCGGCATCAAGGAACGGCATGTACTGGCCGCCGGCAAAGGCGTGAGCGACATTTGCGTTGAGGCTGCAAAGAAGTGTCTGGCAGCGCGCGGCATCGAGCCTGGCGAAGTGGAAGTGATCATCGTGGGCACGGTAACGCCGGACATGATGTTTCCCTCGACGGCATGCCTGGTGCAGGACAAGATTGGCGCCAAAGGAGCCTGGGGATTCGACGTTTCGGCGGGATGCTCGGGATTCGTGTTCGCGCTACAGGCAGGCGTAAAGCTTGTTGAGAGCGGAGCGCAGTCCAAGGTTCTCGTTTGCGGCGCTGACGCCAACACGCGCATGACCGACTACACCGACCGCTCAACCTGTGTTCTGTTTGGCGATGGCGGCGGTGCGGTGCTGATTGAACCTGCGGAAGAGGGCGAGATCGGCATGATCGATTTTGTCCACGAGATCGACGGTTCTGGAGGCGTTTCGCTGAACCTTCCCGCCGGCGGCAGCTTGAATCCGCCCACACACGAGACCATCGATAAGAAGATGCATTTCATCCACCAGGATGGCCAGGCCGTTTACAAGTTCGCTGTGCGCAAAATGGCGGAAGCGACGACGAAGTTGCTCGAGCGCAACGGAGTAACGGGCGCGGATCTTGGCTGCTTTATTCCGCACCAGGCGAACAAGCGGATCATTACCTCGACCGCTGACAGGCTCGGTATGCCTGCGGATCGCGTGATTATCAATATTGAGAAGTACGGCAATACCTCGGCGGGAACAATCCCCCTGGCGATGGAGACAGCGGTTGAGGAAGGGAAGCTGAAGAAGGGCGACCTGGTTTTGATTGCAGCGGTGGGGGCTGGGTTTACTGTGGGCACCGCGCTCCTTCGCTGGGAGATATAGGGAGCAGCCATTAGTTTTTAGCGATCAGCTTGTCCCTGCATGCCAGGATTTCACGCGTTGGGCCTCGCACTTCTATTCGGTCAAGGTGCTTTTCGGAAAGTCGTACTCCGGCAGCACGCCTGTTTCTGCGGCGATCCGGAAAAAGCCCCGCATGCCTTCGATGCATTCCTCATCGAGAACGTAGTGAATATTTGTCGTCAGGTATGCGCGGATCGTTTCTTCGGAGAGCGGCATTTGCCGCGACCATTGCGCGACTAGTGCGCCGATGTTTTCAAGGCCGTGATTGCGCGAGCGAACGAGATCCATTTCGACATCGTCATCCAAAGCGCAGCCCGGCGCAGCTGCCCAGACGGCGGAGACAAAGGGAAGGCCGGTTAGCTTTCGCCATTCTTCGGCCAGGTCGTAATAGACGAGCTCTTCGCCGGTGCGCTCGAAGCGATTTGCACGCTCTTCCAATGCCATCAGAGCCGGATCGCCAATGAGGATTGCGGCGTCGGCGCGGTCGAGCATGGCATCGAGGTCTGCGGCCATGGGAACGTAGGGCACGTTGGGATTGCCCCACTTGTGCAACATGATGCGAGTGTATTCCAGGGTGGTGCGGCTTGCGGAGTCGGCGGCGATGCCGCGCAGGTCGGCAAGAGGTTGATTTGCGCGACGCACCAGAAGGAGCGAGCGTACGCGGCCCTTTGAAGCGATGGTGCATCCGGGGAGGATGCGCAGCCCCGGCGTCGTGGCCAGAGATGCAATGGGAACAAGGCCGATATCCGCAGCGCCCCCAGCCAATCGGTCCGCGCATTCGGAAGGCAGCATCCACTGGACGTCATAGCGCTTGTCAAGTTTGGTGTTGAGGGGCGGATGTTCGAAGTCCCACATCAGAGGCGCGGGGTTCAGAAAACGAATAGCGGCGACACGAAGCTTACTGTGCGAAGTTGAATTCACTCTGCTCTTTAGACTATCAACCCAGGCTATGGGATTCCGCACATGGGTGCTGCAACTCACACTCTGCGCCTTGACTTCCAAGACTCATCAGCTTAATGTGAGCCTCAAATACTAAAGAGATTTCTTTAGGCTACTTTGAAGGAAAGCGTACGTGTGCCTGCGCATCAAGCGCGTATGTTGATGTCAATATTGAACGAAAAGACTAGAAACTCCCTGGCAACGCCATCCAGAACGAAGATCGATGAAAGCCAACTAGCCATGCTGGCCTTGGCGCTGACCCCCAATCTTGGTCCGAAGCGCATTGTTGATGCGATTTCGCAGTTGCGCGCGCCGGACCAGATTTTTGCCCTGACGCTAACCGAGCTTGAGGGGCTCCGCCTTCCGGCGGATGCTGCGCAGTTCATATTTGACGGCAAGGCACGGCACGCAGCCGACGAGGAGTGGGGAAAGATAGTGCAGCAGGGTGGCTCGATCGTCACACTGGCATGCGCGGAGTACCCCGAGCGATTGAAAGAGATATACGATCCACCTCCGGTGCTGTGGATTCGAGGAAGCGTGCAACTGCTGGCGCGGCCGTCGATCGCGGTTGTGGGGACGCGTCATCCCTCGCCGTATGGAACGAGTGTGGCGGAGATGTTGTCGCGCGACCTGGCAGCGCGACGCCTGGTAATTGTAAGCGGGATGGCACGCGGAATCGACACCTGCGCGCACAGAGGTGCGCTTGCGGCGCGCACTGCGACCATTGCTGTTTGGGGCACCGGTATCGACGTGGTCTATCCCAAGGAAAACAGGAAGCTCGCAGACGAGATCATCGCGACGGGCGGAACGATTGTGAGCGAAGTGCCGATTGGTACCTTTCCGGCGCCGCAGAACTTCCCGCGCCGCAACCGGATCATCAGCGGACTGAGTATTGGCGTGCTGGTGGTGGAAGCCAGCGAGAACTCCGGCACACGGGTGACGGCACGCTGCGCGGCAGAGCAGGATCGGGACCTTTATGCGGTTCCAGGAAACGTGACCGGCAAGAATTCGTGGACGCCTAACACACTGATTAAACAAGGCGCAAAGCTTGTGGCGAGTTGGGAAGACGTGTGGGAGGATCTGCCTTCGCAGGTCAGGTTACAACTGGAGCGGGAAGCGGGAGCTGAATCCAAACCTGAGGTGACGGCATCTCTTCTGGCTGACCCCGTGCTGCGGGGGGAAGAGGCGATTGTGCTGCACGCATTACGCGCCGATGAGTCGCTCCAAATCGATGAGTTGCTTGAAAAGCTTGAGACGCAGTTGACGTCGTCGGAGGTGTTTACGGCCTTATTTGAACTGGAGATGAGCGGACGGATCCGATGCCTACCAGGCAAGAACTACGTACGCACACTGTAAGGGTCGACGAAATTAGCGCAATATTTTCGATAGATTGCAAGAAGCGATGAGCCACACATTTCAGAAACTTTGCGCGTTACTATTCGAGCCATCCGGCTTCTGGAGAGGCCGATTTGGGGTGGAAACAAAGATGCCTTCCATGTTAGCTTGCAAATCTTGCAGCCCATTTACGGAGAAGGCGGCGGGGCAAGACTGATACGAAGCGCATTTTCTGTAAACATTTCTCTGAGAGAACCTGGCAACAGAACGATCTCCTGCGGAGTCCAACAGGCCGGATGGAGTAGAGTAATACGGAATCAAGGATGGAAATGACCAAATCACTCGTGATCGTCGAATCTCCTGCGAAGGCGAAGACGATCGAAAAGTATCTAGGCAAAGGTTTCGAGGTCCGCGCGTCAATCGGGCACATTATGGATTTGCCCAAGAATGACATTGGCGTGGAACTAAAGAACCGCACGTTTGTACCCGAGCTGGTAGTTTCGCCGGGTAAAGAGAAAGTTGTCGATCAATTAAAGAAGGCCGGGCTGAAGGCGGATGAGATCTTCCTTGCGCCTGACCCTGACCGGGAAGGGGAAGCGATTGCCGCGCATCTTGCTCTGCAGCTTGGCACCAATGCCAAGGAACGCAAGAAGATTCGCCGCGTGACGTTCAACGAGATCACCAAGAAGGCCGTGCAGGAAGCATTCAAGCACGCCCGCGACATTGACGAGAATCTTGTGGACGCGCAGCAGACTCGGCGGGTTCTCGACCGGCTTGTGGGGTACCAGATTTCTCCGCTGCTGTGGGACAAGGTGCGGCGAGGTCTTTCTGCGGGCCGGGTGCAAACGGTTGCGGTGCGGCTCATCGTGGAACGTGAACGCGAGATTGCGGGGTTCAAGCCGGTTGAATATTGGACGCTGGAAGCACAATTACACCCCGCAGACATGAACAGGTCCGCGGGTACCCCGTTGTTGCGCCAGTCGGACAAGAACTTCAAGGCCAAGTTTGTTGGCATCGATGGTGAGGCCGCACGCGTACCCAACGGCAAGGACAAGGACGGCAAGGATCAATTTATCGGGAGCGCGCTGCCCGACAAGAAGTCGATGGATACGGCTCTCGCTGCGCTTGAGAAGGCGACGTGGACGCTTGCATCCGTGCAATATCGCGAGCAGCAGAGGCGCCCGCTTGCACCCTTTATCACCAGCCAGCTGCAGCGCGATGCGGCCAGCAAGCTGGGCTTTAACGTTCGCCGGACGATGGGCGTTGCGCAGCGGCTGTACGAAGGCATCGACATCGGCGATGAGGGCACGACGGGTCTGATTACATATATGCGTACCGACTCACCGCGTGTATCGCCTGACGCGAAGGAGAGTGCGCGAGCCTGGATCGCCAAGGAACTCGGCAAGCAGTATCTGCCGGAGACGCCCAACGCATACAAGGGCAAGAAGGATGCGCAGGATGCTCACGAGGCGATTCGGCCGACGGATGCTTCGCGGACGCCGGAATCGATGGCGCGCTATCTCAGCGATGAACAATTGAAGCTGTACACGCTGATCTGGAGACGCTTCATTGCTTCGCAGATGGTGCCTGCGGTCTACGATGTGACGACAGCGAAGATTGAGGCGAAATCCGCGCTGAATGGCAAGACTTACGATTTCCGCCTGAGCGGCTCCGTGCTACGCTTTGACGGTTTTCTCAAGGTGTACGAAGTTACGGAAGAGAAGAAGGCTGACGACGACGAAGACTCGCTGGCGAACAAACTGCCGAATCTGGACGGCGTAAAGGGACTGGAACTGGAGGAGCTTCTGCCCGAGGAGCACTTTACCGAACCGCCGCCGCGCTACAACGAAGCGTCGCTAGTGAAGGAGTTGGAAGAGCGGGGCATCGGGCGGCCTTCGACGTATGCGTCGATCATCAACACGATTCAGGATCGCGAGTACGTGGTGAAACATGGCGGCTCGCGCGGACGCTTTTATCCGACCGAGATCGGGATGGTGGTCTGCGATCTTCTGGTGGAGAGCTTTCCGTATATCTTCGATACCAAGTACACAGCGAAGCTGGAAGAGGAACTGGACGATATTGAAGAGGGCAAGGAGAAGTGGACCGATCTGCTGAACGGTTTCTACGACCACTTCGAAGATGAGCTCAAGGATGCGAGCAAGACTATGCGCGACATCAAGCGCATGGAGCAGAAGACGACGGAGAAGTGCGATGTTTGCGGATCGCCGCTGCTGCTGAAGTGGGGTAAATTCGGCAGTTTTTATGCATGTTCTGCCTACAACAAAAAGGACCCGACGAGCTGCACATTTACAAAAGAGAACATCGCAGCCAAGCCGGATATGAATACGCCCGAGGCGCAGGAAGCCGGCGACACGGAAGAATATTGCGAGAACTGCGGACGCGTGATGGTGCTGCGCCGGGGCCCATTCGGACCTTTCATGAGCTGCCCGGGGTACAACGAGGATCCGCCGTGCAAGACGATCCGCAAGCTGAGCCAGAAGCAGCAGCAGAAGCCCCCTGAGCCCACGGGGGAAGCTTGCCCAGTTTGCGGCAAGCCGCTGGTGCTGCGGCAGGGGGCGTACGGCGAGTTTGTGTCGTGCTCGGGATATCCGAAGTGCAAGTACATCAAGCAGAACCTGATTGAGGGGATGAAGTGTCCCAAGTGCGGCGAAGGGGACATTGCCGAGCGCAAGGCGCGGCGGGGCAACATTTTCTGGGGTTGCACCAATTATCCGAAGTGCGACTTTACCTCGAACTACAAGCCGGTGGCGCAGAAGTGCCCGGAGTGCGGCAACGCGTACCTTGTGGAGAAGACGCTCAAGAGCGGTATCTTCCTCGAGTGTCCCAACAAGAAGAAGGGGGCGGAAGAAGAGGTTAAGCCCAAGAAGCGCGGCAAGAAGATCGCTGAACCTGAACCCGGCGCTGCAATCGTATGCCACTACTCCAAGCGGATTGGCGATGCACCCGCGCCGCCGACCGTTGAGACGCATGGACCGGTGCTGGAGAAGCCCGACGCGAAGAAGGAGCTGCAGCCGGCGTGAAATTGTGTGAATCCGAGTGCGGCGCGATCATTTGGGTCGCGCCGCATTTTCATTGTGGTTGAATCGGGCAGCACCACTCGATGTAATCCGTTACCATTGGCAGCGGAGACCTATCACGAAATGGAACGGATGCTCGCTACTCCCGCCGATGCCGAAATCATTCTCAGGCTATATGAATTGCGCACTGAACCGCTGATGCGCCAGGCGAGGGCCTGGATGACGGGAGAATTCTGGCCGAACACGCCCGAGGAATTCTTTGCGGTGGCGCAGAATCCGGCCGATCCGCACAATGCATTTTTCCGGCAGGTGTTGACGTACTGGGAGATGGCAGCGGCGATGGTGCTGCACGGGGCTGTTTCGGCCGAGCTGTTTGTTGACTGCAATGCAGAAGGGTTCTTCCTTCTTGCGAAGTTTGCGCACATTCTGGAACCAATCCGCGAGAAGATGCCGACTTTTTTGAACAAGACTTCGGAACTGGTGAACCGGTTTACAGCGGCTTCGGCGCGTTACGAGGGGGTTTTGAAGAATGTGGAGGCACGGCGCGAGAGGATGCAGTCCGGTCAAGGACTGCAGATGAAGTAGTTCATAGGGGCGAATCGCATTTGGTTCAGCCTTGTGCAAAGTGCGGGGATTAGCGCATGATCAGGGTTCAGTTATCCCATGGAGGTCACAAGTGAAACGTACCATCGGAATGCTTGTAGTTGCTCTCGCATTTGCTGCTGTAGCGGCGAATGCTGCTGATTCCAAGACCATTAACGGCTGGATATCCGACTCCATGTGCGGCGCCAAGCACGCAGGATCGGGATCAGCTTGTGTGAAGAAGTGCATCGAAGGCGGCATGGCTCCGGTGTTCGTGGATGAAGGTAAGAAGGAAGTCTGGACCATCGACAATCCCGATGCCGTAAAGAAGTACTACGGCGATCATGTGACGGTGAAGGCGACGGCGGACGGCGACAAGAAGTCAGTGCACATCGATTCGATCGAAGCGGCCAAGTAGGATCGCGTCGGCTGGGTACGGATGGTTTCGGGAACGGGAATGGAGACTCCATCCCCGTTCCTTCCTACGAAACCGGGGGGATACCCCCAGGGGATACCCCAGGGGATTCCCCCCCCCCGTACTTTTTCTGCAAAGTCGTCCATCTAATAGATTTACGAGGGCGCGTCCCGGCCAAAGTCTTCTTAGGATTGGGGTTAGCCACACAGTCGTCTCAGCAAAGGACTTAGGGGCATTCTGACGGCGGGCTTTGGGCGATGCGCAATTCGATTTGGCGTTTTGGCGCGTATTTTTGGCAGGTTTGGGCATCTTGTTCGATCTCCGGATTCTCAGGGCCGACGGACGCGGCGCAGGAGTTTCATGGATAGATCAAGCATAGCGAGATCCGCGAAATAACCTGCAAAAACCAAAAATCTATTTTCCGTTTGGATTGAGGGGTTTAGGGGCGAAGTTGTGGCAACGGGGCTTGACTGCGCATGAACTTCGTGTTGTGCCCCGTTCACTCGGAATAAGGGCGTCAGTCAGGGAGAAGCCAGTCCAGGAAGACCAGGACGCTCGCATCCAGTTGACTCGCCATGGAATCTAATCTCTGTTACTGTTCTAACGGTTAGCGTTCGCCCGAGTGGTAAAGCGATGTGGCGAATGCCGGTGCGAAAGATTATGGCAAAAGCAGTCTGGAACGGCAAAGTTGTTGCCGAAAGCGAAACTACAGAGATCGTTGAGGGAAACGTCTATTTCCCGGAAAACAGCCTGAAGCGGGAGTACTTCCGGCCGAGCAGCACCACCTCTACATGTCCGTGGAAGGGGCAGGCGCGGTATTTGAGCCTGCTGATCGATGGGCAGGATAATCCTGATGCGGCCTGGTACTATCCCGACCCAAAGCCTGCGGCCCGCAAGATCAAGGGATATGTGGCTTTCTGGCGTGGAGTTGAAGTAGAAAAATAGGTTTTCCCCTGTAGATCTTTTTCGGTCTCTGGAGCCTTAAATGCACGTCCGTCGCGTATTTCTCGCGTCATTCCTGGCGCTTGTGCTGGCAGCTTGTGCGCACACACCGATCACGCCTTCCGCAGTTACCGCGCCTACCTTGCAGGGGGACGCGGCGCATCCCGGCCAGACGAAGGGCTGGGTGGATACGAAGCTGTATTTTGGCCTGGGACCGGCGGAGCATCCGGAAAAGGGAGTGAGTGAAGGGGACTGGCGGCGATTCCTCGACCGGGAGGTGACGCCGCGTTTTCCGGACGGGCTGAGCGTGTTGGACGTGTACGGGCAGTGGCAGGGGAAAGACCAGACCGTGCCGGAGCGATTAAGGTCGAAGATGCTGATTATCGACTACCTGGATACGGCGGAGAATCGCGCGAAGATTGAAGCGATTCGGTCGGCGTGGAAGCTGAAGACGGGGGACCAGTCGGTGATGCGGGTGACGGAAGCGGCGGATGTTTCGTTCTGAGCTTGGCGAGCAAGCGGGAATCTCGATGAAGGGTAGCTGTGCGAATCGCCAGGGATTTGATTTCGAAGCGAATCAGCGCGATCGAGGCAGCGCGCTGTCTCGTGTCCTTTGCCCATGCAGACTCTGCGCTTCTTTCCCAGGAAGATCTCAATACTCTACTCGGTGTTGCCAGTGAGAAAGATGACTTGCCGCTGGGGGTAGTGCGAAGGGAATGGCTGCCTGAGGCGCTTGTCGAGAAGGATCGGCAGATCGCGCAATGTGAAGAGAATTACGGTCCAGAAGTGCGGGCAATTTGCGAACGGCTTCTGCAAGAACACAACCCAGCGATAACTTACGTGGGTTCACCCGATTTCCACGATGGATTTGTTCGAGCCGTTCTGCATGTAGATGATGAAGCGTGCGTAACGGTTGAGGGAGATACCGGTAAGGAATACGTCGTATGCTTTCACGGTGTCACGAATGTTGAAATGTCGTCGCCGGAAGATATGGAACTGTACGCGTTGAGCGAGGCACCTACGGATGTCGACGGAGTGAAGCGCTACGACTTCATCAATTGGTATTGCGACGAGCCGGGTCGGCCTGAGTCGGAAGCGTATTTGCGCATCTTCGCGGCGAACTTTTCGTTGAATGCGATCGAGATTTAGGTCGGTCAGTTGTGTGCCGAACTCGAAGGTTAGGGATTCTGCGTTTTTGTGTGGCTTTTTCTGCTTGACCGAGGAAAGGCAACTGCAGGTTCCTCCGCTCCCGTTGGTCGGTCGGAATGACAGCGTTATCGCCAGGAGTGGTTGACTGAGCGGAGAGCGATTGAGATTTGTGCTCTCCCATCCTTGAAAGCATCAGGGATGGGCAGCGGGCGCGAACGGAGTGGGTATGGAAGAGGCCAGGGGAGGAATGTTTGGCCGGGAAGCGCGGACGCAGTATGCGGCGATGGCGCGGTTGCGGTGGTGCATGTTCGTCAACGGTCTTCGCTCGATTCACGGCTTGTTCGATCTTGGCGCCACGGGCATTGCGTGGCTGTTGTATTCCGTGATGGGGCTGGGGATGGGACTTGGCTTATGCGCTGCGGCTTACTCGGTCGCATCGCATTCGTCCTGGCAATATTTGCCAGTTTTGTTTTGGGCGATCAGCATCCTGTGGCTGATGTTTCCGATGATGGTGGCGTCGTTTCAAGAGCAGGCCAACCTTGGACTTATCCTCTGCTTTCCGATTCGTTTTGGATCGTACTTCCTGCTGAATTTAATCTCCGGGCTGATGGACGCTTCCACCATTGTGGGTGCGTTGTGTTGTTTGGGAGTCTGGCTGGGAATCTTTATCGCACGATCCGATTTGTGGTTGTGGACGGCTCTTGCACTGTCGGTTTTCGCGGTATTCAATATTCTGCTGGTGCGTGGCGTATTTGCGTGGATCGACCGATGGCTGGCGCAAAGAAAGACTCGGGAGATTCTGGGGGCGCTGTTCATGATTTGTTTTGTCGGCCTGCTGACGGTTAATTCCGAGTGGAATCGGCAGCGAGTCCAGAGGTCGATGCACCACCCCGGGGGGACGGCGCCATTCCACGATGCGCTGGCGAAGTATGCGCCGATTGTTCAACCTTTAGAACAAATGCAACAATGGCTGCCGCCGGGAGCGGGGGCGCGCATATTGCAGGAGGCTGTTGAGCAAAAACCTGCAAAGGGGTTGGCATTCCTGAGCGTGCTCGGGTTCTGGGTGGTTCTTGCGGGAAGCGGGTTGGCGAGCCGTTTGAAGGCTGAGTATCGCGGACAGAATTTGAGTTGGGCTCCGAGGCGAGGCAAAGCCACGCGAAAGGATAGCGGCTGGACATTGGGGGGCTCCGGTCCGTTTGTCGCAATTTTGGAGAAGGAGATACGCTCACTCTCGCGCACGATGCCCTTGCTATGGGCGATCTGCATACCTGCGCTGATTGTGCCTTTTATTGCAGGCGTTTTCCCTAAGAGCACGTCGGGGAATTCGTTTCCGTATGCGTTTCCCTTGTGCGTGGCTTACGCGCTGCTTGGATTTACGGGATTGTTTTACAACAACCTGGGCGCTGAGGGAGCCGGGATTCAGTTGTTGTTTCTTTCTCCGACACCGATCAGGACTGTGTTGCTGGCCAAGAATGTTCTGCATTCGATTCTGTTTGCGCTGGTGGGATTCGCGGCGGGCGTTTTGGCCTGTCTTCGGTTGGGAGTACCGCCGCTGGTGGTGCTGGCGGATACCGGCGCATGGCTTGTTTTTGCGTTGCTGTGCAATCTGGCCGCAGGAATCATTTTTTCACTCACAACGCCGTACCGCATCAATCCGGGTCGCATCACGCGGCCGGCTGGATCGCAGGCCAACAATCTGCCGGCCACGTTTATTCAATTGGGAGTGCTTGGCGTGGGAGTATTGGTCTTTTGGCTTTGCTGGTTTCTTAAGGAAAAATGGCTGCCTGTACCGATATTTCTGGTGTTGGCAGCGAGCGCGTTTTTTGCGTGGTTGCGTGTGTTGCACTATTCGGATGACAACGCAAACCAACGCAGAGATTCTCTGATTGCGACGCTGATGAAGGCGGAGTAAATGTGTCGGGCGGGGGAAATGCGATGGGAACACGAGCGACATCTTGCATTTCGAGGCCGGCGTTAAAGACGAGAGTCAGATGGTTCATATATGCACTGCGGGCTCAGAAGCAGTGGACGTAGCTGAAGACGTCGCTTTTCTTTTGGGGCTTGAGGTTGGGGAAGACGAAGTGCTCGCGGTGGACTTCTTCGCGGGAGAAGCCACACTTTTCGTGGACGCGGACGGAGGGGGTGTGCTCGGCGTGGCAGATGGCTTCGAGACGCTGGACTCCGGTCTGGCGCGCGATGTCGACCATGGCCTGGAGAGCTTCAGTGGCGTAGCCGAGGCCCCAGGCATCGCTGGCAAAAACATAGCCGGTGATGGCGCGGGCTTGGCCTTTATAGAAGAGGCCGGTGCTGCCGATGAGCGAGGCGGCGGCGCCGTTGTCGCGTGTGAGCACGAGGTAGGGACCCGCGGGGCAGCGCTGCCACTCGTCGTCGCTCATGGCGAGGAAGGCGAGGGTGTCGGCAACACTGCGGTGGGTGGGCCAACTGAGGTAGCGCGTGACATCGCGATCGGAGGCGTAGCGGTGAAAGACGGCCTGGGCGTCGCTGCGTTTGGGGCGGCGCAGGAGCAGGCGTTCGGTCTCGATAAGTTCCGGAGCTTTCGCTGCGCCAGACGTCACTCAGTCAACCCTCCACGAGTGGTTTACCGATTTCCCAGTGATGCCCGTACGGATCGAGCACGCGGCCGATACGCCAGCCATAAGACTCATCCCTGACGGGGCAGATAGACGAGGCCCCAGCGGCGATGGCCTGGTCGAAGAGGGCGTGCGGGTCGTCCGCAATGATCACCATGCGCATGCTGCTGCCGCCCAGGGTTTCAGGGCTGAAGTTCTGATGCGCGGGCGATTCGTCGGCGACCCAGAAATCGCCTTTGCCGACGGAGAGGTGTGCCACGATGCTGCCGTTTTCGGCGTCCATACGCGACAATGTTTTGGCACCAAATGCGCGCGTGTAGAAATCGATTGCCTCGGCGCCGCGCCGGACATTCAGCAGGGTGGTGACGGTCCTTTCAACTTTCTGTTCGCTAGACACGGATTTTGCCATTGGAGTTCTCCTATGGTGAGGTCGCAGTTCCTGGGCTGCTTGGTCTCAGGAATTGCGATTGCCGTGCAGAACATGGGGAGAAAAGAACAGTGATCAGTAGGCCTGAAGTTGATCGAGCGGGAGGCGAACGCGGAAGCAGGTTGACCCCGGATCGGAACGGACGCTCAGGTGGCCACGATGCTTTCGCACGATGCGCATGGCGTTGTCGAGGCCGAGGCCGAGACCCTGGCCGGGCGCCTTGGTGGTGAAGAAGGGTTCGAAGATCCGGTCCTGCAACTCGGGAGGAATGCCGGGACCCGTGTCCCAGATTTCGACCAGCATCATTTCGCCTTCGAGGCGGCAGGTGAGTTTTAATCTGCCGCCATGGTCGGTTTCTGCGAGGGCGTCGAGTGCGTTTTCGATGAGCGCGGTCCAGACCTGGTTCAGTTCGCTGCCATAGGCGCTGATGCGGGGCAGATCGGGCTGGTAGTTGCGCTCGACGATGACGTTGTTCATGCGCGACTGGAGCATCTGAATGGTTGCGTCGAGGCCTGCGGGTACGTCGACTTCGAGAATGGGAGCGCGGTCCATGTAGGAGTAGGCCTTGACGGCGCTGATGAGATCGAAGATGCGCGCGGTTGAATTGAGCAGGGTATCGACGGAGCGTGTGGAGCGCAGGTAGCGCGCGAAGTACTGGAGGGATACACAGCTTTCGCTGGCGCCGATGAGTTCGCGAAGATCCTCGAGGTCGGCGACGGTGGTGCGTTGCTCCGCGAGCTGGGCGGCCACTTCCCATGCTCCTTCGCAGGGGAGAGAGGTGAGCCAGTTGCGGAGTTCTTCTTCGAGCTGGATCTGCGCGCCGGTATCGCGCGGATCCAGGCGAATCGACCGGCCGATCATCTTTTGTTCCCAGGCTTCGACGCCCTG
The DNA here is from genome assembly GCA_963759285.1 of uncultured Acidobacteriaceae bacterium. GTDB lineage: Bacteria > Acidobacteriota > Terriglobia > Terriglobales > Acidobacteriaceae > Telmatobacter. The sequence goes on along the minus strand of CAVWYS010000005.1, from coordinate 28,196 downwards.
GATCTGTTTGTCGGAGAGGCAGAGGTTGACGAGCTTGAAGCGGTTTTCGCGGTTGGAGCGGAGCTCCATGACAAGGCTGGAGGCAGCGCGCTGGGCGGCCGATGCGGGATTGTTGAGTTCGTGAGCCAGATTGCCGGCGAGCTTGCCGAGGGCGGTGAGCTTTTCAGCCTGCTGCTCGATGCGGGTGACTTCGCGCACGCGGTCGAGCAGAGTGGAGACGACGCGCTGGGTCATCGAGGGAATGGCCTCGAGCATCTCAGGGAATTTTTCCTTCATGACGAGCAAGGCCCAGACCGGTGTGATGGCGAAACCCTGGCCGCCTGACATCTTCATGCGGGAGAAGGGAAGGAGGCCAGTCATCTGACCGGTGCGGCCAATGAAGAGCTCCATGGGTCCACCGCGCTGGCGGCGGACGTGAATTTCTCCTTTGAGGATGAGGATCATGCGATCGGCGGGCTGGCCTTCTTCAAAGAGGATGTCGCCTGGCTGCGCGACGACCTCTTCGCCGTTTTGTGCGAGCCAGAGGCGGTCTTCGAAGGGAAGTCCCTGCAAGGGAACGATGCGATCAATCGCGGCCGCGATGGTTTCGGCGGGAGTGGGACAGGCTGGCGCGGTTAGGGTTGGGGAGAGCATCCTGAACCTCCGGCTGGGTCAGCTTCAGGATAGCCCATACCTGGGTTGAAGGCTGTTAACAAGTGTTGTGAAGCGGTATGGCGGCTGGGTGAACGGCGAATGGCTGGTGGTCAAGTGCGGCGAAGTGTGCAAACCGATGCTATGATGGGCGGTTTGAAAAATCACTTCAGGAAAGACTTTATGCTGCGCAGAATGTTTTCGGTCCTTGTGCTTCTTTCCTCTGCATTTGCTGCTCAGGCGCAGACTTCCGGGGCTGCGTTTGACGACGGCAGTAAGGTGTTTCGGCTGGACGGAGGCAATGTTACGTATGCGTTTGGCGTGAACGCGCGTGGGGAATTGCAGCAGCTTTACTGGGGCGGGCGGTTGGGGGCTGCGGATCGGATTCCGCAGGCGGTACCTGCGCGCGAATGGGCTTCGTTTGACTCGTCGAATACGACGACACCGCAGGAGTACGCGGGATGGGGCGCGGGGTTGTTTGTGGAGCCGGCGCTGAAGGTGACGTTTGCGGATGGGAATCGCGACCTGGTGCTGCATTACGAGCGGCATGAGAGCACATCGGATGGTTTCAATATTGTTCTCAAGGACATCAAACGGCAGGTTTTCGTGACGCTGCACTACTCGATGGATGCAGGGAGCGGGATTCTGGCGCGGTCGGCGACGATTGAGAACAAGGAGGCGCAACCGATCACGATTGAGCAGGCGGCTGCGGCGTCGTGGGCTCTGCCGGCGGCGCATTACACGCTGAATTATCTGACCGGGCGATGGGCGGGCGAGTGGACGCTGACGCAGGAGACGCTGCATCCTGGAGCGCGCGTGATTGAGAGCCGTCGAGGGTCGACAGGGCACCAGGCGAACCCGTGGTTTGCGATTGAGGCGGGCGACCGGCCGGATGAGAATGCCGGCGAGGTGTGGTTTGGGGCGCTGGCGTGGAGTGGTTCGTGGAGGATCACCGTCGAGCAGGACCAGTTGGACGGGGTTCGTGTGACGGGTGGGTTCAATCCTTTTGATTTTGGGTACGTGCTGAAGCCGGGGGAGAAGCTGGAGTCGCCCATTTTTTATGGCGGGTATAGCGCGCATGGACTGGGCGGGGCTTCGCGGATTTTGCATCACTACGAGATTGCGCACGTGCTACCGCATCGAGTGGGCGAAGGGGAGGATGCTGCTCCCAAGCCGCGGCCGGTGATCTACAACTCGTGGGAGGCGACGGAGTTCAACGTTACCGAAGACGGGCAGAAGGCGCTGGCGGAGAAGGCGGCGGAGTTGGGTGTCGATCGGTTTGTGATGGACGATGGGTGGTTTGGACAGCGGAAGGACGATCACGCTGGGCTGGGCGACTGGTATGTGAACTCGACGAAGTTTCCGCACGGGCTGAAGCCGTTGATCGATAAGGTGCATGCGCTGGTGATGGATTTTGGGCTGTGGGTCGAGCCGGAGATGGTGAATCCGGACTCTGATTTGTATCGGAAGCATCCGGAGTGGGTGCTTAATTTTCCGGGGAGGCCACGGTCGGAGCAGCGGAATCAGCTTGTGTTGAACCTTGCGCGGCCGGATGTGCGGGATTACATTCTCGGATTCCTCGACAAGCTGCTTACGGAGAACGATATTGCATTTCTGAAGTGGGATTACAACCGGAACTGGAGCGAGCCGGGCTGGGATCAGCTTCCGCCGGCGGAGCAGAAGAAAGTTTACGTGGAGTACACGCGAAACCTGTACGCGATTTTTGCGGAGTTGAAGAAGCGGCATCCGAAGGTGGAGTTGGAGTCGTGTTCTGGGGGTGGAGGACGCGTCGACCTGGGAATTCTGCAGTATGCGGATGAAGTTTGGCCGTCGGACAATACTGATCCGTTTGACCGACTGACGCAGCAGGACGGGTTCACCTATGCGTATACGCCGCAGATCATGATGGCGTGGGTGACGGACTCGCCGCATACGCTGGAGGGACAACGGCGTGTTACTTCGCTGCAGTACCGGATGCTGAGCTCAATGCAGGGCTCGCTGGGTATTGGCGCGAACATCAGCAAGTGGAACGACGAGGAGATGGCGACGGCCAAGCGGCTGATCGCGGCGTATCACCAGGCGCAGAGGACGATTGTGCAGGGGGATCTGTACCGGCTGATTTCGCCGCGGAACGGGAGCGAGTTCTCGGCGACGCAGACGGTGAATCACGACAAGAGCCAGTCGGTAGTGTTTGCGTTTATCCATTCAACGCAGGAGGGGCGCGGGTTTCCGCTGCTGAAGCTGGAGGGGCTCGATCCGAAGGCGGAGTACGCGCTGACGCCGATTGAGGGCGCATTGAAGAAGGGAAGCCTGATGACGGCAAGTGGAGCGTGGTGGATGAATCATGGGCTGGAGATGAGTGAGGATTTCAAAGGGGATTTCCAGGCGGCGGCGTTTCGGTTGGATAAGGAGTAAGAATCGCACGGACATTGAGTGCGGCCTGGGTGCGGCCGGTTCAGAAACGGAATTATTCACTGAGCAAGAGAGGAAGAGTTTATGGTGCGTCGGATGTTTGTTGCTTTATTCGCATTGGTGCTTGTCTTTGGCGGCACGATCAACAGCGGTGCGCAGGGGAAAGACGAGGCGGCCACGAAAGCTCGTCTAGAGCAGATCGCCAACTCCTACACCCCGGACAACGCATTTATGGGTACGGTTCTGGTAGTGGAGGGCGACAACGTTCTGCTTGACAAGGGATACGGGATGGCGAGTCTCGAGTGGCAGGTGCCGAATGTGCCTGAAGCGAAGTTCCGTCTTGGATCGCTGACCAAGCAGTTCACAGCGACGCTCGTTCTGCTGCTGCAGCAGGATGGGAAGCTCAATATCAACGATCCTGTCAGCAAATATTTACCCGACTCGCCGCCGGCGTGGGCGAAGATTACGCTGGCGAATCTGCTGGGGCATACGTCGGGCATTCCAAGCTTTACGGGATTCAAGGAGTTTCCAACCTGGAGCATGAGTCCGCACACGCAGCAAGAGGAAATTGCGCTGTTTCGCGACAAGCCGCTGGACTTTGAACCGGGAAGCAAATTCGATTACAGCAATTCAAACTTCATCGTGCTTGGTGTGGTGATCGAGAAGGTGAGTGGGAAGAAATATGGCGATCTTCTGCGTGAGCGGATTTTCGAGCCGCTTGGGATGAAGGATTCCGGGCTGGATAGCGACGAGCTTGTACTTCCGAAGCGGGCGGAAGGATATCGGCCAGGCGCGCATGGAATTGAATTGGCTCGGTCCGAATCGATGACTATTCCGTGGTCTGCGGGATCAATTTATTCGACTACCGGCGATCTGCTGAAATGGGAGCACGGGCTGTTCGGGGGCAAGATTCTGAACGCGGAGTCACTGAAGTTGATGACGACACCGGGGAAGGGCGACTATGGGCTGGGCGTCTTCATACAGAACAGGGACGGCGTACGCATTGTCAGCCACGGCGGCGGTATCGAGGGATTCAACACCAACCTGATGTTCGCACCGGAAAAACAGATTGCCGTTGTTGTCCTGAGCAACGTGAATGGCAGCGCACCCGGTGCAATGGGCGATCAGCTGATGGATACTGTGCTCGGCAAGCCTGTGGTGCTGGCGAACGAACACAAGGCCGTACCGATCTCGAAGGAAGAGATGGCGAAGTTTGTGGGTGTCTACGATCTCGCGCCGACATTTTCGCTAACCATCGCGATTGCCGGCGATCACCTTACGGGGCAGGGAACGGGGCAGCCGGCGATTGCGATGATGTACCAGGGCGTGAAAGACGGGCATCCGCGTTTCTTTATTGCGCAGGTCAACGCGGAGATCGAATTTGTACCGGATACCAGTGGTGCGACCGGCTCGCTTATTTTGCATCAGGGTGGACAAAACATTCCGGCGAAAAAGCGATGAATCTGAAAGCTTTGATCGAAGGGACTTCATCGCTTCCTTTAGAACTGGATGCTCCTAGCCATCTGCATAATCGTGGCATTGACTTGCTTTGCCTGATCGTTAGGGGAAGACGAGATGATAGTGAGGAAGTGTCCGCTGCCGGCATTGATGCTTAGCACCAGGACGGAGACGCGCTCGCCCTTGGGGTTAATTCCAGTTGCGGTGGTGCCGTGGGAAGGACGGCCATTGATCTGGAGGTCGCCTTCATTGAGCAATTTGAAATCCTTGAACTGAGCCTCGATCTGCTGGGTGACCTGATGATTGACGTCGCCTGGAACTGAGCCGCCGCCTGCGAGGAGCATCGCCCAATTGGGTCCGTAAGATACCTGGAGTACGCCGGAATCCGCCTGCGGTTCAGCAGTCCATCCGTTCGGCACATTGAGCGAGTAGCGGCCATGAGGATCTTGATATCTGGTTCCAGGAGTCTGAGCGTGCATGAGTGGACAGGAAGTCACAAGTACGGTGAGAGCAGCGAGGGAGCAGACAAGTCGATGGGCGAAGTGTGGGCGCATGAGAAATCTCCTGCAATGTACGCGCCAATGCGAAGGAGGACGCTTCATGAGGGGAAGAAAAGTCCTGGTTCGTTCCGTGGAGCAATCAGGAAGCGACCAGGTGACGGGGAATGGCGTCATCCACGAAGGTTGTCGAGGCGACGATTTCCGCTATTTCGTAACCAGGCTGACAGAGGCGGTGGGGCAATAGGATTTGAGCTTCTGTTGGAGGAGTGGCAGATCGGAGATGTGCTCTGGGGGAATGGGGATTCGCTGGGTAACCAATGCGGCGGCAGTTCCGTTGAAGGATTGGAAAAGCAGGGTCAGGTGCGCGGGCGAGTCATTGGCAACGGTGGCTTTAAGCAGATATCTTCCTGAGAGATTCCAGGGCATATAGGCGCCATTGCAGAACAGGCCTTCATCTCCGAACCAAGCCTCAGGCGCCGCGGTGAGTAGCCGTCGATAGCGGCGATCGAAATTTGTGTGCTGAAACCAGAAAGCCACGAGCAGGATGGTCAGTACGAAGGCAGTGAGTGCGGCGATGATATACAGGTTTTCCTGGAAACTCCCTCCGGAGAAGAGGGCGCCGAGCGAGAAAAGACCGGCACAAAAGAGGACAAAAAGCGGCATACGTTTCCAGCGCAATGGCGCTTCCTGCGATTTTTCCCAGTCGCGCTGGTTCTGGGCCCAGCGCGTCCATGTCTCCGGGGAATATTGCCAATGCGTCCAGGGGTTGGCGAGGACAGCGGTCATGCCGCGATCGTTTCGGCGCGCCATCATATAGCCGATGGATAACATGGGACCGCACAGGAGGAGGACGAATCCTCCGAGACCGGTGGGCAGCCAAGTGAAGGAAGCGGGCAAGATGAGGGCAGCGGCTGCATTGATGAGCAGGAAGATTACCAGGCGCCAGATCCAGCGGTAGACCTTGTGTCGATTGAAGCTGACAAGCTTGGCTGATGGGGGCAGCTGGGCAACATGGGAGTCTGTGATGCGAACGATGAGAATGCTGGAGATGCTGCCGACCACAATGATGAACAGGAAGGCCGCGATTCCCTGTGCGATCTGCGATTGGAAGATTTTGCTGTTGAGGAGTAACTGAGATACGGCGACTACCACAACAACGATGAGCAGAAACGCACCGAAGAGTTTGAGAGTGGCCTTAAGCGAATAGAGCGGACTTTTTCGCCAGCCGGCATAGGCTCCAGCGATCGTCAGAGCGGCGAAGATGAGCAGGACAAATTGCATGGGATCAGGATCGGCGCTAAGTGATGCCGGTATTCTGTTCGCGCTATTCGCCTGTTGAGTGCGTCAAGGATGCATCCGGTCGCGTTCAAAGCCTTTTCTCTTTTTGCGCATGATTCCACGAGCCTGCACACTGCTCACACTATGTTTGCGCGGGGCGATCAATTCTTGTGCAGAGGTTTGTAGTCTTGCCAGAGGTATTCGAGGGCTTCGGGGAGGGTCTGGGCTTTGACGGCGTGATCGACGTGGCCCGCGTTCTCAGCGAAGACGAACTGGTAGTGATACTTTTTTGCGGCGAGCACTTTGGCCATGCGCTCGTTGGCTTCGACCCAGTCGTGCATGTTGTCGCGCATGACGTTGGGATTGTAGAGATCGCGATCGCCGACTTCCATCCAGAGGCGGATCGGCTTGCGTTTGCTTTGGGGAATCAGGTGTTCGTGGAATTCCCATGCGCCATGGGGAGTGTTCGCGTCGTAGGGCCATTGCTGGTTGACGTAGGTTCCGGAGTAGGTGAGGACGCGGTGATAGAGCTCGGGGTGGTACCAGGCCATGATGAGCGCGCAGGATCCACCGGAGCTGCCGCCCATGGTGGCACGGCCATCGGGATTGTGGGTGACCTTGACGTGGGCCTCGGATTCGACGCGGGGCAGGACCTCGTTTTCGACGAACTCGGCGTACTTGCCGGACATGGTGTCGTATTCGAGGCCGCGTTCGCTACCCTGGGCATCGCCGCTGCCATTGCCGATGGAGATAGCGATCATGACGGGGAGCTTGTGTTCGGCGATGAGGCTGTCGAGTGCGGTGAAGAGCATGCGGTCGGGGCCGTCGGCTCCGACGATGAAAGGGGCTTCGCTGCCGGGGACGTATTCCCTGGGGACATACACAGCGACTTTGCGGGTGTAGGGGGCCGGGTGGCTCGTGGTGATGATGAGCCTGGCGGGGTCGGTGGGGTCGGGAGTGCCGAAGGTGCCTTTGTCGCGGGCGATGCCGGGGTAGTACTTGCTGTCGGCGGAGTTCATGGTGAATTCGACGACGGAGCCGTTGGTGAGTTCGGGCGTGGTGGTTTCAGGCGCGGGGGGATGAGTGGGGCCGATGATGAAGTTGCCGTCGGCAGAGGGCGAAGGAACGGCTCCGTCGGGAAGCTGGGTGGCGGAGACGTAGCCGGGGGTGTGGGTATCGCGGATGGGGAAGGCGGGGCGCGGAGATTGCTGCGGTGAGGGAGTTTGGGCCGATCCGGGAGATGCGAGCAAACATGCGAAGAGGGCAAGGTGAATGCAAGGTGTTGCCATTTTATTGGTCGCGCGCATGTTGAATCTCCTTGTGAGGGTGGTGCGAAAGTCGAATGCTGGTTCAACGTGTTTGATGCTGCGCTAAAAGAGCAACTGCAGGTTCCTCGGCTCCCGTTGGTCGCTCGGAATGACAGTGGAGATGGTTAGGCTCGTGGTTTCCCACCCATTCGGCAAAAGCATCCGAATGGATGGGGCACCCAGAGGGTGTGGCAGTGAGGCGAAGAGCAACTGCAGGTTCCTCGGCTCCCGTTGGTCGCTCGGAATGACAGTGCTGATTGAGATGACAGTGTTATTTGAGATGACGGTGCTGAGCAGGAAGGGCAGTGCCGAGGCGAGTTGGTCGGGAGTCGTCATTGCTATTTGGCGTAGGTGAAGAAGCCGCGGCCCGATTTGCGGCCGAGCCATCCGGCGTCGACCATGCGGACGAGGAGCGGACAGGGGCGGTATTTGGGGTCGCCGAAGCCATCCTGGAGGACGCGCAGAATATCGACGCAGACATCGATGCCGATGAAGTCGGCGAGGGTGAGGGGGCCCATGGGGTGCGCCATGCCGAGCTTAAAGACCTGGTCGATGGCTTCAGGGGTGGCGACGCCTTCCATGACGGCGTAGGCGGCTTCGTTGATCAGGGGCATCAGGACGCGGTTGGATACAAAGCCTGGGGCATCATTGACCTCGACGGGCGTCTTGCCGAGTTTTACGGCGAGGTCGCGGACCGCGGCGAAGGTGGCGTCACTGGTTGCCATGCCGCGGACTACTTCGACGAGAGCCATGACGGGGACAGGATTGAAGAAGTGCATGCCGATGACTTGCGCGGGGCGACGGGTGAGCGCGGCCATTTTCGTGATCGAGATCGACGAGGTGTTTGTGGCGAGGATTGCATGCGCGGGCAGGATGCGGTCGAGAGCTCGAAAGATTTCGGATTTCAGATCGAGGCGTTCCGGGGCGGCTTCAACGGCGATCTCTGCGCCGGAGAGGGATTCCATGTTGACGGTGGTGCGGATGCGGTTGAGGGTTGGCTCGATTTCGGATGCAGGGAGCTTGCCTTTAGCGGCCTCGCGACCGAGGTTGGTGCGGATGGAGGCGAGGGCTCGGTCGAGAAATCGCTGCTCAACGTCGCAAAGCGTGACTTGAAAGCCGGACCCGGCAAAAACATGGGCAATCCCCGAGCCCATAGTTCCTGCTCCGACGACGACGATCGCGTATTTATCTGCCACGTGCGCAGTCCTCCCAGGCAGATGGGAGTTTAGCAGTTGACCCTCGCGTTGTGCCGGGTCAAGTTTGGGGGGAGCAACCCTGTCGCGGCGGGGCTCATCTTAGCTCTTACTCAGAGTGTGCATACGGGGATAAAAGTTGGCGGCGCCTTTCTCTGAAGAAATCCGGAGAGGCCAATTGCAAGCGAGCGCGTAAGTCTTTGCGCTTTGCCGGTATAGAACGATGAGAGCTGAACGAGATGGCAACCATTCCAGGTAAGGCGCACGGCCAAGAGAGACCCTGCAGACCGGTGCCAGCCGTTCCGCGCCTGAGGCAGCCGCAGTTTGAAGAATTGCTGAAGTCCGCACCGGCGGCGATCGCCTTTCTGAGTGGACCGGAGCTGCGCTGCTCCTATGTGAACGACCTCGCCGTACGCGTCGCGGGGCGAAACTCGGAAGAACAGCTTCTGGGATGCACTTTTCGAGAGGGACTTCCGGAACTGGAAGGGACAGGTATCTTCGAGATCCTTGACGGGGTGGTGGCGACCGGGCAGGAGTTCTGCGGACGCGAAGTCAAGATTCCCTTTCTGCAATATGAAAGCGGCGAGCTCAGGGACCGGTATTTCGACTTTGTTTGCAAGCCGGTGCTGGACGCAGGCGGCGGACTCGACGGCATCTTTATTCATGCTGTGGATCGCACGGAACGCGTGGAGGGACGCCGGGCGCTTGAAGCCAGCAAAGAGCGACTGATCCTGGCACATGAAGCAGCGCAGATCGGTACATGGGAATGGGACGGGGAAGCAAATACACGCGCTCTGTCCCGGGAACTGCATCGTGTGTTCGGAACAAGCGAGGAGATGGATGAGGACGCGGTAGTCCAGACATGGTCATCGCGGGTACATCCGGCTGACTGGGTGAACGTCAGTCGAATGATGAAGAATTCGCTGCGGACCGGCAGCATGGAGATTGAGTACCGATACAATCACCCGGAGCGGGGGGAGAGGGTGCTCTATAGCAAGGGCCGGCGCGTGGGGAAAGGTTCACAGCTGGTGGGAGTGGTGCTGGATATTACAGAGGCCAGGGCAGCCGAAAGCATCGCGCGTGAACAGCGAGATCGATTTGAATTTGCGGCGGATGCGGGCGACATTGGCTACTGGTTTTGCGACCTGCCTTTCGACAAGCTCTTCTGGGACGAGCGTGTGAAGGAGCATTTCTGGCTGCCTGCGAATGCGGATGTGGACATTCGGCTTTTTTACGAGATGCTGCATCCGGAGGATCGCGAGCGCACACGGTGGGCCATTGAGGAGTCGATTGCGAACCATACGCAATACGATATCGAGTACCGCACAGTTTCGAAGGAAGGGAAGCAGAAGTGGATCAGGGCGACGGGACGCACGGCTTACGACGCGGCTGGGCAGGCGATCCGCTTTGACGGCGTGACGCAGGACGTGACCGCGTTGAAGCAGACGCGCGAGGCACTGATTCGGAGCGAGAAGCTCGCGGTCGTTGGCCGTCTCGCTGCGACAATCTCGCACGAGATCAACAACCCGCTCGAGGCAGTGACGAACCTCCTGTACCTGATCAAAGAGAACTCAAATGAGGAAATGGTGAGGGCGTTTGGGGAGGCGGCGCAGCAGGAGCTGGCGCGCGTGTCTCATATTGTCACGCATACGCTGCGGTTCAATCGCCAGACGGATGGGGCGTCACGAGAGAAGGTATCGGAGTTGCTGGAGGGTTCGGTTGCAATTTACCAGGCCCGCATGAGGGATGCAGGGATCGAGATTCTTCGCGATTACCGGGACGCGGAGAGTGTTTTTTGTTTTGGTCCGGAGTTGCGGCAAGTGTTCGCGAACCTGATCGGCAACTCGTTTGACGCATCGAAACGGGGCGGCAGGGTTGTGATGCGGACGCGGGATGCGCGACATCCGCAGAGCAGAGAACGGGGCGTGCGGGTGACCATTGCCGACAGCGGGGCTGGAATGGACAAGACCACGCGGCAGCGACTATTTGAACCGTTCTTTACGACGAAGGGCGACAACGGAACTGGGTTGGGACTCTGGGTGAGCCGGGAGATTCTAAGAAAGCACCGGGCAACGATCTGTGTGCGCAGCCAGCGGTCGGCCGAGCGCAGCGGAACCACGTTCTCGATGTGGCTGCCTCTGGAGTCGAAACTGGGAACCGAAAGCGGAGGGTAGTGGCGTCGGTATGTTTCAGGGGCTGCGATTCGAAGGGCGATTGATGCGACCAGTTTTGCTGCTTGGGGCTCAATCAGAGCGGCGCGACCGAAGCCGCGCCGCAGAGTTACCCGACCAGATCTGAAAAATCAATTGCCCTGGGATCCTTCAGGTACGAGCCGCACCTGCTCGGTGACGGTGAGCATCAGGTAGGATCCGGTTTGAAGGTTAGCCTGGGGATGGTTGACGAGGAGGTGCGTGGTCACTACGCCTGCTCCGATGATGCCGCCGGCGAGCATGCCAACGGGGCCGCCGAGAGCAGCGCCAACGATCATGCCGCCGCCGCCTACCCCAGCGTATTCATAGCCATCTTTTTTCAGGCGCGCGCCGGGTGTGAGGACGCCTTCTGATCCGACCTTGAGGTTGGAGCCGGGAGTGGAGGAGACCATGGCATGAAGTTGATATCTGCTGCCGTTTTCAAGGGTGACGGTCTCCGGCTCGAGAAGGAGGGAACCGTGTCCGGCGAAGTGGCCGGTGGAGACCTGGGCGACTTTGCCGTCGATCTCGGCGCCAGCGGGGATCACGACTCGGCCGTCCTGCAGTACATCGGTTGCCACGCGGCTGCGGAAAGGCTCGCCCTGTTCAGACAATGCGCTTGAGATTTCGCTGATTAGCTGTACCCGGATGAGGGTGCCCTCTCCCAGCGTTCCCGGAGGAAGCGGTGCGGGATGGACAATATCGCCATCAGGATCAGTGGACGCGGCGCGCGATACCAATCCCGGAGCTGAAGGCGCGACTCCGACAATGCCCTCATCAGTGGCGTCGCCATAAGTTTGGGGCACGGGACCAGTGTTTGACCCGTTCATGGCCTGCGGAGCCAGCTGAGTTGCAGGCGCCTGCTGCATGGGGTGGCCTGCGGGCGGCTTGGGGATGGGAACAGGCTGCTCACTGGTGGTAATGGTGTCGTCAGGAGGCGGATTGGAGGTTCCCTCGTAGGGATTGGTCTGACTTGATTGCTGAGCCACGAGGGCTGTGGTTGCCAACGCGAAGAATGCACATGCAAGAATCGGCCGATTCATCCGAAATCCCCCTCTGATGTGATGCAGGCGGTAATCCCCCTGCTTATATAGACCCGCGCTGCGGGAAAAAGTTCTCAAGACGCGAAGTGCGGCGACGGGTACGGCAGAAATTGCGCCAGATAAATGCTAGCTTGCGCTTGTTGCCGGTGCAGCACTGCGCAGGGCGCGGTGTGCCTTTGGCAATACGAATCAACAGAGGCAACATGTATTCAGATCTTGCAGCGTAGCAACCGTTTACGGACTGTGACCGCGGCCACACGAGGTGTTCAAGGTGTGTTTGTTAGAATCCGAGCTGAACCTTTTTCAATTTATTACACGCTTTTATGCGCGGACGGAGGGGAATTGAAGCACGTGCACGAGCTTCTGGAAACAATTCAGAGCGCTGCCGGAGAAGCCGTTGCCGTGGATCGCCGTCCCAAACTGAATGACCGGCTGCAGCACCGTATAGCGAGGACAGAAATGACAGAGATTGTTGCGATTCGCGCCCGCGAAGTACTTGATTCGCGTGGAAATCCAACCGTGGAAGCTGACGTAATTCTGGAAAGTGGCGCGCTGGGCCGCGCCATTGTGCCTTCGGGTGCTTCCACTGGAGAGCATGAGGCCGTTGAGCTTCGGGACGGCGACAAGAGTCACTATATGGGCAAGGGCGTGTTGCAGGCCGTGGCCAATATTGAAACCGTGATCGCACCCGAGCTGGAAGGGATGGATGCATCGAATCAGCGGCTGATCGATCAGACGATGATCGCGCTGGACGGTACGGCCAACAAGGGCAAATTGGGAGCGAACGCCATTCTTGCCGTATCGCTGGCTGCGGCACGGGCAACGGCGCAGACGCTGGAGATTCCGCTGTACCGGTACCTGGGTGGAGTGAATGCGTGCGTGCTGCCGACGCCGATGCTAAACGTGTTGAACGGCGGAGCTCATGCCGACTCGAATGTGGATTTTCAGGAGTTCATGATCATGCCGGTGGGCGCGGAGCGTTTTTCGGACGCACTGCGTTGGGCAGCGGAGACATTCCATACGTTGAAGAGCGTGTTGAAGAAGAAGGGATACAACACGGCGGTGGGCGATGAGGGTGGGTTTGCTCCTTCGTTGAAGTCAAACAGCGAAGCGATTGAACTGATTCTCGAAGCGATCACGCAGGCCGGTTACAAGCCGGGCGAGCAGATTGCGATTGCGCTCGATCCGGCGTCCTCGGAATTCTACGACAAGGAAAAGAACAAGTACATCTTCAAAAAGAGTGACAAGCGCGAACTGAGCAGCGAAGAGATGGTCAGTTTTTATGACAGTTGGGTGCAGCAGTATCCGATCGTTTCGCTGGAAGATGGCCTGGCCGAAGACGACTGGGAAGGCTGGAAGATTCTGACCGACAAGCTGGGCGGCCGCATTCAACTGGTGGGCGACGATATCTTCGTCACCAATGTGAAGCGTTTGCAGCGCGGGATTGAAGAAGGCGTCGGCAATTCGATTTTGATCAAGGTGAACCAGATCGGCACACTAACGGAGACGCTGGAGACGATCGAACTTGGCCGGCGCTACGGGTACACGTCGGTGATGTCGCACCGTTCGGGCGAGAGCGAGGATACGTTTATTGCGGATCTCGCGGTGGCGACGGGTGTGGGCCAGATCAAGACCGGCTCGGTGAGCCGCACGGATCGCATTGCCAAGTACAACCAGTTGCTGCGCATCGAGGAAGAATTGGGAGCGGGTGCAGTTTATCTTGGGCTGGAAGCGCTGAACTACGAAGACTAAATTCGCAAGTACAAAGTATTCACTGCAGATCGTGCTTTCCGTCCTGGATCCAGCGGGATGGCAGGCACGATTTGCTGTTTTGATACCTGACTTTTGGGATATGGACGGCAGGTCGGGGGCCGGGCCTACACTAAAAACAATGCGCTTTGTTATGGCTTTCCTTTTCCTGTTGAGTCTGCTGCCAGTCGCGGCGCAGACGGCGCCTGTGATGACCTTGCACGATTTGAAAGAAGCGGAGACGCTGGGCGCCGATCTCTACGCGAACTCGAGGGCCACGGGGCTGGTGCTGGTGGTGGTGCGCGGCGACCAGATGTATTTCAAGGGCTACGGAGAAGCGGTGCCGGGATCGCACGAAGCTCCGACGATGAATACAGAGGTTCGGCTCTGCTCGCTGACGAAAATCTTTACCGCGGATCTGATGGCGAAGCTTGTGGCTGATGGGAAGGTTCGTCTGGACGATCCGCTGAAGAAATATGCGCCGGAGGGAGCGGTTGTGCCGGAGAAAGATGCGCCGATCACGCTGGAGGATCTGGCGACACATACGGCGGGACTGGATCGTGAGATTGGAACGGCGCCGCGACGGACACCGCACTTTTCCTATCCCGACTACGAGACGCGGTGGCACTGGCTTGCGAGCGAGCAACTGAAGTTCACTCCGGGAACGAAGGCGTTCTACTCCAACGTGGGGTTCGATCTGTTGAGCGATGCGCTGGCGGAGGCTTCGCATACGCCGTATGCCGCGCTGCTGGATACGCGCACGCTGAAGCCGCTGGGAATGTGGAACACAACTTTCTATCCGAACTCCGAACAGTGTGAACGGCTGATGACGGGCGCGCACGAGGAGGGACCGTGCACCATCACGGCGAATACGGAGGGAAGCAGCGGGCTGTATTCGACGCCGGCGGATATGGTGAAGTTTTTGAGGTACCTGGTGGGCGAGAGCACGCGAACAGAGTCGAAGGGTGACAATGCGCTCGGCGTGTATCTGCAGCCTGCAAGCCTGAAAGGCCAGTACGGGTTGGACCACGCGGGGAGACCGAGCGGGATCGGGCTGGGATGGATGCATGTAGGCGGGAACGAGGATGTTTCGCACATCATTGAGAAGACTGGAGGCGGAGCGGGGTTTACGACATATATTGCGATTCATCCTGCAAGCCATACTGCATTGTTTGTGGCGATGACGGAAGGACGGCCCGGCGGATGGATGCCGGGGTTCAATCTTTTCAAGGCTTCGAATAATGGGTTGTTGGCGCTTGCGGGGCTGCCACCGTTGCCGGATGCGCGGATGAGGCGAGGGATTGCGCGACGGCATATGGCTCGAACAACGACGAGAGTCCGGGCTAAGAATCGGGGAACGCGGAAGCGTGGGGTGCGCGCGGCGCAGAGGTCGGTGGGGGGCTTCTAGACGGCTTCGGTCGCAATTCTGGCTACTTCCGGTTTTGCCACTACAGTCCAGAACGGCGCGCTTCGCTTGCTAGGATCGTGTGATGCTATTTGCTCTTTTTGACAGTTCCGGTGTTGAAGTCGAAGGAACTCGAACAGATTTAATGGAACTGGCCCGAGTCATAAAGGGATGTGAGAGTCTTCGCCGCATCCCGTTGTTGGTTCCAGCCCGTACCGACGAGCGTGGGCTTCGCTACCTCAAAGAGTTGGTTATTACGGTTGAGCCGAACTTGCTAAGGATATGGGAAGCGGACCAGCAGCTGTTTATATGCGGTGCAAGGGAGAAACTAGACCTCTTTTCAGCGAATATCGAATGGCTTGTGGATGCGCAAGCAGAGAAAGTTCGTCAGACGCGGAATCACCTGCATGTTGAGTTTTACCCGGGCCACTTCTTTCTTTCTGAGGATGCCTTGCCGCTGGTATTGATCGCGGGCGAGTGACCGCCTGACCGGAAGTATTGGCATTTGTGCTCACCGCAAATTCACAAAGACAACCGCAGATCTTTCGACTCCCCCTTCGCTGTACTCAGGGTCCGCTCAAGATGACAACTCCCGCCTGATACTCCCGCTTTATGACAACTGCCGCTTGATGACAAGACCCGCTTTATGCCAACTGTCGCTTGATGCCAACTCCTGCTTGGTGACAAGACCCTGGGTTGTGGCAATTACATCAAAAATCCAGGCCTAAAGGCCTGGCGCTCTCTGCGAATGCGGTCAAGCAGCCTGAAGGCTGCTGCTCCCTCCGTGTTCGGTTCTGCATTGTGTGCCGCGATGTGATGGGTGCCACGCGGCGGGAGATGTCGAGCATTTATCCTGATATCAAGTAAATCGCTCGATTACGAGGTATCTTCTTCGTGGCTTCAAGCAAACATCCTCTTGTACTGACCATCCTCGATGGATGGGGATATCGCGCGGAAACCGCCAACAATGCGATTGCGCTGGCGCGCAAGCCTAACTATGACAAGCTGCTGCGTGAGTTTCCGAATACGCTGATCCAAGCTTCGGATCATTTTGTGGGGTTGCCGGATGGGCAGATGGGGAACAGCGAAGTAGGCCATCTGAATATCGGCGCGGGGCGCATTGTGCAGATGGACATTACGCGCATCGATGCGCTGATTGCTTCGGGACAATTCTCGAAGGAGCCGGAGATTGTGAAGGCGATGCAGAAGGCGCGAGACGGGCGGCACGCGCTGCACCTGTTCGGGCTAGTCTCGGATGGGGGAGTGCACTCGCACCAGGAGCACCTTTATGCGCTGTTGCGCACGGCGCGGGAGTACGGACTGCCCAACGTGTTTGTGCACGCGTTCATGGATGGGCGCGACACGGCACCTGATTCCGGCGCGGGATACATTGCGAAGCTTGAGCAGAAGATGCGGGAGTACGGCGTAGGGAAGGTGGCCTCGATCAATGGGCGCTACTACGCGATGGATCGCGACAAGCGCTGGGAGCGCGAGCGCAAGGCTTTCGATGCGATGGTGAACGGCAAGGCCGAGGGCGGGGCGTATCCGGACCCGGTGGCGCGGCTCAAAGAAAGCTACAACAACGGCGTGACCGATGAGTTCGTGATTCCGTTTGTGGTGGTGGATGCGGCAGGGAAGCCGGTGGGGCAGATTCGCGATGAAGATGTCTGCATCAATTTCAACTATCGTGCCGATCGGGCGCGGCAGATTACGCGGGTGCTGGCGCGTGAGAGTGGGTTGAACAAGGATGGCGGACAGAATCTGGAGGGATGGGAATCGCTGGATGAGACGATTCCGCGCAGCGAGATTCCGAAGAACCTGCACTACCTGTGCATGACGCAGTACGACAAGCTGTATGCGCTGCCGATGATTATTTTGCCGGAGTCGATGGACAACATCCTGGCGAATATTCTTTCGGCGCACAATCTGCGCAATCTGCGCGTGGCGGAGACGGAGAAGTTTGCGCATGTGACGTACTTTTTCAATGGCGGGATCGAGAAGCCGTTTCCGGGTGAGGATCGCACGATGATTCCCTCGCTGAAGGTGGCCACGTATGACCTGGCGCCGGAGATGAAGGCCGAGGCGATTGGCGACACGATCGTGAAGGCGATTGATGACACCGCGTTTGACCTGGTGGTGGCGAACTTTGCGAATGCAGACATGGTGGGCCACTCGGGCAAGCTGGAGCCGACGATCCGCGCGTGCGAGGCCGTGGACGCGCAGCTCGGGCGCATTTACAAGGCGATCAAGGAGAAGAATGGAAGCTGGCTGATCACGGCAGATCATGGCAATGCGGAGATGATGGTCGACCCGGTGACCGGCGGGCCTCACACGGCGCATACTACCAATCCAGTGCCGATGATTTACGTCGCTGAAGACGGTCCGAATTATCTGCTGAGGCCGGATGGGTCGCTGCGGGATATTTCGCCGACGCTGCTGAACCTGCTGCATCTTGGATTGCCGAAGGAGATGACGGGGGGCGATCTGCGGGTACCGATCGCGAAATAGTCTTGGCGCTTGAGATCAGTCTGCAGAGGGCGAAGCCTGAGAGCTTCGCCTTTCAGTCTTAGGGGATTCAGAGGCTGGGACTGAGGTTTATATGTTACTTCGGGGCAAGTTGTTCGGTTTTCAGGTGCAATTGGTGGCATACCATGGAGAGAAGCCATTTCTCAGTCCGACCGAGTATCGTTCAGAGGACATTCATGTCGATTTTATCCTTGCCGAGAATAGCGTCTCCCGCCGAGCCTTCAAGTCCCACAGTATCGGACATGAAATGGTACTTTGTGTTTTTTGTTATTTCGGGATTTTGCGGCCTGGTATATGAAGTTATCTGGGTCCGACTAGCGATGGCAAGTTTCGGCGTAACGACGGCACTCGTTTCAATTGTTTTGTCGCTTTTCATGGCCGGAATGGGCTTAGGAGCATGGGGCGCTGGGGCTCTTACCCTCACGCTCTTGAAAGCCAATGGAAGGCGGGGACTGCGCTTCTATGCCATTGCAGAGCTCCTCATTGGATGTTCGGCACTCATGGTGCCGAAGGAACTCAGGCTGGGACGCCAACTTATGCTGCACATGGGCAGTTTCGGAACCTGGCAATCAGGGAGCTATTATGTTATCGCGGGCGTTTGGATTGCGATCACACTTGTGCCCTGGTGCACCTTTCTAGGAGCGACTTATCCGCTTTTGATGACTGTGATTCGGCAGGACAGCGGAGCCGCGTCGGATCGTTCTTTCAGTTATCTTTACGTTGCCAATGTCATTGGAGCGCTGCTTGGCACTCTAATGTCGGCGTTTGTAATTATTGAATTGCTGGGGTTCCAGCGGACACTCTATGTCGCCGCTGTCCTCAACGCTTTGATTGCTCTGCTCGCGCTCAGGATAAGCATTCGGATGATCTCTTCATCGTCCTTCGAATCCTTGAAGAGTGAGAAACGAGCAAGGGAGATCAGCCTGTATCAACTTCCGAAATCCCTGATTCCAATTCTCCTGTTTACAACCGGCTTGGTGAGCATGGGAGTGGAGGTAGTGTGGATCCGGCAGTTCACTCCATATCTTGGCAATTTCGTTTATGCATTCGCCGCAATTTTGGCCACCTACCTATTCGGTACGGCGGTGGGGGCACGTGATTACAGGCGCTGGGCGGAAACGCATCAGCTGAATCAAAGCGGGAAGACATGGACCGTGCTTGCCCTTTCTATATTGATTCCGGTCGCAGTCGCCAGTCCACGATTTCTTCCAAATGAATTCAATGCAGTGCGTATTTTGTCAATCCTTCTGTTCTGCGCGCTGACGGGTTTTTTGACGCCGCTGCTGGTGGATTCGTGGTCAGGAGGAGAAGCAGATCGTGCCGGAACCGCTTACGCCTTTAACATCCTTGGCTGCATAGTGGGACCTCTCATTGCCGGCTTCTGGTTAGAACCGTGGCTGGGTGAGCGCTGGTCCACCTTTGCGCTGTCAATTCCTCTTTTTGCGATTGCAGGCGTAATTGCGTTTCGGAAAGCTTCTGCAGGCGAGCAATTGAAGGCATTAGGCCACCCAAAGTCCACGTTTATTCTTGCCTTCGGAATCGCAATATTGGTGGTCAGCCTAAGCGACGACTACGAGACCATATTCAAGCAACGCGATGTGCGTAGAGATTATGCGGCAACAGTGATGGCAACCGGCAACGGATGGCAACGGCGATTGTTTGTGAATGGAAATGGAATGACGCTTATGACTCCAATCACAAAGTATATCGCGCATCTGCCTCTCGCGTGGATGAGCCGCCGTCCCAAGAACGGACTCGTGATCTGTTTTGGAATGGGCACGACCTTTCGCTCAATGCTTTCCTGGGGTATTCCGACGACAGCTGTTGATCTGATTCCAAGTGTTCCGAAGCTGTTCAATTATTTTCACGCAGATGCTCCTGAAGTTGAAAAATCGCCGCTTGCGAAGATCGTGATCGATGACGGCCGGAGATTTTTGGATGGGTCAAATGAGCATTTCGATGTGATTGTAGTGGACCCACCGCCTCCGGTGGCCGCACCTGGTTCAAGCCTGCTGTACTCGCGCGAGTTTTACGAAGTGATCAAACGACATCTCAGTCCCGACGGCATCTTTCAGACCTGGTACCCATCTTCGACTGGCGACGATGCAAGTGAGGCTTCTGTTACCAGAACTCTGATGCAATCGTTTCCTTATGTCCGAGCGTTTGGATCCTACGAAGGTAGCTTCGGAATTCACTATCTGGCCAGTATGAAGCCGCTGCCAGCTCTTTCGGCCGCGGATCTCGCGTCGCGGATGCCGCTTGCGGCAGCTTCAGACTTTGTTGAGTGGGGACCTGCTGCCAATGCTGAGAAGGAATTCAATCTTGTGCTCGAAAGAGAAGTCCCGCTTGAGAGATTGATTCAGCGGAATCCAAATGTGCCGGAACTCACTGACGATCAACCGATCAACGAATATTTTCTGTTGCGCAAATGGTTTCATATGTCGCGATGAAGGGGGCCCTAAAAGAGAATGCCTCCCGCTTGGGAGGCATTTTGATTTTGGAGCGGGGGTCGGTTTAGCGGGGACGCAGGGATTTGATGGCGTTGGGGAGGCGTTCGAAGGCCTCAGGTAGCCGCTGTTCGAGGATGCGGGCGCGTTCGGCGGCGATTCCTCCAAGATACGACGGGACGGGAGTTGCGGTGAGCACCAACACAAACGCAATTACCGAGAAGCAGACTCCGGCGACCGCCGCTGACACCAGCATGTGATAAGTATCGAACTTGTCGAGACCAAGCACGTTAAATGCTACGTGCTCCAGTGGCTTGATGTGCTTTAGGACTGCGAGCGCAAAGAGGGAGAAGAAAACCGACAGAGACGTGAGAACCACGAGAGATACGTCGAGACTGCGGTGGAATTTGAGGCGAGCGCGGCAGCGGCTGCAATCCGCGAAATGCTGCTCATAATCCCTGCGCATTTCTGGGGAAATCCCTGAGATGTCATACCGCCAGCTGGCAAGAATAGCGCCCACAACGCGGTCGGTACATGGAGTTTTCGCCATAGACTTCAGACTCGCTCTGTGCAGATTCTGGAAGTTGTCGCGCTTTGCACGGGAGAACGCGAAAACCGTTCGCACCATTGGATGCCTTACGGGTACCGAATGATGCAGGATTACTAAAAGCCTTCTGATAAGACAAAACTTACGTCGCAGAGATTAGGAGGAACCCTCAGCAAGGGCCCATTACTCCCTCTTACGATTGTAATCGAGTTTCATCAAAAACAAATAGTTGACATGGGTTCATGTTGCTCTGCCAGCAACAGCCGGTTTGCTAACAAACTGGCTCGTCCGTTGAGGGCACGCTCGGCTGCAATGCGCGCAAGCTCGGGAAGGTTATTGCTTTCAGAGAGATGCCCAAGGATGACGTAGGAGGCTTGACCGTCGTACTCGGATTCGAGGAAAGTGGCGGCGGCCTCGTTGGAGAGGTGGCCAACGCGGGATAGGACGCGTTGTTTGACTGACCAGGGGTAGGGGCCGTCGCGGAGCATCTCCAGGTCGTGATTGGACTCAAGGAGCAGAAGATCAACCCTCTTCAGCTGGGCTTTGACGTTGGGAGGTATGTAGCCGAGGTCGGTTGCGACGGCCATGCGGACGCCTTCTGCCTGGAACACGAAGCCGACGGGGTCCGCAGCGTCATGGGGAATCGTGAACGGGCTGACGGAGATGTCGCCGATCTGGAGCGGCTTGCCAGCCTGGAAATACTGGAGTGAAGGCAGCGCGGTAGGATCTTTTGCGGGGGCAGCTTTTACTGGAGTCGGCTCAGGGATTTCGGCGGGTGCCGGATCCGCGCATGATTCGACGTCTTCTGGATCGCATTCTTCCAATGTGACAGCATCGGCTTCGGCCATGCGCGCTGCGGCCTGTTTGCGGCATTGCTCCAACCATTGCGTGTAGGTCATCTGCTTGCGGGGCGAAAGCCAACGTACCCAGGCGCGGTGTGTGCCCTCGGTGAAGTAGACCGGGATGCCAAGTTTGCGGGCGGTGACGGCAAGGCCTGCAACGTGGTCGGAGTGCTCGTGGGTGATGATGATTGCATCGAGCGTGGCGGGATCTTCATCGACCAGGCGCATGCGCCGGAAGAGTTCGCGGCAGCTAAGGCCGGCATCAACCAGGATTCGGGTATTGCCGCCGGTGACAACCGTGCAGTTACCCTTAGATCCCGACGCCAGTACCGTGAACCGCACCATGCAGTGAGGATAACGCGCGAGCCTGTGCATTTGCAGGATCGCGGTTAACGGTGAAGGAACATCCTTTGAACCGCGGAGGGTTGTGGAAAGTTATGCGGCGTTGGAACGGGCCGACGTATGCTGGCAGTAGAAGCGTCCGAAGCGGAACGGTCAGGGTAATGATTCGGAGGTCGAGAGCATGACAAACAAACTCCTGCGGGGTGGGGCCAGGCTGGTCGCCGCGGCGAGCGTTGCGTTCTGTGTCTGCGTGATGCGTGTGCCGGGAGGGAATGTGCAGGCTTCAGACAAGCCCGCGGTTACGGCTCCTGGCTGGAATCCTGCGGCTGCTACGCAGTATCTCGATAGCAGAGAGACGTGGTGGCAAGGGTGGAAGCGTGCGCAAAAGGATCATGGCACGCTGTGCGTGAGTTGCCATACGCAGGCGACTTACGCGATGGCACGCCCAGTGCTGCGCGGCCGATCGGGCGAGCGTGAACCTTCAGAGCAGGAGCTCGTGATGCTGGCGAGCGTGGAGAAGCGGGTTCGCGACTGGAAGATTGTGCAGCCTTTCTACAGCGATGCGGTTTCCGGCGCGGGAAAGGAAGTGGAGTCGCGCAATGCGGAGGCCGTGCTGAATGCCATCATTCTTGCTTGTTACGACGCGCCGAAGGAGCATCTGAGCGAACGGACGCGGATGGCGTTCGACAATGCATGGGAACTGCAGTCGAAGTCTGGGCCGGATGCGGGCGCGTGGGTTTGGCAGAACTTCGATTACACTCCCTGGGAGTCAAAGGAATCGCAGTACCATTGGGCCGCGTTGATGGCGATGGCAGTGGGGAGCGCACCCGAGGGGTACAGGAACGACAAGAAGATTTCGGCGAACGTGGCCTTGTTGCGCGGCTATCTGCAGAGCCACTACGATGCACAGCCACTGGTGAACAAGATGGTCGCGTTGTGGGCTGCGAAGTATGTTCCCGGCCTGTTGACGCTGGACCAGATGCGTGCGCTTGTGGATCAAGTGGACGCGCTGCAGCACCCGGACGGGGGCTGGAGTTTGACGGATCTTGGGACATGGAAGCGCCGGGACGGCACGCCGCTGGAAACGCGATCGGATGGGTACGCGACGGGACTTGCGGTGCTCGTGCTTGAAGAGAGCCTGGTAACAGGGGACAAGAAGCCGCACGTAGCGCGTGGCCTTGCATGGCTTGAAGCCAATCAGGATAAAAACACCGGAGCGTGGCCGGCGTGGTCGCTAAACAAGAACCG
This sequence comes from uncultured Acidobacteriaceae bacterium, assembly GCA_963759285.1. GTDB lineage: Bacteria > Acidobacteriota > Terriglobia > Terriglobales > Acidobacteriaceae > Telmatobacter. Next base: position 5,080 of record CAVWYS010000005.1, on the reverse strand, counting down.
CGATCCGAAATCGGATGCAGGGATGTTTATGAGCGATGCGGCGACGAGCTATGCGGTACTTGCGCTGGAGGATCGTTAGTGCGCAAGGCTAAAGGCCCTCTGATGTTTTCTGGCGGTTACGGCACGGCTAAAGTCGTGCCCTTTCAAAACTCTTTTGTGCGCTAGGTACGGACTTCGCACATGATGCCGAGGATGTTGTCTGCGGGGTCTTTGAGCGACGCCATCCACAGGTCATGGTCGGGCATTCTGGCGATGAGGTGCGGGTCTTCGAGGAGCGCGATGCCGCGGGCCTTGATTGCAGCGCAGGCGACGTGAATGTCGTCGACTTTGTAGTAGAGGATGGTGCCGCCGCGTGGTTCCGGCTTCTCAGGCGTGGTGAGCATGAGGCGGATGCTACCGCACTGGAAGAAGGCGAGACGTCCGGCGGCGAAGAGGAACTTCATGCCCAGGGTGTTCTGGTAGAAGTCCCTGGCGCGGGCGAGATCATCGACAGTGATGGCGATCTGGCCGATGGTATCGAGATGGACGGCCGCTGGGGTTGCGGTGTCGGGATGGCTCATGTTGTCCTTCCAGTCGTTCGGATCAGCTAACGATATATCAATCTGCCTCGTGAGGAAACGGGATGCAACCGTCTGGTTGCGGAATCCCCACCCCCCTATTATGGGGTCTCTTAGAGCTAGTTATTTATTTTCACGAGCTTACCGGGAGAGGCGTCGCCAAAGGATCGGGATGATTGAGTTTAGCTGTAGAGGTTTCATAGCAAAGGAGTTGCGTGCTGCATTTTCAGTGGACTTGTTGTGCGCATGCCGCATTTGTGGCGGCGTTTTGAGATTTCCGGAATGTAAGTCATCCGATGCCATCGCGCTTGGTAACTCCATTGTGCTCCAGACAAAGAAAATTACCTGCAAAAGCGACGCGAGAATCTTTCGTCTGGAATGAGGAGGTTACGGCGGGATTGGAATAAAGGGGCATTGACACTGGCAACCTGGACGGCTCGCGTCAGTTTTTGCGAAGCAGTTTGCTGGATATTCGGCAAGCCTGGCTTTTGATGGAGAGATGCTTTGACGAGGCAATGAAAGGAACCTTGGGCGTTTGGACTAAGTCGCTGGCGCGACGGACGCTGCGGCGTCGGCCTTCGAGTAGTTTTGTCGCCGGTTTAAGGTTTGGGTCACAGGAGGTTTACCGTGACCCATCTTCGGCAGTTGATGCTGGATGAACTTCAGCGTCGCAACTACTCTCAGAGCACCACTCGTTCCTATATCCACGCGGTGGAGGACTTTGCGAAGTACTTCCATCGTTCACCGGAACGGCTTGGCCCGGACCATATCCGCCGGTACCAAGCGTATCTGTTTCGCGAACGCAAGCTTTCACCCGGGACCATCGAAGGCCGCACTGCCGCATTGCGTTTTCTCTTCGTCAAGACGTTGCGCCGGGCCTATCTTCCCGATCACATTCCATTTCCCAAGCGCCAGAGGCGGCTGCCCACCATACTTGACCAGCAGGAGGTGGCCCGGCTCATCGATTCGGCCGGGAACCTGACGCATCGCACCATGATGATGATGCTGTACGCAACCGGACTGCGCCGGGCGGAGATGTGCCACCTCAAGGTCTCCGATATCGACAGCAAGCGCATGGTCATCCATGTGCGCCAGGGCAAGGGTGGCCGTGATCGCGATGTAATGCTGACTCCGAAGCTGCTGGAGACACTGCGCGAGTACTGGCGCTGGATGAAGCCCAAGACTTACCTGTTCCCAGGGACGGTGAAGGGCTGGCGGGCCGACGTTCCCATCACAGAGAAGATCGTCTGGCAGGCGGTGAACGAGGCCGCCAAGCGTGCCGGAATCACCAAGCATGTATCTCCGCATTCGCTGAGGCATTGCTTCGCCACGCACATGCTGGAAGCCGGCGCCGACCTGCGCACCATCCAGGTTCTTCTCGGTCATGCCAAGCTCGCCCATACCACTGTCTATCTGCACCTGTCCCGGCGCCATCTGCAGGCGATCCCCAGTCCGCTCGAAGCGATCGAGGTGTCCAGCCCTGACGAGGTCAAGCGCTCCAGGAGGAAGATCAGGCGATGAGCCGGCCCACCCTCGAGGTGGCCGACATCGTCCGTCGAACGGGCAACAGCTTCTGGGAAAAGCAGCAGTCGCATCTTGCATGGCCGCATCGCAAGGTGCTCGATGCCCTCGTCCGCTGCCGCACCGCGGCGCTGGGCGGTCATCGCGATCGGTGTGTCCGCTGCGGCCATCAGGCCATCTCATTCAACTCATGCCGTAACCGGCATTGCCCAAAATGCCAGGGGAACGCGCGCGCAAAATGGCTGACTGCGCGCTCGGCTGAACTGTTGCCCGTCCCGTACTTCCACGTCGTCTTCACGCTGCCGCATTCGCTCTCCGCTCTTGCCCTCCAGAACAAGCGGCTGCTCTACGACCTGCTCTACCGCACCAGTTCCGCGACCATGCTCGAACTGGCTCGCGATCCCAAGCACCTGGGAGCCGACATCGGATTCCTCGGCGTGCTCCATACCTGGGGACAGAACCTCGAGCATCATCCCCATGTCCACTACATCGTTCCCGCCGGCGGTCTGGCACTCGACGGCTCCAGATGGATTGACTCATCGCGTCGATTCTTCCTGCCTGTCCGCGCACTAAGCCGAGTCTTCCGCGGCAAGTTCGTCGCTGGATTGAAGCAACTGTTCGCGCAGGACGAGTTGCAGTTTCATGGCTCACAGCAGTATCTGGCCGGTCCCGGCCGCTTTCACAGCTTCCTCTGGCAGCTATTCCGGCAGGACTGGGTCGTCTACGCCAAGCCACCGTTCGGCGGCGCCGAACATGTTCTCAACTACCTGGCTCGCTACACCCATCGCGTCGCCATCTCCAACCATCGGCTCGTGGCCTTCGAGAACGAGCGCGTCTCTTTCCGCTGGCGAGATTATGCTCACTGCGGCAAGAAGAAGGTCATGACCATCTCCGCCCATGAGTTCCTGCGTCGCTTCCTGCTGCATGTTCTGCCTAGCGGCCTGGTTCGCATCCGACACTTCGGCCTCTTTGCCAACCGCCGACGTGGTGCTGCACTCGAACGCTGCCGCACTCTGCTCGGCACAGCGGCTGCCGACGATCCGCCCGTGCCACCCAGCATGCGCTGTCCAGCCTGTTCCGGCGTCATGCTAGTCGTCGAGCGGCTGACCCGCGGCCAGCTTTACTTCCTGACCGCGTCCCAGCCCAGGAGATTCCGCGATGATACTTCTTGAGCGCCACCTTACTCGCCGGACCGCTATTCAACCTTCACGACTGCGTGCCACAGCATGCAATACAGAGATGCGCGTCAACTCCGATGGCGGCGCTCACCACGCGCATTCAACGGTGCGGAACCAGCCCAAATTTCGCTCCGGAAACGGAGTTCGCTACCCCCGACCCCGCTGCTCCCTATCCTCGCGAATCCCCGCCGGCCATCTTGACCTCATTGAAATCCCATAGCCTGATCACCGCGTCCGTCGCGCCAGCGACTTACTCCAAACGGCCCTATCGAAACCGCCCCGGTCGAAGATGCCGGGCGCAATCTTGCCTCGTCTACCGGGGCGGTCCCGATAGGGTTCTAACGTTTCTCGGTATGAATCCGCTGAATAGGGTTCAAGTTGAGATCAATGAGTGACTCTTGGCCGGAAAGGCCAGCATTCGGCAGGCGACGAGAAGCCCGTTCTAACTAAGCCTCCGCTGCCTGCCTTAGCCGTATTTCGCGCAGGACGATCTTGATTGCTGTTCCCTTGGCCCCTGGCACCTGCGTTGATTTCCACTCCCACGAGCCAGGTCGTCGTAGCTGGGTGCATGTTTTGGGGAGTCTGCTTGCTCATAACAGCAGATCCCTCCGCTTCGGTCTGGATGGCATTGTGGGAGGGGTGAGGTCGTTGGGGCGTGCAATTGATTGGGCGGGGAGATATGCGGCGAGGGAATGCAGAACTGGGAACATCCGACAAACAACGTTCTCGGAGTCCGAACAGGAAGAACCGTCAAGCCAGGAAACATCAGACCTGTCGTAGTGCCAAAGCCGATCGACGTTGGATGCACTCGCTGTGCCCTGGAGAGCGAGTGCATCGGGTGTTTGGCTTTACGGAATCGGAACTCCAACGGCGGATGAGCTGACGCGCGTCAATAACCACCGCCCGTCGATCTTTCTGGCTTCACCGTCAAGGTTTACGTGGCTTTTGGCTGTCCAATTCGGCAGGCCGGTGGTCGTATTCAATGACACGTCGAAGTAATGGCACTCGAAATACACCGTTGATTTCCATTGGCCGTCCTCGTCCTTTACAGGGACATACTTGGTTTTGTACACCGGGGAAAGCGACACAAACTTATTTGGTTGCTGTAACCCGCCGGAAACATACTTGAAGAACGTGCACAGCGTGCCCTGTTGACCGGAGGCAGACGTGTCGCCCGTGGGTAGAGGGCAACTTTCGGGATCATCCGGATCGCCGTTGCCGATGTAATTTCCTGCCGTCGTAGCAGTACTGACAACCGTGAGCTGGGCGTCTTTGGCCCAGATGGAAAGTGCCTCGCGGATTCGCTGAGTGATCACTGCAGCCGAATCGCCGTTCACGGGATCGTGTACGCTGACCGCCGCGTGAAAGGTTGCGTGAAGCTGTTCCAGTTCAGTCATCTGGGCCAGTTGTTCGTCGTCGTCCCGCCAGTTCTCTCCACGGGATGGTCCAAGCTGCGCTACAGCCGGCAACGTCAACAGTGCTCCCGCGAGAAGCATGCTGAGCTGGATTGTTATTTTCGTGAATGTCGGTTTCATGTCCGTCTCTCCTCTGACTCTGGGCGCGGTTGGCGTTCTCACCGTCACCTTTTTCTTGACTCCAGATGGGGCCGATTTTCCATGACAGTCCCTTGAAGAGCAATGCCTGCGCGGCGAATTGTTTCTCCCCAAACAAACCCTGCTGCAGTAATCAGTTGGAAGAAGTTGTCCCCCAATGTCCGTGGAATGCTAGACTCTGGCTCACACCTTGGCGAGTTCGCTATGGCCCTTTCAGACACTCAAAACACGGTGCGGTTTGGCCCGTTTGAGCTGGATCTGCGGACCCAGC
>CAVWYS010000004.1:0-1056072 GCA_963759285.1 uncultured Acidobacteriaceae bacterium | reverse complement strand
GCAACTTTCTCCCCAGAGTCGGGGAGGGGGATCCCCCCGGAGGTGCCGAGCACGATCTCAAATGGCTGAAACCGTATCCCGAAGAGCTACACTCATCCCAAATCCGTGAAGCCCAAACCGCACCTCAACGAATCCGGCCTCTACGACTACGCCATCAAGGCGCTAGGCCGCCACATGCGCACCGAAGCCGAACTCCGCCGCCTCATGCGCATGCGTGTCGAGCATGACGATCACGGCAATGCCATCATCGACGCCACCATCGCCCGCCTCAAGGAAAACGGCTATCTCGATGACGCCGCTTACGCCGAAATCTATGCCCGCCTTCGCCAGCAGAATGAGAAACTCGGCCAGCGCCGCGTCCGCCAGAACCTCACCCAGAAAGGCGTCCCAAAGCAGATCGTCGCCGATGCCATCGAGGCCCGCTACGCCGACACCGACGAGGAAACCCTCGCCCGCCAATATCTCGGCCGAAAACGCCTTCCAAAACCTGAGAGTCCGAAGGACACCGCCCGCGTCATGCGCCGCCTCGTAGCCGCCGGCTTCTCCACCAGCATCATCTACAAAATCCTCCGCCAATGGAACGTCCCCGAAGAGTCCCTGGCGGCCCTCGACAACCTAGAAGAAGACACTACCGGCGAATGATACCTCGCAGTTCTGGGTGCCCCACGTCTCGATTCTGAGACGTGGGATACTGTCTGCCAATTTCGGGCTTGTTTACTTTGACGCATGCGCAATCGCCACGCGAATCTTCGCCAGCGGCGCGTCATCCACAAGTTCAACTGCACCGCCGTTCCATCGAACCCCAAGCTCCGCCCAAAGCTTATCCAGGTCCACCGTCACCGGCGCATCCTTCCACTGCGCATATTGTTCCGTCAGCACATGCGTTCCGGTCGCCTTGTCGCCAATCGCCAGCGCCTTGTCCAGCGGCCACTCATGATCGATGGTCCCGCGCTGCGCCACAATCGCCCGCAGCGCATCCTGCAGTCCCTTCTTGTTGTGCGTCTGCCGACGAATCTCAACATCGGCCACCAGGCAGAACATCGCCCCGCCCCAGTAAGTGCGCCCCCAGGTATGCGTATGGTCCAACCCCTCGTCGCCGGGCTGCGGCTCGCCTTGGTGCATGTCGCGCATCATGTCATGCCAAATCTGCTGCGATTTCAATTCACCGGACTCGACACGCGCAATCGGTTCCACGTAGGTCGCCAAACCCTCTTCCATCCAATGCTGATCGTCGGGCAGGGAAGGGAACGCCATGTGATCGAGCTCGTGCGTCATCATCCAGTCGTCTTTTAGATCATCCGCCGTCGCATGCTGTCCGATGCGGAACCGCGTCATCCCGGGCCAACCCGCCATGTCGCCCCACGTCGTGCCCTGCACAATGCCGCTTCGATCCGGCACCGGCACAATCAGCACCCGTGCGCGCTCAACAGGGAAGCGGCCATAGTAAGTGGTGATCGCCAAAGCGGCGGCCTGTACATGCGCAAAGATGGCGTCCTGCGACAAGTCCATTGGCCCGGCAGCAAAGTCAACCTCTACCCTTCCACCGCCGATCTTAAGCTCACGCGATGCAACGATCGTCAGATTATGCCCGGGCTGCGCAGCCGCCATCGCAGCTGCTCCAAGCCAAAGAGCAAGGCCAGTCTTCAACAAAGCACGCCGAAAGATCCGGCCTCGCCCGCAAGCATCCATACTTCATTCGACGGCAGACAACGCTCGCCGGGTGCAGCCTTTGAAAACTATGCGCGCGGAGCCTTCGAAGCCAGAATCTCAACCTTCTCCACCAGCGGCGCAGTCGAAAACAGCTCTTCCGCCTTCGCAAAGAGCGCCTTCGCAATCTCACCGGTAAGGTGCGCATTCCGGCCGGCCTCGTCCTTGAACGTGTCGAAGATGCCGAACTTGCCATCACCCAGCTTCAGCGCATACCACGTCGTGGTTCCCGACTCACCCACGGCGAGTGGCTGCGCCGACTTCAAAAACTCTTCCACTTCCTTCTCTTTGCCAGGCCGCGCCGTCAACAGCGCCAGGATCGCAAGCTTGTCCATAACAACCTCCAGGGAACATCTGCTCTGTAGGATGCGAACTCTCCAAACAAGTCGCATGAATTGTCCAACATGTAAGCCCTGCGCATTTCCGCGCAGGGATGTTCCCGTTACACTAAGGGAGATATGCAATTCCGAACGGGAAACGAAATCCGCGAACTGTTTCTGCGCTTCTTTGAGACCAAGGGACACCGCCGTGTGCACTCTTCGTCGCTGGTGCCTGCCAACGATCCCACCCTGCTGTTCACCAACGCGGGAATGAATCAATTCAAGGACCTGTTTCTGGGCGCTGAGAAGCGCGAATACTCCCGCGCAACCACGAGCCAGAAATGCGTCCGCGCCGGCGGCAAGCACAACGACCTTGAGAACGTAGGCTTCACGCGCCGCCACCACACATTCTTCGAAATGCTGGGCAACTTCAGCTTCGGCGACTACTTCAAGCGCGACGCCATCGCCTACGCCTGGGAACTCGTCACCAGCGAAGAGTGGATGGGCATTCCCAAAGACCGCCTCTACGTCACCATCTTTGAAGGCGCTGACGGCGTTCCGCGCGACAACGAAGCCGAGCAATTCTGGATCGAGACCGGCGTGCCCAAGGAGCGCATCTTCCAGTACGGATTAAAGGACAATTTCTGGCAGATGGGCGAGATCGGACCCTGCGGCCCCTGCTCCGAAATCTTCTACGACATGGGCATCGAAGCCGCCGAGACCCCGGGCGTCGATCTCCCCTTCGGAAAAGACGAAGCCCGCTACGTAGAAATCTGGAACCTCGTCTTCATGCAGTTCGACCGCTCCGCCATTGTCGATCCCGCAACCAAGTCAACCAGCTACAAACTGACGCCGCTCCCCAAGCCCTCGATCGACACCGGCATGGGCCTCGAACGCGTCGCCGCAGTGCTACAGAGCAAAGTCACAAATTTCGAGACAGATTTGTTTAAGCCGCTCACCGACGCTGCAATGGTGCTAGTTTCGCGCGCATCGGGAGGACAGCAACTCGCTGAGCCTGCGGATTCAGCGTCGGTGGCGTCTTTCAGAGTGATTGCCGATCATGCGAGAGCAGCAGTTTTTCTCATCAACGATGGCGTTTCGCCAAGCAACGAAGGCCGTGGATACGTGCTTCGCAAGGTCATGAGGCGCGCGATATGGCACACATACATCAACGGCGCCAAAAGCCCAATCTTTCACTATATGACAGGTGCCGTGGTCAATCTGATGTCAGGCGCCTATCCGGAACTCGTCTCTGCAAAGGATCGCATTGAGGCTGAGATCAAGCGCGAAGAGGAGCGCTTCTTCAGGATTCTTGAGGTTGGATCGAAACAATTCACGGATGCACTCGACGCAAAGCTAGATGAAGAATTGAAAGTGGTTAAGGACCTACACTTTGACGTGGACGACGATCCGAGGCTCAAAAGTTCACCCGACACGTTGGCCGCGATAAGGCGTTCTTTGAAGATTAGCACGCTTCGGAAAATTGGAAAGCCGGCAGTATTTCCTGGCGACAAGGCATTTCATCTCTATGAAACCTTCGGCCTTCCCAAAGACTTCATTCAAGATGCCTGTCGTGACGCAGGAATTCTGTTCGACGATGAAGGCTTTGAGCGCGCTAAGGAAGCCGAACAGTCCCGCGCCCGCGCCTCATGGAAAGGCGGCAGCCAGAAATCCGCCAGCCCCGTCTTCCGCGATCTCGCCAAAACCGACTTCCTCGGCTACAAGCAGGTCAACGCCAACGACGCCGAAGTCCTCGCTATCGTCAAAGACGGCGTCGGTGTGCCTTCAGCCAAAGCCGGCGATCAGGTCGAAGTCGTCCTCGACCACACCAGCTTTTACGGTGACTCCGGCGGCCAGGTCGGCGACACCGGCTGGTTCACCTCGCCCGACGGCAACACCACCGTCGCTGAAATCACCGGCTGCGTTCTCCCCGTGCAGGGCGTGCGCGCGCACAAGGCCGTCCTCAAGCAGGACATCGCTGTCGGCGATCACCTCAACACAATCGTCGATGGCGCGCGCCGCGACAACATCAAGCGCAATCACACCGGCACGCACCTGATCCACGCCGCCTTGCGCCAGGTCCTCGGCACCCACGTCAAGCAGGCCGGCTCCGCGGTGCATCCTGACCGTCTCCGCTTTGACTTCTCCCACTTTGCGCAGGTTGCCGATGAAGAACTGCAGGAAGTCGAAGACATCGTCAACAGGGAAGTTCTGGCCAATGCGAGGGTCGAGACACTTGTCGACGTGCCGATCGAAGTTGCCGTCAACGAGTATCACGCGATGGCGTTGTTCGGTGAGAAGTACGGGGACAAGGTCCGCGTGGTGAAGTTGTCTGACGGATTCTCGACGGAACTCTGCGGCGGCACCCACACCGCGGCAACCGGTGAAATCGGTCTGCTCAAGCTGACCGGCGAAAGCGCTGTGTCTTCGGGCGTTCGCCGCGTCGAGGCCATCAGCGGGCTGGGTTCGCTCGACACCTTCCGCCGTGACTTTGAAGTGGCCAAGCTGGCCGGACAGTACGTTCCATCCGTCGACAACCTCACCGAAGGCCTTCGCGCCAAGTTTGCCGCTCAGGACGACGAACTGAAGCGCCTGCGCCGCGAACTCGAAGAAGCGCGCATGAAGTCCGCTGCCGGCGGCCTCGATGAAGCTGTGCAGCGAGCAACGGAGGTGAAGGGAATCAAGGTCCTCACCCACCGCGCCGATTCGCTCGAACGGGGACAACTGCGTACGCTGGTCGACAACCTCAAGCAGAAGCTCGGCGAAGGAGTCGTCGTGCTCGCTTCCGCGCAGCCCGAAGGCAAAGTCGCCATCATCGCCGGCGTTACCCCCGGCCTGATCAAGCGCATTCAGGCGGGCAAACTCGTCGGCGCCGTCGCAAAGTTCGTCGGCGGCTCCGGCGGTGGCAAGCCTGACATCGCCGAAGCGGGTGGCAAAGACCAGTCACAGATCGACGCCGCGCTCCAGGCCGCTCCCAATGCCGTCTCTGAACTGCTTGGCTGAACGCGATGCCGGCACCGTATGGCCTTAGGTCTTGACCACTATTACCCCATCTCTTCGGGTAAGGATCTTGTTTACATCGACTTGTAGACGAGGGTCGCGCTAAAGGTCTGAGTAGCTTAAGGATCGCTATAGAGGTTTGTGGGGATTGGACTTAGGTTAATCCGCAGTGGTCAGGTTTCAGCGATCAGTCGTCAGGAAACGACACGAACCTGCACGGATTCAGCCGCTCTCAGGGGAGATTTTCGATTCAAGTTCATTGTGCGCCGGGAGGGGTTAATCACCTGCAAGATGACGGAAAGTTTTTTGCGAATGGAATGAGGGGTTTAGCGGGAATCTTCGCAAGGCGGGCTTGACGGGTTCGCGGAGTTGGCGGAGTTGGGCGCGCTTCGCGGGTGTTTGCGGACTGGAAGGGCCAGGGTTCGTGGCTTCCCACTCTCGCGGGAGCCAGGATGAGGCGCCCTTGATCATGGAAACGCTCAGGGTGGGCTATCTGCCGCCCCGGTCCCCAAAGGCGAGGGACCGGGGGCACCCGGCTATGGGCGGAGAGATACGGATTTGGGCCGGTTCGCAACTTCAATGGTGCGGGGTAAAACCGGTTGTGGTCTAGTATTAGCTCGCGGTCATGGGGTTGGTGTCGCAAGATTGGCGGCAGCAATGCGCTGCAGGAGGTTCATGCGGATGAAGAAGGTTGCGATTTTCGCTTCGGCGTTGATGGTTTTGACGGGGGCTTATTCTCGGGCACGGGCGCAGACGGAGACGACTGCTTATGCGGCGATGGCTCCGGTGGATGCGTATTTGATGACCGACCAGAATGCTGAAATTGCGCTGGCTCGCAGTGGTGCGCCTGCTTCGATTTCAGATGAAGCCGAAGTGATGGTCCTCGGACGGACGGGATTCACGACTGCGGTGAAAGGCACGAATGGTTTTCTGTGTGTTGTGGAACGAGGATGGGGCGCAGCTACGGATGCTTCGGAGTTCTGGAATCCGAAGATTCGTTCGCCTATCTGCTTCAATCCGGCAGCGGCAAGGACGTTTGCGCAGATCTTTCTGATGAAGACCAGGCTGGTGCTGGCCGGTAAATCAAAAGCGCAGATCCTTGCGGAGACCTCGGCAGCACTCGACAGCAAAAAGCTGCCCGCGCTGGCGCCGGGAGCGATGTGCTACATGATGTCGAAGCAGCAGTACCTGAATGATCGCGACGTGCACTGGCATCCGCACCTGATGATGTTTGTTTCAGGCGATGCGGCGAAAAGCTGGGGCGCGAATGTGGAGGGCTCGCCGTTGATCGCGGCGAACGACCCGGAAGAGCGAGTGACGATTATGCTGATCCCGGTGTGGAAGTGGTCGGACGGAACGCCGGGGCCCGAGCTGGGGCACTGATGCAGGTGCGCGATGAGCAAAGCGAAGGTGGCTCATTGAGGTTCGTGCTTTCCCACCCATGCTTCGCATGGATGGGGCACCCAGGATTCTCGCAGATTATAGAGCCTAACCTGGGCCACCCGGGCGTGGGTGTTGACGCAATCGTCGCAGCTTGAAAGACAGAAGCAGATCCTTCGCTTACCACCCCCAAGCTGAAGAAAACGCTTGGGGCCCCGTGCGCTCAGGATGACACCGCGATTGGCGATGGGTGTTTGCTTTACACCGATACTGCCACGCCCTTCGCCAGCATTTGCTTGATGCCGCGGATGGCTTGTCTGGTGCGTTCTTCGTTTTCTATCAGGCTGAATCTTACGTGGGCGTCGCCGTAGTCGCCGAAGCCTATGCCGGGGGAGACGGCTACTTTGGCTTCGGTGAGCAGCAACTTGCTGAACTCCAGAGAGCCAAGGGTCGAGTAGGCCTCGGGGATTTTGGCCCAGACGAACATGGTTGCTTTCGGGGATGGGACTACCCATCCGGCGCGGTTTAGGCCTTCGATCAGAACGTCGCGGCGGCGCTGATAGGTTTCGCGGATTTCGCGGACGCAGTCCTGCGGGCCTTCGAGTGCGAGGATGCTGGCGACCTGGATGGGCGTGAAGGTGCCGTAGTCAAAATAACTTTTCAATCTTGCGAGGGCGTTGACGAGGACGGGGTTGCCGACCATGAATCCTACGCGCCAGCCGGGCATGTTGTAGGACTTGGACAACGTGAAGAACTCTACGGCTACGTCTTTGGCGCCGGGGACCTGGAGGACGGAGGGCGGCTTGTATCCGTCGAAGCCGAGGTCGGCGTAGGCGAGGTCGTGGATGAGGTGGAATCCATACTCGCGGGCGAGGGCTACGAGGCGGGCGAGAAACGGCAGGTCGACGCACTGCGTCGTCGGGTTCGACGGGAAGTTAACGATGAGGGCCTTGGGGCGCGGGGTCATGCGGGGAATGATGGATTCGAGTTCCGCTAAAAACTGGTCGCAATCGTGGACGGGAATGCTGACAACGTGGGCTCCGGCGATGACGGGTCCATAGATATGGATGGGGTAGGAGGGATTGGGGACGAGCACGGTGTCACGCGAGTCGAGGATGGCGAGGCAGAGGTGGGCGATGCCTTCTTTGGATCCGATGGTGACGATGGCTTCGGAGTTGGGATCGAGGTCGACGTCGTAGCGCATCCTGTACCAGTTGCAGATGGCCTTGCGGAGGCGCGGGATCCCTTTGGACACGGAGTAGCGATGGGTGACGGGCTTCTGCGCCGCTTCGATCATCTTGTCGACGATGTGCTTGGGCGTGGCTCCGTCGGGGTTGCCCATGCCGAAGTCGATGATGTCTTCGCCGCGGCGGCGGGCGTTGACCTTTAATTCACCGGTGATGTTGAAGACGTAGGGCGGGAGGCGCTGAATGCGGGAGAACTCTTCCATGGCTTCCTCAAGTGTAAGGCGAGTGGACAGTGAACAGTGGACAGTGAACAGGGTCCGCGGTTACAGAGGGACCTGATGTGGAACTGCTTGTCTGGACTGGGATGAGGTGGGGCGGGGTCTCAGGCGGCCGGAGCCGCAGCACGGGCCGCGATCGCGAGGGCGGCGGGATGGTGGGGGTGCGGCATGGGGAGATTATACAAGGGGTCAGGGGTCAGGGGTCAGGGGTCAGTGGTAAGTGGTAAGTGGACAGTGGACAGGGGACAGGGGACAGTGATTGGAAGTCAGTGATCCGTGCGGAGCGAGCGTGGGCACATATGGTTTCGTGGTTTACCACCCATTTCGCGATAGGACTGCGAAATGGATGGGGCACCCGGCACCCAGCGTTATTCACTGATCCCTGATCCCTGATCCCTGATCCCTGATTTTCTGTTAAGTGTTCACTGATTCACTGCCCACTGTTCACTGTGCACTGATTCACTGTTACTGTTCACTGACTTTGAGGACTACGCGGAAGCGGGCTTTGCCGGAGATCATCCTGGCGTAGGCTTCTTCGGCCTTTTCGAGGGGGTAGATCTCGTTCATGGATTTGACGCCGGTGAGGGCGCTGAATTTGAGGGTGTCTTCGGAGTCCATGCCGGTGCCGGAGGGCCATCCGGCGACGGTGCGTCGGCCAAGGAGGAGCGGGAAGGGGTTGATGACGATGGGGCCGTCTTCAGGAGCGCCGACGACGATGAATTTGCCGGCGGGGGCGAGTCCATCGATGACCCATTCGAGAGCTTTGGCGCTGGTGATGGTGGAGAGGATGATGTTGGCGCCGCCGATTTTCTGGAGTTCTTTGGCGGGGTCCTGGGTGGTGGTGTCGATGTAGATGTGCGCGCCGAGTTGTTTGGCGAGGGGAGCCTTGTCCTGGCCGCGGGCGATGGCGACCGTGCGATAGCCGGCCTTGGCGGCGTACTGGATAGCGAGGTGGCCGAGTCCGCCGATGCCGAGGATGGCGACGGTGTCGCCGGTGCGGGCGCCGGAGTTGCGGAGGGCGTTGAAGGTGGTGATGCCGGCGCAGAGGAGCGGGGCGGCGTCGGTGGGGTCGAGCTCGTCGGGCATGAAGGCGAGGGCGTTGGCGGGGGCGATGACGTAGTCGGCATAACCGCCGTCGTAGTTGATGCCGCTGATGAGCTGATTCTCGCAAAGGATAAAGTCGCCGCGGCGGCAGGGCGGACAGTAGTTGCAGTGGCCTCCGTGCCAGCCGAGACCGACGCGCTGGCCGGGCTTGAAGAGGGGGACGTCGGGACCTACTGCGTCGACGATGCCGGCGACTTCGTGGCCGGGGGCGCGTGGGAATTGGAGGCCGGGCCAATGGCCTTCCTTGGTCAGCGAGTCACTGTGGCAGACGCCGCAGGCCTGGACGCGGATGCGGACGTGGCCAGGGCCGGGCTCGGGAAATTCTTTTTCGACGAGTTGGAACGCACCGCCGGGGGCGGGGACCTGCATGGAACGGCCTTTGACTGGTGGCATGGGGCAGTCTTCTCCTGCGCGTTTGATGTGCAGAGATTTGGCGGGTCGCAAACATTTCTGCGAATTCACGTCTACGGATTCACGCAGTGTTCATGCGGCTCTGCGGTGCGGGAATCCTGAGCCGGGATGAATCTGGAGAAAGCGCGCGAGCTGGTCTTGCGAGAAGATTCCCTGAAGCTTGCCGTCGGACACGACGGACAATACGGTGAGATTTTCGCGCCCCATGAGTTCCAGGGCTTGAATTGCCGGAGTGTTGGGAGGGACGGTGCGGATCTGATCGAGCTTTCGCATTACGCTCTGCACACTGTTCTGCGTCCAGGCATCCCGCGGAACTGAGCGAATTTCATCGGGAGTAATCAGTCCCACGGGCTGTCCGCCGTGCACGACGAGGAAACAGCGACTCGCACTGTGCAACAGGTATTCGTCAACGAAGTCGCGCAGGCTCAGGTATCCCTCGACAGCGGGGCAGTTGCGCTCCATCAGGTCGGCGACCGTGTGATCGCGAAGCTCTGTCATCACGCCCATTTGAATGTAGCCGGCACGCGCGGCATCGAGCAGGAACCAGCCGATGAAAGCGATCCAGAGTCCGGCGAAGCCCGCGCCGGTGAAGAACTGAAGGAGTCCGAACAGAATGAGGAGGAGTGCGACACCCTGGCCGACCTGCGTTGCCCATCGTGTGGCGCGGTGCTGGCTGCCGCTGATCCACCAAAGGACGGCACGGAGGATTCGTCCGCCATCGAGCGGATATCCGGGGATCATGTTGAACACGGCCAATGCGCAATTGATGTATCCGAGCCACAGGAGGACGGCAATCAACGGGGTAGTTGAGGGAGTTCCAAAATGCCAACCGAACGCTCGAGCGAGCAGCAACAGAAGGGCTCCGATGGCGGCGCTGGTGATGGGACCGACGATCGCGATCCAGAACTCCGATCGCGCATCCGGAGCTTCCGACTCGATCTGGGAGACACCTCCGAGCGCAAACAAGGTGATTTCGCGGACGCGCAACCCGCGCGACTTCGCGACGAAAGAGTGCGCCAGTTCGTGCAGCAGGAGCGAAACGAAGAAGAGGACGGATGTAATGGCGGCTATTGACCAGATGAGGGCAGGATTCCAGCCTGGATTGATCCTCCGAAAATGATCCGCAAGCGAGAGAGCGATCAGAATAGCGATGATGAACCACGAATAATGAAGTCCGATGCCGATTCCGCCGATTCTGCCGAGTTTGATCTGTGCTCGCATTTACAGTCGCTTCGATGCGCGCGGCGGCCCGCGGAGCAGCATCGAAAATGAAGTTCGATTTCGATCCTGCTGCAAATCCCTAAGAAACGGACATGTTCCGTTTGACGCGGCTCGGATGATTCCTGATTCCGAAGTACCCGAAGCCGCTTTGGGGCGAGGACTCTATACTATGTACGTTCATTCCCCAAGACAAAGCTGCAATTCCCATTCCACCCCAAAGGACGCCGCCATGAGAGAGACACTTCATCCGGTTTTGAACCGTGCTTTTGCTGTCGCGTTGATAACTACGTGTTGTGCGCTGTGCGATACGCAGGAACTGCATGCTCAATCGCCGAGCGCGGCACATGCGCAGGTGGAGAAGCTGGTGGAGGCGAACAGCGCGAACTGGAGGCAGGTGTCGAAGGAGATCTGGGGATTTGCGGAGCTGGGCTATCACGAGACTAAGAGCTCCGCGCTCCTGCAGGCGCAGCTGAAGGCGGCGGGGTTTTCAATCGAGAGCGGCGTGGCGGATGAGCCAACGGCATTTATCGCGAGCTATGGCGAGGGGAAGCCGGTGGTGGCGATTCTGGGCGAGTTTGATGCGCTGCCGGGATTGTCGCAGCAGGCGGTGCCGGAGCGAGCGCCGGTGACGGCGGGTGCGCCCGGACATGGGTGCGGGCACAATCTGCTGGGGTCGGGCGCGGCGCTGGCGGCGGTTGCGGTGAAGCAGTACATGGAGGCGAACCATGTGAAGGGGACGCTGCGCTACTACGGCACGCCGGCGGAGGAGGGTGGATCGGGCAAGGTGTACATGGTGCGCGCGGGGGTATTCAAGGATGTGGATGTGGTGCTGCACTGGCATCCGGGCGATCGGAACGGCGTGATCGATGGTGGCGCGCTGGCGGTGACTTCGGCGAAGTTCACGTTCCACGGAATCGCGGCGCATGCGGCGATGGCGCCCGATCGCGGGCGGTCGGCGCTGGACGCGGTGATGCTGATGGGGAATGGAATTGAATTCATGCGCGAGCATGTGCCGAGCGCTACGCGCATGCACTACATCATTTCGAAGGGCGGGGTTGCTCCGAATATTGTGCCGGACCTGGCGCAGATGGACCTGATGGCGCGCAGTCCGTCGAATACGACGCTGCAGGAGATCTGGGAGCGCATTCTGAACATCGCCAAAGGGGCCGCGCTGATGACGGGGACGACGGTCGAGGTGACGGATATCGGAAGCGACGCAGACATTATCGGCAATGATGCGCTGGCGCAGGAGGCGCAGAAGAATCTGGAGGAAGTGGGCGGCTACACGATGAGCGCGGATGAGCAGAAATTTGCGCGCGATCTGCAGAAGAAGTTTGGTCTGGACACGCTGCCGAGCCTCGACTTGACGAAGTTGGTGGAACCGTTTCACAAGCCCGATCCGAATGCGCCGTCTGCGTCGACGGATGTGGGCGATGTGAGCTGGGTGGTGCCGACGATCGGATTTACGACGGCGACGTTTGTGCCGGGCGCGGCTGCACACACGTGGCAGGCAGCGGCGAGCGCGGGCATGAGCATCGGGCAGGATGGGATGGAGGTGGCGTCGAAGGCGCTGGCAGATACGGCTGTGGATTTGTTTACGAAGCCGGAGTTGATCGCCGCGGCCAAGGCGGATTTTGAGAAGGAGATTGCGGGGAGGACGTATCGGTCTGCGATTCCGGAGGGGCAGAAGCCGCTGATTGATTATCGGGGGAAGTAGGCCATGGCGAAGAATCGTCGATGGGCCGAGTTGCGATTATTCTCCCGGAACATCAACTTCACACTTGATGTTGTTGCCCCATGACCCTTTCCCAGTCATCCGTTGCAGGAGGCACAAACATGGGAAGGAGCAAGCCGCTACCGTTGAACCAACTACTTGCAGCGGGGCCGATATACCCTTGCAATCCCTTGACAGGTGTCTTGGGCCAAGACTTTCTGATGTACCTAACCGAGCGTTCAAACCACTTCTCAAACGCCGTTGGCTTGCCATTGAACTGGCCATAAATTCGGCCTTGAGTCAATGCGGGCCTACCCTGCCTTTCAGTCAGAATGGAGTCCGAGAACTCAAGCACAGGAAGAGCAAATTCATCAATCCGATGATAAGGAGGAACAGCGGTGTTAACGAGTTTGCGCTCCAACGTTGGAGTGAGTAGCTTGTTCCACAGAATTAGCGTACCGACAACTCGGGTGGGGATTGAGGCAAGAGGCCGCACGTCCGATGAGTCTCCGTCCCGCATCACTACTTCGACGTCCGCATGCGACTTGATTTCCGCAAGAAGTGCATCCCTGTCGGCGGGTAGCATACTGAGCTGTATCTGACGTCCCATCGGTGCTTGGATTATATCGATCTAAAGAACAATGCACTCTCTCGCACACGCTCTCTTCGCCGTGTCCTTGGCCATTCAAACGCTGTGGTCGGATAGTGGGCTATTCTTCCTCAACTCGGTCTTCATGGCTCGACACGAATGCATTTTCCAAAGATGCCATTCGCTCCGATCCACCCGTTGATTCCACCGCGATTGTTGCCAATTTGGAATCGTTGGCCGCTTATGGCCTTCACGATGTGCAGATACTCGGCGCCATGCACTTTACAGAGCACGATGTCCCCGACTAAAAGAGTGGAACAATCAACGGGGACGACTGTGCAGAGGTGGCCAGATTCGATACGCCCTTTCATGGACGCTCCCCGCGGTCGAAACGAGACTGTTTCTCCAACACGGAGCCTTTCAATGTAATGTGTCGCCCAACCCATGAACACCATGCTCTCATGCCCTATGGGCCCAATCTTTCTTGTTCCGGTTCGGTCGCACGCAATGCGGAGGCATATCTGATTCGGACCAACCGAAAGACAACTGCAGGTTCCTCCACTGCGCTTTGCTCCGGTCGGAATGACAGTCGTGATTTGGTCAAGTTGTGGACAACCGGATGAAACTGCCGAGGGTGAGCGCAGTCATAAATGCGGCTTCGCGCGACTCAATCTATGAACATCAGAGGAATCGTGCTTTCCCACCCAGGCGGAGCTTGGACAGGACACCCTCGGTCGTGAGGTTCTGACTTTTCACGGCACACAAGTCTCTAAGGAATCGCTGCTACAGCGAGCCTTTTGCTTCGGCAATGACGATGGCGGACTGTTTGGCTGCCTGATCGTAGTACGTCACGAATCGCTGCGGCTCGGCTGCCTTGTAGGGGGCGAGGTTGTGGGCCCAGCGGAAGCCTACGGGCTGGTAGAGCAATTCGGCTTTCACAACGAATGTGCCTGCGGTTGTGGTGGGGATTTCGTAGCGGGTGGTGGCGCTGCCGCCGGTGAAGGCGGGATCGGAGGCGGCTTCGCCGCGGACAGCGATGTCGGGCGAGGCGGTGCCTTTGTCGAAGCCGGCGGGGAGGATGCGGTTGTCTTTGAGGTAGTGGGTGGCGGTGAGGAGCGCGGTGGTTACGTGATCTTGCGCATCGCCCAAGATGGGCTCGAAGATCTGGACCTGATCGGGGGCGGTGATGGTGGTGTAGTGCGGCGAGTAGCGGGCGGGGTCCGCGTCATTGAGATTGCCTGCGATGGAGCCGTCGTCGTTGAGTTTGCCGGACTCGAAGATGATGTGGCCAGAGGCATCGGCGACGGTGACGTGGAGCCAGGCGCGGCGCGATGGAAATGCCGTAGGAAATTTGTGTCCGGTGAGGTTCTGGACCGTAACAGAGAACGAGAGTTTTCCATTCGCGGCAGCAAGCGCGCTGAGAGAAAGATGGGCGGTCTGGGATTTGAGAAATTCGCTGGTCTCGGTGGCGGCGGAGGTGAGATCAGCGGACTTCGCGCTGACGGCGAGTTCGTCGTGGTGGGTGGAGAGAAGCGTCTGCATGAAGAAGTTGGCGCCGGTGAAGGAGTGGAGGCGAAGCCCTTCGTGGGTAGGGCTGTTGAACAGAGCGTCCGGCGCAGAACCGGCGATGGCGGGCATGTGGCATTGCTGGCAGGTCTGCTTGTCTTTGTAGTCACTGTGGAGCCATTCGACGTAAGGCATCTGCTCAGGGAAGCGGCCTGCGGGTTTTCCGGCGGCATCGAGCGTGGTGGTGTAGAGCGTATGGCAAGATCCGCAGAGGCCGGCCTGACGAAGATGATCGGACTGCGCGAGGGTGAGGCCGGCGGATGCGGTGTGCATGGCGGTGGCGCGGGCGTCGGGGGGATAGGGCCCGAAGATGGGACGGTCGTGCTGATCGACGGGCGCGACGGCGAGGTTGCCATTGTAGGAGTCTGGCGTGCCGAGTCCGGCGGGCTGGGCTTCATGACAAGTTGAGCAGCTGACACCATCGAGAGCGGCTTCGTCGGCGTCGTGTGCGGCGTCAAGCGGGAGAAGCGAAAAGACAGCGGTGTCGTGGCCGGCGGCTTTGTCGGCGAGGTGCTGCACGGGCATGTGGCAGGTGGCGCATTCATTCTCAATGGTTGAGGCGGCAGAGGCGTGGTCAAGGGCTTCGCGGCGAACGCTGGCTTGCCAATACGGATCGCGGGAGGAGTTGGCCATGAGGCTGGCGCGCCATGCAGATCCGATGGAGACGTCCTGCCCTTTGGGGGTCTTGAGATTGTTGTGGCAAGAGACACATCGGGTGGAAACCGGAAAGGGCGGCTTCTGGGCGTGGAGCGCGGTGGGCATGAGAAATGCCAGCGAGGCCAAGGTGAGCGCAAGAAGCAGCGCGCGTGTCGGATTGCGACGAGCCATTTTCAGTTCTCCCCGGGACCGCGGGTCAACCTCGCCTAGAGCATATCGAAGACGGGCTTCGGCGAAGAAATCGACTTTTGATTTTGCGGCGCATGCAGCACGGGTCCGCGCGCATGCACGGGATTGTTGGACTCTATACTGAAAGACAGTATGAGTACGTTTCTTCCTGTGGATGAACAGATGGATCTGCTGCAGAAGGGTGCGGCGGAGATTATTCGCGTGTCGGACTTGCGAGAGCGGCTGGAAGAGAGCCGCAAGACGGGCAATCCGCTGCGGGTGAAGGCGGGTTTCGACCCGACCGCGCCGGACCTGCACCTGGGCCACACGGTGCTGATGAGGAAGCTGCGGCATTTTCAGCAGCTCGGACACACGGTGATCTTTCTGGTGGGCGACTCTACTTCGCTGATCGGCGATCCGACGGGGCGCAACGTGACGCGGAAGCCGTTGACGCGCGAGCAAATCAACGAGAACGCTGAGACGTACAAGGAGCAGGTGTTCAAGATTCTGGACGCCGAAAGGACCGAGGTTCGCTACAACTCGGAGTGGCTGGGGAAGCTTGGCTACGAGGGGACCATCAGGCTCGCCTCACACTTTACGGTTTCACAGATGCTGGAGCGGGATGAGTTTCACAAGCGATTTCAGGCGGAGCAGCCGATCAGCTTGCATGAACTGTTGTATCCGCTGATGCAGGCCTACGACTCAGTGGCTCTGGAGTGCGACGTGGAACTCGGCGGCACTGATCAGAGGTTCAATCTTGGCGCCGGGCGGGAGTTGCAGCGGCAGTACGGGCAGAAGCCGCAGATCGTGCTGATGACGCCGATTCTCGAGGGGCTGGACGGCGTGCAGAAGATGAGCAAGTCGCTGAATAATGCGATCGGCATCAATGAGCCGCCGGGGGAGATGTACGGGAAGCTGATGAGCATTTCCGATGAGTTGATGTGGAAGTACTGGGTCTTTCTGACGGACCTGCGGCAGTCTGAAGTGGATGCGCTGCAGGCAGAGGTTGCTGGCGGAACGGTTCATCCGATGGAGGTGAAGAAGCGCCTGGCGCGCACCATCACTGCGGGATTCCACGGCGAAGAAGCCGCGCAGCATGCGGAGGAGAATTGGGCGCGGATGTTCCAGCAGAAGGAAGTGGTCGAAGATCTGGAAGAGGTTCACATGGCCTATGCGGACCTGGTAAGCCCGTCGTGCCCGGCGGGAGAGCTGCAGATTCGCGTTCCGAAGCTGCTGCTGCAGTTGGGGCTTGCAGCGAGTGGGGCCGAGGCGAGCAGGAAGCTTGCGGAGAAGGCTGTGAAGATTGATGGCGAGGTGGTGACGAACTCCTTATTGTTGATCGACACACTGCCGGTGCGGCTGGCGGTGCGGCTGGGGAAGCGGGCGAAGGCGGCGGTGGTGGGCGGGGTTGGCGAGGGCGTTTAGTAGCAAAGCCATGAGGTGTGAGATTTCCCCGGTCTCAAAAGCGAGACCGGGGGCACCCAGGCTTCTGATTTCCACAGTCGTCACCGCTCATCGAAGGCCAAGCCATCAAACAAATCAGAAACGGGTTCCTGAGGGACCAAAGCGGTACGTCATACCGAAGGAAATGCCGCGCGGATTCAGAGTGTGGTTCTGGTTGGTAATACTGCTGTGGAAGTTGGGGATGGCTTCGTAGGTATAGTCCACACGCGTCCACCAATGCCCGGCCATGTGGTATTCCGCGCCTCCCCCGACCGACCAGGTGCTATACGTGGAATGAAGGTGCCCCGAACCGTTACCGGGTTGCGATAGACTCGCGAAGCCGACTTCGCCCTTGTAGATGGGCTGAAACCTGCCCCAGTAACCCATGGTGCATTGCAAACCTCCCTCGCCGACGAAGAGCTTGTAAGCGGAAGCGTTCTGGTTTCCGCCGACGATCATGGAGTGGCCTTCGGCAGTGATGCCGAGGCAATGCCACATGGTTGCGGTAGCCCACGCGGCCGGCCCCCACCTGTTGATGTTCCCGGCTCTCCAATCGCCCGAAAAATAGTCCATTCCTCCGCCGGCGCTCCAGTGGATAGGGAATTTTCTGCCCGCAGTTGCCTGAGGTTCGACCTGTGCGAGGGTTGGAATCGAAATGAGAAGGATGGCTGCCGCCATCGCGAACCTTGTAATCATATTTTCATCTCCTGATTCGAGGCCAGTTCCGACGCGGACCGACCTGAATGATTGACGAATGCGACGCTTGGCGGGGAAGCCATTCAGGCGGCAATTTGTCAATGAAGCTAACTACTATGATGTGCGATCAGGGGCCAGCGTCGCTAGTAAGACGATTTCAGGTCATGAGGCGACAGGGACCATCGGAGCGAACGGAGATGGTTTGGCAGCTCAGAAGCGGAAGAGGTAGGAGAATTTCACGAAGATCTGCTTGCCGTCGTTGAGGTAGTTGATGGCGCGGGGCGGGGTGGGATTGTCCGGGTCGCAAGCGCCGGTGAGGCCGCGGTTGCAGAGCGAGCGATCGAGATTCTGCAGGTCGTTGTTGTAGCCGATGTAAAGGACGGTGCCGGGGTGCGGAAGCCAGGTGAAGAGCGCCTGGGTGCCGATTTGTTTTTTGCGCAGCAAGGATGTCTCGGCGGGGTTCGCGAGGGTTGAGTCGTATTCGGCGATCACGCGGGCAGAGATGGAGCGCGTGAACTGGTAGTTGATCTTGGTGCGGAGGACCTGGCTTTCGTAGACGAATGCCTGGTCGCGGGCGGAGTAATCGCGGTCGAGCAGGTAGGTACTGGAGGACGTGAGCTGGCGTACCGGCTGGAGGTTCAAGACCAGCTGGACTTCGTCGGCATTGAGCAGCGAAGGAACGCCACCGGCGACGGGGTTGTAGTTGACGTTTCCGGCGCGCAGGGCAGCAACGTAGAAACCGAACTGGGAGTAGGGTGCGCCGCGCACGACGAGGCCGCCAAAGTTCTCAGTGAAGTTGACGTTGTGCGTGAGCAGGTAGCCGTCCTGCGGCCCGAGGGTGTCGGAGTTATTTCCCAACTGGGGTGCGAAGACCAGCTGGCGAGGGAGGCTCACGTAGGGAGAAAACGTGAAGTAGTGGTACAGGCGATTGCCCTGGTGATCCCACCCCAGGAGCTGAAATCCATCGAGTCCGATGCTCTGAACTGCTTTCTTCTTCGGATACCAAAGGTAGGTAGCGTGGTTTTGATCGCTATAAAGGTCGGTAGTGGGAATGAATCCAAGCTGAGTTTGAAACGCCGTACTGAAGTCTTTGAAGACGGTATCGAGGTTGAAGGAATGGCCGGTGCGCGAAACTTCGAGATAGCTGGCTGGTCCGGCGGAGTAGGCCGGAGGGGTAGCCGGATCGACCGGGCTCATGGTGGAGGACTCAACCATCTGGCCGATCGCGGTCCAGCTGCTGTTGAGGTGCGCGGTGAAGTCGAGTCCGCCGATGCGATTCCAGCCGCCGCCGAATTCCTGGTCGGTATAGATGAGTCCGATGCTGGAGTTCTTTCCCACGTCCTCTGAGACGCGGCCCACGACGTACTTGGCGCGCTGATGGTAGAGCGGATCGCCGGGGGAATAGGTTTCGCCGGGCTCGCGATCGTCGCTGGCGAAGAAGCCGAGATTGGTTCTGCCGATTTTTCCAGTGAGGCGAATGCCGAATTCAGGGTGGACGATGTTGCGGGTGTAGACGAGCAGGATGGGGGTGCTGAAGTAATTCGCGTTTTCGAGGAAGAATGGGCGGAGTTCGGGAAAGTAGACGGGGTAGCGCTGGTTGACGGTGAACTGCGGCTGATCCGATTCGACGTCGCTGAAGTCGGGATTGATGGTTCCATCAAGAACGACGCTATCTTTGAGGATGAGCTTGGCCTCACCGCCGGCGGTGCCTTCGAGCCCCCGGGCGCTGAAGTAGGGGTTCAATGGATCGAGGTTGATGAGTTCGCGTTCGTTCTGGGCGAGCACGTAGGGATTGATCTGCAGGTTATGGGAGCCGGTGACGCCTTCGATGCCGCGCATGGTGGCTTCCTGGGTGAGGACTCCGGAGACGCGGGTGGAGACGCGGGGCCAGAAGTCGAGTTCGCTGTTGCGGGGCAGGTTGCGCATGAAGACCACACCCCAGTCGGAGGCGGAGTTTCGGAAGCGCAGGCTGCGGAAGGGGATGGCGATCATGGCCATCCAGCCAGTGGCGGTGACGCGGGCTTCAGAGTCCCATACCTGGTCGTAGCTGTAGTCGGTATCGCTGGTGTAGTCGACGCTGGGGTTGTCGGTCCACGCGGCATCAGCTTGCACGCCAGCGGGGTTGACTGTGAACAGCACTCCCCTGCGCCGGTCCTGGAAGGGATCGAGGAGGACGGAGACCGTGTCGTCGCCGGTAATGTCTTCGCGGCGGGAGAGGTGACCACGAATCAGGCCGGGATGGTCGTCGTGGCAGATAAAAACGAAATAGAGTGTGGAGCGGGTATGAGCGATCCAGACGTCGGTCTGTTGAGTGGCGGGTTCTCCGTCGGTGGGAGAGTTCTGGACGAAGCCGGTTACCTGGGCGAGATTGGGTTTGATTGCGGGGTCGGGCTGCATGCGGTGGAAGTCAGACAGCCGGAGTGGTTCGGTGAGGAGTGGAACCTTGAAGGCGGAGGGGGGTGCGGCCTTCGGAATCGGCGGCGAGATGGCGGTGGGCTTACTATTTTGCGCGCGAGAGCGCTGACAGCAGAACAGGGGTACGCACAGAAGTAATCCAAGAACGAGTGCCCTGGAGCCACTGGAGTACCGGTTCTGCTTCATTACGTTCAGAGAGATTTGATGCCTGAATCGCTCTTTGGTAAGGATCATTCAAGGGTCCCGGATGATGTTTGCAACGCGCAAGGAAGGATGTCACACAAAAGTTGTAGAGGTCTGCACGCCCTTGCGGATATGTTTCGTTGACGCGGTAAACGTTGGGGTGAAGTCCTGATTTTCCAACGATGACGATAGCAGTGTGAATCAGCCGGCATGTAACGAAGGTGCAATTGTGACAGTTAAACTGATGCGTATTATATATTTATTCGTTTCGTCCCTTTTGTGTGCACGCTTCGAGTTATGGGGAACCATGTACGGCACAATCAGCCAGCCAGTGGGATAACTCGGGCAGGATAGCAGCGAAGATTCATCAGGAACATACCAGGGACCCGGGGCGGGAGGAATATCGCCCGTGACGCCAACGGGTGAGAATGCGTGATTACGGTGGTGCTTGCCACAGGTGACGATTTGCTCGGATTTTCCTCTTTCGAATTGGGGTCAAGTCATTGAAAACAAGTTTGCGAGCGATACAATTCGATCACGCCAGCACCTCAGAACGACAGTCCTCAATGTGTGATATGCCTACTTTAGAGAACCGAAATTTCCTCGAGCAGGCAAGGGTGGGGATTGTTCACACCACGCCCGAAGGCCACATTCTTCGATGTAATGGGGAGTTTGCGGAGATTATCGGCTATCCGCGTGAAGAAGTCCGCGGGCTAATGCTGCAGGAAATTACGCCAGATGAGGATGGGGCGCAATGCCTGGCATCGTTTCAGAAGCTATGGACGGGAGCCAGCGACGCGCTGAGCCTGGAGATCCGTCTGATCCGTAAAGACAGAAGCCTGACTTTGGCGAAACTGACGGTATCTCTCTTGCGGGATCGGGAGGGCTGGCCCTCGCATCTGCTGGCGCATGTGGAAGACATTCATGAGCGCATGACAGCGGAGGCGGCGCACGCAGCACCAGCAGGGGCGACGGTATCGGCCAAGGAAGACCGTTATCGAGCCACTTTCGAGACCAGCCCCGACGGAGTGCTGATCGCGCGCGCGGAAGATGGCAAGATCGTGGAAGTAAATCCGGCATTTCTTTCGATTCTGCAGCTCAGCCGTGATGAGGCAATTGGCCATACGTCGACGGAACTGGATATCTGGGCAGACGAGAGCGACACGCTTCGTGTGGCAGAAGCGCTGCACGAACAGGCGGGCTGCCGCGACATGGAAGTGAGGCTGCGGCGGAAGAACGGCGAGGTCTTCTGGGGGCAGCTTTCGGCTTCGTACGCGGAGTTTGACGGCGAGCAGAGCGTGATCTCGTATATTCGCGACGTTTCGGCGGCCAAGGCGGACGAGGAGAAGATCCGGAGCCTGGCGTTCTATGACACGCTGACGGGATTGCCGAACCGCCGGCTGCTGTGGGAGAGGCTGCGCCAGGCGCTGATTTCGAGCATCCGGAGCGGCAGCAAGCATGCGCTTCTGTTTGTCGATCTGGACGGGTTCAAATCGCTGAACGACACGCTCGGTCATCACATCGGGGATCTGCTGCTGCAGGAAACGGCGCGGCGGATCGCGGGTTGTGTGCGCGAGGTGGACACGGTTGCGCGTCTGGGCGGCGACGAGTTTGTGATCGTTCTCGAAGACCTGAGCCAAATTGCGGAGGTTGCGGCGGCGCAGGCGCGGACGGTGGGAGGAAAGATTCTGGGAGCAATCGACCAGCCGTTTTTGCTGGAAGGGCGCGAGTGCCACACGACCTCGAGCATGGGGATCACGGTTTTTGGCAACCAGAGCGAGAGCACCAACGAGGTGCTGCAACAGGCCGATATCGCGATGTACCAGGCGAAGGCAGCGGGGCGGAACGCGATGTTCTTTTTTGCGCCGGCGCTGCAGGCGTCGGTGAATGCGCGGGTGGCGCTGGAAAGGGATCTGCGCGCGGCGATTCGGGAGAATCAGTTTTCACTGTTCTATCAGCCGCAGCTGGATCGCGGGATGATGACCGGCGCGGAGGCGCTGATCCGGTGGAAGCATCCGTCGCGGGGTTTAGTGAATCCGCAGGATTTCGTTCCCCTGGCGGAGGAGACGGGCCTGATTTTTCCGTTGGGCAACTGGGTGCTGGAAACCGCTTGCCTGCAAATTGCGGCATGGGCGGGGCGCAAGGAAGGCGAGCATCTCTCGATCGCGGTGAATGTAAGCGCGCGTGAGTTCCGGCAGCCGAAGTTTGTGGATTATGTGCTGGCAGCTCTGGAGCGCACCGGGGCCAACCCCAACAATTTGAAGATCGAGTTGAGCGAGAGCATGTTTGGCGAGAACGTTGAGGATGTGATTGCCCGGATGAACAAGCTGAAGGCGCACGGGGTGCGATTCTCGCTGGAGGATTTCGGCACGGGCTACTCGTCGATGACGTATTTGAAGCGGCTACCGCTGGATCAGATCAAGATCGATCGCACGTTTGTGAGCGACATCCTGAACGATCCGATCAGCGGCGCGGTGGCACAGGCCATCATTTCGTTTGGCAAGGCGATGGGGCTTTCAGTGATTGCCGAGGGTGTTGAAACGGAGGAGCAGCGTGCCTTTCTGGCGAAGCTGGGGTGCCATTCGTTTCAGGGCTACCTATTCAGCCATCCGCTGCCGCTGGGCGAGTTTTTCGAGAGCTAAAGCTCATGCGGTGCAGGCGTCGACGGCATCTTCTTCCGAAGCATATACGCCAAAGAGGGAAAGAATTCCGACCATCTTGAGGGTTTTGGCAACGAATGGATGGGGATTCACAAGTTTGACGGTGCCACCAACTTTATTGGCCTGGCGGAGCGCGTTGACGAACGAACCGATGCCGGATGAGTCCACGTAAGGCAGCGCTTCGAGGTCGACAACGAGAAAGATGTGTCCGCCAGCGATTGCCTGCTGGAACGCATTTTCAAACTGATTCACGGCTTCGCCGCTGACTAGCCTGCCTTTCAATTTCAAGATACAGACAGCGCCAGATTCTTTGATATCGAGATCCACGGCACCCTGATTTCAAGCGAGATTTTGCTTTACATGGAGAGTTAATACTTGTTAATCTCCAAGCCTCAACTACCTGAGAATTAATGTCCTCTCCCCCATTGTCAAGCTAACTTTTACCGAACGTCCTGTGAACGGATGATCTCACCAGTCAACGATGCCGCTCTTGAAATCGGCGCGATGCTGCTTTCCACGCCCGACACAACAGCGCGCGCATCGATTATCGCTTCAGCTGTGGTGACGCAACTGCCGAACTGCGCCTGCGCGGTGCACCGATTCATACACGAGGAAGATGAGAACGCGTGGACCGTGATCGGGTTGGCGGGAGATCTCGCACCGGCGCCGAATATAGCGGGATCAGGAAACCGGCTAATGGCTCCGCTGGTCCTGGAGTCGCCTGAGATTCTTATTTACACTTCCGCCGATATTCTGCGCGAAGACTACGCGCACTTGAGCATCGCGCGCTCGATTTCATCGATCGCCTACGTTCCGCTACTGGCGGGCGAGGATCTTGCAGGGGCAGTGGAGATCCTTTTCTTCTCTGGAACGCCGAAACTGCAGGATTTCGAAGCAATCGCGGCGGTGATTCAACTAGCGCCCGCGGCGATTCTGGCAGGGGAGAGCGCGGATGCGCAGCGCCAGGATCTGCTCGACTCTGTGCACCGCATGTCGCAACTCTACGACCTGGAAAAATCGCTCAATGCCACACTCGAAATGGAGGCGGTCGCCGCATTGATTCCGGTGAAGGCCGCGGCTATGCTTCCGTGCCAAGCGATGCACTTGTGGATGTTCGATGGGGAGATTCTGCGGCTGATTTCGACGCACGGCAGCGATGACACCGTAGAAGCGGGAATGACCCAATCGCCGGGCGAAGGCTACGTAGCAGATATGGCGGAAGAGGGCGAGTCGCTGCTGATTGCCGATGGGGCCGACGAACGGCTGGCGGCGAGGAACGCAGTCCTGGATCCGGAGGCCGAAGGGGTGCCGGTGAGCAATGCTCTGCTTGTTCCGCTGATGCAGGACGATGCAGAGATAGGGGTGCTCGAGGCGATCAACAAGGAAGAGGGGGTATTCGACGACGACGATCAGTTTCTGATGATGTCGATGGCGGAGACGATCGCGAGCGCGCTGAAGAACGCGAGCCTGCTGCTGGCGGAGCGGAAGCTGGAAATCCTGAAGGCGCTGGTGCATGTGAGTACGGAGATCACCTCGACGCTACGCCTGGACCGGCTGCTGGGAATTATCGTCAACAGTCCGCAGAACGTGCTGCCCTATGAGCGGTGCGCCATCGCGCTCGATCAGCGGGGAAAGCTGCAATTGAAGGCTGTTTCAGGCATGGCCTCTTTGCCGCTGGGCGACATTACGGTGGAGCGCCTGAATCAACTAATGCGCTGGCTCTCATCGCAGGACGAGCTACTTTATCTGCGCCAGAACGACGCAGAAACCGATAAGGAAACCGATCTTCCGACGCCGGTCGCGGAGTACTTTGCAGCGACAGGATTTCGCGGGCTCTATGCGATCCCGCTGACCGACGACCAGGGGCGCGTGGGAGTGCTGACGTATGAAAGCAGCACCGCAAATTTTCTGGATGTTCCGCACGTCGAGATGATCAAGATCCTGGGGGGACAGGCCACCGTTGCCATTCGCAATGCGATGCTGTATCGCGAAGTGCCGCTGATCAGCCTGATCGAGCCCCTTGTGAGGCAGAAACGGGCTCTTCTGAGCAGCAGCCGCCGGCTATGGATGGCAGCCGGTATTGCAATTGAATGCGTGCTGTTTCTGTCGTTCTGTCCGCTGCCGATGCGTCTTGCGGGTGATGCGCTTGTCGCGCCACAGCATCTTGTGACGATTGATGCGCCGGTTGATGGGAACGTGACCAATGTTTATGCGCACGAAGGGGAGCGCGTAAGTGCGGAGCAGGTTCTGGGAGCGATGAACGACTGGCAATGGCGCGCCGATCTTGCGTCGACCGAAGCGAAGTATCAGCAGGCGGTGCTGGTGATGCAAAACGATCTTGCGCACGGCGCCGCCCAATCGGGTGCAGATCGGGAGCAGGCCGAATTTCTGCGTGCGGAGATGGAGCGAGCCCACACACGCGTGGACGATGCGCGACTGCGTTCGCCGATTGACGGGATCGTGGTGACGCCGGCTCTGGAAAACATCGCAGGAAAACATCTGCAGGCGGGAGACCCATTCGCGCAGGTGCTGGATCTTTCGACTGCGCAGGTGCTGGTTTCGATTCCGGAGCGGGACACGGTTTTGCTGAGTCCGGGCGAGAATGTGGCGATCAAGCTGGATAGCTATCCGCAACGAACCTGGCACGGACGCGTGTCGGTCGTGAGTCCTGAGGCGAAGGCGGGGGACGGCGAGCGCACATTTACTGCCGTAGTGCCGCTCTCGAATGGAGACGCGAGTTTACGCGCAGGCATGACGGGACGGGGGAAGATTTCGCTGGGGTGGAAACCTGCGGGCTACGTACTGCTGCGGCGCCCGGCACTGTGGATCTGGCAAACACTCTGGAACTGGATTGGGTGGTGATGACGATGACAATTTCAATTCGCTGCCTGGATCGCCGGCATTGCGCAGTGACGATCGCGCTTCTGGCCTTAGCTTTGCTGAGCGCGGGTTGCGATTCTCACTCGGCAGCGGTGGACGCGAGCGCAGCGCCGGCACCGCTGAAAGTGGCACCTGATCCGGCGCCCATATCTCCGGCAGAGGCGACGAATCCAAAGTCATTTACGACAACCGGGCCTCTGGTTGCGGAGCAACAGGCCGACATTGCAGCGGAGAGGACTGGGCGCGTAGTGAGCATCACCGCGCGCATTGGCGATTGGGTGAAGAAGGGGCAACTGCTGGCGCAACTGGATGATCGGGCTCTCAAGTCAGCATGCGAATCGCAGAAGGCGCGGGTGGCGTCAGGGCAGGCGCAGTTGCGCGAGTGGCAGTCGGAACAACTGACTGCAGAGGCCGACTTGCGTCGCGCCAACGCAATGCGTGACGCAAAGATCATCAGCGAGGAGAACTGGGAGCACGCAAAGTACCGTGTAGATGAAACCATTGCGGAAGTCTCTCGATTTCGCGAGGAAGCGGCGGCAGCGGATGCGGACTTGAGCACGGCCAACCTGCAACTGGAACAATCGCGGATCGTGGCGCCGTTTGCCGGTGTTGTGGGGCGGAGCACGGTGCGTCCGGCGCAGGAAGTGAAGCCGGGCGATGTTCTTTTCTGGATTACCGCAGAAGCGCCATTGGAGGTGCTGTTTACAGTGCCTGAGACCGCGATGGGGGCATTCACGACGGGCAAGGCGCTGGAATTTACCACGGCTGATTTTCCTGAACTGCATCAGGGTGGACGCATTGTGCGGGTGAGCCCGGTGGTTGACCCTGCAAGCGGCAGCATCCAGGTGGTGGGTGCGGTGATGCATCCCTCACGGCTTCTGAAGCCGGGAATGACGATGCAGGTGCGGCTGGCGCCATGAATCTGAGCGAAGCGCTCGATGTAGCGTTGCCGGAGATGCCCCAGGCGCGGTTGGCGCGCGGCCGTCCTCCGTGTGTTGATCCGGATCTGCTGGTTCGGGAAGAAATGCTGGATGGCGAGCCCATCGTTGGGGTGTTGCAACGCGACACCGTTCACTATTTTCGATTTTCGCGGATCCAATGGGATCTCGCCCAGCTATTTGACGGGGTTCGAACCTACGAGGAGATTGCAGAGCTTTTTACAGCCCAAGCGGGCATGCTTGCAACCGCTGATGAAGTGCGGGCATTCGCGGACGGCATGGAGCAATCAGATTTCTGGTACAAGACGCCGCAGGAGAGAAACCTGGCGCTCGGCCAGAAACTCACTAACGAGAGAGGCCGGCGGGGCAATTCGAAAGGCAATCTGGCGCACATCGGTTTCTCGGCGTGGGATCCGGATCAGTACATGGCGTGGCTCGACCGCCATGTTGGCGGGTTTATCTATAGCAAATGGTCCGTGCTCTTCGCCTTCATGCTCTTTACGTTCGAGGCCGTGGTCTTCATCGATAAGTGGAACGTATTGATCCCGGATACGAGGCTCTACTTCAGTTTCGCGGACAAGAGCTGGATGGACCTTCTCCAATTCTGGGTCCTGTTGTTCGTGGTGGGTTTCATACACGAGACAGCTCACGGACTGACTTGTAGACACTATGGGGGACAAGTTCACAGCATGGGACTCATGTTCCTCTATCTTCTGCCGTGCTTTTTCTGCGATGTGACCGAGATCTGGATATCGGCGTCGAAGATCCAGCGCGTGTACGCGATCATCGCGGGCATCTGGATCGAATCGACCATATGCGGTCTCGCCATGATCGTATGGACCAATACCGCGACCGGAGGATGGCTCCACGATTTTATGTACCAGATCATCCTTTTCACCGGTATTGCGATCGTTGTGATCAATCTGAATCCACTGATTAAGCTGGATGGGTATTACCTGCTCACCGAAATCATCGAGATCCCGGACCTCAAAGAGCGCTCAACCGCATTTCTTTCGGCGTGGTTCCAGAGCAAGATTCTCCGCCTGCAGATCGAGGTTCCCATCGTGCCGCGCCGTCGCGTAGCGGCCTTCATGATTTACGCGTTCTTGTCGGGTGCCTATAGCTACGTCCTGCTCTTCGTCGTGATTCGTTTCGCTTACAACATTGCGTACAGAGGGATGGGTGAGTTCGCACTTGTCCCCGCCGGCGCGCTTGCGTTTTTCATGTTCCGTTCAAGGATGAACTCATTGAGGGGGGTTGTGGTGCGATGGTGGAAACAAAGAACGGAGGCAGGAAATCAGTGGCGACCGATGCACGGGGTGGCTGCGATTCTGTTGGCTCTGGTTTTATTCACCCCTCTGTGGCGTGATCGGGAAGACGGCTATTATGTGATTGAGCCATTGCGCACGCGTATCCTCCACGCGTCTTCGGCTGGGTGGATCGAGGCAATCCTGGTTCGGGGTGGGGAAAAGGTGCGCGCCGGCGAACTACTCCTCCGCATGAGCAGCATGTCGACAGCATCCATGCGATCTGCGGCGGATGCTCAAACCGTTAGCGCCCGATTTGCGGCAAACAACGCTGAACTTCAGGGGCAGAGCATCGGGCGGGCCGCGGCTGATCAGAGCGCGGCCAGACAGCTAACCCGGCTGGCTGGTGAAGCCCAGTCGAGGCTCGGCGTTACCGCACCAGCCGACGGCGTTGTTCTTACAGAGACGCCGAGTTTGCTGCTGGATCGGAATGTTGCCTCTGGGCAAGAACTTATCGAACTGGCAGACGACGGCCCGCGCGTGGTGCGCGTCTACATTCCCTCGTCCGCGCTCGACCGGATTCCTTCCGGAGCTGAAGTGTCTCTCGTTCTGCCAGGCGCATTCTCGGTTCTCCGTCTAGCGCTGGCTCCGCCGGATGGGGACGCGGTTCCGCTGCCCCCAGGCATTGTTGCGTCGCAGGCGTACAAGGGGATTCAACTGGCAACGTTTTATTGTTCTCGGATGGAATTGCCGGCAGCGAAGGGAAACGCGATGTTCGGAGTTTCAGGCGATGCCAAAATCTTCGGGAAGCGGCGGAGCCTGGCGGGGCGAGTTCTGATGGTTGTGTCAGATCTGCTGAAAGCTCATGTGTGGTGAAAAACGAAAACGGCGGATGCAAATGCATCCACCGTTCCGTTCTCCGGGTTACGAAGACTCCAAGGCAACTTATGCTTGTTAGCCCCGATATCCCTTCGGGTGGTTAGAACTTAGCACTGGCGAGCTTCGCGCTGGCAAGCTTTACACTTGCAAGTTTGACGCTGGCGAGCTTTGCACTGGCGAGCTTTGCACTGGCAAGCTTTGCACTGGCAAGCTTTGCACTGGCAAGCTTTGCACTGGCAAGTTTGGCACTGGCAAGTTTGGCGCTGGCCAATTTAGCGCTGGCGAGAGTGACCTTGCTCCCGCTG
This sequence comes from uncultured Acidobacteriaceae bacterium, assembly GCA_963759285.1. Classification (GTDB taxonomy): domain Bacteria; phylum Acidobacteriota; class Terriglobia; order Terriglobales; family Acidobacteriaceae; genus Telmatobacter. The sequence continues at coordinate 1,027,124 of CAVWYS010000004.1, read as the reverse complement.
ACGGCGGACCGATTCTCAAAGGCGGAAGGATTCTTGGTGGACTTCGTGGAGGGCTTTGAACTGATCATGGACTTCTTGGTGATTGCCATTTGGATTCTCCCCAGGATGTGGATTGGAATTTCTTTACGCCGTCCTTGAAGCATCTCGGGTGCCAAACTTATTTATCTCTGCAATGATTTGTTAATCATCCTATTTTCAACGAGTTAGAATATTGATGGCAAGCTGCTGACCTGAGAGTCACGCTCGTCAATGGGTGAAAAATTGAATTTTCAACGGTGAATTTTTAACCCTTCGCGATCAAAGGGAGTATTTGCGGCAAAGGTACTTCATTTTTTGAACGTCTATCCTCAGGAGGCGGGCGGCAGCGGTTTTGCTTCCTTCTGCACGGTGCAAGGCTGTGGTAAGGAGGGCGACCTCAAGTTGCCTGATCTGCTCATCGAAGTCAGTGCCGCCCTCTGGCAGCAGGATGGCTTCATGCGCTGCGACGCTTTGTTCAAGGACGCGCATAGGAAGGTCCTGGGGGCCGATCTCGTCGTGCCTGGTGGTAATGATGAGGCGCTGAACGAGATTCTCGAGTTCGCGGACATTGCCGGGCCAGGTGTGCTCTTCAAGAGCGGCGAGGGCATCGGCGCTGATCTGCTTCAAGTGGACGCCGTTGGCGGTGCAGTGAATCTGGAGGAAGTATTCACAGAGCAGGGGAAGATCGCCGATGCGTTCGCGGAGGGGAGGGAGCTGGATGGGAATTACATGGATCCGGTAATAGAGATCCTCGCGGAATTTGCCAGTGCGGGCCATTTCCTCGAGGGGCTCGTTGGTGGCGCAGATCAGGCGGAAATCGATTTTGCGGAAGGAGCGGCCGCCGAGGCGCTGGACCTGATGATCTTCAAGGACGCGGAGCAGCTTGGTTTGGAGCGGCAGGGTGAGGGTGGCAATCTCATCCAGAAAGAGGGTGCCCCCGTCAGCCACTTCGATGTGGCCTGGGCGCGATTCGGTGGCTCCCGTAAAGGCGCCGCGTTCGCTGCCGAAGAGTTCCGATTCGATCAGGTTTTCGGGAAGCGCAGCACAGTTGAGCTTGACGAAGGGCTTGTTGGCGCGGCGGCTGAGGGCGACGATGGCACGTGCAGCGAGTTCCTTTCCTGTGCCGCTTTCGCCACGGATGAGGACGTTGATGTTACTGGCGGAGATCTGTTGGATTGCATCGTAGACCAGGCGCATGGGCTCACTTGCGCCGATGAAGTCCTGGAAACGGCTGGCCTCCAGGGCCTGCTGGCGGGAGCGCTTGCGGGCGGCGTCCTCAGTGTGGCGCCGAATGGAATCGAGGAGAGTTATGCGCAATTCGGGGACATCGACCGGACTGCGAAAGTGCGCATCGGCGCCGGCGCTCAGCGCCTGCTTCTCGACGGACCGGGCGCGAGCGCGGCTGATGGAGAGGATTGTAAATTCCGTGTTGAGCCGGCGCAATTCAGCGAGGACGGGAAGTCCGCCAAAGGGGTCTTCGCCCTGGGTATCGATGTCGAGGATCACAGCGGAGATCTGATTTTCGCGGGTCCAACGGGCGAGGTCTTCGTAGCTGTCGCGGACGGCAACTTTGACCCAGGGAAGCAGTTCACCGCGGAGGATCTCGAGGAATTCCTCGTCGAGCGTGACGATGCAAACGATGGGAATGGGGGGAGCCGCGGATGCCAGAGGTGTGTTGGGCACATCCTGAGCCTGGGCCATACTGCATTCTATATACGAAGTTTGGGCGGATTCTCAACTCTTTTTTCCCGAATGAATGGTGGGAAAGAGTGGTAGAGTGAGGCATTCAACGATCTAGCGAGAGTGCACCAAGGTGCCAACGGGCCTGCACGTAAGTGTACCCAGACGTAGTTACTGGCGTGCCATTTGCAAAAGCATATTCCTGTTTTCAATCCATTCCAAAGGATGAGACATATACTCTATGTCTTGGGGAAACGCGATGGAACCACTGCTGAATCTGCAGGAATTCATGAAGACCGAGCCTTCTGCCGGGCCGACGCACAAGCCGATAACGATGCCGGAGGTTGGCTTACGGCAGACGGTGCTGGAGGATCTTGCGCTAAAGCATCTCTACCTTGCGGGGCCATTTTCAGTGCTGGAAATGGCAAAGCTGATGCGCATCAGCTTCGAGGTAGCGAGTGAGTTGCTGAAGAGGCTGCGTGCGGAACAACTGTGCCAGGTTACCGGGTTGAGCGGCCAGATTCCCAATCTTGCGATTACGTCGCAGGGCAGAACGCGCGGTCAAGAGCTACTGATGCAGAGTCAGTACGCGGGACCGGCGCCGGTGCCACTCTCGAGCTACGTGGCCCAGGTAAAGCTGCAGAGTGTATCGCACTCGGATGTACACCCGGCCGACGTGCAACGCGCGTTTGCGAGCCTGGTACTCGACGATCGGATTCTGTGGCAGCTTGGAACCGCGATGAATTCAGGCGCGGCGATCTTCCTTTACGGTCCCTCAGGCGTAGGCAAGACGACGATTGCAGAGTTGCTGTCGAAGGTGCTTTCGGAAGACGCCGTTTGGCTGCCCTACGCAATTGAGATTGACGGGCAGTTGATTACTGTCTACGATCCGACGCTGCACACACGGCTGCAGCACATGGAGCCGCCGAATCATGATGAGCGATGGGTGCTGTGCCAGCGGCCGTCGGTGATGGTTGGCGGCGAATTGACGATCGAGATGCTCGACCTGCAGTTCAATCCGGCGAGCAAGTTCTATACCGGGCCGGTGCAGATGAAGGCGAACAACGGCGTGCTGATTATTGATGATTTCGGACGCCAGAGGGTGCGGCCAGATGAACTGCTGAACAGGTGGGTGGTTCCGCTGGATCGAAAGATCGACTTTCTCACGCTTGCCGGCGGACGGAAGATCGAAATGCCGTTTGAAATGCTGGTGGTTTTCGCATCGAACCTGGACCCGGCGCAGCTGCTGGACGCTGCATTCCTGCGCAGGATCCAGAGCAAGATTCACATTGGCGAAGTGAGCGACGAGGAGTTTTGCGAGATTTTTCGCAGAGTGGCGGCGGACCGCAAGATCGATTGCGACGATAGCGTGGCGCACACGCTTATCGATTTTGTGCACGGCACGCTGAAGCAGGAGCTGCGTTCGTGCTTTCCGCGGGACATCATCAACCAGATTTGCTGGGCCGCAAAGTACGAGGGGAAGGATCCCCAGATCAATCACCGAACGGTCATGCGGGCAATCGAGTCGTACTTTCTTACGAAGGATTAAGCTTCTGGCGGGTGAGCCGGGCGATCTCGGAGCGGAGTTCTTCCTCTGAGGTTGCTCGTGCCACAGCCGCTTCCAGTTCACGGAGTTTTGCGCCGACCAAAAAGCGATACCAAAAGCCCTGCAGCACGTGGTAAGTCAGCCCTCTCCTCCCATCCAGAAATCCCAGTTGGAAAACATATCTGTACAAGAAGAAGAGTGTCGCGGAGACTTCGAACGGAAGTCGATTGTAGACAGACTCTTTCAGAAACCTTTTGACCTTGGCCTGCGTTGCAGTATTTTCACCGGTGAGGGCGAGTTGGGGCTCAAACAAGTGGATGCGTTGGTTAAGGCCGTCGGCGGCACCGCGATCGGGTTCGAAGATGGTATGAGCGATCCGGTTTCCATAGCTCTCGATCGTCTTCCGGCTGCCGTCGGTCGAGCCGGGGTCTACGACGATGTACTCAAGATCGGGATAACCCTGCGACAACACCGAGTCGATGGCCTCTTTGAGATAGGCTCGCTGGTTGAAGGACAGGGTGACGATGCTGATTTTCAAGCTACTCCGTGCAGGGCAGGTTTTGGGGGAGCGCAGACGTCGGGGGGAGACGGGCCCACTCCCCGAGCAGACGCGCTAGGGGTGATAGATGTAGAAGAGCGACGGAGAGACAGAGAGGACAAATGCCAGAGCGCCCTTCAAAATCTCCTTTAACGGGCTTGGCGAAACATAGATGATGTCATCTTCGTGCACGATTGGGTCGGCAACGCGCGAGGTCAAAACTTTCTTCAGGTCGATCTGTTCGACAACCTTAGTGCCGTCTGGCTGGGCACGCACCAGATAGGTTTTATTCGTCGCAGAGTTTGGCGCCACTCCTCCGGCAAGGGCCATCACTTCCGAGAGGGTCACATTAGGCGAACCGCAAAGAGAATACGCTCCGGCTTTAACGACGTTGCCTCCGACGTAAGCAATGCCGCAGGCCCGCACGAGCACTCGATCGCCGGCAGAAACGGTACGATCGAAGTTATCCGTGTTGTGCATGGTCGGATCCCACGAAAGAAACTCGGGTTTGCCAGGGTCGTGCTGGTGCGTGATTTCGATGATGCGGCCGGTATTCGAAGTGAGTCCACCCGCTGCCGCCAAAAGATCAGAGAGTTGGTGTTTGCCGGGTGGCGGGTAGATTCCGGGGCTGCGAACTTCGCCAAGGAGGGTGATCCCAGTACTGGTTGAGTCCACAGTGACCGTGACTTCTGGATCAATCATGAGATTCCGGTTTTTGAGTTCCCTGGTCAGTAACTGCGCAGCGGAGGCGCTATTGAGGCCTTCAATGTGAAACTGGCCGAGAATTGGAAAGGGAATGTCGCCGCTTTCGGAGACCCGGGTGATGAGGGAGAAGTCGGGTGCGTCGAAGACGTTAATGTGGACGACTTCGCCCACGGAGATCGGGCCGTCGGAGAGGCTTCCGATGGAACCGGCGGGCCCTCCCGAAGAGGAAGAGCTGCCGCCTCCAGATCCCTGCGCCAGTGGAATCAGGGCGGGACGAGGTTCCTGTGCTGCCAGGAAGAGCGTCCCAAACACGAGGAAGAAAGCCGTAACCAGAATGGGTTTGTTGAAAGTCATGGTCCTTCTTATGGTCACAAGACCAATGTTAGACTGACGCGCGATGTGATGAACAGCAAACGTGCCGGTTTCTTGCGCTCTTCGCGCACAAGCGCCACTCGAACATTTGCCGGCGACTGGATGATCAGGGGCGACGGAAGACGTGCTGGCTGCCTGCAAGGCCACACAAATGTCTGTACGCGTCTTCAGGGTTTATGACTTCAGGCTAGCATAGCCCAGAGCCGATGGGGTCTGCAGAGAATCAAGGGCCAGAGGTCGAGATTGGTCCCGGTTCGGCCGCTGTGCCCGAGGGGCATGGATACCGCACCGCCAGGGTTAGAAGATAGCAAGTTCAAGTTGAGATTGTGCTGCTGCGCAGGTGCGCCGAATTCCTTCTTCGAGGCCGACCTTTGCTTTCCATCCGAGGCCGTGAATCCGGCTTACATCCAGGAGTTTCTGAGGGGTGCCATCGGGGTGGGAGGTGTCGAATACGAGATCGCAGTCGAATTCCAAGACATGCGCCACGAGCTCTGCCAACTCTCGAATGGTGAGGTCCTCGCCAGTGCCGATATTGATAAGAGGCGCGCGATCCTGAGTCAAGAGAGATTCGTACGTGGTTTCAGGCAGATTCAAGAGGTGGACGCAGGCCTGGGCGAGATCGTCGCTGAAGAGAAATTCGCGGCGCGGTTGCCCGGTGCCCCACACTACCAGTTTTGTTTCGTTCTTGTGTTTTGCCTGAAAGGCTTTGCGGATCAAGGCGGGCAGAACATGGGATCCATTGGGATCAAAATTGTCGCCCGGCCCATAAAGGTTGGTCGGCATCGCGGCAAGGTACTGGGTACCGTATTGCCGGTTGTAGGTCCAGCACATCTCGATGCCTGCAATCTTGGCCAGCGCATATGCGCGATTGGTAGGCTCAAGAGGCCCCGTCAGAAGGTACCCCTCCTTGATGGGTTGGGGAGCGAGCTTGGGATAGATGCAGCTTGAACCGAGAAACAGCAGCCGCTGCACCCCGCTGCGATGACTCGCATCAATGACGCTGGTTTGAATTTCGAGATTCTCGCGGATGAAATCTGCGGGATAAGTGTCGTTGGCGAGGATTCCGCCGACCTTCGCCGCCGCAAGGAAGACATATTTCGGTTTTTCCTGATGAAAGAAGTCCCGGACCGCTGCGCGATCGGTCAAGTCAAGTTCGGCATGGGTGCGAACGACGAGGTTTGTAAAGCCCTGTCGCTGCAATTCGCGGCAGATTGCGGAGCCGACGAGTCCGCGATGTCCCGCAACGAAAATTCTGCCATTGCTCAGCATGATCGCGGGTCCCCGCACTTAGTTTTCATGGAAGTTGAACACCGAGTAGCCATGCTTACGAACCAATGCATCCTTCTCCGCAATCTTCAGATCTTCATCCACCATCTCTTTGACGAGTTCGCGAAAGGAGATTTTCGGCTCCCAACCCAATTCGCGGCGTGCCTTGCTCGGGTCGCCTAGCAACGTTTCCACCTCAGTAGGGCGATAGTAGCGTGGATCGACGGCAACAATCACGTTGCCCTTGGGGTCGATGCCTTTCTCTTCCACTCCGAAGCCTTCCCAGGCGATGTCCATCCCGAGGTAGGTCGCAGAGAGATCGATAAACTCGCGCACACTGTGCTGCTCGCCGGTAGCAATTACATAGTCCCTGGGTTCATTCTGCTGCAACATGCGCCATTGCATTTCGACGTAGTCCCGCGCGTGTCCCCAATCGCGGAGGGCATCGAGATTGCCCATATACAGGCGATCCTGCAACCCGGTCTTGATTCTTGCGAGGCCGCGTGTGATCTTGCGGGTTACAAAGGTTTCACCGCGCGTTGGCGACTCGTGATTGAAGAGAATGCCGTTGCAGGCATAAATTCCATAAGCTTCCCGGTAGTTGATTGTGATCCAGTAGGCATAGAGCTTGGCGACGGCATAAGGAGACCGCGGATAGAAGGGTGTAGATTCCTTCTGAGGAGTCTCCTGGACCAGCCCGAACATCTCCGAGGTGGAGGCCTGGTAGAAGCGCGTGACCTTTTCGAGCCCGACAATTCGGATTGCTTCAAGGAGGCGCAGAGTGCCGAGCGCGTCAGAGTTCGCGGTATACTCAGGCTCTTCAAACGAAACTTTTACGTGACTTTGCGCGGCAAGGTTGTAGATCTCGTCGGGTTTGACATTCTGCACGATCTGGATGAGGCCGCTCGAATCGGTCAAGTCGCCATAATGGAGCAAAAAGTGGCGCCCGTGCATGTGGGGATCTTCGTAGATATGGTCAATGCGGGTGGTGTTGAACGATGAGGCGCGGCGCTTGATTCCATGCACCTCATAACCTTTCGACAGCAATAGCTGCGCGAGATACGCGCCGTCCTGTCCGGTGACACCTGTAATCAAGGCTCTTTTCACAAATGCGGTCTCCGATTACACAGGGCCGATGGGCCCATCGTACACGGCTTGTGGTTTAGTTAACTGTGCGTTGCAACGACGACGAGCGGTCCTAGGCAGCAGCCTCAATACATGCTCTGAAGTATTCCAGACTGAGCTTCAATCCCGTCTCCAGGTCGATTTTGGGTTCCCAGTTCAGCAGACGCCTCGCTTTGGTAATATCCGGCTGGCGCTGTGAAGGATCGTCCTGAGGGAGAGGCCGGAGCACGATCTTGCTGTTTGAACCTGTCACCCGAAGCACTGCGTTTGCGCAATCCAAGATTGTCCATTCTGTCGGATTGCCAATATTGACAGGCATATGTTCCTGGCTGTCAGCAAGGCGGAGAATGCCGTCGATTTCATCAGAGACGTAGCAGAAACTGCGCGTCTGACTTCCATCGCCGTAGATGGTCAGGTCATTTTCGCGCAACGCCTGGGTTAGGAGATTTGAGATAACGCGGCCATCGTTCATCTGCAACCTTGGGCCATAGGTATTGAATATCCGCACGAGCCGGGTATCCACCCGTTCGTAGCGGTGATACGCCATCACAAGAGCTTCAGAAAACCGTTTGGCCTCGTCGTAAACGGAGCGCGGGCCAATCGGATTTACATGTCCCCAGTATTCTTCGGTCTGGGGATGCTGTTCCGGGTCTCCGTAGCACTCCGACGTTGAGGCGTGGAGAAACTTCGCGTCATATTTTTTGGTGATTTCAAGCAGGTTCCGGGTTCCCGTGGAGCCGGTCTGAAGGGTTTCGATTCCCAGCCGCATGTAGTCCCCCGGACTGGCCGGGGAGGCGAAGCTGAAGACGTAATCGACACGCTTCGGATCGAAAAGATCGCAGATGTCCTGCTCGCAGAAATCGAATTTCGACTCGGTTCGCAGATGCTTGAGATTTTCGAGTGAGCCGGTACAGAGGTTGTCGACACCCAACACGTCATGCCCTTGCGCGAGCAAAGCATCCGTCAGGTGTGATCCAAGGAAACCTGCAGCCCCGGCGACCAACACACGCATGGTTTTGGACATCCTTTAGCGTTCCTTCCATCAGGCTAACGCAATTGGATCTGATCGAGAATACCCCGAAAGCAGAATGGACCAATATGCTTGACTTTGATGCGCTCGATCAAAAAAGGGCAGCAAACGCGAGTCGTGCTCTAGACCGGCGCGCCATCTCTGCGACGAGGGAGGAAGAAGGCAGCCACCGGATCCATCGGTTGGGCAAGGCCGGGCCGACCCACGCTCAGGTAGGTAAAACCTGCCTCGGTCATCCTAGCTGGATCGTAGAGGTTTCTTCCATCGATCACAATCGGGTAGCGGAGAGTGTAGTGCAGCTTGGCAAGATCGAGTTCGGCAAATTCTTGCCAATCGTTGAGAATGAGCAGTGCGTCCGCATCCTGGGCCGCCTTGTATGGATCGTCCACGTAGCGCATGTTCTGGCCTTCGGGGATGAATTCCTTTGACCGCTCCGTCGCCGCAGGGTCATGGGCAGCAACCACGCAGCCTTCGCTCAAGAGTTTCTTGACGATATCGAGCGCGGGCGACTCGCGTACGTCATCGGTTCCCCCTTTGAACGCGAGCCCGAGGACGCCGATCTTTTTCCCGCGGAATGTCCAGAGCGCCGAGCGGATTTTCTGAAAGAAGCGCTGTTTCTGTTCTTCGTTGATCTTTTCCACTTCGCGCAAAAGTGCGAAGTCCACGCCGACCTGCTCCGCGACGTGACGGAAGGCAGCCACATCCTTGGGGAAGCACGAGCCACCATAGCCAACGCCTGCGCGCAGAAACTTGGGGCCGATACGCGTGTCCATCCCAATGCCGCGCGCCACCTCTTCCACGTCAGCCCCCGCCGCCTCGCAAACATTGGCGACAGCGTTGATGAACGAAATCTTGGTTGCAAGAAGCGCATTGGAGGCGTGCTTGATGATTTCAGCAGCCTTGGTGGAGGTATGCAGGATCGGCGGCGGATCGATACATGTGCGCGGCCCCGGAATGTAGCTTGGTCTGTCGTAATACTCGCCGCTCGTCAGCGGGAGATAGATCCTCCTCAGCAGATCGGCGCCAATTTCAGTGGCAGCCCCGATGACGATGCGATCCGCGTGCAGAAAATCAACGACTGCCGTACCTTCGCGCAGGAACTCAGGGTTAGAGGTCACGTCGAACAGATCCTTTGGCACTCCGTTGCGTTCGATCACGCGCCGGATCCACTCGTTGGTGTACACGGGAACCGTGCTCTTCTCGACGATCACTTTGTAGGAGTCAATGGAGCGCGCGATTTCGCTTGCGACGGCGTCCACGAAGGAGAGATCGGCGCTGCCGGTCTCGCTCTGCGGGGTGCCCACTGCGATAAAGATGGCCTTCGCCGATTGCGTTGCCGCGCGCAAATCCGAGGTAAACTCGAGCGACCGGCCGCGGTGGCGTGCAAGAAGCTCGGGCAAGTGCTCTTCATGAATCGGAATTCCGCCCTCTTGCAAACTGCGCACCCTGGATTCATCGTTGTCGACGCAGATTACATGATGTCCAATTTCGGCAAAACAAGTCGAGGCAACCAGGCCCACATAGCCCGAACCCACGACGGCAATCCTTATCGGTTCAACTTTCGGCTTAATCACGTCAATCCACCCCTCTTGACACGTCAAGGAATCTCGCCGGGAGCTGCTATTCCGCCTGTGTCAACGCGTGCTCGCTGTCGTCGGGCACCGGAAGCTGGTCTCGATAACGCCAGAGAAGCGGAACCAACTGCGGCGCGGAAAAGTACCGCGGAACGTAGCGTCGGGGAGATGATATACAGCGGAATAACCAGCCGAGATAAAACCGGTCTGCCCATTCCGGAATACGCACCTGATCGCCGCTGAGAAAAGCGATCGCTGCCCCAATGCAATGAATCGCCGGCAGATAATCGAGGTTTCGCTTCAAGTAAAGCCCGAGCCGCTCCTGCGTACCGCCGCCCACAGTGATCACCACGTGTCTTGGCCGTAAAGCCTGCAGCTTTTCAATGAGTTCCTTGTCCTCTACTTTACTGCCATACATCGGAGCCTGGTAGACACACTTTTGTGGGACTTCGATCCCCTGCAAGCGCAGCCAGTCCAGGTTTTTGTTCGCGCTGGCGCTTCCAGCCATCACCCAGAGGGTGTTCCCGGGCGCACGCACGTCGTCCTCCTGCAGCAGTCTTTTCAGATACTTGAGCCCTGAAAGACGCGGGATTGAGTCGCCCTGGAGAAGGTTCCAGACCAGCACCATGAAGGCTGAATCGGCGATCGCCACGTCGGCGTTGGTGAGTGCCTCGCGGTAATCATCGTTCCACGCGACATCTTTCAGTGCGGGCGCCGCGGGGACAACCAGGAGGCCGCCCCGCTCCACACGCTGGATTGCTCCACGTACATCGCCAACATAAAAGTTAATTCCCAGAATTTGCCGCTCGTTCAGGGGTTCGCTCATCTTGAATCTCTCCGGTGGGGTGTTGCCGGTTGGTTGGATTGCAGGCCCAAAACGTGCTCAAGCATGGACAAGGGCGAGCATCTCTTTCTGAATCCACTCATAGGTCATTGCCAGGCCGTCTTTGAGCCGGATGGAGGGCTCCCAACCCAGGTATTCGAGAATCTTGGTGTTATCGCTATTGCGCCCGTTTACGCCCTTGGGTGCGTCGAGCTTGTAGCGACGCTTGAGCTTTACGCCGGCAATCTCTTCGACGATGTCTACGAGCTGATTGATCGTCACGAGCTCATTCGATCCGAGATTGAGAGGCTCGTGGATGTCACTTCCGGTGATTGCGTGCGTACCTTTGGTGCAGTCGTCGATATACATGAAGCTGCGGGTCTGGTTGCCGTCACCCCAGATTTCAATCTCATTTTTGCCTGAGAGCTTGGCCTCAAGCACCTTGCGGCAGATTGCAGCTGGAGCTTTTTCGCGCCCGCCGGTCCAGGTGCCGTAAGGCCCATAGACGTTGTGGTACCGCGCAACCCTGCATTGCAGTCCGAAGTCTTCTTCAAAGTGGCGGCACATTCGCTCGCTGAAGAGTTTTTCCCATCCATAACCATCCTCGGGAAGGGCGGGATAGGCGTCAGACTCTTTCAACGGCACCACGCGGGGGTCTTTCTGCTTTTCGCCGTTGTAGACACAGGCTGACGAAGAATAGAAGAAGCGTTCGACGCCGCAATCCCGCGCTGCAACCAGCATGTGCGTATTGGTAAGCACGCTCAGCATGCAGAGCGCCTTATTGTTCTCGATGAATCCCATTCCGCCCATGTCGGCAGCCAATTGAAAGACGACTTCGGCACCTTTGGCGGCCTGATAGCAACTGTCTTTGTCTTTGAGATCCGCGACGACGTTTTCGACATCCGCGGAGGCCTGATACCACTCCTCTATGGGCTTCAAATCGACGGCGCGAATGACATTGATCCCGTTGGCAAGGAGGCTCTGTACGATGTGACCTCCTATGAACCCTCCGCCGCCGCAAACGACTGCAGCCTTACCCTTGAGATCCATCAGCCTTCTGACTCCTTTGTCCTGTTCAAAACCGCGAACGCCCATGAGTCTTTGCAGGTCTGTTCCGGTTTGAAGCGATTATGCAAATCGTGCTTAATCCGCATTACGTACCTTGCGCGATCATGCAAGGCAAAACTCTGAATAGGTTTCGAATAAGGAATTTAGATTTTCGGCATCATTGAGAAACACGCGTCGGAGCGGACCGCGGCTCAGAACGATCGCGATCAGCGTGAGCACCAGCGTCTTGGCATTGGAACAGCGCAATTCGCCACGCTGGATCCACGGCTCAAGGTAGCGGGTGACGACCTCGACAAGTTCGCCGAGGTGCCTGCGCAGAAGCGGGTCGAGATCCTCGCTCAGTTCCAGTGCACTGTATTGCAGGAGCCGGAGCAACTGCGGCTGCTGCTGGAGGGTTGTGGCAATCAATTCAAATGTGCACGCAAGTGCGGTGCGCCCGTTCTGGGCTTCAGCCAGTCGCGTGAGCAATTCGCCACGCAGTTGAACACGCTGCAGTTCTGCTCCGAGGACCGCGATGTAAAGGTCACGTTTGCGGGGATAATGCCGGTAAATGGTTACTTCATTGACTTCCGCGGCCGAAGCAATTTCGCGGGTGCTTACTCCGTTATAGCCAAATTGGGCAAAGAGCGACGCAGCAGTGGTCAGGATGCGTTCTTCCGTGCCGCCTCTTGGAGAGCCTGATGGTCCAGTCATAGGTTCTTTTGCCGCCTGTCTGAAGGTGGAAGAGATCAAAACCACTTGCTTTTTACTGAACGACGCGGGTAACCGACGAAGATGCCGGGCATGAACTCCGTTTCCGCCGAACCAGGGAAACCACAACAGATTCAAGTGCACTGCAAGCCGAGGTAAGATGCGGCTCTGGTTCGTACCGGTCTAGCGGCGGTCGAGGAAGGTTTTTCAATGGTGCTGCTTACGAAAACTGATCTTTCGCGCGTCGCGAACTACGATCCCTGCACGCAAAGTCGATGACCGATATCAAGCAGACCGCCGGAGCTGTCTTTTTCTGAGGGCAAGGGCTCCACGTCCTCTTCGTCAAGTTCGACAGCAACACTCTGCATAATCTGCTCGAGCGTCAATACAACCCTGAAGCCGCTTTTCTTCCGAACCACGATGCCCTCCATCCCGGCGAAGGCCCCCGAGCGGATTCGGGCAAACTGCCCGACACGCAGCAGGAGGTGGGGTTCGACGCGATGCTCTGCGAGACCGGCCTGCAAGGCCTCGATAGCACTGTCAGAAAGCGGAGCAGGCTCGCCACCGGTACCGCCCACGACGGCCAGCGCACCGGGAACGCTTAAAACGCTGACACGCTGCGAGCGTTGAATTCGCACGAAGATATAGCCAGGAAAGAGCGGCAAGTCCAACGTAACCCGAGAGCCGTCGCGCCATTTGCGGTCGGCCTGGTAAAGCGGGAGATAATGTTCAATTTCACGCTGGCCCAAATGTTGCGCAATCCGTTTTTCGTGGCGAGAGGTGGTATAGAGGGCGAACCAGCGCGGAAGCCTGATTACCTCCGCGCCAACCTCAGCGACAGGAGATGCGCTCCGTACATCCTCAAAAACACTTCTTCGCAAAGCTTCGCTATCCTCACTTGGGGTGAAGGTATTCCACAAGGCAAAGAGAATTTCTTTCAGTGCACCAGTTTTGGGATCTGTTCTAGGAAGAATGAAAGCAAGTGCTTCCATCCATTTGCGTTCTGCGGGGCACCGCGGTGGCTGCCAGTTCCATCAATATACCAGCAAATTGACGAGTATCGAATTAAAAACGCGCCACACGAAGGTACTGTTCCAAAGTGTAAAACTCCACAGTGCAAGCAACTGCAAACATTTGACTCCAGGCAACCCTTTCGATGTGAATCGCACCAAAGGTTGTTCTTTGGATTTCAGCTTGACCTCAAAGGTATAAGAATTCAATTGGGAGCGACATTACTTTTGGTTTCGGATATCCAGATAGAAGCTCCTTGAGAGATTACTTTTTTGTTTGAATGTGAGTGGGCGTGTTTGCTTCTTGGTTAACAGTTTGACCGCTTCAGTTGCTTGTTTTTGAAGCCATTGTGGACGTGGCCCGAATCCTCAAACCTGGACAGACTTTCTATGACGCGCAGAACCAAACTCCTCCCTATCCGGCTTTTTTTTGTTTTCATCCTTTCCCTGGCTTGTGCCGGCGGCCTGTTGGCGCAATCACCAGACTCGTCCATTCCCGACTCCAAAATCGAGGGTGCGGGCGGCGGCACGGTGAATGCCGCGAGCCCAATGGCCTCTGATCTTGACCGTCCATTTTCGAAGCTGGCGGTCGGCCCGAGCTTCTCCCTGCTCGGCATTGGGGTGGATTTGACGACAAATCTCAACCGGCATCTGAATCTACGCGCATCGGGCGGTTTTCTGGACCAGCCATTGCACTTCACGACGAACGGCTTTCATGCCGATGCGAGGCTCAAGCTGGCCTCGACACGCGCATCGCTCGATATATACCCTTTTCGCAATGGATTCCGCATCAGCCCCGGGGTGATGGCGTACAACCAGAACCGCATTACGGGCACCGAGTCGATCGCGAGCGGGTCAAGCTTCACCTTGAACGGCAACACGTACTATTCAGACAACGCCAATGCGGCGACCGGCGCGGTCCCGGTTTACGGCACCGCGCTGCTCAATCTGCACGCGACCCGACCCGCTTTCACCATCACCGGAGGGTGGGGCAATCCGTTGGGGCGGAAAGGCCACTGGTCATTCCCGCTTGAGGCAGGCATTGCGCTGGTGGGCGCGCCGGTTGTCAACGTGAATCTGGCTGGATGGGCTTGCCTCGACCAGGCAGAGACGCAGTGCGTAAATCTCTCCGATCCCAACAACTCCATCGCCGTACAGGTGCAGAACGACCTGCAGGCCGAGATTGGCAAATGGAAGCAGGATCTTGATCCGTTGAAGACCTTTCCGATCCTCAAAGGGGGCGTGACCTACAGCTTCAACCTGGGTCGCCGCTAAGCGAGCCGTTCGTCCTGCCGTTATTGCAGATCGATCTGCAATACCTGGATCGAATACGGGGGCAGCGTGATGGAGAATTTACTGCTCACGTCATGGACCGGCGACTCGATCGGGACAAGCTGATTTGGGTCGTCGATACTGTTGGTTGTCTGGGTATCGGGCGCGCTGAGCCGCACCATCTTTGCGACGGCCTTCGGTTTCGTCCCAGGCAAGTCAATCTGCAATGGCTGCGCATCGGACGATGCGTTTACGAGCTTCAGGTAAAGCTGCTTCTTCGCCGTGTTGATGGTGGACGAGTAGAAGAACTTTGCGCCGCCGTTTTCAATCTTCGAGGCTACCGTGTGGTCGCCCAGGCTCGAGGCAAACATCACCTGCGCATAGTAGCTTGGCGAGCCGTAACTCTTCATCGCGTTGTAGCCAATCAGGTCCGTCTCCCACTGCATCCCCCCGGGATTCACATTCACCAGTAGAGGCGCATACGCAGCCATCACGATGAGGTCGCTGTTGCGCTCGAGGCCTGTCATCCACGCGGCATCGCCGAGTGCGGCACCCATGTTTGGAGTGGGTGCGCCCTCGCGCGTAGCCCACTCACCGACAAATATCTTTGGCCCGTTGCGGTCGACCTTGTCGTAGTGGGTAGCATCGGCAAAGTTCTGGGTCGCTCGCACGTAATAGTGGTCGTCCTGCACGTCGGGCTTCATGTTTTTGAGCGGCATGGTCGCGATCAATTGGAGTTCGGGATACTTTGCCTTGATGGCCTTGTAGAACTGCGCGTAGCGGCCTTCGTAGCTTCCGGACTTATCGAACTGATCCTCATTACCGATCTCTACGTAGGTAAGCCTGAAGGGAGCCGGATGCCCGTCTTTCACGCGCTCAGCGCCCCACTTCGTGTCCGGGCCGCCCGTGACGTATTGGAGTTCATCGAGCGCGTCCTGGACGTAGGGCTCGAGGTCGGGGCCGGGATTCACGTGCTCCTGCGCCAGCGAGTAGCCCGCATAGACCGCCAGTACCGGCTGCATGTGCAGATCCTCACACCACTCCAGAAACTCGAGCAGCCCCATGCCGTCGCTCGATTGATAGTTCCACGGACTGCGATGCGTCGGCCTGTCGACGAGAGGGCCGATCGTCTTTTTCCATTCGAAGCGGTCCCTGATGTGATCGCCCTCAAGATAGTTGCCGCCGGGCAGCCGCAAGAACGCCGGGTGCATCGCCGCAAGTTTGTCCATGAGATCGATACGGTTGCCGTTCACGCGATTGTGATAGGTGGGTGGAAAGAGAGAAACGAGTTGCAGCCATAGCGTACCCGCATGGCCGGCGGTGATCACGAGGTGATTGGTGGACGACGGCTCCATCGCGCCGGTCTTGAGCGTAAAGGCGAATTGCTTCCAGTCAGCGCCGATACCGTTCACTGTCGCAGAGGCGACTGCTTTGCCAGTGTCGTCATTGACCAGGCTCACGGTGATGGGCCCCAGGCTCGTGCTGTCGGCTTTCGCATAGAAGGAGCCCTTGTATTCAGTGTCGTGGTGCAGTGTCATACCCCACCACCCGCCATTCAGCGCGCCGGCCTGGTTGTGCGCGTCGGCCTGCTCGATTTCAATCTTCAGGCTGTTGGGCAGTGCGGCGCTCGGGCCGGTGGTAGCGTCGTGGCTCATCTTTGCGCGCGCGTTTCCATCCTCGACGAGATACCAGTAGAGAATGCCGCTCCAGTCGCCGCGAAACGTGCGGTTGCGCACCATCTCCGCATACAGTCCGCCGTCATAGGAGTAGTTAATCTCCTCTGTCATCAGCCCATAAAGCGTCGGGCTGACGGTAGAGACTGGCTGGTCGGGATGAAGCGTCAGGGTTGCCGGTGCGGTTTGGCTAGAGACGACGGCGGTTGAAGCGGCGAGCGTGATGGTAGCGACGAGTCGGGCAAACGTTTTCCTGCGCATGCAGATTTATCTCCGAAAAGAATGCCGGGCCAGTATATCGCGCAACCACCGCCAAGCCAGTAGTTTGTTTTAGATGCAGATAGTTGCCAAAAGCAACTAATTGAGACTAGCCTGTTTTCATGTCGATTGATGACAGCCGCGAGCCTCAGTTTGCTCAGCAAGTTTCTGCGGTTCGGCAGTTCAACCGCTTCTACACAGCGCGACTGGGCCTGTTGCGGCGGCGGCATCTCGACGGCGATTTCGCGCTGACCGAAGCGCGCATCCTCTACGAGATCGGGGCCAGTCCGAGGATGACCGCGTCCGCCCTGCGCCAGATTCTCGAACTGGATGCGGGCTACATCAGTCGTCTTTTGTCCGCGCTCACCCGGAGAAACCTGGTACGCCAGGTAACCTCGGAGACGGATGCGCGCGAAAAACTTCTCACGCTCACCGCGAGAGGCGTGAAGGCTGTTGCGAAACTCGACCAGCAGTCCAACGCGCAAATTGAAAAGATGCTTGCGCATCATACGGCAGCGGACCGCGATGCCATGGTCGCGGCCCTCGCACGTGTGCGCTCTATTCTTGCTGAGCCGTCGAAGCCACCAGTCAGAATCGAGCGCCTACACACTTCGAGCAGCGAGGCTCTCGACCTGCTGCACGAGTATTACGAAGCTGTGCATGTAGTCCCGCGAGATACATCTGCCAGCATCGAAAGGATTCTGAAGGCACCGGACTGCGGTATGTGGCTGGCATTTCTTGGAGACGAAGTGGTGGGCGGCGTGGTGCTGCGCAAACTCGAGATAAGGCCGCGTGCCGCCGAATGCAAACGGCTTTACGTTCGTCCAGCGTCGCGTGGAAATCGCATTGCAGACAAGCTGCTTGACGCGATGGAAGCTTTTGCGCGTACCAGGCAGGTCGATTGGATTTATTTGGATACCTATGACGATCTCAAGACGGCGATCGCGATTTATGAAAAGCGGGGCTATGAGCGATGCGAGCGGTACAACGACAATCCGCAGGCGACGTTGTTTATGCGGAAGTATCTGGGTTGACGCGTACGGGCGAGTAGGCGGAGTGTTCAAATCGGGTTGCAACCGGTTTTAGAAGATCCAGCCGCCGCCGACGACTACTTCATCGCCGTCATAGAAGACGGCGGACTGGCCGGGGGTGACGGCGCGTTGCGGCTCATCGAAGGTTGCGAGTACTTCGTCCGACCCCGCGGGCTGCAGCGTGGCCCAGGCTGGCTCGTGCCGATGGCGGATCTTTGCTTTCACGCGCATTGGCGCGGTAAGTTCGGGAATGCTGATCCAGTTAAGCCGGTTCGCGCGGAGCGTATGTGTTGCCAGTTCCTCGTCTGCGCCAACCGTCACGCGGTGATTTGCCGCATCGATGTTGAGCACATAGAGCGGCGAAGGCGATGCTACTTTCAGTCCCTTGCGCTGGCCGACGGTGAAGTTGGAGATGCCTTCGTGGCGACCGATTACTTCGCCCGTTGAAGCGACGAGTTCGCCTGCCGTATCCGGCATCGCTTGGCCCTGCTCCTCGAGATAGGCCGCGAGAAAATTCTGATACGAACCGCCGGGGATGAAGCAGATTTCCTGCGAGTCGGGCTTCTGGGCCAGTGCCAAGCCATTTTGCCGCGCCACCTCGCGCACCTCGGGCTTGGTCATCCGGCCCAGCGGAAAGAGGGTATGCGCCAGTTGCGCCTGGGTGAGGCCAAAGAGAAAATAGGTCTGGTCCTTGGCGAGATCGGCGGGACGCTTGAGGATCCAGCGCGTGCGCGCAGGGTCGTACTCGTTGACGGCATAGTGGCCGGTGGCGATCGAATCTGCGCCGATGGAGCGGGCGGTCTTGAGCAACTGATCAAACTTGAGATGGTTGTTGCAGAGCGAGCAGGGTATCGGGGTACGGCCGGCGAGATACTCCGACACAAAGGGCCGGACCACATCCTGCTCGAAGCGCTCTTCCTGATTCACGACGTAGTAGGGAATGCCGAGATGCTCCGCTACGCGCCGCGCGTCGTAAACATCATCGAGACTGCAGCAGCGGCCGGCCTTCGGCGCATCGGGAATGCCATGCTTGCCGGCGAGACGGGTCTGATCCCAGAGTTGCAGCGTGAGGCCGACAATCTTCGTGCCTTCATCCAGATGAGCGA
Source organism: uncultured Acidobacteriaceae bacterium (assembly GCA_963759285.1). GTDB lineage: Bacteria > Acidobacteriota > Terriglobia > Terriglobales > Acidobacteriaceae > Telmatobacter. The sequence continues at coordinate 1,008,339 of CAVWYS010000004.1, read as the reverse complement.
GGATCGCCGCCACCGTCGAAGAGTCAACTCCTCCGGACATAGCGACGGCGATAGTGCGATGCTGCGGCATGGGGATAGCGTGCAGTTCTATTTTCGCATTAATTGCAATGAAAATGCGGAAAGTGGCTGCGATTGAGACAGCCGCAGGATGCCGTCAACCGTAGAAGTTTTTCAATGTATCTCAACCTTTTTATACCGCTCGAGCAGAGAAGCGTCGCAACAGTGACGTTTTTCCTCGCGCTCCAGGGCAGATCCTGATTTTGAAGTTGCAACGGTGGTGAAGCACTCCCGGCAGATGGAATCGATTGTGCCGTCATCATTTAGGCGATGCGTGAATTGTAATGTATATGCGTGAGCCATTGATTTCGCTCCTTTTCATCTAGAACTCAACCAAGCCAACCCCGATTTCCCTATGCTCAGGTATCAGCAATTTGGGTTCCGTCTTGGACTCAGGCGCAAATAAGGGGTGGCTGATTCCGCCGGGATCGAGTGCTTTGAGTCACTTATCAGGAATGTGGGCAGATTCTCCCGCGTGATGATGCTTTCGCACCCAAGCGGAGCTTGGATGGGGGCACCCGCGATTCGTGCTGGTATTTGAATTTTCAGGGCAGATTCTTCGTTTGCCGCCCCCAAACTGAAGAACGTTTGGGGGTTCTTTCACTCAGAATGCGTATTCAAATATAGAAGGATTTTGGACTTGGGATTCTAGCCCAGTGTTCCAGCGGCAACTGGCGAGAGCGTCCGCAATTGCTGCACGGCTTCAGGAACAATCTGCAGCACGCGATCGATCTGCGTCTCGGTGACTGTTTTGAGGAGGCTGAAGCGGAGGCTGGCGCGGGCGCGGGCTTTATCGAGGCCCATCGCCATCAGTACATGGCTTGGCTCTGTCGCGCCGGAGTGGCACGCGGACCCGCCTGAAACGGCGACACCTTTCAGATCGAGCCCAATGACCAGGGCTTCGCCTTCCAGGTTATCGAACCAGATGTTGGTGGTGTTGGCTGCGCGTGGCGCAGGTTTTCCGTCCGGCAAAACGCCGTTCAGGCCTGTTCCGGGCAACGCCAGAACACCGGCTTCGAGCTTGTCGCGCAGGGCTGCGAGCCTTGTCATGGCGCCGTCTTCGAGGCTGCGCATGGCGAGTTCAACGGCCTTCGCAAGTCCGACAATGCCCGGTACGTTTTCGGTACCGGCGCGGCGGCGGCGCTCGTGGCTTCCGCCCACAATCAGCGACTCTACGGGCGTGCCGCGGCGCACAAACATTGCACCCACGCCTTTGGGTGCATGCACCTTGTGGCCGCTGATCGAGAGCAGATGACAGCCGAACTGGCGGACATCGAACTTGATTTTTCCGGCGCCCTGAACGCCATCGATGTGGAAGAAGACGCCGGTGTCGGCGGCGATTTTGCCGATTTCCGCAACGGGTTGCAGCACACCTGTTTCGTTGTTGGCCAGCATCACGCTGATCAGCCTGGTTTCAGGCCGCATTGCCCGCAGAATGTCGTTCGGATCAATCAACCCGCTGGGTTGCGGAGCTACAAAGGTCGTCTGCACACCGAAGTTGGCCAACTTGTTCGCGGCCTGAATGACGGCAGAGTGCTCGATCGAGGTGGTGATGAGGTGATCGCCGGGATGGAGCAGGCCAAACAGGGCGGTATTATCGCCTTCCGTTCCGCCCGAGTTGAATACGACTTCGGCATCGTGGCAGTTAAAAAACTCAGCCATTGTCTCGCGTGCCCGGTCAATCGCGGTGCGTGCCTGCTGGCCATCGAGATGGATCGACGATGCGTTGCCAAACTGCTCAATCCAATAGGGACGCATCGCGTCCACCACCTCCGGCAGGAGGGGAGTGGTGGCGTTGGCATCCATATAAATCCGGGTGCCCGGTGCGATGTCGGTCGTCATGGAGAAAGCCTCTCTTTGCGAGGTTATCACAGGAATAAACCACATTGCGGGATGGCAGAGGTGCTCCCGGGCCGCGTGCAACCCGTCCCCAATGCCGTAATCTTGCCCCATGGCCCGGCTGCCCAGTCTGGAGACAATTGCTCGCATGCGCGGCGAACTTCTGGATTGGTACGAAAGCAGCAAGCGCGATCTGCCCTGGCGAAGGACCGAGGATCCGTACGCGATCTGGGTTTCGGAGATTATGCTGCAGCAGACGCGCGTCGCGGTGGTGATTGAGCGGTTCAAGGCGTTCCTGAAGCGATTTCCGACGGTAGAGGCGCTGGCTGCGGCCGACGAGCAGGAGGTGCTGGCGCTATGGAGCGGTCTGGGCTACTACCGGCGCGCCCGAATGCTGCACAAGGCCGCACAAACCATCGTCGCGGAGTACGCCGGCAGAATGCCAGCCGCGGCCATTTCATTGCGCAAATTGCCGGGCATCGGCTCGTACACGGCAGCTGCGATCGCCAGCATTGCGCATGGCGAGCCTGTTGCTGTGGTCGATGGCAACGTGGAGCGCGTCCTCAGTCGCATCCGCGGATGGGAGTCGCACGATGCGGTTGGAGAGGCGGCAGTGCGGCGCAAGGTTGAGGAATTCTCGGCGGCGCTGGTCGATCCGCGTCGACCGGGCGACTTCAACCAGGCCATCATGGAGCTGGGCGCGACTGTTTGCACGCCGCGCAATCCGCAGTGCCTGGTATGTCCATGGAAATCAGAATGCCGGACACTTGGCGAACACAAGACTCCCAAACGCGCTCCCATGACCAGCCGCGAAGTTGTCTGCGCCCTTGTTACGCGCGAGGTCGATGCGGGTACGGAGGTTCTGCTGGAGCAGAGAGCGGCAAGCAACAGCGTGATGCCGGGGATGTGGGAATTGCCTTCGCTTTGCGATGAGGAGGCGGTGGGAAGCAAGGCCAGATTTACGGTGCGCCACGCGATCATGCAGGTGAATTATGTTGTGCATGTCTGCGAACTTCACGAAGAAAGCGCGGCGTTGTTGAAATTGAACGGCAGCGAACGCCGCTGGGTTTCGCTCGACCAAGTGGCAGAAATGGCGCTCACCGGACTCGCCAGGAAAGTGCTCGGCAAGGTACTGCCGCATTCTTCTATTTCAATTCAGCAGCGGTCTTCGTGACGAGGTTCGAGCGCGGTTCATTTCAGGCAACGCAGGGCGACGATGCGCGACTGCGGTGCATGCGAACTCCGGAGTTCCGAGAGATAAAATTGTGGAGTTCCTGCAAAGACAAGCGGCCACATAATGACCGTTTATGGAGACCCGATGTTGTTCAAGCACTTTTTTGCGACAGTGTCTGTTCTGGTTCTGAGTTCTTGTCCGCTTGTTGCTCAAACGTCAAAGGACCGCGCCATCCCGGAAATCTCGGGATTGCCGGAGGCCGCTCGCAATGCTGCTGCCACGATCGATCCTGAAAAGATTCGTGCGCACGTGCGTTTTCTGTCTCTTGATCTGTTGGAGGGCCGTGGCCCCGGCACGCGCGGCGCCGAACTCGCGGCGGAATATATCGCCACGCAGTTCGCCCTCAATGGACTTGAACCGGCCGGCGACAACGGCAGCTACTTCCAGAAGGTCCCGCTCGTCGCGGTGCATACCATCGAAGACAAAACCAAGTTCGCTTTTGTGCCTGCGAGCGGTCAGCCGGTCGACCTTACCTACGGCACCCAGATAGTGTCAAAGGACGAAACCGGCCAACCAACCGCCGACTTCGACGTGCCCATCGTCTTCGTCGGCTACGGCATCCACGCGCCCGAGTACAACTGGGACGACTACGCCGGTGTCGATGTGAAAGGCAAAGTCGCGCTGGTCATCGTCAATGAGCCGCCCTCGAATGATGAGAAGTTTTTCAAGGGCAAAGCGCTCACGTACTACGGTCGGTGGACATACAAATACGAAGAAGCCTCGCGCCGCGGGGCTGTTGGCGTGCTGATCATTCACCGAACGGATTTGGCGAGCTATGGCTGGCCGGTCGTGCAGAACTCGCAGGCCGTAGAAAAGAGCTACCTCGCCGGCGAACCCACGGACACACTCCGCGCCGCCGCGTGGATCCAGCCCGATGTAGCGCAGCAACTGTTTAACATGGCTGGGCTCGGTGATCTCGACAAGGGAATTGAGCGTGCAGGACAGCGCGGATTCCGCGCACAGGAAATCAACGTGCATCTCAAAGCTCACATTGAAAGCCGTGTCCGCACCTACGATTCCACCAATGTGATCGCCCGCGTTGACGGGACATCAACCAATCCTAAAAACGCCGTTCTCTACACCGCACACTACGATCATCTCGGGATCGATCCCGATGCGAAGGGCAATGGGATCTACAACGGCGCTGCCGATAACGGCACCGGGTGTGGCATCCTGCTGGAAATGGCGCGCGCCTTCGCGCAGTCGGCGCAGCGGCCGCCGCACGCGATGTACTTCTCCGCCGTTACAGCAGAAGAGCAGGGCCTGCTCGGCTCGCAATATCTTGGCGAGCATTTGCCCGTTCCCGCGCGCGACATCTCGCTTGATCTGAATTACGACATGCTGCTACCCATCGGTGTTCCGCTTTCGGCTGATCTGGGCGGCGCCGAGCGCATCGATTTCTGGCCCACGATCCAAGCCGTTGCCAAAGCCTTTGACTTGAAGTTGCTCGCCGATCCTGATCCTTCAGCCGGGCACTACTACCGCTCCGATCATTTCTCGCTGGCGCGCGCCGGCGTCCCTGCTTTTTCCGTCGATGAGGGGGTGCTGTTCGAAGGCCATGACGAGGCGTGGGGACGGGCGCAGTTCGGTGACTTCGTTGCGCACCACTATCACCAACCGTCGGACGAGTATCATTCTGATTGGGATTTTCGGGGGAACGCGAAGCTAGCGCGCTTTGGCTTCGTTCTGGGATGGCTTGCCAGCGAACAACGTAAGCCAATCGAGTGGCAACCGGGTGATGAGTTTGAAAAACCGCGCAGGGTCAGCGAAGGAAACTGAGCCCCGGGCAAACCGGGCCTCGCGAGACACAGAGTCTCAATAATAATCCGCACAGCTGAGGTAGTAGCCGCAATGGGTGCATACCAGTTTGCACTTGTGTCCCGTCAGGCGGTGCGAACATGTCGGGCAGATCTGGCAATGGTGATCTACGGGCTGTTCTTCGGTTTCCGCGCAAACCGCACCACTTTGTGAAAAATCAGACACAATTTCACTATCGAAGACGCGGGGTCTGTTGGGGAGCATGGGTGAGAGATTAGCATAGGGAAGTGGGCGCAGCACAGGTCGCATCGCGGCAGGCGTCCGAAGAATCAAATCCGTAACGCCGTCATGGCACCTCTTGAGGCGGCGCACCCCTGAGAACAGAGATCAATCGATCCGAAATCCCCAAAGGAGAATATCTATGGCTAGCAAGGCAAGTGCGGTTTGGACAGGTTCACTGAAGGAAGGCAAGGGCACCATCTCCACGGCAACCGGCGTATTGAAGGACGCCAACTATTCGTTTGCAACCCGCTTTGAAGGCGCCAGCAGCGGCACGACTCCGGAAGAGCTGATTGCGGCCGCACATGCGAGCTGTTTCTCGATGGCGCTTGGTGCGCAGCTTGGCGGAGCGGGCCTGACGCCGACGAAGATCGAGACCAACGCCGCTGTAACCCTGGCCAAGGTCGAGGGTGGGTTTGCCGTTACCAAGATTGCGTTGACAACGACTGCCAGCGTTCCCGGCGCATCGAAGGAAGTATTTGACAAGGCTGCGGCAGATGCGAAGGGCGGCTGCCCCATTTCGAAGCTCTTCGCCAACAACACCGAAGTGACCTTAGACGCGAAGCTGGTTTAAAAAGGCGCAAGGATCGCAAGAGATTGCATCCCATCCATGCCGCTCGCGGCTGGATGGGATGCGCGTTTTTGGGTGACATTCCGGTGGCTGATTTCCTCCGTCGATTTTTGCTTGACATCAGTTCTGCCGGGGACGACAGTCGTATACGCAATCGAAACACAATCTTGATTGTGCGTTGATCTCAGGCGCGAGTGCGCTTTTGGAGGGCGTTTTTATGATTTACCCTCACTCACTGAATCACCTTGCCGTCCTTGTCTCTGCGATCATTTTGTGGGTGCTGGGAGCAGCCTGGTACTCGCCCGCTCTATTTGCCAAGCCTTGGATGGAGATGCTGGCGATCAAGAAGGGCGAAGGCAAGCAGAGCGGCCTGCTGCTCGGAATGGTTGCCTCTTTCATTGGCGACTATGTGTTGTCGTTCATTTTTGCCCACATCATCGCATGGTCCAACGCAACCGGCTTCATGTATGGGTGCGTGCTGGGGGTGCTTGTGTGGATGGGCTTCATTGCGGCGCCGAATTTGCCGCAGGGGATTTATGAAGGGCGACCGTTCAAGCTGTTTGCCATCAATGGCGGCTACTGGCTGGTGGGACTGTGCCTCGTGGGGGGCTTGCTTGCGGCCTGGCGCTGACTCCGGCTTCGCCCTGGGGGCGCGAGACTCGGAGCGATCCTGCCGCTTAAAATTGCTTCATGAGCAAAACCATCGTCTCGACATCGTCAGCGCCAAAGGCGGTCGGCCCTTACTCGCAGGGCATTCGCTGCGGCGACCTTGTTTTCACGGCAGGGCAGGCCGCCCTTGATCCTTCAACTCAGCAGCTGATCTCCGGCGGGATTGCTGAACAGACCCGGCGCACTCTCGAGAACCTGAAAGCCGTGCTCGAAGCCGCAGGCACCACCCTCGATCGCGTGGTCAAGGCCAATGTCTACCTTAAGGACATGAACGACTTCACGGCGATGAACGCTGTCTATGCCGAATATCTGGCGCCGCAAGGCGTCCTCGCTCCGGCTCGTACGACCATCGAGGCCGCGCGGCTGCCCAAGGACGCTCTGGTTGAGATTGACTTGATTGCCGAAGTTGAGTGACGAGTCCGAGCCCTCTCAGATTGCATCCAATAAGTTCCCGATGGAGGAGCCCATGAGTAACGCACCAACAGAGTCCGCCAAGCCGGAAAAGGTTAACCTCTCCGACGCCGAATGGCGCGAAAAACTCACGCCGGAGCAATACCGCATCCTGCGGGAAAAGGGCACCGAGCGTCCTTACACCGGCGCTCTTACTGAGAATCATGAGACCGGCAATTACCACTGCGCCGGCTGCGGAGCCTTGCTGTTTCTCTCCGGGGCCAAATTCGAATCCGGCTGCGGCTGGCCGAGCTTTGTTATCCCCGCCGAGTCAAAGGCAATCGACGAGCACGAAGACAATACGTTCGGCATGCGCCGGGTCGAGGTGACCTGCGCCCGCTGCGGCGGACACCTCGGCCACGTCTTCCCCGACGGTCCCGGGCCTACGGGGCTGCGCTACTGCATCAACTCGGCGTCACTGACGTTCACCCGCGAAGGCGACCCGAAATAGGTTATGGCGCGGCCGGGGTTGCGTCATTTTGCATCCTTGGCGATCAGCTGATGATTGCTAGCCATGTCACTCCCAGCGAAACACTTTCGCCGAGACTGCTGTAAAGACGAGAAACAGCGCCGTCAGCGCCGCAACATCGCGAATGTGCATAAGCCATCCGTCCCCGTTCCAGATTCCTTGAAGCAGACTTGCGGCGTATGCGAGCGGTAGTAGGTGCGCAACCACTCTTAATACCGGTGGGAAATCCGCAATGCGCACGAACAGACCGGACAACGCAATCATCGGGTACAGGATGACCGCGCCGATCGGTTGTGCAAAGCGGGCTGTAGGGACAATGCTGGCAATGAGAAAGCCGATCGACAAAATGCTCCACGTGCTGATCAGCAGCGCGATCGTGAATGAAAACCATGGGACATGAATGCCAGGGGTGAAGTAGGGTTTGCCTGCGAGAAACATCAAGACTAACGTTGCCGCGGTGAGCAGCAGCTTGACGATAACGTGTGCAGCGAGGATGGTCTGTGGCCGCAGGGGCGTTGCGCGGAGCCGCTTCAGAATGCCCCCTTCGCGATAGATGGAGATTATGGTCACCAGCGAAAGCACGGCGCTGATTGCGATCAGGAGCGCCACCAGCACCGGAAGATGAACCACGGGAGATCCGCCGGCGGCAAAAGAAGGCGATCCAGGTCTGGAACTGACAATGCGGCCCAGCACAACGTACAGCAGGACCGGAACACCGATGGTTCCAAACGCGCCCAGCGGCTCGCGCATGAACACTTTGATTTCGATCCATGTTAGTTTCCACAGTCCACGCAGCATCATCGTCGTCCTATTCGCGAATTGAGCGGCCAGTCAGCTTGAGGAACACGTTCTCAAGATTGGGGAGTATGGTCCGGAAATCCTTCACCTGAATCTGATTTTCTGAAAGGCAGTGAATGACCCTGGTGATAAAGTCGTCGCCACGCCCGCGAAGGGTGAATCGCCTTTCGTCACATGTCTCCAACTCAACTTCTGAAATCATCCGAAAATGGCCGCCCGCAGACGGGTCATCAACATCCACAACAACGGTGCGCTCCGGGCAATGCCGACGGACGAGGCTCTCCGGCGTGTCGATGTCGATGATGCGCCCATGCTCCATGATTGCCACACGGTCGCACAGCCGCTCCGCCTCTTCCATCAGATGGGTCGTCAAAAACACGGTCTTGCCCCGCTCGCGGATGCTGTACACCATGTCCCAGATGGCAAGGCGCGCCTGCGGATCGAGTCCGGTTGTCAGCTCATCCAGAAACACGACCTCCGGATCGTTGATCAGCGCGAGTGCGATAAATAGCCGCTGTTTCTGGCCGCCTGAGAGATTCATGAACCATGCGCCGCGCTTCTCAGCGAGGCCAAGTTGTTCAAGCAGTCGCTCTCCGTCGATGAATGGTTTCCCATACAGCGACGCCCACAGATCGACTGCCTCCCACACCTTGATACGCTTCTGCAACTGGGCCTGTTGCAACTGGACTCCGATCCGATGCTGAAGCTGATACACCTGGCGGAAGGGGTCAAGCCCGAGAACCGCGATGCTGCCCGAGTCAGGCTTGCGAATCCCCTCAACGCACTCCATCGTCGTGGTCTTGCCGGCTCCATTCGGCCCAATCAGCCCGAAGATCTCGCCTTCAAACACCTCGAACGACGCCTCTGCAACGGCCACAGTCTTGCCGTAGGTCTTGCGAACTCCGGAAACTTCAATGACTGGAGGCATGACACTCTCTTCGCGAATCGAGGATCCACTGAACCTGCGGCGGAGTGTTCAGTTTACTTCTCAATACCAGTTGGCCGGGACGAGGGTCTTGCTTCTCGAACCTGGGAGAGCACACGCCCCGTAAGCAGATGGAGAAATCGGCCATCCGATGCGTTACCCTGAACCGCATGAATCTTTTTGGGCGCAAGCTTGCCGCCGCTATTCTCACTCTCGGACTTTTCGCTTTATTCTCAGCCGCGGAAGACGCGCAACTTGACCAGCAGATCAAGTCCATCGCAGCGGCTCATCACGGTCAGGTCGCGCTCTACGCCCACAACCTAAGTAGCGGCCAGACCGCATCGCTGCTTCCCGACGAGCCCGTTCAGACTGCATCCGTCATCAAGATGGGCATCCTTCTGGACGCCGCTGAACAAATCCGCGGTGGCCGCGCAACATTCGACGAACGCATCGTTCTAACCAAGGCTAACCAGGTCCAGGGCTCCGGCGTGCTCGGGGAACTCACATCGCCCATCGGGCTCACTTTCGGCGACGTTCTGAGGCTGATGGTCATTCTCAGCGACAACACAGCTACCAACATGGCCATCGACCGCCTTGGACTTGCCCATATCAATGCCACGTTGCGCGCCGCCGGACTTCATCAGACGGTTCTTTACAAAAAGGTGTATGTCCCTGCTACCGAGCCCATGCCGCTCGACCAGCCAAGATTTGGCCTTGGCAAAACCACGGCCCGCGAAATGGCCTCGATCATGGAGCGCATTGCAACCTGCAATCTCGCCTTCGACCATTCGGCACCCCTTCCCACCGACGGCAAAATCTGCGGCGTCATCCTCGACATGCTGCGCAATCAGCAGGACCGCGATAGCCTGCCCCGCTACCTTGAAACTCTAGACACCAGCGAAACCGGCTCTGCCATCGGCAACAAGACCGGCGCACTCAACCAGGTGCGCAACGATGTCGCCATCATCTCCACAAAGGCAGGCCCCGTGGTAATCGCCGGCTTCACCTGGCAGAACGTCGATCAGCGCTGGACGGGCGACAACGAAGCTGAACAAACTCTCGGCAAGTTGGCCCGGGCTATCATCGATCGCTGGTCCCCGCACGGACTTGACGCCTCAGCCTTCCCCTGGAACGATCCCCTGGCGAAACCGGTGCCGGCACCCAAACAGGCGACGCCGTAGTCCTTCTTGAGGGCACAACAAAACCCCGCCCAGCAAGGACGGGGTTCTCGGGCCACGCGAGGCCTAATCAATTTTCCCCGGCGCGAATCGCCTGAGGCGTACGGCCGGCTCTATGCCTTCGAAACTTTGCCGCTCTTGATGCAACTGGCGCATACGCGAATGCGCTTGGGATTGCCGTTCACGAGCGCCTTCACTGCCTGCAGATTCACGTTCCAACGGCGTTTTGTTACGTTGTGCGCGTGCGAAATATTATTGCCAAACTGCGGCCCTTTGCCGCAAACATCACATACCTGTGCCATCTCAATTGCTCCAAACTTATCTTCAGTAGTTTCCGCGCCGAGCTGCACCAGGCAGCATTCATCCGCCCTGATCATGGTACGTGCACTCTCAGACGGGCGGAGGGCGAATGAAGACACACTCACCCATCAGCTTGCAGAAACTCCAGTATACCCCGAAGTGCCCTACAGGCAAAACTGGCGCCGAGCGCTTTCCTGGAAGCATTTGGCAGTTCGAGGCGAAACGGAAAGCCATTCATTCAAAAAGAGTTCCCCTTTCGGACGAGCCGAAAGGGGAGTGGAGAGTTCAGTCACGTGAGTGAATGAACAAAACTATTACGAAGTGTCAGGCTTGGCTCTGACCTCGGTTGGGCCCGATTACCGGCCCGAAGCGGGCGGGCCTTCGAGCTGCAAACTTACGTGGCTCAGCTGAATGGTCTGCAATTGGTCGCTTCCGCTCTCGCGGCTAACAACATACCCCTTGTGGTCGTGCTTTTCCGCTATAAGTTTCGCCGGGACTGTCAGCGTTTTGCCGTTCTCCGCGATTGTGACTTGAACGTTATCTCCCGTGCCGTTCCAGGTGACCTTGCAGTCGCCTGCGGGAATTTCGGTTGTGCCAACCTTCACAGGCGAAGCAAAATTCAACGATTGCGAATTCTTCGCGGCGAACGCCGGGGCAGCTGTGAGTGCAACCATAAGTGCGTATCCAAAGAAGCGCTTCATGATGTTCTCCTGGATGCCTCGATGAATTTGAGGATGAAGTGAGGCACTGTCGACAGTGAACACCACTGGAAAGCTTTTTTCAGCTTAAGAAACGTTAAGAGGATTCCGAGCACCGCTGTTCTGCGGTGTTGCTGATCGCATGGTGCGGCTGAATTCGCAGTGTAAATCGCTGGAAACAGGACGCGCCACCGGTTCTTGCAGGAATTGGAAAACCGAGGAATTGAATAAAAAGAATTCCGCAATTGGAGCGCACTCGAAGCGATTTCTTTATGCCATCCTTACGGCTTTTACGCGTGTGAGCGGAATGGTGATGGTGACACGCAACCCGGGGGTTGCATTTTCGGCCACGATCGCACCACGATGCACGTGCACGGCGCGTTTCGCGATCGACAGGCCCAGCCCCGATCCTCCGCCATTGGTGTTCCGAGCCTCTTCCACGCGAAAGAACGGATCGAAAATCCGCGTCAGCGCTTCGTCCGGAACTCCAGGACCGTAATCGCGAATCGAGATCATGGCTTCGTCGGCGTTCTCGCTGAGACAAAGCTCAATGGGCGATTTTTCTGGCGAATAACGAATTCCGTTGCGCAGTACATTCTCCAATGCGCGCCGCAGCAATTCGGGATTACCGTGCACCTGCCCGCATACGTTCCCATGCACTTGAATCCGGCAGCCGCGTATCTCCGCCTCGACGCTGCAGTCATGCTCTACCTCGTCGACTATGTCGCGCATGCAGATCTCACGCGTGTCCTGCAGTGCCGGATCATCCTCCACGACATTGATCTCCACAATATCGGCGACCAGCGAAGCAATCCGATCCACGTCCCGCTCGATCCGCTCCAGAGCTGCTGTCGAATCCGAACTGGTCCGCGCGAGCTTCATCGCAAACTTCAGGCGGGCCAGCGGCGAGCGCAACTCATGCGAAATATCGCCAAGCAACCGCCGCTCGCTGGTGATCAGCCTTTCCAGGTGTTCCGCCATTTCGTTGAAGGAGCGTCCGAGTTGCCCGATCTCGTCGTCGCGATCCGTCTCAACGCGCACACTCAAGTTGCCCCGCCCGAACAAAGCGATGCTCGCGGCGACCTTCCGAATCGGCGAAATCACGCCCGCCGCCGCAATCCAGCAGAGGATTCCCGTCGCCCCGATCACAAGAAAGTAGTAGGGAAGGAACGACCAGATGCGCGGCGGACGGCTCTGGCCCTCGGCAGCAAACCAGAATCGTCCATCCTGCGAGCGGTGGGTGATTTCCCAATGCTCGTGCGGGCCGCTGGTGCGCGATTTCACGGCGGGTGGCGGCGGCAGCATCGCCGATCGATTTGAGCCCGAGACCATATCCCTGCCATTTGCATCCAGCAGGTAGTGCGATCCTCCGAAGAGGCGATTCAGGCTGTCGAGATAATTCTTGAGTGCCGGCTCGCCGCTGCTCTCGAGAATGTTGCGCGCGCTTTCCAGTTGCATTTCGTCGAATCGGTCATAAACGGGGTCAATCTTTTGCGTCTGCATCTGGTTTGAGATCGCGCGGAATGCGACGTACGACAGCGACAGAATTCCCACCATCGCAAGCAACACCCACACATAAAGCGACTGCCTCAGCAAGACCTCAGGCTGCGCCGGTGAAGACATATCCCACTCCACGTACCGTTCTAATGAGGCTTCGGCCGCCCTCAAGCTTCTTGCGCAGATGGCTGATGTGCACATCGAGAAAGCGGTCGTATGGCGTCGCTTCCCGTTCGAATAGGGCTGCAGTTATTTCGTCCCGCGAAACTACGCGCCCTGCCGCGCGCATGAGCATTTCCAGCAGGTCAAACTCCATCGCGGTGAGTTCCAACAGAACATCGTCAAGCCATGCCTCGCGGGTTGTAGGATTCACGCGAATATTCCCGATCGCCAGGTCTTCTGCTTCGGTGCGCGTCAGCGACTCAGATCGTCGAAGCACTGCGCGCACGCGGGCCAGTAACTCATCAGGATCGAAGGGCTTTGGCAGATAGTCGTCGGCTCCGGAGTCGAGCCCGCGAATCCGATCCTGTTGTTGCACGCGCGCCGTCAGCATGATGACAGGCAGATCCTTGCGCCGCCGCAGCCGCTGCAACAATTCAAATCCGTCCACCACCGGGAGCATTACGTCCAGAATCACCAGATCGTACGCGCCGTTCAGGGCCGCCGTCAGGCCTTCGCGGCCGTTGTATGCGCAGTCCAGGCGATGGCCTTCCTGGGTAAAGAACTCCCGCATCATGCCGCACAGCTCAACATCGTCGTCGACGAGCAACAACGAGAGCGGCCTCTGCCTTTCCGCGCTTTCCATCTGCTTCATTTCGACTACGACCGACACTACGAAAACCTCTTCGGCTGTTAAGTCTCGCACATTGCCATAAGGCCTTCGTAGCCCACTTTACAATTCTTAATGTTATCTGCATTCCCGCCGGTTCGAATGCACCCAGCTTTCAGGACCCATCTCAGCGGAAGGACGCTGTGGCTGCTTCGATCGGGCTTTTACTTCACGGTGAATCGCCGCGCCCGGTCCTTCATCTAACTGATTGATGAGTTTGCCGGTTTCAGTCCTTGATCTGGTGGCGATGCACCCCGCAGAGGGCGTGGGCACCGCGATTGCCAGATCGGTGGATCTCGCGTAACACGTTGAAGAGTGGGGCTATCGCCGCTTCTGGCTCGCCGAGCACCACTCCATTGAAGGGCTCGCGTGCTCTGCAACCACGGTGCTGATTGGCCATGTGGCCGCCGCGACAAAGACGATCCGCGTCGGCAGCGGTGGAATCATGCTGCCCAATCATGCGCCGTTGGTGGTCGCAGAGCAATTCGGAACGCTTGAAGCGCTCTATCCGGGTCGCATCGATCTCGGCCTCGGACGCGCGCCCGGGGGCGACTTCCACACCATGCGTGCGCTGCGACGCGACCTGCAACAATCCGGCGACGATTTCCCTGAATTGCTAGGGGAGTTGCGGGCCTATCTCGGCCCTGAAGTTCGCAGCCACGCGGTCAAGGCGATTCCCGGGCAGGGAAGCCACGTGCCGATTACGCTGCTCGGCTCAAGCGACTTCAGTGCGCGCCTTGCTGCGGAATTGGGACTCCCGTTTGCCTTCGCGGCTCACTTCGCACCGGACATGCTGTTGCCCGCATCGCGACTTTACCGAAATCTTTTCCGGCGCAGTGAAGTCTTGGAGCGGCCATGGCTCATGGTCGGTGTGCAGGTGATTGCGGCGGAGTCGGATGGCGAAGCTCGAAGGCTTTTTACCACGTCGCAGCAGCGCTTTCTAAGGCTCATTCGCAGTCAGCCCGTCGAACTACTGCCGCCGGTGGATTCTCTGGATGCGATCGATCATCCCTGGAGCGCGCTCGAGAAAGCCGCAGTCGACAGCAGGCTCAGCGCGGCTATTGTTGGCTCTGAAAACACCGTGAAGGCCGGACTTGAAAAGTTTGTGGCCGACACTGGCGCCGATGAGGTTATCGCGGTCACGGACACCTGGGATCACGAAGCCCGGCTGGAGTCGTATAGGCGGTTGGCGGGGATCGCCAGTGGCATCAAGACAAATGCGCTGGCAGAAACAAATTCAGTCCCCCGTTGAGTTGATCCTGTCTCGGTTGTGACAATTCAATCAGCCACCGAATTCAGTCGAATTCGAACCTCCTGGAGTGGTTACCGAACCGATCTGCTCCCTGCCAGCCGACCTCGCCAATTTCAACTGCTCGTCTGACCACTCGTGGCCAGAACGCGCATTGGACGACGAATCATCCTTGACTTCCCTATCAACCCGCATACATACTGGTTGGTATGTTGTTGGCACCGAAGAAGCTACAACACAGGGCAAGGCGGGGCGATCCTGAGGACACGCGACAGCGCTTGTTGCAGGCAGCGTTTCGCGAGGTTTACCGATACGGGTTCCAGGGCGCCGGGATCGATGCGATCCTCGCCGCCACCAACGTCACCAAAGGGGCGCTCTACTACCACTTCGAGAGCAAGGAAGCTCTGGGCCATGCCATTATCGAGGAGATCGTTGCAGAAATCACCAAGGACCGATGGTTACGTCCTCTAGGGCAGAGCAAGGACAGGAACCCTATTGATGCTTTGATCGGCGTCGTACAGGCGATACCCGCTCGGCCAAGAGATGTAAAGCGCGGTTGCCCCCTGGTCAACTTGACGCAGGAGATGTCTCTGCTTAACGAACAATTCCGAAAGCGATTGGAGAGAATCTTCAAGGCTTGGCAGGAAGGCATTGCCACCGCTTTGCGAGAGGGGCAGTATACGGGAACAGTCCGCCGCGACCTAGTTCCGGAAGAGACCGCGAGCTTTTTGATCGCGATGGTCGAAGGCTACGAAGTGCTGGCAAAGAATGCTCAGGACGCGAAGGTGTGGAATAGGGGGATCAGAAATATTGTGAACTGGTTGAGTTCTCTTCGAGAGCCGGACACTGGCAAGCGGGGCTGAATGGACTGAACTCAACTCGCTGTCGCACGTGTTGTACATACCAACCTGTTCGTAGGTTAGAGATCAGCTTAGCGAGACCCGAATATCACATCATGAGGGAGAAAAAACAATGACGAGGATGACCGTATCGCGCAGGAAAATGTTCGCAACGGGAGCGTGCGTGCTGGTGGGTGCGGTGACTCTGCCGGCGCCGGAAAGAGCCAGCGCATTGAGAGGACCAAATCCAGTGAACGAGGAGATCGTTCGGAAATGGTACGCTGCGTGGGAAAACAAGGACTTGAGTACGTTCAATGCCCTGCTCGCCGACAACTTCACCTTTAGCAGCGCGGCAGGCGACGACCACATCAGCAAGAGCACCTTCAAGTCGCAATGCTGGGACACACAGGTTGAATTCATTAAACATTTTGACCTGGAGCGAGTCAGCACTGGTGCGGACGACGCTTTTGTGAAGTATCTTTGCCACACAAAGAACGGTAAAGCGTTCCGGAATGTGGAGTACCTTCGGATCGCGAGCGGAAAACTGGAATCCATTGAGTGTTATTTCGGCGCACAGTCCAGCTTCCCGTCCGCGGTTAGCGCTGGGAAAGTGTAGCCTCCGGCCGGTCGAACTGGTGCGATCGCGGCAGGCATACCTACTTCGGCTGTTCAGTCCAACCGGGCGTTTCTATTGTCGAACGGACTTGCACCCCGAGTCAGCCCCTTGCAAGGTGCAACCAGCCGAGCGATGTGTTCAACGCCTCCGAAGCTCGATTTGCGCTGAATCGCAGGAGCACGAATCGAGTGTTCGAGGATCGCGATGCGATCACACCGGAGAAGGCGGATGGTTGCATCCGACGCGAGGGGGCACCTTACCGCACCTGAGCGTTGGCAGATTAATTCACATTGAATAGAGTTCCTGTGGGGCGGCAACCCTTGCACAAAGGACAGTAAAAGGAAATGCCTCATTCGGAAGTCATAATCTCGCAAGGGCTTCGAGGAGGAACACTCTCCTATCGGGAAGGCCACCGCGAAGTCCCATTCGACTGGGAGTGCTGTGGTAAAGCGGCGGTGATTATCTGGGGAACGAAGAAGCGTACCTGGG
This sequence comes from uncultured Acidobacteriaceae bacterium, assembly GCA_963759285.1. Classification (GTDB taxonomy): domain Bacteria; phylum Acidobacteriota; class Terriglobia; order Terriglobales; family Acidobacteriaceae; genus Telmatobacter. Next base: position 991,595 of record CAVWYS010000004.1, on the reverse strand, counting down.
ATGTTAGTCGCCCGTGGGCAGCGGGTCGCCAATCTGAAATCTACGGGTTTGTTGCCAAAGAAGTGATTCGCCAGAAGGCCCTAACTTCAAAGTTCAAGATTGATCTGGAATCTGGAACCATAACCATTCTGTGAAGCGAGACAAACGACACGGGTGCCGCAGAAGAGCCCGCTCCATCTACATGGTTTCAACGGTGGAGACTAGTTCCTGCTCGTGCTTCATCCGTGATTGGTAAACGGGGGTAAGCCAGTTACCGTAAGCCTGCAGGTGTCCGCGGGTCGCATCGAAATACAGCTTTTGTATTTCTTGGGTCACCGCTCCGATGGTTTCGTCCTTCACCGGGCGATGGTCGACGCGAACGATGGGTGCGATACCGACGGCCGTGCCAGTGAAGAAGAGTTCGTCACATATGTAGAGTTCACTGCGGTCGATGGGTCTCTCGATGACCCGCAGCCCCATTTCACGGAATGCAAGTTCCATCATGCAATGGCGGGTGATGCCCTCGAGTGCGTTCTCAGTAACGCAGGGCGTGATGAGTTTACCGTCGCGCACCATGAAGATGTTGCAAGTGGCGCCTTCGGCAACGTGCCCATTTTCGTTGAGGAAGATAGCTTCGTCGAAGCCTGCCCGCCGTGCGTCGTCGCTGGCGAGTGCGCTGTTCACATAGGCGCCGCAGATTTTGGCGCGAGCCGGAATCGCGTTGTCCTCGATCCGACGCCAGGAGCTTACGCCTGCATGGAGCCCCTTGTCACTATGCAAATATTCGCCGAAGGGAAGGGCAACGATGGCGAACGCATTCTCATCGTCGGTGCTGACGCCGATGCGTTCGGCGGACTTGTAGGCCAACGGCCGGACATAGACATTGGTGTGAAACATGTTGCGGCGCATCAGTTCGACGGTGATGGCGCAGAGCTCGGGAACAGTGGCAGGAACGTGAATGCGGAGAATGCCGCAGTTTTTCTTCCAGCGCTCATAGTGTTCCGGTGCGCGCAGGATGAACAGCTCGTCCTTGGTGGGAACCCAGTGTGCGCGAACGCCCTCGAAGACCCCGGTTCCATAATGCAGCGCGTGGGTAAGGATATTGACCTGCGCGTCGCGCAGCGGCATGTACTTGCCGTTGAAGTAAACGATCAGATTTGGATCGGCGGAGGCTTTCATTGTGCAACCTCTTTGTTGCGCGATTCGCGGTAAAGGGCTTGCCCTCGCGCGAGGGCAAGCTGATCGAGCTGATACCAGCGCTGCGACTTGACCATACGGCGCAATGCTGCATCGATACTCGGCTGCGGCAGTCCGCCTGCGATCTCCAGCAACGCGCCCAGCATCACCATGTTGGCGGCGCGCGGATCTCCCAGCTCATCGGCGGCCCGGGTAAAGTTCAAGGCCAGGACATTGACGTCGCCGCGCTCGCAGTCGGAGGGAAAGACGTCGCCGTTGTAGATGACCCAGCCGCCCGGCTTCACGCTCAGGTCAAACTTGCGCAAGGACGGTTCATTCATCGCGACGAGAAAATTGGGCACTGTCACGAGGGGTGAATCGATCGAGTGCTTTGAGACGCGTACGTGACAATTCGATGTTCCCGAGCGCATCTCCGGACCGTACGAAGGCAGCCAGGAGACCTGGAGACCAGCGTCAAGGCCCGCTTCGGCCAGAACCTCGCCGAGCAGCAGAACGCCCTGACCTCCAAATCCCGCGACCCGAACGTGAAGATCGATATCATCGATCTCGGTATATGCCGGCGAGACATCAGGTTGGTTATCATGGATGATTCCCAGCAGGGCTGGAATCTGCTCAAGTCTGGGGGAGTGATCTGCAAGTGCGTGTGGCTGGCGCTCTTTTGAGCGGTCGCAGACCACACCCAGCGGATACGTCTTCTCCATCACGTCCCGCACCCAGTGCTGTGCGTCGACCGCGGACATCTTCCAGATTGTCGGACAAGGCGAGAGGACTTCAATCAGCGAAAAGCCCAGCCCCTGCACCTGGTTCTCGACTGCTTTTTTAATGGCGCGTGCGGCTTGCGCAATCTGCTTGTTGTCGCCGAGTCCAACGCGCTCAATGTAGACAGGAGCATCGAGTGTTGCCAGCAGTTCACTCATGCGCAGTGGATAGCCTTCATTCGTGATGCTGCGACCGAGCGGCGTTGTAGTGCTTTTCTGCCCGATCAGCGTTGTGGGTGCAGCTTGGCCGCCCGTCATGCTGTAGATGGCGTTGTTGACGAAGATCACAGTGATCTTCTCGCCGCGATTGGCTGCATGCAAAATTTCGGCTGAACCAATCGCCGAGAGGTCGCCGTCGCCCTGGTAGCTGATGACGATGCTGTGCGGATGGCTGCGCTTGGCCGCCGTCGCAACCGCCGGCGCACGCCCATGAGCGGCCTGGATATTGCCCACATCAAAGTAGTGATAGGCAAAGACGGAGCAGCCGACGGGACTGATTAACACGGTCCGGTCCTGGATGCCAAGTTCGTCGATGGCGCGGGCCAGCATCTTGTGCGCGATGCCGTGTCCGCAGCCGGGACAATAGTGCGTCTGGTGCTGTAGCTCTTCTTTGCGCTCATAGGTCGGGTAGAAGACTTTTGCCTTCGATTGCACGACTTCGTAGTCTGATTCCAGGAAATTAGACATGGGCCATCTGCTCCTTCTCCGCGACAGCCAGAACAAACTTCAGGACTTCTTCATGGGAAGGCACATTGCCACCCATGCGATTCAGGAACTCGACCGGCCGTTTGCCATTCAGCGCCAGCCGAACGTCGTCGAGTAACTGGCCATTGCTCATCTCGACGACGACAAACGAATGAGCGTAGATGGCAAGGCGCTGAAAATCGGGAGAGGGGAATGGATACAGGGTGATTGGCCGCAACAGACCGACTTTGATTCCCACCGAGCGAGCCTCGGCTACAACGGCTTTCAGGATGCGCCCGACGATGCCGTATCCGACGAGAACAATCTCGGCGTCTTCGGTATACCAATGTTCCGCGCGCGTTTCGCGCAACTCGGCGCGCCGGTACTTGGCTTCGAGCGCGTTGAGGTGCCGTTCAAGGTCGTCTGTGCCCATGTGCAGCGAGGTGATCATGTTCGGTCGTGTTTCGGCGGTTCCGGCCACTGCCCATTGCGGCAACTCGGGCAGAATAGCCGTCTCCGCGAACTCGACCGGCTCCATCATCTGTCCCACAAAGCCGTCAGCCAGGATCACCACGGGATTGCGATAACGATCGGCGAGTTCAAAGGCGAGGGTAGTCAGATCGGCCATTTCCTGTGCTGAATAAGGGGCCAACACGATGGTGCGGTAATTGCCATTGCCTCCGCCTTTCACCACCTGGTGATAATCGCTCTGTTCCGACGCGATATTGCCGAGGCCGGGCCCGCCGCGCGTGATGTCGGCGATTACGCAGGGAAGCTCGGCGCCGGCCATGTAGCTGATCCCCTCCTGCATCAGGCTTATGCCGGGGCCACTCGAGGCCGTCATGCAGCGGATACCGGCTGATGACGCGCCATAGAGCATATTGATTGCTGCTACTTCGCTTTCGGCCTGAAGAAAGATGCCACCGACCTGCGGCAGGTAAAGCGCTGCCGCTTCTGTAATTTCGCTGGCCGGCGTAATGGGATAACCATAGAAGCCGCGGCATCCGGCAAGAATTGCGCTCTTCACAATTGCTTCGTTGCCCTTCATCAGTTGCTTGCGCATTCCACAACCTCCTCCAGCTCTATATCGGTGCGACGGCGCAGACGCAGGACCGTGATTGCCCCAGGCTCGGGGCAGGCAAAAAAGCAGATTCCGCAGCCCATGCATCCTGAGCCGTTATAGGTCGCGGTGCGGTAGCCGTAATGATTCAGCTCATTGCTGAGATGAATCGCATTGGGAGGGCACGCTTCGATGCAGAGCCCGCATCCTTTGCACTCGTTCACATCGACGCGCAGGCGACCTCGATCTCGCTTGTTTGCATTCGAACCTTCTGTGAAGGTCATAATCTGCTCCTAGGAAGAGAGAAGAATTGAGAAGGCATCGTCCCTACGGGACTCGGGTTCTTCTGGTAATGCGATTTCCCCACGCTGAAGCGCGGGGCTAACAAACTGTGCGCCTCCGGCTTGTTTCATTCCTCGCAGGTCGGAAAGGTTCGTGGTTGACACACAAGTTGTGGCTCTCTCATGCATAGGTGGCCGTCTTGTGTTCCAGGTAGTGCGCACGCAGCGCAAAATCTTGAAGCTCCTGCTGGAAGCGCGGATCAGCGATGCTGATGAGCGCTTCAGCGCGTTCTCTGAGCGTTTTGCCGTGCAGGTAGGCAATTCCGTGTTCGGTTACGACGTAGTGCACGTCTGCACGCGAAGTTACTACGCCTGCTCCCGGTTCCAGAACCGGAACGATGCGAGATACGGAGCCGCGGCAGGCTGTTGCAAGAAGCGCGATGATTGGAACGCCTCCACGGGAACGGGCTGCGCCGCGAATGAAATCAATTTGGCCGCCGCACCCGCTGTAGGGCCTGGTGCCCAGCGAATCGGCACAGACCTGTCCAGTAAGGTCCACTTGCAGCGCTGAATTGATGGCGACCATTCGATCGTTCTGTGCAACTACGAATGGATCGTTGGTGTAGGAGATCGAGCGGAACTCGAAGCTCGAATTCTCGTGGATGTAGTCGAAGAGTTTCTGCGTACCGAGAACAAACGCGGTGACGGCCTTTCCTCGATGGAGCGACTTGCACGATCCATTGATTACGCCCGCTTCCATCAGGTCAACCACGCCGTCGGGGACCATTTCAGTGTGAATGCCAAGATCGCGCTTCTCGCCGAGACAGCTGAGCACCGCATCGGAGATTGCACCGATGCCGGTTTGCAGTGTGGCGCCATCAGGGATCAGAGAGGCGACGTTGCGGGCGACGTTCACATGAACCTCTGTGAAAGGCTCAGAGCGCATCTCGAGCAACGGCCTCGAAGTTTGGACGAATGCGGATATCTGGCTCACATGGATGGAGGTGTCGCCGTGGGTGCGCGGGGCGCGATCGTTTACTTCGGCAATCACCGTCTTCGCACAACGAGCTGCAGTCATGGTGCAGTCGACGGTCGTACTGAGACTCACGAATCCGTGGGCATCGGGAGGAGTCACTTGCATTAGAACGACATCGAGAGGCAGAGAGCCAGTTTCAAAGAGCGGTTCGATCTCGCTGAGGAAGATCGGGGTGTAGTCGGCTCGCCCGGCAGCGACCGCTTCGCGGACGTTCTCGCCGAGGAACAGGCCGCGATGTCTAAAGTGGCCTTCATACTGAGGCTTTGTGTATTCCGCTTCACCCAACGTTTTCATGTGGACCAGTTCCACATCAATGACCTCGGGCGCACGGGCGACCAGCGCATCAATCAGCGGTTTCGGTGTGCCGCAGCTCGGTTGAACCCAAACGCGATCTCCCGACCGCACAGACTTCAGAGCCTGCGCAGCGCTCATGCACTTCGCCCGGTACTCCTCACGCCAACTCACAATGTTTCGTCTCCCGGCACGTTTACTTAACAACATCAAGGGTTACTACGACTTCGGGCCTCGAAAAGCATCTCCCAAAGCCCGGAATATGTTGCTCTCAGCTACCGAATCTGGACTGTGATGACAGTCACCTGTGAGTACCGGAAAGGCACCGTGATCGAGCGCACTTTGGGGATTGATACAGACCCAAAAAAGGGCATGGAGCAGAGCAAGAAGGATGAACGCGGAGGTAGTGCCGAACATGGTCAAAACGGAAAGAGCTCCCATACATCCGCAAGTGTCTGAGCCCGTGCGACCTGTGGGGAGCCGATGACGACTCTGCGGTAGAGCGGGGACAACCGCTGGTCGTTGCGCCACATCTCAGATGCTGTAAGAGATATGTGTTGAACGTTGAACCAGGAGAGGAATTTATGAAATTTACAGGGTCCCGCCACACATTCCTGCTCAGCTCCGCCGCCATTCTGGCTGGAGTGATGGTTGTTGCAGGCTGCAATAAGCCGTCCCACCCTGACGAAAAGTCAGCGGTGACCGACTCACTCAAAAACAACAATCTCAGTGCGGTCAGCGTGTCGCAGGACCGCGACAAGGGCGTCATGACGCTGAAGGGCAATGTCGATTCCCAGGACCTGAAGAACCAGGCTGAAAGTGTTGCTAAACAGGCGGCGCCGGACTACACAGTAGCCGACGAGATTGGCGTACGGCCTCCGGGTGCCAATGAGGCGGGATCGGTGGCTTCAAATCTCGACAGCGCCATCGAAGACAACTTCAAGGCGGTCATCAAAGCTCACGCCAGCTTGAATGATCAGAGCATCAGTGGTTCGTCAAAGAACGGCACGCTTGTTCTGAAGGGATCGGTGAAGACGGCGAAGCAGAAGAAGGAAGCCGAAGATCTCGCCAAGAAAGTGCCGAACGTGCAGCAGGTCGTGAACGAAATCGAAGTGAATCCGAAGAAACACTCGACCACAAACTCTTAAGTGCATAGAGCTATTAGCGGACTCCACATGACGAGGTGGAAGAATTAGATAGAACCTATGCGAGCAGTATTGCGTCGCAGATATACGAGCCCCGGCAGCCCGTCTGCCGGGGCTTTTCTGATTTCACTTGAGTTCAATCCAAGTTGGAACTCTGCAAGGTGGATTCCGCAATCGGTATTGCTCTTCTCGTTTTCTACGATGTCCTTGGCCGTGGAGAGGTCCCCGAAGTGAGAATGGGTGTGTGAAGGCGTGGCCGATGCACATGGACTGGATTCGTTTGTTTGAGCCTTTGGTGCGGGGCTTTGTGCTGGGAGTAATTGCGATGATGCTGCACGAGTGCGGGCACCTGGCCGCGGCCGCCGCGCTGGGAATACGTGTAAAGCGTGTTGGAATCCAGTGGAACAAAGGCCTTTTCACCGTTCGGGAAAGGGGAACGGTCCATCAGAATCTGCTCATCGCGCTGGCTGGCCCATTTGTGAATCTGCTTCTGATCGTCACTACGCCCTGGTTCCCGCTCTTCAGCTTGGCCAATGTCTGCTGCGCCCTGGCCAATGTGCTTCCCATTCGAGGTTCGGACGGGTTTCGAGTGGCTGAATGCTGGCGGTACATTCGGGAAGGAGGAAAGGGAGCTATCGGCGTTTCTACCTTATAGGTAACTCAGGATGATCGTTCGGGTCCGATAAGGAGCGGCGCAGGGCTGGGCTTCTTCAGGAGTTATGTAGCTCATTTATAGGTGATTTAAATCACAGCAGATCGCCCACTGGCGGCAGAGGTACACGATGGAAGTTGTACTTTTGTTACAACAATCGTGCGATGCCTCATTCGGGATAAGTGGCTAGACTCTGAATCGTGGAGAACTTCTATGCGAGAGAACGTTCATAAAGATGTTTACCGTTTTGCTTACGACGAGGCTTCCTCAGAACTGCGCAAGATTCTGAAGGCGTTCGAGCAGCTTTGTGCTCAGAAAAATCGCGTCGAGAAGCTGATGGAAGTTCTCAAGCCCGAACTGGGGACGCCGGAACCGACTAGCGGCGACAGCCAGGTCAAAAGAACGACGCACCTGCCTTACTGCACCGTGGTGACCCGACTGACTGTTCTCTAATAATTTCACCGCAGATTCTGGTTTTCCCCCGAAAGGTCAGCCGGACGCGACCCCAGACGCGTTGGGCTGACTTCTTCTTCTTGCGAATCGTCTTGTCCCAGTTGAATTCCGAGCAGGTATTTACACTTATTTTTGGGACCCCGCCTACCTCCCAGACATCTACCTCATCAAGCTTTCTCCTTTCGAACCCATGGTTTAGACCTATTCCTGGCTCAGGAGTGCCCAGCCGATTTCAGGACTGGGGCAATTCTTCGCCGGCCGTGGTTGAATTTCGCCTACCAAATTGAGAAAATCCTTTGCTACGATGGGATTCCAATCAAGGAAGCCCAAAGCGAAATCGAGGCGAACGCCGTCGGGTAAGAGCAGCCCTCCCGAAGACAGCGAACCTATGGATACCAGAGTCTTTTGCGTCTACAACGTCGCACGCGGAGTATTTCTCAGCTCGAAGGTGACAGCCGTCTTCGGTGTGAATGAGCCGCTGAGGATTCTGGAGGTGCTTGTGGGCGGCCTCGGACGGGACACGAAATCGGGTCTCTGGATTTCTCCTCTTTCTGCCACTCCGTCGGTACCACGGCTATTTCCGTTTGATCTGCTCTATCTCGACCGAGACCAGCGGGTGCTGGAGGCAGTAGAGATTGTTTCCAGCGCCGAGTTCCCGGCCTACCGACGGGAGGTTGAGAGTGCGCTGGTTCTGGCGCGACGGACAGCGGAATCCACGCAAACGGAGCGAGGTGATCGGCTGATCATCTGCGTCGAAGGAGAAGTAGATCGCCAGATTGCCGCCGCAGAGGAATCTGAACTCGCTCCAATGGCAGCTGGCGCCCGATCTTCTGCCGGGAAGTTCCGGGGACTTTTCGATCTGAAAGACGCGGAACAGGGAGCAGCGGTAAGCGCTGTTTTGACGAAGCCATTTTCGCCTGTTACGACAAGACTGGCCGAGGGCCCCGTCCCAGTGACTGACTCTGCGAACACCTGTGCGGTTGCATTGGAACATCCTGCGGTTCAACCGGCTGTTGGGCAGGCGGATGTTGAATGCGAAGGAAGGGTTAGCGATTCGAGTGCGATCGAGCCAGAGATGGACGGAGTTGAAGCTAAAGCTGGAACCACGACCACTCGGGCAGAAGTTCCACAGTTAGCGATGCTTGTTCCTGATGTTGCGGGGATATCAACGGGGATAGCTGGGGATCCCATCCAATCGGCAATCGACAGATCGACCAAAAACGCTGCACCGGACGAGGGAAGGGATGCGATTCCAAGCAATGGGGCGCATGCATCGATCACTGAAGCAATCGTCGAGAATCCCGGGAGCCTGAATTCGTCGGTCGTCACTGGGCAGCAAGGGGGCCTCGAAGACCTTTTTTCGAACTGGGTGGACGCGCCCTCGTCGTCTCGGGCCTGGATTCCACGAAATCCGAGGCCGGGCGGCGCTCCGATAATTCCACCAGCGCCAAGTTTGGAAGCTTCCACATCATCCGAGAAGAACGCGTCTGCAGTCGAGAGCGACTTAAAAGCGTCCAAGACTGCTTCGTCGCAACAGATTATTGAGTCGGAGAACGCAGTTCCCCAAATTGCCGCAGTTGCGCCAGCGCCAGACGTCGGAATGGAGCGGCCAAAAGCGAATGGGGATGCGCCGACCGCGACTTCGGAACCGACACAGGCTCCTATGTCAACCAAAAGCGCCACCGTTCTGGCTCCCCCGACGACAACGGTTACCGTGGCCAACTTTGGAATGTGGCGAGCCAGTGCGGCCACCGCCATCGGTTCTCTGGCGGCAGTTCCAACCCGGACCGAAAAGCGTCCGGCTGCCCCGGCGAGGGAGGAACTAACCTCGAAAGCGAGGGAGACAAGCAACCAGGAGAAGCCAACCACGGTGGCGAAGGCAGCGGAAGGCCCGGCGGAAGCGTTGGCGCCTTCGAGTGCGTCGGGGCTCGCAGGCGCAGCGGGTTTTGCAAGAGGGAACGTGCGCGCCGCAGGTGCAATGAATGTGCGAGAGTCCCTGGAGATGGCGGCTTCGAAGACGGGGAAAGACAAGATCGTTCTGACGTCGGGGGCGGCTTCGCAAGGGATCACGGACGAAAGCACGCCAGGCGCTTTTTCAGAGAGCGCGGAACCGCGGTCTGCGGAGCCGTTAACGATGGCAACGAAAGCTTCCGCCGCCGCGATCCCAGAGAAGAAACCATCTATACAGGTTGCAAGTGACCTCCGTGGGCGGCTTTCAGGGAAGCCAGCCGAACTCAGATCTTCGGTATCGCCTGCTGCCGCTAAGGAAACAGCGCAGAAATCGCAGCCCGAAGCTTCTGCAGCGAAGGCAGGTATTTCTGCTCAAAGGGCGGCAGCCGGGCCGAAACGGGTGAAGTCTGAATCTGAGGGGGTTAAGCGGACCACGAGTGCTGTTGCAAAAGCCGGGCCTAATGACGCGAATGGACGCAAGGAAGCGAACGGAAAATCCAAAAGCGGACCACCGAGCCTGGGAGAGCGTTTCAAGCGCTGGCTCAACCCCGTCGATCCGGTAGCGAGCGATCGTCGACGGGCTTACCGGCGGTTTGTCCCTGGGATGGTGGCACACTACTACTCCGGTGGAGCGCCGAAGCCGCATGACGTCGCGGACATCAGCATGACCGGCTTTTACCTGCTGACGGAGGATCGCTGGATGCCCGATACGATGATCCAGATGACTCTCCAAAAGCCCTGCGCAAGGGGTGAGCGGAAGCAGTCGATCACCGTCCTTTCAAAAATCGTTCGCCGCGGGTCGGACGGTGTGGCGGCTGAATTCGTTATGGCCGAAGGTCTTGATTCGATGAGTCGCGACATCCAGCCTTCGCAAGCAACGGACAGGTTCACTCTTGCGCGATTCCTTTGAATCCTGCCGATCCTGATATTCCTTTCGCAGGCAGCGACCTCGAATACAATCTCAACAACCAACGCCGCGGTTCCCTTCCTCCAAGGTGAGTTCAACTTATAGAGACAGGAGTTCCCTTCGTCGGAGTGTCAGCTTGAACTGGCCCCTGTTTGGCCCCGAAGCGGTACTGGTGTGTACGAAAGGAATCTGCCACTATGGACTTGCCAGGTAAGGACGGAATCGAAAAGTCGCGGAAAACTTCCCACCGTGGCTGAGATCACGGCCATTCACTCCTCTACCCCCTGTTGGAGAAGAATATGACGGCTCCCCGCAGAAAAGAGCCCTTGATGAAGCGGCTGATGCGTTGGATTGCTCCGGACCAGCGTGTTGCCAATCGCCACAGCATGCCACCCGTGGTAGCCTATCTCGGGCAGTTTCGATCTTCGAAAGTGTACAAGATTGGCGATATCAGCATTGCGGGCTTCTACATGGTGACGGAAGAGCGATGGCTTCCGGGCACCGGTTTTCCGTTAACGCTGGAGCGGACGGACGATGTCGCACTTGGGCAGACGCTGACTGTCTTTTCAACCGTGGTGCGCACCGGTGCCGATGGAGTGGGTTTCACTTTTCTGCAGCCGCCGGACGAGGAGCAGCGCGCCGGAGAGACTTATGGGACAACGCGATTGGATCTGACGAAACTGGCGCAGTTCCTGAAGGGGTTACCCTTGTCGGAACCGAGTGCCGAATCGTTTGAGCGGGCTTCGTAGCGAAGGACGATCTTAGGTTTGGACATCGGATTGGCTCGTCCGGATTCTATCTTGAATGAGCGCATTGATAAGTGGGGCGGCGCGGGGGACAGATGAGAGCGCCGATTTTGGATGTGGGTGACTTCTGCAAGAAGGCCTTTCCGCGGAGTTCATCGGAGGGCTTCGCCTCGTTCGTGATTTCCCGTGTCTCAAAAGCGAGGGGCACCCAAAGTTCCTGCAAATTGAGACAGCCCGGACTTCGGTCGCGGTGAAATGAGAACTTACGCCAGGGCGGGATTATTCCTGGTTGCGCGCGACCATCTCGAAGGAGAACTTAAGTTCGTCTTTGACTTTGAGGGCGCCACCGGCGACGGAGATGGGCTTGATGCCGTAGTCGGATTGATTTAGGACGAATTCGCCCGAGGCGCGGATCATTTCATCGAATACTGCGATCCGCGCGGTGATGGACTGGTTGCGCGTGACGCCGTGAAAGCTCAAGGTGCCGGCGAGAGTGGCGGAGTAGAGAGAGCCGTCAATTCGGGCGATAGTGACATTGGGGGCTTCGTACACGATGTCGGGATATTTGGATGGTTCAAGGACTTGCTCATTCATCATCTTTTCGATGTCGCGGCGGTCCTTGTCGCTGATGTCGTCGAGCACGCCGAGGGAATTGGCATTCATCGTGAGCCGAAAGGCACTGGCCTGGGCGGCATCTGCGCTGAAGTCGACTTCGCCCGAGAAGGTGCGGATGCCGATGCGGGGATTATGGCCCATTGCCGACAAAATGCCAGTGGCAAAGGCCTGCACAGTGAACCGGCTGGCCCTTGCATCGACTACGTAGTGAAGGAGAGTGGCTTTGGTAGTTTCCATGTATCCGATCACGATTGTGCCGCCCGAATCGTGAGGGGACACGATGGGCGCAGATTGTGGTTGGCGCTGCTTACATTCCGCGCAGTTTGAAGTAACGCTCCACGTCGGGAATTACTGTCTGGGCGAGATTGCCGACGCCGAACTGCGACATGTAGCGACGGATGGTGGGGTTGGAGAGGACCAGTCCCGCTCCAAAGACCATGAGCGCTACCCCGCCCATCAGGTAGAGGGTGTCTTTGTCGCTTGCATTTCCATTTGCGGTAGATTCCATCAGATCCAGTGCCATTTCATCTCTCCTTTTCCGCCTTGATTTTTCTTAAGCGGCTTCTCCAGCGAGAAGGCGCCTGACCAATGCTTCTGTTGCGTTGATTGCTTCTTCGACCGCAGCTTCAACCAGTTCACTGAGACCCATGAAGCCTTCGTCGCCGCCGAGCGATGCGGGTTCGCAGCCGACGAGCAGCACTCGCTTGAGAGAGCCGTTCATGGCAGCGGCCATGCGGAGCACAGCCAAGGGGTGCATGCTGTGCGCTTCAACCAGGGCGTCCGGTGGGGCATTGATCTCTTTTGTGTCCGGCTCGACGATCGAGACGGTGCCGGGCGTTTGCCCGTGGGGGAATGCGTCGATGAGGATGGTGGTTTCGTAGCCATCTTGCAGGGCATATGCGAGGTCGAGGCCACGAATGCCGAAGTCGACGACGCGCACTTCCGCAGGCAGATTGCGCGCGGCGAGGCGGCGGACGACTTCGACGCCGAATGCATCGTCACCGAGAAAGATGTTGCCGATGCCGGCGATAAGGATTGTGGGCGTGACGGATATGGCAAGTGTGTCTGCGGGCGGCTGCGGGTCTTGCGGGAGGGGCTCGATTTCCGACGGCGTGAAGAAGAAGCGATGGCCGGGCTGGCGCATCATGCCGAGGTCGCGGCCGGGATCATCTTCGATGACGACGCAGATGTGCTGCGCGCCTTCGTAGTCCTCTTCGATGCTTTCGATGATCGCGATCTGGTCGCGGAGGGCAATGTCGAGAATGTCGCCACCTTCTTTGGGGCGGAGACGCACGCGATCGCCGACCGAGACCGGGATGCCGTCGATGTCGACATGGTTCACGGTGGATGTTTTGTCTTCGAGGAGATTCCATTCCCATTCGTTCATTGGATCTCCTCCTTTCTGGGAGTGAGGCCGCGCAGAATGCCGTGCAGTTTCATGAATTGCTCTTCGGGCATGTTTTCAGTGCGCTCGAGGATGCCGCGGGTGCGGTCGTCGGAATGGCGCATCTCGCGCTTCTCGTCTTCAGTGAGCGTGAGGATGCGCAGAGAAAGGATCTCGTCGATCTCAGTGGAGTCGAAGAGATTGCCGGCGCTCTCGGGAGCGATCTGCGGATGGTCGTAGAGGATGATGGGCGACGAGAGCATCGCGTCGGCGGTGTCAGTAGCAAGAACCGGCCAGGTGCCGAGGTTGTGGCACTGGGCGGCAGAATCCTCAAAGCCCGCGGGAGGTTCGAGCAGGGAGAGGAACTCTCCATTCTCGGTGCCGAGGATGGTGTGGGCGGAGACGAGCGAATGGAGAAGCGTGTCTTCGCGGCTGGCGGAGCTAGTGGGATCGCTTTGGGTAAGGTTATCGACCTGCACGGTTACGCGGACGACCTCGTCGTGACAGTTGAGCGATCGAATCTCGATCGAGCCGTTAATGGCTTTCCATTCGCGGATGATTGCGCCTACGGTTGTTCCTTGCTCATCGCGCAGATACTCGACTTCTCTTCCGTTGGGAAAGGAGAAGAGCAGGGGCTCCATGGTGCAGAAGTCGGCGGGGTCGAGGCCGTCGTAGGAGAGTTCGCGCTCGACGGCTTCCTGCCAGGGCTGATAGATGCGTCCGGCCAATTCGAGACGATTGACAAGTTCGAGATCGGCTTCACTGGGTGCTGCCGATGGTGTGGTGAGCTTTGCGATGGAGCGCTGGACGATGTGGAGGAAGCGGACCTTGACGGTGAGCCGGGTGGAGGAATCTGTCTTCAGCAGGCATTCCGTTTGCATGCTGAAGTGGTCGGAACTGAATTGGGTTTCGCACCAGGAGGGCGGATACAGGACGCCGAAGTTCCAGCGCTGCTGATTTTTGACCGAGGAAGGCCGGTAGGGATAGAGCATGTATCCCTCGTATAGAACGGCTTCGGCGATCTTTTCGACGCGATCCAAGTTCACGAGTTAACCTCAACTTCTTCTTCGGCTCGGATTCGGGCAAGGATGTGCTCAAGCGCTTGCTCCCAGCTGAGAAGGCTATGACGCATCTTGTAGCGGTAGATGCGTTCAAAAATATCCTTGTGCAGATTGATCCAGACGCTGTTGGGGTAGTAGGTGTCCATCATTTCGCGCCAGAGTTTTACGGGAAGCTTGAAGCGGGCTTCCTGCTCCCACGAAATGGGTGCGACTTGCAGGGGGGTGTCGGACTGGGCGTAGAAGACAGTTCCGCTGAAGAGAAACAGGAGCGGGATATCGCCATCGGAGAGACCGGCGAAGTATTTTGTGGCGGCGACGTTGAAATCGAAGCTGCAGGGAACCTGCATGTCGACGACCGTTTCGCTTCCTGCGAAGGTGGGAACGACATGATTGACGTGGGTCCAGAGGAGGCTGCGGAGGGTCTGGCTCCAGCGATCGGGCTGGCCGAAGAGGTCGAGCATCTGCTCCTGTTCGCCGGGCGTGTAGCGGCGGCGGGTGACTTCGATCTGGATCTGGCAGCGGAGAGCGACGGTGTGGATTGCTTCATCGGGAACACGGTTCTTAATTTGAAGCTGGAAGGCCAACATGGGAACCGCAGCGAAGGGAACGATGCTGGCGGATTCGATTTGAAATGTGAGGTCAGGCATTGACGCCTCCGCGAACGAGTTCGGATTTGTTGCGGAGCTCGGCGAAGAAGCGGCCGACTTCGGTCCAGACTTCTGTGCCGCCGGAGAGGCCTTTCCAGTTGGCGCGAATGAGGCCAACGAGTTTGTAGCACTCGTCGATGGGGGCGATGTAGTATTCAGCTTCGCGTGTGCCGTGGGCATGGCCGACCCGATTGACGAGCAGGGCTTCGATGTCGGGCTTCAGGCCGTGGAGGGCAGGATTGTTTTCGGCGATTTCAGCCCAGGCGTTGAGGGGCAGCAGGGATTCGACAGCACCGGCCGGGCTGGGATAGAGAGCGACGATTCTGTTTTCGATGCTGGAGCGAAAGAGGAAGGCCATGTTGATGGGGATCATGAGGCTCTCCCATTGGCCGTCGGTCATCTCGAAGTTGGGCAGATATTGGGAGCTTCGGGAGACGCGCTTGTAGCGGGACTTCTCCATGCCGTCGAAGAGTAAGGCGCAGGCGTCGCAAGCGCAGAGAATCTGGCGCGTCGCAAGTTCTACGAGGTGAGGATGGTCGTGATGGAGACCCGCGCTGCAGAGTTCGCAGTGCTCAACGGCGCGCGATGCCGAACTGCGAGAACGGGTGAAGCGGCGCAGAACGCTGAATGCCTGCTCGTAGCCGAGACCGGATTCTTCAGGCATGGCTAGTTCCTTTTCGGAGGATGAGTGACGGAATCAATCGGCACCCTCCGTAGCAAGTGCATGCGCGTTGTGCGCCGGAGCTACGACATTGTGACCGATGAGACTTTCGAGCGCGACGAAGCCGGAGTTGGAAGGCTCCTCGAGTCCGAGAATTTCAAGCGAGGCCAGGTCGGGCGCGAGTTCGAAGATACCGTCCTCAACAATGGCGCGGATATCTTTTGACGAGGAGCTGCAGCTATGACTGGCGGCGGCGATGCGCACTTGCACGACGCCATCGTTGATGCCGGCGAGATCGACGCTGCAGGAAAGCTTGCGCAAACGAGGGCGCATGCGGTCGATGGCCTGGAGCACGCGAGCTTCGAGATCCAGAGGATGCAGAGAATAGAGCAGAAGCAGGCTGCTGGTGACGGTATCGCGGCCGAGTTCGTCGATGATCGCGGGGCCGGGGCCGTTGCTTTCGAAGACGATCTCCATGATCCTGTCGAGGCCGGCGCCGTGCACGTCCATTAGAAGTTGCACGAGTTCTTTGCACGCTGTTTTCTGTGGGCCGTCCGGCATCTGATCGAATTGCGTGATGAGCTTTCCGAGTTGTCGAACCTGTTCCTGGAATTCGCTGCCGGTAGCCACATGCCTCCTTTACGAACGGTTCAACTTGCGCGCCATGGCGGCACAATACGAATGGCTTTCTTAAAGGGGAGAGCCATTCAAAAGCTGCGGTTCCGATGGATCGAGAAGCAGAACCGCTTGTGAGGCAGAGAGTATGAGCCGGGCCTTCATTGCGTCAAGCGCTTTGAAAGCGCCCGGCTCATACCTCAAAGTTTGATCGCGCCAAGGACCTCTATGGAAGCACGCCGGAGTGGACGCCGAACATCGGGGAGTGGTGCGTTTCCAGCACTTTTCCATTGCCGAGGTACATGTGTACGCCGCAGGGCAGGCAGGGATCGAAGCTGCGAACGGCGCGCATGATATCGATTCCCTTGAATTTGTCCGGCCCATTTTCTTCGAAGATCGGCGTGTTCTGCACCGCATCCTCGTATGGCCCGGGAGTGCCATACACATCGCGCGGGTTAGCATTCCAAGGCGTTGGAGGATAGGGGTGGTAGTTGGCGATCTTGTGACCCTTGATTACGACGTGGTGTGACAGGACTCCGCGGACGGCTTCGTGGAATCCGCAGCCGATGGCTTCTTCTGGGACCTTGAAGTCGTTCCATGTTCGAGTGCGGCCTGCGTGCAACTCTGCCAGGGCCTGCTCGGCGAAGTAGAGGGCTGCGGCCGCGGCATAGGCCTGGAAGTAGGTGCGTGCGCGGTCGCGTTCTATCGCGTTGCTCCATTTGGGGATGTGCCATTCGAATTCGGTTTCAGGAAGCGAGACCGTTTTGGGTAGATAGATTTTGACGCTGTGTCCGGTGGCCTTGATGTAGCCGATGTCGACGATTCCCGCGAGCGCAGTGGCCCAGAAGCGCGCAATGGGACCGCCGCCTGTGTCGAGGGCAAGGTAGTCACCGGTGCGTTGGTCGTACCAGCGCGGAGACATGACCCAGGTGTACTTGTCTTTGAAATCGCGCTTCTGGGGCTTGGGGAAGGTGCTCTGGTTCCAGGGGTGGCGCTGGTCGATGGGATTGCCGAGCGGATCCTTCTGGACGAAGGTCTGAGAGTTTTGCCAGTCGTCGTAGTAAGAACTGCCGAGCAGGATGCGGATGTTGAGGTTGATGTCGACCAGGTTGTTGGTGACGAGTTGGCCATCGACCACGACGCCTGGGGTGACGTACATGGCCTTGCCCCATTCGTCCATATTTTTGTAGGTGTAGTCGCAGACGTCGGGGTTGTTGAACGAACCCCAGCAACCGAGGAGGATGCGGCGGCGGCCGACTTCTTCGTAGCCTGGCATGGCCTCATAGATGAAGTTGAAAAGGTCGTCGTGCAGGGGTACGACCTTCTTCATGAACTCGACGTACTTCATGAGACGGACAATGTAGTCGGTGAAGAGCTGGACCGTGGGCACGGTGCCGACGCCGCCGGGGTACAGAGTCGATGGATGGACGTGGCGTCCTTCCATCAGGCAGAACATCTCGCGGGTCATACGGCTGACTTGGAGGGCTTCAATGTAGAAGGCGCCGGTGAAGGGGTTGAGCGCTTTCATAATGTCGCCGATGGTTTTGAAACCGTGAAGTTCGGCGTGCGGGGAGGCAGTTTTTTCGGCCTTCTCCCAGACGCCGGGATTGGTTTCCTTGACCATTTTTTCGCAGAAGTCGACGCCGACGAGGTTGTCCTGAAAGATGTTGTGGTCAAACATGTATTCGGCGGCTTCACCGAGGTTCACGATCCACTCGGCCATAGCCGGAGGACGAACGCCGAAGGCCATGTTCTGCGCGTAGGTGGCGCAGGTGGCGTGGTTGTCGCCGCAAATGCCGCAGATGCGGCTGGTAATGAAGTGGGCGTCGCGCGGATCTTTGCCCTTCATGAAGATGCTGTAACCGCGGAAGATCGACGAGGTGCTATGACACTCTGCGACCTTGCGCTTGCCGAAGTCGATTTTGGTGAAGATGCCGAGGCTGCCAACGATCCGTGTAATCGGATCCCAATTCATTTCTACTAACTGGCTCTTTCCGGCCTCTTGCTCCGAACGAGTCGCTGTAATCGTCCCCATCGTAGTTTCTCCTTCTTTGCTCTGTTAGTAGTTGTTCGACCGGTATCCGGTGGTAAGTTCGGCGCGTGGATGCCGCCACTTTGGCTCTTTATTGACCGTGGCATTGGTGATGCTGCGCAGGGTTCGCATCGCCTTGCCATAAGCGCCGACTGCAGCGCTGGAAACCTTTGCGCCGGGCGGTTCATCCATGAATGGCATGAACTTGTCGGGGAAACCGGGCATGGTGCAGCCGATGCAAATGCCTCCGACGTTCGGGCAGCCGCCAATGCCAGCCATCCAGCCGCGCTTGGGAACGTTGCAGTTCACGACTGGCCCCCAGCAGCCAAGTTTGACGATGCACTTGGGGGATCCGTACGCAGTCGCGAAATCGCCCTGCTCGTAATAGCCGGCGCGGTCGCAGCCGTCATGAACCGTATTGCCGAAGAGCCATGTGGGCCGCAACTGTTCGTCGAGGGGAATCATGGGTGCCAGACCGGCGACCTGGTAGAGCAGATAGAGAACGGTCTCCATGAAGTTATCGGGCTGGACGGGACATCCGGGCACGTTCACGATCGGGAGCCCAGCTTTGGATTTCCAATTCCATCCGAGGTAATCTGCAAGGCCCATGCAGCCGGTTGGATTGCCTTCCATGGCGTGAATGCCGCCGTAGGTTGCGCATGTTCCGCAGGCGATGACGGCAAGAGCTTTGGGGGAGAGGCGGTCGATCCACTCATTGGTGGTAATGGGCTGGCCGGTATGGGGATCTGTTCCGAGACCCGCCCAGTAGCCTTCTTTCTTGATTTTCTCGTTAGGGATGGAACCTTCAACGACCAGGACAAAAGGATCAAGCCTGCCGGCCTCAGCTTCGTACCAGAACTTCATGAAGTCATCGCCACACTCATAGGCGAGGACGGGATTGTGCAGGTGAACCTTGGGAAGGCCGGGAATTGCGCCCAGCAAGACGTCTTCGATGCTGGGCTGCGTGGCTGCGGTGATGGAGACGGAGTCGCCATCGCAACCCAGACCGGCCGTAATCCACAAAATATGAAGTTCAGCCACAGCGGATTTCTTCTGGGTTACGCGGCCATAGGGAACAGCTTGTGCAGTCATGATCTGGGATCTCCTTTTTCGGATGCTGACTGGTCTTGCGTCGTTCAATTCCGTGCGATGAAGTGTGAAGCGAGCTAAAAACGCGGCTCGCCCGTTCGGAAATTGGCAAACGCAGAAGCGAACCCTGCTGATGAGTCACGCGCGATAAGTTACTTGCCTGATGTTCTGAAATCCTGCCACCAGGCTTCGCTGCTGCGGATCGTTGAGTGGAACCGACCTCATTTGAACCTTGTTTGAACGCTGTGTCCGGGGCTCTCGAGTGACCTGACAGACATTGAGTTGCCGCATGCCTGCGTGGGGTTTTCTCAAGAGACCGGGAAGATAAAACGCCCAAACGTCGTTATCCAAACAGAGCGCGCGCACAAGTCGCAAGCGGGACGGACCTTATTCTCACTTCATGCTTTGTCTCGGGAGGAGATCGGGAAATCCCCGACTTTGCAGCGGAAAGAATTTGAGAGGGAAAGGGCGCTCAATCAGCTTGCCGGAGTCAGGCGGTTTTTTCGTTGATCTTCCACTGAATCGCATGCTGGATCAGCTCGCGGCCGCTGCGTAGCGCAAGTTTCTCCTTGATGTGGGCCTGATAGGTTTCGACGGTTTTCACGCTAAGGTGGAGTTCTTCAGCGATCTCGCGGGTGGCGCGGCCTTCGCCGATTCTGCGAAAGACTTCGAGTTCCCGATCGGAGAGTGAAGCAATGCGGGATTGGATCATGTTGGGCGCGCCGCCGACATACTGCTGCAGCATTTTGTTGGACATGCGCTCGCTCAAGTAGACCTCGCCGCCGAGAATGCGGCGAACGGCGATCAAAACTTTTTCAGTGGCCTCCTGTTTCATGATGTAGCCGTTGGCGCGGGCGCGCAGCGCGCGTTCAGCGTAGATCGCTTCGTCGTGCATCGATAAAACCAATACAGGAAGGTCGGGGTCTGTGGCGCGGAGGTTCTTGAGCAGTTCAATGCCGTCCGGGCCTTTGAGGGAGATGTCGAGGATCATGATGTCGGGTCGCAACTGCGCGATGGCTTCAATGGCGGCCTGCGCTTCTTCAGCTTCACCGCAGACATGCATATCGTGCTGTTGATTGATGAGGAGCGCAAGCCCCTGCCGCATCAGCGGATGGTCATCGACAACCAGGACAGCTTTTTTGCCTGCCCGAAGCGGCGTTTCAGAAGCCATGTTTGTTGTCATCGTCATTTCCCTTAGAGCGAGTGGAGGCAAGGGGGAACATGCAGGTGACGCACGTTCCGGGTGGCGGACCCGGATGGACTTCCAATCTTCCGCCGATCATTCCCGCCCGATAGCTCATGATATGCAGTCCCATTCCGTGACTGGAGGACCGGTCCTCCAGAATGCCTGTGCCATTGTCGTTGATCTGGAGTGCGCCCCATCCATTTTCGGATGACAAGCGGATAACAATATTCTTTGCCTGCCCGTGTTTGATGGCATTATTTACGGCTTCCTGCGCGATGTGGTAGAGATGCGTTGCCATGGCGTCGTCGTGGATCAGAACGTCTGTTTCGCAGTGGAAGCGGCAGGAGATGCCGAACATATCTTCGACTTCCCCGGCCCAGACCTGGAGAGCCGACATGAGGCCTTGGGAGTCAGAGACGACGGGCAGCAGACCTCGTGCCAGCACGCGGGTTTTGTGAATCGCCTCATTCACAAGCTTTACGAGCTTGGCGGCATCGGCGGCATCGTCTACCTGCTTCTCCGCCAGTTTGGCTTCGTGCACCTTGGCCATGAAGGCGATGCCGGTGAGGTGCTGGCCGAGGCCGTCATGCAAATCCTGGCCGATGCGGCGTTGTTCACGGGCGCTGATTTCGAGCAGGGCTCTCTCCAACTGCTCGCGTTCCGTGATGTCGATGCCCGTCGCAATGATGTAGCTGGGCGTTCCGTCGCCGGTCGGAAGCATGGACCAGGACCACGAGATCAGGCGGTGCGCATTGTGCCGCGTTACCCAATGGCTTTGGAAATCCTGGGGGAGGAGATCGCCACTTAGCTGCGAGAGGATAGAGCGCGCACGGTCGACTTCTTCGGCGTGGAGGAAAAAGTCCCAGACGGATTTGCCGCGAACTTCTTCGAGCGCATATCCGGTGGTGAGTTCGCATGCACGGTTGAATCGGACGATGCGTCCCTGGGGATCGAGAACCGTGACCAGGGCGCCCACGGTGTCGAGAATCGCAGAGACCACGTTGCGTTCCTGCTGGAGGGCGCGTTCAGTGCCTTTGAGGTCAGAGATGTCGAAGGCCACTCCATGGATGAACCACGGCGATCCATCTGGGTGGCGTACCATGCGGGCGTCGCAGTGGAACCAGACGACGCGGCCATCGCGCGCCATGACGCGGTAGGAGGAGCGGAGGGGCTTGCCAGAAAGGAACATGCTGGCTGCTTCAATGCTCCAGCGCTGCTTGTCGTCGGGATGAATGCGGTCGTACCAGCGGACCGGATCTTCGAGCCATTCTTCGCGCGAGTATCCGAGGGAGGCTTCGATCTCCGGACTGACGTAGGCCTCGCTAACACCGCGATCAAGATAGGCCATGAAGACGACGGCAGGAATCTGCTCCAGGAGGGCACGATACTTTGCTTCGAGATTAGAAGGTCCGTCTTCGGCCGGGGAGGAATGGCCGGAAGGGGAACCCTTTGGCGCGGCAAATACACTTGCCAATTCGAGCAGCACCGCTTCCGCTTCACCCAGGTCTGGCAAAAGGGGGAGAGTCTCCCATTCCGGCTCGCGGCCGGGAGGGGGATCATGCCATTCGGTTTGAGCGAGCAGTGCCATTTATTTCTCCGAACGCCGTGCGAAGGGAACCCCTAACCTGGATGTGGGTTGGGGTTACCGGGAGCAGTTTGCGGGCGCCGCCCTGAAGGTACCTTGTTGAGCGATGCCTGGGTGAATTTGCGGAGGGCATGAATGGCGCGCCCATAGGTTTGGACGGCGGCCGAGGAAAGCAGTGACCCCGGCGGCTGGTTCATGAACGGCATAAATTTATCGGGAAAGCCGGGCATCGTGCAGCCGATGCAGATGCCGCCTACGTTGGGGCAGCCACCGATGCCGCCCATCCATCCGCGCTTGCCCACATTGCATTGCACGACGGGTCCCCAGCAGCCGAGTTTTACGATGCAAAGCGGGGAACCGTATTCTTCGGCAAACTGGGCCTGTTCGTAATATCCTCCGCGATCGCAGCCTTCGTGGACAGTACTTCCAAAGAGCCAGGTGGGGCGCAGAGCCTCGTCGAGCGGAATCATGGGTGCGCGTCCCGCGGCCATATAGAGAAGGTAGAGCAGGGTTTCCATGAAGTTATCCGGCTGAATGGGACATCCGGGCACGCAAACGATGGGAATCTTCGCCTGGGACTGCCACTGCCAACCGAGATAGTCGGGCAAGCCCATGCAGCCGGTGGGATTGCCTTCCATGGCGTGAATGCCGCCATACGTGGCACAGGTTCCAACTGCGATGACTGCCCAGGCGCGCGGAGCAAGACGATCGATCCACTCGCATGTGGTGATGGGCTGCCCGGTGGCTGGGTCGGTGCCGAGCGATGCCCAGTAGCCCTCTTTCTTGTTGGTCTCATCGGGGATGGATCCTTCGACCACCAGGATGAAGGGATCGACGCCACCCTGGGCTGCGAGGTGAAAGCGCGCGAGGAATTCATCGCCATTTTCAATCGATAGAAAAGGGTTATGAAAATTGACCTTGGGAATCCAGGGCATGCCACCTAGAACGATATCTTCAATACTCGGCTGGGTCGCTGCGGTCATGGCAATGGTATCGCCGTCGCACCCGAGACCTGCTGTGATCCACAGAACATCGATCTCCGCGATGTTGGGAGCCGGTTGGGTCGTGCCTGCCACAGGACCTCCTGTGCATCGCGCATTCGAGGGAAGGGGCGCAGGGATTATCTTGCTCCTGAAAGTGGGCTTAGGCAAGGGAGAAGGAGCGATGCAGAACAGGCTTAGGGGTTGAAGTTTGCGCAGCCGTCTGGCGATTCGGACCTCGATGAGTTCTGGTTGCGGCCTGCCTGCTGGGAATCGGCGCGACTCCGCGATATGGGGGCTCTGAAGTGCCTGGGCAGTGCACGAAGAGGGGGATCGGGCTCAAAATACTTTACAAAGTCTGAAACGCTTTGTTGTCTCAAATCACCATTGAGACGATTTGGAGCAGTGGCAACGGTCCGAGGCGGGGTCCAGTTGCAACGCTGTCGGGGGGAATGGGATCCATGATTCCGGAGAAAAGGGCGGCAAATAGTTTTCCGCTTCGACTGCCACCGACGATGCGTCGCCAAATCGATCATCTGGCGAAACGGGAGGGCGTGTCGCTGAATCAGTTCATCAGCCTGGCCGTCGCGGAGAAGGTTACGCGGATGGAAGGGTATTCGCTGTCGGACGGCCCGGAGATGCAATGGATCAACGGACGTATGAAGGGCGTGAGGAAGGTCTAGCGTGTTGCCCCTGAAGTTGTAAGCATTGAAAATTGCAGAAGCAGATTGTTCGCTTACCACCCCCGAACTTACCCCAAAGAGCTAATTGCTCTTTGGGGCCCCTGGTACGCTCGGGGGCCCCGTTCGCTCTGAATGACAGCGCCGAAGGCCCACAGAGAGCGGCGAGACTGACAGACAGCGTCGAAGACTGACAGATTGACGGAATCGAACTTTGGGTTAACCGAGTTTGGTGTCAAGCTCTTCGATGACTGCGCGCATCCAGTAATTTCCGTCTCCATCGACTTCGATTCCGTGGACCTCGCGCTCGAAGCCTGGGAAGCGCTTTCCAAATTGCTCCATGGCGAGGATGAGCCTGATGACGGGAGACTCGGCGGCGCCCAGACGTTCTCCAGGCATCGACATGGGGATCCCGGGCGGGTAGGGGACCAGCATGAAGGCGGCGATTCTTCCGGCCATCTCTTTGAATCGGATACTCTCGGTCTCGCGGCGGACGAGTTTCTGATAGGTCTGTGCAGGCGTGAGGATGGGATCGAAATCCTCATCGCAGGCGGCATTGACGAGCCCGGGGAGATCGAGTTCAATCATTGCCGCGTGCATTTCATCGGAGAGTTCGCGAAGCGAAACATTCTGGTAGCGGTGGGGGAATCGCTGGACCAGTTCAGGAAGCGCTTCTTCGAGGGACGCGTCTGAATCATAGAGGCGCTTGAACTCGAAGAGGTTTTCAAGCAGACTACCCCATTTGCCTTTCGAGGTTCCGACGGAGAAGAGAACGAGAACGGTGTAGTCGCCGGTGCGGGCGATCTCGACGCGGCGCGAGTCGAGGAACTCGGTAAGGATGGCTGCAGGAATTCCCCACTGGGACATGACGCCCTGGGCGTTGACGCCGGGAGTCAGGATGGTGACCTTAGTGGGGTCCAGCATGCAGTAGTCGTCGGGCGAGTCTTCGTCTTGGTAGCCGTGCCAGTCGTCGCCGTGCTTGAGGGTCCAGCAACTGGGTTCGGTGGTCAGGAGCTCGTCTTCGGCATCTTCAAACAGGATGCTTTCGCCGGTAGCGGGATCGGTGACGCGCTCGGGCTGGTAGATGCCGAAGAACCATGCATGCCCATTTTCTGATGCCACGCGCAGGCGATGGGCGATAGAACTCATGGCCTGGCGGAAGCTGATGGCGTCAACGAGGGTCTCTTCCATCAGAGTGGGGCCGGCGGGGTCATCCATCATGGCAGCGGCAACGTCGAGGGAAGCGATGAGCGGATAAAAGGGCGAAGTGGTGCCGTGCATCATGAAGGCTTCATTGAACTGGTCGAAGTCAAGTGGGGCGCGGTCAGAGAGCTTGACGTGAATCATGGAACCCATGGAGAAGGCTGCCAGCATTTTGTGCGTCGACTGCACAGAGAAGATGGCGGGACGGTCTTTCATGTCCTCGGGCACGCCCATGGCATAACGCTGCTGGTAGAGGGGGTGGAACTTTGCGTAGGCGTACCAGGCTTCATCGAAGTGGACGCGCGGGATGGAACCTGCGAGTTGTTCGACGACCCGGTTGACGTTGTAGCAGAGGCCGTCGTAGGTGGAATTGGTGACCACGGCGTAGGTGGGTTCGGGCGAGCGGGCACCGGCGGCGAACGGGCTGCGCGCGATGAGTTCCTGCACGGAACTGGGAGAGAAACGCCTGAGCGGCACGAGACCGATCATGCCGTAGCCGTTGCGCGTGGGTTTGAAGTAGACGGGACGGGCGCCGGTGACGGTAAGCGAATGGCAGATGGATTTGTGGCAGTTGGCGTCGGCGAGAACGATGTCGTCCTGTGCGATTACGCCGTGACCTACGATCTGGTTGGAGGTGCTGGAGCCGCCGAGAACGTAAAACGTCCAGTCGGCGCCGAAGATGCGGGCGGCATTGCGCTCAGATTCGCCGGGGGGACCGACGTGATCAAGCCAGGAACCGAGGGGTGCCGACGAGATGCCGAGGTCCGAGCGAAAGAGGTTTTCGCCAAAGAAGCGGTGAAACTCCTGGCCGACGGGGTGCTTCAGGAAGGCAACGCCGCCCATGTGGCCGGGTGCGTCCCAGGAATAGGCGGATTGGTCGTTATACCGGAGGAGTTCGCGAAAGTAGGGCGGCAAGAGCTGATCGTGGTAGCGCTCGATGGCAGTATCGAGGCGCGACGAGATAAACGCAGGTGTGTCGCCGAAGAGGTGGATGTACTCGTGGACCTGCTTGATGACTTCGAGAGGCAGTTCGGATACGAGGGTACGGTCCGCGATAAGAAAGATGGGTACTTTCTTATTGCGGTGGCGTACGCCGCGAATGATGTCGAGCGCGGCGCGTTCTTCAAACTGCGAATCGCCTTCGAGGTCCCAGTCGAGCAGGACGGCGGAGTAGCTGGGGTCGGAGGTAACGAGGGAGAGGCCGTCTTTCGGCGATGTGGTACGTACGACCGTATACCCCTCTGCGCCAATGGCCTCGACGAGGCGCTCCATCGCCCGGTCGGAGACCGATTCCGTCTGCCCGACCTCGCTCGCGATCAACAATACCCAACGCTTCTCGTTCATCCGCCAGTGATTCTCCTGTCATGCAAAGCCGCGTACCGCCCTTGCGGGTTTTGGGAGCACGGCAAACACATCATTCTATCGTGAGTTGCGTTTCGGGAGTGTCAGCGGGAGAGGTCGAAAGGTTAATCAATTGTGTGCGGAATGAAGGGATGGAAAATGTGTGAAACGAATCAAGGTTGTGACTGCCCCAAAAACTAATCTGCAGGTGACGTCGGTCTATTCGGCAACTTCGAACCGGCGATTGGGAAGGTCTTGCTTTACAGCAACGTTGCGCCTTGTTCCCGGCCCCTCCGGGTAGGTTCACTGCAAGTGAAATTGAATCTGACTTCTAAATCCAACTGTGCGATGGCGGTGGGCATCCAACGTATTGAGGCTAGATTATGGTTTTGATTAGATCTACATCCAGAGTTATCTGCATATCGCGCGGAGCATCCTTCAGAGACAGCGATCCATCGCCTGTCTTGCGCGACGGCTGGGGCTTGCCAACAGAGCCGGGTGAAGTTCTCTCGCGGCAAAAACAAAACAGCAATTTCACTGAGGATGAGGATCATGGCGAAGCGGCGTGATTGAACCGCCCGGCAAGAATTCCCCGCTGCGCTGAAATCCCCAGGGGCATTAGTTGCCTCTCGATCCTGCAAATCATCGGTGGAGGGTGTTCAAAAAGCAAGCCAACTGGTCACCGATGCCAGAGACCATCCAGTCGACAGTTGTTCCCCTGCTACAAGTTGTGATTTTATTGGCGTCCCCGACGGGATTTGAACCCGTGTTATCGCCGTGAAAGGGCGGTGTCCTAGGCCGGGCTAGACGACGGGGACGCTCTTGAAAAGGGCAGATGGACGGTCAGATCGGCCGGAATACGCCCTTAAGAAGGGTACCAACCCCTTGAATCCATGTCAAAGAAGCGTATTCAGCTGTCAGCTTTCAGTTGTCTGTTCTTGACTGTCCGCGGCCGGTTCAATTTTGCCGAACGGGAAGATGCGGAACTGAGCAGGAAGGGGGCTCATCGGCGATTGAGATGCTCCAGTGGTTTCAGTGGCGGGTTTTCAAGTTCTGCGATCGGCAGAACCGGCAACTTCAGCCGAAACTGCGGAGAAAGCTCAACCGGTTCAACTGTGCAATCGAATTCAACGGGCTGCTGGAGTCCGTTGGCTTCGACCGGATTGAAGGGAGAGAGTCCAACATTCCAGCGGACCGGGTCGCAACAACGCGGCTGTGCCGATGGCGATTTTTTGCGACAATCGTATGGGCGGATGCATCCCCTGAGCTTGAAAAGGCAGTTAGTTTGGGTCGCCACGGAGCGATGAGTCTTGCACGGCGTCACAACCTGCGGCGGCCGTCGGGTTGTACCATAAATGCTGCATTTCGTATTCCATTAACCCGGGAACAGGGCGTGGAGCCAAGTAAGGGGTCTCAATTTTGAAACGCATTTTTTGTGCAAGCAGCACTTTGCTTTTGAGTTTGGCTGTATTTGGATGCGAGAGGGCTTCGCAGAAGGCTCCCGAGGCTGCGACGCGGATGCAGGCGATGCCGGTGAAGACGGTAGCGGTGCAGTTGCAGCCGGTGGCCCAGAGCAGCGAGTACATGGCGACGATCAAGTCACGGCGGTCGGCGACGATACTGCCGCAGGTGAGCGGCCTTCTGACGAAGATCCTGGTACACAGCGGCGAGCATGTGAAGGCGGGCCAAGCCCTGATGGAGATCGATCCGAAGCAGCAAGAGGCCACGGTGGCTTCGCAAGGTGCGACGGAGCGGCAGAAAAAGGCACTCTACGACTATGACAGCATCGAACTTGACCGCCAGAAGAAGCTGTTTGAAGCCGGCGTGACCAGCAAGGATGCGCTGGATCAGGCTCAGCAGGCCTACGACAATGCCAAGGCCGATTATGATTCGGCGCTGCAAACAAGGAACATGCAGGAAGCCCAGCTTGGTTACTATACGGTTCGAGCGCCGTTCGAGGGAGTGGTGGGAGATATTCCTGTGCATCTAGGGGACTATGTCTCACCGCTGATGTCGCCGACTGTGGTCCTGACGACGGTAGATGAGCCGGGGGATCTCGAGGCTTATATCTATATTCCGACGAACCGTTCCAGCCAGGCACGTCTTGGGCTTGGGGTCGAGCTTTACGATACGAACGGCAAGCTGCTGGAGAAGTCGAAGATCGATTTTTTATCACCTGAAGTTGATCCGAATCTGCAAGGGATCCTGGCCAAGGCGCCGGTGCACGCCACGCCCGAGATTATGCGTAATGCGCAGTTGATCAAGGCCGAGGTGATTTGGGAGACCAAACCAATGGCGGTCATTCCTGTGTTGGCGGTGACGCGGCGGGGTGTGCAGAGCTTTGTCTATGTAGCTAAGTCCCAGGGGAATGGCAAGTATGCAGCCGCAGAGATACCCGTGACGCTTGGCGACACGATCGGCAACTCCTACTCCATCACTTCGGGTTTGAATCCCGGAGACCAGGTGATCGTTTCCAGTACCCAGTTTCTCGTAAACGGAATGCCGGTGATGCCGATTCCTGGATGAACAGGGCACAATCGCTTTTCGTGATCGTTCCTGAAATCGGGTCCAGCCGCAAAACTGAAAGCAGGGGTCACTGTGTTTGTTGATTTTTTCATTCGAAGGCCGGTATTCGCCACAGTCTGCGCGTTGATGATCATTTTGACTGGCGCGGTGTGCATACCGACGCTGCCGGTTTCTCTTTATCCGAAGCTGACCCCGCCGCAAGTTTCAGTGACCACGAATTACATTGGTGCCAATGCGGACACGGTGGAAAAGGCAGTCACGATTCCGCTGGAAGAAGCGATCAACGGTGTGGAAGGGATGCGTTACATCACCTCTTCCAGCACAAACAGCGGCATCAGCACGATTACCACTACATTCCAGACGGGCTACGACCTCGATATCGCCGCGGTCGACGTCCAGAATCGCGTTGCGAGCGTGCAGGGTCGCCTGCCTGCGGCGGTGAATCAGACCGGCATCACCATCACGAAGGTGAGCAGTAATTTTGTCCTGGCTGCCGGTTTTTTTTCAAGAGATGGCCGTTATTCGAACGAGTTTGTGTCGAATTATCTCGATGTGTACGTCAAGGACGCGATCAAGCGCGTTCCGGGTGTGGGCGATGTAATGATCTTCGGCGAACGCAAGTATGCGATGCGCATTTGGCTTGATCCAGTTCGCCTGGCGGCGCGGGGCCTGACTGCGCTGGACGTGGTGAGTGCACTGCAAGAGCAGAACGTGGAGATTCCAGCGGGCCAGCTGGGTCAACCGCCGGCGGACGCAAAACAGGCGTATCAGATTCCCGTTCGCGTAGTTGGGCGCTTGAGCGATCCCGTTCAGTTCGACAACATCATTGTGAAAAACACTGCGAACGGTCTCGTACTTCTCAAGGATGTGGGACACGCGGTCATCGGAGCAGAGGACTACAGCTCGTCGCTGAAGTATAACGGGCAGGTTGCAATGGGAATCGGCGTGCAGCAGCTTTCCACGGCCAATTCTCTCGATGTGGATCGGCAGACAAAGGCGGTACTCGAGGAATTGAAGAAGAGTTTTCCGCCGGGGCTGGAATATGCCATCGCATTCGATTCGACTACGGTGGTCGGCGATTCCATCCGAGAGGTGATGTGGACGCTGGGCGAGGCGATTGTCATCGTCATCGTCGTCATCTTTCTATTCCTTCTTGATTGGCGAGCGACGATCATTCCTGCGGTCACGATTCCCGTATCGCTCATTGGAACGTTTGCATTCACAAAGGTATTTGGATTCTCAATTAACTCGCTCACACTTTTCGGAATCACGCTGGCCACCGGACTGGTGGTCGACGATGCGATTGTGGTTATCGAAAATGTGCAGCGCCATATCGCGATGGAGCACTCGAATCCGCATGAAGCCACATCGCGCGCCATGAGCGAGGTGACGAGCGCTGTTATTGCCACGTCGCTGGTGCTCATCGCGGTCTTTGTACCGGTTTCGTTCTTCCCGGGGACGACCGGCATTCTGTATCGGCAGTTTTCGCTGACGATTGCATTCGCGATTGCAATCTCTGCCTTCAACGCGCTCACGCTTTCTCCTGCGCTCTCGGCGATGTTTCTGCGAGGCGAGGAGGAGAGGCCCAACCAGCTTGACTTTCTGCACATTCGACCGGTGTCGCGGGCTTTCGCCGGTTTTGTTCATGGTGCGGATGGCTTTGTGAGTTGGCTCGGCAAAACCTACGCGCGGGTGATCCACTATGCGTTGCGACTGCGCTGGGTGCTGTTGGCCGTTTTCTTTGCCGGGCTTGCTGCAACAGGCTGGATATATCGGGTCGTGCCCACGGGCTTCATTCCCCAGGAGGACCAGGGGAATCTGTATGTAATTGTCCAGGCGCCACCGGGATCTTCGCTCGGGTACACCACTAACCTGGCCGACCGAGCAAGCGCGATCATCGCTCAGGACCCCGACATCGAAGGCGCATTTTCCGTAATGGGTTTCAGCTTCAGCGGGGGTGCTGCAAACGCGGGACTTATGTTCGTCCATACGAAGCCACTCAAGCAGCGGAAGAGTGAGGACGACACGCCGGGGGAAATAGTATCGCGTTTGAACAAGAAGCTTGGGATGTTGATGGTGGCACAGGATGGGGGTCTTGTGCGAGCGATTGAGCCTCCCGCAGTGCAGGGAATCGGAAGCATGGGCGGCTTCCAGTTTGAGTTACAGGATACCGGCGTAAACACGCTTACCGACCTGGACCGCGTGGCTCACCAGATCGTCGCGGCAGGAGGCGCGCGCAAGGATCTGACTAACTTGTACACGACGTTTTCGGCGAACGATCCCCAAATACTGGTGACGATTGATCGTGAAAAGGCGAAAGCAATGAGTATTCCGTTATCACAGATCACGACGACACTGGGCGTATTCATGGGATCGGAATACATTAACGATTTCGACTTTAACAACCGCACGTATCGCGTATTTGTCCAGGCCGATCAGCGTTTTCGGATGACGGCAAGCGATTTGCATAGCTACTATGTCCGCTCGGATACGGGACAAATGGTTCCGCTCGACAATCTTGTGACGATTACGCAGAGCTCTGGACCGCCGGTCATCAACCATTACAACCTATTTCGCTCAGTTGAGATTGATGGATCGCCGGCGCCCGGGTACAGCTCCGGACAGGGAATTGAGGGGATGCAGAATCTTACCAAACAATTCATGATGCCCGGCATGACCTACCAGTGGACCGGCTTAACGCTCGATGAGATCGAATCGAGCGGCAAAGCGATCGTGATCTTTGGACTTGGCATACTGGTTGTTTATCTCACATTGTCCGCGCTGTACGAGAGCTTTGCGCTGCCTTTCATTATTTTGCTGGCAGTGCCGATGGCGGTCCTTGGCGCGCTGGGGTTGGTGTCACTTCGTGGAATGTCGAACGATGTCTACTGCCAGATCGGACTGGTGATGCTGATTGGCCTGGCGGCCAAGAACTCGATTCTGATCGTGGAGTTTGCCGAGCAGTTGCGGCGCAAAGGCCGTTCGATTGCCGATGCTGCGATCGAAGCGGCAGAGTTGCGACTGCGGCCGATTCTGATGACTTCGTTTGCGTTCATCCTGGGGGTGCTTCCGCTTGTATTTGCGACGGGTGCGGGCGCGCTGGGCAGACGCTCAGTGGGTACCACGATTGTGGGCGGCATGCTGTTCTCAACCGTGCTGAACCTGGTGTTCATTCCCGTGCTGTACGTGTTGTTGAGCCGGCTGCTGCAGCGCGGCGACAATCGTGGTCCAGCTCAAGAGGAAGCGATCTAACAGCATTACGGCTTGCGGCGATGCGCGATGATGTAGTCCTTGATACGGTCGTACACCTGGCCCGTGACTACCCCTCGGTCGACCAGGTCGTTCTTGATGCGATAGGGCCGGTAACGGATGATGCGCGCTGCCCAAGTCCGGGTCATGCCTGGAACCTTGAGGAGTTGCTCAAGGCTGGCTGAGTTGACGTCGATGCGAGCTTCGGGGGCTGGTAAGACGAACGGAATTGAAGAAAACTCAAACGCTGAACCGAAGGGGCCGGGCGCGAGTGCGCAGATTGTTGTACCCGCCAAAACGGCTAAGATGGTCCGAATTCTCACGCTCTTATTCTGCGCCCACCCGGCGAGAACTTATAGACCCCCGCCTAAAGTGTTCTGCAAAGATGGAGACTCGAGAGCCGGTTTCCTGCAAGAATAGTGTTATGGCAATTCCCCAAATTGCTTTTTCCGCCGGACAGAAGCTGCGCAATCGCGTATTTGGCAGCACGCGCCTTCTAATTCTGCTAGTTCTCTTCGCGTGCCTGGCAGTTTGTCTTGTGTTTACGTGGACTACGCGCGATGCGATGGGAAATCTCTCTTTCTTGAGGGCAAACAATCCAAACCGCGCAGACGGCGGGAAAAAGACGATTGTGGACGTGAGTCCATGGCAGACCGCGCAAGCGCTTGCCCCACTTGCAGTGACTGCGGAAGAGAAAGAGTATGCGCAGGCGGCCGAGAGACTTGCGGACCATGATGTTGACCAGGCATTCGCATCGGCGTTGCGCCAAGCCACGCTTGATTCACAGCACACAACCCTCACAGGAGAAGCCCTGGCGCTTTCAAACAAGGTGTTGCAGTTGCAACACCTTATCGCTCAGGACAAAGATGAGGTGCAAACGATTACGGAGCAATTGAAGTTGCCTCCGCCGAAGAACGGCAAGGCCGCCGAGTATGACGAGGGCGATCTGGAAGTGGCGAAAGCCCAGCTGGGGTTGGACACGGATCAGCTTGGCGACGCGCAGCAAGATCTGGATCGGGCTTCCGGAGATCAGACCTCGCAGATACAGGCAGAGCTGAACGCGCACGAAGCCACGATGCGCGATTATGACAAGCAGGTGCATGACGGCGGCCAAGTGGCAGCCATCTCGGTGCAGCGCTACGGAACCATGGCGGGTCGCATTGGAGCATGGTTCAGGCAGCGAAGTCGTTACGAATTGTTGCAACAGGCGCAGAACCAAACGCGTAACGACATTGCAGACCTGACCACTCGACACAACGCACTTGAGATGAAAGCCAACTCGGCCTCTATTCACACCGACGATCTTGACGAAAAACTCGAAGGGCTCAAGGACAGAAGCGCGGAGCGGCAGATTCTCAGTATTCTGGACGATCGCATCCAGACAGAGCAGCAACTGGCGACGGTATATGGCAAATGGTCGGCACAAGTTTTACTGCAGCACCGCATTGTCCTTCACCTGATCCTTCAGTCGCTGGCGCTGATCACGTTTATCGGTATCTGCATGGTAGTTTGCGATTCCCTGGTGCGGCGGCTTATGGACAGGCCTGCCTTGGATCGCCGCCGATCCCAAACACTGCGCAGCATTCTGGAACTTTCCATCCAAGTCATCGGTGTCGTAATTATTCTGCTGGTGATTTTTGGTACGCCTCGGGAGACGCCGACCATTCTCGGCCTGGCCACGGCAGCGCTTACCATCGCTCTGCAAGACTTCATCATTGCGTTTCTCGGTTGGTTTGTGCTGATCGGCAAGAACGGAATCCACGTGGGCGATTGGGTGGAGATTGATGGCGTAGGAGGCGAGGTGATCGAAGTGCGGTTGTTTAGCACGACGCTGCTGGAAACCGGGACACTCGCAGACAGAGGCTTGCCGACGGGTCGGAGAATTACCTTCATGAATGGGTTTGCCATTCGCGGGAAGTACTTCAACTTCTCGACCAGCGGGCAATGGATGTGGGACGAGATTTCATTGACTCTACCGGCCACGGGGAACGTGCATGAATTGCTGGATCGCGTTCAAAAGGTCGTGGTGGCGGAAACAGAGAAGAATGCCGAACTCGCCGAGCAAGAATGGAAGCGCGGAGCGCACGGAAGCAGCCTGAGCCGTTTCAGCGCGACAGCGGTCGAGAATCTGCGGCCTTCGGCCTCAGGTATCGAGGTTCTGGTTCGCTATGTGACGCGCGCCTCGGAGCGATTTGAAGTGCGGAACCGGCTTTATCAGAAGCTTATAGAACTATTGCGCGATCCCGGAGGACCAATCGAGTCGGCAGGAGCAGCGATTGTTGAAAACGGATAGTCTGTGTGCCTTGAGTTGACACGAGGTGGACTTTGCCTTAGTTTTGAAACAGATGCAGAGCAGCCGCCATCATGGTCATCACCACCATCATCATGGGACACCCATGCCGGCGGACTTCCATGGCCTGAACTAGACAGCCAGAGAGATCGAAGAACCAAAGCCCGCCGGCACGAGAGCCGGTGGGCTTTTTTGATTTTGCAGCAGATTTCAAAGCAGATCAGGAAAGACGATGAGCACACAACCGACAATTGATTTTGGAAAAATGGACGGCCTAGTGGCCGGCATTGTGCAGGATGCGCAGAGCGGCGAAGTGCTGATGCTGGGTTTTCTAAATCCGGAGAGCTACGCCAGGACGCTTGAGACGGGATTTGTAACTTTCTGGAGCCGCACGCGACAGAAACTGTGGATGAAGGGCGAGACGAGCGGCAATCGGCTGCGCATTGTTTCGGCCGCAACCGACTGCGACAACGATACGCTGCTGTTTCGCGTAGTGGTAGACGGCGACGGGCTGGTTTGCCACGAGGGAACTGTAAGTTGCTTTACGAAGCCGCTTGCATTTTCAAATGCGGCGGAGGTGGCGCGTGGCTAACAAACTGCGGCTTGGACTGCCCAAGGGCAGCCTTCAGGATTCGACCATCGCCCTCTTCAAACGCGCGGGATGGAATATTTACGCGGACGGGCGTTCGTATTTTCCGTCGATTGACGATGCAGAGATTGAGTGTATGCTGATTCGCGCGCAAGAGATGGCGCGCTATGTTGAGCACGGCGTGCTGGACGCGGGACTGACCGGCATTGATTGGGTGGTCGAGAGCGGTCTGGATGTAACGAGTGTGACGACATTGACCTATGCCAAACAGAGCCGGCGCAAGGTGCGCTGGGTGCTGGCTGTGCCGGAAGCGAGCGGGTTTCAGCGGGCCGAGGACCTCGAGGGCAAGATCATTGCGACGGAACTGGTGGAAGTTACGAAGCGGTACTTTGCCGAAAAAGGTGTGAACGTCAAGGTTGAGTTCAGCTGGGGCGCGACCGAGGTGAAGCCACCCACACTTGCTGATGCGATTGTGGAAGTGACGGAAACGGGCAGTTCCTTGAAGGCCAATCACCTGAAGATTATTGACACGGTGATGGAGAGCGAGACGCACCTGATTGCCGGGAAGAAAGCATTGGCTGATGAGTGGAAGCGCAATAAGATCGACCAGATTGCTGTGATGCTGCGCGGAGCGATTGATGCGCAGTCGCAGGTCGGACTGATGCTGAATGTACAGCGCGCGGATCTGGAGGCAGTGCTGGCGGTGCTGCCGGCGCTGAATTCGCCCACGATCTCGCAACTGAGTAATTCGGAATGGGTCGCCGTGAACACAATTGTGGAAGAGCGAGTGGCCCGGGATGTGATTCCCAAGCTGAAGGCAGCGCGCGCGACCGGGATCGTAGAGTATCCGCTGAATAAAGTGGTGCTGTAGGAAGAGACGGGACGAGGACGATGAAGGTAATTCGAACTCGAGGTCGGGGAGCGCTCGAAGCTGCTGCGGTTCTGGCTGCGCTGGAACGACGCGGTGGTGCGGCGCTGGATTCGGTGCTACCGGCGGTGAAGCGGATTGTTGCGCGCGTCCGGGGCGGCGGCGATCGGGCGCTGCTTCGCTACGCGACGCAGTTTGATTGGCTTGAAGTTGCAGCGCGACTGAAGGTGTCAACCGAAGAGATGGCCCAGGCGTGGGAGGCGACTGACCCGGCACTGCGCGAGGCGCTCAGGACGGCAGCGAGGGAGATTCGGGCATTTGCGAAAAGGCAATCGCCCAGGTCGTGGCGCATGCGTTCGGTAAGAGGGCTCACAGTAGGACAACTTGTGCGGCCGCTAGCATCGGTGGGATGTTATGTACCTAGCGGACGGCATCCGCTGCCTTCGACGCTGCTGATGACGGCGATTCCGGCGCAGGTTGCGGCAGTTAAGCGGATCGTGGTGGTTTCGCCAAAACCGGCGGCGGAAACACTGGCTGCGGCACATTTGCTTGGCATCACCGAGTTCTATCGCGTTGGCGGGGCGCATGCGATAGCGGCGCTCGCTTACGGCACGGCGACGATTGCGCGCGTTGACAAGATTGTGGGGCCGGGCAACTTGTATGTTACGGGGGCCAAACGGCTGGTGGCGTTTGATTGCGCGATCGACATGCTGGCGGGGCCGACCGAGATTGTGGTAACCAGCGAAGGCGGCGATCCAGCGGAAATTGCGGCAGATCTTGTCGCCCAGGCAGAGCACGATCCAGAGGCGCTGGCCATTTTTGTGACGACGCGCGCAGAACTCGCAAAGCTAGTAATTGCGGAGGCACGAGTTCAAAGCCGCAACAATTTGGTTGCACGTGAGTCGCTCGAGCGTAACGGCGTGGCGATTGTTGCTACTGACATCGAGGAGGCGCGAGAAATCACGAATCGGCTTGCCCCGGAACATTTGACTGTGGATTCAGCCGAGGATCTGGATTGGGTTACGAATGCCGGTTCGGTGTTTGTAGGCGGTTGGTCGGCGCAGCCGATGGGCGATTACATCTCGGGGCCGAATCATACATTGCCAACGGGAGGGATGGCGCGTGTGCGCGGCGGTCTCAGCGTAAATGATTTCGTAAAGCTTGTTTCCGTGCAGGAATATGCGGTGGAGGGAATTCGCAGCCTGGGACCGCATGCGGAATTGCTGGCGGAGGCGGAAGGATTGTCCGGGCACGCGGCGGCGATCAGCATGCGATTGCGGAAAGCTTCAAGGAAGCGAGGACCAGTCGGAGTCCGTGGAGGGAAGGCCGGTGCATAAGTCACCTTCAGTCGTGCAGCCCATACCACGCGCTCGAGTTCAAGCGATGAAGGAGTATCATCCGCCGCTTGGAAATCGCGATGCGATGCGGCTCGATTTCAACGAGAACACCGTCGCATGCTCGCCCCGCGTGCGCGAAGTACTTGGGCGCATTTCCGCGCGAGATCTTACGCGCTATCCGGAACGTGCTCCGGTGGAACGCATCGTAGCGGACCATCTTGGTGTCGGGGCGGAGCACGTTGTTTTGACGAATGGCGTGGATGAGGCGATTCACGTTCTATTCGAAACATTTCTGGATGCAGGCGACGAGTTGCTGCTGCCTGTTCCGACGTACACAATGTACGAGGTCTACGCTTCGGCAACAGATGCGCGCACTGTGACGGTGCAGGCTGCCGGCGATTTGCGTTTTCCGTTTGAGCGGCTCATGAGAGCGATCACGCCGCCGACGAAGATTATCGCGATTGCGAATCCCAACAGCCCTTCGGGATCGATTGCGACGCGAGAGCAGATTATCGAAATTGCGCAGCGGGCTCCGCAGGCTGTCGTGTTGGTGGATGAGGCGTATTTTCATTTCTATGGTGAGACCGTGATCGACCTGGTCGGCGCGGTGGCAAATGTAGTTGTGGCGCGAACGTTTTCGAAGGCGTATGGGCTGGCGGGATTACGACTTGGCGTGCTGGTGGGATCTGTCGATTCGATGGTTTGGATTCGGCGCGTGCTTTCACCGTATAGTGTCAATTCGCTTGCATTGGCTTGCCTCCCGGCTGCCCTGGAAGATACGACTTACTTGAACTGGTACGTCGGGGAAGTGAATGTGGCGCGGGCGGAGTTTGCGGCTGCGCTTGATGCGGCGGGTCTGCGGCGATGGCCGAGTCAAGCGAATTTCATCCTGGTGGAGATTGGCGCGAAGCACGCTGAATTCGTGCGGTTGATGTCTGCCTGCGGCGTTTTGGTGCGCGACCGGTCGAGTGATCCGGGATGTGACGGATGCGTTCGCGTCACGATTGGAACGCGAGAACAGATGAGCCATGCCGCGGATGCATTAAGCAGGACGCTTGAGAAACTGCGGGGCAGCAAGGATGGACGATGATGGCTGTTAAATTGCGGAAGACGTTGGGCAAAGCGGTTCGCAGGGGCGTCGTTGTGCGCGATACGAATGAGACACGCATCGCAGTTGATCTCACAATTGAAGGTAAGGGACAGTACAACGTGTCGACGGGGATCCGGTTTTTCGATCACATGCTGGAGCTGTTTACGCGGCATGGCGCGTTTGACCTGGAACTGACGTGCAAGGGTGATCTGGATGTCGATCAGCACCACACTGTGGAGGATGTGGGGATTGCGCTGGGCGAGGCGTTCGATCGCGCACTGGGAGACAAGCGCGGGATTCTGCGCGCGGGCTACTTCATTATGCCCATGGACGAGACGCTGGCGATTGCTGCTGTGGACTTGAGCGGTCGAGCGGCGTATGCGGTCGATACCAAAGTGAGGACGCGCCTGGTAGGCGATTTGCAGACCGAGTTGGTGACAGATTTCTTCGAGGGATTCGCGCGTGGGGCGCGGGCGAATGTGCATGTGAAGACGATGTACGGGCGGTCGAATCATCACAAGATCGAGGGGATCTTCAAGGCTTTTTCGCGAGCGCTGCGGGTGGCGTGTTCGCGCGACAAGCAACTGGGCGAGATGCTGCCGAGCACGAAGGGGCTTCTCTGATGCGGGTGACGGTCATCGACTACAAGGCTGGGAACTTGACGTCGGTGCTGAAGGCGCTGCGGCACCTGGGGTCCGAGGCGGTGGTGGCGGATTCGGATTTATCGTTGATCGACTCGGCGGAGCGGATCGTGCTGCCGGGGGTGGGACATTTTGCGGCGACCGAGCGATTGGATTCGACCGGAATGACGAGAGCGATTCGGGGTGCGATTGCGCGGGGAATTCCATTTCTAGGGATTTGCGTGGGGATGCAGTGGTTGTATGCGGGGTCGAGCGAATCGGCGAATCAGCCTGGACTTGGCCACTTCAAAGAATCCTGCACGCGTTTTGCAGAATGCAACCAAAAGGTTCCACATGTGGGATGGAATTCGCTGGCGACGGATGCTGCGTCGCGTCTTCTTGCGGGAGTTGGGGCGGGAGAATTTGTTTATTTTACGCATTCGTATAAGGCTCCTGTCACGAATGAAACAGCTGCGGTTACGGAGTACATTGAGCCTTTTGCTGCGGCGGTTGAGAGCGGCAATGTGATGGGAGTGCAGTTTCACCCCGAAAAGTCAGGCGAGACCGGGTTAACGATACTACGGAATTTTCTGGAGTGGAAATGCTGACGAAGCGGATCATAGCGTGCCTGGATGTCCATGGAGGGCGCGTGGTGAAGGGCGTGCAGTTTGTGGACATCGTGGATGCCGGTGATCCGGCGGCACTGGCAGCGAGGCACGCGTGGGAAGGCGCGGATGAAATTGTGCTGCTCGACATTACCGCTACCCATGAGGGGCGGCAGACACTGCTGGAGACCGTGCGGCGCACGGCGCGTGAGTTGTTTGTGCCGTTTACGGTGGGAGGCGGCATTCGCAGCGCGGAGGAGGCGGAGCAAGTGTTTGAGGCGGGCGCAGACAAGATCAGCGTCAACTCGGCAGCGGTTGCCGATCCAACACTGATCAGCGCGATTGGGCGCAGTTTTGGAGCGCAGGCGGTGGTGGTGGCGATCGATGCGCGACGCGATCCGGAAACCGACGATCCGGTGCGCGATGCGCAGGTGTTTGTGCAGGGTGGACGCAAGCTGGCGGGGCGGCGTGTGGTGGAGTGGGCGCTGGAGGCGGAAGCGCGGGGAGCGGGAGAGATCTTGCTTACGTCGATGGATGCGGATGGTACGCGGGCAGGATTTGATTGCGAACTCACGGCGGCCGTGAGCGAGGCGGTGAGCATTCCGGTGATTGCATCGGGAGGAGCGGGAAAAGTGGAGCACTTCGCCGAAGTGTTTGGCAGGGGGAAGGCGGACGCGGCGCTTGCAGCGAGTATCTTCCACTTCGGTGTTTCGAGCGCGCGGTCGCTAAAGGAAGAACTCGCGGACGCAGGTATTCCGGTGAGGCTGCCATGCTGATTCCTTCGATTGATTTGATGGGCGGCCGGATCGTGCAGCTAGTGCAAGGGGAAAAGCTGCGGCTTTCCTTCGATGATTTCGAATATTGGATCGAGAAGTTCTCGCGTTTTTCGCTGGTGCAGCTGATCGATCTGGATGCGGCGATGCGACAAGGGGATAACTCTGGGCTGGTGGAGCAGTTCGCGCGGCGACTTCCATGTCAGGTGGGTGGCGGGATTCGTTCGCCCGAACGCGCCAGAGAGTTAATTAATGCCGGTGCGAAGCGGGTCATCATCGGCTCGGCATTGTTTTCGGAAGACGGAAAGGTGAATGCTGATATTGCTTCGGCGCTTGCTGATGCTGTCGGAACGGCGCGGGCGGTTGCGGGAATCGACACCAAGAATGGGCGCATTGCTGTGAAGGGTTGGAAGGCGCAGGTTGCGTTGACTGCGGACGAGGCGATTCCGCAGCTTGATAAATATGTGTCTGCGTATCTATATACGCACGTGGATGGCGAGGGTTTGATGCAGGGCTTTCCGATGGATGTCGCGGCACGTCTGCGCAAACTGACTGCACGCCAATTCATAGTGGCTGGCGGCATCCGAAGCCAGCAGGAAGTCGATGATCTGGACGCGATAGGCGTGGACGCAGTGGTGGGAATGGCGGTCTACACGAACCTGCTTGCAGTTTAATCCCTGATAGGAAAATCACGAGATCCCAGATTCTGCTCGACGGTGCAACGCATCGGATATTCTGGAAGCATCGCTTAACAAAGGCATGAAAGGGAGAGCACAGACCATGACGAAACCGAGCGGGATTCGCCTGGCCAAGCGCCTGGACGAGGTTGGATTCTCTGACATCGTGCAGATCCGCAACAAGGTGATGGAGATGCGGGCAGAGGGCCTGCAGGTGCATTCACTGCACGGCGGCGAGCCTTACTTTGAGACGCCGGAAGCCATCAAGTATGCAGCGGTGAAAGCGCTGGTGGAGAACTATACGCATTACGCGCCGTCTTCGGGCGTGCTGCCGTTGCGTAAGGCGCTGGTAGAGAAACTTGCCGCGAAAAACAAAATTAATGCGACGACCGATGAGGTGATTGCCACCGTCGGTGGCTCGCAGGCTTTGTATGGAGCTTTCCAGAGCGTGCTTGATCCGGGCGACGACGCATTGATTTTCTCGCCGTACTGGACCCCGATCGCAGACCTCGTGACCGGAGCGCAGGCACGCCCCCTATCTGTGCCGACGACGACGGCGCGTCGAAACGGAATTCGCAAGACGCTTGAACAGTTTTCGACACCCCGGACCCGGGCTATCTACTACAACACGCCGCAGAACCCGAGCGGGCTTGTGTTCACGCGGGCTGAAGCGGAGGAAGTGGCGTCGTTCGCCCGTGAGCGCGATCTGATCGTGATCGCGGATGAAGCGTACGAAGATTTGGTGTACGACGGGGAACATGTTTCGATCGCATCCCTTCCGGGAATGGCGGAGCGCACCATCACATGCTTTACGTTCTCAAAAACGTATGCAATGACGGGATGGCGTGCCGGATACGCTGTGGCGAAGGAACCTTTCATGACGGCGCTCAGAAAGATCGTTCTTTACTCCACGAACGGCGTGACTACTTTTGTCCAGCAGGCAATGATCCATGCATTGAAGATGACCGAGGCTGAAATCGCCGCGCACCGCGAGGAATATAGAAAGAGGCGGGATCTTCTGGTGAGCGTTCTGAATGAAGTGGGGTTGAAGTGCGAACCACCCGCCGGGGCGTTCTATGCGTTCCCCAATGTCGAAAAGATTCACAAGAACAGCCGCACAGCTGCGCAGATTCTTCTGGACAAGGCGCACATCGCGACCATTCCTGGATCGGTGTTTGGAGCGCAGGGTGAAGGTCATCTGCGCTTCGGCTACGCAATCACGACTAAGGAAATCGAGGATTGCGGGGAAGCCTTGCGCAAGTTTCTCGGCTAGCTTTCATTGAGCTGCGCTTCGCCGATGGCACGGCTGGTTTCGACGCGGGAAGAACGCAGCAGGCGCGCCAACTGCTTCAGATGGAGCTGGACAGCGTAGGCGCGCAGAATCTCAGCCTGGGAAAAGTTGAATCCGGTATGGCGCACTTTATCCATGCGCCGCTCGAGTTGTGCAATGTCCTCTTCGAGATTGATATTGGAAGGCGGAACGTGGAAGCGCCAGCCATGAATGCATTTCGCCAGGTACTGGAAACTTAACTGAATATCGGCGGCCAGACTTCCTAGCTCGGGTTCCAACTGCGCAGCGTAGTTGTCCTGGTGGCTCTCGCGCACGGCGAGTTCCAGTGCCACAAGGGCGTCGAAGATGGTGCGGCCAAATTGGGCGAGCATCCCCGGACCCTCGCGCCAGCCCGGACCGCCGGACGGCTCATTGCGTGATGCCTCAAGAAGCGCATTGTTGCCGCGAAGCAGGCTGAGCGCATCTTCGCGCAGTTGAGCCAGGTTCTCAGCTTGATCTCCGCGGAATCCTTTGAGGATGCCTTCGAAGAATGCATTGAGCACCAGGAATTCCTGTGCGAGCCCGTCACGTAATCGCAGCCGCGCACGATCTGGGAAAACCAG
The DNA here is from genome assembly GCA_963759285.1 of uncultured Acidobacteriaceae bacterium. Classification (GTDB taxonomy): domain Bacteria; phylum Acidobacteriota; class Terriglobia; order Terriglobales; family Acidobacteriaceae; genus Telmatobacter. Next base: position 948,860 of record CAVWYS010000004.1, on the reverse strand, counting down.
GGTTGACACGGCGATGGCTACGATGATTCCCAGAAAAACTTCGCCGACGCGGTGAAGGGCGAGCAACCAGTGTGAGCCGGTTCTTTGCACAAGCATGACGATGCAGATGGTGACGCCGGCGAGGCGCGAGCTGTTGCGCAGGCCAAGCAGACCGCACAGGATGACGGCAGACAGAACGGCCACGATGAAGTTCCACGGTAGAACCCAAAAGAGCGAGAACCCAAAGCCGAAGGCGGCCCCGATGATCGTTCCCAGGATGCGGTCGCGCGACGCGGTGATGGTAGCGCCAAAGTTCGATTGCAGCACGATGATGGCGCTGATGGATCCCCAGTAGCCGTCGTGGAGGCCGAATCGCAGCGCGATCCACCAGCAGAGAGCCGCGGCCAGGGCGGTTCTCGCGGCGTGGATCAGAAGCCGCTTGCGTTCCCAGTTCAGCAGGCCCTGCGCGGCTACTCCGTCGACGCCCACTTTAACGGCGAGCTGCTGCTGGGACCACGATTTTGATTTAGCTAAGCGCATAACGTGAGCATTGCGACTCCTCAGTCATAGCATGCCGTACCGGGTATGAGTGCGGGCGATGGCGGGGAAGACAAACCGTAGAGCAAGGAAGATGCATCATGGAGGAGGATCCCAAATTTATACTGGATGTCAATTGACTATGCTTCGAGTTGGGTATTCCGCAAATCTTGCCGCCGAATGGCTGTCCGATTTTCCGCTGGGGGTCGAGCTGATTCGACTGCCGCGTGAGCTTGACCACGATGTCGAGCTCGACGTTTGGTTGCCGGATCCTTATCCGACCAGAAATTTGGCGATCGTTCCTCATTTGCGCGGAGTGAAGCTGGTGCTTTCGCTGATGGCGGGAACGGAATGGATCCCAGGGGCTGTGGGGCCACATGTAACGATCTGTAATGCGCGCGGCGCCCACAATGTATCTACGGCCGAGTGGACAATTTCTGCGATCCTGATGATGTTGAAGCATTTTCCGCTATTCCTCGATATTCAACGGTCAGGCGATTGGAAGCGGCGCTTCGAGGCGAGCGCAGAGTATGCCGCGATCACAGGCGATACTGGGACGCACTATCCGCCGGTGATGCTGGAGGAACTGACTGGGAAGACGGTGATGCTGGTTGGATATGGCTCGATTGGCAAGGAGATCGAGCGCATGCTTGAACCGTTTCGCGTGAACCTGATTCGGGTGGCGCGAACGGCGCGGGATACTCCGAAGGTACACGCGGTAGGCGAACTCGATGCATTGCTGCCCAAGGTCCGGGTCGTTGTGCTGATTCTGCCTTCGTCTCCGGAAACGCGATGGCTGATTGATGCGCGCCAGTTTGCATTGATGCAACAGGGGACGCTGCTGGTGAATGCGGCACGCGGGCCGATCGTGCATACTGATGCTTTGGTGGAGGCACTGCAGAGGGGGAGGATTCGTGCGGCTCTCGATGTGACGGACCCGGAGCCGCTTCCGATTGGGCACCCATTATGGAAGTGTCCGAACCTGCTGATCACGCCGCATGTCGGCGGGTCGAGCCCTGAGTTTACGCGGCGGGCGCTCCAGGTTGCGGCCGATGAACTGCGTCGCTATATGGCAGGAGAGTCGCTGCTCAACGTGGTACAAGCCGCGGTTTGAGTGGCTCGCGCGGCGCGTTGCCAGTCGCGCAGGCCGAGAATGGCGAGGCCGACGAGCCCGGCATAGAGAACTGCGGTGAGCCAGAGATCCTTGTAAACGTACTCGCCAATGTAGAAGAGGTTTACGACGATCCAGAGCCACCAGTTAGCGATGTGTTTGCGTGCCTGCCACCAGCTGCCGACGAGGCTGAAGCTTGCAAGAGAAGCGTCAAGCCAGGGCAACGCAGCGTGAAACTGCTTCGCAAGTTCGCCGAGCACAAAGGTGCCCGCAATGCCTGCGACGAGAGCGCTCAAAAGGCTGGTCAACGCGAGAGGGACTACGCGCACTTGACCTTCGTCGCGAATGCCGCGCCACCAATGCCACCAGCCGTAGAGCGTGAATGCGATAAAGAAAACCTGCAGCAGCGTGTCGGAGTAGAGCCGGGCACGAAAAAAGACAATCAGGTACAAAATATCCGCGGCGAGGACGACCGGCCAGCAGATGAGGAGTCGTTTAGTGGTGAGCCAGATTCCCGCCGCCGTAGTCACAAAGCCGGCGAGTTCCACCCAATTGGCAACCAGGTAGCGAGCGATTGCGGAGAGAGTCACGCGCGCACCGCCTGAGTCTGGTGGGTTTCGGCCCATTGCTGCAAAGGCTGGATGATCTTTAGCTGGCCGGGACCGCGGAACCATTGCGCATGGCCGACAAGATAATTGCGGGTAGCGATGCGGGCTTTCTCCGCTGATTGTAAGACGCCGAGAAAGTAATCGGCCTCGGTGAGGGCGAACTCCGCGTGGCAAATGGCGAGCATCGGGGCCAATGCGGCTGCCTCTGTGCGGCTGAGGGCGCGTATCTGTTCGTAGCCGTCGAGCATCGCCCACAAGTGGTCCAAGTGAACGGGAACGTCGTCGCCACGGTTGGGATTCTGCATCAGTACGAGCCATTCGATGATATTGCGTTCGATTGCCTGGGCAATGTCATGGATGGCGTTCGTGCGGTCAGCCAATCCAAAATCGATGACGCAGGTGGCATGGGCGTGCGGGCTGGTATCGCTCCAGAAAAGATTGGAAGCATGAAGGTCGTTGTGGGTCCACAGCGGATGGAGTGCCGGCAGGAGAGGCTTCAACTCATCGTGAAAGGGTGCGAGCAGGTCGAGGGCAATGGCACAGTCCTCATGAGTTCGCGTGTCGTGCTCCAGCACGGGGTGGAGGGCGAGAAACTGATCCAGTCCTCGGGCTGCATTTTGCGATGCGAAGATTGTGAAGCTGGCGACAAGCGGGCGTGGTTTTCGCGCGGGATCGGAGAAACTCTCAGCGGCACGGTGAAGGCGGGCAAGCATCTCTCCAGCGGAGCGAGCATGTTCAATCGAGCGAAATGGCGTCCACGAGATTGCGTCTTCGTAAAGATCGAAGCTAGTTGGGACCGAATGGACTTCGTAGGTCGATTCAGCCGATTCGACAGCTGTATCGCCCGTGCGAGTCGCAAAAACGCGCGGGACTCCGATTCCGTTCGCCCGCAGGTGGCGCATGAATCGATGTTCCTCAATCAGACCTTCGAAACTACGGACGGCCCGAGCATGGCGCTTGACAAAGATTGTTTCGCGGCTCGTTCTGACCACGCTTGCCGCTGAGAAGGGGCGTGGACTGGCAGAAACAATTTCGATCGGTTCACCGATATCCGGGAAGGCTTTTAGAAGTTCGCGCACTTCGACCAAGTTCAGCGGTGGCCAGTCGGGAGCGACGAGGGTGCCGTCCAGTCCGTGCGCTTTTGCAGTTTCGTTCAACGTTGTCCTATGCCTGAGTGGGATTGCTAAAAATTGTAGTGTGCCGAGAGCCTTACGGTGGTGGGAGCGCCCTGGTGAATGAAGGTGTCGCCGTAGCTGGCTCCCGTGTCTTTCCAATAGCGTCTGTTGAGAATGTTGTCAGCATACATGTGGAGCGTTAGCCGACCATTTTCACCGAGCGGGCTGTAACGGGCGCCGAGGTTGAAGAGGTTGTATCCGCCAACGCTGACGGTATCGTCACGCGTGGCCTGCTTGCGGCTGGTGTAGCTCCAACCGGGCATCAGGCGGAGGCCACGTGCATGCGGCAACAGTATGTCGGCGAACACGGCGGTGTGAAAGCGAGGCACGTTGATCACCTGCTTATCGTCGAACGCCGGCGTGCCGGTGTTGTTGGAGACGGCACGCATGGCCGTTGCCGACGCACTCAGTTGCATCCAGGTTGCAGCTTTGCCTTGTGCATTTAGTTCAACGCCATCATGAGTTTCGTGCCCTTCGGACTCGAAACAGAGATCGCCGGCATTTCCGGTCGAACAGAATGCGTCGGGCCCTGCGATGACCTTCGGATAGAAAAAGGGCTGTCGCATGCGGAACACGTCGGCAGTGAGCAGAATCGTGCGTTCGTATTTCGCGCCAATTTCGGACTGGCGCGTCATGAAGGGAGTGAGAAACACGCTCGCGTTATCAACCCACCAAGGGGCCTGGGGGCCGAGCGATAGCAGCGAACCGTAGTTGCCGTAGAGCGTGAGATTATGCAGTGGCGAGTACGTCGCTCCATATTGCGGAAGCCAGATCGACCTAGCCGCGGAGTAGTTGAAGTCGCTGACCCTGGCAAAGCGGCCGCCTGCCTGAAGCACGATGTGACCGGGTAGGTGCGCGCGCTCCTGGATGATGCCGGAGCCCTGGTGGTTGAAGTCGGCGAGAATAGAGGGGCCGGCTTGCTGGTAGGGGCTTTCGGGCGCATATGAGACGTTCGGCTGATAGACATTTTCGACGCCGAGTGGAGTATAGACAATGGTCGGCGAGAGGTCGACGGAGCGGTGAAAGAGCGAGCCTCCGCCGACCACGTCGTGGCTGATTTTGCCAGTGGTGAAGTGACCCTGTACCAATGCCTCGCCCACAGCATCGATGCGCAATTCGCCGGGGCTGCGGTAGTCGTAGATTTCGTAGCTGCCGTCGGGGCAGAAGAAGTAGTAGGGCGAGTTCGGACAGAGGGAGTTGCCGTTGTCATCGAGCGCCGCGCCGTAAGGCCAGATTACGTTGTCGTCGATGAGCGAATGGCTATAAGAGCCACCGAAACGCATGCTCCAATTTGTCCCGAGCCCACGCTCAAGATGCGATCCAGCGTTGAACGTGTCAAACGTGTTCGGCTTCGACCATGGCTGGAAGCCGAGCATCACCGAGGGATACACGGGAGTAGGGACCGTGGTTCCCCCCAACAACTGGTAGCCAGCCTCAGAGCGCTCTACCTTGTGCTGATACTCGAAGTCGGTGGTAAGTTGGGTGTTGGCTCCGAGCTGCCATTTTCCGTCCGCGGCGCCCATGCCGCGCCAGCCGTTGGCGCCTTCAATATAAGTGTGGATGTCTTCAGCGGCAGCGGTAACCAGCAGGCCCGATCCGCTATGCAGCTTTGGGACCGCGAACTGCACAGCGCCGTAGGAACTGCCGCGGTGATCGGTTGCGAGATCGAGCGTGGGTCGTTCGCCAGCATAGGGTTCCTTTGTTACGTAATCGATAACGCCGCCGGCGGAGGCTACGCCGCTTTCAAGTCCGGCAATGCCTTTCACAATTTCGACGCGCTGCTTGTTTTCGAGGGGAACGTCCTGCTCGCCGGCAATGGTCAAGCCATTGATTTGCAGGCCTGTCGCCAGATCGATGGGAAACCCGCGGATCTCGAAGTCGCCGTAGTAGCCCACAGGCGCGTAGTCCTCGCCGACCGAAGCGTCATTCTTGACGACGTCGGAGAGCAGGCGCGCAACCTGATCGCTTATGAGAGAGCTGGTGATCGCGGTGACGGAGAGGGGAGTTTCGCGGATAGGCGCGTTATCCAGACTGCCGGCGGTTCCAGCGTCTGAGAGATAGTCATTTTTGACTTCGCCGTGAACGACGACCGTGGTTGTTACTCGGCCAGGTTTCTGTTGAGAGGCATCGAGGGGCGGCTCTTGTGCAGTTGGAGTTGTTGCGGGCGTCGGCAATTTATTTTGTGCCGAAAGGAATGGTGCGGTGCTCGCAGCGGTGAGCAGCGCAACGGCCAGGAAAGCTTTAGCGAAGCGGCGGCTGGGCAACGGAAAGCCAGGCGAAAGGTCCTGCCGTAACGAGTGTGGAGGAAATGGAAGCGCACGCATATCTTGTTCCCACTTTCATGAAACAAGAGCGTCTGCGTTGGGATTCGAGGAAGTTGGCCAAACTGGCTTCGAAAGCTTCCCACGCCGGCATTATCCGGATCGGGTTCGAGGGTATCTTCTCAGCCCCACGTCGTGGAGCACCCCTGTTTCAATACAGAGGATTGAAACACCGTGGAGGGGTGGAAAGCAAATGAGGGATCTCACTCTGCGGTTTCGACGATCGGGGAGGGCGATTGCGCGGCCGTTTCTGGTGTGAGACCCCGGCGGGTGATGACAAAGGCAAGAGAAAGACAGGCAGCAATGCTGATGGTCGCATCGGTCAGAAAGGCGCCGGTGAGTCCGCGCCAATCGTAGCCGCGGCCATCCAGAAATTGCATGTAGGTAATCGGCAGATTGGTCGCGGCAAGCAGCACGGTAAACAGTGTCGCAGCAAAGGGATTGTCGGGACCGATGACTTCGAAGGCGATCGCATTGGCGGTGGCAAAGGAGACCGCTTGAAATAGATTCTCTCCTGTAATGGCGACAGCGAAGGTCCAGGGCTGCCGCGGGAGCGCGAGCAGGCTGAGAGTGAAGATGGCTCCGACGATGCCGATAGAGAGATAAACCGGCCGAAGAGGAAATCTGCGCGCGAGCGGGAAGAGCAAAAAGCTGCCGGCGATTCCTGCAGCCGAAGAACCAACGCCTGCGAACAGGCTCACAGTGCGTTCGCTGGCGGAGAAATCGGTGCCCGCGCCGCCGAGCACATTGGTGAGCGCGAAGGATGCAGCAGGCAGAAGGAAGAGTGCGAGGGCTATAACAACTTGACGCTGTTTCAAAAGCGAAAGGAGTTCGCGATTGAATCGGCCGAAACTTTCGCGGGCGGGACGGCGCTTTGCTGGAGGCGAAGGGATCGCCACAAAAAGAAGCGTGGGAAGGAATATCGTCGTTCCCATCAGAACTCCCGCTTCAGTTGGCGTAAGGCGACTGATGAGTTGGCCAGCGAGCACCATCATGAGGCCGCCTGCGCCAAGATTGGAGACGGAGAACCATATTCCCAGGCGGCTGTCTTCCTGCTTGTCGATCAGGCTACCCATCCATCCACCCACTGCGCCCTGATAGAGCATGGCTGCAGCAAAGCCGGGAATCATGATGGCTTCAACAAGACCCGGTTTGCCCGCGTTGACAACGGTGAGGGCAACGGCAACCGCAGTGAACGCCCCAAAGATGAGTGCATAGGTGCGGCGGCTGAGCCATGCATCCAGCATGGGCGAGATGGCAAAGATCCAGAAGCCGGGAGAGAGGATGGCTGCGGCGATGGCGGCGACGTGGCCAGCAGGTATGCCATGGGCGGCGAGGAGCTGAGGGATGATGACGGCGCAGAATCCACCGGTGAGGCCGAAGGGCACGTTGGTAAGGCCCATCAGCCAGATCGGCGGCAGGCGCCGTGGTTTCCGCATGCAGTTCACCTCGAGAAAACGGGGGTATCGCACAACAAAGGGAACGTTCGGTTTTGATTGTTGTACAGGAGACAGAGCCGTGTTGGAAGCTCGAATACGCAGGCGAGGCTTCGGGGCCGGCGTCGCGCAACGCACTCCAATTTCATGCGTTTTGTCCGGTTAGGTTGTGTGAGGAAATGTGCAGACTAACTTGTTTCGCATCGATTGCGGGTGATAGGAAGCCACTTATGGCATGAATTGAGTCTCATTAGTTCAGAAAGAAATGGCGCCAACACAGAATTTGAATATGAATGCACCATGAATGGTGATATCCACAGGAAACACTAGGGTTTTGCACTTGCATCCACAGGTTAGGTGGGCCTAATGTCTCTAACTAGCTGGTGACTCTGTAGCTGGTTGGAACGGTAACACTGGCGTGGTTGAAAGCGTAAGTAAGGGTTTCGGTAGGGGAATTCATGGTCGGCTTGCCGATAGTGAATCGACGGATCGAGATTAACAAAGCGCCGGAGGCCATACCAAGTTTGCCGTGACCTGAATGGACACGAAGATTCATCCGCGGCGCAAGCCGAGGATGCAAAGTTCGATTCAGCCAGGGAGACATCATCGACTCAGCCGTAGATGCCGAAACGGGGCAACCCGAGGAAGCAGATACGGGTCAGCCGAGGAACCAAGATTCGGGGCAACTCGAAGCACGGGGAATCGGCGAACGGTGAAAGACCCAAGATTTAGGGCAACCTGGAAATTGGTCGATCGCCGTAGCCGAAGGAGAATGTTCAGGGCAACCTGGAGATTCAACCTAGGCGAACCGGATGGTGCGTGATCCGAGGTAACTCGGATATCCATCAATCGGTGCCGGAGGATTCAACGTTCGGGGCAACTCGGACGGCGAATCGTCGGCGATACCGAAGGGCCGGGACTTGGGGCGACTCAAGGACCGGTAAGTCGGCACCGCCGAATGATGCGAGCATCGGGGCGACTCGATGATCGATCGCCGGTAAAGCCGGAGATGCAGGGCAAGGGGCAACCCGAGTCCTTCATCGCAGGCGTGGCAGGAGAAGGCGAGCCACCGGGGCAACTCGGGAAGCTCGCTGAAACCAGTGACGCCAAAGGCATGCGACGTCCGGGGCAACTCGAACGGCCATCGCCGGCACAGCCGAAGGCTCGAAGCCAAGGGGCAACCTGAGGATTCGGACGCCGGCTCAGCACAAAGGGAGCGGGGAAGGGGCAACCTGGAGACGCAACCCGGGCGGAGCGGGAAGATCGAGGGAGCGGGGCAACCTGCAACCTCATCGACAGGCAGAAAGAGACGATGCACTGATCCATAGAGCTAAAGATCATCCGGAAAGCGCCAGAGGCCGCAAGGTCTCTGGCGTTTTCGAATTTTGGGGCAACTTAGATTTCGGCACGGATCGAGTCTGAATTTGCCTGTCGATCACGATTCATTTGTTGATGCTTGCAGGGCTTTCAAAAGCTCGTCGGCGGTGATGACCGTGGCGCGCCGTGGCAAGATCTTTTCGACGAGGCATGCGTGCAGGTTGGGGTCCTGATCAGCGCAGCAATCCCCCACGACAAAAAGCTTGTAGTCGGCATCGCTTGCATACAGCAATGTCGACAAGACCACTCCGCTGGTAGCGATTCCAAGCAGGATAAGAGTATCGATCCCGTTCGCGCGCAGGATCATATCCAGATCTGTTCCGGCGAAGGCGCTGATGCGGTGCTTCGTGATGACGATTTCATCGTCTTGTGGCGCAACGTCAGGGTGAATTGCACCGGCAGGCCCCTGAAAGATTTGCTGCCACTGCGCAGCATGTTTAATGGCGCCAACAAGCTGGTTTCGCGCGTCGACTTCGGGCAGGCCGGGGCGAAAGCCTACCTGGATGTGGATCACGCGAAGGCCATTCTTTCGCGCTGCATTGAGCACCGTCGCAACCCGGGGAAGGAATTCCGAATCGTTTTTGGTATAGAGCGATGCGATCGTATTCTGCAGGTCCATGCTCAGGAGTACCGCGCGGCTTGCGTCAATATTCAAGTCGGCACGCAAGTCAGCCATCTACACTCCTCGTTCACGTTTCAGAAGATCAGCACCGAACTGAAGAGCACCAAACCGCCAGCGATTATGAGCACAATGTTGACGTCGATGTCGTAGGTGGTACCACCCATACGGACGGCAACGGGACGAATTCCGTTGGGATCGTGCAAAGTGCCGCCATACCGCTTCCGCGTAACAGTTGCGATCAGAAACGCGACGATCGGAATCGCGGTCAGCAGGGCGGCGAGATGGAAGAGGAGCTGCGACCCGGGGTCGATCCACCAGAGCAAAACAATCTCAATGAGAGCGAAAGCGGTAAGTGCAAAGGTCTGCTGGACAACGTGGAAGCGCGCGTGCCCAGTCCATAACGGATTGGTTGCATGAGTCCTGTTTAAGTCAATCAAGAGTGGCGTGACGCCCTGGCCGACAGCTACGGCGGTGACCATGAGTCGGGCGAGAAGCGGCGCTGACATTCCCTGCATTCTAATCTGATTCAAAGCTGCCCGATGAAAGCTGCACGGGAGAAGCCAAATCCTAGTGCATTGCCGAAGCGCCGGGGCCCTGACCGGGGCGATTGGCGTTGAGCATGAAGGCCATGAAGACCAGGAAGAACGACATCCACGAGAGCTCCATGTAGACGTCCTGATAGCCCTGCATCTGTGCCTGCTGGTTAAGTTGGTTATAGATCGAGGCCAGCGCGAGGCCGGAACTGTTTGGGCTACCAAAAGTACCCGCGAAGAACCCGGTTAGCGCCTGGCTGCGCTGGGCAAACGCATCGGAGCCGGACTGCATTGCACTCTGTAGATGTTGCTGATGCCAGAGGGATCGCGATGTCACCTGTGCGTTGGTAATCGCGATCATGATGCTGCCACCGAGGTTGCGCACGAAGTTGATGAGGCCGGCAACCTGGTTGCTTTCCTCTTTCGGCATGCCCACGTACGCCGCGTTTGTGATCGAAATGAAACAGAAGGGCAGCGGGAGCATCTGAACGACGCGCAGCCAGGACGCCTGGGCAAAGCTCATCTGCAGATTTGTGACGTATGCGGCGTAGCGAAAGGTAACGATAAACATGATGAATCCGGCCACTGCCAGCGTGCGCGCTGAGATCTTACCGGTTGCGAATCCAGCCATCGGCATGACGATGACGAGGGCAATACCGCCCGCCGTAAGTGCGAGGCCCGCTGTTGTGGCGTTGTAGCCAAGGAGTTGTTGCATGAACTGCGGCTGCAACACGGTGTTTGCGTTGAGCACGCCGCCGACCAGCATCATCAGGAAGCAACAGATCGCGAAATTCTTGAAGCGAAAGAGCTTCAGGTTGATGAGCGGATTCTTCTGCCGCCACTCCCACACGACCAAGCCGATGATGCCGCCAACGAAGAGAAACGCAAAGAACCGGATGAATCCCGAAGCGAACCAGTCATTCTCTTCGCCCTTGTCGAGCATGATCTGCATGCCGCCCATCGAGATGGTGAGGAATGCGAGGCCCATGTAGTCCATGTTGCGCAGCTTGGAGGGATCGGCCTTGATCCATGGTGGATCTTCCACAAGGCGGGTAACGAGGATGAAGGCGAGGATGCCCACCGGAATATTGATGAAGAAGATCCAGCGCCAGGTGTAGTTGTCGGTGATCCAGCCACCCAGGGTGGGGCCGATCGAAGGGGCGAGTACGGCAACCAACCCGTAGAGAGCGAAGGCTTGTCCGCGCTTATGCGGCTCAAACGAGTCGGCCATGATCGCCTGCGCCATGGGCTGCATGCCGCCGCCACCGGCTCCCTGGATGACGCGGAAGATTAGCAACATCGTAAGCGACGGCGCAGCACCGCAAAGAAAGCTTGCTACTGTGAAAACCGTAATGCAAAAGACGAAGAAGTTGCGCCGGCCCATCAAGCTCGACGCCCAGCCTCCGAGGGGCAGAACGATGGCATTGGAGACGAGATAGCTGGTGAGCACCCAGGTGCTCTGATCCGTACTGGCGCCGAGGCTGCCGGCGATGTGGGGCAGCGCAACGTTGGCAATGGAGGTATCGAGCACCTCCATGAAAGCTGCGAGAGCGACCGTGGCCGCGATGAGCCATGGATTGACGCGGGGCTTCCATTGCGCAAGTGATGCAGCATTCGGATTGACCACAGTGGTGGACGCTCCGCCTGACGGCACCGGTGGTTCGGTCTGCAACTCGGGCAAAAACTTTCTCCTGGCGGGGTTTGCTGCTTCTTTCAGTTGCGGGGAACAATAGACTTCAATGGCAGTATTGCGCCTTCAAATACCGCCAGTCTGTAACTCAAATATAGATGTGCATGGTTGCCGCGCGGGTTCATGGAATGTGGAGAATGCCTCACAATGCGGCACTTGGCACAGGTCAGGCAGTCTGTTGGACGATCGGCGTTCGCCAGCCAAACAGCGCGACCGACAGTCCAATGATCTGCATGAAAACGATAAACGCGACGCAGGCAGGCCATTTGCCGAAAGCCCAGAAGGCTCCAGGAACGACTCCGGCTGCAGTGCCGCCGAGGTAGTAGCACGTGATGTAGATGCCGGCAGCGGTGACACGGGCCCCGGGAGGGGCAGCAACACGCAAGTGGCTTTGCGAGGCAGTCTGTGCAATGAACACACCGCTGGACAACATTGCGAGTCCCACAATCACGATGGGAAGTGAGTGGGAAAGGGTCAGCAGGACGCCGATGATCGAGCAGCACATCGCTCCGCCAATGCCGGCTCGAAGACCGACGCGCGTGATCAGATATCCCGCCGCCGGGGTTACAAAGAGCCCGATCAAGTAAACAAAGAAAAGCGAACTGAGCGCGGTGATCGAGAGGAGGAACGGCGCGGCGCTCAGGTAGAAAGTAATCCAAGTGAAAACGCCGACGAGGGAGAACAGCACATTGAACCCGACGGCAAAGGTGGCAACCAATCTTCGGCTCCGGAACATCTCCTGAACCTGATACGGGAAGGACGGAAGGGAATCGAATCTCGAGGGAGGGGTTGCACGACGGCGACCGTGCGGCAGCCATGCCGCGACGGCAGCGGCACCGGCGAGCGAGGCGGCTCCGAGGGCAACGAAACTAACGCGCCAGCTGAAGTAGTCAGCGAGAATGCCAGCGGAGATGCGACCCATGAATCCGCCGAGAGCCGTGCCGCTGACATAAAAGCTCATGATGAGGGCCACGCGTTCCGGCGGCCATTCTTCGCCGATGTACGTAACCACCACGGCGATGATGCCCGGAACCATAATTCCCTGCAAGAATCGCCAGAAGATCAATTGCGTCAAGTTTGCCGAGGTTGCGGCCAGAAGCGTGGGAACAGAGACTCCAAGGAGTGACACGACGATGACGCTTTTGCGTGCAAGCCGCTCGGTAATGGCGCCGAAGATGGGCGCCGATATGGCCACGCCCAGCGTGGCGGCGGAAACCGTCATACCGACGCCAGTCTTGGAGGCGTGGAAGAGATGCGCCAGGAGAGGCAGCAGCGGCTGGGTGCAGTAGAGCTCAAGAAACGCGCAGACGCCGCAAAGGGCGACCGCCGCCGCCGCCCTATTACCGGGTTCGGGGTGCGGGTCAGGGTGGGTTGGCGGTAGCAAGGATCAGGATACAGGGCCAGCGGAAAGTCGTCGGTGGCGCGCGGGAGTCGGGATCGAATCTTTCGCAGGGTGATGCTGAACGGTTAACCTAGGCAGGAGATGGATTCCCCTTCCACCAGGCCTCCACGACGCGGGATGGAGGCATTTGCCTATCGCGACTTTCGGCGATATCAAATGGCGCGTGTTGCGGTGATTCTAGGTGCCGAGGCGCAGGCCGTCGCGGTGGCGTGGCAGGTCTATTCGATCACCCATCGAGCCCTCGATCTGGGATATACAGGCCTGGCTCTGTTTCTGCCGGGGTTGCTGTTTCTGCTTCCTGCCGGGCACGTTGCCGACCGATTCGACCGGCGGCATGTGATCCTCTGCTGCTATACGCTGCAGGTGTTTTGCACGGTGGCGTTGCTTGCGTTGGCGGTCGTCGGTACGGACAGAGTGTTTTACATCTACGGGGTCTTGTTTCTCATTGGAACAGGACGTGCTTTTTCAGCGCCGGCGAGTTCAGCGCTCTTGCCTCATCTCGTTCCAGAGAAACATTTTGTGAATGCGGTGACGTGGGGTGGAGCGATCTTTCAGCTTGCCAATGTTACGGGGCCGGCGCTTGGGGGTTTGCTGTTTACGCTGCCACTGGTTCACTTCCTTCGTGAAGCGGGGCTGGAAGGAGCCGGCATCGTCTTCATCTTTACGCTGGCCTCGCTGGTGTGGTTTCTCGTGCTTATCCTGAGCCTGCATACGCGACCGGGGCGGATGGAGCATCGCGCGGCGTCGCTGAAGGTGATTTTTGCCGGCTTCCAGTATGTGCGCACATCGCCGCTGCTGCTGGGGTCGATGTCGCTGGATCTGTTTGTGGTGTTGCTGGGGGGTGCGGTGGCGCTGATGCCGATTTTTGCCAACGACGTGCTGCATACGGGTCCGCGTGGGCTGGGAGCGTTGCGGGCGGCGCCTGCGATGGGGGCGCTGACGATGTCGCTGGTGATGGCGCGGTTTCCGATCAACCGCAAGGCAGGAGCGCGGATGTTCGTCTGCGTAGCGATCTTTGGCGTGGCGACGGTGATCTTCGGCATGTCGAAGAACTTGTGGCTTTCGCTGGGGGCACTGGCCATGGCGGGCGCGGCCGACATGATCAGCGTGATTATTCGCGGGTCGCTATTGCAGCTTGCAACGCCCCAGGAGATGCGCGGACGCGTGAGCGCTGTCAACTCGCTCTTCATCGGCGCATCCAACGAACTGGGCGAGTTTGAAAGCGGGCTGACGGCGCAGTGGTGGGGTGCGGTACGGGCCACCATCTTCGGTGGACTGGCGTCGCTGGCGGTTGCGGGTTCCTGGGCCGTCTTCTTCCCGGGTCTGCGGCGTGCCGATGAGTTAAGCGCAGAGGCGTTGCGGCCGAAGCTGGGATCAGCTAGTTTGGAGACCCCGTCGGCCAGTTGAATCTGAATGCAACAAGACAAGGAGGAAGCGTGAAGCCCTGGAAAATCGTGGCAATTCCGACCTTAATCATGTTGGTGATTGCCGGCATTTACCTATTCACAGTCTTTAAGAAGCGGCAGAATCCGGGCGTGGTGAACCAAGGCCAGGAACAGAAATTGACCGCGGACGATGTGGCCGTGGTGCGGATGGAGTTTCCGGCTCACTTTGAAGACCTGAAGGACGAGGAAGACAAGAGCGTGTGGATGAAGAATGGCTACACCATGCCGTACTTCCCGTACGCGGCGGGTAAAGTCGATTTCAAGAAAAAGGTTGGTGTCATTCCTCCGCTGCAGAAGCTTGATATCAAGAAGGCGATCAAGGCTTCGGTGCCTGCGGACGTGGACGACGGCATCAGCCACGGAAGCAAGCAGGCGCTGTACGTGTTTACGCTGCCGGGCAACAAAGAGGAGTTCGCGACGCCGGTGGGCGCGCTGGACGGGAGCGAGGAGCAGTATTACAGCGACCTGCTCTATTTCTACGACGATCCGCACACGATTTATGCGAGCTGGCCCAAGAATGTATGGAATGCAGTGGATGCTCACGAGGCGAAGCCGGGCATGAGCGAGTTGCAGACGCGACTGGCGCTGGGCCAGAAGATCCAGACCGACGATCCTCGGACCGAGGGAAATCGGACGGTCACTTACGACGCGGACGGGAAGAAGTGGACGGTGACGTTTGTGAACGATCGAGCGACCAAGGTTCAGGGTGGATAAAGCCTGATCAGTCCTCCTCCTGAAGGACCGATTCGTGTCAGGAATGTCCTCGGTTCGATTGTCAGCTATCTCCCCGGTCCGTACCAACTGATGCGGGGGGGGGTGTACCCCCCGGCTCTAGGTGGAAAGCAAGGCCTATCATGGAGATGCGCAGACTCTTCGTTTCAGAGAACTCTTATGAATGAACTTAATCGTAGAGAATTCTCAATAAACGGCTTACGGGGCATTTTCAAAGTCGGCGTGTTCGAGACCAAGTCAAGATACTCTCAAGCGGCGATCACTCACATTGCTGCCTGGGTGCCGAGGTTTGCCGCATAGATTCAGGGTAGCGGAACCGGCGAATTAATCTGCAACGCTAGAAGATCTTTTTGGCGTTTATTTTGAGGAAGTTGGCTTAGGACGACGGGCTGGGGGTCTTGACGCCCAAAAATTCTGTTGACAATTCCGCTTGACACTATTCTACTCTAGGCCTGTAGTGAACAAGCCTATGACCGAGACCTCATCGCGCGATTTGTTTCCGGGGGCACTCGAGATGATGATTCTCGAGTCGTTACGGCGGCAGCCTGCCCATGGCTATGCACTTGTGCAGCACATTCAGCAGCGATCGAACAACCTGCTGCAGGTGGAAGAGGGGTCGCTATACCCCGCGCTGCAAAGGCTGCTGAAGGCGAAGCTGGTTAAAGCGGAGTGGGGTTTGTCGTCCACCAATCGCCGGGTAAGAACCTATCAGATCACAGCATCGGGCATTCGCCGGCTGGAGGAGCAGATCTCCAGCTTCGAACGGATGTTTGAAGGAATCGCACTCGTCCTGAATCCCGGCAGATCCCCGGCCAGTTAGGAGGGCCCTCCATGGATTGGATACGAAATTTCTTCCACCGTGGCAAGATCGATGACGACCTCTCAGAGGAGATGCGGCTGCACATCGAGGAGCGCGCCCAGCAGTTCATGGGCGAAGGGATGAGCAGGCAGGAAGCCGAGCGCCAGGCGCGAATTGCTTTCGGCAATCTGGCGCTGGTTGAGGAACGGAGCCGGGAAGTATGGCATTGGCGGACACTGGAATCGATCTGGGCAGATGTGCGATTGGCGCTGCGGCAGCTTCGTCATTCTCCGGGATTTGCTTTCGCTGCGATCGCAACATTGGCATTGGCCATCAGCGCAAACACGGTGGTCTTTGCCGTGATGAACGCCCTGGTTTTGCGCCCTTTGAATGTGCCCGGCGCCGAGAACATCTACGTAATAGGACACGCGCACAGCATTTGGGGATATGAATCGTACCCGAATTATCTCGACCTGCGGGATCGCAATCGCAGCTTTGAAGGCGTGGCCGCGGACGACATTTCGCAGGCGGTTATGGACACCGGCAAGAACCCGTCGCGCGCCTGGCTCTTTGAAGCAAGCGGCAACTATTTCGACATTCTAGGCTTGCAGCCATATCTCGGCCGTTTCTTCCACGCCAGCGATGAACATGGACCAAACAGTGCGCCGTATATCGTCCTGAGTTATGCATGCTGGCACAACCACTTCCAAGATGACCGCGGCGTGGTGGGCCGAACGGTTCTGCTCAACCGGCATCCCTTTACCGTTATCGGTGTTGCGCCGCCCGGATTTGTGGGCACGTTTATCGCGTTTTCGGCCGATCTTTTTGTGCCGATCGTGAATCACGAGCAGCTGGCTGGAGACGGTCTGCTGGACCAGCGTGGAAGCCGTTGGGTAAGCGAGGTAATCGGCCGCCTACGGCCGGGAGTGACTCAGACGCAGGCGGCCGTGGATCTCGATTCAATCGGCTCCTACCTGGGAAAGAATTATCCCGGCGACGTGGATCAACAACTGCTCACTTTCAAATTGGAGCGTCCTGGCCCGGCGAGCGCCTTTGGTGGGGCCGTCAAGGAGTTTCTTGCGGGTTTGATGTTGCTGGCCGGATTGATACTGCTGGCCGCTTGCGCCAATTTAGGCGGCCTCTTCGCCGCGCGAACCGCCGACCGTTCCCGCGAGGTTGCCTTGCGGCTTGCATTGGGGGCTCGTCGCGCTCGCATTCTGCGGCAGCTTCTTACGGAAGCGTTGCTGATTTCCCTTTCGGGCGGCGCTGTGGGACTGTGGGGAAGCGTATTCCTGCTGCGCGCCATCTGTGCATGGCGGCCGTTTCCCCAGTTTCCGTTGAATCTGCCTCTGAACCCCGACGCGAATGTTTATGCGCTTGCGCTGCTGCTTGCCGTGGCGAGCGGATTCCTCTTCGGCATTGTTCCCGTTCGCCAGGTGCTGCGAACTGACCCGTATCAAATCGTCAAGTCGGCGTCGGGCGGAACAGCCAGCGCTTTCATGGGCCGCAGATTTGGTGTCCGCGACCTGCTGCTTGTTCTTCAGATCACTGTTTGCGCGGTCTTGATCACTTCTTCAATGGTGTCGGTGCGGGGGCTGACTCGCTCGCTGCACACCAAACTCGGCATTGAGCCGCGCAACGCCATGCTGGTGGAAACGGACTTGAACATGGGAGGGTATAAAGGCGACCGGGTTGCCGCCATGCAGCGGCGGATGATCGATGCCACCAAAGCCCTTCCGGGAGTTGCGCAAGTGGGCCTGGTGAGCAGCCCTCCGCTGCATATGGGGTGGGATAACGTTGATATTTATTCCGATCAAACGACGGACCTGAAGCCATCCAATGCCGCAGCCAGTGCCATTTCATTCTCGGTCTCTCCTGAGTACTTTCAGGCAGCGGGAACTGCGCTCCTGTCTGGAAGGGCTTTTACGTGGGACGACGATCAAAAAGCGCCTCACGTTGCAGTGGTCAACGAGGAATTTACGCGCAGACTCTTCGGCAGCGCGGCAAATGCCCTCGGGCGGCATTTCAAAACGAAAGATGGGGGGCTTATCCAAATCGTGGGCGTCGTGGAAGACGGAAAATATACTGCGAACGTAGCCGAAGATCCGCGGAACGCAGTATTTTTCCCCATCCAGCAGAGTCCGCGCACAGACACCTGGTTTGTGGTGCGCTCGAGCCGCGACTCGCAGCAACTGGCCAACGCCATCCGGGCCAAGCTGCTCAATCTTGATCCCGGACTGCCTTCCTTTATTCAAACGTGGGATGAAGAGATGAATGGCGCCCTGTTTGCCTCGCGCATGGCAACCCTCTCGCTTGGCGTGCTGGGTCTGATGGGCGCAATCTTATCGATCACCGGGATCTTTGGGATGGCGGCATACTCGGTGAGCAAACGGCTGAAGGAGTTGGGAATTCGCGTTGCCCTGGGCGCTCAGCGTAGAGAAGTACTGAAGGCTGTGCTGGGCCGTGCTTTGAAGTTGCTTGCAATTGGTTCGGGTGCCGGTCTTGGACTGGGGATGCTCGCATCCCGTGTTTTGGCTTCCGTCGTGTATCAGGCGACGCCGCGCGACCCACTTGTCTTGTGCGGAGTCGTTCTAGCGATGGCCTTGCTGGGCCTGGTGGCCACATGGATTCCGGCACGGCGCGCATTTTCTGTCGATCCCCTGGCCCTGTTACGCGAAGAGTAAAACCGATTCGTCCTGATGATGCGCAATCCTGGGATTCGCATTCAGGACTAACGATAAGGTAGGATAAAGAGTCAGATGCGGCGAACCGCGGATGTGTGTTGTAGGGTACTGGTATGAGACGCCTACCGCTTTCCCGTGGGTTTTTGTTCCGGGTTTTGATTCTATCCGCGATGGTGTGCGGCGCTTGCTGTCCACCGGCTTTTGCTGCGTCCGCACCGAGTATGGAGCAGGTGCTTGGATACTCTTTTGTGAGCGGGCTTACTGCTTCAGACAACGGCGATCGGTTTGCCTGGGTTGAGAATGTGCGCGGTGTGCGCAACATCTGGTTTGCGCGCGCTAGCGACAGCACGCCACGGCAGCTCACACACTACGCGCAGGACGATGGGCAGGAACTGACGCAGCTCGTCTTTTCAGCTGATGGATCGCAACTCCTCTTTGTGCGCGGCGGAGATCATGACGAGAACTGGCCGGCGGCGGGGAACCTGGCTCCCGATCCCGGTGGAGACCCGACGGAGCCGAAGATTACGATCTGGTCGATTGCTACGGATGGCTCGGACCGTGCGCCGGTAAAAGTCGCAGAGGGAGACAGCCCCGCTGTTTCTTCGACGGGGCAAGTGGCGTATGTGAAGGATGCGCAAATCTGGACTGTGCCGTTGGCGCTGGAGAAGGGAAAGGCGGCGGAAGTGAAGCGGCTTTTCTTTGATCGCGGAAAAGACGCAGGGCCGGCGTGGTCAAAGGATGGGGCGCGGCTCGCGTTTGTGTCGGCGAGGGGTGATCACAGTTTTATTGGCGTGTATGCGTCGGCGACACAGCCGCTGTTGTACCTGGCTCCTTCAACCAATTTCGATAAAGAGCCGGTGTGGTCGCCGGATGGACATTCGCTCGCGTTCATGCGCCAGCCGAGTAGCGGAGATGCGCCGGAGAACTTTCTTGTGCAGGTGCCGCATCCGTTTGCTTTCTGGATAGCAGATGCGGCGACGGGCGAAGGGCGTCAGGTTTGGAGTTCGCCGGACACGCTGGCGGGCACACTGCCGGACCTGGCAGACAACGAGCCGCTGTTCTGGATGGCGGATGACAAGCTGGTGTTTCTGACGGAGACGGACAACTGGCCGCACCTTTATGCGGTGGACGTGCAAGGCGGCGCAGCGAAGCTGCTGACGCCGGGTCAGTTCATGGTGGAGAACGTGGCGATGAGTCCCGATCGCACGACGCTTGTCTACAGCGCGAATACGGGCGGTGCGGCAGGGGATGACGATCGACGGCATATTTTCCGGGTGAAAGCGGATGGAAAGGCTCCGGAGACGTTGACTACCGGAGAGGGTCTTGAGTGGGGGCCGGTTGCGCTTGAGGGCGGCAAAGTTGCTTACATCACGGCGGACGCGCGACGGCCCGCGTCGGTTGCTGTGCTGGCGCAGGCGGGCGACGGGCATGCGCTCGATACTGGCGGCACGAAGGATTATCCGGCCGCGGGACTTGTGGTGCCGAAGCTCGTCAGCTTCAAATCGCCGGATGGGCTCACGATACAGGGGCAACTATTTCGTGCATCCCGCGCGAGTGAGCATCAGCCCGGAGTGATTTTTGTGCATGGAGGACCACCGCGCCAGATGCTGCTGGGTTGGCACTACATGGACTACTACAGCAATGGCTACGCAGTGAATGAATATCTCGCGATGCATGGCTTCACGGTGCTCTCGGTGAATTATCGACTGGGTATCGGATACGGGCGAGCGTTTCAGCATCCGGAGCACGCCGGGCCTGCGGGTGCGGCAGAGTACCAGGATGTGCTGGCTGGGGCGCGGTTTCTGCAGAAGGTGGAGGGCGTGGATGCAAGCCGGATCGGGATTTGGGGCGGGTCTTACGGCGGCTATCTGACGGGACTGGCGTTGGCGCGCAACTCCGATGTGTTCAAGGCAGGCGTGGATTTTCATGGGATTTCAAACTGGATCCCGGAGATAAGCAAGGGTGGGGGCATTCCAGAACACTGGTACGAGGCAGATGCATTGTGGAAGCAGGCAATCGCCACGGCGTTTGCCTCTTCGCCGGATGCGGATATCGCGAAATGGAAATCGCCTGTGCTGCTGATCCAGGGAGACGACGACCGAAATGTGGGGTTCGATCAAACGGTGGAACTGGCGCATCGGCTACAGGAGCAGAAGACGCCGTTCGAAGAGCTAGTGATTCCGAATGAGATTCATGGATTTTTGCGCTGGGCGGACTGGTTGCGCGCGGATGAAGCGACGGTGCGTTTTCTTGCGAACGATCTGGGGGTGAAGACGCCGACGCAATAAGCGAACGTGTTTACGATTCTGGAAAGCGGCCTGGATACAGCGGTGGTTCGGGAGGGCGCTAACGCTGGAGAAGGTCGATGGGCTGGGTGAAGTCGGTGGCGCGAATGTATTTTGCGAGGGTGGGATGCTGGCGCTCGAGGGCTAAATACATTTCCCAGGCAACACGGCGATAGCTGAAGTGGCCCGCCGGAGCAGAGCGAAGTTCACTGATGTATTGTGCTTCGGCGAAGTCCATTTTAAAGAGGCAGCGCACGCGGGTGGCGAGCGGCAGCAGGTAAAGCGCTGAAGACTTTGCTTCCGGTGCGGAGCCTGCGGCAACCGATGCGCTTGCGGCGTGGGCGGATTGGATGGCCTGCTGATATTCGCTGAGGACGCCGGCTTCTTCGAGTCCGGCGGCGTCGCCGGAATGGGGCGTTTCGTAGCCGTGGACGGCGGTGAATCCTTGCTGGATCTGGGTGACGCGGCGATGACGGTGCATGTCGCGAAAGCCGCCGATGTCCATGAGGATGTCGAGGCGGAGGGCGGCGCCGGCGTGGAAGATGCGGAGGGCTTCGTCGTGTTTGCCGCGGTGTTTCAACCCCAGCTCGATGATTTCCGAAACTTGAGGGCCTGGAAGGCCGGCGACTATGTCGCGTACCTGACGGTAGGGATGATGGCTGGCCCAGTAGATCAGGGTGGCAGCCAGTTCGACTTCAAGAGATTCGGTGCGCTCGACGAGATCGACCACGGGGGATGGCGCGGGTGAGGTTCCCTGAAGAATCTCTGCCGATGCTTGTTCGAGTTCAGTACGCGTTTGGATGAGGTACTGATTTGGTTCGGCGTATTTGACCAGGGTGGGGGCGGTGCGGACTTTGCGGGTGAGGAGGTTGGCGGCTTCGGCGGCGATTTCAGGATCGGCGAGCTTTGTGACGAAAGCAGCGGCGGCGCGGGCGTTGACGTTCCATGCGGGGCCGGTAGCGGCGTCGCGGAGTTTTGCGCCCAGGTCGCGGACTTCGGCGAGGGGATGGGAGAGAAGGCGAGAGACCTGGGTTTCGAGGGTACGGGCGTTGACGATCTGGCCGAGCGAGGTGTTGGTGGCGAGGGGCAGCAGGTAGCGTGCGACGTCGAAGGCACGGGCCTTAAGGGTGCGGTCGTAGGCTTCGGGTTTCATGGCCTCGGGGCACTTGACGCGCTGGCGCAGGGCTTCGTGGACGGCGGCGGTGGTGCGCTGATAGGTGGCGAAGAGGTTTTCGACGGTGTCCGCGTAGAGTTTGGCGGAGGTCGTGTCCGAAGCGAAATTGGGGAAGTACCAGCCGGATTTCTGGAAATTCTGATAGCGGGTGGAGCGTTCCTGGCCGTCCCAGCGCTGTTCGTCAACCAGCACGATGGCGGCCAGAAGGCTCAGGCGCTCGACGGCGAAGGCGATGTGGGCCAGGTCGGCGATGGAGCGGTGGCCGTACTGGAAATAGAATGTGTTGAGGAATTGCTCGGCGCGCTGGGCGCTGATCTCGGTGAGGGATTCGCGCATGGAGAGCGCGGAACGCGAATACTTGGCCATGGCGTAGGCCAGGACTTCGGGATCGGCACCGTGAACGGCATAGACATCAGTCTGGTTATGGGCGCCGGCGGGCGAGAAAGATTCACGGGGCAAAGATTGACTGGACATGGACGAGGGCTCGCGACCAGAATACGGCATCGGGAAGCAGGGGCTGTGAATCCCCTGGATCAAGAAAAACGTCAAAGCTGAAGAGTGGGAGCGCGCGGCAGAATGCGGGAGTTCAAATTGCGCACATCGCAAAGGCCCCGGCCATTGCCAACCGGACGCTGGATGCTGTCTCAGCGCTGGAACGATCTTCTTTTTGCGCATTGGAGGGTGCCCGCCGCGACCGTGTCCCCCTTTCTTCCAGAGGGATTGCAGCCGGATAGCTTTCAAGGGTCGGCGTGGATCGGGATTGTGCCTCTGTGGATGGATCGGTTTAATTTCCGCGGAGTGCCCTCGGTTCCTGGCACGCGCAGCTTTCCCGAGCTGCATTTTCGTACCTACGTTCATGATCAGCACACGAATACGCCGGGCATCTACAACCTTTCTGTGGACATTGGCAGCCTGCTGGCGGCAGGTGCGGTGCGGCTGATTTTTCGCCAGCCCTGCAACTGGGCGGAGATGCGGTTGAGCCAGAGGACCGAGCGCGAGTTCTCGTTTTACAGCCGCAGGCGTTTTGTGGCTCAGCCAGCGATCTTCAACGCGCGCTACCGAGGGTTGGGGCCAACGCGGAGACTGGCGGACATTCGCAGCGGATCGCTTGAGTACTTTTTTACAGAGCGCTACTGCCTGTTTACGCGCAATCATGCAGGGCTTGCGGTGCGGGCGAACATTCACGCGGTGGCCTCGCCGCTGGAAGATGCCGAGGCGGAGATTGAGCAGAACGATCTGCCTGCGGCGTTGGGAATCCAGGTGACGGATCAAGAGCCGGTGCTGCACTACTTGCGTCGGCTCGCCGTGTATGTGTGGCCGGCGGAGTTGGCGGAGCCGGCACGCCGCAGGGAGCGCATCCCGGCACAGGCTATGCCGACGGGCTAGCCGTGAGTGCGGGGCTCCAGGCAAAATCGAACACGTGAATGCGTCATAGAAATCCGATACGCGGCGAAACTGCGCTCGGCGGTCTTGCCTATAATTGGCCTTGGAAATGCGCGTTGCGATTGAAGTTAGGTCGGCGCTGAAGGTGGAACGGCGATGGCGGATTTGAACGGAAGAGTTGCGCTGGTGACGGGAGCATCCCAGGGGATTGGGCGGGCGTGCGCGCTGGCACTGGCGAAGGCGGGAGCCACGGTGGCACTGGCGGCGCGCAATGAGACGAAGCTGGCGCAGGTAGCGGCGGAGATTGCGGCGGCGGGCGGAGAGGCCGTGCCATTTGCACTCGACGTGGCGAGCGAGGAGTCGATCAAGAATGGCGCGAAGGCTGTTGTCGATCGATTCGGCAAGGTAGAGATTCTGGTGAACAACGCGGGTATCACGCGCGACGACCTGATGATGCGGATGAAGCGCGCGGACTGGGATGACGTGTTGAGCACGAATTTGACGGGAACGTTTCTGCTGACGCAGTCGCTGCTGCGGCAGATGATGAAGAACCGCTGGGGCAGGATCATCAACATCACGAGCGTGGTGGGGCGGACCGGACAAGAAGGACAGGTGAATTATGCGGCGTCGAAGGCCGGTCTGATCGGGTTTACGCGATCGCTGGCGCGGGAGGTGGCGTCGCGCGGGATTACGGTGAATGCGGTGGCGCCGGGATACGTCGAAACGCCGATGACGACGGTTCTGGGAGAGAAGCTGCGGGAGAAGATGATCGAGCAGATTCCACTGGGGCGGGCTGGAACAGATGCGGAGATTGCACAGCCGGTAGTGTTTCTGGCTTCGGATGCGGCCGCATATATCACGGGCCATGTGCTGGATGTGAATGGCGGGATGTTCATGGGGGGATGACGCCCGCAGGCCGGAGAATCTCGCGAGGTGGGGCGCTCTCTTTGTGGCTACTGCGGAGCGGGCATGGCGCGGTCGGTTCGCTGGGGCGGAGGGCCCATTACGGAGACGGAAGTTGCCAGGAAAGCACCGTTCTTGATGGAGCCTTCGGCGCGGACCATGTCGCCGACCTGGATGTCGGCCAGGGTGATGGGGTCGCGACGCTTGCGGAAGGTTGTGTTTTCATCCGCAACAAAGGTGTGGCTGGCGTTGTCTGGGCCACCGAGAAGCGTTACCTTAACGTCGTTGATGGCGGTGACGCGGCCCATCACCCAGGTTTTGCCGTAGTTGGCCTGCATTTCGCGCATTTGTCTGGCGCGTTCGGGATCAATCTGGAAGATGACGACGGCGCCGACGGACTTGGCATTCGCATCGACTTCGCCGGAGGCGCCGATGGCATCGCCGACTTTAATGTCGCTGGCTTTGATGGGCGTTGGAGGGGTGAAGGAAGGCTCACTCTCGGTGGCCTGTCCACGGCGTTGCCCTCCTCCTCCGCCGCCTTTCAAGATGCGCGTGTTGACGCTGTAGTGGACGGTGTAGAGATCGCCGGAATCGGTTTTGATAGTGAAATGATCGGGGGCGACTTCGGTGACGGTTCCCATGACACCGCGTCCCATCATGCCTCCGCCCCATCCGCCGCGAGCTCCGCGCTGGCCGCGCTGCGGCGCAGGCTGGCCTGGATCCTGTTGCGAGGGTGGATCCTGCGCAACGGCGGCGAGGCTGAGAGCACCAAACAGTATGAGTAGCGGTACGGAGATGCGGCAGGCTGTCATAACTCTCCCGATCAGAAGTGGGACCTATCCATATAGACGAGCGGCCGGGGCGAGAAGACGACGGGTGTGCCGAGAGATCAGGCGCAGCGATTATTGCCGCTTCTGGGATTGGGAGGACATCAGTTCTTTGAATTCGGGCAGTCCGTGCAGGATTGCAAACTCATTGTCCGCAATGATCTTTTTGGGACTGGTATAGCCCTCGTTGAGGGCCATCCGCAGGTATTCAATTGCACGGAGCGGCATGCCGGCTCGGACACATCCCTTGGCAAGGTAAAAGTTCATGGCTCCGCGGTCGGAGATGGAGGCTGGATTTTCAACGCGAGGCCGGGAATTGTCATCGAAGATGAGCGGGTCGACTTTGAGCGCGGCCTGGTACTCTTTCCAGCCTTTCGAATATTTGTGCTGCGCAAGCAGGTTGGTGCCGAGGTTTTTGAGAATCAGAGCGGAGGCTGGATCTACTTTGAGTGCTTTGCGATACATTTTTTCAGCGCCGCGATATTGCTTCAGCGCATCGTAGACGGTACCGAGATTGTTAATGACGGTTGCGTTTTTGGGATTGAGCTTGTAAGAAGTTTTGTAACACTGCATCGCGTCGGTCAGGTTGAACATCAGCTGGTAAGCGATGCCAAGCTTGTTCCACACGACAGGATCACTGGTGGGGGCTTTCTTGTAGGCTTCAATGGCTGCCTGATAGCGTTGGTGAGCCATGAGTGCATCGCCCAGCTGTTCGAACGTCGGCGGGATTCTCGGTACGATCTCTGTGGTAGTTGCCGGGGCAAGAGGCTTTGGAGTGGTAGCTGGAGCGGCGGATTTTTGTGCGGAGTCTGAAGGATTGGAAGCTGGAGATTGAGCAAGAAGGAGACCGGAGGGACACGCGATGGCTGCCATCAGCATGAAGGCCGGCAGAGGGCGTTTATCAAACCTGAGCATATTCCCTCCTCACGAAGGAATCGAGGCGACAACCCTGCAACATCGTCCTATCGAATTAGAGCACCAATCTACGCAGCATCGTCAAGGATGTTCGTTGCGCGGGTGCAAGGCGGACTAAACAGGCTACGAGCCGGAATATCGGGTCTGTGGCCAGAAACAGCGAGAGAGAGAGGATTGTCAGGATGAGCACCGCGGTTTCCCCGCAACTGCAACTGGAAGTTGTCGAGCGCTTTCGCACTGTTCGGGAGCGAACAGTCTCCCTTTGTAAGCCGCTGACGCCTGAGGACATGATGGTGCAGTCGTGCGCCGAGGCTTCGCCGGCGAAGTGGCACCTGGCGCACACGGCATGGTTCTTTGAATCGTTCATTCTCAGGGAGTTCCTGCCCGGCTACAAGCTGTTTAACCCTGACTTTCCCTGGCTGTTTAACAGCTATTACCGTAGTTTTGCCCAATTTCCAGAGAAACGGCTGCGCTCGTCGTTTTCGCGGCCTGGCCTGGACGAAGTGCTCGGCTATCGGAGGCACGTGGACGAGGGCATCGAGAAATTGCTCGAAGCGGGTCCTGAGGCGGAGGTGCTGAAGCGGATCGAACTTGGAGCGAACCATGAAGAGCAGCACCAGGAACTGCTGCTGACGGACATTCTGCACGCCTTTTATACCAATCCGCTGCGTCCGGCTTATCTAAACGCAGGCGAAGCATTCAGCGGATCAGAACGTCTGCATCCCAGGTCTCAGACTCGAGACCTGGGGCACCCGGTTCATTCCACTCCGTTGCGGTTTGTGGAGTTTGCCGGTGGCTTGGTCGATGTGGGGTTTTTGGGAAGCGGATTTTGCTACGACAATGAGCTGCCGCGGCATCGTGCTTTTCTGGAGCCGTTTGAGCTGGGTGACCGCCTGGTGACCAACGGCGAGTTTGCGGAGTTTATTGCCGACGGCGGCTACACGGAACCGGAGTTGTGGCTATCTGCCGGCTGGGATTTGGTGGAGCAGCAAGGCTGGCGCGCGCCTCTCTATTGGCACCAGGATGGCAAGAGCTGGCAGCTGTTTACGCTACGGCGGGAGATTCCGCTGGAAGATGCTGAAGATGCACCCGTTAGTCACGTGAGCTACTTTGAGGCCGATGCCTATGCTCGCTGGGCCGGAAAGCGCCTGTCCACCGAACTGGAGTGGGAAGTTGCGGCAGAACGGCAAGCGGTGGATGGGAACCTGCTGGATTCGGGATTGCTCAGGCCTGCGCCGCCTGTCGAGACGGATATAAAACTCAGGCAGATGTGGGGCGACTGCTGGGAGTGGACAGCGAGCGCGTATCTTGGCTATCCGGGATTCGAGCCGCTGGCCGGATCGCTTGGTGAATATAACGGGAAATTCATGAGCGGGCAGATGGTGTTGCGGGGCGGGTCGTGTGCGACTCCGAAGGCGCATATTCGCTCGAGTTATCGCAATTTTTTTCAACCGGAGACGCGCTGGCAATTTTCCGGAATCCGATTGGCAGAAAAGTAACTCCGATAGGTGGAGGCGCATCCTAGTAACGGCATGACAACGATCCCAGTTTCCCCAGCAAGCTTTCACATTTCAGACAAGGTCGCCTCTTCGGTGTACGAGGGATTGTTGTCCAGTCCAAAATGGCTACCTTCGTGGCTTTTCTACGATTCGGCGGGATCTCGGCTGTTTGAAGAGATCACGCGGGTTCCCGAGTACTATGTGACGCGCACGGAGAGGGCCATACTGGATACTTGTGCGCCGGAGATCGTTTCACGTGCGGCGGGAGATAACTCTTTGCGCCTTGTGGAACTCGGAGCCGGTTCCGCGGAAAAGACGCGGCTGCTGTTAAACGCGGCGGTGGAGCGGCAGGACACTGTGTTTTACGAGCCGGTGGATGTTTCGGCGAGCGCGTTGATTGAAGCACAGATGCGCATTGAGGAAGAGATTCCGGGCGTGCTGGTTTGCCCGCGCGTGGCAGACTACACGCACGAACTGGAACTGGACTCGACGCTGCCGACGGAACGCAGGCTTGTGCTCTACATCGGGTCGAGCATCGGCAACTTTGAGCCGGGAGAATCGATGCTGCTTCTGGAGCGGGTGCGTGCGGCACTCGATCCTGGCGATTGCCTGCTGCTGGGCGTGGACCTGGTGAAGGATGAGGCCGTACTGCAGGCGGCATACGACGATGCAGCGGGTGTGACCGCGGCTTTTAACCGCAATGTACTGGTGCGGCTCAACCGCGAACTGGATGCGGATTTTCATCCCGAGATGTTTGCGCATCGCGCGGTCTGGAATGCGGACAAGTCACGGATGGAGATGCACCTGGTGAGCGAGACACAGCAGACAGTCTGGCTGGCGGGGATGGATCTACGCGTGGAGTTTGCGGCAGGCGAGAGCATTCACACCGAGAACAGCTACAAGTATCGGCGGGGTGATGCGGAGGCGCTGGCGGCGAAGGCGGGATTTGCGCACGAGGCGACGTGGACGGACGAGCGCGGGTGGTTTGCGGTGTGTCTGGCGCGGGCGGCTTAGAGCCAAAATTCGAGAACCCCTAATGGTCACGAAATCCCAGGTCTCAGAGGCGAGACCTGGGGCACCCAGACTTGCGGTCGATCAAGTCCACATTCTTATTTTGGATTCGCGATTCTGAGCAGCAGCACATCGTGGCTCGCGATCTCGATGGGCATGTTGGGGGTCAGGTCCATTTCCTTGCCAGTCCAGAGGTCTTTTGCGTGTTGAGTGCCGTGGAGGCCCAGTTGCGCGAGATCTAGATGGAACGGGTGGGTTGAGTAGACGTCGCTGCCGACGTTCACGATGGCGATGGCTTTGGCGCCACCTTTGAGATCGCGGGCCCAGACTTCGACTTCACCATTGCTGTAGATGTGGCGGGCTTCGTGGCCGAGTCGGTCCTGATCGACGGCGATGACATTGGGGTTGGTGAGGATGGCGCGAATCTCGGGCTTCATGTGGGGCAGATCGTTGCCGGCAAGCAACGGCGCCGCGAGCATGGACCACATGGAGAAGTGGGTGCGGTTTTCAGCCAGGGATAACTTGCCATTGCCGACTTCAAGCATGTCGGGATCGTTCCAGTGGCCCGGGCCGGCATAGGAGGCAAGGCCTGCCTGTTCGCTCATGAGGTCGTAGATACTTTGCCAGCGGGCCTGAATGTCGTCGGTGGTGCGCCAGAGATTTCCGCCGATGCCGGGAGCCCACTCCCACACATTGTCCCACCCATACTGGCAGAACGAATAGACGATGGGGCGGCCGGTCTCCTTGAGAGCTTTACCCATCTTGTCGTAGGCGGCGACCATGAGGCGCATCTGCGCGGCCTTATCATTGGGCGCCTGCTTTTCCATGACGGCGGGGATGAAGCTGCAGAGGTCGTATTTGAGGTAATCAATGCCCCAGGATGCGTAGAGCTTTGCATCCTGCTCTTCGTGGCCAAGCGAGCCCTCGAATCCGGCGCAGGTTTTGGGTCCCGGCGAGGAGTAGATGCCGAGCTTGAGGCCCTTGGAGTGGACGTAGTCGGCGAGGGCTTTCATATCGGGGAATTTGGAATTGGTGTGGAGCACGCCGTTCGCATCTCGCTCGCCTTCCCACGTGTCGTCGATATTGACGTAAATGTAGCCGGCATCTCTCATGCCGCTGGTGACGATCTGGTCGGCAGAGTCGCGAATGTCTTTGTCAGTGACTTTGCCGGCGAAGTAGTTCCAGCTGTTCCAGCCCATGGGTGGAGTCTGCGCCACCACCTGCGATTTGGCAGGTGTTGGAAGCGCGACAGTGAAGGCGGAAAGTGCGAGTGCGGCAAGCTGAAGCGAAGCAGAGAAGCACATAGGTTGATCTCCGGTGGAAACGATTACAGCAGAGAATATTAAGCGGCTCGCGTGGATGTTGACAATCGCGCGTTAAGCAGCGGGAAGGAATTCTGCGATAGAACGGCGGCCCGGCGTGCGAATATTTTGGAACCATGGCTCAAGCCTCATCCCCAGCAGAGCACAGTCTTCATCGCCAGTTGAGTTTGCGAGACCTGGTTATCTCACAGGTGCTCTGCGTGGTGGGCGCGGGCTGGGTGGGAGTAGCGGCTGGACTGGGAAAAGCCGAGACGCTGATGTGGATCGGGGCGATGGTGCTGTTCTACCTGCCCATGGCCGCCTCGGTAATCGGGCTGAATCTCGCTATGCCGCTGGAGGGCGGACTGTACGTGTGGGCGCACCGGGCCTTCGGGAACCTCGGCGGATTTCTGACGGCATGGAATATCTGGTTCTATGGGATCGCGGTGACGGCCGCGATTCTTTATCAAATTCCGACGGAGATGGCGTACCTGATCGGTCCGCGAGCCGCGTGGCTGCCCGAGAATCGCTGGGCCGCGTTGGTCATCGTGGGGGCGGTGGTAGTAGCGCTGACGCTCGCCGAGTTGCGCGGGCTGGAGATTGGCAAGTGGATTCACAATGCGGGCGGGATCGCGATGATGATCGCGTTTGCAGCGCTGATCTGCCTCGGTCCCTGGGCACTGCTGCGTCACAATCCGCTCAACTGGACGCCGCTGGCGCTCGAGATTCCTTCGCACGATCTGCGGACACTAGCGTTGTTTGGGCAGATGCTGTTTGGCGCGTTGTGCGGGCTTGAGTACATCGCAATCCTGGCGGGTGAGAGCAAGTCTCCGGAACGAACGATTACGCAGTCAGTGTGGTTTGCATCGCCGATTATCTGCGCGATGTTCATTCTGGGAACGGGATCGGTTGTGGCGTTTGTGCCGCGAAGTGAGATCAACTTTATCGCTCCGATTCCACAGACGTTTCGGATGGCATTGGGGAATGTCGGGGTTGGCAATCTGCTGGCAACGGCGGCGATTCTTCTGGTGGAGATCCGACTGCTGGGGGCGGTGAGCCTGCTGATGACGGGCGTGAGCCGGCTGCCGCTCGCTGTCGGCTGGGATGAATTGATTCCGACCTGGTTCACACGCCTGCATCCACGCTGGAAGACGCCGGCGAATTCGATTCTCTGTACGTCGGTGCTGATTTTCCTGCTTGTGGTGTTGGCCAACGTCGGGGTCCATGCGCAGGAGGCCTTTCAGGTGCTGTCAAATGCGAGCCTCACGCACTACGAAGTCGCCTATGTTGCGATGTTCGCCATTCCGCTGGTGGGCGCGGCGGGGTTACGCAGAAAGCTTCCCGCATGGCTAAAGTGGACGTCGGTGGTTGGGTTGGGATCAACAGTCTTCAGCCTGCTGATTTCGGCGTATCCGTTCGTGGATGTAGTGAACCCGATGGCCTATGCCGCAAAGATTCTGTGTACGCTGCTGGTGAGCAACCTGGTTGCATACAGCTTTTACTGGACGCGCCGGCGCGCGACTTAATCCGCCGCACGCGCGACAGCGTAGCGAGGCGTAGTTGCCATGAGACTTTCGATTGCCTCGACGTTGCCGATGCCGCCGCGCGCACCTGAGCAGGTGCAGTTCAACGCGGCAGCGGCGCAGGCAAAATCGAGTTGGCGATCGAGCGGCCAATCCTGCAGCAGGCCGTAGATGAAGCCGGCATGAAAGACGTCGCCGGCGCCGGTGGTGTCCACGACCGGAACGCGGTAAGCGGCACAGATATGGAAGCGCTTGCCATCCCATGCGATGACGCCGTCGGCACCGAGAGTGGCCGCTGTGAGGGCGCAGCCAAAGCGCTTCATGGCAGTGCGAAGAGCCTGTTCGAGATTGCGTTCGCCGGTGAGACGGGTGGGGAAATCGCGGCTGACGACCAGGTAGTCGACGTTTGCAATCAGGTCCTCAACGCCGGGATAAGTCTCATCGAGATCGGCGATGACGGGAACGCCGGCGGAGCGTGCCCATGAAGCGGCCTGGGTTGCAGCCGCGGTTTCAAATCCGTCGACGAGGAGGGCGCGCGCGTTCACGATCCAGGAGCGATCAAGGTCGGAAGGCTGAAGCAGCAGGCGCTCATCGC
The DNA here is from genome assembly GCA_963759285.1 of uncultured Acidobacteriaceae bacterium. Taxonomy (GTDB): domain Bacteria; phylum Acidobacteriota; class Terriglobia; order Terriglobales; family Acidobacteriaceae; genus Telmatobacter. The sequence goes on along the minus strand of CAVWYS010000004.1, from coordinate 916,993 downwards.
GACGGCAAAGGACTGTGCGTTCACCTCCGTCATCGACGAGGATGAGGGACTGGGGGCTGGCGGCAGTCGGTACGGTGATCAGGCGTGCGTCCACGCCTGCGCGGGTAAATTCTTCGCGATGGAGACTGGCCCCGTGGTCGTCGCCGAGCTTGCCGACGTAGCGCGTAGTGAGACCCCAGGTCTGGCAGGCGATCACGGTGGTGGCGGCCTGGCCGCCGGGGAGGATGCTGGCGGTGGTGTATTCGGTTTTGGAGCCGCGGGAAGGGAACTGCGCGAGTGGAATGAGTGTATCGATCGCGTTGAGACCTACGCCCACCAGGTCAACTTGAGCCGGCTCTGCCATTCATTTCATTGTAAAGGCGCGGGGTTGAGCCGGGTTGAGTCGCGCGATCAGGACAAGCGCGTTGTCTTCCATAAGACCCATAAACATCCGGCGGCGGAAGCCACCATGATGACTGCAAGCACGCCGACCCAGGCAAAGTTCATGGCCAGCTCAGGAACGTGGGCGTTCATGCCGAGCCACACGAAGACGATGACGGAGGCGGCAAGAATTGCATAATCCCACCAGGAGCGGCTCTCGACGGCGGTGGCAGGGCTCTCGCCTGCATAGGCCCTGGTGACGCGGTCGTAGTCGAGGTCATAGCGGGCGCACTCGCGGACGAGCGCCTCGCGCATGGATCCGCGTTCTTTCTCGGTGGCGACGGCGGTGGTGACGGCGAGTGCTCCGCAGATCATGACGAGGGAGCCGATGATAACCAGGAGACGATGAGCGGCGTCGGCATTTGCCAGTTCGCCGAAGACCAGCGCGCCCCAGGCGAGACCCCACATCTGGTTGGTGTTGGAGAGCGGAATGCCGCGGCCGATGCCGAGGTACTTGGTGGCGAACTGCTGGAAGAGGTCGCCGACGACCCAAACGAATCCGCCAAGAAAAAGCCAGAAGAGCAGGTGGCGCGTTTCGGCGGAGTGGAAGACGGCGGCCTTGGTTCCACCGTCGAGGGCGAGCACGAGAGCGATCATTGTGCCGAGTTCACCGACGGTAAATATGGTGACGAAAGAGAGCGGATTCATACCGCTGATGTAGGCCTTGCGATAGGGGATGTACATGGTTCCCCACAGCAGGCTGGCTCCGATGGCGGCAAGGACTCCGCCAACTGCGCGATTGTGTGCGCCGCTTGTGTGAATGGTGCTGAAGCCGAGCATGACGGCCGCGGCAACGATGGCAAGCGCACCGAGAACGACTTTGGCGATGTTGATGCGGCTGGCCCCCTTCAACTCGCCGAAGAGCAGCCGGCCCCAGAGGATGCCGACGAGCGAATTGGTATTCCAAAGAGGAAAGGCGATGGCGAGGCCGACGTCGCGGATGGCAAAGACCGTTAAGGTATTGGCGACTGCCCAGAGCATGCCCGCGAGAATGGCAATGGGAATCAGATGCTTGTTCTGGGCGAGATCGGCGAAGACCTGGCGCGTGCCTTTCAGCAGAGTGGGGACGCTCCAGCGCGCGGTGAAGACGCCGGCCACCATGCAGAGCGAGATGGCATAGGGCGACAGGCCGGAGTTGACGAGCTTGGTGGGCGCTTCGGCGGCACCGAGCCATACACCCGCCGCCAATCCGCAGACGACGCCGATGCCGTGAACGGACTTGAGGACGGGGGCTGGATTGGTGCGGGCCGCTTCGCTCATACTTGCTGAACGTCCTTTTCGATGCGATTTTCACTGCCCACTTGTAATTTCGCCAGTCACGAAAGTCCGATGCCTGGGATTCAATGCAGCACGATGAGCAGAGCGAGACCAAAGCAGAAGACGACGACTGGGATCACGAAGTGGGTGTCGGTCAGGATGGCTTTTGTCTTCGTCACTGTGATCATGCAATTCCTTTCGCGTTTGTAAGGCGGTTTACAGATTTAACGGAGCGAACTCATGTCGATCACGAAGCGATACTTCACATCCTGTTTCAACATGCGTTCGTAGGCCTCGTTGATCTGCTGGATGGGGACAACTTCGACGTCGGCGACGATGCCATTGCGGCCGCAGTAGTCAAGCATCTCCTGGGTTTCGGGCATGCCGCCGATCATGGATCCGGCGATGGAGGCTCGCTTGGTGATGAGCGCGAACATGTTGATCGAGGGAGGCTTTTCCGGGAGGCCGACGAGGGTGATGGTGCCGTCCTGCTTGAGAAGCGCGAGGTAGGGATCGAGGGAGTGGGGAGCCGAGGCGGTATCGAGGATGAAGTCAAAAGTACGGGCATGTTTTGCCATCTCCGCGCGATCGGTGGAGAGGATGACTTCGTCCGCACCAAGTCTGAGGGCGTCTTCTCTTTTCTTGAGCGAGGTCGTGATCTGCACGGTGTGGGCGCCGAAGGAGTGTGCAAATTTCAGTCCCATGTGGCCGAGTCCGCCCAGGCCGACGATGCCAACTTTTTTGCCGGGGCCGGCGTTCCAATGGCGCAGGGGCGAGTAAGTGGTGATGCCGGCGCAGAGCAGCGGAGCGACTGCCGCGGGGTCGAGGTTGGCGGGGACCGTGTGCGCGAACCGTTCGTCGACAATGTAGTTACTGGAATAGCCGCCCATGGTGGTGGAACCGTCGACGCGGTCCTTGGCCGCGTAGGTGAGGGTGGATCCTTCGATGCAGAAGTGTTCTTCGCCGCGGTTGCATGGATCGCAGTGGCGGCAGGAGTCAACGATGACGCCGACGGCGGCAAGGTCTCCGAGCTTGAATTTCGTAACGGATTTGCCGGCGGAGGCGACGCGGCCGACGATCTCGTGACCGGGGACCATGGGATAGGTCGCATTGCCCCATTCGTTGCGCGTCATGTGGAGATCAGAATGGCAGACACCGCAATAGAGAATCTCGATGACGATTTCAGAGGGTCCGTGCTCGCGACGGTTAAAGGAGTGCGGAGCCAGCGGCGATTTGGAATCGAACGCGGCGTAGCCTTTGGACGAGGGCATTAAGAGAATCCTTTCAGGAGACGAGTGTAAATCAGGCGTACAGGGGGGGATGTTGGAACTGGCCCAGATGAGCAATCTGCGGGGTGATTCGATGAATGAACGGACGAGTCTGTTCAAATGCGTTTTGCAACAGCGACGCGGGGGATGCCTTGCAGGTCGGGGGTGAATTCAATGTTGGTGAAACCCGCGTTGGCGAGTAATCGCTGGATTGCGGTCCGTTGGCCGTATCCGATTTCGAGTGCAATGTAGCCGCCCGGGGCGAGTGCGGTGAAGGCTTGGGGGATGAGGCGGCGGTAGACGTCAAGACCGTCGTTGCCGGCGAAGAGGGCGAGAGGTGGTTCGTGATCGCGGACTTCGACGGAGAGGGAGTCACGATCAGTGGAAGGGATGTAGGGGGGATTGGAGACAATGAGGTCGAATTGCTCGTCTGCGACTGGAGCGAGGAGATCGCCTTGAAGGAAGCGGATGGCAACTTCGTTGCGCTTTGCGTTATCACGCGCGATTGACAAAGCGAGTTCAGAAAGGTCGACAGCCGTGATGGTTGCGTTGTGAAGTTGTTTTGCGAGGGCGATAGCGACCGCACCAGAGCCGGTGCCGATGTCGAGGATGCGCGGATGCGGGGCGGGAATCGTGCTTTCCCACCATTCCGGCAAGCGATGCCGGAAGGATGGGCCGTCCCAGTGGGTTGCGAGAGCGAGGCACTTCTCGATGAGGTGTTCAGTTTCGGGACGGGGAATCAATACGTCGGGCGTGACGCGAAAGGGCATTCCGTAGAACTCCGTTTCGCCGGTGATGTACTGGATGGGCTCGCCCTTGCGGCGGCGTTCAAGCTGGCTGGAGTAGCGGATCGCGGAGCATCCGGCGAAGTCTTCGTTGGCGTGGGCCATCAACCATGCTTTATTTTTGCCGATCAGATGAAGCAGGAGCGTCTCTGCATCACGCTTCGCGCGCTCGGGATGCGGGCCCGTGCTGAGCTGCGACTCGCCGAACTCGAGAAAGTCGCGCAGGGTCATTATGCCGCCTGGTCGTTGTCGGCTTTGAGCTGCTCTGCCTGGTAATGCGCGACGAGGGCATCGACGATGGGCTGCAGGCGGCCTTCCATGATGAGATCGAGCTGGTGCAGCGTTAAGCCGATGCGGTGGTCAGTAAGTCGGTTCTGCGGAAAGTTGTAAGTGCGAATCTTCTCGCTGCGATCGCCGGAGCCGACCTGGGATTTGCGGGCCGCGGCCAGTTCGGCGTTCTGTTTCTCCATTTCCATTTCGTAGAGGCGGGAACGGAGAACGCGCATGCCTTTTTCGCGATTCTTAATCTGTGATTTTTCGTCCTGGCAACTGACCACGGTGTTGGTAGGGATGTGCGTTATGCGGACGGCGGAGTAAGTGGTGTTGACGGACTGGCCGCCGGGGCCTGAGGAGCAAAAGGTGTCGATGCGAATGTCTTTGGCTTCGATCTTGATGTCGACGTCTTCCGCCTCGGGGAGGACCGCGACGGTGATGGCGGAGGTATGGACGCGGCCCTGCGTTTCAGTCGCAGGCACGCGCTGCACGCGGTGTACGCCGCTTTCCCACTTGAGCTGGGAGTAGACGCGCTTGCCTTCGATGATGGCGATGACTTCCTTGTATCCGCCGACTCCCGACTCCGACATCGACATCACTTCGACTTTCCAGCGATGCTGCTCGGCGAAGCGGGTGTACATGCGGAAGACCTCCGCGGCGAAGAGTGAGGCTTCGTCTCCGCCGGTGCCGGCACGGATTTCGAGGATGACGTTCTTTTCGTCGAGAGGATCTTTTGGAATCAGCAGGATCTTGATTTCTTCTTCGATGGCAGCGGCGCGGGGCTCAAGCGCGGCGATTTCTTCCTCGGCCATGGCGCGGAGATCGGGATCGGTTTCGGCGAGCATGACGCGTGCTTCGGCCAGACCTTGCTGCACCTGCTTCAGCTCGCGATATTTTTCTACCGGCTCTTCGATCTCGCGCAGGGCCTTGGCGGTCTTCTGATATTTTTCATGGTCGTTCAAGACTTCAGGCAACGAGAACTGCGCTTGCAGGTCGTTGAAGCGTTGCTCCATTTGTTCCAGGCGATCAAGCATGTGCCCTCCGGGCTCTAGCGTTTGGAGTAATGATTTGGGACGGAGATGGGCGCGGAACAGTGTAGGCGGCGGGCGCCGCTAGAGGAGGGCCGGGATGGGCTGGTGGAGAAACATCGCGCTTCCAGTATTCTACCGCGAATGGGGTTCGTGGTCACGGCCTTCAAGTACTTCCGCAGTTCCATTATCCAAATCCGACGTCGGATCCCCGTATTGGATCGCCGCACGCAGCCGCCCAAACATGAAATAGGCGGAACTGCTGCTCGCTAAGAGCATCGTCCAACCTGTTAGGCCCAAGTGCCTGTGGGTTACAAGGGCAACTAAACAAAGGACCGCAAAAAGGCCAAACATCAGGACCGTAATCGACAATCCGATGATCCAAAAAGCTCGTGTCATTGGCGGGAGCAGTATACGCCCGATCCGAAAAACGAGTTTCTAATTCACAAAGGATCAATGACGTGGACGCCGAAGAACGGCTCCCTCAGAAGCACGCGATATGGTCGCAGGCATTCATCAGGGGCATCTGCAGACTTGAGTCGTGGTCGGGATCGGAGTAGATGGTAATGGTTGCAGGTTTGTAGTCCGCGGGCTTCGCCGTCATGATGTTGGGCACAAATGTCTGCGGATTGCGGTCATAGAGCGGAAACCAGGTGCTCTGGATTTCGACCATCACGGTATGGCCGGCCTTGAAGACATGGTCAACATCCCGGAGGCCGTATCGGTACTCATGGATAGAGCCGGCGCGCATGGGAGTCGGCCTCTCAAAGCTATCCAGATACCGGCCGCGGAAGATCTGTTCGTTGGTCATCAGCTGGTAGCCGCGCATCTTTGGGTCAGGGTCGTCGCCGGGGTATTCGTCGATGAGCTTGACGACCATGTCGTTGTCGGTTCCAGTGGTGGAGGCGAAGATGTCGGCCAGGACTTCGCCGGTGACGATGAGGTCCTTTTTGAGCACGGGGAGTTTCCAGACGGCTAGGTCTTTGCGATCAGTAACGAAGCGCTGATCTTCTGTGAGCCAATTGAACCACTGCGAGCCCTGGCTGTAGGTGACCTGGATGGGGCGGTGACGGTAGGGTACTGGATTTGCCGGATCGCTTTGATAGCTGGTTTTGGCGGGTTCTTTGGCGTCGCTCCAGCTAAGCTGTCCATCGCCGACGAGGTGCAGGCTGGTTGGCTGAGCCTCTTTCGGCGGAAAGTGCGAGTAGTACTTCCAGGTATTCGATCCTGTCTGGAAGCTGGCGGTGTCATCGAGATTGAATCCGGTCTCATCCTTCAGGTAGTGGCCGAAGAACTTTGCTTCAATCTGTGCGCGAAACTCCTTGCCGATGGGTTCGCCGTAGTTCAGGTTGCCGAGGTGGCGCGACGAGGAAGCCCAGTACCCGTGGCGCCAGGGGCCGAGCACGAGGAAGTTTTCGTGATTGCTGTCATGGGGTTCGAGCTTCGTGTACTCCTCTTGCGGGCCCCACATGTCTTCCTGGTCGTAATAGCCGCCGACGCTCAAGGTTGGAACGGCGACTTTGTTGAGATGGCTTTCGACGGCGCGCGATGACCAGACCATGTCGTAATTGGGATGGTCGAGGAAGAGCTTCCAAGTCGGGAAAGGCTCCTTGACGCCGGATTTTTTGACATCTTCGATGAAGGAGCCGCGCTCGAGGAAGTAGTCGAAGCCGTCAACGGGCTTTCCGTCTTTTTCCTTGCCGTAGCTGACGTCGGCGTTCTCCTTGTTGGATTCCATGCCGTAGACGTAGTCGTAGCCATAGCTCTGGCGGAAGGCGCCGTTGTGAAAGAAGTCATCGCCCATCCAGACGTCGATCATGGGTGCCTGCGGAGAGATGGCTTTTACGGCCGGGTGCGGATCGATACCGGCTTCCATGGCTAGAAAGCCCGGGTAGCTGGTGCCGACAAAACCGGCGCGGCCGCTGTTGCCGGAGACGTTCTTGAGGAGCCAGTCGACGGTGTCGTAGCTGTCGGTGCACTCATCGACTGCCTTGGGATCACTATGGTCGACTTCAGGACGGCTCATCACGAACTGGCCTTCGCTTTTGTAGCGGCCGCGAATGTCGCCGCAGACGTAGATGTATCCGTCACGCGCCAGTTCGGGACGCCCGCCAGAGAATGACTCGCGGCTGGTCCCGTCGCAGCCATAGGGAGTGCGCTGGATGAGGAAGGGGAGTGGGGCGGTGATGTCGGCAGGCTTGAGGATGACGACGTGGAGTTTGATGCCGTCGCGCATGGGGATCATGGATTCGGAGCGCTGGTAATCGTGAAAGATGTGATGAACCGCTTCACCGGTGCGTTTGTAGACGGCCTCGGAATCGTTCGAGGGGGCCACTGTCGCGCCGTGTCCGGCGGCATCCAGTGTGAACTTGAGCGTCATCTTCGTCTCGGGAATACCGAATTCCGTCGGCGAGTTCTCGGTCAGCGGGGTGGGCACCTGGCGCTCGGATTCGAGGATGAGCTTGCCGTTCTGGACGTAGAAACTTACAGGAGTGTCGGGATCGCTGGGGTTGGTGTACTCACCAGAAAGAGCATTGAGTTGCGCGGCGGCCGGTGCGGCGGCTTGTTGGGGAACTGCTTCCTGCGCAAGAGGCTCAAGCGGCAAAGCTTGGTTGGTGGATAACAGGAATGCCAAGCACAGGGCAGCATAGGCAACTCGACTTTGAGTCAAGAGAGGGACCTCCAGAAGGGCATGAACTAGTGTGCGTGGCCGTGGTGGCTGTGAACGGCCGGGCTGGACATTTCTTCAATGGGAACGACGCAGCCGTGCACCTCTTCGCATCCTTCGTGTTCAAACTGAATTGTAGAGTGCTGAATGGAGAAGTGATCGCGCAAAACGTGATTGAGCTTGAGCAGGATGCAGGCGCTCTCAGATGGGGGAATGTCGCTGATGCAGACATGGCACGCGAGGGCGTGGCTGTTGGAGCCGAGGCTCCAGACGTGCAGGTCGTGCACGTTGCGAACGCCGTCGACTTCCTGCATACCTGCGCGGATCTCGCTGAGCGAAATGCCGCGTGGCGTGCCCTCGAGAAGGATGTTGAGGGTTTCGCGCACGATGTCGAAGCTGGTCCACAGGATCAGGGCGGCGATCAGGAGCGACAGGGCCGGGTCGATCCAGTTGCGCCCGGTGTACAGGATGCCGGCGCCTCCGGCGATGACGGCGGCTGTCGAAAGGGTGTCGCCCGCCATGTGTAGAAAGGCACTGCGCATGTTGACGTCGCGTGCCACTCCCCAGAGAAGTGCGGCGATTACGCCGTTCATCACTACGCCGGCGGCGGCAACGATCATCATCAACTTCGGTTGCACGGCGACGGGGGAGTTGAGGCGATGGATGGCTTCAATGGCGATCCAAACGGAGATGATGATGAGGGTGGCGGCATTGACGAAGGCAGCCAGTACGCCCGCGCGCTGGTAGCCGAAGGTCTTGGAGTGGGTGGCGGGTCGCGATTGAAAGTAGACGGCAACGAAACTCAGCAGAAGTGCCAGGAAATCGGAGACGTTGTGTCCCGATTCAGAGAGCAGAGCGAGGGAGTGAGCACGCAGTCCGGCGACAAAGGTGACCACCACGTACGCCAGCGTGGCGACGAGCGAGAAGCGCAGTACGGATTGTGTCCTGGATGCGCCGGAGGAGGTTGGCGCCGCGTGGACATGCATAGCCAAAGTGTAAATGGGGTTGGGTGCGGCGCGCTAACGGTTGCGCATGGTTTGATGCATCCCTGCTAACCCTGATCGGGCCGCAACTGGCCCAGGTCCTTCTGTTTCGACGGCCCTCGGAGCGGATATACAGGGAGGCTTGACCGAAGCCCCGACCAGGTCTCGGAGATCACGATGCTGTTTTGCGGGTTGCCGGTCTGGTAGCGGACGGAGCAGGGAAAGCCGGCGCGCATCTCGCCGGGATCAAGCACGTTCAGGAGGGTGGTGATGTCCTGAGAGCACTCGTAGTCCACGCCGGAGCTGCGGTAGCTATACTCCAACATGGTAAGAGGCCGACCATCCTCGAGAGTTATCTCACGGATGTCGAGCAACATACCATCGATGACTCGACCGGTTAGGGCCAGCATTTTGCGCCGCGCCCGCTCCAGTTCTTCTTCCGTGGGCCGCTTGCGCCGGAGATAGAAGAATGCTCCGACGGCCATGCCGGCGATCAAGGTCGCGCCGGCTGCCGTTTCCCAAGCGTTTCTGGTAAGAAAGTTCATCGCGGGGGAGATCGAGAGCGATCCCGATTTGAGCATACCGCAGAGTTGACTTTTTCGTACCACAGGGAGAGAGACCGTCGCAATCCGAAGGTACCTGAGATGGCATTCTTGATCCAGTCGCACGTTGCATCTAAACTCCCGTGCATTGGAGGTGGGCAATGAAGGTTGGGGTGCTCGGATCGGGCGACGTTGCGAAGACACTGGCCGGGGGGTTCCTGAAACACGGTCATGCTGTAAGGGTGGGCAGCCGTTCACCTGCGAAGCTGGCGGATTGGGCGGCGCAAACCAGGGGCGCCTCGACCGGGACGTTTGCCGAGGCAGCAGCTTTCGGCGAGTTGGTGGTGCTGGCGGTGAAAGGGAACGCGGCTGCCGAGGCCCTGACGCTGGCGGGCCCGAAGAACCTGGCGGGGAAGACGGTGATCGACGCCTGCAACCCGATCGAGGATGCTCCGCCGGAGAAGGGCGTGCTCCGCTTCTTTACCGACATCAACCTGTCATTGATGGAAATGCTGCAGCGTCAATTTGTGGATGCGCATTTTGTGAAGGCGTACAACTCGGTGGGCGCTCCCTGCATGATTAATCCTGAATTCAAGGACGGCAAGCCGACCATGTTCATCTGCGGCAACGACGATGGGGCGAAGAAGCAGGTGGCGCAAATCAACGGGCAATTTGGCTGGGAGACGGCGGACATGGGCGGGGCAGAGGCCGCGCGGGCGATTGAACCACTGTGCATGCTTTGGTGCATTCCCGGCTTCACGCGCAACGACTGGATGCATGCGTTCAAGATGCTGACGAAATGACAGACGGAGCTCCGAAGATCGGCATGACGCGCGACCCTGGGGATGATTTCGATCATCCGTCCATCCCTGTCGGCCATCCGCTTGGGCGGCATGTGCTTTACGGGCTCAAACGGGATGAATGGATGGCGACGAAGGGGCGGTAGTTTGGAGCCGGTCAGAACGAAAACCGCCGTCATCGTGCCGGGAACGAGGTCTCAGACAGGCTCAACATGAAGGTATGCGTTTTCCCGGACGGATTGATCGTCGGCCTCGCCTTGCTGGGCGCTCTGAGCCTAATGGATGAATTGTGGCGTGCGCCAACGCCAGGTGCACTCGTGCCATTTTGCAAACTCATCATCTATGGCGTGTTTGGAACGAATCGAGGTGGCAACATAGGTATTCGCATGAGGTCCTTCATTTCCTTTCCGGCGTGGTCGGCTCTAAGTTGGGATGCTGGATCCACTTTGCAATTCAAAGGGGCGGTAGCCTGCTACCTCGTGATTGTTTCGGCCTAATTCTTCGATTGCGGCCGGCGCCTTGACCGGGCGAAGCGGCCACTCGTATGCTCGGGAACGATTACGTGCAAGTGCTGCGATGGGTGGCGCCTGCCCGGGGAGAGCCAAGCATGAGTTCGATTGCACCAGCCACCACGCGCGCAGCTCGGTTTGGGGTGCAACCGCTGCTGGTGCGCCATGCCGCGGTTCTGGGCGCAGGAACCATGGGCTCGCGCATTGCCGCGCACCTGGCCAATGCGGGGATTCCTTGTCTGCTGCTCGATATGGTTTCGAGCGGGGATGGTTCGCGAAGCAGGCTGGCGGAGTCGGCGGTGACTGGGTTGGCGAAGGCCAAGCCGGCTGCGTTTTACGAGTCTTCGTTGGCTTCGATGATCACTCCGGGCAACTTTGACGACGACTTGCCGAAGCTGAAGCAGTGCGACTGGGTCATTGAGGCAGTGGCGGAGAATCTTGAAATCAAGCGAGCGCTGCTCGATCGGGTTGCACCGCACCTGGCGCCGCAGGCTGTCTTGACCACTAACACTTCTGGATTGCCGATTGCGAAGATCGCCGCCGGACTGAAGACGCACCGCGAGCGCTTTTTCGGCACGCACTTTTTCAATCCGCCGCGGTATATGCAACTGCTCGAGATCATACCGACGGCGGAGAGCGACGCTGCACTGGTGGGGGCGTTTGCGACATTCGGGGATCGCGTGCTGGGCAAGCAGGTGGTGTTTGCGAACGACACGCCGAATTTTATTGGCAACCGCATCGGCGTCTTTGTGATGTTTCTTGCGTCGACGCTGATGCTTGAGCAAGGGCTGACCATTGAGGAAGTGGACGCGCTTACCGGTCCGACGCTCGGATTTCCGCGGACGGGGACATTTCGCCTGGCCGATATGGTGGGGATCGACATTCTGGCGCACGTGGCGGCGAATTTTCCGCAGGGAGTGACTCCGGGCGGCTTCGCGGAGAAGCTGCAGGAGATTGTGAAGCGCGGCTGGCTGGGCGACAAATCGAAGCAGGGGTTCTACAAGAAGACGCGCGGAGCAGATGGAAAAGACGAGCGGATGGTGCTCGATTTGAATACCCTCGAGTACCGGCCATCCGCAAAGCCTGCGCTGCCTTCGCTGGAGATGGCGAAGAACGCAGCCACGGTGCAGGAGAGGATCAAGCTGCTGCTAGCCAACGATCCGAAGAAGGACAAGGCGGCCGCGTTCTTCTGGCCGTTTCTCTCGTCGCTGTGGAACTTTGCGGCGGACCGGATCGGCGAGGCGGCGAATGATGCGCCGTCGATAGACCAGGCGATGCGGGCGGGATTCAACTGGGAGCTGGGGCCCTTTGAGCTTTGGGATGCGGCAGGGGTGCGGGAGTCGGTAAGCCGCATGAAGGCGCTGGGGATTCCGGTGAGCAAGGCCGTGAACGGGCTTTTGGATTCTGCGCCTGAGGCTGCGCCGGTTTCGTGGTATTCGCCGGACGGACCGCAGTGCTACAACCCGACGACTGGCGCTTGGGAGCCGATCGCGCAGCAACCGGGGCACGCGCGGGTTGCCGACTTTCGCCGAAGCAACGGGGCTGTTCGCAGCAATCCCGGCGCGTCGCTGGTGGACATTGGCGACGGCATTGGCTGCATCGAATTGCACTCGCTGAAGAACGCGATCGGCGGCGACGTAGTGGCGATGATTTCGTCTGTGCTGCATCCGACGTCGGAGGCGGTGAAGAATTTTCGCGGCTTTGTGATCAGCGGCGATCGCGACCGGTTCAGCGTGGGCGCGAACCTGATGCAGTTGTTGCTGGGTGCCCAGGAGGGCGAGTGGGACGAGGTGGAAGGGGCCATCCGCGCGTTTCAGCAGATGTCGATGTCGATCAAGTTCTGTCCGAGGCCTGTAGTTGTGGCGCCGTTCAATCTGACGCTTGGTGGCGGCGCGGAGATCTCGCTGCACGCTGCGCGCCGGCAGGCACATGCCGAGACCTACATCGGGCTGGTGGAGACGGGCATTGGGTTGATCCCGGGAGGCGGTGGTACGAAGGAGATGCTGCTGCGCGCTGTGGACGCGGCTGAAGCGCTGGCGCCGCCTGATCCGAAAGATCCGCCGTCGCGCTTTGCGCAGTCTGCCGAGATGAACTCGGCGCTGAAGCGCACGCTGGAAACGATTGCGATGGCGAAGGTTTCAACGTCTGCGGCGGAAGCTCGGGGGCTTGGCCTGCTACTGCCGAGTGACGGAGTCACGCTGAATCGCGAACGGCTGCTGCTTGACGCCAAGGCGCAGGCGATTGCGCTGGCCGAGGCGGGCTATGTGGCTCCGCAGCCACGGGTGATTCCTGCGCCGGGAACGGCTTCGCTTGCAATGCTGAATACCGGCGTCTTTTTAATGTGCGAGGCGGGGTTTGCCTCGGAACACGATATGAAGGTGGCGCAGTGGGTGGCGTACATCCTGTGCGGCGGCAAGGTCACGGCTGGTTCGCTGGTCGGCGAACAGTATTTGTTGGACCTGGAGCGCGAGGCGTTTCTTTCGCTGTGCGGCGAGCGCAAGACGCAGGAGCGCGTCGCATATACACTGAAGACCGGCAAGCCACTGCGCAATTGAAATGAAGTTCGCGGCACTCATCATGGTTTCGGTGGTATCCCTGGCGCTCGCACATGCAGGCGCGCTCGCTCAGGAATCATCTCCCGGGCAGCCGGATAGTTTGCGACAATTCAACGAGTCGGGCAAGACGAATGTCGATGGCCGAATGGCGTCGTACCTGATCCGTCGTCTGCCGGCGAGTTCTTTTCCTGACCTGCCGGAGGCAATCGCCGATGTTCTGGAGCAGCGCGGGTGCATGATTCCGCAGACGTTTCAGGCGCGGCGGCCGGAGAACGTGATCAACGCCAGCTTTGAGCGTCCCGGATCGTCGGACTGGGCCGTGCTTTGTTCCACGCATGGCAATGTCGAACTGCTGGTGTTTTTCGCGCGCACTCCGAACAAGCCCATGATGATCGCTTCTGTTCCGGAGCTTGATCGGTTGCAGCGGCACGATTCCTCTGGAGTTCTTGGGTTCGATTGGGGGATCGATCCTGCCTCGCCGCAACAGGTTCGCGAGGCGCAGGCGGGAATGGAACATCACCCTGCGCTGCTGGATCATGATGCGCTAGAGGACACAGTTCTGAACCAGAAGACGGTCTATCGCTTCTACACCCGCAGTGCGTGGACGGTGGTGGATACGTCCGATTGATGGCGGGGGATTTGACCCCTGCAAGCCTTGCGGTCTAACAATGAGCCAGCGGGTCTTCTGAACTGATCCGCATTTTCCCTGGAGCATCGATGCCCGAAGCTGTACTTGTAAGCTCTGTACGCACTCCTGTTGGACGCGCGCCCAAGGGCGCTCTTTCCACGACTCGCCCCGACGATCTCGCTGCGCTGGCGTTGACCAATGCGCTGGAGCGGATTCCAGCATTGGAGAAGGCCGAGGTCGAGGATGTGATTCTCGGCTGCGCGCAGCAGGAGGGCGAGTCAGGCTGGAACATGGCGCGCATGGCAGCACTGCGGGCGCAACTCCCGATCGACGTGCCCGGCATGACGGTGAACCGGCTTTGCGCATCGGGTCTGGAGGCCATTGCCCAGGCCGACATGCGCATTCGCGGCGGCGTACAGCGCGTAGTGATTGCGGGGGGAGCCGAGACCATGAGCATGCTGCCCATGGGCGGTAACAAACCGAGACCCAATCCGTGGCTGGCGGAGAATTATCCCGCGGCTTTGTTGACGATGGGGCTGACTGCCGAGCGGGTCGCGAAGCACTACAACATTTCGCGCGAGGATGCGGATGCATTTTCGCTCGCGAGCCACCAGAAGGCGGTGGCGGCGCAGGCTGCCGGCAAGTTTAACGATGAACTTGTACCGGTGACGGTGACGATGGCTACGCCGACGGCCAAGGCGGGAAAGCCGGCCCTGTCCGAGTCGATTTTCTCGGCAGACGAGGGGCCTCGCGCCGACACCACGGCCGAGGCTCTTGCAGCATTGAAGCCGGTCTTCCATGCGAAGGGCACGGTGACTGCCGGCAATTCTTCGCAAACATCGGACGGTGCCGCCGCGACGATCCTGATGGATGCGGCGCGCGCGAAGGAACTGGGAATCCAGCCACTGGCGCGGCTCGTGGCATACGCCGTGGCGGGGTGCCTGCCGGAAGAGATGGGGATGGGGCCGGTGTATGCCGTGCCGAAGGCGCTGAAAAAGGCAGGGCTGACACTCAACGACATCGAGCTGATCGAGTTCAACGAGGCGTTTGCGGCGCAAGCGCTGGCGGTGATGCGCGAACTTGGTTTTGATCCGGAAAGGGTTAATGTCAACGGCGGCGCAATTGCGCTGGGGCATCCGCTGGGGTGTACCGGGGCCAAACTGACGGCAACGCTCCTGAGCGAGATGAAACGCCGGAAGGCGCGGTACGGGATGGTGACGATGTGTGTGGGCGGGGGGCAGGGAGCCGCGGGGATCTTCGAGCTTCTGCAGTGAGTGTTCGCGGTGAACTGAGGAGGGCCGGCATTCGACATGGGTGCGGATGTGCTTGAATAGCTGGGGGTACCCCCCTCCCCCACTCTGGGAGGAAGTTATCTGATTTCAATGGTCTGCGGAGGTTGTTGGCTGGAGAAATCTCAGCCGATTGAACTTAGCTGTAGATTCCTGTAAGGAAAGGGTTAACAGATTCTCGAGCATCCCCACGCTCACATCGAAGCGACATCTGGGTTCACAGCCGGGTTCACATCGGGGCTCACATTTTGGGCTCCGTTGTTTGGATCCGGGAGCTTTGATTTGATTATGCGACTGCGGGTGGAAATTACCTGCAAAACGCGGGGGGGACATTTTCACTCATAGATTCTGATATTTAGGGCGAATCCGGCGGGGATGAGGCTTGACAACGCAAAAAGGAACGGCCGGGATTGCTCCCGGCCGTTACCTGCTCATATGGCCCCTCACCATCCCACTGGCTTGCGGCCACCCCAAAAAACTTATGCTTTTGCCGTCGAAAGAGCCTTCAACCGGGCATTCAGGCGGCTCTTGTAGCGGGAAACGGTGTTCGAGTGGAGAACGCCCTTCTGGACGCTCTTGTCGAGGGCGGAAACGGTCTCGCGGAACTGGGCCTGGGCAGCCTTGACGTCGCCCTTGGCGATGGCTTCGCGCAGGGCGCGGAGGCTGGAGCGCACGCGGGTGCGGTTGTTGCGGTTCACCGCGGTCTTGGTTTCGGTTTGGCGGGCGCGCTTCAGCGACGATACATGGTTTGCCATTATGCTTCCTTGATCTAAAGCCCTGCATTGTCAGGGAGATTGGGTGCGGGTCAGAATGCAGACACACCGCATCCCTCGCAATTTCCTAGTCTACGGGAAAACGGGGGAAGGGTCAATGTCGGAAGTCGGGGGCTAGCGGTGCGGGTTAAGCGCGGCCTAGACTTTGGGTGTGGCAAGTCAACCAATTTTGGTTATCACCGAGCGTGACTAAGCGGAACGAAGTGCTCAAATCATTGCGCGCTCGGTTTAGCGTCGATATGGAGCAGAAACATCCGCGCGAAGATGTGAACCAACCCGCCGCGCGGGTCGTCAAAACAGTGACGGAGAAGTGAGTTCCTCATTGTCGGATTCAAAGGCGACCACATCATCCTTCGCAATCAGGCCTTCCGCTATACCCCTCATGACTACGTAAGGCTCCATTATCGATTCGGTGAAGCGGAATCTGTACTTTCGGCGCTCACCTTTCCTTTCCAAGACGCGCCCTCTTGGATTTTCGCAAAATGATTGTAGATGCCTCATATAGCGATCAATCCCATATTCCTTGTGCAGAATCGTAGCAAGCGGTTTCCGTAAATCCCCGGCCGCAAAATATCCAAGATCATCGGTCTTTGCTAAAGCGGCAGCGAGAAGGATCTCCTTATAGATGTTCTGATGGGGGCTTGTGACGGCCTGGCAAGATGACGCCTTTATCTTCAGCGAGCTAAGTCGTGCCCTGATGGAAGAGCAAAAGCAGATCCTTCGCCCCGCTTACCCCACGGACGAACACGTCGTCCACGGGGCCCCAAGCTTGCGGGGCTCAGGATGACACTTCTATATCTAGTTGCTCTCTACACGATTGAAAGTCGGCTCTGAAAACATCCCTCAGCGGCTAAAGCCGGCCATCTTTGACGGCTCTATCGGCACGACTGAAGTCGTGCCCTGTTACAAGACTCGAGTGCGGGGCAGCTGGGAGATTTCTGACACAAGATTCCGGGTGTCGGGCACCTGGGAGATGTTTGTTCTGATCGCCGGGGGGTGCATGGCGATGGTATGCTCGCAGGCAACTTCTCCTGATCCAAAATCCCTATTCGGAGTGGAAGATGGCTTGTCTCCGCGCGTGGTTTCTTTGTGCCTTCGCGGTCGCTTTCGGGGCGATCTGCTGTCATGCTGCCGATCGCGTCGTTTTCGACCGGCTTGGTCCGACACAGGCGAACCTGTTTGTCTCTAATGCTGACGGCAGCGGCGAGCACGCTCTCACGCAGTCGGGTTCGCTTGATTACGATCCGGCGTGGTCGCCCAAAGGCGACTGGATCGCATTTACGTCCGAGCGGGCCGGGTCGGCGGATCTCTATCGCATTCATCCTGACGGGACGGGAATCGAACGGCTGACAGACGATCCGGCGTATGACGACCAGGCTGCCTTCTCGCCAGATGGCAAACAGATTGTGTTCGTCTCGACGCGAGCCGGCGGAAGAGCAAACCTGTGGGTGCTGGATGTCGCGACGCATCAGGCCAGGGCATTGACTGGGGGGAATGGCGGCGACTTCCGTCCATCGTGGTCACCGGATGGAAAGTGGATCGCGTTCTCTTCGGATCGTGAGAGCAGTTTGCCGGATGCGAAGGGGCGTTGGGAACGGCTGCACCTGGTGGACATTTATCTCATTCGTCCCGATGGTTCGGGAGTTAAGCGAATTTCGCAGCATGGCGATTTTTGTGGAAGTCCCAAATGGACGCCCGACGGCAAAAGCGTTGTCGCCTATTGCATGTCGGCGCAGGAAACCTGGGATTTTCGATTTGGCGGGAGCAACGGCGAAGACAAGCTGATGAAGTTCGATATCGGCACTGGGAACGCGACGGCGGTTGCGGCGGGACCGGGAGTGAAGCTGCAGCCGGCGGTGCTGACGTCGGGCGAGATTGCCTATTTGCGCCGGGACCCTACGGCCAGCGGGATCTTTTACGGGAACGGCAAGCCGGGCCCGAAGGGGGAGGATGTGCGAGGCCCGTCGTGGTCGCCGGATGGAACGCAGGTTGTGTTCAGCCGCTTCGTCTCGAAGCACCTTACCGAACCGGTAAAACAGTTCAGCAAGAATGCAAAATTCGATCTCTACACCACGGCGTGGCTGCCGGCATACGACCCGACCGGAGAGCACCTGGCCGTGACCAAAATGAACCCCGATGGGGGAGGGGTGAGCCTCTTGATCGTGGATGAGGGCAAACCGGCGCACGCGATCCTGGAGCGGAAGGACTTGATTCTTGCCCCGGCCTGGTCGCCGGACGGCAAGCAGATCGTGGTGGGTGCGGGAAACTTCACGGCGTTTCTCGACTTTGAGGCGGGTGGAAAGAAACCGATCGATGCGGTAAACGGAGGGGCGCAGGTCGGCATTGTGAATGCGGATGGAACGGGCTTTCAGATCGTTACTTCGGGCGAGAACAACAACGCATTTGCGTCATTCGGGCCGGATGGAAAGCACATTGTGTATCGCACGCTCGGCCCGAAGGAACAGGGGCTGCGCATCATGAATCTCGAAGACCACTCGGTCAAGGTGTTGACGAGTGAGTGGGACAATTTTCCGGTGTGGTCGCCGCGCGGGGATGTGATCGCATTCATTCGCCGAACTGGTAGCGATTTTCAGGTGTTCACGGTTCATCCCGACGGGACGGGGATGACGCAGTTGACGCATACGAAGGGCAACGAGGCGCACCTGGCCTGGTCTCCCGATGGAGAGCGCTTGTTATTCACGAGTTCGCGCATGGGATTCAAAGATGAAGCGCTGCTGGTGGGCGCGCCGCAGCCGTACGGGGAGATTTTTGTGATGAACGCGGATGGATCGCATGTGGAGCAATTGACGGACGATCAGTGGGAGGAGGGGGGGCCAGCCTGGCAGCCGCATCGGGTGGATGCAGCTTCGATGAAGCCGTAGGGCGGCTGCAGCCTCGGGGCTGAGATGGAGATTCTTCACTCGCAGCGGGATGAACAAAAAGCACAAGCAGATTCTTCACTCACCACCCCCAGACCTACCCCAAAGAGCGAAACGCTCTAGCCGTGATTTCTCACGGAGCTATACGATGAGTAAAGTCAGGGAGAAAAATAAATAGCAAAAGGCCGCTGTTTTCATGGCATAACTGCGTTGTCGAGACGTAGCCAAATGCACAAAAAGGAACGGCCTTTAATGACAGAGTGTATCCAAGAATCGTTTTCATTTACAGCCCATTTTTCACGTCGTGTACAGGCCGAGTTCACAGCGGGGCGGGTATCGAGTGATGGCGGGGCACTTCTGTTGCGGGAGGCAGATCGCCGGATCAACCTTTTGGGTCGGCTGTCGGGCTGTTTCCTTGATGGCCGCGCGCCGTTGCTGGTCAAACACAAGTTGTCGGAGATGCTGGCGCAGCGTATCTATGGTTTGGCGCTGGGTTATGAAGACCTCTGCGATCACGAGCAGCTGCGCTCGGATCCGCTGCTGGGTCTTTTGAGCGGCAAGCGGGAACTGGATGAGCCGTTGGCCGGCAAGAGCACGCTGAACCGGCTGGAGTTGACCGGCCGCAGCAAGCGCTATCACAAGATCAGTTATTCGACCGAGTCGATGGACCGTCTGCTGACGGACCTCTATCTGGAGTCGCACGCCGCGCCTCCAGCCCAGGTGGTGCTGGATCTGGATGCGACCGATATCCCGCTCTACGGCCATCAGCCGGAGCGGTTCTTCCACGGCTATTACGACAGCTACTGCTATCTGCCGCTGTACATCTTTGCCGGTGACCAGTTGCTGTGCGCGCGGCTGAGGCCGGCCAACCAGGATGGGGCTGCCGGTTCGCTTGATGAGGTCAGCCGCATCGTGACGCAACTGCGGCAGCGCTGGCCTGAGGTGAGCATCGTACTGCGAGCTGATTCCGGCTTCTGCCGCGAAGAGCTGATGGGCTGGTGCGAGCACCATCATGTCGACTACGTGTTCGGCCTGGCGCGCAACAAACGGCTGGCAGAGATCATCGGCGCCCAGATGCATCAGGCCCAGATGCTGCATCGGAGCAGCGGCAAGGCGGCCCGCATCTTCGCCGAGTTCAGCTACCAGACCCACAAGAGCTGGTCCTGCGCACGCCGCGTAGTAGCCAAGGCCGAATATCTCGACAAGGGCGAGAACCCGCGCTTCGTGGTCACTTCGTTAACCGCTGAGCAGTGGGTCGCGCAGGACTTATACGAAAAGTTCTATTGCGCAAGAGGAGAGATGGAGAACCGCATCAAGGAGCAGATGTGCCTGTTCGCCGACCGGCTCTCCACCGACGAGATGAAAGGCAACCAGCTGCGTCTCTACTTCTCCGCCCTGGCTTACACCTTGATGGAAGCACTGCGCCGGCTGGGACTGAAAGCCACTGCCTGGGCCGAGGCCCAGGTGGATACGATCCGATTGAAGCTGCTTAAGATCGGCGCTATCGTGCGGCTCAGCGTGCGCCGCGTGCTGCTCCAGCTCAGCTCCGCCTACCCCTGGAAAGACATCTACGCCCAAGCCTTCCTCAATCTGCGCTGCTGAGCTTTTCTGTAACCCACACAAATTCACATTCCGTCCCCGGCGTAACTCTTTTCCTTCCATTCCCCATCGAGGGCGAATCCATGCGCAAACTAGATCGCGGAGCTACCCAGACTTCGCACCCACAATCGGCAACCATCGACAAACACGAAATTGCACCGCGCCATACTCGCCTACGCTCCCAGCTCCTCACAAAATGAGTGCCTGTGAGATATTGCGGCTAGGGCCCCTGGTACGTTCGGGGCCCCGTTGGTTCAGAATGACAGTCGCTGATGGGGGCCTCTTGTTCGCTTAAGGCTCCGTTTGTCAGAATGACGGCCGCTGGTGGGATTACAGAGTTGGCGATGCCGCTGGGTCTGGTATCCAGATGGTGACTAATTGCATCAATCTTAATGTGTGGTGGGATTGACGGAATTTGCCACCGGCGCTACTCTCTCCCCATACACCGACCCTTGGTTGCCCGCGCCAACACGAAAGTTCTTCAAAACGGTCGCGAACAGGTGCGCATCTTGCGCCCCAGCGACAAAGACCTATCGTCGGGGACCCCGGGCTTCGCTTCACAATCTGCAAATATTTGTCCTTGCACTCCACCTATTACACCGATGCAATCATCAAATCAACAGGCGATTTCTGCCTATAAGGCAGGGCCTATGGAGGCAATCTGAAAGCTGCTCTGGAGATCACGCCCAATCTTGAGCCCCTATTCGGGACCCGCGATGAAAACCTCAGGCTGATGGAGGATTCACTAGGTGTCAGGATCGATTTACGATCGGACGCCGTGCACGTGGAAGGGCCAGACGAAGCGGTCGGCAGAGTCCAGCGAATATTTCAGGACTTTGAGGCTCTGCGGCGCCAGGGCATCAATCCGCACAATGGCGAATTGAATGGAATGCTGCGCCTGATCGTGGCCGATCCGGCGACGACGCTGCGTTCTCTTGCCGATGCCGGCAAGGCGCGTTCGGCGGGCGTGAAGCGCACAGTGCAGCCGCGCTCGCTCAACCAGCGCAGATACATTGAGGCCATCGAGCAGAATGACATGGTGTTTGGCGTGGGTCCGGCGGGTACCGGCAAAACTTATCTCGCCGTGGCTATGGCTGTCGCCGCGATGAATGCCAAAAAAGTGAGCCGCATTGTGCTGGTGCGTCCGGCAGTTGAAGCGGGCGAGCGGCTTGGCTTTTTACCCGGCACGTTGCAGGAGAAGGTGGATCCCTATCTTCGGCCACTGTACGACGCCCTCTATGACCTGCTCGATCCTGAGAAGGTTGACAAGATGCTCGAGAAGAATGTCATCGAGGTTGCGCCGCTGGCGTTCATGCGCGGCCGGACGCTCAACGACGCGTTCATCATCATGGACGAGGCGCAGAACACCACCATCGAGCAGATGAAGATGTTTCTGACCCGCATGGGCAACAATTCGAAAGCCGTGATTACCGGCGACATTACGCAGATCGATCTGCCCAATCCGCGAAAGTCCGGACTGCTGGACGCGATCAACGTGCTCGACGGGGTGGAGGGGATTTCGTTCTGTCACTTTGCCGACGGGGATGTGGTGCGTCACGCGCTGGTGCAGCGCATTGTGCGGGCCTACGAGGCGACCAAGCCGCAGCAGCAGGAATTGCCGCTGAACATGGGCCAAGCGATGGAGCCTCCGGCCGAGCAGCAGGCGCCACAGCAAGCATCGCACCCGGCAAAACCACAATGAAGGGATTCGAAGCGGATCTCGACGCCAGGGTATGTTACGCTTTGCGTCGATGATCCGATTCGTCTCCATTCTTTGCACGGGAGCCCTTCTACTTTGCGCGTTTGGATGCAAGCGGCTCTCGGTTACTCAGGATAACAATGCGGTCGAACCGTATCTCAGCGATCCGAATTCTGTTGGATTCGACATCTCACCCCTGCCGGCTGCTGGCGGGTCACAGCGTTGGCTCGCGACCTATTCCGATAAGGGCAAGACCGCCAGATTTACGATTGAAATGAGCCCCCAAACTCGAATGAAACCGGAAACAGGTGTGAGCTTGAAGATGTCGTCCGGCCGAGGGGCCATTCTGGCGGTACCCGGATCTGACGCGAGCGCCTTTCTCGCTGCGCTCCAAACAGCTCTGGAAGCAAAACACTTCCCCGCACATGTTCAAAGAGCGTCCCGGTTGACGTTCGACTATGTCATCCTGGGCGACCATAATTCGCGAGCTAAGGGGGGCGGTTTCTCCTCTGAACCCGCTGGAAATTGGACGACAATGAAGATCTTCCTCGGTAATGGAGATGATGAAAGCGAAGTCTTCTTGAACTTCAATCCGGTTTCCCGCAAGGGGCAGTTTTCGGAGAAAGATATTGAATATGGCGACGGGGTGGTTGCAAAACTGGCCCCCGTGCTTTGAGCCGCACCGGCAAAAACCGCAGTAATTCGGCCGTTCGCGTAAAATAGTAGAGACACGGGGCCGCTGCTATGGCGGCCTCGCGCACGATGATCCTTCTCGACCCAGAACTGGACTCCGACCTTTCCCTGCGGGCAAAGCTGCCCAAGAGGTCTGGAAACACCAGCCAATCGGCCACCCTACGGGGTCAACGCATTCCGTCGCGGCAGACGCTCGCGCGCTTTTTGCGTGACGCCCAGGCAGCGGTGAAATTGCGCGGGCAGGTTTCGGTACTTCTCACCACGGACGCGGCCATCCGGCGACTGAACCGGCAGTTCCGCGGGAAGAACAAGGCTACAGACGTGCTTTCGTTTCCTGCGGTAGAAAGCGGCCCGCTGAAGATCGCCGGCGATCTTGCGATCAGTATCCCCACCGCGCGCCGGCAGGCCGAGGAGCGCGGGCATTCCCTGGCCATCGAAATCAAGGTGCTGATGCTTCATGGATTGCTGCATCTGGCTGGATACGACCACGAAGCGGACGCGGGCCAGATGGCGCGCCGCGAGCGGAAGCTTCGCACCGATCTTCGTCTTCCTCATGGGCTGATTGAGCGGGCGAATGCGGGCGGGAATGGCAGAATCTCGAAAGGAAAGCGCGGATGAACGGGATCACCATCATTCTTCTGGTGATTGTGGCGCTGGTGGACACCTTTGCCGCATATATAAGCCGCATGTATTCGGAATTCGGGAAAATTCTTCCCCGCGAGGTGCAGGACAATCTCGACCACTGGGAAGAGAAGATCGAGCCATTGATCGGACTCACCCGCGATCATGCAGCAATGTGCGCTACGGTGCTGCAGCAACTTACGCTTGCAGTATTTGCGCTGGCCATTGGCGCGGTGCTGTTCGATCGAGCGCCGCACGGCGGGCGGCCCAGCTATCCCGAGATCGCGCAGGCTGTGATGGTAGTCCTGCTGGCCGTCATATTCTGCAACCAGATTTTGCCTTCCTTGCTGTTTACGCATACCAAGGGACGCTGGGCGGCGCGGCTGGTGTGGCCCATCCGGCTGCTGCTGTGGTTGATGACGCCGATTACGGCTGTCATTCGATTCTTTTTCTCGGTGGCGTCGCTAGCGGAAAAGCCAGTGGATGAAGATGAAGAAGCCGCACCCGATGTCGAGTCGCTGCTCGAGGCTGGGGAAGAAGAAGGCATCCTCGAAGAGAGCGATCGCGAGCTGGTGCGCTCGGCGGTTGAATTTGGCGACAAGCTGGTGCGCGAAGTGATGACGCCGCGCCCCCAGGTTTTTGCCGTTCCCCAATCGATTACGCTCGAGCGTTTTCTCGAATTGCTCAAAGAGCACAATTATTCGCGTGTCCCGGTCTACGAGCGAACGCTGGACTCTGTCACTGGAATCGCATTCGCGCACGATCTGCTGCAGATTGCCGATGAGGAAGCGCGGACCCAGACAGTCGCAAGCATCCAGCATCCGGCGGTGTTTGTGCCGGAGACGAAACGCGGATATGAGCTTTTGCGCGAGATGCAGCGGGAAAAGCAGCACATGCGCATCGTGATCGATGAGTATGGAGGAGTGTCGGGCCTCGTCACCATCGAAGACCTTCTCGAGGAGATTGTCGGCGACATTCGAGACGAACACGAGAAGGAATCGCATACGAACGATCCGCAGCGCGAGCCAGGGGGCGTGTGGGTTGTCCCAGGCGATTTTCCGGTGGATGAATTGCAGCACCTGTTCGGCGGCGAAGTCGATGTGGATCAAAAATACGAAGCCACAACATTGGGCGGGCTGGTTAGCGAAGTGGAAGGCCGCATTCCGCTGCCGGGGGAGGTTGTACTGCTGGAACACAGCGGCCTGCGTATCCAGGTGGTTGCATCCACCGACCGCCGGGTTGACCGGCTGCGGATTTTTCCCCCAGCTCGCGAAGAGGCGACGGCGCTGCCGTAAAGAGCGGGGAACAAGGGACCGAGGGGACATAGGGGACGAGGGAATGACTCGATCCGAAACTCCTGGCGAGAGCTGATGTCATACACTCATTCAGGAGCGAGTTGCCAATTGAAATCTGGATTTGTTGCCATTCTCGGCCGGCCGAATGCCGGCAAAAGCACGTTGATGAACGCCCTTACGGGCGAGAAGGTCGCCATTGTCACGGCCAAACCGCAGACGACGCGCAACCGGATCATCGGCGTGCTGGAAGTAGCCGCGCGCAAAAAGGTTCATCCCGCGGCGCAAGTCGTCTTTGTCGATACGCCGGGCGTGCACAAACCTTCATCGCATCTTGATCGCCGGATGTTGCAGGAAGTGCACGAGGCGCTGGAGACGCGGGATGTGGTCCTGGTGCTGATGGACGCCAGCCGCCGCGTGCAACTGGAGGCCGCCGGAGAACCGGCCGAAGCGCATCAGCATGGCAAGCCCAACTGGGCAAGTGAAGACGAGTTTTTGTACTCGCTGATTCGAGGGCTCGACTGCCCGGTCTTCCTCGTCCTTACCAAGATCGATCTTGTTGCGAAGGATGTGCTGTTGCCGCTGATCGAGACGCTGACGAAGCAATACAAGTTTGCGGAAGTGATTCCGGTCAGTGCGCGTAAACGCGATGGGCTTGAACTTCTCGTCCGGAAGATTGTCGATGCGCTGCCTGTGGGCGAGCGCTACTACCCGAAGGACCAGTACACGGATCAGCCCATGCGCTTCATGGTGGCGGAACTGATTCGCGAGCGCATCCTTGTAGATACCGGCGAAGAGGTTCCATATGCTGCGGCGGTCGTGATCGAGCAGTTTGAAGAGGCCGAACCGCCGGCACCTCCGCGCAAGAAAGGGCAGCCACCGGCCCGATTGCCGCTCACGCGCATTGCAGCGGCGATCTACTGTGAGCGCGACGGGCAGAAGGCGATCCTGATTGGCAAGGGCGGATCGAAGCTGAAAGAGATCGGGACAGGCGCGCGCAAGCAGATTGAATCGCTACTGGGAACGCGGGTCTATCTCGAATTGCACGTGATTGTCGAGGCCAACTGGCGGGAGTCGCGGCCGTTTGTGGAGTCGCTGGACTGGCGAAAACAGCTGGAGAAGCTGGCGGAGAAGCAAATCGACAAATGATCGCGATGGTAGTGCTGCTGGCGACGAGTCGCATCGGGTAAAGCAAAAGCCGAAAGCGATCGATGTCGCTGCGCGACATCCAAGACCATGAAAATGCGGCTAGCCGTGATTTCTCACGGAGCTATACGATGAGTAAAGTCAGGGAGAAAAATAAATAGCAAAAGGCCGCTGTTTTCATGGCATAACTGCGTTGTCGAGACGTAGCCAAATGCACAAAAAGGAACGGCCTTTAATGACAGAGTGTATCCAAGAATCGTTTTCATTTACAGCCCATTTTTCACGTCGTGTACAGGCCGAGTTCACAGCGGGGCGGGTATCGAGTGATGGCGGGGCACTTCTGTTGCGGGAGGCAGATCGCCGGATCAACCTTTTGGGTCGGCTGTCGGGCTGTTTCCTTGATGGCCGCGCGCCGTTGCTGGTCAAACACAAGTTGTCGGAGATGCTGGCGCAGCGTATCTATGGTTTGGCGCTGGGTTATGAAGACCTCTGCGATCACGAGCAGCTGCGCTCGGATCCGCTGCTGGGTCTTTTGAGCGGCAAGCGGGAACTGGATGAGCCGTTGGCCGGCAAGAGCACGCTGAACCGGCTGGAGTTGACCGGCCGCAGCAAGCGCTATCACAAGATCAGTTATTCGACCGAGTCGATGGACCGTCTGCTGACGGACCTCTATCTGGAGTCGCACGCCGCGCCTCCAGCCCAGGTGGTGCTGGATCTGGATGCGACCGATATCCCGCTCTACGGCCATCAGCCGGAGCGGTTCTTCCACGGCTATTACGACAGCTACTGCTATCTGCCGCTGTACATCTTTGCCGGTGACCAGTTGCTGTGCGCGCGGCTGAGGCCGGCCAACCAGGATGGGGCTGCCGGTTCGCTTGATGAGGTCAGCCGCATCGTGACGCAACTGCGGCAGCGCTGGCCTGAGGTGAGCATCGTACTGCGAGCTGATTCCGGCTTCTGCCGCGAAGAGCTGATGGGCTGGTGCGAGCACCATCATGTCGACTACGTGTTCGGCCTGGCGCGCAACAAACGGCTGGCAGAGATCATCGGCGCCCAGATGCATCAGGCCCAGATGCTGCATCGGAGCAGCGGCAAGGCGGCCCGCATCTTCGCCGAGTTCAGCTACCAGACCCACAAGAGCTGGTCCTGCGCACGCCGCGTAGTAGCCAAGGCCGAATATCTCGACAAGGGCGAGAACCCGCGCTTCGTGGTCACTTCGTTAACCGCTGAGCAGTGGGTCGCGCAGGACTTATACGAAAAGTTCTATTGCGCAAGAGGAGAGATGGAGAACCGCATCAAGGAGCAGATGTGCCTGTTCGCCGACCGGCTCTCCACCGACGAGATGAAAGGCAACCAGCTGCGTCTCTACTTCTCCGCCCTGGCTTACACCTTGATGGAAGCACTGCGCCGGCTGGGACTGAAAGCCACTGCCTGGGCCGAGGCCCAGGTGGATACGATCCGATTGAAGCTGCTTAAGATCGGCGCTATCGTGCGGCTCAGCGTGCGCCGCGTGCTGCTCCAGCTCAGCTCCGCCTACCCCTGGAAAGACATCTACGCCCAAGCCTTCCTCAATCTGCGCTGCTGAGCTTTTCTGTAACCCACACAAATTCACATTCCGTCCCCGGCGTAACTCTTTTCCTTCCATTCCCCATCGAGGGCGAATCCATGCGCAAACTAGATCGCGGAGCTACCCAGACTTCGCACCCACAATCGGCAACCATCGACAAACACGAAATTGCACCGCGCCATACTCGCCTACGCTCCCAGCTCCTCACAAAATGAGTGCCTGTGAGATATTGCGGCTAGTTGGAATCATGCTTTCCCACCCAAGCGGAGCTTGGATGGGGCACCCGGGGTTCGTGCTGGTATCCGAATAGGGCGGGAGTTGCGTCACAGGCCGCGGACTTTGCCTCGACCATTGCTTTTTACTTCATACATGCGGGCGTCGGCGGCGCCGATGATCGCGTGGACCGCGGGGTTTTCGGGCGGGCAGGTGGCGAGGCCAACGCTTGCGCTCGCGGTCAGGTCCAGTCCGTTGCTCATGCGGAATTGGGTGTTGGTCAGCTCCGCGTGAATGCTTGTCGCCAGAGCGAGCGCTTCGGTGGCGGAGGTCTCGGGCATCAGGATGACGAACTCATCGCCGCCATAGCGGAAGCAGCTGTCACTTTCGCGACTGAGCTGTTTCAATCGGGTTCCTACGCGCGCGAGGAGTTCGCTGCCGATGAGGTGGCCGTGAATGTCGTTGACGAGCTTAAATCGGTCGAGATCAATGAAGGCCAGGCTCACGGGGTGCTGGAGGCGGCGGGCGCGTTCCAACTCGTGCTCCAGCGTTTTATAGAGGTGCCGAACATTGTAGAGTCCGGTTGCGTCGTCGGTGATGGTGAGTTGCTGAATGCGTGCCACGTCGCGTGCATTTTCGATGGCGATGGCCGCGTGATCGCAGAGGATGTGGAGGAAGGCGATGGTGTAATCGCTCATCTCGCTGGAGCGCGGATTGAGAATTTCAATCACGCCATGCACGCCTTTGCGGCCGCGCAGCGGCATCGCGATGACGGAACGCACGCGGTGCCTGTCTGCGGCGAGCGTCTGCTGCAGACGGGGATCGTCATCTTCTGATTCCGGAACGATGAGTGTTTCACCGTGCTGAACGACCCAGCCTGCGACTCCCTCATCCATCTTCACGCGCAGATCGCGCAAGGCGCCTTCGGCGTTTCCCGAAGCGATGGCGTAATAGAGATCCTGGCGCTGTTCGTCCAGCATCAGGAGGGTCCACATGTCCGCCGTGATGATGCGTTCCATCTGGTCGAGAATCGTGCGGAGGATGGTGTCGAGGTCGAAACTGGAATTGAGCGAACGCGCTAGCTGGTGGAAGACCATCAGGTCGTCGAGGGGAATTCGATTTTCAGTCAGTTCATTCATTTTGGTGCGAAAAGGGAAGCGGTTTCATCTGATGTGAATTCTGTCACACGCGCATGTTCAAATCGCGCATGAATAGTTTCTTTAGTCCATGTCGGCATGTACTAAAGTTACCGGTGATGGATATTTGGGGTTCAACCGCCGATGTGGACCATGGAGCGCGACGGTTTCAGGAATGCGGGTTCGCCGATGTGGTGGCGTGCTTCCTTACCGTAGATAGTCTTCACAATGTAATCCGACAGTGAGGTCTCGTCTTCTCCGGCGCGCAATCTTCCATAGAGATCGTGTTCGATCTGTGAAAACAGGCATGTCCGGATCTTTCCGTCGGAGGTGAGGCGCACGCGGCTGCAAGCTCCACAGAACGCCTGGCTGACTGGCGCGATAATTCCGATTTCGCCGACGCCGTCGGGAAACGTATAACGACGGGCAGTCTCGCTGGGTTCGCGCGGCGGGACGGGCACGAGTGGCATTTCGCGTCCGATACGGGCAACGATCTCGGCGAGGGGAACGACGATTTCCGGGGTCCAGAGGCGGCCTTCTTCGAGGGGCATGAACTCGATGAAGCGCACCACGACATCTTCTTCGCGGGCGAAGCGGGCGAAGGCCTCGAACTGATCGTCGTTGAATCCGCGCAGCAGGACGCAGTTGACTTTGACGGGTGTGAGGCCAGCGACGCGGGCGGCGCGAATGCCGGCAAGCACATTTTTGAAGCTGCCGGGAACGCGCGTGATGCGTTCGAAGGTCGGCGCATCGACGGCGTCCATGCTCACGGTGACGCGATTCAACCCCGCGGTTTTCAAGGGAGCCGCGAGGTTGTCGAGCAGGTGCCCGTTGGTGGTCAGCGCCAGGTCGAGCGGTTCGCCGGCCAGGGTGCGCAAGCGGGCGAGTTGCTCGATGAGTTCGATGAGGCCACGGCGCAGAAGCGGCTCGCCTCCGGTGATGCGCACCTTTTCGATACCGAGATTGACGAAGAGCTTGATCAGCCGCAGGTAATCTTCGATCGCCAGTTCGGGATACTGGGCTCCCAACTCGCCCGTTCTGCAGTAGACACACTTGTAATTACAGCGGTCGGTGATGGAGACACGCAGGTCGTGGATCACGCGGCCATGGCTGTCGATGAGCCGGCGGGAGGAGGTTTGCGAGGGTGCGACTGGGGAAGCGGAAGCCATCTGTACACCTTCAGGCTATACCGTTTTCTCGAGGTATGCAGGCGGACAAAAACGAGAGCCGGCGCAGGGGGCCGGCTCGCTTGGGGAAGAGAAGCTGATTTTGGGAGAGTCAGTCGATTCGAGGGGTTCCGGACCGCAAGATCATTCCCGTGATGCCGAGCACGACGACGAGGGTGATCGCGATGGCGAAGTAGTAGGCCATGGGATGAACCCATCCCGGCGAATAGGTCAGGTCCTGACCGACCCAGAGCAGCAAAACTGTGGCGATGACGGCGAACTGGCCGGCGATGACGAGCAGCGTATGCCCCCACTCGCGTCGTTTGTCCAGCGCCTCCACCTGGTCGGGGGTCAGGTTGCGTTCTTCAGGGGGAAGCAGCGAATTCGCCATTGGATTCTGTCTCCTTGCGGGGCACCGATCGGCCTCCGGGCCTGTGCCGCTCACTGTTTCGATTCAATCACATGCCGCGGGGCTCGCGCCAGCGGTATGGGAGCGGGATTTTTCATCGCATCGACTATTCGTTCAGGAAAGCCAGAGTCTGGAGAGAAGTAATCTCAAAGGGCTTGCGGCAGCGGACATTGATGCAGCTCAGCTTGTCATCGCGCCGCACCATGTAGGACTGCGCCTTGGCGAATCGGGCCCGATCGCGCTCGTCGGCATTGCGCGGCAGTTGAGGCCGCTTGCGCCGAACCACCCAGGTCACCTTGTACTCGCCGGGCTGTCCGCATTTGGGACAGGTCAGCATATGGGTCCGTGTCTCCGTGGTCTCGTTGAAAAACTCTCGTTCTTCCATTTCCGGCGCTTCTCCACTTCAGCGAATGAGCCCTGCCAGATAAGCTGATCCCGAGAGAGCCTCGCAGATAAAGATTCCAGGCGCTTCCACTCTGGCCCGAACTCATTCATCTTAATCCTCTGGCGCCGGTCGCGCATTGAACGTGCGCCTGGGTGGGAAAGCAACTGCCCAGAGCAGGTTTTCGCCATCTTGCAACTGAGACGGCGGGGCGAGAAAGCAAAGCTCTCAAGTGCGACGCACGCCCCACGCAAAAAGGGCCGCGCTTGCGCGCGGCCCTTTTGCACATTCACCCTGCAACACCCAACCAACTCAAGCTGGACTGACTCCGACCCTAGACAATTTTCTTACGACTGTCCAATGGGAAGAGGCGATCATGTCCCCTCTTTAGTAATCGTTCGCCTTGTCATTGGTAATCTCGACTTGGGGTACTGCCTCAAACAGATGGCGATTTCATTCTGGCCGGTGAATCTGCACTTCCTCGCCTTGGTTATACTGCTTCACAACCCTGATCATGAAGCGCCACGCCCTCATCTTCGGTCTCGTCGGCGGCGTCCTCATCGCCATCCTCCAATACACCGAGTATCGCTTCGTCATCATCGAGCACTCCGTCGAACTCTACGGGGCGCTCGTCGCCATCCTCTTCGCGACCTTCGGCATCTGGCTCGGCCTCAGAATCACGCGCGGCGGCGAAACCGGCATTCGCGAAATCGTTCGGGAAACGGTGGTGGTGAAGGAAGTGCTTGTCCCCGCGGAAGTTCCTGCGCGCGAAGGTTTCGCTCCCAACACAGCGCAGCAGCAGGCCACCGGCATTACGGCACGCGAACTCGAGATTCTCACCTTGATCGCCCGCGGCTTCAGCAATCGCGAGATCGCCACACAGCTTTTTGTCTCAGAAAACACCGTCAAGACCCATTGTGCCCGCACTTTCGACAAGCTGGGAGCGGCCCGCCGCACCCAGGCCGTCCGGCGCGGCAAAGAACTGGGCCTGCTGCCTTGAGGACTGGCCGTCCAGGCGGACGCCCTTCGGGCAACTACGTCACTCGAAAGAACGATTTCCGCTCAATCTCTCGAAAAATCATTCGAAAGGGTGACGACATCCGGCCTCGAAACCCTGCACTGTGACTTCATCGTCACCCGCGCATGATTCGAAACAGGAGCCTCATCTCAAGGAGCCAGCCATGAAGAGAACTGTTTTCACTTTCGGCCTTATCTCCGGCGTCATGATCTCTGTCCTCATGGACAGTTCGCTTCTTCTGGCCAAGAAGATTGGCTCCGGCCACAGCATGATGCTTGGCTACACCATCATGGTGGCGTCGTTCCTGCTGGTCTACTTCGGCATCCGCAGCTACCGCGACAACACCCTGGCGGGACAAATCTCCTTCGGACGCGCCTTCGCCTGCGGCATCCTTATCACGCTCATCACCACCGTTTGCTACGTTGCCACGTGGGAGGTCCTCTACTTCAACTTCATGCCCCACTTCATGGACAGCTATTTCGCCGCGCAGATTCATAAGGTTCAGTCCGCCGGGCTTGATCCTGCTACAACGGCCGCGAAGGTTGCGGACATACAACACTCTCAACAGCTCTATCAGAACCCCTTCGTCAACATGGCCTACACCTTTATGGAGCCGCTGCCCGTGGGCCTGATTATCACTCTCATTTCCGCTGCCGTTCTGCGTCGCAGAGCCCGTGTCGAACCCGCCGCCACTTCCGCAGCCATGACCTCCTGAATCGAAAGGCCGCGATCCGCGGCCAGGGACGCTGCAAAAACCATAACGCTGTTTTTGCGGCAAGCGCCTGGCTGAACAAAGATGCATGAACATCTTTTGGAGCCGGCCTCACAAATCTTTTTTGAGAGGTGTAGCCAATCAGGCTTGACTTACTCCATACTCGACGTTGCAATGACGAAGCGCAAACCAGGGAAATTTTCGGCCACGAAGGCCGTAAAGGCAAACGCCCGCGAGCTCGTGGGTCAGCCAAAGCCTGCGCGTGTTGTTGAAGATACGCCGCGAACCGGCCGCCGGGCCAAGCATAAGGCAAGGCTGGAGCAGATCATCCAGCAGGAGGAATAACGATGGCGAAAGCGGTGGGAGTCGGGGGCGTGTTTTTGAAGGCCAGCGATCCGGTAAAGCTATCAGCGTGGTACGCGGAGCACCTGGGGATTCCATCGCAGGACGGCGGGTCGCTGGCCTTTGATGGTCCGGAATCGATGGGGATGACGGTGTTTGCACATTTTCCGGAAAGCACTAAGTATTTTGGCGAGGGATCGCAGCAGGCGATGGTCAACTTTCGCGTGGACAATCTGGATGAGTTGCTTGGCAAGCTTGCGAGCGCGGGAGTGCGTATCGACCCGAACCGGGAGGACTATGGATATGGGCGCTTTGCGTGGATCTGGGACCCGGAAGGCAATCGGATTGAGCTTTGGGAGCCGGAGCACGCTGCGGCAGCCGGCGAAGGTGGATTGTAGCTCGCGATCCGGTCAGTTTTTGGGGTTCGATCCCTGTGCGGTCTCAGCCTCGACGGTGTAGAGCCCAGGAAGCACCGGTGCTGCCGGCTTTCGGCTGGTGTCGGATGGGTCGGCCTGCGAAGTGAGCTTCGAATAGATTCGAAACGACACCACAAGATCCAGCGCTACGGGAACCGGCTTGCCATCTTTCATCGCGGGCTGGAAGATTGCCTTGCGAATGGTTTGCGCGGCGCTTTCATCGAGGCCAAAGCCGATGGGCCGGCCTGCGACGACCTCTTCAACCTTGCCATCGGGGCCAACTACGGCATGGTACAAGGCGATGCCGGCAACACCGTTGGCCTGCGCGTACTCATTCGACGGTGGATCGAGCGCCGAAATCAGCCGGGCCTTCTGGTCGACCGCGCCCTCACGCAGGACTCCCGGTTCGGTTGGCTTGTAATCAGTCTTTTCTGCGGCAGCCTGGTAGTAGAGCTTCCAGAATTCCGGCATGGCTGCGATCATGCGCTCATCAATTCCGACTGAGAAGACGGTATCCAGCGCGCTGAGCAGCAACTGAGACGACTGGGCCTCAGACGCGGCCATTGCGCCTTTCTTGTCGGATGGATGATCGCCGGGCGCAGAGGAACTTATTGAATCGGAGACGTTGGAGCCTGAAGTTGTCGGTTGATTGTTGGCGGTTTCAGTGTCTTCGTTCTTCGCGTGACGCTTATGCTTCTTGTTTTCGCTTTTGTCTTTCTTTTTCGGCTTTTCGACCTCTTCGTGGACGAACGAGATGCGTACGGATTTCTTCTTTGGGGTGATCCTTACCCTGTCTGTCGCTGCAGTTGGATCTTCGTAGGGAGCGGCACCGAGAAAATGAAGCGCATACCGGTCTCCGACCAGTTCAAGCTTGTGCTTCGAGAGCTTTACCTTGTTGATCTGAATCTGACTCAGCGTGAAGGAGCCCATCGGCGAATGTCCCAGCAACCGCCCGTGCTCATCAAATTCGAGATTGTTGTCCTGATACCCGGCACGGAGATACATGGTCTTGCCTACCAGCAACTGCCGCAACTGATCTTCTTTGATCTCGCCGGCGACGGTGTGGACCGTGAATGCTCCATGGCTCAGGACGGGATTTTTTGGGGGAGGGGTGGGTGCATCCGATTGGGTGGGTTGGGAGGAGATATTTGCTTCGGGCTGAGATGCCGGTGTTGATTGAGCGGGCGCTTGAGTTGCCGCAGGGGATTGATCTGGGGCGGGAGACTGGCAGGGGGCGCTCATGCCGATCGCAGAAAGCACGGCGACCCCGCATGCTGCCCTGAAAAAACAAGTGCTCTCTAAATGAAGCCGCACTTCTCGAAGAGCGTCGATGAACTTACGCATCCGGCCACCTTTCGTCTTGCCCAATCTATCAAGATTGTGATCGCAAGAGGAAAGGATGTCCGCGTTTTGTAAGTGACTGATCCATCAAATGTAACGTTACGGACGGTGGCCGCGCTTAAGCCGCCACAGGATGCGCCGGAAAAGTCCAAGCGCGCGGCGGATGTCTGCCGCATTGAAGTGTAGACGCCTCAACATGAGCCGGAGATCATGGCGATTGGCGGCCTGCATGGCTTTTGGGGAGTAGTTGGCGGCGATCATGACCTCTTCAATCAGGTCGGCCAGGACATCAAGGTTTCCCGAAGCGGGCGCGGGTTCTTCGGCATTCTTGTGCAGGTCAACACTGTCGACGGGAATCTCGATTCGCGTTGCGAGTTCGTAAAGGCAGACCGCTGCGGCCTGTCCCAGGTTCATGGAGGGCTGGCGCGGGTCTGTTGGAATTTCGACGAGGTAGTTGCACCAGGAGAGGTTTTCGCGGGTGAGGCCGTGCTTCTCAGGTCCGAAGATGAGCGCGATACGTTCGCCCCGGTGCAGGGATTCGGCCACCAGTGGAGCAAGTTGATCGAGGGACACAGCGGGCTGTTCCGGTTTGCGATGGGTGAGGGTGCCGGTTCCGAGGACGAGGGTGCAATCGCGGATTGATTCGGCCAGTGAGTTTGATTCTTGTGCATTGGCGAGCAATTGCGGCGCGCCAACGGCGGAGCGGGCTTCGCGCCAGTGGGGTTCGTACGGGGCCACGACGCGCATGTGGATGAATCCGAAGTTCGCCATGGCGCGGGCGACGGCACCGATGTTCAGTGGATTCCGCGGCGATACGAGAACCACGTTGAAGCGTTCGCGTTGAGATTCAGTGAGCAAAGAACGATTGTAGAGCGGCGACGCGGGTGCAGTCGCGAAAAGAGAGATCACTGCGCGGGGGGCGCGGGGGCGTCCGAAGCGGTATTCACAGCGATCTGCAGAGTTCCTGCTCTCTGCGTATTCATGTCGAAGATGCCGGTGGCGAGAGAAACGGCTGCCGCGGGCAGATCGATTTCCATGGGTGCGGCGATTCCGGTTTGTTGGGATCGGGCGTATTGTGCATCGCTGAGTTTCAACGACATGACCCCGCCGGTCCAGTTCACGGGCTTGCCGTCGTGACTGTATGCGACCATGGCAACCTTGATGCGGGCGTCGTAGGTTCCGCCGTCAGACTTTGCAAAACTGATGCTGTCTGCCGGGATCTGGAAGATCATTTTGGTGCGCGTGAGGGGGCCGGACATTTTTGCGTTACCGCCGGCCCTGGCTGCTCCCGTTGCTGGAGCGCCCTCGGAGACGACGCGCATGCGATAGATGATTTGTGTTGAGGCGGGCATTCCGGGTGCGAGCAGCGGAGCCAGGGGATCGGAGGGTTGCTGGGCGGACGGCGTCGATCCGGTGTCGGCGAAGTAGCCGCGCCGATAGGCCAGCTTGTATTTGCCTTCGGTCAGTTTTACGTCAATGCGACGAAACGCTCCATCTGTCTTTTCGTTTGAAGGGGTATAGGAGACGGAGTAGTAGTGGGCGCCGTCCTGGATGTTGCGGGAGAGGGCAGCGGCGACATTGTTGGTGGTGTAAACGGCTTGGCCACCGGTATCGGTGGCTAGTTGCTCCATGGTCGCCGCTGTCGCACGGATTGCGGGCGATTCCTTGTACGGATTTGTTTCGAAGTTATCGCCGTTGGGCTGCCCGCTCGAGTCCGCGATCATAGTGCGATCGTCCATGAGTCCTCGCGCCGATACGGGATATAGCGCGACGCGCGCCCGTGTGAGGATGCTCACGGTCTCCCGCAATGCTTCAGGCAGCTCGTGTCCGTGGAATGCCGTGAGCAGTGCGCGGTTGTCGCCTTCAGGAAAGAGCGCTACAGGAAACGTACTTGCGACCCAGATGAGGTTTTTGCGGCCGGGAATGGCGGAAAGCGCGCGAGCCAATTGCTGCAGCGTGGTGAGCGTGAGCGATGCGGTCTGGCTCTGCTGCGTACTCGCATACTGCTGGATGGATCGCTGTTCGGCTATTGCTGATTGCGCATCGCCAGCCATGGAGACAGCTTCCTTGTCGAAGAGATCATCCTGCCGGCTGCGCGAGAGGATGGTCGTTCCTGGGGCTGCGGCTTTGCTCTCGATTGCCGCTCGGAGAAGCGCGCCATCCGATGTGAATCCCTGCTGCAGCTTGAGGCGCGTGTTCAGTGTGTAGACGGCCACGCGCATCCCGGGCTGCAGACTGCCGATAAAACCCTCGATCTGTTGATGCGCGTAGGCCTGGTCTGCTTCCTCGGTGTTGAGACTATCGAGCAGAAGCACGTTGACGGCTTCGTTGGGAGCGACTGCGGGCTCGTTGCTGTAGACATCTGGCGGCAACTGCGGCAGCGAAGCAGGGGTCGCATTCGTTGCAGTGTGCTCTTCAAAGAAGTCGATGGCCTGGCTTTTGCCGTCCTCGAGAACCGAAAAGTCGCGCCGCTGCAACCCGGTGACGGCGGCTCCGCTCTTGTCGGTGACCACAATATCGACGACCACGGCGCGCGTGGTGGTTTTCAGCACAGGTGCATTCTGCGGGGCATTATTGGAATTGCTTTGGGAGTGGAGCGGCAGGATAAAAAGCGCAAGCAAGGCGGGTAAGAGAGAACAACTGCGGTTCTGCAAAACTGCCTCCGCGAAGAAGGACCAAGTATAGCTGAAAGTTCAATTCAGACGCTGGTTACGGAATCGGATTGCTACACTGCTTTCACGGATGGTCGAAGAGGCACATTCCGAGAGGCAGGAGATCGAGGAGCTTTGCGCTACTGCGCGCGGCTGCTATTCGCGGGGATGGGTGCCGGCGACGAGCGGCAACTTCAGCGTGCGGTGGGGGAGCCGGATTGCGATTACGCCAACAGGTCTGGATAAGGGCATGCTTGTGCCGGCGGACCTGCTGGAGATCGATATGAATGGCAGCGTGCTCGGGGGACGCGGCCGGCCTTCGGCGGAGACGAGTCTTCACACGGTGATTTATCGGGAGCGCGCCCATGCGCGGGCGATTCTGCATGTGCATACGATTTGGAATACGCTGCTTTCGGGAAGATTCGAGAGCGTGGGGCATGTCCGGCTTGCCGGCTATGAACTGCTGAAGGGGCTGGCAGGGGTTGCGACGCACAACCATACGGAGCAGGTGCCGATCATTGCGAATACGCAGGAGTATGGGGAACTTGCGGACGATCTGGGCAGAGTGCTTCGTGAACATCCTGAGGCACACGGGGTTTTGCTGAGTCGACATGGGCTTTATACTTGGGGTGAATCGGTGGCTGAAGCACGCCGTCACCTGGAGGCCCTCGAATTCCTCTTCGAGGTGGAGGGGCGGCGGCTGTTTGGGCAGGGATGAGTCGACACTGTTGCGGCGGTGCATCCATTTGAAGGATTCAGCAGAAGTTTCCAGGACTAAAGCATCAAGGTAGCGCCGCTACGCGGCAAGCGAGTCAGCAAGTCAGCGGGCGTGATCACTGCACTTGCTCTCGCGAGGAGCTGAAGATGGCAGTTCTTCGTTTCCCCAAAGAGGATCGGAAGATTGACGGTGAGCCGGCGATTCGCAGTGAGCTTGCGGCGCTGGGCATCGATTACGAACGCTGGAATCTGGATCGCGTCGGCGCGGACGCTTCTGCGGAGGACGTGCTCGCGGCCTACTCCAGCGAAATCGAAGAGATGAAGCGCCGCGGCGGGTATGTGACGGCGGATGTCATTGATGTAAATCCGGCCACGCCGAATCTCGATGTCATGCTGGCGAAGTTCGACAAGGAACACACGCACGATGAGGACGAGGTGCGCTTCATCCTTGCCGGGCGCGGCATCTTTTTTCTGAACATCGCGGGGCGGGTCGCTTCGGTTGAGGTCGGTCCTGGCGATCTGTTGCGCGTGCCGCGCGGCACCACGCACTGGTTTGCGCTGTGTGAAGATCGCCGGATTCGCGCCGTTCGCTGGTTTCAGGACACGACAGGGTGGACGCCGCACTATACCAGCTCCGGCGTTGACCAGGGCTTCCAGCCGCTGTGCTTCGGTCCCGCATATTTTGGGCCGCGCGCCGCCACTGGCATTCGCCTATGACGAAGCCGAAACCCCCGAAGCTATTTCTGCTGGACGTCGAAGGCACCGTCGCGCCTATTTCGCTTATCTACGATCAGATGTTTCCCTATGCACGAGCGCACTTTGAGCGGTTTTTGCAGCTGCACGCCGGCGATCCTGGTGTTGCCGCAGATTTGACGATGCTGGCCGATGAAAATGGCGCTGAGACCGAGCCGACTGCTCCCAGGTTCACGACGCCGGAATACTGGGACGAAGCGATTCCCTACCTGAACTGGCTGATGGATCGCGACCGCAAGTCTACGGCGCTGAAAAGCCTGCAGGGGCGTATCTGGCAACGGGGATTTGAAACGGAGGAACTGAAGGGAACGTTGTTTGACGATGTGCCGCATGCGCTGGAGCGCTGGTCGTCGGCAGCGCACGTTGCGATTTATTCGTCGGGATCGGTCGCGGCGCAGATGCTGCTGTTTCGGCACTCCAGTTTCGGCGATCTGACGCCTCTGATTTCCGGCTATTTCGACACCCGCACGGGTCCAAAGACTGCAATCGCAAGTTATGAATCGATTGCATCGGCGATGGGATGCGAACCGGGCGAAGTGATGTTCTTTTCAGACGTGGTGCGGGAACTCGATCCGGCTCGCGAGGCTGGGTGCCATACACGCCTGGTGATGCGCGAAGGGAATGCCCCGGTAGAGGATGCGCATGGTCACCGGCGGATTAAGAGCTTTACTGTTCTCTAGTACCATCCACGAATCAGCGGCGAATCAATGCTGAGGTGTGGGGAATCGAAACACCATGCTCGAATGGACGAACCCCGCCGCTGCCGCGCTGCATGAGATCCGCACTGCGCCCATTGTGCGCTTTTCGGTGCTGGCGCTCAGTTCTATCTTCTTTCTGGTCGACCCGTTTGCGGCGATTCCTTCGTTTCTGGCGATTACGCAGGGCGTGGATCCGGCGCGCCGGAAGCGAATGGCACGCAAGGCGGCGTTGACCTGCTTCATCGTGCTGACGAGCTTCGCGCTGGCGGGTCAGCTGATCTTCAGGATGTTCGGGATTACGCTGCCTGCATTTGAAATTGCGGGCGGGCTGATTTTGTTGCTGATCGGGCTGGACATGCTGGAGGCGCGGCGTTCGCCAACGCAGGAAGCCCAGGGAGATACGGAAGAGGGCGCGGCAAAGGAGGATGCCGGGATAGTGCCGCTGGGGATTCCGATGCTGGCGGGGCCGGGAGCGATTTCGTCGGTGATGGTGCTGGTAGGGCAGGCTCCCAGCATGTTTCGCTGGGAGATGGGCGCGGTTCTGGGGTCGATTGCTATCACCTGCTTAATCAGCTATTTAGTGCTGGCGGGGGCGGGACGGGTGCGGGCGGTGCTGGGGGAGACGGGAATTCGCATCCTGGTGAGGATCATGGGGTTGCTGCTGGTGGCGCTGGCCATGCAGTTTTTCGTGAATGGGCTGACGGATCTGGGGATTATTTCGCGGCCGTAAGGAGATAGATATCCCTGATCTGGTGCGGTCGAGGCAGTGTTTCCCACAGATCCCGACTCCTTTCCACAGTCGTTTTGGGTTGCATCGTCCTCTCGCCGTTGGTATTCTCAGGAAGTCGCGAAACGGCGCTAAGAATAAGGCAATTCGCGATTTGCATTGGAGAGTGGCGTGTGCTACTCTTGAAAAGTTGCAGATGTAGCAGTGGCGCCTCCCGGTGGCCTTTGGGCCTGCCCCGAGTGGGGAAGTGGGAAGCCGGTTCGTAGGGCGGAT
Source organism: uncultured Acidobacteriaceae bacterium (assembly GCA_963759285.1). GTDB lineage: Bacteria > Acidobacteriota > Terriglobia > Terriglobales > Acidobacteriaceae > Telmatobacter. Next base: position 876,765 of record CAVWYS010000004.1, on the reverse strand, counting down.
AGGAAGCGTGAGCTCATCCAGCCCCTGTAGGGAATCCCGCAGAGAACAAACCCATTGCATGACCCGAGAGGAAAACTCCTTTCGTGCGCGCGAAATGCGCGAGGCGATTTATCGCTGGTTGCTGTTTGAAATTTTGCGCAGTGCGACCTTCTGCGGCGGGTAATTCTCCGTCGCTACGTCGATCGAATAGGCAGGAAAACCTGCCTGCCGAAGATGAAACAGTTGCAGGCTTGATTCCCACAGAATCACTGCTTGACATGACATCGGAACTTCGATAGGTTTAGAAGGTTCGCGCAAAAATGCCGATGACCGCTAGCAAGCGAGAATTTGGCAGGGCGCAATAAGTTCGAGGACACCTTGGCGTAACAGCCCGGGCCTCGATCCAAAAGGGGCACCGCTCAGGCGGATCGCTCTCAAGGATCTTTGACAATAAGGTTGAACGTGCCAGTCGTGAGAAACGATCAGGTTTGGCTTGATCTTCTCACAAGGTAAGTAATATGCCCGCAGCAGTGATTGCGCGGGCGTAGTCGAAACCAACCCGATCTCCGTCGGGAAGGCGAGACAAACTAGGTTTCAAACGAGAGTTTGATCCTGGCTCAGAATCAACGCTGGCGGCGTGCCTAACACATGCAAGTCGAACGAGAAAGTGGAGCAATCCATGAGTACAGTGGCGCACGGGTGAGTAACACGTGACTAACCTACCCTGGAGTGGGGGATAACTGAGGGAAACCTTAGCTAATACCGCATAATACCTACGGGTCAAAGGAGCAATTCGCTTCAGGAGGGGGTCGCGGCCGATTAGTTAGTTGGCGGGGTAATGGCCCACCAAGACAGTGATCGGTATCCGGCCTGAGAGGGCGCACGGACACACTGGAACTGAAACACGGTCCAGACTCCTACGGGAGGCAGCAGTGGGGAATTTTGCGCAATGGGGGAAACCCTGACGCAGCAACGCCGCGTGGAGGATGAAGTCCTTCGGGACGTAAACTCCTTTCGATCGGGACGATTATGACGGTACCGGAAGAAGAAGCCCCGGCTAACTTCGTGCCAGCAGCCGCGGTAATACGAGGGGGGCGAGCGTTGTTCGGAATTATTGGGCGTAAAGGGTGCGTAGGCGGTTTTGTAAGTCTTATGTGAAATCTATGGGCTCAACTCATAGACTGCATGAGAAACTGCAGGGCTTGAGTATGGGAGAGGTGAGTGGAATTCCTGGTGTAGCGGTGAAATGCGTAGATATCAGGAGGAACACCTGTGGCGAAAGCGGCTCACTGGACCATAACTGACGCTGATGCACGAAAGCTAGGGGAGCAAACAGGATTAGATACCCTGGTAGTCCTAGCCCTAAACGATGACTGCTTGGTGTGACGGGTACCCAATCCCGCCGTGCCGTAGCTAACGCGTTAAGCAGTCCGCCTGGGGAGTACGGTCGCAAGGCTGAAACTCAAAGGAATTGACGGGGGCCCGCACAAGCGGTGGAGCATGTGGTTTAATTCGACGCAACGCGAAGAACCTTACCTGGGCTCGAAATGTTATGGACCGGAGTGGAAACATTCCTTTCCCGCAAGGGGCCGTAATATAGGTGCTGCATGGCTGTCGTCAGCTCGTGTCGTGAGATGTTGGGTTAAGTCCCGCAACGAGCGCAACCCTTATCTTCAGTTGCTACCATTTAGTTGAGCACTCTGACGAAACCGCCTCGGATAACGGGGAGGAAGGTGGGGATGACGTCAAGTCCTCATGGCCTTTATGTCCAGGGCTACACACGTGCTACAATGGCCGGTACAAACCGTCGCAAACCCGTGAGGGGGAGCTAATCGGAAAAAGCCGGCCTCAGTTCGGATCGTAGTCTGCAACTCGACTACGTGAAGCTGGAATCGCTAGTAATCGCGGATCAGAATGCCGCGGTGAATACGTTCCCGGGCCTTGTACACACCGCCCGTCACATCACGAAAGTGGGTTGCACTAGAAGTCGGTAAGCCAACCGCAAGGAGGCAGCCGCCCAAGGTGTAATTCATGATTGGGGTGAAGTCGTAACAAGGTAGCCGTAGGAGAACCTGCGGCTGGATCACCTCCTTTCTAAAAGAGAACACATGGCACACTTATTCCTTCCGCGATGGCGGAGTCGCTTCGGCGATCGGATAGGTGTCCATGCAAATCCTGTATCAGCCGTTTACGGATGATGCAGGAAATTCGATACGAGCCTTCTTTTCCTGGCCGCAAATTCTTACGATCGTCATAAGTGGCGTAGCCACTTAGCATGTTCAACCTTTGTCCTCGAAACCCATTAGCATTGAATGAGATTTGGGCGAGCCGCCGGCATCTGTTATCGGCGGGGGAGCGCGCAACGCGGGCCTGTAGCTCAGTTGGTTAGAGCGCACCCCTGATAAGGGTGAGGTCGGTAGTTCGACTCTACCCAGGCCCACCATCTTAGCCACGCAACCCTTAAAGGGGCTGTAGCTCAGCTGGGAGAGCACCTGCTTTGCAAGCAGGGGGTCACCGGTTCGATCCCGGTCAGCTCCACCAACCTCATTCACTGCGTCCAGTTCGGCGCCTTCATCAAGAGGGCTTCGACCTGGAAGCAGGCTGCGATCCGCAGTTCCGGATCGTGGCAGGTTTCAACAGCCTCAGGGCTGGTCCTCCTCGACACAGGGGAGGATCTGATGTTTGACAACGAAATTGATTGGGTAACGCAAATCGGAAAGCCGCATGTCCGCCGCGAGGCGCGCAGCGTGGCGAAAGTTTCCGAGGAGCGTATACATACAAGGCCGAGCACAAGCAATGAGTTAGTGATAACTCAGGCAAGTGTTCAAAGTAAGAAGAGTGTCTTTAGGAGTTGTAACTTGAATACGCGTGAGCGTAGTTGAGTTACTCTCAAGGCGAATAACTTGGAATAACAAACAGACAGGACCGAAGTGATTCGGCTCCCTGCGCTGGAGTTAATTCTATGGTCAAGCTACTAAGGGCGCACGGTGGATGCCTTGGCAGAGACAGGCGAAGAAGGACGTGGCAAGCTGCGATAAGCTTCGGTAAGCCGCACACAGGCGTTATAACCGGAGATTTCCGAATGGGGAAACCCTCCTAGGCAAACCCTAGGAACTACCCACTGAATACATAGGTGGGATAGAGCGAACTCAGGGAAGTGAACCATCTCAGTACCTGAAGGAAAAGAAAGAAACCTCGATTCCGATAGTAGTGGCGAGCGAACTCGGAATAGCCCAAACCCGTAGCATTTCGGTGTTTCGGGGGTTGTAGGGTCCGCAACAGTAGAGTTACCAATCTGACAATTAGTCGAATCCTCTGGAAAGTGGATCCATAGAGCGTGACAGGCGCGTAGACGAAAATTGTTCAGACTCGAAGCGGATACCTGAGTAAGGCGGGGCACGTGAAACCCTGCTTGAATCCACGGGGACCATCCCGTAAGGCTAAATACTAGTCTCTGACCGATAGTGAACCAGTACCGTGAGGGAAAGGCGAAAAGAACCCCGTCGAGGGGAGTGCAAAGTACCTGAAACCGTGTGCCTACAAGCAGTGGGAGGACTATGCCCGCAAGGGAATGTCTGACCGCGTGCCTATTGCATAATGAGCCGGCTAGTTATTCTTGTCAGCAAGGTTAAGCGTAAGCGAGCCGAAGCGAAAGCGAGTCTGAACAGGGCGTTCAGTTGGCAGGAATAGACGCGAAGCGGGATGATCTACCCATGGCCAGGTTGAAGGTGGGGTAACACCCACTGGAGGACCGAACCGGTGTTTGTTGAAAAAAGCTCGGATGAGCTGTGGGTAGGGGTGAAAGGCTAATCAAATTCCGTGATAGCTCGTTCTCTCCGAAATAGCTTTAGGGCTAGCCTCGGACGAATTGCACTGGTGGTAGAGAGATGGATGGACTAGGGGGCTTTCCGGCTTACTGAATCCAACCAAACTGCGAATGCCAGTGACAACATATCCGGGAGTCAGACGGTGGGGGCTAAGCCTCATCGTCGAGAGGGAAACAGCCCAGACCGCCTGCTAAGGTCCCAAAGTTACAGTTAAGTGGGAAAGGAAGTCGGAACGCTCAGACAGCCAGGAGGTTGGCTTAGAAGCAGCCATCCTTTAAAGAAAGCGTAATAGCTCACTGGTCAAGCGGTCCGGTGCCGACAATACAACGGGGCTAAAACTGTACACCGAAGCAGCGGATGCACACCTTTTAGGTGTGCGTGGTAGGAGAGCATTCTCAACAGCAGTGAAGCCAGACTGAGAAGACTGGTGGAGCGTTGCGAAGAGACCCTGCCGGCATAAGTAGCGATAACGGAGGTGAGAACCCTCCGCGCCGAAAGTCTAAGGTTTCCTGAGGAAGGTTAATCCGCTCAGGGTTAGGCGGTCCCTAAGGTGAGGCCGAAAGGCGTAGCTGATGGACTGACGGTTAATATTCCGTCCCTCCCAATGTTCGTTTGACGATGGGGTGACGCAGAAGGATAAGAATGCCGCACTATGGCTATTGCGGTTGTTGTACGTAAGCTGGATCCGATAGGCAAATCCGTTGGGTCATTAACAGTGAGGTGCAACACAGTCCCGTATGGGGCTTACGATTCTGATTCCACGCTGCCGAGAAAAACCTCTAAGGAGAACAAAGGGAACCGTACCCCAAACCGACACAGGTAGACGAGGAGAATATCCAAAGGCGCTCGAGTGAAAGCTCGTTAAGGAACTCGGCAAATTGGCTCCGTAACTTCGGGAGAAGGAGCGCCCACGCAAGTGGGCCGCAGTGAAGCGCGTACGGCGACTGTTTAACAAAAACACAGGTCTCTGCTAAGTCGAAAACGACGTATAGGGGCTGACGCCTGCCCGGTGCCGGAAGGTTAAAAGGAGAGGTTAGCGCAAGCGAAGCTTTGAATTGAAGCCCCGGTGAACGGCGGCCGTAACTATAACGGTCCTAAGGTAGCGAAATTCCTTGTCGGGTAAGTTCCGACCTGCACGAATGGCGTAACGATCGTACGACTGTCTTAACGAGTTGCTCGGCGAACTTGTAGTACCGGTGAAGATGCCGGTTACCCGCAGCTAGACGGAAAGACCCCGTGCACCTTTACTACACCTTAACTATGAGTTATGGTTCTTGCTGCGCAGGATAGGTGGGAGGCTTTGAGACCAGGTTCTCGGACTTGGTGGAGCCAATGGTGAGATACCACCCTGCGAGTGCTGTGATTCTAACCTCCTCCCGTGATCCGGGAGAGGGACATAGTTAGGCGGGTAGTTTGACTGGGGCGGTCGCCTCCTAAATTGTAACGGAGGCGCGCGAAGCTACTCTCAGACTGTTTGGAAATCAGTCGTCGAGTGCAAAAGCATAAGAGTGGTTAACTGTGAGACCTACAAGTCGAGCAGGTACGAAAGTAGGCTTTAGTGATCCGGTGGTTCTGTATGGAAGGGCCATCGCTCAACGGATAAAAGGTACGCCGGGGATAACAGGCTGATCAATGCCAAGAGTTCATATCGACGCATTGGTTTGGCACCTCGATGTCGGCTCATCGCATCCTGGAGCTGTAGAAGGTTCCAAGGGTTAGGCTGTTCGCCTATTAAAGCGGTACGTGAGCTGGGTTCAGAACGTCGCGAGACAGTTCGGTCCCTATCTGCTGTGGGCGTAGGAGATTTGAGGAGGGCTGTCCTTAGTACGAGAGGACCGGGATGGACGAACCTCTTGTGTTCCAGTTGTCCTGCCAAGGGCACGGCTGGGTAGCGAAGTTCGGTTGTGATAACCGCTGAATGCATATAAGCGGGAAGCACGCTCCAAGATGAGATCTCCCTGAAGGGCCCAGAAAGACCATCTGGTTGATAGGCTGGGTGTAGAAGCGCAGTAATGCGTGAAGCTTACCAGTACTAATCGCCCGTTCGGCTTGTCCATAGAATTAACTCCGCGCAGTAATAAGCGGACTGTCTTCTTACAAGCCTTGTAAGACCAATCAATTTCGTGTCATTCAGATAAACTCTGAGCAAATTTTTTTGGCGCCAGATTGCAGTCCGCGTTCCTACGAGCCTCCGGGAGAAACCATCCGGAACAAAGTAGACGCCGCGGCAGGCTGCGGGCAACCACCCGCCAAGCGCCATCAAAAGATCAAAGGCGACGCAGACCCTTCGCAAAAGCGCGCAGGATTTCGGCTTGAGGGCTCCCGGCACATGCGTGCCTCACGACCTTTAAAACGCCTCACTTTGCCGGTGACCATACTGCGAGGGATCACCCGTTCCCATCCCGAACACGGAAGTTAAGCCTCGCTGGGCCGATGGTACTGCACGGGCGACTGTGTGGGAGATTAGGTGATCGCCGGCAATAAATTCAGCAAAAAAGCCATGCCTCTGGGCATGGCTTTTTGCGTTTGGGCCTTCAATCGGCGAGAAGTTCCGACCTGCCAAAACCGCGCAATGCGGATCGCAAATGAGCAGCGATTTCTTCGAAACTTCGATTCTTTAAGTTAGCCGCTACCAGACGAACGGAACCAGGCGATATTTCACCTTCCTGCGATATTCCGCATAGCCGGGCAAATCCTTTGAAAGCAGTTTTTCCTCGTCGAGAATCCGCCAGGCCAATGCAGGCGCAATCAGAACGATCGCAAGAAGACCCCACCACGAGGCAAGTGCCAGTGGGATACCCAACATAAACACGAGCCCGCCAACGTACATGGGGTGGCGCACGATCGCGTAGGGGCCAGTCGATATGACTTTCTGCCCTGCTTCGACTTCGACAGTCTGGGCAGTAAAAGTGTTCTCCTTAAACACAAAAAAAGATAATCAGCAGGCCGAGCAGGACAACAGCATCTCCAATAAAGATGACTTGTAATGGCACTGCAGACCATGCGAAGCGATGATCGAGAGCGGATACAACGATCGCCGCACTGAACGCGAGGTTTACAAGAAGTCGTATGACCTTTTGGCTTTGCTCTTCTTCGCTTGTCTTTACGCGCCTTGCGAGGAGATTCGAATCGTATCTTGCAAGATAGAGGAAGATCGCCGATATCGAGATCATGAAGACAGCGAGAAATGTCCAAGCCTGCCAATAATTGAGCGTCCATGCTGAAAGGAATATCAACGCCGAAACGGCAACGAAGATGTAAAGAAGCCCACCCACCGCTTTGATGAACAGATTAGGCATAGCCTTTCAAATTTAATGGTATCGAAGGCGGCTGTGTGGGAGATTAGGTGATCGCCGGCAATAAATTCAAAAGAAAAAAGCCATGTCTCCGGGCATGGCCTTTTTGCGTTTGCCGCAAATCATTTAATCGGATCAATCCGATCCTGCACGAATTTGCCAGTTTGGTCGCGAGCCCAGGCTGTGCCGAATGGCATATCGAGCAGTAGCGTGATTTCAGGGTCGTAGTTGGCGATCGTATTCACGCTGTAGATCCCCAGGTTGCGAGGGGTGTCGACATACTCCTGCGGCTCATCCCCAGAAAAGAAATGCCATCCGCTATCGTCAGCATTCGTCGGGGCTCACGGTACATGTATCCGACTTTCATTCCGTCGACGGTAATGCGATCCGTAGCGATGCATGATCCGTAGCCCGTAACAAGCGTCTGTATCTGACTAGGGCTCAGCTTGAATTGCTTTTTCACGAGACATTGTCTCATGGTCTTCTGTTCTCTCAGTTCTCCCGCATCATCGTGATGACATCTACGCGGGAGGCTCTCCGTGCGGGGATGAGCGACGCCGCTACTCCAGCAATCACTACGACGGCGATTGCTCCTGCGATGGATGCGGCGTCTGCCGCTGAAACACCGAAGAGAAGCGACTTCAGCCAGCGTCCAAGCCCGATCCCGAGCACCGTTCCGATGCCCACGCCGATTAGGGTCAGGCGCAGACCGTCCGTCAGGACCAGCATGAAGATGCGCTCTACGCTGCAGCCAAGCGCCATGCGGATTGCGATTTCTCCCGACCGCTGCACCGTCGCATAGGCCATCACGCCATAAACGCCGAGCGCCGCGATCAGCAATGCGATTCCTGCGAAGATGACCAGCAGCAAGGTGCGGAAGCGTGGCTGCGCGAAGTTCTGAGCGACATTTTCTTCCATCGTCCGGATGCGCACGACCGGCTGATTGGGATTGATTTTGTGGACCGCCTCTCGCAGCTCCGGAATGATGGCGTGCGGGTCCACTTCTGTGCGCACCACGAACGACATGTTGCGGACGGGCAGAACTTCATTTGCCTGGCGAAACGGCACATACATTTCCGTCGGCATGTCCGAGACGAGCGACTGCTTTACGTTACCGACGACGCCCACCACCGTCATCCAGGGCACGTCGTCTTCGGGGATGGCGCCGAGTTGCAGCTTTTTGCCCAGAGGCGATTCGTTTCCGAAATACGCATGCGCCATCGCCTGGTTGATCACCACCACGGCCGGCATTTTCTCGCGATCGGAGTCCTCAATCCAGCGCCCTTGGAGCAGCGGAATCCGCAGAACCTGAAAATACTCCGAACTCACGGTGCGGTAGTTCGCCATGATGTATTCCGAAGCGTTGCGCGGCGGCCGACCCTGGATGTTGAAGTGGATCACCGCGCCCTGTCCGCTCACCGGCAGGAACGAAGAAGCCGCAGCCATGCGGACACCAGGCAGGCTGTGCAACTGACGCAGGGTGTTTTCGTAGAAATCCATGTTTCGATGAGCATCGGCCGGCGCCGCCCCCGCAGGAGGCACGGGAAGATCGGCCACCAGGATGTGATCGGCAGAGAAGCCCATGTTCACATCACCGAGTCGGCTCAAGCTGCGCACAAACAGTCCCGCACCCATCAACAGCAGCAGGGCGAGAGAAATCTCCGCCACCACGAGCGAGTTGCGCAGGGCCCTGGCCTGGTGGCCGACAGCGCCGCGTTCGGACTCATTGAGGATGGAGCGCAGATCGGTCAGGCGCACTTGGCCTGCCGGCGCAATGCCGAAGAATACGCCGGCAAAGATCGACAGCACAGCCGTAAACAAGAGCACGTGCAGATCGATGTGGACATCCGTTCCGGGAGGCAAAGATCCGCTCGCAACGCGCAGCAACGACGGCATCAGCGCGTAAGCCAGGGCGACTCCCGCGAGCGCACCCATCAGCGACAGCAGCAAACCCTCGATCACCAATTGCTTGATGATCTGCATGTCCGAGGCTCCGAGCGAAATGCGGATGGAGATCTCGCGCCGTCGCGCAGTCGCCCGGGTCAGCATCAGGTTGGCGATGTTGCCGCATGCAATCAGCAACACAAAGATCACCGCGCCAAGCAGCGTCAGTAGCGCCGGCCGCGACTGGCTGACAAGCTGATCGTGCATCGGGTTGACGACCGCATCGAGCGCGATGTTGTCGTGGGATATTTTTCGAGCAGGCGTTTGGCGACGGTCGTCATTTCGGCGCGCGCCTGCGCAAGCGAAACGCCGGATTTGAGCCGGGCTATTGGGAAAATGCCGGGATGCCAGGAGCGATCATCCGGCAGCTTGCTGCCCCAGGGGCCCATGGCGATCACCACATCGGGCGTTTGCTGCAGCAGTTCGTAGCCTCGCGGGAGAACGCCGATCACCGTGTAGCTCTGATTATCGAGCGTGATGGAGTGCCCGATTACCGCCTGCGAGCCGCCATACTTGCGCTGCCATAGGCCGTAACCGAGCAGCACCACGGCGGGTGAGGCCGGCTGATCGTCCGAGGCCACAAGCGAACGGCCCGCGATGACGTTCACCCCGAGCAGGTGCAGAAGATTGCCGCTGATCATCTGGCTGGGAATCTGTTCCGGATCGCCGTTGCCCGTAAGCGCGGAAGTGAAGACCCGCGCCGCGCCGAACTGCTCAAACGAAGTGCTCTGCGCCTGCCAGTCCCGGTAGTTTTTCCACGAAACAGAGAGGATGGGGAACTGCGTGGCACGCTCTGACAACATCACGATGCGGCTGGAGTCGGGAAACGGCAGCGGCCGTAGAAGCACGCTGTAAAACACGCTGAAGATCGCCGTGTTGCATCCGATGCCGAGCGCAAGCGTCCCGATCGCGACCACGGTGAACACCATGCTCTTGCGCAGTTGGCGCAGGGAGTATTGCAGGTCTCTTACCAGGCTCAAATCAACCTCGCGCCTCTCTTCATTTCAGGGGAAGAAGCGGCGCGACGCGGCCGCATATTGCTTGCGGCAAGTCTCTCACAGGATCAGGGCAAACAGAAGGTTTTTGGGACAAACGAGATTGATTCGAGGACGAACGCGTTTCGATGCGGGCGCGAAGAATAGCCCGATACTGCGCGTTCGTCCCCTTAGGCCGCCTTACAGGTTGGCGCCCCGGTTACCGGAGATCAGCCTCAGAATGACAGTGAGGATTACCGCGCCAATGACGGCGATGATGATGCTCACGATTAGACCGTGCTGTCCCACACCGCCAAATCCCAGGTGGCTCGAAACGAAACCGCCGACGAGGGCACCGACCAGACCCACGATCATGTCCATGAAGAAGCCGAAGCCCGAACCCTTCATGAGTTTTCCAGTCAGCCAGCCGGCAAGCACGCCGATAATGATCCACGCAATCAATCCATGACCCATCGCTATTTCCTCCATCGTATCTGTGAAATTTGAAGCAGATATTCGCCAGGGATCCGTTCTACATCTACGGAGCCTTACCGAGTCCGTTTGCAAGGTGGAAGCATACATCCAGAGCCTTGGGATGCACTACTCCCTTTTGAGAATCAACCCGTATGTATGTGGGATGCCTAAAAAGCCGGTGGCGAAGGAAATTCTTGCGGTCAAGCGGCTGCTCGCGGCGAATCCGGGGTTCAAAGTGCTTCAGGAATGGTTGCCGCACTCTCCTTGACAGACTAGGGGAGTGGTCGTAAGCTCTTTCCTAGATCACCAAGGAGAGCGGACGCTTGGCCGACAAATCGCAGGACAAACAGATGGAACTGCTGCAGGGGACGCTGGACCTGCTCATCCTGAAGGCCGTTTCGCTTGGGCCGCTGCATGGCTACGGGGTGCTGCTGCGTATTCAGCAAATCTCGGGCGAAGAACTGGTGATTCAGCAGGGCTCGCTGTACCCGGCGCTCTACCGGCTTGAGCACCAGGGCGCGATTGCAAGCGAATGGGGCGAGAGTGAAAACAATCGCCGCGCCAAGTATTACCGGCTGACGACCTCGGGCAGGCGGCGTCTGGAAGCCGAGACCGAAAAGTGGAATCGGATGGCTGGCGTGATCGCCGGAATTCTTCGCACCACTCCGGACAATGTATAGAAGGCAGCGACCAAGGGAACAAGGGACAAAGGGACACTCGGGAGTTGGGACCAGGGACGCGATGAGAAACAGATTATCTACTTTTCGCATGTTTGCCGAGATGCGCTCATGGCTGCGGGCTATGTTGCATCGCGGCCGTCTTGAATCCGAGATGGAAGCCGAGCTTCAGCTTCATCTCGACCAGCTGACTGACGATCTGATTCGGGCTGGGAATTCGCCGGCCGAGGCCGGGCGACGGGCACGTATCGCGCTCGGACCGGCAGTCGTACACAAAGAGGGAATTCGCGCATCGGTGGGGCTTCGCTGGTTCGACGAGCTTGGCGCGGATATTCGCTACGGCATGCGGATCCTGGCGAAGAGTCCGGCATTCACCATGATTGCCGCGCTATCGCTCGCGCTCGCGATCGGGGCCAACACAACGATTTTTGCAATCGGCAAGCAACTGCTGTACGACCGGCTCACTGTGCCGCACGCCGAGCAGCTGCGCATGCTGCGCTGGAATGGCGATGGTCGCGAAGCTGTCCCCGGCATGTGGGGCGATTTCGATTCTTCCGCAGGCGTCACAACCAGTTCGGTCTTTTCGTACCCCCTGTACCGGCAGTTGCGCGATCACAATCAAAAGCTCGAAGATCTGATCGCCTTTAAAGAGGACGGAATGAATGCCACGATTCGCGGCAACGCGCAGCGTGTAAACGCGGATCTGGTGTCGGGGAACTTCTTTTCTGCACTCGGCGTGCGCCCTGAACTGGGGCGTGTGCTGCAGCCCTCCGACGATGCCGTGCCCGGTTCCGGTGCAGTCGCCGTGATCAGCGACAGTTTGTGGCAGCAGCATTTTGGCCGCTCGCCCACAGTTCTCGGTCAGACCGTGACGCTGAATCAGGCTGTCTTCACGATCGTCGGTGTCAGTCCACGCGGCTTTACGGGCGCAAAAAATGTGCAGCAGTCTCCCGATCTGTTTGTGCCCATCAGCATGCAGCCGGTCGTCGATCCCAAGGGCAAGGCAGCTTCGCTGCTGACCGATTCATCACTGTGGTGGGTCAACATCGTCGGACGCATCAAACCGGGTGTCAAAGAAACTGAAGCGCAGGCTGCGCTTGCCGGGCAGTTTGAGGCGGCGGTCCGCGCCACCACGGTGGTGCGAAAGGGCGAAACGATTCCGCATCTCGCGCTCGTCGATGGCAGCCGTGGTTTGAATTATGCAGACCGCATGTTCCGGAAGCCGCTCTTCATTTTGTCGGGGTTCACCTTGTTCGTGGTCTTGCTGGCGTGCGCGAATATTGCCAACCTGCTGCTGGCGCGAGGAGCGCGACGGCAGCGTGAAATGAGCGTGCGCCTCGCCATGGGTGCGGGCCGTGCGCGCGCATCCTGCGCCAGTTGCTTACGGAAAGCCTGATGCTGGCGGCCCTTGGAGGTGCAGGCGGACTGGTGCTTGGATACTTCGGCCGCAGTGCGCTTCCAGGGCTCTTAACCAACGCGTGGGAACGCGCTGACACGGCACCCACCGCTCCCGCATTCGATTGGGGTGTGTTCGCGTTCACCGTTGTTGTCACTCTTTTGACAGGCGTTGTCTTTGGATTGGCTCCAGCATGGATGGCGGCCCGTTCTGAAGTCAGCAGCACGCTTAAAGAAACAGCACAAAGCGCCTCACGCCGCCGCAAAGGTCTTACGGGGAAATCGATTGTGGCGTTTCAGATTGCTCTTTCCACCTTGCTCGTGGTGGGCGCCGGTCTGTTTCTGCGGACGCTGCTGAAACTCAATGCGGTGAACGTGGGCTTCGACGCAAATCACCTGGTGCTCTTTGAAATCAGCCCGCCTGCACGCCGCTATCCTGGGCCGAAAGATGTGCGCCTGCATCAGGAATTAGAAAAACGCTTTGCCGCACTTCCGGGAGTGGAACGTGTTGCTCCCGGATCGCTTCCTTACATTGCACAGAGCATGACGAATGCGGATTTCTATCCGGAAGGGGAGAGCTTCGATCAGAAAAGGAAACGTGCGGAGGATGAAAATACGGTGGGGATCGACTTCTTTCCGACGCTAGGCATTCCGATCGTGGCAGGACGCGGCTTTGGACCGCAGGACACTGCCACTTCACCGAAGGTTGGGATCATCAATCAGGCTCTCGCCCGCAAGAGATTTCCGAATACCAATCCCATTGGCAAGCGGTTCAAGGCAGATAGCGACACGTCTGATTGGATACAGATCGTCGGTATCTGCGCCGACACCCGGTATTCCGACCTGCGCGACAACCCGCCTGCGCAGTTCTTTCTTCCGTACGTGCAGCAGTCGGGAGTGGGTACGCTGACTTACCAGATCCGTACCGGGATGCAGCCGTCCGCTCTTTTCCCGGAGTTGCGCAGCGTCGTTCAGTCAGTAGATCGCGACTTACCCATCATCGACTTCCGCACGCAGCGGGAGCAGATCAACGCAACCATGCAGATGGAGCGCGCCTTTGCCGCATTGACCGCCGGCTTTGGGGTTCTGGCGCTGGCGCTGGCATGCGTGGGGATCTACGGCATCATGGCCTATTCGGTTGCGCAGCGGACCAACGAAATCGGCATTCGTCTTGCGCTTGGGGCGCAGCCGGGACAGGTGCGAAGCATGATTTTGCGGGAGAGCACGGGGCTTACCGCGATTGGCATTGCGGCGGGCGTGTGTGCTGCCCTGGCAATCACACGACTGGTGAAATCAATGTTGTATGGCGTCACGCCGAACGATCCCGCTACGCTTGTGGCTGGGGTCGCACTTTTGCTGGCCATCGCTCTGGTTGCCACCTGGATTCCTGCCCGCCGCGCTGCTTCTGTACAGCCGATGGAAGCATTGCGGCACGAGTAGCCTCGAGAGAGGTCTGGGTTTGCAAAGTTCCTGCGATGCGCAGTTATACAAGCGCGTTTATGCCGACGGGCAATTGCGGCAGGCCATGCTGTTGCTTTGCTTCGGCGATGATGACGTCAAGGTGCGCGAGGACTTCAGGAACTGAAACGGCGTACATCTCGCGGCTGGCGTCGTAGCCTTCTTCGATCAGCTGTTTCAGATGGCGGCCGGCAACCTGTACGGCGAGCTGGTCGGTAATGACTTTGCCGGAGCGTTTTTTCTGTTCGAGCCAGGCGGTGCATGGCAGGGCGATCCACAGGGGGCGGCCGTTTACGTCGAATCGCACATCGACGGCATCGGCGTGGCGGGTGGCGATGGCCACGATGTTGGCCTTCCACGAGCAATGCAGGTCTTCGCCGGTCCAACGATCGGCCACATGAAAATCTTCGTACATATTCCTAGCCTACCGTTCCGGGCAAAGCAGGGCAAGCACGGGGATCACGTTTGGTGGCGCTGTTGTGTGCGCGCTGATAAACTAATAGGGTTGCAGTGGCTGTGCCCACCCCTGTGCGGACCCGCCTGCAAGTTGATCGAAGCGAAGGACAAAACACCCAGTGGATACACAGACTCGTCATGCCCTGAAGGGCGACAAATTTGCCCAGGCCACCAAAACCAGCGTTACCTGGCTCAGCGGCCACCGCAGCAACGTTGTGCGCTGGGCTGTTTCAGCCGCAGTGGTCCTTGTTGTGGGCATCGGATTCATTGTTTTCTGGAATGTGCAGGAGTCGGCGGCCGAAACCGCTCTCGGAGGAGCCATGGACACCTACGCTGCACCACTGGCGCTCCCGGGCACGCCGGTACAGCAGGGCGAGTACGCGACGGCAGCGGACCGCTCGAAGGCCGCCAATCAGCAGTTCAAGGCGGTTGCCGACAAGTATGGCTGGCTGCCGGAAGGCGGTAAGGCGCAGTACTTTACCGGCGTCACCGATCAGGAACTGGGCCAGACGGCAGCAGCCGAGACGGAGCTGAAGAAGGTGGCTGGCTCGTGGAATCGCAATCTCGCCAACCTTGCCAAGGTTGCCCTGGCGTCGATCTATCGCCAGGCGGGAAGCGATCAGCAGGCTATCGATCTCTATAACGAGGTGATCGCGAAGCCCTCCGATACGGTTACCGCGGGGGCAGCCCAGCTTGACCTTGCAGATCTGTATGCCGCAATGGGGAAGCAGGCGCAGGCACGCGCGTTGTGGGCGAAGCTGAAGGACTCGGACAAGGATGGCGCCGCCGGTTCCATCGCCGCGCAAAAGCTTTCCGGGAACAACCGGTAGGCATTGGCGGGCATGAGAGCGAGACGGAAGTCCCAGACGACTCAGCGTCTGAGCAATTTGGGCATCGCCTGCGTCTGTTGGTGGTATGAGCGCCAGCCAGACCCTAATTCCCGCTTGGATGGAGATCGTCGACAGACCCGTGCATGACGAAGCTCGCCGGCGCGCCGAGGAAGAAGCACTTGAGGCGCTGGTGGACCAGTACGCCACCACGCTCTACCGCGTAGCGTTTTCAGTTCTGCGTAATCAGTCGGACGCGGAAGACGCTGTGCAGGAAGCTTTTCTGCGCGTTCTGCGGCATCGGGAGACGCTTGGTGAGATTCGCGATCACCGCGTGTGGCTGATTCGCATTGTGTGGAACATTGTTCTGGACCGCAAGCGCCGGACGAAGACGCGGCCCGAAACCGACGACATTGCCGAGGTTGCGCGCATCCTGCCCGCTACCGGGCTTACCGCGGAGGAACGCGCTGCCGCAGCGCAACACCACGCTCACGTGCTGGCATGCGTTGTGAAACTGCCTGCACGCGAACGCGAGGTCATGATGCTCTCGGCGTTCGAGGAGCTATCGAGCGTGGAGATCGCAGCGGTTCTCGAGGTTACAGAGTCGAGCGTGCGGTCCCGGCTATTTCGCGCGCGCAATCTGCTGGCCGAATTGCTGAGCCATCCCAGGAGTTTCCGATGAGTCTCTCGAAACAAAATGATCAGGATGCAGGCTTAGTCGACGTGGATCGGTCGCTTCGCCTGGTCGCATCTCTGCCGGCTCCAGCTGGAATTGAAGAGCGCGTGAAGGCGGGGTTGCGCGTTGCTCCTATTGCAACAGGAGTGATTGGCTGGCCGCTCACGCCGCTCAGAGCGAGTTGGGCAGAGGCCTCGTACATGCGGGCGGCAGCAGCAGCAGCGATTGTGATGGTGGTTGCGGGAGGCGGCTGGGGCGTGTTTGCGCGTTTCGGGCCCGCGCCTATTCCCGCTGCTGAGGCAGTACAGCAGCGCATCCATGAAGGCGGAGGACTTTCTCCCGCGGGCGCGATGCGGACTCCCAAGACTGTGGAAGGGCCCGCGATTGCGATTCCGAAGACCGTGAGACAGGAAACGGAAGCAGACCGTGTCTCTGCGCAGCAGCATTTGAGCAACATCAAGCGGAAGAAAAAGGTGAACAGACCCTCTGTACCGGTGGCGGCAGTTCGATGAAATCGAGCGGAAGATATCGGGTCTATTGATCTTTCATCAGCGCGCGGACCAGCATGCCAATCACCGCCAGGACGACAGCTGCCCAAAAAGCGGGAACCCATCCATACACAATGAAGCCGGGCACGATCTGTGCCGCCAGCAAGATCATTCCCGCGTTGACAAACAACAGGAAGATTCCCAGGGACAGGATGGCAAAGGGAAAGGTGATCACTTTGATCATGAAGCCAAGGGTTGCGTTGAGAACACCAATCACGAGTGCAGCGATGATGGCCGACTTCATGTCATTCAAGTAAAACCCGGGTACGAGATTGGCCACGACCATCAGTGCGATCGAACTCAGTACCCAGTGAATCAATGCTCGAAACATGCGGCGTTCTTCTCCGGAGTCGCAGGGTGCCTGCGGAAACTTGGGACGGCGTTGGTATGCAATCATAGCGCGAGTGGCGGGCGATCATTCGTAATATGTGCGACGATTCTAGTAATGCAATTCTGCGTAGTTACTCTCATTTCATTCCGCATCCCAAGTGCAGCACCGACGGTCAATCTCACCCATGTACATTCGTAATCATTCGTTCTGGATTGGCTGCACGCTTCCGTCGTTGGTGGTTCTGGTCGCTGGCGGTCAGCAGGCGGCACAGGCGCCGCTTCCTGACATTCGAGAGTTGATGCAACAGGTGCAGGAGCACCAGAAGCAACTCGACAAGATCCGCGAGAACTACACCTACACTTCGTACCAGGTGGTGCAGGACATTGATGCGGACGGTCAGGTGAAGAAGACAGAGAGTTCGGAGTACGATGATTTCTTTGTCAATGGCCACGTGATTGAACGCAAGGTGAAGGCGAACGATCAGCCGTTGAATGCGCACGATCAAGAGAAGGAAACGGAGCGCGTTACGAAGCTGGTGGAGAAGGCAGAGAAGACCCCGCGGAACCAGCCGCTGGAGGGACCGACGATCAGCATCAGCCGTTTGCTGGACATCATGGACGTGCGCAATGAACGGCGCGATTTATATCGTGGTGATCCGACGATTGTGTTCGATTTTTTGGGCCGCAAGGATGCAAAGACGCACGGCATGGCGGAAGACGCGTCAAAGAAGCTGGAAGGGACGATCTGGATCAACGAGGCCGATCGGCAGGTTGTTCACATTGAAGTGAGGTTCGACGATAACTTCCGCATGATGGGCGGAATCCTGGCGACGGTACAGAAGGGCTCGAGTTTTCGTTTTGACCAGGCGAAGGTGAACGGCGAGATCTGGCTGCCGACCGGCGCAGAAGGAACGGTTCAGGCGCGGCTGTTGCTGTTCAAGAACCTGCGACAACGTTTTCGGGAACGCGACTACGATTACCAGCGCTTCAAGGTGGAGACGCAGGTACCGAAGGATGCGAAGGTCGCTCCAGGCAAAAAACCCTGAGACTCTGCTGTAGGCTGATTTCATGTTCGTTCGCAAGCTATCGGTGCAGCGCGTAGACGCCGAAGGGGTACGGCATGCCTGCCCGCTGCACTGGATCGACAACTTTGCAATGCGAAACTTCACCAACGATGCAATCTTCGATGACACTTTGCCAGTCGGCGACGGACTGCTTGAGGCCGGGCTCCGGGTGCCGCTGGATCGCTTGCGAACGTCGATGGAAGATTGGTTCCGGCGCAAGGGGTACATCAACGCGAAGGAACGAGTCGAGATCAGGGAGCTGAGCGGCTAACCAAGGGCGTAACGATCCGTCTCCCCTCTCCATATTCGGGACCCCCCTCCCCCCTACTCTGGGACGAAGTTTGCCGTTTTTAGCGGTTTACGGGCTTTAAGTTTTGCAAAGTATTCCCATCAAACGAGTTAGACACAGAGCCCTCACAGGGGATGGGTTACGGCCGAATTGCGGCTCAGGCGGCAGATGCGTGTGGGCTCCAGAGTTGAAATTCGGCTTCGCGGCGGAGTTTCAGGCTGGCGATTTCGTGAGAGGCGGCGTGATCCCAGGCGAGCAGTTCCCAGGCTGCGGCATCGTATTTGCCGGAGTTGAGATAGCGGAGCAGGGTTGAGGAGGCAAGACGCCCGGCACCGAGATTGAAGACGAAGTCAACGAGGGCGTCGAACTGGCCCTGGGTCAGCGTGACTTTGACCAGGTGCTCAATGGCGGCTTCGGCGATGGCGAGGTCGCGGCTGAGGATAGCTTCTGCCTGCGACAGGTTGATGCCGATTGGGTACTGCTCGCCGGGAGCCAGGCGGTGGCCGAAGCCGATGGTGCGGAGGCCGGCGACGTCATGGTAGACATGGTCGCGAAAGCCTTCGGATGTTTTGAGGAGGTTCAGGCCTGAAGGGCTCAAATGCATTCTTTCTCCTTTGCAAAAGAAAAAGGCCGCGCATGGGCGGCCGGCGTTGTGATGTTGGATAGATTCAGGATAGCGAAGTGCTGGAAATAACCTGCAAAAGAGGAAAATCTTTTTGCCCTTTGTTTGAGGGGGTTTAGGTGGGGAGGAGATGGTGAAGGTCTTGACGTTTTTTGGGGGGCTGGGGTAAATGCAAAAGCAGATTCTTCGTTCCCCACCCCCGAAACTACCCCGAAGAGCTGATCGCTCTTCAGGGGCCCTGGCATGTTCGGGGGCCCTGTCACTCATCATGACACCTCCGTACGAATGTGTTTCATCAAGAGCGAACTAAACTTTTGATTTTAAAGGGAGTTTGGTTCTTCCTATATCGGTTTGCCGGGGAGCATGGCACATGGTGGTCGAAAGTTACTTTCACAAGGCGAGTTTGCCGTGATAGTCTTTGCGACCTCAGGGATTTCCGCGCGATCCCGGGGGTGTCATGAGACGCGGTTCCGATCGGCGATGGAGTGGTCGGAGACCGGGAAAAGAGCGATCAGGCACGAGGACTTTCCGCATCCCTAACTGCTCTGATTAAACGGCTTACCGGATGTACCATAAAGTGAGCCGATTTTGTAATATTTTTTGCCTGCATCTCAAAGATTTTATTGGAGGTTATCGGCCCCCGGGCTGGTAAAATCAGAGGATGCTTATTCGACCAAAAGCAACCAACATGAACCCCCAAAAGCCACTGCCGTTCTGGCTGCTCGTGGGGATTTCCTGCTTGGCAATGGCCGGGTTATTGGGAACGATTTCCACCCGGACAGTGCAGGCAGATGCTCGGCTGCAAGGGCCAATAGCAACAACACCACCGGTGGTTGCAAATGCAACTCCGGGATTGAGCGCAGCAGTGCAAGCAACGCCAAAGAAGCGCGGCAAAATTCTCCGCGGCATCGCGTCCTGGTACGGATCGGTATTCAACGGTCGCAAGACGGCGAGTGGCGAAACCTACAACATGTACGACATGACGGCGTGCCATCCGACGCTGCCGTTCGGGAGCGTGGTGAAGGTGGTGAATCTGCGCAACCGGAAGTCGGTAGTGGTGCGGATCACCGATCGCGGAGACCTCGGCAGCAATAATGGACGGATCATCGATCTGTCGTTCGCAGCGGCGCAGAAACTGCAGATGACGCAGGCGGGCCTGGCGCGGGTGTCGGTTGAGGTGTTGTCGACGGGGCATCCGGGCGCGTAGTTTCGATTTCAGGAAGGAACGATGAGGGCCGCCGGTTGGTCTCATCAGTGGGATCGGGGTTTCGGCACAATTCCTCTGTTACAGTGGCTTTCAGCACCCCGAGGGAGTCGATGCGCGTCCCGAAACCCCTGCTTTATCTCACCCTCTTGTTGCTGGCGCCGGCGGGGATCGCCGCCCAGAAACGTCCCATGGAAACGAGTGATGACGCAGAGACAGCCGCAATCCATGACTACCGGCTCAGCATGGACAAGCTCGAACGCGCGGCTGCGGCTGGCGACGAGATCCTGAAACTGCGTGCAACCGATCCCAAACTTGCCGAAGAAATAGACGACGCTTTCGGGCAGGAACCGCCCCTGGACGAACACGCCCGCAACATCAATTCCAGGTTTCCGCAGATCGGAGCCATTCTTCGCACCCATGGCTTCACTACCCGCGAGTTCCTCATCATCCGCTTCGCTCTTACGATGGATTTTTATTTTGTAGAAAGTAAAGAGGAAGACGGCGAGCCGATCGACCCAAAAAATGTCCTTCCAGCGAATGTCGCATTGATTGAAATGAATCTCGAGCGTATACGCGGGCTCGCCGTCCGGATCTTCGCCGGCCTCGACAACTGAGCCCCGGAAGTTACCCCAAGGACTTGGTCCTGAAACCGGAGCCGCCAGCACGCAACTCCGCCGAACCCCGCGCTCGCCTACCACATGGTCAGAGTCACCTTATCGACCCATTCGTGGAGGGGGGTGCCGGAGGGGTCCTCGTCCAGTTGATACTGGAGACCGACCTGATCTTGCCAGGTAGTGCTGTTGACGGTCCACGTCTGGTTGAGTCCGTAGGGGATTCCGTCGAGGACCAGCGTGTCGTAGCGATACTGGGTGGGGTTGGGCAGGTCATCGTACTCCTGAATGTGGTGCCAGCCCGGCGCCCAGTGCGGACAAGGGATCGGATCGAGAAGCCATCGAGAGCCCTGGCTATCCCAGGTGGCCCAGTAGCCGTCGCCAAAGTCGCACTGGGTGCCGGCCATAAACTCGTGGCCTGACAGAACCACGTAGAAATCGAGTTCCGAGGACCAGAAGTGGGATTCGACAGCGGGGTCGTGGTAGACCCAGAAGTCCCACAGAAAATGGGTATAGGGAGTGGTGCCTGGGGTGATGTCCTTGAACAGGACATTGCTCCAGGACGGACCGCCGGCATACATCTCCATGCTGCTGCCGCTGAGCGAGGGCTGGCTCTGGTCAAAGGTCATCGTGTAATTGTTGGTGACGTTCGTCCCGGCCGCGCACGCGCTGCAGATGCTCCAGTTGGCTTGGACATTCTGCATCTGCGTCAGCACCTTTGCGTTGGCGGGTGGAGTGGGCAGCACTGTACTGCTCGCCGGTGGGGGCCCGACCTGGATCAGCCTGATTTCCGATCGGTCGGAATCATTCTTGGAGTCCGCAACGCTGACCCAGAGAAGGTGCTGGCCGCTGGGAATGGTGATCGCGTCGGAGATGGTATTTGCAGGGCTATTTGTCTGATAAACGGCTTTCCCGTCGAGACAAACCGTCCACTGGGTGATGGTGGCGGTGGAATATCCGTTTGCATTCACCGTGACATTGCCAGGATTCACACCTGGCGCAGGGGTCTGCAACCAGATCCCGCTGATTGAGCCATTTTGGTTGTTATATCCCGATTCTGCTCCGCCACATCCGGGACTGGGGTTGCTGTTATAGCCAATGGTCGGAAGCGTGCTGCTTGCCGAGCCGCTGCCGGAGCCTGTGTTGCTGGCACTCCTTGAACCGCCGCACCCAATGATGAACAAGACCTGGAGAGCGACTGCCAACGAGCAGAGAGAAGAGAGAAAAAGCCTGCGCATGCGGTACTCCTGACAGGGCAATGGATGCAGCCTATGCAGCTTTTTCTGCCTGACAAAGTTCGCCGAGTCAAAAAAAACATCTGCGCTTGGTCTGTAGCCTGCCGAGAGGTCAATCGATAGGGAACGCTGATTCTGCATGCGCGGTGAACCGGGCATCCATTTTGGAGATTGGAGTTGCGATCGGGTCATCGCCTACTTGTCGGCACAAACGCTGAACAACAAAGCCCGCATTGAGCGGGCCTGGCTGTTTTGAATGGGGCGAATGTCTACTGCCCGCTGTCGGGGAGTTTGTAGGGTTTGGAGAGCCACTGGCGGGCTTCGTTGACGGCGCCCTGGGTGTTGTCGTTGGTCTGGACGGCGAGGCGGTATTCATTGACGGCGCGGTCGCGCTGGCCGGTGATGTCGAAGATTTTTCCGAGAGCGATGTGGCTCCAGACCTCGGTCCAGCGCGGCTCGTCGTCGCCGCGGAGTGCGTCGCGGTAGGAATTAACGGCGGCCTGGAAGTTGCGCTGCGTGAAGAGCACTTCGCCGATGCGATAGCTGGCGAGAGAGCTTTGGGGATTGGCCTGGAGAGCCTTCTGGTATTCGGCGAGGGCGCCGACGAGGTCATTCTGTGCGACAAGCTGCTGGCCCTTAAGGATAGCGATGCGTACCTGGAGGTCGGGCGAGGATTTGAGCACCCAGTCGCCGGGATCGATGAGGATGCGTCGCGGGCGGCCGAAGGTGTCGACGACGTATTGGGAGTCGGTGCCGACGACGTCGATCTTCTGGTCCACGGTCTTGCCATCGGTATCGACGCGCAGGTCGACGGGCATGCGGAAGAGGTCGAGGTCCTGGTCGATGGTGCCGATGGTGCGGAATCCCTTGTTATTGCCGAGACGGTAGACGGTGTATTTGTTGGAGAAGGTGGGCGCGCCGGTGCCGTCGACCCACTGGGAGAAGAAGGGCAGGAGCTGCTCCTGACTCTGGGCTTCGGCCACTTTCTCGAGATCAGCGGCGCGAATGGATTTGTCAGTGTACTGGCTGAGGGCGCCTTTGAGGGTGGCGAGGAAGGCCTTGTCGCCGATTTCGCCGCGCAGCATATGGAAGATCATGGCTCCCTTCTCGAGGGTCATGGACTGGAATTCCGGCGAGAAGGGATTGAGGCGCGCGGAACTGGACAAGGGGATGGTGTCGTAGGCAAGTGCGCCGGCGGAGACGTCTTCAAGGGCGGTTTTGAGGGCGGTCTTGCCGTTTTCGTCTTCGACGTACATCAGCTCGCCGTAGCGCGACATGCCATTGGTGATCCATGCATCGCTGAGAGTGTGGGGACTGACTTCAGAGCCCCACCACTGGTGAGCGATGGTGTTGGCGAGAAGGCGGATGCCGGACTTGTCGCCGACGCGGGAACCCATGATGGCGGCCAGTTCAGGGGCCCAGACGGCGGGGACCGTGTCGTCAGGGATTTCTACGACGTTGAGATGGGAGGATTCGGGCTCGCCGAATTTGTCGGTGAAGAAATCGAATTCGCGCGTGGCGGTTTGCGCAAGCTGGTTTGCCGAGGCCTGGTGGGCGACGGTGAGATAGACCTTGATGTTGCCGGCGCCGACGGAGATGGGACCGACGAAGCGGCCGGCAATGATGGTGCCGGGAAAGCCGGGCCTGGTCCAGTTGAAGTCGTATTGGTCGCCGGGCTTTCCGTTGGCGAGGGTAACGGAATGGGCGGATCCCTGAGCTCCGCTGGAGAAGACCTTCATACCCTGGGGGACGCGGAAGTGAATCTCGGCGGTGAAGCGATCAGTGAGGTAGCCGGTGGTGGGGAACCAGCGCGCGGGATAGAGGAGGTAGGTAATGGGCTCCTGGATGGCGGCGAGCTTGAGACCTTCAACGGGGCCGTCTTCGCTGCCGGTGATGGTGCCGTCGTATTCAAAAGTCCAGCGAGCCGGCTGGTTGGAGACGAGCGGGGTTACGGGCGTGACGCGGATGGTGCCATCGGCGGAGCGCTCGCCGGTGAGCACTTTGCCGGAATCGTCTGTAATTTTGGTGACTTTAAGAGCGGGATGGAATCCGAAGCTGACGATTTCGGAGTTTTCAGGCGCGGTGAAGGTGACGGTGGCCTTGGCGGTGAGATGGTGGGAAGCGGGGTCGATCTCGGCGTCGATGACGTACCCGGTGATGTCGAGCGTGGGGCGTTCGGGCCGTTGCGCGGCGAGGGGGCGAGGCGTGAAGAAGCCGCCGCCAAGAATCAGGAGCGTCGCCAAGGCAAATCCGCGAGGAGCGAACGACCTGCGGACAAACGAGTTCAGATTGAGCATTTCCAGTGTTAGACGCATTTTCTTCCCAATCGCGACGAAGCTTTGTATTGTCATTTTTCCGCAGCCAGCAACCTCAGGATTGTACGGATTCGGAGACGGGTAAGGCATAGCCGATCTGTCTGATTGTGATGCCTGCAACACGACTTATGGCGGTTTCGAGGTCGTCCCCCAACCCGGACTCGCCGGGGGTGAGAAGGCCCCGAATGCGGGCCAGCTCCTTCATCATGGACTCGCGAAGTGGTCCGTCGGGTAGCAGAGGCTCGATTTGACGGACGATATTGGGGGCGGTGAAGTCGGATTGGATGAGCTCGGGCACGACCATTTTGCCTGCGATGAGGTTGGCCATGGCGACGAATGGGACTTTGACCACGCGGCGGGCAATTTCATAAGTAAGGGGCGAAACCCGGTAGACGACGACGAAAGGGTTTCCGATGAGCGCGGCTTCGACGGTGGCGGTTCCGCTGGCCACGACGGAGGCACGTGCGTGCAGAAGAGCGGCGCGGGCGTCATCGACGAGCTTGACGGGGAGCCCCTCGCCGTATTGCTTGACCAGGCCTGCAAGCATTTTGCGCTGGGACGGGTTGAGGGTGGGAGCGAGAGGGATGATGAATTCGAACTCCTTGCGCGGGCTGGAGGCCCGGGGTCCGCGAAGCGTAAGGATGCGGGCGGCGGAGAGCATCGGGGGCAGGTTGTCGCCGATCTCCTTTGCGCGGCTGCCGGGCAAGAGGGCAATCCAGGTGCGGGACGGGTTGAGGCCACTTTCGCGTGCAAAGTGGTCCCGTGTGGCGGAGGGGAGAGGCAGATCGGCGAGCGGGTGTCCAACGAATTCGGCGGAGACGCCATGTTCGCGATAGAAGGCCTGCTCGAAGGGGAAGATGACGAGCATTTTGTCGACATACTTCTGCACGAGCTTGATACGTTTCTTTTTCCACGCCCAGATTTGGGGGCTGACGAAGAAGATGACGGGAATGCCGAGGCGATGGAACTCTGCGGCGAGCTTGAAGTGGATGTCGGGGAAATCAATGAGGACGGCGATGGCGGCGCGGTGGGTGCGGATGGCGGTTTTGAGTCTCTGATATTCGCGATAGATGCGCGGCAGGTGCTGAATGACCTCTGTGATGCCCATGACGGCCATGTCTTCAGAGCGAACGATCTGGCGCAGACCGGCATTGGCCATGCGGGCGCCGCCCATTCCGACGAAGCTGGCCTGATGGCCCTCCACGGCAAGCTGGTTGCGCAGCTCTTCGACCAGCATGGCGCCGTAGAGTTCGCCGCTGGCTTCTCCGGCGGAGATGAAGATGGTGGGCTCGGACATCCGTGCGCCCCGTCCCGCGCTGGGATCATGATAACGGGTTGGGGGATGGGGAGACTTGCAGGTGTGGCGAGGGAGTTATGTGATGGCGAAGAGAAGAATCGGCCAAGCATGCGGGGATTTTGCAGTGGGGAGAGGATGTGGCCAAGCGGATTTTGTCAAAATATTCGTTGGTGCTGAATGCGGACTGTCTTAGAGTGGTGGCGTGAGGTGGATGATGGGAACTGCTCTGGTCTCCTCCCGGTTGAATGCGGTTGGGTTGTCGCTTGGGCTGGCCGCGATTTTCCCACCAGCAGTGCTCAGTCAGGCGCCTGCCGCGCAGGCTGTTCCCGAACCGCCGGTTCTGCAGAATCCGATTCCGGCATGCGGATGACGCGGGAAGGATACGCGTGATCATGGGGCCGGGAGCGCCGCGGCCGATGCAGGTGAGCCGCTAGCGAAGGCATTTCTTGTTCAGAGGTAGCCCGCAGAGTCCACCGCAAGTTCGATTGCGAAAATCATATTCCGCAGAAGAGTGCGAATGATACACTCGGCGAGCCTGCATGGGATGGCAAGATGATTCTCCCCGGAATTAGCCCATTGGCCAGGGAAAAAATTGGAGGTCGGTGATGGAGAACGGACACGCGGGTGAAGTGCCACTGAATCCAGGGATTGTGTTTGACATGGTGCAGGCGGTGCAGAAGACGGCGGCGCTGAAGGCTGCTATCGATCTGGACGTTTTCAGGGCAGTGGGGCAGGGGCCGGGGGATGTTGCCTCGATCGCAAAACACGCGAAGGCGTCGGAGCGGGGCATCCGCATTCTTTGCGATTTTCTGGTGATTAACGGCTTGCTGATTAAGGAAGGGAGCAGTTACAAGCACACACCGAACAGCGCTGCGTTTCTCGATCCTGTGTCGCCTGCGTGTGTGGCTTCAGTGGCGCACTTTATGACCCGGCCGGAGCTGATTGAAGGACTTACCGGATTGGCAGACGTAGTGCGCGCGGGGCGAACGCATCTGCCGGGTGAGGGCAGTGTTGAGCCGGAGAATCCACTGTGGGTGGAGTTTGCCGAGAAGATGGCGCCGATGATGGGGCCGATGGCGGGGCCGCTGGGCGCTGTTGTTCTGGAAGGGCACGAGGGACCGATGCACGTGCTGGATATTGCGGCGGGGCATGGGCTTTTCGGGATTGAAATTGCGAAGCAGAACAAGCATGCGCATGTGACGGGGTTGGATTGGGCTCCTGTGTTGCGCGTGGCGCTGAAGAATGCGGAGAAGGCGGGCGTACAGGATCGGTACAACATGCTGGCGGGAAGCGCGTTCGATGTGGACTTTGGCGGGCCGTACGATGCGGTTCTGCTTACGAACTTTCTGCATCACTTTGACAAGGCTACTTGCGTGGGGCTGCTGAAGAAAGTGCATTCATCTTTGAAGCCGGGCGGCAAAGCAGCGACGCTTGAATTTATGCCGAACGAGGATCGGGTATCGCCACCGATGGCGGCGGGATTTGCGATGACGATGCTGACGACCACGGCCGCGGGCGATGCTTATCCGTTCAGCGAACTGCATTCGATGTACGAGCAAGCGGGGTTCAAGGGAACGAAGGCGCACCCGATTCCGATGAGTCCGCACACGATCGTGATGGGGAATGCCTGAAGAGCAGGGACGTAGGGACATAGGGACATAGGGACGTAGGGACATAGGGACATAGGGACGTAGGGACATACGGACAGCTTGTAGAGGTGTGCTGATGCGCAACGTTTTGGTTGCGCATTTTGCTTTTCAGGGATAGAGGCGCGCGACGAGATCGCGGACGATGGGGTAGCACTCGCACGCGGCACTTTCCAGGCCTTGGCGATTGACGATTTCAATGCGTCCCCGGCTGTATCTGATGGCGCCGGTGCGCTGCAGCTTACCTGCGGCGAGGGTTACGCTGGTGCGGCGGGCGCCGAGCATTTCCGCGAGAAACTCCTGGGTCAGGACAAAGTGATCTGACTCAAGGCGGTCCCGGACCATGAGCAACCAGCGGGCGAGGCGTTCCTCGATCTCGTGGAGGCCATGGCAGGCTGCGAGCTGGCTAAGAATGAAGCCCTGGCCCTGCACACATTCCAGGATGCGCTGAGAAATTGCGCTATGCGCGATGAAGAGCTGCTGCAATTCAGCGAAGGGCATGCGCAAGGCGGTTCCTTCAACTTGAATGAAGGCGGTGGTGGGGGCAGTGGCGGGTCCCAGAAGGTGTATGGCTTCAACGAGTCCTTCACGGCCGATTACGCCGACTTCGGCCCCGACGCCGTCGGACATGAAGGTCACGACGGAGGCAATGCCAGAGGTCATAAAGTGCGCGAACGGAGGCACATGGCCGGGGTTGGTGAGTACTGTACCGACGGGCAAATCGACTGGCTGCAGGCGTGCGAGCAGAGACGATTTCAGCGCGGGCGGAAGGGCGTTAATGATCAGATTTGATAGTTCGGCGGCCAAA
Organism: uncultured Acidobacteriaceae bacterium; assembly: GCA_963759285.1. Lineage (GTDB taxonomy): Bacteria > Acidobacteriota > Terriglobia > Terriglobales > Acidobacteriaceae > Telmatobacter. The sequence goes on along the minus strand of CAVWYS010000004.1, from coordinate 848,810 downwards.
TGGGGACGTCCTTTGCGACAGTCGCAAGGGATTCCGCTCATTTAGCGGGAGGGGTTGCGCTCAGAAATGACGAGACCTATCGCTTGCTGGGGACGACTATATGCTCATTACCCGACGGAAGAATGTTCACTATCGCACATAACTGCAGAATTTGTGAGATTTAGCTGGCCTTGGCGGAGAGGGGAATGGAAATTCGAAAGGCCGTCCCGTTGCGAGAAGGACGTGTTGTGGTGCGGCTGCGGATGCGGCCTTGATGCTTCTCCACAATGGACTTGGAGATGGAGAGGCCGAGGCCTGTGCCGAGTTCTCTTTTGGTGGTGAAAAAGGGGTCGAAGATCCGGGCAAAGATGGGAGCCGGTATGCCGGAGCCGTTGTCGGCGACGGTAAGATGTGCTTCGTCCGCGGCGCGGCGCACGCTGACCGCGAGAATGCCATTGTCGGGCAGGGCGTCGATGGCGTTGGAGATGAGGTTAGAGAACACCTGGAGCATGTCGCCCGCATGGACGTCGGCCGAGACGTCGAGGGTGAGCCGCTTGTGCAGGTTGATGTGCTTGGCGGAGATCTTCGTTTGATGCACACGCAGTGCCGCTTCAGCGAGCGTGGCGATGGCGATGGACTCGCGCGTTTCAGACGACCGGTAGAAGCTGAGGGTCTGGCGGGAGAGCTTTGTGAGGGTGGCGAGCTGCTCGTCGAGCATGACGCTGAACTCGCGGACCCGCGAGGGGATATCTGCTTCCTGTTGAATGAGATAGTTGAGATTATGGACGGCTTCAAGAGGGCCATTAATCTCGTGCATGACCATCGCGGCAAACTGACCAGCGACTACCAGTTCCTGATTGCGACGGAGAATGTCCTGGGTTTCTGGTGAGCGGTCTAGCTCGTGTTTAACTGGCTGATTCATAGAAAACTCCCGTTGTGAAACGCTGGGGAGGATGCCATGGAGGTTGGGCATCAACGTCTCGGAGGGAAGCGCCTCCGCAGGCCAGTTGGTTGGTGAAGCTTCGACACCGCAGGTTCGGAAAGAGAATAGAACTCGCTATGTCCGGTAATAAACATAGGATGGCATACAAATCGAAAAAGGTGGTCTGAGAAAAGTGAATGAAGAATAAAAGTTTTTTAAAGTAGATTTCAGCTTGCGGAACGGCGGGTGCGGGCGGCGGCGGCAAGGTCCTTGAGCAGGGGGCGGGTCTGGTTCCAGTCAATGCAGGCGTCGGTGATGCTTTGCCCGTAGACGAGGGGCTTGCCGGGGGCTAGCTTCTGCGCACCTGAGACGAGATTGCTTTCGATCATGACGCCGATGATGTTGCGATCTCCGGCGGCGACCTGGGCACAGACCTCGCGGCAGACGATGGGCTGGCGCAGATGGTCCTTATTACTGTTGGCGTGGCTGCAGTCGATCATGATGCGGGGCTGGAGGCCGGCATCCGCCATGGCTGCTGCGGTTTGAGCTACGGACTCAGTACTGTAATTGACCTTATGGTGGCCGCCGCGGAGGATGATGTGGGTTTCGCGATTGCCGGTGGTGACGAAGATGGCGGATTGGCCGTGCTTGGTGTGGCCGAGGAAGGTATGCGAGTTTGCCGCAGAGAGAATGGCGTCGATGGCGACCTGGATGTCGCCTGAGGTTCCGTTTTTGAACCCGACGGGGCAGGAGACGCCGGAGACGAGCTGGCGATGGACCTGGCTCTCAGTGGTGCGGGCGCCGATGGCTCCCCAACTGACGAGGCCTGCGATGTATTGAGGCGAGATCATGTCGAGGAATTCGGTGCCTGAGGGAACGCCCATTTCGGCGAGGTCGAGGAGGAGATGGCGCGCGAGGCGGAGGCCGTCGTTGATCTTGTAGGAGCCGTCGAGATGTGGATCGTTGATGAGGCCTTTCCAGCCGACGGTGGTGCGGGGCTTCTCAAAGTAGACGCGCATGACGATGTGGAGGTCGGCGGAGAATTCGGCGATGGCGGATTTGAGGAGGGAGGCATATTCGACGGCTGCTTTGGTGTCGTGGATGGAGCAGGGGCCGACGAGGACGAGGAGGCGGGGATCACGATGGGCGAGGATGCGGGAGATGTCAAGGCGGGCGTTGAAGATGGTGGCGATGGCTTCCTCGCTGATGGGGAGTTCTTCTTCGAGGAATACCGGAGGGAGGACGACCTTGGTCCACTGGATGCGAACGTCTTCAATGCCTTGATTCATGGGGGTAGCTTTGTTTCAAGATTAACAGTGTTTTCGGAGGGACAGAGGGACAGAGGGACAGAGGGAGAGAGGAACAGAGGGACACAGGGAGAGAGGGACGGAGGGACAAAGGAACAGAGGGACACGGGGACATAGGATCTCAGCGGCGGGATTTGCGTTTGGCGTCGGCGCGGGGCCAATACTGGAACTCGTCGGAGAAGAGCTCACCGTTGAGGTCGGCTACGCGCTGCGACAGACGGGTTTGCGCGTCGGAGATGGCCTGGTTGTAAACGGCGGGGCCGATTTCTTCGAGGAAGAAGTTGAGCAGGAGGCCTGCGGGGAGATCTCCGATGGGGTCGGGGAGGTTTTCCTGGAAATAGCGCTGGATGGAGGCAATCGCGGCGGTGCGCTGCTGTTTATTGAGTTCGAGGGTCGCCATGGGGCGGGCTCCTGGGCGGGGATGGATCCAGATTACTGAATGGTGAGGGTGAGGGTTTGCGCGGCGGCGGTGACGCCGGGGCCGGTGGCGGTGACGGTAAGCGTGGAGGTTACGGGGGGAGGAAGGTTGGTGGTGGAGGGGCTGGAGCTTGATCCGCAGGATGTGGCCGCGAGCAGAGCTGCGGAGGCAATGAGGATCATTGCGAAGGGAATGCGGCGGTTGCGGAGGAACAGGAAAGGGATCAAGCCAAGGGCGGCGGTGATGGGAAGCAGAGATTGGTGTGAGTGGACGGCCGCGGTGGCGGTGCTTTGCACCGTGATGGAGATAGGGGTGGACGTTGTGGACGGGACGATGGTGGCTGGAGAGGGAACGACGCAGTTGTATCCAGCGGGTGCGCCGGCGCAGGCAATGGTGACGGTACCGGAGAAATTGGTCGAGTTGAGGAGGAGTTTGTAGGTCGCGGTTTGACCGCTGGAGATGGTGACGGAACTGGAACCGCCGGAGGCAACGGCAAGCGAGATGGCGGGTTGCGTGGCCTGCGCACTGGATTCGTTTGAGGCGGGTCCTTCACCGGCAGAGTTGAGAGCGGTGACCTTGTAGAAGTAGGTCTGGCCTTGGGTGAGTGACTTGTCGGCGTAGCTGGATTGGGTGAGGGCAGTGGCGATGGGGGTGGCGGATTCGGCGCCGGAGGACGTGCCGCGGTAGAGATTGAAGCTTGCGACAACGCCGTTGGGGGCGGTCCACGAGAGATCGATTTCGGAGTTGGAGGCGGCGAGAGCGGAGAGCGCGGTGGGCGCGCCGGGAAGCGGGGGCGGGGGCGTGTTGGCGAGCTGACCGTAGACGAAGGATTCGCCGCTGAGTCCGATGTAGACCTTACCGAAGGTGTCCTGGCTGGCGGCCATGGTGGTGGGCCGGTCGTAGGATCCGGTGGGGTAGTAGGCAATGCGGTCCCAGGTGAAGCCGGCGTTGGTGGATCGGAAGACTCCCCATTTTGGATCTGTGGCGAGCTGGCCGTAGATGTAGACGGTGAATACGGCATCGCCGGGCGCGTTGCTCGGTGCGCCGATGGCGATGACAATGGCGTGGGTGACACCGGCGATTTGCTGAAAAGTCTGGCCGCCATCGGTTGAGTGGTAAACGCCGTGTGCGTTGGCGCCTTCCCATCCATCCACAAACCAGAGATCGTTTTTGACGAAGCGATTGACGGCGAACTGGCCTTCCCATGTGTAGTCGGGGAGGGCGGCATTGGACTGCCCAGTCCACGTCTGTCCGCCATCGGTGGAGATGTAGAAAGTGTTGGGCGCGTGGGTGAATTTGAGATAGAACTTATCGGCCGTGAAGGGATCGGCGCGCAGCATGTGCTGGCTGAGTTGGGGATAGAGAAAGCTGGAGTAGCTGGCGGGGTTAATGGTGAGCCCATCGGCGTTGAGCGGAAAAGACTGGGTGACATGCCATGTAGCGCCACCATCGAAGGAATATTGCGGGGCGAAGCCTTGGGGCGGATAGAGGACGATGTGGTCGCTGCCGAAGGTGCGGGTGCCGCGCACCCCGACGGCGATAATGCCGGCGGGAATGTCGCAGGTGGACGAGCCGCAGGTGTACCGGGGCACGGAGGCGAAGTGTTGCCAGGTTCGGCCGCTGTTGGTGGAGTAGCCGGAGTAATTGGGACCGCTGGTTGCGACGTTGCTGGTGGAGACGGCGATGTAGGAGGGGACGTCGGGGACGTAATCGATTGCTGTGCCCTGCGAGATTATTTCCTGCTGCAGAGGAATTTGAACGGCGCTGAAGTTGTCGGGATTGGGGATGGTGAAGCCGGTGGTATCCATTGCGGTTGCGAGGATGGTGTCGCCGCTGCCGGGAGGAATGACGATGTCTTCGCTGACCATTTCTTCAATGCCGGAAGTGACGATGGTCCACGTGGGCGGATTGGCGGTGGTGGCGGTGCCGGCGGTTGCTGCGGAAATGGTGAGGGGGCCTTCCTGGCCGGTGGGTGTCCAGAGGTTTCCGGTTGAATCGATTTTGAGGCCGCCGTTGGAGTGCCATTCGCCGTTGGTCATGCCGATGGTTTGGGGCAGCCATGCAAGGGTATTGGCGTAGAGAGCGGGGCCGAGGTTGATCCAGGATTGTCCAGCGTTGTCAGAGCGGGCGAGGCTGGTGTCGGCGCCGATGGCATAGATGCGCTGGAGATCGGTGGGATCGGCGACCACGCTGACGACGGGTTGATTGATGAAGCTGGCACCATTGGATTCGAGCGAGAAGCGTTTCCATTGGCCGGCGGCGAAGCGCCAACAGGCGCGATGGTAGCCGTCGGTGGAGGAGTTTTCGGCAACGTAAAGGGTGTCGGCCGTGTCTATGGAGGAAGCGAGGGCCTGATGGGTGAGACTCTGGCCACTGGCAGCGTCGGTGATGCCGGTGGAGATGTCGGTCCATGTCTGGCCGCCATCGGAGCTTTGGTAGACGTCGCCTCCGGCATCGTTGTTGTTGACGCTGATGGCGTAGAGGACCTTGCTGAGGTTGAGGCCGTTGACGGTGACCGTGCCAGGGGCCTTTGCGAATTGAATGTTGATGAATTCAATGTTGGCAGGAAGGGTTGATGAGCCTGCGAGATTCTGCCAGGTTGTGCCGGTGTCGGTGGAGCGATAGACTCCCTGGGATTCGCTGGCATAGTAGAGCACGGAAGAATTGACCGGATCGACGGAGAGGCGTTCGCCGAGGGTGCGGTGGGTTCCGTTGGCATTGCCCTTGATGGCTGCGGCTGTCATGTTGCCGGGCGTGAAGTTGCGACCCCCGTCGACGCTTTTGTAGATCTCGACAAGGCCCGACGGGCATTGAACGTCGCAGCTTTGCGCAGTCGTAAAGACGAGATAGACCACGCTTGTGTTTGCGGGATCGACGGCGATGGCATCGATGCCGTATCCGGAGGGGGCGCTGATGGCGGATGCGGACAGGATGCCGGAGCCGTCGGAGTTCCTGACGCGCATGGGAATCCACTGCTGGGTTGGCCTATCCCAGCGATAGGCGTTGCCGACATCGGTGCGGGCGTAGCGAACGGTGGAGTCGAATGGATGCAGGACCATGCCGACGACGTATCCGCCTCCGCCGATGCGGACGGGTTTCCATTGGTAGGTGGAGGAGAGATCGTCCGCGAGGACGGTGGGAATAGAGAGGGTGAGGATCGCCGGAATGAGGAGCGATCGTGCAGCGCGGAGTAGAGAAGAGGGAACGATGGTTCGAGCAATCATTTTCGCGTCCGGCAGAAGTCAACTTGAGCGGTAACCGTATTGTATTTCGATATTGTATTTCGATTCAGGAGGCGAAATTGTGCCGACCGGCACGCAGTTTTTTCCGTCTTAGTGAGCAACGGGCAGATGTAGACTCCGTTGGGGAGAGACTTATGGGCTGGGTGGTTGGGGTGCGATTCCGTTGTCAGTGGTCGGCCGGTCTTGCAATCGGAATTCTGGGGATGGTGGCGGGGTCCAACCTGAGCGCTTTTGCGCAGTCGGATCAGGTCGTTCCAAAGCAGCAGCCCGGAAGCGGCGACCCAGTACTTACGCATCGGCCTCCGCCAAAGGCGAAGAGCCTGCTGATCCCTGAGGGAAAAATCAAGCTGGACGTGGTGGTTGATGACGGAGCGGGAAAACCCGTGGCGGGTCTGCAGCCATGGGACTTCAAGATTCTCGACAACGGCCAGCCGCGCAAGGTGCTGTCATTTCGCGCCTTCAACGATGTGGAAGTGAAACCCGAGCCACCCGTTGAAGCGATCCTCGTAATCGATATGGTGAACCTGCCATTTCAGCAGGTGGCCTTTACCCGGCAGGAGATCGCGGAGTTTCTCCAACAGGACGGCGGCCATCTGAAGGTGCCAGTAAGGCTGCTTCTGCTGACGGATGCCGGTATGCGGGTGCAACCGAGGGCTTCAATCGATGGCAACGCGCTGCTAGGCATAGTGAACCAGATCAAGGGCGGAGTAAGAACGATTGATTCGGCCATGGGTGGCGAGGCTCTGCTGGAACGTTTTCAGCGATGCTCGCGCCAGATGACGGCGATCGCGGAGAACGAGGCGCGCGTGCCGGGCAGGAAACTGCTGATCTGGGTTGGGCCGGGATGGCCCATGCTGAATCGACCGGAGCTTGGGTACTACTCCGAGCGAGACCAGCAAAGTTACTTTGACGGCATTGTGGAACTATCGAACCGGCTTCGGGAAGCGCGCATGGTGTTGTACAGCGTGGCACCGTATATTGGCGCGGATACGACGTTCAACATTCGCTACCAGGACTATCTGAAACCGGTGAAGACGCCGCGTGAGTCGGATCCCGGCGATTTGTCGCTGAAGGTGCTGGCGACGCATACAGGGGGAATGATTCTGGGACCGAACAACGACATCGTGAGCCAGATCAACAAGTGCATTGCGGACGCGAATGATTTTTACCGGATTTCGTTTGATCCGCCGGTGGCAGAAAAGGCCGATGAGTATCACGAGTTGGAGGTCGAGGTGGACAAGCCGGATGTGAGAGTGCGGACAGACTCGGGGTACTACAACGAGCCGCCGAATCATTGAGACTGACAGCGGGCAGACAGGACCGGTGGATGGCGAACGTGAGCCCGGGAAACGTGGTTGCGACCGTTTTGTTGTTGTCAGCGGTCTCGGGTTTGGGCCAGCAGCCAGCATCGCCGGCGGCGTCGAACAGCGTGCAGAATTCGCAACCAACTTCAGAGAGTGCGCCGCAAGCTCTGGCGATCAACGCCGAGGGCGGGATTCAACTGGATGTTGTGGTGACCGATGCGACGGGCAAGCCGGTGACAGGACTGCAACAAGGGGAGTTCACTCTCTTTGATGATGGCAAGCCGCAGAAGATTGTGTCGTTCACTGGATTCGACGGTGTGAGGAGCAAGCCCGATCCTCCGGTTGAAGTAATCCTGGTGATCGATGCGCTCAACAACACTTTTATTGAGATGGGATTCATCCTCCAGGGTCTGGAGAAGTATCTGCGTGAAAACGGCGGTCATTTAGCGCAACCGACTTCGATTGCGAGATTGACCGTGTCGGGGATGCAGACGGTGGCGGGTCCATCGGTTGACGGCAACGCGCTGGCGAATGTTGTCCACGGAATTGGGGCGAGCAACAGGCCGGTCGGGGTCTATACGTTTCCGCCGTCGATGAATGCGCTGGCGCGACTGGCGCAGGAAAACGCGTCGAAGCCGGGCAGAAAGCTGCTGATCTGGCTGGGGACAGGGTGGCCGACACCCGCTATCACGCACGAGACATACACCCCTTTGGACGAGCGCCAACGGCGGGAGAATTATGAACTGATGCTCCAGATTTCGAAGGCGATGCTCGATGGGCACATGGTGCTCGATGGCGGTTACACGGCGAGCGATTTTTATATGCGCGACTTTCTAAAAGGAGCCAATCAGGCATCGGATCTGGATCCGCGGGCGCTGTCGCTGGATGTGCTGGCGTTCAAGAGCGGGGGACGCGGTGAGTTGCCGGCTATCAATGCTGACAGTGTGGTGACGGCGGCGCTCAACCACTTTGTCCAGGAGGCGAACGCATACTATGCGATTTCGTTCAATCCGCCGCTTGCCAAAAAAGCTGATGAATACCACGAACTGAGGGTCGCGATTGATCGAGAAGGTCTGAAGGCGCGGACCGTTAGCGGCTACTACGACCAGCCGGAATACCACCGGCCGGAGACAGTGCAGGAGATACGCAAGGTTGTGCAGCAACCGGTGACGGAAAAAGAGACGGAACCGGGACTGGTTACCGTGGCTCAACTCACGGAGATCTTGCGGCAGGACAAGACCAAGCGCGATGCCGAGTTAGCAAAGGAAATCGGACGGCTGCAACTGAGGGAGCGACTGAGCAGTGCGAATCTGACGGTTCTGAGCGCGGGGTTGCCGGGAGCGAAATCGAAAGCCGCTCTGATGGCGGTCGGCGATGCGTCGGTGTTCCTTGAGCCCGCCGTGGCGGAGATGCCCAACAGGGCCAAGCCGGACCTTGCCGAACAGAAGAAGATGATTTCGCATACGGTGGACTATCTGAAGAATATCCTTCCCAGGCTGCCGGATTTCTATGCAAGGCGGTTTACGACTTCGTTTGAAGGGATATCGCCGGCAAAAGATGCAAAGGGGATGCAGAGGGGAGGCGCCCTGGTCCCGAAGGGCGAGTTCAAAGCGACGGTATATTACCGCGGGGGCAAGGAAGTTGCGCACGCCGAGGGTGCGGAGGAGCATGGGCTTATCACATACGGGACGTTCGGCCCAATTCTGAGCACGGTAATTGTGGATGCGGCACACAGTTCGATGATATGGAGCCGATGGGAAGACGGACCAAACGGACCCGCGGCGGTTTTTCAATTCCGGGTGCCGCGAAGGGGCTCACACTACGAGATTTCATCTGGCGCTGCGACGCTCGCGGGTGGAGGAGTTGGGGCAATGACTCCGACGGCATATCACGGCGAAGTCGGAATCGATCCCGGTTCAGGGACGATTTTGCGGCTTGTGCTGGAGGCGGATCCAGCGCCTGGTTCATCGATGACGCGTGCGGACATCATGGTGGAGTACGGATCGGTAGTGATCGGCGATAAGACGTACACATGTCCGGTCCGGAGTGTCTCGATTTCAACGGGGGAGTCGCCAGAAGGGTGGACGGTGCAGGGACCATCGGTTTCGCGCGAGGTAACCCGGCTGAATGACGTGGTCTTCAGCGGGTATCACGTGTTCCGCGCGGAGATGCGGATTCTTCCCGATTGAAATGAGGAGTGGGCGTCGAGCCGATTTCGGAAGGCGATCTAATGGTGCAGCAGAATACGCTTCTTGCGCAGGAGCCAGACTCCAACGGAGAGTGTGAGCCAGACGAGCGTAGATAGAATGGAGGTCTGAGCGAGATTGGCGCGCGGCAGCCAGATCCAAACGACAAATGCGAATCCAGCGAGGCCGATGCAGCCCATGGCTGTGCCGAGGGCGTCGATACCGGCGACGATGCGACCGCGATGGGTTCCGTTGAAACCAGCGCGGGCTTTGTGCTCTTCTTCGTGGGCTTCAACGAGGCTGGCACTGGCCGGAAAGATGGCAGGAAAGGCGAGGAAGAAGCCGCCGATCACGGGGCCGAAGCGCTCTGCGATCAATCCGGCGAGGACGCACACAACTCCGCCGAAAACGAAGCGGATGATCCACTCATGGGGTTTGATCCCTTTGATGGCGGAGAGCCTGGCTTGGACGATCATGGCGGTTATCGGATGGCGAGCCAGAATGCGCAGGAAGCGGCGAACCATAGGGGCATGACGAAGACGGTTGCAGCGAGCGCGCGCGGCTTGAGGCGAATCATCGCACGGCTGACGCACGACGCGTAAAGCAAGAAGGCAATGGCGCCGAAGATCATGGAGCGTGCTTCAAGGGAAGCGTAGGCTTTTCCGTGACTGGCGACGGTGATTCCGATAGTCGCGAGAGCGATCGATGGAGCTGCTCCGAAGAGCCCGGCGAAGCTTTTGGGGCGAAAGATTTCAGCGAGGACGGCGAAGAAGCTGACGATGACGCCGCCGATCAGGAAGCGGGCGGCGAGTTCTCCCATCTCAATATGCATGGAGATCAATCCTCATGCCGCTCGTTGCGCCTTGTGGATCATGCGCACGGCGGCGGCGGTTTTCTTGCAACCGAGGAGTTTGTATTGCTTGCCTTCAAGGCGGTGGTAGTTGACGAAGAATTCTTCGAGTTCGCGGAGGAATTTTCTGGGCAGGTCATCCAGCTTCTTAAGGTAGGCATATTCGTGGTTGACCTCTGCCACGGCGATGAGGCGATCATTGCGGATTCTCTTTTTGCCATCGATCTGCTCGCCCTCGATGATGCCGACGAGACGGGCGCGGACGGCAATGCCGGGGAAGGCCGGTTCGTCCATGAGGAGCAGCACGTCGATGGGGTCGCCGTCGGGAGCGATGGTCCGGGGCAGAAATCCGAAGTCATAGGGGAAGGTCATGCCGGCGGGAAGAACTTTTTTGACGACGAAGATATTCTGGTCGGTATCGAAGGCAAATTTGTTGCGACTGCCTTTGGGAGTTTCGATGACGACCTGGATCAGGCCGTCAGCTTTGTCCAAGGGTTTGAGAAGGACAGGGTTGGCCATGCTTCGGGCGGCTTTTTTTGCCATTTCGCGCTCCGCTTTTTTCAAGTGCGATTCCTATTTCGCGTTCTTGAAGTGAGAGATGCGAGGAGTTGAATCGGTTGCCCTTAAGGCGAGGCATCTGTGCGAGTGAGGAGCGAGCGGGCGCGGGAACTTGACAGTGCTGCTGTGAGATTTCTAGAATTAAGAAGGACAATCCTACCCATTTATAGGTATAAGCATCTCATTATGGGTGGATTAGGCCGGTTTTCAGTTCGATTTTCGCAGGTTGGACGGCCTTTCCAATGAGGTAGCAGATCGATGCCTGAGACGCGGGTGAGTCCGCGAGAGCGGCTGGTTCTTACGGCGATAATCGAGCTCTATATCGCTACCGGCGAGCCTGTGGCTTCCCAGACGGTTGCAGACCATTTTGCGCACAAAGAAGGTTTGAGTTCAGCGACGATCCGGAACGTGATGGTGTCGTTGAGTGAGTCGGGCCTTCTGGAGCAGCCGCACACGTCGTCGGGCCGGGTGCCGACGGCGGCGGCATTTCGGTATTACGTGGAACAGATTACGAGGGCAGATGCGCCGATGGGTCGGATCGGTGTGGGGGGAGCCGCGTTCACGACGCTGCCGCAAGCCTCCATTCCGCTAAGCGAAGAGCGCCGGGGGCAGATTGAGGAGAGCTTTTCGGGCGTGACGAGTTCGAACGAGTACCTGGAGCGGACCTCGCATGTGCTGGCGCTGATATCGAGCGGGCTGGGGGTGGCGCTGGCGAGCGCGACGACGGAGCAGGTGCTGGAGCATATTCATTTTTCGCGGCTTTCGGTAGGCAGGGTCCTGGCAGTGGTGGTGACGCATGCGGGCGCGGTGCTGGACAGGGTGCTAGTGCTTGACCGCGAGCTGACGCTTCGGGAGCTGGAGACGGCTGCACGGTATTTGAATGAGACGTTTCACGGCTGGCCGATCGAGCGCATTCGGATGGAAGTGACGCGCCGGATGGATGAGGAACGAGCGGCCTATAACCAGTTGATGACTTCGGTGGAGGAACTCTGCCGCAAGGGCGCGCTGGAGGTGGGCGACGGGGCATCGGTGCTTTTTGTAGAGGGCATGGCGAATCTGATTGCGGTTGAGGTGGACCGCGAGCGGTTGAAACAGATGTTGCTGGCGTTGGAGGCGAAGCAGCGCCTGGTGGATTTGCTAACGGCGTATGTGAATGGCAGCCAGCAGGAAGTACGAGTAGTGGTGGGGTTGGACGAGGCTTCCCCGGCGATGCAGGACCTGGTGCTTATCGGGTCGCCGGCGCGGTTGGGCGGCCAGAGCCTGGGAACGGTGGCAGTGATTGCGCCGACGCGCATCCAATATCAGGAGATGATCCAGGCGGTGCGATATGTAGCGAGGCTCTCGGAGCGCATCCTGGAGATTCCGACTCAGTAGGTGGCCCGGTCAGAGGGCCGGGTTTGGCGCGGATGCGAATCCGCATGCAATGGGATTTTGCGCCGCGAGAGGCCGCCGGAAGAGCGGGTCCTTGCCGAGGAATTTATCATTGACTAAGAAGAGAAATATGTGGGGAATTCGTAGAGATATGCGAGAGAAGGATACAGATTTGACGGCATTGGAAAACGAAGAGATCGCTGCATCTGTGAACAACCCGGGGGAGACAGGCGAGATGCCGGCAGTTGAGCCCCGGGGTGAAGAGGCGACGGTCGGCAGAGCGGAATTTGAGCGGCAGAAGGCCGAGAATGACCTGCTCAAAAAGGAGCGCGATGCGCTGCTGGATCGGCTTGCGCGGCTACAGGCGGAGTTTGAGAATGCGCGGAAACGTGCCGAAAAAGAGAGAGCCGATTTCAAAGACTTTGCCATCGGTTCCGTTGTGGAACAGTTTTTGCCGGTAGTCGACAACTTCGAACTAGCGCTGAAGTCGACCGGCTCCCTGGAGCAGTTGCGTGGGGGAGTGGAACTGATTGTGAAGCAGATGGAGGAGATTTTGCGCGGGCTGCAGGTTCAGCCGGTGGCGACGGTGGGCGAGGAATTCGATCCGCGTCAGCACGAGGCGATGGGATCGGTAGAACGCGAGGATCTGCCGGATCAACACGTGGCGGAAGAGGTTCGCCGGGGGTATCGGCTGCGCGAGAAGCTTTTGCGGCCGGCTCTCGTGAGGGTGGTATCCAATCCAAAACAGACAAGCGAGTGAGGGCGGGCGCCGAAGAGGATGCGGACGCTTCCGGGCGAGAACCGGAACGGCGAAGACGCGATGCGCGGGGCGAGTCCCGTGCCGATAACGAGAGAGGGTTGTAGCAGGTTTGAATACGAGAGTGGCTAAAGCTGATTATTACGAGGTGCTGGGAGTTTCGCGGGAAGCCAGCGACCAGGAATTGAAAAGCGCGTATCGCAAGCTTGCGCTCAAGTTTCATCCTGATCGCAATCCGGGAAACCATGCAGCGGAAGAGAAATTCAAAGAGGCGAGCGAAGCCTACCAGGTGTTGAGCGACGCGGACAAGCGCGCGGCCTACGACCGTTACGGGCATGCGGGCGTGAGCGGCGGAGGTCCGGGAGGATTCGGCGGATTCTCAGGTACGGTAGACCTGGGGGATATTTTCGGCGACCTGTTCGGTGAGATGTTCAACATGAATGCCGGACAGCAGCGGGGCGGGCGGCAGCAGCGCGGCGACGACCTGCGCTTTGATCTGGCGATTGAATTTGAAGAGGCGATATTCGGGACCGAGAAGGAAATCAAAATCCGCCGGCTCGAGGCTTGCGAAACGTGCAAAGGAACGGGAAGCGCCTCGGGGCGGGGGCCATCGGTTTGCCCGCAGTGCCAGGGGCGCGGGCAGATTCGCTACCAGCAGGGATTCTTTTCAGTTGCGCGGACGTGCAACGCATGCTCGGGGCGCGGATCCATCATCGGCGATCCCTGCCAGACATGTCGCGGAGAGACACGGCTGACAAAGGAGATCAAGCTTAATGTCAAAGTGCCTCCGGGTGTAGAGGAAGGAACTCGGATCCGGTATACAGGTGAGGGCGATGCGGGCCGGAGCGGCGCGCAGAGCGGCGATTTGTATGTTGTGCTTTCGATTCGCAAGCACGACTTTTTCGAACGGGAAGGGCAGAACCTGCATTGCGTGATTCCCGTCAGCTTTCCACAAGCTGCATTAGGGGCGGATATTGAAATTCCGGGTGTGGATGGGCCGGTGATGCTGAAGATTCCAGAGGGCACGCAGAGCGGGAAGGAACTGCGCATACGCGCGAAGGGCGTGCCGTATCTGAACGAAAAGGGACGCGGCGATCTGATCGTGAAGGTCGTAGTGCAAATTCCGAAGAAGCTGAGTCGCGCGCAACGCGACCTGATTACGGAATTGGGGAACTCGATGGCGGTGGAGAATAAGCCAACGTCGCCGGGACTGCTGGACAAGATGAAGGATCTGTTCAGTTAGAGTTGTTCGTCACGCAGGGGCTATAAAGCCCGCGGTTCTATTGCTCTTTTGTGGCACGACTAAACTCGCGCCCTTTCAGGGCCCGATTTGCGCGCACGTCTCAAGTTGTGCCTTTCAAAGCCTATTCGCGTTAATCAGATCGCCAAGAGTACGATGGCGGCGACGGCTACGCCCATCACCAGACTCGCGACGTCGGTAAGAGCAAACGCGACCGGATCTTCGTCCAGTTCTCCGCGAGAGGCGAGCAGCCATACGCGGCACAGCCAGAGAACCATAAAAGGAACAATCAGCCACAGTCGCTGCGGATGGTGGTAGAGAGCGGTGACGTCTTGACTGCTGATGTAGTCAGCGAAGACGACAACAGCGGCAAAGGCACTGGCGGTTCCGAAGGCGCGGATCTGCTCGATGTCGCTCATGAGATAGCCGCGGCCGTTTTTGAGCTGCTGGCCTCTTACGCGCAGATTCTCCAACTCCGCAAACCGTTTAACGATGGCAAGGGAAAGAAACAGGAAGATCGCGAATCCGGCGAGCCAGTGGGAAATGAGCGTGTTGGTAGCCGCGCCTCCGGCGAGCAAACGCAGGGTGTAGAGGCCGGAAAGAACAACCACATCCACGAGTGGGATTTTTTTTAGATAGAAGGAATACGCAAGCGTTGAGCCCGCATAGACGAGCAGCCAAAACGAAAATGCTGCGGGAAGCAACTGAGCTGCAGCGAAGCCTGCGGCCAGCAGCAGAAGGATGATGACAAGTCCGGTGGAAGGCGCGAGATCGCCGGAGGCGAACGGACGTATCCGCTTCTTTGTGCTGCTGCGGTCGGCCTCAAGGTCGAGAAGGTCGTTCACGAGATAGGTGCCCGAGGCGGTGCAGCAGAAGCAGAAGAAGGCAAGCAGGGCAGAGGCCAGCAGTCGGATCGAGTGATTATGAGCGAGGAGAGGGGGGAGCAGGACGAGAAGGTTTTTGGCCCATTGATGTGGTCGCAGGGCTTTGGCGAGAGAACTCAGCGGACGGCTGCGCTCTTCGAAGGCGCGGGCGGGGACGATGCCGTTTGCGCGCAGTTTCTGGCTCAATCGCCGACTGGGATTCGCGACCATGAATTCGGCTGCACCCGCCATCACGGGAAGATCGGGCGTGTCGTTCCCGATGTAGGCAAAGGCGATTCCGCCGAGTCTCTGGCGGAGGCTGTCGAGTTTCATGCTGCCGGTCAGGTTGCGAGTGCCATCGCTGGCAAGGACTTCATGGAAGAATCCGAGATGATCGGCGACGCGGCGGGCGAGGTGGGCGTCGGCGCCGGTGGCGAGATAGATTTCGCGGCCCCGCGTATCTTCCTGTTGAAGATAATGAAGCAGTTTCCGGTTGTAGGGGAGATGCGCGACGTCGAGAGCGACATTTTCGGTAACGAAGGCCTTGAAGGCGGCCTTGCCACGAAGGACCATGCGGGGCAGGCGGAGGAGCAGGAACGGATGGCTGCGGGCGAGGACGAGCAGGGAGTCGACCAGGGTATCCGATTTGACCAAAGTGCCGTCGAGGTCGACACAGAGGGGCATGGACTCTGCCGTTGTGGATTCGGCCTGAGATTGGACCTGGAGCAATCGTTACCTCACATGCAAAAGCGGGCAATCGCAATCTCACTGGGTTTGCCGGGGCCGCCCGAGGTGATCGGGCGAGCAATGGCTATCGGAGATGGCGGCCGGACGGCTCAAGTATACAGCCGCAACTATGCAAACCAAATCGATGGGAAAGGGCGCGCCACGAGCGTAAGCCTTTGCCAATCGACATGAAGCTGCGTCTTTGCGGAGAGTTGCAGGAGTGACTTCGGTTCGCTCAAGAGTCGCGGATGCGTTAGGGGCGATATAATCGCGCAGATGCCGCTCCATCCAAACCAGTCCATCGATCACTACGAAATACTTGCGCTTATCGGGTCAGGGGGCATGGGAGAGGTGTATCGCGCCCGGGACACGCGGCTGAATCGGGATGTGGCCATCAAGGTTTTGCCGGGGTTTTCGACGGCCGATCAGGACAGGCTGCGCCGGTTTGAGCAGGAAGCGCGAGCGGCGGCGGCCCTGAATCATCCGAACATTCTGGCCGTGTACCAGATGGGTTGGCACCAGGGGGCGCCGTATCTGGTTTCGGAACTTTTAGAGGGCGAGACGCTTCGCGACCGATTGAAGCGCGGGGCGCTGCCGATCCGGAAGGTGGTCGACTACGGAGTACAGATTGCGAAGGGGCTGGCGGCGGCGCATGAAAAGGGAATCGTTCATCGCGATCTAAAGCCGGAGAACCTGTTTCTGACAAACGATGGCCACGCCAAGATTCTGGATTTCGGATTGGCGCGGTTGACGCAGGTGAACGAGGCGATACCGGCGCAATCTGCGCACGAAGTGCAGACGATCGCGGGAATGCTCATGGGTTCGATGGGCTACATGTCTCCCGAGCAGGTTCGCGGCCAGCCAGCAGATCACAGATCGGACATCTTCACATTCAGCGCAGTGCTGTACGAGATGCTGACAGGTCAGCGAGCGTTCCAGAAGGCGACGTCGATCGATGCAATGAGTGCGATCCTGAACGAGGAACCGACGCCTCTCACGCAGCTGTTGCCCAACGCGCCTCCAGGACTGGAGCGTGTGATACAGCGCGGCCTCGAAAAGAATCCCGAGCAGCGGTTTCAGTCCGCGTCGGACCTGGGTTTTGCGCTGGAGTCGGCCGCGGGGCCGCTGCAGTCGGTGTACACCTCGAACTACAGAATCAAGGAGGATCGGCCGCAGCTGTCGCGCAGGTTTCTGCTGGTGATCGCCGGTGCAATCGCGGTGATTCTTGTTGCGGTCGCGTACTCGTGGCTTCGCCCCGTCGAGGCGCCGCAGGTCGCCAACTACGTCCAATTGACCCATGACGGATTGCAGAAGTCCCTGATTGGGACGGATGGATCGCGGCTGTTTCTTACGGTGGTGGATTCGGGTGCGGAGGACACAGCGGCGATCCCGGTTTCGGGTGGGGAAGAGATGCGCATTCCGATGCCGACGCCAGAAATGTTTCCAGTTGACGTTTCGCCGGATGGCTCACAGTTCCTGCTGGTGGACGGGGCAGGATTTCCGCCGACTGGCCCACTGTGGACGTTGCCGGTGCTGGGCGGTTCGCCTAGACGGCTGGGAGATGTAACGGGAAATGTGGGCGCATTCTCAGCCGATGGCAAGGAACTGGCGTATGGCAAGGGGCCAGCTGTTTTTGTTGCGAAGGTGGATGGAAGCGATCCGCACCTGATCGCGACGATGCAGAACTTTGTTTCAGGCGTTGCGATGTCTCCGGACGGGAAGACGTTACGCGTTGAGACCGAAGAGATTTCGCAGAGCGCCACAAATGTGATCGCGGGCGAGAGATCGATCTGGGAGGTCAGCCGGAACGAGGGAAAGCCAAGACCGTTGGTTTCAAGTTGGCAGAATTCGACAAACGAGTGCTGCGGCCGGTGGACGCAGGACGGGAAGTATTTCGTCTTCCAGTCAGGAGGCCAGATATGGGCCCTTCCCGGGGTGGGCGGGTTTCTTTGGCGAGATGCCAAGCCGGTTCAATTGACGTCCAGTCCGATGGCGCTGCAATCGCCACTGCCGAGCAAGGACGGCAAGAAGCTGTTTGTTGTGGGGATGACGTTTCGCGGGGAGCTGATGGAAATCGACGCGAAGACGGGCCAGGCGTCGGATTTTCTTGGGGGTATTTCGGCGGACTGGGTCGAGGCTTCACGAGATGGGAAGCAGGTGGTGTATGTCTCCTACCCGCAGGGTGATTTGTGGAAGAGCAACGTGGATGGAACGGATCGAGTTCAGTTGACGTTTGGTCCTGTGAAACCGGTGCTGCCGCGGTGGTCGCCGGACGGGAAGACGATCCTGTTCTTTGACTTTCCGCACGGAGACGATCGACCGGGGAAGCTTTACGAGATGCCGGTGAGTGGTGGAACGCCGCAGGAATTGCTCCCGGATGATAAGCGCAACGAGCAGGACGGTACGTGGTCGGGGGACGGAAAGAAAATCGCGTTTGCGGGAGATGCGAATGACGCGAACAAGAATAACGGGCCAGCCATTCGGATCCTTGATGTAGGAACCGGCAAGGTATCACCTTTGCCGGGCTCACAAGGAATGTTTTCGCCGCGATGGTCTCCGGACGGCCGCTACATTGCTGCGATGACGAGCGATTCGAGCAAGCTGATGCTGTTTGATTTCGAGGCCAATAGCTGGAAGCAGATCGGGAGCGGCACGTTGAGCTGGCTGAACTGGTCGCCTGATGGGAAATATATCTACCTGAAAGATAGCGCAGGTAAAGGTTCAGTGATGAGGTTTCATGTGCCGGACGGAAAGGCCGACCGAATCGCAGACCTGAAGGATTTTGTGTTGACGGGGCTGGGCGGAGGCGCGGTGTCGGTGGCTCCAGATGGCTCGCCGCTGCTGCTGCGCGACCGCGGAACGCAGGACATCTACGCGCTGGACTGGTTTCAGCCATAAAGCAGGATCGTCCACCACTTTGCCGTTGGCTTTGCGCCCAACCTGCCTGCGCCCGCAGATGAAGTTCCAGTGGAGCGAGGAACCGTCAAGCTGATTGATTTGGAGGGAATTGGTGGAGCTGAGCGGGATCGAACCGCTGGCCTCCTCGTTGCGAACGAGGCGCTCTCCCAGCTGAGCTACAGCCCCACGACTTTCATTAGTTTACCAGTGGCTGGGCAAACGGCAAAGTTGCCCGGCGGCGGGAAGCCAACCTGCCTGTGCAGAGCGGCTTCAATAATCTGTCGACATCCGCTTTTCTGCCTGCGCCATCTTCGGTGGCATCATCACGTCTTCAGTGATGGGGACCGAGACTTGTGCGGTCTCGGTCTGCCTTCTGCGCAAACGAACGGAGATGGAGAGGGTGTTCGGTTCCATTCGGTTTACAGCTGGTTCATGTTGGCGAGGAACTCGGCGTTGTTGCGGACCTTTTCGAGGCGACTGATGAGGAGTTCCATGGCTTCGACGGGCGACAACGGGTTGAGGACCTTGCGGAGAATCCAGATGCGCTGGAGATCTTCCTTGGGAATAAGCAGCTCTTCCTTACGGGTGCCGGAGCGCTGGATGTCGATGGCCGGGAAGACGCGCTTGTCGACGAGCTTGCGGTCAAGGATGATTTCCATGTTGCCGGTGCCCTTGAACTCTTCGAAGATGACTTCGTCCATGCGGGAACCGGTGTCGACGAGAGCGGTGGCGATGATGGTGAGCGAGCCACCTTCTTCAATGTTGCGTGCCGCGCCGAAGAAACGCTTGGGGCGCTGGAGAGCGTTGGAATCGACGCCGCCTGAAAGTACCTTGCCCGACGGAGGCACGATGGTGTTGTAGGCGCGGGCCAGACGCGTGATGGAGTCGAGCAGGATGACGACGTCGCGCTTGTGCTCGACGAGGCGCTTGGCCTTCTCGATGACCATCTCTGCAACCTGGACGTGGCGCGCTGCGGGTTCATCGAAGGTGGAACTGATGACCTCGCCCTTTACGGAGCGCTGCATGTCGGTGACTTCTTCAGGGCGCTCGTCAATGAGGAGGACGATCAGGATAACTTCAGGGTGGTTTGACGTGATGGAGTTGGCGATGGACTGCAACAACATGGTCTTGCCGGTACGCGGCGGGGCGACGATGAGTCCGCGCTGCCCTTTGCCCACGGGCGTCAACAGGTCCATGACGCGGCCGCTGGTAGCTTCGCGGACGGTCTCCATTTTGACGCGCTCCTGCGGATAGAGGGGCGTCAGGTTATCGAAGAGGATTTTGTTACGTGTCTCTTCGGGCGATTCGAAGTTAATGGCCTCGATCTTGACGAGGGCGAAGTATTTTTCACCTTCGTGGGGCGGGCGGACATTGCCGCTGATGGAGTCGCCGGTCTTGAGGTCGAACTTGCGAATCTGCGAGGGCGAGACGTAGATGTCATCGGGACCGGGCAGATAGTTGTAGTCGGGGGAGCGAAGGAAGCCGTAGCCATCGGGCAGAATCTCAAGCACACCTTCGGCAAAGATGTGGCCCTCCTTTTCGCTCTGGGCCTGAAGGATCTTGAAGATCAGGTCCTGCTTGCGGAGGCCGCTGGCGCCCGGGATTTCCAGGGTGCGCGCAATGCGGCTCAGTTCAGTGATGTTCTTTTCTTTGAGTTCGGCGATCGTCATGTTCACCTGCGGAAGGGGGTAAGTGGGACCCGAGAGGGGGAATGCTCCAGGAACAATAGGCGGGGTTTAAGAGTTGCGGTCAAAAAGCTGCTCTGCGCTAAACAAAAGCGTAATTAGAAGGGGCTTAACGCAGGATGGAAAGCGGCCGATCACACGGATGCGAGAAGGCCGCCCAAAATGTTGGCTTAACTCACCTAATGATACAGGAGATGGGGCTAAGCTGCGCGACGTGTTTCAATGGGCCGAGCAACCGGGGCGTAAACCTGCGACAGGATGCCGGGGTTAGTAGAGTGGAAGCGGACAAGGACCTCGTTCGTTGTATCTTGCAACCGAGTGTTCGGTTTGTGCAGCTTACGGGTAGCCTTGCTCGCCAGCTGGCAGAGCTGGTAGCGATTGGTGACGTGAGAAAGTGCACCAAAAACCAAATCAGAACGCATAAAGTGAATCTCCTTCCAAACCTGTCCGCTGGTACTGCCTGGCACCGGCGATACAGTCATCGGCTAGATATAAGTTCGAGGTGCTGCCCCAAACAGCCTGTTCTCCCCTTTAGACGCACGAATTGGGCGTCGAGTTCAAAAAACTTTTGCCGCAAAGCAGTGTCCAGTGGGAACAGGCAGCTTGCCCTGTAACGGATAGAAGTGATTGCTGTGGCGAGTTTTGCGCCTGGCATTTTCAGCCCCGATGGAACCCCAAACGCACCCTGCCACCTGTGGATGAATTCGGGCCCAAAGTTGGAAGCGGAAAAAGCGGAAAAGCGCGCGATCGCGCCTGGCAATCTTCCCCTATGGATGGCACTCATGAATGTACAACGGGGCTGAATTGGGGTCAACATTTTTTTTGCTGGTTTTGTCCTCGGGAGGCGGGGAGGTCTTATGCAGTGAGATGACTCGATAACCTGTTCATTTTATTGTGTTTGATTGAAATTAAAAACTGTATTTTGTGTCGAAACCCATGGAAGCGGGGCAATCTCAAATTAACGAACCATTGGAGTTACTGTCGCTACGTGATGCGCGTCACACAAGTGCGTATGGATTTGGCTTTCAGGCCCAGTAGCTGCGATCCAGGGTGCGGTATTGGATGGCTTCGGCGAGGTGGGATACATCGAGCCGGTCGGCGCCTTCGAGGTCAGCGATGGTGCGGGCCACTTTAAGGATGCGGTCGTGCGCGCGGGCGGTAAGGCCCTGCTGTTGCATGGCTCGTTCGAGCAGGCGTTCGGCATCGGGGCCAAGTTCGCAGTGCACTCGAATCTGGCGTGTGGACATCTGGGCGTTGGAGAAGATTTTCTCACCTGAAATCTTGAACCTGGCTTGCTGGCGATCGCGCGCGGCCATGACGCGGGCGCGGATCTCTGTTGAGCCTTCGGCGGCGGCTCCTCCGCGCAGCTCCCTATATTGGACGGCCGGCACTTCGATATGAATATCGATGCGGTCAAGGAGGGGACCGGAGATTTTGGCGACGTAGCGCTGAATCATGGGTGGGGTGCAGAGGCATTCACGCGACTTGTCGTTGAAATATCCACAAGGGCACGGGTTCATGGCGGCGGCGAGCATGAAGCGCGCCGGGAAGGTAAGCGACATGGAAGCGCGAGCGATGGTGACAGTGTGGTCCTCGAGGGGCTGGCGCATGACCTCGAGAACATTGCGGGGAAACTCGGGCAGTTCATCGAGGAAGAGGAGACCGTTGTGCGCAAGGGACACTTCGCCGGGGCGTGGAATGATGCCGCCACCGATGAGTCCGGCATCGGAGATGGTGTGGTGGGGGGAACGGAAGGGACGCTGCGTGACGAGCCCGGCGGCTGCGTCGAGGACTCCGGCGACGGAATGGATCTTGGTGGTCTCGAGGGCTTCTTCAAAGGAGAGCGGCGCGAGGATCGACGGCAGACGTTTGGCGAGCATAGTTTTGCCGGAGCCAGGAGGGCCAATCATAAGGATGTTGTGGCTACCCGCAGCGGCGACCTCGAGAGCGCGCTTTGCAGTCTGCTGGCCGCGGACATCTTTGAAGTCGACGGAGAAGTGTTGGAGTTCGCCGAGGAGCTCTTCGGTCTTTACTTTGAATGGTTCGCGCTGGACCTGGCCGAGGATGGTGGAGTTGAGCAGATCGATCACGTCGAGCAGCGAAGCGACGGGATAGACGTTAACGCCTTCGACGACCGCGGCTTCAGCTGCGTTGGCGGCAGGCAGGATGAGATTGGGAATCTTCTTCTCACGGGCGAGGATGGCGACGGGCAACATGCCGGGAATGGGACGAACGCTTCCGTCGAGCCCCAGTTCACCGACCATTAGAAACTGATCGACGTTATCGATACGGAGGGCGCCGTAGGCTCCGAGGATTCCGAGGGCAATGGGCAGGTCGAAACCAGAGCCCTCTTTTTTGAGGTCGGCGGGAGCGAGATTGATGGTGATCTGGGTCGGCGGAATGGAGTAGCCGGAGTTCTTAATGGCAGCGCGGACGCGATCGCGACTCTCACGCACCGCCGCATCGGGCAGGCCGACGGTGTGGAGAATATCTTTTTCGGTGACCACGCCACTGTAATCAACTTCTACGTCAATTAAATTAGCGTCGATTCCATATACAGCTGCACTCAGGGCTTTAAATAGCATGGCGGTAATTTTGCGTGGAGTGTAGCAGATGATAGTGATCAGTGGTCAGTGACCAGTGAACAGTAGTTACAACGACTTGTACACAGAGGACATGTTTGACGATGGATTGGCATCGAGATGCCTTTGGAATCTTCAACATGATCGAGCGAGGACAGCGCTTCGAGGTCCGCTGATCAGCGACCACTGTTCACTGCATGTAGCTGACTGTCCTACAATCTTCGCGTGACGACGAGTCTTTTTGATCTTTACAAGCTTGGCGTTGGACCTTCGAGTTCTCACACCATGGGTCCGATGCGCGCGGCGTGCCGGTTTGCTCGAGAGCTCGAGCGGAAGGGCGATGCAGGGCGCGTGAATCGCGTCGAGGTGAAACTCTACGGTTCGCTTGCGCTGACCGGCATGGGTCACGGCACGGATCGGGCGGTGCTGCTGGGTTTGTCAGGGAATGAACCTGCGACGATTGACCCCAGGGTGATTGAAGCCACGGTGGCGGAGATTCGAACGGCCAAGAAACTTAACTTTGCGGGAACGCGCGCCATCGGGTTCGATGAGGCGCGCGATCTTCTGTTCGAGCGCGGGACGATGTTCCCGCCGGGAGCGCGCACGCAGCATCCGAATGGACTGCGGCTTACGGCTTATGACGTTTCGGGAGCATCGATCGCAGAGCGCACGTATTTTTCTGTTGGCGGCGGATTCATTGTGGAGGATGGGGCCGAGACAATTGCAACGGGAGAGAACGAAGTACGGCTGCCATATCCGTTTCACAGCGCGGCGGAACTGCTGGAGATGGCGCACGCGGAAGGGCTCTCGATTGATGAAGCGATGATGGCAAACGAATGTGCTCGCATGCGCGCGCAAGATTTGAATGCCAGCGATGAAGCGCTTGCCGCTCGAGTTCGCGCGGGGATCGACGCGATCTGGAAGACGATGAAGGGATGCATCGACCGCGGGATTGCCACGGAAGGGATTTTGCCGGGAGGGTTGAATGTGCGTCGCAGAGCGCACCGGCTGGCCGAGCGGCTCAAGGAGAAGGAAGCGACGGGGTTGCCGACGGATCCGCTGGCGCCGCTGGATTGGGTGACAGTGTACGCGATGGCGGTGAATGAGGAGAATGCGGCGGGCGGGCGTGTAGTGACGGCGCCGACCAACGGAGCAGCGGGCGTGGTGCCGGCGGTGGCGCGGTATTACGAACGATTCGTGACTGGAGCCAATCACGAAGGGATGATGCGCTTTTTTCTAACGTCGGCGGCGATTGGAATTCTCTACAAGGAGAATGCTTCGATCAGTGGAGCGGAGGTTGGATGCCAGGGCGAGGTAGGCGTTGCGTGTTCAATGGCGGCGGGTGGGCTGATTGCGGCGATGGGTGGCACCAACGGGCAGGTAGAGCATGCAGCGGAGATCGCGATGGAGCACAACCTGGGGATGACGTGCGATCCGATTGGCGGCCTGGTGCAGATACCGTGCATCGAGCGGAATGCCATGGGCGCGGTGAAGGCGGTGCACGCGTCGCGGATTGCGCAGAGCGATTCAGAGGAGCACAAGGTGTCGCTGGACCAGGTAATCAAGACGATGTACCAGACGGGACTCGATATGCAATCGCGCTACAAGGAGACGAGCCTGGCGGGGCTTGCGTTGAATGTGATCGAGTGTTGAGGTGCAGTGATTCGACTTTGTTGGCAGCCAGCACGGTCGACTAATATTCATCACAATGGAGCCACAGGACGAACCGCAAGGACAATCGAAATTAGAAGCGCAGGTTTTGGGCGCGCCTGCGGGAGAGCCCGCCTCACCGAAAACGAGCTCGATTGCTCCGGCATGGCACACGGTGGTGCTGATTCTGGGAATACTAGCTATTTCGCTTTCGGGCGCGTATCGGCATCCCGGCGGACGTGGTGTGGGTGCGGCGAATCGCATGCAGACCTATGCCTTGACGGCGGGACTTGAAGTTGTGCTGATTGGCTGGGTGGCGTTTGGGGTGCGGCTGAGAAGGGTTCCGCTGCGGACCCTTTTTGGGAAGGTTTCGAATAGTTTTCGGTCGATCGCGCTCGACGCCGGCATCGCAATTCTGTTCTGGATGGGTTCGCTGATGGCCCTGGCGACGCTTGCGCTGATGTGGATGAGCATCGAGGCAGCCATCACGCACAAGCCCATTCCAATCACAACGGGTCAAAGTGGAAAGACATCTTTGCCGAAGTTGCCGGAGGACCAGGCAGCGCGCGCGGTGGTGCAATTGGCGCCGAGCAACGGCAAGGAGGTAGCAGGCTGGCTGTTGCTGTGTGTGCTGGTAGGCATTGCGGAAGAGCTTGTGTTTCGCGGGTATTTCCAGCAGCAGTTCACCGCATGGACGCGCGGCGCGGCGGCTGGAGGCGTGGCATTGTCGGCGCTGATGTTTGGCGCCGCGCATGGGTATGAAGGGGCGCGTGCGATGTTTTTGCTTGCGGCGTTCGGAGCGCTTTTCAGTTTGCTTGCACTCTTCAGAAGAAACCTGCGCGCAGGAATTTTTGCTCATGCCTGGCATGACGCCATCGCGGGGTTGATGGTGGCGTTTCTTCACGCGCGTCATCTTCTGTGATCGGGAAGGGCGAGAGGGCGATCGCGCCGCGAAGAAATTGTTGCCACTTTTTCCACCTCATTGTCGTTTTTTTCTTGACACTTACGACGCATGAATCTATACATTCCTCAACTGCAACAAATGTTGCAGAACTCGATGCAAACCATCGAAAAGGGAGAATAGGCAAATGGCAACTAAGAAAGCAGCCAAGAAGGCACCCGCAAAGAAGGCCGCGAAGAAGACCGCGAAAAAGAAGTAAGCGGGACTCCAACCAAAAAGGCAACACCTCGGGGGACGCAACGGCGTCCCCCGAAGTGTTTGTGCGCATAAGCGGAAAGGTGCATGGATACAGGCGATGACGCGACGCAGATGGATTGCCGAGCAATGGGATGAGGCGACAGCGATGCTGAAGGGCGCGCAAGCGGAACACATGATTCGCGTGCTGCGCACACAGCCGGGAGTGGAAGCGGACGTGGTTGCAGGGGGTCGCGTGTTTCATTCCGTGGTGGCTGGAATCTCGGATAAGGGAGAGGGTGGGACGGCGGAGGTGAGGTTCAATCTGGTCGCCGAGGTCGAGGCTGACCCCGCGATGCCCATTACGCTGGTAATGTCGATTTTCAAGTTCGACCACATGGAGTGGGCGATCGAAAAGGCGACGGAACTGGGAGTCGCGGCAGTAGCGCCGGTGATCGCGCGACGCACTGAAAAGCATCTTGCATTGGCGGCGATGAGGCGCGTGGAACGATGGAGGCGCATCGCTCACGAGGCGGCGCAGCAGTCGCGGAGATCGGATGTGCCGGAGATCGACGATCCAGGGAAACTATCGGATCGCGTGAAGGCGGCTTCCAAGTCGAGGCGCTTCGTGCTTGCGGAGCAGGAACGCACGACCACTCTGCGTGGAGCTCTCGCGGAGGCCATTACAGCGGCGGGTGCGGAGATGCCGGACCTGGAACTTGCGATCGGGCCTGAGGGTGGATGGGCGCCTGAGGAAGAAGCGCTGTTTGATGCGAATGGATGGCAGGCTGTGTCGCTGGGGCCGCGGATATTGCGCGCGGAGACGGCGGCGATTGCGGTGCTGGCAGTGGCGGCTTCGATGCTGGAGTAGAAGAGGAACTTTTCAGGGTTCGTGCTTTCCCACCCATGACGTTGTCATGGATGGGGCACCCGTGAGCTGTGGCTTCGATGCTGGAGTCGAAGAGGAACTTTTCAGGGTTCGTGCTTTCCCACCCATGACGTTGTCATGGATGGGGCACCCGTGAGCTGTGGCTTCGATGCTGGAGTCGATGCATTCAGCGGAGGCGCTCTTCGAAATTAAAACCAGATCCTGCGCTCCGCTTACCCCGCGGACGAAACGTCCGTGGGGCCCCAAGCTGTTCCGCTGCGGATGACAAGGATGATTGGAATTCAGCGCTCGGCGATGAAGCGCTAGAGCGAGACGCCGCGTTTCCAGGGGATGAAGTCGTTCTGGCCGAACTCTTCGGCCTTGGTATGGCGATTGCCGCTGGCGACGTCAATGCACAAATCGAGGAGTTGATCGGCACATTGGGGGATGGTCGATTCGCCGGTGACGATGCCACCGGCGTCGAAGTCGATGATGTCGCCCATGCGGGCAGCGAGTTCTGAGTTGGTGGAGATCTTGACGACAGGTGCAACGGGATTTCCCGTGGGAGTACCGAGGCCGGTAGTGAAGAGCACGAGGTTTGCGCCTGCGCCGGCTTGCGCCGTCACGCATTCGACATCGTTGCCGGGCGTGCAGAGCAAGGTGAGGCCGGGCGTGGTGGCGTATTGCGGGAAGTCGAGGACATCGCGCACGGGAGCAATGCCGCCTTTGCGCGCGGCTCCGGCAGACTTGATGGCGTCGGTGATGAGGCCGTCCTCGATGTTGCCGGGCGAGGGGTTCATCTCAAACCCAGAGTGGACGGCCTTGGCGCGCGCCGAGTAGGTCTGCATCAGATCGAAGAAGCGCCGGGCAATCTCGTCGGTGGCGCCCCGGTTGATCAGCTCCTGTTCGACGCCGTGCAGCTCAGGGAATTCACTGAGGATGGATTTGCCGCCGAGTTCGCCGAGCAGGTCGGAGATGTAGCCGAGGGTGGGATTGGCGGAGATGCCGCTGAAGCCGTCGGAGCCTCCGCACTTGAGACCGATGGTGAGCGCAGAGAGCGGCGCTGGGGCACGCGTGGCGCGGTTGGCTTCGGCGAGACCGGCGAAGGTTTGTTCGAGAGCACCGGTCATGAGAACAGTCTCGCGGCCCGAGCGCTGCTGATCGAAGAAGAGGACCGGCTTGGTCAGCTTGGGATCACGAGCGCGGAGTTCGTCTAGCAGCATGCTTGATTGCGCGTTCTGGCAGCCGAGGCTGAGCACGGTGGCGCCGGCGACGTTGGGATGATGGATGTAGCCGGCGAGCAAGCCACAGAGCGCCTGTGCGTCCTGGCGTGTACCTCCGCAGCCGCCCTGATGTGTGAGGAAGCGAATGCCATCTACGTTGGGGAAGATGCGGCCGGGGTGTGAGGGTGATTCGTGAGCGATGTCGTTGCCTTTCGATGCCTGCCTGGAGACGAGCTGGCGGACGAGAGGCCGGTAGCTGTTGTGCGAAGCGCCGTAGCCCAGTTCTTCTTCGAGGGCTTCGCGCATGCGATCGACGTTGCGGTTTTCGCAGAAGACGAGCGGGAGGACGAGCCAGTAGTTGCGTGTGCCCACCTGGCCGTCGGCGCGGTGGTAGCCCATGAACGTGCGGCCGGACCAGGAAGAGGGATCGGGTAAAGCGAACGAAACGGGATGGCGCTCGGCGGTGTATCCGCCGGTGCGATGGCGGACGTTGCGGGTGGAGAGGAGACCACCGCGCGGGATAGGTTGTGTTGCGTCGCCGACGACCATGCCGTACATGATGACGAGATCGCCCGGCTTCATATCGATGAGAGCGAGCTTGTGCTTGGCGGGGATGTTTTCGGCAACGGAACAGGAAGCGGCGCCGAAGGGGACCGTGGTTCCGGCCACAAGTGGAACCAAAGCGACGAGGACGTTATCGCGCGGATCGATTTGAAGAGCGGTATCGGGCATGGGGGCGGTTCCTTGAGGCGGGGGCTCGAAAACAATCTGTCTTTGCCAAGGATAGCGCTTAGGGTCCGGAGGATGGATGCTGCTCGGCTATCATCAAGGGTTCGCAGAAAATGTGGCGAGAGGATTTGGGAATGAAGGCGATTGTGCTGGAGGAACCGGGTCGCGCGGTAGTGAGAGAGGTCGAAGAGCCGCGGGCGAAGGAAGACGAGGTTCTGCTGCAGGTGCGCAGGATAGGGCTGTGCGGCAGCGATTTGAATTCGTATCGGGGCAAGAATCCGCTGGTCAGCTATCCGCGGATTCCGGGGCATGAGATTGCAGCAACCGTCGTGGATCCGGGTGTGCACCGTGAGTGGACTGCCGGCACACAGGTAACGTTGTCGCCCTATGCGGCCTGTGGACGATGCGCGGCTTGTGAACGCGGAAGACCGAACGCCTGCCGCGATAACAAGACACTGGGCGTGCAGTGCGATGGGGCACTGACGGAGTTGATTGCAGTGCCAGCGACAAAGTTGTTTCGCGCCAATCTCTCGCTGAAGGAGTTGTGCCTGGTTGAGCCACTCACGGTTGGCTTTCACGCGGTGGGGCGCGGGAGCGTGACGGGAGCGGACACGGTGGCTGTGATTGGTTGCGGCGGCGTGGGTTTGGGCGTGGTGGCCGGAGCAGCGTATCGAGGCGCGCGGGTAATCGGAGTCGATCTTGACGATGCGAAGCTGGAGACGGCGCGGAAGGCCGGCGCGGCGGATGCTATCAATTCGAAGACCGGAGACTTGCATGCGCAGCTGCTGGAGAAGACGGATGGGCGCGGGCCGGATGTGGTGATTGAGGCAATCGGAACGGCGGCTACGTATCGGGCTGCAGTGGAAGAAGTGGCGTACGCGGGGCGCGTGGTGTACATCGGGTGGGCGAAGGAAGAGGTTGCCTACGAGACGCGGCCGTTCGTGCACAAGGAACTCGACATTCGTGGTTCGCGCAATGCGATGCCGGAGGATTTTCGCGCGGTGATCGGGATGCTGGAGGCGAAGCGGTTCCCGGCCGATGCGGCGGTTACGCACATGATTGCGTTCGAGGAGACTCCGACGATTCTGGAAACGTGGAGCCGGGAGCCGGCGCGGTTTACGAAGATCATGGTTGAAGTGAGTTAGTGTGGCGTTCCGAAAGTCAGTGCATCGGGAAGTGGAGGAAGCAGATTCTTCGCTCACCACCCCCGAACCTACCCCAAAGAGCTGATCGCTCTTCAGGGCCCCTGGTACGTTCGGGGCCCCTTTCACTCAGAATGACACTGTTGATCTTTGTTGCGAATCGTTGAGGTGAGTTAGCGTGGTATTCAGAGAATCGGGAAGTGCGGGAAGCAGATTCTTCGCTCACCACCCCCGAACCTACCCCAAAGAGCTGATCGCTCTTTAGGGCCCCTGGTACGTTCGGGGCCCCTTTCACTCAGAATGACACTGTTGATCTTTGTTGCGAATCGTTGAGGTGAGTTAGCGTGGTATTCAGAGAATCGGGAAGTGCGGGAAGCAGATTCTTCGCTCACCATCCCCGAATCTACCCCAAAGAGCTGATCGCTCTTTAGGGCCCCTGGTACGTTCGGGGCCCCTTTCACTCAGAATGACACCCTTGATCTGTGCTTCGAATCAGAATAAGGATGGATCCGTCGCGTCGACTTACAGTTTGGCGAAGTGAAGGAGCAGGCCGGCAAGTGCGCCACCGGTGAGCGGCCCTAGAACAGGGATGGCTGCATAGGTCCAGTTGGAACCGCCCTTGCCAGGGATGGGCAGGAAGGCATGCGCGAGGCGTGGTCCGAGATCACGAGCGGGATTGATGGCGTAGCCGGTGGTGCCGCCCAGCGATAGACCGATGCCCCACACAAGGCTGCCGACGAGCCACTGTCCCATACCGGCGGCAGGCCCATTGTCGGAGACGCCGTGGGAGAAGATGGCGCCGGCGACGATGACGAGCACCATGGTGCCGATGACTTCGCCCAGGAAATTGAACATGGGATGGTGAACCGCGCCATTGGTGCAGAAGACTCCGAGCTTGGCCGCGGGGTCGGGCGTGATGGACCAGTGTGCTGCGTAATGCAGAGCCATGAGGCATGCGCCACAGATGGCTCCCAGCATCTGTGCGGACCAGAGCACGAACAACTGCGAGTAGATGCCGCTGGAGATGGCGGCAGAGAGCGTGATGGCGGGGTTGAGATTGGCGCCAGGGCTGCCGAAGGCCTGGGCGGTCAGGACTCCGCAAAGCACGGCAATGGCCCAGCCAGTGGTGATGACCATCCATCCCGCGTCTGCGGCGTAGGACTTGCGCAGGGTGACGCCGGCGTTGACTCCATTGCCGAGGAGGACGAGAACGAGGGTGCCCATGAATTCGCCGAACCAGACCGAGTGCATAACGCCTTTCTTGGAGAGAGCGGAATGAGTTTCGCAGATGAGGTGAGAGACGGGCAAGGCGAAAGGCAATGAATCAGAACCAGGTTTTTTGCTTCCAGGCAACGTAGGCTGGTCCGAATTTTTCTTCGAGGACTTTCGCTTCTTTCCGGCTGCGCAGGATTTGCATGGGGATGAGAATGACGAAGATGAGCAGGAGCCAGGGTATGCCTGTCCAGATGATGAGGCCCGCGATGAAGAGGGCTCCGAAGACGTAGATCGGATTTCGAATGCGGGCGTAGAGTCCCGTGGTAACGAGCGTGGTGGCTTTTGCCTGCACGCTGAAGGCGCCGCCGAGCTGCAGTCGGGCAACGACGAGGAGCAGAAAGGCTGGGATGGCTATGGACATACCGATGATGCGGGCCGTCGTCCATGGCATGCTGGATGCCTTGAGGGCTAACGCAACCACAAAAACGGAAACGAGGGCGAGAGTGGCAAGGTTCAGTTTCAATGGGGACCTCCTGCGTTCGTGACCGCGGGGTAACCTGGCCAGTGAAGGAGCAGGGCATTGACGACTTCGTGACCAAGTTTATAGGCGGCTTCGAGCGATGGCAGATAGGCGCTGTAGGTTCCGATGCGTTGTTGGGCGAGGCTATCAGCGGCGGACATGCCGCGCGGTTGCTGATCGAAGTTGCTGACGGTACGCAGGACGAGGATGCGCTGCCAGTCGACGCGACCGGCCTGCGCGAGATACTTGAGCGATTGAAGGGTTCCAGTGTCTTCCATCGCGGTGGTTGCGAACTGACCTTTGCCACCGGTGAAGTAGCTGACCCATTCTGTGGCCCACGCGTCGGAGAGCTTGCCATGCCAGTAAGTGGAAGAGGAGATTTCGTCACCGAGGATGACGAAGGGCGGGCGCTGGGCAGCGGCTCCGTCGAAGTGGGAACGGATCTGCTGGAGAGCAGCGGAATCGGCGAGAGGACTGTTGCGGGTGAGGTCGTATGCCCACTGGACGAGCTGGGGATTGAGTTGGTAGACCTGGCCATCAAGGGGGGCGGCGGGGGCTTCGAAGGGGCGCGTTTTGCGCAGCGGCACGTAGCCGGTTGACCAGTCTTTCGGCATTTCGCGTGGATCGATTTCGTAGCCGAGGTCGCCGTCGACGACCCAGCTTGCCCATGCGGCTGAACCGAGGGAAATGCGGTCGGGATTGCCGCCGGCGATGCCGGCGATGAGCCAATAGGCATGGCTGAAGTCGAAGCGGGGATCGAGTCCGAGAGCCATGATGGTGGCTGCGGCGTGGGCAGTGCCCTGACCGGTGAGGACGGCCATTTCGCCATTCGCGTTCATGCGGGCGGCGTGGTAGGCGGCGGGAAGGGGGTAAACCTGATCGAGGTGATCGCGTTCGACCCAGTACTGGAGTTCTCCGGGCTGGTCGCCGGTATCTTCACCGATCTCAAACATGGCGACGATCACGACTTTGACCTGGATGGGACGCGGCTTTGCGGTAGCGGAGGAGACAGCGGCAGCGATAAGGGCCAGCAGGCCGGTTAGATATCGTTTGCGAAGGATCATTGAATGCGATGGTAACGAAAATGAAGTGAACAGTGAACAGTGAAACAGTGAAGCAGTTATCGAGGATCGTGGCGCTTGCGGGTTATACCATGTTCGTTATGTCCGATTCGTTAGGGGAGATACGAACTCAAGGGAGGTCATTGCAATGAGAATGGCGGTTGGCATGTGCGCGTTGATTGGAATGGTTGCGGGGAGCGGGGCGGGGGCCTTTGCGCAGCAGCCGGCGCATCACTGGGCGATTGTGGTGCATGGCGGGGCAGGCGTGATTGAACGCTCCCAACTGGGGCCTGAGGGCGACAAGGCTTATCGTGCAGGACTCGATCGCGCGATCCATGCCGGAGCGGCGGTGCTCGATCGGGGCGGTTCGGCGCTGGATGCGGTGGAAGCCACGCTTCACGTCTTCGAAGAGGATCCCCACTTTAACGCAGGCAAGGGGGCGGTGTTCACGCGTGAAGGAAAAAACGAGATGGACGCTTCGATCATGGACGGAGCGACGCTGATGGCCGGCGCTGTTGCCGGCGTCCAGCGAGTGCATAGCCCGATCAGTGCGGCGCGCGCGGTCATGGAGAAGTCGCCGCACGTGATGATCGCAGGGCGGGGAGCCGATGATTTTGCGGCGAGCGTTGGCTTGAAGATGGAGGAGCCGAGCTACTTCTTTACCGAGAGCCGCTGGCAGGGTTTGGTGAAGCAGCTTAAGAAGCAGGGGCTGCCCATTCCGCCGCGTCCTGCGGGGGTGCCGCCGGCGGGAGAGGAGATCCCGGTCGCAGTGGTTGACGAGGCAGAAGGTTCAGGTGTCCATGGGACTACCGGGGTGGTGGTGCTGGACCGGAAGGGAAACATTGCAGCAGGCACTTCGACGGGCGGGATGCAGGGCAAGATGCCAGGGCGCATCGGCGATTCGCCGATCATCGGAGCAGGCACGTATGCGTCGAACCAGTCGTGCGCGGTTTCGGGGACAGGGACGGGCGAGTATTTTATCCGGCTGGGAGTTGCGCGCGAGGTTTGCAATCTTTTGTATTTCCGGCATATGAAGTTGCAGGACGCTGCGGATGAGGTGATCCACAAGGAATTGGAAGCGTTGCACGGCGACGGCGGGGTGATCGCGATTACGCCGGATGGACAACTGGCGTGGAGTTTCAATACGCCGGGAATGTTTCGCGCAAAGCTGGTGGAAGGCGGCCAGGTGCAGATGGGGATCTATCGCGACGAGCCTTAATGGGCGCGGATATACTCTCGGCGCCTCTATACGACGCAGGAGACGATGTGACCTTCAAGGCCCTTAGCGTTGCCGCGCTGCTGGACAAGCTGGAGGCGTTTTATGGTGTGCAGGAGCCATGCTGGCCAGTTGATCCCTACGAGTTTTTGATCTGGTGGCACTGCGGATACCCTGCGAGCGACACGACCTGCACAAAGGGATGGATTGCTCTCAACAAGGAAGTTGGAGTTGAGCCTCGTCAGATTTTGAAAGCGACGCAGGCGAAGTTGGCGCACGCGCTGAAAGCGGGAGGGATGGTGCCGGAAGTGAGGGCGATGCGGCTGCAGCAGATCGCCGAGCGTGTCGAGAATGAATTTGGCGGGGATGTTGGCAATGCGCTGGTGGGCCGTGTCGAAGACGTTCGGAAGCGGCTGAAGAAGTTTCCAGGCATCGCAGATCCGGGTGCGGATCGGATTTTGCTCTTCGGCAAGATTGAGCCAG
Source organism: uncultured Acidobacteriaceae bacterium (assembly GCA_963759285.1). Taxonomy (GTDB): domain Bacteria; phylum Acidobacteriota; class Terriglobia; order Terriglobales; family Acidobacteriaceae; genus Telmatobacter. The sequence goes on along the minus strand of CAVWYS010000004.1, from coordinate 814,680 downwards.
TGGCTGCTGTGTCCTCCAATTGCCCGCATGTATTGGTTCGAATTCAGTTGGGACTGGAGCGGGAGAGCTATTCAGTTACGTATCGCGAGGCACAGTCGCTGATCGAGGCGGAGATCCCGAAACAGTTTCACGCCCGGCAACGCGCCTACCTGTTGTTGAAGGAGCATGGACAAACAGTTTGCAAGCGCACCAAGCCGAAGTGCGAGGAATGCCCCGTTTGTTCCCATTGCGCTTATTTTGTGGGCAAAGATCGAGGACGAAGCCGGCCGTCGTGACACAAGGGTAGGATTCCCTGTCGCCGAAGGACCCGGACGTCAACTACACTTTCGCCATGGCGCTGAAATTCACCACCTCGTACATTGAAGATGCGCTGGCTGTCTTCAGGCAGTACAAGCTGCTTGGGGAGCGGGCAATGGCGCAGGTTTCGGATGCGCAACTGTTTGTATCGCTCGATGAAGAGTCAAATTCGATTGCAATTATCGTGAAGCATGTCACGGGCAACATGCGATCGCGATGGACCAATTTTCTGACCACGGATGGGGAAAAGCCGGATCGCAACCGGGACAGCGAATTTGTCGATGCGCCGTCTACGCGTGAAGGTCTCATGCGCGAATGGGAAGACGGCTGGGCGCGTGTATTTGAAGCGATCGAACCGCTGACAGATGCTGACATGGGACGCGTGGTGACGATTCGCGGCGAGGCCCATTCGGTGATGCAGGCGATCAACCGGCAATTGGCGCACTATCCGCAGCATGTAGGGCAGATTATTCTTCTGGCGAAGCACTATGCGGGCGATAAATGGCAGACGCTCAGTGTCGCGCGCAATCGTTCAGCCGAATTCAACCGCAGGGTGGCGACGGGCGAGGCGAGCCAGCGCTAAGAGCTGTTGCGGAAAGCACGAAGGCCATCCGGGATGGATGGCCTTCGTTTGTTGTTGAATGATTCTGCTTTTATTGCGCCGTCGCTCCGTTGCGGGCTTCGGCCTTTTCGGCCAGCACCTTGTGAGCGGTGTCTTCCAGCGCCTGTGCTTCGGGCAGGAAGGTGAGGGCCTTTTGAATCTGCGGATCCCAGTCGGCCATGACGTGCAGGCCCTGGAGCTGACCGAACTGGCTGGTGATGATCTTTTCCTTGATGTTGATCTTCAGCCAATCCAAGTTGTCGTTAATGTCTTTTTCAGACCACGGAATGTCCTGGCTGGTGAGGTACTGCTTGAAGTCGTTCATCACCGAATCGTCGACCTGGAAGTTTTTGTCGACGGTGCGGTTGGCCAGGTAGTGCGCGGCGAAATGGAAGAAAGCGCTTCTTCCATACGGTCCGAGTTCATCCTGGAACGCATTGCTCTTGGGGCTTTCGATCTTCTCGTCGGGGGTGATTCCGCCGCCGCCGTAGACGGTGCGGCCCGAATCAGTGAATTTGACTTCACGATTGCTGGAGTTTGCGGCAAGAGCGCCGGCGTGGTTGTAGTAGTAGTCGTAGAGCGAAACGCCGGTGTAGTTGCGCTGAATGAGGCGGCCCGACGGGGTGTAGTAGTGATAGGTGGTGAGTGCGAGACCCGTATTCTCGCTGAGGTTGTAAACCGTCTGCACCAGACCCTTGCCGAAGGTGGTTTCGCCGACGATGAGAGCGCGGTCGTGATCCTGGAGCGCACCGGAGACGATCTCAGCGGCAGAAGCCGTATTGCGATTGACGAGGACGACGATGGGGAAGGTCTTGCCATCGTTGCCATGCGTGGCAGTGTAGTTCTGGTCAGGATAGGCGCGGCCGCGTTGCGAAACGATGGTCTGCCCTTTGGCGAGCAGGTGATCGCACACTTCGACTGCCTGGCTGAGCAGGCCGCCGGGATTTCCACGGAGATCGAACACCAATCCTTTGAGGTTGGGGAAGCTGTCGATGGCGTCGTCGACCTCCTGCGCGGTGGTCTCCTGGAACTGGGTGAGGTGAATGTAGCCGATGCCCGGGCGGATCTCATATTTGAGGTCGACGGACGGGTGCGGAATCTCATCACGAACGAGGTCAAAGGTGAGAGGCTTTGACTGGCCTTCGCGGATGACGGAGACCTGGACGTGGGTGCCTTTGGGTCCTTTCAGGTTCTTCGCCACAACATCTGAAGTCATGCCGTCGGTGGATTTGCCGTCGATGGCGGAGATAATGTCGCCAGGGCGCAGGCCGGCGCGGAAGGAAGGCGTTCCCTCATACGGGGTAATGACGTAGACCTTGTTGTTCTGCTGCTGGATGACCATGCCAACGCCGTAGTAGTGGCCGCGCTGGTCTTCGCGCATCTTGGCATAGGCTTTGGGATCGTAGAAGTTCGAGTGTGGATCGAGGACGCGCAACATGCCGGGGATGGCGCCGTCGTAGATGGCGGTATCGGCCTTGTCACCCTGGATGGGCTCGGCGTAGTTCTGCTCGACGACCGCGTAGACGTCAGTGAACGACTTGAGACTATCGCGAATCTGGCTTTCGTCCTGCGAAGACTGGGCTCCCACCCTGCGCTGCAAAAACGTGCCGGCGACTGCGCATACGGCGAAAAAGACAATGAGGCTAAAAATTGCCCTGCGGGCAGGGGGAGTCATAGGCGGAAGGAACCTCCGGAGTGCAACTGCACCAGGCGCCTGAAAGGGACTTCGCAGGACAAACCTGGGCTAAAGTATAGCACTGGGTTATTTGACGAAGTCCTGCGGGATTCGGGTAGCCCGTTACCGTCGTGGGGAGGCGTGACCGCTTTGCGAGCGGGGGTCAATTGGGGGAATCGGCGCGTTAGCCGCCGCTTTTGCTGCCCATGCATTTACAATGACGTCTATGCCTATGGTGGGAGCCCTCCGACCTCCAGAAGCGTGCCAACTTATGAATTTGAGAAACCTTTGTATTCCCGGAGCGATTTCGCTCTCCGCACTCCTGCTTAGCAGCTTTGCATTGGCGCAAGCCCGACCCTCGAATCCCGAGAGCCCCTATGGCGGCACGACGGTAGAGGAGATCATCGCGCGCGTGGACGACCAGATCATCACGAAGTCTGACTACGACCGATCGCAAGCCGAACTGGACCAGGAAATGCACCAGCGGGGCGCCTCGATGCAGGAGACGTCCGACGCCCACAAGGACCTGCTTCGCAACCTGATCGATCAGCAGTTGTGGCTGGCGAAGGGCAAGGAACTCGGCATTACGGGCGAGACGGAATTGGTCAATCGACTCAATGAGATCCGCAAGCAGTACAACCTGGCGACGATGGAAGATCTGGAGAAGGCGGCGAAGGAACAGGGCGTATCCTTTGAGGACTTCAAGGCGAATATCCGCAACCAGATTATTACCCAGGAAGTGATGCGCGACCAGGTGGGACGCAAGATTGCGCCGACGCCGGGCGAGATTCAACGGTATTTTGAGGCGCACAAGCAGGAGTATGCGCAGCCGGAAAGCGTAAAGCTGGGGGAGATTCTGATTTCGACCGGTACGCAGCCGGACGATGAGAAGAAGCTGGCAGACGCCAAGGCGAAGGCCGACGACATCGAAGCGCGTCTGCACGCGGGGGGCGACTTCGGCCAGCTGGCTCGGAGCTTCAGCGACGGCACTACGGCGGCGGAGGGCGGCGACCTGGGACAGTACAAGCGCGGGCAACTCGACAAGGTCTTTGAAGAGAAGACTTTTGCGCTGAAGACGGGCGAAGTCGCGGAGCCGATTCGGACCAAGCAGGGGTACGTGATCCTGAAGGTGATCCAGCATAATCCCGGGGGCGTTCCTGCGCTGAAGGATGTGGAGAACGACGTTGAGCAGAATTATTTTGAGGCCAAAGCGGGTCCGGCGATGCGTCAGTACCTGGCTCAACTGCGCGACGAAGCAGCAATTTATATCAAGCCGGGATACGAGGATAGCGGCGCGACGGCGGCGGAGAAGCATCCGAGCATTACCTTCAGCGCGTACACGCCGCCCTCGGCGAAGAAGAAGCGGAAGGTAGAGCGGACGCGTTTCCGCGAGACGACGCACGGATTCAGGCAGAAGTCGGCATCGGCGGCGGCAACGGACCAGGCGACTGCTACCGCTCCGGCGAAAAGCAAGAAGGCGAATTCGAAGAAGGATAAAGCCGAGGAAGCTTCGATGAAGCCCGGCAAGAAAGAAAAGATTCGCTTTGGCAAGGCGCCGCAGGAGACTTTGCCGAAGGCGCCCTCGAGTCAGACGGAGGACGCGGGTGCAGGCGAGCAGGTGGCCGGGAACGCAAACGCCGAACCGGACAACCCGCTGGAGAGTAATCCTAAGCCCGAGAAGAAGACGCGGTTCAGCGACCGTGCGCGCGTGCCGAAGCAGCCAAAGCAGAAGGGGCCACAGTTGGATCCCGAGGCTCCTGCGCCGGCAGATGCTGCCGAAGTGGCGGATCGCGAAGCGCAATCCGGTGCGCTGGGTCTGGGAGGGAACCAGACTCCCGGCAAGAAGAAAAAGAAGAACACCACGACCGGCGACAAGACGCGCCTGAGCGATAAGAAGAAGACCGCAGACAAGACCGAGGATTCGGGTGACAAACCACTGGGAAATGCGCCGCAGAAACCGGCGCAGCAGCTGGCTCCGAATGGAACCACACCGGTACCAGCGCAGTCGGGGTTACCCACGGTTCCACCGCAGTAGAACGCGATAATCCAGAGTTGGCGGGCCTGAGACTCCTGATCTCGGGCCCGTTTGCTTTTTGTAAGCCGGCATCGCTGTGATTGGGTGGATGAACCGGCGCTGTTTATCCAGGCTGATTCTTTTCGAAATTCTGCGAAACCTTGGTCAGACGATAACCGTTGTTCAGATAGAAGCGATGCGCGTCGAGTCGGGTGCTGCGTGAGGTTACACGGACAACCGCAACACCGGTTTCCCAACTCCAGGCTTCAGCTTTTTCGCAGAGCTTAAGGCCGACCTTGCGATTGCGAAAGCCTTCCTTCACAACAAGTCCGCCGATGAGCGCATAGGGTTCCGATTGAAGTCGATTCTGGATTGATATTTCAATCCAGCCGATGATCTCGTTCTCGAGTTCCGCGACGAAAGCGGCCTGGCTTTGAGCGTGTTTCACGAGCGCTTCAATCCAGTGGGCGACATTGTCGAGGGGACGCTCATAACCCAGTTGCTGGATGAGGGCGCAAACTTCCGCAGCGTCGCGCAATTCGATGGAGCGGATCAGAAGTTGGGCAGATTCTTCGGTGGAATGATCATTCACGATCACCATGTTCTCACGGAGAAGGCTGTGTTTTTTGGAGGCGCTTCGCCGGTTGCTGTATGCTTTCCCGCAGCATGAAGGAAATCTATATTGCCGATCTGGCGGGGTTCGAAGAGAGCAGAAACTTCGACGCATTTTTTCTGGTGTTGCACAAGCAGCAGCGAACTACAAAGACGAACAAGCCTTATCTGAATCTGATCCTGGGAGACAAGACGGGACAGGTTGAGGGCCGAATCTGGGATCCGGGCGATTCGCGGATTGCGAAGGATTTTGAGCGTGGAGATGTTGTCAAGATCCGGGGCTGCGTTTCGCGTTTTGACGATCGGTTGCAGATGAAGGTTGAGCATCTGCGGAAGGCCGTTTCCGGCGAGGTGGAGAAGGGCGATCTATTGCCGTGCACCACCTGTGACGTGGATGAGCTTTGGCATAAGCTGCTCGGATTTGTGGAAAGCTTTACCGATCCGCATCTGAAGTTGCTGTTGAATACGTTGCTGGCGGATTCGGGGCTGGCGCAGGCATACCGCGAGGCGCCGGCTGCGAAACAGCTTCATCATGCATGGCTTGGCGGGCTGCTGGAGCACGTGGTGAGCCTGCTGACGCTCGCCGATCGCGTTGCGCCACACTATCCCATTCTGCATCGAGATTTGCTGCTAACCGGCGTTGTGCTGCACGACATCGGCAAAGTGCATGAACTGGCATGGGACATTGGATTTGAATACACGGTGGAAGGCACCTTGCTCGGCCACATTGAGATGGGTCTGGAACTGGTCGGGAAGACGATAGACGGACTTCCCGATTTTCCGCCGAGGTTGAGAACGCTGGTGCTGCATTTGATTCTTTCGCATCACGGCAAGCTCGAGTTTGGATCGCCGAAGCTGCCGATGATTCCCGAGGCGCTGGTGCTGAACTTTGTGGATGATCTCGACGCCAAGATGCAGGCTGTCGCGAGCGAGTTTGAAAAGTCGATCCGCGAGGGCAAAGGGGCGGACGAGTTGACGGGCCGGATATGGGCGCTGGATCAGCGGCAGATGCTGAACACGCGAGAATGGCTCAAGGGCGATGCCAGACCTGAGCCGGGAAAGCTATTTTAAGAACCAATCCCACTGTTGCTCGGTCAGCGGCACGACGGAGAGCCGTCCGATCTTGACGAGCGGGGAATCTGCGAAGACGGGATCAGCCTTGATCGCGTCCAGGGTCTTGGGGTGCTTCAGAGTGCTACCTACCTTCACGCGCACAATAGGAACCTTTGGATCCTTTGCGTCAACGCTCACTACCGTTCCGGTTCCGACAGCGGTGCGTTCGTCGCCCGTGTGGTAGAAGATCCACTTTGTGCCGGGCTTCAATTCGCGGAGGTGCTTGACCGCGGTCGGGTTGGTCACGCCATCCCAGTTCGTCTCTTTGTCGCGAAGGAAGTCGTCGAAGGAGTAGACGCCGGGCTCTGTTTTGAAGAGGAAGTAGGCCATGCGCTCCATCGTAAGCGAGGGAGCGGGGATGTGGGAATGGGAAATTCGCCTGCAGATTTGTCGTGCTAGCCTTTCCCCATGGTGCGCCACACTCCGGAATCGTTGCTTGAGCAGGGCCGCGAAGAGAAGAGGGAGCATCGCTTCAAGTACGCGAGGAGTCTTTTTCGGATAGCGCTCCGGGAAACTCGAGAAAGCGATAACCTGGCGCTGCGTGCGGCGCTCTACGAGGAGTTGGCGTACGTCGATCGCACGTTGGGCGACAGGGAGACCTCGCAGCAGCACTACCGCAAAGCGAGTGAGATTTATCGGGGCCTCGACAATCTCCTCAAGACAGCCCACACGATGCGGCATGCGGCGGATATCCTGCGTGAGCAAGAAAGGCGGGATGAGTCTGCGCCTTTGTATGCCGAGGCGCTGGAAATCTATCGCAATCATCAGGAAACGCCGCCCCTCGACCTCGCTAATGCGATTCGTGGCTTTGCGTTGCTGAAGGAGGCCCAGGGGGATCGCGAGCAGGCTGCTTGCCTCTGGCAGGAAGCGGGGAAACTCTATGAGTCGACCGGCATTGACGCGGGTATCGCGGAAAGCAAGAGGCGGATTGGTTTGCTAACGGGAGAATGACCCAGTGAGCGCGTCGCTCGTGGAGGCATTGTCGCCGGGGGAGGGCTTGCCTTGCTTCCATTACAATCAAAAGGACATGATCCGATTTTCAACAGCAGGGGAGTCGCATGGAGAAGCGCTGATTGCGCTGGTCTCCGGGCTTCCGGCGGGTATACCGGTGGATCTCGAATTCATCAATCGCGAGCTTTGGCGGCGGCAGCAGGGGTACGGCCGCGGCGGGCGCATGAAAATCGAGGCGGACAAGGCGCATGTTCTTTCCGGCGTACGGCATGGGAAGACCATCGGCTCGCCGATTGCGATCGAGATTGTGAACCGGGATTGGAAGAACTGGGAAGAGAAGCTACCGGTGGAGACCGGGGACTTGGCAAAACACCAGCCGGTGACATCGCCTCGGCCGGGACACGCGGACCTGGCCGGAGCGCTGAAGTACGACTTTCCGGACGCGCGTTACGTGCTGGAAAGAGCGTCGGCGCGTGAGTCCACCGCTCGGGTTGCCGGGGGCGCGTTTGCCAAGCTGCTGCTGCGGTACCTGGGAATTGAGGTGGGCAGCCACGTGATCCGGGTGGGGCGTGTGGAGTTGGAGCGAACGGCAACGTGGGAAGAAATAGCGGCCGTTGGGGAGCGGCCGGAGATCGTGTTGAGCTGCGTGGACGCGGCGACCGAATCGCGGATGAAGGAAGAGGTCGAGCATGCATCGCGGACAGGCGATACGGTGGGCGGCGTGTTCGAAGTAGTGGTGCACGGAGCGCCGGCCGGACTGGGCACCTACGCGAATTGGGATGAGCGGCTCGATGGGCTGCTGGCGTGGTCGGTAATGAGCCTGCAGGCGGTAAAGGCGGTCGAAATCGGGCGCGGGGTAACGGCGGCGGAGTCATTCGGATCGGCGGTACACGATGCGATCCATTACGCCCAGGAACCCACGGAAAAGCCGACGCGGTTTACGCGGGAGCGGAACAATGCGGGCGGGGTGGAAGGCGGCGTTTCAAACGGGGAGGATATCGTGGTGCGGGGCTATCTGAAGCCGATTTCGACGTTAAGGCGTCCTCTGGAATCGGTACGCTTTGACACGCGCGAAGCGACGAGCGCAAGTTATGAACGCAGCGATATTTGCGTGGTACCCGCAGCGGGGGTGGCTGCCGAGGCAATGGTGGCATTGACGGTGGCAGGATTGGCGCAGCAGAAGTTCGGCGGAGACTCGGCCGGCGAGATGAAACGAAATTTTGCGGGATACATCGAACAGATACGGAGCTATTAGCAGCAGAAATGATTCTGAAGATTGTGAAATACCCGGAGCCGGTGCTTTCGCAACCCGGCGAACCGGTTACCGAATTCGACGCCGAGCTGAAGAAGCTTGTCGATGACATGTTTGAGACGATGTACGCGTCGCAGGGCATTGGGCTGGCGGCTCCCCAGGTGGCCGTCGCAAAGCGAGTAACAATCGTCGACTTGAGCCAGGGCAAGGATCCTGCGCAGAAACTGGTGCTCGTCAATCCGGAGGTCACCTTCCGCGAAGGAAAGCAATACGAAGAAGAGGGCTGCCTGAGTTTTCCGGAAATTCGCGAGAAAGTGCAGCGCGCTGCGAAGGTGCGTATCCGTGCCCAGGATCTGAAGGGCAAGTGGTTTGAGATGGATGGAGAGGAACTGCTTTCGCGCGCATTTCAGCACGAGATCGATCATCTGGATGGGATGCTTTTCATTTTCCGCATGAGTTCGCTGAAGCGGGATCTTGTGCTGCGCAAGATTCGCAAGATGCAGCACGAAGGCACATGGTAAGACAGTGAAGCTAGTCTTCTGCGGGACCCCGCACTTCGCCGTGGCGACACTGCAGGCGTTGATTGCGGCGGGACACGAGATTCCCCTGGTGGTTTCGCAGCCGGATCGGCCAGTGGGGCGTTCGCAGGCGATGACCGCGCCTCCCGTAAAGGAAACGGCGGCGGCCGCGGGACTCGAAGTTACGCAGCCAGAAAAAATCAGGAACAACGCGGAGTTTCGGCAACGGCTTGAGGCAATCGCACCGGACGCAATTGTCGTGGTGGCTTATGGGCGCATCATTCCGCCATGGATGCTGTCGCTGCCGCGGCTGGGCTGCATCAATTTGCATGGCTCTTTGTTGCCGAAGTACCGAGGCGCGGCGCCGATTCAATGGGCGGTTGCGATGGGCGAAACAGTAACGGGAAACACGACTATGCTGCTTGAAGAGGGGCTCGATACGGGTCCGATTCTGTTGCAGAGTGAGATCGCGATTGGGCCCGAACAAACAGCGGCTGATTTATTTGATGTGCTGGCGAAGGAGGGCGCGCCGCTCGTGGTCGCGACGCTTGCGGGTCTTGAAGACGGAACGATTGTGCCGAGGCAGCAGGACGACGCGCGGGCAACGCTGGCGCCGATTCTCGATCGCAAAGATGGGCGCATGGATTTTGCAGGCCGAACGGCGACGGAGATATGGAATCGATGGCGGGGTTTTCAGCCGTGGCCCGGAGCATACACCGATCTTGATGGCAAGAAGCTGATTGCGCATAAGGTGCGCGTGGCTGAAAGGATTGCATCAGGTGTGCCGGGCGCGATTGATGTTGCGGATCATCGTCTTCTTGTGGCGTGCGCGCAGGACACCTGGGTCGAGATCACCGAATTGCAATTGGAAGGCAAGAAACGCATGGCTGCTTCCGATTTTCTGCGGGGCGCGGGATTGACGCCTGGATTGCGGCTGGGTTAGCAGGATGCACGTGGTTTCGCCAGCACGGGGAGCAGCCTTTTCGATCCTGCGCGTGATTGAAAGCGGCAAGGGACACTCGGACGATCTGCTTCGCGGTAAGAATGTCGCGCGGCTTTCCGATGCCGACCGCAATCTGACCACGGCACTGGTGCTTGGTGTGCTGCGGTGGCAGATCGATCTCGATCGGCGTGTTCAACCGCTATTGAAACATCCAAACGCGAAGCTTGATGCAGGCGTGCTGATTGCTCTGCGGCTCGGTGCATTTCAGTTGCTGCACATGGACCGGATTCCGGTACATGCGGCGATTGATGAAAGCGTCGAACTCACGAAGCGGGCGGGACACCATTTTGCCGCGGGCATGGTGAATGCAGTGCTTCGCAAAGTTGCGGCATCGAGCCAGGCGAGAGAAGAGAATCCATTGGCCGAGGAAGATTGGCGCCGTGCATGTCCTGAGTGGATGGTTGCCCGCTGGATTTCAACCTACGGTGAGGTTGCAACGTTGGCGATCTGTCGTTACGGGCAGAGCCACGCGAAGGCGACGGTGCGCGTAGATAGCGAGGCAACGCGGGAAGAGCTTGCGTCGTCAGGAATCGAGCTGGAGCACGGGCGAATTCTGACGAATGCGTTTGCGGTCATTTCGGGAGATATCACAGCGAGTGCGGCATTCCGCGAAGGGCGCGTTCGACTTCAGGATGAGGGATCGCAACTGGTTGCGGAACTTTTGCCGCGGGGCAGGGCGATTCTCGATTGCTGCGCTGCTCCCGGGGGAAAGACGCTGATTCTCGCAGAGCGGAATCCGGATGCGCGCATCGTGGCGTGCGAAGCGAGTCTGCAGCGGTTGGAGCGATTGCAGGAGAGGCTGGGGGGATTGGAGGAGCGGGTCGAATGCCGTCTCGCCGACGTCACCGCGCTTGAGGAAGAGGCACAGCACGATGTTGTCCTGGCCGATGTGCCCTGCAGCGGCACGGGCACACTGGGCCGCAATCCTGAGATTCGCCACCGGCTGCAGCTATTGGATCTGGAGCGGCAGGCAGAACGGCAGCGTGCGATCCTTCGCGCAGCGTTGCGTGCTGTGCGGCCTGGCGGATACGTGATTTATTCCACCTGTTCTCTTGAGCCGGAGGAGAACGAGGAGGTTGTCGCGGCGGTGCTTGAAGATGACTCACATGTGCGGCTGGTTTCGATTCGAGCCCGGATTGAGGAGTTGCGCGGCGAGGGAGTGCTTTCAGAGGGTGGGGCCGAGAATATGTTTCGCGGGATCACCGTGGAGGGCCATCTGCGGCTTTTGCCGGGGATGTATGACAGCGACGGGTTCTTTGTGTCGCTGATTGAGAAGATTTCGTGAAGCGGTAGTTCAGATGAGTCCTATTCCGGCGAAAGCTTTAACGTTGCATAGTCTCGACCGAGAATTTCGCAGAGCGCTTCGATGACTAATTCATGATCCTGGCGCATCGGCAGTCCGGAAACCGTTACGCTGCCGACGATGCCTGCGCCCTGTACGCTGAGCGGAAATGACCCGCCGTGGGTTGCGTAGTCGATGAGGGACAGGCCCTGGCTCTCATATATCGTCTGGCCCTTTTGCTTTTCGTGCAAACCGACGGCGTAGGAACTGCGATGGAAGCGAGCGACGACGTTGTTCTTGCGTCTCACCCACTCGACGTTGTCCGGCGTTGTTCGATCCATGGCTGCGTAGAAGAGCGGCTGGGCGAATTTGCGAACATCTATCACCACGGCCAGGTCGCGTTCCGCAGCCATGGCGCGCAGCTTCGATCCAAGCTTCCACGCTGTCTCAGCGTCGAGGCGCGGCAGTGCGAGTTCTTTCTCCTGTATCGCGATTCGTTCGAGGTCTTCGGCCAGGCTCATGGGTTGCATCCTCACGCGTTGCCATCATAATGCGCGGAACTCAACTTTCGGCGGCTTCTTCCACTGGAATTCGCTGGGGCACGATGCCCAGTCGTTCGTAAATGGGGCGCATTTCCTTGCGAATCACCTTGAGGCGGGTGGTGAACCAGATGGAGCCCAGGATGCACGCTACGCCGCTAACGATTACCGTGCGTGGCGCGCCGATGGCGTGGGCCAGGGCGCCTGCGAGCAGGCTACCGAACGGCGCCATGCCGACGAAGGCCATGGTGTAGTAGCTCATCACGCGGCCGCGCACGTTCTCGTCGACGAGGGTCTGCACGATGGTGTTGCTTCCGGTCATTCCCTGCATCATGCCGAAGCCAGTCACGAGCATCATCAGCATGGAGAGCCATAGGAAATGAGAGAGGCCGAAACAGATTAACCCGATTCCAAAGACTACTGCCGCAACAGGAATCATTCGGGTGAGTCCGCGGACGGAACGGCGCATCACGAGAGAAAGCGCAGAGATGAGGGAGCCAACGCCGACGGCTCCCATCAAAAAGCCGAGGGTGTGAGGACCGCCATGCAGAACCTGCGCTGCGAACACAGGCATGAGCACCATGAAGGGCCAACCCATCAGGCTCAGGAGGGCAAACAGGAGCAGGATGGAGCGAATGGGGGCAGATCCAGCGACATAGGTCCAGCCCTCTTTCAACTGGCCGATCATGGACGTTGTTGCGCGCTGAGCCTGATCAGCAGTAATGCGCATCATCAACAGGGAAATAATCACCGCGATGTAGCTGACGCCATCGACGAGAAAGCACCAACCTTCATTGGTGGCTGCAATCAGCAATCCGGCGAGCGAGGGACCGATGAGCCTCGCCGTATTCACCATCGATGAGTTGATGGCGATGGCGTTGGAGAGATCGGCGCGATCTTCGACCATCTTGACCATGAACGACTGGCGGCCGGGCATGTCAAAGGCGTTGATGACGCCCTGCATGGCGCTGAGCGCGAGAATCTCGGCGATGGTGATGCGGTGCGAGAGCGTGAGCCACGCCAGGGCGAGTGATTGCACCATGGCCAGCGTCTGCGTCCACACGAGGACTTTACGGCGGTCGATGCGATCCACAAGAACACCGGCGAAGGGAGCCAGCAGAAATGTGGGAATCTGGCCGGCAAAACCAACAGTGCCCAGGAGCAGGGCAGACTTTGTGAGCCGGTAAACGAGCCATGACGTCGCGATGCGCGTCATCCAGGTGCCGATGAGGGAGATGCTCTGGCCGCCGAAAAAGAGACGAAAATTGCGATGACGGAGCGCGCGCCAGGCGTGCGAAAAGTCGCGAGGGCTGGGCGCAGGCGTCGTCTCTTGTGAGCTAGGGCTATCCAGTGTCATGCGTCTTAGCGTTAGATGATCGTTCGAACGTATCGGCCTAGTCTATTTTGCTGCGGTGAGGTGAATGATGGTCGTCTGGTCAATGCGAGCGCCCGCCATGGGTTGCTGCGCGATTACGGATCCCGGGGGAATGGGTGGACTCGGCTGTTCGGGTCCAGTGCTTACCGAGGGGACGGACACATCGGCATAGGACGGTGTGTCCACTTTGAGTCCGACCTTGTTCAGCATTGCCTGCGCAGCGATGACGGGTACGCCGGTAAGTTCGGGCATGACATATCCATCCGGGGAAGTATTGTCCGGCGCAGCGACGAGAATGTTGACGCTGGGCTGTGCGATTCCCTGGGAGTGAGGGGGCGGATCTTGGGCGAGGACGGTGCCATCTTGTGTGCCGGACCAGGGAATTTTTGCGGTGACGCCGACTTCAAGTCCGGCGCGGCGAAGCCGCAAAGCGGCAATGCGGGCATCTGTACCGACGGTGTCAGGCACGTCTACTTTTTGAGGACCGAGGCTCTCGGCAACGCGCACATGCCATTCGCGGCGGACGACTGTGCCTGGCGAAGGCGACTGGGTGAGAATATGTCCGGCGGCGACGTCCGACGAGTAGTAACGGTTGTCGACATCTAGGTTGAGTCCCATACCGGCGGCCTGGCTGCGTGCCTCGGCAACCGTCATGCCTTTCAAGGCGGGAATCTTGACTTCGGCGCCATGGATGGCAAAGTGCATGGTTGTAATGGCCGACAGGAGCGCAACGGTCACGAGCAGCATGACGACGGAAGCCATCCGGAAGAACCGAAGGAGGAAGCTCCCGTTCATGGCTCGGGTTCTCCGTCGGGATAGACAATCTGGTAGTCGATGGTCGCGGCCTTTTCAAGCATTTTCGAAACGGAACAATATTTATTTTTGGAAAGCGAGACGGCGTCTTCGACAGCTTTGCGGCTAAGCTTTCCGCGGACCGTATATGTAAGGGTGATGTGGGTAAAGATGCGTGGAGGATTGGGCGCCTGCGTGGCGTTGGCGGTTACGCGAAGACCTGTGACTGACTGGCGTTTCTTCTGAAGAATACTGACCACATCCACTGAGGTGCACGAACAGAGCGCCATCAGCACGGCTTCCAACGGACCCGGTCCGTATGCGTGGGCGGAGTCTGCGTCAATGGTGATGGAATTGCCATTTTCCGCAAGTCCCTCAAAAACCTCGCCGTGCTTCCACTCGCTGTGAGCGATCAAGCCGCGGCCCTCCCTGGCCATTGATTCCATTATCGGGCATTGGCGCAAGGCAAGAGCGCAGCGGGCAGGCCCGCGAAGGACCTAACGAAAGGCGATCTGAGCGAATCGCGTGATCAGAAGATATGCAAGCACAAGGAACGCGAGGCCGGTACACAGGCTGTCTGCCAATGCGGGATTGATGCGGCCGTCTCTGGTTTGCTTGTTTAGACGGCAAAGAGGGTGGCGAGGTTTCGCCCGCAGCTCGCTCGGTTCAATTCAGCGAGTGTTATCGGTGACGGGTTCAGGGTGAATTGTGACGCGGTAAACCTCTGGGCATTCGAGCTTGAATCGGTCCTCGAGGGAAGTGATTACGTCGTGTACACGATTCATCGACAGGTCATCAGGAAGCGTGCAATGGCAAGACAGGGTGATGTGTTCAGCCGTGCGGCCCACCATGATCTGGTGAACATCGACAATCTCCGGATAATGGCTGGCAGCATCTCGAAGGGCCATCTCGATCCCGCGGTCCTTTTCGACCAATTCCTCAGGCTGCTCGATGGTGGCGGGCTCGCTCTCAATGTGAGTGAGGATGGAGTCAATTTCCGGCGTCTCGTGCAAGATCTCGGCTTCAAGGCCACTGACAAAGCTGTGCGCTTCAAGCAGCCTCATGGTCTCGTCGAGCTCGACGTGCAACTCAACGTGCAGTTTGCCGTGATGGGATTGGACGCTGAGATCGTGCACGGCCACATTGTTTCGCGCAGCGACGGCGCGCACTCGATCAAAGATGCTCTCAGCCCTTGCCTGGCGGGGAACTGTGTGTATCACGACGTCGGCGGCGGGAAGAGCGCGATGCACGGCTTCAGTTGCCGCACGCACCAGTTCTCCAGTGTGCTCAAAGGTGAAGCTTCGCGGGAGGGCGAGGGTGAGATCGGCAAAATAGCTGGGGCCAGAGCGCCGAACTCTCGCCTGTTCCACCGCGAGCACGCCGGGCACGCGTTCTGCTTCGAGAATTACGCGGAGGCGGGTTTCCGCCGGAATCTGATCCATCAGCACGCCGACGGCTTCAGTTGTGAGGTGCGTAGTGATGCGAAGAATCATGAGCGATACAAAGATAGCGGCCACCGGGTCGGCGTAACGCAACCAATCGATGTGGAAAGCGATTCCTCCCCAGGTTGCGAGCACTCCAGCCAGCACTGCGAGCGAAGCCCAGATGTCGGATGCGAAGTGGAATGCGTCCGTGGCCAAGGCCGGCGATCCGGTTTGTTCGGCGACACGGTGCAACTCTCGCGACCGCCAATAATCTACGGCGATCGAGGTAAGCAGCACAAGGACAGGCCAAAGGGAATACCGGAGTTCGAGGGTATTATGAAGGATTCTTTGAATTGCCGCCCAGATGATCCACGCGCAGGAAATGGCCATGAGGCCGGCTTCGAAGAATGCCGACAAGTTTTCGACTTTTCCGTGGCCGTAGGTGTGATCCTCGTCGGCCGGCTTGTCGGAGACCTGCACCGAGAAGAGTGTAATTCCGGCTCCGGCGAGGTCGAGTCCCGAGTGGGCTGCATCGGACAAGACGCCCAGTGAACCCGAGATGAGCCCAGCTGCAAGCTTCAGCGCGGTCATGCAGGTGGCTGCCAGCATCGATTTGAGCGCGACGCGCCGCTTCAAAACCGAGCTTTTGATCGGGCTGGATGCAGCGGGGCTTTCGGCAGCGGGAGTCATGGCGACCTCTAGAGTACAGTCGAGCGTACCGCCGTGTACAACCCGGCGATTCCGAAGGTGTAGGGTTTCCATTCACAAGAGGAAAACCCCGAGCCACGCATCATGGCGAGCATTTCCGGGGATTGGGGAAATGCACCGACGGAGGCCGGCAGATAGCTGTACGGACCGTCGCTGCCGCAGATGGTGCGACCGATTGCCGGTAACACGCGGCGAAAGTAGAGGGCGTAGATTTTCCCGACGAGGCCACCGGGCTCGCTGAATTCGAGGATCCCGATTTGACCGCCTGGCTTGAGGACGCGATGAAATTCGCGCAGGCCGTCCTGATAATTTGCCAGGTTTCGGAACCCGAACGACGTAACAATCAGATCGAGCGATGCGGAGCGGAGCGGGAGATGAAGGGCGTCGGCTTCGAGAGCGATTGCGCTGGAGTGGTCCGTTCCTGGCCGGCTGAATTTCTGCGCGCCGCGCTGCAGCATGCTGTGCGCAAAATCAGCCGCGAGAATCGGCCGGGCATGCGGGCCCCGGTGTTTGAGGAGGGCCATCGTAAGATCGCCGGTGCCGCAACAGATATCGAGCACCGCGGCATTTGGATCAGCCAGCACCGAACGAAATCCGGATGCGGTTCGGGACCACCATAGCCGATCGATGTTCGCCGAGAGGAGATGATTGAGCAGGTCGTAGCGGGGAGCGATGGCGTTGAACATCTGGCGCACGGCTTCGGCCGCATGGGCTTCGTTCTCGGCTCCCATCGGCTTGGCACCCGTCACGGTCATTGCGCGCGCGCCTCCCTGGCCTGCGAAAGCATATAGCCGACCGCGGCCTGCAATTCTGAGGGCTCCAGATCTTCAATCACGCCGGCGTCGCCGACACCGATGGGGAGCACGAATCGGCGGACGCCGCCAATGTTTTTCTTGTCAGCGCCGGTGGCCGCGATCACTTTGGCAGCGCGAAGGCTGAGCGGGGGCAACGGTCCGTAGAGGTAAATGAGACTCTCAAGGCGCGCGGCTTGTGCACCAGTAATGCTTTTGCGTCGATGCGCGACGTAGAGGGCGGCAATCATTCCCCAGGCCACCGCTTCGCCGTGCAGCAATGCCTTGTAGCGTGTTGCCTGTTCGATAGCATGCCCGACCGTGTGGCCGAGATTGAGGATCATACGCAAGCCGTTTTCTCGTTCGTCGCGATTTACGACCGAGGCTTTCATGCGGATGGAGGCGGAGATCACCTTTTCAAGAGCTTTTGAATCGCGACTGAGAACGGCTTCGCTATTCTCTTCCATGAAGCGCACGAGGGAGCGGTCACGGATGATGCCAGTCTTGATGCTTTCCATGAGGCCGGCGCGCAGTTCGCGATCAGGCAGGGTACCGAGCACGTCGATGTCGGCAAAAACAGCGATGGGATGATGAAAACTGCCTACGAGGTTCTTGCCTTCGGGGAGGTTGACTCCTGTTTTTCCGCCTACGGATGAGTCGACCTGGGCAAGGAAGGTGGTGGGCACCTGGACGTAGCGAATCCCGCGCATAAAAATCGCCGCCAAGAATCCGCCGACATCGCCAAGGATGCCGCCACCAAAGGCAATCAGCAGGGAACCGCGGTCGCCGCCGGCATTCACCACCTGGCGCAACAACTGGTCAATGCTCCGCATCGTCTTGTGTTTTTCGCCGGCGGGCAGGAATAGCGCGATCGGCGGCTCAGAGAACGACTTGAGAAACGTATTTCCCCAAAGCGCCCAGATCTCAGGTGAGGTGAGGACAAAGACGCGGCGAGGCAGTATTCCCGCCGCGCGTTGAATGCGGGGTGCGAGCGAGGCGATCAGGCCGCCGCCGGTGACTACGTCGTATTTTGCCGAAGGAGTATCGACTCGTATGGTTTGCACGCTGTTTCCATCCTAACGGAATGAAGTGGTTACGCGCTTTGTCTCGTCTCGGCGGTGCTTTGCGACGAGTGATAGCCTCGAAAATGATGGTTTCAATGTCTTCAGTGGATTACCTGGTGATGGGCGCGGGTGTGGCGGGACTGCGTGCCGCGATTGAACTGGCGGATCATGGCGAAGTGTTGGTAATCACGAAAGAATCGCTGGGGGAATCGAATACGCACTACGCACAGGGCGGCATCGCGGTTGCTGCCCAAGAAGACCAGACTGATGTAAAGCTTCATTTTGAAGACACCGTTTTCGCCGGAGATGGGCTCGTATTCGAAGCTGCAGCGCAAGCGCTTGTCCGCGAAGGGCCAGAGCTCGTTGCTGAACTGATCGAGTGGGGAGCGCATTTTGACAGCGAGAGTGGGCGCCTGCTGAGAACGCGGGAAGGCGCGCACTCGAGGCCTCGCATCCTGCATGCCAATGGTGATGCGACCGGGGCGGAGATCAGCCGATCTCTAGTGGCGTGTGCCCACGCGCATCCGCGCGTCCACTTTGCCGAATGGACGATGGTGACGAGGCTGCTGGTAGAAGATGGTCGCGTGATCGGCGCCGAACTGGCTCCTGCGAGATTTGCAGACGGCGAGAGCCAGGCTCGGAAGCGGGTCAGTGCGCGCTCGGTGCTGATTGCATCGGGTGGCGCGGGACAGGTGTACAGCGACACGACCAATCCTGAAGTTGCTACGGGCGACGGGATTGGGCTGGCACTGGAAGCGGGAGCGCAGCTTGCGGACATGGAGTTCTATCAGTTTCATCCGACTGCGTTCTCGCACGAAGGTGCGCCGCGCTTTCTGATTTCGGAGGCGCTTCGCGGCGAAGGAGCAACCCTGCGCAACGATCGTGGAGAGCGCTTCATGGAGAAGTATCATCCGCTGCTGGAACTGGCACCGCGCGACGTGGTTGCGCGGGCTATCACGCGGGAGGGAATGGGCGAAGCGGGAGAATTGCGGACGGTGTGCCTGGATATGCGCCATGTGAGGGGGGTCGATCTGCGGCATCGATTTCCGGGGATCAGCAGGTTTCTGGCGCGGTATTCGCTGGAGCTATCAAGGGATTTGATTCCGGTTCGGCCGGCGGCGCACTACCTGATGGGTGGGATTCGGACGGACTTGATGGGGCGGACGACTGTGCGTGGACTGTATGCGGCGGGAGAGGCGGCTTGCACGGGCGTGCATGGAGCGAATCGCCTGGCTTCGAACTCGCTGCTGGAGGGATTGGTGTTTGGCGCGCGCACTGCGGAGGCGATGGTTCAGGACTCGCTGCCGCTGGTGCTGCGTGAAGGGCTGGTTGATGAGATGTCGGCGCTGGATGTTGGCGAGGAAGCGCTGGTTGCGGAGCAAGTTCACGCTTTGCGGCGCGCGATGTGGGCTGACGGCGGATTGTTGCGTTCTGCTTCGAGCCTGGAGAGCGGGCTTCGTGCGCAGGCGGAATGTGAGGCGTGCATCGAGCGCTTCGAGCAGCAAGGGAAGAGCAGCCGGCCGCTTTTCGAGGCGCGGTCATTGGTGCGTGTGGCGCGGGCGATTCTGTGCTCCGCAGTGGCGCGGGAAGAGAGCCGGGGAGCGCACTTTCGCAGCGACTTTTCGCATCGCGACGAAGAGCGCTTTCAGAAGCATTCGATCTACACGAGCGGCGGGACGGTCCTGTTTGAAACCTGGTGATCAGGGTGACGAGTGCTTTCCGATTTCGGGTTGAGCGGGTTTGGCGCCGGCGAACACGGAAACGACCGCACAGATTGCGAGGATGGCGCCCATGATGGCGAGCGAGATGGTGATGGGGACTTCGAGCCAGTGCGATGCCAGCATCTTGAAGGCGACGAAGGCGAGCATGGCGCCGAGGCCGTAGTGCAGGTAGCGGAGGCGATCGAGCATGGCGGCCAGCGCGAAGTAAAGAGAGCGCAGACCTAGAATCGCGGCGATGTTCGAGGTGTAGACGACGAACGGATCGTGCGAGATGGCCAGCACGGCGGGAATGGAATCCACGGCGAACAAGAGGTCAGTGAACTCGACTGCAAGGATTACCGGAAGCAGCGAGCCTTTGGCGGGCTGGAGACGGCGAATCCACTCGGGGATGGCGGCGTTCGCGGAACCTCCGCGGACGAGCCTGAATGCGGCGTAGAGCAGAAACAGTCCGAAGATCCAGGTGATCCAGTCAAGGCGCTGGATCAGGGCGACGCCGGCGGCGATGAAGAGGGCGCGGAGAATGATGGCTCCGCCGACTCCCCAGAGGAGGGCGGTGTGCTGGCGTTTTTCGCTGATGCGGAATCCGCGAAACAGGACCAGGAAGACGAAGAGATTGTCGACGCTGAGCGACGTCTCGATGGCGTAGCCTGCCACGAATTCGAGCGCGTTGTGATGGCTTTGCCCAATGGCGATCCAGACGGCGAACGCAGCGGCAGCGGCCACGAGCACGCCTGTCCAGATCCATGCGGTTGCCTGAGAAGCCGGCTTGTCGCTGCGGTGGGCCGGCAAGAAGGCGTCGATCAGCAGCAGCGTGAGGACTGCCAAGTGAAAACCAATCCACCATCCCCAGGACGCGCCAGCGATCATTCTTTGCATGCTACAGGACAGGGGACAGGGGACAGGGGTCAGTGAACAGTGAACAGCGGACAGGGGACCGGGATCAGGGTTGCTTCGAGGGGCCTACCTACTGCACCCCTGGCACGTTGTTTGGACTCTACCCTATTATCCAGTCTCTTTAGGTAAGGATTCTACATTCATGGGGTTACAGAGGCAATAATATACTTGACGAATCATTTCGCATCCCTGAAGATAGGGGTGCGAAATGAGAGCGGTGGATTATGTCCGCGCTCTTGTCTCGGGATTCCCAAGTAGGACATGGGCGGATCGGAAGATGGCAGTTCTTCAAGCAATGGCAGACGATAGCGGCAAGTCGCAAGATCCCGTATTTGTTCTCGCTGGTCTCGTTATGAACGCGGATGAGTGGATCCAATTTACTGATTCATGGGACGCCATTCTGAATAAGGTGCCGCGCATCGAGTACTTCAAGATGAACGAGGCCCATAATCGCGAAGAGCAATTCGCGAAGTTTAGTCCGACAGAGAGGGATCAGCGAGTTCGAGACTTTACAAACCTGATCATGATTTACCGCCCGCTAGCCATTGCAGATGTGGTCCCGCACGATCTGTATAAGCGCTTCTTCGCAGGGAAATTTGGCCGAAGAGCAGACTATCCATATTTCATTTCTGCCTACAGCCTGACATCTATGGTGATGCGTTATCAGATATTGAACGGATGGAATCTAGGAGAGAAAACCGACTTCATTTTTGACGAGCAGGGCAAAGAAGGGGATCTAATTAAGCTAAGTTGGTCGAGGGCAAAAGAATTTATTCCTCCAGAGTGTAGACCGCTTGCAGGCGGAACTCCCATTTACCAAGATGAAAAGAAATTTCTTCCCTTGCAGGCGGCTGATTTAGTGGCTTGGCACGTAAGGCGGTTCTACTGGGAGCGCGATGCTGGAAGAAGTTTTGTTTCCCTGGAATGGGAACGGCTCTCGAAACTTGAATGGTCGAAAAATGAATGGACTCTAGAGCGATTAGAGAATCTCGCGACGAAGATACGCGCGAGCGGTCAAATCTTTGAATATGACATGAAGTCGTCTAGGCTTCGGAAACTCTTTAGGAAGGTTCACAGTGCGAAATTCCAAGACAAAGATAAGTCCTGAGTTTTCAGTATTTGATGCCGCGATGGGAACGATTCTTCGTGCTGATCCTAAAGCCGTCAAGGCTGCGATGGATGCAGAAAAAGAGGCGAACGCCAAAAAGCGGAAAGTTAAAAAACCTTCCGCTTCGGGCCGCGCTTCAGTCGCGAAGAATTAGTTGGTCGTTTCTCCAACCTTGCCGGTGACTTCAGCATAGGTGAGGCGCTTGCCAACCGCCTGTATGAGAACGCAGGCGAAACGGTCGGCATCAGTCAATGGGTTGTCTTTGGTCGCACGATTGTTGAAACGGAAAACCTGTTCGGAGACATAACGATCAAGATGGAACGGCTCAACAGCAACGTAGGTTCCGCGAAGGCCGCGCTTCAGGAGACTCCAGAAGTTCTCGATGCCCTGAGTGTGAACCTGTCCGCGCACATGCTCAATCGAGTGATTCACTACCTTGTGAATGAACTGCTTCTCAAGGCCGTCATATCCGGAGAACTCGTCAGTGTAGACCTTGGCGAACGGAGTCACGTTGGCGAGAATCGCATCTTGCAAAGCATCGCGGCGAACGTTGGGCATGACCTTGGCGCGGACTTGGCGAAGCTCGCGGTCCAGCATCCCGTGGACGGCAGTCTTGCCAACGTATCCACCTTTGAGTCCATCCTTTGCTTGCATCCTTGCCTTGCGGTCCTTGTGCATCTTGGCAGGGTTCGGGCCAACGTAGGTTTCATCGCTCTCCACTGGACCACCGAAACCAAATTTGTGCGAGGTGTCTTGCTTCATTGCTTCACGAATCCGGTGGAGCATGAACCACGCGGTTTTCTGAGTCACGCCAAGCGAACGCGAAAGCTCATAGGAGCTAACGCCGTTCTTTGCGTTGGTAATCAGCCACACTGCCGGAAGCCACTTTTCAAGTCCAAGAGGCGAGTCCTCAAAGATCGTTCCAACCTTCACCGTGAACTGACGCTTGGCATGGGCGCTTTTGCATTGCCACTTGCCCTGAGACTTCAGGAAAGTGGGGTCGGTGCGTTCGCAGGTAGGGCAAACAACGCCATTCGGCCAGCGTCTATCTACCATGTATTGCAGGCAGTTATCGGCATCGGCAAAGTAGAGGATGGCGTCTTGAAGAGTCTTTGGGGCTTTCATGATTCAAAGAATAGCAATTTTTACCTGATTCGTCAAGTATATTATTGCCGTTACAGACTGGGGTTGCGGTAAAGGTCTCTCTGGATTTGACTTCGCTGTAGAGGTTTCAAAAGACAAGGGTTAGAAGAACAGGGAGTCAGGCGCCTTTGGCGACATTTGGGATCTCTTTTGGCGGAGGATTTGATTTCAAGTCCATTGTGCGCCAAAGGCTGGAAATTGCCTGCAAAGTGGCAGGAAGTTTTTGGCGAATAGGATCAGGGGTTTGGCGAGAATTTTCGCGAGGAGGGGATTGACAGGAAGTTTCGGACGACCCCTCCGGGGCGTGGGCTCCGGGCTGACGGCGGGTTTGTTGCTTTCCCAGGTCTCGAAAGCGAGACCTGGGGCACCCGGCCGATTGAGATCGCCTGTAACACGTGCGATTATCAGGACCGAACCGGTTGTCCAATGTAAAGTGCCGTCGATGAGTGCGTTGGCCTGATATCGCCATTCGACCCGCGCACGATATGCATAGTAGGCTCAAGTAGAATGCTCCGGTTCAAAACTCTTCCGCGATTCCGGTATGACTCTGGTCGTCAAATACCGCGTCTGAGGTATTCACCAGGGTTGGCGCCGACCACTCGCTTGAACGCCTTACTGAACGCAGCGTCGGACTCGTAACCAACCGACCGAGCGACGTCTATGAGCTTTTTGTCACGCTGTTCGAGGTACTGCATCGCCTTCTGCATCCGCCACTCGGTTACATATTCCAGCGGTGTTTGTCCGAGTAGTTCTTTAAAACGTGCTGCAAATGCGGAGCGAGACATGCCCGCCGCTTCGGCCAGAGATTCCACCGTCCAGGGTGTATTCACTCTGTCGTGAATGGCACTCAGGGCAGTGCCCATTTGAGGATCGAAAACCGCACGAAGCCATCCTTTGTTGAGTTCTGGTCCCGACGCGATATGCGCCCGGAGCAACTGGATCACCAGAACCTCGGCCAGCCGCGTCGCCACGACTTCAGATCCCGGCGCCTGTTCCGCCATTTCTGACGCCAGCGCTTGCACTGTGTTGTGAAAAGCAAGCGTGCGTGCCTCATCGGACTTCATCAGAATGAAGTTCGGCAATAACTGAGTGATTGGCTTCAGGCTGGCGCGATCAAAACTCAGTGACCCGCAGACGATTGTCGTCGGGGCGCCACCACCTCCACAAAGTGCGACATTGCCATTGGCCCTGGCCCCGATCTCGCGGAAAGTCCACTTCGGCCGTGTTCGCGGGCTGTCGCGCAAAACAATCGACGTCCCCTTAGCCAGCAAAAAGCAATCGCCGCCGGTTAGAGGAATCGGGTCCGGAATGCCTTCGACACTGAGCCAGCAGTTACCGCGCGACAGCATGGCGAAGTGCGCCAAATCTGCGGGCGCCAGCTTTTTGCCGGAAGGCGCGACTTTTTCTTCGGCCTGATTTTCCTGTTCTATGCCCCACGGGGCCGTGGCTTCGAGCCTGTGCAGACCGAAAGCGGTTACGTGCATCGTTCTGAAGATGTCTGTGATCGGGTCCAACTTCTCCTCGCTCTTTTGGACGATTAGACAAGATATTAGGACTTCCGAGCAGTTCTCGTCCACCGCTAAAGCATCTACCTTAGTGTACCGAATGTTTCAGACATTCCGAAGGGAGTAAGTATGGGAAAGCTTCAAGGTAAGGTTGCAGTCATCACGGGCGGGGCAACCGGCATCGGCCGCGCCGCAGCTAAGCGCTTCATCGAGGAGGGCGCGACCGTCTTCCTCTTCGGCCGCCGGCAGGCAGAGCTCGACGCCGCCGTGGCCGACCTCGGGTCCAACGCCCGCGCAGTCAAGGGCTCGGTCGCCGATCTGGGCGACCTCGAACGGCTCTACGCGGCGGTGAAGGCCGAGCGCGGAACCCTCGACATCGTCTTCGCCAACGCCGGGGCGGGAAGCCCGCTTCCGCTCGGGAAGATCACCGCGGAGCACATTGACGAGACCTTCGACACCAATGTGAAGGGTACGATCTTCACGGTCCAGAAGGCGCTGCCGCTGATGGGCAGGGGCGGTTCGATCATTCTGACCGGCTCAAGCGCCGGCACCACGGGCGCCCCGGCAATGAGCGTCTACAGCGCGAGCAAGGCGGCAGTGCGCAACCTCGCGCGGACCTGGGCGGAGGACCTGAAGGGCACCGGCATCCGGGTAAACGTGCTGTCGCCGGGGCCGACGGCGACCGAACTCGCGAAGACAGCGCTAGGCGAGGAGGGACAGAAGGTCTACGCCTCGATGACTCCGCTCCAGCGTATGGCCGATCCGGCGGAGATCGGAGCGGCGGCTGCCTTTCTCGCGTCGGACGACAGCAGCTTCATGACCGGCAGCGAGCTCGCCGTCGACGGCGGCCTGGCGCAAATCTGACGACGTACGCGTGCCGTAAATTCAACAGAAAAAACAACGAAGAACAATAGGGAGAAAACATATGAGTAATAATCCTGGACAAAAATTGGCGGGCAAAATTGCAGTCATCACAGGCGGAAGCAGCGGGATCGGTTTGGCCACAGCCAAGCGCTTCGTTGATGAAGGTGCGCACGTTGTAATCACTGGGCGACGAGAGAAAGAGCTGAAGGAGGCCGCAGCCTCGATCAAGAGAAACGTTACGACGGTCGTGGGCGACGTGTCGCGCCTGGAAGATCTGGACCGGCTATATGCCGTCGTGAAAAAGAAACATGGTCACATCGACGTACTCTTCGCGAACGCGGGCGCGGGTACTATCGCACCGCTGGCGGTAGCTACTGAGGCACATTTTGATCAGACCTTCGACGTAAACGTGAAGGGAATGTTCTTTACGGTGCAGAAGGCCCTTCCCTTCTTCAAAGACGGCGGCTCGATTGTCCTGAACTCTTCGGTCTCCAACGTGTTGGGGCTCCCAGGCTTTACCGCCTACGCCGCCAGTAAGGCAGCTGTGCGCAACTTCGCGCGCGGCTGGACTATGGAGCTGAAGGACCGCAAGATCCGTGTGAATTCGATGAGCCCCGGAGCAATCGATACCCCAGCCTTAGCGACGACGGGCCTCACCGCAGAGCAGGCCGAGCAAGCCGTCGCCCAGTTCACCTCGCAGATTCCACTCGGTCGCAGGGGCAAGCCCGAGGAAATCGCGGCAGCAGTCGTGTTCCTCGCCTCTGATGAAAGTTCTTACATCACTGGTGTGGATCTCGCCGTGGATGGTGGCATGGCGCAGGTCTGACCCCGGCGCGGTCGCTTCTCGAACTTTAGTTCTCACACGAGATCGGAGAAACATCATGAGCTATGCAATTGTAGGATTCGGCAAGATAGGCCAGGCAATCGCCCAGGCCTTTGCCCGTAAGAACATCGAAGTCACCGTCGCGAGTCGCCGGCCCCCCGAGGCGTTGGCACCGCAGGCTCGGGCAATTGGATCCACGGTCGTCGCCAAGTCGCTGCGGGATGCACTCCAGGCCGACACAATCATCCTGGCGGTTCCGTTCGGGGAACATCGCGAGATTGCGAAGGCCCTGCCGAGTTGGAAAGGCAAGACGGTCATCGACGCGATGAACTCGTTTCCACTCCCACCGGAGGAGCTGGATGGTCTCCCGTCCTCCGCATTCGTTGCGAAGTCGTTCACCGGCGCCAAGCTCGTGAAGGGTTTTAACCACCTGGTTGCGGCCACGCTGGCGACCGATCCGATCGTCGAGGGCGGCCACCGGGTCGTCTTTCTGTCGAGCGACGACGAGGATGCGATCGCTCCCGTGGCGGATTTGGCCAAACAACTCGGATTCGCGCCCGTCAAGCTGGGGAAGCTCAACGAGGGTGGCGCGCTGGTGCACGCACGCGGCCGCACTTGGGGTCGGCTCATCTTCCAGGATTTGTTCAAGAAGCAGCAGTAGTCGATTTACGACCGCGTGATCTGACCCTAGGAGAAGGATTCTAAAACGTCCGATTAGATCGGACACGATCCGATCTGAGAGAAAATGAGAGGTTTCGATGAGCATCGAAAAGAATATCCAGATTGTGAAGAATTTTCTTGCGGCACTTGGCGGCCGCGATAAGCAAGGTTTGCTGGCGTTGTCTGCCGAAGATATTGAGTGGATCATTCCGGGCGAGAACTGGCCTCTGGCCGGCACGCACCGCGGGCACGCGGGATTGGAGGATTTACTTCAGAAGGCTAGCGAAACGGTGGAAACTTCGTACCCAGGGCCCCCCGAGTTCATTGCGCAGGGAGACCGGGTTTTTGTCGTCGGCGTCGCTACCGGGAAGATCAAAGCTACGAATAGGACGTTTGAGGACCATTGGGTCTTCGACATTACCGTTCGGAATGGCAAATTGACGAACGTCCGGGAGTATGTCGACACGCAAGCACTGGCGCGGGCCTCCGAGACGGCCGCGAGCCCCAGGCCCTGACCATTGCGCTGTCTTGTCTCGGCAATCTGAATCGGCGGATTTCGGTGAGCGTATGATCGCCAAACCGTATTTCCAGCCCGCCTGGGTCTGGAAACGTGGTAAGACCTGTTCTCGCTAGTTGAGCTTTCGCTGCCCAGAAGTCAGTAAACACAATGTGCCTTATCGGAACGACTTCGCACCTGTGTTTGGATGAGTGGCGGTCCGGACCCGCGTTGGGGCTCCGCGACGTGCCTGGGAAAAGTAAAACCGCCCGCCGAGTATGTTCTTCAAATCGACCACCTGTTTGCGCGCATGAAGCGTCTCAATACATACGAAGCAAAAACGAACGCCAGGACGAGAATTGGGTCAAATTTCTCCCAGGCACTGCCACCGCTATTCAGCTGTGAATAGAACGCAAGTAAAAGATTGATCACGAGACCGGCATAAACCCACTCAGTCAATCGAGGCACATTGGGAATCAGAAGGCCCACGCCACCAAGGATGTGGGTCACGCCAAGCAGAGGGATGATATAGAGCGGGTATCCGAGCTGCTGATTGGCAATCCTCCATTCGCCTGTATCGTGAATTAGATATAACCTTCCGAAGTATACAAAGCTGACGACGACAAGGCCGGTTGTTGCCATCGAGGCTATTTGAATTGCTCGAGCTGCCCGCGCGGGTTTATCTGTTGTGAGTTTAGCTTTCATATTGAAAAGATCCTCCTCTTGCGGTTGAAGTGGGTTAAATCGTTCTGCAATAAGTTGGCGCTTGAACGCGACTGGAATCAACGCGCTGCATGAGCGGGAAGGCCTTTCGCCAGGGCAAACCGGACGATCAGCCGTCCGGTTCCACCCGCTGCACCCAAGACAAGAACTTTCATGTTTGACCGCAATCTTTCCTGACGTCAGCGCCGCAGTTCCCAGGAAGCCGGGCTGACCCAGCTTGCCCTGGGTTTACGCCTTGACGGCGTTCTTTGCAGCCCTGAATACATCGCGTGCGGACGTCGTACCCTCGACGTGCTCTGTACCCGCGATTCCGAGGCCCATCCATCCCTCGTTAATGCCGTCATACATTTCTTCGGCAGGTCCAGTGTGGCCCTTGGGGATGCCGAACTGCTCGAACGCTTCAGCCCACCCTGCACGCGGGACTGCAAAGGCTTTCACGTCGAGTTTCAGCACTTCACCCAACTGAGCGGCCACTTCATCCGCGCTTACCATCGAACCGAGCTCGATGACGCGATGCCCTGACCACGCCGGCCCGGTCAGAAGCGTTGCCACCTCAGCGCCGATGTCGTCTGACGCGACCATCATCGATTTCCGGTTTGTCGGATTGTAGAAGACCGGTAGTGTTCCGCCCTGGGCGGCCTGCAAGCCGAAAAGAAAGTTTTCGAAAAAGCCGCCTGCACGCACAATTGCGACCGGAGATAGCAAGCTGCGAAAACCCTGCTCCAGGAGCGATAAGGCCGTGATCATCCCCAGCCCGCTTGTTCTATTCGCACCCGTCGAGGAGAGCGCCACCACCCGCGGTGGCACTACCCTGGTCAGCGCCTCGGCATAGTTCGCAATGACGCCCCTTGCCTCTCTGAAATCAGGCGAGGGAGCCCATACAGCCGGCAACATCACAAACGCGCCCTCAACACCTTTGAGCGCCGCCGCTATGGCTGTCGCATCGTTCCAGTCTCCGTCGACCAACTCCACGCCCTGGTCTGCCCACTTCGCCGCTTTCTCGCGATTGCGCACAAGTGCTCGCACCTGTTTGCCTTGCTTCAGCAGATGCCGCGCGGTGGCGCCGCCAACTTTTCCAGTAATTCCCATGACTAAATACATGCTCGTTTTCTCCTTGTTGGAACGAAAGTGATGCTCCGATGCGAACGACAGAGCTTGTGAGTTGCGCAGCTAGCACTCCGCTAGTACCGTGGGTTTCCACAGTTATCTGTCGCATGAGTCGTGACGGCCTTTGGACAGCCGATCGGCTCGCCTCGATGAGAGAGGTGGTTGATCTTCGTGGAGGCCTTGCTATGTGGTCGTCACTGTCACGGCCTGACGCACATACTGGCTGCTTTCCAGTTGCTGCACCATGAAGGCTGCCAGATCGGACCGCCCGATCTTGTGCGCCTTCTCGCCGCCCTCCGTGCTCAGCACCCTGGCAACGCCGGTCTTCTCGACGTCGGTCAACATCGGCGGCCGCACCAGCGTCCAGTCCAGGTTGCTGCCTTCGATCTCGGCCTCCATGCCCGCCTTGTCTACCAGCAGACCCCGCAGGAACGTCTTCATAAGCAGGTGCTCGTTGAAAAAGCCGGCGTTCTTAACGCTCTCGCCCGCACCCACCACCGAAATCTTCAGCAGCCGCCGTACGCCATTGCGCTGCATCGCGTCCACAATATTGTGTGCCGCGCTCGTTTCCATCGTCGTCACTTTCCACGGCGTCTTGCCGCCCAGCGCGTCGATCACCGCATCCTGTCCGGCTACCGCAGCGTCGACCGCATCCGCGTCCAGCACGTCGCCTGCAACAACTCTCACGTTCGCCTTCTTATACGACGCGGCACCGCGCACGAATGCCGTCACCTTATGTCCGGCCGTTAGCGCCTCATTTACCAGCGCTTCTCCGCTCTTGCCCGCTGCTCCTATCACTAGAACTTTCATCGCTTCCTCCTTTTGCTTCGTATTTGGCCGCCCATGCAAATGAGCGATCTGCCTATTAGAGGACCTGAATAACCATTGGTTGCAAAATAATCATTGGTTTATATCCAATGGTTATAAATTAACAATCGGTCGCATAAATCGCCAAAATGGACTAAGCTATCAAAATGGCATCGACATCACCAAGTCGCCGGGTAGAGCGCAAGGAGAGATTGCGGGGCGAAATCCTTGCGGCTGCAGGCAAAATGTTTGCCGATCGCGGTTACGAAGCCGTGACGCTTCGTGAGATCGCTAAAGAGATCGGTTATACGCACGCCGTGATCTACCAGCATTTTCCAGACAAATCACATATTCTTGCCGAGTTGAGCCGCGAGACAATCGGGCTGATGATTCAGAACTTCGACGCGATTGGCGCTAAATATCCTGAACCGAAAGAGCGTCTTTTTGCGACTTCACGCGGCTTGATTCAATTCTGCATTTCCCATCCACAGCAGTTCCGCAACGTCTTCTTCGGGCCTGAGAACCGAAACGGCGTCCGCGCTGGACAATACATCAACGACCTTGGCGCGCCGTTGTTCGAACGTTTTGTGCAGCTCTTTTTCGAGGTTGCCAAGGCTGAACGATTGCCCAATCGGGATGACATAGTGATAGCCCACACCTGGTGGTTTGCGATCTTTGGCCTCGCCATGCTCTTTGTTATCCAAGGGGCTGTGCCTGGATTGTCTGACCAGGCTCTCGTGATCGAGCAGACGATCGCAACGCTTTGGGCAGGCGTCCAGGCTGTTCCGCGATTGCCGAAGACTGCAATCCCCAAGCGATCCGGCCGATCCAGCGCCTCAAAGCGCTAATAGCTTCCGACTACTGAACAGTCGTTGGAGGTATGCCTGTGGAGTACGAGGAATCAACCACTTTTCCAAGGCCGTAGCCCTTCGGGTGACCGGGAGGTTCTCGTTTTGCGCCAAACCGCCAAGTCCCTCTTCGAGGGAGATTAGTACTGAGATGTCGGCCTGTGTTTACTGACCTTGTCACGATATCGAGTATGCGGCCTCTTCTCAATATCAGCCATCGAAGTCGTGTTTATCGCTGGTTGATGAGGCGGATGGTTTCGAGGAAGACGTCGCCGTCGATGGTCAGGCTGCGGGGGCTGATTTTGTCCATGGTGTCTTGGACGGTGTGGTGGTAGCTGTTGTTGGGGCCGTAGTCGAGATCGATGACATCGATGGAGGGCACTCCGCGTTCGACGAAGGGAAGGTGATCGTCGTCCACGGCCTCTTCGGTCTGGAAGAAGTAGCTTTCGTCGCCGAACTTTCTGGCGGCCTGGCGGACCAGATCGACGAGCCAGCCGGTGGAGCGTGTTTCGCGCTGGATGTCGAGGTCCTTGTCGCCGATCATGTCGGCCAGCATGAAGGCCTTGATGCGGCGCGCGGTTCCATCGCTGCTCCATTTCGCCGCGAGATGCCGGCTGCCATAGGTGGAGTCAGAGGCGGACCAGTGTTCGATGGCCTCTTCGCCGTCGAAGAAGACCAGCCACACGGAGTAGCCGTCTAGTTTTTTGCCGCGCAATTCGTCGGCGATGCCCATGAGCAGGCCGGTGGTTGCGGCTCCATCGTTGGCGCCGACGAAGTTGATGTTGCGCAGGGGATAGTTCGTCTCGTAATGGGAGGCGAGGACGATGACTCCATCTTTTTTGCCGGGGAAACGCACGATGAAGTTGTGCATGAGTACCGGGCCGATGGGGGTGTTGGCGGTGAAGGAGTCTTCTTCAAGCTGATCGTGCTGGAAATGATTCTTGAGAAACTGCTCGGCTTTGACGTGGCCCGGTCCGGTGGGCCAGCGCGGTCCGATGGCGGCGAAGGCGCGGGCGTATTCGTAGGCTTTGTTGCCGTTGAAGTGGGGCTGGGCAGGGAGAGCGACGGGGAGGAAGAGGAGGAGGGCTGCGGTTAATTGCGAGACTTGTGTTATCCCACGTCTCAAAATCGAGACATGGGGCACCCGGGGTTGTGTTATCCCACGTCTCAAAATCGAGACATGGGGCGCCCGGAGTTTTGCTATCCCATTCATGACGCAGAAAAGCCGCGTCATGAATGGGGCACCCGGCGATACGGTCATAGCGCGGCCTCTTTGGCTTTTCTGCGCGAGGGGTGTACCCACCAGGCTACGGCGATTCCGATGAGGTAGAGGGCGAGCATGGGAATTGCGTAGATGCACATGGTCCAAGGATCGGGGCTGGGGCAGATGATGGCAGCCACGATAAAGACGGCGAGGATGGCGTAACGGATGTTCTTCCAGAGGAAGCGGGGGCTGACGATGCCGAACAAGGCGAGGAAGAAGATGAGGATGGGCAGTTCAAAGCTGATGCCAAGGCCGAGGATGATGGAGAGGAAGAAGCTGCTGTAATCCTCAATGGTGATCATGGGCGTGAAGTTGTGGCCCATTTTGATGATGAGGATGTCCATGGCGCCGGGCAGAACATAAAAGTAGCCAAAACTCGCGCCAGCCAGGAACAGTCCGACCGTGGCCAGCATGAAAGGGACGACAAAGCGTCTTTCTTTCTGATAGAGACCGGGCGCGATGAAGAGCCAGACCTGAAAGAGAATGAACGGACTGGCGAGGATGGCTCCGGCCAGCAGGGCAACCTGCAGATAGAGGTTGAGGGCATCCATGGGATGGGTAAATACCAGGGATTTGCCAATTTTGAGGAGCGGCAGCTGAAGAAAGTTGAGAAGCCGGTCTTTGAAGAGCCACGCCACGATGAATCCGGCGACGAGGTAAAGTGCGGAATGGACAATGCGCTTGCGCAGCTCGTCGAGGTGCTCCATCAGGCTCATGCCCGGGAGGTCTGCGCGCTCGGATACGGCTGCGCGCGCCTTGCCGATTGCTTCAGAGGCATCAACCATGCTGGTTCACCGCCTCCGCGGAGTCAGGTGATTGACCGACGCCGTCGGATGCCTCGGTTGCATGATCGGACGGCAGTGCGCTGGAGGGGGTGGATTCTGGCGGAGTTTCCGGTGGCGGCTCGAGAGCGCGCCCGGGACGCGCGGCTGCAACCGTCTCGCCCGTGGAAGGCGGCATGATGCGGGGGGTGGATTCTTCGCTGATGCGTGTTTCGGGGGAGTCCGGACCGGAGGGCGAGGGTTCGGTGCCAGTGGTGGGAGACGGCAACTCAAGGGGCCTGGGCGGGGGATCGGCGGATACCGAAGCCTGATCCGTAGCGGCAAGGGCGGCGAGGGAGCGCTGCCGTTCTTCTTCCTTTTTGTGGCGATCGGTCTCTTCAGACATGCGCAACTCCTCTTCCATCTGAAACTTGAAGTCGTTGGAGGCTTTGCGGAACTCATACATGAGCTTGCCGATCTGGCGGCCGATCTGGGGCAGGCGCCTTGGTCCGAACACCACGAGCGCCATGACCATCAGGATGATGGAATCAACCATCGACACCGTGCCCAGCAGGATTTGAGGATGTGCGCTCATGAAGGCTAATGATAACTGTAGGCGCACCTTAGTCACAAACATCGACGCTCCCTGGCTTCACCTCTGTAACGCAGCGCGGCGTTGCACGGATGCAGGGGTTTGGTAAAATCCGGGAGATGGGAGCGCCTGTCGCGGGCTGAATTGCTGAGTCCGCGGTATATTGGGCGCATCCATTGAGTAGAAGGCTGCAACATCCCCGTGGGTGGGTCGCTGCTGAGCAGGCCTGGTGAAGTCGCCGGGCAACTTTGCAGAGAATGCGCATCCGCTGCAGCCGCTGATTGCTTTCAACATCCCCGTTCGCTGGTGCGGATAGACCGAGCGGACTGAAGGCGGACCAAGGTGAACTCGATACTTGACGAAGAAACGGCGGTTGCGCCGCAGAACGGCGTTGCCTGCAGCCTGGAAAACTACCTGGCGCTTCCCGACCACAGCATGGACGAGCGGATTGCGAAGGCGCGCGAGAAACTGGGCGCGACCACGATTCTGCTGGGCCACCACTATCAGCGCGATGAGGTGATTCGTTTCGCGGACTTTACGGGAGACAGCTACAAGCTGTCGAAGGTGGCTGCGGAGACTGGTGCAGACTACATCGTGTTTTGCGGTGTGCATTTTATGGCGGAAAGCGCCGACGTGCTTGGCCGCGACAAGCAGCAGGTGATTTTGCCGGACATGAATGCCGGTTGCTCGATGGCGGATATGGCCGAGATTTCGCAGGTGGAGGCGTGCTGGGAAGCGCTCACGCGCCTTCATCTTTCGGATGAGATTGTGCCGATTACCTACATGAACTCGACGGCGGCGATCAAGGCATTTTGCGGGGAGCGGGGCGGGCTGGTGTGCACATCTTCCAATTGCCGTGCCGCGTTTGAGTGGGCATTTGCGCGGGGCAAGCGGATCTTGTTTTTGCCGGATCAGCACCTGGGGCGCAATACGGGATTTGCGATGGGGATTCCACTGGAGCAGATGGCGGTGTGGGACCCGTGGGGGTTGCAGGGCGGGCAGTCGGCAGCAGATTTAGCCGAGAGCCGCATTCTGCTTTGGAAGGGCCACTGCTCGGTGCATCAACGCTTTTTGCCGAGCCATGTGGACGAGATTCGGTCCAAGCATCCGGGGATCCAGGTGATTGTGCATCCGGAGTGCCGGTGGGAAGTTTGCCAGAAGGCGGATGGGCTGGGGTCAACGGAGCGGCTGATCAAGATTGTGGAAGAGGCACCGGCGGGGACGACGTTCGCGGTGGGAACGGAGATTCACCTGGTGAATCGGCTGGCACGCCGATTTGCCGCGGAGGGCAAGCGCATTTTGAGCCTCGACGATCATGGCTGTCTTTGCACGACGATGTATCGCATCAGTCCGCAGCACCTGGCATGGGCGCTGGAGAACCTGGTGGAGGGGCGCGTTGTGAATCGCATCAAGGTGCGGGCCGGGGTGAAGAAGTGGGCGCGGGTTGCACTGGATCGGATGCTGGAGCTTGGGTGAAGGGGCGTGGAGACAAGGGACAAGGGACAAGAGGGACAAGGGACAGAGGGAAAAGGGACATAGGGACGTGGGGGACACAGGGCATAGAACAAGGGACATAGGGACAGCTCGAGGCGTTGTGCTGTGAGTCACGATCCCCGGGTTGTTGGGCGGCTATTCTTTTGACTGAATGCAAGGCGCAACGGAGAAAATGTGGGGGAATCGTTCAGAGATCTCGTTGTTTGGCAGCGTGCGATTGATCTCAGCCTCGCAGTCTACAAGCTCACCTCTGAATTTCCCTCTTCCGAACAATTCGGACTGACCAATCAAATGCGAAGAGCGGGCGTTTCGATTGCCAGCAACATCGCGGAAGGGTATGGCAAATCGACGCGCGGGGAATACCTCCTCTTCCTTGGGCACGCACGAGGTTCAGTTTGCGAAATCCAGACGCAGCTCGTAATCGCGGGCGCGCTGCGCTACGGGACAAAGGAACTGCACACTTCTACAGAGGATCTCGCAGCCGATGTGAGCCGAATGCTCAATGCTCTGTTTAGAAAGCTGAAGGAAGTGTGTCCTGGCGCAGCAACTCACTGATCGGCGTGCGTGTCCCTTTGCCCTTTGTCGTTTGTCCTTTATCCTATTGATAGGGATTTGATGAAGACATTCACTATTGACGAAGCGCAATCGTTGTTGCCACTGCTGGAGTCGTTATTGAAGCGGGCTATCGAGGGCAAGCGGGCCGCGCAGGAGATAGAAGCGCAGATTGCGGAGCTGGGCCGGCGGATCTACCTATCCGGAGGCATGCGCGTGAATGTGGCTGAGGTGGGGCGGCAGCGTACGGAGATGGAAGCGCACATGCAGCGCGTGCGCGAAAGCATTGCGGAGATCGATTCGATCGGCGTGCAGGTAAAGGATGTCGATACGGGCCTGCTTGATTTTCCGTGCCGCGTAGAGGACCAGGTGGTGCTGCTCTGCTGGCGCATGGGCGAGACCGCGATCGAGCACTGGCATACGGTCGAGGACGGCTTCAAGGGACGCAAGCCGCTGGATGACCGGTTCCGTCGACGGTCGAATTCGAGCAATAATCGCCCCAACTGACCCGGGCCTTCCCGCCACTATACACTGGCAACTTCCATGTACGTTTCCGAGCAAGAGGTTCGCGCAGTTCTCACCTATGAAGCCCTGATCCCGGGGATCCGCCGGGCGCTGATCGACTACTCTGCCGGGCGCGTGAATCAGCCGCCGCGGATGATTCTGCGTGCCGGGAATGCGGACGATTATCGCAATGGCTGGTTTGGCGTGATGCCTGTTGTGTCAGGGGACGTGATGGGAGTGAAGACGGTCACGTTTTATGCGGGCAACGATGAACTGGGCCTGCATACGCACATGGCGATCGTGGAACTTATCCGACGTGAAACGGGAGAGCCGCTGGCGCTGATGGATGGACGCCTGATTACGGAGATGCGGACTGCGGCGGTGTCTGCGGCGGCTTTTGCGGGTATCGCGCCGCTACATTTTGAGTCGATGCCGACGAGCTTTGGCATTATCGGGTCGGGAGTGCAGGCGCGGGCGCATATTGCAGCGCTCAGGCATGTGTGGCCGGAGATGAGTGAGGTTCGCATTGCGAGCCGCAAAGCTTCGAATGCGGCTCGACTCGCGGAAGAAGTGGGTGCTCGCGCGGTTGCGGTAGAGGAAGCTGCCGACGCTGACGTGGTGCTGACGGCTACAACTTCGCCTGTTCCGGTGCTGAAGGGAAAATGGCTCAAGCCGAATGCGCTGGTACTTGCCGTGGGCGCCAGTGGTGCGAGTGTGCGCGAGCTTGATGATGAAGCCATGCTTTCCAGCTATGTGATTGCGGAAGGCCGGTCGTGCGTCGAACGGGAATCGGGCGACGTGATTTTGTCGGGTGCGAAGGTGCAGGCAGCGATTGGCGAGATCCTGGCCGATCCTTCTGCTGCAAAGGTTCCCCAGAGTCAGCGGGTGGTCTTCAAGTCAGTTGGCATGGCGATCGAAGATGTGACGGCTGCACAACTCGTGTGGCGTGCGCTGCAGCTTACTCGAAAGATCGATGGAAGGGAAGGTTGAGTTTTATGGCATCGATGCTATTCCAGGGCGTTTAAGGCATCCTTCCAGCAATCGTTCTATATCTTCAGCAAATCCGCCGTCACGGAGGCGCAGGTTTCATTCGCGCTTTTGATGCGGTAAAGCAGGCACATTCGGCCGGCACGCGCGATGAATCCCGGAGTTTCCGTTTTCGTCTAAGTGGGTGTAGATTACCTTTCGCAATGTGCGAGAGGCGCGCGTAAAACCAAATGTTGGAGAGTACCTATGAAAATTATCGGCATGACTTCTTTTCCCGTTGCAGCGTTTTCCATGGCGTTTCTTATGGCTGGAGTTGCGAATACTCCGGCGGCAATGGCTCAATCGGCAAACAGCGCTTCGAACCGGCCGGGATCTGCGGAGGCGGAACAGATGGTGCCTGCCCGCGCATATCTGACGCGGAAACTGGACGCCAATAATGCGAAGCCGGGCACGCAGTTTACCGCGGATGTCAGCAAGACGGTGACTCTTAAAGACGGCACGGAATTGCCTCGCGGAACGAAGCTGATTGGTACGGTTGCTACAGACGATATGAATATGCAGGGAGCATCGAAGCTTGCATTGCGCATCACGAAAGCTGAGCTCAAGGATGGGAAGACCATTCCGGTGAAGGCAACGATCGTGGGTGTTTACGGGCCGGAGAGCGAGACTGCACAAGGGTATAACGTGACGCCCGGCGACGAGCAGGCAAATGACTGGACGAAAAACACGCTGGCCATCGACGAAATCAACGCGATGTCGGGAGTTGATCTGCACAGCAGGATTGGGGGAAGAAACTCAGGCGTATTTGTTTCCAAAAAGAAGGATGATGTAAAACTGTCGGCCGGAAGCGAACTGGCTCTGGCGATTGCGGCGCGCCCGAACGGTCAGCAGGGTATGTCAACCAACAACGGCAGCATGTAGGACCTCGCGGCTGACTTTCGAGTGTTGGTCCCAGCCGGAGATTCCGGCTGAACGTCAGATCAAGAGCAGCATGGCGGACGCTGCGACATTGGGTTGGAGAACTCCTCTGACCCAATGTTTGTCGCGTTTATGTCGGGATTCTCATGGGAGAACCCGGTGGCCGCGCAAAGAACTGGAAAGTCTCATCCCGTTCAAATTCGACCCAGGCAGAATCGCACGCCCGTGCGCATGACCAGGATTGCGGTCAGAATGCCTGAGCGAATCATCCTCATTGCTCGTCCTTTCTACGAGATGGGAAA
Organism: uncultured Acidobacteriaceae bacterium; assembly: GCA_963759285.1. Lineage (GTDB taxonomy): Bacteria > Acidobacteriota > Terriglobia > Terriglobales > Acidobacteriaceae > Telmatobacter. Next base: position 776,596 of record CAVWYS010000004.1, on the reverse strand, counting down.
ATAGGGATGTCCCTGTCCGCACTCGTAAGGGGACAGATACGCCGGGAAGCGTTACCCTGAGAGCGGCCGGATATTGTTGTATCCGGAGCGATTGGTTAAAGCCGTCGATTGGTTGTAGTTGTACGGCGGACTTGAGCGGTGCAGGGAAACGGGTATGCCATCCTGGAAGAGCTGTCAAGCGGCACAGGGAAACCCCGGTTTGCGGAAGGAGCGGCCATGAGGTCTCGTTTTTGGGCATGCCTGGCGGTGGCGGCGTTTTGCCTGACAGGTTGCAAGGGGTTTTGGAATGCGCCGCCGAGTACAGGTGGCGGAAGTGGGTCGACAACCCTGAGCAGCGGCGACATTTACGTTTTGAACGTCGCGACGAGCCAGATGGTCGGACTCTATGTAAATGCCGGTACGCTGACGACGCTCGCTGGAAGCCCTTACACGCTCTCGGCTGCACCGATCGCGATCACGGTTGCGCCGAATAATGCGTTTCTCTACGTGAGCACGCTGGGCGGCATCTTTGTGTACAACGTGAACACTTCGACGGGACAGCTGACGGTGGGGAATTCAGGCCAGCCGATCTCATCCGATCCGGCCACCAGCATGCAGGTAGACTCCACGAACACGTGGCTGGTGGAGGGCGTTTCAGGAACGTCCAACTTGTTTGCGATTCATGTGAACTCGTCGACCGGCTTGCTGGCATCGAACACGGAAGAGACCGCAGTGCTTCCGGCGACGACTCTTGAGCAGGTTGCAGTGTCTCCAGACGATACATACGTGCTGGCTGCGATGGGCTCGGGGGGTACGGCTACGCTTCCGTTCAATCCCAACAACGCCAACCCATTTGGTGTAGTGGGAACCATCGGAGTGAAGAACGCGACTGGAGCGGCGCTTTCCGTCGCGTTCGATCCAATTCTTGCCGGCTCGACGGCTCCGCGGCTTTTCTACATCGGAGAAACTGTAGCCACCTCGGGGTCCAATTCCGGAGGCTTGCGGGCTTTCAACTTCAGTACGAGCCAGGAAATTTCAGGTTCGCCCTACGCGATTGGCGGGCTCGCGCCATATTCGATTCTTCCGTTATCGACGGGGGATAATGTCTACGTGGTGAGCAGGCAGACCAGCAGCGGCGCAACCGGCGTGATCGCGGGCTTCTCGATTACGACTGCGAATAGCGCTTACACTCTGACCGCGCTGGGAAGCACATTTACGGCGGGCACGAATCCGCAGTCACTTGTCGAAGACAACACGCACGCGTTCGTATTCGCAGCAGACTTCGGCGGCAGTCCGGACCTGATCGGATATACGTTCGACACCACCAATGCGGGGTATCTTGACAAGGTGATCTCGAGCGCGACGGGGACGGATCCCGTGCAGGCGGCCGCTGTCGCGGCACTTCATTGATACGGCGACCGTATCCTGAGGGCGCATTGCTGGTATCCTGAGAAAGATCCTCCTGGCTGTGTTTATCCGATTATCCAATCCCTCCGTCTCATCTGTCCGCTCCGTTGTGGCAGGAATCCCCGGGCTGATGGTGTGCGTTGTACTTCTCCTCGCTTCGGGATGCAATCGATTACAGCACCAACATCGTGAGATGGTGTATGTCTCTGCGCGGCAGATGTACCTTCACGACCGGGTCGCGGCTGTTTCAAACCGTGTGGGCGAGGTTGTGAACGGGCAGGCGCTCGAAGTGCTGGAACATGGCCGTCGATTTCTTCGCGTGAAGACCGACAAAAACGAGATCGGCTGGATTGAAGAGCGCGCGGTGATCGATGCCAAGACATACAACGCGTTTGCGCAGATGGGAACAGATCACAAGCAGGACCCGGTTGTCGCGACGGGAACGCTGCGGGATGATATGTACCTGCACATCAGTCCGGGCCGGACTACCGACCGGTTCTATCTGCTGCCCGAGAATGACAAGGTGCAACTGCTGGTGCGCGCTTCAGTGCCGAGGGCGGTTCCGGGTGCGCCTGTTGAGCCGGTAAAGCATTCCGTTCAGCCGGCGGCAAACGGTACTAAATCCGCGTCGGCCAAAGGATCGGGCGCAAAATCCGCATCTTCATTGCCGGCAGAAGAGCCTGCATCGGAGAAAGTGGAGAAAGCGGAAGAGCCCGAAGTCCCGATGGATGACTGGTGGCTAATCCGCGACGGGCAGGGACACACAGGCTGGCTGCTTGGAAGCCGCGTAGATGTGGATGTGCCTGATGAGATCGGCCAATACGCGGAAGGCCAGCGAATTGTGGGCGCCTATATTCTGACGCACGTCAACGATGCGGAGGCTGACGTTCCGAATCATTCGGTTCCGGAATATGTGACCGCGCTGAGTCCGCCGAAATCGGGTTTGCCTTTTGATTTCGACCAGATTCGCGTTTTCACATGGAGCGTGAAACACCACCGGTATGAGACGGCCTTCCGGGCGCGTCCGATCCAGGGATTTCTGCCGGTGAAGGTGTGGACGGAACCGGGACAGAATGGGACTGAACCGGTGTTCAGCTTTCGAATATCGGGGTCTCCGGATGTGTCGATTGATCCGGACACCGGAATCACCAAGCCCGTGAATCCGCGAACTATCGCATACGCGATGCGTGATAACCTGGTGCGCCGCATAGGCCCGGACATGGGGCCGATTCCCACGTCGCATGTGCCGGGAGAGAAATCGAAAGCGTCGAAAAAGAAGCGGCGGTAGTGGTGAGTGGGAAGGCCTGGACGCGAGGGCGGAAAGACAAGAAGCAGATTCTTCGCTTACCACCCCCGAACTGAAAAGCGTTTGGGGCCCCGTTCGCTCAGAATGACAGTTTGGGTTGTGATTGCGTTGCCTGCAATGCAGGCTCGGGGATGCGCGTGGAGAGGGCTATCCGTGCGATCGCATTGGGAATCAGAGATAGCAAGACGGGGGCAAGCGTTCGTGCGGCGGGCGTGACCATGGCTCGTGAGAGACCGATGGCAAACCGCATGCCGGGGCGAAGCTGATCGGTCACCTGGAGCAGGTATTGCTGGGGGCTCTTGCGGTCGAGATGCATCTCGGCTGCGAGGAACGCGGTGTGCAGGGCGATCGACATTCCGTCGCCGGTGAAGGAAGGGATCACGGCCGCCTGATCTCCGACTCGCCATATGCCATTGGCAGGGCCGCCGAGGTGGCCGTAAGGGATTGGCGAGATGGCCAGGGGCTTCGGCGAGCATGGGGTGGCATGTGCGAGGCGATCGTGAAGAGCGGGCAATTCGTTTTGCATGGATTGCAACAATTCGCTCCATCCGCCAAGAACGCGCAAGGAATTTCGGCGCACGACGAGACAGAGATTGGCTATCCCGCCTTCGACCAGCGACAGGCCACCGTATCCGCCGCGAAACAGAAAGAGCTCCATGGTTCCGCGGAGGATTTCGGATTGCTCCGGAGTGAGATGCCAGTGCATTTTGAAACCGACGAGGTCAGGCTGGGTCGCTCCGCGGCGTTCCCAGGCGTTGAGGTCGTGTTTGCCGGTGGCGAGGAAAAGGGTTTTTGCTTCGATCGTTTTTCCATCGCGAAGGTGAGCGGACCAGCCATCTCGCAGGGGTTCGAGGTGTTCTACGCAACTGCCGCGACGAAGTTCACATCCTGCCTCCTGCGCTTTGAGGAGCAGGGATTCGTCGAGGATGCGGCGGGATAGCGAGAGGGCGGTGAAAGGGAGGCGCGCTTCGACGCTCCTCGCGCCGGAGTGGAGACGCACGCGCTTGATGACATGCGCGCCGAGAACGAGGGGGTCGATTCCGGCGTGGCGAAGATAATGGATGGCTTCAGCGCTGAGGAATTCGCCGCAGACTTTGTGGTGTGGCTCGCGCTCTTTCTCGAGCAGTAGAACTTCGCGGCCGGCTGCAGCGAGACGGATTGCGACCATTGATCCGGCGAGGCCGCCGCCGATGACGAGGTTGTCGACAGACTCGTGAGTGGTCATTGCGGAGGCTTCTTTCGTGCTACGCAGAGGCGCCCCGGCGTGAATCCTTCAATCTTGATTTGATTTACGGGAAGGTTTGCGGCGGTACACATGCTGCGCCAATCGCCGGGCACGAAGGCTCGGGCGATGGAGACGGGACCATCGTGCTGGACAAAGGGATGTAAACCCGCAAGCCTTGAGAATGCCTTGAAGAGGTGATAGGGAATGGGCGCGCGCGAGAGATCGTTGATGAACCATCCCACGCGTGCGTGCTGCTCCATCCAACGGATAAAACGGATAATGTCTCTTTCCAGCAAGTGATGCGTGAAGAGCGAACTTACGACGACATCGACAGGTTCGTTGCTTTGAAAGCCGAAGACATCGGAGTTCACCCATTCAATGGCACTTGTCTTTGCAGTTGCGTGAGCAGCAATCGCGACTGTGTCGGGATTGAGATCGCAACCTACAAGTCTGGTCTGGATCGAATGCTGCTTTGCCCAGGTTTCAATCCGTCGCAACGTGTCGCCGTAACCGCAGCCTGCGTCGACGATTCGGACTGGAGCATTGAAGCGGTGCAAATGGAGAGAATCGAGCCAGCGCAGGATGGGCCTGTATGCGAGAAACAAGCGGTTGACTTTGGCGAGATCGTGGAGGCAGGCTTGCATCACTTCTAGACTGCATGGCGCGTCCATCAGCTCTGTAAGGTCTGCGCGGCGGCTGAAGTCGAGGGCATCAGGCGGCATGGAAGAGCATGGTCTCCGCGGTTACTCCGGGCCCGAAGGACATGGCACAACCCTGTTGTCCCGAGCGTGCACTCTGCAAAATGCTTTGCATCACGAACATTACGGTTGCGGACGACATGTTGCCGAAGGAGCATAGAACTTCACGCGATTGGCGCAGAGCATCCTGGTGCAGATTGAGGCCTTTTTCTACGGCATCGAGCACGGTTCTCCCACCGGGATGGACGGCCCAGAGGTCGATGTCGAGCGGGTCTTTTCCGGGCGTGATCTGGGGTCCGACTTCTTTCATCGCCTTTGAAATTTCAGAGGGTACGTGACCGGAGAGGTGCATGTCGAAGCCCATTTCGCGAATTTTCCAAGTGATGAGGTGACTGGTGTCGGGGATGCGCAGGGCACGAAAGCTGTCGATACAGAGGCCTGCAGGATTGGCGCTGACGAGACTAGCCGCGCAGCCATCGGCGAAGAGCAGGAAAGACAGCAACTGTTCAAGCTCCTGAGTTTCCTGCATGTGGAGAGAGCAAAGCTCGAGGTTCAGGATGAGGACATGAGCTTCGGGAACGGAGCGCACGATGTGATGGGCGGATTTCAGGGCGTTGATGGCGGCGTAGCAACCCATGAAGCCGATCATGGTTCGTTCGACGGAAGGGCTCAACCCGAGATGATCGACGATGTCGTAGTCGAGTCCGGGGGCGTAGAGACCGGTGCAGGAGGTGACGATGACGTGGGTAGTCCGCTGGCGCTCTTCGGTGGTCAAACCGAGTTTGTTTAACGCGCAGGCGGCGAGTTGCGGAGCGAATTTTTCAAAGGTCTGCATGCGGCGCGCGGTGCCGGGAAAGCTGCCTGTGGCGTATAGATTTTCAGAATCTCTCCAATCGCCGTTTTCGCCGGCGATCGGCTGAAGGAACGAGAAGCGATGTTCAATTGCAGACATGCGGACCATGCGGCGAAAGAGTGACCGCATGGTTCCCTGTGGCAACATGCCTTCGGCAAAGTCGATGAATGGGCGATGGACGTCGTGTGGCGGCACCGACGTTGCGATGCGATTGATGTAGGCAGAAGTCACGCTGAACCTCGGTGCGCGGAATAATCACTTTAGACGTTGTTAGATTCACGGCGGTGGAAAGCGTCATCCAAATGTAGCGCTGATTTCGGCAAATCGTTGCGTAATGAGGATTAGTGTTCAGCCGGTGAACATCCGGCGTTGCGAATTACCACTGGACCCCCGGATAGAGGCTGGGCCATCGGTAGGCATGGAACTGGTAGGCATTGGGAGTTATTCCTTGCCAGATTACCTGGGTTGCCTGCGGATTGAGTTCCTGCACGATCGCACCGGCCGGGGCGGCACTGAAGTTGGCATGAATGTCGCCGTTGGGCAGGAGATCTGCGTTGCCCCCAAAGAAAGAGAAATAGCTTGGCGGGGGAACATAGTGGGTCACAAGGGTGGCGGTCATGGCCGCTTCGTTTATTTCAAGGACGGGAATCGTTGAGTAACAGGTGGGAATGGGGGGCTTGAGCGGTTGGCAAAGCACGGAGCCACTTGGAAACATCCGGTCGTTGCCGTTATCCATTAAGCCGATTCGAAACACGCCCGTGGTGTTGGGAGAAAAGTAGCTGAGACCGTGCTGGGCGTAGAACCAGTCAGTTGGATCGGTGCCGCCGATCAGCTTGAAATCGCCGCCCTCGCCCAGTCTCCACATCACGCTGCCTGAGCCCGTGCCATCGAGGAAATTGATCTTGATGATCCAGTTCTGATGCCGGATCGAAAGCAGCAGGTTATGGTCGTCGGTTGAATAGACCATGTCGTTCGAGTGGGTCCAGTCAGGGAAATTCATAGGGTGGCGGTTGATATCGAGATGATCGAAGGTGTTCCACACCCAGTCCGGATTTCCGTTCTGATCGACGTCAACAATTGCATCGCCGAGCACCGACGTGGTTCCCGGATAGCCGGGGAGGTTGGTGTAGCTCTTGGTATATGCGGCGAGCATGACCCAGTGGCCATTGGGCAGGGCGATTACGCCGTGGTGAAAACTCTTGAAGGCGTAGACATTGCCGTCGGCATCGCGCAGGCCGGATGCCGCCAGTTTTTGATTGAGGGCGTCCATGGTGATTTCGCGGACCATGTTTCCAGCCAGATCAACTTCGCGAACGTCGTTCACGAGGCCGAGGGTCCCGTTTACGGTGGTCGAGGAGAGGTAGGAAATCAGCATCAGCATGTCGCCATTGGGCAAGAGCTGAATTCCCTGGATCAGATCCACGGTCGAGCCCTGATAGAGATAAGTCCAAATGATGTTGCCTTGCAAATCGGTGGCATAAGCCTGGATCACGTTTGACGGGATAACCGTGTTCCAAATCTCGATGCCGGGTTGAGGCGTTCCGCCGCTGGGAGTGGAAACCTGGACGGTCGGCGTTGGTGGCGGGGTTCCGGTAGTGCAGGTGTGGTCAACATCGGTGTAGGTCGCGCCGTTGTCGAGCGCGATCTTTGCGCGCATATGGTAGAGCGTCTTGCCTAACATCCCAGCAACGAGCACCTTGACCGTGCCGCCGTTGGCGCCGCTCGGGACCTTCCAGGTATTCAGGCCATAGTCGGTGGTTTTTCCAAACTCGACAGACACCTTGCCTGATGAGGGGAGATTCATGGTGTAGGCGGCGACGAGCGGACTGCCGGTGGCGTCGGGGCAAGAGACCTGGCCGACGGGAACGATGGCGGCAATGGCGGTGGCATAATTTTGCGCGGGCGAAGAGGCGAGCGCTGCCGTTACGGAGATGTTCTCACTCTGGGTGATCACGGCAGGCGCGGTGTAGTTGCCAGCGGTGTCGACCTGGCCGGTCGCGGGGACGCCACCGACGACATTATTTACGAGCCACTCGATCTGGCCGCCTCCGGCAACGGTAGCGGTGAACTGGAACTTTTGTCCTGGGGAGAGGGCCACGTATGTCGGGGAGATAGTGACCGAACCTCTTTGAATTGGGTTGCCGGGACCGCTGGGGATGACTGCGTTGGGATTGATGAAGTAGCCGCAGCCGGAGATCAAGATTGTGGCCAGGCTGCAGAGAATACTGCGGCCGACACTCAGGGAAGTATTCATCAGCCACTCTCAACCTACAAAGGAGGGGAAGTCTCAGTCAAATACAACGGGAACCAGCGCTGAAGCTATTGACGGTTGCAGCGGGGAGAAGGGTGCTTGGGCTGATTGGATTTTTGGTTGGGCCGCGCAGAATTCGTTGTCGGAAAGCGAGTTAGTTCAGCCGCTTACGCAGTTCGTGTTCGACGACGCGCATCATTTCGGATTCTGGAGCGGGTTTGCCGGTCCAAATCTCGAATTGACGCGCACCTTGCTGCACAAACATTTCGAGGCCGCTGACGACCGCGATTCCCCGTGACTTTGCCAGCTTGAGCAAGGGCGTCTCAAGCGGGTTGTAGATCATGTCGAAGACGAGGCTGGCATTCAACTCGTTTTCTGCGAGGGGAAGCGGCTGCTTTGTACCCGGCATGCCGCAGGGTGTGGCATTGATGATGACATCGAAGCGCTGCCTGGCAAGCAACTCGCGTTTGAGAGATTTTGCTTTCGCCTGGCGGGCCAGGGTGACGGCGTGTTCATGGGTGCGATTGACGACGAGTACTTCGGCACCCTGTTCGACGAGGCCGAATACGGCGGCACGGGCAGCGCCGCCTGCACCGAGGACGGCGACGCGGGCGCCTTTGAGCCTGAGGCGGCGTTCCAGGGGGCGGATCACCCCGGCCACGTCGGTGTTGAATCCGTAGAGCTTTCCGTCGGCGCCCATGCGCAGGGTGTTGCAGGCACCAATGCGCGCGGTGAGGGGGTCCATGTTTGCGAGGTGGGGCAGGACCTCAGTCTTGAGCGGCATGGTGATGGCGCAGCCGGCGAGAGGGAGTTCGAGCGCGAGGGTGAGCAGGTCCTGCGCGGATTTGGCTTTCAAGGGAAGGAGGACGGCGTTGACAATCTCGCGACGGAAGGCTGCGTTATGCAGCAGCGGCGAGAGGGAGTGGCTGATTGGGTTTCCTGCGACGCCGAAGACACGGGTGGCCTGATCGAGATGATCCAAGCGGTAGAGGTCGCGCAGGGTTTCTGCCTTGACCTGTCCGGGAGCGGTTTCAGTGTCTTCGGAGTACGAAGCGAATGTAAATGCAGCTCCTGCGCGCGGACCGAGGACACGGCTCAGGATGCCTTCCTCGCCCATGGCGATGCCGACGACGTGCGAAGCGAGGGAGTGATCTTCAATGAGGCGAAGGACTGCCAGATTGTCGGCGAGGGTGCGGGCGGTGGAAACCACTTTTACGAAATCGGGCTTGAAAGCTTCAATGCGTTCGGCCGCCTGATCGAGACCTTTGGTGCGGCTGTAGTCGTGGAAGCTGATGAGGAGGGCAGCCCCGGCGGAGCGAAGCTTATTGAACTGGGCTGATTTGCATTCTTCGGCCGATTCGACTTCGAGATCGATGATGTGGCAGCCGGTCTGAGCTGCCTTGGCGAGGATTTCAAGCTCGGCGGCGAGGGGGCCGTCGAATCCTCCACCATGCGCTTTGCGGCGGCAGGTGGCGATGACGGTGACGTCTTTGTGTTCGCCCAGGAACTGTTTGAGATAAGAAAAGGCGTTGGCGGGCTTGGACAGTGCATCGAGCCGGAGCTCAATGAATTTGAAGCTTTTAACGGCCGACTCAGCCCGGTCGAACAACTCCGCGGGCGAGCTGCCCTGGATGGCGACGCACAGCTTTGCTACGCGCAGGCGGGGAGCTGCCAGGGCACTGGGGGTAGGGGGCGGCATGGTGAGGGCTTGCGGCATTTTCGTTCAATTGACGCATCTTAGATGGCCGGGGTTTCGTATGCAACAGCAAGATAAGCCCTTTCGTAACTTTCTTGCGTTCCGGGTGGGTCAGGCAGGTTGCGTCGAGGGGCTGCTTCCCCCATTCGCCGTACTCTTCCGGGGTCGAGGTTTTGAAAAAGCGGTCGTTCAGGGCGTGTCGCGCCACCCAATACCATGAAAATGCGGCTGGTTGGAGTCATTCTTTCCCACGCAAGCGGGGCTTGGATGGGGCACCGTACCGAGGCTGAATTTTCGGGGCAGATTCTTTGCTCACCACCCCCGAACCTACCCCAGAGCCAAGGCTCTACGGGGCCCCTGGTACGTTCAGGGCCCTATTCGCTCAGCGACATCGGCGTTGTACGTGATCTCGGCAGGTTCTGTGGGATTGAAGGCGGATCACTCTTCGCGCAGGGTGGTGGCGGGGTCGATGTTTGCTATGCGGAGGGCGGGGATGGTGGAGGCGAGGAGGGTTACGGCGGCCAGGGTCGCGATGACCGCGAAGAGGCTGGGGGCGTCGTAGACGCCTACGCCATAGAGGACGCTGCGCATGGTTCGCAGGACGAGGAAGCAGAGGACAAGACCGAGCGCGAGGCCTGCGGCGGCGGCGCTGACTCCGGATGACGAGACATGGGTGATGGCCTGGCGGATGGTGGAGCCGAGTGCAATGCGGATGCCGATTTCCCTGGTGCGCTGGGTGACCAGGCTGGCGACTAGCGCGAAGATGCCGACGGCGCTGAGCAAGAGAGCGAGGCCTGCCATGGTGCTGAGGAGGGCGACCTCAATGCGCTGCATAGAGAGCGCCTTTGCCTGGAGGTCGCTCATGCGATAGAAGCCGGAGAAGGGCAGGCCGGGAGCTGCGGAGGAAAGGGCGCGCTGCATCTGTTCGGTGAGGCCATTGACGGGGCCGGTGGTGCGCACGATCCAACTGGGCTGGAACCAGACGTGGACCATGAGCATGGGCGCGGCAACCTGAGCGGCGGGGGTGTAGATGGTTTCTTCGCTCTGGATGGGGGCGGTGGGATTGAGGCCCGAGGTCAGCTGGATATCGGAGACGACACCTACGATCAAAAGGTTCTTGTCGATGACGAGGCCAACCGGATTGAGGCCCGGATAAAACTTTCGCGCGAAGGTGGAGTTAATGATCGCGACGGGCCGCGAGTTCGGGCCGTCTGCACTGGTGAAGGCGCGGCCGCGGATGAGCGGCATCTGAAGGACGTCGAAAAAGCGGGGAGTGACATAGACGACATCGGTGCCGACGGACTTGCCGGTCTGCGGACCATCGTGGAGGGTAACTCCGTCGTTGAGGGTGCGTTCGTAGGGCAGGGTCAAGCCCACGGCAGCGGATTGGACTCCGGGAATATGCTGCATGGCGTTGACGCTGTCGCTCATGAGGCGGCGAAACGCGACCGGATCGTGGTAGCGGGCGTCGTCGAGGGAGGCCTTGGCGGTCATGACGCCGTTGGGATTGAAGCCGGGCGGCAGGGTTTCAAGGTGGATGAGGGAACGGATGAGCAGGCCGGATCCAGCGAGAAGCATCACTGTGAGCGCGACCTCGCCGGCAATGAGGATCTGGCGGATGCGGAGCGATTGAGCGGAGGAGGAGATGCGATTGGCCAATGACGAGCGGAGGTCGATGCGGCTGGTGGCGACAGCAGGGAGCATTCCGAAGAGAATGCTGGTGAACAAGGTGATGGCCGCGGTGTAGAGGAGGACGCGCAGATCGAGCGGAACGCTGTCGACGGGGAGGAAGTCTTCAGGGAGCAGAGAGAGGAGTCCGCGAAGAGCAGCGAAGCCGATGGCGACGCCGGCGATGCCGCCGAGGAAGGCGATGAGGAGGTTTTCAATCCAGAGCTGGCGGAGGATCTGCCAGCGGGAAGCGCCCAGGGCGAGGCGCGTGGCGATCTCGGGAAGACGGCGGGTCATGCGGACGAGGGTGAGTCCGGCGAGGTTGGCGCAAGCGATGAGCAGGATGAATCCGGCAGCGAGCATGAGGGCGATGGCGCGGGGGCGGAGTTCGGACGTGACGCCCTTTTGAAAGGGCACGGTGTAGAACTGGATTTTGCTGCCGGGGTTTCTGCTTTCGATCTGGGCAATGCGTGCGGCCCAGGCGCGGTTGATCTGGGAATCGGCCTCCTGCCAGGTTGCGCCATTGTTGAGGCGGAAGATGACGCCAAAATTGGTGCCTTGGCCCTCGCCCTGCGGGCTGGGTTGGAGCGCGGTGTAGAGGTCGGCGTTGAGGGGAGTGGTCGCGCCCTGAGGAAGGATGCCGATGACGGTGTAGGGTTCTCCCTTGAGGTGGATGGTCTGACCAATCAAACTGCGGTTGGAAGCGAAGTTGGTGTACCAGAGGTTGTAGCTGAGGATGACGGCCTTCGGTCCCTGGGGGGCGTCTTCAGCGGCGGTGAAGGCACGGCCGATGGCGGGGTGGATGCCGAGGACATCGAAGTAGCGCGCTGAGACGCGGCCTGCATGGACGTAGGCGATTTGCGAGCCGGCCTCGAGATTGGCCCCGCCGGCGAGGGCGGCGTAGAAGGCGGAGGTGAGGGCGGGCACGTTGTCGCGTAGCTGCTCCCACTGGGTGCCGTCGATCCAGCGCTGCTCGTCCGCGGGGTCAGGGCCCTGGGTGCGCTGAAAGAGGGTTCCCATGCGGTCAGGCTGGGGGTAGGGGAGGCTCGTGATCATGAGCGCGTTGACGATGGAGAAGATAGCGGTGTTGGCGCCGATGGAGAGGGCAAGGGTGAGGATGACGGTCGCGGTGAAGCCGGGGTTGCGAGCGAGCTGGCGGAGGGCCTGGCGAAGATTGCGGGTGAATGAGCTCATGCGAAGACCTTCTGGGGAGCGTCGGCGACCTCAGAGGGTTGAGAGCAGGTTAAATGCCAAAGGGCGGCCGGCGCCAAGGAGTTTTATTTTGTGCGATTGGCGCTTGGCGAATTACCTGGATGCAGAGACTCGGAGTTGTTCAGAAATGGGAAGGGGCGTTCGTTATCGCACAGGGGTTGGGTGCGAATGGGAAGTGACTGCGAATGGCATGGAGGGACTGAGAGATGTTAGTCGGGGAGGTGGTTGAGACTGGCTTCAGCGATGTAGCTTGTCATGGCCTGTGCCAACTGCGAATCAACTTCATCGGCAATGGCCATCACGTCGACGAGAAGCTGGCTGAAGTCCACCGTCTGAAGATTGTTCTGCAAGGTTTGAAAGATGCTCACCTGCAACATTCTGGATTCCTCCACCAGCATGGCAGCCGTATAGCCTTGTTTTTGTCTCGTCCGCCCGTGTTCAGCAGCCGCGGTTGACACGAGGGCATGCGTGCCCAGGGGCAGGGGATGGCGCAGGCGCTGCACGAGGTCGCGGAAGACTGCAGGTAGACGGGCGCATCTTTCGCTTCGTCCCAAATGAACGGAAGCCAGGCTGGAATCAATTTCCGTGCGCTTATACCATTCCTCAACGGCCGCAGTTGATTCGCGTTCAAGGATCGCCGCAACATTTTCAACTTCGTTCACGGAAGTGATACCGCCCTCCTTCAATCGTTTTCGAATGGTTTCAACGAGCGGGCCGGGTGACATCGGCTTCAACAGGACCTGATCCGTTTGAAGGAGAATTGCCGCCGTTGCCGCAGTCATCTCGGGATAGCCGCTGAAGATGAAGGTTGCGGCGTCTGGATGGGAATGCCGCATCGCACTTACGACGGTCAACCCATCCCCGGGGGCGGGCATATGCAGGTCAGTGAGCAAGACATCGAAAGCCTGCGAGCCGATGTGCCTGAGTGCATCGGTGACGTCGGCCGCAGTGACCACCTCGAATCCGTTAAATTGAAAAACCATCCCGAGAGAATCCCGGTTTGCGCGGTCATCATCGACAACCAGGATTTTAGGTTTTGCATTTTGATCACGGGACATTGTGTTCTTTCTTCCGCACGGTTGAGGTTGGGTCGGAATCTAGTTCAACTATGTTCTACAGAGGACATTAAAGCTGGTCACAATAGCTCATGGGCTGAGAAAGTTGCCGAGCGGGCGGAAACTCCGGGCAGAGTTCTCCCGGAACGTTGTTCATTCGGCGTGGCTTAAAAGGGATGCGGAAGAGCATTGAAGATGCAGCCCATTGGGCGAAAGAATCTCTCTCTCCGGGGGTTTAAGCCCACGTTGGTGTCGATGGTTTTGCTGGTACGCGACCCATTCCATGGTTGCCTGTCGTGCCCCGACACCAAATCGCGGAGGTTCGGTCTTTTATCAGGCTGTTAAGGCGTGCGGTGAAAGAGCAACTGCAGGTTCCTCGGCTCCCATTGGTCGCTCGGAATGACAGGGATGGAAAGGGGAGAGATTGGAGAGGCTCCTGATGCGGGGCTGATATGGCAACCTAGGAATGGAGGGTTGTTCAAACTATGGCTGTTGAAACTGTCGCTGCGGCTCTGGTCACCGATGATGTTCATTCCTGGGATGCGGGCGGAGCGTCGTCCGCGGCGGCGCTTGAGGCGTGGGTGGGGGCGCGGCTCGCGGCGCATGAGACGGCCTTGGCAGCACTGCTGGCGGTTGAAGGTCCGCGGAACATTGAGAACACGCTGCGGCTTTACGATGCGGCGATCGAGCATCTGGCTCTGGCGGGTGCGCAGGCTGGGGTGTTGAATTCAGTGGCTGCCGACAAGGCGGTGCGCGACCAGGCGCAGATGGAAGCGCAGCGTGTCGCGATGACGGGGAGCGCGCTGAGTTTGAATCGCGGAGTGTATGACGCGCTGGCGGCGATGGACCTGACGGGAGCGAGTGCGGCGACGCAGCATTATGTGGAGCGAACGCTGCTTGGGTATCGGCTGGCCGGCGTGGACAAGGACAAGGAGACGCGCGATCGGTTGCAGGCGCTGCATGAAAAGGCGACGCGGCATTCGCTGGACTTCAGCCGCAATATTCAAGAGGGCGGGAAGACGATTGTGGCGACGCAGGCGGAACTGGATGGACTGCCGCCGGATTACCTGGGGCGGCATCAGCCGGATGCGCAGGGGCAGGTCACGCTGACAACGGATCAGCCGGACATGCAGCCGGTGATGAGCTTTGCGTCGAATGCAGGATTACGCGAGCGGATGTTTGTGGCGTACAACACGCGCGCGTATCCCGCGAACAAGCAGATACTGCTCGACCTGCTGACGACGCGGCAGGAGATTGCTTCGGTGCTTGGTTTTCGGAGTTGGGCGGACCTGGCGACAGCCGATCAGATGATGGGGTCGGCGGCGAACGTGCGTACATTTCTGGCGAAGCTGGAGGAGGCGAGCCGGGAGGGTGCAGTTCACGAGCACGAGCAGGTGATGGCGTTTGTGCAGAGCAGGGAGCCGGAGTTGAAGGCCATCGACATCACGAGCCGCGGCTACTGGTACGAGCAATACAGGCGGTCGGCATTTGATTTCGATTCGCAGTCGGTGCGGCCGTATTTTCCATATGCGAAGGTCGAGGCGGGGGTGCTGGAGACTGCGGCGAGACTTTTCAAGATCGAGTTTCGCAAGTCGGATGGGACGGCGTGGGACCCGGCAGTGAGTGTCTTCGATGTGTTTGAAGAGGGCGTACTGGTTGGGCGTTTTTATCTGGACATGCATCCGCGCGAAGGGAAGGACAAGTGGTTTTCAGCGGCGCCGATTGTGGCTGGGGTGCGGGGACGGTATATGCCGGAGGCTGCGCTGATCTGTAATTTTCCGGGTGGAACTGAAGATGATCCTGGGTTATTGCAGTACAGCGATGTGGTGACGTTCTTTCACGAATTTGGGCATTTGATGCACTCGATTCTGGGAGGGCAGACGGAGTGGGCAGGAGTTTCAGGGTTTGCGACGGAGGGTGATTTTATTGAAGTGCCTTCGCAGATGCTGGAGGAGTTTTTCCGCGATGAGAAATTGCTACAGAGTTTTGCGAAGCACTACGAGACGGGCGAGGTGCTGCCGGCAGAGATCATTCGCAAGATGAAAACGGCTGGAGCGTTTGGGCGCGCGGACTGGGTGAGGACGCAACTGTATTACACGACGCTGTCGCTCGATCTGCACGATCAGGATCCGGCACAGATTGATTTCGATGAGATTACGAAGAGGCTGTATACGTCGCTGGTGCCGTGGACGTGGATGGATGGCAATCGGATGTATGCGAGCTTCGGGCATTTGACGGGTTACTCGTCGAACTACTACACGTATGCGTTCGACAAGGTGATTGCGCTGGATTTCTTTGCGCAATTTGATCCGGCCGATCCGCTGGGGTGCGATGCGGGAGCGCGGTATCGCAAGCTGGTGCTGGAGCAGGGGGGATCGAAGCCGGGGCGTGCGATGGTGCGTGATTTTCTGGGGCGCGATGAGGAGTTTGCGGCGTTTTCGACGTGGCTGAATGAAGAGTTTCAAAAACAGTGAACAGTGGTCAGTGATCAGTGGTCAGAACTGCATGCCAAGATGGAGCGGGAGATGGGTGGATGCTAATTGCATTCACGTTTCAGCTAAACCTCTTACCAAAGCGTTTGAATTTGATTACTGCCGGGCTTCTATAAGGGACACCTCAGCATCTAACCAATTATGCCGGAAGAAGGCTGAACAGCAAGACCCCATAAATTCTGTATTCGAAGCGCTGAGGTAGCGATGCAGGGATTTCCGCACGCGTCGCTGGATCACAGCTGCTTTTGAACCCTCCCAACCGAAAGACCGCAAAGATTTTTAGAGGAGTACCTATTGTGACTGCAGCAGATTTTCGTCGTATTGCTCTCAATCTTGATGGAGCCGAAGAAGGCTCGCACATGGGGGCAGCGGATTTTCGAGTGGGTGGGAGGATTTTTGCGACCCTGGCGTCGGAGCGACAGGGATTTGGCAATCTTATGTTGAATTCGGAGCAGCAGGCGGCGTTTATGGCCGACCAGCCAGAGATGTTTCTTCCTGTTGCGGGCACATGGGGGCGCAATGGCGCGACGCATGTGCGGCTTGCCCTGGCGAGCGAAGTCATTCTGTCAGTGGCGCTGCGGGCCGCGTGGAAACTGCGGATAGAGAAGAATCAAAATGCGCGCCAGGGAGCATTGGACGCAGCGAGAAGACGCAGCGCCGCGAGCGTGAAGACACCGGAGATTATCCTGCGGGACAAACGGCGGAAGGCTGAGATGCGCGCAAGGCTCACGACTCCGGAGATGCTGGAGAGCGTGAAGAGACGCTATGGGCTGATCGACTGACGGGCTGAAGGAGTTTTTCGACCAGGGGGAATGCCGTCCCTACGGGACTGGCGGTCTTCAGGGTGGGCGATTTCCCCACGCTGAAGCGCGGGGCTAACGAAGAGTGCGCCTCCGTCGCGTTTCCATCGAGCACAGGTGACAGTGGTTTCCGATCGTTTTGGTCGAACGGCGGCTCGCGCACGACTCGTTTCTTGCGGGTCGGGAACGCCTTTTTTGCGGGTCGGAAACGCAGGAGAGGCTGTTCCATGAAACTCCATTTCTTGCCACACGAAAATCTGCTTCGACTGCTTACTACGCTGTCGACCATATAGATCTACTTTTGTTGCGGCGTGAGCTTTCGCGCACGGTCGGCTTGCGTGGTGGCCGCTTCGCGATTGAGAATGGCGTGCGAGAGATACCTTCCTTTTTTGCCAGGGCAGCGGAAGCAGGTTCACGCAGCGGAAAGGTCTGTGCCATGACACTCAGCGTGCGTTTTGGATTTCTTGTGGTGGTACTGGTTTTGGTTGCGAGTGCGGCTTCGCAGCAATCGGAACGGAAGACAGCGCCGGGCGCGGGGCCGGGCGCGCTGCCGCAGGTAACATTTCTGGCACATCGACTGGGAACGGATCACGCAGAAGGCGTGACGACGCTGGACATGAACGGCGATGGTTACCCGGACATATTGAGCGGCGCGTACTGGTATGAGAATCCGGGCGCGAGCGGGGGCGAGTGGAAGCGGCACCAATATCGCGAGGCGGGCACACTGGGTGAGTTTGTTGCCGACTGCGGCGAGTGGACGATCGATGTGAATCACGACGGCGCGCCGGATGTGGTGACCGCGGGATGGCAGACGAATGGAATCTGGTGGTACGAAAATCCGAAGCAGCCCGGCGTGATGTGGAAGAAGCACTTCATCACGGACAGCTATGACACCGAGGGCGGTGTGATGGCGGATGTGAATGGAGATGGGGTTCCGGACCTGGTGTTTGCGCATTACAACCACTCGGGGATTCTGTGGATTGATTTTTCGGGTTCCGAGCCGAAGGTGCATCATGCGGGCGGGCCGGAGCAGGACGGACATGGAGTGGGAGTTGCGGACATCGATGGCGACGGGCTGGCGGATATTCTTACGCCGACCGGGTGGCTGAAGCAGATCGATGCGAACAAGAACGATTGGGAATGGCATCCTGACTGGCAGCTGGGGGATGCGGGGTTTCCGATCATCGGCTATGACGTGAACAACGATGGAAAGATGGACGTGATTTACGGGCAAGGGCACAGCTATGGAATTTATTGGCTTGAGCAGATTGGCGACGGGGACAATCGCCACTGGGTGCGGCGAGCGATTGATGAATCGTTCTCACAGGTGCATGCGTTGAAGCTGGTGGATATTGATGGCGATGGCGAGCCGGAGTTGCTGGCGGGTAAGCGATATCGCGGGCATAACGGGAACGATCCAGGCTCGTACGATCCGCTTGTTATCTACTACTACAAGATTGACCGGGCGACGGGGACGTTCAATCGCTATCCAATCAGCGTGAACGGGGCGGCAGGGGCGGGGACGCAGTTTGTGACGGAAGATATGGATAAGGATGGGGACATCGACATTGTGGTTGCGGGCAAGACCGGGGTGCACCTGCTGGAGAATTTGAAAGTGGACAAGGTTCCGAAGGCGGTGCGGGAAAAGGAATTACTGCTGGACGAGAATTGGCCGTTTCCGGGCGAGGGGCCCGTGGTGAAGCAGGAGGAAGCGCCGAAGGCTCCGAAGGAGTAAGGGCAGTAGAGTGAGCCTCCGATGGGAAAGGCGCCGAAAGTTTGCACTAGATTTGATGCTTGAGAGTGCAAGGATCAGGGGAAGCGGGCGAGATTTCCACAGATAAATGAGTGAAAAGAATATTTTTTGACGGAGAGGACAACGTTTTGATGATTCGCGCATCTGATTAAGTAATTAGCAGAGGCTTCCCCGAATTTGGCCCTTCCAAGAAAGGTAATTACTCCTTTTGAGGGTCTGAACTTAGACCCCTTCTCACGACCCCTTCAGGACCTCCCTCCTATACAAATGCCTCTCAAGCGGGCCCACCGGAAGGTGGGCCCAACTGCTGTCTGGCCCCTTTTGGGGGCGATTGAGCACCGCTACAATCAGAATTGTGAAGCGGTCGTTGCCTCTCCCAAGCGAAAAACCCGACAAAAATCTGCAGCGTATTGACGATCAGTTGCGAAAGGCTGGTCTGGTGCGGAATCGACGCAAGTCGCCGCCAGGCGTGACGACCCGTTTGCGTGCGCCGCGGCAGGATGCTGCGACGAAGGAGGAACTGGCCGGCGCTACGCCGACTGCCGTAGTGGCGGCGAACGGGGTGAATGTGCTGGAGGTTGCGGCGTGGCGCGACCGGAAGACGATCAGGAACTGGCTCTGGCACGGGTTCAGCACGCGGCGGGGCGGAGTGAGCCGGGCTTATTGCGGCGAGGATGATCCGGGTGAACTGAATCTGGGATTTACCGCGTCCGATGACCGCGAGGCGGTGGCGCAGAATCGGCGGCTGCTGGCAGAGGCGGTTATGGGCGATGCCAGTACACCGATTGTGGCGCTGAGGCAGTTTCACTCGAACCTGGTGATTGTGGCGAGCGCGGCGGATGCGGAGCGGGAGCGGCCGCGGAAGGCGGATGGCGCGATTACCGCCGAGCCGGGACTGCTGATCGCGATCCAGACGGCGGACTGCATTCCCGTGCTGGTGGCGGACAAGCGGCGACGGGTAGTGGGGGCGTTTCACGCGGGGTGGCGGGGAACGGTGAAGCGAATTGTGGAACTGGGCGTGGGGAGAATGCGCTTGGAATTCGGCTCGCAACCGGAGGATTTGATAGCCGCGATCGGACCGGGAATGGGGCAGTGCTGCTATGAGGTCGGGGAAGAACTGGTTTCAGAGTTTGAATCGCAATTCAGTTATGGGCGGGAGTTGTTTCGCGAGGTTTTTGATTCCGATCCTGTGAGGAAGAAGTATCCGATGCTGTTTTTGACGCAGCGGGCGCCGGGGCATTCGTCGATTGGGCCGTCGCTGCATCTAGATCTGATGGAGGCGAATCGCAGGCAGCTGCTGGATGCGGGCGTGAAGGCTTCGGCGATCCGCGTGACGGGCGGGTGTACCGGTTGCCATACGGACTTGTTCTTTTCGCATCGGGCATCGCGGGGGCACGCGGGAAGGATGATGAGCGTGATCGGGATACGCGGCGATAGAATCTGAGGCACTTCTGTGACCCCAAAAACGATGACTGCGCGTTTGTTGATTTTGAGTTTTTGTGTTGCCGCCCCATTGCTTCTGGCGGCGGGGGAGAAAACACGGCATGCTGCGCCGATGGGACCGGTGGTTCACATTGCAAGCGGCATGCTCCAGGGAACGCAGCGCGGCGGCATCGCTGTCTTCGAGGGTGTGCCCTTTGCTGCCGCGCCTGTTGGTGTTCTTCGCTGGCGTGAGCCGCAGCCAGTCGCTTCATGGTCGGGAATTCGAGATGCGACGGCACCGTCGCATCCTTGCATGCAGAACGTCGCCGGCACCGATAGCTTCCTGGCGCCGCTTGCGGCCACCTACGGCACCACATTCACTCCACAGACGCTCGATCCATCTGAGGATTGTCTCTATCTGAACATTTGGACGCCGAGCGTGCAGCCGGGCGCGCACCTACCGGTGATGGTCTGGCTGCACGGTGGCAGCAACAGGGTGGGCAGCGGAGCAGAATCAGGGTATGACGGCAGCAAGCTCGCGACGCGGGGTGTGATTGTTGTAACCATCAACTATCGTCTCGGAGTGATGGGGTTCTTTTCCCACCCTGAGTTGACCGCAGGGTCTCCGCATCACAGTTCGGGCAACTACGGGCTGCTGGATCAAATTGCCGCGTTGAAATGGGTACAGCAGAACATCGCTGCCTTTGGCGGCGATGGCACGAACGTGACACTTTTTGGCGAGTCCGCAGGATCGATAGACGCGACGACATTGATGACCTCTCCGCTCACTTACGGTCTTTTCCGGAGAGTCATCGCGGAGAGCGGAACCGCCTTCGGCCTGGGGCGTGAGCGGACCGTCGCGGAGATGCAGCCCCTGGGCCTGGCCGTTGGCAAGGAAGCGCTGGGCGGCAAGTCAGGACCGCAATTGCAGGCACTTCGAAGTCTTCCAGCAGCGCAGGTTGCCGACATCGAGAACCGGTTGATCGCATCGCAGTTCAAGGGATATGACCCCAACGCGTCGATTGTGGACGGGTGGGTACTTTTCGAGTCGCCGGCAAAGGCGTTTGCGACGGGGAAGATCCAAATGGTTGATTTGCTCGCGGGAGTGAACGCACGCGAGTTCTCTGCTTTTCGGGTGGATGCAGCGGATGCCGCCAGAAAGTCCAGTGTGGTAAGTCCCAAACCTCACTTCAGCGACCAGCTTAAGCAATTTGCAGATCTGGCTCGTCCTCTGTACGGAAGCTGGACGGACCTCGCAGTCGCCACCTACACAGGGCGCATCATCGTTCACGGAAATCCGGCGGTTGACCAGGCCAGCAACGACATCCTGGGCGCATGTCCTGTGGGAGCGGAGGCCGCACTCACTACCAGCGCCGGTCGGCACGCGTACATTTACAGGTTCGAGCGCTCGATCCCCGGCAAGGGCGAGGCGGAGCTCGGCGCATTTCACTCGCTCGAACTTCCTTACGTTTTCGGGACGTTTCAGGCGCGCGAGTTCAATTGGCTTCCGTTCAGCGCGACGGACGAGAAGCTCTCACAAATCATGCAAAGCTACTGGACAAATTTTGCAAAGAATGGAGATCCGAACGGGCAGGGTCTCGCACACTGGGAGCCATGGAACACAAGCAAGGAACCCTTCCTTGTCTTTGGCAAAAGCGGCAGCGCCGATCCTGAACAGAACTTCTCTCCCATCTACTGCCATCTGTCGCCGGATCGTCTGAAGAAGCAACTCGCCGATTATTGATGGGGGTCATCGAGGTGGCAGGCCGTGAACGCAAAAAGCTGCGGCCGGAGGGACCGCAGCTTTGGTTCTTGCCAAGAATCTCTACGCGGACGAGAGAGGTCCGTTGTTCTCAGCGTGGGGAATTGGCTTCGTCCAACGAAGCGCAGCCTACGATGCGTGAGCGGCTTCGCCGGGATTGACGAGGTCGCGCAGTTCTTTTGAGGGCTTGAAGTAGGGAACGCGTTTGGCGGGGACTTCGACGCGCTCGCCGGTCTTGGGGTTGCGGCCAATGCGGGGATTGCGCTGGCGAATACGGAAGGAACCGAAGCCGCGGATTTCGATCTTGTCGCCGCTTTGCAATGCAGAAATCACCGAATCAAAAACTGTCTCCACGATGACCTCGCCATCGCGGCGTGTGAGGTCTCCCAAACGGGTGACCTTTTCCACCAGATCTGCCTTCGTCATGTCCTCTGGCCTCCGTACCACAGGATAAACGCATTTGGGACATGGGGTTAAGAAAAAACCGAATCTTCTGTGGAATAGATCTATCTGGGACACGGACCTGGGGGTCGAATGGAGAGCGTTCGCGCCGGAAAGCATCCGGCAGGGGAGGCGAGGCGTTATGATGTCCTGAGTCTTCCCCCGGTGCTGTTTCATCCAGAAGGGAAGGAGCAAGACGCTCGTGGAATATCCCAAATACAGCGTTGTCATTCCGGCATACAACGAGAGCGCGCGCATACCGGCGACGCTGGAGTCGGTGGTGTCCGCAATCCGCGCCAACGGGTGGGCAGCGGAAGTGATCGTGGTGAATGACGGTTCGACGGATTCGACGGCCCAGCTGGTGCGGGATTTTGCGGTAAGCGCTCCGGAGGTTCGACTTCTGGAAAATCCCGGAAATCGCGGCAAAGGCTACAGCGTACGGGCGGGAGTGCTGAATGCGAAGGGCGATGTGGTCATGTTTACGGATGCCGATCTTTCGGCGCCGATGGACGAGGCCGGGCGGCTGTTCAAGGCTATCGCCGAGGGCGCCGATATTGCGATTGGTTCACGGTGGCTGGAGAGCGGGCGGCAGACCCATCGGCAGCCGCTGTACCGGCAGTTTTTCGGACGGTGTTTCAATGCTGTCTGCCGGATGGTGATGCAGTTGCCGTTTGCGGATACGCAATGCGGATTCAAGGCGTTTACACGAGCGGCGGCGCATACGGTTTTCCAGTTACAGACCATTGAGCGGTGGGGGTTTGACCCGGAGATACTGTTTATCGCCATCAAACGGGGATTCCGTGTGGTGGAGGTGCCGGTGAGCTGGGCGCATGACGAGCGCAGCCGGATGAGCTATCTGCGAGACGGGTTGCAGATGCTGAAGGAGCTGGCGATTGTGCGCTGGAACGCGCTGACCGGCCGGTACAACAAGCAGACCAAGGCCATTCTTCGGACGGGGGAGACGCGGTAACAAGGCGCTGCCTCTTTCGACGCCGCGCGTGATTCTGCGCAGCCGCGCAGCCCTCCGCGGTCCCAAGAGCAAGGGACCGGAGGCACCCGTCAACGTGGTTTATGGCGCTGTCGTGCAGTTTAGCTTTCTCGCATACCGGACTGGAATGGTAGGTTGTACTGGAACTTGCATGAGGTCCAATCTGCCTTATGGACTGCCGATTCGCAACGCGCACATTCCGGCATCTTGTGTCCGTCTTTTCCCCGGCAATGTTGGTCTTGCTGGTGTGTCCGGTTCTGGCGCAGACGTTCGACGCCACGCACCTCCGTCAGCCGGCAAATCTGGATATGAAGTGGCTGGTGCAAGCGGGTGACAATCCGGTTTTCGCGTCTCCGGACCTCAATGATTCCAGTTGGAGTTTGTTTGATCCGTCCTCTTCAATCGGCCTGGCGTTTCCGCAGCATCCGGATGTGATCTGGTACCGACTCCACGTCAAAGTTGACCCCACACAGACCGGCCTCGCCCTCAGCGAGATTAAGCTCTCGCGGGCGTTTGAGATTTACGTCAACGGAGAGCGGCTGATGGCATCAGGACAAGTGATGCCATTTGTGCCGTACACCTCCGACGCAAGAGTTCTGGCACGTATCCCGGATCGTTTGCTGGCATCGGGGGCGATCGTGATTGCAGTTCGCGCGCACATCTCGGCAATCGAATGGAATGTGGGCCAGGACCCGGGCTTGTACTCCGACAACATTGCTCTGGGGCAAAAAGAAACACTTTATCGTGACAACTGGCTATCGGTTATCGGCGAGAACTCGTTCGGATGGATTAGCGATGGTCTTGGCATCTGCCTTGGCTTTGTTGCCCTGGTGCTTTTCTCCGCGCAACGGCGACAGACCGAGTATCTCTGGATCTTTGCGGTTGGCGTGATGGGACTGGTTCTCATTCCGACTCTGGTGATCAGCCAGCTCCAAAATATTCCAATCGGATGGATGCTGTTTTCGGATTCGATTCGTCTTGTCTCGCCCTACATCTGGGCATCGCTTTACTTTTCATTTGTTCAAATACGGATGGGGTGGCGGTGGCGGACATTTCTGATTGTGGTTGGGCTTCTTTATTTCATTGGAGGCCTTCATGGGTTGTTCATTGACTTGTCGCTGCCGGCTCAGATGATCACCAATCTTCCCTTCATCATCTTTCTTTCTGTTGTCATACCTGTCGTGCTTGTGGTTCATTGGCATCGGGGCAATCGCGAGGCGGGCATACTGCTGATCCCGGTGATCCTGTTCAGCATGTATATCTATGCCCTGGTCGCGATGCAGACGCTGTTTCAGTTTCCGGCATGGAGGCAGTTTTCCCTTCGCGGCTTGAATTTGATTAACCGCTACCCGGTCGGCCCATTCTCCATATCCTTGAACAGCGTGTCGGGAATCTTATCGGTCGTCTCGCTGGCGATCATCATGCTGCAACGATCGAGCTCCATGAGCAGGCGGCAAGCGCAGATGGAGGGAGAATTGGCAGCGGCGCAAGAGGTACAGCGAGTGCTGGTGCCGGAGCAAACCGGCGAGGTTCCAGGTTTCAAGGTGGAGTCGGCGTATGAGCCCGCCGAGCAGGTGGGCGGCGACTTTTTCCAGATATTGCCGGATGGTGAGGGAGGAATTGTGATTGTGGTTGGGGACGTTGCTGGAAAGGGCCTGCCGGCCGCGATGATGGTGTCGGTGCTGGTTGGAGCGATTCGCGGCGTCGCCGAATACACGAAGGACCCAGCCGAGCTGCTTTCCAATCTGAACGAGCGGCTGGTGGGGCGGGCTGGGGGTGCACTGTCAACGGCGTTGATTGCTCGCATCCGTGCGAATGGCTTCGTCTCAATTGCGAACGCCGGCCATTTGTCTCCTTATCTCGACGGGAGGGAAGTGGAACTGCCTGGAGCGTTGCCGCTGGGAGTTGCGAGTTCTGCCATTTATGAGACAACGGAGCTTGAGCTGGATCCCGGCGGGCGTCTCACGTTCTACTCCGATGGCGTCGTTGAGGCGCAGGGTGGGGACGGAGAGCTGTTTGGATTTGAGCGCGCGCGGGATGTTTCGATGAAGCCGGCGGCAGAGATTGTGCAGACGGTGAAGCGGTTCGGGCAAGAGGACGATATCACTGTTGTCACAATCACGAGAACCGCTGCCGTTGCTACCGCGGCATAAGCCTGTGCGTCAGGCAGATCGTTCGCGATTCTTGCGGTCTTCTTCGGAGGACTCGTCGTTTTTGATATTCCCGGACAGGTCACGCACCGGTTCCTTTCTGCTGCGTAGTTGGTCGTCGGGCCTTTCGAGAAGCTGGCCGTCGGGAACGATGCGCACGGTTTGCACGCTCAATACGCCGAGAAGTTGCACGTCGGGGAAGTTGCTGAGACCTTCACCGCGTGAATCGTCTCTGGCGTACGAATCAGCGTCTGCCGGATACTCGTAGGCTGCGGCGTTTTCGCCGAAGTCGGCGTTATGCTCGGCAAGGATGGATTGAGCTTCGGTGATGCGGTCGCCGGCCTGGACGGTTACGACGGCGGCGTCGTTGCCGCGTCCGAAACGATGCGCGAAGTAACGAGCGCGATCTTCGGGGATGTTCATGGCGGTGAAGGAGCCGTGGAGGTCGGAGGTTTCGTTGCCATCTGCATATCGATCCGCCGGGTTTGCGGTGACTTCGCGATTGGCTAGATCGCCCTGCGAGCGCTGATCCGCATAGGGCTCCGCCTGGGTGCCGCTGAACCATGCCTTGATCTTGTCCCAGGTTGAGGGCTGTTCATCTTCGGTTTCGAAGACGGTGGTATTGCCAAAGGTCGAAGACTCTCCGGTGTAAGAGCCGTGATGGGCGATGCCGAGGTGTGCGGATGAGAAGCCCGCTTTCTGCAGGTCGTCAACTGCCTTGCGGGCGTCGGTGCTGTGTTCAAAATATGCTGCGAGTGTGGTGGTGGAAACATCTGTCTGAGCCATAAATACCTCCGGGGTTGGCGTGCAAGGACTTACTAGAACAAGACTGCACCGCAGACATGCGGGGTCCGACTGCGCACAAAGATGTGTGGCTTGCCTCTTGCTGAAGTCTTAGGATGCAGGGTTCGATTTTCGCGCAATCCAAAGGAGTGGAAAATTCATCAGGCAGTTGCAGCGCTGGCGACGGACTGGAGGTTGCGGGCCTCGATTTCGAATTCACGGATCTTGTATTTTTGGATTTTGCCGGAGAGGGTGGCGGGGAAATCGTCGACGAAGCGGACGTGCTCGGGGATTTTGTAGTACGCGATCTGTGCTTTGCACCATTCGCGGATTTCGGTTTCGGTGGCTTCCATGCCGGGTCGGAGGCGGATCCAGGCAACGACGATTTCGCCGAGGCGTTCATTGGGGATTCCGACAACCTGTACTTCGCCGACCTTGGGATGGGTGTAGAGGAACTCCTCGACTTCGCGGGGGTAGATGTTTTCGCCGCCGCGAATGATGACGTCGCGGGAGCGGCCGGTGATGTGGAGGCAGCCGTCAGCGCGCATGACGCCGAGGTCGCCGGTGTGCAGCCAGCCGTCTGGCTTGACGACATCGGCGGTACCGACGGGATCGCCATCGTAGCCTTTCATTACCGCGTAGCCGCGCACGCAGATTTCGCCTTGCATGCCGATGGGCTGGCGGGCGGCATCGGTGGTCGAGACCACCTGTATTTCGGTTTGTGGCATGGCGCGGCCCACGGTGTTGACTCGAATTTCAAGCGAATCGCCGGCATCGCTCATGGTGACGACGGGCGAGGTTTCGGTCTGGCCGTAGGCGATGACGAGTTCGCCAATGTGCATTTCATTGAGAACGCGCTTCATGAGTTCAACGGGGCAGGGAGCGCCGCTCATCATGCCGGTGCGCAGGCTGGTGCAGTTGAAGGTGGAGAATTCGGGCAAGCCGAATTCGGCAACGTACATCGCGGGAACGCCATAGACCGAGGTTGCCTTTTCGTCGTGGATGGCTTGCAGGGTGGCGCGGGGATCGAAAGTCCAGTTGGGAAAGATGAGAGCTGCGCCGGAGTTCAGGGCGCTCATGGTACCGATGACGCAGCCGTAGCAGTGGAAGAGCGGGACGGGGACAACGATCTTGTCCTGTTCGGTGTAGTGAAATCCCTGGGCGAGGAACTGGCCGTTGTTGACCACGTTATGGTGGGTGAGCATGACGCCTTTGGGCAGGCCGGTGGTTCCGCTGGTGTACTGGATGTTGGCGATATCGGTGACGGAGACGTGATCGGGCAACTGCCCGGCAGACTCAAGGAGAGCGGGCCAGAGGGGGGAGTCGAAGTAGATGATGTGTTCAAGGTCGAGCCTGAGGCCGTGGCGGGCGCGGTTGAGGATCTCTTCGTAGTCAGCGCGCTTGTCCTTATGCCACAGAAATAGCGCTTTCATGCGGGAGCGGGTGAGGGTGTATTGGAGTTCGTGGGAGCGGTAGGCCGGGTTGACGTTGACGAGGGCTGCTCCGGCGCGCGCGCAGCCCATGTGGAGCATTACCCACTCGATGCAGTTGGTGGACCAGAGGCCGACGCGATCGACGCGGCGGATGCCGAGGGACCAGAGGCCGCGGGCTACGCGATCGGCGGCATCGCTGAGTTCGGCCCAGGTCATGCGCTCGGACTGGTGGCGTGAGGTGACGGCAAGGCGGTCGGGGAAGCGGGTGGCGGTTCGGTGAAGGAGGTCGCCAATGGTGAGGTCGAGGAGAAGGCGGTCGGGGCCGCGGGTGTAGCTGAGGGTGGTCAGATCTTGGTCGACGGGCATGGGCGAACTCAGCACGCAGTGTAGCGGAACTGCTCACCCTGAGGTGTGATCTGGTTCACAGATTGCGGAGCATTTGGGGCGAATCGTGGGAGCATGCCCAAGACACGTCGTAAGTTTCTTCAAAGTAGTGCCGCTTTGGCGGCGGGTCTGATCAGTGGTCCACAACTGCTTCATTCGCAGGGAGCGGAGCAGCAGGGGATGGCCCAAGCGCAGGGTCGTCTGCCAGAGCAAGAGGCTGTCGCGGCGGTTCGGGTCCCACGAATGAAGTTTGGGAACGCGGAGATCAGCCGTATGGTAATCGGGGTGAATCCGCTCTATGGATTTGCCCACTACAACACGAACTTCTCGCGCTCGATGGCAGAGTGGTACACACAGGAGCGCGTCTGCGAAGTGTTGCATCGCGCGAACAGGTATGGAATCAATACTTTCAATTACGTGACATGGAAGCGCTCGCCGGAGGACTGGGCGCGCTTTCTCACGGAAGGCGGGCAAATGCACCTGATCGCCCAGGTTGCGGCGCACGATGATGCAGCGGCGCTGGTGCGCGACTTGAAACCGCTGGCGCTGCACCGGCAGGGCGAGGTGGTCGATGTTGCGTTCCGCGACGGAAAGATGGACGCAGTGCGCGAGTGGTGCAAGCGGGTTCGCGACATGGGTGTAATGGTCGGTGTCGGTACCCACAAGCCGGAAGTGATCGCTCTGGTGGAAGAGCAGGGATGGGATGTGGACTTCTATGCAGGGTGCGCGTACAACCGAACGCGGACAGCGGAGGAATGGAAGAAAGTTCTGAACGGTGAAATTGTGGAAATGCCCCGCGAGATTTACCTGCAGAGCGATCCGGCACGGATGTACGCGGTGATGCGCCAGACGAAGAAGCCGTGCTTTGCGTTCAAGATTTTGGCGGCGGGCCGCATCGCGGATGAAGGCATCGCGGGAGCCTTCCGGAGCGCGTTCCAGAGCATCAAGCCGAACGACGGCGTCTTTGTGGGCATGTTCCCGCGATACAAGGACGAGGTGAAGGAGAACGCGGAGATCGTACACGGGATTCTCTCCGGCGCCTGAGGCGGGCTATTGGCTTTTGCCAAATTCAGATAGAAGCGGTGCGGCGGCAACCGGCGGATGGGCAGGGCAGATTCCAACTCGTGAAGTGCGGGTTCCAGGGCTATGGCGTCTCCCACTGTCCAGTTTCGGCGGAATGGAAGATGGCTTCGATTACAGCCATGTTGGCGATGGCGTCTTCAAGAGGAACGGGGACGTCGCCGCCTTCGAGGACGGCGCGGGAGAAGGCATCACCCTGCATGGTGTACTGGTCGGCAGTGGGGAATTCTTCGATCTTGATGCCGCTGCCGAAGAGTTCGCCGGTTTCGTCAATGAGGATGCGGGTGGGGCGGTCTTTGGGGGCGTTGAAGGGGATCTGAATTTCGATGCGGCCGGTGGTGCCGAAGAACTGAACTTTCTGGTAGGGGACGAGCTGGGTGCTGCAGGCGAAGATGGCGTGGCCGGCTTCGAAGTCGAGGATGGCGGAGGTGAGGCGGTCGATCTTCATGGTTGGGTCGCGGTCGATGAGACCGATGACGCGTCGGGGTTCGGCGCCGAACCCGTAGCGCGCGGCCTGGATGCAGTAGCAGCCGATGTCGAGGAGGGCGCCGCCGCCGGACTCGATGTGGTTGCGGATATTGGCGGGATCGTTGTTGAAGTAGCTGAAGAAGCCGGCGATGGAGCGCAACTGGCCGATGCGTTTAGAGCGAAGCAGTTCGCCGACACGGAGCCATTGGGTGTAGCTGCGGATCATGAAGGCTTCGCCGATTTTGACGCCGGTGCGGGCGCGGACGTCGAGGAGGGTTTTGGCTTCGGCAACGGTGAGGCTGATGGGCTTTTCGCAGAGGACGTGTTTGCCTGCCTCGGCGGCCTTGATGGTCCAGGGGACATGCATCTGGTTGGGCAGGGGATTGTAGATGGCGTCGATATCAGGGTCGGCGAGAAGGGCTTCGTAGGATCCGTAGGCTTTGGGGATGCCAAGCGCAGAGGCGGCTTTCTGGGCGCGGGCGA
Organism: uncultured Acidobacteriaceae bacterium; assembly: GCA_963759285.1. Classification (GTDB taxonomy): domain Bacteria; phylum Acidobacteriota; class Terriglobia; order Terriglobales; family Acidobacteriaceae; genus Telmatobacter. The sequence goes on along the minus strand of CAVWYS010000004.1, from coordinate 746,807 downwards.
GATCGCGGGAGGCGATGGCATCGACGGTGGTGAATTGGCCGAGCTGCATGGCCGGGAGAACTTTTTTGATTCCGATGTTGGCGGTGCTGAGGGCGCCCCAGCGGAGTTTGGTTGCCATGGAGGCCATCATACTTCGTTCGCATGGTTGCAACGGAATGAGGAAAAGCAGAAGCAGATTCTTCGCTCACCACCCCCGAACCTACCCCACAGAGCTTTCGCTCTCTGGGGCCCCTGGCACGTTCGGGGGCCCGTTCGCTCAGAATGACAGCGCTCATTATGGGAAGAGTCCAATTAGAAAGACACCGACAAACAAAAGCGGTCATCGATGTGGCTGCGCGACATCCAGGACGATGAAAATGCGGCTGGTTGGAATCATGCTTTCCCACCCAAGCGGAGCTTGGATGGGGCACCCGCGGTTCGTGCTGGTATTTGAATTTTCAGGTCAGATTCTTCGCTTTCCACCCGCGAACCTACCCCACAGAGCTTTCGCTCCCGGGGGCCCTGGTACGTTCGAGAATGACACCTCGAATGATGGAAGGAATTCCGGACCTGGAGACATCAGCTTAATTTGCAATTTGCGCGAACCGATGCGGAACGAAAGATATCGTGATTGAAAAGAAACGTCGGCTATAATCGAGTCGAGTTTCCCTGATGAACCCAACCCCTGTTTTGGACCCCTCTGCTGTGGCTGTGCGTGTGCGCGTGTCGTCTGACGAGGAGACGGCGAGTTCTGAGGTGAGGGGTTCGCCGTCCAGAGAAGGCGGATTGCGCAGCACGCGGCTTTTCCATCGCATGTGCCTGGCGGTTTTGCTGGTGGTGGTTTCGGCTTCGTCGTTCAGCGCCTTTTATCAGAAGTGGCATTTCCGCGAGCAGGGTGCGCGCGGGACCGACCTCATTGCGGAATTCGATCGCATGATCGATGGCACTGCGCACCGACCGTACATTTATCGGCAGATGCTTCCCGATGTTGCAAACGGGCTAGCGCGGGCGTTGCCCGAAGATGCGATAGCGCGCCGGGTCCCGCAGCGGGCGAAGGACCGGATTAGTGTTGCATTCAACCTGGCATCGAAGAAGTATCCGGCGCAATATTTGATCTTCTATATCGCGACGTATCTGTTTGCACTGCTGGCGGCCGTCGGCTTGTACAAGGTTTGTACGGCGGCAGACATGGCGGAGCCGGTGGCGGTGTTTGCGGCGGTGGTGTTCATGCTGCTGTTTCCGCTTTTCGGGGTGAAGGGCGGATACTTCTGCGACTTTCCGGAATTGTTTTTTATGGCGCTGGCCGTATGGATGGCGCTGAAGCTGGACTGGTGGTGGCTGGTTCCAGTGGCGGCGCTGGGAACGTGGAACAAGGAATCGTTTCTGCTCTTCATGTTCACGCTGTATCCGGTGTTCCGGCGGCGGCATTCGCGGATGAGTTCGCTGATCGGCGTCGGAGTGCTGGCGGCGGTGTGTGCGGCGGTTTACTTGCCGATCCGCATGCATTTCGCACATAACGCGGGCGGAACGGTTGAGTTGCACTGGAAGGATCAAGTCAGTTTCTTTCTGCATCCCTTCCAACTCGACACCTGGATCGACAGGACGTACGACATGATGTTTCCTGCATTGAGCGCGCCGATTCCGATGCTGCTGCTGATCTGGATGGTGTGGCGAGGGTCGCGGTTTCTGCCTTACTGGCTGCGGCGCCACGCGCTGATCGCGGCGATGATCAACATTCCGCTGTTTCTGCTGTTCTGTCAGCCGGGGGAGTTTCGCGACTTGAGCATGCTGTATGTTTCATTCCTGTTTATCCTGGCGTTCAATCTTCAGGAGTGGATGGGGCTGGCTCGGCTGAAGGTTGTGGAGGCGGCTGGGTAGGCATCCAATGGAATCGGCTAACGCTTTTGCACAATGCGTGGTGAATTTTCCACGCCTCTTTTCACTTCGCTGTGTCGCTATACTTGCGCCAGCGATCACGAAGGCGCGAATATGGGAGCCATCTTTTACGGGAAACAGACCTGCCCAAACGGGCCATGTAATATCCCAATACCTGGGAGCTGACCCTAAACCAGTCTCTCTTAAGTGTAACGTTTAGCGGCTTGACGTGATTGATGGCACTTGCCATGTAACAAATCGGTGTTCTCTATCGTGTATCCATCGGCAGCGTTCTTGCGGTCAAGCTCGGAGTATTCTAACGCCAGATCGAGTCCGCACTCTGCGCACTTTCGGTCCTGGAGCGCCCATTTCTTAATTTTGAGTTTGGCGCGAACTCCTGGCTTTCCCCTCTCATCGTAACCGAGTTCTTTCGCAATCTTCCGACGATACGCGAATAACAGTTGAGAATCGCCGGATGCTAACGAGATCAATCGCTCACGAATCTCAGCAAGCAGCGTATTGGCTCGCTTCAGTTCTTCCGAACTAAGATTCCTGTTTGGCATGACTAGGGTGCGCGGATGACACTATTTGTCTTGCGACTTCACAGAAAGAGATTTTTCGATATTCTTGGCTACATTTTCGGCAAAACTGGACGAAGCGCTTTCTGCATACCTGCTGCTCCTGATGTCATCAGCCCACAATACCGCACCATCCTTATTCACCAGCCTTACACCGGCCTGTAAGTGGATATGAGTGCGCCCATATTCGTTGTTTGAAGTCTCAATCAGCCCGGAGAGGTTCAGAACGGCGTCGGCGTCATCAACTGACTCCACTACAGAAATGTCGTGCTTGACCAAATGGCTGATGAGCTTTGCAGTTACCATATCCGCCAGGTCTTGATTTGTACCCATCAGAGGGTTCACAAATACCTTCATTGAATGACTCGCATTTTGCGCGCCCATTGGTGTAGCCCAAACAATTGCACAAGCCAGCAAAAACATGGCAGAAATGACTCTCCGCATAAGCCTCCTATGGATATTTGGAGCGAGTATAGCTTGGATTCTTCTGCCCTCGAATCAACGCTACACCTCCGGGGCATGACCGAAGTGCTAGTTCATCCTCCGGAAGGCAATACGATAATTGCACCGCTCTGGGGAGATCAAACAAATTGATCTGATTGATGGCAGGATGGTGGGCGCTGCAGGATTCGAACCTGCGACTTCCACCGTGTGAAGGTGGCACTCTACCGCTGAGTTAAGCGCCCGGGCTTTTGGGATGCACGGGGGTGGCGCGAGGCGCGCCATAGGGGTCCCTGTAAGGTAGAGTATCACCTAGCGACATTCAAGGGCCATTCCGGCAGCAGGACAGACGGTGGGCCGTGCGAATTCGCTCCAAGTTACTGAATGCGCTGGCGAATACGCTCAATCCGAGAGGTTCTGAAGTCCGCTCCCGAGGACGAGCTGGCGTGTTTCCGCCCGGACAGGAGGGGGAGGGGGGGGCTACCCGGATTTGCGCTGTCCGCCGCAGTGGGAATGCCCTGGGGAGCGGGTTGGATGGCGGTCATGTCGAGCCAGCCGGACGAGGATGAGGAGCTTCTGGAGCCGGGAGTCGGTTCGGGAAAGCCGGGGCGGGTCGGCGGCGAGGGTTTCAGGGGCCCAAAACCGTTAAACGATGCACAATCCGAGCCGGAAAGTGACGAATTTGCGCAACCTTCCGATGCGGACGGGGTTCCTGAAGATATGGCAACCCTGGTACTGGACAATCCGGCACTGGGACGGGGCACGGCGCTGACTTCGCCGGAACCCCAACGACCCGTGAACTACGCGCAGGACGAGAGCAGCGATGCGGCCGTGATGCTGCGGGTGGCGGCGGGCGACGAGGCGGGGTTCAATTTTCTGGTGGGCAAGTACCACCGGGCGATGATCAATTTTCTGTTTCGGATGGTACACAACCAGGCGGTTGCCGAGGAACTTGCGCAGGAAGTGTTTCTGCGGGTGTATCGTTCGCGTGAAAGCTACAGGGCCGAAGCGAAGTTCACGACATGGCTGTATCGAATTGCGACGAACCTTGCGGTAAACCACGCACGCGACACCAAGCATGAACGGTCGGCGTCTACGGTGTATCTGGACGCGCCGGATGAAGAGTCAGGGACGACGCCGGATGTGGCGGATAACGCTCCTTCAGCGGAACAGGGTTTGTTGCGGGACGAGCGGATGGCAGCGATCCGGGCGCATGTGTTGGCTCTGCCGGAACGGCAGCGGATGGCGGTGCTGATGCACAAGTACCAGGGGATGGATTATCGGCAGATTGGGGATGTATTGAAACTGAGCGAGTCGGCGACGAAGTCGCTGTTGTTCAGGGCGTACCAGACGCTTCGGGACAAGCTCAAAGATTTTGTATAGGGATTGAGAAGAATTTCAGGGATTGAAAGCCGGGCAACACCGGCGGGGAGTGGGTGGTAGCGATGGAAACGATGAACAAATGCACCGCGATGGAAACGAAGCTGGCAGAAATGCTGCTCGATCCGGAGGCGGCGCCTGCCAAGGTGAAGACTCATGTTGCGGAGTGTGAGAGCTGCCGCCGGGAGCTGGAGGAGTTGCGGGCGACCATGTCGGTGATGGATGCGTGGACAGCGCCGGAGCCCAGTCCCTACTTCATGACGCGTCTGGGTGCACGGATGCGCGAGGAGCGGGAAGCTCCGCGGCAGTCATGGTTGCAGCGCATCCGCGCCCGCTACTCCTACGGTCCTTCGATGCATGCTCGTCCGCTGGCAGCGATGGCGCTGACGGTAATGCTGCTGCTTGGGGGCGGCGCGTACCTTGGTGTGACCAACATTGAAAATCCGCCGCAGAAGCCGGATGCGGATGCGGCCGTGGTGCACGATTTGCAGACGCTGGACAGCAATGCGCAGGTGCTGGATCAACTGGAGTCGATTTCGCAGGGCGCCAACAACGGAGATCCGCAACAGCAATAAGCGGATACAAGAATTAGTCCAGTCGAGAAACAGCGGGGCAAGAGAATGAATGGGGCACGAAGCAAAAGCGTTGCAAGGCTGACGCACCGGGGGATTCTGACTGCCGTTGCGATCGCTGCCGTGTGCCTGCTGCCTGCTGGTTTGATTGGCCAGCGCCGCGAAGCGGAGCGTCCGGCGGCACGCTACGCGGCTCCGCGGCAGCAGAGTCGCCCTGCGTATTCGCGACCTCAGTCACCGCGGCAAGGGAACCAGGGGCGGGCGGGACAACAGTATCCGAATCGGGCGACGCAATATCAGAATCGGAATCCGCAGCAATATCAGCCCTATCGCGCACCGGGTAACGGACAGCCGTACGCGCCGCGGGCGGGGGCTCGCGGTGTTTATCCGAATTCAAACTACAATGCGCAGGCCAATGGGCGGCAGGCTTTCCCTGGGACGGCTCAGCAGCTTTATGCGCCGCCGGGGCATCTTGGCGCGTGGTTGAATACACATCGCAATGTTCCGGTGCCGCAACAGCAACAGATGCTGCGCAACGATCCGAGTTTTCGGCGGCTTCCGCAGGGCGAACAGCAGCGAGTGATGAACCAGTTGAACCGGGTGAACCGGATGCCGGATGCCCAGCGAGAGCGAACGCTGGCGCGTGCGGAGAATCTGGAGCGGCTGTCGCCGGAAGAGCGCGCGCGGGTGGCGCAGTCGGCGAGGGAGTGGACCACTTTGCCAGCGGACCGGCAGACGATGATGCGGAATGCATTTCGGGACTTGAGAGAAGTTCCACCGGATCAGCGATCGATTGTGCTGAATTCGAGTAGATACCAGAATCAGTTCAGCCCGCAGGAGCGGGGGATTCTGTCGAATATGCTGCGGGTGGAACCTTATGCGCCGCCGCAATAAGGCAGTATTCGAGTCACAATATTCCCGTCGAGAGATTATCTCGACGGGATTTGTTTTTTCCCGGTGCCGTTTAGAGAGCGGTGCGATTGCGCTGCTTTACTTTTACGGCGGGGGAGCCGGCGTAGACGGTCCAGGGCTCGATGTCGCGGGTTGCTACCGAGGCGAGTCCGAGGACCGCGCCTTCGCCGATGTTGACGCCGGGAGCAACGCAGGCGCGGGCACAGACCCAGGCATAGGGACCGACTTCCATTTTGTAGGCGATGAGGGGGAACGCGGGATCGTCGAAGTCATGAGTTGCGCCGCAGAGGTAGGAGTTCTGCGAGAGGATGGCGTGGGAGCCGAGGTGGATGGGAGCGGGGTTGTAGATTTCAGCGCCATCGCCAGCGGTGACCTGATCGGCGCAGATGAGATTCCACGGCGCCCACACGCGCGAGCTGGGATAGAAGTGGCAGTTTGGGCCCATCTTTGCGCCGAACAGGCGTAGCAACATAGCACGCCATGCGTGAAAGGGTCGCGGCGAGAGGCGATAGAAGATGGCCCAGCAAATGTTCCAGGCGAGGCGAGCGATGCGGTTGCTCGCTGAAAACGCAGGTCTCAGAAACGGATCCTTTGCCGTTTCGGGGGCAATGTGTTCTGCCGCGTTGTAGTGGAGCTGGCGGGGCATCTGCTGTGAGTTTATCAGTGAGTGATTTCGACAGGCGCTTTGAGTCGGATGTCGCGCGATGAAGCGCCGACCTGGATTTCGAAGGTGCCTGGATCGAGGGTCCACTCTTTTGTTTGCGGGCTCCAGTATTCGAATGCGGAGCGATCGAGACTGAACTTGATGGTCTGGCTTTCGCCGGGTTTAAGCTCGACGCGGTTGAAGGCTTTGAGCTCATGCGCGGGACGGTCGATTCTGGCGTGGCCATCGTGGACGTAGAGCTGGACCACTTCGGCTCCAGCGCGCGATCCGCTGTTCTTCACCTTGACGGTGACTAGCGTGCCCTCTGACTTGACAGTGCCCGAGTGCGTAACGAACGGGATCACTTTCAAATCGCTGTATTCGAAGGTGGTGTAGCTGAGGCCGAAGCCGAAGGGGAATTGAGGTTCTACGTTTTTGGTGTCGTAGTAGCGATAGCCGACGTAGATGCCTTCGGTGTATTCCGTGTGGAGGTTTTGGCCCGGATAATCTTTGGCTGCCGGAGAGTCTTCGAATTTCTTTGGGAGCGAAACGGTCAACTTGCCCGAGGGGTTGGCGTCGCCGAAGAGGATCGACGCGAGAGCGTTGCCGCCTTCCTGACCGCCGTACCACATGTCGAGGAGGGCGGGCGTGGTGTCGAGCCACCTGGTCATGGTTACAGGGTCGCCGGTGTTGAGGACGATGATGGTGTGTGGGTTGGCTTTCTCGACAGCGGCAATCAATTCATCCTGACCGGCGGGAAGATCCATTGTTTTTACGTCGAAGCCTTCGGACTCGTTCTTGTTGTAGCGGCCAACGACGACGATGGCTACGTCGGCTTTTGAAGCCGCATCGGTTGCGGCTTTGAGATCGGTGGCACGCGCTTCGGGAGTGTCGTGGGCCGCGTCTTCGCCTTCCATCCCGACGCCGAGGGCAGAGGTGATCTCGATTCCGGAGCCTGCACGTTTCTGGATTCCCTGGAGCGGCGAGACTGCATATTTGGGACGAACGAGCGAACTGCCTCCGCCACCGGTGCGGGCGACGAGGGCATTGGGACCGATCACAGCGATGGAATGGATTTTTGAGGCATCGAGCGGGAGAAGGTTGCCTTGATTTTTCAGAAGGACAATGCCTTCGGTTGCGCCCTGGCGCGCTACTGCCTGCTGTGCGGCGGTGTCGACTTCGCCGGTTGCGGTGTGGGGATGATCGATGAGGCCGCTCTCGATGATTACGCGGAGAATGCGGCTGACGTTGTCGTCGATAGTGGCCTCGGTGATCTGGCCGGCTTTGACGGCGGTAAGGACTTTGCCGGCTTCGAGCCAGCCGCCGCTGCTGCCTTGCTCCTGTGCGCGGGGCCGGGCCAGCATTGCCTGCAACTGAGGACCCCCAGGCATTTCGAGATCCATGCCGGCGTTGACGGTTGGGGCGGTTGAATAGGTGCTTGCCCAGTCGGATACGACAAAGCCTTTGAAGCTGAATTCATTTTTGAGGATTTGCTTGAGCAGATAGTCGCTCTCGGCGCAGTGATGGCCGTTGACAAGGTTGTAGCAGGACATGACCGACCAGGCGCCGCCCTGTTGGACGGCGGCTTTGAAAGCCGGCAGGTAGATTTCGTGCAGGGTGCGTTCGTCGATTGTTTCATCGATGCGATGCCGTTCGAACTCCTCATTGTTGGCGTCGAAGTGCTTGACGGAGGGAATGACGCCTTCGCCTTGCACGCCGTGAATGTAGGCGACGGCAAGCTGGCCAGACAGGTATGGATCTTCGCCGTAGCCTTCGAAGTTGCGGCCCCAGAGGGGAACGCGATTGATGTTGACGGTGGGGCCGAGGATCATGTCGCGGCCAAGCGCTTTCACTTCCTGCCCGATGGCGTGACCTTCGCGCTCGACGAGAGCGGTGTCCCATGTGGAGGCCATGGCGATGCCGGAAGGGAACGAGGTTGTCTCGACTTTTACTGGATTCGCTGAAGAATTGGTGATGGCGGAACTGCCCGCCCAGGAGCGGACGCCCATGGGGCCGTCGGCCATTTTGATGGAGGGAATAGCGAGGCGGGGGATTGGGGCCGACTCCATCCAGCCGGAACCGGAGAGCATGGTCGCTTTTTCTTCGAGGGTCATGCGCTTGAGCAGGTCTTGCACGCGCTGTTCGACAGAAGCCGAATTTCTTGAAGGCGGCGTTGAGGCGGAAGCAGGCGCAGTCTGTGCGTGGGCGGATGCAAGGAAAAGGCATGAGGACAGAATGGAAGCGAGGCAAAAACGCACGGTAGGGCAACTCATTTGAAAACTCCAGAGCGGTTGATCTTCCGCCATCGAATCGCAGCCATCGTAGCGGATGGGAGCGGCTGCGAACAAATGTTTCGGAGACGTCAGCTCAAGTGAGGTCGAGCTTGAATGTATTGTCGCCGTGCGGTCTGTCGGGTGCGAGGAGCAGCCAAGCTGATCCGAGGGCAATGAGCAGCAGGCCAAGCCAGGCGCGCGGTTGAACCCCAGGGCGCAGGAATGCGAGTGCAATCAGACTCGCCACGAGCGGGGCGATGAGAAAACGCGTGGTCATGCGGACTGCAGACATGCGCCGCATGAGCCAGAAAAGCAGAGGCAGGGCGAGCAGATCCGGGATGGTCCATGCGTCTATGTGAGGAACCGGCCACGCGCGAGGTTCGTTTGACAGGCCCGCAATGGCGAGCAGGATTGCGGCCGATCCAGTAATGATCGCGGCGAAACCGGACAGGGACAGAGTTGTTTGGCTCTGTGCGATCTTTACCGCGGTGCAGTTGGCAGCGGCGATAGAGGCGACTGCAACGATGATGCCGCAGAACGCCGCGGCTGACGCTGGCGCCTGCGGTAGCTCCACAGGAAACAAGAGCAGGGTTCCGGCTATGGCAACCAGTGCGGCTGCCAGGCCGGCGCGCGGAGACGGCTGCGATGCGGAACCGAGATGAGGTTCCAGCACGACCGCAAAAACGGGAACCAAGGAGAAGAGGGCGACGCGGGTGGAATCGTCGACGTGGCCTCTGGCGAATTCGACGAGGAGTGCCGGAAAGGCGAGGAGACCGGCGCCGACAAAGATTGATTGCAGTAGAAAGAGGGCGCGCGGCCAGATTGCCTTTCGGACCAACGCTATGGTTGCGACGACGATGGCGAACAGCGCGAGGATCACTGCCTGATCCAATAGAGGCGAGGAATTGGATGAGGAGATGGAGCCGGGCAGGAGATCGGAACGGAGAGAGGGGAGCGCCCAGAGCAGACACAGGAGCAATAAGGCACCAGTCGGCGCGGCATTGATTTTTGGTGAGCGCAAGCGGTGTCCTCTCCCATCGATCAGAACACAGGGATGGGCAATTGCGGTTCGGGCGCGGGGATGCGCTGATAGGCCCTAAGTTACAATGGAGATTGGGCCAAGGCCGACTTTTTCACATAGAGCAAGGAGCTTCAAGTTTATGGCGATTCCCGCCACCCAAATGCGTCCGGGCATGATTATCAAGCACAACGACATTCTCCACCTCGTGTTCAAGGTGGAGCATCGTACGCCGGGCAACCTGCGCGCGTTCATCCAGGCAAAACTTCGCAATCTCAAGTCCGGGGCGATGTTCGAGCACCGCTTCCGTTCCGGCGATGCCATTGAGAAGGTCGTGGTGGATGAGATTTCGATGGAGTTTTTGTACGCCGATGGGGACGACTACTACTTCATGAACCCGGTGGACTTCGAGCAGACCGTGCTGAAGGGCTCGACGCTTGGCGATGCGGTGGAATACCTGACGCCGAACCTGCAGATCAAGGTGAGCTACCACGATGGACAGGCAGTGGGTATTGAACTGCCTTCGTTTGTCGAACTCACGGTGGTGGAGACGGAGCCGGGGTTGAAGTCGGCCACGGCGTCTTCGGTGACCAAGCCTGCGAAGACGGAGACAGGGCTGGTGGTGCAGGTGCCGCCGTTTATCAATGAGGGCGAGAAGATTCGCGTGGATACGAGTGAAGGCGCTTACATGAGCCGCGCGTAACGGGCATAAGTTACTTTATGAACAGGCTTGATTTGCAGCAACTCGCAGAAACACGCCTCATGGAATCGAGAGCGCTTCTCGCAGCGGGATTTGCCGATGGCGCTTATTACCTAGCGGGCTACGCAGTGGAGTGCGCGCTAAAGGCCTGTGTAGCAAAGCGAACGCGTGAACATGACTTCCCGGAAAAGAAACTGGTAAATGACAGTCATACGCATGATCTGGGAAAGCTAATTCAATTAGCAGAACTCAGAATTGAGTTGGATGTCGCCCTTCAAGCGGATGCGGCGATGCAGGCGAAACTAGATGCAGTACAAGATTGGTCGGAAACCAGCCGTTACGAGAGAAAGTCTGTTCAAGAGGCGACTGACTTGCTTGAAGCGGTGGACGGCGGAACTGGAGGTTTACTCCCTTGGATAAGACATCGCTGGTGAGCTTCGATATAGAAAATGGTCGAGAAGTAATCGATGCACTTGATCAGGATGATAAGAATCCTAACGTCGCGTTGTGGGCAAAGTTGCCGGAGTACGAAGACTGGCGACTCGTCATCGCCTCGGATCGACTGAGGCAGACTGGCTCCTTATTTCCATATTCCCAGGTTAATTCCGCGATTGAGAAGGCCGGTATTCCGGTCTGGAAGAGGCCGAAGGTGTTCCTTCGCCCAATGGACAAACCTTTCATCAAGTCATTGCGCAAAATGTTTGCAACAACCAAAGATACCTACGGAATGCGCTTGGGTGGACAAACCTTCGGCGATCAATATTTGGAGGATGCTTTCGTTTATCGCATTCGCTGAGCTGGGAAGAACCACGTTCATCAATGAGGGCGAGAAGATCCGCGTGGATACGAGCGAAGGCGCTTATATGAGCCGGGCGTAACGGAAATTGTTTTCGAACGGAGCCATCGCTTTCAGGCGGTGGCTTTGTTTTTGATCTGAAGGCTCGCTGCGCCGCTCACTTCGCATCTGCTGATGTGGATGCATTCGATGCGGCGGAGGCTCGTGCCAACAGCGCTAGAGACTGGGTTCGATTTGGAGCGCGAAGCAGGGCTAGTCTGGCTGCTTCCATGGCGTCGCGAGGATGATTCTGCTTGAGCAGGAGTTCAGCAAGAAGCTCGTAGGACGGCTTGATGGGAAGCGGCGGGCCGAACGCATAGGGAAGATTGCTCTCGGCTTCTGCCGCTTTTTTGGCCATTGTAATGGCTTCATCCATCTTGCCTTCGTCGGCGAGCAGGAGTGTCTGGACCTGCTGCCGTTCGACGCTCGGGACCTGGCGATTCGGATCGTCGGGGGCCGCTCCATCCTGGTCAAAGACTTCGGGCAGACTGGGCAAAACGCTGTCCATTGTGGCGAGATACTGCCTGGCATGGTCGAGATCGCCTGTTTCGGCGGCCGCAAAAGCGCGTTCATAGGAATCGTCAAATTTGGCAATCGGGGCGTTGCCGATATCAACGGACTCTTGCGCGAAGTTGCCGGTCCATTGACCGGTGTCGACGAGGAATCGGCTCTGCATGGCGATGTAGGAAAGGAGGCTTGCGCCATCGGGATCGGCGACGCCGCGTGCGCGGGCGGCCATTCCGGCTTCGGATGCCTCGGCGCGGCAGCCGGCGAGGACTTGTTTGGCCTTGTCGATGCGGCCGGTTTCAAGATAGCCGTATTCGAGCCAGTAGTTGTAATGGCCGCAGTGGCTCGATGTTTTTGCACTGAAGGCGCGTTGTTGGTTGACAACGCGGGTGGCCGCCTCGTTGGCGCGAACGACGTCATCCCACATTCCCAGGGCGAGGAAGATGTGCGAGGTCATGTGCTGTGCGTGGGCCGCGTTGGGTGCGATCTGCGAATAGGCGCGAGCGGCAGGAAGAGCGAGGGGCGCGTGTATGGGGTCATCGCAGGAGTGGATGAGATAGTGAGCAACTCCAGGATGGTGGGGATATTTGTAGAACAGCGGCATCAGAATGCCCGCGGCCTGCATATAGACGCGCTCGTTGCGAACACCTTCCTGGCTGCCGAGGAGTGCCAGTGCATAGAACGCTGCCGCGTCTACGTCGTCAGGATATTTTTCGTGGAGCTTTGCCATGGCGTCGGCGTAGCGTTGATCGCGATCTTTTTTCGGGCCGTCTCCGTAAAGAATGTCGAGGGTGGCGAGATAGTCTTTTTCGCGCTGGGTGGGAGCCTTGGCGAGCCTCGCGCCGGGAGTGGGACCGAGCTTGTTGAGAATGGCAAGAGCGGCGGCGCGATTTTGCTGGTTCCACACGGGATGGTTGAAGCTCATCGCCTCGCCCCAATAGGCCATGGCGAAGCTGGGGTCGATGGCTTCGGCTTTGCGGAAGTCCTCGGCGGCGGAGGGATATTCAAAGCTGTGCATGAGGGCGAGGCCGTGCAGGAACGGTTGCTGGGCGGCCGGGGAACCCGAGTTTGCGAAGGAGACTTTGCCAACGCCGGACTGCGCGACCGATGCGATGGAGAAGATGAAGGCGAAAGCGGACGCGAGCGCGATGATCCTTAAGGCCTTTTTCATTTGATCTTCCTGGGACCTTCTGGGAGATGGGAAGCAGGGGCCGGAGTAGTCCTGCCATCGTAGGGAGAGGCAATAAACATCGTCAAGGATTGTGCTGCTGAGGGTTGAGGCAGGAGTTGCGGATCTGAAAGGGCCCGTCGAAGCGCTGGTTGTCAGCGGTCGCAGAGTGGCGATCCCACAACAGCGCAGGTGCAGGCCTGCGCTATTGCAGATTCAGCGATGTCGCCAAGTTTATCCCGGTATCGCTTCGTATATATTTCTGAATTTTCCGGTTTTCTGGGATTAGCTGCGGCGTGTGCTCATCCACCCGAGGAGGCTACCGGTGAGAACGCCGACGGCGAATACGACGGCAACTGCCTGCAAGGGCTTTTGCTTGACGGTGTGCCTTGCGTCGTAGATCGCATCTTCGGCTGCAGTGCGACCTTGTTTGAGCGCCTTGACCGCGGTTTCAACGCCCTCTTCCACCGCTTCGGTAACCACGGACTTGAGACGGGAAACTTCGCGAAGAATATCGTCGACTGTAGGTTGGTTATCCAATATGCCTGATGTCATAAATTCGTCCTCTTCTATGGATTTAGATGCCGCAGTTCTGAATTGGGCGCGGCGAATACGACTTACTTTGATGGGATGTGCAGGAGACTTTCGCTGTTGCACGGACAGACCGAGATTTGCGAGTCGCAACGGGCGGGGTCGATTTCGTTGGCTTTGAGTCTGGACGGCATTGCTCTCGGGCGGGAAAAAACAGGCAAAGAAATTTTTATCGCATGCTTACCACTTTTCTATGTTACAGTCTGTAACACTATGGCGAGTAACACTCACGATCCTGCTGAACTCGGGGAACTGGAACGGGAACTCCTCTCAATTGTGTGGCGGCTTGGCTCGGTAACGGCCGAACAGGCGCGCGAGGAGCTGGACCGCACCTTGAAAGATTCGACGGTGCGCACGGTGCTACGGCGGCTGGAGGAAAAGGGTTACCTGGAGCACTCGGTCGATGATCGGACCTTTATCTATCGGCCGGCGGAATCGCGGCAGAAGGTGGCGGGGCGGGCGGTGAAGCGCATCGTCGACTGGTTCTGTGAAGGATCGGTGGAGGCTCTGCTGGTGGGCATGGTGGATTCGCAGGTGCTGGATCGCGCGGAGCTTCAGAGACTGGCGGCGCGGATTGCCGAGGCGCAAAAGCAGGCGGGAAAGTCGATTGCTGCGGGTGAGAACAAACAGGAGGCGAAGCGATGAACTCCTCACTTCTGGTGGAAGCTGCCTTTCGTTCAGTATTTCTGGCGCTGGCGGTTTGGATGTTGCTGGGCTTGTTGAAGGTGCGCAACGTACTGGCGCAGAAAGCGGCGTGGGGACTGGTGCTGGCGGGGGCAGTGGCGATGCCGATGGTGCTGCCGATGGCGTCGCACTGGAGCGTGCTGCCGGCCAATGTGCGGGTGGTGCTTCCGGCTGATCCCGAGACAATGCTGGAGGAATTACAGGCGAGGATTCAAGCAAAGACGGCTCCCGCGCAGAAGCCGGTTGCGGAAGCAGCCACGGGCGGCGATGGCACGCCACAGGTCGAGCAGCAGGCGGATCTACCCATCAGTAAGCGATCTGGAAACCAAGCGCCGGCGATCGAGCCGGAGTCTACCAATGCGGATAGGGTGGAGTATGTGCAGCTTCAGCCGATGGCGGAGGCTGCATCTACAACGCCGCGCACAGCGGCGCCGGTGCGCGCAACGTTATCAGTTTCGAAGATTCTTCTTATGCTTTATGTTGCGGTCGCCGGTATATTCCTCATTCGTCTCGGATGCGGATTGATTGCGGCGCTTCGGCTGTATCGCAGAGCGAAGCCGATCCTGAGTGAGTTGCTTACCGGCCCAGGTACGTCCGTCGACCTGCGTTGCAGCAGCGACGTTTTGTCGCCGGTCACCATCTGCTCGGCAATTGTGCTGCCGGCGAATTATGCCACATGGGATGCCAAGAAGCTGCGCGTGGTGCTGGCGCATGAGCGTTCGCACATCCGGCAGAGGGACTTTTATCTGCAACTGCTGGCGGGGGTTTATGCAGCGGTGGTGTGGTTCAGCCCGCTGGGGTGGTGGCTGAAACGCAAACTTTCTGATCTAGCTGAAGCGATCAGCGATCGGGCGGGATTGGAAGAGGCCGCCGATCGCGCTTCGTACGCGCAGATACTGCTTGAATTCGCGGCAGCGCCGCGCCCAACCCTGATTGGAGTCGCTATGGCACGCAATGGATCTCTCTCGCGCCGCATCGAGCGGCTGTTGAACGATGTATCTTTCCGGCAGGCTTTTGCAGGTTCACGCCGCGCGCTGGCAGCAGTGCTGGTGGTGCCGGTTGTGCTATTCGCAGCGACTGCGCTGGTACGAGTGCAGGCTGCGGGACCGCAGGCGCCGGAACCGCCTGCCCCGGCGGTTGCACCGCAAGGTGCGGTGCCCGCTCCGCCGACCGCAGTTGCGCCAGCGGCGCCAGTGAGTGGTGTGTCGCAACCGGAGGAAATCATGGGCGAGGTTGCGCCGAAGGCTCCTGAAGATGCGAGCGCGCCTCCGCAGGCTGTTGCGCCTGCCGCGCCGGCTCCGACGCCTTCCGTTCCTGCAGTGGCACCGCGTGCGCCGGTTGATGGGCCGCCGGTTTTGATGATCGCGCCGCCCGCGGCAGCGGCGAGCAGGATGATGCTGATTGCGCCAAAGGCACCACACGCGCCCGGCACCGTCATGTTGA
Organism: uncultured Acidobacteriaceae bacterium; assembly: GCA_963759285.1. Taxonomy (GTDB): domain Bacteria; phylum Acidobacteriota; class Terriglobia; order Terriglobales; family Acidobacteriaceae; genus Telmatobacter. The sequence goes on along the minus strand of CAVWYS010000004.1, from coordinate 731,208 downwards.
CGATCGATCCGCCGGGCGCTGCTCGGCTGATGGTCCAGGCGCGCTTGCTTCAAAACAAGGCGCTGATGCTTGAGCGGCCGCTGGTGCCGAATGTGGCGCTCGCAGGGCTGCATGCGGCTTATGGAGCGGGCCGCGGATATGGGATGGGGCAAAGCACGACTGAAAACGGGAACGCGAGCTACAGCGAGAATGGCAAGCATTCGGGGTATCACTATTCGTATTCGTCGAACGGTGAATCGTACGCGGTGATACACGGCGGCGATAGGGAACACATGACGTTTTCGGGGAACTGGATTGAAGGACGCCGAGACGAGATTGAGAAGGCGCGGAAGCAAGCCGGCGGCAAGGATTTTCTGTGGTTCACGCGCGACGGCAAAGCCTACTTCGTGGACGACCCGACAACACTGGCGCAGATCGAGGCGATGTATAAGCCAATGGAGGAACTGGGCAGGCAGCAGGAAGAACTTGGCAAACAACAGGAGGCTCTGGGTAAGCAGCAAGAGGCGCTCGGTCGGCAGCAGGAACAGGCGAGCGTGCCGACTCCCGACATGAGCAAGGAGATTGCGGAGATCGACGAGGCCATGGCGAAGCTGAAGGCGAACCAGGGCAAGGCGATGAATGAGGAGCAATTCGCGGAACTTCAGTCGAAGCTGGGGGACTTGCAAGGGAAGCTGGGCGCGATCCAGGGAGAGATCGGAGCGAAGCAAGGCCAGTTTGGTGAGCAGATGGGCAAACTGGGCGCGATGCAGGGCGAGCTGGGAGGGAAACAGGGACAGCTCGGAGCGGAGCAGGGACGAATTGGGCAGGAAGCGGACCGCAAGGTTAAGGCGATTATTGATGAGAGCATGAAGAACGGGCAGGCGCACCCGGTGCAGTAGACGCATATTGATTGGGCGGGATTGCGATCAAAGGGAAGAGTCCCGCCCAATATCGATAACGGCACACATCTTCTCCTGTGTAGGCGCGGTCCGGAAGCGGATCGCGCTTTTTTTGATGGCGTGCACGAAAGGCGTGTAACCTGAGGTGGCAATCAGGAGGAAGATCACGATGTCCCTGTCGCCCGTCTTGCCGTTGCGTCGCAGAGTTACAACCTGAACGCCAGTTTTTTGAAGCAGGGTCTTGCGGGATTGAGTGACGCGGACTGGGTGACGCGGCCGAATGATCACTGCAATCACATCCAGTGGATCGTGGGACATCTCGCATACTCGCGGTCAATGCTTCTGGCGCGGCTGGGCGACAAGTGGTCGAAGGCGTGGATGCATCTCTATGCGCGGGGCGCGAAGTGCGTGGAATCGCAGGAGGCTCCGACGCCGACGGAGATGATGGAGGCGTGGGAGGAATCGTGCAGCAGGCTGAACGCGGCGCTTGAGGGGGCTTCTGACGAATTGCTGAACACGCCGGCTCCGAAGCCGGGTCCGCCGAGCGCGGATGGGTTGCTCTGCGGCACGATCAATTTCATGGCGTTGCATGAGACGTATCACGTGGGGCAGGCGTCCTTCGTGCGGTCATGGTTGGGGAAGCCGGGGGTAATGGGATAAAGATATGCAGCCAAATAGTTGCATATGTCACTGCAGCTGAACGAGTTTGGTTTCGAGCAGGGCTTCGATGGTCATGAGGGCGTCGAGGACGGCGCTGGAAACAGGGGCGTCGACCTGGACGACGGCGAGGGCTTTGACGGGCTTCGCGCCTGCACGTTCGCGGCCGAGGGCGAAGTTGGCGATGTTGACGCCTTGTTCGCCGAGGATGGTGCCGATTTTGCCGATGACGCCGGGAACGTCGACGTTGCGGCAGACGAGGAGATTGCCCTCGAGCGGCGCTTCGATGTCGATGCCATCGAACTCGAGAAGGCGGGGCTGTTCGCCGTGAATCACGGTGGCGGTGGCGTGGCTGTGGCCGGCTGCCGTATGCAATCCGACGGTAAGGAGCGTGGCCGCGCCTCCGCGATGGCTTTCTTCCTTTTCTTCGTGAACGCGAATGCCGCGCTCTTGCGCGACGGCGGCGGCGTTGATGCGGTTCACGTTCTCAGAGCCCTGTAGAAGGCCTTCAATAGCGGCGTTGCGGACGAGGTCGGTTTTGGCGTCGGCGAGTGCGCCGCCGTAGGTGAGATCGATGGCCTCGATGCCGCTTTTGCCGGCCTGCGCGAGGAACGATCCGAGGCGGCCGGCGAGGTCGATGTAGGGGGCGAGCTGGAGGTACCCTTCGTGGCTGAGTGACGGCAGGTTGACGGCATTCTGTACGACGCCGAGCTTGAGGTATTCGCGCACCTGCATGGCGATCTGGATGCCAACGGCCTCCTGGGCTTCGGCGGTGGAACCGGCGATGTGCGGGGTGAGAATGACGTTGTCGAGTTTGGCGTACGGCGAGCCTTTGGGTGGCTCGACAGTGAAGACGTCGAGCGCTGCTCCGGCGACGTGGCCGGACTGGAGAGCGGCGACGAGCGCGGCTTCATCGACGAGTTCGCCGCGGGCGCAGTTGATGATGCGGACGCCCTTCTTCATGAGGGCGAGAGATTTTGCATTGATGACGCCGGCGGTTTGCGGGGTGAGGCCGACGTGGAGGGTAATGTAGTCGGAGCCTGCAATGACCTCGTCGAGAGCAACTAGGCGGATACCGTTTTCGCGGGCCACGGCTGCGGAGACGAAGGGATCGCTGCCGATGATTTCGAGGCCAAAGCCGCGGGCGCGGCGCGCTACTTCAAGCCCGACGCGACCGAGGCCCATGATACCCAGAACTTTGCCACGCAATTCGGAGCCCTGGAGACTCTTCTTTTCCCACTTGCCGGCATGCATGGTGGTGTTGGCGGTGGGCAGCTTGCGGGCAAGCGCGAGCATGAGGCCGATAGTGAGCTCTGCAACGGCAACGGCGTTAGCACCCGGAGTATTCATCACGACGATGCCCCGGCGGGTGGCCGCTTCGGCGTCGATGTTGTCGACGCCGACGCCGGCACGGCCGATGACGCGGAGTTTCGGGGCGTGTTCCATGAGCGCGTCGTCGACCTGGATGGCGCTGCGGACGACGAGAGCATCAGCGTCGGCGAGGGCGGCGGGCAGTCCGTTGGGAAGTTGATCGTGCGTGAGGACCTCCCAGCCGGGTTCGGCTGCGAAGACGGCGAGGGTTGCGGGGGATACCTTTTCCGCGAGAACGATCTTCATCTTGTCTCCCTTGGCCGCTGTGGCGGACCCGGTTTCAAATTCTTCGAAACGGATGTTGTGCTTTTCGCAGAGCAGATCGAACATGCGGACGACGGCGGCGTGAGGCTTGCCCTCGCCGCGCTCGTATTTGGTTATGGAGTTTGGATGCACACCGAGCAGTTCGGCCATCTGGTAGGAGTAGACGTCGAGCTGCTTGCGCGCAATGAGGAGTTTTTCGGCGAAGGTCAGTTCTGGCATTCGTGGCTCCGAAGCGTCGTAGAAGTGGACAGTGCACAGTGGACAGTGGTCAGACAGAGCTTTCAGCCGTCAGTCTTTAGCCGTCAGCTGTCAGCCGTCAGCTAAGGCGCGTGTCGCCGCGGCTGAGAGCTGAGGGATGACGGCTAGGAGCTTACGAGGTTTTCTGCGTAGACCTTTTGTGCTGCTGCTACGGCCTGACCGTATTCGACTTTGAGTCCCAGCGTGTCTTTGGCGATGTGCTCCATGGCGCCGAGGAAGGCGATGGTGTCGAGGTAATCGAAGAAGCCGAGGTGGGCGACGCGGAAGATCTTGCCTTGCATTTCGCCCTGGCCGTTGGCGGTGACGAGCGCGAAGCGCGATTTGAGCGCCTTGACGACTGCACCGGAGTCCATGGAATCGGGCATCGCGACCGCGGTTGCGGCTGCGGCGGGTGCTGTGGGCGCGAAGAGAGTGAAGCCGAGGGCGACGAGGCCGGCGCGGGTGGCAGCGGCATTGGTGATGGCGTTGTCGACGAGCGCGATGCGGCCTTTTTCGAGATCGCCTCCGGCCTGGCCGGCGATGTAGTCGAGCGCGGCGCCGAGGGCGGCAACGAGAGCGACGGCGGGGGTGTAGGCGCTTTCGCCCTTGACGGCGTTTTTGCGCTCCTTGCGGAGATCGAAGTAGTAGCGCGGATTTTTGGACTTCTCTATTGCGACCCAGGCTTTTTCGCTGACGCTGAGATAGGCGAGGCCGGGTGGAATCATGACAGCTTTCTGCGAGCCGCCGATGAGGATGTCGATGCCCCAGCCGTCGACGTCGAAGTGGGTGGTGCCGAGGCCGGTGATGCCGTCGACTACGAGAAGAGCTTCAGGGGCGACTTCGTGGATGAGCTTTGCGATGGCTTCAATATCGTGGCGGACGCAGGTGGAGGTTTCGGTGGCCTGCACGTAGACACAGCGGTGTTCCGGCTCGAGGGCGGCGCGGATGTCGGCGAGGTTGAAGGTCTGGCCGTAGGGCGCAGAGACTACATCGGGCTCGCATCCGAAGGCTTTGGCTAAGCCTGTCCAGCGCTCGCCGAATTTACCGGCCGTGAGGACGAGGACACGGTCGCCGGGCGAGGTGAGGTTGGAGACGGAGGCTTCCATGGCGCCGGTGCCGGAACAGGTGAGCAGCAGAACGTCGTTTTTGGTGCCGACAAAGACTTTGAGCTGGGCGAGAACCTTCTGGAAGAGGGCGCGGAACTCGGGAGTGCGGTGATGCATGTCGGCGGCGGCCATGGCGAACTGGGCGGCGGGGAGCAGCGGGGTGGGGCCCGGGGTATAGAGACGAGTCTTATGAATCATGGGTTTAGCCTCCGAAATGGATTGTGAAGCAAATTGTAAAGCTGCGGAATTCTGCAACTATGAAATCACAGAATACACATATTCGTGATTTATGTGAAACGAATGAGTGGAAATCGGGGAGATTTTCGGTTCGGAGAGAAGATGAAGCCCGGGAAGGAAATTGCGCGGGAACGAAAGCAGATCCTTCGTTCACCACCCCCAAACTGAACAACGTTTGGGGCCCCATTCTCTCAGGATGACAGCGCTTGGTTGGAGGAGCATCTCAGGACCCTTGCTGCTTATGGGTGCATTTCAAGACGGTTAGAGGTGGGCGCCGTGGGCTTTGAGGATCGTGATGGCTTTTTCGTTGGAACTGGTTTCGCCGTAGTAGGAGTGGTAAGCGTTTTGGGCATAGTACAAGGGTGTGTGGCCAGCGCCGTCCTTCGCATTGGGGTCTGAACCGTAGTCGAGCAGCAGCTCCAGGATTTGGGTTTTCCCATGGATGATTGCCCAGATAACGGAGTTCACGTTCGCGTCAGCTCCATTGGCCAGCAAGAGTTCCACATCGTAGGGAAGGTTGCGCTCGATTGCAAGCTGCAGTGGAGTGCCGTGCTGGTCTGAAACGTTTGGGTCTGCTCCGTGGGTCAGCAACAGCTCCATCATCTCCTTGTGGTGATAGGAAAGCAGCGACAGCGTCAGGGGCGTGTCGCCGCGGGCGATTTTACTGATGCTCGTAATGCGCGACACATCGACACCCTGCGGATAGTTTTGTGCATTGACGTCGGCGCCGTTGGCGATGAGAAGAGCTGCGATTGCGGGCTGGTCGTGAATGGCCGCGATGTGGAGCGGCGTGTTGCCGAGTTTATCTCTGCTTGCAACGAGGTCGGGATTATCTTTGAGCAAGGCGACGACTTTCGCTTCGTCGCCTTTGCGTGTTGCGTCATGAATTGGTCCGCAAAGGGCCATCGTGGCCGACGCAAGGCAAAGCGCGAAAGTTGCTGCAACTCGGACGGTGTGCGTCATGTTGACCGGGGTAATCGAGCGTTCATTCGGTGGGTCCTCGTGAGGCAGGTAAGGATCAAAGGTGTCCGCCGTGGGCTTTGAGGATCGCGATGGCTTTTTCGTTGGGGCTTGTCTCGCCGTAATAAGAACGATAGGCGTTTTGGGCATAGTACATGGGTGTGTGACCGCCACCGTCATTTGCATTGGGGTTGGCGCCGTAGTCGAGCAGCATTTCCAGTATTTTTGTCTGACCGTGCGCGACCGCGGAGTGCACTGAGGATAATCCAGAGAAATTGATCGTATCCGGGTCAGCGCCGTTGGCGAGCAGGAGTTCGACATCGTAGGGAAGGTCGCGTTCGACCGCTCGATGCAGCGGGGTGTCTTGTATATGCATCGTGACGTTAGGGTCTGCGCCATGGGTTAACAGCAACTCCACCATTTCCTTGTGGTGAAAAGAAAGCAACGCCAGGGTTAGGGGAGTCTCACCGTAGGCTTTTTTGTTGTAATAGCTGGCAGCCTTTACCTCTCTTGCGTCCGGATCGTTTTGCGCGTTCACGTCTGCGCCGTTGGCGATGAGCATGGCCGCGATTGCGGGCTGGTCGTGGAGGGCGGCGATGTGGAGTGGGGTGTTGCCGAGTTTATCTCTGCTTGAAACCAGGTCGGGATTCTCTTTGAGCAGGGCGACGACTTTTGCTTCGTCACCTTTGCGGGTTGCGTCATGAATTGGTCCGCAAAGGGCAATGGTGGCGGAGGCAAAGCAGAGTGCCAGTGTTGCAGCGCCGCGAACGATCGATGCCGCAGCGTTTGAGCGAGCAGACCTGGTGTTCATTTCCTCGGCTCCTGGGGCGTTTCGGTCACATCAGTAATGATCTTGTGCGTTGAGCCGAGGCGGTGATAGTCAGTGAAGGTGGTGCGATTCAGTATGAGGGGTTGAACAAGCGTTCGGTTATGAACGAGAGCCTGGTCCTTGAGTTCGCGGAAGCAGGTGCCGACTTCTTCAACGCTAAAGGCGAGGCTGTGGAGCGGGCAGATGTAGGTTCGGTCGCCGATGTCGACGGGGCCGTACTCGATGACCGAAGCGACATGGGAAATTGCGTCATCGGGCTTTGAATCTGCCTGCAGAGTGAGCCTGAGGATGGCACCCGAGACAGGGTCAATGGCCAGCGACCCGTGATACGCGGGCCGCGCGTGAAAGGCGTTGGCCCCGTTGCACGTGTAGTTCACATCGTACTTCGAGTCTTCTTCAGGGACGGAGTATTGATAGACTGCAGCCAATCCGGCGGGAAGCTGCTCCCAATGATGGAAGGCGATGGTTCCGGTGGAGACGCCCAGCAGAATGATTGCGGGCTCGGGGCCAAATTCTCCCCAACTTTCCAAGCCCATCTGCGGCAGCATATTCGCGGAACGCTGCGCTTTCATGGGGTCGATGACTTCCTTGCCGTTGCGAAACGTGATCTCCCGGGTGAGAGCGCCTCGCGGGAACAGACCGACGTGCACGGGCATGCCTGCCTTATTCACCTCAGGAGAGATTCCGGCGAATCGTTCGGTGGAGCGGGTGGCGAAGAAATTGGGCAGACGCGTCAACGTTTGGAAGACCCAGACGCGTGCCGCATCGAGCATGTGCTGCTGTTGATTTGCATCAGGCGCCGGCCGATCGGGAAGTTCACTGGCCGGCGGATCCAGCAGGGCCGAACGATCCGCCAATAACTGCAATTCTCGTTGCGTGCGCGGACCGAAGGTGTGCTCCTTCAAAATGCTCGCCAGGGTGAGGGGGGTGAGCCGCTCAGAAAGCTGCATATTATCAATTTTTGTGGCCAGCGTAGCGTCTTGAAGCACCGCAAGGGGGACAGCGTGTTCGGAAGGTGATGGTGCGGGTTCAGCCAATTTCTGCTCGAGCTGCTTGACGGTGATGAGCTGGGCAGAACATGCCGTTTGAACGATCAGAGCAAAAAGAGTAACCAGAACCAACCTATGCAACTTCAAATCGCTACTCCGCACTACGCAGGTTTTACCGATTTCGGCGGACTTCAAAGGATGACCTTTGAAATTGACTCTGCCGGAAATACGAGGCCAATGGCCTTAACGTTTGTGAGCCTGTCAAAGTTCGCCCAAACCATAACACAGTTGGGAGAATCGGTTCAGTGTCGACCGCTGTTGCGGAAGTTCGTTACAGGCAAGTTGGGGGCTCGGGGAGAAAGGAATGGCCTCCAGGTTGTTTGCCGGAGGCCATTTGTAAATTGAGAGGCTGGAAGTTTGTTAGCGTCGTCCGCCGCCGCCGTGGAAGCCACCTCCGCCACCGCCGTGGAAACCGCCGAAACTACCTCCGTTGTGGAAGCCTCCGAAACCGCTGCTGTTATGGAAGTGTCCGAAGCGGCCTCCTCCGGCCTGAACACCGCCGTGAGCGATCACGTGCCCATAGGCTCTATGGTTATACCGGAAGTGGTTCCCATAATAGCCTCCGCCATAGAATCCGCCCCAGTAGGGATAGAAGCCGCCGCCCCAGCCAAAGGGATAGAAGCCAAATCCGAACGGGCTGGCGAAGGGACCGAAGCCCATATAGGCGTAGTCATAGGCCCATGGATCCCAATACCAGCCGGGGCCCGAATAGGTTCCGCCATAGTCGGCGGCCATCTGGTTGTTGGCTTCGGCCATATATTCGGAACGCAGGCTGTTCCAGTTGTAAAGATTGCCCTCGGCGTCTTTCTTGTTGAAATCCGCGGGCTTTTCATTTTTGAGCGCGGGTCCTTCATTCAGAGCCAGTTCGTGATGGCCCTTGATTTCGCGCCATTTGTTGCCGCCTACCTGGACGTGGGCTTCGCCGTCGAAGACCATCGCTTCAGGCTGGTTGGCGTCGAACTGGTAGTATCCGCGCTTGTTGAGGCGGGTTGTCACGCCCGCGTCGATTACCTGCAGATCGTTTTGAACGTGGATTTCGTCGACTTCAACTCCGGCGCGACCTTTATCGAGCTCCACCTGGGTAAGCGCAAGGTCCGGCGAAATCATTTTTGCGGCGCTGTTGTCATCGAGGCGCAGAAACACGCCAGGGGTGAGCAGGATTTCAACTTTACCTTTGCCGGTTGTGATTTCCTCGCCGGGTGTAACAGTTGCGTTTCCAACGTCCTTGGAATTAAGTTGTGCTCCGTTAAGATAAACCGCTCCTTCCAAGTAGTTCACCGTACCCGGAACTGCTTGACTGGTTTGATCCTGTTGTTGACCCATGGCAAACACCGGCGCCCCCATGAGTCCCAAACCGAGCACCGCGAGCATCGTCATTGATCGGCTTTTCATCTCTTTTCTCTCCGCTTATATAAATGCGGAACCGCTGCTATAGTTCCGCTGGCGCAACATCTTCGATTCAGTGAAATCAAAGCGAAAATAGGGGAGATTTGGAACTTTTTCGCGCGAAATTCATCGTGGGATGTATACGGTTTTGCGGCGCCGTCTGCGGTAACGATCCGGGCAGAGTTTGCGGCCGAGCGCTCGCGCCCTGGGGAAGGTCTTCCGTTAGAATCGATATTTCAGGAAGGAAGTCATGATCGATCCAGGCGCTCTTGCAGCAGCAATCACCAAGCAAACCGTTGTGGCCATGAAGGCGCACGATGCCGAACGAACCGGCACTTTGCGCCTGATCAAGGCGGCGCTGATGAACAAGGCGCTGGAGAAGAATGCCGTGCTGACGTCTGCTGATGAGCAGCAGACGCTGACCATGATGATCAAGCAGCGCCGCGACTCGATCGACCACTTCACCAAGGGGAACCGTCCGGAGCTGGCAGCCAAGGAAGCCGCGGAGATCCTGGTGATCGAGGAGTTTCTGCCCAAGGCTCTTGACGAGGCAGGTCTGCGCGCGATGGTGGGGGAAGTAGTGGCAGAGCACGCGAACGCAACGGGGCGCGCGGCGACACCCAAGGATATGGGGCCGGTGATTAAGGCCGTTCAGGCGAGACTGGCGCTGGCAGCGGTGCGAGCCGAGGGACGCATTGTGAGCGAGATGGTGAAGCAGGCGCTGGCAGGGTAGCAATGAGCGTCTCCGGCGGTTGTCAGGCGCCGTCGAGACCGTGGTTTCCCGTTAATCGGCGTGGATGCTTTTCGTGGAGTTCATGGTGGAGCTCATCCACTTTTGCCCGGGATTTTTCGAGCGCACGCTTTCCAAGGGGAGTGATTCTATAGAGCCTTCGCCGGCGGCCTTCTACGCGATCTGAGGACGATCGAAGCAGCCCGGCTCGCTCGAGGCCATGCAGGAGTGGATAAAGCGTGCCGGGGCCGATGCGGTACCCGTGATGTTTCAACTCCTTCATCATCGCAAGGCCAAAAATCGGCTCGTGCGCCGCATGCACCAGTACATGGATGCGGATCAACCCGTCGAAGAGCTCTCGTTTTTGATCAGCCACGTGAACAAATATACCTCTGAGGGTTTGCTGTGGTCTTGACTATTATCGAAAGTCGATATAACGTCGGCTGCAGATGGCTTCCTCAATTCGAATTTTTCCCCAATCCGTTGAGAATGCGCTGAAGAAGTGTTGCCGATGGCGCTGGACGGCTTTCCTGCTTTTGCTGGCCGGATTGAGTGGATCGAGACTTTGGGCACAGGGGCCGCCGTTCCAGGTGGACGATCCGGTGCCGGTGGATTTCAAGCACTACGAGTTTTACATTTTTGGCTCGGCCGATGGGACGCCTGCGGAGATGGATTATTCCGGCCCTGCATTTGAATTCAACTGGGGCGCGGTGCCGCGTGCGCAGCTGCACGCGATACTGCCGTGGGGCGGGATCGACCCCGCGAACAAAGCGGTCTACTATCCGGCGGGAACGGGGCCGAGCGCCAAGGGCCTCGTCGACATGGAACTCGGCGCGAAGATCGCGTACATCAAGGAGTCAAAATACATTCCGCAGATCGGCACATTCACGATGTTCGAGATGCCGACGGGCAACGCCGATAAAGGACTCGGCGTGGGCAAGGTGTGGTACCGGCTGCCCTTGTGGCTGCAGAAAAACGAGGGCAAGTGGCTGTTTGACGGGGGTGCGGGCGAGACAGTTGTGCCGCAGACGGGATATCAAGATTTCCCGTACGGCGGGTTTCTATTAAAGCGCGAGATAAACAAAAAGCTGGAACTGGGGGCGGAGGTGTTTTCGCACGGTGGTGAGGGAGTTGCGACGCCTCAGACGCAAGCTTCGACGATGCTCGATGCGGGCGGCTACTGGCACCTGAAGGGCGAGGAGACGATGCAGTTTCTGTTTGCTTATGGCCACTCCATTGCGGGCCAAACGGAGAACTACGCCTATCTCGGTCTCTACTGGACCTGGGGCAAAGACGATAAGAAGCCGGACGACAAGGACTCTGATGAAAAGAAGACATCGCTGTTGAAGAACGCGATGTTCTCGGGGCATTCACTGAAGAACGGACTCTGATAGGTCATCTCGATGTGCACGACGGGAGCCAACACCATGGAAATGACCGCACGCGGGTTTTGGACGATGGTGCATGGCATGGGATTCGGCGCGCTGTATTTACTCATGTGTTCCTTTGCAATTGTCGAGCTGTATCGGCGATACAGGCTGCGGACGTTGCAGCAGGTCTCAGCGGCGGATGAAACGTTTCTCGGCACGTGGCTGGTTGCAATGGCAGTCCTGGCGTGGATCACGGTGCTGACGGGCGCATACATCATCTATCCGTGGTATCGCGCGGTAGCACCGGCGGGCGTGGCGCTGGCCGCATTTCCGCAGGCGCTGCTCAAGGCAAATCCGAACACAATAGGCTGGCACACGATGGGCATGGAATGGAAAGAGCATATCGCCTGGTTTGCACCGATTTCGATCACGATGGCGGCGGGTGTGTTTCTGCGATATCAGAAAAGCCTCATGAATCATCCACAGTTGCGTGCGGCGGTGCTGATTTTTGTGATTGCGTCGTTCGCGAGCGCCGGCATTGCAGGATTCTTTGGCGCTGAATTGAATAAGCATGCACCGGTTGAAGGCGGGGCGAGGATCGAACTGATGAAGGGAAGCGAGCGGTGATGGCTAGTGACGATGCGAGCGCCGTTCCAGCGAAGCTGATGCCCAATGGTTCCGGGGCGGCGGCTGTGGTTGCGGCGGGGATCGGTTGCTTCACGCTCGGAGCTGTTTCGGTACTCGCGGACAAACTGCCCGCGCTGGCTCGGGGGCTGTCTTTCTATAGGCCGACTGGTCCACTGTCGGGCGTTTCAACGGCGTCGATTGTTGTTTGGCTTCTATCGTGGGCGATCTTTCACTACGGATGGCAGAGGCGGAATGTGAATCTGGTGTGGACGAACGGAATTGCCTTTCTTCTACTTTTGAGCGGGGCTCTGCTTACGTTTCCACCGATTGGGGACTTGTTCTAACCCGGCAAAATAAGACGCCGGAACCGTTGCCGATGTCATGGCTTGGGTTCCGGCGAAGTTAGGGATAGGGACTTACGTTCAGTCCAGATCGTCGACGTAGTGGCCAATCAAGACCGTGTTGCCGTTTGTCGGATTTTTGAGCAACAGGCCGACGACGCGAACGTTGGTTGCCGCCGAGACATCGGACAGTTGCGTGAGTCCATCGCGGAACTCGCAATTGTCGGCGATGTAGACGGTGACAGTTTGCGGAATCAGCAGGCCGGCGAATCCGTTTACCTGCATCTGGAATGAGTCTGTGCTCGAGTTCACGCTGCCGGGGACGACGGTTCCATTGAAGCCCCAGTGGCGAAGTACGACGCGATTCACGGTGACGGAACTGCCGTTGGCAGCGCCAGAGGCTGGGCCGCCGACGGCAATGTGCTGGCCCGGAAGCAGGCCGCTCTGATTGAAAACGAATTGCGCGAGCGGCCCATGCATCCAGTAGATCGAGTATTTTTCTGATCCGCTGAGATCGATGGTCGCGAGCTGGCCGAGTGTGAGGCCGGTGGTTGTGGGCAGCAGGCCGCGCACGTAGAGGTCGAAACTCGAGGCAGGGCCGGACGACGGATTGACGTAAGTGACCTGGCCGCTGGCGTAGAAGCCATTCTGCGAGAGGATGGCAATTTCGTCGGCGTCGATGGTGGCGTCAGCACGATCGAGGAAGCCGGATACCTGGATGATGGAACTGGAGCTGAGATCCGCGAAGGTGTCTCCTCCGTCCCACTCGGTCTGCCCCGTGACATTGACGGTGAACTGGCGACCGTGCGGGCCTTGGATGGTGACGGTCTGCTTGCCGGCGTCGGTGGTAACGACAGCTGCGTCAAATTCGTCGATGTAGGCGCCTTTGTCGTTGTTGTTGACGCCGTTGACGGTGAAGGTGGGATTAATGTCGCCGGTGATCTGGCCGCCGCTGACGACGATGGACTTCCGAAGATCGAAGTCCATGTGCAGGCCGACGGGTGCTCCAGCCTGGGCCACGACCATCGGATTTGAAAGGGTGTAGGTAACGGTGGGATTGGTGATATTGGCCGGCATCGTTTTGATAGTGGGCTCGGCGGTGCTGGTGTCGAGGTAGCCGATGGTGCCGTTGCTCAGCGTGATGGCAACTGTGGAGTAGGTGCCCACCGGAACATCGTTCATGTCGATCAGGGTTTGCAAGCCGTTGAAACGCGCGAAGTCAACTGCGGGCGACCCGCTGGTCAACTGGACCGTGTTTCCGTTTGCTTCTGTCGCAGAGATGCTGACCTGTACGTTGAAGGAAATGACACTGGCCATCGGGGCGTCGGTGCCGACGACGAAGGAAGAACCAGTAACAGTCTGCGAATTGTTGTTGGGTGTGGAGGTATAGCTGCTGCCGCAGCCTGTTGCCAGAAGAGTGGCAATCGTCATTGCAACAAGAGACGGAAGGGCGAGCCTTCCTGACTTTGAAATAAGCATTCCAGATTCACCGCGCTTTCTGCGAATGCCCGTGGCCTCACGGAGCCTTTCGCGGGTTGGGTCGCAGCATCATTGAAGTAGGTTGTTGGCTGTGTCCCTATTGCGGGGAACACGAGTATGGGAAAGGAAGTTGCGAAATTCTTAAGCTATTTTTAAGGAGACTTACGCGCGTAACCTAAGTCGATCGAAAGAGATTGCCCTTATGGCGGATTTCTTTGGCGCAGATCTCAACCTGCACCTCGATTATCCGTCTACCAAAGACCTGCGTTGTTCGAGGAAGCGGCGCACGGATGGGTCCCGCTCGAGACCAATCGCAATCGAATAGGCACGGGAAGCTTGATCTCGCGCATTGATGCGCGCAAGGAGGTCGGCACGCGCGGCCCAATAGGGTTGGTATTCGACGAGACGGGGGTCGGAAGCGACACTGCTTAATTCTTCAAGCGCGCGCTGCGGACCGTGGAGTTCTGCGATCGCGAGAGAGCGATTGACGGCGGCGACGGGAGAGCCGCTTATCGCGAGCAGTGCATCGTAGAGCTGCACGATTGCCGCCCAATCGGAAGCACCGGCAAGGGCGCGCGCGGCGTGCGCGGATTGAATGGCCGCCTCGAGCTGATATCGACCGACGACATTCATGGTGCCGGCGCGGCGAAGGAGCGATTCGGCTTCGGCGGTCATTCCGGTATTCCACAATGCCGGGTTCTGTTGTGCGAGGGGGATGTAATCGCCTTTGCGATTACGCCGGGCGGAACGTCGCGCTTCGGCGTGCAGCATCAGCGCCAGAAGGCCGAGGCCCTCCGGTTCTGCCGGCAGGAGCGCGACGATGATGCGGCCGAGATAGATCGCCTCTTCCGCAAGGTCGCGGCGAGCGACGTCGGTGCCGGCGGCATCGATCCAGCCTTCGGCAAATGCGGCGTAGATGGCGTCGAGCACGGTATCGAGGCGCGTTGAGAGTTCGCTGCGCTCCGGGATTTCGAGGGGGATGCCGGCCTGGCGAATTTTCTGCTTGGCGCGGACGAGACGCTGACTCATGGTGGCAGGCGAGATGAGAAACGCGGAGGCGATGCGTGTTGCGTCGAGCCCGAGGATGGCTTGCAGCATTAACGGCGCGCGAACAGCGCGATCAATTGCGGGGTGGGCGCAGGCGAACATCAGGCCGAGGCGGCGATCGGGGATGTTCGCGGAGTCGACGGCGGCTTCAATGGCCTCGGCGGTGTCTTCCAGGTCTTCGGCGGCGACTTCGCGCTGTTGAGATCGAGCGGCGTCGAGGAATTTGCGGCGGGCAACGGTCATGAGCCAGGCTTCAGGAGTCTGTGGGCAGCCGGTGCGGGGCCAATTGGCCAATGCCGAAGCGAATGCCTCGGAGAGCGCATCTTCTGCGGCGGCCAGATCGTGCGTACGCGCGGCAAGGAAGGCGACCAGCTTGCCATAACTGCGGCGCGCAACCTGCTCGGCCAGGTCGCGAGGTTGCACGCCGTCTTCGCATCCACTCATGATTTACATCTTCCAGATGGGACGCACTTCGATGACGCCATGCTGCGAGCCGGGACAGCGGGCAGCCCATGATAACGCCGCGTCGAGGTCGGGCGCGTCGATGAGGAAGTAGCCGCCGAGTTGCTCTTTCGAGTCGGCGTAGGGTCCATCAAGCACCTGCGTTTTGCCGTCGGTGGTTCGCACAGTGGTTGCAGTGGCAATCGGCTGGAGGCGGTTTGACCCTACGTAAGCACCGGCTTGCTTGAGCGCTTCAGTGTAGGCCATATACGCGGCCATGCCCTGTTGCTGCTGTTCCTTAGTCATGCGTTGAAAGCCTGCTTCTTCGGCGTAGAGGGTTAACAAATACTGCATGGGAGATTCCTCCGTTGTGATTTTACGGCGGTAGTTGCAAGCGCCGTCACCACGATGACGCGCGAGGCGGCCGGATTTCGACAACGAGGGAGCGATTTCTCAAATATTTCAGAAGAATTCAGGATGCAGGCAGAAACGGGGCGACTTTCTTGAGGAGAAGCTCTACCAATTTCGGGTCCATGTAGCTGTACTTGTCTGGAATGCCGAGGACGATGATTCGTTTATGGGCACCTCCAAAATGCTGTTCGATTCTTCGGCGGTGGATAGTTTCCATGGCAAAAATAATCTCTGCCCACTCGATGAGTTCAGATGACAACGGGGTCTCCGCATCCGGCGCCGTGCCTGCAGAGAGCGTCTGAATACCATTACGATCTGACAACAAGGCTTCTGCGGTTGGGCTTCGCAAACGATTTCTGCTGCACACGAAAAGAACGTTCATTCTGCGGCGAATCAGAACATGCGCAAGTCGCCCGCCGGAACGGGAGCGAACTTGAGGAGGCCGAGTTCGCCGGCGAGGCGTTCGAGCCTGACGCGCGTGGCGGGCATGGGGGGAACGAGCGGCAGGCGGACGGTATCGGATACACGCCCCATTAAATTCAGGACCGTCTTGACCGGGCCGGGATTGGATTCCCAGAAATTTGCCTCGAAGAGTTTTCCGAAGCGACGCTCGAGTTCGCGTGCCTCAGCCCATTCATCGTGCAGGGCGGCGCCGATCATGCGGGCCATTTCGGCGGGAATCTCGTTGGAAGCAACGCTGATGAGACCCTGGGCTCCGACACCGATGGCGGCGAGGGCCAGATTGTCGTCGCCCGAGAAGACCTTGAAGGTTGTGGGAAGGGAATGAACCAGCTCGGCGATCTGCGGCAGCTTGCCACTGGCTTCTTTGATGGCGACGATGTTGGGGGCAGCTTCAGCGAGGCGGACGACAGTTTCAGGATCGAGATTGACGCCGGTGCGGCCGGGGACATTGTAAAGGCAGACGGGAAGGGGGTGCACGGCTCTGGCGAGGGCCAGAAAGTGCTGGAACTGACCTTCCTGTGTGGGCTTGTTGTAATACGGATTGGCGGAGAGGACGGCGTCCACTCCGGAAACCTGGCGGAGCATGGCAGCCTGACGCAGCAGGGTGCGCGTGCAGTTGTGGGTGCAGCCGGCCCATACGGGGACACGTCCGCCTGCGGCGTCGATGACGATGCGAACGGCGCGCAGCCATTCCGCTTCATCCAAGGTCGCGGCTTCGCCGGTGGACCCGCAGGCCACAATGAAGTCGATTCCAGCGTCAACCTGCCAGTTGACCAGCGACCAGAGCGCCGTCTCGTCGATCGATCCGTCAGCCTTGAAGGGCGTGACGATTGCCGTACCACAACCCGTAGTTTCCATCACAGAGAAGTGTATATCGGGAGGAGTCGGGTGAGGGCGTGATGAGAAGCAGGGAATAGGGGACGGGGGATACGAGGGACAAAGGGACAAAGAGACAGAGGGACAGAGGGACAAGGGCAGCGATGAGGACCGCGACTATTTGTATTCAGTTTCCAGGATTGACATGAGGCAGAGATTGCACCAACGATCTTGGCGCCGGGCGGCATCGCGCATGAGTCCTTCGTATTGGAAGCCGAGGCTCTCGTAAAGGTGGCGAGCCCGGGCGTTGTCCTCATAGACATCGAGAAACAGCCTGTGGGCCCCCAGTTCGCGAAAGGCGATGCGCATGAGTTCCTTGAGTATGCGGCGGCCAAGTCCGCGCTCTGGTACGGCGACCACGATGCGCTTGAGTTCGATGGCGCGGGAGTCTTCATGGATGCCTCGCAGAATTGCATAGGCCTGCACTTCGTTCCATTCCGTTTCGCTGACGAAGTAGCGGGCGTCGCCGCTTGTGAGGGCGGCGAAATGGCGACTCTCAGTCCATTGACCGACGAATTCACGAGCGATTGGGGTGCGTTCGAGGGTGAGGATGGCAGGGATGTCGTCGGGTGTGGCGAGGCGGAGGAGCATGGCGGATGAGTCCAGTTTAGCCAAACAGAGGGAAGCTCAGAGGCTGCGATTTTGCCGAACTTTCCGCGTCCGAGACTTTGCAGGGGAAGGTTGTGGGGGAGACAAACTTGTCCGAAGGCAGCTTTACCGCGCGGCCACACGTGACGAAAGGCATGTATCTGTTAGTACCTAGTAGTTCCATCGGGGGTAAGAACCCATATACCATGACCGTTACAGGACCGGAATCCAGCCTGCGACCTTCACGGGGAAAACCCCGAACAACCGGCGCATTCGGCTGAATTCAAAGGATCTTGATCTGCGAAGGCTGGGATTGATTCGCAGGCATTGTCACTTCTTTTCCCAGATCCGTTAGCAATGCCAATGGTCTCGATGGGACTTTATTCCCATTTTTGATGCGTGCGGCATTGCCCCATGTCGACCCCAGAGCTGCAGCCAGACGGCAACAGCAGCGGCATTGGTTATCGACATTGACCGATAAGAAGGATCGAGGATCATGATCGCCAGAGCTGAGATGTCGACCAACGCGCAGAACACCCAAGCCGAAAAGAGCGGCTCAAAGGGAATGTTTGTCGCACTGATCGGACCAAATGACGCGCATCGCAAGATTGTTGCGCGCGCACTTGCTTCGACCCAGGGACGCAAAGTCCACGAGTTTATCGACTATCCCGGCGACCTGAACGACTTACCGGCCATGGTTGAGCAGAACTTCGACGTGGTTCTGGTCGACGTGGACACCGACGAGAGCTACGCGCTGCAGATTATTGGGAAGCTGGCCGAGATCGGACAGCCGGTAATGGCGTACTCCGCGCGCAGCGACCAGGAATTGCTGACGAACTGCATGCGGGCTGGGGCTAGCGATTTTCTTCCGTTGCCGACCGAGAATGCGCCGGAACAGAGCCGTCAAGAACAGAGCCGTCCCGCACCGCCGACTGCCGAGCCTGCCAAGCCCGCTGTTGCGGCTGCACCCCCCGCGGCTGCGCGAAGGGCAGAGCCGAAGCCCGTACCAGTTCCACCCGCTCCCCCGACGCGCAGCAACGTTAAGCCGATTGCTCCGCAACGGCTTGACCCGGGTGCCGAGACGTGGCTTGCGCGCGTCCATGAAGAGCGCAAGGACTCCGTGATCGCCGAGAAAGATCCGGTAATCGCGCAGGTCATCCAAGAGATCACGATCGATTCCCATCTGCAAAACTCCGCGCCGGAGAGGGGGGCCGCTGAGAAGGCTCCTTCGGAGTTTGACGCGTGGGATGCTGCCAATTTGCGGCCGGTTGCGCCTTCGCCGACGCCCATCAAGCGGTCGGAATCTCGTCCGCGCCCCGCACTTGTTCCGGAGCGCAGGACCGCCGAAGTAGGGTCTCGCAAAGGGGCGAGTCTGGATGCAACAGCGGCGCCGGCGATCGAGCGGCCACCGGTTGCGGTAGAACTGTTTCGTTCTTCCGCGATTCACAGAGAGTCAGAACCGGACGAAGCCACAGAGAAGCAGGGCGCCAAGTGGATCAAGTGGATTTTGATCGCAGCGGGTCCAACGGTGCTTGCGCTGGTACTGCTGGTGGTGTTTACGCGGCCATCGGCTCCAAACCCGGCAGCAAAACAGGTTAAGCCGGTACAGCCTGCACCCTATGTGAACCAGGCAAACCTTATCGTGAATCAGCCTGTGATTCCTGCTTCCAAGCCGATTGCAGGGGCGGCGGTCGTGAAACCGGCGGCGGCTCCTGCAGATGCTACGGATTCGACCGATCCTGGACCGGTTTCGCCGGATGCAATGGCGCAGCAGCTTGTTGCGCCTAAACGGATCGCCGGCTCGATTAAGAGAACCCAGAATGCGGATGAACCCCCACCGGCGGCGCCGGCTGCAGTGTCGATGGACGATAACAGCGCGGTTCCGGGTTCGCTGTTTGGAGGCGCGAGCAAGGCGCAAGTCGCTCCCCACTCGGTCGCGATCTCGGCGGGTGTTGCCGATGGCATGATTATTCGCAAGACGCCGCCTGTTTACCCCAAATTTGCGCAGGACGCGCACATTACGGGCAAGGTGGTTTTGAAGGCCACGATCACCAAGCAGGGCACGATCGAGGGCATACAGGTTATGAGCGGTCCGAAGATTCTGGCGCCGGCCGCGGTTGAGGCCGTGAGGACGTGGCGCTACAAGCCGTACCTGCTCGATAACCAGCCGGTGGCGGTGGAAACCGAAGTGACGATCGTCTTCGGCTCGGCAGGGAAGTAGAGCGCTGCGCTTCTGAGGACATTTCAAGGAAATTGATGTCCTGAAATTCTGTGCGAATCGCTGCGCTCCTGGCGCTACAGCTGATCAAAAATCTCACGGAACTCCCAGACTCCTGATTTGCTGCAAAGCCATTCGGCGGCGCGGACGGCGCCGATGGCAAAACCGCGGCGGGAGTGGGCGTCGTGGCGCAGTTCGAGGATGTCGTGCTCGCTTTTGGCGGTGACGACGTGTTCGCCGTTGGCGTCGCCGACCCGATGCGACTCGATGGGTACATCGATGCCAGGTTGCTGGGACTGGATGATCTGCTTGAGCGTGATAGCGGTGCCGGAGGGGGCGTCGAGTTTCGAGGTATGGTGCGTCTCGCTGATGGAGAATTTGTAGCCTTCGATGTGGGCAAGCTCGGCGGTAAGGCGGAAGAGCTTTTGCACTCCGATGGAGAAGTTGGTTCCATAGAGCAGGCCGCCGCGTCGGCGTTCGGCGATGGCTTTGAGTTCAGGCAAGTGGGCGTACCACCCGGTGGTGCCGACGACGATGCGGCAGCCGAGCGCGAGGACGGCGCGGATGTTCTCAACCGCTGCATCGGGAGTGGTGAAGTCGATAACGACATCGACGCCGGCGAGGTTGGGAGCAGTGAGCGCCGAGGCGTGCTGATTTTCGTTGATGTCGAGTGCGCGTACGCCGTGGCCCCGCTCGCGCGCGACTTCCGCGACGAGCGAACCGGTTTTTCCCTTGCCTAAAACGAGGACGAGCATGTTCGATTCCAGCTTTCAGCCATTCGCTATCAGCATTCAGCTTATCGTGACGGCCCCGCCGGATTGGGAGGAAAAATATGCCCTCGCCGTCTCCGCAAACCGAGTTGCAAACTGACGGCTGTAAGCTGACGGCTCGCTTAAGGGGTGACGGTGGCTTTGCGGGATTCTGTGTCGAAGATGGTGGGGTCGGGCTCTTTGAAAAAGGCGGCGTGGAGGGAACGGACGGCTTCGTCGGCGTCTTCTTCTTCGATCATGAAGCTCATGTTAATTTCGCTGGCGCCCTGGGAAATCATGCGCACGTTGACGTGCTTGATGGCACTGAAGACCTGGGCGGCCATGCCGCTCTGTCCGCGAATATCTTCGCCGACGAGGCAGACGAGCGCTTTCTTGCCTTCGTATTTCACATCGGCTAGCTGGCTGAGGTCAGCGGCGATGAGGGGCAGCTTGTCGTTGGAGTCGACGGTGAGCGAGACGGAGACTTCGCTGGTGGAGACCATGTCGACGGGGCACTGATGCTTGTCGAAGATGTCGAAGATGGCCTTGAGATAGCCGTGCGTCATGAGCATGCGGCTGGCAACGACGTCGATGATGGAAAGCTTCTTTTTGACCGCGATCGATTTGAAGGGGCTGCTGCAGTGGGGTGCGATGGAGATGATGCGCGTGCCTTCGTTGGCTGGGTTCTTGCTGTTGAGTACCAGAACAGGGATGTTTTTGCGGACAGCAGGCAGGATGGTGGCCGGGTGCAGCACCTTGGCGCCGAAGTAGGCGAGTTCGGCTGCTTCTTCAAAGCTGATGACCTTGACGCGCAGGGCGTCGGGACAGACGCGGGGATCGCTGGTCATGATGCCGTCAACGTCAGTCCAGATTTCGATGGCGCCGGCGGCGAGAGCTCCGCCGAGCAGGGCGGCGGTGAAGTCGGAGCCGCCGCGGCCCAGCGTGGTGGTGATGCCCTCTTCGTTGGAGGCGATGAAGCCGCCCATGACTGGGACTTTCCCCTGATCGAGCAAGGGGCGCAGAGTTTCAATGGCACGTTTCTCGATGAGGACGTCGAGCGGTGCCGCTTTGCCAAATTGCGAATCAGTGACGATGACTTCGCGGGCGTCAATGTGGGCGGCAGCGATGCCGCGCTCGATAAAGGCGGCGGCGATGATGCGGCTGGAGAGGCGTTCGCCGTAACTGACGACGAGGTCGGAGATGCGCGGAGTGAGTTCGAGGATGGCAGCGAGACCGCGAAGGATTTCGTCGAGCGAGTCGAATTTCTGTTCGATGAGGTTGCAGAGGGCGGCGGCATCGCCGGGAGTTTTAATCAAGGCGCAGGCGGTGTCGCGATGACGGGCGCGCAAACGGGAACTGATGGCGAGGGCGCCGGTGCGGTCGCCTTTGGCGGCGGCGGCAGCAGCACGCAGCAACTGGTCAGTGACCTTGGCCATGGCGCTGACGACGACAACAGTTTGTTTACCGTCGGCGACGCGGCCTGCGACGATGGAGGCGGTGCGGTTGATGGCGGCCGGGTCTTCCACCGAGGTGCCGCCGAATTTCATGACAACGAGGCTCATGCGTTACTGGTTCCGACCTCAGGGGCTAAAGCCCTTATTCTTTCTCGAGTCTTTCGGCATGACTGAAGTCATGCCCTGATACAAAGCAAATGCCGTTTTGACTGACGTCGTGCCCTGACACAGGCTGGTGATGATCTCTTTGCGCCAGCTTTCTTCTATGCGCGCGTGGCGGGTTCGGCCGCGGGTTCGAGTTTGCCGAGACTGACGAGCAACTCGGCGTTGAGGATGGCAGCGCCGGCGGCACCGCGAATGGTGTTGTGCGAGAGAACGGTGAATTTCCAGTCAAGCACGGTGCAGGGGCGCAGACGGCCGACGGTGACAGCCATGCCGCGTCCGCGATTGCGGTCGAGGCGGGGCTGCGGACGGTCGGGCTGCGGGGCAAACTCGATTGGCTGTTCGGGCGCCATGGGAAGATGCTGGTGTTTCAGGGGCTTGAAGTCAGACCAGGCGGCGAGGATATCTTCGTGCGTCACGGGGCGGCCCAGCTTGTTTCCGAGCTTGAGGGAGACGCTCTCGGTGTGGCCGTCTTCGACTGCGACGCGGTTGCAGTGCGCACTTATTTTCGCCGGTAGAGGAGTGACGTGGTTGCCGTCGAGATGGCCGAGGAGCTTGAGTGTCTCGGCTTCCATCTTTTCTTCTTCGCTGCCGATATAGGGGATGACGTTGCCGAGGATGTCCATGGAGGGCACGCCTGGATAGCCAGCGCCGGAGATGGCCTGCATGGTGGTGACGAAGATCTGCTCGATGCCGAAGCGTTCTTCGAGTGGTTTGAGGGCCAGGACGAGACCTATGGTGGAGCAGTTTGGATTGGTGACCATGTAGCCGCCGGAATCGCGGCGCGAGGGCTGCTGCTCGATGAGGTGCAGGTGGTCGGCGTTGATCTCAGGGATGACGAGGGGCACATTGGGCGCCATGCGATAAGCGCTGGAGTTTGAGACGACGGCACAGCCGGCGTTTGCGAATTTCGGTTCCATGTCGCGGGCGATGGCGGCGTCGAGGGCGGCGAAGATGATCTTCGGGGCGCCATCCGGTTCGGCGGGTGATACAGTCATGCGCGCAATGCGGTCGGGGAGCGGGGTGTCGAGACGCCACCTGGCGGCTTCGCTGTAGGGCTTTCCGCTGGAGCGGTCGCTGGCGGCGAGCCAGGTGATCTCAAACCAGGGATGGTTTTCGAGCAATTGAATGAAACGCTGGCCGACCATTCCGGTCGCGCCGAGGATGCCGATTGGATATTTGTTTTGCATGACGAGTGGACTCTTTAGTGTACCTGAGTTAAGGCAGGGATCGAGGGACATAGAGACACAGGGACGTAGGAACCGAGAGACATAGGGACACAGGGACAAAGGGATATAGGATTGCAAATTGGGTCGCTGCCAAGGTTTGGTAGCGATGTACCGAGTTGGAGCGTAAGTAGGTATGCGACCGTACATACGGCTATTGGGGCCAGAGCATCTTGTCATCCTGGTAACGGTGCCGGCGCTTGCCGCGTTTCTAGCGGTGGTGCAGCGACGGTTTTTCGCGAAGGCCCGGGGGATGCGGTTGTTGCTGGCTGGGCTTTTGACGATCGATACCGTCATCTTTTACTGGTACCAGGTTGCGCATAATCTAGTTTCGTTTCCAGGCCATTTGCCGTTGGAGCTTTGCGATCTTTCGCTGGTACTGGTATGTCTTTCGCTTTTTACGCTCAATGAAACTGTTTTCGACATTGCCTACTATCTGTCGTTGGGCGGTGCAACGATGGCTCTGCTGACGCCGAACTTATGGGAGCCATTTCCGTCGTTTGGGACGGTCCAGTTCTTTATCGCACATGGGTTGACGGTGGCCGGGGTGCTTTACATGGTCTGGTCGGGTCTGGCGCGTCCCCGCCGGGGGTCTGTCGGCAGGGCAATGGTGGGGCTGAATCTCTTTGCCATAACGGTCGGGACCTTCGATTACTTCTTCAAAACCAATTACATGTACCTGCGAGTCAAGCCGCCTAACGCTTCGCTGCTCGATGTTCTGGGGCCGTGGCCCTGGTATATCGCGAGCGCCGAGGTGTGCGCGCTGGCGATCTTCGGACTGCTCTATCTGCCGTTCCGAAAGCGCTCCGGGGAGTCCGCGTAAGTGTTCCAGGTTCAATGGCTCAGCGAGAGTTTCAGGATGGCCCAGGATGGTGGCGCCGGGAGAAAAGTGCCAATGGCGCTTGCGGTGTGTATGATGGACGACACAGCAGGCCATTGGTTCTTGTTACCTGCCCAGGGTGAAGCGAGCTTCGGATCAAGTCCGGAATTCGTGGTTGACGTTGCTTGATGTTTCTGGCTCAGGCACGCACCTGGAAAGGCAGGAAAATACGAAAGTCCATCTGGTTAATCCCAGCGACAATTCCTTTGGCACGGCTGTCATCACTCCCCGATGGCTGTTTGTGCTTGCAGCAGCCACGCCGGCATCGGCCGGAACACCTATCCTTGTCGACGAATCAATCGAGCAGATTGTGCCGGAAAGCATTGAAGCCGGGGATATTGTCGGCATCAGCGTGCATACAGGCAACGCCCTGCGCGGGTATCAGGTCGGGCACATTGCGCGAGCGCGCGGCGCATGGGTGGTGTACGGCGGCATTCACGCCACCTTGTTTCCCGAGGAGGCGCTGGAGCGCGGCCAAGCGCACGCGGTGGTCAAGGGCGATGGCGACATTGCCTGGGGCAAGGCGGTGGCGGGTTGCGTGGCCGGTGCGCCGGAGAGGATTTATGAAGGCGGCCGGATCGAGGGCACGGAGTTTCTGGCGGCGCGATGGGATCTGATGCGTCCCGAGAAGTACATGTGGGCCTCGGTGCAGACGATTCGGGGATGCCCGAAGCATTGCTCGTTCTGCAGCGTGTGGCGCACGGACGGACAGAAGCCGCGGCAGAGGTCGTTTCAAAAGGTGATTGACGAAATTGTGAGTTTGCGGAGGCTTGGATTCCGGTTCATTGCGCTGGCCGATGACAATTTCTATCCAGTGACGCTGACGGATCTGCGCCTGGCGCGGGAACAAAAGAATTTTGCCAAGGTGGAAGAGCTGACTGCGATTCGCAATGAGCGTTTCCAACTGATGGCGGAGCTGGCGAAGCTGCCGAAGGACATGGTGTTCTTTACGCAGATCACGATGGAAGCGGGTGAAGACGGCGACTATCTGGATGCGATGCGCAGGGCGAATATCAAGGGCGCGCTTGTGGGAGTGGAAGCGGTGACTCCGGAAGGGCTTAAGGCGGTTTTCAAAGATTGGAATTATTCCGGCGAAGCGCTGGCAAAGCAGTTGCAAACATTCCGGCAGCATGGAGTGCATGTGCTGGGGTCGTTCATCTTCGGACTGCCGACGGACAAGCCGGCAACCTTCGATGCGACGGTGCAGATGGCGTTGAAGGCAGGAGTGACATTTGCGCAGTTTGTGATGATGACGCCTTTTCCGGGGACGGTGGATTTCGGACGCTGGGAGAAGGAGCAGGCGACGCATCCGACGATGGTGGGCGATGTGCCGATCACGCGCTACTGGCTTATTCCGATCGAGGTACGGCCAAAGATGTTCACGCCGCATCCTTCGATGAGTTCGGATGAGATTCGCGAACGAACGCAAAGAGTATGGGATCGGTTCTATAACTGGAGTGCGATCTGGCAGCGATCAGGGTGCACGCCGAACCTTCGAGCGAGGATTGCGTTTATTTTCCTGTCGAAGCTTTATCGGCAGATGTATGCAGGCACGGGAATATCGACTGACAGTGCGCGGCGCAAGAAATCAAAGAACTGGGCGCGATGGACGGCGAAGCAGTGCAAGAAGCTATTCCAGGCCAAGCCGATGCCGGAACTGCAATCGCCGGCATGGCAAACCGCAGCCGCCGGCGCGGGTTCAGTGGCGGGTATTGATTTTCCACGGGTAGTCAACCCGTTCGTTGTGCTGCCGGAAGAGGAGTAGCGGCGACGCCATCAGCCGTTCTTTGCGGCGTCGGTGGGCAGGAAAAGGGCAAACACCGTTCCTGCAAATTGTCGGGAACGCACAGTGAGATGGCCGCGATGCCTGTCGACGATTCCGCGGCTGATCCAAAGTCCGATGCCATTGCCTTTGTTCTCTTTGGTGGTGAAGAAGGGGACAAAGATTCTCGAGAGAGTAAGCGGGGACATACCGTAGCCGGTGTCGCCAACGGTAAGGACGATGCCTTTTCGTCCGGTCCTCCAATCGCAACCGTCACGGGTGCGAATGAGCACTCGGCCGCCATTCGAGCTCATGGCGTCGATGGCGTTACCGATGAGGTTGCTTAGGACCTGCAGCATTTCACCCTCGAAACATGTGACGTGCTGAGTGGAGCGATCGCGCCGTTCGACCTTGACGCGAGCGTTGAGGAAGCGTCCCTGATAAAGGGGAACGGTGGCGTCAACTAATTCGGATGCGGTGACCCGTCGGGGATTGGTGGACTGGCGGTGGAAGCGCAGGGTCTGATTGGCGATGGCGGAAACGCGGCGAAGCTCGATCTCAGCACTGGCCAGGTAGCTTCTGGCTTCGGGATCGAGCGAAGCTTGTTGGGCCAGGTAGATGAGATTGGTGACCGCGGCCAGGGGATTATTGATCTCGTGGGCAATGGAACTCGCCAGGCGGCCAACGGCATTGAGCTTCTCCGATTGAAGGAGGAGCTGTTCGGCGCGCCTGTTTTCAGTGACATCGATTCCGAAAACGATGATGCCCGTAATCGCGCCATCGGCGTTGCGCCGGGGCTGGTAGACGAAATCCAGGTAGCGCAATTCGAGATCGCGTGATTTGCCGCGCTGCAAATGGATCGGCATATTGTGGCCGACGAATGGCACCCCGGTCAGATACACGCGATCAAGGATCTCGATAAATCCCTGGTCTTCGGCTTCGGGGATCGCTTCTTTGACAGTTTTGCCTGCGACGTCGCGCTGGCCGATGAGTTCGCGATAGAGGGATTCAGTAATTCGAAGCGGTGTTCGGGTCCGCCCAGAGCAGCGAAGAAGGCGGGGGCCTGCTCGAAGAGGACGGCAAGGCGCTGGGTTTCGCGTTCCAATTGGCGCTTTGCGAGGACGTTCTCCGTGGTCTCAGTGCAGACGACCAGCGTTGCTTTAATGTTGCCTGTGGAGTCGCGGACGGGGCTGTATCCGTAGGTCCAGTAGACATCCTCGAGCTTGCCGTTGCGGTTGATCGGCACGAGCTGATTCTCATGCCAGCTGGCTTCACCGCGGCTCATGACGGCGTCGATCTGCGGGCCGATGAGGTGCCAGATTTCCTGCCAGCATTCCCGGCCGGGTTGACCGAGCGCGCGAGGGTGTTTGTCATCCCGGATACTGGGTCGATAGGCGTCGTTATAAAACTGCACGAGGTCGTCGCCCCACCATAGAAACATGGGGTGGCGGGACGCGAGCATGGTGTTGAGGAGAGTAAGCAAAGTTTCGGGCCAGGATTCAATGGGCCCCAAGGAGGTGCGCTCCCAGGGGAAGGCCCGGGTTAAATCGGCCATCTCTCCGGATCCAAAGATCTCTTTGCCCGAGTTGACGAACGACTTAGGAGGCACATTCTGATTTGGAACCACACTCTGCATGATTACTGATTTTCTTGAATCCCTTGAACTGCATTTCGTTGGAGTTTACTTGAATCTGAGCAGCGCATCCAGTCCGCATTCTGCACGCTGTCAGCTGGTTGAGGGATCAGGCTGGCCGCCTGGGATTGGCGGCGATATCGCCGACGACGGTGGTCCATTCGCGGACGTGCCAACGCTTGACGATGCCGTTGAGGACGTAGGGATCGGCGGCAGCGAAGTTCTCGGCGACTGCGGGCGAGTCGCCTTTGAAAAGCAGGACTGCGCCGTTGACGGGATTGGCCAGAGCGCCCCCGAGGACGAGTTCGCCGCGCTCGGCAGCCTGCCAGCCTAATTTCAGATGAACATTGCGGAACTCCGCGCGGCGGGTGAGGTAGTCGTCAGCTACTTCGTAGAAAAGCAGATAGTGCATCGGAGTATTACTTCCTTTCTTCAAAGCTGAGACGCGGCGTAACCCAATGTCTGTTGCAAGCGCAGACCACGTCAGAGAATCTGCCGAAGCACGAGCGATACTGTGCGGGTGATCGGACCTCGACGTACGGTGAGCTGCAGGACTGTGCCGACAGGGCGGGTAAAAGCGGTCACCATGGTGGTGTTGGTTGGAGGCTTGCCGTTGATCTGGGTGATGACATCGTCCTCTTTCAACCCAGCTTTTGCGCCGGGGCTGCCGGGAATGACGGTTTTGATTGTCAAGTGTTCGGGAAAGTCATCGAGGACGAGGCCGGCGCGGTTGAAGACATCGGGCTTGCCGTAGCCCGCATTTTTCTCGAGGTACATTTTGCCGTGGGGGCCATCGAAAACGATGTTGAACTGTCGCAGGATACGGAGGCCGATGTTGCCTGCGACGGTGGCGGAGGACTCTGCGCCCAGGGTGTCAGTGGAGAGCACGGTAATGGGGCGGATCACTTCGAAGTCGCCGAGTTGCAAGGTGTCTACACGGGTGTAAAAGCCGTGGTCGGGACCTCCGAATCCCTCGCCGGCGTAGCCCTTGATTTTCGCTTGATAGTGCTGGACAAGTTTGTGCTGGGCTACGAACGGAGCGTAGAGGGACAAGGAATAGAAATCTCCCGTGTCAATACCAAAGAGGCCTTCGAGACCATCAACAGTGGCCTCGGCAAGAAGAGTGCCATCTTTGGAGTGGATGGGGACCTCGGTCCCGTGCCCGGTGTAAGCAAATCCCTGCTTTGAATAGAAGGTGATCTCTTCTCTCTGAAAGTCGAGGCGGATGGGGAGATTCTGCAGCAGAAGATCACCGACGAGGATGCCATCCTGATCCTGCGTAACGGGCGCGTCTACCACGGCGAACCATTGATCGGACATGGTGAGGTCGCCGATCTTCACGGTGCTGACTTTCACAACTTTTGCCGGCAGGGTACCGCCTCCCGCATTGAGAGTTGCCGAACCCTCAGCTTTAAGGCCGAGGCGTTTGGCCAGGCTGGCGGTAATCAGGTTCCCGGAGCCGGTGTCGAAGATCGCATCAAACGGGCCCTGGCCGTTAATCGTAGCTTTGAGCTGCACCCCGTTTTTAGCAGGTACGGTCACGGCGCGCGCGGCGGCGGCGCTGGTTGCGGGACGAGCCGATTTCTGAGCAATCAGGGAAAACGGGAGGAGCGCAGCGGTTGCGGATGCAGTCGCGACGAACAGAAGTTTGAGAGTGCTTGTCTTCAAAAGATCCCTCTGATGCCATCGTAAAAGACTCTCGGCGATTTGTGTGTGCGTCCCGGATTGTTGCGGGCCGGCCCGAGCACAATTGCTGTGAAGGGTGTGGGCCTCTAGACTGAATACCTGTGAACCCGCGAACAGTACAACCCCTTGATAGCGAAGTCCCCATGCGCGCATTGTTGGCCGGCGCGCGCCGCAAACAGCCCGCGCTGGTCGAATTTGCTCATAGGCTTGTGCTGGTTGAGTCACCGTCGGATGTGAAGGCGGGTGTGGATGCCTGCGCGGCACTCGCAGCCGAAGCCGGGCGTGGGCTGGGCGGGAACACCAAGCTGCACCGGCAGCGCAAGTACGGCGACGTGCTGGAGATGCGGTTCGGCCCGCGCGGCAAGGGCGGTGGAAGGAAACCAATCCTGCTGCTGGGGCACCTCGACACAGTGTGGCCGATCGGTACGTTGCGCACCATGCCGTGGCGCATAGCCGACGGGCGTTTGTGGGGACCGGGCGCGCTGGACATGAAAGTTGGCGTGGCGATGGCACTGACGGCGATCGAGATGCTGGCCGAGGCGGAGATGCTGCATCGCGAGGTGATTTTGCTGCTGAATAGCGACGAAGAGATCGGCAGTCCGATATCACGGCCAATTACGGAGAAGGTTGCGGGCGATTGTGCCGCGGTGTTTGTGCTGGAGCCGGCGCAGGGGCTGGCTTACAAGACGGCGCGCAAAGGAACAGGGAACTGGCGGATCGATATTCGTGGAGTGGCTGCACACGCCGGCGTCGATTTCGAAAAAGGCGCGAACGCGCTGCAGGAGTTATCGCGGGTAATTGAAACTGTGAGCGACTGGACCGACTTGAAGCGCGGTCTGACGGTAAGCGTGGGTGTGGCCGGCGGCGGAAGCAAGACCAACGTGATCCCCGCCGAAGCGTTTGCCGAGGTGGATGTGCGCATTGCAAAGATTTCGGACAGCTTGCGGATCGAGCGCAAATTCGCGGCTCTTAAAGCTGCAGATAAGCGGTGCGCCCTTGCTGTGACGGGGGGAATCAATCGGCCGCCGATGGTGCGGACGCGCGGCACGGCGAGGCTGTTCGCGCAGGCCCACGGGCTTGCGAAAGAGGCTGGCTTCGTCCTTGATGAAGCGTCAACCGGCGGGGCTTCAGATGGCAATTTCACTTCGGCCCTGGGCATTCCCACGCTCGACGGGATGGGAGCGGTTGGCGAGGGCGCGCATGCGAGCCATGAGTCCGTCGTGCTGGACCATCTTGCGCCGCGCACGGCGCTGCTGGCGGGGATTCTGGCGCAATCAAGTTGATTACTTATGCTGCGTTCAGGCGCGGATTACTATGACATCGGAAGCGGAGGTGGAGATTCATGCGTTGTAATTCATTGTGTATCGCGATTGGAATTGCATTGTGCCTGACAGGAGTTGCCACCGCACAGTCTTCGGCAACGCAGGCTCCGCAGCAATCGGCTTCAGGACCAGCCGGGGGCGTTGATGCGATCGTGGCGTATGCAGGGACATGGAAGGTGCATGGCGAGCACTTTGCAACCGCTTATAGCCAGGCCGGCAAAGAGGACAAGACGCTGCGCAACGATTGCTGGAAGAGCGGCGCGTACGTGGCATGCAACCAGTATGTCGACGGGGACTCGAAGGCGCTGCTGATCTTTACGTACAACGACAAGGACAAGATGTACACGACGTATCAGATTCCGCAGGGTGGCGGGACGGCGGGCTCTGGGAAACTGCAGATCCAGGGGAACATCTGGACGTTTCCCTGGCAGGTGACACAGGGCGACACGACGATGTTTTTCCACGTGGTGAACGTCTTCACTGGCGCGAATCAGATTGACTACGCGCAGGAGTTTTCGCCGGACAATGTGCACTGGACGACGATGGCCAAGGGATCAGAGACACGGGTTTCGAACTAGCTTTCGAAGTCGCGCGATCAACGAATCGGGTGGACGGCGTAGTTCTGGACAAAGAAGTAGGCGGCGGTCATGAAGCCGATGGCGGCGACTGTTCTGCGCATGATGGCTTGGTTGATCAAGCGGCTGTAGTGCGCGCCGACGTAGCCGCCGAGTGCCGCCAGGAAGGCCATCTCCAGGCAGAAGCTCCAATGGACGCGGCCCGCAAGAATGAACGAAACGGCCGGGATTCCGATGGAAACTGCCGCGGTGAGCACTTTCAGTGCATTCATCTCGTGGATGTCGTGAACGCCGCAGATGCCAAAGAGCGCCATGACGAGGAATCCGCCACCCGCGCCGAAGTATCCGACGTACACGCTGACGATGACCATTCCGACGATGAGAAGGGTATTGTGGCGCTTGCCGCCGGAGCGGGTTTGGAGCCATCGCCCGAGGGGAAAGCTCAGCACAAACATGATGGCCGCAAAGAGCAGAAGCCATGGCAGCAACTGGCGGAACATGAGGTTCCCGGTCCGGAGTAGCAGGAAGCCACCGAACCATCCGCCAATGCCGGATGCGATGCCGAGGGGAAGCAACTCCCAGCCGTATTCATGCAGTTCCTTGCGGAAGGCGATAAGGCCGGTCAACTGGCCCGGCCACAGGGCTACCGTGTTTGTGGCCTGAACGGTGATTGCACCGATGCCGAGGGCGGCCGCGCTGTCAAAGAGAGCTGGAAG
Organism: uncultured Acidobacteriaceae bacterium; assembly: GCA_963759285.1. Taxonomy (GTDB): domain Bacteria; phylum Acidobacteriota; class Terriglobia; order Terriglobales; family Acidobacteriaceae; genus Telmatobacter. The sequence goes on along the minus strand of CAVWYS010000004.1, from coordinate 699,479 downwards.
GGAAAGGAATGATCCGCCGCCGGCGATGGAGTTGAGAACGCCTGCAAGGAAGGATGCGGCGGGCAGCCAAGAAAGATGAAGAAGCTGAAGTAAGGGTTGGACCATGAGTCACTGTAGCGATTGGGGCATAAAGCCCCCATAAGATTTTCGGGAATACCGGCGGCTCGGAGGGGTGTGGAGCGCCTGTTACACTCCCGATGAGAACAAATCGGAGCCCTTCTTCGCAATGAAACAATTCATCGCATTCGTAATTTCTGGCGCTTGCGCCCTGGGCATCGTCGGCTGCCAGCATCCCAAAACGACGCAGGTTCAGCCCCCCAAGTTACCACCAGCACTTGGGGACACCTTGCCTCCTGGAGTCGCGCCGGTTTCGGGAGAAATAAAGACCGCATTTGCCTTGCGGTACCAGGACATCACTCTCGGCACAGGTGCAGAAGCCGAGCCCGACAAGATCTACAAGGTGAACTATACTGGCTGGCTTGCAGCGGACGGGCACAAGTTCGATTCGTCCTATGACCACAAGGCTCCGGTGATGGGGAAAGACGGCAAGCCGGAGATGGACGCGGATGGGAAGCCCAAGATGAATGATGGGGAGCCCATCAGTTTTCCCCAGGGATTTGGACGCGTGATTCCGGGCTTCGATCAGGGATTTGCGGGGATGAGGATCGGGGGGAAGCGGCGGTTGTTCATCCCGTGGCAGCTTGCGTACGGCGCACGTGGCCGGCCAGGACCGAATCCGGCGAATCCCGGGATTCCCCCCAAAGCGGACTTGATATTTGATATTGAGCTCGTGGATGTGAGCGACATGCCCGCGCCGCAGTTCCGGCCGGGGAACGGACCGAATGGCCAGCCGATGCGGATGATGCCGCACCCGAATGCGCCGGGAACGCCTGCGGGGACGGCTCCGCCAACAAAGCCGGCGGGGACTCCGCCACCGGTGAGTACGACGACACCGCCCGCAGATAAGCCACAATCGAACTGAGGAGATACAGGACAGCGGCACGTGATCGGGCGAAGCCTGGAGTGAAAGCTTGGAATGAAATCCAGGAATGAATGGATTCACTCGAAGCGGTGGATGTGAGTTCGAGGCCTAGTCCAGTTTGGGGTGCAGCTTGTTGAAGCCTGTGGCCTGCTGATATGCGTTGCCGAAGGCGGCGAGTTTGGCGTCCTGATAGAGCCCGGCGAGAAAGGTGATGGAGACCGGTGTGATGGGTCCACCGATATTGTCATTTTCGCCGTCATCGGTTTTTGGTGGCGTGGGCGCATCGCTTCCGCGCAGTCCGTTGGGAACGATGAGAGCGGGATGGCCGGTGAGGTTTGTTGCGAGGAGTTGCACACCGCCGGAGGGCGCCACGATGATGTCGACCTTGTCGAAGAGTGCGGAGACTTGCTGAACGGCCAGGGTGCGGGCGCGATTTGCCTGAATGTAATCGACCGCCGAATAGAAGCGAGCGACGCGAAAGGCGTTTGGCCAGTCTTCCGGGCCCTGTTCGGTAAGCAGGTGGTCGCGGCCGCTCAGCGTGAGGTCGTCGAATGCCGCGGCAGCCTCGGCGGTGAGGAGAGGCACCATTGCGCCGTAGGGAAGTTTGGGCAAATCCACTGCGGTGATGTTGATGCTCATGGAACGGAGCGCATCGAGCGCGGCTAAATCGTAGCGGCGATCGTAGTCGCGGCGAGTGCGTGCGGCTGTGCGCGCAGCTTCACGTTTGTCGCGCTCCGCTTTCTGTTCCGCAGTTTCACCGGCCGGCGGCGGAGGAAGCTTGAAGGGCGGCGGCTGATCGAAATCGCTTTGGAGATAGCCGACGCGCAGCGCGTGGATATCGATGCCGGGGTTCCAGTCAAAGGGAGCGCGATGCACGGAGGTATCCTGGCCATCGGGGCCATGGATTGCGCCGAGAACCAGCGCGCAATCTTCGGCGGAGCGGGCGATGGGCCCGAGCTTGTCCATCGTCCAACTGAGGGCCATGGCGCCGGTGCGCGGAACGAAGCCGAAGGTTGGGCGCAAGCCGGTGGTACCGCAGCGCGTGGACGGCGAACTGATAGAGCCGAGCGTTTCTGATCCGATGGCGAAGCCGACGCACCCGGCCGCAACGGCGCTCGCGGGTCCAGCCGATGATCCGCTCGATCCCTGCGCGAGATTCCATGGATTGCGGGTCTGGCCGCCGAACCATTTGTCGCCCATGGCCAGCGCACCGAGTGTGAGCTTTGCAACAAGCACCGCTCCGGCAGCATCGAGCCGCTTGACGACGGTTGCGTCTTCGTCGAAGGTCTGGTGCTCCAAGCCGCCCGCTCCCCAGGTCGTTGGGTAGCCTTTGACGGCGAGCAGATCTTTCGCGCCCCAGGGAATGCCGTGCAGCGGGCCGCGATATTTACCTGCGGCGATTTCGGCGTCGGCCTGTTTTGCCTGGGCGAGAGCGCGGTCTTCTGTGAGGTTGATGACGAAGTGCAGTTTCGGATCGTAGCGCTTGAGGCGAGCAAGATACATCTGGGTGAGTGCAAGGGAGGTAATTTTGCGCGCCTGGATAAGACTGGCGAGCTTGCTGACAGAGGCGAAGGCGAGATCTTCGATGTTGGATGGGGCAGTGACATTTGAAACCGGTTGCCACGGCATTGGGCGATTTAGCTCTTGCCTAACCTTTGGCTCTTCAGCTTCCGCCGGGAGAGGATGAAAGACGAAGGCTGGTGCAACAGAGTTGGACAGGTTGAGTTTACGAATGGCCTTGATGGAGCCGTTGTTGTCGGTGAGCCCCTCGCTCATCATCTTCTTCTGCTCGTCGGTGAATGGACCGATGCCGGCGATGATTGCAGCTTGATCGATCATTTCAGATGTGATTTTCGGCGGCTTTGATTGATCCATGTACGCTGGCTCCTGGGCCTGGGATGCAAGCGTGTACAGGACTCCGGGGAACAGGGCAGATGTGATGCCCGCGCGGCTGCAGGCAGCGAGAAAACCTCGACGGTCCAGGGGCATTGACGTGTCCTTTGAGGTGGGGAATGGTGCTTGGCCCACTATAACTGAGCGAATCCGGAATGGACGAGGATTCTCAGGTCGTAAGGCGGTCGGGAGAGATGGCTGCGAGCGGCCATTGTCTGACTTTCAGGCTTGTTCCCGTCAGCAACTCGATCTCGAGTTCGGTTTTGCCGGGCTCCAGGGCGTAGAAGCGGCTGGTGAGCGCTTCGCGGTCGGCGATAAAGCACTCGATCACCGATGCATCGATGAAGATGCGAAGCACATCGTCGGATTTGGGTTGCGGAGGGAGTGCGAATTTTACGCTGCCGCACGTGACAAGATGCGCAGAAGCATCGACCAGCAGTTCCCAGACAACACTGCCCTGCGTGAGGATGCGAACTGCGACCTTCGGCTTCGTGTCCCCGATTGGGATGAGGAGCTCTTTTCGGAATGCGGTCAGGGTTTGCTTGCGTGGAGCGCGAGGTTGCAACGTCGCTGACTCCTCAGCGCCGCGCAGGTTTTCAACTTCGACGGCGGGATTCATCTCAAGTTCGCCGTCTTTGTTCACGTTGAGTACACGCGGAAGCGACATGGCGCCGGCCCATCCAGCGGCGGCAAATTCGGCTTCGGGCCGCGTTTCGCGGAGCCATCCCCAGAGGATGCGGCGGTTGTCGGGTGCCAGAAAATTCTTAGGAGCGTAATAGGCGGGGCCATGATCTAGCACGCCGGTGCGCATGGGGATGTAGTGGTGACGGAGAGAATCGTATTCGCCAGTTGTCCAGAAGACCTGGTTCTCGGTGGAGTAGAGGAGGCAATGACGACCGTTTATGGAAAAGAAGTCAGGACACTCCCACATCTCGCCGCTGTCGCAGGGATTGACGGCGACCTTGCCGTTTGGTTTGCCCTGAACAAGTTTGTGCAAGTATTCCCAGTGGCGCAGATCGCGGGAGCGATAGAGCAGGACGCAGCCGCCGATACCGCGCTCGCCGGAGCCGATGCCTAGATACCAGGTGTCGCCCTCGCGCCACGGGCAAGGGTCGCGAAAGCCGGTGACGTAGATGCCCTGCGGCGGTGTTGCGATGATGGGGGTGTTGAGCTTTTTCCAATGGAGCAGCTCGTCGTCTTCGGCGGTGGCTAGCATCTGCGTCTCGCGGAGCTTATCGTTGCCATCGTGAATCGTGGTTTCTGATGGTGGCGCATTCTGCACGCCGGTGTAGATGAAGGTGGGCTTGCCGTCGAAAACTACGGCGGATCCGCTGAAGCAACCCTCGCTGTCGGCACCTCCGGGAGTGGGCGCGAGCGCGATGGGCAGATGATGCCAGTGGACCATGTCAGAGCTGATGGCGTGGCCCCAGTGCATGTCGCCCCATACGGCGGCGTGCGGATTGAGCTGATAGAAGAGATGATATTGCCCCTTCCACCAGATGGGCCCGTTGGGGTCGTTCATCCAGTTGTGCGGCGGGAGCAGATGATATTCAGGCCGGAGCGGATCGTGCGCGATGTCTGCAGTGTGTTCGAGGATCGCGGAACTTCGCGCCGGGCGCAGCAGCAGCCCGCCTGCTGTTCCCAAACCGAGCGACTTCAAGAAAAAACGACGACCCTGCTTCATGGCTGGTCGAGAACTCCGAGGCTTCTATAACGCATTGGACGAGCGCCAATCTTTCGTTCTATTTTCCGGCCCGCATCAATTTCAGCGTGTATGCGTATTTGCATGCGGCGCTGGAAGGTAGCGTCACGTTGAGAGCATCCGCAGTCTGCGTGAAGCTTACTTTCTCTGTCGAACCAAGGAGCTCGACGTTGGCGATAGGCATAGAGTTTCCCTCGTGCGCGCTGCCGAGCGCGTGGATGGCTGCTTTTCCGTCGGTGGGACATGCCATGCCGATGGCGTAGACGGTATCTCCTTTTGCCGTGAAGCGGAAGTCGGCGGGCGTGTAGGGCTTTACATCGGTGTCGTGGAAAGCGCCGCCTTTTACCTCGGTCGGTCCTTCGCCAAAAATCTTCCACGGCGTAGTGGCGTAGATGGCTTCGCCATTGACTTTGAGCCATGCGCCCATCTCGAGCAGCGTGGCGCGAACTTGATCAGGGACCGTGCCGTCGGAGCGCGGGCCGAAGTTGAGCAGCAGGTTGCCGTTTTTGCTGACGATATCGATGAGCTGATGGACCAAGAATTCGGGAGACTTGAAGGTGTCGTGCTCGATATATCCCCAGGATGCGTTGCTGATGGAGGTGTCGGTCTGCCAGTGGTCGGCGATGATGTGATCCTGCTGGCCGCGTTCGAAGTCACGCGTGCCGGACTTCCAGTTGAGCGAGTAATCCTTGAAGTCGATGACGCCTGTGTAGCCGTTTGCTGCGGCGAAGTTGTAGTAGAAGGCCGTGAATTCAGTGACGGCGCGGCGGAAGTTGGGTTGGCCGATCCACCAGTCGAAGTAGACAATCTCCGGTTTGTATTTCTCGACGAGTTCGGTATCGCGGGCGAGCCAGTCGCGGGTCCAGGCGTCGCTGACGTAGGTCCAGTCGTCGTCGAGTCCGTGGGCGTCGCCGGGTGCGGCGAACCATTGATGAGCCGGGCCATAGAGCGAAGCGTACTTCGGATCGTTGACGTCGGAGCGGGTGGTGCGGCCGAAGGAGTAGAAGAAGTTGTGCTCGGCGCGGTGCGAGCTGAGTCCGAAATGCAGGCCTTCAGCGCGTGCGGCGGCAGCGAGTTCAGCGAGCGTGTCGCGCTTCGGACCCATTTTTACGACGGTCCAATCAGAGAGGTGCGAGTCGTACATGGAGAAGCCGTCGTGGTGCTCGGCAACAGGGACGACGTATTGCGCGCCGGATGCTTTGAAGAGCTGTGCCCACTCGGTGGCGTTGAAGTGCTCGGCGCGGAAGAGCGGGATCAGATCCTTATAACCTTTTGCATCGTCGCCATTCGCGTAGTGCTGTTTGAAGTTTCTATAGGCGCCGTTTTTGGGGTCGTACATGTTACGCGGGTACCACTCATTCTCGGCGGCGGGAACGGAGTAGACGCCCCAGTGGATGAAGATGCCGAACTTCGCGTCCTTATACCACTGTGGCTGCTGATACTTGATCAGCGTTGCCCAATCGGGACGATAGGGACCGTCGTGCGCCTGGCGATCGGCTTCTGCGAGAAGGCGATTGCGCTCCGTGTCGTACTTGCTGACTGACTGCTGCCATTCGCGATCGATCTGCTCGGCGGATTTCACGTCCTGTGTGGGTGCGAGGGGATCGGAGGATGGAGAAGGCGCCTGGGCAAAGAGAAGAGGGAAGGCAAAGGCGAGAATTGCAGGAAGGACAAAATGGCGTGTTTTCATACGCGGGAATCGTAATTGATTGGGAGAGGGGCTGCAAACGCTTTCATTTCGGTTGGGAAGAATTCACCAGAAAGTTTTCGCTCAGGATGCCGGGGATCTCAGCGAAAGGAGTCTCTCGGCGCCATACATCCATAGGTGTAGTTCAAAGGAAATAAAGCCGGGACAGGATTGGCTTCTCCTGAGCTATATTGCGTGGACTTGCGTAACGAGGGAACGATAGCAAAGCAGTTGCCTGGAGATCTGGTTCGGTAGAAATCGAATTGCTCGCGATATTCGTATGCCAGATCTCCGATGGAGACATTGGGGTCTTCAATCGCCTTATTGAAGAGAGCGCGGATTTTGGAGTCAGGGAGAATAGGCAGACCATCAACGGTGCCTTTTCGCGGGCCTCCACTGCGAGAGACTGAATCAACCCAAATGAGCCAGTCGACTGCCTGTTGACGCTCGTTCGGCAAGTCGCTGCTGATCTGTCGATTTACTTACTCCGAAAACTTCTCGGTGCAAATCGAGGATGCATTGCAAGCCTCAGACGATGTCAGGCGATGCACCGCAATGTCGCGAATCCATGGAGCTTTATCTTCCAGCGCGGCGAGATAGGGTGTAAATCCGGATCGATCGGCGCTGGAATCGATGGTGAGGAACCGCTGCATATCGGCGATTAGATCGGTCTGACTGGGGTCCTGCAAGCTAATCACGCCGGGAACAAAGACGAACCTGTCGCTTTTGTAAGCGAGAGTAAAACCCAAAATGAAGCGATCACCCATTTCCGGCTCGGAGAGATCCAATGCTGTCGGTCTGTAATTGGAAACCTCGGGAATGGGTACATCGCTTTGTGATGGAAGCGTCAGTTTCCATTGAGATTCAACGTCAAAATCGGCGACCGGGCCATCACCACGTATCAGTTGCTCAACGTGAAATCGAACGACTGTTTTGGGGGTCGAGGCATCGGGCAATTGAACGCTGATGATTTTCCCGATTGCGATCAAGTAAAAACGAGCTTCGAGTGCAATCGCGATATTTGGCGTTTTGAACACGGCGGATTGTCGATTGAGCTCTTCCTGCGCGAGCCGTCTGGATTCGTTAATGGCGTTCAACTGTTCAGGAGTGAATTTGTCGAATATGTTCGGAATCCTCTGCGGGACTTGGCAAGGCGCCGGTAAACTGGAGAGCAGGATAGCTGCGAGGACCATCGGTCGGGTTGCGCGGAACATCACATCCCCCAAATCACAAACTACAACGTGCGGGCAGGTTAGCTCAGAACCGCCCGTGGCGCCAATGTGCCCAAATTGAAGGAATCGGCAAAATTTGCGCTTGACATATGCCCATATAGGAATATATTTGATTTCATCATGGCTCGAGCGGCAACAACCTCGGATGCGTTCAATGCAGTAGCGGAGCCGCGGCGGCGTGAGATTCTGCTGCTGCTGGCAGACCGCGAGCACTCGGTGAACGAGATTGTTGCTGTGCTTCGCGTCGACCAGCCTTCGGTTTCGAAGCACCTGAGGGTACTGCGGGACGTGGGACTGGTGAGGATGCGGTGCAACGGGCGGCAGAAGTTTTACAAGACCAATGCCGAGGGCATTCGGCCGTTGCATGAATGGGCGTCGGAGTTTGAACGCTACTGGAGCCACCAGTTGAATCGCGTGAAGGAGCGGGCCGAGAAGCTTGCGGCTGCCCGCAAGGTAACTGAAACAGGCAAATTCCCAGACACAAAGGAGGATCAATGATCGTAAACGCTACTACCGCTATTGAGGATCTGACACTGCTCGTGGAGCAGGAGATTCACGTGCATGCGTCGTTGGAAGATACGTTCGCGGCGCTGCTTGAACAACTGGGTCACGGCAACGAAGTTGGAGAGGGCCGCGCGATGCCGATGGTGCTGGAGGCGTGGCCGGGAGGGCGCTGGTATCGCGATCTCGGCGCCGATAATGGACACTTCTGGGCGCACGTGCAAGCCATCAAACGGCCGACGCTGCTGGAGTTTTGCGGACCGCTGATGATGTCGCACCCGGTGGCCAACAACGTGCAATACAGGTTGAGTGAAGAGCCGGGTGGAACGCTGATCAAGTTTCGTCACTCCGGTTTTGGACTTGTGCAGGACGATCACCGCAAGGGCGTGGTGGGTGGATGGAGCTACATCCACGGCAAAGTGCGCGAGCGCGCGGAAGGTTCGATCACGAAGTAATCCTGAACTGCTGGACGATCGAAGGCAACTAGGTTTTCCCCCGGACACAAGGAGGTCCCCATGTCAGTAACACAAGCACTAATCGCCGATTCTATTGCGCAGGCATTTCTCGAAGAGTTTGAAACGCAAGCGCCGATCACACGCCGGTTTCTTGAGCGGTTGCCTGAAGACAAGCTCACTTGGAAGCCGCATGAGAAGTCGATGACCGCGGGGCAGCTGGCGTACCACATCGCGTCTACACCGGGGGGCGTTGTGCGTTTCGCGCAGACGAATCCGGCGCAGGCCCCGGAATTTGCGTCGTTTCACCAGGCGGCGAGCTGCGGCGAAATCCTCGAGAAGTTCGACGAGAGTGTCACTATCGTTCGCGAGATTCTCCCGACAATCGACGATGCGGCGATGGATGAAATCTGGCGGCTTGTCGCGGCCGAGCAGGAGGTGCTGGCGCAGCCTCGTTGGCAGTTCCTGCGCGACGTAATGTTCAGCCACGTTTACCAGCATCGCGGCCAGTTCAGCGTCTACCTGCGGATGCTGAATATTCCGGTACCTGCGAGTTGGGGACCGAGTGCGGACGAGCCACCGCTGTTCATGCAGAGGGATTGATTCGGAGGAAACCATGTGCCCGTTTTGCCTTGCGACCGCTGCGGTGGTGGCGGCGAGCGCCTCCGGGACCGGCGGCGTTGCAGCGCTCTTTACCGGCAAGCTGATGCGGAGAGCAAATCGAAAAACATTCATGAAAGCTAACGACACGAAGGAGGATCAACATGGCCACGATGACCACGGCCCCGAAGCTGTCGAAGGTAGTTTCGCACAGCGATTGGATTGAAGCGCGCAAGGAGTTTCTTGCGAAGGAAAAGGAATTTACGCGGCTGCGGGACGAACTCAGCCGGCAGCGGCGCGAATTGCCCTGGGAGAAGGTTGAGAAGCAGTATGTATTTGAAGGACCCCGTGGAAAGGAGACGCTTGGCGATCTCTTTGACGGGCGGAGCCAGCTGCTGATCTATCACTTCATGCTTGGCCCGGGGTGGGCGGCAGGGTGTCCGAGTTGCTCGTATATCTCGGACGGGTTCGATGGGATGACAATTCACCTGGCGCATCGCGACGTGACGCTCGGCGTGGTTTCGCGCGCTCCGTACGCGGAGATCGATGCATTCAAGAAGCGCATGGGATGGAAATTCCACTGGGCATCGTCGTTTGGTTCGGACTTCAATTTCGACTATCACGTTTCGGCAACGCCTGCGGAAAGGGGAACCGGGACGGCCGATTACAACTACGCCATCACGAGCTTTCCAAGTGAGGAACGGCCGGGAGCGAGCGTATTTTTCAAAGACACGGACGGCGAGATCTACCACACGTATTCGACGTATGCACGCGGGCTCGACATCCTGGTTGGCACTTATAACTTTCTCGACCTCGTGCCTAAGGGACGGGATGAGGATGGTCTGGCATTCTCAATGGCGTGGGTTCGCCATCACGATAAGTATGATGGCGGATACTTTGTCGATCCGAACCAGAAATATGAGCAGCCGCAGACTGTGAAAGCGGGGCCATGCTGCTCGGGCGAACATCACGATTGATCTCGATTGATTTGAGCGAAGACGCGGGCTAGATTCGCGAGATAACGGGACCGGGATGATGATTGTCCACGGCCCCGTTGTTACTGCTTCGGTTGCTACTTGCCGGCGTCGCTGGCAAGTTTTTCGGCGCGGGCTAGTGCGTCGGAACGTTTCTGTATTTCGGCCTTCATGTCGGTTACACCTTCTTCGTGCCGCGGCGGGTGCTGAGCGAACCCTTCCAGACGTTTTTGTCCTTCGCTGACCGCGGTATTCACGGCGGCGAGCGCCTTCGGCATTACTTCGTGGAAGTGCTCGATCTCCTTCTGGGCGGTTTCGGGATGATAGCCGAGGCGGTCTCCTGTCTGCATCGCATCGATCAGGATGTCAGGAGGAGCGGCCACCGGCGGGGTCGTGTTGAGCGCGTTGTAGGTTTCGCGGAAGCGCGCCATCGTCCCATTGAAGCCGTCGAGTTCTGTGCGGCGGGCAGTGAGACCGGCAGCACGGCGGACTTCGATCGTGACCTTCGATGAGGTGCTCAGGCGCTCCACCGGAATGATGGTCGTAAGCGAGTTGCCATCAAAGCTCCAGCCACCTTTGCCGGTTGGACCAGCCTGCTTGACGGCAACGCCATTGACCGTGACCGATGCGGGCGGCCAGTCCGCCGGCAGTTTCAGGGTGTAGCCACGATCTTTGAGCATGCCGGAGAAGCTGCCTTCGACCGGGCCTATCTCAACGTGCAGCGTGTCGCCGGATTGCGCAACCTCGATGGGCGTGTGCGTGAAGACACCGTGTTGATATTCTTCGGCGACACCATTGTCTTCGTAAAGCGTGTAGCTCGAAGTAGTGCCGGGTTCGAGCGGCCATACATTGACGATGAGGGGATCGATGGGCTTTTCGCCGGTGTAGCTCATCTCCGGTTGCATGGGCACGATAGCGCCAGACTTGAGATAAACCGGCGTCTGCTCGATCGAGAAGCTGCGATCGACGGAAGTCGGGCCGGTGAAGTGCTTACCGGTCGGCCACTCGATCCATTCGCCCTTTGGCAGCCAAACCTTCTCTGACGCCAGACCTGAAGTTTTGTCGCCTGGAGTCACAATCGGCGAAACCAGCATCTGGTCTCCGAAGAGATATTCATCCTTGTTATCGTAGGCTTCGTTAGCTTCGGGCCAATCGTAGTAGAGCGGGCGCAAAAACGCTACGCCGGTGTCGTAGGTGCGTCGCGCTTCAGTGTAGATGTAAGGCTGCAAAGCGTAGCGCAACTGAAAGGTTGCGCGAAGAATGGACGAGTAAGGTTCAGGATAGGCCCAGATGCGCCGTTCCGACTCCGGATTCTTGGTGGTGTGGGTGCGCAGGATGGGGCTGAATGCGCCGAACTCGACCCAGCGTGTGAACAACTCCGGATCGACTGCGCCGGGCATGTGGCCGCCGATATCGTGGCTCCAGTAGGCGTAGCCTACGTTTGCTGCGGTTGCGGTGAACCATGGCTGGAAGGCCAGCGAATCCCAGACAGAGACGGTGTCGCCGGAGAAACCGATCTGATAGCGGTGGTTGCCGAGGCCACCCCAGCGGTGGAAGAGGATGGGGCGTTTGCCTTCGCGTTCCTGGTCAGTGAATTGGACGTAGTTGATCCACCAAGTCGGCTTCACGCCGGGCATATTCGTGGACTGTTCCTGCTGCCAGTCGAGCCACCAGAAGTCGACGCCCTGCTTCTCAAGCGGATGAAGGACGAGCTTGAAGTAGTTTTCTGCAAACTTTTTGTTGGTGATGTCGTAGGGAACATACTGCTTTGTTGCGGGGTCGATGCCCATCGCCTTCGCCATCGCCGGGTACGATGCTTCCCACGGCTGGATTCCGGAAGCGGGATGAAGATTGAGGCTGGTCTTCAAATGATTCGCATGCAGCCGATCCAGAAATCCTTCCGGGTCAGGGAAGAGCTCTTTGTTCCATGTGTACCCGCTCCAGCCCAGGAAATGGTGCGACTGATCTTCGTTGTTTTTATCGCCATATCCCATCGCTTTCAGTTGTTCCATGCTGATGTGCCAGCCCATGTCGATGACGAAGACATCGAGCGGTGTGGAGTTCTCGTGGAAGCCGCGAATGATCTCTTCGATCTCCTGATCGCTGTAGTCCCAGTAGCGCGACCACCATGTGCCGAAGGCGAAGCGCGGCGGAACTGGAATGCGGCCGGCGACTTTGACGTAGTCGCCGAGAGCCTTGCGGTAGTCGTGGCCGTATCCGAAGAAGTACAAATCCTGGCGCTCGCCGGCGGGGCGTTCCATGACCCAGGGCCACGGGCTCTTCTCGCCTTCTTTAAAGCTGAAGTTTGCGGAATCGAAAAGCGGTCGTGTGGAGTCGTCTACGAGCGCCCAACCGGAACGGGAGACGAGGCCCTGTTCGATGGGCTCGCGGGTTTTGGAGCCCAGCGCGCCATCGAGCGTACGCGTTGTGCCCTGCAGGTTTTCAGAGTCGGTTTCGCCTGGATGCCATGTGACTGGCTTGCCCTCGACGGTGAGTTGGATGGAGAGATCTTCGGGTGTGAACCGACCGTCCTGTCCCGCCGATCCGTCGTATATGAGTGTGAGGGCGGAGGTCTTGATGGTGAGCTTGTGGTCCGCTTCATCCTTTGAAAACTCGGGAACGGGCAGGCGCCGGTTGATGAATACGAAGGAGGCGTGGTCCTCAAACTTGCCATCCGCGGCCCACTCCATGCGAATCAACTCGGGCGTGAGAACTGTGAATCTTGCGTTGCCTATCACGACAATGGCCCTTGGATCCGCAACCGGATTGTCGCCGGCCTCTCGCGGTATGTGTTGGGCGACGGGCGGCGCTGCAGATTCCAGAAGCGGCTGCTCCTGCGCATGTGTCATGGCCTGCGTCTGTGCAGATATCCCGATGGTTGAAGCGATGACGAACCCGATTGCGGCGAAGTGAAGCAAAAAAGAAGTACGCACGGATTTCTCCTCTGTTTTTAGTCCATGGGAAGGCTACCACCGGAGGCCGGAAAACGGGATACGAAACGAGGAACCCCAAGACGGCAGTGTTGTGAGTTCGAGCTCACTCGAGATGACTTGCGGAGTCGAGCTTTTTAGGTGACGTTCGTTGCTCTACGATCTCAGAATGCGGATCCGGACGGGCCGTCAAAGGGAAACACGATGCATGTCATCCTCAAGGAAATTCGCATAGCGCTGCGGCAGTTGCGCAAGTCGCCCGGCTTCACCGTGACCGTCGTACTGACCCTGGCGCTGGGCATTGGAGCCACGACGGCAGTGTTTTCGCTGGTGGAAGGAATCGTGCTGCGGCCGTTTCCATTTCCTCAGCCCGAGAGACTCGTGATGCTGGGCGATCATATCGGGAACGGTGTGAATACAACGGTGACAGCGCGCGACATCGGCACCTATGCAAGGTCCACGAGCGCTTTTTCCTCGATGGGTGGATATGCGCTCAGCACGTACGAACTGTCAGGTGGGCAAATTCCTGAGGAGATTTCCGGCGCCAGGATGACTGCGAGCGTGTTCGCCACGCTTGGAGTGCATCCGCAACTCGGGCGCGTATTCAATCGGCAGGAAGACTACGGGCATCAACCCGTAGCGATCATCAGCGATGCACTGTGGCAGAATCGTTTTCATCGAGATCCGAGGGTGCTGGGCTCCGCGATTGAACTCGATCGCAAGGCGTACTCGATCATCGGGGTGATGCCACGCAGTTTCGATTTTCCTCTCGATGCAGGACGGCTGAACGAGGCGCAGCTGTGGGTACCACTGAGCTTGACGACCGATGAGCTTTCGGAGCTGGCGGCGGGATTTTTTGGATATCACATTGTGGCGCGTCTCGAAGACGGTGTAACTCTAGCGGCCGCCGCGCAGGATGCGGACCGAGTGGCCCACGAGATCATGCGTAACTACCCGGCCACGATGTCGCAGATTCGTATTCGCGGAGATGTCGCTCCGATGCATGATTACGTTGTCGGCGAGACGAAGCCGATTCTGCGCGCTCTATTTGTCGCGGTCGCAATCGTGTTGCTGATTGCATGCGTGAATGTTGCGGTGCTGCTGCTGGTGCGCGCCATTCGCTGCCGCCGTGAGTCTGCCTTGCGGCTCGCGCTGGGAGCGCGGGCATCGAAGATCATTCGGGAATCGATGGTCGAGGGTCTTGTTCTGAGCACGGCGGGAGCGCTGCTCGGCTTTGCGTTGGCTGCCATTGCAATCCGCACCTCGCTCGGTTTTTTGCCGGATTCGATTGTGCGTATCGATTCTGTTTCAATTGATGGCGGCGTTGCGGCTTTCGCGCTTGTGCTTGCGATTGTGAGTGGGATTGTTTCAAGCATGGCACCGGCATTCGCCGCGGTGAACGCCAACATTACCGATACGCTTAAGGAAGGATCGAGGTCTGGTTCGGGCGGCCGGACACATGCGTGGCTTCGTTCCAGTCTGATTGCGGCAGAGATTGCGATTGCGCTGGTTTTGCTGACGACCTGCGGCGCTTTCCTGCGCAGCTATAAGAAGATGCTCGCGGTCGATCCGGGATTCAAGCCGGATCGGGTACTGGTTGCCGAGTTTCAATTGCCTTTGAACGCATACAAGACTTACTCCGCGTTCGACAATTTCAATCGCGAGGTTGTTGCCCGGTTGTCGAGCAAGCCGGGCATTGTCGACGTGGGCATCAGCAATCTTGTGCCCGGGTCGGACTCATTCGGGCGAGCGGCGTACACCATCGAAGGCCAGCCTGCCGAGGGATGGAAGCTGCAGTTCGCGACATTCGGCTCAGTGTATGGCGACTACTTCAAGTCGTTGGGTATTGCATTGCTGGAGGGGCGAACCTTCAACGCAAGGGATCGCGCCGATGCGCCGCTGGTGGCCATTGTCAATCGTTCGATGGCAGATCATTACTGGCCGGGGCAGAGCGCGATTGGAAAACGCATGCACGTCGGCAATCCAAACAAGGGGCTGCCATGGGCAACGATTGTTGGAGTGGTGGCCAATACGAAGATTGGCGCTCTCGATACTCCCGATGAGGACCAATGGTATTTCCCACTCGAACAACCGGCGATACTGGAGGGGGTGAAACCCTCAGCAAATCTTCTGAATCCAGCTGCTGGATTCATCGTTACTCGTTCAACGCTGCCTGCAGATCAGATCATTCGGACAGTAAGCGATACGGTTGCAGGCATTGACCCGCTGCTTCCTTTGCAACAGGTGCAGTCGATGTCCGCGGTGCTTGAGAATGTGGAGGCTCCGAGGCGCTTCAACACGGACTTGATCACCGTGTTCGCGATCGGGGCACTTGTGCTGGCGATTACGGGCATTTATGCCGTGGTCGCATTTTCAATCTCAATTCGCGCGCAGGAGATCGCGATTCGCATGGCGCTCGGCGCGCAGCGCGGCAATATTGCGCGGCTGGTTCTGCTGGCTGGCGCGAAGCTTGCGCTGATTGGCTGCGGCCTCGGCCTGGTTGGGTCTTTTGCCATCTCTCATATCGTGAGCGCATTTCTTTTCAAGGTCAGCGCTACTGACCCGCTGATTTATTTCGGAAGCGTTCTCGTGATGATCGTGGTGGCATTGCTTGCGTCGGCATTGCCGGCGATTCGCGCCGCTTCGGCAGACCCCGTGGATGCGTTGCGCGCGGTGTAGTGAATTGCACTAAGGTCCTCGGAAGTCGAATTGAAATGCGACGCTGCGATCGGACTCGCGCAGGACAGCGCGTCGGCGGCCGGCGAGCAATTCGGCGGCGCCGACGGTTCCCATCAGGCGGTTCGTCTCCCGGTCGACGACCAGCAGACTCATCAGTCCCGTAGTGGCCATCTCTTCCGCGACAGCGCGACAGGTTTCGTCGGAGAAGACATAGGTCTCCGGGAGCTGATTCGGGCTACCTATTTTTTCTTCATCGCCCCGCGGTAGTTCAGACATGACTTCGGCGGCAGTGAGCAATTCCAGAGGATCGACGCCGTATTCGCGCGAGAGATGATATCCGCGACGCCCTAGCTTTTCTGTGAGAATGGAACGCGGCATGATGAGTGAGGTGACGAGGTACGACGCAGTGCAGGCAAGTACCAACGGCAGGACTGCGGGCAGAGCGTGCGTAAGCTCGAGTGAAAACAAGATGGCAGTCAAAGGAACACCGAGAGCGCCGGCGAGCATCGCTCCCATGGCCATCAATGCCCATAGTGCCTGAGTTTGGCCGGGAAGATGCGCGAGATGCGCGGCTGATTCTCCAATCGCTGCGCCAATCATCAACAAGGGGGCAAGCACGCCGCCCGAAGTCCCGGAACTGAGCGAGAAGGCCCACATCAGCGACTTGGCGATTACCAATCCAAGCAGCAACGCAACGGGTGCGTTGCCGCGCAGTAACTCGGCGATGTTGTCGTACCCGACGCCAAGGCCGCGGGGAAAGAAGTATCCACCGATGCCAATACCGACGCCGCCGATGGCGGGCCACCACATCCAGTGAATGTGCACGCGTCCGCAAAAGTGCTCAAATGCATCTTCGAGACCGTACATCAGGCGAGACAGGCCTGCGGCAGCGAGCCCGACGAGGATTCCGAGTGGAACGGCGATCAAAAGCGATTGCTGGAGGTGAATGTTTGAGGGCAGATCAACGGGAAACAGAGGTCCTGCGCCGAGCCACCAGATGCGCAGTGCGCCCGCGGTAACGCTTGCGACGGCGACTGGAACCAGGGAGCGCGGACGCCACTCGAAGAGCAGCAATTCCACGGCGATGAGGATGGCTGCGATAGGCGCGGCAAATGTTGCCGACATGCCCGCGGCGGCTCCTGCAACCAGCAGAGTCGTGCGTTCAGCATCCGAGAGGCGCAGCCACTGCGCGACAAGGGAACCGAAGGCTCCGCCGGTCATGATGATGGGCCCCTCGGCGCCAAACGGGCCGCCGGAACCGATGGCGATGGCGGCAGAGATCGGCTTGAGAACGGCGACGCGAGGCTCGACGCGGGCGCCGCGCAGCAGGATGGCTTCAATGGCTTCGGGAATGCCATGACCGCGAATCTTGTCGGTGCCGTAGCGCGCCATTAGGCCTACAAGAATTCCGCCAATGACTGGAATCACGAATACTGACGCGTGTGGTTCGGTCGACCCCGCGGGGCCGACCATGGCGATGCTGAGGCGGTGATAGAAAAAGATATTCGTAGCCAGAGCGATGGCCCTCAGCAACAGGACTGCGAGTGCTGCTCCACCGGTGCCGATGATGATTGCAACGGCCGACATGAACCAGGTGCGCCGATCGACGGTGAAGTCGCGGAGGGCTGAGGGCCTGGATCTCACAAGGCCTCCTGGGCAACGGAAGCGCCCGCGTGAAGCTGTACGCGCCGCAGGGCCCGGACCAGCCTTGGCGCCATTTCGTTCAATTCACGCGCGTGATCGCCAGAGAGCTTGTGAAGGACCTGCCGGCCCTTACGCGTCACATGGAGGATGGCGCGACGCTTGTCGTCCTCGTCGATCGTCCTTTCGATCAGGCCTTCGCGTTCTGAGCGATCGACCAACTCGACAGTGCTGTTGTGCCTGAGACCGAGACGGCTCGCAGCATAGGCAATCGTCACAGGTGTGCCTTCGCCGGCTCCAGCAACCTGGAGCAGAAGTTGATGCTGCTGAGATTGCAGGCCAGCGTCGATCGATGCATTTTCGCTGAACTGGAGGAATTTTCGGAGTTCAAATCGAAATTCTGCCAGTGTAGCGAGTAAATGATCCGAATGACTGAGATCGGGTTTCATATATATATCGTAGCACGATATATATGATGCATGGAATAGAGCGACGCATCTGCCCGGCGGCCGCGTAAACTACTCTTGATTTATTAATGTTTAAAGGAGCGCTCGATGGATATGGGAGCAGGGAAGTGCGCGAGGCTTGCATGGCTTCTTATTGCGATGGCCGCCATTGGACTGAGATCGGCAGCGCAGGATTCGACCGCGGACATTAGGCCTGCTCCCTACCAGGTTGCGTGGCAGGATCTGGAGTTCGGCGTCATCCTGCACTTCTCTACCAACACATTTCTCGATCGGGAGTGGGGCGATGGTGCGGCGAGCCCTTCGGTGTTCAACCCTACGCAGTTCGACCCCGACCAGTGGATGAAAGCGATAAACGCTTCGGGTGCGAAATATGTGGTGCTGGTGGCGAAGCATCATGATGGCTTTTGCCTGTGGCCGACGGCGCAAACGGCCTACAGCGTGAAGAGCAGCCCGTGGCGGGGCGGCAAGGGTGACGTGGTAGGCGATGTGGCTCGGGCAGCGCGGAAGTACGGGCTGAAATTTGGTGTCTATCTTTCGCCGTGGGATCGCCACGAGCCGCGGTATAAAGATTCGGCGGAGTACGACAAGTATTACAACGCGGAGTTGGAAGAGCTGGCCCAAAACTATGGCGACCTCGTGGAGTTCTGGCTGGATGGAGCGGGCAGCGCAGGGCACGTCTACGACTTCAAGAAAATTATCGAGACGCTGCGAACCTATCAGCCCGATACGGTTGTGTTTGCGGATACGGGCTTGTTTGAATATGGTGACGCGCGGTGGGTGGGGAATGAGAGCGGCGTCGTGGACTACGAAAACTGGAACGTCATCGATCGCCATGGTTACCGGCGGTGGCGTCCCGTGGAGGCCGATACGCCGCTGCGGAAAATGCACTGGTTCTGGCATCCGAACGACGAAGCTTCGCTGAAGAGCCTGGACACGCTTCTCGACACGTACGACAAGACTGTAGGCCGCGGAGCGCAGCTGATGCTGGGGGTTGCGCCCGATAATCGCGGGCTATTGCCAGAATCGGATGTGAAGCGGCTGGAGGAGTTTGGGGCGGCCCTCCGGAAACGGGCAGATCACAATCTTGCCCTGCGCCAACACCGTGCCAGTCCTGGATTTGAAGCCGCGCTGGACGGAGATCCCGATACTTTCTGGTCATCGCCCGCCGGTTCGCATAGTACTGTGGCGGAGATCGACTTTGATCAGCCGATCACCTTCGATCATGCGCTCACGATGGAGTGGCTTAACGACGGCCAGCACATCCAGAAATACGCGATTGAAGTCTGGAGCGATTCAGACAAGGCGTGGAAGCGAATCGCGGACGGACAGGCAATCGGCCACGAGAAGATCGATGAATTTCAACCTGTGACAGCGCAGCGGGTTCGACTGAATATTCTTTCGAGTACGTCACAGGCGCACATCCGGGAGTTTCAGCTTTTCGATTGGGACACTCAAAGACCGAAATAGATTGGTCCGCGCCCCAACGAGCGAAAACGCGCCGGCCCAGCGTAAATTGCCGCCAGTGAGCATGGTCTGCAGGCGGGCGGTCGAGCTGAGCTCCATTCCAATTTTCACGGCGTTTGTAACGATCTGAATGTTTCTGCGCTATTGTAAGCGGGCACCTTGCTTGGCTTCTATAGCAATTGCATCGAGGGCGGACTTGAAGGCGCGCACATCGTGTTCGAGAACGCGGAAGCTTTTGTGCGGGTTGAGCCGCGCTCCGAATTCCGCGCCACCGTCGGACGGCTTTGCCTCCACATCTTTACTGAGCGAAGTGTGGACCTCGCGCACGCCCGTCATGAGTGCGACGCTGCGCACGTTTGAAGCGCGAATCCCGCCGCCAGCCATGATCCCAATGCGATTGCCAGCTTTCTTTTGTAATTGTGCGATTTTGGCTGCGCCCCGCATGGCGTCGGGTTTGCCGCCGGAGGTGAGAATGCGGTCGGCCCCGCAGGCGATCACATCTTCAAGGGCGCGGTCCATATCTATTGCGAGATCGAAGGCACGATGAAAAGTGACTTGAAGGGGGCGAGCCACCTCGATCAGGTTGCGCATTTGCGCAGTGTCAACATTACCGGCCTCGGTCAGAATGCCGAGAACGACGCCGTTGACCTTGTGGGCTTTTGCCTCAAGAATATCCTTGCGCATGACGTCGAGTTCGGGATCGGAGTAGACAAAGTCGCCGCCGCGTGGACGGATGATGACAAATACATCGATGCTTACTGCTGAGCGCACCGCGGTGATGAGGCCGGTGCTCGGCGTAATACCGCCTTCGCTTAGAGCGCTGCAAAGTTCAATACGCATTGCACCGCCCCTGGCTGCAGCGATCGCCGATTCAACCGAATCGACACAGATTTCGATGTTCATAATAAGTGTGCCTATTTTGCCACGTCAGCAGTTCTCTTGAAAACAGGTTAAAGCATGTGAATTCGAGGATCAGTCCAATGGTGTGCACCACCGGCTGCCATGGAAATGCGACGATCAGCGATCTGAACAACCGGGTGAACGCGACCGATACACTCAAGTACGATGCAAGCGGCAAGTTCCTTGGACTGACGGCGCGCACGACGCAGACCTCTCGTCTGCATGATCCGTCGAGCGGTTGATACGATCGCACCATAAGGGCGGAAGACCGGAAGCTGGCTTCTATAAGCGATGGTCCGGGCTGCAGCGACAACAACTGAGATCGGGCAAAGGACGAAGGCGAACTCCCAACGGGAGTTCGCCGCCTGGACAGGTTGGATTCAGGGTTGTCTTAGCGCGGTTGCAATTGCGGCTGATCTTGTTGGCCCTGCTCGGTGATGTGAACTGAGTGATCGAGATGGAAAGTGAGCAGCGTTTCGGCCGGCAACACGATCTGTTTGTTGCCAGAGAATGCTGAACCGGCTGTTCCGGCGCCGCCACCGGCGAGTGCGCCGATTGCTGCGCCTTTGCCGCCCCCTGCAATTCCACCGATGAGTGCGCCCAAACCTGCACCGCCGCCGATGAAGGTGGCGGAACGCTTGCCCTTGCCTTTTTCTGCTCTATCGATGGTGCTGGTGGCGACAGGATAACTACCCCAACGGGTATGAACGCGCTCTAACTTGATGGCGAGTATCGCACTGCCTTTGAATTTTCCCAAGGGTTTGGCGTCGATCACAGTGCCGTCGGCACGGGACTCCTTAGGAATGACGACGGTGCCGTTAACCAGAACATCGTCTGCCACGGTCGCGGAGAAGGAATCGCCGGGCTGAGAGATTTTCGAGCCGAGGTCCTGATCGAGTCGAACGCGAATGGGCGTACCGCCGGGAAGGGTGATGACGGCAGGGGGAGGGGGTGGGGCCGGCGCGGCTGCCTGCTGGCCTGCAGGGGTTCCAGAAGTGGCGGGCGACGCTGGCTGCATCGAGGACGGCTCGCCTGAGGCAGGTTGTCCGGCGGCGGGTTGGGAAGAAGAAGAGTTCGCCTGATTTGCGGGTGGAGCGGTGTTGGACTTGCATCCGGCGAAGGACAGGGTTAATGCGAGAGAGGCCGACGCGCAGAGAGCAGAGGTTTGACGGATATTCATGATGCAGACTCCTTTTCTTCCTCAGGGGATTTTCGGAATTAAGCAACCGGCAACAGGAGGCTTCAGGATCCCGCGAGAACGATGATACCGCCTCGCGGGAATCCATGAGAAATGCAGAAGGAGGGTGGTGGTGGTGTGGAGAAACGCTTAGATGTCGAGATTTTTGACATCGAGCGCATTGTCCTCAATGAACTTGCGGCGCGATTCAACGTCTTCTCCCATGAGCGTGGTAAAGATCGCCTCTGTTTCGGCGATATCTTCGAGCTTGACCTGCAGCAAGGTTCGCCTGTCGGGATCCATGGTGGTTTCCCAAAGCTGCGGCGCGGTCATTTCACCAAGGCCCTTGTAGCGCTGCACATCGTATTCCTTCTTACCCTGCTCAACGATGTAGGTAAACAGTTCGCGAGCCGTTGCTTTTTCGACCGGATCCTGCGGGACGCGCGATGCACGCCGCGATGCCTTGGCTTCGGCTTTCACCTTGGCGGGCGTCTGGCCTTCTTCGAACTCAGTTCCTTCGAGTTCTTCGCCTGCGGGCTCCGATGTTGCCTTTGCGGCGTATTCAATGAGGAAGGGCGGTTCGAGGTACTGGCTGATCTGCGAATACTTCGACATCATCTGGCGGAATTCGGGGCTTGAAGCCAGATTCCAGTCAACGCAGCGCGAGGCACCCTGGGAGTCGGTGTAGCAAACCGACCAGGTGTGGTGCTCATCATCTTCAACCGGCTTGCTGATCTTGATTCCCAAATCATCAGAGATTTCCACGAGCCGATCGTAGACCAGTGCGAGCTTGGCTGGAACTTCGTTTCCATTCTTCGAGGTAAAGTCGGCACGGTGGGTCAGCTCAGCGCGCGCGATCAACTCCGTGAGCTTCTCGTTGCGAATGCGCTTGTCCACTTTTTCGACAAAGGCCAGGTACTCGTTGAGGTATCCCATGAAGCGTGTAAGCTCGGGGCCATCGATGTGGCTGGCGTTTTCGCCGTGGCGGACGATCATGCCTTCTGAGGCGCGCTTGATGGCGACGCGATTCAGCTCACGTTCGTCCTTCACGTATTGCTCGGAACGGCCCTTTTTGATCTTGAACAGGGGCGGCTGCGCGATGTAGATGTTTCCGCGCTTGATCAGCTCCGTCATGTGACGGAAGAAGAACGTCAACAAGAGCGTACGAATATGCGAGCCATCGACATCGGCGTCGGTCATGAGGATGATTTTGCTGTAACGGATCTTGGCGGGATCGAAGTCGTCTTTGCCGATGCCGCAGCCGAGAGCCGTGATCATGGCGCGGATTTCTTCGTGCCCAAGCATCTTGTCATAGCGTGCCTTCTCGACGTTCAGGATCTTGCCCTTCAGGGGAAGAATTGCCTGGAAGCGCCGATCGCGTCCCTGCTTGGCGGTTCCGCCCGCGCTTTCGCCCTCGACGAGGTAGAGTTCACAGCGATCGGGATTGCGTTCAGAGCAGTCAGCCAGCTTGCCGGGCAGACCACCGCCATCGAGGGCGCCTTTGCGCCGAGTGAGGTCTCGTGCTTTGCGAGCTGCTTCGCGCGCACGTGCCGCTTCAATGGCCTTGTTGATGATTTTGCGGGCAATCGGCGGGTTCTGCTCAAGGAACATGCCCAGGCGTTCGTTGACGAATGCCTGCACGGTTCCAGCGATATCGGAGTTGAGCTTGCCTTTGGTCTGACCTTCAAATTGAGGCTGCGGCAGTTTCACGCTGACTACAGCAACCAAGCCTTCGCGTACGTCGTCACCGCTCAGGTTTTCCTTCACGTCCTTGAACAAACCAAGCTGCTGTCCGATTGCGTTGACAGTCCGCGTCAATGCAGTGCGGAATCCTGAAAGGTGTGTGCCACCATCAACAGTGTTGATGTTGTTGGCAAAGCTGAAGACGGATTCGGAGTAGCTGTCGTTGTATTGCAGAGCGATCTCGATCTCAACGTTATCGCGTGGCGCTTCCATCACGATTGGCTTCTCATGCAGCACCGACTTACCGCGATTGAGGTGCTTAACGAACTCCGCAATGCCGCCGGCGTAGCGAAACTCGGTACGCCGTGCCTCACCGGTCTTGGGGTCGGAGGTGCGCTCGTCGGTCAACGTAATTTCGAGACCTTTGTTGAGAAAGGCAAGTTCGCGGAGACGCTGAGCCAGTGTGTCGTAGTTGAATTCAGTGGCGGTAAAGATGGTTTTGTCGGGCAGGAAGTGAACCTTGGTGCCACGTTTCTTGGACGTGCCGGCCATACGCAGCTCGCTTGTGGCACTGCCGCAGCTGAAGTCCATCTCCCAAGTATGGCCGTCGCGCCAAATCTCAACATTCAGTTCCTGGCTGAGAGCATTGACGCAGCTCACGCCGACGCCGTGAAGGCCGCCCGACACCTTGTAGTTGGAGGAATCGAACTTTCCTCCTGCGTTGAGCTTGGTGAGCACGACTTGCACGGCGGGCATCTGCTCGCCGTTGACGAGCGTCATCATGTCGACGGGAATACCACGGCCATCGTCGATGACCGTGATGGAGTTGTCGACGTGGATGGTGACGTCGATTTTCTTTGCAAAACCGGCGAGGGCTTCGTCGACAGAGTTGTCTACTACTTCGTAAACCAGATGGTGCAGTCCCATTTCTCCGGTTGAGCCGATGTACATTGCCGGGCGGAGTCGTACGTGCTCCATGCCCTCCAAAACGGTGATGTCTTCGCCGGTGTAGGTGCCGTTACCGTCAGGGGAGGAGTTCAGATCGCGTGGTTCAGTCGCCATAATTTTCCATTCGCAGAATGTTCGCCTTCGTCGGTCTTAAGAACAGGGGTTTTCCAGAGCAAGTCCAAGCCACAATTTGGGGATTAACCACTTGAATCACGAGGGTTTTGTGAGAACTCTGCCTAGCGATATTTTATCATGCTGCGGCGTGCAAAAACCGGGCGGGACAGGGCCATTACGAGCGCGCGGAGCCAGTAACCAAATTGAGTACTTCGGGGTAGATTACTGAAGAATAGTGTTACTTTTGTCACTTACCGGCGCGATACTTTCGATGTAGTTGAAAAAGCTGGACTTAGTCCGGGAATTCTACTACCATAAAAGTGTTAGCAATCCAACATTTTGTTTTGACATTTCTCTGAGGGGTAACCAAGTATGAAACTCGCCTTCCGCGTTTTTGTCCTGTCGTTGGTCGTCGCCGGTGCTGCAGCTGCCTCCGTTTCTTCGAGCCCGAAGCACATGCTTTCGAGCCACCAATCGGCCACGGCCGGGCTACCAGTTCCGGTTTGCGGCCCAGGCATGGGGTGCACCAGCACCACAAAGTAACTAAAAGGCGTTACTAGCATCAAAGTGCTATACGGCCGGGCTCTGTTTTCATTTGATTCCAAAGGTTGCAGAGGCTATTCTGAGAGGACCCTCAGGATAGAAAGGCCTTCGTATGCCTTTGGATTTTTGGATGTCGGCGATGAGCGTGGTGGAGTTCGCGCTTTGGGCAACTCTTGGCTTCCTGTTTTGGAAGAAAGGGCTGTCTAAGCGTTTCCCCGCGTTAAACATTTATCTCATGTTGCACGTGGGCTCGATGCCGATACTTATGGGACTTCTTTATATCTACACTCGACCCTGGGGCCATCAGTACTTCCCGCTCTACTTCTATCCCTACTGGGCGGTGTACATTGCCAGCGCCATCACACTCTTCTTTGTTACGCTTGAAATCTTCCGTTCGGTTCTTTCTGCCTTTGCCGGTCTGATGCGGCTGGGAACGATGGTCTTCCGCTGGGTAGCGCTAGTCTCGGCGGTCGCGAGCCTTGGATTCGTCTCTTATACCCATCCGGGCGTCTCGCTGATTCCGGAATTCGCACTTGCCCTTATGCGCTCCGTCAGCATCCTTGAGCTTTGTCTGCTTGCATTCATTTGCATCTGTATGAACACCCTGCAACTCTCATTCAAGGACCTTGCTGTGGGATTCGGATTAAGCCTTGGCCTGATGTCTGCGAACGATCTCATCTTCGTGGCTCTCGAAACCGCCAATCCCTCTCTTACTGCGCCGCTGCAATTCGCCTATGAAAGCGGGATCCTGGTTGCTGTGGCCACCTGGCTTGTTTACTGCGCAATGCCCGAGCGCATTCGCAAACCCGTCATTATGCCGGCGAATTCCACCATCTACCGTTGGAACGAGATTGCTTCGGCACTCGGACACGGCACGAAAGTTGCGGTGCAGCAGCCGGCGAACGGCTTCTTCCTTACAGATGTGGAGCGGGTGGTTGAGAAGGTTTTGACACGCAATCTGCAAGGCAACGAATCGAAATCGTAATCCGTTTGAATTCGCAGAAAGAGAAGGGCGAACCTCGGGGTTCGGGTCGGGGTTCGGCCATTTTCTTTTGTTGATAAAGCTGAATGCCAAAAACGAAAAGCCACGGCAAACCGCGGCTTTTCATGATTGGTTTATGCCGAATCTTATTCGGCGGCCACGGGCTCGACGGAGGCAAAGCGCCCGCGATTGCCATGATCGGTGAACTTCACGCGTCCGGTAACCTTGGCGAAGAGTGTGTCGTCTGAGCCGATGCCGACGTTGACGCCGGGCTTGATCCTGGTGCCGCGCTGGCGCATGATGATCGATCCACCGGTAACGAGCTGCCCGCCAAAGGCCTTTACGCCCAACCGCTGTGCATTCGAGTCGCGTCCGTTTGTGGAGCTGCCTCCACCTTTTTTGTGTGCCATTGCCTTGTTCCCCTTCTAGATCTTGGTCCGCTTACTTCTTCTCTGCGGTGTAGGTAACGCCATCGGCTTCGATCGAGTTGATACGCACCTCGGTAAAGTTCTGCCGGTGGCCCTGCATTTTCTTGTACTGCTTCTTCCGTTTCAAGTGGAAGACGAGAATCTTATCGCCGCGGCCTTGTCCAACCACTTCGGCCGTCACTTTGGCAGCTGAAGGTTTGCTCACGCTGCCCGCTTCGCCGCTGAAGGCGAGAACATCGCTGAACTCAAGCGTGCTGTTGTCTGAAGCGACGGACTCAATCTTGACGACGTCGCCTGGTGCGACACGATATTGCTTGCCACCGGTACGAATGACCGCGAACATAAACCCTCCAGAGCGGGATCGCGCCAAGGCGAAGATCTGCTCCAAGAAATCAAAAGAATTCGGGCGGAAACTTCCAGTCCGCGGTACGCTCGAGCGCCGGAATGCACGTGGGCGAGCGGTTGGCTCCGCGGCTACAGGCAGGAATCGCCAAACTAGAGTAGTTTACCGGGTTTGCGGGGCGGGGTCAATGTGAGCGTCGAGGATTCGCAGCGATTGGTGTTCATCCGGTCCGGGTCTGAACCGCTGAAGGTGAGAAACCTATATCAGTAGCAAAAGCGGGGCAGGCCAGGCCCGCGGTCTCTTCAGCTATATTGCTGAATGTCAATAATTTAGGCGTGAATAGCACCGCACAATCTGACCCCTAAGCTTTAACGAGGGCCCAGCGCATGGGTTTTGCGAGTGTGCTGGCCCCGGCAATCTCAATCGATCCATTCGCCGCGATGTGAATGGGAAGGCGCTTACCATTCGCCTCCATATACGAAAACGAGCCGATTGATTCTTTCGGGATGGCGATGCGAACGGTCCAGTTTCCTGCTCGTGAGGGCGCATACCAGCCCTCATAGCGCCCATGGGCTTTCACGACGCCCACGAGCGGCGAATCGAAGCGGTAGTCCTCGAGCGGCAGAGCCAGGTTCAAGCTCAGACCATTCGGCATGAATTCCAGCCCCAAAAGCTTGCTCGCGGAATAGAGGAAACAGGCGTGCGCGTGGAGATTGAGGACAGGGAAATCGTTGCCATGAAAGTACGGCTCGTTGGCGGCGCCGCCGGGAAGCTTGTTCAAGGGAGAGTTATACGAGTCATTTCCGCTCCAGATGCCATACCAGATATCCGGATACGCATCGGCGTGGGCCGCGAGCGAGTTTCTTTTCCACTCTTCCCAGGCCATCGCCGGATCGATTTGCATGAGCGCCCAGACGAGGGTCTGATTGAGGGACGGCCAGATGGCTCCCAGTTCCAATGTTCCGACGTTGTTCCCGCCTTTATCGTGCATGTCGGGCCCGTCGCTCATCTGAGCCGCACCGAGTGGACCGTGCCGCAGAAGCTGGTTCATGGTTCGCACGAGTTCGCGGGTCTGATTTTCCGAGGTTGCGCCGGCGAGGATGGCCCATGGTTGCGGCTCGATCCACAACGTCGATTCTCCGAGCCAACCGAGCGTGGGTCCGAGCCATGCCCGGCGGAACCACTTTC
Source organism: uncultured Acidobacteriaceae bacterium (assembly GCA_963759285.1). Classification (GTDB taxonomy): domain Bacteria; phylum Acidobacteriota; class Terriglobia; order Terriglobales; family Acidobacteriaceae; genus Telmatobacter. The sequence continues at coordinate 671,969 of CAVWYS010000004.1, read as the reverse complement.
CGTTCCATTGCGCGCGAGTTGCTTCGCGTTGTTTGTCTGCACTGGCTCGAAGCTCTCTTGCGAGATTTGCATTATCACCGACGAAGTCGAGCATGTGCGCGTATTCGTTATAGACCCAGGCCGCCATTGCGGAGTTCAGGACGCTTTCGCTGGTCTCGATGCACTCCTTGAAGGCATTCTGCGCCCAGGTATAGATGAGGCCGTCGTTCCAGTCGTCGACCTTCATGCGCATGATGCCGTGTTGTCCGACGCCAACGTCGTTGACCTGGTGGCGATAGCACCGTTCAAGCAGATTGCGGACGGTGTCGGTGCGGTCTGCCGACGCCGAAAGACGCGCGGGAATTCTTTGGTCGAGGAAATCGACGTCGCGCGTGGCGAGAATGTATTCGCTTACGGCCCACAGCAACCAGAGCGGGAGATCGCTGGCATTGTCGGATGCCATTGGCGCGACAACGCCGTGCCCAACGATTGCGTAGGGAAGGGAGCCGTCGTCGCGCACCTCCTTAAGCGTGTAGCGCATGACGCTCCGCACAATCTCAGGATCGCTGAAGAGGAAGGGGAGACTATGTTGCAGCGGATCACGCGCTGCTCCCTGAAATCCCATGGTGTATTGATAGAAGCCATTCTGATTCAGAATGTGCTCGCCGAAGAAGTCGTCGAAGGTCTGGCTGCTGCGGAGGTAGTAGTGGTTCCACGTCGACTCGCGCTTGATCCACGGTTCGTTGGGTACATCGAAGCGCATGCCCTTCTGTTTCCAGGTGCGACATGACTCGGCCAATGCGGTGTCGGCTGCCTTCTCGTGCTTTGCAATGAGTATCTCGAGGGTGAAACCGGCTGGGAGATAGCCGTAGAGGAATCGAACCGTGCGGCTCTCTTGTGGAGCGAGTCGAAGGGTGCGTTCCAGCAGAAGACCGGTATGTTTCTCGCCGCCGTCGAGTTTACCGTTGAGGCGCTGCCTCGAGCCGCTTGGATTTGACGGGCCACCGACGGCGAAGAAGGCAGCGGCGTCGGAACAGAATCCACTCACTGGGCCGTCCAGCGATACGAGGAACGTCGGCGGCAGATCGAGGTTTTCGAATTCGGTACCCGGCTTCAGGTGTTCGACGGGAGCGGTGAAACCATTTGGATTTGCGCGTAACGCCGCTTTTGCCCGCGCCCATGCGGCTTCTTCCTGAGGCGATCGGCCTTCAAAATGTTTTGACTCAAGCAAGCCTCTGGCATCGACCTGCGACACGCGATGGCTGAATCGTCTGCCGAGATCGCGGCGGAGTTTTGTTTGCGTGCCGATCCCGGTCATCGACTCGATAGCGGCTCGATAGGAAAACTGATATGGCTGACATCCCCAATACTCCAGCCAGCGCACCGTGACGGCGTCTTCGCGGTGATTGATTATCGTCGCTTGTGACAGCAGCACGGGATCGTCGCCGAATGGCGCCGAGATCACCTGGTCGATGGAGTACTTCGTGCCCCGCACTTTCTTGCGGTAATAGCCGATGCCAAAGATTCGATCAAACGCGGCATGGCTTCCGTCGTAATAAGTGGTCAATGTCTCTTCGCCATCCGTGAGGTAGCCGAGGCCGCCACCGAACTGGTTAGTTTCAGGATCGACGTCATTCAGGAATTCAGGGCAGCCTTCATCCTGGCGGACGCGCACATGGCCGTAGTTTGACGCTAGCGCGGTGATGCGATCGTTGCCAACCTGGTGGACGTGTTCCGTGGGAGTAAGAACTCCGGGCTGAACTTGCGTGGCAGCGCGCGGGTCGGTGGTTTGATTACAGGTGTATTGGAATGCCGGCAGTCCGAATTCGTCTTCGATCCATGCGCCAAAATTGCTCGATCCATAAGGATGGTTATCGGGGTCCTTGGAGGGCCAGATCATTGTGCCCTGGAGCCTGCTTGTGAGCGCGGCTCCGAGTGACCCTCGCAAGAAGTCTCTGCGCGTTGGTTCCATCTGCGCCCCTCTCGACCCATACAAATCGGCCGACACGCGATTGTAGTCGGTGCCGGCCATGGTCTGCGAATCGTGAAGTTCGCGTATCAATATCGTGAGTGGTGGATTGAAGACGACTAGTACGAGCGTTGCGTGGCAAGCCCTCTGAAACGGAAATTTCCTGCCTTCACACGGCGCTGAAACGGATCGCCGTCGGAGTCGGTGGGCAACGGAGCGGGTACATCGAGGAAGGAGTAGCCACCGGCAGGCTCGGCGGCTTCGATCATTTCGGTGGGTGCTTCCTGTGCAACTTGCGCAGTTTCGATTGAGGCGTGGGAGGGTAACTCCTGAGTTGCGTTTGCAGACGTGGCAAAGATCGGCTGCATCGCGGTGAGGAGGTTCTCCACCAGTTTCTTGCGGGTGCTCAGTTGCTCGAACTTTTGAGAAATCAGGGTCAAATCTTCGATGGCTTTTTCGTATGCCTGGCGGTAGGGATCGGGTGTCATATTCTCGTTCACTCCACGCGAAGTGTAGCATCGGAAATCCTGCAAAAATCAAAGGTCCAATGGTCGGTCCCACCCAAAAGTAATGTGTGATGACTTGTTGCGGTACAAAAGGAAGGCGGTTCCGTTCTCAGGCTCGCGGTGCAACGTAAAACAAGATGGCAAAGTAGTGTGCGACGCTTCCCGCAAGTACGAACAAATGCCATGCAGCGTGGAAGTAGGGAATGCGATCCAGGGCGAAAAATACGATGCCGAAAGTGTAGGCAAGGCCGCCCGCCCCGAGCCACATCACTCCGTGCGGGTTTAAGGCATGCATTAACGGCCGGGCCGCGAAGATTATGACCCATCCCTGAAAGAGATAAACAGCCGCTGAAGCTATGGAAAACCTTCCGACGACGAAGCTCTTGAAGATCACGCCGGCGATCGCAAATACCCATACGATCCCGAACAGAGTCCACCCGACGTGGCCTCGAAGCGTAACCAGCGTAAAAGGCGTGTAAGTTCCCGCAATGAGGAGATAGATGGCGCCGTGATCGAGCACATGAAACACATGGCGGGCGCGCGTCCGCACCAGTGAGTGATAGAGCGTGGAGCACAGGTAAACCAGCACCAGGGTGCCGGCAAAGATCGAACAGCTCACCACAACCCGGGCTGAACCGCGGGTGCTTGCGACGATCAGGTAGGTTGCTCCCGCAATCGCAAACGCAGCACCTACGCCATGTGTAATGGCATTGGCCAGAATGTCGCCGAGGCGGAAGTGGGTTTGCACGGCTCGATGATAGTTCGGGAGTGGGTCGAGCGTCGGTGACGGAACCATATTGCAGGAGATGAGTGCTAACCGTGATTTCTCACGGAGCTATACGATGAGTAAAGTCAGGGAGAAAAATAAATAGCAAAAGGCCGCTGTTTTCATGGCATAACTGCGTTGTCGAGACGTAGCCAAATGCACAAAAAGGAACGGCCTTTAATGACAGAGTGTATCCAAGAATCGTTTTCATTTACAGCCCATTTTTCACGTCGTGTACAGGCCGAGTTCACAGCGGGGCGGGTATCGAGTGATGGCGGGGCACTTCTGTTGCGGGAGGCAGATCGCCGGATCAACCTTTTGGGTCGGCTGTCGGGCTGTTTCCTTGATGGCCGCGCGCCGTTGCTGGTCAAACACAAGTTGTCGGAGATGCTGGCGCAGCGTATCTATGGTTTGGCGCTGGGTTATGAAGACCTCTGCGATCACGAGCAGCTGCGCTCGGATCCGCTGCTGGGTCTTTTGAGCGGCAAGCGGGAACTGGATGAGCCGTTGGCCGGCAAGAGCACGCTGAACCGGCTGGAGTTGACCGGCCGCAGCAAGCGCTATCACAAGATCAGTTATTCGACCGAGTCGATGGACCGTCTGCTGACGGACCTCTATCTGGAGTCGCACGCCGCGCCTCCAGCCCAGGTGGTGCTGGATCTGGATGCGACCGATATCCCGCTCTACGGCCATCAGCCGGAGCGGTTCTTCCACGGCTATTACGACAGCTACTGCTATCTGCCGCTGTACATCTTTGCCGGTGACCAGTTGCTGTGCGCGCGGCTGAGGCCGGCCAACCAGGATGGGGCTGCCGGTTCGCTTGATGAGGTCAGCCGCATCGTGACGCAACTGCGGCAGCGCTGGCCTGAGGTGAGCATCGTACTGCGAGCTGATTCCGGCTTCTGCCGCGAAGAGCTGATGGGCTGGTGCGAGCACCATCATGTCGACTACGTGTTCGGCCTGGCGCGCAACAAACGGCTGGCAGAGATCATCGGCGCCCAGATGCATCAGGCCCAGATGCTGCATCGGAGCAGCGGCAAGGCGGCCCGCATCTTCGCCGAGTTCAGCTACCAGACCCACAAGAGCTGGTCCTGCGCACGCCGCGTAGTAGCCAAGGCCGAATATCTCGACAAGGGCGAGAACCCGCGCTTCGTGGTCACTTCGTTAACCGCTGAGCAGTGGGTCGCGCAGGACTTATACGAAAAGTTCTATTGCGCAAGAGGAGAGATGGAGAACCGCATCAAGGAGCAGATGTGCCTGTTCGCCGACCGGCTCTCCACCGACGAGATGAAAGGCAACCAGCTGCGTCTCTACTTCTCCGCCCTGGCTTACACCTTGATGGAAGCACTGCGCCGGCTGGGACTGAAAGCCACTGCCTGGGCCGAGGCCCAGGTGGATACGATCCGATTGAAGCTGCTTAAGATCGGCGCTATCGTGCGGCTCAGCGTGCGCCGCGTGCTGCTCCAGCTCAGCTCCGCCTACCCCTGGAAAGACATCTACGCCCAAGCCTTCCTCAATCTGCGCTGCTGAGCTTTTCTGTAACCCACACAAATTCACATTCCGTCCCCGGCGTAACTCTTTTCCTTCCATTCCCCATCGAGGGCGAATCCATGCGCAAACTAGATCGCGGAGCTACCCAGACTTCGCACCCACAATCGGCAACCATCGACAAACACGAAATTGCACCGCGCCATACTCGCCTACGCTCCCAGCTCCTCACAAAATGAGTGCCTGTGAGATATTGCGGCTAAATGTTTGTCGAAGCAGGTGTGCCGGGTTTGGCGGTTGTCTTCCAGGTCGACGCTCGCGTCCCTTCGGCATCGGTGAAGCGAAGGTTCTCGATTGCCAGTTCGCCTTCGATGATGTTGACCGTAACGGTGTGGCCTTCGAGGGAAATGGTTCCGTAGCCGGATGCGGTGGAGAAGAAGCTGACAAACGGACGCACCTTCAGCTTGGGCCCAAAATGCAGTGTCTTGTCGACGGCGGAGTAGCGGAAGCCGGAGAGCGTTCCAACCAGCGCGAAGCTAGACATGGCGCGCGCGTACCAGTTGCCGCACTCATATTCGTTCCAGGGATTGCGCGTGCGCCCATCGTAGCGAGTGCGCAAGGCCTTGACGATAGTGAGGCCTTCGTCGGCGAACCCTTCATGGATCAGGTGCGATGCGACCTGGTATTCGATTCCCGTCCACACTTCGTCGGAGTAGACAAAGGGGAGCGTGGGCTTGTTACCGCGCGGCCAACTGCAGAGAAGCAGGCCTGGCTCGTGGCCCATCGCGTAGCCGGGGCGCTGCGCGTTAGCGTGCTGGCTCAGGTCAGTCTTGAAGTTGTTGCGGAAGATGGACTGCAGGGTCGAGCGGACGTTCTTTTCGGCGAGTGGTGTGTCGATGCCATAAAGGCTCGCCATCCATGCTCCGATTACCCCATCGGACAGGCAGCCAGAGCCATATTGATACTTCGGCCCTTCGCGTTTCAGCAGTTGCTGCATTTCACTGCTCTTTTCATCCACGTGCGCGATGGACTGGGCAAATGACTGATCGTGAAGATCCTGAAATTCAACCTTTTGCTGGAAGTAGTCGCCGTTGAAGAGCGTCTGGTCCATGAACTTCGCGGAGCGCTGGGCGAGATCGCCATAGAGCGTGGCATCCGCAGATTCGCCGATGGCTGTCGCCATCTGCGCCATTGCCGAAAGGGCTCCGAGGTAGATGCTTGTGCACATGCCATCGGGTCCCCAGAACTCGATGTCATAGGTGTTGTGATGAGGTTCGAACAAGGCGCCGCGATGGTCCGGATCCCAGGTTGCAATACAGTAGTCGAGACTGCGCTTGGCCAGCGGATAGATGCGTTTCAGCCAGGCAGGGTCGCCGGCGATCTGCCAGTCGCGAAAGACTTTCATGATGCCGCCGAGCTGACCATCGGCGGCTGCAGGGCCAGTGTGGTCGACCGGACCGTCGGGAATTGCACCGCGAAAATTCACATGCCCGCGATCGTCCATGGAGCGCACGAGTTCCAGATCGCGCAACGTGCGTTCGAGCTGAGGAAAGAGATGCGGCATGGCCTGGGCGTAATTCCAGACGTGGGTGCACGATCCGTGGCAGCAGCCAGCATCGGGAAAGCAACCCTCCCATCCCCACACGTTGCCGTTGGCTTCACGCAGAAGGGTGGGAGCCTTGAGGATCGCGAGATTGGCCGAGACGGCGTCGAGCACATGAGGAGGAAATGTGGAACCAAAGACTGCGTTCTTGAACTGAATGGTCCTTGTGCGGAGTGTTGCGTAATTCTGCTCAACGTAGGCAGCCACGTCGCGGGCGTCTTTCCACTGGGTGGAGTAATAGGGGTGCCATGGCGGCGGAGCATCGGCCGGAACAGTCCGGCAGCCGGTGGGACCCTCAATCACGGCTGCGTTCTGCGCAGGTGCGATCCCACCTTCGCGCAGATAGCAGTTGGGAAAGTGCCAGGTGATCAGGATCGGGTAGGTATGCGAGTCGCCCGGTGCAAGATGTCCGTCGAGGAGGATGGAAGCGCCGTTGCGGCCAGCGTTGTCGACGGTGTTGGATCCATCGTTGGCAGTAAAGGCGCCGGTAGAGACTTCGCGCCAGAGCGCCGAGAGGGAGTCGAATTCCCAACCGGGGCTGCGCAGCCACATCGCTTTGATCCGGGGCTTGGCGCCGATGGCCGTTAGCGTGGCGCTGCCGTAGCCCTCAGCGTTGGGTGCCTCACGATTGAAAAGAAAGGCTCCCTTGCCGGCGATAACGGCATTGGCGCTCGCAGCCTGGTCGGGACGGCAGCCCGGGGCAAGGTGCGAGAGATGGTAGGAGAATTCGTAGTCGACCGGACGCGAGGCAGTGTTGTGCAAGGTGTACTCAAGAATTGCGCAGGGAATGCCCGAATTCTTGTCGTCGAGGGGAATAAAAGGGTTCCAGGCGACGAGGGATACGTCGAGGGGAATGGAGGCGTCGGCAAAGCGGAGTTCGGCGAAAGGGAATTCTCCACGGAAATTGCATTTTTCGAAGCGCGGAAACCCCTCGGAACCTCCGCGGCGCAAACCTTGTCCTTGCAAACCCTGGTCGAAGATCTTAAACGGAGGAAAGGGGCCTTCCACGAGCTTGGTGACTGGTGAGGTCCCTTTAATGTGCAAGATTGCGAATCCGGCTTCCGGCGAGTTGGAAGTAAAGCCTTCGGGAAGTGCTGTCGTCTCGGGCCGTGTACGGATGGAAAAATCCTGCAACCCACCCGATCCATTGATGCAGATACAACCGGCCCCGAGGCCTCCGATGGGCATGGCGACCTGGGTAGCGCGGTCCCCGCTAAATGTCCGCTGTGGGCCAGGCTGGAACAGTTCCGCGGCCGAAAAGGGGAGCGATTCGGTCTCCAAAGCAGCGGCCGGGACCGCGTTTGTCGCAGAAGCCGCATCGGAGGTTGTAGCAGGCACTGCGGCGGACAAGGCCGCGGTGGTACCCGCTACGAGGAATTCGCGGCGAGATGGCTTTTTCACAGACATAAAGCTTTGGCGCCGAAGCTGTTGAAAGGGTAACACCGGCAAGGGCAAAGCCGCCCGCCTCGGAACAATCTAAGGAAATCCGCAACCGTATTTGCGCTAGAATCGATGGCTAACGCGGATTCCGATCTGCAGCGACTGTGAAGGGTGCCACAATTTCGTGCAATCTGCCGGGGTCAGCGCCCCATTAGGAACTGGAGATGGCTCATCGCTCCTTGAAACGCCGAGACGCTCGATCCCGAGTCCGGCTCGGGATGCGTGATGCCGTCATGCGTGAGCCCCAAGGTTGGACGGGAAGATTGCCCTTGTGTATGCCAGAACGGTGGCGTGCCGCGCGGCGCCTGATTCTTGGGTCAGTTCTTACAGCGGTTCTGGCAATTCTGGTTACGCCGTCCTATGCAGCCGAGAAGATGACAATAGGCGAGCTTGAACAAATGCTTGCTCAGCACGCGGCGCAACCCCGCGAGCCAGTAAAGGCGCGCAACGCCGTTGCTTCCGACGAGATTCCGGACATTTCCAATGCGGCCCTCCTGCAACAACTTGACCAGGACGACGAATTGCTGCCGCGGCTTGCAGGGATGGAGCTGACTGAGCGGTTGAGCACGCTGAGAATGTATCAGCTTATCGGGAGATACAACCTGGGCGTACATATGCAGCAGGCTTTGGAGCAGTTGGCTGACCGTGCAGCGCTGCTAAAGCTGCCCGCAAGCGAAGTGCTGAACCGACCGGCTCCGGATGCGGAGGCGCAGCAGACAATGTTGAAGAAGGCGCGTGCCTATGTGCTCGAGGAACTATCGCATCTGCCGAACTTCATGGCGTGGCAGACCACGACGCGATTCGACAACTCTCCCGTGATGTTGAAGTACTTTCAGTCGATGACGGATCAAGCCGGCTTTCATCGCGTGGGAATGGTGCAGCGGCAGATTTCATTTCGAGATGGAAGAGAAGTAACGGACGGCGCACGCGTACCCGGAGCAAAGAGCAAGGATGCGGGTCTGGAGAGCCGCGGAGAATTTGGAACCGAAGCTGCAGTAGTGTTGATGGATTTGGAACACGGTACCGTGATGTTCGACCATTGGGAAGAATCGATGGTGGGTCCAGCAGTTGTCTATCGCTATTCAGTTCCGCGGGATTCCTCCCATTACGAAGTCGCGGATGCTTGTCAGGATCGCGTTTCATTTCACGACACTCCCGGTTATCACGGCGAGATCGCTCTGGAACCGAAGGCAGGAGCGATTATGCGCATGACCCTCGAAGCGGACTCCAATCCGAGCGATCCGGTATCCCATGTGGCGAGTGTTGTGGAATATGGGCCGGTTGCGTTAGGAAATCGCCGCTCGATCTGTCCCTTGCGCAGCTTGACCTTCATGGTGGAAGACGCAAACGGTTGTTCTCACGGAAACCACAAACTGAGGAAGCCGGTCGCTATGATCAACCAGACGATCTTCTCTAACTACCATCGGTTTGGATCAAGCTCAACCATGATTTTTGACGAGGCGCAGAATGGGCGCGCTGTTCCAGAAGAAACGCCGGGAAAGGCCGCAACCGGCGGAGGAAAAGGTATTCCGGTAGGTCCGGCGCCGAGCGGCCAGAGTCGTCGGCCGGACTAGAACATATATCGGACGGCGGCACAATGAAGGTGCTAGTCTTTCCGTGCGTTGGAGGTTCTCGCATGAAGCTCTTCCACCTGGAAATCGCTGCGTTGGCAGCAACATTTGCAACCTCTCTGATGGCCCAGAGCGCCGCTGCGGGAGCCGACACGCCTCAAACCACCCTGAAGGTGAACAGCCGAGCGGTGCTGGTGGACGTTGTTGTGACGGACAGCAAAGGAAATCCGGTCAGAGGGCTGCAACAGGAAGACTTCAGGGTGCGGGAGCAGGGCAAGCCGCAGAGCATCGACTACTTTGAAGAGCATAGCGCGGACCTTTTGGCGCGACGCAGTGAGAGCAGGGCGTTCCCGCAGATGCCTCCCAACGTTTTCACCAATTTTTCTCCTCTGCCAACGCCCCCGGCAGTGAATATCCTGCTGCTCGACGCACTCAATACCCCCATGAACGACCAGATGTACCTGAAGAAGGCGGCGCAGCATTATCTCAAGACCCTGAAGCCCGGGACCCGCCTGGCGATCTTCACGATGTCGATGAGGCTGAGTTTTATTCAGGGTTTCTCGGATGACCCGGCAATCCTCGCCACGGCGTTGGGCTACCGAAAGAATGACAAGTCAGAACCTGCCATTCTGTTGCAGTCGCAGGGCGAATCAGATGCACAGGATACCGTGGTGGAGATGATGGTTGCGATGGAACAGGCGGGCTCGAATTCCATCGCCTTCACCGTGCCCCCGCAGACCATCGAGGCTTTTCAGCAGTTCATGCAGGAGACTCGCTATGCACAGGACAGCGATCGCGAGTATAGGACGCTGCAGAATCTTAATCAGCTTGCCGCATTTCTCGGATCTTTTCCCGGTCGCAAGAATGTGATCTGGATGTCGGGGGCGTTCCCCTTGGAACTGTTCGGGCAGACCTCGATGCGCTTTGACGATTCCATCGATAAGACCGTCAATTTACTTTCGGCAGCACGAGTGGCCGTTTATCCAGTGGATGTGCGAGGCACGAATGTTCCCAACTATTACACTGCGGAAAACACGCTCGATCCGACCATTACATCTGCTCCACAGCTTCTGGGACCGCCACCCGGCGTAACGGCGGATGCTCCCAACGCCGGGCAAGGCGGCTTTGCCGGCGGCTTGCAAGATGAGAGTCAGACAAAGAACTCGAGCGATTCCACGATGGATATGCTGGCCACGCTGACCGGAGGCAAGGCCTTCTACAACCAGAATGACCTCTCTGGGATTATCAATAAGGTTTCAGAACACAGTTCAGATTTCTACACCATTTCGTATTCTCCGACCAATGCAAAGATGGATGGCGCCTTCAGAAAGATTGAAGTGAAGGTCGGCGATGGGGAACATTACGCGCTGTCGTATCGCCGCGGATATTATGCCCGGGATGAGGATTTGCCTGGAGCGGCTCAGACTCGACAGGATCAAGCGGCACAGCACGCCTCGCAAAACCCAACGCAGATTGACCCACTGCAGCCTTTCATGGTTTTTGGAATGCCGCAATCCGAGCAGATCCTCTTCAAAACACTGATCCAGCCGATGCCTCAGAAGGTGGATGCAAAGCCTTCGCTAAAGGGACCGACGGATCGTTATTCTGTCGACTTCGCGCTTGATTTGGATGATTTACACCTAAAGCTGGATTCCGATGGGTTGCATAAGGGCAAGCTGAACTTGTCGATGATCGTCTACGACAAATATGGGCAGGTTACGAGCCGGGAAGACCACCTGGTTAACCTCAGCATCAAGCCCGATGTCTATGTACTTTTCAAGAAGACGGGCGTGCAGATGCACGGCGAGATCCAGGTTCCGAAGGGGCAGTACTGGTTGCGTACAGGAGTCTACGACGAGGAGTCGCGCAAGGTAGGTACGATGGAGGTCCCGCTGAGTTCGGTGAAGGAAAGCATCGCCAGCGAGTAGTGCGATGTGATCATGGGCGTCCGCATCAAGGTGGGGTTTGGCGCCCTCGAATCTGAGTTGGTATACTACTCAAGTCGTTGCAGCGCACTGTTCGTGAAGCCGCCCACCCGTTTCCGGCAGAGCCGGATTCTGCGCAGGAAATGCAACTGAAAGTCTGCACTGAGGCCAGGTAGCTCAGTGGTAGAGCGCGGCCCTGAAAAGGCCGGCGTCGGCGGTTCAATCCCGTCCCTGGCCACCATACCAACTTCATTATTTACAATAGCTTCCGATTAGCCGTACGATTGCGTACTCGGAGTGTCCCATGCTTTCTCTTTATCGTCGTCATCACGTCATCACGCAAAGTGCAGGATGAAGGGCCGGAACCCGATGCGCTGCTATCTATGCATCAGTGTCGCTGAACTCCACGCTGGGAGAGCGATAGCGAGCTTCATTCTGACTCGACTCTTCGTCAGTTCATTTTGTCGATGTCTCGCGTCCACGATACCTCTTGCCGATAGGCTCTACTTCAATAGCCGTCCCTCAGACAGATGCCTCCGCGATTCCTCAGGCTCCCTCCGACTCTTCATTGCCGCTTGCTGAGAGTTCATCTAATCGGGCGTCCAAGTCCCGGACGTCCTTGGCATTTGAGACTGCGTCCAATAAACGTCGCCGTGGAGGACCGAGTTCGCGCTCTATCTCATTTATTCGGGCACGCAGCTGAGAGTAAGCAGCGATTTCGCCCCAAAGCGCGATCTTGGCTTGGAGCTTCCTATGCGTCCGACCCAACAGTTGGTTGTTGCGGCGCTTCAGTCGCCAAACATGAGGATATTCGTCAAGAGGCTTTATCACCGCACCGAGGCACATCCACTCTTCCATTTCCTTGTTCTTCTTGTGAAGACGCAGGTAGGGGTTGCCGTTCTCGTCCCTTAGATAAAGCCAAGTACCAAATGCGTGATGATCAATTCGATAATCAGCATAGCCTGCGTGCTCAAGGTAAATGGCTTTCAGGTCTTTTATATTGATGCCGATTGGGATGCTGTTCTGGTTCCTGAGGCGGGCTGTCAAGCTGCCGCTTTCTGTTGTGGGGAAGCCATTAAGGTCCACCCTTTGCTGCGCAGACCGCATGGATTCCGCAAATGTCTGGATGCGGGCTACGACAGTCCGTAAGGGCACACTTTCAGGCGCGCAGCTCATGTCATACATAACCGCGCTTACGACCGCATCGAGGTCGGCGAAAGACTGTGTGCCTGTCAAGTCGCGCAGCAACTTGCGCAGGACATCTCGCACGATGTGCCACTGCCGCAGACTCGTGTAGTCGGTTTGTGCGGGGCTCTTGGAGACGGCAACCATGAAGGCAGTCCACGCCTCGCCAAGTTCCACGGGAATCAGATCCCATTGCCGAGTCTCCAACGTCATTTTTTCGAGCGCCTTCCTGGTACTTCGGCTGTTTGTGAAACACAAGGTTGCCAGAGAATTGTGAGTGGAGGAAGCAGGTCCTCCCGTCGTCGGTCCCGAGCCGACATCGATTGTTACTAGCAGTTCCGCTTATTGCTTGCTTTGACCTTTGTCAGGTTCGAGGGCTTGGTGATAATTTGCATGGCGGAACGTGCATTCCGCTTGCGGTCGGGCCAATCGCAGATTGGTATACGCGAACCTACTGTTTTTGGGGCTTGATTCCCCGGCTTCTCTGACCCCTTGTATCCTGGAATTTCGCGGCCTGCACGAAACAACAGCGTTGGAGCACCGCAGGTTGTCCTGCTTTTTGGAGTCCCAGACGCCAAGAGAAATCGAAGAAAACAGGGGTCTTAATTCCAGCAATCGCGCGTTGTGTCGAGATCCGGGCCGCCCGATTCCGCAGAATTTTCACAATAGCATTACAACCTTCTGACAATTTTTTACATCACATTACAAGTTTTTGCACTACTCGCCACAAGTCCGGTCGTAGAATTGGTCATCTTGGCGGTATGGGGGAGGGGTCGTGAGCGTCGCAGAACTGCAAGAATTGAACGCAAGAAGGGGCGCATTCGAAGGCCCCAAACAATGGCCGGCGAGCCCTGAAGCGGTCTTGAAAGAGTTGTTTTTGCTCCTGGAAGAATATGGGCCGCAATGGTACACCGAAGACCATCACAATCGAGCGGTTGTCGCTCTGCTTCAAACCAAAGAGCCAATGAAGCTTGGAAAGCGATCTGGTAGATTTGTCCCAACCGAGATTGACTGCAATACGTAACGCAAAGCTTTGGCAGCCGGCCAAAGCAAGATGGTTCCTCACCAAGATGGTTCCTCACTCTGAGTCAGCCCAGAAATCTGTATCCGACGCCCGGAACTGTGATGATCAGTTCAGGCTTCTTGGGCGAGGATTCCAGCTTCTGACGCAGGCTGGCGACATGCATGTCCACAGTACGCGTCAGCGTGCCCGTTTTGTGACCCCAAACATCGCGTAGCAATTCATCCCGCGTAAGCGTAACCCCTTGGTGTTCGGCGAAATAACGGAGCAAGTAGAATTCCCGGGAGGTAAGATTCACTGGTTCGTCGTGCCGAGTCACCTTGGCCTTGCGGACGTCCAAAACGATGGAGCCGAATTGGTATGTCGCCAACTCGGCGGACGCTGGCTTGCTGCGAACGCGACGCAAAAGCGCTTCGATTCGCGCCATGAGCTCAAATGTATCGAACGGCTTGGTAACATAGTCGTCCGCGCCCAATTTGAGGCCCACTACCTTTTCGGCTGTTTGGCTGCGGGCACTCAGCAATAGGATGGGTGTCGCAAGGCCTGCCCGACGAATGTCTGTGCAGAGATCAAACCCGTTGCGCAGCGGGAGCATGATATCCAGGATGATCAGGTCGAAGGGAAGGAGGGTAGCCTTCTCAAATCCAGATCTTCCATCAACCGCTACGTCCACAACGTAACCTTCGCTTCGCAGGCGATCTCCCAGAGTCATGCATAACTCTTCTTCGTCTTCAATGATAAGGATGTGCTCGTTCATAAGCTTGACGGCGATGCATGCTGGGAAACTGCGATCCCATTCAGGGTATCTTTTCCTTTCGCAATTTGGAGGTGCAACGTAAATGTACTGCCCACGGAGAGTTCACTGACCACAGAAAGCTTGCCGCCCATGGATTCGGCAATCCTTTTGGCGAGGGACAATCCAAGTCCAGTCCCATGAATCTGAGCGGCATGAACCCGAGGACTTCGGTAGAACGGTTCGAATATGCGAGGGAGTTCGGATGAGTCGATCCCGATTCCGCGATCGGCAACTGATATCTCCAACTCCTGGGCAGCCCCATGTTCTCCTTGCGCAGTAAATGCATGTAGCGTAATCCGCCTGGAGTTTCCACCGTACTTGACAGCGTTACTGATCAAGTTATACAAGCATTGCGAGATTCCTGAACTGTCTCCGAACACGAGCGGGAGATCAGGTTCAATCTGGCATTCAAGAGCGAATCCCGCCTCGCGAATCAATCCTTCCGTGCCTGCTACTGCCGAAGAGACAATTGGCCCAATCTCGAGAGGTCGCAACGTGTATCGGCTTTGGGTATCCTCGGTCGAGGCGAAGAGCAGTATCTGGTTCACCAAATCGCCCATACTGCGGCTCTGGTGTCGCATAATGGCGCCATATTTCTGCACTGCGACCCTCCCTTCAACGAGACCGTCGGCGAGGTTATCGGCCGCAGAGCTTAAGACTGCCAATGGGGTGCGCAACTCATGGGAGACTGAAGCAACGAATTCCATTTGCAGCTTGGCCAGTTGGATAGCACCGAGCATGCGGCTTCTTTGAATGGTCCACACGGCGCCACAAGACAACAGAAAAGTGAAGGTCAGGATTCCGATCAACCTGGAAGAAGAGCGGCGTGAGGAGGCGGCGAGATTTGCCTGGCGATGGGAAGCGTCCTGGTCGTAAAGACGCTTAACCTGGTCCAGATCCAGCCGGACGCGGTCGAATGTTGCTACACCACCGGATAGGTCTAGATTCACCGCATCCTTGATGCTCCCCTCGAGAATGGATGCTAGCACTTCGTCACGAACGGCAAGATAACTCTCCCAATCGTGGGCGAGGCGAGCAGCCAGAATGGCTTCCGCCGGCTCTTTGGCTCGCCGTGCATACTCAGCTATGCCATCTTTTACTTGTTGATCTGCGGCGCGTGACTGCGTGGCATATTCGACCTGAAGGTTGCTGTCGCTGGTCGTCAATGCATAAAGGGTCGCGCGGCGGGTCTCCTGGGCATCGTACTGCAGTTCCCCGATTCGTTGAAGCCCGTAAACAGAACGACTGTACATTTCCTGTGCTTCTGCGTTTGCGGCCTGTAGGTCGCGGACGACAAACGCCCCGATCATCGCAACACCGCATGCAACCGTGAAGAGCAAGACAACGGCATTGTGGCGCGAAACGGTATTGAGAAGGCGGTCAATCGGCGAAGTCGGATACGCAGACAACCGCTTCAACACGACTTTGACCTTGTCAATCATCTCAATTCACCGTGCAGATTGGACGCGAAGCTTGTAGCCTTTTTCGCTGGGAAGAAGTTCATCGACCCGCAGGACCTTTACCGACGAGTCAACATCTCCGAAACGGACGTATCCAATGGCTCCAGGGACATTGAAAACGAACTCACGGACTCCCGTAGGCGTGGCGAGGGTCTTGGGTGATACCAAAATCTCTCCGGTATACAGGCCGTGAAGGAAATGAGTCTTGAATTGATCTTCGTTCATGCCGCAGACGTCACGGAGAATGGTCTTGCTTTCTGGTTTACCCGGATCGCGCATAACCAGGGTGATTCTCCTGCCGTTCTTCCAGTGGCTGCGATAGGCCAAGAATATCTCGCGCAGGTCGCTGGAGGAAAGATCATCCACCGGATTCGAGCGATTGACAACGATGGCGAGTGGCTCGGATGGCAACTGCTGATCGCCTATAGGAGGGTCAGAGGAAGCAACGCGAAATCTCACTGCATCCGCTCGTGGCCAAAACGGAAGCGTCGTGAGTACCAGGAATGTGATTAAGCGTCGCATTTTTGATCAGTTGCCGCTAAAAGGTAAAACCTACCTGCGCAGTGACACCGTTGACACCTGGTTGGTCCCGCAAGAATGTGTAGCTGTATTGGAATTTGAGCGCCACAAACTCACTGGCGTCGTATCGCAGGCCAAGCAAAGGTCCGTGCCGCAATTGAATGTCGGGGAATACCGGTTCATTGTTGGAGGCGTTCAGATACTCATATCGAAAATAGGGTCGATAAGAACCGAATTGCCGGGAGACCTGCGAGTAAAAACCTGGGGTATGGAACACCGTGGGCGCGCCAAAGGGAGCGTGCCGGTCGACCAAGGCCTCATTGAGCCATTCAAACTTTGGACGGATGAGAATCGCGTGCGCGGCAAGGATGGTCTCACCAATTCTGGGTGCGTTAGCCGGAGCCAGGATGTCACGGTAAACGGAGAAGCCGGTCTGAAACCCCTGGACGGCCTGAGGCCGGGAAAATACGGCGAGATTGAAAGCCTTGTGATTCTGATCGGAGGTCTCATTCTGGACGGGCTCTTCTTGCAAAGGGTTTCGCGACTCGCGACCGTTGCCCACCTCTGCAACATAATGCAAGCCAAGTGATCCGGAAGGTACCTTGCCATAGGCTGATGCGCCAACAATGTGAATCGGCAGAATGCCGCCGCGGTCCTCAAACTCAAATAGAAACGGCCGATCGGCGGTGGTCTGCAACCACGTGCTGTGATGGTAGGCCGTGTTGTAGTAGCCGATGGCTGTGTGCCCTCTTCCCACGGAGAGGTTGAAGTAATCGTTCCGAGAGTACTGCAAGAGATAGCGTTCAACGTCTACTCCGAAGGTATTCTCCGGTCCAACGTTAACGCCGTAATAATCGTCTGGTCCACCTTCAAACACGATCTCGCTAAGGAATCTGAACTTCTCGGATACATCCGAGGTGATAAACAGGTCGAGCTGACCCAGCGAAAACGAAGTGGTGTCACCCTTCTGGGTGTCTCCGTTAAGTGAAATGTCTCCGAAGCCGCGAATGCGCAGAAGAGTCCTGCTCAAGTCCATCCTGTCATTCATGACGTTGTCAGATGAGGCCTGTTGCGACACCGGGGAAGACGTCTGAGTTGTCTGAGCTGTTTGAGCCAAAACGGTTGCCTGCGCCACGTGTCCGGAATTTACGGCCGCCGGAGCAGCGGAGCCGGCCGTCGGCGAAACTGGGGAAGAATTTAGACTGCAGGTACCGGCGTTCTGTTTATCAGCTTCTAGCTGACTGACCCGGGCTTCCAACTGATCGATTTTCTTGATCAAGAGCTGCAAAGTTTGCTTATCAGTGACCGGACCATCGGTTGCCTGTTGTGCCTGCAGCGTAAGGCAAGACACGAAAACGAGCACGCCTGAGATTATGAGTTGGCAAGAGCGAATCACTTGTAGTGAACGCATTCGAACCTCCTGGACATCGGAGGGCCGCCATCCGGATGTGTCATCGGGAGTTGAGGAACACATTCCTGCCTCACTTAGCTTCCGAACACACAGGGAGGCACCCCAATACAGTTCCCGACCAAACAGCCAAGGGCGCTATGTCAAATGGCTGACACAAAGATTTATTACGTGGTCGGTATAAGAATGATAATCCGTTCGACTGTTAGCTGACGCACCTAAAATGATGGACGCGGTCGCCGCAGGTACCTTTGCCGGAGAGCAACCTGCCTGAGAGTCTTCTGTGAGAACCTGAAAGACCGATATTGCCGCGGCGACGCCGACCCCCTTTTGCCCTTTCCGAAAACGTGTCCCTGCAGACGGATTGCAACTAGCATGTTGCGCTAGACAGGTGAAGACTGGCATACTCCTCCGAAAGAACCCCATTCGCCTCTGAGGCCAAGCTCCATGAGAGCGTGCCAGCAAGCGCGGCGGAACGGTTACATCTGTCGATTGTGTGTTTGCTTTGAGTCCCGAGCTCAGGTTCACACTCGTTGGTTCCATTCCCTGGCCGGCCTGCAGGGCATTCTCGAGAAGTGATGGACGCAAGTGAGGATTGCGCGGATGATCACCCCGAAGAAAGCTTTTCCAGGAAGACTCTGTTGCGCAACCTGTCAGATCGGGCATCTGCTAGGGGTGCTTCGACCTTTCGCTCGGACATGGATACTGATTCTCGCTTTCCAGCTCGCATGGTCGGCTAACGCACAGATCTCTCCTGGGCCGCTCTCCAGGGCGCACCAAAGCTTGAACGGAGATACAAATTGCATCAAGTGCCACGAGATCTCTACCCGGGCTCCGTCCTTCAAGTGCCTTGAGTGCCATCGCGAAATAGCCACTGAAGTAGGACAGAATCGGGGTCTTCACTCCACATTTCCCCGGTCTGGACCGCCCGGAACTGCTTGCGTGAAATGTCATTCTGATCATAACGGAATCGATTTCGAGATGGTGCGGTGGAATCCGACGCCCACGGGGTTCGATCATAGGAAGACGGGCTACGTGCTGGATGGCAAGCATGTGGGCGTGAGCTGTCGCGCCTGCCACAGCGCGCAGCACATCTCCGTCCAGGCACGAGCTCTTTTACCGGGTAAGGATCTGAACCGCACATGGTTTGGGCTCTCGCCGAGTTGTGGCGCGTGTCATCAAGACGCGCATCAGGGCCGATTCGGCGCGGACTGTGTGCGCTGCCACTCTACGGCGGATTGGAAAGCGGCGACGGTCAGCAAGGAAGGATTCGATCATTCCAAGACGCGTTATCCCCTGACGGGTGAACATCGCTATGTCCTTTGCAAGAGCTGTCACACTCCGGATTCAAGCGGTAAAGTGCGCTATTCCGGGATTCCGTTCACATATTGCGCTGACTGTCATCGTGATCCGCACAAAGGTGAGTTCAAGCAGGGATGCGATTCCTGCCACACCACCACCAGCTGGAAGACGTCAAACTTCACGACGACATTTGATCACTCCAAGACGAACTATCCGCTTTTGGGCAAGCATCTCGAAGTGCCATGTGAGTCGTGCCATCAAAGCGCAGATTTCAAGACGCCCATTCCCCACGATCAGTGCTCTGACTGTCATAAGCCGGATCCACACGGCGGACAATTTCTGCAGCGAGCCGACGGGGGGCGATGCGAGAGTTGTCACACCGTTCAGGGGTGGAGTCCGTCAACGTTCACGGTGGCGGATCACGCGAAGACCCAATACCCGATCGTGTTTCCCCACACTGCAGTACAGTGCGCCTCATGCCATATTCCGGCTGGCAAGGACACGCGTTTCAAAATCAAGTTTGCGCTCTGCGTGGATTGCCACGAAGACGAACATAAGGGCCAGTTTGCCGCAGCGCCATGGAGCAACAGATGCGAGCAATGTCATACGGGGGCAACCTGGAAGACAACGAGTTACACGCTCGCGAAACACCAGAAGTCCAGTTTCCCGCTTGCCGGAGGACACGAAGCGGTTGCCTGCAACGAGTGCCATAAGCCGTCAGAAGGTACGAAAGTAACGTTGTATCACTTTCATCAACTCGCCTGCACAACTTGTCATGAGGACGTCCATAAAGGCCAGTTCGCGAAGCGCATGGAGACTCTTGATGCGGCAGGCAAACCGATGGGATGCGAGGCCTGTCATTCAACGAAGGAATGGAAGGACCTATCCAAATTCGATCATGCGCGAACCGAGTTTCCACTAATAGGCTCACACCGAGCCGTGGCCTGCGCCGACTGTCACAAACCGCCAAACATGGAACTGACGATGGTGCATGTCCAGTTCGCGTCTGCCCCTTTAAAATGCGGCGAATGCCACGAAAATCCGCATGCAGATCAGTTTGGCAACCGATCAGGCGATTGCGCGTCATGTCATAACAGCAACAAGTGGCGCCCATCACTCTTCGATCATGAGAAGACCGGATTTCCTTTGAAGGGAGGCCATGAAGATGTCGCCTGCTCTGCCTGTCACACGCTTAAGAAGCAGGTGAATGGAAACATGGTGCTGTTTTACAAACCTACCCCGAAGGCGTGCTCAGATTGTCATGGGACCAAAGTACCCAAATCCAATGAACGGCCAGAGAAGTTGGATAGAGAGGGTGAGCAAGCATTCAAGCAACGAGTTTTTCCGATGGACCGAATCTCACGTTTGTTGTAGTCTGTTCTTCGATTGATTTTTGGTGATCTGGCTCACAATTTCCCCAGTCTCCGTCGATCTATAGAAATTGTTTTGTTTTGACGGTTGTTGCCTTTTACCAAAAACGTCCGGACTAATCAGCCCGTAAGAGGACGCACGTGTCATCCGCAGAAGCCTATTGATCGCTTAATTGACCGTGCACAAACTATCATCTCCGGCAAAAAGCTGAAACTGTTTTGAATTCCTGCTACCCCGAGTAGCAGCGGGTGCGCACTGTGTGCGCCTGCTGGGCTCTCATGCCTTCGCCAAGACGCGTTCCTGCGACACGGCGTGCATGCTTTGGGGGATCGCGGATTTGTTTGCGAAGTCAGAGGCGATTCAATCGTGACTGACTCGCGATTTTGGAACATGCGGAGAGAACAATGGGGCGAATGCGCTGGTTAATGACAACCGCCGTCCTTTTGTTTTTTTTGCTGGCCAGAATGGCATCGCAGCAATCAAGAGAAAACGATAGGCCAAGTGTAGGTGGCCCGCAGGCTAAGGTGACCAACCCACATGGTCCGATCTCTATTCCTTGTCAGGATTGCCATACCTATACGAGTTGGAAACCCATTAGATCGAATCCTGAGTTCAATCATGACCACACTGGCTACCCGTTACGTGGAATGCACGAGAAGGTGAGCTGCACGAAGTGCCATACAAGCCTGATCTTCAAGAACGTCAGCACCCATTGCGCTGATTGCCACGCCGACATCCACCGACGCCAGTTTGGTGCCAACTGCGAGAGCTGCCACACAGTGAAAGGTTGGCAAACGTCGCTGAACCAGATTCGCGATCACCAGAATCGTTTTCCGCTGATAGGAGCGCACGCTCTGCTGCAATGCGACGATTGTCACAAGAATGCGGCCGCAGGACAATTCACAGGACTGTCAACCGCCTGTTATTCCTGCCACCAAAAGGATTTTCAGACCCCGGTTCTGGATCATGTCGCAGCCGGGTTCCCAACCACCTGCGAAAGTTGCCATACGATGGACAGTTGGTTCAATGCAAAATTCGATCACCTGAAATACACCGGATATGCATTGACCGGAATGCACGCAACGCTGGCTTGCACCGCGTGCCATGTCAACAACGTATTCAAAGGAACGCCGACGGATTGCTTCTCATGCCACGCCTCCGACTTTACAAACAGTAACAATCCACCGCATGTGCAGCTCGGATTACCCCACGATTGCGCTTCTTGCCATTCGACGGCGAATTGGCTCAACGCGAAGTTCGATCACACACTTTACGCTAACTATCCACTGACCGGAATGCATGCGACGTTAACCTGCGCACAGTGCCATGTGAATAACAATTATGTGAACACGCCCACTGCCTGCTATTCCTGCCATCAGGCGGACTTTACAGGGACCACGGCTCCAAATCATGTTGCATCCGGGTTCCCAACGGATTGTTCTATTTGCCATACAACCAGTGGCTGGAGTCCGTCGAGCTTTAACCATTCGACGGGAGCGTTTCCGCTGACGGGCGCGCATACGACTGTTCAGTGCGTTCAATGCCACGTAAATAACAATTACACAACCGTGCCCACCGATTGTTATTCCTGCCACAAAGCCGACTACACAGGGACGAACAATCCGCCGCACGCGACGGTCGGATTCCCCACGACGTGCACAACTTGCCACAACACTACATCCTGGACGACGGCGACCTTTGATCACAACACGACATCATTCCCGTTGACGGGGGCCCACGTCAGCGTTCCCTGCGCGCAGTGCCACACCAACAACAACTACACCACCCTGCCTACCGCCTGCTTCGGATGCCACCAGGCTGACTACAACGGAACGAACAGTCCACCGCACGCCACTGCAGGATTCCCTACTACCTGCGCCACCTGCCACAACACCACAGCCTGGACCGGAGCTACCTTCGATCACAGCACGACATCGTTTCCGCTGACAGGGGCACATATCACCGTCCCCTGCGCACAGTGCCACGTGAACAACAACTACACAACTGTGCCGACAGATTGCTACTCCTGCCACAAGGCCGATTACACCGGGACGACAAATCCCAATCACGTCACCGGCGGCTTCCCAACCACGTGCGCGACTTGCCACAACACTGCGTCATGGACTTCGGCAACTTTCGATCACAACAATACCGGGTTTCCGCTAACCGGAGCACATATCACAGTGCCCTGCGCGCAGTGTCACGTGAACAACAACTACACGACTCTACCCACCGCCTGCTACGGGTGCCACCAGGCCGACTTCACCGGCACCACGAACCCCGCTCACGTGAGTGCGGGCTTCCCCACGGATTGC
This sequence comes from uncultured Acidobacteriaceae bacterium, assembly GCA_963759285.1. GTDB lineage: Bacteria > Acidobacteriota > Terriglobia > Terriglobales > Acidobacteriaceae > Telmatobacter. The sequence continues at coordinate 649,345 of CAVWYS010000004.1, read as the reverse complement.
ACTTTGTGCCACTCGACCACCACTTGGACTACATCCACGTTTAATCATGCGTCGGTGTTCCCGCTGACTGGCGCACATGCGACTCTCGCGTGTGCCCAGTGCCATGTGAACAACAACTACACAACTGTGCCGACAGACTGTTACTCCTGTCACAAGGCCGATTACACTGGGACGACGAGCCCCAATCACATCGCTGTTGGTTTCCCCACCACATGCGCCACCTGCCACTCGACCACGGATTGGACAGGGGCATCGTTTAATCACAACACCACGTCGTTCCCGCTGACTGGTGCGCATATCACGGTCCCCTGTGCGCAGTGCCACGTGAACAACAACTACACAACACTACCCACCGCCTGCTACGGCTGCCATCAGGCTGACTTCACCGGAACCACAAATCCGGCTCACGTGACCGCGGGCTTCCCCACGGACTGCACTTTGTGCCACTCGACCACGACCTGGACTACGTCCACCTTTAATCATGCGTCGGTGTTCCCGCTGACCGGGGCACATGCAACTCTTGCGTGCGTCCAGTGCCACACGAATAACAATTACACAACCCTTCCCACAGCCTGCTATGGCTGCCACCAGGCTGATTTCACCGGGACCACGAATCCCAATCACATCGCCGCGGCTTTTCCCACCACGTGCGACACCTGCCATAACACAACCAACTGGACCACCGTCACATTCAATCACGCGACCTATGCCAATTATCCGTTGACGGGAGCTCATGCCACTCTCACGTGTATCCAGTGCCACACAAATAACAACTACACAAACACACCGACGGCATGTTACTCATGCCACCAGGCTGACTTCACAGGGACCACAAATCCCAATCACGTCGCGTCCGGTTTCCCGACGGATTGTTCGATTTGCCATTCAACAACGAACTGGACATCATCCACGTTCAATCACAACAACACTGCGTTCCCACTCACAGGTGCCCACACTACTGTGGCCTGCGCGAGTTGCCACACCAATGGCAACTACACAACATTGCCAACCGCCTGCTACGGCTGTCATGCTGCGGATTGGAACGGAACAACTGATCCCGCCCACGCTGCTGCCGGATTTCCAACGACCTGCGATACATGCCATACAACTACCGCGTGGACCGGGGCAACATTCAATCACAACAACACCCCATTCCCGCTCACGGGCGCGCACACCACGGTGGATTGCATCAAGTGCCACATCAACAATGTGTTTGCGGGAACACCGACCGCCTGCTACTCGTGCCATCAAGCGGACTTCACAGGGACGACGAATCCCAACCATGTAACCGCTGGATGGCCAACGACCTGTACGACCTGCCACACGACGACCGCGTGGCTGCCTGCGACCTTGCCTGCCAGCTACCACACGTTCTTCCCGCTGAATCACGGCAATGCGAATTCAGTCTGCGCCACCTGCCACACCAACTCTTCCGATTACTCCGTGTTCCAATGCACGGGTTGCCATGGAGGCAACAACGCCGCCAACTTCCAACATCCGAATGTGAGCGGATACGTATACAACAGCGTGAACTGTTACGCATGCCACAAGAACGGCAGTGATTGATGAGTAAAAGGCCTCGCGGCTTTTGGCCGCTCGTTTTCATATTCGTACCTGTATGTGCCGCACAGACACCGGTTCAGCCAGCGGGTGTGTCAGCGGAGTCTTCAGCAGTGCGGCCGAGTTTTCAGGTTATGTATGTCAATGGGTCCAACGCCTACATTGACGGTGGCCGCGGTTCCGGTCTGGCAGAGGGCACACAGCTGGTTCTTAAGCAGGATCCCACAAAAGCGTCCACCGACAAAACGAATGCTCCAATCGAGCCTGGAATCGTGGCAAAACTCAAGGTTATCGCGATTGCATCGAGTTCTGCGGTTTGTGAGGTAGTTGTTTCATCCCGGCCTCTCGTTCCGGGTGACGTGATCTCTCTTCCGGAGGAGGAAGTCCAAAAGCTGGTTGAAAAAAACACGATGGGAAACACGCGCCAGTACCCAATGGTGGTCAGTTTCAATGGGGGCGATCCTCTCGATGAGGAAGAGCGCGAGGCGGTTCCGCGGCCGCCCCTTCCTGAAGTCAATCAGATGCGTGGCAGAATCGGCTTTGACCTAAGCACGATTGACCAACTTGCGAATGGCGGCATTACGTCTAAGCAATACGGAATGATGCTTCGCGCCGACTTTACGCGAATGTTTGGAACTTACTGGAATCTGAACGGCTACTGGCGTGGTGAGTTGCAATCTGGATCAACACCCTCGCAGCCGACGTTACAAAACCTAATGAATCGTACTTATCTTATGAGCCTGACGTACGTAAATCCGACGTCCCACTGGACGGCGGGTATCGGTCGGCTCTACCTTCCTTGGGCCAGCAGCCTTGAGACAATCGACGGCGCATACGTTGGCAGGCAATTTGCGGCTCACACGGTTTTAGGTATATTTGCTGGGTCGACGCCGGATCCGAGTGCCTGGGACTACAACCCCCAGCGCCGCATTGGGGGCACTCTTTTCAACGTGCATGGAGGTAGCTTCGACAGTTTTAGATATTCAAGCACGGCGGGCGTTGGAGTCGAAATGCTGAAGTGGACAATCGACCGGCCGTTCGTCTTCACTGAGAACAATTTTTCATTCAAGCGCTATTTCTCTTTGTATGAATCAATGCAGGTTGACCGGCCCACCGCCAACCCATCGACACCAGCCGTTGGGGTCGGAATAGGGCAGAGCCTGGTTTCGCTGCGCGTCCAGGTTCATCCGCGCGTCTCCATCGACTTGACGGACACCTACTTCCGCGACGTGCCGACCTATAATTCAGCTCTTGTCGGCACCGGTCTTCTGGATAAGTATTTGTATCAAGGTATCAATGGCGGCGCACGCGTCGACTTTCCGCTTCATGTAGCAGGCTACTTCAGCCTTGGCAGCAGCAGCGACTCGAGTGATCCGAAGAATTCATTGAACAGGCTCTTTGGAGCTTCAATGTCTAACATCTGGAAGACCCGCTTGACGCTCGATGCGCGCTACTCAAGATTCGACAGCTCTTTCGCAGCCGGCACCTACACAACGATCACGCTTTCCAGGGATCTGATGGACAAACTGCGCTTCAATCTGCAAGCCGGGCGCTATGCTTACTCTTCGACAGTTGCCGCGAATAGCAACTCCGACTTCATAAACCTCATGTTCGATACCAATATTGGAGCAAGGCTATTTCTCGAAAGTATGTTCACGGCGCAACGTGGAGGTAGTTTGGATTACAACCAATGGACTACGACGCTTGGTTACCGATTCGACAACCGGGCGTCAGAGCGGAGAAAGGTGAATGCGAATCAACCATAAGTCATACGCGATTGTGTCATATATTCTGTTGGTTTCGATGGCCTCCGGTCAATCCGCAGCTAACGCCGATGCCATCAAGAAGGCGGAACGGCAAGTCACCGCTTATCTGGGAAAGCTTGCTGATCTTCATTGTGCGGAGGAGGTTACCCAGCAGAAGCTAACTGAAAACGGACATGTGGAGGCTTCGGCGCGCGCACAATACGACTACCTCATCATGATGAGCGGCAACGGAGATGATTTCCAGTTGAATGAGTCAAGGATTGAGTCATCTGAATCCCGTCATAAATTGACGTCAAAGCCAATGCTGGTCACGAGTGGCATTGCAACTGTGCTACTGGTTTTTCATCCCTACTACCGCGACAGCTTCAACTTCGAGGCTGGTCCGGAAGAATCGGTCGATGGCAAGCCGGCCATTCCCATTCACTTTACGCATATCCCCGGACGCCGCACTCCCGCTGCACTCGCGTTGCGTGGACGCGAGTATCCGCTCGATTTGGAAGGTACTGCATGGCTCGACAAACAGACTGGAGACGTGGTGAAGGTAGATGCCGCTTTGCTCCACGACATGAGCGACGTAGGGCTACGGTCTCTGCATATTCACGTTGAATATAAAATTTCCACTCTGGATAAGTCGACAACTCCCATTGCCCTGCCGGCGCTGGCCGTGGTCGATCTCACTACCCCCCGACAGCATTGGCGTAATACGCACCTATTTCAGGACTACAAGAGCTTTTCTACTGCAGCGGAACAGGATCCGAACGTGAAGGTACATTTCGACGACGCGCCCTCTGAAGGAAGCAAAGCACCCGAGACCATTCCGCCAGGACCCAAGGAGAAACAATAGACATGACTCTACTTCAAAGTGAAGCGCGTGTGCTAAAGGCGGCGCCGAAACGCAAAAAAGAGTCAGGTCATCGCATCCGCGTTGGCATCGCGCTGGCGTCATCAATAATGTTTCTGGCGGCTATTGCTATTTATGGAGCTAATTACTACATTCTTCCCCTTGATCAGCGGCCCTACTCGGATAAGCACGAACTACTTAAACCCAGCGGAAGCATAGGAATCAAGCTAGGGGTGCTGGGAACTGTCCTCTTCTTCATCATCTTCCTGTATGCTCTGCGCAAGGTGATTCCTTGGCTCGGTCGATTTGGAACTGCGCGCCACTGGATGGATTTTCACGTGATAGCCGGCGTAACGGCTCCGATCGTAATTGCGTTTCATGCGTCCTTCAAGTTCCGGGGCATCGCTGGTTTTGCATTCTGGATAATGCTGGCAGTCGCAATTAGCGGGATTGTTGGACGCTACCTCTACTCGCAAATTCCACGTTCGCTGAGTGCCGCGGAATTGTCTCTTACTGAACTTCACGAGAGCGAGCGGGAACTGGCGGAATTCCTGCTCGTCCAGTCGGTCTACTCTGAAGAACAGCTGAGCAAAGCACTGAGGGTCCCCTCGCGGGAACAAATCCGTCGTCGCGGACCCGTTGTTGCGATTGTTCAGATGATCGCGCTGGATATCGAAATCCCGTTCAGGATGGCATGGCTGAGACGGCTGTCTGGAGGTCCTTCCACAAGTTTCAAATCGCTCTGCGGTTTGCTGCCAACCGGCAACTACGAAGTCGAGGAGATCGTCAGAATCGTTAGACAGAAGGCTTCTCTGTCTAAGCGCGCCGTCTTCCTGGATCAGACTCAACGCGTTTTCCATCTCTGGCACGTGATTCATCGGCCGTTCAGTTATGCCTTTGCTCTGCTTGCCATCATTCATATCGCGGTTGTCATGGGCTTGGGGTTCATCGGCCTAGGGTCGAATTAGGAAATGGAAACACTCTTAACCTGGTTGATTGCCGGAAGCGTATTGGGTTTCTTCCTGATCCGCTACTGGCGTGAACACAAGCGCATGGAATCCGCGGCTCGTGAAACTGCCGAGCGCGGGCCGTTGTTCTCTGATGGACCCAAGGCACAACACCCAAAGATCCACACCGATTCCTGCATCGGTTGCGGCGCCTGTATAACTGTGTGCCCAGAGGGCGATGTCCTGGCACTCATCGACGGCAAAGCAACCATTATTAACGGACATAAGTGTATCGGTCATAGCTTGTGCGCGGAAGCGTGTCCTGTCGGAGCCATCACCATGGTGATGGCCAAACCCAGCTCAGGCGCCGATATTCCGGTCATCAGCGAGAACTATGAATCCAGCGTTGAGAACTTGTTTATCGCGGGTGAACTGGGCGGGTTGGCTCTTATCAAGAATGCAGTGAACCAGGGAAGAGACTGCACGGATGTGATTGCGCAGAGGATCGGAAATCGAGCTGGACCGCTACCGAATGGAAAGGCATGGGACGTGGTCATTGTTGGAGCAGGGCCCGCCGGCATCAGCGCTTCATTGCGGGCTGCAGAACATGGACTCAAAGCGCTGACTCTCGAACGGGAATCGGTTGGCGGAACCGTTTCGAAGTACCCGCGGCAGAAGCTGGTTATGACCAGTCCAGTTGAATTTCCGCTGCACGGTCGATTTAGCAAGACCGCCCTTTCCAAGGAAGATCTGCTCGCTTTTTGGAAGAAGATCATGCAGCGGACAGACCTCAACATCCATACAGGAGAAGGTGTAGATATGGTTCGGAAGGAGACAGACGGATTCTTTCGTGTGAAAACACCGCGAGATGAGTACGTGTCTCGCGCGGTGGTGTTGGCATTGGGCCGCGCGGGTACACCGCGCAAGCTGGGTGTGAAGGGTGAAGAGCTCCCGCACGTTTTATACCGACTAATCGAGGCTGATCACTACAAAGGGAACCACATTCTGGTCGTCGGAGGCGGCGACAGCGCTGTGGAAGCGGCAATGGGGTTAGCGCACCAGGAAGGAAATACCGTGACTCTCTCTTACCGCCGCAATGAATTTAGCAGGCTGAAGGACAGGAACGCCAAGCGCATCGCGGAGAACATCGCCTCGAAGAAGATCGAGGTGCTTTTCAACTCGCTGCCTACCGAATTTCGGGTCGGCAGCGTATTGATCGAAGTGGATGGTCAGATTCGGGAACTGCCCAACGATTTTGTCTGGATATTCGCAGGTGGCACTCCTCCATCTGATTTTCTCAGAGCAGCGGGAGTCGCATTTGGTTCGGTACATTCTGAAAGCAATCGAAGTCCTCTGGGGAGTTCATAGTGTGCTTGATCTCTGGACCCGGCTCAGGGAGGCTGATGCCGCTGTGAGCGCATCTGACTGTGCTTTGCGCAGAAACAACAACCTCTTTGTTCTTCATCAAATTCAGCTCAAAACGCCCGTAGGAGTCTAAAACGATGAGTTCGCCCCGGTTTTCTTTTGTCTCTCTTGTCTTTACATCCCTGACGTCGGTAGCTTTGGCTAACGCCGCATCTTTTACAGGCACGGTCACTAACAAGACCAACGGCAAGCCCTCTGCCGGCGACACGGTCGTGCTAGTCGATGTGCAGGCAGGAATGTCTGATGCAGCCAGCGCAACTACAAATTCAGCGGGGAAGTACACACTCGAATCGCCGGGTATGGGGCCCTATCTCATTCGCGTAAATCATCAGGGAGGAACCTATTTCATCGCGGCTCCCCAAGGAGGAGGTTCGGGAGATATCACAGTTTACGACGTCGCGGCGAAGGTCGATGGCGTCGGAATTGATGCCGATATGCTTCTTGTTGAAGCCGGCGGCGGCATGTTGAGAGTTCATGAAAGGTATCTTGTTCGAAACGCGAGCTTGCCTCCCAAAGCGCAGTTCAGCAGCAACACGTTTGAGGTCGTGATTCCGACTGATGCCGAGCTCGATGGCGCATCAGCGACGCGTCCGGGAGGCTTGGCCACAAACACGCGCTTAGTTCCACTGGGACCAAAGGGACACTATTCCTTCAATGTCCCGATTCAACCGGACCAAGGGGAAAAGGAAACACTGTTCGAAATTCAGTATCATATCTCTTACAGCGGAAAATACACGTTCTCTCCACAGTTGCAAATGCCAGCCGATAACCTCGTGGTCTACGCGGCCCAAGGGATTGATTTTACCGGCGCGCGAGGAACCAGTTTCCAGTCTGTACAACAGGATCCAAAGGTTCAGACATTCATTGCCAAGAATGTCCACCCCGGCCAGGCCATTGGTTTCACGGTCGCGGGGGAAGGACAGATGCCGCACGAAGCGCAGGGCCCCGGGATGGGAGAAGCGCAGATGGCAAGCGCTGGAGACCCAGGCAACAGGCCTGGTGGGGGTTTGGGAGTTCCGATTGGAACCCCTGATCCGCTCACCGCCTACAAGTGGTGGATTCTGGCCTGTCTTGCATTGTTGCTCGCAGGTGGTGCCGTATTTCTCTTACGAAAAAGGGGAGAGTTTGCGACTGGAATCCCAGTCCATGTCGACAACGAAGTGTACGAGGTTTATCGGCCCGCAACCCCGACTCCTGCGCCGGCTTCTCCAACGCCCCAGCCTCGTGTTGCTTCGGGCGGCAGTGCAATATGGTTGAGCATGCTCAAGGATGAGATGTTTGCCATCGAGAGCGAAAAACTCTCCGGTACGTTATCACAGAACGAGTATGCCGAAATCAAGTTGGGCTTGGATGCGGTTCTCAAGAGAGTGCTAAATAAAAAATAAGACTCGTTCGCGGTCGCCCTTTAACGCAGTTAAGCTGCCAAAGCAAGACAGCATCTTGCCGCTTCCCGAAGCTGCTGCTTCGACGGTGGCGAGCCACTCGCGTGTTCTTTGATGAGGCGCCGCATGGTTGCAGAGTACAGAACCGCCATCGTTCTAATTTGGGCGTGCCCCCGGCGGAACTGTTTGCGGCGGTTGCTCGGCGGCGCGCTGAGCCTCGACCTTCTTGCGAACCTCGATGCGCTGCTCTGATGTGAGGAGCAAATAGACCTCCCGCAGTTCCATATGTTGGAGGCCTTGGAGCATCGCCTGTTTCTGATCTTGATTTTCGTTCTGGTCGTGGGCAACCCGATACATTCGCGCCCGCATGTCCTTCCGGACCTGATCAATCCTGGGTTTCTGCTCGCTTGACAGAGTAATACCCGCGAGCAAATCGTCAATTGATATCGGTTTCCCCTGCGGTGGAACACGAGGGGTAGGTCGGGGCATGCGCTTCAACGTTAACGGCGAAGTGCTTGCGGCGCTATCGGACGGCTGAGTTGCCACGGATGGCGCACCGCTTGTTTGAGCCGCCGGCGTCGAGACGGACAGAGCATTCTGCGCCTGCGCAGAACCGCACAGGGTCGAAACCCCAGCGACGACCGCTACCAGTGCAATAGCTCGAGTGTTGATCATGCGGCAACGTCTTTCCGGTACTACGAACCCTAGAGAGATTTGGCAACTCGCCGATCCTTTTCAAGATGGCTCCAGCGCCTTCTATAAGGTGACAGAGACCACCTGCTCCCAATTTGACATGTGACAAATTCTCGCTCTCTCCATTGCCATAGGTGGATTAGCTCTTGTGCGGCTTTTTAGCAGAGCAAACAGTCAGAGTTGCAAATTCAGCTGCCATTTTGGTTTGAACTTTGACAAAGAGCAATATGTCGCCATCCCTGTACCAAAATACTTTGCTGACACGAGGTCGGTGGCGGCGCGCATACCAAGTGCAAAAAAAGCCGCTGCGCGTGAGAGGTAAGGCGCATGTCGAGAAGAGCTTTTGTCGCGGTCGTGTTTGCGCTCGCTAACGGATCATCGGCGACGTCCAGGTCTGCAAACCGAGTCGAATCCGGCGTAGATTGCAAACCCAAGCAGGGAGGAGGCTGCATGCCCATGAGGAAGTTGTCTCAGGTTTGGATCCCGGTTTTCATCGTCGCCTTCGTGACGGCTGCGGCAAGCGCCCAGTCATTCCGAGTGCAATGCCCAGCCTCGACCATTACGCACCCTATCACCGCAAAAAATTGCGGCACGAACCCGACGGCGCCGGGGTGCAACAACTCAGAGCCGGCGTATAACGGCCCGACGCAATTCATGGCTCCGGCCCCTGGCTTGCCCAGCGGAACAACAGGAGACTTCTTCACGCCGACTCCCTCAACCGTGAATGGCGCGATTAAGTGCCAGCAGATCTCCGGCGGTGACGGATACTCGACGATGGGCGACGGTAACCAGATTTTCATGTTCTCGTTCGGCCCGCTTTCCGGCCTTGCCGATATCGCCGCTGGCGGATCTGGTACCGAGTTTCCATACATATTCAACGCCCCTTACAGCACCGTTAGCCCCACGATCCCGCTAGTGCGCGGCGACCCGGCCACCACCGATGGGGCGGTCACCGGTGCCGCACCATGGCCGTCGAGCAACAATCCGGCCATTAACCCGCTCTTTACGTGGAATGGTGCGGTGGGCCTGATGCCCGATATCGCGGAGCTCGTGAGCGTCAGCAATCTCATCGAGGGACCTGTCACTGCAGCACTTTACCCAGGCGCCACGGTTCCCGGGTGCCCGACGACGGGTGCTTCCGCTAATACAGTGACCGCATGGACGGATGCTCCCCTGGGCATTCCTGTCGGGCAACAGGTTGTAATCACCAGCGCCACGGCCGAAGGGGGCATCTTAACTCCGCTCGGCTATGCGAACAGCAGCACCAATCCGTCATGGACTATCACATGCGTGGCCAGTGGCGCCGCCGTCACTCCGGACGGGTTCAACGAATATGCCTTCCAGTACACCGATACGAGCACGGGGCTCGCCGCCGATACAGGGAATGACCTTGCAGGCACCGCCGCTTCTCCCTCTATGTTGGATGGGCATGTAGATCCCCGCCCCATCATGGACGTCGGCGTAATGAACGGCAATATCCCTGCGCCTTTGGCAGCTTTCGACGAAGACGATGAATTCTTTCTCACCCTTACCAATGTGGGCATGATCATGCGCCCGGACCTGTTCGAGCAACATACGGTCCATTTCCACGGTTACCCCAACGCTTCGTCCTTCTATGACGGCGTGCCAGACGCATCTGTCGCCATCAACATCGGTGCCAGCTTCACTTACTACTATCTCGCACCGGATGCGGGTACTTACTTCTATCACTGCCACATTACTCCGCCTGAACACCTGCAGATGGGCATGGTTGGGCAGCTCTATGTGCGACCGCGGCAGGATCGAGTGCCTACTGGAGGAAGCCTCTACACGTATCTCGGATACCAGAATGGGAAGGGTTTGCCGAACGGTATAGTTGCCGATTTGCGCACCGAATGTAATCCCGCGAGCGACATCCTATGCAGCGCAAGCATGCCATCCACCACCAACATCGCCTTGAGGCCTGCGGCAGGTAAGCTCTGCAGCGGTGCTGGCGTGACAGGAACCGAGGGGACGACGCCTGAATATGTCTATAACGACGGCGATGCTTCGACCTGCTATGACGTCACCTATCCCATCCAGATGCACGGGTTCGATCCGAACTTCCATTTCGTGGGCATGACCTTCAACCCGGAGATGTTCGCGGACATGAAGGACAAGTATTTCCTTCTGAACGGCCGAAGCTATCCCGATACAGTTGCACCCGGCCCACAAGCCACGGTTTCGAGTGATGGACAAATGCACTACTCGCAACCGCTGCCGTCGGTCATCAATATCCCGGCGGGCGGAAAAGCATCTCTGCGGCTGGTGAATCTGTCGGTTGCGGAGTATTTCACTCTGCAGAGCGTGGGCGTTCCGATGCATGTGGTGGGATGGAATGCGAAGTTGCTGCGCGACCAGGACGGCAACAGCACCGAGTACTACGCCAACTCGATCACGCTGGGCGGTGGCGAATCCAACGACGTGATTCTGGACGCCAGCGATGATGGCTGCAGCGCCTACCTGGGTACGGGATGCGCCCAGAAGCTCTATCCCGCAGGCAGCACATTCTACGTCTACAGTGCGAATCTCGACATGCTGTCCAATGACGCGGAGAACTTTGGCGGAATGATGACCGAGGTCCACATCTGCAACAGCGTGACAAGCGACACCTTTGGAAATACCTGCAAATAGGAGAGCAGCGATGAGGCCGATGAACATGAAAAACGCTACGTCCATGACTCAATTGTTCCTGGCGCTGGTGGCAGCCGTAACTTTATCGCTTGCGCCTGCGGCTTTCGCTGCGGCCCCCGGGATAAGCAGTACGGCGGGTACCGCAGGGACATTCAACCTGACGGCGCAGACCGCCTACCTAAATCAGCCGGACGGGGCGGCGATTTACTCATGGGGCTACGGCTGCGTCACCGGTTCGTCACCGACATTCGTCCCTGCGGTCAAGTTTACCTTTACGCCAACTTGCAATACCATGCAGGTTCCCGGTCCGACGCTGGTCGTAACCGAGGGGAACCCGGTCACGATTAACCTGACAAATAATCTGCCCACCGCCGCCGGCAACACATCGATTCTGTTTCCTGGCTTCAACGTGACGACGAGTTGCACTGCCACGACTCCTGCAGGCCAGCAGGGGCTGTTGACATGTGAAGCAGCTCCGGGTAGCACCATCACTTATACGTTCATCGCCTCGACGCCCGGAACACACGCCTATTACAGCGGAACACAGGGCGACCTCCAGATCGAGATGGGTCTCTACGGAGCAATTGTTGTGCTGCCAGCTACTGTGCCCGCCAGCTGCAGCAACACTGTAAGCAACTTGTACGGGAAGAAAGATTACGGTACGACCGCAGGCATACCTGGATTTCCTGAGGAGGATTTCCGACTGGCCAAAGCAGCGTATGACCATCCCAAGAGCTGCTACGACCGGGAATACCTGTTCCAGTGGGCCGAAATTGATCCGAGAATCCACAAACAGGCAGAGGCTCAAGTTTTAGCAAAGTCGGGGTGCGCAGTTGGCACCATGGGATGCAGTCTCGACGTCCAGACAGAGCCCTACCATCCCGCCTACTTCCTGATTAACGGGCGCTCCATGCCTGATCTCATGGACCCCAATTATGCAAGCGAGTATCCACATCAGCCCTACAACGGCAATCCCCACATGCACCCGGGTGAGCTGACGCTCATTCGCACAATCGGACAAGGGCGCTGGCAACACCCGTTCCACCAGCATGCGAACCACACTCGCATTCTGGCTCGCGACGGCAACTTGATTCTGAGCCCGACCAATCCAGCCTCAAGTCTCGCCGGCCACTTGATGTTTAACACCGACACCACGCCGGGCGAGGCGTTCGACGGAATTTTCTACTTCACCGGCAGGGGATTGAACTGGGATCCCTATGGGCACCACCCCGCGGGAACCGGCAGCTTTACCTCTACGTTAGCGATTGCCTCCATCGCGGAGAGCGGAACCACGGTCACAGCAACATTCTCTGGCAATGAAATACCTCCTGTGGGCAGCTCAGTCGTGATTTCCGGGGTCCTTCCCACCGGCCTTGACGGAACGTATACGATCGCTACCAGCAATGTCGTCGGTACGACCAACACAATTACCTTTACGGACACCAACGCCAACCCCGCGGTGGTTCTGCCGATCACCGCGATCGCAAGAGCTGGAACTACGGTCACGGTCACTTCGTCAGCCGCGGTCCCAACTTCCCTTGTCGGCGCCCAGGTGACGATTGCGGGCATCACTCCTACGACCTACAACGGAACCTTTACAGTAATGTCGGTCTCGGGAAACACCTTCACGTATACCCACTTGGCACTATTCGCTCCCACCAATTCCGCCACGGCGAAGGCGACTCTCACAGGTGTAGCTAGCGCGGGCGCGACAGTGGCAATGAGCCTTGGGGCCGACAGCCCTCCGAGCGATCCGCTCGCATCTCTGCCGTGCAATCCTGACGCGAACGGCTATAACACTGGCAATCCCGCAGCGCTCAACTACTACGAGTGGTGTCAGGACCACAACAAGCCCGTTCAGGTGGCCCCGTTTGGCGATGTGGCACAAGGCGGCCCGGCAACATTGCCCGATCCCAACGTTCTCACGAACGGTCAATGGTATGGCGGAAGTCCATACCTCGGACCAGATGCGAGCCTTCGTGGCTCGATGCCGGCATGCGACACGACGACCAACGCCAACTGCACCACCCTGCTGCCATCGAATACGCAAGCCAATCCTGCCAGTGAGCGGGGTTGGGCGTTCATGTGGCACTCGCACAATGAGCGCGAGATCACTACCAACAACGTCTTCCCCGGCGGAATGCTGATGATGATGCTGGTGGATTCACGGGAATTTCCAATAGACGAGTCTCAATAGACGCACGGAGTTCCTGCTTTACAAACGCCGTTCGGTCGAGCAGATCGATGGACGGCCGATGAGTACGAATTCTTTGTCCAGGACGCAACAACACGAAAGGCGAGACCAATGATCCGGATGAGCGATTCCAAGTCGAAGACTCCACTAAAGGCCGCAGTCCTAAGTTCGTTCCTTCTGCTGGCAGCCGTGACAGGCTTCGGGCAGACGGTCAACTTGACAGCGGGGCCGGCGACCGCAGCCATGCCTGATGGAACGATTGTGCCAATGTGGGGCTATACATGCGGCGCGGCGATCTCGGGTTCGACTGCGACCTGCGCACCGTTGAGCGGATCCACATCCGCCGCAGCTACTGGGTCGCTCGGTGGGATCTACGTGCTCAACGGTGGATCGGGCTACTCATCTTCGCCGAACGTCACCATCACTCCTGCCTCCGGGAATACGCCAACGACGCCGGCGGTGGCGTCGGCGATCGTTAGCGGTGGCCAGATAGTCGGCTTCAATGTGACCAATCACGGCGCTGGCTATACGTCTGCTCCCACAGTGACGATTACGGATGGTACTGGTAGCGGAGCCACTGCCGCGGCAGCGCCGGCTTGGTCACCAGTCGTGATCACGGTTCCCTGGAGCTCCGGCGGAGCAAGCCTGGCGATCAACCTAACCAACAATCTTTCTTTTGGGACCGGCCCAGGGCAGGGCATTCCCACATCCATCGTGATCGTGGGCCAAGTCGGCGGTGGTCTGGGCGGACCGCCGTCCAAGACAGCGAGCCCCGACCACTCCAACGCGCAGGGTTGCGTGAGCTGGTTTATCGCGGGGCAGGCACCAGGTCAGTCTTGTGATTCTGCATCCACAGCGGCGAACGCAGCTAGCGGTGTTGGCGGCGTTCCTCCATCTCAAGCACAGGGACGCGTACAGTCGATGGGCCAGGAAGTGGCAGCAGGTGCGCCAGGAACAGCCACAGCAACTTCGCTCCCCTGGGCCGCGCTCAAGCCAGGCACTTATCTGCTCGAATCTGGCACCCATCCTTCCATTCAAGTACCGATGGGCTTGATCGGCATGCTTGTGGTTACCGCTGCTCCGGTGGGCACCACAGCCGGCACGGCTTACCCGGCTCCCGTAACAACTACTGCAGCATCCCAGGTAGCGAATCCGCCAATTTACTACAACGCGGAAGTTCCGCTCGAGTTCAGCGAAATCGATCCCGTGCAAAACAGAGCGGTCGATGCGGCTGTCCGGAACCCGTTGTTTAGCGAGACGAGAGTGTGGTCCGGTTTGCCAACCGATCCGCAAGGTAATGCAGGTTGCGGCAACCCAGGGTCGGGCAGTCTTTATCAGTCGTGTTATCCACCGGCGGTGAATTACACGCCGTTCTACTTCCTCATCAACGGGCAGGCATTCGACAGGACGAATCCCGCACGCTCCTTGTTCGCGGCTACGGCAGGAACAACCTTAGTCGGAGGTATCACTGCGCCCGTTACGTCGGGAATCTCGGGCAACTTGCTGGTGCGCCTCGTGAATGCTGGCCTGCGCATGCACGTTCCGGCAATCGTTGGGTCGCAAACGCAAGGATTTACCGGCGCTGGTGCACTGACTACTGCGGCGAATCCTGTAGGTGGATTCACGCTGATCGCGGAAGATGGCAATCCAGTCCCCGACTTAGGGCCCTCCAGCGGTAAGAGCATCACAGCTCCCCGCGTCAAAACCGAAGTCTTCATGGCAGCGGGCAAGACATACGATGTGATGCTGAACGTACCCAGTGCGTCACTTGCAATATATGATCGCGAATTGAGTTTGTCTGCCAACTCTTCTGTACGTGATGCTGGAATGCTGGCTTACATCGGCGTCAATGGCTCTCTGCTTCCGGTCACCCCTGGAACAGGTGTATACGGAGCGGGCTCGGCCAATCCGGATACTTACGCCTCGATCGCCGCGTGCGCCCTCGGATCCACATCTTGTATTCCCCTGGTCGTTTCAGACCCATCTAAAGGCGTGATCGCCAACGACGTCAATGTTTATGGCGTAGCGTTGTCGACTCCTCCCACCAGCGGCACTCTAACCTGTAATGCAGTGCCTGGGAATCCGGTGGCGGGAATCTGCGCGAACGGTACATTTACCTACACTCCGACTGCTACCAGTGCCACGTGGGCCAGTGACTCCTTCGGCTATTGCGCTAACGGTGCGTCGGCGGGCACAACCGGCCTGTGCACAACGGTGACCCTGAGCGCGTCGATGCTTACGGGACCTCCTACCGCGAATCCCATCACTTACACATCCAAGATAGCCACGTACATTAAGATTCCATCTCCCGGCGTGCTCTCGGTGGATACGGACCCGAACGGCTTGCCGCTGCAAGTGGTTCCTTCCAGCATTACGCCCGGGTCAGGAGTAACGCTCCAAGTAGATCCGAATGGCGGGTTCACCGCTAGCGTATCGAGCGCGGGCACCTACTCGTTCAGCTACGCTGCGCAAAACTCCCAGGGGAGGCAAAGCGGTCTGGCGACGGTGACACTCGTTTTCCCGCCGCCGAGCAATCTGAAGGTCAATGTGCTGGATGCGCAGGCGTATAACAACTGCAACGGCAACAGCGCCTGCATCAGCGCCTTAACGCCGTTTCCCGATTATCGGTGGATCATTGAAGAAGATAAGACGTTCTGGATCGATCCGAACTGCACAACGAACAGCAGCATTAATACGCCGGGCTGCCCCAGCATCGTAGGCCCTGCGGGACAGAGCACCATCCCCACGTTTGGCGTGCAATTCCATACCAGCACGATGGATTTCGTCGCCCAAGGTTGCACAGGACCACTCTCTTGCGAAAGCGGCCAGACGATGCTGGATACGAATCCGTCGTCATCGACCTATGGACAGCACGTCGCTGCAGTTTGCGATCTTGGCAACGGGGCCTGCCGGCCTGATCCCACTAAACAGGGACTTACGCAGGTAAACCCCAGCCAGGTTGCTCTCGATCCTGGCAAGCGCTATTACATCTCGGTTCTGCCGGGTGACGCGGCCAACCCGTTTCCCGCGAACGCGAGCCCTGCGGCCTGCAACGGCCAAGAGGCGACATCTATAATTACCGATCCAACGCAGACGCAATGCGGCCACACCATGAGCGGTGCTTCTATCCCACCGGCATGCAACGTCCTGGGTGGGCCCAATGCGTGTACCCCAAGCTCTGCCTTCACCAAACCGGTGAATGTGCTCTCGCTGCCTACACCTTTGCCAACCGGCAAGCTTTCAGTGCTGGTATTCGAAGACGACTTCCCGCTCAATGGCGAGCAGGACGGAGGCGGCGGAGCGGGAGGCGCGATTGCGCCTGTTGAGCCGGGCCTTGGAGGCTTCAACATCGTCCTCTGGGACACCTATGGCGGTCTCGGAGATGTGACCGGACAGAATTCCAACGACATGTTCAATCAGCCCCTGTCTAACAGCCTTGCGGGGACCGTCGATCCGACTACAGGGCAAGACGCGTGCCCGGTTTCGGCGAACCCGTTGGTGTCGACGGGTGCCGTACCTGGGGCAACACCCGGAACTACTACGGGAGGGACCATAACGGGGAACGGTGCAGGCCCGAATCCGGCGACAGCGATGACAGGCATGATCGTGACTTGCCCGAAATATGAAGCGGATGGGCATACTCTTTCTCCGCTGGCTGGGCAGGCGGTCGTTGCCAATTTGATGCCGGAGAAATTCAGCGTTCAAGCCTACCCTGGAGCGGACCGGATCGCGCGTGGAGAAGAGTGGATCCAGACCAACACCCTAGATGGTCAGCATCCCCACGACGCGTTCATTGAAATCGGCGACCCGAGCTACTTCCAGGAGTACGGACCGGCGGGCTACCACGTGATGATCGGCTTTGCCAATCCAGCGATCATCAATTCACGCCACAATGATGTTTGCAAAGGCTTCGGTACGCCCGGTGCGGTTGGCCCATGCACCAACACTCTCAAGGGACAAGTGGATGTCGAGCGCTTAAGCCGGATACCCGACGAGAGACTCTATCCCAGCGAGTCCCGCGACGCTCTCACATGGACACAGTGCTGGGTCAGCCTGGGTGACCCCGATGGCGAGGACTTCGAATTCACCAAGTGCGACGCCAACGGAAACTTCAGCTTCAACAACGTTCCCGGCGGAAACTGGAGAATTACCATCGGCGACCAATGGAACGACCAGATCATTGATGGTCTGTCGACGGCAGCAAACATAGGCTGCAAACCCAACGGCGTCCCCAATGGCACTACCAACGCATCCACGTGCCCTGGTGGCCAAACCCTCGACATGGGGCACATTGGTGTCCAGCAGTGGCAGTCGAATCTCTACACCAAAACCTGCATCGACGATAACAAGAATGGAGTCTGTGACCCTGGCGAGATCGGCATTCCGTTCATCTACACGATGATTCACTACCGCGATGGACACAACGCCAACGCCCTGACAACAGACTTCAACGGCGTTGCCAACTTCAACGAGACCTTCCCGCTATTCAACTGGTACGTGGTAGAAGCGGACGATACGCGCTACAAGACGACGGGCATGCACACCGTTTATGACGCTGGCGGCCCTGCCGATGGCACGACCGACTGTGGGAATGGGGCCCGGCCGTGCGGAAGTTCGACGGCCTACCATAACATGTCTAACACTTACGAGACGGTTCCGCTGCCTACCGACCTGTCAGTGCCCGGCGCTGTCTATTGCGCGTCGGCCGATTGTTTGACGGAAGCTAATGCTTCGTTTGCAAAAGGCACGGCCGTACCCAGCTCAGGGACGGCAGGGAGCACTTCCACGGGCCGCATCGATCCGCCCTGGGTTTGGGCAGAGGGATGGGCAGGCTTAACCGGCCAAAGCAACTGGCTAGAAATCGGCAAGGCGCCGTATGCGTCGTGCCCGCCTGCTTGCGCGACCGTCACCTCCACTCCTGCGGGGGCCACTACACCCACGACCACGCAGGTGGGCGAGAACGGCGGTATCCGCGGAGTAGTCTCATATGCATCAACGCGCCCGTTTGACGATGCGTCGCAAATGATCCAACAGCCATGGGAGCCGAATGTTCCGCGCGTTACGCTCAACCTTTACCAGGAAAACGTTGCGGCGGATGGAGTAACGCCGACCCTGACCCTGGTGGACACGACCCAGAGCGCAAGTTGGGATGATTGGGCTCAAGGTTTCTACCCGAACAGCACTGCGGGCTCAGGTAACGGAGCGGGCCAAAAGCCGTATATGAGCTGCGCGGGCCAGGACACGGCTGCCAACGACCTCTTTTACTTCACGCTGTTCGATCAGCCGAATTACCTCGACTGGTATAGCAATATGCATAACGGCACTGCGCTGCACACGATCCCGTATAACTCGCAGTTCAAGTGCTATGACGCGATGAAGATCAATAACCAGTTTCAGCCAGCGCCTTATGACGGCAAATACTTCTTCCCCAGTTCGCTCGGCGTGAACCCCACAACAGGGAAGCCGGTTGCTACCGTGGGTTCGACGAACGGCGTGACCGCCTCCATGGCTGGGACCAACTGCACCATCTGCGTCGGCAATCCAGATACGACTGACCCGTATCGCGTCGGCACCCCCATGCTGCCCCCTGGCAAGTACGTCGTAGAGGTTGTCATGCCCCCGGGTTATGAGGTCTACAAGGAAGAAGACAAGAATCTTCTGATCGGCGACAACTATATCGCGCCGGTTACGCAGCAATTCGGCGGACTGGGCACGGACGTCTTCATCCTGCCCGACCAGGCCTCCGTGGCTTCGATGTACGACTCGAATGCCAATGGATACAACGGCACTAACTATCAGGACTCAACCACGAGCCTGGATTTGCAAGGAGGAAATCTTTCAGGCGTCCCAGGCTTCCCCGGCTATACCGATCCCGTATGGCCGTGCGTAGGCGAGATGCGCGTTGTGCCCGATTACCTGAGCCTCTTCCCGCTAAACGCGGAAACGGCGCCTTTTGCCGGAGCGACCAGGCCCCTGTGCGACCGCAAGGAAGTCACGCTGACAAACCAAGTGTCGGCGAACGCGAGATTCTTCCTCTTTACCTCGACCCACATCGCTTCGAAGTACACCGGCGTGATTACGGACGACTTTACCTCGGAATTCGATCCGTTCTCCCCGCAGTTCGGCGAGAAGTTCTCGCCGCCGAACATGCCGATTTCCACCAAGGACTATCTCGGAAACGAGATCTCCCGCGTATATTCCGATCACTGGGGAATCTATGACGGCTTGACTTACTCGAGTTGGAATGTGAACCCGCCCAACATCACCGGCTATTCCCCAGCAATGTTGACGCAGTGCATGAATGACCCAGGCCCTGTCCTGGACACCAATCCAAGTTCGAAGACCTACGGCCAGATGATCACCGATCCTCTGTACAACCCGGCCTACAGCGATTTCTGCTACATCAATCCGTTCATGCCGGGCTTGACAACCTACAACGACACGCCTGTTGTGCCCACAGAAGGATTCGTCGGCGCGGGTTACAACAATGTCGATTGCAGCTACCCCGATGCAACACCGGCGGTCGCGGAGGTTGACGGCGACGGGATCGGCCCATGGGTTGCTGCACCAGGTAAAACCCTCACCATTACGGCATTGGGCGATCAGCAGGTGAATAACAACGCCTACTCGGGACCCTCTGCCAATGCGGCCCCGTTCAATTCGAAAACCATCACCCGCCACTATGGCTTCCTCAGTCAGTGCTCAAGCCCGACTACCGGCAACACCACTTGCAACACGATGTCTTCCGTAACGATTGGCGGAGTCAGCGCGATCATCAACAGTTGGAGTGACACGCAGATTACCGTTACAGTTCCGGGGCCGACGAGCGCTTGCACGACAGCTTCAAGCACGTGCAATCCCACGCCAGTGCCGAACTGCACGCAGCAGCAACAGCCGCAGTACCAGGGCACATTACCGGCGGGTCAGTCAGCCACCGCGCAATGTGGCGAGTTGGTCATCACGGCCGGCAATGGCAAAGAGTCAGTTGATACGGTCACGGTGACGGTTGGAGGCAAAACGCCCAGCCATATCAGTGCCAGTCAGACTATCCAGGCCGCGATCGATGCAGCTGCGCCTGGCGATCTGTTGATTGTCGATCCGAATTGCACGGCGAGTGGGACATCGGCCACGTGCAGCGCATCTGCGCTCGACTCTAAAACGCCTACGCAAACCGGAACTCCCGCATCCCACGTCGAAGCAGTATTGATGTGGAAGCCCGTCCGGCTGCAGGGTGTCGGCGCTGCTACATCGGTCATCGATGCGAATGCGTTTCCGGCGGGCAAGCTGCTCGAGCCCTGGCGCAGGCATGTCAACTGCCTGTTCGGCCTGACGCTCAGTGGGGTGCCTCTCGGGTCATCTTCGCCTTATGATGCAAACTCCATCTACAACTGCCCTGACGCCGGTTGGAAGTACTACGGAACCGACTTGACGGGCGCGGGCGGCGGCACACCGAATTTTCTTGTTCCCCAGGTTGACCGGATTCCGCTTGAGGCCGTCCTCGGATGGGATGCTACGCTCAACGGCAATCTCGCCGAACAGCTGCAAGAGCCGTCGCTGATGGGCGCGTATGAAGGAGCGGGAATTACGGTGCTGGGTAAGGGCGTGAACACACTGGGGCAACCTTCCTTCGGTACGGAAGGCGCGTTCCCGGCGGGTTCGCTGCTTCTTCAGAATGTCCCGGCAGCGCTCGACGAAACAGGAGCACCAATTGCGCGGTCGTATGACTATTGCACCAACCCTGGCAAAACTACGGAACTGGTTCCCAACCCGTATCCCAGCAACTTTGAGTGCAATCCGTCTTCGATTGACGGTTTGACGATCCGAGACAGCTCACAGGGCGGCGGCGGCATCTACGTGCACGGCTGGAACCACAAGCTGCAAATTGCAAACAACCGGATCAACAACAACTCCGGCACACTCTCTGGCGGAATTACACTCGGCCAGGGTGAGTTCCCGGATCCAATCACGGTGAGTGGAGTCGTCGGCGGAGTCGGTGAAGAGACCTCGCTCGATGTACTTCCCTCCTGCCAGGACAGCAGCGTGGTTGGCACGCATCTGCCGTTCTGCCTGAACATGAACGTCAATATGCATCACAACGCCATCACCGGCAACGCCTCTCTGGGTGACGAGCTATTCTCCGGCACCCTGGCGGGCGGCGGCGGCGCCACTTTCTGCACCGGCTCCGACTACTACAAGTTCAACTACAACTGGGTTTGCGGTAACGTCAGCTCGGCCGAAGGTGGAGGCATCTCTCACCTCGGGTTCAACTACTACGGCGACATCGAACACAACACCATCGCCCTCAACGAAAGCGCCAACCCCACGGTTCCAACCAACGGTGGCGGAATCATGATCATGGGCACGCCCGACACTGACCCGGTTTGCACCGGCATACCGGATGCGGATTGCCCTCCAGGACTGAGCGACGGTACAGGTCCAGGCCTGGTGGTCAACGCCAACCTGGTCCAGTCCAACGCAGCTGACAGCGGCGCCGGCGGCGGTATCCGACTTCAGCAGGTCAACGGAACCGAAGTCTCCACGTTCCCCAGGCAGCCGACGCTCTGGAACAGCGTAGCGCTCACCAACAACATTATCGTGAACAACGTGGCGGGCTGGGATGGCGCTGGAATCTCGCTTCAAGACTCGCTGAACGTATCCATCATCAACAACACCATCTCCAGCAACGATACCCTTGCCACCTCGGGCGTGCTAACCCAGAGCATCGGGACGCCCGTGGCCAGCGCACCAGCGGGTAGCTGCGTGCAAACCGGTCCCACCGGCACGACGCACGGCCTCGTGCCCGCAACCCTCCGGCGTGAGCAGTACGCCGAACTCATCGGTGCTGACCACGACCTTCACTACATTGGGTACGCTCACCTGTCCGAACGGAACCACCGGCTGCAAAGCGTATTCGAATCCGCTGTTGCAGAACAATGTGATCTGGCAAAACCGCGCGTTCTACATCGGCGTGGGCGCTCCAAATTCCGGTCTAACAAACCAACAGAACCAGGTCACGCTGTTCCAGGCCTTCACTTCAACCAAGGCGCCTGCGCAGACCGCTTTCGGCCAGTGCGGAACGGCCAGCTACTGGGACATCGGCGTCCGTGGCGACAGTAAGCCCGGCCCCAACACCGGCTCCGGTTTCGCTCTTAATCCGACGTATTCGGTGCTGGGCGATCCAGGTTACACAGGCTCGAGCCTGCATAACCTCTCATCGAATCCCAGCATCGTCAGCCAGTACTGCAATGGTGGGCGTGTGCCTCCAACTTGCAGTGTGGCGGATGGCTGCGGCGGACCAAGTGGATACGGCGTGCCTCCGGGCATTGTCGATGCATCGGCCCCGAACCCTGTCTTCAGCCTCACTCCAAATGCGACGGTGGACGAGGGCAACAACTGGATCAATGTGAGCTGGGGACCGCTCGCGCTGAGCGACGACTCAGTCACAGGTGGATTGAACAACAACTTCGGCGGCGGGAACCTGTTTGGCAACTACGCCCTGAACGCGGGTTCGCCGGCGATTGACTATGTCCCGGTGAATTCAACCAATCTTCCGACAACAACAGATCCGACTCTAACTGCGGACTTCTTCGGAAACAAACGTCCGGATCCCGCGGTGCCGAGCCAGTTCGACGTGGGCGCGATCGAGTACCAGGGTGGAACAGCTCTCCCAGCGGTACTAAGCGTAACCGGTGGGCCGCTGGCCTTCGGGAACGTCGTTGTAGGTTCCGCAAGCGCAGCGCAAACTCTGACACTGCATAACACCGGTGCGGGAGCGGGAACCGGTATTGCACTTACCTTCTCGTCGACCGTCTTCGCGCGGCCGGGCGGCACCTGCACCGCAACCCTGGCGGCAGGGGCTACCTGCACTATCACAGTGGCATTTTCGCCGACGGCAACCGGTCCCGCGACGGGCACGTTAACCATCACTGCCAGCGTTGCGGTGGCTGGCTCGCCGGTGGCGCTCAGCGGTACGGGTGTTACGGGGGTGAAGGCCGCGACACTGACACCGACTAGCCATAACTACGGAGGTCAAACCCGGAATTGCCCTGGTGTGGTTTGCAGCCTGACTGATCCCGTCCAAACCTTTACGCTCACCAATACCGGAAACGTAACGTTGACGGGAATTGGACAGGGTGTACTCGGCGGGACGAATGCAACCGAATTCACCATCGGTGCACTCTCCTCCTGCGGCACAAACTCGATCCTTGGGAATTTCACAACGCTCGCGCCAGGGGCGACCTGCACGGTGATTGTAAGGTTCACACCACTAACGGCCCAACCCACCGGAGCCAAAAGCGCGACGGTTTCCGTAACCGACGCGGCCGGAACGCAAACCTCAACCTTAACCGGAACGGCCAATTGATTACGGCAAACCAGCCGTAAAAACGATGCTGCTCTCGGGGAAATCCGCGAGCAGCATCTTACTGTAAGGCTCAGTAGTAAAAGGGGAAGGGAAAGAGTACACATCGCAGTTTCTCGAAACGGCGGACGCCAAAGCCAGATGTCCGGCGGCGCGGGAATTCAAGTCCGGAGTGCTGTAGAAGGAGTATCTCACTTATGAAAAACAGGAATCTGTTTAATCCAGCTGTGCTATCGATAATTGTCCTTGGCGGCGCCATTTGTGTCGTAACCGCAGAGCCACCTCAATCGCCTGCAGCGGCCAAGTCGGCAACTCCGGCTCATCCTGCAGCTGCCTCGAAGTCAAGTGCTCCAGCAGCGCACCCTGCGCCGGTTTGGCAAGGTGCTCAGGCCAATCAGCTTTCACGCCGCGCGCAAATGTACTACCAGGGAGTTTGGGGGGTTGGCGAACTGCACGTAAAGGTGGCAGAGTCGGGGCAACTGATTCGGTTTAACTATCAGGTGTTCGACCCAAACAAAGCCGCGGCCCTCAACGACAAAAAGACTGAGCCCGCATTGTATGACGCGCAGGAGAGAGTCAAGCTTTCGGTCCCAGAGATGGAGAAAGTCGGAAAGCTCCGCCAGGAGAGCACGCCAAAAGCGGGCATGACGTACTGGATGGCCTTTTCGAACCCGACGCTGGCTGTCAAACGAGGTCATCGGGTGGACGTGGTCATCGGCTCATTTCGAGCAACCAACCTCGTCGTGGAATAAATGATACCGCCGAGGCTGGGGAGCAATGGCCGTTCTCCGCTTGCTCCAGAGCAAACCTTCGTTTTCCGGACTCGCGCACAATCAGTTTGTCGCAACGTCAAGGCGACAAGCTTCTTGCTTTCCAAAAAGAGGAACAGAGTATGATGCCAAGGAAATACGGAATCCTCCCACTCATGATGCTGTCAGTTTCGCTGATCCAAAGTGCTGAGACATCGTCGGCAGCCGCCGAGGCACCATCGGCGAGACCCAATCTCTCCGCAGCTCAGATCGTCGACCAGAACGTAGCAGCTCGAGGCGGCTTAAAGGCATGGCGGGCAGTCCAGACCCTGTCACTGCAAGGGAAGATGGGCGCAGGAGGGAACCAGCGCGCCACGCTCGCGATCCCGATGCGGGATCCAAAAGAATTCAAGAATACCTTTCCGCAGCGGCCGGCTGAAGAGGCGCAATTCCCCTTCTTGATGGAGATGGAGCGCTCGCGCAAAGTGCGTATCGAATTGAAGTTTAACGGCCAAACAGCCGTGCAAGTCTACGATGGTATCAATGGCTGGAAGGTCCGGCCCTTTCTGAACCGGCCTGAGGTCGAGCCATACTCCGCGGAAGAGCTGAAGATTGCCTCGCATCAAGAAGATCTCGACGGACCACTTGTGGACTACCTCGCCAAGGGCAGTCACGTCGACTTGGATGGCAACGAAAAAGTGGAGGGACGTGACACTTACCGACTCAAAGTCACCGAGAACAACGGGCACGTGTTTCACATCTGGATAGACGCGGACACCTTTCTCGAAGCCAAGGTCGAAGGACAACCGCGCCGTCTCGACGGCACGGATCATCCCGTGGAAATCTACTACCGCGATTATCGGACGGTCGATGGCCTCAGGGTCCCGTTTGTTATTGAGACCAGAGTGCTCCAGGTAGCGAAGAACGCTCTGAATCTGAAGGATACGCCGGTGCCGCCGGAGAAAATCGTCATCGATAAGGTCGTCGTGAATCCCAAGCTCGATGTCAAATTGTTCTCAAGACCGACAATTTCCATCGCATCGCACGGCGCGTAGATTGGATGCGTTGCCTCTCTAAGATGCTCTCCGATTAGTCCCCATACTCCAAGCTAGAGGCCGCTAAGCAGTTGGTTAGCGGCCTTTCAATTCGATGGCACTCATGGAAACACGAAGACGTAACCTGCTTCTCGTTCATAGCTCGAAATGCAGGCGCAGTGGGCCGCATTGACCGAACGGTGAAGCGTGACGTAGCTAAGTGGGAAATCACGTCAAAGAAGCCCCAATCTTCGCGGATACTTAGGTCCAGAAAGAACTCTTCGATCAGCTCTGCAATGCGTAGATAGCTTGGGCTCAATGCCGGCTTATCCTTTACGACCTCAATCAAAAAGGTTTTGACTCTTGCTCCTAAGGCTATGTGCAGCAAAGAAAAGGCTGGCACGACTGCCAGCCCTTCTCATCCACCACTTTGATTATTGGTTGCTGGGTACTGAACGTTATCGGGATCCCGCACCCGCCACCGCGGTCGCTTTCTTGACCGACACCAGTTCCACCTCGAAGATCAGTGTTGCGTTCGCCCCGATGTCCCCAGGTCCCTGTGTTCCGTACGCCAGATTGGAAGGCACAAAGAGTTGCCACTTAGAACCAACCGGCATCAGTTGCAATGCCTCGGTCCAACCTGCAATCACAGCCTTTAACGGAAATGTCACCGGGCCGCCGTGTTTGTCTGATGCGTCGAACTCGGTCCCATTGATCAGGGTGCCCTTGTAATTGCAAACGACCGTGTCATCCAAGGTTGGCTTTTCGCCCGTGCCCTCCTTCAGAATTTTGTACTGAAGGCCGCTGGGCAGCGCAACTACGCCTTCTTTCGTCTTATTCTCAGCCAAGAACGCTTCGCCTTCCTTCTGCGCCGTTGCACCCTTCTCGGCCTGCATCTTCCGGATCTCTTGCGCCGCCGCCATCAGAAGGGTCCCCATTTGCTGATCTGTCATGGCGGTCTTGTCACCATTAAATGAGGCAACGAAGGCCTTCATAAGCACTGAGGGATCTAGGTCCAACCCCTGTTTGCGGAGATTCTCACCAAGGTTCATTCCCAACGCATAGCTGAACTTGTCCTTGTCAGTTTTGAGTTCGGTAGGATTCTGCGCTGTTGCAGCAAACGAGGTCAGAAGCATAATTGCCGCTGCTAATTCCAATCTTCGGTGGGCCATGTCCAATCCTCTTCCAGCTAAGGATTGCAGTAGATGCCCGGTTCCTCTTTGACCCGCAGCAAAGCCGGGCAGAGTTTCCAACACGTGGAGCGGGCGTAGCCATGGTTGAAGACCGACGGGTTGACGATTTGCCGGCGAGCAATGCAAATGCATGCAGGTTGAGAGGAATGAGGTTGGGGCTAATGCGGATCAAGCCGGATGAACTTCTCTCGAGGGCGCGATTACTGCTCAATCGGCCGCGGCCGTTGTGCGGGTTCAGCAGGCTGCTGAATTGCCGGCCCATGAGCAGGTGGTCCCGGGGTATGATCCGCCTTGCGATACGTAACCGAGCCCTCTGAACCGAGATCGATCATCTTCTGGTTTTGGTCTGTGATTTCAGTCGAACGTATGACATGAGGAATGATCGCGAACACAATTTCGGACTGCTGCCGCTCTTTGTTTTCCTGACCGAAGAAGTACTTCAGGATCGGAAGATTGAGAATTCCTGGATATCCGCTGAGCGACTTCGCTTCAGTATCCTCAAAGATTCCGCCAATCAGGTTCACCTCGCCGTCGACGAGACGAGCCTCGTGCTCTATGCGCCGCTGTCCAATCGTGGGCTCTGTCACTCCGTCAATGCTCTGTTCCCCGGTAACCGATGACACTTCGAGCGACATCTTGAGGGTTACCTCATTGCTGGAGTGAACATAGGGCGTAATATCCACGTTCACGCCTACGTCGATGTATTGAAACTGTGTGTTCACGCCCTGGGTAAGGCCACTCTGAAACGAGCCCGTCGCAATGGGAATGCGGTCGCCGATTCTCAGCGACGCTTTCTCGCTGTCCATTACTCGAATTTCGGGCCGCTGGATGACCTTTGTGTTGCTGTCAGAAGCCAGAGCGGTATAGCTTGCCCCGGAGACCGAAACCGCAATATCGTTCGCCGTCAACCCGCGGAACGAGTTGAGTGTCAACCCCCCCGTAGATCCGCTCGGTGCAATAGACGCACTTACAGAAGTTGGCAACGTTGAGCCAAGGGTACGGATCCGATCGCGGCTCACTTCCATGACAATAACATCGATCAGGACCTCCGCCTTCGGCTTATCAATATCGTCGAGAAGGTTCTGCGCGAGGACCATCTGATCGGGAGTTCCACGCAGCGTGAGAGAACGTAACTCCGGAGTCACCTGAATGTGCGAGATATCTAGAATTGCCTTTAGCGTCCCCGCTGCTTCCTGCAAGTCGGCTGGCGTCGAGGCATTATGCAGGTAGAAGGTCTTCATCACACTCTGTTGCAGCTCTTTGCGTTTGGCGCTACTGTCCATTGAAACAAGAATCGTGTTAGCCGATAAAGGACGCCAAAATGTCTTTGTCTGAATAGCCAACATGTCGAAAGCGTCGCCCAGCGCTACGTCAGAA
Source organism: uncultured Acidobacteriaceae bacterium (assembly GCA_963759285.1). Classification (GTDB taxonomy): domain Bacteria; phylum Acidobacteriota; class Terriglobia; order Terriglobales; family Acidobacteriaceae; genus Telmatobacter. The sequence goes on along the minus strand of CAVWYS010000004.1, from coordinate 621,172 downwards.
AGTTCAAACGTGACCTTAGGAGCCTTGTAGTCCGGATCCAAAAGAATGTTCAATCCCCCGAGCCGGGCTAATGTTTTGTAGATGGTATCGACAGTCGCCGTCATGTGAATCGAGACGGGCGTATCGGCTTTGAATGCAAGCGAGACAGGTCCGGCTGCACTCCTCGCCTCTCGTTCGAGTAACGCATTGTCTTCCTTTTCTTTCTGCGTTGCCAGTTTGTCTCGCAATTGTTTCTCGATCTCGTCGGTGGTACGCCGAAGCAAACCCAGACCTACGAAGTTAGTGGGGTCGATTTGCGTGGCAACCCGAAATTCGGCGAGTGCGTCTTGCAATTTCTGTTCGTTAAGCAGTTCCTCCCCAGTCTCGATGTGCTGTGTTGAAGCGGAAGACCTGAGGCGGAGATAGGCGGTCATATATTTCGGGTCGAGCGGACGAGCGTCATGGGCCCGCTTGAACGACTGGTATGCGGTATCGAGGTCGCTCTTTCGCTCTGCACGCTGTCCGGCTTTGAACGCTGATTCTGCGCTTTCGCCCAGCACGGGCAGTACCACTGTGCTGACCATCATCGCCCAGATCAGGAATTGGCATCGCATGCTTCGCCTCGTGAGTAGTTGGTTGGATCGTTTGCCTAAGCAGACACTCTATTCGGATGGTTGGTGAGTCTCCTTGCTGAAGGTCAATATGCCCGTATTAGCAGCAATGGAACGCATGATTGCAGCGCCGCGCTTGCGGTGCAACATTCTTATCTAAAAGAACTGATTGGCTTGTTTGCGCCGAGGCAAATACATTTGGTTCGTTCTGGCGCAGCATTTCATTGTCTGGACCGGAGACGTACGACGGCCGGCACGAGAGATCACCATGGGTGTACTACCGTTCACGAAGGGGTCTCGGGTTGCTTTGAAGGCAGGAAGAACAAGGTGAACGGAGATAAGCGGCGGCGGAAATGAGTGCGATATGCTTCACGAGTTACTCCGAGCCTTAACCTTGGAATTGGGTATGCTTGCGTGGCTGTCCATTGATCGACACGTTGGCGCTAGAAACCGTGCCTCGTGAATTGGAGGGGCCAGTTCGGGCGGGCCAAGATCAAGACCGAGATAAACAGAAACAGGCGGCAATGAGCGAGTCTTGTCGAGCGGGGGCGTCTGCTTCGCTCGTTTTACGCAATCGAGAACCTCGACGGGGCTCTCAGGTTCAGGAGCAGGCGCAAGCTATGCGATGCCTCTGTGATCGTCATGAAGCATTGGTGGTTGGCATAGGAAGAAGCAATGACTGAGTCAACACCGATCGGCGCCATGTCCTATTGGATTTCTGTCGCGACGGAGTCGAAAGGCCCCGTGAATAAGGCATCTTCGCGTGCACCAGCACACGGCGCGACTCACAGCGAGCTTATTTCCGACACTACGCTCTCTGAATTCGTCGAACGTAAATTCCTCCCGGAGCATATAGCTTCCAAACGGACGCCAGGTCGCCGACACTATCAAGCTATCCTGAAACACATAATTAGTCCCGATTGTGTCGACACGATGTTTAAGGTGGATGCGGCGCGATCGAAGTCGAAACTCAAGATGAACCCTGACTGGCCATATGTGGATCACGTGCGCCTGCAAGATCTCCAGCCGGAGCATATTCAACGCCTGATCTCGGTCGCCCTGGAGACGGGATATTCGACGCAAACAGCAAAGCACATTCGAAATGTCATAAGTGCGATCATCTCGCACGCAATCAGGGAAGGATATTTCATCGGTGGAAATCCGGCGATTCTTGTACCTTCGCCGGGGATGCAACGAAAGACTCCCCACGCCTTGACGTTGGAGCAGACGGTCAGAGTCCTGCAGGCGATGCGTTATCCGGAATTAGAAATGACGTTGATCGCGATCCTTACGGGGATGAACATCGCGGAGATATGCGGACTTCAATGGAAGTTTGTCAACTTGACGGATCATGAAGTGAGCAGGGAACAAGAGCGTATTTCGCCAAATACCATTGCTGTCAGGACGCAATGGTATCGAGGTGAAATGAGCGGCGTTCCGGAAGGACGTAGAAAGAACATTCCCATTGCCGATTTGTTGAAGAAGTTCCTGCTGCGACTGAGCCATGCCAAGGTGAGTGGTTGGAATGACTTTGTTCTTGCATCCCGAGCCGGCAAGCCGGTCAATCAGATTAACATTGCTGCTCGCCGACTGAAGACCATTGGCGAACAGCTTGATATCCCGTGGCTCACTTGGCAGGTATTTAGACGGACTCGGGCGCGTCTCCTTGATGAGTTTGGCTCCCAACTTCAGCACGGTCTCGCAATGGCAATTACCGTCAAGTCAGACTCATCGCCAATGACTATTGCGGACAGGCATCTACGATGATCACCGAAGGAGGGTTCTTCCCTGATGATTCCCCGGAAGAGCCCCGCGATCATAGGCACCGCAACTGATAGGAGGGAGATGGTGGACCCTTGGAAGGAAGCTCATGAGCGGTCAACGCTTAGGGTAGTGATCCCGATCTCCAAAAATCGTTAGTTTTCCTCTGATCCAATGGCGTCAGTGCGGCGCCCACGAACCGGCGTCACGCCTTGTCCCGATCTCGCTGTCTTCTGCAAGAGCACAGGGTCGCAAGGAACCACGACTCAACTTGCATGCCACTGTGAATCTCCAGGACTGCCATCAGTGGAGCCACCCGGAACGATATCTCCACAGCGGACGTTTTCGAGGCCTGCTTCTGGCAATCGCGCTGGAGTGCTCACTGGCATTGTGATCTACGCAATCTGGTGTCTGTGATTTCGGAGTCGAGTTAGCCTGAGAGCGTCTCCGATCCCTAAGGTTGTGAGCTCCCATTCGACGGACTTGCGCCGGACGAACCCGCATTGAACCCTGGACTGCCTGTATTTGTCGGCGGTCCGGGCGCCGGTTGTGGCGGAATCGGTCCACCACGCATTCCATCGGCAAGCGGGTCATAGACAAATTCCCAGTCGTTGTAGTGATCCATGGTCTTGTAGACCAACAGGGAGTGCCTGGTGCTAGCTGGGGAAAAGCCAATGATTCCGATACCGCCAAAGCTCTGAGCCGTAGCGCTTCCTGCGTTGGCAGATGATCCACCCGGTAAATTTTTGCTATTTGACTCGGCATCGTCGGTCGAAGTTGATCCGGAACCTTCATTGTTCTCTCTGCGGCCGCCGACGAGGCTTGTAATCCCCGGTGACCCAAGGGGCTGCCCGAAAAAACCCATGAAGGTTGGTGCTTTGTTCTGACCAAGCAGAACGGGCTTCCAGTCGCTCTTTCCCGTGAGCGGGTCGGCATATTTCTTGCGCAGAAAGCGGATTCCATTGGTCTCGACCAAGGCGTCTACGCTGGCGGGGTACGTATGAAATCGCCTGTAATAGAGTTGAATTGCGCGAATGTATTGCTGACCACGGTGCATGGTCTCCACCTCTTGATCGCGCTGAATCTCTCGGCGAAGTTTTGGTAGTGCGATTGACAGAGAGAGTGTGAGGACCGCCACGGCGAAGACGGCAGCGACCAGGATATAACCTTCTTCTTGAGCGAGTGATGACCGTCTCTCCTGGGGAGTCTTCATTCGATAAGGCCTCGTTCAGTTCTCAGTAACGCTGATGGTTTGAGTGCTATTCCGACTCAGGTCGGTTATCTGGACACTGGAAGGTTGTATCGGCCCGACTTTATATCGATGGAATATGATCTCTCCACTTCTCGCGATGAGGCTGTCATCGCCGCGTAGGAGGACCGCGTTGTAGCCTCTGTCACCGCTCTGCGTGTATCCAAGGTACTTTACATCGATCGATGGGGGCTTGGGACGCTCCGGCGGAGGTGCGGGCAATACCAGCGGCCGTGGAGGAGCAAGTGGAGTTTCGATAGGTACGGGAGCGGACTCAGCGGAAAAGATGTTCCTTCCGTTCGCCGAATAATCTACCTGTTCGCTGTGCGCCAATTGGAGGAGGCGCAGCTTCGGTTCCTGACGATCGCCGAACAGCCCCTGATTGGATGTTGCTCGAACTGAAATCGCCTGATGCGGAACGGATGGTTTCGACGAGCCAGACAGGGAGCTTTGTAGCTCCCAACCGATGATTGCGAGAATTAGTAAGCATAAAACTGCGAATAGACGGACTTGACCTTTGTTCTCTACTCCCAAGCGGATCGGCATCATACCCCCCCGTTCTTGACATTGACGACTATCGGTGAGCGAGAACGTGCCCGAGCGCCAGACGCTCCCGGCAAGACCACGTTTGCACCATCGGGCGGCCGGAGCCAGGTCGAAAAGCGCAGTTGCAGGTTCACTAGACCGCCCTGTTGGCCTTGGAAGGTCATGGCCCGAATCACAAAGAAGGTTTGATCGCGTTCCAGTTCATTTACGAATCGCATGATTTGGGGATATTCGCCACTTACTCCGGAACTAATTGAAAGTTCCGTTAGTTCAGGACTTCGAGCGCTCTCGCTATACTCCACGTGCGAAAGTCGAACCCCCGATTGAACCTCAAGTTCTCCGAGTCGGGTTGCGATCCTTGAGTACTTGACTGGAATTCTCTGAGAATAAAACGCTTCAATCTGCTTTCCGGTATCGGCAACCCGTTTGTCCACGCCACGCAATGGCAAAGTCGCAACGGTCAAGGTTCGCAACTCCTCGCGCTCATGGATCTCCCTGCTGGCTGCACTCCCACCTAGTGTTGAAGAGTCGATTGCAAGTTCCACGATCAACACCAGCATGACGAGAACCAGCACCGCGAATCCCGCACAATGTCGAGCCAGGGGTGATTCCATGCGTTCACGCCAAGAGGGAAACGGCACGCTATTCATTTCGCACTCCTCGGCTGGGCCCAGCCATCGGCCTGTGTCCGAGTAGGTTGATTGATTGGCGTTTGGATGATTCCATTTACCGGATTCTGTTCCGATTCGCTCCTTGTGGGAACTGTTAGGGTCTGCTCGGGATCACCTGCACAGTATTCGGTGAGCAGATCGACTTCTGTGGGTGTCGATAGGTTCACTGGAATTTGCTTCTGATTGGGCCCTTCGTTGTCGTTGTCTGGAGATTCTCCAACTAGGCGTGGAAAAAGGAAATGATCGGACATCTCTAGATTATTTAAGAACTCGATGTCCTTATCGCGCGGACCGAGAACGCGGACATGAAGCGTGGTGCTGCCATCTTTGGCCCTCTCGGGCTCAATGGAAGTAACCTGTACTTTATCCGGCAACTCGATCTCAAGGTCTTTCATTACCAGAGTCCAGGAAAATACCTTTGCATCCAAGATCTGGTTAAGGCTCTCGGCTTCTCTTTGGATGCGGAGGTTCTCTGCATGACGCAGCAGGTCCTGGTAGGCTTGGCGTTCGCTATGGATCCGTGAGATCTGCTCTTCTATCGCGTGAAAGCGGCCGCGAGCACTCGAGGCCTTTCGATGAACGATGTAGGCAGTTACTCCGAGCAGCAAGATAAGGACTGCGAGGCCTTTGATTCCAGCGCTTAGCGCCTTGATTAAGGGGCGCAGATCAAAGAACGGCCGTTTCGCGAGATTGACGGTAATTTCCATGCGCTTACCTCGCTCCAGCCAGTGCTCCACTCACGCCCGCAAAGCCAGGATTGTGTGGCAAGATCGAATTCGACTGCTGCGGCGGTGGCGCCAGATCAACAACGGCAAGCCCCTGCAAATCAACGGAATTTGCGAATTCGTGCCCAGTTCCTGCGCCGGCGTAATGCAGGATCTTTGGTGGGCTCATAAGCTGATCTTCGAAGTAAGCAGCCGCGACGGCAATGTCTCGCTGCAACTCAGAATGTCGAAGAGCGGGATCCTCAGGAATATCGTGCGTCCGGTAGAGCAGAACGTCGTTGGAACAGACAATCGACGTCGTCAGGGATGTTTCCGCGACGGATGCGATCAGGATCGGTTCCGGTGAAGCTAGTGCCGCGATGCCCGCCAACCCGGAGGGAAGTACCGCTCCGGATTCATATCCGGCCGCATGAACCGCATCTTCATACTCGGCAAGAACCTGCTCGGGAATAATGGCCACCAGAGCCCTGCACTTTGTCTCTCGAGATGGAAGTACCTGATAGCTGATCTCTGCGTTCTCCACGTCGAACGGGACGACCTTCCGCAATCGGAACCGCATAATCTCCAGAATGTCAGAGTGATTGCTGGGCAGCGTATCGAAGTCAAGAATGAACACACGCGTCGTTGAATCCGGAAGCACAAGTGTTATATCGCGCGAAAGCGGTGAGACCTGCCTGACCGCGGACCGAATTGCGGCCGCTACAACTTCAGAAGGTCGCAGATTTGGCTCATCAATCCTCGGAACGACTGTATCGACCGGTAAAGACTGGAATGCGTATGAGGGCTGCTGACCGCTTTCCGAACGGTAAGCGGCCAGTACCCCGCGGCGTGTAATCTCGATGGCCGCTGGCGGACGACCGGTACGCAGCCACGCGCTTTGGAACCTGGTTAGGATTGATCGCATGTCGTAAAAACCTTAGTAAGGATAATGGTTCACGTAATTCCTGCGATGTCTGTCAACGATGTTCGTGATCGAGCATTATTCGCGGACGATTCGTGGTGTTACTGCCGGTTTGTCCTTCGGGTTGTTGATGTATTGTTTCGGCTTACCTCCGTGCCGCTCGGCAAGTGCTTCGGGTTCAGGCTAATTGTCCGCCAGGCAACTCTTGTTTCAGGACCATCAACCACTCGGGTGGAAAGGACTCATCCACGCTAAGCAGACACTCTATGCCGCTGGAAGAGCCGTCTCCTTGCTCAAGGTCAATATCACTGGGTCGATTCCTGATTGTCCCAGCTCAGACGACTTTAGAGGGCCGGTGGCTCCGAGGTTTGTTTGCTCCGAGGCAAATACCAGACCCGCCTTGTTATGCAAGCATTCAAGGACTCGCTGTTTCCGACGCCGGATCAATGCAGATATAGCCGGGTTGATACCAGCCCCAGTCGCCATGCGAAATGGCTGTAGGTTCTCTTTAGCGAAGCGAATTGTGACAGCGGTATGCCGGCTTGTGTGTACCGGGAGAAAACGTGTTCGAATGCAGCAGCGGAAGTGAATGCAGACCCCACGATTCGTATCCCAAAGGCGGCCTCAAGGGCAGTCCGTTCAAATTACGCTGGCCAAATGTGCACCAGGTAAAGAAGTGGCTGATTCTCATTCAGTTTGGATTTGCAATACTGGCAGGGTGCGATTCTAACGGGATAACCCCAACTCAAACGAGTCCACGATTCTCAGTCGCACTTTCCTCCAATCCAACAGACGTGAAACAGTTCGAACAGGATCGAATTGATACGAACTGCACCGGATGCAATTCGATTGATGAGTCGGGACGACCTGTCCAGCAATTTGTTGCGATGTTTGCGACCGGAGGTGTAGCACCGGTCGTCTGGTCGGTGTCTGGCGGAGATCCGGTCGCTGGTCCGGGCGCCATTAGTGAGGACGGTCAATATACGCCGCCTGCTTACCTGACGTTAGATCGGGTGCGTGTTGTATTGACTGCATCGCTAAAGCTGAATCTCAGTTCGAGCGAGAGTTCTGTGATCTGGGTAACGCCAGGATTTCTTCAGCCGCTGACGCCAGAAAATGCAGCCGTCGGAGCGAATGGAATTGTAAACATTACGGGCTATTTGGCTCAGGTCGGCGGCGCTACTGATATGAGCTACGCGATAGTAGGCTCGCCTGCCGAAGATGCCAGAAATCTTGGATCGCTGAGCGATTCCACCTGCAAGCGAGGAAACAATGTCTTTACGTCGTGTTTTGTGACATACCATGCACCTCCGGCCATCGGTGCCGACAGAGTTGTGAATGTGAGCGCGGTGGTTAGACCATTGGCTGCGAGGATAACAACGCGCATTCTTCTCAATGCTGCTGGAATATCGAGTAATCCAGCAAGCCACCAGACGCCTTTCGCCTCGAACATGCAGCTGGGCACGTCGGGAGGCAACAACAGCGATTACGATGCCATGCACGGCCGGGTGATCGATTGCTGTGGCGGTACGCTTGGTGCGCTTCTGAAAGATACAGATAACCGAGAGTACGTGCTTAGCAATAACCACGTTTTTGCGCGTAGTGATCATGCCCTTGGCGGCGATCCGATTGTTCAGCCTGGACTCATTGACAACAACTGCGCTCCGAGTTCGCTTGACTCGGGCTCTCCGCCCATAGCTTCTCTGACGGAATGGCTTCCACTGAATAGGAAGGAAACGAATGTAGATGCGGCGATAGCTGAAGTCCGATCGAGCGCCATAGATCTGAACGGAAGCATCCTGGAGATGGGTTCCAAACAACCCGATGGCTCGCTGGCTTCGGCTCCTCCCGGCATCTCATCTTCCGGAGGCAAGGGAGAGGCCGGCACACTACAGATGAAGGTCGCCAAGAGTGGTCGGACAACGGGACAAACCTGCGCGGCAATAACCGCCGTTGATGTCGATGTGAACGTTGATTACTACACAGACTGTGCTGAGACGAAGCATTACCTGAACAAAACGTTCACGCACCAACTGGCTATTAGCGGCGACGGATTCAGTGATGCTGGAGACTCTGGCTCGCTTGTCTTAGACGCTAGGAATGCTGAGCCTGTCGGACTGTACTTTGCTGGGAGCGTAGATTCGCTTGGGGTCAGTCAGGCTATGGTCAATCCTGCTTCCGATCTTCTGAACGAGCTAAGCGCCCAAGCTGGCGGAGGTATTACCTACACATACGTCGGTTCGCAGGATCATCCTGTGAGCTGCTTGAACTATGGTGACAGCACCATATTGGCGGTTCGAAACCAGACGATGTCAGATGCTGAAATCAAACGAGCCCAGGGTGCAGTCGAAGATGGACGAATGCTGGTGAATCCTGCCGCAGGTGTCTTAGGTGTTGCTGCGGGAAGAAGCTATGATCGTCCCGGCGAAGCAGCGTTGGTTGTTTATCTTGACCCTAACAGCACGGCGAAGGTGCCCGCGGTCTTGAACGGCATTCGCACGGTCGTTGTTGCGAATAATGAGCAAGTAGAGGGTGTTGCAGAAACGGCGCCCCTGGGCAGCTTCATGACACCATCTCCACCTACCTCATTGAGTGCGGCAATTGCGATAAAAGAGCAATACGCTCCTGCATTGATGAGACACAATCCCGCATTTTTCGCGGTGGGCGTAGGACAGAGCCTCGATAATCCGCGAGAGGCCGCGCTGATGATCTATGTTGATCGCAGGTTCTCGCCGGGGGAACTGCCACAGAACATCGGAGGGTTGCGCACGCGATACGTCGTGATGGATAGATTTCATGTGACACGTTCGTATGCCACTCCGGCGCCGGCCACACTCCATTGCAGCCCCCAAAGGTAGAGGGCAACTCCTGTTATTCCGTTCAGAGCCTGGAAACCAATGACCTAGCAAAGGGTTGGCTTGGCGCAGACGATTCCCTGCGGCATCTGCACGTGCGCGCCCGGTGTGCAATGAGCTCAACAGGGGCCGGAATCCCGGCGCTGAGAGTGGGATCAATATCTCATTATCGATCTGCGACAGGCAACTTAAACTTCGTCTCTGATTTTCCTGAGTTGCGAGGGATCGCTGACCACGACCGCTTCTCTGCGCGGAAGGATAAATCCTTCATCTCCCCACTTGGAAAGAATCCGGCTAATCGTAAACAGAGTCGTGCCGGTCATTTGCGCCAACTCCTCACGAGACAGAGAAACCTGAATTCCCGATTGATGCTCTTTGCCAATGCTCTTGAGAAGCCGAAGAAGAGTCTGAGCCAGACGCTTGGCAACTTTTTCGGTGGCTATCTCGCGAAAACGCTCTTCAAGTTCCTCTAATCGATTGGACAGGATTCCATTGATGTTCGCCCTAATTTGTGGATGCTCCGCGAGCAGGGATTGAAGCTTGGTGTATTCCCAAGTCAGGGCCTTGCAGGTCTCCAACGCTCGTGCAGAGCAGGTGTGGCTGCTACATGCAGATTCTCCGGAATTGACACCGACCGCATCACCCTTACCATTCATCCACAGGATGACCTCGTCGCCCGCGGAACTGATTTGCGTCAGTTTTACACTGCCGGTCTGCAAGAGCACCAGACTTCTTACAGGCTGACCTTGCATGAATAACAACTCATCGCGTGTGAAGCTCCGTGCCTTGGCGCACGCCGCGATATGGAGACATTCTTCACGTGTGAGCCCTGCGAACAGAGCTGAAGCACACATCAAGACGACGCGTTCGGCCAATGTTGGGTTTGTGACACTTTGCGGTGCTATGCGCAGTGTCGTTACTCGCACCGAACTCATGTCTCACCCCGAGGCAACTAGCTAACAACATGTTCGCCGGTCGTGCAATCGCACAAACGAGCTATTACCGAGTGGTTACCAGAAGGGCAGAACCTCTTGGCAAATCACTCGAACAGAGAAAACAAGAGCTGCGACCCCCTCGGGCCGAGCTTCTACCCGTTCAAATGCTAGAAATCTTGATCCCTGACTATCACAGGTTCACTCTGCTGTCAAGATATACTGCGATTTCTCCCCCTTTCAGATAACTCTCAACTCAGAAGGGAATATGCCAAATGAGGAAGATGGAATCGAGTGACTAATACTAGGAATAATGAACAAAATTTCATTTTGCGCAAGGTCAAATACCGCAAGTACTTCGAAGAAATAAGAGCTCAGGCTAATAAATTGTTGGAGATCGGTCTGACTATTGCCTTGATCTTGTGGAATGGAATTTGTTCTTTATCAAATAATTTCATTGCTTGCACGTAGGCAACCACCGGGCCTGATTGGGTCTTTATCCCGTTCAAAGCTAGGAGAAACTGCGACTATCTTCGGGTAGATAGCAAAGCACCGGTTGGACGCTTGCTCCAGCGCAAGTATTCGTGGACTTCAACCGTTGTAGCTTAACTCTTACGCTTTGGAGTTGCGGGCTGCTCATCTCAAGAGCGTGCTGCCAATGGATCAGCCGCAGGGTTCAGGAAGCGGACAAATGTCAATTGTGATAGCTAGCATTCCGCGTTGGCCCGAGTTTGGGCGCCTTTCTCACTGTTGAGTGGAGGAGACGATCGAGTGAAAAGGAAATGGCTTACCTTCCTCCTACTCGCGATGGTGTTAGTCGCGGGATTTGCGCTCGGCCACTTTCGTCACGAGACAACTCCGAGCGCGATCCGTCGAATTCTCTTTTACAAAGATCCTATGCATCCCTCCTATCGTTCCGACAAGCCGGGTATTGCGCCGGACTGTGGGATGGAACTGGTTCCCGTCTATGCGGATGGAGCCGGTGGTTCACTCGTCGCTGATCGAAAAACGATTGTGGGAGAAACGGAGATCGATTCGGCGGCTCGAGAACTTTACGGAATCAGGTTGGGCAAAGCCGAGCGCGATCAGGGAAGAGGAACGGTTCAGGTGTTTGCGCGTGTCGTTCCAGACGACACGCAAATCTATCACATCAACTTCGGGACCGAAGGCTATGTGAAGGAGACCATTAATGACGCAGTTGGAAATTATGTGGCTGCAAACCAGCGCCTAGCCATAGTCTATTCTCCCGATTTTCTTGCCGCTGCCGGGGGGTATCTGGCTGCTCATGAACGCAGTCCATTGGCTCCCAATGCCGCTACCGGCAATGCGGCTTCGAATTCGTCTCAAGAAGCTGCGAGCGTACAGGCCCGGGCAGACAGATTGCGGAATTTGGGGATGAGCGACGCTCAGATTGATGAAATAACACGGACGCGCAGGCTTCCAGAGGATATTTATGTTGTTGCTCCCACAGACGGCTTCATTCTGAGCAGGCGGATCTCCCCAGGAATGAGGTTCGAAAGAGAATCCGATCTGTACACCATCGCAAATCTCAAACATGTGTGGATCATCGCAGAAGTATTTGGGCGCGATGCGCAAGCCTTTCGACCGGGAGCAGAGGCAGTTGCAACCCTGACCGATACCGGCCAAAGCTTTCGGGCAAAGGTTAGCAACGTTCTTCCAGAGATCGACCCCGGGACACGTGTACTAAAAGTCCGTCTGGAGGCAGATAACCCGGGGTATAAGCTTCGCCCGGATATGTTCGTCAGCGTCACAATGCCGGTGTCCCTGTCTGCAGGCATTAGCGTGCCGGCAGAAGCGATTCTCGATTCCGGCCTCTCCAAACGTGTCTTTGTGGAAACGGCAAGTGGTTCTTTCGTTCCCCGGGCGGTGGAAACGGGCTGGGAATCCGGCGATCGTGTGCAGATTCTCAAGGGACTCCAGGAGGGGGAAACTGTCGTCTCATCGGGCACGTTCCTAGTGGACTCGGAAAGCAGATTACAGGCAACAGGTAAGCCCTCTGGATCCATTGCGCAAGCTGTCGACATGGACGGCGCGAAACAGCACACCGTCAATTAGGGTGCATTGGAGACCGACAAGGAGCTGTGGCAGGGAGGCTTCGACATTGATTGACCGGGTCATTGAGTTTTCAATTCGACATAAACTGGCAATCATCCTGGTGGTCGCGCTGGCGTGTGTGTCTGGCTGGTGGTCAATGACACACGCGCGTTTGGATGCCCTGCCCGAGTTGGGTGAAACCCAGGTTATTATTTACTCCAAGTGGGACCGCAGTCCTGATCTAGTGGAGGATCAGGTCACCTATCCGATCGTTACAGCGATGCTAGGTGCGCCGCGTGTAAAAGCGGTACGGGGCGTTTCGGATTTCGGCTATTCCTACGTCTATGTAATTTTCGATGATCATACGGATCTCTATTGGGCGCGTTCGCGCACTCTCGAATATCTCTCCGGAGTTCTGAGCAAACTACCAGAAGGCGCAAAGACCGAATTAGGTCCGGATGCGACGAGCCTTGGCTGGGTATACCAGTATGCGCTAGTGGATTCAAGCGGGCGGCATAGTCTTTCCGAACTGCGAGCTCTTCAGGATTGGGTACTAAGCTATCGCTTGAGGTCGGTGCAGGGCGTCTCCGAGGTAGCTCCTGTTGGTGGCTTTACCCGTCAGTTTCAGATCAATGTCGATCCGAACCGCCTACGGGGATATGGGATAACAATTCCTCAGATCGTCGATGCAGTCCGCGGGGGGAATACCGAATCCAGCGCTCGTATGCTCGATTTCGGCGGGACAGAATACATGATCCGCGGCAGAGGATATGCGAATTCAATTGAGGACTTCGAGCAAATTGTTGTGTCGACCCCGGAGGATGGGGCGCCGATCCGCCTCGAAGATCTGGGACAGGTGGTGGAAGGGCCTGATCTGCGCCGCGGGGTGGCAGATCTCGATGGAACGGGCGAGGTCGTATCTGGCATAGTGGTCATGCGCAGCGGCGAGAATGCACTGGATGTGATAGATCGCGTCAAAGTGCGGCTAAAGCAGATCGAAGCCACTTTACCCGCAGGCGTCAAAATTGTTCCCGTTTACGACCGTTCGCAATTGATTCATCGCGCGATCAGCAGTACCGAAGAAACGATTCTCGAAGTCGTTGTAACCCTTGCGCTGATTATCATCGTATTTCTTTGGCATTTCCCCAGTGCATCTATTCCGCTGATCACGATGCCAGCTGCGGTATTGATCGCTTTCGTTCCCTTCCGGCTCACCGGAGCCAGCATCAATATCATGTCGCTTGCGGGGGTGGCGATTGCATTTGGCGAGTTAATTGATGCCTCAATTGTGGTTGCCGAACAGGTACAAAAGAAGCTGGAACAATGGAACAAAGAGGGGAGACCGGGAAGATCCAGCGACGTGGCGCTCCGCGCGATCAAGGAAGTTGCGCAACCCACATTCTTCGCGTTGCTGGTGATTGCAATTTCTTTCCTTCCGGTACTGACCCTGCAAGGAGACGAAGGGCGCCTTTTCCGTCCGTTGGTTTACACGAAAACTTTGGCCGTGGCTGTTGCGGCGCTCTTAGCGATCACTCTTGATCCGGCTCTTCGCCTCTTGATGACGCGGGTAAGAAGGCTGGATTTCAAGCCGGCCTGGTTGTGCAGGATTCTCAATCTTCTGTTAGTGGGAGAAATTCGCGCTGAAGAATCCAATCCGATCAGCAGAAACCTGATGAGGGTCTACGAGCCTGCTGTTTCGTGGGCGTTGCGCAATAAGTGGGTCGTCTTCGCAGCGGCTCTCGTACTTCTCGTCGTCACCGTTCCTGTGTTTCTCTCACTGGGCTCGGAATTCATGCCGCCCTTAAATGAGGGCACGATTCTGTACATGCCGACGATCATGCCGGGAATCTCCGTCGGACAGGCCGGGCAACTTCTCCAGACCACCGATCTTGTTCTCAAACAGTTTCCTGAAGTTGACCAAGTCCTCGGCAAGGCAGGAAGGGCAGAAACAGCTACCGATCCGGCACCGCTTTCAATGCTGGAGACCGTCATCACCCTAAAACCCCGCTCCCAATGGCGCCGCATTCCCACCTGGTACTCAGAGTGGGCACCGGATTGGACGAAGCCTCTGCTTCGCCATATCAGTCCGGATACCCTTTCGATCGAGGAACTCGTCAGCCAGATGGATTCAGCCGTCAAAGCTCCGGGACTGAGCAATGCCTGGACTATGCCCATAAAAGGGCGAATTGACATGCTGAGCAGCGGGATTCGCACGCCCGTAGGACTAAAGATTCAGGGTGACGATGCAGCGAAGATCGAAGACATCGGAAAACAGGTCACCGCAATTCTGCCTGGGGTGAAAGGAACGCGAAGCGTTTTCGCTGAACACACCAACGAGGGCTATTTCATCGACGTGGCGTGGCGGCGCGAGGAACTGGCCCGGTACGGCATCAGCATCAAGACGGCAGAGGAAGTCCTCTCCAGCGCCATTGGCGGTGACGACATCAGTACGGCATATGACGGTCTGGCTCGGTATCCCGTAAGCGTACGTTATCAGCGAGACTTCCGCAGTAGCATGGATTCGCTGGGTCAGGTCCTTGTGCCGGCCGGAGGAGATCGACAAATTCCCATCAGCGCACTGGCCAGCGTCCGGCGGACAACGGGCCCCGCGATGATCCGCGATGAAAATGGACTCTTGACCGGCTATGTATTTGTGGACCTTGCAGGCCGGGACCCTGGCAGCTACATGGCCGAAGCAAACAAGGTGTTGCAGCAGCGCATTCAGCTACCGACCGGCTATACGATTGCCTGGGGCGGGCAGAGCGAATCCATCGCCCGGGCGAATCAGCGGATGAAAATTGTCGTTCCGCTGACTGTCGCGATGGTTGTGCTGCTGCTTTATCTGAACACGCGCTCGGTCGTTAAGACGACAATCGTTCTTCTGGCGGTTCCATTCTCTGCAATTGGTGCTGTGTGGTCGCTCTACCTTCTTCACTACAACATCAGTGTGGCCGTTTGGGTGGGTTTCGTTGCCCTTATGGCGATTGATGCCGAAACAGGCGTATTCATGCTCCTCTACCTTGACCTGGCTTATGAAGAAGCTCTGAGGCGGGGCAACATGAGGACCATGGCTGACTTGCGCAAGAGCGTGCTTTTTGGAGCGGCGAAAAGGCTGCGTCCAAAATTCATGACGTTTGCCGTGACCTGTATTGGGCTGCTTCCCGTCATGTGGTCGGTCGGGACGGGATCTGAAGTCCTGAAGCGGATTGCGGCCCCGATGGTCGGCGGGATATTTACATCGTTTGTGCTTGAACTGTTGCTTTACCCGGTGATCTACGAATTATGGCGGCGAAAAACAATGAACCCGGATTCTAGGCCGGTGCCGCAGGAAGAAACTGAAGCAATATCGGATTCAAAACTCGGAGTCTTGACCTCAAGCTAGATCTCTGCCGGAAGCACTATTCAGTGGTGAAGAGCACAAACTCTGACAGCCGGAGCGGGAGAAAACCATGATGAATATGAACCTCGCGCGAATGTTTTGCCTGATGCTCTTTGCCTGGTCTGCGGTTTCTCCAGCGCAGGTGAAGGAGGCTGAGCCTATTACGAACAGCGCGATCGACCATCAGTCGCCTGGAGCCCTAGAATCGATTCCGAGATCGCCGATCGGCATCGCAGCAGAACCCCTGAGGGTCGTTTGCAAGGGAAACGAGCTTACAGTTGCCGCCAACAATTCCACGCTGGGGAGCATTCTCAACGAGATCCAAAAGTGCACAGGCGCAAAGATCGACATCCCGAATGGAGCGGCGGAGATTCGATTCTATGACACGATAGGACCACTTCCTGTCCGGGAGGTTCTCTCAACTTTGCTCACGGCGACGGGTTATAACTTTGTGATCCAGTCTTCCGATTCGGAGTCAGGTAAGGTCGAGTCAGTTTTGCTGATGGCAGGGACTGTCGCCAGCCCTCTCGATCCTGCCGGCGATCGGCGGCTAACGACTGCACGCCGTGCATTTCTGAAAATGCGTCAAGACGCGCTCACAGAGGCAGGGATCACTGATGACGCTAGCTCTTCCACGGCTGTAGAAAGCTCAGTTCCTGCAGCGGCCCAACCAACAACCGCTGACGGAGATGGCGCGAGTCCAGGTACAAATTCTTCGTCTGATGCCAGTCAAGCGGCAACGACGCCTCCGTCTGCAGCGGCGCCGGCAGAGAACGCAACTTCAAGCAATCCCACACCAAGTCCTGCAGTTGCACCATCTCCATCTCAAACCAATACCGTGGAGGATCAAATTACAAATATGCAGCAGATGTTTGAGCAACGCCGCCAGATGATGCAACCCAAGCCATCAACTCCCCCGCAATAGCAACTGCGACCGAGAAGGGAGATGGAGAACAGCGAATGATTCCTCGATCGCGGTCGATGTTCTCGTGATCTGCGGATATTCGATCAGCAGGTTTTGAAGCCGCTGTATTCCCAGGTCAGAGCCCTGCATTCAGCGTCCCTTCCACCGTCGACCGGACTACTTCGTCCTGAATGCGACCCTCATCGATCTGAAGTACCGGCGTCGCCGAATTCGGATGATAGAAAATAAACCATTCGGAAGCCGAAGCGCCTCCCTCGGGGGCGGCATTTCGGCTTCCTGCTTTGTCTGGATTCAGATCGATTGGTTTAGCAATCGGTTCAGGCGTTGGACGAAAGTGGCAGGGTCCTTGAGTGGCGCGCCTTCAAGTAGAAGTGCCTGGTCAAAGAGGAGCAGGAGCAGCCTTGGCACAATTGGGGTCGATTTTGGGGTGAGTTTATCCCCACAGAATCACACTTCCCCAATAAATACCCGTGAGATCCGGCAATATAGTAGCGTCCTTGGCCACCATCATTTGAATCACTTCGAGCAAATCCTGAAGAATCTTCCAGCGTATTTCATTGTCGGTTCGCTGCGCTGGTAGCCGAGCAAACCCAGCACTAAAGGTTTATTTGATCTAGCCATCCAGCTCAGGATGGTTAGAATTGTGGAGACTCTCGGTGGCGAAGGAGATTGCGGATTATGTGCGCACTTGAATGGAACAGGAAAGCATTGAGTGGCCTGATCAGTGTGGCTGCCGTGCTGATGGTTATTTCTGTTTTTGCTGTTTGCACCGTTCCCGTTGACGCTCAGGCTGCGGCGAAGCCGGACAAAGATATCGTGGGCACGTGGCAGGGAACACTGCATGTACCTGCCGCGGCAAACCATCCAGGGATCGATCTGAGGATCGTGAACAAGGTGACCAAGACGGATGCGGGCGCGCTGAAAGTTGAAGATTTCAGCATCGACCAGGGCGGGCAGGGCATTACGGCAACGTCGGCGAGTTTCCAGGATGGAGTGTTCAAGTACGCGATCCAGTTCATCAACGGCAGCTATGAAGGCAAGATGTCGGCGGACGGCAAGTCGATCGAGGGGATGTGGACACAGGGGCCAAACCCGCTACCGCTGCTGCTGGAACGCGCCACGCCGGAGACAGAATGGGCGATTCCCAAGCCGGCGCCGAGGCTTCCGCCCATGCCGGCGGATGCCAATCCGAGTTTTGAAGTGGCGACAATCAAGCCAAGCAGACCGGATGAGCCGGGAAAGATGTTCCGTGTAGTAGGGGACCGCTTTGCGACCGTGAACACGACCCTTATGGACCTCGTCACGTTTGCCTACGATGTGCAGCAGAAGCAGGTGGAGGGCGGCCCATCATGGATGGACTCAGAGAAGTTTGACATTGACGCCAAACCCGACGTACCGGGCGTTCCGAGCGGTGTGCAGTTGAAGGATATGGTGAAGAAGCTGCTGGCCGACCGCTTTCAACTAAAGTTCCACAAGGATTCGAAGGAGATGTCGGCCTATGTGCTGACGGTGGCAAAGGGCGGCCCAAAGATGACCAAGAACGAGAGCGATCCAAAGGGTCTTCCGGGGCTGTTCTTCCAGGGACTGGGCATTTTGACGGTGCGCAATGCGACGATGGGGAACTTTGCGGCTCTGATGCAATCGGCGGTGCTGGACCGGCCGGTGGTGGACCGGACGGGGCTGACGGGGAAGTGGGATTTTCTGCTGAAGTGGACGCCGGATGAGTCGCAGTTCGGGGGGATGGGCATCAAGGTGCCTCCGCCGAGCAACGAGGCGGATGCGCCTCCGCCGCTGTTTACGGCAATGCCGGAGCAGATTGGGCTAAAGCTGGAGGCGGCGAAGACGCAGGTTGACGTGATGGTGCTGGATCACGTCGAACTTCCATCTGCGAACTGATCACAGATCGCGTTAATTGCTGGAGTCTGCGGATGGCACGGCGGCGCTTTGCCAACATTCCGGTGTTCTGCGTTCTGGCGCTGCTGTTTGCCGGCGGGCAGGCGTGGGGCACAGAGTACCACGGACAAGTCTTCTTTGGAGCAGTGCCGGTGCCTGGCGCCACGGTAACGATGACGCAGGGCGATACGCGCGCGAGCACGGTGACCGACCAGCAGGGACTGTACGAGTTTCGCGATCTTGCCGATGGCGCGTGGACGATCGAGATCAAGATGCGGGGCTTTTCCACCCTGAACGGCTTGGTAACTGTGGAGCCGAACGCACCGCAGGGCAAATGGGAACTGAATATGATGGGGCTGCAGCAGATGCTGGCCGAGTCGCAGCCAATTAAGCCGCTGCAGACGCGGCCGGCAAACGAGGCTGCGCCGAAGGCAACAGAGCAAGGCGGCGGGGTCAGCGCTGCGGCGGCGCCGGCCAAAGATGAGAACGCCAAGAAGGCGGAAGACGGGCTACTGATCAACGGCACCGAGAGCAACGCCAACACCTCGCCGTACTCGTTGCCGCCGGCAATTGGGAATCACAGGCCGGGAACCAGGGGGCTGTACAACGGCGGGTTGGGCACGGTGGTGGATAACTCGGTGCTGGATGCGCGGCCCTACTCACTGAACGGCGCCGAGACACAGAAGCCCACGTACAACAGCGTGACAGGGATGTTTACAGTAGGCGGGCCGATCATGATTCCGCACTTGTTCTACCATGGGCCAAATTTTTATGCAGCTTACCAGTGGACGCGCAACACAGATGCGACGATTGCAGATGGGCTGGTGCCGACTGCGGCGGAGCGGAACGGGGACTTTTCAGGGCTGCTGAACGCGCAGGGACAGCCGGTGACCATCTACAATCCTGCGACCGGGATGCCATTCACGGGAAATCTTCCGGTGGACACGCAAGCGGCGGCGCTGCTGAAACTGTATCCGCTGCCCAATGCGAGCGGGCTGGGGAACGGGCAGTATAACTACCAGGCCAATGTGCTGAGCAATACGCACACCGATTCGCTGGAATCGCGGATGGATAAGGAAGTGGGGCACAAGGACTATCTGTACGGGGGATTCGGGTTTCGCAGTGCGCGCGGGGGCAGCGTGAATCTGTTCAACTTTCTGGATACGACGAACACGCTGGGGATGGACACGAACGTGAACTGGCGGCACCGGTACATGCACCAGGTGTTTGTGCTGCTGGGCTACCACTTTACCCGGCTGCGCACCGACGTGCGGCCGGAGTTCGAACGGCGCACGAACATCTCAGGCGATGCGGGGATTGGAGGCAACAACCAGGACCCGGCAAACTGGGGACCGCCTAACCTGACATTCGCCAGCGGGATTGCGGGGCTGAGCGATGCCGAGAGCGCATTCAACCGCGATCGCACGGACGAGCTTTCAGTGAAGGCAACGACGGTGTACCGCAAGCACAATCTGGCATTCGGCGGCGACTTTCGCCGGCAGGAGTACAACCAATATTCGCAGCAGAACCCGCGCGGGGGGTTCGCTTTTACCGGGGCGGCGACAAGTGCGGGAGGAAGCGCCTCGACCGACACCACCAGCGGCTCGGACCTGGCGGATTTTCTATTGGGGATTCCCGACACCAGCGCGATCGCCTATGGAAATCCGGACAAGTACTTTCGGCAACCGGTCTACGATCTTTTTTTTACGGATGACTGGAGGCTTATGCCGGAATTGACCATTAACGCGGGGATGCGCTGGGATTTTGGCGCGCCGATGACCGAGCTATTTGGGAGGCTGGTGAATCTCGACATTGCGCCGGGGTTTACAACGGTGGCGCCGGTCGTGGGCAACAACCCGACAGGCCCGGTGACGGGGATGAAGTATCCGCAATCCCTGGTGCGGCCGGATATGTTCGGCTTTCAGCCGCGGGTCGGCATCAGCTGGAGACCAATACCGGCATCGACGCTGGTGATTCGCGCGGGCTACGGGATTTACGACGACACGTCGGTATACCTCTCCGCCGCGGAAATGATGGCACAGCAGGCTCCGCTTTCGACGAGCCTGAATGTGGCGAACAGCAGCGCGTGCGGGCTGACGCTGGCTGATGGATTTCGTAACTGCGGCGGAACGACAGCGGACAGCTTTGCGATCGATCCGAATCTGCGCGTGGGATACGCGCAGATTTGGCAGGTGAGTGCGCAGCGCGATCTCCCGTGGGCGCTGGTGATGACGGGGACCTACCAGGGAGTGAAGGGTACGCATGGGATGCAGGAGCTTTTGCCCAACACCTACCCGATCGGTGCGGCGAACCGATGTCCTTCGTGCCCTTCGGGGTTTGTCTATCGGACGTCTGGGGGCAACTCAACGCGCGAAGCAGGGACGCTTCAGTTGCGGCGGAGGCTACGGAGCGGGCTTACTGCGACGATGAATTACACGTTCTCAAAGTCTGTGGACGACGACGCGCAGGTGGGCGCGCAGGGACACGTGGATGCGACATCGGCAGTTTCAAACGGAACTGAATCGCCGAGCATCGCGCAGAACTGGCTCGACCTGCGCGCAGAGCGCGGGCGCTCGGCTTTTGACCAGCGGAACCTGGTGTCGGCTCAGATTCAATACACGACAGGGATGGGGCTGGGCGGAGGAACACTGCTGAGCGGATGGCGAGGCAGGTTGCTGAAGGAGTGGACGGCGCTGAGCCGTATCTCGTCGGGGACGGGGCTACCGGAGACGCCAATTTACCTGGCGACAACACCGGGCACGGGCGTGACAGGCACAATCAGGCCGGACCTGACGGGCGCGCCGATTTACGAGGCGCAGCCAGGCTACCACCTGAACAGCGCCGCGTTCAGTGCGCCGGCTGCTGGGCAGTGGGGCACGGCGGGACGGAACTCGATCGAGGGGCCTTACCAGTTCAGCATGGATGCAGCTCTGCAGCGCACGTTCAGGCTGCATAATCCGTTCAATCTGGATGTGCGCATCGATGCCACAAATCTGCTGAATCATGCGACCTTTACCGCGTGGAACGCGATCATCAACAGCGCAACCGTAGGGCTGCCGGCGGGGACGCACTCCATGCGCAGCCTGCAGGTTACGGCAAGGCTGAGGTTTTGACCGTGCGGTGGCTGATTGCATGGCTGGCTGGGGCCGCGCTTGGCGCGGCGCTTGGGGCGAGCGCGCAGACCATCGGAGGCAATACGACGTCGGGACAGACCCAGCAGTACACGCTGAAGGTTAATTCGCAACTGGTGATCGAGACAGTTGTGGCGAAGGACAAGAAGGGCAACTTTATTGAAGGGCTGACGGACAAGAACTTTGTAGTGACGGAAGATGGAGTGCCGCAGACGGTGCGCATCTGCGAGCACCAGTCGCTTGCAAACGAGATGACACCGCTGCCCGCGATGACGGCGGACGAGCAGCAAATCATGGTCTATCACCGGCTGGTGCGGACGCAGATTGCGCCGGAAGAAGCGGGGAGCTCGAAGTATCAAAACAGGCGGCTGCTGGTTCTCTATTTTGACATGACCACGATGCCGATCTTTGACCAGGAGCGCGCTCTCCAAGCGGCGCAGAAGTTTGTGCAAACACAGATGACTGCCGCGGATCTGGTATCGATCATGCGCTATCAGGGCGGATCCGTGGATGTACTGCAGGACTTTACGTCAGATCGCAACCGGCTGCTGAGCATTCTGCAAACACTTATAGTGGGAGAGGGGCAGGGGTCGACGGACTCGATCGACGATGCGAGCAGCGCAGACACGGGCGCGGCTTTTGGGCAGGATGACAGCGAGTTCAACCTGTTCAACACGGATCGCCAACTCTCTGCGCTGGAGACGGCAGCCAAGATGCTGGGAAACCTGAGCGAGAAAAAGTCGCTGATCTACTTTGCCAGCGGCTTGCGGCTGAACGGCGTTGACAACCAGGCGCAGATGCACGCGACGATAGATGCGGCGATCAAGGCCGGGGTGACATTCTGGTCGATCGATGCGCGGGGCCTGGTGGCTTCAGCGCCGCTGGGTGACGCGACGCAGGGCTCGGCGGGCAACGTGAATATTTATTCGGGAGCGGCAATGCAGGCGGTGACGGACCGGTTTCAGCAGTCGCAGGACACGATGTATGCGCTGGCGGCGGACACCGGCGGCAAGTCAGAGTTTGACAACAACGACCTGACGGGGGGCATAGTGCAGGCGCAGCACGCCATTGCGGACTACTACATCGTGGGCTACTACACGACCGACAATGCGGAGAACGGACGCTTCAGAAAGATCGATATCAAGCTGAACCCGACGATGGATGCCAGCCTCGATTACCGTAAGGGATACTTTGCGAACAAGGTGTTCAGCAAGTTCAACGATGCCGACAGGGAGCGCCAACTGGAGGATGCCCTGATGCTTGGCGATCCGATCACGGACCTGACGATCTCAATGGAGATCGACTATTTCCAGCTGGATCGCGCTGAGTATTTTGTGCCGATTATCGTGAAGATTCCGGGCCGCGAACTGGCGCTGGCGAAGCATTTCGGGGCCGAGCACACGCTGATCGACTTTATCTGCGAGGTCAAGGACATGGCTGGAGGGATTTCGGTGGGCAATGTTCGGGACTACGTGAACATCAAGCTGAGCGATGAGACGGCGGCGCAGCTTGCCAGGCAGCCGATCGAATATGACACAGGGTTCACGCTGCTGCCCGGCCGCTACTCGATCAAGTTTCTCGCGCGCGACGATGAGACGGGCCGAATCGGAACCTATGAGACGGAATTCACGATTCCGAATTTGAACAAGGTGGCGCCGCTTCTTCCGATCAGCGCGGTGGTCCTGAGCAGCCAACGCGAGGATACGCGGGACGCGCTTTATAACGTGATGCGCGGGAAGAAGCAGGCCCAGGACGATGCAAGCAATCCGCTGGTTCAGGAGGGACTCAAGCTTATCCCCAGCGTGACACGCGTGTTCCACACCAGCCGGCCAATGTACGTGTACCTGCAGGCGTATGCGGGGCCGCCGAGCGGGACTGCTGCGGTGGGCGGGGCGGCGGCCGCGCGGGCCACCACGTCACTGATGGGGTATGTGACCTTCTATCAAGACGGCAAGCAAGCCTATCAGTCAGATCCGATTGCCGTGGCGCCGCAGGATAGAAGCCGGCTGGGCGAGGTGCCCCTGAGCTTTCACATTCCGTTGAGCGGGCTTGCGCCGGGCGAGTACAAGTGCCAGGTAACCGTGCTGGATCCGGAGGGCCACCGGGCTGCATTCTGGGTGGCTCCGATCCTGCTGATACGATGAGACTCGGCGCCGAACGCCCGGGATTTAAACAAGATTTGCACAAAGTGTAGAGCATATCAGCGCGAATCAGGCGAAAGCAGCCTGCGACTGATGTAACCCGATTAGCATCAATGCCCGAAATAGCTCTGGAAAACCGATAAAGCGATCCGACGGTTGCGGAGTACAATAAGAACATTATGTACGCCACAACGAATCCTGACCTAGTGAATGAGCTTCAATACGCCCTTGACGTAATGGAAGAGTACTCGCACCTTGGCCTGGACAACGAAGCCGCCGGCAAACTCCGAAGCATTCTCGTTCGCCGTATCAGCGAGGCGGAAGCTTCTCTGTCTTATCGCCCTGCTTCCTCTGTTTGTTTCTCGATCGAAGACACCAAAGTCCCGGCTTAGCGATCGACGAAATCGGTTGTGGTCGCGCGAAGAATTCTCGTCCAAAGCGCGGCCGGTGGAGACTTGCGTCAAATCTCAACGCTGTCGAAGTGCGTTAAGTTCTTCCGCACTTGTTTTCCATTGATCGCTGGTAGACTGCCTACAATCCTGCGAGGGAGTGATCATGCTCCTGCGGCACAGCATCGATGGAGTCACTTACGATTTCGATAGCCTGAAAGACCTTCTTGCGAAGGCTTCTCCGGCACGTTCCGGCGACGAACTTGCGGGCATCGCTGCGCGCAGTTCTGTGGAACGGGTCGCTGCCCAAATGACGCTTGCCGATCTGCCGCTGACGTCCTTCCTTGCGGAGCCGATCATCCCCGGTGAGAGGGATGAGGTCACTCGTCTGATCTTCGAGACGCATGATGCATCGGCCTTTGCACATGTCGCCAGCTTGACGGTGGGCGAACTTCGCAATGTTCTGCTGTCGGAAGAATCCGACGGAGAGTTTTTAAGTTCTCTTGCCGCGGGTCTGATGCCCGAGATGGCCGCTGCTGCCAGCAAATTGATGCGGGTGCAGGATCTCATCGCGGTTGCGCGCAAGATCAGTGTCGTTACCCGCTTTCGCACCACGTTGGGTTTGCCGGGCCGCCTTTCGACGCGGCTCCAGCCTAACCATCCGACGGATGATCCTCTGGGGATCGCCGCCGCAATCGTCGATGGTCTTCTGCTCGGTGCGGGTGACGCAGTCATTGGAATCAACCCTGCGGCTGACGACGTTGCAAATACGGCAAGGCTTCTTAACCTGGTTGATTCGATTCGCCAACGGTACGCGATTCCAACACAGAGTTGCGTGCTGGCCCACATCACCACGCAACTTGAGGCGATGGAAAAGGGGGCCCCCCTTGATCTTGTCTTCCAGTCCATTGCCGGAACGGAGCGCGCGAACAGCTCTTTCGGTATCAATCTCGCCCTGTTGTCTGAAGCCAAACAAGCCGCGACAGAGCTGCGCCGCGCACAGCTGGGCAGAATGTGATGTACTTCGAAACCGGGCAGGGAAGCGCGCTGTCGGCAAACGCGCATCACGGCGTGGATCAGCAAACCTGCGAGGCGCGCGCGTATGCGGTTGCCCGACACTTCGATCCGCTGCTCGTGAATACGGTTGTTGGCTTCATCGGACCTGAGTATCTTTACGATGGCAAACAGATAATCCGCGCGGGGCTCGAAGATCATTTCTGCGGCAAGCTATTGGGGCTGCCGATGGGCTGCGACGTCTGCTACACCAACCACGCCGAGGCCGACCAGGATGACATGGATTCACTGCTGACTCTGCTCGGCACAGCGGGAGTCAACTACATCATGGGAGTTCCGGGAGCTGACGACATCATGCTGCAATATCAGAGCACATCATTTCACGATGCGCTTTACCTGCGCGCCACGCTCGGACTTCGTCCGTCGCCGGAGTTCGAGGCGTGGCTTGCCAGCGATATGCCCAATCAGCTTTCAGAGCCGCTGCAAGCTCAGTTGCTTGCGGCCAGGTGACGCGCGCCATGTCGCATATCATGCGAATTTCTCGTTCGAATTTGCGGGACGTGACTCCAGCGCGCGTTTCTTTGCCTGCTGCGGGCAGCAGCATCGCCACCGGGGAAGTGCTGAGTTTTCAGCTTGCGCACGCAAAGGCACGAGATGCTGTTCATGCCGAGCTTCATCTTGCTTCGTTTGGTCAACGCATCATGTCAGAGCTACCGCTGCTGGCGGAGGCCGCCATTCCTGTCATTCCGCTCGGAAGCAACGCGCTGGATCGTGCCACGTACGTCCGCCAGCCAAATCTGGGGCGCACCCTTCATCCAGACTCCCTCGCGCTTCTGCATCCTGGGCCCTGCGACCTGGCGATCATCGTGGCTGACGGATTGTCCGCGCTGGCCATTGAGCGCAATGCGATTCCAGTTCTTGCGCATCTGCTGCCAAAGCTTTTCGGCGGCGGATGGAATCTTGCACCGCTCGCGCTCGTGAAGCAGGGCAGAGTTGCGATCGGAGACGCCATAGGTTCACGACTTGCAGCACGGTGCAGCCTGATCCTGATCGGGGAACGGCCCGGCCTGTCTGCTCCTCACAGCATGGGAGCGTATCTTACGTGGTCGCCTCATCCGGACCGCACGGACGCCGACCGCAATTGTGTTTCGAATATCCACAGCGACGGACTATCGCCTGCGCAGGCTGCAGATCGGCTGTTTCGTTATCTTGAAAGTGCGCGTGCAATGGGGCTGACAGGCATCGCCCTGAAAGAGCGCTCATTGGAACCGGATTCCCGTGCGCAATCTTCGCTTGGTTGATCGGGTCGATCAGAGCCGCAGATCATTCGCCAAGAAAACTTCAAGACGTCGGTATTGAACGCAATGCTGCGAAGCATTTTTTGAAACTGGATCCCTATTGCAGATCGGCGTCGGATGAGAAACCGTCGTCATCGCCGATCGGCATGCCGGGAGGAGCTTCGATGGGCTTTTCGGGGACAAACTTGTCGGGGTCATGTTCGAATCGCTCGACGCAATTAATCATAGCGGCGCGGTGAATTGCTTCGGCAGTGTCCTGCGGCATGGGAGAGGAGGTCCACTGCTTCAGCAGATCGTGAACGTGCGAGAGAGCGATGGCGCGCGCCTGGCTCGAAGCTTCGGGATTGACCGCGAGCGCCAGCATCGCTTCTACTGCTCGAAACTCGACGGCACGTTCCACTTCTGACGACATGCTGTGTCCGGCTTCGGGGCGCTCAGCGACGGTAGCGGAGACTGCCTCGAGAACGCTGCGCAATGAGGGGGACGCAGGGACTCTCATGTGGTACTCAATCAGGCGACTTGCTCGCGCTGGATCGAAAAGCACTCTCAGCGTGAGATCGGCAGCGGATTCGGCCGTGGCGATGGGATCGAAGGTGAGTCCAGTGTGCGAGGGAAAGGACTCCTGCGTTCGCGGATAGCCGGGAGGAACAGGCGGCAAAATCTTGAGGATCGCTTCGGGCAGTGTGAGCGTCTCCGGCTTGAGCGTCTTCAGTACCTCGTCAAGCGCCTTGCGCTGCTGCGCCGGATCAAAGATGGAAGGATCGGGAAGACCGTCTCCGCGCAGGTTGTAGCGATAATCGAGTCCGCCGATTTCCTTTATGGCGGCCTCGGTTTGATAGCGGTGAAACAGGTAGAGCGGGACGAGCGCCTGCTCCAACTGGGCCATGGGCGTGCCCGGCTTGATGGCGTTCTCGCCAAAATTCTTGAGTGCCGTTGCGCGAACTGCCAGTACGCGGTCAAGTTCGGCGGCAGGGTCGGCGCCGTTGTCCCACAGGTGTGCGCGTGGATGTGCAGAGCCAAACGGACGCGCGTCTTCATCAGTGATGTAGATCTGTCCCGCATGGTCGGCGTCGGCGAGAATTTTGCTGAGCGCGGCCTGCTGTTGATCGGCTGTAAGATTCGGGGCAAACTCCCTGTATCCATAGTTGATGGACACTTTGTCCCAATCGCCGATTCCGGTTGCATATGCGTGCGATACGTCGATATGGCCATCGGCGTCGAGCGTGATGTACGGATGCGGATAGTCCATCACGCTGTCGCCCTGCGAAACCGTAGATGCGGCGAAGTTGTGCGCAAGACCGAGCGTATGCCCCGTCTCGTGCGCAGCCAACTGGCGAATGCGCGCGAGCACCATCTGCAGCATCGGGTTGCCGACCGAGTCGGCTGCGGAGCCCTTGGTCGATGAACCATAGGGCGACAGAAGCGCCTCGGCAATCATGTAGTCCTGACGCGCGCGAAGCGAGCCCAGGGTGACGTTGCCCTTGATAATCTCACCAGTGCGGGGATCGACGACCGCCGCGCCATAACTCCAGCCACGGGTATAGCGGTGAACCCACTGGATGATGTTGTAGCGCACATCCATGGGGTCGGCTCCCTCGGGCAGAAAGTCAACACGAAACGTGCCCTTTGCCCATCCAGCTGCCTGAAAGGCCTGGTCCCACCAGCGCGTACCTTCAAGCAATGCAGTGCGGACCGGCTCCGGCGCGCCACGGTCCACATAGTACTGGATCGGCGTCACGGCCTTGCAGTCCGCGGCGCAATTCGGATCCTGCTTGATCAGCCGATGGCGGATGATGAAGAGCTGATCCAGGGGATCGCCAAGCGGAGCGGTGTAGTCGCGATAGCCGCTGGGGAAATAGCCGGCCCGTGGATTGAAGCGGCGCGGGGTGAATCCTGGCGGAGGCAATTCGATAAACGAGGTTCGCTCACGGACCGTCATAGCGTGTGGGTCCGGCGTGACGTTGCGGACATACTCGCCCCTGGGCGGCGCATCTGTGATGAAGGTGAGCTCTGCTTCGACCTCAGTATTCTTTGGAAACGCCTTTGTGTCGTCGAGAGCGATATCGGACCGCGCAGCATCGACGTGGTACGCGCCCTGCTTTAGATTTGTCAGCCTGTCGGAGATTCCATGACCGTCGTGGAGAAAGAAATCCGTTCCATCGACAAGGACGGTTCCATCGGAGGACTCGGCAGCGACCGTGAATCCCCACAGCACTGATTGAGCGAATGACTGCTTGACCGAAAGCTGTTCGGCGGGATCGCTGCTGGAAGCGCGGAAGGCCAGGTTGGGTTGAACCAGCAACACCTTGGGGCCGCTGCGTTCAAAATAGACGAGGCGGCCCTCGGAGGTTTGTCCGCGGTCGAGGCCGAGATCGTTGGATCCGGTTCCGAAGGGCAGGGAATTCACGTAGAGAATCTCGGAAGACTTTCCGTCGGGGCCGAGGTGCTGAATCTCAAAATAGAGCTTGCCGGTTCTGGCATCCCAGTCGAGCGGGATCAATCCGTCGAAGTGCTTCATGCCGGCGGTTTTTGCCTCAACCGTGGGCGGCGCGGCGGGCTCGGTGGCTGAATTGGCGGGCTTGGCGCCTTGTGCAGATGCGACGACTGGAAGAATGAGCAGGGCAAGAATGGGAAGCTTGGCCATGTTTCCTTCTATCATGGCTCGGCGCCTTGGCGCAGAGATTTCAATTCAGGCGAGAGAAAGTCGTCCAAGTGCATTCAGATATATTCTGCGCAACTAAGAGCGAGTAAAGACGGTTTTCGGACAACAGGCGTTGTCTCAGAGCATGTCCACGATTCTCACGGGGTCCATGTCTGCGTAATCCTGGTTTTCGCCACCCATGCCCCAGCAGAACTTGTATGCCTGGGTACCGGCGCCTGCGTGAATGGACCACCCCGGTGAAACCACGACTTCGCGATCAGACATGACGATGTGTCGTGTCTCCTCCGGCGGCCCCATGAAATGGAAGACGCGCGCAGCCTCCGCAACGTCGAAGTAGCAATAGACTTCGGAGCGGCGCATGTGCCGGTGCGCAGGCATCGTGTTCCAGGTGCTTCCTTCATGCAGATGCGTTACACCCATCACGAGCTGGCAGCTCTTTGCGCCCTCGGCATGGATGTACTTGTAAATTGTGCGGCGATTGCTTTGAGCAGCGCTTCCCTGGTCAGTGGGTAGTGCGCACTCCTTTTTGACCAGCGTGACGGGATGGGCTGTGTGCGCGGGATAGCTGAGGATGTAAAAGGCGGCAGGCGAATCCTTTGATCTGGATTCGAAAAGGATCTCGGGGTTGTCGCGTCCAATGTAAATCAAATCGAGGTTGCTGAGCGGATAGGTCGAGTTACCGACGTGGACTAAACCCTCGCCACCGATGTTCAGCGCTCCAAGTTCACGGCGCTCCGTAAAGAATTTCGCACGCAGCTCGGGAGAGGCGTTCAGGGGTATCGGTCCCTCTGTGGGGACGGCAAAGCCGATTACAGCGCGGTCAAGATCCACGTAGGTGAAACGGACCTCTCCGGGATGCGACAGACCCTCGACGAGGAAGGATTCCCGAAGCTCTCGAGTTGTCATGCGCGGAAAACGGACGGGGTCCGCAAGCAAAAGTGTCTTCATGGAATTGCACGACTCAAGCGAGAAGTTCGCGTAGGTGCAAGAGCTCGCACTTCCGGTCTATCACAGCCTGCATGGAATTCCATCAGAATAGTTTAAGCTTTGTTCCGGCCAGCGGGATCGATTTCTCTTCAAGGCCATGAACTTCAAGTGCCATTAACCAGGGCAGATGGGGGCGAGCCGGGCGGTTTCGCGCGGGTTAAATGGAATGGAGAGTGAAGAGAGTAATCTCGGGGCGGCAATTGAAGCGAATGGGCGCTCCCACACTTCCGATGCCACGGTTCACGTAGAGTTGCGTCGATCCGAGTTGAAACAGTCCTTCAACGTATTTGCGTCCACCGGGAGGAAGCCACAAAGGGCCGAGGAAGGGCAACTGTACCTGACCGCCATGGGTGTGGCCGCTCAGGACCAGCGAGGCTGCCTGGCCTGCCGGGTGCATGCGCAATTGATCGACATAATCCGGTGCATGGCACATTAGGATCACCGGTTCACTGGCGCGGTTTCGAATGCGGGTGGGGATTGCGAGGTCGGGGTCCGGTTGTCCCTCGCATGGATCGTCGAGCCCGGAAAGCCAGAATCTGCCCCCACTGCGCTCGATCGGCACATACGCATTGCGGAGCACGGTCATGCCGTTAAACCTGAGGGCATCGCCAACGTGTTGTTCGCCTGCCCAGATGTCATGATTGCCGAAAATCGCAAAACGCTGCTTGCACTCGAGACTGCCGAGCATCCTGGCGCATTGCCAGGCCGCGTCGACGGTCAGTTTCGGTGGCAAGACCTGCGCGCTTACATAATCGCCTGTGAGGAGGACAAGGTCGGGATGGGCATGGTTGATGGCATCGATCGCCTCTCGCAATAGAAATGGCTCGGTGAATTCATCGAGGTGGATATCGCTGAGTTGCGCAATGGTCAAGCCATCAAACTCGGTTGAGAGACCGCGAAGGCGGATGTCTTTTTTGACGACTTCAAGCCAATGCCGCTCAAACTCGCCTGCATAGAGGGCCAGGCCGCCTGCGCCGCAGAGTGCTCCTTTTAGAAATGACCGTCTTGAAACGACAGGCTGATTCAAGCCAGCCACGGATGATGCCATGAATGATTAACCGACCTTCTATGCTTTTGCGCTCCAGGAACTTGAGCGCTGCTGGATTTATCCGGCTATCAACCCCGCAAACGCGATCTCTTTTGTTGGATGCAGGTTTTGAGACTGTGTGTGTATCGAGCAGCCAGACCGGTTGTACACCATTTGTGGGATTTTCAATTCTCGGTGTGAAAGACGCCGAAGGCGACGGGGCATCCGATGAGCGCTGGATGAATGGGAGTGCAAACGTCGTAGTGACCCCTTACACTGGAATGCAACCATGCGTCTGTTACCCAAAAAGCTGTTTGATTTAGCTTCTCTTTCCATTGCTGCATTCGCTTTTATCGCCCCCTCTGCGGGGCTTGCTGCCAGTATTGCCGGGGCATCGGCGAGCGCGGCGGATGCTCGCGCTTCTCGAGCTTTTCAGGCAGCTGTTCGACAGGGGCCGCTCGCGGTTGAAGCCTTTCTGGCCGATTTTCCAAAAGGCGCAGATCTGCATGTTCATCTTGGCGCGGGCGTGTATGCGGAGACGTTGATTCGCGTGGCGGCGGAAGACAAGGTGTGCATTGATCCTGCCAAGGATGAATTTGCGCGCAACGCCGAGGGGAAGACTTTGAAGGAGCCCTGTGCCCCGCCGCTGGTGCCGGCAAGTGAATTGAATGGGAGCAGCCTGACACAGGCCGAGCAGGACCTCTACGATCGCGTTGTCGACGCCTTCTCCATGCGGAATTTTGTCGCTACTCCGAGCTACAGCGGGCACGATCAGTTCTTTTCCACCTTTGATCGTTTTGGCGGGCTCGACAAGAGCCACACGGGCCAGTGGATTGACGAAATTACCCGTCGCGCCGATGCGGAGAACAATCAATATCTGGAGTTGATGCAATCGCCGAAATTCGACCATGCCAAGCAAATTGCGAAGGAGGCGGGGTTCAACCCAGACTTCGCTCAGATGCGACAGGCGCTTCTCGATCATGGATTGCGGGATGAGATTGCTGCAGATCGTGAAGAAGTGAAGGAGGCGATTGCGTCGCGCAATCAGATCCAGCATTGCGGTACGCCGCAGGCCTCAAGTGCATGCCGCGTGCAGGTGCGGTTCCTTTATCAGATTTTGCGCGCTGCGGCGCCTGAGCTTGTATTTGCGCAGACATTGCTTGGGTTTGAAACCGTGGAGCAGGCGATCGAACATGGATCGGATGACTGGGTCGGCATTAATTTTGTCCAGCCCGAAGACTACATGGTTGCGATGCGGGATTACACACTGCACATGAAGATGGTGGAGTACCTGCACAGCCTTTATCCAAAGGTCCATATCACGCTGCATGCTGGAGAGCTGGCTCCGGGGATGGTTCCGCCGGAGGGCATGAAGTTTCATATCCGCCAGGCAGTCGAGATTGGGCACGCGGAGCGCATCGGTCACGGCGTGGATGTGATGTATGAGAACGATGCTGAGGGGTTGCTGAAAGAGATGGCAAAGAAGCACGTGATGGTTGAGATCAACCTGAGTTCGAACGAGGGAATCCTTGGCATCACCGGTGACAAGCACCCGTTTCAGTACTATCGCGCGGCGCATGTGCCGGTAGCCCTCTCGACGGATGATCAAGGCGTAAGCCGCATCGATCTTACGCATGAATATGTGCGCGCTGCCAACGACTACCACCTGAGTTATGGGGATCTGAAACAGCTTGCGCGGACGGGAATGGAGCATGATTTCCTGCCGGGCGAAAGCTTGTGGGCCGCGCCGGATGCTCTCGGTGTGCCTGTCGCTGCCTGCAAGGGGCAGGATCTCGGCGCAGCGAAATCTTCGGCCGCCTGCAAGAGTTTTCTCAATGCCAATCAGAAGGCAGCGGCGCAGTGGGAGTTGGAACGGCGCTTCCGCGAGTTTGAAGCGAAGTTCTAGCTGGTTTGGCCGCATCCAGACGCGGCGTCATCGCCACCCTCACCCGCTAATCTGTATCTGGAGCCCTCACATCGATGCCACCCATTGCTTATCTTGAATGCTCGCGCTGCCATGCGCACACCTCGGCCGCAACACCTCAGACTGTCTGCCAACAGTGCACGGCGCAGCCGGCGGGATCGCTCTTTGTCCGCTACGACTTCTCGCATCTGAAGGGGCAAGGAGCGGACGACGTTATTGCGAAGGATGCGGCCGGCCCATGGGCGGG
The DNA here is from genome assembly GCA_963759285.1 of uncultured Acidobacteriaceae bacterium. Classification (GTDB taxonomy): domain Bacteria; phylum Acidobacteriota; class Terriglobia; order Terriglobales; family Acidobacteriaceae; genus Telmatobacter. The sequence goes on along the minus strand of CAVWYS010000004.1, from coordinate 587,870 downwards.
GATGTGGCGTTATCGGTCGGTGCTTCCTGACGCTGCGCCGGTCACGCTGGGCGAGGGATGGACGCCGATGCTGAAGAGCAAGCGGCACCAGGGCGCGTATTTGAAGGAAGAGGGCGCGAATCCCACGGGCACATTCAAGGCGCGCGGGCTGGCGATGGCGGTGACAATGGCGCGCCACTATGGGTTGCGGAAACTTGCTGTACCGTCGGCTGGAAACGCTGCGGGGGCACTGGCGGCCTATGCTGCAGCCGCGGGGATTGAGGCGCATATCTTCATGCCGCTCGACGTTCCCTTCGCCAACTACGTGGAAGCGATTGCCTATGGCGCGCATGTGGAACTGGTGAATGGACTGATCTCAGACTGCGCCCGGATGGTGCAGGAGCGGAGGCAGCAGGAGGGTTGGTTCGATGTATCCACGCTGAAAGAGCCGTTCCGCATCGAGGGCAAGAAAACGATGGGATACGAACTGGTGGAGCAGTTGGGCTGGGAATATCCGGACGCGGTCTTCTATCCGACGGGCGGCGGCGTTGGACTGATCGGGATGTGGAAAGCGTTCGAGGAGATGGAAGAGCTGGGTTGGGTTCGCAAGGGCAAGCGGCCGAAGATGATTGCGGTGCAGTCGTCAGGCTGTGCGCCGGTGGTACGCGCCTATGACGAAGGCGCGCAAGTAAGTGCGATGTGGAAGGATGCGGCGACGTTCGCATCGGGGCTGCGCGTGCCCAAGCCATACGGAGACGCGATCATTCTGGACATCGTGCGGGCTTCGGATGGCTTGGCGATGGCGGTCAGCGATGACGAGATTCTGGCGTCGATACTCGACTGGGCGCGAAGGGAAGGCATCTTCCTTTCGCCGGAAGGGGCGAGCGTGACGGCGGCATACGACAAGCTGATTGCGAACGGATATCTCAAGCCGAGCGATCGCGTGGTGCTGTTCAATACTGGAGCAGGGCTCAAGTACACAGACGTGACGGCGGAAGCGATGAAGTTGAAACGCCCGATGGCTCAATAGATCGCGATGACAACCTCGACGACAACGCACACGCGCAGCACGGACCGGATCGCACAGGCATTCGCGGTGGCTGGCGCGTTGCTTGTGGCTGCGGGTATCGCGTTATCGCTGGCGCACCTGCTTGCGGCGGGCGAAACGCTTCGCTGGATGGGCATTGCGAGCTTCGCGGTTTTTGTGATGCGCAGGCCGTCGCTGATGACGTGGACTTTCCTCGCAATGCTTGCGGGAGTCGAGCTCGGTCTCGACGCTCCGAACGTAGCGGCGCAGGCGCGACTGCCCGGCGATTTGTTTCTACGTCTGGTGCGGATGATTGTTGCGCCGCTATTGTTTGCCACGATAACAACAGGCATCGCGGGCCACAACGAACTGCGCTCAGTGGGGCGCGTCGCGATCAAGGCGCTGATCCTTTTTGAAGTTGTCACGACGCTTGGTCTCATTATTGGTGTCGTCGCGATGAATCTATCCGGAGCCGGCTGGGGCATCACGATCCCGGAGGCGCTTGGCGGAACGGCCCCCGTGGCGCAGGCTCCGCAGACGTGGCAGCAGATTATCCTCAACCTCTTTCCGAACAACATAGCCGAGGCCGTGGCGCAGAACCAGATCTTGCAGGTGGCGATTTTTTCGATTCTCTTTGGCGCGGCACTGGCCATGCTGCCGGAAGAAAAACGCTCGCCTCTAGTCAGGGTGCTGCAGTCGCTGGCGGATGTGATGTTCCAGTTGACGCGATTCATCATGTATCTTGCGCCGCTGGCGGCTGGTGCAGCCATTGCATATACCGTGGGCAACACCGGACTGGCAACGCTGCTCCCTCTGGCGAAGTTGGTCGGGACGTATTACATCGCGCTGTCAGTATTCGTTCTGCTGGTGATGGTACCGGTGCTCATGGCGTTTCGTGTTCCGCTGCGGGGCTTCTTGAATGCAGTGGGTGAGCCGGCAGCGATTGGATTTGCGACGACGACCTCGGAAGCCGCTCTTCCATTGGCGATGGAACGCATGGAGGAATTCGGAGTTCCGCGGTGGATCGTTTCCTTCGTGATACCGACGGGATACAGCTTTAACATGACGGGCGGCAGCGTGTATCTGTCGATGGCTGCGGTGTTCGTGGCGCAAGCCGCGGGCATGCATCTAACGTTTGGCCGCGAGTTTGCAGTGGTTCTTGTACTGATGGCGGCGAGCAAAGGCATCGCCGGAGTGCCGCGTGCGTCACTGGTTGTTCTTTTGGCAACGGCGAGCGCTGTTCATTTGCCGACTGCGCCCATTCTGCTGATCCTTGGCGTCGACACCCTGATGGACATGGGCAGGACGATGATGAACGTGGTCGGCAACTGCATGGCGGCCGCTGTCATTGGCAGAACTGAAGGCGCGGTCCTTATTTCGGAGAGCAGCGCTACCGGCATTTCGCAGGTCTAGCGCAAGAAACCGATATCGCGATGACGAAGGATGAGACGAACCAGTGCCGATCTATTGGCGCGAACAGTTTCCTGCCGGTCGGCTGGACGCGCATGGAAGATCGCCACGAAGATCATGCCCAGGATCATGCCGAGAAACAGTGAATTGATGTAAGTGATGAGGCGGCGCATAAATCCTCCTACGCGGGCGCCCTTGTCCGCGAGTGTTAGTTCGTCATTTAATGGAGAGCGAGAAATCGTCAGCCGCGCATTGGCGGAAGTTAGCTGGCGGCCTCGCGACGGCGGTACTCATCCCACACCATTCGGCCGATGTCCCAGGCAAGCTGCAACACAACGATGATGCAGACGACGCTGAAGCCGAGGCGAATGCCGTTGTTGATCGTGTCGAGGTTATGGCCGTATTGAAGCTGATCGGCAGCAGGGTTCTTGAGCACCACGTATATGTGGTCAGGGACTGAAAGCAAATAGGCTATGGGGATCACGCCGACCGCTTTGAAGATGATTTGCCGAACGGGCGCAGGCTGCTGCCATTGGCCGCGTGCGAGATCGACGGTCTTCCAAACCAGTTGCAGCACATTGAGCCCAAGGATCCACCAATAGAACGTCCACCATACCTGGGCAAGCTGGAACGGCGCGACGCGCAGAACGACCACTCCTGGGCCCATGAGCAGAAATGGATGGCGCGGTATGAGAAGGAGCCACGCGAGCAGGAGAAATCCAACTACGACTTCGGCGACGGCCACTGTGAACGACCGAGGTTTGCGACCAGAGACGTTGACCTTTTCCAGCGGCGGCAATGTACTCGGCTGCCAGTTGTCGGTGAATCCGGCGATGGGCGGACATTTGCCTGGATATCGAGAGGAAATGAATTCGAAAGCGGCGAAGACGAGCGTGACCCACGCAGCCACGTTGATGAGGACACCCGGAATGTGCATCAACGAATCTGCAATGCTGGCGGGACTGGGTGAAGTGAACGGGATAACGGCCACGACGATGATGGAATAGATGATGATGGCCCAGAGGATCACCACGCGCAGCACATACAGGTACATGGGAAAGATCGCGGGGCCGATGAGATATTGCTGCGGCTGATAACGCGAAGCAACGATCACGGGAGCGCCCATCTTGCGGAGCAGGTCTTCCATCTCGCCCTGGGTGAGGGGACGGTTGAGCTCCGACTCCTTGTCCTCGATCTGGGATTCCATGTTGGCGCGGAGTTCGGCGATGATGTCGTCCTGGCGGCGAACCGGAAGGTACTTTCTAACGGCTTGGAGATAACGGTCGAGAAGTTCCATGGCTGTTTCCTTACTTACTGCTCTGGGATTCAGGGTCTTCGAAGATGCGGTTGAGTGATGCGTTGATGGCGTGCCACTCGTCGAGGAGGCGGGAGAGGATCTGTTCGCCGTCGGGCGATAGGCGGTAGAAGCGCTTGTTGCGCTTGTCTTCTTCGCGCCACTGGCTTACGAGCAGGCCCTGCGTTTCAAGACGGCGGAGAAGCGGGTAAAGCGTGCTTTCATCGATCTCGAGGCCTCGCTCGGCAAGGTCTTTGCGAAGCGTGTAGCCGTAATGCTCCTGGCGAAGCTGGGCCAGGACAGCGAGTGTGAGGCTGCCGCGGCGAAGCTCGAGGCGAAGACTTTCGAAGAGGTTTTCAGCTACGGTCATTGCTGTGCCTCGTACACTGTACTTCATATACTGTATGACAACTGGTGTATGACGTCAAGTAGGGATTTGAGGTTTTTTTTGCACAGTTTCACAGGAGTTAGAATTTCGGGCATGGATAACGAGCGCATCCGCGCGATCTGCATGGCGCTGCCGCATGTGGCGGAGACGGTGAACTGGGGGCACCACCTCGTCTATTGGGCAGGGGACCGGGACATCGGCGGCAAGATGTTCGCCATGACAAACTTGGATGGAATCGGCACCGGTGTGCTGTGGTTTCACTGCGGGGCGGAGCGTTTCCATGAATTGCTCGAAACCGAGGGCATTATCGCTTCTCCCTACCTGGCGAAGGCGCACTGGGTGACCCTGGAGCGGTGGAATGTGCTGCGGCCGCGGGAGATCGAAGAGGAACTGCGGCGGGCGCATGCGCTGATTTTTGAAAAGCTGCCGAAGCGGGTGAAGACTCTGCTGGCGCTGCCGGAAAAAGAGCGGAAAAGGATTATCAGCGACCGGAAAAAGGCGCTGAAGGAAGCCGGGCACAAGAGTTCACGTGGGGTAAGCAAGACCAAACGGGTGGCTGGTTAGCACCCCCGTCTTAAAAAGATGGTCAAAGCGACTGGCTACGGCAATGCTTTCGCACGTCTCAAAAGCGAGACATGGGGCACCCGCACCAAGTGGGGTGGAACCGGGGCTGCGGAATGAACGTATGGTTTGGTGATTGAGTTTGAGGTAATGTCATGGCGAAGTTTCTTTTGTTCTGCATTCTGCTTGTTCTGTGCTGGCCGTTGGCGTTGCTGGCAGTGATTGCATATCCGTTTGTGTGGCTGCTCCTGCTGCCGTTTCGGATTGTCGGCATCGCGGTGGGCGGGGTGCTGGAACTGGTGAGCGCAATTATTTTTCTTCCCGTGCGGATGATTCGGGCGATCTGAACCGCGGCAAGTTAAGCCGGCCGATCCGTACCCGATCTCTAGGGGGACCCCCCCCCCGTACTTTTTCGGCAAAGTCGTCCATCTAATAGCCTTACGAGAGCGCGTCCTGGCTAAAGTATTCTAAGAATTGGACTTAGCCACACAGTAGTCTTAGCAAAAGACTTAGAGACCGTGGTGCCTGGTCGTCTCCAGTCGATTCCCAGAGAGCGCAGTGCGCGTCGAGATGCGGCAAGAGCCATGCCGGCGTCAGTTGGTCCGCATTGTCCAGACTGGTCTGCATGTTTCAAGGATAGGGATCGCCCGGAATATATCTGCAAAACCGCGCGCGGAATTTTGCCTTTTGAATCAGTTATTTGGAAGCCGGCGCGGGTTCGAAGGTCTTGACAAGTGCTGAGGTGCACCCCTGCGGTGAGAATTCTGGCTGTCTCACTTTGGGGTGCATTGCAAATTGGGCGGCGAAGCCGGCCCCGCGCACGATATCTCCGCGACTTCTCAGCGTCGGCCGGTTTTGAGGAGATACCTCGGTCATCGGAGGAAATCATCCTGAAAGCGCCGATGGGGCGTCCAAGTGTAGGTCGGAGCCGATTCATCACTTTTGTCTTATCTCCTTTCCGACGGAGACATAAATGAAGGAGGCCATTATGCAGAGAAGATGGAAGCGGTTGGTGATGTTGTGTGCCGGTGTGGGTTTGGCCGGTGCGGTTGCGGTGCACGCGCAGACCGATGTGGCGCTGAGTCTGTATGGAGCTTTCCATGGAACGACGAATGGGAATGGAACGATCCAGAGTCCGGCGAACTCGGCAGGCGGCATGATTGAGCTGCGGCACATTTCTAATCCGCTGGTTGGGTACGAGGCGACCTACTCCTACAACCGGGACAACCAGACTTACAGACCGTCCGCGGGAATTGCCACGTGCCCTGTGGGTGTGACATGCGGGCAACCCGCATCTGTATCGGCCAATGCGCATGAGGTTAGCGCGAACTGGATCGCATCAGTGCACATCGCGAATCTGAGGCCATTTGGGCTGGCAGGTGTGGGTTTGTTGTTCAACCAGCCGACGGGCGGGCAGAGCAACACGACGAGTGCGACGAAGCCGGTGTTCGTGTATGGCGCGGGGTTGGACTGGGGTGTATTTCCGCACATTGGATTGCGGTTTCAATATCGGGGAAATCTTTACAAAGCGCCGGATCTGACGCGGCTATACACGTCAACGAACTCATTCACGCACACGTCGGAGCCGATGATCGGAGCGTATTTGCGTTTCTAGAGGGGATTCGGTCGGCCCTCCGGGGCGAGGCATGGTGCGGATCGTGTCACAGGGTTGCTGACCCTGCCCAAACAAGTCGGGCGGGGTCAAGCTGTCCGTGCCGGCGATTATTGGTGCGCGCCGTGTTTCTTGAGGATGCTGATGGCGGTATCCAAGTTGGCCTGCATGGCGTAGGCCAGGGGCCGCATCTTGTTTGCATCTTCAGCGTTTACGTCGGCGCCTTTGTCGACGAGCAGTCCGACCTCGCCCTGATAGCCGAGGTGGATAGCGCAGTCGAGGATGGTGTCGCCGGTCGCGACCGGGATGTTGGGATTGGCACCGTGGTCGAGGAGGAATTTCACGTCGTCCTTCTGATCACGCATGACGGCCCAGAAGAGGGGCGTGGCGCCGCTGGCGGCACGGGCGTTGACATCGGCTCCGTGAGCAACGAGGAGCTGCACCATCTTATTGTGATTGACAGCAAATTCAGCGAGGTCAAGCGGGGTGTAGCCGTCTTTCAGCTCACTCGCGGTCACTCCCTGGGTATTGAGCTCGTTGGTTGTGTTCACGGCCTGGGAGTGAAGAAGGATGATGGGATCCTGGTGGTTGCTGGTGGAGAACTCTTTGCCCAGATCGTCAGGGACGAAGGGCGGGTAATTATTCTTTGCGTTGACGTTGGCGCCAGCGTCAATGAGGACCTGAGCAACCGCGAGCTGGCCGTGCAATGCGGCCTGGTGCAATGCGGTGTCGCCGTTCTTGTCCTTGTCATTGACAAGTTTGGAGTCAGAGGCAAGGAGCTCTTTGACTTTTTTGACGTCGCCTTTGCGGGCAGCGTCCTGAATGGGCCCGCAGAAGGCGGGGGTGGCGAGGAGTATCGCTCCAAGTGCGCATGCGCCAGCGCAAACGATGCGCCTGGAAAAAGAGGTGCGGAAGCTGATCAACGTTTTCATTTTAAAAAATCTCTCCGAGCTAGATCGAGAACAAGTTTACCTGTTTCTGGAGATGCCGCGGCACTGGCGCCGCGGGGGCCACACTTTTTGAGACGGAGAAGAACGGCTCCAGGTCGCAGGGAAGATGCAGACTCATTAGACTTTGTATGTGAATACATCGAATGAGGGCGGCGCGGAAGACCCATTGGATTTGTTTGATCGATGGCTCGCAGAGGCGGAACAAGCGGAACCCAACGATCCGAACGCTGCAGCGCTGGCGACGGCTACTCCGGAAGGGACGCCGAGCGTGCGCATCGTGCTGGTGAAGAGGGTGATGCAGGATCGGTTCTGCTTTTTCACCAATGCGGAGAGTCAAAAGGGGCGGGAACTGGAGGCGAATTGGCGCGCGGCTCTATGCTTTCACTGGAAATCACTGCGGCGCCAGGTACGCGTGGAGGGGGCGGTGCAAGCCCTTGAGGCTCCGGTCGTGGACGCATATTTTCATAGCCGTTCCAGAGCCAGCCAGATCAGCGCGGCGATCTCGGACCAGAGCCGGATTTTGAAGAGCCGGGAAGAACTGGAAGAACGTGTGCGCCGGTATGCGGAAGTCACTCCTGGTGAAGTGCCGAGGCCGGCATTCTGGCGCGGATTCCGGATTGAGCCGAAGCGAATCGAGTTCTGGATCAACGGCGCCAATCGACTGCATGATCGCTTCTTGTTCACGCAGAAAGGCGAGGGATGGGAGCGAGTCAGGCTATTTCCGTGAGCGGCGGGGAGAGCGCAATTGGATCTGGCGCGCGGCTTCAAAGGGATGGAGCACGAAGCAGGGGAGCCTCGACAGGAAATCGAGCGATGGTCTAACTTTGCCGTATGGCTGGTGTGTCGCTTGTATTGGATGGGAAGGTTGCGCTGATCACGGGCGGGTCGCGGGGGATTGGCGCGGAGACGGTGCGGCTGTTTGCGGCGGCGGGGGCACGGGTGGTGTTCAGCTACCGGCAGGCCAAGGAATTGGCGCTGGCGCTGATGGACGAATGTGGCGGCCCGATTCGGTGTGTTGCGATTGAGCAGGATTTGCGATCGCCGTCGGATGGGCGTGCCCTGGTGGGGGCGGCGGTGAAGGCGTTTGGGCGGCTGGATGCGCTTGTGGTGAATCACGGGGTATGGCCGGCGGAGGATGCTCCGATTGAGTTGATGACCGAGGAGCAGTGGCGGAACACGATGGCCGTGAATCTCGATTCGGTTTTCGGGCTGGTGCAGGCGGCGGTGATGCAGATGGAATTGCAGGGACCGCCGGCAAAAGGCGATGACGGGAGGAAGGGACATATTGTCTTGATCAGCTCGACGGCGGGGCAGCGAGGCGAGGCCATGCACGCGGACTATGCCGTGACGAAAGGCGCGCTGATCAGTCTGACAAAGAGCCTGTCGACGGAGTTGGCGCCGCGGGGCATCATGGTGAACTGTGTGGCGCCGGGGTGGGTGGCGACTGATATGTCGGCCGGAACACTGGGTGATCCGGCGCTGGGAGCGCGGATTCGGGCAGGGATTCCGGTGGGACGCGTGGCGACGACGACGGAGATTGCGGGGCCGGTGCTGTTTTTGTGTACGCGGCTGGCTGGGTTCATTTCCGGCGAAGTGGTGAACGTGAATGGGGGAGCGGTGCTTGCTGGATAGCCACACCAGGGACATAGGGACAAAGGGACATGGGGACATGGGGACATAGGGGCACAGGGACAAAGGGACATTGGGATATACCAGAATGCAGGAGCAGGGACATAGGGAGTTGATGGGCGGAGGACTGATGGGGAAGGGATTGGCGGGGGTGCTGGCTTTGGGGTTGCTGGCGATACCGCTTGGGGTGCGGGCGCAGGCGGACGATGCGGGAGCGAAGCCTGCGGCGCAGACGATGGATGTATCCGGTGAGAAGAACGCGGCGCAGGCACGCGCGGCTCTGGATGCAATGGTGAAGGCGCTGGGCGGCGATGCGTGGCTGAATCTGAAGAACGTGGTGCGCGAGGGGCATATCGCGGCGTTCTTTCACGGCGAGCCCGATGTGGGTACCACCCTGTTCTGGGAATTTCATGTATGGCCCGATCACGATCGGATGGAGTACACGAAGCATCGCGATGTCGTGCAGTTCTATGAAGGACGCAAGGGGATCGAAGTGACATACCGCGGGGCGAGGCCTTTGCCGCAGGAGCAGGTGGATGATTTTTTGCGGAGGCGCGACCACTCGATCGAAATGGCAGTGAAGGTGTGGCTGAAAGACCCCAAGACGATCCTGATGTATGAAGGGGAGCGCATGGCTGAGCGGCACATGGCGGACCAGGTGACGCTGATCTCGGCCGAGAATGAGGCCATCACGATCCAGATGGATGTGCAGACGCACCTGCCGTTGACGCGGAGCTTTCAGTGGCGCGACCCGGTGTACAAGGACAAGAACACGGACGTGGAGGAGTACGCCGACTACCACGACGTGGACGGGCTTCCGACCGCGTATTCAATTACGCGGGTGCACAACGGGGAGACGGTGCGGCAGTTGTATATCGATAAGGTGCACTACAACCAGGATCTGCCGGCGGAGTTCTGGGATATCAACGAGGTGGCGAGAAAGATCAAGAAGTAGACTCTGGGTTGCTCTGCATCCGGGTAGTGCTTTTTGATGGGCGGCCTAATGGCCGCCCAGCGATATGATTGCGCGCTGCTATTGCACTTGGATTGCGGTAAATACGACATTCACTGTCTGGACCGAGGTTGACGGCCCACTGTCGTTGCAATTCACGTTAAGCGTAGTCTGTGCCGATGAATTGACATAAAAACCTGCCAGAGGAAGAGTGCCGAACGCGAACGGTTCGAGAGTTTGGCTTGCGTCTGGTCCTCCCGGTATTGCTTGCCCACCAACAAGGACGAAACAACTTACAGCCGCCCGGTTGGCGGAATCTCCGTTATAAATACTCACTTGTCCGCCCAGTACATACGTTCCGATGTTTTGCAGAACAACAGACGTAATCGAAACAGCATCGGATCCGAGTTGTATTAAATCGGTCGATTCAGCTTTTGCGAAGGATAAAACTCCGCCGGTTGGGCCTTGTGGTCCGACGGGGCCTGCGGGTCCGGGAGAGCCGGGGTTGCCCATCAATCCTTGAGGGCCGGGTTCGCCCAGGGGACCTTGGGGTCCGGTCGGACCAGCTGGCCCGGTTGCACCGGCGGCGGCCATCAAGCTCCAACTTGGGTTTTTGTCGGGAGTGGGGCCATTCGGATTGGGACCGTTGGGAACAACGGCGATGTAGGAGGAGCCGTTGTAGGTGACGACATTGTCGAGGGCGTAGGTCGCGTAGGGATCAAAAGCATTCAAAAAGAGGAAACTGGTGCCGTTTGAGCCGGCCGGTCCAGGCGCGCCGGGGGCACCGGTAAGGCCGCGTGGGCCATTGGGACCCGCAGGCCCGGCGGGACCCTGGGCTCCGGTGGGACCGGCAGCGCCAGCGGGCCCTTGCGGGCCGACCCCGCCATAGGTCATGTCGAATTCGACGCTATTGCCGGCACTGTTGGTGAGAGTGAGGTTGAAGGTGCCAGGCGTGATGCCAGTGGGCAACGTGGCGACGACTTGCGTGTTGCTGAAGGACGTAACCGTGAGGGTTGCGCCGTTGAAGAGGATGGTCGGTTTGACTTTTCCCGGCTCAAAGTTTGCTCCGGCAAGAGTGACCTGGTTGGTGAGGTAGTTGATGATGCCACTTTGCACCGTCGGTGCCGCTGAGGCGGAAACGGCAATCAGCGGAGCGAACAGAAGAACAGCTAAGGCAAGAATCCTGCGCATGTGGGGGCCTCCTGGGGCTGGATAAACCTGGGCTGCCGGAAAGCGTCTCCGGATTGTTGAATTACGCGATGCCGGGCAGTGTGGTGGAAACACCGAGCGATAGCAAGGACGGGAATCGATTGATTTGGTGAATTTTCTGGTCCTTGCGAATTAACGGGTTGCAGGGAATTCATCAACGTCCGGGCGAGTTTCTTCACCTTCTTTACCTCGCGCGAAAGGGGCGGTTGCGGTGAAGCGGAGATGAAAGGCCATGCCTGGAATTGAAAAGTCATGCGGAGTATGCGGCGAGCGCGCTGAATTCGGAAGTATCGGCACGTAAGTTACGGTGCGAATCGAAGCCACGCCTTACCTGACGACCGTGACTACAGGCCCATGCAAATCGTTTCCGCAGCGGAGGCTTCGCTATAATCCTCAGGGAGCGCGGAGCGGGTGATTGCGCGCTTCGTGGAGCCAGAGCATGACGTTCGACATCCAGGAGATCCTGGAATTTCTACCGCACCGCTACCCCTTTTTGCTGATCGACAGGATCACGGAGTTCGAGCCGACCAAGCGGCTGGTGGCGATCAAGAATGTGACCATCAACGAGCCGTTTTTCCAGGGTCATTTTCCGGGATATCCCATCATGCCGGGCGTGCTGGTGGTGGAGGCGATGGCGCAGGCGGGCGGCATCATCATGCTGCACGAGATTGAAGACCGGGCGTCGAAGCTTGTGGTGTTCACCGGGATTGAGCGGGCGAAGTTTCGCCGGCCGGTGACGCCGGGCGACCAGTTGCGGATCGAAGTGGACGTGCTGTCGTTCAGGACGAGGGCGGGAAAGATTCATGGCCGCGCAACGGTGGATGGCAAGCTTGCCTGCGAGGCGACGCTGACGTGCGCGGTGGTGACGCGGGAGCGCGAGCGGAAGGCGCATGGAGACGGCCCCGACGAGGCGGCGGCTCCGGGGGCCGAATGAGCATCCATCCCAGCGCGGTGGTGGCCGAGGGAGCGGTGGTTCCCGACTCGTGCGAGGTGGGGCCGTTCTCGACGATCGGACCGGATGTGGTGCTGGGCGAGGATTGCCGGTTGATTTCGCACGTCGTGCTGGATGGGCGGACGCACATCGGAGCGCGGAACGTGTTTCACCCCTTCTGCGCGGTGGGCGTGGCTCCGCAGGATTTGAAGTATGGCGGCGAGCCGACGCAGTGCGAGATCGGCGATGACAATACGATTCGCGAGAGCGTGACGATCAGCCGCGGCACGGTGAAGGGCGGCGGCATTACGCGTGTTGGCTCGAAGAACCTGCTGATGACGGCGGTGCACATCGGGCACGATTGCATCGTGGGCAACGGCTGCATTCTGGCGAATGCGGCGACCCTGGCGGGGCACGTGATCATCGAAGATTTTGCTACTGTGGGCGCGTTCAGCCCGGTGCACCAGTTCTGCACGGTGGGGAAGTATGCGTTCATTGGCGGCGGGACGATTGTGACGCAGGATGTGCTGCCGTTTTCGAAGACCTCGGCGCGGCGCGAGAACAAGGCGTTCGGCGTAAACAGCATTGGGCTGGAGCGGAGGGGATTCAGCGCGGAGCGGATCAGGGCGCTGCAGAAGGCTTTCCGGCTGCTGCTGGTTTCGAAGCTGAACACGTCGCAGGCTCTCGAGAAGATTCGGGAGCTGGAGGGGGAGGACGTGGCGCTGCTGGTGAGGTTTATCGAGAAGAGCGCGCGCGGGGTTATTAAGTAGGCGAATCAAACGGCGAGGGATCCTGCCAGAAATTGTCCGCGTCCCGGAGGGCCGATCGAAATCAACCCCAAATGAAACGCGGGTCGTATTCGATCCGGTTCTTCTTCAAGAACGCTATGAATTCAGCCTGAAAATCGTGCTTCTTGTGGTGTTCCGATTGGCCTGCGATGTAGGCCAGGGTGGCTTGTGTTTGCGATTGACCAATCGAAAAGGCTCCGTAACCCTCTTGCCATTCGAAGCCAGGCTGGCTGCAGGTCTCATGCATCCAGCGTGACGAGGCGGACTTGATCTCCCGCATTGCCTTGGCGACCGGCATAGAAGACGGGAGGGACAGCAACATATGGACGTGGTTGTGGGTGCCGCCGACGGCGAGGGCGGTCATCCCGTGTTCGTGCGCGATGCCGCCCATGTAGGCCCAGAGACGCGGCTGGGTTTCCAACAGGATCGATTTGCGACGGTCCTTCGTTGAGAAGACGCAGTGAAACAGCGAGCAGCAATAGGTGTGTGACATGGTGAAGGATAATGGTAGCGCGGGTGGGAGGATTCGGTCGGCCCTCCGGGGCGAGGGGGTATTCGTTGCGGCTGTCCCAGGGCTTCGCTTCGCTTCACCCTGGGCTATTTTCGTTTCCTCCCTCCGGGAGGAATGGCGGAGCGTAGGGCAGGATCATTGTGAAACGAAATGGAAGGGAAATGGTTTTGATATCGGGAAGTGATGTGGGCGTGACGTTAATGCGGTGGGCACGATGAAGCTCGGCCTGATTGCGGGGAACGGGCGGTTTCCGTTTTTGCTGCTGGATGCGGCGCGGGCGCAGGGGTTCAGCGTGACAGTGGCGGCGATTCGGGAGGAGACGGACCCGGAGATCAACGATCGTGCGGCGGCGGACGAGAAGATTACGGTGCACTGGCTTTCGCTGGGGGAACTTTCGCGGCTGATTGAGGTGTTTCACAAGGAAGACGTGAAGTCCGCGGTGATGGCGGGGCAGGTGAAGCATAAACAAATTTTCAGCAGCATTCGGCCGGACTGGCGGCTGGCGAAGCTGCTGTTGAATCTGCGCACGCGGAATACCGATATGCTGCTGGGGGCGGTGGCGAAGGTGCTGGCGGATGAGGGCATTGAGTTGAGGAGTTCTACGCAGTTTCTGGAGCCGCTGCTGGCCGAGGAGGGCGTTCTAACGGAGGCTGCGGGGGGACGAGGGCCGACTGAGGATGAGCGCAAGAACATCGAGTACGGGCTGGGTGTGGCGCGGGCCCTGGCGGGGTTCGACATCGGGCAGACGGTGGTGGTTGCGGCGCAGGCGTGCGTGGCCGTCGAGGCGATGGAGGGAACGGACGCGACAATTGAGCGGGCTGGGGCGCTGATGAAATCAATGGAGGAAGAGGCGTCGACGCTGGAGCGGCGGCTGACTGTCGTGAAGGTTGCGAAGCCGAACCAGGATATGCGGTTTGATGTGCCGGTGATCGGGATGAAGACGATTGAGACAATGGTGCGGGCGGGGGCGAGTTGTCTGTCCGTCGAGGCGGGGCGGACGCTGCTGTTCGATCGCGAAGCACTGTTGAAGCGGGCGGTGGAGGCGGGGATTGTGATCGTGGCTATGCCGCGACAGGGACATGGGGACGTAGGGACCATAGAGACGCTGGGACGTTAGGGACATGGGGACAAGGGACAAAGGGAACACTGGACCGAGGGAATAGATAGACGTTCTGATGACAACATGGCTGGGGGCGGGAACTATACTGACGAACAGCGGGGCGTCCCCAGTTCTTTCCGCTACGTCTCAATGACATGCCGGTGTGTCTGGGCCCGGATTCTGAGGTTTTAATCCCCGTTTGGAACGAACAGGAGGTTACAGATGAAGAAGATGATTCTGAGTGTGGTTGCGGCGGTGTTTGCGCTTGGCTTGCCGCTGATGTCGGTGCATGCGGCCGATGACACGATGCCTGCGGCTGGACAGAAGGCCCCAACGTTTACGCTGCCATCGCAGGATGGCACGCCGGTTTCGCTGAAGACCTATCACGGCAAGTGGGTGGTGCTCTACTTCTACCCGAAGGACATGACGCAGGGCTGCACCATCGAGGCGCACAACTTTCAGCGGGACCTGTCGAAGTTCGAGGCGGATAACGCGGTGATCCTGGGTGTAAGCGTGGACACGGTGGACAGCCACAAGCAGTTCTGCACCAAGGATGGACTCACGTTTCACCTGCTCGCCGATCCGGAGCACAAGGTGGTGGACGAGTACGGCTCGCTGGGGCACTTCGGCAACATGACGATCGCGAATCGGAACACGTTTTTGATCGATCCGCATGGAAAGATCGTGAAGGTGTGGACGAAGGTCAATCCGCAGGTGCACTCGGAAGAGGTGCTGGCGGCGATTGCGGAATTGAAGAAGGGGTAAAAGCAGCTTTCAGCCCTCAGCTATCAGCTTTCAGCTTGGTCCTGCCGGAACGAGCTTCGTATTCTTCTGGGAGTGACTATGACTGAACTGGCGCAGCAATTCCGCATAGGACTGGATGATGTGCATCGGACCCTGGTGGGGGTGCCTGAGGCGCTGGCGGATGTACCGTGGCGCGAGGGCGGGTGGACGAGGAAGCAGATCGTGGGACACCTGCTGGATTCTGCGACCAACAACCGGCAGCGGTTCGTGCGGGCGACGAGTGAGGGCTTCTTCAATGGGCGGAATTATGAGCAGGATGCCTGGGTCGCGGCGCATGGCTATGCCGATCAGAGCTGGGAGACGCTGCTTGGATGGTGGGAGGCGGAGCACGAGATCCTGATGGCGGTCGTGGATCGAATTCCGGATTCACGGTTTGACGCGCCATGCGTTATGGATGCGGATGCTCCGATAACGCTGCGGTTCCTGATCGAGGATTATGTGGTGCATCAGCGGTGGCACTTGAAGCAGATACTGACTGCTGGTTCGTAGCTTTCCCACCCTTGCTTCGCAAGGATGGGGCACCCATCTTCGTGGGCTCAGCAGGAAATCCACCGAACGCTGTCCAAAATCTGCATCGAAGTATGGACGCAAAAAAGCCCGGCGGGATGCCGGGCTTTTTTGCTTGCCTTTTGAAGATTGCGATTGCCAGCTTACTTCTTTTTCTTGGCAGTCTTCTTGGTTGCCTTCTTGACTGTCTTCTTCGCCGCCTTCTTTGCAGGAGCTTTCTTCGCTGCTGCCTTCTTGGCGGGCGCCTTTTTTGCTGCTTTCTTAACGGCCAACTTTTTACCTCGTTTTGTGGTTTTGCCGGCGCGCTTCGGTGCCGCGGATTTCTTCGCGACTTTTCCGCCCTTGGCGCCTGCGGTTTTCTTGGCGGACTTCTTTGCGGCCTTTTTGGCCGGAGCTTTTTTTGCAGCTTTCTTTGCTGCCTTCCTGGCTGTTTTTTTGGCTGCTTTTTTTGCTGCCTTCTTGGCCGGTGCCTTTTTGGCCGGAGCGGGAGTGGCAGCTTTCTTGGCGGGCGCTTTTTTGGCGGCCTTCCTGGGGGCCGGCTCCGGAACAGGAATCGCCTCCACGATAATTATGCCCTCTTCGACGATGCCCTCGTCGTCGTCGGAGGAAGTAAGCACGGTTGAGGTTTCCACTTCGTCGTCTTCTTCCATTTCATCGTGATCGGTGCTCATCTCTGCCGGTTCCAAGTCTGGATCGCCGTCATTCATTGCATACATCTTGATCACTTCGTCCATCCGATTGCCTCCAGCGGATTGCCGCTGCCCGTGTGGGATTTCGATTCTCAGCGTTGCGGACAATTGATCTCCGCATGCGGAGTCATTTTAACAACAACCCTGAAAGAAAAGCTATCAAAACACGTGAAGAGATGCGCATGAAATCACTTTTGCGCATGCAGGGATTTTTTCGCGCGTGACGAATGCTTCGCGGAGCCCGCGGCGTGCTTATGTTTTGACGATGCGGAGGCAGGCGTGCGGGCTTTGCCGGTGGCTCGCGATGAGGATGCTTTCGAAGCAGAGTGGTGCGACGCCGCGGAGTCTTCTGCGTCGGGCGAACTTTTGCCAGCGACCTCACGGGTATGGCCGGCGCTGCCTTTTGCATGGCGACTGCGGGTACCGGCGCGGGCCAGGGCGGGCTCGGCAACGTGGAGTCGGCGCCCGGCGGCGACCCGGATGCTGGACGAAGGGAGCTTGTTCCAGCGGCGGAGCTGGGTGAGGGAGACACCGAAGCGGTCGGCGACGGAGACCAGGGTATCGCCGCGGCGGGTGGTGTAGTAAACGGTGTGTGCGGATGGGGCAGCGGAGGGAGCCACGGGCACTACGAGCCCCTCAACGCCATCGAGCTTTGAGGATTCACTGAGTTGGTTGACCTCGGCGAGTTGGCCGAGAGGGACGCGGTAGGTGTGGGCCACGGAAGCGAGCGTATCGTCAGGTTTGACCTCGTGGTAGCGCCAGGAATTGCGCTTGCTTTCGGGAATGGCGGCGATCTTTTCCTGGAAGATGGCGGCGGTGCCGGCAGGAAGGTGCAGGTCAAACTCCGTGTCGGGCGGAGTGACGAGGCGCAACAGGCTGGGGTTGAGTGCGACGAGTTCGTCGACGGGGGCACCAACAATGTCGGACACCAGACGCAGATCAGCGGAGTAATTGATGGTGACCGTGTCGGTGACGACGGGCGGGTCGAGTGTGATGTCGTCGAAGCCGTACTGCGTAGGGTGGTTGGCGATGATGATGGCGGCGAGAATTTCGGGGACGTAATTTTTGGTCTCGGCGGGGAGATTGTTGCGCTTGTAGAGCTCCCAGAAATCAGCGTAGCCGGTTTTTTCGACGGCGCGCTGGATGTTGCCGGTGCCCCAGTCATAGCCGGCCATGGAGAGATACCAGTCGCCGAGCTGGGAGTAGATGTATTTCATGTAGCGGGCGTAGGCGCGGGTGGATTTCTCGGGATCGAAGCGTTCGTCGACGTAGTTGTTGCGGGTGAGGCCGTAGTTGCCGCGGGGCATGAACTGCCACATCCCGCCGGCGCGGGAGCGGGCGTTGACGGCGCGGGGCTGGAATCCAGACTCGGCAACGGCGAGGTAGATGAGGTCCTGCGGGACGCCCTCGTCGCTCATCACGCGTTGAATCATCGAGCGGTAGCGGCCGGCCCGCTGGAACGAGTGAAGCAGCGTGTTGTGGCCCTTGGTGGTATTGGCGAAGAAGTTGATGTAGGCGGCGACGTAGTCGTTGACCACGAGGGGCAAATCGGACTTGGTGGTGGCGAGGTCGGCATTGGCTTTGGCCACGATGTTGGGATCGACGACGAAGGTGACGTCACTGGCGGCCTCGGCGGGGGTGTCTTCGGTCTTGGGAGTGAAGCCGTTGCCTTGCTTGAGCGCTTCCATTTCGAGGCCATTGATCTGGTCGACGATGCGATCGAACTCATCCTGAAGCGCGGGGGTGGACTTGATGTCGATGCCACTGGTGAGCATTAGATCGACGGCGTTATCGAAGTTGGAACGGGCTTCGAGTAGATTTCCGCGCTTATAGGCGGCATCGCCGAGAGCGTAGGCTTTCTCGACCTGCTGGATCAGCTGCTGCACGCGCTGCTGTGAAGCACCGGGCTGCGGTGGTGGAGCGGGGGCGGGAGTCTGCAGGGGTGCGGGAGTGGAGATTGCGGGAGCCAGTGCCTGTGCGGCCGGGGTGGCGGATGCCGCGGGCTTGGAGGGATCGCATCCTGACAGCGATACGACCAGCGCGAGAGCCAGCACGGCGCAACCCGGACTACAAGAGCGATTGGAATTCATGCGCAACAGTTGATGCTGTAACAACACTACCCCTGAAGGCGGAAGGCACTACGCCGATGATAAGCTATGACCTAGAGACATCGCTGACTTTGGTACCGCTTCGCCAACGATTACCAGCCCCTCATGGACGTAAAATACCTCCGCAATTTCGCCATTATTGCCCATATCGACCATGGGAAGTCGACGCTGAGCGACCGTCTGCTTGAATTGACGGGTTCGGTGACGGGTCGTGAGATGCAGGCGCAGATTCTGGACGCGATGGACCTGGAGCGCGAGCGCGGAATCACGATCAAGGCGCACGCCGTGCGGATGATGTACAAGGCGCACGACGGGCAGACGTACCAGCTGAATCTGATTGACACGCCGGGGCACGTGGACTTCAGCTACGAGGTTTCGCGCTCGCTGGCTTCGTGCGAAGGCGCATTGCTGGTCGTGGATGCGACGCAGGGCGTGGAGGCACAGACGCTGGCGAATGCGTACCTCGCGATCAATCATGGCCTGGAAATCATCGCGGTGATCAACAAGATCGATTTGCCTTCGGCGGATATTGTGCGGACGCAGGAAGCGATCGAGATGGCGGTTGGATTGGACGCTACGGACGCGATTCCGGTGAGCGCGAAGACAGGAGAAGGCGTGCATGAAGTGCTGGAGGCGATTGTGCACCGGCTGCCTCCACCGACCGGAGACCCGGACGCGCCGCTGCAGGCGCTGATTTTCGATTCATGGTTCGATGCGTATCGCGGCGTGATCGTGCTGGTGCGGGTGATGCAGGGGACGATGCGGAAGGGGCAGCGGATCCGGCTGATGTCGAACGGGAAATCGTTTGAAGTCGAGTCGATGGGCGTGCTGATGCCGAAGCCGGTGGAGATAGCGCAGCTTTCGGCAGGCGAAGTGGGTTTCTTCGCGGCGACCATCAAAACGGTAAGCGATACGCGCATCGGCGACACGGTGACGGAGGAAGAAAGGCCGGCGTCGGGGCAGTTGCCGGGGTTTGAAGACATCAAGCCGATGGTGTTCGCGGGTCTCTACACGGTGGATTCGCATGAGCACACACTGCTGCGGGATGCGCTGGAAAAATTGCGGCTGAATGATTCCTCATTTTTCTTTGAGCCGGAGAGTTCAGTGGCGCTGGGATTTGGATTTCGCTGCGGATTCCTGGGGCTGCTGCACATGGAGATCATCCAGGAGCGGCTGGAGCGCGAATACGAGCTCGATTTAATTACGACGGCGCCGGGGGTGCGGTACCACATCACGATGACGGATGGGTCGGTGATGGAAGTGGATAATCCTTCGCGCTGGCCGGAGCCGACGAATATCGATGCGATCCGCGAACCGGTGATCACGGCGAAGATTCTGACCAACGAGGAGTATGTCGGCGGGATTTTCAAGCTGGTGGAAGAGAAGCGCGGGAAGCAGATGAACTTTGAGTACGTGACGCCGACGCGCGTGCTGCTGACGTATGAGTTGCCGCTGAACGAGATTGTGCTGGACTTCTACGACCGTCTGAAGTCGATCTCACGCGGGTATGCATCGCTGGATTATGCGCTGGCTGGGGAATGGGAATCGCCGATGGTAAAGCTGGACATCCTGGTTTCGGGCGAGCCGGTGGATGCGCTATCGATCATCGTGCATCGGGACTTTGCGTACGAGCGCGGCAAGGCGCTGGTATCGAAGATGCGGGAGCTGATTCCGCGGCAGCAATTTGAAGTGGCTATCCAGGCAGCGATCGGGGCCAAGGTGGTGGCGCGTGAGACGGTATCGGCCCTGCGGAAGAACGTTCTGGCCAAGTGTTACGGCGGCGATATCTCCCGAAAACGCAAGCTTTTAGAGAAGCAAAAGGAAGGGAAAAAGCGGATGAAACGAATCGGGAAAGTCGACATTCCGCAGGAGGCTTTTCTGGCGGTGTTGCGGGTGGGAGAAGACCAGCAGAAGTAACCCCTCTTTGGTGACTTGGCTCACGCTGCAGTCATCAATCGTTCACAATGAATTGTGGAAAGCTCCGTGCAAGGTCAGTCCGGGAGGAGAAGACACGAGGAGTGCGGGCTCTGTGGGGCAGTCCGTGCTTGTGATAGATAAATAAAGGACTTCCTAGGTTTATCAGAGCGAGTATTCGTTGACAAGTGGAAAAGTACAGCATTTTCTATGATTTGTAGGGCTCGAAATCCACATTTTTTTCCACAGGTGGACCTGTTGGATTTGCCAATGCAAAAGCGGCGCTCGAAATTCGTTTGGATTCAGACTGAACAG
Source organism: uncultured Acidobacteriaceae bacterium (assembly GCA_963759285.1). Lineage (GTDB taxonomy): Bacteria > Acidobacteriota > Terriglobia > Terriglobales > Acidobacteriaceae > Telmatobacter. Next base: position 567,193 of record CAVWYS010000004.1, on the reverse strand, counting down.
TATAAAAAAGGCCCCGAAATCCGGGGCCTTTTTTCTTAAAGCTCTTTTCTTAAAGATTGATCGATTCGTTGCGCTCAGAGCTCGGCCTGTGGACGCGAGCTACTGAGGAGTATTGGGTTTGGGGGCAGCCGGCTTGGGAGCCGATGGAAGAGGGCTTGAACCGGCCGCGGATGGCGACGGAGCGGGAACGCCCGATTTCACGTTATAAGCCTCGATGATGGCCTTGGTGATGTTGGTGGATTCAGTCGCGTAGAGCACCGGGCTCTGCTGCTGGGCGACGTCGAGGACCAGGGTGTATCCGTGCTGCTTGGCGTAGTCGTTGAGCACGTCATAGACCTTGGAGGCAAGAGAGCTGTAAAGCTCCTGCATCTCGTTCTGCATATCGTTCTGGTCGTCTTCGGCATCGCGCTGGAGCTGCTTCTTTTTGTCGTCAATGGTCTTGGCGCGTGCCGCGCGTTCATCGTCGGTGAGCTTGTCGCCCTGGGCCTGGAGCTGCTTGGTAAGGGTTTCGATTTCGTCGTTCAAGGCCTTGAGCTGGGTCTGTTTGGGCTGGTACTTCTTCTGCAAGTCGGCAAAGCTGCGCTGGCCCTCATTGGTCTGCGCGACGGCGACCTGGAACGCAATGACGGCGATCTTGGCCGGACCGGCAGGAGCAGCGGTTGCAGTGCCGGTGGCGGGAGCGGGCGATGTTTGGGCGGCGGCACTGAGGGCAAGGCCTGAGGCCAGCATGAGAACTAATGCAACAGAGTGCTTCATTCGGCTTGAAAACTCCTTAGGAATTCCTGGGGCTGCCCGCGCATTCGAGTCTGAAGACGAACCAATGCACTCGCTGCGCGCACCCTGAAGAGAACCTCGCGACAACTTTTCTCGAGGGACTTCCTTTTAGACGGAAGCAGAGACGGGAAAAGAAGCGGACGGAAACATCAGCAGGAACTAGAAGGATTATAGGGGTGCGGGGTAGGGGGGTCAAACTACAGGGAACAGGGAACAGGGAACAGGGAACAGGGAACAGGGACACAGGGACACAGGGACATAGGGACATAGGGACAAGAGGGACAAGAGGGACATAGGGACAGAGTGAGACACAGGGACATGGGGACGGAGGGGGGCAGGTGTGCGGGAAACGCGAAGGCCTCGCTGTGATGGCGAGGCCTTCGACGGAATGGGGCGATATTGCTGGCTAGTGGCCGGCGGGTGCCTTGGGGGTCGTGCTTCTGGCGGGAGCGGCAGCAGCACCGTGGGTGGTGGCGGGGGCTGCAGTGCGCTCGGGGGCCGGGATGCCGGACTTGACGTTGTAGGCTTCGACGACAGCCTTGGTGATGTCAACTGCGGGGTTGGCGTAGATGACGACGGGGAGCTGCTGGTTGCCGCCGTCGAGAACGACGCTGTATCCGTGCTCCTTGGCATAGGCCTGGAGAGTCTCATCGACTTTGGAGGCCACAGAGGCAAAGGTCTGCTGCATGTCCTGCTGATAGTCGGTTTGTGCGTCTTCGCCAGAGCGCTTCAGATCTTTCTGCTTGTCGTCAAGAAGCTTGGCCTTGTTGGCGCGGTCGGCGTCGCTCAAAGTTGCGGACTGGGCCTGGAGTTCTTTCTGGAGCGAAGAGATCTGGTCGTTGAGGGTCTTGAGCTCCTGGCGCTTGGGTTCATATTTCTTCTGCAGATCGGCAAAGCGGCGTTGGAAGTCGTTGGTTCCTGCGACAGCTTCCTGGAACCCGATGACGGCGATCTTCGCCGGTCCTGCGGGTGCGGTGGCTGCAGCAGGTGTAGAGGCAGGCTGTGCGGCGGCATTCATGGCGAGGCAGGCTGCCAGCGCGGCTACGGTGATAAGAGTGCATTTCATGCGGTTCAATTACTCCTTGAAATCCCTGGAAGGCAGCCCTGCAGCCAATCCGGCGCACTGGCGAGCCTGTGCCTCCTGAGCAACCTTCATTCGTCTTCTTCGTTGGGAGCTCCGCGACAGTCGAGGCAGAGGCAAAAGACGCGGATGGAGACATCAGCAGGAACTAGCAAGGATTATATGAGTGGCGGAGGAGGGGGTCAAACGGGCAGGAACAGGGAACGAGGGAGAAGAGACATAGGGACACAGGGACAAGGGAACAGGGAGTACAAGGCGAAGAAGGCCGCTCGGGGAGCGGCCTTCGGGTTAGGTTGATTCGAGCACCAACTAGAAGGTGGTGGAGACGCTGAGGCGGAACGTCTTGCGTGGTTCGCGGAAGAGATTCTGGGCGCCGTAGCCCTGAATCGTCTGCTGGTAGGTATAGTCGCCGGCGCCGCCAACCGGGAACATATCGCGGGTGATGAGTTCAGCGGTGCAACTCTGCACTTTCGCGCCCAGGGCCACGTCGTTGCAATAGGGGCGCTCGTAGAGGCGAAGCGGGTTCCATGCATAGTAGAGGCGGAACGGTGCATTGATGACCGGCATGATGATGGAGAATTCGCCGCCGAGCGACATGCGGGGAACAAGGTTGGTCCCAAGCACCGGACGGATATCGCGTTGGAAGCCGACCTGCGAACCGGGGATTCCGCCCTGGCAGGAACCATTGTTATAGACCGGGCATCCGTAGAGTGGGGCGGTAAGGGAAGCAAAGCCCTCGGGGCTCTGCTTGAGCTGGCCATGATTGGTCACAACGTCCATGCCGAAGTCGTCGAAGAAGGCGAACATGGCAGAGCCGACGATGGGAATGCGGTATTCGAGGTTGCTGGTCAAACTGGTATCGCCGCCGATGGAGACGATGCCGTACACGGGAATGGGAACCGCGATGCACTGATTCAGCTGCGGATTGTTGGGGTCGCGGGGGACGCAGGAGCCGTCAGGATTGGTAAGCTGCACGGTCTGGCGCGTGGGCACATAGCCGTAAGGCGTGGCGCTGCGCACGTCAAAGCCGCGCAATTCGGAGTCGCCGCCGGCGTAGAAGCGGTTGTTGGGGGGCGCCACGTCGCCGCCATATCCCTGGATGTAGCCGAGCTGGGACTTGAAGGCTAGGACGTTGTGTCCAATGGGGCTGAACTTCAGATAGTGCATGGAGCGGTAGGTCTTGTAGGCGATAAGCGGCGAGAAGTAGCGCACGTTGCCCCAGATGCCTGCAGCCTGCAGGGCCGCTGTAAATTCCTTGCCAGAACGAGGCCGAACCGGATTGTTAACGGTGTTGTAGGAATAGGTGAGGGAAACCTGGCTGGTGACAATGCCTGCCAGTGCGTTCGAGCCCTGAATGCCGGAGCGGAAGCTGATGGTCTGGAAGTATGTTTGCGAAGCCGTACTGAACGCGGTGATATTGGCACGAGAGAGCGAGTAGGTGAAGCCTACGCGCTGAAAGGCATGACGGCGGAGGGGGTAGCTCAGGGAGAAGTTCAACCCGGTGGCTGCCTGATTGTAGTTCTGCGTCAGCGATTGCTGTGCCGAGCTCAGGTTGAGGGCTGTTCCCGTGGTGGTCTGGTAGGACTTCGCTGCATTGAAGTCGGACTTGTTGTTGTAAATCTGGAAGCCGACATTGAGCGGCTTGTTGTGCACATAAGGCTGTGAAAAGCCGAAGAGGAACTGGCGGCTTACGTTGCCGATGTTGCCCTGCACGCTGAGGGTTTCGCCCAGGCCGAGGAAGTTATTGGTCTGGTAGTTCAGGCCCAGGAAGGCGCCTGACAATCCGCTGACGCCGCCGTTGAGGCCGATGGAGTTTTTGCCCTTCTCCTTGACCTTGAGGAGGAGATCGACGGTGCCGGCTTCGGTGTTCTGGTGTGCTTCCGAGTCCTGGTCAACCTTGAGGGGCTCGAAGTATTCGAGCTGGTTGAGGCGCTGCAGGCTGTACTCCCATAGCTGCGAGTTGTAGACCTGGCCCTCGTCAAGGAGCAGTTCGCGGCGGATGACGCGGTCACGGGTAATGGTGTTGCCTTCGAACTCGATGCGCGAGACGTAGAACTGCTTGCCTTCATCGATATCCATCTGAAACGAGACAGTGTGTTTCTGGTCGTCGAAGGTCTGCTTGGGGATAGCGCCGAAGTTGATGTATCCGAGCTGGCCGTAGGCCTTCTTCAGATTTTCGAGTCCCTTGCCAATGGCGGAGGCATTGAACCAGTCGCCGTCCTTGATGGCGAACGTAGAGCGTAGGGCTCTGGTGTTCGTGATGTGGGTGTTGCCGGTAAAGGTGATGGTGCCGAGGCGGTAACGCTCGCCTTCTTCAATTGGCATCAGGATATCAATGCGTTTGCCGCGATTGGGCCGGAAGGTGAACCAGTTGAGGCCTCCTTCGTCGCGAATCTGGGTACGGGGCGTCTCGACGGCGGCATTGGCATAGCCCTTGTCGCGATAGGCGAAGCGGACGCGCTCTGTATCTTCGTCGAGCTTGGACGCGTCGAAGGTCCGGGCAAAGAGATTCTCAAAGATGATGGAATAGGGGATGCCGACCGGCTTCAGATTCTTCATCGAGCGGCGCAACTGGAGGCTGCTGATGTGCGCATTGCCCGTGAACTTGATCTGGCCGACTTTGACCGTCGGGCCTTCCTTGATGCTGAAGTTGATCTGCACCGACGCGGGAGGAATCTTCTTGACGTCAGTCTTGACGGTGGCGAACTGGTGGCCGTGCTCGGCGAGAAGGTCTTTGAGGACGGTCTCGGCGCGCTTGATCTTGGTGGGATCGTACTGGCCTTCGACGGAGAGACCGACCTTTTCCTTCTTGAAGCGGTCGAGGATGTCGGAGGTGGAGACGGAGCTGTTGCCCTTGTAGTTGATTTCGCGGATGGTGGGGCGCTCCACAACAAAGACATCAAGGATGATGCCCTTTTCAGTATCTTCGCGCTCGATCCGGAGATTCTCGAAGTAATTGGTGTTCCAAAGGGAGTTAAAGTCGCGCTCGATGGAGAGCGGGTCATACACATCGCCGGGATGGGTGAACATGCGGGCGAGGATGGTTTCCTTGGGAATGCGGCGGTTGCCGATGACCCGGATGGACAGAATGGTCTGCGACTGCTGGGCGAGAGCGAGGCAAGCCGAGAAGGCCAGCAAGAGCACCAGGGCCAGCCGGGAAAGCAGGAAAGGGATCCGCAAATTGCGGGTAATTACGTCGAGCTTGATCTTCACCGGGCTGGAGTCCTGCGGCGAGCACAAGTACTGGTGCGGTCCAAGGTAAGGCTTCACGGGAAGAATATGCACACCCTCACTGCTTAAGTTCTGTTACAGCCTTTAGGAAAGATTGATTTTACCATCTCGAAGACGTTGTTTTCTGACCGCAGCCACTGCATCGAAAATGCCGATGAAGCGCCCGGCTCGGAAACCGAAATCTTTCCCATTTCATCTGCCGCGCCCAGGAGTTACCCGAGGACGAACCGCTGTCCGCGAGAGCCCCGCCATTCGCGTCATTTGGGACACCGGGCATTGTGCGATGCAGGTGACGAAGAGGAGATGCGGAGGAAACGGTAATTCGATCCGGCAGCCCAACTTCTCGCCAACAGCTTGCTCATTCAGGTCCTAGATCAGTTTACCGGACCGGAATGGGCTCGATTGCCCCTCAAATCGACCCACGGAGAAAGACATGTCCGCGAGAGACTCTTGAATGACTGAACATGAGCGAATGCACGATCTTTAGACGCACGTGCGTTCAACATGACATCCTCAAAGCGACAGGAAATCATTGCTTGCCGATGACAGCCTGCCGGCGATCATCCCGGGCTGAGGAGAAAATGGCGGAAACTATCGGCACGATTTATGGATTTTCGGCTGAAACGCTGGAGGGTGGCACCGTCGCGTTGTCGAAATACGAGGGAAGGGTGATGCTGATCGTGAATACCGCCAGCCAATGCGGATTTACTCCGCCGTATGCAGGCCTGGAGGAGATTTATCGGACATATAAAGAACGCGGGCTGGAGGTGCTGGGGTTTCCATGCAACCAGTTTGGCGGGCAGGAACCGGGAACGGCCGAGGAAATCGGCGCTTTCTGCGAGAGGAACTACGGTGTCAGCTTTCCCATATTTGCGAAGATTGATGTGAACGGCAGCAACGCGCATCCACTGTATCGGTTCCTGAAAAAAGCGAAGCCGGGTTTGCTGGGACCATTGGGCGGCGGAGCGATCCGGTGGAACTTTACGAAGTTTCTTGTTGATCGTGACGGAAGGGTAGTGGCGCGTTACGCCTCCATGACGAAGCCAGAGAGCCTTGCGAAGGACATTGAGAAACTGCTGAAGAGCAGGTAGGCGAGGAGAATTGTGCGCAAGAACTTTCCGATGATTCTGATTCGGGTGATCGTGGGAGTGGTGTTTCTGACTGAGGGAATCCTGAAGTTTGTGTATCCTGCCGAGCTTGGATGGGGACGCTTCGCGCATATCGGGCTGCCGTTTCCGCATGTGCTTGGGCCCTTGGTAGGGGCAGTGGAGATAGCGGCGGGCGGGGCGCTGATTCTGGGTTTCTACGCGGGCGATGCGGCGCTTTTGCTGCTGGTGGTGATTCTGACGGCGATCGTGACGACCAAGGTGCCGATTCTGCTGGGGCATCCGCTGGGACGGTTTGCGCCCGCGAGGCTGGAGCACTACGGGGTGCTGAGCTTCATCCACGAGGCGCGAACCGATCTGGCGATGCTGTTCGGGCTGGTCGCGATCCTGCTGGACAGCGGGGTCAAGGTGAGCTTGAAAGGGCGCTAGCTTATCCGTCGAACCGGTAAGCGCTGATCCTTGCGCCCATGGGCTCGCCGGTGAAGACGCGCTTGCCGGGCGCTTCGCCTCCGGCGCCGGCAGCAACCATCAGGGGAATCAGATGCTCTTCGCGTGGATGGGCGTAGGCTGCGAACGGTGCAGTGCGCCAGTTGGCGAGGAGTGCGTCGCGTTCGGGCGCGGGCGATTCGACCGCAGCGGTAAGCCAGGCGTCGAAAGCGCGGGCGCGCTCTGGCGTTTCCGGGCGGAGGTAGCCGCGGAGATTGTGGAAGCTCATGCCGCTGGCGATGATGAGGACGCCTTCGTCTCTCAATGGAGCCAGGGCACGGCCGGCGGCGATGTGTTGTGCAGGATCGAGCGACAGATTGAGCGACAGCGTGACGACCGGGATGTCCGCCTGCGGAAACGCGACCTTGAGGGGAACGAAGACGCCGTGATCGTAGCCGCGGTTGAAGCTGGCGACGGCAGGGAGACGGGATTTGCGCAGAAGGCTGATGACTTTTTCGGCAAGTTGAGGATCGCCGGGCGCAGGCCAGGTGAGTTGGTAGGTGTGTGCGGGGAAGCCGGAGTAGTCGAAGATGAGTTCGGGTTTGGCGGCGGCGCCGGCGGTGAAGGCCTGTTCTTCCCAATGACCACTGACGACGAGCAGGGCCTTCGGCTTTTCAGGAAGCGAAGAGGCTACCGATTCAAGAAATCGCTGGGTGGCGTGCCATGTGTCGGCCGGGCCCCAGGTCCAATCCATGAAGAAGCAGGGACCACCGCCGTGGGGAAGAAAGAGGGCGGGTTGGCGGTTGGGACTTGTGGGCATCCTATGGACTCCTGGCACTTCCGGATTTATAGCCGGGCGGAAGTAGTTGTTTAAACAACCATATGATGCTCCATCTGCCGGTCAGGATTCAAACTTCGCGGTGAAATGGTGTTCCTACTCGATGGCGAAGACGGCGTAGACGGTGGCTTCGCGGCTGACCTGGTGGGGCTCGATGGAGAGGGGCGGTGCGGTTTTCGCAGCAACGCTTTGCATTGCGTTGTACATGACCATCGGACGAGGGCCGGTTGGAGAGATCTGGTTGCTGACGTAGATGAGGGAGCCGAGACGCACGCCCATGCCCTTGGCGAGGATTTCAGCGTTTTGTTTTGCGCGAGCGGCGGCGTGGTCGAGGGCCTGGGATTCGAGGGCGGGCACATCTTTCACGGTCCAGTCGATCTGGCCGCTATCGGTGGCGCCGGCGGTGACGGCGATGTCGAGTATTTCGGCGGCGCGTTCGGGCGCGACCTTCACGGTCCATTGCTGGTGGAGAACGAATTTATGCTGCTTGGTCGAGTAGTCCCGATCGAGATACTGCGACTCGCTGCGGATTGCGGTCTCAGGGATTCCTGCCTGCTTGACGGCGGCGATGATGGCGTTGGAAGCGCGCGCTCCGTCGGCATAGGCGGATTTGGCATCTTCTGGAGCAGTGTCGAAGCCGATGTGCAGGGTGGCGAGGTCGGGTTCGACGGAAACCGTTTCTGTGGCAGAGACGGTGAGGGTGCGATTGCTGGAGTCGACTTTCATTTGCGGCTGGGTTGGCTGCTGGGCTGTTGCGGAGAGAGTTGCGAGGAGAAGTGCGGAGGTGAGAATCATTCGTGTGCATTTCATGAAGCGTTCCTCGAATTTATGCGATCAGGGCCAGCTGGTTGTGAAGGGCCCCAGGGTCCGAAATACATCCCTCAGGGGCTAAAGCCCTGTCGATTTTACTCGCGTTACGGCACGACTAAAGTCGTGCCCATTCAAAGTAAGAACGGGCGGGCGCTACGTTCTTGCGTGTTTTTCGCCGAACATTCTGAGCTTGGCGAGGGTGGCGGCGGCCTGGCCGGAGTCGATGGCTTCGGCGCCGAGGATTACGCCTTCTTTCAAGTCGGCGGCTAGGTCTGCAGCTACGAGGGTAGCAGCGGCGTTGAGCAGGACGATATCGCGGCGGGCGCCCTTGATGCCGGTGAGCACGTCGTAGAGGTGCGCCTTGTTGGTGGCGATGTCGCCGCCGGTGAAATCGGCGAGGGTGGCGCGAGGCAGGCCTGCCATTTCGGGAGTCATGCGGGCGGCCTTGATGGATGGCTCTTTGCCAGGCTCGGTCTCCTCAATGCGCGCGACTACCGACTCTCCCGTTGTGGTGAGTTCGTCAATGCCATCGGAGCCGTGCACGACGAAGGCGCGCTTGGAGCCGAGGGCCTGGAGAGCGCGGCCTACGAGAAGAACGCGGCTGGGCGCGAGGACTCCGACGACCTGGATGCGTGCGTGCGCGGGATTGGTTAGCGGTCCGCAGAGGTTCAGAATTGTGCGGAAGCCGAGGGCGCGGCGCAGGGGGCCGAGCGTCTTCATCGCGGGGTGGTAGAGCGGCGCGAAGAGGAATACGAATCCGGTTTCGCGCAGGCATTCGACGGCGAGTTCCGGCGTGAGGTCGATGGGAACGCCGAGGGCTTCTAAAACATCGGCGGCTCCGCAAAGCGAGGTGACGGCGCGATTGCCGTGCTTGGCGACCTTGGCTCCGGCGGCTGCGGCAACGAGGGCTGCGCCGCAGGAGATGTTGAAGGTGAGCGGACCACCGCCGCCGGTGCCGACGCAGTCGACGAGTTCGGCGCGCTCTTCGTCCGTGAGCGGAACTGGGACGGACTGCTCGCGCATGACGTCCACAAAGCCGGCGAGTTCAGGGGCTTGTTCGCCGCGCGTCGCGAGGACGGTGAGCAGGGCAGCGGTTTCGACCTCGGGCGCCTGGCCGGAAAGAATCTGGCGGAGAGCATCGCGGGCCTGCTCACGCGTGAGTTGTGCGCCATCTTCGGCTAGAGGTTTGAGGAGGGTCTTCAGCGAATCCATAGCTTTCAATATGGTAATTGCACTGGTGCTAAGCTGCCGTAACCACCAAGGCCACTCTGCCCCTACTGCTCCGTTCGCAGGGTGGCCCACATACTGCCAGCTCTCCCCGCAGACTGGCCGACATCCTCAATCGAAGCGACGAACTGTGAGCTCCCCGAGACCGGTGCCCAGTTCGGATCTTTCGGGAGCAACCGTGTAGAGTTTCAAGAAGTAACCAAATCTGAGACCGATAAACATGACGCTTCTCCGGGATATCCAAACAGGTGCCACTGATCCAGATATCGGCATATCCACTCTCTTGCGGAAGGCCAAGATTCTAGCCGCGCGGTTAAAGAATCTTGAATTTGAGAATTGGGTAAACCGAGAGCTAAATGGATACGAAAACTCGAAGGATTTGCCCTCTTACCGAATTGTGCCAATCATTGCGAAGGCACAATTGACGGACGGTTTTAGATTTTGGAATGATTTTCAGATATTGACTTCATTCCTACCTGAGGAATTCAAGGTGTGGGGGGAAGAGTGCCATCTCGCGCAGCCGATCGCAATGATTGCCGATTTAGCCACCAAGGATCATTTGAAAATTGATTGGCCGCAGGCGTTAGCGGTTAGATATGGGGCAAAAGGTACCCAAGATTGGGAATGTCTTCGTGCTTGGCAGGAGGTCAATCCTTCCAGACTCATCGGAATTCTGGACGTAGTTCGAAATCGTCTCTTGGATTTTGCACTGAAGATTGAACAAGAGAACCCGGAGGCCGGCGAGGCGCCTCCGAATGTAATCCCAGTGCCGCCAGAGAGATTGCAACCTATCGTTCATAATACGTTCTATGCGCCCGTAGGAAACATTGCACAGAATAGTGAGAAGATCCAGCAGTCTGCAAGCATCGGCATTCCATCCGCAGAATTATCTCGACTTGTTATTGAATTGACGAAACACATCGGTGAACTGAATCTCAGCGAAAGGCAATTGCAGAGAGCACAGATACAACTCCAAGCCATCCAGACAGAGCTTGAGGACGCCGAAATAGATCCTGCAGTAGTCGTGCAAGCCGGCAGAACTCTTCGCAACATCACTGAGGGCGCAATCGGTAGCTTGATTGCGGCTGGGGCACAACCGGCAGTTTGGCATTGGATACACCAAACCCTGCTCTCTCTCTCCGGTGGGTCATAGCCAGCAGCGCCCAGATTCGTCAAACCCACCAGCCTATACGTTTGACTTTGGTCGCTTTGCTCCTCAGCCGGTCATACCGCGTGCTCGCGTCGTTGCTCCGTTCTGCTGCGCGTCGAAATGAAGCGTCCCTCGGGCGGCGGTTTGCGACCCTATCGTGCAGCAAGATAGTATTTGGGTACCGCGGGAACGATCGCGCTGACCGGCTTTTGTTGTTTTCCAGAACTGATTCCCGAACATATCAGCGGACGTTGCGGTTCCTACCGACATGAAAATTCACGAGTATCAGGCAAAAGAAATCCTGGCAAAGTATGGCGTTGCCGTGCCCAAGGGCGAGATGGCGAACACGCCGGAAGAAGCGGCCGCAGTGGTGCGCAGACTATTTGCCGAGGGCGCCAATGGCGTGGTTGTGAAGGCACAGATTCACGCTGGTGGCCGCGGCAAGGGCGGCGGCGTGAAGGTGGCCAAGAATCGCGACGAAGCTGAGACGCATGTGAAGAACATTCTCGGCATGCAGCTCGTGACGCACCAGACAGGCCCTGCCGGGCAGAAGGTGCAGCGGCTGTTGATCGAGGAGACGGCGGCCATCGATCGCGAGCTCTATCTCGGCATCGTGCTCGATCGTGCGACCGGCAAGCTGGTGTTTATGGCGTCGCAGGCGGGCGGCATGGAGATTGAAGAGGTTGCGGCGAAGACGCCGGAGGCCATCTTCAAAGAGGCCATCGACCCGGCGGTGGGATTCGGCGCATGGCAGGCGCGCAAGCTGGCGTTCGCGCTGGGACTGAAGCCGACGCAGATCAATGCGGCCGTAGCATTTTTTCAGAGCCTGTACAAAGCGGTTCTGGATACAGATGCGTCGCTGGTGGAGATTAATCCCTTTATCACGACGAAGGATGACAAGCTGTTTGCGCTGGACGCGAAGATCACCTTCGACGACAATGCGCTCTTCCGGCACGCGGACATCAAGGCGCTGCGCGATACGGCGGAGGAAGATCCGCTGGAAGTGGAAGCGAGCAAGTATGCGCTGAACTACATCAAACTCGACGGCACGATTGCCTGCATGGTGAACGGCGCTGGCCTGGCGATGGCGACGATGGACATCATTCAATACGCCGGTGGCTCGCCCGCGAATTTCCTCGACGTAGGCGGCGGGGCAACACAGGAACAAATTGAGCATGCGTTTGAGATTCTGCTGTCGGATGCAAACGTGAAGGCGATCTTCATTAATATTTTTGGCGGCATTCTGCGCGTGGATCGGCTAGCGACGGGCGTGGTGGCCGCAGCGAAGAATCTCAATGTCAAGGTGCCGATCGTGCTGCGACTCGAAGGTACGAACGTGGAAGAGGGCCGGAAGATTCTCGCGGAGTCGGGCTTGAATTTCCAAGTTGGGGCAACGATGAAGGAGGCTGCTGAGATGGTTGTGGCCGCCGCGAAGGGCTGAAAGCTCTCAGCCTTCAGCTTTCAGCTATCAGTAGTCCCCATCGATTGGAGGTTGAGAATGGCAGGAAGCAGAAGTGCCCTAAGATGCGCAGGATTTGAAGGTGTGGCAGCGAGCCATTGACTTGACTGTTTGCGTTTACCGATTGACGCAGCGTTTTCCGAAGGAAGAGACGTATGGACTCATATCGCAGTTACGGCGGGCCAGCATATCGGTTGCAAGCAACATCGCCGAAGGTCGAGGAAGGCTGAATGCCGCAGAGTTTCGGCAATTTCTCGGAATTGCTTTGGGTTCGACTTTCGAGGTTAAGACTCAACTTATCGTTGCCAGGAAACTAGGCATGGGATCCGTGGCAGCCATTGACGAGGCGACAGCTCTTGGTGAAGAGGTTTCAAAGATGCTTACCTCGTTTATTCAAAAACTTGGCTCAAAGGCGAGACGGCAAAGCTGAGAGCTGAAAGCTGATAGCTAGGAGCATCCGAATGTCTGTTTTGGTCGATAACGATACGCGGCTCATCGTGCAGGGGATTACTGGTAAGGAAGGCACGTTTCACGCGCTCGGTTGCGCGGAGTACGGCACCAAGGTTGTGGGGGGCGTGACTCCGGGCAAGGGTGGAACGAAGCATGAGGGTTGGCCGGTGTTCAACACGGTGGCTGATGCTGTGAAGGAGACGGGCGCGAATGCGACGATGATTTTTGTGCCGCCGCCGTTTGCCGCCGATGCGATTCTCGAAGCCGAGGACGCGGGGATTCCGCTGATCGTGTGCATTACCGAGGGCATCCCCACGCTGGACATGGTGAAGGTGTGGGCGAAGCTGAAGTCGTCGAAGTCGCGGCTGATCGGGCCGAATTGTCCGGGTGTGATTTCGCCGGGCAAAGCGAAGATCGGCATCATGCCGGGGCGGATTCACAAGGAAGGCTCAGTCGGCATCGTGTCGCGCTCGGGCACGCTGACCTATGAAGCGGTGCACCAGTTGACGCAGCGCGGTATCGGACAATCGACCGCAATCGGCATTGGCGGCGACCCGATTATCGGGACGACGCATATTGACGCGATGCGGCTGCTGAATGAAGATCCCGATACTGAAGCAATCATCATGATCGGCGAGATCGGCGGCACGAATGAAGAGGCCGCGGCGGAATATGTGAAGCAGCATGTGAAGAAGCCGGTGGTGGGATTCATTGCTGGGCAGACTGCGCCTCCGGGACGCCGCATGGGGCATGCAGGGGCCATCATTTCAGGCGGGCAGGGAACGGCGAAGGACAAGATGAAGGCGATGACCGCAGCGGGGATTCACGTGGTGGTGTCACCGGCGGAGATTGGCGCGACACTGGCGAAGGTAACTGGGAAGTGATACGAGCTATCAGCCGTCAGCTTTCAGCGATCAGCTAAAGCGCAAAGGCCCACCATGACGGTGGGCCTTTGTATCTTCACTCCTTGCGCGATTGAAGAACTGGCATCGCCATCAGACCGCTGAGAGCTGACGGCTGAAAGCTGTTTCTCACCAGATGCGGCATGGTTTTGCGCTTACCATTTTGTCACCTGGTTTGCAGCTGAAGCTTTTTGCGAAATCGGGCAGGTCCTGCAGGACGGTGTTGGTTCTGTACTCATCGGGTGCGTGAGGATCGGCCTGGGCCTGGCTGCGCAGCTGCTCGGGACGCGTGTCGGTGCACCACTGTTGCGCGTAGGCGATCCAGAAGCGCTGTTCAGGGGTGTAGCCGTCGGACTTGGCCGCCATGTCGAGGTGCTCAGCCTGGGCCTTGTCTTGCCACGCGATCCATGCGAGCCACAGGCCGCCGAGGTCGGCGAGATTTTCACCGAGTGTGAGCTTGCCGTTGAGGTGCACGCCAGGAACGGCCTCGATGGCGTCATACTGATCGACCATGCACTGCGCCTTCTGTTTGAATTTGGATTCATCGTCCTTGGTCCACCAGTCTTTGAGGTTCCCATCCTTGTCGTATTGGCGCCCTTCGTCGTCAAAGCCGTGTGTCAGTTCGTGGCCGATGGTCGAGCCCATGTCGCCGTAATTCGCGGCGTCGTCTTCTTTGTCGCTGAAGAACGGCGGCTGGAAGTAGCCGGCGGGGAAGTTCACGTTATTCTGCTGCGGGTTGTAATAGGCGTTTACGGTGGGGGGAGACATGTACCATTCGCCCTTGTCGACGGGCTTCCCAATTTTGGCCAAGTCGCGAGCGAAGTTGAATTGGCGCACGCGTTCCTGGTTGCCGAGGGCATCGCCGCGCACGATGACGAGCTTGGAATAGTCACGCCATTTGTCGGGGTATCCGATTTTGTTCATCACGTCGTGCAGCTTTTCCTTTGCCTGGATCTTGGTGGGAGCGCTCATCCAATCGAGGGAGTCAATGTCCTTGCCCATCGCCTGTTCGATGGCGAGTGTCATTTCAAGAGCGTGTTGTTTTGCTTCGGGTGGAAAGTACCTGGCGACGTAGACCTGTCCGAGGGCTTCGCCCATTTCGCGATCGACGCGGCTGGTGCAGCGCTTCCAGCGTTCCTGCTGTTTTTCAGCGCCATTGAGAATGTGTGCGTAGAAGTTCCAGGACTCGGTTTCGAAGGCTTCTGGCATGCTGGTGCCGGCGTAGGCGTGGAGCAGGTGCCATCGGAGGTAGGTGCGGATCTGGTCGAGTGGCGTGTCGGCCAGGAGCGCGTTGAATTCGGCGAAGAATTTCGGCTCCATATCATTGGCTTTGCCAGCGGCCGGTGCGTGCGCCGCCTCAACATAATCATTGAGGTTGAAATGCGTAAGCATCTTCGACATCGCGGCAACGTCGGTGGGGTGATTCAGATTTTGCGGGTCGCGCATTTCAGTGATTGTGAGCGACGCCTTGGCGAGGCGGGTTTCAATGGCCATCACGGTGTCAGCATCTTTGGCGGCTTGCGGGTCGGGTTCGCCGGCGAGGATAAACATCTTGCGGACATGATCGACGTACTGTTTGCGCTGCTCGGCGGATTTGGGATCGGTGCGGAAGTAGTAGTCGCGCTCGGGCAGGCCGAGACCGCCGGCGCCGTAGAAGGAAATAACCTGGCTGGAGTTGGCGAAATCCTGGTCGGAACCCATATCAAAGAACGCGTTGATGCCGATGGTGTGCAGGTGGGCGAGGAGAACGGGCAACTCGTCGGGGCGGCTCAATGCAGCAATGCGATCAAGTTCAGGCTTGATAGGTGCGAGGCCCAGTTTGTCAGTGGCTGCCGTATCCATGCAGCTCGCGTATTCATCGCCGATTTTCTGCTCGTTGGGCGTGCGGTTCGGATCGGGCTTGGAGGCGTCTTCGAGAATCTGCCGCAGATGAAGGCGGTTGAGCTCGTAGAGCTCGGTGAAGCGCCCGTAGGAGGTCTGGTCAGGCGGCAGGGGGTTGCGCTTGAACCAGCCGTTGCAACTGTAGCGATAGAAGTTCTCGCAAGGGTCAACGGTCTTGTCGACCAGCGAGGGATCGAAGACGCGCAACTCTTGCGCTGTTTTTTCGCTGATGGGAGCGTTCTGGCTGAATGCCGGTACAGCGGCGAGGAGGGCAATGAGGGCAAGGCCGGAGGGAGGAAATACGGCGAAGCGAGACATGGCGAAACTCTAGCAGATTGGGGCCGGGTTGGTCGCCGGACGTGACCGGTACAATGATGGATGGGCTAAACACGATTTTGAGGAGCTATCGAGTGGCGCAGCGCACATTCAGCATTATCAAGCCGGACGCGGTGGGCAAGGGATATTCAGGGGCCATTCTGGCCGAGATTGAGAAGGCAGGATTCAAGCTTGTATCGATCCGCAAGCAGACGATTTCGAAGGAGCAGGCGAAGGGTTTCTATCACGTGCATGCGGCACGTCCGTTCTTCAACGACCTCTGTGAATTCATGTCGTCGGGGCCGATTTTCCTGATGGTTCTGGAGAAGGACAGCGCGATTGCCGATCTGCGCAAACTGATGGGCGCGACCAATCCGGCGAATGCGGAAGAGGGAACGATACGCAAAAAGTTTGCAGGGTCGATCCAGGAGAACGCGATTCACGGCTCGGACGCGGAAGAGACGGCGGCGTTCGAGATCGGGTATTGGTTCGCGGGGTATGAGCTGATTTAGGGGCAGTTTTCAGCTATCAGTTTGTTTCGATAGATCGGGTCGTTGCAACTATGCGAAGAGGTCTTCGATTTTCTGGCGAAGAGCGGCCACTTCGCGTTGAAGTTCCCCGACAGTCGATTCCAACTGCGCGATGCGGTCGGATTGCTCAGGCGTGGTGGCAGCAACACTCACGGTGGCCGCGCCGCTCGGCGGCATCTGTATCGACTCCAACGGACCCGATAGAAGATGCGCATATCGTGCTTCCTTGGTGCCGGGCTGTCGCGGAAGAATAGCAACCAGAGCTGGATCGCGCTCCATCAGTTTTTGCAGGCCGGCGAGCACGTCAGAGATCTCGGCGAATTCGTGCAGCCTCTCGGTGCGCCCGCGGAGTTCGCCGGGTGTTTGCGGGCCGCGCAGCAGCAAGACACACATGAGGGCGGTTTCAGCGCGGCTGAAGTTGAAGGCCTCGCCTAGCCAGTGTTCGTATTTGGTTACACGTCCGTCGGCCGAGCGGGCGCGGCCTGCGAGCCCCTTGTTTTCGAGGCCATGCAGAGCCTGGCGCGCATCATCTTCATCGAGAGTCATGACCGGCTCGCGGTTCGAGCGCTGATTGCAGGCATTGATCAGCGCGTTGAGGGTAAGCGGGTAGTACTCCGGCGTCGTGACTTCTTTTTCAACGAGCGCCCCCAGGGCGCGTGCTTCGGCGGCGGTGAGCTTGATGGGCTGTTCGGGAGGCATCGGTCTATCACCACCATGCGTGAGGCTGCCGGGTTTCGTCAATTCTTGAGCGTCAGTACGCGTGGCAGGTCCGGTTCTTGCACATGCAGGAGCAAGTTAGCGGGCACGGTAGCCCGTTTGGTTCCCCGATAGAATGGAGCAACGCCGGGTTCTTTAGAGGCACCTAAACTAATGTAGTTCCCTGGAGCTCCGTCATTCTGAGACACGTTCCGCCTGTTTTGGAGGTCACGCTTGCGGCAATCAGCAGGTACGATTGTTTATCTGTTCGCAGTTGCGTTGCTGTGCACCGCTCTTGTTCACGCTCAAGACGCCACCGAACTCCCCGATGCACCCAGCCCGGCTGCTGCCGGAAGCAAAATCGCGGAAGCCAACCTTCCCGTCTATGACCGGCAAGCGGACGCTCAAACCGGCGTAGGCGTGACTATCGGTCCGCGCATTGAGACGAATAACGATGCATTGAGCTTTGAGGGGATAGACGAGACGGCAGTTTATCGGCCGGCGACCGACAGCTCAACGCAGGGTGCACACATTGATCTCACGCCCTTATTCCGAGGCATGAACAGGCCTGTTGAGGATTCCGCGATCAATCAAGACGGCGGAGGGATGGAAGAGCATTATCACTGGAAGGGACTCCTCTGGGAATCATTCGCGTTCTTCGGCGTGGAGAATTTTCAGCGACTCATGGCCGATCCCTACTTCAGGCATCTGACCGCAGACGAACCTTACTGGCATAACTACATCGCCTCGCTGAAGCAGTGGAACTGGCGCCGCTGGAGCGATGGCGACGATTTTCTGGTGGCATATATTGGCCACCCCATGCAGGGGTCGGTAACGGAGTTTATCGAGATTCAGAACGATCCACGTGGGCGCTCGCTGCGGATCGGCGATGGCAAGCCTTATTGGAAGAGCCAATTTCACGCATTTCTCTGGGCCACGGCGTACAGCTTCGATCAAAAACTGGGGCCGCTGGGCGAGGCAGCGCTGGGCAGCGAGGGTGGCTACACGTACGTGATTAACTGCCCGGCTCCCTGTCCGACCTACCGGCCGGGAATCGACAAGGTCACGAACAACACCGGAATCGTGAAATTTGTTACCACGCCAGTCGTGGGTTCGGTGTGGACCATGATGGAGGATGGCATCGACCGGGTCATCAGCGACCGTTTGCAGGACCGGTATGGAAACCGGGTATTCGTCAAGATTATTCGCGGATCGCTGAACCCGTGCCGCACGATGGCCAACTTTCTGCGATGGCGATTGCCATGGTATCGGGACTATCTTTATGAGCCCGGCACAGGCAAACTAACGCGAGACCCGCATTGGTTGCCGGGGGATGATGCGGTCATTCTCAAAGCACCGCGCTTTGAGCTATTCCCGCACTACAATGCCATTTCGCTGCCTGTGAACACGGCGAGTTGTCCACATTGCCGGATGATGACTTCAGGATTCGGAGTGGGTTTTTCAACGCGGCTCGCGACCTATGCCGATCTCGATTCAGACGTGGATTACCAGCCGAATGCGAGTCCGCTGCCGTCTGATCGCGCGGGAGGCAACCTCACGATTGTGACTGTCGGCCTTCGTTCGGGGTATACCAATGCGCATTTTGCAATCAAGGCTTCTCTGCGGCCGGGCATTTTGAGTTACTCGCAGGCTTTTCAGTCGAGCCAGTCAGACTCTAATCCCACACCCACGATCGGGCGGATAACGCACTTCGCGACGGCGCTGGCGGTGAATGGCGATTACTTCTTCGACCGGCACTTGGCGCTGCGTGTCTCCATCGGAAATACGGCAGTGCGCTATCGTGAGCCCTATGAAGTGCCAGTGGCCAATCGACCAGGCACCCTTCCTTACCTCAATTGGCTCTCAAGGCTGACATTTCTAACCAACGAAAACTGGGCATACCAGACAGGCGTGGTAATGCGCTTCTAGTTCGTGGCGGCAGCGGGTTCATGCCGGTTGCGGGTGAGAAGGTAGTAGACAACCGGAGTTACCACGAGGCTGAGCACCATCGAAATACTCAGGCCGCCAATTACGGCGATGGCCAGCGGTTGCAGCATCTGCGATCCGGCGCCAAGAGCGAAGGCCAGGGGCAGCATGCCGCAAACGGCGGCGATGGCAGTCATCACGATGGGGCGAAGACGTCGTTGCGCGGCGTGCATCATCGCTTCAGCGGCGGAAACGCCCTCGGCGCGATATTTCTCGTCGGCATCGAGCAGCAGGATTCCGTTCTTGGCGACGATGCCGATCACCATGATCAAACCCATGAACGACGCCACGTTGAACGTGGTGCGTGTAATGAGCAGCGCAAGAATGACGCCGGAGATCGAAAGCACCGATGATGTGAGAATCGCAATCGGAGCGGGGAAGTTGCGGAACTCGGCGAGCAGGACGCCAAAGACCAGGGCCATCGCCAGCAGCAAAACCTTCAGCAGATCATGGAACGATTTCTGCTGCTCCTCATAGGTGCCGCCATAGGTGACGCGCACGGAGGGTGGCAGATGGAGACCCTGGACCGTCTGCTTTACCTTGGCCATCGCTGTGCCCAGGTCCGATCCTTCGAGACGGCCGGTGACGACGACCATTCGCTGCAGGTTTTCGCGGTGTATCTCATTCTGCGGCGGCAGTTGCTGGATCGATGCGAGCGAGCCGAGCGTGGCGGTATGTCCTGAAGCGCTGTTGAACACGGTGTTCTCAATGGCATCGAGAGATTTGCGGTGGTCGTCACCCAGGCGTACGCGAATGGTGTATGGGCGGCCGTTGGCGATAAGCGGATCGTTGGTGGGCAGCCCGTCGAGAATCGATGTGGCATCTTCGGCGACTTCAGTGGGCGTAAAACCGAGACGCGCCGCGACATTCGGATCGACCTGGAAGTTGGTCGCTGGGCCGCTGATGGTGTTCTCGATGCCATTCTCCACATCGACGACGCCTTCAATTTTGCCGATGGCGTCGCCGACTCTCGGTCCGAGTTGCGTCAGCATCGTCTCGTCATCGGAGAAGATCTTGATCTGGATGGGCTCGGGCGCATTGGAGAGGTCGCCAATCATATCCTGCAGCACCTGGGTGAATTCGACGTCGAGTTCGGGCTCGGTGGCTTTGATCTGCTGACGCACGTCTTCAATAATGTCGTCGATGCCGCGGCTGCGTTTCGATTTGAGCTTGACGGTGAAGTCGCCGGTGTTGGCTTCGGTGACGGCGGCCAGTCCCATCTGCAGGCCGGTGCGGCGCGAGGTGCTTTCCACTTCAGGCTCGGAACGGAGAATGCGCTCGACGTGCTGCAGAACGCGGTTGGTTTCGGTGAGCGAACTGCCGGCAGGCATGATGTAGTCGAGTACAAATCCACCCTCATCCATTTCCGGCAGCAGGTCGGACCCGAGCGACTTATATCCGAAGTAGGTGGCGATCACGAGCAACAGGCACGCAGCGCCGAGCCACAGCGGTTTGGCCAGCGCCCAGTCGAGCACACGATGATGGACTTTGAGGACACGGCCGAGGAACTTATCGGCGGCGTGATCTTCATGCCTGGATTTCTCAGGATCGTGATTGCGCAAAAGCGCGAGACTGAGACCGGGCGTCCAGGTCAAGGCCAGCATGAGGGATGTGAGCAGCGATGCAGCCATGGTGATGGCCAGCGCGCGGAAGAAGCTTCCCGTCACGCCGCTTACGGAGATGAGCGGCAGGAAGACGACTACAGGCGTGATGGTGGAACCGATGAGCGGGACCGTGATTTCGCTAAGGGCCTTGCGGACCGCACTGACGCGGGGCTCGCCGTTGTCGCGATGCATGACGATGTTTTCGACAACGACAATGGCGTCATCGATCACCAGGCCGATGGCGGCGGCGAGTCCGCCCAGTGTCATCAGGTTGAAGCTTTGGCCGATTGCCCAGAGAACGAGGATGGTGACGGCCACGGTGACGGGTATAACGAGGCCGGCGATGAGCGACGAAGTCCAATCGCGCAGGAAGAGGAAGAGGATGATGCAGGCGAGGACGAGTCCGATGAAGATGGCGTCGCGCACGCTTGAGATGCTGTCGCGTACCAGTTGCGACTGGTCGTAGAAGGCCTCGAGCTTTACGCCGGGCGGCAGCTTTTGCCGTAACTGGGCAATCTCGGCATCTACCGCGTCGGCGACAGAGACGGTGTTGGACGAGGGCTGACGAGCGATGTTAAGCAGTACGGCATTTTTGCCGTTGGCCGTTACCGTTGTGTAGACAGGGAGCGTAGAGGGTTCGACCGTTGCCACATCGGCGACTCGCACCGGCGCGCCAGCGGCCGTCGTCTTTACGACGAGTTCGCGCAGCCCCTCGACATTGTGGACCTGTGCGCCTACAAGGCCGAGAATCAGTTGATGATTGGCTTCGTAGAGACCTGGGGAATCGACAATATTTGAGGCCTCGATGGCATTGACGAGGTCGGTAACGGTGACGCCGTTGGCCGCAAGCAGCGCGAGATCGGGAGTGACGCCAAATTCCGGCACCTGTCCACCCTGAACGGTCACGGTGCTGACGCCAAGCACGCGATTGAGCGGCGGCTTCAGATCGTACGTGGCCAGTTCCCATAGTTGCGTTTGCTGAACGGTATCGGAAGTGAGGCTGTAGCCGAGAATTGGAAACGTAGCGAAGGTCAGGCGATTGGTAGTGATGCGCGCTGTGGGGGGCAGCGTCTGCTCGACCTTGCTGAGAGCAGCGTCGGTGAGCTGGAGCGCGCGATACATATCGGTATTCCAGTCGAAGAAGAGGCTTACTTCGGCCGATCCGCGGCTGGTGGTGGAGCGTACGGTGACGAGGCCCGGGACAGAATTAACCGCATCCTCCACTGGCCGCGTAACGGTCACTTCCATCTGCTCGACGGGCATGACGCCGTTATCGATGCCGATGACGACACGTGGAAAATTGGTGTCGGGAAAGACCGAGATGGGTACTTGAAACGACGCGTAGATGCCGCCGGCGGTGAGAACGGCTGCGAAGAAAAAGATCGGCCGGGTGAAGTGCGACAGCCAGAATGATTTTTCCTTCGATGTTGGAACTTGAGAAGCGGTCGACATCAGTCCTTGTCGCCTCCCTTGTCGGCTGCGGGTTTGGCGTCGTCATCGTCGGCCGGCCCCACCTTCACCTTGGCGCCTTCGTCGAGTCCGTAGGAGCCGTTGGTGATCACCATGTCGCCCGGGGTCAGGCCTTTGGTGATTTGCACGTCGTCACCGTCCTGGATACCGAGTTCGACGGCCTTCTTGTGCGCGGCGCCATCCGTGCCGACGACCATCACGGATTTCGATCCATCCTGCGCGGTGAGGATTGACGAGACGGGCACCTTCAAAGCCTGTTCGACGGTGCGGCCGGTAATGGAAACCTTGACCGGAGTGCCGACTTTGAGCGTGCCCCTTTTGTTGTCGACCCGCAGCCAGATTTCAATCGTGGTGCTTCCGGGATCGAGCGCGGGACTGATCAGCGTGACCTTGGCGTCCACCGGA
Organism: uncultured Acidobacteriaceae bacterium; assembly: GCA_963759285.1. GTDB lineage: Bacteria > Acidobacteriota > Terriglobia > Terriglobales > Acidobacteriaceae > Telmatobacter. Next base: position 544,852 of record CAVWYS010000004.1, on the reverse strand, counting down.
TCGTTGACGCCGGGTACAAGCAATGCGGCGTCGTCGCCAATCTTCATCTGCTGTGCGAGGCTCTGTGCGATGTGAGCCTTGGCCACCAGGGATGTTGTATCCATGACAGTAAGCAGTGGGGCGCCTGCGGCCGGTGTCTCGCCGGCATACAGCGGACGGTCAGTGACGACACCATTGATGGGACTGCGAATCTCGGAGTAGCCGACCTGCGCAGTCGCGTTCTTGTATTTGCCTTCCGCGGAGGTGAGCTGGCCCTGCGCCGACTTCAGCTCAGCTTCGCGACTGACGTTCTTCATGGACTCAAGATGCTTGGCGGCGGTATCGTAGGCGGCTTGTGCCTGCACCAGCGCGGCCTGCGCGGTATCAAGATCGCGGCCCGGAATGGCGCCCTCGGCGAAGAGCTGCTTGCGGCTGTTGACAATACTGGTGTTCAGATCGAGATTTGCCTTGGCTTGCGCGTAGTCGAGTTCGGCTTTCTGCACATCTTCCGGTACCTGGGCCTTGGTGGCTGTAGCATAGGCGGCTTGCGCGGCTTCGTACGTGCCCTTGTTGTCTTGCGCCGTTGCGGTGAGGTCAGCGTTTTCGAGCACCGCAAGCAACTCGCCTTCCTTCACATGCGCGCCACGCTGGACATAGAACTTCTTGACGGGCGCAGCGATTTTGGACACGATGGCGGCCTGCGCGACTGGCGCAAGAATGGCGTCCGCTGTAATGTGGTCGGAGATTGGACCCTTCTCGGGATGTTCAGCTTGCACGGTGATTTCGGGCGCAGGCGCCTCTTCTTTTTTGCAGCCAGCTGCGAGAAGTGCCGGGATCAGCAAAACAAGAGAAAGCACACGAACATGAGGCATGGCGCGGTTCTTGCTTCGGTCGTAGGGATGGTCGTTCACTCGGATCGCTTCGTTCATGGGCTCACAGTTTCCCGGTCAGAGTTTGCAATGCTGCCAGCGCCGCTTCGTAGCGGACACGTCCGTCTTCGCGCGCGTTCTGCGCCGTGATGAAGGCTGATTGTGCGTCGACAACTTCGAGCACCGTGGCCTCGCCGCCGGTGTAACGCAGCTTGGTAAGCCGCAGGCTTTCGGCTGCGGTCGAGACGCTCAAGTCGAGCGAAGCAAGCTGATCGCGCGCGCCCCGGGCTTCGGCGTACGTTTCATCGAGCTGCGCGATAAGGCGGCGCTGGGTTGCGGTCAGAGCCACCTTGGCGGCGTCGCGCTTGATCTCGCTCTGCTTCACCTTGTGCTCAGTGGCTAGCCAGTCCCACACCGGAAGGTTCAGGGTTAAGCTGGCGGAGTAGCCCAGGTTGCGTGCACGAGTCCCGTTGGGAGTTAAGGGGCCATTAGCGGCAAATTCATTGGCGTCGATGCCATAGATGTAGTTCAACCCAAGCGTGGGAAGATAAGCGGCGCGTGCCGTGAGCACATCGGCGTTACCGACTTGCAGCGTGGCCAGCGCACTTTTCAGTTCAGCATTATTCTTTGCGGCAAGCTGGTTCACTTCGTCACGGGAAGCGAGGGCAGCGGGCGTTGCCGGCACCTGGATCGTGTACGGGGTGCGAGGATCGGGAAAAAGCAGAACGCCAAGTTCAAGCCGAGCCTTGTCTGCATTCAATTTCGCGTCGGAAAGTTCGCGATCGCGCTGCTGCTGCTCCAACTGAGCCTTTACCGTATCGGCGTGCGCGGCCTCGCGGGCCTGCTCGCGCTGGCTGGTCAATTTGGTGAAGCCGGAGGCTTCATCTGCGGCGGATTGGGCGATGGCGAGCTTGTAATCTGCGGCAGACAGGCCGTAATACAAATTGGTCACGGTGGCGACCAGGCCGCGGCGTGCGATTTCGAGCTCCGCGGCGGCTACCGCGGCGGCAGCATCTGCCCGGCGCAGGGCTGCCGGCCCGGCTAAACCGAGGGTTTCTTCAACAATTCCCTGGGAAATATATTCTCGGGGTCTCGCATCATTCGCGACAAACTTGGGATCAGGGCTAGTCACACCTTCTCCGCCTTCGGCATAAAGCCCGTTCGGCTGTGAGTAGATGCCCTGGCCGTAATAGCGAGCGCTGGGCAACAACCCGGCGCGGGCAATGGATTTATCGAGGCCGGCAACCCTGCTGTCGGCCAGCGCATTGGCGTATGTCGGTTCGCTGGATTGCGCGCGCTTCAACGCTTCATCCAGCGTGATCACAACGGGCTGTGCGGCTGGCGCGGAGTCCGGTTGCACTGCCTGCACGGTGGTTTGCGCCTTGGCTGCGGGGGAAGCGAGAGCAAATGCGGCAAGAAGAATGGCGCACAGTATTCGAGGGAGCGCGGCAGGATTCAGGCCGGGATGCGATTGGAAGTCGATCTGCACAGGGAGACAGGATACTGGCACAACCTTAATTTCACCTTAGTCCTGCATGAAACCGATGCATTTGTTGACGCCAGCGCCGATTGACGCGCTTAAGATGTTTCTGCATGGAAATGATACGGATTGCAGGGATAGACGTCTCCCGGATCGGCTTGGGAACCTGGGCCATCGGGGGTTCAGAATGGGGTGCGGTGGCCGAGGACGCGGCGATTGCGACCTGCCTGAGCGCCGTTGAACGCGGCATTAACCTCATCGATACGGCGCCCATCTACGGGAGAGGGCGCGCCGAAGAGATTGTCTGCAAGGTGATGCGTGCGCATGGCCGTCGCGAGGCCTTCTTTATTGCTACGAAGGCGGGACTCGAGTGGAACGAGCGCGGCGTGTTTGCCAACTCCACGGCGGCGCGGCTGCGTCGGGAGATTGAAGAGAGCCTGCGCCGCCTGGGCACCGACTACATTGATCTCTATCAGATCCATTGGCCCGACACATTAGTTCCCGTGGCCGAAGTTGCCGGCATTCTCGCGGGATTTCAGCGGGAAGGCAAACTGAGGGCGCTCGGAGTCAGCAACTTCAGCGCGTCGCAAATGGAGGAGTTTCGCAGTGTTGCCTCGCTCGCGTCGGACCAGCCGCCTTACAACATTTTTGAGCGCGACATTGATCGCGATACCCTGCCATGGTGCGCGGCCAACGGTGTAGGAGTGCTCACCTACAGTTCACTTTGCCGCAGCATGCTGGGCGGGCGCGTTCATCGTGGCATGCAGTTTGAGCCGGGAGATATTCGCGCCGTCGATCCGAAGTTCCAGGAGCCGCGATTCGGTCAATATATGACGGCAGTCGAGCGATTGATTGTGCTGGCCCGGGATCGCTTCGGCAAATCGGTGGCGCAGTTGGCGATCCGATGGGTGCTGGATCGGCCCGGTATCTCCGTGGCGCTATGGGGAGCCAAGCGGCCCGATCAGCTGGATGCGGTTGCCGGCGTGATGGGGTGGCGGCTGGATACGAATACGATGGAAGAGATCGATCGCATTGTGGCCGAATCTGTGACGGACCCGGTGGGGCCGGAGTATCTGACGCCACAGGTGCGCCAGGTTTGAGCAAGGCGGCAGAATGTCGGAAGGGGAGAATTCCGCACGCGCCATCCCGGCCAATTCTGCGATACTAAACCGTTATGCCAATCGATGACCTTCAGCAGGCTGCACAGAAAATTGCCGGATTTCTTTCTTCCCTTAACAAGCTTGGCGGCATGCGACTGAAATATCGCATTACCGCTGGAGACGGTGCGCGCGATCCGCAAGGGCTGGAGGCGCGGCAGATTTACGTAGAGCTGGGCGGACCGGATGTTCCTCTGGTGACGCAGCACAATGGCGAGCTACTGCGAGCTCTGGAAACGATCGCGGCTCAGATGCTGCGCCTGGACCAGCGCGAGAACGACCTGGTCAGCTTCGATGCCGCCAATTTCAAAGCGCTGCGCGCGCAGGAACTTCGCCTCCAGGCAGAAGTGGCTGCCGACAAGGTCATTCGCACCGGAGTGCCCTTTGCTTTTGCGCCCATGAATAGCCGCGAGCGCCGCCTGCTGCATATGTCCTTCCGCGATATCGAAGGCGTGGAGACGGCAAGCTCCGGCGAGGGGCAGGATCGATTCCTCGCAGTCTTTCCCGCGGGCAAGACCGATCTGCCGGTGACGGCGCCCGTGAAGCCCCGAGGATTTGGCGCTGATCGGGGATCAGGACGCGAGCGAGGATCCGGACGCGATCGGGGATATGGACGCGATCGGCGGCGATAAATGCAGTAGTCAGGGAACAGTGATCAGGGGTCAGTGTTCTCGGCGTCTTATGCCACAATAAGCTTCCATGAAGACTGCAATCTCTCTGCTGATAGCGTTCGCGGCGCTGGTGTGTCCGGCGCAAAAGCGGCTTGTACTGATCGACCAGGACGGCTCGGGTCCGGGTGGCTCGAACCAGATGGCGATGCTTGCGCTGTTGCAGGCGCCGCAGGTCGAGGTGCTTGGCATCACCATGGTGACGGGCAATGCCTGGCGCGATGAAGAGACGCTGCACACGCTGCGCATGCTCGAACTGACCGGCCACTCCAACATCCCAGTGGCGAAGGGCGCGGTGTTTCCGCTGGTACGCACCGAGCGCGAGACGCAGCTCTCGTCGGCGATTGACGGCAAGGTGACGTGGCTGGGCGCGTGGGGACAAGGGCCGATGACGCTGGTTGAAGGTAAAGACGGTGTCACTCCTTTCACTCCTGACAAGCTGGACAACCATGGGCCGTATGCGATTCCTGTGCTGCCTGAAGGCATGCCCACGCTGAAAGCGACCGACGAAGATGCGGCGCATTTCCTGGTTCGCCAGGTGCGCGCGCATCCGCACCAGGTAACGATTTATGCGGCTGGCCCGCTGACGAACATCGCGCTGGCTGTATCGATCGATCCCGAATTTGCGAGTCTCACGCAGGGCATCGTGATCATGGGCGGCAGCCTGAATCCGCAGACCGACGATCCGGAGTTCGCGACCAGTCCGCGGCACGAGTTCAACTTCTGGTTCGACCCTGAAGCTGCGCATATCGTGTTGCGTGCTGCGTGGCCGCGGATCGACGTGACGACGGTGGACGTCTCCATCAAGGCGCCGTTCACGCAGAAAATGCTCGACGAGATTTCCAGGTCGCAGTCGCCGACGGCGAAGTACATCGCGGCTTGGAGTCAGAACCGCTATTACCTGTGGGATGAACTGGCGGCCTGCGCATGGCTCGATCCGGCGATCATCACAAAGGAAAAGAGCATTTACATGGATATCGACCTGAGCCACGGACCGAGCTACGGTGACACGCTTACCTGGACTGAACAGTTAAAGCCGCAGACGGGCGTGCGTCTCGTTCATGCGCAGCTCGATCTTGACCTGCCGCGATTTCAAGAGATGTTCGTAAATCTGATGTCGCGCTAGGGTAGGATTTCCGTGCGGATGCAATCTATCCGGAGGTAGATCAATGGCGGCAGATTCTATTCTTGGCAATTGCGAGTTGGTTGCATTCGCTCCAACGACCGATCCTGAAAAAGCGCTTAGGTTTTATGAGGGCGTGCTCGGGCTGCGTCTTGTAGCCGACGAGAAGCCGTTTGCGCTGGTGTTCGATGCCAACGGAACGATGCTGCGGGTAACGACGGTGCATGAACTGAAGCCGCATCCCTTTACGGTGCTTGGCTGGCACGTTGCAAATATCGAAGAGACTGTCGATCGGCTCGTTACCGCGGGCGTCGAATTCAACCGGTACAAAGGGATGAATGATGGCGACCCACGCGGGATCTGGAACTCGCCCAGCGGTGCGCGGGTGGCCTGGTTCAAAGATCCCGATGGGAACGTCCTAAGTGTGACCGAGTTTCGAGTTGCATAAATTCGCGGTCTCCCACGTCTCAGAATCGAGACATGGGGCACCCGGCCTGGTTCAAGGACCCGGATGGGAACGTGCTGAGTGTGACCCAGTTTCGAGCGGCATAAATTTGCGGTCTCCCACGTCTCAGAATCGAGACATGGGGCACCCGGCGCATCAACAAAAGCAAAGGCCGCGCATCGCGCGGCCTGATCACTGACCCCTGATCACGGTCCCTGATCACGGTCTCTACCCGTTCAACTGTTCCTGCAGCTTGTTGAGGGTGCGATGCAGGTCCTTGTCGGTGCGGCGGAGTTCATCGATTTTGCCGATGGAGTGCATGACAGTGGTGTGGTGCTTGTTGCCGAACTGGCGGCCGATTTCCGGCAGGCTGGCTTCGGTCATCTGCTTGGCGAGATACATGGCGATCTGGCGCGGCACGACGACGTTGCGGGAGTTGTTCTTCTGCTTCAGGTCGCTCACCTTCATGCCGAACTGCTCGGCGACAGCGCGCTGGATCGACTCGATGGTGATCTTGCGCACCTGCATGTCGATGAACTGCTTGAGGCATTGCTGCGTGGTGGCCAGCGTGATCTCTGTGCGGTTGAGATTGCACCAGGCGACCAGCCGTGTCATCGCGCCTTCGAGTTCGCGCACGTTGGTGCGGACGTTCGAAGCGATGAAGAGCGCCACGTCGGTGGGCAACTGCACCTGCTCGTTCTCGGCCTTCTTTTGGAGGATGGCAACTTTGGTTTCGAGATCGGGCGGCTGAATGTCGGCGATCAAGCCCCACTCAAAGCGCGAGCGCAGGCGGTCTTCAATTTCGGCCAGTTCCTTGGGGGGACGGTCCGAAGCGATGACAATCTGCTTCATGCTCTCGTGCAGGGCGTTGAAGGTATGGAAGAACTCTTCCTGCGTGCGCTCTTTCTGCGCGATGAACTGGATGTCGTCGATGAGGAGAACGTCGACGGTGCGGAAGCGATCGCGGAAGGAGGTCATGCGGTCGTTGCGCAGCGAGGTGATCATCTCATTCGTAAATTTTTCTGCGGAAACGTAGCAGATGCTTGCGGATGGCTGACGCCGTTTAACTTCGTGGCCGATGGCGTGCATCAGGTGGGTCTTGCCCATCCCCACTCCGCCATAGAGGAAGAGCGGGTTGTAGGCGCGGGAGGGGCGCTCTGCAACGGCCAGTGAGGCGGCGCGGGCAAACTGGTTGCCGTTACCGATCACGAAGGCGTCGAAGGTGTAGCGCGGATTGAGCTGGGCCGCAGTGGACCAGTCAAAGCGCGTCTGCTCCGGTGAGCGCGAAGTGGGTGCGGTGGGAGCGTGCGCGGGCACAGGGCCAAAGCCTCCATCCCTGCGCTGCGGGGGCATCGACGGATCCTCGTCCATGGTGACGAATTCCACGTCGTCGAACTCCAGCGACTGGAGGTCGATGGCTTCCTGAATCAGGTCGCCATACTTATCACCGATGTGTTGAAACTCTTTGGACGGAACACGGACGTAGAGTGTGCGGCCATTGGCATGGCTGAAGCGGGTGGGTTTCAGCCACGTCTCAAACGACTGGCGGATAACCTTCTTTTCCAGGGCTGCGAGAATCTGCAGCCAGGGATTGAGAGCCGAAGCCGGCGAAATTGCGAATGCCATCGAGCGAATCCTTGCCGGCGCCACCTGTCTACTGCCGTGTGAGTTTCAACCGCGGGGTTAAGACAATGGCTCACGCAGTGAGTGAGCATTCCTCACCCACATTCGCGTATTGAGAACTTGCCTTGTGGCCGTTGGTCTGCCTCGGAATAATGCTGCGAGGCACGGGTTGAACTTCACTCCGTGGGACGCTCGGAAACTTTCTTGAACGGTCCCGATGGTAGCACATTTGAGGTGTGTTGCAATGCCTCTTTCACATAACTTTTGGGAACAAGGCGAAGGTTGCACCACCGACGGTGAAACAGAAGACAAGCGATCAAAATTTTTGCGTTTCGATCGCAAAACTCTATTCCGATTTTGTTTCTGTCGAGCTCTATCGGGGTTGGATGCGGGGAGCGCGTCGCGTTTTTCGACGATGCCGGGCAGAGTTTTTTACGAGATGGCTTTTTGTATCGAGGTTCCCGCGAAATGTTCGACTCGTTCCTCATGGTTACCGGCGAAGAGGCCCCGGCTGGATTCCAGAGCCAACCTTCGATATACTTAATACTTGCCGTTCAGGCTACGATTTCAGACAGGAAACAGGAGCGCATTTTTATGCCCAAGCGCACATTTCAACCCAACCGGCGTCACCGCTCGAAGACGCACGGCTTTCGCTCACGTATGAAGACCAAGTCGGGAGCAGCCGTGCTGAGCCGTCGCCGCGCCATCGGCCGTAAGCGTGTCTCAGTCAGCGCCGGCTTCCGCGACTAAGTCCTTCCCGCCGTATTGTTTCGGCTGGAGCAGGTTCCCAGAGCCTATCATTCTCTGGCCGAGATCCTTTCAGTTTGCGATGAGCATCTCTACCAAGCCTGAGCAGGATTCCGTTGCGCTGCCAGCGCGAGCCGCGGCTGCTGCGCTCGCGGTAGGCGGGACTCTGGCGGGGTCGCGTCTGCGCAAGCATGCGGACTACCAGCGGGTTTATGCGGAAGGGCGCAAGCATCGTTCGGCCTCGATGAGCTGGTTCCTGGCGCGGCAAGCGGAGGCGACTGCTCCGCGTGTCGGTCTCACCGTTGGCAAGGTGCTTGGGCCTGCGCACGAACGCAATCGCATCAAGAGGCGGCTACGCGAGGTGCTTCGGCGGCATGTCGCAGAGTTGCCGGCCGGCTGCGATCTCATCCTGCATCCGCACCGTTCGGTGCTAACGCTCGAATTCACGAAACTGGATGCCGAGATTGTGCGTATTCTCCAGCAGGCAAATGCCGAACAGTCTCGCGCAAACCCGAATCAAGTTCCGCGGCCCGGCAAGGCAGAGCCCGTTTGATGACGCGCATTCTTCTGGCCATGCTCGCGTTCTACCGCCGCTGGCTGTCGCCGGCGCTGCACTCGCTTGGCTCCGGTGGGGGATGCCGTTTTGTGCCCACGTGCTCGGAGTACGCAACCATCGCGATTGCAACGCACGGCCCTGTCCGTGGGACGGGACTTGCGATCTGGCGGCTTCTGCGCTGCCATCCATTCAGCCGCGGGGGCCTGGACACTGTGCCGCCCGTACGACACGCGACGCATCTGCCGCACGAACCATTACCATAGAAAGAGCGGCTCCCCTTCGGTGCGCCGCTTATTTAGGACAGGAAGTTACCTTTGCCAGAAATTCGTAATCCCAATCTCGAGTCGCAGGGTTCCGGCGGCAGCGGCCCCGGCGGCGGCGATTTTCGCAGCCTCATCCTCTTTACGTTTCTGGCCCTTGCGGCCCTGATGGTCTATCAGTATTTCCAGAAGCCGGCGGCGAATGCTCCTGCCAGCCAGACGCAGCCAACTCAGCAACAGGCCGCGCAGCAGCCGGCATCGACGCCGTCTCAAGGTTCTGGAGATGTTGGACGAACAGTCTCGACCAGTTTCGCTGGTCCGGTCGCGAGCGTGAGCGCCGCGGCGGAAACAACGACCACCATCGAGAATGAGAAGTTTCGGATCACCTTCACCAACAAGGGCGCGCAGGTGGAGCATTGGATCCTCAAAGGCTTTACAGACTCCAGCGGCAAGCCACTCGACATGGTTCAGCAGCAGGCAGCGAGCCGTTTCGGGTTGCCGCTCTCGCTCTTTACCTATGACAACAACTTGACCACGCAGCTCAACTCGGCTCTTTACGAGGCCTCGGCGACAGGGCAGCTGCTTGCGCCCAATTCCGTCACCTTCCACTACGCTGCCGGAGGTCTCGATGTGGTCAAGACCTTCAGCTTCGACACAAGTTATGTGGTGAGTGCTCACGTTGAAGTGAAGCAGAACGGTGTTCCTGTGCGCGCGCTGTTGGCTTGGCCGGCCGGACTCGGCGATATGGAAGAGTTCCTAGCCGCAAGCGGCAAGCGCACTACGTTCCTGGTGCCCACGCAGTCACAGCTTGCGTGGTCGATCGACGGCAAACAGGACACGCTGGCAGCCAAGAAGGTGAGCGGGGATGCCACGCTCGATCAGCCCTTCGAATACGCCGGGGTCATGGATCTCTACTTTGCGGCAGCGTTCATGCCGGAAGCTCCATCGCGCTCCACGGTGGTCACGCTTCACCACACCATCGATCTGCCCGGCGACCTCAGCGACCCGAACAGCGCCAAAAAGCCGGCGGACGTGATTGGTCTTGCTGTCGGCGACCAGAGCGGCGACACGAATCTGCGCCTGTACGCGGGTCCGAAAGAGACCAGCATCCTCAACTCCATCCACGCCACCGGTGCTGACGGCAAGCCCACCGGAGAGGCGCTCTCATCGCTCATCCAGTACGGCTGGTGGGGCATCCTCGCCAAGCCTCTGTATCTTGCGTTGCGGGCGCTGCACAACATGATGGGGCCGGGAAAATACAACTGGGGTTGGGCCATCATCATCGTCACCGTCGTCTTCAACCTGGTGCTGCTGCCCACGCGTATCTGGACGATGAAGTCGTCGCTGAAGATGATGCGCATCCAGCCCAGGCTCGATGGGATCAAGAAGAAGTACGCCAACCTGAAGATCAACGATCCCAAGCGCGCCGATATGCAGGCCGAGCAGATGGCCATCATGAAAGAAGAGGGCGTGAACATGTACGGCGGCTGTCTTCCCATGCTGCTGCAGATGCCGCTCTTTTTCGCGTACTATCGCGTGCTGCTGAATGCCGTCGAGCTGCGGCAGGCGCACTGGTTCTGGCTCACCGATCTCTCGATGCCCGACCCGCTGCATCTTCTGCCGATTCTGATCATCGGCACGATGTTCCTGGTGCAGTTCATCACGCCGTCGCCCGGCATGGACCCGGCGCAGCGCCGCATGATGGCGATCATGATGCCCGCGATCATGGGGTTCACCCTGTGGCATTTCGCCTCGGGACTGGCGCTCTACTGGATCACGGGAAACATCATCAACCTGATCATGCAGGTGGCGATCAACAGATCGAAGATCGGCAAGGAAATGCATGAGATCGCCCTGCGCCGGGCTGCAAAGAAGCTTGGCAATAAGGGCGGCAACGTCAGTCAGCGGGTAATCCAGGGGCGCAGGTAAGTCCCGGCAGGTTGGGACGCTCGATCGAAGCGCGTATTGCGTTTGGATGGGTCAGTGAGGCCTCACCCGCGAAGCGCTTCACGCAATGCGCTTTGAATCGTCGGCAAGGAAAAGTGAAATCCGGCTGCCTGCAGCTTCGCGGGGAGCGCGCGGGCACTGGCGAGCAGCGCCTCGTCGGCCATCTGTCCAAACATGATGCGCAACGCGAATGCCGGTACGGCCAGAAACGCCGGCCGGTGCAATTGCCGTCCCAGGGCCTGGGTGAATTCGGCGTTCGTTACCGGGTTGGGAGCGGTCACGTTTACCGGACCCGACAGGCCGGGGCTCTCCAACGCAAAGAGAATGGCCGCCACCACATCCGCCAGGGCGACCCAGCTCATCCATTGGCGTCCGCTGCCGAGACGCGCTCCGAGGCCGAGGCGAAATGGAGGAAGCATCTGCTGGAGCGCTCCATGGCGCGGTCCAAGCACCACGCCGAAGCGGAGATGAACAACCCGGATTCCCGCCCGAACCGCCGGTTCTGCGGCTGCTTCCCACCCCTTGCACAGATCGGCTAGAAAACCCTGACCGGGCGCCGACATCTCGTCCAGCACATTATCGGCACGGTTTCCGTAGATTCCAATTGCCGAGGCCACCAGAAAAGCCTTCGGGGGATGGTGCAGCGAGGCCAGCACCTTCGCCAGCCGATGTGTGGAGTCGACCCGGCTGGCAGCCATTTCCTGCTTGTAGGCGACTGTCCAGCGACGCCCGGCGACGCTTGCCCCGGAGAGATGAATTGCCGCCGCCGCGCCTTCCAGGGGAGCAGAATTTTCGACCGGGCAGTCATTACTTGGATTCCATTGCAGTTGTCCTTCGATCACCGGTCCCCGTCTCACTAACTGAAGGGTCGAAGTTCCCCTCGCGGAGAGCGTCCGATGCAGAGCCGCGCCCAGCATTCCCGAAGCGCCGCTCAGAATAATTCCGCCGGAAGCGATTGTGGAATCCATATTGAAAGCATTGGCGTTCCTCCAGGGTGCAAGGAACTTTGCCCGTTTGCCCAGAGTACATGACTTTGGTAGCATGGGAATAGGTTTTGATTGGGGTAAAAAGCGCTCATCTTTTCCCTGGAGGGCTGATGACCGAAGCAGTGGCTCGCAACGAAGAAACGCACAAGTCGCAAGTGGATACCGAAACCACGGAAAAGTTCATCGCCGAAAAGCATATTGGCGAGCGGATCAAGCGTTTGCGGCTGAAGAAGTCGATGGGTTTGGTGGAACTGGGTAAGCACACGGGCCTCTCCGCGAGTTTTCTATCGCAGCTTGAAACCGGGCGCGTGGTCCCCACTTTGCGCAATCTCGCACGTATTGCGATGGTCTTCTCAAAAGATCTCTCGTATTTTTTTGAGGCCGAGCCCCAGTCGATGTTTCGCGTACATCGCCGCAAGGAACGCGTGCGTCTTCCGCAGACCGGCGTGGACGAGCCCACCTATTTTTTTGAGAGCCTCGGCTACATGGTGCCCGACCGGCACATGGACCCCTACTTCGCAGAATTCATACCGCTCGAGCGAACGAAGGAGCCGCGTGCGCACATGCATCCCGGCTACGAATTTCTCTACATCCTCGAGGGCGAACTCGAACTGCACCACGGCGAGCACCACTGCACGCTGGGGCCGGGCGATGCGGTGTACTTCGACTCAAGCACACCTCATTCCTATGTTTGTGCAGGCAAGAAGCCGGCCGATGTCCTGATTGTAACCATGCACCAGCCGCCGGCCACCCAGCCTGTGACCCTGTTGCGGTCGGGGAGCGGTGCAACGCTGGTGCAGCGAGCAGTCGCCGGACGAGGCGTGCTGGGTGTGCGCGAACCAGCCGGAAGCTAGGACGGCTTTCAAGAGCCTCACGGAGTCTTCGCGGGGGGATTGGCGGGGGTTCCGGCGGCGGGTTTTTTGGTGGTGCTTTTCGCAGCCGGGCGCCTCTTTTTTGCAGGTGCGGGCGCCACTGGACACTTGGGAGCTGGAGGCGGAGTCGCTGCCGCTTTCAACGACGCGGCCTGTGTCTGCACGGTAGTCCGTAAATCCAGAATCTGTTTCTCCTGCATGGCCGCCGTCTGCTGCAACTGGTTTCCGAGTCGGACGCGCGCCTTTTCCAGATCCGCCAAAGTCGTCTGTAACTCACCCACCTGATCGCCGGGCGCTGCCACCCGCGCGGCTTCCACCACATGCAAGAGCACGTCATAGAGCGCGTCAACGTTGCGCGAAGCTGGAAGCACCTTGCTCAGAGTACCGGGCGCGGAATCAGCCTCTTTCAAGAGGGAGGGGAGAGTTCCCTGCATATCGCGCTGGATGGCATCGACATTGGTGCCCGCTTCATCGCGCACCGAGCCGCGCTTCCACTTGTCCAGTTTGAGTCCGCCGATGGTCTGCTGCACTTCTTCGAGCGAGCGCTGAAGTATGCCAGATGGTGCCGTGGGTGTGAACGCACTGTTCGCGGTGGTGCTGCTTGACGCAGTTGCGGTGGTCACGGGGGCTGTTTGTGCCGCGCCACAAGTAACCAACAGAAGGAGTGCGCTTGCGATCGAAACGGTGTCGGAGATTCGCATGGGGGTTGCCTTCCTGACAAGTTGCGGGCGTACGCGACCAAACAGAATGTGCGACTTGAAGCAGGGTTCGCTTGCCACCCTCGAGGCCCGTTCAACCAGTATCAACAATCGACTCTCCTTGAACAAGCTGAACGGGGAGGGTGTATGCGTCGTCCGCGCTTAAATCGTATCTTGCTCCAAGGCAACGGCTTCATCGTCGAGGCCATCTACAAAGCGGTGCGCCTGCAAAGCAGAACGAGCCTGAATTTCCCTTTTCGATGCCGCCAATGCGCCGCCATGTTGGTTTTCGCCTTCTCAATCCTTGTCGCGGCAGAGCCGGTCGCAGTACGACATCGTGAGGGGACTGTGCACGGCTTTCTTTCCCTGGCCACGGAACAGGGTGAGGTGCTGGCGGACGGCGATCTCATCGAAATCGTGCGCGGCGATCATGTGACCGCTCATCTGACCTTTCACTTCAAAGATGGATCGCTCGACGAAGAGACCACTGTCTATACCCAGCGCGGTGTCTTCCGGCTCATCTCGGATCGACATATTCAAAAGGGCCCTTACTTTCCCCACCCGCTCGATATGACCATCGATGTTTCAAAGGGTGTCGTGGTCTCACGCTCCCGCGGCAAAGATGGCAAGGACGAAGTTAGAACCGACCACATCAAGATGCCGACCGATCTGTACAACGGCGTGGTCACGCCGGTGATCAAGAACGTCTCTCCGGATGCTGGCGAAACCAAGGTTTCCATGATTGTTGCCACTCCCAAGCCGCGCATCGTCACCCTCGACATTCTGCCCCAGGCTCCCGAGACTTTCTATCTCGCCGGCTTTCCCCATAAAGCGATGGTCTTCGAGATCAAAATCTTATTGGGCGGCATTGCAGGCATCATCGCGCCCGTCATCGGCAAGCAGCCGCCGGACATTTATCTGAGTATCGAAGGCGGCGAGTTGCCGGCATTTCTGCGCGAAACAGGCCCTATCTCTGAAGGCGGCGCCGTTCTCACGATTTCCCTGATCGGACCAAAATGGTCGGCGGAAGAGCACGACCATTCCGCCAAATGATCAGTCTTCAGCCGATTCCGGAATCGCGGCGAAGTATCCCGCGACCTCCTGCCAGTTGTTCACACGTATGAATCCCGTTGCTGTCAAGTTGTGCGGAGCGGTGTACAGCAATCCCTGCCCTTCAAAACGCATCAGGTTCTTGGGCAGATCGTCCACCAGGTAATCGGCGCGCAAGATGCGCTTGTCGCCGCAGAAGACATAATGCGTTGGCGGAATAAAAGGGAAGTGCCGCTGCAGCCAGCGATACTTGGGCCCCAGTGAGTTGGGCACCGCCATGGCCTGGGTGGCGATGAAGATCTCAAAGCGCGATGAAAGCTGCTTCAAAACTTCTTGCGAGTCCGGCATCAACGGCAAGTCTTCAAAGAAGTCTTCCGCATCGAGGAACGCGCGCAATTCCTTCTGGCGATCCTGGGGCGTGATCTCCCACAGACCCTTACCCGCCAGATCGTCGACCGTGACGTCCTCTTCGAATGCCTGATTATAGCGGCGCAGGTGCTCGGCCAGGGTATCGGCCATTACTTCATCCATGTCCACGCACACGCGTTTCAACGTCCGCTCTCCGGGTCTGTCATCTTGAATTCGGATGCACCGTTAACGCAATCCGCGTCCGCGCATCGCAACGTTCCACAGCCGCTGGGGAGAGCCTACGCCCCCGCGTGCTTGGGCTTTCGAATCGCACGGCCCGTCTCGGCTACAGGTTCCGGCTGCGGCGTCTTGGGCGCAGGCGCCATGGCCGGATCCCAATAGAGCAACCGTCCGCAACTGTCGCAAGTCAGCAATTCGCCCTCGCGCAACTGGTTCCACATCTGCGGGCGCACGCCCATGCGGCAACCAATGCACTGCTGGTTGTCAACCCGCGCAAGTCCCGTGCCGCGGCTGGCGGCGATTCTGTCGAAGCGCGCGAGCAGTTCCGGTGCAATCTCTTTGCGCAGTGATTCGCGTTCGACGCCAAGCGCGGCCTGCTGCTGGGCCAGTTCGTGCAGGCTGGCCGCAACGCGCTGCTTCGTCTTGTCCAATATCCCAGCCAGTTCTTCTACCCGGGCTCGTGCCGTGGCCAGCGCCGCCTCCTGCGCTTCAGTCCGCTCAAGGCTGGCGAATTCCTCAGTTTCAAGCCGGTCAATTTCGGCCTGGGCAAACTGCACCTCGTGCTCAATGGCTGAGGCCTGTGCAGGCGTGGTTACGCTGTCCTGTTGCGCCTTGTAGCGCTCCGCCTTCTGCCGGTGGCCCGTAATTTCGCGTTCCAGCCGGGTGCGCAGCGAGTCTTCGCGATTCAGCGCGTCGGCTGCTGCAGCCGTCTTTGCCTGCATAGCGGCCAGGGCGGATTCGGACTGGTGAATTTCGGCGGGCAAAGCCCGGGCGATTTGCATCAGCCGGCTTCGATCCAGTTCTACAGCTTGCAGCTTCACCAGGTTCTCAATATTCGTATCCATCGTTGCCAAGAAGTCTAGTTCATTGGCCGTCTAATCAGAAAATGAGCGCTTATGGCGAGACATAGGCATCCAACCTCAAAGATGGAGCTTACTCAGAACAGAAACGCGCTTGGACGCCTGCCCCGCTGGCCATTTTGGGTGGGCGGCTGCATACTCGCGCTCCTGGTTGCCGTTGGCATCTTCATTGACATCGCCGCACACCGCGCCGAGCCATTTGTGCGACAGCAATTGGTGCAGGCCCTCTCTGACCGCTTTCACGCCCGCGTCGAACTCGATAGCTTCCATCTTTCGCTGGGCAACACGCTGCGCGGCGAGTGGGGCGTCTGGGGCGAGGGGAAAGGTCTTCGCATCTGGCCGCCGGCTGACGTTGAAGGGGTTCACGTTCCGGAACCCAACCCGCCGCTTCAACCGCTCATCCAACTCGCCGAGTTCCACTTCCATGCGCCGCTTCGGTACCCGGCAGGGAAGCCAATTCACATCACGCAGATTCGTCTCAAGGGCCTTGACGTTCGTTTTCCTCCGCGCTCGCATATGCAGAGAGCGCTCGAAGCCGGGAACGCAAAACCATCTCCGTCGAACTCGCTCCATGTCAGCGTTGTGGTCGATGCCGTCGACTGTACCGACGCGCGCTTCGCTCTCGAGACGGACAAGCCGAACAAGCTGCCGCTCGAATTTGTTATCAACCATTTCCGTCTCAGGAACGTGCGCTCGGGCGCTCCCATGGCCTTCGAAGCACAGCTTGAAAACCCCAAGCCGCCTGGAGTGATCCACACCACGGGCAGCTTTGGTCCCTGGATCGTCGATGATCCGGGTAGCAGCGCCGTTCACGGCGACTACACCTTCAATCACGCCGATCTCTCCGTTTTCACAGGCATTGCCGGTATCCTCAATTCCACCGGCCGCTACCAGGGAACGCTTCGGGATCTGATTGTCGACGGTCAAACCGAGACCCCCGACTTCCAACTCACGCATACCGGCCACACCATGCCGCTCAAAACTACGTTTCACGCGCGCGTCGATGGAACGAATGGCGATACGTGGCTCGAACCTGTTGATGCAACTCTGGCCGGATCGCACTTTACCGCGAGCGGGCAGATCGTGCGCGTGCTGAAGGCCGGTGACGACGGCCGGCTGTACAGCATCGGGCACGATATTGCGCTGGATGTGAATGTGGACCGTGCAAGGATTGAGGACTTCCTGCGCCTTGCCACGGATTCGCCGACGCCTGTCCTCGATGGAGCGATACAGGTGAAGGCGCATCTCCACATCCCGCCGGGGAAGGAGCCTGTAAGCCACCGCATCGCACTGAATGGGCATTTTGTGCTGGATGATGCCGAATTTACCAGTTTGCCGGTGCAGAAGCGGATTCGAGAATTGAGTTTGCGCGGGCAGGGGAAGCCCGATGAATTGAAGTCGGACAACGATTCCGACCCGATCAAGTCGCACATTGAAGGGGATTTCACTCTCGATGGCGGCGTGCTCACGCTGCCATCGATCCTGTATACGGTTCCCGGCGCTGATATCCATATGCACGGAACCTATCGCACAGAAGGCGGGATGCTCGACTTCACCGGTACGGCGAAGATGGAGGCGACGGTCTCGAAGATGGTGGGAGGCTGGAAAGGATTCTTGCTGAAGCCTGCCGACCGCTTCTTCAAAAAGGATGGAGCGGGAGCGGAGATTCCCATTTACGTTGCCGGCACCCGCGACAAGCCGCAATTCGGCTACGACTCAGGGCACTCCGGCGGCACCCATCCGCAGCGCCCCGGCACCCAATAGCATGACCGTGCGCGGTGACGAAACGCCCTGCCCAAAGGTGTCATCCAGCCTTTCTTGCCGGTCTGTATAATTCTCCGCAGATTTCACTTATCAGTGTTGCGGAGGCTCCAATGGACCTGGTTCTCCTGATCCTGTTGGCGATTGTTGCCATCATTGCACTCTCGCTCATTCTGGGCAGCTTCTTTACCGTGAGCACCGCCGAGGTCGCCGTCCTGACACGCTTCGGGAAATTCCTTCGCGTCGCGGAAGCCGGGCTCAACTGGAAAGCGCCATATCTCGATAGCGTTTCCGGCGTCGTCAGCCTTCGCGTCAACCAGATCACGCTCACTATGGAGACCAAGACCAAAGACAACGTCTTCGTCACCATCCCTATCTCAGTGCAGAATCGCGTGCGGCCCGAGCGCGTCTATGATGCGTTCTACAAGCTTTCAGATCCCGTGGCGCAGATCAAGTCGTACGTCGAACAGGTGATTCTCGGCCATGTTCCGGGCATGACGCTCGACGAAGTGTTTGCGTCGCAATCCAGTATTGCCGCCGCGGTGAAGCAGGAGCTCGACTCCGATATGGCTGCCTTTGGCTACGAGATCGTCAACGTGCTGGTCACCGACATCGTTCCCGATGCGAAGGTCAAGTCGGCGATGAACGACATCAACGCGGCGCAGCGCGAGCAGGTGGCTGCAACGGCGCGCGGCGAGGCCGATAAGATTCTTGTCGTCAAAAAAGCTGAAGCTGAGGCCGAGAGCAAAGCGCTGCAGGGGCAGGGAATTGCCAACCAGCGCAAGGCGATTGTCGAAGGCCTGCAGAACTCCATCGAGCAGTTCCAGAAAGCCGTTGAAGGCGCCACGCCGAAAGATGTCATGCAGCTGGTGCTGGTCACGCAGTATTTCGATACGCTGAAGTCGATTGGCGAAAGCGACAAGACCAACACGCTGTTCCTGGCGCATTCACCCGCGGCGGTAAAAGAAGTGTCCGACCAGATACTCGAGTCGATGCTGATCGCACAGAATTCAACCGTCATGTCGCGATGATGGCGACTACGGGATTCAGGCAGGCAGCACAGTGAGCAGAAACCTCAGTCCAGGGCGTCTGGAGGCGTTCTCTGACGGCGTGATCGCGGTCATCATCACCATTATGGTGTTGGAGCTGAAGGTGCCTGCGCTGGATGGTATCGCCGGTCTGCGCGCCGTGCTGCCTACTATCTTTCTCTATCTTCTTACCTTCGTGCAGATCGGAATTTACTGGGTGAACCATCACTATCTGGTCGACGAAGTGGAGACGGTGAGTCACGGTATTTTGTGGGCCAACCTGATGTTTCTGTTCTGTCTCTCGCTGTTTCCGTTCGCCACGGATTGGGTCGGCGTCAAGGGGCTTTCCTCGTTCACCACCGCGCTCTACGCTGCGGTCAGCATCTTGCCGGGGCTCGGGTTTATGGCGCTGTGGAGTCGGATACGGGCGCAAAGTGCGGCGCCTGCGCACGCAAGCTGGGGCAAGCAGATCGCATCTGTTTTGCTGTATCTCGCAGCGATTCCCGCTGCGTACTACCGACCTGCTGCATCTTTGGCGCTGATCGGAATTGTTGCTGTCCTTTGGCTGCTGCCGCCCAGGGCCGAGGTTCACCCCGAGTGAGTTAGTGCAAGTTTCCGCGATGCGCAATGAGGATAAAAGCTGCTGACATGATTGGTGAGTTCTGTCTGACCCAGACATCGCCAATGAACGCGCAGTGCGTTCATTCCTAAAAAGCCTCTCGTCTATCAGTAGCCCCCTCTGTGATAGTTTTGCCTGTTCGCACCGTTGCCGCATTTACGAGCAGCGGAACCAAACCGGAGGGACCCGCAATGCACTGGACCAAATCTGTTGTAGCCGCAGTTGCGATATGTGCGCTGGGTATGTCGATCGGAGCGATCGCAAATGCCGCGGCCGCGCAAAACGCACATCCAACCACCGCGCAATCATCACGTCAGCCTGCGCGACCTACCGAGTCCGAGTGGTGGCGGCACGCTGTCATCTACCAGGTCTATCCGCGAAGCTTTCAAGACACCAACGGTGACGGCATCGGTGACTTGAACGGCATCACGGAGCATTTGGATTATCTTCAGAAACTTGGCGTCGATGCGATCTGGCTCTCGCCAGTCTACCCATCCCCGAATTTCGATGTCGGGTACGACGTCTCCGATTACCGCGACATCAACCCCGAATACGGCACCATGGCGGACTTCGATCGGTTGATGGCCGAGGCGAACAAACGCCATATCCGCGTGATCATGGACATGGTGATGAATCACACCTCTGACATGAATGCGTGGTTTGTTCAATCGCGCTCTTCACGCACCGATCCCTATCGGGACTGGTATGTGTGGCACGACGGCAAGGGTGAAACAGCCACCGATCCCGGTGGCCCGCCTAATAACTGGGGCTTCGTCGGCCGCTCGTCTTGGACCTGGGACGAGACCACGCGCCAGTATTACTATCACGCGTACTCCGCTCATCAACCTGACCTGAACTGGTACAACCCCGCAGTGCATGAGGAGTTCAAGGACATCCTTGGCTACTGGCTGAAGCAGGGCGTTGCCGGATTCCGTTTTGACGCGGTTGCCGCGCTTTATGAGGATCCGAATTTTACAGATGAAGCACCGGCCATGGACAAGAATGGAAAACCGATCCTGGACAGGAATGGCAATCCGATGCACGAACGCACCAAGACATCCGATTTGCCCGCTGTGCATACGGTAATCCAGGAGATGCGGGCCCGAATCGATTCCTTTGATACAGCCGCATTTCCAGAGTCGCGCGTGATGATCGGCGAAGTTTTTCCGCACAACAATGCGGACCTTCTGAAGTGGTATGGCAGTCGGGCCAAACCGGAGTTTCAATTGCCCATGGATATGCAGATCGGCTTTATCGATAAGCTTGACGTAGCATCGTTCCGCCAAAAGCTCATGGAGGCGGAGACGGAGATCGATGGCAATACTCCGTTAATTGTCTTCGACAATCACGACCGTCCGCGACTGGATGCCCGTTTTGGCGATGGCATCCACGACGTAGAGATTCAGCGCGTTCTTTCCACAATTCTCTTCGCCAGCGGTGGTACGTCGCTGATGTACTACGGTGACGAGATTGGGATGAAGACCACGCCTCCGACGCGGGTCGAGGACGTCCGGGACAGAATGGCAGGAGTCGCAGGCTGGCCAAGATTCAAAGGTCGCGATGGCGAGCGGACACCGATGCAGTGGGACGCAAATAAGAATGCGGGGTTTAGTGAAGGCACGCCATGGCTTCCGGTTCCGCCGAGCGCGGCAACCATCAATGTTGCTGCAGAAGAGCGCGATCCGGACTCGCTGCTGGCCTGGTACCGGAGCCTGATTCGACTCAAGAAGACTGTCCCGGCGCTTGAAAGCGGCGCCAACGCCATGCTCGATACTGAGAACACCAGGGTTCTAAGCTGGAAGCGCGAGATAGCAGGCAGGCCGTCGGTCATTGTTGCCGTGAATTTCACGGCGGAACCGCAAACCGTTAACCTGGTTAGCGCCGGGCTGCACGACGGCCCAATGACGACGCTGCTGAAAAGCCCCGGCGCAAAGGATCCCGCTGCGCTCAAGAGCATTTCGCTCGGCCCGTATGGTGTCTATATTGGTGAACTCAAGACAACCCAAAGACAATAGGGAATCGTGCGCATTGGTGGCTTTGCCGGATGCGACAAACGGCGGCTGCCAGCATCGATTTCGCAGGCGCCGCGCCATATGATACTTTGGCGTGTTCACACCGCCGCCGATTTTACGAGTGGCGGAAGTAAAATGAGGGACCCGCAATGTACTGGACCAAATCTGTTTTAGCCGCAATCGCAACATGCGCTTTCGGTGTATCCATCGGAGCGCTTGCACCCGACGCATCCGCGCAGACCGCCGCACCAACCTCAATCGCCCAGGCTGAAAAAGACCAGCCAACAGGGCCGGAGTGGTGGCGGCACGCGGTCATCTACGAGATCTACCCGCGCAGTTTTCAGGACTCGAACGGCGACGGCGTGGGCGACCTCAAGGGCATCACGTCGCGCCTCGACTATCTGCACGACCTCGGCATCGACGCCATCTGGATTACGCCGATGTATCCCTCGCCGGGTATCGACTACGGCTACGATATTTCTGACTACACCGCCATCGATCCGCTCTACGGCACCATGGCCGACTTTGACAACCTTGTCGCTGAAGCGAAGAGGCGCGACATCCGCGTGATCATGGACTACGTGATCAACCACACTTCCGACCAGCACAAATGGTTTCTAGAGTCGCGTTCTTCCCGCGACAACCCCAAGCGCGACTGGTACATCTGGCGCGATGGCAAGGGTGAAACGGCGGCGGATAAGGGCGAGCCGCCCAACAACTGGCAGTCGTGGTTCGGCCACTCCGCGTGGCAGTGGGATGAGAAGACACGGCAGTATTACTATCACTACTTCTATGTGCAGCAGCCTGATCTCAACTGGCGCAATCCGGAGGTTCACAAGGCCATGGATGGCGTGCTCGATTTCTGGATGAAGCGCGGCGTCGCCGGCTTCCGCATCGACGCCGTCTCGCGCCTCTACGAAGATCCGAATCTGCACGACGATCCCTATTTGCCCGGTCATAATGCCTATGGCGATCGCAACATCCAGCACAAATACACCGACGACTTGCCCCAGGTACACGACGTGCTGAAAGAAGTCCGCAGCGTGGTCGACAAGTATCCCGGCGACCCTGTTCTCGTGACCGAGGCCGATGAGCCCAATGTGCAGGCGCTGGCGAAGATGTACGGCAATGGCGACGAAGTGCAGCTGCCGATGGACTTTCAGATCGCCGACGTCAACAAGCTCTCGGCGCCGCGCTTTCGCGAACTCTTCAATCAAATCGAAAACAACTCCGCACACGGCCAGCCCGAGTATTTCTTCTCGAATCACGATCAGCCGCGGCAATGGGACCGCTACGGCGATGGCGAACACAACGACCAGATCGCCAAATTAATGGCCGTTCTCGAATTGACCACGCGAGGCACGCCGCAGATGTACTACGGCGAAGAACTCGGCATGCGTACCACCGATCCAGCGCGTGTTGAAGATGTACACGACCCTATCGGCAAACTCGGCTGGCCCAAGGAAAAAGGCCGCGACGGCGAACGCACGCCGATGCAGTGGGACGACTCAGCTGATGCCGGATTCTCCACAGCGACCAAGACATGGCTGCCCATCCCGCCCAGCGCGAGCAAATACAACGTCGAAGCAGAAAGCAAGGATCCCGATTCGATTCTGAACACCTACAAAAAGTTGCTGTCGCTTCGGAAATCGGAACCCGCGCTCCGCGAGGGCGCACAAGTGAGTATCGGCAACGATCCCGATGTCTTCGCCTTCCTGCGCACAACCGGAAAAGAGACCGTTCTCGTGGTTCTGAATATGAGCGCTCAGCAACGCAGGTGGGGATTCAAGGTGGACGAATATGGCATTCTGCCTGCAGCCACGATGGTTCCGCTGTACAGTTCGACGGCGCTGCCTCCCGGACCGGTTTCGCCCCTGCAGGTGAAATTGCCGCCCTTTGGGGCGATTGTCGCCAAGATTCAATAGCGCGGCGCCCCTTCCAAGGGGCAGGTTCATCGCGCCTTGGGTGGAAAAGCGATGACCCCATGCGTTCCAGCGATCCGCACGAACTCAAAGCTTCAGCGCTCATCCTTTCCCACCGCGCTCTGTCCCACATTGAACTCCCCCAACCCCCGCCGATTGTGTTAGTTTTGCCCTGTTCACACCGGTGCCATTTCAAGAGCATCGGAATCGGGGTTCGTCGACGCACGTCTTCAGAGAAACGACGGCCCCAGGGACTAGGAGAGCGCAATGCATTGGATCAGGAAAGTCTTCACCGCAACGACCGCAGCTTTAATGTTGACCATCTGCCTCGGCAAGGCAATGGCCCAGTCTCCAGACCTCAGTGTTTCCAATGAGAAAAACTGGTGGCGCAACGCGGTGTTCTACGAGATCTATCCCCGCAGTTTCGCCGACTCCAACAACGACGGCATTGGCGACTTGAAGGGGATTACCGCGCATCTCGACTACCTGAAGGAACTCGGTGTCGACGCCATCTGGCTAACGCCCTGCTATCCCTCTCCGCAGGTGGACTTCGGCTACGACATCTCCGACTACGAGGCCATCGATCCCAAGTACGGCACCATGGCCGACTTTGATCGCCTGGTTGCGGAGGCCGGCAAGCGCCACATTCGCGTGCTCATGGACATGGTGATGAACCACACCTCTGACAAGCACAAGTGGTTCCTGCAGTCGCGCTCATCCAAAGACAATCCTTACCGAGACTGGTACATGTGGCACGACGGCAAAGGTGAAACCGCGACCGACAAAGGCCAACCGCCGAATAACTGGCAATCCGACTTTGGACACTCCGCGTGGGAGTGGGATGACAAGACGCGCCAATATTACTACCACAAGTTCTATATCCAGCAGCCCGATCTCAACTGGAACAATCCCAAGGTCCACCAGGCCTTTAAAGATATCCTCGCCTTCTGGCTCAAGAAGGGCGTGGCAGGCTTCCGCTTCGATGCGATTACTACGCTCTTTGAAGATCCCCAGATGCGCGACGAAGACGTTTTGCTCGACAAGAACGGCCAGCCATTCAAGAACGCTTATGGCGACATCGCGCTGAACGACACGCGCACCAACAATCTGCCTGAAGTGCACGCGGTGATGTCGGAGATGCGCCAGGAAGCCGACAAGTTCTCTACCGACAAGTACCCCGGCACCCGCGTCTTTATTGGTGAAACATATCTGCCTAACGTCGCCGAGTTGCTCAAGCAATACGGAACTTTCGAGCACCCTGAGTTCCAGTTGCCGATGGATACGCAGCTCGGCTTCATCAATAAACTGGATGTTGTCACTTTCCGCGCAAGACTTGAAGACGCTGAAGATGATTTAGGCAATAACGTTCCCCTTATCATCTTCGACAATCACGACAACCCTCGCATCGACGCTCGCTATGGCGACGGCGTACACGACACCGATATCGAACGCGTGATCTCCACCATCCTGTTTGCCAGTCGCGGTGCTTCGCTCTTCTACTACGGGGACGAAATCGGCATGAAGACCACGCCGCCGACGCGGAAAGAAGACGTGAAGGATCCTGTCGGCATCACCGGCTGGCCCAAAGAGAAGGGCCGCGACGGCGAGCGCACGCCCATGCAATGGACGCCCGGCCCTAACGCGGGATTCGATGGTCCCAATGCCAAGCCCTGGCTGCCCGTCCCACCCAATCACGAAACTATCAATGTCCAGATGGAGCAGGGAAATCCGGATTCGCTCCTCACCTGGTATGAAACACTCATTCGCTTGAAGAAGACCAATCGCGCATTTTCAGAGGGGGCAGACACTGTGCTCGACACTGAAAACACCAAGGTACTGAGTTGGAAAAGAGAAGCCGCCGGTGCACCGCCGGTTGTGGTTGCGCTCAACTTCACGGCCGAGCCGCAAACCGTTAACCTGGTTGGCCCCGGACTGCCGGACGGCTCCCTCAACACGCTGCTCAGGACTCCTGGCGGTCCCGGCACAACCTCGCTCAAGGCCATCCAGCTCGGACCTTACGGCGTCTATATCGGCCAGCTCCAATTCATGATCAGCCACTAGCGCGGACTGGCCGAAATGCGGCTATCTCCATCGGCGGCTTCTTTCACTTGAAGCCGCCGATTTCTCTTTTTCGACCCGGATCAGTTTCCAATCCTCAAACCTTCGTTCGCTGGAGTAATATGCTGGAGCGTCCCAACCCGGACGTGGGCCTCACTTGGCCCATCCCCTTCAGGAACCCAAAGCCGATGCCCGAATTCACCACCGACCGCGCCCATATCTTCCAGGCCGCACTGGCCGAGCACACCCAGATCATCCAGGCCCTCAACGATCAGCAGCGCGTCCTCGACCAGATCGCCTCTGAAATGGTTCTCGCTATTCGCATGGGCGGCAAAATTCTCTGGTGCGGCAACGGCGGCAGCGCGGCAGATGCGCAGCACCTCAATGGTCAACTGGTTGTTCGCTTTCGTCTTGATCGTCCCGGCATCCCGTCGATCGCGCTCTCCACCGACACGTCGATACTTACGGCCGCCAGCAATAACTACGGCTACGAGCACATCTTCCAGCGCCAGGTTGAGACGCTCGCGCGCAAGGGCGATGTGGTGGTCGCCATCTCCACTTCGGGCAACAGTCGCAACGTGTTTCTAGCCCTTGAAGCTGCCCGCAAGGTCGGCGCCGTCACGGTGGCGTTTACCGGCAGAGGCGGAGGCAAAATAGCCACGGCAGCGGATTTTCTATTTGAAGTCCCTTCGAGTGACACTCCCCGCATTCAAGAGGCTCACATCCTGGCTGGGCATGTCCTATGCGAAATCCTCGAAAAGGAAATCTCTTCCGGGCAGCAGAGAGCGACGCAGAACGGTGCAGGCGTCAAAAATCCTCTGCCGACTCGTCCGGAATAATTCTGGATTCGGAATTTGGAAGCGCATGTTCCGCTTCGCGTAGCTGGGAAAGTGTCTTGCGGTAGAACCATGCCGCAGCCAAACCTCCCAGAACTGCTGAAGCGGCGGCCACGGCACCCATCTTCAACCAGCCACGCGGAGCCGTTCCGCGTCGGTTGGCTTCCCGTCCGGGGTTCCCCGGCGGCGAAACCGAAGATTCAAAATCACTTATCATTTCCAATCCACCCAATCCCTGATTCAGGACCATCAGCCTGAAACGCCGAGGTCGCCTTTAGATGTCATTTCTCCAGCAAGGGTTTCATATACCGCATGGCGGTAAAATTTCAAATTCTGTATTTGCTTCGAGGTGAATCTATAGTATCGTGTAGATATTCCAGTGATGGAGAGCGGTCTTCCTGATCGCGCCAAAGCTGGAAGTAGTTTGCGTCACTGGCCTCCCGGCACGAACAGCTAACCGTTCGTGCCGTCTTTTTTTGTTAGGGAGAACCTTCGTCGCGACCCGTTCCATTTGCTGCCTTTTAGGCTGGCCAACGTTCGTACGCGCCCCGCTGGGAAACATCCCCATCGCGCGTACTCAATGTTCTCACCTTTGCGTCTGTATCTGTACAGGTAAGAAGATCGTCCAACCAGCAGAGTTAATCTCAATGGTAGTGCTGTTTTGCGCCTTCAAAGCATATTACAGGTGATCGGATCGTCCGCATTGCAGTCGCTTTGACCCAAGGTCGTTTTTTACCCAAGGATTGAAGCTGTGCGCGCGTTTGCCACAGCTCGGACGAGCCCATCTCAGTCAGGTAAACGATGCCCTCAGTCTTTTTCTTTCGAACTCTGATATTGGTTGTCACTCTTGCTCTTGTCCTTTCGCCTGGCAGAATCGCTTCACAACAATCGGCTGCAAATCGTGCTTCCGATGCCATAGAGCTTCCTTCGGCTCCCCTCCCGGCATCTGTTTCTGCATCGGATGTATCGACCAGCGTCCAGGCGCCAGCCGCCCAGCAAACGACCGATGCGCAGACAAGCACCGGGAAAAGCGCGCACGATCTGGCTGAAGACCAACTAAAAGCCCAGGAGAAACAGCGGGTTATGGGAGTGATGGCAACCTTCAACACCACCACGAATAAGAATGCTCTTCCGCTCTCACCCGGTCAGAAATTCAAGCTGTTTTTCAAAAGCTCTACCGATCCATGGCCATTTCTCCTAGCCGGGGCTGTCGCAGGTATCGGACAAGCCTCAGACAGCTTTCCGGAGTGGGGACAAGGCGCCCAGGGCTACGCAAAACGCTTTGGCGCTGCTTATTCCGATGCATTCATAGGCAACTTCTTCGGAAACGCCGTCCTGCCGGTCGTCCTGCGCGAAGATCCACGCTACTTCCAGAAGGGAACTGGCGCACCCATGAAAAGGTTTCTATGGGCTGCCGCGAGCACTTTCTGGTGCAAGCGGGACAACGGGAAATGGGGCCCAAATTATGCCAATGTTGGCGGAAACATGATCGGAGCGGCCATTTCTCGTGCTTACTACCCGCCCTCAGAGCGAACCTTCGGCGACGTTGTCAGCGACGGACTTACTGTCTCCGTCGAGGGCATCGTGGGCGCGGAAGTGATCGAGTTCTGGCCGGATATCGTGCGCCACCACAAGAACAAAGCCAACAAGCGATCGGCCGCACCGATACCGGTCGAGGGTCAGCCTGAAAACACCACAGGTAGCCAGCAGTCGTGATCCTTCCACCTGGCCTGGCGCATCGATTATGGGCTGGCGCATATCGCAGACCATCTGAGTTCGTCCCCCATCCCGTGGTCTGTTTCCGGACTCACGTTCCTTTTGTGCTTTTCTTCGGTCTAAAATGAGCAGGAGAGACCACTACTTCGATGAACCTTGCCAAACACCGTTACGTTTTGAGTTTCGCAGTCTTCGCTATCACCGCCGTCAGCTATGCGCAGTGGTCCAACCCTGCCGAAGATGTGCCGGCTTACCACCCCTCGGCCCCGCTCAAAGTCGCTGCGCTCCCCCCGATGCTGTCCGGGGCGAAACTCACCGGCGAAAACTTCCGCTACCCCTGGCAGGTACACGTGTATCAGGAGGCCGCGAAGATCGGCAACGTGCTCTATCAGCTTCCCTGCAACTGCCGCTGCGACCGCGCCCTGGGACACACCAGCCTGCGGAGCTGCTACGAGGGCTATCACGGAACGGAGTGTTCCACCTGCGCGCAGGAAGCTTTCTACGCCTACGCTATGACCAAGGCCGGCAAGACCCCCGCCCAGATCCGTGCCGGCATTGCGAAACACGCTTACGAGCAGATCGACCTCGAAAAGCAGTAGGCGCCCGGGGGTTAAGAGTCGGGTTTATCAGCGCGGGAGATTGATGAGCACCACATCCGAGCTTTCCTGCGCGCGCGCCAGTACGACTTCATGGCCATCCGGGGAGATATCGAAGTCCTCAATGTCGAAATCCGAAGGAACCTGGGTCAATTGCCTCTCGGCGCTCGTATCGAGATCGATGAGCCACAGATTCTTATGCTGAATCTCTCCGCGCAGAACGACAAGCGCATGTCCTCCAGGTAAAAAGGCCATGTGTCGAGCTCCGCGCGTCAGCGCGATCCCGGGTAGAGGATGCGCCACAGCATCGGCGGTGACGGCTTTCACAGAAAACGTAGTACCAATGTCGGGTCCCGTATATACAAGGAATTGGCCGTCGGGAGTCCAGGCCGGATCAAGCGAGAACTCAGGGACAAGAAGAGAAGGCGCGCGGCCATTAACAGGAATGCGAACCAGATGCGGCACGCCTGATTCCACGACCGCCGATGCGATCGACTGTCCGTCAGGCGCCCAGGCGGGATCACCCTGCAGGTTCAGTGAATCCGTAATCACTCTGGCATTCGTGCCATCGGCTTGAACAATGTACAGCAGCGTCTGATCTTGCTTTTTGGCTGTGAATGCGAAATCGCGTCCATCAGGAGAGATCGCGGGGCCGCCCACCACGTGCATCCCCTGGCCTCCCCACAGTTCCGTGTTGGTGTCGCCCTTGAGCTTCAATATCCTGTCGGCTGAACCTACTGCGGATACGTACAGAAGGTAGTCGCTGCCCAGCCGCGGCGAAAAACCGGCACCGGTCGGAAGGGGAACAGGAGCGGCGGCGACTCGTGCGTGTGGATCGGTGATTTGCAGACGCCATAGGGTTCTTTTGGGATGGTCAACCGTCGCCACAAGCCTGCGACCGTCTGCGCTGGCAGCGAGCGATGTGAATCGATCAAGGCTTGGGCCGAGGCGGTGTGGAATACGACGTTCTACGTCAACGCTGTAGAGCCACGGGCCGGAGCCATCCGCGTCTGTAGCGAGATACATCAACGTTCGCCGATTTAACAGAACGGGGTAGATGACGCGTGTGTTTTGCGATGTAATCCGCTCAGGTACTCCGCCGGCAGAGGGAATGCGCCAGATATCCAGTTTGTCCGGCAACGAGCCCTGGACGAAGTAGATGAATTTCGCATCGGAAGACCACAAAGGGAAATGCGCGTGAAGTCCCGGCGGTGCAGTAAAAATCGGACGCTCTCCCGGCTTGGGGCTCCCGTCCGAAACGAAGAGCGGGTCTCCCGGGCCGGGCGTATGGTAAGCGAGCCGAGACCCGTCGGGAGACCAATCGAATTCGGCTGCGCCGTCAAGATAAGGCCTCGGTTCTCCACCCAGAGTGGGCACCGCCCAAACGCTGATGCGGCTGCCGTGCGAAGCGTCCTGCCTGCGGATCCAGTAGGTAACCAAAGATCCGTCGGGAGAAAACCCCAGCGTGCGAAGAGCTGGGTTGGCAAGTTCGGGCGCATTGCCCTGGGTCAGATTATGGAACTGCCCTGAACCAACCTGGGTGACCCAGACATCCATTCTGCCGTCCCGGTTGGACAGGAACGCAATGAAATGCCCGTCGCGCGAGACCGCTGCAGCTTGCTCGGCACCACCGAAATCCGTGACAACTTGAAACTCCGCGTTCTGGATAGGGTTGCGCCACAAGTACTCGGTCCTCACAAGCCAGAAGCACGCGCCAAAGGCCAACACCAGGACAGCAGCCAGTGGCAGCAGTATGCGCGTCCATCTTGCTTCTGGAGCAGCGGCCACGGGCACTTCCACAGATCCGGACGCCGCCGCATCTTCCTCTGTTTCTCGAAGATTGCGGGTGCGCGCCCACGCGTCCAACTCCGGCCGCAGGGCATACACAGACCCACGCTTCTCATGCAGATGCCGGTGGACCGGCATCCCCTCACGCTTCTCCCAGCGCTGCACTGTCGTCACGTCGCGATTCAGGTAGGCCGCAATTTCCTTCCAGGAATCGAGCCGCTTTTCTGAGACGGATTCGGCGGGCGGTATTTCCAGGGACGCGTCACCCATCGTCATCTCCTGATCGACCTGGTTGCTCAAACGAGACTTTCGCGAGCGAAGTGAACCGATTGTACCCCGATCAATGAACACTGCAAAAGACGGCATTTGACGGCAAGATACTATTCCGCGTGATGCCGTTTGACCTGCTCGCGACAATAGCCGACCGTGGACCTGCACTTCAAACGCGTTTCTCGCCGAAAGCATCGCGCGTAGCCCTTACCAGCAAGACGCGGCTCTCCGTGGGATTACGGGCATTCGGTGATCAGAACCGCGACTCTCGACCCCCCGGAGGTTTTTCAGATGCAAGGCAGAAGGCTTATTTCGTCAGTACGCGTGTTTCCTGTCGTGGCGTTGGCATTCGCCACCGTTGCTTTGGCACAGGGTAAGTCGCCGGTGCACTTCAACGGCTCGATCCACGACTACACTTCCTCAAGCGTTACCAGCGGACCCTGGGAACTGCATGGCGCCTGGATTCTTGACGTCCTGCCGGCAATCGATAAGGCCGACATTTCCCTCGACATGACCATGTCCAACTTCGGGACTCCCCCCAATCCGGCCACCCCCGGCCAGACCCCGCATGTGCATCACGTCGTCCTGAAAGGCGCAACGGTTCAGTGGAACATGGATGGTTGCCCGCTCTATTCGGCCCCAACAAACAACAACTTCGGCTTCCAGTTCACCGGCCAGGTCAATCTGCTTACGGGCAATGGACAACCGGCGCCCTTCGATCCCGCTCCGCCGCAATCGATGCTGACGGTCTGCGTCACGGGAGTCACTGGAGAAGCTGGAGCGGTTACTTTCTCGAATATCACCCTGATGTTCGGAGCACCCGCGAGCAAGCACTTCGGCGTCGGTACGGTCATCCACGGAGTCGTGACCAACCCTCAGCCCCTGGACGCGGGGTGGTGGGGAGATCGCCGATGATTCGCGGTGCGATGCCGCTGTGATTCGCTATCGGCTGGTACCGTGCCCGACCTGGTACCAGCCCTACCGAAGACGTGGCTCTTATGCAGATTGCCGGATTCCGGGTGAAACGGTGTCGGTGGCACAGCCGAGCGAGTCCCGATTTTTTGCCGTATGGCGCTGAACGTGTCTCAGCGTTCTTAGCTCTCCCTGATTCGGATCACAAGATAGCCCAGAGTTTTATCTCCAGCAAGAAGCAGCTGGTAAGGTGCTCCGGCCGCGATGTGAACCACATCTCCGGCGCGCAGCTGCTGCTTTGAGCCGTTGATGATCGTCGTGTTCATGGCGGGTCCTGCGCCGGCATTGCAGGTCTCTTCAGTTTTGCCTCCAATGACCACCGTTGCGTGTCCTTCCAACACCATGAAGAGCTGAGCAAATCTGTCGCTGATTTCAACGGTTCCACTGCGAAGCCGCACAGAGAGCATCGCAACATGCCCGGGAAAGGTCTTGAGCTCTTCGCTCGCTGTTCCGTCTCCAAACCTCGCCAGTTTCTTCAAGTAGGCGATACGCTCCAGCAGCACCGGGGCGGACCAATGATTCCAGGAAAGGGAACTCGCAGTGTCAGGAGATGGGGCAGGCCGAGGCGTGACGCACTCACTGGAAAGCAATTTTCTGAGCATCTCTGCCTGTTCCATTCTGTCCATGACAGCCCCTCCTTATCCGCTCATGATTGCGCGCCGTCGCCTGTCTAGAGACATCGTAGCCCCACTCGCCAAAGAAACAGCAGCCAAGACGGGCCGAAATTCACCACGCTTTTGGGCTATATAGTTTTTGTTTCCATATAATTACACTGCCCAGATCGGGATGAAACTAAACTGCTCCACGCCACCGTGCTGTGACATCCACACCCTTTGGCCTAGAATAGAAGGTGCAGCACGAGCCAGTTAATCCGGCTCGCACCCGACTGAACTGTTGGCTCATCGAAGCGATGGCCGCTCAGTTCAGCGAGGTCAATGGGGGCGTCACGGTTTCGACGGGATCGATTGCGGCATGGGAGGCATGTCGGGGTGTGGGCACCCGTAATCGCCTGCAAAAACAAAGTTGCCAACGATAACCTGGCACTTGCTGCTTAATTAATTAAGCAGCCGTCTCTCGCAGCTTCGCCTATGGGCAGCGAATCAGACGTCATTCAGTAGGCTGGTGGTTGCTTCTCGGTCCGTGTTGCAGCCATAAGATCATCGGACTAGTTTCAGGCGCATCTTGTCCGTTCTGAGCGTCTGAGGCGAAAACATGCGGAACTGGACTGAACATGGATCTTCCCGGCTGACAGCGATTTCGGACGCGGGTTCGACTCCCGCCGCCTCCACCAATTCACCTATTCATTCCCAGTAACTTACAAGAGAAAGTACAGAAGTCCAGCCGAGCCTTGGCCGGGTCCTGCAGTTCCTTCTCCCGATCCAACCGGTCGCGCCATTGATAGAGAAGCGGGCGCGAAATACCCAGCTCGCGACACAGCTCCGACACGTTGTCGGCCTCCGCAGCCGGCGCACCGCCAACTCACGGTAGGCATTCGTAAAGTTCCGGTACTTCGCCTTCTGACCCATTTGCAGTTCCCCCTTCCCTGCAAACTGTCAATTGGCAGAGTGTCTCAGTTTTGGGGTTCAGTCCACTTTGGCGACGGCAGCAGAGCCAGCGGGCCTGGCGGAGCTAGCGGGTGTGGCACACAGCGAGGCCGGGTTAAAAGTCGCAGGCGAAGAACACGTCAAAGGTAAGAGTGGCCGATGACCGGAGCACTGTGCAAGGGGCTGCTTCAGTTTTAGGCGTGTCACCATCGACGACTTCGGCAAGGCGGTTGACGGGTGCACCTCTCGGCGAAACTATCATACATGGGTTGTAACCCAGAACCGCGCTGATCCATCGCAATCCAACTCCGACCGCAAAATTGAGCAATCAGAATGCGAACGCAGAGCTTATGTCGAAGTTGCACAAACTATTTCATATGCTGCCCGTCTTGAAGCTTTAGCTGTTCGAGCTGCGCAATGACTGCTGGAGTAAACCAGTCAGCGCCTCCCACCTGTTTCAAAGCAAGTGTTCCATCTTTCCTATAGATCGAGGTCGAGGGGAAGGTGGAGAAATCGAGGCCGGTGGTGTCGGCGTCCTCTTCTATGTAAAAGGGCAGGTCCAAGTGGTGACGGAGCGCGAAAGCCTTCACGTCGGAAGCGGAATCGCGGCTGGCGATGATCAAAAATTTGACATCGGAATCATCTTTGTAGTGATCGTACAGCTTTTGAATGGAAGGCATCTCGGCCACGCAAGGGGCACACCAAGTTCCCCAGCGGTTTACGAATAGCACTTTTCCTTCGCTGGACAGTAGGTGTTGTTCTTTGCCGTCAAGCGTATGGTAAGCAAAGTCGCCAGGCTGAGTCAGCACCAGGCGATCAGGGGACTCACTCGGAGTAGAGGGCCGGCTGGTTACCTTGAACGAGATCTTAGAATGCCCGAAGGTTAGGTAGAGCGCACCTGAACAGACTGCGAGTAACAGGATCATGGCGAGAACCATGCCAACAATATGTGCGAGCTTTTTCACCGAAACCTCTTCGAGGGCGATATGACCAACATACGTTTGGAGTGCCCGGCAAATTCTGTACCAGTGTGCATGAGACAAACTGGTATGGAAGGAGCCTTGAATGGCACGAGGAAAGCGGCATACACCTGAGCAGATCGTGAACGTGCTTCGGCAGATCGAAGTGGCGATCGCCAACGGGAAGACGACTCCGGCAGCGTGCAAGGAAGCCGGATTTACGGAACAGAGCTACTACCGCTGGCGCAAGGAATATGGCGGTCTGAAGGTGGACCAGGCGAAGCGGCTGAAAGAGCTGGAGCAGGAGAACGGCAAGCTCAAGCGACTGGTCGCCGAGCTGAGCTTGGACAAGCAGATCCTTCAGGACATTGCCCGGGGAAACTTCTAAGCCCGGAGCGTCGGCGCACCGCTGTGGAGCATGCACGGCAGAGCGGAGCGAGTGAGCGACATGCGTGCCACCTGGTCCACCAGCCGCGTGGCACGCAACGCTACCAGCCCACACAGCGGAACGACGAAGACGCACTGACCCGGGCCATCATCACGCTGGCCGACCGGTATGGCCGGTACGGTTATCGACGCATCACGATCAAGCTGCGCGAAGCCGGCTGGAACGTAGGGAAGGATCGAGTGGAGAGAATCTGGCGCCGTGAGGGACTGAAGGTTCCGCAGAAGCAAAAGCCGCGCGGGCGGCTGTGGCTCAATGATGGCTCGTGCGTGCGGCTGCGCCCGGAGCATCAGAATCACGTCTGGTCGTACGACTTCGTCAGCACGTTCACACACGATGGAAGGACAGTGCGCATGCTCAACCTCATCGACGAACATACGCGGGAGTGCCTGGCCATTCATGTGCGGCGCAGGATCAACAGCGCCAACCTGATCGATGTGTTGGCCGATGCCATGATCGAACACGGCATCCCGGAATACATCCGCTCTGACAACGGCCCTGAGTTCGTAGCCAAGCAACTACGCAAATGGCTGGCCCGCACCGGTGCTGCCACGCTGTACATCGAACCCGGCTCTCCATGGGAGAACGGCTACTGTGAGAGCTTCAACTCCAAGCTGCGCGATGAGTTCCTCAATGGCGAAATCTTTTACTCGCTGAAGGAAGCGCAAGTGCTGGCAGAACGATGGAGAATCTACTACAACACCGAGCGGCCACACTCTTCGCTGGGGTATCGGCCGCCGGCGCCGAGGACGTGGCAACCGGAAGCTTCCCTGGGGCATGGAAAAGTGGAAAGCAAACAACGCTTCCCACTTTTCCACGCCCCCGACTGCGGCGGCGAGTTAACTAACTCACCTTCCGCGCTACACTAACAATCTCACTGGTACAAATTACCGGGCAGGCCACGTTAGCTTGCCGAATACAGTTCAAATTCCTCCTAGATTACCGCGCAGGATTATGTTGCGTACCCAATAGTCTGGTGACCAGCAGCGCCTTATCTTTGAATCCAACTCAACATAAGTATCGACGCAACTTAAGTACGCTTATGTCGAGCAGTACATAAGCACACGAGATTTTTAGCAAGGTCTTCCGACGGGTGCCTGAGAAGATCAATCAGAACGGGAGCGCCTGATGTGTGGACGGTACGGCAGGAGTAGGTTCGTACAGTAAACGTACGGTCGATTCGGCATCGTGGGCATTTTGGTCCTTTTTCGTCCATACGAAGTCAGCAACTTGCGTGTCTTCAATGGTATGAACAGTTCGACTCCCGCCGCCTCCACCAACTCACCTATTCATTCCCAGTAACTTACAAGAGAAAGTACAGAAGTGGCGAAGGACGTTGCCACGCATGTCTTCGTGCAGCGCCGGGGCGGACCCTGCGTCGGAAGCGTCGCAGCGCAATACAACTCAACGGAAAGGATGGGCGTCCATTGGGTGAGGGTTAAAGATTTCCGTGCGAAGCAAAGGGAGCGTGCAGGACAGAGGATCAGTCCCAAACGGAGGCCGAGCCGAGGGTGCCTGATTTGCGCACGACGATCGATAGCTGCGGAATGATCGGTGATCTGCGGACGGCAGCGCTGGTGAGCGCAACGGGAAAGCTTGCCTGGCTGTGCTGGCCCGATTTCGACTCGCAGGCTTGCTTTGCGAGCCTTATCGGAACCGACGCAAACGGCAGCTGGAATCTTGCTCCCAAATCTTATAAGAGATCCACGCGTCGCTATCTACCCGGCACCCTGGTGCTGGAAACGGCCTATATCCAAGCCTCGGGAGTTCGGGTCACGGTGACCGACTTCATGCCTCCATGCGCCCAATACTCCACAATTGTGCGCATCGTGCGGGGAGTCGCAGGCCGGTCGCAAATGCGAACGTGCATCGCACCGCGTTTCGATTACGGCAATGCCCAGCCGCGCCCGGAAGAATTGCCCGATCGAACCTGGACCGCAGTGACGGGACCGCATCGTCTGGCTTTGCGATCCAATGCAACGCTTCACCTGGACAAGGGCGATATCTCGGCTGAGTGGATCGTGAATGAAGGCGAAACGTATGTCTTCACCTTGCAGCACAGCAATTCTTATCTGCATCCCATCCCGCCGCCGATCAGTGCCGAGCAGGCGGAGCAGGAAACTATAGCCTACTGGACGGAATGGACTGGGCGAAGCACCTATGATGGGCCCTACCGCGACGCTGTTGAGCGTTCCCTGCTCACGCTGAAAACTCTAACCAGCAGGGAGTCGGGTGGTTTCGTCGCAGCCCCGACCACTTCGATTCCGGAGAAGGTGGGGGGAAAGCGTAACTGGGATTATCGGTTCTGCTGGTTGCGGGATTCGACATTCTCGCTTCTGGGTCTGGCGCACTGCGGTTACACAAAAGAGGCAACGGCATGGCTGGAGTGGCTCAGCCGATCGTTGCAGGGCGATCCAAAAACGCTGAAGACGCTTTATGGCGTCACAGGCAAGCGGGAACACAGCGAATGGGAAGCTAAATGGCTGCCTGGGTACGAGGGATCGAAGCCGGTGCTGATTGGCAATCAGGCATCGAGCCAACTGCAACTGGACACCTTCGGTGAAGTAATGGACGCGCTTTATCGCGCGCGCTGCATAGGACTCTATCCTCTCGAGGACGATAGCGGCGCCGCACTGGAGCTACCGCTGCTCGATCATTTGGAAAAGGTGTGGGCTGAGCCGGACCGTGGCATCTGGGAGTTTCGATCGGGACCGCTGCAATTTACGCAGTCCAAGGTAATGGCCTGGGTGGCTTTCGATCGCGGGGTGCGCATGGCAGAGAAATTTGGCATCAAGGGACCGGTTGATCGATGGAGAAAAACTCGATCGAGAATTCACGCCCAGGTGTGCGATCGAGGATTCAACCGGAGGATGAATAGTTTTACGCAGTCCTATGGTTCGAAGCGCATGGATGCCAGTCTTCTTCTGCTGCCGCTGGTCGGCTTTCTGCCGCCGAATGACCCCCGCATATGCGGCACCGTGAAGGCTATCGAAAAACATCTGCTCCGGGAAGGACTGTTGCTGCGCTACGACACGGCGCGCGTGACCGACGGCCTGCCCGCCGGGGAAGGCGCATTTCTGGCGTGCAATTTCTGGCTGGTGGACGTCTATGTGGTGCAAGGGCGAATGACCGAGGCGCGAGCTCATTTTGAACGATTGCTCAAGCTCAGAAACGATCTCGGTCTTCTCTCGGAAGAGTACGATGCAAAGCACGGCCTGGTGGGAAACTTTCCGCAGGCTCTGTCTCACATCGCGTTGATCAACGCCGCTCTGGCGTTTGCGCTAGGTACCTCGACGAGACTGCGCGATCTCAGCGAGAGCGAATGATGTTGCCGCGTCGAGGCGAATGATCCGCCGATTTAAAATCTCCCTTACCGCATCTTCCATCTGGAAAAGGCATCGATTCGGGTCGCTTATCTGGAGGCGCGGAGAACTCATTCAGGGTCTTATCGCGCTGAGGCGAAATGAATCCGCCCCTTCGTGAAAAGGCATCCTTTCGTTGCCCCATCCCTTCTCACGGAATAGGCGCACAGCGTTTGCGCATCGAGCTATCTTATGAATTCATCTCCTGTTGTTGTCATCACCGGGGCGTCTGCAGGCCTTGGTAGAGCGATTGCCCACGCATACGCCAGGCGCGGAGCCAAGTTAGGACTGATCGCGCGCAACCCCGAAGCCCTCAGCGCAACCAGGGACGAGTGCGAGCGATTGGGCGGTCGCGCGGTTTTCGTGCCAACAGATGTCGCAGATGCGGATGCGGTGGAGCGCGCCGCCACGGCAATCGAAGAAGAGCTGGGCCCCATCGACATCTGGGTGAACGATGCGATGGTGAGCGTCTTTTCTCCAGTCCGCGAAATGGAAGCGTCTGACTATAAGCGTGTGACCGAGGTTCTCTATCTCGGATTTGTGTATGGCACGATGGCTGCCCTGCGGCGGATGCTATCGCGCGATCGCGGCACGATCATTCAGATTGGTTCCGCTTTGAGCTACCGGTCCATTCCGCTGCAGTCGGCCTATTGCGCGGCCAAGCACGCCATCAATGGCTTTACTGACTCGCTGCGGTGCGAGCTTCACCACGATCAAAGCCGTGTGCGCCTCACCACCATCCAGATGCCCGCGATGAACACCACGCAGTTCAACTGGGTGAAGAACCGCATGCCTCACAATACGCAGCCCGTGCCGCCGATCTTTGAGCCGGAGCTGGCCGCCGAAGTGGTGGTCGCGGCGGGCCTGGCGAAAAAACCGCGCCGCGAATACTGGGTCGGTTCTCCCACTGCGGGCGCGATTGTGGCGCAGCGGCTGTTTCCGGGCCTGCTCGATAGATACCTGGGTAAGACGGGTTATCGGTCGCAGCAAATTCCGAACGAGCCGCGGGACCCGCAAGCACCGAATAACTTGTACGACTACGTACCGGGAACGCACAGCGCGCGCGGCAAGTTCGATGATCGTTCAAAGAACACCAGCGCCGAGGTTTTCTTCGTACTCCACCGGCAGTGGTTTACCTGGGCGGCCCTGTCACTTGCAGGAACCGGCGCAGTGCTACTCGGTTTGAGGAGCCGGCGATGAAGTCTTCGCGTGCAACGGGGACCAATCACCCGTCATATGGCCTGCTGACCGGAACCACATGTGCAGCCATAGCCACCCTGATTCCTGTGGCTGCTCATCAAATCGGCGTGATCGATCATCTGCCCGATCCTCCTGGACATGTCTTCGCTTCCGATCGAATCACGGATTCCAAAGCGGCGCATCCGCTCGGGATTCCTGACGGCATACTGGGACTCTGCAGTTACGGGGCAACCCTGGCGTTGATCGCGGTGGCCAAACGCCATTCCGCGGCGCGCAGGCTACTTGCGTTCAAGCTGCTCGGAGACGGCGCGCTGGCGGGCTTCAACGTCGGCCGCCAGATTGTCTCGTTCGGCAGACTTTGTTCCTGGTGTACCGCCACCGCGCTGTCAACGGCCGTCATGTTGTTTGCCGGGTATCGAATCATCGCACAGGAAGCTGGCGTCGCAAGGTCATGGCGATAGATCCAGAACGCATTGCGGTCGCGCCTGAAACACGCAACCAGGAGTGAATTATGGCTAAACAGGTATCTGATCTGATCGTTGAACGGCTGATTGAGTGGGGCGTGGACACTATCTTCGGCTTTCCCGGAGACGGCGTCGATGGATTCTTCGAATCGCTGCGCACCCACCAGGACAAGCTGCGCTTTATTCAGGTGCGGCATGAGGAGGCGGCGGCGTTTGCCGCCGTGGGCTACGCAAAATATACGGGGCGTCTGGGCGTTTGCTGCGCCACTTCCGGTCCCGGCGGCGTGCATCTGCTGAATGGACTCTATGACGCCAAGTGCGACCTGCAGCCGGTACTCGCAATTACCGGGCACACTTTTCACG
Source organism: uncultured Acidobacteriaceae bacterium (assembly GCA_963759285.1). Classification (GTDB taxonomy): domain Bacteria; phylum Acidobacteriota; class Terriglobia; order Terriglobales; family Acidobacteriaceae; genus Telmatobacter. The sequence continues at coordinate 505,029 of CAVWYS010000004.1, read as the reverse complement.
ATCTGATTGGAATGGACTACCAGCAGGACGTCGATCTGGACAAGCTGTATATGGATGTTGCGGTTTTTAACCAGCGCGTGATGGGGCCTGCCCACGCGGTCAACGTGGTCGACATGGCGGTCCGAACGGCGTACGGGCGCAGAGGCGTGGCGCATATCTGCATACCCAAGGACATCCAGGAGTGGCCTGTCTCGGACTCAATGCGCAGCAACGCCAATATTGCGGGCCACAGCGGGGACTGGGCCATGCCATCGACAGCGCGACCGGCGGAGGGCCTTCTGCGGAAAGCAGCCTCAATCATCAACGGCGGATCGCTGGTGACGATCATGGTTGGGCGTGGCGCTCTCGGCGCCCGTGAGGAGATTGCACAACTGGCAGAGATCGTGGGAGGCCCCGTCGTCAAAGCGCTGCTCGGGAAGGCGGTGCTTCCGGATCGCAGCCCATACACTACGGGCGGCATCGGATTGCTTGGCACTGCTCCCTCGGTCGATGCGATGGAGGAATGCGACACCCTGATTCTGATCGGCACCAGCTATCCGTACATGGAATTTCTCCCCAAGCCGGGACAGGCGAAGTGCGTGCAGATCGAGCTTGACCCAACTCGCATCGGACTCCGACATCAGGTAGACACTGCGCTGGTGGGAGATGCAAAGACCATTCTGCAGGCCCTTCTGCCCCTATTGAAGCGAAAGAACAAAAAATTCCTCAAGAAAGCGCAGGAACGGATGAAGACCTGGAACGACCTCATGGAGGAGCGAGGCACACGCAAAGACTTTCCCATGAAGCCTCAGGTCGTGACATACACTCTGAACCGGCTGCTGGACGATGACGCTATCGTGTCATCGGACAGCGGCACCATTGCTACCTGGACGGCTCGATATGTGGAGATGCGCGGCGCAATGCAGTTCTCTCTCTCCGGCTCGCTGGCCACGATGGCCAACGGGCTTCCTTACAGCATTGGAGCTGCCGTTGCCTATCCGGGACGCCAGGTGGTCTGCGTCGTCGGCGACGGCGGACTCACCATGTTGATGGGCGAACTTGCCACGCTGGTCAAATACAAACTGCGTGTCACGGTCATCGTCGTCAAGAACAACGTTCTAGGCCAGATCAAGTGGGAGCAGATGATTCTCGAGGGCAACCCGGAATTCGGCGTCGAACTGCAGCCGATCGACTTCGCAATGGTGGCGAATGCCTGCGGCGCCCGCGGATTTACCATCGAGCGTCCCGAAGAGGCAGAGCGCGTGCTGCGCCAGGCGCTCAATCACGACGGACCTTCGATTGTGCAAGCGATCGTCGATCCGAACGAGCCGCCTATGCCCGGCAAGGTGACGACGGAACAGGCCTATAAATTTGCCAAGTCTCTTCTGCGTGGGCAGAAGGATGCCGTCAAGATTCTTAAAACAGTCGCAGCAGACCAGGTCCGCGAAGTGATTTAGCGGATCGCATGGAAGAGCTTTCGCGTTCAAACTCGAAACGGCTGGATCCACCAATTCGATGCAGTATCACGTCGATCTGTGGTGTGAATAGCGGTATCAACCTTGGGTAGCCGCTGGCTAGGCTAGCTCAACACCGAACGTGCAATCAACCACCTGAAGGAAACGATTCATGTGCGGAAATTTTAAGGTCGCCAGGGGGCACCGCGACAGGAGCGAGGGGCTTGATCCTGTTCGGGCTCTTCAGCGTTTCGGTTGGATCGATCCCAAGAATTCTGCAGATCGTATCGCTGTTCCACCGGCGCGTGACCGTGTCCACAATTAGCTTCAAGTCAGACATGAACGTTGCGCGCGCTATGTATTCCCGGTCGATGCGTAGCTTTGCCGGGAGGATGATCGAGTGATAGTAGTCGTCCAGATGATGGTGGGGCAGCTGGGCCAGAATAAGTTCTTCGCGTGCGAAAGCGATGGTGGCTGCACCGGTGATTCCCGGCCGGCATTTGAGCTCGCCTAACTGGTGCTCGGGCAGCTTCGGCCGCGGACCAACCAAGCTCATATTCCCCATCAAGACGTTCAAAAGCTGAGGCAGCTCATCCAGTTTCCAACGGCGAAGAAATGGACCGACCGGTGTAAAAGATTGATTTCCTGTGGTCGTCACCTTTCTGTGTGACCCGTTTTCGAGATGCTCCATTGTCCTGAATTTCAAGATTGTGAAGCTGCGGCGGCTCATTCCCGTACGCTTCTGCCGGAACAGAACCGGCCCCCTCGATGTAAGGCGGACTGACAGGCCAATGATCAGAAAGACAGGAAGTAGAAAAGGAAGAGCGAGCAGCACGCAACCGACATCGAAGAGCCGTTTCAGACCGGACTGAGACCAGCGGCTCGCGCGATCTTCAACCAGGCACAACAAGCGCTCATTAGATTCTTGTTTCCCGGCAAACGGCGCCTTCCGCGTTGATCCTTCTCGCAGATCGAATAAGCCGGAAGATGAATTCTTCGAAATGCTTGAAGCTGGCACAACATTGGCGCTCAATTAACCCTCCGCTGGTTGAACGCAATCGATCCGATGCTCAGAACACACCGAAAATTCCGGAAGTGTGGCGATAGAAGCTGTGATTATGTCTTCCCGCATTGGCGATTGCAGAACGTATTCCTTGACCGGGTTGACTCCGTGAGAGCGACCTTGCACAGCTTTCGGGAGTGCAGACAGGACAGTTGCAAAAATACTTTGGGTGAATCTACCCAGAGAATAACATCATTGCCAGTAAAGATCAGTTACCAGTTTGCGGAAAATTGCCCCTTGGTAATGGGAAACGTGATAACCATCACATATCTACCACCGAAATGTGTACGATGAGCTGTTTACCAGCGGAGTACCCCTTGCTCGTTTTGCCGAACAGCGGCACTTATTCTTGTTCGCAGACGGCATCCTTTTTATGTTAAAAGCTGTTGAATGTCTGAGACTTGCTCCTGCAATCGGGTCGAGCCTGTCGCCCCTCGCAGAGGAACATTGTTCGGCGACCCGGGCATGCGAATTGACTCCCGTGCCTCTCATAGGATTGCAGGGAATCCGCAACCAACCGGCGGCGCAGGAATCGACCGAGATTTGAGTGTCGGCACGCCCCAAGCAGGCATAAAATCCGCCCCTTTTCGCGCACCCCGGTAACTTAACGCCATGCTAGACTCATGACTATGGTTTCATTCCATCCGAGTGAAAGGAGTGTCTGGGATTTCCGTGCGAGATCAACCATTGTCGGGCCCTTTTTGAGACACAAAATGTCGAGATTTCATATCATTGCTCTTTTGCTGGTCTCGCTTGCCGCTTGCCTGAACGCACAACTGCCGGCACAGAGCTCATATCCTGACGGAACGCAAAACCCAACGACGGGTTCGCAAGCTTCCGGGACAGTCGATTGCTCCGATCCATCTCAGGCCGGCGCGCCGCAGTGTTCCTCGCAAACGGGTGCGGTTCCAAACCAGAATTCGCAACCCGGTTTTCCTTCAGCAAATGACTTCGGCAATCGAGTTGCCCGCCCCAATGGAAATTACTCCGACACAGAACAACTGAACCGGCAGCAATTCCAACAAGATCAAAATGAGCAGCGGCGTCTGCCGCAGCCGCTCACCGAATTTCAAAAATTCGTCGCCTCGACCACCGGACAAATCCTTCCCATTTACGGCGCGAACCTTTTTGAACACGTTCCTTCGACCTTTGCTCCCGTTGACATGACGCCTGTGCCACCTGATTTTGTGATAGGCCCGGGAGACGAGCTTCGCATTCGCGTTTGGGGCCAACTAAGCTTTCAAGCCAATGTCCGCGTGGATCGCTCCGGCGATGTCTATCTTCCTCAGGTTGGCCCGGTTCATGTCGCCTCCGTTCCATTCGCTGATCTCGACGGTCATCTGCGATCTGCCATTGGTCGAGTCTTCCATAACTTCGATCTCACGGTCGATCTCGGCCAGATACGCTCGATCCAGATATATCTTGCCGGAGAGGCCAGGACTCCGGGTGTCTACACTGTCAGCTCTCTGAGCACGCTGGTAGACGCGATTTTTGCGGGCGGCGGCCCGAACACTCAAGGTTCTTTTCGCAATATCGAGCTTCGTCGTGGCAGCCTGATAGTTACCCATTTTGACTTATATGACTTACTTGTTCGCGGCTATAACTCGACCGATGCCAAGCTTTTGCCGGGAGATGTCATCTACATTCCGCCAGTGGGTCCGCAAGTCGCCGTCACAGGCAGCGTCAAGAGCCCGGCCATCTACGAGTTACTCCCCGGCGAATCCCTTTCAGCAGCTCTCAAAAATGCGGGAGGTGTTTCTGCGGTCGCCTCAGCGGCCCGCATTTCTGTGGAACGTATCGAGGACCACAACGAGCGACAGGCAATGGAGATCACGTACGACAAGAGCGGACTTGAGACACCACTCGTCGACGGCGACATTGTGCGAATCTTCTCCATTGTGCCGCGCTATGCCAAGACCGTTGTGCTCCGCGGTAATATCGCGACGCCCGGAAGGTTTGCGTGGCATCCCGGAATGCGGCTCAGCGAACTGATTCCGGATAAGGACTCGCTGGTGACGCGCGACTACTGGTGGAAACGCTCGCAGCTTGGATTGCCTGCTCCAGAGTTTGAACCGACGCAGGGTTTCCAGAATCTGCGGCAGCCCAGTGATGGCAACGCTCTCCCGCTGGAATCTAGAGCGCAGCAGGACGAGGGGGCGCTGAATGATCGTCAGGAGTTGCCACAGGATCGAACTCCGGCTGCCCAACAGCGGGGTTCAAATTCATCCTTGGGAGCGCAGCGATATTCAGATTCCTCACAACAGCTCCGGCCTGCGCAGCGCACGACGGTCCGCCTTCTTGCTCCGGATATCGATTGGGACTACGCAACGGTGGAACGAATCGATCCGCAGACACTGAAGACGACGCTGATCCCTTTCGATCTCGGCGCACTTGTTCTCAAACACGACGCTTCGCAAGATCTGGAATTGAAAAGCGGAGACATCGTCTCTATCTTCTCCGAGGCTGACATCCATGTACCCCTCGCCGAACAGACCAAGCTTGTGACCCTGGATGGCGAGTTCGTGCACTCCGGTGTGTACTCTGTGCAGCCGGACGAAACCCTGAAGGAACTCGTGGAACGCGCAGGTGGCATTTCACCCAAAGCATATCTGTACGGTTCAGAGTTCACGCGCGAGTCCGTCCGTACGGTGCAGCAAGCCCGAATCGACGAGTACGTGCAGACTTTGCAGATGCGCATTCAGCGGTCGAATCTCGCGTTGATCTCGTCCTCGGCCTCGACTCCACAGGACATCGCCACCGGTACGGCCGCACAAAGCAGCGAGCGCGATCTGCTGTCTGCGCTTCGCCAGATTCGCGCCACGGGCAGAATCGTTTTGACGCTGAAACCGGACAGCAACGGTACGGGCAGCCTGCCTGAAATGACCATGGAAAACGGCGATCGCTTCGTCATTCCACCCGTCCCCGCAGTCGTCAATGTTATCGGCGCGGTGTACAACCAGAACTCCTTCTTGTATGTGAAAGGACGCCGCGTTGCCGGTTACCTGCTGCAGGCCGGCGGGCCGAACAGGGATGCAGACCGCAAGCACGCGTTCATCATCCGGGCTAACGGCGACGTGATCAGCCGCGACGCCGGGAAGTCGATATGGGTTGATGAATTTGCAAAGCTGCGCCTCTACCCCGGGGATACGATCGTAGTTCCCGAAAAGACTTTCAAACCGTCAGCCTTGCGAGGTGTGCTTGATTGGTCGCAGGTGTTCTCGCAGTTTGCATTGGGCGCTGCGGCCATCAACGTCATTAAATAGGGGATACGAAATCTGCATTCGTACTGGAGACGGATGCATGACCTTCGGCGAATCATGGAGTGGCAGGAGTCGATGAGAGCGGAAATCATTCATCCGGAAGTGGAGCAACGGCCCGGCGTCGCCCCGGTGACGCCTGCTCAAATTCCACCCGCGAGCCCGGCATACGAGATTTCACTGCTGGAACTCCTCGTGGTTCTGCTCGAACGGAAGCGACTGATCGTTTTGGTCACCGCGGGATGCGCAGTGATCGCCCTGATCGTTTCCTTTCTGCTGCCCAAGTGGTATACCGCTTCGGTTGCCTTGCTGCCGCCGCAGCAGAATTCCTCAATGGCAGCTGCACTCAGCTCGCAACTAAGTTCTCTGGGCGGTGTGGCGGCGCTTGCCGGCGGCAGCCTCGGACTCAAGAATCCGAACGATCTGTATGTCGGCATGTTGAAGAGCCGTACCGTTGAAGATGCTATGGTGCAGCATTTCGGTTTAATGCAGGAGTATCACGACCGATATCCTTCCGATGCTCGCAAGGATTTTGAAAAGCATGCCACGGTCGATGGTAGCGGTAAAGATGGCCTCATCCATCTTTCGGTTGAAGCGCGCACTCCGCAGCGCGCGGCAGAACTGGCCAACGGCTATGTCGATCAGTTTCGCGGGCTTTCGGAGCATCTGGCGATCACTGAAGCTTCGCAGCGCAGGCTTTTTTTCGAGCGGCAACTGCAGCAGGCAAAAGACAATCTTGCCAATGCAGAAGAGGCGTTAAAGCGGACTGAGCAGACCACAGGACTGATCCAACTCGACAGCCAGGCGCGCGCCCTCATTGAATCCGCTGCTTCGCTTCGCGCCGAGATTGCCGCCAAAGAAGTGCAGATCGAGGGAATGCAAACCTACGCAACCGGCGAAAACGCCGAACTCGTACAGGCACAAAAGGAACTTGAAGGCATGAAAGCCCAACTGGCAAAGCTGGGAGGCTCTGAGGGCGGCGACAGCGAATTCATCGTGCCCAAGGGACGCGTGCCGGAAGCGGGTCTTGAATATGTGCGCAAGCTTCGCGATGTGAAATACAACGAGACCATCTTCGACATCCTTGCACGCCAGTTTGAGCTTGCCAAGCTCGACGAAGCCAAGCAGGGAGCTCTGGTGCAAGTTGTGGATCCCGCGGTGCCACCCGATAAGAAGTCCTATCCAAAGCGCGCGCTGATCATTGTTGCGGCCACGGTTCTGGGCTTTTTCTTCGCTGTCGTTTTCGTGCTCGTGCAAGCCGCTCTCGAATACATGAAGCAGGATCCCGAATCACGAGAACGATTCGCACCGCTTAAACGCGCACTGCGTTGGAATAAGGCGGATTCTGGCGCCCGGGTTTCCTGAGAACTGTTCGTCGCTTGAAATTGATCATTGAAGAGGCACAGACACCATCGTGGCAGAAACAACCATCCTGATTCCACCCGTCGAGGGCGGAACGAACAAAGACCATGACGTCAGGAAGCTGACGCGAGGGTCGTTGCTCGCGCGCAACACGGTCTGGAACCTGGTGGGCCAGATCGCTCCGATGGCGGTCGGGCTGGTTGCGATTCCGCGGCTCATTCATGCCCTCGGAACAGACCGCTTCGGCGTGCTCACCATTGCCTGGATGGTGGTTGGCTATTTCAGCTTCTTTGACTTGGGCCTCGGCCGTGCCATGACGAATCTGGTTGCGCAGAAGCTGGCTACCGGGAGTGACGACGAACTCCCCGCCATTGTCTGGACGGCCAATCTGCTGATGGCGGCGCTGGGAATTCTCGGTGGGATCACCATGGCGCTCTTGGCGCCGATTCTCGTGCACGACCTGCTCAAGACGCCGCTGGCCATCCAGGCTGAAACCACACGCGCCTTCTATCTGCTCAGCCTCTCGGTGCCCTGCGTCATCAGTACTGCCGGCTTCCGGGGAGTCCTCGAAGCGCGGCAGAAATTCGGCATCATCAACACCGTCCGCATCCCCATGGGCATCGCCACTTTCGCCGCCCCGCTAGTCGTGCTCCCATGGTCCAATGCTCTACCCGCGGTGGTTGGCATACTCGTGACCATGCGGTGGGGCTTTTGGCTTACTTATACTGCCCTGGCTCTACACGACATGCCGTCATTGCGCCACAAGTTTGTTATTGATTGGCGGTTGCTTCCAATGCTGTTTAGCTTTGGGGCGTGGATGACAGTGTCGAACATCATATCTCCCGTCATGGAATATCTTGATCGTTTCCTGGTTGGCATGCTGCTGTCGCTCACCGCCGTAGCCTACTATGCAACCCCGTATGACGTCGTCACGAAGCTAATGATCATTCCGGGAGCAATTGTCAGTGTACTTTTCCCGGCGTTCTCAACTGCCCTGGTTGCCGACCCAAGGCACGCCGGTAAATTGTTCCAGCGCACGGTAAAGTATGTTGTGTTCGCGCTCTTGCCCCTGACGATGCTGGTGGTAATCTTCGCCCGAGACGGACTGAACCTCTGGTTAGGGGTTGTTTTTGCCGGCCATAGCACTCGCGTCCTGCAGTTGCTGGCGATCGGAGTTTTTGCGAATGGCCTCGCAACGCTTCCATTTGCGCTGATTCAGGGCGCTGGACGTCCCGATATGACTGGAAAACTTCACATGCTCGAACTGCCCTTCTATGTAGCGGTCGTTTGGGTCTTGACGACCCATCTCGGCATCGAGGGCACTGCGATCGCGTGGGTGATTCGCGTGATCGTCGACGCTGTGGCCTTGTTTTGGGTCGCGGATCGATGTGTCGGTCGATTCGTACGGCCCATGTCCCTGCTTCTCGGAGCCTTGGGCGGTGCGGCGCTTTTCACATTGGCAATGATCAGCATGAGTCTTCCCGTGAAGATTCTCGCCAGCATTGCGTTCCTCGTTCTATTTGCGTCGATTGCGTGGTTCCTGATGCTGGATCCAGATGAGAGGATACTCGTTCAATCTCTAAAAGGCCGCCTGTTGCCGGGGTCGCTTGGTGCGAAACCCGCAGGAGCTTGAACTTTGAAGATTCTTTGTGTCATAGTTCGCTACCGGACCCCCCTCTGCGAATCGCCTGCAATGCTGGGTCTGTGCGACGCACTCTCATCGAATGCTGATCTTGCGCAAAGTTACACGGTAATGGTCTGGGACAATTCCCCGAAGGAAGACGACGCGCGCAGGTTCCAAATCCCATTCCTGTATCAGCACTCGGCGACAAATCTCGGAGTCTCCGGTGCATACAATGGCGCTATGAAGTACGCTATCGAGCATGCATATCCATGGATGTTTCTTCTCGATCAGGATACTAAGATTACCGCCAAAGCTCTTTTTGCCATGCTGCGACACGCCCTTGAACTGTTGCCCAGACAGGAAATCGCCGCTATCGCCCCTACGGTCAAATGCGGCGATATTGTTATTTCACCTAGTAGGCGGCTGTTCGGAAGAAACCGGGGCTATTCGGCACAAGAGTCAGGGATTGCACGTGGAGAGGCTGCTGCAATTAACAGTGGTTGCATGATGCGTGTCGCTTCATTGCAAACCGTTGGAGGGTTCAGCACTGACTTTTGGCTGGACTACTCCGACCTCTATGTGTTCCATCAGTTTTTTCTACATGGCATGAAAGTTTGGATGGCACCACAGGTCGAACTGGAGCACGACATGACGATGATGGATTATGACAATCGAATGACACCGTGGCGCTTCCGGAACCTTTGCCAGGCAGAAACCGCATTCAGCGATATATACAATGGCCGCCCGGAGGCTTGGGTTCTGACGTTTCGAATCTTTGCGAGGGCTATCAAGCACAAAATCAAGTATAGAAATGCGGAGTTCTCACGAATTGCTTGGAACCAGCTTCTATATCGGTTACGGGTGCCGCGGAAAGAGCGTGTTGGTCGATGGCTTGCAGAAAGCAAAACCCGTTTCTTGAATCGTGATGGCGTGGCAAGCCAGAATGTAGGAAGTTTTCAGTGAGCCCTAAATCGACCGTGGTTTGTGATCCAGTGCTGTCCAGCACGTGTGGCGATGACACGAATGGCTGAATTCTTTGCGGCTGTCTATGAATTTGACGAATTGATCCGGTAGAAGCGGTTATGGAAAACTCAAATCTGACCACCGATCTGACGCCGATCCTGACGAAGCGTGCCTCCGTCGGAAAATGGATCCTTCGCTTCCTTTTGCCTGTCTATATCCTGATAACCTTTGCTATTTTCTTTCAGTTTGTCATTCCGTCATTTCCCAAAGAGACAACCAGCGAAGAATTCGCTGTTGATACAACCATCTATGTGTATTTTGCAGATTCGATACGCGAGGGACGCAATGACCCAATGGTAATTGGCCCGCTCTTATCCTTTCCGAACACATTAATCGCTCCGGTATGCATCTCGTTGCTACTTAATAACCACCTTATCGAAATGCTTGCGAACTACTTGATGTTCATCATCTCGATCCTGCTTCTTAGAAAGAGCATCCCGATCTCACTATATGTGTTTTTGCCGTTAATGTTGCTTAATCCGGTAACAACTACGAGCATTCTCTGCATCAACAAAGAAGTCCTCGACTTACTCTCTTTGTCTTTATTCTTATACTCAAGAGTGCACCGGAACAGGGGGATGCTGATAGGTGCATTGGCTCTCGCTCTCTTTAATCGTTACGAAGTTTGTTTAGTAATGGTTGCGTTTCTGCTTGCCGGAAGCCGGTTTAATCCGTGGCGCGAAAGACGTTTTTTGACCTTATTGATACTCGTCATTACGCTGAATTTCGCAACGCCGTTCTTCGGCGGAGAGATGCTTGCCAAGCGATTTGAAGAGGCACAGGAAGGGCGCTTTATTGCACCACTCGATCTTCTGCAAATGCACTATCTTTACATCGTGGCTGTTGTACCTAAAATTGCTATAAATCTGTTTGGCGAACTCCTTAATCCATTTGTGTGGAAGGATTTAAATAGCTGGACCTACATAATGTTCTTCAATAATCTATCGTACTTGCTTGTTCTGCTGTTCGCCGCCCAGAAACGCATTCTGGCCTTGCGCAACGACATTGTTTATTTCGGCGCGATTGGAGCTGTGCTTGTGGCGCAATCGCTGGTCGTTCAGCCGAGATATTTCTACTTCCTGTACATTTTGCTATGCATTCAGATAGCCAGCGTAGGAACAGGCTTTAGCTTGATTCAAGGAAGACGCATTCAAGGACACAATCGTAAGACGTTGAACCACGCGGAGGCAGCCTTTGGCTGAAAGAGTTGGCCAACTCCTCGGAAGAACACTCGCAGTTATTGTTCTTTACAAGACAATGCCTGATGAATCAGCGGCCTTTAGAACGCTTCAAGCCGCGATTCAGCATTTGCCAGAGACACACAGTGACATTCAGATTCTCCTCTACGACAACACCCCCGGTGGAACCGACCCGGGCTCGTTGCCCGAAGGTGTGTTTTACGAGGCTGCGGAGCAGAACGCGGGCTTGGCCACTGCCTACAATCGCGCTCTTGCAATTGCCGAACAAGAAAATGCTTCATGGCTGCTAATCCTCGATCAGGACACGACTCTACCCCTCGACTACCTCGCGCGCATGAGCAAGCTCGCTTCCGACGTGGATCACGATGACCGAGTTGCTGTCCTTGTTCCGCGTATGATCGACGCGGGCCGCGCCGTGGCTCCCGTGTTCATTCGTTTCTGGGGAGTCAGTTACATCCCCGCCGACTTCAGCGGCACCTCTCAGCGGGAGATTCACGCAACCAATTCGGCATCGCTCTTTCGCGTAAGCGCACTTCGGCAGATTGGCGGATTCAGCCCCTACTTCTGGCTGGACTATGTTGACGGCTATATCTTTCATCAAATCTACGCGCGGGGAATGAAGGTTTTCGTCGCAAACGACATTCAGGTAAAGCATGAATTGTCGCTGCTCCATGGCGGCGTTCTCAAGCCGGATCGGTTCCGGAATATCCTGCGAGCCGAATCTGCATACTGGGATCTCTATGGCGGATCGATTCAGAGATTCTTTCTGGCGGCGCGCCTTCTCGGCCGCATCGGGCGTCAGCGCAGCAGAGGACATGACAGCGCTATTCGCCAACTCACCTGGAATGAGCTGAAGAGACGCATCCTCCAGTTCAGAAGGCGCCGAATTCAGGATTGGAAGCGCGAGATGGCGCAACGAATCGCGGAGTCCCGGAAGGGTAGAGAACTCTCTGCAAAGCGCCCGGCAGTCTCTGTATGTTTGGCCGCCTACAACGGCGAAAGATACATCACAGCGCAGCTGAAGTCTATTCTCCGCCAGCTTGCTCCAGACGACGAAATCATTGTTGTCGATGATGCCTCTACCGACGGCACGGTGGCGAGCGTACGTCTGCTCTGCGACAGCAGAATTCGCCTGATCGAGCACAATCACAACCTGGGGGTCGCGCGCAGCTTCGAGGACGCCATCTGTGCAGCTTCGGGCACAATTCTGTTTCTCAGCGATCAGGACGACCTTTGGGCAGAAAGGAAGGTTGCAACAATCCAGGACGTATTCCAGACACATCCTGAGGTGGACATCGTGGTTTCGGACGCTGCGCTCATCGATGAAGATGGCCGCTCCCTGGAACCCTCCTACTATGCGCAGCGTGGCAAGTTTCGGCCCGGGGTTCTTGCCAACGTCCTTCGCTGCAGCTATCTTGGCTGCACCATGGCATTTCGCAGTAGGGTTCGTGAAACGGTATTGCCTTTTCCCGCAGGAGCCGACGTCCTGCACGATGTGTGGATAGGAGCCTCGAATGCGCTCGCCGGTGGCAAGACGCTGTACATCGACGCTCCTCTGGTCCTGTACCGCAGGCACGATGCGAATGCAACTGGAAACAAGAGGCTAACCCTCGCGCGCCGCCTTCGCATCCGCTGGGACTTGTGCCGATCACTGGCAAATGTCAGAACGGATCTCCGTGCAGCAGGCGACAGTGAAGGCGTGTAGATCCGAGTCAGAGAATACGACTTTTCTGTGCGGAGTGAATTTGCCTTGAAGCGAATTTCGATTCTACATCTCGGCAAGTTTTACCCTCCGCACAATGGCGGAATGGAAACCCATCTTCATGATCTGGCCGTGCGCCAGACTGCCGCGGCGGAGGTGAGTGTTATTGTCGCCAATCACGAGCCAGGCTGGGAGCAAAGCACGATGGAAGGTGTGCGCATTACACGCGTCGCCCGCATTGCGACGATTGCATCCATGGCTGTCTGCCCGGGCTTGCCCGCCGCCATTCGCAAGTCTCCCGCCGATCTTGTGCATGTTCATGTGCCCAACCCTTTGGCTGCGTTTGCATTCCTCAGAAGCGGGCATACCGGAAAGCTCGTCATTACGCACCATGCAGACACTATCGGTAGGAGGTTCCTTCGCCAGTTCAGCGATCCATCAGTAATTCGCCTGATGGAGCGCGCGAGCCGCATTATCGTTACGTCGAAGCGCTACCTTGACACGTCGCCCGAACTGCGACCGTTTCGCGACAAATGCCGGGTTGTGCCGCTCGGAATTACTCTGCGCGACGCCGTGCACAAAGATGACGCAATAACACAACGCTTGCGCCGGGAGTTCGGAGACCGCGTCATTCTTGCTGTGGGAAGGCTTGTTCCCTATAAGGGATTCGACATCCTTATCCGGGCAATGAAGAATGTGGATGCGAAGCTTATTCTGATTGGCGAGGGCCCCCAGCGTAGTGTACTCCAGGCTCTCGCTGCTGCCGAAGGCGTTGAAGAGAGAATTGCGATGGTTGGCCGTGTTGAGGATCCTGCTCCATACTTTGCTACGGCTTCCATCTTTGTTCTCCCTTCCGTGACGCGCGCTGAGGCGTTCGGTCTTGTCCAGCTGGAGGCGATGGCTGCAGGGCTCCCGGTCATAAATACAAACATCGACTCTGGCGTATCAGAGGTCTCAACGGGAGGGGAAACGGGAATCACAGTCCCACCTCGCGACATCAATGCACTAACGAATGCCATGAGACTGCTTTTTGATCGCGAAGACCTGCGCAAGCGTTACGGCGCGGCCGCCCAGGCCAGAGTCCATGCCGACTTTACCTCGGATCAAATGGCCGAGCGCACCATGTCGGTCTACGCCGAGGCGCTGGGAGCGTGAGTTTCTTTTTCGCATCCTGAGTTAGATAGGACGCGGAGAGATTCAACGGCACATGAAATCATCTGAAAGCGCATCTCTGTCAGACGGTTGCAACAGAGCCGCCTTGGCAAAGTGGGTTTGCCAATCGATAAGGGGGGAGAGGCGTGCGGATTCGATATGGGTTGCAAGAGTCGGCAATGCAACCCACAGTCGATAGCGCCTGCCGAAAAACAGCCGTCTGAATCCCCAGATCCATGTCTTTCCCCAGATTGCCAGGCGAAACAGTCCGTGCCAATGAACGCGGAGATTCGCGAGTTCATACTTCTGCGTGAGAGCCAGCCACGTTGGGCAATCCCAGTTTCCCCGAGAGTACGTCCTGAACATCGACTGCGTACGTACAAGGATTTTCCGCGAAGTCAGAAAAGTCAGGCAAGTCGAACTCGCGGTGCGCCAGTAGCGATCACCGAATGGTCTGACCAGATGGCGTTCGAATCGCGACGAGGTGTCGTAACTGTCCGGATGATCGTAGGGCGTTACAAAGTCCGCGTCCTCGTTCCTTCGCATGAAGTCGATCATCTTCTGGAGCGCATTGGGAAAATAAAAATAATCGTCCTCAGCGAAATACACGTACTCTGCGTCTGTCTGCTTCGTCAGGAGATCGATCTGAAGAGAGAATGTTGCAAGGTTGCCAATCTTGTTCAGGGATAGAATCTCCAGTTCGCAGCCTGAAAGGGTATCTCGGAAGAGCGTCTCATATTCCGGCGGGCAACCGTCCAGCAGCGCCCAAACCTTCACGCGCAAATCGCCCAGTGCACGACGAAATGAGCGGAGGCAGAGTTCCGAAAGCTTGAATTTATCGGTAGAGAAGTAGGCGGGCGATTTCGATATGCCCGGATAGATACGGTACGCAACCGCCAGATCAATCATGCGCGATCTCCGGGGTAAACCTCAAGGGAGAGGTAACAGTGTATGAATATCGATTCAAGGGGTCTCACTGAGAGCTGCCAAAGATAACGAATCGATTATATCCCTCGCTCTAAAGCGAAGATTCGCGGCTGCCGCGTTCACTCTCTCGGCGTACCCAGCGGGTGGGTAATATCGAAGGTCGAGAACTGGCGGTTTTGGCCGGTGATTTCAGAGCGGAGTTCGAGCCAGAGTTCGTTCGGAATCTTGAGGTAAACCTCAACCACTGCGGGATCGAACTGCGTGCCCGAGCAGCGGATGATCTCTTCGCGTGCGGCGTCAAAGGTCCGTGCCTGACGATACGGCCGGTCGCTGGTGATGGCATCGAGCGTGTCGGCCACTGCAAATATGCGCGCGCCGACCGGGATGACCGTACCCTTCAGCGCGCTTGGATAACCGGTTCCATCGTAATGTTCCTGATGCGTGAAGACGATCTCGGCGGCCTCGGCGAGAAACGGAATCTTGCGCAGCATCTGGTAGCCGCGCGCGCAATGTTCGCGCATGATCTCCTGCTCCCCCGGGGTAAGCTTGCCGGGCTTGCGAAGAATGTCATCGGGAATTGCCATCTTGCCGATGTCGTGCAGGAAGGCGCCGCGCGCAATCACTTTAATCTCGGCCGGCGAGATGCCCATCGCCCGGGCCAGCGCGATCGTGTAGGCCGTAACGCGCTTGGAGTGCCCTTCCGTTTCGGAGTCCTTCAGATCGAGCGCGTCGCCCAGTGCCTCGAGCGTCACGTCGTACGAGTGCTCCAGGTCTTCCATCGCCTGGCGAAGCATCTCGGTTCGCGCTCTTACCACTTGCTCGAGGTTCTGCTGGTAGGTGCGACTTTCTTGCAATGCCTGCCGGTGTTCCAGCGCGCGCTGCACAGTGGCCACCAGGTGTTCGCGCTCAAATGGCTTCAGAAGATAGTCATAGGCGCCGCGACGCATCGAGTCGATTGCCACACTGATGTCGTGAATGGCGGTGACCATGATGACCGGCAGATTCGGGTTCTGCGCGTGAATGCGCTCAAGAAGAGCGAGCCCGTTGCCCTCCTGCATCACGATGTCGGTAAGTATTAGTTCAAAGCCATCCTGATCAATGGCTTCAAGGGCTTCGTTCCCCCCTGACGCCAGCAAAACCTCGTATCCCTGGCGCTCGAGCGTGGCGGAAATCATTGAGCGAACGTGCGCCTCGTCGTCCACCACAAGGATGCGCGCCGCTTTGCGCGTCTTCACGCTCGTGCGTATGTCCGCACCCGCGACAAGCCACGGTGTCGAGGATGCGTCCTGCCCCTGCAGATTCGACGCCATCCCCGATTCCTTCCCGGTTTCCCGCCAGTGCTCAGTCCATCTGCGGCGGGGCAATCCTCTTAACTTGGGTACCAGCATTTCTAGATTGGGAAAGCACTCTCTCCTTAGAGAGATACATCGTCACCAGGACGCATGATAAATAGGAAATTCCCGAGAAACTCATGCCGGAAACCTCCCACGGAGGGCTTGGGATCGACTCGTTCAGCTTCTTTTCAAAGCACCAAACCGCTAAAAGCCTTGAGAACGTAACAAAAACTTACGCTTACGGGAAGAGTCGCGCAAGCCCTTCTTGGCAAAGTACCAAAGTACTAAAGTGTTATAGATTTATTTCTGGAGAATCTGTTCGCTACCGTACACAAAGCCACCGGCCCGAGACTGATCCATCCATGGGACGCATCCGGCAGATCTACTTCTGTTCCTGCTTGCGCGCGCGTCTTGCAGTCGCCCAGCCATCCTTGGTTACCTGCCGCGACCGTCCGACGGCCAGTGCTCCCGGCGGCACATCCCGCGTGATGCACGAACCCGCGCCGATGTACGCGCCGTCCCCGATCTCGATCGGCGCTACCAGTGTCGAATCGCTGCCTATAAATGCACCCTGGCCGATACGCGTGAGGTGTTTCTTCTCGCCGTCGTAGTTGCACGTAATCACGCCTGCGCCGATGTTTGTGCCCGCTCCCACTTCGGCATTGCCGAGATAGGTCAGGTGATTAGCCTTTGCACCCTTGCCCAGTTTCGCCCTCTTCGTCTCCACGAAGTTGCCCACATGCGCATCCTGTCCGATCTCGCTCCCCGGCCGCAGATGCGAGAATGGGCCGATCTGCGCTCCGTCGGCCACCGTGCTCTCTGTCAGAACGCATCCGAGGCGAACCAGAACATCATTGCCCAGCGTACAGTTCTCAATCACGGAGTAGGAACGAACTCGGCAATCCGTACCGATCCGCGTCGCACCCAGCAGTTGAACAAACGGCTCAATGGTCGTGTCCGGATCAATTTGTACTTCCGCGTCGATTACGCACGTTTCCGGACGAAAGATGGTGACCCCTGCCGCCATCAGGCGACTCGCCTTCGTCGCGCGCATCTTCGCGTCAAGCGCGACAAGTTCTGCAATGGTGTTGGCGCCAAGCACCTCTACCGCGTCCGATGCTTCCAGCGCCGCAACTTTCTCGCCTGCAGTGTGCAAGAGTGCAGCCATGTCGGTCAGGTAAAACTCGCCATGAGCATTCTTGTTGGTGAGCTTGTCGAGATGATTCAGCAATGGGCCGACCTTGAAAGCATAGATGCCGGAATTAATTTCCCGGATCGACTGCTGTGCGGGTGTCAGGGATTTCTGCTCGATAATTGCGTCCACTTCCGGCCGGTCCGGCGAATGGCGAACAATCCGGCCATAGCCGGTTGGGTCTTCCGGCGCCGCCGTCAGAATGGTCATCGCCGCGCCTTCCGCCAGATGCAGCGTCATCAAGTGTTGCAGCGTGTCCGCATCGATCAGCGGCACATCTCCTGAGAGAACCAGGATATGCTCGTATGCTGCGATCGCTTCGCGCGCGCATTGAATCGCGTGCCCGGTTCCGCGCTGCTCTTTTTGCTCGATGAATTGCGCGCCGGTTCCAGCCATTACTTCGCGCACGCGCTCGGCCTGGTGCCCGACAATCACGTAGATATCTTTGCCATCCGCCAGTTTGCCCGCCGACGCAATCACGTGACTCAGCAGCGGCTTGCCGCCGACTTCATGGAGTACCTTCGGTCGCCGCGACTTCAGCCGCGTGCCTTTCCCGGCGGCCATGATGACCACCGCCAGCTTCGGCGTCGACCGCTTTTGCTTATCCGCTTCCTTGCTCACTCTTGTCCTTCCGCCCCGCCGCCCTTGCTGCCAGGCGCGCCGGGAATCGTGATGTCAATCTTGTGCACGGGGCCCATCTTCAGGTCATCCAGCCCCGGCTTGATCTCCGGACCGTTGCCCACCACCAGGACGGCGTACTTGCCGGGATGAATGTATTTCTTCGCTACCTCATTCAAATCGGCGACGGTGACTTTCTCGAGCGCCGTCTTGTAAGTCTCGAGATAGTCCGCCGGATATCCATAGAATTCCAGGCGCACCCGCTCCGCCAGCACCTTGTCCTTGGTGTCATACCGGAAGAGGAACGAATTGAGAATATTGTCCTTCGCGCGCTTCAGCTCTTCTGCGGTGAACGGCTGCGTCGTCAATCCATCCAGCACCTTGTAGGTCTGCTGAATTGCGTCGACAGTCGTACCGCTCTTTGTCAGCACAACGGCCTGGAACGTAGCCGGATGATCCCACCCGAATGCGAGCCCTCCTCCAACTTCGTACGCAAGGCCAAGTTGCGTGCGGACTTTCAGGAAGAGCCTGCTCGCAAAGCCGCCGGCGAACACATCATTCATCATCGCAATGCTGGGCACGTCGGCATTATGCCGGTCGATTCCCAGCCCGACAATTTCTACATCGGACTGGTTCACATCCTCTTTATTGATGAAATAAACTCCCGGAGTTGGCCCATGAAACACATCGTGCCGCACCGGGTTGGGCCGCGCCTGCGGCAAGCCTTCAAACGTGGCTCGCAGTTTTGCTTCCATCGCCGCAGAGTCAAAATCTCCGCTTAAGCTGACGATCAGCTTTCCGCCGAGGGAGTGGTCGTGCCATGCCTGCAGATCAGCCACCGTAACCTTCGCAATGGTCGACAACTCCGGCTGACGCGCGTACGGGCTATCTGCTCCATACACCAGCTTGGCCGCTTCGCGCGCGGCAATCTGCCCCTCATCATCATTGCGCCGGACGATCCCCGTTGCTTCCTGCTGCTTCGCCAACTGCAGCTTCTGCTGATCGAACTTTGGATGGAACAGCAGGTCCATTGCCAGGTCGTATACCTGGTCGGTATCCGCCTTCAACGAATCCCACGAAACTGCCGTCGAGTCGTCATCGCCGCCGGTTTCGATGTGCGCCGCTTTCGACTCCAGCAGATCGTCCATCGCGTCGCCGCTCATCTTCTCGCTGCCGCTTGTGCGCCACGTCTGTCCATACAGATCGATCAGCCCGCACTTCGCCGGGTCCTCGTCGCGCGAACCACCGGGAATCAGAACCGATCCCGAAACAAACGGCAGTTCATGATCCTCCTGCAAGAAGAGAACGATGCCGTTTTTGAGTTCAATCCGCTTCGGCTGCTGAGGTTTGAAGGCGTGCAGCGGTGGAATGGGGATCTTTTCCCAGGGTTTGCTTTGTTGTGCGGTAGCAACCGCTGCAACGAGCGGCAACAGAAATGTCGCACCAATGAGTGCGATTCTCCAAACCGGCGTTTTGAAGCGCGATCCTAACTGTTCACTGTCCACTGTCCACTGACCACTGTTTTTCACCGCGCCCCTCCGTCGTTCTTTGCCGGTGCTGCCGGAGCCTGCGTTTCAATCTCCGCCGAGGTGCGGTTTGAGGCGACGAACACTTCGCTGGCAACGCGCCGGATATCTGCCTTTGTCACCTTATCCACGCGATCAAGCTGCAGGAAAAGCTGCCGCCAGTCGCCGTATCGTGTCTGGTATTCGGCCAGAGCATTTGCAAGACCCTGATTATCCGCGAGTCCCCGCAGCAGATCCGCGCGGGAGCGCGTCTTGTACATGGCAAGCTCGGCATCGGTCACATCGGTCGTCTTCAGCTTTTCAATCTCCTTGTGGATCGCGGTCGCCATCTCCGCGTCCGTATGTCCGGGCAGAGGGACGGCGCCAAATGTGAAGAGATTGGGATATTTATCTCCCGGAAAATTACTGAAGCCTGCTGCCTCCGCTGCTATCTGCTGGTCGCGCACAAGACTCCGATAGAGGCGCGACACCCGGCCGTTCGACAGGATATCGCTGATCGCGTCATATACGGCATCGTCGGGGCTGCGATAGCTCGGGCGGTGATACGACTCGAGATAGATCGGCTGACTCGGGTCGTGGATGATCACCGACTTCTCCGCAAATTGCTTCGGTTCCACTGTCGTCATATCCAGCGGCTTGGGGCCGCCTGGAACCTTGCTGAAATACTTCACCAGGAGGGGCATCGCCTCAGCGGCCTTTACATCGCCCACCACGGCAACCACAATATTCGATCCGACGTAATATTTTTTGTGGAAGGCCATCGCCTCTGTCGCCGTAATCTGGCTGACCTCACTCGGCCAGCCGATACCGCTTCGCCCATAGTTGTGTGCAACATAGGCGGTCGCCGCCAACTGCTCGAAGAGCCGGCCCTCCGGGTTCGAATCAGTGCGCATGCGCCGCTCCTCAATCACCACCGAGCGCTCCTTGTAGAATTCGCGTGGAACCGTATCCGCCAGCCGGCTGCTCTCAAGCCACGCCCAGAGTTCCAGCCGATTCTCCGGCATCGACCAGAAAAACATCGTGTCGTCCTGCCCGGTTTCGGCGTTAAGGCCGTTTGCGCCGTTGCGCTCGGCCACATCGGTGAACTGGTTCGGAATCACATATTTCTCCGCCGCTGCCTGCGCCTTGGCGAATGCTGCCTCCAACTCTTTCAGCTTCGCGGGGTTGCTGCCCATTGGATTGCGCCTCTCCGCTTCGACCGCGTCGTCGGCTGCTTCCACATTTGCCAGGGCTACCTTTTCCGCTGCATAGTCTGTGGTCCCAATCTGGCTCGTCCCCTTGAATGCCAGGTGCTCAAACATGTGCGCCAGGCCGCTTTCGCCGGAGGGATCGTCGACATCGCCCGCATCCACAAATGTGGTGTAACTGAAGACCGGCGCTTCCGGCCGCTCACAGATCAAAATGGTCAGTCCATTGGGCAGCACTTTCGTCGTGATCCGCTGCTCGAAACTTTTCAGATCCTGCGCCATGCTGGCCGTGCATGCTGAAAACAGGGCCGCAAAAACGGCTGCCACCGCGAGCCGTCCCGGCAAGTTCCTTGACATCGTTACTCCTCCGCGTGGGGTGGGAACGAACAACCCCCTGCATCCAAGCTAGTTTGGCGCGATTGGCGGCGTCAAACCGCGCTGCGCGTGAACCGACAGCCGCGCGCTGCGTATTAGTCTCTTAACGGATGAGGTCCGCCTATGCGTCGTTGGCTGTTTCGTATCATTTCTGGGGTCTTGGTTCTCTTTGTCGTTGCCTGTGCCGGCATCTGGCTCATTGAGTTTTATCCCCGCCACGGATCACATCCCCCACTCATCCTCGCCAGGGGCACGCTGGCCATTGAACACGCCAGGATCTACGTCTCGCCCACCGCTCCGCCTATCGATGACGGCACCGTTCTGATTCACCATGGCCTCATCGCGGCGGTCGGTAACCAGGTCGCCGTTCCCGCCGATGCCACCATCGTTCCCTGCGACCATTGCGTTGTTACCGCCGGCTTCTGGAACACCCATGTCCACTTCACCGAGCCCAAGTGGTCGATGGCCAACTGGAAATCCGCCGCCACCCTCAATCCCCAGCTCGCTGACATGTTCCTCAGCCGCGGCTTCACCACGGTCATTGATCTCGGCTCCAATCCCGCTGACACCTTTTCCATCCGCCGCCGTATTGAGAAAGGCGAGCTCACCGGCCCCTACATCTACACCGCGGGCACACCTCTCTATCCGCCCCACGGGGTGCCCTACTATGTGCGCGAATCGACCCCGAAATGGATGGTCGCCATGATGCCGCAGCCCGAGACGCCGCAGGACGCGACGCGGATTGTGCGTCGCAACCTCGCCTCCGGCGCCGATGTCACCAAGCTTTTTACCGGATCATGGGTGGCGCGCGGACACGTGCTGCCCATGCCGCTCGACATTGCCCGGGCTGCGGTCACTGAGAGCCACCTGAATGGGAAGCTGGTCTTCGCTCACCCATCCAATCTTGAAGGAGTCGAGGTCGCCATCAACAGCGGTGTCGACGTCCTGGCTCACGCCGCGGACGACACCCGTGGAGTGGATGCAAAACTTTTCAGCACGGCCATCGACAAAAACATGGCCATGATTCCCACCCTCAAGATGTTCTCGACCACCGTGACTACCGATCCGCACTACATGGATCCCATCTGCGCCGAGGTCCAGGAGTTTCATCAGCTCGGCGGAACGCTTCTCTTCGGGACCGACGTCGGCTACATGACCGACTACTCGACCGAAGGAGAGTTTGTGGAACTCGGCAGGAGCGGCCTCGATTGGAAGACGGTGCTCGCAATGCTGACCACCAATCCCGCTGCCCGCATGGGAGTCTCTGACAGCAAAGGGACCATCACGCCTGGCAAGCTCGCCGACCTCACAATCCTCGACGCCGACCCCGCAACGGACCTCACCAACTTCTCCCGTGTGCATGCCGTGGTGCGCTCCGGGAAGATGGTTTGGCGGCGTTAGATCCCGCCAGTTTGTGCTCCATTCATCGCGGCTCTAACGCGATGAGTGGGTTCAGATCAATGTCCTATACTGAATACTGCGCTTCCGGCAGCTCAACCCTGCCGGGAGTCTTGTTTTTGTGAGGGTTTGTCTTTGAGCAAGATCCAGAAATCCGTCGCTGCCAACCGGCCCCGCATCCGCTCCACCACCGTCATCTGCGTGCGGCGCAACGGAGTGGTAGTGATGGCCGCCGACGGCCAGGTCACCATGGCAGACCACGTCCTCAAGCACTCGGCCAAAAAGATTCGCCGCCTCTATCAGGAAAAGATTCTCGCCGGTTTCGCTGGATCGACCGCCGACGCCTTCAACCTGTTTACGCGTTTTGAGACCAAGCTGGAGCAGTACGCAGGCAATATCAATCGCGCAGCCGTCGAGCTTGCCAAGGACTGGCGCACCGACAAGATGCTGCGCAACCTTGAGGCTCTGCTTGTCGTTGCCGACAAGGGCCAGACGTTCCTGATCTCCGGATCTGGCGATGTCATCGATCCCGACGAGCCCATCGCGGCCATCGGATCCGGCGGAAGCTACGCCACCGCTGCCGCGCGCGCGCTGATGGAGAACACCGAACTCGACGCCCACGAAATTGCCGCCAAGGCCATGAAGATTGCCTCCGACATCTGCATCTACACCAACGACCGCATCACGTTCGAGGAGTTGAAGGGCTAGGCGCCCACCCATGGCAATCTACCTTCCCGCATCCGCCGAAGAACAAGACCTCTCGCTTGACGAGCTGACCCCGCGCGAGATCGTCGCCGAGCTCGACAAGCATGTCGTCGGTCAGCGCCCGGCCAAGCGCGCTGTGGCCATCGCGCTGCGCAATCGTCAGCGCCGCCAGAAGCTTCCGCCTGACATCGCCGATGACATCATGCCCAAGAACATCATCATGATTGGGCCCACGGGCGTCGGCAAAACCGAAATCGCGCGCCGTCTCGCCAAGCTCACCAACTCGCCCTTTCTCAAAGTGGAAGCGTCGAAATTCACTGAGGTCGGCTACGTCGGACGCGATGTTGAATCCATGATTCGCGATCTGGTAGAAATCGCCATCGACATGGTGCGCGAAGAGCGTCTCGAAGAGGTAGAGGACAAGGCCGAGATGAACGCCGAAGAGCGCCTTCTCGACATCCTTCTGCCTCCGCCCCCGGCCACACCGCCCGCGCAGGAAGGCCAGCTCACACTTCCCGGTTCCGACAGCTATCAGCGTTCCCGTGAAAAGCTGCGCCAGCAGTTTCGCGAAGGCAAGCTCGACGACCGCACCGTGGAACTCGATGTGCGCGAGCGCAATTCGCCGCAGTTCGGCATCATCTCCAACCAGAATCTAGAAGACATGGAGATGAATCTCAAGGACATGCTGCCGAACATCTTTGGCGGCGGCTCAAAGAAGCGCAAAATGAAGGTCGCCGATGCTTTCGACTACCTCGTGCAGGAAGAAGAAGGCCGCCTCATCGACATGGACCAGGTCAATCGCGCCGCCGTCGAGCGCGTCGAGAACAGCGGCATCGTCTTCCTCGACGAGATCGACAAGATTGCCGGGCGCGAAGGCGGTCACGGCCCCGACGTTTCTCGCGAAGGTGTGCAGCGCGACATTCTGCCCATCGTCGAAGGCACCACCGTCAACACTCGATACGGCATGGTCCGCACCGACCACATCCTGTTCATCGCCGCCGGCGCTTTTCATGTCTCCAAGCCCAGCGACCTCATTCCGGAGTTGCAGGGGCGCTTTCCGATCCGCGTCGAGCTCAAGTCGCTCACTGTCGAAGATTTTCTCCGCATTCTCACCGAGCCTAAATCGTCGCTCACCAAGCAGTACGCCGCTCTGCTTGAGACCGAGGGCGTGAGGCTCGAGTTCGAGCCCGATGCCCTGCGCGAGATGGCTGAATTCGCCTTCAAGGTCAACGAGCAAACTGAGAACATCGGCGCACGCCGCCTCCACACCATCATGGAGCGCGTGCTCGAAGATGTAAGCTTCCTCGCTCCCGACGTCGCCCGCAATTCCGGGACCGTAGAGCAAGCCGCCGAGCTCACAAAGGACGGCGCCAATGAGGCCATCGGTCCGCTTCCTTATCACGAGCGCACCACCGCTTCGGGCCCCGAAAAAGTCTTCACCATCTCGTCGGAGTATGTCCGCCAGATGGTCGCATCGGTCGTCAAAGACAACGACCTGAGCAGGTATATTCTCTAGGTTGAACGGACTTCATTTTCCTGCGTGGAGAGACGCGAATGAGTTCCCGCCTACCCCTATCGGCATTGCTGTCGCAGGCGCTCATCGCGCTCACCATCGAGTTCGACAATGAATTCGAGCACCGCGTTCCTCACCGCACTTCCGACTTCGGCGGATCGCGCCCCGACCCCTTCCTGGTTTCAATGGTCATGTGGCTCATGGTGCTACGCTACGTGCCTGAGCAGGGCATCACCGCAGCTGAACTGAAGCGTCAATCCGGCTGTTCCAAAAAACAGCTTCGCCATCTCCTCGAACGGCTGAGCATCTGGTGGGGATACGTCACAATCATTCCCGTCGCCAATCAGCCCGAATCGGTATGGATCGTTCGCCCCACCGTCGGAGGTCGCAAGGCCATCGCCGTCTGGAGCGAACTAACCCCCATCATCGAGCAACGCTGGCAAAAACGCTTCGGCCACAACGTGATCCACGATCTCGTCTCGGCTCTGGAAGCGGTAGCCAACAAGCTTGATCCGGATCTGCCGGACTATCTGCCCATCCTCGGTTACGAGCTGAAAAGCCGCATTCCCGAAGATCATTCCCGACCGGCGCTGGCAGAAAACGAACCACGTACCCTGCCGATCCTTCTGTCCAAGGTTCTGCTGTCGTTCGCGATCGACTTCGAGGCCGAGTCCAACTTCTCGCTCGCCCTCTACGCCAATTTTCTTCGGATCGGCGCCGAACACGACATCCGCGTCAAAGACATCCCCCGCCTTTCGGGAGTCTCGAAAGAGGCCACCGCCATGGCGCTCGATCGATTGCAAAAACAAGGTCTGGCCGAAGTCAGAAACGAATCCTCTGCAAGTCGTCTCAAAGTTCTTTCAGTCAATGCCGAAGGCCGCGGAAGGGCCGTTGCCTGCGCCAAACATCTGGAAATGATCGAGACCCGCTGGCACACGCAATTCGGCGCGGGGCAGATCGCAAAGCTGCGAGCATCGCTTGAATCCATCATTTACGCCGAATCCGCCGAAGGCCCTTCGCTCCTCATGGAGGCAATCGTCCCGCACCCCGACAACTGGCGCGGGCAGGTTCCGCCTCGCGAGATGCTGCCCGACTTCCCCATGGTGCTCCATCGCGGCGGCTACCCCGACGGCAGCTGACTCCACTGTGGAATCTCCGCGATGTTTCCGTTGCGAGACTCGAAACACCTGTGCTAACTTCGTCTCGTACCTCGGCAGTCCGCGCCGCAGAACCAATCAGCGGGCTCTACCTGCACTCTCCCGCTCCGAGGGAATGTGGATGGAGGCGTATCAGAGCACGTTGGGAAAAGTGTGCCTGTCTCGCTCATCTGGATCGCGCAGCCGCCTTTCCCTCGACTCCACGCATCCCAACTTTGAGGAGAGACGCATGAGCGAACCCGCGCAACACCACGCCATCAACTACATTGAATTCACCACGACCGACATAGCTAAAACCAAGGCGTTCTACGAAAAAGCCTTCAGCTGGAATTTCCAGGACTACGGCCCCGATTACATCGCCTTCGACAGGGACCACGCCGGCATCGACGGCGGCTTTCGCAAAGGCGAACCAACGCAGAGCCCGAATGACACCGCTCCGCTCATCGTCCTCTATTCGCAGGACCTCAAAGCGACACAGGATGCCATCGTTGCCGCCGGCGGTTCCATCACCGTCCCCACCTTCGACTTCCCCGGCGGAAAGCGCTTCCACTTCTCCGACGGACAGGGAAACGTGTTGGCCGTCTGGTCGGAGTAGCGCCCCACGAACAAAATCCCCGGCGGCCACGAAGCCCCGGGGATTTTTCTGACCACTGTTCACTGAACACTGACCACTGTTCTAATTCATCTCCGGCGCCGGCAGCGCCTTCCGCTTTCTCAATTCCTCGCGCACCAGCGACAGCCCCAGAATGCACCGCTCGAATCCGTCCGACAGACGCGCGAACAGCGGCGCTTCTTTCTCGTACTCGAACATGTTGAACTGGCTCACGATGAAGTAGCTCTCCTTGCCGGCGTGGATCAGCTCGGACAGGCTTGGATGGGGCACACGACGCCGCGTACCCGGAACATTTGCCTCCGGGTACATCCCGCCGACAAACAGCGCGTAATCGCCGATGTACTTGCGCATGGCGCGCTCCGCATCGAACGAGCTCGCGGTGCCATTCACCGGATCGGCCGCCAAAACCATCGCCTCCAGTTCTTCAACCGGACGCCCTTCGGCATCGCGCACCTGATAGAGCCTGTCGGTCTGTGAGAATTCGCAGAGCAGGTGGGCTACGTATCCCGTCACGTCGGGATCGTGCAATCCCAACCTGCCCTCGTAGCTGTTGCGAACAACCTGCTGAAAGAACGGCTCAAGTGGATGACCCTCGCCTTGCATACAGACCTCCATGAAGCACTCGCCCGCAATCGGCATTGCTTGTTATGCAATGGCCAGTCGCGGTCAACGTGCAGCCGGAGAAACCAGCCACCACCCGATTTACGTAGTGTTGACACAGAGATTAGCTGAAATGTTGCTACGACTAAAGGGGGTAACCCAAAGTTTGTTGGCAGAGTGGAATGTCAATTGCAAGCGATGGTCACGCAGATCGGTGACCCCAGGGACATTGTGCCTGTCCCTGGGGCTCGAACCGCCAGACCACTCTAGGACTGCTTCTTTCTAAAAGTATGCCTAATGTACAGGTGCTGGCGGATTTATCGTTCGCCACAAGTCTCTGCGGGCTATGGCGAGACCAAGAATGCAATGCTCAAACGAATTCGAAAGTTGCCCATACAGCGCGGCTTCTTTCTCGTACTCAAATACGTTGAACTGGCTGACGATGTAGTAGCTCTCTTTGCCCACGCGAATCAGCTCAGCCAGCGTCGGCTTCTGCGAATTGCTGTTCGGGTCAGACTCGATGGCCTCGGGACACATCCCCGCGAGAAAAAGCGTGTAGTCCCCGATGTATTTCCTGATCGACCGTTCGGCGATGAATGATCGTGCCATACCATGAACGGGGTCAGAGGCGCGCACCATCTCTTGAAGCTTCTCGATCGGCCGCCCCTTCGAATCGCGCAACCGCAAGAGGCTGTCGGCTTCGGTAAATTCGCAAAGCATCCGAGACACGTAGCTCGTGATCTCAGGATTCAGCCCAAGCCGGCCTTCATAACTATTCCGAACTGCCTGGTGGAAGAACGGTTCGAGCGGATGAGATTGCACCGGCATGCGGGTCCCCAAGATAGCGCGATGCTGGAAACACTATGGCCCGGATGCAACGTGCGCAGTCCGGAAGCCCTCCCGGCCATCGCTGGATTTTTCTTGCTTCAAAAGAACTTTAGCGGAATTGTAGCACCCGAGATGTGAGGTAAATCACTTCACTCGCCGCGATCTATCCATTGGTAACCAAGCCCATAACTCGCCAAAATCTGGAGTCATCCTGGCCCACGACTCATGAATCACCTGTGATATCGCCGCTGATCGAACTAGCTTCTCCGAGGGGATAACTCCAGGCGTTTCCTCAGTCTGTAGCGACCCCGATTCTCTCCGCCATCGGCGCGCAACGCGAAACTCGGTATGGCCGCGCCTTGACTCGCAGGGTGCTCCAGGACTCGCTTCTCATCTCAACAAAAAGGGCAGCCCGAAGGCTGCCCTCATGGATCTCAAATCGAACTAAACCGCCGCCGGTGCTCGCGATTCCAACTCCGCCAGCCGCTTTGCCAGAAGCTTCTCCAGGTTCACCAGCGCAGCCGAGAATCCCTCGATGCCTTCTTTCAGCTTGTCGGTCGCCATGCGGTCTTCCGCATGCATCTTCTTGAACGCAGCCTTGTCCATCACAATGCGCTCAATCTGCATCGACTTTGCGTTTGCCGGATCGAGCTTGCGCGGCAGATCGCCCTCGGTCCTTTCCAACTCGGCCAGCAGTTGCGGCGAAATGGTCAGCAGATCGCAACCCGCCAACTGCTCGATCTCGCCGATATTGCGGAAGCTCGCGCCCATCACCTGCGTCTTGTAACCGAATTTCTTGTAGTAGTTGTAAATCTTCGTCACCGACTGCACGCCTGGGTCATCGGCGCCCTGGTAATCCTTGCCGGTATCCTTTTTGTACCAATCCAGAATGCGGCCTACGAACGGCGACACCAGCGTCACGCCCGCTTCTGCGGCGGCCACTGCCTGGTGAATCCCAAACAGCAGGGTCAGATTGCAGTGGATGCCTTCCTTCTCCAGCACCTGTGCGGCCTGAATGCCTTCCCACGTCGACGCGATCTTGATGAGCACGTGATCGCGGCCAATCTTCGCCTTGTCGTACTGCGCAATAATGCTGCGCGCCTGCGCTATCGTGGCTTCTGTGTCGTAGGAAAGGCGAGCATCCACCTCCGTCGAAACGCGACCCGGCACAATCGCCAGGATCTTCTTGCCGAACGCAATGGCCAGCCCCTGAAATGCAAGGTTGGCAACATCCTTGTCGCTCGCGCTGTCTCCCAGCTCTTTCTTCGCGTCCATGATCACGCTATCGACGATCGGCTGATACTGCGGCATTTGCGCCGCCGTCGTAATCAGCGAAGGATTCGTAGTGGCATCGGTGGGACGAAACTTCTCCATCGCTTCAATATCGCCGGTGTCAGCAACAACAGTCGTGTACTTGCGCAGCTGTTCAAGCAGATTCTGTGCCATTTTTCCTCCTGGGGAAGGGGCCCTGGCGCATTCGTGCGCCCGGCTCCAGTGTACCGCTTCTTTTGGATGCTCCTGCAGCTTCCTGAGTTTCGTCCGGAAAAGCCTACTCCATCCCGTGCAACTCCTTGATGAATCGAGAACCCTTGCGGCTGTTTTTTGCGGATTTTACGTGAATTGCCCGATAAGATGGCTGCCAATGGCGTTTCTAAACGACCTTGATGTTTTTGCCTGGGCCGCGACAACTGCGGCGCTTGTTGTTGTGTGCCTTCTAACATTCATCAACATCCAAGATTGGAGGGATCACCAGAAGATCGAGATCGACGACGATCGACTAGTATTCGTCATCTTACTGGGAGCGGCATTCATCGTCGGTGCTTTCAGTTCTTTTTCGCCGAATGCGAATGCTCCCCACAAAACGGTGGAAGGAGTAGCCCGCCTTGTCGCCGAGGTGAAAGGCAAAACTTACCACAAGTTCATCTGTGCCACCAGCTGCCAATTGACGGGTGGTTATGCACTGGATCTCCGCAGCGATGCCTCGGACTTTGTCCACATTGGATCGAACTACGCGTTCACCTACCTCGAAAAACCTGTGGGCGGCGCCTTCTCCGGAGTCTCACTCCGCGTGATCGCAATATCCGAGCCCAATTCCGGCCGATTGCTTTACGCCCTCGATCTGACCAATCATCCCTATCGCATCGCTCTCTATCTTCTCGACACGGCGCTGGTGGTCAGCGCCGGACTTCTTGGCGGACTCCTCAACCGCACCCGTCGTCTCAAATCTGAAGCCACCGCCACAAATGAGGAACTGGATGAAAGCTAGGTGTTGACGACGGGACGGGCCGATCTCCCTCGGGCTGGAATCGGAAGACGAAAGATAACCATCTCTCTCACGCAGCGGCAAACGTATTGGTCAAAACACCAAGACCATCAATCGCCACATCCACCCGATCGCCCGCTTTCAGAGGCCCCACCCCCGCCGGCGTCCCCGTCAGCAGCAAATCCCCCGGCTCAAGCGTAATCGCTGCCGTGATATAGGTGAGCAGCTCCGGTATCGAAAAAATAAAATCCACCGTCGACCCGTGCTGCTTCAACTCGCCGTTGACCCGCGTCTCCACCGTGACGCCTTTTTCCAGATCAATCTCATCGCTCACCACCGGCCCCACCGCACAGAAAGTGTCAAACCCTTTGGCGCGCGTCCACTGCCCATCTTTCTTCTGCAAGTCGCGAGCCGTCACATCGTTCGCAATCGTGTATCCGCGCACATAGCTTCGCCAATCGGCATCGGCCTGCAGTCTGCTCGCGCGCTTGCCGATCACCAGCGCCAGCTCGCCTTCATAATCCACGCGCTCCGACTGCGGCGGCATCAGCACCGTACCCTTGTGCGCCAGTAATGAAGACGGCGGCTTGAAAAACAGCAGTGGCTCCGTCGGCACTTCGTTCCCCAGTTCCTTCGCATGATCGCGATAATTGCGCCCCACGCAGATGATCTTCGATGGCGTCACCGGAGGCAGCAGGTCTGCATCATTCAATGCCATAGGCTCAAAATCAAACGCCGCGGGATCGGTCACCGCTTCCTTTGCCGCCAGGGCCCGCGCATGCGCCAGGTGATACGCCAGATCCTCCTCCGGCGCCTGCGCCAGGTCCACGATCCACGCCTCGCCGCCGCGTTCCTCCACCCGTCCGTACATGACCTGATTTTCAAATCGAAAACGGCAGTACTTCATCCTGTCTCCTTGCGCACTACCTTTGAGGAACGGTTTCCTTGGCCTCGGCGGAACGCGCGCTTTCGCGCCCATTCTTGTCCATTGCGCTCACAGCATAACGATACGTGTGCCCCGGCTGAACATCAGCATCATGAAACGCCGGAGCAATCGACGGCGTGGCCGGAGAAACTCGTTTCCACTCAGCATCGCCCTCGCGCCGGTAAACAACGTAACCCACCAGCGCGGGATCAAGCTCGGCCTGCCAGCTCAAATCAATCGCCGGCGCCGCGCCATTTTCTCCCGCAACTGCTACCGCCGCCAATCCCGTGGGGACCTCGGGTGGAAACACATCCTTCGCTTCGACATCCACTGGCTCTGAAAGCTCCCCCGCCAGTTCCAGAGTCTTACCATCCACAACGACGCGGCTCACGCGCTGCGCCTTGTACTCATAGCTTTCGCCCATGCGGGCGGTCGTGTCCATTGCCCGGCCCTGCGCCACGCCGTCTTCCACCAGCAGCGTCTCACTGATTGGCTCCGGCGCGGGAGCCAGCGAGCCCTGCTTCGCTTTTCTGACCGGCGGAGTCAGCAATTTTCGCTCCAGCCTTACCGGCACTGTCTCGCCATCCGCGGTCCAGCTCAGCACCACGCCCCGCTTGTGCATCTCCGCCTTCAGACCTTCAACGGGGCGCGGAGCCTCTCCCGCCAGCACCGTTGCCGCATTCGACAACCCCGCCGAGCGATCCTTTTTGCTGCGCAACTCCACAAAATAACCGACCGGCCGCGCCGCACCGCTGGTAAGCGATCCAGGCAGCGCATCCGTGAAGCTCCCGGGCATACCGGCGGCAATGCTCAAATCTGTCCCCACAGGGTTGCACGGTCCGCTTCCTTCGCGCCTGCATACCCGGGCCGTCACATCCGCCTTTAACGGAGTCTTATCCGTATTGCGCTTGGGGTTGGTCCACGTCAGGGCTACGTGGTCGCCGGTTCGTACGGCCGACAAGTCTTCCACGGTGGCAGGCAGATTCAGCGACGGAGGCTGCGGCGCTCCCGGCGTTCCGCACCCCGAAAGCAGCGCACACAATCCCACCGCCAACCCCGCCCAGCCCTTGCGCTCAAACAGAATCATCGCTCCCAGTCTAACGGAGCGCCACGAGTTCGCCTGCCGGGTCCGGAGGAACATCGCTCGCCCTGGTCACGAGTCATCCAGATCTACGATTCATTATCTCCAGGACGATCACTCCCACCGGACCCTGCCCCTGAGCGAAGCCGAAGGGGAAGGGTAGGGGCAGTGGAGGAACCAGCAGTTCTTTCCTTAGTTCAGATCGGAGAAACTTCCCAAAAGGCCAGGACACGTCCAGAACGTACATTCCGCCAACATAAAATGATGGGGCACGTCCGATTATCTAAAGTGGAACACGAAATACATCACTAGGTAAAAGACGAGCAAGTAGGCGAAAATGAAGGCGAATCTGCGCCAGTCTTTGTTCGTCTTAGGCCACCATACCCACGTCAGGATTGCCATCAGAATTGCGTGCGGACCGAACACGAGAAACTGTACCCAACTCGGCCATCGCGAGACTGGAGTGATCACGCAACAAGTTTACTCATCGCGTAAAGGCAAGCCTTGGTTGTATCACCGTCAAACAGAAAGTAACCCAAAAATAGTGGCCGACCTATCCGACAATTCAGCCACGATGCTGCGCCTTGAACCTTCGCGCCTTCATTCGATTCCCGCAGATCTTCATATCGCACCACCGCCGCGTATGGTTCTTGCTCGTATCCAGAAATAGCCACCGGCACTCGCCGTTCCCGCATTCGCGCAGCAACTGCATCCGATCCGAAGTGATGAATTCGCCGGCGCTCAAAGTAAGAAGCCAGAGAGGCAGCGATTGCATTGGGAGGGAGGAAGGTTGGCATGAGCCCTTTTTCGCAGGCCATCGGGTCCCATGCCGTATCCTTGCCTACGATATTGCAGCAAAACCAAAGTCGCTATATACCGGGCTACAGTGCTGAAGTCGACGCGACCCCAGGGAGCGGCGACCTTGAATCAAACCGGGTAGGATACAGTAACTCTGGTTTTGTTCTGAAAGGGTCCCGGCTCCGTGCTCATCTTCGCCGCCATTCTCGCCATCTTTGTCTATGGAATGATCGCCGCCATGCTCGGCACCATTCTGCCCGAGCTCTCTGAGCGCTTTCATCTCACGCCCACGCAAAACGGCACCATCGCCTTCGTGCAGGCCCTCGGCCTCATCATCGCTTCCCTCGGTGTCGGCCCGCTGCTCGATACCCAGGGCGACAAGATCGGCCTCATTCTTGGTCTGTCGTGTATCGCTGTTGCGCTTTTTCTTCTCCCGCGCTCTACGGGATTCCGCCCGATCCTGCTCCTCCTGTTTCTCCTCGGCATGGGCGGCGGCATTGTCGTCACCGGCGCCAACGCGCTCGCCAACAGTGTGAGCGGTCAACACAGCGCCATCGCCCTCAACCTCGTCAATCTCTTCTTCGGACTCGGCGGCCTCACCACCCCCTTCATCGCCGCCAACATTTTCAGGAAGAATACTTCGCGCCTCTGCTACACCATTGCCTCGCTCACCGTTGTCGCGCTCATCGTGCAGGCGGTCTCAAAGATGCCGGCCCCCAGCGGCAACGCGCAATTCCTTCTCGCCGACGTGGGACCGATCCTCGGCCGTCCACTCCTCTTCCTGCTCGGCCTTTTCCTGTTCCTCTACATCACCTGCGAAGTCGGTGTCTGGAACTGGCTCCCGCGCCACCTCATCGCCCAGGGCATTCCCGAGTCGCGCGCTCTCAATATCCTTTCGCTCGGATTCGCACTTGGACTGCTCATCGGCCGCGTCGCTGTTTCGCCCATCCTGGCGCGCGCTCCCGCCATCGACGTCACCCTCGGCGCATCCATCGCCATGGCCATCACCACATTTCTGATGTTGCAAACCAACAAGCCAGGCCCTGCCTTCGCCCTCGTCTTCATCGCCGGACTGTCGATGGCGCCTGTCTTTCCCACCACGCTCGCCATTACCGGCGCCGCTTTCCCGCGCATGACCGGCACCGCGCTCGGCTTCGTCATCACGTGCGGTTGGGTCGGCCTCGCGGTCAGTTCATGGATCATTGGCGCCATCGCCGGCGGCGACCCGAAGCGGCTCAAGAAAGCCCTGCTCCTCTTTCCAGCCTCCGCCGTACTCATGGTGGTCTTGAACCTGGCGATCCGCTCTGCACTGCGATAGGAAATACAATGAAGGCACATTCATGACAGCCGGCACTTTTGCAGATTCACTCCCCGCTTCGAACGATCGCACCCGCCAGCGGTACAACCTCTTTCTGCTCCTCGTGGCCGGCCTTGGCGGCCTGCTCTACGGCATCGACGTCGGCATCATTGGCGGCGCGCTGCCGTATCTTGAAGCCACCTCCAAGCTCGATCCCGCGCAACTCTCCATCATCGTTGCCGCCGTCTTGCTCGGCAGCGTCTTCTCCACGTTGTTTGCCGGCATGCTCGCCGATTGGATGGGCCGCAAGCCCCTGATGATCCTCAGCGGAGCCGCCTTCATGCTCAGCATCCCCGTCATCGCCCTCTCGCATGGATACGCGCCCCTCTTCTTCGGCCGGCTCCTGCAGGGCATGAGCGGTGGACTCATCGGCATCGTCGTTCCGCTCTATCTCGCCGAGTGTCTTTCCGCCTCCACGCGTGGCAAGGGAACCGGCGTCTTCCAGTGGCTGCTCACCTTCGGCATCGTCGCTGCCGCTCTTATCGGCATTTACTTCAGCTATCGCGTCGATGCCGTTGCACGCCTCGGCGACCCGAGCGCGCTCTTCGCTTTCAAAGATCATGCATGGCGCAGCATCTTCTGGGTTTCATTGCCTCCCGGCGCGCTCTTCGTTATAGGCGCCTTTATGGTGACCGAGTCGCCCCGCTGGCTCTACCGCCGGAACCGGCTCGACCAAGCGCGCGCCGCCCTTCTGCGCTCCCGCTCTCCTGAACAGGCAACCCTTGAGTTGCACGAGATGGAAGTCGCCTCAAAGCCGGCACCCGCTCCCGCCGGAGCAAAGGTGCGCGATTCGCTGCTGCGTCGCAAATACGTCATCCCCTTCCTGCTCGCCTGCGTCATCCTTGCCTGCAACACGGCCACCGGCATCAATTCGGTCATCGGATTCAATACCAATATCCTTCTCCAGAGCGGTCTGTCCGATCTCCAGGCCCATTGGGGATACGTCCTCTTCACAGCCTTCAACTTCTGTTTCACGGCCATCGGCATGATGCTCGTCGACCGCAAGGGCCGCAAGTTTCTCTTCGTTCTCGGCACCAGCGGCATCATCCTGTCCATGCTCGCCGTCGGAACATTGTTCAAGCACACCGAACGTCAGAATGTCGACTGCCGCCGCCAGATCCAGTCGCTCGTCACGCCGGACCAGCAACTCACATTCCAGTTCAACCAGGCCGAAGCTCAACGCCTGCTCGCTGCCAGCGGCTCTACCAGCAACGACATTCAGTCCGGCCGTGCATCCTTCGCCATCATCTTTTCCTATGGCGACTTTACCGGCACCACGAGCTATGTCCGTTCCGACGATCCCGCAACCCCGCCGCTCAAAATCTCACGCGACGTCGCGGTCCCAGCCAACAAGGTACAGGCCCTCTTCAGCAACCCCTTTGGCGACTATGAAGCCGCGAAATCGGCGCCTCTCAAAATCGAGAAGGCAATTCTCGGTCCCGTCCCCAGCGAGAATCACGGATGGCTCGTCGCCATCTTTATCTACCTGTTCGTCGCCTTCTACGCCACTGGCCCCGGCGTCTGCGTCTGGCTGGCCCTCTCTGAACTGATGCCGACGCGCATCCGCTCCAACGGCATGAGCATCGCACTGGTCATCAACCAGCTCGTCGCCGCGACCTTGCAGGCCATCTTCCTGCCCTTCGTCAGCAAGCACAACTACTCTTCGATGTTCTACTTGTTCGCCGGCTTCACCGTCGTCTACTTCCTCACCACCGCGTTCCTGTTCCCTGAAACCAAGGGCAAAACGCTGGAAGAGATCGAGGCCTTCTTCGACAAAGGCGCCGCACTAAATCGCTCTCAGCGCCTGCCGTGATTTGGCTGGGATAGGTAGATGAATGCCAACAAGATAGCAACTTCCGGGTTGGCCACAATCCGCCCAAGATCTATCCGTGGACGTTTGGGCGTTTATCAGGAGCCATTTTCAAATCAGGGCACGAATCGTGCTGGACGAGCGGTTTGGCCTGCGGGCAGCAGTTGACCGTTGGTGGTCCACGGCCAAGCAAGGTTCACGGCAATCGCCGCGAGAAGACACGTTCCGGTGCGGTCTTCTCTTCGATCAGCTCCGGCCCCCAATCAAACGAAATGGTTTTGCTTTGACGAGGAGCCAAGGTCACCATCGTTCCCAGGCTCATTAGCCGCTTCTGCTCATCTGGGTCCCGCCACGCAATGGGCAGTCCATCAAAAGGAACCACGAGATAGGTTCCCGGTGGAACCGGCAGCTTCTCAGGCTCGGATGCGAGCTCCAACCCTGCCAAATATGGCATCTGCAACGAGTTCTCGACAGGGATCAGCGCAAGACCGGCCTCGGTTATGCCCGCTGCGGTTAGTCGGGCTGCGGCCTGCGGCGTAAATCCGACGTAGAGAGAAGAAAGATCGTCGCGAATTACTGCCTCAACCAAACAGAGTGGGACGCCAGGCCGCACAACGAGAGGCTCGCGCAGCAAGTTGGTGCTGCCGCATGTGAGTGAGGCGACATACGCTCCTTGAGGATCAGTGACTTCAAAAGCGTATTGGCCTGGATAGTTGTTTTTGAACTCGAAATTGGATGGTCCGCAGTCCGGCTGCCAATAGTTCTCAGCAGCTCCATGAGTCAATTGTTCTCTGAGGTTGAATTGGGCCGAGGTGCCCAAAGGATCTCCACATTCTCGTTGCGCTTTTCGCTTTGCCTGCGGGGCTAGTTCAGAGCGGACATGCAAACGGATGTTGATCGGATGCTGCGACGGAACGTGGGTCAAAGTCACCGGCTGGTCCTTTACCGTGAATGTCATCGAGCCCAAGTATGGCTCCTTGCTTCCGTCGGGCCACCGCAGCAGATTGCCGCTCACCGGATCGTTTGGAGGGTAGATCCGGAATCGCACCGTGTATTCTCCGGCGGGGAGGAACAGACGGTATAGAGGCTGCCTGCTGGTCAGGTCCTCCTCGAAGGTGTCGTATTCGTGGTGATAGTAGTTCCAATCACTCGAAGCTGTTTCGTGCAACAGGCCGAATTCACCACTACCTGTCTTCCAATCGCGGTGCCCGTAGTTCACCGAGACCGGCTGAAACTGCTGATCGGTGACTGTGAGGCCGAGCTTGAGTTCGTCTCCCGCGTGAATCACTATCCGCGTTGCTTCATTCTGGATGAACGTGCCGGGATAGTAGGTGGCCGCGTACCCATAACCAGAATGTTCCGGGTCAGGCTTGATCGAGGTGTGAAGAAGGTATGTGCCGGACTCCAGATCGGCGATGCGGAAAGCTCCGTCAGCGTCGGTCTGCTGGTGAGTCTCCGAGGCGTTCGTCCATGTATACATGCCATTCTGGATTCCCCGAACCATCAGGCAGAGATCGAGCTTTGCGATCGGTTTTCCTGTCTGGTCCACAATCCTCCCGGTCACGGAAGCTTGCGGAACCATCGTCAAGGTCACCGGGATATTGCCTGAAGGCACTTCTACATACTCGCGACATTTCGGCTTCTGTGGCGACCTCCTCAAAAAGCACAGAAATCCAGGCTTCTCCACCGATACAGACATTGAGCCAGCCGGCACGCCACTGAATGCGAATTGACCTTTGTCGTCGGTGTAGACAGAGCGGTCATTCTGGTTCAGTGAAACGTGAGCTCCAGGAATTGGCTTATTGTCCAAGGTGCTGAGGACGACGCCGCGAATTGTTGCGTTTTGATTCGCCGCAGACTGCGATGGATCCTGCGCTGTTGCGCTAGGCAGGGTGAGCACTTGGAATGCGGCCACAAACAGTGCGGCGTACAGTGCGCTCCGGAAAGACCGCACAAGGCACAGCCTGCGAGAGACCATTTGTACAAAGTCTATGTGAGCACCGTTGGGCATCGGTGTCAGTATAGGCCTGGAATTAGTGACTCACTTGGATGGTAAGCGGCAGTGGCAGCGATCTCAGCAACAGATTATTCAAATGAGGGTGCCCCCGGGTCCCGCGATTTGGAGGCCGGGGATGGCGGATTACTCGGGTCTCGCGCTTGATGACCACAGAAATAACTACCCATGTCGGCTTTGCGGACGTTTTCCGCCGAATCGGCGCCGTTCCGGGCGAGTCACCGCCAAACCGGCAATTACCATCTAGTACACAGGGCGAAAACGGCCGACAAAGTCCATCCGTTCCGTACCCCATGCGGGCGTCAAGCCCTTCATTCCAACATTCCGGTCTAACCCATTCAAAATAAGCGGTAAACTATTTTCGCGAAATTGCAGGTTATTTCGGCCGTTCGTCTAACCTGAATTCATGCGGGAAATCCAAACCATCGCCTCCGTGGCAACTCAATCTTTGAGCCGACACCAAAACCCGTCTGTGAAACAGTGAAACGGGGACTAAACCCTTATATGAGGAACCTCTACAGCGAAAACCAATCAAGAGAGACTTTTAGCGGCAACCTCCGCTGCAGTCCATTGAAAGCAGGACCTTTACTCTAAGAGAGGGGATAATAGGGGTACCTCTCAATCACAACGTTTGCGCACGATCTCTATCGATCCGGAATGGAACGGCCATCGCTATCCGAAACTCGAAGGGCAATTCGTGCTCCCATGGAAAGAGAACTGACCTTCCGTATCATCCTCGAGAAGCCCCCGAGCGGGGTTGATTTCGCCCTGCAAAAAGGGAAAGGCAACAAATACGAAATTGTTCAGAAGCAAAGATCCGGAACCCGCGATCTGCGCTTCGACTTTACGGCCCGAGCCGTACCCGGAGTCACAGGTGACGATCCGAATCTCCTCGGCCCCTTCGTTCAAGGCCAAGCCGGTGCGCGATTTGTCTACCTCGATATCGGCGTCGCTGCCGGTCAAATCGATTCAAACTGGAGTAGACGCCTCAAAGTTCCACTCACCTGCATCACTGCCGAAATCCTCAAACGCGTCGAGAAGGATCCAAAGCTGATTCTCGAAACCCGCGTCTCCGGCACCGGCAAAGACGGCGGCCCCAACTGCGCCACTGTAAAACCATTCGCCGGCTGGAAACTAGTCCAGTCCTCGCGCAAAGGAACGTAATGAAGAGTCTTGTGTCAGCGCATGACTCGCTGTACCCTCTGGGTCGCCTGCCGCAAAGCATCGGAAGCATTCGCTCCAGGATTCTTTGTCCCTATGTCCCTCTATCGCTATGTCCCTGCTCTTACGCCTCAATCACGGCCTTCGACAGATTCCGCGGCCGGTCGACATCGACGCCGCGCTCCAGAGCCATCGCATAGCTGAAAAGCTGCAGTGGAATTACTTCCGGAATCGGCAGCAGATGTTCGCTTGCAGGCTCGACAAACACGCAATCCGTCACCAGGGATGCCACCTCGCGGTCACCGGTATTGGCGATCGCAATTACGCGCGCCCCCTGCTTCTTCATATCTGTCAGCAATTGCAGCGTCTTCTCGTAGCGCAACACCGAGTCGTCCACGTCGCGATCCACCGTCGCCAGTGCCACCAGCGGCACGTGTTCGCCGACCAGCGCGTTGGGCCCATGCTTCAACTCGCCCGTTGGATAGCCCTCGGCCTGCACGTACGAAGACTCCTTCATCTTCAGTGCGCCTTCACGCGCAATCGCGTAGTGCACGCCACGCCCGAGGTAGAGGAAGCTTTCGGCATCTTTGTACTTCGCCGCCATCGCCATCATCTGCTTGCGCCAGCCTTCGAGCTGCCCCTCGATAAGGCTCGGCAACGCAGAAAGCTCAGCAATCCGCGCCTTCAACTGCCCGCCGTCAAACATGCCGAGTCGACTGCCCTCAAACAGCGCCAGCAGATAGAGCGCTGTGAGCTGGCAGGTAAAGCTCTTCGTCGCCGGGATAGCCAGTTCCTTGCCTGCCCCCAACTGCATTGCTGCTCCGGCCTCGCGCAGCATCGTGCTTCCCACCACGTTGGCGATGGCCAGGGTCTGCTGTCCGCCGTCTTTTGCGAACCGCAGCGCCGCCA
Organism: uncultured Acidobacteriaceae bacterium; assembly: GCA_963759285.1. Taxonomy (GTDB): domain Bacteria; phylum Acidobacteriota; class Terriglobia; order Terriglobales; family Acidobacteriaceae; genus Telmatobacter. The sequence goes on along the minus strand of CAVWYS010000004.1, from coordinate 464,923 downwards.
GCGTGTCTGAGGTTTCGCCCGACTGCGAAATCACGAGCACCGAGGGCCGGCGCGGATTCACCGCCGGCCTGCTGCTGTATTCGCTCGAATACTCCACGTCCACAGCCAGCCCGCAAAGGTCCTCGAAGATGATCTCGGCAGCCAGCCCCGCGTGACGGCTCGACCCGCTCGCAGCGATCAGCACCTCGCCCCGCGCATTGAGCCAGCCTTCGTACGGGGCAAATGCTTCAGCCTTCAAAGCCTCGCCGTCCAGGTACAAATCGAGCGTCCGCCGGATGGCCGCCGGCTGTTCAAAGATCTCGCGAAGCATGGCATGAGGGAATTCGTTCACGACGTCAGGACCTTTCCGGAAACGCGCTTCTTGCGCAATTGTCTATGGTTCGATTCTAAGTGCTTTGATCGTTATTCAATTGAACCAGCTCCGGCTCAGAGTCGGCGAAGGCGCGCGCACGCCTCATCGAGGTCGCCATCCTTCTTGGCGAAGCAGAAGCGCAGCAGATCTTCGCCTCGCCCCGGACGGAAGAACGCCGATCCAGCGACCGAAGCGACCCCGGTCTTCGCCAGCAGATGCCGAGCCTTCAGCGCCGCCGTCTCACCCGGCAACCGCCTTGCCTGCGCCAGCACATAGTAAGCGCCCGCCGGCACGCTAGGCTCCATCCCCGCATCGCGCAGCGCAGCCACGATCCGTTCCCGCTTCGACTGATAGTCCGCCGCAAGCTGCGTGTAGAACGCGGGCGGCAATTGCTCCAGCCCCGCCGCCGCGCCATGCTGCAATGCTGACGGTGCGCATACATACGTCAAATCGTGGAAGTATCCAATCGCGCCCATCCACTTGGCATCGGCCGTCACGTAGCCGAGCCGCCACCCCGTCACGCTGAACGTCTTGCTGAACCCCGACATCACGATGGTGCGTTCGCGCATACCATCCAGTGTTGCCATGCAGATGTGTTGCGCGCCGTCGTAGACGAAATACTCATAGATCTCATCCGTGAAGACGGACAGATCGTGCTCGCGCGCAGCATCCGCAATCGCTTCCATTTCTGCGCGCGTAAACACTTTGCCGCTGGGGTTCGCCGGCGTGTTCACGATGATGGCGCGCGTGCGCTCGGTGATCGCCGCGCTCAGCGCATCCGTGTCCAGCACCCAATCTGGTTCCGCCAGCGGAACCAGAACAGGCTTCACGCGCATCGACTTGAGTGTGGTCACGTGATAGCCGTAGAACGGCTCGAAGACCAGCACCTCGTCCCCCGGATTCAAGAGCGCCATTGCTGCCGCATGCAGTCCTGCCGTGGCCCCGCTCGCCACCATCACTTCGGTCTCCGGATCGTACCGCAGTCCGTAATCCCGCTGCTGCTTTTCAGCAATTGCCTTGCGCAATCGGGTAATGCCATCCTGCCGCGTGTAGATATTGTGGCCGCCCACGATCGCCGCAATGGCCGCGGTCTCCACCGGCACGGGGACAGGTGTGTCACAGACGCCTTGAGCGAGGTTGATGCCGCCAATGCGTTCGCACTCCACGCTCATGGCGCGGATCTCTGATTGCATGGCTCCGGGGGCAAGCTCGCTCAGCGCGAGTCGGGACGCGGTATGCGGATGAGGCGCAAGGGTTTTGCTCACAGGGAAGCTCCGACCTCTCGTGCCATTTTACAAGTCAAGTGCCGTCTGGCACACATGTCGTATGGTCTGCGGGATAGAATCGACGTTCAGGCTGGGTCCCGTGCACGAGCTTTCCATCGTTTCCAGCATCGTCGATTCCGTTACCGAGAAGCTCGAAGCTTACCCCGGCGCAAGGGTCAAAGAGGTGCGTCTACGTATTGGCGCGCTGGCCTCCGTGGTCGAAGACTCGCTCCAGTTCTGCTACGGTATCGCTACGGATGGCACGCCTCTCGAAGGTTCCAAACTGGTGGTCAAGATCCTGCCGGTAATGATGCACTGCGAGCAGTGCGCTGCAGATGTCGAGATCGCGAGCCTGCAAAGCTTTCGCTGCCCGCGCTGCGACGAGCCGGTTTCAGATTTGCGCCAGGGGCGGGAACTGGAAATTGAGTCCATCGAGATTGATGAAGTCGAGGAAAAAGTATGACCACCCGGATTGTTGAACTGCGGCAGGGAATTCTGAAGAAGAATGACGAGTTGGCGCGCGGTTTGCGCGGACGCTACGAAGCCGCGGGAGTCCTTGTGCTCAATCTGGTCTCCAGTCCTGGCACCGGCAAGACGGCCTTCCTTGAACGCACCCTGCGCGACCTGCGCATGGGCGGCGCAAAAGTCGCGGCCCTTGTCGGCGACCTCGAAACCGACAACGACGCGCGTCGCCTCGCTGCCAGCGGAGCCCCCGTCCGCCAGATCAATACCCACGGCATCTGCCACCTCGAAGCCGAGATGATCGGCAAGCATCTCGAAGGCTGGGACCTTGCTGCCCTCGACTACCTCTTCATCGAAAACGTCGGCAACCTCGTCTGCCCCTCGAGCTACGACCTCGGCGAAAAGATTCGGGTCGCGCTCCTCAGTGTGACGGAAGGTGAAGACAAGCCGCTCAAATATCCCACGCTCTTCAACTCCGCCGATGCCGCGATCATTACCAAGATCGACATCGCCGAGCCTTGCGGATTTGATCGGGCCACAGCCCTCAGGAACATCAACGAGATTCGCCCCGGCATCCGCATCTTTGAAACCTCGGCCAAAACGGGAGCCGGCATGGCCGATTGGCTCGCCTATCTCGCCGAAGAGAAATCCCGCCGGTCCTGAGTTCGGCATTCGTCGCCATCCTCCTGCAATGTACCGCCAAATCTCCTGCGATTATGGCAGAATAGCTCCTGCCTGAATTCACTCGGGTAGATTCGCCGGATCACCCTTTCAAGAGGAATTATGAAGAAAGCGACCGACAAATCGGCGGGAAAGGCCAAGTCTACGGCCGACGATGTAGACGCCTATCTTGCCAAGGTGCCCGAGCCAGCTCGCACGACCCTCGGCAAGCTCAGGGCAACCATTCGCGCCGCTGTACCTTCCGAAGCCACAGAGGGACTCAGTTACGGGATGCCCGCTTTTCACTACAAAGGCGCATTGATCTCCTATGCCGCCTTCAAGAACCATTGCAGTTTCTTCCCTATGCAGGCTTCCCTCACAGACGAGATGCAGGAAGAACTGAAGGGCTATCGAACCTCGAAGGGAACCTTGCAATTCGCGCTCGACAAGCCACTTCCGGCGACTCTCGTAAAGAAAATGGTCAAGAGGCGCATTGTCGAGAATGAGCGTAAGATAGCCAGTCGCGGGGGGAAAGTGATCTAAATCACTTTTGGACGCAGGGCCGCCCCGGTATAAGAGGTCTACTATGTGTCTCGCTATTCCCGGAAGGGTCGAACAAATCACTGAAGGCGACGTGCGGATGGGCCGCGTGAACTTCGGCGGCGTCGTCAAGAATGTCTGTCTCGATTACGTTCCCGAGGTCGTTGTCGGCGACTACACCATTGTGCACGTTGGCTTTGCGCTCTCACGGATCGATGAGAAAACCGCCCTGGAGACCCTCGACCTCTTCGAGAAAATGGGCGCTCTTGAAGAGGAACTGGCTGGCGAGGAAGAGATCTTTGCCCGCGCCGCCAGTGCGCAACCTTCGCCCTGTCCCGATGGCAGCTGTGAGCCGGCCGCGGAGGACGCTCTCAAAGTCGACAAGGCTGGGAGTCCTGTATCCAAATGAAGTACCTCACCGAATTCCGCAACGGCGAAGTTGCCCAGCGCATGGCACGTGAGATCCACCAGGTCACTACCCGTCCGTGGAGGATCATGGAAGTCTGCGGGGGCCAGACTCACTCCATCATTCGCAACGGCATCGACCAGATGCTTCCGCCCGGCATCGAGATGATTCACGGTCCCGGATGTCCGGTCTGCGTCACGCCGCTGCAGCTCATTGACAAGGCTCTTGCGATTGCCGCACAGCCGGGCGTCATCTTCTGCTCTTTTGGCGACATGCTGCGCGTCCCCGGCACCGACCGCGATCTCTTCCAGGTGAAGGGAAGCGGCGGCGACGTTCGCGTGGTCTATTCGCCGCTGGATGCAGTCGAGCTGGCCATCAAGAATCCTGACAAGCAAGTGGTCTTCTTCGGAGTGGGCTTTGAAACCACCGCTCCAGCCAATGCCATGAGCGTGCATCTGGCCAAGCGGCGCGGGCTCAAAAACTTCTCCGTGCTCGTGTCGCATGTGCTTGTACCGCCCGCAATCGAGGCTCTGATGAGCTCGCCAGACAACAAGGTGCAAGCCTTTCTGGCGGCGGGGCACGTGTGCAGCGTGATGGGTTTCTGGGAGTATCCACCGCTGGCCGAGAAGTACAGGATTCCGATCGTCGTAACGGGATTCGAGCCGCTCGATCTGCTCGATGGCATTCGCCGCGCGGTGATCCAGCTTGAAAAGGGCGAGTATCGCGTCGAGAATGCCTACGAGCGCATCGTCACATACAAAGGGAACCTGCCGGCGCAGAAGCTGCTGGCCGAAGTTTTTGAAGTAACGGACCGGGCGTGGCGGGGGATCGGAGTGATTCCGAAGAGTGGGTGGCGGCTCAGCGAGCCTTATCGAGAATTCGATGCCGAGGAGCGCTTCCACATCACGGGAATCCACACCGTGGAGTCACCGCTGTGCATGTCGGGCGACGTGCTGCGCGGTGCCATCAAGCCGGCCGAGTGTCCGGCGTTTGGAAAGCAGTGCACGCCGCGGCATCCGCTGGGCGCGACCATGGTTTCGAGCGAAGGCGCGTGCGCGGCGTACTACAACTACGGGCGCTTCCTTTCGGCCGAAGACCTGGCACACGCGGGCGCCGCACTGACCGGAGCCGTAAATGCCTGACGGCGAGAGCACACCTGATTTCTCGAACTGGTGTTGTCCTCTACCCCTCGCCGATTACCCCACCATCGTGATGGGCCACGGCGGTGGCGGCAAACTGGGCAACGAACTCGTTGAACACCTGTTCCTTCCGGCGTTTCGCAATCCGGCACTCGAGAATCTGGGCGATGCGGCGGTCTTCGAAGTCAGCTCGGGCCGGCTCGCTATGAGCACGGATTCCTTCGTTGTGCAGCCGTTATTCTTTCCCGGCGGCTCGATCGGCGCGCTGGCGGTGAATGGAACAGTGAACGATCTTGCGGTCTCAGGCGCCGAACCGAAATTTCTCAGCGCCAGTTTCATCCTCGAAGAAGGTTTTCCGCTGGCGCAGCTTGCGGCGATTGTCCGCGCCATGGCCGACGCGGCTGCCACTGCCGGGGTACGTATCGTCACGGGCGACACCAAGGTTGTGGAGCGCGGCCATGGCGATGGCTGCTACATCAACACGGCGGGTGTTGGCGTGCTGCGGCCGGGCGTGAATGTCGGCCCTCATCGCGCGCAGGTGGGTGACGCAATCCTGGTTTCCGGAATGATCGGCGATCACGGCATGGCGATCATGAGCGTGCGAGAAGGGCTTGATTTTGAAAGCCAGATCCGGTCGGACTGCGCCGCGCTTAACGGACTGATTGCCGATGTCCTGGATGCCGTTGGCACAGGGGTGCATGCCATGCGCGATCCCACCCGCGGTGGGCTGGCATCGACTCTAAACGAAATCGCTGCTGCTTCCAAAGTCGGCATGGAGATTGACGAAGCCAAGGTGCCGGTCCGCACCGAGGTGCAGTCGGCGTGCGAGTTGCTGGGGCTCGACCCGGTGTACGTGGCGAACGAGGGCAAGGCGGTTTTTTTTGTTGCCGCGGAGTCGGCAGATAGGGCGATCGCTGTGCTGCGCGCGCATCCTCTCGGCGCCGACGCCGCACGCATCGGCCACGTTACGGCGCAGCATCCCGGAATGATTGTGGCCCGCACGGGGATGGGCGCCAATCGCGTGATCGCGCCGCAAATCGGCGAGCAACTGCCGCGGATCTGTTGAGAGCGCGCTTACTGCGAAGAATATTACACATCTCCGGGCACGGTTGGGAGCTTTGCATCATCCAAGATATGGGGGAGGGGCCGATGGCTGTCACCTCCAGCAAGAAGAAAAACAAATCGTTTCCTCTTAGACTTTCGCCGACGTTGCGCCAGGAACTTGAGACTGTGGCTAAACGAGAGGGTGTTTCGATCAATCAGCTGATTTGTCTTGCCGTTGCCGAGAAGATTACTCGCGTTGATTTCCATTCAGATTTGGAAGAGAGAAAGGAGAGATCACGCGTGGCAGAGATCGGCGGCAAGCCAAGGAATAGGCGGAAAGAATAAGGGCAGAAATCTATGTGGTCCCTAGACTTGAAGCTTGCACAACCTGACCTTTTTGAGAATTAGTTGATTGCTTTGATTCACGATTATCCGCCTGATTTCAGGCGATGCACATCCAGATTGCCTTCGGTGCCGTACCTACTAAAAGGTCTGGGAGAGTTGCGCATTGCAGGACATACGGTCCCCAAGGAAAAAGGCGCTGCGAAAGCCGGTGGAAACCGAGCACGACGTAGTGCATGTGGAATTGAGCCGCGAATTACGGGCAAGGCTCGCCGAGGCGGTAAGTGTGAGCGGCCAATCCGATGCGGATTTTATCCGCGAAGCCCTGGTGGAAGCCATAGCCCGACGTACGGGCGACAAGCCGAACTAGCGGGCGCAGCACTTTGCCTGCGATATCACGGCGGCGACCTTCGTTCAGCATGGGTAATTCGAAAGAAGCGACCAATCGCGTTCAATTTATAGTCACGCGAGTTTCTTGAAGGATTGCTGGATGCGATCGGGGATGGCGGCGGGGGCGTCGTTGAGGTCGTAGCCGATTTCAAGGACGGCAGCGGGCGGGGCGGGAAGCGATTGGAGGGCCTCGAGGGTAGCTGGCCAGTCGATGGTGCCGTCGCCAGGCCAGAGGTGCTCATCTTTGATGCCGTGGTTGTCGTGCACGTGGAGCTCGGCGATGCGTTTGCCGAGGGTGGCGATGGCTTCAGCAATGCCGGGGGCGATGTGGGCGTGGCCGAGGTCGAGGCAGACGCCGATCTGGTCGAGGTGGGCCATTTCGAGAATCTCGACGAGGTGTTCGGGGGTGGTGGCGTCGCTGGTGAGGTTTTCAACGAGCACGCTGACGCCGAGCGGGCGGGCAAAGGCGCCGAGGTGCTCGAGCGCAGTGGTGGCGTACTCCATGGTGCGGAGGGACCATGACTCGCATTTTTCGCCGAGGTGCATGACGAGTTTTTTGAAGGGAATGCGTTCGGCGGCTTCGAGGGCGCGCTTGATCTCGTCCATGGCATCGATGCGGCGTGACTTTTCAGGATGGACGACATTGACGGCGGGAGCGCCTGCGCGGCCCATTTCGCGATCGGGGAAGAGCGGGGCGTGCATGGAATAGGGTTCGAGGGGATTGGAGGCGAACCAGGCGGCAAGTTCCATGACGTGTTCGCGGCTGGTGTAGTCGAAGTGCTGGCGCGCGGCAAAGAGCTCGACTCCGTAGGCGCCGGAGCGGGCGGCGGTTTCAAGCAGACCGGGGTGCAGCCGTTGCTTCAAAAAGATGTGTGTGGAAAGAACTGGCAGCATGCTTTGACAGCCCCCGCGCCGGATCTGCCCGCCGCTGCCTCCTATTGTCTCATTCCCTAAACAACTTACCGGAAAGGGCCGGGAGACGGTCGCGGGAGGACACGGGATTCCCGAGGAGCGTGGCGGCGGTGGGCGAGCGCGAGAAACTGGACACCCCGAGAGATTTTGCCTATGCTACCCACACTGATATCCCCTGGGCCACCTGCCAAAAAGAGCCTCAGTTGTGAAGCTCTCGCGCTGATCTCGCGTATGAGGGCTGAGTAAGAGAGAATCCTGAGTTTGCCGGGCAGCAAGGCCGACGTGCGGTGGTTGCGGAGGCTGTGTACATGGCGTTTCGCTTTCCCAGTTCCGAGAGGATGGGCCGGCTGCCGTGGGTTGTGCGGTTTTTGCTGGGATGCCTGATGGCGTGCGGTGCGACCGAGCTGACGGCAAGCATTGCGCCGTTGCGCGGGTTTCCGCTGATGGTTGCGTTTCCCACGGTGATTCTGGCGGCGTGGTTTCTGGGTATGTGGGGCGCGGCAGGATGCGCGATGACGGATGCGGCGCTGGTGAATGCTTTCCTGACCCGATCCGAATTCCGATTTTCATTCTCGACAGGGAATGCTTTGCAGGAGTTTCGGCTGGTGGCGTTTGTTCTGATTACGCTGCTGCTGGGGTGGTCAGTGCGGAGACTGGCGCAGCAGAAGGCAGCGCTGGCAAGCCAGGAGCTGAATCGACAACTTCAACTGGCGGAATCGGAGCGGAAGCTGGCCGAAGAGCGCACACGTGCAACCGAAGAGTTGCGTTATCGCGACAATGTGCTGCAAGTGGCGTTGAAGGCCAGCGGAATGGGGCTGTGGGTGTGGGACCTCGAGCATGAAGTTGTGCATCGTTCGGACGAGGTTTATCGCATGGTGGGCTGCGAACCGGGCGCATTCGGCTCGGAGCCGGAGGAGTGGCTGAGGTTTGTGGTCGCGGAAGATGTTCCGGCGCTGGATGAAGCGTTTGAGAAGGTGCGAAGTGAAGGCGCCGACTACCACATGCAGTATCGTGTTCGCTGGGCGGATGGATCGCTGCATTGGCTGGAGTCGCAGGGCAAGTGCGAAAAGGACGTGCAGGGCAAGGTGACTCGGATCTTTGGCGTGATGGCGGATATTACGCGTCGCAAGCAAGCAGATGAGGCGCTGCTGCGCGCGGAGAAGCTTGCAGTAGCGGGACGGCTGGCGGCATCGGTGGCGCACGAGATCAACAATCCGATGGAAGCCGTGGCGAATATGCTTTACCTGATTTCGACGACGGCGTCGCTCGAGGATGCGCGGGTTCAGGCGAAAGGCGCGCTGGATGAGTTGATGCGCATTGCGCTGGTGGCGCAGTCTACGTTGAAGTTTCATCGCGAGATCGGGACGCCGAAGGACACGCTGCTGAGCGAGGTGATGGAGTCGGTGCTGGCGATGTTCCGCGGGAAGCTGCAGGCGATGGAAATCGAAGTCGAGACCAGAGTGGACCGGGAACGCCCGATCCGCTGCATGTTAAGTGAGACGCAGCAGATTTTTGCGAACCTGATTGCGAATGCGATTGAAGCGATGGAGCAAGACGGACGGCTTGTGATTCGCATCCGGCCTTCGCGCGACTGGCGCGACGGGAACACACGCGGAATGCGCGTGACGATTTGCGATACGGGCGCGGGTGTTGACCGAGCTACCGCGAGCCGCATGTTCGAGCCGTTCTTTACGACAAAGACGGAGACCGGAACTGGACTGGGATTGTGGGTGGTGGCGCAGTTGCTGGAGCGGCATCACGGCAGCGTGCGCGTGTGGAGCTCGCAGCGAGAGGGAGCGAGCGGTACGGCGTTTTCGGTATTCCTGCCCTTCGGCGAGACGACGGAAGAGCGGCCATCGAGCAACGACGACGCGGGCGCCGCAACGGATGAGCCGGCCAGGGAAAACTCGGAGACTCTTGCCTCGGGACCTTTTCTGCAACATCAATACGCGTGAGTGGCATGACAGACTTAGACACGCCGAAAAGCAGATTCTTGGTTCACCGCCCCCAGACTGAAATGCGTCTGGGGACCCGTTCTCTCAAGATTCACAGCGGCAGGTTTGAGAAGAACGTATCCCAAATTATTAGAAGAATTCCAGATCCAGGACGCTAGCCGCAATATCTCACAGGCACTCATTTTGTGAGGAGCTGGGAGCGTAGGCGAGTATGGCGCGGTGCAATTTCGTGTTTGTCGATGGTTGCCGATTGTGGGTGCGAAGTCTGGGTAGCTCCGCGATCTAGTTTGCGCATGGATTCGCCCTCGATGGGGAATGGAAGGAAAAGAGTTACGCCGGGGACGGAATGTGAATTTGTGTGGGTTACAGAAAAGCTCAGCAGCGCAGATTGAGGAAGGCTTGGGCGTAGATGTCTTTCCAGGGGTAGGCGGAGCTGAGCTGGAGCAGCACGCGGCGCACGCTGAGCCGCACGATAGCGCCGATCTTAAGCAGCTTCAATCGGATCGTATCCACCTGGGCCTCGGCCCAGGCAGTGGCTTTCAGTCCCAGCCGGCGCAGTGCTTCCATCAAGGTGTAAGCCAGGGCGGAGAAGTAGAGACGCAGCTGGTTGCCTTTCATCTCGTCGGTGGAGAGCCGGTCGGCGAACAGGCACATCTGCTCCTTGATGCGGTTCTCCATCTCTCCTCTTGCGCAATAGAACTTTTCGTATAAGTCCTGCGCGACCCACTGCTCAGCGGTTAACGAAGTGACCACGAAGCGCGGGTTCTCGCCCTTGTCGAGATATTCGGCCTTGGCTACTACGCGGCGTGCGCAGGACCAGCTCTTGTGGGTCTGGTAGCTGAACTCGGCGAAGATGCGGGCCGCCTTGCCGCTGCTCCGATGCAGCATCTGGGCCTGATGCATCTGGGCGCCGATGATCTCTGCCAGCCGTTTGTTGCGCGCCAGGCCGAACACGTAGTCGACATGATGGTGCTCGCACCAGCCCATCAGCTCTTCGCGGCAGAAGCCGGAATCAGCTCGCAGTACGATGCTCACCTCAGGCCAGCGCTGCCGCAGTTGCGTCACGATGCGGCTGACCTCATCAAGCGAACCGGCAGCCCCATCCTGGTTGGCCGGCCTCAGCCGCGCGCACAGCAACTGGTCACCGGCAAAGATGTACAGCGGCAGATAGCAGTAGCTGTCGTAATAGCCGTGGAAGAACCGCTCCGGCTGATGGCCGTAGAGCGGGATATCGGTCGCATCCAGATCCAGCACCACCTGGGCTGGAGGCGCGGCGTGCGACTCCAGATAGAGGTCCGTCAGCAGACGGTCCATCGACTCGGTCGAATAACTGATCTTGTGATAGCGCTTGCTGCGGCCGGTCAACTCCAGCCGGTTCAGCGTGCTCTTGCCGGCCAACGGCTCATCCAGTTCCCGCTTGCCGCTCAAAAGACCCAGCAGCGGATCCGAGCGCAGCTGCTCGTGATCGCAGAGGTCTTCATAACCCAGCGCCAAACCATAGATACGCTGCGCCAGCATCTCCGACAACTTGTGTTTGACCAGCAACGGCGCGCGGCCATCAAGGAAACAGCCCGACAGCCGACCCAAAAGGTTGATCCGGCGATCTGCCTCCCGCAACAGAAGTGCCCCGCCATCACTCGATACCCGCCCCGCTGTGAACTCGGCCTGTACACGACGTGAAAAATGGGCTGTAAATGAAAACGATTCTTGGATACACTCTGTCATTAAAGGCCGTTCCTTTTTGTGCATTTGGCTACGTCTCGACAACGCAGTTATGCCATGAAAACAGCGGCCTTTTGCTATTTATTTTTCTCCCTGACTTTACTCATCGTATAGCTCCGTGAGAAATCACGGCTAGTAGCCTGCCGCTTTGCCATAGTGGCTGCGGCGGTCCTGCCCGCCGGAGAGTTCGCGTGTCCTGGGATCGACGGCGATGCATTCTCCGTTCGACCAGTGCCTGTTACTGATAGCCAGCGTGTAGCCCATCGTCTTGAGCTTGGCGAGGACGTCGGGGTTGAATCCCGGCTCGAGGTAGAGCTTGTCGGGGATGTCCTGATGGTGAAAGCGGGGCGCATCGACGGCCTCCTGGATGTTGAGGCCGCCTTCGGCAGCGGAGAGAAAGATATTTCCGACGGTAGTGATGATGCGTGCTCCGCCGGGTGATCCGAGGACGTACCGGAGCTTGCCGTCTTCGAGCACAATCGTTGGGGTCATGGAACTGAGCGGGCGTTTGCCGGGCGCGATGGCGTTGGCCGGGCCCTGGATGAGGCCAAACATATTGGGCACACCCAATTTTGAGGCAAAGTCGTCCATTTCGTCGTTGAGCAGGAAGCCGAGCGATGCAGATGTCACATGCGAGCCGAAGCTGTCATTCAGGGTCGTGGTGACGGAGACGGCGTTTCCTTCGTCGTCTACGACGGAGTAGTGCGTGGTGTCGGGCGATTCATGGCGAGTGCCGGCGGTCGTCGGTGCTCGCGGCAGAAAGCCTTCCGGACGCTTGAGGTCGGCGCTGGGGCTGGCTTTGTCGGGCAGGATGCTTTTGCGCCAGGCTTCGGCGTATCTCTTCGATGTGAGTTCGGCGACGGGAATATGGTTGTAATCAGGATCGCCGAGGTAGTCGGATCGATCCATGTAGGCGCGGCGATAGGCTTCGGTGGCCAGGTGCATCCATTGGGCAGAGCGATCGCCGAGGCTGGCGAGGTCATAGCCTTCAAGGATGTTGAGAGCGCTCAGGAGCACCACTCCACCGGAAGACGGAGGTGGGGCGCTGATGACGGTGTAGTTGTGGAATGTGCCGATGATGGGCTTGCGCTCGACGACGGTGTATTGCGCGAGGTCGTCGAGGGTGATGAGGGCGCCGCCTTTCTTGAGGTCGTCGACAAGCTCATGCGCCATCTTGCCGTGATAGAAATCGTCGGGGTCGGCGGCGATCCGCTCGAGGGTGCGGGCGAGCTCGGGCTGCTGAAAGGTTTCACCTTCGCGATAATAGGTGCCGCCGCGTTGAAACAGAGCGCGGGACTCGGGGAAACGCGCCAGATCGTGGTCGGTGAGTTCGTGCGCTTCTTCAGGGGTAAGAGCGAAGCCGTCGCGGGCGAGCTTGATGGCCGGCGCCATTACGCGTTTGAGGCCGAGCTTTCCGTATTTCTTTTCCGAGTACACGAGACCGGCGACGGAGCCCGGTGTTGCGATGGAGCGGTAGCCGATGACGCTGGCTTCGGGAATGATATTGCCTTGCGCGTCCTGGTACATGGTTTCGGTGGCAGCGAGCGGCGCTTTTTCGCGGAAGTCAATGAAGGTGGATTTGCCGTCGTGGGTGCGGAGCAGCAGGAAGCCGCCGCCGCCGAGGTTGCCGGCGATGGGATGGACGACAGCGAGGGCAAAGCCCGTCGCGACGGCCGCGTCGATAGCGTTTCCGCCTTCCTCCAGAATCTGCAGTCCCGCGTCCGAAGCAAGGTGGTGCACGCTGACCACCATGCCATGTTTGGCACGTACCGGTTGCTCACCGCGATAGGCGATGACATTGGCCGGGCTCTCCTGGGCAGCGGATGCGAGTGTGAGCGCGGAGCACAATGCAGCAATAAAAGCGACGGGAACGGGGAAGCGATACAGGGGTGGCATAGCTTTGGACAGGATAACGCGCGTATTTGCGCTTGCGTGATGAATCTAAAAGGGGCACGCATGAACACGGCAGGAGTCTCATCGATTTCCCAGGCCTGAGAATCGAGATCGGGGGCAGCCGGGTTTGAATAGGCGCTCAACGCCGCCCAAGAGAAAAGGGGCAGAACGCTGATTGCGATCTGCCCCTTGGATGCTGGGTTGAGTCGCTTCCCTTACAGGTGTTCGACGAGCTTGTGAATCGCGTCTTCCTGCTTGACGGGTACGAGCGCCTTGGAAGGCACGCCGCCGGTTACGTTGCGCCGTGGCAGGAGACCGAGTTCCAGCAGAACGGCGAGGCTGACTTCGTCCCGGGAACTCATGGCACGGTACTCTGGACGCTGATATTTCTCCCAGTTTTCCGTAAGGTTGGCGATGAGGGTTTCGCTCGTAGAGTCTGCGCTGACGATGACCATCATATTCAGGAGGGAGAGTTCGCGGTCGGTCAAGCGGACCGCCGGAATTCCCTTTTTGAGATCGTGGGCGATTTCCGGCATCTGCTTTTCGAATTGGGCCTTGATATCCATCCAGCGTGCCAATCCGAGCCAGGTTGGCGGATCATCGGGCATGGGGACGATGAGCCTGTGCAATTGTCCGATCAGGTAAGGAATGCCGGAAGTCAGGTTGTAGATGTCGTCAATCTGCTTGTCAGAAAGTGCGATGCGGAAGATGTCGCTGAACCAGGCTTTGAGATGATTCAGCGTGAAGCGTCGCACCGCGGCAATGCCCTGGAAGTTACGTTCGGAGGGCTGCAGCAGACCCCACCGCAGCAGGTCGGCTCCGCCGGTGAGCAGGGGCAGGCCGTCGTCCTGCGCAATGTACTGCATGACGTTGCTGGGAGAAACATAGGTTGGCTCGTTGGTAGCAGCGTAGCCGGTCAGGGCGCGAATGCCGCACTTGGTATGCGTCATTGGGTTCTGATCGCGCGGCTCAAGCCATTGCGAAACCGCCAGCAGAGCGCGAATGGTGCGCGCGTCTTTTCGTACCACATCCGCAGTCTCAATGCGACGCGTGAACTGATCCACCTGATCCCACGGGAAGAACGAAATCACGCCCTTCCGATTGGGATTGAGTGCCTCCGCCGAGAGTTCGACGGGTTCCTCGGTCGATCCAGTTTCGATGAAATCGGAATTCAAAACCGGCGCATCTGACTGAGTGTCGTGAATGAATGAGACCGGAGCGGCCTCAAGAACGGGAGTAGCTTCGATGGCTGGTGCAGCCTCAAGAACTGGCGCCAGCTCAGCAACAGGCGCAGGCTCGACGATAGGCGCAGATTCCATGTACGAGGGCTCTTCAACTCCAGGAGTCGCCGCCACGGGCTGTTCTTCCATAACAGGCTGCTTCAGAGCGCCGTTGTGATTTCCGTTGGAATGAGAGCCATTCGACGTGGCCAGGTCAGAAGCGGTGGACTTGCGCTTTTCGGCCTTTTCCGGAGCCGGACCGTCATGCCACCAGTCGATTTCCAACTGGCGGACAAAGTCATCGAGGCGCGGGAAGCCATTCTTGAGCTTATGCAGTTCGATTTCGTGGGTCTCGTCTTCAAGGCTGCAAGCCCATTCGAGCCAGTTCTCAGCGGTAGGACCCGGCAGTTCGGGAGGCGTGGGCTGTTCTGAGATCTCCATCAACTCGGCCACGGCCTTGTCGCGGAACGCCAGACGCTCAAGGCGGGTGCGCTCGCGGCGATGCGTGATGGTTCCGGTAGCCAGCACCTGGGCCAGGTCGAGGTAACGGCGCCTCTTGGCTGCGACGTCGTCGAGACGCCGAACCAGTGTGCTCAGCTCGGTCTTGGTCGTCCAGGTGGCCGCACTATCTTCAGAAAGGATCGCGTCACGGAGATTCTGGCATGCATCGAGCAGCTTGCCGACTTCGGCAAGCACGTCGGCCCGATTGAAGTTCTGACCTGCTTCAGCTAAATCAATTTTTTCGTGGCAGACTTTCGCCTGCTCCGATAGGCTGCGCAGCGTCTCGGTAACTACGCTGAGCCCTACTTTTGTGTCTTGAGAAGCGTTCACGGCTTGGCTCCATCCGCTGAAAGAAGAGATTCTGCGGCTTCGAAACATCGTATCGTGATTTGGGTACCAGAGTTAATGTAGCGCAAGACTTTGGTAATACCAATGTCACATTACTTTGGGTGTGCGCGTGGTTGGTTTCCGTCGGCCGGTTGTGCCTTTTGCACTTTCGGCCTTGGGCGCAGTGGTGGTGCCGTCCCATCCGCCAAAGGAGTTCTCGCGGATAGAAGGGGCACGCTCATCTACCGAATGAGCACGGCGCCAACGAGCAGACTTCGCGGAACCGGCTCGCTGGCTGATAATTGCCTGCGGAGGTACAGTCGCGTGCGGGTTTCCTATTCTGTGGTGATGAGAGTGTTCCTTTTTCCTTTTGCGCTGTTTGTATTTGCGGGCTCGGCGTCGTATGGACAGGGCGCGCTTCCCCCAGCGCCTCACGCCAAGCAGCTACACGTGAAGCATGTGCTGGTGATCGGAGAGACGAAAGGCTTCGAACACGATTCAGTCACAGCGGCCATGGTTGCCATCTACAACATGGGCCAGCAGAGCGGGTTGTGGGATGCGACGCTGCGCACCGACACCGAATTGCTGACAAAGAAGGACCTGGGCAGGAATGCCAAGAACCTGAACTATTTCGACCTGATCGTCTTCGCCAGCACCACGGGCGAGCTGGACATGGATGCCGATCAGAAGCGCGACATGATGTCGTTCATCCACGATGACGGCAAGGGATTTGTGGGGATCCACGCGGCCCTCGATACGAATTACAACTGGCCGGAGTACGGCGAGATGATTGGCGGCTGGTTCGACCAGCACCCGTGGTTCACGTTCAATGCGCCGATCATCAATGAGGCGCCGGATTTTCCGGCTGTGCGTCATTTTCCGAAGGAATTTGTGAAGTACGACGAGATTTATCAGCCCAAGGCCTGGTCGCGCGACAAGGTGAACGTGCTGCTGAGTCTTGGCGCGTCGCGGCTTGATTACAGCAACAATCCGCGCATTCATCGCACCGATCATGACTTTGCGGTGGCGTGGAGCAAGATGTACGGCAACGGACGCGTGTTTTATTCAACGCTGGGACACACCGAAGAGGCGTGGCAGGATCCGGACATCCGCAAGATGTATTTTGAGGCGATCAAGTGGGCGCTGGGGTTGACGGAAGGAAGTACAGCCTCCCATCCTCGGCCGGCGGCCAGCACAAGTCCTTAGTGATTGGCGATCAGCATCATGGGATCAGGCGTGACGCGACAGGTGCGGGCTCCGTCGATTCTCCACACCCGGCCATCGTTGTAGGAAACCTGAAGCAGCTCGATGGAATTCACGGCGGTAAAGCCTGAAACATAGAGATCGCCGGTAACGGGGCCCTTCTGGTTCGCGCCAAAAGTGATGCTCATGATTCTTGTCGCTTCGCCGGAACTGCCAGCGGTCTGAAGCATGCGGTTTTTGCCGGTTAGCCCGTAGACTTTGACGGTTGCAGCGATAATCGGAGCGCTGTGAGAATCGCCGAGGGTGAGGATGATCCGCTGGCCGACGGGCTGGATGACGGTTACCTGCTGTCCCTGGCTGACGCGCATGGTGTGATCCCAGATGCCCTGGTTTGCGACCATGCCGACGGGGCAGCCGCTTCCCACGGGCTGGGCTCGGAGAACAAGGGTCTGACCTTCAGGTTTGGCCCCATTTTGTGCGGTTAGAGAAAAAGAACTGAAGAGCAGAACAAGAGCAGTAGCAACCGTTTTCACGGCAGACTCCCTGGGCGCTGGAACCCGCGTACACCAACAAAATAACCCCGGCCGCATGGTCATTGCAATCGTGCAGATGAAACCGGCCGGGCTGCGGGCCGGAAGCGGCACGGTTGCTGTGTTACCGTTTGAATACGGCGTCCCTGAGCTGGTGAAACGGCAGGAATTCGGGGGCAGCTTTACAGGCCCTGGAGAATGTCGAACCAGCCGGAATTTACATCACCCAGCATTGCCCCCAACCCGGCTCCTGTCCCTGGAACCTTGATGGATTCTTCGACGGACCCCAACGGCGGCCATGATCCGAAACCTGACCATCCGCCCCAGCGCATTCCTCACTGGCTGGTGCGCACAGAGCTGTATCTGCGCGTTCTGCTTAGGATGTACATCGGTCTGGCCATCTGCTATGCACCATGGTCGCCACTTTTCTGGGATCAGAATCCAATCTTTGTGCAGTTTCCGACGCTGGCCATTTATGCGGCCAACGGCGGAGTGCGTGGCGTGATTTCAGGGCTGGGATTGCTGAATATCTGGATCGCCGTGCAGGACGCTATCCGGCATCGAAACGAGTGAAAGCATGAGCACGGAAGAGAACAAACAGGCAGCAGGGGAGACTCACAGTGCAACCACTGGTACGGGCACTGCGGCCGAACCCGGCAAGACAGCATCGAGCGGCGAGACCGCCGTGTCCGCGGACGATATGGAAGGGCGCGACGGTCCACCGCCCCTTGGCTCGGCTCCGCTGGCCTATGAGAATTCCGCATTTCTGAATGGCCCCGACGGGCGCCTGATGCGGATCGTTGCCGAATACATGGAACCGCTGGCGCGGTTTCGTCACGAGCACATACAGGACACGGTGGTGTTTTTTGGCTCGGCGCGTTTTCGCGGACGCGAAGAAGCTGACCATGCGCTTGAACTTCTCGACAATACAGGTTCGCGTAATCCGGCTCCCAGCGAAGAACAGCCTGCCAGCGTGCCCGACATCGCCGCAGGCAAGGCGACCGATCTGCAGCGGAAGCGCGCCGTGGCCGCTGTGGCCATGGCTCGCTATTACGAAGACGCCCGCCGGCTGGCGCAGATGCTCACACGCTGGGCGGCAAAAATTCCTTCGCGTCGGAGTCGCTTTGTGGTGACGTCGGGCGGCGGTCCCGGCATCATGGAAGCGGCAAATCGTGGGGCCTATGAAGCCGGCGGCAAGACCATCGGCATGAACATCCGGCTGCCCTTTGAGCAGGCGCCGAACCCTTACATCACGCCTGCGCTCAACTTCGAGTTTCATTACTTTTTCATGCGCAAGCTTTGGTTTGCGTACCTGGCGAAGGCGCTGGTTGTCTTCCCGGGAGGATTCGGGACGCTTGACGAGATGTTCGAGATTCTAACGCTTGCGCAGACCCGCAAACTGGCGAAGAAGATTACAGTCGTCGTTTACGGGTCCGATTACTGGAAGAAGGTTTTCAATCTCGATGCGCTCGCCGATACCGGAGCCATCTCTCCCAAGGATCTCGACCTGTTCAAGTACGCTGATACTCCGGAAGAGGCTTTCGAGCTGCTTCGCGATGGGTTGACCGAAAACTACCTGACGCCTGAAGCCAATGCCGCCGCGGCGCAGGCGCCTCACGAACTGCTGCATGGGTCGACATTCGAGGATTTTCTGGGTCCTGAACTGGCCAAGACCAACAAGTAACGCGAACGTTAATCCGCAACCAACTGGCTGCTTATCACTTGCTTAGGGCGGATTCTGCGCCCCGTTACTGCGTTGGTACGGTGCGCACATTGAAGTGCAATTGTTCCCTCCTTAACCTCCCATTGACATTGAAAAGACGATACTTGGGTGTAAGAATCCAGCGCACGATCGCGAATGAGGAGGAGAAATGGCCACATCGACCGTTTCGTACCTGTGGCGCGACCAGGATGCACCGAAGGGGTTCCGCACTGGCGTTTCGTTGCACAGCCACACCAACCAGTCTAAAGAGACGCTGGATTTTCTAGCGAACCTGGGCAGCCGGTATGCGGCGATCCGTCCGCTGCTTGCGCGGCTCGAGCGCCGAGCCGAATCGATGCATGGCGTGCGGGTGAACTATGCGGAAAGCTACTGGACCCCGCCGATGACGCCGAAGCTCGCGTTTGATCTGGAGAGCGGACAGATCGAGAAGCTTGACTTGCAGTCCATGGTTTCGATTACCGACCATGACACGATTGCGGCTCCCATGCTGCTGCGCACCATTCCCAGCGCCCGCCGCATTCCCGTTTCTGTCGAATGGAGCGTGCCCTACGGCGGGGTGCAGGACTTTCATCTCGGTGTCCACAATCTACCCTCCGGCCGCGCGAAGGAGTGGATGCAAACCATGGCGGACTACACGGCTAGCCCGAGAGAGGAGAGGCTGAAGGAGATTCTGACAGCGCTCAATGATGAGCCCGATGTGCTGCTGGTCTTCAATCATCCTCTGTGGGATCTCTTCCTTGTGGGCGCGGAGAAGCATGGGTTTCTGGTGAATGAATTCCTGCAGAAATATGGCGGCCTGATGCATGCTCTTGAACTGAATGGGCTGCGCAACTGGGAGGAGAATCGCGCCACGCGCAGCCTGGCACAGCAGTGGAACATGCTGCTGATCAGCGGCGGAGATCGCCACGGCGTGGAAGCCAACGCCAACATCAACCTGACCAATGCGTCGAGCTTCACGGAGTTTGTGCACGAGATTCGTAGAGAGCGGGTGAGCAACGTGCTGTTCATGCCGCAGTACGCGCAACCGTGGAAGCATCGTCTGCTGCAGTCCACTCTCGATGCCATCCGCGACTATCCTGATTTTCCGCAGGGTTCGCGAACCTGGGATGAGCGCGCGTATCATCCCGACGCGCATGGCGTGGTTCGCCCGCTGCGCGAAATCTGGCCGAATGGGCGCACGCCGTTTTCGATTCACTGGGTGATCAAGGCTGTGCAGATGCTGGGCAAGGGGCCGGTATCGGGCGGCCTGCGCATTGCGTGGAGCGACGAAGGCCAACGGCGCCTTGCCCTTGGCGAATAGGAAGGCTGGGTTCTTTTTTGAACCGGTAGTCATGAGCGTAAAAGCGCCGCGCGTTGCTTATTTTCCCGACTCGTTTCACGAGATCAATGGAGTGGCGCACACCAGCCGCCACTTTGAAGCGTTCGCTCGCCGCCACGATCTTCCTTTTCTCTGCGTGCGCGCAGGAAATCGCACGCAGGCGCTGGTAAAGGAAGGCAATCTCTGGACGCTCGAGCTGCCACGAGGATCTCTCTCCATCCCTCTCGAAAAGGATCTGAGCTTCGACCCGGCCTATCTGCGGCATCTGCCGGCAATCGAGCACGTTCTCGATCGCTTCAGCCCGGACATCATCCACATCACGGGTCCCAGCGAAATCGGCTTTCTCGGTGTTGCCATCGCGCGCCACTACAATTTGCCGCTCGCAGCAAGCTGGCATACCAACGTGCATGAATATGCGGCGCGGCGGTCCAATTCGCTGCTGCGGCTGCTGCCGAGGACGCATTCGACGGCTGCAGGCCAGACCATCGAAGACCTCGCAATGGCCATCGCCACGGGCTTCTACTCGAATGCGGATGTGCTCTTCGCGCCGAATCTTGAACTGTGCCGGATCCTTGAACAGGCAACGGCGCGGCCCTGCCACCTGATGCCACGCGGCGTTGATTCTTCGCTCTTTAATCCTGAAAAGCGCAATCGTCGCGGCGACGATCGCGAGATTGTGCTTGGCTTTGTCGGAAGGCTTTCGGTGGAGAAGAATGTGGCGCTTCTGGCGGACGTGCAGCGCCAGCTTGAGAGTCGGGGATTGGACGGATTCCATTTTCTCATTGTGGGTCACGGCGCAGAGGAGGCGTGGCTCCGGCAGCATTTGCCGCGCGCGGAGTTTACGGGAGTGCTGAAGGGCGAGGCGCTGGCAACAGCTTGTGCCGACATGGACCTCTTCGTATTTCCATCGCACACCGACACCTTCGGCAACGTTGTGCTTGAAGCGCTCGCGAGCGGGGTTCCTGCAGTCGTCACGCCGGATGGAGGCCCGTGCACGATAGTGCGCGACGGAGTGACGGGCCGGATCGTGCCGGACGATGAGTTCGCCAACGTCATCGCAGGAATTCTGAAGGATCCGAATTTGCACGGCGAGATGCGCCGTGCTGCACGGCTTTGTGCACTGACGGCGGCCTGGGATTCGGTGTTTGAAGGGGTGTACGCGGCGTACGAATCGATGTGTGTCGGCTCGAGAATTGCCTGACCGAGGACATGTTGAGGGATGCAATTTGATTGCCTTTTTGGCGGCATTTTCTGCATTTATCAACGAATCGGAACCAACCGATAACGTGGGAACGGGCTCTCACTACAAGGGTAGAACGTAGAGGAGAGTAATTTGCGATCGCTGGTGATTCTGATGATCGAGGAAGAACAGCCGGAAGGGCTCTCGGCCCGCAAACTTGTGGTTGAGACGGTGAAACACAACGTGATAACGGCATATAACGCAAAAGACGGAATCGATCTGCTGCGGAGATTTCCTGCCGTGGACGCGGTCCTGGTGCATGCCGCTCAGATCGAGAGGCATCCGAATCTGCTTGCGGAGGTGAAGGCGCTCGCGCCGCGGGCGCCCATTATTCTGGCCAGTCCATTTGCGCAGGACGCGGCGGCGGAAGCGGACTTTGTCATCGACAGCCACAAGCCGCCAGAACTGCTGAAGCTTCTGGGAGAAGACTTGCAGCCTTAGCCGCAATATCTCACAGGCACTCATTTTGTGAGGAGCTGGGAGCGTAGGCGAGTATGGCGCGGTGCAATTTCGTGTTTGTCGATGGTTGCCGATTGTGGGTGCGAAGTCTGGGTAGCTCCGCGATCTAGTTTGCGCATGGATTCGCCCTCGATGGGGAATGGAAGGAAAAGAGTTACGCCGGGGACGGAATGTGAATTTGTGTGGGTTACAGAAAAGCTCAGCAGCGCAGATTGAGGAAGGCTTGGGCGTAGATGTCTTTCCAGGGGTAGGCGGAGCTGAGCTGGAGCAGCACGCGGCGCACGCTGAGCCGCACGATAGCGCCGATCTTAAGCAGCTTCAATCGGATCGTATCCACCTGGGCCTCGGCCCAGGCAGTGGCTTTCAGTCCCAGCCGGCGCAGTGCTTCCATCAAGGTGTAAGCCAGGGCGGAGAAGTAGAGACGCAGCTGGTTGCCTTTCATCTCGTCGGTGGAGAGCCGGTCGGCGAACAGGCACATCTGCTCCTTGATGCGGTTCTCCATCTCTCCTCTTGCGCAATAGAACTTTTCGTATAAGTCCTGCGCGACCCACTGCTCAGCGGTTAACGAAGTGACCACGAAGCGCGGGTTCTCGCCCTTGTCGAGATATTCGGCCTTGGCTACTACGCGGCGTGCGCAGGACCAGCTCTTGTGGGTCTGGTAGCTGAACTCGGCGAAGATGCGGGCCGCCTTGCCGCTGCTCCGATGCAGCATCTGGGCCTGATGCATCTGGGCGCCGATGATCTCTGCCAGCCGTTTGTTGCGCGCCAGGCCGAACACGTAGTCGACATGATGGTGCTCGCACCAGCCCATCAGCTCTTCGCGGCAGAAGCCGGAATCAGCTCGCAGTACGATGCTCACCTCAGGCCAGCGCTGCCGCAGTTGCGTCACGATGCGGCTGACCTCATCAAGCGAACCGGCAGCCCCATCCTGGTTGGCCGGCCTCAGCCGCGCGCACAGCAACTGGTCACCGGCAAAGATGTACAGCGGCAGATAGCAGTAGCTGTCGTAATAGCCGTGGAAGAACCGCTCCGGCTGATGGCCGTAGAGCGGGATATCGGTCGCATCCAGATCCAGCACCACCTGGGCTGGAGGCGCGGCGTGCGACTCCAGATAGAGGTCCGTCAGCAGACGGTCCATCGACTCGGTCGAATAACTGATCTTGTGATAGCGCTTGCTGCGGCCGGTCAACTCCAGCCGGTTCAGCGTGCTCTTGCCGGCCAACGGCTCATCCAGTTCCCGCTTGCCGCTCAAAAGACCCAGCAGCGGATCCGAGCGCAGCTGCTCGTGATCGCAGAGGTCTTCATAACCCAGCGCCAAACCATAGATACGCTGCGCCAGCATCTCCGACAACTTGTGTTTGACCAGCAACGGCGCGCGGCCATCAAGGAAACAGCCCGACAGCCGACCCAAAAGGTTGATCCGGCGATCTGCCTCCCGCAACAGAAGTGCCCCGCCATCACTCGATACCCGCCCCGCTGTGAACTCGGCCTGTACACGACGTGAAAAATGGGCTGTAAATGAAAACGATTCTTGGATACACTCTGTCATTAAAGGCCGTTCCTTTTTGTGCATTTGGCTACGTCTCGACAACGCAGTTATGCCATGAAAACAGCGGCCTTTTGCTATTTATTTTTCTCCCTGACTTTACTCATCGTATAGCTCCGTGAGAAATCACGGTTAGACGCAAGCGCTATCTGATCTGCTCGCCGCTCTGCAAATCCAACGCGAAGGGAGTCTCTTTGTCGGTGATCAGGTTCCAGCCGAGGCCGTGCAACTGCTCGCGCTCAACGCCGGTGATCGTCAACCCCTCGTCCGACAGCTTTGATGACTCCCATGCCTCGCCGTCCGCGCTCCACGCCAGGATGCTGCGATTCCCAACGAACAGCAGCAGGCCGCTATCGACTACCGGACGCACCTGGAGTACCGGACGATAGGGCAGCATGGTGAAGCGACCCGGCGCAGCGGTATCGATGATGTAGGCGTACCCGCCCGCGACGGCGCAGATCTCGTGAGGATTTGGCGCGGACCATAAGCCGGTGGGGACGACAGGGTCGCGAAACCCCAACGCACAGGTTGCGAGAAACGGCGAAGCGCCGGACGCGCCCGTCCGCACCAGCACCTCAAGCGCTCCGCGTTCCACCTCTTCGACATCGCGTGGATAAACAAAGTGCCGCGCGGGCAGAATCACGGGGCGTGCCGAAAGAATCTCGGCTGTCCACGTGCAGGGGAAACTGAAGTCGAGAACGGGAGCGCTCATTCCGTTGCTCCAAACTCAATAATCCATTCTCTCTGCTCCTCCGTATCAGGAACCGCGCACCCACGCGCCTTCTCGATCGCATCGAGAGCCTGATCAGCTTGCCATCCGATTTTGGTTAGAGTACAGGCAGTTACGATCGTCGATCTCCCAATGCACCCGCGACAGTGAACGCCGATCTTTTCGCCAGCTTTCAATCGCTTTGCGAGTCCACGCGCGAATTCGTTGAATGCGTCTCGATTTGCAGGTGTGGTTCGATCTCTGATTGGAAAGGATAGAAACTGCAATCCAAGCTCTTCAAACAGGGAGGCTTCAGCGGAGAGTCCAAGCTCCTGCGCTTCCCAGCTCTCTAATGTTGAAATCAATGTCTGAATACCCGCACGCTTTAGGCGGCTCAAATCATCGTGCAGCCAGTCGTCGCCGCGCGGACGCATAACAATCGCGAGGCCACTATCTCCAATCCAACAGACGTCATTCACAGTTGCTCACACCCCGATGAACGCGTCGAGGCGCTCGCGAACGCTGGGAATGCCAAGGTTGAGTTCGACGCCCTGCTCGATGAGGGGAATCAGCTTGTCGAAGTCTGGTCCAGAGTGCGTACCGGTTAATGCAATGCGGATGGGCTGGTACAACTCATCGCCCTGAACGCCGGTTGCCTCCTTGATCTGGTTCATCCATCCGGAGAAGTCAGAGGCGGAAACCGCCCCGGAGTGAGCGCGGGTATGGTTCGCGAGTTCGTTCAGCACGGTTTGTGCCGAAGCGCCGGCCAAAGCCGCCGCATTGTCCTGATCGGCACGCGCGAGATTGGGGTCCATGTGGAAGATGAAAGCTGCCTTTGCCGGTATCTCATCGAGATGGCTGACCGACGGGACGAACAAGCCGATGACGTGGAAGAACCAGACCAGCACGGCGTCAGGTGCTTCCCCCTTCTCGGGGAGGAGGCCGCCGAAATAGTCCCAGCAAAGAGCGGCGAGGCGGCCCGGCGGCGCCTGCTTCATATAGTGCCGGTTGAGTGAATCGAGCTTTTCATAGTCGAAGATTGCGGGGCTGGTGGAAAGGCGCTCTAGTGAGAAAGCCTGCACAAGCTGGGCTGCGGTAAAGATCTCGGACTTGCCATCTTCCGCGCTCCAGCCGAGCAGCGAGAGATAGTTGACGAGGGCTTCGGGCAAGTAGCCCATCTCTCGAAAACCCGACATCGAGGTGGCGCCGTGGCGTTTGGAGAGCCGCTCGCGATCGGAACCGAGGATAGCGGAAAGATGGGCGAACTGGGGAACCTTCCAGCCGAAGGCTTCATAAATAGCCACTTGTTTCGGGGTATTGGAGATGTGGTCGTCGCCGCGAATGACGTGCGTGATCCCCATCAGCGCGTCGTCGATGGTGACCACGTAGTTGTACACCGGCACTCCAGGACTGGCTCCTGCCGTTCCGCTCCTGGCCGAACGGACGAGGATCGGATCGCCGATTGTGTCCCCCGCAAATTCCATGTCGCCACGAACGATGTCGTGGAACCTTATAGGCTGGTCGGGAATCTTGAGACGCACCGAATAAGCCTTGCCGCGCAGAAGATTCTCCCTGGTCTCCTGCTTGGTGAGCTCGCGGCATTTTCCGCTGTAGACCTGGGGGCGATGCTCCTCAAGGGCGCGGCGGCGCTCCTCGTCCAACTCTTCGGGGCTGCAGAAACAGCGGTAAGCCTTGCCCTCTGCAAGTAATTGTGCGGTGTGCGACGAATAGAGGTCGATGCGCTTCGACTGGTGGTAGGGCCCGGATGGGCCGGTCTCGCCGGGGTCGTTTTCGTTCGGTCCTTCATCCCAGGTGAGGCCGAGCCATATGAGGTCTTGAAGCAGCTTTTTCTCGTACAGAGGCTTGGAGCGTTCAAGGTCGGTGTCTTCGACGCGAAGGACAAGTTTTCCCCCCCTTCGTCTGGCGAACAGCCAGTTGAAAAGGGCGGTTCGCGCATTGCCGACATGCAGAAGGCCGTTCGGGGACGGCGCGAAGCGCACGCGTATGTTTCCGCTCTCCATAGCACTTTCGATCATAATCTGCTATCTCAAAGATGGTTAGTGATTAAGAAGACTCGTGCCGCTTCGGATATCTCTCAGGAAAAATGCTGCCAGCCTCCGGGAAGCAGGGGATGACGGAGGCCGGATTCGTCGATGAGAGTGACCGGCGGCTGTCCAGCGCGCTTCCTTGTAATGGCGCCAATGTGCGTGATGCGGATGCCGCCGATGCGGCGGGGGATCCTGGCATTTGAACGGGCAGTGAAGAGGAGTTCGTAGTCTTCGCCGCCGTGCAATGCCTGTTTGAGGTTGGCGCCGGAAAGAACGGGCAACTGCGCGGCATCGATCACGGCCGAGACCCCTGACTCCGCGCAGAGGTGGTTCAGGTCGGTCGACAAGCCATCGCTCAGGTCGATTGCAGAGGTGGCGGTTCTCTTGCGGCGCAGCCAGAGACCCTGGGTGATTCGAGGCTGCGGCCAGAAGTGGCGCGCGAGTGGGTTTTCAGACTTGGGGTCATCAACCTCCGTACCTAAAGCTTTTGTTCCGAGCCTGCGCAGGAGGGCGAGCCCTGCTGCGGAACCGCCAAGAGAACCAGTGACATAGAGGTGATCGCCGGGCCGCGCTCCGGAACGCAGCAGGGCCTTCTTCTGCGGAACCGCACCCAGAAGGAGGATATCGGCGACGGCCACCGGCGACTCCGCGAGGTCGCCTCCGGCAAGGGGCGTTTGATGGGCGTCGGCGAGGGCCAGAAAGCCGGCAATGAAACCGTCTACCCACGCGGGACGGCGACCGCGAGACATCGTGAGCTCGCGGGGTAAACCTAAGGAAAGAAAGGCGGCTATGGGGCGTGCGCCCATCGCGGCAATATCGCTGAGGCCGCGAGCCAAAGTGCGATGCCCCACGACCTCGGGGGGGTGCCAGTCCATGCGAAAATGCCGCCCGGCGATGGATAGATCGGTAGTAACGGCCAGTTCTTCGCCCGGCTTAAGCCGCAGCAGGGCACAATCGTCGCCGATTCCGAGGCGCAAGCCGCTGGTTGCAGGGCGGTTTGCCTGCCGGCGAATGCGCTCAAGAAGTGCCAATTCGCCTCGGCCGCCTTTCCCGATCAACTCGCCTTGATTGTTGCGCATCTTATTGAGAATAGGGCAAGCCGCTCAAATGTGCGGATAGACCATTACTTAAGCGCTGTTTGTCGTTGGACCTAAATCGAATCTGGAGCTTGATTTCCGCGTCAAATTGTTGACCCCGCGCGGGGGGCGCTGCTAGCCTGTACGAACGTTTCACCATAGGCGCTCCTTCAAGAGCGTACAGCGATAGGGCGGGGCTCCCACAGCACCTGCAAAACGTGGTGATTTACTGGCTACGCGGCAAGTAGCACCTTGCAAATCTGTGGATGTGAAAGCAGGACCATGCTGCGAAAACGCTATTACATACTTTTTGTTGCCAGAGATGAAGATGGGCGCGTAAGGAAGATACCGCTTCCTCTGCGCTATGCGTACGGATTTGTCGCCGCCGCATTGGTGGGTGCATTCACCATTGTCGGACTGGCGGGTTCGTATACGCGCATGCTGCTGAAGACGGAGCGCTTCAACCAGGTCAGACAAGACAACCAGAATCTACGAAAAGATTACAAGCAGCTGGCTCAGGTTGCGCATGATCGCGATGTGCAGGTGGCGTCGCTGGGTGCGCTGGCCAGCGAAGTGACGGCTCTCTATGGCCTGCGTCAGCATAAGGTGATTCCCGCGAAGGCGTCGGCTGCCGTAGCTGCGGCGGCTCCCACCCCGCCCACGCTTGCATCGAAAGACGACGTCAGCCCGCAGGATGTGAAGATGACCTTCGAACAGTTTTACGCACTGCGGGACCAGGCCATGTCGGGCCAGGTAACGCGCGCCCTCGAGGGTGGTCTTGCTCCCGGGTTTACTGGCGACTGGACACAGTTTGCCGATGCGCCCTCGATCTGGCCCGTCGAAGGCCGCATCGGATCCAGCTTCGGAGAGCGCGAAGATCCTATCAACGGCGAAGGCGCCTTCCATCCGGGCATCGATATCGAAGCGCCCTACGGAACTCCGGTTCGCGCTGCAGGCGATGGCAACGTTCTCGATCTGAATGCCGGCGCCGGGTACGGCCGCGCCGTGGTGCTCGATCACGGCCACGATCTCATCACGCTTTACGGGCATCTCTCGGCGGTCGCCGTCGTGCCGGGCCAGCATGTGGCTCGTGGGCAGGTTATCGGATACGTGGGCCAGTCGGGCCGCGCCACCGGACCGCACCTGCATTATGAAGTGCGCATCCACAAGGTGCCGGTGAATCCGCACAAGTATCTGCGGAGCACGTATGAGCAGGCCCTCGCCGGCGACACCGCAACGCGGATTGCGAGTAAATAGGCTTTCCGATCTGATAAACACGTGCGGCTCCTAACGGAGCCGCTTTTGTTTTGTCACGCGCGATCGCAGTGGGCGCGCTCGTGATGATCGGGCAGAAGTAGTATGGTTGGCTGTTGGATTTCTACTTCTCATTCTGGGAGATGAACCGTGCTGCTCCGTTCTCGTTTAATGTTTGCGTTACTTGTCGTCGCTTTGCCCGTATTCGCACAGGACCGCAGCTCTGAGGTTAAAACTGCGTTCGCCCGAGCGCAACATCTGCGGCACGGCATCAATGCGTCGGAGTGGTTTGCGCAGACCGGCAACTACTCTGCCGCACAAACCAACAGCTACACCGATGACGGAGACATCGCGCTGATGGCGCAACTCGGCTTCGACAATGTTCGCCTGAGCATCGACGCGGCGCCGCTTTCAAGAGCATTGTTTGGCCGGGATAACTCCGGCTTCCTGGGGCGCCTTGATCATGCAGTCGATCAGATGCTTGCAAAGGGCATGGCCGTGCAGATCGATATCCATCCGGAGAGCGACTACAAAAAAAGCGTGAGCAGCACGAGTGACGGTGTCGATCGCTTTGTGATGCTGTGGCGCAAGCTGGCCGCGCATTATGCCGATCGCAATCCCGACCTGATCTTCTACGAGATCATGAATGAGCCGGAGGATCGCGATCCCTATCACTGGGCGGGCGTGCAGGCGCGCGCTGCTGAGGCGATTCGCGAAGCTGCTCCGAAGAACACGATCATCGCCACCGGCCCGAATTACTCGTCGATTGCGGACCTGTTGACGCAGCATCCTCTGGCCGACGGCAACGTGATTTACAACTTCCATTTCTATGAGCCGCACGAGTTTACGCACCAGGGCGCGGGCTGGGGCGGCACGTGGTGGATCTATACCCACGACATTCCATATCCTGCGACCGAAGACAGCATGCAGAAGTCGCTGGCCGAGGTGCCGGATGCGGCGAATCGCTACGCACTCGAGCACTACTGGCTCGACCACTGGGATGCGCATCGCATCCGGTTGCAGATGGATGCGGCAGCGGCGTGGGGCAAAGAGAATGGTGTACCACTGATCTGCAATGAATTTGGCGCGTACCGCGAGCATACCGATCCCGCTTCGCGCATGAACTGGATACGCGATGTGCGCACCGCGCTAGAAGCAGACGATATTGGCTGGACGATGTGGGACTATCGCGGCGGATTTGGCGTGGTGTGGAAGCAGAACGGCCAACCGGCGAAGGTAGATCCAGCAGTAGTGGAGGCATTGGGGCTGAAAAAGTAAGACGCCGTGGGCATTGCTTCCCCAGGCCGCAAAATCAAGACCCTTCGGTTCCGCCCAGGCAGTCTGTGGGCTCCGGTTTCAGAAGTAGCGTGAGTTTTGAGGTTAAAAGTGCGATGGAAAAGCCGGATCCGAAGATGGAAATTGTGACGATTTTCGAGAGCGATGATTGGGTCGCGTTCGAACTGGCCAAGGCAGCACTCGATGAAGCAGGAGTTGAGTACCTTGCGCGGGAGGACATGCCTGCGGGATTCGGATTCAGCCCGATCCTGAATCCAGTGCGCAGGATTCTGATGCCCGCCTGTCGCAAGGATGAAGCACTGGAACTGATTGCAGGCGCGGAGCAGAAAGCGGAATGCGACGAGGAGCAGGAAAGCTGACTCGTTCAGACCCGCCCTCCGCGATCATTTTGCAGGTGACGAACTGCGGGCGCGACGGTCTATTCGGATATTGGAATTTCGCAAAAACGTCGAAAGACACGACCGGAATGAAGGCCGTGCGAAGGGAGACGTATGGGACTTCCAGATCCGAGCGGCGAACGGGAATTTCTCAGGCCGATCCTTACGGAACAGTCGATCTGGCGCGGACTTTACGAGAGCGTTCAAGATCGCTTCTTCCCGCCCAACCTCCCTCCGTTGGAACTGACGTCGACGCCGATTCCGGTTGCGGACCGGATGGCATCGAACACCAATCCGTGGGCCGTGGGAACGGCTGCACTGGTGAACAGCGGCATCCTGGCCCTTCTGCTGATGGTGGGCGTCAGAGAGGTTGTTCACAATACCCCATTTCCCAAGGCGGACCCCTCGTTTCACATCGACGATTTTCCTCTATTCGCACCATCGCGAGCGGATTCGTCGCATGGCGGGCAGGGCGGAGGAACGAATGATGCGCTTGATCCCAACAAGGGTCGGCTGCCGAAGCTCGATATGAATGCAGTTGAGAAGGTGCAGGTGCCGCTGCTCGACCATCCCAGGCTGGCGCTCGACAACAGCATCGCTGTGCCGCCGGATATCCAGCTGCCCGACAATCCGGCGATGCCGTTGATTGGCGTGCACAATTCGACGAATGTCACGGTCGTCTCCGGCGGCCCGGGCAGTCGCGGAGGTATCGGCTTTGGACCCGACGGTGGTTATGGCCCGGGAAGCGGAACGGGCTGGGGGCCGGACTCGGGAAACGGCATCTACAGGCCGGGGGAGGGTGGCGTTTCGCAGCCAATTCCGATTTTCACGCCTGAAGCGGAGTTTTCAGACGAGGCACGGCGGCAGAAATACGAAGGCGTATGCCTGATCTCGGTGATCATCGACGCGCAGGGAAATCCGCAGAGCCCGCGCGTGGTGCGGCGACTGGGCATGGGGCTTGACGAGAAGGCGCTCCAGGCG
This sequence comes from uncultured Acidobacteriaceae bacterium, assembly GCA_963759285.1. Classification (GTDB taxonomy): domain Bacteria; phylum Acidobacteriota; class Terriglobia; order Terriglobales; family Acidobacteriaceae; genus Telmatobacter. The sequence goes on along the minus strand of CAVWYS010000004.1, from coordinate 434,033 downwards.
GTGATGAAGTATCGCTTCAAGCCGGCGCGCAAAGATGGGAAGCCGGTGGCTGTGCGGATCTCGGTGATGGTGGATTTCAGGCTGTTCTAGAACAATGCCGGGGAAATGCAACTAATTGGTTGCGCGCGGGAAGTGAAGGGGATACGGACCCAGGTCTCAGAATCGAGACCTGGGGTACCGAATTGTGCAAACCGCGCCTTCCTATTTGCCAGTGTAGATGACGTGCCAGATGGACCTTGAGCCGTCATCGGAGACGAAGAGGGAGCCGTCGTGGGCTTCGGCAACGCCGACGGGGCGTCCCCATACCGAACCATCGCCGATGGTGAAGCCGGTGAGAAAGTCCTCATATTCGCCGGTTGCGTGGCCGTTCTTCATGGGCAGGCGAATGACTTCGTAGCCTGAACGCTGGGCGCGATTCCATGAGCCGTGTTCGCAGGCGAAGCCGTCGCCTTCATATTCCGAGGGAAAAACGTCGCCGCCTTTGCTTCCGTTCGGGTGCTCGTAGAACGTCATCTCAAGCGAGGCGAAGTGCGGGTTGACGATGATGTCGGGGGTGATGACCTTCGACTGCAACTCGGGGTGCTTGCCTTCGTGGCGCGGATCCTGATGGCCACCCATGTACCACCATGGCCAGCCGTAGAAGCCGCCTTCCTGGATGTGGGTTACGTAGTCGGGGACGAGGTTGTTGCCCAGGCCGTCGCGCTCATTGGTGGAGCACCAGAGTTCGCCGGTGATAGGGTTGATGGCCTCACCAACACAGTTGCGGATGCCCCAGGCGTAGATCTTCACGAACTTGCCCTCGGGCGTGAACTGGAGGACATCGGCGCGGTGGTATTCCTCGGGGTGCGTGTCGCTGTCGTCTACGTTGGAGTGCGAGCCAACAGAGGCAAAGAGCTTGCTGCCGTCCTTCGAGAAGACGAGATCGCGCGTCCAGTGGCCGCCGCCGCGGAGACGTCCGCCACCGGGCAGGTCGGCCAACTCTTCGACGGCGCCCCGGGCCTTGAGATCGCCATTCTGATACGGGAAACGGACGATCCCGTCGGTATCGCCGATGTAGACGTATTTGGGATCGCGTCCGAGCGGGTAGAAAGCGATCCCGAATGGCTGGTGCAGACCTTCGGCAAAAATAGATCCCTGTTGCGGCTTGCCGTCAGGCGTGACGCCGCGAAAGACCCGGATTTTTCCAGAGGCACTTTCGGCAAGAAAGAGATCGCCATTGGGTGCGACGCGGAGCAGGCGGGGATTGTCGAGACCGGTGGCATAGAGTTCGACCTTGAACCCTTTGGGAGCGACGGGCCAGGCATTTGCGGGACGCGGGACCATGTTGGCGCCGTTGTCGACGGACTGGTCAGGTGCCGGGGCGGGCAGATCGGCGACCGTGATATGGCGGCGGATGCCGGGAGATTCGTGCGCCGCGTCGGTAAACGCGCTTTGGCCGGTCAGAACACGCGCGGATTGTCGACTTTCGGTGGGAGAGGTCTTTTTCGCCGCCGCTGCGACCATCGATAACAGACAGAAAATCATGCACAACAGAGTTTGAGTTCTGAGAAAGCGAATCATGAGACCTCTTGATGTTTAGCGTGAATACTTAGCTCAAGCTTACTGAACAAGATGCGGGAAGAGACCGGCGGGAGTCCAGAAACAAGGGCGGAAAAACGGAAAGGCCACCGACTTGGTTCCACCTCCAACCCAGGAAGAGGGAACACACTTGCCGGCGGCCTGAGTGAAACTTGCAATACACTGACGGACCCGCGAAGGAGAGCGTCACTTACTTGGATGCGCCTTGCGTGGGAGGGGTTGGCGGGGTGGAAAAAGAATTTTGACCATTCGTAATTTGACCCAGAAATGAAGTCGAAAGCGTGGCAGTGGCGATAACGCGGTTGCGTCTTTGGGCCACTTGGGTAGTTTTCAACAGCTCGCGAAGGGCATTGTTGGCAGGATCGCTCGAGAGCTGGGTAATGACGTCGCGGGCCAACAACACGATGGTGGAGAGTGCGGCTGCCTGGCTGATCGCCTTCTGCTCGTCCGGAGCGATCTCTTCAACCCGAAGGTGGATGGTGTTTGCCAGGGGAAGGCCGGGGGTGAGGCTGGCGATGATGGTGGAGTCATCCTGAAGGGGCAGGGAGAGGCCGAACACATTGATCGCTCCACTTTCAGAGAAGGGCAGGCCGATCTGGCCGACACCCCAGGCCACCGCCAGCAGGGGAACGTCGTGGTAATGGTGCTGCAGGATGGTGGATCCGGCAAAGGGAAGGGCGGCGGTACGATGGCGGTCGATGATCGAGTGAATCTTCTCAGTGGTCGGGAAGTTTGAGGCGGCGATCATGTCGTATCCCACCTGGACCACGCGGACGGTCCGGCCCTCTGATGGAATCTCATAGATGGTGTGGCCGGCGTAGACCTCGCGGCTTGCGGCATGTGCGTCGAGCCAGGTGTTGAGACGTTTTCCCGTGAGCTTGCCGGTAAGAACCATGGAGTAGGCGACGGGGCCATTGGGGCCATTGGGATCCTGCATCCGATGCAGCGCAATGGCGGCAGAGTCGAGGTCCTGTTCCCAGTCGATGCCCGTGGCGTCGACAAATTCCTGGTATTCGGGGACACGCTGCGGCGGTTTCAGATCCTTGTGGAGAAAGACGCGGATGGGTTTGAGGTTGAAATAGAGAATGCCATCGCACTCGGGAAGCAGGCGGGCCGCCTCAGGCGGCGCCTTGGAGCGGAGGAAAACCGCGATCGCCAGCAACAGCACGACCCCGGCAACGACCCACAGCGTTCTTCGCGTGCGCTTGTGCATGGACAACGGGAGCCGACTCGAGGCTGCCCCTCATAGGATATCGGATCCGGCTCGGCAAGACGGACTTGTGCGGCAGCGTGCAGACACAACATGAGTGTCAGCGAGTCAGGGAGAAGCTGTAGATTTTAGTCGCGGTTGGGATGCTGTTCCCGAGCGGAAGATCGGAGGGGGGCAGAAATCCGTACTCGCCTTTCTCAAAATCTTCACTCATTTCAATGAGATAGACACGGGGAGCAATCTTTTTCGGAGTGTAATCCACTACGTCGCGCAGGGCGCCGCCGGCATCGTGGATCAGGCCGCCGTTGGCAGCGCGGAATTCGCGGCTGTCGGCGTTTTCGTGCAGGCGGATCAACTGGTATTCACCGGGTGCGCGGCCTTCAGGAACGTAGAGGACGAACTTGGCAGGAAGCTTCAAGGTGAGGGAACTGCGGTTTCCGCCAACCAGGCCGGCCATTTCGCCCTTGACCAAGCCGGCGCTGGCGTAGTGTTTGAGTGCGCCTTCGGATTTAAAGTTGACGACTTCCGCAGGAACTTCCTGCCAGTGACTGCCCGTGGTGTCGAGGTAGTAGACGCCGATGGTATCGACGCCGTCTGGAAGAGCGCCCTGGGCAAGGGCCGCGGCGGGGGCGGGGGTGGGAGTGGTTGCAGATCCCGCAGGGGCCGCAGTAACGGGCGCGGGTGATGCGGCGCCGGAAGCCTTGACCACGATGGCGGCGATGACCTTGTCGCTGGCGCCGGCTTTCTTCAGCGCAATCAATCCGTCTGCCGAGGTGTCATACGTGCCGGGAGAAGAGTTGATCGTGGTGACAATCAGGTCTTCCGAGAGGCCGGCCTTTACCAGCTTGATGACGGATTGGTTGTCGAGTGCCTGCTGCGCAAAAAGAAGAGGGCACAAGAGCAGGAGAGCGATGGTCAAAACACCGTTACGCATGAAAGGGAACCTCGTCGGATCGCGAACGCAAGATCAGTTGTGGAAACAACTGAATGATCCCGCGGAGGGGTGGTCGCGAGCAAGGGGATTTCTAAGGGTAACGTGACGAGCGGCTACTGCGGAGAAAACAAGCGGCGCAACCGAGGCTGCGCCGTTGTTGAAGAATGAATTCCATAAAGTTGTTTCAATTTACCCCGAAATCGAAAACCCTGCTGTTGGAGGTTCCGGCAACATACGGACCAGCCACAACAGTCCCTGTCGCCGAGATGAAGCCGTATTCGCCGGGCCGGAGGATTGTTGATCGTTACCTTGTAAACTCCTGGGCGGAGTTTTTCATAGGAAAACGCTACAACTGCTTTTTCGTCCGTTCCCCCCGAAGCTCCGTAGGCATTGAATTTTCCAATCACGGTTTCCCGCGAATCGTTTTTGAGGTCGAATTTCAAGAGCGTGTATTCATTCGGAGTGCTCGTTCCACCGAAGGGTGAAGAGGCTTGGCTCAGACCGGCAGCCTGTTGTTCGAAATAAAAATAAAAGACCGTCTTCGGATCCGTCAGCCGTGCGTTAGCGTGAGCACCACGGAGAACCGCCTTAGTTTTCGCCTTCGCGATTCCGTATGTCATGGCCGTCGCAAACATTCCCCCAGTCTTTCCCTGGGTATACACACTAGGTTCGAGCTCCGTCATTTTCGGCCCAGCTGCGTTTTGATTGAAAAAGTAAATTCCTGCTTCATGAGGGGCTTTAGGATCATCGGGGTTGGTACCTGCTTCAGCGGTGGACGGAGGTGGCCCGGCAGGCGAAGCCTGGGAGCCAGACGTCAAAGACGCGGCCCTTGAGATGAGCGCAGCTGTAACTCTGTCATCCACTCCCGTTTGTTTCAGGGCAACGAGCCCTGATACCGAAGTGTCGTATTGACCAGGTTGCGCATTAACTGTGGCGATTATGATTTCATCCGATAGCCCAGCCTTGACCATCTTGATCACGGAATCGTTGCTCATCGCTTGCTGCGCCATCGATAGAGTGGCAAACAGAACCAAGGCAAGGCCCCAAATGATCCCCCGCATAGCTTCTCCTAAATTTGAGGTATACAGAGTTGCGCATTTATGATCCGCCTCTTAATCGGTTAGTTCAAGCGGATTCAGGCAAGGAAAGCATCACCTGTGACTGCCATCACGCCCACTAAGCCGACCGCCCGCAGGGGAACTTGCCTATAGTTACGGGATGCGGCTGCGTTTGGCTAAAACGTCGACAGCTCCAGAGTGCGGCACCTGATCGAAAGTCGAAGGTGCCAAAGTACTGTGGGCCGGCTTATCGCCGAATCAGACTTTACGTTAATTCTTAACGGTCATCGCATCCGAGTCGACGGCTTTCTTTCCCGTCACGCCCTCGAGTCCTGCGAGCAATCCGCGATAATCGCTTTTATCCGCCTGGAATGCAAAGCCGCCCTTTTTTCCAGCGTCGTCCCATGTGAGACCGATGAAGTGCTTCTTCGATTTGGTCAGTGCCAACAGTGCTCCGATGCCGAGCGAGACCACTGCGACGCCGATCGCTGCACCAACTCGACGGTGAACGTCTTGTCCGTAGCTGATTTCCGTTACAGCAGCAGCAGGAATTACGGCTACTTCAACCTTGTCTTTCATGATTCGGATGTTGGCGCCGTCGATCAGAAGCCTCATCCCGGTTCCAGCTTTGGCGTTCTGAATCGATCCGCCATCATAGGCAATCTTGTACCCGTTGTCGCCGGCGAAGGCGCTGAACGGAAAAATGAGACATAGAAATAGAGCTAAGGTTCTGCGCATGGTTTTCTCCCGGCACGAACTATAACAACCGGGGCTGTATTTAGCTTGTGACGGTTGGATCACTTGCGTGCGACTTTGGACGCATATGTTGAAGCTGACCTATGAGGCACGAGTGATAGATCCGGTCTTGCTGATGGCGGTGGCGCAGCCTGATAGTGTGGTGGAGCAATTGGCGTTTCGCAGTTGGGGGGAAGGAACCGGGGGGCGGATTTGCGGTCACGGCAGACGTGGGGAAAAGCCAATGAGGGGCTGAAGTTCAGCGTTTGCCCGGCTGTTTTTAGTGTGCTAACCTTAGAAACTGTGCCGTGTTATGCGCGGAGCGGGAGTGTGTCCGCGGATTACCGGCGTTCTCGGCAAAGTCTTTTGGGTGGTCGGGCTGGCGTAGCTCAGCTGGTAGAGCATCTGATTTGTAATCAGAGGGTCGGGGGTTCAAATCCCTTCGCCAGCTCCACTTTAAGACGAAGCGGGAAGACGGGCGGCAGCAAGTTTCACGGGCTGGCGAAACAGATGTAATGGCCGGTTCAGTCCTCTGCGGTGATCCCACTGAGGTGCATGCTCCGACGAGCCGGAGGCTCTCCGGTAAGGCGGGTATGCGCGGAAGCGGTTCGAGCGTGGGGAAAGTTGTCTGGCTGGGAGAATTGGCTTCCCATTCAACTGCAAAAGACGCAGTTTGGATGAGGCACCAGAGATCCCGGATGGAATGTGGGGCCCCCAAAAACAGGTCTATCGTTTTTGGGGCGTTTGGGCACAGGTGGCCGAGCGGTTAATGGCAGCAGACTGTAAATCTGCCACTCATTCGAGTTACGGAGGTTCGAATCCTCCCCTGTGCACCATAAATGGGATCAGTGGTCAGGGATCAGTGATCAGGGTTTTAGAAATGGCAGAGCCCGGCAGCCCGTTGGAGAAGAAGTATTGGGTGGCTCTGGTTTTGTACGCAGTTTTGGCAGTGCTGAGTTGGTTTACCCTTGATGGAAAGATTCCAGTGGGGGGCAGGTTGGTGGAACTGAGGTTGGTTCCACTGGTCATTATCGGTGGGTTTGCGTTGCGCACCGTGGTGGCGATGAAGGCGGAGAAAATCCGCCGTGAAGAGAAAGAGGGCTCTTAGCTATCAGCTTTCAGTTTGGTTGGCGCGAGGAAAGTAGCTGGCTTCTGCGAGATCAAAGCTGAGAGCTGATGGCTGAAAGCTGAAAGCATAAGGTTTTAGGCTGATGTAGCTCAGTTGGTAGAGCACTCCCTTGGTAAGGGAGAGGTCACCAGTTCAATCCTGGTCATCAGCTCCAGCGTTTTGAGTGCACAGTGGACAGTGCACAGTGAACAGAGGCCGCAAAGCGAACGAACTGTTCACTGACCACTGCTCACTGTCCACTGTTTTCAGGCGGGAGTAACTCAGTGGTAGAGTCACAGCCTTCCAAGCTGTTGGTCGCCGGTTCGATCCCGGTCTCCCGCTCCAAGGATTAGTTGCTTGGTATCGGTGGAACGAGCCGATGCGGCAAGCGCAGGCAGGATGGAACTAAAAGCTGACGGCTGAGAGCTGAAAGCTTTTTTGAGGGTTCAATGTTCGAGCAGGCAGCGATTTCGGTTCAGGACGAGAAGACGTATGCAGCGCTTCATACGCAGATTGACGCGGCGTTCAAGGCGAGCGATGTAGAGGTCTTTCTGAATCGCGTAATTCGTTACAAGCTCCGGGTGCGGGACTATGAAAGCGTCCTCAGCCGCGGATTGCTGGGCAAGGAAGCGATCGCGCTCTACAAGGCTCTGCCGGTTTCTGACCAGGGTTTGACCCGCGAGCGTTATCTGCGGTTGGTGGAGAAGGTGCCCGAGGATTTACGGCAAAAGTATTTGAAAGCGTACGCGTATTACTGAGTAAAAGCAGTGGACAGCTGACAGTGGGCAGTCTGAAGCTTATCGAGTGAATCGATGATGCTGGCTCAGGCAAGGAAAAACTGACCACTGATCACTGACAACTGTTTTAGGGCTGGAGCCGGAACGCCCGGCGCCCTTTTGGCAACGGCATAGAAGCTGCGAGGGGAAGAGAAAAATGGCGAAGGAAAAATTTGATCGTTCGAAGCCGCATGTGAACGTAGGAACGATAGGTCACATCGATCACGGCAAGACGACGTTGACGGCGGCGATCACGAAGGTATTGCAGAAGCACAACCCGAAGAACACGTTCCGTTCGTTTGACTCGATCGACAACGCTCCGGAAGAGCGGGAGCGCGGCATCACGATCGCGACGGCGCACGTGGAGTACGAGACGGGCAACCGGCATTATGCGCACGTGGACTGCCCCGGTCACGCCGACTACATCAAGAACATGATTACGGGCGCGGCGCAGATGGACGGCGCGATTCTGGTAGTAGCAGCGACGGACGGTCCGATGCCGCAGACCAAGGAGCACGTTCTGCTGGCTCGCCAGGTAGGCGTTCCCTGCATCGTGGTGTTCCTCAACAAGTGCGACGCGGTCGAAGACGAAGAGCTGACGGACCTGGTTGAAATGGAAGTTCGCGAACTGCTCTCGAAGTACCAGTTCCCGGGCGACGACGTTCCGGTCATTCGTGGATCGGCCCTGGGCGCCCTGAACGGCGAGCCCAAGTGGGAAGCCCAGATCGACGCGTTGATGGAAGCGGTCGACAAGTACGTTCCGCAGCCGGAGCGTGCCGTGACCCTGCCCTTCCTGATGCCGATCGAAGACATCTTCTCGATCTCGGGACGCGGCACCGTGGTTACGGGAAGAATCGAACGCGGCAAGGTGAAGGTGGGCGAGGATGTTGAGATTGTCGGCTTCCGCGAGACCCGCAAGTCGGTTTGCACGGGCGTGGAAATGTTCAAGAAGCAGCTGGACGAAGGCCTGGCGGGCGATAACGCCGGCATCCTGCTGCGCGGCATTCCGAAGGAAGACGTCGAGCGCGGCATGGTGTTGGCCAAGCCGGGATCGATCACGCCGCACACCAAGTTCAAGGGCACCGTGTACGTGTTGAGCAAGGAAGAAGGCGGCCGTCATACTCCGTTCTTCAAGGGCTACAGGCCGCAGTTCTACTTCCGTACGACGGATGTGACGGGGGTAGCGGAATTGCCTGAAGGCACGGAGATGGTGATGCCGGGCGACAACGTGGAGCTGGTGATTGAACTGATTACACCGGTCGCCATGGAAAAGGGATTGCGGTTTGCCATCCGCGAAGGCGGACGTACGGTAGGCGCAGGCGCGATTTCGGAAATTATTAAGTAGCAAGAAGCAAGTGTGCAGTGGACAGTGAAGGCTGCCGGGTTCACCCGAAACAGATGGCAGGCGAAAGAAAACTGATCACTGTTCACTGACCACTGATCACTGGGTTAAGAAATTTGATCACTGTTCACTGAACACTGATCACTGGAGTTCAAAAATGCGGGAAATTGTGACATTGCAGTGTACGGAGTGCAAGGAGCGGAACTACTCGACGACGAAGAACAAGAAGACGACCACGGGCCGTCTCGAGTTCAAGAAGTTCTGTAACCGCTGCCGCAAGCACCAGCCGCACAAGGAAACGAAGTAAAAATAGTGGTCAGTGAACAGTGCACAGTGGTCAGTTTGAGGGTGCCGGGGATAAGCACAACCTTTCGCACCGGCAAGATCCAAACTGATCACTGTTCACTGCACACTGTTCACTGCTTTTAGGGGCGTAAGCTCAACGGTTAAACTGTCGGTCTCCAAAACCGAACTTGGGGGTTCGAATCCCTCCGCCCCTGCCAGATTGGAAACGGGGAACGGGGATCAGGTTTCAGGGATAAGTGAAAGCAAATGCCGGAAAGATCAGGTCGAATCCGGTGAGCGTGAACTGAACCCTGAACTCTGAACCCTGAACCCCTGAGAGAAGGAACTGAAGTATGGCAACAGAATCAGCAATCAAAAAGGGCGACGATCATTCCGCTAAACGGCAGGAGCCGAACGCGCTTTCGAACTTTTCCGGCGGAGCAGTAGGTGTGTGGAGTAATTTCACCGGCTTCCTGAGCGACGTGCGCGCGGAGATGAAGAAGGTAGTCACGCCAACGCGGAAGGAAGTGCAGTCCACGACTTCCGTGGTCATCGTCACCGTATTCATCTTTGGGTTCTTCTTCTGGGTGACGGATAAGATTTTCAGCACGGCTCTTCAGGCGATCTTACATAAGCTGGGCGCGCAATAATGGCACAGCCCCGAATCGAGACAGGAATGGCAGAAGAACAAGAGAAGCCCGCCGAACAGCCGGTGCCTGAACGCAACCCGCTTTTCAAGTGGTACATCCTTCACGCCTACTCGGGCTTTGAGCGCAAGGTGCGCGAGTCGATCGAGAGCCGCGTGCAGGCCTTTGGATTGCGCGAAAAGGTGGGGCGCGTCATGATTCCCACTGAGCCAGTGACCGAGATCATCAACGGCAAGAAGCGCACCGTGGAACGCGTCTTCCTTCCTGGCTACGTGCTGGTGGAGATGGATCTCGACAACAACCTGTGGCACGTGTTGAAAGACACGCCCAAGGTGACAGGCTTTCTCGGAACCGGCGACAAGCCGGTGGCGCTGAGCGAGGAAGAAGTGAGTTCGATTCTCTTCCGCTCGGAGACGGCTAAAGAAAAGCCGCGGATGAAGATCAAGTTTGAGAAGAACGAACAGGTTCGGATTACTGACGGGCCCTTTGCGAATTTCAATGGCGTGGTGGACGAGATCAACGAAGATCGCGAGACGATGAAGGTCATGGTGACCATCTTCGGGCGTTCGACGCCGGTTGAACTGGAGTTCAGCAAGGTCGAAAAGATTGAGTAGTTGTAGCTTTCAGCTATCAGCTTTCAGCTTCTAGCCGGTTGGATGACTAGCCGCCCCCGGTTGCGAGCAAACGCTTAAGCGCAACACCAAAATCCGTAATGACAAATGACCAGCTGAGAGCTGATGGCTAGAAGCTGAAAGCTGGTTTCAAAGGAAACTATGGCACCTCCGAAAAAAGTAAGCGCAATGGTCAAGCTGCAGATCGAAGCCGGCAAGGCAACGCCTGCACCGCCGGTTGGTCCGGCGCTGGGCCAGGCGCAGGTCAACATCATGGAGTTCTGCAAGCAGTTCAATGCGCGGACGCAGAACAAGGAGATGGCCGGACTGATTATTCCGGTTGTCATCACCGTGTACGGCGATCGCACGTTCAGCTTTATCACCAAGACGCCGCCTGCAGCTGTCCTGTTAAAGAAGGCTGCTGGACTCGCCAAGGGATCGGGCACACCCAACAAGGAAAAGGTGGGCAAGGTGACCGAGAAGCAGGTGCGCGAGATCGCCACGCAGAAGATGCCCGACTTGAATGCCGCCTCCATTGATGCGGCCGTCAAGAGCATCAAGGGCACGGCGCGCTCGATGGGCATTGAAGTTGTAGGGTAAGTCCGGACTGGCTTACTACAGCGAGACCAGAGAGGATTCGCCATAGTTTCGGCAAACATCGGGTCTGATTTCGCTTTTGCCGTAAATGAAATGCCCTCCCCGCGGGGAGGGCATTTCTGCGTTCGCAATCAATTGCGGAATGGTTCGGAGTTTTCCCCCGGGACTCTTACTTCGGCGGAGTAGGGGTGAAGATCTCGCGCCGAGCTGGTTCGGGTTTCGGTTTGGGTTTCGGCGCCTTCTTGGCTTCTTTTCTACCTTTGTCTTTGCTTCCCATGGTTAAAAGCATGACACAAACTTCGGCCGGGGGAAAGACCAAATCGCTGAAGCGTACGGATACTGAAAACACGCGCAATCAGGCAGTAACCAAAGCTGCCGCGAAAGTTCGGCAAAGCTCAAGGTCGGCGCTAAACTGATCAGCCCTCGGCTATGAGGGAACTGGCTGCTCGGCAGGTGGCGAGAAGTCTTCCGGCGACAAGGCTTTTTCCAGCAGACTACAAGCCAAAACGGCGGGTCTTTAGCTCGACAAATGCCGAATGGGGCCAAACGGGATATATTGGTTTCACAAGCGAAAGACAAACGGAATTGCGCTGAAGATACTTCCCTTGAACGCGGCGCGATCGAATGCGTTAACCCCTCAAGAGCGAGCAAAGCCTGTGAAACGATTGATGCCAGGATTCATCGTGGTGCTTTTTATCGGAGCACTCGCCGGTGTTGCGGCTTTTGCCGCAACTCCGGACACTGGTTATCATCGCCCGGTATCCGTCGAAGTTCTCTCTACTGTGGATGTCCAGTCCTCTCATCCAGGTTCACGTGTCTATGTGAAGCTCACGGCGCAATGGGCGGGGCTCGGCTGCTACTTTTTTGATGGCGAGGTGCTTCAGGGAAGAGTTGAGTTGGCAACCCCTCGCGGCAAAGGCCAACGAGAATCCCAACTGGCCATCTCCTTTCCAGATGTGCGGTGCTTAGGGAGCAAATCCACTCTGACCCTGGTGCTGGCCGCCATCGAATGGGATGCCGGTTTGAACAAGGGTTCGGATTCGCAGTTCCCGGACATGGTGCAGATAGGTAATCCAGGCGCTGGCTCGAATGGTCTTGGCGTGGAAGGGATGGAGCTGATGGCCATGCGTCAACGAGCCAGGAATCAGCTTCCGCTCGAGGCGGGCGACGTGCTGGGAATTGACGGCTTGACCCTGGAGATTGGCAAGGGCCCCGCGCGAAGTTCGCTGTTGATATCGACGAAACGGAATGTGCACCTGGAAAAAGAGGCGATGTTGCTGCTGATACCGGAAAGCATTGCCTTCCCGAAAGGGCACGAGACCGATCGAGTGTCGCTGCTGGGGGAACCGCGGGTTGCGGGTTCACCGGGTCCACGGCCTCCCGCAAATACCGATGTTTCTTTGAAAGCGCTGCCGCTACCTGCGCCGGAAGAGTTTGAGCCATGCGAGCCGCCGGCATGCGCCGTGGATTTGCCATCGAGCGACCGCGATACGAACGGCGCTCCATCGAAATCCATCGGAATCCGCGCATTGGGATACGCGCCGCGTCCGGAGCAGGAATTGGGAGCGCTGACCTACGATGAGGCGCTGGGATGGCTGGGGCCGCAACAGCTTCTTATCGCCTTCAATCCGCACACCCTGATTGATCGCGCGGGGCAGACGTTAGCGGGTTCGGCGCTACGAAGGATACATGCAGTTGTAGTCGAACCAGCGACGGGCAAGGTGCTCAGCAGCGCCGAATGGTTCCTGCCCGACATGGGCGAGTTTCTGTGGCAACTTGCGGGCGGCCGCGTTCTGGTCCATGTTGGCAACGAACTCCGCATTTACGGCGCAGGAATGCAGGTCGAGCGGCAGATCCCGCTGGACGGGCCGCTGAAATTCGTGCGCCTCTCTCCGAATGGTGAGCTGATGGCGATTGCCATTATGCGGGAAACGCACACGCCGGAACAGCATGAGGAGTTGCGCAAAACCCTCAACACAGACCCGCCTGAGAATGTTGAGATCAGCGTGCTCGATAAGGATTTCAAAACCGTAGCGCGGGCCACAACATCTTCAAAGATTATGCCTCCCACTTTGCTGAACGAAGGGCAGGTGCAATTGCTGGCCAAGTCAAAGACGCACTTCATGCTGAGGCTGGCGCGGTGGAATGGCGAGTCGGCAACCGTGGCGCAATTTGCCTCCGCCTGCATTCCTGACGTCTCGAGCTTTGCGCCGGATCTTCTGATGGTGGCTACGTGTGAGCCCGGCACGGGGGCGCCTGAGTATCGTGTGCTGCGACCGAACGGCAAGGTGGTTCTGCGGGGACGGCCAGACCCGCAGACGGCGGGCGAGTCTGGAGAGGGTAACGGGCGCTACTTTGCAGTTAAGAATCTGCACGCTACCCAGTCGATGCTGCATGGCGCCCACTTTCAAGGTTCGGATCTCGACTATGAGGAAGTGCGCGTCTATCAATCCAACGACGGCCGGCGCCTGACGTCGGTGCGGCTGCAATCGCCGCCACCGAGTCATGGGGCCTATGCACTGTCGCCAGACGGTGCGCAACTTGCAGTGATCGCGGATGCGAAGGTAAATGTTTTTGCTGTTCCCGCGCAGTGAACTCGCTTCATTGGTCGCCGGATTGCAGTGGCTACGGCCCCGTGGCTGGTTAGGCTCATGCGCCAAGTCCCATAGCCGAGATTTCCAGGCCGCCGTCACCCGGTCTTCGTTTTCTGCATGACGTCCATCCTTTAAATCTGCAATACCCATCATTGGTTGGTATCTGGTCTCGCCCTCTATCTATTTCTTTTCCTCGGTTGCAACTGTACGGGCGAGGTGATCATGGTTCAGAATCGCGTTGAAGACCAGCGCGTAGTCGCCGATGGTTTCACCGCGATAGATGGGGTTGTTGCCGAACAGCAGCACGCTACCCTGGCCGAGGTGTGCGTTGACCACCACAGCGTGTTCGGCAATGGATCCGGACTTGTCGAGCAGCCCGTCGAGCAGCAGGTCCTTGTTGCCGGTGAAGCGGAGGATGACTTCAGGGCGCATCTGTTCCGGGATCACAGAAAAGTTGTTCCGGGTCTGCTCTTCGTTCAGCCTTTTTGCCTCCCAGGGTTCGGTCTTCTCGAGCGGCTCGGCTTCTACGGCCTTGCGCCCCAGGGGCTCGTCGTTGTCTTCGAGGCTGCCACGGCCGGTCGGACGTTCTGAATAGGGGTCCATCAGCAGGCGCCCGCCGGAGCGGCCAACAGTATTGCTGATATTGAAGACCATGCCGTTCGCGCTGATGACCGGCAGATTTGCGCTGTAGCCATCGGCGATGGGGTTGTTCTTCGAGACGAATAGCGTGTTCATGACAGTGCCCACGACGCGCGCTTCGCCATGGGGCGCGATGCTGACGCCGGGGGCGAGTCCGGTGTCAATGGCGAATTGCGCAGTGTCTTCGCAGGTGATGAGCAGACCGCCTTTGGCGACGAATTGCTTGAGATGTTCGAGGCCATCGTAGCCCAGGCCCGGGCGGATGTCGTCAGTGGAATCAATGCGCCCGAGGTTGGGCGTGATGTCCGACTTCTTCCACGGCATCGCGTTGTTCCACATGGGCAGGCCATTGATGATGTCGAGCGTGGAAGAGCGTCCCACCGGAGCGAAGATGATGACGTCGTACTTCGAGCGCAGATCGTCCTCTTTTGCGACGGCCTGCGTGCTCATGTAGTCGTAGGGAATGCCGGCGGTGTCGAAGGCATAGCGCCACCAGCCCTCGGTTTGTGTAGCGAGCCAGGTGTGCATGAACGCGATGCGCGGCGCCGCGACGTCGTGCATGGAGACTGAGGGTGCAGCGCTGATCTTTGTGCCGTCGAGCGCAAGATCGTGGAGTGCGGCAGCGACCTTGTCATCGGCGCTATTGATGACGAGCGAACCTGCCGCGTAATGTTTGCTGTCGGCATCGAAGGGCTTTTCGGCGACCTGGATCTTAGCGTCTTTGAGCTTGTAGACGATGGAAAGCAGAGACATCTGGCCGGTATTGTTGATGGCGATGAGGGAGCCCGCGCCATCGATCTTGCCCGCGAGAGTGGAGGGATCATCGACGGGCTTCATGCCGGCTTTCAAGATCGAAGGGTCTGTGACACGTACAACCTTGACGTTGAAGAGGTGAGTGAACGACCAGCCGGTATCGTCGTAGGGATGTTTTTGCGGGTCATCGGGCGCCCAGAACTGGCGATCGAGCAGGGCATCGGCGATGCGGGAGTAGGGCTGATCCATACGCACGACGATGCTACCGGCGGCGAAGTTCTCCTGCTTCGGCTTGTCGCCCCGCTTGGCCCCCGGAACCTCTGCAGTGGCGGCATCGGAAAGCTGCTGAATCTCAACGTGCTGGCGCTTGAGCACTTTCAACAATTCAACTTCGCGGTTGGTTTCAGCGGCATCGGGCGGAATGACGTAGGCAGCGGGGCCTTCGAGGGTGGGTTTCTCAATCGAACGCTTGCTCTTGGTGTAGTAGTTCTCGAGGAAATGATGCGAGTGCTGCGCGAAGTACGAAATCGTCGACAGCAGCGCGCTCTGTTCGTAATTGTTGTTGTCGCGTTGCGACCAGGTGACGACGGGCAGCGGCGGATTCTGACGATACCAGGTGCGCGAATATTCCTCTGGTGTGAGGATGCGTTTCTCGGTGTCGGCGCCGCCATTGCCGAAGGTTTCATAAAGGCGGCTGATGCCGTTGTGCATGGCCGCGAGGAACATCAGGTAGCCGGGACTCCATGTATCGAAGTCGCCGTGTGTGAAGACACCCGGCATGCCGAAGTTCTGCATCTGGGCGACGTTGTTCCAGCCGAGTTCGGCCCACTCGTCGGCAAGCAGGGGATCGACCCACGCGTTGTAAGGGCCGTCGCCCACGGTGTTGTCGTAGAGAAAGGGAACGGACTCGTGCAGATCATGCAGCACCTGCGCGTGCCAGTCGATGTAGGTGTCGAGCACGTTGCGCGTCAGGTCGAGGGTCATGCCCATGGCGTCGCGATTATTGTCGTGGGCGACGTAATGGCCCCAGTAAAGGAGGTGCGGCCACTGCTCGTTGGGGTGAGCCTTGTGCCAGCGGTAGATGTCGACCATGCGATCCCGGCCATCCACCTCAACCACCGGCGTGATCAGCACGATCATGTGCGAGCGAATGTACTTGATGTAAGGCGCGTCGTCGACGGCAAGGCGATAGGCCATCTCCATGAGCGCGGTGGGTGCGCCCGTCTCGGTCGAATGGATCGTGCCCGTGATGTAGTAGACCGGGTAGGACTGGTCAATAAGGGTGCGAGCCTTGGCGTCGTCGAAGTTGATGGTGCGCGGATCGCCGAGCTGAGCGAGGCGTTGCTTGTTGGCGTCGGCATTCTTCAGCACGTCTGCATCTGCGATGGCCACGGCGATCATCTCGCGGCCTTCTTCGGTGTGTCCGATGGTGACGACTTTCACGCGCGGGCTGGCAGCGGCAAGCGAACGGAAGTATTTGTAGACGTCTTCCGCGTAGGGCAGCATGTCGGGCGCGCCGGAGACATCCCCGAGGGTTTTGGCAGGCGTGGGCACTGTCTTCGAGGCGGGCAGATAGTCGACCAGCGGCGACAGGAACGACGGGTCGGTCGTGTACTTGTGAATGTGGTCGGTGTATTCCTGATCGACGGGCTGCTGCGGGTCGCGGGCGAAATTGGTGTTCAGGGCCTGTGGGTGAAGTGAAGCGGCTGCGGCGAAGATCCAAAATGCAGAAAAAACCAGGGCCAACCGGGACTGTTTCATATACCTCTTCTCTTGAATGGGTTCTTCCGCACGCAACGGATGCGAATGAGAGGTCGCAGAGACCTCGCGATCGCATTCTTTCGCGCGTGGCAGAGGAGCGGCAGTTGAATTCGGCGGGCTTTTGGTGGGGAGAAGTGATCGTAGAGCCCGTCCGCGCATTGCCGGTTGCAAGAAACTATACGGTATGGGGGGTCGATGCCAGAAGTGGAAGTTTGAAGGCCGACCCCGGTATTTCTATTTCCACGGGGTGAAGTAAAGCTCGCTTTAACTTCGATACGCGAGTCCCTGGGAAGAATGGAGACGGCTCTTTGGGTGCGGCAGGCATCCCACCTAAGCGATTTCTAGAATCGCCAAGGAGTATGGGTCATGACTGATTATCGTGTTCATCCGGGTGAAGTTGAGGAAGATCAATTCACCGCTGCAATCGAAAAGTCGACGTCGCGAATTCCTACCAGCGCTTATCTTGTGCTCGCCCTGGGAGCGATGGCTGCATCGGCCGCACTTCAAGCCTGGAACAAGAAGCATGAATCGATGTTCGTGGGGCAATGGGCGGCGCCTTTTCTGCTGCTCGGGATCTACAACAAGTTGGTGAAGCAACATGGGTCCGACGGCAAGCGTAGAGACAGAGATGCGGGGTACATCGGCGCAGGAGAAGCCAGCTCCCGTTCTCGCGAAGGAACGTATTCTCGTTCGGCAGGTGTTTAACAAGCAGGTCCTGAGTCTTTATTGCGCATTAAAAAAAAGGCAGGCGATTTGAAAGTCGCCTGCCTGCGGTTTTTTGACGCGAGTTCACGCGAGGTCGTTACTCGCCGCGCGCGGTCATGGGACCACTAACCAGCACCTTCTGTGGGGCATCGACCTTGGCGGACGGCACCTTCAAATCGACCTTCAGCGATTCGACCTGCGGTTTACCATTTGACGGCGCGGTAAAGCTGAGTTCGTACTGATGATTCAGCCGCCGACGCAGGTCCTGCAGGAACGGCTGCAGCGAAACCGGATTGCCAATGCCTTCCCAGTAGCTGTTGCCTCCAGTGGCCTGCGTGACCATGAGGAGGAGATTCTGCCCGGCGTTGGTCTCATACCATCCGCTGTTGAAGCGGCCCATGTCTTTCCAATAGATGGAATATACGACCAACCCTGCGCGCACGGAGTCGTTGATCGCTGTCGCCACATAGGGGTCCTCAGGGTCGTAGCGCCGTTCATAGTTGTCGACGCCGTCGGTGATCATCAGCACTTCGCGGCGTGCAGTGCGATCGTGTGATGGCCAGTTTTTGGCTAGGTCAGAGAGACAGAAATAGGGGCTGGCATTCGATCCCGGGAAACCGGTGCTCAGATGCAGACCCTTCAGCACATCTGCTGCATTGGAAGAAAGCGGACCGGAAAGCCTCGCACTTCCAGCGTCCATATAGCCGATCGTCATCTTGGTGTTGGGCGGCATCTCCTTGACGAAACTCTCAAGCTCGCTGAACTCTGATCCCAGGCTTGTGCGTGCTCCCCCATCAATCAGGAGGACCAGTTCAACCGGGCTGTTGGCATCTTCGAGAGGGGTAAAGTTGGTGACAGTCGAGTCTTTGCCGTTCACTTTGAGCTTGAGGTCCTGAGCAGGGACCTGGCCAACGTTGCCGTTTTTGGCAGATGGCAAAATTGTGACGACGGCGTGGCCTTGTCCTACCTGTCCATTGCTTTGTCCAAAAGCAGGCGCAGCCGCGAAAATAACGGCTGCGGTCAGCGCAACCGATAATCCTATTTTTTTCATATGGTTATTCCTCATTGGGGCACCCGCTCAATCGACTCTGGCTGGGGTGCGATACCTTTTCCTGTTCACTTGCTTAGATGCCATATCGTGAGATTTGTTTCGGTGCGGAGCTTAAGATCATTAAGGCGATCAACTTGAGGGAATTGCGCGACGCGGACAATGTTTGCAATTCCGATACCATTCCGCTATCATTCGTAGATGTGCCCGGGGAAATCTCTGGGCCGTCAATAGCACCACGGCATTTGGACCTGTTCGAAGGCGTAAGCGCCGAGGGTTTAAGGCGCATAGCTTCCGGGTTCCCCGAAAAGGGGCTGGCAACTGCGGTGGGAGACGAGGAACTGATGGCAAAGACCAGCAAGAATATTGCGAAAGCGCGTGCGGCTGTAACCAAGCCCGCTTATCCGCTGACCGAAGCGGTCACTCTGCTCAAGGAAGTGAAGTATGCCAAGTTCGACGAGACTGTCGACTTGACCATGCGTCTGGGTGTCGACACCCGGCATGCCGACCAGATGGTGCGCGGAACGGTAGTACTGCCGCACGGACTGGGCAAGACCAAGACCGTTGCCGTGATCGCCAGCGGCGACCGCCAGAAAGAAGCGCAGGAAGCCGGCGCTGATTTTGTAGGTGGCGAAGAGATGGTCGAGAAGATCCAGAAAGAGAATTGGACCGCATTTGACGCGCTGATCGCCACGCCCGACATGATGAAGGTGGTAGGCCGCTTGGGCAAGGTTCTCGGACCCAAGGGTTTGATGCCAAATCCGAAGACCGGAACCGTAACGCAGGATGTGGCTGCGGCAGTGAAAGAGATCAAGGCCGGCAAGGTGGAATTTCGCGCCGACAAGACCAGTTTGGTGCACGTGCCCGTGGGCAAGCTGAGTTTCGATCCGCAAAAACTGGTAGAGAATGCGACCACGGTAATTACGTCGATCGTGCGTGCGAAGCCTTCGGCGGCCAAGGGCAAGTACATCAAGAGCGTTACTCTGAGCTCGACGATGGGCCCGGGGGTTCCGCTGGATTCAGCAGTAGCGGACGCGGCCGGCAAGCACTAAAGAGCCAGTGGACGGTGAACAGTGGTCAGTGAAAAGTGACGGCGGTTCAGCTTCAGTCCAAATATGGCGGGTTCAGAGAGATTTGAAGACGGAACGTCGATCAAGGGCAGGTTTTTGAGACTGTTCACTGATCACTGTTCACTGTCGAGCGGAGCGAAGACATGGCAATTTCGAAGGCAAAGAAGACGCAGAAGGTCAAGCTGCTGGCTAAGGAGCTTGAGACCTCGACCACCGCGATTATTGGCACATTCAGCAAGCTGACCGTTGCCAAGGACTATGAGCTGCGCAAAGTCATCCGTGAAGCGGGTGGCAAGTATCGCGTAGTCAAGAACAAGCTGGCGGCCGTTTCGAGCGAAGGCACCTCGATCGGTCCCGCGCTGAAAGGCCTGAAGGGCGTGAATTCGGTTGCCTTCACCTCGGGCGACCCGGTGGCCCTGGCCAAGGTCTTTGCGAAGTGGGCGGGCGAGAATGCGGAGTTCCAGTTCAAGCTGGGCATCGTCGACGGCAAACTGCTGAGCGTGCAAGAGGTCAAGGCGCTGGCGACCCTGCCGGGCAAGGAAGAGCTCTTCTCGAAGCTGCTCTATCTCATCAACGCTCCGGCGCAACGTCTGGTTACGGTGATGAATGCAACCGGTCGCGACCTGGCAGTTGTGATCAACCAGGGCGTGGAAAAAGAGAAGTTCGCAGGCGCCGCATAGGAGCGCCGAGCCATCAGCTTTCAGCCGTCAGCTCTCAGCTGGTGGTTGCTTCGAGGAGAAGCTGAAAGCTAATCGCTGACAGCTAACAGCCGGTTTTAAGGGTTTTGGCGGTAAAGCAGGCGGGAAGTGCGCGGGTCTGGCGCATCGGAAACTTCCACTGCATGGGGCGGGATTTTGGACAAGGGTCTCGTCTTGATCGGGAAATTCAACAAAACGGATTTGAATGGAGAACAAAAATGGCGGATCTCGCACAGTTGGAAGAACAGATTGTTGGCCTGAGCCTGCTTGAAGCAGCGTCTCTGGTGAAGAAGCTTGAAGAGCGCCTCGGCGTTTCGGCAGCAGCGGCAGCCCCGGTTGCAGTTGCCGGCGGCGGTGGTGCGGCAGCAGCTCCCGCGGCCGAGGAGAAGACTGAATTCCAGGTCATTCTCAAGGATGCCGGCGCGAACAAGATCAACACCATCAAGGCCGTCCGCGAGGTTACCTCGCTCGGCCTGAAGGAAGCTAAGGACCTGGTCGATGGCGCCCCCAAGGCGCTAAAGGAAAGCGCGACCAAGGACGAGGCTGAGGCGATCAAGAAGAAGTTCGAAGGCGTCGCAACCGTCGAAATCAAGTAGTTTGGTACGCGACTTGCAAGACGAGCCGGGACGCGCTACGATAAACGTTGCGCGTCTTTTCGGCCCATGCTTGGATTTCCGCGGTTTGGGCGAAAACCACTACAGCGCGTCTTAATCAAGAGTCAAAGGGCACAAATGTTTGCACCCCCGGCTGGGCCAAGCAGCCATGGGTCGAACATCAACGCGAAGTTAAGTGCTCTCGTGTCATCGGGATAGGCGGGTTTCCCGGGGACGGATGTCGATTGGCAGGCGGCGGGCAGCAGAAGCGAGCTTTGGGATCGGCGATAGCAGTGCAACAAAAATCGGATGGGAGCACAGGCAGTATGCCGCGCTCGTGAGGAATTGCGTCCTCGCGGGCATTTGTGTCTCTATCACGGCAGATTAGGCTTTAGGACGAAATCTACCACCCATTTGCAGGGATTCGGTGCCGGTTCTTCCGGCAAGCCTGCTACCGATTGTGCGCAGTCTAGCTCAAGAGCCTGAAGCAGTACAACGCCTGGGGCGCAGTTTTTACGGCGCCGCAATCAAGTAAAACGCTTGGCGCGGAGATTCCGGAAGCTCGGCTGAACTGTGGCTGAACGTTTCGGACAGGACTGGCAACGTGCAGGGAGCCAGTTCGGATCATCGGTTTTTCTACGTAAACTGCCGGCACTACGAGACTCGGGAGCCGGCCCGGCGCGAAGCAGGATGCCAGCGAGTGCGCCGGCGTGACGAGACTCAGGAGTGATGCATGCCTAACGAGAAGCGCGCGATTCGCAGCCGGCTCGATTTTTCAAAGATTCCGACCGCAACCCAGATTCCCAACCTGATCGAAGTGCAGCGCCGCTCCTACGAGCGTTTTCTGCAGATGGACAAGCTGCCCAACGAGCGTGACGACTCGGGGCTGCAGTCGGTGTTCGTTTCAGTTTTCCCCATCACCGACTTTCGCGGTATCTCGCAGCTTGATTTCGTCGACTACGCCATCGGCAACTGGGAGTGCAAGTGCGGCCACCTTAAAGGGCTTCACCACCTGCGCACCGCCTGTACGCATTGCGGCGCCATGGTCATCACGGATCCGTTTCTTCCTGGAGATGTTCTCTGCCACAAGTGCGGAACGTACAACAAGAACGTTCCCGACTTCTGCAACAAGTGCGGCGACCCCGTCGGCCTGCAGCTGAAGTATGACCAGCAGGAGTGCGAAGAGCGCGGCATGACGTTCTCTGCTCCGCTAAAGGTGACGGTCCGCCTCACCATCTACGACAAGGATGCGGAGACGGGCAACAAAACCATTCGCGACATCAAGGAGCAGGAAGTCTTCTTCGGCGACATTCCGCTGATGACGCCGAACGGCACGTTTATCGTGAACGGGACTGAACGCGTCATCGTCTCCCAATTGCACCGTTCACCGGGCGTCTTCTTTGAGACCGCGAATAACCGCACCTACTTCCTGGGCAAGATCATTCCCTATCGCGGTTCTTGGGTGGAGTTTGAGTACGACCAGAAGAACACGCTCTACGTTCGCATCGACCGCAAACGCAAGTTTCTCGGAACCATCTTCCTGCGCGCACTGGGCCTTCGTTCGAACGAGGAGATTCTCAAAACCTTCTATACGATCGACCGCTTTCACATTGCCGATGGCAAGGTGTACTGGGCTGTTGCCGCAGAGAAAGTGTCTACGCACCTGCAGGGAGCGAAGCCCGCACACGCGGTTCTGCACAAGGGCGAAGAGATTGCGCACTCCGGCCGCAAGATTACGGCAAGCACGCTGAAGGCAATTCGTGCGGCCAATATCGAGAAGATCGAAGTGGAATCCGCCGAGCTCGATGGCGCAATCACGGCTGCCGACATTGTGGACTTGAACACCGGCGAAGTGATTGTCGAAGCCAACGTAGAGCTGACCGCCGATCGCCTGCACAAGGTGATGGCGAGCGGCGCCACGACCTTCGAACTGTTCTTCCCCGAGCGCGACGACGTGGGCAACATCATTACCAACACGCTCAAGCGCGACTCCGTGCACAAGCCGGAAGAAGCACTGATCGAAATCTACCGCAAGCTGCGCCCGGGCGATCCGCCGACGCTGGATACGGCGACTGCGCTCTTCGAAGGCATGTTCTTCGATCCACGCAAGTACGACTTCTCCCGCGTAGGCCGCTTGAAGTTCAACATCAAGCTCTACGAGAGCCAGGACGCGACCCAACTCGATCACCGTACCCTTACGCCTGAGGATTTCTACGCGACCATCCGCTACCTGCTGAAGCTGCGCAAGAACATCGGCATGGTAGACGATATCGATCACCTCGGCAACCGCCGTGTGCGCGCCGTTGGTGAATTGATGGAGAACCAGTTCCGCATCGGACTGGTCCGCATGGAACGCGCCATCAAGGAAAAGATGAGCGTGTATCAGGAACTGTCGACGGCGATGCCGCACGACCTGATCAACGCCAAGCCGGTCATGGCCGCGATCCGCGAATTCTTCGGTTCGTCGCAGTTGTCGCAGTTCATGGATCAGACCAATCCGCTCTCCGAGATCACGCACAAGCGGCGTCTCTCGGCTCTTGGGCCGGGCGGTTTGTCGCGCGAGCGTGCGGGATTCGAAGTTCGCGACGTGCACCCGACGCACTATGGACGTATCTGCCCCATTGAAACGCCGGAAGGTCCGAACATCGGCCTCATCAGCTCGCTGAGTTGTTTTGCGCGAATCAACGAGTACGGATTTATTGAGTCGCCCTACCGCAAGGTGAAGGATGCGCGGATTCTGGATTATGTGGAGATCACGAACGCAGGCGAAAGCGGTCTGCGCGTGGGCGACCACATTGAAAAGGAAGAGTCGATCAAGCTGAATGCCTCGCTGAAGAAGCAGGGCAAGCGGCAGATCGATCACATTCCGTACAGCTTCTACCTGTCGGCGTGGGAAGAAGACAAGCACACCATCGCGCAGGCGAACATCGAATTCAACGACCAGGGTGTGATTACTGAAGACCTGGTCAACGCTCGTCGGCAGGGTAACTTTGTGCTGGTGAACAAGGCCGAGGTCGACTATATCGACGTCTCGCCAAAGCAACTCGTCTCCGTGGCCGCTTCGCTCGTGCCGTTCCTTGAGCACGACGACGCGAACCGCGCGCTGATGGGCGCAAACATGCAGCGCCAGTCTGTGCCTCTGCTCGTTGCAGAAGCTCCGCTGGTGGGAACCGGCATGGAAGGCGTTACGGCGCGCGACTCAGGCGCTGTGATCCTGGCCAAGCGCAACGGCATCGTGGATTCGGTTGACTCCGAGCGCATTATCGTGCGCGTTGAGGGAGAACATCATCCCACGCAGCTGTCGCGTGAAGTTGGTTCTGACATCTATACCCTCATCAAGTTCAAGCGCTCGAACCAGAACACCTGCATCAACCAGAAGCCGGTGGTGCGAGAGGGTGAGCGCGTCGTCAAGGGGCAGGTCATCGCTGACGGGCCTTGCACGGAGCAGGGCGAGTTGGCTCTCGGACGTAACGTGCTGGTGGCCTTCATGCCTTGGCGCGGTTACAACTTCGAAGACGCGATCCTGATCAGCGAAAAGCTGGTGCGCGAGGACTACTACACCTCGGTGCACATCGAGGAATTCGAAATCGAAGCGCGCGACACCAAGCTCGGGCCGGAAGAAATCACGCGCGACATTCCGAACGTCTCTGAGCACGCACTGCGCGACCTGGACGAGAGCGGAGTTATCCGCATCGGCGCCCAGATCGGCCACGGCGACATCCTGGTAGGCAAAGTAACGCCGAAGGGCGAAACCCAGCTGACTCCGGAAGAGAAGTTGTTGCGCGCGATCTTCGGCGAAAAGGCCGGCGATGTGCGTGACGCCTCGCTCACGTGCCCTCCGGGTATCGAAGGCACCGTGGTCGACGTTCGCATCTTCTCGCGCAAGGGCCAGGAAAAGGATGAGCGCGCCAAGCAGATTGAATCGGAGTACGTGGCCAAGCTCGAAAAGAACCTGGGCGACGAAATCCGCATTCTGACGGACGAGCGGTTGAAGCGCCTCGAAGCGATTCTGGGCGGCAAGGAAGTGTTGGCCGATCTGCACGACGAGCGGACCAACAAGCGGCTGATCACCAAGGCCGCAATCCTGGACCGCGAAACCATCGAACGCATCTCGACCAAGAACCTCAAGCGCATCCGCTACAACGACAAGGATCCCCGCGTCAACGAGCAGATCGATGAGATCGAAGAGATGACCTCGCGCCAGATCGAAGTGCTGCGCAAGATCACCAACGAGAAGATTGCCAAGCTGCAGAAGGGCGACGAGCTGCCTCCCGGCGTCATCAAGCTGGTCAAGGTTTACGTTGCCATGAAGCGCAAACTGTCCGTCGGCGACAAGATGGCCGGTCGCCACGGCAACAAGGGCGTTATCGCGCGCATATTGCCGGAAGAAGACATGCCGTATCTGCCCGATGGCACACCGGTCGAGATCGTTCTCAATCCGCTCGGCGTTCCTTCTCGTATGAACGTCGGACAGATTCTGGAGACGCACCTTGGCTGGGCTGCACATGCGCTGGGCGCCAAGATCGCTGCACTGATCAAGGCCAACAGCGACGTTGAGGCCACCCGCGAATTGATGAAGAAAGAATTCGCTGGAACAGCAACCCTGCGTCAGCTTCTCGAACTTGATGACGAGATGCTGCTGCGCGTCGGTGCAGGCATGCAGCGCGGCATCTGGTTCGGAACCGCAGTATTCGATGGCGCCAAGGAAAGCGAGATCAAGGCTCTGCTGGCTTCGGCCGGTCTGCCTTCCTCGGGCAAGACGGCGCTCTTCGACGGCATGACTGGCGAGCAGTTTGAACAGCCTGTCACGGTGGGTTACATCTACATGCTCAAACTGTCGCACCTGGTCGACGACAAGATCCACGCTCGTTCGATCGGACCGTACTCGCTCATCACGCAGCAGCCGCTGGGCGGCAAGGCGCAGTTCGGTGGACAGCGCTTTGGCGAAATGGAAGTGTGGGCGCTCGAAGCGTACGGCGCCGCATACATCCTGCAGGAGCTGCTCACTGCCAAGTCCGATGACGTCTACGGCCGTACCAAGATTTACGAGGCCATCGTCAAGGGCGAGGCGGCGATCGAGCCGGGTGTGCCGGAGTCGTTTAACGTGCTGATTCGCGAATTGCAGTCGCTATGCCTCGACGTGGAATTGATCAAACGCGCGGACCTGCTGAAGAAAGCGCCCGTGCCGGAAGTTGCAGCAGTCGCTGATTAGCAGCTGTCAGCCTTCAGCTCTCAGCTTTCAGTGGCGACAAGCTCCTGAAAGCTGACGGCTGATAACTGAAAGCTCAGCCAGAGTTTTTCGGTGTCCTTCTTGAAAGCGGTAACCACCGCTTCCCGGGAAGGAAGGACCCGCTAAAAGAATCCCGGGAGATACCGCGGCGAATGCTGAAAGGCTCGCCAAGGAGGGTCGCCTTGTTCCGTTCAAACCCGTTTGAACTCACCAGCCCGATTACTGATTTCGACGCTATCCGCATCATGCTTGCTTCGCCGGAGAAGATCCGCAGCTGGTCGCATGGTGAAGTCACCAAGCCGGAAACCATCAACTACCGCACCTTCAAGCCGGAGCGCGATGGCTTGTTCTGCGCCCGCATCTTTGGACCCGTCACCGACTGGGAGTGTCTCTGCGGCAAGTACAAGCGCATGAAGCACCGCGGCGTCATCTGCGACAAGTGCGGCGTTGAAGTGACGGTGAGCAAAGTGCGCCGCGAGCGCATGGGCCACATCGAGCTCGCGTCTCCGTGCTCGCACGTATGGTTCTTCAAGGGCCTGCCGTCGCGTATCGGCCACCTGCTCGATATTTCGTTGCGCGACCTCGAAAGCATTCTCTACTTCGAGTCCTATGTCGTGGTCGACGTGGGCGACGCGCCGGTAAAAGAGCGCGAGATCATCAAGGACGAAGCCCGCTACCGCGAGCTCGACCAGCAGTACCGTCCCTCCGGCTTCAAGGCCATGATGGGCGCCGAAGCCATCAAGGAATTGCTGAAGCGTGTCCAGATCGAGGAGCTTGGCCTGGAACTGCGCGAGCGGATGAAGACCGAGACCTCCGCGCAGAAAAAGATCAAATACGCCAAGCGCCTCAAGGTGGTCGAGGCATTCCGCAAGTCGTCGAACAAGCCTCAGTGGATGATTCTCGACGTGCTGCCGGTCATTCCTCCAGAGCTGCGCCCCCTGGTGCCGCTGGATGGCGGACGCTTTGCCACATCCGATCTCAACGATCTCTACCGCCGCGTCATCAACCGCAACAACCGGTTGAAGAAGCTGATGGATCTGCACGCCCCTGAAGTCATCGTGCGCAACGAAAAGCGCATGCTGCAGGAAGCCGTGGACGCGCTGTTTGATAACGGCCGCCGCGGTCGTGTGCTGCGTGGCGCCAACAATCGCCCGCTCAAGTCGCTCTCTGACACGCTCAAGGGCAAGCAGGGCCGCTTCCGCCAGAACCTGCTGGGCAAGCGCGTCGATTACTCTGGCCGTTCGGTCATCGTGGTCGGGCCGGAATTGAAATTGCACCAGTGCGGTCTGCCGAAAAAGATGGCGCTTGAACTGTTCAAGCCGTTCATCTATCACCGCCTCGAACAGACGGGCCACTGCACCACCATCAAGCAAGCCAAGGAAATGGTCGAGATGCAGGAGCCGGTGGTGTGGGACATCCTTGAAGAGGTCATCAAGGATCATCCTGTACTGCTGAACCGCGCCCCCACGCTTCACCGCCTCGGCATCCAGGCGTTTGAGCCGGTGCTGGTCGAAGGCAAGGCCATCAAGATTCACCCGCTGGTCTGCACCGCCTTCAACGCCGACTTTGACGGCGACCAGATGGCCGTGCACATTCCGCTGTCGCCTGAAGCGCAGATTGAAGCCAGCGTACTGATGCTTGCTTCGCACAACATCCTTTCGCCGGCGTCGGGTCAGCCGATCACCGTTCCTACCCAGGACATGGTGCTTGGCCTCTATTACCTCACCAAGGCCAAGAGGGGTGGTATCGGCGAAGGCCGCGTCTTCTCGAACACGGAAGAGATCCTGATGGCGCTTGAAGCCAGGCAGCTTGAGACGCTGACGCCGATCCGCCTGCGCTACACGGGCAAGGTGCTCGATATGACCACCGCGTACGACGATCAGGATCTGACGCATACCGAGCCGGTGGATTTCAACAACGAGTACATCAACACGACGGTTGGCCGCGTAATCCTGAACGACGCGCTTCCTTCGGGCATGCCGTACATCAACGGCTTGCTCAAGAAGAAGGGCATCGGTCAGCTGGTCAACTATTGCAACCAGAACCTCGGCCTCGAAGTTACGGTTGGCATGCTCGATCGCATCAAGGCGCTGGGCTTTAACTATGCCACCAAGTCGGGCCTGTCCGTTGGCCTCGACGACATGGTCATTCCTGCCAGCAAGTACACCACGGTGGACGAAGCCGACAAGAAGGTCATCGAAGTTCAGAAGCAGTACATGGACGGCGCCATCACCAACGGCGAACGTTCCAACAAGGTCATCCAGATGTGGTCGGCTGTTACCGATCAGGTCGCGGACGAAATGTTCGGCAACATGAAGAAGGCGGACGACGAAGGAGCCATGAACCCGATTTACATCATGGCCGACTCCGGCGCCCGCGGTTCGAAGCAGCAGATTCGCCAGCTCTCGGGCATGCGCGGACTGATGGCCAAGCCTTCCGGCGAAGTCATTGAGACGCCCATC
Source organism: uncultured Acidobacteriaceae bacterium (assembly GCA_963759285.1). GTDB lineage: Bacteria > Acidobacteriota > Terriglobia > Terriglobales > Acidobacteriaceae > Telmatobacter. The sequence goes on along the minus strand of CAVWYS010000004.1, from coordinate 405,599 downwards.
ACCGCGAACTTCCGCGAAGGTCTCACGGTGCTCGAATACTTCATCTCGACCCACGGCGCACGTAAGGGACTGGCCGATACGGCACTCAAGACTGCCGACTCGGGCTACCTGACCCGCCGTCTAGTCGACGTGGCGCAGGACGTCATCGTTACCGAATACGACTGCGGTACCAGCGAAGGCATCTACGTTGGTTCCATCGTTGAATCCGGCGAGATCATCGAGCCCATGCGCGATCGCATCATCGGCCGCGTGTCACTCGAACGCATCAAGGACTACGACGGCAACGCTGTCATCGACGTGAACCAGCAGATCGACGAAGACATCGCTTCCGCCATCCAGGGCGCAGGCGTTGAAAAAGTCAAGATCCGCTCGGTGCTCACCTGCGAATCCCGTCGCGGCGTTTGCGCACTCTGTTACGGACGCAACCTCGGTTCCGGCCGGATGGTTGAGCTCGGCGAAACCTGCGGCGTTATCGCGGCGCAATCCATTGGCGAGCCGGGCACGCAGCTTACCATGCGTACCTTCCACGTCGGCGGAACCGCCAGCCGTGTGCAGGACAAGTCGCGCCTCGATGCCAAGAACAATGGCTTCGTGCGTTTCATCAACTTGAGCACCGTTGAAAGCAAGGACGGCGCGCTGGTTTCGATGAACCGTTCGGGCTCCATTGCCGTGGTGGATGAGCGTGGCCGTGAAAAGGAGCGCTACCAGGTGGTCTATGGCGCGCGTCTCCGCGTGAAGGACGGCCAGGCAGTCAAACTCGGCGAGCTTCTGGCTGAATGGGATCCTTACACCTACGCCATTCTTACCGAGATCGGCGGCACGGTGCAGTTCAAGGACTTGCAGGAAGGCATCACCCTCAACGAGGAAGTGGACGAAGTCACGGGCCTGTCGCGCTGGGTGGTTGCGGATGCTGCCGATGAGAAGCGTCAGCCTGCCTTCATGGTCAAGAACGCCAAGACGCACAAGCGGTATCTGTTGCCGCGCGGCGCTCACCTCATGATCCAGGACGGCGACGAAGTCGGTCCCGGCGATGTGCTCGCGAAGATTCCCAAGGAGTCGACGCGTACGAAAGACATCACCGGCGGTCTGCCGCGCGTGGTCGAACTGTTCGAAGCCCGCAAGCCTCGCGAGACGGCCATCATCAGCGAGATCGATGGTGTGGTCCGCTTCGGCGAAGTTGCCAAGGGTCAGCGCAAGATTTACGTCACGGCTGACAATGGCGACGAGAAGGAATACTCGGTACCTCGCGGTATTCACGTCAACGTGCAGGAAGGTGAACGCCTTCGTGCCGGTGATCCGCTGATGGACGGTCCCTTGAATCCGCACGACATTCTTGCCGTGCTGGGCGAAAAGGAACTGCAGGCTTACCTGGTAAACGAAATCCAGGAAGTCTACCGTCTGCAGGGCGTGGCCATCTCCGACAAGCACATCGAAGTGATTGTCCGTCAGATGCTGCGCTGGGTCCGCATCGACGAAGTGGGCGATACCAACTTCCTGCTCGAACAGCAGGTCGATCGCTTCCGCTTCCGCGAAGAGAACGAGCGTGTTGTCCGCGAAGGTGGCCGTCCGGCTCTCGGTCGTCCGCTCCTCCTCGGCATCACCAAGGCCTCGCTCTCGACCGACAGCTTCATCTCCGCGGCCAGCTTCCAGGAGACGACCCGCGTTCTTACCGAAGCCAGCATCAACGGAGCGATCGACAATCTCCGCGGCCTCAAAGAGAACGTCATCGTCGGCCGGCTCATCCCGGCAGGCACGGGTCTCGAGTACTACCGCAACGTCCAGCTCTCACCGGAGCTCGAAGAAGCGGCAGCCCGTGTTCAGCAGGAGGTTTCGGCAGAGATCGAAGCCGCCGAACGCGAACTCGAACTCATGCGCCAGGAAGGCGAAGCCGAAGAGATGGCCGCCGAGTAGCCTGCTCCTTAACGCATCACTTCCATCTATCAGAAGGACTTCGCGAAAGCGAAGTCCTTTCTTTTTGATAATCACTTGCAGGTCAATTTCGCTTGCAGTTGTAAAGGAGAGACGCGCTGACGTTACTTGATAACGAACTGCGGGCGCAGTGAGGTTTGTCCCCCCAGAGCATGCCAATCTGCAACCCGGTTCGAAAGCGTTTCATCAGCTGTGCCGCGAGGTAGTCCTGGCTCATTTGGGAATTGCCTTTTGTGCAGGCTGTCCGGTGCGGTAGCCTTGGAAGCACGCAAGAAAGTTAGAAGTAGGCGTCTCATGGTTGCGAGGCGCAATCGTCTGCACCCCGATCGCGCCATGGTGTCTGTCTCATTTGCAAAAGGAGAGTCCATGTCTTCGTCCAAGCTCAGCCTCTGGTTTTGTCTAGTCTGCTTTTGCATTGGCTTTGTCCTCTGCGCCGTCGCGCGCGCTCAGGTGCCAACACCGATTTCCGTTTTAGGGCACAATCCTGGCGACGACTTCTACCTCGCCGACTACGAAGACACGATTCGCTACTTCCACGCGCTGGCCGCAGCCTCTGATCGCATCAAGATGTTCACCGTGGGCAAAACCACCGAAGGCAAAGAAATTGAGATTGCCGTCATTTCGTCTGCGCAAAACCTGGCCAAGCTGGACGAGACCAAGATGATTGCCGGACGCCTCGCCCACGCCACCAACCTGACCGATGACCAGGCGAAAGAACTGGCGCGCACCTCCAAGGTCATTGTGCACATTGATGGCGGCCTGCACGCCGATGAAGTCGCAGGCCCGCAGCATACCATGGCGCTGGCTTACAAACTTCTCTCCGCGCAAAACGATCCGCAGATCGACGCGATTCTTGACCAGGTCATCCTCGTGCTGTGGCCCACCCTCAATCCCGACGGGCAAGACATGGTGGTGCACTGGTACCGGCAGAATGTGGGCACCAAGTACGAAGTCAGCCCCATGCCCTATCTCTACCAGGAATATGTGGGCCACGATAACAATCGCGATGGCTACATGATGAACATGAGAGAAGAGCAGGTGGTGGTAAAGATGCAGCTGGAATACAGCCCGGTGATCTTCTACTGCCAGCACCAGACCGCTCCCTTTCCCGCGCGTATCTGGATTCCGCCCTTCTCCGATCCGATCTCGAGCAACATCAGCCCCCTTGTGCGCAGTTGGCTCAATCTCACGGGCGCGAACATGACCGCCTATCTCAACGCGCACAATATGCCCGGCGCCATCTCTGAATCGCGCTTCGATAACTGGTACGCCGGATTCACGGATTGGGCGCATGTCTTCCGCAACGAGATATCGTTCTTTACCGAAACGGCGCTCTACGACTACGCGACGCCGCACTTCTACACGGTGCGCGACTTCCCCAAGGACTTTCAGGATTTGCGCGCGCTGAGCATGTACTCCACTCCGTGGGAAGGCGGCTGGTGGCGCTTGAAAGATGCAGTCGATTACATGGTGGGTGGTTCCATGTCGGTGCTTGACCTGGCCGCGAAGAATCGTGAGACGCTGCTCTACAACCGCTACCAGGCGGCCCGCGACAACATCCAGCACTTCAGCAAGGAGCCTCCGTTCGCCTACGTCATCAGCGACAAGCAGGCAGACACACCCGAGGCGGGCTTGCTGGCACAGAAGATGATCGACAACGGCCTCGATGTCTATACATCAAAAAACGGATTCAAAGCGAATGGCGTGGTCTATCCCGCAGGCTCGTGGGTCATTCCCATGGACCAGGCGTTTTCTGCACTGGCCAAGGAACTGTTTGAGCGGCAGAAATACCCCGACGCATTGCAGAACGGCACCTCAAAATCCATCGACTTGCCTTATGACGTAACCGGCTGGACGCTGCCGCTGCAGATGGGCGTCAACGTGGATGAAGTGACCGACCCGCTGGCAGCCGACCAGCGTGCCATGCTGACCAGGATCGACAAGGTCGCTTTGCCTGAAGCATCCATCGAGGGCTCCGGAACTACATTCGCCGTCAGCCACAAGGCCAATGCTTCGTTCGAGCTGGTGAATGCGGCGTTGCAGGCAGGCGCAACCGTCTCAGTGGCCCAGGACCCGGTAAAGACCGCGGAAGGCACGGAGACGGGCGCATTTCTGATCAGTGGCGGCAGCCGCGCCTCGCTCGGCGACCTCTCGAAAAAGTATGCGGTGTCGGCGGTGGCCGTCAACGCGCCCGCACATACGATTGCACTGAAAAAAGCGAGGGTCGGGCTCTACCGGCCCTGGGCGCCCTCCATCGACGAGGGCTGGACGCGGTGGATTCTCGAGAATTACGGATTCGAACCGAAGAGCATCTACAACGCCGACATGCGCGCGGCCGACCTGCACAGCCGCTATGATGTGATCGTTCTGCCCGACCTCTCGTCGAAGCAGCTGACGGACGGATTTGGCATTGGCGTGCTTCCCGGCCAGTACGCAGGCGGCATCGGCAACGATGGCATCGAGAATCTGCGCGAATTTGTTCATGAAGGCGGCACGCTGATTGCTCTGAACAAGACGGCGAGCAGCCTCATTCCGCTGATGTCGCTGCCGGTGAAGAACGTGATTGAAGGCTTCAAGAGCGACAAATTCTTCTGCTCCGGCGCGTTGCTGCGCGTGGAAACCGAACACGCCGATCTGCCGGTGAATCTTGGCGTATCCGATGCGCCGATCATCATGTTCCAGAACGGCCCTGCATTCCAGCCCCAGCCCGGCTTCCACGGTGCCGTGCTGGCGCGCTACCCCAAGGAAACAAATCCGCTGGAGAGCGGTCTGCTGCTGTATCCTGAGGCCATTCAGGGCAAAGCCGCAGCCCTGGAACTTGCATACGGCAAGGGGCGCATCGTGCTTTTCGGCTTCAAGCCCCAGTTCCGCGGGCAGTCGCACGCTACTTACAAGTATCTGTTCAACGAACTGTACGTCTTCGATCATCCAGCGCTGCCCACGGAACCAGCTGCTCCGCCCGCCAAGGCTGATGGAACTGCGGCTCCGGCAGCGCCCGCCAAGGATCACAAACCTGCGGAGAACGCCTCACCGGAATAGTCAGTCACCTGCTCCCACCAATGCTTCCACTCTGAACGGTGAAGCCAATGGACTCCGCTGTAAACCGCCAGTATCCTTCGATCTCTCGCTACGCTTCCTCAAATTCGCAGCGCTTGGGGAAAAGACGCCGATCTCGGCTTACGAAAGTTTGAATCTTGCTGGTTTCCATCCCAGCTGCAAGTCTTTGCTGAGAGAGAGCTTCGCCGCCGCGCTCTTTTCGATGATCCGGGATCCAGCTTGGTACCCGTCAACCCATGTGTTCTTTATTTCACCCTGATAAACATCGTGCTAATATCGAGCCAATCAAGACAATTCAACTTGAGCGGTACACCGAATTGCCCAATCAAGCTGTAGCTGCATCTGTATCTGAATTTCCAGTGCTCCGCCCCGGCGCCGCCAAGCCGCCGATGTTGATGGAGCGGACCCAGCCCGTACTCGACACACTATCTCGTGCGCTCGGCGAGCCCATCATCACCTACTGGAATTCCAACAAAGGCTCCATTTGCCAGAACGACGTCACCGGCCTCTATGCCCTCGTGCGCAACCTTGGGAATGTCGAGCGGTTGACGTTGTTTGTGAAGTCAGACGGCGGATCGGGCCAGGCATCGCTGCGCATGGTCAACCTGCTGCGCCGCTATGTGAAACATCTCACGGTGCTTGCTCCGCTCGAATGCCAGTCGGCCGCAACCATGTTGGCGTTAGGCGCCGATCGCATCCTGATGGGGCCGCTTGCGCATTTGTCTGCTGTGGATACTTCACTCACCCACGATCTTTCGCCCATTGATCGCGACAACGACCGCGTGAGCGTGAGCAACGACGAACTGCTGCGCGTGATCCGGCTGTGGACCGAACAGGCCAAGGATTCAACCACGAATCCTTACGAGGCGCTGTTTCCGTACGTGCATCCGCTGGTGATCGGCGCGGTTGACCGCTCCAGTGCGCTTTCAACCCGCATCTGCGAAGAGATCCTGTCGTACCACATGGACGACAAGGAGCGTGCCAGAGAGATCAGCAACAACCTCAATTCCGGCTACCCCTCGCACAACTACCCCATCACCCTTCGCGAGGCAAGACGCATTGGCCTCAACGTCGAGGCCATGGACGATAGCGTCAACGCGCTGCTCTTTGAACTGAACGAAATCTACTCCGAGATGGGCGAGAGCGCGACTACGGACTACGACGAGAAGAATTCGCACGACAACAGCATCATCAAGGTGATGGAAGCGGCAGGTACCTTGATCTACTATCAGCTCGACAAGGATTGGCACTACCGCGGTGAAGAGCGCCGCTGGGTGGCTCTGAACGAGAAGAGCCAGTGGCGCAAGGCGGAATTGGTCAAGGGCAAGGTGACGATTTCGCAGCTGCACGTGCGCTGAGAGCAAGAGTCGGTTCTACCGCGGGGGGACGAAGCGCGTCGGTTCAACAGAATCGGCGCGCTTTTATTTGTCTTGTTCTTCAGGCCTGAAGAGCGCATTTTGAAGGCGGTCCGGCATCTCGGCACGATGGCGCTTGGTGTGCTTGGCAACGTACATGGCTGCGTCGGCGGCGCTCAGCAAACTATCGGCCGAGGTCCCGTCGTCGGGATACAGTGCGACGCCCACGCTTGCACCTCCGCGCAGCACATAGCCTTCCACTGCGAATGGAGCGTCAAAGCAGCGCTCGAGTCGCTGTGCGATCTCCTCAAGAGCGGAGCGGCTCCGCACAACGGGCACGAGAGCTGCAAACTCATCGCCGCCAAGGCGCGCGAGCATGTCGCCTGATCGGAGCTGACGCTTCATCCGCATCGAAACCTCCTGAAGGTAGAGGTCTCCAATGTGATGGCCGTAGAAGTCGTTGGCCTGTTTGAACTCGTCCAGATCGATGTAGACGAGACCAAAGATCGACGCCTCAATCTTGGACTTTTCGATCTGCTGCTCAAGGTAGCGGTCGAGCGAAAAACGGTTGTGGATATCCGTTAGCAAATCGAACTCCGACCGGTAGACGAGGTCTTTGTAAAGGCGTCGCGTTTCAATGGCGAGTGTCGCCAGGCGAACGCCGGCTTCGAGGGCCGCGGCTTCGTCGTGTGGTTGAGCTTCACCCGCCTCGGTGGCGGCAAATAGTGTGCCCAGCGAACCACCGGCGCGGGCGGGAATATCGAGGCGCATGCTGCGCAGTCCGTTGGCCTTATCGGGAGCATTTCCCAGGCGTACTCCATCGGACATTTCGCACCAGCAGAAAGGGAAGCCCAGGCTGAACGCCACCATCTCCGTGATGGCATCGATCAGCTCGGGCAGAGGACGCGAGCTGTTGATGTCCTCGAGGATCCTGCTGCGTTTGGTCTCCAATTGGGCGTTATGTCGCTCGATTCGAGCTTCGGTTTCGGATTGTGCGGTAATCGTCCTGGTTTGGTGGTCGACTTTTCTGCGGAGATACCATATCCATAAGCCGATGATCAGGAGAAGGGCCGCCAGTACGATTCCGGTGGGTAGCAGGTAGTGCGCGCTGAGGATTGAAGGAGAGTTCCCAGGCGCGAGGCCAATGAGGTTCCGCGTGTCCGCTGCATGGGCGAACGGCACCGAAATCGTCGTCGCAAGAGACGCGAACGCCAGACAATGCCGGGATTTGCCACTCAACGTCATGCCCGCATCCTTCAGGGATTCGTCGCTGGCTCCTCTCAGTGAGAAGCTCAGCGTGCCCCGTGAGTAACCATAACTCCGGAACTATTGGTATAAGTTTACGCTGGACTTGAGTTACTCTCGTTACACCTTTCGCGGTAGTTTGATGCCACGGGACGTACCACTTTTCGAACAGAAATGGCCCACTTTGGGGCAGGAGAAAGGGGCCGCGGGGTATGATGGCAGGGGCTCAAATCCGGGAGAGCAACCCTGCATGGCAACCAACCCAGAAGTTCCCCTCATCGTCACTTCCTTTCCACCCAGCGGAACCCAGTCCTCACCCACACGGCATATTCGTGTGCTCGGCGTGCCGCTCGACATGGGCGCAAGTCGTCGCGGGGTCGATATGGGGCCATCGGCGATGCGCGTCGCCGGGCTTGAAGCGCGGCTTGAGTCCCTCGGCCACCACGTGACCGACGGTGGCAATGTTGAGGTGGATATTGCCGAGACCCAGAATGTGGGCGAGCCAAATGCACGCTATCTCAAGCAGATTGCCGATACGTGCACGCGCACGGCGAAGGCGGTGAGCCGGACGCTGGAAGAGAGAATGACGCCCCTCGTGCTGGGCGGCGACCACTCCATTGCGGTCGGCACGGTCTCCGGGGTCTCGGAGTTCTACCGGCGCCAGAACCAGAAAATCGGCGTGATCTGGATCGATGCCCACTCCGACATCAACACGCCAGACACCTCACCGAGCGGAAACGTCCATGGCATGCCCCTGGCGGCGCTGCTGGGCCTGGGGCCTGAATTGCTGACCAGTATTGGCGGCTTCGCGCCGAAGATCGCTCCTGAAAACACGGTGCTGGTTGGGGTGCGCGACATCGATGCCGCAGAACGTGCCAACATCCGCCGCGCTGGGATGGGCGAGGTGTACACCATGCGCGACATTGACGAACGTGGAATGCGTGCCGTGATGGAAGAGGCTCTGCGTGCGGCGGGGCGGGGAACTGCCGGCTACCACATCTCGCTCGACATGGACTGGATCGACCCCGAAGATGCGCCCGGCGTGGGCACGCCGGTGCGGGGCGGCGCAACGTATCGCGAGGCCCACCTGGCCATGGAGATTCTTGCCGATCATGGGCGCATGCTGAGCTTCGAAATCGTTGAAGTGAACCCGGTGATCGATGAGCACAACCGGACCGCGGACCTGGCGGTCGAACTGGCGTGTTCGGCGTTCGGAAAGAAAATACTCTGATCGGCTGCGAATTCTGCGGTCCACCACAAATTTGGGTGCCCCATTCATGTCGCGGTTTCTTCGCGGCATGAGTGGGAAAACACGAATCTCGCCCGTCACCCTTTAGCACGTTCTTCTGAGCGACAATAAGAGCGATGGCAAAGAAACTTCGCGTAGGCATTCTGTTTGGCGGGCGCAGCGGCGAGCATGAAGTCTCGCTGCTCTCGGCCGCCTCGATTCTCAAGGCAATCGATCGCAGCAAATTCGACGTGGTGCCGATCGGCATCACCAAAGAAGGCAGGTGGCTCGCGGCTGCCGACTCTACCGGCCTGCTGGCGGGCGACTCGAGCGCCGGGGCGCGCCAGCTACGCGCAGGCGATCCCGCTGCGACTCCGGGTGCGAAGCTGCTGCACGAGGGCATTCCGACACTACTTGCGCCGGTGCCGGGCCCACAAGGTCCTGAGGGAAAAGCAATCGACGTCGTTTTTCCCGTACTGCACGGCACGTTTGGCGAAGATGGCACCATCCAGGGACTGTTTGAACTCGCCGGCATCGCCTATGTGGGTTCGGGGGTTCTGGGTTCGTCGGCCGGCATGGACAAGGATGTGATGAAGCGGCTGTTTGCACAGGCCGGGCTGCCGATCGTGAAACACGTCACGATTCTGCGCGCCGAGTGGGAGAAATCGCCGCGAAAAACGATAGCGCAGATCGAGAAGTCGCTCAAGTACCCGCTGTTCGTAAAGCCCGCGAATCTAGGGTCGTCCGTAGGGATCAGCAAGGCGCATGATCGGAAGGAACTGCGGCCCGCGCTCGACGAAGCCGCCAAGTACGATCGCAAACTCGTTGTGGAGCAGGGAGTCGGCGGGAAAAAACTGCGTGCTCGCGAACTCGAAGTTGGCGTCCTGGGCAACGATGATCCCAAGGCCAGCGTGGTGGGTGAAATCATTCCCGGCAAGGAGTTCTACGACTACGAGGCAAAATATCTGTCCGAAGGCTCCGTGCCGGTAATTCCGGCAAAGATTACGCGCGATGAAGCCAGGCAAATTCGCGAGATGGCGGCGGCCGCGTTTCGTGCCTGCGATCTCTCCGGGCTGGCGCGTGTGGATTTCCTGATGGAGCCGGATGGCAAGCGCCGCATCTATCTCAACGAGGTGAACACGCTGCCCGGCTTTACGCAGATCAGCATGTACCCCAAGCTGTGGGAGGCGTCCGGCATCCCGTATGGCGAGCTGATTACGCGTCTGATTGAGTTGGCGCTCGAGCGCCACGAAGACAAGAACCGGAACGTATACAGCCGAGACTGAAAGAAACAAGAAGCAGGGGATACAAAGCGGGAACAGCAACGCCGTCGCCGGTGTCTAACAAAGTAGAAGGGATGAGGCTTTTCGACTTGAACCCCGAATTCCCTGGTCCCTGGTCCCTGGTCCCGCTCGTGCCGTATCCTTGACTGCGAGGAAAGTTTGAATGACTCTGCTGGATGCTCCCAAATTTGACGAGGCCCGCGACCTGCGTAATCGGGTAATGCTGTACAGCGGCGGTGGCCTTCTTTTCGTCTTGATTGTTATTTTCTGGCTCGCTGCTGGCCATCCAGCGGATTGGCCCTGGAACTGGTGGACGCACCTGCGCGGCCGGCACACGATCAATAACTTCATGGAGTTGGTTGAGAAGAACGATCTGAAGCAGGCTTACGGCATATGGATGCACGATCCCACCTGGCAGCAGCACCCGAACAAGTACGGTGCTTATCCCTTCGATCGCTTTGAGGCCGACTGGGGACCGAACAGCAGTCAGAACGAATATGGGATTATCCAGAGCCATAAGATTGTGGCGGCACGTGTTTACCGGAATGTGCTGCTGGTAGGGATGCTGATCAACGGGCGCAAGAGCAAGGCGCTGTTCCTCACTTACTATCCCAAAGACCACACGCTGGACTTCGCGCCGCCCGATGAGGAGCTTTATCTCGGGCCGTAACGCGAGCCGGCGGCCAAATTACTTGCCGCGTGTTGTGAGCTAGGCGCTGTTTAGTTCCTCAAGCACTTTTTCGAGGCTCGCCGAGTCTTCCACATTGAGCGACTTCTGCGCTGGGTCGATCTGTTTGAGCAGGCCGCAGAGTACCTTGCCTGGGCCGGCTTCGATAAACATCTCCGCTTCCGCGCCCGCCAGCGTCCGCACACAGTCCACCCAGCGCACGGCGCCGGTAACCTGCTCAATGAGTGCGTTGCGCGCGCCCTGGCTCGTCGTCACCATTGTCCCGCTCACGTTTGAAGCTACCGGAAAACGCGGTTCTGCAAGCTGGATGCCTGCCAGCACGCGGGCCACTTCTTCCTGCGCCGGCTTCATGAGAGCGCAATGGAATGGCGCGCTGACGGGAAGCATGACCGTTCGCCGCGCACCGCGTTCCTTGCACAAGGCTGCGGCCTTTTCGACTGCGGCCGTAGCGCCGGAGATTACCGTTTGACCCGGTGAGTTGAAATTGGCTGCCGAGACCGTGAGGCCGGTATCCTGGGCCGCGGCCACGCAGGCGTCGGAAACTTTCTCCGCATCGAGTGACAGGATTGCCGCCATCGCTCCTTGTCCCGCGGGGACGGCCTGCTGCATCGCGCGCCCGCGTGCCTTTACGGCACGGACAGCATCCGCGAAGGTCAATGTTCCCGCCGCTACGTGCGCGGTCCACTCCCCGAGCGAATGTCCGGCGGCGAGCGAGGGCTGAATTCCGTGTTCAGCGAGCACGCGCCACACTGCGACGCTTACCGTCATGATCGCGGGCTGCGTGTTTTCCGTCAGTTTCAATTCGTCTTCCGGGCCTTCGAAGCAGAGCCGGGACAGAGCGAATCCGCAGGCTTCGTCGGCCTCGGCAAAGGTCTGTTTTGCAACGGGGGATCGTTCGGCAAGGTCACGGCCCATGCCCACGGTTTGCGAACCCTGCCCCGGAAAGAGGAATGCAATCTTCTTGTTCATGCCAGAGAGGATTGTATCGAATGAGGCATCGTTTTCGATTTTGCCGATCTCGATCGATTCCGGGATCGAGGGCTCTTTCGCGCGAAAACGTCGGCACGCTGGCTCTCTACCGCCACAGCGGACGCGCAACGATCGTGTTTTGCGGTGTGGCGGGAAGGGCTTCTAGTTCCAGCGCTTCTTGTCATCGTGATCTTCGTCAAGCTGCTTTCCACTGCCGTCGAACTTCACGGTGCGGCCCTGCGAGCGCATGTAGACCGCGAATTTTTTCGCGGCGCGGCGGCGCTTCCAGCGATAGTAGCCGTTGCGCATGCCGTACCACTTTTCGCTCAGCAGGAACGAGAATCCGCGACGGGGCGCCACGCGAATGAAGACGAATCCAGCGATCGCTCCGCCGATTTGGGCAAAAGCATACATACGCATGCTGCCGAACATCATGGCGACGGCCACAAGCGCGTAAATAATGGCCATATAGCGTGCCTTGATACCGATGACAAAGAACATCTGGAACTGGACGTCGCCGTAGAGCAGGCCGATGGCCATCAGCAACCCGAAAATGCCGCCGAAACATCCGTAAAGCGGGTAGGTCACCAGCGAGGCGCCAAGCATCACGCTGCCGCCGTAGATCGCAAGAGCGGCTAGCGCGGTGCCGATTACCGACGTTGCGTAAAGGCCCATGACCCAGGCATCTGGGTGGAAAGCTTCGAGAAATCCGGCCAGAAACCAGATGGAGAGCAGTTCAAACAGCGCGGAAAGAATCAGGCCAGTGGGATGCACCAGGCTGTAGGTGAAAGGCTGCCAGATTGCGCCGTGCAAAAACGTGGTCGGATAAAAGAGGAGATAGTTCAGTGCGGACCCGGTTGCTTCTGGAGCAACCATCCCCGCTATGGCAAGCAGAAAGTAGGCGCCCAGGTTCACGAGAACCAGCCGGCGAGTGGCGCCGTGAAAGTCGGGGAAAGCAAACGGGGTGGCGCCAATCCGGGGCATCGTAGTGAACAGGTTAAATGGAACGCCTTGCGTGTGTCATGGGCACATGCCAGATCGGATGAATCCCTGCGCTGCGGACCTACGGAACGACAACCAGACCCCGATGCCCCTTGGCATCCACGGCGCGCACGCCAAAAATCACGTTGTCCTTCGAGATGGGCAGCGATACGGTAACGGGTCCATCAACTGCTGTAGGGACAACCTGCCTCACGTACTGCCAGTTCGGTGCGGTAGTTTCGCGCCACAGCACGTCATAGTGCGCCACTCCGCCGCCGATCGGCGGCTCCCAGGTGAGTGTCGAGCCGTTCTCGGTCATCCGGTTCACGATGACTACCTTCTGTGGCTCACCGGGTGCGAAAGCCAGGGTGGCCAGGGTCGCAGCATTCAGCCGCGCCACCTGCGCCACGTAGTTGAAGTCCACAAAGCGGATCAGGTCTCCGAGAATTGGATCTTTCGAACCAGATGGCGGCATCACGACGTTCTGGTGCTGGTGGTTGTAGTCCTCGCGCCATTCGGTGAAGCGCACGGCGGCAAAGCCTTCGTGGTTGAAAGAACTGTGGTCGCCGCCGCGCAGGTAGCGGTCGGGGCGATCGATCAAGGCAGCGAGAAACGGTTTTGCCGATCCGGACCGTGAGAAATATGCACGGGCTGTTTCGGCGATGGTGCGAGCCAGTTCGCGGCTGGGCGAATCGTTCTCCTTGCCAAGAGCGCGAATGGCGCGTGCCTGCTCCGGTGTCGCGGCCTGGGGAACACCCTCTGAAAATACGCGCACGCGATCCTTCATCTGCAAGGTATCGCCGGGCGTGGTATTGCCACCCACGATGTCGTTGTTCAACTCCGCTTCCAGGTCCCAGCCTTCATCCTTTGCCAGTTTGGCCAGGTGGCCGGAGCCGACCAGTCCCTGCTCCTCGCCCGCAACGGCCACAAACACGATGGTTCCGGGAAACTTCAATTTGCTCAATGCCCGTGCGCACTCCAGCGAGACGGCAACTCCAGAAGCGTCGTCGTTAGCGCCGGGGGCGGCGCCATGATCGTCGTTATTGCTTGAATCGCGCGAGTCGTAGTGGCCGGTAACGAGGACCATGCGCTCGGCCTGGGCTGGATCGGTCCCGCGCAAAATCGCGTAAACATTGGTGATTTTGGTGGGCTTGGGAATCCGGCGAGCCCACTGGGCTCCGCTCGCCGGGTCGGCGGTAAAAATGTCGCGCTTGACCTCGAGGCAGCCGCCGCACTGTTTCGAAATAGCCTCGAATTGCCCGGCGATCCAGTCGGCCGCGGCGTTGATGCCCTGGCCCGGCGGCAGGTCGGTTTCCATGCTCGATAACGTGCTCCGGGTGCCGAAACCAACCAGCGTTTGAATCGTCTCATGTATTTGTTGGGGCTTGATGGTGGCGAGGGCCCTGACGATCGCCGGATCAACCGGCGCGGGGCCAACAGGGGTGGCATGAAGCGCATAGTCAGGCTGCGCAATCGCGACGCCGCCTGTCAGTGCCAGCCCGCAAAATGAGACCAGGCGGGAAATTTTCATGATTTGTTCTCCGGTGTACGCACTTCGGTGCAGAGGTGGGGGATTCGGCCTCTTGACCTTTCCAACAGTTTGCCTAAAACTAACCCAAGTTCGTACCCTAGGGGTAACGCCATCCTACATCACGAAAAGCCTTGGGAGGAGGCTGCCATGACAAGCTGCCCGGAATGTGAAAACAATCTCGATATTGACGTTGAAGAAGTGGAAGAAGGCGACGTTGTCGCCTGCGATGAATGTGGAACAGAGTATGAGGTCGTTGGTGTGGAACCTCTCGAGCTCTCGAAGGTAGAAGAGGGCATCGACGAGGAAGACGACTTGCTGGTTGAGGACGAGGAGGAAGAGTGACAAGGAACCGCGCACGCGTGGCGGCTTGGGTGGCATTTGCCGCCTTTGCAGTGGTGATCTTCTCAGGGGTGAACACTTTCGGCGTGGCCCACGCCCAGAACATGGGTCAGCGGAATGTCGGCGGCCTGGTCATTGACGCAAACTCCACACCAGTACAGGGCGCTACCGTATTCCTTAAGAACACGAAGACCAAATCCATTCGCAGTTATACGTCTTCCAGCAGCGGCAGCTTTCGCTTTGCCCAGGTCGACATGTCCGACGACTACGATCTGTGGGCCGAGAAGGACGGCAAAAAAAGTGCGACAAAAACCGTCAGCTCATGGGATGCGCGCAAGGACTTTGAGACAGAGTTGAAATTGAAGTAGGCGTGAAGTTTGGCCTTATCAATCTTCTCGCGAAGGCGGTTCGGGGTTGGCTATTTCTGCTTGCCCCGGCTCGACAAAACCAGCTGATTCCCATCCGCATCCTTGAAGACCGCGACTGAGCCCCACGGTTCCGTCGTGGGCTCCTTGGTGAAGACCACGCCTTTCTTCTTCATCGCCTCGGCGGTTGCAAATACGTCGTCGCACCAGAACGAAATCGACTGGTGCTCGCCGATTCGCTTCTCATGCCCTTCCGGCGTAAAGAGCGCTATGCCCGTGTCCGCGCCCGGGATCATCAATTCGATCCAGCGCTGCTGCGGCGTGAAGGGTTGATCCGTCATGACCTTCATGCCCATCGCTTCGGTGTAAAACTTCAACGCCACATCCTGATCGCGAACGGGAATCCCGACAAACTTGATGCCTCTGACCATCTTGACCTCGCATTGGATGGAGAATAACGGCTCACGGATGAAGGATCAATCAGCCATTCGATGCTATAGTACCGATTGGTATAGTATGCCTGTTCTGGATGATTACATCACCGATACCCTGATGCGCGACCTGGTCGGCCACGACCGCAAGCCGGTCAGCTTTCTTGTCTATCTCTGGCTAGCCGCGGAGCACGCGAAGATCCGCGCCGATGTGCAAGTGAGCTACCACCACGTCGCCGAGTCGGTGGGAATTTCAAAGAGCTCTGCACAGGCTGCCATTGGCTGGCTGCTCCAGCGAAGGCTGTTGGGCGTGAAAAAACAGAGCGCAACATCCACGCCGATTTACACCGTCCGCAACCCGTGGCGCGAAACCTCTAAGCGCACGAAAAATCAAAGTTGACCAGAGCCGGCGCTATTCCTGATTCAGAATTACATCGCCGTTGATGGTTTCGATGGTTACGCGGTTCCTGCCGCTGCCCACAATCCCGCTGGCGCGAATGTACCTGCGCGGCGTGCCGAACGACTTATCCCATTCGCCCGATTCGTGCACGTCCAGACCTGCGTGCTGCACGATGTGATACTGGCGATCGGTCCTCGTGTAGGTGAGCGTGATGTTCACGTCCATTGGGAAGTCTTTCGGAACGGTCAGTTCGACTGTTCCACCCTTCGAATCCAGGCGAATATCCCGCTGCTGGCTCGAGTTTCCCGCTTCGCGCACAGTGATGCTGCCGCCCATCGAAGTTGCTTTCACAGGGCCTTCGGCGGTGTTGATCGTGATGCCGCCGCCCATCGTCGTGGCATCCACCGAACCTGTGGCGTGATCGATGTCGATCCCGCCGCCCATGGTCTTGATCCGGGCGAACGAAGCCACATTGCCCACGTGAATGCCGCCGCCCATGGTCGACAGCGTGGCTCCATGCGGGGCGTTGGCGACGTCGATGCCTCCGCCCATTTTGCTGATGACGATCTCGCCTGACCCGCTGGTCGCACTGTTCGACATCCCATCATTGATATAGTGCGAACCAAACCCTCTGCAGCCCGCCAAACAAGCCGGCAGCGCACCCACAAGCAACAGAGCATATCCCATGCGCAGGTTCATAATGCAGATCTCCTGGACGTTAGAAACGCAGGTTACAAAACAGCATACGCATGCGCTGTGCTCAGGGTTCCCTTCGACGCCTGGAATCGAGTTGCTGGTCCTATCCGTCCAGCTTCTTCGTTACCAATTCATTTAAGAGCGCCGGATTGGCCTGCCCTTTCGAGGCCTTCATCACCTGGCCCACGAAGAAGCCCGCGACCGTCTTCTTTCCGGCGCGATACTGCTCCACCTGCTTTGGATTGGCGGCGATAACCCCATCGATCATAGCTTCAATGGCGGAGGAGTCGGTGATCTGCTGCGGCTTCTCACGCTCGTACACTTGAGGGAAGTCCTCGCCTTTTTCAAAGCTGATATCGAACAGGCCCTTCAACTGCTTCGAGCTAATCTTGTTGTCGTCGAGAAGATCGGCAGCCATCACCAGGCCCGCCATCGAGATGGGTGACTGATCGAGTTCGAGACCCAGCCCTTTCAAACGGCCACCCAGTTCGCTGAGCAGCAAATTGGCCACGCGGCGTGGATTCCTCGCCGTCTTCGCAGCCGCTTCAAACCGGTCGGCAAATTCTCGCGAAGCCGTAAGCGTGTGGGCATCTTTCGGGTTCAGTTCATATTCGGCGATCATGCGTATGCGTCGCGCTTCGGGCAGCTCGGGAAGTCTGGCCTTGACGGCGCCGAGAAACTCAAGCGTCACGATCAGCGGCGGCAAATCCGGTTCGGGAAAGTAGCGGTAGTCGTGCGCTTGCTCCTTCGAGCGCATGGAGTAAGTGCGGCCCTCGCCGGCGTTCCATGAGCGCGTCTCCTGCATCACGCGTCCACCCTCTTCGATCACTTCGATCTGGCGCTCGATCTCGTACTCCAGCGCCTGGCGAATGAAGCGGAAGCTGTTCACATTTTTCACTTCCGCCTTCGTTCCGAACTTCGGCGCGCCCTTCAAACGCACGCTTACATTAGCATCGCAGCGCAGCGAACCCTCTTCCATGTTGCAGTCTGAGACCGCGGTGCAGAGCAGTATCTCTTTCAGCCTCGTCAGGTATTCGAAGGCTTCGTCCGGCGTGCGGATGTCGGGTTCGCTGACAATCTCGATCAGCGGCGTGCCGCACCGATTCAGGTCGAGATAAGTGCGCGTAGCGGAATCGGTAAACCCATCATGCAGGCTTTTGCCCGCGTCCTCTTCCATGTGCACACGGGTGATGCCGATCCGTTTCGTCGCGCCGTCGGCCGTGGGAACCTCGACCCAGCCATGCTCGGCCAGCGGCTTGTCGTACTGCGATATCTGGTAGCCCTTGGGCAGGTCTGGATAGAAGTAATTCTTGCGCGCAAAGATCGACCGCTCGCGCACTTCGCAATTCAGCGCCAGCGAGGCCAGCACGGCAAACTCCACAGCTTTTGCATTCAATACCGGAAGCGCGCCCGGAAGCCCGATGCACACCGGGCAGATGTTCGTGTTCGGCTCCGAGCCAAATCTATTCGCACAGCCGCAAAAGATCTTGCTCGCGGTCAGAAGCTGGACGTGTACTTCGAGGCCGATCACCGGCTCATACTTGGCAAGAACGTCGGGAGAGAGTGCGGTCGCCGCCATATCCAAATTCTAGCGCGAAGCAAAAGGGCCGCTCTTCGCAAGATGCAGAACTGGGTGCCCTCTATCTCGGCCCCTGAGACATTGGAAGTCAATCCGCTCGATCTTGGGTGCCCCATCCATAACGCAGCTCTATCGCGTTATGGGTGGGAAAACTGGATGCTCCAAGCATCGTGCCCATGTCTCGATCTTAAGACGTGGGAAAACTGGAACCTATACCCGCAGCCCCCTCACTCCGCCGGATCCTGCGCCGTGAACGCCGAGCAGCAAGGCTTCTCCGTCGCATGGAAGTTCATCAACTCCGCCCGGATACCATCCGGATCGTAGAGGTTGAATTGCCATTTCCCGTCCTTGCCGATCTTCGGCCCCTGATCGTGCCTTCCTTCAAGGCGGTGTCCAGCCTCGAGCTTTTTGTACGCATCGTTCACCGAGACTTCGCCTATCGAAAAATGGTCAAGAACGCCGAGCGACTGCTGCGAGATAGTCGCGGGAATGCCAGTCCCCGACGGCCCGCTCGTCAGCATGTACTCGAGCCAGTCATGCCCATCCGGAACCTGCTGGCTGACCCAGTCGACCTTGTCGTCTTTCATACCGCCATACCAGTACGGTCTGAAGCCAAGCAGGTTGCGATAGAACTTGTCTTCTGCCTCGCGGCTGTGTACGAGGAACCCGATGTGAATGATGTGATGGCCGATGGCGTCAGGATCATCCGGCGCCTTGGAACTAGCCGCCGGTTGCACAAACTGGATCTTGTTGTCTTCCGGATCGAGCACCTCAAACCATCGGCTTTCGTCGGATCCCTTTGTTACTGCCGGTGGAACTTTCCACCCCTTGGCTGCGAGATATTTGCGCATTCCTTCCGCGCTCGCTGTATTGAAGGCAGCATGATCCATGCGGTTAACGCCTGCATTGGCCGGCAGCGGGAGTACCTCAATGTATTGCGTCGCGCTGAAGGCGTATTTCACTCCCCTTGCGCTCTCGGGATCCGCCTCCTTGGCTGCCCCCAGAATCACGCGATAGTAGTGATCCGTTGCCGCCGGGTCTGATGTGTAAACGGCCAGATGCGAAATCCCTATAATCTTCGGCCGCTCCTGCGCGGACGACGCGACGGTTGCAAAGCTCAATGCAGCCATTCCAGCAACGGCAAAAAACTTCGAATACATAATGCACCTCAAATACTCGCGGCATCACGATAAATCGATTTGGTGCCTTCTGTAAACCGGCAGATCATTGCAGCGCGGCCAGCACTCTGCCGTACAATGCCGTCATGCCCCGCCAGACGCTTCCCACACTCGTTGCAGCCGCCGCATGCACCGCGGTTTTCGGACTCTCAGCACTCGCACAATCGGCCCTGCCCACCACGACGCCGGCCGAGCGCGCCGAAGCTCGCGACATCTTCAAACAGCTCATCGAAATCAACACTACCGATACGCCCAGGGGCAGCGTGACCGCTGCGACTAAAGCCATGCAGAAGCGTTTCCTCGATGCGGGCTTCCCGGCGGATGACGTCCATCTGCTCGGTCCCGATCCGAACAAGATGAACCTGGTGGTTCGCATGCGCGCCTCGGGCCCGACCACCGAGAAGCCCGCCCTCTTTCTCTGCCACATCGATGTGGTCGAGGCCCTGGCATCCGACTGGCACACCGATCCGTTCCAGTTCATCGAGAAGGATGGCTATTTCTACGGACGCGGCACGCAGGACATGAAAGATTCGGATGCCGCGCTGGTCTTCACTTTCCTGCGCCTTCACAAAGAGGGCTACAAGCCGAAGCGCGACCTGATTCTCGCACTCACCGCCGACGAAGAAGGCGGCAAATTTAATGGAGCATCCTGGCTGGTAACGAATCATCGCGACCTGGTGGACGCCGCCTTTGTGATCAATCCCGATGCCGGCGGAGTGGAGTTGGACCACGGCAAGGCGATTGTCGGCGACGTGGAGGCAACCGAAAAAGTCTACGCTGATTACCAGGTCCGGGCCACCAACCGGGGCGGCCACAGCTCTCTGCCGCGTCCTGATAACGCCATCTACGAATTGACGACGGCTCTGAACAAACTTGCGTCGTACAGTTTTCCGTTTGAGATGAACGAAGTGACGAGGGTTTACTTCGGCAACCTTGCGAAGCAGGAAACCGGCGAGATGGCCGAAAATATTCGGAGTGTCCTTGCGACTCCACCGAATGCGGATGCTATTGCGCGCCTCAGCAAAGAACCCAGCTTCAACTCCAACTTCCGCACCACCTGCGTGGTGACGCGCCTCGCCGCGGGCCACGCCAACAACGCGCTCCCGCAATCTGCGCAGGCCAACGTCAACTGCCGCATCTTTCCCGGCCACTCGCCGGAAGAGATTCGCCAGCAGCTCATATCGCTCTTCGGTGACTCCAAGCTTAGCGTGAAGTACGTTTCCGATGCCGGCCAGGTCTCCGACACCGCGCCCGAGCGAAAGGCGATTGTGCCGCCTCCGCCCATGAAGGAGGTCTTCGGCCCGTTGACGCGCATCACCGACGCGATCTGGCCCGGTCTCCCGGTGACCCCGGAGATGGAGGACGGCGCAAGCGACTCCATCTACTTTGCGCAGGCCGGCTATCCCTGCTATGGCTACTCCGCCATCGCGCTGGAGCGGAACGACGTGCGCGCCCATGGGCAGGACGAGCGCTTGCCCATCGACTCCTACTGGAAGTCGCTCGACTTCTTTTATTCTTTCGCGAAAGCGCTGGGGCACGAATGATTCCTTACCGCATGCGCATAACCTCGCTAGACCGGCCAGTCGCATTATGATGGAAATCCGCAAGTCGAGTTCGTCCGCCGGAGTCGCGATAGTGCCAGGCAAGATCGAATTGATGCTGGGGCCGATGCGCAGCAACAAGACAGCCGAGCTGCTGCGCCGCGCGGAGATGCGCCGCCAGTATGCCAAGCAGCACGTGCTTGTGCTCAAGCCGAGCGACGACACCAAGGGCGGCCCGGGTCTTGTCGAAAGCCGCAATCCGAACGGCCACGCCCGGATGAATGCTCTCGAATTCCCCTCGAACAATCCCTGGTCGGTTTTGAA
Organism: uncultured Acidobacteriaceae bacterium; assembly: GCA_963759285.1. Taxonomy (GTDB): domain Bacteria; phylum Acidobacteriota; class Terriglobia; order Terriglobales; family Acidobacteriaceae; genus Telmatobacter. Next base: position 384,480 of record CAVWYS010000004.1, on the reverse strand, counting down.
GGCCATCGACGATCTCGAGCAGGAGATCGGCAAACGTGTGGAGTGCATCGCGATTGACGAGGGCCAGTTTGTCAGCGATCTTTTCCTCTTTACGAAAGCCCTGCTCGATGCCAATCATGACGTCCTCGTCGCCGGCCTCGACCTTGACTTTCGCGCCATGCCCTTCGGAGAGATGCTCAACCTCTCGTGGCTCGTGAACGCCTACGGCGGCAGCATCACGGAGTGCATGGCCTATTGCACCTGTGGGGCGCGTGCCCTCTATTCGCAGCGCCTGATTGACGGCAAACCCGCGCCCTACGACAGCCCCATCAAGGTCCCCGGCGACGCCTACGAGCCGCGCTGTGCCGAACACTTCGTACTGCCTGGCCGTCCGCACTAGAGTTCTTTAACTTCCGAGAGCGCCCCCTGAAGTTCTTCACGATAGAACTTCTTCACGATAATAGTCACCGCTGTCATTCTGAGCGAACGGGTCCCCGAACGTACCAGGGGCCCCGCAAAGCGATAGCTCTGTGGGGCAGGTTCGGGGGTGGTAAGTGAAGAATCTGCTTTTCGCTTTTCGTTTCGCGTTGCAGTGGCCCCCTCTCATTCACCGATGTCATTCGCTGAGAGAACGGGGCCCCGAACGTAGTTCAGTTCGGGGGTGGTGAGCGAAGAATCCGCTTTCGTATTTCGACTCAAGCCCGCAACCCATGACATCTTACGAGCCCTAATCCTGTAATCTTGTTCGCGCCCACCAAGGAGCCCCCGGCGAGTGAGCCCAATCCCCATGAGTCCTCTCTACCGCAAGGTCGCGTGGCGGCTCATCCCTTTCCTCATGCTGCTGTACATGGTCGCGTTCCTCGACCGTGTCAACGTGAGCTTTGCCGCGCTTACCATGAATCGCGATCTCGGCATCAGCGAGAGCGCATACGGCTTAGCCGCAGGTGTTTTCTTCCTGAGCTATTGCCTCTTTGAGGTTCCTGCCAACCTGGTGCTGGCGCGGATGGGAGCCCGGCGTTGGCTCGCCATCCTCATGGTTGTCTGGGGATTCGTTTCGATGAGCACAGCGTTCGTGCACACCGAGGCGTCCTACATCGGCGTTCGGTTTCTACTCGGTGTCGCGGAGTCGGGCTTCTACCCCGGCGTGATCTACTACTTTACGTTCTGGCTGCCTCGCGGCTTGCGCACGCGCATCCTCGCGCTCTTTCTTCTCGCCGTGCCCTTGTGCAATTCCATCGGCTCGCCGATCTCCGCGCACATTCTGGTGCTTAAACCTCTCTTCGGTCTGCACGGCTGGCAGTGGCTCTTTTTGCTGGAGGGTGCTCCTGCGGTGCTTCTCGGTTTTGCAGCCTGGTTCCTGCTCGCAGACAGGCCCCATTCCGCGCGTTGGCTCACGGCGGCAGACAAGCAGCAGATCGAGGACGATCTCAATCGCGATAGCGCCCTGCAAATTGAATCGGGCAGGCAAACGGCGCATGTTGCGCGCGACTGTGTCGTCTACTTTCTCTGGAGCAGCGGCAACTACGGACTCACCTTCTGGCTTCCCAAAATCCTCAGCGCTCACGGCGCATCGGATGTGTCTACTGGCTGGTGGGCATCGGCGACCTTTGGCTTTGGTGCGATCGCGATGCTGTGGGCCAGCCGCCGCCGCGGATTTCGCACCTTGCCGTATTTGTTCCTCGCGTCCACGATGGGTTTCATCGCAGCCGCGCTCGCCCATTCCGTCCTTTGGGCGGTCGCCGGTTTCAGCCTTGCTGCCATGGGAATTCTGGCCTCGCTGCCGATATTCTGGAGCCTCGCCGCCAGCCGTCTTTCAGGAAAAGCCGCGGGCGCAGCCATCGCCCTGGTCAACTCCGTCGGTGCGGTCGGAGCATTTGCCGGACCCTCGGCCATGGGCTGGCTGCACGACGTCACCCACCACTACACAGCCGGCATCTGGGCAATCGCAGGTGGCATGGCGCTCGGCGGAGCGCTTGTTTACAGGGAGGCATCGAAAGCGACTTTCTCCGTGCCGCAATCCGCCGATTGACGCTATAGCCCTTGGCAAGCCGGTAGTCTCGCGAAGCGCGAATCTCTGGACGCGCAGTTCCGCGCACTCCTCGGGTAAACTGGAAACTGCATGATCCTCCCGTTTGTCCGCGAAATATTCGCGGAACTGGAGCAGTCCTCCTCCTTCGACCGCGTTCGCAGACACCTCTCCCTCGGTGTCGGTCGGCGACGTGTGTCTGGACTCACCAACACTGCCCGCTCCCTGTACCTTCCGCTGCTGGCCCGCGCCGCCAACCAACTGGTGATCGTGGTTGTTGCCGATAACAAGGCAGCCGAGGCCCTGGAGCCGACCCTCCGCGCCGGTTGCGACCTTACCGGGGCCATCGATCCCGACCGCGTCGTTCGCCTGCCCGCCCACGACGTCCTCCCGTTTGAAAATCTCTCGCCCCACCCCGATGTGCAGGAGCAGCGCGCAGCTGCGTTGTACAAACTCGCTACCGGCGCCGTCTCGATTCTGATCGCGCCCGCGGAGTCCGCCGCGCTCCGCCTCTTCAATCGTGATTACTACGCGAGTCTGGCCGTGACCATACGCCGCGGCGAAGAACTCGACGTCGAAGTCCTTACGGGCCATCTCGCCAGCGTGGGCTACACCCAGATGGACTTGGTTGAAATGCCCGGCCAGTTCACGCGCCGCGGCGGGATTCTTGACATCTACTCGCCCGAAGCCGATCGCCCCATTCGCATCGAATTCTTTGGCGACGAAATTGAAACCATCCGCAAGTTCGACCCCGAGACGCAGCGCTCACAGTCCGGCCTCGACGAAACCCAGCTTCTGCCGCTGACTGAAACGCCTGTGACCGAGCACCTGCTGGCCGCCGTGCATGCGCGCCTGAGCAAGCAGAGGGTACAGCTCGCCGAAGGTGGAGGCGAGGACGAAGAAGAGATGGCCATCGAAGCGGAAGCCGCAGGCGGCGTCAGCGTCTTCCCCGGCTGGGAGTTCTTCTCCTCCGTCGCCGGAGCCGATCACCACCTGCTCAGCCTGGTTCCGCGCAGCGTGCTTTTCGTCGACGAACCTGCCATGGTGCGCAACCAGATCGATCGCTGGTGGAGCAAGGTCGAACAACGCCACGAGCGCTCAGGAATCGGCTCGCTCATCCGGCCCGAGGATATCTATCTGCGCCCCGAAGTCCTTGAGGGACTGCTTGAATCGCACCACGGCCTTGATATCGATCAACTCGGCGCCATCGACGTTCTTGAAGACGACAACACGCTCGGCGAAATCGCCGTCAATTCGCGGCCAACGCTGCGTTTTCACGGCTCCATTCCCGCGCTCGTAGATCAGATGAAGAACCTGATGGCCGCCGAGCAACATATAGTTCTCGCCGTTCCCACGCAAGGCGACGTCGAACGCACGGCCACCATGCTCCGCGAATACCAGGTGCCGTATCGGCTGGGTAGCCGCGTTGTCACCCACGGTTCGGAACTGGAAGAGGCCAGCTACCTCGCCGGTGACATGCGCGTACCCGTCATTGTGCGCACACATATTGCCAGCGGGGTCAGCTTCCCCAATGCCAACCTGATTCTGTTCGGCGTGAACGATCTGTCGGACGACGCCGACGTCACGGCGCGTCCCGAGCCGAAGAAGTCGAAGACCGCCGCCTTTCTCTCCGACTTTCGCGACCTCGCCATCGGCGACTATGTTGTCCACGTTGAGCACGGCATTGCGCAATACCAGGGTCTGAAAGAGATTGTGCAGGACGGGCTCGCGGTCGAGTTCATGATTCTCGAATTCGCCGAGCAGGCCAAGCTTTATGTGCCGCTCACACGTCTCGACCTGATCCAGAAATATCGCTCTACCGACACAGGCCCTGCGCCGGTGCTGAACAGGCTCGGTTCACAGCAGTGGGTCAAGACCAAGGCCCGCGTGAAGAAGGCCATGCAGGACATGGCCGCCGAACTGCTCAAGCTCTATGCGCAGCGCCGCACGGCAGAAGGCACCGCCTTCTCGCCCGACAATGACTTCCAGCGCGAGTTTGAAGATTCCTTCGACTACCGCGAAACCGACGACCAACTCACCGCCATCACCGCCGTCAAGCAGGACATGGAATCGACCACGCCAATGGATCGCCTGCTATGCGGCGATGTGGGCTATGGCAAAACCGAAGTCGCGATGCGCGCCGCATTCAAAGCCGTGCAGGATGGCAAACAGGTCGCAGTGCTCACCCCCACCACGGTTCTTGCGTTTCAGCATTTCGAGACATTCAAAAAACGCTTCTCGCAGTTTCCCATCACCGTTGAAATGATCTCGCGCTTTCGCACCTCGAAAGAGCAGAAGGTCATCCTCGAGAAAATTGAAACCGGCAAAGTCGACATCCTCATCGGCACCCATCGCATTCTTTCCAAAGACATCAAGTTCCAGGACCTCGGTCTGCTTGTCGTCGACGAAGAACAGCGATTCGGCGTGCGCCACAAGGAGCGGCTGAAGCAGCTTCGCAAGGAAATCGACGTGCTTGCCATGTCTGCCACGCCCATTCCACGCACCCTGCACATGTCGCTCGTGGGCCTGCGCGATATGTCGGTAATCGAGACGCCGCCCAAAGACCGCATGGCGATTCAGACTGTCGTCGCCAAGTTCGACGAGAAAATCGTCCGCTCCGCCATTGAAGTCGAACTCGAGCGCGGAGGCCAGGCCTATTTCGTGCACAATCGCGTCGAGACCATCTACGAAATCGCCTCGCGCATTCAGGAGCTCGTCCCCGGCGCGCGTGTTGTCGTCGGTCACGGCCAGATGGGCGAGAAGGATCTGGAATCCGTAATGCTTGCCTTCATGCATCACGAATTCGATGTGCTGGTCGCGACCACGATCATTGAAAACGGGCTCGATATTCCGCTGGCCAACACCATCATCATCAACCGCGCCGACCGCCACGGCCTCAGCGAACTCTATCAGCTTCGTGGTCGCGTCGGCCGCTCCAATCGCCGCGCCTATGCCTACCTGCTCATTCCGGGCGAGCGCGAACTGACGGACATTGCGCGCCGTCGGCTCGCCGCGCTCAAGGAATTCTCTGACCTCGGCGCTGGCTTCAAAATTGCCGCCCTCGATCTCGAACTGCGCGGGGCAGGGAATATGCTGGGCGGCGAACAAAGCGGCCACATCGAAGCAGTCGGTTTTGAACTCTACACCTCGATGCTCGAAGCTGCGGTGAAAGAACTGAAGGGCGAAGGCGGCGAAGAGCGTCCCTCCACGCAGCTCAATCTCGGCATCGCTCTGCGGATCGACGAGAGTTACGTCGCGGAAGAAAACCAGCGCCTGCGCCTCTACAAAAAGATTGCCGGCGCCGAAAACGAAAAAGCCGTCGCCGATCTCCGCGCGGAGATGGAAGACCGCTACGGCGCGCTGCCCGATGCCACGGTCTTTCTGCTCGAAGCAGCGACCCTGCGCCTGGAATGCGAACGCATGGGCATCGCGCAGATCGATCGCAAACGCGCCGAGTTGCAGATTCGATTTACCGAGAAGGCGGCCATCGATCCGCAGCATCTGATGCGTCTGGTGGCGCGCAACGCCAAGCGGGGAGCGCAGTTCACCCCCCAGGGCCTTCTGAAGTTCCCGATGACAGCCACCCGCCCCGACGATGTTCTACTTGAGATCAGGGATCTTCTTGCCAAGCTGGCGCCAGACGCTGTTACCGCATAGTTCACAATCAGTACACGAGGAACCGTGAGAAAAATCGGAACTCTCTTTGCTTTAGGAGCCTGCATGACTTTGGCTGCCGCACACGCCGAAAACACGACCGCGAATGAACAATTTCAGCAAGTCTCCGACCAATATTTCGACCAGGTCTACTTTCCGAATCAACCCTCGGGAGGAACGGTCGCCGGATACCACCAATACGACACGATGCTCGAGGACTTCTCCCGCTCTCACATCGATGCGCAAGTCGCGGCTCTCCATGAATTCGATAAGCGCGTCTCCGCGATTTCCCCTGCATCGCTCGATCAAACGACGCGGGGCGATCGCGAGATGTTGCTCGGCGACATCCGCTCGCGCCTGCTCACACTGCAGACGATCAAGCCGTTGGCAAAGAATGCGGACTACTACTCCAGCACCTGTGCCGCCTCTGCCTTCTCGCTCATGGAGCGCAAGTTCGCCCCGGCCGATGACCGTCTCCGATCTCTCATTGCCCGGGAAAAGAAGATGCCCGGCCTCCTCGCCGAGGCGCACGCCAACCTGCAGAATCCGCCTCGCATCTTTACCGAAATCGCCATCGACCAGCTTCCCGGCATCGTCAGCTTTTTCGAGCATGACGTCGCCGACGCTTTTGCGGATGCGAACGACCCAGCACTCAAGGCCGAGTTCGCGCAGACCAACGCGGTCGTAATCGCCGCGCTCAACGACTATCTCCAGTGGCTGAAGACCGATCTGCTGCCGCGCTCCAACGGCGATTACCGCATCGGAGCCGACGCATTTTCAAAGAAGCTTCTCTATGACGAAATGATCGATGTGCCGCTCCCCAGGCTTCTTGAGATCGGGTATGCCGACATGCGCCGTAACCAGCAACACTTTGCCGAAGTGGCTAAAGAACTCGAACCCGGCAAAACTCCGCGCGAGGTTCTCGAAGAGCTAGGCAGTCAGCATCCCGCCCCCGATCAATTGATCCCCGCCTTCACTGCCACATTCACCAGCCTCCTCGATTTCATCCGTTCGCACCACATCGTGACCATACCGTCGGATGTGCGCCCCGTTGTGGAGGAGACCCCGCCCTTCATGCGCGCCACCACGCAGGCCAGCATGGACTCGCCCGGGCCTTACGAAACGCATGCGACGACCTCGTACTTCAATGTCACGCTCCCCGATCCTTCGATGACGCCGGCGGAAGTGGATGGCTACATGCACTCCTTCAATATCGGCACGGTGGTCTCAACGTCGGTGCACGAAGCTTATCCGGGCCATTACGTGCAGTATCTCTATTCGCTCAAGGCTCCCAGCCGGGTGCGCAAGATACTCAGCGCCAATACCAATATCGAGGGTTGGGCACACTACACCGAGCAGATGATGCTCGACAACGGTTATGGTCAACCGGGAACCGGCGCGAAAGACGAGCGTGAGGCAAAGTTTCTTCGCCTGGGACAGCTCCAGGATGCCCTCCTGCGCAACGCGCGCTTCATCGTCGGCATCCAAATGCATACAGGGAATATGACTTACGAGCAAGCCGTCGATTTCTTCCATAAAGAAGGCTACCAGCCCAAAGAAACCGCTGCCGTGGAAGCACGACGCGGTGCAGGCGATCCCACTTATCTTTACTACACGTTGGGCAAACTTGAGATCATGAAGCTGCGGGCAGACCTCCAGAAAAAGCAGGGCGCTGCCTTCTCACTGCAACAATTTCACGACGAGTTTCTCAGCCAGGGTTTTCCGCCAATCAAGATCATCCGTGAAGCCTTGCTTGGCGACAATTCTCCGGCACTTTGAACTTGCGTAACCAAATACCACGAACGGGCTAGAGCCTTCCTGACGATGGCCGATGAAAAATAAAGAATTGGGCCGCAGCGAGTTTTCCAAGTGGTTCTGAAAGTTTTTTGGAGATGGAATGAGCGAGCAAGTACGGAAAGTAGTTTTCCCCGCCGGCGGCCTGGGCACACGCTTCCTCCCGGCTACCAAAGTGATTCCCAAAGAAATGCTGGCTCTTGTCGACAAGCCCATCATTCAATATGGCGTTGAAGAGGCCGTCGCCTCTGGCATCGAGCACATCATCATCATTACCGGGCGCGGCAAAGGCGCCATGGAAGACCACTTCGATCACAGCTTCGAACTCGATGCGACCCTCGAACGGCGCGGCAAAAAGGAGTTGCTTGCCGTATCCCGCGGCGTCTCTGCGCTTGCTCGCGTCAGCTACGTGCGCCAGCGCGAACCTCTCGGTCTGGGCCACGCTGTGCTCTGCGCCAAGGAACTAGTCGGAGACGAGCCATTCGCCGTGGTTCTGCCCGACGACGTGATCGATTCTGAGGTTCCGTGCCTCAAGCAAATGATGGATGTGTTCAACGAGCGTGGCGGTTCGGTGATTGCCACGCAGACGGTTGAGGGGGCCGGAATCTCGGCATATGGCGTGCTCGCCGGCTCGCCTGACCCCGACGACCCGCGCATCTACAACTGCACCGGCATGGTCGAGAAGCCGAAGCTTGAAGACGCACCTTCCAAGCAAGCCATTATCGGCCGCTACATTCTTACGCCGCGCATATTTGAATTACTCGAGCAAACCACTCCCGGAGCCGGCGGCGAAATCCAGCTCACAGACGGCATCAAGGCATTGCTCAAAGAGCAGAAAGTCTTCGGCTACACCTTCGAAGGCAAACGCTTCGACGCCGGCGACAAATTCGGCATGCTGCAGGCGACGGTGGAGTTTGCATTGAAGCGCCCCGAATTCGGCGAGAAGTTCCGCGAATATCTAAAGAGTTTGCCGCTCTAATCTCTACATCAACGGAGAACTGGGTGCCCCATCCTCTCGGTCCTTTGCGAAAGGGTGGGAAAGCGCAAATTCCAGCTGGCGTCTTCTGACTCCACCAAGGAATTGCGAAGCAGTCGAATCCCGCTAGCTCTTCCACTTGATATTGCAGCCGATCGATGCGCGCTGATCAGCACCCGGCCTTTTGCCTTGCAAAACAGCATCCATCGCCGCGCGCAGATCACCACCCGTAACCGGCACGCCATTTCCGGGACGGCTCCCATCGAACTGCCCGCGATACACAAGCTCGAAATCCTTGTCGAACAAGTACAGATCCGGCGTGCATGCAGCTTTGTAAGCGCGTGCCACCTGCTGCGATTCGTCGTAAAGATAGGGAAACTTGAATCCGAGTGTCTGGGCCTGGTGCTTCAATCCTGCCGGATTGTCATCGGGATAATTATCGGCGTCGTTGCTGCTGACGGCCACAATACCCAGCTTGCCCGCATATTCCGCTCCCAGCGCCGCCAGCCCCTTCTCAATGTGCTTCACATACGGGCAGTGCGTGCAGATGAACATCACGAGCAATCCCTGCTGCCCGCGAAAGTCGTCCCGCCGCACCGTCTTGCCCGTCACCACATCAGGCAACACAAAGTCCGGCGCAGTCGTTTCCAGTTCCAGCATCGTAGATTCAGTCAAAGCTATTGAATCACTCCATAAACTCCATGGTGCAACAACCCGCTAACTTGCTGACTCGCCAGGCCGCAAAGCGGCGCTAACTCGCTAACCCTGCAACCCGACTCCGCGAGCCAGCCACGAAGCGGGCCACTAACCCCGCTAACTCCGCGAGACTAAAACAACCCCGGCTGTCGTCGCGGCATATCCACGCCGAAATGTTCATAGGCCAGTCGCGTCGCCACGCGTCCCCGCGGCGTCCGGTCCAGAAAGCCGATCTGGATCAAGAACGGCTCGTACACTTCCTCGAGCGCATCCTCTTCCTCGGCTAACGTCGCGGCAAGCGTGCCCAGTCCCACCGGCCCGCCGTCATACTTCTGCATAATCGTCAGCATCAGCCGGCGATCAATCTCGTCAAATCCGTGCGCATCCACTTCCAGCATGGTCAGCGCCGCATTTGCCGTCGGACGATCGATCTTCCCCGCAGCGCGCACCTGGGCAAAATCGCGCACCCGGCGCAGCAACCGGTTCGCAATACGCGGCGTCCCCCGCGAGCGCAACGCAATCTCAGCCGCACCATCGTGATCGATGGGCACGCCAATCACCTCCGCCGACCGCTCCACAATAAAGCGAAGCTCATCTTCGGTATAGAACTCCAGACGCAGCATGATTCCGAAACGTGACCGCAGAGGTGAACTCAGCAGTCCAGGACGCGTAGTTGCACCGATGAAGGTGAAAGGCCTGAGCTCCATCACGTGCGTGCGCGCTGCCGGTCCCTGCCCGATGATGATGTCGAGCTTGTAGTCTTCAAGCGCGGTATAGAGCTTCTCCTCGAGAACCGGCTGCATCCGGTGTATTTCATCCAGAAACAGCACCTGGCGATCGCGAAGGTTCGTCAAGATAGCCGTCAGATCACCCTGAATCTGAAGCGCGGGGCCTGAAGTCTGCTGAAAACCCACATCCAGTTCATTGGCGATGATGGTGGCGAGCGTCGTCTTGCCCAGGCCGGGCGGCCCAAACAGCAGGACGTGATCCAGGGCCTCCCCCCGCGACTTTGCGGCTTCGAGCGCGATGGCCAATTGCTCTTTTGCTTTTGTCTGGCCAATGAACTCCTTCAGCCAGCGCGGTCGCAGTTTCAGCTCAAAATTCTGTTCTTCCTCAGCGCGCGAGGCGCTAACCAGCCGTTCTGGAGAGGTCCCCAGGGACCGGTCTTCGTTCCTGGGGTGCTTGGGAGAGTTGTCGGGCGCAATGGCCATCTTGCGAGAAGTGTAGCGGTTGCAGGTACTCCAGGTAAAACGGCCCAAAGACCCAAAATTGAATCGCAAGGCCGCCTTCGCTCAGCCATGTGCCGCAGCGGTGGCTTCAACCGTTCCATTGCTTCCAACTGTTCGCAATTTAGCAAGTTACGCGCGTAACAATTCAGGCTCTCTGACCCAAGATTGCTATTGATTCGCCGCTCGAAAGTGCCGTATTCTTGGGCCACCTCTCAAGAGGAACATGTGTGTTGACGGTTCGAAGAGCTGCCCAATAGGCACTCCGGTCGGTCAATCTCGCTGATTTACCGCCTCATGCTGCAGGCGATGTGTACGCACACGTGCCCCGTGTGCTTTGGATTTTGCGTCGGGCGGAAGCGAAGCAGTCATCTGCCGGCCGACTGGATTTAGTTCTGCTGAACCAGGTTTGTATGGTTCAGCCGGGCGGAGACGCCAGGAGACGTGATATGCGTGATCGTTCATTGTTAGGTGCAGGCCTGCTGATAGTAGCTTTGTTGCCGATCGTTAGTTGCAGCACCTCGCCTTCGCTGACTTCCATCTCGATCAATCCAAGCACTTATACAACGACGTTGGTGCTCACCGCGAATGGCGCCCCGGCGCCGACCAACCAGCAAGGGCAGACCCTCTTCACCGCAACCGGTTATTACACTCATCCGGGCCATGCGGCGACCACAAAAGACATAACCGACCAGGTCAGCTGGCTTTCTTACACTCCTCAATTGGTCACCGTTGCGAGCGATGGAACCGCGACTGTGACGGGCGGAGCAATTGGTTCAACGATCGTTACTGCAAGTATGCCCGGATTTCACGGCGATATCGTCAGTACGCCATCGACGTTTACGGTTACTTTACCCACGACGTCCGGAAAGACTCCCGATGTTGTGAGCCTGACCGTCACGCCCACTAATCCGGTGATCCTGGTCGGTCAAAGCGTTGGCTTCTCAGCAATCGGAACCACGGGAAATGGCGGCTCTGAGAACCTGACTGATCTATCCGTATGGACTTCGAGCAGTCCCACGGTTTGCGCAATCGTCGCAACCACAGGAAATTGCGCAACCACTGGAGCTGGAACATCCGCAATCACTGCCACGTACACTAATGCCGATGGCATTCAGGTGACTGGATTTACCACCCTTTCCGTCCAGGTACTCGGACAGCAGCCAGCTACCGTCAAGCATTGATCCATCATTCTGGGTACGAAAAAAGCCGCTCTTCGGAGCGGCTTTTTTGCGTTCACAGGCACTCACCTTCGGGATACGTGAGCGAAAACTCTTGTCCCTCGCTCGTATCGGGTTCATTCGAAGGAAGTCTCCTGAATCCGCGCGCGCAAATCCAGCGAAAATCAACAGTTAAACTGGATACGTCTGTTCGCACTCTTTGATGACCCGTCCCTTCGCCCGCCTTCGCCGCTTCCGATTTAACTTCCCGCAACGTATCGCGGCGGGACTCCTCGCCCTTTTTCTCATTCAGGGCTTTTGGATCACGGGCCACCAGACGCTGTCTGACCGGGACTACCAGTACGCCCGCTGCGGCCGCGAAACCTGGGAGAAGCCGTCGCCGCTGGCTGGCTACTATACCTCCTGCGGTAATATTCGCGATGGCATTCTTGCCTACCGCCTCGCCGGCCTGCCTCTCACCGTCAATCTCCTATTCGAGCGTGGTCTCGACCTCTTTCGCAAACCCGAAGACCGCGTCGTCCAAGCCTCGGGAGCGCAAGCCGGCGCAGAGTTAAGCGTCTGGGAACTTCGTCACCAGATGACCCATATTCTCCTCTTGCTGCGTCTTCCATTCCTCGCCTGCGGTTGTGTTCTCGGGGCGGGCCTGTGGTGGGTCACGCGACGACTTTACGGAAACCTCGGCGGATACGTTGCGCTGGCGCTCTATTGCTTCTCGCCCCCGATCCTGAAAGCATGCGTCTCACCCAATCCCGATATCTTCGCGGCTCTCGGCGTCTACGGCGGAATCTACACCTGCATTGGTGTCGCGCACGCCATGCAGGGGCCGCGGCGCAAATGGCGTCCGCGCATTATTCTGCTGACAGTCGTCTTCGGCATCGCCGCCACAGCCCACATCGCCGCCCTCCCGGTGACGGCGCTGCTCGGCTTTGCGTTGATGATGTGGATTGCGGAAGGCCGGCGCAGCCAGATTCTTCCCGTTGTGCTGCTCGCATCCGCCGGCGCGCTCCTGCTGGTTTTTGCCTGCTACGGTTTCTCGCCGGACGCTTTCAGCTACGTCTTCCGCTCCGCCTCCGGCTTTGTTTCCTTCTCTCTCATGCCGGCTCAACGCTTCTTCTCTACAGTCTCCAATGCCGGCGTTTTAATTGCTGCGGCAGCGTCGGTGTTGCTCTACGTTGGCGTGCGCCGAACACGCTACTTTGGAAATACCGCTCCGCTCTTATGCTTCCTCGTTCTCGTCGTACTAGTCACGACAGGCGTGCAAGCGAGCCCCTGGCTCTGGTCGCTGCCATTTCTCCTGACTTTTGTTGGCGGAGTCTTTGCCGACGGCTCCGAGTCGCAGCGCGGAAAGATCTTCCTCGTTGCCGCGGCCTCGCTCGTCGCATTACAGATCGTCGTCTGCATTATGAATCTGCCAAGCCTGATCTGATCGTGATCCTGTCCTGAAAGCAACCATGCCGTGCATCCACCAGACAATCCATCCACGCAACGGAAATTCGCGCTAAATGACTCATTACGGGGCGCGCCTGCAGTAGGTAAAATCCAGTCAGATTGAGTTCTATATAAATATAACGGAATATGGCATTTACAGGGTGCGATGCGCCTTGCTGAAAGGGCTCGTCGGAGCGTAAAATGAAGTGGTAGCCCGCGAGATTCCCGGCCCAGCATTTTCGGTATTTTTTTTGCCGCCTCTCTGACGGGTGAAAACCTCTATGCCCGACGAAAAGAACCCCCAGCTCCCCCTCGATGGCGGTACGCCACCCCGTGAAGGCAGTCTCATTTCGATCAACATCGAAGAGGAGATGCGCCGGTCCTATCTCGACTACTCGATGTCGGTCATCATCGGGCGCGCTCTTCCCGATGCCCGCGACGGCCTCAAGCCCGTACATCGCCGCGTGCTCTACGCCATGAGCGAGATGGGCCTCGAGTACAACAAAAAGTACACTAAGTGCGCCAAAGTTGTCGGGCAGGCCATGGGTGTCTACCATCCCCATGGCGACTCTGCCATCTACGACACGCTGGTGCGCATGGCGCAGCCCTTCTCGCTGCGTTATCCGCTTGTGGATGGACAGGGCAACTTCGGTTCCGTTGATGGAGATCCGCCGGCGGCGATGCGTTATACCGAGTGCCGCATGGCGCGCATTGCCGGTGAATTGCTCGCCGACATCGACATGGAGACCGTCGACTTCGTTCCCAACTACGATGAGTCCACGCTCGAGCCCACGGTTCTGCCCACGCGCATCCCCAATCTCATCGTCAATGGCTCCAGCGGCATCGCTGTCGGTATGGCAACCAACATCCCGCCACACAACCTCACCGAGGTCGTCAACGCCACCATTGAGCTCGTCAAGAATCCAAAGGCCGGCTTGATCGAGATTCTCAAGCACGTGCAGGGCCCTGATTTCCCCACCGGCGGGTTCCTCTACGGTAAGGGCGGTATCGTCAACGCCTACAAGACCGGCCGTGGCCGCTTCATGATGCGCGCCAAGGTGGCCACTGAAAACCTGACCAAGGAAAAAGTGGCGATCATCGTCACCGAGATTCCGTACCAGGTCAACAAGTCCAAGCTCATCGAGCGTATCGCCGAACTCGTCACCGAAAAGATCATCGACGAAATCAGCGACGTGCGCGACGAGAGCGATCGCGACGGCATGCGCATCGTCATCGAGCTCAAACGCGCCGCGCAGCCTGAGATCGTGCTCAACCAGCTCTACAAGCATACGCAGATGCAGGAGAGCTTCTCCATGATCTTCCTGGCCGTGCTCAACGGCCAGCCGAAGGAGTTCCCGCTCGACGGTGCCATCCGCGCATTTATCGATCACCGCATCGACGTGGTGCAGCGCCGTACCGTCTACCTCCTCCGCAAGGCCCGCGAGCGCGAGCATATTCTCGAAGGCTACAAGATCGCCCTCGATAATCTCGACACGGTCATCAAGATCATCCGCGGATCAAATTCCCGCGCCGAAGCACGCGACAACCTCTATGCCTGGGGCAAGGGAACCGACATTGTCATCAACCTCGATCGCGAGCGACTGCCAAGCGAAGAGCGCGGCCTCTCGCTCAGGCAGGTTGATGCCATTCTCGAATTGCAACTCTATCGCCTCACCCAGCTTTCAGTCGACGAAATCCTCAAAGAGCTCGCTGAGATTCGCGAGAAGATTGCCGAGTACGAATCCATCCTCGCCAGCGACAAGAAACTGCGAAACGTCATCATCAAGGAACTCGAGAAGGTACGCGACCAGTACGGCGACGCGCGCCGCACACAGATTGTCGACGAGTCCGCGGAACTACAACTCGAAGACCTCATCGCCGACGAGCAGGTAGCCGTCACCGTAAGCCACCAGGGCTACCTGAAGCGGACGCCGATCTCGATCTATCGCCAGCAGCGCCGCGGCGGCACCGGGCGTACCGGGATGAAGACGCGCGAAGAGGATTTCGTTTCGCAGCTCATCATCGATTCCACGCACGCCTTCCTGCTCTGCTTCACCAACGCGGGCCGTGTCTACTGGCTCAAGGTCTACGAAGTCCCCGACGTGGGTGCCGCAGGCAAGGGCAAAAGCATGCAGAGCCTCCTCAATCTGCAGCCCGGCGAGAACGTTCGCGCCATCCTGCCCGTGCGCGATCTCGAAGAAGAAGGCAAGTTCATCTTCTTCGCCACGCGCAATGGAACGGTGAAAAAGACGCCGC
Organism: uncultured Acidobacteriaceae bacterium; assembly: GCA_963759285.1. Classification (GTDB taxonomy): domain Bacteria; phylum Acidobacteriota; class Terriglobia; order Terriglobales; family Acidobacteriaceae; genus Telmatobacter. The sequence goes on along the minus strand of CAVWYS010000004.1, from coordinate 369,264 downwards.
TCAAGGACTTCTCCAATGTCATGTCGCGCGGCATTATCGCCATCGGCATTGAGAAGGACGACGAACTGGTTGCCGCGCGCATTACGGACGGTTCGCAGATTGTCTTCCTCGCGACGCATCTTGGCATGGCGATTCGATTCGACGAAGTCAATGTCCGCTCGATGGGCCGCCCCGCATTCGGAGTGCGCGGGATCGATCTCGGCAAGAACGATTACGTGGTCGGCGTGGCCATTACGCCCAAGGAGCACGAACCCGGAGCCTACCGCATTCTGGCCGTTACTGAAAACGGATTTGGCAAGCGCACCGATGTCGATGAGTATCGCCTGCAGACACGTGGCGGCAAGGGCGTCAAAAATATGGCCGTGACCGAACGCATCGGCAAGGTAAACACCATTCAGCTCGTCGATGACACGTCAGAACTTGTGGTCATCAGCCAGTGGGGCAAGATCATCCGCATCGACACCAAGACGGTTCGCGCTGCCGGCCGCGCCACCCAGGGCGTCCGCCTGCTCAACCTCGAAGACGACGACAAGGTGGCCGCCGCCGTCATCATCCCACCCGACGAAGTGAACGGGAAAGAGGACGAGCAGGGCACGCTGTTGCAGTAGTTCTGCCAACGACCCTGAAGGCGCCTGCATCTCATCTTTTGGGCGGCTTGTACTGGGCGGCTTGTACCACACTCCGGAAGCAGCCCGTCCCGGGACGGCTCTGCTGAATCCGATCTCGATGGAGGTTATGTCGCGCTGGATGAACCATATGCCTCATCGAGTAATGGTGCGACTGTCCCGCCCCACGGCTGTCGAAGCAACTTATCAGACAAATCCGAACCACTGTCAGTACTCCAAACCGTGGCTTGTGCGTCATACACTGGTGGTGCTCAGGTTTCTCCGCGTACCCCCGATGGTGCGCACCGCATTTTTAGCGTTTTTGCTGGTCATGTTCGTGGCAACGTCCGCAAACGCCGCGCGCATCGCGCCTTCGCGTCCTCGTGCGCATGCAACGATCAGCAAATCGATGCGGCACGGCTCCCATATCTCCCCTGAACATCCCTCCCATCGCTACACTTGGCGGCGTCCCGTTCGCAGATACGCCAGAGCATCCGCTCCCGTGCATCGCAGGCGATATTCCGGCGGTCACGCGGCAACCCTGAGGCAGGCGCGCTACAGCCGCTATCGCTCCGCAGAACGTCCTGGTGCACATAAGGTCTCGCTGGCACATTTTCCTGCGTCCGGCTCGCGGCCAACCTGGGAAGAACGGAACGATACAGCGGTTACGGCTATCAATTCTGCTGAATTAGCAGCTTCACGACCTCGCCGCAGCGACGATTCAATGTCTGATCTGGCCTCGGCGCCACGCGCAGCAGAAACGTCGGGGGAAGAGTCGGCAGCGTCCCATGAAACCGACACACTCCCACCCCCCGGCGCCGATCCCTCCGTCAGGGCATCCGCTGGAAACCCGCTTGCGGCGCCCCGCGAATCCCGCGCCCCTCTCGACCCGTCCTCCGGCCAGATGGCGGAACTTACGCGCCCGCGCCTCTTCACGGGTCGTGTTTCCAGTTACACGCTTCGCGGTACCCGCGACTCCCTGGTTCGTCAGAACGAGCGCTCCGAAGAAGAGAACCTGGAGCGCATTGAAAACGACGCCGATCTGCATGATCGCATCGCCCGCGGATTGCTCGTGCACGTCCCAGAGTCTGCCGCCCTCGCCGTCAATCCAGCCCTGCCTGACGACCGCCGCTACTGCCGCCCCTGGACCGCCGACTTTCTCACCGATCTCGCCCGTGCACACCATTCCCAATTCCACACACCGCTCATGGTCAGTTCCGCAGTGCGCACCGTCGAGTACCAGATGCAGCTGATGCGCATCAATGGCAACGCCGCCGACGCTGAAGGCGACATCGTCAGCCCGCATCTTACGGGCGCCACCATCGACATCGCCAAGTCCGGCCTCTCTCGCCGCGAACTCCAGTGGATGCGCAGCGAACTCCTTGCCTACCAGAACGCCGGCGTCATCGATGTGGAAGAAGAATTCCACCAGCGGTGTTTCCACATCACGGTCTATAGGAACTACGATTCAGGATCGCGCCCGGCGCGGTCTCACCAGGCTGCAGGTGTGGGAGCACCCTCCGAATCGGATTCGCAGAGCCCATCGGCCCCTCTCGGCGACACTCCAGACAATCGATAACCCCCGCGCCGCCGCCAGCCCCAATCCCAAATTCCATTTCGAAACTGCATCGGACGCGCTACAATCGCGGCGAGCGCAAATCCCTCATGCGCCGGATGTGGTTTTTATTTTGGCCAGGGACCCGAGACCCGCCCGTTGGGGTCTTCTCAGCCCTCGGGCCTGTATATCGGACTTTCAACCGATTTCTTCGAGAGGCAAATCATGAACGATCAGGCAATCCAGCCAACAGGCGAAGTCACGCAGGGACTTACTCAACTGCAGCGGGTCATCAACGTTTATGCGGCACCTTCGAAAACCTTCGCCGACATCAAGGCCGGCCACAAAAGCTGGTGGCTGCCGTTTCTCATCACCGTGTTGAGCGGAGCCTTTCTCTATACCGCAATCACGACGCAGGTTACCTGGAAGACCGTCTACGAGAATCAGCAAAAGCTTGCACCCGAATTTGCAAAACGCATGATGGATCAGATGCCGCCGGAGCAGAGAGCCGCCGCTGACGCCCGAGGTCCAAAGACTCAGGCTGTCACCTGGGCGCTCTCCCCTATTGCCGTTTTGATTCAAGACCTGATCATGGCTCTCGTTCTCTGGCCCACCATCAACTTCGGCTTCGGAGGCAAAGCCTCCTTTGGCTCCCTCTTCGTCGTAACTGTCTATGCGGGGCTTGTGCTGTGGCCCATTCGATTAATACTCGGGGGCATCTCCCTCTTTGCTGGCGCCTCGCCAGATGGGTTCAACATTGGCAACCCTGCTCCCACAAACATCGCCGCATTTCTCAATCCCTCAGACACCAGCAAGGCACTCTATACGCTCCTTTCTGCGCTCGATGCGCCCACTATCTGGTGCCTGATCGTCACCTCAATCGGAGTATCCATCGTTGCCGGCGTGAAGCGGCCTTCGGGGTACATCGCCGTTTTCGGCTGGTGGATACTGGTCACACTTGTGATTGTTGGCATCGCCGCTATCTAAATCTGAACGCGTATCGCATCCGCAAAATCAAACGGCGCACATCGCAAGATGTGCGCCGTAGCTTTTGAACCCTGATCTCTCTCTTATTCCGTCCATCTCCGCATAATCAGCGTTGCATTGATTCCGCCAAAGCCGAAAGAGTTCGACAGCGCCACATCGAAGTTATGCTTGATTGCCTTGTTCGGCACATAATCCAGCCGGCACTCAGGGTCGGCATTGTCCAGGTTGATGGTGGGCGGAAGCTCCTGGTTGATCAACGCGAGCACCGTGATGCCGGCCTCCAGCCCGCCTGCGCCGCCGAGCAGATGCCCGGTCATCGACTTCGTTCCGCTGATCTTCAGCTTATGGCTCAACGCGTGCTCGCCAAACACCAGTTCGATGGCGCGCGATTCGTTGCCGTCACCCGCCGGCGTCGAGGTCGCATGCGCATTCACGTAGCCCACATCTTCCGGTTTGACCCCTGCGTCTTTCAGCGCCGCACGCATGCTCCGTTGCGCGCCTGCACCCTCCGGAGCGATGCCCGTCATGTGATACGCGTCAGCGCTCATGCCGTAGCCGATGACTTCACCCAGAATCTTTGCACCGCGCTTCTTCGCAAACTCCAGCTCTTCCAGAATCAGGATTCCCGCGCCTTCGCCAATTACAAATCCATCGCGATCCTTGTCGAAGGGACGGCTCGCCTTCGTAGGCTCATCGTTGCGCGTCGAAAGCGCGCGCATCGATGCAAATCCACCCACCGATAGCGGAGTTACTGAAGCTTCCGCGCCACCCGCAATCATTACGTCTGCATCGCCGTGCAAAATCATCCGCACCGAGTCGCCAATCGAATTGGCGCTCGTCGCGCACGCCGTGGCCGTAGCAGAAATCGGTCCCTGCGCACCATACTTGATGCTGATCTGCCCGGCTGCCATGTTCACGATGACTGCGGGAATAAAGAACGGCGAAATCTTGCGCGGACCGCCGTTCAGCAGGTTCGTATGCTCGCGCTCGATGATCTCGAAACCACCGATACCCGAGCCGATGAACACGCCTACGCGTTCCGCGATCTCCGGCGTAATCTTCAGGCCGGACTGCTCCATCGCCTCTTGCGTTGCCGCAAAAGCAAAATGGATGAAGCGCCCCATCTTGCGCGCTTCCTTCTTTTCCACGAAATTCAGCGGGTCAAAGTTCTTGACCTCGGCGGCAAACGTGACGGGGAACCCGGTCGTGTCGAAACCCGCAATCGGGGCCATTCCACTGGCGCCCGCTACCAGTTTCTCCCACACCTCCGGAGCGGTGTTGCCCACACCGCACACCAGCCCGAGGCCAGTGATCACGACTCTGCGATTCACCGGCTACTTGCCTTTCGTGGTCTTTTCGTTCTTCTCGATGTAATCAATCGCGTCCTTGACGGTCTTGATCTTCTCAGCGTCCTCGTCGGGAATTTCCAGATCAAACGCCTCTTCAAATTGCATTACCAGTTCCACCACGTCCAGCGAATCCGCTCCCAGGTCTTCCTGAAAGCTTGCGCCGGGCGTCACTTCGGCCTCGTCCACCTGCAACTGCTCGACGATGATCTGTTTTACCTTTTCTTCTACCGCCATGCCTGATTCTCCTCGATTCTGTTTGCCAAAAATCCGGTCCAAAAATCCGGTTTTAATCCGGGGATTCAACCGTTTGCATTCCGCTTGCCAACAATAACGGCATTCGGCACACCTGTACAATCGCCGTGGCAACAAAAAATCCCCCGGCCCCGAAACTCCAAGTCTACCGGTCGGCTCCCGGTGTGTAAAGCCAACGCAGAGTGGAAATAAGTCAAACACCTGCGCCCGCCTGAGTGAGCCTTGACTCCTCCGCAACCCCCGCGCAAAAAGCCTGGGTTTTGACCCGGAATTGCACATCGAAAAGGCGTACATTAGGCGAAGAGATTCTCGGAGGCCTCCATGCAAGCTCTTATCGCCGTTCTAGCCGTTGTTGCAGGAATCTTGCTGGGCTTTTGGATCCGCACGGTTTCGACGAAACGGGAGCTGGCTCTTTTAGAGCAGCGCAATCGCGAATCTCTCGATGCGCTTGCAGCCCTGCAAAAGCAATTGACGCAGGCCCATGCCGAGTCCGCTGCCCGGGCCGGCTTTGAATCCCTCGCAGCGGAACGCGACAAGACCATCAACCGCTTGACCTCCGAGCGCGATGGCCTCCGCTCTGAGTTGCAAACCAGTGCAGACGCCGCCCGCACCCAGGCCGCCCGCATCAGCCAGCTCGAAGCCGACCTGCAAAACGAGCGCAAAAGCCTCGGCGAAAAGGTCGAGCTTCTCGAAAACGCGAAGAAGACTCTCGCCGATCAATTTCAGGCTCTGGCAGCCGATATCCTCGATCAAAAATCAAAGTCGTTCTCAGACGGCAGCCAGAAAGAAATCGGCACTCTTCTCAATCCGCTTCGGGAACAGATCAAGGAATTCCGCGAGAGAGTTGAGCGCGTGCAGACGGAATCCACCACTGGCGTTACCGAGCTCAAAACCCTCATCGGCACCCTCGGCACCCTCAACCAGGCGTTGACTGAAGAGGCTCGCAATCTATCCACGGCACTCCGGGGCTCCTCGAAAGCTCAAGGCGACTGGGGCGAATTCATTCTCCGCGATCTGCTCGACAAGGCCGGCCTTCGTGAAGGCGAGCAATACGTCTTTCAGCAATCCTTTGCGGTCGAAGGAGAAAACGGCGAACGTGCGCGTTCTGTTCGCACCGACGTGATCGTCTTTTTGCCGGGCGGGCGCAACCTCGTAATTGATTCGAAAGTTTCCCTCACCGCTTACACCGACTCCGTCAACGCTACCGAAGAAGACGCTCGCAAAATCGCACTTAAATCACACTTGGTAAGCATGCGCGGGCACATTGCCGGTCTTGCCAGGGCGGGCTACCACAATCTTCCCGGCATCGAGGTTCCTGACTTTGTCGTGATGTTCGTCCCCGTCGAGCCCGCATTCTTGATGGCCCTGCAGTCCGACGGCGAACTTTGGGCCGACGCTTACAAGCAGGGAATCCTGCTCGCCGGCCCCACCACGCTGCTCTATGTCATCCGCATCATCAACGTTCTGTGGCAGCAGGAACGCCAGGCACGCAACGTGCAAAAAGTTATGGATCGGGGCACAAAGCTCTACGAGAAATTCGTCGGATTCGTCACCGACATGGAAATGATCGGCGATGGCATCCGTAAAGCCGACCAGAATTATTCGCTGGCATGGAAAAAACTGGTAGAGAGCCCCGGAAACCTTGTAGGCCAGGTCGAAAAGCTCAAGCAACTCGGTATTCCTACCAACAAATCAATCCCGAGGAAGATTCTTGATCGCGCAGCTGTAGACCAGGAGGAGTTGGCCCTTGCGGCTGAAGCGGATGAGATCAGCTCGCCCTCTGGAACCGAATAACGTTTCCCAATGCCGGACGCACGAGAAAATTAATGGATAATTAGAGTCCAGATATCGCCTGCAATATCAGAATCCTTCAGCCAGTCCCGGATTACAGGATTCTCCCGTTACCTTCGTCCCGAAAAGTAGCTGTTACCCCGCCGCAATGGCACCCCCGTTCCGCTTAAATATAGGATTAGGGCAACGGCAAACGTGGGAAGTTCGTTGATATTCGTCTGTGCGGTCGCACTTGGAACTGGCCTGATCTGTCTGCTTTGCGGATATTTTTGGGGCCGTTCCAACGTCAGGTCGCAGATTGAAGATGCGCTCGATAAGGCGCGCATCTCCGCAGACGCACGTGAATTCTCCGTGCGTGAAGAACTCGACGAAAAGATGCAGGAACTCGCTGAATTGCGTGGCCGGGCCGATGAAGTTCCACGTTTGCGCGAACAGCTTGAGCAATTGCAATCGGAGAGAAGACGCGGTCCCGCAGGCGGCAGGGCCACGTCAAACCTGGCCGGAAACGGCACGCAGTTCGAAGAAAAACTACCCGTAAAAAGACAGGCGCCGGCTCCTGAATCGACCGATAAGACAGTCGAGAATCTGCTCAAGTCGATCGAGGAACGGATGAAGCAGACAGAGCAAGATCCTCCAGTTGCGATTCATGCAAGCGCGCCGCCGCCCGCGCCCCGCACGCCTCCGGTGCCAAGGATCGCCGTTGAAATTCCTCCTACCGTCACCCAGCTAAGTGGCAAACCGCTTAAGGCGGAAGTACCCGCGGCTAAGCCCGGTCCGCCTGCAAAGGATGAATGGCAGGAGTTTGCGGCGTCCCTCGCCGCCTTGAGAAACCGCCAGAAATAGCGCCCATCGAGACAGACGCTCCTGGGAAATGCATCCGTTTGGTTGCGTATCCCGGGCGCAACTCAAGTTGCCATGTGCTCGTCTCGCTGGCGGGAAAGACCCGGAGTTTGTACTTGGCGCGCGCGTGGAAGCATCGCTACGTTTTTTCCAACCCTGCAAACGTGGCCCGAAGCCGCTTCCAGGTTGTGCCCAGGTCTTCCGGCAGCACCCGCGTCTCCGCCACGGTGGTCATGAAGTTGGTATCGCCGATCCAGCGCGGCATCGCATGCATGTGCAGATGTCCTGCAACCCCCGCTCCAGCCGCCTGTCCCAGATTCAATCCGAAATTGAATCCATGAGGCAGGTAAAGCTGCTCCAGCGCACGCTCCGTCAATTGCGCCAGGTCCATCAGTTCATGGGCGGGACCCGCCTCGAGTTTGGCGATGCGGTCCAGGTGCGCGTAGGGCATCACCATCACATGCCCCGACGTATACGGATAGGCATTCAGGCAAATGAAACAGTGTTTTCCGCGCTTGACCAGCCCACCCGCTTCTTCAGCTTCGTCGGCAGTCATTCCGTGCTCAATGGCGTAATCGACGCTGGCAATCAGGTTGCAGAACACGCAGTTCAGGTCCCCCGGCCACGCATTCAGACGTGCCGGCACACCGGGACGAGGTGCTCCATCCGCCGTCGTCACATACGCAAATCGCCATGGACTCCAGAGCTGATCCATCTTCAGGCTTCGCCGCGAATCCTTTCTGCCCGCCGTCTCCGTCGCACCCAAGTATAGTGTGCTGTTCCGTCGCGATTCTCTCCGATGCGCCCCACACCAGCGCTTGTTTGCGCGTCAGAATCGTCCACACCTGTATTCAACGTCACACCCCATCCCTAACCCCAACCAAATCTCCGGCGAACTGCACCACCTTCGCTGCACTTTGTCATCCGCCATTCACATCACTCAAATCGTTGCATTGACGGGGAAAACAGACCATTGCTACACTTAGAAGCGTAGCTTCCTGCGCGGATTCCAGCAGTTAGCTGCGGCCGCCCTCCGCCAGCCGTTGCCTGCCTGGTGTTTCCTGAAGGAGACGAGTCGCTTTACCGCCAGCTCTCTGGCTGAAGCCCCGTCTCTCTGGATACCCCACGGAAATGGCTCCCGGTTGCCGAGGTCTCGGCCACCGGCATTGCCTCGCCACCGCGGTGAGCACATGCCAACCGTCGACTGCACACCGTCGCCGGGCAAATGAATCGGAGCTGCTGTCATGCCAAACGTCCTCAATCCCGAACCCGAGAGCATAACCCTGAACACCGAACTCGAAACACCTACCCTAGAGCCTGCGACGGAGCTCGATGCTCCTTCGTCCGAATCCACGTCCAACCCAGAGACCGCCGAAGCACGAACTGCTGTCGAAACAGAAGCGCTGGACGCCGATGCCTCAACCGAGCCTGTAGCCCAGGCCGCTCCCGCACAACCCGAGCACGCGGAACTTCAAGAGCCCGTCGCTCACGTTGCGCACGCGCCGTCCGAACACAGCGCCGATTCTGCTGCTGATGATTTCTCAGCTGCCCTCGAAGCCTTTGAGCGCGAGCAAGCCGCTGAAGCTGCTGCCGTCGAAGCCTATGGCGACAAAGTCGTCTCCGGCACCGTCCTCAAGCAGACTGAAAAACATTTGGTTGTCGACGTAGGTCTCAAGTCCGAGGGCCTCGTGCCCATCGAACAGGTCCTCGATCACACCGGCGCGGTAAAGTTCCAGCCCGGCGAAGTCATCGACGTGGTGATCGAACGCGAAGAGCCCGAAGGCGGCTACCTCGTCAGCTACGAGAAGGCCCAGCGCCTCCGCGTGTGGGACACCATTGAGAAGCACGCCAACGATAAGACCCCGATGATGGGAACCGTCGTCAGCCGCGTCAAGGGTGGACTCACCGTCGACATCGGCCTCAAAGCATTCCTGCCCGGTTCGCAGCTTGAGATCCGTCCCGTCCGCAACCTCGACGGCTACCTCGGCCAGCAAATTGAAGTCCGCGTCATCAAGCTCAACAAGAAGCGCGGCAACGTCGTCGTCTCCCGCAAGGAGATCCTCGAAGAAGAGCAGAACGCCAAGCGTTCCACCACCCTCGAGCATCTGGGCGAAGGCGCCATCCTTACCGGCACCGTCAAGAACCTCACCGACTACGGCGCGTTCGTCGACCTCGGCGGCATCGACGGCCTGCTCCACATCACCGACATGAGCTGGGGACGCCTCACCCATCCCCGCGATCTGGTCAACGTCGGCGATGAGATCCAGGTCAAGGTCCTCAAGTTCGACAAAGACAAGCAGCGCGTCTCGCTCGGCTTCAAGCAGCTCACGCCTGATCCGTGGCTCGATGCCTCTGAACGCTATCCCGTCGGCGCACACGTACACGGTCGCGTTCTTTCGGTCACCGACTACGGCGCATTCGTCGAGCTCGAGCAGGGCATCGAAGGCCTCGTTCATCTCTCTGAGATGACCTGGTCCAAGCGCCTCAAGCACCCCTCCAAGCTGGTTAAGCCCGGCGACGAGGTCGACACGGTTGTCCTCAGCGTCAACCCCGCCGACCGCCGCATTTCCCTCGGCATGAAGCAGCTGATGGAGAATCCCTGGGAGAACCTCACTGAGCGTTATCCCGCCGGAACCGTGGTCGAGGGTCGCGTTCGCAACCTCACCGACTTCGGCGCCTTCATCGAAATCGAAGATGGCATCGACGGCCTCGTCCACGTCTCCAACCTGAGCTGGACCAAGCGCGTCAAACATCCCTCTGAAATCGTCAAGAAGGGCGAGAAGGTCAAGGCAGTTGTTCTCGGCGTCGAGCCGCAGAACCGCCGCCTGTCCCTGGGCATCAAGCAGCTTCAACCCGATGTTTGGGAAAGCTTCTTCGCTACCCACCGCGTTGGCGATCAGGTGCACGGCAAGGTCCTCAGGACAGCGCAGTTCGGCGCTTTCGTTGAAATCGCCGAGGGCGTTGAAGGCCTCTGCCACATCTCTGAAGCCAGCGAAATGCCCGGCGAGCCCTCCAAGCTCGAAGCCGGTCAGGAGCACGACTTCAAGATCATCAAGATCAACGTCGAAGAGAAAAAGGTGGGCCTCAGCCTGCGCGCGGTCTCCGGCCACGAAGCCAGCCGCTCCGAGGTACAGGACTACAAGTCGGAAGCACGCAGCGGCGGCCACAAACAGTCCGTCTCCAGCGGCACCACCACCCTCGGCGACCTCATCAACTGGCGCAAGAGCGAGTCTAAGTAGCTCGTTCATCGGCACACAACAACGGCCACCCGCAAGGGTGGCCGTTCTGCCTCTGCTGCAACTCTCCCGTACGGACAATCAAAACAGACATACAACGGAAACGGAGATGCAACCAAAACAACGAGTTGTCATCCTGGGCGGAGCAGCTTGGGGCCCCGTGAACGCACAGCATTCGTGGGGTAAGCGACGCGAAGGATCTGCTTTTTGACGCAGCCTACTCAGCACAAATCCGTCGGCCGCACAGTTCGCCGCAGGGGAAAGACCCCGGTTCAAATCGAGAGCTTCGCATACGGCTTTACATTTGCATTCGCCTTCGCACTGATTCGCCTCCTGGTGGTGCACTGAACGCCGGGTGCCCCATCCCATGACGCAGTCATGGGTGGGAAAGCAAGAACAAGAACCGCGGTTCTCTATGCCGGTCTCTTTCCGCTGAAAGAGCCCTCACCATCAGCCTCCATCGCCCGTGGCGATAAATTGGCACTCCACAACCGTGTCGGCAACAAGTATGCCGCGCGACAAAAATCCATCGGGTGCGTTTGCCCCGAACGGAAGCATATCGATATGGATCTCGGTGCCGCCGCCCGCAACTGTGCTGCTGCTTCCGTCGGGCGCGTACGAGACCGCATCGCATCCTGAAAAGAACAGCTGCACATAATCCGCAAGCAACGCGGTGGAACCGTTCACCTCGGGCCGCTCCACAACCCACTCCGCAGAGTCTCCCACGAGACTGATCTGGCTGCCGTCAGAAAACTGCCCCGCATCCAGAATGAATGACGTCCCGTGCCCGGCCGTAACATTGGCAAAAAAGATCGTCGCCTCCGTCGCTCCAGCGCCCGCAGTGCATATGGTTATGGCGACGGTGTCTCCAAACGTAACGGGAAAGTTCGGAATCTCGAGTTCCGGACCTGGAAACCACTCGCACCAAGCAGAGCAGTTCAGCGTCACATTATCGCCATTCCTGGTCACATCCATATTGATCCCGGCTTGGCACACGTCTTCGCTGCTCACACTGGCATCCCCGTCGATCCCGATCCAGGTCGCGCAATAATAGGTGCGGCCGTCATCGGGTGCATTCACATTGGGAACGGTCCATTCGCCCACAATCCACCGGAACGACTCACCTGCAGGAGGAAAGGCGAGACTGCCCGACCAGATCGGACTGTATTCATTTCCGGTGCCGGTTGCGGGCTGTACGTTCACTTCATTTCCAAAATTCCGGCTGGAGGGAGGTCCATGTCTCCTGTTCGGATTGACCCGGAATTTTGGCTGGATGTAAGTGAACCGGTTCTTCATCGCTCCGAACAAGCGCCGGTATTCTTTCAGATGTTTCGGATGTACCGGCCGCGCCGGGAATCCGTGCTTGAGAAGCTCTTTGGAACTTGCTGTAATCGGATCAAATCCACGGGGCGGTGGCGGAAAGGTCCTGACGTTGATCTCTTTTTCGAGTGCAATGCGGGCCATACTTGCTCTCCTTCGGATACTGCGCTGCATATAAGTGCTTCACGAAGGGAGATCGTTTCAATTCGGGCGGCGACAAAGACGTGTTCTCGTTTGTATGAAAACTCGCTCTACTCCGCCCGCAACGCCTCCACCGGATTCACCCCCGCCGCCTTCCGCGCCGGAACCCCTGCCGCCAGCAACCCACAAAATCACCAGCCCCAGCGGCGCCAGCCGGGTGCACCATTCAAGCCGCGTCTTTTGCGGCTTGGGTGGGAAACCACGAACCCCCACCCGCCACTCACGAAGAACAATAGCGCGCGGAAAGCACGAACGGCGAGCCCGACCGGAGCGTAGCGCCGGGAGCACCGCGTATAGGCTGGTGAGCTTGGTTTATCTATGGTCTTTTATTCGGGCTCTGCGTCCTGGCCTGCAACTGTCCAGCCGAACTCCGCTCTCAGACGCTTGAAGCAATTGCGGCACACCCACAGATAGACGTCCCGTTTCTGCTCCGCGTAGTAGGCATGCCGATAGCAACCGCGCTCCTCGTGAGCAGACTTCCATTCCGGAAAACGGGTGCGATGGTCGCAGATGCACGCAGAGCAAAACCAACAATGGTCGTGTGTCCAGTTCTCATTCGGGCGGTCCCACTGCTTCCAGACAAAAGCAGCACCGCGCCACGTATCGAAACCGGTTCGCACGTGGTCAGGAATCTCTTGCAGGTCTCGGAGGTCGCGCGGCATAGGGCTCTCCAAGTGTACGACGAATTCTGTGAGCTACAGCAGGTCGCGGCGGTCTAGGACGTCGGCTAGTCTGCGGCGGGCTGCTGGCAGCATGTACGCCAGTGTCCGAGTGGAGCAGCCGAGGGCGGCGGCGGTGGCGGCGTGGCCTGCGCGGTCGCGGTAGGTGAGGATGAGGGCGAGTTGATGCGCGGTGTCCAGCGTGGCTAGCGCGTTCTCAAAGTCGATCACGCGGACGTTGCGGGCGTCTGCGTCTGTCTCGCGGCGTTCGCGCCACCCGGCGCGCGTCAGTCGGGTGGTGCGTCCGCATTTGAGGGCCTTGGATTCTACGGCCCACTGGCGAAGTCGGAGGATGGCTAGTACCTGGTCGGACGGAATTCCGCTCATGCTTCGGTGTCCTCGGGTGTGTGGTGCTCGTTGGGGTAGGTGTGGAGTGCGGTGATTGCGTCCTCGACTTTCGCAGTGGGCCAGCCGATGGCTTCGGCGATTTCGTGGGCGATGTGCTGAGTGAGGGAGAGGGGCGGCGGGGGTGGCTGAGGGTCGGCGAGCCATGCGGCGGCGGCGGCGGCGGGCGTCTCAGCTCGGGCGCTTTTGCGGTCTGCGGGGTCTACTTCGGCGAGGGGTTCCACGGCGGGAAATATACCACAGGTTGTGGTGTCGCGGATGTGACACCACAATATGCTGGGCTAGGGCGTCGTTGTTTTATTGGTCTCCAACGAGAATATGAATTTCGCCTTTCTTCACATTGGGGTCTATATCCACCTGCTTAATAGAAAAGCCAAATTGATCCATCTCATAGCCGAGTTTTTGCGCAAACGATGCATCGTCATCAGGATTGACCACGATGAACACGCCTTTAGGATGCCACCCAAAAAGTGTTCCACGAGCGCGAGTTGTTCCATGTTGCACAAAAATCTTCCGTATTTCCTCCGCATAGCTCTGGGACTCGCCATCGTCTGCAGAGCCAATAACAACCATGATGCTCTTGGGGATCTCATCCGCTGCGGCAGCGAGCCTGGAATTCTGGTCAGCGGTCAATGTGCGTGCGGGAGGAGCGCAGATATTGCTATTGTTGTTGCCGCCGACGACCTGCTGGTTACAACCCCCGCTATTCGCTTGCGAAACTGGTGCTTGAGTCACAGTTTGCTGGTTCCCGTTCCCGTCTTGTGCGACTCCACCCATCGGTGGATTTTTCGGCGAAGCATGTGTGCGCTGAGTTTTCGTATTTAAATGCTGTTGTTTCGACGCTTGTTGATTTGTATCCGATTGCGATGGGCTCTGCGGTCCAATGGTCTCAGGCTTTGGATCTGCTTTTGAAGAAACAGGAAGGCAGGCGACGGGTCTCTCGGGGCGAGGAATGCGATACGTGAGCCACAGGCCGAAGATGCCAGCAACTAGGGAAAACGCCATCAATCCAACGACCCACCGCGGATGGATGGACAGAAGTGAGGTCAAGTCCACTTTCCCAACTTGCTTCCATTGCCCAAATGCGAATTGCGCAATGAAAATTGCGCCTGCGGCCCCGCTAACGACTTGCGCCCAAAAGAGGATGATGGCGGCAACTTGACTGGAAGGCATGGATTATTCTGCATCGTCGCCCCCGTGTGTGGGCAAGTACATAGTTGCCCTAGGATTCGTCAGCTCTCGAAGGGTTGTGTGCGGGGGAAGTCGCACCAGGTGGTTAGGCGGTTGGGCAGGCGGCTAGAATGCGCGATGCAATCGCGCGGGCTTCTTCCCACATTTGGGCGGCGTCCTCTTCGGTGGCTACGTCCCACAAATCCATTGCGGCGTTGTGGAGGATCGCCACCATTCGGTTGCGGGCCGGTGTGGTGCCCTTGACGGCGGCGGCGACTCTGCGTTGTGCGTCGGCTAGGGCTTTGGCAGCTCCGGGGCGGTGTGGGTGGCTGTAGTCGGCTGGCATGGGGGTAGGGTCCACCCCACGAACGAAGACCTGTTCGCGGGGGCCCCGGGTGGGGGTGGTCATTTTTTGCGCTTCCTTTCGGTGAGTGTGGAGAGTGCAACCTGTGCGGCGTAGAGGAGTTGGGAGCCGTCGCGACCGTCGAATACTTCGAGCTGGATGCCCTGGGCAATACACGCAATTGCGGCGCGAATGCTGGGCCTTGTGTCCATCTTGGGCATGGCCAGTTTGTAGGCGACGGAGGCCATGCGGAGCGCCTTCTGCGCGCTGAGTCCTTTGTTTTGGGCGACGGTGTAGGCCCCATTCTGCCCCAAGGGTTCCTGCATATCCCGCGGACATCATCCCGCGCTGTCAAGAGCCGAGACCGATGCCACCGTGCTCCGGTTCCTCTCTAACTCCGCGCAAATGAATTGATTACAACCGCAGAATTTTCTTCGCCTTGTTTGCAGGTTATTTCTCCGATTTCTTCATAATGGATTTAGAAGAGCGGTGCCGGACTGGTGCCATGCGGAAAAATAGAACAACGGATCCGTTTGTTCATTACAAGAAAATGCTCGTGAACCATCGAAACCAGTTAACCCCTGTATTTCCGAACCTCTACAGCTAAGCCCAATGGCAGGAAATCTTTGCGGCGAGGCTCCGCCAGAACCTTCAGAAAACAAATTACTTACCTAAAGAGACGGCATAATAGGGGTACCTCGCAATCGTCCTCGCCGGCAAAAAGACGCACGATGCCCTCGCTGCTGCGCGCTAAACGTTCTGCCCCGCAGTTCACAAAAGTTGCGAAGAATCTGCTTCTTTCGCCGATTCGAACTTCGCTAAACTAACCATGTGCCGCCCACTTTCCACATCGAAAACTTCGGCTGCCGCGCCGCCCGCGCCGACGGCGAAGCGATCGCTTCTCTTCTGCGCGGTTCCGGAGCATCCGAAAGTCCGTCAGCCGTCTCCGACGTGGTCATCGTCAACACCTGCAGCGTCACCGCAGAAGCCGATCGCGAAGCCCGCGCCTACATTCGCCGTACGCATCGCCTCAACCCCGAAGCCCGCATCGTTGCCACCGGCTGCTACGCCCAGCGTGCACCGGAACAACTAGCCGAACTGCCCGGCGTCGCCGCCGTCATCGGCAACAGCCACAAGGCCCTCGCTCCCGATCTTGCGCTCCACCTTTCGTCCGTATCAGGGCACGACTCGGGAAACCCACGAAATGGGTCGAGTGCCGACAAAACCCCGACGAATTCTGGGGCTTCAGCTCCTCCCGATTCCGCGTCGATCATCAGCATCTCCACGTTGCTCGCAGCCTCGGGCAATCAACCTCCCATCCTCGTCGACGACACCTTCGCCCACTCGTTCCTCGAAGAAGCGCCGATTGCGCCCGGCGCGCAGACCCGCCCCAATCTCAAGGTCCAGGAGGGCTGTTCGAACCGCTGCTCCTTCTGCGTCATCCCCCAGACGCGCGGCAGTTCCCGCAGTCTCCCCGCCGAATCGATTCTGTCCCACGTCCGCAGCTTCGTCGCCGCTGGCGGCAACGAACTTGTGCTCTCTGGAATCAACCTCGGCCGCTGGGGCCGCGACCTCGGTCCCGCCCACACGCCGATCCGCACCTTCGCCGCGCTCGTTCGCGCAATCCTCGAACAAACAAGCCTGCCAAGACTGCGCTTGAGCTCCATCGAGCCGATGGACTGGGACGCAAACCTCATCGGTCTCATGTCCGAATACGGCGGCCAAAGGCTCGCACGTCATGCGCACCTTCCGCTCCAATCTGGATCCGACTCCGTGCTGCGCCGCATGTATCGCCGCTATCGTCCCTGGCACTATGCCGACAAGGTCTCTGAATTACTGAAGGCAGCCGGCCCTTCGCTCACTCTCGGCGCCGACGTCATGGTCGGATTCCCCGGCGAAACCGACCGCGAATTCGAGGAAACCTGCGACTTCATTCGCGCGCTTCCCTTCGGCTACCTGCATCTCTTCCCGTTTTCGCCCCGCCCCGGCACCTACGCAGGGAAACTCCACGCCGAAACGCCAGTTCCAACTTCGATCGTCAACCAGCGCATGGCGGCTCTTCGCGCACTATCAGCAGAAAAGACCAGCACCCACCGGCAGCAGTTCATCGGAACCGAACTCGAAGCCATCACTCTTCACACCCCACCCACAGTAGCCTCCAACGGATGCACATCGGCCCTGACTGAAAATTTCTTCCCCGTTGAACTCGATGCCGCGATCCCAGCCAATCGACTCCTCCGGCTGCGCGTGACCGGCCTGAGCGCGGACAACTCCCTGCACGCAATACCTGCCGCCGGCATTGCGGTCCCTCCGCCCGAATGAGCTCTCGAAACCGCCTTCTAATCCTGAGCGCTCCGGTCGGCTTTGGCATCAAACCAGTGCTATACTCAGGGTGCGTTCGCGCGCCCCGTTTGAAGGCCGGAAGCTCGCCGGAATAAGGCGCACAACCACTTTGGAGGATGTACCATCGCACTCGATAAACGCTCGGCTAAGTCTTTTATCCGCATCAACGATCGCATTCGCGCCCGCGAAATCCGCGTGATCGACGAAAACGGTGTACAAATGGGAATCCTGGCTCCGTTCGAAGCGCTCAAAATCGCACGAGAGCGCGGCCTCGATTTGGTCGAAGTCTCACCCAACGCCATCCCGCCTGTCTGCCGCATCCAGGATTACGGCCGCTTTCTCTACGAGAAAGAAAAGTCGGAACGCGCCGCCAAGAAAAAGCAGAAAATCATCGTCGTCAAGGAAGTCAAATTCTCTGTCACCGTCGACGAGCACGACTACCAGACCAAGAAGAATCAGGCTGTCAAGTTCCTGCAGGGCGGGGACAAGGTCAAGGCGAGTCTTCGCTTCCGCGGCCGCCAGATGGCCCATCGCGACCTCGGCTACAACATCATCAACCGCTTTATCCGGGACGTTGGCGAAATGGGCGTAGTCGAGTTCATGCCGCGCATGGAAGGCACCATCCTGCACGCGATTATTGCGCCCAGCAAGCGCCCTGAAGGCCAGAAACCGAAGCCGCCCGCGCCTCCACAGCAACCGCAGCAAGCGCGCCCCCCGGCGCCGCCAGCGCAATAAGCACGGTCCAAGTTACTTCAAAGGCCGCCTCAAGCAGGCGGCCTTTGCGTTTGCACTACATCGCGTCGTCAACCTGGTCGGGAACTGGCGTGAAATCATCCAGACGCAAATCTGGTGGCACCTCGATTGCCTCAAGAATAGTGCTCGCAAGAACTCCTGCGATCAAACTGTGCGGACCAGCCACAATCGTGAAATTAAGATCGTAATCCGAGCAGACACACCATTCGAGTTCAGAGGACCACCAATACTCAGGCGCATTCCAACTCTGCTGCACCGGGATCGTACATACTTCCTGCGCGCTCCCCCGAAACAGCAACCGCTGGTCGGTAGCGATGTATGGAATGTCGGCCGATCGGTAGTAACAATGTGAACTCAATCCCTCCTCCAGCAGCCATGCCAGTTCCTTGTACTCCTCGTCCTCTAGGTAGCCCTCACCAGGGCCAAACAAATACCGTGGCCAATCCAGATCCCTCTCCAGAGCGCGAAACCAATTCCATGTGATGCCGGCAGCAAAAGGAACACCCAGCGCCTCCGCCAGCTTTCTCCACCGGAGACGCGCATATCCAGCTTCAGCGCTCTCCCGGCGCTCCAGGATGAGAGTGCGAAGAGGGGAATTCTGCGGAATCTGCATTATCAGCTCTTCTTCCGGTGACAGTGGATTGTCTACGTATGCGTATTTCGCCTCAATTCTGTGAAGAATTTTTGCATAGCTCTCAAAGACGTCTGGGATGAGATTACGTACTCTGCAGCCCGGCCATGGTTCGTCCGTCTTTCGCACGACGAATGGCTCCCGTCCTTTCGCAATCCAATCGAATACTGACTCATCGCGACATACTTCCATGCATCGAATCATAGCGCTCGTAGTACTCAGCTGCGCTCATGGCTTCGCCGTTGTATTCTGCTCCCATGCTTCAATTCAGGCTCGCTCTTCCCCTCGTCTGCTGCGCCGTTGCCTCCGCGTTTCTCGCCGCTCAATCAGGTGCTCCCCCAGCGGCCTCGTCGCAACCCGCTCCGCACTTTCCGACGAACGAAGACCTGCGCCATTTCAAGGCTCTCTCTGCACCCCTGCTTTCGCCCGACGGCAAAAACGTGCTCTTCACCGTAACGCATGCGACGGCTGACGGCGCGGGAAGCCATCTCTGGATTGTTTCGACTGCGGTCGACAGCACCGACAAACCCCGTCAGCTTACCTTCTCGCCTCCGGCCGACAAGCGCGGCGAACACAACGCTCAGTGGGCGCCGGACAGCTCGGCGATTTTCTTCCTCGCCAAACGCGGAGAACACACGCAACTGTTCCGCCTCGATCTGCGCGGCGGCGAAGCCTCCCCCTACGATTTCAAGATCCTCCCTCCCGTCGACGTCTCGAAAGACAAGGAGGCCATCAACCCGCCGCCCGCGCCCGTCACTAGCGAGAAGAAAGACGAGAAGAAGCCCGACCAGAACAAAGTCGAACCGCTCGCCATCGACGTTGCCGGCTTCTCCATGAGCGACGACGGCAAATACCTCGCGCTCTGGGCCCACGATCCAGAAACGCCCGGCGAAAAGAAGCAGAAAGATGCCAAGATCGACGCCTCCTGGATCAACCACGAGAAGCACCTCACTCGCCTCTACCTCGCAACGCTCAAGACTGACGGCGCAATCAACGGCGATCTGAAAACCATCGAGGTTCCACCCGATGTACACGGAGCCGTCTGGGCTCCGTCTGCCGACCGGCTCTTCGTCGTGACCGAAGCGCCGAACGACGTATCCGATCTCGGTCCCGCGGGGGCTGCATGGATCGTCGACCTCACCGCCGGTGTAAAAGCCACAAAGCTCGAATCGGTTCCCGCTACCATCAGCGGCGGCAACTGGAACGCCAACGGCAGTTCCCTCGTCTTTGCTGCGGCCACACCCGATGACGCGCCGCCGGGCTACGACGATCTCTACTTGCTCAACATGGAGTCCACAGGCGCGAAACCTCAGGACCTCACTCGCGGATTTGCCGGTCAGTTTCGAGGGCAGGGAATTTACTTCGCACAGGACGGCTCAATCATCGCTCCCGCCGCGATCGGTACGCATAGCTCAATCGTCCGCGTACCGGCCAACTCCGCGAAACCTGAAATCAAGCCCATCGATCTCGGCGCAAGCGTCGTCTCCGGCCTCAGCACCAATCGCAAGCAAACCGGATGGGCATGGCTCGCCGATTCCGGCGGGCATCCGATGCAACTCTGCTACTCCGCAAAGCTTGGCGATCCCTGCACGGTCCTTCCCACACCCGATCTGGCGCCGGCGAACCTTCGCACCGTTGCATCCCAACTCGTTCGCTGGAAGTCAGGCCCTTTCACGATCGAAGGCTTGCTCTATCTCCCGCCAGACTCCGGTTCCGCAAATTTGCCGCTCGTCGTCGACGTCCACGGCGGTCCCTTCGGCGCGTGGGAAGACCGAAGCGATCCCTTCGCCGACTTTCTCATCGGCCATGGCTGGGCCGTCCTTCGCCCCAACCCGCGGGGCTCCTCCAACTACGGCGTCAAATTTGCAGCTGCCAATAAGAACGACCTGGGTGGCGGCGATTACCAGGACGTGATGGCCGGTGTCGACTACGTTCTTGCCCACTACCCCATCGATTCCACGCGCATGGCGCTGATGGGATACAGCTACGGCGGCGAAATGGCCGGCTTCGTTGAAGGCAAGACCGACCGATTCAAAGCCGTAATCAGCGGCGCGCCCGTCATCGATCAGTTTAGCGAATACGGCACGGAAGGAGGCTCGTGGTACGACCGCTGGTACTTCGGCAAACCTTGGGAGCACATGAACGATGCATGGCGACAGAGCCCGCTCGCTGGCGCCGCACATGCGAAGACTCCATTCTTGCTAATCCAGGGTCAGGGAGACACAACCGACCCTCTCGGCCAGTCAGAGGAAATGTACCGGGCCCTTCGCCAGGAGGGCGTTCCCGTCGAACTCGTCACCTATCCGCGCGAGAACCACGGTCCGCTCGCCATCGGCATGCTCGGCCACCCATCGCCCGAGCCCTGGCACGGTTTTGACGTCCGCCAGCGCATCGTCAACTTCATCACCGCAACGTTCTCGCCAACCGCGCCACTATCGACAGCGCCGGCGCAATGGTAGTCTTCCCGCCGATGTTCACCGGAACCTGAACCACCGGAGGAGCGCGAAAATCTCGCCCGCAACAAACAGCGATCCGAAGACGACCTCATTGTACCTGGCCACCCAGAGTGGAAGGTAAATGTCGAAGTTCTCGGCGCGCTCTGCGGTGAACCCCGCAGCCAGATTCGTAAGAGGGCAACGGCACCGGTTTATGGCCAGAATCACGCACTCCGCCAGAACTACCCCGCTCAGAAGCGCTGCAACCCGAAAGTCCTCAAATTCCGCCGCAATTGGAACGGCCACGATACATATAACCAGGCCCAGCCACGTCGCCGTATGTAGTACCTTGATTACAATCAGGATAGACGACTGCCTGAACTCCATGGGCGCGAGTTTAGCGGTCCATGTAATGATTCTGCTGTGACGGATAAACTCTTCTTCATCGCATCACCCGGCGCCACGCCATTTTATCGTAACTCCACTTGGGTTATACTCATAAGAGCCTTTCCAGAGACCGGGAAACCCCTGTTTCGCGAGGCGTTCGGTGTGGCCATCAGGCCTCATCCAAAACGAGAAAAAGAATGCCCAAGTTGAAAACCCATACGGGCGCGAAGAAGCGCTTCAGCAAGACTGGTACCGGCAAAATCAAGCGGCACCAGACCAAGACGCGCCATATTCTTTCGTCCAAATCGCCAAAATTGAAACGCAAGCTCGGCAAGATGGTGCTTGTTTCCGATGGCGACTACGCGAAGGTAGCGCGCATGATTCCCTACGCCTGAGCACTGCGTGCGGCAGCCTTCTCGATAAGGGTGTCGCTGAAAATGCAGATGGTCCAAAAGGGCCCCGCCGGAATGAAAAGCGTCCTGACCGGCGAGAGATTCAGGCTTGAACGAGCGAGTGAAGAGGTTTAACGCCAGACCCCAAAGTCTGGCCTCCTGCCTCCAGCCGCGATGACCAACGAACGCAAAATGGAGAACACCAATGCCCCGCGTAAAACGTAGTACCAAGCGGAATGACCGCCGCAAGAAAATCCTGAAAAGGGCGAGCGGCTACTTCCTTACCAAATCCAAGCTCTACCAGGCAGCGCAGGAAGCCGTCGAGCGCGGCCTCAAGTTTGCCTACACCGGCCGCAAGCAGAAAAAGCGCCAGTTCCGCTCCCTGTGGATCGTGCGCATCTCCGCCGCCGCCAAGCTCAACGGCACCAGCTATTCGCAATTCATCAACGGACTCAAGAAGGCCGGCATCGAGCTCGACCGCAAGGTCCTCTCCGACATCGCTATTCACGACGCAGCGGCGTTTACCAAGCTGGTGGAGCAGGCCAAAGCCGCTCTCGCCAGCAGCACCAAAGCCGCCTAAAGCCCGAGCTGCAATCAGCCTCATCAACGGCCCGGAGCTTAGCTTCGGGCCGTTTTGCTGTTCGCGTCCCGTTTCAATCCCACGCAGCGCAATACGATATTCTTGGCTTTCGCAATGACAAACGACGATATTCCGAACCTGCCGGAGTACAACGACTCCGCTCTCGACCAGGCCTTTGCAGCATTAGCTAAACAGGCCACGGACGAAGCCGCAGCCATCTCCGGCCCCGAGGATCTCAAAGCCTTCCGCCTCCGCTGGGTGGGCCGCAAACAGGGTCGCCTCAATGATGTCTCGGCCCGCTGGCTGAAAGCGGCTCCGCCCTCCGCAAAGAAGGCAGTAGGCGAGCGCTTCAAGACACTCAAGGAACTCGTCGAGGGTCTCATCGAGAAAGCGGCCGGCTCCGGTCCCAGCGACGCGGCCCTTGCAGCCGAAGCCATCGACATCACCCTGCCCGGTACACAACGCCTCACCGGAGCTGAACACCCCATTACGCGGACGATGAATGAAATCGTTGCGGTTTTCGCCGCTCTGGGCTATTCGGTAGGCGTCGGTCCTGAAGTCGAGACCGACTTCTACAACTTCGAGTCGATGAATTTCCCGCCCGGCCATCCCGCGCGCGACACGCAGGACACGCTCGTCATCGCGAATCAGGAACGTCGCTCGCAGCGTGATCGCCTGCTCTTGCGCACGCACACCTCGCCGGTGCAGATGCGCACCATGGAGAAGCAGCCGCCGCCCATACGCATCGTCATCCCCGGCAAGGTCCACCGCAACGAAGCGCAGGACGCCACACACTCTGCCATCTTTCATCAGGTCGAGGGCCTCTGCGTCGACACCAGCATCACCTTCAGCGATCTCAAGGGCACGCTCGATCACGCCATGAAGGCGCTCTTCGGCTCGTCGGTCAAAACACGCTTCTTCCCATCATTTTTCCCGTTCACCGAGCCATCGGCAGACGTGCAGATCAGTTGCATTTTTTGTGGCGGGAAAGGCTGCCGCAAGTGCAAACACTCCGGCTGGATCGAACTGCTCGGTTGCGGCATGGTCGACCCAGCGGTATTTGCATTCGCCGCAGAAAAGCAACCCGCCTACGATCCGAAGAAGATCAGCGGCTTTGCCTTCGGCATGGGCGTCGAGCGTATCGCCATGATGAAGTACGGCATCAGCGAAATCGGCCAGCTCTACGCGGGTGATATGCGGTTTCTGGGGCAATTCGCATGAAAATTCTGACTAAGTGGCTTCGCGGTTATCTACCTGAGCTTTCCGTCTCTGACGCTCAACTCGCCGAAGACCTTACCTTGCGCGGCATCGCGGTAGAAGGCATCTTTGACCTCGGCCCCGGGAACGGCACGCTCTTCGAGATGGACATCACAACGAACCGAGTCGATGCCATGAACCACTACGGCATTGCGCGCGAAGCCGCGACCATCTACGGTGTTCAACTCAATCCGCTCAATGTGACATTGCCGGAACATAAGCCAGCCGGGAGATCTTTCTCTGTCAAGATCGAAGCCGAAGACGCATGCGGCCGCTTCACCGCCCGCGTCCTCCGCAACATCACCATCGGCAACTCGCGCGACTGGTTTCCCGGTGCCGAAGTCTCCACCTACTTCGGCCTCCTCGAGCAGAAACAAATCTCCAACGCCGTCGACGCCACCAACTTCGCATGGCTCGCAATGGGCCAGCCCACCCACGCCTTCGATCTCGACAAGATTGAAGGCGGCGTCATCGTTCGTCGAGCCCGCAAAGGCGAAAAGCTCAAAACCCTCGATGGTATTGAGCGCGCGCTCGCCCCTGAAGACCTCGTCGTCGCCGATCACGTCAAACCTCTGGGCCTCGCAGGAGTGATGGGCGGCTGGGATACGATGATCACTCCCGACACGAAGAACGTCCTCGTCGAAGCCGCATGGTTCGAGCCCATGGCCGTACGTCGCACCGCGCGCCGCCACGGCCTCCACACCGATGCCAGCCACCGCTTCGAACGCGGCGCCGACTTCAATGCTGCCCCCGTCGCGTCTGCAATCGTCAGCCGCATCCTTCTTGCCAGCGGCGGCCATATCGAAGGCGATCTTGTCGACGTGCGTGTGCCTGCATGGGATGCTCGCACCGCCAATCGCCAACCCATCACGCTCGCGCTCAGCGAAGTCCATCGCATTCTTGGCAAGACGGAAGACTCGCAAGGCATCACCGCGCCCTTTGTCGAATCTACCCTCGCGGGCCTCGGTTGCGGACTCTCCAGCTACGCTTCGCAATCCAATGCATGGCAGGTTCAGCTTCCCAGTTGGCGCCTCGACCTCGAACGGGAAATCGACCTCATCGAAGAAGTCGCCCGCGTCTACGGATACAACCGCTTCGCCAACACGCTCCCAGCATTTGGCGGAGGAGTCGAAGCCCTGCCGTGGGCTGAAGCAGAATCCAGTGTCCGCCGCACCCTGCTTGCGGCCGGATTCCACGAAACCATCGCCAGCACCTTTTGTTCTGCCCCCGATGCCGCGCTTACAGCGCCAGTCCCGGGCCAGGTTGTGCCGGTCGGCAACCCGCTCAACGAAGAAGCTGGTGTGCTGCGCCCTTCGCTCATTCCAGGCTTGCTCGCAGCCATTGCGAGCAATCTCCATCGCGACGTCGGCGACGTGCGCCTCTTTGAACTCGGCACTGTCTTCAGCGGTACCACAGAGAGAGTCGACGAACGGCCGGCGCTCTCTTTTGCCGCTGCTGGAACTCTTCCTGACATCAGCGCGCTTCACCCCGCACGCGACATCGACTTCCAGGACCTGAAAGGTGTGGTCGAACAAACGCTCTCGCGCTTCCAGATGCGTACGGTCTACTTCGACCGATTCCCGCCCGAGTCCGGCCTCGTCCCTTCGTGGCTGCATCCGTATCGAAGTGCGCGGGTCGTCGCCGACGGCCTCACCGTAGGATGGTTCGGGCAACTGCATCCGCATCAGGCAGCCATCCGCAAGATCAAGGCCGCCGTTCTCGCAGGCGAAATCTATCTCGATCGGCTCTACAAACTGCCGTTGCGTAATCCCGCCGCGCGCGACATCTCCCGTTTCCAACCCGTGCGGCGCGATTTTTCGCTGGTGCTTGACCAGAGCATTCCGTGGGAGCGCATTGACAAGGCGCTCGCATCGCTCGAGATTCCCGAGCTCGTTGAGTGGCGCTCTGCCGAGGTCTTTCGCGACGCTCGCCTTGGTGCGCGCGAATATTCGCTCCTCCTCAGCGCGACCTTTCAGGCACCCGACCGCACCCTGCGCGAAGAAGAAGTTCTGTCGTTCCAGTCACAAATAATCGAAGCGATCAACCGATCCGGCGCGCGTCTACGATCCTGAGCCGGCGCCAGGCGGTTTCACCGAAGTTTCCCTCATCGTCTGCCACCGCATTCGGAGCTATACTTCCCGAATAGAGCGCAATTTGCGCGGAGGTTTACTTCATGTCGCCATCATCCCTGGAATCCCAGATCGCGGAACATCCCGACACGCAGCCCACCGAAGTACACGATCAAGACAGCTTCGGAAAACTTGCCATGAGCAGCAGCGATTTTTCCGCTCTCGAAGAACGCATTGCCCGGACCATTACTGTCGTCAAAAGCGAACGCCAGGCGCGCACCGCCGCCGAGCATCGAGCCCAGACCATCCATGCTCAACTCGCCGAACAGCTTGCGCTCGTCAAATCGCTGCAGGAAGAAGTATGCGCCCTCAACGCCGAGCGTGACCAGGTGCGCGAGCGCGTCGATCGCCTGCTTTCGCAACTCGACGCTCTTGAGGTTTGAGGACTTTCGATGGCTAACGAAATCCAGCCCAATACTCCCGGTTACACCACGGTCAGCATCTACGACCAGACCTATCATTTGCGCGGACAGGATCCCAATCACATCCGCCAGCTTGCCGATCTGGTCGACAGCAAGATGCGGGCCGTGGCGTCGCAGGGACGTACCGTCGATTCACTGCGCGTGGCTGTGCTGGCTGCGCTCAACCTGGCCGACGAACTCTCCCAGACGACCGTGGTGGACTCCAACGAGGGCCAGATGCGCACTGCGCATTTGAGCCGCATGCTGGACGAAGTTCTGGAAGAGGACCGCAAGACGGGATAGTGGATTCGCAAGCCATCTTCGCTGTCGCTCGAACCTCGTCCCACAGACGCGCCGCACGTCGACAAATCTCCGTCAACTTCGAAGTGAAATGGAAGTCGAGTCCCGGTATGAACCATATTCTCAAAAGGGTTTCAAGTTACTAACACAAGTGAGCGGTCCCGCACAAGACTTGCAATTCCTCGCCAACATCCATACAGTCAGCAATAGAAACCGGCCTGCAAAGCAGGTGGGTAGTCAACGCTGGTTGAACCAACATTCATTGATTCCATGTTAGGTGTCCTAGGCGAGCAAATCCCCAGCAGCCATGCGGGAATTTGCATTTTCGCGTGGTGTCCTCCGGTTACCAAACCAAATGAGGCCATCCCGCGAAAATTAGATAAAGGACACCGGACCCATGTACGAAAAGAACGGCTGCTATTTCGCAGACTGGCGCGACCGCAACGGCGCGCGCAAACGTAAATCCTTCACCAGCAAACGCGCCGCCCTCCAATTCGAGCAAGAACAGAAGGAACTGGCGCACCCAAAAAGACAGGCGCGGGCCGCAACATTGCCCAGATACTCCGCGCCCGGTGGCTCGGGCCGAACAAGGCCAACAGCAGCGAAGCCGCAGTCTCCCGCGCGCTCATCGCTGCAGCTGGTGACAAAGCGCCCGAAGACCTAAAGCCCTCGCACATCTACGAAGCTGGCGACCTCTGCAACGATCCCCGCTACGCCCATGTGACGCGCGCGGTTCGGTGCAACACGCTGCGCCGAATGCTGCGCGTCCTCTGGGAAGAAGACGGCGCGCCCAAGCTCGATCACATCGTTCCACGCCTCACCAGCATCAGGCCCAGGACGGTCACCGCCACGCGCGAAGAGATCGACGCACTCATGCAGCAAGCCAGCCCCACGCTGCGCCTGCTGCTGCTCATGTGCTCCGACCTCGCCATTCGCAGCGGCACCGCCGTGGAACTCCGACCGCACAACTACGACCCACACCGCCGAGAGCTACGCTTCCGAACCAAGTACGACGAAAAGGTCGGACTGCCAGTGACCGACGAACTCGCCGACGCGCTCGAATCCCTCGACCTCACCAGCCGAGAGCCATTCATAACGCAACAGCGCCGACGCGACCAGCCGCAACACCAACACCACCGCCAACACGAAGTAGTCGATGCACACCGGCTCCGTGCCGAACTCGCCACACTCCGCAAGGAGCTAGGCATCAACAAGCGCATCGTTCCGCACGATCTCAGACGCACCGCCGCCGTGCAGCTCTATCGCCACACCAAGAACATTCGCACGGTCCAATCCATGCTTGGACACCGCAACCTTCAATCAACTTTCTGGTACCTCGACCACGACCTAGAACCCATCGACCGGGCCGACCTCGAAGCCATCAAGCGCCCGTTCATCGTTCCACCAAGGAAGGAGCACACCGCATGAGAACTTGCCTACTTCTACGCCCGACGATCCGCGCCAGCGCCGCACCGCCCCGCGACAACACCAGCCGCATTGAGAAGTCCATGAACGAATGCAAAGACCGATGGTCCATCGCCTACACCGTCGCCCAGAACAAAGGCTTGACAGCGCAAAAGGCGCTCCGCATGGCCTCCGTTGCCTACAAGCTGGCCATGCCGAAAATGGACACGAAACCGGGCATTCGCGCCGCAATTGCGTGCATTGCCCAGGGCATCCAGCTCGAAGTCTTCGATGGTCGCGACGGCTCCCAACTCCTCTACGCCGCACAAGTTGCCCTAAGCACACTCACCGAAAGGAAGCGTAAAAAGTGACCACCCCCACCCCCACGCCAGCCGACTACAGCCACCCCCACCGGCCCGGAGCAGCCCAAGCCCTAGTCGATGCACAACGCAGAGTCGCCGCCGCCAGCAAGGGCACCAGCACAGCCCGCAACCGCATGGTGGCAATCCTCCACAACGCCGCCATGGACCTCTGGGACGTAGCCACCGAAGAAGACCCCGCGCAGATGTGGGAAGAGGCCCGCGCGATTGCATCGCGCATCCTTGCCGCCTGCCCAACCACCTAACCCGCTGGTGCGACTTCCCCCGCACCAGTGCTCAATGAGTTACTGACGGGTAGCCCACGATCCATACAGAACCCACAACAGCGCAATAAAATCGATTTGGGATGCCAGTAGATAAAGTAATAACCGCGGAAGACCGTCGAATGCGCATACCGTCATGGGGATATATTTTTATCCCGGTCGGCGCATTCTTACTTTCTGCCTTGCTCGACCATTTTGGCAAGTTGGCTCTTGCGCGTCCTACCGTTTTCTCGGTTACGATGATCGTTATAGCTGTTGCAATGAGGTGGAAGCTGAAGGGGCTAATGTGGTTTTGGATCACCATGGCCTCCCTCGCGGCTCTTCATGTCCCGTTGATTCTTTTCATTCCCTGGACCACCAAATGGATTCCAGTTCTCGTTATCATACCTTTCGGTATTGCGGATTTGTATGCGATGCTCTGGGTTGTTTCCGTTGTCGAGAAAGTTATGAGAAAGGCGACCGCTGCTCGGAGTAAGCATTCACGATCCCAAAAGGCGCGTCAGGACCAAGAATGGTGACCCAGTTCGTGGGTTGCGCCTGAATCACCGCCAACCCGGACGTAACTTTCTAGGCAAGACCGCATCATGTTGTGGTGTCACATACGCTAGACCACAACCTGTGGTATATTTCCCGCCGTGGAACCCCTCACCGACTCCGAACCCTCCGAACGCAAAGCAGCCAAAGAAGACCTACCCGCTCCCGAGGCTTTTGTGTGGCTCGCTCGCCCGGTCGAACTGCCCGAACCCCCAACCCTCAAAGACTTGCTCATCGCCTGCGGTCGTCACCTAAACGACCCATGCCCCGCGCTGCCTTCAGACCTTCCGCTCGAAGAATTTCTCCGTCGCTGCGGCCTCGATCTCGACACTACAAACCCACCAGCCGACACCGACACGGAGGAAGCATGAGCGGCATACCCTCAGACCAAGTGCTCGCAATTATCCGACTCAGACAGTGGGCCGTAGAAAGCAAAGCTCTCAAGTGCGGGCGCAGCTCCCGCCTCACACACGCCGGATGGAGAGAGCGCCGAGAGACAGACGCCGACGCCCGCAACGTCCGAGTGATCGACTTTGAGAACGCCCTAGGCACGCTGGACACCGCGCATCAACTCGCTCTCATCCTCACCTACCGCGACCGCGCCGGACACGCCGCCACCGCCGCCGCCCTCGGCTGCTCCATTCGGACACTGGCGTACATGCTGCCAGCAGCCCGCCGCAGACTCGCCGATGTGCTCGACAGGCGCGACCTTCTGTAGCCAGGACGCGCCCCGAATAAAGAACCATAGATAAAAAGAAACCATAAAAAGAAGGCGGGCCACTCAGGGCTGACACCGACAGGTCAGATAACGAGTGTTCTATCCTCTCGCCGGGCCAGTCCGACGCATCCACAGCCAGGACACGCGAGCCGGACAGAACACGCGTTATCAAACCTGCGGAGATAATCACCCGTCGCGGCCCGCCCGCCCCCGTGCGCCACGCCCCCCTGGTGGGGGCTGCGCCTCGACTAAAAGACCATAGATAAACAGAGGCCTATACCGCGCGGAAGATGCGAGCCTGCCATCGGTGCACAGTCCGCACCGTGGATACGCAGGCTCGCACCGGCGAAGGGGATGGTGATGGGTCGCCTTCTTCCGCGCGGATAAAGAACCATAGATAAAAAGGAACCATAGCGGGCCGCGCTTTCCCCCTCGTGCCTCACCCCCTGCGCGGCCCGCAGGACGGCGCGCGGTTCTTAAAGGGGGAGAAGCATTCGTGCCACACCGCCGCGCCGCATGATCGCCAGCCCGCGCGCCGAAAAGCCATAGATACACCAAGCCTATAAACAGCCCCACCCGGCGCGCTCCGCGCGCCGCGCGAATGTCAAGCGCCCACACCAACTATTCCCACTTCGGTACTGTCCCAAAACAGTCCACACGTGCGCACGCTCACAGACCGCACCGACTGTGCTATGGTGTCCACGAAGACACCAAACCCTGCTTAACCATTGCACGGCTCAGAAATTTTGGTGTCCACCGCCAGTGTGGTAACCTGACTTCACCCACTGGCCGTTGGGTTGTTCGCTGGTTGAACCAACATTCATTGAACAGGGGCTCTTCTCGTACAAATTGGTTCTGTGTGCCGTGTCCGCCAGTCCGGAATGCCTAATGAACCACGGGGAGCTCCGCCGTCTTAGGACGGGTTCACCAGCGCATTGCCCACGGCCCAGCGGGTCGGGTTCTACTTCTGCGATGAAGTTTGCTCGCGGAAGACCTGCGGATTCTTGCACCAGCAGTAATGTGAAAGCTAACTTTCGCCTTGGCCCTCCGCGTCCCGCACTCTGAACCGGTATCCTTAGGTCAAGTGCATCCCGTTCTCTTCCACATCGGCTCGCTCGTTATTCCCTCATACGGCGCTACCGCCGCGGCGGGAGTGTTGCTGGGCCTTATGCTCGCCATGCACACCGCGCGCAAACTTGGCGCCGATCCAAACCGGATCTGGAATCTCTGCATTCTT
This sequence comes from uncultured Acidobacteriaceae bacterium, assembly GCA_963759285.1. GTDB lineage: Bacteria > Acidobacteriota > Terriglobia > Terriglobales > Acidobacteriaceae > Telmatobacter. The sequence goes on along the minus strand of CAVWYS010000004.1, from coordinate 338,407 downwards.
GTGCTCTTCACCGCGCTGATTGGTTCGCGCCTTTTGCTCGTAATCACGAACTGGACGGTGTTGCGCCAACATCCGCTCTGGATGCTAAGCCTCTCAATGATTCATCATCCGCTTCTCACCGCCATCGGTAGTGGAATTGCACTCGCTGTTGCCGCTGTTTATGCGCGCGTTCACCATTTGCCGCTTCGCATTACGGCAGACGTTCTCGCGGCCCCCGTAGCCCTTGGCCTCGGCTTTGAACAGATCGGCGCTTTGTTGGCGGGTTCCGGCTACGGCACGGGTGCGCAACTCCCCTGGGCGATTACCTACACCGACCCGCTTGCCGCGCAATGGAGCGATGCTCCGCTCGGTGTTCCCGTCCATCCAGTCCAGTCCTACGCTGCACTCGGCTTCTTCGCGATTGCAGTTGGCCTTCTTCTCTGGTTGCCGCATCGCCGTCAGCATGGCGATCTCGCCGGCCTCTTTCTCGAGGCCACCGGATTGGTCCTCTTTATCACCGAGTTCTGGCGCGACCCTCTCGGCCGCGGTTCCCTTTTCCTGGGAGTGATCAAGGGCCCGCAGGTCGCCGGAGTCCTTCTCGTCCTTGCTGGAGCAGCCACGCTGCTTGAATCCAAGTCGCAAAGCATTGCCGTCGTATCTACCCCGGTTGAGCGGTCCCCTTCCGCGCCGCCTGAAGTTGAAAGGCCATCCCATGGCTGAACCACGTTCCATAGACGTCCCACCGGAGGCCGCCGGTCAGCGCCTCGATCACTTCATCGCAACACAACTCGACGGCGTCAGCCGTTCGCGCGTGCAACTACTGCTCGATCAAGGGGACGTCTCGGTCAACGACGCGCAGGCCAAGGCCTCGCTCAAGCTTCGTGGCGGGGAACGCATCCTCGTCACCGGCGAGCCCCATCCAGCCCCGCTCAAGGCCATCGCGCAAGATATCCCCCTTGACGTTGTCTTTGAAGACAAGCACTTCGCCGTCGTCAACAAGCCAGCCGGGATGATGGTGCATGCGGGCGCCGGCGAAACCGAGGACGCGCGCAACAGCAACACCCTTGTCAACGCGCTGCTCTTTCGATTTAAAGCGCTCTCGGCCACAGGTGGCGATCTGCGGCCGGGCATCGTCCACCGGCTCGACAAGGAAACCAGCGGCCTGATCATCGCCGCTAAAAGTGACGCCGCCCATGGGGCGCTCGCCGAACTGTTTTCCTCGCGTCAAATCAGCAAGACCTACATTGCGCTCGTGCATGGCTTGGTTGAGCGCCAGAAGGGAACCATTACCGCAGCATTGAGCCGCGATCCCGTCCGCCGTACGCGCATGACCACACGCCCCGCTGAAAACGCACGTAGTGCCGTTTCCCACTACGAAGTTATCCGCCGCCTCGATACGCGCTTCGGCAAGTTCACGCTTGTACGCGTCCGCATCGAGACTGGACGCACCCACCAGATCCGGGTGCACATGGCCTCCATCGGCCATCCCGTGGTTGGTGATACTCTGTATGGCGCTTCGTCTCAACTTACTGATCAGGTCGCCGCGCAAGCCGCTCCTTCCCGCTCCGCCCGGCGTAACGCCCAGCCGGAGCGTCTGAGGCTCAATCGCAACTTCCTCCACGCCGCTCGCCTCGCATTCACGCACCCCCTCACCGGCAAACCGCTTGAACTGGAGTCGCCATTGCCGGCTGATCTCGAGACCTTTCTTGCCAGCCTCGAATCGGGTCGTACAGATTTCATCAATACCTCTGTAACGGGAATGAAGCCGGATGGTGGTGCGCCATTGATAAAATAAGGATTGCTATGAGTAAAAAAATGTTCGGCATTGTTCTTGCCGCTGCGATCTGCGTCACCACCGCGCAGGCGCAGCAACCTGCGCAAACGCCTGCACCTCAACAGCCTGCGCAATCCCCCGCGGCGCCTGCCGCCCAGCAGCCGGCTGCCGGCACGCAGGATCAGAGCGAGGATATCGGCCCCACCCTCAAGCTCGGCGTCAACGAAGTCAATCTGATCTTCACCGTGACCGACAAGCACGGCCACTATATTCCCAACCTGAAGCAAAGTGACTTTGCCCTCCTCGATGACCAGAAGGCACCGGAAAAAATCACTTCTTTCCGTCAGCAAATTAATCTGCCCCTGCGCGTCGGTATCGTCATCGACACCAGCACCTCCATCCGGTCGCGCTTTCAGTTCGAGCAGCAATCGGCAACGGAGTTCCTGCTGCAGATTCTGAAAGCGAAGAGCGACCGCGCCTTCGTCATGGGATTTGACCAGACGCCCACGGTTGAAACCGATTGGACCAATAACATCGATGCTCTCGAGACCGGCATCAACCGCCTTCGCCCCGGCGGCGGCACCGCCATGTTCGACGCTGTTTACGTTGCCTGCCGCGACAAGCTTCTCGATGTCTCGCGCGGACAGGAGCCGGTGCGCAAAGCCATGATCCTCATCTCCGATGGCGATGACAACCAGAGTCGCGTCCATCCCGATGAAGCCATCAAGATGTGTCAGCGCGCCGAGACCATCATCTACGCGATCAGCACCAACTGGACCCCCAGCCGCGGCAAGGGCGACCAGATCCTGAACCAGATGGCTTCTGAAACCGGCGGCCTGGTCTTCTTCCCTCCTTCGGTCGAAGAGATGTCCAACAGCTTCAAGAGCATTGAAGAAGAACTTCGCAGCCAATACGCGTTGACCTACACGCCGGCCGACTTCAAGACCAATGGTGCCTTCCGCCCCATCTACCTTTATTGCAACGACCGCAGGTACATCGCTCGCGCCAAGAAGGGCTATTTCGCCCCACGCGAATAGGCGCCCGAGAGAGCGTGCAAACATTGGCGTCCCATCTTGGCACTAAATCTTGAGCCTAAGTCCGTTTTTGACACCGGCCCGCTATTCTTCCTGCGCATGAAGGCATTGATTCGCAAGGAATGCGATGAAATGAAGGCGGGGGAACCTCGGTGATCCGCCAGGCCATTTCGTGCGACATCTGCGGAACGGAAATGCTCAATGCGAACCACTGGTTCGTCGCGTACGATCGAGGACCGGAACTTCGCATCAGCGTGTGGAATCCGCAAAAGCGACCCCGCGCGTTGGCTAGGCACCTCTGCGGATATAAATGCCTGCACAAGCTTGTGGATGACTTCATGGCGCGGACCCTCACTACCGGCGCAACGGCTTCTGTCGAAGCAGAGGATTCAACTCGAAATCGTGTTGTCCGCTCGATGACGCCAACAGATTCGAGCCTGACATGTGTCACCATGCAAAGGTCTGCGGCACTACCCGTCATCGGCTCATATGTTGAAGACTTTGAGTCTTCGGCGAGACTGATCGCGCCGGTCGAGCAGAGAGTTCCGCGAGTGCCTTCAGACCCCGCGACGTTGCGGGCTGAAGCCTGGAAGCGCGAACGTCAGCGCCAGGCAGAACAATCCACGCCGCGCCGATCGATCGCATGATCGCAGAAATGAATCAGGCTCAAAGCTGAAGGCTGACAGCATTTTCACCCTTCTAACAGTTTCAGCAAACCCGCCTCATCCAGTACCGGGACATTGAGATCCCGCGCTTTATCCAGCTTCGATCCGGCCTCTTCGCCGGCGACCACGTACGTAGTCTTTTTGCTCACCGAACCTGAAACCTTGCCGCCCGCGGCCTCGATCCGGGCCTTGGCCTCATCACGCGTCAAATTTGGCAGTGTTCCGGTTAACACCAGCGTCATACCAGCCAACTGGGTCGTGCGCTGCTTCTTCTCGGCAGTCATTTTCACGCCGGCGGCCTTCAGGTGCTTAATCAACTCTCGATTAGCTGGCCGCGCGAAGAAATCCATAATCGCCTGGGAAATACGCGGCCCCACCTCCTCGGCCCGCTCCAGTTCCTCTGCGCTGGCACTCATGATCGCGTCTACCGATCCGAACTCCTGCGCCAGCACCTCGGCCGTGCGCTCGCCCACGAACCGAATGCTCATCCCCATCAAGACCCGCGCCAGTCCAGCATGCTTCGAGTTCTCAATTTCCTTCAGCAGCTTCTTGATCTCCACTGGGCCGAAGACTCGTTGCTGCTTTTTCACCCCATTGCGTTCGACTTGCTCTGTGAGGGCGGCTAGCTTTTCTTCGTCCAATGCATAGAGATCGGCGACGCTCTTCACAACATGTTGCGTCGTCAGTGCATACACCGATGCTTCGCCCAGTCCTTCGATGTTCATGACTCCGCGGCTGGCCCAGTGTTCCACGGTCCCATGGAGCACGGCAGGGCAATCGACATTCACACAGCGGTAATCCGCCTCGCCCTCTTCGCGCACCGCAGCCTGACCGCAGACCTCGCACACGGTGGGATAGACGAACTTTTCTGTCCCACGCGGGTGCTCTTCGTCCTCCAAGATCGCCGCCACTTTGGGAATCACATCGCCCGCCCGTTCCACTTTCACCCAGTCGCCGATCATCAGCCCCATGCGCTCGATCCAGTCGGCATTGTGTAGCGTTGCGCGGCTCACGTTTGCCCCGCCCACAAACACCGGCTTGAGCATCGCTGTCGGCGTCAATTTCCCGGTACGGCCGGTCGTGATCATGATGCCTTCCAACCGCGTAACAGCCTGCTCGGCCGAGAATTTGTAGGCGATTGCCCACCGCGGTGCGCGTCCGGTGTACCCCAGTCGCTGCCGGGTCGCCTGTGCATTCACTTTGAACACGACGCCGTCAATGTCGTAGCCGAGGGTCGCTCTGCGCTTTCCCGCGGATTCGATGAAGTTCATCATCTCTTCCACGGTGTGCATCTTTCCGCGGTGCGGGTTCACGCGAAATCCCAGCGCCGTCAGCGCGTCCAGCGTCTGTTCCTGCCCCATCGCGGCATACTCGCCTTGCGTCAGCAAAAAATATGCGTACACATCGAGCCTCCGCTGCGCCACCACGCTGGAATCCTTGGTGCGCAGTGTGCCCGCCGCGGCGTTGCGCGGATTTACAGCCGGCGGCAGCCCCTCCGCCTCGCGCTCCTCGTTCATCTTTTCGAAAGCCTTCAGCGGCATCACGGTTTCGCCGCGTACTTCAAAGTCCGGCGGCACGCCCGCATCCTTCAACCGCGCTGCCGCAATACTGAGTGGCACGCTCCGAATGGTGCGCACGTTTGTGGTCACGTCTTCGCCCACTTGCCCGTCGCCCCGCGTAAGTCCGCGCGCCAGCAGCGCGCCACCGCCCGGAGCCGCTTCGTAGTGCAGCGCCAGGCTCAGTCCGTCCAGCTTCAACTCGGCGGTATATTCCACCGGCAGATTGCCTGCAAGCTCGCGAACCCGCCGGTCCCAGTCGCGTAATTCTTCTTCGCTGTAAGCGTTATCCAGGCTCAGCATCGGCCGCGAATGCCGCACCTTCTGGAATCCCTCCGCCGGCTTGCCGCCCACGCGCTGCGTCGGGGAATCCGCCGTCACAAGATCTGGGTGCAGCGCCTCCAGCCGCTTCAACTCGTTCATCAGCGCGTCATACTCCTGGTCGCTGATCACCGGCGCATCCATCACGTAGTAGAGGTGCTCATGCCGTCGTAATTCCGTGCGCAACTCCTCAATGCGCTTTTCCGCCTGCGCTTTGCTCATCTCTCCCATGGGCTGGATTATAGGTGCCGCAGGCCATCTCTCCGACAACGCCAACACGCTAACTTGCTAACTCGCTATTTCCCGCAAGGCGGGAAGCTAACCCGCCAAACCGCATCCGAACGGCGCGTCCATCAATGCGAACTCCGCTGACCGCGCCTGACTCCGCTACCATGAATTGCAGTACGCCATGGAACCCATCACCCACTTCCTGACCGGCGCCTGCATTGGACGCGCCGGGCTCAATCGAAAAACTGCCTATGCAACGCTGGCCGCCGTACTCGCCGCGGAGGCAGCGGACCTTGACGTTCTCTGGGGCTTTGCTGGTCCCGTTGAAGAACTCAAGCACCATCGCGGCATCACGCACACCTTCATCGCCGTTCCATTCATCGCGGCTGCCGCCCTCGGCGCAACCTGGATCTATCACCAGTGGGTCAGCCGGCGTCGCGCACGTCGAACGAAAACACTGCCGCCCCTGGAACCGGGTGCGCCCGCGCGTCCTCAGCCGCAGCCGGTCCGCTGGCTCTGGGTTTATTTGGCAGCAACAATCGCTGCTCTCAGCCACATTCTGCTCGACTGGACCAACAACTACGGCGTGCGCCCATTCTTCCCGTTCAATCCGCGCTGGTATGCGGGCAGTTTCGTCTTTATCGCCGAACCCGCTCTCTGGATTCTGCTCTCGCTTGCGCTGATTGTCCCCGGCATTCTCGGCCTCGCCGACCGCGAAATCTCGTCGAAGCGCGCGCCGTTCCGCGGACGCGGCTGGGCCATCTTCGCGCTCTCAGGCATGTTCCTGCTGTGGTGCCTTCGCTACGCAGAGCACGCCCACGCTATCAGCTTCATCCTCAGCAATCCCATTACCACCGTCCCCGTCGACCGTATCGCAGCCGAGCCCTACCCGTGGAATCCCTTTCGCTGGCACGTGATGGTCGAGACCCGCAGTTTCTACCAGTTTGCCGAAGTCAACACCCGCACCGACAACGTCGATAGCGACCCGCAGACCGACCAGCTTTTCAAACCACCGGACACTCCCGCCGTCGAAGCCGCAAAGCAAACCGAACTCGGCAAGGTCTACCTCGACTGGGGGCGCTGGGCAGTCGTCCAGGACGTTGGCCAGATCCAAGTGGCCGGCATTGATCCACCCAAGCTTTCTCCCGGCCGCGCCTGGACGACCGTCGAGTTCACCGATCTGCGTTTCGGCTATGATTTTCGAGGAAATGGAAACACCCGTTCGCCCTCAGGCCTGGGCGGAGCCGTTTACATCATCGACAACCACGAAGACGGTGGCGAAGAGATGGGCGGTCGCGAACAAAAATGACTAGGGTTCTGATGCGGAGTGTGGGCGTCGAAAGCTAAGCCCGTTTCCGGCCGTGACCCCGCACGCCGTGTCCCGCTCTGCGCGCATGACCACGATGCGTCGTGGACGCAATCTGCCGTGCAGCCACAGCATGCCCGCGCCGCCGATGTACCACTGCCGGCCGCAGTACCGCGCCCACCCGGTGTTCCGCGGCGGTGGGATCGTCTCGATAAGCCGGATCGAGCATCGCAATCACTGAGACCGCCCGCGAACGATACTTGTGCGCCCACTGACTGCCCATCAGCGACTTCTGCACGCTCAGCCAATAATCCGGTGTTTGATCAAGTGCGACCGGCTCTTCCTGGGCCAGCATGGAATCCGTCGCCGCGGCCCGTGGCCCCGGTCCGGGATTGATCATCGTCAGAAATTCATTGAAGTGCTGAAGATTCACGCCCATCTGGTAGACAAGTTGCGCCATCGCCATTTGCTGTGGTCCGGTCATCTGATCGAAATTCCGGCAGTAAGCATGCGCGTTGTAGATCGCCTGGATCGCGCCGACGCGGACCAGTTGCATGGCTTCGTCATCCGAGATCTGCGCCGGCAGGCTGAAGAGATGACGCCGCCAGGTTCGCTTGCTCCACTCCCTCCTGCGTTCGTAGAACACCTTCAGCAGGTCGTCGAGACGCAGCGGATCAAGTCCCGCCGCCTGCCAAAGCTCGGCCGACGAAGGCTCGAGAAAGGGGTGAGGATTCAGAGAATCGGGTTGGGGATGTTCGCGAGTCGGCAGATCGAGGCTGAATCCGGCACCGATAAGCGGCTGGCTCGTCCGCGGGTCCGGGTACGCCGCAAGAACCCAGCCTTCATGGCGATGATCGCGCAGAATATCGAGCAGTTCATTCAGGTCAAACTTGATATCCGAGTTCCTGAAGCCCTCAATCATCTGAACGGCCGGGCTGGGCGCAACTTCAGAAGAAGCCGGCGTTACATCAAGCGTTGCCGGTGCCTGCAAACCAGCATCCGTTCCTGCCGCACTTTGGGCCACAGCCGGGATTCCCAGGGCCAGGAACAGCGCGGCGGTCATGAATGTCTGCTGGGGTCTCACAGAATAGTTCCTTCCTCCTACAATGCTTGAAGTCCTCGCTGTACGCAACATCTCAGGCATCCGATCTGCGCAAAAGTAATTAGCATGTTCAACACAGTCGTAGCCCGCATGTTGCGCAGACCCGATTTCTCAAGCCGTTTGCTCGTGCCGGATGAAAACTTTTATTCATTCAGTACTCCTTAACGGTTGACCACCCGACTTTGACGCACGAGAATGGAGAAGTCGCGTTCCGAGCCGGTGCGGTTAACCGGTACTCCGTAATCAGAGGTCTTCATGCCCGCTTACCTGCTGCTGGTTTTTGCCATTCTCACCCGCGTCATGCCCCACCACGGATGGCTGAACTTTACGGCCGTCGGGGGCGCCCTCCTTTATTTCGGCGCGCGACGCTCGTGGCGCGAGATGCTGGCCCCGCTGGCGGCCCTGATGGCAACCGACTACTGCCTGACCGTCTTTGCCTATCACTACACCTTCGTCTGGACTGCCTACTCGACCACCTGGGCCTGGTATCTCGCGGCGATGGTACTCGGCCTCATTCTGCTCAAATCGAAGACCACCTGGCTGCGCGCCGGTGCCGCGGCGATTTTGGGACCCACTTCCTTTTTCCTCATCTCGAACTACGCGGTGTGGGTTATGTCGAGTCACGCCGTCTGGGCCCCCGGCGATATGTATCCGCACACCCTTTCTGGCTTGATCACCTGCTATGCAGCTGCGATTCCGTTCTATCGAAATGACCTGCTCTCGACGGCGATTGTCGTAGGTTGTGCGTTCGGCGTTCCCGCGCTCGTGCGCAAGTTGCGCATGCAGGGTAGCGCTAACGTTGTCGAAGCCGGGTAATCACTGATTGCATTGATTCGATTAATTGTTTGAAGCCCTGTTGCTGCACCTTGCCGCAGAGTCATGGCGTTCGGATTTTTGGCGGAACTTGTAAGCCCGCTGTCGTCTTCGCGAGTGCTTATGCCCGATTCGAATCCTGGAGTTGACGTTTACAGCTACATCCTGGAGAAGATCGACACCGTTCCCCACCTTGAGGCGGTCATCCTGCTCTGGAATAGCCGCCCTGTTGGCTGGACTGCCGAAGAACTCGCCTCCCGTCTTTATCTTCCGACCGAAAAAGTAATCGAGATTCTCAACGACCTGAGTCGCCAGCAACTTGCGCAACAGAATGCCTCGTTGCCGCCTAGGTATTCCTACCTGCCCCGCAATGCGGAACAAGATGAGTGGATGTATCAAGTTGACGTTGCCTATCGCCGTGAGCTCGTCCGCATCTCCACCCTGCTTCATAGCAAGACTTCGGTTTCTGTCCGCGAATTCGCGCGCGCATTCCGAATCAAAAAGGATCGCGACTCATGACGCAGGCGCTCGACGTTCTTACGCTTCTTACCACTGTCCTGTGCGCCATTCTGCTGTTGCGCGCCTACCAGAATGTGCGCCGCCGCCTGTTGCTATGGAGCGGACTCTGCTTTGTGGGCATGTCTGTCTCTACGCTGCTCCGCATCGCCGACTTGCGCGTATTTCTCTCGACCGATCTGTATACGTACCGCCTGGGAGTAACAGCGATTTCGATGGCGCTGTTGCTGTACGGCCTGATCTGGGAGAGCCAATGAGCCAACTCACTAATCCCGTTCTCGACTTCTTCCTGCTGGGATTCATCGCCGCCTGCTCGCTGGTGGCAGGGCTTTTCTTCTTCAAGTTCTGGAGAGCAACGCGCGACCCGCTATTTCTTGCCTTCCTCGTCTTCCTGGTCGTGGAGGGAGGCACCAACGCTGCCATCTTGAGCCTTGCCCATCCCAACGAGGGAAATGTATTCGTCTTTGGCTTTCGGCTGTTCTCTGTGGTCGTGGTGCTGGCGGCCATCCTGTGGAAGAACGTGGCGAAGGGATGAAGCGGAAGATCTTAAGGCAAGTGTGGAGTGGACCCGGGAATTCACCCGTCTTGCCGCAACTCTCCCAGGCGGCGCTTACGTATCCACCAGAAGCCGAATCCGATTACTGCCAGGCCTCCAACAATGAGAAGTGCCGTCAAGGCGTGGTGCTGCACCAGGCCCAAAGCGCCCGGCCCGAGCTTGATCACCAGAAGCGACAGCACCAGCCACCGCACCATCCTGCCGGCAAACACCGCGAGCATGAACGGCAACACCCGCATCTCAAAGACCCCGGCCGCGAAGACGAAGGCTTTCCAGGGGGTGGGGGGGGGGAGGGCCGAGGGAATGGCCATGGCGAGGAACTCCTGCTTCTCAAAGCGCAGTTTCATGCGCTCGTAACGCTCGCGATTCACGCGCTTGAGGATGAACAGTTCGCCGCCAGCCCGGCCCAGCCCGTAGGGCAGAAGGCCGCCAATCGCTGAACCAATGGCCGCCAACAGGCAATAGGCCCAGAAGTGACTCTGATCCTTCCACACCCAGACGGCGATCAGTGCGTCCATGGGTACGGGAATCGTTGAGGAGTCGAGCACGGCCACGACGCCCGCCCCCAGGATTCCCCACTTGATGAGCACTGGAAGGATTACAAGTTTCCATTTGAGCCAAAATACCTGAAAAAGGTGCTTCAAAAACGTCCCTTTCGGTCTCAAAAACGTCCATATCCCCGGGGCCCCCGGGCGACAGGTTTTCGTCGATGGGGTGGTGTCAGAAAATCAATTGTACGGTCCGGAGTTCTCTGCGTGTGCGATTGGCTGCAAACGCCGGGAATGAGAGAATAGAAAAGAAGGACTCGAAGCAGAGCTGGCCGGGCGCACCCACCCGCGGCAGCCGCAGCCCGCATGCATGCCCACCAGTGAAGCAAAACATACCGCGCAAGAGCCGGATCAGCCTGCGGCAATCACCCCCAAAAGAGCAAGCACCGGTCCGCTCAATCTGACCTTTCCTTCGGATGATGTGCCGTATCAACATGATGGACCATCGGGGGATGAAGAATTAAGCGAGCCCGGCTCGGGTGGTTGGCGCGCCATCGGTCGCGGAGCATCCACGTCACGCTGGGTAGACTACGACACCCACGAGTTGCTGCAGATGATCAGCGAGCTCGAAGACGAGCGGCGCTGGGCACGCCTTCGCGAAGGCATCTGGATCGCTGTTCTAATTCACATTCTGCTGCTTTCGGCCGTTACGTGGATTCCGCGCTATATCTTCCATGTCACGCCGGTGATCGACCCCTTTGATGCGATCAAACAGCGTAAAGATCTGACATATTTGGACTTGCCTCCGGACCTGATCAGGAAGCTACAGCCCAAGGTGCAGGTAAAACCGGTGCCGGAACAGCAGCAGCATGTGGACAAAAAAACTCTGGAGGCCCTGAAACAGCCTGCTCCTCCGCCTCCCGTTGTTGAGCCACAACCGACCACGCCACCAAACCAGCCGGCGTTGACAACTCCTGCGCCTAAGGTCGAACCGGCGCCGCAGCCCGCCGCGGCTCCACGACCAGAAGCTGTCCCGGCACGGCCGAACTTTGCCTTGGGCTCGGCGAACCCCGCAGACCAGTTGCAGCAGGCCATGCGCGGGGCCCGCACCGGGCCCGGGGCAACCACGAATCCGGGAGGCGGCGGGGCGTTGCCAATGCACCCGGGCGCAGGCACTGGCGGCGTCCAGGTGCTGAGTGACACCCAGGGTGTCGACTTCAGTTCATGGTTACTGCGCTGGCACCGTGAGACCGAGCGCACATGGGATCCCCTGATCCCGGAAGAGGTAAATCCGCCGATTCTTAAGAAGGGCGCGGTTGTGATCCGCTTCAAGGTCCTGCCCAATGGGCGCCTCATGGACGGCAGCATGGTCCTGGAGGGTCGCTCCGGCGATACTGCTCTCGACCGCGCCGCCTGGGGCGCACTGACCGGATCAAGTTATCCCCCATTACCGCACGAGTTCCACGGGCCCTACCTGGAGCTGCGTGCCATCTTCCTGTACAACATGGACTCGGGGCACTAGATCTGAGAAATTTGAACAGGCCTATCGCTGCCATGAGACTTTTCGCATTTACCATGCAAAAACTTCTGGATGTATTCACTTCTGGGAATAATCGGTTCGACTGACAAACTATTGCGCGAAGTTCAGCATCAAAACACTCGTAGGTATCCCGTCTTCATGAATCTGCGTCCTGCCCGAGAAACTCTCGATTCCCTTCGTGTCACGCTTCAAAAGCTCGAGCAAACTACAGATCCCGCGTCCGATGGGCAAGATGTCGCTGAATTGAAACAGATTCTGCTGAATCGCATCGCCGAACTCGAGGCGCTGCAGGTCTTACAACCAACCGAAGAAGTCGTTGCAGAACCGGCGTCCTCGGAACTCCCGTCGATTGCGGCGGTTGAGGCAGAGCAGGTGCAGGGAACCGCAGATCTGTCCGAGCTCAAGAAACTCGACTAGGCGCTTGAATAAAGAATCGCCATGCTCGCTGCGCCCCTCCTAGGCGGTGGCATCCATGGTCGGAACCTCGGCCTCAATGTGCGCAGCGTGCGGCGGATCGAGGGGGTGGGAGCCATGCGGCAGCTCGATGCCATCCTGCATCAACAGCGCGTCGTAAACAGGGATGGGACGCCAGTGCCGCGCCAGCGCGAATGCGCTCATGTTGGCAATCATCAGCGGCAGCACCAGTCCGTAGCCTCCCGTCATTTCGAAGACAATCAGGATTGAAGTCATCGGCGCGCGAACGATTCCGGCGAATACCGCGCCCATGCCGACCACCGCAAACGCTCCAATCGCATCCTTCGGATGGTGGAACACGGAAACGTCAATAAATCCGACAACACCGCCCAGCATCGAGCCCATGAAGAGCGCCGGTGCAAAGATGCCGCCCGATCCGCCACTCGCGTAGGAGCTTACCGTTGCGGCGAGCTTCAGCACACAAAAGACCGCCATAAATGCGACTGGCATGGTTCCTGTGAGCGCAAGTTCGAGAGTCTTGTAGGGATCGCCCGCAATGCCATTGAGATGAAATAAATAAAGTGCAAGAGCCGCCATGGCTCCGGTCGCGAGCCCGCCGATTGCGGGATGAACCCACTTAGGCACGCTCGTCCAACGTTTGAAGAGCGCACGCAGGTTCAGCAACCCGTCAGTAAACATAATGGAGACCACGGCCGCCAGAATTCCCAGCAGCGCATACCAGATGAGCGAAGATGAAGCACCGAGTTCGTAGTGGCGCGGCATGTAGAACACCGGATTTGAGCCCAGCACCGAATGCTCTACAACTGCGGCAAGTGCTGCCGCTACGATGACGCCGGAAAGCATGGTCTGATCGAGGTCGCCAATCAGCTCCTCAAGCGTGAACGTGATGGCGGCGATGGGCGCATTGAAAGCTGCGGCGATGCCGGCAGCCATGCCCACGGAGGCCATGCGGCGGCAGTTCTGCGGACTGAGGCGGGCGCCGCGGGCCAACAGACTGCTGACGCCTGCGCAGATTTGAACCGTGGGGCCTTCCAGCCCCAGTGATGCCCCTGCGCCAATCTGAAACGCGCAAAGCACAAATTTGCCAATGGTTTCACGCAGCGAGACCAGTCCCGAACGCAGTGCGAAGGCGACCTTGACCTGCGGGATTCCGGAACCGGCCGCAGCGGGTGCCCAATAGGTGAGGCCGACGCCGGCGATCAGGCCTCCAATGCCGGGAGTGAGAATTGTCCACCAGATCCAGCTGTAGCCCGGCGCATGGTTGGCGCGATTGATCAGGAGGTTTTCAAGCCAGCCGATGGAAAGGTGAAAGGCGACTGCGGCCACGCCGCATACACCGCCAGCAAGGATAGTCACCGCCAGCAGGCGCTGGCGTTCGTGTGCCATCTTTTGGGTAAACCACGTCAAAAAGCGCGTAGAAAGATCGCGCAACCATCTTGCGTCGCTCAAGTCTCCATGAACCTCGGTGGGAAGGCGTGCACTTTCCAGTATAGAGGGATTGCCAGAACGGCAGTTCGCACATTGGGATGAACCCGCACCGAGAAAGGATGCGGCGGTCAGGAAATGGGGTAATTATTGGCCTACGGCTTCGGCTCAGTCTGCCGCATGAACTCCGCAAGATAGTTTTTCCAGACGGCTGCGGCGGTGTGGGTTCCGTGTCCACGCGTCTGGTCCGAGATGGGGATGAGGATGAACCGTGCGTGAGGCATCCGCTTCACCATCTTCTCGGCAATGCCGAGTTCCGGCGGATTGATGAAGTCGTCGGCCGAGTTGATCCAGAGGACCGGGTCGGTGATGGTTTCGAGGCGGGAACTGGGATCGTAGTTTCGACTGGCGTTGAGGTAGTAAATCATGTCGTTCGCATCCGGTGCAGGACGGGCCCAGTAGCGATCCACATATTGCTCTGCTGCCTCACGGGTAGGTGCCAGCTTCTGCATCACGAGAGGAGCGGAACCCATAACCAGAATGAGCGTATCGGCAAGGCGCAGCCCTTCCGTCGGCTCCGTGGTATAGTCCCCGTTCTTCCATGCGGGGTCGAGCTTGATGCCCTGGATACCCATGTAGCGCATCATGCGATTGCGTCCGGCAATCTGCACCGGCAGGCAGGCAAAAGGTGCGAGCGCATCAGAAAAGCCGGGATAGGTTTCGCCCCAGACGAAGCTCTGCATGCAGCCCATCGATGTGCCCAGAATCAGGCGAAGGTGGTCTACGTGCATCTGGTCGAGCATCATCCGCTGGCTGCGTACCATGTCGTCGTAGTCGTACCCAGGGAAGTGCATCCGCATGCCGTCGGAGGGCTTGGAACTCTGGCCGTGTCCGATGTCATCTGGCAGGATGATGAAGTATTTCTGGATATCAAGCACGCCGCCCGGAACAAACAACACATCGGAGAAGATCGGATTCAGCAGCGAATGCGCGCTCCCGCCCGTGCCGTGCAGCAGCAGCACGGCGTTGTCCACGTGACCAGCCGCATTCCCGTGCGGTGCACCCAGCGTCAGATAGTGCAGCTTGAGTTCAGGCAAAGTCTCGCCCGTCCCGAAGCGGAAGTTAGCCAGGTTGACGGTGCCCTCCTGCGTCGGCCAATGGGAAGCGGGAACTGCTGGAGCGGCGTTGTTCTGGCCGTGAGCAGATACAGAGAGCAGACTTCCAATCAGGAGAAGCTGGACTCCTCGCATGAACATTGGACCCTCCTGTCAGGTGATGATTTGTGCATAGGGCACCATTCTATCTCCCGTTTTCGTGGCAATATGGGTGGGTGGTTGTCTCCCGCGTCTTTTGTTGATTTCGGCGTTCGGCGTCCGTGGGTTGCAAGTCACCTTCCTTTTCAGAGATTGAGAGAGGCGGGCTATGCGAACACTGCGTGTTGTGGCAATAGGAGCGGCGATCCTTGGGCTCCCGATCGTTGGGCTCTTCGCCTATGGCAGTTGGGTCAACGCTCACATGATGTATCCCAGCCTCAAAAATGAAAGCGCATTTCTGCGCGCATACGACCCAAAATCAGTCGTGCGGCAGTTTATATACCAGCACGAATCTTATGGCGAGGGTGATGGATCCGGCGGCGGAGCTGGAACAAAGTTCGTGATGCATGATTCACATTTCGACGAACACTTCACAATGCGAACAGATCAAAAGGATCCGCTGATGGTCGCAGTGGGCCACGATGCCTCGCAGGAGCTTACCCTGAACGGAGCGCAGATCCTGAGTCAATCCGGCACCCCATCTACCGGATTCCATTTTCAATACGCGATCGGAAACAGCATCGGTTCGATCTCAATCGATCCCCCGGCTCCCGGAACTGTCCACCGCAATATGCCTCTGCCGGATGGCTTCGAAGACGTATCCCTGAACATCGACGTCCGCGAACATTGGTTTCCGAAAGGTATTCCCCCTGAGACGGCCCAATTGTCTCCCGAAACGGAAAGATAGGCGTTTCGCCATGACATCGTCTCGCGATAAAATTCTATCGCCAGGTATGTGCTGCGATTTCCAACTGCCCGCCCAGCCCCCGCTCCGGCGCTTCCGCCGCGGTCGCCACGACCGTGGACGCTGACCCCGCGCGCTGAGTAATCTATTGCCGTTGAATTCTTCTCCTCCTGAGTGTGCCCAGTTGCCGCCCGGAGGCGTTCGCGCGGCGCATCCTCCGCCCATGAGCTTGTCTGATCATCCGCCCAGGTGCGGATAGAAAGGTCCCCTGATGAACACCTTCAATAGCCGTGCTACCCTCAAATCCGGCAGCAAGACCTACACCATCTTCCGCCTGCCCGCATTGACCGCGCGCGGATTCGACCTCGGCCGGCTGCCATTCAGCCTCAAAATCCTTCTTGAAAACCTGCTGCGCCGCGAAGACGGCGTCAACGTGTCCGCCGCCGACATCGAGTTTCTGGCCAAGTGGGATGCCAAGGCCGAACCAAGCCGCGAAATCGCCTACATGCCTTCCCGCGTTCTGATGCAGGACTTCACCGGCGTTCCCGCGATCGTCGACCTCGGAGCCATGCGCGACGCTATCAAGACCCTCGGCGGCGATCCGGAGCGCGTCAATCCTCTGGTGCCGGCAGAACTGGTGATCGATCACTCAGTGCAGGTGGATGAGTTCGGCACACCGCAGGCCTACGAAGCGAATTCGCTGCTCGAATTTCAGCGCAACCGCGAACGCTACGCTTTCCTCAAATGGGGCCAGACGGCGTTCCGCAACTTCAGCGCCGTGCCTCCCGGCATGGGCATCTGCCACCAGGTGAATCTCGAATACCTGGCGCGCGTGGTCTTCACCACGGAACTCAATGGCGAGTTGCATGCTTATCCCGACACGCTCGTCGGCACCGACTCGCACACCACAATGATCAACGGCCTCGGCGTTCTCGGATGGGGCGTTGGAGGCATCGAGGCCGAAGCCGCCATGCTCGGCCAGGCCGTCAGCATGCTGGTGCCCCAGGTTGTCGGATACAAGCTGACCGGCAAATTGCGCGAAGGCGCCACGGCTACTGACCTCGTGCTGACTGTAACGCAGGCGTTGCGCAAGCTCGGCGTGGTCGGCAAGTTTGTGGAGTTCTACGGCCCCGGCATCGCCGCGCTTCCGCTTGCCGATCGTGCCACCATCAGCAACATGGCGCCGGAATACGGCGCGACCTGCGGCATCTTTCCCGTCGATGCGGAAACGCTGCGCTATCTCAAGCTAACCGGACGCAGCGACGAGCAGATCGCTCTGGTCGAGGCTTACTACAAAGAACAAGGTCTGTTCCACACCGAAAGCTCCCCCGAAGCTCAATACACGCAGACCCTCGAACTGGATCTCGCTGCAGTCGAGCCTAGCGTTGCCGGACCGAAGCGCCCGCAGGATCGCGTTCAGCTCAAGGACGCTGCCGAAAGCTTTGCAAAGCAATTGCCAACGCTGTTGTCGCCAACCGCGAAACCCCTCGGCACCCGCACCGCGTCCATGTGGGAGCCATCTGCAGTCAAAGACACCGCACTCGCTGTCGGGGCAGAAGACAATGAAGGCCCAGCTACTTCATCGGCAAACACCAAGGCGGCAGAGAAGGACAAGACATTCAAAACCGGGGTCCCCAGCGACAGGTCTTCGTCGCTGGGGTGGAAAACCGGTCCGATCACCACGACCGTCAAAGAGCGCTTCAACATCGATCCTGACAAATATCTCGATCACGGCTCCGTCGTCATTGCGGCGATTACAAGCTGCACCAACACATCCAATCCATCGGTGATGATGGCGGCGGGAATCCTCGCCAAAAAAGCTGTCGAGAAAGGGCTCACCGTTCCGCCGTGGGTGAAAACATCGCTAGCCCCAGGCTCGCGCGTGGTCACGGATTACTACCAGAAATCCGGCCTGCTGCCGTATCTCGAAAAGCTGCGCTTCAACGTTGTGGGTTATGGATGCACCACGTGCATCGGCAACTCCGGCCCCCTGCCAGCCGATGTCTCCAAATCCATCGATGAGCACGGCCTGGTTGCTGTCAGCGTGCTCAGCGGCAACCGCAACTTTGAAGGCCGCGTGAATGTGGACGTCCGAGCCAACTACCTGATGAGTCCGCCGCTCGTGGTCGCGTATGCTCTCGCCGGTCGCATCGGGCACAACTTCGATACCGAGCCTCTCGGAAGAGACACAGCCGGGCAACCGGTCTATCTCAAAGACATCTGGCCGTCGCAGCAGGAAGTCGCGGCAGCGATCGAAAAAGGCGTCAGCAGCGCAGGCTTCCGCAAGGAGTATGCGACCGTAAGCGATGGCGATGCAAGTTGGCAGGGCCTGAGTTTCCCCACCGGCGACGTCTACAAGTGGGAGCCCGACTCGACCTACATCCGACAGGCGCCATACTTCGATGGCATGAAGAAGCAGCCCGAGCCTGTAACAGACATTCTCGGCGCGCGTGTGCTCGCAGTGTTGGGCGACTCTGTGACCACGGACCACATTTCTCCGGCTGGATCCATCAAGGCTAATGGGCCGGCAGGGAAGTATCTCGCCGAGCACGGCGTTAAGCCTGCGGACTTCAATTCCTATGGCTCGCGTCGGGGAAATCACGAGGTGATGGTGCGCGGAACATTCGCCAATGTGCGCCTCCGCAACAAGCTTGCGCCGGGAACCGAAGGCGGCGTTACGCGGCTGCTTCCTGAGGGCGAAGAGATGTCCATCTTCGACGCGAGCGTGAAGTATGCCGAGCGCAAAATTCCGCTCGTAATCCTCGCCGGAAAGGAGTACGGTTCCGGTTCATCGCGCGACTGGGCAGCGAAGGGGCCGAATCTGCTGGGAGTGCGCGCTGTGATCGCAGAAAGCTTCGAGCGCATTCACCGCTCGAACCTCGTCGGAATGGGCATCCTGCCTTTGCAATTTGAAGAAGGGCAGAGTGTCGACTCGCTCGGCCTTACCGGCGAAGAAGTCTACGACTTCGCTGGACTGACCGATCTGCTCAAGTCGAAGTTCGCCAGCGGTCACACCCTGAAAGTGAAGGCGAAAAGCCCAGACGGAAGCGAGAAGACATTCAACGCCAAGGTCCGCATCGACACGCCGCAGGAGATCGAGTACTACGAGCACGGCGGCATCCTGCTCTACGTACTGCGGCAGCTTGCAACGAAGTAACTGGAACCTGGGTGCTCCATCCATTCGACAGATTTTCGTCGAATGGGTGGGAAAGCACGAACCGCTCAAAGCCAGGATTGCGCTCGTTACGGATTTGAAATCTTTGGCGGATTCGGCGAAGGGTACTGCCGCACAGGCGTAGCTTTGCGGCGCCGGGCCTTCGGCTGATCCGCGCGCGAAGCCACATCACGCGCCGGTTCATCTTCATGCGGCGCAAAGAAGCGCACCCCTTCCTGGTTATGCTCGCCCAGCACGTGCAGGCGCAGGAAGTTGGTCGAGCCGGACTTGGTCCGCGTGCCCGCGACAATCGCGATCACTTCACGATTGCGCACATAGCCATGCTGCTCCAACAGGCTCTCGGCCACGTCCACCAGCGCTTCCGTCGAGTTGACCTTGGGGCAGCGAATCGGCGTCGTACCCCACAGTAGATTGATACGGTTAATGGTGATGTCGACCGGGCTGAGCGCGAAGATCGGCGCAGTGGGGTGGTATTTCGAAAGTTGACGGGCTGTCGCGCCGGACTCGGTGAACAACGCGATGCCGCGCAGATCGAGATCATCCGCTGCGTGCGCCGTGGCTTCGCAGATGGTCTCGGCGATCGACAGATGCGTCTGGCGAAGCAGCGGCTCGTTCAGGTGATCTTCCCGGATGTGGCGTTCTGCCTCGCTCACAATGCGGCCCATCATCGCGACAGCCTCAATGGGATACTTGCCGACGGCCGATTCGCCTGAAAGCATCACGGCATCCGTGCCGTCGTAAACGGCGTTCGCCACGTCTGAAACCTCTGCACGCGTGGGCCGCGGATTCTCAATCATCGATTCGAGCATCTGCGTTGCAGTGATGACAGGTTTGAAGTATTCCGACGCACGCCGAATGATGTGTTTCTGAATGGCTGGAACCTTTTCCGGAGGAACTTCAACGCCCAGATCTCCACGTGCGACCATGATGCCGTCGGCCGCCTGCAGAATGCTGTCGAGATGCTCGATGGCCTGCGGTTTTTCAAGCTTTGCAATGATCCAGGTTTCGCTTCCGTATGCCGACACGCGATTGCGCACCAGGCGGACATCTTCCGCGGTCCGCACAAAAGAGACTGCAATGGCATCCACGCCATTCTTTAGAGCGAACTCGAGGTCTTGCGAGTCCTTTTCAGTGAGCGAGGGAACGCGGACAGGAATGCCGGGCAGGTTGATGCCCTTGTTTTCGCCGAGCATGCCGCCATTGATGACTTCACAGACAACATCGGCCCCGATAACCTCGTGGACTCGCAGTTCAATGAGCCCGTCCGAAAGCAGAATATGGGAACCCTGCTCGACGTTTTCTGCCAGCGTCTTGAAGGTGGTCCCGACCAGCGAAGCGGTGCCGGGAACGTCGCGCGGGGTGATGGTAAGCCGTTGGCCCGCTTTGAGCAGAACTGATTGGTGATCCTTGAGCTTGGAAGTGCGGATCTTGGGGCCCTGCAGATCGCCGAGGATGCAAAGCGGCTTGCGCTCTTCGCGGCTCACTTTGCGAATCATCTGGATGAGCGCAAGTTTTTCATCATGGGTGCCGTGTGAAAAGTTCAGTCGAACAACATCGATTCCTGCGCGAACAAGATCGCGAAATACCGGCTCGGTGTTGGACGCGGGACCGAGCGTGGCAACAATCTTGGCACGGCGCTGGCTGGGACTTGCGTTCAGGTTCGTATCGGCGAACGGCATGATATGACTCCAGGAATTTCGGTAACAAAAGTTTTCGGTAAGAAGAATAAGGGATGTATGAGTGCGGTTAGCTTCATTATACAAAGTCGGCTGATTGCCAAAGCCGCAGCCTCATCGCGGAGGGATGGGGCATCTCAGTCGGCGCGACGCACAGCGACGTAATCTTCGACGACAGATGCGATCCAACTAAAGGCGATTGTTGCGCTCACGAAAAAGAACGCCATTGAGTTCGGCGCCAAGCAGGGCGCTGAATGAGGTGATGTAGAGCCAGACCAGCGTTGCAATCCCCGCCCCGAACGATCCGTAAAAAATGGTGTAGTCGGCAATCCGGGTGACATACCAGCCAAAGGCAAGCGTGGCTGGAAACCAGACAGCGCTGGCTGCCGCGGCACCCGGCAGGACGAGAAGCCAGTGCTCCCGGCGCCGGGTTCCAAAGTGATACAGCGTGCCAAGCACCGTGAGACTGGTGATGAAGGCAAGCGTCCAGCGCGCCAGTCGCCAGAGAAAGAGCACGACGCGGCGCAGATCGTGTCCGGTTTTAAAGACCATCCAAAGTTCGATTGCACGGCCAAATACCAGCAGAAGCGTTGCCAGCGCCAGTGGAACGAGCACAATCAAAACAAGAAACAGCGCCCGCAGCCGCCGCTCCCAGAATCCCCATTCGCTTCGCGGAAGCCGGTATGCGCGACGAAATCCCTCCATCAGGGTGAGCATCAGTCCCAGTCCTGCAAAAACACTCAGCGAGATGCCCGAGGCAATGAGGCGGTCAGGGTGTGGGTTGCGCTCGTGCAGCGAAGAGAGCAGCAGGCGCACAGTATCCGCCGGCAGGATTTGCCCCGATACCCAGCGGATTTCCCCCACCACGGTGGGGCCTTCGGGTACCTTTGCCAGCAATGCAGTGATAACAATGAACGCTGGAAAGAACAGCAACATACCGGAATATGCGGCGGCCTTTGCCGTGTTGAGCACGTCGTGCTCGACAGCCAGGAAGACTGCCTTCCGGATTTGGCGAAGCATCGGCCGCATCTGAATCCCCTCAAAGAGTAGAGCATTTTACGCTCCCATGCGACGGATGGAGAGTCCCCTGTCCATCGCTTGATAACGGATGCAAATCCGATTCCTGACCGCCACCGCTCAAACGGTTTATCATTTCCCGGTCATGGCGAAATGCAGGTTCACTGCGGTTCAAGTCCGAGTATTCATCTTGCTGGTCGCAGTTTACGGCGCAATTTCCGCGCCCGGCCAGGACCGCGCCATCCCCAATCGCCAGTTGGCCTCCAAGGAAATCAATTCGCGCGTAGAAGCTCTGCTGAAACAGATGACGCTCGAAGAGAAGATCGGACAGACGGTGCAATACTCGGCGGGATTCGCGACCGGCCCGTCGGCCTCAAAGCTCACCTACGACGAACTGGTCGCCAAAGGCCAGGTGGGATCGATGCTGAATGTCGTAGGAGCTGACCAGACGAATCATTATCAGCACATCGCGATGGAAAAGTCGCGGCTGCATATTCCCATACTCTTCGGGCTCGATGTTATTCACGGACATCGCACCACCTTTCCGATTCCTCTGGCGATAGCGGCCAGCTGGGATCCCCAGGCGGCGGAGACAGTTGCGCGTGTTGCCGCCGAAGAGGCGCGCGCTGATGGAATCGCATGGGTCTTCTCGCCGATGGTGGATATCGCCCGTGATCCCCGCTGGGGCCGCATCATCGAGTCGAACGGCGAAGATCCCTACCTGAGCTCGGCCCTGGCCCGTGCCTGGGTAAAAGGCTACCAGCAGGATGATCTCTCGAAGCCGGACTCGGTAGCAGCATGCGTAAAACATTTTGCGGCCTACGGCGCCGCGATCGCGGGGCGCGACTACAACGCGGTCGATATGAGCGAACTCACTCTGCGCCAGGTCTATCTCAAGCCGTATCATGCGGCGGTCGATGCGGGAGTGGCGACCGTGATGACTTCGTTCAATTCAATCAATGGTATTCCGGCGACTGCCGATCCCTTGACGCTCACCCAGATTCTGCGCAAAGAGTGGCACTTCGATGGCTTTGTGGTTTCAGATTGGGGTGCGGTTGCGGAACTGAAGAACCATGCAATCGGCGATGGCCCGACGGTTGCACGCAAAGCGCTCGAAGCGGGCACCGACATGGACATGGAGGGCGATCTCTATGGAACTGTGATCGCCGCGCAGGTCAGGTCCGGCAAAATTCCCGAGAGCGTTGTGGATGAAGCGGTGCGGCGGATCCTGCGCGTGAAGTTTGCTCTCGGCCTCTTCGATCATCCGTATACCCAGGCGCCCCCCCCATACGCACCGACGCCGCAAAAGCGGGAGATCGCCCGCAAAGTGGCAGACGAGACAATGGTGCTGCTGAAGAACGATCCGGTAGAAGGCTTGGGCACTCTGCTGCCGCTAACGGCGAAAGCGAAGACAGTAGCGCTGATTGGGCCAATGGCCGATGACGCGCTCGATCTGCTCGGTGCTTGGACAGTAGCCGGAAATCCTAAAGATGTGATCACGCTTAAGTCGGCTCTTCAGGCGCGGCTCGGAGACAGGTTGCTGTACGCGCCGGGCTGCGGGCTGCTTTCGGGCGAAGACGAGAAAATTCTGAAAAGCGTGACGTTCACGGGACCCGCAGCAAGTGTGGACCAGCCTTTAGAGGATGACAGCAAGACCATCGCCGAGGCGGTGGAGACGGCGCGCAAAGCCGATGTTGCGATTTTGGCTCTGGGTGAGTCCACCAATTGGATGGAAGGCGAGGCCTCTAGCCGCGTACACCTCGGCTTTACCGGAAATCAGGAGAGACTGCTCGAAGCCGTAGTGGCGACGGGCAAGCCCGTGGTCCTGGTGGTGCTGGCAGGCAGACCCCTCCAGCTCAAGTGGGCCGCCGAGCATGTTCCGGCGATTCTGGAGGCATGGAGTCCAGGGATCGAAGCGGGACCGGCGGTCGAAGATGTGCTATTCGGCGATGTGAATCCATCGGGCAAGCTTCCGTCCAGCTTTCCGCGTGCAGTTGGGCAGGAGCCGCTGTACTACGCGCAAATGCCTACGGGGCGACCGGCTCGGGGCGACTTGAGCCACATGCCGCGCAACGCTGCTGAGAAATTCGTCTCGCGCTATATGGATGAACAAAACTCGGCACTCTTCCCGTTCGGATGGGGGCTCAGCTATACGCGCTTCAGTTATGGCACGCCCACTATAGATCGAGAGGAGGTTCCGGTGAGTGAGGTCCTGGACGATCACCGCCCGGTGGTTACGGTGAGTGTGGATGTCAGGAACACCGGCAGCATCGCGGGAACAGAAGTAGCGCAGATGTACATTCGCGACACCGAGGCCAGCGTGGAACAGCCGGTGCGCGAGCTCAAAGGGTTCACGCGCGTCACGCTCGCGCCAGGAGAGTCGAAGCACGTCACCTTCCGGTTGGGATTCGATGAATTGAACTTCTACAATGTGGACTTGAAAAAGACCGTCGAACCGACAACCTACGACATCTGGCTGGGAGGCAGTTCGCTGGCCACCGCTGAGACGAAGCTGAAAATCGTTGAGTAGCAAAAATGCTGCACTCGGATTACCTCGATCCGCCAGCATCCGGGAACTGATCAAGGTTGCCTCGCGTAGATAACCGGGTACACTGTCCTCGACAGGAGGTCCGCATGCAGACCCGGATTCAAGGCACCACCATGCCCGTACTTGATGTGCAACTTGACCCCAATGAGAGTGTCTTCTCTGAGAGCGGAGAACTATCGTGGATGACCGGCTCGATCCAGATGACGACCCACACCCAGATGGGCGGCGGCGGCGGCTTATTTGGCGTCTTGAAGCGCGTAGCCGGCGGCGGAAGCCTCTTCATGACCGAGTACCGCGCCGTACAGTATCCCGGCGAGGTGTCGTTTGCCACCAAGGTGCCTGGGCATATCGTGCCGGTTCAACTGGGCCAAGGCCAGGAGTACATGGTGCATCGGCACGGCTTTCTCTGCGCAACGCCGCAGGTCACCATCAGCGTCGGCTTCCAGCAGTCGCTGGGCGCGGGAATCTTCGGCGGCAGCGGCTTTTTGCTCCAGCGGATCGGCGGTTTAGGCACCGCATGGCTTGAACTTTCGGGCGAACTGGTCATGAAGAATCTTGCGCCCGGCGAGGTATTGCTGGTGCATCCGGGACACGTAGGTGCGTTTCAGGCAACCATGGGATTCCAGATAACCATGGTCCCGGGCATCAAAAACATGATCTTTGGTGGCGACGGCATTTTTCTTGCGGTCCTTACCGGGCCGGGATCGGTGTGGCTACAGACACTGCCCATTTCGCGTTTGGCGCATCAGATCAGCGAGTACCTCCCGAATATGGATCGCCGGGCGGTTGGCAACACTGCCACCGGGGCGGTTCTCGGCGGCGTAATCGGATCGATTTTCGGCGGAGACCAATGAAGCAGGAATTCGGCGATAGAAAATAACGGATTTGCGCAGCGGACGGATGAGTGGAAGGGGCTTTCCATCAGGCGTGAGACAAACTCAGACATGAATCAAGCCGAGGCCAGAAGCCGTGATCTTCGCGGCGATATCGCATTTGCATTCGGATTGGCTGTCGCCTGCTACGTGGCATGGCTGTTGCGGAATGTCCTGCTTCTGCTCTATGTGAGCGCGCTGGCCGCGGTGGTTCTCACGCCCGTGGTGCGCGCCACCTCCCGATTTAAAGTTGGACGCTGGCGGCCATTCAAGGGACGGGCGATTCTCATCCTGCTGCTTGCCGTGGCAGG
Source organism: uncultured Acidobacteriaceae bacterium (assembly GCA_963759285.1). Lineage (GTDB taxonomy): Bacteria > Acidobacteriota > Terriglobia > Terriglobales > Acidobacteriaceae > Telmatobacter. Next base: position 313,072 of record CAVWYS010000004.1, on the reverse strand, counting down.
CGCTTTGACCGCTTTTGGATTCCTCGCATTTCCACCCGTCATTCGCGACCTTCACGAGTTCACGCTCGAGATGCCGTCGCGCCTGCCGGCTTTTCTCGACAAGCTGAAGCGGATTCCGTTTGCAGACCAGGTCAATACCGATGAAATCAGCACCAAGGTTCAGGACTTCATCAGCAATGCCGCCACGTACCTGCTGCTATCGATCAAGAACTGGGCAGGCGCGATCTTCAGTATCGCAATGGGCCTGATCCTGACCGTCTATTTCATCCTGGAAGGTGACGTCGCATATCGGTGGGCGCTTTCGTTTTTCCCGTTCGAGAAGCGCGCGCGGCTTGACGCCGCATTGCAGCGCGCCGAAGTGCGCATGGGCCAGTGGCTGCTGGGGCAGGGAAGCCTGATGCTGATTCTCGGCCTCACCAGCACCATCGTTTATGTCGAGCTCCATGTGCGCTACGCGTATGCGCTGGGAGTCTTGACCGGCCTGCTGAATATCATTCCCGTCGTTGGCGCCTCGGTCAGCATAGCGCTTGCGCTGCTGGTTGCTGCCATTGATTCCTGGACACGGGTGCTCGGGATTGCGATCTTCTACTTCATCTGGGTGCAGGTCGAGAACTCGTTCCTGACACCGCGCATCATGGGAACTCGCGTGGGGCTGCCCGGATTGTCGATCCTGGTGGCACTCCTGATCGGCTCCGAACTTGGTGGAGTCCTCGGCGCCATCGTCTCGGTTCCGACCGCGGTCCTCGTCTCGGTCCTGATCGATGAGTACCTGGTGAAGAAAGAGGCAGAGCAGATCGTCGCCGCAGCCGGAGAAGACGAGCCGTAGACGCTAGGGGTTCAGCGCCACATCCGCTGCAACCGATGCCGTGAGCATCATGCCCGGTTCGATCTTTGCCTCGTTGCCTGGAGGCAGAGGACCGGCCACGTGCACCATGCTCGTGTCTGAAATATGATTCAGCTGCGAGCCGATATCGGGCGCGACCAGCGTGAACGATCCGCTCAGCGGAATCGTGACTCCATGTGCGCTGAGGTTCATCAGGTGGAAGGTAATTACTCCGGATCTTCCGTTCTGTCCGGCATGTTGTACTGAAGTGATAACGGCCTCGACCGACATTCCGCGGGGGGCGACTACCTTCCCATTGACCACCAGATTCTCATCGAGAAGAAGATAGAAATGATCGCCTGGGTTTGCCGTCTCGGAAGTGACTCGGTTTCCAGTCTGCATCCGCAGCAGCGTTCCCTTGGTCACGGTCGAACCGGAAACATCGGCATTCACTGGAAGCGGCACCGCGGCACCGCTGACGGTGTAGGACGCGGCCACAATCGGGCTGGGACTTTTCCCCGGTTCCTGGGCGAAGGCCTGGATGCGCATCGGCGCGTTGACAACGATCGGATCGCGGTATTGCGTGGACGACTCCGTCGGGGTCCATCCATCTATGGTGTAGTAGATCACCGCGTTGGGACTTGGGCTGGTGAGAATGACTGGCGTCCCGGAGAGGATTTCTCGCGGGCTGGGCAAAAACATCGGCGGCTGTGCGCAATGGCAATCGGGCAGTCCCCGGTACATGTCGTTGATCACTTGCACGCCGCTCTGCTGCGGCATGCCGGAGCGTGACTTCAGCGGACTCACAGGGACCGAGGCGGCCGCACCTGTGTTGTGAACGGCGGGCTGGCTGATCTGGATCGATTCTCCATACGCCTGTCCGGATGCGGCACGCGCAATCGAAAATGCAGACAAGGCAAAAAGAGGAAGTACTTTCATACACGTCCTCCGATGAGGGGGTTCAGTGACAGAACAGCAGAGTTGAACCCCGATTTCAAGCCTAAACTGCAGTTACCTTCGACCCAAAGGAACCTGCTCGCGAGGATAAGAGGCCCGGAGTGCGGCATCGACTGCCGCCTTCATAACGCCACAGTTCGAAAGGAAGTGCACCACCGGTTCAGTCAAAGTCTCGCGCGGAACAGATCTGGTCGCCAGCTCGACGCCTCCCGGCAGAGCAGTCTGAAGTGGTCCGCTGCCTTGCGATCCCAGGATGAGCAAGGCCAGCTTGCGCGCCAGGGGAAGGTCGAAGCCTTCAGAGACAAACACCATCTTGCCCTGCCGCGTGATGACAACCGGCCCTTCATCCGTGCTGTACACCTTCTCCACGGTTCCATCGGCCTCGCCAGCCGGGCTGGATGCGCCTTTGTCGAGCTTGAGCCCGGAGTATTTACGGCCCAGTTCGTCGCTATACAGGTGGGCGAAGGCCTGTGCGGAGGCTTCATTCTTCCAGACCGACAAGTAGAAGAGAGAGATCGATTTTGTGCTCGCCTGCTGCTCCGGTGTCGTGGCGCTGAGCCGTTGACCTGCCCAATAGATTCCGCCATCCCACGCCGGGGTCAGGTCGCGGGCTGCGCTGTCGCCTCCGAAAAGCCCGGTGAGAATGTGCACGTCGAGCTGGCCTACTTGACCGATGTCGTAAGGGCGATAAGAGGCGTCAACAAGTGGATGAATATCAGGAAGATAGGGAATCGGCGGTACGTTGCCCTTTTCATATTCACGGGGATTCATGATCTCCCACGAGGACGACGGCGGACGGTCCAGTGCGCCCGCGAAGGCTGCTCCCTGTCCGCGGTCCATCCACAAATCCTGCTCAAAGCTCAGTCCTTCGCGATAAGGAAACAGCATGGATTCAGACAACAACAGGGGCGCGCGGGCCATGACCGGCGAGTTCTCTGAACTCGCCATATCCTGCTTGATAGTCTCCACAACTTCGGGTTCTTTGATGATGCTCATCCCCTTGGGCTTGAGCAGTTCGTCGAACATTACAGCCGTGGCTTGTCCCTCAGTCACCGCCTCCCGTGCGGTGTCAAACTCGTCCTTGGCAAGATGATCGCTGTCTTCTGACGCGTTGTGAGAGACGTCCGAAGGCGTCTGATCGCTCCATTTTTCCAGATTCAGATGCTGGTCTTGCAGTGCGTGGGTCAACTCATGCGCGAGCACGGCCTTCTGGTCGTCCACCGCGATCCAGTCCAGCATGTTCACGGTCTTCGTCTTTGGGTCGTAGTAGGCCTCGATCTGCTCCTTGAGAAGGGCAAGCAGAAAGGGCCTCAGGTTGAAGTCACGATCGAGCAGTCCAAATTTCTTCAAAACGATTTCGCTGCGCTGCATGCGCTTGGCGTCCTCGTCGTCATTGAATTTTTCGAGGAGATATTTCTCCACCTCCGCTCGCGTGGTCATCTGCCGCTTGACATCGCTTTTGATCGGCAAACCTGTCTCCTGCGAGGAGAACTTGAGCAGTTGATCCACCAGGCCGAAAAGTTGTTTTGCTTCTTCCGGGGTGATGTGTGTTTCGCCGCCATTCGCCGAACCAGTCTGGGCCTTTCCTTGCGAATCCGGTTTCGCCTGCTGTGCGGAGGGAGATTGAGCGGCCGGCTGGGTCTGAGGCGCGGGCGCCTGGGCAGTGCCCGCCGCCCAGCAGAAGGCCGCTGCAATACTCAGAATTCCTTTGCCTATCCTACTGATTCGGTGATCCTTGCTCATTCTCTCTCCTTGGGTTGTGGGGACGGCTGCGTGGGCGAAATCAGCATCCAATCTCAAGGCTATAATCAGGATGCGCGGTTGTGCGAGGTTTCTCACATTTGCGCGTCGTGCTCGTGAATCACTCCCCTATGACCGAAGACCTTGCTGTAACCGTTCTTCAAACACCGCTTGCCGCGCAACTTGCTTCCATGGCTAATGCGCCTCGCCTGTCTGAATTTCGCGGTGTGCTTACCCCATTTGAATTTGACGTGCCAGCCCGGGAAATAGAGGCACTGGCCCGGGGCGCCGCAGCGCACGACCTTGGTTGGATGCGCCGCGTCAGCCTCCGTGGCGAAGATCGCTTTCGCTGGTTAAGCGGAATGGTGACGAACACCGTCAACGACCTTCCCCCGCATGGAGGAGCCTGGAACCTGGTGCTCAATGCACAGGGCCGCATCCAGGGAGACCTGACAGTCTGGCGCGACGGCGATGCGCTTGAACTGGCAATCGCGGCCGACCAGTACGAGAAGCTGTTTGCTCACCTCGATCGATTCATCATCATGGACGACGTGGAACTCGTCCCGCACGATGCCACGGCAGAAACCAACGCGGGCCTCACCGGTCCGCAGGCGCGCGAAGTATTGGCGCGCATGGGACTGCCCGCCCCCGCCGAGCCGATGACTTCGCAGCGTGTGGAGTGGAACGGGCTGGACTTGAAGATTTACAGGAACTTCGGCATCCTTGCTGACCATTTCGAGATTGCGACTCCGCTCGCGGGTTTGACGCTTCTGTGGCGGGCCCTCTCGACCGCAGGAGCGATCCCGGTCGGTACCGCCTCGCTTGACGCGTTCCGCATCGCGGAGGGAATTCCCGCTTACGGCATCGACATGGCCGAGCGTGACTTGCCGCAGGAAACATCGCAGACACGCGCCCTGCACTTCAACAAAGGCTGCTATCTCGGGCAGGAGATCGTTGAGCGCATCCGCTCGCGCGGCAACGTGCACCGCCACCTGCGGCAACTTGAACTCGACGGTCCCACAGCCAGACCGGGAGCGGAACTGTTCGTCGAGGGCGCGGCCGTCGGCGCCATTACCAGCGCAGCGGAACTTCCACTGGATGGCGGAATCCGCCGTTTGGCGCTGGGGATGGTGCGCAGCGAGGCTGAAGTCAAGAATCAGCCGCTGACGTATGTGGCTGGCGCAACTACCGGCATGGCGAAGGTTTTGGACAAGTCGCCGGCTCTATCATTGAGACAGACTGGAAAGTGGGACTATGAGCGACACCCCGAAATTTGAAGTGATCGATCGACGCAAGATCAAGAAGGAAGAAGAGCAGGAAGGCTCTTCGCACCCAGCCGCCGCGGAGCCTGTTGCCGAGCCCGAAGAAAAGTCACCAGGGCCGCACCTCGTCGAAACCGGCAAGGAAGAAGCGCCTCTCGCGGGAGCGCCGCCGGACGACGATGAATATGCTGCGGAAATGCCGCCGCCGCCTACTGCGGAAGAGAAGCGTGACCAGGCGAAAGCCTATGAAGCTTCCGCGCAGCGCGTTGAAGACCTGCTCCGTGCGCAGAATCCGACCATGGGCGCGCAGCCGCCGATCAAGTTCGAACATCTAGTGCAGCAGTTGTACCTCTCCGCACTGATGCAGATGGGCGCGGCAACCCCTGAAGGCCAGCGTCCTCGCGTAGACATCGTCGGTGCACGGCAGAGCATCGACATGCTGGGCGTCCTGGAAGAAAAGACCAAGAGCAACCTGACGCCCACCGAAACGCGGATGCTGGATACGGTTCTCTTCGAGCTGCGCATGACCTTCCTCGAGTTGACCAAGATGATTTCGCTGCAGGGCGTGCAGGCTCCTCCCCCCAAACCGGAAAATCACTAGATCGCATGGAAGGCCGGCTGACATTTCTGGGCACCGGAACTTCCATGGGAGTTCCCACGCTGGGTTGCGGCTGCGCCGTGTGTACATCGTCTGATGCGCATGACCGGCGCCTGCGCCCCTCCGCGCTTCTGCAGTGGCACGATGGGATGCGCGATCGCGTGGTGGTGATCGACACCGGCCCCGACTTTCGTGAGCAGGCGCTGCGCAACAAACTCACCCGCGTGGATGCGGTCTTCTACACCCACGGCCATGCGGATCACATCTTCGGATTCGACGATCTGCGGCCGCTCAGCTTCACGGTGTTTCGCGAGGGAGGCCACATTCCGCTCTACGCCTCGCCTCAGACCGAAGAGACCCTGCGGCGTGTCTACGATTACACCTTCTCCCCGAAAGCGACCTATCCGAATCGGCCCCGCGTGCATATCGAACCGCTCAGTGACAGCGTGCGTGTCTTCGGCGTGGACTTCAAGCGCGTGCCGGTGCTGCACGGTGAGCAGGAGATTTGTGGATTTCGCTTCGGGCGCGCCGCCTATCTCACTGACGTGAGCGCCATTCCCGAAACGAGTTTTGCGTCGCTCGAAGGGCTGGATCACGTGGTGCTCTCGGCCCTGCGCCACAAACCGCATCCCAGCCACGCCACGTTGGAACAGGCCGTGGAGTGGTCGCGGCGCATCGGCGCAAAGCATACCTGGCTTACGCACATCGCACATGACTTGGGCCACGAAGAGACGAATGCCCGGTTGCCTGAAAATATTCGCATGGCCTACGACGGCCTGAGCTTTCCCATCGAGTTGGAAGGTGCCAGCGCATGAGTTCCGAGCCTGTCAGAAATAACCCGGGTACGGCTGCTCGTGTATTCCGCTCGCTCGACGAGGTTCCACGCGACTTTGGCCCGTCCATCGCAGCCATCGGCAACTTCGATGGAGTGCATCGCGGTCATCAGCAAATCTTGAGAACAGTGGCCGCAGAGGCGCGGGCGCGCGGAATGCGTTCCATCGTGATCACGTTCAATCCGCACCCCGCGCAGTTCCTCTATCCCAAAGATGCGCCGAAACTGCTCACCTTCCTGCCCCAGCGATTGCGGCTGCTGGCCGGGACCGGGGTCGACGCGATTCTCGTATTGCGCTTCGATGAAGCACTCTCGCACATGACAGCCGAACAATTCGTGCGCGATGTTCTCGTTGGTCTGCTGCAAGTGCGCGGCATTCACGAAGGCAGCAACTTCCGCTTCGGCCATGGCGCGAGAGCGGGCGTCAACGAGCTTCGCGCATTCGGCAAGGAATCCGGATTCGCTGTAGAAGTGCATTCCGCCGTGCGCGTTCACGGCATGGAAGTCTCAAGTTCTGCCGTGCGCAGCCTGCTGGCCTCCGGCGACGTGCGCCGCGCCCGCTGGATGCTCGGGCGCGTCTTCGGTGTGCATTCTCAGCCCGCCCAGGGACGCGGCGTGGGATCGAAGCTCCTGGTGCCGACCGTGAACCTCGCGCCGTATGAGGGGCTTCTGCCCGGATTCGGTGTTTACGTTACGCGTCTGACCATCGGCGACCGGTGCTTTCAATCCGTCACAAACGTCGGCAACCGGCCCACATTCGAAGGCGTCGGATTCGGTGTCGAAACGCACATTCTGAACTTCGAGCCGGTCGACCTCAACCATGAAACTCCGCTCTATCTCGAATTCCTTTCCCGCCTTCGCGGCGAAATCGAATGGCCCTCCACCGAAGCCCTGAAAGCCCAGATATTCAAAGACGTGGCCCGCGCCCAGCGATATTTCAAGATTGCTGCCCACAGTCAAGGGGATTCGTCACTTCGGTAGCAATCCGCACTGGCTTACAATTTATCCATGCCTTTTCCTGAAATGCGCCTGCGCCGCCTGCGTCGCACCGAGTCTCTTCGTGCGCTCGTTCGCGAGACCACGCTCAATCCCGGCGATCTCATCTATCCGCTCTTCATCTGCCCCGGAGAAGACGTGCGCAATCCTGTCAGCTCCATGCCCGGAGTTTTCAATCTCTCCGTGGACCAGGCTGTTCGCGAAGCCGAAGAGGCCGCTGGCCTCGGCATCGGCGGATTGCTTCTCTTCGGCCTTCCTGACACCAAGGATGAAAAGGCCACCGGCGCCTGGGACGACCACGGCATCGTCCAGCAGGGCCTGCGCGCCATCAAGAAAAACTCCGCCGCAAAAAAGCTTGTCCTGATCGCCGACGTCTGCCTCTGTGAGTACACCAGCCACGGCCACTGTGGTGTTGTTATTGAGACCAGAGACGGCGGCTACGACGTCGACAACGATCCCTCGCTCGAACTGCTCGCGAAGACCGGCGCAAGTCTCGCCCGTGCCGGCGCAGACATCGTTGCCCCCAGCGATATGATGGATGGCCGCGTTGCTGCGATCCGTGAAGCCCTCGATGCCGACGGCAACAGCAATACGCCGATCCTGAGTTACGCATCGAAATTCGCTTCCGCTTTCTATGGTCCGTTCCGCGAAGCAGCCGACTCGGCACCGCAGTTTGGCGACCGCCGCAGCTACCAGATGGACGGCGCAAACCTGCGCGAAGCCATGCGCGAGATCGACCTCGACCTCGAAGAAGGCGCAGACATGATCCTGATGAAGCCGGCTATGCCGTATCTCGACGTGGTGCACGCCGCGCGCGAAACCTTCGACGTGCCCATCGGCGCTTACCAGGTCTCCGGCGAGTATTCCATGCTGCAGGCGGCATTCGAAAAAGGCTGGCTCGAGCGCGATCGCACCATCCTCGAGTCGCTGGTCGGCATCCGCCGCGCCGGCGCCGACTTCATCGTCACCTACTTTGCCAAAGACGCTGCAAAGCTTCTCTAGCAAACTGCGAATCCTCAAAGCGGCCGAACGGTGCATCTGGTTCGATCCACTCGGTTACCATGGGTTCATCGTTTCGCAGGCCGCCGCATGACCACACTCGAAGTCCTCAGCGTTCTCTTCGCCACCGCGGCCATCTTCGGCCTCATCAGCACACGCTGGCTGAAGCTGCCGCTCACCGTGGGGACAATGCTGCTGACGGTGGTTCTCTCACTCTGCCTCGGCGGCATCGGCGGACTCGCTCCCAATGCTCACAAGTGGGCATTCAACCTTGCCGGTCAAATCGACTTCGAAAGCATCATTCTCCACGGCATGCTTCCGCTTCTTCTCTTCGCGGGCGCGTTTCTTCTCGATCTGGACCAACTGGCGCGCGAAAAGTTCACCATTGCATCGCTCGCACTCGTAGGTACCGTGATCTCTGTCTTCGCCGTCGCGGGACTCATGTTTCTTCTCAGCGCCGCCCACTTGCCATGGATTCAATGTCTCCTCTTCGGCGCGTTAATCGCGCCCACAGATCCCATTGCCGTGCTGGAAATGCTTCGCCGCGTGGGCGTGCCCAAGGGTATCCAGGCCCAGCTTGCCGGCGAGTCGCTTTTCAACGACGGCATTGGCGCAGTTCTTTTTCTCACCTTGCTTGATGTGGCTCACGGCCATGCGCCCACGCCCTTGTACATTGCGGGAACTCTGATCGCCAAGGCAGGCGGCGCAGTCCTGCTCGGCACGTGCGCCGCCTGGGTTACCTCGCATTTCATGCGTCGCGTTAACGCCTACAAGGTGGATATTCTTTTCACCATCGCTCTCGCCCTCGGCGGCTATGTTATCGCCGACGCCCTGAATCTCTCGGCTCCCCTCGAGGCGGTGGTCGCCGGCATCGCCCTGCGCTACTTCAACCGCCACCAGCCCGCCGAACGCATCGCTCACCACGACATCGACAGCTTCTGGGAATTAATCGACGAGGTCCAGAACTCCATCCTCTTTGTCCTGCTCGGGATGGAAACCATGGCCATCGCATTCGATGGAACCGCTTTTCTCGCTGGCCTCGCCGCTATCATGTCCGTCAATGCAGTTCGTCTCGGAGTCATCGCCGGGCTGCTCGCACTCATACGTCTCATCCATCGCGGGCATCGCAGTTCACTATTCGTTCTCACCTGGGGCGGTCTCCGCGGAGGCCTCTCCATCGCCCTCGCGCTTTCGGTTCCGCTCGCCTTGGGCCGTTCGTGGATCCTCGGCGCCACCTATGTGATGGTTGTCTTCTCCATCGTCGTCCAAGGCGGATCGATGGACTGGTGCCTGCGCCGCCGGAACCGTAAACAAGCGGCAGTCTGATTCGCAATCTTCACGAGCTTGCTACAAATCCCTTTGTGTTGAGCCCTCCCTGTGCTTTCCTAAAGAGACCCACCTATGCTCAAGTTCCTTGAACGTTATTTTGAATTCAGCCATCTTGGCACCAACTGGCGCACCGAGATCCTCGCGGGCGTAACCACGTTTCTCACGATGGCCTACATCGTGCTCGTCAACCCCGCTATTCTTGCGGCCGCGGGCGTCCCCCTTGCGGCTGTCACGGCTGCCACCTGCCTCTCCGCCGCGTTCGGTTCCATTCTCATGGGCATCGTCGCGCGTTATCCCATCGCGCTCGCCCCTGGCATGGGCCTTAACGCCTACTTCACCTACACGGTCTGCCTCAAGATGCACATCCCTTGGCAGACGGCGCTCGGCGCGGTGTTTCTCTCCGGCATCATCTTCCTCGCGCTCACCGCAGCGGGCATTCGGCAATTGATCCTGCGTTCCATTCCCCACGAACTCTACGCAGCCGTGGCCAGCGGAATCGGTCTCTTCATCGCGTTTATCGGCTTTCGCAACGCCGGCCTCGTTGTCAGCGATCCGGCGACCTTCGTCAGCCTCGGAAATGTCCGCAGCCCCACCACCGCGCTTGCGCTCTTCGGCCTCGCCCTCATGGTCGCGCTAGAAATCAAAAAGGTCCGCGGCTCCATCCTGATCGGTGTCCTGGTCACCACCGGCATTGCGTGGGCTCTCGGACTGGTGCATTGGACCAACCAGGGCGGCGGCATTCAAGCACTTACGCAAACAGCCTTAAAGCTGGACATTCGCGGCGCTCTGTCAAAGGGTCTGCTCGAAATTATCTTCGTCTTCTTCTTCGTCGATCTCTTTGACAATCTCGGCACGCTCGTCGCCGTCACCAAGCGTGCCGGCCTCATCGCTGCCGATCATTCCATTCCCCGACTCAACCGCATCCTCTTTGCTGACGCCACCGCAACCGTCTTTGGATCGCTGACCGGCACTTCCACGGTGACGAGCTACGTCGAGTCCACTGCCGGCGTTGCTGCCGGCGGTCGCTCGGGCGTCACGGCCATCGTTACCGGCCTGCTCTTTCTCGTTGCCATTGCTGCGGCCCCCTTCGTCGGCATCGTTCCTCCGTCGGCAACCGCGCCCGCGCTCATTCTTGTCGGTTCCATGATGCTCGCCACCATCACCGAGATTCGCTGGCACGAGCCGCTGGTCGCGGTGCCCGCATTTCTCACACTCATCCTGATTCCGCTGACGTACTCCATCGCCAACGGCCTCGGCTTCGGCATCATCGCCTGGGCCGTGCTGCATCTAGCCACCGGCAACTGGCGCAAGCAGGATTGGCTCCTCTACATCCTCGCGGTTCTCTTCGCCCTTCGCTTTATCTACCTCGGTGCGAGTTAAAATGTCACTGTCGAGCTTTGAGTGGACGAGCGCGAACAGCCATGCATTGGTACACCTATCTGGCATATTTTTTCGGCGGAGCATTCCTTGCCAACGCACTCCCGCATGTTGTCAACGGAGTGTCCGGCCGCGCCTTCCAAACGCCCTTCGCAAAGCCACCCGGTAAGGGCCTGTCCTCGCCTGCGGTCAACGTGCTTTGGGGCTTTTTCAATCTCCTGATCGCGTGGCTGCTCATCTTTCGTGTGGGTAGTTTTGATCTGCACAACGTTCAACACGCGCTTGCATTCGGTGCCGGCATCCTGCTGATGCTTGTGGCGTCAGCCCGGATATTTGGGCCTCTTCCTGGAGGCCGATGAGACGCCGAAGCCTCAACACACGCCCCCAAGTCCGCTCTCTCATCCTGTTTGCGCTGCTTTTTTTCGCAAGTTTCTTCGCGGTTTCCCAAGCAACGGATTCCTACCGCATCGTCCACGCCTACCCCCACGATGAGCACGCCTTTTCCCAGGGTCTGGTGTACGTCGACGGCCACCTCTATGAGAGCACCGGCATCCGCGGCCAATCCACGCTCCGCGAAGAGGACCTCAAGACCGGCCGCATCCAGCGCATGCAGGTTGTCTCTGATCAATACTTCGCCGAAGGCCTCACCGACTGGAAAAACACGCTCATTCAGCTCACCTGGCAGGCGCACATCGGCTTCGTTTACGATCGCGCCACCTTCCGCCTGCTGCGCACATTTCACTACGACGGCGAAGGCTGGGGACTTACGCAGGATGGCAAAAACCTCATCCTCAGCGATGGCACCCCAACCCTGCGCTTCTTCAATCCCGACACGTTCAAAGAAGTCCGCCGCATCACGGTGACGGATCACGGCAAGCCCGTCAAGGAGCTCAACGAGCTCGAATACATCCACGGCGAGATCTACGCCAACATCTGGCACGCCGATCGCATTGCGCGCATCTCGCCGGCAACGGGCCGCGTGGTCAGCTGGATGGATCTCAAAGGCCTGATGCCCCGCGATCGGCTTTCGAGCGACGAAGCAGTCCTCAACGGAATCGCCTACGACGCCGCCCACAATCGCCTCTTCGTCACCGGCAAGCTCTGGCCCAAGATATTCGAGATCACGCTCGTTCCTGAAAAACCAAAGCTCGTGCCCGTCCGCCACGCCAAATAGCCACGACCGAACCCGTCGCTTCGCTGTCGGAAATCACAGAAAGCCGTCGGACCCCCTCGGTATACTTTCCGCCGAGGTAAAAGCTTCGCATGGACCTCCTGTCGGTTCCCACCGTGCTTCAGAACGCCGCCATTCTCACAGTCATATTGGCGCTGGGCGGCTATTTCATTACATCGCTGAGCACCCACATGCTGGCGCGCCGTCGCGACAAGCTCGATCTCGTCAACAAGCGCATCAACGAGTTCTACGGGCCGCTCTACGTAGCCTCAGAGGCCGGCAACATCGCTTACCGCTCGCTTCTCAACCGCCAGGGCAAAGAGAAAAGCGATCCCATCCTCGACTCGGAAATGAAGGAGTGGACGCTCTGGATGACCACCATCTTCATGCCGTTGAACGATATTCGCGAACGGGTCATCATCGAAAAGGCGCACCTGATCGTCGAAGAGCGCATGCCGCAGTGCCTGCTCGACTTCGTCACCCACGTCGTCGGCTATAAGGCTGTGCTGGCCCGCTGGTCTGAAGGCGACTACTCCGAACGCCGATCCACAATTGGCTGGCCGCCGGAGTTCGACGTCTACGTAAAGCGTTCCTATGCCGGATTGAAGGCAGAGCAGACGCAGCTAATGCACAGCGCGCCCTGGCGCCTCTACCACCGCATCTTCGTTCGCAAACAGTGATCGAAATAGATCAATCCAGATACACCAAACGCAAAAAGCCCCGGCATTCGCCGGGGCTTTTCACCGTCCACTTACCACTGTTCTCTAGTACCTGTAGAACTCCGGCTTGTACGGCCCTTCGACAGGCACGCCGATATAGTCCGCCTGCTTCTTCGAGAGCGTCGTGAGCTTCACGCCGATCTTCTCTAGGTGCAGCCGCGCCACTTCCTCGTCCAGCTTCTTCGGCAACGTGTAGACATTCACCTTGTAGCTGTCCTTGTTCTTCCACAGATCAAGCTGTGCCAGCGTCTGGTTGGCAAAGCTGTTCGACATCACGAAGCTCGGGTGACCCGTCGCGCAGCCCAGGTTCACCAGCCGTCCCTCGGCCAGCATGAAGATCTCGTGCCCGTCGGGGAAATGGTACTTATCCACCTGCGGCTTGATGTTCAGCTTCTCCACGCCCTTCTCCGCGTTGAGCAAGTCGACCTGGATTTCGTTATCGAAGTGTCCGATGTTGCAGACAATCGCCTGGTCCTTCATCTTTTTCATGTGGTCCAGCGTGATGATGTCCACATTTCCCGTGCAGGTAACGTAGATGTCGCCCCGTCCCAGCGTGTCTTCAATGGTGGTGACTTCAAAGCCTTCCATCGCCGCCTGCAGCGCATTGATCGGATCAACCTCGGTCACAATCACCCGTGCGCCCATGCCGCGCAGCGAGTGCGAGCAGCCCTTGCCCACATCACCGTATCCGCAAACCACCGCGACCTTGCCCGCCACCATCACGTCCGTCGCGCGCTTGATGCCGTCAGCCAGAGATTCACGGCAGCCGTAGAGGTTGTCAAACTTCGACTTGGTCACCGAGTCGTTCACGTTGATCGCCGGCACCAGCAGCGTGCCTTTTTCCAGCATCTGATAAAGCCGGTGAACGCCCGTGGTGGTTTCTTCAGAGACGCCGCGCCACTCCTTCACAACCTTGTGCCAGTGCTGCTTGTCTTCGGCATAGATCTTCTTCAGCAGATCCTTGATCACCTGCTCTTCGTGGTTGCCTGAAGGCGAATCGACCCACTTGTCGCCGTTCTCAAGCTCAAAGCCTTTGTGAATCAGCAGCGTCACGTCGCCGCCATCATCCACCACAAGCTCCGGCCCCTTGCCGCCTTTGTGGCTCAGCGCTTTATAAGTGCACTCCCAATAGTCCTCGAGGCTCTCGCCTTTCCACGCGAACACCGGAACGCCGCTGGCCGCGATTGCCGCCGCCGCGTGATCCTGCGTCGAGAAAATATTGCAGCTCGCCCAGCGTACTTCCGCGCCCAGAGAAACCAGCGTCTCAATCAGCACCGCGGTCTGAATGGTCATGTGCAGCGAGCCCGTAATGCGCACGCCCTTCAGCGGCTTCTCGGCCGAGTACTTGTTGCGGATCGCCATTAAGCCGGGCATCTCGTGTTCGGCAATTGAAATTTCCTTGCGGCCCCAATCGGCCAGCGCAAGATCTGCAACCTTGTATTCGGTCAGTTCGAGGGTTGAGGAAGCCATTCAGTTCTCCTTATATCGACGCATCGTGATATATTGATGTGTACCAGAAACCCATGGCTACGTCAATTGTGAAAATCCTCCGCGTTGTAGCCGACCCCAACCGGCTCCGCATTCTATTGCTCTTAAAAGCCGAGGAACTTTCCGTCGCCGAGTTGCAGGAAATTCTGGTCATGGGCCAGAGCACTATCTCCACCCACCTTTCGCAACTCAAGACGGCAGGCCTCGTCGAAGACCGCCGCACTGGAAAAAATAGCCTCTACCGCCTCACCACCGGCAACGGCAACGACGTGTTGGCCGACTTGCTCGCTCGCGCCGAACGTGAAATCCCCGAAGCTGCGCATGATCGCACCTCCGCCCGTCGCGTCGTCAAAAAACGCCAGGACAAGATGCGCGCCTTCTTCGACAGCGTTGCCGGCCGCCTCGGCAAAGACTACGTTCCCGGCAAGTCATGGAAGAGCCTCGCTGAAGCCTTGCTCCGCCTGATGCCGCCGATGGTCGTCGCCGACCTCGGGGCCGGGGACGGGAGCTTCTCGCTCCTCCTCGCGCAAAATGCGAAAAGTGTAATCGCCGTCGATTCCTCCGCAAAGATGATTGAGTTCGCCCGTGAACAGGCCCGTCGCCATCACATAAAGAACATCGACTACCGCCTCGGCGACATGGAAGAACTGCCCATCGACGACCAGTCCGCCGATCTCGTCTTCTTCTCGCAGTCGCTCCACCACGCGCTCCATCCGCAGCACGCCATCGCAGAGGCTGCACGTATTCTCCGGCCCGGCGGCCGCATCGCCATTCTCGATCTTGCAAGGCACAGGTTTGAAGAAGCCCGCGAAATGTACGCCGACGAGTGGCTTGGCTTCAGTGAAGCCGAACTCGAGTCCATGCTCCACAAAGCCGGATTCGAAAAAGCGCGGACGTCAATCGTCTACAAGGAAGACAAGGCGCCGCACTTCCAGACCCTTCTCGCGGTTGCGCACAAACCCGCGCAATGAAGCGGTTGCGCTACCATTGCATCCAACAATCAGGGCACAACCAGATGGCACCAACCCAAAAAACAACCGCCGGACAATCCGCCAGGCCCACACGTCTCACCCGCGCCCAGCGCACTGCAATCCTCAAGGCTCTTGCCGACCCTAAGCGCTTCGAACTGCTCGAGCGCATCTCCCGCGCTTCCTGCCCGCTCGGATGTACAGACGCGCGCGAAGCCCTTGCCATCTCGCCCGCCACGTTGTCACACCACATTAAGGAGTTGCAGACCAGCGGCTTGATCGACGTCCGTCGCGAAGGCAAATTTCATTTCCTCTCTATCAGGCCCGGCATTCTTGAAGCCCTGGCTGCGACTCTCCAGTCCTTGAGCCCCACGTCCTGCCCGACCCGCTGAAATCGCCCCGAAAAGAGATTTCCACAATCATCCTGAATCCTTCCGCCTGTTCCCTAATCAATTCGATAGTTGTCGAAACGTCGAAATGATGACGCCACGGCAGGGAGCAGAGATTATGAGCAAACTTCAGGGCAAAGTCGCATTGGTAACCGGAGCATCGAAGGGAATTGGCGCGGCCATCGCGCTTGAGCTTGCAGCGCAGGGCGCCGCCGTCGCAGTTAATTATTCCGGCAGCAAGGCCGGCGCGGAGAAAGTCGTTAACGAAATCAAGAACGCCGGCGGCAAAGCCATTGCCGTGCAGGCTAATGTTGCTGATCCTGATACCATCGGACCGCTGATCGAGTCCGTGACCAAACAGCTTGGGCCCATTGGCATCCTCGTCAATAACGCCGGCGTCTACGACTTCGCCCCGATCGAAGCCGTCACCCCGGAGCATTTCCACAAGCAGTTCAACGTCAACGTTCTGGGTTTGCTTTTGACCACGCAGGCAGCGCTCAAGCAGTTCGATCCGAAGGGCGGCAGCATCATCAACATTGGATCGGTAGCAGCCGGCGGCGTGCCCAGCGCGGCGGTTTACAGCGCCACCAAGGGGGCAGTGGACTCTGCAACCTTCGCTCTGGCCCAGGAACTGGGACCCCGCAAAATCCGCGTCAACTCGCTAAACCCCGGCATGGTTGAGACCGAAGGTGTGCACGCCGCAGGCTTCATCGGCTCCGACTTTCATCAGAAGGTGATTGCTGAAACCCCGCTAGGTCGCATTGGTCAGCCGGGCGACATCGCCACCATCGCCGCATTCCTGGCGTCTGACGATGCGGTATGGGTCAACGGCCAGGCAATTCAAGCCTCTGGCGGCAACCGTCTGTAATCAGCATTTACCAGCGCCGCGCGGGGGTGCCCCAGGTCTCGCTTTTGAGACCTGGGCACACTGCATAGATCTGCCGGAAAAGGGGTGCCCCATCCATGGCGCGGCTTCATCGCGTCATGGGTGGGAACGCTAAAACCTCAACGCCGTTCCGCGGCGAGTATTTTTTCTTTCCGCTCCACTCCCCACCGATACCCCGTAAGCGATCCGCTCGCGCCGACAACGCGATGGCAAGGGACAACAAGTGCCACGCGATTCATCGCACAAGCCCGCGCCACTGCCCGCGTCGCGTTCGGTTCCCCCATCTCCCGCGCAACTTCGCTGTAAGTCCGCGTCTCTCCTCGCGGAATCTGGCGCAGAGCCTGCCACACCCGCAGTTGAAATACAGTCCCGCGCAGATCCAGAGCCCCGGGTAGTCCTCGATTTCCAGACAAGTCCGCACCGTCGCGCACCATTTGTAATGCCGCATCCACCAACCGTGACAGCGAAGAATCGCGCCGCAGTTCCGCAGCAGGGAACTCCGCCCGCAGATTCGCCTCGGCCTCTTGCGCAGTTGCCGCCAGAGACAGCCAGCAGAGCCCACGTTCGGTCGCACCCACAATCACTCGACCAAAAGGTGAAGGTGCGGAGCACCATCCGATCCGCTCGCCCTCGCCGCCCTTGGCAAAACGCGTCGGCGTCATCCCCAGTTGCGCTCCCTCGTAAGCCCGGCTCGACGATCCGAACCCCGCTTCATAGATCGCATCCGTCACACGGCCTTTCTGTTTCAGAGCATCACGGAGTCTAGCCGCACGCAGCGACCGCTGATACTGCAGAGGGCTCACGCCCATCTCCTGTTTGAATGTGCGCTGCACGGTGAACGGACTCATCCCCGCCAACCGTCCCAGCTCCGCGAGCGATACGGTGCGTTCGAGGTTCTTTTCCAGATGCGTACGAATCTGGTCCAGGGAATTACGGCGCGGAGCGCTGGGATTGCAGCGTTGGCAGGGGCGAAACCCCGCAGCCTGCGCCGCCGCTGCGGTCTCAAAAAAACGCACATTCGCGCGCAGCGGCCTGCGGCTCTTGCATTCTGGCCGGCAGAACACCCCGGTCGTTGCCACAGCGTAAAAAAACCACGCATTGCCATCGCGCTCGCAAACCTGCAGCCACGCCCGATCGTCGTCGAATGCTCTCACTGCCTGTTCCACTGTTGCGAGCTGAACATTGCTCTTCATGGATTCATCGTCGCCGAAGTTCGATTCGCATACACTCCGATTCTTGCGTGCAATTCCGATTCCCAAATTCAAGCCTATGTCCCTGCGTCCCTAAATCCCCACGTCCCCATGTCCCTACTCCCTGCTTTTCAGCGCCGCCTCCGCTCGCTCCAGATCCTCTTCCGTATCCACCCCGATCGTATCTGCCGGCGCACCCGCAACATAGATGTCGATCCCCGCCTCCAGCAACCGCAGCTGCTCCAGCTTCTCCACAGATTCAAGCCACCCCGGCGGCAGTTCCGCGAACTTCTCCAGCGCCGTCTTCCGGTACGCATAAATTCCAAGATGTTTGCGATATCCCGCGAATCCACCCCCTTGGTCGCGGTCGTGCGGAATCGTCGCCCGCGAAAAATACAGCGCCTTCCCATCCAGCGCCGTCACCACCTTCACCGCATTCGGATTGTTGATATCGAGCGCCGGGCAGCGCACCGCCAAGGTCGCCACCTGCACGTCCGCCCGGTCAAACAATTCGATCAGCGGCGCGAAGAAGGCCGGCGTCAGCGTCGGTTCATCGCCCTGAATATTCACGTAAATATCCGCCTCGATCTGCCGCGCCACCTCGCGCACGCGGTCCGATCCGCTGGCACAATTCGGCGACGTCATCGCCACCGGAACCCCCCGGGCCAGGCAAACCTTGGCCACTTCATCGGAGTCCGTTGCCACCACCACGGGGTCCATCAGCCCGCTGCCCGCCGCCGCGCGCCACACCCACTCCACCATGGGCCGGCCAGCCAGTTCGCGCAGCACTTTGCGCGGCAGGCGCGTCGACCCAAGACGCGCCGGAATCACCCCCGCAATCCGTAACTTGCTCATGCACGCGAGTCTACAAGAATGCGCTCCGGCGCGGTTACCACCGTCCCTCAATCCCGAGGGAATCCGCGTCGCCACGGTTTGACCTTAAATTCAACCGCCCGTATCATCTAGAGTGGAGCAGCCAACCGGCTGCGCGTCCCTCAAGGCGGGGTAGCTCAGATGGTTAGAGCGACGGATTCATAACCCGTAGGTCGGCAGTTCGATCCTGCCTCCCGCCACCAAAAAATCAATAACATACCCCGAGCATCGATCTTCCGAAGGGTGCGAGTAGAGCGGCCCGCGTATTAGGTGAACTCGGGACCAAATGCTGGCTGGGATTTCTCTTGGACCGGAGAAGGCTCGGCTTCCTGTTTCCTTCTCGAAATCCACTTTCGCCCAAACGATTGGAATGGGCGTTCGATGACGAAGTGAGAAATGCTCCCAAGCACGATGACGGCGACGAAGACGGGCAAATGCAGCCGATCGTGACCTCCCCGTCTTTTGACGATTTCGATTGCGACCATGCCCCAGAGATAGACGCTGTACGAAATGCGCCCCAAATAAACCGCCACCGGGTTTTCGAGCAGCCACCACTCGTAAGCAATCGCCTGCAGCACCAGTATGGCCGCGAATGGGATTCCGAGAGGAACACCCCAGATCAGTTGGCTGTCTCCTGGAAGCTGCCCCAGGCCGACAATGACCGCGATCGCGATTGGGGCCAGAATCGGGGAGAGCACGAATCGGGGAATCCTCTGCGGAGATTGCCACAGCAGCAGCGCCAGCGCGCAGCCGATTAAAGCCCCGAACGAAGCCGTCTCCGTTGCCAGCCCTGCATACACGGGATGACCGGCGAATCCTGCCACAAGACGCCAGACAGTCTGCAGCGCGACGACAACCAGGCAGCCCTTCAGAAGCTTGCTCCGATTGCGAACGATGACAAACACCTGCGGCCAGATCAAATAGAAGTGTTCTTCCACGGCCAGCGACCAGGTTTGTCCTAGCCCGCGCACTCCCCAACCGCCCGCGACAATCGAATAGTAATTCGCAAAGTAAAGTGCTGCCGCAATCTTTCCGTTGCGCGTTGCATATGGAAGATCGGTGAATTGCTGCCAGAGCAGCAGGACGAAGAGAGCGGGGAACAGACGAAACGCACGCCGCCAATAGAATTGGACACGGTTTATTTTGTTATCGCGCTGTTCTTCCTGCAGCAGCAGCCAGGTAATCAGCAATCCTGAGATGATGAAGAAGATTTGGACCGCGAATCGGCCCGGATAAAGAAGCTCCGACCGCTCAGGGTGCGCGATGACCTGGTCGTGGAGCCCGACAACCGATAACGCCGCAATGCCGCGCATACCGTCCAGACCAGGGATCTTCTTTTTTCGCAGGTTTGCCTGCAGACGATCGAGCGGATCGACTTTGGGGGGTTTACCCGTCGCCATTTTTAGGGCTCCCATCTCGCATAAGGCTCGAGTTGCATTTGGGGAAGCAGCCCGCAATCAGGATGTTCGCTTGTGTGTGGCAGTATACCGTGAAATAGATGCGAAGTTAAATGACGGACTTGCCTGGTAAGATCAACCAAATGATGTACTTCATCACCACAAAGAGGGATTTCTCGATAGCGCAACCCGTGAATTAGTCAATAGTCTCGAAGACAGGACAGAGCAGGGATCAAAGGCAGATTCGATGAAGGACCAGCAGCTTCACCTCACCGACAGATTTTCCAGGGCCGTCGACTACGCCCGCATTCTTCACATCGAACGCCGCAAAGCTACCCGCATTCCGTATATGGCCCATTTGCTTGGTGTGGCGTCGCTGGTCATGGGCGAAGCAGGCCAGGTGCCGTTTCCGGTAACCGAGGACATGGTCATCGCAGCCCTGCTGCACGATGCAGTCGAGGACCACGGCGGCCTTCCTCGGCTCGAAGACATTCGCTGCAACTTCGGGCCTGAAGTTGCCCGCATGGTTGAGGGACTCTCTGACACGTTTGTCGAAGACCCCAACCAGAAAGAAGACTGGGATCATCGCAAGACCTCTTACCTTCGGCGTCTGCCTCAAGAGACTCTCCAAACCCAGCTCATTTCCGCGGCCGACAAGCTATACAACGCGCGCACCATCCTCGACGAATACCGTGCCATCGGGCCCAAAGTATGGGACCGTTTCCATCGTAGCCGGGACGAGCAGCTCTGGTACTTCAATCAGCTGCTAAAGGTCTTCAAATCAGCGGGAAGCAATCGTGTGGTCGAAGAACTGGATCGCGTAGTGACCGAGCTGGTGACTATTTCCCGTTAGCGGCACCCTGTTTACCACATGTGGTTTTTGCGGCTTCGTCCAGGCAGGTAAACGGCGCTTGCACCGTCGGTACTACCCATCCATGCGGCTCCATCGGCACGAGGATTCACCCTTGCGGTATCATTGCGTCTAACGATTATCGGCCTGCTTCCCCTCAGAGGCCCTACCGGTGGTGTGTGTGTCTCGATTCTTCCAAAGACTGACCTTCGTTCTAGCTGCAACCATCTTTGCTGCCCTCGGCCTCGGCTTCGCGCTGGGCGAGTTTGGCATGTTCGGCGTCCATGCCGGCGCCGAACAAGACGGCGCTTATCGCCAGATGCATGTTTATGCCGAAGTCCTCAAAAGAATCCAGAGCGACTATGTCACCGATCCCAACATCACCACCGTCACCACCGGTGCCTTGCACGGCCTGCTTGAGTCTCTCGATGCCGACTCCAGTTACCTCACGCCTACTGAGTACAAGATTTACAAAGATCGTCCCACGACCGGTGTCGCCCAGATTGGTGTCATCGTCTCCAAGCGCTACGGCTACGCAACTATCGTGAGCGTCATCCCTGGCTCGCCCGCCGATCGCGAACATCTCGAAGACGGGGACGTCATTGAATCCATCGGCGATACCTCTACGCGTGAGCTTTCGCTGGCCGTGATCCGCCTCATGCTTGAGGGGAAAACCGGCAGCACCGTGGCCCTCTCGGTCGTCCGTCCCCGCAAGCCGGACCCAGACAAAATCACCTTGACGCGCACCATCAGCTCCCCACCAGCGCTCAGCGAGCAGCAGTATGAAAACTCCAGCATTCTCTACCTCAAGCCCGGTGAACTTACCGCAGCTCGGGTAGACGAACTTGCCGCCAAAATCAAAGCAGCCGGCAAGACGCGCAAGATTCTTCTCGATCTTCGTGACGACTCTGAAGGCGACGCGGCACAGGGGATTCGTGTCGCCAACTTCTTTATCAATCAGGGAACACTGGCTGTGCTCGAAGGGCAGAAGTTCCCGCGTCAGACATTCACCGCTGATCCCTCGAAATTCTTGACGGGTGCGCCGGTCGCCGTGCTCATCAATCGCGGAACCTACGGCGCGGCTGAACTCGCCGCCGATGCAATCGAAGATGCAAAGCGCGGCGACGTTGTCGGTGAACGCACCTTCGGCGAGGGCTCGGTACAAAAGACCATCGAGATGCCTGATGGTTCTGCTCTTCTCCTGACGGTGGCTAAGTACCAAGGCCCCGACGGCAAAAAAATTCAGGATGAGGCTGTCGCGCCGACGGTTCTTGTCGGCCAGAACACCGACGAAGAAATCGATGCTGACAATCCGCAGCCAAAGCAGGGCGACGAAATGCTCAACAAGGCGCTCGCACTTCTCAAGGCTAAAAGCAGCTAGCACGGCGGTGTCATTCGCTAGGTGAACCCCAGACCAACTTCAGTCCGGGGCAGTGAACGAAGAATCTGCCCTGAAAACCCAAATACCGGCACGAACCGCGGGTGGGAAAGCATGATTCCAACCAGCCGCATTTTCAAGGTCTTGGTTGTCGCTGCAGTGACTTCGATGACTGCTTTGTTTTTCTGAGCACCACCGCAATTCGAGAACAAGAAATCTCAATCTTGCCCCGCGTGGTTCGGAGCCAGCGCCCGCACCACCAATCCAACTTCAAGCGTGCTAGCCTTGAGGTAAGGCATCCCCCGTTTGGCTTCCATGGACCGAAGCGAGAGGAATGCCGACGAGGCTCCTGTTGGCTGCCCCTTCTGCACATTCGGTTGAGTCGCGCGGCCTTGGCCGCAGCCATCGACTGCGCCCTGAACCGGTTCCGCCTCCACTCTTTCGCCGTCGAAAGGCAGCCGGCAAACTCGCGTTTCTAATTCTTCTGTTCCTGGCGGTCGTTACCGGCTCGCTTGCCGGCCTGATGCTGGTCTTCTCTGTCAATCTGCCCCAGATCAACGACCTTGAGCGTTACCGGCCTTCCACCATGACGGACCTCTACGACACCAAGGGTCGCATCATCGGCTCATTTGCACTCGAGAAGCGCATCGTCGTCAACTACGACGACTTCGCCCCCGTCCTTCGTCAGGCCGTCATCTCCATCGAAGACAAGAACTTCGAATCTCACTGGGGCATTAACGTGCTGCGCATTGCCGGCGCTGCTCTGCACGACATTCGCTCCCACGGCCGCGCGCAGGGTGCCTCAACCCTCACCATGCAGCTGGCGCGCAACCTCTTCCTCTCCGCCGACCGCACCGCCACCCGCAAAATTCAAGAGGCTTACCTCGCCGTTCAAATCGAGCGCGCCTTTACCAAGGAACAGATCTTCACGCTCTACGGCAACCAGATCTATCTCGGCAGCGGAATGTACGGCTTTGAGGCCGCATCTGAGTTCTACTTCAGCAAGCACGCTAGGGACCTGAACCTCACGGAGGCAGCGCTGCTTGCCGGATTGCCCAAAGGTCCGGTTGCCTATTCTCCTCTCATTAATCCTGAGAAAGCCCTGCGCCGCCGCAATCTTGTCCTCAGCGAAATGGAGTCCGACGGCGTCATTACGCACGTCCAGGCAGATCAGGCGCGTCTCGCACCCCTGGGCCTGCACATCAATCAGCCGGAGATGTCGGTCGCTCCCTGGTTTCAGGAAGAAGTGCGCCGCGAGCTGGAAAAGAAATTCGGCAGCGAGCAGGTGCATGAGGCGGGCCTCCGCGTTGACACCACGCTCGATCTCGACCTGCAGAAAGCCGCGAACAAGGCGCTCAACGACGGGCTCGCAGCCTACGAGCGCCGCCATGGCTGGAAGGGAAAACTCGAAAACGTGCTCGCGGCCGGAGACACGCTCGAGGACTACAAGCATCCTGATTGGGCGACAGCCTGGCATGCCGGCGACTACGTGCACGCGCTCGTTATTGCTGCGCGGCCGCTGGAGATTCGCGCCCGCGTCGGCTCCAACCAAATCCTGCTTCTTCCCCAGGACTGGGCATGGACCGGCCAGCGCTATGGCGATGCCCTGGTCAAGCCCGGCGACGTGATCTATGTCCACCTTGCCGACACCAGCGAAGGAGATTCAGAACGCGCCACCCTCGAGCAGGATTCCGGCGCACAGGGGGCCGTTTTCGCCATGGACAACACCACCGGCGACGTCCTCGCCATGGTCGGTGGCCGCGACTACGCGCTTTCTGAATACAATCGCGCCACCCAGGCAGAACGCCAGACCGGTTCCAGCTTCAAGCCCTACGTCTACACCACCGCAGTTGAAGAAGGCGCCAAGGCCGACGACATCATCGTCGACGCCCCCGTCAGTTTCGGCAGCTACGCGCCTCACGACTATGAGAACAACTTTAAAGGCGCGATGACGCTGACCAATGCCTTTGCCGAGTCGCGCAATGTTCCCGCCGTCAAGCTCGCAGCCCGCGTCGGCATTCGCAAGGTCATCGACATGGCACATCGCTTCGGCGTCACGTCCGACATTCCGCCCTACTTGCCCATCGCTCTCGGCGCAGCCGGCGTCACCTTGCAGCAACAGGTCACGTCTTACTCCGTCTTCCCCAATGACGGCATTCGCGTGGAGCCCCGCCTCATTCGCAAAGTTACCAACGCCGACGGCATCACCCTCTGGCAGGAAGCGCCCGCAGTCGACGAAATCATCAGCCAGCAGACAGCGCGCACCATGATGACGATGTTTCGCGCCGTTACGGCGCATGGAACAGGCGCGCAGGTTGCGCAGATGAATCATCCGCTCGGCGGCAAAACCGGCACCACCAGCGACTTCACCGACGCCTGGTTCCTCGGCTTCTCGCCTTCAGTCACATGCGGCGTCTGGGTCGGCTACGACAGCCGCCAGTCTCTCGGCGAAAAAGAAACCGGCGCCCGCGCCGCCCTCCCCATCTGGATGAACATCATGAAGGTTGCCATCGCCGGCAAAGACGACGAGCAATTCCCCGGCGACACGGAACAGCCAACCTTAGAACAGGCCAAAGCCGCGCAGCCGCCAAGTGCAAATCCTCCGCAGTCTCCTGCGGCCCATCCCTCGCCGGTCTATTCGCCGCGGCCACAGGCGCCCGCGCCTGCGCAGAAGATCACCGCACCGCAAGTCGCGAAGCCGGTTCAACCAGGGTTGCCCAAATCACCTTTACTCCGCTGACCACGCTGAACGTAGAGAAGCGGAGGGATCTGTGGTTGCCTTTCTTAAACTTCCGCATAGACGGTCATTCGACATCGTCGTCGGTTTTGAATCAGGGCACGACTTTAGTCGTGCCGCAAAGCCGCCCCAAAAAACCGGGCTTTAGCCCCTGAGGGGTGTAGTTTCCGAGCCGGCTGTGACTCTAGAATTGAGCGTTTTTCTACCTTTGCAGAAGTAGTATCTCTATACAAAAAGCCACACCAAATAAGAACTTGAGACCAATGGCTATGTTGAGTTTGGATTTGGCGCCATTAGGAATGTCTCGCAAGAGGCGCTCGCGTCGAATATCTCTTCGAATCTCGTAAACGCTATCGAAGTCGTTAACGTTTTCGCTCTGGTGTTCTAGCAGTTCGTCAGTCAACTCCGCCTTTAGTTTCCGTTCTCGGAACGCGAAAAAGAGCGTCGCTGCCAATGTCATGATGTAGAGCACAATTTTGAATACGAGCATTGGCCATCACCATCCAGAGTGAACGCGATTGCCAGAATTATAGGACTTTGGTTCTCCAACCAGACATTCGGGGCAGTTTGTTGCCAACTCGACAGTTTCTGGTCTTGCAGCCCCCTTTCTCAGGTTGACATCCGACCCAAGACCGCGCATACTCATGTCGTATGCCGACCCAAGAGGACAACGACGACCGCATCGCCCTCCTCCAGGGCACCCTCGACCTCCTGATCCTCAAAACCCTCATCCTCGGCCCCTGTCACGGCCAGGGTGTAGCGCGCTCCATTCAGCGCCAGTCCGAAGAGGTCCTGTTCGTCGATCACGGTTCGCTCTATCTCGCCCTCCAGCGGCTCGAAGACAAAAAGCTCATCCAGGCCAAGTGGGGCGTCAGCGAAAATAATCGCAAAGCTCGCTTTTATTCCCTCACGGCAAAGGGCCGCGCCGAGCTACTCGAAAAAGCCTCGCAATGGAAGCGGTTAACCCGCGCAATGGACCTGATACTCGAACCCCAGGGCGAGGAGGCGTAGACCATGTTCAAGCCCAAACGCACAGCCGAAGACTTTGCCGAGGAGATCAAGTCCCACCTCGCCCTCGAAGCCGACGAACTCCACGCCGAAGGCCTGAACGAAGCCGAAGCCCGCCGCCGCGCCCATGTTGAGTTCGGCAATGCCTCCCTCGCCAAAGAGAAATTTCGTCTTCGCGGCCGCTGGCGGTCTCTCGACAAGTTTGCCGCTGATCTTCGCTTCGGACTTCGTTCGCTTTTGAAAAGCCCCGGCTTTGCACTTACCGCAATCCTCACTGTTGCCCTCGGCGTCGGCGCAAACACTGCAGTCTTCAGCGTGATGAATGCGGTGCTGCTCAGGTCGCTCCCCGTCGCAGATCCGCAGCGACTCGTCTATATCAGGACGTCCAACCCGCCGCGTGGCACGGGCACCATCGACTCGACTGATACATTTTCCTATCCCGTCTACGACGCGCTCCGCAAGCAAACCTCCGCCTTCTCGTCGCTCATTGCTTATGTGCCCCTCTCCGGCGGCAAGGTTGCCGTGCGCTATGGCACGCAGCCCGAAGAAGCCGAAGGCGATATGGTCAGCGGCACCTTCTTTTCCGGCCTCGGCGTAAATCTGCCTCTCGGCCGCGGCTTCACTGCAAAGGACGAAACCGATCACGCCCCGCTCGCCGTTCTCAGCTACAACTACTGGACCCGCCGCTTCGCGCGAAATCCCGGCGTACTCGGCCAGACGCTCTACGTAAACAGCGTTCCGATGACCATCATCGGAGTTTCCGCCCAGGGGTTTGAAGGTCTTGAAGCCGGCGACTCGACCGACTTTTGGATTCCCCTGCAGAATCGCCGCGAGCTCAACGCCTGGGGCAATCCTCCCCAGGACGGCAAACTCTACATCGCCAACTCCACATGGTGGTGCCTGCGTCTCATCGGACGCCTCGCTCCCGGCGTCAGCAAAAACCAGGCCGTCGAGCAACTGCAGCCCATCTTTCAATCCTCCGCATATGTGGGATTGGGCTCGCCAATGGAAGGCGAAAGGCCACCGGTGCTCAGCTTTGCCGATGCCAAAAGCTTTCCCGGCTATGACCGGCAATACGGCAACCCCTTGCGCATTCTCATGGCGATGGTCGGCCTCGTCCTGCTCATTGCCTTTGCCAACGTGGCCATGTTGCTCGCAGCACGCAATGCCGCGCGGCAGCGCGAATTCTCATTGCGCCAGGCGCTCGGTGCCGGGCGAGGCGAGCTCTTCCGCCAGTTGCTCACAGAAAGCCTGATTCTCGTTGCCGTCGGCGGCGCGCTCGCCGTGGCCTTCGCATTCATGGCCGCGAAGCTGCTTGCAAACTGGGCGCAGATCGAGTCGAGCCTCGCCCCCGACAAAACGGTCTTGCTCTTCACCATGGGCGTTCTCGTCCTCGCAGCCGTACTGTTTGGCCTGGCTCCCATGCGCGTTGCTCTCGCCGGCCGGCCTGAACTAGCTCTGAAAACCTCCGCTGCAACCTCGAATGCCAATGCCGGCAGGTCGCGCACCGGCAGAATCGTCGTTGCACTGCAGATGGCGATGTGTGTCGTCCTGCTCGTTGGCGCCGGACTTCTCGTTCGCACTCTCCGCAATCTTGAAAACACTCCGCTCGGAATGCGCGTCGACGGCCTTGTAGTCTTCGGCGTCAAGCCTGACATCCCGTCCATTCCCGCCGGCGTCGCTTTCTATCAAAACCTGATGAGCAAGCTGCGCATCCTCCCCGGCGTTGAAGCGGTCACCATCATGGAAGAGCGCCTCGGGTCGGGCTGGTCCGACAACAGCGACATGCAGGTCGACGGACGCTTGCCTGAAGTCGCCAACGGCGGCTCGCGCACCGTCCGCAGCAACGTCGCAGGCCCGGACTTCTTCCGCACCCTTGGCGTGCCGATCCTTGCAGGGCGTGACTTCGCCGATTCCGATACTGCAAGCTCACCGCATGTCGGCATCATCAACGAAGAATTTGCGAAGCGTTTTCTCCCCAACCAGAATCCGCTGGGCCACACCATCGGCACCGATGATGGACGATACACAATGACCGTCGTCGGCGTCGTGAAAGATCACAAGTATCGCAGCATCGACGAAACCCCAATCCCCATGGCTTGGTACATGTACGCGCAGATTCCCTACTTCGGTGCGATGCAGGTGGAACTGCGCGTGAAAGGTGCGCCGCTTGCCATTCTGCCAACCGCTCAAAAGGTAGTGCAGCAGCTTGACCCCAACCTGCCCCTCATCAATCCCATGACACAGCGCGCCCAATACGACACCACCATCTCCAGCCAGATCATGTTCGCGCGGCTCGCGGAGTTCTTCGGCCTTCTCGCCGTCGTGCTCGTGGCCGCCGGCCTCTATGGAACATTGTCCTATCGCGTCAATCGTCGTACCGCCGAGATTGGAGTCCGCATGGCCATGGGCGCCGGACGAGGCCAGGTGGTTTGGATGATTCTGCGCGACAGCCTTCGCCTCACGGTGATCGGCGTAGTGGCCGGTGTGCCGCTCGCGATGCTCATCGGCCGCGCCATGTCTTCCTCGCTCTACGGAGTCAAGCCGCTCGACACGCTCACCTACGGGCTTGCCGTTGCCGGCGTTGCCGTCGTGGCCCTCTTCGCCAGTGCTGCACCCGCCAGCCGCGCTGCCAGCGTCGATCCGCTGCGTGCCCTGCGCACGGAATAATAGTTAACCCAGCGGCTCCTGCCGATAAAGCTCAACCGTGTGCCGCGCTGCGACCGCAACCGCCATTGCCATCATCACCGCAGCCGCAATCGCGCCACCCAAGTCAAACAGCAGCACATGATGACCAAGCACCGTTGCATAAGGACTGCGCAGCAGCGCCAGGTTGCCAACGATCAGCAGAATGCGAATCTCCGTCGGTCCGAATATCCCTTGCGACATCTCAAAACACGACAGCGTGTACGTCGCGAGATAACTCTCCGCCGAAAGCAGCAGAAACGCGATAAGCATCGCCAGCGCGACTTGCCAGTGCACAAACCCCGAGTACCCCAGCCCGCACATCATCGCCGTCGCGCCCAGAATATCCACCATGTGGTCGACGTAAAACCCATAGCGCGGCCGCTGCTGATTGCGCACCCGCGCCAGCGTTCCATCCATGCTGTCGCCAAACCAATTCAGAAAAATGCACACAATCACGCCCACCAGCCCGGCATCGTTGTAGCGCGACAGGGCATAGAACACCCCCGCCCCCATCTGCGCCAGCAACCCCAGCAGCGTCAGTCCATCCGAAGTCACCCAGCGCGGCGTCCGCTCCGCCATCCATGTAAGCGCGCGCTTCTCGATTCCAGCCGTCAGCGATCGATTGATGCGTCGCGCGGATGTGAATGCACCCACTTTCATCGTGCTCGCGGTGTTCGAATTCATTGCCGTCTCCTCTTCATGTCTCCAACTATTTGCGTAGTGCATCGCAGACTGCGTGCAACGTAAATTCCAGCGACTCGCGCGGCACGCTTTCCACAAACGGCCGAATGATCCATCCCAGTCCCGCCGGAATGGAACGCGTCAAAGAAACCGATTCGATCTGCACGTAGATTCCGCCGTCTCGCTGCTCGCAACTCCAGTACGTGTTCAGGCGCCACAGAAATTCATGTTCCTCGCTGCCGCCGAGAGCGTGCTCCTTCGCAGTGCCCGGCGAGCTGATCTCCGAGATCCGCGTACTGCGCGAAATGCTGTAAGCATGTTGGGCATCGAGCTGCCCAAAAATGACGTCGTAGGTCGTGTCAAGCACGACCGTGATCACGTGGTGCTGCCGCACGCGCATCAACACCGTGAAGTGGTTCGGATCCGCTCCATCTTGCTTCGCCAGAATCTTCGCCCGCATCACCTGCGGCGAGAATATCTGCGGATAGGCATCAAAGTTTTTCATCAGCCGCTCGAAATCCACGACCGTGGCGCCGTGAACAAATGCCGTTCCCCGCCAGTCATGCAGCATTGCGCCCGGCAATTCCGCTTCCTTCTCCGGCGTCAGCTTCTCGATGATCAATTCGCCCCTGCGAAGTCGTGCAGTGACCCCGTCGTTCGATCCCGCTGGCGCAACAAATCCATTTCGCGACTTATGCTGCTCCGCGAGCCGCCCTTCCACCCTGCCGATATAAGCGTTGAACGCCGCCGTCGCAGCCGCGGCAGGCGCCTCGCAAAATCCGATAGGTCCCGATGTCAGAATCAGCAGGCAGATCAAAAAACTCACCGCCCGAAAACTCGTCCGACAGCCTCGAATCCAACGCCTCATGTACTCCAGCTTGCCTGTCGCGAGCCGGCAAAGCAATGCAACGGGCATCTCGCTCCGCGCGAATGAACCTTACGGCGGAAGTCCTTGCAGAAAAACAATTTCCGGCGAGTTGTCTATTGCTCCCCGCACGGTCATCGAGGGCGCAATCGAGTAAACTTGGCGAAAGATGATGTCAGATTCCGAGCCAGCACGGCGTTATCGCTTCGGAGCTTTCGAGGCGGACGCCTCAACTGGAGAACTGCGACGCCAGGGAATCCGCATCAAGCTTCACGCCCAGCCCTTTCAAGTTCTGCTGATGCTGCTGGACCGGCCCGGCGAAGTTTTATCGCGCGAAGAGATCTCCCGCGCCCTGTGGTCCGACGGCACCTTTGTCGACTACGACCACGGCGTGAATTCAGCCGTCAATCGCATTCGCGAGGCCCTCGGCGACGCTGCCGGCAATCCGCGATTCGTTGAAACACTCGCCCGTCGCGGATATCGCTTCGTCGCACCGGTCGAAACAATCACCAACGATGCCGAGCCGCAACCAGGCCCGACCCGGCAGCCGTCCCCGCCATCAACTTTGCCTGATTCAGAACCTGAATTTGGCGACGGAATCCTGGCATCTCCCGACGACCTTCCCGCAACCTCGCCCGTCGTAGTGCAGACGCTTTTTCTTCTGCTGCAATTGATGTACCTGGCCTTTTACGTTGGCGCACTTACCAATCTCCCTGAGATCGAGGAACTCCTCTCAACCCTGCCCCGCTCGATGCTGATCGTCTACGGCCTGATCGGCACCGCAGCGGTCCTCATTCCGGTCCGCGCCTTCGTCTTTTGCGCGGCGCTGTTTCGCGCGCCCGGTATACGCGGCAAATTCATGAAAATATGGCCGTGGGTGCTGGTTGCCGATGTGCTCTGGGCGCTTTCGCCGTTTCTCCTGCTCCATCACATCAGCATCGGACTCGCTCTCGCGTGCATGGCTCTGCTGGTCTACTCGCCCTTCGCCCAGCGCGCTCTCATGCTGATGGGCGCGGGTCTGCAAAAGGGCGAACACGCAGCCACCTCCCGCTGAGTCTGCGCGTCCTCCCAGTCGACTCCGCTAAACCATTCTCTTAGAGCTGATCGTAGAGCGTCGAGTTGCGGTATCCCAGCAGCATCACCAGCGTCCAGATCGCAATCGCGGTGCCAAACGGGATCTTCAGGATGCTGAGAAATGCCGCGACAATCGCTAGCACACGGCCCCATGGTGCGCGCTCCATCAGACCCCAGCCGGCTACAAAGGCCAGCCCAGAGCGCAGAATCACCATGATCCAGGCAAAGTGAATGATTGCCGAACCAAATCCCGGTCCCAACGGAAAACCGCCATGGGCCCAGGGACCATGCATCCAGAATCCGCCCCCATTCAGGAAGGAGTTAGCAAACGCCAGCCCAACAATACCCAGTGCAAGCGACAGTCCCCCGTAGATAAACCAGACGGTGCTCAGTGCGCGAATGCGATTGCTGTAATTCGCCAGCTCAAACGCGAGGTTCGGCACCGGCGGCGGTGGAGGCGCGGCCATTGGGCGACCACAGTGGGAACAAACTGACTGCCCCGGCGCAAGTGGCTGACCACATCCGCTGCAATACATCGCATACCTCCTCAACCTGAGGGAATTCTATTCCCTGCAACCATTTAAATTCCCGGAAGGTCTCTTACTCCGGCTGCGAGTGAGTACGCAGTGGCGACCGGATTCGTTCCCAGCGCTCCTCGTGCCGGTCATCCCGCAGCACCAGCGCTATGACTTTACCCTGGAGGTCGCGTTCAACCGCGACCCGCGTCAGGCTGCTGCCGTTCGGGTAGAACAGCACCGACGGAGACTCGGCCGCCAATTCAGCAATTTCGCCGTAGTGGTTCTTCTGGTAAAGCAGATCTCCCTGGCGAAACAGGGTAGCCACAATGAGTCCCCGTCTATCGACATATTCTCCCGTAAAACTATCCAGCTGGGCCGCCGTAAGCTTCAGCGCCGGCGGGTGCAACGGGATCAAAACACGCTCGGCAAACGGACCCGCTTCCTGCGTCTCGCGCCTGTGCTGCAGCAGCCAGCGGGGCAGCTCTGCCTCCCCAAAGGCGCGCGTCCAGCAATCGTGCTTCAGTCCCTGGTACACCCAAAGTCGCACGCGGCCCCCCGCTCCTTTCATCGCGGAGTAGAGCAGCTCGTCCTGTCGCGGCGCCACCACATTGTCCTCAGCGCCATGGAACAGCCACATCGGCGTGTGGCCGATCGCCTGCGCATATTCGATGGGAAGTGTTGAGGCTTGCAGCCATCGCTCCGGTGCATAGCTCCAGAAGATTCCGCCGGCCGCAATGGCGATCGCAGCCCAGCGCTTCGGATACTGCCGCGCCAGTTCCCACGCCCCGTATCCGCCCAAAGACAGCCCGGAGAGATAAGTGCGATTGGGATCGCCGTGAAACTCCTCTGTCTCCTGGTCCAGTGTCGACATCGCCATCGCAAGCATGTCGTGGTCCGTCCAGTAGCGGTCAATTGCGCACTGCGGCATCACCACGATGAATGGCCAACGTTCCGGATGATCGCGAATCGCCTGCGGCAGCCCGATCTGCGTTTGCCACATGCCCTCGGCCCCGCGCTCGCCCCGTCCATGCAGAAAGAGAATCACCGGCCACAACTTGTGGTCGTCGCGCCGCCACTCTTCCGGAAGATAAACCTGGTAGCGATAGCTCGCCTTCCCAACCTGAATCCAGCGGTTGAGAAATCCGGTCTCCTGCACCGCATGTTTGCGCAATCCCTTTATCTTCGGCGCGGCATGCAGCGGGATGGGCGCCAACCCCCAGGAAAGGCAGAGGCCGGCCGCGAGCAGTCTCATGATGCGGTGCATAGGCTGCAAACATCATAGAGCCTGCCGGATGGTCGCTACTGATCGCTCCCCAATACATTTCCTTACGAATTTCTTGTTAGGAGCATGAAACAATCAGTGAGATCCAATCCTGTCAACCGCCAATGCCCACCACCTATGAAGCCGGAGACACGCTCGACCACTACCGCATCGATGCGGCTGTTGCTCATACCGGCATGTCGGAGCTCTACCACGCCACTGACATCGAATCAGGGCGCCCGGTGGCCATCAAGGTTCCCCTGCCTGAAATGGAGGCAGACCCCGTCCTTCTCGAGCGTTTCAAGCGTGAACAGGAAATTGGCCAGCAACTCGATCATCCCGGTGTCGTCAAGACGTTCATCAGTGAAGACCGCAGCCGCCTCTACATGGTCATCGAGTGGGTCGATGGCCGGCTCCTGCGCGCGATTCTGAACGATGAGAAGAAACTGCCAGCCGAACGCGCTGTGAGAATCGCCATCGGTATCTGCGATGCCCTCGATTACATGCATAAGCGCGGCATCGTCCACCGCGATCTAAAACCTGAAAACGTAATGGTAGGAGACAACGACCAGGTCAAGCTCATCGACTTCGGCATCGCAATGAAGGAAGATGCCCGCCGTCTCACCTTCGTGAATGTCTCGTCGCTGCTCGGCACTCCGGACTACATCTCTCCCGAGCAGGTGAAAGGCGCGCGCGGCGATCAGCGTAGCGATATCTACGCCGTGGGCATCATGCTCTATGAAATGCTCACCGGGCGTGTGCCATTTGTCGGACCCAATCCGCTGGCCGTGATGAACGAGCGCCTCCTCAACGACGTAAAGCCGCCGCGCGAATTGAATCCGGAAATATCCCCCGAGCTTGAGGAGATTCTCTACCGCGCCCTCGAACGAGAACCGCGCCACCGCTATGCCACCGCCAGCGAGATGATGTGGGACCTCGAACACCAGGAACAGGTAGGTGTAGAGCCGCGCAGCGCAAGGCCAGTGAATCTCGCCGGGCACAAAGTCAACAAAAAGGTGTTCCTCTATGCTGCCATGATCCTTGTGCCGATTGCCTTATTCGTGCTGATGCTGATTCTGGCAAGGAAATAGTTCACAATTCCTAGTCCCTAGCCCCTGGTCTTCTTCACCATCTTCTTTGCCCGCCAAAACCACGGCCGCTCGCGCCGACGAAGATACCGCGGCATGGTCGGCTCTTTATCCAGCACTTTCTGCGCCCACTCCCGGGCCTCGGCGGTTTTTCCTTCCGACGCCAGCAAATCGGCAAAGTTCAAATAGGTTTCAGACAAGGTAGAGACAACCGTAACCCGCCGGAATAGCGCTTCCGCCTTCTCCTTCTCGCCGGTGAGAGCGTAGGCATGGGCAAGCAGAGCCGGAGCGCGGTTAAAGTCATAGTCGGGCTCCTTCGCAACGGCCAGTTCCAGGTCCGGCAGAGCTGCTTGTGCATCACCCATCAGAATGGCGCACACGCCGCGCCGATAAAAGCAGTCCAGCGTATTCGAGCGCGCGGCAATCGCCTTGTCGAAGGCTTCCCGCGCCCTCTGCAACTGGCCGTCATCCATGCAGATCTCGCCAAGTTCCTCGTAATTGCCTGCCGACGGATTGTCGCGAATAGTCAATTCAAGAGCCGCAATGCGCTTGCGCCGTGAGATGCCCTTGAACGACTGGTTCAGCAGGCCTGCATCCGGAAGAACTTCTGCGAACATGTAGACGATCGCGCCGATCGGTCCGAGAAAAATAATGATGAAGAGCCAATACGTGTCGGGCCGTCGGCGAATGAAGTGAATAATCGCCGCAGCCTGCAGCAGCAGTCCCCATGGATAAAAGAGGTGCGTCAGCAATCCCATTGCAATGATTGGTCCTTCTGTCAGGTTACAGGACAGCCACGAACCAGCGTGGTCCACCTTGGTGTAAAGCGTACGGCTCTCATCATTGCCGAGACCTACCGGTACGACTCATCCCGGTGCACCACAAATTCCGGATAAGCGTTGCCGCCGAGTTCGTGCAAATCCATGCCCAGCCGTTCACCATCGGGATCCACGCGGAACACAAGCATGCGATTTACGAGCCAGAAGATCACATAAATCAGCGGCAACATTAACCCGAGCAAAGTCGAAATCCCGATCAGCTGCGCCCCAAACTGGCCGCTCTGCGGCGCAAACATCCCCGCCGCCGCAAGCCCCCACAACCCCGCCGCGCCATGAACGCTGATGGCGCCCGATGGATCGTCGATCGAAAGCGCCAGTTCAAATAGCTCCACCAGCAGCGGCGTAAGGATGCCCGCTATCAATCCCGTGAAGAGCGCCGCCAGCGGCGACACCACGCCCGCGCAGGCGCTCGATGTCACAAGTCCAGCCAGCCAGCCATTCGCGCACAAACTGGCATCCGGCTTTCCAAAGCGAATCCGCGTCACTGAGAACGTAGCCACAAGCGCCGCCGCAGCGGACAGCAGCGTATTCACAGCCGTGCCCACAAGTGCCGCCGGAGCGGCGTTGAGCCACAGCAGCGACCCCGCCATGTTCCATGCCAGCCACCCAACCAGTGCGATGAGGCAGCCCAGCAGCACATACACCACGTTATGTCCCGGCATCGCCGTCGACAATCCTTCGCGCGGAAACTTGCCCTTGCGCGGCCCCGCAATCCACACCAGCGCCAACGCTGAAACGCCGCCGAGCCCATGAATGGCAGCAGCGCCGCCGCCATCCAGCAGCCCCGATCCCTGCCCGAAGTTCGCACCCAGTTGCGACAGCCACCCGCCGCCCCACGTCCAGTGCGCTGCTAGTGGGAACACGATCGCGCCAAAGATCGCCGCAATTGCGGCACCAGCCGGCAACCGCAGGCGATCCGCTCCCGATCCCCAGGGAATAAGGACCAACAGCGCAACAGAGAGCAGTTCAAACAAAATCTCGAGCTGCGCGCGCGCCCCGGATGCGTTGAAGCCAGCCAGAAACAGAGGCCCGCCGCCTGCCCAGTTCCATGCTTTTCCGCCAAGATGAAATACATGGTCCGCGCTCGTACCCGCGGCGATCGCCGAACCCACCAGCGCGAATGCAATCACTGCCGTGGAAAGAACGACCAGGCTCCCCAGCAGAGACTGCATCGCAGATCGCGATCTCCCCAATCCCGTATTGATCAGAGCCAGGCCGGCAATGGCCAGCGGCGCCAGCATCATTAGCCCCAGCGTCAAGGCGAATGAGGTTTCGGGAAACGGCATCGGAGACAGAGAAGTCATCGATTCTCGCTCCGCAACTCCATGTGTCCGCGTACCGATGCCACTACACCCATCATCTCAACGGCCAGACCGCATATCACAAACGCTGTCCGTTCCGCAGAAACGGGAAACAGAAGAATTGCCCCGATGGTGAGAAAGAATCCGGCTGGCATCACCAGCAATCCTGCGTATTTCATGGCCCCGTCCTTTCATTTCGTCCACGCATTTCACCGCTCGATAGAGGTCGGCCCATGGACAAATGTCCGCAGAAAAAAGAAGGATGAATGGTAGAAGGTAAACCGGCTAAAGCGCTTTTATGCATTCTAAATGTTCCGGATGCTACGCTTGGCATTATCCATTTCCAGTTTCAATGCGCTCGATGTTCGCGCATCATCGCCTTTCCCCATTTCACGGAGGTCATCTCGCATGTCGTTGCTAAACCGGCTGGTCGCAAATCCGCTGGGCGCACTGGGTGTGCTCACAATCGCAGCATTCCTTGAGGCCTGGGGTGACTCTTTCTTCCA
This sequence comes from uncultured Acidobacteriaceae bacterium, assembly GCA_963759285.1. GTDB lineage: Bacteria > Acidobacteriota > Terriglobia > Terriglobales > Acidobacteriaceae > Telmatobacter. The sequence goes on along the minus strand of CAVWYS010000004.1, from coordinate 276,284 downwards.
GGCCGGTTTTTACCGCTCCTCGGGATTTACGCGCATACTCATGCTGCTCGCCGGCACTGCCGTGCTGGCACTCTACGGATCCACAGTCAACGTTCCGCGCTGGGACTTCGGAAAGCTTCTCGGCGTCTACGTCGCGCTCTTTTTTCTTGCCGCGCAACTGCTCGCAAAGATTCGCTTCGGCCAATCCCCAACGCCACCTGTCTATATAGGCGGCGCATTGATCGTCACCGGCGGTCTGGTGATGGTGCTCTGGAAAGCCTGAGAAGCTTCGAACCAACTCTTCACTTCCCACATAAATCCCCTTACTTTGGTCGCAATTGAAAGAGGCAAATCGTAACAGCCTCATTACCAGAGAATCATCTGACTCCAGCGCCAGGGGTGTAGCGTAAGAGGCACTCCAGTCCCGCAGGAGGCCTTGGGATGATCGCCTCGACGAGATCCGCACCAGCCGTTCTCTTGATGCTGTGCAGTACTGCGGCGGTCCTCATGTCGTTCACCGGCTTGTTGTTCTTGATCGGCACGCGGCTGCTCAGCATATTCGCTCATAGCGAGAGATTCATCGGCGAGATCGACGCCATCTCGATCGCTCTCATCTTTGGCGGAATCGCCGTGGCCCTGAAGACAATCGAAATCCGCCTCCGAGCCGAACGCGACTCATCAACGGACTAAATCGATACCGGCTCTCTCGGGCCTGCGCGTTAAACTCTGTACATTCCAAATTGCCCGAGAGAATCAATGCCCAAGACTTTTCCCCTCCTGGTGTTCTTCGCCGCCGCCTCCCTCTGCCCTGCGCAACGAATCGAAGTCACCGTCCCCTCCACCAAGCCGCTGACCGGCCACCTCGTCCTCGTTTTCGCGAAGACCGATAAGCCCGAACCGCGCATGCAACTCCGCGAAACCTACGACTCCGCAGAAGGCTTCGGCGTGGATGCGGAAAACCTCGCGCCCGGCAGCACCCTCATCATCGATACCAGGACCTTCGGCTATCCGCGCCGCTCGCTCGCTGACCTTGATGCCGGCGACTACTACGTCCAGGCCGTCTTCAATGCGTACGAGCAATTCCATCTCTCCTCAGGCAAAACCGTGTGGCTGCCACCCGACAAGGGCGAAGGACAGCACTGGAACGAGAAGCCCGGCAACCCCTACAGCAAGCCTCAAAAGGTCCACTTCGATCCAAAATCGAAAACTCCCATCAAGCTCACCCTCGACCAGGTCATTCCCCCCATCGAAGGAACCCCCCAGGATCCGATGGTCATCGCGCAACAACAGCCCACGGCAAAGTGGCTAAAGTTCGAGCGCTTCCGCAGTCCGAAGCTCAGCGCCTTCTGGGGACAAGACGTCTATCTCGGTGCGTGGGTTCTGCTTCCCGACGGGTTCGATGAGCATCCCGACGCCAAATATCCCGTCGTCGTTTATCAGGATCACTTCCATCCCGGCATGGGCCCTGCGCAATTCACGGCCACGCCGCCCGATCCCAAATCACCCAACTTCCGCCGCCTCGAGAACGGCTATCGTCTCTTTCAGGATTGGACCAACGGCACCCTTCCGCGCGTGATCCTCATCTACGTGCAAAATGCGAATCCCTACTACGACGACTCCTACGACGTCGACTCCGCCAACGTCGGTCCCTACGGCTCCGCCATCAACGATGAACTCATTCCTTCCATCGAGAAAAAATATCGCGGCATCGGCCAGGGCTGGGCCCGCGCCACCTATGGCGGTTCCACAGGCGGATGGGAAGCACTCGCCACGCAGGTCTTCTACCCCGACTTCTACAACGGCGCGTACGTCGCCTGCCCTGACCCTGTAGATTTCCACGCCTACCAGAACATCAATCTCTACGACGATGCCAATGCATTTGTCCGCAAAGGCGAATTCGGCGAAGTGTCCATTCCCGCCGATCGCAAACCCGATGGCAGCATCATCGGAGAAACTGGCCCCGAGTTTGCCTACGAGTACATCCTTGGCACCCATGGCCGCTCCACCGAGCAGTGGGATATCTGGCAGGCTGTCTTCTCGCCCGCGGGCGACGACGGCTATCCAGCGGAGATCATCGATCCCCTCACCGGTTCAATCGACAAAAAAGTCCTCGCGTATTGGCACGACCACTACGACCTCACCGCAATTCTCAAACGTGACTGGTCCACGCTCGGTCCGAAGCTTGAAGGCAAGCTGCACATAGCCGTCGGCGATGGCGACACGTATTTCCTCAACAACGCCGTTCACATCCTCGACAAGCAGCTTCAGGAAACGCGCAGTCCGCATTCCGACGCGACATTCCAATATGGACCCGGCATGCCGCACTGCTACACCGGCGGCCCCCCTGAGTACACCATGCAGCAGAACAATGCTGACTGGACTCAGCGTGTACTGCCGAAAATGATCGAGCACATGCTCGCGACCGCGCCATCAAACGCTGATACAAAATCCTGGCGCTACTGAACCGCGATGCAAAATCCGTCGAAGTTCATCCCATTCCTTGAGACGTGCCCTCTTCGTCAATACATGCATTTTTGCGTGTATTCCCGACTTTGAGCCGTTTTCGATTTTCAAGAGATAACAAAAACTTGGGCAGTATAAACATTTTTTGTTCTCTCAACTGTTGAGGGCGTTGCAGATAAGGTTTCGGCTGCTATATTGATTCTTCGGGGTCGTCCGCCTTCCAGGTGGATTTTGTCCGAAATCGAAATCTAACCACAACCTGTGTGACTCTCGGCACAGCGCGCACCAACGACTGGACAACGAACAACAAGCAGGAAAGCATTCATGGCGCAGATATTTGACCGCAGCTCCAATGCTTTGGCTCGAGCAAGCCTGGTGCTGACGGGTCTGATTGTGATTGCACTCGGTGTGACGCTGGATCAGTTGCAGCGGTCTCCCTGGGTTACTCGACAAGGCCAGCGACCGGAACAACCGGTACCCTTCAGCCACAAACATCACGTGATGGGACTGGGCCTTCAGTGTCAGTACTGTCACACCACGGTTGAGAAATCCAGCTATGCCGGCATTCCTCCCACCAAGACGTGTATGAACTGTCACGCGCAGATCTGGACCAACGCTGCGTTACTGCAGCCCGTGCGCGATAGCTGGGCTACAGGGCAGTCGCTGCCTTGGATCAAGGTGCACGATCTTCCGGACTACGTGTTTTTCAATCACTCGATTCACGTGAACAAGGGCATCGGATGCGCAAGCTGTCACGGCCGCGTCGATCAGATGCCGCTGATGTATGCACAGAACACACTGCAGATGGAGTGGTGCCTTAATTGCCATCGCAACCCGGCTAAGAATCTCCGCCCCACCGGCCAGATTTACAACATGGCATGGGAAACTCCCGCCGACGATAGGCCGGTTTGGTGCTCCACTTCAGAAATTCAGCCCGGCACACCTACCGCCCAAAGCGTTAGCTGCACTACGCAGGATCCGACCGGCGAAGGCCCCCAGATTGCATCGATGGCTGCCCTGCAAATGCCGAACGCGCCGGCGAATGGCCAGGCCAGCGATGCCCCGGTCACTGTTATTCCTGCAACGCTTCACTACGAAAAATTTACCAGTCAGGATCAATTGGGCCACTTCCTCCTGAAGCAGTACCACATTCGCCCTCCGAACGAACTCAGCAGCTGCGAGGTTTGCCATCGATGAGCCGCGAACCGATAAACGCAGGAACGAACAATACGGGGAACACCGTGGAAATTGAAAAAAGCAAGGCAAACCTTGCTGAAAACGAAGCGCCGATGTCGTTGGAACAGGTGCGCGCCAAGCTCAAGGGCACATCGGGGAAGCAGTTCTGGCGCTCTGTTGATGAACTCGAGAACACACCTGAATTTCAGGCTGCCGTCGAAAAAGAATTTCCCAGTGCGGCCCAGGAGTGGGTCGATCCCGTATCGCGCCGCGGCTTCCTCAAAATCATGGGCGCCTCCATGGCGCTGGCCGGTCTCGCCGGTTGCACCAAGCAGCCCGACGAGCCAATCTATCCCTACGTCAAGGCGCCGGAAGATCTCATTCTCGGCAAGCCGATGTACTTCGCGACGGCAAACCCGCTGCCCACCGGCGCGGTTCCTCTGCTCGTCAAGAGCGACGAATTTCGCCCCATCAAAGTCGATGGCAACCCCGATCACGCATACAATCGCGGCACTTCCGATGTCTTCTCGCAGGGCACGCTGCTTGACCTCTACGACCCCGACCGCTCGCAGCATGTGACCTATGAAGGCGAAGGCCGCGACTGGGCCGAGTTCGCCGTCGCGCTTCGTGACAAGGTCGTCAGCACCAAAGACGGCACCGGCATCTACTTCCTCTCGGCCACCATCACCTCGCCCACGCTTGCCCGTCAGTGGAAGGCCGTGCAGGCCGCGTATCCAAAAGCGATGCTCGTGCAATACGATCCCGCCATCGCCGGCACATTTCTCGAGAAGGGTTACAACGTCCAGTACGACCTGAGCACTGCCGACGTCATCGTCTCACTCGACGCCGATTTTCTCTCCAGCGCGTCCTATCCCGGCTTCCACAAACTCGTCGCCGATTACGCGAAGCGCCGCAAAGATCCCGCGAATGGCATGAACCGGCTCTACACCATCGAGAGCACCCCCACCACCACCGGCATGAAAGCCGAGCATCGCCTCGGCCTCCGCGCCAGTGAAATTCCCGCATTCGCCGCCGCCCTTGCCGCAGCTGTGGGAGCATCCGGCACATCCGCTCCTCAATACAGCTGGACCGGCGAGCAAACAAAGTTTCTGACCGCCCTCGCAAAGGACCTCAAAGCCAGCAACGGCAAAAGCGCTGTCATCCCTGGCCTTTATCAGGATGAATCGGTCGCCGCTTTTGCCCTGGCCATCAACCAGGCGCTCGGCAATGTCGGCAAGACCGTCACCGTCTCTTCGGAGCCATCCATCCCGCTGCCCAGCGATCAGAACGCCGACTTCCAAAATCTCATTGCCGCCCTCAACGCCGGCAAAGTTGACTGGCTCGTCATTCTCAACGCCAACCCCATTTATTCCGCCCCTGTGGACCTCGGCTTCTCCGACGCCTTCACCAAGGCCCAGGTCGTCGCGCATCTCGGCTCGCACTACGACGAAACCGGACACCTTTCGCACTGGCACATCCCTTCGGCCCACTACCTCGAGTCGTGGTCTGACGCTCGCTCCTACGACGGCACAGTGTCAGTCGTGCAGCCGATGATCGATCCACTCTACGGCGGCAAAAGTTCGCATGATGTATTCCAGACGCTGCTCGACAATCCCGAAATCAGCGCCTACGAAGCCGTCCGCGTCACCCAGAAAGACAACATCAAGGGCGACTTCGAGACCGGATGGCGCAAAGTTCTGCACGCCGGCTGGATCGAAGACACGGCATTCAAAGGGGCCGGAGCGGCAAAATCTGAGGCTGCGAAGGTCCCGACTCCCAATCCGAAAGATCAGTTCGAAATCATCTTCCGTCCCGACCCCAACATCTACGACGGCCGCTGGTCCAACGTCGGCTGGCTGCAGGAGCTTCCCAAGCCCGTCACCAACCTCAGCTGGGATAACGCCGCCATCATGTCCGGCGCAACGCTCGAGAAGCTCGGACTCGAAGAAGACGACATCGTTGAAATCAGCGCTGGTGGCGGCAAGGTCAAAGCTCCCGCCATTGTCGCGCCTGGTCATCCCGACAACTCGGTCACGCTCTACCTTGGCTATGGACGCGAATTCGCCGGTCGCGTCGGCTCAGGCGCAGGCTTCAATGCGTATCTGGTCCGCACCACCGCGGCTCCGTTGTACTCGACCGGCTCCATCAAGAAAGTCGATGGCAAGTGGGGCGTCGCCATCACCAAGAGCCACTACCAGGACCATCGCGGCAAAAACCTCACCGAACACGGCAATCAAAACAACTCGCTAGAAAGCGTCGAAGCCCTCGGCCCGCGCGGCATTGTCCGCTACGCAACACTCGAAGACTTCAAAGCCAATCCAAACTTCGCTCATGAAGGCGAAGGCCGCGATACGCCCGAATACGACACCTCGCTCTTTCCCAACTGGCAGTACAACGGCAACAAGTGGGGCATGTCCATCGACATGAACAGCTGCGTCGGCTGCAATGCCTGCATCGTTGCCTGCTACGCCGAGAACAACATTCCCGTCGTAGGCAAGCAGCAGGTCCGCATCGGCCGCGACATGCAATGGCTGCGCATCGACACCTACTTCGAAGGCGATCTCGCCGCGCCCCGCGCCCACTTCCAGCCCATGACCTGTCAGCATTGCGAAAACGCGCCCTGCGAACAGGTCTGCCCCGTTGGCGCCACGGTGCACACGCCCGAAGGCCTCAATATGATGATCTACAACCGCTGTGTGGGCACCCGCTACTGCTCCAACAACTGCCCTTACAAGGTGCGGCGCTTCAACTTCCTGCTCTACTCCGACTACGAGACCGAGAGCCTCAAGCTCATGCGCAATCCCGACGTCTCGGTCCGTTCGCGCGGCGTCATGGAGAAGTGCAGCTACTGCGTCCAGCGCATCAACGAAGCCAAGATTACAGCCGACAAGGAGAACCGCCCGATCCGCGACGGAGAAATCGTTACCGCCTGCCAGCAGGCCTGCCCCGCATCGGTCATCACCTTCGGCAATCTCAACGACAAAACCAGCAAGGTCGCAAAGCTCAACGAAGACAAGCGTATGTACCAGGTCATTGCCGACCAGAACACGCGGCCCCGCACGCGCTACCTCGCAGAAGTTTTGAACTTTAATTCTGAACTTGAACAGAATCCGGTGGAACACGCACCGGAAAAGGGTTGACGTCACGATGGCGACCAGTGAAATCAAAAGAGGTGACCCTGGCATCGATCCCAAGACCGGAGAATTCCGCGTCGTCGGCCAGGGCGAGACCTTCAAATCGGTTACCGAGAAGATCTCGAGCATCGTGCTTACACCGCACACGCCGCTCGGCTGGCTTGCCTTCTTCGGCATCGCCGGCGCGGGCGCCACGATGCTGCTTGTCGCCGTCACCTGGCTGTTCCTCAAGGGTGTCGGCATCTGGGCCATCACCCAGCCCGTCGCCTGGGGCTTCGCCATCATCAACTTCGTCTGGTGGATCGGTATCGGTCACGCCGGCACCCTGATCTCCGCCATTCTTCTGCTCTTCAAGCAAACCTGGCGCAACTCCATCAGCCGCTTTGCTGAAGCCATGACCATCTTCGCCGTCGTCTGCGCCGGCATGTTCCCGCTCATTCACGTCGGCCGCCCCTGGCTCGGATACTGGCTCTTCCCCATTCCGCTCACCATGAACGTGTGGCCCCAGTTCCGCTCGCCCCTCCTCTGGGACGTCTTCGCGGTCTCGACCTACGCCACCATTTCCGTCGTCTTCTGGTACATCGGAATGATCCCCGACTTCGGGACCTTCCGCGACCGCTCCCACAGCAAGGTTGGCCAGTACATCTACGGATTGCTTTCCTGTGGCTGGCGCGGTTCCATCCGTCACTGGATGCGTTATGAAACCGCATCTCTCCTGCTGGCCGGCCTGGCAACGCCGCTGGTGCTCTCCGTTCACACCGTCATCAGCTTTGACTTCGCGGTCGCGGTGCTGCCCGGATGGCACACGACCATCTTCCCGCCCTACTTCGTTGCCGGCGCCATCTATTCCGGATTCGCCATGGTGCTCACCCTGGCTATTCCGCTGCGCAAGTTCTACCACCTTGAGCAGCTCGTCACCGAGCGCCACATCGACAACATGGGCAAGGTCATGCTCGCCACCGGCTTCATCGTCGCTTATGGCTACGGCATGGAAGCCTTCATGGCCTGGTACTCCGCCTCCCACTGGGAAGCCTTCATGTTCTGGAACCGCGCCTTCGGCCCCATGGGATGGTCCTACTGGGTGCTGATCACCTGCAACCTCGCCATTCCGCTCACCACCTTGTGGTCGCGCAAGCTCAGGACCAACATCAGCTTCATGTTCTTCATCTCCATCGTCGTCAATACGGGCATGTGGTTCGAGCGCTTCGTCATCGTCGTCACAAGCCTCTATCGCGACTTCCTCCCATCATCGTGGGGCACCTACCGCGCCACCAAGTGGGACTACATGACCTTCGTCGGAACACTGGGACTCTTCACCACTCTGTTCCTCCTGTTCGTCCGCTTCCTTCCCATGATTCCCATGAATGAAATTCGCATGATTCTGCCCCAGGCCAAAATCAAGCCCAAAGTGACGGCAGGAGGAGGAGACTAACAATGCCCTCACGCGAAGGAACCTACGGCCTGCTGGCCGAATTCGATACCCCGGGCGACCTCGTCCGCGCTGTACGCCAGGCGCGCGAAGACGGATGGCGTCGCATGGATTGCTACACCCCCTATCCCGTCGAAGAAGTGGCGGAGGCCATTGGCTTCCACCGTAACCGCGTGCCTCTCTTGACGCTCATTGGCGGGCTGATCGGTCTCGCTGCCATGTTCTCCATGGAAACATGGATCTCGGTCGTTGCCTATCCGCTCAACATCGCAGGCCGTCCCACGTACTCCTGGCCCGCCTTCGTGGTTCCAGCCTACGAATGGACGATCCTCTGGGCCGGCCTCTCCGCGGCCTTCGGCATGCTCGCATTGAATGGACTGCCGCAGCTCTATCACCCGCTCTTCAACGCGCCCAACTTCCGCAACGGCGCCACCACCGACAAGTTCTTTCTCTGTCTCGAAGCCCTGGACCCGAAATTCGATCTCCTCGATTCCAAAAAATACCTCGAAACCCTCGCCCCCGTTTCCGTCGTGGAGGTGGAGTACTAAATGCAAACTTCGAACTCCACCAACCAACGAGCTGTCATCCTGAGCGAAGCGCAGCGGAGTCGAAAGCTTGCCCTGAGCCTGCCGAAGGGGATCTGCGGTTGCTTTTCGATCGCAAAGCTACAAACCTGGGTGCCCCAGGTCTCGCTTCTGAGACCTGGGAAAGCACTGACCTTCGCCGCCCTCTCCGCCCTCTTTCTCATCGCCGGCTGCCGCCAGGACATGCAGAACCAGCCCAAAATGATCCCCCAGCGCGGCTCCGACTTCTTCGCCGATCATCGCGGCGCGCGCCCCCAGGTCGTCAACACCGTCGCCCGCGGACAACTCGACGAAGACAGCTACTTCTACACCGGCGTCATTCAGGGCGCCAACGGCTATCGCGAAGAGCAGAACCTCATGCCGTTTCCCGTCACCATGCAGGTGCTCGAACGCGGGCAGGAGCGCTTCAACATCTACTGCACTCCATGCCACTCGCGCGTCGGTAACGGCCTCGGCGAAATCGTCGATCGCGGCTACAAGCCTGCCGCCAACCTCCACGATCAGGTTCGCCGGGCGCAGCCCATTTCGCATTACTTCTACGTCATGACGCACGGCTACGGCGCCATGCCCGACTACTCTGCGCAGCTCGCGCCGGAAGACCGATGGGCCGTCGCCGCCTACATCCGCGCACTCCAGTTAAGCCAGGCAGCTTCAGCATCCGACGTTCCCTCCGGCGTGCAGGTGCAGAGCCTCAAGGATCTGGCCACGCAGGAAGGTCATCCCGATTACGCTCAGCCGTGGACGCTGCCCGCAACGGCCGTCCAGGCCTATCCGCCGATCAAGTCAGAGGGAACCCCAGGCATGGCTCCGGCCAACCCGGCTGATCCGCTCATTCAAATTCCAGTAAGCAAAACGGCTCCCGCGGCCGTGAAGAAGTAAGGATTGAGTTCAATGGCTCACGATACACACGGTGCTTCACACGCTAAAACGCTCCCCGCCGATCTCAGCGCGCCTGCGTTCGTCGACACTTGGCGGACACGTGCGCTCATCGTCGCAGCGGTAGCTGCTGTCGCCGCCGTAATTCTTGCAATTCTCGGCCAGGCCCAGGATCAGCTCGGCTGGGAGCACCTGTTCCGTGCTTACATGCTCGGACTGACACTCACCTTCGGCTTCTGCGTCGGCGGCCTCGCGCTTCTGATGGTGCAGTACTGCTCAGGCGGCAAGTGGGGATTGCTGCTCCGCCGCCCCCTCGAAGCCATGTCGCGCACCCTGCCCCTCATCTTTGTCTACTGGGTCGGCTCCGTCTTCTTCATGAAGCACCTCTACCAGTGGGCTCAGTACACCACCGTCAGCGACACCGATTCAGCCTGGAAGTCCAGCCTGATCACCGAAGTTCAGAGGCACTGCCTCAACTTCAAGCGCCCCATGCTCAATCCCACGACCTACGTCGTCGTTCTCCTCATCTGTTTCGCCATCTGGGCGTTCTACATGTGGCGTCTGAATTCCTGGGGTCTGCAGCGCGACCTTGACAGCGCGGACACCACACCGCGCTGGATCAAGAAGCTCGAAAACGTCAGCGGCCCCGGCATCGTGGTCTACTCGCTCACCATGACCGCCGCTGTCCTCTACTGGGTCATGTCCATGGATGTCACCTGGTTCTCCTCGGTTTATGGACTGCTGTTCCTCGTCGGCCAGGGCTACCAGGTTCTTGCCCTCGCCATCATGACCTCCCTCTACCTGTCCAAGGCGGAGCCTTTCAAAACAGTCCTGCGGCCCACAGAACAGCACGACCTCGGCAAGTTCACCTTCGCCTTCGTCATGCTCAATATCTACCTCGCCTTCGGCCAGTTCCTCATCATCTGGTCCGGCAATCTTCCTGAAGAAATCAACTGGTACCTCGATCGCATTCGCGGAAACTGGGGCATCATCATCACCCTCGATTTCATCTTCCATTGGGTGATCCCGTTCTCGCTGCTTCTCTCGCGCGACATCAAGCGCAACAAGAAGCGCCTCATCCGCGTCTGCCAGTGGATGATCTTCGCCAAGGCATTCGATCTATGGTGGCTGATTGAGCCCAACTATAAGGATGCGGCCCGCAACCTGCACTTCAGCTGGGGAATGCTCGAGTACCTCGCCGTCCCCGTCGCCATGCTCTCTGTCTGGGTCGCCTACTACAGCACGCAATTGAAGGCGCGCGCACTGGTGCAAACCAACGATCCGCACGTCGCTGAGATTCTGGAGCCTGAACATGCCCACGCTTGATCACAACGAATCTGACGAGAACAAAATGCTGGGGTCTCACGGACCCAAGGATATCGATGCCTCGGCAGGCTACGAGCAGACCGACGTCAGAGTCACGGGCATCCTCGTCTTCCTTACCTCGCTTGCGATCTTTGTCGGAGTCTGCGGCATCGTCACCTATGGCATGGGCAAGCTCATCAACGCGCATATGAACAAGGAAGATGGTCCCAACAGCAAGTGGACCAAAACCGCCGAAATCCGCGAACTCGGCAACCTGCCCTCCAACCCGGAAATGCAAAACAAGGTTGCCGAGATTACCAGGAATTTCCCAACTCCTCGCGTGCAGACTGACGACGGCAACCAGGACGTCGCCGATCTTCACCAGCGCGAAGACCTCTTGCTCGACCACTACACCTGGATCGATCAGTCGCAGGGCAAGGTACGAATTCCGATCGAACGGGCCATGCAGTTGATTGCCCAGAAAGGTCTGCCCGTAGCGCCGCCTGTGCAGCAGGCGCCGCTCATGGCCGGCGATCATAAACCCACCATCACGGTGCCGCTCACCAGCGGTTTCGCGCGCACCGGCTACGAACAGGATCAGGTTGCCGCACAAAAGGCCGAAGAAGAGCAACGCAAGCAGTAGAGAAGTACTGGCAAGTGTTTTGAAAGGGCGCCACTTGAGTCGTGTCGCCAAGGCTTAGCAATAAAGCAGTAATCAGGTCGTTATTCCAGATGTTTTGAAAGGGCACGACTTTAGTCGTGCCGAAAAGTCGATCAAACCGATTGGGGCTTTAGCCCCTGATGGATGCAGAAGGTGATTTGAAGTATGAAAACCAGGTACAGTGCGAACACGACGAGCACGATCGGGCAACGTAGCCGTATGGCGGCCTCGATGCTTCTGTGCCTCGCCGCGCTGACCCCATCCCTGATCGCGCAGGTTTCGAGCTATGGCAACAAAGATGAGGGCCCCGCCAACGACAAGCCGTCGGTCCTGAACGGCGTCGGCATCGCCCAGCACCTTAATCAGCAGATTCCGCTCGATTCCACCTTTACTGACGACTCCGGCAAGCAGGTTCAGCTCGCCAGCTACTTCGGCAAAAAGCCTGCGATCCTCGCGCTCGTCTACTACCAGTGCCCCATGCTGTGCTCTGAAGAACTCAACGGCCTCACCAGCGCCCTTACCATGGTCGATGAAATCCCCGGCCGCGACTTCAACGTGATCGTCGTCAGCATCGATCCCACCGAGGGAACCGATCTCGCCGCCGCCAAGAAGGCCAGCTACCTCAAGCGCTATGGCCATCCTGAAACAGCGAATGGCTGGCACTTCATGACCGGCACCCAGCCTAATATTGACGCGCTCACCAAGGCGGTAGGCTTTGGCTACGTCAAGATCCCCGGTCCCGACGGCAAACTCACCCAGTTCGCCCACGCCAGCGCCATCCAGATCGTTACCGCTCAGGGCAAGCTCGCCCAGTACTACATGGGCGTTGAATACTCGCCCAAAGATCTCCGCCTCGGCCTCGTCGAAGCCTCCAACAACCACATCGGCTCGCCTGTCGACAACATCCTTACTTACTGCTACCACTATGACCCGCAGACCAATAAGCATTCGCTCATCGTTGCACGCGTCGTGCAGCTGGGTGGTGCCATGACCGTAATACTGCTGGGCGGTTTTATGTGGATCATGTTCCGCCGCGATTACCGGCAGGCCCATGACCAACTCGCTTCAGGAACAAAGGTGAACGGATAACGGAATGTCTCACATAAGCCAAGTTCTCTGGCAGTTTCTCATCCACTGGTTGACGAACTTCCAGCTCTATCCGCCGGAGGCGTCGAAGATTGCCCCGCAGATGGATGCCCTGTACTTCTTCATGGTCCTGGTCAGCATGATCGGCATGACGATCGTCATTCTGCTCGTCCTCGGCTTCTCGATCATGTACAGCAAGAAACGCCATCCGGTCGCAGTGCAGATCGAAGGCTCCACCATGCTCGAAGCTACGTGGACCATCATTCCGCTCGGCCTCTTCCTCATCATGTTCGTCTGGGGCGCCCTCATCTACTTCCGCGTCTACACTCCGCCCGCCAACGCCATGAATATCTACATCGTCGGCAAGCAGTGGATGTGGAAAGCCGAACATCCCGGCGGGCAGCACGAGATCAATGCGCTCCACGTTCCTACCGGCCGCGCCGTCCAGCTCACCATCATCTCGCAGGACGTCTTCCATAGCTTTTCCATTCCCGCCTTCCGCGTGAAGCGCGAAGCCATCCCCGGCCGCTATACCACCGTCTGGTTTGAGGCCACCACGCCCGGCACCTATCACCTGTTCTGCACTCAGTACTGCGGCACCGACCACTCTCACATGATCGGCGAAGTCACCGTGATGACACCCGACGACTTCAAGAAATGGCTGGCCGGTTCCACAAGCGGCTCCTCGCTCGCCCAGAACGGCGAACGCCTCTTCGCGAGCCTCAGTTGCGCCGCCTGCCACAACGGCCGTCCTGACGCCCGCGGTCCCAGTCTCGCCAATGTCTATGGCTCCAAGCTCACGCTTGCCAACGGTCAGAGCACCATCGTCGACGAAGCCTATCTGCGTGATGCCATCCTGAATCCCTCGCAGCACATCACCGAGGGATACGCGCCCATCATGCCAACCTATCAAGGCCAGATCAGCGAAGATGGCGTCATTTCGCTGGTTGAATACCTCAAAACCCTCAACTCCGATTACCGCGTTCAGCAGACAACCACCACAACAACTCTGCTGCCGGAAAGTGAAGGCAAGACAACGCCCGCCGGACAAAAGCCCGCTGGGCAGGGGATGGTGAAGCAATGAGTAGCAGCACAATCGTCAGTCTTCCCGATCAGTCGACAGCCCGCCTCCCGAAGATGACCTTCATCTCCAAGGAAAAAGGTCTGCTGAGCTGGCTGCTGACAGGCGACCACAAGCGGATTGCAATCCTCTACCTGGTCTCGATCACGTTCTTCTTCTTCATCGGAGGAGCGCTGGCCGGACTCATCCGCCTTGAGTTGCTCACTCCGCAGTCTGACCTCATGGCCACAGACACCTATAACAAGGTGTTCACCATGCACGGCATCATCATGATCTTCTTGTTTCTGGTGCCCTCCGTACCGGCAACCCTGGGAAATTTCTTCATTCCCATGATGATCGGCGCCAAAGACCTGGCCCTACCGAAAATCAACCTGCTCAGCTGGTATCTCTACATGGGTGCAGGCTGCGTCATTCTGTACGCCATGATCTCGGGCGGCGTCGATACAGGCTGGACCTTTACCACTCCACTTTCCACCCACTACCTCAATACCAACGTACTCACCACCGGCGTCGGCATCTTCATTGCCGGATTCAGCTCCATCTTTACCGGACTCAACTTCATCGTCACCATCCACAAGATGCGCTGCCCCGGCATGACGTGGTTCCGTCTGCCCCTCTTTGTCTGGTCCCACTATGCCGCCAGCATTCTTATGGTCCTCGGCACCCCGGTCCTCGCCATCGCCCTCGTCCTTGTGGCTCTTGAGCGCGTCGCCGGCATCGGCGTCTTCGATCCCACCAAGGGCGGCGACCCGCTCCTCTTTCAGCACCTCTTCTGGTTCTATTCGCATCCCGCCGTCTACATCATGATTCTCCCCGGTATGGGCGTAATCTCCGAGACCATCTCCACCTTCAGTCGCAAGCGCGTCTTCGGATACACCGCCGTCGCCTTCTCCTCGGTCGCTATCGCCGTCTTCGGCTTCTTCGTCTGGGCCCACCACATGTTCATCATGGGCATCAGCAACTACTCCATGCTGGTGTTCTCGCTGCTCACCATGCTGGTTGCCGTGCCCTCCGCCATCAAGATCTTCAACTGGGCCTTCACCCTCTACAAGGGCTCCATCACCTTTGAAACGCCCATGCTCTACACCTTCGGCTTCATGGGCCTGTTCACCATCGGCGGACTCACCGGCGTCTTCCTCGGCACCTCCGGAACCGACATCCATCTCACCGAGACCTACTTCATCGTTGCCCACTTCCATTTCGTTATGGTCGGCGGCATGTTGATGGCCTTCCTCGCGGGAATCCACTTCTGGTGGCCCAAGATGACCGGCCGCATGTACCCGGAGAAAATCTCCCAGCTCGCCGCCGTTGTCACCTTCATCGGTTTTAACTTCACTTTCTTCCCGCAGTTCATTCTCGGAACCCTCGGCATGCCCCGTCGCTACGCAAGCTATCCGCCGGAGTTCCAGATTCTGAACGTCTTCTCGACTGCCGGCGCGTCCATCCTCGGCGTTGGCTATCTCTTGCCGATTCTGTATCTCACCTGGTCGCTCCGCTACGGCGAAATTGCCGGCGATAATCCATGGCAGGCAACCGGCCTCGAATGGCAGACCCAATCCCCGCCGCTCACTGAGAATTTCCCCGCCATTCCGATCATGGACCACGAAGCGTACGACTACGAGTGGCTCGAAGGCCAGAAGGAGAAAGTAGCCAGTGTCTGATAGCCAGGTCGTCGTTCACGGCGCCGCCGAAGGTGCTCACCATGAGCATCTTCCCTACCAGCGCCACCACTTCGAAACCTACGCGCAGCAGAGCGATGCCACCAACTTCGCCATGTGGCTCTTCCTGCTCACTGAAATTATGTTCTTCGGCGGCCTCTTTACCGCCTACCTGATCTATCGCAACTGGTACTACCCCGCCTTCGTCGAGGCCTCCCACCAGTTGCAAATCGGATGGGGCACCGCCAACACCGCCGTCCTCATCACCTCCAGCTTCACCATGGCCATGGGCGTCTGGTCTGCCGAGATGCGCAAGAAGGGCACCCTCGTCCTCTGCCTCGTCGTTACCTTCATCCTTGGTCTCGTCTTCCTCGGCATCAAGGGCATCGAGTACCACGAGAAGTACGTCAAGCACCACATCCCCGGCTTCCACTACAGCCTCAAAACCTTCCTCGACCCAGCGTCCGATCCCGAAGTCTACAAGGAGTACCACGACAAACCGCTGCCCCTCGACATGGCGCGCCACACCGAACTCTACTTCTTTCTCTACTTCGCCATGACCGGCATGCACGCGCTCCACATGATCATCGGCATCGCCATCCTGGGATTCATGATCTTCCGAGCCCAAGCCGGTGCATACACCACCGGCCACGTCACCTTCGTCGAAAACTTCGGCCTCTACTGGCACTTCGTCGATATCATCTGGATCTATCTCTTCCCGCTGCTCTACCTCATCAGCAGGCATCAATAAGTATCAACAAGGGATCAACGCCATGACAGAACAACACGATAAGCCGGAAGTTCACGAGCACGAACACCACATCGTCAGCCCCATGATCTACCTGACGATCGTCTGCTGCCTGCTGGTACTCACCGCCACCACCGTGGCCGCCTCCTATGTCGAAATGGGCGTCTTCAACCCCATCGTCGCTCTCGCCATCGCCGCACTCAAAATGATCCTCGTCGTGCTCTTCTTCATGCACGTCAAGTACTCCACCAAACTCACCAAGCTCACCGTCGGCGCCGGCGTCTTCACCTTCCTCGTCCTCGTCGGCATGACGCTCACCGACTACATGACCCGCGCCTGGGGCCGCTGGTAAAAAGATTCGGCTTCCCGCCACCGCTGCAAAAAGGCCGCCCCCGGGCGGCCTTTCACGTTCTTGCCAACGCTCACGATTGGTCATTCATTCAGATTTGTCACCCGTTCAAGATCATTCATTCAAGATTTGTCATTCATAAATCTGACATTCATTCATAAACTTGTCATTCCGAGGTAAGCGTACGGCCAGTCTTTCAATTACCCACAATTCAGGTGTGACTCATGGGTGGTAATGATCAGGCGTATTCTGCCTCAAGTCAGGTACTTACAGTCTGGGTAGCAGTGGTGTCGAACTGGAGGCATGAGGAAGCCGCGACGTAGTCGGGGCCCTAAATGCCGGGGATTAGAACGGTCCCGGTCTGATGAGTGGATTGACAATGAGGTGATGGGCTGCAAATTCCAGGATGTGCGTCATGGCAAGCGCATGCGGCAGCTGTTGGATCAGCTTGGCGGAAGCATTGGCGCGACCACACCAAGGGCCTGTCAAGACTGGGCGAATACGAAAGCCGCCTATCGCTTCTTCAGCAACGAGCGCGTCGATGAAGCGAACATTCTGGCCGGCCACTTTGCGTCGACACGGGACCGATTCGCGGCCACATCCGGGTTTCCGGTTCTCGTTCTCCACGACACGACCGAGTTCTCCTTCACTCGTGAGGATGTCGCCTCAGTAGGCATGATTAAGAAGCTGACGGTGGGGTACGCCGGCAAATATCGCACCACCTGCGGGATCCTCATGCACTCGAGCCTGGTGATTACCAGAGAGGGACAGCCTCTCGGGCTGGCCGCAATCAAGTTCTGGAATCGGGACAAGTTCCACGGCGCCAATGCGCTGAAACGCAGGATCAATCCAACTCGCGTGCCAATCGAAAAGAAGGAGAGCATTCGCTGGCTCGAAAACTTACGGCAATCCACCACGTTGCTGGACAATCCTGATCGCTGTGTGCACATCGGAGATCGCGAGAGCGACATCTACGAGTTGTTCTGTCTCGCGAAGGAACTTGGCACCCATTTCTTAGTTCGGACCTGTGTCAATCGCCTCGCCGGCAATGGCGAGCACACTGTAGCGGATGAAATGAAGGAGAGCGTGGTTAGCGGCCTTCACCGCATCGAAGTTCGCGACCAGCGCGGCAAACCGTCCACAGCGCTTCTTGAGATACGCTATCGCCGTATGCTTGTTCGGCCACCGATCGGCAAACAGAAGGAGTATCCAGACCTTCCGCTGACCGTCATTCATGCGCGGGAGATGGACGCGCCCAAAGGTCGTGAGCGGATCAACTGGAAGCTACTCACCGATCTGCCTGTCCGTTCACGCCAAGACGCGGTTGAAAAGCTGATCTGGTACGCACAGCGATGGAAGATCGAAACCTTCCACAAGATCCTGAAGTCCGGCTGCAAAGTCGAAGATGCGAAGCTACGAACGGCCGAGCGCCTTGTGAACCTGATCGCCATCCTGTGCATCCTCAGCTGGAGAATCTTCTGGATCACGATGCTGAATCGCACGTCGCCAGATAAAGCGCCAGGCGAAGCCTTCACTGAGCTTGATCAATACCTCTTAGATGAACTGGTGCCCAACAGCACTCGTGGGGAACTGCGACCCGCTCTCGGCAACTACATCGTAAAACTAGCCAGGCTCGGAGGCTATCTCGCCCGTGCGCACGACCCGCCACCTGGAAACATCGTGATCTGGAGGGGTCTATCTCGGCTGACAGACATCGAACTTGGAATCATGATCGGGGTTCAACTTGTGGGTAATTGAAAGACTCGGCGTACGCTTACATTCCGAGCGAAGCCGAGGAACCTGCAGTTGCTCTTCTCTCCCGGGCTACAAAGGTCAGACCCGCGACCCGTCCTTGAAGATTCTCTCCAGCCTCTTGACAAACCATAACCAAATGGCTATGATTTTATTGTGAGGTTGGGAATGCCGATCACCGCACCAGCGCACAGCAGAAAGGACACGCCATGCAAATCAAATTGACCAGCATCTTCGTTGACGACCAGGACAAGGCCCTCAAGTTTTACACCGAAGTCCTCGGCTTCCAGAAGAAACACGAATTTTCAGCAGGCAGTTACAAATGGCTTACCGTCGTCTCCCCTGAAGAACCCGATGGCGTGCAACTGGTCCTCGAGCTGAACACAAACCCGGTCGTGAAAACCTTTCAGCAGCAGATCCACCAGCAGGGAATTCCCGCCGCCAATTTCTTCGTCGCCGACGTCCAGAAGGAATTCGAGAAACTCAAGCAGCAGGGCGTCGCCTTCACTAAAGATCCAACCAAAACGACCGGATCCACCATCGCCGTGCTCGACGACACCTGCGGAAATCTCATCCAGATCACCCATCTCGATTGGTAAATTGGTGAATCATCGCCAAGCCAACGCGACCCAACACCGGAAAGGATTCTCGATGCCAGCCGTGACGGACAATGTTTTTAAAGCGCTCTCCGACCCGACCCGTCGCGCAATCTTCGAGCACCTTTCCCGCGACGGAGAGCAGACCGTGCATGCCTTGACGTCTCGTGCCGGTGTTTCCCAACCGGCGGTGTCCAAGCATCTTACTGTGTTAAAAAGGGCCAAGCTCGTCCGCCATCGCCACGAAGGACGCGAAACCCACTACAGCGCACAACCACAATCCCTCGCACCTCTGGTCGATTGGATGACCCAATACGGCGCCTTCTGGCGCGACCGTTTCGATCAACTCGAATCTCTGCTGCAAAGGATGGACAAATGACCGACACTGCCACGTCCCGCACTCTCGTCATCGAACGCGAGATGCCCCATCCCCCTGAAAAAATCTGGCGCGCCCTCACGGAAGGCCGGCTCATCGGAGAGTGGCTGATGCAAAATGATTTCCAGCCGGTCGTCGGCCACCGCTTCAGCTTCCGCGCCACGCCTGTCCCCGGCTGGAACGGCATCATCGAATCCGAAGTCCTGGCAGTCGAACCGCCTGTCCGGCTCTCCTATGGCTGGACAACCATGGGCCTCGAGACTGTCGTCACCTTTACGTTGACACCCACCGAGCGCGGCACCATTCTCCGCATGGAGCAATCCGGATTCCCATCCGAAGAAGGCGCCAACTACAAGGGTGCAAAATACGGCTGGACCAGCTTCATCAACAAACTCGAGCACGTCGTTGGAGGTTTGCAATGACCGCGAAAACAAAATCCATCGTCTATTGGACGACGACCATACTGGTAGCGTTTTTTATGACAGGCGGTGTCGCCCAGCTCGCGCAATACCGCGCCAACCCCCACGGAGTCGTCCCCGAACTCGGCTACCCAATGTACTTCTTCGCCATCCTCGGCGTCTGGAAGGTGCTCGGCGCCATCGCCATTCTCGTGCCGCGTTATCCCCGCCTCAAAGAATGGGCCTACGCCGGCATCTTCTTCGACCTCACCGGCGCGGCAACATCGTGCGCCTGGGTCGGCGGCTACGGCGCATACGGATTTCACGTCATCGCCCCTCTCGCCATCGCCGGCCTCCTGGTCGCATCGTGGGCGCTCCGCCCCCCCAGCCGCAAAATCGGCGTCCTCCTTCCCGCCAGCGAAAACCAAGAGACCCGCATGAACGCAAGAGCAGCGAACCTGGGTTGACTCATGACCCCACCCAAAACAAACCCCAATGTCGTCGCCTTCATCGCCAACGCCAAAAACTGGCAGCCAGAACTGACCAAGCTGCGCGCTATCCTGCTCGACTCCGAACTCACCGAAGACTTCAAATGGAGGCAGCCCTGCTACACCTTCCAGGGCAAAAATGTCATCGTCCTCGGTCCAATGAAAGACTCCTGCGCGTTCGCCTTTTTCAAAGGTGCGCTGCTCAAGGATGTCCACGGCGTCCTCACCCGCCCCGGTCAGCATTCGCAATCCACGCGCTGGATCAGGTTCACCTCCGTGCGCGAAATCGCCGAGATGAAATCCGTCCTGAAGGCCTACATCCGCGAAGCCATCGAGATCGAAAAGTCCGGCCTGAAAGTAAAACTAAAAAAGACGTCCGACCTCAAGATCCCCGAAGAGTTCCAACTCATGCTCGACGAATTTCCCAACTTCAAGAAAGCCTTTGAAGCCTTAACGCCGGGCCGCCAGCGCGCCTACATCTATCATTTCTCCGCCCCCAAACAATCCAAAACCCGCGAAACCCGCGTTAGAAAATTCATGCCCCACATCCTCAAAGGCAAAGGCCTCCTCGATAAATAGAGACAGCGCCACGAACCAATTGGCACACTGTCATCCCGAGCGTAGCGGCTTGGGGCTCTGTCCCGCATTCGTGCGCGATGGGGTAAGCGTAGCGAGGGATCTGCTTCTTGTGTGTGTCGGGCCACTCATCGATCATCTTCTCGATTTAGGAACGCGCCCCAGGCGCGGGTCATGACGCAGCAGAAGATCGCACGCATGCAGCGCCTCCTTCTCGAACCCGGCGCCGTCACTCGGAATCAGAAGCCAGTGGCCGATCTTGTTTCCCAGCAAATCAATCTTGCGGAGGGAAGGGAACTCGCGGCGCAATCCTGGATCCCTTGGGCTCGTGCTCTCCGAAAGAACAAGCCAAACGCCGTTGTCCCTCGGAGATTTGGGATGATCGCGGAGCATACAAACGATGCGGTCTCCCAGGTAGACGGCAAAACCGGAAAACATTCGGCGCACCTCCGGGTCCAGCGGCATCAGCGCGTCCAGAACAAATGCATGCGGAGCCTTCTGTTTAGGTTTGGCAGGCCGTGGCATCGCAGTCCTTTGAAGTATTAAGCCGGGTGCCCCATGTCCCGCTTCTGGGACGTGGGAAACGACAAATCCAACAGGCCCGCATCTCAGTTCTTCGACGTATTCAGCGCCGGGTGCCGGGTGCCCCATGTCCCGCTTTTGAAACGTGGGAAACGACACACCAACAGGCCCGCATCTCAGTCCTTCGACGTATTCATCGCCGGGTGCCGGGTGCCCCATGTCCCGCTTTTGGGACGTGGGAAACGACACACCAACAGGCCCGCATCTCAGTCCTTCGACGTATTCAGCGCCACCGCCGCCCGGATCAGCCCCTTCAGCGCCTTCTCATTCACCTTATCGCCCTCGCGAAAATCGATCGCCCGCCTCAAATTCCCCTCAAGGCTCGAATTGAACAGCCCCGCCGGATCATCCAGAAACGCGCCCTTCGCAAACGTCAACTTCACGGCACTCTTATAGATTTCTCCCGTGCAGATCATCCCATCTTGCGACCACACCGGCACCCCGCGCGGGTTCGATGGCTTCTTCCACTTGCACTCCTCCACCACCTCAGGATCGGCCGCTTTGATCACCGCGCGCAGCCGCGCCAGCATCTCCCCGCGCCAGTCGCCCAGTGCCTGGATGCGCGCCTCTACTTCCGCTGAGCCAGTTCCTGTCGAAGCTGTTTCGGCGTTGTTGTTCATGCTGAGTTCTCCTTCGGCTCCGTTTTGCTCCTAGGTCGCGTAGAGATTTGTCTCCAAAAACTCATTGCGGAACTTCCCGCCCGGATCATGCTGCTTCACCAGCACCTTGAACTCGCCGAGCCGTGCATATTGCGCCTGCAGCAGAGCGGGCGAAAGTGTGAACAGCTTCGCCCAGTGCGGGCGTGGAGCGAACGGCCTCAACTGCGCTTCGATCTGGGGAAGGATCTTCTTCACCGCGTCCCACTCGGGCTTCCATGTGAAGTGGATCGCTAGCGAATCGCGCTCGTATGCCGTGCTCATCCACAGATTGTCCGCGGCAATCGTGCGCAGTTCCGTCACAAATAAATGCGGCGTGATCTGGTCGCGCAGCTTCTCCACAGCGAGGATGGCTTCGTATGCATGTTCGCGAGGGACGAGGTACTCCGTCTGCAACTCGCGGCCGCTCGATGGAGTGAAATTCATCTTGAAGTGCGGCAGCCGTTCGTACCACGGACCGGGAATGCCCATCTGCTCCGTACAGCTTTCCGCTGGGTGGCCCGTGATGGGATGCAACTTTTCGGTTGCACGTTTTGCGCCGTAGAACTCCACGGGGGATTCGTGCTTCTCCCCCGGTTGCAAGTTGCGCTTGATCCATACCTGCGTGGCCTGGTGGTGCTGCCAGTCGGTAAACAGGCTCACGCTGTATCCGACGCCGAAGATGGCGTCAAAGTTATGCGCCAGCTCATTGAAGCTGAGATTCTGATACACGGTTTGCGCCACCTGGTATGTCGGCAGCAGGTCGAGCGTCACGCGCGTAACGACGCCCACAGCGCCAAGACCGACCACTGCACCCAGAAACTGCTCGCCGTTCTTCTCGCGCGATAACTGGATAAGGTCCCCATTGGCGGTGACAATCTCGAGGCCTCGAACCGCCGTTGCCAGGTTGCCGTTGTGAATCCCGGAGCCGTGCGTCGCTGTGGCAATCGCGCCGGCCACAGAGATGTGCGGCAGAGAAGCAAGGTTGTGCAGCGCATAACCGCGCGCGTCGATCACCGGAGCGAGCTGGCCGTATTTGACTCCCGCACCGACCATAACTGTGCGGGCGTTCTCGTCGATGTCGATCTGGTCGAGGTGCTGCAGCGAGATCTGATTCTGCGTGCTGTCGGCGATGCGATTGAACGAATGGCGTGACCCGAGCGCGCGCAGCTTGCTGCAACTCTTCACCACCGCGCGCACCTCGTCCACATTTGCCGGCGTGTGTACGTGATCTGTGCCGTAGGTAATGTTGCCCGCCCAGTTCTCGCGCGGTGCAGGTTGCTGCTGTGCGGTCGCCAACCGCGAAATCATGCCTCCTGCCACCATCGCTCCCGTAGATTTGAGAAACTCACGCTTGTTCATCTCGCTTCGATTGACCTCTCCGCCGAGCTTCACCGGTGCTCGACAAGCATAGGATTCGTGCGCAAACCAGGCAACAGGGAATTGGGATATGCTTCGGTTTCCCTTTTGTTGTCAAGCGGCCTGTCGCCTCACTGGCACCTAACTATCTGAAAATAAACATCAAATACATTCCCCGCATTTGCAGATTATTCTTCCCCCAATCGCTAGAATGAATTCATTCGAAATAACTCCGCGACCGTAGCTCCCACTAGCTTCTCGAGGACGCAGTGCGCTCCAGATCGTATCTCTCGAACATGGAATAGCGAACAGAATGCGCCAGAATATGCCAAAACAGCGACAGAAAACCATGCCGTGAAACTGAAAACAGGCGAACTGACCCGTAAGTTATTTGCAGAGAATAGTCTACGGCTAATCTTAATGATAGGAATGCTTTGCAGCGATGCCTCCTCCCAAGTCTGAGAAATAGACGTCTTTGCTCCCAGAGTATGGGGGGGAGGGGAGGGGTCCTGATCAGCAAACAAAGGCTGGCCCGGCTGCTAATAAGTCGGAGCCGATTTCATCCCATCGAAGATCCGCGCCGGAATTTGTAACCGGATTGATCGCTCGTCCTATCCGCCCTCCGCACCGTCGACAATGAAAGCACGCTCCTGCGGTCCGTGCGAATGCCTCGACATCCCAGTCGACCTGAAGAACTCGCCAAACTCGCCGCCAACCCGCGCGTCCTGGTTCGGCGCGATGGCCCTCCGCGCCCTGACGGCCAATGCGTCGTCTACTGGATGCAGCGCGCCATGCGCATCCACCAGAACCCCGCGCTCGACGTCGCCATCGACGCCGCCAACCTCCTCGGTCTTCCGGTCGTAGTCTTCGTCTCCGTTATCCCCGACTACCCCAACGCCAACCTCCGCCACTATCACTTCATGCAGCAGGGCCTGCGCGACGTCGAAGAAGACGCCAAAGAACGCGGAGTCGGCTTCATCCTCCGCCGCCACCCCCACAACTCCCTCGAAAAACTCCTCGAAGAGGTCAGCGCAGCTATCCTGATCGGCGACGAGAACCCCTGTCGCGAACCCGAGCGCTGGCGCAAAGTCCTCGCCCGCCGCCTCAAGCTTCCTTACTGGACCGTCGATGCCGACGTCGTCGTGCCCTCAACCGTCTTCGGTCGCGACTACTTCCTGCTGCAACACATGCGCCCTCATCTCAAGACAGCGCTGCCCAGGTTCCTCATCGCACCGCACAGCCCCCAGCCGCAGCACGCGTGGCGCAAGCCCAAGTCCCTCACCGCCGACTCTCTCGCCAACGACATCACAGCAGGCTTCGATAGTCTCGATCGCACCATTCAGCCCGTCGACACCTTCACCGGCGGAACACACGCCGCCCTCAAGCGCCTCAAGCACTTCATAACCCACGGTCTGAAAGACTATCCCGACCAACGCAACCATCCCGAGTTGCAAGGCACCAGCCGTCTCTCGCCATACCTCCACTTCGGCAACATCGGCCCGCTCACCATCGCCCTCGCCGTCGAGGATGCCTTCGCCAAAGGCCACGTCTCCGAGGCCGCACGCGACCGCTTCCTTGACCAGGTCATCGCCTGGCGCGAGCTCTCAGTCCTCTTCGTCAGGTACAACCGCAGCTACGACAGCTGGGAATGCGCTGAACCCTGGGCTCGGCAGACTCTCATCGAACACACCGCCGACGAGCGACCTTACCGCTACACTCTTCAGCAACTGGAACGCGCCGAGACCCACGACGACCTCTGGAACGCCGCCCAGAGCGAGATGACCCAGACCGGCTGGATGCACAACTACATGCGCATGTACTGGGCCAAGATGATCCTCGCCTGGTCACCCGATCCTGCCCGCGCCTACGAGTGGGCCGTCACCCTCAACGACCGCTACGAGCTCGACGGCCGCGACCCAAATGGCTATGCCGGCATCGCCTGGTCCATCGTCGGCAAGCACGACCGTCCCTGGTTCAATCGCCCCATGTTCGGCCTGGTGCGTCCCATGTCCGCCGCATCGACGTCGAAAAAGTTCGACGCCGACCACTACATCCATCAGAACCGAGTCGATACAAGGCACCTTTTCTAAAGGCGCTTCCATTTCACGAAGAGACGTAGTGGCGATCACATCTCAATGGAGCAGGCTGCGTCCTAAAATGGAACACAATTTCAATCCCGGAATATAGATGTTCCGCGCTAGGTAATTTGCTGGATTTTGCTTAGCTTCCCTCGGAGGATCAGTGTGGGAGGCAGAAATCCGATCCTGTGCGCGCGTGACGATTTCAGCAGTCAAGAGAATTTTGAGGCCGTTGACGCGATCCTTTACCGTCAACCTATGGCGGCTGGTCGTCGCTGTGCCGATCGCCGTTGTCATATGCTCCGCTCCTGGCCAAACCCCAACTACATCAGGGAACCCCGATGCAACACAGCGAATTCCGCCCCGCGTGGCCCAGGCACGGCGATTCCTCGCACGGCGAGGCCATCCTTCGCGCCGAACCTTTCCCATCTCCGATCAACCGCGAACCGCTCCAACCGCACCGTCAGCCTCGGCAACGACCAGCAAGTCGACCGCGGTCTGGCAGCCGCTCGGCCCGTTGGGAGTCATCACTCCCAACTACGGCCTAGTCACGGGCCGCATCTCCTCCATCGCCATCGATCCCGCTGATCCTACCGGCAACCGCGTCGTCGTTGGAACCACCGGCGGCGGCGTTTGGCTCTCTCAAGACGCGGGAACCGCGGGCTCGGTCACCTTTACGCCACTCACCGACACGCCTGGCGGCTTTGACGCCGTCCGCTATGCCTCCATCAGCATCGGCGCCGTCTCGGTCCAACCCGGCGGCACGGGCGTAATCCTGGCCGGGACCGGCGACACCAACGATGCGCTCGACTCCTACTATGGCGCAGGAGTGTTGCGATCGGCCGACGGCGGAAACACGTGGACCGTGATGTCGCACACTGCCGATGCACAGCTGTCGTTTCAGGGAGAAGGCTTTGCGGGCTTTGCGTGGAGTACTGTAAATCCCCAACTCGTCGTCGCTGCGGTGTCGCAGGCTTACGAGAGCACTCTCGTCGACGCGCAACTATCCAGCGTCAGCTACGCCGGCTTGTATTACTCTATCGACGCTGGCGCCACATGGAGCCTTGCAACCATCAACGATTCTCCCGGCCAGGATGTTCAGGGCCCGTTGGATATGTTCGCCGGTCCCAATGGCAATTCCGCCACTGCCGTCGTCTGGAATCCAGTTCGCCAGATATTTATCGCGGCCGTTCGCTTTCACGGTTACTACCAGTCGAGCGACGGGCTCACTTGGTCTCGCATGGCCGCGCAGCCCGGCAGTGGGCTTACAGCCCGCATGTGTCCAACGAATCCCGGGGGCATCGGTTCGATTGCGTGCCCAGTTTTTCGTGGCGCACTCGCCGTAAACCCGATCTCTGGCGACACCTTCGCGTGGACAGTCGATCTCAATAATCAGGATCAGGGGCTGTGGCAGGATGCATGCTCTACATCCGGAGGAACCTGTAGCAACCAAACGGTTACCTTTGCGCAGCGTTGGAGCACCGGGCTGCTGGAGAGCAACACAAGCCTCGGAGCCGCAACGATCGCGAACGGCGACTATAATCTAGCGCTTGCTGCAGTCCCAGCGCAGCAGGACACCGTGCTCTTTGCCGGGGCCAACGATATTTGGCGCTGCAGCCTCGCGATGGGGTGCGCCTGGCGGAATTCCACCAACGCGTTTACCTGCATGAGCGCGCAGGTTGCCCCGTATCAGCACGCACTCGCTTGGAATCCGGCAAATCCCCAGGAAGTGCTCATTGGGAATGATAGCGGTCTCTGGCGCTCCATGGACGGCGTCGGTGAGACCGGTTCGGCCTGCTCGCCGGCCGATGCTTCCCATTTTCAAAATCTAAACTCCGGACTCGGCTCCCTCGCTGAAGTTGAAAGCATGTCCCAGGTCGGCGACTCGCCGTACACCATGATGGCTGGCTTCGGCGCCAATGGCACAGCCGGTGTCAAAAGCTCATCCGGTCCCACTTCAGACTGGCCGCAGATTCTCGGTGGAGAGGGTGGCCCCGTCGCGATCGATCCGAATGATCGATCGAACTGGTACGCCAACAATAGTGCAGGCGTCTCCATTTTCCGCTGCTCCCAGGCTGGAGACTGCACACCCGGAGCCTTCGGCTCGACCCCCGTCGTTAATGATGCCGATGTGGCTGGTGATGGATATACCATGACTTCGCCCGCGCCTTTCATCATGGATCCGCTCGACTCAACTCAACTGCTGGTGGGCACATGCCGACTCTGGCGGGGACCAGCCGATGGCTCCGATTGGGCGAGTGTAAACGCCATCAGCCCGATACTCGACGGCGTCTCAGGCCTGAAATACTGCAGCGGCGATGCGCAGATCCGTTCCATTGCGGCGCTGCCGCTCTCCGACGGCACGGAAGTGATCTACGTCGGAATGCTCGGAGCACTGGATGGGGGAGCAATCCTCGCCGGGCACGTTCTCAAGGCAATCTACAATCCTGTGAGTTTCACGGTGCCCACGTGGCAGGACCTGACGCTTAACCCAGTCGTCAACGATCAGGTGCGGCTCAACTACTACGGCCTCGATGTTTCCAGCATTTTCATCGATCCCCACGACTCAAGTGGCAACACCGTCTATATCACGATTGAGGGCGCTGAGGATTCTCTGCATTCAATCCGAACGCTCTACCGCACCATCGACGGGGGTGCACACTGGAACGAACTGACGTCCAATCTGCCCCACTCCCCGGCAAACGCTGTCTTGATCGACCCGCAGGATGCCAATACCGCCTACATCGCGACCGACGAAGGCGTCTACTCAACTCGAGAAATTGCGGCCTGCTTCAACGGTCCCTCCAACTGCTGGTCCGTCTTCGGTACGGGCCTTCCTTTCGCGCCTGTCACACAATTGAGCGCCTCACCCGCGGCGACGTCGCCGAATGTATTGGTGGCCGGGACTTACGGGCGTGGCATCTGGCAGATTCCAATGTGGACTTCCGGGACGCAGCTTACGACGGCATCGGCAAAGCCTGGCTCATTGACCTTTGCATCCCAGACGGTCGGTACGGACAGTAACGCGCAGAACATTACGCTCACAAATGGCGGCGGAATTGCACTGGCCGTTACTTCAATCTCCTCCGGCGCGGACTTCCGCGAGACTGACAATTGCGTCAACGTTGTAGTTAACGCAGATGCAAGTTGCGTGATCCAGGTGACGTTTGCGCCTGGCCAGATCGGCAGCATTGCCGGACAACTTACAATCAACGCAAATATCTCCGGAGGCCAGATTTCAATCCCTCTTGCTGGCACGGGATTGAGCACGGGCCTGGTAACTGCATTACCGGCAATGCTCAACTTTGGTCCGGTGCAGGTGGTAGCAACTTCGACCTCTTTGGCAGTAACAGTCGAAAACGCGAGCAATAACGCCATCCCGCTCAGCAACGTTGCCGTTACGTTGCCATTTGCTGTTGCTTCAAACTCGTGCACCTCCTCGCTCGCAGCCAATAGCGATTGTGCGATCTCCGTGACCTTTACGCCCGCGCAGGAGGGAGACGTAGCCGGCTCGCTCGTTCTGTCTGATGGCGCTGGAACACAGACGGTCGCGCTGGAGGGAACGGGCGCCTCCGCACCATCGGATGCCCTATCTCCTCTTGCGCTCACCTTTCCGCCGACCGCCACCGGCGAGCAGTCAAACGCCCAGATCGTTGCCCTCACCAACAACGGCGACCTACCCCTCAATTCCATTGGCGTCACAATCAGCGCAGGCTATCAGCAATCCAATACATGCGGAACATCCCTCACTGGCCACGCAAGTTGCGCCATAAGCGTCCTGTTTGCTCCCAATTCAACCGGTAACATCCCGGGCAATCTTGCGATTTCAGACGCAATCCGAACGCAAAACATTGCGCTGTCGGGCACGGGGCTTCTGGCTCCCGCTATCGGAGTCAATCCAATTCAACTCACATTTTCCGCAGAACCGGTTGGACAAATCAGTGCGCCTCTGACGTTGACAATCAGCAATACCGGTGGAGCACGGATGAGCGGCATCGGCTTCCAGGTCACTGGCCCATACGCGTCTAGTTTTACCGTGGGAGCAAGCACCTGCGGGGCTATCCTGAACAGCGGAGCCACTTGTGCGGTCCAGGTGAACTTCTTCCCGGCGGCAGCAGGTCAGCTTATAGCTGCGCTGATCGTAACCTCCTCGACCAACGGCGTAAATCCGATCCAGGTCCCACTGAGCGGCATCGGTCAGGCAGCCTCAGGGATCATCATCAATCCACAGCAACTTGCATTCACACAGCCAACACTCGGCCAATCCAGCGCCGCACAAACCGTGACTGTCACGAATTTGAGCAGCGTTGCCGCAGCAGGTCTATCACTTTTTGTTTCACCATCGTTCAGTCTCGTTCAAAACGCGTGCGGCTCTACACTCGCGGCCGGCAGTAGCTGCTCGAGCGGAATCGTCTTCACTCCCTCGGCCAACGGTGTTGTTACTGGCGTGCTCAACGTCAGTTCCTCGACGTTCGCTATCGCAGCTGTCGCTGCCCTCTCTGGAACTGGAGGTGCGGCCGGTTCGGTTCGAGCGCAGCCCGCAACTCTCACGTTTTCGGTAACCGGTGTCGGCAGCACCAGTGCGGCACAAACCGTCACCCTCACAAACAATGGTGCCGAGACGCTTTCCGCGCTCACGCTGTCAACATCGAACGGTTTTCAACTCGCGTCGACAACGTGCTCGGCTTCGCTGGCGGTTGGAGCCAGTTGTACGGCGCAAATCGCATTTGCCCCGGCATCTGCCGGCCCCCAGACCGGCAACCTTACGGTTGCGAGTTCCTCGCTTGCGGCAGGCGCGCAGTTGCCTCTTTCCGGCATGGGTTTCGATTTCTCCATTTTGTTGAATGGGCAATCGAGCCAAACGATTTCGAGCGGCCAGACTGCCAGCTTCGCGATCAGCCTTGCAACCATGAGCGGCTCCAGCGGGACTTTTTCCTTCAGCTGCAGTTCGCTCCCGGTGAACTCCTCGTGCACCTTCAATCCGGCGACCGAAACAGTTGCCGCGAATGCGACGGGCAGCGTTACGGTCAAGATTGCCACGGGTCTCGCGCCAATTTCCGCGCACAATACAAGTCAGTCCCCAGGACCACCCGTATCCGGCGGATTCCTTCTCGGTGCGGGGCTCTTGATGTTGCCTGTCGCTATCCGTCGTCGGCAGCGAGGCACGTTCTTACTCGCTCTCCTTTTTCTGAGTTCTTTTGGACTGGCAAGCTGCTCCGGAGCGGGTGGAGGCGGAGGCGAAGCGCCGCCTTCGAATCCGGAAAGCGGCGCGACTCCGCCGGGAACCTATTCCATCGTCGTGACGGCTACCGCGAGCGGACTATCGCACAAGGTCACTCTCAACTTGACGGTGGACTAACCGCACTCGGAATCATCAAGTTCGCATCGGGAACCCAGAATAGTCAGGAGAAAGGAGCCGTTATACTTGAGATTCCGACAGGACGCGCGTGAGGGTCCAACACCGTTTCCACCACGCATGCGAGTTTGACCACAAGGGTGAATTGACGATGATCGGTAAAGTGACTGTCGAGGACGTGGAACGTGTGGCCGAATTGGCTCACCTTGAACTCACTCCGGACGAATCCCGGAGCATGCTTCACGATTTGAACGCGATTCTGGGCCACGTCGCGCAATTAAGCGAGCTGGACACAAGTTCTGTCACTCCTCTGGCGCAGGTCAGCGAACTGCAGGCCGCCGGTGGCGAAAGATCGCTCCGCGAGGACGCGGTGCTGCCTTCGCTTGATCGTATTGAGGTGATGGCTGAAGCCCCGGAGACCGACAAGGCCTTTTTCAAGGTGCCGAAAGTGATTGAAAGATAGAGATCAGAAGGGAACGCATCTTTGCCAGGCGAATTCATGTCAACTGAGACCTACGTTGAAAAGCCGAAGATCCTTTCTGAATTGCGCGAGGGCATTGTATCCAGGCGCGTGAAGGCCGCGGATCTTGCCAACAGCTATTTCAGGCGCATCGAGCAGGTGAATCCGCGGCTTAACGTATTTGTCAGCCTGACCAGAGAGCGCGCGCTCGAGCAGGCTGAGAAAGTCGATGAGACTGCGGCAAGGGGTGATCCACTCGGTCCCCTTGCCGGCATTCCTATCGGCATCAAGGATGTCCTCATGATGCGCGGCGCGCCGGCGACGGCGGGGTCCCGGATTCTTAGCGGTTATCACCCGCCTTACGACGCTACCGCTGTCGCGCGGCTTGAAGTGGCCGGTGCGGTACTTCTCGGGAAACTCAATTGCGACGAGTTCGCAATGGGGTCCTCGAATGAGAACTCCGCGTACGGACCGGCGCGTAACCCAGTCGATCCTGAACGCGTCCCCGGTGGGTCGAGCGGTGGTTCTGCCGCGGCCGTTGCTGCCAATATGGCCGTCGCAAGCCTCGGCACAGATACTGGTGGCTCCATTCGCCAGCCCGCAAGCTTTTGCGGGGTGGTCGGTGTGCTTCCAACCTACGGACGAGTTTCGCGCTACGGACTAATAGCTTTTGCCTCGTCTCTCGACCGGATTGGCCCCTTCGCTGGCAATGTGCGCGATGCTGCCACCTTGCTGGCCGTGATCGCCGGGCACGATCTCTGCGACGCTACCAGTTCTTCGGCGCCGGTGGCCGATTACGCGGGGGAGAGTGACATGGGCGCAGAAGGCCTGCGCATCGGCGTGCCTGCGGAGTACTTCGGGGAAGGACTCGATCCCGAGGTCAGGGAGCGTCTTGAGCGTGGCATCGCTGCCCTGAAGTCGGCGGGTTGCATCATCAAGCCGATATCGCTGCCGCTTACGCGTTATGCGATTCCGACCTATTATGTCGTCGCAACCGCAGAAGCGAGTGCCAACCTCGCGCGGTTCGATGGCGTGCGCTACGGTTATCGCTCGCCTTCGTCGGCGACGCTTGCTGACATGTACAGTCACTCGCGCGATGAGGGCTTTGGCGCCGAGGTCAAGCGTCGGATCATGCTCGGAACCTATGCTCTCTCTGCTGGCTATTACGACGCTTACTACCTGAAGGCGCAAAAGGTGCGCAGGCTTCTGGCCGAAGAATTCCTCCGCGCCTTCACCCACGTGGATGCGATTGTGACGCCGACCGCACCAACCACGGCGTTCAAGCTGGGCGAAAAAAGCGGCGATCCGCTCGCGATGTATCTGGCCGATATTTATACCGTCACGGCGAGCCTTGCCGGCATCTGCGGAGTGAACGTTCCCTGTGGTGCAACCGAGGCAGGTTTGCCGGTTGGCATGCAAGTGCTTGCTGCTCATCTTCAGGAGGGAACCGCGTTTCGCGTGGCGCGCGCGGTCGAGGCGGCTCATATTTAGGAAGCAGGAAACAGCATGCAAGTGAGCAAGACGTTTGCTGGATGGATTGCAGTCTTTGCGTTTCTGGCAGTTCTTTCGAATTCAACACAGGCTGCGCCACGCAAGGTGCATGTCGTCGCTCTCGGCGCACTCCGTCGAGTTCCGTATTCGAAAGCCGGCGACCCAGCCGGCGCCGCGCCCGGCGAAGATGCGCTCAAAATCCGCCCTCTCGTCGTCGACGGAACTGTCAAGGAATGGACATCTGGCGACTCGCACGATATTACCGACCGCAGCTTTGTAGTGCGGCGGGTCATCCGGATCAACGACGAGCTTCCTGGCGAGAACGCCGGTGGTGCGGGGAAGCATTGGGTGTGGCAGCGTGGTTCCTGGCTGCTGGTCGATCGCGTGACGGGGCACATCGCTCCCCTGAAGCTTCCTGACTACGATCCGGGCGTCAGCCAGGTGATCTGGTTCCGCGATTACGGCGCGTATTGTGGCATCACGGCCAGCGGCAAGAGTCTTTATGCCGTTGTGGCCCAGGTGGCAGCTCGCAAGCCGATTTTGGCGAAGAAGCTGGCGGCGCTCGATCTCGCGACTCTGTCGGAGCCGGCTTGCGGTATTGCGGAGTGGCAGCGCGAGCCGCTGCGCGCTACCTTCCACCCAACCGGGAAGGAAGCGATCAGTTTTGAGATTATTCCCGGCTCCGCTGTGCTGGTGGAAGACTCAGAGGAAGAGCCCGTGAGCACGGAACAGGGCAACAAGGGAGCAGGGAACAAGGGGCCAGGGGACTAGGGATTCGGAGTCACCGCATGCGCCCTCAAACTCAATCGTGACCGTCGCGCCTTTGCCGAATCAAAAGCCGTAGATGAACCAAACTCGTAAGCCTCACGGGGCGCTCTTGCCCACTGCCGGGGAAGCTCTTGTTTCAGCACAATCCCGTCGAGGCATCACTCCTCTATCTTCTCGTCTGTGATAAAGGATCCCAGGAAGGACTTGTACGCCGAGGCTCGCGCCTGCGACTGTCTTGCCAGCTCCTGGAGAAGGAAAATCAGATTAGGACGAGACTCGATATTCGCCAGGTTCCTTGATCCATCGATACGGTTGGTCATGGTGTTTTGCCACCTCGTTCTCTAATCACTGGGTGGTATTCCGCTACGGTAGGGGATCTGTTTTTCCAGCGCTGTCCAAAACAGCTCACGAAAACACAAAAATCGCATTCGGGCAAAAGAGGGAGCGCCCTGCTTTAGGTGCCGCCCCGAGGCGGATTCTTTGCTCACCAACCGATTCTTTGCGGCTTGCGCCGAGGCCAAAGATGCGCCAAGCTGAAGAGATGCTGGAACCGGTAGGAATATTGCTGCAAAGGGCAGAGATTGTCCATGGAAGATCCACTGGGGGCGGACCGGAAACGCCTGATCGTGTATGCGGAAATTGACCGCTGTGCCACCGATGCCATCAGCATGGTGACGGGCTGCCGCCTCGGGAAGCGCAACCTCAAATTTCACGACTGGGGAAAGATGGCGGCCACGTTCGTCGATCTCGCAACTGGATGGGGGCTTCGCGTGGTTGCTCTCGAGAACTCACGCGACCTTGCCAGGCAACTTCATCCGGAAATCGAAAGCGGGAAAGACCAGCAGATGCGTGCTTACCGGGAACTGGGCGACGACCAGCTTTTCGACTTGCATCGCGTGAGGGTGAATGTCGATCTGGCGGAGTTGCCGGGGGAATGCGGCTGTGTGTTAGTTGCGCGCATCCCGAACTCTGCTACTGGACGGCAGAGTAGACCTCATCCCTAACGTCGGCGGGGTAGGGGGCAGAGAGGAGCCCGCAGCCGTGCTCGACGCCTGTTTGGTTCCAGCGTCGGGCGACTCCCGGGACCGTTGTGCCTCCACCCGCGGCGGTAGACGTCGCATGGCGTATTGATCGCCGACCCGGATCGAGATCATGGGCTGCTTTTGGGATGAGTCCCGGCGATTCGACAATTCTTTGCTCAGGCTCCAGAGAACCCACAAAAAAAATGTCACCGCGAGCGCCACGGGAATCAGAGCCAGATACTGCATGGTCGACAGCTGCATGGTGGTTCTTCCGCATTGACCAGTAGCTGCAGGCGATGGAAGCTATGCCAGCGCAACGGTCCTTCTGGTTCCAGAAGAAGCCATCAAGCGTAAAGAGAGGGAAGTGAAAGGATAAGGTGTTTATAAAGAAGTTTGTGTGCAGAAGACCGTGCAGGCATGGGGTGGAACTGTGTGCGTTCGGCGTTGGATATCCTTGACACGGTTATGGCTGCGCATTTCTTATCTAAGACAGGCCTTCTTTCTTGAAGTCAGGCTGGGGTGTGCGCTGTTTTACTGAGCGTGCTTTTTGGTTGGCTTTGCTGGGGGAGACCCTGTCGAACAGGAAACATAAAGTGAGCTGAGTCACTGGTTTGAATCTGGCGGTAGGTTAGAGTGTTGTCGCCGGTCAAATCAGAGATTTCATGTTCTCGAGCCTGCGCCGGAAGCACTGGAGGCCAGGGAGATTCCCGGAGACAAAACTCTCATGCAGGGCTTCCGCCCAGGCGGTAGCGCCTGCGCCCTGAGCGTCGTATGGGCCGCCGGGGGCAAGTAAAGGATGAGTGTGACGACGAGTTTTGCATTGTTGGCGGCTGCGCCCGCTGGAGCCGGGAGCGGCATCACGATGCTTCCGCTGTTGTTGTTAATCCCATTGATGTACTTCGTCATGATCCGGCCGCAGCAGAAGCGCCAGAAACAATGGCAGCAGATGCTGGGCAGCATCAAGACGGGTGACAGGGTGACGACTGCGGGAGGCATTCGCGGGATCATCATGTCGATCAAGGACGATGTCATCATCATTCGTGTGGCGCCCGACAATATCAAAATGGAAGTGGCCAAGAGCGCGATTGCTTCGGTCACAACACAGGAAGATTCAGGGTCTTAAATGTGCGAATGGTGCGCTGCGGTGGGCCTGGAGGGTTGTAATACGCACCTCGCCGGGCGAAATTCAGCGTATGGACGTCGTAAAATCGACAACGGTTCGAAATAGAGAATTGGGACAATGAAGAAAAATCTCAAACAGAAGCTTGCCATCATCATCGGAGTGCTGGTCGTGTTCCTGTACGGCGCATTCTTCGGCTTCGATGCGCCGAAGATTGGGGGCGGCCAACCGCTGCTGAGCCAGCTTACGCAGCATATCCATCTCGGACTGGACCTTCAGGGCGGTGTTCACCTTATCCTGCAGGTACAGGTGAAAGAAGCGGTCAACACGGAGACGGACAATACGGTCGCGCGGATCGAACAGGACCTGAAAGCGGCGAAGCTGACGGTCTCGCAGGTTTCAAAGCCCGACCCGGCACATCCTGAAAAGATTGAAATAGAGGGAATCAGCGCGGCACAATCCGGAGCGGTGCGGAGCCTGCTCGACAGCAAGTACTCGAATGAGTACGACATCACGAGCGGTGGAAGCGATAACAGCTTGATTGTGACGATGAAGCCGAACATCGAGAAGGCGCTCGACGACAAGACGGTTCAGAACACCATTGAAGTCATTCGCGACCGCGTGGATTCGCTTGGCGTAAGCGAGCCGATCATTCAGCAGTACGGTCTGGGCGACAACCAGATCCTTGTCGAGCTTCCCGGCATATCGGACCTCGATCGCGTGAAGAACATCATTCAGTCGACGGCGCGCCTGGAGATCCATGCCGTGGTTGGCGGACCGTATCCAGATGAACAGGCTGCCCTGGCTAGCCTGGGGGGAACCCTTCCGTCGGATGACGAACTTGTTCACGGCTCCGGTTCCATGGCCACCGGCTCTGATGCGGACAGCGTTTACGTTCTGCAGCGGCTTGCAATCGTCGCAGGAACGGACTTCCGGTCCGCCGATCCCGGCAGCGATTCCAATACCGGGCAAAGGACGGTTCGCTTTACGCTTACGAATGAGGCGGGCGACAAGTTCTGGGATTACACCAGCGCCAATGTGGGACACAGTATGGCTGTGGTTCTCGGGGGGCGCGTCAAGGAAGTCGCCAATATCGAGAGTCCGATTCGGGACTCCGGCGAAATCCGCGGCAGCTTCTCTACGGATGAAGTGACGATTCTGTCGAAGATGCTGCGCACCGGCGCTCTGCCGGCATCGCTGAACTATCTTGAAGACCGCACGGTCGGCGCCTCGCTTGGCGCGGACTCGATCAGGCAGGGTGTCACAGCCGCGGTGGTGGGCGTACTGCTGGTAATGGTTTTCATGCTGATTTATTACCGGGGATCGGGCATCAACGCGGACTTGGCGCTGTTCCTGAACCTCGTGATCTTGCTCGGGTTCATGGGATTTTCGGGGGCGACGCTAACGCTGCCCGGGATTGCCGGAGTGATTCTGACCATCGGCATGGGCGTCGACTCCAACGTGCTGATTTTTGAGCGCATTCGGGAAGAGATGCGCGCCGGGAAGGCTCCGTCGGCAGCAGTCGACCAGGGATTTGCGCATGCGTGGACGACGATTCTTGATACGCACGTGACAACCATTGTGTCGGCGGCAATCCTGTTCCTGTTCGGTAGCGGTCCGGTCAAAGGATTTGCGGTGACCTTGACCTTTGGCCTTGCGGCCAACCTGTTCACGGCGGTTTATGTATCCCGGGTTATTTTCGATACTCACGTCAATAATCTGAAAGCGGGAGAGGTTGTTTCGATTTAGCCGGGCTCGGAAGCAGCCAACAGGATTCGCAAACATCGCATGCCTGGGCCAGCGGGCCCTGGAAAATCTAGGAAGGCAGAGAACCAGTGGAATTCTTTCGTACCGTTAACGTCGATTGGTTGGGGAAGAAGTGGTATTTCCTGGCCTTTTCATTAATCTTCAGCGTCTCGGGCCTTATTTCCATGGCCTTTCACTGGACGCATCCTGTGGGCGGAGTGCGCAGCCCGGTGCCATTGGGCGTGGATTTCCGGGGTGGAACCCAGGTTGAGGTTCAGTTCAAGCAAGCGCCGGATATCGAACAGATTCGCCAGGCGACTGCGGCGGCGGGGATTCGCGACGTGAGCATCGTGAACTACGACATTCCCAGCCATCATGAAGTCCTTGTCAGCCTTCCAGAGCAACATGTTGAGTCGTCGCTCGATACGGGGCGGGAGCAGATTGAGAATGCACTCCGCACCAAATTTGGTCAAGGCTCGTTCGACATTCGAAACGTGACTGTAGTGGGCCCGACGGTCGGCAAGCAGCTTGAAAAGCAGGCGACATTGGCGACGCTATATTCACTTTTGGGAATGCTGATTTACCTCTGGTTCCGGTTCCAGCTGATTTACGGCGTTGCCGCGGTAGTGGCCTGCTTCCATGACACGTTGATCACGGTGGGGGCGTTTGCGCTACTGGACTCGTTTGGTTTCAAGGGAATGGAGATCAGCCTGACCGTCATTGCTGCGATCCTGACGCTGGTGGGCTACTCCATGAACGACACCATTGTCGTCTTTGACCGCATCCGTGAGAATTTGCGGCTCAGTCGGCGAGAGTCGCTTCCTGACGTTGTCAATCGAAGCATTAATCAGACGTTGAGCCGGACGGTTTTGACCTCGGGATTGACGTTTCTGACGGTACTGTCTTTGTTTGTGTATGGCGGTCCGGTGTTGCGCGGATTTTCATTTGCGCTGGTGGTCGGGATTCTGATCGGAACGTATTCGTCGATCGCGATCGCCGCCCCGATGCTGGTTGCATGGCAGCAGTATCGCGCGGGAAGCGGTAAGGCGGCGGTGCTTCCAGCGGCTAAGCGGTCCAGGGCTTGAAGCATCGCGCTGCACTTCTTTTGCAGCAGGCTTTGCATGTGGTGGGCAGTTCTGATATAGGTGAAGCACGCTTTTAGTGAGCGTTTTAGAGCGCGGGAACATTTGATTCACCCGCGGTGTCTAAATAGAGGTAACCGACACCCCGATTCGAGGCTGGCCATGTTTGAAGATTCCACATTTGAATCAGGCGGAAAGATCAAGAGCAAGAGCGGACGTTGGATGATTGTCACTGGCATCATCAATGGA
Source organism: uncultured Acidobacteriaceae bacterium (assembly GCA_963759285.1). Lineage (GTDB taxonomy): Bacteria > Acidobacteriota > Terriglobia > Terriglobales > Acidobacteriaceae > Telmatobacter. The sequence continues at coordinate 237,621 of CAVWYS010000004.1, read as the reverse complement.
GCGATCTTGGTCACGTTGATTCTGATTCCGCTCATTTACCCAGAGGCGTTGCCGAAAGCGATGATGCAAACCCTGCTGGTGGCCCCACCGCCACCACCCCCGCCGCCTCCGCCGCCCCCACCGGCTGAGGTCGTACACATCGTGCATGTTCAGTCTGAGATGATGAACAATCAACTTGTCGCGCCCACCAAGATTCCGAAGGACATCAAGCAGGTAGCCGAGAAGGAAGCACCTCCGAGTTCGTTTGGTGTGACCGGATCTGACCTGGGAGGCGGCAGTGCCAGCGGTGTGATGGGCAGCGTGTTTGGAACGGGATCCGCACCAAGGGTACAGGCTGCCCCGCCAAAGAAGATCAATATTTCTGCCGGCGTCGCGCAAGGAATGCTGATCCAGAAGACGACGCCGATTTATCCGCCAATTGCCAAAGCGGCGCGAGTTTCCGGTACGGTCGTGATTCAGGCTAAAATTTCAAAACAAGGAACCATCGAGGATCTCCATGTCGTCAGCGGACCGGCCATGTTGCAGTCCGCGGCCCTCGATGCGGTGAGGACATGGCGGTACCGGCCCTACCTGCTCAATAACGAGCCCGTCGAGGTAGAGACCACGGTGAACGTGATCTTTACGCTGGGAGGCTAGTTTAATCTTCGGCTCTTTCTCGCGTGAGAAAGAGCCTTGTTTTTGACCCGAATGCGAATCCTGATCGAGCCGCATTCCTAATCACAAAACCGGGGATGATGCATCCCGAAGCAACAACACTCCGTCCGGCGCGCACCAAGTACGATCTCCAGCAGCGGCTTTTTCGAGATTGAAAGTGAATACCGGGTACGAATGAAGCTGATCAGGAGTCAGTTTCCCAGGTTTTGTTTCAATCGATCCGCAAAAAACGGATAGTCTCAGCTCACAAACTCCTTAGGAGGAACGATTCAAGTGATTCTCGCTCAGCTCGCACATTTCGCATCGCATACGGCCAACAGCCTGGCATTCTTTCAGGACGAACAAACGGTCAGTTTCAGTCCGTTAGGGCTGTGGCAACACATGGCATGGGCGGCGCGCACCATCGCCATCATCCTGTTCATCGAGTCGATCTGGTCATTGGCCGTTATGATCGACCGTTACCTTTACTTCTCAGCGGCCCGCAAGCAGTCGCGCGAGTTTGCGCCTAAAGTTGCTGGTGCGTTGAAAGACAGCAAACTCGAAGAAGCCATCAAGATTGCCGATCGCAATAAGAAGTCTCACCTGGCAGAAGTTGTCACAGCTGGCCTACAGGAGTTCCGCGCTTCCGGCGGAGCCCCAACCGAGAGCACGATCGAGAGTTCGGGCCGCGCATTGGAGCGCGCCGAGGCAATCGTTCACGCCAAGCTGAAAAGAGGCCTTTCTGTGCTGGCCACGATCGGTTCCACGGCCCCCTTCGTCGGACTGCTCGGTACAGTCATCGGTATTCTGCACGCTTTCGACCAGATCGCGACGCAGAAGACCTCTGGTATCGGCGCAGTCGCCGGCGGTATTTCTGAGGCGCTGGTGACCACAGCGTTCGGTTTGCTTGTGGCAATCCCCGCCGTTATGGCGTTCAACTATTTCACAGGCCGTGTCGAAGCGTTCGATGTGGAGATGGATAACTCCTCAAGCGAACTCATCGACTACTTCATCAAGCAAAGCAGGCGCTAAGCGATCCGAATGCAGGCCGAGCGAGATACTGACTGGGCAGGGGATGCGCAACGCTCCCTGCCCGGGAATCTGATTAGCCACGGCAATCGCTGAAGGAAGGCCGGATGGTATCCGGCACATGAATTCATCAGGCACGGAGCCCCAATATGGGAATTGCAGTTCGAAACGAAGGCAGTAAGGTCAACTCCAACATCAATGTCACACCAATGGTCGACGTGATGCTGGTATTGCTGATCATCTTCATGGTCATCACCCCCATGCTCCAAAACAAGGTCGCCGTCGATATGGCTAAGGTGGATAATCCCACTCCAATGCCCGACGCCGATAAGGAAGACGCCATTGTTGTGGCGATCACCCGCGATGGCGGTGTGTTTCTGGGCCAGAACAAAGTTGCTACCTCTGAGCTTGGAGGTCTGGTTCGCGACAAGCTGGCGGATACGCCGGGCAAAGAGATCTTTATCCGCGCAGACGCGCGTGCTCAATTTCGCGCAGTTGAAGACGCAATTGACGCGGTGCGCACCGCGGGAGTAGACGAGGTTGGCTTGCTGACAAACAAGCGTCAGGGTGCCGACGGCCTGGGCGGCCAGTAGTCATCGACCTGGAGCGCTTTACCTTAACCGATTGCAGCAAACGAGGAGTTTGAAGCCATGGCAATGACAACTGGGAGCAGCGGTGGCGCAATGGGCGACATCAATGTCACCCCGATGATCGACATTCTGTTGGTATTGTTGATTATCTTCATGGTGATCGTGCCGGTCACGCCGAAAGGGCTTGATGCCCTTGTACCGCAGCCACCGAAGAATCCCCAGCAACAGCAGCAGCCCAACGACCGCACCATCGTGGTTCAGGTGATCTATCGGCCGGGTGCCGCCCCGTTGTACAAGATCAACGAAACGGATGTCGCGAAGACTGATTTGCTGGCACGGTTAACGGAAATCTATGCAAACCGCGCTGAGCGCGTGATGTTCGTGAAGGGCGACGACGACCTGAACTTTGCATCTATTGCCGAAGTGATCGATATCGCCCATTCGGCGAATGTGGATCATATCGGACTGATGACGCCTAAGATCATGGCGGGACAATAGCAGCGCACTCTGCGTCAAAATTCTCCCCGAACGGGAAGAAAGGGGATACCTGCGATGACCGCGACGAACGGCCACACTCGAAGTTTGGCTTCTGAGATCAACGTTACGCCGATGATCGATGTGCTTCTGGTGCTTCTGATCATCTTCATGGTCATTGTTCCCGCCGTTCCTAGAGGAGAGGCCGCAGTGGCCCCGCTGAGTTCGCACTTGGTCGTTCCTCGCGAGGAAGCAGTTGTCCTCGAGGTCAAAAATGGGAGCGGAAATACACTCGACCTCCGAATCAACCAGCAGCTGGTCGCGCAGGGGGAGTTACCGTTGCGACTTGCTGCCATTTACGCCAACCGCGCGCAACGTGTCCTGTTCATCAAAGGCGACGACCGGTTAAGCTTCAGGGAGGTCGCTCAGATTATCGACATCGGTCATTCAGCCGGTGTCGATCGGATCGGCTTAATGACCCCCGAAGTTTTGGCAGGGCACTAGAATTATTGCCAGTCAAAGAACACAGTTTGTTTTGAGGCAGCAGGAGTACAATTTGGCCATTCTGGTTTCGGATTCTCCCGCCCGGCTCCAGATGCGTGATTGAGAAAGTGCGTGATCGCTGCGCACGACCTGAAGGAGAAGAATAAGAACATGAATGGACCCGCACGAATTACGGCGCTCACGGTTGCTCTAGCCGGCATGGTGCTTTCCATGGGCGGGTGCAACCGCCTGCAAGCCCGTGATCAATTGAACAAGGGAGTGGAGGCGTATAAGTCTGCTCACTATGAAGAGGCGATCGGACATTTCCAGAAAGCCACTGAGCTGGACCCGAGCCTGCCGATGGCGAAGAGTTATCTGGCGACAGCGTTAGCCCAGAACGTCGTGCCGGGCCTCACAAGTCCTGACAACCTGAAGAACGCGCAACAGGCGATCAGTATTTTCCAGGAAGTTCTGGCCAAAGAGCCCAACGACATCAACAGCCTCAAGAATATTGCGTCCATTTATTTCAGCATCAAGAATTTCGACGAGGCAAAGGCCTATCAGAAGAAAGTTCTCGATGCCGACCCAAAGGACCCTGAAGCTGCCTATACGATTGGTGTGATCGACTGGACGCTGGCTCACGAGAACACCCTGAAGGCACTCGCTAGCGTCAACATGAATGATGACGGTGAAGGCAACTCAAAGGCGCCAAAGAAGGTTCTGCAGGAGATCAAGGAGGAAAACACTCCTCTGGTAGATGAAGGGATTCATTACATAAATCTGGCTCTGGCTAACCGCGCCAACTACGATGAGGCAATGTCGTACGCCAACTTGTTGTATCGCCGCAAAGCCGATACGGATTATAACGACCCTGCAGCGGTGAAGGCCGACGTCGCCGCCGCCAAGGACTGGAGTTCCAAGGCCATGGGCACCCGCAAAACCAACGAAGAGAAGAAAGACAAAGGCCCCGGCGGAATCACCATGGACTCGAGCGGTAGCATGAAGTAGCTCTCGATCCTGGTCCAATATTTGAACGGCCTTCGCTGGATGCGAAGGCCGTTTGATTTTGCGGATGGATGACCAGTCGATCTTCATTACGCCGCTTCTCGACCGCTCAAGATTCGTGATTAACAGCGGTCTGGAGATAAGGGGGCAGCAGAAAGCGGGTATTCGCTGGACCGTCGCAGTATTCGCGGTTGCGAGATATGCATGCCCGGGTTCTTATCAGATTGGCAATAATGAAAGTCGGTTGGTCGGATTCTGAGGCGGATCTTGCCTGCTTCGAGCACTACATCTTACCGTAGCACTGCAGAATGAATTATTTTGCGCCTTGTTTCAGGATTTCCTCGGCGAAATAGTTTCTCACCTTTGCGTCGTCACGGAGCATCTCGTAGTAGGCAAGCTTCAGCAACTGCGCGTGGCTTTCGCGCAGGCCTTGACGAATATGCTGCTGGACGCTTGGGTTATTCAATTCGCGCTGACCAGCAGGCTCGCGTTCCAGGAGCTTGTAGATGGCATAGCCAATTGCCCGTTGCGTTGGTCCAGCACCTCCGTATACCGGAAGCACGTCGGTCATCTGCCCTGGCTTCAGCTTGATGATTGCGGCGAACGCGGCCGGATCTCGCTGCTGCAGGGCAGACTCTGGGATAAAGCCCATATCCCCGGCGCTCGAATTGGTATTGGGGTCTTCGGAGTAATTCATCGCAAGCGAACCGAAGTCTTCGCCCGTGGTTAAACGGCTGTGGATGGTCTGGATCTTCTTGCGCGCATCCGCATCGCTTGTCGCCTTGTTGTTCTGGAGGTTGCCCGCCTGCTGCGAGGATCCTGTGGTGACGACGATCCACGCCAGGTGATATTGCGGCTCGATCACGTTGAACTCGGACTTATGCTGCGCATAGTAGCCGTTGATATCGGCGTCAGTAATGTTAATTTTGGATTCGATTTCCTTATTGATGAGTTTATCGACGGTAAGCTTTCGGCGAATCTGCTTTTTGAGGTCATCGAGGGTCATGTTCTGCTGCTTCAATCTTTTGGCGAACTCTTCCTCGGTGTAGGGCGCCTTGAGCTCAATCAGCTGCGCGTTGACGTCTTCATCAGAAGCGGAGAGATTCAGCTTCGCGGCGCGCTGTTCGAGAATTTCATCATCAATGAGCTGACGCAGGAGGTTGAGCCGAACGATGTTTGCCTGTTCGGGACTGGGATCCTGCGGAGCATCGCCTTGCGTGGCCCGGTAGTTGCTGTAGGCCTTATCCAGATCAGAGCGAAGAATATCTTTGCCATTGACGGTAGCCATCACGTCCGGTGCGGGAGAATGGCTGCACGCGGTCAGGGCTATCAGCAAAAGTACGCATGGAATAAGAACCGCGAAGGACGCGCGCTTGAACGACGATGCTTGGACTTGCAACCTGTGTCTCCTCGGGAGCCCGTCAACCTGTCGACCAAACCTGCCGATGGAAAGCCTGGCCGCAGCCCCGGAACTACAGGATAAATCCCAAGACCGAGGCATCGAAACGAAAGACTCACTTGCAGCGTTTGATTAACGCGCCAACGCGCGACGCTGAAGGCAAAGAAAGACTCCCCACTACTATTTGCCTTTGGCGGCGGGTTGAGGGGCCGCCTCAGGCGGTGGTTCGATCCCATCTGCCTTCAGAGCTCGGTCAATAACGAGCCACACCTGTTCCTCGGGGACAGCGCCATTAATGCGTTCGCCATCCACAAAGAGCGCCGGCGTTCCGTCGATGCCCAGACCTTCAGCCTCTTTTGCCGATGCGCGTACCTGGGTTTCATCCTGCTTGGCGATGCAGGCATCGAGTTTGGCGCTGTCCAATTTCGCCAGCGTGCCTTCGTCGCGGGCGATGCGATCCAACGCCGCGAAGCTTTTGGCAAGGTTACGGTCTTCGCCGCTAACTTCCTGGCCGTGGGCGTGCACGTAATCGACGAAATTCCAATAGGTCTGGCCGTTCTGCGCTGCAATGCAGTTTGCATCGACCGCGGCGTGCATCGCCCACGGATGCAGATCGGTCAGCGGATCGTCCTTGTAGACAAAGCGAACCTTGTCTTTGTATCGATCCATCGTGGCGGGGAACAGCGACGAGTGCATACGGGCGCAGTACGGGCACTCGAGGTCGTCAAAATTGATGACCGTCACCTTCGCGTTCGGGTTGCCGCGAATGGGCCGTCCGGCAATATCGATATTGAAGACAGGATCTTTCGCGAGGTCGAAGGTCTCGAGCCGCACCAGTTTTTTGTTGTCAGTGGAGATGAGAAAGTCGATGACCTTTTTGGTGGAACCATGCGACAAGGTGATCGGCAGGGTATCGAAGCCCGAGATCTGGCTTGAGGCCCTCTGGCCGAGCGCGACAGACACCTCGGGCGGAATACCGAACTGCGAACGTACTATCACTTCAATACGGCGGTTCAGAGCGGCATCCTGAGTGCCGGAGTCGGCTGACTGGGCTTTGCAACCAACGGCCAAGCTCAGAGCTAGCAGGCCGACCAAAAAATGTATGCGCGACAAATGGATGTCCTCTCCAGCAAGGATATCTCAGCCAAGCCCCCGGCCGAGCGCGGGAATGGACCATTGCTGTGTTACTGATTGGTGGACGCGCAAACTCGAAAAAAGCAAGCAAGACGGCGGGAATTTGAGCTGCGGGTCGGCTCTAGTAAGCAGGCGGCTGGGTTGGATCATGAAACACCGTGTTGGATCGGCGAATATCGCCAACTGATCCGAAGTTGGCCAGCGTAAAGCTGTACAGATATTGAGTTTCGTCGCGAACGGAGCCCAGCGCGAAGCGCCGGTAGCCCACAGTGAGTCCACAACAATTCCAGTTGTAAACGGCTTGTACTCCGGCATATTGCAATGCGCGATTGACAAAATCGTACCCGCCGTTGGCAGCCAAGTTAAATCCGCCGGCGTTCGGCTTTCCGATCTCGAAGAAGGGTTGCAACTGCTGGCTTTGGATGAGGGAAGCGGCGCTGCCCTTTTCATCCACGGCATTGAGAAGGGAGTGGCCCAGCCCGACTGTCGTCGGCCCGACGCTATACCCGGCAAACACATTGTCCGCGTCAAGACGGCCCGCTCGAGGGTCGTAGTCCATGTTCCATTCGATGCGCAGATTATGGACGGCTTCAAAGCGCAGCCTCGAAACCAGGGGGGACAAATTACGTGCTTCGGTCAGGAATGCAATGCCTGTCAAGTCGAGGGTTGCGTCGAAGACATTTCGCCGGTCTGGAATGATCGCTCCGCCAAACGAGGGATTGAGGAAGTACTTCTGCGCAATCTGCCAGCTAGCCCATTCGCGTGGTTGCGCCGGACAGGAAGTGCCTGCATCGGTGTCGTTGATCGTGCAGGGCTGGGAATCCTTCGATCTCGCGTAGAAGTGCTGCGTCACAGAGAATCCCACTTCATTCGTATCGGTGGCGATGTCCGCAGGGTCAATGAGTGGAACATTGCGCGCTTTCACCCCGATTCCACCGACGAAGCGGTACTGAAACTCAGGCTCGATGACATGGCGCAAGACGTAATTGCCGTGGGTGAAGTCCCGCTCAAGGGCGGGCGGTCTTACATCAACTGAAGCCTCCAGGTCACTCCGGCTCAAGGGCTCATGGCTCACCGTGGGAGTGCCTCCATTGGCGCCGGTCACGTCAGGATTCTGGCTGCCGGTATAGAAAGTTTCACGGAGCGCCACTTCGGGGACCACGCTCCATCCGCCTCCGACCAACGGCAGCGAGAGATGAGGGTAAAGATCGAATCTGCCCATGTTGCGGACGTGAAATGCGGATTCAGAACGTCCGAGATAGCTGATGGACGAACCCATTCTCCAATAGAGCGGAGACGTGTGCAGCGGTTCATCAAGGACGTCGAAACGCAGGCTAGGTAGATGCAGGATGCGGACTTCGTCGCCCTCGCTGGAACTGGCGAAATTCTGCAGCCGCTCAAGGTAGGCCGAAGGCACAAGGCCGTTGTGTGCGTGCGTGAGCGAAATTGTGCTGTGGACCTGCGAGTTCACGGCTTGCAGGTAATTGTCGTTGAACACGAGTCTGTAGACGTAGCTGGAGAGATATTCGGCGCTCACAGCCGCGCGGGTTTCCGAGGTCAGGTCGTAACGGCCGACGGCCATGATGTCGGCACCACCCTGATTTACCAGAATTTTCTGGCCTGCCTGAGGTCCCGAAGTCTGCAGCTGTTCGACCCCGCGATCGATCAGCGCGTTCCATCTTGCCGTGAAGTGATCGAGACCCGGCCCCTTGTAGCGAAAGTCGCCATTGGGAGCCCAACCGCGCTTGCTGTAGTATTCGGTGCCGACAACCATATCGGTGCTGCGGTTGAGGACTATGTAAACCTGGTCGCCAACCGTTAGTCCTCGGATCGAAGAGTTGCTGATGACCGGGATCAGGAGTCCGCTCTCGCGGCCTGCGGCCTCAACCGGGTGGCGGAGATAGGGAAGGTAGAAGAGCGGGATGCCAACAAATTTGAAAACCGTATTCTTGGTGGTGGCTTCGTTGTTGGCAACGGTGATGGAGTGCGCAATCAGCTGCCAGTCAGGTTTGGGGAGGCGGCAGTTAGTCATGGTGCCATCAATGATCTTATAGCTGCCTTCTCCGGTCTGCAGAAGGACGCGGCCCGAAAAAAGAAAAGGATTGGCCGTGGAGTATACGACGGTACGGCCTGCCCGTCTGACCCCCAAAGAACCACTGACATCGTAGAACCGCGCTGTGTGCATCGCTAGCCGCATGTCTCCATGCGAGGCGGCAATGTATGCATCGCTGGGGCCGCCCGTGACCTGTAAATGCCCATCCGCCTCCAATTCGGAGGTTTTTTGGTGATAGACCACCTTGTCCGCCCGGAGGATGTAATCGCCGTAGTGAACGATGACTCCGCCGGATCCGGTCCACGTATCCGCGACCCAGGTCTGGCGATCAGCCTGCAGTTGAACGGGCACACCGCCAGCCGGAGTTGGCTCGGGTTGGGCGATCGGAATGGCTTCCTGTCCGGGGTCGTCGGGGAGTTGGGACACGGGTATTGCGTGACCGCTGCTTACGCCGCTGGCAGGACTTTGCGCAGGGGGTAACGCATTGGTTAACATCTGACCGGCAAGTTGCAGGTGACAGAGGGTTATCACCGTGATAAACACGAGATTACGAGGATGCATCCGAGGACCAAGGCCAGCATAGCAAATGCGAGCAGGGTTCATTCAGTTGCGGCTCCTCCTCTGATGTTGAGACGTTATAAAAACCTCAACCGCACGGTGCCGTGCGTGAGATGCGCGAACTGGATGAAATTAGCGGGGCCAATGTATTGGTCCAAGGAAGATATTGAAGGGACCTTAGAGTTTTGAGCACACTCGCTAGCTCGCCTACCCCCCTCCCATCGTGGAAGCAGGAAGTGAATCGTCGCCTTGCGGAGCACAAGACGCGCAAGGGAATCGCAGTTGTGGACCAGGATTCCGCTGAAGACGCGCAGGCTTCGACCAACAGCCGGGCTGCGGCGGCGGCCGCACGGGTTGCGGCCCGTTACGCCAAGACACCCAGCTACAGCGAAATGCAGGCAGCGGAAGCGCGCGGAGCGCTGCGGGCTGCAGAGGCAGCCACTCGAGCGGCTCTTGAGGCGCAGGCGGCCGCGCAGGCCGTGCTCAATCAGATCGAGAACTGTGGGGATCAGGTTTCTGCGCTTGAGTTCGAAGAAAGCAGCTCCGCTCCAGTGGATGGCTACCCCACCGAAGTTTCCGTTCCAGACAAGAAAACCAGGAACATCGATAGCGTGAAGCGGGGCGAAATGGCAGCAACCGCGGGCTTGGAAATTCGCTGGGAGCCGGATATGCCGGTACGACAGGCTCCTCAGGAGACGCGCGCAACGCGAATCGAAGCGTGGGAGCCGGATTCGCGGGATGTGTATGGGGCAGAGACGTATGAAGCGGTAGAAGCGGCTCAGCCCATTGCCGCGAACCTCATCGAGTTTCCGCGCGAAATTGTGGCAACGCGCCGGATGCGTCCGCGGATTACGGAAGCATTTGTCGACGAGGCGGAACCGCAACAGCTCAGCATTTTCGAGGTTGAGCCGAATTCCGTTTCCACTGAACCGATGGGTGCTGCCACGCGGACCATGGAAGAGCCCGCATGGATAGGGTCAAGCTGGCAGCAGATCGAGCTCGAAGAACAGCCGCATCCGCTGCCCGACTACTACGCAATCCAACCGGATACTCCCAGGCTCTACCAGGCGCCCTTCAGTCGCCGGATGATGGCGACGATGGTGGACGCGGCGTTGATCCTGAGCCTGGTGTGGGGAACGGCCTATTTTGCGGCCTCACATTTCGATCACCTGCCGAGCCTGCGCGTCTCCGAAGTGTGCGGAGTGATTGCCACGCTGGGATTCGCCGCGCTTTACGAGTGGTTTTTTCTGACATTCGCCAAAGTGACGCCGGGGATGCGGTATGCGCAGCTCTCGCTCTGCACCTTCGATGAGGAGGTTCCGAACGCAGCGCAGGTGAAGGAACGGATGAAGGCAATGCTGATTTCCGTTCTTCCGGTGGGGCTGGGTGTGGTCTGGTCGATCTTCGACGAAGACCAGATGAGCTGGCACGACCGGCTGTCAAAGACGTATCTCCGGCTGAGCTAGGTCGCGAAGGTTTCCTCAAGATTTCGCAGCCGCCTGAAATGATCTTCCCTCATGGACGTATATCTTCGTCCCTATCTGTCATCAGCTTGTCGCCAAGGCGGGCTGCTGGACCTGGCGTTTGATCTGGACCAACGTGGCGTGGAGACATTCTGCGGCTAAGCCGTGCAGGAGGAGGCGGTATCCGGCCTGCAGAGTTGAGAGCGGGATCAAGGGGTGCTTGTTGTTGACGAGGCCTACGTAGGACGCGTCGCCGAGCAGTTTGGAACTGTAGAGTGCTACGGTTTCGTCCAGTTGTAGCGAGTTGCAGGCGCGCCAGAAATCGCTGTCGGTAAGAAACAACTGGTAGAGCGGAGTGTAGATTTCGATAGCGGTTTCGAGGTCCAGGAAGTTCAAACGGCCTTTGGGTAGACTGGCTTCATCGATCTGGAATGGACCATCGGTGATGCACGCAAAATTGGGATTGTCCTGTTTGCTCAGTTTGATGCCGTGGGCTTTCATTTCGCGATTGAGACGAATGAGGAAGTTGTAGATATTGAGGTCGTGCTTAAGGAAAACATTGTCCCTGAGATCGTAGAGGTTGCGAGGGCGCAGCGGATTCAGGGGAATCGTGACACCGGGAACATTGGTGGCAACAAACTGCAGGATTTCAGTCCCAATATGAAAGTGGCGGAGGATCAGGTAATTTGCATCGGGGCGCACGAAGATTCTGAGCCCCCAATAGATCGTTCGGTGCAGAATCTTCGAAGAGGTGAAGCGATTGGGAACGATAATCTTGAGGATCTGGAAGATGACCAGCGCGAGCTTTGCCAGTGGACGAATCAAGGGGAGCATGAACTGACGTGATTTTGAGCCGGAGTTTGCCAGCAGTGCGGCCTTGACTTCGTCGCTTAGAGGCAGACTGGCGTCGAGGTAAAGTGCGAGCCAGGGATTGGGATCCTCAGGGTTATATGGAGCTTTCTCGTAGAGTTCGGTGACGTCCATATTGGCAGTGCCCTCCGCTTGTCAGTTTCCGGATAGGTCTGTTGCAGTTGGGACGCGAATATCGCGAGCAAGTCCAACTGCGCGAAGACCTCGAATTACTTGCCAGGTCCAGTCAAATTGTCCTCGTGCCAGACCATGCTTCGCACTCCAGGGAAAACGATGATGGTTTGCGTGCCATCCATCGCCCAGGATCAGCAAACCCATGAGGATGCTGTTGCGGGACCGATCATGCTGTCCCGAAAGCCGATGGCCAAACATGTGGGCGACGCTGTCAATCGCATCTCCCATATTGTAGAGAGCAACGAAGGTGAGCCAAACAACGGCGAGTCCACGAATTCCCCAGAGGTACCAAGCCGCCAACACCGGGACGAGGAAATGCAGGTGCATGGCCGCGGCGTAGGGCCACGGACGGCTGATTTGACGATACCAGGGGTCGGCCGAGACATCGGAGGCGAGCGCATTGAATTCCTGGTTGGTGCGAGGCCGCATCCATGCGTCGATCAACATACGGATCGGGCCGGCGAGGGAATAGGGAATGCACAGGAGCACGTTGTCCGATCCGAGATACCAACCGACGTGGGCATACCAGAAGCCACGTTGTGAGGGGGAATGAGGATCGAGAGGCGTGTCGCTGTGTGCGTGGTGGTAGCGATGATTGCCTGACCACTGGATTGGCGTGCCGGCGGGAAGTCCCAGGGTGACCAGAGTTCGTTCGAACCACTTGGGAAGTTTTAACGAGCGATGGGCAAGGACGCGATGATAGCCAAGGTTGATGGCCACGCCGGCCAGCAAGTAGTAGATCAAGAAGAAGGCGAGCATCGACGCGGTCGACATCAAAAATTTCCGATCTCTTCAAGCTGCAATGTATAGAGACGTGCGGTGACCTTAGCGCAACGGACGATCTCGGGAACGAGTTTGGGACTGAGGATTCCGCTGGCGATGGCGAGATCCAACCGCTTGAAGTGCGTAATGTCGCTTTCAGAGTGATAGAGGAAGAAGGAGACGGCTTCCTTCTTCAGGCCGAGCGTCTCCTGAATCTTTTTGCCCCATTGCTTTGCGATTCTTTGGCCGACGCCTTCGACGATGAACATGGCGCCGATGAGGGCAAAAGGATTCTGATGGCCAGCCATCTCGAGCATGTAGGCAGAGAGAGCTTCGCTGCCGATGTTCTTGCGGCCTGCGCGAATGGCATCGAGGCTGCCGCCGGCGAGTTGGAAGTTGCGCTCGAGCATTTCGAAGTCGCGGTGCTCGTCGCTGGTGTGCATGATGAATGCGCTGCGGATGGGGAAATAGTCAGGCGTGATGCTGGAGGCTGCACGGCCGATCCAGCGCGAACCTTCAATGACCTGTTGACGCAAGTTGAAGAGCAGGGCGCGATAATCCTCTAACGTGAAGCGGCCGTCGTAAAGCTTTTTCACGATGGGGACGCGCTGGAGGCGATCTTCAAAATCAAACCAGACCAAGGCCAGGTCACGGATTAATTGTTCGGCTAGCGGGTCGTTCGAGGCGTGCAAGTCGGGAGGTGGTGCGTGGAAGATGGCTTCCGGCGCAGTCTCTGCGCCTGCGATGCTACTGGCGCCCTCGACGACTTTCAAGAGCATATAGCCGAAGAGAAATCTTCCGCTCTCCGGAACCAAGCAAAGGATGTTGTCACCATTTTTCAATTTGCCGGAGTAGAGGAGCTCTTCGAGGAGGACAAAAGTTGAGGCGGAGCCGACGTTTCCGGTGGAGCTGAGGTTGGTAAACCATCGTTCGTGGGGAATGTCGAAGCCGAGTCGTGCGGCGAGATCATGCGACTTGTCGCGAAAAACGTGGGATGAGTAATGGACCGCCAGCCAGTCAACATGGTTCGGCTCGAGGTTTTTGATTTTCGCAACCTGCAGGAGCCCCTGCACGGCGTGACGCACGACTTCGTCGAGCATGCGGATGTCCTGGCGAAGATTGATGGCGCCGGCGTCGGCGGCAAGATCGTAGCTTGGAAAATCGAGCCACGATTTTGGGGCCTCGCCGTTCTTGGGCAACCCGACATACATGCAGGGCTCACACTGGCCCGCGTAGGAGAGCAACTCGACCCACTCGATGCGCAGGCACAAGCCGGTAGCAGACGGCGCGTTTGAGAGGACCGCCGCGCCGGCTCCGTCGGAGAGCATCCAGCGGAGGAATTCCGTATCGAAGCTCAAGCCTTCTTCGCGCACCGCACGCTGGGCTTCAAATCGCGTTGACTTGAAGAGACGGCTGGGGAATTCACTGGCGCAGACAACGGCGTGCTGCTTTTCGCCTTGAAGGATCTGCAGCATGGCCGATTTGAATGCCATGACTCCGCTGGCGCAGACGCCGTGGAGGGTTGCAATTTCGCACGGAGGCGATTGCAGTTCGCCGTGGACCATGCTGGCAAAGCCGGGGATGGGGAGGTCTCCCTGCGATGTGGCCGCGGCGAGGAAGTCGATTTCTTCGAGATCGATGCCCGCACGATCCGCGGCGAGGCGAATCGCATTGGCTGCCATGGTCGCGTTGGAGAAGCGCGTCTGCTGTTGGCGGTCGATGGCGTAGTAGCGAGTGTGAATGCCGTTTTGTTTCAGGATGCGTTTACGAATGCGGGAAGTTTTTCCGTCGATGGCGCCAAGGAATTCCTCCATCACATCATTGTCGACGGGATCGCCGGGGAGGAATTTTCCGAGCGATGTGATGAAAGCCTGCATGATCACTTCCGAGGGCGGATCCTGGTTTTTCTGGCGATGCTTGGGCAAGTGTAACCCAGAGCCAACTTGTCGCGAGGGAGCAAGACGAAACTAACGGTGCGGTTTCGGCAAGAAACCGGCTCACTTGAGACGGGGCATCCGGTGTAGCTATCGCGTCAGGACGCGAGGGCACGGATGGCGCTGACGCCGGCGCCTAGCAGAGCGGTGGCGTCGTCGCTGGGCAGGACCTCGAGGGAGTAGCTGAGAAGCGGGCTCATTTTGACCATGGTTTCCAGATAGCGGCGCAACATGGGAATGTCGAGGAAGTGGACATTGTGCCCGGTGAAGTAAAAGCGACCGGGCCCAGCGAGGTGAATGAAGGACGCGGTTGCGGCAGCGAGTGCGTTATGCCACAATTCGACGAATTCGCGGCAACGGGCGTCGCCTTTTTGGGCATTTGCAAAGATTTCTTCGGGTTCAAGGTCGAGGAAGCGCATGCGCATGGCTCGGTAGCCCATGATGCCTTCGAGGTGGCCGACCCCGCCGCATCCACAGAAGCGCTCCTTGGGATCAAGGGTTACAGTGACGTGCCCGCCTTCCCAGACACCTTCAACGTAAGGCCACCGGCCGTAGCCAATACCATTGCCGATGGTCCAGACTCGCGTCAGTTTGTTGAGTTGGCCGCGAGTCGCGGCGACACCGGCGGCGATGGCATCGGCATCGTTGGCGATGTGGACGGGGGCATTGACACCCTTGGCGGTGAGTACGCGGGTGAGCTCTTCGGCGAGATTCATGCCCTTTATCTGGGTGAGATTGGGTGAGTCTTCGACGAAGCCGTGTCGCGTGATGCCAGGAACCGCCACTCCGATTGCGTCGACGTCGCCGTTACCGATGACAGAAATGATCTCGCCGGCGAGGATTTCAACGAACTCGCTTACGGGAAGTCCGTTGAGCGCGTTGACCTCATGGATGTCCTGGGGGTAACGCACAGTTTCTCCTGCCAGGCGCATATCCTCCAGCCTGCCGGCAACAATGTGTTCCGTAACGACAACGCCGATTGCGGTGGTCATTTCGCCCTCCATGGGAGAATGCTTGCGAACTTAGGGCCGTAGCCCCGCGGAATTGTGCCCTTTCAAAAACGCGTGGTCTGGCCGATAAAACCTGCTGTTTGACCGACACAACTATTCTCATATCGGCTACTCCACCTGGTAGCGATTCAGACGGCCAAGTCCATTGAATGCAGCAGCCTTGTAGCACTCGGCCAACGTGGGATAGTTGAAGACCGTGTCAATGAAGTAGTCGACGTTCCCTCCTAGCACCATCACAGCCTGACCGATGTGCACGAGCTCGCTGGCGCCTTCGCCGATGATGTGGACGCCTAGGACCTTGCGCGTGTCGCGGTGGAAGATGAGTTTGAGGCGGCCGGTAGTGTCGCCGCGAATCTGGCCGCGAGCAGTTTCACGATAGAAAGCCATGCCGACTTCGTACGGGACATCTTCGTCGGTGAGTTGCTCTTCAGTTTTTCCGATAAAACTGATTTCGGGAATGGTGTAGATGCCGTAAGGATAAAAGCTGGGGTTTGAAGTGGTGTGGGTATCGTTGAATGCGCGTGCGGCAGCAATGCGGCCCTGCTCCATCGAGACGGAGGCGAGGGACGGGAAGCCCACAACATCGCCGACGGCGTAAATGTGCTCGACTTTCGTTTGGTAGTGTTCGTCGACGGGGATGCGGCCGCGGTTGTCGGCTTCAATGCCTGCAGCGGCCAGATTGAGATCGTCAATAGCACCCTGGCGGCCGACAGCGTAGAGGAGGGCGTCCCCGGAGACCTTTTTCTTGCTCTGTAGATTGGCGACGACGGTGCCGTCGGCAAGTTCTTCAACGCTTTCGACCTCTTCCCCAAGACGCATGGTGACGCGGCTGTCGCGGAGGTGATAGCTGAGCGACTCGATGATTTCCTGGTCGGCAAATTCGAGCAGCCTGGCGCGCTTTTCAATCAGGGTGCAGCGCACGCCGAGGGTGGAGAACATGCAGGTGTATTCGACGCCGATTACGCCGCCGCCGACTACGATGAGGGATTTCGGGAGCGAGGGGAGATCGAGAACCTGGTCGCTGTTGATGATGGTACGGCCATTGATGGGGACTTTGGGTGATCCAGCAGGCTTGGTTCCGACGGCGATTATGATGCGGTCAGCCTCGATGGTGCTGTCGCCTGTGAGACCTTCGACGCGCACCTGGTGTGGATCGACGAAGTGGGCAATGCCGTGAACGATGTCGATGCCATTGCGCGAAAGCTGAGCCTCGGTTACGTCCACTTCTGTTTTGATGACGGCTTGGACCCGGAAGGCCAGATCGGCCATGGTGATCTTTTCTTTGACCCGGTAATTCATGCCGTAGACGGAGCGGTAATTGTACCCAGAGAGATGCATCACCGCTTCGCGCATGGTTTTAGACGGAATCGTGCCGGTGTTGACGCACACGCCCCCAACAACGGAGCGCGATTCGACCACGGCGACGCGTTTCTTCATTTTCGATGCGGCGACGGCAGCGCGCTGCCCCGAGGGCCCGGAACCGATGACGATAAGGTCGTATTTGGCGGCGCTCATGCGCGGGTCTCCAGAGTGCAGACTGAGGGACGAAACGTGGTACTGGACACGGCGGCGGTTCGAGCCATACCAGGCACAGCATACGCCTTGCGCTGGACCGGCGCGGGGCGACCTCGAGACGGGAAACCCCGGCTCCGCTTGTGATTGTCTCAACCCGCAGGAGGTTTCAGCAATCCAGACAAGGATTGTACCCGGTGGACTTGATGGCGGTGTAAAACTTCACGCGCAGGACGGAGTGGCGAGGCGGCCGCGCGTCGTGGTGAAAAGGGCCCCGATGAATCGGCTGCGATTCACCGGGGCAAGTGGCGGTGCCAGGAGGAGTAAACATTTGCCGTCCGAAGCTTGAGGTTTTCGAACGGCTCTAGACACTTAGGTTATCGGCAGAGGTGAAGAAAGGCGAGATAGAGCTGAGAGGACAATTTCGTAGCAGGGACATAAGTATCGAGGGAGCATGCGGCATGTCTCAAGAGAGGTCATTGCTTACCAACGCTATTTCTGTATTTCGTTTTTTTTAAGTTCTTTCATTGAGGATTTTTCTTCTTTTTTGCCGATCCAGTATTGCAGGAGAACCAGGTCGAGGAAGCGGTCGAATTTGTAGCCGACCTCGCGGAGATGGCCCGCGCGCTCAAAGCCGAAGTGCTCGAGGAAGCGGAGGGATGCGGTGTTTTCGGAATCAACGCCGGCGATCATGGAGTGTTTGCCCGGTTGCCGACTCTGGACGATGAGAGCCCTGAGCAGAAGGGAGCCCACGTCTTGTCCGCGCAGTCCGGAAGCGATATGCACGGTTCCTTCGACGGTGTAGCGGTAGCCGGGCCAGGAGCGGAAGTCGCCGAAACTCGCGAAGCCGCAGATGCGCTCGGAGTCGGTCGCGACGAGGACTGGGTAGTTCTGCTCAAGCCGCGCACGCCACCAGGCGATGCGATCGGCAACGCTGGCCCGCTGGTCGTCGTAGATGGCGGTTGAGTGAGTTAGGACATCGTTGTAGATTGCGGTGATCTCTTCAAAGTCGGCCTGGACGGCGTCGCGGATCTGCATGGTCTGCCCTCGCATTTGACTCAGACACTAGATGGGAACCAAAATAGCTGTTTCGGCATAAAGGTTTGGTCACGATGGATAGGGCGGAAAAGATCGAAGTACTGCGGCAATTGCAGGAGGGCCACGATGCGCTGGGTGAGGCTCTTGCGGGTGTGGATGATGTGATGGCCGTGCATAAGCCTTCGCGTGAGTCGTGGTCGATTCTCGATTGCGTGGAGCACATGGTGGAGTCGGAGAAATACTTGCTGACGCGGTTGCGGGCTGCTGAACACGCCGACCGGCCGTTCGAGAAACCTCGGCGCGAAGGCAAGATCGCGCTGCTGGCCGCGGATCGGACTCGGCGCATCGAAGCGCCAGAACAGGCACATCCACATGGACGTTTCGCGACTCTGGGCGAAGCGGTAGCCGCGTTCGATGCGACCCGGTCGGAAGTCAAGCGTTGGGTGGAGAACTGCACTGGCAATCCTCGCGGCATGATGACGGACCATCCGCTGATCGTGGGTCCGGTGACGTGTGCAGAGACGCTGATCATGATTGCGGCGCACCCGGCGCGGCATGCGAAGCAGATTGAGGAGATTCGGGCGCAACTTCACAGTGCGTCCGAGCCGTAGAAGCAGCCGCAGGTTGGTAGATGGTGGAATCAGACCGCGCATTGACGCGCAAAGCGCTGCGCCTTAGGCTGAAATCTATGGAATTCAAAGTTGTTGAGTTGGAGCGGGAGCCGATTGAATTCGATCTGGCGCTGCCGCCTGGCAAGGTGGATTTGGGGAACGAAGCCACGCAGATCGGAAATCTGGCTACTTCGGGGTTGGCGGAGGTCCTGCATGAGCATCGGGGACCGAAGGATATTGTTGCCGATATCCGGCTGCGTGGGAAGTTTGCGGGCAGGTTTGAGGTGCCGTGCGCCCGGTGCGTTGAGCCGGTGGAGATCCCGTTGGAATCGGAGTTTGACCTGATTTTCAGGCCGGTTGTGGCGGACTACGAGCCTACGGAGCGGTCGATAACGGCGCCGGAGACGGAAATCGGTTATTATCAGAGAGACAGTCTTATGCTTGAGGATGTGCTGCGCGAGCAGGTGCTTTTGTCCCTGCCGGTCAGGACGCTGTGCGAGCCTGACTGCAAAGGACTTTGCCCACGCTGCGGAGAGAACCGCAACAACCAGGATTGCTCTTGCGATGAGGGTCCATCCGACCCCCGCTGGGAGGCGCTTTCAGGGTTGCGCGGCAGGATAAAGTCCTCAAAATAAATGTTTAAGGTGTTTCGCCTGTGCCTCAAGGCAGTCAAGATCCTTGTGTGGAGTTGACCGGCGGGAACACGAAAGGAATTGCATCATGCCGAATCCGAAAAGGCGCCACTCAACGCGCCGTACAGCTCTTCGCCGTTCCCACGACTTCCTTACCTCGACTGGCCTGTCGGAGTGCCCGAACTGCCACGAGAAGAAGCTTCCCCATCGCGCCTGCGCCAAGTGCGGCGAGTACAAGGGCCGCGCGGTGCTAGAGACCAAGGAAGCTGCAAAGTAAACCGGCGTTCCGAACAGAACATGCCCGGATATGCAATGATGCAAGTGTTTGAGACTGCGGGGTCGTCCCATGGGAGCGACCCCGTCAGCATTTCCGGCGTATACGCATTATCATCCGAGTCCACGGTGACTTGAGCATGCTCGTCGACATCGTTCTTGACGCAGTCGGTTCCGACAAGGCGCCTGAGCCTGAGATCAAAGGGGCAATCCTCGCTTGCCGCGAGCTTCCTGTCCGTGTGCACCTGGTCGGCCCCTCCCCAGAGCTTCGCGACTTGCTCGATGAGCATCTCGAAAACGAGGAACTCCCCATCGTGATCCACCATGCCTCCGAACGGATTGGCATGGAGGAGAAGGCGGCGCATGCGGTTCGCACCAAGCGCGACAGCTCAATGCGCGTGGGGCTGAAGCTGGTTCGCGAGGGCAAGGCCAAGGGATTTGTGACCGCGGGCAATACCGGCGCTGCGATGGCCACGGCCAAGATGGTGCTGGGGGCGTTGCCGGGCGTGGATCGTCCCGCGCTGGCAACGCCGATGCCGAGCGCGACTGGTAATGCGTGTGTGCTGCTCGACGTAGGCGCAAACGTGGATTGCAAACCGCACAACCTGGAACAATTTGCGGTGATGGGCGAGATGTACGCTCGGAGCGTCCTGAAAATCGCGCACCCGCGCGTGGGATTGCTCTCGATCGGTGAGGAAGAGAGCAAGGGCAACGACCTGACACGCGAAGCATTTCCACTGCTGAAAGCTCTGCCGATTAAATTCATAGGGAATGTGGAAGGGCGCGACATTTTCAGCGGGCAGGCGGATGTAATTGTATGCGACGGATTTGTGGGCAACGTGGCGCTGAAGACGAGCGAAGGCGTGGGGCGATTTGTGCGCGATGTGCTGCGCGAATCGCTGACGCGGACGGTGACGGCGAAGGTGGGCGCGTTGCTTTCACGGCAGGCTTTCAACGATTTTCGGCGGCGGCTGGATTATCGCGAATATGGCGGAGCCCAGTTGCTGGGGGTGCGCGGAGTTTGCGTGATCGGGCACGGATCGTCGAACGATCGCGCAATCTTCAATGGTATTCGCGTGGCGTACGAGTTTGCCCATGCGGGGACGAACGAGCGGATCGAACAGGAATTCATGCGCAGGCCGCATCGCAAGCCTGGGCATGGGGAAGATGATGCAACCGACGCGACGATTCACTAGTGCACGCTGATGCCAGCCACAAAGAGCGCGAATTCCGACGACCTTAAACAGTGGAGCGAGGATCTCGCCTGTCCGGTGTGCTACGCGCAGCTGCGGTTTGAAGCTGCCGTGGTCTGCATCGGGTGTGGACGCACCTATCCGGTTGTGGATGGTATTCCTGTGCTGATTCCACAGCGGGCGAACGAACCCACGAGAAATTAGAAGACACAGGCCTGGGCGGTTATTCTGGGGAGCAAGTTTTCTCCGGCGTTCATGCGAGGTCATCCGTGGCTACAGCAAAACTGAAGCGGGCGCTTGGGTTCCGTGACATTTTGCTGTTTTATGTTGCTTCGGGACTGAGCCTGCGCTGGATTGCGACTGCGGCGGCCAGCGGACCTTCTGCGATTGCGGTATGGCTGACGGCGCTGGTGGGATTCTTCGTTCCGCTGGCGGCCTGTGTGCTGGATCTATCGTCGCGGTATCCGGAGGAGGGTGGACTCTACATCTGGACGCGCGAGGCGTTCGGGCCGTTCTCCGCATTCATTTCAGCGTGGACGTACTGGATGAGCAATCTGCCGTATTTTCCCTCGGTTCTGTTTTTCGCGGCGAGCAGTTTTTTATATGTTGGAGGCGGGGCGCAGAGATTGGCGGACTCACAGGTTTACTTTGTGGTGTTCACGGTGGTGATGCTGGTGATGATTACGTTGCTGAATGTTGTGGGGCTGAGCACGGGGAAATGGCTTAACAATCTTGGCGCGATCGGAAGCTTGATTCCAGCGACGGTGCTGATTGGGCTCGGCTGTTTTTCGTTTGTGCGCTTTGGGGCGGCAACGCACTTCACGCTGGGCGCGATGGTGCCGCGTCCGGGGATGAAGAATCTCATCTTTCTTTCGACGATCTTTTTCGCGTTCGGCGGATGCGAGGCGGGATCGTTTATGGGGGACGAGATCAAGGAGCCGCGGCGTGTGATTCCGCAAGCGCTTTTTGTGGCGGGTCTGATCCTGGGGCTTGGATATATCGCGGGGACAGTGTCGATGCTGGTGGCGCTGCCCGCAAGCAGCATCAGCGGGTTGGGCGGATTCATGACGGCGGTGGATTTTCTGGCGCAGCCGCTGGGGATGGGCGTTGTGGTCGCACCGATTGCCGTGCTGGTGGCGATAAGCAATATTGGTGCGGCTAGCGCGTATCTTTCCTCGACGGCGCGGTTGCCGTTTGTGGCGGGTGTGCACCGCTATTTGCCCGAAGCCTTTGGGCGGATTCATCCGCGGTTCAGGACACCTCATGTGGCGCTGATCTCGTATGGCGCGGCGGGAATTCTTTTTGGATTGCTTGGGCAGGCGGGAACGAGTATTCACGGGGCATACGACATGCTGGTGAGCATGGCGGTGATCACATACTTCATTCCGTATCTTTTCCTGTTTGCTTCGGCGATCCGGTTGCAAGGGCGATCGCTGCCGGAGGGAGCATTCCGGTTGCCGGGCGGACGGCGGGCACTGATTCTGCTGGCGTGCCTGGGGCTGGTTTCGACGGCATGCACGATTGTGCTTTCGTTATTTCCGGCGGAGGACGATGCGCATCCGACGGCTACATTTCTTAAAGTTGTGATCATGACGTTTGTTCTTCTTGTGGCCGGCATTGCCGTCTACCGTTCGGGCCAGCGGAGGCAGTCGAACGATCATGCAGAAAGGAACAGGGCATGAGCAAATCGGTCGCCGAATTGCTGGATTTGTATAACGCTGCGGCGCCGCTCGAAGAGGCTTACACGATTCCGTCGCCGTGGTATCTGGATGCGCGGATTGAAGACGCGGAACGCGAGCAGGTATTGGGTCGCAACTGGATTGCGGTGGGGCGGCTGGACCAAGTGGCGGATGAGGGGCAGTTTTTTACCGTCGAGATCGCCGGAGAGCCGCTGGTGATTGTGCGCGGATCAGATGGTGTGCTTCGCGCTTTCTACAACGTGTGCCGGCATCACGCGGCGGCCGTGGCCAACGTGCCGTGCGGAACGGCGCAGCATCTGCGTTGTCCTTATCATGGCTGGACGTATGGACTGGACGGGACACTGAAGGGGGCGCCGGAGTTTGCGGGAGTGTGCAACTTCGATCGTGCGGCGAATGGGCTGGTTCCGTTGCGCGTGGCGACGTGGGAGCAGTTTGTGTTTGTAACTCTGGATGTGGGTGCGCCGGAGTTGAATGCGTGGCTTGGAGATCTGCCGGAACGGGTGGTGCCGTTGCGGATTGCCAACCTGCACTTTTTTGCGCGCAAGACGTATACGCTCGCGTGCAACTGGAAGGTCTACGTGGATAACTATCTCGATGGGGGATATCACGTGCCGCATCTGCACAAGGGGCTGAACAGCGTGCTCGATTACAAGGAATACACGATTGAGAACAGCACGCGGTATTCGCTGCAGTCAAGCCCGATGGTGAGTTCGCAGGAGCATACATCGTTTGCGGCGACGCGGACGGGGGACCGGGCTTCCTACTATTGGCTGTATCCAAACTTCATGATCAATATTTACCAGGGCGTGATGGACACGAACCTTGTGCTTCCGCTCGCGACGGATCGGTGCCTGGTGCAATTTGATTTTTACTTTGCGGACGTGAGCGATGCAGCGCGGAAGGGAAATACGGAGAGCGTCGCCGTGAGCGATCGGATCCAGGATGAGGACGTGGATATCTGTGAATCGGTGCAGCGGGGATTGCATTCGCGGGCGTATGGGGCGGGGAGGTTGTCGGTGCGGCGCGAGGGCGGCGAGCATTTGTTTCATCGATTGCTGGCGGAGGATTTGCGTCGCGAGATTTGATTGCAGGAATGCAACTGACTGGTTGCGGTTTGGTGACGCCGAGAGAGAAGCAGATCCTTCGCGCCGCTCACCCCACGGACCCTCGTCCGCGGGGCCCCAAGCTTGCGGCGCACAGGATGACACTTCCGAAAGTTAAAGTGGCTGAAAAATTGAGAGCCTGGAATCATGCGTTGACTCTTTCCCAGATGTCCCCGGGGAGGAGGGCTTGGGCGGTCAGATTGGAGGGTGAGCGCTCGCGCATGGTTTTTTCGAGCAACTGGGCAGGTTCGTCCCACGGCTCGTCAGTGAGCTGAAATGTTGCCCAGTGGACACCGAGAAGATGCTGTGCGCCGCAGTCGATGGCGACTTGGACCGCCTGCGCGGGATCGGTGTGCTGCGACTTCATGAACCAGCGGGGTTCGTAGGCGCCAATGGGAAGGATGGCGACGCGGGGCTCCCCGTGGCGCTTGCGAATTTCCGCAAAGATCTTTCCGTCCTGATAGCCGGTGTCGCCGGCGCAGTAGATGATGCCGGCGGGTGTCTCGAGGACGAATCCACCCCAGAGCACGAAACGGCGATCGCCGAGGTTGCGGGCGGACCAATGGTAGGCGGGAACAATGGTGACGCGCACCCGGTCGGAAAGCTGGAAGGTCTGCCACCAGTCGCCGGTTTGTACCTCGACGTCCGGCGCGTCCTTGCGGATGACGGTATCGTTTCCGAGCGGCGAAACGACGACTGGCTTGTGGGCCATCCAGAGACGCGCAAGAGTGTCGGTGTCCATGTGGTCGTAGTGGTTATGAGTGACCAGGACGGCGTGGATCGGAGGCAGGTCGTCAAAAGCGACAGAGGGTGGGTTGTGTCGCCGTGGACCGAGGAAGCGAAATGGGCTGGTGCGATCGGACCAAACGGGATCGACGAGGATGTTGAGGGAAGCGACCTGGATGAGGAGGGAGGAATGGCCGATGGCGATGATGCGGAGGCCTTCAACGCTGGGGACGGGCTTCACTCCAGCGCGAGCGGGGACGGATGCGGGCCAGCGGGATTGTTTGGCGAATAACTTCCAGCGAAGGATATCGAAGATACTCTTGTCCGTGGAGGGCAGGCCTGCGTGGAAGAAGTGCTTACCGTTGAAGTGGTCGGAGCGCGGACCGTTGTAGTAGCGATTTCCCAATCAAACTCCATTGAACCGTGGGGTAGGGATTAGAGAACGGGGATTCGGGGTAGTTGAAGGAAAAGCGAGAGGGGAGTTTGTCTAACTTCACGTTGTCAGGGCTTCGGTTTGTTTGCTCATCTTGGCGGTGCGTTCGATTTTGTCCCAGTTGAAGGGCTTGCCGTCGATGGCGCGCTTTAGAGTTTTGGCGAGAACGATGGAGAATACCTGGCGGTAGGCGAAGCGCTGCAGCCAGATGTGGAAGAGCAGCCAGCCGTCGCCCTTGTTGGCGGGGTGACGCCGTTCGAGGCTGAAGGCAATGGTCGAGGTAACAAAGTCGATGAGGAGAAATGCGCCGAAGTAAGCGAGCAGTTTTTCAAGGCTGGCTGCAGACGCGGCTGCTGGGTGGTAGTGGCGATCGACGAGGTAGTGCGCGAGTCCGGCGAGGAACATCAAGTCGATGAAAGGCGAAACGAGCGGAAGCAACATCTGGAAGATCAGGATGTTGGGCAGTGCGAAGAGGCCCATTGCCTTGTTGCGGATGAACGCCAGGCGATGCTTCCAGACCGCCTGCAGGATGCCGAATGACCAGCGGAAGCGCTGGCGCATGAGGCCGCGGGCATCGATGGGGGCCTCGGTGAAGGCGAGAGCGCGATCTTCGTAAACTACTTTGTATTTTTGCTCGAGCAGGTTCATGGTGAGGTCGGCATCTTCAGCGACGGTGTTGATGGGATAGCCGCCGGCTGCCCTTGCTCCGGCGGTGCGCCACGCGCCAATGGCTCCGGGGACGACAGTGACGACGTTGAAGAGGTCGAGGGCCCGTCGTTCGAAGTTCTGGCTCGTGATGTATTCGAGGGCCTGCCAGCGGGTCCAGAGGTTAATGCGGTTGCCGACTTTTGCATTGCCGGCCACAGCGCCGACGCGCTCATCTTCGAAGTGAGGAATCAGTTTGGAGATTGCGTCCATCGCGATGACGGTATCGGCGTCAATCCCGACGTAGAACTCCTCGTCGATGCGTTCGAGCGCGAAGTTGAGGGCCGCAGCTTTTCCCCCGTTGGGCTTTGTGAGAACTTGTACGCGTCCAGCGGCGATGTCGTTCGCATACGCCTCGCGAGCAACTTCGAAGGTGCGGTCGGTCGAACCGTCATCGATAACAATGACGTGCAGATTTGCATAGTCGGAGTTGAGAACCGACCGGATGGTGCGGACGATCACCTTCTCCTCGTTGTAGGCGGGGATGAATACGGCGACGCGTGGATGGAAGCCCGGCGACGCCTTGCGATGTGGTCCACGGAGACGATCGATGATGGCAAAGATGCCGACGATGATGAGGCGCGCGCTCATGAGGACATCGCCGACGAAGAAGACGAGGACGATGAAGCGTCCGATGATGGATAACGCAGAGAAAGCAATGGAGTCGGGAATGGCGCGGACATATTGCCGCCATGTAAGGGGCGGCATCACTTGCGCGGTCGTCATGCCCATGAGAGCGGAGACAGGAACTATTGTATAGCCCCTGGCACGCAGCGTGTCGATGAGGACTGGCAACGCAGCCACTGTCGCGGAACGGTCACCGCCGCCGTCGTGCATAAGAATGATGGAGCCGCGGAACTGCGGCTTGGTCTTCATTGTGTTCAGCTGGTCGAGCACGAATTGGGTGATCTCGGCGGGGGATTTGTGCTGTCTCTCGTCCCAGTCGTCGGTGTCGATCTTATTTCCAACGACAGTGAAGCCGAGTTGCTGGACGCGCACGATCGGCTCGGCTTGGAGGTCGGTTTCCGGTTCTTCGTCGATGTCGTAGGGTGGGCGGAAATAGAGCGGCTGGACACCGAGTTTGCTTGCGAAGAGACGCTCGGTGAGCTTCACCTCAAGGTCCAGCCGGTTGTTGTCTATTTCGCTGATGTCGGGGTGAAAGAACGTGTGGTTGCCGATTTCGTGCCCCTCACGCTGCACACGCTGCATGAGGCCAATGTTCTCCTGGGCCTCTGCGCCGATCATCATGAAGGTAGCTTTGACGCTTTCGCGCTTGAGGATGTCGAGGATTTTAGGGGTCCATTTAGGATCGGGTCCGTCGTCAAATGAGATCGCAACTTCGTTGGGATGATAGCCGTAGTACTCGACGGTGTAGGTGTGCGGAAATACATCCATGTGCTCGTCGATGATGAGTTTTTTGCGTGGGTCAGGCTCATCGGTATCCACCGTTACAGTGCGTTTGCCGGTCCGCGGCAGACCCGTAACGCGGAGAATGTCACCCGAGCCCTGCACATCGACGTCGTGCCCAGGCTGAAGCAAGCCGAGAGCATCAAGCGAAGCAGGGTTCGTGGGCTTATCCCAGATGTTCCACATGCTGCGGTCCTCGCCGCCCAGCCTCCACAGCGCGAACGTCCGAATCCCGAGTCCGCGTGCGGCGCGCAGTTCATCCAACATTGTCACGCCATCGAGGAACCAAACGACATGGCGCGTATGCGTGTCCTCGTCGATGTATTCAAAGTGCGGGTTGAGGGAGTTGTAGTCGAGATCGAGATCCGCATCGGCATCGCTCGCACGCTGCCACACGTCCGCCACGTGCGGGACGTCTTCAGTGTCGATGACGCGGGGATTGCGTAACTTTGGGTTGCGAGCCTTGGGGTCTGGGATGGACATCTCCCAATCGAACCCATAGTTGCCAACTGCGCAGATGAGCTTGTTGAGCGGCACAGATTTGAGGGCTCGGTTGAGATTAGCAATAAACCAATCCTGGCTTGCGATGGGACCTGGCTGGCTCTCAGTTTCATGCTCGTCGTAGTTCATCAAGATGACAGCGTCGGAGTTCTGAGAGATGGTATGAAGTTCGTCGGCCGGCATGGACACGCCTACGTTGACATAGAGCCGAAGGTTGCGCGGATGAAGGTCCGAATAGAGCTCATGGATGAAGGCGACATAGGAGTTCTGGGTTTCATCCGGGATGGTTTCGAAATCTAGAGAAAGGCCGTGATAGGCGGGAAAGGCCGTAAAGAGCCGGTCCAGCTCCTGTCGAAGGACTGCGCGCTTTGTTGGATCTTTCAGAATGGCGGCGATTGCAGGATCCCAGTTCTGGGTTTGGGCATTGAAATTTGTGAGGAGCGGAAAGACCTCGGTGTCTTCGTGAGCCTGTTGAATGAGGCGCTCGACCTTGTTGAGATCATCAGGATCGCGAACTATGCCGCCCTGGAAGATGGGGAACTCCTGCCCGTACTGGTTGGTTCCATGCAGGTCAGTTGATGGTCCATCCAGATGAAGCCATTGTGGAAACAGCAGATCGATCTGATGGATGTGTCCCTTAAGAGATGCGTAGCTTGCCGGGTCGTCGGGAAGGTAATAGGCGGCGCGCAAACCTTCGTCGGCGTTGAAGGGGATTTCAGAAGGCTTGCGATCGGTTTTGCGGCGTGCGGGGTGGATGGGCTTCTGGCCGCGCGCCAGGGGGGGCCTGTTCTGTAGCGCCTTGTAGGTATGTTTCTGCGTGGGTATGAGCAGCTCGGGCAGGCGCTGGCCCCGCAGAACATTGAAGATAAAGCCAGCGAGAACGAGCGTAGATACGACTGCCGTGATGTCGAATATACGGCGCAGGCGTTTCCATCGGGTTCGCTGGGGATCGAAAAATATCTGTTTATCGAGCATCGCCGTTTCTAAGGTATACAGTACGAATCGTATGGAAGCTGAACCCCTGAGTCAATTGAAGCAGACGGTCGCTATGGGTAGTTGGATGCGGGCGTCGCTGCGGGTCATGCCGGCCCTGCTTGCGGGAGCGCTTCTGCGTATTTGGATGCTTCGGCACTTCTACGAGGTGACCGGGGATGCACTGATCTATGGGGGGATCGCGAAGAATCTGCTGCTTTCGGGGCGTTACGCGCTGACGGTCGGTACGGGCGAGACCTATCCGACTCTGATCCGGCTTCCAGGGTATCCCCTCTTTCTGGCTGCCTGTTTCAAGTTGTTTGGAATGGAGAACTACGCCTCGGCGGTGTGGGTTCAAATCTTTCTGGAGTTGCTGGGATGCCTGCTGCTGGCGGATTTTGCGCGCCGGGTTGCTCCCGCGCGATTGAGCGTGGGTGCGGCGCATTGCACGCTGTGGCTGGCGGCGCTGTGTCCGTTTACGGCTATCTATGCGGCGAGTCCACTCACGGAAGGGCCAACGCTGTTTGTGATCGCGATGGCGATGTGGTGCAGCGCGAAGTTCTTGGAGCGACCGGGCTGGCCAGCGGCGTTGGGATTCACGTTTGCGGTGACGTATGCGGCGCTGCTGCGGCCGGATGGAGCGCTGGTGGCGTTGGCGTTCGGCCCCGCGCTGCTGCAGGCCCTTGTGCGCAGAAAAGATCGCATTCAGGTGCGCGGCGTCACACGGATGGTTACCGTGTGCGTGCTGCTGGCGGTGATGCCGTTTGCGGCCTGGACTTGGCGGAATTGGAGTACGTTCCACGTGTTTGAGCCGCTGGCTCCTCGTTATGCGACCGACCCCGGAGAGCCAACCCAGGCGGGGTGGGTGAGTTGGGTGAAGACGTGGTGCCTGGATTTCATTTCGACGTACGAGGTGTACTGGAATGTTCCGGGAGACACGCTTTACGTTTCCAAACTGCCGGCGCGGGCGTTCGATTCGCCGCAGCAGTACGCAGAAACGGCGGCGCTGGCACTTGACTACAACAACAATGGCGAGGTCCTGACGCCGGACCTGGATGCTCGATTTGCGAAGCTCGCGAAAGAGCGGTATGCGGCACATCCCTTGCGGTCGTACGTGCTGCTGCCGGTGGGTCGAGTTTTGGATATGTGGCTGCGCCCGCGCGTTGAGAACCTGCCCATCGATCTGGACTGGTGGGTCTACAAGCATCACAACGCGGAGACGCGCTTCAGTTGGTTCTATGCAGGGTTGAATGCTTTTTACCTGATGCTGGGGCTCGCGGGATTGTTTATGCGACCTAAGATGTGGCCGTGGATGCTGGCGTACATCACCCTGCGCAGCGCTCTGCTGCTGACGGTGGAGGCACCCGAGGCGCGGTACACGCTCGAGTGCTTTCCGATGCTGTTTGTGTTGGGCGGGGTAGCGCTTTACCGGTTCATGTACTGGGTCTTGCTATCAGTCTTGAAGGTGAATGCGCTCGAAGGCAGGGGCTGATTGAATTTGAAGTTGAAATAGACGCAGACGCGGGATTGGCCGTCGCCCTGGTCGAAGACCTGCTTTAAACTGACGCCGTGTGCGGTATCCATCCACACCGTAGCTTTAGGAAGATTCTTTCGCACCTCGGGATCCTTGGGAACGAGTTCCAGCTTCTCAGTCTTCACGCCGTTGATGGTTTCCTCTCCGCCGTACGTGATATCCCACTTCTCAGAGAGATCTTTGCCGCTGGCGCCGAAGCCAAGCATGAGGTAACTGCCAAGCTTGTCGTTCTTGTAGGTGGTCACCTGGTCACGAAGTTTCTCGTAGAGGCGGAAGACTCCCTTTGAGAAGGTGTAGATCTTCGGATCAGGTTTGCCGTTGTCCTGATCGATGTGCGCAGCCATCTGGAAACTGGAGCCATGCCGCTCGTAATAAACCGTGCCCTTTTGTACTTCTTTGTCGGGGACCGGATCGGTCATGATGGAGTCGAACTCGAAGTCTGCCGAAGTTGAATGGAAGTTGGCTGCGGCTGTGTCGAGCTTGGCCAGGACGCTCGCCGTTGCCAGATAACTCTTTGCCATCGGCAGGCTCGGGTCCAGTTCGGCGGCTTTCTGGAAGTATCCTATCGCCTCTTGATAGTTGGCAGACTTGTAGGCCTCCACTCCCTTGTTAAATTGATCACGGGCTTGCATCAAATCCTGTGCGGCAAGTCCTTGAGCGATCGAAAAGAAGAGGAACGCGAATGACGCGACGATCAGGGTTTTCTTTCCAAGGTGCATAGACTTTCCTTTTCCTGTTGGACGGATAGATGCGGTGAGTAGGGGGAACGTCCGGATTTTTTCACCGGCCTGCGCTAGCGCCGGGCCCAGATCTTCCAAACGGTGTTGCCCTGGGCGTCCGGCGCGGTCTCCCATCGGATGACCGAGACCGCATCGCCAGTGACGGGCTCGATGGCTCTACGCAGAATCTTTCGAACGTCGTTGGTGGAAGCGGACGGAGGAATACTCACGTCTGATGCGGCGAGGGTGACAATGATGCCGCGTCCACCATCGGCAATGACTTGAATGGGGTGCGAAGGTCCGGTTGCACGCGAGGGCTTGTCGCCGTAGTCCCACAGGTGGGGTGTGACGAAGATGAAGAGCAGGATCAATGACACCATGACGTCGTAATGAACGTTACCGCGGGGGTAGGTCCAATAAAAGTAGTTCTTCAGGAACTTGTTCATTTCTGCTCCCGTTTCGTGATGCGTTCGAGTCCGCCCATGTAGGGGCGCAGCGCATCGGGAACGATGACCGAGCCATCGGCCTGCTGGTAATTCTCGAGAATCGCGAGCCACGTGCGACCCACAGCGAGGCCGCTGCCGTTGAGCGTGTGGACAAATTCGTTCTTGCCTTTGGCGGCGGGCTTGAAGCGGATGTTGGCGCGGCGGGCCTGGAAGGCTTCGAAGTTGGAGCAGGAAGAAATTTCACGATAAAGCTGCTGGCCGGGGAGCCAAACTTCGAGATCGAAGGTCTTGGCGGAACTGAATCCGGTGTCGGCGGTGCAGAGCAGAACGCGGCGATAGGGAAGCTTGAGGGCTTCGAGAATCTCTTCGGCGTTGCGGGTCAGCTTTTCGTGTTCGGCGTCGGATTGGTCGGGGCGGGTGAATTTGACCAGTTCGACTTTTTGAAACTGGTGCTGGCGGATGATGCCGCGCGTGTCCTTGCCCGCGGCCCCGGCTTCGGCGCGAAAGCAGGGCGTGTAGGCGGTGAGGCAGATGGGCAAGCGGGATTCGTCGAGAATTTCGTCGCGGTAGAGGTTGGTGACGGGGACCTCGGCGGTGGGGATGAGCCAGTGGTCGTTGTCTTTGAACTCGCCGCGTGCCACAGCTTCTGCGTCAGTGTCGGAACAACGGAAGAGGTCTTCGGCGAACTTTGGAAGCTGGCCGGTGCCGAACAGACTCTTGCTGTTCACCATGAAGGGCGGCAGAACCTCCGTGTAGCCATGATTCTGGGTGTGCGTGTCGAGCATGAAGCTGATCAGCGCGCGCTCAAGGCGGGCCCCTGCGCCCATGTACACAGCGAAGCGCGCGCCGCTGAGCTTGGCGGCACGCTCCAGATCGAGGATGCCGAGTAGTTCGCCGAGTTCCCAATGTGGCTTAGGCGTGAAGTCGAAGTACGGCTTTTCGCCCCATGTTTTGACTGTGACGTTGTCTTCTTCGGACTTTCCGATGGGGACTTCATCGCGAACGAGATTAGGAACGCCAGCGAGGGCCATGCGCATCTGTTCGTCGAGAGCGGTCGCGGACTTGTCGAGCTCGTCGAGCTTTTCCTTGAGGGCGCGGGTCTCGTCCATCACGGCGGTGGCGTCGTTGCCCTCGCGCTTGAGGGCCGCAACCTGCTGCGAGAGTGCGTTGCGGCGGGCTTTGAGCTGCTCTGAGGCAGTGATCGCTTCACGGCGGCGCTGGTCCAATTGCCGGAAGTTGCCCAGAATGGCGGCGGGATCGGCGCCGCGGGCACGGAGTTTTTTCTCAACTGTTTCCAGGTTGCCCCGGACGAATCCAAGATCGAGCATGACTCTTTTCAGTTTAACGGATGGGGGTGCCGTGAGCCTTTCGCACGCAGCCATTCGATGTTGCGCTCATGCAGGGCGTGCCGAACCAACCAGCGTGGCGTACGGGGCAGGGCTGAAGCCCCGTAATGATTGTTGGGGGAGGCGGCACGACTGAGTCGTGCCCAGGCGCATCGCGGCCGGCAAGCGCTGTTCTACCGCACCCCGGCGGTTCGGGATTCTTCGTGCTGGACGGGGCCGGCGTCGACCTGGTCTTGCCAGCCGGGCAGGCGCTGATCGCCGGTGATCAGCCTGGCGCCGCGGCTGAAGGTGAAGTATGTCCACACCCATTGAGAGAAGACGGCAACGCGATTGCGGAAGCCGATGAGGAAGAAGATGTGAACCACGATCCAGGTTAGCCACGCAATGAAGCCACTGAGGTGGGCCTTGAAGGGCCACTCCACTTTCGCAACGGCGGCCATGCGGCCGATGGTAGCCATGTCGCCCTTGTCGAAGTAGCGAAAAGCGGGGCGGCGTAGGTTTGCAAGGTCGGCTTCAATCATTTTGCCGATGTGGTCGCCCATCTGCATTGCAGGTTGCGCGACGCCGGGTACCTGGTGGCCGTCCTGCTCGAAATGGGCGAGGTCGCCGAGGATGAAGACTTCAGGAAGGCCAGGGGGATTGAGGTTGTTGTCGACGATAACGCAGCCGCGCTTGTCAGTCGGTGCGCCCAACATTTTTCCAAGAGGCGAAGCCTGAACGCCGGCGGCCCACAGAATTACCGCGGCATCAATGCGTTGGCCGTTAGCCTCTACCCATCCGGGGCCGACGTTCGACACAAGGCATTTGGTGTGGACCTCGACGCCCAGCTCAAAAAGTGTGCGCTCGGCTTTGGCGGAGAGGTCTTCTGGATACGCCGCGAGGACGCGCGGGCCGTTATCGAGGAGCAGTACACGCGCCTTGGACGGGTCGATGTGGCGGAAATCGTGGCGCATGTAAAGCTTGGCGATATCGCTGATGGCGCCCGCGAGTTCCACCCCCGTGGGACCGCCGCCGATGACGACGAAGTTGAGCGGTGGATGCCAGCCGTGCTCCTGCATTTGCCGCTCGGCAAGTTCGAATGCGAGCAGGACGCGGCGGCGGATCTCAAGAGCGTCCTCAATGCTTTTGAGGCCGGGGGCGAACAGCGCCCACTCATTTTTACCGAAGTAGGAGTGCGTGGCGCCGGTGGCGATGACCAGATAGTCATACGAAAGCTGCGCGCCGGAGGCCAGCTTGACGTTGCGTTCCTGAACGTCAATGGCCGTAACCTCGTCCATCAGGACCTCGGTATTCGTTTGGCGTCGCAGGATTGTCCGTATGGGCTGGGCAATATCAGCCGGGGACAGGACGGCGAGTGCTACCTGGTAGAGAAGCGGCTGGAAAGTGTGATGGTTGCGGCGGTCCACAACGGTTACGTCCACGGGAAGATGGCCAAGCGCCAGCGCAGCGCGGAGGCCGCCGAAGCCGGCCCCTACGATTACAACGCGCGGTCGCGCAATTCGATCACCCGAATGGAGCTGATTGGTCAGTTCGCTCATTAACCCTCGCTCTCTGACTATGTGATGCCCGAGAGTGCGCGAGGGTGGCAGATGTTTGCCGATGTGTCTGAAGGGTCTACGGATGCTGCTCAACGGCGATCGAAATAGTGCTTGTGTTGCCAGTGACAGCCAGGGCGGCGAGATTGGTGGCAACGCCGAGCAAGGAGGCGGGAACAAAGGTCACCGTGCCGTCGAGCGCGGAGACTGCGGTGGCGGTTTGGGAAGCGAGTAGCGGAGCCTGCGCACAGCGGCCGTGCGTTGGGCACGGTGGCGTCCAGGCATAGAGAGACTCGTAGAGGATGACGGCGCCGCCAGCCATGGGATTACCGTTCATGTCGCGGACGCGGAGGGTGATCAGTCCAGGAGTTCCCGAAGCGGGGAGAGTCTGAGCCGCTCCTGCGACGGTTTCGAGCCATGCAAATTCGGGTCGGGCGCCGAGAGCGACGAAGCTGACGCATTGGCCGGTGCCGTTCAAGCAGGCGCTTGCAATGGTTTGTTGGCCTTCCGCTAGCGGTCCCACGATAAGGGATTTGGAGGCAACGCCATAGGAGTTCGTGGCAGCTGAAGAGGAACCTTGCGGAGAAATCCCCGCACTGGACTGCCAGGTCACGGTCTGTCCGGGAGCAGGTGTGCCGGCGGCGAGTGCCAGGGCTTGCGTGGTCCAGTTGACCGTGGCGCCCGCGGCGACGGACAGCGTGGGCAGGAGAGCGAAAAGGCTTGGAGTCGAGCCGCCGCTGAAATGGGCCTGCAGGTTGGCGCCGTTGGTCAAAGAGGCAGCGACGATCGAAGCTGCGGCTGAAGGAGCGGTGATATTGATGGTTGCAATGCCATCGCCCGTTGCATACGTGGAGCAGGATGCTGCGCCGCAGGAAAGCGTGGCATTTCCGCTGATGACGGCGAAGGTCACCGTTACCCCCGGCGCAGGTGCGAGACCCGGTCCGAGCGCGGTTACGGTAAACGGAAGGGGGACGCCGATCGGGACGGTGTTTGCGGGTGCTGTATTGAGAGTGAGTGAGTCGCCGGTCGCGGAGTCGTAGCTCACGCCGCCAGGGAGAATCGTCTTTGCATAGAAGGTAGGCAGATCGTCAACCTCGACGTCTACAGAGCCGGTGACGCCAGGTGCGGCAGGAGCGATGGCGGTGATTTCGTTCGGCGAGTTGCTGGTGACGATGGCTCTCTGACCACCGATCAGGACAGTGTCGGAAGGACGGAAGCCCATACCATGAATCACTATCGAACCTCCAGAAACCGGCAATCGAGTTGGCTGGATGGTATCGGCGTAAAGCACCCAGCCGTTACAGGCGTAGTCAGGGCGGCCGTCGCCGCGCATGTCGGCGATGCTGAGACGAACAATGTCGCCAGCGGACGCAGTGACCTGAAGCCAGGTTTCGCCTGTCGCATAGCCGTTGAGCGCCGGAGCCCAGTTGAGTGTGAGCGCGGAAGGCGTTTGGAAGGCATCCCACACGCCGAGGGCAGGGAGGGCCTTGGTTTCGGTGGGGAGGCCGGATTCGTTCAGCGCCTGAGTGACGATGGTGAAGGTGTGGCCTGCGCGTACGGGGAAGGCGAGCCAGTCAGTCTGACCCAACTGGCCGAGACGTCCGCACCAAAGGCCGCCCGGTGGCAAGGGGCGAGGCATACTCGGCGAGGCAATCGCGTCGTTCGGGTTGCCGGAGGCGGAATCCGTAATGGTTATGGCGAGGTTGGTCGAGCTTCCAGCAGACATGTTGGAGACGGAGAGCACGGGCATGGTTCCTGAGGGCGCTGGCGAGCCATCGACGTAGGGGCCGACAGACTCCGTGAGCATATAAAGCGGGCTGATGGGGTCGAAAGTGACCTGGTAGTTTGCTGTGGTCACCCCCGGTGGGAGGGGAATGCCGCTGAGATCGAAAAAGCCCCGGAGGGCGAGATCGTTTGAGCCCCACTGTGCCAGCGGGTTTCCGTTTGCGTCAGTCCAGCCAGTGATGGGGTTACCTCGGTTGCCGCTGAAGTATGCCCCGGAGACGGAGGTTACGGTGTACTGATAGAGCGGATTGCCAAGGGAGTCGAGCGGGCGGGCAACGACGTTGACGCCCTGCATGCCGATGCCGCTGCGAAAACTGAGTGTGCCCTGGATGGAGACTGTGTTTGCGGCGGTGATCTGCTTGTCGGGAAAGGAAGGAAGATTCGCCGCACTGATGGGATAGATACGGCTGAGGGCCGCGATATCGTCGTAGCGGAGCTGGGCGGGGTTGGGGATGCAGGCGCCGCCCATCGCCGAACAAGTGCCGCTCATCGGCTGCATTACTGGCCAGCCAAGCATGCCATTGGGTTCGCCATTGGTAAGCGCACCGGGGTTGACTTGCGCATAATCTAGACCGAGGACGCTACCGAAGGCTCGCTCCAACTCGTATTGCATCATCGCGACGAGGTTGGTGGTGCTGGCGCAGAGACCGTTCAGGAGGATGACGGCGTGGGCGATGGTGGCGTCAGGCTGGATGTTGTCGAGCCATGTGAACACGCCATTGTTTTGGCAGCTTGTGGGATCGCTCGATCCGGCGCCGAAGAGGCTGTTGATCACGGATCCGTCGGCGTCGTAAACGACCGCGAGCGGATAGTTAGTGGCTGTGGCTGTGACGTCTGCTGGAGCGGCAAAGACCTGGTTGCCTGCAAGCACGCTGGAACCGTTGACGTCTTCGTTCAGCGAGCCGGCGTCAGTGAGGATCACACCCGCCGTGGGAACGGCGCTCCAGATCGCTGCGGCAGCATCGACCATGGCGGTAGCTTGTTGATTTGAGATTTGGCTGTTCAGGGGGCCCTGGTCAACGAAGTACTTGACCGTTCCGCCTGACCAGCGAACTGGCTGTCCCCCAACTGCGGGGTTGAAGTAGGCGCTGCCTGCGATGAATTTCGGACCGCCGGCAAGAGCACTAAAAGCCCCCAGGACGAGGGTTAGGCTGCAGACGACGAATCGTGATGCATGCACGGACGCGTTCTCCATGCATACGCTTGCTTTTTGAGGGCCACTGAATGCAAGGAAGATGAGGAACTCTTAAGAAAATGAGCTCGGTGAGCAGAAAACCCCTGATCCTCAGAGATTCGGCCCCATTCGTAACTATGAGTACCTCCGCTCAAGTTACCTAAGTTCATTGCAAAGTTACTTTTCTGGCTACAATAAATCTGCGATCCAAGACGCGGAATTCAGAGCAGTTAAGGGGGCCGTCATCAGCGCGCATTTACGTTTGGGAGATTTGCTCGTCCGAGCCAAGCTTGTGACCGAGATGGACATCGCCAAGGCGCTTGAACGCCTTTCGATGTGCGGCGGACGTCTCGGCGACAACCTCATAGCCATTGGGGCGATCTCCAAGGAAACGTTGGAGAAGTTTGTGCACCGCACGCCGCGGGAGCCGGAGAATATCGCGGCTACAGGGCTGGATGAGACCGATCTGCTCGGCCTGATGCTCAAACTGATTTATGTAGGGCGCCTGCAGACCGTGCGGCAGTTTGGCGACGCGATCAAGTTGCCCTACAACATCGTTCTGGAACTGGTGAAGATGGCGGTCGATCGGTCACTGCTGCAGAACCTGGGCGTTCGCAACCACGGTAGTGAGAGCCTGATCGATCTTGCCTATTCGTTTACGGAACAGGGCAAGCGGTTCGTAATCGACGCCATGACTCGGCAGCATTACACGGGGCCGGCGCCTGTGACGCTGGATGACTTCACAGATCAGGTGAACCTGCAGAAGCTGACCAATGAGTTGGTAACTCCAGAAAAGATCACGGCTGCGATTGCCGGACTGCAGTTCGATGCACGCATTCTGGAGCAGGCGGGGCCGGCGCTCAATTCAGGCCGCGCCATGTTGCTGTACGGACCACCGGGAAACGGCAAGACCACGGTGGCGCAGCGTTTTGCCTCGGTCTTCAGCGATGTGATTTACGTTCCATACTCGGTCATTGTGGAAGGTCAAATTATTCGCGTTCACGATCCCAGTATCCATTTTCCCCTGGAGACGACGAACATTGAGGACGAAACTGCGTTCACGGTGGTGAAGGCGCAGACATACGATGCGCGTTGGGTCCCTTCCCAGCGCCCGTTTGTCATTACGGGAGGCGAGCTGACATTGGAGATGCTCGACCTGCGTTACGACACGACAGGGCACTATTACGAGGCCCCGCTGCACGTAAAGGCGCTGGGCGGATGCTTCCTGATTGACGACTTCGGACGCCAAATCGTGAGTCCGACGAACCTCTTGAACCGGTGGATTGTGCCCCTGGAGAGCAAGGTCGACTACCTGAAGCTGCACACGGGCAAGACTTTTTCCATACCCTTTGAGGAACTGGTGATTTTCTCGACCAACCTGGAGCCGGAGGACCTCATGGATCCCGCATTCTTGCGGCGCTTGCCCTACAAGATCGAGGTAGGTGCCCCTTCGGTAGAGAATTACAAGAGAATCTTTGAATCGGAGTGCAAAAAGCAGGCTGTGGAGATGTCGGATGATATTTTCGACATGATTGTGCAGAGAATTACGGTGGTAAAGGGCCTCGAGCTTGCGGCTTATCACCCGCGGTTTATCGTTGACCAGGTTGTGGCGACGTGCCGCTTCATGCGGCAGCCTTCGCACTTTGAACCGCGCTTTGTGGAGTACGCAATCGACAATTTGCGGGTGCGCCAGAGCACGTCGAAGAAAGCCACCCACGCGCGGATTTAATCGCCGAAGCCGGGCGCACTTCAGACAAGGCGCGCCCGGTCAGATCTCCGGATAAAAGTCAAAGAAGGCATCGAGGCTCTGCTTGAGCTGGGCTTCGATTTGCTTGCGCGAGCCCTCGAGGACGTGCATCGTGACGTGGGCTTCGTGGCCGTTGGCCAGTTTGAGGGTAGCGTCGTTGATCTCAGTCACTTCACCCTCGGGCAAAAGGCGCATTCCGTAGACAAGAGTCAGATTTGCCATGTTGAACATCTTATCCATTGGGCCTGGGTTCCCGACGGAGACAGGAGCCAGCTAGCTTCTTGAGAGGAGGCCGAGCCAGTTTCAGCTTGGTTTTCCGAAGCCATGCGGGGTAGGCCGTGCCGTCTACAATTTAGTGGGAAACCTGATGACAGAGACACGTGACACCGTAATTCTTGGTTCCGGCTGCGCCGGATTGACGGCAGCGGTTTACAGCGCGCGCGCTAACCTGAAACCTCTTGTGCTGGAAGGGCATGAGCCGGGAGGCCAACTTTCCATTACTTCGCTGGTGGAGAACTTTCCAGGCTGGCCGGAAGGCATCCAGGGGCCCGAACTGATCGACAACATGAAGAAGCAGGCAGCGCGTTTTGGCGCGGACTTTCAGTTGGCGCACCTCGATCGCGTGGAACTGGGGACGCACCCGTTCCATTTGCACACGTCGGCGGGCGAGATTCACACGCGGACGCTGATCATTGCTTCGGGTGCGAGCGCGCGCTGGCTGGGGATACCGAGCGAGCAGGCGCTGATCGGGCACGGAGTATCAAGCTGCGCAACGTGCGACGGGTTCTTTTTCCGCGACAAGCCGATTGCGGTCGTAGGCGGCGGTGACTCGGCAATGGAGGAAGCTCTGTTTCTCACGCGGTTTGCCTCGAAGGTGACGCTGCTGCACCGGCGGCCCGCGTTTCGCGCCTCGAAAATCATGCTGGAGCGGGCGATGGCGCATCCGAATATCGAGTTCAGGACGAACACGGTTGTGGATGAAGTGCTGGGCGTGGACGAGAAGGAAGTGAAGGGGCTCAAGCTGCGCAACGTGGTGACTGGTGCAACCGATACTCTGCACGTCGATGGGATGTTCCTGGGAATCGGGCATGAGCCGAATGCCAAAATGTTTGCAGGGCAGATCGATCTCGACGATGAAGGCTACGTTGTGACGCAGGGGAACATCTTCACAACGCGTCACGGAATCACTGTGCCCGGGGTTTATGCATGTGGCGACGTGCAGGACCGGCGATACCGGCAGGCGATTACGGCTGCGGGCACGGGCTGCATGGCGGCGCTCGAGGCGGAGAAGTATCTTGAGGAGCACGGACGCTGAGCCTTTGCTAAGGAGAGACACATGCCGACGATCTTCCCCGGCCGTTTCACCGCGAAGTTCGACGGGTCTTTTGTCGTCTTCATCATCGGCGTGCGGGTAAATCGCCTGCTTCAATTCAGCAAGTGGATGTCCGTGGCGAAGGCGATGCCGCCGATGATTGCCGAACTCAAAAAGCATCCCGAGATGGGCCTGCTGCACGTGGAGCAGCTGCTTTATTGGCGTGGGGTGGCAACGATCCAGTACTGGCGGAGCTTCGAGCACCTGCATGCTTACGCGCATATGCGCGAAGGAAATCATCTGCCGGCCTGGGCGGAGTTTAACCGGCGGGTTGGCGGCAATGGGTCAGTGGGCATCTGGCATGAGAGCTTTCTGGTCGACCGCGGAAACTACGAGTGCATCTATGCGAACATGCCGCGCTTTGGGTTTGGGGCTGCGGTGGAACATGTCCCGGTCACAGGTAGGCTGGAAAGCGCGCGTCAGCGCATCGGCAACGCGGAATGAGCCAGCTCGCAGAGAACCTGGAAAAGCTTGAGGCGGCAATTTCGGATGCGTGCCACAAGGCCGGGCGACGGCGCGAAACGGTCGAGTTGATGGCGGTTTCGAAGACGTATCCGGCGGAGACAATTGTTGAGGCTGCGTCGCTGGGTCTCACGTTGTTTGGCGAAAACCGGGTGCAGGAATTCTCAGGGAAGGCGGCCGAGTTGGAGTCGCTGCGTACTGGGCATGAGAATCTGATTGGGGTTCACCTGATCGGGCATCTTCAATCGAACAAGGCGGCGCG
Organism: uncultured Acidobacteriaceae bacterium; assembly: GCA_963759285.1. GTDB lineage: Bacteria > Acidobacteriota > Terriglobia > Terriglobales > Acidobacteriaceae > Telmatobacter. The sequence goes on along the minus strand of CAVWYS010000004.1, from coordinate 196,862 downwards.
CGCGACGGAGCTGTTCGATGCTGTGGATTCGGTGGATTCGCTGCGGGTGGCACAGCGGCTGAATGATGCGGCAGGAAAGTTGGGCAAGCGGCTGCCGATTTTGATCGAGGTGAAACTCAGTCCTGAAGAGACGAAGGAAGGACTTGAGCCGGAGTCGAATGAGGCTGCGCAGTTGCTCGAAGCGCTGCCTGATTTGAGTCATCTGGAAACCCGCGGGCTGATGACGATTGCGCCCTGGGGTGCTCCTGAGGACGTGACGCGGGCGTGCTTTCGCAGCTTGCGGGAGTGGCGCGATCGCTGGGCGGCGAAGTATCCGAAGTTGCATTTCGACGTGCTGTCGATGGGGATGAGTGGGGATTTTCCGCTGGCGATTGCCGAAGGCGCGACGCGCATTCGCGTGGGGACGGCGTTGTTTGGCAAGCGCTCACCCTACACGGGACCGCCCGAATGAGCACCGGAATGCTGCGCAAGGTTGCGGGCGGCGTTACGCTCGCGGTTCGGGCGCAGCCGGCCGCGAAGAAGACGGCGATTGTCGGCGTGTACGGCGAAGGTGATGCGGCGCAGTTGAAGATCGCGGTGCAGGCTCCGCCGATCGAGGGGCGCGCCAACGAGGCGCTGGTGGCGTTCCTCGCGGAGACGTTCAACATTCCAAAAAGATCTGTCGAACTTGTGAGCGGGCAGCTCTCGCGTAGCAAGGTCTTCTTGCTTCGTGGAGTGAGCCTGAAAAATGCACAGTCGAGGCTGCCTGAATAGGCATTCAGATTGTTTGGGTTCGTGCTTTCCCACCCATTCGACAAAGAGCGTCGAATGGATGGGGCACCCAGGGGTGCCTCGCACATCGACATTCGTGTTTCTAAAGGCAACCAAATGGTTGCGTCACGAGATCAGCGGTGATGGAGGTTGCAGGCGGCGGCGAGGGCTTCTTCGGGCTCGGGGCGGACGCGGAAGTCGGCGTGGGCTTCGGCGAATGCTACCTTTCCGTCTTTTGAGACTACGTAAGTTGCGGGTAGCGGCAAGCGCCAGCTTTTGTCGCCATTCACGAAGGGGATGTTGACGAGGATGGAGAGATAGTATTCGCGGTGGTATTCAGGGATGGTGTAGACGAGGCCGAATTTCTCAGCAACTGCGTTGCCGGGATCGGAGAGCACGGGAAAGGGCAGGCCGTGCTGGTTGGCCATGAAGTCGCTCTGCCGCTCGATCTGCGGGCCGATGGCGACCATGAGGGCGCCGTGTTCGCGGAGTTGTCCGTAGAGATCGCGCCAGGTTTCGAGTTCCGTCACGCAGTAGGGACACCAGCGCCCGCGGAAGAACTTGATGACCAGAGGACCGATCGCAAGCAAATCGCGCGAGCGGACGAGTTTGCCGCTGGAGTCTTTGAGTGTGAACTCGGGGGCTTGCGCGCCTACGGAGAGGATGTGCTCCTCGATGCCGGTGGCGAAGAGATCCTCGACGGCGCGTTCGCCAACAGCGAGACGCTCAGGCTGCACGAGGTGCCGCGTGTTGGCGGTGATCTCGTCGAGTTGGTCCTGGAGGCTTGGAGTAGTCATAGCCATTTATCCAAAATCTGCAAATTCAAATGCTGGATTAGGATTGGTCGAATGCTTGAGCTTGATTCCTCGCTTTTTGAATTGCTCCTGCTTCACCATGAGTCTCGCAATAACGGTAGGGTGGTTTCCGCCTTTACTGCTGACGATCAATGCGCCGAGTTTTCCGGAGCACTTCTCATGCGTTCGCCAAGATGGAATCGTTGCTTCAATCTGCTCGACTGCTGCCATGACATCTGTGCCCTTGAGTTCAACGATCACATCGATAACGCGTGGCTTCGAGATAATGTAATCGGCCACCTTTTGATCGTTCTCAAAAAAGCAGTCAGCGCACCCCGGCCGCCCCTTCCTGCAGTATCTGTCCGCATGAATCAACAGAACCGTTTCGCCTTGGCGACTCCGGAACGTTGCACACTTGCCATTCTCCGGTGGTATTTTAACGTTGGATTCAGTATGCAGGACGAAGCACTTTCCTTCGCTAACTGCCATATTGAATCTCCAGCAGTTGTTCGAACTCAGTTCCGATCGTAGAAGAGATATCGTCCAAGACATCTCCGTCAATTACATTCGTTTCTTTATCCATGATTGAGCGAAGTACACCGTCCTTACCATCGAAGGCGTACGCTGCGAATTCTCCCGGTTTGATCCAATATTGGTGAGGAACAATTTTCTCGATTTCAGAAGCCTTGTCCAGTCGTTCTGATGCGATCTGTCCAGCTTTAATCAGATCGTTGAACGCAGTAAGAATGTAGGGGCTGTGCGTAGTTATGACCCAATAGGCATCCAGTGCCGGTTCGTTCGCCATCCGCGCAAAGATGCGTACCAAATCGTACTGAGTTGATGGAAAAACATTAGATTCGGGCTCTTCGAGGAAGAAAAGGCGCTTATGTAGAGCGTGAGGCAGATCGAGCGTCTTCTCAACTGCAGCGGAAGCAGCGACATACTCTCGAAGGCAGGTCATCAAAGGGAGCAATTCTTGCGTCCCCGACGAAAGGACCGGAAGCACGAGTGTGCGTCCGTCCGTGGCTTTGAAGTGAAAATCTGAGCCGGCTGAGAGCACCTTTCCTTGGAGAATCCGTTTACTCTCGGCGTTGATCCATTGGGTCAGAGGGTGGTCGAGTCCTGGCTTTGGGATTCGAGTCTCAAAGCCATAGCTGAAATCCTGCGCGAAACGTAGCTGTATGTCATCTCGCCTTCCCGCCGTCCCGAATATCGCCTGATGGATGGACAGGAAAAATGACCTAGTCGAAGGTATGTACGAATAGATTTCCGGCGAATTCGGTCCCCGAAGTTCTGAGAGTCGATCATGAATCTCCTCCGCAAAGAATTTCGGATTGGGTAGACTTTCGCGGCGCAATTGTTCCGCATTGAACTTACCCCAAACACGCCTGTAACACTCCTCGAACTCCGGGGAGAAATTCCAGGTCATTCTTCCGCCTGACTGTCCTCGACGCTCTTGTACGTGCGAGACTACATATGACCCGGCGCGAAAACAAATCTCTGATGTCTCAGTAGCGATGGCGTCGTAGCCGAACCAAAAGAAGAACGCATCGTTCACGCGCTTTTCAAGTTGCTCGAATTTCTCCGAAGCCTTGATCGCTTCTTGTGCTTGCTCAATGACGACCTGCTGAAAAAAGAATGCGAGCCTGCATAGCAGGCTCTTACCGCTGGCTTGTGGGCCGATTAGTACGGTGATTCTCCCGAACTCTAGCTCGGCGTCTTTGATGACCGAGAAGTTCTTGACCGTCAATTTGCGCATTGCTTACCTCTGATGAAGATCTTATCGTCCGAATTTTTGTTTGCCCATCATGCTGGACATGCCGCCGCGCATCATCTGCCTTGCGAGGCCGCCTTTGCCCATCTGCTTGAACATTTTGCTCATCTGCGCGTATTGACGGAGGAGCATGTTTACGTCCTGCACGCTGGTGCCGGAGCCGGCGGCGATGCGTTTGCGACGCGAGCCGGAGATGATTTCGTGGTTGCGCCGCTCGAAGGGAGTCATGGAACTGATGATGGCTTCAAGGCGGACGAATTGTTTTTCATCCACGTTTTTTGACGCCTGCTGAAGGCCGGCGAAGGGGCCAACAGACGGCATCATCTTCAAAATGGATTCCATCGAGCCGAGCTTTTTAATCTGCTGCAACTGATCGCGGAAATCTTCGAGCGTGAAGCCATCGCCGAGGAGCGCTTTCTTGGCGAAGTCTTCAGACTTCTTGCGGTCGAGGGAAGACTCGGCTTTTTCGATGAGCGAAAGCATGTCGCCCATGCCGAGGATGCGGCCGACGATGCGGTCGGGATGGAACGGCTCGAAGGCGTCAGGCTTTTCGCCGGTGCCGATGAACTTGATGGGCTGGCCGGTGACGTGGCGAATGGAGATAGCCGCGCCGCCGCGGGAGTCGCCGTCCATCTTGGTGAGGATGACGCCGGTGAGGCCGAGGCGTTTGTGGAAATCCTGCGCCGAGTTGACGGCGTCCTGTCCGGTCATGGCGTCGGCAACGAAGAGAATCTCCTGCGGGTTGAGCAGCTTTTTGAGCTGGGCCATCTCATCCATCAGGTCTTCGTCGATGTGGAGGCGGCCGGCGGTGTCGACGATGAGAGTGTCGCAGGCGAGGATGCGGGCTTCGCGACGGGCTTCGCTGGCGAGGCGCTCGACCAGTTTGGAGCCCGGAGTCTCGTCGTTAAGCTTGCCCTCGTAGAGCTTCGCGTCGATGGATTTGGCGACAACTTTGAGCTGCTCGCGGGCGGCGGGCCGATAGACGTCGACCGAGACGAGCATGGGGCGGTGGCCGCCCTTTTTAAGCCAGGCGGCGAGCTTGCCGCTGGTGGTGGTTTTGCCGGAGCCTTGCAGGCCCGCCATAAGAATGACGGTCGGCGGCTGCGAGGCGAATTTGAAGCGCGCGGTGTCGCGACCGAGGAGTTCGACCAGCTCGTCGCGGACGATCTTGATCACCTGTTCGGAGGGCGAGAGGGCGGTAAGTACCTCAGTGCCAACGGCTTTGGCGCGGATGTGGTCGATAAGTTCGTTGACGACGTTGAGGTTGACGTCGGCGTCCAGCATCGCGACCCGAATCTCTTTGAGCGCTTCCTGGATGTTCTCTTCCGTGAGGGTGCCCTGGCCACGAAGGGTTTTGAAGGCGCGTTGCAGCTTTTCTGTAAGGTTCTCAAACATAGGTCAAATTCAGTTTACAGGGACCGCGGGAATCAGAAACCAAGCGACCGGAGAGCTGTGGATCTGAAATGCAACCGTTTGGTTGCTGGTTACCCCCTCCCCCCCCCCGTCTCTTTGGGAAAGTTCGGCAGTATCAGTGGGTTAGGAAAAGCTGTTGCCGCAAAGTACTCTGCTCATTAAGATTAGCCGCACAGTATTCTTAGGAAAGGAGTTAGCGACACCTCGCCGGTTGTCCGTGACCCTTCTGTCAGTGGGCACTGGTCTGCGGAGCAGCGATGAGAGGCGGAAGCGTGGCTGGATTATTGTTCATGGTTCTGATGATAGAGATTTCGTGGAAATTACCTGCAAATCTGGGATGTCTGGAAGTAGTGGCAAGGGAAGAGGGTTGCAACAAAGTTTAGATACATGGGCTTGACATGGTTTGAGGTGCACCCCTGCGGTGAGACAGTTTTGATTTTGACAGATTGCCGTTGGTTGAAGATTTGTGTCTATTTTGTTGGGGCGGCAGAGAGGACCGCGGTTGTTTATCCCGGGTTTCTCTCAGGGAAATAGAAGAGGCTCCGCATGATGTTTCGGCTGAAGGATCCAGTGAGCGATGGGTCCCCAGTAGTGCATTTGCGGGTTGTAAAAGGGCTCGTTATGGGAGCGGGCGGGCAGGACAAGCAGGTTGGCGCGGCCGCCGCAGCAGGTGACGAGATCGTGAGCCATCGGCAACCGGAAAAGGCGGTCGCGGTCACCCTGGACGATGAGGATGGGAAGAGCGCAATTGCGGAGAGCATCGGCTGCGGACCAGATCGGCGGGACAAAAGGGGAGAGGAACCCGGGAATCCAGGCGGCGCGCGCCGCTTTGCGGAAGGAAGAGAATCCCGCGCAGAGCACGAGCCGGTCAGCTTGAACGCGCTGGAGAATGGCGGGGGCGATTCCAGTGCCCAGCGAAAATCCGAGAAGCGCAACAGGGAGCGTTGGCGCGAGTTGCTTAAGAAGGTTGAAGGCGCAAACTGCATCGTTCTCAAATTGGCTCCAATCGGGCCGGCCGGTGCTGAGGCCGTAGCCCGAGTAATCGAAGACGAGCGAAGCGATGCCGCTCTCTGCGAGGATGCGCTGAATGGGGAACCATTGGGATACGATTTCGCCAATGCCATGGCAGATGAGGACGGCGGCCCGAGCATTATCCGGAGATGGTGTGACGAAGACCGCGTCGAGCAGATTCTTTGCGCTGGGAATGGTGTGTTGCGTAGCGGCAATTGCCGGCAACTCCGGTCGGCTGCGCGGAATGCGGCTAAGCATACGATCTCTAAACTGCACCGCGCGGCTGGTACAGGTGAGGGCGGCAGTGAACAGAAATCGGTGTAACTGCATAGGGATCGTCTTCTGGGAAGAGTCTCCGAGGGATGATTCGTGCTTTTCCACCCATTCGACGAAAAGCCTTCGAATGGCACCCTGTTCGCTCAGCCACAAGCAATGAAAAGAATCAGTTGGCGGGGGCGACGAGGTATTGCTCGAGTTTTCCGTCGGGGTAGGTGTAGGTGGTTAGAGAGAGACGTTGCGTCGGGTATTGAATGCGGAAGACACGGAACGTCATGCCGCCGCGAAGCCGTTCGCCAGTTTGATTGAAAGTGAGCGGATCGCCGAGAGGCGCGAGGCTGTTGCGATAGTCGGCCAGAGTTTGCGCGTCGAAGTAAGCATTGAGATTGGGAGCGAGCAGGGTGCGATCGATCTGGCCCTTCTGCAGGCCTTTGTAGATGGCAATTGCTTGTTCTTCAGATGGGGTGTGCTCGACGCCCGCCACGGTGGCCGCCGCCAATCGCGTGATCTGCTCGGCGCCGCCCGCCATGTGATTCGTGAGAACAGCGACGGCGATGCCGTCATCGATGAGAACTTCGTTGTCAGAGACGAAGCCGTTGACCTCGCCGCTGTGCTCGATGGAGCGGTGACCATCGCGATCCATGATTTGAACACCGAGCCCGTAGTGCGTGCCCCTGCCGTCTTTCAGCTTCACCTCGGTGAACATCTGGTTGTAGCTCTCCGGTTTGAGGATTGTGCGCTGCATCAGGCTCATGTCCCAGAGAGCGACGTCGTGCGCAGTCATGGCGAGTTCGCCGGCGGCAAACATCCAGCCCTCGCCGCCATTGGGGACAGGGCGTAACGGACCAAGCGCGTTTCGCATGTAAGGCGCGGCATCAGTGGAAGGAAGTTCCCGGGCGTCGCTGTTCCATGCGCTTTTCATCCCGAGCGGTTGAAAAATATGCTCGCTGAGAAAATCGAAGAGCTTCACACCGGTGACTTTTTCGACGATCAGGCCGGCGATCACGTAATTGGAATTGGAGTACTGCCATTCCGTGCCCGGCTCGAAATCGAGTGGCTTGGTGGCCCACTCGTTGAGAATCTGCTGCGGAGTGATGGGTTTGAGCTGCGAGGCTACAGGGTAATCTTCCGGCGCATAGTCCTGGTAGCCGGAGGTGTGCGAGAGGATTTCACGGATGGTGACTTCGTCGCCGCGGGTGAGGCCGGGGACGTATTTCCCGACCGGATCATCCAGCGTGAGCTTGCCTTGCTGCTGCAAGAGGAGGATTGCGGTTGCGGTGAATTGCTTGGAGATGGAGCCGATGGAGTAGCGCATGTCAGGAGTGGCTGACAGAGGCGGTTCAAGACGCGCTTTGCCGTAGGCATGGGTGTATACGAGCTTGCCGCCTTTGACGATAGCGAGGGATGCGGACGGAGCCCCGGTTTGCTTGAGAACATCGGCGGCGATGCTGTCGATGCGCGTTCTGGTGGCGGGATCGAGGGTGTCGACGGTTTGCGCACGAAGGATGAAGGCAAGAGAAGGGAGCGAGACGAGAAGAGCGGCTGCGGAGACGAGGCGGCGGTAGTTCATGATTGGGAGCGGAGAACTCCTTCCGTTGGAATGGTAGCAATTCACAGACGCCTGGCTACCGGGGCGAGGTTGACGCGAGGCATCTCAGACGAGAGCACTAGGCGCGCGCGTCAGCCTCTTCGACAGTTGCGGTCAGGGTGAGAACCTTCTCCAGCCTGGTGGTGCGGAACATGGTGAGAACGCGGGGCGTGACACCGGCGAGGGACAGATGGACGTGTTTGTTCCGGCAGTAAACTTGGTGATTGACGATTTCGCTCATGCCGGCGGAGTCGATGAAGGGGACTCCGCTGAGGTCGAGGATGGTGTGAAGGGGTGGTTCGGTGCCGCGAAGGAGGGCTCGCAGGGGGGAGATGCTGTTAAGTGTCAGGGGCCCGATGAGGCGGAGAATGACAGTTCCTGGTTTGGAGCCCGGGACCGGCTCGATCTTGAGGGGGATCTCGCTTGCCATGGTTGGACCAGTGTATGGAACGGGGCCGGTTTTGTCGCGGGAAAACTGGAAGCCGCGGTATGTCCTTTCGACCGGACGACGTGCGAGGGTGTCCGCCATTGGGTTTAGATACATAGGACGGTGCGGTAGGCTGGGACTTGAAGCATCGGAATCTTTGAAAAATTGTGCGAGGTATGGATGCAGCGTTTGATTGAGGGCCACAAGAAGTTTCTGACGGATGTGTTTCCAGGGCGGCGCGATCAATTTCATCTCTTGGCGGAGTCGCAGGCACCGGAGTGGCTGTTTATCACGTGCTCTGATTCGCGCATTGTGCCGGATCTGATTCTCGGGACCGGACCTGGAGATCTCTTCATCACGCGCAATGCGGGGAACGTGGTGCCGGTAACGGGAAACGATGTGGACGGTTGCACGGCGACAATCGAGTACGCGGTCGAAGTGCTGAGGGTGAAGCATGCAATCCTCTGCGGGCACTCGGATTGCGGTGCAATGAAAGCAGCACTGGATCGGCGCGGACTTGAAAAGCTGCCGAAGGCGAGTCGCTGGCTGCAGCATGTGGAGGCGGCTTTCACGCATCGGCAACCGCTGAATCCCGAAGACGGCCCGCACGCGGACCTTGCATCGCTGATCAGGGGAAATGTGGTGGCGCAGTTGTTGAATCTGAAAGCGCAGCCGTCGGTAGCGCGAGCAGTGATGGAAGGACGGCTTGTGGTGCACGGTTGGTACTACGAGATACTGAGCGGGCGGATCGAACGGTTCGATGAAAATGCGCGGCGGTTTGTACCGTTGGTGGGTTGAACCTCGACAGGGAAAAGAAAGGTGTGCCCGTTACGAGCACACCTTATTCGAGGAGCAGTAGAATTTATTTCTCGGCGGCGCGTGCGGTTTTGATGAAGTCGCGTGACTTCTCAATGTGCGCGGCCTGCGTGGTGAGGACCTGGCGGACCGGCAGGGGAAGGTAGGTTTCCGCGGCCTTGCCGTAGGCATCGATAGTTTCGTTTTCGCTTTCTTCTGCAGTGGCCAGCATGCTTTGATCGCCGGCGCCAAAGGTGGATTTGATATCGCCCCAGGCGCGGCGGACTGAGCCTGCGGCGGTTCCGCTTTCTTTCACGTCATGCACGCCTTCCTGATGAAGGATGGATTCGAGCACGCCGCGGAATTGCGCGCGTGTGAGAGATTCAGCAAGGAAATAATCCTTCAGGGATTCGCTTTTGATCTGGTCACCAATCTTCTGGAAGCCCTCCTGGGCGTCGATAAGCACCTGGATGACGGAGCGCAAAGCGGATTCGGTTTCTTTGAGATCTTTCGAAGGCGACGACATAGGAATTTCTCTCCAATAAAACTGAAATAAAAAACGAGAGCAGGGTCTGGCGGCTGCCGTTGCGATTCTCCTTCGCCGTCAGCGAGGTGGGGGAAATCGCGAAAACCCCACGCCCCTGCCTCTTAGCGGATCTGACCCACCCTCGCAAGGCCTGGTCGATCCGATTATTGAGATGCGAAATCCTGGAGAGGAGTCGATTCGTGCGTGAGAAATCAATGCGCGCCCGGGGGTGGCGCGGCGTTTGCGGGTGGTTTGCCAAACAGCCAGACGGCGCCGGCGCAGAAGAAGGCCAGCACGGCCGTCCAGCGGAAGACGTCGATGTAGGCGAGCAGGGCTGATTGTTGTTGCAGCAATCCGTACATCAGCCCGAGCGATCCGGGACGCGCAGCGGCGGGGCCGATCTGGTGGCCGAGATACATGCTCATCATGCGCGCCTTTTGCTGGAGCACGGCGCTGGAAGCGGTGAGGTTTGCACCGATCTCCGTCTGATGCAAATCGGCGCGGCGAATGAGTGCCGTAGTGGCCATCGCAATCCCAATTGACCCACCAATGTTCCGCAGCATGTTGAAGAGACCGGTGGCGTTGCCCATTTCTTCTCGCGAAAGTGTGGCAGTAGTCATGGTGGCGAGCGGCACGAAGACGAAGCTGAGCGCAAAGCCTGTGAGCATAATCGGCAACAGCAGCGTGTAGGGGCCGATGTCGAGGTTCACGGTGCCGAAGATGAACGAACAGACGCCGAAGCCGATGAAGCCGGCGCTCAGCAGCTTGCGATTGTCGATACGCGAGCCGAGTATACCGATGACCGGGGAGCCGATGAACGAGCCAATGCCGCGCGGGCCCACGACGAGGCCGGCGGTGAATGCGGTGTAGCCGAGAATCTCCTGATAATAGAGAGGCAGAATGGCGATGGTGATGTAGATGCACATCCCCAGTAGCGCGATCAGGAAGCAGCCAGTGCGGAAGTTACGGTTCTTGAGGATGTGCAGGTCGACGAGCCCGCGCGGGTTGGTCCACGAGCGCCAGATCCAGCCGATGAATCCGACGATGAGCGCGGCCACTGCCCAACGCACCCAAAGGGCTCCGAACCAATCGTCTTCCTGGCCCTTGTCGAGGACGACCTGCAGGCAGCCGGTCCAGACGATCAGAAGGCCGAAGCCGATGTTGTCGAAAGCGCCCACCTTGGCGTTCTTGATATAGGGCGGGTCGTGCACGAAGCGGGCGATCATGAACACGGCAAGAATGCCGACGGGAATGTTGATATAGAAAGCGTAGCGCCAGCTGAAGGTGTCGGTGAGCCAGCCGCCGAGTGTGGGACCGAGAACAGGGGCGACCACGATGCCGAGGCCGTAGGCGGCCATAGCCATCGAGCGCTTGGCGGGCGGAAAGCTTTCAAGCAGGATGGATTGCGAAAGCGGCTGCAGTGCTCCGCCGCCCGCGCCCTGCATGATCCGGGCAAGCAAAATCACTCCCAGGGAAGGGGCGGCGCCGCAGAAGAACGAGGCGACGGTGAAGATGACCACACAGATCACGAGGAAGCGCTTGCGGCCCCACCGGCGTGCGAACCAGTTGGAGGCGGGCAGAATGACGGCATTGGCGACCAAGTAGCTGGTGAGCACCCAAGTGGCCTCGGAGTTGGTTGCCGAGAGGCTGCCAGCGATGTAGGGCAGCGCGACTGACGCGATGGCGGTGTCCAGCACCTCCATAAAGGTCGGCAGCATCACCGAGAGCGTGACGAGCCATGGGTTGACGCCTTGGGAGAGCGGATATCGAGCTTGGGCCTCAGCAGTGGTCATCGCAACCGGGAACAGTTGAGACTAAACGATCAGGCCATCTGTTGGTTGTGACGCGTGTCAGCGGCAACCCCCGCATGCGGCGGTTCCCCGCATTCATTGGTCCATTAAATGCGGGACGGCCTACAAAGCTCATGGAGGGAACGCGGGAGAATACCCAGGGTGGAGCGGAGCCCTGAGATGCGAACAAGGTGTGGGACACGGAGAGCTCAATTGCCTGATTGAATCGACCGCAGGTACGCGACAACCTGCCACCGCTGGGCTTCGGGCAGACTGGACCACGACGGCATGCCATGGGCCAGATCGCCCTGGCGGAGGAACCACTCGAGGTCGCCGTCGGTCGCGGAGCGAATATGCTCGCTGCGCAGAGAAGGCTTTTTGTGGCCGTCCCCCATGGCGTCGGCGCGGTGGCACTGTGCGCAGTGGTCGCGGTAGACGAGAGCGCCGGCGGCTACTGTTTCGGGTTGGGTCGCGAGCGGGTTGATGCGGATGTGGTCCTTTTCGGGAATACGGTTCCAGTGCGAGCGAGTTGCCGAGCCGAGAAGCAGGCTCGCGGAAAGTGCCAGACAGAGAACTGCGAATGGGCGACGCATCATCGTGCACCTCCGTTGCGGCTGTGGAACCAGTTTCCGATCTGGGGAAGTTCCGACGCCCAGCCGATGCGATAGACGCGATCGAGGCTGGAAGACGTGAGGCCGAACCCGGTCGAGAAACTGAGCCTCCCGACGGGCAGTTGCCAGCCAACGATGGGGGCGATGTAATGCGAGGTGTCGCGCGTGGTGAGGGACCAGATGTCGCCGAGGCCGCCGTAGGCTTCTGCGCCAGCCATGAATTTCTCCAGGCAAAAGACGCAGGGTTTTCCGCTGCCAAGGGTGCGCACTGGGCGCGCCGCGCCGAGGGCGTAGCCGAACTCCCAGGGCGCGTGGTTCAAATCTTTCTCGGAGATGAAGTTTTCGGAGATGTTCCACGCCTTGAGGTTCGAGGAGAGGATCAGCTTGAATTCGGCTTCGTGCTGGTGCACACGGCGTGTGTCGCCGTTCGGCTCAGCTAGATCCGATTGGCCGTCGTGCCCAACCACTTCAAGAATCGTCTTGTCGGCGCCGGAAGTGTTTTCGTACTCCACATAGAGGACCGGGTTGATGAGGTGTTCGCGCATCAGGGGACGGAAGCGGTTTTCGAGGCGCCAGCCGGTGAAGATGGTGGAATCCTGGGCTGTGGCCTGCCCGTCGAGGTAGAGTTCCGTCGTCCACCATGCGCGGGCTCCGTATTCCAGTTCACTGGCGGTGGCCCCGTATCGGTGGCTCAGGTTGGGTTGGGCGAGCGCGGTCTTGGTCTCGATTTCGAGGTTCCCGGGCTCCTCGAGGTCGTGAGAGTAGGTGACGAAGTAGGGCTTTTCCTGTGCTTGCGTGGCCGGGATGCAGGCAAAAGCAAGGGAAATGGCAGGCAGGAATCCGGCAGTTAAGCGGAGAATCTGGGGAAGGGATCGAAGCACGTGCAACCTCAGCGCTCAGAATATACGACCAAATGTGTCGTAGTTTGAATATAAACACAGACTAATTTGGTCCGCAATTAGCGACAAGGTCGTTCGTCACACAACGTGGGACGCATTTTAGGCAAGGTTTCGAAATCGGGAATTCTAGGGGTCTGGAAAGGCCTACCTTAATAAAATTAGTATCAATAAAAGTTGACACTAATTGACTCATAGTGCATCTTATCTAGTGACATTGAAATTCTTTTATCCCTGAGGCAGGAAACCAACTATGGCAAAAATCATTGGAATTGACCTGGGCACGACCAACTCGTGCGTAGCCGTCCTGGAGGGCGGTGAACCGAAAGTTATTGCAAATGAAGAGGGTGCGCGCACTACTCCCTCGATCGTCGCCTTTTCGAAGAGCGGCGAGCGCCTGGTAGGCCAAGTGGCCAAGCGCCAGGCCATCACCAACCCTGAGAACACGATCTTTTCGATCAAGCGCTTCATGGGCCGTCGTTACAACGAAGTGACGGACGAAATGAAGATGGTCCCGTACAAGGTCGTCCAGCAGGGCGACCATATCGCCGTTGTGGCGCAGGGTAAGGAATATACGCCGCCAGAGATCTCGGCGATGATTCTGCAGAAGCTGAAGAAAAGTGCTGAAGCGTACCTGGGCGAGACGGTCACGCAGGCTGTGATCACGGTCCCGGCCTACTTCAACGACGCGCAGCGGCAGGCGACGAAGGACGCGGGCAAGATTGCCGGTCTTGACGTCAAGCGCATTGTGAACGAGCCGACGGCGGCCGCTTTGGCTTACGGGCTCGACAAGAAGAAGGACGAGACGATTGCGGTCTATGACTTCGGCGGCGGTACCTTCGATATCTCCGTTCTGGAAGTGGGCGAAGGCGTCATCGAAGTGAAGTCGACCAACGGCGACACCCACCTGGGCGGCGACAACCTTGACCAGCGCATCGTGGAGTGGCTGATCGCGGAGTTCAAGCAGGAAGAGGGGCTCGACCTGGCCTCGAAGGGCAACGAAATGGCACTGCAGCGCCTGAAGGACGCGGCGGAAAAGGCCAAGATCGAGCTTTCGACGACCGTGGAAACTGAGATAAATCTGCCCTTTATCACTGCGGACGCTACTGGACCGAAGCACCTGGTGCGCAAGTTGACGCGTGCCAAGCTGGAGCAGCTGGTTGCCGATCTGCTGGAGCGCTCGCTGGAGCCCTGCAAGAAGGCCATGGCCGACGCGAATGTGACGGCAAACGACATCGATGAAGTGGTGCTCGTAGGCGGCCAGACGCGTATGCCGAAGATCCAGGAGATGGTGAAGAGCCTCTTCGGTCGTGAACCGCATCGCGGCGTGAATCCCGACGAAGTGGTCGCGGTGGGCGCGGCGGTGCAGGCCGGCGTGCTGGCAGGCGAAGTGAAGGACCTGCTGCTGCTGGATGTGACGCCACTGACCCTCGCGATCGAAACGCTGGGTGGCGTAGCGACGCCGATGATTCCGAGGAATACGACGATTCCGACCAAGAAGACGGAGACGTTTTCGACGGCGGCTGATTCGCAGACCGAGGTTGAGGTGCACGTGCTGCAGGGTGAGCGCCCGATGGCTGGACAGAACCGTACGCTGGGCAAGTTCAAGCTGGCGGGTATTCCTCCGGCGCCGCGCGGCATCCCGCAGATCGAGGTCACGTTCGACATCGACGCCAACGGCATTTTGAACGTGAATGCCAAGGACACGGCGACGGGCAAAGATACGCGCATCACGATCACTTCCAGTTCCGGACTCTCGAAGGAAGAAGTCGAGCGAATGGCGAAGGATGCCGAGGCTCATGCCGCCGAGGACAAGGAAAAGCGCGAAGAGATCGAAGCCCGCAACGGTCTGGACGGACTGGTCTACAACATCGAAAAGATGCTGAAAGAGTCCGGCGAAAAGGTGCAGGCTGCCGATAAAACGGAAGTCGAGTCGGCGCTGGCTGAGGCCAAAAAGACGCTGGAAGGCTCGCCGAGTGCGGCAGAATTGCGCGCGGCGAACGACAAGCTGACCCAGGCCAGCCACAAGCTTGCCGAAGTGCTCTACAAGGCGAACGCGGCGGCTGCGGGACAGACTACCGCTTCACCGGACGGGGCTACAGCGCCGGAAGGCAAGAAGGACGAAGGCGTGATCGACGCCGAGTACGTGGACGTCGAGGACAAAAAGTAACCGGAGTTCGCAGTGTTAGCCTCGCTCAAGCGAGCGTTCGGTAACGGAGAAAAGCGGGGTGGGCGGCTTTGAGGTCGTTCACCCCTTTTTCGGTCATTGGAAAGGGTCGAATTGAACGGAGATGGTGGTGTGGACATCGACCGGCTGGCCATTGAGCAGAAAGGGACGATAGAGCCACTGCCTCACGGCGTCGACAGCGGGCTGATGAAGGATGAGCGGGCCGCTGACGGCTTTCCCATCTTTTACATGGCCGGTCGAGTCGATGGTGACCTCCACATTGACGGTTCCGATGGTGCCGGATTGTCCCGCGGTATTGGCAGGATAGGGCGGACGGGTTTTATGCAGGAGCAAGCCCTCAGCAATGTCGGGCGAGATACTGATGGCGTGAGGGGCAAAGCCGCCGTCCGCGGGTGGGGTAAAGTCGGCGGGATTGATCGAGTTCAGAGGCTCAAGCGCGTCCAGGCGAGCGGTGAGTTCCGGTTTACCGTTGCGAATGAGGCGCAGGTCGCGAGCAACATAGCGCCCCTGAAAGGTTACGAGGACGTTGTAAATTGCGCGCGTCTGGTCGGAGGAGTTGTCGCTGATGCGGAGGATGGGCTTTTCCGCGTCGAAACAGTAAACCAGCCCCGTGTTGACGACTTTGTGTTTTTCAGTGTCGGTGCGAGCTGCCACGCAGTCGAGTTTCGTGGCGCCCAGGCTCTTTTGCTCGACGAGGAAGTCTTCATAGCGGATGGCATCAAGCGAGGGGAGCGGGGCAGTCAGAGTGCGGACGAGGCGGGCAACGGGCTCGGGAAGAGGTCGCGGAGGTGTGGAGCGAAGGGTGCCGGCGTCCGTGCCGTACTCAGTCTGTTCAAAGCCCGAGCCTGTGATGACAACCTTGTAACGGTTGCTGCCGGCCCATAACTCATCCAGAGTGCCCTGGCCGGTGGTTTTACCGGTGTCGTCGGTTAACGAGTAGGAAACCTTGAGGTGCCAGGGATGAATGCCTTCTCCGACCAAACCATTGAGCTCTGCGGCGGATTGCATCAAAGCGCGCCCGTCGAGCGCAGCATTCTGCGCAAGGGCGGAAGTGAAAGATAAAGAAGCGAAACAGACGAAGGGAAGCAATTGAATAAGGAATTGTCGAAGCCGGTTGCGGAGCATGTGGAAAAGATAGCATAGAGGAAACAGAGAACAGAACGTTGATGCCCACTGCAGCAAGCAGGCTTTTCGGAAAGCAGCCCGGACTGGTTCTTTGGGTAGCATGCAGGTGAGATCTGGTTCGAGAATTGCCTTCGGGGAAGAGAGCAAAAAGAACCAAGAGCGGATCAAGAACAACAAAACGATGGCCACAACGACTCAAAAAGACTATTACGCAACACTGGGCGTCAAGAAGACGGCGACACCGGAGGAGATCCGGAAAGCCTTCCGCAAAGCCGCGCGCAAATATCATCCCGACGTCAATCCCAACGACAAAAAGGCAGAGGAGAAGTTCAAGGAGATTTCCGAAGCCAACGACGTATTGAGCGACGAGAAGAAGCGCAAGGTCTACGACCAGCTTGGCTTCTACTCCGACCAGATCGATCCGGCCCAGGCCGAGGCCTATGCGCGCCAGCAGCGCGAAGGGCGCGTCCCGGTCGATTTCGATGGATTCGACTTTTCCGGATTTCAAGGCGGAGGGCATGGGGGAGCGCAGGCAGGTGCGGGTTCCTCGTCGTGGGGAAGTTTCAAAGACATTTTCTCGGGCATTTTCACGGGAGCGCAGCACCCGCAACAACGTCCGCAGGGACCGCGGCCGGGGACCGACCTCGAGTACCAGGCGACGATTGACTTCTGGTCGGCGATTCGTGGTGGGCAGGCGCGCATCCAGGTGCACCGGCAGGAGACATGCCCCACGTGCCATGGGATGGCGCAGGCGGGCGGTCCGATGACGTGTCCTGAGTGCAATGGCTCGGGGCAGGTGACGCAGATGGGCGGGCGCATGAAGTTCAACATTCCCTGCCCGCGGTGCGGCGGCTCGGGACGCGTGACCAGCGATTGCCCAACGTGCCACGGCGATGGCACGATCAGCAAGACTGAGACGGTTGAATTCCGCATCAAGCCGGGCACCCGCGACGGACAGCGAATTCGGTTGCAGGGGAAGGGAAATGCCGGCGTGAACGGCGGCGCGGCGGGTGACCTGTACGTGATCGTCCGGACGGGGACGCATCCCGTATTTACGCGCGTGGGTGACGATATTCAGCTGACAGTGCCGGTGACGATTGCCGAGGCTTCTCTCGGCGCAAAGATCGAAGTGCCGACGATTGATGGACGGGCGCAGTTGAAGATTCCCCCCGGCACGCAGAATGGGCAGAAGCTGCGGTTGCGCGAACGCGGCGTTGAGAGCGCGTCGCATCCGGGACAGCGCGGCGATCAGATTGTGACGGTGGATGTATTGATTCCAACCCTGAACGATGAGCGGAGCCGCGAGATCATGCGCGAACTGGCAAAACTGAATGGTCAGGACCCACGGGCTGCGTTGTTCGAGAAGCTGTGAAGAGGGACAAGGGACTAGGTAATAGGGACCAGGGAGTAGAAGACCGAGAGCAAATCCCATGGCGAAGCGAAAATCCAAAGGCGCGTACATGATCTCGGCGGTGGCCGAGATGTTCGAGATTCATCCGCAGACGCTGCGTCTCTACGAGCGCGAAGGACTGCTGAAGCCTTCGCGCACGGAAGGCAATACGCGCCTTTATACGGATGAGGACCTGGAGCGCCTGGAGTTCATCCTGAACCTAGCGCGCGATCTGGGCGTAAATATTGCGGGGATCGCGATCATCCTGCAGATGCGCGAGCGCATGGAAGAGATGAACCGGCAGATGCAGAACTTTGTGGAGTATGTGCGCAGCGAAATGCTGACGCGGTTCCAGCAGGGGGCACCCGGGTCGGCGAATGCAATTGTGCCCATGCGCAAGCCGGCGGTGGTGATCAAGCCGGCGCAGGGGCGCAAAGGCTGAGAGAGTCATGATTTCCATGTCTCAGAAGCGAGACATGGGGCACCCGAGATCATGCGGAATGAGGCATCGCCGCGTATTCTTAGACCTGCATGTGGTACGCCCTGCTAGCGATCGCCGTCTTCGGATTGATAACATCGAGTGTTTTTACCGGCATGACCCTGGTGGCGGTGCCGCCGTTTCTTCGTGAACGGCGGGTTGCCGAATCTGAGTTGAGACAGCGGCCCGGGTTTACGCCGCCGCTCACGCTGCTGAAGCCCCTTGCGGGTGCAGAGCCGGATCTGGAAGCGCATCTGGCGAGTTTCTTCGCGCAGGATTATCCCACATTTGAAATTCTGTTTTGCGCGCGGGAGCCGAATGACGCGGGCCTGGAGATTGCGCGCGGCGTGGCCGCCCGATATCCCCAGGTTCCCGCGAAGTTCATGTCGACGGGCGAGCCGCCTTACATCAACGCCAAAGTCGCTTCGATGGAACTGATGGAGAAATCTGCAGCGTACGACATTCTTGTGATCAGCGACAGCGACGTTCGCGTGACGCCTGATTATTTGCGCGCTGTGGCGCTGCCCTTTGCTGATGCGAAAGTGGGCGGCATGTGCTGCCTGTATCGCGGCATTGCTGCGGGCGGTGGCCTGTGGGCGCGGCTCGAGGCTGTGGGCATGAGCGTGGAGATGACATCGGGTGTGCTGGTGGCGCGCATGATGGAAGGCATGCAGTTTGTCCTCGGGCCGACGATGGCGTTCCGGCGCGATGCGATCGGGCGCATGGGTGGATTCAAAGTCACGGCCGATTATTGCGCGGACGATTTTGTGCTGGGCAACGAGACATTCAAGCTCGGGCAGACGGTGGTGCTGAGCCATCATGTGATCGATCACATCGTGATCAACCTTAGTTTGATGTCATCGCTAAAGCACCAGGTGCGCTGGATGAAGTCAACGCGTTTTTCCCGGCCCAAGGGACACTTTGGAACGGCGCTCACATTCAGCATGCCGTCTGGGTTGCTGGGGCTGGCGGCTGGTCTGCTATGGGGACATGTGTGGTGGGGCGTTGCGCTGCTGGCGTGGGCCGTGGTCTCGCGTGAGGCGCTGTCGATTGTGGTGGGGCGCATGGTGGTGCGCGATCCGAGCTGGTTCAACTTGATGGTTCTGTACCCGGTGCGGGATTTGATGGGGTTCTTCTTCTGGGCTGCGAGTTACATGGGGAGCCGGATTCTTTGGCGTGGGCGGGTGTTTCAATTATTGCCGGGCGGGAAGATGCGGGCGGCGGAGTAGTTTTCCTGCGGGGACCATGAATGGGGAACCCGGCGTCAGGAAAACACCCCAAAAAGCAGGTTCTTCGATCACCACCCCCAAACTGAGAAACGTTTGGGGCCCCGTTCTCTCAGAATGACACTTCATTATTTATGAGGCAATGACGATGGTCTGCCGGCGTTTCTGGGCTACTTGAGCGGGCGATCAGTCCAGAG
The DNA here is from genome assembly GCA_963759285.1 of uncultured Acidobacteriaceae bacterium. GTDB lineage: Bacteria > Acidobacteriota > Terriglobia > Terriglobales > Acidobacteriaceae > Telmatobacter. The sequence goes on along the minus strand of CAVWYS010000004.1, from coordinate 177,607 downwards.
AGCCTTGTCGGCGATGGATTGGACGGGATAGAGGCGGCCCGAGAGCAGCTGTTCGGCCTTGGGCTGGTTGGTGTCTTGCGCAAAGAGCCATTTGCGCTCGCCGGTTCCCCACATCTTTGAGAGCTGCTCGTCGCTGAGAAAGATGTGCGGCGCATCGGGATAGCACGAACCCCAGAGCAGCGACGAGCCATTGCCATGCGGCGAGCAGGGTTCGACGACGATGAAGGCCGGCTTGTGCAGGAAGTTGTGGGTATAGAAGACGACCGACGATGCATCCGACTGATCTCCGTAGATGATGAACGAATCGGATGGCGAACCTTTGCTGATGATGGTGTCAGCCAGTTGCTTCGAACTCAGCATGGGCTCAAAGCGCGCGAAGGCGATATGCGCAGCGATAAGAAAGACGGCGGAGGTGAGCGCAATGCTGACGGTGGCGGCCAAATGTTTGCGCCGCACGCGGAGCATCCAGCCGAGGGCCGGGCCGATGAGCAGCGCGAGGCCCGCGATGATTGCCGGCAAGCGCAGTGCAGCGAAAGATGGTCCGGTCAGGTCGAAGAGGTGCGACATCGAGAGGGTGTAATCGCCGACGTCGCGATGGGCCAGCAATGTGCCGATATCGGAGACGAAAGGCAGATTGCGGGACTGCCACAAGCCCCAGCCGAGAGCAGCGGCCGCAAGCAGGCCTGCGATCGAGAATACAGCCTGCGCGCCGCTTAACCATTTTTGCGAAAGCACAGGTTTCTGGCCGTCGGGGCCGCCGCGTTCTTCAATGTTGGCGAGCACACAGGCGATCAGCATCAGGATCGGCGTCCAGGCAGGGAAGGTGTAGTATTCCTGATTCGTCGAGATGGCGAAGAATAGCAGGGTGAATCCTGAGAAGAGCGCGAGAAGCCACGTGGAGCGTACGCGAAACTTGAGGCGCGCCACATAGCTTGCGACGTCTTCGCGCACGGCATGTTCGAGATAGAAGTCGACGGTCTGGCCGGAGTCGCGATGGAGATGTTGCGTCCAAGCGTGGCGGGTTCTCCATGCAACGACGAGGAGCGCGGGCAGAAAGAGGCTCCATGGAAAGAGCCAGACCAGATGCGCGAGCCAATACCAGGCGAAGGGCATCTTGTTGTAGTCGTGGGGGAATCGGCCGCCGAGGAAGCGCAGAATGTGTTCGTTGACGAAGTAGAAGTACCAGAAGCCATGCACGTTTCCGGGCGTTGGATGGTTGCCGATGGGATGCCCCTGGTCAGGGTTCGCGAGGCCGCAGAGAATGTGCCATGGAGCGGCGATCGCGAGGTACAGCAATATGCCGGTGACCGGTTTAAGTTCACGCCAGCGGCGCCACAGTCCGCTGAGCATCAGCAGGGGGATCGCTGCGGCGGCGAAAAAGACCGGCGCGATGAGGCCCTTGGTCAGCGTGGCGAGCGCGAGCGTCGCCCACATGCCGTAGATACGCGCGGGACGCCGGCTTTCGAGACCGGTGATGAAACCCCAAAGGGCGTAGAGAAGGAAGAAACTAAGAAGCGCTTCGGGAATGGCGAAACGCGTAAACAGAAAGGGACCGATCGACGTGAGCACCCCGAGGCCCGCATACAGACCGGCACGTCTGCCCCAACCGCGCGAGGTCCACAGCCACGCCAGCCATGCGAGTCCAAGAATCGCGAGGGCATTGGGGAGATGAGTAGCGAAGACGTTCTGACCGAAGATCCAGTAGCAGATTGCATCGAGCCAGTAGGGCAGCGGGGGCTTCTCGAGGTAGCGGATGCCATCGAGCTTCATGGTGACCCAGTCGCCACTTTGATCCATGTGCTGCGCAACCTGCGCATGCGAGGCATCCACGTCATCGAGCAGCGGCGGGGTGAAGAGCGAAGCGAACTGGACGGCGAGGAAGATGGCACCGAAAAGAGCCCAGATGGCGATCTTGGACGGCGCCTGTAGGGCTCGGTCTTGCGGGTTTTGAGGGATAGCCATCACGTAAAGTTCTGAAAATCAAGGATAACAGCGGGAGCGTCGAAACGATCTCATGAGGCGGAACTGCGCTGATGTGAGAATCCGGGCCGGACCCACCGCATAGAATGATTCCAGGTTTCAGTTTGATGAATTTCAAAAAAAATGGGCGAACCTCTGGTGGAAATCTGCACGATCGCCTCGACGCATGGGTTGAACTGCTGACTCGATGCGGAAGCAAACCGACGCGCAAGCAGGTGCATGCGCTTCGCGTTTCGACACTTCGGCTGCAGGCCGAACTCGAGCGCGATCTTGCCGACCTTCCGCACGCAAGCCACCAGGCGCAGGCAATGCTGCGGTTCGGCAAGCAGGCAGAAAAGCTTCGCCAGGCGCTGGGGCCGACGAGAGAAATTGACGTGTGGATGAGCAAGCTTCATGGGCTTCGCGCATCCATCAGCCAGCCGGGAGAGTATGTGCCTCGCTCGTTGCAGGAATGCCTGCGCGGAATAGATCGCTTTGAAGAACGGTTGAAAAAGAATCGCCGCACGGCAGCGAAGGCGCTTGTTGTGTCGATCGAAAAGAAGAGAGGACGCTTTGTGAAGGCTGCCAAGAATCTTGAAGCGACGACGGAAGAGACCAGGCTGCCTGACTCGTCCGGGATTGGCAAAGAACTTGTGGCCCACTTTAGTCGAGTGCGTGCGGAGTATCCGGTGCTGAACGAAGCGAATCTCCACGAATTTCGCAAGCGGATCAAGACGGTGCGATACCTGGCCGAAACCCACGAGGGAGCAGATCGCGAGTGCGCGCGCATCGCCACGCAGATGCGAAAGCTGCAGAGCGCAATCGGAGAGTGGCACGACTGGCAGGCGCTCGCTGAAGAAGTGCGGAGCGTGCATCACGACTGGAGCGCCCCCCTGGCTGAATTGCTTGATAGTGTTTCGAAGGAGACATTCCAAGCGGCGCTTGAGACGGCGCAAGCCGTGACGGCGCGGATGATCGGCGAGGACAAAAAGCCCGCTGAGACTTTGAGCGCCGCGGAACCCAGGCGTCCTGTGCGCATTGAAATCGGGCCGCATATGGCGGACGAACAGAAGCTCGCCTGACTTTCGGGGACGGAACCGGTGATGGGTCAATAGCGTAACCTCGCTATGAAGCGCAAACGTTTGATCGGGATCGTCTGTGCCGCAGGGCTCATAGCGTGGTTGCTGCTTTGCGCCGCGATTGGAATCGTTGCCGTTGAGGGCGCGCTTCATCCCGTTCGCCGGGCATTGAGCGCAGCGGACGAGCGGCAGGCTTGGACAATCGCCAAAGAGAATCATTCGGTTCTGAGAGATGCCGATGTTGTAGCACGCGACGGAGCAATTCTACGCGGCTGGAGTTTCCGACCCGCAGATTGGAACGGCGACACAGTCATTCTTCTGCACGGGCAGGGAGACAATCGTTCGGGGATGCTGGGACCGGCGGCAATGCTTCTGCGCCATGGTTATGCGTTGCTGCTGCCCGACGCGCGTGCTCACGGGACCAGTGGCGGCAGCATTGCAACGTATGGTGTTCTCGAAGCGGATGATGTCCGCCGCTGGTTCGATTGGCTGGAGCAGTCGGAATCGCCTCACTGCATCGATGGCGTCGGTGACTCAATGGGCGGGGCCGAACTTCTCCGCTCTCTCGACGCAGAGCACGGTTTCTGTGCGGTAGTCGCGGAGAGTTCGTTCGCGTCGTTTCGCGAGGCTGCATATGACCGGCTTGGACAGCAGCTTTCGACGGGGCCATGGCTGGGTCGGACGCTCCTGAGGCCTGCGCTGATGGCGGGCATGGCCTACGCCAGATTCCAATACGGCGTCGACTTGGCGCAGGCGAATCCGGCGAAAGTCGTGATTTCATCGCGAGTGCCAGTGTTTCTGATTCACGGTCTTGCCGATACGAATTTGCCGCCGCGCCACTCCCAGATCATCAGGTCCGGCAATCCTGGGGTTGTGTTGTGGGAGCCGGCCGGGGCAGGTCATTGTGGCGCGTCGAGCGCGGATCCAGTGGAGTACGAACAGCGAGTGCTTGGTTGGTTCGCCACTCATGACTCTCGTTAGCCGCGGAATACTCGTTTCAGCAGCGTGCACCCGATTCTGTGAACGCTCCGATTGACGAAAATACGTGCGGAGTCGTGTATCTTGGCCGAGGATACTGATTTCGATTTTATGGGGTTCATTCTTTCTCATGCCCACGTTTGCGGCCATTGATATCGGTTCGAACTCCTGCCGCCTGAAGATCGCGAAGGTTGTGTCGCATCAGCTTCGGACGCTGCATGAGGATCGGGAAGTGACGCGGCTCGGGGCGAGCGTCTTTTCTTCGGGCCTGGTGTCGCCGGAAGCGATGGCGGCGACGTTGCGGGCGCTCAAGCGCTTTCAGCGGGCGGTGCAGTCGCACGGCGTCGACCAAGTTCGCGTGGTGGCTACGTCGGCGATGCGCGATGCGCGCAACGCGGCGGCGTTTCATGCGTGGGTCAAAGCGGAGACCGGCTGGAACATGGAGGTGATCTCGGGCCTTGAAGAGGGGCGCCTGATCCACCGCGGTATTGTGAGCGGAGAGCCCGGCACCGCGGGCAAAGCCCTGCTAATCGATCTGGGAGGCGGAAGCTGCGAGATTACGCTCTCGGAACGCAAGCGCATCAAGGATACGATCAGCCTCCCTCTCGGCGCAGTGCGGTTGACGGAGGAGTTTCTTTCTGTCGATCCGGCGGCGCCGGAAGACCTTGCGCGCATGGGTCGGCTGATCGCGCGGGAATTGCGACGGGCGCATCGGCGCATTCAACCGGGGCGGGTGCAACTTGTGATCGCCACTTCAGGAACGGCGGCGGCCTTATCGGAAGCGTGCGCCGCCGTATTGGCTAAATCGGGCAAGTCTTCGAAGTCGGCGAAGCGGACTTCTCGCAATTCCGGCGCAAATGGATTTGCTCCCGCAGCGATGGTGCGCAAACTGGCGGGAAAGATTTCACGGATGACATTGCCCGAGAGGGAAGCCGTGCCGGGGATCGGCCCGCGCCGTTCTGAGATCATTATCGCGGGGGCGCAGGTTTTTGCCGAACTGCTGGAGAGCTTCAACCTCGCAGGTTTTCGCTATTCGCCGCTGGGGTTGCGCGACGGAATTCTTGTGCAGATGCTGGCGGCGCAAGATGATCGCGCGGCGGCTCACAAGCAATTCGAAATTGAGCGGTGGGAGTCAGTGGTGGCGACGGCGCAGCGGTACGGCGTGGATATGCGGCACGCGGAGCCGGTAAGGGCGCATGTTGTGCAGCTGTTCCGCGACTTGAAGGCGCTGCATCTCCTTCCGCCCGAATACGAAGATTGGCTCGCAGCCGCGGCGGTGCTGCGCGATACCGGCAAATTCATCAACCACCAGGGGCATCATCGGCACACGCAATACATTGTGTCGATGTCGGAGATGTACGGATACACGCAGGTGCAGCGCACTATCGTTTCGGCCATAGCGCGGTACCTGGGCAAGAGCCGTCCGCAGCCGGACGATCGCGCACTGCGTAATATTCCGCCGGATGAGCACAGGCATGTGGAGCGCGCGGTGGTGCTGTTGCGACTGGCGGTCGCGCTGAACCAGGACAGGGCGAGTGACGTGCTGGATGTAGTGGCGCGTGTATATCCCAAACGCGTCTACCTGGAACTGCAGCCGGGCAGGACTGGCGCGGAGCTGGAACTTTGGTCCCTAAGGAAAGAAGCAGATTATTTCCGCGAAGTCTTTGAGCGCGAGCTTTTTGCGACGCTGGCGTAGATCCAGCGGGCCATCCGCGGATCAATAAGCCATTGCAGCAGAGGCGGATGCTTTTCCATGTCGATGCGTGCAACGCAACCTTTGCGCATGCGGACACCGGCTCCGCCATTGCCCGTGATGAGGCGGCCGAGGAACTGGAAGAGATTCGGATTGTGGCCGACTACGAGCACGTCTTGCCGGTCGGCGTACTTGCCGAGGAGTTTCTGGAAATCGGCGTAAGTTGCACCGATGTCGAGCGCCGAACTTACCTCGACCTTGCCTTCATACCCGAGTTCGTTGCCGACAAACTGGGCGGTCTGAAGGGCGCGCTTCAAAGGGCTGGAAACAATGACGTCGGGCTGGACTTTGAGCGCGCCGAGCATGCGGCCCATGGTCATGCACTGCTCTTTGCCTTCAGCGACGAGCCCTCGCTTGGCATCGAGCTTAACGCTCTGGCGGGGAACTCCAGCATTAGCATGGCGCATCAGGTAGAGATTCATAGCAGGGAGGCGGGTGGTTCGGCAGGGTTGAGCCACTTCCTTTGAAGCTCGATTTTAACATGTTTGTAACATCGCGAGAGTGGCCGAAGGCGATGGTTAGGCGGGTTCAGCGCGAGCGGCTTGAAACGCCGAGACCGAGTTCGCGGATTTAAAGCAAGCAAGATAAAAGCGTTGGCTGTGCAAATCTTCGCCTTTTATTCGTCTTATACTCGTGCGCATGGGGGAACGATCTTCAACGACCCGTATGCGTCTAGCCGGCAAAATCTGTGCACGCTGTCGAAACCTGATTCCGGAGGATCCACCGACGCCGGGTGAGAGATTGTGCGCAAAGTGCCGCTCGCCCGAGATTCACCGGATCTACATGTATTACATGTACCGAACCGGCTGGATGTGCCAGTTTCTGGAGGAGGATTTGAAGACGCCGCTGCCGCGCCGTTTCCACTTCAGCAGTCCTGCGAAGATTCGCGCGATTGTGGAGAAGGTAGGTAATTTTGCCGATCTACAGGACCGGCAGGCGCTCGATTACGGACTGGAGATGGGTCGCGGCGGGGTGTGGCTGCAACTGACGGAGGAGCAATATAAGCGCCTGAAGACACCGCGATGATCTGACGCTGGCGAGCCATCAGGCTCGCGATGAGACGAAAAACCGGCGACAGTCGAGGATTCGATGGCCGCCGGTGGGGGAGGGTTGAAAGGGAATTGCCTGACTTCTATCAGAATGCTGGAGGGCCGCCTGCGATGGGAAGCGAGACGGTTCCCTGATTGGCGATTGCCGTTGCAAGGGAGAATCCCGGTCCGGTGCTCGATGTGAGGAAAGGCGTGAGAGCTGCGACAGCGGATTTGGGGCCGTTGTAGACAGCGTTCAGTCCGTCAGTGCCTTCATACGCCAGATTGTTGGCGGGATTTGAATTGCTGATGACGCGGCCGAGTACGCGGTGTTCGGCTTCGACACCCATGATCGATGCTGCAACCTTGGCGAAGTAGTCAAGCTCTTCTGCAGAATAGCTGCGATCTGCCGAATCATGCCAGCGGCTATCGCCCGAGCGGACCATGGCAGACTTGACGGCGAACTCCTGGATTGCATTCAGATACGCGCCGATGAAGGCATTTTCGAGAGCATCCAGCAATCCGGTAAAGGCTGAAAGCGAATCGAAGGCGCCGGCGGGGAAGTAGAAGGTCTGCACTGGATCCTGGCTGGCGTTTTTGATGCCGAGCAGGGAGCGGAAAAGGGCGGCATGGTCCAGTTCCTGCGTGAACGCAGCCTGAAGATAGTTGACGTTGCCCGCGTTTCCGGCGCTGGTCACGTTCTTTGCCGAGCCACCGGGGCCGGCAAGGTTCGGATCCTCGATGACGGTGCCGATCAATCCGTTGTAGTAGAAGGTGGAGGCGAGATCTTCGGCGATGAGTGCCGCGGTGAAGATTTCCGCCACCGTGTCTTTTGCCTGCGCAGCTTCCTGGGCGGACTCCGCAGACGAGTCCTTTTCGGCACGCGCGACGCGTGCTCCGCCGAGTGTGAGGGTTGCAGCAGCGCCCAGGCTGAACAGTCCGGCCTGCGTGAGGAATTTGCGTCGCGCGAGGCGTTCCTGCGCGATCGATTCAACCGATGAGTTTAGCTCCAGCATTTTCATGTGACCTCTCAAGACGTCTATTGGGATTCGTTTGGACCTGGGGAACGACCGCACGGCCTGGAATTTCTGGCCGAGCGAAGAACAACTCTGCCGGATGAACGCGCACCGGGGTCTACTGGATTTCGCGGATGGGAGGTTTATTTCGAATCAGCGACTCAAGTCGTTCTTGAGCGGGAGTGCGGCGGGGACCGGCTCCCACATTTCGCTGACCAGGAGGCCGCCGAGCCACTTGTGCTGGTTTGAGAGGATGAATCCTGCTTGGCGAAGGGCATGGCGATGATCCGGCAGACGCCGGATCGTCAGGCCTGTCAGGACGCCGAACGCGAGATAGAGTGCGGCTACGAGGGGAGCGGCGAGGAGCCTTCTGCAAAACGTGTCGGGGATGGCGAACTCGGAGATTACCCAGGACGCGCCGGGAGCCATTCTGGTGTGGAGTTTGCTGGCCAAGATTGCGACTTCCTCGGTGGTCAGGCAATCGAGGAAGAAATGTGTAGCGACGAGGTCGAAGGCGCGGTCCTGGAAGTTGAGCTGTCGGGCATCGGCGAGCTGGGTGCGGACGCGGGAGGCGTGGCGGCCGGCGCGGCGCACGAGGCTGCGCAGCATCGCATCGCTTGCATCGACGGCGTTGAGGTGAATTTGCGGATTGTCCTCGAGCAAGCGGGCGGCGAAGCGGCCGTCGCCGTCGCCGAGGATGAGAGCGGATCTTCGGCAGCGCATTTCGGGCAGGAAGGCAATTCGGCTTCTCCAGAGGAACGGGCCGAAGGTGAACCACTCCATCCAGCGGTAGAAAGGCGCGAGGCGATTGAAGTTGGGGGCATTGGCGGCCTTGTTGGCGAGTTGCACTTTGAGCGCGATCGTTGCGGTTCTCATGCGTGGAGCGCTCCGAGGAGGAGTGCCAGGAGCGGAGTGAGCAGGACCAGGTCAGCGAGAGCACGCAGGCTAAGCGGCGAGATGTCCGCGCGTTTGCGATCGAGTAGCGACAGGAGAAGGGCGCTGATGCCGGCGGAGCAGGCAAGCGCAGACAGGCGCCAATTCGCAGGCGCCAACGCTCCGCAAATGGCAAAGCAGGCGATGCCGAGAAGGGCTGTGCGTGTGAGGACGGCGGAGGGCACGCGAGACGATTCCCAGCTTTCGATGGCGGAGCAATTGATCCACGCCAGCAGGACGAAGATGGCGAAGCACGCGCCGACCGGCCAACCGACGAAACGGATGTGGGCGATCGCAGGTGCAATGGAACCGGCCGTGAATAAGAGGCCGACGAGAAACTCTTTCGAGATGAGTCTTCGCAACCAGCCGGGAGCGCGGGCTGTGGAGTGCACTCCTGAGAAGTAGGCGAGTGCGGCGGCGGCCAGAACAGAGTTGCGATCGCGGACCGCGGCGGGCATGCGATCGACGATGAGGGCGAGAGCAATTGCCGCACCAGCGCAGGCAATCGGAATCAACGATCGGCGATGACGCCAGTGGAAGTAGTGGCGCTCCCGCAGGGCACAGAGATCCTGCAAGCGGATGGCGCGACGCGCATCGAGAAGGCGATCTCCGACGTAGACAGTCCAGGTGCCGCACGCCAATAGAAGGGGAACCCAGGCGGCCAGATGCACATTGAGAGCCCATGCAAACGCAAACGCCCAGACGACAGCGACGGTCGGCGCATCGAGGCTTGCGAGGTGCCACAGGTGAAGCAATCGCGATGCACTTGGGCTGACTGCCCAGGAGCAAGTGAATGTGCTTTGGCGCAGTTTCGGCGGGTTGGCCAGGGGAGTCGCCACTGTTGCGATTGTAAAAGCAAGTACGGGCGGTCAAACTGCTTTGCGCCGCGGCGCCCCCGATACCGGCACGGCGGCGTCCCGATGGAATTGCCGGGGTCAGGCCTGGAGCGCCTGTTTCACGAGTTCGTGCAGCCGGGCATTGATGTCTTCAGCGCTTACGAACAAGGGAGTGCGATGGCAGGTAAGCACCAGTTCCTGTTTTTCAGCAGAGTAGTCCCACTCGACTTCGACGCCCATTTTGGTGGCGCGTCCGCTGTTGCCGCTCATGGCTACACCCGCTCCGTTTGCCTTCTCCATCAGCGTTGCGTATTTTTCCGGGGTAATTCCTGAAAATACCTGCGGTGTGCCTGCTGCCATGGTGTTCTCCTTAGATGGCCTGCGCGTTGTGAGCTGCGTTGTTGAGGTCTCTCGTCTTCAAACTTTAGCAAGACTGGGGAGGAACTCAGGTGGCACATTTGGCACGTTTCGCTGCTCGTCGGGGCCTTTCAGGAGGCCTAAATTAAAAATCCGCATTCTCGTTGCGTGCCTTCCTCTTGTTTGGCACCCCTATTACCCGGTCTCTCCAAGTAAAGTTTCTGGATTCATCGGGTTACCGAGCAGGGGTATCGCTAAAGGTCTGAACTGATTGAGGATCGTTGTAGAGGTCTGAGCCATATAGAGTTAGCAGCGGTAGCTGTGTGGGCGTCTGCGAGTGGCAGGTTCGCGGAAATAGAGGTTTCCATCACGATTCCATTGTGCGCCGGGCGGCCAAAATTACCTGCAAAACGGGATAAAGTTTTTTGCGAATGGAATGAGGGGGTTAGCGGGTATTTTGGCAGCGAGAGGTTGACGGCGCTTTGGAGAAGGCATCAAGTCCGTTGAACGGGTCTGGGAGTCTTCATCCCCGGTCCCCAAAAGCGAGGGACCGGGGGCACCCGGCTGACGGAAGCAAGGTGACAGGCGCGTGGACTGGCAGCGGATGTATCAATGCACCCGGAATGCCGCAAGGGGGCAGTCCCGGAATCCCCGGTGCCGCAAGTCTTGCACGCGAGTAGGAAATGCCAGCCGGAAATACGGGAAAGGGCTTGACCCATGGTAGTGAGCACGGAACTTGAGGTTCGAGTCAAGGGTAAATGGAAGAAAATCAAAGTAGTCGATGCACTCGCCATCACGATTCCATTGTGCGCCGGGCGGCGAAAATTACCTGCAAAACGGGGCACAGGCTGGCGTTGTTCGGATGCTCCATGAATGAAGCGATTCGTTGAGCGGGCTGTCTGTCACGTTGGAGAAGGCGTCAAGACGGTTGAGGTGATCTGGGAGTCATCTTCATCCCCGGTCCCCAAAAGCGAGGGACCGGGGGCACCCTCATCCTGATCTAAGACCGAGACCAGGGCTCGGATCGAAATGTGCGAATGTAGCGGTCCAACGCGGTGCACGTTCACGGAGATAGAGGTTTCGTCGCAGTCGTGACGAATGAAGAAGCAGATCCTTCGCGCCACTTACCCCATGAACGCTGTGCGTTCACGGGGCCCCAAGCGTGCGGCGCTCAGGATGACACCGGCCCGAAGAGTTGGTGCTTTCCAGTTTTCAGAGACAAAACCCGCGGCACCGAGACCGGGGCCATCCGGCGCCGCTGGTCTTCGGAGGGGAGATCGTCGGCGAACCAGTTGCGAGCCTCGAGCTTCGAAATGCGTTTGAGGCTGATGCGCTTGATCTCGAAGGGACCGCGCTTGTTCTCAACGTCGCCGATAAAGCGGCCGGTAAAATCGCCAGTCGATTCCTCAGCCATCCAAGTGTTGGAGGTTAGCGTTTCCGCGAGAAATATGGTGGTGTATACCTGCATGATCTTCTCTACGATGGTCCCACAAATCCAGGTTCCCGCGGTGTTGGATCTGGTGATCTTCGTCACGCGGGTTGCGATCGGGAGAAGAGGTGATTCTAGTCGCCGGTTGCCTGTGGCGCGTCCGACGCGAGTTTGTCGATGGCTCCGGAGATGCAGCGTTTCAGATCAATTACGGTTTTGCCTTCTTTTCCGGGGTAGATTGTGTGCTCGAGTAGATACAGCGTACTTTTAAGGATTTCTATAACGTTCAATGGAATTTCGTAAGGCATGATCTATCACCAACTTTTTAAGTTTTGTAATGCTCACTCTATACAAACTTAGATGCGGGCAGGTCCGGGAGGGTTTACAGAAGGGGGTTTTCCTGAGGGGTGCTGGTGGTGGTTCTATGGCAGGCTAACCTGCTGATTGGAAGTTGCATTGCTGAGGGGCTAAAAAGTCCTCAGTGTTTTGTCGCGATTTCGGCCTGGCTAAAGCCATGCCCTTGTTACAAAACCTGCGGTGATGGTGGTCCGAGCGAGTTTTTCAGCAAGCTCTGAAGTCGTGCCCTGACGCTATGCGCCTGACCGACGCGGGGGACTGCGAGGACGCGATGGGTCGTTATCAATATCTGTAGCAATGGGCGTGCGACTTAATCGGCGGCGGCGGCGTTTTCGATGGCGCCGTTTTTTAATGCCCACTCGCGGAATCCCCGGGGCGCGTTTTTGATGCCGGCGATGTTGGCGGATTTGATGGCGGCAATCTGCTGCCAGGCGATGGACTGCAAATCGGCATTACGCAGATCGGCGGAGGAGAGATCGACGCCGTCAAGTTTTGCGCCGTCGAGATTGGTTCCAACGAGGTCAGTGTCGCTCATGTTTGCGTTGGAGAACACGGCACGCTGGAGATTGCTTCCACGAAAATTGGCGAAGTGGAGATTGGCGTAATCGAGATGAGCGGAGGCGAGGGCGCTGCCGCGCAGGTCGGCGGCGCTCAAGTCGGCGCGGAGCAGATTGGCGTGCTCGAGATGTATGCCCTGAAGAAATGCGGCTGAAGCATCGACTCCGACGAGCGGAACTTTGTCGGCGTTCAGCTCTTGCAGGGCTTCGATGCGTCCGCCGCTGCCGCCTTTGCCCTGGGCGGTGTTGATGACCTGCCATGCCTGGTAATGGCGCTGCATGATGCGGTCGCCGGACTCGCTGAAGTAGAAGATGACGCCGATGAGGACGGAGAGGCTGCCGAGGTATTCGAGGACCTCAAGGAAACTCCATCGGCTGAGGGCATAGGCGATCCACTCGAAGATCCATTCGAGGCGGCGAAGTGGAAGCATCCAGCGGTGTTTGAAATCGCTCTTGATGGTGTTCCATGGGGCGGGTCGGCGGGTCGTTCTTCGCGAGATCATGCGTTCCTCTCCTGACGGCGGGCCTTTCAGGCTCCCGCGCTGCCAGTGAGAGTGTTTCCGGCGAACGGAAGATACGTCAAACGCAGGAACAGGGAACAGTGAACAGTGAACAGTGATCAGGGATCAGGGACAGGGACGAGGGACAGAGGGACCCGGGACTTAGGACTTAGGGAGGCGGGGGAGGCTATCGGGCTGGTCGGCTTGGTTGCGTTGGGGCGGACCAGCCCGGTGGAGTCCCTCAGGCGGGGATGCCGCGGTTTTTACTTTGCGGACGGCTTGGCTTTCTCCAGATCTTTTGCGGCGGAGAGATGTTTTTCGAGTGTGGGCAGGGCTTCCTGGGCGTAAGAGCGAATGACTTCGTTCTGGGCGTAGGCGGATTCCTTTTTATAAATCTCGATGGCTTTGGTGTGTCCTGCGACCATTTCCTGCGCGTACTTGCGATCGAATGCTGCGCCTTTGAGCTTCTGGAAAGGATCGATCATCATCTTGTCGTGTTCGGCATCAATGGCGGTGGGCACAGTGAGGTTAGCCTGTTTGGCGGCATCGGTGAGTTGCTTGTAGTCGGCGGTGTGATCGGTGACGAGCATGTTGCCATAGTCCTTTACCTGCTGTGAGGCGGCAACGTTCTGGGCCAATTGTCCCAGGTTGGCTTCGACCATATCGGTTTGCGCGGCAAGATCGACGAACTGCTGATCGGTCATGGTCTTTGCTTCGGCTGTTTTCTTCTGGGCGAGTGCGGGAAGGGAGGCGAGGAGGACGCAGCAAACGGCTGTGAGAAAAGGCTTCATGTGATTCTTCTCCTGATCGAGATGGTTTTGTGGAATTGCGCGCGGAGTGCCGCGTGGGTGGGGATGGGTCGGATTGCAATGAGTGACTGATTCACGGCGGTGTGCACGGGAGTCGCAGCTTGCCGGCGAGGGTATGCCGCGGTGCAGCCAACACGTTTTAGTTGGATGCACGAGGGGCGTCGCGGTTTGGCTGTTGAAAAAGTGGGAAGCCGGGGGCGGGTCAGTCGGCGGCGTGGGCGGCTTCGGGGGCTTCCTTTTTGGGGCGACGGACGGGCGGAGTGATGGACTTGATTTTGGGGATGGCAGTGAGGTCGACTTTGCCCTCGGCGAGCTTCATGAGGAAGTCCTGCGCGGAGAAGGGCTGGCCGTTCTCGGGGGTGGAGGCGCGCTTGTAGGTTCCATCGGTCTGCTGGACGCGGGCTTTGACGGTGTCGGCGAGGTAGGCGGGGAGAATCTCGTCGTGGATGCGGGCCTTGACGGCAGCATCGCGCACGGGGAAGGCGACTTCGCAGCGTTCGAAGAGATTGCGAGGCATCCAGTCGGCTGAGCCGAGATAGATTTCGTCGTCGCCGCCGTTGGCGAAGTGGTAGATACGCGAATGTTCAAGGAAGCGGCCGACGACGGAGCGGACGCGGATGCGGCTGGAGAGTCCCTTGACGCCGGGGCGGAGGATGCAGAGGCCGCGGATGATGAGGTCGATTTCGACGCCGGCGTTGGAGGCGTCGTAAAGAGCTTCGATGACACTGGGCTCGAGAAGCGCATTCATCTTGGCGACGATGTGCGCAGGACGGCCGGCGCGGGCGTGTTCCATTTCCCGGCGGATGAGGCCGAGGAAACTTTCAGCCATGGTGAGCGGAGCGACGAGGAGCGGGCGGTAGTCGTCGATCTCTGCGTGGGCGGTGAGGTAATTGAAGACCATGTGCACGCGCTCGGTGATTTGCGGATCGCAGGTGAGCAGGCTGAGGTCGGTATAGAAGCGCGCGGTGATGGGGTTGTAGTTGCCGGTGCCGAGGTGGCAGTAGCGGCGGGTGACTCCATCTTCGTCGCGACGGACGAGGAGCGCGAGCTTGCAGTGGGTTTTGAGCCCGACGACGCCGTGGAAGACCTGGACGCCGGCATCCTCCATGCTGCGCGCCCAGCGGATGTTGGAGGCTTCGTCGAAGCGGGCCATGAGCTCGACGACGAGGGTGGCCTCCTTGGTGGCGGCGGCCTCGATGAGGGCGGAGAAGACGGGGGAATCCTGGCTGGTGCGATAGAGGGTCTGCTTCATGCTGACGACGGCGGGATCTTCTGCACCCTGCTGGATGAAGTCGACGACGGAATCGTAGGAGTCGTAGGGGTGGTGGAGCATCACGTCGTGCTGGCGCAGTTCGTCGAAGATGCTGGTTGACTTGCGGCTCAGGTGCAGCGGCTTGGGGGTGAAGGGCGGGAACTTGAGGTCGGGGCGCTGGATGTCGCTGTAGAAAAACATCAGACGCGAGAGATTGACGGGACCATCGCCGCGGAAGACCTGGTCTTCGTCGAGTTCGAAGTTGACGCGCAGGCGCTCGACGATTTCAGGGTCGGCGCCAGTCTCGATTTCGAGACGCACGGCATCGCCCTTGCGGCGGTTATGGAGCTCGACGCGGATGGTTTCAAGCAGGGAGCGCGCTTCTTCTTCTTCGAAGTAGAGGTTGGAGTTGCGGGTGACGCGGAAAGCAGTGCGTGATTGGACTTCGTAACCGCGATACATGCCGCTGAGATTCTGCGCGATCAATTCCTGCAGCAGGAGGTAGTCGAATTTGCCGTCTTCCGCGGGGAGGCGGACGAAGCGCGGCAGGGCGCGGGGGACGGTGACGACGCCAAGGACTTGCGGGCCGGAGCTTTTACGTTTGCGGCGCATGAGCAGGGCGAGACAGAGAGCCTTATTCAGAACGCGCGGGAAGGGGTGCGCGGGGTCGATGGCAATGGGGGTGAGGAGCGGGTCGACCTCGCGTTGAAAGTAAGCCTGGGCGTAGGCGCGTGCTTCTTCGTCGAGTTCAGTCCACTCGAGCAAGCGGATGCCTTGCTTGCGCAACTCTGGGAGAAGCGAGCCGTTCCAGCAACGGTATTGTGCTTCGACGAAGGTGTGGATTTCGGCGGTGAGAGAGGCGAGGGATTCGTCGGGGCGCAGGCCATCGTAGCCCTGCTCGCGGTAGCCGTCTTCAATGCGCTGCATGAGTCCGGCCTGGCGGATTTCAACATACTCGTCGAGATTGGAGCCGGTGATGGCGAGAAACTTGACCCGTTCAAGCAGGGGATTGGAGGGGTCTTCAGCCTCTTCGAGGACGCGGCGATTGAACTGCATCCAGGAGTGGTCGCGTCCGGTGAAGAGCTTCAGTTTCTGCTTTGTTCTGGCCATGAGCGTGAGTCGAACCGTGTTGGCAAGTCTACAGCGTTTTGCGGGGGAACAGGAATGGGCAGCGCGAGTATTGTCGGAACGATCAATGGTTACAGAAAGAGGCACCGGGAGTGTTAAAGGGATGCGAAAAGCATGCGGAACCAAAGCGGGTGTCCATCGATTGACGGATTGACCCGAGACCGGGGACGGGTTGAGGATAAAGACTCGGCGATTTCGCCTTTTGACAGGATGAGGAGCTCATGATGGATGCGAAGGACAGTTTGATTCCCCCGCAGCCGATTCCGGCTGGAGCCGAAGAGTTTTCGAAGAAGGTAAGCGGTCTGCTTGACGGCCGGCCGAAGGATGAAGCGACGGTCAATCGGGTTCTCGAAGGCGCGGATGCAATGCTGGACACAATCGCAGCGGGTCTGTACAGCATGGCGTCGATGCTGGTGGGCGAGGGGGAAGACAGCATCGGGCTGGTCGAGACTGCGATTGCGCGGACTGATATATCCGGGGACGCTGGGGAAGGGCGCCGAAACAGCAGGAGAGCGCTCTGTACGGCGGCGGTTGACTTGATTGCCGAGCGGAAGCCCGGGAGCCTGGCGGCGCCGGAGGGTCTGGAGCATACTGCGACCTGCATCGAAGACGACGACCTAGAATCGGCGGGGATTTCGCGCGAAGAACTGGAGCACATGCTGGCGGGGCCGAACCGGGATAACGTGAAGAAGTGGATTGAAAGCCTGGCGACGCCTACGCGGGTGATTTTTGTACTGCGGGCGGTGGCGGGGCTTTCCGCGGACGAGACGGCGGCGCTGCTTGGTGGGCATGGCGGGCCGGGTGCCGAGGGATGGAACGCGGAGGCGGTGCGGGAGATCTTCCGGCAGGGATTGTGCTCGCTGGCTTCGCAGCTGATTCATGCGACGGCGAAGTAAAAGCAGTGAACAGTGCACAGTGGACAGTGGACAGTGGACAGTGAACCGTGAACAGTGGGCTGTGGGCAAAATCCGATGGCCAGTCGTCGGAGGGAGTACTTCATTCCGTAGGTGTGAAGATTGGCCGCAAAGTGTTGACCGTTCCCAGTTCAAAATCCCCTGTGCACTGTTCACTGCCCCCTGTGCACTGTTCACTGTTCACTATCCTCTGCCCACTGCCCACTGCTTTTGTTTCGGTACACTAGATAAAGAACCTGCCTGCCCGCATCGGGCATCTATTGGAGTGCAAACAACTTTCCGGCGGATTTGGTAGCCAGGATTTTCAAAGAGATCGATGTCCTCAGACTGTAGAACGTACCCGAACAATTTTTGTGCCTTTGCAACATTGGCGCTGATGGTGGGATCCGCAGCGGCTTCGCAGGCGCTTGCGCAGCAATTGCCTGCGCAGGTCCCGGGAACAAGCACGAGTCCGACTGCGCAGAGTTTTCAGGGAAGCGTCGCCGTGGGGCAGGCAACGGGACAGACGATCGATCTTTCGCTGGACGAGGCGATTCAGCGGGGTCTCAAGAATAACCTGGGTGCCATTCTGAGCGGGACGCAAACGGCGACGGCGCGGGCGCAACGGTTTAGCGAGCTGCAGTCGTTGTTGCCGGATGTGGAATTCAACGCACACGAGGCTGTGTCGCAGGTGGACCTGGCGGCCGAGGGGTTGCGGATTCCGGGATTTCCCACGATTATCGGGCCTTTCGGCTATACGGATCTGCGGGCATCGCTGAGCTGGTCGCTCGTGGATCTGAAGGCGCTGCACACGTATATGGCGGCGAAGCATCAGTTCAAGTCGGCGGAACTTTCAGCGCAGGACGCGCAGGACATGGTGGTGCTGACGGTGGGCAACGCGTACATGCTGGTGCTGGCCGACCAGGGGCGCGTGGAAAGCTACGAGGCACAGGTGGCGACGGCGAAGGTTTCGCTGGACCAGGCGAACGCGAATCATAACGCGGGAACGGCGCCGCGACTGGATGTGCTACGAGCGCAGGTGGACTATCAATCCCTGCAGCAGCAATTAATTGTGGCGCAGAACAGCCTGGAGAAGGATAAGCTGGCGCTGGCGCGGGCAATCGGATTGCCGCTGGAGCAGAAGTTCAACCTGTCGGACAAGGCGCCTTACGCGGTGTTTGACAAGCTCGATGTGGATGCGACGATCAAGCAGGCGCATGCGAACCGCAAGGACCTGGCTGCCATGCTGGAGCAGACCAGTGCGTATGAAGAGCAGCGCAAGGCGGCGACGGCGGATCGGTATCCGACGGTCAAGTTTGACGGAGATTACGGCGACATCGGCGTGAACGTGCGGCATTCGCACGAAACCGGCGATGCACAGGGAACGTTGAGCGTGCCGGTGTTCAAGGAATACGGGCTGCGCGGCGAGGCCCAGATTGCGCAGGCGCAGCTGGATACGCAGAAGGCACAGTTGAGCGATTTGAACGCCCAGGTAGATGCGGATGTGCGCGACGCGTTGCTGGATATTGAGGCGGCGCAGAAGCAGGTGCAGGTTGCGCGGTCAAGCGTGGACCTGGCGAATGAAGAGTTGAGCGATGCACAGCAGCGCTACGCCAACGGGGTGAGCGACAACCTGGCGGTAAGCCAGGCGCAGCAGTCGGTGGCGCAGGCCAATGATCAGTATGTTTCCAGCCTCTATCGAGATAACGTGGCGAAGCTGAGTTTGGCGCGGGCGCTGGGTGCTGGACAGGACTACTCGAAATACCTTGGAGGGAAGTAAACGTGGCGGATACAACCACAACAACAGTGCAGGCGCCGCGCGACGAGAGCACGGAAGTGACGCCGCCTCCTTCTCGCCGCAGAGGAATCATCATCGTGGTGGTGGTGGTCCTGGTGCTGGTAGGACTCGGCTTCTGGTGGCACTCCACCTACTACGAAGACACAGACGATGCGCAGATCAATGGACATCTGATCCAGATCAGCTCGCGCATTGCCGGCCAGGTGATTCACGTGGATGTCGATGAGAATCAAATGGTGAAAAGGGGCGACCCCATCGCAGAGCTTGATCCTCGGGATTACCAGGTGGCGGTGGAGAATGCGCAGGCCGCGCTGGAGAGCGCGAAAGCGGCGGCTGCCGCGGCGAAAGTGAATGTGCCGATCACCTCGATCAATACGGGCAGCACCCTGAGTTCGGCGGGAGCGGATGTGAGCGCGGCGACGGCCTCGATTTCGCAGGCTCAGTCGCAAGTAGCGGCGGCGCATGCGCAGGTGGTGCAGGCAGAAGCGAACGCTTTGAAAGCGCAGCAAGATCTTGATCGCTACAAGCCGCTGGTTGAGAAGGACGTGATCAGCAAGCAACAATACGACGCCGCCGTGGCCGCATCGGATGCAGCAAAGGCGGCGGTGGAAAACGCGCATGCAACGGAGCGCGCTGCTGAAGATGCAGTGCGGGTTGCCAATGAGAAGGCATCCGCGGCGCAAGCGCAATACAAGAACGCACAGAGCGGTCCGCAGCAGGTGGCGGCGCAGTCGGCACGTGCCAAGCAGGCCCTGGCGCAGGTTGCACAGGCGCAGGCGCAGCTTGACCAGGCGAATCTGAACCTGAGTTATTGCAAGATCGTGGCGCCGGTGGCGGGAATCGTCACGCGGAAGAGTGTGGAGATCGACCAGAACGTATCGGTTGGACAGAACCTTCTGACGCTGGTCTCGCTGGAAGACTTGTGGGTCACGGCGAACTTCAAGGAGACACAGTTGAAGCACATGTCTGCGGGCCAGTACGTGGAGATCAGCGTGGACGCGACAGGCAAGAGCTACGACGGACACGTGACGCAGATTGGCGGCGCGACGGGTTCGGTGCTTTCGCTGTTTCCGCCGGAGAATGCGACGGGCAACTACGTGAAGGTGGTGCAGCGGCTGCCGGTCAGGATCGATTTCGACGATCTGAACAAGGAAGATCCGAACCATGAACTGAGGCCGGGATTGAGCGTGGAGCCGAAGGTCAGGGTGAAGTGAGGAAGACAGCTGCTAGATTTTAGCCATCAGCTATCAGCCGTCAGATTTCAGCTTTGTTGGTGATTGAGCCGGCTCTTCGATTCGATCGGAGAGCTGGTTTTTGATTGGCCACAGAATTCCGGATGGTTCGAACGGGACGTCCGTATTGCGAAACTTCAGCATTGGCGGTAATTCGCCAAGAGCGGCAAACTCAGAGGAGATGGCCGTACCGCTTCATTTTGCCATCCAGTCTTCCTCTGGCGGAGGATTACGGAATCTCCGTTTCAAATCAGACCATTCGATTGCACCGACTATGAATCCAGTAACGGTCCAAATGACGACGTCCTCCCACGAGGTTGAACCTGGTGACTTCGCCCAGCCGAACTTGAAAAGAACTACATGAGCCAACCTAACCACGAAGTAGCTTCCGACCCAGATTGAAGCGTTCAAAAGCAGTTCCAGCAGCTGTCCTCTGCGTTGCATCCGCTGCCATCGCTTTTTCTTGTCTGCGAGTCTTCTCCAGAGTCGTCAAAGACATGCACCGTCCCCATGCGAAATCGTCTCATGCCCAGAACGCTTCCTCGCGTTTTATTTCATTCCGAGTGGATCGTGGCCAATCCGGAACTTTCACCTTCTCTGCGATGATCGCGGCACTGGGCAATTATTCCGCACTGTTCCAATGCAGACGAACCTAGCTAAAAGCTGAAGGCTGATAGCTGAAAGCTGCTCCGGCGGCGTTTAATGTGAAGAGCCATGAAAGACGCGATTCAGGTTTCGAAAGAGAACTATTTGAAGGCCATCCTGGAGGCTGAGGCTGAGGGGCACCAGGTGATTCCGGCGACGCTGGCGCACTGGCTTGAGGTTTCAGCCCCGGCGGTGACGATGGCGCTGAAGCGCCTGCGGCGCGATGGGTATGTCGAAATCAGAGAAGACGGGATCGTGCGGTTGACCGAAACCGGGCGGGAGACAGCATACCGGACGGCGTTGCGGCATCACCTGATTGAGCGAATGCTGACCGAGGTGTTCGGAATGGCATGGTACGAGATTCATGACGAGGCGGAGCGGCTGGAGCATGCCGTATCCCCGGCCTTTGAGGCGAAGCTGAGAGAAAAGCTGGGAGAGGGCGGGGCGTGTCCGCACGGCAATGCGGTGCTACCGGTGAGGCCGGCGGAGCGCAAGAAGCGGGGTGAGATACCGCTCTCGGAGGCGCGGGAGGGAGAGCGGTACCAGGTGATCAGCCTGCAGGAGCGGGACTCCCAATTGTTGCTGTTTCTGCATCGTATGGGTATTGGGCCGAACCAGCATTTGCGCGTGCTGAGCCAGAATTACGACCAAACTGTTTCGATTGAGCTAGCTGCGGGGAATTCGATCCTCGGAAGACCGGCGGCGGAAGCGGTATGGCTGCGCCCGGAGGCGTCTTAGGTAATCAGAAATAAGAAAATTATATTAACCATGATTAACATGTGGCATACTGGAAAAGTAGTGCCGCGAGCTGTTCCCCTTTTGCCTTTATGGCCACAAAACTTTCCAATTCCATCGGGCTCCAGGAGCCTTCCCTACCCGAAGTCCACGCGAGCGTGAGAATCTCGCGGTCGCCCGTTTACTGGCGGCGGCTGCTGGGATTTCTGGGACCGGGATTCCTGATTTCTGTGGGCTACATGGACCCGGGAAACTGGGCGACGGACATTGCGGGGGGATCGCGTTTCGGGTACACGCTGCTGTTCGTGATCATGCTGTCGAACCTGATGGCGATTCTGCTGCAGAGCCTGGCGCTGAAGCTGGGAGTGGCGACGGAGCGCGACCTGGCGCAGCTATGCCACGAGGAGTACCGCCGCTGGGTCAGCGTCTCACTGTGGATAGGAGCGGAGATCGCGATTGCGGCGTGCGATCTGGCGGAGGTGATCGGCTCGGCGATCGCGCTGGAACTTCTATTCCACATTCCGCTGTTTTACGGCGTGCTGATTACGGGGACGGACGTTCTGCTGATCCTGCTGTTGCAGCGCTGGGGCTTCCGCTATGTGGAGGCGCTGGTAATTGCGCTGATCGTGACGATCATTGGGATGTTCGGCGTGCAGATGTTTCTGTCGAAGCCGGAGTACTGGCCGGTTCTGCGCAATCTCTTCATTCCATCGACCTCGATCGTTATGAATCCCGACATGCTGTATATCGCGATCGGGATTCTTGGCGCGACGGTGATGCCGCACAATCTCTATCTGCATTCGTCGATTGTGCAGAGCCGGCGCTACAAACGCACGCCGGAGGGGAAGCGCGAGGCGATCCACATGGCGAATGTGGATTCGGCACTGGCGCTGACGCTGGCCTTGTTTGTGAATGCGGCGATTTTGATTGTGGCGGCGGCGGTGTTTTATCGCAGCGGTCACTATGATGTGGCGGCGATCCAGGATGCGTACAAGCTGCTGAGCCCGCTTCTGGGAGCGGTGGGTGCGAGCACGCTGTTTGCGGTGGCACTGCTGGCGTCGGGGCAGAACTCGTCGATCACGGGAACGCTGGCCGGGCAGATCGTGATGGAAGGATTTGTCCACCTGAAAGTATCGCCATGGCTGCGCAGGCTGATTACGCGGGGCCTGGCCATCATTCCGACCATCATTGTGGTGGCAATCAACGGCGAGCGCGGGACGGAGAAGCTGCTGATCCTGAGCCAGGTAATCTTATCGCTGCAGTTGAGCTTTGCGGTGGTTCCGCTGGTGATCTTTACGGGAGATCGCGCGAAGATGGGCGAGTTTGTGAACGCGCGTTGGCTCAAAGTGCTGGCGTGGACGACGGCGGTGGTGATCGCAGGGCTGAATGCCTGGCTGCTGGTGGAGACGGCGATGGGCCGTACGTAGGGAACAGGGATCAAAGAACCGGCGTATCGAATCATGATCCGATGTATATTTGCGGCTGAGTCGGTGAAAGAGGATTCGGATGCGCAAGACATTGGAAGCGATTTGTCTTGGGTTGCTGGCGATTCTTTTCTGGTTCACGTATTCGGCGCTGCATGGGCCGGAGAGGCTGCCGGATCGAATTCCGACACATTTTGATATTTCCGGGCAGCCGAATGCGTGGGGATCGCCGGGGTTTCTGTGGTTTTTGCCTGTGGTCGCGACAGGGATTTACCTGCTGCTGACGGTTCTGGGCAGCATACGGTATCGGCGGTACAACCTTCCGGTGCGTGTGACTGAGGCGAATCTGCCGTTCATCCAGGATCAGACCATCCTGATGGTCGCGTGGATAAAAAGTGAGATGCTGTGCCTGTTTCTCTACCTGCAGCGGTCAATTGTCCAGAGTGCGCGCGATGGGGCCTTCCGGCTTTCGCCGTTACTGATTGCGGTATTCCTGGTGGTGATTTTTTCGACGGTTGGATGGAATCTTGTAGCGCTGATCCGGGGAGCGAAGTTGCGCGGGGAATCGGCAGATGCGGGTGGTCGCGCGGGAAACATCCAATAGGAAGCGCCCGCGCAGCGGCGGCATGCAGTGTGGCGTGGAGCAGCTAGAAGATCCAGACACTCGCCAGGAGCGTGACCATGGCAGCGACGGTGACGACCTGGTAGACCAGTTCTTCCTTGCGGTGGGGCCGGATTGAAACTGCCTTGAGGGAGGTGTTCATGCCTGTTGCCTTTCCACGATCGCGACGAGCTTTTGATCGCCGCGAGGACCCGAAGCACGATGTCACAATTTAGATTCAATTCGATCGATTTGTGAATCAACCAAAAGTGCTAACTGATTGGTTACGCACGTCACGTGGAGAGGACGCACGCCGTCGCGGTCGCCGTTGGTGGTTGTTCGGCGGCAGAGCGACAGGGTTGTGACAAGTATTTGCTAGGCTTCGGCGGTCGTGGGATCGATGATGGACTTTACTTCGGCGACGGAGTTGGCTGGGAATCCGCCCTGCCTGGCGTGTTCGCGCACCAGCTGCTCGTTGGGCGCGATGTAGATGCAGTAGATCTTGTCACCGGTGACGTAGCTGTGGACCCATTGAATTTCGGGACCAAGTTTGCTTAGGACTCCGCAGGATGTCTGGGAGATGGCCTGGAGTTGATCGGGAGACAGGGCGCCGGCGCCGGGAATTTCGCGCTCGATGACGTACTTGGGCATGGAACCTCCGTGGGTAGGACCGGTCGGGACAGTGTACGCGTTTCAGGCGGAGGAATGGAATCCCTTGCGCACGGCTTTAACAATAAGGCCGTATCACTCGACCGCCGACGCGCAGGGGCTGAAAAGCCCTCCATCGTTTTGTTTGCGATTACGGCCCGCGACCCATAAATGGGTTCCCCGAGCCGTGCCCTTGTTACAAAGTCTGCGCTGACGATGGTGCTAACGCACCGGGGCATGCGCACGCGGACACATGCGCCAGGACGCCAACTTTTCCAATCGGATCAGAGCCGGATCCTTAGAGGGTTGACCCGTTATAGGTGAAGAGCAGAACGGGCAAGGTGTAGAATCCGCTCGTGAGTTCCGGACTTCAACTTGTTCCTCCGACGGAACCGCGCGAGCGAAACTGGTTGCCGATGGTGATTGCCGCGGCGGTGGTTTTGATTGTCGCGGCGATTGTCATTTTCACGATGCAGCGCAGCAAGGGAACGGCGACGGTTACGCCGATTTCGGCCAAGCCCGATCCTTATGCTGCCAGTTTGCCGATCACGGACGTGAAGATGAGCGAAAGCAGCAATCTCGCTGGCGGGAAGGTGACGTATTTCGACGGGCACATCACCAATACAGGGAACAAGACGGTTTCGGGTGTGCTGGCGCAGGTGCTTTTCAGGAATGCCGCCAACGAAGTGGCGCAAAACGAAACCCAGCCGGTGAAATTGATCAGGACGCGCGAGCCTTATGTGGATCTGGAGCCGGTGTCGGCTGCTCCACTGAAGCCGGGAGGCGGGCGGGATTTTCGTTTGATTTTCGACGCGGTGACGCCGGACTGGAACGGAGCATATCCGGAAATCCGCATCGTTCATGTCGATGCCAATTAGAGATGAAGCTCGATTTACCGGGTAAGACTTACTCTTCGCTGTAAAAATTACTTTCTTGTTACCCCGAGTCGAAATGGCAAGACCCGGTGCCCGACCGGCGATGCCGCTTATAAAGCACACAAAAAAATAGGTTTATTTAGATTGCCCACTGCGTCATTCTCTTTGGCATCCCCCATGCAAGACAGGAGGGCGAGCAGCACACCTGCTCACCCGCAGAAGGATTGCGGCAATCGCATCATCAGGGGTTAGAAAAAAATGAAAAAGCAAATTAGAGCACGCATACTGTTTCCCAGCCAGGTAGCAGTTCTGGCCTTGGCTTCGGCGATCGCGATCCCCGCGATGGCTCAGACGCAGCCTGATAACTCCCAGAGTGCGCCAACGACCGCGCAGCAGGCACCGACATCGACTCCCCCCGCAGCCGCAATGCAGCCAATTCCGCAAGATAAAGAGGGATTCTGGGGTCGGGTCAATCCGATGGCCCGCAAGAAGTGGGTGAAGAAGCGGCTGGATCCGATCAATGATCGCCTCACCGAGCTTGACCAGGTGAACGCAAAGAACGCATCCGACATCAAGGACGTGGATGCTCGCGCGACGGCCGGCATTAAGAAGGCGCAGGACTCGGCCGATGCGGCGAACCAGGTAGCCACGCAAGCCGACGACCAGGCGAAGAAAGCGAACGAGACAGCGATGACTGCTTCAGGTCACGTTGACTCGTTGAACACAACGGTCAGCGGCCTCGATACCTACAAGCCGATCACCGACGTTGAAGTGCCGTTCCGCAATGGCAGCCCGATGCTGTCGAAAGATGCGAAGGCAAAGCTCGATGACATGGCGAAGAGCCTGGAAGGTCATCAGGGATACATCATTGAAATCGAAGCCCGGTCTCCTTCTTCGGGATCGGTTGGCATCGCCAACTCGCAGCGTGAGGCAGCAGCTGTGCAGCGCTACCTCGTAACGGAACATGAGATTCCCGTCTACCGGATGCACGCAGTGGCTCTGGGCAACGCCCAGATCACGGAACCGACCACGGAAGTTGCCAGCAATACTTCGCCCGATCAGAATGGCGCGAAGCCTGTGGCAGCACACCACCGTGAGCGGGTTCCCAGCACTGTACACATCATGTTGATGGAAAACAGTTTGGCGGCCCAGGGCACCACATCCCCCCATGGTATGGCGTCCTCGACCGGTGCGGTGCAGCAGTAATGCTGAGTAGCCACCCCCCTGAGGCTCCCTTCCGCGCCGACGGCTACCCCGCCGTTGGCCGCCAATAGAGCTCTCGCAACACGAGAGAACCAAGGCAACTTGGCCCCCGTTAATGACGGGGGCC
This sequence comes from uncultured Acidobacteriaceae bacterium, assembly GCA_963759285.1. Lineage (GTDB taxonomy): Bacteria > Acidobacteriota > Terriglobia > Terriglobales > Acidobacteriaceae > Telmatobacter. The sequence continues at coordinate 151,455 of CAVWYS010000004.1, read as the reverse complement.
GATTTTTTTGTGGGCGAGGATTGGTAGATTTGCAACATGGGGAGATCGGACCAGAAAGTATTCGAAAGGGGCGAGAACTAGCGATAGTTCTCAATTGTCGACGTTCTTCCCTAATATCCCCACGCGCGCAATGTTGGCTTGACGTCTGAGAGGGTTAAGCGTTTCGGCCAAAGAAATCTAGAATTTTCACCCCTGTAGGTAATATTCAACTGATTCTTTGCAACTCCAGAGACCGATTCAATCTCGTAAGTGAGGGTGAATTCTTCATGGAATGTGCCGTCAACGGTCTTGTACATCCCAGGACCTTGGAAGGTTTCCTGATCGCCGATCCACCGGTAGCCATCATCTGTTTTTCGGAAAGCAATCGTCCGTGAAGTCTTCGAGGAGATGTGCAGCATGGCGTCATACGTGCTCATTGGTTTAGATTCCCAGCGGACTTCAGCGACCTTGGGGATGGGGGTGAAGCCGTAGGCCGCGCGGTCAAACTTAGCTGCTGCCTTGAGCAACGGCTGAATTCTAGGATCATCCATCGACACATTGCGCGGAATCAAAGAACACCCAGTGAAGCTGAGTGTCAGCAGGAAGAAAATGACGCCTAGCCTATTGCGGTTCTTCATCGGACTGATGACATCATACTTGTGAGTCGCACAGCTTAATGCATCACAACGCGGTTACTCGAGGATCACCCTCGGTGGGGAAACTTCAGCTAGGGGCGCAGCGCCACCTACGGGGCGCGAATTGGAATTGCGCTGCTTTCCCCGGGTTTCACCCGGGGCTATTTTCCTTTCGTCCCTCCGGGACGAAAGGCGTGAAGCGGTGGAATGACCGTCCAACCGGAAACTTCCCTCAGGGGCTGAACAGCCCGAAGAATATTTGGCGGCTTTGCGGCACGACTGAAAAGTCGTGCCCTGACACAAAACCACTCCAACTTGAAGGAGTGACCGCCGATGCGGAAGCTTCGAGAGACAACCGGAGTTGTTCGTGACGGGTTGCGTCATCGTAATGCGGGGCGATTCCCTGGGTTGTCGCTTGAATGCAGTTTTCGTTGTAGAGCATCAACGAACCTTGATTAACCCAGGGGCGTTAGGATGGTTGCGATGAAGGTTCTGAGTGCTGAGGATATGCAGGCGTGCGATCGGGTGACGACGGAGCGCTATGGCGTGGCGTCGATTGAGCTGATGCGCGCGGCTTCGGCGGCGGTGGATGCGTTTGCGCGGGAGGTGTTTCCCCGGGCGCGGCGTGTAACGGTGCTGTGCGGGCGGGGAAACAATGGCGGCGATGGGATGATGGCGGCGCGGCTTCTCGCGAAGGCCGGCCTGGAGGTAACGACGCTGCTGCTGGGTTCGCAATATGAGCTGAAGGGCGATGCGGCGACGGCGTGGCGCGAGTTGAGTCTCTCACCGAATCGGTATCTGTATGAAGTGAATTCCGCGGCAGAGTTGAAGGCGCATCGCGCGGCGCTTGTGACCGATCTCATTATTGATGCGGTGCTGGGCACGGGATTCAAGCCGCCGATGAAAGGAATGGCGCTGGCTGCACTGGAGTGGGCGCGTGAGAGCGAGGCACCGTTTCTGTCTGTGGATCTGCCGTCAGGCTGGCCTGCGGATGCGACTAGCAGCAGGGTGGCCGAAGTTACGTTTCCTTCGGATGCAGTGATCACATTTACGGCGCCGAAGCCGGCGCATCTTTTTGGGGAGTTGACGCGGCGGTGGGATCAGCCTGTGGTGGTGGCGCCGATTGGATCTCCGGAAGAGGCGATTGTTTCAGAGCTGGGATTGAGCTGGGCGGGTGGATCGCACGCGCTGGTGGAGCAACCGCGCGCGACGGATTCAAACAAGGGAAAGTTTGGACATGTCCTGGTGATTGGCGGGTCGCTGGGTAAGGCCGGTGCGCCGGCGATGACATCGATGGCGGCGATGCGGGCCGGGGCGGGACTGGTGACGGCGGCTGTGCCGAGCCCGATCATTGCGCAGGTATCGGGATTCGCTCCGGAGCTGATGACGCTGCCGATGGTGGCGAGTCCTACGGGAGAACTGGCCAGCAAGGCGGTCACGGCACAGCAGTTTGAAAAGCTCATTGAGCGCAAGTCGGTGATAGCGGTCGGGCCTGGATTGGGTCAGGGACCGGGCGTGGAGATTCTGCTGGAGGCGGTTCTGTCGGATACGAAGCTTCCGGTGGTGATCGATGCGGACGGACTGAATACGATGGCGGCAAATCCGTTTTTGATGGAGAAGATGAGGGAGGTTGCGAAAGCGGGACGCACGGTGGTGTTGACGCCGCATCCCGGTGAAATGGCGCGGCTGGCGGGAAAGAGTATTGAAGAAATTCAGGTGGATCGTCTTGGAGCGGCTCGCGAATTTGTGCGGATGCATGGCGTGACGCTGGTGCTGAAGGGATCGCGCACGCTCGTCGCTCATCCGGATGGGCGCGTGGCAGTGAACACATCGGGGAATCCCGGAATGGCGAAGGGAGGCAGCGGCGATCTGTTGACGGGCGTGATTGCCGGGCTGCTGGCGCAGTTCAAAGACGATGTTACGCGCGCGGTGGAGGCAGCGGTTTATTTGCATGGGTTTGCCGCCGACCTTGCGGTGATGGACACAGATGAGCGGACGCTGCTTGCGACGGACAGTTTGAAATATTTTTCTCGCGCGTTTCAGTTTCGGCCTTTACGCTTTCCGAAAGGGCATCCGAGAGGGTATGTTTGGTTGCAGGGGCTGCAATCCTCTTTGGCTGCGCGCTCCGCAGAGGTTACGGAATGAGCAAGGATTCGCCAGTCGCCGAAGGACGGATTCACGAATTCGTAACAAAGAGCGGCGCCGACACTGTGGAAGTGGGGCGCAAGCTGGTGAATCTGCTGGCGCCGCCGCAGTTGCTGATTCTGCGAGGCGAACTGGGCACCGGCAAGACGACGCTGGTGAAGGGCATTGCGCAGGCGCTGGACGCCGCGGAGCCCGACGAAGTGACGAGTCCCACCTTTACGCTGCTGCATGAATACGACGGAACGCGTGAAGGCAAGCCGGTAAAGCTGTTCCACCTGGATGTGTACCGGCTGGAGGGCGAGCGTCAATTGGAAACGCTGGGGCTGGATGAACTGCTGACGCCGGATGCGCTGGTGCTGGTGGAGTGGGGCGAGAAGTTCAAGAGCATCCGGAAGAAAGCTACGGGCGAGATTTCGATTGCATCGGCGGGTGGCGACGCGCGCAAGATTTCAGTGACGCTGAAGGAATAGCGTGACTGCCGTGCTTGATTGACGAAGAGGTGCCGGGATGCAGCTGACTTTTTTGAGGGCGAGTCTTCCATTCGTTCTTAGCGCGACGTTGATGGCGGGTCAGCAGGGCAAGCCGCAAACGACACAGCAGAGTGCTGCGAATCAATCAGCAGCGGCGAAAGTGCCTGCGAAGTCCGCACACAAGACCAAAGCGCATCATCGCGTGGTGCGGAAGAGATATTCAAAAGCAGCGCGCCGCAAAGGGGCGAAGCGCGCGGCGTACCGGCCTGAATACGCCGGGCACTCCGTTGAGGTGATCAACGGATCATCGACGAAACAGGTCGTGTTCAACGAAGAGAAAAAGCCGGCCGGGAGCGGCAAAGAGTCGCCGCAGATGAAGGTTGAGGTAGTGAACGGCACTTCATCGGACACGCAGTACTTCTATGCGGGCAATAGACAAGCCGCGCCGACATCGAAGCGTCCGGTTGTGGTGAACATTCAATCGAGCGATACGCGGGTTGTGGGGGGCAACAAGCATCCGGTGGTGACGGGCATTACGGCGGTAGGCCCGACCGATGCGAAGAGCGCGAACAGCGGCGGCCAGAAGGTGACGACTGACGTTTCACCGAAGGCGAAGCGGCCGGAATATCAGCCGGAGATGCATTGAGTCAGCAGCTCTCTCTGTGATGCAGTCAGATCCTCCAAATGCATGTTGCGGAGGTTGCGCGACCGAGGTTGCGCTGCCGGGGCAGGTGGTGTGGCTGCAGTGGATCACGCTGGCGTGGATGGCGGTGGAGTGCGGTGCGTCGTTGTGGGCGGCGGATCAATCACACAGTGTGGCGCTGCTGGCGTTCGGGTCGGACAGCCTGGTGGAGATGCTTTCGGCGACGGTGGTGCTGCTGCAGTTTTTGCCACGATTTGCGCTGAAGAAGACGTATGCGGATCGGGCGGCGGCGGTGCTGTTGTTTGCACTGGCAGCGGTGGTGGTGTGTATTGCGTGGCTGGGCCGCGGCAGGCCGATAGAAGCAAGTTGCGTCGGCATCGGGGTTACGGCGCTGGCGCTTGTAGTGATGCCGGTGTTGGCGTGGATGAAGCGGAGGCAGGCGCGGTGCATGAACAATCGCGCTCTGGCGGCGGATGCTACGCAGTCCGCCACATGCGCTTATCTGGCGGGCGTGACGCTGGCGGCACTTGCGATTTATGCAATGTGGCAGATTCGCTGGGTGGATACAGTGGCGGCGCTCATCGCAGTGCCGATTCTAATTGTTGAAGGAAGGCGTGCGTGGCGCGGCGAGGGTTGCGGCTGCGCCTGACTGCATTCGGAACTTTTCAAAAGGCATGCGGGCAGAGCGGGCTGTAAGATGTTGGCTATCCTGCAGTAGCTTCCCGGAGGGTTCTGATGCGTGCCTTGCGCCTGCCTTTGACAGCTTGCATTGCTGTTTTCCTGATCGTACTTGGAGTTGTTGAACCGGCGGGAGCTCGCGCCGCCACCAAGCCGCACATCTTTCAGCATCCAGCGTTGAGCAGGGATCTGATTGCGTTTGGATACGCAGGCGACCTGTGGACGGTGCCGCGGGCAGGTGGCGTGGCACGGCGGCTTACGACGGGCGTTGGCATTGAAACCGATCCCGTGTTTTCGCCCGACGGCAGCATGATTGCGTTTACGGGCGACTACGACGGAAACACCGATGTGTTCACGATTCCGGCGGAGGGCGGCATTCCATTTCGCGTGACGTATCATCCAGCGGCGGATTTTGCGGTGGCCTGGACGGCGGATGGGAAGGACATTGTATTCCGGTCGACGCGAATTTCGCAGAGCCGCTATACGCAGCTTTACGAAGTGCCGGCGAAGGGCGGAATTGCGAAACCGATGCCGCTGCCGATGGCGTACCAGGGGCAGTTTTCGCCGGACGGGAAGGAGATTGCGTACTCGCCGCTGCCTCCGGCGTATGGATTCGATTACATGTCGTACGTAGCGTGGGGCAATTATCACGGCGGGCGCGCGAGCACGATATGGATCACGACGCTGCCGGGGTTGAATTCGGTTGAGATTCCGCATGAGATTTCGTCGGATTTTTCACCGGTGTATGCAGGAGGGAAGATTTACTTTCTTTCGTCGCGGAAGGGAAAGGCGACGATTTACAAATACGATCCGGCATCGAAGGCAGTGACAGAGGCGCTCAGGAATGACGGTCCGGATATTCGCTCGCTGCATGGAGAGGGCGGCACGCTGGTGTACGACCGGCTGGGCGAGATATATCTCTTCGACACGAAGTCGGGAACGAGCAAGCTGGTGCCGATCGAGATGGATGCGGATCTGCCGGAGGTGCGGGCGCGGATTGAGAGTGTTGGCGACGAGCTGGAGAACGCGGCGATTTCGCCGACGGGTGTGCGGGCGGTGATCGAGGCGCATGGCGATATTTTCACGGTGGCGGCGAAGCACGGACCAACAAGGGATATCACGAAAACGCCGGGGGTGATGGAGCGCGAGCCGGCATGGTCCCCGGATGGACAGTCGATTGCGTACTTCTCAGATGAGTCAGGGCTGTATCAGCTCGACGTGGCGCCGCAGACAGGCGATGCCGTGGCGGGAGCGGCGGCGGTGAAAAAATTTGCACTGGCGACGGAGCCTGCTTACTACTTCGACGCGAAGTGGTCGCCGGATTCAAAGAAGATTGCGTTTTACGACAATCGGCTGAAGACGTACATGCTGGACACGACGACGGGCAAGCTGACGGTGGTCAACGACAAGAATGTGTATGGCGGGTTTTCCAGCGGCACGTTTGACTTTGCGTGGTCGCCGGACTCGAAGTGGATTGCATATCCGCGGTCGATGGAGAATCACCTGCATTCGGTTTTCCTGTACTCGGTAGAGTCGGGGCAATCGACGCAGGTGACGAGCGAGATGGGCGATTCGCGAGAGCCGGCCTTTGACCGCGACGGGAAGTATCTCTACTTCATTACGAGCACGAATGAGGGCGCGACGTCGGATGGGCTTGATATGACGAGCGATCTCTACCAGGTGACATCGAACATTTACGCGCTGACGCTGGCGGCGGAAACGGCATCACCGATTGCGCCGGAGATGGACGACGAGAAAGCTCCGTCGGAAGAGAAGGCGGAAGGCAAGAAGAGCGACGACAAGGGCGCCGATGCGAAGGAAGGCAGCGGCGACGAGAAGGCGCATGCCAAGCCTGCGCCAAAGCCAGTGAAGGTGGACCTTGACGGAATTGAGAAACGTATTGTGGCGCTGCCGCTGCCGGCGGGTGTCTATGAGAGCGTCACGGGCGGGCTGAAGGGGAGCATCTATTTCACGGAGATAGGAGATTCCGGACGATTCGCGGACCGCAATGCGACGCTGAGCCGCTGGACACTGGAAGAACGGAAGACGGAGAAACTGGCCGAACATGTAGAGAGGTTCGAGTTGTCGGCGAACGGCGAGAAGATGCTGCTGGCGCTGGGGCATCCGCGTCCGGATAGCAGTGAGCCACCTCCTGGAGGCGGAGCGAAGCCGACGTGGGTGATTGTGCCGGCGAATGCACCGGTTAAGGCGGGGGAAGGCGCGCTGTCGTTTGCGGATGTGAAGATGCGCGTGGAGCCGCATGCGGAGTGGGCGCAGATGTACCACGAGGTGTGGCGGATCGAGCGCGCGTTCTTCTACGATCCGAATTTTCACGGAACGAACACGGTGGCGGATGAGAAGAAGTACGAGCCGTACGTGGAGTCGATCGCATCGCGCGCAGACCTGAACTATATCTTCCAGGAGATGCTGAGTGCGTTCTCGGTGGGACATCTGCGCGGGAATGGCGGGCAGATTCCAGATGCGAAGCATGTGCCGGGCGGGTTGCTGGGCGCGGACTACGAGATCAAGAACAACCGCTACTGCATTGCGAAGATTTATACGGGCGGGGAATTCAATCCGCGGGATAAAGCTCCGCTGGCGCAGCCGGGGCTGAATGTGAAGGTGGGTGACTGCATTCTTGCGATCGAGGGGCAGGACCTGACGGCGGATATGGATATCCAGCAGCCGCTGGAAGGTACGGCGGGCAAGGTGATCAGCATTCGCATCGCCGGAGAGGATGGAAAGCCGCGGGACATTTCGGTGACTCCGATTGCGAGCGAAGCCGCGCTGCGGAACGTGGACTGGATCGAGGGCAATCAAAAGAAAGTGGATCAGCTCTCGGGCGGCAAGCTTGCGTATGTGTATCTGCCCGACACGGGCGCGGGTGGATTTACGAATTTCAATCGCTACTACTTCGCGCAGATGGACAAGCAGGGGGCGGTGATTGACGAGCGGTTCAACGCAGGCGGGCAGGTGGCCGATTACTTTGTGGAAGTGCTGGGGCGGCACATTGAGTCGTACTGGGCGCCGCGGTACGGGAAGGTCGAGCACACGCCGAATGCGGGAATTTACGGGCCGAAGGTGATGATCGCGAATGAATTCTCAGGCTCAGGCGGTGATGCGTTGCCGTGGCTGTTCAAGCATGCGAAGCTTGGTCCGCTGGTAGGAAAGCGGACGTGGGGCGGGCTGGTGGGCATCGGGCCAATTCCAGTGTTGATGGATGGCGGACATGTGACATCGCCAAGCGTGGCGTTCTTCTCGCCGCAGGGCGAGTGGGATGTGGAGAACCACGGTGTCGATCCGGATTACGTGGTGGAGCAGGATCCGAAGGCGGTGAGCGAAGGGCACGATCCGCAATTGGAGAAGGCGGTTTCGCTGGCGCTGGAGGAGTTGGCCAAGGAGCCGAAGAGCGAGGTACACAAGCCGGCTTACCCGAACTATCACAAAGGCAGGGAATAAGAACTAGGGACAAAGGGACAAGAGGGACAACAGACAGCCGGGTTCGTGGTTTCCCACTCATGGGACTTAAGGACGTCTCATGAATGGGCACCCGCCGCTGATCCGGCCAATGAAAGCGAAAACCCAGGTCTCAAAAGCGAGACCTGGGGCACCCGGCGAGAGCTGGGTCACCCAGATTTTCTATATGCTAAGAATTTCATTTGACGAAGTTGAGGGACGGCTCACGGAAGTGCTGTGCGGGCTGGGGTTTGGCGAGGAGCGCGCGCGGAGGTGTGCGCGGCTGTTTGCGGAGACTACGTGCGATGGCGTGTATTCGCACGGGGTGAACCGGTTTGCGCGGTTTGTGGCGACGGTGCGGAACGGGAGTGTCGATCCGGGTGCGGAACCGCGCGTGGTGGCGCGGTTTTGTGCGATGGAGCGGTGGGACGGGCGGCGGGGGCCGGGAAACCTGAATGCATGGGCGGCAATGGAGCGGGCGATTGGATTGAGTAAGGAACATGGGATCGGCTGCGTGGCGATGGCGAACACGAATCACTGGATGCGCGGCGGGACGTATGGCGGGCAGGCGGCGGAGGCTGGCGTGATCGGGATGTGCTGGACGAACACGATGCCGAATGTGCCGCCGTGGGGCGGGGTTGAGCCGGCGATTGGGAACAATCCGCTGGTGATGGCGGTGCCGCGCGCGAAGGGACACGTGGTACTTGATATGGCGATGTCGCAGTTCTCGTACGGTGCGCTGGACAGCTATCGGAGGCGCGGGGAATTGTTGCCGGTGGAGGGCGGATTTGATGCGGCGGGAAAGCTGACGCGCGATCCGGGAGCGATCGAGAGGTCGCAGCGGCTGTTGCCGGTGGGGTTCTGGAAAGGGTCGGGGCTGGCGGTGATGCTGGATATGGTGGCGGCGATGACGTCGCTGGGGAATGCGACGCATGCGATTGCGAACGAACCGCTGAAGGAAACGGGATTGTCGCAGATGTTTGTGGCGATCGATTCGCGGGGGCTGGGAGATGCGACGCGGATGGAAGAAATTGCGGGCGAGGTGGTGGAATCGCTGCATCGAACGCGGCCTGCCGTGGAAGGGAAGACGGTGCGCTATCCGGGAGAGAATACGGCGCGGTTGCGTGCAGAGAATCAGAGGCTGGGACTACCGGTGGAGGATGCGATTTGGAATGAGATTTCAGGAATGTGAGTGGCAGGCGAGGGGGCGCGGCCTCTGGGATTGATGGGGGCTGCGAGCAGGTTGGTAAATGTGACGTAGAGTAGATCAACCGACTTTCGGAACGGTGGGATGATGAAGAAACAATCGGTCGCGGCGCTTCTTCTGCTCCTGCTGATTCCCGTGGTTCTCATGCTCGGGGGAATGCTGTCGAATTTGATTAACCCGGAGATGGCGGCGGGTCATGCGAACTACGCTCGCAACTTCCAGCTTCTCGCTACGCTGAAGATTCTGACTTTCCTGGCATCTGCAGCGTGCGCTGCGGTTTTGTGGTTGCTGGTATGCCTGGTCGTGATCCGATCGAAGAAGCGATCGTACCTATGGCTGCTGATGGCGGTGTTCGGGCCGTTTGGGCTTGCGATACTGGCGACGCTAAGGGACAAGGCGCCATTGGAGACTGACCGATATGCCCGATTCGTGCGCGGCATGAATGACTATGTGCGCATTGGCTATGAAGTTTGCACGTTCTTGCTTATGTGGGTGCTGGCGTATGAAGCAATGGTGTTGCAGCGTAACCTGATGATCCGGTATGAAGCCGCCACGACGGGAGTTTCAACGGCGCGGATTATTGATCTGCAAAATGCTTCGGGTGGTATGTGGGCGTTTGCCGAGGGGAATGAGGTGATGTTTCTCGTGGCTGTGCTCTATCTGCTGCGGCCGATGATTTTTACATTGGTGAGCGGTGTGGGAGCGATGTTTGCATCGCGTGCGGCATCGGGTTCTTCAAATCCTCAGGTCTGAAAATCGGCGATTTTCATTGAATATTCGCAGGTGCTATACTCCCGATGAATGAACAGGGTGATCAAAATTGTTCTCGTCGCTTGTGTCATGTTGTTCATTGTCGCTATTTTCATCTCTCCTCTCGTCGACATTCAGCCGACGGCACTTCGTGCACAGCAGTGGCTAAACCTCATCCTCGCGATGTTCTCGTTGAGTGTGCAGATCGTTGTTTGCCTTCTTTCTGCGTTTGTCGGTCTCGCGTTGACAAGCAGCGATGCGCAGAGTCTGCAACGGGTGTCTGTGGTTGATGTGCTCTGCTGCCTCCTCTGCTAGAGCGTTTTCCTACTTGGACTGAATCCTTTCTTGTGGCGCGAACCTGCTGGTTCCGTCAAGACATCGGTTTCGGGCAATTCCAAAGAGGAAAATGCGATGCACGACAAAGAATCACTCGATCCTTCAGCGGCGAAGATGCGGATCGCCGCTTTTCTTTCACGTGTCTCCGAGGCTCCATCGCGCGCACTTTTATTGGACTACGATGGCACGCTTGCGCCCTTCAGTTGCAATCCCGAAGAGGCTTACCCCTATCCTGAAATTTCCACCACCCTGAATCGTATTCGAAGCGAAACGGACACCCGCCTGGCGATCGTCACCGGCCGGCGGGCAGCTGAGATCCCGAAATTACTGAGGCTGACGGGTATTGAGGTATGGGGTTGTCACGGGCTGGAGAGACTAAGACCCGACGGTTCCGATGAGATTTCGAGGATCGATGCGCGGTTGCTGGCAGCGATCGAGACGGCCAGCAAGCTCATCGCATGCGAGGGCTTGACCAGCTTGGCGGAGCGGAAGACCGCGAGCATTGCAATCCACTGGAGAGGCAGAGAATCGATTGCAGAACACGTGATGCGAAAGATGCGTCGAATCTGGTCACTGATTCCAGAAAGAGACGATCTTCGCTTTGCTCCTTTTGAGGGTGGCATCGAGATCCGGCCTGCCAAGAAAGACAAAGGGGATGCCGTCCGTTCGCTTCTCTATGAGATGGGACCCGATGTGGCGATGGCCTATCTCGGTGACGATTTAACCGATGAAGATGCGTTCGGAGCATTGACTCACCGGGGTTTCAACGTTCTGGTCCGCAACGAATATCGCCCCACACTTGCCGATGCCTGGATCAAGCCGCCGGGGGCACTTCTCGAGTTTCTCCGCGGCTGGATGGCAGCTTGTCGCGTTAATTAGCAGCAACACACGGAGTGAATTCATACCGGGGAACGTAATTCGTAAATCCACAGTCCGCGATAAGACTCTGGTAGCAGGTCCGTTTTCATCGATAACGGGTGAGGTGACGAGTTGGAACGGGCACGAGCACACACTTACAGTGAGCGACAAGAACGGCGCCGAGCACGCCTTCAAAATTGACGCACAAACGGTGGCGGAGACCTACATGGAAGTTGTCAACGGGTTGAAATTCGATATCGACAAGGGAGACGAGGTGCGATTAGTGAGTTCCACGAAGGATGGAACCTCGACTGTACTTTTCATCCGACAGAAGTAGAGCAACCGCAAATCCCTCCACTTCAGTCGGGATGACAAGCGTTCGAGTCGATTGATCTGAAGCAAATCGAATGGTCGCAGGACTTTTTCAGAAGCCCATGATGTTGTAGCCGCAATCTACGTAGGTGATTTCGCCGGTGATGGCGCTGGAGAGGTTGCTGGCGAGGAACAGGGCGAGACCACCGACTTCGAGCTGATCGACGTTGCGGTGGAGCGGAGCGCGTTCGGCGTGGGAACGCATCATTTCGCTGAGGTCGCCGACACCGCGGGCGGCGAGGGTCTTGATGGGACCGGCGGAGATGCCGTTGACGCGGATGTTTTTCGATCCGAGATTCCAGGCGAGGTAGCGGACGGTGGATTCGAGTCCGGCCTTGGCCACGGCCATGACGTTGTAGTTGGGGACAACCTTTTCCGCGGCGTAGTAGGTGAGGGTCATGATGCTGCCGCCGTCGGTCATGAGGGGGGCGGCGCCTCGGGTCACGGCGATGAGGGAATAGACGCTGACATCCATGGCGGTGCGGAAGCCTTCGCGGCTGGTGTTGATGAATTCGCCGCGGAGGTCGGCGGCGGGGGCGAAGGCTACGGCGTGGACGAGGATGTCGAGCTTGCTGAATTTTTCCTTGAGCGCGGCGAAGAGGGTATCGATCTCGTTGTCGGAGGAGACGTCGCATTGGAAGCCGGAGGCGCCGGGAAGCTCCTTAATGAGGTCTTCGGCTTCGAGCTTCATGCGTTCGTTCTGGTAGCAGATGGCCAGGGTGGCTCCGGCTTCATGGAGTTTCTGGGCGATGCCCCAGGCGATGGAACGCTTGTTAGCCAGCCCGAAGACCACGGCCGTTTTGCCTGACAAATCGATCATGCTTGTGTGGTTCCTCCGGTACTGCGACTTTTTTGATTCAGGCGGCGCGAAAAGCAGATCCTTCTTCGCTCAGGATGACACATCTCTGGAATTAGGAAATTCTGAGCCAGAATCAGGATATCAAGTTGTTGCGGCGATGTTTGCCTTGAATGGAATTGGAGTCAGCCGCCGAGGTCGACTAGTTGGACGTTGCCTACGGGGCGGCCTAGGAAGCGGGAGCCGAGGCGCTCGAATTTTTCTACGGAGTCGGTGGCGAAGAAGCGGATTGGAGAGCGGGCCGGAAGAGATTCGCTTCCCACCCTGCCCGCAGCCGTTTGCGCGTCTGCAGGCAGGATGGGGCACCCGGCGTCCTGAGAGAGGCGGAAGACGAGTTTGTCTGCGGTGGATTCGGCGGAGTCGATGATGCTGATCCCTGGCGGGAGGGCGCGTTCGAGGACGGGCTTGAGGAGGGGGTAGTGGGTGCAGCCTAAAACCAGGGTGTCGGGGCTAAGGCCCTGGGATGCGGCCTGGGCGGTGAGTTCGTCGAGGTAGATGCGCACGACTTCGGCGGTGACGGCCATCTGGGGTTGTAGGGACGCAGCTTGCGCTGCCGGGGGGGCGTCGGGGGTAAAAGGGGTACACCAGCCTTCTTCGACGAGAGGGACAAGGAGAGGGCAGGCTTTCTCGAGTGCGCGAAGGCCGTGGTGGTGACATGCTGCGGCGTAAGCGTGACTGTGCACGGTGGCGTCGGTGGCAATGACGAGGACGTCGCGCGTTTTCGAGGCGTTGTGAGCGGCTTCGGCTCCGGGCTCAATCACGCCGATGACGGGAACGGAGGGGACGGCCTCTTTGATGTCGTCGAGGGCGAGGGCGCTGGCGGTGTTGCAGGCGATGACGAGGTAGTCGGCGCCTTGTTCTTCCACGAGGAAGCGCGCGCTTTGAGCGGCATAGCGAGCGATGGTGCGGCGGGACTTGGAGCCGTAGGGGAGCCGGGCCGTGTCTCCGATGAAGGCGTAGCGAGCGTGGGGAGCGCGGGCGATGAGGGCGCGTAGAACGGTGAGTCCGCCGAAGCCGGAGTCGAAGACGCCGATGGTGGGTGAGATAAGGGAATCGTTCACGGAGTGCTCTCTTGCGTGGGGACGGCGTCGGCGGTGAGGTAGGTGCGGGTAAGGTCGGCGTGGCCGGCGAGGGTGGGGCGAGGTTGCCCGTCGACGAGAAAACGGACTTCGGTGACGCTGGGCAGGTTGGCGCGCAGGGTGGCGCAGATGGAGAGGACGGTCAGAGACTCGGTTTCGAGGCCTGAGGGATGGCTGGCGGCGAAGGTGCCGGTCAGGTTGACGACAGCGAGGAGATTGGGGGAGTCCTGGGCATTTTGGGCATTTGCACCGGGCGCGGGCAGGAGAAAAACCTGGGCGACGGAGGCGGCTCCGCCGGGGACGGGATGGGTGGAGTCGGGAGCGGCGTAGAGATCGAGTAGCTTGCCGAGGACAGCGCGAGCGCGGGCTCCGGGATCGGCGGGAAGGGGCAGGGAATGGAGTTGGGGAGCGAGCGAATCGTCCAAGTCGTTGGCGGCAACGAGGGTGGCCTGTTCGGCGGGGGCAACTTCCGGGGCCTTGGTGGGGGCGGTGGTTTCGCCGGCAAGCAGGCGCTTGTGGGCGCGGTCGCGGAGTTGCCAGAGCTTGAATCCCATGCCCAGGGAGGCGAGGAGAAGGACAGCGAACAGGATCTTCTGGTAGCGGGGGATCACGGCTGGCGAGCCTCCGTGCGGCCGGGGTCGGAGCGCCAATCGAGAATTGCAGCGGCGAGGGCGGCAGCGACGCGGGCCTGATAGTCGGGATTGTCGGGCTCGGTGGTGATGTTCTTGTCTGCGTCGCGTTCGGGAGCGACTTCAACGGCAAGGGCAGGGCAGGTCATGCTTTCGATGCCCGGCAAGGGGATGCGTCCGAGAGTGACGCTGATGCCGGCGTGGACGAGCGCGGAGTTGACGGCACCTGCAAGGGCGAGGCTGCGGGTGATCCACGGCGCCTGCGCTGTCTCCCAGGGGAGAAGGCGAGTGGGCGGCGCGGGCGCGAGTGAAGATGAGAAAAGATGGACGCCGGCACCGCTCTCGCTGGCGTGGAGGCTGAGGCAGACAGCGGCGTTGGCGTGGTTGGCGATGGCGGCGCGCTGGTCGAGGTTGAGGGAGGCGTCGGACTCGCGCGTAGTGACGACCTGAATGCCGCGGGCGGCGAGCAGGGAGCGGAGGCGGACGTTGAGGGCGAGGTTGGCGGACTTTTCGAGCTGGCCGCTGTCGAGATGGGCTCCGGTGTCGTCGCCGCCGTGGGCGGCGTCGAGGAGGACGACGAAGCGGGGCGCAGGTGCTGGCGGAGCCTGTGGAAGCGGCGTCTGGCCGGTGCAAGGAACAGCGAATACGAGGGCGATGAGGGGGATAGCGGTGATGGAGAGATCCCGCCCAGGTCTGAGAATCCAGACCCGGGGCACCCAGATTTTCGGAAACCGGGGCACCCAGTGCGGGAGTGCATTACTCCAATGCATAGATCGTGAGGCCGCTGAGGAGCTTGGGGTAGAAGTCGGTAGATTTCTGAGGCATGACGGAGCCGGCGAAGGCGACTTCGCGGAGCTGTTCCATGGTGACGGGGTTGGTGAGGAACGTGACATCGGCTTCGCCGCGGTGGACCAGCTCGACTGCCTCGGAGGCGTCGCGGAGGTAGCGGATATTGGTCTGCTCGCGGACTTTTTCGGCGTCGAGGCCGAGGAGCTTGTCGAGGATGATGGTGTGGAGGTAGCTCAGGTCGAGCTGACGCTGATTTTCGGGCAGGGCAGAGAGAGCGGCCGCGGTGGCATCGGGCTTGGATCGCAGCAGAAATGCATCGGCGCGCGTGACGGCGACGAAGGCTGTTCCTGACTCGCGGCGCAGTGAGTCAATGCAGGAGGCAGCGGAGGTGTCGGGAAGTCTTTCAACGGAGAAGAACTGCTCGGCGGCGCGAGCGAAGGCTGCGGGATCGAAGCTGGGCAGGCTGTGGACGACGCGATGCGTGGGAAGGATGACAAGGCCGTCGGAGTCCATGTTGACGAATGTCATCATGACAGCGGCTTCGGGGTACGAAGGTTGAGGAAGCTCGCTGGCGTTGTGTTCGGTTCGTGCCGGTGTGGCGGGCGCGTGGTCCTTTGAGTAGTTGAGCGCCGTCTCGTAGCGGTGGTGGCCGTCGGCGATGATGAGCTTTTTGTCGGCCATGGTGCTGGTGACGAGGCGAATGACAGCCGGGTCGCTGACCCGCCAGACGCGATGCAAAACGCCGTATTCGTCCGTGACTTCGGCGTCGGCGGGTCCGGCGCCGTCATAGAGGATCTTTTCGACGCTACCGGCCGGATCGGAGTAGAGCATGAAGATCTGGCCGAAGTGGGCGCGGGTGGCCTTGAGGAGGTTGAGGCGGTCGCTCTTGGGCTTGGAAAGTGTCTGCTCGTGGCGGAAGACGACCTGGTCGGCGTAGTCGTGGAGCTTGCCGAGGGCAATGAATCCGCGGCGTTCCTTGATGTCCTCCGACCGTGGGACGCGAAAGCGCTGGGCATAAGCAAAGATGGCGGGGTCGCGTTCCTTAACCAATATTGATTGTTCGCGCCAGGCTTTGAAGTCGCGGGCGGCACGGCTATAGACATTCTCGCCGCCCTCGGCATCAAACAATTCGGGCAGCCCGAGGATAATGCGAATGAGGTTGTAGGGGCTGCGCTGGTAATAAGCCTCCTGCATGGCGGGTGTGATTTTGTCGTAGGGTTGAGTTACCACGTCTTCAATGCGGACGGCAGACGGATTGTAGCGCCACGCGCGGAACGGATAGATACTCGCCATGCGAAAGGTCTTGCTCCCAATAGAAAAGGCGGGACATATACGGCAGCGTGTGACAGAGGAAGTCCCGTCAAGACTGTCGCTTGCACTCGATTGTATCCCAGTGGAGAACACCGATTTCAGTTGGGCTACGTCAAAGAAAATGAGGGCACCCCTGGGGAAACGCAAGGCATCAGCCAAGCGTGCTAAACTCGCCATCAATTACACGTACGAGCCCAGGTACGAGCGCATGAACCCACCTTTCAAATGGCTCGAGGCACGGCACGGACAGTTCAGCAGGGCATGGCTGGCGGCGATCTGCATGGTGGTGCTTGCTGTTTTCAGCGGCACGATTCTCAGGGCGCAAGACAATCCTCTGGACAAAGTGCATGTGCGTCCGCCGTCGACAGACGCGACCGCCACGGGAGCACCGGCGGGTGTGGACGCCCCGGTAGCGACCGGAGCGGCATCAGCCCATGCGCGGCCCGGGTCGCTGATCAAAATGAATGTCGACATGGTTCTGGTGCCGGTTACGGTAACGGACCCCATGAATCGGCTGGTGACCGGTTTGGAGAAGGAAGACTTTCAGATTTACGAAAATAATGGTGAGCAGGGCATCAAGAGTTTTGCCAGCGAAGATGCGCCGGTTTCAATTGGGATTATTTTCGATCTATCCGGTTCGATGACGTCGAAGCTGGTTCGCGCGCGCGAATCCATTATTCAGTTCATAAAGACGGCCAATCCCGAAGACGAGTTTTTTGTCATTGGATTCAACGATCGCCCGGAACTGATTGAGGATTTCACGAGTTCAGTGGAAGATATCGAGGCGCGTCTGGCAACGGTGCGCAGCGGTCACCGGACGGCGCTGCTGGACGCGATCTACTACGGCGTGGCCAAGATGAAAGAGGCCAAGCACGAGCGGAAGGCGCTTCTGGTGGTCTCGGATGGCGGCGACAATCGTTCGAGGTACACCGAGGGCGAAGTCCGCGCCCAGGTGCGGGAGTCGGACGTGGAGATTTACTCGATTGGAATCTTCGATCCGTACGCTGCAACACCGGAGGAGCGCACGGGGCCAATCCTGCTGAACGATCTGTGCGAAGAAACGGGCGGCCGCCTCTTTCGAGTGGATGACGTTTCAGAGATGGGCGACATTGCAGAGAAGATTTCGACTGAACTGCGCAATCAATATGTAATAGGCTACACGCCCAAGAACCTTTCTCGCGACGGCAAGTGGCGTAAAGTGAAAGTGAAGCTAAATCCGCCATCGGGTTTGCCTCCACTCACAGTCCATGCTCGAACCGGATATTATGCGCCTTTGCAATAAAGCGATCCTGTCGGTATTTCTTCTGATTTCGACTCTCACGCTGGGCGCTCAACAGGCGCCGAAGCCTGCTGCTCCTTCGACGCAGGCCGCTCCGCTGACGGTTGATACTGACCCTGTGCGCTCGCCCGACGTCGAAGAGGCACCGAGCGCGAGTGGCGCACCGCTGCATAAAGAGGGGGGCGAAGGTTACGTTCTGCATACCAACGTGGAAGAAGTGGTTCTGAACGCCACGGTGCTGGAAGGCAGCCAACTGGTGCAGACGCTGAAGCAGGACAACTTCCAGGTTTTCGAAGACGGAGTCAAGCAAAACATTATCAGCTTTCAGCACACCGATCTTCCGGTATCGATCGGGCTGGTGGTGGACAATTCCGGCTCGATGTCGAAGAAGCGGCCGGCGGTGAACAAGTCCGCGCTGGACCTGGTGGAAGCTTCGAATCCGGAAGATGAAGCGTTTGTGGTGAATTTTTCCGACGAGGCTTACATTGACCAGGACTTTACCTCGAATGTGAACAAGCTGCGCGACGGATTGAGCCACATCGAGTCGCGGGGCGGAACGGCTCTGTACGATGCCGTGGTTGCTTCGGCAGACAAGCTGGTAGCGGATGCCAAGCGGCCGAAGCAGGTGCTGGTGCTGATTACGGATGGCGAGGACAATGCGTCGACGCTGACGCTGGATCAGACGATCCGGCGCGTGCAGGAACTCTCAGGGCCGGTTATCTACACGATCGGGCTGCTGTTTGGCGACGAGATGAGCCGCGGCGAAGTGCGTCACGCGCGGCGGGCGCTGGAGTTGCTTTCGAACGAGACAGGGGGAATCGCATTCTTTCCCAAGTCGCTCGAACAGGTGGACGAGATTGCCGCAGAAGTGGCCCGCGACATTCGCAGCCAGTACACGATCGGCTACCACTCGACGAAGCCATCGACGGAGCCGGGTTTCCGCCGCGTGACTGTGACAGCAGAGGCACCGGGAATGGGCAAACTGACGGTGCGGACGCGTACCGGATATTTCCCGGCGACGCGGGCCGCTAAGCGTCCGGGAACTCAGAAGAAGTAACAGGGTGCAGTAGGCTAAACTGAATTGCCATGGCAGTTGAAAGCCCCATCTCTTCGCTCCTCCGCGTTGCATCCGACATCACCCAACTGGTTGGTCATACGCCGATGCTGCAGCTTGGCAGGATTGTGCCGAGGGAGTCCGCCGCGCTGTTTGCCAAGCTTGAGTTTCTGAATCCAGGGGGCAGCATCAAGGATCGCGCTGCACTGGGTATGATTCTTGACGCCGAAGCGCGGGGGTTGCTGCGCGAGGGTTCGACGATCGTGGAGGCGACGGCCGGGAACACCGGCGTGGGGCTGGCGCTGATTGGCGTGAATCGCGGCTACAAGGTCAAGCTGTTTGTGCCGGAGGGGTTCGCGGAGGAGAAGTGCATCCTGATGCGCGGATTTGGCGCGGAGGTGGTACGCACGCCGGAGGCTGAGGGGATGGGTGGGGCGATATGCGAGGCGAACAAGACGGCGGATGCGATTCCAGGGGCCTTCATGGCTGGGCAGTTTACGAATCAGTCGAATCCGCAGTTTCACCACGACACAACGGCCGCGGAGATCTGGGAGCAGATGGAAGGACGCGTGGACGGATTCGTAGCCGGGGTGGGAACGGGTGGAACGTTCTCAGGGGTTGCGCGGTTCCTGAAGGAGAAGAATCCGGCGGTGGTAACGATCGCGGTGGAGACGCAGGGATCGATTCTGCAGGGCGGCGCGCCGGGGAAGCATCGCGTGGAGGGGATTGGCGTTCATTTTGTTCCGGAGACGTTTCATCGCGATGTGTGCGACCGGGTGATGATGGTGAGCGATGACGATGCGTTCGCGATGGTGAAGCGGCTGGCGGCGGAAGAGGGATTGGTGGGGGGCTCGAGCGCGGGGGCGGCGGTGTTTGCTGCGGCTGCGCTGGCGCGGGACCTGGGCGCAGGGAAGCGTGTGGCGACGATCATTCCGGACTCGGCGGAGCGGTACTTGTCGAAGAAGATATTTGAATAAGACAGGGACAAAGGGACTCAGGGCCATAGGGACATAGGGACTAGGGATAAGGACTAGGGACGTGGGGGACATCCTTAGACTTCTTGTCGCGAGCTTCGATTGGGTGGGAAGAGGTTTCCCCTTCGGGCTGACGCTCGTTTTGAAATGCGAACAATTCAATTGAACCAGGGCCGGTATGGAGCAACTCAGGCGCGCGCGGCGGAGTGGGTACAGCCGTCGTGGCCGCAGGTGCACATGATTTCGGTTTTGTCGGCGATGCCTTCGCAGTGGGCGCTGCAATACTTTTGCTTATCGGGTGCGATGCAGTTGCAGGCGGGGTTTGCGCATTTCTTTGTGGCGGCCATAATACCTCCGAGGCTGAGCCGGCTCAGGGTGCGTGAGATACCCAAGCCTGGGTGGTTCTGATGCGGCAGATGGGGTAAAAGGATGCTGGGCCGGGGAAGCGGGGGCTCCGCTTCGCGATAAGCTAAAGGGCAGGAGCCAAGTAGCCAAGCGCACATTATGTCTGACCAAAGATACGCCACTCTTGCCGTGCACGCAGGGCAGCATCCTGACCCGCTGACGGGCGCCGTCAATGTCCCCGTTTACCTTTCTTCCACGTTTGAGCTGACCGGCATCGGCACCGATAAGGGGTATGACTATTCGCGTGCCGGGAACCCGACGCGCGCAAGGCTGGAGACAGCCCTGGCGGCGCTTGAGGGCGGAACGTCGGGACACGCATTCGCCAGCGGCATGGGGGCGATCTATGCGCTGGTGGCGACGCTGCGCACGGGCGATCACGTGATTGTTTCGCATAACGTGTATGGCGGAACGACGCGGCTTTTCAACCTGATCATTCAGCATTACGGGATTGAGATTGAATACGTCGATACCGCGAACCTTGACGCAGTGAAGGCGGCGATCAAGGCGAATACGAAGTTGATGCACATTGAGACGCCGACCAATCCTCTGATGGTGCTGACGGATATTGCGGCGGTGTGCGAGATTGCGCATGCGCATGGCGTGGAAGTGAGCGTGGATAACACGTTCATGTCGCCGGCGCTGCAGAGCCCGCTGGCGCTGGGCGCGGACGTAGTGATGCATTCGACGACCAAGTTTTTGAATGGGCACTCGGACGGGCTTGGCGGCGCGCTGATTGGATCGAAGCCGGAGCACAAGGATCGTTTTCTTCTGGTGCAGAAGGCTGCGGGCGGAATCATGTCGCCGTTTGAGTGCTTCCTGGTGTTGCGCGGCATCAAGACGCTTCCGCTGCGGATGAAGCAGCACGAAGAGAATGGGCGCACGGTGGCGGAGTTTTTGTCGACGCAGCCGAAGGTGACGCGGCTGGCGTATCCGGGATTGAAGAGCCATCCGCAGCATGAGCTGGCGAAGAAACAGCAGCGCGGATTCGGGTCGATGCTGAGCTTCGACCTGGGATCGCGGGAGAAGGCTGGGAAGTTTCTGGGCGCGCTGAAACTGTTCTTGAATGCGGAATCGCTGGGTGGTGTGGAGTCGCTGGCTTCGCATTCGGCGACGACTACGCATTTTGCGCTGACGGATGCGGAACGCGAAAAGGTTGGCATCACGCAGGGACTGGTGCGGCTGTCGGTCGGGATTGAGGACAAGGACGATTTGATTGCCGATCTGGAGCAGGCGCTGGCGGCGGTGTAAAGAACAGCTTTCAGCCGTCAGCTATCAGCTCCCCGTGGCTGGTTGCCAACCGGGGCTCGTGGTTTCCCACTCATGCGCAAAGAGCGCGCATGAATTAGGCACGCGGTCGTCTCAGGCGGGACCGAGCCTTCATGGCTGGCCTCGACAATATGCAACCTTGTGGTTGCGGCATATCCCCCCACCCCGAATCTGAAGAGAAATTCTCTGTTTTTATTGGCTTGGGACGCGGGGTGGCCGCCAAATTCTTCCGTTCCTAATGGTTAGCTGCAGAGGTAATTATCCCGGCACATCAAGTAATGCGCTATGATGGTGCATGGCTTGGCACGACGATCCCCAACACGTATTTGCAGGCATCGCTGAAAAGCTAAAGCGGGCCGATCAGAACATCGGAAACCTCAAATCCGAGATCGATGTCTTCGTGCAGAGTGGGCAGTACCCAACCATCTCCCATCCAAATGAACAGATTCGGCAGGAAGCTCTCAGCTACCACAGAAAAAAGACGATCCCACTTCGCTTCAGTGTTCTTACAGGAGAGGTGATTCACCATCTCAGATCGTGTTTGGACCACATCGCTTGGCACTTCTCTGACGCTGAAACCAGAGCCAAAACTCCTAATGCTATCGAGTTCCCTATTTTTGAGTTCGAGCCCCTTGAGAAAGACGACATCAAACGATTTAAACGAAAAATACATGGGATCACGAACGCTAAAGTCCTTCACTGGATCGATGGCTTGCAGCCCTACAAGGCTGGGACCGATGCAGTAGATAGTTCTCTTCTCATCATCCACGACATGGATCGATTCGATAAGCATCGGGAGTTGATGATCGTTGATTGCAGTGCGGAGATTACCTTCCCTCCGAGCATGGAAGAGCTGTGGCGCAAGGCAGAACTGTACAGTCAAGGCAAACTCCCTGATACCGAACATTTCGCCTTTAGCCGAGCACTTAAGGACTATGGCAATGTCGCCCCTGGTGTAGCGTTCCGGAAGTTTGGCAGGCGGGAACCCTATCCGCTTGTCAATGGCCTCGTCGAACTCTGGAGAGATACCAGCAATCTCGCTGCACTCTTCGCGACACAAGCCTAAACGATCAATTGGAAGCACACTTCCGCCATTCTCCTGTGATACGATCACAGAATCATGGCGGGCATACGCTCAACCCGGCAAGGTAGCAGCGATCAACCCGTACAGAACCCCGAATTTAAGCCATCGAAAGAAGTCCGAGCGAAGATGCAGCCGCTAAGCAAAGCATCTTTTCACGGTCTCTTGAGGCGAGCGGCAACACCTATTCAGCCCTCTCGCTTACACGCTCCAAAAGCGAAGTGAACATCGGCTGACCGCTGTTACGACGATTGTAGCGGAAGCTGTACTCATCAAGGTAGGTCTGCAAATACTTCCTGCTGACCGAGTGATAAACCCCGCCGATTCCCCTCTTCACTAAACTCCAAAAACCTTCAATCGTATTCGTGTGGATGTCACCCATCACGTAGATGCGCTCGGTGTGCTGAATCCGTTTGTGAACGTATCCGTTGGCGTGCTGAGACAGTTTGTCGTAGATCGGATAGTCATCCGTGTAAACGACAGAAGCAGGGAGCACGCGCTCATGGATGATCGGAAGCACGGTCTTTGCCTTTGCATCTGGCGTGACCATTGCGACCACGCGGCCACCGCGCTCCACCATGCCGAATACGGGAGTCTTATCGTCATTGCTGCGACCATCGGCAACACGGCGCTTGCTGAGGCGCTTGTTCTTGTTCTTGCCTCCAACGTACATTTCGTCAGCTTCCACCGCTTCGCCCTCCAATGTGATGTCCTCCGACATCAGGGTGCGAATCTGCTTGAACATGCGCCATGCTGTTTTATAAGTCACGCCAGTCTCGCGTTGAATCTGCTTTGCAGAGATTCCGCAGCGCGTAGCGGACATCAGGTACATGGCGTAGAACCAGGTGCGAAGCGACGTGCTCGACTTCTCGAAGATCGTCCCGGCCATCGGCGAGATCATGCTTCCGCAATAATCACAGGCGTAAGCTGGACGGCCTGTAACGCGGTGATGTTTGCGATCCTTGCCGCACTTCTCGCACGGAATTAAACCGTCAGGCCAACGCTGATCCTTGAGCCAATCAAGGCAAGTGTCGTTGTCGGGAAATTCGGCTATAAACGTCTGAAGCGTATAGCGTAAGTGCTTCGGAATGCTTTGGGTTGGCTTCATAACAAGACTAGAATAGCAGAATTTTACTTGATGTAAAGGGATAATTACCGCTGCAGATTCCTCTTGCTGAAGAGCTTAGAGCTGCCTGTCGGCTTTCTGCGTCTGAGAGTGCCGGGATACGAATCGCCATCTCCGAATTGCTGGTTCAAGCATAACGAATTCGCAGGAAATTACCTGCAAACGTGGAGCAGGAATTTTCGATGGAGAATCAGGAATTTAGAGAATTCGGCGAGGGTCGGGTCTTGACATGCGCTGAGGTGCACCCCTGCAGTGAGACAGCCTCGTACGATCCCACATCTCAAAACCGAGATGTGGGGCACCCGGCAGGTAGATGGGGGAAGGTCTCCAGAAAGTCAGGAGATCAAGGTTGCGGCTCAATTCCCGCTGAAGGCGCGTAGTAGCCCTTGCGCACCCGCACCTTCAGCTCCTGACCGTTGTCTCCATGGCACTGGACCGCGATCCTGTGGAAGGTGCCGTCAGCCGTGAAGTTGCTTGGCCTGTAGGTGGCCAGGTACTGTGAACGAAGTTCATCCTGAATCTGCTGAAACGCGGCCTGGAGCTGTTTGCTGTTGCGTGCGACGATGATTCGCCCGCCGGTGTGCTCAGAAATACACTCCGCAACGCCGTAACCGGGACAAGGAGTCATAGAGTAATTGAACCTATCGCACTCCGCGCGCCAATTGTCGAGCATACGTTGAGCCGGCGGGGCTGGCTGGCCCGGCTCTGGCCTGCCGCCCCCCATGTTGCAAGCAGGAGGACCCACCCAGACCACGTAGACCGGGATGTTGTTCTTTTCCGCGGCAGCGACGGCGTCCTGGCTCGTCATGCTACTGCCCTGGTCATCGCCGTCGGTCAGAACGATCATTGCCTTGCGGCCCGCCTCCTGGTTCATTTTTTCGTTCGCGGCTAGAGAGATGGCGTCGTAGAGGAGGGTGCCCCTGGGGTTGCGGATGGGGACGGGACCTGGATCAATCTTGGGCTTGCGTTTGATCGTAGGGGGGATCGGACCAGTCTCGTTGATCGTGACCGCAGCGCCGCCGCGGTTGATCTGCGCCTTCGTTAGCGCGTGGATCAGCATATCCGGGCTGTTGGTGTAGTCCTGCAGCAGGTCTATATCCACGTCAAAGGAGCCCAGAAAAGCCTGGTCTTTTGAGCGCAGAACCTGCCGGATGAACTGGCCGCCCGCGTCCCGCTCCATGGGCAGCCAGGGGATTTGGCTGACCGAGGTGTCGAGCAGAATGCCGAGGGTCAGGGGCTGGTCGGTCTCGGCGATAAAGCTTTTGAGTATCTGCGGCACACTGTCATCTAATACTGAGCAATTCTGTTCTGTCAGATGGGGAACCAACTCCCCGTGATTGTTCTTGACGGAAAAGAACAGGTCCACAAGGTTCACAGTTTGTTTGAGGGTCGCTACGGGCTTCTCGTCAGGCGGCGGGCCGGAAGCGGTGCTTACCGGGGGCGCGTCGGGCGAGGGAGCAATCTGGCACCAACACACCGCGGCACATGCAGGCAGGCCGACCATCAGCGACAAAGTGATGATGCTGAGTCGCATCCAAATCAATCCCCTTGGACGAGAACAAAACCCAATGGAAAACCACACAGGGACCACACATGCTACGCTACAACGCGGAGAGGGAGCGAGGAACCGCGTATATTCCTTCACTCCGCGTTTCAGTTTGCCGTATTCAACCTCCGGGTAAAAACGACTGATGTAGTCGAAGGCGTAAGCGGTATACCACGGAATCACGTCAGAGTCCTTTTTCTTTTTCGAGAATGGGTTCGTTGGCTTGCCTGCGGCTGCTGCCCACGGCGGTGGCCCTGATCTCATGTAAAGCTGTTTCCAGTTGAGGGTGCCCCCGGTCCCTCGCCTTTGGGGACCGGGGATAGTGAAGATTCACACCGGTGCTCGTGCATCCACTCGGGCAGTTGCCATCCTCTTTCACGAGCTGTCCACTCGGACTCGATCTCAACGGTTCCTTGTAAGCCCGTTTGATAGTGGCGATAGCTCGACCACTTCCAGTCCTCCGGCTTCGCGGCCAGTCCGCGGCGAATCGGGTTGCGATGGATGTAACGCAGCTTTTCCACAAATTTCTCGCGCGTGGAGACGTTGAAGTCATAATAGTGGGCCTGCCAGAAAGGTCTTTCCCGGCTGCGCATCGAGACAGACAACTTCAAGGCCTGTATGGCCTTGGATAGAAGTGCGCGCCTGGGCTCGTTGACCAGAAGATGCACGTGCTCCGGCATTACGACATAGCCGGCAACCGCAAAGAGATAACGCAGGCGAACGCGCTCCAGCGCATCTTCAAATAGCTCCATTCCTGCGGATGTGGACAGGTAAGGACGACGGCGATAACAACTCCATGTAAGGAAGTGAAATTCTCCTGTTTGTTGGTAGCGGATACGCTTGCTATTCATGCACCGACAGGATACTCCGACTCCAATCCGTTAGCGGTGATGGGTGATTCTTCGATCCCCGGTCCCCGAAGGTCAGGGAAAGGGGGCACCCGTGGTGAGGAGTGATTCTTCGACCCCGGTCCCCGAAGGCGAGGGACCGGGGGCACCCGGCATTGAG
The DNA here is from genome assembly GCA_963759285.1 of uncultured Acidobacteriaceae bacterium. Taxonomy (GTDB): domain Bacteria; phylum Acidobacteriota; class Terriglobia; order Terriglobales; family Acidobacteriaceae; genus Telmatobacter. The sequence continues at coordinate 125,523 of CAVWYS010000004.1, read as the reverse complement.
TTGTGGAGGGAGTTAGTGGCCCATGGGGGCGGCGGGGAGTTTTTTTGGGCGCTGCATCAGGAAGGGGAGCGGGATTAAGACTAGGGTGACGGCGACCATGACCCAGACGACATCGACATAGGCGAGGAGGCGGGCCTGGAGCTGGGCCATGCCGTAGATTTGTGCGCCGGCGTGGTAGATGGCGTCGGGCATGGCGGAGCCGCGCTGGACCCATGCACCGGCGAGGCCGGCGCGGATCTGGTCATAGGGTGGATTGCCCGAGGCGGCTTTAGGCACGAGCATGGCGAGATGTTTCTGGCTGAGACGGGCGAGCAGCGTGGTGATGAAGCTGATGCCGACGCTGCCGCCGAGATTGCGCATGAGCGCGGTGAGTCCGCTGACCTCGTTGTATTTTTCCTGCGGGATTCCTGAGTAGCAGAGCGTGTTGATGGGGATGAAGAGAAAGGGCAGGCCGAGCGCGATGAAGACGCGCCAGCTGACGGCCTGTCCGAAGCTGATATTGGGATTGATGGTGGTCATGCGCCACAGGCCGAAGGTGGTGATGACGAATCCGACGGCGACGAGTTTGCGGGGGTCGAATTTGGGCGCGAGTGCGCCGGCGACGGGGAAGAGAAGCATGAGCACGAGTCCGCCGGAGGAGACGGCCATGCCGGCCTGGCGCGCGGAGTAGCCCATGACTTCCTGCAGGAATTCGGGAATGAGGACGGTGGAGGAATAGAGTGCGACGCCGACCATGAACATGACGAGCTGGGTCATGCCGACATTTCTTCGCGCAAAAAGGCGCAGGTCGAGGACGGGATGGTCGATGGAAAGCTCGCGCCAGAAGAAGAGGGTGAGTCCGATGATCGCCGTGATGAGGAGGGTGACGATGAAGCGGGAGCTGAGCCAGTCGTCTTCCTGACCCTTATCGAGCATGATCTGGATGGAGCCGATGGCGAGGATGAGAAGGCCGAGGCCCCAGTAGTCGATGCCTTCGCGGCGCTTGCGGACTTCGGCGAGGTAGGGCGGGTCTTCGACGAGGCGGTTGGAGAGATAGAGCGAGATGATGCCGACGGGGATGTTGAGGAAGAAGATCCAACGCCAGGTGTAGTTGTCGACGATCCAGCCGCCGACAGTGGGGCCGAGGACGGGGGCGGTTACGACGGCGACTCCATAGACCGCGAAGGCCATGCTGCGTTTTTCTGGCGGGAAGGTGTCGGCGAGGATGGACTGCTCGCTGGGCTGGAGGCCGCCGCCCGCTGCGCCCTGGAGAACGCGGAAGAAGACGAGCATGCCGAGGGTGGGGGCGAATCCGCAGAGCAGCGAGGCGACGGTGAAGAGGAAGACGCAGGACATGTAAAAGCGCTTGCGGCCGATGCGGTTGGCGATCCAGCCGGAGATGGGCAGCACCATAGCATTGGCGACGAGGTAGCTGGTGAGGACCCAGGTGGCTTCTTCGGGGCTGGCGCCGAGGGAGCCGCCGATGTGGGGCATGGCGACGTTGGCGATGGAGGTGTCGAGCGCCTCCATAAAGGTGGCGAGGGTAACGGTGATGGCGATGGCCCAGGGGTTGGCGCGGGGTCGCCACGTGTCGTGGAATGTGGATGTCGCCGCGGCGGCCAACGCCTGGTCCTTTCGGGGTTGCAGAGGCTTCGTTTTTGCCGCCGGAGGCAGCTGGATGGAACAGGGGAGTGCTGAGAACAGATTACCGGAACCGGGGCTGTCTGAGGGGCAGCGAGGGTGTGTAATCCTGTGGGGGAGATGACGGAAAGTCAATCAGTTGCGGAGAGCGCGGACAGGACCGGGCTGCTGGTGCTGGGGGTGGATACGTGCGGGCCGACGGGATCGGTGGCGCTGGCGCGGGTCGAATGCGGCACGGCGCGGATTCTCGGGCAGACGGAACTGGCGGGGCGGAGCTATTCGGCGACCCTGGTGGCGGCTGTGGGGGAGTTGTTGACGGCGCATGCGGCGAAGCTGGCGGACTTGGCGGCCATTGTCGTGGTGAATGGGCCGGGAAGCTTTACGGGTGTGCGCGTGGGCCTGAGCGCGGTGAAGGGGCTGGCGGAGCCGGGGCGGGTTCCGGTGGTTGCGGTTTCGAGGCTCGCGGTGCTGGCGGCGAAGGCGGGGGTGGGGGCGGCGGCGCTGGATGCACATCGGCATGAGGTGTTTCTGCGGGTGGGCGGCGCGAATGCGAGGGAGTTGCTGGCTGGGGCGGATGAGTTGTGCCACATCTCCCCGGTCCCCAAAGGCGAGGGACCGGGGGCACCCAATGTAGATGAGTCGCCGGTCCCCAAAGGCGAGGGCCCCTTCGACAGGCTCAGGGCAGGCTCCGGGGCACCCGGCGTAATTGCGGTTTGCGATGACGCGGCGGCTGAGATGGTGAGCGCGGGGTTTGGGGATGTCGAGTTGGTGAGGATCGAGGCGCCGACGGCGGGGGATGCGATTGAGTTGTGCCTGCCAAAGGTATTGGACCGGGATTTCGCGGACCTGGCGCTGCTGGATGGGCATTATCTGAGGCGGTCGGATGCGGAGATTTTCGGGGATACGATGAAGCACGGATGAGGAAAGAGACGAAGATTCGGATTCGTCCGCTTGCGCAGGCGGATGTGGACCGGCTGGTGGAGATTGCGGCCGGGTTGGAGCAGGTGCCGCGATGGAGGCGATCGGTCTATGCGTCGTTGCTGGATGACGGAGGTCGCGAGCGGATCGCGTTGGTTGCGGAGGATGCGGGCAGCGGGTTGGTTGCCGGGTTTGTGGTTGCGCGGCTTATCTTGCCGGAAGCGGAGTTGGAATCGATTGCAGTCGCGGCGGAATTTCAGCGGCGGGGAGTGGCGCGAGAGCTGTTTTCGGCGCTCACTGAGGGTCTGGAGCGGCGCGAGGTTAAGGAGATTCTGCTGGAGGTGCGGGCCGGGAACGGGGCGGCGCTGGGGCTTTATCGATCCCTGGGATTTGGTGAGGAGGGCCGGCGACGGGGTTACTATGCTGACCCGGTTGAGGATGCTGTGCTGATGCGGCTCCGGCTCAAGTAGACCCATCTATTCGGCTTCGGACCAGGCGCAAGGCGGCGAGATGGCAGAGCGTCGCGTGATTCCAATCACTCTCGTTGAGGCATTGTTAAGAATTCCACAGCCTTGGTGATTTTCTTGCGTCTTCCCGCTTGCCGTTTGCCTGGGGGGAGGACTATAAAACATGGATTAAGAACACAAGGAGGTGCTTTGATGGATGAGATAAATGATTCCACGCTGAGCGAAGAAATAGGTCGTCTCCACGCCGAACATCGTCGCTACGCTCAGCGGTTGGAAGAGTTGCTTCAAAAGCCTTATCTCTCTACGGATGAGGAATTGGAAGAAGTTCGCCTGAAGAAGCTGAAACTCCATGCCAAGGACCTGATCTACGCTCTCGAGCATCGGGCCCCGGCGATCGCGTAAAGCTTTCAGGGCGATTAGGCCAGTGACGATGAATTTTTGACGGCATGTTGCGCGCCTGCGCGACGTCAGGCCGTTCTCACCCGAGAAGTCTCCCTCAATATCCCTGTGTTGCATTCAACCGTATAATCGTTAGGGACAATGGTTCGTGACGGTTACATCTACGGGTTGAGTTTGCTTGCAGTGGGCGGCGTGCTGATGTGGGCCACGGGAACGTGGGTCTGGAGCATCGTTCCGATTCTGCTGGCGGTGTTCTTTCTCTGGTTCTTCCGCGATCCGCGGCGGGATGTTCCCAAGGGCGCGGGACTTATCGTTTCCCCCGCCGATGGTGTTGTGACCGAGACTGTGCGCATCGATACTCCGCAGGGACCGCGCCAGCGGGTGAGCATTTTTCTGAATGTCTTCGATGTGCATGTGAACCGCTCGCCGATCGCGGGCGAAGTGACTTCTGTTCGCTATCAAAAAGGAAAGTTTCTGAATGCGATGAACCAGGAGTGTGCCGAGCGCAACGAACAGAATATTGTGACGGTGCAGGGCGAGGGCATGGAGATCGTTTTCAAACAGATTGCGGGATTGATTGCGCGGCGGATTGTTTTTAACCATCGCGAGGGCGACCGTGTGGAGCGGGGACAGCGCGTGGGGCTGATCAAGTTTGGCTCGCGTACGGACATTATTCTGCCGTCGGAGGCGGAGATTCGCGTGAAGAAGGGGCAGCGCGTAAAGGGCGGGGCCTCGATCATCGCGGAAGTGCCAGAGTCTGAACTTGCGGTGGGAGTGACCAACCATCGGAAGACAGCCAGCGCGAGCGTGGAGCCGGAGTTCGAATTGGGAGACGAGGCTTGAACTCAAGTTTGAACGCCGGGGATGCAGCGCTTGCCAAGGCGAGGCACCAGGCTCGGCTGCGTCGCGGCATGTTCATTCTGCCTTCGTTTTTTACGGCGCTGAATATTGGCGCCGGGTATTTTGCAATCACGCAGACTATTGCTGCCATCAGCGGAAACGCGATGGCGAATCGAACGCTGACGCATCTTGATCTGGCAGCGATTGCGATTCTGGTGGCCATTCCCTTTGATTCGCTGGATGGCCGGATCGCGCGCATGACGAATACCGCGAGCGATTTTGGCAGGGAGCTCGACTCGCTGGCGGACGTGATTACGTTCGGTGTGGCGCCGAGCTTGCTGGCCTATGTGTGGGGATTCTATTTTCTGCCCGACACGATCAATCCGCAGTTGCGCCTGCACCTGACGCAGGCGGGGCCATTTATCTGTTTTTTGTTTTTGATTGGCGGGGCATCGCGACTGGCTCGCTTCAATATCAGTCACGATCCCAAGCCGAGAAATCCGGGACGGCCGGACAGGAAGTATTTTGTAGGGATGCCGATTCCGGCGGCGGCGGGACTGCTGGCGGCGACGGTGCATTTCTGCGGAGGAATTCCGGTACAGGCGTGGTGGGTGTCATGCCTGTGGCTTGGACTTGTGGGGCTGGCTGGCTTTCTGATGGTAAGCACGTGGCGCTTCTGGTCGGGCAAGGAGATCGATCTTAGCCGCAGCCATCCCTTCCGCCTGATCCTGGTGATGGCGATCGTGCTCTATGCGATGATCAGATTTTCAGAGGTGGTTCTGGTTTCAATCGCTTTCATCTACACGTTCTCTGGCATCTGGGCGCGGGCGGCGTATGGGTGGTCGCGGCGGCGGCGGCATGGGCAGAGAGTGGACGCGCCGAGACTGCCAGAGAGCCCGAACGCCGATCCTGACCCGCATCACAGCTAAGTTCAAACGACAAGAAGGAAGACCGTGTACAAGATTGCCATTGTTGGAGCCGCGACGCTGCTGGGTAAAGAAGTGAAGGACGCTCTCACGGAGTCCTCACTCTCGGCGGCGGAGATTGCGCTGTTTGATGAAGACGAGGGATTGGGCCAACTCGACCAGCTTGGCGATGAGGTTACGTTCGTGCAGGCAATCAGGGCGGACTCATTCGAGCACCTGGATTTTACGTTCTTTTGCGGCACGGAGAGCCTGACGCGGAAGCATTGGCGCGAGGCGCTGCGGGCGGGATCGACGGTGCTGGATCTCTCTGGGGCGCTGGACCAGGAAGCGGGAGTGCTGGTGCGCTCGCCGTGGGTGGGTGCGCAGGAGGTTGCGGCCGATCTGTTTACGCCCGCGGTTGTGCCGGCGCATCCGGCGGCCCTGGCTTTGGCGCTATTGATGGAGCGGCTGCAACAGGCGGCTCCGGTGCGGCAGGCGGCGGCGACGGTGCTGCTGCCGGCGAGTGAATTTGGACGCGCGGGGATGGACGAACTGCACCAGCAGAGTGTGAACCTGCTGAGCTTCCAGTCGATTCCGCGGGAGACATTCGATGCGCAGCTGGCGTACAACCTGCTGTGCGGGTTCGGGGAGAGCGCCAAAGCGAGCATGCTTGCGATTGACGGCAGGATTCGCAGGCAATATGCGGCGCTGGCGGGAAGATGGCTGCCGGCCCTGGCGATTCAGACGATCACCGCACCGGTGTTTCACGGTCACGGATTTTCTGTTTTTGCTGAACTTGAGCGACCGGTCGATGTGTCTGCACTGGAAGATGCGTTGAGCGGAGATCATGTGGATCTGGTGCTCGAGGATACGGATTCGCCATCAAACCTGGCGGCAACGGGGCAGAACGATGTGCTGGTGCGGCTGCGGCTGGAACCGGGGCCGCGCAATGCGAATGAGTCTGCGCGCTTGTGGCTGTGGGCAGCGTCAGACAATCTACGGCTGTATGCGCAGAATGCGGTGGAGTGCGCGCTAGACCTGCGGAGGCTTAGGCCGCAGGGGACGGTGCAGTAGCGGCGATCGTCGATCGCGGAGCGGCGAAAGAAGTGCGAGCGCAATATCATTTCCGGATGTCGCCGCGCGGCCTACTCGCGTGGGACATTCATCGGATCGTGAAGCTTTCGCGCACGATTCCCCGGGAACGGGTTCCTCTTTCCAGCATTCGAGAACTGGATGAGCCTTACTGGTCTGGCGAGGGGCTACGCATGAGTTGCCGGCAGGTAGTGGACCATGCACGGCTGATGCAGGATGCGGACCTGAGCTTCCCTGTGATCCTCTCAAGCGACGGTCGCGTGATGGATGGAATGCATCGGATCTGCAAGGCGCTTTTGATGGGCCAAAGCGAAATTGAGGCGGTGCGGTTTCTTCATGATCCTGAGCCGGACTACATTGGCGTGAATCCAGACGATCTGCCTTACGTCGACAACACGTAGGCCATCCTGTCAAACGGAGATCCGCTCTCAGGCGCTCGGTTGCGGGCGGTGCCGCGCCCAGAGCTGGTCGATGTAGCTGTCGGTCATGCCGGCGATGTAGTCGGCTACGGTGCGGGCGAGGCCTTCGGTGGGGATCTGTGCCTGATGGTCGGCGGGTAGAAGCGTTGGATCGGCGATGAGGGCAGCGAAGAGTCCTTGAACCACCTGAGCAGCGCGCTCGTGCTCTTCTTCCATTCCGGGCGAGTTGTAGAAGTGGACGTAGAGATATTTCTTGGCAGCGGCGCGGTCGGCTTCCATGGCGGGACTTAGCACGGCGATTCTGTCGGGCGTGCGGCGGATGTCGTCGAGCGTAACGGCACCGAGAGCGGCCACGCGATTCCTGATCTCTTCAATCAAATCGGTGACCAGCGCATTGAGCATGCGATTCAGGGATTCATAGAGGATGGGCTTGGCTGGAGCGGCCGCGTATTCCTCTGTGACGGCATGGTGGAATCGCCGGAAGAGGGGGACGTGATCGCAGACTTCTGCGACGGTGAGGATGCCGGAGTCGAAGCCATCATCGAAGTCGGCGGTGAGGTAGGCGATTTCGTCGGCGAGGTCGATCAGTTGTGCTTCGAGCGGGGGACGAAGATCGAGGAAATACGCGGCGAGTCCGGGATGGGTTGCGCTGGAGTAGTCGCGCGAGTGTTTGACGATGCCTTCCCGGACGGCGAGGGTGAGGTTGAGGCCGCGCCAGGCGGGGTACCGCTCTTCAAACCAGGTGACGATGCGGAGGGCGTGCAAATTGTGGTCAAAGCCCAGGTTGTACTTCCGCAGTGCCGTATCCAGAGCTTTTTCGCCTGCGTGTCCGAAGGGTGGGTGCCCGATGTCGTGGGTGAGGGCAAGGGCCTCGGCGAGTTCGCGGTTGAGGCCGAGGGCATCGGCGATGGCTGCGGAGATCTGGGCTACTTCAAGGGTGTGAGTCAGCCGGCTTCGGGAGTGGTCGCCGGGGAGATTGCGGGCGAGGCGGGAGAAGACCTGGGTTTTCCCTGCCAGGCGCCGGAATGCGCGCGCGTGAAGAACGCGGGCAGCATCGCGCGCGAAGGCGGAGCGGTAGGGATGCGGGGGTTCAGAATGCTCGCGCACGGAGAGGGGGCCACGGCCATCGACAGCAACGCCGGATGGCAGTGTCGTGTTCAATTTGGCCTGAGCATTCATGCGGAAATTGCCTTGGTCTGGTTATATCGCAGCGAGGCGGCGAGCGCACGGCGAGTTGGAGCGCGATGTGGGATTGGGAGGTTCTTAGAAGGAATTTGCAACGGACGTGTTGAGAGTCACGACACTGCACCGTGCGCGGTGCTATAGAATCCAGGCTGCGGCAGAATTGGACAATCGTCCGGGTCCGGGAGTACCATCCTGCCGATTTTAGAAAGTGCGCGTGTAGACGTCGAAACTTCGCGCATTCCGAAATTCTTCACATTCGGACAGGAGGCAAGAATGAAGACGATGAAATGTGTTGGATTGGCCCTCGTGGCCCTTGGAGTTGCATTCACGACAGGCTGCGACAGGCACTCGAACAAGGAAGTTTTTTACCTGGTTTCGTCGAATATGGCGTTGCCCTACTGGCAAACGGCGGCGAAGGGGTTTAACAAGGCCGCAGCCGAGTACAAGGTGACAGCGAAGGTTGTTGGTCCTGAGAACTACGATCCACAGGCAGAACTGGTTGAATTGCAAAAGGCGGTAGCGGCCAAGCCTGCCGGCATTCTGGTTTCCGTGGCCGATGTGGGGGTGCTGGGACCGGAGATTGATGCGGCGATCGGCGCCGGCGTTCCGGTGATCACGATCGACTCCGATGCGGTGGGCAGCAAGCGGCTGTTCTTTATAGGTACGAACAACCTGGAAGCGGGAAGAATGGGTGGGCACCGCGTGGTTGAGCAGTTGGGCGGAGCCGGCAATGTGGTGTTCTTTACGATCACAGGTCAGCCGAACATGGAAGAGCGGCTGAAGGGCTTCAAGGATGTTCTGGAGACGCGGCCGAATATCCACATTGTGGATGTGATCGACATCAAAAGCGACGCGCGCACAGCCTTCGACAAGACGCAGCAGTTGATGGCGGAGACGGGGCCGAAAAAGATCAACGCATTTATCTGCCTTGAATCGGCTTCAGGCAAGATGGTGTCGGACGCGATCAAGAGAACGGGCCAAACCGACAGGCTGTTGATCGCCTGGGACGTGAACCAGGACACGCTGGATGGAATCAAGAGCGGCACCATCAACGCAACTGTCGCGCAGAAGCCATTCACGATGGGCTATGTCGGGCTGCGGTCGTTGGACGAGATATTCCATGCGCCGCCGCCGTCGCTGACGACGGACTACAGCCAGGATGCATTTTCGCCGTTCCCGGTATTTATCGATACGGGAACATCGCTCGTGGACAAGCACAACGTGGATGCGTACATTGCTTCGGCGCAGGCGCACGAGTAGGGCCTGAAGCAACGATCGAAGTTTTATCAGATTGAATTGCGGAGTGGCGGCAGCTTCACGAAATTGGAAGCTGCCGCATTCTTTTGTGGGGAGGAAAACTCCGGATCTGATTTGAGTACGGCATAAACATGGCGCTAAATCGATTCACAGAATATTTCCTCAGACTCGCTTCACAGCCCCTTGACGCGGCACACAATTGGGTCCAACATAAGCAGCAAATGGGCTGTTGCGGCGGATTCCTGTGATTAGCTTCCGGGAGGACGGCGACAGCAAATGTGGTGATTGACCGGGCTCGGTACGCTCAATTCTGCGAAAGGATGCGAGACGAGCGATGATGGTCAAGACTCAACTGAGAGGCACCGAGGTTACGGGGTTGCGGGTTGGCTCCCGGAACGTGCGCCGATATTTTCCCAAGAGTGTACGGGTGATTGAACTGCAATTGGATCATTTACAGATTCAATGCGGTCTTTCTCCGGAGTTCTGGCGCGGGGAGCCGGAGATCCATGATCCTCGGCTTTGCGTGTGGCTCTACTCCAAAGTGAGTCATCGAGTGGGCGCGCACAAAGATCTTCGACTGGCGATGACGCCGGCAGGAAATAACGCATTCACGCTGCGACCGTCCAAAGAGAAAGAAGACGGCATGTTCAACATGGAGCCGCTTTCGGTCGCCTGAATGAGTTGGAATTGCTGTCGCTTGGAATGGCGGCAGCATGATTATGCAGTTCGATCTGCATTTTGTTGCCCATACCAGCCAAATTGAGCAGGACGGTGGATTTTTCCGCAACGAAAGCGTGGTTTTTATGAAAAGGCAATTGGAAAATGAGGCAATGGAAGCTTTGCGGCAGACCCTGGGGCAGTTATCTGTCGTAAAGACCAAGGAGATCAAGCTTGAATCGCACCGTCATCGCAGCGACAGAACGATCATTGCCCATGTCGAGATTTACGGACATGGGCACAGGCTTGTGTGCAAGCTTGTGCACAGTTGCGATCCGGTTGAACTGCAACACACGTTCCTGAAGTTGCGAGAACTGCACGCGCAGTTTCCGGGCGACACAACGCCGGTTCTGATCGCTCCTGTTCTTACAGAAGAAGCGCAGACCCTTTGCAGGGACAGCAATACGGGATTTCTGGATCTGGAAGGGAATGCAAGGATTTATCTGGACGAAGTTTTTATCGTGAAGCGCTCATTGGGACATCGCAAAACGCTCCCGCCCCCGGCTGAAACATTGCCCACAAGCGAAACGGCCCGCTTTGCAGGAATTGCATAGCCCGTGCCGGGCTTCCTCAGCCAACGGCGGTAAACATTAAGGGCGGCCAGATGATTGGCCGCCCTTAATGCATTGGAAGATAGTTGGGGTGTTGGCGGAAGATAGTTGGGGTGTTGGCTATTCGGGCTTGCTCTGGCCGGCGGAATTGTCTTGTTTAGCGAGCCTGACGCGAGCGGTTTCAAGCTTCTTCTGAACTTTAGCGACCTCGGATGGTTCCACATCGGGAGGGGCCGATTTGGAGAACTCCGACAGGGAAAGCTCCCATTGCGCTGCCGCGAGCCGAATGCGCCCGGTCTTCTCGTAGAGATCGCCGAGGTGGTCGTGGACGGTGGGATCTGTCTGGTCGCGCTCAACGGCCTGGCGCAGGTTTTCCTCGGCCAGCTCATATTGGCCGAGTTTGAAATAGGTCCAGCCAAGGGAGTCGAGGTAGGCACCATTCATCGGTTCAATTTCGACGGCCTTACGAATCATCTTGAGCGCTTCAGGCAGCCTTGTGCCCTTGTCGGCGAGCATGTAACCGAGATAGTTGAGGACAGCCGCATTGTTGGGGTCGAGTTCCAGCGCCTGGTGGAAATATTGTTCGGCCGGTTCGAAGTGCTTTTGCCGTTCTGCCAAACCGCCTTTGAGAAATAACAGATAGATGCTGTCATCCTTTTTGGTGGTGAAAGGGGTGGCCTTATTGAGGGCATCCTCGGCGTCCTTCCATTTATGAACGCGCGTATAAATCTGTCCCAGCGCCAACCAGACCTCGCGGTCGTCGGCGGTGTTGTTGAGCATGCCCTTGGCCATGGCAACGCCCTCTTCTTCTTTGCCCTGGTCAACCAGTTCGCCGGCGAGCATGAGTTTGAGGTCGCGATTTTTGGGATTGGCTTCGACGGCCTTGCGCGAATTCTCGATCGCCTTGTCGAACATCTTTGCGTCGCGATAGACATCGACTTCGCCCTGATATCCGCGCAAGGAATAGTCGCCGCCCAGTTCGATCATTTTCTGATAGGTTGCGATGGCTTCGTCGACCTTGTTCTGCTCGTGGTAGACCGCGCCCAGCCGTTCGAGGAAGATGGCGCGATTGTTCTTTTCGTCCGCGGTGTAAGCGCCATTGGCATGGGAGGTGAGGTCGACCATGTGTTCGTAGACCTGCGCGGACTCGTCGTAACGGCCGAGGACGTCAAGGAGCAGTCCTTCGTTATAGCCTGCCTCGGGCGAATCGGGATCCTTCTTCACGGCTTTCTTCACGGCCGTCAGCGCATCTTCGTATTTGCCCTGGCGGCGGAGGATTTCGCCGATGTGAATGAGGGCGCCGGTGTCTTCGGGGTCGGCTGTCGCGATCTGCTGAAATTCCTTGAGAGCGGCGTCGAGCTGATTGTCATTGAGCAGCGCCTGTGCGAGCGCTCCCATGGTATGCACGTCGTCGGGGTCGAGGTCGGCCGCGCGCTTGTAGGCATCAATCGCGTCTTTGGGGCGCTTCAGCTGGTCATAAATTGCGCCGAGTGCGAACTCCATCTTCGGAGTGCGTTCAGAAACAGCAACCGACTCGATGACTTTCGCGGCGTGGGCGAGATCGCCGTTTTCGGCATAGAGGCGGGAGAGATTGAGGACGACTTCCTCTGAATCGGGATCGATATCCCGCGCGGCCTTGAATTGCGCTTCAGCTTTATCGTTCTGATGCTTGACCGTGTAGAGCTGGCCAAGGACCATGCGATCTTCAACGCTTTTGGGATCGAGCGAGATGATTTTCTCGAACTCGCCGATGGCCTGGTCGAGCGTGTTGCCATTGGGGGATGAAGAGGAGACGGCGTTTTGTGCTTCGCTCAACTGGCGCAAATAGATGCGGCCAAGCAGGCGATGGGCATCAATGTCGTCTGGGGAAATCTTGAGCAAGCCGCGGGCGGTCGACTCGGCATCGCGCGCCTGACCGGTGCGGAAATACAAGTCTGCCAGTTCGTCATTGAGTTCAGGGGAATTGGGATCTGCGCTTAGCGCAGTTTTGTACTCTTCAACGGCGTGGCGCATGTACTCGGGGCGGCCGGAGGCGATGGCCTGTTCCTCGTAAATGTGCGCCAGGGCGGAGTGGTAATACGACTGAGCGCGGTCAGGAATCGCAGTGGAAGCTGCGGCAGGCGCCGGCTTCTGATCGGCGTTGGTACTGGCAGGGCTGGCCGATGGCGGTGCAGCGGGCTTAGGCGCAGTGTTCTGGGACTGTGCCGAGACTGCGGTCGCGGCAACCAGCAAAGCGACCCGCGGCAGCCATTTGGATGGCGATAATGTTTTTATTTTCATGACCCTCGGGGATCCAGTCTGTCAGTTCCAGGTTAGGCAGATATCCCACCTGTCTGGCCGGTCAAGAGCTTGATGCGACGGTACCGGCCAGTCCGCCTGTTGTTAAAGACGATTTTACCTGTGAATAGTCGCAGCGAGCCAACCGATTCACGGGATTTCGCCCGCATGGTAATGGGAAATATCTCGCCGAAAGACGCTCGGCACCGAGAGACTAAATCCATTCGATCGGACCGTGAGGCTGCTGGGCCGGGCTGAGGTCATGAAGCGGTAGTGAGATCAGTGGCGGAAGTGGCGGATTCCGGTGAAGACCATGGCTAGACCAAGTCGATCGGCGGCGGCGATCACATCCTGATCCTTGACCGACCCCCCGGGTTGGATGACGGCGGTTGCGCCAGCAGCCGCAACGGCTTCAAGTCCGTCGGGGAACGGGAAGAATGCGTCGGAAGCGGCAACGGTGTTGTTGAGCGGCAGGACGGCTTTCTGCGCGCCAAAGCGGGCGGCATCGACGCGGCTCATCTGTCCGGCGCCGATGCCGACGGTCTGACCGTCACGGGCGTAAACGATGGCGTTGGATTTGACATGCTTGCAGACGCGCCACGCGAAGATGAGGCTGCGGAGTTCTTCGGCGGTGGGGGGACGCCAGGTGACGACTTTGAGCTCGTCTTCGGTTACGCGGCCGGTGTCAGCGTCCTGCAGGAGCAAGCCGCCGGAGACGTGCTTGATGACGGGACGCGGTGGCGCGTTGCGGACTTCGACGAGGCGGAGGTTCTTTTTGGCGGCGAAACGTTCGCGGGCTTCCGGAGCGAAAGCGGGGGCGGCGATGGCTTCGACGAAGAGTTTGGCGATTTCCGATGCAGCTTCAGCGTCGACAGGGCGATTGATGCCGACGACACTGCCGAAGGCCGACACCGGGTCGCAGGCGAGGGCTTTCTGATAGGCCTCAAGGACGGAGTTACCCGCTGCGGCGCCGCAGGGGTTGGTGTGCTTGACGATGATTACGGCGGGGTCGTCGAACTCCTGCACGAGTTCCCAGCAGGCATCCAGATCGACAAGGTTGTTGAAGCTGAGCTCTTTGCCTTGAAGTTGCGTGGCGCCGGCGATGCCGAGGCCGGAGCCGTCGCTGTAAAGGGCAGCGCGCTGGTGAGGATTTTCGCCGTAGCGCAACGACTGGGCGAGCGGCATGTTGATGCGCAGGGTTGAGGGGAAGGCGCTTGAATCGGGAGCGACCGCTTCCGGGGGCGGTGGCGCAGTGGCGACCTGGTCGAGGGTGTTGGCGATGGCGGAGTCGTAAGCGGCGGTGGTGGCGAAGGCATGTTTTGCCAGGCGCCAGCGCGTTTCGCGGGTGATGGCGCCGTGGTTATTCACGAGTTCTTCGATCAGCGCCGGATAGTCGGAAACGCGGGTGACGATGGCGACGTCTTCAAAGTTTTTGGCAGCGGAGCGAACCATGGAGGGACCGCCGATGTCGATGTTCTCAATCAGGTGACCGAAGGCGACGCCGGGTTGCGCGGCGGTTTTTTCAAAGGCGTAGAGATTCACAACGACCATGTCGATGGGCTGGATCTGGTGTGCGGCTACGGCGGCTTCATGTTCGGCATTGCCGCGGATGTAGAGGAGGCCTCCGTGCACGCGGGGGTGGAGGGTCTTGACGCGGCCATCGAGCATCTCGGGGAATCCGGTGAGGTCGCTGATGTCCTTCACGGCTAATCCAGCCTCGCGAAGGGCGCGGGCGGTGCCGCCGGTGGAGATCAGCTCGACGCCGAAACCGGCAAGTGTTTTGGCAAACTCGACGAGGCCGGTTTTGTCTGTAACGCTAAGCAGTGCCCGGCGAATCGGTTTCACCGTACTTGTGGAAGAACTCACGGAAGCGCTCCTGGCGATCTTCGATGTGCGGATTTGCGCGCCGAGGGGCGCAGGAATGCGAAGACCAAAGAACAGACTACATCGAAAGGCCGGGTGGGATTTGTGACGCGATTTGCACCGCACGCGAGGGTCTTTGGGGTGCGTAAGCTGATGCAGGTAATGCAGTAGAGTGGTGATATGAGCAGTGTTCCCCCACCCCCACAGGGGATCGGGCCTCTCCCCGGTGAAGCTGAAGTTGAGCCGGAGATTCTTCGACCCGCCGAGGGATACATCCCGACTCCGCAGCCGATACTGCGCAGGCGTCGGTCGTTCTGGGCGACGGCTCCGGCGACGTACGTGCTGGTGGGCATCAATTGCGGAGTGTTTCTGGCGATGCTGCTGGACAAGGTAAGCCTTCTTAGTCCGACCGCTGAACAATTGATGCAGTGGGGAGCGAACAACGCCGGGTCAGTGCTGATCAGCGACCAGTGGTGGCGCGTTGTTACGGCGATGTTTGTCCATGTGGGAATCATCCACCTGGCTACCAACATGTGGTGTTTGTGGAACCTTGGCTTGCTGGCGGAGCCGCTGATGGGGTCGTTTGGCGTTGCAGCGGTGTACATCCTGACGGGAGCTGCGGGGAACCTGCTGTCGGTATTCTGGAACGCGCGGCATTTAAGCGTGAGTCTCTTCGACCAGCAATTGCAGCACCAGGCCTTCTACCCGCTGAACTATTTTTCACCCGGAGCCGGGGCGTCGGGGGCGGTATTCGGGATAGCGGGGGCGCTCATTGTGTTGTTGAAGTCGCCGCGCCTGCCCGTTCCACCGGAGGAGTTGAAGCGGCTGCGCAAATCTGTGATCTACTTTGCCGCAATCAACCTGTTGATCGGACTTGCGATCAGCTGGGACGTGGTGTCGTCGCGCACCGGAATAAGCATCGACAATTCGGCGCACCTGGGCGGGGTGCTGTGCGGACTGCTGTTTGCAGCGCCGATGGTGCCGCGCGTCGGAACCCCACGCAGTGTCTTTCAGACGCGTCTGCAGATCGCGGTGGGGATGATTGTCGGCATCCTGGTGCTCTTCGGATTCTTTATCACGATCGTGACGGCGTAGAGATCGTTCCAGCCGGTGGGTAATTGCAGAAATGGATCGTGCGAGATTAGATCGAACGCTGCTCGTCTAATCCATCTCGGGAGGAAGACCATGAGGCGTCGTGAATTTCTGAAACATGCCGCGGTCACTGCCGCAGCCGTTGCGGCTTCGAGCCAGCTTAAAGCGAAAGCTCCCGCAAATCCAATTGCCCGGCGCGCGCTGGGGCGAACGGGTGAACAGCTTTCAATCATTGCCTTCGGTGGCATCGTGGTGATGAATGAAAGTACCGGTGAATCCTCGAATATTGTGGCCGAAGCCGTGGATCGCGGGATCAACTACTTCGATGTTGCTCCAAGCTACGGAAACGCGCAGGAGCGGCTGGGGCCGGCCTTGGCTCCGTATCGCAAGAACTGTTTTCTGGCGTGCAAAACGGAAGGCCGGACGAAGGACGACGCGCGCAAGCAACTGGAAGAGTCGCTGCGGCTGCTGAAAACAGATCACGTGGACTTGTATCAATTCCATGCACTGACGAAGATGGCGGAACTCGACGCGGTGCTTGGTCCGGGCGGGGCGATGGAGACGATGGAGGCGGCGAAGAAGGAAGGAAAGATCCGCTATATCGGATTCAGCGTGCATTCGGCGGAGACCGCGGTGGCGGCGATGGATCGGTATAACTTCGACACGATTCTCTTTCCGTTGAACTTTGTGCTCTACACGCAGGCGGGGTTCGGGCCGCAGATTCTGAAGAAGGCACAGGCAAAGCGGATGGGAATCCTGGCGCTGAAGAGCATGGCAAAGACAGTGTGGCCGGATGATCAGAAGAAGGACCATCCGGAGCCGAAGTGCTGGTACAAGCCGGCGAATTTTCCGGATGAGGCTTCGATGGGGCTGCGATGGACGCTTGGGCATCCGATCACGGCTGCGATTCCGCCGGGGGATGAACGCTACTTCAGGCTGGCAATGGATGTTGCGCAGAACTACAAGGCGCTGGAACCGCATGAAGAGCAGGCGCTATTGGCGGGCGCGCATGGCGCCGAGTCTATCTTTCACCTTGGGAACGATGTGTAGAACGCTGAGGCTTTGGGGCATGTCTACGCTGGTTTCGCTGCGGGGGCCTGGTGCGTCACTGGCCATGAAGCCCAAAGCCCCGCGCGGCCTGAAACCAAAACTATCGAACTGCAGTTGACGCGAATTTTTTTACCATGGCAAGCAGCAGCTTGCGGTCGCTGTCATTGAGATTGGTGGAGTAGCGGCGAATCTGGGTAAGAAATCGAAGTTCCTCGTCGCTCAGGTGTTGCGTGTTTACGGCGCCGCCGAGCGAATCCTCGGCGAAGAATTGAGCAATCGGCAGATCGAGCGCGAGCGCGATCTTGGAAAGCGTGTCGAGTGAGGGAACGGTGTGACCGTTTTCAACGCGCGACAAATAGCAGCGCAACAGACCAGTTTTCTTTTCAATGTCCCCTTGTGAGAGCCCTTTTTGCAGCCGGTGCGCACGGATGGTGGTGCCGATCTTCATCACGCGATTGCCTTTTCTGCTTCCGTGCGTGGAATGAGCTCACGGTAGCTACCACTGAGTTATTGGCGTAAGAGTAAACATGGCATCGCAGTGTACGCAAGCGGAAATCGAGGGAGGAAATGACGAGAGTAACCAGGGTATAAACCAAGTAGTAAACAGTGTTTCTAAGGCTGGGGTGGCGTTTTTTGACTTCGGTTGATTTTGAGGCGGGCTTGGGTCTATTTGAGGGAACGCGCTCTTAGATCGCTGGCGGCGTAAACCTTCGTCGTGCGTTGCTCGTCTGTTTGAGTACGGGTTCGAGTCTTGGGAGCATGGATGAGGCGAGTGGCAATCCGCCGGGCTGTTGCCGCGGCAGTGTGTGTGGCTGCAGGCGTGGGCGCGTGGGCACAGTCGACACCGGCTCCGAGCGCGGCCGTTAACGCGGCGGGCGCAACCTCATCGAGCGCTCCTGATGCTCCGGCGCCGGTAAGCGGGGGCAAGCTTCACGGATATGTGAAGAGCGGCGCGATTCCGCTGCCGGGGGTTACGATCACGGCGCAGAACACCCTCACAGGCAAGCGCTATTCGACGACGACGGATGTGACCGGCGCCTGGTCGCTGACGATTCCGCAGAACGGAAGGTACGTGATCCGGACGCAGTTTGCGGCGTTTGCGCAAGGCAGCCAGGAGGCTCTGCTGAATGCGTCGAATCATGAGCAGTCGGTGGACTTTCAACTGATGCTGGCTTCGCGGGCGGCGCAGCAGCAACGGCGCGAGGATGCGCAATCGGGACAGGTATCGCAGGCGATTCGGCAGTTGGCGGGAAGCGGTGCGCAGGCCCTGAACCTGGTGAGCGCGCTGGCGGGAGATACGGAGACGCAGGGCGGAGCCGCGGGCGCAAGTGGCGCGGCGCTTCCGTCGATTGCGGGGAACTCCAACTTCAGCGATGAGTCGGTCGCCATCAGCGGGCAGTCGGGATCGGTGAGTCCGCTGGCGGGCGTGGATATGGATAGGTTGCGCGATGCGATGGAGACGATGCGCGCGCAAGGTGGATTCAATGGCGGAGGCCAGGGCGGCGGATTGTTTGGCGGCGGGGGATTTGGGGGCGGTGGGTTCGGTGGCGGGTTCGGCGGCGGTGGGTTCGGTGGTGGTCGCGGGGGATTTGGCGGGCGCGGCAACTTTCGCGGATTCAATCCGGGCCAGCCGCACGGCGCGATCTTCTGGATGGGCAGCAACTCGGCGTTGAATGCGGAGCCATTCAGCTTGCGCGGCCAGGCGCAGGAGCAGCCGGCTTCAGGAACGAATCGATTTGGGCTCACATTTATCAGCGCGCCTTACATCCCGGGGCTGACGAAGCCGAGCGGCAAGGACACGGTGTTTCTGACATTGTCGGGGTCGCGAAGTTCGAATCCGCTGGATGAATATGCGACGGTGCCTACGGATGCGGAGCGCGCGGGAGATTTTTCGGCTGCGGGGCTGCCGGCGATTTTTGATCCGACAACGCAGCAGCAGTTTTCATCGGGCGGCGTTTTGAACGTAATCCCGGCGGCACGCATTGCGCAGCAGGCGAAAGCACTGCTGGCGTATTTTCCGGAACCGAACATTGCGAATTCGCTGCAGAACTATCATCTGCTTTCGACCGCGCAGTCGAACTCGACGCAGGCCGGGATTCGCTATATGCGCAGCATCGGGGCAAATGCTTCGCCGTTCGGCATGGGCGGTCGCGGCGGAGGCGGCCGGCGCGCGCAGCAGAGCCAGGGCCTGCGGCAGAGCGTGAACGCGAATTACAACTGGAGCCACTCGGCCTCGGACAACGTGAATCTGTTTCCGCAACTGGGCGGCAAGACTGCGTCGACTTCGTATTCGCTGCAGACCGGGTACACGCTGGGGTACAAGAAATTCACGAATATCTTTAACGTGAACTGGAATCGGTCTGACAGCAATGTGATCAATTTCTTCACCAATGGGCCGGACATTGAGACGCAACTTGGCATTCTTGGGCCGGATGGGGATCCGTTGAACTCGACGCCGCTGAATTACGGATTGCCCAGCGTGGTGTTGAGCAATATTTCGGGGTTGAACGAGCAGCAGCCCAGAGTGGCCACTGCGCAGACGATCTCATTCTCAGAGACGGTGAGCTGGATTCACGGCAAGCACAACCTGCGTTTTGGCGGAGATTATCGGCGGGTTCACAACGATTTTCTTTCCAGCTCGAATGCGACGGGAAGTTTTACATTCACCGGACTGTTCACACAGGATGCGGCGAGCGACACCAATACGGGTTCATCGCTGGCCGATTTCCTGCTGGGGCTTCCGCAGCAGACTGCACTGAACGCGGCCGTGAACAAGAGCTATCTGCGCGATAACGTGCTGGACGGGTTTGCGCAGGACGATTGGCGCTGGAAGCCGAGCCTGACGTTGAATTACGGTTTGCGGTACGAATTCTTCGCGCCATACACGGAGAAGTACGGACACCTGGCGGAAGTTCTGACGAATCCAAGCGAGGGATTTACGTCGCAGACCGAAGTGCAATCGGGACAGGGTGGTCTGCCGGCATCGCTTGTCGATCCGTATCGCAAGGCGTTTGCGCCGCGTGTGGGCATGGCGTGGAGAGTGCCCAAAGTGAAGCAAATGGTGGTTCGCGCGGGATTTGGGATGAACTATACGGTTGGTTCGTATTCGAGCTTTGCGGCGACGATGGCGCACCAACCGCCCTTTGCGAATGAGCAGACGAACCAGGAGATCGATGTGAATGGCGCGCCGACGGCGGCATGCGCACTCAGCAATAGCTGCCTGACGCTGGCGCAGGGATTTGGGGCGCCGGCAAGTGTGGGGAACTACGCGCTCGATCCGCATTTTCATCTGCCGTACGTGCAGACATGGAATCTGGATATCCAGAAAACGCTGCCGTGGGGCATCGTGATGAATGCGGGGTATAACGGATCGAAGGGAAACCATCTGGATATTGTTACGGCGCCGCGAGCCCTCGCGATCAGTCCGAATACCGATCCAACGAATTTAATTTTTCGATACGAGCAGGCGGCGGCGTTTTACAAATTCAACGCCGGCACACTGCGCGTGAACAAGCGGATGTCGAACGGAATTGCAATGGGTGCGAATTATCAATACTCGCACGCGATTGATAACGCGGGAGCGGTGGGCGGCGTGGGAGGAGTCGGCGCGCAGAACTGGACGAATCTGCTGGATGAGGAGGGGAACTCCAGCGTCGACGTACGACACAAGGTGAGCGGCACCTATGTGTATGAACTGCCTTTCGGGCAGGACAAGCGCTGGCTGACGACCGGTGCCGGGTCGCACATCATGGAGGGATTCTCGGTTTCGGGGAGCTTTACGTTTGCGAGCGGAAGTCCGCTGACGCCGGTTTACGATGCGGCGGAGACCAGCGTTGCCTGCGGAACGGGGGGTACGTTTAGGCCCAATCTCACTGGAACGTCTCTCAACCTGAGTACAGGCCGGCAGTGGTTCAGCCCTTCGGCATTTGCAGAGCCTTCCAGCGCGCCTAATAATCCGTATCCGTGCGGCGTGTTTGGAAATGCTCCTCGAAACTTCATCATGGGGCCGGGGAAAGTGCTGAACAATATGGCGCTCTCGAAGACGATGCAACTTGGCGAGACCCGGAGCCTGGAGATTCGCGCCACGATGGATAACGCCTTCAATACGGTTCAGTATGCGGGTGTCGATACCAATGTTGCGTCTCCCACATTCGGGCAAGTGACTTCGGCGGGATCGATGCGGTCGTTCCAGTTCACATCGAGGTTCAGGTTCTGATGGCGCGATGGATCGACAAGGCGGCAGCGGTTGTGGCGATGTTTGCGCTCGCGCTTTCCGGCGCTCCACTGGCGCCTGCGCAAGAGGCGAACAGGGCGCAACAGGACAATTATGTTTTCAAGGCCAATGCGGAACTGGTGCTGACGAATGTGGTGGTGCGCGATGCGAAGACAGGCGAGTTTGTGCACGGTCTCAAGCAGAGCGACTTCAAGATTCTGGAGAATGGAAAACCACAGCAGATCTCAACGTTCGATTACCAGTCAGTGGATATGGCGACACCGCTGAAGGAAGCCACCGTGATGGGGCTCGCGGCGGGCGTGAGCGGACCGGGAACGAAGGCTGTGGTTGTGGCAAAGCCGGAAGATCTGCTCAACCATCGGCTGATCGTGATGTTTTTTGATTTGACCTCGATGCAGCCGGAGGACCTGGATCGCTGCGTGAAGGCTGCGCGGGATTTCCTGACGAACAAGATGCAGGCGGCAGACCTTGTGGCCCTGGTTTCATTGGGTGACACGCTGAAAGTTGACCAGGACTTTACTTCGGACAAAGCTGCGCTTGCCAATGAGGTCGGGATCTACAACGGCACGGAGGGGCAGGGCTTCGCGGAAGGAGCGACTGCGAATTCGAACCAGGTGGAGGACACGACGGGTTACACGCCTGATGAGAGCGAATACAACGACCTGAATACGGATCGCGAGTTGTTTGCGCTGAGGGCGATTTCGAAATCGCTGGAGAAGATTACAGAGAAGAAGTCGCTGCTGTATTTTTCGGGTGGCATTTCGCGCGACGGCATCGAGAACCAGGCGTCGCTGAGGGCGGCGATCAATTCTGCGGTTCGCGCCAACCTGTCGATCTACAGCGTGGATACTCGCGGGCTGCAGGCGATTTCGCCGCTCGGGGATGCTTCGACGGGAAGCACCCGGGGTTCCGGCGCATTCAACGGCGGCGCGCTGATGAACAACATGAACGCGAACTTCGCCACGCAGGAAGTGATGGCGTCGCTGAGTTCCGATACGGGTGGCAAGGCGTTCTTTGACTCGAACGATTTTGCGCCGGCATTTGCGCAGGTGCAGCGGGATACTTCGGCTTATTACGCGATCGGGTTTCACTCGACAAATCCGGCTCGGGATGGCAAGTATCGGAAATTGACCATCAAGATTAACCGCCCCGGCATGAAGCTTGAGTATCGGCCCGGTTACTACGCGCCTGCGGACTTCAAGCATTCAGGCAGGGAAGATCGCGAACGCGAACTGGAAGAGGAACTGGCGAGCGATCTGCCGGCGACGGATGTGGCCGTCTATCTCGACGCAATGTATTTCCGGCTGGATGAGAATCGATTCTTCGTGCCGGTTTCGTTGATTGTGCCGGGATCGCAGATTCCCTTTGTGAAAGGCGGAGACAAAGACAAGGCGACGCTGGACATTATTGGCGAAGTAATTGACGAGGTGAAGCGGCCGATCGGCAGCGCGCGCGAGACGGTCAAGCTTAATCTCGATCCAGCGTTGCAGGCGCGGCAAAAGAATATCGAATACACCACGAGCTTCAACCTGCCGCCGGGTAAATATCATTTGAAGTTTGTGGTGCGCGAGAACCAGACAGGGCGCATGGGCTCATTTGAAGCGGACATCACGCTGCCGGATATGAAGAAGCAGCCGCTCAAGATAAGTTCGATTGTGCTGGCCTCGGCGCGACAGCCGAGCAAGAAGACATCCCCACTGGTGCGTGCGGGTGAGGAATACATCCCGAACATCAGCCATGTCTTCCGCCAGAATCAGCATCTCTATTTGCTTTACGAGGTGTATGGTCCGGCGAAGGAAAAGCTTGCGGAGGGTCAGCCAAAGGGCGCCAAAGGCGGAATCGATGTGCTGAGTAGCCTTGAGTTGCTGCAGGGATCGACAAAGGTGTACGAGACGCTGCTGGTGCAGGCGAAAGCGGTGAATGTGGTGGGCAGGGACGCGGTGGCTGTCGAATTGGATGTGCCGCTGGAAGGTTTGAAGCCGGGATCCTACGTGTGCCAGCTGAATGTAATTGATGACGCCGGCGGAAGCTTTGCCTTTCCGCGTTTTGCCGTGCTGGTGCGCGAGGCCGCCGTAAATGCGACTCCCACGGTGCCCGCGACGGCCTCGGCAAGCTCCGGCGCGGCGGGGACGAAGTAGACTCAAATCCTGCAACAGCCCGGATTGGCCATTCCGCGTATTCTGGAGCGGAGGGCGAAATGGACAGCGGCACTCGAGGGCGGGTGGCAGTGATTACCGGAGCCACGGGAGGCGTGGGCGCAGCGGTTGCGCGCACTCTTTCCAGGGCGGGCTACTCGCTTGTGTTGACTGCGCCTTCGATGGAAAAGCTGACCGCACTGGCTGCGCAGCTCAAGGGACCCTGCACTGTACTCGAGGGCAATCTGAGCGACGAATCGCTGCCGGAGACGCTGCTCTACGCTGCGCTGGACCGCTTTGGGCGTTGCGATATCTGTTTCAACAACGGGGCGTTGTTTGAGGCGGGGATCATTGAAACCGTGGATATTGAACGTCTCAGCAGCATGGTGCGCGTGAATGTTGAGGGTTCATTCCGTGTCGCTTATGTGTTTGTGAAGCACTTCGTTTCGGAGGGATCGGGACACCTGGTGAACGTATCGAGCGTGCTGGGGAGCAGCGTCAGGCCCACTCCGTATGCGGCGACGCAGCGGGCGATCGAGGCGCTTTCAGAATCACTTGCGGCGGAACTGGGCAGTAGTGAAGTTTTGGTTTCCTGTATTCAGCCGGGGCTGGTGAAGACCGGTTTGAACCATCGATGGGAGATCGCGCCGGAGGGAGCGGCCGGGACCGGCTATCCGCTGGAGCCCGAAGATTTTGCGCGGATGGTGCTATTTATCCTGGAGCAGCCGGGGTTAAACGGGAAAGAAGAGGAGCCCGTCGACGCCGAGGTGGCTGCGAGCGAGGAACCGGCCGCGGGCGGCCATTCGGCGACTCTGAAAGTTGAAGCGGACGAGGGGTACGGCTGGCAATCTGCAGAAGAAGAGATGTCGGACGAAGCCGAAGAGGGCTTTGTTCAAGATGAGATTTAAATGGGCTCAAGCGGGTGGATTTCGGTCTTTTTCGGTGCCGCGATAGGGGCAGTGGCGGCAGCCTGATCCGCAGCATGTTCCGCGCTTGAGCAGGTAGGCGGCGGTAAAGACCATGTAGGGACCATCGAAGTAGAAGTCCCCGGGGCCGAGTTGCGGGGCCGGGACCGCCGGCTTTGAGGGAGCATCTTCATTCATTCCAATATTTTCTCAGACTTGCATTCAGCGATGCTTTGCGGCGCTTGAGGCTTCGAAGCTGCATACATTTAGAATCGAATGATGACATTGACCGCGCAAGATCGCGCCCGCCGCATCAAGATCATTCTTTTTGACGTGGACGGCGTATTGACCGATGGGACGATCTGGTTGGTACCCGCTCCAAACCCGGCGTCGAGCAGCGCAGACACGCAGGCGCATCTCTCCAAGCATGAAGGGAAGGTTGGTTTCGGAGTTCACTCGGCGACGATGATGGAGGCCAAGGGTTATAGCGCGCACGATGGCACGGCGATTTCGCTGGCACGGCTGGGCGGGATGAAATGCGGAGTAATCACCAAGCGTGTGAGCGAGACGGTGGCGACGCGCGCGCGCGATCTGAAGCTTGAATTTGTCTACATGGGGCAGGCGTTCAAGATGCAGGCGGTGCGCGAAATCATGGCGAAGGAAGGCGTGACGCTGGAGGAGATTGCGTACGTGGGAGATGATGTTATCGACCTTCCGGTGATGCGCGAGTGCGGGTTTGCAGTTGCTGTAGCTAATGCGCGCCAGCAGGTGAAGGCTGAAGCGCATTATGTGACGCCGAATGCAGGCGGATACGGCGCAGGACGCGATGCGGTTGAATTTATTCTCGAAGCCAAGGGCACTCTGCAAAAGTGCATCGAGGAGTATATTGACGAGCGCAATCCTATTTCGCCTTCGATGGATATCGGCAAGGGATCTGACTAGACAGCGTCGTTTAGTTCATTTGACTAAAGGAAATACCTGCTCGATCAGGATGGTGCGCAACGTCTGGCGCAGGTCAGTTTTTGCGTCGGGCTCGGTGTTGGATTGTGGGTGCAACTCGGGCGTTGGAGAAGGCGCACCGGTATCCGTTGTGTTCACGGCGAGAACGCTGGCGCAGTGATCGGCTGGATCGATCAGCAATTCGGACGAAAAGCCGCCCTGGTCACCATCGTGATAGATGTAGCGGTGTCCGCTGACTTCGACGATAAAGAAACCAAGTCCCATCTTTGGCTGGCTTCCGTGCGGGCCGGCAGTGTACGCGGTTGCGGCCTGGCCGGGCTCAGTTGCGGGCAGCACGCCCGTCCACGCCTCTTCAAGCGATGTGCGTTTCAGAACCATTTCGTAGATTGTGTTGCCGGGATCTCCGATGAGGAAGCCTAGGTATTTTGCCATGTCGGTGATGGGGGCTTTGAGGCCGCTGTTGGAGGTGGTGATGCCGGTGTCGAAATTAAAGGGCTGCGGAGTGAGCTTCGCGCCGGCGCGCAGATAGCTTGCAGAGACGTGGTCCTCGAGGAAGTAGGGCGCAACGTCGAAGTAGCTGTCGGTCATCCCAAGGGGCTTGAGGATGTTCTTGTCGATGTAGACTTCGAAATCGTCGCCGCTGAGTCGCTGGATGATCTGGCCGAGGAAGACATAGCCGAGGTTGGAATAGCTCCAGCGCGAGCCGGGAGTGAAGGCGATATGGGTGTAGGGAAGCATCGCGGCGACCTGCGACCACTTTGTCGGCTCGAAGGGTTGCCAGTCGCAGTTGGTGGAGTCGTCGCAGTCCCACGGCCAGGTGGGGTTGCGAAAACCTGCGCTGTGGGAGAGCAATTGGCGAATGGTAATGGCGTCGATGCTGCCGAAGGCGTCGTGCACTTCGCGCAATTCCGGCACGTAACGAACTGCTGGATCGTCGAGCGAGAGTTTGCCGCGGTCGCGCAGTTGCAGGATGGCGATGGCCGTCAGGGTTTTGGTGATGGATGCCCAGTTATAGGATGTCGCGTCATCGATGCGCTGATGGGAATCCGCGCGCGCCTCGCCAAATGCGATGGTTTGTGCTTGACCCTGGCCACGCACCAGTGCGAATCCGCCACCGACAATGCCGTGTTGCTTCAAGACCGATTCGAATTGGGGGCGGAATTTGTCTAGCGCGGATTGTGAGACTGCTGGCTGTGCATGCGTCGTTGCCACGAGCGGGAGCAACAGGCAAAGAGCGACGAGCGGGAAAAAGGGCGCGTGACGAAGCGGCATGGGGCAATCATAATATGCGTCGGGATTGCTTATACCGCTTCCGCTGGAAGCACGGTATAGCGGCGACGCGCGAGCCAGAGCAGGATGCCGGCGATGGCCCAGCAGGTGCCGACCAGCTTTGCTTTGGGGCTGAGGTTCCACCACAGCACGGCGCAGGTGGCCATGCCGGCGAGCGAAATCAGCATGGGCATTATCTGTGACCAGCGGCCGTGACGCCATCCGCGCAGGAGGGAGGCGAGGTTGACACCGATGAAGGCGAGGAGCGCGCCGTAATTCAACAATTCCGCGCCGAGATCGTAATTCAGGATCAGGGCCCCGGCGAGGCAGACGGATCCAATGAGAAGGACGTTGTTTCTCGGAATGCGATTCTTCAAGCTGACCGCGCCGAAGAAGCGGCGGGGAATAGCACCGTCCTGTCCCATGGCGTAGAGCAGCCGGGCAGCGCCCAACTGCGATGCCATGCCCGAGCCCATGTTGGCGAGAAGGAGCGCGGCGTTCACGATGGCCAGCAGGATGGGTCCGCCCATGCGACCGGATACGTGAACATAGGCGGTGGTCACGTCGGGGAACGCGGCTCCGCGCGGCCAGACGAGTTGCGCGAAATAGACCTCGATACTGGCCAGAATCCCAGTGATGAGGCAGGTGAGGACAATGGCGCGGGGAACGCTGCGCGCTGGGTCTTTGGCTTCGTCAGTCAATGTGGAGATGCCGTCGAAGCCGATGTAGGTGAGCACCGCGATGGATGTGCCGTGAAGAATTGCGCCGGAGTTGAAGGTGGAGCGATTGTAAAGGGGATCGAGAAAGAGGCCGGCGGTAGGATGCGAGAGGTGAATGATCCAGCGGACCGAAGCGACGAGCACCAGAACAATGACAACGCCGAGCGCGGCGGCCATGCCGGCATTGATGCGCGCGGAGGTTTCGACGCCATTACAGTTGAGGATTGTGAATAGCGCGGCGAAGAAGATTGCCCATGCGACGTACGGAATCTCGGGCGCGAAGTTGATGGCGGCGCGACTACACCAGATGACGCAGATGAGCGGGTTGATGACGTAGTCGAGGACAAGACACCAGCCGGTGATGTAGCCGAGGCTGGGATGGATTTCCTTGCCGACATAGAGGAAAGCCGAGCCTCCATGGGGATACACGCGCGCCATGCGGCCATAGCTGACGGAGGTGAAAAGCATGGCCACCATGGCCAGAAGAATTACGGCGACGACGTGCCCGCGCGATTCCTGATAGAGCACGCCGAAGACAGGCATGGGCGCCGTTGGCTGGATCAGGATGATTCCGTAGAGAACCAGATCACGGAAGCGCAGTGTGCGCTTGAGTCCGATGGTTTCGGATTGTGTGCCGGAACTGGCGGCCATGCCGATCCTTATGGAAATTCCTGAGTTTCTAGGTTCTGTCTGGTTCTGTGCAAGGTCGCCGCTCTCTGAAGGTCGCGTCGACTTGAGTGTGAAATGTTATAGCCATCGTGGACTCAGGAATATCGTTAACGTGCGACAGCGGTTGTGGGCGTAATCGAGATGGGTGCAATGTTCCAGCCATCGATTTTTACGGTAGGGATGGAGTTGTCGCCTTCAGGCAGTTTTGCGGTGAGAAGTGTGCTCTCGCCTGGAGTGAGTTCGATCCAGTTGTCTGACCATAATACGGGTGCAATCAGTCCACCGGAAGGCGTGCGGACCGCAGCGCGTAGTTGAAAAGCGAGGGCATTGGAATGATTGGAGAGATGGAGGTGCACTTCGCGCCCGTGAGCAGTGTTTTCGATTTCCGCATGGGCATCGACCTGGGCGGGAGGAAGGTGAGTAAGCGCGGTAAGGTCTTCATGCCGCGCTGCGGGCGTGTGCGTGTAGTCAGTGTTCTCCCAATCGAAGGTGGTCAGCGTTCCCGGCACCCAGTAGAAGTTGTGGCTCAGGACGCGCCCTGTGGCGTCCGCAAGAGAAAGGTCAATGAAGAAGATTCGTTCCGGGCTGGAGTATAGCTTTTCGGGAACCGTGAATACGCGCTGGGCGCTGTCAGGGCCGGCATTGACCGCGGACTGTTCGGTGTAGAGTTCATTCCATGCGAGGCCATAAACATGAACCGTCGCGCGGAGATTCGTTGCATCCGCATAGGTACTGTTGACCACGTCGATGGCGCGATCGTCGTATGAATACTGGATGTGCAGGGGCTCGCAGGCTTTTTTGGTGCCGAAGTATCCGCCACCGGTGTCGAGGTAGTAGTCGTAGAGATGCCAGATCATGGAGGGCCAGGCATTGTTCAGCATCCACTGGATGACGCCGGTGGAGGTGTACTTGTTTCTGCTGTAGGCCTCAAACATCGCGCGCTCGGAGTCGTACTCCATGGTCTGGGCCATGCGCTCGTAGTCGGCGGCGGATTGCGGTTTTGCGTAGACCGCCTCCATGGCGGCGTCGAAAACTTTCAGGTTTACAAATTCTCCGCCACCGTAGTGAAAGCGCCAGACGTCGGTTGGCGGCCACGCTTCGGGATCGGGTAGAAAGAGCTTGCGGCTTGCGAGAGAGGGAATTGACGGGCCGGGACTGGTCTCAGTGTTGTAGCCGATGGCGCCGCCAAACTTGAGGCCGGTGTACCAGTAACTGGGCGCGACGTAGTCATATGGGCCGGTCATCTTTACGCCGCTTTCGCCGGTCACAGTTGTCGGCGCCTGCGATGCGGAGGAGAGGATCGGATTGGGCCAGTGCGTTTCCGACTCGACCTGGAGATAGGCTTTCTCCACATCGGCGGGCGGAGGATTGTCGCTGCCATTGAGCCATACCAGCAGACTGGCGTGGTGGCGCAGCCGGAGCATCTGCGAGCGAAGCGATGCTGTGGCAATTGTCAGATCCTGCGGCGTCCAGTCTTTCCAGTGTTCCCAGTGATCGCAGCAACACCAGCCGAGCATCACGAGGATGCCGCGCTCATCGGCGAGGTGGAAGAAGTCGTCGGTTTCGAGCTTGCCTTCGAGGCGGATGGTGTTGAGGTTCAGGTCCTGGACGAGATCGAACTGGTTGCGGAGGCGATTGTGGTCGGTGCGGAGGAGCATGTCCTGTGACCAGCCACCGCCGCGAATTAGAATCGGCTTGCCATTCACGCGAAACTGCCGGCTGCCGTTGGATGTCAACTCGGAACTGATTTCGCGGATGCCGAAGTCCACGCTTTGTTGGTCGGAGATGTGTCCGTCAGCGGAGAAGACGACTGTGAGGTGCTCGAGATGAGGTTCTCCCATCTGGCGCGGCCACCACAGCTTTGGATTTTGCATGCGCAGGACAGGAAACTGCTCGGGGCTAAAGGCGACGGTCTGATCTTCGTGAGCGGCCAGTTCAACGGACTTTTCGAATTTCACGCCGGCTGCAGTTCCCGAGAGCACCCCCTTGATCGGGATGCTGGTGGCGTTGTGCAATTCCGCGTAGACGGTGAGATCGGCGCGGGTTAATGAGCCATCGGGAAAGTGAGTGACAACCAGAGGCGAGCGCACGGTGACGGGACCCGTTTGCACGAGATCGACAGCGCTCCACAGGCCCATGTCTTTATCGGGCGGGCAGGGGTTCCAGTCGACCCAGTTGATGCCAAGATCTTTCTCTGTGGGCGCGCTCGTCTTGACGGCAAGGATGTTCAGTTTGCCTGGAACGGCGACGTCGGTGATATCGAAATCGTAGGTACGATAAGCTCCGGCCACCGAATTTGAATCTGCGATCCTGTGGCCGTTGACCCAGACGTCGCCGCGGTAGTTGATGCCGCCGAAGTGTAGCCAGATGCGACTGTCTTTTGTGGAAAGGGCGGGCGCCATGAATTCGTTGCGGTACCACCAGCCGCAGGCATAGGGACTGTCGGCAGGCATGGGTAGATTGGCAAAGTTGTGGCCGATGGGGTAGCTGGTCCCGGGAATTTTTCGGAGATTGTCACCGAAGTAGGGATCGGGGAAGACGCCCGCTTTGACCTGTGCGGCGAGCACGGTGCTTGGAACCGCCGTTTTCAGCCAGCCCTGTGCATTGAACTTCGCGGTTGAGATTGCTTCGCCGGGGTCCGTTGCCTTGCATGCTGACATCAATCGCCAGTTCTCGCGAAGAGGCGTGGTGTTTTCCGCGGCCATTGAGGCGGCGGCAGCGAGGAGGGCAAGCGGGAGAAGAACGGATTTCGGGTTCATGGGCACCTGGGATTTCTTTGCTGGAGCACAATCTCGTTTGAACTGCCTGCGAATGATTTGTCAAATTCAATCGTTTGAATCAAGGAATATCGCCTGAGTGGACTAGGTTGTCAAGCGCGATTTTGCAGAGATGGTGCGGCGCGCCTCCGCAACCAACTGCGAAGTGGACATGCGCACCACGAGTTCGGGAGGGGCCTTGAATAGTTTTACCGGCTTCTCAGTGGTCTGATCGCGAGACTTGATCGCCCGCAGCGTCCACTCCGAAGCAAGCAGGCCCATTTCTTTTAGAGGCTGACGGATGGTGGTGATGCCGGGGGTTGACACGGACGCCGGCAGTACGTCGTCAAAGCCGACCACGGAGCAATCGTCCGGGATCTTCAGGCCGGCATTGGTTAACCCGCGGACGATTCCAAGTGCAGTGAGGTCATCGAAAGCAAGGACTGCAGTGAACGGGCGACCTGAGTCGAGGATATTTTTCGAAAAACCAAGACCGCCTTCAAAGCCTGAGGTGGAACCCATTGAGTTTGGCAGTTGAAACACCAGCTTGCGATCGATCTGGATCCCGGCCTCGGCGGCGGCGCGCTGCACACCGGCCCAGCGCGGTTCGGTGTCGAAGAGTTCCTCAGGGCCTCGGACGATGGCGATGCGACGATGACCGAGTTCGATGAGATGGCGCATTGCAAGCGCCCCGCCGGCATCGTTGTCGATGAGCAGGGAACTGACTTTCTTGTTGGTGAGGTCGCGTCCGACGATGACGATCGGCACACGGTTCTTCTCGATGTCTTCGAGCAGATTTGTTTCCTGGAAGATCCAGCTTGCGATGACGATGACACCTTCAGCTCTTCGCTCGAGGATCATTTTCAGATAGTTGTCAAAGAGCTTGCGCTGTGTCTGTGCATCGACCAGGAGCGGCAGGTAGTCGGCCGGTTGCAGGCCTTCCTGAATGCCATGGACGATGGGGATACAAAACGGATCGGAGAGATCGTAGGCAAGCACAGCAATTGTTTGACTGCGTCGACGGCGCAGGGAGCGAGCATACGCGTCGGGATGGTAGCCAAGCTGCGCTGCCATTTTCCGGATGCGGTCGCGGGTGGAGGCGGCGACGTTTTGCGACAGAGGCGCCTCGCTTAAGACGATGGAGACGGTGGAGACGGAGTATCCGCAGGCATTTGCGATATCCAGGAGCGTCACGTGACCGGATTTGCGCTGCACTTTTCGCCTCCTTTCGCGTGGAGAGACGCCATGGAATCCAGCGCCATTTTGCCACAGGGAGCGGTCGGGTTGTTTGGGTGAGCCGGCGCCGGAATATGCCTGAATCCGGCGGAGCACTTTCTTCTTGACATGCAGAAGAAACGATTCTACATTCTGCTGTCAAGAGATTCAAACGTTTGAATAAGGCGTTTGACCCCGGGGGTAGCCATGAATGAGCAGTGTGCGCGCGCCGCATATGCGCGGTCGATGTTTCTTATTTTCCTGCTGGTCGCGATCACTTCCGCAGCTTTCGCGCAGGCCGGAAGAGGAGCGATCAGCGGACTTGTTACCGACCCGACGGGCGCAATTATCCCTGGGACGAAGGTGGTTGCGCAAAGCCAGGCGACCGGCCTGAAGCTTTCCACCGTGTCGACGTCCGCGGGCTTGTATTCGTTTGTGTCGCTCGCGCCCGGCAGCTACCAGGTGACTGCGGGTGCGAAGGGATTCCAGACGCTGGTGGAAAAGAACATTGCGGTTTCCGTCGACCAGGTTTCGACAGTAAACCTGACGCTCAAAGTCGGCAGCGTAAGCGAGGTGGTGACCGTGAACGGCGCTACGGCGCTGGTGGAGGCGAGCAACTCAACGGTGGGTCAGTTGCTGACGGCCGACACGATCGACCGCGTGCCGCTGTTGACGCGCAACGTCTTCGATCTTATTCAACTAAGCGCTGGCGTGACACCGGCCAATGGCGCGCCCAATTCCTCGAGTTCGTTTGCGATCGAAAACATTTCCAGCGGACGGCCGGGCGTGGATGTTTCTTCCTACACCATCAACGGTGCGATTGTCGGATCGGTCTACTACATGGTGGATGGCAGTCCGCTCGGGATTGCCGAAAACAACGTTGCAGCAATTATTCCGGCGCTGGACATTCCCGAAGACGGCGTTGAAGAAACGCGGGTGGAGACGCAGAACACTCCGGCAAGCTACCAGAGCGGTGGGGCGGGCGTGATCAGTCTCGTGACCAAGTCGGGGACGAATCAGTTTCATGGCGATCTGTTCGGAGTCTTCCGGCCGAACGTGTTGGCGGCAAATGAATACTTCAACAAGCAGAGTCAGCTTGCGAATGGCAGTTCCAACAGTTCTCCGGCCTTTCACCGCTACCAGGAAGGCGGCGCATTCGGCGGGCCCATTCTGCACGACAAGCTTTTCATTTTCGGCGACTACGAGGCGACGCAGCAGCAGCAGTTTGACGGGTCAAACTACTTTGTTGTGCCGACGACGGCGGAGCGCACGGGGGATTTCTCGGCTGATAGCTTTACGATTTATGATCCGACACAGCCAGATAATCCGGACGGAACGCGGCAGGCGTTTGCTAACAACACCATCACCAATCCGAATCCGATCGCGTTGAAGTTTCTGTCGAATTTTCCCAAGTGCAATTACCCCAGCCCGACTACTTGCGATGCGAGTTCCGACGATGTTTCGCTGAATTACTTTGCCCCAGGGTTGGATCCGACGAGTGCGCAGCGGTTCGATATCCGCATGGATTGGGTTAAGAGCGAAAAGCAGCGGGTGTTCGGACGTTTCTCTTTCGATCGGCTGTTCACCTCGACATACAACGCGTTTCACAACATGTGGGATTTGAACTACGCGCAGAACGTAACCAATGGGCGCAATGTTCTGCTGGCCGACGACCTGACGTTGAGCCCAACGATGTTTTTACAGCTGCGCTACTCCTTTACGCGCCACTACGAAAACCAGGGTGGAGATCCCGCACAGAATGGTTTCGATATCACCTCACTCGGCTTTCCGTCGTCACTTGCTGCCGAGGAGGTATATAAGCTTCTTCCGTTTGTAATTTTCAACGATAACAATAGCGGAATTGGCGGCACGGCCGACTACAACACCTTTCAATACGCCAGCGAAAACAACGATGCCAGCGTGACGATGACCAAGGTTCTGAATAAGCATGAGGTCTCGGCGGGCTTTGAATATATGAAGCGGCTTCTGAATGTGGGCCAGCCGCCGGCGCCGTCGGGCTCCTATGCGTTCGACATTTCAGCGACGGACCAGTCGGTTGCATCGGCCAATGGCGGCAGCGATTTCGCTTCGTTCCTTACCGGCACAGGAACGCCACCGGGCACGGAATCGAACAACTATCCCAACTTCACGAAGGATCTGTTTGCGGCGGAAGCCAGTCCCTATTACGCGGCATTCTTCGAAGATACATATCGGCCGAGCACTGCGCTGACGATCACTGCCGGGCTGCGCTGGGACATTTTTGGGGGCAAGACGGAGCGCCATAACCGCCTGGAAGATTTCAATCCCACTGCCAGCAATACGTTCGACGGAGTGAACTACACGGGTGCGGAGGAATACGTCACGAGTGGCAATCGCTCTCCCTTTGCGACGAATATGAAGGATTTTGGGCCGCGGCTTGGGATTGCCTGGCAGCCCGCCAAGTCGCTGGTGGTTCGCGCGGGAGGCGGATTCTATTATGGTCCGAGTCCGCATATGGTGGGCGGAACAGGGTTGGACAGCGATGGGTTTTCATCGCAGACAACCTGGAATGCAACCTGCCTGAATGCCGATGGCAATACCGTGTTGAACGGCTCGTCGGCATGCAATGGAGCAGCCGGCGGATCTCCGGCACCGAGCTTTACAGGAGACTATTCGTTGAGCAATCCGTTTCCCGGCGGAGTGGTTCCGCTGATTGCAAATCCGACAGGGCTGGCCAACAATCTTGGTACATCGGTGAATGCAATGCTTCGAACACAGCGTACGCCAACCACGTACAACTTCAATTTCGGGGTGGAATACGAGTTGCCGCATCAGGTGGTTCTAAGTGTTGGATACGTGGGCAGCCGGGGACTATTTTTGCCGCTCGGCGCAATCGATCTGAATGAGCTGGATTTGAACACGATTGCGAAGTACAACTACTCGCTCTGCGTGGATACATCGGATCCGAACTGCCAGATGGTGCCTAACAACTGGGCGTCAATTCAGCCGGCGACGAATGCGAACTACGGTGCGAATACTGTTCCACTGTGGGTTTCTGTGCAACCGTTTCCGCAGTTTGGCGATGGGAGTTACGGAGCCGGAAATGGGGTGATCGTGCACGGCTACCCAGGGGGCGATTCCGACTATAGCTCGCTGCAAACGAAGGTGCAAAAGAGGCTCACGCACCATTTTACGGCGCTGGCCACGTTCACATGGGCAAAGCTGATGACGGACGATGGCAATCCACCGCTCGGGTTTGTGGGAACACATCTTGGTGCGCCGCAGGATGAACGGAATCTGAGTCTGGAGCACTCCATCAGCCCGCAAGATGTGAAGTACCAGTTCACCGGAACGGTTTCATACGATCTGCCAGTGGGTGAAGGCAGGGCTGTGAATTTGAACGGGGTTGGGAACTCGATTCTCGGCGGTTGGACTGGAAACCTGATTGCGTACCTGAGCACCGGCATTCCGATTGCGGCTCCGGTCGTGGGGGCGCCGATTGCATACTTCAACCAGCGGCCGGATCTTACGTGCAATCCGGCCAGCGGGGCGCCGCACACGGCAAGCACCTGGTTCAACTACAACTGCTTCGCGCTACCATCGAGCCCGTTTGTTGCCGGCAACGCGCCTGCATATCTCGACCACGTACGCACGATGGGAGCGCAGGATTTCGACATCTCGCTATACAAGCACTTTACCTTCGGGAAAGAGAAGGATATCCGGTTCGAGATCTCTTCCTACAACATCGCCAACAGGGCGCAACTGGGAATGCCGGGGACCCCAAGCATCACCGCGGTGCAGTCCGATCCGTCGCAGGCTGCGCAGTTTGGATTAATCACGAATACCGTGAACAGTCCGCGGCAGTTCCAGTTCGGATCACGGTTCACGTTCTGAGCGCTCCGCGCTTGCGATGAAACGAGTCAAAAGATGAAGGCCAGTCGCAGCAATGCTACTGGCCTTCTTGTTGATCTGACGGCTTAGGTCAGGCCAGCACGATCGCAGGTTTTTCTCCCCGCGTGTCGGCTTCATTGACCTCGGTGACGATGGTGCGAGATTCGCCCGGCATCAACGCGATGTAGTTATCGGAGTAAATTGCCGGCAGGATGCGGTCTCCCGTCTTCTGCCGCACAGCTTTCACGCGCACCATCAAGGCAGGCGAGGCACCGGTGTTGTGGACGTTCGTAGACAGTTCCCAGCGATCTCCCTTTTTCTGCACGCTGGTGGTCGTGGCTAATTTGGGTGCGGGTAACTGGCGAATCGCGCGAAAATCGTTCTGCTGCAATCCACGCATGTAGAAGTTCGAGGAAAGTGTTTCGGTTCCCCGCTTAAGCGCAAGGCGGAGGAAGTGAACCGGCGATAGTCCGGCCGGATATTTCATGTTGATGCAAGTGGTTGTCGAGTCCTCCGTGCTGTCCACAGAGGCGGTCTTCATATCCGCTTGCTTTCCATCCATATTGAGGACTTCAACAGTGGCGGTGAGGCCTTCGGCTTTGCCGGCACTGTAGTTGACGACTTCGATGGTTTCGGCGGCGCAGTTCCATTGGATGTGGAGAGGCTCCGAACCTTTTTTGCATCCATAATAGGCAGCGGTCGGCTCGAAGAAGTAATCGTAGGTTTGCCACACGAAGGATGGCCAGCAGGAGTGGCTCATCCAAAGCAGAACGCCCATGCGATAGTGGCTTTGCGCTTCAAACATGGCGCGATAGGTGTCGTAGTTAATGAACTGAGCCAGGCGGATCCATTCCGCGGCATTGGTCGCCCCGCCATAGCTGTTTTCAACGATGGTGCGAAAGCCCGCGCCGCCCATGGCGCCCTGCAGGCAGAAGTCGTGCAGACCCCAATCGAGGGCCTGCGGCCAGAGCGCCTTTTCGGGCATCATCATGCGTACGCTGTCGAGCGAGGGGATATTGGGCGCGCCGATTTCGCTGTGAAGTTTTTTGTCAGCGACGTTGAAGTAGAAGGATGCGGGGTTTGCCCAGTAGGGTCCATGCCCACTGACTACCTCGTCTGCCGAACTCGGGATGTACTGCAGCCCCGGATGGAGGTCGCCGAGAATTCTGCGAATTCCCTGCTCGAGGGGAGGCGGAGGAAAGCCCTCGTTTCGCCCGCAATAGAGTCCGATGGATGGATGGTTGCGAATGCGGAGGACGAGGTCCTTCACATTCGCGAGGAACATCTCATAGTTATCCGGTTCCGGGCCGTCCCACGGATTGGCGAGCCAGAAGTCCTGCCACACCACGATGCCATGCCGGTCGCAGGCTTCGTAGAATGCCTCGTCGCCGATCTGGCCGACCCAGTTGCGGATCATGGTGAAGTTCATTTCGCGGTGGTAGCGAATAGCGGCATCGTACTCGCGCGCCCGGTAGCGGAGCATCGATTCGCCGAATCCCCAGTTTCCACCACGCGCAATAAAGCGGCGGCCATTGATCCAGATGCGCAATGCGCCCCCGTCTTCGCCGTAGGCCATTTCGCGAATGCCGACCTTGAAGGCCTTCTTGTTCAGAACTTTTCCGCCTGCATCGACCGAGATCTCCGCGTCGTAGAGGTGCGGCTCTCCATAGCCCGCGGGCCACCACAGTTTCGGGTCATTCAGGTGCAGTGCGGGATTCGTGGTTGGATCAAGGATGACGGTCTTGCGCTCATTGGCGGCGAGTTGTATGTGCTGCTGAACCTTGATACTGCCCAACTGGAATTGCAGGTTGCCATCGAATGGATGGTCCCGGTGATTGATGAGGTCTGTCTGAACCGTGAGGTCGGCGGAGGAAGTTTCCGGAAGCGGGAGTTTGCTGGAAACGAAGGTATTTTCGATCGTGACGGCCTGTGTCACTGAAAGTGAGACGTCGCCCCAGATGCCAATGTCGCGCCCGCGCATGGTCGGGATCCAATCCCATCCAATGGAGGCGTGATAGGTGGGATTATCCGATCCAAGGGCGCCGCCATTCTTGGCGCAGACCTCGTATGTCTTCTGCTTGCAACTGCCGGGGGTCGCGTTCTTCTCAATGCGTACGGCGAGCGCGTTGGTACTGCCGGGCAGAATTGTCTGCGACACATCGAACTGGCCGCGCATGAAGCCGCCTTCAATCCGGCCCAGCTTCTCGCCGTTGAGATAGACCTCGGCTTTCCAGTTAATGCCATCGAAATTGAGCCATGCGAGCGGATCGGAAGTTTTCGCTGGAGCCTTGAACTCGGTGCGATACCAGAAGTCGGAATAGAAGTAGGAGTCAGAGATATGGAGCTGGTTCTGGCCAAAATTAGGTTCGGGAATTGCGCCGATATTTGCGTAGGAGGTTAGGACGGTTCCGGGCACGGTGGCGACCAGCCAGTCCGCGTCGTGGAAGCCCGGTTTTGAAAGCGCCTCGCCTTCATCCTGTACGAAGTTTGCGCGTTGAATGCGCCACGATCCGCCGGCGAGCAGCTGCCTGCGATCCAAACCTGCTGCGGGCGATGGCTTTGGTTTGGCGGTAAATCCGCCGCGGCCAAAGACTTCAATTTCGCTGAGGATGTAGCCATAGGGTGTGGCCGGGCGCGTCATTAATACGCGAACGTAGCGGCCAGTTGCGGGTTGCGATAATTTCAAGACATCGACGGCGCCCGACCTGCCGGCGAGGGATACCAGATCGCGCCATGTTTCTGCGTCGTCCGAAACCTGCAGAGAGCCCTCAGCGGCGCGCGCGATCCAGGTCAGCTCGACGTGGTCAAACGTGCAGCCCGAACCAAGATCGACATAGACCCATTCCAAACCTGATCCCGCGCTCATCCACGCGCTGGTGAAGCTGTATGGACCGCCAACCTCAACGCGCTGGTCGCCCTTGAAAAAGGCCACCTGGCCCAGGCGCCATGTCGTTTCAAAGGCCGACGGTCCGCCTTTTGCGTTGCCCATCGCGCATTCGATTCGATAGAAGCGGCTGCGGCTGACTGCTTTGAGAGGAATGAAGGGCGTAAAGAAGTGATTGGAAGGGGCGAAACCCGGCGGATAACCGGCGGTTGAGGATGGCTTGGGTGATGAAATGGTGCCTGCGACTTCCCACGCGCGACCGTCTTCAGATATCGATACGGTGAAGGTGAGCGAAGCGGGCGAAGCCTGGAATGGGGAAACGACGAAGAGCTGAATTCGATCGATCTCCGGTGCGGCATCACCGCCGCCGAGCTGGATGTCGACCTGGGCAGGAGATCCGCGGAGCTCCATGGTGTTCATGGGTGCGTGGTCGACGATGACTTCGCGGTTTTCCTTGGAGAGCGGGCCTTGCAGCCCGTCGGAGACGACAATCCAGCGCGGCATATTACTCGCCTTGATGCCATCCGTGA
This sequence comes from uncultured Acidobacteriaceae bacterium, assembly GCA_963759285.1. Lineage (GTDB taxonomy): Bacteria > Acidobacteriota > Terriglobia > Terriglobales > Acidobacteriaceae > Telmatobacter. The sequence continues at coordinate 86,725 of CAVWYS010000004.1, read as the reverse complement.
CGAGTTGGGCCGTGAGGTTGTAGTCGTAGCTGCTGGAGTGATATGCCGTCCGCAGCAGAGCAAGATTGCGGTAAGTGGTTGTTTCGGGAATAAGCGTGGGGCCGAAGTCTGCCGCGGGTTCGCCGGGATAAATGCCGACGCCGCGCGTATATTCTGTCCGGTTCCCAGGTGCTCCGACAGGCATGGTCAAAGCCGATGTCTCCGCATCGATTGTTCCTTCGGGTTCGCCAAAAGCGGATAACCCACCCACGGCGACGGTCGCACCCGCAATCGCCGTTGTCTTCAGAAAATCTCTTCTTGATGTCGTCATCTATTCTCCTGAGGCGCCCGGCATAAAAGCACGCCGAAGCAAACAGCGCCTGCGCGAACAAGGAGAGGATTATGCTTCCTGATTACGCAGACCCGGCTATTTCCTGAGTCGGTCCATGGCATTAACTTTGAGGCCGCTGGACGGGCAGGTTTTGGCTCGACACCATGTTAGCCGCACACCCCGCAGGCTGCCGAATCGATTTAGCTGGAATAGATGAAGTTGGGGATTGCCGATGGCGACAGGAAATCTTCTGGGCGCTAAGCAATTCGCGGATTGCCCTTGAAACGAGTATAAGGCGGGCTGAGATCGTAACGAATTCCGGGTTCCGCGAGATCGCGACGATTTGAGGAGAAAATCGCATCGCCTTGTCGGATCAGATAGTCCGCGGTGCGGGCAGCGAGTGCCTGGATTGTCAGCCCGGGGTTCGCGGAGCCTTGTGTCGGCAGCATGCTGCCATCGCAAACGAAGAGATTGGGAATGTCGTGGGTTCGGCCAAATTTGTCGACGACTGAAGTCGATGGATCGCTTCCCATGCGCGCGGCTCCCACCAGGTGAGCAAAACGGGATTCCTGAACCACCTTTTTCGCGCCGGCTGCACGCATGATCTCCATAACTTTGTTTTTCCCAAATTCGATCAGCTTCTTATCGTTGTCATGCAGGTTGAACGTGACTTTCGCGACAGGCAGACCGTGCTTGTCCTTTGCTTGAGCAAGTTCGACGCGATTGTCTTCCCAGGGGAGGATTTCTCCGAGGACTCCGATCGTGGCCCAGTGGTTATAGTCCATCATGACGCGTCGCATGCCCCATCCCCATGCTCCCATCGCCGCGACCATTTGCTTTGCGAAGGCAATGGGCAGGGGGCCCACCGTTTGCACGGCAAATCCACGGGCAAAACCGCGACGTTCGTCCGTTTCGTAGAACTCTTCTGAGAGCGCATGCGCCGGGGGCGCTTTATACAAGCGGATCAGCTCATCGAACCGTCCGACGACGACATTGCCGGCCTGCGCCATCAGGTACCTGCCGAGCGTGCCACTGGAATTCGCGAGTCCATGGGAGTGACCGGGACAAGCCGAATTGAAAAGCAGCCGGGGAGTCTCAATGGAATAGCCCGACACGATGACGGCGCGGCTTTTTTGGAAATGCTCGTTGCCGTCGCGATCAAAATATGCGACGCCATTGACGCGACCGTCGTTGCGCAGACTTATGCGGGAAGCCATCGAGTGCGAGCGAATCTCCGCACCATGGGCGATGGCGTCCGGCACATGGGTGATCAAGGTGCTGGCCTTAGCGCCGACCTTACAACCCTGCAGACAAAAACCTCGATAGATGCAGTGCGGACGGTCTCCGTGGGAAGCCGAGAGAATCGCGACGGGACCACCCGCGACGGTGCGAATGCCGAGATTCGTGCATCCGCGCACCAGAACGTCGCCGACGCCCCCCAGCGGGTGAGGCCCGTAGGGGTGCCCATGCGGGTCGCCCCAGGGAAACCATGCCGGACCCGCAACGGGAATCTCACGCTCCAACAATTCGTAGTATGGCTTCAGATCCCAATACGAGATGGGCCAGTCGACGCCGACGCCGTCCTGCGTGTGCACGCGAAAATCGGAGGGATGAAAGCGAGGCGTGAAGGCTGCCCAGTGGACCGAGCCGCCACCAACGCCTTTGCCACAGTTGTTTGCACCCAAGGCGAGCGGATGAGTTCCACCCGTGATGCGCAACTCATTCCAGTAGAGCTCATGGCTGCTTTTTTCGTCGCTTACCCAGTCTTTTTCGGTATCCCAGAAAGGACCCGCTTCGAGAGCGACCACGCGAAAACCGGCCCGAGCAAGCCGCTGGATCAATACGCCTCCGGCGCTGCCCACTCCGACAATGCAATAGTCGACAGTTTCATTTTCAGCGAATCTCCGCATCGGCGAAGGGAGGGACTGCATTGGCCCGAGGCGATGAGTCATCAGTGAGTTCCTCCGTGGCCATGCAATGATTGATGCTCTGGAGGAGCGCCTTGTTCGTCGAGTTCTGACACCGAATCCGTGGGTGCGTTCCACTCATAACGCTGCTCGTGCTTCTCCCACGGCTCAGGAAGCCCGTTTTCAAGGCGCATGTATCCTCGAGGATAAGCGGGACCCCCGAAACCAATCTCATCCCACGCCCAGGGATGGGCGTAATACGCGGTGACACAGTCTTCCATTAACAACGCCCAGAAGCGATGTACCGGCATCTGTTGCCAGACCGGATGTGGAGGATCGGGCTTTCCGTCATGCAGAGATTTGAGGATCAGTTCCTGGTGGTGAACGGTGAGCTCGAGAAAGGATTGCTCGAATCGAGAGCGGGCCATTTCGTCGACGGCTTGGATGCCGAGCCGATAAGCATCCCGGTCGGGGGGCATGTCTTCATAGCGGAAGCCGTTCAACGAGTTCTGGTGCAGGCGCTCGTCGATGACCGGGAGAATTGGAATGGTCCGGTCCTCAGACCGGTCGTCCTGTGGCAATAAACGATCGATGATTGCGCCAAGTAGAGCGGCTTCCTGTGACGAAAAGAATCGAATTGGAGGAGTTTCTGCAACCCGCTGGGTCACCACATTTCGGGTCGCCTGCTCCCAACTCCGTTTCTGGGCCATAGTGCTGAAGCCGGCGTAATAGCCAGGTTGATTGAGGTCGCGGAGGTCGCTGCCCGTTGGAGAAGACGGATAGGATTTACGGCTCATTTGTGCTCCCGACGCAGCAGGCTGGCCATCAGGCCCAGGAATCCGCAGGCGGCGAATAATAACGGTGCGAATATCGGTGGACCGTAGAGCGCGTTGTAGAGTGGCTTCTTCAAGCCTCCGGGTCGTCGTGCGATTCCCCGTGCGTGGTAATAGAAGCCGACTGCGCCATCAAGCAGCGCGAGCGAGGACACGATGGGAAGTGCGGTGTTGGCTGCGCGCCGGCTCCGGATGGCCGCGGCTGCGGATGCCATCAGCAGCGGTGTCAGCAAAACCGGCGTCCACTGCGCCCTGTTGCGGAAATTCGATTTGTAGTGCGAATAGAGCGCTTCGAATCCGCTGAAGAACGCCCATAGGAAGGTGATTGCGGAGAGGTGTTTCTGAAATCTTCCGAAGCGCAAGTTGGTGCACCACCTGGACCGCGACGGTGCGAGCTCAGCCTTGAGTTCATGAACTCGACTGTCTACTCGGTGGAGATCTTCCTCGCGCCGAAGATGCGAGGCCATCCACCCGAGATAGGCGCTGGTGCCGAACAGGAGTGGCGCGAAAATCGGCGGTCCCATCACGATGTTTGTAACGGGAAGGCTCCATCCACCGGGCTTACGCGCCACGCCGCGCACATGGAAGAAGAATCCAATCACTCCGTCCGCCAGGGTAATGACGCTCACCCAGCGCAGGACCGTACGCGCATATTTGCCGCTGAAAACTCCAAGCAGGCCTGAAGCCGCGAGGGCCCCGCTGAGAGCGACCGGCGTATACATGACGGGATTGCTGTAACTCCCCTTGTAGTGCTCGTACCCGACCTCAAGCCCGCTAGCCATGCTTGTCGCGGCAACGACCAGGCAAAGGCTGCGTTGAAAGCAACCTTCACGCACATGCTCTAGGACGGAGACCGCGGCTTCATCCAGCGGCGATGGCAGATATCGCTTCGAACTGCGCTCAAGTGCAGACGTCAGGATGAAGTTCATTGGACACCCCAGACCGCAAAGCGCGCTGCGTCTTGCCGTTTGAACACAAGACCCAAGCCGGGGCGGGATGGGTCCGGAATCAATTGCCCGTTGACAGGCGAGATGAAGCCGTCAAATAGCATCTGCTCGATGCGCGCATGATCGTGGAAGTATTCAACATTTCGAAAACCGGACACGGCACAACCCACGTGCATATGAAGCGAAGGCGCGCAATGGGCCGAGAGGGGGCATCCGAAGCTTTCCGCGATTGCGGAACCGACTAGAAATCCGGTGAAGCCCTTACAACGAGTTGCATCGAGTTGCAAAACGTCGACGGCTTCTGCTTCAAGCATGCGCCGGAAGTAAAAGCAATCGTAGCCGTATTCGCCGGCGGCGATATCCATTCTGCCTGGGGCGCGATCGCGAATACGCCGAAGATCGGCAAGATGGTCAGAGCTGACCGGTTCCTCAAACCAGCAAACGCCGTAGTCATTGAATTGGCGTGCAAATGCAATCGCCTGCCGCGCACTATAGGCGCCGTTTGCGTCGACAAAAAGTTCGGTTGCGGCTCCGACGGCCTCGCGGGCCGCCCGTACGCGATCGAGGTCAGCCTCGGGCTGCGCTCCAATCTTCATCTTCACGCTTTTGATTCCTTCCGCAACCCATCCGGAAAGTTGTCTCGTGAGCTGCTCGTGGTTGTAGGTCGTGAAGCCGCCGCTGCCGTAAGCGGCGACGCTGGGGCTGGCGCGGCCCAGTAGTTCGACGACGGAGCAGTTCAAGAGCTTCGCTTTCAGGTCCCAGAGCGCAATATCGAGAGCCGAAATCGCCATCGATGCAATGCCGCGGCTACCGTCGTTGCGCACCTGCTGGAGCATAGAGCTATGTAATGCGGGTATATCAAGGGGAGATCGCCCGTGCAGGCATTTCTGTCCGAGCTCATCGGCCACAACCGCTGTAGCTTTATTGCCATAGGTATAGCCGATTCCAATCTCGTCGGCAGCGTGAACTTCGCACAAGACGAGCGTGGTGGAATTCCACTTGAATGTACCGTCACCTTCGGGGGCATCCGTGGGAATCGAGTAGGCGGCTACGCCCACTTTCTTTATCGGGTTCTCTAACAAGCTCACGCGCCAGGCTCCGGGCTATACGAGTTCACGCACGAGTGTTCAAGGGGAACATCGGATGCATCGTCAATCAAATCTCTCCATACTCAGACCATATGGTTTGACGCCCTTTGTCCTTATGGGGGTTTCTTGACGCCGCGCCGAAGGTGGCGTGAATTTGAGATGTTTTTATCGGCGGTTTGATATTCAGGCGGCGAATTGAGCGAGAACAAATCGATTCGGATGATTGCCGAATCGCTTTCTGAACTATGTTGGCAGCTTCCGCTGAAACGGGAGTTTCACGGGATCAAAGGATTCGGGACTCGGGACTCGGGCGCCGGGACATCCGAAGCCGGAGTTTGGCGTTGGATCAGCGAAAAGAGTCGCGGCAAATTTCCTTGTCAACTTAGGCGGCTCTCCTCAGGCAGCACTTACCTCAACGACTGCTCCATCGCGAAGAGACTTAATGTCACGCATCGGAGGCTGGCCGAAGAAGCGGCTGTATTCGCGATTAAACTGGCTTACGCTTTCGTATCCGACCTGAAACGCTACGGTTGAAGCGTCAAGACCATCGAGAAGCATGCGCCCTCGCGCCGCTTGCAATCGGAGCTGTTTTTGATATTGAAGCGGGCTCATATGCGTCAGAACGCGAAAATGGTGATGCAATGTCGAGACGCCCATCCCCGCAGTCTGGGCAAGGTCATCGATGCGCACAGGTTTTGCATAGTTGTCTCTTATCCAGGAAATTGCTCTCGCAACGCGATGGCTCTGATCACCGGAAGTTGCAATGGCTCGAAGGCGCGCGCCCTCGGGCCCGCAGAGCAGGCGGTAAATGATTTCACGCTGAATGAGGCCGCTTAAGAACGGAATATCCTGCGGGCTGGCCAGCAAGTCGATCAAGCGGCAGCATGCGCTCAGCAATTCAATGGTGACGTTGCCGGTTACCATCGCAGGGCTCTGAGAGGACACGTCGCGCACATGAATCTCTTCGCGGCTAAGGAACTCGCGGACCACCGGCATTTCGAGCTCTAATGCCAGGGCGAGAAGGGGCTTTGCTTCGCTTGCCTCGACAACCTGGCTAACAATTGGCAGGTCAACGGAGGTCAAAAGGAATCGCGACTGGTCATAGATAAATGTCGTCGATCCCAGATCGACGCGCTTGCTTCCCTGCGCAACGACGATTACGCTCGGCGTGTAGGTTCCTGAGCAGGGCGCGGTAAGTTTCGTTCTGCGCACCAGCATCAAACCCGGAATCTGCGTCACCTGTCTCTCCGAAGAGCCGAGGAACCAGGCAATCTTCTTCGCCAGTCCGGCTCTGAGATCTTCGAGCGTCCCGCTTGCAGGAGGAGCAGAGGATGGCTTGTCATTCACGTTCATTCTGATCGTCTCTCGATACTAAGCTTAGTTGGGGTGCCGCTTACAACGCCAGCCCAAACGCTGACCTTCAAGAGGATCAGGCAAAAGATCGGCAGGATCGGGATAACGGCCCGTGCGACCTTCTGCTTAAACTCCAGGTGGAGAAGAATCATGCAAAAGCGAACTCTGGGAAAGAGTGGATTGGAAGTTTCAGCACTCGGCTTCGGCTGCATGGGACTGAGTTTTGGCTACGGGCCGGCGCTCGAAAAGAATGAGGCAATCAAAATCATTCGCGCCGCTTACGACGGAGGAGTGACATTCTTCGACACTGCCGAAGCGTATGGTCCGTTTACAAACGAAGAGCTCGTTGGTGAAGCGCTGGCTCCCGTGCGCGACAAGGTGGTGATCGCAACCAAGTTTGGTTTCAAAAACGGGATTCCGACTCAAGGGACTGACAGCAAGCCGGAACGAATCAGGGTTGTCGCCGACGCCGCATTAAAGCGACTGAGAACCGATGCGATCGATCTGCTCTATCAACATCGCGTCGACCCGAATGTGCCCATCGAAGAGGTGGCAGGAACCGTGAAAGACCTCATCCGCGAGGGAAAGGTCAAGCATTTCGGTATGTCGGAGGCTGGCGCAGCAAGCATTCGCCGCGCTCATGCAGTGCAGCCGGTGACGTCGCTTCAAAGTGAGTATTCGCTTTGGTGGCGCGAGCCGGAGAAGGAGATTCTGCCAACGCTGGAGGAATTGGGGATCGGGTTTGTTCCATTCAGCCCGCTGGGCAAGGGGTTTCTGACGGGTGCAATCTCAGACAAGACGGAGTTTGACAAGACTGATTTTCGCAACGTTGTTCCGCGATTCACGGCAGAAGCCCGCAAGGCGAACCAGGCACTGGTGGATGCGCTGGGAACAATTGCCGGCCAGAAGAAGGCGACCAAGGCGCAGATTGCGCTGGCGTGGCTGCTGGCGCAAAAGCCCTGGATCGTGCCGATTCCTGGAACCACCAAGCTTCACCGGCTCGAAGAGAATCTTGGCGGCGCATCCGTGGGAATGACGACGGACGATCTGAAGGCCATCCATGAGGCGGTCTCCGCAATCGATGTTCAGGGCGAGCGGTACCCAGCTCAACTGCAGAGTCTTGTCAACCGCTAGAGATTTTCAATAGACACGCCGACCGTTCGCAGGCGATAGTGATTCATTCTTCTCAAAGCGACTTGTATCAGGTGTGATTCTGGGAGGAGGTCTTGATGGCCAGTCGAGCCCACGACAACCTCACCAGGTTTTCTTGATGAGGGTATCGATTGCGAAGCCTCCATTGGGATCGCGAGTGGCACTGACGGCGACGCGTGGCGACACCTGGTATTGGCCCTGGATGGTCTGCCCCTGGGTCGTTTGAACGTTTGTCGAAAAGGTGACGAATAGATTGCCCGTGACGCGCTGCTGCACCGTGATATTGGCGCCGGCCGGTCCCTGGGAACTGCCACCCGCCAACACAGGATTTATGGAGAGTTGGGAAATGCCCGCAACCTTGGAGATGCGGCTCGTGACCTGACTCGATACCTGATTGGCCACAAGTGTCTCGGCGGCCTGGTTGGCGGGCGTAGCGTTGGCAGCGCTGGCCTCGGTGGTTTGGCCGAAGGCGAGCAAGTGGATGATGTCCGCCGACGGCAGCGCCGGATCGGAGCTATATTGCGTGCGCAACTGATCGAGCGGACCTTCGAAGCGGAGATCGATGTTGTACTGCTGAATCGAAGCGGTGAGGGTAAGGTTGACAACAGGCTGCGTCACCGAGGGATTTACAAACTGAATGGTGCCGCCCGTCAGGACAAATCGGTTCCCGTTGAGGATAATGTCACCGCCGCTGAGATTGGCGCGGCCCAAGATCACCGGGTCCGCAATCGTTCCACGCACTTGCAGGTTGGCTGATCCGCCGACGCTAAGGGTGCGGCTGACGAGGTTCACATTATTGGAAGAGCGAACCGCAAGATTGAGCGCGACATTCTGGGTGAGCCCCTGCGACGGCGGAGTCTCTACGCCCCCGGTGAATTGATTGATAAAGCTGCTGAGATCGAAAGCCGGTGTGAACGAGAGATCACTGAGGTTGACGTTTCCGCCAAGTTGCGCGACCTGGGGTGATCCGGTGAGGCGAATATTCGCGTCGATAGACTCGCGCATGCCCTGCGGGTAAAGCATCCGAACATCGCGCGCGTCGACTCCCATATCGAACTGAATCGAGGGACGAAGCAAGACTCCTCCCTGGGCAGTAAGTGTGCCGCCTCCCAGGTTGCTTTTCAATTGAGTGATGTTGATGCGATCTCTGGTAAGTTGCAGGGTGCCGTTGCAGTGTTGCAAGCCGACGGGTAAGTCGGGCGTGGCGAGAGCCGCGTCGACGACATCGATGGTTCCCGCGATATCCGGACCCTGCACCGTACCGTACGAGTTGACGTTCAACTTGAGCTTTCCTGAGGTGCGAAGGTCAGGATTGAAAAGCTGGACAAGGTGCAGATCGACGCTGCCGAGAAGCAGAACAGACATGGGCGCATTGCCCGTCGTTGGAATTGTTCCCTGGAACTGCAGATCGGTGTCAGTGCCGTGGATCGAAGAGCGCTGCACGTAAATGGTCGCGTCTTTGTAGTCGATGTGGATGGGAGCAGTGGCGGCGAGTTGCACGGTATTGCTGTAAGCAAGCTTGAGCACGGGGATGGTGACGTGTGCTTCAAGCTGCTTCTTGTTTTTGAGTGGGCCGTGAAGTGTGGCGTGAATCTCAGTCTGGCCGGTGATGTCGGCTGCCTGATCGGGCGCGTAAATTGCGAGCAGCGGGCCGAGCGGAATGCCTTGCGTGTCGAGCGTGGCGTCGACGGGATAGTCGCCCGTGAGCGCGACCTTTGCGTTTGCACTGATGGATGTATTCACCGCAGAAGAGGTAAGCTGAGCGGTCGCCTGGTGATTGGCAAGACTGGCGTGCAGGCGAATGTCGGAAATGGTTTGCTGCTGAATGCCGAGACTGGGAACCCGGATCGTTGCATCGAATTGCGGATTGTCGAAGGCGCCCTGGCCGTTCGCGCTGATACTGACGACGCCTGTCGGATTCACGTTGCCGGACTTAAGGGTATGTAACTTGTCGAGATGGATGCCGGGCGATGTTAGTTCTGCGGAGTATGTCCTGTTATTCAGGCTGGACGTTAACTTAGCCTCCACGGATCCGGCGGGCGAAGCAAGGGATAGTCTGGCATGGGCTTCATTGCCATTGCCATTAAAGGTGACGGTGGCTGACGAGATAGGTTCGCCGTAGACCGCAGCCTTAGTTAATGTGAGAGAGCCGGTGCCTTCAGGATTGAGGATGCTTCCGTGCATTGTGACGTCGGCCGTGAGGCTGCCAGTCGCGGGGATTTGCCGGTCGGCAAGCCTGGCGAGCTCGCTGATATCAAGCTGCGATGCATTGAGCTGCAGCCGCACGGGGCTTGATTTGGAGAAGGACCATCTGTGCAATTGCGCCCTCGCGTTGAGCGTAAGGCGGCCTTGCCCGGCCGGAACGATTTCGGCATGCTGCAAGGTCAGGTTGGATGGGCTCGCATCGATCGCTGTGCGGACAAGTTTCCACGAGGAGCCCTGCACTTGAAGATTCTGCGCAGTAAGCTGGCCGGTAAGATGCGGTGCGGAGGTTGAGCCCTGGACAACGCCAGTGAACGAGGCGGTCCCGGCGAGTCCAAGCGGCTGCATCGGCTGACCGGGAGCGGGAACGCGGAAGATGTCGGCAATGGACTCGACCTCATGCAGATCATTGGCATGGAGTTGAATGGCCAGACTGGAGTTCTTGCCGATGGTTCCATTCAGGTTCAGATTGGTTTGCGGCGTGCGGAAGTAACTGTGGTCGAGAGCCAATTGCTGAGTTTTGCCGATGTAGGTTGCGTGCAAAGCACCATCGAGGGGAACCGGTCCTGCGGGAGACGTCGTACCCGGAGCTGGCGCCGGAGAGGAAGCCTGGGCGGCCGAGAGCCTGGAGTGTTGGCTATTTGTGACTCCTGCCTGGATGGTTGCATCGGTGTGAGCAACGAGATCGGCGAAGGTCTTTCCCCATGTGGCGGTCGCAGACGCATTCAGAGTGCCCGCGATCGCGACAGGTCCGGTGGAGGCGGCCGGCCCGATCATTCGTTTAGCGTTTGCGAGCGAAATGCCGCTTAAAGTTGCGTTGAACTTCGAACGCGAATCGCCGCTGATATTTTTTATCGCGCCCTGTGCAGTCACCTCGCCGCCGAGAAGACTGGCGCGGAAGTCGTGCAACGTCGCGTCGCCGTTGGCCAGCGAATAGTTGACGGCGATATTTGAAATTTCAGCGCGTAGCGACGATGATTTTTCGACGAGCTGCCGGCTCGTCAGATTGCCGTTCACGACGAGGCTCTGCAGGGGCGTGCGACCAGCGACCGGCCGGTATTGAGCGTTTCCAGAGACCGAGACGAGCCCGCTGGGGATGGATGGGTTGTGCAGAATCGCGGCCAGCTGTTGTCCGTCGACGGTTGCATCGTATCGAGCCTGCACAACTGGCGCACTGTAGTTATCGATGGTTGCATTGAGAACGAGCGCGGAGTTTCCGGCCTGAATACGGGCCGGCGAAAGAACCAACGTTGTTGGGGTGGCGTCAAACTGCAGGCTAAGCGCGTGCTCCGGCGCCTGGTTGCCCGCATAGTTGAGTCTGCCGTCGGAATAGCCCAACGTTCCCGAGTATTTCTTCAGAAGGCCGTTGAAAGTGGCATTGAACTGCACATCGCGCAGGTCGAGCGCAATCGCCCGGGGCTGATTGTTGAAGAAGACTGCCCCGTTGGCGAGAACGGCGTGGCGAATACCCAGGTCGAAGATCGTACTGTTGCTACTGCTATTGCTGTTGTTGAACGTGGGTAAATTGGAGACGCCACGCTTATCCACGAAGATTTGTACGACCGGATTGTCGATGCGAATGTTGTCGAAGTACCATTCGCGTCCGAAGATGGAAACGACCCGCACGCCCACCTCCGCATGTTGCACCTGAAGCAGTGGCGGATAGGGATGCGGTCCGGCGCCCTGGATGGTCAGGCCGTAGAGGTCGACGCTGAGCGCGGCAGGATGCAGGGCAAAATTCTGCAGGCGGACTGGAACTCCGAGGCTCCCCGCAGCTTTCTTCTGAACGAGGCGGATGAGATATGCGTGACCTCGCGAACTGTTCACCGCGAGCGCGAGAACTGCGGCGCCGAGGAGAATGGGAAAAACGAGGACAACGGCGATGAGCCGTGCGGCAATCAGCAAACGCCGCCTGAAGGTCCGACGTGGCAGCGGCTCGCGAGGATCAGGAGTGACGGCACTGCGATGGATGATTGCCACGGTGAAACCTCTCAGAATGCCTGGCCGATGCTGATGAAATACTGCGTTGCATTCACGCCCGGGATGGGATTGAGATTGCGTCCAAGATCGAAGCGGATGGGGCCGACGGGTGTGGAGTAGCGCAGGCCGATGCCGACGTTGTTCGAGTAGAGCGAAGTGAAGTCGTGAAACCCAATGCGGGGAAATATGTTGCCGCCGTCGTAGAAAGGAACAATGCTGAGGCCCTTCTTGAGGGGCAACGGAATACGCGCTTCGGCGTTGAGGACGAGCAATTCGTTGCCGCCGCTGGGGACGTTGATAAATGCGCAGTTTGTTGTGGTTGGGCACCCGCACGCGGTTGTCGATGTGCACACAGGGACGGCGCGCTGGGGCCCGGCGCCATCAAGCGGAAACCCGCGCAGCGAGTCGCCGCCGCCGGTGAAGAAGGCCTCGCTCAAGGGCACGCGGCTGTTGGCGAAGGGCTGCGCCAGCCCGATGCGAAGGCTGTTGGCCCATACGATGTGATGGAACTTTTCCTTGTAGAAGGCAGCCTGGGAAGTGAGTTTTGCAAAGTCGACGCTGGAGCCGAGTTTGCTGGAATTGATATCGACCTCAAGGGATCCGAGCACGCCCTTGTGCTCGTCGAGAACGTTGTCTCGCGTATCGCGCGTGAGGTTCGCTCCGAAGCCGGAGAGCCGGACGTGCTGATCCGCGGCGGGGACGAGATCGGGAATTTCAACGCGCGTGAGGTCCGTCTTGCTGAAGCTGTACTTGACGAAGAAAAGATTCTTTTTGGCGGTGTCGATGAAGCGTTGGATTTGATAGGTCCCGATCTCCTGCTGCGACGAGAAGATCGGGTTCTCTTCGTTTCGTTCCGCGGAGAATGAGACGGTGGACTTCCACGAAGACCAGTGCAAGTTTGGGTCGATGTAATAGATGGCCGCGCGTTGATCGAGGCGCCCTGCGAATGCAGTCAGCGAAAGCGATTCGCCTTTGCCGCGCAGGTTGTTTCGCGTATATTGCACGGTGCCTCGCGGGCCGTAAAACGTGACCTGGCTGGTTTTGAAGTTGGAGGGCAGACCGACCGGGGGAAGATTGGGCAGCGCGATCGTTCCGCTGGGAATGCTTCCACCCCGGTTGATAACCTCGAAGCCGAGGCCGTAGGTGAACTCATTGCGCTTGGCTTCATGCACCTTTACGAGCACATCTTCGCTGGTCTGCGTGGTGATCTGACTTTTGGGATCGACCTCGGACCAATCGAACACGCCGGTGTGGTTGTAAAGATTGCTGCCTGCGGTGAGCAGATCGGTTTCGGTAAGCGGCTGGTCGGGCTTGAGGGCGACGATGTCCTGATCGATCAGGCGCTGCTGCGTATGAGCGCGGCCGAGCGTAAGAAAGTTCCCGGTGAAAACGCGTGGGCCTTCGTAGATGTGGTAGACGACATTGATGTGGTGCGGATCTTTTTTTGAGACCTGCGCAGCTGTCTCACGGAAGCTTGAGGTCAGGTAGCCGGCCCTCAGGTAGTTGGCGACAATGGAGGCGCGATCGGCTTCGACATTTGCCTGCGAATACGGCTGGCCCGCGGCAACTTTTAGGCCATGCGGCGCGAACTGCGATTCAGGGAAAGTGCGTGCCCCTTCGATGGATAATGCATTCACGATGTCGCGCGGGCCCTCCGTGATATGGAAATCCACCTGGATGTCGCCGCCATGATTAATCACGGAAGACGTGACTTGTACGCTGCTGAATCCTTGCGACTGGTAGACAGCCTTGAGGTTGTTGATGCTGGAGCGCACGAGTTGATCGCTGAAGTCTCCGTGTGAAAGAAAGTGCTTCTTCTGCACGGTGAGATGCGGTTCGAGGACGTCCGCTTTCAATTGCGATTCACCCGTGATGCGCACGTCTGTGACACTGTGCTTCTTCTGTTTGGACACGTGGTAGACGACCGTGCGAAGTTTCCCGCTTCCCGTCAAATCCGACGTAACCTTCACATCGAAGTAGCCCTTCTTCTGGTAGTAGGAGCTGAGCGCCTGCTGGCCTTCCTGCACGGTTTCCTCATCAACTCCGACGCCCTGGTACTCAGGCAGCAAGGCCTTCTTTGTCCAAGGCCATAGGTGTGCGCCGGCGATGAGAACGTGCGTCTTTGCGCCGGGGTTGACGCTGAAGTGAATGTCGGCACGATTGGTGTCGGCATGGTACTCGGCGCCTTCCAGTTTGACCTGAGCAGCCAGGAATCCATCCTTTTGCAACCGGGTCTGTATATAGTTCGTCGCCTTGTTCAAAGTGGTGTGGCTATAGGTCTTGCCTTTGCGGATGGCTGCTCCGCGAATGCGCGCAAAGAACGAAGTAAGACGCAGCTGAAGATCTGTGGATTGAGGGGAGGGAAGACCGGATATATCGATAATGCCAAACTTTGCTTTGCGCCCGAGATCGGAGTGAAACAGAACGTTCACGATTTTATGCTGCGTATCGATCTTGAGTTCGGTGGAGACCTCGGCCTGGAAATAGCCCGTTTGCTGAAAGAAGCGAATCAGGTCCTTGCGATCGTGCTCAACTTCAGAGGCGTTGTAGGGCGCCTGGCTGACGTAGTTGGAGACCTGCACGAGCCGGGAGTAAGGGAAACGCTCAGCTCCCGGAAACTGGAAGATGCCATAATAGACGGCCGGTTCGACGACAGACAGGACTCGAAGACCTGTCGCTTCCGGTTCTACCCGGACGCGCACGCTCTGGAACTTGCCGGCCGCCTTGATGGCGAATGCGGTGCGGTCGACCTTCTGCTTGTCGAAAGGCTGGCCGGACTGTTGCACAATCTCCGACGTGAAGTGGGAGAGCTTCAGATCCGGCCGCCCGGCGATATCGACACTTGTCACGGGCTGGCCGTCATAAGAAGCCAGAATCTGCTCAGTGGGAGGCGTATTGGAGTCTTGCGGAATCTGCGCGCTGACGGTTACCTGCAAAAAAACAAACATGCAGACGCACAGCACAGCGGGAAGCCATCTGACGATGCGCGCACAGTGCGAAACCATCACCTGCGCAGGGTTCAGTGAAGACTTCATTGGTGTTTTGGATGCGAAGCGGCAGGCTGCGTTTGCCCAGCGCACCCGGACTGTGATCGTGGTTTACGGCGCTTCCAGCTGCGCGTGCACGGAATGTCACGGGATGTATTGCTGCGTGATCGTTTTGGGCGGGACTAACGCCGCGGCTTTACGGGGCATCCAAGGCGCTATGGTTGCCCGTTAGATTGAGGCGAAGGAGACCTATAGCTGCCGAGAGATCCAGCGTCGATCCGCGACGGGACAGCCGGGAACGGCGGATCTGGGAAATCGTATCTCACTCCCCGCTCGAATCACTCTGGAACCTGCAGGGGGTTCCGCTCAAGTCGATCATTACAAGGACCTGGAAGGCGCTGATCGAGGACCGGGTTTTCGGTCATGCCGCGGAATTGGGCTTCTATTTTCTATTTGCTTTGTTTCCCACGTTACTGTGTGCCAGTTCCGTGCTGGGCTTAGCGGCTCGCTCCGCCTTCCAGTTCTACGACAAACTGCTTGATTACCTCGCTGTGGTCATCCCGACGGCGGCCCTGGGAACGGTGTTGAACACCTTCAACGAGACAACAGCTGCCGCCACCTCAGGGAAGGTGACGTTTGGGCTGATCGCTGCAATCTGGTCCGCGTCTGTGGGGATTTCGGCAATCCAGGATACGTTGAATGCGGTTTACAGGATTGAAGACTCGCGATCTTATATTGTGGCGCGCGTCCAGGCGATCGGGCTGACCATCCTGCTTACGATCATCGTGACGCTGGGCCTGGCCTCCATGCTGCTGGGCGATTATTATGCGCGCATGGCAGAGCGCGGCATTCACGAGATTCTGTTGCGTGCGCCGGCAGTAGTTGCCATCAGGTTGGCGAGCTGGATTGTGGCCAGCGCGCTGCTGGCGCTGACGTTTGCGGTACTTTACTATTGGGCGCCAGACTTCAAAAGGAGGCGCTGGCACTGGCTTACACCGGGAGGAACGGTGGGTATCGCGGGGTGGCTGCTGGCGTCATTTGGCCTGCGCGTCTACCTCCACTTCTTCAACAGCTACACCATTACGTATGGGTCGCTTGGTGCGGTCATCATCCTGCTGACGTGGTTCTACATCACCGGGCTGATGTTGCTGCTGGGGGCAGAGATCAACAGCCAGACCGAGGCGGCAGCGGCGGAGAGAATTCTTTCGCAACAAGACCTGAGCCCGAGCGAGATTCTTCAGCTCACGTCTGCAAAAAAGACACTGCCATGGAAAAATACAGATGGTAAATAATTTATAGGCAGCCTGGGCCGGAAAAACCGGCGGAGTTTGCGCCGACTGATCCGTTGACATTCCGGCGCTATGGCACTCGTCTGTGTCCAGGCGCATTTGTTGATGCAGCGCGGATTCTTGTTCTACGGCTCGAACGACGGGGGCGCATCCTTTACGCCGGTTCCCCACTGCTTGTTCGGTGTTGTGCCCAGCTCAAACTCCAGCGTCCCTCCATGATCCACAAACCGCTCCGGCAGCCAGGTCTTCGTTGTAGCCTTGCCATTCACTTTCAAACTCTGCACGTAGGGAGCGTTGGTTCCGGCGTTGTGCGCTCTCACCACGATGTCGCCCGCAGGGCGCCGGATGTGGACGGACGTGAACAACGGGCTACCAAGCACGAGTTCCGCGCGGCCCGGGATTTCAGGATACATGCCGATCGCCGACCACACGTACCATGAGGACATCTCACCCAGGTCGTCATTGCCCGGCATTCCTCTGGGGGAGTTTGTCCAGATGGAATTCAGCACCTTGCGCACGGCTTCCTGCGTCTTCCACGGCTGTCCAAGGAAATCGAAGAGCCACGGCGTTTCAATGGAAGGCTCATTGTTGAGCTCGGCATGCAGCCCGCCGGATTCGGTCACTGCCAGGCTGCCGTCCGGCTTATAGAAGAAGGCGTTCAGGCGCCGGCTCGCCTTTTCATTCCCGCCCAACATGGTAAAGAGGCCCTGCTCGTTGAAGGGTACCATCCATAAATATTGCGCGGCGCTGCCTTCAACGAACCCATCGTCGGACTCCGGGGCGAACTTCGGCCATGTGCCGTCGGCGTTGCGGTTCTGAATGTATCCGGCCTCCGGTGTTGCCTGCGGATTGAAGATGTTCTTCCAGTACTGGGCCCGCTCAAGGAACTGCCTGCGCGTGGAATCGTCGCCCATGCGCCGTGCCAGCTCGGAGATGGCAAAGTCGGCCGTGGCGTCTTCGAGAGTGTCTGCTGCCGGTCCCCAGGCATTTGCGCCGACAGGGATGTAATGCAGCTTGAGCCACCGGTCGAGAGATGGCCTCTGCCCCACACACTCCACTTCACATCCTTCTTTGCTCAGGTCATGCGCGGTTGGAACGGTGGCCGCAAGAAGCAACGATTTGTATGCTGCCCTGGCGTTGAAGTTGCTGCTGCCGAAGGCGAGAATATCGGCGATGGCTGGCGCTGCCGGATCGCCGTTCATCACATGGGTGATTCCCGAGTTATGCGTCCAGCGATCCCACTCGCCTCCGTTCTGGCTTGCCTGGTTGAGCAAAGACTGGGCGAAGTCGCCGGCAACATCGGGCTCAAGCAATGTGAGTAGCTGCAATTGCGACCGATAAACATCCCAGCCGGAGAACGTGCTGTATTGCGCCTTCTGCGGAGCGGCTAGTGCGTGGACCTTTCCGTCCATACCCTTATAGCGGCCATCCACGTCGCTGGCGAGGTTCTCGCCGAGCAACGAGTGGTAGAGCGCGGTGTAGAACACTACCTGTTCGTCGTGTGTACCACCTTCAACCTGCACGCGGCTTAGCGCGTCATTCCAGGCTGAGTGTGCTTTCTCGCGCACTGTCTGGAATGTGGATCCTGGCGGATTCTCTGCAAGCAGATTTGCCTCGGCGTTCTCTTCGCTCACATACGAAATGCCGACACGAACTTCAACGATCGCCGACCTCGACGTGTCGAGCACCACCCATCCGCCCGAGCCCTTTGCTGGCGGGACGAACCCATTGCTGCCAAAAGTTGTACCGCCGGATGCCTCGGTGGTTCCAGCGCGTACGGTAGCATCCTGCCAGGTTCCGGTGCCTAAGAACGGCGCATCGAAGTGCGCGACAAAGTACAGCGTGTAGTAGCTTCGGCGATCGGTAGTGCCGAGGTATCCGCAGAAGTTGCCGCTTGTCACGGACCCGGAGATGATGCGATCGGTTGCGTCAATCTTCACATGCGCGTCCGTGCTACCGGTTTCTGAATTCGCGGTACGCACCAGCATGACCGCAGCCTTACCTGCGGGATAAGTGAATCGTCCGACGCCGGTGCGAAGAGTACTCGTCAATTCCGCTGTGACGCCGTTGTCGAGCTTGACCTTGTAATAGCCGGCTTGTGCCGTCTCGTTGTCATGGGAGAAGGCGCTGCCGTAGATCTCCGCGCCTTCATCGATTGCAGGCGACGAGGTCACCTCTCCCACATAGGGCATAAACGGAATATCGCCGCTGGCGCCGGCGCAACCGGTGCCCATCAGGTGCGTCAAGGAAAATCCACTGATGCGATCAGCCGTGTACTCATAACCGCCGGGAGCTGCAGGACGTCCGCGCTCATCGCGCATCGATCCGGGTACGCCTTCCACACGGCGGCGGGGACGGTTCCGCGGTTCCTCCGGACTCCAGGCCAGCATACCCAGTGGCAGTGTTGCCCCGGGATAATCGTTGCCGCCATTGGTCGTTCCGATCAATGGATTCACGAGCGCAGCCGGATTGGCTGCCCCGTTGCCACTCTGTTGCGTTTTTGCTGTCAAGGTGCCCATTGACAGCAGCACCAACAATCCAGCCGGCCACCCAATCCGCCGATCGCTCCAACCCAGCTTGCGCATCATCGCTCCCAAAAGGATCTGAACGCGGAAAACCTGCCGCGGGCTCTCGTGGCATTGTAGAGCGCGAGCACTTGAGGCTGTCATCTCGTCGGCTGCATCGGCCTCCTGCCAATTCTAAGAATTGGTTTAAGTAGGCATTGCGAACGAGGTTTCGTGCTTTGTTGCCGGAACAAGCTTGCGATTCCCGGCCAGTTTTTGCAACTGCTCGCCAGGCGATATCCTGAATGCGCTATTTCGCGGCCATCGCGGTTTCTCTTGAAAGGCGACAGATGGAAATGAGCGGGGCCGGCCCAGGTTTCTTCATCCTTGTTCTTGCCGGCATCATGAATGCCAGCTTCACGCTGCCGATGAAATACGCACGCCGCTGGGCGTGGGAGAACACCTGGCTCGCGTGGACCGTGCTCGCACTTCTCGTGCTGCCACCCATCATCACCTGCAGTACCGTCCCTCATCTCGACGATTTGTACAGGTCGGGAGACGCGGCGATTGTCCTTGAGGTCGTTGGATTTGGTGCGGGTTGGGGTGTGGCCCAGGTTTTCTTCGGGCTCGCGGTGGATGCCATAGGCATCGCGCTCACGTTTTCGCTGGTCCTCGGTACCTCTGCCGCTGTCGGCACGCTCGTGCCACTGCTTCGTCTTCACCCCGAGCGTCTCAATACCGCGCCGGGGCATGGCCTGCTTGCCGGCGTTGGCCTGGTTCTCGCGGGCGTGCTTGTCTGCGCAGTCGCAGGCCGGCAGCGCGAGACGGCGCTCAGAGTCCACACCGGCCCACGCAAGAACGCCACCGTCGGGCTGGTGCTTGCCATCCTCTGCGGATTCGGCGCGTCTTTTGTGAATTTCGGCCTGGCCTTCGGAGCACCGCTTGTGCTATCGGCGCGCACCTTGGGAGCCAGCCCGTTCAATGCCTCCAATGCGGTCTGGTTGCCACTCATGCTCGCAGGCGCCGTTCCGAATCTTTTGTACTGCATCTTTCTGCTTCGCAGGAACCGCACGGGCACTCGATTTCGCAGTGGCGGCATCGGTCACTGGGCACTGGCGTTTCTCATGGCTGTCTGCTGGTTCGGAAGCACGCTTCTCTACGGTCTCTCCACTGTGTGGCTCGGCGCTTTGGGCCCCATTGTGGGGTGGCCGGTCTTCATGTCCCTTATCGTCATTACGGCGAGTCTGCTTGGCATGTTCACGGGCGAATGGAAGAACAGTGGAAAATCTCCGCTCCGCCTTCAATGGATCGGTGTTGCGTTGCTCGTTCTAGCGGTCTTCATTCTCGCGGACACCAGTCGCTATCTCTCGTGATCCAGCGCTCCGAGGGGAAACACGTTCCTTTTGCCGTCGTTCCGCTAATATGTGAGGTGTTCCGATGCCCCGTCAATCGAATTACGATAAATTTCCCGTTGTGGCGGCCGGCCCCGCGGAAGAGTGCTGCGCAGGATGGCAAGCCATTGCGGCGCGCCTCGCTCAGAACCTGCAGCACCATCAGGCAATCTGCGTGGAGTGCTATCCCGGCGTATTCGTCGACTGCGTGCTCGCGGATCTGCGTGTCCATGTCCCGTCGTTCTCAGTCTTTCGTGCACAGGAATGCCTGAAAACTCCCTCGGAACTGCGCGCGCTTCTGGATCCTTACCTCACCTCTGATCGCGTGTTCGGGCGCATGAACGGACTCACGCTCGAAGACTATTTCGCTTTGCCAAAACTGCAGGAAATGCGCCACGCCGTTGAGCGTTCCGCAAAGCAGGGACCGGTCCTTGTGATTGGAACCGGAGCCTTCTATGTTTCTCCACCCAATGCGACACGTGTCTACTCCGACCTTGCCCGATGGGAGATTCAGCGTCGCTGGAGACGTGAAGAAACCGGCAATCTTGGCCTCGATAACCTTGACGATGACTTCGCCGCGAAATACAAATGCGGGTTTTTCGTGGAGTGGCGCGCTGCGGATCGTCTGAAGAAACTGCTTCTTCCGCAGATCGAGTTTTTGCTCGACACCAATCAGCCGCAAGAACCAAAGCTCATCAGCGGAGATGCGTTTCGCACCGCGCTGGCGCAAACCACGCTGCGCCCCTTTCGGGTCGTGCCGTACTTCGATCCCGGCCCCTGGGGCGGCCATTGGATGGAAGAGATCTGCGATCTGCCCCGAGATGCTCCCAACCATGCGTGGTGCTTCGATTGCGTTCCAGAAGAAAACAGCCTCTTGCTCGGCTTCGGTCAGCATCGCGTAGAAGTGCCATCAATCGACCTGGTATTGTCAGAGCCTCGCGCTTTGCTGGGCGATGCGGTCCATGCACGATTTGGCACTGAGTTTCCCATTCGGTTTGACTTCCTCGACACGATGGGCGGAGGCAATCTGTCTCTTCAGCTCCACCCTCTCACGGAATACATTCAAAACAAATTCGGGATGAACTACACCCAGGATGAGAGCTACTACATTCTCGACGCCGGCAACGGCGCATCGGTGTACCTGGGACTGAAAGACAACGTTGCGCGAGAGGAACTGATCGACAGCCTCACGCGCGCGCAACAGGGCGGAGAGGACTTTGCGACCGAGAAATACGTCAACCGCTGGCCGGCACAAAAGCACGACCATTTTCTTATTCCTGCCGGCACCATTCATTGCTCGGGAGCGGAGAGCACGGTGCTTGAAATCAGCGCCACCCCCTATATCTTCACCTTCAAGCTCTGGGACTGGGGCCGTATGGGAATGGACGGCAGACCGCGCCCAATCCATATTGAGCACGGCGCCGCCAACATTCAGATGGACCGCACCACCGATTGGATCAGACGCGAACTCATCAACCGTTTCGAAACCATACACGAAGAGGACGGCTGGAGAGAAGAACGCACCGGACTCCATGTGCGCGAGTTTATCGAAACGCGCCGCCACTGGTTTACCAGCGCAGTCCCGCACCACACGCGCAGTGGTGTGAATGTCCTTAATCTTGTGGAAGGGGATGAAGCTATCGTCGAAAGCCCAACCGAGGCTTTTGAACCTTTTGTCGTCCACTACGCGGAAACATTCATTGTTCCGGCCGCTGTCGGCGCCTACACGATTCGTCCCCACGGCCGTTCCGCTGGAAAGCCGTGTGCCACAATCAAAGCGTTTGTTCGCACCGGAGCTTGATTCAAGTTTCTTGTTGCGTAAGCGAGCCGGCTTCGCTTACTACTTGGAGACACTATGAGGCGAAATGTTTTTGCGCTTGTTTTCGCGTTGATGTTGCCCCTGACGCTCTTCGCCGAATCGCAGGAAAGAACAGTCTGGCGCGTCGGAGCCTTTGACGGTTCGTCAGGTGAATTCGCTGATGGATCTCCGCACCAGGCCGTCAGCTTCGTCGTAGGCCGGGACCAGCCACGCTCAGACTGGTATGCGTTTGCGCCTGTCGCACCGGTGGGAAAACCTGGCGATCCAGCTGCCGCACCTCGCGAAATCGTCTTCTCGATCACAGGCCGGCCCGGCAACGCTTACCGTCTTAGAGTTTCCATCATGATTGAAGAGTCCAGCGTTCCCGCGCTGCAAGTTGGCATCAACGGGCGCACCGGCAGGTTTTACCTTCATCCCAAGCTCGACTACAACATGGGCGACATGGTGGCCGCCTTCTATCCCGCATACGCGCATGCCGAAGTCGAAGTCGACTTTCCCGGGTCGTGGCTGAAAACGGGCAAAAACAGCATCTCGCTGCAGGCAGTCCCCCCGGGCGACAAGGCCGTTCCCGACGCCGGGTTCCAATACGATGCCGTCGAACTGCAGCATATTGACTCTCCGCCAGCGCCCGTCACCGCAGAAGTGGAACCGACCATCTTCTATCAGAGGCACGCCACGTCGACCGACGAACGAGTCGACGTCTTCGTGCGTTGTGTCCAGCGTCCGCACTCCGGGCGCGTTCAGCTTGCGATCGGAGGGCACACTTTCAGCACTCCTTTGCGCGGCGATCATGACTTCGGGGAAGAGCGAGTCAGCTTCAACGTTCCCGAATTTCCCGCAGACACGCATGCCAGGGTGAGCGTGGAAGTGGATGGACACGCAACCCACCTCGACGAGACAATTCAGCCGCAGAAAAAGTGGACGCTCTTTCTCGTGCCTCACGTGCATCTTGACGTGGGTTATACCGACTACCAGGCCAAGGTTTCCGCGATTCAGAGCCGCATTCTCGACGAGGCCATCGATCTTGCCGAAAAGCACCCCTCGTTCCGATTCAGCACAGACGGCGAGTGGAACCTGGAGCAGTATCTGCAAACGCGCACACCTGCCGAGAAAGCCCGGATCGTCGAGGCCATCAAGCAGCAGAAGATCTTTCTCCCCGCGCAATCCAGCAATGTCCTTACAGGATTTCCAACCGCTGAAACGCTCATCCGCTCGCTCTATCCCAGTGCCGATTTCAGCCGCATGCACGGCACGCCGCTCAATTACGCCAACATCACTGACGTGCCTTCCTATTCATGGTCGTATGCCTCGATCCTCGCTGCGGCCGGCATTCCGTACTTCTTCGCCGGCAGCAACAACGATCGCGCTCCGGTGCTCCTTCAGGGACACTTGAACGAGAACTCTCCTTTTTGGTGGGAGGGCCCTGACGGCGGCAAGGTGCTGATGTGGTATTCGCGACACTACATGCAGATGCAATTCCTGTTTGGCCTGCCGCCATTCACGCAAACAGGCGAGGAGATACTACCGATCTTCCTTCAGATGTACCAGCACCCCAGTTATCGTGCCAACGCAACGATCATCTTCGGCACGCAGGTCGAGAACACCGACTTATTCCCGCAGCAAGCCGAACTGGCCGACCACTGGAACGCAATCTATGCGTATCCGCACATCGAATACTCCGGCTTTCACGATGCGCTCGCCAACATCGCCACTCAGTTTGGTGACGCCATTCCCACTGTGCGTGGCGATGGCGGCCCGTACTGGGAAGACGGCATCGGTTCAGATGCGCTCTACGCAGCCATCGAGCGCGAAAACGAGAGCCGGGCGCCATCGGCAGAGAAATTCGCCACCATCAGCACCCTTGTGAATCCGCGTCTCGCGGTCAATCACGATGAACTGAATTCGATGTGGGGCAACATGGTCCTGATGGATGAGCATACGTGGGCGTCGTGGAACAGCGTATCCGATCCGGATAGCGGCGAGGCCATCGAGCAGCTTCGTGTGAAGGATTCGCGCGCCACCACAGCCGCCGATCAGCGCAGCGAAATCCTGCGCAGCAGCATGGCAGCCCTTGCTGACTCTATTGCTGCCGGTGTCGACAGCCTCATCGTGTTCAATCCCTTGAACTGGAAGCGCGATGGGGAGGTCACAATGGATCTCGACAAAGGCATGGAGATTGCCGATCGCGCTACCAAGCAAGCTGTTCCTTACGTAGTTCTGCACGAAGGCCCCAACTTCCGTAGCGTCGAGTTCAGCGCGACCAGCGTGCCAGCCGTAGGCTATAAGGTCTTCGAAGTGAGAACTGCACATGCGCCGTCGCCCACGCCGCAAACGACGACATCGACTACCCTCGAGAGCCCCTTCTATCGCGTCGAACTCGATCCATCCTCAGGCAGCATCCGCAGCATTTACGACAAGCAACTGAATAAGGAGTTGGTTGACACCAACAGCCCATGGCGTTTCGGCCAATATGTCTACGTCAGCGGAGGCGATGAGGAACCGAACAGCATCCTGCAGTATCGGGCCGTTTCTCCCAAGCCGGAATTGCATCCTCATCCCGCCCGGAACGGGCGCCTGATCTCGGTCGATCGAACCCCGTGGGGATGGCGTGCGGAGCTTGAATCATCCGCCGAGAACACTCCGCAGATTCGCACCGAAATCCTAATCTACGATGGCGAAAAGAAAATCGAACTCATCGAGGATCTCGACAAAAAACCCGAGCTGAAGAAGGAAGCTGTCTATTTTGCCTTCCCTTTCGCAATGACGCATCCTCAGTTCCAGTACGAAATCCAGAACGGTGTTGTTGACCCGGACAGGGATATGTATCCCGGCGCGGGGCACGAATGGTTTTCCGTTCAGCATTGGGTTTCAGTCGAGCAGGAGGCCGCTTCCGCAACCGTCATGCCGCTCGATGCCTCGCTCGTCACGCTCGGGGATATCAATCGCGGCGAGTGGCCGACCAGTTTCGGTCAGCGGCCCGGCAACATCTTCTCTTACGTGATGAACAACTACTGGCACACAAATTACCGCGCCGCCCAGGGAGGACACTTCCACTTTCGTTACGTGATCACGAGCGCGGCGCACACCGATGCCGCGGCGCTCAGCCGCATGGCGTGGGAGGAAGCGACGCCGTTCGAAAAGGATCAGATCCGGTCGCAGGACAAGGCGCTCGACCTGCCTCGTCCTCTCGATGGAAACGAGGGCAGCTTCATATCCATCGACGATGCCGACCTCCTGCTGGACACCTGGAAGCCTGCCGAAGATGGCAATGGGACAGTTCTCCGGCTCATCGATCTTGGCGGGGCGCCACGCACGGTCACAATCCATGTGCCACTTATCTCACTCAAAGCGATTTTCCTGACAGATGCGGTTGAACGCGATCAGAAGCCGATTACCGCGGACAGTCCGCACAGCTTCAGGATCACCGTTCAGCCGCACCAGATCATCACGATTCGTCTCACCGCTTCGATCGTGTAGTCCTTGCGTCTTTTCCGGCCTCAAGGCCGGGCAGCACCCAGTTTCTACCGGATCACAGAGGTTCGTCGAAAGCTTATGTGGCGTTGGAGCGGCACGGCAGCGGCACCCCGCAATCGCGCCGCTTCACCGTCTGACAGAATCGCGATCAGCTCGAACCAAGCCGCTCCCGTCGCCCTTCGCTGTAACTCCCCAATAACGATCAGCAAAACTTCAACGTTATTTCGCCTGCGCCAGCCCCGCGACAACTGCGGCAATTTTATCGAGTATCTGGTTCCAGCCCTCGAGTTGACCGCTATTTTTCGCGCTCTCCATGGGTTCATTTCCAATGAACGTAAGTTTCGTCTGGCCGTTTCCGAGATCCTCAAAGATGGTCACGTCGTACGCACCCTCTATGGCCTCATGTTCTATTCCTAATTGCTCAGGGTCAATCTTGTTTCCCTCTGAGTCGGAGAAGTACATGAGGGAAACGATCTTTTCGTGCAGAACAATCTCGTGGTATTCAATCGCATTCCAGCCCTCGTACCCATCCGGCGTCTTCATGCAGAGGAGAGACTTTCCTCCAACGCGAAAATCCATCTTGCAAACGGGCGCAGTAAAGCCCTTCGGTCCCCACCACTGCTTCACGTATTTAGGGTCTGTCCACGCCTTCCAAACCAATTCGCGTGGGGCATCAAAAACTCTCGTGACAACCATCCGCTCTGTCTCGTTCACCGTGTTACTTGTCATCTCTGACCTCCTCTTTTTTCATTTGATTCACAACCAACTCCAGCTTGTCGAAGCTCTCTTCCCAGAATCGGCGATAAGAAACTGCCCAATCGCTGACTTTCTTTATCGCTTCTGGCCTAAGCGTGCACACACTCTCTCGTCCACGCTTTGTCTTGATCACAATCCGCGCCCGCACCAGGCAGGCAATATGTTTTGAAATCATCTGCTGCGAGAGTGCAAACGGTTCCGTCAACCCATGCACCGAGGCGGGCCCACGGGAGAGCCGATCGATCATCGCCCTGCGGGTTGGATCAGACAAAGCCGCAAACGTTGTACCCAACCTATCCACAACCATATGGTAGTGGATTGTCCGTCAATGTCAAGCATGAAGTTTGCCAAGCACTCAGCGCAGTCCAGCGAAGTTATCTGGAAAAATGCGAAAGCGGGCAGCCATGATCTACTGCCCGCAATGATTTGCCAGCCCCGCGAGTTCTTGCGGAACTCGCGGGTGAGCTACACTCGGGCTCTGGGCGAACGGACGGCACTTGCCAAATGAGGGTCTGGTGCGCACGAGCGGCCGCAGGTATAAGAACGGCGCGTGCGGATCAACCGGAAATTGACACCAGAATCGATGCCACAGGGATGGGATAAGTTGGTGGACCTGATCGGGATCGAACCGATGACCTCTTCCATGCCATGGAATGAGTAAAACCGCAAATTATAGACGGCACAGCACTTAGAAGTCGGCAGAGTCGGCAAAACCGGCACAATCGGCGCTATTTGCGACAAAGATGCGACAAACTTTTAGCAGCGGGCCAATGGGCTGATCCGTGTGGGATCGGCCCAGACTCTTCCAATACGTCTCCGGTACTTGTGCAATAGTCTGTTGCACGATTGCTGAGGCGACCCACTGGCACAGGACATCAGAGTTCGCCGTTGTCATAACCTTGAGAAGACGATGACCAAAACGCCTCAAGCACCGCCCGGCTAACCGCCCCACGCTGTAT
Source organism: uncultured Acidobacteriaceae bacterium (assembly GCA_963759285.1). Taxonomy (GTDB): domain Bacteria; phylum Acidobacteriota; class Terriglobia; order Terriglobales; family Acidobacteriaceae; genus Telmatobacter. The sequence goes on along the minus strand of CAVWYS010000004.1, from coordinate 59,774 downwards.
GGGAGTCAAGTCTACGAATAGCCGGTTATACAGCCACTTGGAATTCCCGCAGACGGAAGCGATATGCCCGGTACGCAGAAGCGTCCAGAGCTGACACTTGAAGGCTCTTCAGGGAGCCTAGCGGGACACCAATTCGTTGATGATGGGGTAATGGTTATAGCCCACTGAGTCGAACTTGCAGAAGATATCTCGGTCATACGGTGTGAGCGCAAGGCCTTCCCTAGTCCGATTGTTTCCGGCTTGATTCTCGAGAGCCATTTCGAACTCGAAGCTCTCTCGGAAAAGGCTCTTCGCCGAATCTTGGGCCGGATTTTCGATGCTCTTTTTCCAGGCAATCGGTAGTTTCCGAATCTGGAAGAATTGCCGTGGAAGAACGTTCCAATTTGGTGTGTCTGCTCACCGGCGCCTTACTGGCCAATTTGAACTCCAGCAGGAGAGACTGAGTCGACGAAATGGTACTTCCACAACTGGTCAGGTCGGAGCGCCGCCGGTAAAAGGGGATGTTGTCCACTCACAAAAGCCGAGCGAGATGCTCCATCACTTCGCACATCGTTATGAAGGTGCAATTAGCCGAGCGATACCTGTCGTGGTATGAGGACTTTGTGATCCGCGAACATTCTCAGCACCTGCACTGCAATTGAAATGGATGAGGAACTGCCTGCGCTCGCCCGCCATTGCTCTGCCGCCGTACCGATAATGGTAAGGATGACTTGTCGCGCCGAGAGCACAACCTGTAGATCATCCTTAGGCAGATGGAGTTTCTCCGCCAAAAGTGAGTTCAAAGCCTGCTCCGCTTGGTAAACAATATCCCACAACCTCGCACGTGCAAGTGGAGCCTGATCGATGAGTGAGCGAACCAGCAGTATTTCCTCCGCATTCGTGTCTTGCCACTTGGCCCATTCAAGAATTGCTTCGGCGAGTGCCTCCTCCACCGGGAGGTTCACCGCATGCAGGGAAATGGATGCGATAAGGTCGTAACCGACCAACGGGTCAAGCAGGATCAGATCCTTACTGAGGAAGTAGCGGTATAGGGTTCTGGGAGCGATTTCCGCGGCGCCCGCGATCGTTTCCATGGTGGTTTGCTCGTACCCATTCCGTTTGAAAAGCTTCAATGCTTCGCTAAGAATACGTTTTCGAGTCTTCACTGCCTTGGTTTCTCGTAAGCCCACGTTAGATCCTCTTGCGCCACAGTAAATTACTTCAAATCCTAAATTCGTGTGGCATTCAATGTCAAATGGCATACATAGTAAAAAGACAGTACTTGACAAATGGCAGTTACTGCCATTACTGTTCTCATCGCTGACCTATCCCGCCTTTCTCGTAGTTGAAATTGAAGAACCGGCCGAAGCGGATGCAGGATCCTCGCAGTCCGGGGTGTGGAGAGCAGTCACGCTTGGGGGAGCATCAAGATGGGAAAGAACCACTCAATGAGGGACGCATTCGCCACGGTGGTTTTTGTGGCGTTGGCGATGATGGCAGTGTGTGCTCGGAGTTCGGCGCAAACCGAGCACAACGATGAATTTGTCCAGCGCGACGGAACCCGCCTGACCCTTGGCGGCGAAACCTTCCGCTACAGCGGGCCCAACATTGAGTGGCTTGGCCTGGAGGGTTATGGCCCGCTCGATCCCATGGGGCCCCGCTATCCCAGCCATTTTGAAGTTGATGATGCTCTTGACACCGCCAAAATGATGGGGGCCCGCGTCATCCGTTCGCAAACTATGGGCGACAGCATCGGTTGCGATCTCTGCATCGAACCGAAGCTTGGCCAGTTCAATCAGGAGGCTTTCAGGCACCTTGACTACGTCCTCAAGGCCGCCCATGACCGTGGCCTGCGCCTGATTGTCACCCTTGTCGGCGATTGTGCCAACTGCAAGCAAAGCGGCGCCGGTGAGTACTTCAAAGATCGCGGCGCTGCCGGCAACAAGGATTTTTTCACCGATCCCGTCATCGTCGCCCGTTTTGAGAAGCACATCGAGGCGCTCCTGAATCACAAGAACTCCCTCACCGGCGTCTACTACAAGGACGATCCCACCATTCTCGCCTGGCAGAACTGCAACGGTTGCGGCATCGTGGCGTCCCTAACCGACGGCGGGCCCAACGCGGCCTCCATCGTCAAGTGGGTCGACACCATCGGCGCCTTCATCAAGTCCATCGATAAGAAGCACCTCTACGAGGACAACAGCTATATCATCGCCCTCGACAAGACCGGCGCATTTCTCGACAGCAAGACTCCCGACATCATCACCTCCGAATACTATCCCCACTGGGAGGCCGTCTTCAGCATGGGTGGTCCAGGGACCACGGCTGAGAGCTTCCCGAAGCAAGCGGCCCTGGTCACCGGCCACGGGAAAGTCTATGTTGTGACTGAATTCGGTTGGGACGTTACCGACTGGGCCACGCAGGCCGATCTGGAGAAGGTCCTTACTGCCATGAAGGGCGACCCTAAAATCTCTGGTGATCTCTTCTGGGCGCTACAGGCCCACAACAACAACTTTGGCTGGCAGCCCATCCCCGCCAACATTCCCAACGAGAGTTACGCCAAGAGGGGCGAAACCGGCCAGTGGTGGGCTCTCTACTATGGCGGCATCAACACCGTCGTCATGACCAAAGAGGATATGGCCGCCCGAGCCGAGCTCTTGCGCGCACACGCATTCGAGATGGCGGGCGTTCCCGTGCCTCCGCACGCGATTCCGCCCGCTCCAATGGTCACCTTCGAGGGCGGCGGCCTGGTCGCCTGGCGCGGTTCCGCAGGCGCGGTCAAGTATTCCATCGAGCGCAAGGACAAGGACACCTGGACGGTCATCTGCGACAAGTGCGCCACGGACGCAGATACGCCTTGGATCGACCCCAAGCCGTCTCTGAGCATCTTCGGCGCTAAGTATCGCGTTACCGCCTATAACGCAGACGGCAGAGCAAGCGAACCCTCGGCAGAGCGTTAGCTCAAAGACGCGCACAGATGCGAATGGTCCGCACGGGAACATAGCCGTGGACACGACAAAGCCGGCAAGCGTTCGTCCGTTTTCTATCCCGCTCAGACTTCCGGATTTCAAAAGGGAACAACGGAGCAAAGAAAGAAAGAACGAATGATTTGGAGGAGGACAATGATGCAACCAAGAATGTTCAGCCAGCGCAGGCTGCGCCTGATGATTTTCGCATTCGGGCTGGTGGCTCTCTCTTCGCTCTTCTTCACCAGGTTTGCCCAGGCTCAACTCTCCACTGGGGACGTAATTGGTACTGTCACCGATATGACCGGCGCTGTGATCCCTGGCGCCAAAGTGACGCTCACCAACACTGGAACTAAGGTTGCTGGTATCGCAACGACCAACGATACCGGGGATTACACGTTCAATCTGCTCAATCCGGGCCAATACACGGTGACCATCGAGGCCAACGGTTTTAAGACGCTGGTTATCCCCGGCTTTGCTCTGGCCGCCGGCGACCGTCTGCGCGAAAACGAGAAGATGGAGCCCGGCAACGTGGAAGAGACGGTGGAGGTTACCGCTGCGCCACCGCTTCTACAGACCGACAGCTCTACCGTGCAGAGTACCGTTACCGAGAAGTCGGTGCAGGACCTACCCCTGAACGGGCGCAATTTCATCAACCTGGTGCAGGTGCAGGCTGGCGTGAACCAGGGTCAGGCAGGCTCCATCTCCTCAGGCCAGCGCCCCGACAACCGCGCCGCGACTTCGACGGTTGTGGCCAATGGCCAATCGGATAGCTTCAACAACGAGATGATTGACGGCATGGACAACAACGAGCGCGAACAGGGATTCATTGGTGTTTCTCCCTCGATCGACGCCATCGCCGAAGTACAGGTGCAGACCAACAACTTCAGCGCCGAAGTGGGCCGCGCCGCCGGCGCGGTGGTCAACATCATTACGAAGTCGGGAACCAACACCTTCCACGGATCGGCCTTCGAGTATTTCCGCAACGACATCTTTAACGCGCGCGACTGGTTTGCGAAGGCCGGAACGACCCCCAAGCCCGAATACCGCCAGAATCAGTTTGGCGGCAGCATCGGCGGCCCCATCGTGAAAAACAAGACGTTCTTTTTCGGCGACGTCCAGGACAACCGCGTGATTCAGGGAATCTCCTCGGGGCTGCTCACTGTCCCGACAGTCCAGGAGAACCCCGGCTGCCCCGGCAACACCACCGGCAACTACAACTTCACCGATAACGGCGGCTCCGTTGTGCCCTCCGCCTTTGCCGACCCGGTTGGCAAGGCGTACTTCTCGATGTTCCCCTGCCCGAACGTTTCCTCGACCGCAACTTCCAACAATTACGAGAATGTGGTCAAGCAGCCGCAGACGACGCTCTCTGCCGATGGGCGCATCGATCAGCACTTTTCGAACGGCGACACGCTCTTCGGGCGCTACTCCTACAATAGCGTGAACACCAACGTTCCTGGCTATTTCCCAGCGGCAAATGTTGCCGGTGTCAGTGTCCAGCCCAGCGGCGATCTGCTTGGTTTTCCAGGCGACTCGACGACCAAGGCTCACGGTGTTGCGTTTGTCTACGATCACCCGTTTACGCCCAACCTGTTGATGGAGCTCAAGACAGGCTATACGCGCATCGGCATCCTCTCGAAGAACCTCAACTACGGCCAGAATGTCTCTTCCGCGATCGGGCTGGAGAACGCCAACACGCCGGCGGCGCCGAATACTACCGGACTGGCGCCAACCTACTTCCTCACGGGCGGGTACGCGAATCTGGGCGATTCGTTCTACTCTCCCATCGTCGACACCAACAATTCGTTCATCTACGATGGCTCGTTGATCTATACGCACGGCGCCCACAACATCAAAGGCGGCGCGCAAATCACGCGTCGGCAACTCAATTACTTCCAGAGCCCATTCCCACTGGGCTTGATCTACTACGCGGGCCTGACGGGAAATTCGGCGGAAGACATGTTGATCGACTTCCCGCTCGGCTATGACCGTGGCAATCTGCTCATCCAGCCCGGATACAGAGGATGGGAAGAGGGCTACTATGTGGCGGATGACTGGCGTGTCAACAGCAAGCTGACCCTGAACCTCGGTCTCCGCTACGACATTTACACGCCCATCACTGAGGCGCACAACCGGTACGCGAACTTCGACTACTCGACCCTTACCTTGATCCAAGGAACAACGGACCCGCACATCGGCTTCAAGACCAACTACACGAACTTCGCGCCGCGCGTTGGCTTCTCGGCCTCCGTCCGTCCCGGGACTGTGGTGCGCGGTGGTTATGGAATAAGTTATTACCCTCTCGATTTTGGGACTGCTCTTCAAGCCCCCAATCCACCCTTCAGCTACGCAAACGCCTGCATCCCCTGCTTCGGCTGGTGGCCGAAATTGCCTGTGCCAACGCCATCATCTACGACGAATCTGTCCGGATCGCTCACTAGTTTGTCCAGCAACTTCAACACCGCTTATGTGCAGCAATTCAACCTGATGTTGCAGCAGCAGATTGGCGCGAATGTCTTCACCCTCGGAGGCATTGGCGAACTGGGCCGGCACGTCAATTACCAGACCACAATCAACCTTCCCACCCCGAACGGGCCGTACGTCAACGACGCGACCACGGGACCGCAGGCACCTCCTCTGCTTTTGACGGCGACTTCGCTGCCGAACGTGAGCACGATCACTCATTACGGAGGTGAGGGCACCAGCAGCTACTACGCCCTGCAGGCGATCTTTGCCCGCCGGTTCACCAAAGGTCTCGAGTTCAATGCCAACTACACCTGGGCGCACGATCTGACCGATGGCGCCGTGGGTAGCGGCACTTCGCTGAATGGCGCAGGCCTGATTCCAACGAACCCGCATTACGACTACGGCAATGCAGGCATCGACATCCGGCAACGTTTTGCCACCACGTGGAGCTATGCGCTGCCGTTCGGCAATAGAATGAGTGGGGCCATGGCGCTGCTCGCCAAGGGCTGGACCAGCAATCTGATCCTCTTCTGGCAGACTGGAGCGGCTTTCGAGGCGCTTAATGCTTGGACCAATGCGAATGGTTCCGCGCAGATCAATCTCCCCACCATCACTACCGACCGGCCCAGCATGGTCGCCGGCCAGTCCTACAAGGCCGCCAATCCAAGCCTTACGAACTGGCTGAACCTGAATGCCTTTACGCCACAGCCTGCAGGAACTCCAGGCAATGAAGCCAGCTACCAGTTTTTCGGACCACATACTCGGCGCGCAGACCTGTCGATCTTCAAGAACTTTGAGCTGCCCGAGAAGATGACGCTGCAGTTCAGGGCCGAGGCCTACAACATATCCAACACGCCAAACTTCCTGCCTCCGAATGCGACCATCAGCGGGTGGGCGGAGGGTCCGCAACATGGCTATCTGTACCCGATTAAAGCGGGAGACAATTCGAACTTCTGCAGCTCTACGACCACGGGTTGCACTTCAGTTGGCTTGCTACCGGGAGACACGCCAACGAGTGCTGGCGGTTTTGGCACCGTCACCTCGACCGTTCCGAACATCAATCCACGGCAGTTTCAGTTTGCTCTGAAGCTCCTGTTCTAGTCGATCCCTTCCTCCGATGCTGCCGTAAGGAGTTCGCAGTGGATATCTCGATAACTTTCGGTGCAGGATCAACAGCAGGTTTGCTCTACCTCGTTCCGACTCGAACTCCACCGCAAGGCCGGGATATTCAAGCAGTCAGTCTTTGTCACATCTGGCGCTGCGGGCGCACATTCTTTCCGGACGCTCCTTCGATTGCGCATCCGGCGAGTGTGTAGCCTTGCGTGGAGTAGCTGAAGTGTGTCCCGGGTTGCGCCAGCAGCGGATCGTTCGCAAAGAACTTCATGCCGCCTTCGATTCCATTTTCGAAATGATGTACGTTGCCTACTTCGGGGTCGCTCTCGGATTCAGAATAGGGAATTTCAGGCACCTTATAGTAGCGGATTCCGCCGAGATGTCCCAAAAGCTCGCGAGTGGTGATGGGCCACTGCTTCGTCGGGAATTGCGGGCAGTATTTCTGCACTGGCAAATCCAGATCCAGCTTGCCGCGTTCCCAAAGCACCATGGCGGTAGTGGCCGTGATCGGTTTAGAGATTGACCCGATGCAGAACAGCGTTTGTGATGTTGCAGGAACGGAGTTTTCGAGATCGGCCATTCCGAATCCCCCCGACCACACGAATTCTCCATTCTGTACAACAGCAGCAGACATACCGGGCGCTTTACTCGATTCCATGAACTTCGAGACTGCGTTTTCAATCTTCGATAACGAGCGGCGGTCTGGCGCGACGCAGTACGCGCAGATTGCCCACGCCATTCAGAAGGCGGAAAAGATCACTGGACGGCCTTTGTATTTCTCCATTTGCGAGTGGGGCAGCCAGAATCCCTGGTTCTGGGGGCCGGGCGTGGGAGGAATCGAAAGCACCATATGGCGCACCGGTGGCGACATCATTCCTCCGATTGTGGAGAGCCTGCATGATGCCGAACACGACAAACGGGTGATCACCGCAGGCAACGTACTGTATTCGTTCGATGCGGGGTTGCATCCGGAAGCTCAGCACACCGGCTATTACAACGACCTGGACATGATGGTCATGGGCATGCGCGGCATGACCCATTCCCTCGATCGGGTCCACATGGGTTTGTGGGCGATTTCGAGCGCTCCGCTGATGGTGGGCTCGGACCTGACGCGTCTTTCTCCAGCTACCTTGTCGCTGTTAACAAATCGAGAGGCGCTCGCGATTCATCATGACGCGTATGGATTACAACCGATCAAAATCGACGAGCCCACGCCTGGGATCCAGATCTGGGTAAAACCAATGGCAGTGGCCGGCCGGCGTGCGGTCGGGATACTGAATCGCACCGACGCCTCAGCACAAGTGAAAATCAATTGGGAGAAGCTGGGCCTGAAAGGCACTCCAAAATCGCTGCGCGACGTCTGGAACGGACAGAATGTCGAGACAGCTCCGTCTCGCTGGATTAAGCCGTCTATCTTGGGAACTTCTCTTAATTCGAGATTGTGCCAGACTGCGGAGAGCCAACTGCAGCCGTTGCGAACGGCGATAAGGGGAAAATGCCTTGGCACGTTCCACCGCGAGCCATCCGGACTCAGATCGAACTGGCGTGCGCCGGAATGTTGATGCCGAAGCTCCAGACCCAGGTATCTCCGCGCCTGACGTAGAAGGATGATGTCCACACCGGGATAACGGGTTGACCGAAACAGCTTCCGTCCACGGTGGCATACAAGGTGAGGATCCCGAAGTCCGGAGTGAAGACATTCGCCCGGGCATCAGCAAGCTGGAAACTCTTGACGTCGCAGCCTTGCCCGGACCAGGCACTGAGCACCTCGGCCCGCGTGGAGATGTGCGTGCCGAAGATATCGATGAATTGAACCTGCTGCGGCATCAGCGCGTCGAGCCGTGTCGCATCCCTGTCTTTCCACGCATCCCAAATGGCTTGCTCGCGACTCAGCATCGCCTCGGTCTTGGCATCATGGCTGGCCGACCGGCCCGCTGCGGTCATGTCCACAGTTCGCTTGGGCAGCTTCGCGGGGTCAACGATCGCCGATCCGGCGCGGAATACCGCCTTCCAGCGCGTCCCTTCGAGAACGTAGGCTGTCGCTGTCCAACTCGCGTTCGGGAGCCGGTTCCCGCCGCATGAACCGTCCACGATCGTCTTATGCGTGATGACGGCGGCCTCGGGTGTCAGCCGGCTCAACTGGGAATCGGAGATTTGGTAGCTGTCAATTTTGCAATTCGTGCCGCTCCATTCACGTATGGCGGCCGCTTTGTCGATTCGACCCGACAAGCCCCAGCTGACGAACTTGTCGGAGAGGAAGGTATACCAGAACTTCGTGTCGTTCGACTGCCGCGCGCGATATGACTCTTCCTCGATCCCGCTGAGTACTCGTATCAGATCTGTTGTACCGTCGTGTCCCCGGCCGGGGTCAGGGGCCTGTGCGTTGAGATGAGAAGAGGATGCCGAGCCGAAACCAAGCACGAATAGCACAACGGTGGTCGTTCCGAACCGCTTAAGCATTCCAAGCCTCGCAAACTGGGTGTGGTTGTTCGAAAAGGCTACATCGATACCGGCAACTCACGCAACACATCGGCGCTAATGACGGAACAGAGAGACATGGGATCCAGCCTAAATTGATGCAATGAGAAAATGCTCTTTCACTTGGCGAGAACAGGGCAAAGCGCGTTTCCAGAACGCCCTTGTTCGAGATGTGCGTTGGGGATGATGCGCCCGTCGAGATGAGTTGACCACCCAACCAGGAGACTCGCTGAAGTTTAATGTTTTTACGAGGCGGTGCTTACTAAACGTGCAGAAAAGCTGTTCATAGATGACATCACTCTTCGGCCAGAGTAGACTTCCATCGTTCTCAGGAGGTGATCAGTGCAGGTCGAAGGCATGTCGGAAGGGGTCTCGTTGGGCGAAAGAGTCGCAAGATTGGAACGCTGGAAGAACTTCGCCTTATTCAACCTATTTTTGCACGCTGCTGCTCATCTCTTGGGTCGTCTGGAAGTTCTCGAAGTGGGAGAACGGAGTCCGTGGCGAAGTGCGCGTCCATCGCATCGTCGTGATCGATGATGCGAACAAAGAGCGGATCGTTATTGCGGCTCCTCTCAATGAGCTTCCAATAGTGAATGGACGAGAAAGCAAGCGTCGGGTTGGAGTTTCAGCGGCGATACAGTTCAAAGAGGCTGATGGTACTGAACGTGGTGGAGTTGCTCTGGAACAAGACGGATCCTTTATGTTCGGTATTGACGATGAGCATGGACGTGAAAGAGCTCATCTCTTCTACATACCAAATCGAGGGTCTGGAGTGTACCTCCAGTCACCGGGGGCGAAAACCGTCTCTTTAGCCGATCCTCCACTCAACGGCGGTGAGCCTAGTCTCCAGATCGTATCCGATGATGGGGCAGTTACCTCACGGTGGCCTCAGAAGAATCCCACGCACTAAACCTATGGGTCTCCTAGTCTCCAAGGTCTGCGAGTTTTTGTTTCTCGATTAATGCCTTCAGGCCAAATCGCGTTTCCACAGAGCCGGCGCCTTCAACGCTGGAAACGCGCATCGGCGATCATGCATGAATCGACCCGTCCGAGGTTCAGTAACGGCTCTCAATCGCAAGAATGACATTCGGTTCGAGACGCACCGTTCAGCCCCGACATGGCGAGATGGGCTGGCATCGTCTGAAGCTCGGGCCACCCGTCATCTTGACAATCGAGAGGAGTATTGTGTAACCTCTCGATTATCAAGAGGAGCAAAGTCGAGTGGGTCAACGAGACGTTGTGCAAGGCACCCTGGAAATGCTGATTCTCAAAACACTGGCGCTTGAGCCGATGCACGGCTACGGTGTGGCGTTGCGCATCGAGCAGGTGAGCCAGGGCGTTTTCCGTGTTAACCCCGGGTCGCTGTTGCCTGCGCTGGCCCGCATGGAACGCGCCGGCCACATAAAGAGCGAGTGGCGTTTCAGTGAGAACAATCGCCGGGCAAAGTACTACCTGCTGACTGTACGCGGGCGCAAGGCACTGGCTGCCGAGGCGGATATGTGGAACCGTCAGGTCTCCGCGATCTCACGCATCATGGAAGCCTAAGCGAACTCACCGAAGGAGCGAGGATGGGGCTGCTTGACAACATCGCACAGGGAATTCGCTCGCTCTTCCGCAGACAGGCGATAGAGCACGACATGGATGCCGAGTTGCGCGAGTTTATCGACGCGTCCACTGCTGAGAAAGTTAGACGCGGCATGCCCGCGGAAGAGGCCGCCCGCGCCGCGCGCGTGGAAATGGGCAGCGCCAACGCAGTGAAGCACCACATCCGATCCGCCACATGGGAGTCGAGAATGGAAATCTTCTTGCGCGATCTCAAATATTGCGTCCGCGGGCTGTTGCGCAGCCCCGGCTTCACGCTGATTGCCGTGCTGTCGCTCGCGCTCGGCATCGGCGCCAACACCGCGATCTTCACGTTGATCAAGCAGGTTCTGCTTCAGAACCTTCCTGTGCGCGATCCACAGCAACTGGTGACGTTTGGCCCGTCAACAAGCGGCGGCATTCTGGGCGGCATCGATCTAGGCACCGCCGATATGTTCACTTACGATTTCGCCCGGCAGCTCGAAGCGAATCCGGGTCCGTTCCAAGGAGTGGCTGCATACGCAAGCCGTTCGCACAAGGCAAACGTACGCCTCCCCGACTCCCCTGCAGCCATACAGATCCCGGCCAACCTTGTCTCCGGAAATTTTTTCGATGTCCTCGGCGCTGCACCGCTTCTCGGGCGCACCATCTCGCCGTTCGATGCGGCGACTCCCCATAGCAATGCGGTAGCAGTTATCAGCCAAAATTTCTGGCAGCAATCGCTTTCCTCTGATCCGGCGGCGATCGGCAAGACCATTTCCATCAATGGCACACCGTTTACAGTCATCGGCGTGATGCCCGAGGCATTTCACGGCATCACTCAAGAGCTTGAACCGCCTGACATTTGGGTGCCGGTGACCATGATCCAGGAGATACTGCTCGAGCCCGACATGCTCACACCGCGGATGCTCAACTTTATGCACATGGTGGCCCGCCGAGGCCCACATTCGCTGTACGCTGCTGACCAGGCTTGGCTCGATCGCCAGATCCGTGATTACGTTCGCGCTGGTGAGGGCGCGTCCATCACTCCTGCGCGCCAGCAGGAGATCGAGCGCATCAGCGTTCGCCTCGTGTCGGCCGCACATGGAGTTTCGCGGCTTCGTTCTCGGTACGGGGATTCGCTCAAGATCCTTATGGCGATCGTCGCGGTGGTGCTCTTGATCGCATGCGCCAATCTCGCCAACTTCTTGCTGGCCCGGGCCATCGCCCGGCAACGGGAGGTTGCCACGCGCCTCGCGCTCGGATCGAGCCGCGGGCGCATCATCCGGCAGAGCTTGCTAGAAGCGCTACTGCTCTCGCTCTCGGGCGGCGCGTTCGGTCTTGCACTTGCCTTTGCCGCCACCCGTGCGCTCATTGCGTTTGTCGCGGAGGGCACTGCAAACACTCCGCTGGATGCACGGCCAGACAGCGCCATTCTTTTGTTCACACTCGCGGTCTCTGTTGTGGCTGGTCTGCTCTTCGGCCTGGCGCCGGCGCTCCACTTGTCGCGCTCTTCGGCGACGCCGGCCTTGAACGCCAGCACGCGAACGGCGGTAAGCAGTGGAGGACGCACCAGCCGCTGGTGGCCCAAAGTGCTGGTGACTGCGCAAATCATGTTCTGCCTGCTGTTGCTCGTGGCAGCCGGACTGTTTCTGCGCACGCTCCGGAACCTCGAGGATCAGGATTTCGGCTTCGAGCGCACCCATCTGCTGATTGCCCAGTTTGCTCCCGAATTGGCAGGCTATAAACCGGAGCAAGCTCCCGCCTTGAACCAGCACCTGATTGAGCGCCTCTCGTCTATCCCCGGAGTTCGTTCCGCGGCTCTTTCTGAAGCGCCGCCCATTAGTTTCGGATCGTGGAGTTCCACCTTCTTACCTTCCGGTTATACGCCGGGGCCGAGGGAGGATATGAGTTCAGTACTCAACCGCGTTTCGGGCCAATACTTCCAAACGGCGGGAATTTCGATCATCGCAGGCCGCCCGATTACGCCCGCCGATACCGTCAACAGTATGAAAGTAGCTGTGGTGAATGAAACCATCGCACGAAAGTTCTTTCCCAACGGCAATGCCATTGGCCACACCTTGAAGATCGACATTGATACCGTCGTGGGCCCATGGCAGATCGTAGGCGTTGCGCGCGACACCAAAACTGGGAACCCGCGCGACAATCCGGAGCGCATGATATATCTCCCCCTTGCGCAGATCGCAGGCAAGCAAGGAGAAGGTATACAAGACAGTTTTGCCTCCACCATTGTTCTTCGCACTGTGGGCGATCCAACATCGATGGTCAACGAACTGCGGGGTGCTGTTGCGAGTATCGACCCCAATCTACCGATCCTCGAGGTTCGCACGATCCAGAACCATCTCGAGACCTTTATGAGCCAGGAGACGCTGGTCTCGCGGCTCACGGCCATCTTCGCTACTCTTGCCGTGCTCCTTGCCGCCATCGGGCTCTATGGCGTGATGAGCTTCAACGTCGTTCGCCGCAGCAACGAAATCGGCATCCGCATCGCTCTTGGGGCGAGCGGCAGCGGCGTGCAATGGATGGTGTTGCGCGAGTCGCTGCCATTGCTCGCGGCAGGCCTCGTGCTTGGTATTCCTATCGCTCTGGCGGCGGCTCGCCTGGTTCGCGCTCAGCTTTACCAGATCAGCCCGTTCGATCCCCGCATCTTCATTGGGGCAACAGCCGGGATTGCGGCGGTTACTGTGCTCTCAGCGTGGCTTCCCGCGCGCCGAGCCGCCGCCGTCGATCCCATGACTGCGCTGCGATGTGAATGACTGCGAAAGACCGGGGTATTACTCGATTTCGCTTGGTTCTCGCCCTGCTCGTCTTTCCAATTGGCGATATCAGACCAAATCACTCATCCGCATAGTTTCCGAGGTCTTTATCGGATTTGTACCCGAAAACGCCCCAGGGTGCGATTGGCCAAGATCGCGGTCCGAATCATGCTATTTGCCACGGCGACGGAGGCCGTCTCAAATGGCACAGAGCAAGGCAAAGCGCAAACGGACACCCAAACATGTCCTGAAGCTCCCGGATCTTGAGCAATCGAAGTCAGCCGTATTGAATAGCCTGACATCTCAAAGCTCACAACGAACCTAGGACCACGCAATAAGAGAATTCATCGAATGGTATTGCTCGGAACCCAGGCTCGCTTTCAACAAGACTGTGGTCACTCGGTACCGAATATCTCTGGAACAGCGCCATTACGCGTCAACCACCATCAACCTGCGGCTGGCGGCAGTTCGGAGACTGGCCTACGAGGCCGCCGATTGTGGTCTGCTCAGTGCAGACTTGGCTGCCGGCATCCGCCGGGTGAAGGGTGCAAAGCGCTTGGGGGTTCCTGTTGGCAATTGGCTCACGGCGGAACAGGGCAAGCGACTGCTATTGGCAGGGGACAGCGCGAGTCTTAGAGGCAAGCGCGACTATGCCACGCTGGCGATTCTGCTGGGTTGTGGGCTACGTCGGGCGGAACTCACTGCGTTACGCATCGAAGACATACAGCAGAGGGAGGAGCACTGGGTCATTGCCGATCTTGTCGGCAAGGGCGGCCATATCCGGACCATCCCAGTTCCGGATTGGGTTAAGGCAGGAATTGACGCATGGACAGTGGCCGCTGGAGTTACGACTGGCGCCCTCCTTCGCTCGATCAACAAGGCTGGCAGAGTCTGGGGAACAGGCTTCAGCCCCAAGGTCATTTGGGGTGTCGTGAAGCAGAAGGCAAAGGCCTGTGAGATTCCTGCACTCGCGCCCCACGATCTCAGGCGGACATGCGCCCGTCTGTGCCATCAGGCTGGAGGGGAATTGGAGCAGATTCAGTTTTTGTTGGGACACGTTTCTGTACAAACGACGGAACGCTACTTGGGCTGCAAACAGCGATTCCGCAACGCGGTGAATGATCGGATTGGGTTGGAACCCGACCCGCAGGGATCTCCATAGATCCCGCACCCCTGGCCGACTTATTGTTCTTGATCCAGGGCCGATGAGAGGTTGGGCAGCTATGCGTGTGACCGCCCGCAAAGATAGTTTAACGAATTCACACACGCTTCCCTTGACATTCGACCTGAACGGGAGCTAATCTCAGGTCGAATGTCGACTAGAAGCTCTAAAAATCAATCCGGGCTCCTTCAGGGCACTCTTGATCTGCTCATCCTGCAGACGGTGGCACTGGGCCCAGTGCATGGTCATGCCATTGCGAAATCAATTGAAAGCCGGTCGCGGGAAATGTTGCAAGTCGGCCATGGTTCCCTCTACCCCGCGATTCAACGGCTCATCAAGGACGGCTTGATCGCCGCCGAAGACGGCACATCTGAAAACAATCGCAAAGCCAGGTTCTATCGGCTTACCGCCAAAGGGCAACGAAGGCTCTTCGCTGAGACATCGAGATGGGAACGGTTTTCTGAAGCGATCGGGCTCATCCTGAAGCCACTGACCTAAGAAGGAAAGTAGACTCGCGAAACATAAGAAGGGGTTTTGAGATGACGTGGTTTGAAAAACGCGCTGAGCGGCTCAATGACGAGATTCAGGCTCACATCGACTACGAAACCCAAGCGAACATGGAAGACGGAATGGCGCCCGAGGAAGCCCGCCGTGCCGCCAACATGAAGTTTGGCAACTTCCTCAGAGCGCGTGAAGAGTCCCGTGAGATATGGGGTTGGCTATGGGCCGAACGGCTATGGCAAGACGTCCGTTACGCATTGCGGGGATTTCGCAGAAACCCCGGCTTCGCAAGCGTTGCACTGTTCTCGCTCATGTTGGGAATTGGCGCAAGCGTCGCCTTATTCAGTGTGGTTTATGGAGTCCTCATCTCTCCTTATCCCTATTCGAAGCCGAACGAGATATGGGCTCCGGCGGTGGTTGGTCCCAATGATCCAGTGCGCGGCTGGCACCGCTACACCAAGCGGGAGTTTCTCGAAATTCAAAAACTTCGAGCATTCGCCGACGTCATGGCCACTGACAACGACCAGGTCCTGATGACCAGTGATAACAGCACAGAAAGCTTTCACGGGGTCTTTCTCACCGGGGGAGCTTTCAACTTCATCGGGGTAAAGCCCCTGATCGGCCGCACTATACAGCCCTTTGATATTCGGGCCGGCAAGCCCGCCAACGTCGTGGTATTGACCTACGGTCTATGGCTCCGCATGTTCGACGGCGATCGCAATGTTCTCGGCAGGACGATGATCCTCGACGGCGTTCCGCACAGCATCATTGGCGTCATGCCACCCCGATTCGGCTGGTGGACTAACGACTCGTTTTGGCTTCCCATGCCGATGGATCTCACCGATGACTCACCAATTAATGTCATCATGCGTCTGGCTCCGGGAACTACGCCGCAAGTGGCCGAGCAGCAACTTAACGGATTAAATGCAGAGTTTGCAAAACTGAACCCGCACAGCTTCCCCAGGGGGCAGATGCACACCGTTCTCCTCAATTACATGGACATCACCCAGGCGAGCGGATCGATGCAGTCCAGCCTCAAACTTCTGCTCGCCGCTGTAGGTCTTTTGCTTCTGATCGCCTGCGTGAACGTAGCCAATCTGCAATTAGCCCGCATGACAGCAAGGTCGCGTGAGATCGCGATGCGCATGGCAATCGGAGCAGGTCGCGCTCGTTTGATCCGGCAACTCCTCACTGAGAGCGTTTTGCTGTCGTTCATTGGCGGCGCTCTGGGAGTCCTGCTTTCCTTCGGCATTACCCAGGCAATCGTGGCTTTGATTCCTCCCGATTACGTTCCCAACGAAGCGCGCATCGCCATCAACGGTTATGTCTTGCTATTTGCGGTCGCCGTCTCGATGCTCACCGGCATTCTCTTCGGGCTCGTGCCGGCACTCCGCTCCTCGCGTCCCGATCTATCAGACACTCTGAAAGATGGCGGTAACGGCGCGGGTGGGAGCACCCGCGGACAATCGGTACGCAGTGGCCTGGTTGTCGTCGAAATCGCATTATCGGTTGTTTTGCTTGCAGGCTCCAGCTTGACGATCCGAACGTTTGTCCAAATTCTTCACACCGATCCTGGCTTCCAACCGGAGAAAACTCTGACCGTTAGCATCGATCTTCAACCGAAAAGCTATCCGACTATGGAGCAGCGCAACATCCTGGGCCGTGAATTGATCGAAAATGTCTCAAGCCTTCCCGGTGTGCAGGCGGCGGCAATTGGCAACGGCGGAATGCCTTACGGTGGATGGCAATCAACATACGTGATCGAAGGCCATCCGCGAGTCGACGGCCAAAAGCTCGCTATTTCACTCGTCAGCGGCAGCTATCTTCGTACTCTTGGTATTCCTCTCAAGCGTGGACGCAACTTCACATCTAGCGAAATTGAAAACGGGATGCATGTTGCGCTGATCAATGAAAGCGCCGCCAGACTCATGCCGGCCGGAGCCGACCCGACCGGTCAAAACGTACAACTCGATGTCCTGGGGCAAACGCTTCCGCCCACGCTCCTTGCACTTCCCAGCATCAATTCCAAGATCACCGTCATCGGCGTTATTGGAGATATCAAGAATGACGGACTGGGCGACGCCACGCTGCCGGCCATCTATCTACCCTACACATTGGCTGCGCCTCCGAGACGAGTCCTGGCCATTCGGACCACTGGAGAACCCTTGAGCATTTTGAACGCTGTCAGGGAGAAGATTCATCAAATGGACCGGAGTATCGCGGTCGGCCGCCCCATGACGATAGATGAGATGCTTGGCCACGAGACCGATCAGCCGCGTTTCAACATGGCGCTGTTTAGCAGCTTCGCGGCTCTGGGTCTGGCACTCGCAGCCATCGGTATCTACTGCGTTATTTCTTACAACGTCACCCAGCGTGTACACGAGATTGGAGTACGGATGGCCCTGGGGGCATCGCGCGGCAACATCTCGAAATGGGTCTTGCGGGCCGCAGCGAGAGTTGCAATTGCAGGCCTTTTGATGGGGATTTGCGGCAGTATCGCACTCGAAAAGCTCGTCCAATTCAGCGTGTTTGGAGCGGCAACATTCGACGGCGTTTCTCTCTCTGCGATCGTTGTGGCGCTCAGTGGGGTGACTTTGCTTGCAGCCTGGATGCCCGCACGACGAGCGGCGCATCTCGACCCGGTGACTGCACTCAGACATGACGCGTAACTGCTGTAATCTCTAATGCAAGAGCCAAGCTCGGCTGACGCAATCAGGCGCAAAACACTCATTGACCTAAATTTCGGTCACGATGCTGCAATAGGTCCCCGGAAACGCCGATCGGACAAAGAATCGTTCGGCGCCAGTTCCTGAATTCCGAACACTTGCCGACTTATCGTTCCCGATTCAGAGTAGGTGAGTCACGCGGCAAGTTCTTTGTCATCCGATTTCGTCGGAACCAAGCTTCTTGATCGTCAGAAAGCAACAGAGCTGAGATGACCTTCGCCGGATGATTGTCCCAGTGCTCACTGCTGACGGAGCGCAACAATCGGGTCTACACGAATCGCTTTCAGTGCAGGTATGGTGCACGCTAAGACCGAGGTCATCGAAAGGACGGCACCTGATATCAGGTAGGTCGAGGCGTCGCTGGGCACTGTATCGAAGAGCAGGGAACGAATCAATAAACTTGCCGCGTAGGCCGTTGCGAAACCCACGATGCCGCCAAAGAAAACCGGACGCAATCCGCCGATCACGATCATGCGAAATAGCTGCGATGCAGACGACCCAAGTGCCATGCGAATGCCGATCTCAGTCGTACGTTGGGCCACTGCGTAGGCAAGTACTCCATACAGACCAAGAGCAGCGAGCAAAAGTGCAGTGATGGCTACGACCGACAGTACCATGGCTCGGATTCGTTGCGCGCTTACGGACGCCTGCACTAGTTCGTTAAGAGTTGCTAGGTCTTCCAGCGGCACTCGGCCATTCACCGAGTGCACTACTGAACGGGCTATGGTCTCCAGCGTTTTGCGATCTAGGTGGCTGCGCACCATGAAGGTCGCCGCGCTCAGTGGGATTTGTGATGAGGGGACGAAGGCCGCGGGCTCCGCTGACTGCGCGACTGCCTCCTGCTTCATATCCGCGACAACTCCGACAATCGTTGCAGGACCTCGAGATCCGAATCCGATCTGGCGTCCGAGAATGTCACCGTCGGGAAAATTTGCCCGCTCAAAAGCCTGATTTACCGCGATGATCAGAGGTTTCTGCTTCGTGTCATTACTGCTTGGGAACCGTCCCTTCAACAGCGGAGTCTGCATCACACCGAAATACCCGGGTGTCACGATCTCAAGACGCAGTGGTTGTTCGCGCCCGTTGATTGTGACGGGAGCCTGTCCACCAGATCCGCCTCCTAGCACTGGCCTTATCGTGGCTCCTGCCGCCTCAATACCATTCTGTTCCAGTAGCCGCCGCTCAATCTCGGCGATTTGCTGCGCTCCCTCCGGCCCATTTGGAGTGAAATCCCGTATCTGGAGGCGGAAGGTGAGAATGCGCGAGGGATGGAACCCCAGGTCGGTGTTTTCAAGACGGAGGAAACTGTGGATGAAAAGGCCAGCGCAAACTACCAGCACAACGGACAGTGCTACTTCCGTAGCGACAAGCCAGCTGCGTGTTCGCTCGCTGGACCGCGGTGAGGTGTTTCCGTTTGCACGGAGATTTTCCGGCCGGGCTGTAGACCACGCTGGTCCAAGAGCAAACAACAGAGGAGCCGCCAAGGTGATACCAACATTGAAGAGGATGACCCAAGTGTCCACGCGTAGGTCCGCATAGGCCGGTATTGCCTCGGCCGCGAAATGCAATATGGCGATTCGGGCTGTGATTGCCAATGCCAGTCCGAGCACCCCTCCAATAGCGGAGAGAAGCAGGCTTTCTGTTAGAAGCTGCGCTACGAGTCGGTCGCGGCTTGCGCCAAGCGCTTTACGGATGGAAAACTCCTGGAAAACGTGAGGTAGCGCGGCCCAATTGAAGGTGTGCCACATTGGAGCAGACGATCACAAAGAGGATGGCAACCGCAGACAACAACATCAGCACCGCCGGACGGCTACTCGAGGCGAATTCCGCGTGGAGCGTATCCACTTGAGGCATCAGGTTGGCATTGGTCTTGGGAAACTCATGCTGCAGCCGCGCGCCGATCGTTGCCATCTCCGCACGGGCTTCTTCGAGAGTGATTCCGGGCTTCAGTCGGCCGACGACTCCTTCATCATGAAAGATGCGGTTAGCCTCATAGGGTCCAGTAGGGATATAGACTTTAATATTACTGATGGTGAAAAAGAAGCTGCGCGGCATCACACCGACAACATCGCGCGTCACACCGCTCAAAGCAACGGTCCGGCCGATGATGTTGGGGTCACCGGCAAAGAGACTTTGCCAGGTATCGAAGCTGAGGATTACGACGTGGTCATCGCCCGCCACCAGATTGCGCCCGAGGAAGGGCATTACTCCGAGCACGTCGAAAATATTGTTGTCTACCGCCAGTGCGTCGAGAACGCGCGTCTGACCGCCGTGCTCCAGATAGAGCTGAAAACGGTCTTTGCCACGCTCGTCGATGCCGAGATAGTCGGCCGTGCCTGAAAATGCGGCGTTCGACCGCCTCCACTCTTGGGAATCAGCAGAAGCAACGTTCGAGCCAAGCGCGGGCTTGAGACGGTCAACTTCCGAGATTGCAACCAGACGATCCGGCTGATGGTATGGCAGCGACCGCAGCAGTATGGCTTGTGCCACGGTGAACATGATGGTGCTTGAGCCGATACCAAATGAGAGAGTGGCTACTGTAATGAAAGTGAATACACGACTCTTCGAGAGCGAGCGCATCGCGTAACGCAGATCGTAGAAAAACATCTCGAGCAAGGGCAGGCCCAATCGTTCCCGGCATGCCTGTTTCATCGACTCGGGATTTCCAAATTCAAGGTTCGCGCGGCGCCGGGCTCCTTTCGGATCCAAGCCTGCGCGAATATGCTCTTCGACAATCAACGCGATGTTGCCTTCGATTTCATCTGAAAGATCCCGTTCTCTCGATGTTGGGCGCAGTGACCCAAGCAAACGCATGCAAAATGCACGGAGTCCTCTCATATCGTCTCCTTCCCAGGTATGAAGAAGCGAGACATAAGGTTAACCGTCCGTTCCCATTGCTGCGTCTCATGCTCAAGGTGTCTTTTCCCTGCCCGAGTCAGCAAGTAATACTTGGCCCTGCGGTTGTTCTCGGATGATTGCCAGCTGGAAGTGATGAATCCCTCCTGCTCCAGCTTGATGAGAGACGGATAGATGCTGCCGTAAGGCACCGAAATGGCATCGCCGCTCGTCTGCTCTATTCTCTTCGCAATTCCATAGCCATGAAGAGATCCCATCGCCTCAAGAGTTTTGAGGACCATCAGAGCTAACGTCCCCTGTCGAATCTCCGTCTTTTCCTGGTTCCTCATTCAACCGTCCTATAGGCAGCCAATAGGATCAAGTTTTGCATGTTTCCTATAGGAAGGCAATAGGAAATTGGAGACTGTTGAGCGTTCAGAATCGAATCGTTTCGGGGAACGGCGTCATGGATAGGCCCGGCAAAAGAGCGGGGCGCGCCGGGGGTCTCGCCTGTTATGCAGAACTTGTAGCAACACGAGAGGATTAGTAATGCAAAACGCCGTTCTCGTCAGTTGTAATCTCGACGGGTGCGAAATCGCGAAACCGTATTTCCAGCCCGCCTGACCTGGAAACGCGGTAAGGCCTGATATCACCAACTTACCAGCAGCGTCTGTTCGACGGC
Organism: uncultured Acidobacteriaceae bacterium; assembly: GCA_963759285.1. Classification (GTDB taxonomy): domain Bacteria; phylum Acidobacteriota; class Terriglobia; order Terriglobales; family Acidobacteriaceae; genus Telmatobacter. The sequence goes on along the minus strand of CAVWYS010000004.1, from coordinate 38,526 downwards.
TCCTTTAGGCTCTCGAGATCTCAGAGATTGGCCTGAATCTCTTGATGAGGACGAATGGAGATAACGACCTTGCCCTGTGCATGTCCTTCTCCGCGATAACGTATGGCCTCGGCCACCTCGTCTAGCGGGTATTGCCTGTCGATGACAGGCACGATCTTTCCAGCTTCGAGCAGATCTTTGAGAACAAGCAGGTCCGTTGCGTTGACCTTCGCAATAAAGAAGCGCATTTTCTTGTTTCCGATCAACGACAGCAGTGGCTTCAGTGACATCGCCTGTAGCATTCGAGCCAACCCGCCTCCAACCAACACAAAGGTTCCGTTCTGACTGAGCGCACGCCTGTAGTCGAAAATCGAATGATGCGCGTTTGCACCGAGGATCAAGTCGTACCGGAGCCCCCTTCGCGTGAAATTTTCTCGTGTGTAATCGATCACATGGTCCGCACCGATAGCTCGCGCTCTGTCCACATTCCTCGTGCTGCAAACGGCAGTTACGTCGGCCCCAAATGATTTGGCAATCTGGATAGCAAACGTACCCACGCCACCAGATGCGCCGTCGATCAGAACATTCTGCCCGGGCTGGACCCGGCCATGATCGCGGAGACCCTGAAGAGCCGTAATCGCCGCGACGGGCACCGCTGCCGCTTGCTCGAACGAGAGATTGGTTGGCTTCTGCGCCAGGCCGTCTTCACGAGCACACACATACTCGGCAAAGCCTCCCTGTCCTTTTCCCAGGAACGATGCCCCAAACACGGCATCTCCTGGACGAAATCGCCTTATATCCCGGCCGGCTGATTCAATGATCCCAGCATAATCAGCGCCTGCGATCTTGTGTGTCGGTTTGAGAAGTCTCCCCAGTTTCGGTACGAAAAACAACGGCCCTCTTATTGCGAAATCGTCGAGTGGGTTGACCGACGAGGCAAACAGCTTGACTAGGACCTCTGCATCAGAGGGCTCGGGGGTCGCGACCTGTCTCAGCTGTAGCACGTCCAGTGGTGGCCCGTATTCCGTCGTTAGAATGGCTTTCAATAAGCCACGCCCCCTTCGACATGGGAGAAACGTAGTATAGCTTTGGCTGGTCCACCTAACGCACAGATTCTCGGCTGGCGCGAAATCGCCAATCTCGTTTCCAGCCGCCGCAGTTCTGGAAACGTGGCGTCCAACGACGCTTGAAGGAGCCTCGTTCGCTGCTAGTGGAGGGTTTGGACGCGGTGCCGAGCATAGACTGGCAGCCAATGGATGTCGAGTTCAAGGACGGCACCACTGAAACGGTTCAGAGCTTCCGTGTGGACGGCATGCATTACATTCGGCCAGGAAAATTGAAATTGCCGATCGCAGGATGACCTAGAACGAGGTCGCTACTTAACAGACAATTCTGTTGCCTCCAACTTGCCTAAGTCCTTCCAGAAAGAAGCCGAGGATACATGCCGCCAGTCAGCGAATCTCTTTCCGGCTCTTGGCGTGTCGCTGATGCGCCACTAAATCGCGTCTTGAGGCCATTCAAGGTCGGGCCAACATAAACGACAATGTCATCCACGATGAAAGCAGGACCACTACGAGCTGATCGAAGCCGAGTTGGAATCGCTCGACGCAGAATGGGTAGTCCCGCGATACCCACTTCCGCGATACTTCAGTCGTCTGACCTACACTTCGACGGCCATGCTCTGCTAGTTGGTCCGAATAACGTCGGGAAGAGCACAATCTGCGAAGCGCTCGATCTTGCTCTCGGACCCGACCGGCTCAACAAGTCTCCGCCCGTTGAAGAATTTGACTTCTACAACGGCAAGTACCTCGAGCACCACGCCGACCCGAAAGCAGAAGCGATGCCGATCCCGATCCGCATCGAGGTCATCCTCATCGATCTCAGCGCAGAGATCATAAACAAGTGCGGCGGTCATCTGGAGTTCTGGCACTTGCGGAGAAGCGCTTGCTCGGCCAAAGCGAAATTGCCCTTGCAGTGCCCCCGGGTGGCAATTCCTTGCCTGCGCCTCGAAACGGTTGCCCAATACGATCCGGCAGAAGACGAGTTTACAGCGGAAACCCAATACACTCACAGCCCAAACAACACTGATGGCGGCAAAGATACGGTGCGTCGCGAAATCAAACGGCTTATAGGGGCTCCGCGATCACCAGCGTGTGCCAAGGTGCTGGCAGAATTCCAGGACCGTGGGGTCTTCCCGCACCTCATCGAACAAGGCCATTGGCAACTCGGTTAACGTGACCGACTCGGGATTATCCTAGAAGGCCACCCCAACGACAATTTCTCTGCATGAGTCGGAGACCAGAAATTATGGCCAGAACGGCTGGAAGCGGTCTGGTCGAAATTTACTCCCGATAGAAACAACGTCACGTTGACGGATAACCGCCTTAGCGGACAGATGGCCGTGCTCACTTGTTTATAAAGCACCGCTCAGCGAGAATTGCGTCACAATCCTCGCGGTTCGTCGCCCTCGAAGTGAGGGTCATATCCGCTAAAGAGGAGGCACTCCAAGCGCTCAGCGTCCCGAAGAACTTCGTTTGGGACCCGCTTACGTTCCGCGGAAAGGAAATCGACGAGTCCGTGGACGGCGGTGGCGATACTCTTGTGAATCAACCCATCCGCCTTGGTTAATTCGGCATAGCGTCTTGTTGCTGACCAATACGCTTGAAACTGCTGGATGGGGTATTTCCGCTTTACTGAGGCAAGGCTTTCCTGGAAATCCTGCCAACGATCGATGGCCTCAGCAGCCAGTTGGTCCTTTTGTGAAGTCGGCATTTTCTCTGTCTTCTCCCAAGCGGCATTCGGTCTCAGCAGTGTAACAATTCCCTTTTGCAGGTTCGGAACATCTTGGAAATTCGACGGCGCGGGTAAATCCAGACCCGCAAATGACAAATGATGCGCATAGTGCTGATTCGTGGTTGTGAATTAAGTTATCTCGGCATTCAGTTTGCAGACTCCGCCGGTCGAGTATAGCTGTTTAATTCTGAATGAGTTGAACGCCTTGTCGGAGCGTTAGTACCGATAAATCCGGGATGCTCACTGATGTGCAACTGCCGAGTGGCCCACTGACAACTGGCCCGCAATCCACTCGTAGTCCGCAAACGCAGCTATTGGGGCGAAGTGAATTTAAGCCTGTTCGCGCCTGCGGCGGCCAATACCTGCGTCCACGATCGCGATTCTCGCTGCCCGAGTTTCTGCTGCAAGAATTCTCAGAACGTCTCTTGAAAGAGCTGGACTCGAAGCGACCATGTCACAGAACCGGTCACGACTCATCACGGCAAGCTCTGCGCCCTTCCACACAATCGCGGTCATTGAATATGGTCCGTTGCTGAAAGCCGCCGGTAGCCCTACCAGAGAACCTGATCTGGCGCGAAAGCGCATTTCATCCGTGGATGAGAGGGGAAGGACGAGCCCGATTTCGCCAGTCAGAACCAGGTAAACACATTTACCGGGTTCGCCCTTCATGAAGAGGGTTTGAACATCAGAGCAAACGACCTTGATGGCACTCTTCTCGAAGGCTGCAATCAGTTCGGGGCCTGCTTTGCACTCCGAGACGTCCAGTTCAACGGCGACTTCGTCGAAGTCCTCTTTAAGCGGCAACGGTTCAAACATTCAATAGACCCCTGCAAACGATACTGCCATCTGTCTGTATATGCGATGTGTGATCCACATCACATGGCCGCTCTTCGTGGTCGGAGTTTATGGAATCGCCATCTGGGGCCTCGTCGACAGTTCGAGGATGAAGCATGAGTTCAATTGCCATCGGGATAATCGGAATGATCAGATCGGATTCTCGGAACTATCGCAAAGCGAAGGCCACTGCAGGCACTGGCTTGTGATGGCCATCACATCCGAGTCTGCGTGAGCTAACTCACACTCATTCTCCATTGAGCCTTTTCGAGAGTGATGTGGCTCACTGAGGCCCAGTCATGAATAGCAAGTGGCTTTCCTTCTTTTTAGTTGGCTTGTTTGGGTTGATCTCACTGGCAGTAGTTCTCTCCACGCCGCCAACTGCCAGTGCGATTCCTGCTTTTTCCCGCAAGTATGGCACTTCGTGCACGACATGCCATTCGGATTTTCCGAAGCTCAATGATTTTGGCAAGGCTTTCAAAGATGCAGGGTTCAAGTTTCCCAAGGATGACGAGTCGTTCCTGAAGCAGCCTCCGGTGCTGCTTGGGGCTCCAGCGCAAGCTGAGCTATGGCCGCACGCCGTTTATCCCGGTGTAATTCCTGGGACGATACCGGCCGGATTACGTTACAACACCTACTACCAACAAGTGAGTTCCAACCGGAACAATTTTAATCTGGTCCTTCCCGCGGGCACGGTCGGGACTTTTATTCCCAAGTCCGATTTTCAGCCTGGGTACTTCAGCATCTTCACTGCCGGGAACTTTGGTTCCGACATCGCCTTCTGGGTTGATGACGACATAAGTGTGGCAGGCGCCAATGTCAATGGAGCGTTGGGTGACGGCTACCTGAAATTCATCAATGTCAGCCGCTTCTTGAAGATGCCCAAAGATTCTTTGAATTTGCGCGCAGGCCAGTTTGAGCTGGACCTTCCTTTCAGCCAGGCCCGCACCTGGAATCTGAGCGGGTGGGACATCTTCAGCCAAGCGAACATTGGCGTTCAGAATGGGGTCATTCCCCAGTTTGTGAACAACGGCTCAGCGCTGGAAGATGCAGCCAACGGCGTTGAGTTCAGTGGCGGTCACGCGTACCAGGGCTACCATTACTCCGTTGCAGTCTTCGACCAGAACACCAGCGGCGTAAACGTTAGCCCGTCAAACATCGGACCGCAAAACGGCGTCGCGTTCAATTCGGATGCGAATTTCAAAGACGTCTACGGTCGATTTGTTTACCGCTTCAATCTCGAAAAAGATTCGGTAAGCCGCAATGGCGTCCAGGCGGCGGGAACGACCGGGCCTCGGGATCACACGTATCTATCTCTGGGCACCTTCTATTTCTATGGGCGCACCGCGCAGAACGTCAGCGGTGTACTTGCCGACGGCGTGACACCGACTGTGCTCACTGCGCGCGAGCCCTTTTACCGCATAGGCGGAGACGTCAACTTCAACTACCGCAACCTCAATGTATTCGGTGTTTATGTCGCGGCGCACGATCATAACGTGGTGCCGGTGACAGCTTCGGGAGCGGGGGGCATTACTGGCTTTACCTCGGGTCCGGCCGCGACATTTAGCGGCGGATTCGCGGAAGCAGATTACCTGGCGCTTCCATGGGCCATGACGATCATGCGCTGGGACCAGGTGAAATCGAGCGCAGACCGTATCAACTTCATCCAGTACGATCCGTCCGCGCCTCCAGGATCTTCGTTCTTCTCGCCCTATTCAGCCACGCGCAACCGGTTTACACCCGGGGAGCAGTTCCTAATTCACGCCAACATCAAGACTTCTGTCGAGTACCAGATTATGCCGCAGCAAGTTGTCTACGACCCCATAACAGGCGCTTTGATCAAAGGGCCGTTTCGTACTAACGCTTTAGTTGTCGGGCTGGAGTTCGTCTACTAGCGCGTCGCGCAACTTCCCATTTTCGCAACCAGGAGAATCCATGAAAAAGAAATTCCTCGTTTCATTCGCAGTCATGACAGCAATCACGACTGCAGCCTTTGCCGGCACCATTCACGGCAAGGTCTCCGGCGTCAGCGGCGCTTCCGTTGTCTACGTCGAAGCTGTGCCCGGCAAGACCTTCCCGGCTCCCGCGCAACACATCACAATCGACCAAAAGGGCCTGATGTTTGTGCCGCACGTTACTGTCGTTGAGCAGGGCACAACGGTCGAGTTCCTCAATAGCGACAGCGTTGCGCACAACGTCTTTTGGCCCTCGATCAGCGGCAACAAGAAGCTTGGGCACAATCTTGGCACTTGGCCAAAGGGTCAAAGGCAATCCTTCAAGTTTGATAACCCGGGCGTCGTGTCACTGCTCTGTAATGTTCACCCCGAAATGGCGGCCTACGTCATCGTCTCGCCCACACCCTATTTCGCTGAGACAAACGCCGCGGGCGAATTCAAGATCGAGAACGTTCCCGACGGTGCTTACACCGTGACCGCATGGCACGAGGGCGCAAAGAACAAATCAAACCCTGTGAAGGTCGCAGGCGACACGGCGGCTGATTTCACACTCAGCAAGTAAACGCAAACGGGCGGAAGAGTATTTTCTCGCCGCCTGGTTTCTTTCTGGCAACGGGAAGGCTCTCATGCAGCAGCGATTTGTCGACAAGAAGGTTGACAGGGATTGGTTGAACACCAACTTCCCCTGCATGATGGCCTGCCCCGCGCATACCAATGCGGGCCGCTATGTTGCGCAGATTGCAGAAGGCGACTTTGAAGAAGCCTATCGCACGGCGCGCGAGCCCAATCCGATGGCCAGCATCTGCGGACGCGTCTGTGCTCATCCATGCGAGACCGCCTGCCGTCGCGGAGAGATCGACAAGCCCATAGCAATTCGTGCTCTCAAGCGATTTCTCACCGAGAGGCACGGGCCAGAGTCGAAAAATCCCATCGATGTCAATGCCGGCCGTACGCAGCCCAGGCTCGATCTTCGAGTCGCGGTTGTCGGCGCCGGTCCCGTTGGACTTTCGGCCGCGCATGACCTTGCACTCATGGGCTACGCAGTCACTATTTTTGAAGCCTCCCAGGTGCCGGGCGGCATGCTCTATCTCGGTCTGCCCGAATATCGCTTGCCTCGTGATGTCGTAGAGGCGCAGGTGCGCGAAATTCTCGCCACGGGCGACATCACGCTCAAATTGAATCACGCCGCCGGCCGCGACTTCACCATTTCCGATCTCCGCCGTGAATTTAATTCGGTCTTGATCGCGGTCGGCGCACATCGTAGCCGCGACCTCACCATTCCCGGCGTCGATCTTGACGGTGTCTATAAGGGCATCGATTTTCTGCTCAATGTGAACCTGGGTTACAAGTTCACGATCGGTAAAAAAGTCCTCGTGATCGGCGGGGGCAATGTGGCCATGGATGTGGCTCGATCGGCGGCGCGCGAGGTGTTGCGACAGCATGCCGGGGGTGTCGAGAACTTCGAGCCGTCACAGGGCAGCCTGGATGCAGTTGCGGCCCGCGAAATGATGGACGTGTCGCTCTCAGCTTTGCGGTTGGGCGCGCAGGAAGTGCACCTTGTCTGCCTTGAGAATCGCGCAGAGATGCCCGCCGCCCTCGAAGAAATTGAAGAAGCCGAAGAAGAAGGCATCATCATGCACCCGGGATTTGGCCCGAAGCGGATCATCGGCGAAAACGGGCGAGCCGTGGCGCTCGAAGTTCTGAAAACCAAGTCTGTATTTGACGCTAACCACCGCTTCAGCCCTACCTTCTTTGAGAACAGCGAAACACGTCTGGATTGCGACACCATCATCATGGCCATTGGCCAGGCACCTAATCTTCAATTCCTCGGTGCGGAGGATGGTGTAGACATTTCGCCTCGCGGATTGATCGCAGTGAATCCGCAGACGCTGATGACGTCGGCATCGGGTGTATTCGCCGGTGGCGACTGCGTATTCGGGCCACGACTGATCATCGACAGTGTTGCCGACGGGAAGCGCGCGGCTGTGGGCATCGACGAGTTCCTGCGGGGAACAAAGCATCCTGACCCGATCGTCGAAGTAGAAGTGCTCGAACGCCATCGCATGCCGCTTCAGTTACTCGATATGGTTCGGCCGCAGATTCCCATGCTACCTCTGAATCGCCGCACCGGAGTGACTGAGGTCGAGATCGGTTTTGACGAAGAAGCGGCCATGGCCGAGGCGCAGCGCTGCCTGCACTGCTGGGTCAACACCGTGTTTGAAGGAAACGCTGAAGACGCAACATCGTGCATTCTGTGCGGCGGCTGCGTCGACGTCTGCCCCGAGAATTGCCTCGAACTGGTCTCGCTCGAACGCATCTCGTTCGACGATGCAACAACAGGACAACTCGCGGAAGTTCGCAGTTTGCTCGGCGTGGAACTCGACGACATCAAGGCCGAAGAACTTGGCGTGATCAGCGGATCGGCCATGCTCAAGGACGAAACACGCTGCATACGTTGCGGCCTTTGCGCGGCTCGCTGTCCCGCAGGAACCATCACGATGGAATCTTTCAACCTTCTTTCCGCAGACCCTACGGGCCTGATTTCCATTGAATCCATCGATCGTTCATTCCGTCCCAGTCCATCCCTGGCGGTAAAGAGGTAACCATGTCCGACGCAACACTAAAAGTGACGCAGAAGCTTCCCACGGAATTCGACCGCAGAGCCTTCTTCACCAAGATTGGCCTCGGGTCGCTGGGTATTGCCGCTGCGGGTACGATCGCCTTCTCCTACGAATACCTCTCGCCAAATGTCCTTTATGAACCCTCACCCATCGTCAACATCGGCAAGCCCATGGATTTTGCATTGAATTCGGTGACCATGGACGTCAATTCAGGAATCTATCTGGTTCGCGCGGACGAAGGCTATTTTGCGCTCAGCATGATATGCACGCACCTGGGCTGTTTGACCGCATGGAACCAGGACCTGGGCATGATCAAGTGCCCCTGCCACGGCAGCGAATTCACGCGCACCGGGCAAAAGATTGAAGGTCCTGCTCCCAAGCCGCTTCCCTGGCTCAAGACCTGGGTAAGCGATGAAGGCGACCTGATGGTTGACCGCTCCACCGACATTCCACCGCTGCAGTATTTGAGGATATGAGCATGTCGACCAAGACTGAAGACATGGTCGAGAAAGTACGCGGCAGCCGGGTGTGGCGATCGGCCTTCCGCAGCGGCACGGGCAATAGCACCCTGCATCGTGCGCTCGCCATCCAGCAGAATATTTTCCTGCACTTATTCGCGACCAAAGTCCGCAAGCGCATGGTGCGCTTCAGCGCAACGTGGTACCTGGGCACACTAACGCTGGGAACATTTCTGATTCTGGTCATTACCGGAATTCTACTCATGCTTTACTACCACCCATCCGCGCCGCAGGCTTACGCTGACATGAAGGACCTGCAATTTGTCGTATCGTCCGGCCTTTTTCTCCGCAACCTGCACCGCTGGTCGGCGCAATTGATGGTCTTTCTCGTCTTCGCCCACATGTTCAAGGTTTTTTACCGCGGTGCCTATCGCGCACCTCGCGAATTCAACTGGGTGGTCGGTATTGTGCTGTTGATCATCACTCTTCTGCTCAGCTACACCGGCTACCTGCTTCCCTGGGACCAACTGGCATTCTGGGCCATCACGGTTGGGTCCAATCTTTCGTCCGCCGTTCCGCTGGTGGGCAACAAGATCCACTTCCTGCTGCTGGGTGGCAACCAGGTTAACGCAAATGCTCTGCTGCGCTTTTATGTTCTGCATTGCGTGGTTTTGCCACTCGCGGCCATTCTCTTCATCGCAGTTCACTTCTGGCGCATTCGCAAAGACGGCGGCTTGTACGTGCAGCAGTCGGAGCCGAAGCCGCCCACTCCGATTGACGAGCCCATCGCCGCAGCGGAGGTGAAATGAGCGATCCCAGAGAATTCGTTGCCGGTGTTGACTCGGACCAGCGGCGCGCTCCAAAGCGCGTTGTATTCGTTACGCGTCGCACCTCGGCGCAAGTCAAGGTCGTCGGCGAAGATGAAGTGCAGACGTTCCCTGAGGTCCTGTTCCGCGCAGCCCTCGCGATTGAACTGCTTACGATCTCGCTGGTGCTGTTCTCGTTGTTCTTCAACGCTCCGCTCGAAGGCATCGCTGATCCAACCCACACGCCGAACCCCGCGAAGGCACCTTGGTACTTCCTTGGACTTCAGGAACTGCTGCATTATTTCCCGCCGGTCGTTGCGGGCGTGCTGGTGCCTACGCTTCTCATCCTCGCCCTCATCGTCATTCCGTATTTCAACATCAACATCGAGGCCAACGGCCTCTTCCTGAAGGACCGCACGAAGCGAGTTCGCTGGTTTTATCTTGCAGCTCTTGGAATGCTGGCATTTCTGCTGGTATTCCATGTGTACGTCGCCGTCGCGCCAACCGTGCTTGTTGCGCTGGCAATGACTGTCGCGGCTAACAGCACCCTCGATTCGCCATCGCGGATGCGCCGGTATCTAGCCAGGAAGCCGCTTGCTTACTGGATCATGACGTGGTTTCTGCTCGAACTTATTGTGCTCACCGCGGTAGGCACTTGGTTCCGCGGCCCAGGCTGGTCCTGGGTCTTGCCCTGGAGGAGTTAAGTGCAACCTATAAGAAAGTATCTTTCCTCCGCGTGGCATGCGCTCTTCGGCGATCCGGTAAGAGCATTCGGTATTGTCAGTCTTGTCTTGTTGCTGGCACTCGCAATTGCCCCCGCCAAGGATCACTTTGCCCAATGGCATAGCTATCAGCGCCACTATCTCGGGCTGATTCACGATCGCGGAGATGCGGTCAGCCTGCGCCGTCGATTTGAGCCGGGCATCCATCAAATCTGGCTACCGGAACTCGGTGTGGTCGACCGCTGCACAACGTGCCATCTAGGTTTGAAGGAGGCCGGTCTTGCCGATGTGAAGCAGCAGCCCTTTCGCAAACACCCGGTGATTCCTCACACGCTCGACGGCTTTGGATGCGTGATCTGCCATGGCGGCCAGGGAGCGGCTACAACCGTTGCCGAGGCGCACCACAGCGAGAGAGCCGGCGAAGAGCCGATCCTGCCTGCAAAGTACATTGAATCTGGCTGCGGTCAGTGCCACCAGAACGCGTTGCCCGGAACACCGCAGCTCAACCACGGCAGAACCTTGCTGACCCGTTACGGATGCGTTCACTGCCACGCCATTACGCGGCCCGACGGCACAAAAGTTGAGGCCACCGATCATCCGCCGTCGCTCGTGCACATTGCCGACAAGACGACGCGCGAATGGATCTACAGCTGGCTCAAAGATCCGCAGGCCTATGCGGCATCCACCACGATGCCCAATTACAAACTTAGCGATGGGGATGCAAGCGACATCTCTGCGTACCTGGTTAGCACCAGCACAGCACACGATGGCGATACCGTTGCGGTCGGAGCAAAGGTCGCGGCAAACGCCGATCCGTCCGCGGGACCAAGCCTTTATGGCGAATCGTTCTGCGCCTCATGCCACGCCGTTCAGAATGCCGCAGGCAACCTGGTCGGTGGCGACCTGGGACCCGAGTTGACGCGCATCGGCAACAAGGCAAAGCCGGAGTGGCTGGCCGCATGGCTAGCAAACCCGCGCATCTACGATGCGACCACGCCGATGCCGCATTACCGTTTTACTCCGCAGCAGATCACGACGCTCACCACGTATCTCCAAACCAAAACCGACGCCGATTACGGCTCCGGTGTTCATCTTGATCCAGCAAATGCGAAGCAGATTGGCCACGGAAGAAAACTGATCGTCGAATTGGGCTGCGCTTCCTGCCACGAAATCAATGGCGTGCAGAAGCCAGAGAATTTCGCGCCTGAACTCAGTACCATTGGAAGCAAGCCGCTGGCGCAGATCGTGTTTCTGCCTGGCATGGAGCACTCGCTGCCCAGCTACGTTGGCGCCAAGATCCGCCAGCCGCGAGCCTTTGGCGCCAGTGTAAAGATGCCCCAATTTGCGCTGACCGCATCGCAGACAGATGCATTAGCCACTGCGTTGCTTGCGCTCACCAATCGCGGCCGTTCGATGCCTGACTCGCTGCGTGTCGCCGCAGTGCCGGAGACGAACTACCAACCCGCAGGGCATGCTGGCAGGCTGATTACAGAGCTCGCATGCTTCAGTTGCCACAGGATCAACGGCAGAGGCGGTGAAATGGCGCCTGACCTTACGTGGGAAGGAAGCTCGGTGCAACGGCAATGGCTCACGGATTTCCTTCACAACCCCAACACGTTGCGGCCATCACTCATTCGACGGATGCCGCGTTTCAATCTGAGCGACAGTGATAACAAGGAACTGACAGACTACATCCTGGCCGTTTACCAGTCGCCTTCGATCGACGCCGATTCCGAGATAGGCGCTAAGAATCCTCCGGAAATGGTGGAGCACGGTCGGCAATTGTTCTATTCGAAGTATGCTTGCCAGTCGTGCCACATCGCTGACACCAAGACGGACAAGGGATACATTGGACCGACGCTGACGCAGGTAGGTTCGCGGCTTACCCCGGCTTGGATTTACGCGTGGCTCAGGAATCCGCAGGCACTCCGGCCCGGAACGCCCGAGCCAAACCAGAGCCTGAGCGATGAGGACGCCCGCTCTCTGACAGCTTTCCTGATGTCGCTCAAGGCCACAAGCGCACGAGGAGCGAAGCTATGAGGAGGCTATTGGCTGCATCAACACTCTCCGCATGCACCTTATTGGTGGCGCTTCTTTCTCTCGCAGGTTGTAAACATTCCGCGCTCCCAACGGCCGGACTCAAGGCGACAGCGGCGGGAACTGCAATGGTCGAATCAAGCGGCGGCCATCAGGTTGGCGTTACCGGCGCGGCGTTAAGAGATCCGCTGGTTGTGCAGGTCAACGACGATCAGGGAACAGCCGTGCCGGGAGCACTGGTTGAATTTCACGGCACAGCGGGTGTCAGCTTTGATCCGGCTGCTGTGCTCACCGACTCCAGTGGCCAAGCGACCAGTCTGGTTTCTCTGGGCGCGGTTGCAGGACGGTATCAGATCAGCGCTGTGACCCCGGGGAAGTCAAAACCGGTGACTCTTGGCGTCGTCGAAACGGCTCTCGACTATCAGCAGAGGCTGGGATCAATCCTTGCGGATCAATACTGCAATCGCTGCCACGACTCCGAGTCCTCTGCCCAGCGCGTTTCCAACTTCGACAACCTCGAGGTTAAGCCGCATTCATTCGGTGATGGCAGCACGCTCAACAAGATGAGCGATGCCGATCTCACTTCTATCATCCTGCACGGCGGACCCGCGCTGAATCGCTCGGCGCTCATGCCGCCTTACGGAAACACACTCAGTGCGTCGGATGTACGGGCACTCATCTCGTACACCCGCGCTGTTGCCGATCCTCCTTACGAGCCGGCAGGGACGGTTTATGCGCGCAAATAGATTTGCCCTCATCGCAACGATTTTGATCGGCGCTCGCCTTCTGCCTGCGCAGGTTGTGGCTACTGTTGAGATCACCGACCCCGCATCGCGTGCATTGCAGGAGAAGTCGTTCAACGACCTCAAGACCGTGGGCGAGAACATTGCCAATCATCAATTCAATTTCCCCTTCTACCTCAGCCGCAAGCTGGATATCGATGAGAAGGTGCAGAAGCGCACTGACCAGCATTCCATCCGCTTTGAGCACTACAACGGGTCGACTGTGATCGCCATCTCCGGCAATTACTACGGAGCTTACGCAGCCGACAAGTTCAATGAAGAACAACGCGCCCGAGAGACCTTTCAGGATGTAGTTGTGCCCATCCTAAAGGCAGTGGTTCCAACGTTCCAGGCCAATCCTGCAGTCCGGGGATATGCCGTTGAGGTGTCACACCACGTGATCAGCAAGACGATGGGGATGCCGATCGAACGGCCCGAGAACCTGATGATCTATTTCCCGCAAGCCGCGGCCGTGAAGCTGGTGACGGCCCAAAACAACATGGCAATGCAAGGCGCACTCATCGATGCAGATGTTCTGCTCAATGCCAAACAGCTCAGCATCTGGCTCACAGACGAAGGCGGCAAATCGGTGAATGATTCGGCGCCTCCGTTGCCTGCTCCTGCCACTCCGACACTTACTGCTGCCGCAATCCCTCCGGCCGCCCCGTCTTCACGTCCTGCAAGCGAGCCCGCTGTGCCACTCGATCCCAAGCCTGCACTCTCGCCAGCCCCGCCGCCTGCGCCGCCATCCATTGCGGTGCGCGACTCTTCTCCCCAGGCGATCGCTGCGCTCCAGTCGTCAATCCAGGGCGTCAGCAATCACATGCTCAAGGAACTTGAGCCTGACGCGCATTTCGTCACCTACGCCCCGCCTGCCTTTATTCCGTTTCATCACCAGGTCTATCTTGAACTTTCGATGACTACCGCTTTGAGCCAGCAGCCAAACACCTCTCGCTACAAGCTTGCGGCGCTGTCCTTCGATGAGCACCTCTCGCCTCTCATTCGTCGAATTCTTACTTACTTTCCTGGTGACCAGAACTTCGACGGTATCAGCTTCAGTACGACGGTCCGCTCTCGCGTGCGACCTGGAACACCGGAGGCGAAGGCTCTCTCTGTGGAGTTCTTCTTCCCGCTTGAGACTCTTCGCCGCTACCAGTCCTACGATTGCACGGGACAGCAACTCGTGAACGATGGAATTGTTCTGATTAACGGGGAACGCGTGCAGCTGGATCTGCAGTTGGCCGAGGGGAACAGCAGGCCCTGACCATGTTGTCTGTTTCCCTCCGTGGCTCACGAGGACGTGCGAAACGGCTTACATCCGTTCGCAATGAGGTATCGACATGACGTCATCATTTCGGCTCTTTCTGCCTGTTGGGGTAATTTTGCTCGGATCCGTTGCGTTGATAGTTGGTACCATTGTCCAGGCGCCAGAAGGAGAAAAGGCGGCTGCGGGTAATCAGCCGCTGCTGTCTCGCACGTTTCGCGCACCCAGGAACCTTAGATCTCTTCCCAAGGACCTTTCTGGACGACAGGTAAACAGCATCATGGAAGAGTGGTCGCGCTCGCTCGGTGTGCGTTGCGACGCTTGCCACACTGAGGCGACTGAGACCCTCGTTGCCGACGACGATTCAAACCTCAACTTTGCGGATGACTCCAAACCGCTGAAGGTCCTTGCTCGAGGTATGTATGAGATGACCGAGGAGATCAATAGCATTCACATTGCAAAAATTGAAGGATCCGGAATGCCGGTGACATGTGGCACATGCCACCGGGGGCACATTTCCCCCGAGCCGTTCGTCAGCCCTTCCCCGGATGGTCCAATATCAAGAGAACCCGGAGCGCATCCAACTGGCAGATAGAAATGCTCTTTTGCCAAACCCATGATGAGAGTCCCGAATTGCTCTCGGTAAACAGGGTCCGGTCCTGCGCTTTCGCGGAACGTCAACTCGCGCACATCGCAAATGCGCTTAGCGACGACAGCAAGTGAGCCACATGGACGAAAAGTCGCCTTCTAGTCCACTGGCCTCCTGCAGATCCCATCCCGGAATGATGAAAAGCCAGTTGTCCCGATAGCCGGTTCTTCGGCCACTTGGGTTGATTTGTAAACACTGGGCGAGATTTCGTTACTTAGCGGAGCATGCATCCGACGAGAGCAAAGGCAAATGCGTTTCCATCCCAGCCAAACATCTGGGAAGCTAACAACATTCAATTTTATTCGCTATAGCGGGTCGGGAGATCTTACGGTGTAACCTTGTGCTGCCGGCAAGCGGAACAAATGCTGGGGAGCCAACGTAACTCGATTCGGTGAACTATGACTGAAGCACCTGTCAGACCGGACCTCGGGGGGCTGCGCATCGACGCCCACCAGCGCGGTGCCCGAAATGCTGGAAAGGGCATCGCCATTGGTTTTTTCGTCCTACTTGTCGCGCTCATCATCGTGGGCGGAGTCTACGCGTATGTGAATCAGACGCCGTCGGTGCAAGTCGCCACGGTGGACGCCCCGGACACCGGCCCAGAGGCGTTGCTCAACGCGAGCGGGTATGTCACCCCGCAGCGGCGCGCCACGGTAGCGGCAAAGATCACAGGGCGAGTCACAGGCGTCTTTTTTACCGAAGGCATGTACGTGCACAAGGGCTTTGTGCTTGCCACTCTGGACGATTCCGATACGCAGAGGGCCCTCGCGTCCGCGATAGCAGATCGCAATGCCACACAGGCAAGCATTCTCGACCTACAAGTGCAATTGAAGAACGCTGAGATAGAGCTGCATCGCGCGCAGGAGCTGAGAACGGCAGGCGTTCAAAGTCAAGAAGCGCTCGACAATGCGACGATGGCCGTGAACAGCCTGCGGGCGAAAATCGACTACACCCAGGAACAGGTGCTCGCGGCTGACGCGCGCATCAAAGAGGCGCAGCAAGCCGTGGATAACTGCATTATCGGCGCTCCGTTCGACGGGATTATCGTTTCCAAGGACGCGCAGGTGGGAGAAATGGTGTCGCCGATCTCAGCCGGTGGCGGTTTCACGCGCACGGGCATCGCGACGATTGTCGATATGGCCTCGAACGAAATCGAGGTGGACGTTAACGAGAACTACATCGCGCGCGTGAAGCCTGGCCAGGAAGTCACCGCCGTTCTGGATGCATATCCGGACTGGAAGATTCCGTGCCGCGTGCGCACCATTATTCCCACGGCCGATCGCCAAAAGGCGACTGTCGAGGTGCGCATTGCCTTCGACAAGCTGGATCCGCGCATCCTGCCTGACATGGGCGTGAAGGTCACGTTCCTTGGGGAAGAAGACAAGCTGGCGAAAAAAGCGCCAGCGCGCGTCATGGTGCCGCAGAGGGCGGTCCGCGACGATGGCGGACAGAAGATCGTTTTCCTTGTGAACGGCGATCACGTCGAACGCCACGCCGTGAAGGTTGGCATGGCCAGTGGCGCGCAAACGCAGATTCTGGCGGGGCTCGCGCCTGGAGATACAGTGGTGGTTGGGGGGCCAACCGATCTGAAAGATGGCGAAGCAGTCGCGATCAAGCGTTGAGGCGTTGTTTCTGCGATTGAGTCAGACCACTGCGGTTGCGATTTGGCGCTGCTTTGCGGCGACCAGAATGCGTTGCAAGGATTGGCGCCATTCCAGCGAGGAAGCGGAGATGGCGGAAATCGAGGAGGGTTGGGATCATGGTACGTGTGGACGGCAAGGGCGCGGCTGGCAGTCTGATTCAGGTGCGCGGTCTGGACAAAACCTACCGCCGTGGCAGCGAGGACATCGACGTCTTGCAGGGCCTGAATCTTGACGTCGATAAGGGCGATTTTGTGGCCTTCATGGGGCCCAGTGGCTCGGGCAAGACCACGCTGCTCAATCTGCTGGGTGGCCTCGACGTTCCATCGCGAGGCACCATCGGCGTGGCCGGCGATGAAATCACGCACATGTCCCGCGGCAAGCTGACCGACTGGCGTGCGCGCCATGTCGGTTTCATCTTCCAGATGTACAACCTCATCCCAGTGCTGACCGCGTTCCAGAATGTCGAGTTGCCCTTGCTGCTGACCAAACTTTCCAAAGCCGAACGCCGCAAGCACGTTGAAACCGCCCTTTCCATCGTTGGTTTGGGCGAGCGCATGCACCACTTTCCCCGCCAGCTTTCCGGGGGACAGGAACAGCGTGTTGCCATCGCACGCGCCATCGTCGCCGACCCCACTTTCCTGCTCTGCGACGAGCCCACCGGCGACCTGGACCGCAAAAGCGCCGACGAAGTGATGGACCTGATCAAGCGATTGGTGAAGGAGTACG
Source organism: uncultured Acidobacteriaceae bacterium (assembly GCA_963759285.1). Lineage (GTDB taxonomy): Bacteria > Acidobacteriota > Terriglobia > Terriglobales > Acidobacteriaceae > Telmatobacter. The sequence continues at coordinate 21,257 of CAVWYS010000004.1, read as the reverse complement.
GGAAAACCGTCCTGATGGTAACGCACGATCCGTTGGTTGCGCGTGAAGCCTACACCACCCTGCATCTCGACAAGGGCGTGCTGGTCGAAGCAGGAGCGCGGCCGGGCCTTGTCGCGGGGGGTGCCTCTTGAAGTTCAGCAGACTGATTCTGGCCAATCTGTTTCGCAAGAAGGCTCGCCTGGTTCTGACCATCGGTTCGTTCGCAGTGGCGCTGTTTCTGTTTGCGCTGCTGGGAGTGGTGAACGATGCGTTCAGTCGGGGAGCGGACGTGGTGAGTGCGAATCGCCTTGTCACCATCAATCGCACCTCCATCATCAATTCGATTCCGCTGTCGTACCGGGACGAGATCCTGCGTATTCCGGGCGTAAAGTACGTCACGCACGACAACTGGTTCGGCGGCGTATATCAGGACCCCAAGAACTTTTTCCCGCAGTTCGTGATCGACCCGGAAAACCAGCGGCAGGTTTTCCCGGAGCTCATCGTTCCGGACGACCAGTGGAACACGTTCCTTAAAGATCGCCAGGGCGCGATTGTCGGCGCGGTCACCATGAAACGTTTTGGCTGGAAGATCGGCGACCGCATTCCCATTACGACAACCATCTATGGGCTGGCGGGTAAACCCTTCGAGTTCAATATCGACGGCGTTTACCACGGCGCAAAGCCGCAAGATGACGAGACCCAGTTTTGGTTCCAATGGGAATACTTCAAAGAGAGCGTACCCGATAGTTTGCAAGGCCAAGTCGGCTGGTACACGATTCGCATAGCAGACCCCGACGATGCCCCACGCATCGCCAAGGCCATCGACAACATGTACCTCAATTCACCCTACGAAACGAAGACCGAGACAGAATCCGCCTTTGCGCAGGGCTGGGTGAAGCAATTCGGGAACATCAAGTTCCTGATCATGTCGATCGGGACCGTTGTTTTCTTCACGCTGTTGCTGGTTACCGGAAACACGATGGCCATCTCCGTGCGCGAGCGAACCAATGAACTGGGCGTGCTCAAGGCCATCGGCTTCCCGGATCGCGCCATCCTCGGATTCATTCTGGGCGAGTCGATGGCGATCGCGCTTGCAGGTTGTGTGGGCCTGCTGCTTGCGCTGGTCGCTATTCCGCAACTTAGCCAAGCGATGGCTGGTCTTTTGCCGCCGCTTCTGGTGACAGCCAAAACGCTGGCCTACGGTGTGATCGCCGCTCTCGCGGTCGGCTTCGCCAGCGGAATTCTTCCCGCTTACGGCGCGATGCGCATGCGCGTCGTGACTGCCCTTCGGAGGATTTGAGCATGATGCCAAAACTCATTTTCGGTGTAGTGATCACTTTGGCGGCCATCGCCGCCCTGCTCCTGGTTTTGGTCATCGTGGGCGGGATCGTTGCCGGATTGCTGGCGCCGCTGATCGGATCGGTTCCGATTTCCTATAACTTCCGCAGCATTCGAGCGCGCTGGACCTCTACTATCGTGGCCATTCTGGGCATCGCCGGAACGGTCGGCGTATTCGTGGCCATGCTATCGCTGGCGCGCGGCTTCCGGGCCACGCTGGTGGCCTCAGGCTCGCCCGACGACGCGCTGGTCATGCGCGCCGGCTCGACCTCTGAAATGATGGGCGGCATCACTCTCGATTCCGTGAAGCTGGTACAGGATAAGCCGGGCGTGGCTCGCGATGCGTCGGGCCAGCCACTGGTCACGCAGGAAGTCGTCGGCGTCGTTCCCATTCCGCTGATCAGCACAGGCACGGACGCGAATGTAGAGGTTCGCGGCGTTTCGCCCAACGTGCTCGAAATCCGCAAATTCGTGAACGTCGTTCAAGGGCGGATGTTTCATTCCGGCCTGGACGAGCTCGTCGTCGGCAAAAACGCCTCGAAAACCTACGCGGGCCTGACCGTCGGCAACACGGTGGACTTTGGCGGCGGCCACTGGAAGGTGGTGGGAGTGTTCGACGCGGGTGGATCGTCGTTCGATTCCGAGCTCTGGTGCGACTCGCGCATCCTGAACGAGGTGCTCAAGCGCCCGGAGAACATCTTTCAATCCGCCACTGTTCACCTCACGTCGCCCATGGCCTTCGACAAATTCAAGGATTCGATTACTTCCGATCCGCAATTGAATCTGGAAGTCGAGCGCGAAGTGGATTACTACGCGAAGCAATCCTCGGCCATGACCCGGCTGATCACTATCTTAGGCGGTCTGGTGGCTGCCGTCATGGCCATCGGCGCGGTATTCGGTGCTCTCAACACGATGTACTCGGCCGTCGCCGAACGCGGACGCGAGATTGCCACCATGCGCGCGATCGGCTTCTCCAGCTGGAACGTCATTCTCTCATTCCTGTTCGAGGCCTTGCTGATTTCTTTCATCGCCGGCATTATTGGCTGTGTGGTCGTGCTTCCGCTGAACGGCATGACCACGCAAACGATGAATTTCTCGACCTTTTCGAGCATAGCTTTCGCATTCAAGATTACTTTCAACTTGCTCGCGATGGGAGTGCTTTTTGCGCTGGCCATGGGCGTTCTGGGCGGCCTGCTCCCCGCTGTGCGTGCAGCGCTGCGCCCCGTCGCCGTCTCCCTGCGCGAGTTGTAGGAAATCTGTCACAAAAGAGCAGAGACACAGAAGAATCCAGAATGAGCCCGAGATTCGAGAAAGTCCGCTCAAATGCATAAGAGCAGGAAATGACAGATTCACCTTCCCAACGTTTGAGCGTCTGCGAGTGGAGTGATCACGAAAAACGGGCTAGGGTGGACCATGCCGGGATCGCAATCAAGATCATGCTCTTGCCACGGCGAATGGAGGTCGTACTGATAGCAAAGAGCAAGCCAAAGCGCAGAGGGACACCTGAGCATGTTCTGAAGCTCCCCGATCTTGAGTGATCGAAGTCGACCATGTAGAACCTTTTTGGCATCCCGCAGTTCACAGCAAACCTACGATCATGCAATCAGAGAATTCATCGAATGGTATTGCTCGGAACCCAGACTCGCTTTCAACAAGACAAGTGGTCACCCGGTACCGAATATCCCTTGAACAGCGCCACTACGCGTCAACCACCATAAACCTGCTGCTAGCCGCGGTTCGCAGGGAACATCGTCGAGATTATTTCTCGCGGTGCGGTGCCCAGCTCAGGCCGAACGAGTAGGTAGGGTGGTAGAACTCGCGCTGGGTATCGTATTTCGGGCTGCCGTAGTAGAAGCCGAATTCCTCGTTATTCAGGTTGAGACCGGAAACGAGCAGCTTGAAGCCGTGGGGAAGTGCGTAGCTGCCCTGGGCGTCAATCTGGGTGTGGTCGTAGTTATAGTTGTCCCCTAGCGGGCCCGTTGGTCCGCCCGGCGCTCCGTCCGTGTACTGGTAATAGTAAATACTGGACTGGTTGAAGTTGATGTTCATCGCCATCGAGAGCGGCCCCTTGTTGTAGGTGGGGCCGATGTTAAAGAGGTTGGGGGCATTCTCGAGAAGGCGCGGCTTATCGCTGCGCCCAGCGATGCCGCTGGTCTGGGAACCGATGTAGCTGTAGTTGGCGTTCATGCCCCAGACCGCCAAGAAAGCCGGGCAGATTGGTCCAGTTCTGCAAGTACTGCAATTCAATGCCGCTGATCCACGCGCTACCGGCGTTGATGTAGTAGGTGGCGAGGTAAGTGCCCTGATCGATTGGTGGCGCGCCCGGAGGCAGGTAGTTGGTAAGCACGGCCTGCGTGCTGACCGGTGGAGATGCAAGGTGCTTGTAGAAATACCCGCCGGACAACACGCCGAAGGTCTTGAAATAGTGCTCGTAGAGGACGTCGATATCGTCGCCGGTCTCCGCCTTGAGGTTGGGGTTACCGAAGGTAACCGTGAATTTGTAGGCGCCGTTCCCACCGGTGCCCCAGCTCACGTCCGACGCGATTTCGCTCTCTTCGGGGCGGGAGACGCCGCGCGCGTAGATTAGCCGCATGTAGCTGTTCGGTCCGGCGTTGAAGCGCAGCGATGCGCTGGGCAGCAGGTCGTAATAAGAGCCGGAAAACTTGTTCGGCGTAGCGTTGCCGTTGGGATCGAACGCCAGGTTGTGCACGTTATCCGAAGTCATCTCGGCGCGCAGCCCAAGGATCAGGCGGATGCCGTTGGAGAAGTCGGTGGTGTTCATCACGTAGTAGGCGGGAATATGCTCCACGAGCGAGTAGTTTGACGAGTCCACCCCCTTATCGCTGTTATCGAGGATGAAATCGGCGGCGTGCTGGTTGACGTAGTCCTGGGCGGGGCCGAACCACACGTTGTAACCATCCTGGTATGCGCCGTTGTAATAGTTCTTTTGGATGAGGTTGTTGGGGAAGGTCGTCATCGGGACGCCGGCGCCGGAACCGGCGTAATTTTCTACAGAGTTGTATTGGTTGTTGTATTTGTGCATGCCGCGGAACTTGGCGCCGTACTCGAAGGTGGAGGGATGACCGCCGAGGTGCCAGCGGAATGCGCCCGAACCTTCGAAGCCGACGTTGATCTGCTCCTCGTGGCCGAACTCGCGCTGAGTATCGGTCAAGAAGTAGTTCTGGGGGCTGTTGATCTCGGCAAAACAAGCGGGGGTCCACTGAGGCACGAAGTAGTCCTTGGTGGCGCCTTGGTTGAATTGGCACGAACTCGTGGTGGCGGTGTTGGCGTAGTCGGCCGAGTCGAAAGGCTGGTCGCCGAAGTAGCCGTTTCCGATGGCCGCGCTCCATGTGTACCAAGTATTGTTCAGCACGTGCGTGCCGCTCAGGATGATGCTGTCGGAATAGATTCGGGCATCTTCAAGCTGGCTGTAGTAACGTGGCGGGGTGTTGCAGGGCCCGGTCGTTATCCCGTTGGCGGTGCCGGAACATCCACCACTGTAGCTGCCGTTGGCCACAGTCACCGTTTGGACGCCCGGCGTATTGTCGAAAAGGCTGTAAACGGATTTGTCGCCGTTGTCGCGTAGAAAAGTGTAGAGATAGTGTAAAAAGATTGTGGACCCAGGCTTGATGCGGTAATCGAGGGTTCCGCCAAATCCATAACGGGGACGGTGGAACATGTAGGTGCGGAGATCCTGTCCGTCGTCCCAGGGTACGTTTTGCCCGTTTGATAGGGTGGCCTCGTCCGGGGTGGGCTCGACGTCGTTATAGCCGGTGCCATCGAAGCTATACTGGCCGCCGACGATGAAGCCGAGCTTTTTGCTGGCTCCAAAGCGCCTGCCCCAAGTGCCGTAAACATCCGCGTTAGGACGGGCGTTTTCGATCGGCGTGAAGCCGCCCATGGCGCCGATGCCTCCCATGGCGGTGATTTGGTAGGTCGGGGTATCGCTCGCGGTCTTGGTGACGAGATCGATTGAGCCGCCGATTCCATCGCCGTCCATGTTGGCCTGCAGGGTCTTGCTCAGCACGACCGAACCGACGATGCCTGGAGGAACAGAGAAGAAATCGAATTCGCGGATTCCGGGATCCTGGGAAGGCATGTTGAAGCCGTCGACCGTCGTATTGGTCAGTCGGGGCTCGCCTCCGCGCACCCCCACAAAATTGGCTTGGCCCTCATTGCGCGTCAGGGCGACGCTGGCCATACGGCTGATCGCGTCGCCGAGGTTGCGGTCTGGCAAGCTGGTGATGGCCTCGGTGGGCATGACCTGGATGAGGTTGTCCGCGGCGCGCTCTTCATTGACTGCCTCGACTTCAGCCGACGCGCTTCCGGCCGTAACCAACACGCTCTGCTTTTGTGACTCGACCTGGAGTTGCAGGCTCACCGGAGTCGATTCTCCCGGATTGACAGTGACGGTCTTCGTCAGTTTTTGAAAGCCGATGTAGCTGACCGAAATTGCATAGTCGCCCGGCTGCAGTCCACTAAAGAAAAAGCGGCCTTGCTCGTCGGTGGAAACGAGCATGCCTTTGGCGGGTATGGACACCTGGGCCCCTCTCAATACGGAGCCGGTGGAATCCATCAGCGTACCGGAAATGGATCCGGCTTGGTTCTGGAAGGTTCCGCCGCTGATCACGCCCTTTGTTTGCGAGCTGATGCGGGGCGCAAAGCTCGAGAACAACAACGCACAGACGAGAAGCGAAGCGAGGCGGAATGAAAGGAAGGTTTTGGACTTCATGGGCTTCTCCTGGAAGTGAATTCAGTCAATCGTTTTTTGGCTGCTTCGAGCGCGATTGAACGGCACGGACAAACAGCGTGGTTCAGTCTGGTGCTGAAAAGCCCAGTCTAAGAAGCCGAAGCTGAATGAAGTCTTAAGGTTCAGATAGATTCATCGAAGATTGAAGGAAAATTCACCGGCTGTTGATAAAAGAGCTGTGTATGAACGCAACGTGAAACCTGCGCTGCGAACGAGCTGTATGGCGCATTTCTTAAAGTCATCTGACCAGAGAGTCATCGAACGTTGCCATGCCTGCAGCAAAGAAGCGCGCACCAATCCGATTCGTCCGACCAAGTCCCGCGTGAGGGTGGCGGGCTACGTGGGAAGGGTGAGCGTCCGACGATTGACTCGACCGGATGTCAACTGCTGGCAAGTTGAGTGAGAATAGAACACAAACTCAAGTCTTCGGCGAAGGCACTTCGGAGAGACCACGGATGCGAAACGGCGCATGGCGTGCGCAGGAGAGCGCGCATTGATCGAATCAGGATGAGTAATGGCGACGATTGATCAAGCTGATATTCGCAGGTCGGAACCGCATGACCATGATCCGTCGGGAGCTGCCTCGAAGAATCTTATGAGAAGCGAATTCGCCAGCCAGTTTGGATCAACGTTGATCCACGTTACGACTCTTTGCATGGTACCCCTGGCTTTGAGCAGCTCATCGCTCGCCTGGGCCTCGTCCCACGCCGCTCCTAGTAGCTGCTGCGGACTGATCGGCCTGTCAGCAATAAGTGACACTTTCAGGCCTCGTCCTGTCGCACGCGAACTGGGCCCGTTATTAACCGATCCGGTCTTGTGCACTATAGAAACTTTTGCCGCGCTTCTCTGGTCCGAACGCGAAGATCAGGATGAGCGAAAGTACGACGCTGAGTTCGAAGACGGTCAGAGCCCAGGGATAGCCAAGGCGATCTCGCAAGACATACTCAAATGAGACGGCCGGCGCAGCCACAAGAACGCCGAGTTGGTAGACAAACCCGGGGAAGAGACTGCGGACGGCGTCGGGCGAAAGCTCATTGAGGTGAGCAGGAATCACGCCAAACGCGCCCTGAACGCCGGCCTGCATGACGAAGGATCCGATCACCAGCCATAGCAGATCGCCGCCAAAGGCCCATGCCGGGATCGAGAGCAGCGACAAAATCAGCGCGGCAATCATGGAGAGGCGTCGACCGAGACGTTCCGAGATTCCGCCGAAGAAAAGAGCACCGGCGATTGCACCGATGTTATAGAGAATCGGAATTCCAAATAAAGGTGCCATGCCGAAGATGCTTGCGTCTCGAACGAACGAGAGGCTCTTGAGAAAGTCCGGATACAGGTCCTGTGTTCCGTGAGACAAGCAGGACATTACGACCATGACAAGCAGGAGATAGGCGAAGCTGCCCGCGTGCTTCCAGAGAGTGCGGAAGATATTCAAAACGGAGCCCATGTGATTCAGCTTCCAGGCATAAGACTCCGGCGAGAGGGCTGTAAGGATAATGATGATCAGAGCCAGGGGCGAACCGATGAGAAACATGGCCTGCCAGCCAAAGTGAGGTTCGACAAATTGCATGCAGACCGCAGTGATCAGGTAGCCGAAGGGATAGCCGCCCTGCATCAGCCCCGAGAAGAATCCACGCCTCTTCCGCGGAGCATTTTCCATGGCGAAGGAGGCACCGATGCCCCAGTAGCCACCCATGCCGATTCCATAAAGCGCGCGCATGATGATGAAGAAGAGGTAATTGGGGGCAAAACCGCTGAGGATAGTGACGACAGAAAAATAGGCCACGCATACCATGAGCGGCTTGCGGCGGCCGAATCGATCGGCAAGTGTTCCGAAGAGCAACGCACCTACGGGCCGCATGGCGAGCGTCACGGATATGGTAAAGACGATGGAGAGCTTTGGAACTTTGAGATGGGCCGCGAGCGTATCGAGCAGAAAGACGACGACGAAGAAATCGAAGGCATCGAGAACCCAGCCCAGTATCCCGGAAGCAACAGCGAATCGCCAGCCCGGACGACCTTCGTCCACAGAGGGAGTTGTCAGAACTTCAATTGGCATACGGCAGCTCTCTCGGGCTTAAGTAGTCGCTCGGCTGATTGGAACGGTTGGAACAAGCATCGCGATCATCCGGCAGAGATGTCGGTGTGCCGGGACGAATCCTGACACACCGTTCTTTCTTGACGGTTACCAGACGACTTTTGCTCCAAGCTGAATCTGTCGTGAGGTTGTCGACGTTTGATTCAATGCCGTAGGCAGCGAGCTACCGTCGAAGTCGTAGACGGAGTTGTTCTGCCCGAAGGTGTTGAGGAATCCAGGCGAAAGGAAGTTTGTATGGTTGAGGATATTGAAGAACTCTGCGCGGAACTGAACGTTGAAAGTCTCCGAAATGCGGGGAATCCTGGTGTTCTTGAAAAGAGACATGTCCACGGTCTTCAGGCTCGGGCCATAGAACTGGTTGCGATGGGTATTGCCGAGTACGTTGGAACAAAGCTGCTGTCCAGAGGGCACTGTGCCGGTGTAGTTAGCGAATGAATTGGGTGCACAACCAAACGGGTTCGCAGCAGTAGCAACCTGTAGAGATGCCGGCGCTGTTGGCGGAGTGAAGCAATTCGTGTTGATGTAATTGATGCCGCCATGGATCGGGCTGCAACCGGGCTGCAGACTTGCGAAGTCCATCGAGAAATCGCCGTTAAAGCCGGTTCCTAGTGGATCGTTGCCGTCGCCGGCTGTGACGGTGAAGGGAGCTCCACTTTGCAACGAAACGATTCCTCCGAGTTCCCATCCGTGGGAAACAAAGTTTGCAATGCCGCTCGAAGTTCTCGGAGCGGGCACGTCCCAAATCAGATTTCCTGAACCGACCTGACGAATGTCGAAGTCGCATGCACCGACACGAGCTTTCTTTACCAGCAGGAGGGGAACTGCAATCGAATTGAGGTAGGTGTCCCCGGTGACTGGCGCCGAACTCAGGTCGTTGCAGTGACTGAAGGTATAAGCGAACTGGCCTTGTATGCCGTGGCCCATTTGTTTCTGCAATTGTGATTGGAAAGAGTTGTATGAGGATGCGCCATCAAAGATGACGGGGCGAATGCCCGCTCCACCTCCCCAATTGGAATCGATGCGCGTGCCGGTCTGCGTATTGGCGCAGGTCTGGCCAGTTCCAAGTTGTGAGGGGTCGCAGGGAAACACGATCCCGGTCCCTGCAACGGCAGAGGGCTGGACGAGATTGATATCATCCGCCGCGGCCGAAAGATGAAGCGAACGGGATCCGACGTAGCCTGCCATCAGAGTGAAGCTGGCGCCGAGATTCTGTTGAAGATAGACGTTCCAGTTGTAAACATCGGCACGTTTTGGATTGGGCTGGATGTAGCGATTGCGGATGCTTTGCTCGTTAAAGCTGACGTTGGGATCGGACTGGCCTGTGCCAAGCGATGCATTCTTGTCCGCACCGATAATCTGGAATGGGGCGGTGGCAGCGGTATTGAGACCGAAAACATACGGAAGCGGCAGCACGTCGAACATACCGACACCGAAATGCAGAACGGTATTCCCTGTGCCAAACACATTCCATGCCAGACCAATGCGCGGCTCAAAGTCCCATAGGGTTGGGTTGGAATTGGTTGGGCTGCTCGTGCCAACGGGGCCGCACGTTGTTGTGCCCGGGGTGCAGTTGGACAACGACTGAATTTCCTGGAATCCCGCTGCGGCAACGGTATAACCGTTCACGGTGTAGGCCGGAACAGAGTTTGCGTCCTTGGCCTTGGTGGCCATTTCGTAGCGCACGCCGTAGTTGAAAGTCAGGTTGGGCCGGACGCGCCAATCGTCCTGGGCGTAAAAGGCGAGGATATTCTGGCGGAAAGCAACTTGATGCGAACCACCAACAGCGACGGCATTCAGTTGGTCTGCGTTGTTGTTGAGAAACGCTGCCAGGCTGGGATAGTTGTTCATGCGGCCGTTGGGGCTCAGGATTTCAAGAACGTCATAATGCATATTTTCAAACGCAAACCCAAATTTCATGGCGTGGTTTCCACGCGTGTCGAAAGCGTCGTCGTAGACCTGGGTCGAATTCCACCCGTGATTGAAGCGGTTAAATCCGCCCAGGCCGTAGGCTGTTGTCAGGCCGGCGACTCCGATCTGTGGAGGCGCTTTTGCACCAGGCGCAATCGCGAGAGCGGCGTCTGTTGCTGCCGCATCGCCATGAACCGGATCGTTGATGAGACCTGAAATATGGCTAACGCCGGCCCGGACCGTGTTGAGGAATGCCTGCGAGAAGATATGCGTTTCTTCGCCAGTAAACATCTGGCGACGGGAGAATACGGAATGGACCGTGTTGCCCAGTGGATCCGCTTGCTGCTGCGGACCGGAGTCAAAGAAATATGTTGCATCGACAGTGTCTTTATTTGAGAGTGTCTCGTCGTAGCGCGTGATGATGTAGTTCTCGTTTGCGGTCGTGGGGAAGTTGACGTTGAAGGTTTGCACGCCGATACCACCGGGGTTGGTGTCTGGCGACCCGCTCGGCGCAGTTGGCCAAAGAGCGAGATATGGTTGAATCGCCTGTACTGCTGCGGCACGCGCTCCGGCATTGGGTACCCGGATTGTGCCGGAGTTGGAAAGGCTTTGCCGAATTCCTTCATAGTCGGCAAAGATGAAGGCGTGGTCCTTGCGGATTGGTCCGCCGCCGGATGCGCCGAACTGCACGCGGCGGAAAGGCGGAATCGAGGGGCCGTCGAAGTAGTTGCGCGCGTCAAAGATGCTGTCGCGGTCGAAGAAGTATGCGGTGCCGTGGAACTTGTTGGTGCCTGATTTTGTGATGGCGTTGATATCGGCGCCTGATGTACGTCCATACTCCGCGGTGTAATCGCTGGTGAGGACACTGAACTGATCGATGGCGTCGACGCCGAGGTTAACTCCGGTCGCGCCGCCGGGAGCTGCGTTGGAGTAGTCATTCGTGCTCATACCGTTCACGCGGTAATTGTTCTCATTGGCGCGATGGCCGCCGTTGGAAAGCTGGTTGCCGAAACCCCGGTTGCCTTTGTTCGCGCTGAATCCGGTGGTTGCCTGGTTGGGGATGCTGGTGACTCCGGGCGACAAAGTGGCGAGCGACGTCCAATCTCGACCGTTCAGAGGCAACTCGCGCACTGTCGTGGAGTCGACTGTTGCGCTCATCGTCGAGGAACTTGTTTCGATCGACGGAGGCACATCTGTGACCACAACGGTCTGAGTCTGCGTGCCGATCTCAAGCGTCAGATTCAGCGACTGCTGTGCACCTACAGCGAGATTCAAGCCTTTTTGAATCACCGAGCGGAAGCCCGACGCGGTTACTTCGACCTGATAGGGGCCAGGCTGCAGGTTCGGAGCGGAGTAGACGCCGTCCCCATTGGTGGCAACTTTGCGCACTTCTCCGGTAGCCGTGTTCTTGATATTGATCGCCGCTCCGGCCACCACTGCCGAACTGGAATCCCTGACAACTCCGGACAGGGTCGCACCTGTCACCTGGGCTTCGGTCTGACCGGGATGAAGCAGCACGATCAGCAACATCGTGAGGAGAGTTGCACCGAGCTGCTTGACTGGACGGGTGAAACTACGGACTGTCATTACGTAGACGCCTCCACTCTTATGAACTTCGCGCCCCAGGAGAAGTGAACGCAGCCCCGAAACGGGGAAAGAGGCTGCGGTTCACCCAGGGTGCGCCGGGTGTACCTGAGTTCCGCAGAGAAAGCTGCGCCAACATGACAACAATTAGCAAGACCGAGAAAATTACATTAAAGGAACGCCGAGATAACTTCCTAACCAAATTGCAATCATGGTGTTACGGGTTTCGATAACACCAAATCTGTGTCGATTATCTATTGACCATTGTTCTCATAACGGCCTAAACTTCGCCTAGTTTTCATACTTCCCCGATGAATTCGCAAGTTGCTGAAGTTCAAGAGCCGCGAACCAACCCACCTCGGATCGTCCGTTTTGGACTTTTCGAAGCGAATTTGCGCTCATCTGATTTGCTAAAGCAGGGGCGCAGGCTGAAACTTCAGACGCAACCCTTCCAGATCCTGGCGATCCTTTTGGAGCGTCCAGGGGAAATTGTGAGCCGTGAGGAATTGTGCCGCCGACTCTGGCCGGAAGACACCTTTGTCGACTTCGACCACAGTTTGAATCCCGCCGTGCGACGGTTGCGCGAAGCGCTCGCCGACTCACCGGAGAATCCTGTATTTATCGAGACTCTGCAGCGCCGGGGTTATCGATTTATTGCGCCGGTCGTGAACGTCGATCGGTCGACGAGTGAGGATCCGGTTCCCCATAACGAGAAACCGGCGATCAGCGTTTCCGGGATAACGCCAAATGGCGCGCTTTCGGAACTTCCGGTCGCGATCACCGTTGGTGCAGATCCCAGGCGCGACCCCAGAACCCAATTGCGTGTCGTCGTACTCGTCGGTGTCGTCGGATTGTTGATCGGGGCTCTGCTGTCATCGGGCGTAGCTTATTTCGTTCTCAGGTCTAATGAGCCTGCCGCTCATGTCAGGCCAGAACAGGTTAGGTCGCTTGCAGTTCTGCCGCTTGAAAACCTGTCGGTTACGCCGGATCAGGAGTTTCTGGCGGACGGCATGACCGACGAACTCATCGCGAGCCTCGCCAAAGTGAAGCACTTGAGAGTTGTGCCGCGCACCTCTTCAATGGCCTACAAAGGAACGCACAAATCGCTTTCTGAGATTGCCAAGGAACTGAACGTGGACGCGGTGGTAGAAGGCACAGTAATGCGAAGCGGAGACCGCATCCGCATTACGACGGAGTTGGTGCAGATTGCGGCCGATCGCGCTCTCTGGGCAGAGACTTACGAGAGCAATGTCGACGATGTGCTATCGCTGCAGCAGCGAGTCGCCGGAGCCATTGTCAGCACCATACAGGTCGAGTTGACGCCACAAGAGCGACAGAACTTGAAGGCCTACCAGCCCTCCTCTCCTGAAGCGTACGAGGATTATCTGAAGGGGCGCTACTACTGGAACAAGCGCTCGGAAGAAGGTCTGACAAAGGCGATTGATTATTTTGAACGCGCAACGAAAGAAGACCCCAACTACGCGTTGGCCTATGCCGGGTTGGCGGACTGCTACGGCATCATCGGAGCGGCCATCGTCGGCACCGTGCCGGCAACCGAAGTTGCACCGAAGGCGGAGGCTGCGGCGAGAAGGGCCCTCGAGCTTGACCCTACACTCGCCGAAGCTCAAACATCGCTGGCCACCGTAATGCTGAATTACAAGTGGGACTGGGCAGGAGCGGAGAGCGGGTTCAAAAAGGCGATCCAGCTGGACCCCAGCTATGCGACGGCTCATCAGCGCTACTCGCTTTATTTGATGGCAATGGGTCGGACAGACGAGAGCATCAAGGAGATTCAGCAAGCCCTGAAGCTCGATCCCCTCTCGGTGAGTATGAATTTCAGCGAGGGATGGCGGTTGTATATGGCACGGGATTTCGATGGGGCGATGAGGCAATTGAAGTCCGCCATCGACATGGATCCTTCATTCGCCCTTGCGCACATGGTACTGGGTCAGGACTACGCCCAGAAAGGCCAAAACGCCTTAGCCACCACGGAACTCGAGACTGCGTTGCGACTCTCCAACAACAGCGCTCCGGCGATGGCTGCTCTTGCTCGAGTGGATACGGCCTCGGGAAGGCACGTCGTCGCGCGCGCGCGTCTTGAGCAATTGAAAGCGGAACGAGCGAAACACTACGTCTCGCCATTTTACCTGGCCGAAGTGTACTCAGCTCTTGGAGATGCGGACCAGGCAATGAACGAACTCGACAAGGCCTATCAGGACCGATCAAATTCCCTTATCTTTCTTCGCGTCGATCCTGAATTCGATGTCTTGCGTTCAAACCCCCGCTTCCAGTCTTTATTGCAGAGGCTTCAACTGTAGGCTTGGATCGATCTGCGCAATCAGAACGAAAGTCTCATCTGCAATTCCAGCCGTCGATTGTTTGCCGATTCTGAAAACCCTGTCCCACCCAAGCTGCCGACGCCATACGGTTGATTGGTCTGGCCGAAGAGCGATGATGTGACGTCGCCAATGAACGGGCCGGGATTATTGTGATTCAGCAGGTTCCGACACACTACGCCCACGGCAAGGCTGAACCGATGTCCAGTCTTGACCATGCCTTGTCCCTGGCTCCCTCCGAACGGTCCTGTGTCCGGTCGGCGGCCACCCGCCGAAACAGAGCCTTCGGCGGCAGGGCCAAATGAGAAGACCTCTGATGCACGAAGGTTCAGCATGAAAATGCCCGTGCCTCGGCCGTAGTTACGAGGCAGAATCACTTCGTCCGCTGTTGGATTCGGATCGAGCAATCCATACTTCGTCTGCACCACCCCGGGTCTGCTCGGGTCAGTGGCGATTCCCGGACGGCCGTTGAAAAGCGTCGTTCCGTATAGGTCTTGTCCGACGGTGATGTTGAAAGGGGCGCCGGAGTCGGCAACAAACAGAGGACTGAAACGGAGGCCGCCTTTCACTTCGATCGTTCCGCCAACATTCACCTGATGGTGAATGTCTGTCGATGCGGGGCCATATTCGCCGGTTAGACTCCACGGATTTGCGGGGAAGCTTCCAACCCCCAATCCCTTCCACAATTTCTGTGGAGCGTTGGAAATTCGAACCTTCTGAGGCTGCAAGGTCTACAGAGGAACTGGTGCCGCTGATCGGAGCATTCAAACAGTGTTGGAGAGCCTCGAGGGCGCCTTTACGCGTCAACGAGAGTTCCTTGCTGACGCGGCTCATGAGTTGAAAACCTCGCTTGCCATCCTGAAGTCAACACTCCAGGCCACGCTCAACAAACCGCGAGAGCGCGAAGAGTACGAGCAAGGTCTCACCGTGATGAACGGCGACTGCGAACGACTCGAACGGCTTCTGAACCGCATGCTGCAGACTGCCCAGGCCCGAACAGAGGGTCGCCAAGGGGCAGGATTACGTGCCTGATCCCGTCGATGTTGTCTCCAGCTGCGAGCAAGCCTTAGCCCGATTGGCGCAGTTTGCCGCCGCGCGCGAGGTCGACATTGAATTCACCGCAGGGAGCGAAATGATGGTGCGCGCCGAGGTCGCCGATCTTGAATTGATCTGGCTAAATCTGCTTGAAAACGCCATTCAATACAGCCCGCGCGGTTCCTCCATTGCTATGAACGTGGTCGGTTCTGATTCTACCGTTGCCGTTTCGGTCGCAGATCACGGCTGCGGAATCGATGCCGCTCACCTACCCCACATTTTCAAGCGTTTTTATCGGGCTGATTCCTCACGCTCGCGGGCTACCGGTGGAACGGGACTCGGCCAGGCGATTGCGAAATCACTGGTGGATTTCTATCAAGGGCGAATCCACGCAAAGAGTGAGTCAGGTCGCGGCACTTGCATAATTGTCGAACTGCCGTTGCTAAAGCTTATTGCCGACAATAGACGCAATGCGCACGAGACGATCAGAAATATAATAGTATGAGTAGCTCCTCACCGCGAGTAATGCGCAATTCTCGGAATTCCCCCCCAATGTTAGATCCCTACCGGGTCTATGGGAACCATCCACAACGGAGTTCATGACATGCGCGTACACATCAAGCAAGGCGCTTCATGGGTGGCCCGTTCGCCGGCATCGATGAAAGGCACAAGCCGGCGTCAAAAGCAGCTCGCAGATCGCGTCATTCACGTGGACGACTATTCGCCTTGTCGGACACCTGATCTTCTCGTTCAATTGCCAGTGCACTCATCGACTCTCCCGGCGTCGGCCTGGCTGCCCAATTTTGACCAGCATGATTGCCCCTTTTGTGATCCAATCTGGTAAATGACATTCACACGAGAGGTGGTCAGAATGTCGGGGACACTGAGCGGTCCCAAGGGAAGGGCGAGTTGTGTAGTGTCGGCGACCAGGGTCACGTTGCAAGGAACAAGACTTTGCAAAGACTGTATGTTTGTGATTACGTGGGTTTCATCGCCCCTACCCATGGGTGATTACAGATTGAAGGTGGAGGGCAAGACGATGGATATGTGCCAGTCCCCCAGCGGCTGGAGCGTCCTTCAGACGAAAGCCTAGCTGCCACGTTGGTCGACGTTCAGTGCCGCACCATCAAAAGGGATGACCCAAATTAGCCAGCACGCCCACTCCAAACCTGTCACCATCACAGTAGATGAGTAATCTTTCTCACGCTGACAATGTCGAAATGCTACGCGCAGACCTCATGCACTTCGAGGAGACCGGCGATTCCAGCGAGACAGTCATGGAAATCAAAGCGCATCTCCTGCGCCGCATCGCAGAACTGGATGCCGCGCTGCGACGGACAACAGAGTTGCAGTCCGAAGCATTCTCGCTGCCCCCAAAGACACCCGACCCCCGATGATTCTCCGCAAACCACCCCGGGCCACTCCTCGCGACACCCTTACAGAGCTTCGCCTCGCACTCCAAAGACTCGACAGGACCTCCTCGCAAGCCGACCTACGGCGACTCCTCGTCACCCGCATCGCCGAACTCGAAGCCGCCGGCAGAAACCCCGAATAAAAAGCCATAGATAAATAACAAGGGCACGGGCTCAAGGGCCACACCGCCAGGTCAGATAACCTGCGTTATGTCCTTTCGCTGCCGGTTCGACGTCGCAGTGGCAGGGACGGCGAGCCGGACATAACGCACGTTATCAAACCTGTGACGAGTGGCCCGTCGCACGTGCCCCGCCCCCGTTGCGCCACGCCCCCTGGTGGGGGCTGCGCCTGAGCTAAAAGACCCTAGATAAAAGGTGCCTATACCCGCGCGGAAGATGCGAGCCTGCCATCGGTATGCAGTCCGCACGGTCGATACGCAGGCTCGCATCGGCGAAGGGGATGCAAGGGGGGCGCCTTCTTCCGCGCGGATAAAAAACCAATAAAAAATGCCTATAGTGGCCCGCGCTTTCCCCCTCGCAAGCTCACCCCCTGCGTGGGCCACGGACGGGTGCGCGGTTTTGAAAGGGGGGAAATCGACACTGGAAAGACACCAACAAAATCAGGGGTCCCAGAGTTTCGTCTCGACTTTTCTGGAATGACCGCGAAGATTGTTTGGGTTAGCATGCCAATATCTCAGCACTGTTTTCCGCCCGTTACTTGGCGTACATTCGTCGCCGGCGCTCTATGCGGACGCACTGCACCTCCATGTTCAAAGTAGGCTCTCGTGGTACGACTCATTGATCGTCGCGGCGGCGCTCCAGGCGCAATGCAATTTGGTGTTTACCGAGGATCTCCAGCATGGTCAGCGGTTTGGAAATCTTGAGATTGCGAATCCCTTCCTCTGAGTTCGGCGAGTCGGCGGACTGAGCCGGGCGACAGGGAATCGAAGCCGATCGTAGCAGAAAACTGAAGCAAGTTCGTCGTTGCTGATGAACAGGGACTGGACTGGAATGCGCGCGAAAACTAGCCGAGGGAGCCAGAGCAATGGCGGCAAAGGACCGCTGGTGCCTGGAAGCGGTCAGGATCCAGCCGGCTTCGGGGCCGGCTCATTCGGATGGCATGGGACCTATCGTCTTTCCGCCGGAATCACGATCCAAACTCGCTTCGAGGTGAATCCGGTTTAGGTAGTCATGATTGCGCAGCCCCACTGACAGCGGGGATGATGGAGATGATTGCATCGGCCGGAACCCTGGCCGCAAGGCCGCCGAGATAGCGGACATTTTCGTCGCCGATGGAAATGTTGATGTGGGTCCGCGCTTGTCCCTGTTCCCTCATGATACGGTCGCGAAGGCCCGAATAAACCTGCCACCAATGTTCAAGCGCGCGTTTAGGATTGCCGGTCCGCATTCGATTGCAATGCTGCCGAGACCTTGGCAAGCTCTCGCAATGCGGCAGGCATGTGAAACGTCACGATCGTTCACCTTTCTTTGGCGGGCAGGATTCTCGAGCGAAGATCGTGCAGTGCGGGCAGACGATCGAGATGTGGTCAGTGAAGCGGGGTCGTGATTTCGGACGGGATTGGCAATGGAGGCGGAGCGAATGCAAGGCATCGAAGGAAAACCCTCCAGAAGTTTCTGTCAGTCCTGTCATCGTCGTGAGAGGAAAAGAGCTGCCCGCTAGGCGTGCCGAAGTAAATCCCCGCGGGATTTCCATCGACCGTGATCATCGCGTTGCGCAGGACAGTTTCGTATGCACTCTTCTGAGGCGGGCGGCGAGATCAAGCTTCCCACAAACAGGGTGCTTCGCCAACGGTAGACGCGCAATCGCCCATCGCTTGGATTTGCCTCCAGGAAATGCGTGTGTCATCCAGCGCGGCGCGTGGAACCGGCTCGACGTTTCAGATGCTTCAGCCGGGAAGCTCTTGTGCGAACGCGGTCCAATCGCGTATCGGAGCGGTGAGCTAAGACCGCAGCACTACCCGGTTCCGGATCGCTGAACATCTGAACAGGTCAACTATCTGGCTCAGCGCGAATTCGGATTTTGCGCGTGGTGGCAGGCTGAGCTGGTCAGCACGAATCTTGTGCGCCTCGTATCCTTTTACGAAGATAGCCTAGAACCGGGATAAAGTTCGTGACAATGGAATAGGACCTCGATATGATCGGCACTCTTCTGATTCCCGCCAGAAACGATCGACTTCACCTTCAGTCTTGATCGAAGCGAGGTTGCACATGATCGATTCGGTTTTTCTCATCGAGAGCCTTCGTGAGAAGCATAGAAACGCCCCCCTCTTGGCCGAACGCGAGCGGTACTTGACCTACTTGTTACAGATCGGTGCACATCGAGCGCAGGTTCGAGAAATCGCCAATATGCTGCTCACTGTCGTCCACATGCTCAAACTGGACTCAACTCGGCCCGTTGGGATGGATGAGATCCTCCGAGGTTGTGAGTGCTTGGTGAACGATTCAAGTCCTTGTAGAAGCCGCGGGCTGGGTTTCGCTTCCCGGCCAAGATTTCGGCGTGCAGCCGTGAATTGGCTTCGGTTTCGGGGGGCTCTCATAACGGCTTCCAAACCAGTGACCAAATTCGACAGGGTATTGTCCGATTTTCTGGACGCTATGCGTTCGCCGCGCGGATTGGCATCGGACACTCTCCAAAGCTATCGGAGGAGACTTTCGGGGTTCTTGAATTGGCTGCAAACGCGCCGTTCCGAGTTTTCGGATGTGCGAGCCCTCGATATCGAGGAGTATCTCGATTGGAAACGGTCACATGGGCTGTCACGCCACTCGGTTGCTGCGCTTTGTAGCACGTTGAGGACATTCTTCGGGCATGCGGAACATCAGCAATGGTGCGTGAGCGGAATTCAAAGCAGCATATTTAGCCCCCGTGTACCGCGAGTAGGGGAGAACCTCAGCGGCCCTTTATGGCGGGACGTGCGTCGATTGATTGCCTCAATTGGATACCTGAAGCCCGCCGATCTTCGAGCCAAAGCAATGTGCCTGCTTTTTGCAATTTATGGCTTCCGGTCGGCCGAAGTCACGGGCCTGTCACTGGAGGACATCGATTGGCGGAGGGGATCGATCACGGTGCGAAGGGCCAAACGAGGCAAGACACAGCAGTTCCCGTTACAAAGCGAGGTAGGCGAAGCCATCGCATTGTATTTGGAAAAAGCGCGTCCGAAATGTCCCTGCCGCAGCCTTTTCGTTACGCTGAATCCTCCCTACCGTCCAGTCTTGGGGCATACGATGTCAGCGATTACCTCCCCTCGCATAAAGAAGGTTGGAATCGCAACCGGGCAATTCGGGCCGCACGCCCTACGCCGCGCTTGCGCGACACAGTTACTGAGAACTGGATCATCTCTAAAGGATATTGCAGACTTCTTAGGGCACAGCGACTTGCGATCTGTTGGCAACTATGCCAGATTCGATCCCGCTTCTCTGAAGCGGGTGGCCGATTTTAGTCTCGGGGGTGTCTTATGACACTCGAAGACGGAATCAAAATATATGTCCAACGGAAACAGGCAGCGGGCATGTCGTTCGAAGGTGGGAATAAAATCTTTCGTTCCTTTTTGAGAGCAGTAGGCAACATGCCGCTCAGCCAACTCAACTTCCATCACGTTTTGCAATTCCTAAATCGGCATCAGAGCTCAACAACAACTTTCCGAATAAAGCATAGCCTTCTTCGACGCTTCTTCGACTATTGGTCCGCTCATGGTGTGATCGTCAGGCTGCCCATGCCGGCCAACCGCCCGGCGCAAGCATCGCATTTCTTACCTTACATCTATACTCGGGAAGAAATTAGAAGATTGTTGCGCATGGCCTGGAAATCCAAAACGACAAATGACAAGATACATCACAAAACCTTGCGCGCTGCTCTTCTTGTCCTCTACGCCACCGGTGCGACTGTCAGTGAGGTCACAAAGCTCAGCAACGAAGATGTTGACCTTCGGCATGGCGCCATAAGGTTCTCTGGTAGCGTGCTCAGGGCCCGCCGTTGCATTCCCATTGGGAGAGATCTTCTCAAAGTGGCACGGCAGTATGGCCAGTGGCGCAAACGCGTGGGAACACAGAGTGCGTCCTTCTTCTCAAGAGTCGACGGAAGCGAAATCGATACACGCGCCCTACGTATCTACTTTGAGCGATTCCGCCGAATGGCAGGGATTGCCGGGTATCGCGAAAGCAGTCAGTGGCCTTGCCTTCGGGATCTGAGAGCGACGTTTGCGGTCCATCAGATCACGTCATGGCTAAAAAGAAAGAAGGATTTGAACCTGATGTTGCCTGGTTTGGGAGCATATATGGGCAACATCGGCCTCGAATCGGCGGAACGCTACCTTCAACTGACTCCCCAGCGCTTTCAAATGGCTCTCAACAACCTGAGCCCGCAAAAGCCGTGCGCTCGATGGAGGAGCGATCCAGCGCTGCTGGACTTCCTTGTAAGTCTTTAAGCGGATGGCTCATCAATGAACCCAAATCATGTTTTGCAACCGTCAGCAATCCGTCCGATCAGAGCGCGAACTTCACGGCCACCGAACGCCGCTTAAAGCGTAGTCGATAGGAACTCCATTTCCCAAACTGAAGGCTGGCGCTATGAGCCGTGCACGGGTTTCGGCCTCGTAACCGTCGAAAAGGATCAAGGCCGCCTCCCAGACTTCTGCCTGGCGCAGCAACTCCCCGGACTCGGTTCGGTTGAGGGCTCCGGCTTCGCGTGTGCGAATGAGCGTGTCCTCTCGGGAACATATCCAAGTGGTTCGCGAGTTGTTCCTGGTTCCTGGTTCAGCCAAGTTGCGCCCAAGAATCACTTGACGGTTTTCCAGGGGAATCGT
>CAVWYS010000003.1:0-530705 GCA_963759285.1 uncultured Acidobacteriaceae bacterium | reverse complement strand
TATCCGCGAGAAGCGCCCGAAACCCTGCTTCTCCGATTCAAGATTTGCCGTAACGCGGCGCCTGTCGAGCGCGAATCCAACCGGTATCCGGTCTGGCGTAAGCAGGCTCATCACCCGAAGTGTGCCAATGCCTCCTCCAGTGTTCCCTCGCAGATCGATGATGAGGCTTTCGACTGCACTCAACTTCGCAACTGCATTTGAAATCTCGTTCGCCACTTTAACTCCCACCATGTCGGGAAACATTGCGATCTTCAGGTATCCAATCCCGTGCCTGAGTTGTCGCGCTTCGACAAGAGTCGGTTCCACGAAATGGAGTTTCTTCCCCTTCGGTCGGGCCACATTGACGGTAACTGTGCGGCGCCTATCATCGCTGCCGACAATCTCCAACTCGGCCTGTTTGCCCATTGCAAAAACGGGATGTTCGGGAGGAATCATTTCCTGGCCGTCGACAGTGAGGAGGATGTCTCCTGGTTTAATGCCGGCGATCGATGCGGCTCCTCCGGAGTGAACATCCTGAAATATCCAGCGCTTTCCGTATGGAGTCTCATCCGCGAGGTAAGCTGCGCTGAGAGCAGCCCGGCTCGAGGCTCTGCGGGCACTGCTATGAAAAAAACCGATATGAGACGTGTGCAACTCCGCGAGGAGATCGCTCATTGCTTTTTCAAATTCATCGGCTGTCGCAGCAGATTCAATTTGAGTCTTATGGCGCTCAACTGCGGTGTGCCAATCTCCATTCAGCTTTTCAGGAGAATAAAACCTCTTCCGTAGGGCGGAAAGGACATTCTCCAGAATGGCGCGCCTGTCTTCAGGTACAAGCTGGACGGACATGGCGGGTCTTGCAATTGCATTCGTCGTCATCGAGTTCTCCTGAAAGCGATATTGGTTCGTGCATGTCCTGAGAGAGTTCCATTGGGATCGCCATCGAGTTCAACGCCGGCCCAGTAATAGGGTGGGGCTCCCGAATTGAGCATTGTCAACTGCGCTTGCCGCAACGCCTCCGCTTTCTCCTCGCCACGTCCAAGGTGCCCGTAGAAATTGGACATGAGGTCGGCGGTCGCGTGATCTTGCAGCTCCCAAAGGGTTGACACGACGCTTCGGGAACCGGCTTCGATGAAAGCATTTACGATGTTCTCGACACCTTCCTCACCAACCGGGCCAATCCCGGTATTGCAGGCAGAGAGCGTCACAAGATCGGCGTTGAGATGCAGGCCTCTGATCTCGCGCACCTGGAGGAGACCATCGTCCGTGGCCGGACTCTCAGGCGCAAAGACGAGCGCGGAACGATCCGGAATTTCGGGATCGACGTACCCGTGGAGAGCGAGATGAATGACGTTGTATCGGCCGAGCGGCAGTTCCTTGAAGTTTGTCTCAGTAGCGTGTTCACCGAGAAGGATCGTGCTTGGTCTCGGGAGGTCGGTCGCGATGGTTTCGACCTCGTGCTCGCTGTCCGGTAGAGCGACCAATTCGCTGCGCTCCGGACCGGAGACCGCGCGCTTAATCCTCGCGAGGAATGTGCTGGGCGGCGTCTTGGATATCCACGCTGCCACTCCGACATACGGTAGACCGTCCCGAATCACTTCATCGGACCGGCTCCTCAGTATGCAGAACACAGTTCCTGACGGCGCGACCGTTACTTGATGCGAGGTCAGAATGTACTTTCCGGCGTTTACCAGAGCTGCGAAAGGCAAGAGGTGGAGCTTCCCATCGGGCACCACGATCAGCTGGCGTTTGCTTTTGAATTCAGAAATTCCGCCGAGCAGTTCGTCGAAGAGGCACTGCCCCAAAACCAGATCTGTTCTTTCCCGTTTCAGCGTAGACCGATACTGCGTGGCGTCCGTTTCCAATTGATCTCTTGGCGGCAGAGTGTACCGGTGGATACTCTCTCGGGTGACGGCGAGCGCGTACGAGTGCGGATCGCCTAGCACATACTCGATCAGAACCTCGGAAGCGCTCAACTCGCGCTGAAGTTCGCGCACCGTCACAGGAGTCGGAGGTGGATCGTTGGCATCCGGATCGCCGCCAAGCTGTTGTTCGGTGGCATAGATCGCATCGAGAACGTGCGCTCTAGCCGTGGAGCCGTCCGTATTCAATAACTCGACGTTCAATCGCGTAAGCCTTTGTTCGGCGGCACTGGGTTCATGAGGCGGAATGATTTCGTGATGCGCGAGACCTTGAGCCTCTATTCGCCCGCGTGCACGCTCGATCGCGCGAAATGCGTCCTCCGTCCGTCCCTGGTCGCTCAAAGATGCGAAGTAACCCGCGTAGACCGCGCTCATATCATTTAGCAATTGGCGCTCGACGGTCGGCGTTGGAACCTTGCTGAGCAGCGCGTCGAAGAGATCCGCACTCTTTTCATACAACTCGTCCGATGCCTTCGTGTCTCCAAGCCGTGCCAGAATCTCCGCTTTGATCCCGAGATTCCTGGGCACAAAGTACAGCTCATCAGGAATCTTCTTGTTGGCCTCGATGGCTTCGTTGATCGCATCCAACGCAGGCTGTAACGCCCCTTCGTGCATGAATGCCTTGGCGAGCAACCCATCTGCTTCGGTCAGCCCACGCCAATAAGAAAGCTGCTTCGCGTACTGGACGGCGAGCCTGAGATCGGAAACAGCGCGATCCCATCGACCCATCCGTTCGTATACGCCTGCTCTCGTTTGGTAAAGCTGATAGAGGTGCCCGACGAGATGGTAAGTCGAGACCCTCCGCAACTCTTCCGCAGCCAAAGCCAGCGCCTCGTCGTTTCGCCCGAGGCCGCTGAGCGCTTCAACTTTTGCGGTGATGGCAATCGTTGGGTATGCCGCTCCCCGGGTTTTGTTGGCCACTTTGATGGCCTCATCCAGCGGACCGAGGGCCTCTTGGTATTTGTGCCCCTCGACCAAACCTACTCCGTACATGCTCGCGTATCGGATGTGAGCACCCGGATCAAGCGCTTTCGCCACCGTCCAGGCTTTGACCACATCCTTCTTGGCCGTTGTGATGTCCCCCAGCAAATACGCGGCTATGCCCTGCTCACCGATTGCACGGGACGCCAGAAGATAGTGGTGCTGCCTGTTTGCCAGGGACTCAACTTCCGCCCAGGTCTGGCGTGCCATTCCCGAGTCGTAATTCACCTCGAGCATCCCAAGGATCGTCAGGATGCGCAAACGGGTTTCGGGGTCCTTGGCTTCCGGCAGATCAAGATCCGTTCGGAGCAACGCAATTTGTGTTGGAACGGATGTCGAAGATTCGCTGTGGGCAGGCATCTGGCTCACTCTGGCGTAGAGCGCCTTTGAGAGCTGCTTCCGTTGAATGAATTCCTGTTCCGCTTGTCGATAGAGCGGTTCGGCCGCGATCCAACTGTTGAGCCACGACATCTCGTCGGCTCGCTCCAGCAGCGCCTCTGGTCCTTGAGAGATCCACCGCCGGAAGACTTGATACCCGACAATGCTCAACAGGGCGGCAAGAAGCAAACCGGCTGCAATGCGAAGGTTGGGGGAAGACGCAATTCGCATAGCGGGCCGTTCACTTTGAAGTCAATATTGCCAGAATCGAGTCCCGAGATCAACGTTGGGCCGATCGCCTCGGCCCTCTATCGAATCCCCGGGTCGCGACCGACGTACCATAGTCTTACGGAGTCGAAGACCGATGTCTACCGCAGAGATAAATCCGTCCCGGAAGCACGCATACACGGATCCCGGGATACCACAACTTCCAGAGCCCACCTATGCCGAGCGCGTCCGCACCCTCGTTTCCCTCTGCACAATTGCGACCCTCTCAACCGTCTCTCGAAAGCGCCCGGGATATCCGTTTGGTTCTCTGATGCCTTATGCGATCGATGGGACCGGGCGGCCGATCTTTCTGATCAGCAATATGGCCATGCATACCCAGAACATTGAAGCTCACGCGCGGGCAAGTCTCTTTGTGGGGCAAGTGGGCGATGGCGATCCGCTCGGCACCGCGCGGGCAACGCTTCTTGGTGATGTCCTTCCCGTGCCAGATGATGAAGTCAGCGAAGCTCGCCAACGCTATCTGTCGCGCTACGAGAACAGCCGCTCGTGGGTAGACTTCAAAGATTTTGGCTTTTACCGCCTGCAGCCCCTGGACATCTATTACGTTGGCGGCTTTGGGGTTATGGGATGGGTGACCGCAGAGGACTACCAGTGCGCCAAGGTTGATCCTCTTGCCGACGCGGCTCCAAGGATTCTCGGACACATGAACTCGGATCACGTCCCCGCAATGATCCTGCTGGCTAAAACTCATGCCAGCCTCGACGCGACTGAGGCCACAATGACGGCGGTCGACCGGCTTGGATTCCACCTTCGGCTGTCGCCATCGAAGAGGAACGCGACCTGGCTCACGTATTTCGCAGGAGGAATGTCTTCGCTGGGAAGCTTGCTGGTCAAAATGTCGTGATGCTCGATGCCCCGCGTCGACTGACGGAATGTCCGATATGCTTGGAGTCCGCCAAGGCTATTTTCCAGACCGCCAAGCATATTCTTCTGTCGCACGCTCGTGAAAACGCGTGCCGTCATGGCCCAGGCAATTGCCGTTGGATGAGCGATTAGGAATTGATCGCCCAGTTGTATGACAGGTTGGCGTCGGACCATGCGCATCGAACGCCCTCGCGCATCTTTTCGGAAGTCTTCGAAGGTCAGGGTGAAGGGGGCAATGAATTCTTTCTGTATTGCGAGACTCTTGAGTTGATCGTCTCCAATCAAGACCGTTCCGCACAACGCCCAAAGAGCATCATCCGAGACTGGCAAGGAGACATCGGAGATCTCATCTCCCGCTTCACCCTCATTCCGAACATACGCTCTACGTTCGACCAGAAGATCGGACAACTTCAGGAGGGAATGACATTCTTCTCGGAGAGAATCGAACTCCGCAGGTGCTTTCTGTAAGGCATCGAGAACATCTTGTGCATAATAGTCTGGGTTGCTGGAGTCGCCCAGGAATACTCGGTAGTTGCCAGCTGTGGTCATGATGTTCCCGATCGCAACATCCTCGGCGGGATCTTCGCGGCGAGATAATGCAGTGCCGGCCAACATCTGATTGAGCCAGCGGTTCAGAGAGTCGATCGTTGGCTGTTTTGTCCCTTGGCAATGGACCGCGGCAAGATGAAGAAGAGCATCGAGACGGACCATTCGATTGCGATTTTCGGCTATTGTTGATAGCGCCGCGATCGCAGTGACGCAAGAGATTGGATCAAATGCCGCTAAATCCGCAGCTAGCTCGGCGAACTTAGCGCCGATTCGATCAAAGGGATACTCGTCTATCTCGTCCGTTTCCCGAAACCACTCTTCCAGCGCAGCGATCGCAGCCGCAGGAGGGCCGGAAGCTACCTCGCCGTGGCATTTTTTGTATTTTCGCCCCGACCCGCACGGACACGGTTCATTCCGACCGATCTTCGCCATTTGAGAGCCTCAATCCGATCATGCCAGGGCAAAGCCGTGGAACTTCGGTATGGGATCAGGGTGAATTGTCGCGACAATCTTCGCTTGGTCCGGCTGCCTCCCTGGAGGAAGCACAACGATGATTGTTACCGGCTCACGAATAAAGAGGCACACGAGTAGTAGTGCCACAACGAACAACAAGGCGATTTCCGTTGTCTTCATCTATCCCTCTCCTAGCGACTTCAGGCCAGAACCATCTCTCTTTGTTCCGGTTCAATTTCAACTTTCGTATGAAGTGTTACGTTGAGTGCATCAAGAATCTTGATGGCACGTTCCAACGTAATGCCAAAGTATTCATTGCGCTCGTCTCTTGAAATTTGAGATTCATGTACTTCAAGTCGCTTCGCAAGATCTCGTTGGGAAACTCCCTTTGCGATTCGAAGGGAAATGAGCAGATGTCCCAGACCTCGCAGATTGACTAATTCGTCGAATTCTCCTCGCCGCAATCGTTCATAGCTTTCAACCTCCTCTTGAAGTTGAAGATGAAAAGATTCAATTGGATCGATTACCCGTTTGACTTCATCGTCATCCAGTCCTGTTTCTTTCAGACGAGCGCGATGCTCGGATAATCGATTGCGTTCTTCTAGTAGGCGAGCAGATGCGTGCTGATATTCGGCTTCATTCCGAATCATGGCGTACCTCCCGTTTCAGGTTCAGGTTTGATTTTCACAATGCCGCGGGGCTTACCGTCGCGACGAGATTGACGAAATGCCGATGGGAACTCTAACTCATTTCCATATTTGTCACGGATGCCGCTCGATATGCCCAAACCTGGAACATGCGGATAGAGCTCCACCCGATAGCGGTGCCACATCGGCAGTTGCTTCTTTGGATATCCGCGATATGGCTTGCGTGAACGCGGGTCCCAAGTCCAAATTTTGTAAGGATCGAGCAGGTTCAGCTTCTGCGCGAGTGCGCCAGAAGCCAGGTCTTTGAGATCGCAGACAAAATAGCCATCGATGTCGTTGGGGTGATCTTTATCTTCTGCGAATGATCCATCGGCATAGATTTCTTGAATCCCGATCTTCCAGAGTTGCTTTGTCAGCACTTCGAGATTGTCAATGAGAAGCGTTCGCCAGGCTGCGTCCCACGTTCCAGTCGCGCCTGTATTCGAATTACCAAGTCCTAACGCCGACTGACGCAGCTCCGCGAACGAGACTTCGTAATCACCGGGGGGAAGAAGCCCATCAGCTTGAAACCGCGGAATCATTCGCTACTCTCGAACCCCGGTTATTAGACATACTAGTCTTGCTTGACATTTATGTCAAGTAGTCGCAGAATTGTGTATGAAGCTGGCCATTGCCCTCTCATTGCTGGTCATCAGTACGGCGCTGGTCGCTGTTTTCAGGAGACGGCATCTGACTCTGCGTTTACCGATCGCAATTTTCGATACAGGCGCCCACAACCGGCTCGCCAAAGATCTAGTGGATCGAGACCGCCTCTTTGCTGGCATCAAATCGAAATACTTTTTTCGCCTTGCTGGTTTGAGCTATGAAGAAATGGTATCCACCCCCGATCTGGCGCAACGTAGGGCATTCCTCGACGATGCACGCCGCCTGAAAGAAGGTCCGTGGGACTGCCTGAACCCCGTCAACGAAGTGTTGCGCCTACTCATTGCAGCACACGCTGCTGCGCCAGAAAAGTTCAACTGGCTGATGATTGATGTCCGTTCCGGAGAGCTGAACCACGAGATCGCTGTTGGCAGCTTAACTGCGGACAACGAGCTGGCAGAGCAGCAGCGAAACGCTCAAAAGGCTTCTCTCCAAGAGTACAAAGCAATGTGGGTAGCTTTGCGTCCGCAACTCGATGCGGCATTTGTTGCCGCGGGGAATCCGCGTCCGACCAACTTCAAAGACGCCGTGAATCAGTACGGCACAAGCCTTTTGCCCGGCTTTGCGAAAGGGCTTTACGATGCCGGCCTGCGAGCTCACGCCGCCCTGCGTGGAGAGATCGTATCTGTGAATACCCCTCCTGAAGTGGTACAGCATTTCATCGACAGTTGCCCTCCATTCCTAGCTACCCTCTATACCTGCCTCATGTCCTGGTATCAGCATTCGGCGCGTGATGAGAGCGGCGAGCGATTCAGAGCCGGCAGGAATGACCTTTTCATGGCGACCTATCTTCCGTACTGCGATGTCTTCGTAACTGCCGAGATCAGGCGCGAGCAAGAAAAGTGCCTGAAGGAGCTGGCCGCTGTTCTGAATCTGAGAACGGAAGTACTCGCTTACGACGACTTCATAAAGCGCCTGTAGGAAGGCCACCACTTGAAATCGTGCGCCAAAGCTCTACGTCATTGATGAGCCGGTTTCACCATGAAAATCTGTGAACCGCGCCCTGAAACCTATAATGGTTGGCTGTGCAACTTCTTTAGGATCGATTCTCCTTATGGGTTTCCCGCTACAAGTGTTCATCAGCTCCGCCTGTCATGAACTACGCGATCTACGAGCCTCTATCCGCACATGGCTGGAGGAGCTCGGTATGACTCCATTGATGAGCGACGAAGGGGGCTTCCCACACGCCGATAGGATGCCGCCCTATGCGTCCTGTTTACGAACATTGGAACAGTGCCCGCTCGTCATCGGCGTCATAGATCGCTACTACGGTACAACTTTTGATGACTGGGGACCATACCCCGAATACAAGGGCCTCGCCCCTATGCATGCAGAGCTCCGGCACGCATTGAAGCTAGGCAAGCGCGTCCTCATCTATGTGCAGAACGACACATGGAATTTTTATGAGTTCACCCGGAAAAATCCCGCAGTTCTTTCGGGACCATTGCCTCACGGCCTACAGGATGGAACCCTACGGATGTTTCAGGAATTGAAGCAGATGAGCCCCGCTCCCTGGATGGAGCATTTTTCAGATGTCTCCGACGTCCTCCAATCCTTGAACAGGGAGTTTGTGAATCAGCTCTATACACAGTTCCATGAGAGCGAAAGGCAAGCGACTGATCTGACCGCGTATTTCATTGGGAAGATCTCTGATGTCGCACCTGAGGTGCGCGACCGAATTACTGAAGGACTCAATCCCGCACTGGTGGCTGAACGAGACGACATCAAACTAAAACTCCGGGAGCTTGAAAATGCTCTGGAGACGACGCGCGGAGAGGGCCAAGAGAAAGTTGAACAGCTCCAAAAAGAGAAGGCTGACGTGCAGTCACGATTCGAATCCGTCAACCAACAACTCCAACGAACTGGATTCTTACTAGCGCAAGCTGCCATTAAAGATGCTTCGTGGCTGGACATGGTTCGACGCACGATGATGCCGAAACAACCCGGTCGAGTCCCGTTTCACCATTCCGCGGAGGTCGCGCTGCGGGGATACAAGGCCAGAGTGAATCGCACGGTACCAGTGCTACAAGAGGTCACATGGTCTGCGCTGCCTGAACGAGAAGCGAATCTCTTCCGTGGTTATCGCGCTGGCATTATTTTCCGAGGATCTGACTTTTTGCCTGGTGTCACCTATGGGCGGCGACGGCGAGGTGAAACCGGCCCTCCTTCCGGAAACACCGACTACTTCTGGCATCTGCCTAACACCTACTACGGTGACTACCTGGAGGTGTCCACATCGGATAATGCACCTGAATCTGCTCTGGATTGCCGCGGCTTTGAGTTTCAAGTCAAGAATCCGGAAGGGGAAAAGTCCGAGTGGGTCCTATTTTATTATCCATTCGATGACCCAGCGCTAGAGACTATTCGGGCGAATGCTTCTCAGGAAGCTGAAAAGCTCTTTGCCAACTGCCAGCCTCGGGCTTCAGTGGAACCCTTCCGCAACGCGATGGTTTTTGCCGATCGCATGTACGGCAGCGATGACCCGCGAACAGTAGCGACCAAGGCGCGGTGGATCGAAGCAAGCCGAGAAGCACATCTTTCGCAGCTGCGTTTTCGCAAGGGAGATCATTTGCGCGTACACGATGGGCCTCATGCTGGTAAGAACGGTATCCTCAGCGAAATCTTGATCAATCACCACTTTGCCTATCTCATTCAGCCCTCATCCGGTGAGGGGTTCCAAGCGTCTGACTCGCAAGTCGAGCTACAAGGTGAAACAGCGTCAACCTGATACCGTTTTAAGTCCCGAGCTCCGTGACAATGCCAGAGATTATCCAAAAACCGTCGTCAGGGCTGTCGGAACGTCGCCTCAAGCGCGCCCAAAGCCAGATTGTGGGATTGGCCGTGGGGGTTTCCGAATATCCCTCCACCACCGGATTTAGCCGTCTGAGTGCCTGCACACAAGATGCGACCAGCGTACGCGAGGCCTTCCTAGACGTTCCGCAACTGAATGCGGACCCAAATCGTCTCTGGAGCCTGACCGAGAAGACCAATGATAAGCCCACCCGCAACAATATGGTCGGTTTTTTGAGACAGCTCGCCACGCTGGCGACGGCAGATGACCGCATCATTTTCTACTACAGCGGTCACGGCGTAAAACTCGAAGATCAGCTCCACCTTGTCCCAACTGACGCCTACGCAGCGGACGAAGCTGACGCACTGCTTTCCATCGAGAGGGTAAAGGAGATTCTAGAAAAATCTGAGGCGAGGCAGAAGCTAATCGTTCTCGATTGCTGTTTTTCAGGTCCGGAGACCAGCGGCTTCAAAACCGTCCCAGCGGACATTTCAAACAACTTCTTGGAGAAATATCTGGCTGAAACAAAGGGCTCGGTGGTCCTGTCATCGTCGGCGGGCGATCAACTGTCGTGGGCCAAATCCCCAGACAGCAAACTCAGCCTCTTCACGTATTACTTTCTGCGCTCCCTCCGAGGGGAGCCCGATAGCTTGGACATCAACAAGCACCTTACCCTCTATTCGCTTCATTCTTACCTGTCAGCGCACGTTGATCGGCGCGCGCGCAGCTATCACTCGCGGCAAAGGCCAGGGCTTGAAGGGAAGATCAACGGCGACTTTCTTTTCGCAGATTTCTCTGCGCCGCTGATGGAGATTGAGGGTCTCGAACTTGGTTCCTATCCGATCCGGGAGTTGACTTTTCTAGAAACCGAGCGCATTCAGGTTAAGAAACTCCTGACCCGCATGAAAAGATCAACCAGCTATTTCAGCGAGGAATGGCTGGAAAGGACCGCCAATTCCAATCTTGGAGATCACGTACGAGAGCAGTTTGGTCGTCTCGCAGCGAAGTTTGCGAAGGAGCTGTCTTTCAGCCTTCCGGAAGTGACGGTGGACGACACGAGCATCTTCTTTCCCGACGGAAGTCTCAGCGTTGAGTACCGCGGCGACGGCAAGGAAAGCGGAACACTCGAATACGTCGCTTCCTTTCACGGAACCTGGCTGGGGGAGCCTCTTCGAGCTTCTGAAGGCATTGCGGATCCTGCCGGATCACGATTTTCTCCACCACTCGCTCAATAATTCTCACGATCGGCTCAGGCAGAGCCGCCCCACAACGCCGGCAACTGGCGCGATCACTCCATTGGACGAGTTCGCAACTGCGGCAACGAACCCTCTCTCGTTCCTCGTTCATACTGTTACCTCTCGATTGGGAATGTCCAGGCTCTACCGATGCGGATTCACCCACAATCTGCTCGGGACGGCATTTCGCCAGCCTGTCTGAATGAGCCGGCCGCCGAAGGAGCCGCGATTGCTGCGGTCCCACCAATCGTCTGCTGTCAATCCGGTGAACCAGGCGGCTCCTTGCCAACTCGGGAGGAAATGGCGGGCATCCCTTCGCAAGTTGCGCGCGGGTCACTTGGCAAAGAGTCTGAGTGGAAGACCGTGAGTGCACTGCCAGTCGTCGCAGTGGAATGGAGGTTCACCAACGGGAGCCGGGTGTTGCGGATGCGGACATACCGGCAAAAAGCCGACGCGGGACTGCGGATCGACACCTATCAATGCAAGTTGAAAAGGGCGCCGCCCGCTCAGCCAACCGTCAACCGTTTGTCGACGACAGGGACCCGGGGTAAGTCTTCTACGGCGCTCGCCGCACGAATGAGCAGATGCCGGGTGGTCTCGCTCAGAGATTTGAGATCGCCGCCTTCAAAATACACCAGCGCTTTCAGACACTCGCTTGGCTGAAATGCTGGACCAAATATGGCGCGTGCCGCCCCCAGGCCCCGTGCTAACGAAACCCCGTTGCCCAGAAGGGCCGCGACATCGAGGTAGTCCTTGGCCTCTACCCTTTGCAGCAAAACCTTTACCTTAGTGGCGAGAAGATCCTCGAGTGAGGCAACCTGGACAATTCCATCGTCCGTCCACTCGGGTTCTCCGACGCGGCCAAAAGTAATGGAGCCGAAGAAGGAGAGCCGAACTGGACGTTGTTCGGCAGCATCGGAGACGGCCAGGACCGTGAGAGTATCTGGAGTCTCCTGCAAGACCTGCGCAGTGCGGAGGAACGGAAGCAGCTTTTCTAGCGATAGGCGGTCGAGCGCACGTTCGGAGAAGAAATCGAAATCAACCGAAGCCCGATGGCCCAGGCGGAGCGCAATTGCCGTTCCTCCATAAAGCGCAAAACCGATATCGGCGATCCGAGGCAGCTTAGGCCATAATCGCAGTTGCGGCTCGGGCAGTATCTCAAAATGAGGAGTAAATGTACTCATCACGCCACCCTCCGTTGCGGGAGAGCAGGCACTTCGCCAGGCTTGGAGACTCCGAGCCGATAGTGCCAATACGCCCATGATCGCTCATTGAATTCCCCGGCCTCAGCACCCTCAAGCACGGCTCTCAGATATTCCTCGTCCGCGAGCCTGAAGAGGGTCCGAACGTCGTCATAATCCCCGATATTCATGACCTGGGCAACGATTCGTTCGGGTTGTGTGACGGCCTCGTCCGGGACCTTCCACCAGATGTACTTCGTCGCGAAAAGCCTCAGAGTCGCTCGCTCCAATGATTTCATTGTTCACACCTGGGGCAGCGATGGTTGCTACCACGTTCCTTGAGCGGCGTTCATTCGAATCCACTTACAGGATAGAGCAAAAAGCCTCCTTGGACGATCCTTTCCCATTGAACTCTAAGGACATAAGCGTAACTGAAATGGGTACCGGCGGCTTTCGCGAAAAAATCGCACGCTATCTCGAACAAGCGAGGTTTTCCTCTCACTCGAAGAGGGAGAGCTGCGCATTCTCCTCACTTGCTGTCGGCCAGATGGCCGGCTGTTTGCGCTTCTTTGCGGCCGCGGGCGGCGAGAGCGGGCGAATACTGAATGGCGCCGGAGCCGGTTCTGCGGCAATTACAACCTGCAGGTCGAGCGCCGGGGCGGACTCCTCTTCTGGTTCTCGTTCGAGACCAGCCGGGCGCGGCAGCACCTTCTCGCGTTCATCACCGAGCTCTCGCCAGACAGCATCGGCAGATTCGCCGACGCCGGCTTTCTCCACCAGTTCGCGCGCCATCGCACTCATCAGGTCTTCATCGGTGTCGAGCGCCTGCAATCCTTCGCCCGAGAACTTGCCCTCCATCATCAGGGCGACCAGCATCTTCTTGCCCATCAGACGGAGGCAGGTTTCCTGCATCGTGCCGGAGTAGGTCACGAACTTGACCCGCACCGGAAGTCTCTGCCCGATGCGCCACGATCTGCGGCTTGCCTGGCGCAAGGTATGCAGCGAGTAACCGGTCTCGTAGAAGTAGAGCGTCGGAAAAGCCAGCAGGTCCAATCCCGTCTCGACCAGCTTAGGATGACAGATCACGACCTCGACACCGGCCTTCAACTGACGCTCGTACCAGTCCTCCCTTTTGTCGGTTGGAACAGAGGACCGGAGAATCGCGACGCGGATGCCCTCCTGCCGCAGCACCGTCTCCAGGCGCAGCGTGACGTCCTTCTCGCCTGTATAGGTGGCGTAGACCTGGCAGCGCCGACCTTGGCGCAGTTTCTCTTTGACGTCAGCGATCAGCGCGCGCTCCTTTGCATAGAGAACCTCCCGCGTGAGGTTCTTGGGTTCGGTCACCAGGAACTTCACGTACTCTTTCGTCTGCGGATCGAAGGCCCGCGCCCAGATCTCGTCGAAGTCATAGGGATGATCGGGATAGACCAGGAGTGTGTTGAGCAGGATGCTCATCAGGCTCTTGTTTCCGCGATGCGCCTTCATCGCGGAGCGAATATCCTCCTCCAACTGCTCGTATGCCTGCTGGAGGGTTTCGTCCATATCGACCGAAAGGACGCTCTCGTCATACCGAGGCAAGTTGTCCGAGATGTCCTCAAGAGACAGGAACGCAGTCGTGCTCATCAGAAACTTGCCGAACAAGAGCGGCGAAGCCCCAGGCTTCCGCAGCACGCGGACCGTCTTCTTGGTTGCCCTCGAACACGCGTTATCCGCTTCTTCAACTTTCTCGATGGTTTCGAGGACGCCGTACAGCTCCTGAAAATCCCGCCGGCCTTGCCCTCCATAGGCGAAGCCCTCGCGCACCATCGCGTGCGGCTCCATTCGGTAGAAGATGTTGAACAGGTCGTCGGCGTAGCCGCCCATCAGAGTTCCGGTGAGCGCGATCAGTCTTTGCGCAGCCCGTCCCAGCACGCCAAGTCCGTTGCCTTGCGCCGTATCGCCGGCCAGTTGATGCAGTTCATCGGCGATGGCAAAATCAAACCATCCCCGCATGTAGCGCCCGATGTATTCGATTGGCGCCATGCGTTGAATGCGCGACCGATCCGCTTGCCACAGCGCAGAGAAGCGCGTCGTGCCGCCACGGGGCGCGGTCAGTGCCTCCGAGACCTTGAGTCTGTCAGAGAAGTCGAGCGCGGTCAGCTTCTCCATCTCGGAGTCGAGGATCGCAAGTCCTGAATCCGGATTGACCACACCACCGAGGTTCGGTCCCGACTTCGCTTTGAGATAGACGTGCTCCCAGAAGTAACCCAGCTTGCCTTTGTCCTTGCCCGTGATAAAGAACGTCGACCCAGGAAAGCGCTTCCGCCATTCCTTGCGGCCCATGCGCCGCATTTCGGCCAGGCTCAGACGCTTGCCCTCATACACCGTCTTGCCTTTGCTCAGCTTCACCTCGCAGACGCCGTGCGGCCGGCTGGGATCTCCGCCATTGCGCATGTCCTCGATGAGGAAGGCGCGGGCCCGCGGGATCGTCAGCAAGACCTCGCGCGCCCACTTGTGCGTGATATGCGATGGGCACATTACCAGTGTGGTGCTGGGCTGCCCATCCGCCAGCACATGGATTGTGCCCAAAGCCATGTAGGTCTTGCCAGCTCCGCATTCGGCCACGATCCGCGCCGCCTTGGCTTTGCGTAGGTACTTCGCGGTGCCGGTGATAGCGAGCGCCTGAGCAGGGAGAGCCTTCCGTAGAAGCGCCGCAATGCGCGGCGCAACAGTGTCTTTCGTGCTCTGCAATGGCGGATAGGTTTCAAGGATACGTTCGGCGAGCAGGGGCCCAAATTGGCGAAGATATGTTGCGATGTCAGGTATGTTGTCATGACTCACGAAAACACCTCTCCATAGGTCCGGCGCGAGCGTCGATGGCCACATAACCTGCATACTTTGGCTGATTTCAAATTCACTCCAAGGAGTCAGCCAAGTGTTTGACCAGGTAATGAAACGCAGCAATTGGGTATGGATTTACAAGATGGGCCGTTTTGCGGAAGAGCGACGTGCCTTTCTTTGTGACCTCCCGGAGGAGGCAATCGCAGGACCAAGAAAAGGTGGCGAGACGACCCCAATATAATGGAATTCCTTCGCAAGCTCTGATCTCAGAGTCCCTTTCGCTAATCTCGTTGACTCACCCGGGACGCGATTTAGTTCGTTGTCCCGGGTTTTCAATCTAGCGAGTACTGCCAAAGAGCGACTTTGAAAGAGGACTTGGTGAAGCATGCAAATCGTCGCGGGCAATTCAGGACCCAGAATGGGTGGATAAACGCATTGCCCTGAATGCGACAGCGGAGAAGCCCGGCTGAGAGTTTCCTACCGTCCATGCCGTAGAGACGCTGTGTTTTGGTCCCTTTGTCCTGACGAATTCTCTTGACAAATCTTAGGTGTAGTAAGTATAAACTTACCGTAAGCTAATGCTTACGACACTAGCCGATTCTGTGGCCGGGCTCGATCACCATAATGACAATGGCAACTTCGCATCGAATAGAGCGGGCATTCGACGCACTTGGAGATCCCACCCGCCGGGCTGTGTTCCGGCGCGTTCGCAGAGGCAATCGGTCAGTGCGCGAGATCGCCGAGGGGATGGACGTCAGCCGCCCGGCGGTCTCCCAGCACCTTAAGGTGCTGAAGTCCGCCGGTCTTGTGGTGGTGCACATCGAAGGGGCGCGCCGTCTTTACGGCATCGATCCGCACGGCATTGTAGCGCTCAAAGAGTGGTTGGACGGGTTCTGGGATACCACATTGGCGGCATTCAAACGAACAGCAGAACTGGAACAGAAGCGATTGGAGAGCGGAGATGGTGGAACAAGGCATCGTTGATCCCAACAGCATCAGGAAAACGACTGTCGTCGAAGCCGAGCAGAGCATCGCGTGGAAAGTATTTACCGAAAAGATGGGTTCGTGGTGGCCCCTCGCTTATTACAAGATCGGGAAAGGGAATGCAGTGGACGCAACGATTGAGCCCCATGTGGGAGGCCGCTGGTTGGAGCGGGGGGAAGACGCGAGCACCTGTCAATGGGGCAGTGTGCAAGCGTGGGAGCCTCCGTCGCGGCTAGTGCTCTCATGGGACATCAATGCGGACTGGCAGTACGACCCGGCACTGAACACCGAGATCGAGGTGCATTTCATCGCCGACGGTAATAAACGTACGCGCGTTGAGCTAGAGCATCGTCGTCTCGACCGCTATGGCGCTCGACGCGACGAGATGCGGCGAATCTACGATACGGAAGGCGATTGGGGCAAACTTCTCGAGGCGTTTGCCGGCGTCGCGGCCAAATGGAGAGAGGGCTGATCGGATGGCAAACATCGAACAAGCTCGGAGGGCGCTGTTACGAAGGGTCTTGGAAGGAGGGGGTAAAGCTTCCCTATCATCTCGTCGGGCTGCATTCGATAACCGCGGCCTCGCCGAGCCAATGAGTCAGTTGGTTGACAAGGTAGCCAGCAGTGCGCCCGGGATCACCGACGAGGAGATCAACAGGGTTCGGCAGACGGGGTTAAGCGAAGATCAAATATTCGAGATCGTAGTTTGCGCCGCGATTGGACAAGCCTGTCGGCAGTACGAGGTTGCAAAAGCGGCTCTCGAAGCAGTACGGAGGCATTGAAGATGAGGCTGACAATTCTCGATAGCGGTCACGGCTTCGGTACAAAGGCTCTCTTCGCCCTCATCCGAGCCGCCTCTCGCCAGGAAGTTTTGGATGTCATCAAGCTGGTAAAGTACCGTCCAGATTTTTACGGCAATCCCATGTCGAAGGTCACCCAGGATGCCATGCGTGGAGCTTCCCCCTGGTCGGTCGGCGATCGGGAACTGATGGCAGCATTCATTGCGAAGATCAATCAGTGTGAGTTCTGTACCAAGGCTCACTCCGCAGTTGCCGACCTTGCAAACGGCAACGAGAAAAAGGCCTCCGCGGTCTTGTGCGATCTCGAAAGCTCCGGGATTGACGAGCCTTTACGGGCGACCCTGCTCATGCTGGGTAAGCTGACGAGAGAGCATGTGGTGGATGCGGATGACATGCGAGCTGTCATTGCCGCTGGAGCTTCGGTGCAACAAATCGAGGATGCGCTCGCCGTGTGTTTCGCTTTTAATATTATCGGACGCCTGGCCGACTCTTTCGGCTTCTCGGTGCCTCCCCCAGAGGCTTTCGATGCCGGCGCGAAATACCTTCTCTCGCGCGGCTACCGCTGAAAAAGGGGACCGCTGGCCGGCGCGCCTTTGTTGGTCAATCAACGCGAGATGCCGAGTCTCTCACCGACAAGTCCCGCACCTTGAACTGGATTCGACCAGCGTCCGACAAATCCTGTAATCGATAACCAATCCTCTCGATATTTTATGTGGTCGCTACAGCCGTATTACGCCCCGATTAGGGCCATTCTATGACTCATGACAACATAACCGACATCGCAACATATCTGCGCTTATGTGCTGCACTACATAAACGCAGATATTGGAAGGTCGTCTCCATAGAGATTCCTCGCGACAAATGAATTCATAGGTGTTTAGGCAGAGATTGCGGCGGGGGTTCGGTGACAAGACACCACGAATCGGGCACTGCGTCAATCCCAACTACGAACACGCCAATCAACTGAATCCACATAGACGATGAGTCTATGTGGATTCGGCAACTCACATTTTCGGGCGCGCGAGCTTCCGCGCTCACTCACATCGCCAGTTAACATGTTTTAGCCGTCTGAGGCGTTCGCAGCTCGCTGAGAACTCGATCAGGGAATCAGATGTGGCGCCACCAGGCTGACAAATTCACGGGGCGTGACGATCTTCGTATTCTTCCAGTAAGCCGGAAAGTGCTTGCGATTGCCGGTGACGAGAAAGTCGGCGCGAGCCGCGTCGGCACACTCGACAAAAATGTCGTCGTCCGGGTCGCTTGTTACCTCGATATGGCGCGAGGGAGTTACGAGATGTCCGTGGTTCTTGATGAGCTGAAGCAGTTGAAGCCGCAATCCTCTTCGAATGGACAATTCGGGTCGGGACAGCAGCTCTGCATATTCTTCGAGAACAGGCAGTGAAACATACAACCGGCCTGGCTTCGTGATGGCCAGAAGAAATGTAGTTCGCTGAAGACCGTCGGGTTTGAGCGCCGCCGAGACCAGGACGTCCGTATCAATGACGAGACGTAATGGAAACACTACCGCTTCTTCTTATCAGATCTTGCAGCCTTGATGGCTTGATCGATCTGACGCGAAGTCAGGGCAGCGGTCTTGTTCCGTTTAGCTTCCTCGCCAATGATCCTGAGCACCTCGGGCTCCGGCGCGGCAAGTTTAACGTAATCGCGGATGTTCAGAAGAACAGCGGTAGGGGTCCCGCGCTTTTCGATCACCAGGGAGCGCTGTTCGACATCCAAACGGCGCAGGATCTTGCCAAGGTTGGTACGCAGGCTCAGTGCCGAGACTACGATCGCGCCATCCCTGTTCGGTGTTGTGGTCACCATAATCTCTCCATTTCAGATGATCTAACTGTACAGTTCGTCCAAACCTGAGTCAACTCGACTGCGAATTCAGATGGATGAAGGGGTCGATCCGAATACAGCCAAACAAAGTGTTCCTCACCGGCCCAGCGGTGGAGTAGGTCGGCGCTCGGAACCCGTCCTGGAACGTATTGTTTCCGGAAGGCGGAGATGCCCGCCACGACAACGTTCGTGTCCACCACGGCGCGTTGCT
The DNA here is from genome assembly GCA_963759285.1 of uncultured Acidobacteriaceae bacterium. Taxonomy (GTDB): domain Bacteria; phylum Acidobacteriota; class Terriglobia; order Terriglobales; family Acidobacteriaceae; genus Telmatobacter. The sequence goes on along the minus strand of CAVWYS010000003.1, from coordinate 512,078 downwards.
TTCGCTTTTTAGACCTCGGCTGCAACGGTAATCTCCGGCTGGCGCCTTTCAGCGCGATAGCTGCGGATCGTGCGCTGGATTTCCTCTTCCGAAATCTCCCCTAGATCCTGGGCCGCATCGGAAAGCGAATCGAGGAACTCCTTCTTCCATCCGGGCCGTTTCCGCCCGCGCGGCAAGTCGCGGTAGAGTTCTGCCCGGCTCATACCCTGCTCGATTTGCTCCCCGAGCGATCGAAAGGGAACGCCCAGCTTGATCGGCTCCTCGGTAGCCGAAAATCGGCAGGTAAAGACCACGTACTCCGGGTTTTCCTTACGAAGCCTCTTTTCGGAGGCGCGAAAAACAGCGATGAGCCTGGAGAGAACATTGGCGCGTGTTCCCAGGGACTCCTTCAGGCGCAACGCAACCTTCGCTGTGAGAAGCGTCTCTCTGTCAAAGAGATAGGCGCCATCCACCCACTTCGGCTTGACCACTTCAAATTGCACGAGGTTTTGCAACTCTTTGGGCTCAACTTTCAGAACCGCGCTGGCCTGCTTCAGTTTCAGTGCTGGCTGTGGCATAGGCCCTCCAATACCATCTAAATATTAGATCATATTTGCGCCGTGGTCAACAACACGCCTGGCTACTGCATCTTGTGCAGTTCCAGCAGCGGCGTGAACCTCTCTGCCCAACGGGTATCTATGGGCTTTCCAGCAAGAATTCAGCCCTGACCATTTCAAATCGTTGCACACTGGCCCAACATCGTCGCAATCACGATTCGCGGCCAGACGATCAGCCCATCACTCTCCGGGAAGGCGAGTCTCCCCGAACGCAGGCCATCCCCGATCCACCCAAGCACTTCCTCGGTCGTCGCGGAAATCAGGACCGGTTGGCAACCGATGCCGTCGATCTCCTCGATCCTCTTCTTTCCCTCGGCGATCCCAAGGATGTGGTCTGCCCATGTCGGATCGCCAGGCAGTCCAAGGAAGCTCACCAGCGTAGCCCACGCCTCCTCGCGCCGGTATCGCAACAGGATAGTTCGACCCGCGCTCCCATTTGTATGGAGTTCCTGGGACACCGCCAGCAGATGACGCACAGGATGTTTCCGGCCCGGCAGAGTCACGGCCCCTTTGTAGCAGGAGGCATGTTCTCCGAGCGAGACGTCCTTCGTCTCGCCGTCCGGAAAAGTCAGGCTGAAGGCGGCCTTCTCGTGAACAGCCGCGGTGATCGCGCCGACATCCGAGTCATTGCCGAAGACGCTCAGAAGATGTGCCTGACGATCCTCCCCTATATAGCGATCGACCCGCAGGCGAATGCGGGTCGAGGCCCTTTCCGTGATGCGCACGTACTCAAGCAGCCCGAGTCGCAGGTGTGCATTCTCCATCGGCTTCGTCCTCCTTCTTCGCCGGCGTCTCAGTGAGCTTCAGCGTCCTCCCATCGGCGTAGACAAGGTACAACTCATTGGCCCACCGCTCTCGATGGTGAATGATCTCGGTGTCTCCGTCTTGTTCCACGAACGTCGTCACATGCTTGACGGAGCGCCAGCGGGCTATGTGCCGGTCGTCTCCCTGGCCGAACACGCCGTTCAAGAGGCCCGCGGTACACAGAAGCCCGACATGGCCGCCGTGCAGCGGCGTGATGGGCCGTCCAGTCGCAACGTCCTCATGCGGCATCAGTAGCGGCGCCGCCTGCCTCCATGCGCCCGATTGCGGCAGCAGGTCTTCCAACAAATCGTATGGCAGGCCGCGATAACTCAGCTCCGCTTCGGCGGATGGAGGAACCGAATACTGTGGGCACGCGCCCGGCTGCAACTCAGGCAGTGCAAGAAAACTGCCATCGATGCCAGTGCTCTGAAGATGCCGCTTGTTATTATCGACTGCCGCTCCTCTGACGTCGCGCCGCAGGCCCAGCACCGCAATTTGCCGGTACTTTACCGAATCTTCCTCGGTCATTCGCAAGACGGTGAGCCCGGCGAAGTGGGAACTCAGCAAGCCAGAACAGTCGTGCAATCGCTCGAACGGGATCACCAGGATGAGAACGCCTTCCATTGCCAGCCAGCGGTAGGTATGTTCCAGGAACACAGCCTCCATTCTGCGATTTGCGATGGAGCCGATCTCGGAGTCATAGGGCGGATTCAGGTAAAGGAGCGAGAAGGATTCTGGATGCGCAATGGCGTCGAAGGCATTGCCCTGGATGGTCTCGATGCCGTTGGCGCTGGCAATCCGCGCACGTTCGGCGTCGAGTTCGACGCCATAGCGCTGAACGGGAGCTTCGCCGGTCACGAGTTGCAACGCAGTGCCTTGTCCGACGCAGGGATCGATCACCGAAGCCGGCCCCGTGAAGGAGAGCAGAGCGCGAAGTTTGACTCCTTCGGCTTCCGGCAGCGGGTAGTAACCCATTTTCAGACGCGCGACATTCCTCATGGATTTACCTCATCTCGTTGGATTGGATTCTTCATTCTCAAGGAACAGTGTGATTTAAAGCATATTTTGGCCGGGAATAAAGCATATCCTGGCCATTTTTCGACGCGAAAGCGATCTATCCGCAAAGCCGACCATAGGCAACTATCCCCTCAGAATTCCTCGATCTGCTCTGTTCCGCACTGTGTAACATTAAATTCGCGGCTTTGCAGGTCGCGCCGCGGGCAGAACCTTTCTTTTGACGGAGGCCAAACAAGTGAAATGCCCTATTCGATTTGCAATGTTGCTACTTATTTTGCCTGCGACCTGTGCCGCGCAGTTGTCGGTAGCGTCCGACCCCACGAAGTCCGACCCAATCGCTTATCTGAACCGCGCTTTGGACCTTATGCAGACGCAGGCGCTGCGCCGAAGCACAGTCGACTGGCCCAAAACACGGGCTGCGGCACTTGCCATGGCGGCGCACGCCGATAGCACGGTCGGCACATACGACGCCATCCGCTTCGCCCTGGCCAGCCTTGGCGATCATCACAGTTCTCTGCATCCTACCCCGGCGCTTGAGGCCCTCGAAGAACAGGAGAAAGTGAAACATCCTGTGCCCAAACCGTTGCCCACGAAGCAGGAGAACTTCAGCCCCTACGTTGGACGGTATGAGCCCGAAGGCCACATCGAGCGGCTCGGCAACCAATCCTTCGGATACGTCGTGCTGACCAAATGCTTTCCTGAAAACGATCGCGAATTTGTGGCCTTCGAAACCAAAGTGCAGAGAATTCTGGCTGGACTGGATCAGTCTCACCCTGCGGGCTGGATTGTGGATCTTCGCGGCAATGTGGGTGGGAACATGTGGCCGATGCTGGGCGGAATCGGTCCCCTGCTGGGCGAGGGCGACAACCTGGGTGGATTCACCGACTCGGTGGAGTCTGCGACTTGGCAATACCGCAACGGCGTCGCGGCCGAAATCGACAATGGCAAAACGTCCCCTTATCCGGCAGTCGATGGTGCTCCCTACCACATCGAAGGGAGTCCCAATGTGGCCGTGCTCGTCGACCGCAGCACCGGCAGTTCCGGCGAGGCAATGGCGGTCGCTTTTCGTGGACGGCCGCATACGCGCTTCTTCGGAGAGCACACGCAGGGGACCTCCACCGCCAACCAGACCATCACCCTCTCCGATGGGGCATCATTGTGGCTGACCGTCAGCATCCAGGCCGACCGCAATGGGAAGCAGTACATCGATGGACTTGCGCCCGATGACGCCTTTCCAAGTGCAACCCAGGCAGTCGCACCAGCGCGGGATCCGGTGGTGCAGGCCGCACTCGATTGGCTCAGCCGTGCATCTTTGAGCCCGAATCAATCGTCGCACTGACAACCAAGATGTTTGTAGTACGCGAATTGAGATCATGTGCGGCCGGCCGCCATCGCATTCAAGGGCCGTATGACCGGCTTCGCGGACAGGTGGCTTTTATGCGACAAAATGACCCGTGGGAAGGGCTCAATTGAAGGCAGACTGGGTGTTGGAATATGACGCACTACCTTAAGATACGGAGAGCTTGGCGCGCCGCATGAGTTGCCAGACTAAGTGTCTTCCATTCGGTACAGGAACCCTCTGGAAGCTCCTCGCGGATTCGGTTTATCGAGGGGTACTCGCCTCGCCTCTGAAGTTCGGCGGCGATGTTATACGTGTCCTGAAGCAACTTTTCACGACGGCGCTTTGTGCTTTCCGTGGCTACTCGGCGGCGCTTCTCGGCGATCATGTGCCGAACGGATGGGAAGTACTTACCCATGAACCAAACCGTCACGCCCAGGCGCCTGCAGAGATCGCGCACCGATGGGATGGGAGTCTCATTGAGGGCGGCTCTTGCTGCTCTCTTCAGATCAGATCTGTACTTTCTCACGTTATCTCTATGCCGTCTCGCAAGTAGATCGCATAAGTCAGGCTCGTGCGCTCGCAAGACGGTGGAGGTTGAATAACCAAGGCGACGGCTCAAGTCGACCAGGGTCGGCGCAGGGGACTCATTGAGTGCCCCTTTTAGGGTCTGGTGAATCCTCAGGGAACGAATTCGCTTCATTTGAGATACTCTCTTGCTGATTGCAACGCACAACGCCGGAAATTTCTGACGAATGTATCCTTCGTTCGCGTAGCCAAGGTCCGCGGCGATTCGATGAACCGAGACAGGTTCAGCCGAATTAAGAGACTGCTCCAAGAGTTCTTTGATTCGCAGAGAATTCACAAATCCTTGCAGCTCCGGGCCTCCTCCACCAATGACTTTGACCAGACATTCGGTATCGAGCAGCGATCTTGTGGCTGAGGTCTCTGTCGGCTTGATAGAGCCTTTCAGTGTCTGCATAGCCCATTATCCGTGCAACATCTGAGAGACTTCGCGGGACCGGGTCATGAAGCGCATTCTCAAGCGCTTGCCTGAGCTCGCTCTTCTTCTGACATAGAGATACGCCCCGACTTCCAGCCCGTGCGATAGCCTCCTTGGCGGCATCTACATTTGCTGATGAGGGCCCAGATGAAGCGACCAAACTCGCGATTGGAACATTTAAGAATCTGCAGGTTCGCAGCAGATTCTCAAGTGTGGGAACAGTTGTGCCGTCCAACCAGTTTCTGAGAACGCTCGGTGGGCAGTGAATGTACTCCGCCAGAGCAACGACATTGCCAGCGGTAAGTTGATCGAGAAATGCAGCAAGGCTTCTGCAAAGGGCTGCACGGGCTCCCATAGGGTCGATCAAAGGAATCATTGTCAGCAAATATCCCACCTGCATAGTGGACCACGCATTGTGTCCTTCTTCGGCCAGAGCGTGAGGTAACCGCCTCCCTTCGCTGTCTGACATACCTAACCAGCCATCACAGCGTTCGCAATATCCCGGCCGAGAGAAAACGCCCAGCGGACTCAGTGTGCGCGCGCAGTGGCTACACAGTGCGATCAAGCGGCCGTACGTGGAGCTGACAATTCGCTGCCGCCTGAATTGACCAGATGAGCGGCTCATAAACTGTCTGCCCGGATGACCGCCATTGTTCAAAACAAAGTGCACACCACGCACGTCGCCGCCTAAACAAGCGGCCTGGAACCATATAACGAAGCGGAAGAAGGGTTAGGTTTTGCAGATCGTGTCGACTGGTGGCGGCATCGAGCGCATGAACCCATTTCACCGCTGTCTCAGTAACGCCGTTGGGTGCATAGTTGCAAGCTCGAAAGCCATGGCCGCCGACTCTGACTGCCTTGGCAGTCTGCGTGATGATTGCATCCTTTGTATGCGTAAGATCTGCAAGAACTCTGCCGACAAGGTCCCCCACGCTCACTGAGTGCGCATCGGCTAATCGAGCGACATAACCCGTGAGGCTCTCGACCAATTCGGTGCCGACGCCCATCGGTTCCAGAGAATAGAGCCGGCTCCTCGGCGGCAAGAGTGGGCGTGATAGGGACCATGACTCAAGCAGAGGTTGCATTTGCCTCCGGCTGTCCAACAAGATCACGTATTGGAAGCCTGTGACCAGGCCGAGCGATATTTGCCCAAATGAACTTCCTGCGTTGGATCCGCCTTTGTGGCAGCGTCGTGCTCAAGCCTAATCTGCTACGCAGCCGCATCGATGCTTGGCTCCCTTCGTTCAGTTTCAGTTCGCCATGTGCCGTTTCCGTGTGCATCTGTTCACATTGCGCGATGGACAAAGCCTGAGATTGAAGATTCGCTCTCGTCAGCCGGTTCAGGCCCATCCGAGAAGCTACTGTCGCAGCGCGCACAAGCCATTCCTTCAAAATCCCGATGCATCCGAGGCTCCTCTCATACAGGAACTCCCAATCGGCTACCAGATCCGAAGAGCCCTCGAATGGAAGGGCCTTTTCGAAGGTCTTTACGATATTGATGAACGTCTGCCGGTCTTCCGGATCTTCGGCTCTGTAGCGAGGGAGATGAATATCAATGCTTCGCCTGCTGAGTTGCGCATTGAGGTTTCGGAATGCAAGCAGTTCGTAGGTTCCAAGCAAAACGTGTACGGTCTTCGTTTGGTTGGCGATGGACTTGATTACGTCCAGTTGATCGAGGAGGCGGCGGCCGGACGGAATCTTGCCGAGATGTTGGGCCTCATCGATCATCACCGCCACGGGCTTGCGATACCGGATGGCCTGCTCCACGGCAAAACGGTATTCAGTACCGACTGCCCTCGATGGTGGCATGAACCGCATGACCGAACCAGCCTCTCTATTCAGCTTGTGGTCGATCAGAGGCTCGTCAAGCTGATGGAGAAGGCGTTTGTAGTGATCGCGCCAATTAAAACTTCCTGACTCGGGAGCTATTGCTTCAACACTGACGACCGGAATCCGTGCCGGGTCCTCGTGAAGTTCACCCAGAAGTTCCGTATCAATCAGCTGCTCCGTCTTCATTCGTAACGTTGTCTTGCCGACCCCGGTCGGGCCAAACACAAATATGAGCGAATTCGGCTCAGCGCCATGGATCGCATTCATCAGAGTTTCTTTGGCTTCCACGAGCCGCGGATGCGCCACCGTGAAGGAGCAAAATGATCGATTGGCGATTTAGAGACATCCTGTTTATGAAGCAGGTCGACCGCCATCAGAAGTCTCCGTAGACTGCGGTAGCTTTAGCCTGATTGGGCACCGACAATTCCCGCGTAGTATTGATCGATTCTGACTCTGTGGATCCTTCGTCGGCGCGATGTGCGAACGGTATAGAATCGAGGCTGCTTTGTCGGAGTGATGCGCTTTCCCGGTCTCGCATTCTCTGAAGCAGGCACTTTTCTTCCGCTTCGGCCGAGTCGAGAAAGTCAGCGAGTTTGCTAGCTGTCAGCGTGAACCGTTCTCGCGAATGTAATTGGCGTCGCCGGCGCAGCTCTTTCGAGGCCAACATGATTTCTCTTTCAGAACGCCCCTGAAGCACCGTATAGTGCTCGGAGTGGCACTCCGTCCAACGGTTCTTCACAAAGGCGTAAGCAGTGCCGATATCAAAAGGATCGTACCGGACGGAGACGTCGTGATTCTCCACAGTGGGATCACGAAATGCTTCGGCCCAGTAGTACACGCGGTTGATAATGACCCCGCGCCCAGGTGACACATTCGCAGTACCCCGCGTAGTTGTTGGAAGCGTAGCCAATATGAAGGCATGATCGTAGGGAATTGTCCTGTTCGGACGAATGCCTGTGCTTTGGAGAGCCTTGAGACAGGCCTCCCGGGGAGTCTGACCGAGGGCAGGGTGTTCTATGGTGTCATATATCTCGAACAGGAACGACGACAAATAATCGCAAAGACGCCCAAGCGGCCAGCGAGCCTGGCCTGTTGGCTCGTTGCTCTTCGTAACCTGTCGAACGTTGCGCGTGATCTGTGTATTACCACGCAGGTTGTGAATGAACTGGCTGTTCGTCGTGCCGAAGAGTCGTTCGCAGACTGAACCGAAGCGAGCTTGTGCCGGGGGACGCACTTTCTTGGTGCATTCGTAGCGGGCCAAAAGCGTCTCGAAATACGTGCTTTGGAATTCCGGCCCGCCATCAAGGACAACAGTCTGAGGCAAGCGGGAATGGCGTCGAACACAGTCGCGCAAAATCATCATGCAGGACCTGTAACTGGGCTCATCGAATGTGAGGTAGAAAGCGAGACAGCGGCGGGAGAATGCGTCGATCAGAACGGTCAACCACGGCCGCCCGAGTGGGCGGCCGGTGTGGGAGCAGACAACCTCAACGTCCAGTTCCGTGTGATCGATGTGACCAATCTCAAAAGGGCGGTCACCGTGACGGGGAGTAGTCGGCTCCAACTCAAAATAGAACGATGAGTGGGTATATGAAGCACGTCGTCCCTGCCGCTTCAATGTTTGCAGAAACGTCGGGCGCTCTCGAACGGCAGTGCAGAACGTAACGTAAGTTGGCGCGACGATGCCAAGTTCATCGCACTTCCGCTTCAGCGCTGCCCACGATGCAAGCTTCGTCTTTTGGCGAAGATCTTCATAGTCGTTTTCGACAAACTGAACGAGTAGGTTGCGCGACTCTTCGGAGAGACGACTGGTTCTGTTCCCTTGCTCACTGGCCTTCGCCAGCAATCCCACATATCCGTTGCCATGGAGGCTTTCTGCTGTTCGATACTTCGCGATCCAGCGACGCACAGTCCTCTCTGGAGTTAGACATGGTTCTGTACTCCGCTCGAGACGATTTGTGACGATTGCAAAGCGTCGATTTGCCACTGCTAGATCTCGCTCGCTGGCCATTGCCAATAGCCGAAATGCTTCGCTGTGTGCGCCCGATGCTTCCGCAGTCAGACCACTGATACCTCTGCAGTCGCCTACACCCTCCTCCAGTTCGCGAGATGTATCCCTATATTCAGCGGCAGCTCTGGCGTTATCAAAGAGGCGGACGTGCGCTGGCTCGGCGAGTACGACCTCACTCAGGTTCACGTACACATCGCCGCTTGCGATCAACGAGTAAATCACGTCTGGTTCCACAACACTGTGATCCTTCACCAGGAGATCCGACAGAGTCATTCCCGGCTCTGCTTCGATCATCGTTTTGACCGCGGCATTGATGGACCCCGCTGTGTTCCCAGAATCGTATCGGAGATAATCGTCGAGGAATTGCAGGTTACGCTGGAGGTTCCAATTGACTTTATTCGATGACCATACCCTGTAGTCCAGACCCAATGCCGAGGCGTGAGCTTCGCCCGGCGGACAGCACCATTTGCCGGCATTATCCCGAAGGTAGCGGTGTGGACTCTTGATGGCCAGTTTTTCAAGATCGCCTTCGGTCTTGCACTCAACCCATCCGGCAGAGTCGTGGCGAAGAACGAAATAATCCGGGGTATGCATGACCGACAGCCGTCTTCCGCCCGCCGTCGGATAGGCAAGTGGAATTGATGGAGGCTGATCGTAATATTCCAGTACTGCGGGATCGTGCTCCATCTCGTAGACCAACGGCAATTCAACGCGATGGCTTTCAAACTGGATAGTGACGCCCATTTTGCGACTGGGATAGCGGCCGGAGACATTCTGACGCCCGCCCCCAACCCGGCGAGTAGGATTACGAGATCGCGCCGCAGTAATCGTTGCACGTGTCGATTCGGCTAATCCGAGCTGCAAACACCAGTCGATATAGTCTGCATCGTTGAGCACTTGCGACCTCCGCAGTTGGAGCGCCCAAGGACACTCCGTGCTACTTTCGAATGCGCGAGCTACGTTCGTTCTTCAGTGCGAACGCGTACCTCCGGCCAGCTTCAGCCATAAGCTTTTGAAGATCCCGACCGTTCTGGACCGCCTTTTCCAATGGCTCGACTAATTCATCTGGAACATAGATCGAAAAGCGGCGACTTTCATCACGCCCATACAACGCATAACTCGAGTGCCCTTGGCCCGACTCACAGAGTTTGCAGCGCTTTCGAATACAGGGGCTCTTTCGTAGGGAAAGCGACCCGATGGCCACTGGCCAGAGCTTTCCTGCTGCCTTTTGGAACCAGCGCATTACATCGTCTGTTGTTTCCGCTTTCGTCATGTGTATAGGTGCAATGTAGCACACATACATTTTCAGTGCAAGATGTTTTTTGCAAACGGCCAAAATATGCCTTATTCCCGGCCAAAATATGCTTTAAATCACATTCTGTGATTTAAAGCATAATTTTGCCGTTTGGCAACGTTATGGTTAAAATGAGGTTCATTTGGCTACTGGAAGTGCTACGAGGCAGTGATCGAGATGCCCAGTGCCCCCTGTGCCTGCCGAACAGCTGCATTGAGCGTCATCCACTCACAGCGATATCCCTGCGGAATTCGGTCAGCTATTCTGGTTGCCGAGGGATATAGCCCTTGGCTGTGGACTTCTTTGGCTATCCCATGCACGATATCAACTAGCCGTTCGCGGCGGCGTACTGTTTCAGCGGTCTTCCAACGCCGATGTCGTTCAACGATTCTGCGTTGAACATCTGGGAAGTAATTGTTCATAAACCACGCTGAAATTACCAGCCGCTCGCAAACACTTCGCAAGGATGGCGCCGGCGCTTCATTGAGAGACAGCTCTGCCGCTGTTCTCAGTGCGCATCTACGTTCCTCGATGCAAGTGCGGTAACGAGCCAATATCCTATCGCACAACTCGGGCTCGTGCGTTCGCAACGTCGTTGAGGTTGAGCAGCCCAAACGCTGAGTCAGTTCGGCCAATGTGGGTGCCGGATTTTCTTCAAGCGATCTTTCCAGAGTTCGGCGCATTTCACCAAGGCTAGCCTGTTTTCTCTCCGCAATCTTCCGCCCGATAGCTGCACAAAGCTCAGGGTATTTCTGCCCTATGTACCCATCGTTTGAATATCCCAGGCGAGCGGCTATCTGGTGAACGGAAACTGGCTCATTGGATTTCGCGGCTTCTTCAAGGATCTGTTTCAGCTTGGGACCTTCGCAGATTCTTGTTGCTCCCGGTCTTCTCCACCAATGACTTCTGCCGGACTGTCGGTATCGAGCGGCAATCCTGTGGCAGACCTTTCGATCGGCCTGATAGAGCCTCTCGGTGGTTTTGTAACCCAGTGTGCGTGCAACCTCTGAGAGACTGATGGGGACTTCCATTTTGACCGCTCTTCGCAATACTTTGCCAATCTCGCTTGCAGTTCGCGACGGAGAAACGCCTCGATCTCCCAAAGCGGCGACTGATTGTTTTGCAGTGGCAACGTCGCTCGCAATTGGCGCTTTTCGAAAGAAGAATCCAGCGGCAGAAACATTCAGAGCCCGCGCTATCCGAAGCAGGCTTTCAAGTCTTGGCATTGCTCTGCCATCCAGCCAGTTCTGCAGGATGCTGCCCGGACTATGAATGTATTCGGCCAAGGCCGCGACATTCCCACCGACAACCTCCGTAAGGTAAACAGCCAGGTTCCCGCGAAAGTATCCGCAGGCAGTCTCCGCGGCAAAGTGGGGTAGCGTGGCCAGGCCGGCGAAAACGGAATCGAGAAGGCGATGATGAGGTCACCTTTACGGGCCCATGCTCGGTCAACCCAGCTTGCTACGATACCGCATCACTGCATCAGTTCGCTCTTCTAACTTGAGTTCCCCGTCCGCAGCCTCCGTGTACATCTGTTCGCATTGAGCCATGCACAGGGCTTGAGACTCCAGGGCGCTGTGTGTCAGACTCCGGCTTCCCTTTTGCAGGGCCGCAGTGGCGGCGCGGACAAGCCATTGCTTCAAGATGCCAATGCAACCGAGGCTTCGTTCATATAGAAAATCCCAGTCGTTAACGAGTTTCGACGATTCGGGAAATGGTAGTTCTTTTTCGAAAGTCTCCACAATATTGATGAATATCTGGCGATCTTCCGGCACCTCCGCACGATAACGAGCGAGATGAACATCGATGCTTCGCCTGCTCAACTGCCCGTTTAAGTTGCGGAGAGCAAGCAAATCGTAGGTTCCAAACAACACGTGGACAGTTCTGGTTTGGTTCGCAATCGACTTGATCACGTCCAACTGGTCAAGGAGTCGCCGACCCGAGCCAATCTTTCCGAGATGTTGGGCCTCATCGATCATCACAGCGGCTGGCCGGCGATGACGGATGGCCTGCTCCACCGCCTGTCGGTAATCAGCTCCAACGGCTTTTGGAGGGGGCATGAACCGAGTATTCTCACGTGTCGATCCGATTTCAAGGCGCCGACCCACTTTATAGTCAACCAGCGGCTCGCCAAGCTGACGGAGGAGCCGTTTGTAGTGGTCTCGCCAATTGAAACTTCCGGACTCGGGGGCCACCGCTTCCACGCTGGCAACAGGAACCCTCTCGCGGTCTTCTCGAAGTGCGTTCAGAAGTTCCGTGGTGATCAGCTGCTCAGCTTTTTGAAGGAGGGTCGTTTTGCCAACGCCGGTGGGTCCAAACACGAAAATGAGTGAATTTGGTTCCGCACACTTGATGGCGTTCATCAACGCGTCTTTGGCTTTCACGAGACGGGGATGCGCTACGGTGTGTTCACGAAAACGCTCGAGTCGCGATTCACGCTCGCCGTGGTTGCGATTCGTCACTTCCGCCATCAGAAGTCTCCGTAAAGAGCAGTGGCCTCGGGCCGATCGGTCTTTGTTATCTGCGTTGCCGTCTCGGTTCGTGGCCCTTGGAGAAGGCCTTCACCGACGACCGCATCGGGAATAGCGAACAAGTCTTTCTGCCGGATGCCCTTGCCCTCACTGTCACGCAATTGTTGAACGAGGTGTTCCTCTTCGTCCTCCGCGGATGCCAAGAACTCCGCCAGCTTTCGCGCTGTCAAGGTAAACCGCCCGCGCGAGTGCAACTGGCTTCGGCGCCGCACCTCCTTTGACGCGAACATGATCTCTTTCTGCGATCGGCCATGCAATACCGCGTAGTGCTCGGAGTGACATTCCGTCCATCGGCTATTCACAAAAGCGTAAGCTGTGCCCATATCAAATGGGTCATACCGGATTGAGACATCGTGATCCTCCAGAGAAGGGTCACGGAATGCCTCAGCCCAGTAGTGCATTCCGTTGATTTTGATCCCGCGACCTGGCATTACTCTCGCGGTGCCTCGCTGAGTCGATGGCAACGTCGCCATTAAGAACGTCTGATCGTATGAGATCATCCGATTCGCACGAGCGCCCGTTGTTTTCAGGCCGATTATGTACGCATCTCGCGGCGTCTGACCTAGCGCCGGGTGCTCGATAGTGTCGTAGATCTCGAACAGGAATGATGACAGGTGGGTGTGGAGGGCACTGAGAGTCCAGACCGCCTGTCCCGCAGGCTTGTTGCTCTTCGTGACCTGTCGGACGTTGCGCGTAATCTGGGTGTTTCCGCGCAGATTATGAACAAATTGAGTGTTCGTGGTGCCGAAGAGCCGCTCGCAAATGGAGCCAAACCTGGCTTTGGCGGGAGGCCGCACCTTCTTGGTGCACTCATATTCAGCTAGGAGCGTCTCGAAATACGTGCTCCTGAATTCTGGCCCGCCATCGACGACGATGATCTGCGGGAGCCGCCGCCGCCAACACAACGCGCAGGCCGCCCGGATCAAGGAAAAGAATTGAATCCGTGAGGGTGGGGGAAACGGTTTGGTTACGGGCGTGAGACTTAAAGAAAAGACAGCCGGTCAGTCGCCTGTTCGATTGCGTACCCGATTGCGCTGTAGCCCCTCAATCTGCGCACGTACATTCTTGCCAGCATCGGGTCCCCGTTGTCGATGTAATCATAGACTTGCACGACGCGCTTGTTGTCGTGGAGACGATGAAGTCGGCCAGCATATTGCTGCAATGTTCCCTTCCAGGAAATCGGCATGGCAAGGAACAATGTGTCCAAGCGCGCATCGTCGAACCCTTCCCCAATGTAGCTTCCCGTGGCCAGAATCACTCGCGATTCGTTGTCTGGCACAGCCGCCATAGCCTCTGCGGTCAGCCGACGCTGCTTCTTACCCATCCCGCCCTTCAGAACAAAGACGTGTTGGGCAGCGCCACTGAGTCTGGTTGCGAAATACTGTAGATGTTCCGTCCTGCCAGTCAGGAGCAGAGGCGAACGTTCTGACTCGATGGCATGTACGATGTCGTCGGCGATCATTGCATTGCGCGACGCATCATTCGACAGCGCACTGTAGACATCCTGAATCGTTACTTCAGTGAGATCGGGCGGCATCCGGAAATCCGTGTGACGGGGAACCACCCTATGTTCGAAAGGGGTCATTTCCGTGAGCATACCGGGGAGATGCTTTACAAAACAGACCGGAGACATGGTTTACACCATGGCGGAGAACAGTTGGCTTTCCCAGCTTTGGCTTGACGCACGAAGATGCGTTTATGCCTTGGAAAGAGACTCGAACCGTGGATCAACGCCTGCAGTTCTTATCGAGCTATCAGAGGGAAGAAATGTCCGTGACCGATCTGTGTCACGAGTACGGCATCTCGCGTCCAACTGCCTACAAGTGGATCAAGCGTTACGACGAAGTTGGGCCTGAGGGCCTGCTCGATCTGACGCGCACGCCGCACAGTTCCCCATACGCGACACCGGCCGAGATCGAGAACGAGGTCCTCGCGTTACGGAAGCGATTCCCTTCCTGGGGAGCGAGGAAGCTCAAGGCGCGACTGGAGCGCATGAACCCGAACGTGAACTGGCCGGCGGCAAGTACGGTGGGTCAGATACTCAGCCGGGCCGGGCTCACCAACCCAAAGAGGAAGAAACGGCGCGCCACACCCAGCTCGCAACCGTTCTCGATGGTGACTGCGCCCAATCAGCTTTGGTGCATGGATTTTAAAGGGTACTTCCTGACTGGAGATGGCTATCGTTGCGATCCATTCACGATCACCGATGCACACAGTCGATTTCTGATCCGCTGCCAGGCCGTCGCACGCATGGACCTCGCCCAGGTAAGCGCCGTCTGCGATGCAGCGATGCGCGAGTTCGGCGTACCGGAGCGGATTCGCACCGACAACGGAGCTCCATTCGCAGGAGTGGGCCTGCTAGGCCTGTCGAAGTTGTCGTTGGGATGGATGAAGCTCGGCATCGTTCACGAACGCATTCAGCCAGGATGCCCCCAGCAAAATGGGAGACATGAACGAATGCACCGCACGCTGAAAGAGGACACGGCGAAGCCACCCGCGGGCACGGTGACGGCGCAGCAGAAAAAGTTTGATCGGTTCCGCCTTGTCTTCAACTATGAGCGGCCGCATGAGGCGCTTGCCAACGAAACGCCGGGAAGCATTTACGTACCGAGCACTCGGCTGCTCCCAAGCAAGGTAGCGAGCTTCCAATATCCCAGATCGTTCCAGACTCGGAGGGTGAACAACAGCGGAGACATCAGTTGGCACAAGGGCCGGGTATTCGTAAGCGAGGTTTTGCGCAACGAAGAGATCGGATTCGAACAGATGGATGAAGACGTGCACCGGGTCTTCTTCCATAACACCGCACTCGGCGAGTTCAACAGCTCGGACATGAGATTCAGGCCCGCAATGCGACAATGAATCAGTCCCGATCCATGCCCATGCAGGATGACCCTCTTCTGGCAGGCTTCGGTAAGATTATCCTTCGACGAGGGGGCTTCGCTTGTTGCAACGTGAAAAGGAACGGAAGCAGCGAGAGCGCTGGGAGAAGATGAAGAAGCGAGGGCATATACCCTACCTCGCTATCAACGTCTCCATTTTTCTTGGGTCTTACGCCGTCGTAAGGCTGCTACACATTCTTTGTTTCAAGTTGGGCTGGTTGCGGTCGCCGGGGTCAATGTCCTGGGAAGATGTATTTTTTTGTGCGGTGCTGACTGGAGCAATAGCTGGCGAATTGCAATGGTCGGACCTCAAGAGGAAGTTTAGGGACCCTCCGCCGGAAGAGGACTGGATGTCGAAGTGAAGCCGTCGATGTTCCCAACGATGGCTTCCAGCTCTTGACGCCGCCAAAGCCGTGCGCGTGTATGATCCCTGGGCCACGCTGTTACGAATTGGATAACTTGCGCAATTCAAACTCAGGCCACGCCGAAAGACAAGCCATGGAAATGCCGGGGTATGGAAAGCATGGAAAGCCATAAAGCCGGCTTTCCACCCTTCCCACACCCCTTGGAAATCCCTGCGGGGATTCCCACATTACCACGGCTACGGCGACGACTATCATGTATCTGAAGACCGGCAAAGCCCGCCGAAAACCCGCAATCAGAGCCACTCTCACCGCAAGGGGCTTGTAAACCATGTCCCCGGTCTAAAACGTAAAGGATGTCCCGGTACTCTCATCCGTCATTGCCTTGGCGCTCATGCTGAATCGGACAGGGCCACACTGCATATAGATAATTGGATGGTGTCCATCTTTTCTCGTCGGGGTAGCGGTGAGACCAACGACATACTTTGCTTTCACCTGCTTCATCACCTGTTCAAACGTAAACGCGGATATGTGGTGGCATTCATCGACGATGACTTGGCCGTATTCGGCAACAAAGTCCTTCACGGCTTCTTTCTGATAGAGGCTCTGAATGACCGCGACATCGATGCGCCCTGTCCGATGCATCTTTCCGCCGCCGATATGTCCAATCGAGACTGTCGGCATATTCAGGAACATCGCCAGCCGTTCCCGCCATTGATCGAGTAGTTGTTGCCGATGAACCAAAATCAAAGTATTGACCTTGCGCTTGGCGATCAGCCATGCAGCCACGGCCGTTTTCCCAAACGCCGTCGGGGCGCAGAGAATTCCCTCATCGTGGACACTGATCCCTGCGACAGCCTGCTCTTGGACAGGCCGAAGCTGACCATCGAATTCCACTGTGATGGGTGTGCCTGCGAACCGCTCGTCCCGAACTTCGGACCGGATGTTGTGAGCCTGCAAAAGGGCCATTACCTCCGTCAGACACCCGCGCGGTACGGCAATGTGCTGGGGGAAATCCTGGCCGCACGCGATCACGCGCGGTTTGGCATATGTCGGAAGCCGCATCGCCTGCGCCTTGTAAAACTCCGGGTTCTGGAATGCCGCCAGCCTGAGCAGACGATTCAACATGGCCGGTGGCAGGCCCTGCTTTTCCACGTAAAGAAGATTCGCGCGGACGATCTGCACCGTTTCAGGGAGTGGTCCCTCAGTCGGCCGCTCCATCCGCCTTCGTGAAGGTGGCAATGTCCAGGGATCTTGTCCATCTTCGTCATCGGCAATACTGATGCGAACCCCGATCAGATCGCCATTGCGTTGGGCATCGGCGATCACTTCTTCCGCAGCTGTGGCAGACATCCGTCGAATCGTAGAAAGAAACCTCCACTGATCCGGATACGGATGGAGCCTGGCATCGACAAAGACACTGTTGTCCGACTTGCGCGGTGCAAACTGCAAGGGAAGCGCAATCAGGTTTCCGAACCCGCCTTTGGGCATCGTGTCCTGGTTCGGGAAGAAGCGGTCATAAGAATCGAGGCCTAGTTGATGCCGGCGTTCCATAGTCCGCGTGAGAACCGCGCATCCGAGCTTGCGTGCGGTATTTGCCGGAATTGCATGTTCGAAGAAGATCCAAACATGGCCGCCATTTCCAGAGCGCGAGCGTTCCAGGGCCGCAGGCACGTTCAACTCCTGGCATGTATCGAGAAACGCGCGGGCGTCGTCGGTCCAGGTTTTCTTATCGAAATCCACGGCGAGAAACCAACAGGTCTCGTGCGGGAGTAGAGGGTAAATGCCAACAGTCTCTTTTCCGAGAAGATGATTTTCGATAACCACGTCGCTCAACGGAAGGAATTTCCGTGTATTCCGATCGACCTTCTTCCGATCCTCCACCCTGCTTGAATTGATGGCTTTCCAATCCTTCAGCGCAGCTGGTGAGTATCCAGACCGGCCGTCGGGATTTTCCCATCGCCGCGCATAGACATCTTCTCTCCCGCAAAACAAGCTCCGGAAGAGCGCGATCCGTTTGCGAGCGCGCTCCTCCTTGTTTTCCACAGCCGCGGGCGTGATCGTGGGAACCGGGCGTGCATCGTCTGGTACGAACTGTGGAACAGGGATGCCGTGAGCGGCCAGAACACGGCGCAGCCTCGCATTCTCTTCCCGCAGCCGCTGGTTCTCCTCGTCACGCTGCTCGAATGAAACCGATTCTGAACTCCTGCTGGCCATCTCCGGCTCACTGCTCCATGCCACCTACCAGAACATTTTCGAGAAACTCGCGCATGTTGTCGAAGACCGCAGCAATGTCCGTCTGCAGCCCACATTCTTCTGCGAGCGCCCGGAAGGGGGTTTGCCAATCTGGCGGCGGTACGCTCAAGTTTGTTGGCAAAGCGTGGGTCCCCCTTCGATCAAAGGTCAGATGCAATGCGTTGATCACCCTCCGCCGGTCAAGTTGGTTGTCTGCGATAAGAAGAGCCATATCCACCAGATCCTTCACCCGGCTATTCGGAGAGCTTCGCGGAAGCGTGTAAGCGTGAACCTTCTCTGCGAATTGCTGTTCCCGAGAGATCATCCATACGCGTGGCTTCTCGATTCCAGCGAACCCGAGCCAGTCATGGCACTCGACGGTTTCGAGAGGCTGTATCACCACATCACCAATGCCTGCGTCGAGGTGAAAGCGGGCGAAGATCCTCCCATCCATACGTGTCTCGACCGAATAGCGGGCGCCGCCGTAAGGAGCTGCGGTTAGATCCATAGTGGGTGGTCCAATCGTGTACTCGAACCAGTCATCGAACGAGACGTCGGTCATCGCCTGCAGCATCTCCCGTATCGTACGGACCGCGTCGCCGCCTTCCGCCGTCGCTACCACGCGCTGCAGCGTAAGATCGATATCGATCGTCGATCGCGCTGCCTTGAAACGAAGCTCCAGTGCGTAACCGCCTTTCAATGCCCACGGCGCTCCATCGTCTGGGAACAGCCTCGCAAGCAGTCGGTCGAAGGCAACCTGACGTCTGAGGCGATTGATGTCTACCTGTTCCGCTTGGGACAGATTCTTCAGGCGTTCTTCCAGGGCTCTGCGGAAGGCTCCCGCCGTTGCATATGTCGGAATCGCCATTATGCCGCCCGCCGCAGTGCATCTTGGACCATCTTGCGTGCGGTCTCGCTCAGTTCTGCGTTCCGAGGTTGCTGGCGCGTGATCAGACCGCGGTCAACAGCCTGCCGCAGTGCCTGGCGTATGAACGTTCGCTCGACCGTACCAACTTCGATCAGATCAAGAATCGTTCGCAGCGGCCGAGTGTATTTGTAGCCCGGTCCGATTTGTACGTCGCTCCTGGGTAGATCGCGATAATAGAGCACTACTATGCCCGGAATATCGCTGTTGCGCCGGAAGCTCGCCGGTACTGTCATGTGGAGCTTGGCCGGGTTCAGGTCGGACAGTTCATAGAGGCTCAGCGCCGTCTGATGACTATAAACGCCTTCGACCTCTTCCTTCCGGTTCCGGGACCAGAGCGACCAGAGCACAAGATCGGGCCGATCTGGCGCCGGGAACAGCGCCAGGCGGTAGATGCCGCGGTGTTCCCGGATCCAGTTCCCGGCCTGCACGTGGTAGGGATGCGTATTTTCGGCAAATCCGGCCGCCTTGGCTTGCTTCGTAGTGAAGAAGCCTTGCTGTTGCTCGGCGAGATCGAAGAGCCGCCGCGACGCCTCTCTGTGAGACTGGGCCATTGCACAATACTACAACTTTCTTGTTGTTTTGTCACCACTGAAATCTGGCGCCTTTGCTGTCCTCGTAAATTGCGCTGTTGGCAATATTATGCTTTCAACGCCTTGTTCCCAGAAATTCGCCAACTGCCAACGATGACGGGATTTACTGGATTTGGAGCGGCAAGGTTATGCTTTCCAAGCGGCAAAGTTATGCTTTAAAGCACATAAAGTTTTTGGCTTTAAAGCATAAGTTTGCTGAGCCTGCAGGTCCGAAATGGATCCGCAGGGATATCGATGCTACAGCCGTTTGGAACATCACAAGCCTTGAGATTCCTCTGCAAATCATCTCGAAAGGGGCATCGCACCAGCGAATTGTAAGCGACTGAAAACACGAGTCGCGACAAAGAGCGTGCGGGTGTTCCGAAAGTATGGATCAGGAAACAGCAATGAATGTAATTGGATGCCAGGCTCCCAATCGGCAACTGTCATCATTCGTAGAGAAACTGCCTTTGTGTGAACGGCAATGCATCTCGTTGGTAAAGGTCACGGCGCAGATGTGCCGGTTGGTAAGGGTCGCGTTTCGGCTGGTTGGGTATATCTCTCAAGCGCATGAGCATCGACTCGCTGTGCGTCTAGGAGGGAATGGACGCTGAAGCCGCGCGATCGCCTGTGGGTGCAGAATGCCGTCCAGACTGCACGTCTAGCTGCTGGACCCGTCAACTCAAAGGTGCGGGACCCCGGGCAGTTGGTGTCGCAACCTTGGTAAGAGTAATTGTCTGAGTGCATTGCTCCGGAGTACCGTTTGTATTAAACGCATTGAAATTGATTTTAATGGTAGCGTTAAAAGCGAACTTCATGGTCCGATGGTCGTTGTCCGTTTCAATTTGAACTGGTATCCAATCAGAGCCCCAACGGCGCTCCCAACTTATTTCCCCTGAATCGAGGATGGTGCCCCTCAGCGTCGGTTTGTCTTCTTTTTTCCCATTGGCGGTGGTCACATATCCTTCCATCCCCGCCTGGACCCTTGAAAACTCGATGGTCCAATCGAAATGCGCGATCTCATGTCCCTTGTGGTCCGCTCTCGAGAGGTGTCCCTTCCAGATTCCCAGTATGGAGAGGTACTCCATTCGCTTCTGCGCCTGTTTTTCTGCTTCTTGCTTTTCGAACCAGCCTTTGTTCTTAAGTTGCCCGAGCAACTGCTGCAAAGCCGAATCGTTGCTCTCCGCCGCACCAGAGGCCAGCAGTCTCTGGCCAGCCTCATACCCTGCCAATGGGTCATTCAAGCTGATCGCTGAAGCCGCACGAAGCTGCCAGAGCAACAGCTGATCAGGGTGTTTCTGTAGGAATGAATTGCTCTGGTCCATGAACTGCTTTAGAAGCCTCTTCTGTTCATCCAAGTCAGTGGTTTGTTGCGCCTGCCGCGCCAGCACGATCAGTGCGTTGTAGTCGACCTTGTCCATGCCGGTGAGGGGTTCGGCACCCGCGCTCGTCGCGGATTGGGGAGTCTGGCTCGTCGTCGGCGCTGTAATTGTTGAGCCTCCGGACGAGAGCAGCTTATCGATAAGAGCTTTAGCCTTGATGAGTCGCTGATCATCGGGATAGGCAATCAGCAAGCCATTCGTCAACTGTCGCGCTTCCGTATATTTTCCTGCGTGAACCAACTCGCTGATCTTGCGAGTCATTTCTTCCGGAGCTTGGCCACTCGGCGTGGCAGGCATAGCTGGAGCAGCATCATTGGTGGAAGCCGGATTGGCCGGCGATCCGGACCCCGGCATTGCATTGCTAGGAGAAGCCGGGGGTGTGGCCTGCGCTCCAAGGTGCGGAAGTACGAGCAAGCCAAGGAATAGTCCCGAAATCGCCGCAGTTGCATTGCATCTCATGGGATCTCACCACCTCATTCTTCGGATAGGTCGCATTGCTTCTATTTACCCGGCAGGTCGCCTTTCGCTATTTCTTTCAGTTTCCCCGATTCCTCACGGGCTTCAGCTTCTGGAACAACAACCAGCCTCATATGCACAATGAAACCGTCGGAGAGATCGACACGGATCCAATATTCCTTGCCGGATTCCATCTCCAGGTCGTAAAGAGGACGGTCCGATTTCACCGACCGGTAAGTCGCGTTGATATTGTGTTTGCCAGAGGGCAAATCTACTCTGACGGACTCCGCATTGGCGATCTTGGCGACCCGTCGTCCGTCGATCTCGACTTCATATTGCACAAATGCGCCGGTCATATGCGAAAGCCGATAAAGATGCAGGATCGCCGTTGTTGGCCCTATCGAGCTTGCTGATTGCGAAGACGCAGCATTGATAGTGGATGGATCATCCGCCTGCGATGCAGGTGCGGATGTCAGCGGACCCGGAGCGCGAGTTGTTGCTGTGCGTTGGGAGGTTGGTTGTGGATTGGAATCGTCCGGAGATGTTGAATGCTGCTGAGCGTATCCGGCAGACTGCGGAATGGAATTGCCAGCAGCTGCGGGATTGAACGACGCTGCAACTGTCTTGGTCGACTTCGCCGCCGAAGGAGAAAGTGAGGTGGCCCGACCTTGTTGTGCGCTATCCGTATTTGTCAGCAGATGGCTTTCGCTCTTACCATCTCGGAGAACGGACAAAGTTATGGTCTTTCTGTTCTCGTCGATCTGGCAAGAAGTCGCTTGTTTGTACGCATGTTCCTGATCAATATAAAGCTCGCAACGCAAGTCCCCAGATCCATCCAATGTAAACTTTGTGGGCACCCACTTTGTTTTGCCTGAATCGTCGAGGATGTATGCCTCAATGACTGGGAGGGATTTGGAAAAATCGAATTCCTCCTTCCATTCATGCAGGCCTGGGTTCGTATGCGTCTTCATGCTCGACATGAACCCATCGGGAGCGCGGTAAGTGTAAGGAATGGAAAATGACTCACTCCAGTTTCCCCGCATCCAGCCATATTTCCTTGAGAGCTCTTCCTGCTTCTTGGCCGCGACCGCTGCCTCGGGTTCAAACCAGCCCTTGTTCTTAAGCTCGCCCATAAGGTTTTGTAATGCTGAGTCGTTGCTGTCAGCTGCGCCTGCCGCCAGCAGCCTTTGCCCCGCCTCATACCCGGCCCATACGTCATCTTCACTAGCCGCAATCTGCGCCCGGAGCTGCCAGAGTAAGATTTGTTCTGGACGTCTCTCTAGAAATGAACGGCTCTGGACCATGAATTGGCTTAGCAATTTTGTCTGTTCTTCGAGGTCCGTGATTTGCTGGGCGCGCCGCGCTAATACGATCAAAGCGTTGTAGTCCACCTTGTCCATGCCCGTAAGCTGGTTGGCATTTGTGGTCGTCGCAGGCTTGGTTGCCTGGCCGCTGGTTGGAGCTGCCCCCGTTGAGCCGCCCGGCAAGAGCATTCCCTCGATCAGTGCCCTGGCCTTGATGAGTCGCTGATCAGCGGGATACGCAATCAGCAACCCGTCCGTCAGCTTCCGCGCTTCGGCATATTTGCCAGCGTGCACCAGGTCGGTGATTTTTCGTGTTGCTTCGTCCGGGGCTTGCGTGGAAGGCACGGGAATGGCGGAGATTGGGTTCGCGTCAGCGCGCGCCGTTTGTGGATGGATGGGAAAAGATGGAACAAGGACGAAGAACGCAACGAGAATGCAATATCTGAAATTCTTTCTCGTAGGTGTCTTTCTGCAACATCTCTCACGGTCGTCGATGAACGGACTCATTTGGAAGCGTCCTCCAATGACGCTTGCTCGTCTGAAGAGCCGCCACTCCGGCTGAAGAGTAGCGTTACAGGATATTTCTTGAGAAACTTGGCCTTCAATTCTGGGTCTGGTTCCTGAGGTTGGACAACGATTGTCATCAGGTGTTTATCTCGGTCGTATTCGGATGAAATCACTGGCTGCCAACCGAAGGGATAAAACGGCTTGGCGCCGGTGTCATTGACGTAAAGGAGGCCATGGTCAAAGCGGTGGTTGCCGAAATAGCCGTTGGGATCTGATCGGCGCCCGATCACCAATTTGCAGACCAGGGAGAAACCGGTACTGATTGAACGGAAAACGTACATCTCTCCCGTATCGTCCGGAGGCAGGTAGGATTCCCACTTCAAGTCTCCAGAGTCAAGAATCGTGGCTTTGAAATCAGGCTCGGAATTCCTCGCTCCATCCGCGCTGAGCAGGTAGCCCTCAATGCCAGACTCAGTCGCTATGAACACTTCTCGATCTCTGGAATTCACATCCCCCCACCACCACTTCCAGTTCACATTCCATGTCCCAAGGAGCCATGCAAATCGTTTCTTGCGCTCGTCGAGGGCCACCTTTCGACTGTCGAGCCAACCCTTGTTCTTTAGCTGGCCGAGAAGGATTTGCAAGCCGGGGTCATTGCTGTCGGCCGCGCCCCTCGCAAGAAGCTGCTGCCCGGTCTGGTACGCAATCGTCGGTTCATTCAGACTGATTGCCGCTGTAGCCCGAAGTTGCCATAGAAGAATCCGGTCAGAATGTTTTTGGAGAAACGAAGCGCTTTGTTCCAGGAACTGGCTGAGAAGCCTTTTCTGCTCGTCCAGATCAGCGGTTTGTTGCGCCTGGCGCGCCAGTACGATGAGCGCGTTGTAGTCCACCTTGTCCATCCCGGTGAGCCGATCGGCATTCACATCAGTCTGAGGCTGGGGCGCCGGGTTCGTGGCCGCGACTGCACTTTTTGAGCCCGCAGACACGAGCAGCTTATCGATAAGAGCCTTGGCCTTGAGAAGCCGCTGATCATCGGGATAGGCAATCAGCAAACCTCCCGTCAATTTCTGCGCCTCGGCGTATTCTCCAGCGTGGACCAGCTCCGTGACCTTTTTCGTTGCCTCGTCCGGCGCTTGACCGGCCGGCGATGGATTCGTATCCGCGCTGGCAGAGCCAGGAGACGAGGGCGAAGTTTGCGCACAGAGCGGGAGACACGTGAGAGAAAGAATCAATCCACGCATCAAGACTTTGCATATGGTGCTCATGGTTTCTCGATCTCCTTTCACCGTTCCAGCCTCCAAGTTTGTCGCGAATTCGAATCCAATGAATCGTCCGAGATGAAATTCTCTAGCGCAGCAGAGCCGGGGTTGTTCCGGGCTCGGGGCGATAGGCTACACCGTTCTCCTGAAGCATGGTATTGAGTTCCTTGCCGCTCAAAAAGAGACGCCGCTTGGGTCCCTGGTTTGAGTCCATCATCACGAACCACGTTTCGCCAGCGTGTTGAAACGTCTTAGTAAGCACGACTTCATGTCCGCTGTTCACGTCCCCATTCGACGGGACGACATTGAGCATGATGGGACGGCCTGCGTTCAAGGTGTCGATGAATTCTGTGCTCGGTACCACCTCAGCCTGACCGAAGGATTCGGCCATCATGACCACCTCCCCGCCGTTGAGACCCTTGTTCTCGATGTAGGATTGTGGATCTGACCGTTCGCTGGCATTGCGCCAGTCCTCCTGGCTGATCAGTCCGGTTGCGCGCGCGGCGACGACACCATACGGCAGGCCGGTCGCATTGGCGAGTGCAAGGATGGTGCAATCTTCATGGGTTGTCTGAGCGCCGGCTCCGGCGAACCCCAGGCCTCCGCCCTTGGAGGCTTCACGCAACAGCTCCGCATTCTCGCCGCGGCTAAGGATCTCTTGCCACGTGCTGCGGATCTGGCCTCCAGTTACATTGGGATCGCCATCGAAACCCAACCTGTGCAACGCGGCGTTGAGGCGCGCCTGTTTTTCCAAACTCCATCCCAACTTGATTCCCAGCGCCTCCAGGTTCTTGATGACGATGTCGGCCCTCACCGCGGGCTCAGCATCGGCGTCGAAATCGCTGCTCTTTTGGATGTGGGAACTGAGGGCGATCGACAACTCCGCCTGCACTTTTTGGCATGCTGCGTCCGCAGCTGAGCCGGCCAAGACAGATGCGCATCGAGCATTTAGGTCGGTGATCCGGCCGTGCAGGCTAGCACGCTCTCGCACCAGCTCCGCGCGGCGCTGGGCCAGGTCGGGATTGGTAGAAGCCAGGTCCGGGGGCAATATCGTAAGAGCAGGAATCTGCTGGGCCAGTACTTGCGGCGACAGGCTTAACAGGAGTGTGGCCAGAACAGCCGCAGAACTCGCATAGCCGAGATACTTCCGCAGTCGACCTGATCTATCGATTGGTTTGGACCAGACGCGGATCATTGCGGACTCGACCCATTGCTGTTTGCCGTTACGTTCGCGGATTGTGACGCGTTAGCGTTGGCAGGTGTCGCCGCTTCGTCCCAATTTACTTTGTAGTTGTTCTTAACAAGAATGTCATTGAGTTGATTTTTTGTTGTAGATTCAGCTGCGTTGTATTGATTCAGGTCCGTCTGGAGCTTCTGTTTCTGCAGATCCAGGACCTGAGCATCTCCAGTCCCATTATTTATCTGTTGCTGAATATCGTTGAGTCTGTTTTGCGTGTCGAGCTTCTTTCCGTCCAAATTTCCGTAATAGGCGAGACTGTTTTGGATGGCGTTCTGGATCACTGGATCACGCTGTGCTGCAGCGGGGATATGTGCTGCGAACTCCACTGCACCTGGTGTTTGAGGGGCAGCCTTGTTTATGGCAATCGGCGTAGGAGGGGCGACGGGAGGAGTGTCAAAACCGTAGCCAGACTGGACTTTGCCTGTCGCATTGCTGACGCCGCCGGCATTTGCGGCGGCGCCTGACTTGTTTGCACTCGTGAGCGCATCGGTTGTGCTTTTGATTGGAACCTGTGGCACGGAGGCAGGTTTGTCGAGCCCCGCGGTCGCCGGGCCAACACTGTTCGACGACCCGAAGAAATTTGTCGAACCTCCGGCAGTCGGCCGGTTGTCACCGCCCGCCGGAATGGAACCGGAAGGCGATGCCGCATTTCGGTCGGCGATGGAGTCCTTCAAGTCCTTAGACTGTTCTTTGAAGTCTGCCGAAGCTGAGGAATCGTTGAGAATGTCGTCCAACTGTTTTTGCTTTGCCGCGATCTGCTCTGCCTGTCCCTGCTGGCACGCTGCATCCGCCACAGAGCCCGGCCCGACACCGGAACATCGGGCGTTGAAGCTGTCAACGTTTCCCTGCGCAGGCGGCGGCGGCCCGGATTGCGGTGACTCAAAAACCTTGTCAATATCCTGAGCTTGCGATTGCGCGTCTGACGGCGCTGAAGACTGTTCGCCATTGGAAAAGATGTTGTCGATCTGACCTTTGAGAGTGGTGGGATCGACCGTAGTCCCAGTTGAGCTGCGCAGATCGACTACACTCGCATCAGAACCAAGGTTTACCATGCTCAAGGTCGTGCCAGAACTCCCCAATTGCACCGGAGCAGGACCCAACAGCTCTCCTAATGCGCCGCTCGTTTGATCGGCAAACGCTGCATCTCTCAGTTGATGTTTCGCGGCATCAAGATTGTGAAGGATGTTTGCGTCGCCCGGGGAAATCGCAAGAGCTTTTTGGAACTCGTTGATCGCACCTGCATAGTTCTTTTGCTTTAAGAGGTAAAGGCCACTGTTATTCAGTTGCTGGGTGGCAAGCTGACGCTGTACCTCTGCTGGATCTGGCTGCGGCGGGATGTTCGAGGTGGGAGCTTTGGGGGCAAATAGCGCATTCCCAAGCATGCCTAGAACGGTGAAGCCCACTGCATTTCCTGCGGAAATTCTACCGGTTATCCCGTCCGCTATGGCTCGGTTAATTGTGCTGTCGAACTCGTGGCCAGGCGCCGCTGGCGCCGCAGCAGTCGACCCTGGGGCGGAAGCGTCTCCACCATTGCAACTGCAACTAATTCCCACACCCCCAAGATTGGGGTTGGCGTTTCTGGCCTTCGTATTGCAATCGGCGGTCGACGCGAAAGTGCCCGCGTTCCTGGTTGTAACTTGCCCACCCATCGCATTTGCACAGCCGCCACCGGCGGAAGGGCACGCGAAAGTTACCGTACACGACATCTGTGCCTTCGCGGGAGTCGGCATTTGCGCAATCGAGAACAGCACAGAGATGCTAATTGCCGGGATCGACCAGCGATCAAAGGAGCACATTTCCCCTCCTGAGAGTCAAAAATTCGGAGAGCACGAGAAGGACTGCGCAGTTAAAACCCAGGAGAAAATGAGATGTCCAGGGATGAGGTGCAGAACGGGTCTAAGCGCATTACTATCTCCATTTTTCTAGCCGTTACGAAAGTTTAGTGTTTCAGCTGCGATGATTCAGCAACGTACGCCTCTATAGAGTCACAAGCAATACCACTAAGGAGCCCTTGGGCTCCGACGGTAATGCAAGCTGACCCCTCAGCGCTTATTGGATGTCGTCTCCCTTTTGAATCGCGCTTCTGAGGGCAATCCGGAGCCTAGCTCGAGACATTCGCCCTAGAACACCGGTGGCGACGATCTTTCGGACCACGTCGAGCACTGGGATTCATCCTGGACCGTCAGCGATCTGGAAACAATCCCGCCTGCACTGCAACGAAACTTGGAGCCGTAGTTGCCAGGAAACGGGCTTCTAGTCGCCCCATACAACCAAGGTTCTTTGGGATGCCTGTCAGCATGCAACCGAGGTACTGGCAAACACGCATGTTGACAGTTGTTATGCGGCCAAGACTGCGGCTGGAGCCGGGCTCGGATCCCACGGTCCTGAATTCGGGGGAACCAATCGTGATATATCCTCCGACCCGCAGAGCCCGCAACGCCGCCCAGATGATGTCGAGACTGTCTCGCAGTTCCCGCAAAAGACGGCGCTCTCCACGGGGATGGAAACCAAGCCCGGCTCGGGTCGAATCATTACTACATTGCGCATAAGCCCTCCGAGAGGCCCAAAGTTGAAGGTGCGTGGGACTAGGCGGCAGTTCGGGCCGCCTCCCGTTCAAGTTCGGCCACCAGAGTCTTCAGCGATTCAAGTCTGGGAATCGTCGTCATCGACTTGATTCGCAATCTGTCGAGGATCGCAATGAAGGACGTCTCACCAATTTGCTCGGCGAGAGAGTGCGCCTTGCTAACTCCCCGCGAAGCTCGCTCCATCATCTCGGCGACGTTGGTTTGAAACTGTGCGTTCGGAATGGCGTTTGCTTGGCGTACATGCGCGACGCGCCAGAGGATTTCCCCATGAATTGGATCCCCCAGGATTCGTCGAAATCCCTCAATCTTCACTGTTGTCTTCTGATCGATCGGCCCACGTTGCGCCGCCGGCGGTCGTGAGCCAGACGCAGGATGGCTCTTTGCGGGCAGGTTCCTTTTGGGCAGCGCCCAGTTCGGAAGGTTTGGCAACTCGACAGGCTGGCGATATTCGTTGAGTGGGACCCATATCTCGGCGAAGTTATACAGGTAGCGGCCCAGACCGTAACAACTCGCAGCCCGTTTGAACGCCTGCGCTTCAAACCCCTCGTCGACTTTATCTATTTCGTCAACCAGCAAAACGCATGGCCGCTCGCATTCGAGCGCACGCATCAGTGGACCCGGCCGAAAGAAGTCCCGCCCCTTGAGGTTCGCCTGCACCGTCTGCCAATTCCCGTGCTGGCCCCTTGAGAACTCCATGTAGAGCCGCTGCAAGCCCTCATCGAAGCGCCCGATGGCCTTGTCCTCCGTCACGCCGCGATAGCACTGCAGGCGCTCGACGTGTGTGCTGGCTGCGGCGGCGACAGAGACGGCTAGTTGAGTCTTGCCCGATCCTGCGGGTCCTTCGAGCAGCAGTGGCTTCTGGAGTTTGGCAGCGAGATAGACAACCTGGGCCATCACCGGGTCAATGAAGTAACCCGTTGCCGCCAACTTGCTCGCGAGGTCTGCGATGGAGTCAAACATTTACCTCTCCACAGTGCTGGTTGAAGTTGCAGTTCTGCTTCATCGAACGCGGAGACAGCATGATGTGAACTCAAAACTCGGTCAAATCCGGGTTCCACTGCCTATCAACGCCTGGACCGGCGAGTAGGGAAGGAGTTGGCGCCGATTTGACTGAAAATCGCAATCGACCCAACATTTCCACACTCGCCGGGCCGCACCGGCCCGGATACCCCACGATTGGAGGAAATCGAGCCATGGGATCTGCGCTGATGGTGCAGGGAGTCGAGACGGTCGATCCCCTTTTGACCGCCGAGGATGTCGCCCTAAAGCTAAAGGTTAGTAAAGATTGGGTCTGGGACCACTCCTCGCGGAGATTGCCCTATCTGCCGGTAATTCGCATGAGCGACGGCGCCTTGCGGTACCGTGCGAGCGGAATTGAAGAGTTCCTGAAAGAGCGGGAACGGGCCTCACGTTTAAGGCGCAAGCGCCGGTAAAATGGGGACGGCCCGCTTATTCCCCCACACAGAATTTGAGGAATAAATGGGAACTTCTTACCAGAAAGGATGGGTCTCTCTTCGAGGAAAGAAGTGGTACGGCTATTTCCGCCGCACCATCCTCGATCCGGAGACCAATCAACCGAAGACGGTCTCTTCGCCGGTAGCTCTTGGCCTGAAATCTGAGATGACCAAATCTCAGGCCCGGGAGAAATTGGCACAGGAGATCACCCGACTGAGTGGGCAAGTCACCGAAGACGGCTCCGTGAAAAACGGCGCCGTTACCTTCGGATGGTTTGCCCGAAACCGCTACCTGCCACTGAAGGAGGCGGACTGGAGAGAAGAGACTGCCAAGGTGAAGAAGCTGATCATCACGGCAGATCTGATCGTCCCGTTCGAGGACGTGCGGCTCGAAAAGTTCGACAAGTACACCCTGCAGAATCACCTCAATCAGCTGGCCAAAACCCATTCCAAGGATCGAGTGTTGCAGATTCGCTCTTACATGCGGGCTCTTTTTGCTGAGGCGGTCGATCAGGACTACCTCTCGAAAGACCCTGCACGTTTGGTGAAGGTGCCGGCAAATCTGCGTGAGGTTGATAAGACCGTCCTCACTTGGGACCAGCTTCGCGCCGCACTCGACAGACTTCTCGCAAAGAATCTTCGCGACTGGTTGCTGCTTATGCTCGACATGTCGAACGCTCTTCGACCGGGCGAAGTGGTTGCCTTGCGTTGGCAGAGCCTCCTGGAAGAACCGCTGCTCCTTGATATTAAGGAGACGTACTACAAGGGGAAGATTCGTCCGTACGGCAAGACCAAGCGGAGCACCTCACAGGTGCCGATCTGTGAGGATCTGTTCAAGAAGTTGGGGGAATGGCGCGAACATTTGCAGACGAAGCGCAAGGATGTGTCACCCGCTGCGTTTATCTTTCGGGGGCGGTTCGGAGGTCCAGTGGATCCGAGCAACTTCCGCAAGCGGGTGCTGCACAAGCTGGCCGAGGAACTGGAATTGCCGAAGTTGACATTCCAGGTCATCCGGCGCACGATCGCGACCTTGGCTCAGAAACTGGGATCAAGCAAGGACGTGCAGGGCTTCATGCGGCATGAGACCACGGACACCACGGAGAACGTTTATATGCAGGTTCTCCTTCCAGGAGTACGTACGACGCTCGATGCAATCCATGCGGAGTTGTCGAAAAAGGCGGGGGCGTCACCCGCACCACAGCCACTGATGATACGACGCGCGGGAAGGGCGACGAATAGCTCGTCCGGGAGCGATGTGATCGGGATGCCTACGGCGATTCCAGAGAACAACACCACTCAGGTTTCGACAGTGCCTGCGAAGCCGGCTCGCGGTGTGGTTTTGGAATTTGCGACAAAGATGCGACAAAGTCGCGGAAGGGAGGTGGCGCTAAATGCTTGAAAGAATTGGTGGACCTGATCGGGATCGAACCGATGACCTCTTCCATGCCATGGAAGCGCGCTCCCAGCTGCGCCACAGGCCCACATGAGGAATGCAACTCCTCCATTGTCTCTGCTTGGAGAGGTTTCGTCAAACGGTGGCGCGCGTTGGAGATGGCTTCCCCATGCTGCCGTTTTAAGCTTGAATCGAGTGAGTTTGACGCCCGAAGCCTGGCGCTGACGGCGGGTTGAACTCGCCAGGGAGGACACCATGAAAGCAGCCGTCATGAACG
Organism: uncultured Acidobacteriaceae bacterium; assembly: GCA_963759285.1. GTDB lineage: Bacteria > Acidobacteriota > Terriglobia > Terriglobales > Acidobacteriaceae > Telmatobacter. Next base: position 480,823 of record CAVWYS010000003.1, on the reverse strand, counting down.
AACTGGGTCAGGCGCCGCGGTATCAAGATTTTCCCGAGCCGGCGCCGGTCGAGGGCGAGGTTCTGGTCCAGGTGCGGGCCGCGGGATTACACCCGATTGTGAAAGCACTCGCCAGCGGTTCCCATTATGCGGGTAAGGGCGAAGTGCCAGCGATTCCGGGCATCGATGGCGTGGGCAGGCTTGAAGGCGGCAGCCGCGTGTACTTCGGTTTTGCGCGGATGCCATGGGGAACGATGTGCGAACGCACCGTTGCACCTCGTTCGAGGTGCGTGCCTTTGCCTGACAATATTGATGACGTGCAGGCCGCGGCCATTGCCAACCCTGGGATGTCGGCGTGGCTTTCCATGAGGGACAGAGCTGGACTCAGCCAGGGCGAGTCGGTTTTGATCCTTGGGGCGACGGGGGTCGCGGGCCAACTGGCGATCCAGGCGGCCCGGCTTCTCGGGGCAAAACGGATTGTTGCCGCCGGGCGCAATCTTGATGCCCTGGCAGCGGAGAATCTTGACGGCGTTATTTCCCTGGTCGGGGAGGACAATGCCATCCGCGAAGCATTTGCGGCTGAAGCACGGAAGGGAATAGACGTCGTGATCGATTATCTCTGGGGGCGCCCGACGGAGTTGCTGCTGGAGGCGCTGGCCAAAGGCTTCGATCCCAATGCGGCGCGCTCAACGCGCCTTGTGGAGGTGGGGCAGAGCGCCGGACCGGCTATTAGGCTTCCGGGCTCTACACTGCGCAGCATCGACCTTAAACTGATGGGCAGCGGTTTCGGGTCCGTGCCGCTGCAGCAGGTTCTCGAGGCGATTCCCATGCTGTTTTCGATGGCGGCAGCCGGGACGTTCCGGGTTGCGGCAGAACCGGTGCCGCTGGCGGAGGTGGAAACGGCCTGGAACCGCAAGGAGAGCGGCAAGCGGATCGTCTTTACGACGTAAACCCCTGAAAGAAGGGCCCTGAGAAGAAAATACAGTCGTGACCGGGAACACTTTAGGGGGGTGCCGGTGTCTAAGAGAATAGGCAGGCGAGGCATTGGTGCTTCGCTCCCGCGCACAGTGGTTTGGTATCCGGCTGAGTTTGGCCGGGAGCGTGGTCAGGGGAAGCCGGAGCCGGCGATGACGAAGGTTCCCTGATGCCAAACTTATCGCTGATGCGGTAACGTGGGGGGAGCTGAATTGCAGGCGGATCTCACCATGGGGAATCTAGCGAGCGCGCTTTCACTTCGATCGGAGGAAGCCGCACTGATCGCTGAGCTTCAGGCAGGCTCTGAAGAAGCCTTTGCCTGGCTGATCGCACATTATCATCAGCCGATTTATTCGCTCCTTGCGCGGATGTCGTATGACCGCGCCGACGCAGCCGATTTGACCCAGGAAGTTTTTGTCAAGGTCTTTCGCGGGGTGGGGCGTTTTCATGGGGAGTCGTCGTTGCGCACATGGATTTATCGCATTGCTCTCCACGAGGCATCGAACCAGCGTCGCTGGTGGATGCGGCACAAGCAGCAGGAGATTCCCATTGAACAGGAGATGACGGACAGCTGCTGCGGTGTCCCAATCAAGCTGAAGGAGATGCTGGTCGATCCTGGCGAATCGCCGGTTGAGATGGCGATGCATGCGCAAAACAGGGCACGGGTCGAAGCCGCGCTGCGCCAGGTTCCTGAGCCATTTCGAACCACGCTGATACTCCGGGACATCGAGGGATTTGTGTACGAAGAAGTGGCTGAGATTCAAGGCGTGAATCTCGGAACGGTGAAGTCGAGGCTGGTTCGCGGACGGGCCCTTTTGCGGACCATTCTTACCAAGTCTCAATCAGCCGAAAAGGCGGCAACGCCTGCTGCATTTGAGATCCCCGTCAGAGGGGAGGCGCGATGAGCAGTTGCAACTCCATCCAATCGAAGTTTTCAGAGTATCTTGATGGCCGCCTTACGGGGCATGAGATGCAGGAAATCGGCGCCCACCTCGAAGCCTGCGGAGAGTGCTCGGCAGAGTGGACGGGATTGCAGCAGACGCAGATGTCGCTGTCCGCGCTTGGCCCGGTCGCGGAGCCCGAAGATCTTTTGTTGCGCATCCGGGTGGCGGTGAGCCAGGAGCGTGCGCGGAGCCGGAAGAGCGTCCTGCAGAGCTGGAAGCTGGCATGGTATAACACGGTCGGCCCTTTCCTGCTGCAGGCTGCAGCGGGTTTTGCGAGCGCCGTGCTGCTGCTGGGTACGGTCACAGTTTTGGTGGGAATGTTTACGCGGCCTGAGGTGGCGCGGGGCGAAGACGAACCCCTGGGAAATGCTACATCGCCGCAATTTATGTACCTCTCTTCGGCTGTGAGCAGCAACGATCAGATCCGCGCCGCAGGCGGGCCGGTTGTGGTCGAGGCGTATATCAATGGACAGGGCGAAGTTTACGACTACCGTATCGTTTCCGGTCCTGTGGATGACAACACGCGTGCGCAGGTGGTGAACCTGCTGCTTTGGAGCCACTTTGAGCCGGCACGATTCTTCGGTCAGCCGGTGCGCGGGCTTGCGGTCCTGTCGTTCACAGGTGTTTCGGTTCGCGGATAACTCAATCAAGTTGGATATCAAAGGCCCTGGCGCCGCTATGGCTCGCGGGGCCTTTCTTTTTTTGGGGTTGCATCGTCTAACCGGTACGACGCGCGATTGCCCATCCGACACAAAGGTTGTGTAGGCCGTGTCTGAGAAGAATGCCCTAGTCGGATCCCTGGACTGCGGGCGCGAAACCACCGAAATGCCGTAGACTTCAGGCAAGGTCCTTTGATGCCGTACAGCCCGTTGCCAAAATTCACAGTCGTTGTTGCAGCCGCCATTTTCCTTCTCGCCGCGTCCGTCGCTTTGCGCGCCGGAGCACAATCTTCCAGCAGCAATTCTCCGGCAAACCGGCAGAGTTCGTCGTCGCAGCCGGTACAGGAGAAGGCCCCCTCGCTCGTCGACCCCGCGGGTCCCATGATCTCGCTGGTAAGTTCAGAGCCCGTGTTTATGATGGCTGCGGCATTGAATGCCTGCGGATATGACGAGGGGCTTGAGGATAGCGCCCCGATTCGCAAACGCGTGCGCCAGGAGATGAATGACGCGCTGGCCAAGAGCGAAGATGCGCGGACCAAGCGCGACAAGGTCTGCCTGTATATTGCACAGCATCGCATGACGGGCACGGAGCGCGATATTTCGCAGTACATCTCGCTGGCGCTGTATCTCAGTCCGCCGCCGGCGCTGGAAACCACGGTGGAGTTGACGGAGATGCCGCCCGACTCGACGCAGGTGGTGGAGATTGTTCCCCTGCTGCGCGACTTCGCAGAAGCTGTCGATCTGCATGGAATCTGGCTGGCGGCGCATCACACCTACGACCAGGAAACGGACAAGCTGCACGATCCGCTGTCGAAGATGATTGTGTCGACCAACCTCTATCTCAAGATGCCGGCGACAACCTACGAGGGGCGGCGGTTTGTCGTGGTGATCGAACCGCTGCTGTCGCCCAGGCTGGTGAACGCGCGCATCTACGGGACCGATTACGTTGTGGTGGTCTCACCGGTGAACGGCACCATCCCGATGAATGACGTGCGGCACACCTACCTGCATTACGTGATTGAGCCGCTTCTGTTTTCGCGGACGAACGCGATCGACCGGATGCAGCCCATCTTGAAGGAAGTGCGCGATGCTCCCCTCGATTTCCGATACCGCTCAGACACGGTGGCGCTTGTGGTGGAGTGCCTGATCAAGGCGATTGAAGCGCGCACGATGGATACGGGAATCCCGGAATACAGGATTCCTGCGGGCGTCGAACGCTCCGATCTGCCGCGCTACGAACATGAGCGCCAGTTGACGCTCGAAAAGATGGAAGCGGTGCGTGTGGCCGCGGTGCATCACGATATGGCGCAAGGATATGTGTTGACACAATACTTCTTTGAGCAGCTGATCCAGTTTGAAAAAGACCCTGCAAGTTTGCGCGACACCATCGGCGAGATGGTGTACGGGATGGATGTCGATCAGCAGGCGCATCGAGCGCGGCAAACCCAGTTTGACCAGCAGGCCGACGGCGATGTGCTGCAGCGCAGTAGTCCCCGCAACTTGACGGGCCTGGACCTGGCGGAGGCGAAGTTGGCGCAGGGAGATGCAGCTACGGCGAGCGCGCTGGCGCATAAGACACTTGCTGATCATTCCGATTCGCTGGATGCGGTGGCGCAGGAGGCGCGGGCAGACTTCATCCTGGCACGGGTGGCGATCATGACCGGCCATCCCGATGTGGCCATCGACGATTTCCAGAAGACCATTGCAACCAGCAAGCAGCCGCGGCTGATCGCGTGGTCCCATATCTATCTGGGGCGCATGCTGGACCTTGACTGCAAACGCGATCAGGCCTTGACGGAGTACCAGTCGGCGTTGGCGGCACGCGATGGGCAGCAGGATACGCGTCTTGCGGCCGAACGAGGCGTGAAGACTGCGTATGCCGTAAAGGGCCACAGTTGCGACGACGATGCCGACGACTCCACGCCCGCCACACCCACCAAGCCCGCATCCCCTGCCCCCAACCCGCAATAGCGCAACCTCGTACCCACCCGGGAACGTCTTCTGTTCCTCGGCGGGGTAAGAAGACACAAAACTTCGTTCATGACGTCCAACTTGGGACTTTACGTCTCCCCTTGTCGCCAATTAGCGTGGTGTGGTCCCCAGGAGGGCCGATGCGCCGCCGTGATTTTGTTCGCGCCGTAATTGCTGTGGGTGCTTCTCCCAAGCTGCTGTTGAGCCAACAGGCTGCCACTGCTGCCCCGCCACCGCCCGCGCCCGTGCCGTGGCTGCTGGGGCTCACTCCCAAGACGCCGATTCCGCAAGTGGAGAACGCCGACCAGATCGCCCTGGCAGAGTTGCGTTTCTTTACGCCGCAGCAGATGGCCACGCTGACGCGGCTGAGCGATGTCCTGATGCCGCCGATAGACCAGAAGCCCGGAGCCGTGCAGGCGCAAACCCCGATCTTCCTGGATTTTCTGATCGGCGATTCGCCGGATACACGCAAACAGGTTTACAGCGAAGGCCTCGACTGGCTGGATGCGGAGGCGAAGAAGAAATTCAATGTGGAGTTTGCAAAGCTGACCGACGAGCAGGCTGATGCCTTGCTGAAGCCGTGGCTGCGGACATGGATGAACGATCATCCGCCGGAAGAGAAGCACGCGGGCTTCGTGAATATTGCGCATGACGATATCCGCACAGCGACGGTGAACTCGAAGGCGTGGTTCGCGGCGCCGCAAGTGGGCGCGGAGCCGCGAACGCAGGAGGAGTTGTACTGGTCGCCGATCGAGCCGGATATTTCGCTCGAGAAGGCGGATTGCGCCAGTCTGCCGCCGCACGTGCAGGCAGTGCCTAAAGCTGATCATCCGATGCCTTCGTATCCGCGGTAATACAGGAGCCAGGGGGCAAGGAAGAAACGACTGCGATGCTGAATGAGACATATGATGTGCTGATTATCGGGTCGGGGCATGCCGGGGGAATGGCTGCGAAGATTCTGACCGAGTATGGGATTCGCTGCCTGATGCTGAACGCGGGGCCGGTAGCCGATGTGAGTCACGACGCGGAGAAGAAACCGGCGTTTGAACTACCGTTTCGCGGGTTTCGACCGCCGGGGCGGGTGGATCATGTCTTCCAGGCGAACGGGTTCAACGCGAATGTGTGGGTGGATGAGCGAGAGGTGCCTTATACGTTTGAGGAGAACCAGCCCTACAACTGGGTGCGCGTGCGCCTCTTTGGTGGAAGGTCGCTGTTCTGGTCGCGCCAGTCGTTCCGGTTGAGCGATTACGAATTCAAGGCGAAATCGCACGACGGGTTCGGCGAAGACTGGCCGATCAGTCATGCGGATCTGGCGCCCTACTACTCGCGCGTGGAGGGAATCTTTCGCGTGACCGGCGCGCTGGATGGACCGCCGCAATTGCCGAATGGGAATTTTATCCTTGATGATGCGCCGTGGACTTCAGCGTTGCGGAAATTTATCGATGTGGCCAAGCCGCGCGGCATTCCGGTGTGCAAGCAGCGCTCGGCGCAGGGGCGCGACGGCCTTGCGAGTTCGGTGAACCTGCTGTTGCCGGATGCGGAGAAGACGGGAAAGCTGACGTCGATTGCGAATGCGGTGGTTCGCGAGATTACCGTCGACAAAAATACAGGGCTACCGAACGGATGCAATTTTGTCGATCGTCTGTCGCATCGCGAGATGAGCGTGAAGGCTCGGATCGTGGTGTTGGCAGCGGGGACGCTGGAGAGCACGAGGCTGCTGCTGAATTCGAACCTGGCGAATTCGAGCGGTCTGGTGGGCCGCTACTTGATGGATCAGGTTTATGGCCCTGGCGTACTCGCCTCGGTTCCGGAGGCGCGACGCAACGGCAACCTCAAGGCTGTGATGGGTTCGTCGGCGATCGTTCCACGGTTCAGGAACATCGACACGAAGAGCGAAAAATTTCTACGCGGCTACGCCCTGAACACTACGGCTTCGACGGGGCCTATAGGCGCGCGAAACTTTACGGCCTACGGTGCCGAGCTGCAGCGCAAGATGGACGAGTATTACGGCAGCGGGTTTTACATGACGATCATGGGCGAGGTGCTGGGACGCTACGAGAATCATGTGCGGGTTGATAAAGACCGCAAAGACGCGTGGGGGATTCCAGTGCTGCACGTGGATACGAAGTACACCGACAACGAATTCAACATGGCGAAGGACGCGGTGGAGACGGCGTGCGAATTGGCGGAGGCCGCGGGGTTCGAGGTGTTGTCGAAAAACGACAAGCCGAACCCGCCGGGGTACAGCATTCATGAGGTTGGCACTTGCCGTATGGGGAACGATCCGAAGAAGAGCGTGCTCAACAGATTCAGCCAGTCTCACGATCACAGGAATCTATTCGTGGTGGACGGTGCGCAGTTCACAAGCGCGGGGTGGCAGAATCCGACGATGACAATCCTGTCGCTGTCGATGCGCGCGTCAGAGTATCTGGCGGGAGAGATGCTGCGCCAGAATATTTGAGAGCAGCGATTTCGGTTGAGATGAAATTGGGGAGTGCCATCGGCACTCCCCAACGCTTTTGTGCAGCCGATTCAAATTAGAACCGGATAGTAGGCCCGAAGGTTACACGAAGGTTATTGTAAGTTCCGTTATTGAAATACATCTGATCGCCGGCTTCCGCGCGAAGTCCGATAGGTCCAAAGAATCCCTCGATGCCGCCGCCGGGATAGACAGCAAGGTGAGTAGTCCCGCCGCCAAACTGATCGAACGCATTGTCAAAGGTGTTTCCGGATACGGTACTGGTTGTCGTGTGACTGAATTCGGTGAAGCCGAGCTTGCCGGTAACGAAAGCGCGAAACGGCCCGCTTGTGCCGAACTGGAATTTCGGTCCGAAGAGAGCGGTGATGGGACGTGTCCTGCTGGTGACGGTCGTGCTGGTCACCCCGGTGGTCGACCCGTTGTTTGAGATCGTCGTGTAGTTTTGTTCGAAGTCGTAATTCATCTCGGCTTCGAGCGCGACGTTGGGATTGACGTTGAAACCGACGCGACCTCCGAGCCCAAGAAAATTAACGCCGTTTCCTCCGGAGGGCTTCACGCGGAACAAGTCGCCGTAAATGCCGATTTCGCCGTGATTATTGGTGTAGCGGCTTTGTGCATTGGGCGCATTTTGAGCGTACTGCGGCGGTGGTCCCTGATACTGCGGGGGTGGTGGAGGAGGCGGAGGTGCCTGGTCTTGCTGCGCGTTGAGCGAAAGTGGAAGTGCCAGGAGAGCGATCGCTCCGGCACAGGCAAGGGTGCGATTCATGAGTGTCTACTCCAGATTGAGTTGTCTCGCGGAAAGATCTCTCTCTCCGAAAGGGCCGCGAACATTACGCCCGGCTACAGAGCGCGGACGCGCCAACTTTCGTGACTAGATGCAGCGGGCTGGCAGCAGGTTGGAAATGGGACGGGGTTGCCCGTGGCCACGATGAGTTTCAGCAAGCGGGACGCGAATGTCTTGCATTGAGCACAGGAAAGCGCAAGGTGCCGGCAATGTTTGGCAAGTATGATCGTGCTGCATGAGGGCGCGGAGGCTTCACTTGGAGTGGGCCGCGCGTCTAAGGAATAATTGGAGCAGGGCGCTGGCGGTACGCGCTCGCAAGCGCCGGGCGGCCGACCCCGATCTAAGACCGGAAGCCGGACGTCCCCAATTGCTTGGGGAGTAAGTGGAAGCAGTATTGACGGAATTGGAAGCTGCACTGGGGCATGGCTTTGCCAGGCCCGAACTACTTGTGTGCGCACTGACCCACAGGTCCCTTGCCAATCAGATACATGTGAGCCAGCAGCAGACTCAGGACAAGGGCGCCGATGCGCTGCGGGAGGCCGGTGACAACGAGCGGCTGGAGTTTCTGGGAGATGCGGTGCTCGGCCTGGTGGTGGGGGAGGCGTTGTTTCTAAGCCATCCCGAGTGGCAGGAGGGCGAGCTGACGCGGGTGCGCGCGCAATTGGTGAGCCGTCAGCATATGGCCAAGGTTGCCAAGGCGGTCGCCCTGGGCGATCATTTACGCCTGAGCCGCGGAGAAGATCGCAGCGGATTGCGGCGGAAGAGCACCGTGCTTTCAAACACGATGGAGGCGGTGATCGGCGCGCTTTTTCTGGATGCAGGGCTCGAGCCGGTGCGGGATTTCGCGCGTCGGTATGTCATCGGCGACGCGGTGGAGCGGCTGGCAGAGCAATTGCGGTCCGGCGCGGCGCTCGGGAACTATAAGTCGGCGTTGCAAGAAAGGCTGCAGGCTGAGCGAGCGGGCGCCCCGGTTTACCGCGTGAAGAGCGAGAGCGGTCCCGATCATCGCAAGCGATTTTTGGTCGAAGTGCGCTTGAAGTCAGCGGAGGGCCAACCCGGCAAGCCACTCGCGCGCGGGACCGGCACCACGAAAAAGCATGCCGAGCAGGATGCTGCGCGCCGTGCCCTGGCCCGCCTGACCAGTACGACGATGACGTTGATGGATGAAGCGGACATTCTGCTCGAGGAGGAAGAAGAGACGGAATGAGCGCTCCTGCACAAGTCGCAGCGGCTCCTCCGCGATCGCGAGAGCACATCTGGCATCACCTGCCCACGGTGCCTGAAGCGTTTGCTTCGCTCATGCGAACGGTGGTAGTGGCGCTGTTTGTGCTCACGTTCGTGCTGCAGCCGTTTCTCATTCCTTCCGAGAGCATGGAGCATACGCTGCTGGTCGGGGATTTTCTGCTGGTGAACAAGCAAATCTTCGCGCCTTCCGGGAACGAACATGGTTTCCAGCACTGGATCTTGCCGTATCGCGATGTGGAGCTGGGCGATATCGTGGTCTTTCATCATCCCCAGCCCCATCCCTACCTCGTCAAACGGGTCATCGGCGTTCCCGGCGACCACTTGCGCATTCAAAACGGACAGGTAGTCGTGAACGATGTTCCGATTCGTGAGCCGTACGTCGCTTTTGAGCCCGCGGCTCCAAGCCAGTTTCTTGATAATTTTCCGGCCAGGGTCTACACGGATCCTGAAGTTGACCCCGAGTGGTGGAAGCAGATGCAAACGCTCACGCAAAACGGGGAACTTGTGGTTCCGCCTGGGGAGTACTTCGTTTTGGGGGACAATCGGAATCACAGCTTCGATTCCCGTTCGTGGGGATTCGTTCCGCGGCAGGCAATTATTGCCCGCCCGCTGGTGATTTACTTCTCGGTGCGGCGCCCGTCGACGACGGATGTGCAGCAGGCCGCGGATGATAGACTCGGACACGACAGGGAACTCTCGGCACGCCTCGCGGCATTTGCGCGCTGGAAGCGCATTTTTCGTGTCGTGCATTAGGACTTGCGGGAGTCCGCAGAGTAGCCGCCAGCCATCTGGGCACAGAGCGACAGGATGACCACGAAAAATACGCTGCCAGCCAGGACGCCGTCCGAAGTTGAGCCTGCTCCCGAAGAGAGACACGAAGAAGAAACGCCATTTGAAGCGGCAGCAAGCATCTGCTCCGTCCTGGTGGTGGGGCTGTTCATTCTCACCTTCATCGCGCAGAATTTTGTGATTCCCTCAGGATCGATGGAGCAAACATTGCTGGTGGGCGATCACCTCGTGGTGGACCGCATCACGCTGGCGCCGCCAACCAGATGGATGCCCCTGGTGCACTATCGCGAACCCAGGCGCGGTGACATTGTGGTGTTCATCAAGCCGGGCGAACTGGATGCGGATGGGAAGCCGACGATTCTCTTCCTTGTGAAGCGCTTGATTGGTGTGCCCGGCGATCATATACATTTGCGCAACGGGATCGTGATCATCAACGGAGTGGCGCAGAGCCAACCGCACGCTGTGCCCACCACGCCGGAGAACTATCGCGATTACCTTGACGACTTTCCCTCAGTGCCGATGACCGTGGACATGGGCGCGACAGAACGCTGGGCCGTGGATATGCCAAACCACGTGGTGGATGGGGACCTCGTTGTTCCTCCGGGCAAGTACTTCATGATGGGCGACAATCGCCATGACAGCCTCGACTCCCGCTTCTGGGGATTCGTTTCACGGGAAAATATTGTGGGCCGGCCGTTGTTCAACTACTGGTCGTTCATAACCCCCGAGCATCAGTTTGATGAAACCGGCGTCGGCAACAGCATTGAGTGGATGGGCCACGTGGCCCTGCACTTCTTTACCGATACGCGCTGGAAACGGACCCTGCACCTTATACGCTAGATCACGGTTGTCAGTTGTCAGCTTACAGTTATCAGTAAGCAAGCTGGCCCAATTGGAACCGTCTGCTGACCACGCGTGACCACATGACGAAAGAAGCGCAAGGCCGGAGACGCTGGCGATCGAGGTTATGGATCGCCGCTCTCGTACTTACGATTTTGGTGGCGATCATTGTGATTCCGCCGCTGGTCAGCATCAATCGCTACAAGAGCCGGATAACGCGGGCGATGTCGGACTCGCTCGGGAGGCCCGTGCTCATGTCGGGAGTGGAGTTGCGGCTTCTGCCGCGGCCCGGCTTTGTGATCACCGATCTGACGGTGGAGGAGGATCCCTCCTATGGCGCCGAACCGGTACTCCATGCCAACTCAGTGACGGCGGCAATCCGTCTCTTGTCGCTGTGGCGCGGCCAACTGGAGATGAGCCGGATCAGCGTAGACGAGGCGAGCCTGAACCTGGTGCGCACTCCCGATGGCCGGTGGAATCTGGACACGCTGTTTCGGTCCGCCGCGCATTCGCAGAGCATTGGAACGCATCAGGGAAGGCTCTTCACGCTGCCGTATCTCGAGGCGACCAACTCCCGCATTCACATCAAGGAAGGCGTTGAAAAGCTGCCGTTTTCGCTGGTCAACGCCGACCTTTCGTTTTGGGAGGAAAATCCCGGCGACTGGCGCGTCAGGCTGAAGGGCCAACCCGCGCGCACCGATGTCAATCTCGACTTGAGCGATACTGGTATCGTTGAGCTTGAAGGACAGATGCGCCGTGCGCCGGAGCTTCGCCTGATGCCGGTGCATGTGGAAATGGAATGGCGCGAGGCGCAGATGGGGCAATTGAGCCGACTGCTGATCGGATCGGATGCCGGGTGGCGCGGAAATGTAACGGCGGAAATGAAGCTGGATGGCACCGCGGATTCAGCTGAGGTCACCACACGGCTCCGTGCAACAGGCGTGCATCGCGAAGAGTTTGCACCGGCTGCCCCGCTGGACTTCGATGCGAACTGCGGATTCACCTATCACTACTCTGCGGGTGCAATTGACAAGCTGGTCTGTGATTCGCCCCTCGGGGACGGGCATTTGCGGCTGGAGGGCAACCTTCCCGGCAGCAGCCAGCCAAAGGTTTCTCTCGTACTCGATAGGATTCCGGCGCAGGCGGTTTTGGATGCATTGCGAACTGTGCGACAGGAACTGGGAGCGGGGCTTGCAGCCGATGGTACGTTGAGCGGCAAGCTCAACTACGAGGCAACCGCTCCTGTGGCCGTGGCCCAGGCCAAGCCCGGTCATCGCAGCCGGAAAACCCGGTCCGCTGAACAAGAGGCGGCAATCCCGTCGCCGTTAAGCGGGAGCATTTCCGTTGATGGACTCAAGCTCAGCGGCGGAAGCCTGAGCCAGCCGATCCAGATTCAGAAAGTCCTGCTCGATCCTGCGCCCAGCGCGAACGGGCAGGGAAGCGTCCTGGCCGGAACCGCGAACGTGCCCGCCGGAGCGCCCACGCCGCTGGTATTTACGGTGCGCCTTAGCTTGACCGGCTACCAGATTACGGCTCGTGGAGCAGGGGCGCCGGCGCGCGTTCGGCAGCTTGCCCATGCCGCTGGATTGAAGGAGGGCGGACTGCTGGATGCGATTGCGGGCGATCCATTGACGATGGACCTGGCAATCCAGGGACCATGGCTGCCGGCGCCGGAAGTTTTGCTCGCCGAAGGTGCGAGCGCCGCGCCCGGAGGACCGGCGGTTGTGGCTCTTCCAGAGTCCGATAGATTGACCGGCACCGTCACTCTGCACAATGCGAATTGGAAAACCGATGCGTTGGCCAACGCGGTAACGATTCCGGATGCGACGCTGCAACTGGGCGGCGGCGCAATGATCTGGGACCCGGTCACCTTCGCTTACGGTCCGCTCAAGGGGACCGCGCGGGTGGAGATTCCGGCTTGTGAGGCTGCAGACGAACCATGCTCGCCGAAGGTGGATGTGGATTTCAGCTCGCTGGATGCCGCGGAACTGCAGGCGACGTTGCTGGGCTCGCAGAAGAAGGGAACGCTCCTGGCAACGGTGATCGCGCGGCTGACGCCTTCGTCGACGCGTCCATGGCCTGCGCTTGAAGCAACACTGAAAGCGGATTCGCTGGATCTCGGCCCCATAACGCTCGAGGATTTTGAAGCGGGCGTGAAAATATCGGCTGAATCCGCGGAAATTACAAGCGTCGACGCCGGGTTGCTCGGTGGGCAACTCCACATGACCGGCAGTGTTGAAAACGGCGACAAGCCCGCTTACACCTTCGATGGCCAGTTCACGAAGGTAGGTGCCGCTGACTTGTGCGCGTTATTCGAGCTGAAGTGCACGGGCGCCACCTTCGATGGCGACGGCAAGGTGGCACTCACTGGATTTGCCGGAGACGATCTGGCAGAGTCGGCAAAGGGCACCCTGCATTTCGAGTGGAAGAAAGGCGGGATCGCCGCTCGCGACGGCAAAGCAAAAAGTACGGTTCCGCCGCTGCTGGCGCGATTCGATCACTGGACCGCCGATGCGGCGATTGGCGACGGCGGCGTGACTTTGAAGGAAAACCAGGTAGCGCAAGGTGCTCGCAAAGGATCCGTGACCGCGTCGATCAAGTTCGGTGACCCGCCGACGGTCAGCTTCGCGCCTGCCAAAAGTGCGGCTGGGCAAAAAAAGTGAGCCCGTCTCCTCGCTACAATCGAAGCATGACTAGCAATGTCGCCTCTTCCCCTGTCGAGATTCGGTGCAAGGGCGTGCTGTTCGACATGGACGGCATCCTGATCTCCTCGATCGGTTCAGTGGAGCGCAGTTGGACGAAGTGGGCCGAACTGCGCGGCGTCGATCCCGAATATGCATGCAAGACGGCACATGGACGGCGAGCGATTGAAACGGCGGCACTGCTGCGGCCCGACCTCGATAGCGAAGCGGAACTGCGCCTGATTGAAGACATCGAACTCGCCGATGGCGAAGGATTGGCCGTCCTGCCAGGCGTGTTGGAACTGTTGCAGGCGCTGCCGGAGAATCGATGGACGGTCGTGACCAGCGCGACTGAGCGGCTGGCGCGAATGCGGATGGAGCAGGCCGGGATCCCGGTGCCGGCGCGACTGGTGACAGCCGATGATGTTGCGCAGGGTAAGCCTGATCCGGCGCCTTATCTGGCTGGCGCTGCGCTCCTCGGACTGCCGGCAGAGGAGTGCGTGGTATTTGAAGACGCGGAATCCGGTACGCAGGCGGGGCGAGCGGCGGGATGCACGGTGATCGCGACGACCTTCTCTCACGATGCCGAGTCGTTGCGTGCTGCGCATTACCTGATTGAGGATGTGACAGGCGTGACGGCGCGTAACCTGCCCGCCGAGCAGGGGATTGTGCTGACGTTTAGAGCAGTTTCGGAATACGCGTAGACTTTTTTTCCGAAACTGCTTTAGCCCGCTTGCGGAATGAATCCTATTCGTTGGCTTCGATGCGTCGGCCATGCGTGTCCTGAAGAGGACGTGAATTCATCCGGAAAAGCATCTCAAAGGCGCGCAGTTGTTCGAGGCTAAGGCTGATGTCGTCTTCAAAGACAAACCAGCGAACGCCTTCTGTGCAGGGTGGCGTGGTGAGCGAACCCATGTAGGTCCAGTAGCCGCGATCGGCAGGCAGAAAGCCTCCGGCGTTCACCATATCGGTGACCGTCTGGGTTGTTCCCGGCTTCTTAGGAAGATGGGGCCAAAGCATGGCCAGCACCGCATTGGGATTGCCGCGGTCCATCGCAAGACGAATATCGACAATCGCCATCTTGCCGTCGGCGCCCTCGTGGATAAGCTCGACTCCGAGGTCGGTGAGTTTGCCGCGAACTGCTTCTTCGCTGGGATGGTGAAACTCGAATCGCTTGAGCTCGTAGCGAACGCCACCCGCGACAATGTAGCTGCCGGGGTCTACGCGCACGATAATCATCCGTCCATCATTTTCAACTTTGACGGGGCCGGCGATGTAGTGAAACTCAATGGGCTGAAGCGCCTTGTTGAGGCGCGCGCCGCGGATATCGATGGGCGACTGCTCATGCCCTTTGGAGCATGCCCGGTATGCAGGATCGAGCCTGCCCCACGCCAGAGGCCCGGTTTTTCCGTAATAGTCCCAGTACGCCCCGGATTGTGCAGAGGCCGCGGTTGCGGCGAGTCCCAAAACAAGAGCAGCTACAACATAAAAACGCATGTCTTCTCCTCGATATAAGAACGCAGAAGGCTACCGAAGGATTCTAAAGCACCGGGAGTCGCTTCGATCGACGGCCCGGAGAGAGATTCTGGAAATCGCATGCGTCTGGCGTAGACTTTAACCCACGTTGTCTGAACATGCGAGGCCGGAAATATTGGCTATGCCTGCCCATTTCGAGAGGAAGCGCAAATCTTATGAGTGATGTGAGCCCCTGGGGAAACACACCGCGGAGATCCGTCGTCATTGCTCTGCTGGCCGTGTTTGTAACGTTCGCCACGATGGGGTTCGTGAGCGACATCGTGAATGTCGGGCGGCAGGCAACGCTCAAGTTCGTGCTCACGGTGGTGCTTTCGGGACTCTTCGCGGTGGTCTACGCAGTGACCGGCGTGATGCTGCGCAAGCGATGGTGGATGGGGACCATCGTGGTGTTTGCCGTGCAGTTCGTGGTGATGGGCGTGGTAGGCCACTGGCTTCCAGACAGGCCGCAGCAGACGGAGATGAATGCCGCCGAGACGAAACGCGTGCAAGACCGGCTCGGGTTCGATTGCACGGCAATCATGATTACGGTTTCTCTTGGATATACAGGGTTCGTGTACGTTTTTGTGACGGAGAGCCGGCGCCATATCCGCGCGCACACCGAGAAGGCGCTGCTTGAAGCCGAAATGGCCGCAGCCCGTGAGATCCAGCAGGTCATCGTTCCGGAGAAGGGCGAGTCCTTTCCCGGCTTCGTTGTGGATTCCGTTTACCAGCCCGCAAGACAGGTCGGGGGCGATTTCTTTCAGGTGTTGCCAGCCAGTAAAGGCGGTCTGCTCGTCGTGGTGGGCGACGTTGCAGGCAAGGGGTTACCCGCCGCCATGCTCGTCTCCATGCTCGTCGGGTCTATTCGCACTGCAGCCGAGGACAGCGACGACCCCGCAGTCATGCTGCACAAACTCAACGATCGCCTCGTAGGGCGCACAATGGGCGGATTTGCGACGGCACTCTCCGCCCACATCACGCGCGATGGCCTGGTCTCCATCGCAAATGCCGGCCACTTGTCGCCATATCTTGACGGCAAGGAGGTGGAACTTGCCGGTGCGCTGCCGCTCGGTATTGCGGATGGCGGGAACTTTGAACTCAAGCGTTTCGAACTCAGGCCTGGGAGCCGACTCACGTTCTACTCCGACGGCGTCGTTGAAGCGCAGAATGACAAGGGCGAGCTGTTTGGATTTGATCGTGCGAAAGCGATGTCAACAAAGCCTGCGGCAGCAATCGTTGCGGAGGCTGTCGGGTTTGGACAGGAAGACGACATCACGGTGGTGACGATTGAGCGCCTGGCTTCCCGCGACTTATCGTTAGGAACCGAGCCACTGCCAGCCCCTGCATAGAGACGGCTTTACAAACGCGAAAGGGGCTCCTTGCCGAAGTCCCTTCGCTGTCTCTGCCGCTCTGATGCTTACGCAGTTGCGTGCATGTGCTGCTCCATCTCTTCCTTGGAGACGTCGCGGATGTGCGTGGCGAGATACCACACATGGCCAAATGGATCTTTGAGACCGGCAGTTCGGTCGCCATAGAACTGGTCGGCGATCGGCCGCACAATCGTTGCGCCGGCAGCGGCGGCCTGTTTGGTGGTGGCATCCACATCGGGCACATAGACCATCAAGGTGATCGGCGATCCTTTGAAGTGATCCGGTCCGTAAGCGTCAATGCTGGGGGATTCGTCCGCCAGCATGATTCGCGAGTCGCCGAGTTGGATTTCGGCATGAGTAATGCGGCCCTCCGGCCCGGGCATTCGCATGACTTCTTTGGCGTTGAAGGCGCGGGCATAGAAATCGATCGCTTCGCCTGCCTTGCCTTTGCCAATGATCAGATAAGGCGTAACGGAATGATATCCGTCAGGAATTGGTTGCACGGACTTTGCCATGGGGGAACCTCCGGTTTTTTCACGTACGGAGGCCACCCTACACCTTCTGGAAAAACGAGGAAACCCCGGCCCACGCGGTTATTGATAAAAAGAAAATGAATTCATCGGGACTGGGATGCGAAGAATTCCACAGATAAAAAATGGGATCCCCGAGAGAGGATCCCATGGTCTTGATTAAACGATTGTTCTACTTCGCCGCCACCGAAACGCCGGCCTGCTCTGCGAGAGCCGCGGCCTTGTCCGTCGCTTCCCACGTGAATTCGGGTTCGGTGCGGCCAAAGTGACCATAGGCCGCAGTCTTCTGATAGATCGGGCGGCGCAGGTTGAGACTCTCGATGATGCCCTTCGGCGTGAGCGAGAAGTTTTTGCGCACGAGCTCTGTCAGCTTGGCTTCACCCACCTTGCCGGTGCCAAACGTGTCGATGCGCACGCTGACCGGCTCGGCAACGCCGATGGCGTAAGCGAGCTGGACTTCAGCCTTGTCGGCGAGACCCGCGGCCACGATGTTCTTGGCAATGTAGCGCGCCACGTACGCAGCCGAGCGATCGACCTTGGTCGGGTCCTTGCCACTGAAAGCGCCGCCGCCGTGACGGCCCGCGCCGCCGTAGGTATCAACGATGATCTTGCGGCCGGTGAGACCGGTGTCGCCCATCGGTCCGCCGATAACGAAGCGGCCAGTCGGATTGATGTGGTATTTGGTGTGCTCGTCGAGCCACTTGGCGGGAAGCACTGCCTGAATCACGTGCTTGAGAACATCGGCGTGAAGTTCGTCGTTACCGATGTGCTCAGCATGTTGGCTGGAAATGACGACGGCGTCGATACGGGCGGGCTTGCCGTTCTCGTCGTACTCCACCGTGACCTGGCTCTTGCCGTCGGGGCGCAGATAGGGCAGCTTGCCGTTCTTGCGCACCAGGCTGAGCTGGCGGGTAAGCTTGTGGGCCATCGCGATCGCCGCGGGCATCAACTCGGGAGTCTCGTTGACCGCGTATCCGAACATCATGCCTTGGTCGCCGGCGCCGCCGGTGTCAACGCCCTGCGCAATGTCGCCGGACTGCTTGTTGATTGACGAGATGACCGCGCAGGTGTTGGAGTCGAATCCGTAGAGGGCATTGTCGTAGCCGATGGAGGCGACAACGCCGCGGACGAGGCTCTGAAAGTCAACGTAGGCCTTGGTGGTGATTTCACCGGCGATGACCACGAGTCCGGTAGCAGTCAGCGTTTCGGCTGCCACGCGGCTGTAAGGATCCTGTTCGAGACACGCGTCCAGGATGGCATCGGAAACCTGGTCGGCAATTTTGTCGGGATGACCTTCCGTGACCGATTCAGAGGTAAACAAAAAACGATCGCTCAACTTAGCATTCCTCCCCATTGAAGGGATTCAAGGTGATTGCCTGCCGCAAACGGCTGAAGACGCTCGATGAGGGCCATGCAGTTGCGGTGTATGCAACGGCAGCGGGAGACAACGCGCTTCGGCAGACCGAGGGCCATACCGGCGCATCTCTCTATGGTAATTGGAGAAAGGCCGCAGGGCAAAGGGCGTCAGCGAATGGGGATGAGAGGGCGGCCAGTGGGGATTGCGGGGGGTAAACGGGGGGCGGCTCGGTCGACCGAATGGGCAAAAACGAACCAGATATTGCTGAGAGGAAGATGCTGGGCCCGGGAATGGATTGTGATCGTGACGGGAACCGGAAGGATCGGTGGTTGGTAACTCATTGCGCTTGGCTGAAACTTCCGGATTGGCCACGACCCGCCCAGAGCATCAGTTTCGTGGCAGCAGTCGTTAATGCGGATCCACCCTTCTGCTTCGTTGAACCAGGCTGTCGGAGCATTTAAGCTCGCATCATGCGCTATATCATCTGCCTCGCTGTTTCCTTTCTCGCAACGCAAGCCCACGGCCAATGGGACATCCAAGATTCACACGCAACGGCCTCATTGCAGAGCGTTCATGCGCTTAGCGATAAAATCGCCTGGGTTAGTGGTGAATCTGGCATTGTTCTTCACACGATTGATGGCGGCCTGACCTGGCTGCCATGCGCAATCCCTCAAGCGGCGGAAAAGCTCGATTTCAACGGCATTCAGGGTCTCGATGAGAATTCAGCCGTCGTCATCTCAACTGGCAAAGGTGGTCTGTCCCGGATATACAAAACCAGTGATGGATGTAAGACGTGGAAACTCGTGTTCACCAACCCTGATGATGGCGGCTCATTCAAAAGTATTCGGCACGTCACGGGGAACCAGCTTTATCTTCTTGGCGATCAAGTCGATGGGAAAATCGCGATGTTCTATAGCTCCGATGGAGGCGGAAATTGGTTCTCCACGAATGACCCAGGTCTCGAAGCAGAAAAGGGTGAGGCTATCTTTTCGAACAACGGCTCTCTTATATCTGTCGGGCCGTTTCTTATGTTCGCCACCAAAGGGCCTGCTTCGTTCAACCTTTACCAGACATACCCGAATTGCGGCTCAGGAGCCCAAAACGCAGGGGAATGCCCAGTCGCATGGTCCAAAACAGTTGTACCGTTGTCGATTGCAAATCCGGATTGTATCGGACTTTCGATTGCCGCCCGGTCCCAACTTAGTATGTCTACTGGGAGCGTGCAGACAATACTCGTGGTAGTCGGAGCTTCTTCGACAGGTATTGGATCCGCAGTAATGTCAAGGGATGGCGGAAAGAGCTGGAAGCCCGCCATTACAGGGCCAGGAGCAAGCCGATTTGCAGTGGAATATTTCCGCGCCCAGGGAGTTTGGATAGCAGTGGGTCCTAGTGGAACCGATTCTTCTGCTGACGACGGCCAACGGTGGCATGCACTTGAGCCTGTGCCAAATGAGCCGAAAGATGCAGGCCAGAACTGGAGTGCACTGTCTTTCCCGTTCGTCGTGGGAGACAAGGGTCGCATTGGTAAGTTCAACGTGAGCTCGCTTAAGAAATGAGTGCAGGAAAACTCTCTGGGGTACGGCCAGCCGCAGGCCAGGAGAACTCAGTAGGCCCCCACACGCGCCGAGGGTCCGTCGGAGAGAACAGCTGCGATAACTCCGATAAATCTCGCAATCCCCAGTTGAAAGTTGCCCAGCGGTTCATCCCAAGGTAAAGATGACGTGAATTTCGACTTCTACGGGCCGCGGCTGTCCCATCATGTCGAACGGCCTGTAAATCCACTGACGCACGGCATCGAGCGCAGCCTGGCGCAGCATACCGGGACCGTCAATAGGCTGCATACTTTCGACGTGGCCGTCCGGCCCGATGGTGGCCTTGATGTTGACTGTACCGTGGATGCGCATGGACTTAGCTTCCTCGGGGTACACGGGAGCGGCCTTCTTCAGGAGTGTAGGCCAGCGGCTCCTAGTTCCGTCTTTGAACAGTATCTTCGTCAGATCGACTGGAAGCGCGGTGGCTGGAGCAGCAAGGACGGTGTCGGGCGACTCCTTCAGGGTCTCGACTACGTCAAGGTTCATATCTGCTTCAAGCTTGCCACTAACGAAGACCTGAATCTGACGCGCCAGGTAATGCTCCTGGAACGAGACGATGTGGTCATAGATGATTCGGGTTGACGTTCCCTCCGAATAAATGCGAAGAACCGGTATGGTCGGCCCGAAACATGCGGCTGGATAGTAGTTGCTCAAAACTTGAAGCATGGGACGGACGGGATATGTAAGGCTGACACATTCGATGTTGGATTGGCCAACGGCCTGGGCCCGTTGCTGCAATGTGAATTCCTTGAGTTGCGAAACGTCGGGTAGGGGATCGAGAAGGCTGGCGCGCAACAGGAGTTCAGGACCGCTTTGCCATTCCTGGGAGCCATCGCGAAGAAGAACCGCGCCGGCGGCAAAATCTATCTGCGTGGATTTCGGGTTGGTGAAACTGAGCTTGTAGTTGGTAGCGTTGACCCACCACTCTTCATAGGTGCCTTCGTATTCGGGTTTTCCTTTCGTGTCAAACGAGCGATAGGTCCCGCGGATGTGCCATGGCTTTATCTCTGAGCCAACCAGGCCGTTCTTGTCGTGCGCAAGGGTCATCAGGGCCATCGGATCCTGTGGGAGAGCGCCGGGTGCATTTTGTGCAACGATGTGCAACGTCGGGGCAAGCGCCAGCGAGGTGAGAAAAGCAAAAGCTATTCGGCAATTCATCTGAGACGGGCCTCTGAGCCTTGGGTGTCGTTTAGGTTCATAGTAACGCATCGAGTATCCTACGTCCCATGACATATTCCGACGTTCAGAAGGATGATTTTCGCCCCAATTCGGAATCGTTGAACCTCAGGCAGCAGGGAATCCTCATCGACGCAGGCACGGTTTTTCCCGTTAGCTCACGCTAACGCTTAGTCGCTCACTGAGCGTAACCTGCTCGTTTTGGAGCATGGCCTGAGTGACCGCCGATACGGAAGTTTGAGTTGAAGCTTCTCTCAAGGACTGAAGCCCGTCGCTTTTCGGGGCTTTGCGGCACGACTGAAGTCGAGCCCTGACGCAAACCGATCTGCGCGGCTGGATTGCCGGTACTATTTGGGCGGAGGAACTAGCAGGGCTTTCAATGACCGGTTCGATCCGGGAAGGGAACTTGCTAGCGGCGCATCCAGGCGGCGACATGGGAGACGACGGCGTCGGCTTTGTGGGGGAGGGGGATCACGGAACTCCACCAGCCGGCGTGGACGCCAAAGTAGCGAATGGTGAAGAAACCGAGCAGTGTGACCACGGCGACGAGAGCAAATGCGCCGAGCCAGCGGAGACGCTGTTCCATGGCTTCGCGGCGCTCCATGCGCTCTTTGCCGACGTTGGAGGCAAAAGTAGCCCAGCCGTCCGCTGCCGGATCGACGGGCGCGCCTTTTTCGTGGGAGGCTTTTAAGAAGCGGTCAGTCCAATCGCGCGTATCCAGGCCAAGGGCGCTGACGTATCCGCGCACAATGCCTTTGCTGAGGATTCCGCCGGGAAGCTGCTGATAGCGATCCTGTTCCAGCGCAACCAGGTGGCGCTGGCTGATCTTGGTGACGGCAGTGATCTGCTCCAGCGCAATACCGCGCGAAATCCGCTGCGTCCGAAGCTCTTCCCCAAAAGTACTCATTTGGTAACCAGTCCCGACATCATAGCCCGAGAGAAATCCACAGGCAAGTTACTTATGGCATTGCACGATTAGAACAACTTTATCATCCTTTCTTATCATCGAGCTAGAGGGGTCAAAAGTGATTTGCATCACTTTGAATCGTGCAAATCGCCCGCAAGCTCATCGGGCGGTTTTCGGAGGGGCCACGTGTTGCATGACACCCACAGATTACCGGCAATTCGGCTGATACCCTTGACAGGAAGGCCGCGAGCCCTGAGCGCGTCCTTTCCGGAGCCGTGCCACACCCATGAACAAGCTCGTCATCGCCAACCTGCTGCATCGTCCGCTACGTTCACTGATCAGCGTTACCGCCGTGGCGATTGAAGTTGTCATGATCCTGTCCATCGTCGCCATCTTCATGGGCATGCTCGACAGCCAGAGGGATCGCACCAATGGAATCGGCGCGGACGTTGTCGTCATGCCTTCGAATGCCAGCATTATTGCCGGGGTAGGAGGCGCGCCCATGTCGGCCAAGCTGGCAGGTTTTCTTGCCACTCTGCCGCATGTCAAGGTAGCGGCGCCGGTAATCACGGACTTCAACATGTCGAGCGCGGTCGAAATCCTCTACGGAATCGATTACAAGAGCTACAACGCGCTAAGGCCGTTTGTATTCCTGTCCGGCGGGCCATTTCAAACCCCCGATGACGTCATCATTGACGACATTTACGCGCGTTCCGGCAAGGGCTATCGTGTTGGCGACACAATGACCATCAAAAACCACACATTCCGCGTCTGCGGCATCGTGGAGAACGGCAAGGGCGGCCGCCGGATGGTGCCGATCGATACTCTAGGCAATCTGATTGGCTCCGATGGCAAAGCTTCCGTTATTTATCTGAAGGCCGATAACCCGGCAAACGACAACCTGATCATGCAGGAGATTCACGACACCAAGGGTCTGGCAACCTATAGAGTGCAGACCATGGAGGACCTGGTTTCGCAATACACTCCTTCGCGTTTTCCTGGATTTGATATTGCCCTCGATGTGGTCATCTCCATCGCCGTCATTGTTGGCTTCCTTGTGATTTTTCAATCCATGTATACCGCAGTGCTGGAGCGCACGCGTGAAATCGGCATCCTCAAGTCACTCGGATCCTCCAAGGCTATGATCGTGAGCGTCGTTCTTCGCGAAACCGCTCTGCTGGCTGCTGCGGGCGTTCTGCTGGGCATTGCCGCCACATACGGAGTGCGGGCGATGCTCCATGTGAAGTTCTCCACTTTCGCGTTCGAGTTGAGTGCTGGTTGGATCGGCCGGGGCATCTTGATCGCGTTTGGCGGCGCAATCTTCGGGGCTCTCTATCCGGCATGGATGGCGGCACGCAAAGATCCCATCGACGCGCTGGCCTACGAATAGTTTTTCGGCACTGCGGGTGCTGGTGGCGCTTCGACGCCTCAAACGTGCATCCCACCGGGCAGAAGACCGTTTCGCTTCAAGCGCTATACTTTGATCCATTCCCGGCAACTCAGCGAGAAGGATCTTCTGCTACAGCGGAGTGAGATCTGTTGGCGATCGTGTCAAAACGCTGGTTCTATGCGGTATGGGTGGTCTTCATCGGCATATTCGCGGCCATGCACGCCCTGAATCTTGCCGCCGATTTTCCTAACCACACACCGTGGCATATCGACTGGGCCAAGTACACCGATGAAGGCTGGTATGGGAATGCCGCGATCCGCGCACACCTGTTCGGCAACTGGTATGTTCCGGGGGACTTCAACCCTGCGCCGGCGGTTCCGGTGTGGCCATTTCTCGAGTGGGTGCTGTTTTTCTTTACCGGCGTCACCGTGGAAGCAGCGCGCGGGCTGGCCGTCGCCCTCTTCTTTGCCAACCTGCTGCTGAGCTACACGCTGCTGCGGCTGCGCGGGCCCAGGTGGATGGCGCTGCTGGCCTTGACGCTCATGGTGACCAGCCCCTTTCTTTACTGCTTCAGCCGGCTCGCGATCCTCGAGCCGCTGCTCACAATGCTGTTGCTGCTGGCGCTGAATCTTGCGGTAAGGCTTCCGCTAATGAAGAGGCCGGTAGCCATGGCGGCGATCATCGGCGTGCTCTTCACACTGATGATGCTGACCAAGGCGACGGCGGTCTTTCTGGCTCCTGCGATTGGGTGGGCCATCTTCGCACCGTTCTGGGACCGGGCCGACGCATCGTCGGATACAACCCGATCGAGCCTCCGCACATGGTTCCACCAATGCGCATTGCGCTGCGCTGCGGCGGCCGCCGTGACCTTCGCCGTGACCTTCGGCGCATGGATGGCCCTGGTGGTTGGGTTCGGATATCTCGGCGATTACCGCTATCTGCTGTTCGTCAACAAATATGTGAAACCCACCGAGTTCTACTGGCCCCTGCTCAGCTTCTGGTGGTCGTTCCACGGTTCCATCTGGATCGACCACATTCTCATCCCGCTGGCTGGACTGCTGATCGTGGCCTCGCTCCTGGCAGCCACCGTGTTCAGCAAGCGGACGCATTGGGGAACCGAGTTGCTGATCGACCCGGCTTTCGGTGCATGCATTCTGGCCGCGGCGGGCTATATCGTCTTCATGACCTACCAGAACCATCCCCAGCCGCGCTATTTTGCGGTGGTTGCCGTGTTCTGCTTCCTGATTGTCGCGATGGGAATCCAGGCTCTCACTTCACAGGCAGGCCTGCTGCGCCTGCTTGGGTGGGGTGCTGCGGCCGTGACGGTAATTGCTGTGGGGGTGAACGGCGCGCAAACGCTTAGCTTTGTAACCCATCCTGAATACACGTTTGTGACCGCCGCGCGCCGGCTCACTGCCTATATCGATCAGCATCCGAACGGAAACCGCCTGCTGGTGTCGATCAGTGGAGACGAGCTCACGCTGATCACTCACATCCAGACGTTGTGCGATGACTTCAGCATGCGCACGACTGCGTTTCCCGACCTCGGAACAAAACTGGCCGTGTACAAGCCCGGCTGGTGGGCGACGTGGAATGACATCGACCCCGGGACACTCGAAGACATTCACACCCACTACTCGCTCGAACAGGTGGCGGAGTTCCGGGCTTTCGACGATCCGGAGCGCAACACCCTGGTGCTGTTCAAGCTGCACCCGCTGCCGGATGGACAGACCAGGCTGATCAACGGCAACAATCTGCAGGAACCGCTGCCTGGCGACAAAATAGACATTCCCGTCGAGTAGTCCGTTCGTGTCCCGTCGGTCCCTGTTCCGTTGTCCCGTCTTTAAAGTCTGCCAATCATGACCTCAGTAGATTTAATGAGGGCGATGGCTTGATCGCCGGCCTTTAATTCCAGCTCGCGGACGGCGTCGGCCGTGATGATGGCGGTAATGCGCTGATCCCCGATCGCCAGCACCACCTTGGCCAGCAGTCCGTCAATTTTGACTTCAACAATGGAACCGGCAAGCTGGTTGCGGCCGCTGATCCGCGACGCGCCAAGATGAGCCGAGCCGGTGGGAAGGAATTCCTGGAGGGCACTAACCGGAATCCGGTGGTGGCCGCCCGGCGTCTTGATGGTCTGGATGCGGCCCGCAAGGATCCAGTGCTTGAGAGCGGGGTAGCTGATGCCGAGTTTTTCCGCAGCCTGGCGAGGAGTCAACAGGGTAGACGAGCTCATGCAGTATTGATAGACTCCTGCCCGCGGTGTCTACAAGTGTTAGTTCCAAACCGGCTCAAACAGGTTGTTTTTCCCGGAAAGATTGCACATCGGATGCTTGTGACTGCAATCACTCGACAGTGATTGATACGGGTGATAGCCTTCCGGGTGACTTTGAGCCGGGACTCTTGCGGCATGCTATTTTCCCGCGAGGGCGGCCTTCCGCAGATCGTTGGGTCGCGATCGTCGGACTGCCTGCACAACGGCAATCAAAAATTCACCTTGGAGGACTTGTGATAGCACAGGACTGGGTCTACTTCTTTCTGACCGCGAACGTTCTTTCACTGATCGTGGCGTTTTTCTTCGCGCGCCGAGTGGCCGGTGTGAACATCGGAACCTCGGAAATGCAAACGATCGCCGGCGCCCTGACGCAACGCGCCGAAGCTTTCGTGAAGCGGCGTTTCAAGACCGGCATTGCTCTTCTGGCCCTGCTGCTTCCCACTCTTGCCAACGCGCAACCTGAGCATGCGGGCGGGGGCGAAGCCAACCTGGTGCTGCCCGACTTGTCGACCGTAGATTTTTTCGGCATGAACGGACACTCGCTTTTGATGATCGGACTGCTCTTCTGCGTCGGCGGACTGTTATTCGGTCTTGCGATCTATGTGCAGTTGAAGAACCTGCCGGTCCATCGCTCCATGCGCGAAATCTCCGAACTGATCTACGAGACCTGCAAGACATATCTGATCACGCAGGGCAAGTTCATTCTTCTGCTCTGGGCTTTCATCGCGATCATTATTTCGATGTACTTTGGCTGGCTGGCGCCGGTCCCGAATAAGCCGATATGGGTAACGCTGCCGATCATTTTGGGATTCTCGCTGGTAGGCATCGCGGGCAGCTACGGAGTGGCGTGGTTCGGCATTCGCGTCAACACCTTCGCGAACTCGCGGACGGCATTCGCGGGATTGCGCGGCAAGCCGTATCCGGTCTATGCGATTCCGCTCAAGGCCGGCATGAGTATCGGCATGTTGCTGATTTCGGTTGAACTGCTCATCATGCTGTTCATCCTTCTTTTCATCCCGCGCGATTATGCAGGTCCTTGTTTCATCGGCTTTGCGATTGGCGAGAGCCTGGGCGCCGCGGCCCTGCGTATTGCCGGCGGCATCTTCACCAAGATTGCCGACATTGGCGCCGATCTGATGAAGATCGTCTTCAAAATCAAGGAAGATGACGCGCGCAACCCTGGAGTCATTGCCGACTGCACGGGCGACAACGCGGGCGACTCCGTTGGCCCCAGCGCCGACGGCTTTGAAACCTACGGCGTTACCGGCGTGGCCCTGATCACCTTCATCCTGCTGGCGGTTCACGATCCCCGGACGCAGGTGCAATTGCTGGTATGGATCTTCGTGATGCGTGTGGCCATGCTTGTCTCGAGTTCCGGCGCATACTTCCTCAACGGTGCAATCGCCAAGGCGAAGTACGGCAACTCGGATGAGATGGACTTTGAGGCGCCCCTGACCTCGCTGGTTTGGATCACTTCCATCGTCTCTATCGTCCTGACATTCATCGTCTCGTATTACATGATCCCCACCCTCGGCGACGGAACGCTCTGGTGGAAGCTGGCGTCAATCATCTCGTGCGGTACCCTGGCGGGCGCGGTCATTCCCGAACTGGTCAAGGTGTTTACTTCAACCAGTTCAAGCCACGTGCAGGAAGTTGTCACCTCGGCAAAGGAAGGCGGAGCCTCGCTGGGAATTCTGTCGGGACTCGTAGCGGGCAATTTTTCGGCCTACTGGCTGGGATTGAGCATGGTCGGGCTGATGTCGCTCGGCTATTACTTCAGCACGGGCCCGTCCATGGATGCACTGATGCTTGCTCCAGCCGTCTTCGCATTTGGCCTGGTTGCATTCGGCTTCCTTGGAATGGGTCCGGTCACGATTGCCGTCGATTCATACGGTCCGGTCACTGACAATGCCCAATCGGTATACGAGTTGTCGCTGATTGAAAATGTGCCGGGCATCGAAGCGGAGTTGAAGAAGGATTTCAACATCGACGCGAAATTTGAACGCGCCAAGCACCTGCTGGAAGCCAACGATGGAGCCGGCAATACCTTCAAAGCATCGGCCAAGCCAGTTCTGATCGGAACCGCCGTGGTAGGCGCAACCACGATGATTTTCTCAATCATCATGGCCCTCACCGATGGACTGACCCATGGCGTGCAGAACCTCTCGCTGCTGCATGCGCCCTTCCTGCTCGGATTAATCACCGGCGGGGCCATGATCTACTGGTTCACTGGCGCTTCGATGCAGGCCGTTACCACCGGCGCTTATCGCGCGGTGGAGTTCATCAAGGCGAACATTCACCTCGAAGGCGCCGAAAAGGCATCTGTCACCGACAGCAAAAAGGTGGTTGAAATCTGCACGAAGTACGCACAGAAGGGTATGTTCAATATCTTTCTCGCCGTCTTCTTCGCCACGCTTGCCTTTGCGTTCGTTGAGCCGTTCTTCTTTATCGGCTACCTGATCTCGATTGCGATCTTCGGCCTGTACCAGGCGATCTTTATGGCCAATGCCGGCGGCGCTTGGGACAACGCAAAGAAAGTCGTAGAGGTCGACCTGAAACAGAAAGGAACGCCTCTGCACGATGCAACCGTGATCGGAGACACCGTCGGCGATCCGTTCAAAGACACTTCGTCGGTGGCACTCAACCCGGTCATCAAGTTCACCACGTTGTTTGGATTGCTTGCTGTCGAACTCGCGGTAACATTGAACGCAGGAAATCCAATGCTCGGACGCGGACTGGCGGTCGCATTCTTCCTGGTGTCGGTTTTCTTCGTCCACAAATCCTTCTATGGGATGAGGATTGACAACAAGGGCGGCAACTGAGTCCAGCCAGCGACAATCGCGCAAATGCTTGGCCATTGTCTCTCGTTACGGCGAGAGACAATGGCCAGGAACACAACACAGTCATGCAACTGGTGGACGACCGGTGGTTCAGCCCTGCGCGGTGCGCAGGGCTGTAGCTCTTTGCGCTTCATGCGCTTCCGCACCTGCCCTCTGCGAACGGGATCCTTCTGCTCTCCACGATGGGTTATGATGCGCAACCGGGAAGTTGCGCAAGGCGCCTGATTTGCCTTCCATTCGCATCGAAGTTTGCAGGATCGAGCCATGCTTCGAAAGCGGATTTGCGCGCCGGCCATTCGCTGTCAAGCATCGAGAACCACGCAGTATCGCGGTTCCGGCCTTTCACGATCATGTGCTGGCGGAAGATGCCTTCGAAGGTGAATCCGTAGCGCTGAGCGGCGCGGCGCGAGGGCGCATTGCTCGCGTTGCACTTCCATTCGTAGCGCCGGTAGCCAAGGTCTTCGAAGACGTGCCGTGCCATCAGGTACATGGCTTCCGTGGCGGCCGTGGTCTTCTGCAGTGAGGGCGCCATGAGGATGTTGCCGACCTCGAGAACGCCGTTGGCGGGGTCCATGCGCATGTAGCTGGCGTAGCCTTCCGTGCGACCGTTCGATTCGGTCAGGAGCGCAAAAAAAACGGCGCTTGCCCCCGCTTGCTTTTCTTCAAGCGCGCGGTGCAGTTCTGCCTCGCTGGCGTATGGGCCATCCCCAAGGTAGTCCCAGATGTCGTCATGCCCCTGTACTGCCCCCCAGAGGTCCGCAGTATGCAGTTCTGCGTCCAGTGGCTGCAGCATTACGTGCCGACCGTGGAGGGATGCGCGGCGGGGAAGGGCAACGGGCTTCCAGGCTGACAGGTCTTGTGGGGGGTGGGGCACGGGTTCAGCCTATCAGCCCATGAAATTCGGACCCACAGGACGTGCCAGAAGAGTAACGTCCACCTTCTCCACAAATTGAGCGATTTCGCACAGGAAAATGGCGCTAAAAGCACTGTTTTTGCGCCTTGTAAGGTTCCGAGACGCGCACTAGGCTTGTATTTCAGAGCGATCGGAGAATGGAAGACCGCATCTGCACTGCATTTTGGGCAATTGGGACTGCGAAAAACCGCTTCCCGCAAGCACTTTTGCGCTTTCCACAGCCTGATTCGCGGGATTTAGCAGCCGGATGCGCGATTCAACATCTAAATACAAGATGTTGTGGTTTGCGGTTGACAGACCCCATAGACAGCGCTATTTTTGCAACTGCGACTGTAAACAGACTGTAACCTTTGAGCCCGTTGCAGACCGCAAAGGCAGAAAAACCCGCGGTACTAAAAAAGCCCCCGTTTTTCCGTTCGCTGTACGACTTAACCCCCCAATTTCTGGCTGCGTTAAGACCAAGGGACAGGTATTTTTAAGAATTCGCCGATGGAGAGGAACCGATGAACGAGGCCAACCTTCAAACAACCGCACCCGCGATGCAAGCGCCCTATAGCCAGGGTGGCCTGACTTTTTCCCGCCGCTTTTCAACCGAGGGGAAGTCCCCCTACGACGAAGTCCAGTGGGAGCGTCGCACGGCCCTGATTTCCGACAGCCGGGGCAACACCATCTTCGAGCAGAAGGACGTGGAAGTGCCTGCCGACTGGTCGATGACCGCGACCAACATTGTGGCCTCGAAGTATCTGCATGGAACCATCGGCTCGCCGGAGCGCGAGACAGGCGTGCGGCAGCTGGTGTCGCGCGTGGCCGAGACGGTGCGCGACTGGGGTATTGCGGGCGGCTACTTCGCCAGCGACAACGACGCGGCCATCTTTCACGACGAACTGGCGCACATGTTGCTGACGCAGAAGGTGGCATTCAACTCGCCCGTATGGTTCAACGTAGGCTGCGACCGGCTTGAGCCGTTTGCGGCGGGGCAAAACTGGCATTGGGATCCGATGACCGGCGGCGTGGTGCACGCGGCCACGGGCTACAAGAATCCGCAATGCTCGGCGTGCTTTATCAATGCTGTCGACGATTCGATGGAAGGCATCATGGACCTGGCGCGCACCGAGGCGCTCTTGTTCAAGTACGGCTCGGGGACGGGCACGAACTTCAGCTCGCTGCGTTCAAGCCATGAAGGTGTGACCGGCGGCGGAACGGCCAGCGGTCCGCTGAGCTTCATGCGCGGACTCGATGCGTTTGCCGGTGTCATCAAGAGCGGTGGCAAAACACGCCGTGCGGCCAAGATGGCAATCCTGAACGTCGAGCATCCCGACATCATCGACTTCATCGAGTGCAAGGCGAAGGAAGAGCAGAAGGCTCACACCCTCATCCGCAACGGTTATGACGGATCGGGGCCGGACTCCGAGGCCTTCTCGTCGATCTTCTTCCAGAACGCCAACAACTCCGTTCGTGTGACCGATGAGTTCATGCGTGCCTATGAGAATGATGGGGAATACACCACCAGGAGCGTGAAGGAAGGGACACCGGTTCAGAGTCACAAGGCGCGCGAAATCATGCGCAAGATTGCCGAGGCTACCTGGCTGTGCGGCGATCCCGGCCTCCAGTTCGACACCACCATCAACAAGTGGCACACCTCGAAGAACACGGCGCTCATCAACGCTTCCAATCCATGCAGCGAATA
The DNA here is from genome assembly GCA_963759285.1 of uncultured Acidobacteriaceae bacterium. Classification (GTDB taxonomy): domain Bacteria; phylum Acidobacteriota; class Terriglobia; order Terriglobales; family Acidobacteriaceae; genus Telmatobacter. The sequence goes on along the minus strand of CAVWYS010000003.1, from coordinate 449,925 downwards.
CATGTTCCTCGACAACTCGGCGTGCAACCTGGCGAGCTTCAACCTGATGAAGTTCATCTCGCCTTCGGGCACCTTCAACATTCCCGAATATCGGCATGCGATTTCCGTGGTTATCACGGCGATGGAAATCCTGGTTGACAACTCGGGATATCCGACCGAGAAGATCGCACGCAACTCGCACGATTACCGTCCGCTGGGCCTGGGCTATGCCAACCTTGGCGCGGTGCTGATGTCGTTCGGCTTGCCGTATGACTCCGCCGCTGGACGCGATCTGGCTGCGGCGCTCACCGCCATCATGTGCGGACAGGCTTATCTGCAGTCGGCAGTGCTGGCGGCAAATTGCCCCGCGCTCAAGTCGGCCACACCGCTTACGGCAAGCGTGGAGCGCCAGGGCGGAGCATGCCCGGGGTTCTATGTGAACCGCGAGCCGTTCCTCAACGTGATCCGCATGCATCGCGCCGAAGTCAACAACATTGGCAAGTCGCGCATTGTCGGCGAGCCGTTTATGGTTCCGCAGCTTGAGGCGCTCATTGACTCCAGCCGCGAGTGCTGGGACATGGCTCTCTCCTATGGCGAACGCTATGGCTATCGCAACTCGCAGACCACAGTTCTGGCGCCCACGGGCACCATCGGCTTCATGATGGACTGCGACACCACGGGCATCGAGCCTGACCTCGCACTGGTGAAGTACAAGAAGCTGGTGGGCGGCGGCATGATCAAGATCGTCAACAACACGGTTCCGGCCGCGCTGTTCAAGCTCGGGTACAACAACGACCAGGTTGACGCCATCGTCAGCTACATCGACGCCACCGGAACGATTGAAGGCGCGCCGGGCATCAAGCCGGAACACCTCGCCGTGTTCGATTGCAGCTTCAAGCCCGCCAAGGGAACGCGGTCGATCCAATATATGGGTCACATCAAGATGATGGCCGCGACCCAGCCGTTCCTGTCGGGTGCGATCTCGAAGACAGTCAACCTGCCACATGAAGCGACGGTAGAAGAAGTGGCCGAGGCCTACGCCGAGAGCTGGCGCCAGGGCATCAAGGCCGTAGCGATTTACCGCGATGGGTCAAAGGGCGTGCAGCCGTTGAACACCAGCATGGATGCCAAGAAGGAGCCGTCGGCAGCGGAAGCAGCAGGGCAGCGCGTGATAGCCCAGCTTGCGGCGGGCCAGCCCGCGGCGGAAGCGGATTTGAAGACACTCGAAGCCAAGATCAGCGAGAAGCTGGAAGTGACAGCAAAATCGGTGGTCGCAGCTGCGAGTGCATTCCAGCGTGCTCTCGAAGAGATCGCCAGGGCAACCTCTGTGCCGCAGATGACTGCCGCACTTGGGTTGGATGAAACGCCTATTCCGCAGGATCTGAACGGGCCGCCCCGCGCGGTGCGTCATCGCCTGCAATCGGAGCGTGCCTCCATCACCCACAAGTTTTCGATTGCCGGTCATGAGGGCTACATCACGGTGGGCTTGTATCCGACCGGACAGCCGGGCGAAATCTTCATCAAGATGGCGAAGGAAGGCTCGACCGTTTCCGGCCTGATGGATGCGTTTGCGACATCGATTTCCCTCGCGCTGCAGCACGGTGTTCCGCTGCGCGTACTCTGCGAGAAATTTGCGCACACGCGGTTCGAACCATCCGGCTGGACGGGCAACGAACAGATTGGCTATGCGAAGAGCCTGATGGATTACATCTTCCGCTGGCTGAACCTGCGCTTCCTCTCGGGTGAGCAGTTGACGCTGTTTGCAGGGCTTGCTCCGCAGGCCGCGCCGCTGCCGGAGACGCCGACGATTCTGCCTGACGTCGACCCGGAAGAGGATCCCTCAACGCACAAGCAGCTTTCCAGGCTGGCCGAAGAAATGTCGCGCCTGAGGGAAAGAGACAGAGGGATGGGCAGCACATCAGCACCGGGCGGCAGCATTCCGCCTGAGGCTCAATCGTCGATCGCGGCGTCTGCCTCATCAAGTCACGGGCCAACATTGCAGGATCGCGGCCTGTTCCACGCGTCCGAGGCCATGCGTAGCATGTACGAAATGGGCGATGCACCCAGCTGCTCCACCTGCGGCGCCATCATGGTCCGCAACGGCAGCTGCTATCGCTGCATGAGCTGCGGTTCAACGTCTGGATGTAGCTAGACGAGAGTATTCGTAATTCGATGGAGCAGGCTTAGGCCTGCTCCATTTCTTGCGCCCTACCCGGCCGGCGTGTCTGTTTCCAGATGGCCGACGGCGGCCTCCGCGATCCGTGGCTATTGGTGGACACGTCCCCCGTCGTGTTCCTTGTTCAGCGAGGACGCTATCTCATGGGCGCAATGAATAACATGCTGAGCAATTGCCGGAACGCAATGTGCGGCCAGCCGTGTAGCAGACCCGGAGATGCTGACAGCTGCAATGGGATGGCCGCTTACATCGAGAATGGCCGCGCCAACACAGCGCGTTCCAATCTCCATCTCCTCGTCGTCGACTGCGTATCCGCGCCGGCGAACGCGCTCCAGCGCATCAAGAAGCTCCGCGGGCGAGATGAGCGTCTTCGAAGTAAAGGCGTTGAACTGAATCTTCGATAAGGTCCTGGCGACATCTTCGGGAGGCAGATAGGCGAGGATCGCCTTGCCGAGAGAAGTGCTGTACACAGGGTTCGATGTCCCCGTTCGCGAGCTGATGCAGACACGCCGATTAATCGGTTCAATCTTATTGATGTAAACGACGCGCGTTTTGTGCAGCACGCCCAGATGCACCGTTTCGCCGACTCTGAGCGCGAGCTTGCGCAGATGGGGTTGCACGCGCGAACGCAAATCGATCTGCTCCACGGCGCGGCTGCCCATATCGTAGAGCTTGAGGCCGAGCCGGTAGCGGCTTGCGGGTGCCCGCTCGATCATGCCCGTACGCTCGAGTGCCATCAGGGCGCGATGCGCGGTGCTCTTATGCAGACCCATGCGCTGGCAAATTTCGGCGAGGCTTAGGGAATTGTCGCTGGCGCCAAGCAGATCGAGAATCGCGACCACACGGTCCAGGCCCTGCAACTGGTACGGGTCGCCGTGTTCGGGCTCCGCGGTTGGCCCGGATACGGGCGAAGACTGAACCTTTTTAGGCCGCTTCACAACAGCTCGGGGTGCGATGCCTGACAATGCAGGCCGCGGCGATGACTTGCGGTTTCGCCCGGTACCGTTTTCGAGAGACTCCGTCTTCATTGCGTAACCTCCACGATGCGCGCGGCTTTGGGGAAAGCGCGAAATGTCCAGAACGAACGATCCAGTATAGCGCCGTCGATTTCAGCTTTACATGCCATCGGGAATTCGTTTCTCTTCGCTTTCCGATTCATCATGAGAGCCAGAGCACGGGCTGCCGAATGGGGTGATTGCGAATTACTTCCGGCACTTTCGGATCGGGATCGAGGCGCTTCCAAAGGTCGAGGTACTGAGCGCTGCGATATGCGAGACCCGCAAACAGCAGGCTCGGCTGACGCACCGGCAGATCGTCGAAATATTGCACATCGTGACGGTAGGGCCACGATTGCTTGTTCGCGATAAACGGTTCCATAAAATGAAAGCAGGCTGCGAGACCGCGTCCGTCCAGGAGCGTAAATGTCCACAGGTTGTCTGCGCCGGTCGACAGCACCAGCGCAAGCATTCCCAGCGCGTCGAGATTGAAGAGCGAATAGCCGTAGGGCTTCGTGCGAGCCAGTTCCAGCGGAAAACTACCGTTCGCCGCGACTTGCGTCGGGATAAGGATGTTCTTGAATCGATCGCGAAATCCGGGCAGCGCGTCATCGGCGCCTGCCAGAATTGCAAACTCGGCGGCCTGCAACAGCCAACAGGAGCCATGATTGTTTTTCGCGTCGCGCTCCTTCTGGCCTGGTTCGGAGGTCTGCATCCAACTCAGATATTCAGCAAACCAATGTTGCACGCCCGACCATTCCGATTCGGAAACAGCGCCGCCCCTGTGAAGCACGATTGCTGCGCGCGCCACTTCCACCAGATGCAGCGTATCGATGATGCTCCAGCTCCGCCCCGTGGTGACGCCGTGCACAGCCTGCGCATATTTGAGATTGGGATTCATGCGCGTCGCCGGTTCAACGAACCACGCGCGAAGATGAGCTGCGGCGTGTTCAGCAAATTCCTTGCGCTTCGTAAGCAGCCAGGCCGCCGCCAAGGCCGGCATCTGGATACTAAGGCGAATCAGCAGAAGGCGGTGCGTGTTGAAATTCGCAGGATCGGATTCGCCGTCGCGATTGATGTAAGGCCCGTTAGGGTCTTTCGGATTGGGCCAGAAGTAGTCCGCTTCGGAAAAGTAATCGTGCAAGCCGCCGGCGCTGCGTGGAGCAGGCGCGGAAACGATAGTCCGGGGCGGCTCGTGCAAGTATTCTCGGGCTGCGCGCAATACTCGAGGCCGCTCAAGTGCGTCGATTGTCGCCCGCGGATGCTCGAGAATATTTGCGGCAGAGTCAATGGCGAATCCTGCCGTGACGACGTTCGGAGCGAGAGCCGCGGCGCTCAGCACGATAAAATCGCGGCGTGAAAGTTGGGACATCGTTAATCCTCGCTGCCCATTCTCCTCCGCTCACTTTCCTGAGAGCTGCGACAGCTCAGACCCCGCAAGCAGAAAAGCACCTACTCCATACACGTAGCTCGACGAGGGCTTGAACTTGCCCGGCTCGCCGCCGATAGGCTGAATGGAGCCGAGCCTGCCGTCCGCATAAACATGTGTAAGCATTCCCGCCCAGGCCTTCTGTACCACCGGCAAATATTTCCTGCGATCGAGAAGCTTATGGTGAATGCCCCACGCCATGGCGTAGGTAAAGAATCCAGAGCCCGAGACCTCAGGATTTGGATAGGAGCCGGGATCGAGCAGGCTCGCGCGCCAAAGGCCGTCAGCCTGTTGCAGCCCGGCGATGCGATTGGCCATATCTTTGAATTGCTGCTCGTACTTTGCACGGTCAGGATAATCTGCCGGCATGCGCTCGAGAACAAATGCCAGCCCAGCCAGCACCCATCCATTGCCGCGGGACCAGAAGACTTTTTGCCCATTGGCTTCGTGCATCGTGAAGAATCGGTCGTCGCGGAAGTAGAGATGTTCGACGGGATCATACAGCGATCCGGATGTGATCCACCACTCTCGATTCATGAAGTCGAGGTAGCGGTGATCACCGGTAGCTACAGAGAGCTGTGCCAGCACGGGGGGCGCCATATAAAGCGCATCGCACCACCACCACAGATTCTTTTTGGCATCGTCGGGGCGAGCCAGAAGCTTGTCCATCCCCTCGCGGGTCGGAGTGATTTGCTCCGGCTTATGATCCTTTCCATAGAACGCGAGATACGTAAGGCCGATGGCTTCGTCATCGGCATGCGCAAAGCGCGGGCCAAGTTCCCAGTGATTCTCGCGCGCGACCTGCAGAACCCGATCGTGATAACGTTCGTCGCCCGTGGTCTTCGACGCAGCGAGAAGCCCGTCGTAGAGCGCAGCGTAGGTCCACTGGATGTTGTAGCGCCCTTCGGCATGCTGCAGTTGCCAGTCAGCAACCTTCTTCATCGCCTTGACAATTGCCGGTCGCTTCAAGCGAGGCGAAAGATCGGTAGCCAGTGGACCGGGATCATCCGGCTGGTCGCCTGCCGCGGCGCGTTCATCAATCACGGGAGGGGGATTTTGTGCGAACGCCGTGGTTCGATGCAACAAGACGAGTGACAAAATCAAGACGGCTAAAAGCGCTTTTCTCATGAACCTTCTCGCGGTGCATTGCTGGAATCCGGTGCATCGAGCCATCGGCTGTTGTCGCAATCATAAGTCCGCGGCGTGCTCCGTTGCCCGCTAACGAGCAGGGAAGCACGCCGCGGTTGAGTCTCTATCCCGAACCTAAAACGTCAGCCGCGCGCCGACCTGGATGATGCGCATGCTCGCCGCCGACGTAATTTTGCCGTTGAGCGAAGAAGACAGGCTGGCAGTTGGGTTATTCAAGCTCACCATGTTGAAGATGTTCGTTGCCTCGCCGCGCAATTGGAACGTGAATCCCTCCCGGATGTTGAAGTCCCGGAAAATCCCGAGATCGACATTCCTGTACCCCGGCCCGCGCAGGGAATCGCGCGGAGTATTGCCATCTGCGCCGCCGGGCCCGATCCCGCCAGGTACGCCGGGTCCGTTTGAAATAAACGCGCCGGTATTGAACCACGCCGCTGCTGCGACTGGCCGGCTGCGATGTGGATCGAGGAACGGGTTGACTCCAGGAACCATGTCGGGCCGGTTGTGGTTTTCACTATCGAAGTTCTTGTTGGATCCGGTCGTGATCTCAAAGGGTGGTCCGCTCTGCAGATAGTAGATCGGTGAAAGCGTCCAGCCATTCACCACCTGCTTCATCATGAAATTCGATCCGCGATAATAATCGATCTTCCACATCGCTGAAATGTTGGCCACGTTGCGGCGATCGATGTCCATAGGACCGCGCTCTTCCCACAGGTTGGCAAAGTCCTGCGCCGTCATCTGGCCGATCGCCGACTCGTTCGAGCTCTGCAACGAGTGGCTCCAGACATAGAAGCCGTTCAGCAGCAGGTTGTGCGTCAGTGGCCGGTTCACTGAAACCTGGAGCGAATGGTACGAGGCCGTCTGGTTCGATGTCAGGAAGATATTCTGTCCGAGGATCCCCGGATCGTACGGACGCCGCGCATTGATGCTTGTCTGCGAAGTGCTTGCGCCCGGCGCATACGGTGCATAGTTGTCGTCGATCATGGTAGGCACATCGCGCGATAGTGTTCCCACATACGCAGTCGTCAAACTAAGCTGGCCAGGCATCTGCCGCTGAATGGCAAAGTTGAACTGGTAGATGTAAGGCCACTGCACTTTAGGATTGATCGATTCGATGCTGGCCGGCTTGAGGAACCGCGGGCTGCTGGGGTTGTAGATGTATGGGAATGGATCGCCAGTGGGGAATGAGGCCGGGTTGTCATACGGATGCGTCAATGAAGCGATGGAGTTGAAAGTCTGGCGAATGGCAAACGGCTGGGCATTGCCCGGCTGATTCCATTCGTTGCCGCTCGTTGTGCCGAAGAAGACTCCTGCCCCGGCACGAACGGCGGTTTTGCCGTCGCCCCAGGGATCCCATGCAAAACCAATGCGCGGCGAAACATGGTGCCAGCGCGTAGCCGCAATGCCGCGGCCGATGCCCTTGTCACCCGGAAAAACCATGCCCAGCGGAGCCGACGGCACCACCGTCGATTGCTGGCCCGGGACGAAACCTGCCGTAAGGTTCGACGATTCGTAAGGAGGCGTGTCGATATCCCACCGCAGTCCCAGGTTGGCCGTGAATCTTGGCGTGATGCGGTAGTTGTCCTGCACAAACACTGCGGTGTCCCACGCGCTCGTGAGCGTGTGGTAGGGCGTGTCCTGTTCCATCGTATTCACTTGGCCGGTGACAAAATCAGCCAGCGCGTTTCCTGTGCTTGTCGGCGCGGAACTCTGGAAGGTGAAGACTCCAAAGTTGTACAGGTTGCCGGCAAACATTCCCTTGTCGAGAGCCAATTCTCCACCGAAGACGAGCGTGTGCTTACCCTTGGTCATGGTCACCATGTCGCGCAGTGAGTAGAAGTCCGATGTCGTAACCGGACCCGCCAGCGCGCCGCCCACGTTGAAGTATCCCGAAACATTGAGCTCGGGCAATGCCGATGGGCCCTGAATTGTGAAATCCGATCCAAGCTGCCCAAGGTTTGTGGTTGGCAGGTTGACGCGGCCGCCCGCTGCGCGCGTGAACGTGAGCCACGCCTGGTTGGCGGTCCTTGCTCCGAAGGTGTGAACTTCGCTGACGTTTGCGTTGGTCTGGTTGGTGTAGGACTGATTGATATCCCACGGCAGCGGGCCATTGCCAAACGCCTTCTGGGTTGTCTTGACAAAGAAATAGGTCACCGATAGGTGATCGTTGTCTCGGATTAACTCGTCGAATTTTCCGAGATACTCGTTGTCCTGCGTAGGGCCGGTAAAAAAACCAGTCCACGTGTTTCCCGCGCTGTTCGGCAGCGGAATTAACTTTGCCGTGTTCAGGATAATTGAAGCGGTCGGATCGAGCAGACCCGCGGGAATGCAGTTCGGCGTCGGTGTCTGGCAGTTGGGAGATGCGTTGGTTCCCGCCACCTGCGTTTTCGTGCCCGGCGTATTCACCTTGAAGGAGTCGGCGGTGAAGTCGCCGATGCGCTCGTTCGCCGTGGGCACAACGGCGCCGGTGAGCTGCTGCCCCACAACCTGCCGCAATGCCGCGTAGCTGAACAGGAAGAACGCCTTGTCGCGCTTGATGGGCCCACCAATGACACCGCCGAAGTTATTGCGGTGGTAGGGCGCCTTCGCCTTCGAATTCCACGGCGTGGCATTGAAGTCCGTATTGCGGTTGAACTCAAAGAGCGATCCGTGAAACTTGTTGCTGCCGGACTTGGTGACAGCGGTGACCACAGCAGCGGACATGTGGCCATACTGCGCCGAGAAGTCGCTGGTCTCTACGCGAAACTCTTCGAGAGCATCGGGATTGGGCAACTGGTTGCCGTAGTTGCGAATTCCGGTGACGTTGCTGCCGCCGTCGAGATAGAAGGCGACCTCGGGATTTCCGCCGTCGATCGATCCGTTAATCTGCACATCGGCAGAAGGCAGACCGATCACGAAGTTCGGCGTTCCGTTCGGGTTGGAACTCGGGCTGGCGCTGTTGGCTTGCACACCCGGCGTGAGCGAGAGTTCAGCGTATGCATTACGATTGACGAGCGGCAATCCAATGATTTCAGCCGGCTCGATCGTCCTGCCCAGTTCCGCCGTGCTCGTGTCAACAACAGGCGGCGCCTCGGTTACAGTAACCGTTTGCGTTTGCGCTCCAACTGACAGAGTCACTGGGACTGACTGCGCCTGATCCACAGTTAAAACAATGTTCTGCTGGATATAACGTTTGAAGCCTTTTGCATTGACTTCAAGCGTGTAAGAACCGATGGGAAGGTAATCAAGGCGAAACTGTCCGTAGCCGTTCGTAATCATCGTGCGGGACAGTGCGGTCGCTGTGTTGGTTGCTTTGATCGTCGCACCGGAAATGACCGCTCCCTGCTGATCGTTGACGGTGCCGACTATCGAGCCGGTGATCTGCTGCGCCTTCAAAGGGGATATCGCCGTGATGAGGATCAGCACGGTAATCGCCAATCCTGCGCACAGACATCCTTTCGTCGTCCTCGGCTTATTGGAATACGACCTCCGGAAATCGATCATCGTCTGCTCCTTCTCATGACCCGGCTTCAACTTCCTGCGGATCTTTGAACGCCCTTTTCACACGGATGGCGCCGGGGAGTATTCTGCGAATCGCGCAGTTCGAGTGTCAACGAACTTGGCAGGCTTCCGTTCCGCTGGCAGGGACGGAGGACAGGAATTTCAGATGCCCATCGGCGAGAGCTCCGCAGTGCCGCTTCCCGCCGTCAGCCACATGACACGGGCCCAGCAAGCTCGCTAATCTGTTCCCATATGGCGCAGCGCAACTTCAGTTATTGGCTTCGCTGGTTGTTTGATACCCGCACAGGCGCTCCCGGCCGCCTTCTGCCCCGTTGGATATTTCTGCGCGCGATCGCCGCCATTTACTTCTCCGCGTTTTATTCCCTGCTGTTTCAAATTAAGGGGCTGATTGGGCCCGACGGAATTATGCCCGCGCGCGATTACCTCGCTGCGGTGTCGCTACAGTTTCCTTCGTCGAAGTTCTGGTACGCGCCCACATTGTTCTGGATCTCTTCAAGCTCACACGTGCTGATGCTCGTGACGGGGATCGGATTGGCGGCCTCCATTGCTGCGTTCGTGAATCTCTGGCCCCGGCTCAGTTTCTGCGTATGTTTTGTCTGCTTCCTTGCGTTTGTTGCGGTGGCCAGCGAGTTCTCCAATTACCAGTCAGACGGCATGTTGCTCGAGGCCGGATTCATCACACTCTTTTTCGTGCCGCGCGGCCTGATGCCGCGGCTGGGTGCGGCCACGCCGCCTTCGCGTGCCAGCCTGTTCCTGCTGCAGTGGGAGTGGTTTCGCATCTACTTCGAATCGGGCATGGTGAAGCTGGTCAGCGGCGACCGGCAGTGGCGAACGCTGACCGCGATGGACCAGTACTACCAGAATGGCCCGCTGCCCACGTGGATCGGCTGGTATGTGCAGCATCTCCCGCACTGGTTCCAGGCCGCAAGCGCAGCCGGCACCCTGGTGCTTGAACTTTTAATCGTGTGGATGCTTTTTCTTCCACGCCGCTTGCGTATCATCTGTTTCTTCATCGTCACGCCGTGGGAAGTCGGCGTGATTCTGACTGCGAACTACACGTTTCTGAATTACCTCGTTCTCTCTCTCGGCTTCCTGCTTCTCGACGACAAGTTCCTGCAGCGCTTCGTGCCGGCGCGCTTTCGAGGTGCAATCAGTCAATCCAGCCACGCTGCTCCCGCGAACGAAGCGCGGGAACCTGCGGAGCCTGTCGAGGATGAATCCGAATCATCAAGCGATCGCATCACGCGCCTCCCTCGCACGCTCAGGGGTTACCTCAACGCGATTCGCCTCGCCGTCGCCGCCGTAATGCTCACCTGGATCTTCTATGACACGTCTGCGGAGATGATTGGGATTCCCTTCCGAACTCTGCCGCTGCCAACCTTGCCGATTGAGGCGCTGGAGCATCTTCGCATCGCTAACCAGTACGGACTGTTCGCAGTGATGACCAACGGACGATATGAGATCGAGTTCCAGGGTTCGAACAACGGTGAGAACTGGATTCCGTATCTGTTCCGCAACAAGCCGCAGGCGTTGAACCAGGCTCCGCGCATCTATGCTCCCTATCAGCCGCGCTTCGATTGGAATCTGTGGTTCGCGTCGCTTGGCGACTGGCGGCAGGACGATCTTGTGCCCCTCACCGAAGAACGCCTGCTCGAAAACGACAAAGATGTACTCATGCTCTTCCGTAGTAATCCGTTTCCGCAGGCCCCGCCTCGTTATGTGCGGGCCGTTCTGTGGCAGTATTGGTTCACCACGCGCGCGGAAAAGCGCGCCACCGGAAACTGGTGGCGAAGACAGCTTCTCGGACTCTATGCTCCCGTCCTTACCCTGACTCCGGAGGGCCGCCCCGCTGTGGTGAAATGGCCGGATGAACTCCCCACCCATGACTGATCTGGCAGAATGATGGAATGAAGCACGCCTATGTCATCGGATCAGGCCCCAACGGTCTATCGGCGGCGATCGTCCTGGCCCAGGCCGGCATTGATGTCGAGGTCTTCGAAGCCGAGGCCGTGCCGGGTGGCGCGGCCCGCACGCTGCCGATGACGTTGCCCGGCTTCCTGCACGATTTCGGTTCCGCGGTCCATCCCATGGGGGCCGGGTCGCCCTTCTTCACCACGCTTCCTCTTGCCCAATACGGACTCGACTGGATCCATGGCAACGCGCCCCTTGCGCATCCCCTCGACGACGGAACCGCCGTGATGCTTGAGCGCGATCTCGCCGACCAGGACAGGGAATTCGGGCCCGACGCCCAGGCCTGGCGCCATCTCATCATGCCACTCGTCGATCACTGGGACCGGTTCGCCCAGGAGTCACTCGGCCCGGTGCTGCGCATTCCGCGCCATCCCTTGATGATGGCTCGCTTCGGGTCGTCGGCCTTTCAGTCAGCCACGCGTATTGCCATGCATCGCTTTACGCTGCCGCGCACGCGCGCTCTCTACGCCGGTCTCGCCGCGCATTCCTTCCTCAGCCTTGACGACGCGCTCAGCTCCGCCGTTGCGCTCGTGCTTGGCGCCGCGGCGCATAAGGTTGGCTGGCCTGTTCCGCGATCCGGATCGCAAAGCATCACCAACGCCCTCATCGGTCATCTGCAGAGTCTTGGCGGCAAGGTCTACACGTCGTGCCGCGTTGATCCCGCCATCTTTCACAAATTGAATTCGCCGCAGGCCGCGATGCTTTTTGATACATCGCCGCGGCAGCTTGTCGGCATTGCCGGCGATAGCCTCACCAGGGGCTTCCGCACCCTGATGGAGCGCTTCAAACCAGGCCCCGGCGTCTTCAAGATTGACTACGCGCTTTCGCAATCGGTGCCATGGCGCGCAGCAGAGTGCAATCGCGCCATCACCGTTCATCTCGGAGGTACGCTTCAAGAGATTGCAGAGGCCGAGGACGCCGTACTGAGAGGCCGGCATCCGGAACGGCCTTTCGTGCTCACCGCGCAGCCATCGCTATTTGACCCAACGCGTGCCCCGCAGGGGCAGCACACGTTCTGGGCTTACTGCCACGTCCCCAACGCGTCCACAGTCGATATGACGGACCGCCTTGAAGCGCAGATCGAACGTTTCGCGCCCGGCTTTCGCGACTGCGTCCTGGCCCGGCATGTCTCGAATCCAGCCACCCTCGAGCGCATGAATGCAAACCTGCTGGGTGGAGACATCAGCGGTGGAGCGATGACGATGAAGCAGTTTCTGCTGCGCCCGTCGGCGCTGACCTACGAGACCAGCGCTCCAAATCTGTTTCTCTGTTCTTCCTCCACCCCGCCGGGAGGCGGCGTCCACGGCATGTGCGGTTTCCGTGCCGCCAAGGTCGCGTTACGCCGAATGCGATTTCAGTCGTAGTTTCCCTATCCATCGCGATCCTGTGAACGCATCGATCCCGCGCGGTTTGAAAATAGCTCCTCGAGTATCAGGACCTCGACGGTTGAACTCCTCCCTCGCAACAGCCAGGAGGCGCAATTAGAGCTGAGCGCCATGCCTGTCGGCCTGATGCAGCTTATCTCGACCAATCAAAGCGGATACCTTCAATTGTCGAGACCCCCTGCGGCTCCATGCGCATCCAAACTGCAGGAAGGTGAAGCACCGTCTGTAGAATGAAATCATCGATAAAGATGCCCTCGAACGAGGCTAGAAAGCATACATGCGCCGAGTCGCGCTGATTTACAACCCCGCTTCAGGTCAGCACTCAGGAGGCCGCGCATCCCAGGTTCGGAATGTGATCGCGGTGCTGCGCAAGGCCGAAATCGAAGCCGAAGCGTTGGAAACACATGCGCCGGGCAGCGGGAAAACCCTTGCGCTCGCCGCTGTCCGGCAGGGCTTTGACACGGTGCTGGCTTGCGGTGGAGATGGCACCGTGCATGAAGCGCTCCAGGCCCTTGTCGGGACGAGGGTCGCCCTCGGCGTCATTCCGCTGGGTACCGCGAATGCGCTCGCCCAGAATCTCGGGCTTGGCCGGGATCCCTTGAAGGCCGTGCGCAGGCTGCTCAATGCTGAGCCGTTGGAGGTCCCCGTCGGCCGCATCTTTTTTCAGGAAACCAACGGTGCGCGGGCGTCGCGTTATTTCACCGTCGCCGCTGGAATCGGTGCCGATGCGCTGCTGATGTCGAGTATGGATCCGGCCATGAAACGTCGCCTGGGATATGCGCTCTACATGATTGAGGCCTTCAAAATCTGGGTATCCCATCCGTTTCCGCTCTTTGACGCATCCTTCTCCGTCGATGGCAACGGCTCGCCACGCACTGAGCAGGTATCGCAACTGCTCGCCATCCGCATCCGGTCCTTCGGCGGAGCGCTGGGAGTGTTTGCGCCCGGCGCCACGCTGCGCAAGAAAGATCTGAGCCTGGTTGCCTTCAAGACGCGCAGCCGTTTCCAGTATTTTCGCTTTCTGTTGGCGACCATCGTGGGCCGCCAGACCTTTTCCCGGGCGATCGAGCTCCTCGATGCCGATTCCGTCGAGTGCCGTCCCGCGAACGGATCAAAATCAAAGGTATTTGTGGAAGCCGACGGCGAGGTGCTGGGCACGTTGCCGGCGCGCATCGAGGTTGCGCGTGACACGCTGATGCTTCTCGTTCCTCCAGGCGCCAATCCCTAGAAGATTTGCAGGTTCTGTCCTCCGCCTGCAATCATCTCAGCGACATGGATTCTCCCCGGAGCTTCAGCATGAAACCATCCGCACTCATTATCGTCATTGCCCTCGCGGCGTCAGCAGCTTATGCCGTCGCACAAAAAACCGCGTGGGAGCCTGCGCCCGGTCACATCACCTTGCCGCTCTGGCCCAACGGTGCGCCCGGTGCGACCGAAAACCCGCCGGCTGAAATCGATACCACCAAGCCCACTGACAACCTCATTGCCGGTCGCCCCCTCATTCGTCTGGGCAATGTCTCCAATCCCACCCTGACGCTGTATGCGCCAAAGGACAACGAAACCCGGCCGGCCGTTCTCGTATTCCCGGGAGGTGGATACCAGATCCTCGCCATCGATCTTGAAGGCACCGAAGTTTGCGACTGGCTCAACTCCATCAATGTGGCCTGCGTCCTGGTCAAGTATCGCGTGCCCAACTCCGGTCCCTATCCCAAATCCTCCGCCGCGCTCCAGGACGCTCAGCGCTCTCTCGGCATGGTTCGCCAGCACGCCGCCGAATGGCACATCGACCCCAATCGCATTGGCGTTCTAGGCTTCTCCGCCGGAGCACACCTGGCTGCCGCACTGAGTACCCACTTCGATAAACGCATCTATGATTCCATCGACGCTGCCGATCAGCTCAGTTGCCGGCCTGATTTTGCCCTCATCATCTATCCCGGCTATCTGGCCAACGCCGCCGAACATATGGCGCCAAATCCCGACATCAACCCGACAGCCCAGACGCCAACCACCTTCATCGTGCAGGCCGAAAATGATCCCGTGCATGTCGAAAATGCGACCGTCTACTTTCTTCAATTGAAAGCCGCCAAGGTTCCCGCCGAGCTGCACATCTACGCGGAGGGTGGACACGGTTACGGCCTGCGCCGCACCGAGCTGCCCGTGACCACATGGCCGGAAACAGCAAAGATCTGGCTGCAAACCATCAAGGTCATCCCTCCCGGACTCCCCGCCGGCGGTTCATCAGGGACGGTAGGGAATTAGGATCGTCCCGATGCTCTTCTATGTCCTCACCGTTTCCGACCGCTGTTCGCAGGGCCTGATGACCGATACCGCAGGCCCGGCCGTCGCGGGCGTGCTGCGTCAGCACTGGCCCGCTGCACAACTTGAAACTGCGACGCTTCCCGACGACGAAGAAAAAATCGCCATGCAGCTCAAAGAATGGAGTGAGCACGGAGCCGCCCTGATCCTCACCGCGGGAGGCACCGGCATGAGTCCCCGCGATCGCACCCCCGAGGCCACGCTCCGCATTCTCGATCGACTAGCGCCTGGACTCAGCGAAGCCATGCGCGCTCGCGGCGCCGAGAGCAATCCATTCGCCTGGCTCTCGCGCGGAGTTTCGGGGATGCGCGGCTCGACGCTGATCGTCAACCTTCCCGGCAGCAAGCGCGGCGCCGAAGAAAGCCTGGCGTCTATTGTTGTCCTGCTGCGTCACGCGCTTGAGGTAGCCGCAGATGGCAAAAGTCATCCCGCGTAGAATTCCCGGTTTCAATTATGGAAGCATCTTCCTGATTTAGAGCAATCCCTCCACCCCCTGCGCAAGATCCAGCGACGTCATGCAGAACTCACGCTGTGAATTCTGCACCTTCCCGCGATTCCAGCGCGCAAATTTCGGCCACGCCCTCTTCTGTAGCACAGCGCAATCTTCTAGAATCGGTTTACCTGTGGGCGGTCCAAGAAAGAATCCGAGCCGGCTTCGTGGCGTCAACGCGAGCATCCGCGATGTGGCCCAGCGCGCCGGTGTCTCCATCGCTACCGCTTCCCGCGCAGTCAACGGTATCTCCACGGTCGCGCCCGAACTAGCCGAGCGGGTCTGGAGTGCTATCAAGGAAGTGGGCTACGTCCCCAATACCCAGGCCCGCGCGCTTGTCTCCGGGCGCAGCCACCTCCTCGGCCTCATGGTCTCCGAAATCACCAACCCATTTTTCCCCGAACTGGTGCAGGAGTTTGAGAACCTCGCCGTCGAACAAGGTTACGAAGTTTTTATCGGCTCCACAAATTACGAGACTGCCCGCACCGAGGCGCTCATTCGACGCATGCTGCAGCGCGGCGTCGACGGTGTCGCCATCATGACCTTCGGCATTGAGGAAGGGCTGATCCAGAGGCTCGTCGAGCGTGCCTTTCCGGTTGTGTTCGTCGATGCGGGACCAGATCTGCCGAACATCCGTGTCCTCAAGGTCAACTACGGAGAGGGAATTCGTCAGGCCGTGCAGCATCTCTCCGCGCTGGGACATCGCCGGATCGCTTTCGTCAGCGGTCCACTGCAAATGCGCTCTGCGGTTGCCCGACGCGATGCTTTCCTCGCCGCCATGGCCGAACTCGGACACCCGGTTCCCGCGGAGTTTCAGATCGAGGGTACACACACCATGGAAGGAGGTATCCGCGCCAGTGAATCTCTGTTGGCGCTCGCGGAACTTCCCACGGGAATCCTCTGCTCAAACGACATGACTGCGATTGGCGTGCTGCACGGCCTGTATCGCTCCAGCAGCGCCGTGCCGCAGGACGTTTCCGTTGTGGGATTCGACGACATTCATCTCGCCCAGTTCATGCTTCCGCCGCTCACCACGGTGCAGATGTCCTGCAAGCATCTTGCCGTCGCCGCCGTCCAGGCCCTGCGCGCCGGCATTGACCCCGGCCATCCCCAGGCGCAGCAGCGGGAGTGGCATATTTCCACCCAGCTCGTCGTGCGCCAATCCACTACTTTCCCACGAGGCAGCCGTCCGGCACCGGCCACGACAAAACCCGCCACACGCCGCGCAGCCGCAAAATAGGAACGAACGCATCTCAATTGGATTGCGCCCATCGCGCGAGGCCCTGTTCAAATTGAGAAGGACTCTACTTCTTCTCTCCAAATCTCCACGAGATCGAAGCACCCACATACGATGGCAAACGCACGCCAACGCTTCGCTCCACGGTGCCACATCCAAAATCGTTGGCGATGCCGTCCTCTCCTCCAGCACAACCCGGAGGCGACAAGCCGGGCTGCCAGTTCGGCGCAAATGTCTCCGTCGTTTGTCCGGTATAGCCGCGAGCGAGCATGCCGCTGGCTCCCACTTCGATGCGGCCACCCAGGACTGGCCGCACCAGGGCCACGCGAAGCTCCTTGACCGGCACGGCCTCAAATCCGCCCACGTCAAGCAACTTGTGCCCGACATACTCGTACTCGCTGCGCGCGTGAAGTCCCAGCGGCAGGTGATCGAGCGCTGCCAGCGCGTCAAAGATCGTGCGTGGCGCTTCTGGTGTCACCAGCCCTGTCGCCCGGTCGCGAGCGTCGGCTTTTGAAAGCACGATCTGCACACTCCCAAAGTTCCACTGCCGGCGTGCTGAGATCGACACAAACTTCAGCAGCCCCGGACCGACCTCTTCCGCAAGTCCTGTATCCGGATCGATCTTTGCCAGCGTCGAGGTGGTTGTCGTATGCCCAACTGTCACCCTCACATCGGTTGCGGCAAATGCTTTTTCCAGGACCAATTGTTGGGAGTGCGACCGCTCCACCGGATCGACATGCGCAACACCTGTGACGCCGGGCGTAACGCCAATCCGAGGATCCTGCGTGAAAAAGGCCTGGCCCATGCTGAATGACGCTGAGGGAACCCAGCGCATCGTCCCCGGCGACCAGGCAATTGTGGCCTTGAGGCTTGGAAATCCGCTCCACTGCGAAAATGAGTTTGCTGCAATCAGCAAATCGGCATTCTTCAGCCCGATATAGTCATACCGCAATCCGCCGTAAAACTTCACGTGCGATCCAATCGATCCGTGAACCGCTGCATACGGTGTAAGGTCCCGGATCGAAATGTTGTTTGCCATTACCGGCACAAATACGCCATAAGCGTCTGCATTGTTCGAAGGATAATGATCCAGGTCGTCGCGGTGCGGGGCCTCTTCGTTGTACTCCAGTCCGCCCATTGCATCGAGTCCGCGGCCAAAACGATGCGTGCCGCGTGCTTCCGCGCCCTCAACCGTGCGAAATTCGCTCTGCCGGATCAGTCCTTCGCCAAAATTTGAAAACAGCGCGAGGTTGGTGCTGCGAACAAATCCTGAGAAATGCACATCGTCGTTTGCCTTCGGAGTCCAATGGTCGCTCGCAGCGATGATGGCGCTGTGCGTCTGATCGCGTTGGCGAGGATCGACCGTGTCGCGCAGTTCGTGCGCCAGACCCAGCGGCACCAGCCCGCCGAGATACGACGTACCATAGTAGCCCAGGCTCATCAGCGTCAGGACATGCTTTCCTGAAGTCGTGATGCGCATCCCGTTCCATTTGTATTGCTGCCTATGCTCCAGCCGGTCCAGCAGACCATTGCCATAGCTGGCTTCAAGCGCGAGCCACTCCGTTGCTCGGGTATGCGGCGCCATTTCTGCCGCGACATCTACGTCACGATAGTCCGCGCTGAACGTAATGAATCGACTCGGTCTCTGCTTAAACTCATAGGTCGCGGCAAGATTCAGCGCGTGGTTGC
This sequence comes from uncultured Acidobacteriaceae bacterium, assembly GCA_963759285.1. Classification (GTDB taxonomy): domain Bacteria; phylum Acidobacteriota; class Terriglobia; order Terriglobales; family Acidobacteriaceae; genus Telmatobacter. The sequence continues at coordinate 431,611 of CAVWYS010000003.1, read as the reverse complement.
CTTCCAGAACATTAAAGGCTCCGCCATCCGTTGCGACAGCGCCCAGGACCGACGCGATGAAAATGTTGGGGTCCGCATATCCGTTGCCGTGCGCGTTGGCCGACAAGTTATTAGGCACGAGGTATCCGTCCACTGCAATGTACTGCGCAATAGGCTCGCCATGATCGCCGGCAACGCCCGGAACGAAATACTGGGGCGCCTTGATACCCCCTGAAGCAGTCTCAATGGGTAATCCAGGAAGCGACACTGGCGCTCCCGGCCGCCCTGGATTTGCATCGAGCAGTTCCTCCCGCACAAGAACCCGCTGCGAAGCATCAGGCGAATCCAATGTGACATCATCTACCCGGCCCGTGACTACGATCTGCTCTACCACCCTCGGAACCGCGGGGGCTTTTTTGTCTTTGGCCGCGGCAGTCGCACAGCACCAGGCCGTCAGCGCGGACGCGAGTATTACGAATCTAAATTTCGTGCTACTCGCAGGCGACAGTCCAGTCCTCACCAGTTTTTCCCCCTTTTTCAATCGTTGTGTTTGTGGTGATGACCGTTTCGGGCTGGGCGTTGCGGCGCGGTGGTTACCAACCGCCCATGCTGCACACCTTTCAAGGCGATAAGTTGATCTGCAAATTGCCGCACTTGCGCCGCGCGACCATGTACGATCAGCACTTCCAGGCAGGAATCGTGATCCAGATGAGCGTGGCTTGTCGAGACCACCAGTTCGTGGTTCGCATGCTGCAGTTCCGTCAGCTTTTCTGACACCCCATGCGCATGGTGGTCATAGATCAGGGTGATCGTGCCCACTGCAATCGCATCAGGTTCTGCGGTCTGTTCTGTGACAAGACGGTCTCGGATCAGATCCCGGAATGCCTCGGAGCGGTTGGTATATCCGCGCCGGGACAGGGATCGATCGAACCGCTTCAACAGGTCGGAGTCGATTGCAATGCCGATTCTGCTTAATACTCCCATCCGGGCCCCCCGCAAATTCGAAAGTGCCGTTGAGTAGCACGAATCTCTACATTATGCTACGCCAATCCGGCTCTCTCAGTGACTTCAATCACCTGTGCGCTCCTGGCTACCGCAACTGAAACGAAAGACAATACATATAGCCGCACCGCGCCGAATTCTCTCACCGTTCGCACGATTTTCATCGCCTCAAAGCGCAAAGACGTTTGCTGTAACCTCGGTGCAGGCTATGTTGTCTAATGGATGCGGTGATTCGTTCCCCGCTCGAGGTCCTTCATGTCGATACGCAGATCCTCCGACATTCCCGCATCGGAGATCACTTCCCAGGAGAGTTATACGCAGTTCCTCAGCCGCCGCCGCTTCCTGCGCAATGTCATTGCCGGCGGTGCTGCAGCTGGCTCAGCGATCGCTGGTGCGGACCGGCTGGCCGATGTCTTCGCGCCGCGTACCCATGCGCTGGCCGACGAGACCAAGCTGCAGACCGTCAAAAGCCCCCTGACCACCACGGGCGAACAGCTCACCAGCTTTCAAGACATCACGCACTACAACAACTTCTACGAGTTTGGCGTTCAGAAAGACCAGCCTGCCGAAAATGCCGGGGTTCTGCCCACCCGTCCCTGGACTGTGAAAGTCGACGGGAAAGTGAAGCAGCCGAAAACCTTCGACATTGAGGCCCTGCTGAAACTCCGCCCGCTCGAGGATCGCGTCTATCGCCATCGCTGCGTCGAAGCCTGGAGTATGGTGATTCCCTGGGTCGGCTACTCCCTCTCTGAATTCATCAAGCAATGCGATCCGCTGCCCAGCGCCAAGTTTGTCCAGTTCCTCTCCTACTACGACAAGCACGTGGAGAAATGGGCTTCTGAATCCGCCATCGACTGGCCTTACACCGAAGGCCTGCGTATGGACGAAGCCATGCACCCGCTCACACTGCTCACCTTCGGGCTCTATGGCCAGGTGTTGCCGAATCAGGATGGAGCGCCGATCCGCATCGTAGTTCCGTGGAAGTACGGTTTCAAGTCGGCGAAGTCGATCGTTACCGTGCGCTTCCTCGACAAAATGCCGCCGACCACCTGGAATGAGCAGGCACCCGACGAGTACGGCTTCTACTCCAACGTCAATCCCAATCACGACCATCCCCGCTGGAGTCAGAAGACCGAGCGCCGCATCGGCCTCCCGTTCTACGCGCAGCGCCGCACCACCCTGATGTTCAACGGCTACGGCGAGCAGGTAGCCTCGCTTTACAACGGGATGGATCTGAACAAAAACTTTTAGCAGCGTTAGCGGGTCAGCCGCGGACGCGCGTCACCGCCGGGTGCCCCATTCAAGCCGCCGTATGCGGCTTGGGTGGGCGACCAGCTCAGCCAACCAACACAACTAGAGACCAATGAATCGCAAGACTCTCATCACGCTCAAGACGCTCACGTGGATCGCGTGCCTCTCGCCCTTCGCGCTGCTCGTCTATGAGGCTGTTACCAACATGCTCGGTCCCGATCCCACATCGACCATCGCACTCACCACCGGATACAACACTCTGTTGATGCTGATTCTCTCGCTGGCGGTCACGCCCTTGCGACTGCTATCGCCGCGCCTTTCGTGGCTCATCAAGTTCCGGCGCCTGCTCGGACTCTTCGCATTTTTTTACGCGTCCCTTCACCTCGCGACCTACGTCGCTCTCTATGCGAATTTCAACCTGAACGTCTTCGAGACCGACATCACCAAGCGACGCTTCATCATCGCAGGATTTGCGGCCTATACGCTGCTCGTTCCCCTCGCCGCCACGTCCACCACGTGGGCCATTCGCAAACTCGGCGGCAAGCGCTGGAACCGCCTGCACAAGCTCGTCTACTTCGCGGCAATCTGCGGAATCATTCACTACTGGTGGCAGGTCAAGCCCGGCGTCCTCAGCCCCATGAATCTCACTGTCGCCCTCGCTGTCCTGCTGCTGGCACGGCCAATTCTGCTGTTCATCAACAAGCGCAGAGCTCAGCGAACAGTGTCGGCTTAAACGACCTCTGTGAGAATGGGCAGGTCTTCGAACTCGAACATCGTTTGCGCTACCGGACTCCAGTTCTTGCGATGCAGCGGCGTTGGCCCCAGCAGATTGAGTGCAGCCATGTGCTCGCGCGAGCAGTAACCCTTATGCTTCGCCAGCCCGTATCCCGGATAGAGCGCGTCCAACTCAACAAGCAGCCGGTCGCGATGCACCTTGGCCAGGACACTTGCAGCGGCGATCGAGTAGCTGGTTCCGTCCCCATGAATCACCGACTGCTGCGGACATGCCCAGTCGATTGTGTCGCAACCGTCGATCAGCAGATAGTCCGCCTGAATCGCAAGCTGCTCCACGGCCATGCGCATCGCCAGCAGCGAAGCCCTGCGGATGTTGATGCGGTCGATCGTCTCCACATCCACGGCGGCAATGGCAAATGCCAGCGCCTTGGCGCGCACCACTGCGTCAAGCTCGTTGCGCTTGTTTTCGCAAAGCTGCTTTGAATCGTTGAGTCCCGTAAGCCGGCATCCCAGCGGAAGAATCACTGCGGCAGCAACCACCGGCCCGAACATGGGCCCGCGCCCCACCTCGTCGCAGCCGCCAATGCGCTGAAAGCCACACTTCGCCGCAGCCTTTTCCAGCTTCCAACCACAAACGGGCGAGCCTGCCATGCCCTCAGTATAAGAACGAATGGCACTCACCAGGCGTCGGCGCCTGCGGAAAACTGGTTCCGTATTCGATGGGTAAATCGCTCGATGCCCCCAACAATCGCATCCAATCGGGCAGGAGGTCTGATGACCGAAAAACTGAAACCCACCCACACGCAGCCCGGCGGATTGGAAGAAAAAAATGCACCGCCCGATGATGGTGTTGTGAACGACTCATTCGGAACAGTGAATGTCGCCGACTCCACTGGCCTTGATGAAACCAAGGAAACCGGCGATGCCAAGCGCCTGAATAAAGATACCCATGAAGATTGAAGCCACCACGTCCCCGAAAACAGCTGCGATAGGGGAGCAAATAGAAACCCCAGCCGAAGCCGGGGTTTTTGTTGGACCTTGGAAAGGGAAGCCCTTTTACGCTTTTGCGCTGGTGCGTTCCACTTCCTTGAGACGGGCGGCCTTGCCGCGCAGTCCACGGATATAGAACAGCTTTGAGCGCCGGACTCTGTAGCTGCGAATCTTCTCCACCTTGTCGACAACCTTGGAGTTGAACGGGAAAATGCGTTCCACGCCCTGTCCAAAGCTCATCTTGCGGACGGTGAAGGTGCCCTGCGGTCCCTTGTTGATGGCAATCACCAGGCCCTCAAAGGCCTGCAAACGTTCCTTATCGCCTTCTTTAATCTTGACTTGCACGCGAACCTGGTCGCCGGGCACGAATGTGGGGAGATCGGTGCGCTTCAGCTTGTCCGCAAGGCGCTGCATTACTGGATGGATAGACATAGCTTCTTCCTGCTGATGGACTCAGAACCTTGATTTTAACAGAGATTCCGCCTTCGCGCCTAGTCCGCCACGATTCTCATGTGCTATGGTTCATCCAGCTTCCCCGAGCTCCACAATGCGGAGGTAACTTGAACCCTGTCAAGAGCTTCAATGTCCTGGGCGCGCACGTCGATGTCATCACTACCGGCGAGATGACCGGTGGCCGCACCTGCGTCGTCGTGGAGACCTCTCCGCCCGGCGGCGGCCCCCCGCCCCACTCCCACCAGAACGAGGATGAGACCTTCTACGTCCTCGAAGGCGAGTACGAAATTCTCTCGGAAGGCCAATGGCACAAACTCACCAAAGGCCAGGGCGTCCACAGCAACCGGGGCGTCGTTCATACCTTTCGCAACTCCGGAGTCGGCCCCGGAAAAATCCTCCTCGTCATCTCCCCGGCGGGATTCGAAAACTACCTCGAGGAAATCTCGGTACTCACCATCCCGCAGGACATGCCGCAACTCCTCGCCATCTCTGACCGATACGGCGTGAAGTTCTTCCTATAACTCTGTCTCCTGCAGCACGCGGCCTGCGGTATATTTCCCCGTATGGATGACAAACGCCTGTCGTTACGCCACACCGTCGCCGCCCTGGCCTATCGCGCCACCCGCTCTCTCGATGGCGCTCCAGACACCTTTGCAACCTTCGACGCTTGCGGCCGACTCCCGGTCAAAATCCTCGCGCACATGGGCGATCTCTTTGACTGGGCCCTCAGCGCGGTGCAGGGAAGCGAGCGCTGGCACAACTCAAGTCCTCTTGCATGGCCCGAAGAAATAGTCCGGTTCTTCGCGACTCTCGAGGCCTTCGATAACTACCTCGCGTCCGACGAGCCGCTTCATGCCGAACCAGAAGCGCTGTTTCAGGGACCCATCGCCGACGCGCTCACGCACGTAGGCCAGATCGCCATGATGCGCCGCTTAGCCGGCACACCCACTTGTGGGGAGAATTTCTTCGTCGCCAAAATCGCCGCCGGTCAGGTGAGCGCCAAACAGCCTGCAGCCGTTCAGCCGTTCCGGTAGAGATCGGTCATTCGTGTCCAGCCCGAATCGCATCGAGCAGCCGCCGGTCCTCTTCACTCAGCACAGCGCCTTCCAGCAGGTCCGGCCGATTCTTCAGCGTCTTGCGCAACTGCTGCTCCCGCCGCCATCTTCGAATCTGCTGATGGTCGCCATTCATCAGCACCTCGGGCGCGCGCACTCCGCCAAACTCCGCCGGCCGCGTGTAATGCGGATAATCCAGCAGCCCGCCCGCTCCATGCTGCGATCGAGGCACGCCTTCTTCGTCCGTGTTGATCTCCGCATCGGCCACGCCAAAGCTCTCAAACTCGCCCGATGCCTCGTTGCCCAGTACGCCCGGCACCAGCCGCATCACCGTATCCACTACCACCGCCGCCGCCAGTTCGCCTCCGCTCAGTACGTAGTCACCGATCGAAAGCTCCATGTCGCAATAGAGCTCGTTGATGCGTTCGTCCACGCCTTCGTAGCGTCCGCAAATCAATACCACGCGCTCCGCCTTCGACAGCTGCCGCGCCACCCCCTGCGTAAACCGCCGTCCCTGCGCTGAAAGCAGAATCACGAGTGGCGTTTCGCGTTCCGTTATTGCCTCGTTCCCTTGTTCCCCCTCGTTCTGATCCCTGAGCCCTGACCCCTGATCCTTGTTTCTCGCCTCAATCCCGAGCGCACCCAGCGCCTCCGCCAGCGGCTCCGGCTTCAATACCATCCCCTCGCCCCCGCCAAACGGCCGATCATCCACGGTGCGGTGCCGATCGTGCGTAAACGCCCGCAGATCCTGGATAGCAATACCCACCAGTCCCTCGGCCTGCGCCCGTCGCACAATCCCGTGTTCGAAGATGCCTTGGAAAAAACCGGGAAATATCGTGATGATCTCGAATCGCATAGTCGTCACTCACGATCATAGAGCCCGCGGTTGGATGACTTTGAGCCATAAGTAAGCGGTCTAATCCCCCGATGATCTCTAGACGCCTGCCTGATTCCGAGACTGCTCTAAACATCCGCTTGAAAACCGGGAATTCTGTGACACTTGCAAAACTGTATCGAACAGCCTGTTGCAAATCGATGCAAGGGTTAAGTTCGATTCATCTTCGACGCGCGGAGGACGAAGCGAATGGACGATCATTTTGCCGCCTTGGCCTTCACTGTTTTGACTCCCCCCCCACGGTTTTGCGGAGGGGATCACCGTCCGACTCACTCCCTCTTGTGCTCTAATGAGGCGCAACCACCATGCCTGACTATGAATCGTTGCTAAACCGCTGGCAAACCGCCGGCGTTCTCGATGCCGATAACGCAAACCGCATCCGCGCCTGGGAATCCGCGCAGGCCCCCATCGCCCGCTCTGCCGTGCCCACCGCACAGAAACAAGCACGAGCCGAGGGAATGGCCTGGCAGGGTCGCGTCGCGCTCATCCTCGGCGGCATCCTGTTGGCCAGCGGTGTCATCCTCTTCGTCTCCGCGCACTGGGACCAGCTCGGCCGGGGTATGCGCTACCTGCTGGTGTTGGCCATGGTCTCTGTCTTCCACCTCGCCGGCGCCGTTGCCCGCGAAAAATACAAAGCCCTGTCCACGACGCTGCATGCCGTCGGAACCATCTCCACCGGCGCAGCCATAGCCCTCGTCGGCCAGATCTTCAATATCCAGGAGCATTGGCCCGCCGCTGTCCTCATGTGGGCCGTTGCCGCGATGCTTGGCTGGATTCTCCTCCGCGACCAGGCCCAGCAGACCCTCACACTGCTCCTGTTTCCCGCATGGCTCATCTGCGAGTGGAGCAACGCCGCAGAAAACCACATCGGCCAGGAAACCTACATCGGCCGCATGCTGTGTGTGTGGGCCATTCTCTATCTCACATTCTTCATCGGGACAGAACGGCGCGTCTTGCGCGGCATTCTTTTCACTGTCTCCGCCATCGCCGCCGTCACCAGCATTTTCCTGCTCCTCGAGGGTTGGCACTCCTGGTATGGAATGCAGCCTATTCCGCCGTTCCACACACGCTTCTGGGGATGGGTGGATATCGCTGCTATTCCAGTTATCATTTCGCTTTTCAATCTGCGTAAAAGCATGATCCCTGTGCTCGCCGCCATCGGTTTCGTCATCGCACTGCCGTGGTGCAAGCGATTCCTCGTCGAGCACTTCGACAACGGAAATATCCATTCCTCATGGACCCGCACCGAGCCGAATTTCGCCGCGCATGCTCTCGTCGCAGCCTTCTGCGTCTTCCTCATCTGGTGGGGTGTGAAACTGGCGAGTCGCGGGCTCGTGAACATCGGCACCGTCTTCTTCGGGGCCACCGTCGCCTGGTTTTACTTCAGCGACGTCTTCGACAAAATGGACCGCTCGCTCGCTCCCATCGGTCTTGGCGTGCTCTTTCTCGCCGGGGGATGGGCGCTTGAGAAAACGCGCCGCCGCCTGCTCGCGCACATGGCGCACACGCCGGCACGGCTCGAGGAGGCCCAATGAAACTCTCCAAGGCTTCCATCGCTCTTCTCATCCTGCAATTGATCATCGTCTCAACGATTGCGGCAAAATATTTCTACGAGCGTGCGACCTGTCCCCGCGTGTGGACGCGCACTGCGGCCTACGATCCTCAACTCGTGATGCGCGGCCGCTACCTCAGCCTGCAACTCTCCGTCGATGGATGCGGCAGCACGCTGCCCACTGCCAAAGACGCTCAATTTCCCCGCAACGTCAACGGCGTCCCCGGCGGAAACAGGTTCTCGATCCGCTCCGCGAACACCGTTTGGTTTCAGGCAAAACTCGCTGTCAAAGACAACAAGCTGATTGCGATTCGCGTTCCCGAGTCCGACACTTCCACGACGACCCAGACCGTCGCCGCGTGGCCCGGCGCGCCATGCGATCAGTTGAACCTCTCCAATCCCGTCGATTTCTATATCCCCGACACCGCCACCGACCCCACGCGATTGAAGCCCGGACAGCAACTCTGGATCGAAGTGACCTTGCCACCCAAAGGCCCGCCCCGCCCGCTGCAACTTGCGCTCAAAGACCACGGAGCATGGCAGCCGCTCGCATTTCAGTGAACTCCGAAGGAGAAGGACTGCGAACAGGCGCAATGCGCCGCAAACCACACTAGCCCAGCTTTTGATCGTTCAGCCCGACCAGCCCTTCAGGCAGCGCCATCTCCACCCGCTTCGTTTCCACATCCACGCGCCGCAGATATTCCTTCGCGAACGGAATCAGAATCTCATCGGTGGAAGACGTTCCGCGCACGACAAGGATCGCCACCGGCCCCGCGCTCCGATCCACATCCTCAATCTCGCCAACGGTGACAGCCTCAACCCCAGCCACATCCACCAGCACGCATCCGATCAGGTCGCCGATATACAACTCGTCAGCAGGCAGTGCTGCACGCTCTTCCAGCGGAATCGCCACGATCATGCCGGCAAGTTCTTCTGCCGCAGTAATCGAATCGACGCCGGAAAAATGCAGCACCACGCCGCCCTTGTGCAGCCAGTGGTTGGCCAGCTCCACTTCGCGCGGATTCTCGTCCTCTGCAGCCTTATGTGCGGAGTCGCTTCCGCGCAGCAGCCACAACCGTCGCCGCTCCGCAAATTTTTCAGGAAAATCAGTGAGAATGTCGGCGAAGACCTCGCCCTTGCGGCCCTGGGTGCGCTTGATGCGCGCCACCCACACCCATCCCTGCGGCGCGGTCATCTGCGTCCCGAGCGATGTTTGGACCCAAGGGGTTTGGCCATCCTACTCTTCGTCGTCCTCTTCCAGGATGTCGAGCGTGTAGCGATGGTGCAGCTTCATGCTGACCGCTCCCAGAATCGTGCGTACCGAGCGGGCTGTGCGCCCCTGCTTCCCGATAACCTTGCCGACGTCCCCGGGCGCCACGCGCAGCTTCAAAACGGTGTTTTCGTCCCGCTGCACGGACTGCACTTCGACGGCTTCCGGCTCGTCTACCAAAGCCCGCGCGATCTCGCGGACCAGTTCATCTACTGCCACCATGTCAACTTGGGTCATGAACTTGCCTCTGACCGTAAACATCCAAGGAGAAGCGACTTGGATCGGTGCGCAGATACTATCAGCACACCCCTCGTCAAGTCAGTAACATGTATGCAGGAAGTCAGTAACATTTTGTGCGCGATCCGGAAAAGGATTCGCGCATCCCTCAAATACAGTGAATGTGGATTAAGCGACTGCCGGCTCTGCTACCTTGGCCGGGTTTTTCTCCACCAGCTTGGCCACGATGGGCGTCAGTTGTGCGCCCACGCCGCGCCAGTAGGCTATCCGGTCGTGCTTCAGGTCGACTGAAGCCGGGCTGGTTCGTGGATTGTAAGTGCCGACAACCTCGATCGACCGGCCATTGCGAGCACGATCCTTTTCGATTACTACGACACGATAATAGGGCTGCTTGGGGGCGCCAACACGCGCCAGACGAATCATCACCACGGGGTTACGAGTCCTTTCGATTCCTGTGCTCTGTTGCGGTCTTTTTAGCGGTCTCCGGCCTCGGCTGAGATGCCCGGCCAGTCTCCGCCCGGTATTCCCGCTGGGGTCGACCGGGGTTCCCTCGGATCAATCTGCGTCCGCAGGGTGAAAGACTCGAACATCTAAGTATCGCCGATAGTTGCCCTTTCAGGCAAGCGGTTCCATCAGACCCGGCGCATCCTCCCCTTGGTCGCCTGCTGCCAAAGTTGCAGAACATCCTTCGAATGGTCACTGTGCAAAGTCGCTCATTCGAGGCATACTTATTGCGAACTTAACAGCCAATCTTTACACCGGAGCCAAGTAAAGGCATGTGGCCATTTTCCACGAAAGCGCCCCTCAGCCCTGACAAACTGCCCGTCCCCGGCACCTGGACGCAGCGCAAAGGGAGCGATCCCATCGGAAAACCGATGCTTATCCGCGTGCATGACGGCTACAGCAAGTTCAAGGGCGTCAACGGCTATACCCATCACGTCGCCATCGCCGTGCCCATGATCGACACCACCCGCGACGGCTTTCCCAACCCCGGCGAAACCGAAGTCCTCAAGCGGATTGAGAGCGACATTTGCGAGGTCTTCGAGCCGAGCCGCGAATCTCTTTTCGTCGCCAAAACCACCACTCCGGGCATCTGCGAATTCATCCTATACACCCGCAATCCCGACGCGGCGCAAACCAAATTCGACAACGACCTGATGGCCCGCATCTTCAGCCACAGAGTGCATATCAAAGTCCAGCCCGACAAAAACTGGGCCCTCTACCATAAGCTGCCCTAGCGGCTAGCCCCTCCGGAAGCAAATTGGCAGGGGAAAAACGTGCTCCTGGGCATTTGCTGTCGCGTTCCCTCAGCGCCGCCGAGCAGCCTCACGCGCCTCCCTTGATTCGGTCGATAAGCTTCAGAGTCAATCGCATTGGCAATCACATTTGAGAAGACCTGGAGCATCTCCCCCCGGCTCACAAGAACCTGCTGCATGTCGCTGAAACGGGAGTCAACGGAGATGCCGGTGGCAAGCATCTTCGAGTTGTAGACGCTTAGAACATTCTCAAGAAGTTCATGAACCATGTTCTCCGCCGGAGCACCCGTGTCCCGGTAATAGCCCAGTGTCTGTCGCGCAATATGCGAAACGCGTTCCAGCTCTTCCTCGGCGGTGATCAGAAGGCTATGCACCCTGCTCTCGGCAGGGCAATTCTGTCGAGCCAGATAGATCACGTTCATCAACGATTCCAGCGGGTTGTTGATCTCGTGCGCGATGGTGGCCGCCATCCGTCCGGTCGCAGCCAGTTTTTCTGACTGGATCAGAACCTTCTCCACGTGCTTTCTGTCAGAAATATCCCGCGCAATTTTTGACGCGCCAATCACACGGCCAGACTCATCACGGATCGGCGAGATCGTAACCGAAACATCAAAAAGCTCTCCGTTCTTCCGTTGTCTCGTCGACTCGTAATGATCCACTCGCTCGCCCGCTCTCAACTTTCGAAGAATCTCGTCTTCTTCGTACCGGAGCTGTTCTGGAATCAGCTTCAGGATTGGCTGGCCGATCATCTCCTCCGCGCTATAGCCGAAGATTCGACATGCTGCTTTGTTCCAGGTCTTCACAATGCCATTCAAATCCTTGCTTACGATGGCATCGTCCGCCGAATCCACAACCGCAGCCAGCCGAAAGCGGCTGTCGTCGGCCCTCTTTTTCTCTGAAATGTCTCGAGCGATTTTTGACGCGGCGATGACTCTCCCCGTCTCGTCCCTGATCGGCGAAATGGTTACGGAAATTGGGAAAGTCTCGCCGTTCTTTCGCATCCGCACTGTCTCATAGTGCTCAATCTTTTCTCCCGCTCGCAGTTTCTTGAGGATCGTTTCCTCTTCGCCTTGCAGATCCGGGGGAATCAACTTCAGAATTGATTGCCCCACCATCTCTTCCGGCTCGTAGCCAAACACGCGGGTGGCGGCCGCGTTCCAGCTCAGAATCGTTCCGTCCAGCGTCTTGCTGATGATCGGATCATCTGAGGAATTCACGATTGCCGCAAGATGAAGCCGCGGATCCAGGGTTGGAGTTTCAACAGCCCGCTGCTTTGACAATGAAGGTGGATTGAGCCCGGTTGTCACGATATGTGCTCCGCAAGCCGATGGGTGGTGGATGGTTGATCGAAAGAACGCCGGTTTGGGGAAGGAGGAGAATTCTGATTGCCCGTCGCTTCAACCATTCAGGAAAACAGAGCACACCACGCAACATTGAGCTTTACGGCGATTCAACAGGTCATCGGCGGCTTAGTTCTAACCTAGTCTTTAGTCCGATGCAAAAATCTGCACCTGAAGTTTGACTAGATGCACAATCGACACGGCAAGTTTTCTGCTCCCGGTTGCGCACTTCGTTCTGACGGTTAACTTGCAGGAAACAGAAACTTGAGCATCGGTCTGACGCGCCCCGCCCAGCTAGCCTCATCGTGCGTTCCCCCATGCACCTTCTCAAAGTGCATCGATTCGCCAGGACGCCAGCCGTTCGCCTTCAGCCGGCGCGCAAGGTGCTCCACGTCGCGCAATGTCCGCTGCCCCTCGTGGTCGCCGACATCGAGCCATATCCGTGGCCGCTCCCACATCTGCGGTGCATGCTCGTTCAGGTAGCCCAGGATGCTCTTGTGATTCCACCAGACGCTCGGCGACAGAATCGCCAGCCTGCCGAACACATGCGGATGCCGCAGTCCAAGATAAAGCGTCACCAGACCACCCAGCGACGACCCGCCCAGTCCTGTATTTTCACGATCCTGTCGCACCCGGTATTGGCTCGCGATCCACGGCATAAGTTCCCGCGTCAAAAGATCGCCGTATTTGTCAGCCTCGCCGCCACCCATCTGCCAGTTGTATTCGTGCGTATATTCGGCCAGCCTGCGATCGCCGGTGTTGTAGATTCCCACGATCACCAACGGCTCAACTGCACCCGCTTCGATCGCTTCGTCGGCATGCTCGCGCACCATCCACGTGCGCCCCTTCACAAACGAAGTGCGCCCATCGAAAAGGTTTTGCCCATCGTTGAGATACAGCACCGGATAGCTGCGTTCCGGCTCTTCCTCATACCCCGGAGGGAGATAAACAATTACATCGCGATTGTCCGGCAGATAATTGCTTCTAAAGTCTTTATAAAGCCGCAAACGTGGATGCATCGGCGCCTTTTCCATCTGCGCCAGCACCGCTTCCTCGTTCCTCTGATTTTCCTGCGACTCCAGATTCAATCCGCTGCGTGTCCTCGGTCTCTAATCCACTTCCTGATCCCTGTTCCCTGATCCCTGTTCTCTGGTCTGGCTGTTACAGTAACAGGAAACCTGCGCTTCTCAAATCGCCCACTCAGGAGCCAAAGCCCTCAATGAACCGCGAGTACCACAAGTGGTATTCCAGCCGCCTCGGCCGCGACATGGAAATGCTCGTCTTCGGACACGCCGGTTTGCCGGTCATGGTTTTTCCCACCTCCGGCGGCCGCTTCTTCGAGTTCGAAGACCGGGGCATGATCGGCGCCGTCGCGGGACGCGTTGAGCACGGAGACCTCCAGTTCTTTTGCGTCGACTCAGTCGATATGGAGAGCTGGTACAACCGCAATGTTTCCCCGCGCTGGCGCATCGCACGTCACGTGCAATTCGAGGATTACCTCATTCACGAAGTCGTCCCCTTGATCCGCAAGAAGAATTGGGATCCCCATCTCGTCTCGCTCGGCTGCAGTTTCGGCGGCTACCACGCCACCAACATCGCCCTGCGCCACCCCGACATCTTCACCGGACTGCTCACCATGTCCGGCGCTTTCGATCTCTCCAACTTTCTTGGCGGCTACTACGACCAGGATTGTTACTTCAACCTGCCCACGCAATATCTCCCCAATCTTGCTGATCCCTGGTTCCTTGACCTCTATCGGCGTAACACTTATATCCTCGCCACCGGCTGGGACGACCAGTGCCTCGGTCAGAACCAGAACCTCGATCGCATCATGAGTTCCAAAGGAATCCCCCACAAACTCTACACATGGGATACCTATAACTCCCATGATTGGCCCACTTGGCAACGCATGGTTCAGGAATATCTTTAGGGCAGGGTTCAGGATCTATCAGATAAATGTTTCCGAATCGCTATCGACACCGGTATCCAAATCGCCAATTGTCCGAAGCTTTCGCAAAACGTAGAACTGTGTTCGAGAGCTTTTCCCATTCACTGTCGCTGATCCCTGACCTCTGATCACTGAACCCTGAACAAGGACTTTTCCCCAATGAGCGAACTCAATCCATACGCTCCATTTCTTGACGGCCGTTCCCTCGAAGCCATCCTCTCTGCCACCTCGCACGAAATCGCCAACAAACTCCAGATGATCGGCGCTGAAAAATCCAGCGAACCTCCCGCTCCCGGCAAGTGGTCGCCTGCTGAGATCGTTTGCCACCTGGCCGACTGCGAGATCGCGTTCGGCTTTCGCCTGCGCCAGACTCTCGCCGAGGACCATCACGTCCTGCAGCCCTTTGATCAGGAAAAGTGGGCCGCACCCTATCCAGGTATCGCCGCCAAAGATGCGCTGGCGGCCTTCACCGCATCGCGTACTTGGAACCTCAGGCTGATCGCAAAAATGTTGCCGGTCTCCGCTTCCAAGCCCGTCACCCATCCCGAGCGCGGCTCCATGACCTTCCAGACCATTGTCGAAACCATGGCAGGCCACGACCTCAATCACCTCGCCCAGCTCAAACGTATCGCATCAGCTTAGCGCTTCCGCGCGATATCGCAGAGCATGTCCGAGTGGATGTTCAACCCCGGGTTGGTCAAGTTGTAAAAATGTTCGCTTGCAACGAGCCACGCAATCTCGCAGATTGCACGTTGCGCGCCCGATATCCAAATTCGCAGACGTTGTGTGCGCCACCTGCTCGCGAATTAGCATCGCGGTCTCGGGTGCCAATTCCAGCTTCTCGTCCAGCTTGCCGGAGAACAGCCTCTTGCGCGGTCGAACATCTCTATTGACGCCGCAGCGACTTCCCGCCTTCGCAAATTCGGCGTCATGAAAAATCCTGTGCAAGAAGTCTTGGTTGGGTCGTTCCAAGGTTGATGCGCAGATCCTGGGAACCTTTTTGAATCTCCCGGGGTCCAACGCAATAGCGCTTCGAAGTTAGCTGTCTTGATTTGTGCCAGTTGTACCCGGTCTGGGCCTGGACCGCGCACCCGCGCAGTTTCACTCAGACCCCGAGGAGGATCGATGCGTCTCTGGGTCATCGCACTTTGCCTTGTTTTCAGCGCCTCTGCTCTCACCGCTCAATCCAGCCCGCGTTCAGCCACTCCACCGACCGCGCCGAAGGTGCAGTCGGCCCCACCACAGATCGCGCAGGCCGCGGAAGCGCTTCCGGTGCGCAAGGTCGTCCTCTACAAAAACGGGGTCGGCTACTTCGAACACGCTGGAAGCGTCAGCGGCAACCAGCGCGTCACCATCGACTTCACCTCGCCCCAGCTCAATGATGTGCTGCAGTCGCTCACCGTGCTCGATGAGGGAGGTGGCCGCGTCGGTGGCGTCAACTACAACTCCACCACTCCCCTCTCCGAGCAGCTCAAGACGCTCTCACTCGGCATGACCGAAGACCCCACCGCCACTGCGCTTTTCAACGCCCTCCGCGGACAACATGTCGAAGTCACCGGAGCACCCGGCGGCACCATCTCCGGCCGCCTCATGTCCATTGAGACTCGTCCTGAAAAAATCGGTCCCGGTGACGATCCGCAATCCATCGACAAGTTCTACCTCACCGTCATCGCCGGCTCTGGCGCCGTCCGCGTTATCGAGCTCACACCCACACTCAGCGTGCGCCCAACCGATCCCAGCCTCCAGGGGCAACTCGACCGCTACCTCGAACTCCTCTCCACCACCCATTCCACAGGCCTGCGCCATCTCACCCTCAATGCTCTCGGCTCGGGCCAGCGCCAGCTCCGCGTCAGCTACATCAGCGAAGTGCCAGTCTGGAAGTGCACCTACCGGCTGGTCTTCCCTCGCGACCCCAACGGCACGGCGACCGTCCAGGGCTGGGCCGTCGTCGACAACACCGTGGGCGCCGACTGGGACAACGTGCAGCTCTCCCTCGTTGCCGGTGCGCCGCAAAGCTTCATCCAACCAATCTCGCAGCCGCTTTACACTCGCCGTCCCGAGATCCCCATCTCAACTGAAGCGCAGACGACTCCGCAAACCCATGAAGCAGCGGAGATGCTGAACGGCCCTCTGGTGCAGGCAGCCCCTCCCCAGGCCCAAGCCTTCGCCAACCGAAAAGATCTACGCCAGCAGCTCAAAGGCGCCTACCAGTACGACAAAATCGGCAGTGCGAATCAAACGGTCTCTGTCAATGCTGATGAAATGGCCGTTGGTGGCCCCATGGCCGTAGGCTCCCTTCACGGAGGAATAGGTGCCGCCTATGCCGGCGGCGTCTACCGCCCCAGCGACGCCATTGCCGAAGGCGACGTCTCCACCAACGCCTTCGACGACTTCTTCGAGTACTCACTCACCCAGCCCGTTACCATCCACAAGAACGAATCGGCCATGGTCCCGATTCTCCAGCAGGATCTCCCCGCCGAGCACGTTACCCTTTGGAGCCGCGCCGAGGCGCGTCCCCTCCGCGCCGTCTGGCTCCAGAACAAATCGAAGCTCACGCTCGATTCCGGCAGCTTCTCCATCTTTGAGAACGGCGAATTCGCCGGCGAGGGCCTGCTCGACCCCATCCACCCCGGCGAGCGCCGGCTCCTCTCCTACGCCGCCGATCAGGCCATGCGCATCAAAATCGCCGACGTCGGCGGCCTGCGCACCCTCCATCATCTGCAGATTCGCAAAGGCCTTGTGGTCGAACGCTACATCGACGTGACATCCATGACCTACTCCGCCACCAACTCCGCCGACGAAGATCGCGTAGTCCTGCTCGAGCATCCGCGTCACAACAACGGCTGGTTGCTCGACGAAAATCTGAAGGCCGCTGAAACCACGCCGGATCTCTATCGCTTCCGCCTCGCCGTCAAGGCGCACAGCACTGAGAAACTCGAAGTCCGCGAGCACGGCCCGGAATACACAACCGTCTCCATCGATCCCAACCAGAACACCAATTCCTACCTCATCGACCTCGTCAAGCGCGTGCCCAACGCCGAAGCCGAACTCAAGCCCATCATCGATGCACAAGCTAAACTGGCCGACCTCGATCAGGCCATCGCCGATTCAAAAAAGCAGGAAGAAACCGCAGCCGCCGACGAAGCTCGCGACCGCGATAATCTCACCGCGCTGAAAGGGAACGATGCCGCCCACCGCTTCGTCGACGAGCTCAATCACGCGGAAGACACGCTCCAGGCCACGCGCAAGCACACCGCCGACCTCGAGCAGCAAGAGGCAGCGGCCGTTGACAATCTCCGCGCCCAGATCAACGCCCTCAACTACGACTGGGACGTCACCGCCAGGAATTAGCTGGATTCAAATCAAATCACCAACAGGCCTGAGTGCCTCCGGTCTCGATTCTGGCGACATGGGAAAGCACACCCCTTAACCGTTTTGGATCAGACCACGACTCGGGGAACTGGATCGCAGAGTACGCATTCCTTTGAACTGTCATCCTTGAGCGGAGCAGCTTGGGCCCCATGGACTAACGTCTATGGGGTAAGAGGAGCGAAGGATCTGCTTTTTGCCGCATGAGTGGGATCAGAAACGTCCGGCCAGTAGATACTTGTTCTCATCGCATGAATGCGGATGAATACCTTCGATTGCATCGGCAACTCGCGCCCGGTGCTAAAATCAAGGTATGAAGAGTGAATGGACCAAATTCAACCCCAGAGATCCCCATACGCATCCGAGAGACAATTCGCGCGTGGAAATGAAGCATGCAGATGGATCGCAGATCTCAGGCGGTTTCCTGCGGGGACACTTTCTTCAAGGCGGAGTCATCTCCGCCAGCGGCGTTGGCCAGACATTGCGCTGGCGCTATGTGCAGTAGGTTTCGCCGGTGGATCGCTCGTTCTCTCGATTAAGTTCGATGCTTCGTAAGCATCGGCCATGCGTCAGCAGCTAAATGCTGCAGTCTGCTTTCCCCATCGCAAACTCGATCACCCGCGCCGTCCGCTCTTCATCCTCGCCCGAGGAGATCATCAGGTCGTACAGGTGCGGATTGTTCCATTCCTTCCCGAACCGCAGCTTCAGATAGTGCGCTCGTCCGGCGTCAACCTCCCGAATCCGCGCCTCGATGTCTGCGCCCGGTTTCAGTCGCGCCCGCAGTCGCTGAATCCGCACCGATAGCGGCGCATACACAAAAACTTGAAATACGTCGGCCTTCGCCTGCAGAATGCACTGCGCTCCGCGTCCGACGATAACGCAATGGCCCGCCTCGTAGGCCCGCTCGATGATCTGCCGCGTCAGGTCCGTCATTATGTCTTCGTCGAAGCATTTTTCCTGTTGCAGTGCCACACCCGCTGCCACCGCCGCACCCCGCATCGCCTGCCGGTTGAGCCTCCGAAGCCAGCCATCCACATGCTCGTCAAAACGGCTGACCACGCCCGCATCCACATGTGCCGCACATGCAATCTCGTCGATCAGCGAGGCATCCAGCAGTTTCCAGTTCAACCGCTTAGCAATCGACTGCGCAATCCTTCCGCCGCCGCTTCCAAACTCCCGCGATACCGTCAACACCCGATATTCCATGGGATGCCTCCAGGGTAGGCCGCTTTCCACGTTAGCTCCGACTCGGCGCGCCCGCAGTGTTGTACGACACATTCCGCGCAACTTCTCCAGGCTCAAAAGAAAACCCGCGCAAAAGCTGCGCGGGTCGTGTCGTCGATGGCACGACAACTAATAAATGATCTTCAACGCAAATTGGAAAATCCGCGGTTCAAAGGTACTTGTAATCTGTCCCCCGCCCGTCGGGTTTCCGGTAATGGTCGAAACCGGTACAGATCCGCCCACGCCCGCCGTCGCCGTCGTCGTGCCCTGCGATCCGCTGATATTCCCGGGCAGAAAGAGGTTCGTATGATTTAACAGGTTGTAAACCTCCGTCCGGAATTCCATCTTCAGGCGATCTCCCGGCAGGTCGAACTTCTTGTTCAAATCAAGATCCGTCTCATAGAACGCCGGCGAACGTCCCGGGTTCCGCGGCGCATTGCCAAACGGACTCAGCACGTTTCCCGCGGCATCCTTGATCGGCGGAATTGCGAATGAGGCGAAGTTGATGTAGTTCACGTATCCGGTATTCGCCGCTCGCGACGAGCGCCCCTGCGTCACCTTCTTGCCCGGAACCAGGTCTGGCCGATACTCGTTGGCGCCGCGATAGGTTGCTGAAATCTGCAGCGACACCTGCTGCGCCGAGTTTGGCGAATAGGTGATATTGAACGGCGTCCCTGCCTGCATGGTGTTGATCGCGCTCACCTGCCATCCGCCCAGAATGCTGTTCGTCAATCCGTTCGCATTCGCGAGGAAATGACGCCCCTGCCCAAACGGCAGCTCGTACACCAGGCTCGTCACGTTCGCAACCGGCAGGTTGTAATCCGATTGTCCGTAGTCCGCCTTGATGTTGTTGCCATCCTGCGGCGACGGCGTATTGCCTTCGAGCGATGCCGAAGCGTTATCCAGCGAGTGCTCCCATGTGAACGAGTTCAGCAGCGTCAGTCCCGCTACAAAACGCTGCTCGTAGCGAACCTGCAGCGCGTTATAGTTTGACCAGAACTCATTCAGCGCCTCCGTGATATCGCTGGGCCAGCTCGTATACGGCCGTGCAAACCCGAGCGCCGGATTCTTCTGATTGCCGTTCAGGAATCCTTCCAGCTTCAGTCCGTGGTTGCCCACATACGCAACGTCCAGCAGCGTGTTCTTTGCCAGCTGCTGCTGCACATCGAGGAAATAATTCTCAACATAGCTGTCGCGATGGTTCTTTGGAATCCACGTGATGTTGTCCGTCGCCGGATTGAACGACGTCACCAGCCCCGAAGGATATCCCTGGTCCGCCGTGACGTAGCAACTCGGCGTCGTCGAACCCGTCGGAATAATCTGCGAAGGCAGCGGCGTCGAACAATGATTCGTCGTGCTCGGCTTGATCTGCGTTACCGCTGCAAACTGTGCCTGTGGAGCATTGATCGCCAGAATGTCGCCCGATCCAGCGCGTGTGTAATGCACGTAGCCCGTTCCAAATCCGCCTCGCACCGCGGTCTTCGGCGACACCGCATACGCAAATCCCACGCGCGGCGACCAGTCCGCAAGGTCAGGATTGACGAGGGTGCTGCCATACACTCCACTCGAATGGACCGGTGTGATTCCATTGCCGGCAACCGCTCCCGGCGTAATGGTCAGCACCGTTTGCGAAACAGGATCGAAATTTGAAATGTTGTTCTTCCACTCCGAGTAAGGCGAACCGTATTCCCAGCGCACGCCCAGGTTCAGCGTCAGATTCGGCGTGACCTTCCAGTCATCCTGCGCGTACGCGCTGTCCAGCGACTGGCGCAGATGCACCACAAAGTAGTTCGCCAACTGGTAGCTGGTCGTCGTACCAAACAGAAAGTCAGCCCAGTAGGTGTCCGTCACCGGCGACGTGGGAGCCGCGCCGCCACTCGCCGTCATCGCGCACAACGGAGAGATCGCCGCATCGCACAAGCTGTAGCCGCTTCCATACGTGAACGATCCATACAGCGGATTGTTGTCGTTTACCGCCATCCAGATGTGCTCGTACTCATATCCGAATTTCAGCGAATGCTTGCCTTTCACCCACGCGAAATTCACCTTGGGATCGAGCAGCGCGGGATTCTGCCATTGCGGGTTGGTGCTCTGCCGCCCGAATCCGGTAAACCCGCTGATTCCCACCGAAGGCAATCCGCCCGCCACGACTGCATTCGCCGGCAATCCAGGAATCGTGAAATCGTTCTGCCCGATCGATAGCGTGTACTTGCCCGCCTTCGTCCGCGAAAGCCCCAGCCGCGCGTCCAGAACCTTGTCGCTGCCGAACGTGCGCGTATAACCCAGCGCCACCTGCTGATCCAGCACGCGGATCGTCCCGTTCGTCTGCCCGTCCAGCGGCAGCGGGATCGTCGGATAATTCACGCCCGTCTCCTTGCGGTCGCTCACGCGCAGAAACCAGGAGCTGTTCTGATTCTGCTGATAATCAAGTCGCAGATCGCCCTTGTCCGAGTTGTCCGTAAAAGGAACCTGCGCCGAGTAGTCGTTCGAATTGAGGCCGGTAGTGCTTAGCCCCGCCTGAGGTAGCTGCGCCGCGAATTTCTGAAAATATCCCAAAATCTGCGACGAAAGCGGGTTGATGGCTCCCGAAGGAATCGGCGTTCCCGCAGGATAAACAGCGCCGGTAACCGCATTCCGCACCGGCACCACCAGGTCTCCGCTCAGCTCATTCTGCGTGGGCAGCGTCAGCACATACAGCGGCCGCAGCGTCTGCCGGAAGCCTTCGTAATCCAGGAAAAAGAACAGCTTGTTCGCGACAATCGGTCCCCCAAAGTTCATGCCAAACTGGTTGCGATTGAACGTAGGCTTCTTGAACGGCGTAGTCGCTCCTGTGTTGCTTACGACATTCGGCTTGAAGAATCCCGCCGCATTCAGATCGGTATTGCGGATGAATTCGTAAAGAGTCGCGTGAAAACTGTTCGTGCCGCTCGCCGATGCCACGTTGACCGTCGCACCGGACGACCGCCCATACTCCGCGCTCTCGTTGTTCGTCACCACGTTGAACTGCGCCACGGAGTCCGGCGCAATGGCGATGATCTGGTTGTCGAATCCCTGGTTGCTCTCGCCGTACGCGTTGTTGTCCATGCCGTCGAGCAGGTAATTGTTGAACATGCTGCGCTGCCCGTTCACGTTGTACGCGCCTTCGCGCACCAGGCTGCTGATGGAACTCGTCGTCGATGCCGTCGGCGCCTGCCGCGACCCAGTCACCAGTGCCAGCAGATCGGAGAAGTTGCGGCTCACCAGCGGCAGCGCCTCGGTCTGGTAACCAGAAATTGTTTGCCCGCGTTCGCTCGTGTCTGTCTCTACCTGCAGCGCCACGTCGCTCACCTCGACTGTGGTTGCATTTGCCTGCCCCACCTTCAGCGTCAAATCGATGCGCGACCTGCCCCCCACCGAGATCGATATATTCTTCGCCTCGGCCGGTGCAAATCCCGGCGCCTCTGCCGTAATGCCGTAAGTGCCCACGCGCAACGAAGGTACTTCGTAGTCGCCTGAGGCATCCGTCGTCACTTTCGCGGCAATGCCCGTATTCACATTGGTCACGGTGACTTTTGCATTCGCTACCACTGCACCGGTCGTATCGTGAATGGTGCCGATCAGGCTCCCATTCTCATATTGCGCCCTGGCTGTCGCGCCAGAAAGTGCAACCAATAGGCCAACCCAAAAAAGAAACTTGAAGGAGGTGTTTCTCATGATGCGGCGAGCCTACCGGGTTGCTGTGACCAATCCATGAATCCAACGTAAATGGCGCGTGAATTGGTCTGCCAGGTGCATGGATCGGAACAGGTTTTCCACGCCATTTCGTTGCGAGGCCAACCGCCCCGCGTGACCACATCGCTGCCGTACACTGTTCACATCGTTTCGGCACTTAGGCAGCCACGCTGCATCCCGCTCGGAGGTCTACAGCATGAAAAAAATCGGCGTCCTGTTTGGCATGGAAAACAGCTTTCCCGGCGCGCTCGTTGAGCACATCAATGCCTGCAATGTTGCTGGCCTCCACGCCGAGTTCGTCGAAACCGGCGCCGTCCACCTCGACAAGCCTGCGCCCTACGCCGTTATCGTCGACCGCATCTCTCACGACATCCCCTTCTATCGCGCTTACCTCAAACATGCCGCCCTCAACGGCACCGTCATCATTAACAACCCATTCTGGTGGTCAGCCGATGACAAGTTCTTCAACTACTCTCTGGCCGCTAAACTCGGGGTCGCCGTCCCGCCCACCGTCATTCTGCCTCACAAAAAGCATCCCGAAGGCACCACCGACCGCTCCATGCGCAACCTCGAATACCCCCTGAACTGGGACAAGGTCTTCGCCTATGTCGGCGAGCTCGGATTCATGAAACCCGTCGACGGCGGCGGATGGCGCGACGTCTACCACATTCACAATCGCCCCGAGTTCTTTGCCGCATACGATCAATCGCGCGACCTCTGCATGCTCTATCAGAAAGCCGTCGAGTTCAACGAGTACTTCCGCTGCTACGTCGTCGGCCAGAGCAAGGTGCACATCATGCCCTACGACCCGCGCAAACCGCACCACGAACGCTACGTGCAGAATCCACCTATTTACGATCCGGCCCTGCTGGCGCGCGTCGAAAAGGATGCGCTCACCCTCTGCCGCGCTTTAGGCTACGACCTCAACACCGTGGAGTTCGCTGTAGAAGACGGCATCCCCTATGCCATCGACTTCATGAACCCCGCCCCCGACGCCGATCTCCACTCCGTAGGTCAGGCTAACTTCGACTGGATCGTCCGCGAAGTGGCGGATATGGCCATCGCCAAAGCCGCCAACGCGCCGGCGCCGCCCAAAGAACTTCGCTGGGCGACATTCCTCTCTGGCACGTCGCCTCTCGCGCCCGCCAAGAAAGTCGCCGCAAAAAGATCCGCACCAAAGAAGCCGGCGAAAACCGCGCCGTCCAAACCCTCCGTGTCCACGGATTGAACTTGCTTTCGTGTTTTTGAATTTGAGGATGAATTGTCATCCAGAGCGACCAAAGGGAGTCGAAGGGTCTGCGGTTGCTCTTTCCCTCAGGTAGCGATTAGGCGGCGGGTGCTCCGTTCATGCGCGATCTCGCATGAACGGGAAACCACGAACCCATCTGCTCACTCCCGCAAGGGAGTTTTGCGCCTTAGGCCCGCTTCACTTCGCGAGCGACCGTTATAAGTTTCGCCCGAACGCCAGCAGCCGCCCATCGCAATCCTTCACCACGAATTCGCGCGAATTCCATGGCATATTGGCAAGTTCCCGCGTGAACTCCACACCCCTCGCGGCGAACTCCGCACACAAGGCATCCGCATCCTCCACAAAAATGTATGCATCCAGCAACTCGTCGGCATATTTATCCGGATTGGCTGTAGGCGGCGCAGCGCACCGAAAATGAATTGCGTGCTCGTCACATGCCACGATGGCATAAACCGGCGGGTCCATCCAAGTCCCGAGACACGCAAAACCAAGCTTGTCCTTGTAGTAGGCAAGCGTCCGTGGAATATCCTCGGTGAAGAAAACAGGCGCGATCTGACGGATCATGGACCAAAGTCTATCGCAGCCTTGCTGAACTTGTGGTCGGCGGCATATGAAACCTGATCTCTGACCCCTGCTCCTGTTCCCTGCCTTCAGGCCACTTTCCGAAACGTCAGGTTGTACCGGTAAGGCCCCGTCAGCGGATGATGCCCCGGCTTCAACGGCTGCACCCCGTGGAACCGCATCCGCGAAGGCCCACCCCACACAATCACATCGCCGTGCTCCAGCAGAATCCGCTTCGTCTTGTCCGTCCGCTGAAAACCGCCCAGCAGAAAAATGCACTCCAGCCCCAGCGAGATTGACACGATCGGCTGCTGCAAATCGAACTCGTGCCGGTCCTGGTGAATCCCAAGCTTCGTTCCGGCCTGGTAGCGATTGATATGGCACATGTCCGGCCGGAAATGTGGGAATCTCGAACGCACCGCGCAGCGCAGCGCAAAGTCCAAAAGCACCCGCGGCATCGGCGGCCACATCCGCCGCACACTGGGATTCTGCGGATCCCACCGCCTCCGGAACGCCTCGGGAGTTCCGCAGTCCGACACCATCACCGACATCGGCAGTCCACTGGGAGTCGTCGCATGGTGCAGCGGCGCCGCAGCCAGAATGCTTCCTACCGCCGCAAAAAACTCGGCATCTTGTGCGAGCGCCAGACCCCGCATCAATACCGCGCCCGGAAAAATCTCCTCATGCGTAGGCTCCGCCGCAAGTTGGGAAAAGAGATTCATCGCCCGAATCTCATCTTACGCTGAAAGGCGAACAAAAAGCGAAAATATTTAACTTGTCCCTTTATCCCTTTATCCCTTTGTCCCTAAGTCTCAAGTCCCGGTCCCCTAGCCCCATCAACGCCACCACTTCCTCGTCCGTTGTCGCCGCAAACTCCCGGTAAAACAAGCTCACCGCATCCAGCGGCTCTGGAACCAGCGCGCACACGACTTGGTCAACCTCAAGCTTTAACTCATCGCATGTGCTCTTCGCCCCCACCGGAACGGCCACAATTATCCGTCGCGCCCGCCCGCTTATGGCGCGAATCGCCGCCCGCATGCTCGCTCCAGTAGCCAACCCGTCGTCGACCAGAATCGCAGCCCGCCCCCCAATCTCCACCGCAGGCCGGCCCTTGCGATACAACGCTTCTCGCCGCTCCATCTCCTGCCGCTCGCTTTCGATTACGTGCTCAAGCTTCTTCTCCGAAACATGCCATGACCGCACAATCTGCTCGTTCAGCACCACCCCTCCGCCGCTGGCGATCGCCCCCATTGCAAGCTCTTCCTGCCCGGGCAGACCCAGCTTCCGAACCACAAGGATGTCCATCGGCAGCCCGCATGCTCGCGCCACTTCAAACGCCACCGGCACGCCTCCCCGCACCAGGCCCAGCACCACCGCATTCTGCAAGCCGGGAAGGGAAGCGACAAGCTCCCCCAACACCCGCCCCGCCTCCCGCCGATCCTGAAAGACAATTTCTCTCACGCGCAGGATTCTATGCCTTCCAAAGTCCCCAGTCCCTATGTCCCTATATCCCTGGTCCTTGTTTCCTGCGTCCCTTTGTCCCTGCCGTACAATCCCAACAAGCACCACCGAGGTCATCATCCATGCGCCCGTCCTTCTCTCTCGGCATCGAAGAGGAATACCAGACCATCGACCCGGTTACGCGCGATCTGCGCTCTCACATCGAGACTGAAATGCTTGCGGAGGGCAAACTGCGCCTGCAGGAGCGCGTCAAGGCCGAAATGCACACCTCCGTCGTCGAGGTCGGCACGCGCATCTGCAAAAACATCGATGAGGCCCGCGAAGACATCTACGAGCTGCGCCGCGAAATGATCAAGCTGGCCCGCGAACACAACCTCGAACTCGTTGCCGGCGCCACCCATCCCTTTGCCGACTGGCGTACCCAGCAGATCTATCCCGACCCGCGCTACCACCAGGTAGTCAAGGATCTACAACTCGTCGCCCGCGCCAACCTCATCTTCGGCCTGCATGTCCACGTCGGCATCGAAGACCGCGAAGCCGCTATTCGCATCATGAATTCCATGCGCTATTTCCTGCCGCACATCATGGCGCTCGCCACCAATTCACCGTTCTGGCTCGGCCTCAACACAGGCTACAAAGGATACCGCGCCAAAGTCTTCGAAAATTTCCCGCGCACCGGCATCCCCGATGCCTTCTCCAGCTACTCCGAATTCGAAAACTACGTCAGCCTGCTGGTCCGCACCAACTGCATCGACAACGCCAAGAAGATCTGGTGGGACATCCGCCCCCATCCCTTCTTCAACACCGTCGAAGTCCGCGCCTGCGACATCCCTCTGCGCGCTGAAGAAACCATCGCCATTGCCGCGCTCATCCAGGCCACGGCGGCCTATCTCTATCGTCTCCACGCCGCCAACCAGGACTTCCGCCAATACGCAAGACCCTTGCTGATGGAAAACAAGTTCCGTGCGGTACGCTATGGCCTCGACGGCAAGCTCATCGATTTCGGCCGTCAGGCGGAGGTGCCCGAGCGCGACCTGTTGGAGGAATACCTCATCCTCATCGACCGTGAGGTCGACGAACTCGGCAGCAGGGAAGCAATCGACGGCATTCGCAAAATAATGAAAACCGGCACCGGCGCCGACCGCCAGCTCAAAGTCTTCGAAGAATCCAAAGGCGATCTAAAAGCCGTAGTCGATTACATGGCCGAAGAAACCCGCGCCGGTCTATGAAGCAACCACTCGGTTGCTAATCCAATGAATTGCCTTCCCGAGCGACCAACCGGAGTCGAAGGATCTGCGCTTGCTTTTCGATGGCATTTCCACAACCGCCGGGTGCCCCATTCATGACGCGTTCTTTGCGGCATGAGTGGGGAAATCGCAGCAGCATGCCCGAAGAGAACTGGATCCCGCGTTACTTCACCAGTTCCGCCACAACCGAAACCTCCATCCGTTTTCCCTCACCCAAGGCCATCGATCCCAGCACAATCGGTTTTCCCATCACGATGCCCGACTCGCACTCCAATACCGACTGGTCAAGCAGCGGATCCTGGATCCCCACATTAGACTTCTCCTGCGCTACGCTCGTTCGCTCGACCTTCGTCTTCAGGCGCAGACCATCCCCGCTCCCTTCGAGCGAAGCATCGAGATTAAGGCCGACATCCTGGTACTGCGTCTGCGTGTTTGTATCGGTGCCGTGTCCATAGCTCCCCGTCACAATCGGTACGCGTGACCCGTCCTTCACCATCGTCCTGCTTCCCTGCGAAACCACCACCACAAGATGCTTACCGCCGTGATCGCCGTCTCCGTCGCTGATTGTGTACGTCAACCGATAGGTCTTTCGGGGCCGGTCAATATCCGCCACTATCTTCTGCGCCTCCGCAATGTCCTCCGCGCTCCCGCGAACCGAAATTGCATTCGCCGTTTCGACGTAATAGATCCGCGCCCTCGGCAGCAGGTTGCGAAGGTCGGTCTGGATATCGTTCGCATCGTGCGGCCCCGTCGAGTTCGAAAGGTAAAACGTCTGGTATGCCTCCGGCGGCCGCTGCTCTTTGGTCTGTTCCTGCGCGCTTGCACGCACCGCCGTCGTCATCGCCAATACTGCTCCGGCCGTCATCAAAACACACCACGGCCTCCGAACTGCAATCTCTGCATTCCGCCTCATCGCAAGCCTCTCCAGGTTATCGGTCTGAAGCACGCTGCTGCCCTGTACCGTCTCTGCCGCGTGCTCCTACTTACACAGGACGCTGAGTTTGCTCAAGCGCTCGACACATTTTGCGAGTTGGCTGACGGCACGTTCAACGCGAGGCACGATAATCTCAATAGCGCTCAGCTTGAGCGCAAGGCAGATCGATGCATTTCCCTGCTGTACCAGGAATCGCGAAGAGTCTCTTCGCAGTCTCGCTCATCGCGGCCGCGTCCCACGCGCAGCAACCCGATGCCACGGCCATCTTTCGCGATCTCGATGCCGCCAACCATGCCCGTTTCGAAAATGTCCTCGGCTTCACTGACATTGAGCAGTACAACGTCTTCCGCGGCAGCGACCAAACCAATCCCGCTGCAAAGATGACTGTGAAAATGAGTTACAAAAAAGACGTCGGAAAAAACTACACCATCCTCAAGCAGTCCGGCTCGTCGCTTGTCCAGAAGTTTGGCCTGCAGCCGCTGCTCGAAAACGAAAAGGCCATCAACAATCCCGCCACCGTTGCGCAGTCCTGGTTCACCTCGGCAAACTACAAGATGCAACTCAGACCCGGAGTCACCCAGACCATCGACGGCCGCTCATGTCTCGCCATCGCGATCACGCCCCGCCACAAGGCGTCCAACATGATCGACGGAACCCTCTGGGTCGATGCCGACAGACACACGCTCGTCAAGGTTGAAGGCGTCGCCTCCAAAAGCCCATCCGTGTTTGCAGGAACGACAAACATGATGCGTCGCTACACCCTGATGCAAGGCTATGCCATGGCCACCCACGCTCGCGCCGAATCCAACAGCACGCTCTTTGGCCGCACCGTCATCACCATCGACTACACCGACTACCGCTTCCAACTTCGCCCGCCTCACTAAACGAGAGCCAGCAACTTCGCGCGTCTCACGCCGTGTAGGGATACTGCGCCCATTTCGCGATGATCCGGTCCACATCCTCGCGGCCCACCGTCAAAGGCGGAATATCATTCAATCCATGCTTTTCTCGCAGTAGGAGTAGATTGTTCCGTTCTTTCCGTTCCTCATCGGAATAGTACCGTGCCTTTTCGAACTCCTGATTTGCAATAGAATCAGCCATCCGCTGCTCGATGGACGAGAGCCTCTTCCTTACTTCGATAATCTCCTCCGGCTCATCGCTCACCCGCAGCTTCACCGCCGCCCCCGCCGCATCCAGCAACTCCAGCGCCTTCCCCGGCAGCACTTTCTCTGTCAGATAACCGTCCGCCCGTTCCACAGCACACTCCAACGCGTCATCCCCAAACTTCACATGGTGAAATTTCTCCAGTCCTTCCCCGCGTGCCTTGAGTGCCGCCATCGCTCCGGCCCCATCCAGCGGCTTCAAATGCAGCGTTTGAAACACCTTTTCCAGTCCCGAATAAGACTCGCATGCAACTTCGTAGTCCTTCTGCAAGGCAGCGCCGATACAACGCACCTCCGCCACCTGCATTGCAAACTTGAGCACTCCCGCCAGGTCCTGCCCCGGAGTTTTCCGTGATGGACCCGCGGCCCCCTGCAGCCCATCGACAAACAGAATCAAATGCAGCGAGTTTCCTACTGTGCCCAGTAGTTGAGCCAAAGTCTCGAATCGTTCCCGAGTCGGTGTCCACGCCGACAAGGCATCCGTAGTCACCGCCAGCACCCGCATCTGTGCGAGACTCTCTGGCACTCGCCCTTCCGCGATTCGCTGCGCCAGAGCCTCCACAAGCGCCGTCTTCCCCGCGCCGTGCTCGCCCAGCAGCATTGGATTCCGCCGCTCTCGTTTGCAGAGCACCTCGATCATTGCGTCCAATTCCAGATCGCGCCCGACTACCGGCTCCAGCGCGCCCTCTCCCGCCTTCTGCGTCAGATCGACAAATAGGGCCGCAACACTTTGAGCCGTTTCTCCGCCTCGCGTCCTCGCTCCCTGCGCGCCCGCTGCCTCGATGGGTGTTTTTGCCAGACCCTCGCGGATCGATTTGAGTTCAATGCCGCGTTCCTTCAAAATCTGCGCAGCAAAGCAGCCCTCTTCGCGCAGCAGACCCATCAACAGGTGCTCCGTTCCGAGGTGTTTGTGCCGCAGTCTCTCTGCCTCTTCCGCCGCGTACGCCAGCACCCGCTTGCACTCATTCGACAGCGGCAGATCCACGCTCGTCGAAACCTTCTCTCGAATCGTCGTATTCTTCTCAATCTCCCGCCGAATCGAATCCACTGCGCCAAGGGCGCGCAGAATCCGATTGGTCAGCGCCTTGTCTTCCCGCAGCAGACCCAGCAGCAGATGCTCTGTCTCGATATACGGCGATCCGAACTGGCTCGCTTCATATCGTGCGAAAAAGATGACCCGCCGCGCCTTCTCCGTGTATCTCTCAAACATGCTTTGGTCTCCCTCTGGCCCATTCGAAATCGCGACTTCTGTCACACCCGTTCGAATTCCACATCTCGCTTCCGCGTTCTGTCCATCGCATCCAGATCGGGCAGATCGTCATACCACGCATAAAACGCTGCGTCGAATACATAGAACTTCTGAAACTTGATCACCGGCAGCAGCGAGTCGCGCGGAACCACCTGGAGATATCGAATGTAGCTGCCATCAAAATTCCGATGCACCGTCTCGCGCCGTCCGCGAATTTCCGCGAAGCGCAGGCTGTCGGTCTTCAGCGGCGTCCGCTTCTCGATCGTGTCTTGCGACAGCACAATCACCGCGCCAAACACATAGATCGCCCAGCATACCGCGAACAATGCAATCGCTGCCCACTCCACCATCTCCGCTGGATTCCGTCCCTGCACGCCCGCACGCTGGCTCCACAGCAGCCCAAACAATCCCAGCAGGCAGAACGCGAGAAAGGCCACCGCAAACATGCGAATCCACGGGTTCAGCCGATACACGCGCCTCGCCCTGGTCACTCCACTTCTGTTCTCAAATGAAGACATGCGCCGACTTTCTAATACCCCACCGCCGGATAACCGTGCGATCCGAACCGCGCTTTCGCCTCAATCGATACTTGTGGGTGCCCCATTCATGACGCGCTCTTTGCGTCATGAGTGGGAATGCACGAACGTAAACCCCGGCTCACTAAAATTCCGCCCTCTTCAGTCAAAACATCCACTCCAATAATCCGCGTCATCCTGAGCATCATCCACTCCAATGATCCGCGTCATCTTGAGCGGAGCGCCTTGGGGCCCCACGCAGTGGGGTAGGCGCAGCGAAGGATCTGCTGTTGATGGGCGCGCCTTTGCGTCATGCGTGGGAAAGCACGGCATCACTGCCGTGTTACACCCACTCCCCGCCCCGCATCAGCGGTTCCAGCGCGCCCGCCGCTGTCACCCCGTCAATGTCCAGCTTCCCCGACCCGATCATCCAGTCCACATGGATCAGGCTTTCGTTCGCGCCTTTTGCCGCCAGCTCTTCCTTGCTCAGCTTGTCGCCGTCTTTCACCGTCGATGAGTACGACTGCCCCAGCGCAATATGCGAAGCCGCATTCTCATCGAACAGCGTGTTCAAGAAAAGCTGGCCGCTCGATGCAATCGGCGATGAGTGCGGCACCAGCGCCACTTCGCCAAGTCGCCGCGCGCCATCATCTGTGTCAATCAGCTTGCGCAGCACCTCTTCACCGCGCGAAGCTTTCGCCTCCACAATCCGACCGCCTTCAAACCGCACGTGAATGCCCTCAATCATCGTGCCCTGGTGCGATAACGGTTTGGTCGCTGTGATCGTGCCGTCCGCGCGATCCTTGTGCGGCATGCTGAACACTTCTTCCGTCGGCATATTCGGAATGCAATAAATCCCATTTCCCGCCGTCGTCCCGCCGCCCATCCACACGTGATCGTCTGCCATACCCAGCGTGAAATCTGTTCCCGGCCCGCGATACTTCAACGCCGAATAACGCTTCGCATTCAGATAATCCGCGCGCTTGTGCAGCCCCGCGTCATGCCGCTTCCAATCGCTCACCGGATCGTCCATGGTGATCCGGGTCGTCTGAAAAATCGCCTCCCACAACTTCGCGAGAGCTACATCCGGCGCATCATGGGGAAACATCTGCGCCGCCCACGCCGGAGTGGCGCTCGCCACAATCGTCCAGTTGATCTCGTGCCGTGTAATCAACTCCAGCGCGGGCCGGTAAGCAATCGAAACCGCCCGATTCGCCCGTCCTACCTTGTCTGGATCTTCATTCGAAAGCAGTGCCGGGTTCGCTCCCGTAATCGCCAACCGTGCCGATCCGCTCTTGAATGCCGCGCCCATCCCGTCATACAGCCAATTCGCCGCCTTGTCGAACGATGCATCCGGCGCGTGGTGATAGCGCATCAGCGTGGTTTCATCATCGGTATAGAGCGTCGTCACCAGCGACGCGCCCGCTCGATACGCCTGCTCTGTAATCCGCCGCGCCAGCGCCACCGCATCCAGTGACGCCGTCATCAACAGCTCCTGGCCTTCCTTCAATCCCAGTCCGACCTTTACCGCTACTTCCGCCAGCAGATCCAGTTTCTGCTCGTGCGTCCGTTCCACCGCCGCCACTGCTGATCCCATTCCGACCCTCCTGTTTTCTGATCTCGCCGCAATCGTCACCTTGATTCAGCCCAATCGCGTTCCTTCATTCTAGGTCCCGACCCGCCGTGGTTTAATTCTGAATCCGTAATACATGTATATACATCGAATCGGCATGAACGATTCATCCATGCCGTCGCTCGAGTGCCTCTGCGCAACCTTTCGCCGCGCCTCCCGTGCTCTTACCCAGCATTACGACGAAGCGCTGCGCCCGTTCGGTCTCACGCCAACGCAGTTCACAATCCTGCAAGCGCTTTCGCTTACCGGATCGGTTCCGCAGGGCAAGCTGGGAGAAATTCTCGCCATGGATAGCACCACGCTCACGCGCACTCTCAACATCATGGCCCGGCACGGCTGGATCGAAAAACTTCCTGGAAATGACCGGCGAGAACGTCGTCTGCGCCTGTCCCAACCCGGGCAGGCTCAACTCAGCCGCGCACTCCCTGTCTGGCAAAAGGTGCAGGCGCGTCTGCGGCGCCAATTGGGCGACGACCCCTGGCAAGCCCTGCTGGCCCTAACCAACAAAGTGACTTCGATGGTCACAAAATAGGAGATTCCCCATGTCGAAATACGCAAAGCTCACCGGCGGAATCATCGCCGCCTGGTTCGTCTTTTCCCTCGGAGCCTCCGCTCTGCAACTCTACACAAACGCGCCCAATCGTCCGCCGCTGCCGCTTGGACTGGCTGCGCTAACGCCCATCATCCTTTTTCTGGCGTGGTTCTTCTCGTCCGCAGAATTCCGCCACTTCGCCCTGTCCCTCAATCCGCGCACACTGACAGTCGTGCAGAGTTGGAGGATCGAAGGATTTACTTTCCTGGCTCTCGCTGCCTACGGAATTCTTCCTGGTTTATTTGCGTTTCCGGCAGGCTGGGGCGACATGGCAATCGGAGTAACCGCGCCTTTTGTAGCTCTCGGGCTCGCAGTTCCGGGCCATCGCAAAAGCTTCATCCTCTGGCAAATTCTGGGAATCGTCGATCTTGTAACCGCGGTGACCCTGGGCACACTCGCCACTGTGCTCAACCCTCACGGAATTGGGACAGATGCGATGACCGTGCTTCCCATGAGTTTGATTCCCACATTTGAGGTCCCGGTGTTCCTGATCCTGCACATCATATGCATCGCGCAGGCAGTCCACTGGCCTGAAAGTGTGCCTTCCGGATCTTCAGAGCAGTCGTGGAATATTCCGACCCCCACGCAGAGCGTGCAGTAAGCGCCGATGCCCGCATGATGAACCTTGGCTGCCCCAGGTCTCGCTTTTGAGACCTGGGGATCTTCGGGCCTTCAATCCATCAGCTTCATCGTCAGGTACGTAAATTCTTCGGCCCATGTCCGGGCCGACTGCCGGTTATCCGCACCCGCTCCGTGACCGCCCTCCGTAATCTCGTCGTAGAAGAATGGCTCGTGAAACTCCTCCATCTTCGCCGCAAACTTCCGCGCATGCACCGGCCCCACCCGATCGTCTGCCGTCGTCGTAAAAATCAGCGGCTCCGGATAATGCACATCCGGCTTAAGCTGGTTGTACGGTGATATCGAAGCCAGAAACGCACGCTCCGCCGGCACTTTCACCGAGCCGTATTCGCCCACCCACGATGCGCCCGCCGACATGTGTTCATATCCCAGCATGTCCAGCAGCGGCACCTGGATCACCACCGCTTTCCACATCTCCGGATGCTGCGTGAACTCCACGCCCATCAGCAGTCCGCCGTTCGATCCGCCCTCGATACCCAGCCGTTCCCTCGACGTAAACTTCCGCGTAATCAGATCCTCGGCCACCGCGTAGAAATCGTCATAGATCCGCTGACGGTGCGTCTTCAATCCCGCGTCGTGCCACGCCGGACCAAACTCTCCGCCGCCGCGAATATTCGCCAGCACAAACGTGCCCCCACGTTCCAGCCAGAGCTTGCCTAACACCGGGTTATAGTAAGGCAAATTCGAAACTTGGAATCCGCCGTACGCCGTCATCAACAACGGCGTGCTTCCATCCATGGGAATATCTTTGCGATGCACCACGAAATACGGCACCTTCGTCCCATCTTTCGACGCGGCCTCCAACTGCTCCACCACGTCGCGCGATCCATCGAAGAGCGCTTTCTGTGTCTTCCCCTCTTTCAGCGAACCATTCGCTGCATCGCCCAGCACCACGCTCGACGGCGTCAGAAAGCCCGTCTCCGAAAGGAAAAACCTGTCGTCCAGCAGACTCGTCGTCGTAATCCCAACCGACTCGTTATCGGGCACTGCGAGTCTGGTTCGCGTCCAACGGCCGTCTTTCGCGTGCGTATAGACGTACGCCCGTCCCTGCACGTGTTCCAGGGTAGTCAGCAGCACATGATTCTTCGTCGTCGCCACCTGCTGCGAAAACTCCTGCGCAGTCGGGGCAAACAACACCGTCGGCTTCAGATGCACCGGGTCCGCCTTCACGGCAGTGAGGTCCAGCGAAACAATCGCGCCTTGGGGAATGCTTGTGGTCTGTCCCTCCGGAGTCCAGCTTTCGTCCAGCGAAACCAGCAATTAATTGTCTAGCAACCCCTCCAGATCGCTCTTCAGGGGCAGGCTCAACTTCTTCGGTCCCGAGGGAAGCAGCAGATACCACTCATGCTCAAACGTTGTCATGTTCCGCATGATCACCGCCGCACGATGCCCCTGTCCGTCCACCAGCACAGAAGGGTCGTTGCCATAGCCGTTATCCTTCGTGCTGCCCCGATACACCTCCACCGAACTTTCCAGCGGTGTACCGCGCTTCCACTTCCTGACCGTGATCGGATACCCCGCTTCGCTCATCGTTCCCGGGCCCCAGTCCCGCCCGATTAGCAAGGTGTCTTCATCGAGCCACGCTACACGCTGCTTGCCCCGCGGCATCACAAATCCGCCTTCAACAAACGTGCCCGTTTTCAAATTGAATTCGCGCAAAGTCGCCGCATCTTCGCCGCTCGCCGAAAGCGCCACCATGCAGTGTTCTTCTTCCGGAGCCATACATTCCAGCCCGTGGCCAACCCAGCTCTGCTTGTCCTGCTTACCCAGCGCGTCGTAGTCGATCACCGTCTCCCATTTCGGATCATCCGTCAGGTAGCTCTCCAGCGTCGTCCGCCGCACGATGCCCCGCACATGATCCTTGTCGCGCCACGTGTTGTACACCATCCCGTCTCGAAACTGCGGGAACGCAAGCTTGTCCGGGGAGTCCAGCACCTTCAGCGCCTTTTCTTCCAACTCGGCAAACGGCTTCTGCTTCTCGATCACTGCGACCGTCCGCGCGTTCTCCGCCTTCACCCACTCCATCGACCGTTCGCCATGGATGTCTTCCAGCCACGTGTACTTGTCTGGCTGCTCCACCGTCGAACCCTGCGCAACCGCTGCAGGCCCGGCTACCGCTACAACCATCAGCGCCAGCGCCGATCCCGCCACACTCCAATGCATCTTCACAAACTGCCTCCTTGAATCACGCACGAGGCGCGCTCTGAATTGCCTCTGCAAGCCCTGTTTTGTAGGAATCTCAACTGCCGGTAAGGATTGCCGTGTCCGCTATCTTAAACGACCCATCCTCGCATGCTCACCTCAATCTTTGCTACCCTGAATAGATACGCGCAGGGTGCCCCATCCAAGCTCTGCTTGGGTGGGGTCGCGCATCCCCATCAGACGGAGCACCACCATCGCAAGCCTTTCTGCAACCGCCTCACACCTCTTGTCGCAGGCCTATCCTGCCGAGTTCATCCCCGGCGCCCGCTCCGCCGTCTTCACCTGTCTCCGCATCCAGCCCGATGAGAAAGTCACCCTCATCGCCGACCGTGTTACCGAGCCCATCGCGGCCTCCATTGCTGCCCAGCTCGCCGAACGCGGATGCCCCTTCAACGCCTTCATTCTCGAAGACCTTGCCCCGCGCCCTCTCAGCGACATGCCTGCCGCCGTCCTCGCAGACATGGAAACCTCGCAAATCTCCATCTTTGCCGTCCAGGTGCAGCCCAACGAGCTGAAGTCCCGCATGCAGATGACCGACGTCGTCAATCGCCGCCGCATGCGCCACGCCCACATGGTCAACATCACCCCCGCAATTATGTGCGACGGCATGCGCGCTGACTACGATCAGGTCGATCGACTCAGTCAACAGGTCCTCGATCGCGTCCGGCGCGCCACTCGCATTCGCGCCGCGACTCCGGCTGGCACCAGCATCGTCTCCGATATGAACCCCGCCTACAAATGGTTCAAAACCTCCGGCATCATCTCGCCTGAAAAGTGGGGTAATCTTCCCGGCGGCGAATGCTTCACCTCGCCCGGCGAAGTCAACGGCACCTTTGTCGTCGATGGTGTCGTCGGCGACTGGCTATGCGCCCGCTACGGCCTGCTCGCCGCAACGCCCCTCACCATCGAAATCGCGCAGAACCGCATCGTCTCCTGCACCAGCCCCAATCAGGAGCTCGAGCGGGACTTCTGGACCTACACCCACACCGACGAAAACTCCGACCGCGTCGGCGAATTCGCCATCGGCACCAACATCGGCGTCTCCCGAGTCATCGGCAATATTCTCCAGGATGAAAAATTTCCCGGCATCCACATCGCCTTCGGCAATCCCTACGGTGAACACACCGGCGCCCCCTGGCGCTCCGGCACCCACATCGATGTCGTCGGCCTCGGCTTCAACATCTGGCTCGAATCCCCCGACGGTGAAGAACAAATCATGCGCGACGGCCAGTTTCTTATTAAGCCCTAGCGCGTTACGAGTCGAATTTTGTCTCCTGCAATCTAGCCTTCCGCGCTCCTGAGCAAGAACGAGATTCTCGGTTGTCCCCGATAATTGCTCTCCCGCCGTTCTCAAGCGGATTGAACGTATTCGCCAAATCTGGGCGCATCTCTCCGTCAATCCCAGCGAAACGAATCCGCATCGGAAATCACTATACAAATGAACCGGGCACGCAATGCGACCGCAGAAGATCTGAAGGTCACCTGCGAAAGCGCAGACTGTGTGGCCAGGATTCGCGTTTGGAAACGCAGAAGGAGAATGCGATGGCTGGAACATGGACTCCGCTGGGGCATCAACCCCCAGTCGCAATCGATACGATGTTGCTGCTGACCGATGGCAGCGTGATGTGCCACGAATACGAGGCGGCGGGTGCAATCACACCAAACTGGTACCGGCTTGTGCCCGATGCTTTCATGAACTACGCTAACGGCGCCTGGCACAAACTCACGCCCATGCCGTCAAACGCGCCCCTGGGACAGAATGGCCCTGTGGATGCACCGCTCTATTTCGCTTCTGCTATTCTGCGTGACGGCCGCGTCTTCGTTGCCGGGGGCGAATACAACGTGAGCGGCGGCGCGAGCGTCGATCTTCTCGCATGTTCGGTCTACGATCCCGTGGCCGATTCATGGTCAAGTCTCCCCACGCCGGCTGGGTGGGCCAACATCGGTGATGCGCCGACGTGTGTGCTTCCCGATGGACGAGTCCTGATGGGCAACATCAATTCCACTGAGACAGCCATATTCGATCCAGTTTCCCGCACCTGGTCCGCCGGCGCGCATAAACACGACAACAGTTCCGAGGAGAGTTGGACGCTTTTGCCCGACGGCACCATCATCGTGGCAGAGGTGGACAACCACCCTCATGCTGAAAAGTATCTGATCGCCAATGACCAATGGATCAATGCAAGTTCGACGCCTCCCGGGCATGACCTCGTGCTAAACGAACCTGGCGTCTCCATAGAAATTGGTCCCGCGATCCTCATGCCCGATGGGCGGGTATTCTGTGCTGGAGCCACGGGACACACCGCGGTCTACCTGCCGCCAATCAACCCCACGCAGCCCGGCACTTGGATACCGGGTCCGGATTTCCCGTCATCCGGCGGCCATCTGATGCGGGCTTTCGATGCTCCTGCCTGCCTCTTGCCCAACGGCTCCGTGCTTTGCGCGGTAGGACCGCTCAACGCTGGATGGTCCGGACCACCAACCCACTTTTTCGAATTCGACGGTACACACCTGCATCCTCAGGCCAACCCCGCCAGCGCAGCAGGAGAGCCCACCTTCAACGCGCGCCTCCTTGTTCTGCCCAGCGGCGATATCTTGTATTCCAATTGCACAGGCACGATTGAAATGTACACGCCGTCGGGCGGACCTCATCCAGCCTGGCGCCCGCGCATCACCGACGTGCCGCATCATCTGCATCCAGGCGGGACCTTCACCTTGCAAGGACTGCAGCTGAATGGTCTCTCCCAGGCAAACGCTTACGGCGATGATGCCCAA
Organism: uncultured Acidobacteriaceae bacterium; assembly: GCA_963759285.1. Lineage (GTDB taxonomy): Bacteria > Acidobacteriota > Terriglobia > Terriglobales > Acidobacteriaceae > Telmatobacter. The sequence goes on along the minus strand of CAVWYS010000003.1, from coordinate 393,124 downwards.
ATGGCAACCAATTATCCACTCGTGCGCCTCCTGGGTCCGGCCGGCGTTGGAATCGTCTTCTGCCGCACCTTCGATCACTCAACCATGGGCGTGGCCACCGGAAATGCCCTGCATCACACCCACTTTGCGGTGCCTGCGCATCTTCCGCACGGTCACTACGAACTTGTCGTCATCGCCAACGGAATCGCTTCGGAACCCGTCCATGTCCACATTGGCCCTGAAGAGAAAGAGCACCATGACGATCATCATGAAAGGAACCATCGCAACTCCCACGAATTCGATGAGAACGGGTCAAGCGTGATCCTGCGGCTAAGGCTCCCCGTCTCCATCGAACGTTAAGACGATACGACTGATTCCCCATCCATAGCGCCGCTCATCCCCTGGGCGGCGCTTCTCCTTGAGTGCGTTCCTCCAGAGCCTCCAATCTCGCGCCGCAATCCTGAGAGTGCCCGGTCTCCACGTATACTCACAGCATCGACCACCCGGGAGACCCTGCATGCGCCGTACCTTGAGACTTGCTTCACTCGCGCTTCTTCTCGCAGCTATATTTGCTGCCGCACCCTCCGCGCAAGCCGACCCCGCCATCTGGGTCGTCAAGGGCCCCCATGCCACCGTCTATCTTTTCGGAACAGTCCACGCGCTATCCAAGGACGACCCCTGGCGCTCATCTCCCAAGATCGATGCCGCCATCAAGCAAAGTCAGGCACTCTGGCTTGAAATCCCCAACGTTGACGACGCTGCGTCCATGCAGCCCCTCATCATGCAGCTCGGCTTGGATCCGGCTCATCCGCTCTCATCCAAACTCACTCCTGATCAGCTCGCCAAGCTCACCACGGATGCAGCCAGTTCCGGCCTGCCCGGCGGTGAGGCTGTCTTCGAATCCATGAAGCCCTGGCTCGCAGCCCTCATGCTCAGTCTCGCTCCTCTCATGCAAGCCGGTTACGATCCCAATAGCGGCGTCGAACTCGAACTCAAGCCTGAATTCGTCAAAGCCAATAAACCCGTCAAAGGATTCGAAACCGCCGAGCAGCAGATGCATTTCCTCGCCGACATGCCCGACAAACAACAGCTGGACTTCCTCGTCTCCGAGCTCGACGATTATGATTCCGCCGTCGATAAATTCAAGCAAATGCTTGCCGCCTGGTCCGCCGGTGATGTCGATGCGCTCGACAAACTCAATAACGCCGAGTTCCGCGACAAATATCCCGATCTCTTCCAGACCCTCGTGGTCAAGCGGAACCAGAACTTCGCCGCGCAGATTCAGAACATGCTGAAAGGCGACGGCGTCAGCTTCGTAGCCGTAGGCGCCGGCCATCTTGTCGGCAAAGAAGGCGTTCCCGCCCTGCTCGAAAAACAAGGTTACAAAGTCACCCGCGAATAACTAGGAGCTTGTACGAGCACGACACTCCCAAGCGGGACTCAGCCGGGTGCCCCATTCATGACGCAGTTTCATCGCGGCATGAGTGGGAGACCACGAACTCCTCACCATGGCCACTTCATACTCGCACGGAGCCGGGTGCCCCATCCTTGCCGCGTTTTCTGTCGCAAGGGTGGGAAAGCACGACACTCGCAAGCGGAATCACCCCTTCGCAAACCCCAGAAATGCCTCGACCACGCTCCCCGGCAACTCCGCCCGATTCCGCGGCGTCATCAACTCGTGTCCCGCGCCAGCAATTATCAGCAACTCCGTCTTCGCCGGAATCAACTTCAGCGCCGCCTCCATCTCCGCCCTCGATCCAAACTCATCTCGCTCCCCGCTCACAAACAATGCCGGTGTCTTCAGAGAAGGGAAGTGCGCGGTGCGCATCTGATCCGGCCGCTTCGGTGGATGCAACGGATACGAAAGCAGCAGCAGACGCTCAACAACTCCGGGCACAGCCGCAGCCAGCATCGAAGCCTGCCGGCCACCGTATGAATGTCCGCCCAGAAATATTCTCCCCGTCGTCTCCCGCTGCAGGGCCGACACGGCAGCGCGCAGCCCTTCCTGATCTTTCTCCGCACCTCCTCGCGCAGGTGGTCCATGCGGACGCATCTGCCTGAACGGCAAATCGCATCGCAGCACCGTCACGCCCGCCGCGCAAAACGCCTCCGCCAGCGCCTTCAACAGAGCTGTCTGGCAATTCGCGCCCGCCCCATGCGTCAGCACCAGCCCAGCTGCCTCAGCGCCACGAGCCCGATGCAGAAACCCGCGCACCGGCGCACCCCTTACCGAATCGTCTTTGTATTCCTCGCACTCGCCCATGGCAATCCCACGAAATCCAATGACGTATAACTCATAACTTATAACTCAGAACTAAGAACTGCGATAAGCCAATCCGCCGTAGAACCTCCGCAAATCGCCGATCGCCTCCGAGTTCCTCCCAATTCGGTTCGGTCGGCAGCATCGCCACATCATGCGCCTCCTTCAAACCACTCCCGCCCAATCCCCATGTCCCTATGTCCCTCTGTCCCTGGTCTCTAATCCTTCTCTCCGCATCTTACCTAAAGAACCATCCACTCCCGGAGTGACATGAATCCCTCGTCCACTGCACGCACCCTCACCCAGCTCTGGTTCATTACCATCGCGGTCCTGGCCATTGCCGTTCTCTATCTCGCCAAAGTCCTCCTGCTTCCCCTGGGATTCGCCATACTCTTCGCCTTCCTTCTTGCCCCCGTTGTCGCTCTGCTTGAACGCCTTCGCTTTCCGCGTCCCATTGCCGCCATGGCCGTAATCCTGGTCTTCGCCAGCCTTCTCTGCGTGGCGGCCTGGAGCTTTTTCAACCAGATCGTCGCCATCGCTGACAACCTCCCCGCCTATCGCGACAACATTGCCCAAAAAATGCAGGCCCTCCACAGCCCCACCAACTCTGCCTACAGCCGCGCCGAACGAGAAATCCAGCAGATCAGCGAAGAACTTGGCATTGCCAACTCCACCGGCGTTCTTCGACCCAATAGCCAGCGCGATGCGATTCCCATCGGCACCACTCCCGATCACCCCCTCCAGGTGCGGGAAGTCGACCGCTCCACCGGACGCCTCGATCAGCTCGGCGGCGTCATCGAGCCCGCCACCACCGCGCTGCTCGCCGTCGTCTTCACCTTCTTCGTTCTCCTGCAGCGCGAAGATCTTCGCAACCGTCTCATTCGCCTCTCGGGCGACCGAAACCTCTCTCGCCTTACCCAGGCCATGAGCGACGCCGGCCGACGCGTCTCCCGCTACTTCTTTCTCCAGGTCGCCGTCAACGTCGTCTACGGAACCATTGTCTGCTTGGCGCTCTATTTCATCGGCCTGCCTCATGCCATCCTCTTCGCCGCGCTCGCCATCCTCTGCCGCTTTGTCCCCTATATCGGTGCGCCCATCGCCGCGCTCACCCCCACCCTCCTCTCGCTCGCCGTCTTTCCCGGCTGGACCCACACCGCGCTCATCTTCGGCCTCTTCGTCGTACTTGAAATCGTGACCGCCAACTACGTCGAGCCCCGCGTCTACGGCCACCACACCGGCCTTTCCTCCCTCGCCGTCCTCATCGCCGCCGCTTTCTGGACGCTCATCTGGGGACCCGTCGGCCTCATCCTCTCCGTCCCCCTCACCGTCTGCCTCGTCGTCATGGGCAGCCATATCCCCTCGCTTGAATTCCTCGCCGTCCTCCTCGGCGATCAGCCCGTCATCCCTCTCTACACCGCCTTCTTCCAGCGCATGCTCGCCCGCGACGAACGCGAAGCTGCCAACATCCTCGAGTCCTCCCTCAATGACCGGTCCCTCGCCTCCGTCTACGACTCCATCCTCATTCCCGCCCTCACCATGGTTGAAATGGAACGGCAAAAAGGAGAGCTCGACGAATCCACCCTTCGCTTCATCCGCAGCAGCACCTCCGAAATGGTCGACGAACTAGGCTTCCGCGCATTGCAGGAGAAAAACGAAAAAGCCCAATCTGCGTCGGATTCCTCAACCCCCGCGAACCCCGAAAGCCCCGCCGTCTTTCCGAACTCCCCCAACTCCGTTGTCTCTCCTGACTCCGCTTCCCCCGCAACTCCGGTCCCTGCTCCCTCCGCCCCTGGTCCCTCCATCCTCATCATTCCCGTTCGCGACGGTTTCGACGAGCTCATCGCCACCATGCTCGCCCAGGTCCTCGACCAGGCTGGCTTTGGCGCCAGGGCCATTTCCGTCGAGCGCATTGACGAAACTGTCGCCGTCGTTGCCGGGCAAAAGCCCGGCCTCGTCTTCCTGTCCGGAATGCCGCCCGTCGCCATGGCTCGCGCCAACCGCATTTTCCGCAGCCTCCGCAGAGCAAATCCCGCGCTCAAAATAATTATGGGAATCTGGCACTACAACGAAGATCCCACCCGCGCTGCGCAAATGATCAGCCGCACAGAAGACCTCCGCATCTCCACATCATTAGCCGACGCCATCGCCGAAGCCCAGACCCTCTCCGAATCTCGCCCCGCCGTAGAAGATCCCCTCGATGAATCCCCGAATCTCGTAACTACGCCCGCCGACACCGCCGCATAAAGGCAAAGCAACTTCCGCACCAAGCCAACGCACAAACGCACCGCCACTGTCGTGTCATCCTGAGCACCGCAGCTTGGGGTAAGCGGGTCGAAGGACCTGCCCTGAAATTCAAATGCCAGCACGAACCGCGGGTGCCCCATCCAAGCTCCGCTTGGGTGGGAAAGCATGATTCCATCCAGCCGCAAGCCACTGGTAACGTAAACGTCAAAGACGTCCGGGCTTCGGAAGTACCATGAGCTTTAGGAGCAGGGACGATGCCCGCACACGAAAGCAAGTTCCAAACTCAACCCGCCGACTCCCCCATCCACATCTTCGCCGCCAACGACCTCCTGAACCAGCTCCTCATCGAGCATCTCGCCCCCGCCGTCTGGATTGCCAGACCACAAGGCCAAGTCCGCACCATCGCCGCCATCTTCACCCACATCCACAACGTCCGCACCAAGTGGATCCGGCTGACTGCGCCGCATCTGAAAATCCCCACTCAGCTCAACCGCGCGCGCTGCACCCCGCAGCAGGCCCGCAAGGCCTTGGCCGAGAGCGCGGTACGCTGCGAAGAAATGCTTGCCGGGGTCGAGTCTGGAAGGATCCGGCATTTCGTGCGCGACAGTTGGGCCAAACCGTGGCCCGCATCTCCACATCTGCTCACCCGCATGCTCAGCTACATGCTCGCGCACGAAGCCCACCATCGCGGCCAGGTCTCGATGCTCGCGCACCAGCTCGACTACCCTCTGCCGAAGCACGTTACATCCGCAATGTGGAATTGGGAAAAGCTTTGTGATTAGCGCTGCACAAGCGCGCCTTGCGCGAGAAGAAGACTGCGCTTCATCTCGTAAAAAACAGACACCGAGCGCGCGCTCCGCCGCTCATCGACAATCGGACAATCGCCCTTACCGCTCTCCGTCGACCGGATGTACCCGGCTCGTTCCCTGGTACATGCTCACTAATTTGCGGTCGGCATCCTTGAGGTCGGCGACCGTCCTCTCCGCAACCTTCCCAGTGCCGGGCTGAAGTGCAGACCCTGTTCCCGCGCAGTAAATAGTCGTCACAATAACCATATGCGTGCCTCTTCTCTAATTCGGATCTAAGGTGTCTCTACGACCGCATCTACACGCCTCTCCACTATTGGAACGCTTCTCGACCACAGAAGATGCACATAAGCACAGATATTTCTCCGCACCCTCTTGAGCAGTCTAGACAATTTGTTGGGCAATGAAAGCAACCGCAAGAATCCGAGTAATTTCCTGATCTCAGATTACAAAGCCCTGACCCGCGGTTCACTGATCCAGATCAAGGGGCAGCACACGATTTTTGCCCTCGTAGATACTGACCCACTGGCGAGCAGCTTCTTTAAGATCGGAGGCTTCCTGCCATCCGTGCTCTCGCGCCTCTTCCTGGGTTGGACCTTCCGCTTCAGCAATGTAAATAGTTGTAGTAATCAGCATTGGGGACCTCTGCGTTAACAGGTTGGACACGCGCCGGACCAAAAGGATGCGAAAATCTCTTCGCTTTATCCGGACGTGCGCTCCAATTCGGCGATTCGTCCGGCAAGGATGCGCTTTAATTCGGCCATCTGCCTCGTTTCTTCCTGCACGGCGCCCAGCTTCTTCAATGTCTCCCGCAAGGTCGCCAGTGTGCTGCGCGCTGGTGTAGCGCGGGCCCGCTTGAGAAATGCAAACATCGGCATCTTACGCTGCCTCTGCCCGCGGCGCTCGCTCCGTCTCAACCGCAAGTGGACTCCGCATCAAGCTCTTAGCCTCGCGGATACGCAACGACAAATGCCTCCGAATTGCCGCAACTGCTTCCGCATCTCCAAAGTCGGGACTGCCATCGAAGTGCTGCAACTGTGTCTGTAGCCGGAAAAGCAAATCCATGGGCGATTGTCGATTCATATGACGAAACAAATGATGCCATGCTTCAATGTCCGAAGAAGTGATTTACGTCACGCTGTTATCGATTTTGGTTCCTCTCGCCGAAACCTGGGCTGGCTTCACTGCGAGCTGCCAATTGCGGAAAAGATCTTCCGGCGCGCGATTCGCACAGGCCCTGCAAGGCTTCCCGACCGGATCGTCCTCCACCTGCATACGTGGCAATGCAAAAGCCCCGGCAGTTGCCGGGGCTTTTGTTGAAAAGGGAATCGCAAACTACATAGCCGCTACGAAATCCGGAACCATCGTCGCTGCGCTCTCCTGCAGCAGTTGCGTCATTCTCGCTGCCATGCCGGTATACATTGAGGCGGCACGGAATGCATTCACGCGAACACCTTCGCTTGCGTGGCTGAATGCGTATTGCGCTAGCGCCATCAGCACACAAACCTTGATCTGCATTGCGTCGCTGCGCAGTGTCTCCACCAGCACCCGATCTACACTCTCGCAATGCCGCGTCGCGTAATCCGCCATTTCCAGCATCACTTTGGCATTCTGGAACATCACCCACAGGCCGCGCGGACCTTCCATGCGCGTCCAGGTTTCCTCAGGCGTTGCGGTCAATCCTTCTTTCCAAAGAAACTGATCGCTCAACTCGCGCGCACTCCAATCAGGCCGAAGCCGCATCAGAAGAGACTCCCATGATTGCGAGTTGCGGCGACGAATGCTCAATCGCCAGCGACCGAGATACAAGGCAACCAGTACAACTGCACCAAGTTGAAGCAGTGGGAAGATCATGCGTAGCCCTCAGTCCGCTTTGGTAATCGTTATGTTGTGCCGTGAAATGCCGGACTGCATATCACTTGTTCCCTACATTTCTAACAGAAACTACACGGTTTGTGGATACCTTTTTCTGCGACTCCCCGCTGGCCACCCATCCAAGGGTAATCTACACCACCGGTCACATCAGTAACTTAAAGTAATCAGTCTGGTGAGTAAATGACACTTTCGGGTCGCAAAATGGCCAGAAGGGATCAATCTGAAGCCCTTTGAAATGAATGATTTCTAATCCGAAAAATCTCCGGAAATCTGTGTCCCCGGGAATCGCACCGGTTCAGCGACCGCTACGCCCTGCCGGCTTCGATTCCGATTCGTTCGTCATCGCCATCCGCGCGGCTCGGGCATTGCCGGCCACCGCCAGAAGAAGATTCTGCATCTGGGGCGTAAACTCACGCCGTTCAGGCACTTTCTGAAGGAAGCTGACTGACCAATAGACCATCGAGCACACGTAACTGCCGGCTACCAGTTGGTCGAGCAAATGAAACTGGATATCCAGGGAGGGATTGCCGGGACCGCCAAGACCCTGGTTCATGTGAAAAACGGCGACGGAAAGGCTGATCAGCGCGTAAAATCCAAAACCGGTCGCCACCTGAAGTTCGCGATCTTTCCAGCCGATCGACAAAAACTGACTGCCCGCAGCCAGAACCAGGAAGTAGAGGATTCGGATCACAGAAAGCGTCGTTTGCAGATGGATGATGACCTGGTATTGGTGCGCGGTGTGCTCGAGCCCCGGCGATTTTGCAAATGGCCAGATAATCGCACACGACAACGCAAGGATCAGCACAACCGCCAGAACCGCCCAATGCGAAAGCAAACTGCGGGCTGGTCGAAGCACCGACATCGAAAGCTCGATCAGAACGCAAAACATGAATGCGGAATCGATGATCGCGCTTATGAAGTAAAAGTGAAGCCCGGAGTCAGGAAACTTGCGGGTCAGCAGATATAAGCCCGAATCGTTAATCAGGCCCCACGCAAGATAGCAGGAAAAAAGGGGAAGTAGTTTATAGATTCGCTTGTAAATCACAAGCGCAAGAGCACCCGCTTCTGCCAGCAAGCCAACGAGAAAAAGCGTGGTGTCCAGGGTCATCGTTCGCCTCTTGCTCTTCGCAGATGGAGAAACAATGCTAAAAGTCTAGCAGTCCCTGACACTTCAGCTCGCAAGAATACGAATCGATGGTTACCATCTGGTGACCGCGTGACGGGCAATCAGACTAGCTGACGACCTTGTAAACCGGCCGCGGCGTCACCATGATCGGCGAAGCCTTATAAACCGGCGGCGGCGTAACCATGATCGGTGAGCTGGCCATCTTGTAGACCGGACGCGGCGTCACCATGATGGGCGAAGCCTTATAAACCGGTGGCGGCGTAACCATGATCGGTGAGCTGGCCATCTTGTAGACCGGACGCGGCGTCACCATGATGGGCGAAGCCTTATAAACCGGCGGCGGCGTAACCATGATCGGTGAGCTGGCCATCTTGTAGACCGGACGCGGCGTCACCATGATGGGCGAAGCCTTATAGACCGGCGGCGGCGTAACCATAATCGGTGAATTAGCGGCAAACCCGCTCTGCGCGGGAAGACTATGCGTGGTTGGCGCTGCTGCCGCAGTAATTGCCGACAGAGCAACAGCCGAACCAAGTGCCACGCATGAAACTTTCAACCATGACGAAGACATTTTGGTACACCTCAGCGTGTACAAAGAAACCTGGGGAAAGACTAATGCAGATCAGGCCACTCCGTACAACAAAAGTACTCAGGTCACCTCAAAAAAAGATGAGATAACGCTTACTCATACCAAAATATGGGAAATATGCCATAGCCGTGCCCAAAAGGTCACGTTACGGTGCTCGCGAAGATTTCTTCCCGCTCTCCGTTACAATCGTTGCCACTGACCCACATTCCGCGGCTCCCGGTGTTCTCGGCTTTTTCGATCCGCAACTCAACACCGTTGCCGGGCCTGCAACATCAGCTCGTCTCAGGAGATACCGTGATCCCCGAACTGCGCAGCCAATTCAATGCCGGGTTCAATGACGCGAATTACGCCAGGCTCAACGCTTTGCTCAGCCAGCGTTGCGGAGGTCCTATCCCGTTTCCCGTGGCGGAAACACCGATCTTCGTTCCGCGGGCACTTCTCCAGGCGATGGCAGAGCAAGGCGCCCAAATGGCCGTTCACCTCATCGCCGATAAGCCGTACCTTGCCGCCGCGCGCAATGCGATTCCCCTCGGTTATCGCGTTGCCGGCGAGACCCCGCACCCGCACTTTCTCACCGCCGATTTCGCATTGGTGCGCGCCGCTTCCGGCGAACTCGAGCCCCGCCTGGTCGAGATCCAGGCATTTCCTTCTGTCTTCGCCTATCAGGCCGAACTTTGCCGCGCCTACCGCGAGGCATTCGGCCTTCCCGATGCGCTAGGCGTCTATCTCGGCGGACTCAACGACCACACGTATTGGGATTTGCTGAAAAAAACTATCCTCGGCAACCACCAGCCCGATCAGGTCGTCCTCTCCGAAGTCGATCCCTTTCACCAGAAGACTTTTCCTGACTTCTATGCGACATCCGGGCACCTCGGCATTCCGGTGGTCGACATCGCTCTGATCGAACCAATTGGCAGCAAATTGCACTATCGCGATGCGTCAGGCCTCCTCAAGCCGATTCACCGTATCTACAATCGCGCCATTGCCGACGAGCTGATTGCCAGGAACATCCGACTTCCCTTCGATCTCGCCGCTCCGTGGGACGTGGAGTGGGCTGGACATCCTGACTGGTATTTCCTCATCAGCAAGTTCTCCATCCCCGGCCTCTCCCGCAGCGGGCAATTTCCCGCAGTCCCTCCGGCAGTCTTTCTCGACGACTTTCTTGCCGGCCCGGGACGCGATTTCCTTGCTGCCTCCGGCGTTCCCCTGCCCGCCGGCGCTCTCCCATCGCGCGTTTACACTCATTTGCTGTTGAAACCGCTGTTTTCCTTTGCCGGGAAGGGAATTGAATTCGAACCCTCCCATGCCCGCCTCGAAACAATCCCCCCCGCGGAGCGCAACTCTTACCTGCTGCAGCAGCGCATGCGGTTCGAACCAACCATTGAAACGCCATTTGGCATGACCCAGGCCGAAATCCGCATCCTCTATATGTGGCCCGACGACGGCGACCTTACGCCCGCCCTCTCCCTGGTTCGCCTCGGGCGCGGAAAGATGATGGGCGTTGATCACAATAAGAATCAGCGTTGGGTCGGTGGTTCCGCAGCTTTTTATAGGTGACGGGGGCAACCCGTTTTCTGATATGCTCTGCTCGGTCGCTCAGATGCTGCTCTCCCCAGACGGAGTTACCTATCCGATTACTACTTTTAAACTTTCGTGCTCTAGGTTCTACTGCAGAAGTTGTATACATTCAACAGTGAACCTATACGGGGAAAAGGAAATCGCATGATGGAGATCTCCAAAACGAACCCATCCGAAGAAATGAGCAAGACCGGCCGCGGCACCTTCTTGAAAGAAGTTAGGTGTGCCGTGCGATTCCCTCTCTCCCTTCCGGTGGAGATGGCTGACGACAAGCAGAACGATCACCCTGCTGTTACACGCAACGTTTCCGCGAACGGCGTCCTGCTTGAACTCAACGGGCCTCTCAGCGTGGGCGAGGAACTCGACTTCCATCTGCGGATGCCCGGAAGTGTGCTGGGCACTCCCCAAGATGTGTTAGTTCACTGTCGAGGACGTGTGGTACGCTGCTCCATAAGCCAAAGTCACTATCAGGCTGCTGCGACAATCGACGAATATCATTTCGTAGAGCCGTAAGCATACTGAATTGACGGCTGTAGCAGCCCCCTATGGAACTTCTCGACGAAACACCTGATGGCGAGATTCTCGACACTCCCGTAAAGCCGGGTACTATCCGCATTATTCTCGCGGACTCTCAGGCCATCTATCGGGTCGGAATTCGCAAAATCTTCGCGCTCGAAGACGATATCCGCGTCGTGGCGCAGGCCGATTCCCTTGATAACCTGCGCGCAGCTCTCGAACGCCAGCCGGCCGACGTCGTCCTCATTGAGGGCGGACTCCTTACCGGAGTTCCCAACGCCATTCCCGATGTCCTTCGCATTGCGCCCGATGTCAAGCTGATCGTGCAGGCAATCACCAACGACGAAAGCCAGACGGTCGATCTTTATCGTCGCGGCGTTCGCGGCATCATCTCCCGTTCCATCTCGCCCGACTTGCTGGTTCGCTGCGTGCGTCGCATCGCCACCGGCGAAACCTGGATCGATAACCAGGCCGTAAACTGGGTCATTGATGCGTATCGGGCGCAGGCCGCGGCGCTGGTAAGCCCGCGCACGCAGCCTCGGCTTTCTCCTAAGGAGACGGCCATCATCACCTGCATTACGCAAGGCAAGCGCAATAAGGAAATCGCCTTCCAGCTCGGAACAACTGAACAGGTCATCAAAAACTATCTGCGCAAAATCTACGACAAGCTCGGCGTCTCCGATCGCCTCGAGCTTGCTCTCTATTGCCTGCACAACAAAATCATCAAGTCCGACGCCGACGAAGTGATCGTGGCCCAGAAGATCGTCGCCCGCTAATACAACTTTTCACCGATTCTCACGCGCCGCCGCTCAACGCGGCGCATTCCCTCTTTCCCGATAAAAATACGCGCTGTCATTCTTGAGCGAACGGGGGAAATTCAAATACCAGCACGAACCGCGGGTGCCCCATCGAGGCTCCGCCTGGGTGGGAAAGCATGATTCCAACCAGCCGCATTTTCATGGTCTCGGGTGTCGCGCAGCGACATCGACGACTGCTTTCTGCAACTCCAGATTTATGCCGGCCGCTTTTGGAAACACACTAGCGGCTCTTTTTGGTCGACTTCGTCCCATCGCAAGACACGCCTTCGCAGCTCACCGGCGCATGCCCATCGCCGCAATTCTTCCGCGCCAGTTCCAGCAGCCGTATCAGCTCGCTCAGATCCTTGCGGTCCAGGTGTCCCAGCAGGTCGCGCGGAATCTGCTCAATTACCGCGTCCATCTTGCCCAGCAATTCCAGACCCGCCGCGGAGATGTGCGTCCAGAGCGCGCGCCGATCGTGCTTATCGCGCTGCTGCCTGATCAGTTTCATTACCTTCAGCCGTGCAAGCAGTCGCGTGATGTCGGGCTCCGCCGTGATCATCCGGTCACCGATCGCCGAGCACGTCAATCCCTGGCCGCCTGCTCCACGCAGAATCCGTAACACGTTGTACTGCGTCGAAGTGACACCCCAGTCGCGCGTCCTCCGCTGAAACACCCGCTGCACGCAATCTGAAGTGCGCATCAGGTTCAGCAGCGCCTCCTCTTCGTCACTCGAAAACGGCAGTTGCTGCGCGATTTCGCTCTTCAATCCAACCATTTCCGTTCCTTCAAACCCATCTGCTCTGTCATTCTCAATCAAAAATCAGCGGTGTCATTCTGACTCAGCAAAAACCAGCATGGTCATCCTTGAGCGAACGGACCCCCGAACGCACCAGCGGCCCCAAAGAGCGATTGGCTCTCTGGGGCAGGTTCGGGGTTGGTAAGCGAAGAATCTGCTTTCCGCAATCTCTTGAAATTCTCAATAAAAAACCAAGGCAGTGTCATTCTGAGTGCACGGAGCCCCGAACGTTTTTCAGTTCGGGGCTGGTAAGCGAAGAATCTGCTTTCCGCAATCTCTTGGAATTCTCAATAAAAAACCAAGGCAGTGTCATTCTGAGTGCACGGGGCCCCGAACGTTTTTCAGTTCGGGGGTGGTAAGCGAAGAATCTGCTTCCGCACTTCAGGTTATCCACTACTGCTTCACCACATCCAGGTCGATGCTCAATTGCACTTCGTCCCCCAGCACCGCCTCCGGATACTTCGTTCCAATTCCAAATGCGTTGCGGCTGACGGTCGTCGTCGCCGAAAATCCCGCGTGCATCTTGCCGCCCATGCCGGGCTTGGGCCCCATTGGCCCTTCGACCTGCAACACCACCGGCTTCGTCACACCGTGCAGTGTCAGATTGCCGTTCACCGTCAGACCGTTCGCCGTCTTCGCGACGCTCGTGCTCGTGAAGGTTGCAGTCGGAAACTGCGCCACATCAAACAAGCCGGCGCTCTTCAGATCGGAGTCCCTTGGCGCCACTCCGGTGTCTACCGTGCTCACATCGATCGTCATGTTCACTGTGGATTTGGTGATGTCCGCGTCGTTCCACACAATCTGGCCGCCCAGGTTGCCAAACCGTCCGTGCACCTTCGACAGGCTCATATGCAGAATGCTGAAATCAACTTCGCTATGCGCCTTGTCCGGAACCCAGGTTGATGTCTGAGCCACGGCCATCGGAACCGCCGTCGCCAAAATGCCAAGCACCATCGCCAATCGCTTCATTTCTTTTCATTGTCCTTTCGTTTTCGTGCTCGACGTATTGAGCCTCGCGGGACGCAACTTCAGTCCCGCGATTCGTCACGCGCCCTGCACAGCCGCCCCAGGGGAAGAACGGATTTATCTAATGGACGCGCAGGGGTCATTATTCGTTGCAACAAATATTTCTTCTCTTCAACATGGAATCAACCGGAGCGTTTTCTTCCTCCAACACCGCCGAGCGCCCCTGCGCCCGCTTCATTCCATCGTTCGCCGTCAAGAGGCACCCGCCGACATCGGCGCTTAACTCCTTGAAAACAAGAGTCAAATAGTTTTCCCCCGTTTGCAGTTTATTTTGCCGCAAAGCGTAGGCTTTAAAGCATCAGGGCAACCCACCGAAGCGAATTGGCAAGAATGCTCAACCCGGCCGCGCAGGTAAGGTGATTTTGAAAATGGTATTTCTCAAAAAATGGAGTCGGCGAATGCGAACCAGCGAAGCCAGAATCAAGTTCTTCAGCTCTCCAGGAGCGCTAAGTCCAATGCAGACGCGACTGTGTGGCTAAGTCTCATCTAAACAAGACTTTACAGGGACGTCGCGCTGTAAGATGTTGAAACAAGACACTTTCCGTAAACAGATGGGGGGAGGGGGTGCTCATAGGAGGACCTCAGGAGAACTTGCCCGGCGCCGCCCTTCATGCCTCGGGCTGCTACCCTGAATCTTCGCCCCCAATGTTTGTCACCTCACAGCACGCGCACTTCATCGGTATCGGCGGTATCGGCATGAGCGGCATCGCCGAAATTCTGCTCAACATGGGCTTCCGCGTTTCCGGCTCCGACCTGCGGCGCGGTCCCGTTACGGATCGACTCGCTCAACTCGGTGCCACCATCTACGAGGGTCACAACGGCTCAAACGTCTCCGGGGCCACCGTCGTCGTTACCAGCTCCGCGGTGTCGTCGCAGAATCCCGAAGTGCTCGCAGCGCATTCCCTCAAAATTGCCGTGATCCAGCGCGCCGAGATGCTCGCCGAACTCATGCGTCTCAAGTACGGCATAGCCATCGCCGGCATGCATGGCAAGACCACAACGACCTCGATGGTGGCATCCGTGCTCGCCGCCGGCGGCCTCGATCCCACGGTTGTCGTCGGCGGCCGTGTCGATGCGCTTGGCTCCAACGCAAAGCTCGGCACCACGCAATATCTCGTTGCTGAAGCCGATGAAAGCGATCGCTCCTTCCTCAAACTCCCACCCATCCTCGCTGTCGTTACCAATCTTGATCGCGAACACATGGATTGCTACCGCGACATGGATGACGTGGAGAATGCGTTCCTTGCCTTCATGGACAAGGTTCCGTTTTACGGTGCAGTTACCGCCTGCATCGACAATCCGGCGCTCGCCGCCATACTGCCCCGCGTCCATCGCCGCGTCTTCACTTACGGAGCGTCGCCTGACGCCGACTATCGTCTCGACTTCCTCGCGGGCCGCCCTGAGTGCTTCTCGCACTTCCAGGTCGTAACACCTGCGGGCGTCATCGGACCGTTCCAGTTGCATGTCCCTGGCCGCCACAACGCGCTCAATGCCACCGCGGCGGTTGCCGTCGCACATCAACTCGGCATCGCAACGGAAATGATTGCTGCCGGCATCTCCAGCTTCCACGGCGTCGATCGCCGCTTTCAGATTCGCGGCAATGCGCGCGGTATCACCGTGGTCGATGATTACGGCCACCACCCTACCGAAATCCGCGCCACCCTGGCCGCCGCCCGCGAGTTCTCGCGTGGCCGCATTCATGTCGTCTTCCAGCCGCATCGGTACTCCCGCACGCGTGACCTCCTCGACGAGTTCGGTGCCGCATTCGTTGACGCTGACACGGTCTTCGTGCTCCCGATCTATGCCGCCAGCGAAGAACCGCTGCCGGGAATCACAGCAGAGCTCCTCACTTCGAAGATCACGTCGCCTGGCGCGCGTTACACGCCGGACTTCAGTGCCGCGGTCGCCGCGGTGGCAGGTGCGGCTCGCTCCGGCGACATGATCCTGACCCTCGGTGCGGGCAGCGTAAGCCAGCTTGGTCCGCAGATCCTCGCGGAACTCGAATCGGCGAAATAGACTCGGCCGATGATTCGACGCGTCGCCCCGGCCGCAACGATCCGCTCAAACGTTTGATCTCGTAAGACGGCTCGCATGCTATCATTCCGCCGACCGACGATTGGCCTCGGCTAGGAGTTCACGATGATTCACCCTTCGCGCAGGCATTTCTTGAAGACCGCATCCGCCGCCGCAGCGGCACTGGCTGTTATACGTAGAACGCCCGCCTGGGCCTCCCAGCCTGACAAAGTAAATGTATGGGGAACGTTTCGCGAACGGCGACACACCGCGCTCGAACCACTTGAATGGAAGCCGGCAAAGCAGGTTGCCGCGGATGCCATTCAGTTGGATATAGCCGCGACGAAACAGGACATCCTCGGCTTCGGCGCAGCCATCACAGAAGCGTCTGCTTATGTGCTCAGCCGCCTGTCCGGCGCCGAACGCGCGCCCGTCATGCGCGATCTGTTTGCGTCCGATGCCATGGCACTCAACGTCTGCCGTACATGCATCGGCTCAAGTGACTACGCTACCAAGGTCTACAGCTACGACGAGAGCACCGAGCCCGATCCGGAGTTGAAGAAGTTCTCCATCGATCACGACAAGGAGTTCTACCTCCCCATGCTCCGCGAGGCGCGAAAAGAAAATCCTGAACTGTTTCTCTTTTCCTCTCCGTGGAGTCCGCCTGGATGGATGAAGCCGGATCACACGATGCTGGGCGGAGCAATGCGCAAGTTGAGCTTCGGCCCCTACGCGCAATACTTCGTCAAGTTCCTCGAAGCCTACAAAGCCGAGGGCGTTGATATTCACGCGGTGACGGTCCAGAACGAGACCGACGCGGAGCAGGAAGGACACATGCCCGCCTGCCTCTGGGCACAGGAGCAGGAGATGGAGTTCGCGGCGCGGTTCCTGGCCCCGGCTTTGCGCAAGACAGGATTCGATACGAAGATTTGGCTGCTCGATCACAACTACAGCCTCTGGGGAAGGGCGATCGATGAGCTCAGTGATCCATCCGTATACGATGCGGTCGATGGCATCGCGTGGCACGGCTACGTTGGCGAACCCAGCGCGATGACGCGCGTGCACGACGCATTCCCGGCAAAGAATGCCTACTGGACCGAAGGCGGTCCCGACATCAACCAGCCTGACTACCAGACCGACTTCACCAAATGGGCCGACCAGTTTAACGCCATCCTCAATAACTGGGCCCGCTCCATTACCGCGTGGAACATCGCACTCGACGAAAAAGGCAAACCCGATATCGGACCATTCTCTTGCGGCGGCGTGATTACCATCGACAACGCCTCCCACAAGATCACTCGCAGCGGACAGTACTGGGCCTTCGCACACTACTCGCAGCATGTGAAGCGAGGCGCACACGTGTTTGCCACCAATGGGCTCGGCGAAACAGGCGCGGGTTCAGCGGTCTCGCACACCGGCTTCCATAATCCTGATGGTAGTTACGTCGTGGTCCTGGCCAACAAGGGAGCAGAGAAGCAAGTGCAGTTACTCATAGGCGAGAAAGCCCTCGATGTCGATCTTCCCGCTGATTCAGTGCAAACCCTGCACTGGTCTTAGGCGTTCGGCGTCCGATTACGGGTTCTGGCCCTCGGCTTTCTGCAGATTCCAAGATGGAGAACCTGGGTGCCCCATTCATGACGCAGTTTCATCGCGTCATGAGTGGGATAGCACAAACTTTCGCAGCACCCACCATGCGCTCTACCCGCCGAGCGCGTTTCAGTAAATCTCGTTCGCCGGGTGCCCCATTCATGACGCAGTTTTATCGTGTCATGAGTGGGATAGCACAAACTTTGCGCAGCAGGCGACAAGCGCCTCTCAGTAAATCTCGTTCGCCGTTTGCGAGGACCGAATCTTTCCGTTCTCAACCGAAAGCCGGTACGTGATCCCCTCGCCGGCCCACGACCTGATGTAGAAGTCCGATCCGGGCATCACCTTCTGCACCGTGAAGGGGCCAAAGGTCAACGGCTTGTGCGCAGCCATGACGCCGAATCCATGTTTTGCGTCGAGCATGAAGCCGGATCCGCGGTCGGCATCGATGAAGTACGCGGCGCCATAGCCTACGACATGCGCTCTCCCATCAGGCTCAAGCAGGACGGCAGCGCGCTCTTCCACGCCAATGCCATGGACCTTCGCCGCGGTTGGCGGAACAGCCTTCCCATCGGGCTCGTTCAAGCGAGCCAGAAAAACCAGAAGCCGGCCCATGCGGTCGCGCCGTTTGAAGTGCGTGTCCGTGATGATGCCTTTCAGAATCGGGATGTTCAGGAAGCTGTTCGTCAGCGTGATGCGCGCGCTGTACGGGTCTGCCAATGCGGTCTTCCCGTCGAGGTTCGGATCATCCGGCTTGTCCCCTTGAGCGGAGTAGATGAATTCACCCAGCACAGCGAGGCCCGCACTGGTGCCCCCGATCGGCACTCCCCGCCGGATCGCATCGTTCAACGCCGCCTGCACCGGCGTGTTCATCCAGAAGTTGATGTAGTTGGCTTGATCCCCGCCGGCGATGAAGATGGCGCTGGCATGTTCAATCGCATCGACGACAAAGGAATTTGCTGCTGCGTCGCGATCGGGAATAATCAACGTGGCTACCGAATTCAGGTGGCAAAGGCCGCGCAGGTAGAAGTTGTATTCGTCGTCTCCCGTCGCGCGCAGCACCAGGAAATCTCCACCGCCGGCGCGATCACAGAGGAACGTGAACGCCTCGTCGAGATCGGTGCCGCCACCCATTAACGCGAAACCTGGGCGCGTTTGAGCCTTGATATCGGCCCGCTCGCCGGCCCGGATATATCGGTACGCAGGCGATTGCGCCAGCGCGAGAAGCCCGCTCGCCGCGAGCAAAATTCCCATCCCCATGATTCGCAAATGATTCATCCCGGTAGCTTATTTTAAGCTGCGGTCCCGGCCCGTTACGCTACGGGTTCCCCCTCGATTGCATGCGGGAAAAAGCCAGTCCTGCGCGGGCTATAGTTGACTTTGGCGATTCTCCCGATCCACTGGCGCAGGCGTGGCACAACGTGACAATAAAACCCGGTCCCTCGTGTGGGAAGAGGAAGCGCCCGCAGAACCGCGCTTTCGGCGCGCTCAGCCTGTTGCGCCCGTTGCCGGTCGCGGCCTCCCCGGCATGCCGATCTCCATGGACGATGAAGACGACGGCCCTGGCCCGCGCAGCAAGCCGCGCAAGTTTGGCGACGAACCGACTCGCCCCTGGTGGCGACCCGCTTCCACGTTCGGCCGTGTATTTCTCACAGCCGGCATCGTCATGGTTGTGTCTGTCATTGCTGTCTCTGCCTATGCCCTCCGCAACTTTCTCGAGCATGATGCGCGCTTCCGCATCGGAGGCACGAGCAATATTCAAGCCACGGGTCTATCCCAGGTGAGCCGCGCCGAGTTGCTGCCCGTCTTCGGTGAAGACATTGGCCGCAACATCTTCTTCGTCCCGCTCGCCGAACGTCGCAGGCAACTTGAGCAGATTCCCTGGATTGAACATGCAACAGTCATGCGCCTCTTGCCTGACCAGATCCGTATTTCCGTCATTGAGCGCAAGCCAATCGCATTTCTTCGCCAAGGCTCTCAGGTTGGCCTCGTCGATGCTAACGGCGTCCTGCTCGCCGAGCCCCCGGCAATGATGGCTCAGCATCACTACTCCTTCCCGGTCGTGACTGGCATCGACAGCCGCGACGCACTCGCTTCGAGGCGTGCGCGCATGGAGGTGTATCAGCGCCTGGTCAGCGAATTGGACGCGAACGGCCAGCATCTCTCCGACCAGATCTCCGAAATCGACCTGTCCGATCCTGAGGATGCGCGCGTCCTGATGCCTGAACCGGGAACAGACATCCTGGCGCACTTTGGTTCCGATCACTTTCTCGAGCGCTTCCAGCGCTACAAGGCGCATATAGCAGAATGGCGCCAGCAATATCCCAAGCTTGCCGAAGTTGATCTTCGCTACGAGCAGCAAGTCGTTCTGCAAATGCAAGGCCATTCGAACGCGGCTGCGGCAACACTCGGTTCGGCACCAGCCAACAGCGCTCCGGAGATACTGAAACCGGAGGCAGGCATACCCGAAGTCAAAGCTGTAGCGCCACGCCCTGAAAAGCCACAACACGTCGAGGTCGCCAAAACCTTGCATGCGCATGCGACGGCCAGGCCCAGAGCAAAGGCAAAAGATACGAAGGCAAAAGCATCCAGAAAAAAGCATCCTGACCCGAAGCACAACGTGAAGAAGACGGCAGCAAAGCCAAAGCCACATCCAGCCACCACAGCCCCATGAGAGAACGATGAGCGAGAAGCAGGACAACCTGATCGTGGTGCTCGATGTGGGCAGTGCCTGGACGCGTGTGCTGGCTGCCGACGTAAATGAGGGTGCGCTTCGCTATCGCGGTCATGGACTGATCGAATCCACCGGCATGCGCAAAGGGCTCATCTCTGAACTTGGACCGGCAGCCAAGGTCGTGAAACAGGCGAACGAGCAGGCCGAGTGGACTGCGCGTGCGAACATCGACCAATGTGTCGTGGGGGTCGGTGGTCCGCATATTCGTGGCCTCAACACCAACGGCGGACTGGACCTGGGCAGCCGTATGCGCGAGATTACGCGTGAAGACGTGCGGGCCGCCGTGGAGCGTGCCCGCGCCGTCGAGCGTCCTCCGGACCGCGAGATTTTGCACCTCCTGCCGCGCCAGTTCATCCTCGATGATCAGCCCGGCATCTTCGATCCGGTCGGCATGGTCGGCGCCCGTCTCGAAGTGGACCTGCATATCGCCACGTGTTCCGGCAGCACGCTGCAAAGCACCGTGACGTGCGCCAATCGTGCCGGACTCGAAGTTTCTGAAGCTGTGCTCGAGTCGATCGCGGCGGCAGAGTCAACGCTTTCGGCCGATGAGCGCGAACTCGGCGTTTGCCTGCTCGACATCGGCGCGCATTCCAGCGACATGGTCGTCTTCTTTGAAGGAGCGGTCGCCCATACGGCATCCGTCCCCGTCGGCGGCGCGCACTTCACCAACGACCTCGCGGTTGGATTGCAGATGCCCGTGGCACAGGCCGAGGAACTGAAGCGGCAGTATGGTCACGCCGTGGTCACGGCCGTACCGCTTGAAGCAGAGATCGAGATCAACAATCCCGAACCGCAGCGTCTCGTATTGCGCACGCTTGCCGAGATTCTGGAGCCAAGAGCTCGCGAGCTTCTATATTTTGTAAAGGAGAGCCTTCGCCAGGGTGGCGCGCTTGAGGCTCTGGGCGCAGGATGCGTGTTGACCGGCGGCGGTGCGATGCTGCCGGGTATGCTCGATGTAACAGAAAGCCAGCTTCGCGTTCCGGCGCGCACAGGAATGCCCGTGCGTCTCTCGAACATGCCGGGCGAATTAGTTCATCCCAGCTTTTCCACTGCCATCGGAATGCTACTGTATGCACATCGGACACGCGTGACCCGCGCGGCAGAAAACAATAGCTTGCGCGCCAAACTGCGCGCCATCTTCGCAGCGAGTTTCTAAAGGCAAGCATCATGTCAACCACAAATGGGGAGGCGCCAGCCGCTATGGATCAGCAGAGAATAGAAGCCGCAGATTTGCGTATTCAGTTCCACGACGAAGAGCTTCGCGGGGCGCGGATCAAGGTCATTGGTGTTGGCGGAGGCGGCGGCAACGCCGTTAATCGCATGATCCAGGCCGGGCTCGAGGGTGTCGAGTTTATCGCGGCGAACACAGACGTGCAGGCGCTCAAGCTTTCGCTCGCTCCCATCAAGCTTCAACTCGGGGTCCGGCTGACGGCCGGATTAGGCGCAGGCGCGAATCCGGATGTGGGTCGTCGTGCAGCGCTCGAAGATTCAGAAAAGATCATCGAAGCCCTGGAAGGCGCGGACATGGTTTTTGTGACCGCCGGTCTTGGTGGAGGCACAGGGACCGGAGCCGCTCCTGTGATCGCTTCGCTGGCCAGCGAGATGGGCATTCTCACGGTGGCGGTTATTACGCGGCCATTCGCGTTTGAGGGCAAGCGCCGCCTGCAGCAGGCAGAGCGCGGCCTGAAAGAACTGATCGAGAGCGTCGATACGATGATCGTGATTCCCAACGAGAAGCTTCTTGCCGTGGCCAAGGACGCTGGCTTCTTTGAGAGCTTCCGCATCGCCGACGATGTGCTGCGCCAGGGCGTGCAGGGCATCTCTGACATCATCACGATTCCCGGCATCATCAATCGCGATTTCGCCGATGTAAAAACCACCATGGCCGGTATGGGCCACGCGGTGATGGGCACAGCAATTCGCACCGGCGATAATCGCGCGAAAGAGGCGGCGCAAGCTGCCATGGCATCCCCGCTGCTCGATGCGGGCGCGATCGACGGAGCACGGGGCATCCTCATCAACATCACGGGCTCCAGCAACTTGAAGCTCTCCGAAGTCAACGAGGCGTCCTCCCTCATCCAGAGTTCGGCGCACGAAGACGCCAATATCATCTTCGGCGCGGTACTGGACGAGCGCATGGGGGACGAGGTCAAGATTACGGTGATCGCGACCGGATTCCGCGACCAGATGCCCGAGCGCAGAGCGCGGATGCTGAACGTGGAAGAAATGGCGGTGGTTTCCGTCCCCGTGGTTGCGGCAGATGCGTGGATGCGGGAGAAAGCTCCGTCTGCGCCGCCGGCTCCTGCACCGGTGCGGTTCATGAGCGAAGAGGACGACGAAGAAATCGACAACGAGGACGCCGGCGAACCGGAGTTTGTCGTGGCGGCCGTCCGGTCAGGTCTCGCGGAGGTTGCCGAAGAGCCGACCTTTGCGCCTCTCCCGCGCGACTACGCCTCAGACTTTGGTAACAGCGTCCGCACTCCTTCGATTACCGAGGAACCTGTTTCGCATCCCGCTGTAAGTCCTTTGACTGCAGCTTCGAACGATCAAGAGAGGGACTTGGATGTTCCGACGTTCATGCGCCGGATGAAGTTCTAGTGCAATCTGCTCCAAATCGGGGACTTGCATTGATTTCGGGGCGGGGTATAGTTCAAACTAGCTCTCGAAACTAGGGTCCGGACAGGCACTTCTGCGTTATTGATGTTGTATCCCCTAAAGAGTTTGTGCGCAGGCACCTTTCAAATCAGAGGGTGACTTTGCTCACATACCGCGGCCAGAGCGTGTGGGATAACCAGTTTGAGAATTAGAAAGAAGTGCGCTGCTGCTGGGCAGACGCATGGCACGCAATCCACTGTTGAGGGGAATTTTTCCAGGATGAGATTGTCTTGCGTTTTTGCCTTGGGATTAGCCGTCGTCGGGTTAGGTGTAGCAGCTACTCGCGCCGTTGCGCTTGACGTACAGCACTCCGTGCATCACTCGAAGACCGCGAGCAAACATCTGGCCGTCCGGCACACCCATAGCTCACTCCATTCCAGAACATCCGTTGCGACCCATCGCATCCACGCGACGACATCTTCCAGGGCTGCCCTTCATCATGCAGTTCTCACTCGCCGCCATCATCACTATTACGGCGAGCGTTTCACCGCCAGTTCATTTGCCAAAGGCGACATCTTTGCGGACGACGTTACGGCGGGAGAAGATCCCCTGGTCCGCCAGGCGGCAATTGACGCACTCGGCGACATGAACGGTACCGCGGTGGTGATCGACCCATCAAACGGCCGCATCCTGGCCATGGTCAACCAGAAGCTGGCGCTCTCGCCTGGCGCAGAGCCCTGCTCCACGATCAAGCTTTCAGTCGCGCTCGCAGCTCTGAGCGAAGGTCTCGTCACGCGCGACACCCCGGTGCAACTCGCGGGCTTCCGCATGAACATGACAGACGCAATCGCCAAGAGCAACAATCTCTATTTCGAAGAACTGGGCCGCGAACTTGGTTTCGAACGTGTTCGCCACTATGCAACCCAGTTTGGACTTGGCGAACTGGCCGGATACCACATTCAGGGCGAGCAACTTGGCGAATACCCCACTCAAGCGATTCCGACGTCCGAAGGTGGAGTTGGCCGCATGTGCAGCTTCGGGCAGGGCGTCTCGATGACGCCGCTGCAACTCGGCGCCTTTGTGGCCGCAATCGCCAATGGTGGAACCCTCTACTATCTGCAGCATCCGACCTCCCCGGAGGACGTTGCCGATTTCCAGCCGAGGGTAAAGCGGACACTCAACATCGCCCGCTACGTTCCCGACCTGCAGGATGGGATGGCCGGCGCGGTTGAGTATGGAACCGCACGTCGTTTGCGCGCCAACTTCCAGGAACTGCCGGTGTTTGGAAAGACCGGAACCTGCTCGGATAAAGGAACGCGTTTTGGCTGGTTCGCGTCGTACTCCGATACGCCGCAGGGAGCCCTGGTTACCGTATTCTTCCTCGAGGGCGGCAGGCCGACGTTTGGACCGCGTGCTGCGGAGTTGACCGGAGAGTTCTATAAGAACCTCTGGGATCGCAATTATTTCGCGGACAAGGGCACGCAGGCTCATGCTTCGTTGCAGCAGACAAGCGCCACGACCACCCGATAGCCTTCAACTTCAGCTTGGACGAGAGCCGCCCCCCGGGGCGGCTTTTGCATTGCGGCAAGAGCATGCGACGGCCCCGCGAAAGGGCCTCCAGATGCTGATTGACAGGGAAGCGGATTGATTTGAAACGAATCCAGTTTATCTTCATCGGATAAAGTGAGGTCAGCGGGCGTTCGCTATCCCGGCTTGCTCGCGACCTGAACCTACATCAGCACATTGGAAACTGACCATGGCTCTCCCCGAACACATCCTGCTTACGTATAGCTATCTGTTGCTCTTCGGCTGGGTACTGGTCGAGCAATTCGGCATTCCACTGCCAGCGACGCCGGTGTTGCTGGCGGCAGGCGGCCTCTCAGCTGAACACCAGCTCAGCTTTGGTGCTGCGTTTCTGGCGGGTTTGCTCGCCTGCATGACTGCGGATACCACCTGGTTTCTGGTCGGGCGGCGGTACGGACATCATGTGCTGCGCATTCTGTGCAAACTTTCGATGGAGCCGACAATCTGTGTGCGGCGGACGCAGGACTCGTTTGGTCGGAGGCGCGGCGTGATGCTGATGTTTGCAAAGTTTGTGCCGGGGCTTGCGACACTGGCTGCGCCGGTGGCGGGCGAGAACGGGATGGGCCTGGGGCGGTTCCTATTTTTCGACGGGATCGGCGCGACGTTGTGGCTGCTGGCGCTGCTGACGGGCGGAAGGTTGTTCGGGGATGTCCTCAAACGGAATCCGAATGCGCTGGATTGGGTTGGACGTTTTTCGGGTGCGCTTCTGCTGCTGGGCGTGCTGGGATTCTTCGTGGTGCGGCTCTACCGCAGACGGGCAGTATTGAAAAAGCTGGTGTCGCTGCGGCTGGAGCCCGTGGAACTCAAGGCGCAACTTGACGCGGGCGAGCAAGTGTATATCGTTGATCTTCGCCATCCGCTGGAACTGTTGGCGGAGCCCTACACGCTGCCGAAGGCACAGCACTTTTCGCCGGATGCGTTGGCGGCGCGGCATGGGGAGATTCCGCGCGATAGGGATGTGGTGCTGTTCTGTACCTGCCCAAGCGAAGCCACGGCAGCTAAGACGGCGATGACGCTGCACAAGCTGGGTATCGAGCGGGTGCGGCCGCTGCGTGGCGGCTACGACGAGTGGAAGCGGCTGGGATTTCCGCTGGATGAGATTCCGCCGGTAAATCCGCTGGTACAGGTTGTGCAGATCGCGCACTGATGCATTTGAGCCGCTCGGTTCGCGCTCTCCCCCTCATGGCGGGATAAAACCTGCGTCACGAGTGCGGCACCCGGGTTCCGGCAATCTTCACAGCAGATTCACCAGATCGGTAGACGAGTCCCGGGGAAGTCAATAAGATTGCCGCAACTCTTATGCGCGCAAAAAATCTTTTCCCGCTTCTCTCGCTTGCCCTGCTTTCGATCAGCCTCTGGAGCCAGGAACAAAAGAAGCCGGTGGTGATCGCCGTCGACGCGGCGCATCCCGGGGCGGCCATTTCGCGTTCCATGTTCGGAGTTTTCTTCGAAGACATCAATTTTGGCGCGGATGGCGGGCTGTATCCGGAACTCGTGAAGAATCGTTCGTTCGAATTTCAAGAGCCTCTGACGGGCTGGCATGAAGACCTGGGCATCAGCAAGGCGGGAATCGGCAATCCCCGGGGCGAAATCAGCATTCACACGGAAGAGCCATTGAACCAGAGCAATCCTCACTATCTCAAAGTGGGGGTGTATGAGCCGGGTTTTGCGTTCTGGAATTCCGGCTTTCGCGGCATGGGAGTGACGGACGGTGCGGAGTATCGCTTTTCGGCGTATGTGCGGAGCCGTGGGACGAAGGCGATTCGAGCGACGGTGACGGATGAGAACGGGCACGAGATCGGAAGCGGAAAGCTAGAGGGATTTGGCGCGCAGTGGAAGCGCTACGAGACGGTGATTCGCACCAGCGCAACGACCCAGCACGCTCGATTGAATCTCATTTTTGATGAGTCCGGTGCTGTGGACCTGGACATGGTTTCGCTCTATCCGGTGGACACGTGGAAGCATCGCGAGAACGGCCTTCGCAAGGACCTGGTGCAATTGCTCTACGACATGCATCCAGGGTTTCTGCGCTTCCCGGGAGGGTGCATCGTCGAAGGGCGGCAACTGGCGACGCGGTATCGCTGGAAGACTACGGTGGGCGACATCGCGCAACGCAGGACGATCATCAACCGCTGGAACGACGAGTTTGATTTTCGTCCTGCGCCGGATTATTTCCAGTCATTCGGCCTTGGCTTCTATGAGTACTTTCAACTTGCAGAGGATATCGGCGCAAAGCCGCTGCCGATATTGAATTGCGGAATGGCGTGCGAGTTCAACACCAATGAAACTGCTGCGCTGGACCAGCTTGATGAGTATGTGCGGGATGCGCTGGATCTGATCGAGTTTGCAAACGGGCCAGTGACATCGCCGTGGGGCAAGGTTCGCGCGCAGATGGGGCATCCGGCGCCGTTTCATTTGACAATGATCGGCGTGGGCAACGAACAGTGGGGGCCGCACTATGTGGAGCGCTACAAGATCTTTGCAGCGGCGTTGAAGGCGAAGCATCCTGAGATCAAGCTCGTGGCCGCGGCGGGGCCGGCGCCGGCGGGCGAGCCGTTTGAGAGCATGTGGGCGACGTGGCGGAAGGTGAAACCGGATTTTGTGGACGAGCACTATTACATGAGCCCCGGATGGTTCCTCGAGAACTCAGGCCGGTACGATCACTATGACCGCTCGGGTCCGAAAGTGTTCGCAGGCGAGTATGCGGCGCAGACGGTAGGAACGACAAGCGCGGAGAATCGCAACAACTGGAAAGCTGCGATCTCCGAGGCTGCGTTCATGACGGGCCTTGAGCGCAATGGCGACGTGGTGCAGATGGCCTCGTATGCGCCTTTGATGGCGCATGTGGATGCGTGGCAGTGGAAGCCGGATGAGATATGGTTCGACAATCTGCGGTCGTATGGAACGCCGAATTATTACGTGCAAAAGGTTTTTGCGACGAACGCGGGTTCGCGAACGGTTGCGTCAACGCCGCACGCGGAGGATGGAATCTATACCAGCGCAACCCTCGACGAGCACAGCAATGAACTGATTGTGAAGGT
Source organism: uncultured Acidobacteriaceae bacterium (assembly GCA_963759285.1). Lineage (GTDB taxonomy): Bacteria > Acidobacteriota > Terriglobia > Terriglobales > Acidobacteriaceae > Telmatobacter. The sequence continues at coordinate 365,975 of CAVWYS010000003.1, read as the reverse complement.
TGTTAATATGTCTGCTGAGGCGAGGCCTGCGGAGATCAAGCTGAATCGGGAGGATGTGACTGGCACCGCGACGGTGACTACGCTGGCAGCGGATCCGCGGGCGGAGAACAGCTTTCAGCATCCGACGGCGGTGGCCCCGGTGGCAACGACGCTGGAGGTGCAATCAGGGAAGATTACGACAGAATTGGGTCCTCATTCAGTTACCGTGTACCGGGTTCCATTGCAGACAGTAACGGCAAGGGTGCGGTGACTTTTGTAAGGGTTCGCTTTCTGGCGGGGTTGGATATACTTTGCAAGCCAACTTCCCGGTCACGGATCGGGCAGCGAATCGAGCAGGACCTTACCGATGTTGCATTGGTGGGTCCGCGCGAGGGTCCGGCACAGGTTCCGGATCGCGGGCTGAAGGGTGCGCCGATAAGCAGCGTTCTCTTCTCCCTATCTTTTTGGTCGAGATCGGCCTCGAAGGTGGATGCCTTCGGGGCCGATCTGTGTCTGGGACCAGAAATGATTCGGGTTAAAAAGGACAGTGGTTCAGAAGCGAGATTCCACACGAACAGCGATACGTTTCCGGCGGACTTCTCCTCGCGCCACCCTGCTGAGCAAGCCGCTATTTCGAAAAGATCCCAGAGCCACCGCGGCCGTATTCTGAGGCGCCTTTGTGCGCCGCGCGATTGATGATCCGATTCAGTCGCTTGCTGGTGACGACGGGCTTGGGTTCTTCGTTCTCAGGTTTTGAAAGCTTGTCTGCCTCGGGCTTCGGATTGTCGTCTTGAAGATGCAGTTGAAGTAAGGAATCCATAACTTGATCCTCTGGCCCTTATTCTGCGCCGAATTTCGCCGGAGTCAAGCAGGAGAGGCGGGCGAATCGATGCCCGCCTCGGAAACGCTGATTACCCTGTGATTTGCGAGTTTGGGTTGTGACCGGCCGCCCCCGTTGTGAAGAGAGCTGCGAGCTTGTTGCCGATGGGGGAGCCGATCCCGGAGCAGGGATCAGGGCCCGGACCGGCGTTATAGAAGCCGTTGCCGCCGCTGGTGATGTCGTGAAAGTCGGCCTGGTTCTGGTAGAGCGACGGAGTGACGAAGCCGAGCTTTTTACCGAAGGAGGCGAAGAGGCCGGCGTAAAGGGGAGCCACGGCGCTGGTTCCACCCACGACCGTGGTTGATCCGTGAACGACGACGTTGTACCCGGTGTTGGGGTCGGCGTCGGCGGAGACGTCGGGAACCATTCGGCCTTTTCCATAGGGTGAGCCGGCAGGCGGCCTGGGAACTCCGATCTGAAAGCTCTGAACGGGAAAGATAGTGGAGTAGCCGCCGCCGGTGCCTTCTCCATTGGTCTGGCCAGGGCTGTCATTCCAGACCGTCTCAACGGTGGAAGTCTTGTAGGTGCCGCCGCAGCCGACGACGTGCGGGCAGGATGAGGGAGCATCGACGTTGGCGGGGGTGGGACCGCCATCGCTGGAGTCGTTGTCGCCGGATGCGCCGAAGACGACCATGCCGAGGTCGGTCGCGGTAGCCGCGGCGGATTCCATCTCATCGGCGGCTTCGGTGCCCCAGGTTGACTCATCGGCGCCCCAGGAGATGGAGCAGACGTCACATCCCTCGTTGGCGGCTTTCTCGACGGCAGTGGCGATGTCCTGCGACCAGTACATCCGGATGGTGGCGGGCTTGCCGGTGGCGGCGTAGTAGGCGGCGCCTGCGACCTCGATGTCGAGGGCTACTTCGTAGTCAGGATCGTTGTTGGAGCCGGTGCTCTGGTTGGGGCTGTTCTTTGTGCCGTCGACAGAGACGTCGGTGATTTGCGGGACGGGCTGATTGATGGACTTGAAGTATTGATTTATGTCGGACTGCACCCATCCGCCGCCGAGTTCGACGATGGCGATGACACCTCCGCCGGCTAGCCCGGTGGGCCAGTTGTAGGCGGCGCAGAGGTTGGGGACGTTCCATGGCGAGGGCGCCAGGGGGCCGATCTGGATGTGGGGCGTCAGACGGCGGAGTTTGAAGTAGGGATGGCAGGGAACCTTTGGGGAGGCAGGCATGATGAAATCCCTCAGTGGTTTGATCGCGAACTTTGCAGTTAGATGCGTTGATTTTGGGAGGCGGAGCTTGTCTGCAACTGGATTGGGTGAAACGAAAGTCCATGGATGTCTAAAGCTTTAGTATGAATGAGAAAGCGATGGTGACCGGGACACGTTGGGTGCTGTTTCCCTGATACCTCACGCTGGACGGAGAACTGCCTTGGCATATAACGATTTGCGCGACTGGATCAGGACACTCGAAAAGAACGGCGAACTGAAGCGGATTCGCGAGGAGGTATCGCCGGAGTTGGAGATCACGGAGATCACCGACCGGGTGTCGAAAACAGGGGTCAGGGGCCAGGGGTCAGGGATCCGAGAGACTGGCGCGATTGAAGGGAAATATGCCCCCGGCGGGCCGGCGCTGCTGTTTGAGAACGTGAAGGGATTTCCGGGGCATGCGGTGCTGATGAATCAGTTTGGCAGCGAGCGGCGGATGGCGATGGCCCTGGGCGTGGAGCGGCTGGATCAGATTGCGGAGCGGATCAAAGGGCTGATGAATGTGAAGGCGCCGGGGGGCGGGTTCCTGGACAAGCTGAAGATGCTGCCGCAGCTGGCGGAGCTTGGGAATGTGTTTCCCAAGACAGTGCAGGCGAAGGACGCGGCGTGCAAGGAAGTGATTCTGCGGGATGGGTTCGATCTGAATGCATTTCCGATTTTGAAGTGTTGGCCGCACGACGGAGGGCGGTTTATCACGCTGCCGTGCGTGCATACGAAGAATCCGCGAAACGGGAAGCGAAATATCGGGATGTATCGCATGCAAGTGTATGACGGGCAGACGACGGGGATGCACTGGCAACGGCAGAAGGTGGCGGCGGAGCATTACCGCGAAGCGATCCGGGCATCTGCGTCGTGGGCCGGCGAATCGGCCGGGTCGGCATCGGCAAGAGTGGCGGCGATGGCGGAGTCGGCGGGCGGGGCGGTGACGATCCCGGATGGGCCGATTGGCGGGATGCCGCAGGTGGCTTTGGGAAACTTGAAAGGATCGAGACTCGAGGTCGCTGTCGCCATCGGGACAGATCCTGCGACCACGTTTTCTGCAATTGTGCCCGCACCGCCTGAAGTTGAGGAGTTCATGATCGCCGGATTTCTGCGGGGCAAGCCGGTGGAGATTGTGAAGTGCGAGACGGTGGATCTCGAAGTGCCGGCGAGCGCAGAGATTGTGCTCGAGGGATATGTCGAGCTGGGCGAGTTGCGCAGTGAGGGGCCGTTCGGCGATCACACAGGCTTCTACACCATGACGGATGAGTATCCGGTGTTTCATTTGACATGCATTACACATCGCAAGAATCCGATTTATGCGGCGACGATTGTGGGCAAGCCGCCGATGGAAGATGCATGGATGGGCAAGGCGGTGGAACGAATTTTTCTGCCGGCTATGAAGCTGACGATCCCGGAGATTGTGGATATCAATCTGCCGGTCGAGGGCGTGTTTCACAACCTGATGCTGGTCTCGATCAAGAAGAGCTATCCGGGGCAGGCGCGCAAGGTGATGAACGCCATCTGGTCGCTGGGGCAGGCGATGTTTACCAAGTGCATCGTGGTGGTGGATGAGGATTGCGATGTGCAGGATATCGGCGAGGTGGTGCTGCGGGTGACGAACAATATCGATCCGGAGCGGGACATTCAGTTCACGCTGGGGCCGGTGGATTCGCTGGATCATTCGTCGCGGATGCCGAACTACGGATCGAAGATGGGGATTGACGCGACGCGCAAGTGGAAGGCGGAGGGATTTGAACGGCCGTGGCCGGCGATGATCGAGATGGATGGGGCGACGAAGGCTAAGGTGGATGCGATGTGGGAGAGGCTGGGATTGTGAGGCGGCCACTGGCGCGCTGTCCTTTCAAAACCATTATGCTTTGCGCTTTCGGTGCGAACCCATATGTGCGTTTGATAGCCTGAATCTATGCGTGGTCTTCCCTGGTGGGCCATTGCGGGATTGGTAGCCCTCGCGATGACATCTTTCTCTGTCTCCTCTGCTGCGCAAGCTCCCGACACATTTCGCTGGGTCGACTTTCACTCGCAGGCCGATCAGGACGTGGTGGTCTGGGTTACGCGCGCGCTGGACGGGCAGAAGTGGTCGGCGATTCGCGAGATCGGGGTGCAGTATGACGCGGCCCTGGTGATTACATCGTTTCGCGCTTCTCCGCAGGCATCGCCAAATCATGACACTTTCTCCATCTGGAGTGTCTCGCTCGCGAACCGGGAGCTGACGCACATTGCCGATGGTGTGAATTTGCGGCTGACGGACTGGCTGCTGCTGGATGTGGGGCAGGGTAGGGAATTAGGCGCGCTTTACGATGACTGCAGCGATTGCCAGGCAACGACGTATTTCACGGCGCTGCACTACGATCTTCGACAGCACACGTTTGCGGGGCGGTGGATGACCGGAGGCAAGGCAGTCCCAGTGTGGAGCACGAATACGCCGATGGGTGTGACGCAGATGCAGGTGTTTGCGGTGATGGCCGATGACAGCGGGCGTGAGACGCTCGGCATGTGGAACCATCTCGACTACGGCAAGGACAAAGCGGCGGAAGATGCGGTTTACCGTTACGACGTCGATTCGCAGAGCGACATTGAGCGGTCGACAGCGCTGACCGGGAAGGATGCAGCGAGCATGAAAGACCGACTGTGCCACGCGCAGGACGCGGTGCCGGGCTTAAGCCGGGGGCAGGATTCTTCGTTGTGCCAGGCGAGTGTGAAGCCGCGCTATAGCCGCAAGCCGGTAACAACGCCGCCAGTCAATAATCACGGGCAGTCGTTGCCGCCGGGCGTGCGACGATAGGCCGGCAAAAGGCAACGCAAATGACCCTATGGCCGTCGGGGCGTCGTCGGCACACGGTAGTTTTGAGCGGGCGAAGCGCAAAAGCAGGCCGCCGTCTCGCAACCATGCAAATTCTGCTCCTCTAACGGCATCCAAACAGCCGTAGAGGTACAGAGATGAAGACGTATCGAACTTATATAGGGTACGGTTTGCTCTCCGCAGCAATCGTAGCGAGCGCGAGCGCCTGCAAAAGCAATCAGAATCCGGAGAGTGGGCAGGTCCAGGCTCAAGATCAAAACCCATCGCAGGATCCGGCAGCCGCGAATGTTGCGCCTGTCTCAAATGAATCGGCGCAGAGTGGGGGCTACGAAGCGAGTGCGCCTGCTCCGAGCGATTCGGGCAGTTCTCCGGCTCAGGGGCCCGCTTACGATCAGGGGCAATCTTCCCAAGATCAATCGGGGGACTATGACAGCTACGACCAGCCGGTGGAGTATGCGCCTCAGCCTCCGCCGCCGCTGCCGGAGTATGACCAGCCGCCTTGCCCCGGGGATGACTACATCTGGACACCGGGCTACTGGTATTGGGCGCAGGATGCGGGTGGCTACTACTGGGTGCCGGGTGCGTGGGTGTATGCGCCATACCAGGGCGCTTTGTGGACTCCGGGCTACTGGGGTTACGATCGCGGGCGGTATGGATGGCATCGCGGCTACTGGGGCAGGCATATCGGCTATTACGGAGGGGTCGATTATGGATTCGGCTACATCGGTTTTGGCTACCAGGGCGGCTACTGGCGGGGGGATCATTTCGACTACAACCGCTCGGTGAATAACGTGGACACGAATAGGGTTCACAACGTGTACAACTACCGCGTGCAGAACCAAGCGAGGAACGGAAACCGTTTAAGCTACAACGGGCCGGGTGGAATACAAGTGCGTCCGAGACCAGCGGAGATGCAGGCCCTGCACGAGCAGCACACGCCCCCGATGAGCGCGCAGATGCAGCAGGTGCAGGCGGCGAAGAATGATCGCGGCAACTTTGCCAGGGAGAATCATGGGCGTCCCCAAAATGTGGCAGTTGCGAAACCACTTCCGGCGGACCATAACATCCACCCACCGGCGCCGGTTCCAATGCGGGGCCAGCCAGGACACGAAATAAATGGCAGACCGAACGAGCCGTCGGCGCAGCCAAAGGGGCAGGAACCGGCTGCACGTCCGGAACGACAGGGGACAAGGCCGCAGCCAACCCAGAGGGTGCAGGAACCGACTGCGCAACAGCAGCATCCAGCCCCGGTGCAGCGACCCGAACGCCAGCAGCCCGCGCCTGAACGACAGGCGCCGGAGCGACATGCGCAGCCAGCGCCTGAACGGCAGGCACAGCAACAACATGCGCAGCCTGCTCCTGAACGTCAAGCACCGCAGGAATCACCCCGGCGGACGGAACAGCAGCGGCCCGCGCCCGTCGAGCGTCCCCAGCGTCAGCAGCCCGCGCCGGCTGAACATCCTGCAGAGACCAGACGCGCGCCGCAGGCGCACGAGCAGCACGCCGCTCCGAAGCCTGAGCCGCAGCACAAAGCAGAGTCGAAACCGAAGCCCCCGGAGAAAGATAAGCACCCGCAGTAGTTAAGGGCAAACGCAAACGGAGTTGGCGGTCTTGCCTGGATTCGTGAGGGCAAGACCGCCTTTCGCCGGAATTCGGGCGATTCTCGGGCAGCCGGCTCAACCATGCGGGTGCACCGCCGCGAGAGTCTCTTGCATCAATCTGCGGCTTGCACTCTGATGGAGACGACACCGCGGACCCAGCGCGCCGGACGGCGTTCACCGGAACAAACGAGTTCGATCGGGCCGTTATCGGCAAGCGGTTTTCCATCGACGCTGTCGGCGAGCAGGACCGAACCGTCGTGCACATCGGGCGAAACTTCGCCAAGCGAGTAGACGACCTTGTACCCATCACGGCCTTCAGCGACCACGTAGAGGCGAAAATCCTTTCCCTTGGGTTTCTGGGGGACTCCAAGCTCCACGAGCAGAGCGATCAAGGGAACACCGGAGTAGGTTTCCGGAGTCTGGTTGCGCTCGTTGGTGGCTTGAATGGTTTCGTGAGGAAGCTGGGCGAGCTTTGCCGCGGTCCACTCTTCTGACTTTTTGCCGTAACTGATCTTCACGGGAGTGATCATCGTGTCGCGGCCCAGATCGGCTTGGATGCGTGTAATGGATGTATCCGGCGGCTGCTGATGTCCCATGGGGAGATCGGTGACGGGTCCCGATTGCGCGTAGGCCAAGGGCGCTGCCAGAAACAGGGAAAGGAGAACTGTGTGCTTACCCATTGTGGGCATGGGTGGTCGCCTCCAGGCATCCATCGTATACTGGAGCCATGTCGGTTGTGCGCAATATCGCTGCAATTGCCAAGGGAATGAGCATCACCTTCGGAGAGATGCTGCAACCTACGACCGTGGAGAATTATCCCGACGGCAAGGGTCCCATGCGCGGTGCGAAGTTCGAGCAGCGCTTTCGCGGCGGACACGTGCTGCAACGGGATGAGAACGGCCTGGAGAAGTGCGTAGCCTGCTTTCTATGCGCAGCAGCATGCCCGGCGAATTGTATTTTTATTGAAGCGGCAGAGAACACCGAGGAACAGCGGATCTCGTCGTCGGAGCGGTACGCCAAGGTCTACAACATCGATTACAACCGGTGCATTTTCTGCGGCTACTGCGTGGAGGCTTGCCCCACCGACGCGATAACGCACGGACACGGGTTCGAACTGGCCAGCCTGAACGCGACAAACCTGGTGATGCGTAAGGAAGACATGCTGCTGCCGGTCACTGCGATTACGGCGGCACGTTAGACTTTCCTTATCAATTGTGATGTGACACACTGACCATTTTGACGCGGATCGATATTTTGGTTAGAGACGCCAGATGAAACGCCAATTCCAAATCTTCGCAATGTTGCTGACCGTTCTGCTCGCGGGGGGACCTTCCCTGACCGCGGCAGCGTGCACGATCAACAACATCGCGATGGGCGCGTCGTGCCCGATGGGTATGGCTGAAATGGGCGCGTCCTGCCCGATGGCGCAGAGTCTGGCGACAGCTGATTGCTCGGGGGATTGCTGCAACCGGGCGCAGTCCCCAGTCGTTGCGGTCCAGGACGTTCCAGTCAAGCCGACGGTTCTGGCGATTGCGTTGCATTTTGAACAGCCGATAGCAATGTCGACCGCAAAGACCGATTCCACTCCGGAGTCGGCTTCTTCTCGCGTGGCGGCCTCTCCGCCGCTCCATGTCCTCAATTGCGTGTTTCGGATTTAAAACCCTCCTGACGTTTCGGCAGCCGAAAGCGACCGCGGATTTTGTGTCCGTGTTCCAGGTATCCACTGCATTTTCAACGTCAAGGAGATTTTTATATGAAGCGCACATTTGCAGTTTTGTCCGTCGCAGTTGTCCTCGCCGTCACCGCATTTGGCCAGACTTCGCAGCTAACAGCGAAGAATGGATGCTGCACCACCTGCTGCTCCGACAGATGCAGCGACTGCTGCGGGGGTGGTTGCACATCTGATTGCTGCAAGGGCAAGTAAACATCAAGCCTCCGAAGGTCCGGATCGCATCAGGATCCGGACCTGCGGAGTTTTCTGCGCGTTTTGCGGTATTTACCCGCGCTTCAGGCAGTTAAACTGTCGATCCAATCCCCGATTGTTCCTATTCCCTGCATCGGACCGGTCCTTTGGTCCGTAAGCCTCATACAATCATCAAAGAGATATGACGACACCCCACGAACATCCCCTGGTGGAGATTTTGAAGCAGCGCATCGCCATCATTGATGGCGCGATGGGTACGACTATCCGCACCTATGGCATGACCGAGGCGGATATCCGCGGCGAGCGCTTTAAGGACGCGAAGAAGGACCTGAAGAACAACGGCGATCTGTTTGTGCTGACGCAGCCCCAGATGATTGGCGATATCCATCGGCGGTTTCTGGAGGCGGGCGCGGACATCATCGAAACGAACACCTTTGGTGCGACGACGATCTCGCAGAGCGAGTTTTTTGTCGACGACCCGCGCGATCATGGGGGTCGGAAGGATCCTGAGTTTTACCAGAAGATTATTGACGACAAGTTTTTGAAGGACCTGGCTTGGGAGATCAACGAAGTGTCGGCAAGGATTTGCCGGGAGTGGGCAGACAAGGTTGGGAAGGAAACGGGCAAACCACGGTTTGTGGCGGGATCGATTGGGCCGCTGACAGTTTCGCTTTCCAATTCGCCGGATGCGAACGATCCGGGGTTTCGGTCGGTGATCTTCGACCAGGTGAAGACTGCGTACGCGGAACAGGTGCGCGCCCTGATTGCAGGCGGGGTTGACTTTCTGCTGGTGGAGACGATCTTCGATTCGCTGAATGCCAAGGCGGCGCTGGTGGCGATTCGCGAAGTGTTTGATGAGGATGGGAAAGAGTTGCCGGTAATGATATCGGCGGCGGTGGGACGCGGCGGGGAGACGCTGATTTCGGCGCAGACGACCGAGGCTTTCTGGAATGCGGTGGAGCATGTAAAGCCGCTGTCGATCGGATTGAATTGTTCGCTTGGTCCTGACTTGATGTATCCATTTTTGTCGGAGTTGTCAGAGAAGGCGAACGTGGCGATCTCCTGCTATCCGAATGCGGGATTACCGAATCCATTGTCGGCGACAGGGTTTGACCTGGGGCCGAAAGATATGGCGCGCTATCTGAGCGACTTTGCCAAGGCGGGGCTGATCAATATTGCCGGCGGATGCTGCGGCAATACACCGGAGCATATTGCCGAGATCGCGAAGGCGCTGGAGGGGTTGCCCCCGCGGAATCTGGGTAAAAGATCGGAACCAGATTCCGATGCGATCGAAGGTGTTGCCGCATGAAACCTCTTCGTCTTTCAGGATCGCAACCGTTTACGCAGCAAACCGGAGTTTTCATCATGATCGGGGAGCGGACCAATGTGGCCGGCTCGCCAAAGTTCGCGCGGCTGGTGAAGGACGGCAAATTCGAAGAGGCAGTGAGCGTTGCAAGGCAGCAGGTGGAGAACGGGGCAAACGTTCTTGATATCTGCATGGACGAGGGCATGATCGAGGGCGTCGCGGCGATGACGCGCTTTCTGCAACTGCTGGGGAGCGAGCCGGAAGTCGCCAAAGTGCCGTTCATGATTGATTCGTCGAACTGGGCGGTGCTTCAGGCGGGATTGAAGTGCCTCCAGGGCAAGGGTATCGTGAATTCGATTTCGCTGAAAGAGGGCGAAGCGAAGTTTTGCGAGCACGCGGCGACGGTGCTGAAGTATGGCGCGGCAGCGGTGGTGATGGCGTTTGACGAGACGGGTCAAGCGGCGACGTTCGATGACAAGATTCGCGTGTGCGAACGGGCCTATCGGTTTCTTGTCGACAAGGTTGGGTTTCCAGCCGAGGACATTATTTTCGATCCGAATATTCTGACTGTCGCCACCGGCATGGAGGAGCACAACAACTACGCGGTCGACTTTATCAATGCGACGCGCTGGATCAAGGCCAACCTGCCGCACGCGAAGGTGAGCGGCGGCGTTTCGAATATTTCATTCAGTTTTCGCGGCAACAATCGGGTGCGCGAGGCGATGCATTCGGCGTTCTTATATCACGCGATCGCAGCAGGCCTGGATATGGGCATTGTGAATGCCGGGATGCTCGAAGTGTACGAGGAGATCGAGCCGAAGCTGAAGGAACTGGTCGAGGACGTACTGCTGAACCGCAGGCCGGACGCGACGGAGCGGCTGGTCGAGTTTGGCGAGTCGTTAAAGGGCGAAGGCGCGATCGTTGCAGAAAAGAAGACGGAAGAGTGGCGCAATGGAACGGTAGAAGAGCGGCTAACCCATGCGCTGGTGAAGGGAATCGACAACTATATCGAGTTGGATACGGAAGAGGCGCGCGCGAAGCTGGGCCGGCCGCTGCTGGTGATCGAAGGTCCGCTGATGGACGGGATGAGTGTAGTGGGCGATCTGTTCGGCGCAGGCAAGATGTTTTTGCCGCAGGTGGTGAAGTCGGCGCGGGTGATGAAGAAGGCGGTCGCGTATCTTTTCCCGTTCATGGAGGCCGAGAAAGCGGCGATGGAGGCTGCGGGGCAGGTTGTGAGGGCGCAGGGAAAGATTGTGCTGGCGACGGTAAAGGGCGATGTACACGATATCGGCAAGAACATTGTGGGCGTGGTGCTGGCGTGCAATAACTTCGAGGTGATCGATCTTGGGGTGATGGTTCCGGCAGAGAAGATCCTGGAGCGAGCGAAGGAATTGAAGGCCGACATCATCGGGCTGAGCGGACTGATTACGCCGTCGCTTGACGAGATGGTGCATGTAGCGCGGGAGATGGAGCGCCAGCAATTTAAAGTACCGCTCTTGATTGGCGGAGCCACGACAAGCAGGGCGCACACTGCGGTGAAAATCGCGCCGCACTACAGCGAGCCGGTGGTCCACATTATTGATGCGAGCCGTGCGGTTCCGGTGACGACGAGCCTGCTGAGCGACGATGGCAAAGCTGATTTTGTAGCCAAGCTCAACTTGGAGTATGAGGCGGTGCGCCAGTCGCATGCGGCGCCGCGACAGAAGACGATTTCGCTGGCGGCGGCGCGGGCACGGCGGACGCCGATTGAGTGGCGGGCAGAGGACTTGGCAAAGCCGGAGTTTATCGGGGTGCGCGCGCTGGACGACTTTCCCTTGGCGGCGCTGCGGGAGTATATCGACTGGACGCCCTTTTTTCATGCATGGGAGTTGAGGGGTGTGTACCCGCGCATTCTTGACGATGAGAGGCAGGGAGAGCAGGCGCGGCAGGTGTTTGCGGAAGCGAATGCGCTGCTGGACCAAATTATTGAGAAGAAGCTGCTGACAGCGCGGGGTGTTTATGGTTTGTTTCCAGCCAACGCCGTGGGAGACGACGTTGAATTAACACTGGGCGGCGTACGTTTCCACTTCCTGCGGCAGCAGGCGAATCGCGAAGGCGGCGAACCGTGCAGGTCGCTGGCGGATTTTATTGCGCCGAAGAGCACCGGGCTGCGTGATTCGATTGGCGCATTCGCGGTGACGACCGGGATTGGATTGAAGGAACTTGCTGATCGATTCCGCGCGGAGAATGACGACTATAACGCGATCATGGCTGAGGCGTTGGCGGATCGGCTGGCGGAGGCTTTTGCCGAATGCCTGCACAAGCGAGTACGCGATGAGTGGGGCTACGGGCGAGCTGAAACCATGAGTCCTGCGGAGATGATCCAGGAAAAATATCGCGGCATCCGACCGGCGCCAGGGTATCCGGCGTGCCCCGACCACACGGAGAAAGCCACGATCTGGCGGTTGCTGGATGTCAAGGCGCTCACCGAGATACGTCTGACTGAGTCGTATGCGATGTGGCCGGGATCGAGTGTCAGTGGGCTTTATTTTGCGCATCCGGAAGCGCGGTATTTTTCGCTGGGCAAGATCGACCGGGAGCAGGTGGCCGACTATGCGGAGCGCAAAAGGATGAGCGTTGCCGAGATAGAGCGCTGGCTTTCGCCGAATCTGAACTACGATCCGGCGCGGTGAATGTGGAGAAAGTCGGCCCGCCCAGTTTTCATGGAGAATTGTGCTCGAAGTCACATCCAACCAAACTAAAAATGATTGACCCTTTCAGACGCCGAATGCTTTGATGGTGGGCGGCGCGGTGGCGCACGCCGATGCGACGTAAGATGGGAGAGTTCAAGTGGGGATGAGGGCTGAAATGTTGACGGCTTTGGTTTTAGCTAGTGCATTGATGTGCGGCTGCGGGGGTGGCAGTACGGGCAGCGGTAGCCCCGTAGGCAATACGTCAACTCCTGCTGCGACTCCGACAGTGACGGCGGCTGCCGCGCAAAACGGAGCGCAGATCGTAAGCCTTGCGGACGCGACCGGCGGCGCAACTATCTATTACACCTTGGATGGTTCCGCGCCGTCGACGACTTCGCCGGTGTATGAAGCGCCATTTCTGGTGGCATCGACCTTGACCGTGAAAGCGCTTGCGACGGCCTCAGGTTATGCGACGAGCGCCGTGGCTTCGCAAAGCTATTCGCCAAATATCGCTTCGGGCACGCTGGTTTGGAGCGACGAGTTTGCCAATTCAGGAGCCAGCAACGCCCTGCCTGATTCTAAGATATGGGCCTACGACACGGGATTCCAGTGCTGCGGAAACAACGAGCAGGAAACGTATTGTGCGGCAGGGTCGGGAACCGCTCCTTGCGATCCGAATAACCCGAATGCGTATATTGACACCACTGGGATTCTGCACATCACCGCGCGGAATCCATCGGGAACGACGTACACATCGGCGCGCATGAAGACCGAAGGACAGTTCAGCTTTATGTATGGACGTCTCGAGGCGCGGATCCTGTTGCCGGAGAGCCAGGGGATGTGGCCTGCATTCTGGCTGCTGGGCAACAACATTGTGACGCTGAGCTGGCCCGGTTGCGGCGAGCTTGATGTGATGGAGCATATCGACGGCAGCAATCCTCCGCCCTCCGCGGGAGGGACGCCGGAAGGTTACGATTGGATTGCGGGATCGGTGCATGGCGGAACCAGCGCGAGCGAGGCCAATGGGACGGAGCAATATCATCCGAATGGATTTTCGGCTGCTGCGTGGCACACCTACGGGATGATCTGGAGCAAGGGACAGATAGCGTATTACGTTGACGATCCAAGCAATCTCTACGCGACGTTCACGCCTGCGAACTTTCCTGGTACGTGGCCCTTCGATCAGGGGCCGCAGTTCATCCTTTTGAACCTGGCGGTGGGTGGCAGCTGGCCGGGGAACGTGGATGGGACGACGGTTTTTCCGGGGGACATGCAAGTGGATTACGTGAGGATCTATACGAACTGAGTTCGCTTCCCAGGTCTCAGAAGGTAGATCCTATGACCTCGCTCAGGCAGTCTCTCTACCCCGCGAATTTGAACCCATTCGTGGGGACCCCGGCTCTGGAGCGCCCGGCGATTATCCTTTCCCTGCTTCTCGTCTCCTGCGATAGAGTTGTGTCCATGACCAGCAAGAGCGGCCTGCGCCACCCTCTTCTCGTTGCGACCTGCCTTGTCCCTTCGCTCTGCCTTCCGATGGCTGCGCAACAGACGCTGCCCGCAACTCAACCCGGGACGTCGATGGTCCTTCGCGTCACCACACGCGAGGTGGTGCTGGATGTGATCGCGCGAGACAAGGACCATAAACCGGTTAGCGATCTTGCGGAGAACGAGTTCCAAGTCTTCGATGCCGGTAAGCATGCAGATAAGGATCCGAAGCGCATTCTTTCGATGCGCGTCATTGACCCGCACAGCGATCCCAGCCGCGCGGGAGGACGTGAAAGTGGATTCAGCATTCGCTCGGGCGCGACCTGTGCGCTGAGTGCGACGCCTCACTACGAAATCGCAATCCAGGCCTCGCCAGAGCCCGGGTTCCACCAGATACTGATAAAAAGCACACGCGCACAGGTTACGCTTTCATTCCGGCATCGGTACTATGTGGGCCCGACCCCCAGCGGATCGGCTGCCAAGGAGACAAAGGACTCCGCCGAAAGCATCGCTCTCGGCGACGCCGCCTGCTTCCATACCCTCACTCCACCCACCCTTGCCATCGCTGCGAACGCAATCGTCGCTGGAAACTCGACGCGCTACGAAGTCGTTGTGCGCCCTGAGTCTCTCTCCGGCATCGGCCTCAACGGAAGCAATACGCGGGTCCACCTCGACTTTGGCATGTGCACCTTCGACGACTCCGGCAATCTTGCGCAGTACTTTCACACTTCATCCGACCACCAACTCACTCCCTCCGAAGTTCAGGAAGCCGAGGCCCGCGGCTTAAGCAAGATGCTCGAGATTCCCGGAGAAACCCCACACATGGTGCGTCTGGTCGTCCGCGAGCACGAGACCGGCAACCTGGGCATCGTGGATGTGTCGCGCCCGGTGTCACTTGGCGGTCAAGATAAGTTTCTGCCGCCTCCAGTGGGAACCATCCGCGCCTTCGGCGTCGTCACCCCGCTTCCGAACTCATTTTGCGGCGACGTCTACGAGATCTCCTACGGAGCGGCCGTAATTCCCGATTTTTGGAATCTCGACCCCATCGGCTCGATATACGCCAATGCACTGAATGTCGTGGATCAGGACACGACCGGTGCGATCGGTATTCCCGGTGTATCGCGCTCCGTGACGTGGTTCGGCGTGGATTACTACGGCGAGTTCCACATCACCAAACCCGGCGAATACAAGTTTGATCTCGAGTCGGACGACGGTTCTCGCCTCGAAATCGATAACCAGCAGCTCATCGATAATGACGAACTCCACCAGGCCCGGTCCAAAACCGCTAAGGTCAATCTCGCTGTCGGCCGGCACACGATCCACGTGCCGTATTTTCAGGGTTCGCCACCGGGAGTCGCGCTCATCCTCACCATCAAGCCGCCGGGAGAATCCACGCGCCCATTCAACCTCAGCGATTTCGCATCACCACCGGCGACGCCGTAATCAGCCGATACGGAGAAATCGAGAGCATCCGGCAAGTTGGCGCGACGAGCTCCCGACCCCCAATTTCATCCATTCAAAGGGGTTTGGTGTCCCTTCGCTGGTTGGTTACTTGCGGGCTAAACCGAGCTGTGATACAAACTAAATATTCAAGTTTGCCCCTAAAGGGCAAGCCTGAGTTTCATGCAGAGTGGCTGAGGGACGAGCCCTGTGACGCCACGACAACCTGCCCGCGCAAAACGGGAGTATGGTGTCAACTCTTGCCCGGTAACGGGGAACATGAGATTCGGGGGTAGCTTCAGCTCTCTTTGCTGACGCTGCTTCGCAGGTAGTTTCGAGTCAATTCACGTTCACTCTTTTTCGGGCTAGTCACGCGCTCGAGTCTCTCATGTCACTCGCACACAGCGAGGGACCTTTGACGACTGCGTATTGGTTGCGATGTCGGGAATGCGGCAAGACCTATGGTCATCAGCCGCTTTCGATCTGCGATGAGTGCTTTTCTCCGCTCGAAGTGGCGTATGACTTCGAGTATGCCCAGACCCGTTTTACGCGCGAGATAATTTCCCAGGGACCGCTGAACATGTGGCGGTATCGGACGCTGCTGCCGGTTGCGGATAGCTATGTTCCGCAGACGCCATCGGGGTTGACGCCGCTGGTGAAGGCTCCGCGGCTGGGCGCACAGTTTGGCGCCAAGAATCTGTACATCAAAAACGATGCTGTGTGCATGCCGACGCTGAGCTTTAAAGATCGCGTCGTGGCGGTGGCACTGGCGAACGCGCAGGACTTCGGATTCGATACGGTCGGGTGTTCTTCCACGGGCAACCTGGCGAACGCCGTGGCAGCACATGCGGCGCGGCTTGGACTGAAGACATTCATCCTCGTCCCCGCAGATCTGGAGCCCGCGAAGATTCTGAATACGCAGGTGTACGGAGCTACGCTGGTGCGCGTGGAAGGGAACTACGATCACGTGAATCGGCTTTGCTCGCAGATCGCCGATCGGTATAACTGGGGATTTGTGAATGTGAACCTGCGCCCGTATTACGCTGAAGGGTCGAAGACCGTTGGATTCGAGATTGCGGAGCAGCTGGGCTGGCGGCTGCCGGACAACGTGGTGGTGCCGATGGCGGGCGGTTCGCTGATCACGAAGATCAAGAAGGCTTTCAACGAGCTAATCCAGCTTGGGCTTGTGGAAGAGAAGCCAGTGCGGTTCTTTGGGGCGCAGGCAACAGGATGCTCGCCAATTGCCAAGGCGGTGAAGAACAACACAGACGTGATCGAGCCGCAGCGGCCGAACACGATTGCTCGATCGCTGGCGATCGGCAATCCGGCGGACGGCATTTATGCGTCGCGCGTGATTCGCGCCACGGGCGGCTGGGCAGAGGATGTTTCGGACGTCGAGATTGTGTCGGCGATCCAGGAACTGGCAGAGACCGAAGGCATCTTTACGGAGACGGCAGGCGGCGTAACAACGGCGGTAACGGCGCGGCTGTATGCGCATGGGCGGATCAAGCCGGATGATTTGACGGTTGCGTGCATTACAGGCAACGGATTGAAGACGACCGACTGCCTGAGCGGAGCCTATGAACAGACCGCTGCGATTCGTCCGCGGCTGACCGACTTTGAAAACTTTGTGGAAGAGCGCAATGCTGCCAGCCAGAGCCTGAGCCTGGCGGAGGAGATCCATGGCCGTTAGAGTCTTGCTGCCAAATGCATTTCAAAAGCACACCAATAACGTGCGCGAAATCTCGAGCACGGCGTCGAATCTGCCGGAACTGGTGACGGATATTGAACGCCGCTTTCCCGCACTGCGACAACATCTCCGCGGAGAGGACGGACAGATTCGCCGATTCATCAACTTCTATGTGAATGAGGAAGATATCCGATTTCTGGGCAACGATAAGTACAGTTTTCAGGAAGGCGATGAGGTGCTGGTGATTCCTTCGATTGCGGGTGGATGCCGCTGAGTTTTTCGATCGGGGTAGTGTTGCGAGACGTGGCCGATTTGGCCACGTCTCGCTTTTTGGCGAGGATGTGCAAGCGGGCTTGACGGTAATGAATCGGCTCAATCAGTGATCATGTGCATGGCGACGATGACGAGGATGCCTCCGGCCGTCGCAGTCGCACCTGCAATCAGCAATGCACTGGCGTGGCCACGGATGATGGCTGTTATCTGGAGGGTGGCGGTGCGCAAGGCCTGATTGCGGCGCCATTGGCGGATGAGTGTTGTGGACCCGATTGCGAGGACTGCGAGGGGCAGAGCGATCAGCAAGACAAACAGGCCGATGGGCGGATGGGTGGCGTACCAATCCACGATGCGCTGGGCGGTGTGCGCTGGTTCGTACTGCTGGGGCTGGAGGCTGCGGGCGACCAACGACGTCATAAACAGAACTGCGGGGAAAACGAAGAGCAGTTCCAGGGCGGCGAGGAAACGTTGAATCGTCTTCATTAATTTACTTTGTATCACAAAGTAAATTGCGTTTACAACTGAATTGTCGGAATTCATGACGAGCGCTAACTCGTTGTGAGAGTGAGATAGATCACAGGGTTTTGGAGGACTCGATCCTCCAAATATAAGATTTATTGATCGTTGTGTTAGTGACGCAGAGATCTTTTCGCATTTCTTTTGCGTTCCCTTCATCTTCCTCTTACAATCGCTGCCGGATACTACTCCCGTGATTGCGCAAGCAGGGCAGAAGGCTCCGTTCGCACTCCTACCTCCTACCACCCCCGCGGTGGACCTCTCCCATTCTTTTTCTTTTGCAGCGATAACGTCTTCGACTGCAAAGCCGTGTATTTACGCAGAGGTTGGCCGCTACAGGCTGCGGCTGGCACAGGGCGCGGAGGATCGTGAAGCCGCTTGCAGGCTGCGTTTCAAGGTATTCAATATGGAATTGGGCGAAGGCCTGGAACGCTCATATGAAACAGGTATCGACACCGATCACTTCGATGTTTTCTGCGAGCATCTTCTGGTTGAAGACAAGAACGACGGGCGCGTTGTAGGTACTTATCGCATGCAATCGGGAAGTACGGCTGCGTCGAACCTGGGTTATTACTCAGCGCAGGAGTTTGCATTCGCGCCGTATGAGCCGTTGCGCCGCGACATATTGGAACTTGGGCGTGCATCAATCGACCGCGAACATCGGACGCCTGAGGCACTTACCTTGTTATGGCGAGGCATTGCGCAGTATGCTCATGACATGGGGCTTCGTTACTTGATCGGTTGCTCTTCGCTGAACTCCAAGGATCCAGCCGAAGGGTGGATGATGTATCGGGAATTCGAGCGGTATCGTGTTACTCCAGAGTTCGAAACGGTGCCGACGGCAGCTTACGAATGTCCTTCCGAGCAGAAGGGAAGCGATGCACAGTCATCGCCGGACCGGCATAATCTTTCGACGCCAATCAAGGTTCCCAAGTTGTTGAAGACCTACCTGACGATCGGGGCGCGGATCTGCGCACCGCCGGCGTGGGATCGCGAGTTTGGCACGATTGATTTTTTGACTCTGCTCGATCTGAAGATGCTCTCCCCGGCTGCGCGCAACAGGTTTCTCGCGCCCTTGACGCAATGAGCTTCAGGAGACTCCGGCGCGCTGTGGCGCTGGTATTTGCACTTATTGTTGGGATCGTTCATCTGGGATTGATGCGCCTCGGAGGCTCGCTCACCTCGGAACGTCGCGGGGCCTGGTTTCAGGCGACTGCGCGACGGGTGGTTTCCAGTTTGGGAGTCGGCGTGTGTGTCACTGGGCAGGTGCCCAGGCGCGGACTGGTGGTTTCAAACCATCTGAGTCACATTGATGCGGTCATTTATGCGGCCATTCTACCCAGCGTGATGGTGGCAAAGGCAGAGATCAGCGGGTGGCTCGTGATTGGCATGATGGCGCGAGCCTGCGGAACGCTTTTTGTCGACCGGTCGAGCCGATCTAGCGCACTTGAAGTCACCGAGCAGGTTGCGGAACGTTTGAAGGGACCGCTTCCGGTGCTGTTTTTCCCGGAGGGCACCAGCACGGATGGCAGTGAAGTGCTGCGATTTCATTCAAGGCTTTTCACGCCAGCTGTTGAAGCTGGAGTGCCGGTAACACCGGCCACCATACGCTACGTGATTGAAGACGGCACCCCGGAGAGGGAATTGTGCTGGTTTGGGGACGCTCTCCTGGTGCCTCATCTTTGGAAGGCGCTCGGCGTTAAGGGATTCCATGCGGATGTTCGCTTTGGTGAGCCGAAAGCCTACACGCATCGGCGCGAGGCGGCGGACCAGACCCATGACGAGATTGTCGCTGTGAGGAACTGCGCGCGTGTCGACGAAGAAGCCGAGATGCTGCAGCCGGCATAACTTCGAACAATCAAATCAAGAGCATTACGCGGGGGTGGCCGGCGGCGCTGTGGATCCGCGAACGACGAGGCTTGTAGAAACGAGAAATTCGCGCTGCGGGTTGGGCTTCGGGGGGTTGTCGCTGTGCTGCCGGAGAGCATCAAATGCGGCCTTGGCGAGGTCGGAGCGCGAGAGGCGGATGGTGCTGAGCGGCGGGAGAGTGAATTCCGCGAAGTCGATATCATCGAGGCCGATGACGGAGAGATCCTGAGGTACGCGCAGGTCCTGCATGTAGGCCGCGCGCAGGACGCCGATGGCGGTCATGTCATTGGAGCAGATGACAGCCGTGGGCCGGACACTGAGGGCCTGGAGTTTTCCGAAGCCGACTACACCGCCTTTAAGGGTGTGGTCGCATTCGATAATCCACTTCTTCTGAACGGGCAGTTTACTTTCCTGCATCGCGTTCTGAAAGTCGTTTTGGCGGGTGATGGCGGAGTGCAGATTGCGGGGTCCTGCCAGGAATCCGATTTTGCGATGGCCAAGGGCCGCGAGGTGATCGACGGCGGCGCGAATGCCAGTGCCGTAATCGAGGAGGATGGTGCTGGCTTTGGGCACGGCAAGCTGGAACTCGGCGAGAACGATAGGCACATCGTGAAACGAGAGCTGATCGAGGACGGGTTCTTCTTCGCCGAATGTCATGACGGCGACGCCTTCGACTTTGCGCTCGAGCATGCGGCGCACGCAGGTGGTGAGCACAGCGGGATCACTGTTGGAGGAACTGACAAGGATCTCGTAGCCGTGGGCCACGGCGATCTCTTCGAAACTCTGAATCAATTCAGGGAAGAAGGGGTTGGTGATGTTTTCAACGATGATGCCGAAGAGGCGGCTGCGGCCTGAGACCAGCGTGCGCGCGTGAGTGTTGGGAAAGTAATTGAGCTGTTCGATGGCTTGCCATACGCGCTTGGAAAGCTTCTCGCTGACGACGGGCGAGCCGTTAATGGTGCGCGAAACCGTGGCAATGGAAACTTTGGCCAATGCAGCCACTGCCCGAATGTCCGGGGTCTTGTCGGCGCTTTTACGACTTGATTTTCGAGCCACGTCCCAGTCCTGAATAACTTCGAAGATGAAGAGAATTGAACTACCATGATAGCCCCGGAAGATGACCGGGGTGGGGCGGCAGTATGCTGCCGGCCGTGATCAGGATTTATCGGAGATCAAGAGCCGCAGGTCGCGCAGGTTGTGTCCGGTGGATCCGGTGACGACCGTATCGCCAAGTGCCGTGAACAGAGGACAGGCATTGAAGGTGCGGAGGGACTCTTCAGGATCGAATCCGAATGCGACGGCGCGAGCGACGGTGGTGGGATCGGCGATGGCGCCGGCATTGGGCGTGTTGCCGTCGATCCCGTCGGAGCCGGCGCTGAACACGGTAAGCATCTCGTTGGGATGATGTGCCAGCTCAAGGGCGCAAACCAGCGCGAATTGCTGGTTGCGGCCTCCAGCGCCGGGTGCGCTGCTCAGCGTGACTGTTACCTCGCCGCCGGAGATGAGGCAGAAACGGCGGTGAAGCGAACGCAGATCGTGGAAGCGGTCCAGGAGGTAGCGGGCCGCGTCGGCATAGTCCCAGTCGTCGCAGGAGTTGTCGACGGCGACAAAGTAGCCTGCCTTTTGCGCGAGCACGCGCGCACTTTCAACCAGGTCGTGACTCGACAGCAGGAGTTCGAAGACCGAATCGCGAAATGCTTCGTCTTCGCCGGTGAGGTTGACGGAGGCAGTAAAGCGGCGTGCTGGTGCCGGTGCGCCTTTCTGGAACCGGGACAGAAATGGCGGACGCCAGCTTTTATTACCGGGAGATTCGGGCAGGTCTTTGCGCTCGAAGAAGGCGCGGACTGGCGGAGGGAATTTGCGAGCGAGGTCGTATTTGGCAATGATCTCGTGTACGTCGTCGACGGTCGAATGATCGGGCGAGGTTGGTCCGGAGGAGAGAGCGTCGAGGGTGCGGAGCGGAACATCGGGGAGCAGGAAGGAGACCTTCATCGCCTCGGGTGCTGCGATGGCAAGACGGCCACCTTTGACTGCGCTGAAGTGCTTGCGCAGTGTGTTGATCTCGTTGATGGGTGCGCCGCAGCCGAGGAGTGCCTCGTGAAACGCGACCGTGTCATCGAGACTGATTTGCGGATCGATCGGCAGATCGAACATGGCGGAGCCGCCGCCGGAGATGAGGAAGAAAACCAGCGTCTCCCTTTTCGCCTTTTTCAGCATGGCGAGGGCAGCGCGCGCCGAAGCAAACGAGTTCTCATTCGGCACAGGATGGCCGCCTTCAAAATAGCGGAAGCGCCAGTTGCGTTTCTTCGGAATGTACTTGCTGCAGCAGATGCCGCGCAGGCCCTTGCGGCGCTTCATGCGGTCGAGCAGGATCTCGAGCATAGGCCCGGCAGCTTTGCCGATCGCAATGACAAAGATGCGTTTGAATTGCGAGAGATTGATGATGTCGGGACCGCTGCCATCGGGAATCAACCGCTTGAGAGTGTTGCCATCAAAGAGGATGCGGCGATCGAATGCGGACTCGATGCTGCTGGACTCGAGCGCGCCGGTAAAGAATTCTGTGGCGCGGGCATGGATAAAATCGAGCGCGGTATCGCTGGCCGACGTCATCGTATCTGCTCCTTCAGCCAGGCTGCGAGAGCCTTCTGCATCGAGTCGAGATGTCCCGCAAAGAAGTGATCGGCATCGGGGATCAACGCCAGCGTCTTGGGGTCGGCGGCAGAATCGAACGCATGCTCAAGCTGTACTTTTGCGGCGAACTGATCCTGATCGCCGCTGAGGAAGAGCTTGGGCAGAGTGCAGGTGGAGAGAAGCGGGTACTCGTAAAAACGATTGAAGCCGTGGGTCGGAAGTCCCAGCAGGGCAAGTGCGCGAAGGTTCGGGCCCTCCGTGGTCGCGGGTGACGCGCTTGCAGCTGTGATTGCCATGGCTGCGCCAAAGCTGAAGCCAACCAGGAAGATCGGCAACTTGTATTCAGCGCGGAGCCAATGGATCGCTGCGACCACGTCGGCCACTTCGGCGTGACCGTCATGTTGCCCTTCGCTGGTGCCGGTGCCGCGGAAGTTGAAGCGGAGAACGGGCCAGCGCAGGTCAAATGCGGGTGCATTGAGGACCTTCATGGCGTGATAGACGATCTTGTTGTGCATGGTGCCGCCGCCCTTCGGATGAGGGTGGCAGACAAGGCCGACGAACCGTGCATCGGACGCGCCTTCGTTCAGCAGGGCCTCGAGCCGACCTGCGGGACCGCGCAAATCGACGGTGCGCAAGCAATTTCTTTCCGAACTTGTCTCGGACGAAGACGTCGCGGCGATAGAGGTCATTCCAAGGGCTATTTTACGCCCTCAAGCGTCGGGCCGCATTCGCTAACCCTGGAAGTTGCTGCCTGCTGACGTCACTTGCCCGCGGCGGTCCTAAAGCACAGGAATGCGATCTCGCGAAATTCTGGGCAGCTCATTACGAGGCATCTATGGTGACTGCGATATTCTGGCAGAACCATGCACGAGTTTCCACCGCTCGATCCGATTCGCTTCACCGAACAGCTGTGCGAGATTGAATCCACGACCTACAACGAAGGCCGGGTGGGGGATTTTCTTGCGGATTTTCTTGCGGCACGGGGCTGGGCCGTGGAGAAGACTCTGGTTCCGCAACCGGCCGAGAGCTCGGCAGGCGGGGAGCGATGGAATGTGTATGGCGGAGTTGCCGGGCAGACGCCCGACCTGGTCTTTTCGACGCACATGGATACAGTGCCTCCATATATCCGATTTCGCGAGGATGCAGATTTCATTTACGGTCGCGGGGTATCGGATGCCAAGGGCATCATCGCGGCGCAGACGGCAGCAGCCGAGGTGCTACGGAGCGAGGGGTTTCGGATCGGCGTCCTGTTTGTAAGCGGCGAAGAGCGGGATTCCGCTGGGGCCAAAGTGGCAAATGACGCGCCGAAGAGAAGCCGTTTCCTGATCAATGGAGAACCCACAGACAATCGGCTTGCGCTGGCTTCAAAAGGTTCATTACGCGCGGTGTTCCGAGCGCAAGGCAAGATGGCGCACTCGGCCTATCCGGAACTCGGAGATAGTGCTGTGCACAAGCTGGTGGAGGTGATGGAGCGGCTGCTGAAACTGGATTTGCCGGTTACGGAGGATGTGGGGCCGAGCACGCTGAACATCGGACAGATTCATGGAGGCCATGCGCCGAACGTCATCGCCGATAAGGCAGAAGCGCAGGTGCTGGTGCGGCTCGTGGGAGATTCGGATCCTGTTCGCGCGGCACTGATCGCAGCTGCGGGGGATCTGGCCGACGTAGAATTCACGCTGGAGATTCCATTTGTGCGATTACGAGCGGTGGAGGGTTTGCCGACGATGATTGCGAAATTCACGACGGACATTCCGCAACTCTCGAACTGGGGGGAACCGCTGTTGCTTGGGCCAGGATCGATCCACGTGGCGCACACACCGTTTGAGAAGCTGGCAAAAAAGGAGCTGGCGGAAGCGGTTGAGTTGTACGTAAAAGTCGCGAGACAGCTGTTGTCGTGATGGAGCGCATCCATTTTTGAGCCGTCGCATCTCAAACAAAGGGCAAATATGTCAGGAGAATTGATCATGAGCAATGTTGTTTACGACGTTCCTGTGCCGAAGATCAGTGGGGAAGAAGCCTCACTTGCGGAATTCAAGGGCAAGGTTTTGCTATTGGTAAACGTGGCCTCGAAGTGCGGCCTGACGCCGCAGTACGAGGGCTTGGAGAATCTGTTTGAAGAATTCCGAGGGCAGGGATTAGTCGTAGCGGGATTTCCGGCGAACAACTTCAAGAGCCAGGAGCCGGGCACGAACGAGGAGATTCAGTCATTCTGCACGCTGAATTATGGCGTGAAGTTTCCTATGTTCAGCAAGATCAGCGTTGCCGGCAATGACAAGCACCCGCTTTATCAATTACTGACAACCGCCCAACCGAAAGCGATCAGCGTTTCGGAGGTTCCGTTTCGCGAGAAGCTGAAGGGATATGGCATTGAGACAAACGCCGACCCCGAGGTGCTTTGGAATTTCGAGAAATTCCTGGTGAGCCGCAAGGGCGAAGTTGTGAAGCGCTTCTCGCCCGATACGCTGCCGGACGCACCGGAGCTGATCGCGGCGATCAAGGAAGAGTTGGCGAAGGATTAGTTGCGGGTCTGTTTAGGGGAGGCCGCGGCCGGATCGGCCTCCGCAACCAGAGGAAAGAATATCCGGAAGACGGTACCGAAGCCGGATTTGGAACGCACAGCGACTTTGGCATCGTGTTTATCGAGAATTCCTTTGATAACCCAGAGCCCGAGCCCTGTGCCCGCTTCGCCTTTGGTTGTGACGAAGGGGTGGAACAGGCGTTCGAACATCTGCTTGTCCATGCCGGAGCCGCTATCCGCGACGGTGACGGCGACGCCCTCGCGCCCAGAGCGATCGCGCGCGGGTCGCATCGCGAGGGCGAGGCGGCCTTTCTCGGGCAGCGCATCGAGGGCATTCGAAACAAGATTGGTGAAAACCTGCTGGATCTCTCCCGGGTGGCACAGGACCGCGGGTGCGGCGTGATAGCGGCGTTCAATCGCAATGTTGCGCACCCGGATGGCCGGGTCGTGAAAGTAGATGACGGAATCTATGACTTCATCGAGCGCAGTGAAGGTGGGAGCGGTACGCTGGCGATAAAACTTCAAGCTTCGCGCTGTGATGTGTGACAGGCGCTGCAGTTCCTTGTCGGCGATTTCGAGCAGGTCTTTGGAACTCGAGGACAGGCCGATATCGTTTTTGGCGAGGAAGAGCAGGTTGGTTACGGCCTCGAGGGGATTGTTGATTTCGTGGGCGATGCTAGCGGCCAAACGACCAGCGGCGGCCAATTGCTCAGAGCGTCGGAGGGCCTGCTCCGCTTTGCGCGCTTCGGTGGTGTTGCGGCAATAGAGGATGATACCTTCGCGTGGCTGGGGATAGACGTAGAAGTGGAACCATGTTTCATTTCCAGAAGAGGAAAAGAATTGTTCGAACTCAACGGGCACGCGCCCTTCCATGGCGCGACGGATGTTGGACTCAACTTCGCTGCCGATGAGATCGGGGTAGAGATCCCATAGGCTCACATTCATATGTGGCTTGCCGGAGAGCGTGGCAAGCTGCTGAGCGGCAGCATTCGTGTAGGTGATGCGGTATTCGCGATCGAGGGTGCAGAAGGCGACTGGTACGTGCTCCAGGGCTTCCCCGGCGAACTGGCGCGCACGATTGATCTCAAGAGTCAAGGCGGCTTTTTGCTCGGCTGCCTCCTGACGCATCTTGGACATTTTGAGTTGGGCATCAACGCGGGCGATGAGTTCGCGAGCGGTGAAGGGTTTGGTGAGATAGTCGTCGGCACCGGCCTCTACGCCTTCAATGCGGGCTTCTTCACCGGCGCGGGCGGAGAGCATGATGATGGGAATGGTGGAGGTGGCAGGATCGCGGCGAAGTGCGGCGAGGAGCGCAAAGCCATCCATTTCCGGCATCATGACGTCGGTGAGAACGAGCGCGGGGGGACGGCGACGAACTTCTTCAAGCGCCAATCTTCCGTTTGTTACGGCAACGACCTCGAATTTTCCCGCCAGAAGAGTGCGGACGTATTCGCGCATATCGGTGTTGTCGTCGACGAGGAGCACGATCGGTTTGGTGTTGACTGGGCCGAGCGCGGGGTCGTCCTGGTCGCCGGCTACGGAACCGGCGATCTGACTTTTCAGCAGGTCGTGCCCCGGCATCCAGCCCAGGGCTTCCTGCACATAGGCAACGGCGGTTCCCTGCACGATCAGCGGTCTGTCTGTATCGCTTGCGACATGACCGTCGGTGAGATGGTCGTGTCCGAAGGGAAGACTGACACGGAAGGTAGCGCCCTCGTCCGGCTTGCTCTCAACGGTGATGGAGCCGCCGTGCATTTCGACGAGTTCGTGCACCAGGGCGAGACCGATTCCGCTGCCCTCGTGGCTGCGTTGGCGCGCCCCTTCAATACGACTGAAGCGTTCGAAGAGATGAGGGATTTCGCTTTCGGGAATTCCGGTGCCTGTATCGCGCACTGTAAGCTTCGCGCCGGAGTCATCCGCGGAGATTAAAACGCGAATTTCGCCGTCGAAGGTTGCCTTGAGCGCGTTGGAGAGCAGGTTGAGCACTATTTTCTCCCACATCTCGCGATCGACATAGACGGGCTCGGGCAACGGAGGGCACTCGACGATGAGTTTCAATCCGGCTCGTTCGACTGCGGAACGGAAGACACTTGCAAGCTGCGCGGTAAGAATCGAAAGATCGGTGGGCTGATAATGGGCACGCATCCGCCCGACCTCGATGCGCACGAAGTCGAGGAGGCCGTTGACGAGCTTGAGCAGGCGGAGGGCGTTGCGGTGCAGCATCTCCAGCGCCTCTGGCGTGGGTGCCACCTGATTGAGCAGGGCATCTTCAACGGGGCCGAGGATCAGAGTGAGGGGAGTGCGCAATTCGTGGCTGACATTACTGAAGAAGGCGGTTTTGGCACGGTCAAGATCGGCGAGCTCTTCGGCGCGCTTTCTCTCGGTTTCGTAAGCCTCTGCATTGGTGATGCTGGCGGCAATCTGGCCGGCGGCAAGGTCTAGGAATCCCTCGTAGCTTGCATCCAGCCGGCGGTAGGGATTGAGCGCGGCGATAAAGACGCCCGCGGGTTTTTTCTGGCCGCGCCGGAAGATGGGGACGAGCCTCGCCTGGCTGGGCGGCTTGTCCCAGACGCCGGTCGGAAGGTCTGGAAAGAGATCGCCGAGCCGATCGAGGGTCATGGGGCGATTGCCACTGAAAAGAATGTCGACAGGCCAGGGAGCACTGTGGGATTCTGCATCGATTTCACGTGGTGCGCCGGGATGACTCGGTTCGATGCCAGCCTGGGCGACGAGGCATAGAGTGGGACCGTTACTCTCGAAGGTGTAGACGAGCGCAAAGGGAATGTCTTTCTGGCCGGCCAGTCCGCGCTCGATTGCATTGAAAACGTCCTTCCGCGTATTGGCGTTGACGAGCGCGCCGGCAACGGTAGTGAGCGACGCCAGCTGGCGCTCACCGCGCACGCGCTGGGTGTCTTCCATGACCACGCATAGCATGCCCTCGATTTTGTCGTCGGGTCCGGCAAGCGGACTGTAGGAGAAGGTGTGGAAGGTTTCTTCCGAATAGCCACTGCGCTCAAGAAACAGGCCTAGTGTTTCATCCCACGAGGCCTCCGCTGTGGTCATGACCCGCTCGATGAGGGGACCGATCTGGGGCCAGATTTCGTGCCATACTTCCTGAGCGGGTTTGCCAAGAGCCCAGGGATGTTTTTCGCCCAGGGTCACCCGCGCATAGGCGTCGTTGTAAAGCATGGTGAGCTGGGGCCCCCAGGCCATCCACATGGGGAAACGGGAAGTGACGAGGATGCGAACCGCGGCCTTGAGACTGTCGGGCCATCCCGCTACATGGCCGAGAGGCGTTGAAGCCCAGTTATAGGAACGGATCAATTGGCTCATCTGGGCGGCGGATAGCGTGCCAGTCGCTCCGCCGGTTTGAGGTGCATCCTCGCGCATCGGGTTCTCACCGTCTTTCATTTACTTACAAGATCCCTTCTGCGTCGGATGTTCGGCCAAGAGGCGGAGGGCCCGAATTCGCTCCGGATGGTTTCCGGGACGTGGTTACACAGTACCTGCCATTGACGCACTTAGATGCACTTGCCATCATCTCTGTTGTTTGTGTGTTTTACCGAAAAGGCCGACCCGGTGGCAAGGTCAAACCACCAGCCATACCGCGTGGCACGAGGTGGCGGCCCGTCGTGCCATCCGTGTATTCTCGGCGCATGCCCGTGGACAATCCATCGACGTCATCGACCGCGAATCAATTGGAAGCGGCCTCTTCCTCTTACCTGCGTTCTGCGCGGCATCAGCCTGTGCACTGGTACCCGTGGGGCGAGGCAGCCTTTGCGCGAGCGCAGTCGGAGAATAAACCGATTCTTCTGGACATTGGCGCAGTGTGGTGTCACTGGTGCCATGTGATGGACCGGGAGTCATACGAGGACCCGGAGATCGCCGGGATCATCAACGATCATTTTGTTGCGGTAAAAGTCGATCGCGATGAGCGTCCCGATGTGGATGCGCGCTACCAGGCGGCGGTTTCGGCCATCAGCCAACAGGGAGGGTGGCCATTGACAGGTTTTCTTACGCCCGATGGGCGGCCGTACTTTGGCGGAACGTATTTCCCCCGCGACGATCGCTACGGGCGTCCGGGATTCGGGCGGGTTTTATTGACGATGTCGCAGGTGTGGCGGGAGCGGCGCGACGAAGCGCTGGAATCTGCTGCGAGCGTGATGGCGGCCATCGAGCATAATGAGAGCTTTTCATCGCGTGGCGGAGACCTGAGCCTGGCGCTGGTCGACAAGATTGCGGCATCGGCGGTGGCGCAGTTTGATCCACGCAATGGAGGGTTCGGCTCGCAACCAAAGTTTCCTCATCCATCAATCCTGGATCTGTTGCTGGAGGTGGCACTGAACCGCGGTAATCAGCAGGCGCAGGAAGCCTTTGAGGTAACGCTGGAGCGGATGGCGCGCGGGGGAGTGTATGACCAGCTTGCAGGCGGTTTCCATCGCTACAGCGTGGACGAGCACTGGGTGGTGCCGCACTTCGAGAAGATGCTCTACGACAACACGGAACTACTCCGCAATTACGCGCATGGCTACCAGAGTTTTGTGCGGGAGGACTTTCGGCAGACCGCCGAAGAGATCGTTGCGTGGCTCGACGCGGTGATGACGGATCGGGTGCGGGGTGGATTCTTTGCGTCACAGGACGCGGACATCAATCTCGAGGACGACGGCGACTACTTTACGTGGACGCTGGATGAAGCGCGCGGCGTGCTCGATGCCAACGAGCTTGCCGTGGCTTCGCGCTATTGGGATATCGGCGAACTCGGCGACATGCACCACAATCCGGCGAAGAATGTGCTGCATCGCAGGTTCACGGTTGAGGAAGTAGCTACGCAATGTGGCCGTTCGACAGGAGACACAGTTGGTCTGATCGCTTCGGCGCGAGCCAAACTTCTGGACGCGCGCGCCGCGCGTCCCACGCCATTTATTGATAGAACGCTGTATACGGGTTGGAACGCGATGGCGGTCACGGCGTATCTGGAAGCGGCGAAGGCCCTGCGAGCAGAATCTTGTCGCGCGTTTGCACTGCTGACGCTCGATCGGCTGCTAGGAGAGGCGTGGGACGGCGCGGAGTCGCTTCAGCACGTGATTGCATACGGCGAATCGGGTAGCGCCAGGCCTGCCGAGCGAGTCCCGGGCTCGCTCGATGACTATGCGATGACGTTGCATGCGTGTATCGACGGATGGATGGCAAGCGGCGAAATGCGTTATTACGGGGCAAGCGTGAAGCTGGCCGCTGCGATGATTGCGAAGTTTTATGACTCGATCGCGGGGGCCTTTTTTGATTCTGGCGCGGGGATGGCGGGAGCAACGCCGCTCGGGGTGCTGACGGCAAGGCGAAAGCCGTTGCAGGATTCACCAACGCCGGCGGGAAATCCTACCGCTGCAGCTGCTTTGCTGCGGCTTGAGGAGTTGAGCGGCCGCAAGGAATACCGGGAGATTGCGGAGGATACGCTCGAATCCTTTGCGGGGATCGTGGAGCATTTTGGTCTCTATGCGGGCAGCTATGGGCTCGCGCTGGAGCGGTTGGTGGTCGATCACGTGCAAGTGGTGATCGTGGGAACCGGTCCGGAAGCGGACGAACTTGAACGCGTGGCTATGGCGCGCTTTGCCGTGAACAAGATGGTGATCAGCTTGACGCCACAGCAGATCGTCAGGGACGGGCTTCCGGAAGGTCTGGCGGAGACGGTGCTGCAGGTTCCGCGGCCGGAGGGGACCGGAGCATGGGGGTTGGTTTGCCGGGGGCGGATGTGCATGCCGCCGGTAACGGATGCGGCGGCGCTGCTAAAGGCGCTTGGTTAGAGCGCGTGGTCATTCGCCACTGAAAGGATTGGACTCCTGCGGCTTCACTGTTGTCGCGTCATGTTTTGGCGGCTCGGGTGCGTCGGCCGTTCCCGCGGGCCGCTGAACAGTTTCAGCACTGCCGGAATAGACACGGTATGGATCGCCGGGAAGCATGTGGTTCTCTTCAAGCGCAAGGCGGACACGGCGCTTGAATTCACGTACCGGCGCGTACTGCTGCGTGGCGCGGGTCTTGAATACGACGGGAAAGATCAGCTCCGATCCTTTGACGGCATCGACTCCTAGGACCTGCGGATCGGCGATGAACACATTTTTGAAATCTTCGCTGTTGCGGACGTCCATCGCGACATTTTTCAGCAGCTCTGTCACCTTGTCGGGGTTTGCCGAGAAATCGACGCTGACGTTGACCGTGGCCACCGAGTAGTCAGCGCTCATGTTGGCAACGGTTGTTATCTGCGAATTTGGAATGACATAGAGAGTGCCGTCACCATCGCGCAAGGTGGTTTTGCGCAGGGTCATGGATTCGACGACGCCCGAGACACCGGCAATTTTGATAGTTTCGCCCACATTGAACTGGTCTTCGAGGAGGATCATGATTCCGTTAAGCATGTCGCGTACGATGTTCTGCGCAGCCAGGCCGATGGCGACGCCTGCAACCCCGGCCGAGGCGAGCAACGGGGCAAGATTGACGCCGATCGCTGCGAGGAACTGCATGGTCACGATTGCGGCGATGATGGTCACACCGGTGGCGCGAATCACACCTGCCATTGTTCTGACCTGCGAGATGCGACTGTGCGCGGCTGCATGGGATTCGGCGATGCGGATCATCCGTGTCGTAATCACGCTCAACAGGCGGTAAAGCGCAAAGCCGATTGCCGCGGCGACGACCAGATGGGGTAGCTTGAGACGAATGAATTCCTGGGTGTCGGAGATCCATTCATCCAGCACCTTGCCCATAAATCGACCATCCGCAAACCACCCGAAGCGCACGGCGAGAAAAAACGCAAGCATACAAACTCCTCTTTTCCGTATCTATATTTTGCAGACGGGCACTTGCCCTGCCCGCGGGCCCCGAAGCTGCGATCGACGATGGCTTTGTATCGAAGCTGGACTGAGGAACGGTATGGAAATATTCGACCGGCAAGCGCCTCTTTTCGCCAGGTCTGGCCTGAAATGTTCCCAAGCAACGTGCTTCAAGCAATCAACTGTGAAAATCTACTCTGCTATAGCAATTTTATTGCTTGTGGGTGCGGCGAATTCAGGACATTCGGACGACGCGATGGTGAATATAAAGGGTGTAAAAGCCGCACAGTGGACTTTGGCGAACGCCTGCTCCGGAACGAACGCGCAAATGCTTGTTTCGGGACGAGCCTTCAGGATCAATATTGATGGATTCAACAGACAGCGGGACATAGACATTGCGAAAGACAGCAGGAAACTGCTTTCATTAGCCATTGCCCTCAAGGCGGAGCTGGATCAAAACCCAGGCGAGAATGGCTCGCCCGCCGCGGTAAGCAAGGTGGAGGCTATTGAAAAGCTGGCGCGGGATGTAAAGGAAAAGATGCAACTAACCCCCGAACTTAGCCCGTTTTAGCCCCCCGGCAAGAGAATCGGGAGTTCTTTTTTTGCTTGCAGACGATGAATTGGATGCAGCACATAATATAGATGTGCCTCAACCGGGAGGTTCGCATGCGATCAGATCAATCTTCCAGTCTTTCCCAGCCGCGGAGAGATCGCGGAATAGAAGCCGGGCGGCAGTGCCAATCGAGCCGATGGCGAATCGCCGGCGCAAGCCTGGTCTTTGTCGCGGCCTTTTCGTGCTCCGCTCAGGACGGACACCCCGCTGTAACTCCGGAGGCACCGGGGAGAGCGGTATTGCAGGCCTCGCCGGGCAATGCGAAACCTCAGGGTGATGCTGGGGCAAACGGGCAGGCGAAGGAGTCGAGTCCGCAGCCCCAAAATCCAGCCGAGAACCAGCGACGAAAGCAGATTTCGGCTCAAAGTACGGAGTTGCTGGCGATGGCGGTCGCACTGAAGGCGGAGGTGGACAAGACGAACAAGGATACATTGTCGCTCAATGTGATTCGCAAGGCGGATGCGATTGAAAAGCTGGCAAAGACCGTCAAGGAAAAGATGAAGCAGAGTTCGGGGCCAAGTTGAGCGGGAGCCTGCGGCAATGACGACGGACACCGCGCGCCGCGATGGATCGAGCGAGGGAAAAGGGTGCGTCAGTTGCGCGCCCAAGGGACACCAGGGAAAAGAAAGCAAGGTCCCAAATGCAGATTGACCCGTGCCGTCAGGACAGTTCGAGACATGGCGACAGCCTGGGTCGAATTGCGCTTCGGAACTGGAAGCTGACGATCATTGCCGGCTTCCTGGCCATGGCATCCGATGCAGTGTTCGCGGGCTCACCCCAGCAGGGAGCGGGGCAGGTCGCGCCGCGCCCGATCGTGATTCCCAACCGGACGCTCGATCTGCACGAATTGAACGACTTGGAGCGAAGGAACACGAAAAGGCGGAACCTGGATGCGGCCAATGCGGCGCGCAAGCGCGTCATCGATGACGAAACCGAGAAGTTGTTGATTCTGGCTCGGGATCTGAAGGCCAAGACGGACAGCCTGGACAAGGGCCCGCTTACCCCGACCATGGTACGGGAGGCCGAAGTGATCGAGATGCTGGCCAACGATGTAAAAGAAAAAATGAAACTGACCGTGAGCGGGGATTGAGGGTCTTGGGGGGCCGCAGAGCATGAAGGTCAGGCCGGGATATGTTGCGGCATCATCAGCAGCGGCACTCGTGGTTTTTGCCGCGGCCCTGCTGGGCTGGGCGCAATACGCACCGTCGAGTAGCAGCCCACTTGGGAACCTCCCGGGTGCAAGGACACAAAGCGAGGCGGATCCGGCGATCGAGACAGAGCCGGTTTGGGGTGAAAAGCGGATGCACGCGCTGAATGCAGACCGCCACAAGTCGCTGGTGTCCGACACAGACAAGCTGGTCAAGCTGGCTCGTCAACTGGATGCAGAAATCGCATCTAACCCTTCGGACGGAATGACGCCCGGGGAACTGCACAAATTAGGTGAGATCGAAAAGCTTGCGCACAACGTGAAAACTAAGATGGCTCAATCATTTGAGGGGGGGCCAGGGTTTCGGCCGTTGACGATTCCAGTGGGTGGTCCGGTTCGATAGTGACGGTTGCTACAATCTTTCGGTAGAAATATATAAACTCGAGAAGCTCGAAAGATCCTGAAACTTGGAGTGAGACAGATGGGACTTGCGGTTTCCAGCGCCCAGGCGCCGACGACGGCTGATGGCAAGGGGCGCCTGAGCTCACAAGAGCTGATTGAGATTTATCGGCTCATGTACTTGTCGCGCAGGATCGATGACCGCGAACTCTTTCTCAAAAAGCAGCAGAAGACATTTTTTCAGGTTTCGGCTGCCGGACACGAGGCGTTGCAGGTGGGTGCGGCGCTGGCACTGAAGCCGGGGTACGACTGGTTCTTCCCCTACTATCGCGACCGCACGCTGTGCCTTGCGTTGGGTGTGACTCCCACTGACATGTTTCTGCAGGCTGTTGGAGCGGGTACCGATCCCGCGAGCGGGGGACGCCAGATGCCGACGCACTGGAGCAGCGAGCCCCTGAACATTGTGAGCACTTCCTCATCGACGGCGACGCAGATTCTGCATGCGGTGGGATGCGCCGAGGCAGGCCGCTACTTCGCGGCCCACCCCGATGCCGCCTCCAGGTCCCAGGGAGATTATCGTGCCTTTCGCGACGTCAAGTTTCACGGAGACGAGGTGGTGCTGGCGTGCATCGGAGAAGGCTCGACATCGCAGGGCGAGTTCTGGGAGGCGCTGAACACGGCTTCGAATCGCAAGTTGCCGGTCATCTTCATGGTTGAAGATAACGGCTACGCAATCAGCGTTCCAGTGGAGGTAAATACACCGGGCGGCAACATTTCGCCTCTGGTTGCCAACTTTCCGAATTTCCATTTTGCCGAGATTGACGGCACGGACGCCGAGTCGAGCCTGCGGGCATTTCAGGCAGCCGCAGAGTACTGCAGGGCGGGGCGCGGACCAGCATTCGTTCACGGGCACTGCATTCGTATTTATTCGCATTCGCAGTCGGACGATGACAGACTTTATCGTTCGGCTGCCGAGCGCGAGGCAGATGCGATGCGCGATCCAATCGCGAAGATGAAGATGCGGCTGCTGCGCGAAGGAATTCTGACGGCAGACCAAATCAGCGTAGTGGAAAAAGAGGCGGAGCAGGAAGCGGCGGAAGCGGCAGGGCGGGCATTGGAGGCGCCGCTGCCAGAACTTGCGAGCATTCCGCGCCATGTGTATTCGGAGGACCTCGATCCGACCCGCGCAGAGTTTGCTACGGAGACAATTCAGGCGGCGGGCGCGGGACCTGGGAAGTCCGCGAGCGCGAAAGGCAGCGGCCCGCGTACCATGGCTGACCTGATCAATGCATGTCTGTATGACGAGATGGGCCGTGATCCTCGGATCATCGTTTATGGCGAAGATGTGGCCGACGCCAGTCGGGAAGAGGCACTTAGCGAAGTGAAGGGCAAGGGTGGAGTCTTCAAGCTGACGTCGGGACTCCAAACGGAGTACGGTTCAGAGCGTGTCTTCAATTCCCCATTGGCCGAGGCCAATATCGTGGGACGTGCCGTGGGGTATGCGGTGCGCGGGATGAAGCCGGTTGTCGAAATACAGTTCTTCGACTACATTTGGCCGGCGATTCACCAGATCCACAACGAACTTGCGCTGATGCGCTGGCGGTCGAACGGTGCGTGGGCTTCTTCGGCTGTGATTCGTGTGCCGATCGGTGGATATCTCACGGGTGGCGCTATCTATCACTCGCAGTCGGGGGAGAGCTTCTTCACACACATTCCGGGATTGCGCGTCGTGTTTCCGTCGAACGCGCTGGATGCGAACGGGTTGCTGCGTACGGCGATTCGCTGCGATGACCCGGTACTTTTTCTTGAGCACAAGAGGCTTTATCGCGAGTCGTATGGGCGTGCGCCGTATCCGGGGCCGGAGTTTGCAATTCCTTTCGGGAAGGCGAAGATCGTGCGGCCCGGGGACCACATGACATTGATTACGTATGGGGCGCTGGTGCCGCGTGCGCTGCAGGCGGCACATACTGCCAGCCGTGAGAAGGGCATTGAGGTTGAGGTGATCGACCTGCGGACGCTGAGTCCGTATGACTGGGATGCGATTGCGACTTCGGTACGCAAGACGAGCCGCGTGATCGTGGCGCATGAGGACATGCTGAGTTGGGGATATGGCGCCGAGATCGCCGCTCGCATCGCAGATGAGCTGTTTGATGACCTGGACGCCCCGGTAAAGCGCATCGGCGCGATGGATACGTTTGTTGCCTATCAACCGGTGCTTGAAGACGCGATTCTGCCGCAGCCGGAGACTGTTCTCAAGGCTATCCAAGAGCTCCACTCCTATTGAATTCTGCGACCCGGACCGGGAAGCGAAGCGGGTGGCGCCCCGGATACAATACTGGGATGGGCACCCATCCTGGATTGCGTCTGGACCTCCTCAGCCGGCAGGCGGATCTAACCGCATGACAAAGGTCATCCGTCTCTTGCGCTACGGGCTGCCCTACACGCTCGAGTGGGTACCGGGAGTCATTCTGCTGGCCGCGGTCGGTCTGCTCGATGCGCTTCGCATGGCGCTGTTTGTGCCAATCCTCGGCGTTGTCCTCAAACCTCAAAACCCTTCGAATGCGCTGGTTCTGTTTCCAACGGCGCCGCCGGGCTGGCAGTTTGATATGCACCGCATCATCCCCCCCGGCGTGCATATCCATAACGTGCTCAACATCGTTGCCTTAGCGCTGGTCGGCTCCACCGTCATCAAGGGGCTCTGCGATTACGCGGGGACTTACCTGGTGAATTACGCAGGATTCGGCATGATCACCGACCTGCGGAATAACCTTTACGAGGTCATCCTGCGGCGCTCGTCCAGTTTCTTCCATCGCCACCCCACCGGAACCATCCTCTCGACACTGATCAATGATGTTGATCGCGTTCAGACGGCGGTCAGTTCAGTGCTGGGCGAATTCCTGCAACAGTTCTTTACGTTCGTCGCTACCGTTGCGCTCGTCATTGTTCTCGGTGGGCGCCTGAGTTGGGCGCTATTGCTTTTTGTCCCGGTGGTGATTACTTCTTCGCGCCGCATTGGCCGTTCCGTCCGCACCCGCACCCGCACCGGCCAGGACAAACTCGCTGAAATTCAGAACATTCTGCACGAGACAGTTACCGGCAACCGCATCGTTAAAGCCTTCAACACCGAGATTTGGGAGGTCTTGCGCTTCAAGCGGGCCGCCCAGCGCCTGTTTCGCGCCAACCTTCGTAGTGTGCGCATCCAGTCCATCAGTTCGCCATTGATGGACACGATAGGCTCGGTGGCTATCGCCCTGCTTCTCTGGATAGGCCGCAACGAAATTCTGCACGGGCGCATGACTGCCGAGATTTTCATCACATTCATCATCGCCCTTTTCAAACTCTATGATCCGGTGCGCAAGTTTGCTTCTTTCTACAATAGCTTTCAACAAGCGATGGGCGCATCGGCATCCATCTTCGGATTTCTCGATGAAAAGGATGATGTCAAAGAACGGCCGCAAGCACATGCCTTGAAGGGGTTCGACAAATCTATCCAATTTGAGAACGTCGGGTTTTCCTATTCAACTGAAAAGGGCGAACATCAGATCCTGCACAATGTCGACCTGGAAGTTCACGCCGGCGAAGTGCTCGCGCTTGTCGGACCCAGCGGTGCAGGAAAATCGACACTCGTGAATTTGATTCCAAGATTTTTCGACGCCAGTTCAGGTCGTATTCTCATCGACGGCCACGACCTCCGCGACCTAACTCTCGGTTCGCTGCGTCGACAGGTCGCACAGGTTTCGCAGGAGACGATTCTCTTCAATGACTCGGTACGCAACAACATCGCCTACGGCCAGCCCGATGTAAAGAACGAGTTGGTTGAGCAGGCAGCGCGGAACGCGCTGGCGCACGACTTCATCATGCGGATGCCCCAGGGCTACGCTACGGTGATCGGAGAGAAGGGCTTCCGGCTCTCGGGGGGCGAAAAGCAGCGGTTAGCGATCGCGCGCGCCATTCTGAAGAACGCGCCGATTTTGATTCTCGATGAGGCCACGTCAGCGCTCGATGCGGAAAGCGAATCGCTGGTGCAGGCTGCGTTATCGAACCTGATGCAAAACCGTACGGTTCTGGTTATCGCGCATCGGCTCGGAACGATTCGACGCGCCAATCGCATTGCTGTGCTGGAGCGTGGACGCATCACAGCAATCGGTCCGCATGACGAATTGCTGAACACGTCGCCGACATATCAGAGGCTTTATCAATTGCAATTCATGGATATTCCCGAGCAGGAAGATACGCCTGAATCGGAATCACAGGCTCTCGATCGGCTTTTGCAGCCGATGCTCTGGGCCGAGGCAGAGGACAAGTAAGGATGCCTATTTACTCGATGACCGGATTTGCCCGCACGCAGGTGCGCGTACACGATCAGATTGCCTACACACTGAGCGTAAAGAGTGTGAATCATCGCTTTCTCGATATTCAGTTGCGGCTGCCGGCAGGATTTGACGCACTGGAGATGGAAATGCGGCGGGTGCTGAAGGAAAGCCTGGTCCGGGGGCACGTGGAACTGACTCTTTCAGTTGATCGCACAGTGCAGCAGAAAGCGGGCTATAACCGCGAGTTGGTGGCCGGATATATCGATGCGTACAAGCAGGCGTCGAAAGAATTCCGGATGAAAGGTGAGCCGGATCTGAACGTGGCCCTGCGCATGCCGGGGGCACTGCAAACTGAGAACCGCAATAACTCGGAAGAGGATGTTACCGCGCTGACCGAGAGCGTGGGACGCGAGATAGGTCCCCTGCTTAACGAGTTGAAGGTGATGCGGGCACGGGAGGGCGAATCGCTTGAAGGAATTCTGCGTGCATGTCTCGATCGTCTTGCCGAAGCCGTGGACGGGGTGGCCGCGCTGCGCCCTGAGGTACAGCAGCGCTACCAGGAGCGATTGACGCAACGGCTGATTGCAGCGACAGGGAATGAGTTCAATCGGCAACGACTGCTGGAAGAAGTGGCGGTGCTGGTGGACCATAGCGACATCTCTGAGGAACTGGAGCGGATGGGTACGCATATCGGCCACTTTCGCGAGCTGCTGACGGCGGGAGGAGAAGTGGGCAAGAAGCTGGACTTCCTTTTGCAGGAGATGAATCGTGAGGCCAATACGTTGCTTTCGAAGACGGGCGGAGTGGGTGGCAAAGGCACACGCATCACCGAACTCGGCCTGGCCATGAAAGCGGATATCGAAAAGGCTCGTGAGCAGGTTCAGAACGCCGAGTAGTTGTCACAGAACTTTAAGTCGATATAAAAACGGAAGGGACCCTCGCACGTGGCAGGAATTCTTTTTATCATTTCGGCGCCGTCTGGATCGGGCAAGAGCACGCTTGTAAGCGAGCTGCGCAAACAGGTGAAGGACGTCGATTTTTCGATTTCGTGGACGACGCGGCCCCCGCGCGGTTCGGAGGAGCACGGGCGCGAGTACTACTTCACGAGCCGTGATGAGTTCGAGCGCATGATCGCCGAAGGCAAGTTTCTTGAGCACGCAGAGGTATTCGGCAACTACTACGGAACCGCGCGCCAGTCGCTCGAAGAGGCACGGCGACAGGGACACGATCTTCTACTCGATATCGATGTGCAAGGGGCAGCACAGGTCCGCGCAATGATGCCTGAGGCGGTCAGCATCTTTGTACTTCCGCCTACGCCGAAGGAACTGCGAACGCGGCTCCGCAACCGAAGTCGCGCGGAAGGTGTTGTAAATGAAGCCGAACTTTACCGGAGGCTTTCGGAAGCGATCAAGGAAATTGAGAATTATCGTGAATACAGCTATATTCTCATCAACGACATCCTTGACCGGGCAGTAGCGCAACTTGAGGCGATCGTGCTCGGCGAGCGATACTATCGCAATGCCGAGCCGATTGCCTACCGTTCGAGCAGGGTGTTGGAGGTCGCCGCGGGTTGCAGGTTGTCCAACTCGCGGGAGCGGCTTAAACCTGTGCTGGAAGCCTTCGGGATCGAAGGCGGTTCCGGCCAGCAACAACTTCCTTTTGGAGAGGATCCCGATGACGATTGAAACCAGCTTCGATTCGAACTACCGCAAGGTCCTTGTGGCAGCCCGTCGTGCACGTCAGATCCAGAGCGGCTCAGCAGCGCTCATTCCCAGCCGTTCGACGAAGGCATGCCGCATTGCGCAAGATGAAATCGACGCCGGCAAGATCTCTTACGTCAAGACCGAACGACCTGTTGTGAAGCCCCTGGTGGCGGAGAACGGGATTCCGATTCTTTAGTTTCAGAGCGACTCGTTCGGCTGACCACAGTTCGCACGCTCAGGTGAACTGTCAGCAAATATGCGTCTTACGGTTGCATGAGGCCACGCGATGCGATGCTAAAACGGATCGGATTACAATCGTAGATATGCGAGTAACGGTCGGAGTTTCCGGCGGCATTGCGGCATATAAGGCAGCGGAGCTTGTCCGCGCGCTGCAGAGGCGCGGCATGGAAGTGCACGTGGTGATGACCGAGGCGGCAACCCGCTTTGTGCAGCCCCTTACGTTCTCCGCGCTCACAGGGCACAAGGTAATCAGCAACCTCTGGGGCGACTCCGACAGCAACGAGGCCACGTACGAGTCGTCTATTGAGCATATCGGTGAGGCACAATGGACTGAAGCGCTGGTCGTTGCGCCCGCCACGGCCGACATTCTCGCCAAATTTGCGCAGGGCATCGCAAACGACTTTCTTACAACCATGTATCTTGCTACACGCGCGCCGGTACTCGCGGCTCCGGCGATGAACATGAACATGTGGCAGCATCCGGCGGTACAGGCCAATCTCGACATCCTTCGTCAGCGCGGTGTGCGGGTGATCGATCCCGGTACCGGAGATCTGGCCTGCGGCATGGTTGGCGCGGGTCGCATGGCGGAGCCTGAAGCCATCGCCGACGTCGTCTTCCATTCCATGGGCCGTCGCAACGACATGGCCGGTGAGACCGTCCTCGTGACCGCCGGCGGCACGCGCGAGGCGCTTGATCCGGTTCGGTATATAGGCAACCGCTCGAGCGGCAAGATGGGTTATGCGCTGGCAGATGCAGCACAGAGCCGCGGGGCGAAGGTCATTCTCATAAGCGGACCGTCGGCGTTGCATCCGCCGGCACGGTGCGAATTGGTTCGAGTCACGACCGCCGAGGAAATGCGAACGGCGGTTCTCGGCCGCTTGGGCGAAGCCACCATGGTCATCAAGTCTGCCGCGGTAGCCGATTATCGGCCGGTCAACGTCTCAGAACAGAAGCTGAAGCGCTCGGGCCCGATGACGCTTGAGTTGGCTCCGACTGAAGATATTCTGGCTGAGGTGACCAGGCGGCGTCTGCCGGGCCAGCTTATCGTTGGGTTCGCTGCAGAAACGCAGAATACGATGGAGAATGGCCGCGCCAAGCTGCTGCGCAAAGGGGCTGACGCGATCGTTGTGAACGATGTTTCGACCGAGGGGATCGGCATCGATGCCGATCGGAATGCGGCAACATTTCTGACAGCGTCCACGTCGGTCGAAATGCCGGCGATGACAAAGCGGAAACTTGCGGACCGCATTCTTGACGAGATTTCCGCACTGCGACGCCCGCGCCCGGTGGTGTTTGAGGTTGATGAAGGAACGCCGCAGGAAAAAGGGCTCAGCGAGTCGGCTGCACCGGCCGCCGCACGCCGCCGAATCATTGTGGAGTAACGCATTGCCCTCAATCGATCTTGCAATCTGCGATGCGCTTGAAGCGCGCCTGCGATTCTATCGCGAGCTTGGACTGACGGATTTTTATCGCCGGACAGTGGGCCCTGCGCAGAAGATGATCGCGGCGACCGAACCAGAGCATCTGAATGAGCCGGTTGAAACTGTCCCACAGGCCGAGTTGAAGGATAGGCTAGAGGTGCGTCCAACTGCCGAATCGAATTCTCAGGAGGAAACCTCCATTTCGCCCCGTAAGCCCATGCAAGCCCTGCCTCCGGTTGCACCGGAGATCACGCCCTCCGATCGCGCCTCCGCACTTAAACTGATTCGCGAAGAGATCGGTGATTGCACACGGTGCGCTCTTCACAAAGGACGCAACAAGATTGTTTTTGCCGACGGTGACGCAAACGCACGCCTGCTGTTTGTGGGAGAAGGGCCGGGCGCGGATGAGGATGCTCAGGGGCTTCCCTTTGTGGGAAAGGCGGGGCAGTTGCTCAACAACATGATCGCCGCGATGGGTTTAAAGCGCGAGGAAGTCTATATCGCCAATGTAGTCAAGTGCCGCCCGCCGCAGAACCGCACGCCGGAGCCGGACGAAGCCAATACCTGCTCTCCGTTCCTCTTTCGGCAGATCGACGTGGTTCGACCAGAGGTGATTGTTGCGCTTGGGGCGACAGCAGCGACGTATCTGCTGGGCCAGCGCCAACCGCTGGCCGGACTTCGCGGGCGGATACATTCTTTCCGCGGGAGCAAGCTGATTGTGACTTACCATCCGGCGTTTCTGCTCCGCGACCCGCGCCAAAAGAAGGAAGCTTGGGCGGACCTGCAGATTGCCATGCGCGAGCTTGGATTGAAGCCCGTGGCCAAGACAGTTTCCTAGGGAATGAGAAGATAAACCCGGTAGACGTGCTGGCACTTGGGCGGTGGGTACCGGTTGCCCGGCTTCCGACCGAGCACGATATCACTCCTTAAAGCGTGTAGATAACCAGGCAGAGATCGAGCGCGAATGCAGCAACGATGGACGCGGGGATCACGAGCCACCATTTCCTTCCGCTCATGGCAGCCAATGCCCCCAGAACGCATGACAGGATGGCGCATACGAAACTGATGGGCGCGCGCCACTCGCGATAGGGTGGTACAAGGATGCTGATAAAGAGAACAGCGCTGGCAATTCCGGCTTTCGTGGACCTTTTCACCCGACACCTCCGGCGAGTCGCAGTCACTCCACTGATCGGCAAGTTCGGGATTTCATTCAGCCGATTTCGCCCGATAGCTGGCCCAGTGCCAAGGTGAGACCTCGATCCGCGAAACTACCTGCGGCGGGATTTTGCCCTGGCCCTGGCCATAACTGCAAACGGTGGGGCGACCGTTATGAGTATGAGGACGAACACCATCACCAAACCGAACATGATTTTCTCGCTTTCTTCGGATTCAGCGTGAACAGGACAAGGATGGCGCGGTGCAGGGAGGGTGGCTATCACCCGTTGGCATGAGGTAATGGTCGAAAGGTTGCAGTTTCGGGTAATGTGTGGAGAACGCGTTACGAAGCGCTCTGTTGCCTTAACTCATGGTGAATGAATTGCTTATTGTTTTATTAGCCCTTTCTGCAATATTTGCAGTTCGCGTTTCTCTGGCAGAGTGCGTGGGGCTGGCGAGTTTATCGGACGGGCTCAGATTCCCAAGAT
Organism: uncultured Acidobacteriaceae bacterium; assembly: GCA_963759285.1. Classification (GTDB taxonomy): domain Bacteria; phylum Acidobacteriota; class Terriglobia; order Terriglobales; family Acidobacteriaceae; genus Telmatobacter. Next base: position 322,875 of record CAVWYS010000003.1, on the reverse strand, counting down.
GGTCTTTTTTTGGAAGGTGGTTGATCATGTGAAAACGGCGCCTTGATGCTGTTCGCGGAAGCCACAGTGACTGACTCAGGGGATGTGATCAATCCAATCCTTTGAAGGCGGCGAACTTTCTTGTTGGCTTAAGCGTATATACATTGCAATTCCCCGCGTAGAGGTCTCGAGAGGCTTGCGATGCGTACGTTGCGTCAAGATGTTCTCTATGCGTTGCGGCAGATGCGTCTGTCGCCTGTGTTCACGCTGACGGCGATGCTAACGCTGGCGCTGGGAATCGGGGCGACCACGGCGATCTTTTCCTTGATCGACAGCGTGATGCTGAAATCGCTCCCGGTGGCAGATCCGTCGCGCCTGTATCGCGTCGGCTCGGGAATGAACTGTTGCGGTCAGATCGGACCCCAGAAGGAGTGGGGGATCTTCCCGTACACGTTGTACCAGCGCATCGCAGCGAATGCGCCGGAATTTGAACAGACGGCAGCATTTGAGGCATGGCACTCGGATTTCAGTGTGCGCCCCGCCGAAAGCAGCGATCCTGCGAAGCCTCTGCGCAGCGAGTATGTTTCCGGCAACTATTTTGCAACACTCGGTCTGAAAGCCTTTGTCGGGCGTAACCTGACGCCGGCAGACGATCAGCCGACGGCGCCGCCAGCCGCGATGATGAGTCATCGCGTGTGGCAGCAAGAATACGGGTCAGATCCGAAGATCGTCGGCGGAGTATTCCTGCTTGACGGCCATCCGTTCACGATCGTCGGAGTGACTCCTCCGGGGTTTTACGGCGAAACGCTGCGCAGCGATCCTCCGGAATTGTTTGTGCCGTTGCAGCAGGAGCCTGGTCTTGCCGGTGAGAATACTGTGCTGAAAACACCGCTGGCGTGGCTTCGTGTGATTGGGCGGCTGCGGCAGGGCGCGAAGGCAGGTGGTATGGCCGCACGGTTTACCACAATCACCCGCGAGTGGCTTGTGAGCGAACTGGGTGCAGAGTATCCGCAGTACCTGGATCAACTGAAGAAGGTCTTGCCCACAGAGGTGGTGAACGTAGTTGCGGCGGGCGGCGGCGTGACCGAGATGAAGGCCAGCTACCAGAGCAGCTTGCGCATTCTCATGGTGGTTTGCGGGTTGGTCCTGCTGATTGCGTGCGCAAATCTTGCAAACTTGCTTCTGGCGCGCGGATCGGCGCGTGGAACGCAAGCCGCAGTGCGCATGGCCGTTGGTGCGTCGAAGATGCGGATGGTACAGCAGTCGCTGACTGAGAGTGTGGTGCTGGGGATGCTGGGTGGCGTGGCAGGGATTGTGATTGCGTTTGCGGGAGTGAAGTTGATTGTTGCGCTTGCGTTTCAGTCTGCGCACTATGTGCCCCTTGATGCGACCCCATCGCTGGCGGTGCTTGGTTTTTCATTCGCCATGTCGCTGATCACCGGACTTCTGTTCGGTGCGGCTCCGGCATGGTTTGCGTCGCGCACGAATCCAGCGGCGGTTCTGCATGGCGCGGGTCGAAGCACGCGGGACAGCAGGGCTTTGCCACAGAAGGCGCTCGTGGTCGTCCAGGCTGCATTGTCGGTTGTGCTGCTTACAGGAGCGGGCCTGTTAACGCGCAGCCTGATGAAGATGGAGCATCAGAATTTCGGATTTGAGACCGACCACCGGGTGAGCCTGCGTGTGAATGCGCCATTCTCGTCCTATTCACCCGAGAAGGTGGACGCGACGTATCGCGCGCTGCAGGGGCGGCTGAAAAGGATTCCTGGTGTACAGGCTGCGGCGCTGGCCATGTATACACCGTTCACCAATAACTGGGACGCGATGATCGCACGCCAGGGACAAGGAACGATTGATGTGAATGGAGATAACGGGTCATCGTGGGATCGCGTGAGCGCCGGGTACCTGGAGATGATGGGGCAGCGCATCGCGCGAGGACGCAGCATTTCAGAGCAGGACACGGCCTCGACGCCAAATATTGCGGTTGTCGATGAGGCGTTTGTGAAGAAATTCTTTAAGCCGGGAGAAGAGCCGATTGGCACGCATTTCGGGATGAACGATGCACAGTACAGCGGAATGTACGAGATTGTGGGCGTCGTGCGCACGGCGAACTATACCGATCCCAGCGGTCATTGGAGGATGCCGCTTTTATTTGTGCCGCTGGCGCAGCGCGCCCATTTCAATACTGTGATGGTGCAAATGATTGAAGATCGCTCGCACCTGATTGAAGGCGTGGTGCTCGAAGTGCGCGGGAGCATGGAGGGGCTGGAACCGCAGGTGCGCCGCGCGTTTGCCGACGTTGACTCAAACCTTACGCTCGTGAGTATTCGTACCATGGAGCAGCAGGTTTCGGACCGCATGGACCAGGAGCGCACAGTTTCGCAACTGACCGGCCTGTTTGGCATTCTGGCACTCGTGTTGGCGGCCGTCGGCCTGTATGGCGTAACGGCCTACGGAGTGGAGCGCCGCACTGGTGAAATCGGCGTGCGTATCGCTCTTGGCGCAAATCGCGGACAGGTGGTGGCGATGGTTCTGCGCGGCGCTTTCACACATATCTTGATCGGACTGGCCATTGGGGTTCCCGTATCGATTGGGTGCGCACGCCTGATCGCTTCGCAGTTGTTCGAAGTGAAGGGCTGGGATCCGGCGGTGCTTTGCGGTTCGGTGACTGCGTTGGCGCTTTGCGCGCTGGTGGCGAGCCTGGTACCGGCGCGACGTGCTGCAAGCATCAATCCGGTGCGCGCATTGCGGGCGGAATAGGGATATGTCCTCTTCCGGGGACTCGCTTGCAGCAGCCCGCGAACATCGATGCGCCGCTGGTATTTATCGCCTACAGATCGAATCTTCCAGGGTCCGGCTATGACGACTTGGACTCGAAGGAATTGCGCGCGCTGCCGCCTGAGTGCAAAATGTGGCGCGGATGCGGAGAAGCCGCAGCTTCTTCCGGCGTAAGCGTACGCCGAGTCTTTCAATTACCCACAATTCAGGTGTGACTCATGGGTGGTAATGATCAGGCGTATTCTGCCTCAAGTCAGGTACTTACAGTCTGGGTAGCAGTGGTGTCGAACTGGAGGCATGAGGAAGCCGCGACGTAGTCGGGGCCCTAAATGCCGGGGATTAGAACGGTCCCGGTCTGATGAGTGGATTGACAATGAGGTGATGGGCTGCAAATTCCAGGATGTGCGTCATGGCAAGCGCATGCGGCAGCTGTTGGATCAGCTTGGCGGAAGCATTGGCGCGACCACACCAAGGGCCTGTCAAGACTGGGCGAATACGAAAGCCGCCTATCGCTTCTTCAGCAACGAGCGCGTCGATGAAGCGAACATTCTGGCCGGCCACTTTGCGTCGACACGGGACCGATTCGCGGCCACATCCGGGTTTCCGGTTCTCGTTCTCCACGACACGACCGAGTTCTCCTTCACTCGTGAGGATGTCGCCTCAGTAGGCATGATTAAGAAGCTGACGGTGGGGTACGCCGGCAAATATCGCACCACCTGCGGGATCCTCATGCACTCGAGCCTGGTGATTACCAGAGAGGGACAGCCTCTCGGGCTGGCCGCAATCAAGTTCTGGAATCGGGACAAGTTCCACGGCGCCAATGCGCTGAAACGCAGGATCAATCCAACTCGCGTGCCAATCGAAAAGAAGGAGAGCATTCGCTGGCTCGAAAACTTACGGCAATCCACCACGTTGCTGGACAATCCTGATCGCTGTGTGCACATCGGAGATCGCGAGAGCGACATCTACGAGTTGTTCTGTCTCGCGAAGGAACTTGGCACCCATTTCTTAGTTCGGACCTGTGTCAATCGCCTCGCCGGCAATGGCGAGCACACTGTAGCGGATGAAATGAAGGAGAGCGTGGTTAGCGGCCTTCACCGCATCGAAGTTCGCGACCAGCGCGGCAAACCGTCCACAGCGCTTCTTGAGATACGCTATCGCCGTATGCTTGTTCGGCCACCGATCGGCAAACAGAAGGAGTATCCAGACCTTCCGCTGACCGTCATTCATGCGCGGGAGATGGACGCGCCCAAAGGTCGTGAGCGGATCAACTGGAAGCTACTCACCGATCTGCCTGTCCGTTCACGCCAAGACGCGGTTGAAAAGCTGATCTGGTACGCACAGCGATGGAAGATCGAAACCTTCCACAAGATCCTGAAGTCCGGCTGCAAAGTCGAAGATGCGAAGCTACGAACGGCCGAGCGCCTTGTGAACCTGATCGCCATCCTGTGCATCCTCAGCTGGAGAATCTTCTGGATCACGATGCTGAATCGCACGTCGCCAGATAAAGCGCCAGGCGAAGCCTTCACTGAGCTTGATCAATACCTCTTAGATGAACTGGTGCCCAACAGCACTCGTGGGGAACTGCGACCCGCTCTCGGCAACTACATCGTAAAACTAGCCAGGCTCGGAGGCTATCTCGCCCGTGCGCACGACCCGCCACCTGGAAACATCGTGATCTGGAGGGGTCTATCTCGGCTGACAGACATCGAACTTGGAATCATGATCGGGGTTCAACTTGTGGGTAATTGAAAGACTGGCCGTACGCTTACTTTCCGGCGGTTTGAGGCGCAAAAGTAATTGCAGGAGGGACCTTTGCTTCAGAAGGTTGCTGGCGATAAATTCCAGATCTCAAAGTCGAGACCCATCGACTTCGCTCGGGGCAAGCTCTGGCGCATCCAGTTCCGTATTAAAACAAAGAATTGCTATTCGCCACGCAGGGCCTGCATCGGGTCGATGGATGCGGCGCGCAACGCGGGCAACGTTGACGCTGCAATGGCGAGCAGCAGCACGCAGATGGCGGCGAAGGTCATGACCAGTGGGTCGAATGGGCTGACGCCAAACAGCATCGATCGCATTAGTCCTGAAGCCGCGGCGGCGCCTGCCAAGCCGATAACGCACCCGATGGCCGCAAGCTTCGCGCCGGACTCGATGACAAGGCGAACGATTGCCGATCGCTGCGAGCCCAGCGTCATGCGGATCGCCATCTCCTGCACGCGGGAGGCGACCGAGAAAGCGATGACACTGTAGATGCCGAGCACTGCAAGAAGCACGGCGGCAAAGGCGAAGCTTGAGATGAGTACGGTGTTAAAGCGGCGAGATGCCTCTGACTCCGACACAACCTGCTCCATGGTCTGTACCTCGGTGAGGGGCAGCAGGGGATCGAGCGAGCGAAACGTGGCGCGAAGCGCATTCTCCATCTGTTCGGGTGGAACAGCCGAGCGCAGGACGACATAGCCGCTGTTGCCGTTTAGGTCTCCCGGCTGGGCGAGCGCGCCGACTGCGTCTTCGGCCTGATCGACGGGCATGTAGTACTGTTCCGTCGCTGGATTGTCTGGTGAAAGGAGTTGCGTGTCAGAGACGTCGCCAACGACTGTAAGCCACGGGGTCTGCATCTGCCGTGTGCCAATGCGGATGCGCTTGCCAATTGGGTCCTGGTTGGGCCAGTAGTGCTGGGCAAATTTGTGGTTGACGATCAGCACAAGCTGGGTACCGGCGTGGTCGGCGCTGGTAAAGAATCGCCCTCGCTCAAGACGAATGCCCATGGCCGGAAAGAAATCGCCAAGAACCTGGGTTACCGTCGCGAGGTTCATGTTCGCGCCGGGGGGCGGCACGTATCCATCGACGACGAATGTCTGGTTATTATGTACGCCCTGGGATGGCAACATGCTCGTGAGGCCGACAGACTGAACCCCGGGAAGCTGGAGCAGTTTGAGAAGTAGTTCGCGATTGAAACTGTCGATTTGCGACTGTTTGGAGTATTGCTGCTGGGGCAGCGAATAAGCAGCAGTGGTTGCATGCTGGGGAGTGAAACCGAGATCCACGGCTCGCATTTTGTCGAAACTACGCAACAGCAGGCCAGACGCGGTTAGGAGTACGAGGGCGATAGCTATTTCCGCAACCACGAGCGTGGAGCGCAAGCGTGTGTGACCACCGCTGGCGCTGCCGGTGCGGCCGCCTTCTTTCAAATTGCTGTTGAAGTTGGTGCGGATGGCGGCGAAGGCCGGGGCGAGCGCGCATACGAGTCCTGTGATGATGGCGAGCCCTAACGCGAAGACGATCACTTGCCAATTGAGGGAGATCTCATCCACGCGCGGAAGGTTTTCAGGAAGCATACTCTTGCCTGCGCGCAGTGCGACGGCAGCGAGGATCAGTCCGAGAGCTCCGCCGCCGACGCTGAGAGTCAGACTCTCAAGGACAGACTGGCGGACCAGGGCAGCCGCGCGAGCGCCGAGAGCGAGTCGGACTGCAACTTCACGCTGCCGGCGAATGGCGCGGACCAGCATCAACCCGGCAAGATTGAAGCAGGCTATGAGCAGCACGACGGCTACAGCGAGAAACAGCGTGCGGAGCAGGGATCGCGATTGCTGCACGGTATCACTCTGCAAGGGCCGGACGAGGGCGTTGATGCGGAGATTGGCCATCATGACCGGGTATCCGCGCATGATTTCCTGGGCAACGCGCTCGGCGTCACTTTGGGCCTGTAACGGTGTGATCCCAGGCTTGAGACGCCCGATCATTTGGTAGCTCCAGTTGGCAGCGGCGGCCGCTGCTAGTTCGTCGGGCCTGAAACTCATGGGAACCCACAGTTCGCTTCGGTTGAGCTGGCCGGGGATGAGCGGGAACTCGAACCCACGAGGCATCACGCCGATGACAATATATGGTTTGCGGTCGAGAAGGATTTTGCTTCCGATGATATTTGGATCGGAATGGAATCGGTCGCGCCATGTTGCGTCGCTTAGTACGACCACTTGCTGATGATTCTCGTCTTCTTCGGTCGTGAAGACACGGCCAAGTTCCGGAGCGACGGATAGCGCACTGAAAACCCCCGCAGTGAGGCGCGAGGCGCGCACCTGCGCAGGGTTTCCGGTGCCGGATAATTCCAAGGTTGCACCCTGATATCCGCCCAAAGCGGCGAAGGCGTGCGTGTCGCGAGTGTAGGCCTTGATGTCTGGCACCGTCACTCCGACTTCGTCTCCTCCTCCTCCGCCAACTTCAACGCCCTGCAAGTGATCCGACAGCACCATCAGACGATCAGAATCAGGGAAAGGAAGCGGCCGCAGAAGGACGCCCTCGACGATGGAAAAGATTGCCGTGGTGGCGCCGATGGCGAAGGCGAGCATTAGCATGGCTGTGATGGCGAATCCGGGCGACTTGCGCAGTTGACGCAGGGCGAATTTTAGATCAAGGGCAAATTTCTGCATAGCAAACCTCAAAGTCGGGGGTCGGTCCAAGAGCCACGGAGCACGTACGCTGCCAAATTACCGCCAAGTGAATGTGCGCAATTTACTGAACTTGGCATGTACCTGCATACGCACGCGCTCCCGCGACCGTTCCAAAACGAATGCAAGTGTCCGAAAATGAACGATGCTTCCCCGGAGATAGCGATTGCGAAACTTAGGTCAATGGTTGATGAAGCGAAGGTAAATGCGCTCCCTACTTTAACTTCTCTTCAAAATCTGGAAGCTAGCCTGTCTGCAGGGTCCCTGGAAACATGATCGAACTTGCCTGGAGGGCTGCGGGTGTATGCATATGGATTGAATCTGATTAATGAGGTTTTCGGATTCTTCAATGGCGGCCCGCAGTATGTCGTGCAGCGCGAGTATTACCACCCGACTTATGCTGGCGAATTCGCTGGAACATTCGGCGCGAATAGCCAAAAAAAGTGGATTAGTTGTCAAACATCCGTTTTTTCGCAGAACTCAAAGACCCACGCCTTCTAAACGTGGGTCTTTTTCTTTCAGCATTGTTGCGAATGCAGAGCGATTAGCGCAGGGCTCTCCTTAATCCCACTCACGCCAGAGGGCAACGCCGCCCAGCAGGCCTGCTTCGTTGGAGACGATTTCGATATTCTTGCCTGGCTTGAAGTCGATTTTTTTGGTATTTCCGCCGCCGAGGTAGAGGTGGTCCCAGTTAAACAGCTTGGCCGTTTGCTCGATTGCTTCCTGCAGCAGCTTATTCCAGTGCTTTTTGCCGTACTTGTCGAGGCCGCGCCTTCCCAGGTAATCCTCGTACTCGCGGTCTCTCTTCCAGGGGTGATGGCCGAGTTCCAGCCCAGGGCACAGTCGTCCGTCGGTAAAGAGGGAGGAGCCGAGACCAGTGCCGAGCGTGATCGCGAGTTCCACGCCGTCGCCCTTGATGGCACCATAGCCCTGCACGGCCGCATCGTTAGCAACGCGGACCGGCCTTTTCCAAAGCTTCTGCAGTTCCTTCTCTAACGGAAAGCCGTACCACAAGGGATGAAGATTCGCGGCAGTGTAGGTAATGCCCTTCTTGATCACGCCCGGAAATCCGACTGAAACGCGATCAAAGGCGGGAAGCGCATTCCGTAACCGCACGAGCCCTTTGAGGACGGCTCTCGGTGTGGGAATGGCTGGCGTAGCGACACGCTGGCGCTCGCTCACAGGATGGCCCTTGGCGTCGACCAGCATGGCTTTGAGTCCGGAGCCACCGATATCGATACACATGGTGATGGGGTTGGAGGTTTTGGACGAAGCGGTGCGCGCGGATTTAGAGGATTTTGCAGGCTTGGCGGTCATCAGCAGGAATTGTACTGAAAGACAGGGAACAGGGAATAGGGATCAAGGAATAAAAGACTCCCACGCGTAAGAATCCGAGGGGCCAGTTACACACAGAGGTAGCTTGGGGGCGACCGCTACACTGGAGGTTGCTCCCGATGCCTGCTTTTTGCGAAGTCGCGTTGCCGGTGCCGCTCGATCGCACCTTTACGTACGCCTTGCGCGAGGACGAGCAGGCGTTGCGCGGTGCTCGCGTGATTGCGCCCTTTCGCAATGAAAAGCTTATCGGGGTGATTACCGCGACCGGCGTGGCCGCTCCCACAGAATTCGAGGCGAAATACCTCGAAGCTGTGCTCGATGACGAACCGCTGCTCAGCGAATACTTGCTTGCATTGGCCGAGTGGATAGCCGGGTACTACCTCGCTCCGCTGGGCGAGGTGCTGCGAGGGATGCTGCCGCTGATGGCCGAAGTGAGGCGGGTGGTTTACTACCGCATTACCGATCTGGGGCGCGACGTGCTGGCCGGAAGTCTCGACGGAGATGGCGGATTTAACAATTCCCATTCTTCGCGCAAACGACGTGGGAAGGATGTGCCACTCGGGGAAAAGCAAGGACTTGAGCGGCGGGTTCTTGAGCGGCTTGCTTCTGGTGAATCGGTGAGAGTGTCAACTTTGCGGACGGCCACAGCCGCGAGCTTGGCAGTACTAGCCGGATTGCTTCGCAAGAAATGGATGGCCCGTGAGACCGCGGCCAGCGAGCGTGACGCACGCCGCACCGAGCGCTTCGCCGTCCTCATTCCGGATACAAGGCTGCCCGCTCTCACAAAATTGCAGCAGGCCATTCTCGCCGAACTTGCTGCCAACGGCGGCGAGTTTCCGCTGGCCGATCTGCGACGCCGTGAACTACCGTCCTCGACGCTGCAGACCTTGGTTCGTCGTGACCTTGTGCGGATCGAAGAGCGGCCGGTTGCTTTCCGCCTAGGTGGCATTAAAGCTCCAGCGAACCCACTCACGCTGAACGAATCGCAGCTGGATGCACTCGCCTCCATCGTTGCGCATCTCGGGGGATTCCATGCCTTTTTGCTCCACGGGGTAACGGGATCGGGAAAAACGGCGGTGTACCTGAAGGCGATGCAGCGGGCGCTCGATCGGGGCCAGTCCGCGATCCTGCTGGTGCCGGAGATTGGCCTCACTCCGCAAACGGTTGGCTTGCTTGATGCGGCCTTCGGTCAGCGCGTGGCGCTGCTGCACTCGGCACTGACGCCCGAAGAGCGCACCGAACAGTGGCGTCGCATCCACCGCGGCGATGCGCCGATTGTTGTGGGTACGCGCTCCGCCATCTTCGCGCCCACACCCAATCTTGGGTTGATCCTGGTGGATGAAGAACATGATCAGAGCTACAAGCAGGAGGAGACGCCACGATATAACGCCCGCGATGTCGCGGTGATGCGCGCCAAGCTGTCAGGGGCGGTTGTGGTGCTGGGTTCGGCGACGCCCTCGCTTGAAAGCTGGCAGAACACGGTACAGGGCAAGTACACGCGAATCGAGATGAACGACCGTGTCAAGAACCGTCCGTTGCCTGAAGTGGAGCTTTTGGATATGCGGCGCGAGTTTCAGGAAACCGGCAGGGATCAGCTCTTTTCCCGTTCGCTTGTAGATCAAACGCGCCGGGCGCTGGAACGCAACGAGCAGGTCATCATTCTGCTGAATCGACGCGGATATTCGTTCGCGGTCATTTGCAGGGCGTGCGGGCAGAAGCTGGAATGCCAGAACTGCGCCATCGCACTTACGCATCACAAGCCTTCGGACGATGACGGCATTGCGCGTGCTGGTCAGCGGTTGGAGTGCCACTACTGCGGATTCAAGCGCACGGTGCCGGCGAATTGTCCGAAATGCGAGAGCGAGCACCTGTACTATCTCGGCGCAGGCTCGCAGCAGGGCGAGGAGCGTCTTGCCGAGGTTTTCCCCGGAGCGCGGATAGGCCGGATGGATCGCGACACGGTGCGGGGGCGGCATGACCTGGAGCATTTACTTGCGAGGATGCATTCCGGGGAAATCAACTTGTTGGTCGGCACGCAGATGATTGCGAAGGGGCACGATATACATGGCGTGACGCTTGTCGGCGTCGTGGGCTGCGATCATGCGCTTTCGATGCCGGATTTTCGCGCGGCCGAGCGCGTCTTCCAATTGATGACGCAGGTTTCGGGGCGAGCGGGGCGCGGCGAATCGCCGGGTCGCGTTGTGGTGCAGACTTATCATCCGGATCACTATGCGATTGTGGCAGCAAGCACCCACGACTACGCGGGGTTTGCGGAGCGCGAGTTGAAGTATCGCCGTTGGATGCACTATCCCCCGTTTGGCGTGCTGGCCAATGTACTGGTGCAGTCAGAAAAGCTTGAAGAAGCGGTCGGATGGTCCGGCGAGATTGGCAAATGGTTCCAGAACACTGCTCCCGAAGGTATTCGCGTGCTTGGTCCCTGTACGGCACCGATTGCTCGCATCAAAAACGTCTATCGCTTTCACTTGATTTTGAAATCGTCGTCGCGCAAGGCGCTGAATGCGGCGTTGCGTGGCGCGCTGGCGCATGCGGATAAGGCAGGCATACCGCGCCGGAACCTGGTAGTCGATGTTGATGCGCAGCGTCTAATGTGAATGCGAATCGTGGTGATTGAGATAAACCACGTCGCAACCCGCCTGAGCTACGTTGCGGTAGGATTTCATCGCTCATTGAGGTGCGCAATGGAATACATCAATGCCATCAAAGGCAAAGAAGTCGAGCGTATGGACCGAATTCATCAAGTGGATGGCGGATGAAGAGGGCGCTACCGGTCAGGAGTGGAAGGGAATCTGCGTGAAAAAGTACGGGTGGAGCCTGCGTCTCAAGCAGAAGAGTTGCAACGTCGTTTATCTCGGCCCCGGGAGAGGCTGCTTCATGGTGTCGTTTGTTTTAAGCGACAAAGGCGCTAACGGCCGGGAAAGAGGCGCATTTGCCAAAGATCGTCGCAGAGGTGATTGCTGCGGCGCCAAGGTATCCGGAAGGAAACGGAGTGCGGTTGGTCGTGAAGCGGACCGCCGATCTTCGCGCGATTAAGAAGATTGCGGTCATCAAGCGGGTAAATTGAGGCTTCATTCCGGCAAGAATGCGCACCTCATTCGTTTTTAGAGTAGCAATGGAGAATGCCCCCATTGCAGCCCTGGCACGAGCGTTGGCTTTGCACACCTTTGAAGGGCGTTAGGGAACCTGTCGGACCTCGCACTGCACAATTGCGCCGTCAGGCGCTCGGCGTGGGTGTTCCTGACTCCAATGTGTGGAGTTCTTTACCGGGCTTGAAGCGCACGGCCTTTCCGGGCGTGATGCTAACTTCAGTCCCTGTACGGGGATTGCGTCCAATGCCGGTCTTCCGGGCACGAACGCTGAACACACCAAAGCCGCGCAATTCGATGCGCTCTCCCGCCGCGAGTGCTTCTTTAAGGCCCTCGAAAACGGTATCGACTGCCGCTTCGGCCTTGGTACGGGGCAGGCCTGTGCGCTCGATCACATGATGCACAATGTCTTGTTTAATCACAGCGGTCACCTCTTTAGCGCGACTGTTCTCGACTGTACCACGCCCTACCGGACTGATGGTACAGCCTTTGGCTCATTTGTGGAACACCGGCGCTGAGGATTTTTTTATAAGGTGACGAAGAAGACAGGGTTGATCTCATTCCCCGCATGTGCTCCGAATCACTTCTTGACCGGATTCGGCGGCCTTGAGGGTGGAAAAATGGGCCTTTGTGACTTTAGAGATGGGCCGCGCCGCATTCTCAGACGCTAAGGGCTATACGAAAGAGTGACTTTGCCGGATACTGTTATTTCAAGGTAATCAGTACAGGGATGCCATCGGTAACAACCGTCTGGCGAAGTACAACAAAAGACAGGGAAATCCCCAAGAGCCTCCGGAGACACATGCGGAAGGCTGCTGGGATCAGGCGAAAGCCAATTCACTCCCGTCGGTCGTTGAAGCCAGGCAAGGAGAGGGGCTCGATGTCCGCGATGTACAGCATAGAACCAATCCGAATCGGTGTCGTCGCCAACGAACCGATGCGGCTCGAAGGCCTCACCAGCATCTTTGAGAATCATGCCAAGCCCGGCGAAACGCCACTTCTCCCGGTTGTGGGTACGCTCGAAGAACATCTGGATAATGTATCGATCGAATATGTGTTGATTGACTGGAGCAGTTCTTCTAAGAAACTTGGCGTGCTGGAAGGTATTCGTCGGAAGCGTCCCAACCTGCGTATGGTTGTAATCGGTCCAGACAGCAACGAGCAGGTCATGATGGACACGATAATCGCCGGCGCCCGCGCCTATCTTGACACCGGCGCAGGACCGCGTCTTGTGCGCGAAGCTCTCGATGTTGTGATTTCCGGATCGATCTGGGCACCGCGAAAGCTGCTCTCGAAGCTGATCGACCGGCTTCTTTCCGGGGACGATGCGAGCGTGACGAGCCCACGGCCGCATCTGACTGCGCGCGAAGAACAGGTACTGCAACTGCTTCTGTTAGCGCGCTCGAACCGCGAGATTGCGGAAGAACTCGGTATCGAAGAACGCACCGTGAAGGCGCATGTGGGCAAGCTGATGCGCAAAGTCGGAGCTGAAAACCGCATTGAACTCTCGATGCGCGCGCTCCATGGTTCGTACAAACCGGCGGGGCATCCGATTCATATCGCAGAAGCGGTCACGGCTTGAAGTGGACGGGGGAACCTGCTAGTAACTAGAAAGTGCCTTCAAATGGATTACTAACAGTCTAAAACCTTAGTACTCTTGTGCGGTTTCCGAACATTACTAATAATCATTCCAGAAACAACGCAGATCTGGGGAAAGGAGTTCCCAGGCTCCATGTGACCATGAGGCCTGTGAACTCCTCTTTTTTCATTGGCGCAAGGATCTGATCCAATCCAATCCGTGTCGCTCCGATTTTCCCTGATAGATCCTAAAAATCACGGCGTGATTCGCTTGATGCAGCAGATCGAATTCCTTCCGTCCTGTGCATCCTGGGCGTGTGGCGATGCTGTAGGCTGAAGCCGGATGTTGTTGCTTGCCGATATTCCTCCATGCGAAATCTTCGGCGTCGTGCGCGACTTCCGGATCTCAGCGTTGTCCTAATGGTCAGCAACCCACAAGCCGTACGATGCACGCGTGCGGAAAAACTGAAAGGACTCCCTAAATGAAGAGAATGATTGCTTCCCTCTGTCTTTGTTTCCTGGCTACAGGAGCAGCAAATGCGGCGTCGTCGAAATCCGACCTGAATGAGCGCATCGAAGCTGCGAAAACGGTACTCGATCAAATTATGCAGGCGAAGGACAGCACGATTCCACTGAACATTCTGGAGCAGGCAACCTGCGTCGGCGTGGTCCCCGGCATGATCAAGGGCGCATTTGTATTCGGCGCGCAATACGGGCAGGGCGTGGTGACCTGCCGGACCGGCCATGGCTGGAGCGCACCGGTATTCATCCGCATGGCAGGCGGCTCGTGGGGGTTGCAGATTGGCGGCCAGTCCACTGACCTGATACTCGTGGCCGTGAACGATCGCGGATTCCAGGACCTTCTCAAGAGCAAGTTCAAGATCGGCGCGGATGCCTCGGCCGCGGCGGGTCCAGTGGGTCGTGCAGGGCAGGCCGCCACTGACTGGAAGATGAATGCCGAGCTTTTAAGCTACTCGCGCAACAAGGGTCTTTTCGCCGGTATCAGCCTTGACGGCACCAGCGTGTCGCAGAACAAGGACGACACTGAAACTTACTACGGCACTCCGCAGGATTTTCAAAACGTATTGAAGGGCAACGTTGGTGTGCCGCCGGGAGCAGTACCATTTGTTCGCGATGTGGCGCGCTACTTCGTACAAGCCAAGCAGAAATGATTTCGCTCCTATGGCACGACCCGGGGGCGGCCTGAAGCACGGGCCGCCCCCGGTTTTTTGCTCTTGTATCTCAATCTCGCGGTTCGGGAGAGTGCCAACTGGATGGCCTAAACTTGTGTTTGCCTCAAACGATGCAACAGACTCTCGAATACTGGCTGGTTTTCGCGGCAGCGCGCTCCCTTGGAGCCTTGCCGCGCTGGCTTTCGCGTTTGCTTGCGAAAGGGCTCGCCTGGGCCGTTTTTCACTTCATCGGACGCCTGCGACGTGTGGGTGAACGGAATCTTTCTCTTGCGCTGCCTGATCTGTCGAAGAGCGAGCAGAGCAGAATTCTGCGGTCTGTCTATCTTCATCTCGGCTGGCAACTGGTCGAATTCTGCCACATGCCTCGCTACACGCGGGAGAATACGCAGGATTGGATTCGAACCGACGGCCTTGAACATTATCTAGCGGCAGAGGCGCTTGGGCGTGGAGTGCTGGTGCTGACAGGGCATTTGGGGGCGTGGGAACTCTCCAGCTTTTACCACTCTCTGATGGGACACCCGATGGGGATGGTCATTCGCCGCCTCGACAACCGGCGTCTTGATGAATTCGTAAACGGAATACGCTGCCAGCACGGCAACCGGGTTCTCCACAAAGACGACTTCGCGCGCGGTTTGCTGACAGCCATGCACCAAGGAGGTACCGTCGGCATTCTCATGGATACGAACATGACGCCGCCGCAAGGCGAGTTCGTAACGTTTTTTGGAATTACCGCGTGTACCGCTTCCGGGCTTGCGCGGGTCGCCCTCAAGACCGGCGCAGTTGTTTTGCCCGGCTTCATGCTGTGGGAGCCGGGAGAAAGAAAATACGTTCTCCATTTCGGACCGCAGGTCCATTTCACCGAAACGGGCGATGCGGAAACCGACGTTCTTGCGGCGACCCAAAAATGCAATGACGTGCTCGAATCGTGGATCCGGCGCTATCCCGGGCAGTGGCTCTGGATTCATCGGCGCTGGAAGACACGTCCTGCGGGCGAACCTTCGCTCTACCAGGCAGCCATGCCGCGTAAGTAGATTCAGTTTGGCACACTTCGCATGCGACGCACATGATTTGCGATGTCAATCGCGGGGCCGTGAATACGCAGAGTTTTGCATTACAAAGTGTTGCCACACGCCGTGAAAAGGGGCAGGCAATTGGCCTTGGAACTGCGTTTGCGAGGCGGTGACAACTGCAATTGCTTGGATCTGAAATAGGAATTCTTAATCAAAGCAACCTCTTTACGCGCCTGCTCACCTCACTCTATGAGTAGTGGGGATGGAATGCCCTGCAAGGCATCAGCATTAACTGTTCGACTCTCGCTCAACGATGACGTCAGATTCACCGTCCAAAGTCGACCTTCTCGCAGGCTACCGCGAACTCCTGCAGATCGCAAAGGAACGCCCTGAGGGCATCCTGACTCCCGCCGAAACGAATCAATTGATCGCGTACCTCGAAAGATGTATCGCTGAGGTTGAGACGGAAATGATTGTGAAGAAGAGCAAGCTGACGGGCTAAGCGAATTGCTCACATCGAGTCCGCCGCCATCAGTTATATGCAAGTCTTGCACTTGAAGCTATTGTACGCATGCGGCCGCCAATAGGGGAGAAGAGAATGTGGCGTGCATGCCGATGGCGTGGGTATCAGCTTTTCGCGCCGGGTTTCGCGACTTGCTTTTCTACATCGGATAGCATCTTTTCAACCCGATCTTTGGATGCGTAGCCGGGGCTGGTTGCCAGCAGCAGCTTCCAGTCGGCGATTGCTCCGGCACCGTCGTGGTTGCCTTCCCACTTGACCAATCCAAGGTTAAACAGAGTGTTTGGATTTGCCGGTGCATACTTCAGCGCGGTATTGAACTCCGCGATGGCTTTGTCCGCATTGCCGAGGTACCAGTAAGCCGTCGCCATATCGGTGCGAACCGCGGCATCGGACGGCTTGATCTCAAGCGCCTGTCGGTAGTAATCCACAGCAACCGGATACTGTTTTGCGTCGTAGTACAGGTTGCCGATGCTGGTGAGAAGATCACAGTTTTTCGGGTCCGCCTTCAGCTTCGCGATAAGCGGAGCGGCCTGATTGTCTGCCATGGTCTTCAACTTATCGGCGCCTGGGGAAGGAGGCGCAGGGATTGCGCTGGCTGCGGCTTCGGTGGCGTTATCTGAGGCCATCGCGGCCTCCTTCTTTGCAGGATTCTGCGCACCGTGAATGGCCCACCCACCGGCAATCCCCGCCACAAGGCAAACTGCCGACAGAGCCAGGACTCGTGGCCTTGTCCACTGCTTAGCAAATAAGTCATTCGTGCCCATTGTCATTCTGCGCCCTCTTGATCCCGTTTTGGTCGTCCATCATGGTCATCACATCTGCCATCAATTTGAGCACTGTGGTTTTACGCTCGGGGCTTAGTTGAGGGTTCGTTTTGAGCAGGCGCTGCCAGGTTGCGAGCGCGCCCTTGTCATCGCCCTTGCCCTGCAGCTTGATCATCCCCAGATCGAAGAGGGCGTTCGGGTCGGTGGGCTGATCTCTGAGAGCGCGATTCAATTGTGCAATTGCGCCATCGATATCCCCGTTGCGGTAGAGACTTGAAGCCAGCTTTGTGCGGATGGCAACATTTTTCGGGTCGGATTCAAGTGCGCGATTGTAGTAATTCTCCGCCAGCTTGAATTGGTGCGAGGTGTGATAGATCGCCGCGATCTGGATCAGGAGCGAACCGTCGCCGGGATTGCTTTTGAGTTTCTCGAGCAGTGGCGCCGTCTGGTTATCCGCCAACAGCCGCATCTCATCGAGACCGGGATGATGTCCAGCAGGCCTTGTGTTTGCGGTCGTAGACGCCTGAGACGTGTTTCGCTGCGCGGGGGCCGATAGCTGCGGACTGCGGAGCAGGTATCCGATGCCGAGGCCAGCCGCCAGGCAGAGCGCCGCCAAAAAACAGACCCGTCCTGGGCGAAGAGCGGGCGCCGCCTGCAAGGTCATGATGGATTCGTTGGTCATATCGTGAACTCCCATTGCCAGCAGAACTCGAGAATGCATTCGGCGCGAGCAAATGCAACAGAGCGGACAGCGATTCAGCAAGCACGTGGACTGCCGAACATGGCTCGATTGCGTGGGCGCGGTTCATGGTGTCGATGAACGCGCGCCACTGCTGTAGTAAAGCAAGGAGTCCCCTGCGTAGACGTGACACACATCACATGACCACGATTGAAAGACAGCTATTGTGCAGATGTGAATCACTGGCTGCAAGCTTTAGATTGTGCAATTTGTGACGGCTGTCACGAACGACTTGGGGCATTTCACCAATGCGGTGTGGGAGAACGCCCATCGTATGGTGTGAAATTTCGCGCATTCAATTTGCAATTGCTGCGCAGCGTGCGCGCAACGCCTCTTCCGACAACGAATTACGAAGACTGTGCGAATTCGGTACAGGCGTTAATACAACGGCATTAGGCGTGCACATTCTGAAAGCAGCCTGAACTGAAAGCAAGAGACGCAACGTCGAAGTGACGGTTCAGACAACTTGTAGGAGTGCGCGCTAGGAGGCTCCAACGTAATGAAGAATATTCTTTTCATCGCTCTTTTGTTATTGGCAACCGCAGGTTTTGCGGCGGCCCAGATAGGAGCGGCACCGGCGACAGACGTTCTCGGTGCCCACCTCAACTACGGCCGCGGCTGCGCGGCCTGTCACGCGCCCCATAGCGGCGTTTACGGAAACGGCAACGCCAAGACTGCCGATGCATCTGCGGGTACAGTCGCACTCTGGGGTGAGGATCTCGGAAGCTTGTACGGCAAGCCGCTGCAGTTCGGCAGCACGAACGGCACCACCGGTTATGCCGAAATTCTACCTTCAAGCCTCACTGCCGGAACACCTGACGTCTCGGGCGTACTGATGTGCCTGAGTTGCCACGATGGCAATTATGCAACGGGCGCCATGATGAAGAACCAGGTCTATGAGACGCTGCCCGCGACTTATGGAGGCTACAACGCGATTCCGACATTGCTCGGCAACGACCACACTGGTACAGGGAATTACCTCAATGATCACCCCGTAGGTTTGAATGCCGTCATGGGTTGCGGTGGACAATACGACTGGGATTGCACAATCAGCGCTACGGGTGCGGTACAGATGACGGGAGCGAATTCCAGCAGGTTCGTAACGAATTACGGCTTCTTCGTTAGCCCGGGCACCTATAACAACACGCCAGTCGTGATGTGCACAACCTGCCACAATCAGCACCTGATGAACGTTGTGAAGGTAACCACTGGCGCGAAGTCAGGTTTGCCGAGTGGGAACTACTCAACCATGTTCTTTATTCGCGCTCCATACAACCCGGCAAGCGGCACCGCCGGTAGCAATCAGACGGCGCAGTTCTGCCGCCAGTGCCATGGTGGAGAGGCGAATGAAATGAACGGCGGCACAGCTGTTACTACTTTCTAATTTCTTATGCATGGGGGAGGGGGTAGCACTTTCCCTCCCCTTCCTTTTCAGCGGGGGTCAATTAAATGAAGTACAAAGTCTTAATTATTGGATTTCTTCTCCTCGGAACCGGTGTGGCCTATGCGCAGGTTTCGTCACATGCGCCCACGGTATTCAAGCAGGCTCCGTCACAGAACCTGGTTCAACTGGCACCCGCCGGAGACAAGCCGGTTGCTCGCGTGAACGGGGCAATCCTTACTGATGCCGATCTGGTTCGAGAAGAGTACGCGATTTTTCCGTATGCCCGCCAGCACAACGGAATTCCAAAGGAGTTTGAAAAGCAGATCCGTGATGGTGCGATGAAGATGATCATCTTCGAAGAGCTTGCCTATCAGGAGGCGCAGCGTCGCAAACTGACGGTTCCAGCGGCGAAGCTGAAACGGGCAGATGAGGATTTTCGCAAGCAATTCGCTACGCCTGAGCAATACAACACCTTCCTTCAGACCGATTTTCATGGCTCGCGGCAACTCTTGCTAGAGAGGATCCAGCGCTCGCTTTTGATTGAAGCTTTTCTGAAGACCGAAGTTGAGGCAAGAAGCGCTGTTTCCGCAGCAGAGGTCCGAGCCTGCTACGACAGGAACCCAGCGCGCTTCCATCATCCGGAGACCTTCACTTTCCAGACAATTACCGTTTTGCCGCCGGCGAACGCGACAGCCGAACAGTTGAAGGAAGCTCGCACTCGCGCAGAGAATGCGCTTGGCCAGGCAAAGGCGACGAAAACCGCGGAAGAGTTCGGGCTGCTCGCCGAGAAGATTTCCGACGATGACTATCGCGTAATGATGGGCCAGCATAAGCCGCTGCCCGTTGATCAACTCGCGCCTCAGGTTGTAAAGGCGCTCAATTCGATGCACCCGAATGATATGACCGGCCTTATCCAGGTTGAGCAGGCATACACGATTGTGCGACTGCAGGTGCACACGCCTGCGGGACAAACGCCGTTCATGGAAGTCCGGGCGCAATTGCAAAAGGAACTTCAGCAGACAAAGACCAACCAGGTGCGTGCGGCGCTGGATCAGAGGCTTCGCAGCCACGCAAAGGTTGATGAGTTGTGAACAGGCGGACGATGTCTGGATTCGAAATTGAGCCTCAATTGTTCAAGTGGTTTTCAGACAACTCGGTAAGGATCGAGCAAGCGGAATCCGACACGAGAGAGCTTAGGGGTGGCATGGAGTGTTGCGGTCTTTTCAATTTGCGTGGTTGGTGACTGCCGGGTCTCTGCTGCTGGGGATAACTGCCGGCGCACAAATCCGGTTTGGCGAAACCAGCACGAGAGGCACTGGCACAATCTCTTCGGGATATACCGCCAATTACGGGAACATGACGCCTTCGACGCACGGATGGACGTTTGGTGGCGCGGCTATTCTCACAGGATCGTTTCACAACCCGAATTTCCTCTCGTATAACGTATCGCCTTATTTGAACCAGTCGCGGGCGAACTCCAATTTTCAGTCGATCTCGGACGCCAGCGGCGTGAACCTGAGCGCGAACATTTTTGCGGGGAGTAAATTTCCCGGCTCCGTCACCTATTCGCAGGCGTACAACAGCGATGGCAACTATGCTGTCCCGGGTCTAGCCAATTATGTGACCCATGGGAATAGCGGGGTATTCGGCATTAACTGGAGCGAGAATCTTCCAGATGAACCGAGCTTCTCGGCGGGATTTCAAGAAGGAGACAGCAAGTATTCGGTGTACGGTTCAAACGATGACGGGAAGAATTCGTTTCATTCTCTAAATCTGCATTCGGGCTACAAATGGGTAGGCTTCAACATGGGCGCCTATTTTACAAAGGGGTCGTCGCACTCGATCATCCCGCCCATTGTTACGGACACGATAACGGATCTGCAGTCGGACAACACAGCATATGGGTATAACGTTTCACATCTACTGCCATTGCGGGGCTCGTTTGCGGGCAGCATAAATCGGTCCACCTGGAACACTACTTATCTTGATACGAATTCCAATGGTTCGATCGACACCGTGAATGCGTCTGCAGGAGTACATCCAACGAACAAACTTTCGGTGACGGCCACCGCGAGTTACTCCGACAATCTGACTGGGCAGATTATCCAATCCGTGATCGCAGCAGGCGGAGTATCTCCGATCCTGAACTCGAATCAGTCATCCGATTCGCTCGACCTGATGACGGTTGCGACATATACGCCTCTACCGAACCTGCAGACAGCGGGATTTTTTGAGCGACGGACGCAGTCGTTTCTAGGGCAGGATTATGGGGTGAAGTCCTACGGCGGAAACGCGTCGTTCACTCATAAACTGCTCAATGGCACCATCAATGGAGCGGTGAGTGTGACCGCCAACTCTTCGGAGCAGAATGGCGAGGACACCATGGGTGTCTCAGCATCAGAGAACTATAGCAACCGAGTTTTCGGGTGGCGCATAAACGAGTCATTCAGCTACGCGCAGAATGCGCAGACTCTGCTCGTGACGTACATGAATTCGTATTACAACTACTCAGGAAACATCAGCCGTAACTGGGGACCGTTAAGCATCAGCGCGGGCGGGGGCGGCGGGCGAACGGCATTGACCGATCAGGCGGGGACCTCGAACAGCAGCGAATCTTACAACGGAAGCATCGGGTATGGAGCCTTTCTCAACGCCACAGGCAGCTACTCCAAGGCAGACGGTCAGGCTCTGGCAACCGGTTCCGGATTGGTGGGCATACCAGTGCCGCCGCCGGTTTTGCCATCGGACCTGGTGAGTTTGTTTGGCGGGAAAAGCTATTCTTTCGGGGTTTCAAGCACGCCGGTAAAAAAGCTGATTTTTGCAGCGACCTATGCGAAGTCGACGAGCAATACTCTCAGCAACAGCCTCACCTCTTCAAATCAGAACAGCCAATATAACGCACTCATCCAATATCAGGTTCGCAAGTTGAACTTCATCAGCGGATACGCCCGCCTGGAACAGGGATTCAGCAGCACAGGGACCCAACCCCAGGTGATCTCGTCGTACTACATGGGGATCTCACGGTGGTTCAACTTCTTCTAATCCGGATTTTGCGGAGCATCGCCATGGGAGCAGCTTGCGTGGCTTTGCTGCCGCTTGTCGTTTTGGCCGCGCCCAAACCGAAGGCAGCGGCCTCGCCCGAGCTTTGGGAGATGTCGCTCGATGGCGGTCGCAGCCTGACCTGGGAGCGCAGCTTCCAATCGGAATCCGAGGTGAAGCCGAACAGGGGTTTCTGGAACAAGCTTGTGGATGTCGTTGCCGGAGCGCCCGACTATCGCTTTCTGGTGCGCCCCTACGGCATTGTCAGCGATTCGCGCGGACGTCTCATCGTGACGGATCCCGGCGCTTCCGGAGTGCATATCTTCGATTTTGCGCAGCGCAAGTACAAGTTCATCGAGCGCAGGGAGAAAAGCAAGAATGCGATGACGACCCCGCAATGCGTCGCGGTGGACGCACAAGACAACATTTACGTAACCGATTCGGATGCGGGCAAGATCTTCGTGTTTGAACCAAGCGGAAAGTATGTCAGAGCCATCGGAAGCCTGAAGGGCGGAGAAGGCTATTTCAAGCGGCCCACGGGAATTGCCGTAGACTCGACGGAACATCGCATTTATGTAACGGATACTTTGCGCGACAAGGTTTTCGTGCTCGACATGCAGGGCAACGTCATTCAGACGATCGGAAAAGCCGGCGACGGCGATGGCGAGTTCAATCTGCCGACGGAGCTGCGTTTGAGCGGCCCAGACCTGCTTGTGGTTGATGCGATGAACTTTCGCGTGCAGGCATTTGATCGCACCGGAAAGTTTCTTTATTCGATTGGAAAGATCGGCGACACCACAGGAGCAATGTTCCGGCCAAAGGCGGTGAGTGTCGACTCGGAAGGCGATGTTTATATCGTGGATTCGTTGTGGGGCGTCGTGCAGGTGTTCAACCGCCAGGGCCAGCTGCTGTATTACTTCGGCGGAAAGGGTACGCACCCCGGCGAGTTTCAGCTGCCTTCGGGATTGTTCATCAACCAGGACGATAAGGTCTATGTGGTGGACTCGTTCAATCGGCGGATCCAGGTGTTTCAGTATGCAGGGGTGAAGAGTCCCACGGCGGAGGCGGCTAAGTGAGAATCAGATCCCAACTGGCCGTGCTTGCAATTGTGCTAACGTCGACAGCCGTTTCCGCGCAGGTCGTCGGAGATGCACTGGGCGTTCACAACCTCGGCCCGGGAGGCCCCTCACCGTTGTCGGGCTCCCGGCCTGATTCGTGCGCATACTGTCACGCTCCGCACTCGGGGCTGAATACCGGACTCTGGAACCAGAAGCTGACTACGCAGGCGTACACAACTTACAGCAGCAATACAGAGAAGAACATTACCACGCAGCCGACTCTCGGCGCCGTGAGCAATCAGTGTTTGAGCTGCCATGACGGCACGGTTGCCGTGGGAGCCACCGTAGCCTATGGCCAGGTCACAACCCGCGGATCGATGCTTTCGGCCGATATATTCGGCAGCAACATGCAGTCTTCGCACCCGTTCAGCCTCGCGCTTCCGCTACGGGACAACATTGACCTTGCCGCGTCGCTGGCCGCTAATGGAACGACAGCCGATCCAACTCACGCGGTCAATCTCATCAATGGCAATGTAGAGTGCACCTCGTGCCACAATCCGCATGTCCAGGCCAAGGATCCGCTATCGCTGAATTTTCTGGTGAAGGATAGCTCGAGCGGCCAACTCTGCCTGGCATGCCACGATCCCAACCGCACGATTGGTGGCCAATCGAATCCGCTAGCGGATTGGTCTACCAGCGCACACGCTCTTTCAACCAGCAAAATATCCCCGCAGGCGCTGCTCGGCAGTTACCCAACAGTCGCTGCCAACGGATGCATCTCGTGCCACGCACCCCACAATGCGAGCGGTCCGAGCCGCCTGCTGCGCGGACAGAACGAGCAGGATTGCATTTCCTGCCACAATGGCGGCGCCAACGTTTCCCCGATGGCTCCCTATGCGGACGTCTTCGCGGAGTATGCTGCACCGAAGGTCGGGCATCCGTTTCCGGCTTCGACAAATCCGCACGATGCGACCGAAGGCGTTTTGTTGAACAACAATCGCCACGCCACCTGCGTTGACTGCCACAACGCGCATGGTTCAGAACCGGTGGGCGTGTTCCCGCCGGCGCCCTTGATGCGCATTTCGCAGAAGAACGTTGCGGGAATCAGTGCTACCGACGGAACCACCGTACTAACTCCCGCAGTGAATCAGTATGAGAACTGCCTGCGCTGCCACGGAACCAGTTCCGGGAAACAGGTTCTGCCGATCTATGGATACTTCCCGGTGCGAGCCGTTTCGGGAGGCGATCCACTCAACCTGATCCCACAGTTTGCCGTGACTGCGACTTCGAGTCATCCCGTGATGCATACAAGGAGCAGCGCGCTGCCGCAGCCCAGTTTGCTGGCGAATATGTTGAATCTCGATGGAATCACCCTTGGACGCGCGATGGGAACGCAGATTCTTTGTACGGATTGCCACAACAGCGACGACAATCGTGAATTTGGAGGCTCGGGCGCCAACGGACCTCACGGTTCACGGTGGACACATATCCTGGAGCGCCGCTACGAATTCAGCCAGACGGTTGCACCGGGGCAGGCGATTTCAAATCTTTTTCCCAATCCTGATCTAACTGTGAATGGGCCCTACGGTCTCTGCGGCAAGTGCCACGACCTGGCCAACCAGATTGAGAAGAACACCAGCTGGAACCATCACGCTGACCACATCAATACCGGTGTGAGCTGTTCGACCTGCCATACTGCGCACGGTTTAGGGGCGGCAAGCGGCACCATCAGCGGCGAGCGCCTGGTGAACTTTGATGTGAACGTCGTGGCGCCCAACGGTGGATTGCCGATTTCCTACAATCGTGCGACCAATTCGTGCACGCTGGTCTGTCACCAGGTCGCACATAACTCCGATGGCTCAGTTACGGCAGTCGGCACCAGCAGACTGCCTGGAATACGAAGATAGTTCTGGTTCAGCTAGAACGTTGTACCGGCGGTGCTGCCATTCATTTCATTTGATTTGTCCGCGTGACACTGACGGCAGAATTGCGCCGTCTGGTTAGACAGCGGATTGGTGTCCCTCGGATTGTACGGAGCGCGCAGGAAGAACATGGTTGCGTAGGTTCCCGCCGGCAGTCCGGAATTAGACTTCTGGTTCACTGTGACCACGTTCATCGAGTGCGGATTGTGACACGTGGTGCATACCACGACCGCGGTGTTGTTGTAGACGCCGGGTTGAACGAAGAAACCGTAGCTGGTCACGAATCGGCGTGACGCGGAGCCTCCCATGGTGATCATGCCGTTTGCCTCGGTGCAGTCCCACCCTCCTGTGCCGCCGCAGCCGACAGTGGCGTTCAGACCCATCGGATGGTCACTGACGTAGCTCTGGGTTCCGGTGGTTGCGAGCAAGGTCGGGATGGAGTTGTGGTTGCCATAGGTCGCAGGAAGATTCTCGTAGACCTTGTTCCGCATCATCGCTGCCGGGGCGAAGTTGCCGTCGTGGCAGCCGAGACAGGTAAGCATTCCTGATACGTCGGGTGTAGCGGAAGACATGCTTGAGGGCAGGACTTCGATGTATTTTCCTCCGCCGGTGGTGAGAGTCCTGCCGTAAAGATTGCTGACATCTTCGCCCCAGAGAATCGTATTGCCCGAACCCGCACTGCCCGGCTGGCCGTTTCCGGATGTTCCGCGATGTGGGGAATGACATGCCGCACAGCCGCGACCGTAGTTCAGATGTGCACCGAGAATATCGGTTGAAGGCTGCGTAATCTGCGCCGCTGCGAAACCTGCGAATGCCAACATCACGAGGACGACGGTAAGAGTCCGCTTCATGGAACAAGGCCTCACTTTGCTTTGTTCCGTTCATCGGCGAGATTCTGATTGAACTTGAGCAGGTTCGCTCCGGCCCTACGGGACGGAAGCGAGTTGGTGCGGACGGTTTCCCAGTATTGCACTTCGCTTATGCTGGGCTATTTTCGATTTGCTACGGAGAAGGGGATATGCAGGCGTGGGTCAGAGTTCGTCGTCGACATGCGCCATGCTGAATTTTTTCAGTTTGTAGCGCAGGGCATCGCGACTGATGTCGAGGAGTTTGGCGGCGTTGGTCTGGTTGCCGTTGGCCTGGCTCATGGCGAGTTCGACCATGGAGTGTTCCAGCTCTTCGAGCGATGTACCGCCTTCCGGGATGTAGAGCCGGGGAAGAGCGCGGCCATTGGCGAGCTTGCGTCCGCCATCGGCGGGAGAGGTGCGCTCAAAGAGAGTGCGGCCGCCGGACTCACCGACGGAGAAGGGGAGATACATGGAACGAAGGAAGGTTTCTTCTTCGAGGATCATTCCGCGCTCAATTGTATTTTTGAGTTCGCGCACATTTCCCGGCCAGTTGTGGCCGAGGATCAGGTGCCGGGTTTCTTCGGTGATGCCGCGAATGGATTTGCGGAAGCGGCGGTTGTAGCGGTCGATGAAGAAATCGACGAGCGGGAGAATGTCCTCTTTGCGATCGCGCAGCGGGGGGATAAAGATGGCGATGATGGCGAGGCGGTAATAGAGATCCTGGCGGAACTGGCCTTCGCGCACGGCTTTCTCAAGGTCGCGATTGGAGGCGGCGATGACGCGGACGTCCACCTGGTTATCGCGAATGCCGCCAACGCGGCGGATGACCTGATCTTCAAGTACGCGGAGGAGCTTGGCCTGGAGCAGGGGAGAGAGTTCGCCGATTTCATCGAGAAACAGGGTGCCGCCGTCGGCTGCTTCAAACAGGCCCTTCTTCATCTGCTTGGCGTCGGTGAAGGCTCCTTTTTCATGGCCGAACAGTTCGGCTTCCATCAGGGTTTCAGGAATGGCGGAGCAGTTGATGGCGACGAAGGGTTTTTCGCAGCGGACGCTTTCGCAGTGAATGGTTTTGGCAATGAGATCCTTGCCGGTTCCGCTTTCGCCCTGGATGAGGATCGTGGAGGCTTCGCAGGAGGCGACCTTCTTCACGAAGTTCATCAACTCGGTCATCTTTGGCGACACACTGACGACACTGTCATATCCGGCGCCGGGGCGAGCCTTGGCGCGTGAGGGGTGCTGGCCTTCGCTGCGCGCGCCGGTTGCCTCGATGGCACTCTCCATGACGTCGTGCAGGGCATCGAAGTCGATTGGCTTGCCGACGAAGTCGTACGCGCCGAGTTTCAGAGCGGCCTTCACGTCGTCGAGTTGCGGATCGGCGGTGATCATGATGACGGAGCGCGCATCGCCCGTTTTTTTCAACTGGTCGAGAACTTCGATACCGGTAAGGTCGGGCAGGCGCACATCGAGCAGGACCAGGTCGGGAGCTTCGCGCTGAGCGAGACGAAGGGCCGGTTCGCCGGCATCGGCTTCGATGACGGTGTAGCCCCATTCTTCGCATTTCTGGCGGAGCGACCAGCGCACCAGGCGCTCATCATCCACGATCATGACCTTTTCGAGAGGCATTGTCGTTCTCATTCGACGTGCAGGCTCAACGGACTCATTTGCTTGTTTCCAGGGTGTCGGGCGGGGATCTTGAACTCGTGTGTGTATCGAAGTGATCCCCGATACAACGCTGGAGATATTAAAGGTCTATCGCGCTTCAAAGAATGTGATTGGGGTCACGTGGCATGGGGGAGTGGGACGTGTGTCTGGAGAAGACTGATCGAATTGGTTGCGGGGTACCCCCTCCCCCCACTTTGGCGAGAAAGTATCCCTTTTCAGCGGTTTACGAAGAACCTGTTTTCTAAAATATTATGCCGATAGAGTTTAAGACTCAGAGTCTTCTCAGCAAAGGACTTAGAGACCGAGAAAGAAGGAAGAGGCGAACGAGGGAAATCCGAGGGCGCTGTGCGGCAGTCACCAAGGTTGCCCGTATTGATTCAGGATAGGCTTATCGAACAAATAACCTGCAAAGTCGAAGGAACTATCTGGCGTTTGTTCTGAGCGGTTTAGACCGGAATGGGGATTTGGGAGCTTGATATCAAGTTTTCCACACGCAAACGGGGCAGCACTCTCACAACCGCAAGGTCCGCCCATGAATTTCGACGTTGAAGAGCTTCGTTGCGATGCCAAGCCAGGCTTGCAGATGCGACAACAGAATTACGGTGAAGATGACGCTGAATCCAATGCTACCTCTTGCTTACCGAGGGGAGTTGCGCTATCCTCTCTCGGTAACCGGGAGGAGGAGAGATGAGCAAGCCCGTCGATCTGGTTCAGGGAACCCTGGACCTCCTCATTTTGAAGATCCTGGCTCTTCAGCCGCTGCATGGATGGGCCGTCATCCAAAGGCTGAAACAGATTTCGGGCGACGTTCTGCAGGTCAGCGAAGGATCGCTGTATCCGGCGCTCCACAAACTGGAGCAGCAGGGGTGGATTCGCGCGGAGTGGAAGCCCAGCGAGAACAACCGCCGCGCAAAGTTCTATACGCTGACCGTGCTGGGACGCCGGCATCTCGCAAAAGAAGCGGCGAACTGGAACCGGCTGTCCAGCGCCATCTCTGGCGTTGTGAGGCTCACGGAGGCATAAGCGGTGCGGATCGAAAACTGGTTCTACACGATTCCTTTGCGGCTGCGATCTCTGTTTCGGAGGGACCAGGTTGATCTGGAGTTGGACGAGGAATTGCGCGATCACATCGAGCGGCAGACCGAGGCCAACATTGCGAGCGGTATGGCCTTCGGCGCGGCGCGTCGGGCAGCTTTGATTACGCTAGGGGGAACGGAGCAGAGGAAGCAACAGTGCCGCGAGACCCGCAGAGTACATTGGATCGAGGACCTAAGGCGAGACTCGCTCTATGGTCTGCGAGCGATGCGCCGCAATCCAGGCTTCACCGCCGCGTCGCTACTGATCATCGCGCTTGGCATCGGCGCTAATACGGCGATTTTCAGCGCCGACAATGCGATGCTCTTTCGGGTGCTGCCCTACAAGGAACCCGGACGGCTCGTGGAAGTGTTCCAGAAGAATCTTTCCGAAACCTCTGCCGATACCATGCCGGTTGCGCCTGCAAATTACCTCGACTGGCGCGCCGGCGGCATGCCGTTTGAAGCGTTTGCCGCCTGGCAGACGACGAGCGTCAATCTCAGCGGCGGAGTCAATCCGGAAAGGGTCCGAGCAGCGAACGTCTCCGCAAACCTGTTCGCTGTTCTAGGTGTCGAGCCAATGCTGGGTCGCGCATTTCGAGCCGGCGAGGACACGGCGGAGACGAGTTCGACAGCGATTCTAAGTTACACGCTTTGGCAACAGAGATTCTCAGGCAGCCCAGGTGTTTTGGGAAAAACCATTCGAGCCAATGATCGGACATACACCGTTGTTGGAGTGATGCCGGAAGGTTTCCGGTTTCCGATTGGATGGATATCGAGCGATGTGGAGATATGGACGCCCCTGATTCTGAGCAGTGCAGAGCAATCCAGCCGCAAGGACATCACTCTCGATGTCATCGCCCGTCTGCGTCCCGGAGTCACGCTTCCGCAAGCGCAGGCAAGTCTTGAGACCATTGCCCATCAACTCGCGATGGCCTATCCGGAGACGAACAAGGACTGGGGTGTCAACATCATCCCGCTGCAGGACAGGGGGACGCGGAGTTTTCGCGGACTCTTCGTCCTGCTTTCGGTTGCCGTGGGTCTCGTACTGCTGATCGCATGTGCGAATGTGGCCAATCTTCTGCTGGCGCGCGGCATGGAACGGCAGAAGGAGCTGACGATACGAACAGCATTGGGGGCGCGAAGGGGGCGCCTGATGCGGCAGTTGATCACGGAAGGTGTTTTGCTGTCGTTCTGCGGCAGCTTGTTGGGGATTGGATTTGGATATCTGGGTACGCGTGCGCTCGCATCGCTGGCACCGACGATGGAGCTGCCGGAATTGGAACACGTCACTCTGAGTGGATCGGTGCTGTTATTCAGCGCGGGGCTGTCGGTCCTCACCGGGCTCCTCTTCAGCGCTCTTCCGACAATGACAGCCTCCCGCACGTCTCCACGCGGAACTCTGCAAGAAGCGGGGCGCACCAATACTGGAACGGTCGGCGGAAACCGCATGAAAACAGCACTGGTGATCACAGAAGTGGCGCTGACGCTTGCTCTTCTGATGTGCGCAGGGGACATTCTCTACAGCTTTATCTCCTATATGAGCGTCGATCCCGGCTTCGATCCACGCAATGTGCTGACCATGCGTGTGTCGCTGCCCAAGGAGAAATATGCCAATCCGCAACAATGGGCGGGCTTCTACAACAGGGCCATCGCAGAGATCGAGGCTATCCCGGGTGTCACGTACGCTGCGGCTGGAAGCGGCGCGCCGATGGAAGACGAGGGTGCGATTCTCCGTTTCCACGTTGCCGGAAATCAACTTCCCGCGAGCATCGACGAGCGTTCGATTGCGGAATACTTTCGCATCACTCCGGGGTATTTTCATGTGAATGGGATGCAGCTTTTGCACGGCCGAGCTCTGCTGCCTGCCGATCGAGACAGCGTCCCGCGCGTTGCAGTGATCAATGAAACCCTGGCACGGAAGAAGTTTGCGGATAGCGATCCGCTTGGCAGAAGGATTTTTCTGGACGGGGACGTCAACCAATCGGCGGCTGCGGAAAGCTCAGGTCCGCCACTTGAAATTGTGGGCGTGGTGCACGATACGAAGCAGTATGGCTTGTTTCAGATCACGCCGCAGACGATCTACGTACCGCTCGCACAGGACCCGGAACCGGCAATGTCACTGCTGGTGAAGACCTCTGCTGATGTGGGCGGCACTGTGGCGGAGATTCGCAGCAGGCTGGCAAGGCTGGATCCCAACCAGCCCGTGTACGGCGTCCGCAGCATGAAGGAGATCTTTCAGGAGGAACATGCGTTCTTCCGGTTCAATACACTGTTGCTTGCGGTTTTTGCTGCGATGGCAGTGGTACTCTCTCTGATCGGAATCTATGCGGTCATGGCCTACGCAGTCAGCCAGCGCGCCCGGGAATTCGGTATCCGCCTGGCTCTGGGCTCGCCGCAACACAGGATCCTGACGATGGTGCTGCGGCAAGGCGCATGGATGAGCCTGATCGGGATTGCACTTGGATCGGCGCTCGCGTGGCCGGCGACGCGGCTCCTGGCGCGCGCACTCAAAGAATCGATGTTCCTGACGCTGGTGCCAACGGGGCCTGTGCTGTTTTCCGCTTTATGCGCGGGCATGGCGTGTACGATGATGCTCGCCTGCCTGCTTCCTGCGCGTCGCGCATCCAAGGAAGATCCGATGCAGGCTCTGCGCTGCGACTGAGGTCGCTCGAAATCTCGACTCTGTCCCCGTGCCGGTCCGGAATTTCCTCGATTGATGCAAATCACCGAGGCACTCATCGAGCTTTTTCATTGGACAAGTTCAGGTGATTAGAAGACTCGGTCGGATAACCGCCAGCGCGGAAACCATTTTTCCAGGGGCTAAAGCCACTAACTTTCTCTTACCCTGCCCAAGAGCCTGGCAGAAAAACGTTTCAGTCTAATCTGACTGATCGGCGACGGATGAGATGGTGGAGCAGGCAATAGGGAGCAGGACTTCGAAGGTGCTGCCCTTGCCGAGTTCACTTTTGACTTCGATGTGGCCCTGATGCTCTTCAACGATGCGGCGGACGAGCGAAAGGCCGAGGCCGGTGCCGTTGCTGCGGGTGGTATAGAAGGGTCGGAAGATCTGTGACATTTGCTGGTCTGTCATTCCGCGGCCGGTGTCGGATACGGAGATGACGGCGCAGTCGTCCTGCGAACCGATCTGGACGGTTACAGTGCCGGGGCCATCGATGGCCTGCACTGCGTTGAGGAGCAGATTGAGAACGGCCTGGTGAATCTGGTCGCTGTCGTGTTCGACCTCAGGAAGATCGGGAGCCTGATCCAGTTCGATGGTGATGGGGTGACTGAGGACCTGCTGGCGCGCAAGCATGACGGCGTGCTCGACGGTGGTGTTGAGGTTGCTGCGCATCATTTGCGGCGGGTGGGGGCGGGCGGTTTCGAGAAGGTCGGTCAGGATGCGATTGATCTGGTTGATTTCGAGGCGAACGTCTTTGACCATGGCGCGAGCGGGGCTGGATGCAGGCAGATCGCGACCGATGATGTCGATAACGCCGGCGATGCCTGCGAGCGGGTTGCGAATTTCGTGAGCCAGACCGGTGGCCAGTTCGCCGAGGGTGGCCAGATGCTCGGCGCGGGACATCTGTGTGCGATGCATGGTCTCTATCTCCAGACGACTTTCTCGTAATTGCTGAACCATGTGATTGAACTTGCGACCGAGGTCACCGATTTCGTCGTTGCTCTGACTGAAGCTGACGGTAACGTCGAGATTCCCGCTGCTGATGATGGCCATCTTCTCCTGAAGCTCGACCATCGGGCGCTGGACGAGATAGGCCAGAACGCCGATGGAGACTCCGCAGACGATGACGGCCCCTGCTCCGGCAAGCAGCAAGAGCGCGTCGCGATCGTTATCACGCAGGGTGACCGTGGCGACGGTGAAGAGGAGCAGACCCGCCAGGAGCACAACGACTACGGGCAAGACTGCCTTGATTTGCCAATTGACTCGAACTGGATACAAGCTGCGGTCCCCGCGGAGGTATATGCAAGCGGGGCACCAGATGGTGAAGGAATCTAAACCGCAAAGCTAAAAGACTTAGGCGGACTGCGTGAGAGGTGCGCGTGTGGATTCTGCGCTAAATCGCGCATTGGGCAGGCGGATACTCGGGGATTTGGCGCAATTGCGGCTATGAGGAATCGGCTGGGGGATTTGACGGAAGGGGGTGAGGCAGAACGCTCATGATGTGTTTTAGATCACAGTCACGTGATTCGTTTCCGTTTTTAATCAAGGAGCGAAGTTGCTGATGTGCAGAAGGTTGGTCGCGGTAAGGAATCCCCGGCCGTGCATGCGAGTTACGGCGACCGTCGTGCAAGCAGGGTTGGTTAAGAGACGTATGAGACTGTTCCCTTTTAGCGTATGGTTCCGCGGAATGGATGCCGGCAGCGGTTCGCGCCTGTCGGGCGTTGGTCACTTGATTTGTGCAGGTCTGGTGATGGTGCTGGCTTCGCGCGCCGGTGCGGCGGTGCATCCGGTTCCGCTGGACAAGAATACGGACCCCAAAAAATGCCTGGAATGCCACGACGACAAAGCCAAGCACAAGTTTGTGCACTCGGCGATGCAGGCGGGCTGCCTGAGCTGTCATGAGATCCGGGTGAACAAGGACGTAACGCGGGTCAAGTTGATTACGGCCACGCCGGTTGCGCTGTGCATCAGCTGCCATGCCGATAAGAAAGCCGCGGACATCAAGGGAACGGTGCATCCGCCGGCAGTACGCGATTGCCTGACGTGCCACGATGCGCACTCGAGCGACAACAAGAACCAGCTGCTGAAGGCGGAGTCTGGCGACGAGAAAGAGAATCTTTGCCTAAGCTGCCACCAGACGGGGTTGCATGTTTCGGCAAAGGGGAGCCGTCATGCAGCGCTGGACATGGGATGCGACACGTGCCACCTGACGCACAAGACGGGGGCCGAGCCTACTGCGGAGAACCGCTTTCATCTGACCAAGCCGGCACCCGCGCTATGCGTGGATTGCCATGATCCGAAGGATGCTGATCTGGCGAAGGCGCATAACAATCAGCCTTTCGGCACGGCGAACTGCATACAATGCCACGATCCGCACCAGTCGGACTCTCCGAAGCTGATGGCGAAGTTTCAGCATGCGCCGTTCGAGGGGAATGGATGCGACACCTGCCACCTGCCGGCGAAGGATGGCAAGGTGGTGCTGACGCAGACGGACACGAAGGCGCTTTGCGTTACGTGCCACGACGATGTGGCGAAACAGATTGATTCGGCGAAGGTGCCGCATCCGGGAGCGGCGGGCGATTGCACGGACTGCCACACTCCGCATGCGAGCAGCCAGCCGGGGTTGCCGAAGACCGACGCGGTGAGTATCTGCCTGGGATGCCACAGCGATATTGACGATCTGCGCAAGAAGCCGGTGCATCATCAGCCGGCGTTCGCGCAGGGATGCAGCACGTGCCATACGGCGCACGGCGGCGATAACGAACACCTGGTGCGGGTGAAGGGCAACGGCCTGTGCCTGGAGTGCCACGGCCCGGATTCGGCTCCGCAGAAGGATGAAGCGAATCACCTGCTCACCATCTTTAACGGTGCAGTTAGATTGCCCGATGACTACTACGTGAAGAACAAGGTTCCGATTTTGCCGCTGCGCTACGGCCTTGGTCATCCGGTGGAAGGTCATCCGGTTTCAGACGTGATGGACCCGACGAATCAGAGCAGGGTGAAGACACCGCTGAGTTGTCTTTCGTGCCATCAGCCGCACGCTTCGGCGCAGCCCGATCTGCTGGTGAAGGACCAGGTAAACAACATGGCGTTTTGCGACAACTGCCACAAGAACCGGCTCAACATGAATGAGACGGTGGTGCCTGAGAAATAATGCCGCGAGCGACGCAGCGATGTGACGCGCGGCAGTAACTGGAGATTGAGATGTTTCGCTTCCTCTTCAATTCGATCCGCACTCGCAAGCCGTTCACTGTGCTGCTTCTGCTGGCGGTGGGCCTTACGTTTCCGTTGACTGCCGGCGCAGCCAAGAAAAAGAAAACGCAAACCGCGCCTGCTGCGGAGGTAGGGCCGCGGAAATTTTCATTCGATCCAACCAAGCTGGTTTGGCCGAGCCCGCCGAGTATCGGGCGCATCCGCTGGCTGGACTATTTTGCCGGGGCGAAGATCGATTACACGCCGACAGCGAATGCCAAGCCGAAGTCAAGCTGGATGGACAGGCTGGCAGGCGGGCAGTCAGATGCGGAGAAGATCAATCCAAAGAGTTTTCCGTTTCAGATGATCGGGCCGTATGGGATCGCGATCGATTCGAAGGGACTTGTCTATGTAGCCGACCAGCGAGTGGGAGCGATTTTCATTTTCAACACCGAGACACGCGACTGCCAGATGATCCGCAATGGCATTGACGCGCATTTTGGCTGGATCAACGGGCTGGCGATCGATGATGACGACCGGTTGTTTGTTTCCGATGGCAAGATGAAACGGGTGCTGATTTTCAATTCCAAGCACGGATTAGAGAACCAGATCGCGGAGGGAATTGTCGATCCGGTAGGGCTGGCGATCGACACGACGAACCGCTTTCTGTACGTAGTGGACACGCAGCAGGACCAGGTGCTGGTATATGACGCGGATACGTTGAAGCTGCTGCGGCGGATCGGCACGGGCGGCAAGAATCACTTTCTGACGACGCCGGGGGATTTCGGCGCTCCGCAGGGCGCGGCGGTGGACGCCGACGGCAACCTGTATGTGACCGATACGTTGAACAATCGAGTTGAGATTTTCGATGCTGACGGAAACTTCGTGAGCGAGTTTGGTAAGCACGGCGATGGGCCGGGATATTTTGCACGGCCGAAGGGAATCGCGGTGGACGCCGATGGGCATATCTGGGTTGCCGACCAGATGAATGACCGGCTGCAGGTGTTCAACAAGGAAGGGCAATTGTTGACGTATGTCGGGATCGGCCATGGGGAGCTGCCCGGTCAATTCCGGTCGCTTACGGGCGTGGCGATCGACAAGAATAACCGGATCTTCACGACAGAGCAGGAGCCGGGGCGTCTGCAGGTTTTTCGCTACGTAACCGATGCGCAGGCGGCAGAGGAGAAGGCGAAGAAGGACGAAGAATTGCAGAAGGCTGCAGATCGCCGGCAGAAAGCGGCTGCCCAGCCGCAGGAGAAGCCTGCCGAAGCGGCTCCGCAAAAGGCTCCGGAAGCGGCGGCGCCGAACAGCGCGGCGCAGACGAAGGCGCCGGGAAAGTAAGCGACGGACGCAAAACCTGAGTGGCTGCCGCGGACGTTCGCTGACAACATCGAGAGCGCGTTCATTCGACTCGGAGTGCACTCATTGGATCTACCCGGGTCGCTCTCAGTGCCGGCACCCATACCGAGACAAGGGCGACGACGCTTAACAACACCGGCGTTGCGATGAACGAAATGGGATCGAGCGGCTTGACGCCGAAGAGGAAGCCGGCGAGAAACTTTGTGAGCCAGAACGCACCGCCGGCGCCAATAAGCACCCCAATCAATGTCAACGTCATTCCCTGGCGGATCACCATATTGCGAAGATTCGAGGCTTGCGCGCCGAGCGCCATGCGAACGCCGAGTTCTTGTGTGCGCTGTTGAACGGAGTAGGACATCACCCCGTACACACCAATGGCCGCCATGAGCAACCCGGCGAAGCCGAAGACGGACAGCAGCAGCATGTTCAATCTCTGACGTGCGATATTCCCGGCTTCGAGTTCTTCCATGGTGCGGATATGCGCAACGGGAAGGCCACCGCTGGCGTCGCGAAGTGCGTTGGAGATGGGAGTCACCAAAGTGTGTGGATCGACCTGGCTGCGAACGAACCAGTAGAGCGGAGCGACCTGCGAATTGAGCGCTGTTTCGAGGTCGGGCATCTGCACGAGCGGGATGTACATCATGGGAGCGGGATCGCTATCCGGACCGCGATCATGGGTGTCGCCGATGACCCCGACGACTTGTCGTGGGCCCTCGGCAAAGGCCGGCCCGGCGCCGGC
Source organism: uncultured Acidobacteriaceae bacterium (assembly GCA_963759285.1). Classification (GTDB taxonomy): domain Bacteria; phylum Acidobacteriota; class Terriglobia; order Terriglobales; family Acidobacteriaceae; genus Telmatobacter. The sequence goes on along the minus strand of CAVWYS010000003.1, from coordinate 286,474 downwards.
TCCGATGAGGATTCGGTCTTTCAGTGGATCGCTGTTGGGCCAATATTGACGGGCCATGGCCTGGTTGATCAATGCGACGCCTGGCGCCGAGGCATCGTCCTGGCGAGTAAAATTACGGCCACGCAGCAGCGGGATTTTGAGGGTAGAGACATATCCATAGGAGATGGAGCAAAAGCCCGCTCCGCCGGAGGATCTTGCGTCTCCCTTGGGACGGCCAACAACGTCAAAGCTCATGCCGAAGCCGCCGACCATGGGCAGGCAGTTGCTTATGCCCGCATCGATGATGCCGGGAACTGCGTGGAGGCGGTCGGTTCCTTCCTGGATGACCTGGGCTACGGGCGCGGTCTTTTGAAAGCGATCGCCGCTGACTGACATCGACATGCTCATCACGTTATGCATCGCGAATCCGGGATTGACTGATTCAAGGTTCATGAAGGTGCGAATGAGCAGCGCCGCACCCACGACGAGAACCACGGTAAGAGCCATCTCGGCGATGACCAATCCTGAACGGAGCTTTCCGCCGCGAATGCCCATGCTGGCATGAGTGCCGTTTTCGTTCAGGGCGACGGCTAGATTCGCACGCGACGCACTGATCGCAGGCACAAGTCCGAAAACGACGCCGGTGAGAATCGAAATGCCCAGAGTGAACAGCAGGATGTTGGGGTCGAACGTGATTGCCGAGCCATCTTCGCCAATGCGGGGGATATCGCCGGGATTGATTCGGAGCAAGAGGCGAACTCCGGCGAATCCCAGTCCGAGCCCGATGAGACCTCCCGTAAGTGACAGCGTGAGACTCTCGACGAGGAGTTGGCGGATGATCTGGCCGCGGCCGGCGCCGAGCGCGGCACGGGTCGCGAATTCCCGTTTCCGCGAGGCAGCTCTGGCGAGCAGAAGATTGGCTACGTTGGCGCAGGCGATCAAAAGCACAAAGGCGACGGCTCCCCACAGAACGAGCAGGCGAGGGCCTATATCCCCAATGATCTCCTTCCGAAGTGGAGTCACACCAAATCCGCTTTCGCGCGGAAGGGTGTCGGCGCCATAGAGCCTGCGGAACTGGTCAGCAACCAGGCGCAGATTGGCTTTGGCCTCTTCAGCTGTGACTCCCGATTTCAAGCGTGCGGCCACGGTGAAGAAATGCGCAAGGTCCTTCGAGTTCGGGTTGAATTGGAAGGGAACCCAGAGGTCGGCGGGTGCATCGGTAGTGAATCCGGGGCCGATTACGCCGATGACCAGATAAGGCCGGCCATCCAGCTGAATGGTTGAACCCACGATCTTGGGGTCTGCGCCGTACCGGCTCTTCCAGAGGCCATAGCTCAAAACCGTGACGTGACCGCCATTGGGACTGTCTTCCGCGGCGGTGAAGGTGCGGCCGGCGATGACCGGAGCGCCAAACACGGCGAAGTATTCTGCCGACGCATGAATGCCCTGCACCTGCTGCGGATGGTCGGATCCGGTGAGGTTCAGTCCGGCTCCCCCGAAATCATAGGCAGCGACTTTCTGAAAGATGCTGCTCTGCTGACGCCACAAATTGAACTCGGGAACGCTGGCTACGGCGAATGCTCCTTGCGGGGTTGTTTCTGTCAGCGAAACCAATTCGTCGGGATTGGGATACATCAGGGGCTTGAGGAGGACGGCGTCGATCACCGAAAAGACCGCGGTATTGACTCCGATTCCAACGGCAATCACCACAACGGCGATGATCGTAACGGCCGGTGCCTTGGCCAGGGAGCGGAGCGCGAATCGCAGGTCGCGACCCAAGTCATCGATCCAGGGAAGGGAACGGTAACGCCATTCGCGCTCACGCACGGTTCGCGGATTGCCGAAGCGCAGAGATGCCTGTCGCCGCGCCTCCTCCGGGTCGAGCCCACGCGCGATGTTCGCGTCCGCTTCATGGGCAAGGTGAGATTCAATCTCCTGGGCAAACTCCTGGTCCTTCCTGGTCCGATCAGAAAACCGTTGTGAATTCATTACGGTGTCCTCCTACGATTCGATCGATTCCCCGAGGATGAGGCCGATGGCGCGCGTCATTTTCCGCCAGCGTCCGGCCGCGGCGTTGAGTTCTTTGCGGCCCTTGGTAGTGAGCCGATAGAACTTTGCTTTGCGATTGTTCTGGCTGACGCCCCACTCGGATGAGACCCATTCGCGGTCCTCAAGACGGTGAAGCGCCGGGTAAAGCGAACCCTGCTCGACTTCGAGCGCGTTCTCGGAGGTCCGTTCGATGGCCTGTGCGATGGTATGGCCGTGTGCGGGGCCCAGAACCAGCGTGCGCAGGATCAGCATATCCAGCGTGCCCTGCAGAATCTCTCCGGCTTCGGGCGGTTTTTTGAATACCATGAGCGATCTCTCCACTCGAATGACTATGCAACGGCATAGTACTCCACTCGAATGACTATGTGAAGAGGGTGATTTGATTCGGCTGTGCATCGGCTGTTTTTCCGGCAATCGCTGGGCCGGGAGGTTCCAAGTCGGCATTGATTTCGCGCCGCATTTTTTGAATGTCCAGGCGACTTTCATGCTTTATCAACCATCGTGATTGTTTGTTGCATCTAAAATGGCACTATGACTCCAGCGATACCTTCGCGCCGGCATGCGAAAACGCCTCCTCCCGGCGAAACGGGACAAGAAGCCCTCTATTTGCGTTCGCTCAGCGAGCGGCAGGTTCCGGTGGCCGTAAAGCTGCGCGGCGGGGAAGTGGTGCGCGGCTGGATTGAGTATTTCGATGACGGCATGCTGCGCCTTACGCGCGAAGGCAAGCCCAATCTGTTTATCTACAAGCACCAGATTGAAACGATTACCGAGACTGCCCGACGGCGCGGAACGCGGAATGGCTCGGGTGAGATCCCGGTGCGGAAGGCCGGCGCGTGAGCGAGACTGCTGCATCGACGGCAACAAAGATGACCTGGACTCCGCAAGCTTCAGAGATCGCGCGGGAAGCGGGCGCGCGGCTTCGCAAGTTCTTCGCGGACGGCGTTGCCACGGAATACAAGGGCGACGTGGACCTGGTGACGGTGGCCGACCGCACGGTGGAGACGCTGATTCGCACGCGGCTGGGTGAGGCGTTTCCTGAGCATGGAATGTTCGGCGAAGAGGGAACGCGGGAACGGATGGACCAGGAGCTTCGGTGGTACGTCGATCCGCTAGACGGGACGACGAATTTCGCGCATGGTTTTCCGCAGTTCTGCGTATCGCTGGGGCTGGAGCAGCGCCGGGCCGGACTGAAGCCGGATGAAGATGGAACGATTCAGGCGGCGGTGATCTACGACCCGATGCGAGACGAGTTGTTTGAGGCGGAGTTGGGACGCGGTGCGAGGTTGAACGGTAAGCCGCTGCATGTTTCGAAGACGCCGCACCTGGCAGAGGCACTGGTGGCGACCGGGTTTCCGAGCCGCAAGCGGCACCAGAACCCGAATATCCACTTCTATCACGAGTTCACTTTGCGTTCGCATGGGGTACGGCGCGCGGGTTCAGCGGCTTTGGACCTGGCGTATGTGGCGGCCGGGCGGCTTGAGGCATTCTGGGAGTTCAACCTGAACCCATGGGATACGGCGGCGGGGGTTTTGCTGGTGACGGAGGCGGGTGGCCGCGTGACGGATTTCGCGGGGGGACCGTTCCGGCTCGAGAGCAGCGAGGTGCTGGTGACGAATGGACTGATTCACGACGAAATGGTGGGGATGTTCGTGGATTTATTTGCGGGGCGCGGGCTGGCGCCGATTCCGACGCCGGGAGAGTTTGCGGCCATGCGCGAGTTGCGGGCCAAGGGGCTGGAGTAGTCTGCGATCGGCACATTTGTAAGACGGAATTTGTACATCCCACCCAGGTCTGAGAATCCGCGTCTGGGGCACCATTTCCCACAAGATTGTGAAGTTTTTGAAGACTGCGACGGCAATTCCCGCATGGCAAAACGCTGGTGGTCCGGGCGGCAGTCAGGCCTTGGGGGCGTGTGCTACTATCAGCGTCGAGACTTCAACTCTGTCGGAGATATTGAGAAATGGCCTATGTAATCGCAGAACCCTGTATCGGCACCAAGGACACCGCCTGTGTGGACGCCTGTCCAGTCGATTGCATCCACCCCAAAAAGGACGAGGCCGATCATGGCGCGGCGGATCAGCTGTTTATCGATCCGGTCGAGTGCATTGATTGCGGAGCGTGCGTTCCAGCGTGCCCGGTGTCGGCCATCTTCGCGCAAGACGATGTGCCGGAGAAGTGGGCGCACTTTACGCAGAAGAACGCCGAGCATTTCGGTCGGTAGTCGAGTTTCAACGCAGATACGTTTGCGTGATGTCAAAACGCGTCCGCTACGGCGGGCGCGTTTGTGCGTTTGGACAGGTTGAGGGAGGGTTGTGGCAGTCCTTACGTCAGAAGCCGTGGTGCTGCGGACGTGGCCGGTGCATGAGGCCGACCTGGTGGTGAGCTTTTTTACGCGCGATTACGGCAAGATGACCGGCGTTGCGAAGTCGGCGTTGAGATCTCGCAAGCGGTTTGGCGGCGCGCTGGAGCCGATGACGGTGGCCCGGGCATGGTTTGCCGAGCGGCCGAAACAGGACCTGGTACGGCTGGATCAACTGGAGATCATTCGCTCGCCGCTCTCGCTGCCGGTGGATGCGACACGGCTGACGGTGCTGAGCTTTTTTGCCGAGGTGCTGGAGCAGGTGCTGCCCGAGCACGATCCGCAGGAGACGGTATTTCGATTGATCGTCTCAGTGCTGGAGCAGACGACGGTGGAGCAGCCGTGGATGCCGCTGACGTATTTCGCGCTATGGATGACACGGCTGATGGGGTTGCTGCCGGATATAGCGCATTGCACGGCGTGCGGGGAAGTTCTGATACCGGGTCAGGTCAGCTTCAATGATTATGCCGATGGGCTATTTTGTCATGTACATCGTGCGGGGAATGCGAACGAGTTGTCGGCTGATTCGTGGCAACTGGCGCTGAAGATGCTGCGGGCGCCGGTGGCGGTGTTTGCGGGGGAGCCCTGGCCGCGGAGGCGCGGGCAAGATCTGCGTCGGTTTGCGATGCAGTCGCTGGAGCGGCATATGGAGAGGAAGCTGAAGTCGGGGGAGATGCTGGGGCGGATGGTAGGGTGAGCGCGATGTTCGTGCTTTCCCACTTTTGTCGCAAAGGGCGCTGTATGAATTTGGCAAGCCGGCGCAAGCTGTACCTGCGCTGCGGCGGCGGGAGCGGGCGAGCGTTTCGGCATCGGATAGGCGAATATTTGATCATTTGATGTCGAAATGACTATTTCCAGATATACAGGCAGGGCAGCGATGCTATAGCCTTGCTGCAAATTTGGTTTGGGCGAGGTCTCCATGCGTCTCATTTCTTTCTTGGTTTCATTGCTATTTGTGTGTGCCGGAGTTGGCGCGGTTGCGCAGCCGGTTGCGGTGCCGACGTGCGCCGATTTGCATTTGGTGCCTGCGCCGCGGGAGTGCACGGCGGTGAAGTCGGTTGCGATTGGATTGGCCGGCGTGCGTGTTATCTCCGACAGAAATGCTGAGGATGTGTTTGCCGCGAAGGACCTTGAAGAGTCGCTGAAGGAGCGCGGAGTCGCTGTCGGAAGAGCAAACGCAGCCATCATTCGACTGGAGCGCATCCGCAAGGAGCGAGCGAAGGAGCGGTTCGAAAAGCCAGAAGAAGGCTACGCGCTGGGGCCCGTGTCTGCTCGAGAACTGGTGGTGAGCGCGGAAACGGACGCGGGCCTCTTCTATGGTGCGCAGACGGCGAAGCAGCTTGTACGCGGGGCGGGGAAAGATGCAGTGCTGCTGATGCCGACGATTCGGGACTGGCCGGCGATGCCGCATCGCGGATTATCGGACGACTGGTCGCGCGGGCCGCTGCCGAACATGGATTTCCTGAAGCGCGAAATTCGCACGCTTGCGGCGTACAAGTACAACATCTTCTCGCCGTACTTTGAACACACGTTTGCGTATGCAAGCACGCCGGTGGCGGCGTTTCCTGGTGGAGCCATGACTCCGGACGAGGGAAGGGAGCTTGTCGCGTACGCGAAGAAGTATCACATCACGATCATTCCGGAGCAGGAGGCCTTCGGGCATCTGCATCATGTGTTGAAGTTCGAGGCGTATTCGGGGCTTGGGGAAACTCCGCGCGGGGCGGTGCTGGCGCCGGGCGATCCGGGAAGCCTGCCGCAGATTGGCGAATGGTTTGGCGAACTGGCGAAGGTGTTTCCGGGGCCGTATGCACACATCGGCGCGGATGAAACTTCGCAGCTTGGACTGGGGCGTACGCACGACGAGGTGGCGCAGCAGGGATTGGGCAAGGTCTATCTCGGCTTTCTCTCGCAGATTCACGCGGAGCTTGCGCCGCTGCACAAGCGGTTGCTGTTCTGGGGAGATATTGCGGAGAACTCGCCGGAACTGGTTGGCACGCTGCCCAAGGATATGATTGCGGTCTCGTGGCACTACGACGCGCAGCCGGACTTTACGAAGAACCTGGAGCCGTTCCTCAAATCGGGGCTCGAGACGTGGGTGGCGACGGGCGTGAATAACTGGAACCGCGTGTATCCGGATAACAATGAAACGCTCGGCAATATTCGGGCGTTTGTGCGGGACGGGCAGAAGCTTGGCGCGAAGGGGATGCTGAATACGGTATGGAACGATGATGGTGAAGGCATCTTCGACGAGAACTGGTTTGGTGTTCTATTTGGTGGAGCGGCGGCATGGCAGCCGGGCGAGAGTTCGCAGGATGCGTTCACTGCCTCGTACGGGCAGGCGTTTCACGGCGATGAAACGGGCAAGATCAGCGAGGCGCAGCAGGAACTGATGGCGGCGCACGCGACGTTGAAGAAGGCCGGTCTCTACGATGCGCAGGATTCGCTATTCTGGGTCGATCCATTTTCGCCGGAAGGCCAACAGGTCGCAGTGAAGCTCGATCCGGTTGCATCGGAGCTGCGGCTTCACGCGGAGAAAGCCATCACGCTGCTGGCGCAGGCTCGCGCGGCGGCGAAGCTCGACAACCAGGAGGCGCTTGACGCGATGGAACTGGGCGCGCGGCGCATTGATTTTATCGGCGCAAAATTTGAGGATGCTGAGGATTGTGCGGCGCTTTATGCGAAGGCGCAGGCTGCGGCAGGCGACAAGAGCCGGTGGAGCGAGGTGTCGGAGGCGTTGTACACGATCGGATCGAATAACGGCCGGCTCGAAGACATTCGCGACGGGTACTCGCAGCTTGGACAGCTTTTCCACGATGCATGGCTTCGCGACAATCGCCCGTACTGGTTGGCGAACAACATGGATCGCTATGATCGTGCTGCGGAGATGTGGATAGGGCGCGGCAACGCGTGGAACAACGTTATCCAGCATTGGTGGGAAACGCACACACTGCTGCCGGCGAGCGAAGTTGGTTTGCCTGCGCCGCTTGCTTCCACTGAGAAATAGACGAACACTGACCGCGAAATAGACGAACACTGACCGCTTCGTTCGCGAGATTCGGGACGAGCCAGGGTGTGTCTGTTGGCAAGTTATTGCCACTTTTTGCTCATGGTTTCGGAGTCTTTTCGAATCGCTTGAATTGATTGAGTTTTTGCTTGACGCTCGCAATGAGCACGCGGAGAATTGGGTCCTCAGGTTATATTCCCTGGAGGTCCCCATGTCCCCTGCAAAAATTCGCGCTGCGTTAGTTCTGTGTTGTTCTCTTCTGGTTGCCGGCTGGTCGCAGAGTCTCTCGGCCGCAACCCTGTGTGTGAACTCTTCGGGTTCGCATGGATGCTACACCACAATTGGAGCTGCCGTTGCTCATGCCTCGGCCATGGACGTGATCAACGTCGGTCCCGGTACCTACAAAGAAGATGTTGTGATCGGCATGCCACTCTCGCTGATCGGCGCGGGCGCGGGCGCTTCGATTATTGATGCGACGGGTCTCGCGGACGGGATCTTCGTCGATGGCTTCGACAACGCTGGTCTGGCTCACGTGACGATTGCCGGATTCACGGTCAAGAATGCAAATTGGGAAGGCGTTCTTGTTGTGAGCGCGTCCGACGTGACCATTCGCGACAACAAAATCACGAACAATACCAAAGCCACAGCGGTGTTTACCGGCAACCCCGGAGCGTGCCCGGGCCAGCCGTCCTTCGAACTCGATGAGACCGGCGACTGCGGCGGCGGTTTGCACCTGATCGGCGTTTGGGATTCGACGATATCCGGAAACACAATCACGAAGAACGATGACGGCATTCTGATCTCAGATGAGACTAGAGCAAGCCACGACATTCTGATCTCGCATAACAGCGTCAACGATAACCCCGGTGAGTGCGGCATTGTGCTCGCATCTCATCCTCCGGTGGGTGCAATCGGGTCAAAACATCACGGTGTATTTCACATCACGGTCGATGGCAATGACGTGGAAAATAACGGAGTCACCGTTGGGGGAGCGGGCGTCGGGTTGTTCTCTGACGGCATCGGGCAGGGGCGCGCTTCACAAAACGTGATCACCCATAACAAGCTCGTCAGCAATGGAATCGGCGGCGTCGCGCTCCATTCGCATGTGGGACCGAACTTCGGATTGCCGGCTGACGACATGAACGGCAACGTAATCACCGACAACTACATTGCCAAGAATCTCGCAGACGTGGATGACACCGCGACAGGTGGGCGCGTGGGCATCAACATTAACAGTGGCGGCGGCGGGACACCGATCTACGGCACCATCATTTCCGGCAACGTGATTACGGATGAGGATATTGACGTTGCATTTAACACACCGGCGTGGGTGAATGTTCATCTTAACGATCTGCGTGGCGGGAAGGTAGGGGTAGCCAACGTCTGCACCCTCGACGACCCGAGTTGCAAGGGCGGAATCATCGCCAGCGAAAACTATTGGGGATGTGCCAAGGGACCGGGCTCAGGGAATTGCTCCACAACCAGTGGTCCGAATGTCCTGTTCACTCCGTGGCTGAGTGAGCCGGCGACGGATGGCGATCAGGATCACGATTAGTTTCGATCCGTCAGGAAAGGGCCCGCCGGGACTAACGGCGGGCCCTTTCCATTCCCAGGAGAAAATCCTAGTCGATCGTGAGGTCGGCTTGTAGCGGGGTGTTCTCGCTGGAATCTCCGACGTGGATGACGAACTTGCCGGGATCGATGGTCCAATCTTGCTTCGCTTCGTCCCAATAGCTGAAGGCGCGCGCATCGAGCGAGAGCGTCACATGCTTTGTTTCGCCGGGGGTGAGATCGACCTTCTCGAAGCCTTTCAGTTCGCGCTCTGGCCGCGAAGCTTTGGCGGAAGGATCCGAGACGTAGAGTTGCGCGACTTCGGCGCCTTCCACGGCGCCGGTGTTTGTGACGTCGAAGCTGACGGGTACGGTCGATCCAGACGTTGCGGTTGCGGGAACGCTGATGTTTGCGAACTTGAACGTGGTGTAGCTGAGTCCGAATCCAAACGGGAAGAGCGGATGCTCACCGGTGGTCGTCCAGTAGCGATAGCCGACCATGAGCTTGTCGCCGTACTTGACGTGAGGGATATCGTAGTCGACCGGCGAATGATTGTTTTCGATGACGTGCAGCTTTGTGTCCGCGCCCTTGATTGGGTAGTAGTAGGGATACGAGGGATTGTCCTGCCAGCTGCGATCGAAGCTGACGGGTAGCTTACCTTCCGGGTCGTGTTTGCCAAAGAGCACATCGGCGATGGCCGTCCCGCCTTCCTGGCCGGGATACCATGCGTGCACCAGCGCCGGCACCTTGTCGAGCCAGCGGTGGGTGTCGAATCCACCGCCGCCGATGAAGGTCACGATGGTGTGAGGATTCGCCGCGGCTGCGGCTTCGATGAGCGCATCCTGACCCCAGGGCAGCGTGAAGCTGCGATCGAAGCCCTCGCTTTCAGTCGACGGGCTGAAGCCGGCTGCGACAACGACCACGTCAGCGATGGAGGCGAACTTTTTCACGTCTTCCGAGATCATGTCTGACTCGTTGACGATGCCGAGCCCGAAGCGGTTGCCGACAAAGCCGGGAAGATAGTCGGCGACGACGCGGATGGACTGCCCGGGGGCGAGGTCGATGGAAGCAGACTCGGGGTACTGACCTTCAATCTGTACCTGCTCGATGATTTGTTTGCCGTCGACGCTGACCGAGTAGTGATCGTTGCCGGATGCGGCCGCAAGCACGAGGTATTTGCCCGCCTTCGGGGCCTTGAACGAAGCGGTGTAGCGAATGCTGCGCGGTGTTTTGTCCTGGGGGCCCCACCACTCCTGCTTGTAGTTGTTGATATCGTGCGGCGTTGCTGTTTCCGCGGAGCCAGTGAAGTTTTTGCTCGGATAGGTCGCTGCCTGCAGGCCCTGCTCCCAATGCGTTTGCCGGAAAATTTCATCCATTTCAGGAAGACCGCGGGCGTAAAGCACGTGAACCTCAGGCCCGACAAGGTTCGCAATTCCGGTCACAATACTGACAGGCTGAAATGCATCGGCCTGAGAAGAACCACCGCCACCGGTCACGGCAGGCCATGCATCGGGGCCGAGGATAGCGATGGTTTTGACTTTGGAGGCATCGAGCGGCAGGATGTGGCTTTCGTTCTTGAGAAGGGTGATGCTTTCAAGAGCGCCCTTCAGGGCCACGGGGCGATCGGCGACGGAGTACGTCGAATCGGCAGGATCGAACTGCGGGCGGTCGAGCCAGCCGTAACGCAGCGCCACGCTGAGTATCCGCAGCACCTTGTCGTCTATGGTTGCTTCTTTAACGACGCCGCTGTTGACGGCTGGGAGGAGTGTCTGTTCGTTCATGAAGCGCGGCGAAGGCATTTCGAGATCGAGTCCGTTGTTGGCTGCGGCGACGCCGTCGTAGGTTGCGTCCCAGTCGGACATGAGGATGCCGTTGAATGCCCAATCGCCCTTGAGGACCTTAATGTTGAGGAAATTGTTTTGCGTGGCGTGCTGCCCGTTGATGAGGTTGTAGGAGTCCATCACGGCGGTGACGTGGCCCTTGGTTACGGCAGCTTCGAACGAGGGAAGGTAAATCTCGCGCATGGTGCGCTCATCCACTTCGACATCCACGTTGTGCCGGTTGTACTCCTCGTTGTTGAGCGCAAAGTGCTTGACGGTGGCGCTCACTCCCTGGGACTGTACGCCCTCGATATAGGGCACCACGAGTGCGCCATTCAGATAAGGATCTTCGGAGAGGTATTCAAAGTTGCGTCCGCTAACCGGTGAGCGGGCAATGTTGACGCCGGGTCCGAGGAGGAAGTTGACTCCGCGGGCGCGGGCGTCGCGACCCAGGCTCTCGCCGAGCTCTTTTGCGAAATGCGGGTCCCATGTAGCGGCAAGTGCGGCGCCGCCGGCATAGGCGGTGGTTGGTCCCCAGGTGCGGACGCCGACGGAGGCGTCGGACATTTTGAGGCGAGGAAGATCTATGGCGGTCATGGCGGTGGTGAACATGCCGTCGACCCCGCCGATGAGCTTGATCTTTTCGGCGAGGGTGAGTTTGGCCAGCATTACCTTGGCGCGGGCTTCGATCGCGGGCGAGTCCGGCGAAGGGGCCTGCGCGAACGTCAGGCTGCAAAAGCAGAGCAGGCAGGCAAAGAAAGCGACGGCGAAGCGGAAGCAACCAACTTGCACAAACGATTGAGTTGAGGCGATCGGGTGGTTTTTCATGACGGGAAGAAGCCTAACGCATTGGACTTAAGTGTGTACACCGTGCAGGGGTGATCTCCCCGGCGTGCGAAGAGCTCTAAGTTCCTTCTTTCCTGCCATTTGTGACCACAGTCACAGGAGGGAGTGAATGCGGTCACTGCTGCGCCCCGGATGCAAGAGCAGACTCAGTAAACATCAGGCCCCGCCTCAACCGGCGCACCCGCGCCAACTCAGCTTGGCGCAACGAGGGATGTCATGAGTCTCGCTTCTGGTTTGAAGACGATTGTTGTAGCGACCGATCTGGATGGGCGCGCGGATGCAGCGTTGGAATACGCACGCAAGCTGGCCCATGCGTACGGCGCGCGGATCGTGCTGGCCCATGGGCTTGATCCCCTGGACTATGCTTCGGTCGCTGCGGTTCCCGGCAAGGTTTTGCGCAATCTGACAGAGCAGGCTCGCGCGACACTCGATCAGATGTCCGCTGACCTGGTGCGCGAGGGGATCCACAGTCATTCGGAGGTTCACCAGGGAGAAGTGGCGCAGATGCTGGTGGACGTTGCGCGGCAATACGAAGCCGGACTTATTGTGATCGGAACAGAAGGGCGGCAGGGTGCCGGGCCGGTGGTGGTTGGAGCGATTGCGGAGCAGTTGGTGCGCCTGGCTCCTTGCCCGGTGCTGGCGGTAGCGGCGGATTATAACGCCGGATCATTTCGCCCCGTGCCGGGCGGTCCGGTGATGCTGGCTATGGAGCGCAACGAGGCAACGACGGAGGCAATTGCAACGGCCTGTTCGCTGGCGGAGATCTTTCGCAGAACCCTGATTGTGGTGCACGCGCGGAAACCCGAGGAGGCCATTGCGTTTCTCAATCCCATCGCTACAACGATCAAGGAGTTCGGAATTGTAAGCGAGGGGCGTTTTCCGGTGCGCTGCATCGTGAAAGATGGCAAACCTGGCGATGCAATCGTAGAGGCCATCGGACAATTCCAACCCAGTGTGCTGGTGATTGGGGTGAAGCGCGCCAGTGAAACGCCGGGGCCGCACGGCACAGCATTCACCCTGCTGGCAAGGTCGCGTGTGCCGGTGCTTTGTGTTCCGCCTGCGGCAACGGTCGCGGCAGGAGAACAAGCAGTCTGTTCCGGCGCGCGATCCTGATAACGTCCGCTGAAACAGGAAGAAGGCGGAATCGTGGAGCGAGAAGCCGCATTCACACGAGTGGCACTGATTGAAAGACGAGTTGCCGCGTATGGCGAGGGAAGAAGCCGGATTCCGATGAGCGAACCGCAGATGCGCGGACGATCGAACCGCGACCGACCGGCAACTCACCTGTCCGAACCGGAAAAGGGAGAAGGGACGATGCAACCGAAGCCAAGACCGGAGCGACGTGATGTCGCCGCGCCGCACCCGATTGCGGAACTGCTGGCGTGCCCGCCGACAGTCGGCAATATGCTGAATGCGTCGGCGGAGAGCATTGAATTCGATGCGGGCGACATCCTCTTCCAGCAGAACGATGTGTGCAGGGGCCTGTATATACCGATTTCCGGCTATCTTCTGCGCAAGGCGGCGCGCATGGATGCGCGGCTGACGCTGGGAACGGTGCGCGCGGGCGAAGTGGTGGAACTGGCCGCAATGTTGGGTGATGTACGTCACACTTATACCCTTATCGGGCAATCGAAGGGTACGGCGATGCGGCTGCCGAAAGAGGCTTTGCAGCGAGCGTTCGAGTTGTATCCGATCCTCAGAATGCGGCTGCTGGAGGAGCTAGCTCGTGAAGTATCAAGGGCATATGGCATGTGCTGTGTTGCGAAGCTTTCGGGACAACGGCGGAGACCCACGGCAGGGACGCATGGAGATATTGATTTGCATTGAGTGAATCGGACCTTCAATGTCTGGAAAAGTTATTCAAAAGAAACATGTTTTAGGGTCCTCTCCGTATCGAGATGTAGAAGAAGTGGGATATACTCTGAACAATTCTTCGGAATATTTATGGCTGGACTGCACTCTCATCACCCCCCGGAAGATTGTTTGAATTGCGAGCATCGCCATCTGCGGATGTTCTGCAACCTCACATCGGAAGCGCTTCAGGATTTCGACAGCATCGGAATCATGATGAGCCATGCACGAGGGGCAAAGCTGTTTACCGAAGGCGATGCTGCTCGGAACGTTTTCATCATCTGTTTCGGTCAGGTCAAGATTTCGTCGACATCGCGCGATGGCAAGACCATGATCCTCAAAATTGCCGGTCCGGGCGATGTGATGGGCTTGAGCGCGGTGCTGGCCAACGTTCCGCACGAAGTGACAGCCGAAGCCATTGAGCCCTGCCAGGTGAAGACGATTCGCAAGCAGGAGTTCATCGACTTTCTGGGGCGGCACGGAATTGCCAGCATGCATGCGGCGCAGTCGCTGTCGGGCGAGTACCTCACAGTCTTTCACGATGCGAAGCGCCTGGCGCTTTCGGGTTCTGCCGCGGGCCGGTTGGCGCGGTTGCTGCTTGACTGGGGCAAAGCTTCTTCCAACGGGAAGCCGGAGATTCGCTTCACCATGGCGCTCACGCATGAAGAAATCGCCAACATGGCCGGTACTTCGCGCGAAACTGTGACGCGGTTGCTGAATCAATTTCGCCGCGACCAGTGGATCGTGATCAAGGGCGCCAGCATGACGATTTCCAAGCCCGACCAGCTCGAACGCCTTACCGCGTAAACTTCTTCCCTGAGTACCTTCGCACTGCTGAGAGGAGCTGTGTCTGTGTCTCGGGAAGAAACACTGCAACCAATGATCGATTTCATTCGGGAAGTCGACAAATTGAAGGGCGTGGAGCGCAAGACGCGACCGCTGGGACTCGCGCGTTTTGAGAACTCCGCGGAACATAGCTGGCAGCTTGCCGTGCTTGCGATGGCCCTGTCGCGCTATGCCGAAGGTCCGATCAAACTGGAGCGCGTCATTCGCATGCTTTTGCTGCATGACATCGGTGAGATCGATACGGGCGACATCATCGCGTATGCAACGGAAGGCATGGAGCAGCGCAAGATCGCCGAACAGGCCGCTGTCAAACGAATCTGCGCGATTCTGCCGGGTGAATTGAGCGATCAATTCGAAGCGCTGTGGCACGAGTTTGAAGCAGCCGAGACGCCGGAAGCCAAGTTCGCACATGCCATGGACCGGTCGATTCCCATCATTCTGAATCTCGCCAACAACGGGCAGAGCTGGCGCGAGAACGGAATCCGCTATGAGCAGGTGATCAAGCGCAATGGGCCCGCGGTGCAGGCTGGATGTCCGGCGCTGTGGGCAAATCTTCAACAACAGCTCGACGCAGCGCGGGCGAACGGGTGGTTTGGTTTTTAGCGGTTAGCTTTGCGCGTCGAATGGTGTGGTAGTAGCGCCATCCGAATTTAACTAGAGGCTGATTCTGTCGTGCTCCGGCGGAATCGGGTCTGGTACTTCTTCTTCGTCGCGAAGGGTGAGCACCGGGCAGCGAGCATGCGCCAGTACGCGGTAGACCGTGCGGTCGTGGGTGAGGTTGTAAAGCGTCAGGTGATGCGTCGACCCCAGCACGATGAGATCCGCACCGAGATCCACTGAAGCTGCAAGGATCTCGATTGCGGGATGACCGTGCGCCACGCGAGTATCCACCTCGACGCAACAGGTGTCGGTGGCGCTGATCTCCGCCGCCAGAAAGCGCAACTCACGCATCGCTGTCGAGTCCAGTCCTGCAGGCAGGTGTTCGCTCTGCATCTCGTCGACAGGAGGCAACACGTGGAGCAGGACGAGTTTCGCATTGCAGTCGGAGGCAATCTTGCAGGCAAGCGCTGCGCCCGGGCTTGAGGTCTCTCTTAGCGTGGTGGCATGCAGGACGACCCTTTGGCGGGCGATGCCGGCCACCTCGAGATGAGCCTCGGGTCCCACGGTAATGACCGGGAGATTTACCGAGCGCAGCACTTGTTCTGCCACGGAGCCGAGAAGAAGTTTGCTGACCTTGCTCCGGCTTCGAGTTCCGAGAAATAGACGATGTGCGTTGAACTGGCGCGTGGCGGCGATGATCTGTTGTGCGGGCGTCCCTTCGCGGGCGAGGGAATCGCAAGCAATATCCTGGCCGCGTATTTTCATCCTCCAGGGCTCCATGGTCTTGATCGCAAAATCGATCGCGCCGGTCGGATCGTAATAGGGCATACCTGCAGCGTTGGCTGCGAATTCGGCCCCCGGGCCGAGAACGTGAAGCAGGATGATGCGCGCATTCGACTGGTGAGCGTGTTGCAGCGCGAAGGGGATGAGCCGGTCCAGATCGCTGAGATCCGTTGCGACCAGAATTACAGTTGGATGGGCCCATCGGTTGAGTCCGGCGTCCGACATGACACACACCTTATACGCAGAAGCGTCGCACTGAAGACGTGGGCAGGATGTGCCTGGGCGCACGGGCTCAGGTGAGCAGAATCACGTAATATGCTCTCGCACGACCTTCCAAGGCCGCGCGCAACCCCCTCTTCACTTAAGGTGTCAGATCCTTTCGGCATTGGAAAGAAGTAGACCAGGGAGCCCGCCATGTGCGAAACACGAAATGGTTTTTACGGGTTTCCTTATTGCTTCTTTATTTGGTTGCAATCTATTGTTGGGAATGGAATCCCAACCCCACACTTTCCATCCCTCTAAACATCCCAAAGAAAAATAAGCCTGTTTGCGGGCATTTTGACGCCCTATTCGCCATATAGGCGGTGGTACTTTTTCAAGGGCGCAGACCAACAAATTACTGAAGATTCTGGAGGTTAGTACACATGGTCCACCGACGTACCCGAAGTGTATTCAGCGCAATGTTCATGGCGGTTGCCCTTGCGGTCGCTTTGCCAATCAGCAGCGTCGCCCAGACGTTTCGGGGCGGAATCAACGGAACCGTGACGGATCAGTCCGGTGCGGTGGTCGCAGGCGCAGCGGTTGAAGCCACGGATGCTGCAACGGGCGTAACCCATAAGACCGTGACTTCCAGCGCGGGCGAGTACAGTTTCCAGGACATGCCGCTCGGTGCCTACACCGTAAAGATAACTGGTTCTGGATTCAAAGAATCGGTGATCAAGAATGTCCCGGTAACCGCGGGAGTGATCTACACACTGCCGGTAAAGCTTTCAGTGCAGGCTACCGGCGAAACGGTTGAGGTGTCTGCGTCGGGGCTTGCGCTTGATACGACTTCAGCGACGCAGACGACCGATATTCCGGAGACGACGGTTCAAGACATTCCTTTGAATGGCCGCGACTTCACGCAGATGATCGGCTTGGCGCCGGGATTTGCGGGTTACGCACTGGGCGGTTTCGGTTCTGTGAATGGAACGCGCGGAAATCAGGTCAACTGGCAGATCGATGGCGCCGACAACAACGACTGGTGGCATAACATTCCTGCCGTCAACCAGGGCGGCGTTGAAAACATCGCCGGTGTCACGTTGCCTATCGATTCCATTGAAGAATTCAGCCTGCAGACGCAGTCTTCTGCCGAAGTCGGTAGAAATCCCGGGGGAAGCGTAAACCTGGTCACGAAGTCGGGAACCAATGCCCTGCATGGTTCCATGTACTACTACGAAAGAAATCAGGCTCTTGCTGAGAGCAACCCCTTCAATACGCTCGGCGATCTGCCGCTTGAGAATGTGCAGTGGGGCGCCTCGCTCGGTGGACCGTTCTGGAAGGATCACACTTTCTGGTTCACAAACTTCGAGAAGCAGAAGTTCAACATCGCAACCGGTAACTCCGGCCTTGAGCCCAACGCGTACTACCAGGCCGCGGCGATGCAATTGCTTACCGACGCAGGTGTTGCCGTCGATCCTGCTACTCAGAAGCTAATTGCGCTTTTATGGCCTGCGAACCTGCTTTCTGGAACGACTCCTGGCTTCTTCCAGTCGGCTGCGCCCGAATTTGGATATAGCTATAACGGTGTCGCGAAGATCGATCATACGTTCAACTCCAAGCACAGCATCTACGCGCGTGCCTTCATGGGGCAGGGAAATCAGACGGCGCCGGTGGGAACGACCGACATCAATCCCTACTTCTTCGAAATCGGCCCGATCCACGTTTACAATTTTTCGGCCGGTCACAACTGGGTGATTTCGCCTTCAATCAGCAACAGCATCACTGCTGCGGTTAACTACTTCCACCAGACGTTCTCCGATGCCAACACGAACTTTACAAGCGTGACGGACGCCGGATTCATCACCGGAGCGCCGTTTCCGAATGCGCCGAATATTCAGATTGGCAACGATTTCGAACCAACCGGCAATACGCCTCCCGAAGGCCGTCAGGACGTGACGGGAGTTATCGACGAAGCCTTCAACATCGTCAAGGGCAAGCATCAGCTGCGCCTTGGCGGGGAATTCCGGCGCGCCCAGGTGGATGAGTTCTATCACCGGCATGCCATCGGCAACTACCAGTTTCTCGGTGGCGAGGGTCCGAACGGTGACGGGTCGGTGCCGTGGAATACGGAAGATCAGGACGTCGCTTCGCTCGCCGACTTTCTCGCAGGCTATATGACCAAGGCTTCCATTGCTGTTGGAAATCCCGAGCGGCTGGTGTTTTCGTCGGGTTATGACATCTTTGCCCAGGATAGCTTCCAGGCGTCCACGAATTTGAATTTCAATTTTGGGATTCGCTATGACTACCTGCAGCCGATGCACGATAGCAAGAAGGATCTTTCGGTGTTCCGGCCGGGACTGACAACCACAGGCATTGCGTTTCAGGGTGCGGACATCGGCAGCATCTACGAGCCCGACCATACCAGCTTTAGCCCGCGTATCGGCTTCAGCTACCGTCCCAAGTCATCGCAGGCGACGGTTATTCGCGGCGGCGGCGGCATTTTCTTTGACACGCCGAATGCGAATCCGTTCCTGGACAATCGTCCCGGAAACTCCGCTCCCAACGGACTCGAAGGCAATCCCGGCGGCAGCAATCCAGTGTTTACTTTGACCACTGCGGCAAGCACAGGCAGCCCCGCCCAGATCGTGCCCGGGCAGGAAATCATTCCCACCTCAACCCTCTCGTGTGCTGTGAATCCTTGCGGTGTTTTCAGCGTCGACAAGAATTTCCGTTCGCCGTATAACGTCAACTTCAATCTGCAGATTGAACGGCAGGTGGGAAAGGCCTTCTTTCAACTCGGCTATGTTGGAAGCGAAGGGCGCAAGCTGCTTAGCCTGCTCAATATCAATCAGCCGTATCTGGGTGGAGCGCCGGGCGCATATGTTGGAGACGGAACCGCCTTTGGGGGGAACTACTACTCCGACATCAACCAGATTGAGAGCATCGGGACATCGAATTACAACTCACTTCAGGCTGTGTTCCGCACCTCGAACTGGCATGGTGTGATCGCGCAGGCTTCGTACACATGGGGTCACAACCTCGATGAAGTGACGGCGTATCGTGGCGCGCTGCCGCAAGACAGCTACAACTTCAAAGGTGACTACGGCAACTCGGACTTCGATACGCGCAACTCTTTCAAGGGATACGTGAACTACATGATTCCCTCCGCGCCAACGATGAAGCTGCTTTCGGGAGGATGGGAGCTTAATACGGCTTTCGCCTTCAACGGCGGCCAGCCGATCACTGTCTACAACGGCGATGACACCAGCGGTACGGGAGAATACACACAGCGCGTCAACCGGGTATCGAACCCGTTTTCGGGGGTGAGCCACAAGATTCAAACCGTCGACGGCAACAAGTTTGTGCAGTGGTTCAATCCCAATGCGTATGTTGAACCGCCGGCAAACACCTGGGGCACGGAAGCCCGCAACAGCATCTATGGACCGGGATATTCTGACGTCGACCTCTCGGTGATCAAGAATACGAAGTTCCCAATCAACGACTTTCCCGTGAACGTGCAGTTCCGTGCTGAAATGTTCAACCTGTTCAACCGCGTGAACCTCGCCAGCCCGGCCTGCACACAGCTTTGCAACGATTATTTCGGTGGCGGAAGCTTTGGAAGAACAGGCTCGACGATTGGTTCCGGCAACTTCTCTCCGGGCATCGGACCCGGCGAACCCTTCAACGTGCAGTTGGCGATGAAGATTCTGTTCTAGGGCGGAAATCGCCGCGCAATTTTGAACGCAATGCCGGTCGCGGATAGCGGCCGGCATTTTTTTCTTACATCGCTCTGCCGCGCTAATCTTTGTGAATTCCGATGCGGTTCCCCGATATTCTTTGTCTCGCCCCGGCTGTTGTTTCGTGCGCAAGCGCGCAGGCCGCATCAAACTCGCTGCCGCCGTTGCCGCACCGGATCAACTGATCTACGATACTCGCAAAAACGCCCCGTCCGAGGACGGGGTGTTTTGCTGAAAACTGACGACTGACAGCTTAGAGCTGTCCTACGACAGATGTGTAAACGGCGCTCTCGCCAGACGCCGCGGCAACTCTGGGGGAACCAGCCCGGCAGTGCTGCTGTTCATCACTTCGGTGAAGTCCTTGCGGAAGGCCATCATCTCATCGGGTGTTCCGACGGTGATGCGGAGGCTGTTGGGCCATGCCGGCCAGATGCGGCCTACATACATGTCTTTCGCTGCAAGCGCGGCCTGGACTTCTTTGCCGGGCTTGCGAACATCGAGCATGAAGCAGTTGCTTTCGGACGGCGTGGTTGAATATCCCTGGCTCTTGAGCCAAGCCAGCGTTTGCGCGCGGGTGTCAGCGATGATCTTCTTGCGCGTCGGGACGAGGTCGGCATCGAGCAGGCTGGCCTTGGCCGCGGCAACTGCGGTGATGGGCAGCGCGTTCATGCCGCCAAATGTTGAAATCTTGGCCAGCAGGTCGGGGCGGCCGATGGCAAATCCCATGCGAATACCGGCCATGCCATAGAGCTTCGAGAAGGTGCGGAGAACGATGACGTTCTTGCCCTCCTTGACGAAGTCGAGCGAACGGGGCGCATCGCAGAGGTGGATGTACGCTTCGTCGATCAGGAGAACCGTGTCCTTGGGTGCGTTGGCGACGGCGTATTCGATGTCGCTGCGCGGTGTACACGTGCCGGTCGGGTTATTGGGATTACAGATGTAGATCACGCCCGGATTCGACGCGGCAGCAAGCATTGCCTTGATGTCGTGTTTGGCTTCGCCCTTGGGATCGGCCAGCGGCACTTTGACGACGGATGCGCCGCTTATCTTGGCTGCCCACATCGGGGCTTCATAGCCGGGATCGGCGACCACCAGCGGCCGGTCTTTGCTGGTGAAGGAGAGCACCGTGTAGTGCAGCGGCTCGCTTGAACCGGCGAAAGGCATAACCGACTCGGCGCTCAGTCCTTCCTGCTTGGCGAAGATTTCTGCCAGCTCTTCCTCACCGTTGAACAGGTAGCGTCCACCCCGCGGCGTGATGTTGATAATCGCCTCGCGCGCGGCTTCAGAGGGGCCCATGGGGTTTTCGTTGGCATCGATGTGGATGCCCTTGTTGGGGTCGGCAAATTTGGGGCGCTCGGCGTAGGCAAGATGGGCCTCGGTGAGGATGGGCAAGCTGGCCAGTGCGGAGGCTCCGGCGGCGAAACGGAAAAAGCTGCGGCGCGAAATTCCGTTGGGAGCTAAAGGATCGATGGTCGGGTACATCGGCAGGACTCCTTTGGTTGGAAATGGAGTTGGACAGACCACCGCCGCGAACGCGGCGAAAGACGAGACCGGGATACAGAGGAAAGAGGGAAGGGGAATGACAGTCCCATAACCCAAGGTATCGTTACGGAGCAGTAAAAACAAGCACGAAATCACACTCCGGCGAGATGAATATGCGTCATTTCAGGCCGGGTCAACTCCGCCATATTACGTCGTTGGTTCGGTATGGTAGACTCCGTGCCGGAAAACGTATCCCTTTGGAATGGTTCGAATTCTGCGAGGGCTTCTGCGCCGCGAATTGCCGGCCTTTGTTTTTTTGTTTGAAAGCTTGACAACCCTTGGAGTAAACCCATTTACTAATGGGCGAACGTCCGCGTCGCAACAGGATGTATTCACCCGATTGCAGGTGACCTAATGCTCGCTTCAATTCCTGGTTTAACGGCCGTTGGAATGCCATCTTCGCCCGCGGCGCTGCTTGCCCTTGCCGCACCGTCGCTCGCACATTTGAGTTGGCTCGACATCGCCATCATCGCGATCTATTTCGTGATGGTGATCTGGATCGGGTTCTACCTGAAGGGGCAGGCTAACACCAGCGAAGAATTCTTCATGGCCGGTCGCGAGATGACGGCGTGGATCGCAGGCCTGAGCTTTGTTTCGGCAAACCTGGGCTCGCTGGAACTGATGGGCTGGGCCGGATCGGCGTATCAGTACGGCATACTCGCGGCGCATTGGTATTGGATCGGCGCGATTCCGGCGATGCTTTTCCTGGGCATCGTGATGATGCCCTTCTACTACGTGTGCAAGACGCACTCGGTGCCGGGCTACCTGAAGCTGCGCTACGGACAGGGCGCCAGCATTGTCTCGGCGTTTTCGTTTGCTTTTATGACGGTGCTGATGAGCGGCGTAAACATGTTTGCGATGGCCGTGGTGATGAAGGTTGTGCTCGGCTGGGATTTGAACTTCTCGATTATTGTTTCTTCGCTGGCGGTGGCGGCCTATGTGGCGCTGGGGGGATTGCGCTCAGCCATCTTCAACGAGGTCTTGCAATTCGTGCTTATCTGGGGCGGCGCTCTACTGGTGCCAATTCTTGGACTGGTTGAGGCGGGCGGCTGGAGCGGATTCAAGGCCAAACTGGCGCACAACATCGCTACCGGAGTGACGGCGCCCGGCGACTACACCCACATGTGGCGCAGCATGGGCCACTTTGCCGACAACCCGATGGGCATCCACTGGACCGGCATCGTATTCGGACTCGGGTTCGCCATCAGCTTTGGCTACTGGACCACGGATTTCCTGGTTGTGCAGCGCGTTCTTGCAGCGAACAATCTGCGCTCCGCACGCATGGCTCCGATTATCGGTTCGTTCTTCAAGATGGCGGTTCCGTTCATCGTGATTCTGCCTGGCCTGCTGGGGCTTGTGGTTCTGCAGAATCCCGACGGCAGCCTGATGCACCTCGTCGGACAGGACCAGGTGAGTGCGGCTCATCCTTACAGTTACAACGAAGTTCTTCCACTGATGCTGGTGCGCTATTGTGCGCCCGGCTTGCTGGGGCTGGGCATTACTGCGCTGATTGCCGGGTTTATGAGCGGCATGGCGGGGAATGTCAGCGCGTTTTCCGCGGTGTGGACATACGACATCTACCAGCCATTGATCAACAAGAACGCCAAGGACGAGCACTATGTCACAGTAGGGCGCTGGGCGACGATTATCGGCGTCATCGTTTCCATCGGGACCGCTTACCTGGTGATGGGCGCCCACGGCATCATGGACTATGTGCAGGCGCTGTTCAGCTTTTTCATTTCGCCGCTGCTGGGCGTGGTGCTGATGGGCATGTTCTGGAAGCGGGCCACCAAGGCGGGCGGATTCTGGGGACTTTTGATCGGCACCCTGACTTCGATCGGCCTTTGGGCGTGGGTTCACTTTTATCCAGCGGCGCTGCGGTATGTTGCCATCTCCGGCGATGCGAAAGCGATGGCGGAAGACATGTACCGCGCACTGTGGAGCGTGATCGTTTCGATTTT
This sequence comes from uncultured Acidobacteriaceae bacterium, assembly GCA_963759285.1. Lineage (GTDB taxonomy): Bacteria > Acidobacteriota > Terriglobia > Terriglobales > Acidobacteriaceae > Telmatobacter. Next base: position 263,345 of record CAVWYS010000003.1, on the reverse strand, counting down.
GGTGACGTTGATCGTCAGCCTCTGCACCGAGCCCAGGCCGCTGTCGGAGTTGACGGGGGTCGTGTACGGCGCGACTAAGCTGCCGGATGAAGAACCGGTGCCCTTCTACAAGAATGAGTACTTCTGGCTGGTGATCGCCATCATTCTGTTCCTCGCCCTCAACATTTACTTCTGGTAAGGAGGTCGCATGCATTCCGGCCATATTTCGATCTGGTTTTTTATTGGCGTTCTGCTCACGGTTTATGGAGCGATGATCTTCTGCTACGGAATTTATGAGTTGGCAACACACCAGCTGGCTAACGTGGTGCTCGCCAATCTGCACGCCCCCGTATGGTGGGGCGCCTTGATGTTGGCGCTTGGCCTCTTTTATGGAATTCGTTTTCGTCCGGGCCGCAACGGTTAATGCGGCAATTGAAGGAGCTTGAATCATGGCAACAGAAAGAAAGATGACGTTCGGAGTCATTGTCGGCAACCGGGGCTTCTTTCCGGATCACCTGGCCAAGACCGGGCGCGAAGAAATCATTTCAGTCCTCGAGGCAGCGGGAGCGAGCGCAATCGTTCTCGGGCCGGAACAATCGAAGTATGGAGCGGTAGAAACCTATACTGAGGCGCAGCATTGCGCGGAACTCTTCAAGAAGCATGCGGAGGAGATCGACGGCATCATCATCACGCTACCGAACTTCGGTGAAGAGCGCGGCATTGTGGATGCGATTCGGTTGTCTGGATTGAAGGTTCCGGTGCTGGTGCAAGCTACGCCCGACCGCTCCGATGCCATGACCATCGCCACCCGCCGCGACAGCTTCTGCGGCAAGATGTCGGCGTGTAACAACATGATGCAGTACGGCATCAACTACTCGCTGACCACGCTACACACCGAAGCGCTGAGCTCGGCGGAATTCAAGGCGGACCTTGAGTGGTTTTCGGCCGTCTGTCGCATTGTGAAGGGGTTAAAGAATCTGCGCATCGGCGCTATTGGCGCGCGCCCTACAGCATTCAACACTGTTCGCTACTCCGAGCGCATCTTCGAAACGAGCGGCATCACGATCGAGACGATCGATCTGTCAGAGATCTTCGGCCGCATCAATCGCATGACGGATAACGACGATGCGGCGCAGGGCAAGCTGGCGGCGATCAAGAAGTACGTGACGACGTCTGGCATCCCGGATGAAGCGTTGATGAAGATGGCGAAGCTCGGGGCTGTTATCGACGGCTGGATGAAGCAGTCGCACATTACCATCAGCGCCGTGCAGTGCTGGACATCGATGGAAGAATTCTTCGGCGTGGTGCCCTGCACCATCATGAGCATGATGTCGAATGATCTGATTCCTTCGGCCTGTGAAGTGGATGTGCCCGGTACGCTGAGCATGTACATGATGGCGCTGGCGAGTGGCACGCCTTCCGCACTGTTGGACTGGAACAATAATTACGGCAGCCATCCCGACAAGTGCGTGTGCTTTCACTGCTCGAATTTGCCGAAGCATTTCTTCAAGGACGTCAAGATGGACTACCAGGAGATCATCGCCGGTACGGTGGGCAAGCTGAACACCTTCGGCACCTGCGTGGGACGCGTGAAGGCGGGCGCGATGAGTTTTGCCCGCTATTCCACTGATGATCGCCGCGGCATTGTGCGCGGATATACCGGCGCGGGCCGCTTCACGGATGATCCGCTGGAAACTTTTGGCGGCGCGGGTGTGGCGGAGATTCCGCAATTGCAAAAGCTGCTGAAATATATTTGCCGCGAAGGATTCGAGCACCATGTTGCGGCGAACTTCAGCGATGTATCGAAGTCCGCGCACGAAGCTGCGCGTTACCTGGGATGGGAAAGCCACTATCATCCGCATCTCGAGGACTGATTTACTTTGCGATGCACATGCGGGCGTTGACTGCTGTGTCGACGCCCGTTGTTGTTTGAGGAGATTGTTATGGAGACGGCAAGCATGACCAAGCGGATCAACAGAGACCTGGTGGTGAACGGCAGCACGATTGTGACCGAGGCAGCGTGGAACGAAGAATTGAATGCCAAGCATGAGAAGCTGGTCGCCTGGCTGCGCGAGCAGGAATTGGAAGGCGTGCTGCTTCGCCGTCATGAAAACATTGCCTGGTTGACGGGCGGTGCTGCGGAGGTTCGCGTATTGACGCCGGGTGAGACGGGAGTGGCCTCGCTGCTGGTGACGGCGGCGGGCAGGCGTTACTACTTCACCACCGAGAACGAAGGGCCCCGCCTGAAGGACGAGGAATTTGGCGCGCTCGACTTTGAGCCCGTGTTGTTTCCGTGGTATGCCGACACGACGGTTGAGACCGCGCAACGATTGGCGGGCGCTCATCTTGGCTCTGACACTCCGGGTCCTGGGCTGATACCGGTTAATCTCTATCCGCTGCGCCAGTCACTGTGCGAGAGCGAAATTGCGCGCTACCGCTGGCTGGGAACGCAGACTGCTGACGCAACGGTAGAGTCGCTGCAAGAGGTTGAGCCGGGGTTGAGCGAATACGATCTCGAAGCGCTCACAGCAGCCAATCTTCTACGTCGCGGCATCATGCCGTCGGTCTATTTGTTCGCCGTTGACGATCGCATTTACAAATACAAGCACGCGGTGGCGCGGGGTGCGCGGCTGAAGAAGTACGGGATGCTCAATCTCTGTTCGCGCAAGTGGGGATTGGCTATTTCAATTACGCGCTTCATCCACTTCGGCGACGTTCCGGCGGAGCTTGGCGCGCGCTTCAAATCCGCTGCGCAGGTGAATGCGGCGCTGCTGGATGCGACCCGCGTCGGCGCGACCTCAGCAGAGTTATTCGGCGTGGCGCAGGCTGCGTATGCGGCCGAAGGGTTTCCCGGCGAAGAGCGGTTCCATCACCAGGGAGGGCCCACGGGTTACGGCGAGCGCGAGTGGGTTGCGACACCCGACGGAAAGCAGACCGTCGTCAACAACCAGGCGTTTGCGTGGAATCCGAGCATTCGCGGCGGCAAGGCGGAAGACACGGTGATTCTGCGCGACGGCAAGATCGAGTGGTTGACGGCGACGCCGGAACTGCCTGTGATTAACGCGACTGTGAATGGAAATGTCTATCCTGCGGCGGGTGTGCTGGTGAAGTAAAAGCAGGGACTAAGGGAAATAGGGACCAGGGACATAGGACTAGACAGCCCATTCGATTACGGCTCTCTGGTCCCTATTTCCCTATGTCCCTTTTTCTTGCGGTTGCAGGGTCAATCGCGCAGTCAGCACAACCAGCGCGGCCCACAGAACGTCGGCGCCCAATAAGTGCGCGACTTGCAGCCACACCGGCGCCAGCATCACCACATCGAGCACGCCCAGCACATATTGCGCGGCAAGCAGGATCAAAACCAGTGCCGACAATCCGCGGTTGTCCCACTCGGTCGTACGTTGCGCAGCGCGCACAAGAATCCAGATGAGAAAGACGCTTGCGAGGAAGGCGATGGTTGGGTGCGTCCAGCGCCACCGAACCAGCCAGCCACTTGTTGAAGAAAAGTCCTCGGCCAGCGCGGAGCCGAGTGACGTCGCTGGAAACAGCGTGTCTCCCAGCGCAGCCAGCGATCCCGTCACTCCGACGACAAGCACAACCAAAATCCCGGCGACTGTGCCGAACGGCGCCACCAGGCGAATCTCATTGCGCATGAATCCGCGTTTGCGGCTCAGCATGTGCGCGGTGAGCGTGAGCGCGGCCAGCAGCAGCAGCGTGTTGGTGAGGTGCAGCGCGAGATACCAGGGCCGCAGCGGAGACTGGCTCTGCGCGGTCAGGCCAAGCTTAACCAGCAATGCGCCGAGAATCGCCTCTACCAGAGTGAACCCGACCGATGCCCCCGCTGCTGCGCGTGCTAGATGCCCGCGCATGGTTGCCGTAAAAGTCCAAACGAGCAGGGCAACGGCGGAGAAGAACGATATTCCGCTGGTGATGCGATGCGTGAATTCGATGATGGTGTTGGTGCCGGGCGAGTATTGCAGCACCGTTCCGTTGCACAACGGCCAGTGATTGCCGCAGCCCGCACCCGCGCCGGTAGCGCGGACCACCGCGCCCCACAGGATAACGGCGATGAAATATGCCAGCACTCCCCAGGCAAAGCGGCGCAGAGCCTTCGATGGCAGTGGTTTAATGCGAATCTGCGTTGCGACAGGATGCATGAAAGATGAGTTTGCGTTCACCAACCAGTTTAGAACAACCGAGCCTTTTTCGTTCGAGACCTATTATCGCGGCAATCGTCAGTCGCCGAGCAGGCGTACGACGTGATTCACGATCATCAGGTCTTCTGCGGGCGGGATCACGCGCACCTTCACGCGAGAATCATCGGATGATATGACCGCTTCGCCGCGAACGTTGTTCTTGCCGGGATCGACAACAATGCCCAGCGCTCCCAGCCCTGCGCAGACTTCGGCGCGGCATGCAATGTCGTTCTCGCCGATGCCGCCGGTGAAAACCAGCATGTCGAGTCCGCCCAATTCGGCATAGTAGCTGCCGATCCACTTGGCGATGGTCCACGTGAACTTGTCGACGGCCAGGCGCGCGTTCTGGTTTCCAGCCTTGATGGCTTCGCGCAGATCGCGCATGTCGTTCGAAAGTCCGCTAAGACCGAGCAGGCCAGATTTCTTGCTGAAAACAGTCTCGAGTTTGTCGGCCGCGGCAGCCGTATCAGGAGTGGTCTCGGCAATCTTCTTCAAAATAAAAATCACCACGCCCGGATCGATGTCCCCGGTGCGGGAACCGCTGATAATGCCGCCGGTCGGCGTCAGCCCCATCGATGTATCGAGGCTCTTTCCATTACGAATCGCTGTGATCGACGCGCCATTTCCGAGATGCGCCACGATCAATTTCTCAGGAATGTCCGGTTGCAGTTGATAGATGATCGACTCGTACGAGATCCCGTGGTATCCATAGCGCCGCACGCCCATCGCCGCGTATTCGTCAGGGATCGGCATTCGCGTGACGACCTCAGGCATGGTGCGATGGAAGTAGGTATCGAGAACGGCGAAGTTGGGAACGCCGGGAAACAGCTTCAACGCCTCGCGCATAATAAATACCGCGATCGGCGTGTGGAGCGGAGCAAGCGCTGCGTAACTTTCGATCTCGTCGATCAGCTCAGGCGTAATCTGCTGGTTGTCTCGAATGGTCGGGCCGCCGCACACGATGCGATGCCCAATCGCTTTGGGAGCAGGGAATTGGCCGGAGTGGAGCGTTTTTTCAACCAGCGAAAATGCAACCGAGCGGTTCGGCAACGGCGGTGTCTGATCTACGAGTTTTTGGCCCGAGGCGTCCTTGATCCAGAACTTACCGTTATCTGTGCCGATTCCATCAACTGCGCCTTCAAAAATCTTCGTGCGCTGGCCATCGGCGGCTTCATACATTGCAAACTTGATGGAAGACGAGCCGCTATTCAAAACCAAAACAGGCAAAAACGACATCAAAAGGTCCCCTGACTTTTAATTTCAACTTCGTTGAACCAACCTTACTTAGATTGGTCCGGCTGCCACTTCCAGTTCTGAATCTCGGGCAGGTCTTCGCCGTTCTCCGAAACGTAGAGCCGGTGCCGCTGGATCTCCTCGGAGTACCATTGGCGCGCGTCATCGACCTGTGCTGCCAGGCGCGGAACACGCGTGATGGCGTCGAGCGCGAGCTGGAAGCGATCGATATTGTTCAACACGCACATGTCGAACGGCGTGGTGGTTGTGCCTTCCTCCTTGTAGCCGCGGACGTGGAGATTGTCGTGATTATGCCGGCGATAGGTGAGCCGGTGTATGCCCCACGGATACCCGTGGAATGCAAAGATCGTCGGAACCTTTGGCGGGAATATGCCGTCATATTCTTCGTCCGACAGCCCATGCGGATGTTCGGATGAAGGCTGCAGCGTCATCAGATCGACGACGTTGACAAAGCGAATGCGAAGGTCGGGCGCCTGCTTGCGAAGCAACATGACGGCAGCGAGCGCTTCCATCGTCGGTACATCACCGCAACTCGCGATCACAACATCGGGATTGCCGTTGTCGTTGGAGGCCCATTTCCAGATACCCAGGCCAGTGGTGCAATGGGCGACAGCTTCGTCCATCGTCAGCCATTGCGGAGCAGGCTGCTTTCCCGCAACAATCAGGTTGATGTAATGCTTGCTGCGCAGGCAGTGGTCGGCGACGGAGAGCAGAGTGTTCGCGTCGGGCGGTAGATAAATCCGCACCACGTCGGCCTTCTTGTTCACGAGGTGATCGATGAATCCCGGATCCTGGTGCGAGAAGCCATTGTGATCTTGCCGCCATACGAGCGAACTGAGCAGGTAGTTGAGCGAAGCAATCGGCTTGCGCCATGGAATCTGGCGTGTCACCTTCAACCACTTGGCATGCTGATTCACCATCGAATCGATGATGTGAATGAACGCCTCGTAGCAGTTGAAGAATCCGTGGCGACCGGTAAGCAGATAGCCTTCGAGCCATCCCTGGCACATGTGTTCGCTCAGAATCTCCATGACGCGACCAGTGCGCGAGAGGCTTTCATCGACAGGCAGAGTCTCAGCCTCCCAGGTTTTGCCGGTTCCTGTGATTACATCCTGCAGTCGGTTTGAGGCGGTTTCATCCGGTCCGAAGACGCGAAAGTTTTTTGTGTCCTTGTTGGCTTCCATCACCGCGTGCAGCATCTTTCCCAGCACGCGCGTGGATTCGGCAATCGTTGCTCCCGGCGTCTCGACCTTCACGGCAAAATCGCGGAAGCTGGGCACCTTCAATGGCTGCCACAACAGGCCGCCGTTGGCATGCGCATTCATACCCATGCGCAAACGGCCCTTGGGTGCGATGTCTGCGAGTTCTTCGCGAAACGCGCCCTTTTCGTCGAAAAGCTCTTCGGGCTTGTAGCTGCGCATCCAGTCCTCAAGCAGACGCAGGTGATCGGGCTTCTCGCGCAGTTCAGAGAATGGAACCTGGTGAGCGCGCCACGTGCCTTCGACCGGCTTGCCGTCCACTTCCTTCGGTCCGGTCCAGCCTTTAGGCGTGCGCATAATCAGCATCGGCCATGTCGGGCGATCGGTCGATCCACCTTCACGGGCTGCTTTCTGAATGGCTGTGATGCGGTCGAAGATTTTGTCAAAGACAGCAGCAGCCTTCTGGTGCATGGTCGCCGGGTCATGTCCCTCGAGCGTGAATGGCTCGTAGCCGTAGCCGCGCATCAGATCTTCAAGTTCCGCATGAGGAATGCGGGCCAGGATCGTCGGATTCGCGATCTTGTAGCCGTTGAGGTGGAGAACCGGCAGCACTGCGCCATCCGTAGCCGGGTTGATGAACTTGTTGGAGTGCCAGCTTGTGGCCAGCGGTCCGGTCTCCGCTTCGCCGTCACCCACGACGCAGGCGACAACGAGATTGGGGTTGTCGAAGGCCGCGCCGTAGGCATGAACCAGCGAGTAGCCCAGTTCGCCGCCTTCGTGAATTGAGCCCGGAGTCTCGGGCGCAACGTGGCTGGGGATGCCGTAGGGCCAGCTGAATTGGCGGAACAGGCGCTTGATGCCGTCACGGTTCTGCTCGATATGTGGATAGATCTCGGAGTAGGAGCCTTCAAGATAGGTATTCGCGACCAGACCGGGGCCGCCGTGTCCGGGGCCGATGACGTAGATCATGTCGAGGTGGCGCTCTTTGATCAGGCGGTTCCAGTGGACGTAGAGAAAGTTGAGGCCCGGGGTGGTTCCCCAGTGGCCCAGCAGGCGCGGCTTCACGTCGTCGAGCGTGAGTGGGCGTTCAAGCAGGGGATTATCTTTGAGATAGATCTGGCCGACGGACAAGTAGTTAGCGGCCCGCCAGTAAGCGTCCATTTTGCTGAGCAGCTCTGGAGTGAGAGGGCCTTCGGTTCTTGCTTCGGCCCGGTTGATTTCGGTCGTCGCGCTGGTCATGGGACACCTCGGGGAAGGAATTCCGTTCCATCTCAGCCTAGCAGCGGAATGTTAACGTCGGGGGTGATTCGAGTCACAGCCTTGTGAGATGCCTCTTCACAGGATGGGATTCTTGAGAGAACGGCTAGAAAACGAACCGCTTTCAAGCCCCACTTTATCCAGCGACCGCCGCGTTTCGGTCGGGGGCATTTGAGAAACGCCGCTTGAGGCGGAGGATTCTGGATTCAAAGCCGTACCAGAGACCAGTGGCGACCAGGGTGGTGGCGACGAGACGAAAAGCGACGACGGCCAGGCTGCCGGGGATGCCATGGTGATCCATGCGCGCATCAAAGGAGCCGAAGTAGATGAAGACCGCGATGTGCGTCATGTAGAGGCCATAACTGATGCGTCCGTAGTAGGCGAGGGGGCCCCGGCTGAGGATGGCGTTGACAGGATTCCGAGCGCCCGTGGAGGCGATCGACGACAGTACAGCGCCGCCGAAGAGCGTGGTGAGCGCGGTATCGAGAAACGCCGTGCCGCCGGCGATGGTGGCGGCACAAATGAATCCGACAGGCATGGCAATGAGGCCGATCCACAGCCAGACGCGGCGGCCGATGGGCAGCGTGTAGAGGCCCAGCGAGAGCAGACTGCCCATGGCGATTCCGTCAATATGCGTAAGCGTGTGCGTCGGCGTGATCCAGGAAAAGTGGCTCATGCGGAAGAGCGGGGCGGCGATCAAGAAGCTGCCGAGAAGGCAGGCGAGGAGCCACGGTGCACGCAGCATGCGCACTACCGGCGCCCACAGAAAGTAGTACTGCTCCTCAATCGCGAGCGACCAGGTGGGGCCGATCGCCGGAGGCAGTGCGAGATGAAAGAGGTTCTGCAGGAATAGCAGATACGCCCACCACGGCGCTGTGCGAATTGCCCCCCAGACCGTAGGGCCGATGAACCACGGAGCGTTCAGATAGCAAACGACCAAAACCAGGACGTACACAGGCCAGATGCGCAGGGCGCGGCGCCCGTAGAAGTTGCGAAAGTAGTGTGGTTTATTGCGCGATTCCAGCAGGATGGACGTGATCAGAAAGCCTGAGAGCACGAAGAAGAGATTGACGCCCGCCCAGCCCCATAGCGATGCAGGATAGAACCAAGTACCGGCGAAGCGTGGATGGCAGTGATACAGGACGACGGCGAGCACAGCGATTCCGCGCAGACCCTGCAACTCGGGGATGTACGACGGCAGCCAGGATGGGCGTTGGATGGGCAATGAAGAAGAATCGATCAGTTTGGCTTGATTTCGAGCGCTGGGCTCGTCTGATGATACCGTTCCTTATCAACCCATTCCCAAACTTCATCCTCGTCGACTTTGAATGCGTTGGCAACGTGGCGAACAATGTCGGCAATCAAGATCCCGTATTGCTTATACGACCGCTCACCTGGATAAAGATGAGTCTGAATCTTGTCGTCGTTCTCGAAGACGATTACCAATGGATTCTTGATTTGCATGGTTTCTTTCCCCTGCTTATCCTGCAGCTAACTGCTTGGCTCTCTCCGTCGCCCGCATCACGGCCTTGATCAGCGTCACCCGAAGCCCGCCCTCTTCCAATTCCAGAATCCCGTCGATGGTGCAGCCTGCTGGCGTCGTCACTTCGTCCTTGAGCAGCGCCGGGTGATAGCCGGTTTCGAGCACCATCTTTCCCGCCCCATAAACCGTCTGCGCAGCAAGCTGTGTCGCGGTGTCGCGGGGCAGTCCGACCTTGACGCCGGCCTCAGCAAGCGCCTCGATGATGATGTAGATGTAGGCGGGCCCGGAGGCGGAGAGCCCGGTGACGGCGTCCATATGCTTCTCGTCGACGATGACGGAGCGGCCCACAGTCTCAAAGATGCGCTGCGCCAGGTCCATTTGGGCGGGTTTAACGAAGCGGCCACGGCACAGGCCTGCAATGCCAGCGCCTAGTGCGGAGGGCGTATTGGGCATCGCGCGGATGACGGGGATTTCGATGCCGGCAGCGTCTTCAATGGCGCGCGTCTTCACCGATGCCGCAAAAGAGACGATGGTCTTGGTGGTTGTGAGCGCGGGCTTGATCTCGGCAATCAGGTCAGGCACCTGGAATGGCTTGACGCCGATCAGGATCAGGTCTGCCTGGCGCGCAGCGGCGAGGTTGTCCGTGCCGACATCGACACCCCACTGCGCAGCGCGGGCGACCGCCTTCTCGGCGTGGGCGACCGTGGCGTGGATCAGATCCGCGGCAAAGAGATTCTGCTTGAGAAAGGCCTGGAGCAGAATGCCGCCCATCTTGCCCGCGCCAAGAACAGCGACGTGCAGACCGGGCAATTGCGCGAGTGTTTCGGTGGACTCAACGGCTATCTCGGCCATGGTTTTCCTTTGGAGTGAGAGTGATCTTCAGCTTCAAGGATAAATGCTAAGGGAAGTCTATGCGGCCGCTCGGGAGACTCCCGGGAACATCTATGTCTTAACGCGAATAAGAGAATATGCCGCAGACGTCGGTCGAGTTGGCCAGGGCTTCGGGCGTGAGTACAGGCATGTCCGATCCGGAGAAAAACGCCACATGCAATGCACGGCCCTGGACGTAAGTTGCGATCCATTGCGTGTCATCTGACCCGCAGAGGGTGTTCTTGTGGAGGAAACGCCTCTGCGCGGGCACATTGAGACGGTAGAGATATCCGATTCCGCCCGCGCCTGGGTCCGCGTCAAAGACGGCACTGGATTCCGCAGGTTTGAGAGGACGAATTTGCGCAAGGGGGAATGAGTCGAAATTGATCGTAATTTTGTCGTTGGAGATCGCCAGGTCGCCGGTGATTTCACCTGCATTGGAACTGACGGCGCGCCAATAACCTTTGTCCTGGGCCGTGAGAGGAAGAGAGCAGACAGCCATCAGACAGGCAATTGCGCCGAACTGAATTCTACGAATCATCTTTTGAGGATGACATTTATTGCTGCACCCGAGCAAGCGACTCGACAAATTCAAAGGCAGGGAAGGCTATGCGATTCGCTTCTTGGCGCGTTTCTCTTTGTACATGGCTTTGTCTGCGCGGGAGACGAGGCTCTTCAAAGACTCTTCCGCACCGTGGTTGCTGGCCGCATAGCCCATGCTCAGGCTGAGGAAGAACCGGTCTTTGGCGAGGTGGGTTTTCGCCGCGGCGCCGGAACGCAGGCGATCGATGGCGAGCGCGATTTCTTCAGAGTCGAACTGCCCGGCGACAACGAACTCATCTCCGCCAAGGCGTCCGATCACGTCGGTTTCGCGAAATGTAGCGGACAGCAGCTTTGCTGTTTCGACGAGTGAGATGGAGCCTGCGCTGTGGCCCAGTTCGTCGTTGATGATTTTTAGATTATCCATGTCGATGAACAGGACGCCGAAGGGAGCCTTGGCGCGACGCGACAGCCGAAACGCCTGGTCCGCAAAGAGGTTGAAGCCGCGATAGTTGTAAAGGCCGGTCAATTCGTCTCGAAGTGTGAGGCCGTGGATTTCATTTTGCATGTTGTTGATGAGGCGCACGACAAAAATGAGCAGCGCAAACGAGGAGACCGTTGCAATCGAACTAAGAATTGCGGCGGCATAAGGGGTGGGAATTACCTGCGCACTCAGCAGCCGAGCTCGGCCAAGTTCGCGTGCGAAAGGCACGACGAGCAGAATCGGGGCCAAGATGCGTGCGATCCGGCCTCCAATTCCATCCCCGAGAAGTACAGAAAAAACTCCAAATTCCGCTCGGCGAAGAATTGAAACCATGGTCAGCAGGACAAGGCAAACCAGGGTGGAAATGGAAGGAAGCCCGGCAATCGACGACCCTGAAACTCCAACGGTCGCAAAGACCCACTCAAACAGCAGGATCAACACCAGGAGCCCGAGGAGGATTGCTGCGGCGTCCGCGATGCCGCCCCGGAGCGGATCACGAAAACGCAGCAGGAGTTTCACGATTCCGAGAAGCAGGAATGCGAAGGCAACCGTGTGCCCAGAGCCCACGCTCTCGGGAATCCCGCCCGGGTCAAGAAGATGCTCGATGTTGGAGAGAAGGCGGGCACCCGGTGTCCAAAACGTCAGGGCTGCCGCGAACGTCAGGGTGCCGGCAAGAATCTTTCCGGCTTGATAGAAGCTCCAGCGGCGTCGACTTTCCGTGAAAAAGAGAGCCAGGGTGGCCGAAAGCGCGGCGAACGCCGGAAAAACCCGCATGTTCAGCATGGCCGCGGGGAGCAGGTTATCCACGACGGGAAAGACACGCGAGAGCAGGTTGATGAGCACAATTTGAACGGCAAGAACAAGGCAGATCTGCTCAACGAAATATGCCTTGTGAAGGAGATTTTGATTGGGCTCAGGTGCTGGAAACGTACTGGATTCGATATGCATCAGTCCGGCAACCATCCCCAATTGCAGCATCCAGGAAGAGGTTTGAATCACTGGATATTGGTTTTATTTATAGCAGTCTGGCGGGTAGGGAGGAATGCAACTTCCGTTTGACCGATGTGCCCCGGAATGAGCGGATACCGGCTTCGAGGCCAGTCCCGAAATGGGACGCAATTGGTCAAAAACTGCGCCGGCAGAAGGCGGGGCGTTATTGGGCTCTGAGAGACGAGAGGCTGGATGCTTCTTCAACCGTAGCGGTGATGGGAAAGAGGTGGTCGGTTTTTGTGGTTTTGAAGAGATCGAGGACCCGGGGCGTCACGCCGGCAGCGATGAGCCGGACACCCTTGTTCTGGCAGCGGACGAAATGGCCGATCACGAGGCCGAGTCCGCAGGAGTCCATGTAGGGAACTTCGGTGAGGTCGAAAATGTTGACCGAAGGCCTGGGGCGAGGCGGCTCGGTTTCGAAGATATTATGCAGGGCGACTGGACTGAGGGAGGAGTACATATCGCGAGCAGTAAACGGACCCGAGAATCGGAAAATGACCGCATCGGCAGCAGGGTTTTGCTTGCGCTCGATGGTGAAGGTGGAGCCTTGCCAGATGTGGTCTTGCATCTTGGACATCAGGTCTTCCTCAATTGTCCCCGGGCCACGACTTTCGCGGCGCTTCCGGCGAACCAGTGGAAAGCGACGCCAGAAAGCATCTTAACGCGAGGCAGAACAATATGATCCCCGGATTGTTACCGTTTGTGAGGGAAAAGGCAAGGCGAATCTTGCCGCGTTTTGCTTTAAGTATTCCATTTAAAGTGACGTTCGATACTTACACATCCACCCATATATTGTGTAGAATCCGGCTAATTAATCAACAGCTATAAAGCTCGGGCTGACCTTGCGGCTCCGCGTCCGGAGACTGCCTGGGCGATTTCTGTTGCGTTCGATCCAAACGCGGTTGCGCGCTTGGGGGATGCCTTGTTTTTGCCTTCGTTGCCTTGCGGATTCGTGCGCCTGCGTGGCCACTCTGCTATTTCTGCGGAGCAGCGCCCCAATTCGTCAGCAGATGGCCAAGCGATCAGGTGCGCACGTGGCATCAAACCGTCGGGGCAAACCTGGCTTCTTGCCATTCTTTGCGGTGTCTTGTGCCTTTCGGGCTTGGGGATGGGGGCAAGGGCGCAGGGAACGGCCTACTACATCAACAATCAGGCCGGTGCAAACTGCAGCGACGGCGGCCCGCACACGCTGGCGCAGCCATGGTGCAGCTTTGCCGCGGCAAACAAGATAAGAAGTTTTCTGCCGGGAGACCGGATTCTGTTGGCGCGCGGCGGCAACTGGAACCAGGAGCTGTCGCTCACCGGGCGCGGGACGGCGACTGAGCCGATCACGTTGAGCGCCTACGGAATCGGGGCGAGTCCAAAGATTCTGCGAAACCAGCAGGTCAGCGATATCTGTGTTCTGCTCACGGACGCCAGCTTTTGGAGGATCAGCGACCTTGAAGTGGGACGAGCGAGTGTCGGCATTCTGATGCATTACACGCAGCTCTTTAATGACGGGATTTCGATCAGCAATATCGATGCGCACGACAACAAAGGTATCTGGGGAGGGTACTCGACGGAGTATCCGGTACATCGCCACGTGCTGGATCCGTTTGCCTCGAGTCTGAATATCAACCTTTCATCGGGAATTCTGTTCAACGTGGCGTCCTATCTGACTTACACGAATTCGCAGTATGTGCTCCGCGATGTGACGGTCAGCGACGTGCGGGGAACGAACAATCTTGACAGTGTAGCGTTCGATGCCGAGTCCAATACGATCGACAACCAGGACGGGCACAACGTCTTCCAGAACGTGAAGCTGAAAGGGCTGATTCTCTCAAGCGATAACGGCAACGCCTCGAAGGCGTATGAAGCTGCCGGACTCGGGTGCAGCGACTCACTGCGCCTGCTGGGCATGACGAATGTGACAGTGATGAATTCTGTCTTGTTTGAAGAAGCTGGATGCCGCACATCGTCGGGAACGGCCGCGGTGATCCTCGGCCGCGTGAGCCATGTGACGTTTGCGAACAACATCATCTTCGGCGTGCCTGCCACCGGCAGTCCGGATGAAACGGGGATAGACTTTGAGTGGTCGGAAGATCATGTGGCCCTGCAGTCAAACCTCTTTGAAGCGAATGCAGGACCCGGCGTGGAGATTTTGAATATTCATCCTGGCGACCATTCGAGTGAGCTCGACTTCGACGGCAACACGTTTGCGCAGAATGCAAACGCATATCGGCCGGGAGCTGCTTCTGTATGGGAAGACAACAAGGGACGCGGCTACGGGACTCCCGCCGGAAAGATTCGCAATAACCTGTATTTCGAGCCGCACGGGAGGTTTTTCGGCGGCAAGAGCACAAGCTCGATCGCAAACGTAGGCAATTTACAGACGACGCTCGCCGCCAACTATGCGGCCGAACAGTTTTCATCGACGCAGGGAAAGAACCAGTGGCGCAGTCTGTACCAGACTCCCGATTCAACCTGGGCAGAGATGCCGCATTACACTGCAACGGATAATGGAGCATGGGAGGCGAAGCCGGGACAATTTATAAGTGCCTTCACGATGGCATTGGGAAGTTGCACGGCGGGCTGCGATGTAAGCGGAGTCGCGCGTGCCTGGGTCGCGACTCATCCCGGAACGGTCAGTATTCGCGGGCTCGTGGTGCCGGTTGGCGAAGAAAGTGGGACGGGCGTCAGCACAGCAATCAATCTTGTCTCGGGAAGAAATGTGATACCGCTCTGGCCGAGCCAGGGCGGCAGGCGAATGATTGAGGCTGCGGAACAGTCAGGCATCTCTACAGATGTGGACAACATTCAGGTTGCCACAGGGGACACGATTCGCTTCGAAGTCCACGGCAGCTCTGACGGCGCAGCTAGTGCTGTGAGCTGGACGCCTTCGATCGGGTTTGTGGCCGGGAAACCTTGACGGTTAGCCTGGCTTTGCCGCGGTCAAAGCCTCTGCCGCTTAACCCGTGAGAGACAACGGCAGGTGGAAGAAACTCATGCCGCCTGCGTTCTGCGATGCTCATGCATGCATCCGCCACGTTTTCATTTCATCCCAATTCGAAACGTTCCTCGCCTAGAAATCACTATTTGTCATGTTCCGCGGAGATCGTGTCTGGCGTAGAGGATGTTTGTCACGGCTTTCGTGAACACCGGTTCATCACCGGAGGAAAGGAGCATGCAATGGCGGATCCGAAAACCCCACGAGTATCCGACGTTCGAATAACCCCCGATAACGAGACAGTTCTCAAGAATCTGGGACTTCTTGCCAACTTAGCCGGAACCTGGAAGGGAAAAGGCTTTAACCTTATCGCCCGTCCCGATTTCCATGACAAAACCGATTTGTATCTGCAGCTCAATCAGACACGTGAAACGCTGAGATTCGAGCCGATCGGCTCAGCTATTCCGAATCGCGGATTCGGACAGGATGACATTGAGTTGTTTGGTCTGACCTATCTGCAACAGATAACAGATGCCGGCCACGATGGCGCGCTCCATATTGAGCCGGGAATCTGGGTTACGCAGCCTGCCACGACATTCCCGGCGGAGCAAGCGCCGAAGCCGGGGCAGCTCGTCGCCCGCATGGGTTCGATTCCACATGGCAATGCGCTACTTGCCACCGGCATTGCCGAACCTTTCGCTGGGCCTCCGGTATTGAAGGCTGGAACTACCCAATACAACGGTTCTCTCTTCCCCTCGTTCAACAGCACACCCTTCGCTGTGCCTCCGCCCGCGGCCATTTCCCCCGCTTTCAACGCGGCGGGTTCGTCAGAAAAACTCACCGCTCCCACCGTGCCGGCGAAACCATTTCCGCAATACGACGTCACCATCGGGATCGGTCCGATTCCACCGGGCCCTCTCAATCCACCGTTCGCGCTGAATACGCGCACGCCGTTTGACACCACTCCACCAGAACCACCCCTGCCGGCAAACATCGACGGAGTTGCCATGCAGGACGTCATTAACGATCCAATCCTGCTGCTTCAGAAGGAAATCGATAATCTGATTGCGGATGGCTACTCCATCGAAGGCACAGCGCTGAACGTCGCGACTGTAACGCCGCTTAGCTTCCTCAAGAACGCGAACTCCGGCGCCGCCGGTCCGACGGTACCAGTAGATATTCCGCCATTCGGAGGCGGCATCGAGAATATCCAATTCCTCTCGGGTCAATCGGTGAACGTCGGCGGCACGCCGCAACCAGAAGAGAACGCCAAAACCGCCGTCGTATATGCAACCTTCTGGATTGAAAAAGTGACGAACAAGAAGAACGGTCACTCTTTCATGCAACTCCAGTACGCGCAGATGGTGGTGCTCGACTTTCCCATCTTCCATCTGCTGCAGCAGGCCCCGCAAGTCTACGTGAACCTGGGATGGCCGCATATCTCGGTCGCGACCTTGCGCAAGAGCTTCAGCTAGGGCTGTTCCACAATTCATGTAACTGCCAGATCGCTGAAGAGGCGAGGACGCTCGCGCGCCCTCGCTTTTTCAGACTGCAGACGCATCAGCGGTCGAACGCTGCCGCTGGACTGTCGCGTTGGTGATCCGGCTCTGCGCCGGAAGGATTGGAGGCTCGACCAGAACCGCTTTTTGCGCTGAGCGAGTTCAGACCGCGGAATTCACTCGACCCTCAGTGCCTCGACGGGGTTGACAGCGGCTGCGCGTCTGGCGGGCAGATAGCTCGCGATCGCCGCTGCTGCTGCCAGCACAAACGGAACCGTAATATAAGTGAGCGGATCAAGCGGGCTGATTCCAAACAGGAGCGACTTCATCCCCTGGGTTAGCGCTGCCGCAACGGCAATGCCGATGGCGACGCCGATCAGCGTGAGCGTGAGGGCGGAGCGCACAAACATCCATTTGAGTTCTTTCTTCTGCGCGCCAAGTGCCAGCCGAATGCCGATTTCGCGAGTGCGCTGCGAGACAGCATACGAGATGACTCCGTAGATTCCGATGATGCCGAGCGTCAGTGCCATCGTTCCAGCGAGCGCAAGCATGGCGAGCGTAAACGATGTGCGCTCCATCGATTTTGCGTAGACTTCCTGCATAGTGCCCGCATCGGCAACGGGGAGATTCCCATCGATCGACCACACCGCGTGCTGGATATCGGCAACAAGCGATTCATTTCCAGCGCGGCTAGTGCGAATTGCGTAGGAGACGGCGCGCGGAGGCTCAATGGTTCGTTCACGCGTGTATGGACTGTAGATCATCGCAGGCCAGTAGATGATGGCCGGCGCTTTTTCATCCACGCCGTTGTGGCGCACGTCCTGTACAACGCCAATGACCACCTGCCAGGGCATTGAGGAGAACTGACGGACACGCTTGCCGATAGCGTCGGAAGCTGAGCCCCAGTTTTCGCGCGCAAAATTCTCAGAAACCATAACGTACTGATGGAAGTTGTAAACGTCACTCCATGTAAAGTCGCGTCCCGCGACGATGCGGGTTCCGAGTGCTTGAAAGTAGCCCGGAGACACGAAATTGAAAAGGCGAAGCGGCGGTTCTCCACCCTCGTAGTGCTTACCTTCGACGCCCATCTCATCCCAATTAGGGTCGATGCCTTCCATGGGCAGGCCGGCGCTGATGCCCACGGAGGCTACCCCTGGAATTGCCGCGATTCTATCGATGATTTCATTCTGTATCCGGGTCACCTGGACAGGATCAGCAACCAGCAGATCCGGAATGTAAATGCGCATCGTCTCCAGATGCGAAGGATCGCTGAACCCCGGATCGACATTGCGCAGTGCCGCGAACGTGCGGATCATCAGGAGCGCGCTAATTAGGAGCACCATCGCCATCGCGACCTGGGCCACTACCAGGACACTGCGTGAACGCTGGCGGTCGCGGCTCACACTGGCGGTGCGACCGCTGCCGGAAAGCGCGCCAGCGGCGTTGGTGCGCGCATACTTGAAAGCGGGAAGCGAGCCGAATAGAAATCCTGAAAAAACCGAGAGCACAAGCGTAAAGACTATCGAACGTCCGTCGAGCGCGACCTCACTGAGCCGGGGTAGATCGGGCGGCCCAAAGGCAACCAGTAGGCGCAGAGCGCCATAGGCAGTTCCCAGTGCGACGATGCCTCCGATGATGCCGAGGGAGACGCTTTCAAAGAGGAGTTCGCGGGCGATGCGAGCGCGTCCTGCACCGAGTGCTGCGCGAACGGAAAGTTCATGCTGGCGTGATTCCGCGCGGACAAGAAGCAGATTGGCGATATTGACACAGGCGATTAACATGACAAGGCCGACCGTGGCCATTACGATCCAAAGGACCTTGGAGACTTGGCCAACAATCTGCTGTTTGAGAGGGCGAAACTGCGGAGTAATCTTCCATCTGCGGTAAAAGAACGGATTTGTACCAGGTCCGTTCGAAAAAGTGTGCATCCAGGTTTCAATCAGTCGGCTGACATCCCCGTTGGCCTGTGCGATCGACACGCCGGGCTTCAGGCGGCCGATGCCGTTGTAGCCGAATCCGGCTAGCTTGAGCGTTCCCCGATCGAAGGCCAATGGAACGAGAAGGTCGAAATCGCGATCGACAACACGGAAGCCGCGCGGCATCACGCCGACAATTTCGCAGTTCTCCGCATCGAGCTGGATGCTGCGGCCGATCACCCCACGGTCGCTTCCGAAGTGCCGTTGCCAGTAGCCATAACTGAGGATTACGGTCTTGGCGCCCTTCGGGTCCTGATCCTGCGCGGAAAACCAACGGCCTACCGCGGGCGGAACATCGAGGGTCTGCAGGATGCCGTCGCTGATCATCAAGCTCTTAACCTGCTCGGGCTGCGCGATGCCGGTGACATTCGCGGTGTCCGGAGCCCACACGCCGAGCGACTGGAAGGTGTTATTGTTTTCGGCAAAAGTGAAATACATCGAGGGAGACAGCCGAAGACCGGCCTCGAAATTGGAGAGTCCCGCTGCGCCCGGCGCATCGAGCCACAGCGCGACTAACTGATTGGAATCAGGATAGGGAAGCGGCTTCAGCAGAACACCATCGACGACGCTAAAGACTGCGGTGTTGGCGCCGATGCCGATTGCCAGCGTAAGCAGGACCGTGATGGCGAATCCCGGAGATTTGCGCAACCGGCGAAGAGTGAATTTCAAGTCGGCAAGAAGCGACTCAAGTGCACGCCACTGCCATTGTTCGCGGCTCCGATGTTGCAGCAGGGCGACATTGCCAAATTCGCGGCGCGCCGTCTGCTCAGCCTGTTTGCGCGGCATACCTTTGGCTTCGAGTTCGTCGGCGCGTTCGTCAATATGCTCCTGAATGGAGACGTCGATGTCGTGATAGCGGCGGCTGCGGCCGAAGAGCCGGGGAAGAGGCTGCATCGTGGTTCTCCTTAAGCCTTATCGAGTGCCGTGTCTTATGCCTGGTCGAATTCAAGGACGCGTGTGATGCCGGCGAACATTTTCTCGAAGCTCTGGACTTTCCTCTCGAGGTGCTTGAGGCCCGCTGTGGTAACGCTGTAGATGCGGGTCGGGCGCCCCTTGGCCGAAATGCCTTCTTTTGACTTGAGCAGGCCTTCGCGGAGCATGCGCTGAAGGGCCGGGTAGAGGGAGCCCTCTTCCACCTGGAGCAGATTGTCGGAGACCTGCTGGATGTGCTTCACCAGCGCATAGCCGTGCATGGGCTTGAGCCGGAGCGACCTGAGAATCATGATTTCAAGCGCGCCGGGAAAGAGGTCGCGGTCGTCAGGGTGCTTCGCCATAGATGGATAGTAAAGTATGAATACCTATTTTGTAAATAGGTATGTTCCATAAGTAAATCAACTATGCATAATTCCGCTTGCATCTGCGGGCCCGGGAGTGGCTCCGGGGTTCCAAACGAGCATCGCCAGCAAGGCGGCTCCAAACAGAATTCCAACGATTCTTGTGGGGCTTCCAAGCATGTGAAGGACGAGAGCAAACAGCGCACACGATTCCATCATGGCGAGGCTGCAGATGTTTGCCGTGAACCACCGGTTCAGGGCCGATCCATTTCCCGCGCGAGCGTTGTTTACTTTGGCCATGCGCATGAGAAAAGGCCGAGCGCCAAAGCCCAGCCCGATATTGATCAGGGCTAGAGCGCCGATCCCGAGTTCCACAGTTTGATTTGGAGGATGTATCTCCTTCGATGGAATCCTGATCGCGACGTATAGAAAGAAAAGGACCGAAACGATGAATCCGATTTTCAAAATTCGCATCAGCCGTTCGACGTTATTCACGGAGTCCTTTTTCCTCGCTTCCGATTCACTCAAACAATGCGCCGGCGCGCCGTCACTTCCCATTAGATTTCTGGCTCGCGATCCAGGCCGTGATGCGATCTTCCAACACATCCAGAGGTAACGCGCCTGAGTCGATAACCTCATCGTGAAAGGCGCGGATATCGAATTTGTCGCCGAGCTCTTTTTTGGCGCGATCGCGGAGTGCGAGAATCTCGAGCTGACCGATCTTGTAGGCGAGAGCCTGGCCCGGCCACGCGATGTAGCGGTCGATTTCGGACTGGATCGTTGGTTCATCCATGGATGAATACTGGTGGAAGTAGTCCACCATTTGCTGGCGGGTCCAGTGCTCCGAATGAACGCCGGTATCGACCACCAGTCGAATGGCGCGCCACATGTCGGCATCAAGACGTCCGAAATCCGAATAGGGATCCTGATAGAAACCCACATCTTTTCCGAGGCGCTCAGAGTAGAGCGCCCAGCCTTCGACGAAGGCCGTGTACTCGAGGTGCTTGCGAAATTCGGGCACGCCCTGCTGCTCCTGAGCGATCGAAATTTGCAGATGGTGGCCGGGGACGCCTTCGTGATACGCGATGGCCTCGACATTGAGAAGAGAGCGATTGGGAACATTGTAGAAATTGACCCAGAGGTGGCCGGGGCGGCCTGTCTCCGGCGAGCCAGGATCGTAGTAGGCCGGCGGCGAAGTCTTTTCGATGTACTCCGGCATGCGCACGACTTCGAGCTTGTTTTTGGGCAGGTGGCCGAAGAGTTGCGGCAGCTTGCTCTCCATATCATCCACATGCCCCTGGTATGCAGCAAGCAAGGCTTCGGGTGAGGCGGGGCGCAGTTTGGGATTGTTCTTGAGGCTCTCGCGAAAAGATTCGATATCTTCGAAGCCGAGCTTCTTCGCGATCTCCAGCATTGCGGCCTCGTCCTTCTTCACTTCCTCCAGACCGATCTGGTGAATCTGGTCGGCGCTGAGGTTGGTTGTTGTCTCCTGGCGAATCAGGAACTGGTAATACTTTTGGCCGTCCGGGAGCGATGAAATACCGGGATCGTCGCGGCCGGCTGGAATGTAGCTGACTTCAAGAAAGCGGGCGAAGCGCTGGTAGGCGGGAAGCACCTGCTTGCTGATGGCGTCAAGGGTTTCGGCCTTGATGCGAGCCTGCTCGGCCGCGGAAATGGAGCCGGGGAACTTCTTAAGTGGTAGCGCGAGGGGCGAGTCTTCGGCTTTCTGGTTGGCGAGTTGCTTCACTTGTTCGAGGGTCTGCTCAAGAAGGTACTTCGGCGGAACACGCTTGTCTTCCATGCCGATGGACATGTTGGCCATGACCTGGTCGAAAGCGCGAGGGATTAGATGGAGACGCGCGATCCAGTCGTCGTAATCCTTCGCGGTGGTAAAGCTGAGATGTCCGGCGAGATCGGGGTAGGTGGAGTAGATTCCTCCCATCTGATTGATGGGCATCTCCCAATCTTTAAACTCGGCGCCTTCCTGGTCTTCTGTGAGCTTGCGGATGAGCAGTTCGCGGCTGGTCTGGTCCTGATCGGAAAGGCCCGCAGGATCGATGACCGCGAGTTTCATCAATAGTCCCTGCTCAAATCCCAACCAATCGTTGACGGCCTTTACCGAATAGTCGGAGATCTGATCGTTGTAGCGCTTGTCGCCGAGGGTGGAAGCGAATTCCGGATCGCGCTTCAGCGTCTCCTCCCAGTAATCGTGGAAGAGCGCGTGGAGCGACTCGGTGCGGGCTTCCGGAGTGGCGGGGGCGTTCGCGGCAGGTGCAAGTTGTGCGGAGCCGACGGCCGGCGCGAAGACGCACGCTGAGAGAAGAAGCGCGGAAAGTGGTTTCAAAAGGAAGAATCCTTGGGCTTGTGTAGGAAGTAAGGGCATCGGGTTGAGTGTAGAGCACAAGGGCGCGGGCGCGTCCAGCACGTGTTGCGAAGGTGCGATCAGAAAGAGGAAGGAGACGCGGATCCAAGCAGGCGATAGAGCGTGGAGCGGCTGATGCCGAGTTGGCGAGCAGTTTTGAGCTTATTGCCGTGATTGAGTTCGAGAACCATCCGAATGTGATTGAGGATGACGGAGTCGAGGTTCAGGACCGCCGGCGAAGGGCGAGCAGGGCGCGGCGTAGCAGGCGCGGTGAACTCAATTGCGAGATCTTCTGCGCGAAGGCAGGGATTTGCGCCTTTGAGAACCGCAGATTCAAGCGTGCTGGAAAGTTCGCGCGCATTGGCGGGCCAGTCATGCTGCAGTAGACGAACTGTGGCGCCAGCATCAAGACTGACGCGCGGAATTTGATAACCTGCACTGATATTTTCCAGAAAGTGGTTGGCGAGAGGCAGGATGTC
Organism: uncultured Acidobacteriaceae bacterium; assembly: GCA_963759285.1. Taxonomy (GTDB): domain Bacteria; phylum Acidobacteriota; class Terriglobia; order Terriglobales; family Acidobacteriaceae; genus Telmatobacter. Next base: position 240,577 of record CAVWYS010000003.1, on the reverse strand, counting down.
TTCGCGCCGATCGCGCAGCGGCGGAATTGCGAAGTGGATGGCGGTAAGACGGAAGGCGAGTTCGGGCAGGAAGCGGCCATCGCCGGCCATTGCGCGGAGGGAGGATTCGGAGGAGGCGACTAATCCCAACGTTTCAGCGGGACAATTCTGCAGCGACCGAAGGACGCGCAGAAGCAAAGCCTGTCCCGGGGCTGCGAGCAGATCGGTGCGATCGAGATAAATGAACCCGGAAAGTTGCTGCGGGTCAAATTCCGCCAGCAGCCATTCACGAGCGTCGCATCGTTGGAAGGTGGAGCGCGCATGGGCCGATCGGCTGTGCAGTAGCTGCGCGAGGGTCTGCTTGCCGACGCCGGGCTCTCCTTCGATGGCGGCTATGCGCAGGTGCGGCGCAACGATTTCGACCTGGTGGACGAGTCTTCGCGAGGCGGTGCTGACACCGATGAACGGATGGCCGGGGCGAGGTTGGAGAGGTCGAAGGCGCGCGGCCGAAGATGCTGCGACTGCAGGAGGTTTTGTGCTGACATGCCCACGCCCCGCTTCTGCGGCCGCAATGCCAGCGTCCCGCAGTGAATCTATCGGCGGCGATGAGGGAAGCGTGAGAGGGCGGAAAGCAGGGAACAAGGGAGGCGCAAGGGAGCGAGGAACCGGAATGACGAAAGGCAGGTTGTTCGCGCGCTCCCCGCGAACGATCGATTGCTGGGAGCAAAGCCCCCGTTCAACATGAGCGGAGTTGATTACGAGCGGTTGCTATTTGCGGAAGCGTTTCGAGGGCTCATCGGAGTAGATCTGGCCGTCGCGAATGTGGACGACGCGGTGTGCGTACTCGGCGATGTCGGGCTCGTGTGTAACGAGCACGATGGTGTTGCCCTTGGCTTGCAGCGTGTCGAAGAGCGCCATGATCTCGACGCCGGTCTTGGAATCGAGGTTGCCGGTCGGCTCGTCCGCCAGAATGATGGACGGGCTATTGACCAAGGCTCGGGCGATGGCGACGCGCTGGCGCTGACCGCCAGAGAGTTCATTGGGCTTGTGGTTCATGCGCGATTCAAGGCCGACGCTGATCAGCGATTGCTTTGCGCGCTCAACTCGTTCGGCTGCCGGAGTGCCGTTATAGATGAGAGGCAACTCGACGTTGTGCAGGGAAGTGGCGCGCGATAGCAGGTTGAAGGTCTGGAAGACGAAACCGATTTCCTTATTACGAATGCGTGCCAGTTCATCGTCGTCGAGTTCGCTGACGAGCTGGTCGTTCAGCCAGTACTTGCCTTTGGACGGCGTGTCGAGGCAGCCTATCAGATTCATCAGAGTGGACTTGCCGGAGCCGGACGGCCCCATGATGGCGACGTATTCGTTCTGCTTGATGCGGAGATTGACGCCGCGCAGAGCCTGCACCTGTTGTTCAGAACCCATGTCATAAGTACGCCACAGGTCCTCGACAACGATCATGTCGCCGTTGGGTCCAGCGGATTCCTGCATTTCCACCTCGGAGATGACGCTGTTGAGAGCCATGAGTACCAATTCCTTTTCTGCTTGTGACAGTCGCACCTTGCGGGGAACTTCGTGTGTCTTGCGCGCGAGGTCGCTCCGCGGAATCAGGTCGTCGATAGCGGCGAAGCCGGAGCTGACGTGTCGCGTTTCAACAGCGCGCCATTCTTAAGGACGCGCAGAGTCTTGTAAGGACCGATGACTACCTCGTCACCTTCATGAAGACCGGTGAGGACTTCGATATCGGTTGCGCCGGTGATTCCCGTGGTTACGGGGACGAACTTGGCGCGCTGCTTTCCGTGCGCATCCTTCTCTACGACGTAGACGCCCTGCACCGGGGCTGCTGCCTTCGTGGTTGACGAACTTGAGGCGGCTTCTACGTTACCGCTGCTTGCCGGAGCCGGCGGCGTGTACAAGGTGAGGGCTTGAATGGGCAGCGCCAGCACATTCGACTTCGAAGCAGTCGTAATTTTGGCAGTCGTGGAGAGTCCGGGCCGCAACTCGTCACTCGGATTGTCGATAGTGACGACGACCTTGAAGTCCTTGGCCTCTTCCGTGCCCGTCGTGGACTGAGAAGTTGCGATACCCGTCGAGCGAAGCAGGGCCTGGTCGCCCACCAGGGTGACATGCCCTGTGAACACTTTGCCCGGAATCGCGTCGATACTGACCTCAGCCGGCTGCCCGATTTTGACATTGACGATGTCGGTTTCGTCCACCTTGACCTCGGCGGTAACAACGCTCATGTCGGCGATGGTCATGAAGGTGGAACCATTGGAGTTCTGGATGCCCGGCACGACCGTCTCGCCTTCGCGCACCGGCTCATCGGTCACGACGCCGTTGAAGGGGGCAGTAGCTTCGGTCAGGCTCAGGGCGTTCTGGTAGGAGCGCAATGTCGCAACCTGCGTGCCGAGGTGGCCGCGGGCTGAAGCCGTGTTGGCTTTGGCCTGGCCTACACCCGCCACCGCCTGGGCAAGAGAGGCCACGTCCGTGTCGTAGGCGGCTTTCTTGGCATCGTAGTCCTGCTTGGCCATGATTCCGGCCTTGTAGAGGCTCTGCGCGCGGCCCCAGTCAAGCTTCTTCTGTTCGAGATCGGCCTGGGCATGCTCGACGTTGGCTTCGGCGGTCTTTTCGGCTGCAATGTAAGAAGCAATGTCGGTTTTGGCTGCGGAGATGGCTGCTTGCTGGCCGCTAACCTGCGCTTCCTGTCCCACATTCTCGACCACGGCGACAACCTCGCCCTTCTTTACGTGATCCCCTTCCTTCGCGTAGAGATGGGTGATGCGCCCTTCCGCTGTAGAGCCGAGCACGGCATAGGTCTTGGGCTTGATCTGCCCGGTGCCGCTGACCACCGTGGCGAGGTTCTCGCGATGGATTTTGGCGGTAAGAACCTTGGTGTAGCCCGACTGCTGCTTAACGACGAAGACGGCAACGAGGACGATAGCTACAATGACGGCAGAACCGATCAAAAGAAATTTTTTCATGGGCGCTGTAAGACTCCAGGAAGCTCCGATCTCATTCTACGCAAAACTCTCTCGCGCGGTTCCCGAAGAGTGTCAAATTCACATGCACTGCGAACTTGCGAACTTCATGAGTGCAATTGTTGGCGTCGGAATGCACTCGGCCCCGGGGCTGGTACTGCTCTCTCCCCGGCCGCGCGTCCGACGCCGCGGGAGGAGCGAACTTTCAGACAAGGGTACTTATTTCCTTCAGACGCGGAAGGGGTGCCATTTGTCTCTGGATTGCGGGCGATTTTGTCCAGAAAATGGCCTTTGAGAGGTGACCTATCGGTTACCCGGGAGTCCAATCGGCAGCGACAGATGTATCATGCCTTGCTCCGACTCTTTGGGGACCGTAGAATAAGGCACTGTAGGGAGTTTTCGACGCAATGAATTTAAATGGCCGTTCGATCCTCTTTGTCGCACTCGGCTGCGGCCTTTTGGTAGTACCCACCTCCGGGATTCACGCACAGCAGACATCAGACCCGTCATTGCAGGCCCGACCCGCCTCTGACCAGGACCAGGAACCGGATCCCTTGAAGCGCCAGCGCACGGACGAGGAGAAGTTCAAGGCGCAGAAAGAAGTCCGGCAGGAGTTGAAGGGCGCCTACAAAACCTGGCTCGACCAGGATGTGGCTTACATCATTACGGATGAAGAGCGGAAAGCATTCAAAAACCTGAGCAACGACGAAGAGCGGGAAGCCTTTATCGAACAATTCTGGCTGCGGCGCAATCCCAATCCCGACTCTTCCGACAACGAATTCCGCGAAGAACACTATCGCCGCATCCAGTATGCGAATGACCACTATGCAGCCGGAAAGCCAGGGTGGAAGACGGATCGAGGGCACATTTACATTGCCTTTGGACCGCCGGATTCCATTGAGTCTCATCCTTCGGGCGGATCATACCAGCGCCCCATCGACGAAGGCGGCGGGGAAACTTCAACGTTTCCTTTTGAGGTCTGGCACTACCGCTATCTCGAAGGCATTGGCGACAACATCGATATCGAGTTTGTAGACACCTGCCAGTGCGGCGATTACCACTTCACCATTGATCGGAGCGAAAAGGACGCTCTGGCGAAGGTTCCCGGTGCTGGTCTGACGCAGTGGGAAGAAATGGGTATGGCCAAGAAGGCGGACCGGTTCAAGGGAGGATTCGAGAACCTGGGTGCAGGTCCCATGGCGAGCCAGAACCAGTCGAAGGAGTTTGATCGGATTGAGTTGGCTGCCAAGCTTTTCGCGCCTCCCCCCATCAAGTTCCAGGACCTGGAAAGCGCCATGAGCGAGCACAAGCTGCTTTCTGGCCCGGTTTTTCCGTTTGATGTGCGGACCGACTTCGTAAAGGTCACTTCAAGCACGGTGCTGGTGCCGGTGACGATCCAGATCAAAAATCGGGACATCACGTTCGTGACAAAGGACGGCGTGGCGAAGGGTGTTGTGAACATTCTGGGCAAGGTGACGACCCTGACCCACAAGACGGTCCAGACGTTTGAAGACACCGTGGAAGTGGAGCAGCCTGCCGAACTGCTGGAGAAGTCGCTCGACCGCAAGTCCATTTATTGGAAGGCGGTACCGCTGCTTCCGGGCCTGTACCGGCTGGATATCGCCATCAAGGATGTCAACAACCCAGATCATATCGGAATTTACGGAAGAAGCCTGGAAGTGCCCGCTTATCATGACGAAAAGCTCGGCACTTCGTCTCTGATTCTGGCCGACCAGATTTATCCGGTCAGTTCACACGACATCGGCCAGGGGAGTTGCGTCATTGGCAACATTCATGTCTGCCCGCGCGTGACCCAGAATCCGGCTACGCCGGTGAGCTATAAGCGCGATCAGGATCTTAATTTCTGGATGCAGGTTTACAACCTGGGTATCAACGACCAGACCAAAAGCAACGAGGCGAAAGTAACGTACGAAATAATCGATTCAAAGACGAATACGGTTGTCTTTGAGAAAGTATTGGATTCAAAGGCCTTAGGCGAACATAGCGACCAGCTGACGGTCATGGTCTCTGGAAAAGACCTACCCGTGGCTGGACTTCAACCGGGCAAATATAAGGTGACGGTCAAAATAAATGACGAAATCTCTAAACAAGAGATTGCGCAGTCGGCACCTTTTGTCGTGGAATAGTACGAAGGCCCCGCAAATTGGGTTAACCGGCATCAGATCGGAAAACCTGCGGGCACTTGATTCCCAGGACTTAAGCCAGGACGCCGCCGGGTCACCCTACGAGTGATGATGCGCAGGCTCCATCTCGTTTCCATGATCGCACTGTTGACAGTGGCGTCTGTTCAACTGCGCGCCGCAACGCCCGGGTCTGTCTCCGGCGTGGTGCGCGATTCCAGCGGTGTTCCTCAGATAGGCGCTGTGGTGCAGTTGTTGCGGCCGGACATGAGCATTATTGCCGCCGTCTACACGGGCAGCAAAGGCGAATTCAGCTTCAAAGACATTCTGCCCGGCAAATACGCCGTCAAGGCGATGGGCGCATCATTTCTGCCTTCTTTGCGGGAAAACGTACGGGTTCGCACGAACGCCGTTGTCAACCTGACGCTGAACACTCTGTATGAAGTGATGGAGTGGTTGCCTACGGAACCCCGGTCGGCGAACGCAAGGAAAGATGATTGGGAGTGGACACTGCGCTCCGCGGCGAACCGCCCTCTGTTGCGCTGGCTTGAGGACGGGCCTCTGGTGGTGGTGTCAGAACGTCCCGGAGGCCGGCCAAAACTGAAGGCCCGGCTGATGGCGACCGGACAGGACGGTACATTTGGCGAGAGCGGCGAGCGGTTTACCGCCAGCGTGGAAGATACGCCGTCGAACAGCAGAGAACTGCTGGCGCGAGTGGACTTCGCGCCGGATACCGATGCCGGCATGGAGTCGATGCTCGGCTTCCGCCAGGATCTTGGATTTGCCGGATCCGTTGAGTCGATGGCGGCGATCTCGATTCACCCGGTGGTCGAGGGGCCGAGCGGCGAAGGCCTGGATGAAGCGGCACTCCGCAGTTCAGAAACCATCAATCTCGGCGACGAATTTGAAATTGATGCGGGAGCACAGCAGGTAATGGCCCGGTTCAGCCAGGATTCGCCGAATACGATCCTCGCAGCACTTCCGTTCGCGACCGTGGCGTGGCGCGGTGGAAACTCGACGGTAAGCTATCGCATGGCGAGCGCGCCGGCTACTGTGAATCAGGATGAATCGCAGGCGGGATACTATTTGCCGCAGGTTTCGTTGCGCGACGGCCAACTGGCGCTGCAGCATGGCCTGCACCAGGAGGTCGGGTGGGAGCGGCGCACCGATGCTTCAGGCGTGTCCTTTCTGGTGTATTCAGACCAGCTTGAAAATCCGGTGATCGAGGCCAGCGGACGCGTTGTTGCAGGCGATGGCGTTTTGAGCGATCCCATCAGCGGCCTCATGCGCGGCGCCGGGCAGAATTATGCGAGCGCCGGGGTGATGGCGGCAGTTGAGCACCGCATGGCGGGTGGCAGCCGCATCCGCATGAGCTACGCCAATGGCGATGCGCTGGTGATGCCTGCCCTGGTGCATCCTACTTCGCTGAACCAGATTTTCACCGCGGCAAGGCCGCGCCACGCGCAGATGTACGCCATATCGCTTTCGGGCACGCTCGACGGGACAGGAACGCGCTGGCGCGCCAGCTATCGCTGGCAACCGGCCGACACAGCGACGCCGATTGCGCCGTATTCCGTTGGCGCGATTGAGCCGTATCTGAACCTTCATTTGCGCCAGCCGATTGCGACCCGCCACGACGGATTGAGTATTGAAGCGCTGCTGGATGTGAATAACCTGCTGGCCGAAGGATACAGGCCGTATCTGCTGAATGGCGGAGTGGTGGTATTCGCGCAGGATCAGCGCAGCATAGGCGCAGGCGTGGCCTTCACGTTCTAGACAAACTTCGCAATAGACTCGCTCGAAAATTGCTCAATTGTCTCCACTGTTCACTTCCACGTGTTCATTCGTCACTCTCCGCACTGTTTCACTTCTTCACTGTTTCACTCGTTCACTGTCAACTGTCTTCAATGCCCGGTAGTGGGTCAGTTTGAAACTGATCCACTACCCAATGCCCTTCCGCTTTGGAGGAGCGCCTGTCACTGTGTTATATTTTTCAAGGAACGGTGATGATTTTCACCGGATCCGCGCCGCGCATCCTTCCCACTGCATGGCGTTTTCAAACCCTCTGGACGCGTAGCTCAACTGGCAGAGCATTCGGCTCTTAACCGACAGGTTGAAGGTTCGATTCCTTCCGCGTCCACCATTTAGATTCATCGATTTACACGGCTTTTCAGTTTCCCCGTAAACATCAAAAACAACCGATTGTGGGGACTTTTGTGGGTACTCCCCATCAAAATGCGGAGTATCCGTGGGTGTTTCTGAGCAAAGATCCGCCAAACTGTCACGTGCAGAAATGACTTCGTTCCTCGGCACTGTCTGATCCTTGAGCACCGGTCTTCTCTCGCTATGCGACCCACCTAGTGGCTCCTCTTGGGATGCCGCGGTCTGTTCTTTCAGTCTGGGGTCGTCCTTGGCCGGCCGTCGATTGACAATGGCCTCCAAGGCGCTACGTTTGGCCTCCATGCGGATGTGGCTATAGTGTTTGAGCATCTGCTTGGAGACATGTCCAGCAATGTCCATGATCGTCTGGTCGCCGGCACCGCTTTCGGCGAGTTCGGTAATCAGCGTGTGCCGATTGTCGTGCCAACGCCCCTTCACCATGGCCTTTGTGCGCACAGTGTTCCATGCCGTCTTGAGCGTGGTAACAGGCCGCGTGGGGTCGCTCGGATTCGGCTTCCCGAAAGGAAAGATGTACCACTCCCCGCTAGGCTTTCCGAATTTCTGGTAATACCACTCGCGATACTCGGAGAAGACCTCTAGGAGAATCGAGTTCAGCGGGATCGTCCTTCCTTCGCCGGCGTCTGTCTTACTCCGGCCCACGGCCAGGTATTTCTTCGTGAAGTCGATCTGTCCCCAAGTCAGATTTTTGATCTCGGCGTCACGCAATCCAGCATTGAGCGCCAGCGTTAACGCAGGATAGATGTGTGGAGATCGAGCTCTGCGCGCCACCGCAAGCATGCGGTCCTTTTCTGCCAACGTATAGGCTCTTCCGACCGTCTGGCGAACCTTCAGCTTCAGCATCTTCTTTTTGCGGAGACGAATCCGGATGAGGTCGCCGGGATCACCCAGGATGCGCAGTAGAAAGCCTACTTCTTCATTCACACTTTTCGGAGCGGCACCTTCACCGAGGCGTGCGTTTTGGTATTGAATGACGGCGGATTCGTTGAAATCAACGAGCATCTTACTGCCAAGAAGTCGCTTTAGGTGGTCGATCGCATACTCGGCGAAGCGCGTGGAGTGAGGCAAGCGCAACTTGTAGGCGCCGAAATACTCATCCGCCATCTCATTGAAGCTACGAACCCGCTCTTGACGGAGATCGGCAAAGTTGTTAAAGCCCTCTTCGAGTTCGCGTCGACGATTCTTCTCCGCTGACTTCGCCACAGTCTTCGACTCAGATTTGCTGGATTCGCGTATGCGTCGGCCCGCAAACCAGAATTCGTACCACCAAATGTCGCCACGCTGAAACAGACTCAAAGTTCACTCCTGCGAAATTCCATCATTCAGTGAAGAGCCGATCACTCTTTACCATCCTAATGCAACATTAGATTCGAGCGGACTTTCTGAACCGATGGAAGTTTATTCACCCTGATTTTCTCAGCAGGATACTGCTTCGCACGGACTTGACTTGGATTGGATCGTTGGCACTTTCACCGCCGGTCGGTTGAGTCTGTTCCCAGTGAGTCAACTCCTCCTCGCCATAGCGGACGAGTGATCCGAACTTGTGATATTTCGGCCCGCGATTCTCCAGGCGCCACCGACGCAGTGTCGCGAGGCTAATTTGGGTTCGTTCTGATACTTCACATTCCGTTAGAAATCGGGAACTCATAGCGGTATGCTCCTCAATATGATTTCGCCTCGATCGCGTTTCTGGGATCCTCGAACACGTCTGAATGAATGTCAAAAAGCGTTTCCAAACCTCGTCAGAACCGGCAAGGCTCATTTCCAGAGATTGCCCCAAAATTCCACGGGCGTCCAAGACTTTTTTCGTCAAGACTGATGCTCGACGGGCATCAGGAAGGCGCGATTAGATACTTGCGGGAATTGACGGAGTAAATGAGTTGCGCATTGGAGTCTCTCGCCAAGCTTTCGGGAACCCTTACTCTTCACCGCGGGCCCTCCGATTTGATCAGGGAACACCGTCTTTATTGAGGATAAGGACGAGATCAGAACTGCGCGACCGTTCGCCTCGATATTGCCACCGACGGCGCCGTCGAAGGCTGAAAGAGATCGTTGTCTACATGACGTTCCCGGGATCGGCAATTGACCGGGTGACGCCCAAGAATTCTTTCGTCTCTGACACAGATGAAAGCGAAAATTGTCCGCCCCTCGGCGCAACATCACGCGGCAAATACTCTGCGATCAGAGAGGCTGTGTGCAAGGTGTCTGCAGCCCATCCTGATCTCCGTCCAATCGCTTGTCTCGTTGGCGGCCCTCAACCGGCTAGCTCTCGGTACCACTGACTTCAGGCGCGCGATTCGGCCCTGCATCAACGGCTGAATGAACAAAGCTGGCCGCCTGGCTTCGCCCGGCTTTGTTGAACAGATGACCTCTGCGCTGGAGGCATTCGATTGGGATCAAGAAGGCGTTGGGACTGCTTCGCTGCCGACGTGTTCGTCGGAATAGATACGAGACGTCCGCGTGATGCCAATCTGAGGCTTCAATCCGTTGGATTGGTGCTCGCACACCGCAGCAATTGCTCTCCGATTTGCCGAAAGGATTGCGATTGGGATAACCGACTCTCTTCGCGGTTATGAATCGGCACGACAGGCTAAAAATCTTTGCTGCAAATAGACGCCAGATTTGTCACGTAATGCCTTTCCATTCCCAACAGAGACCGAACGATAACCCGCAGGCATTAGTAATGACCAAAAAAGTCTTGGACAGAGAATTTGGGTGAGATCAATCTGTCCCCAACGGCTTGCTTGTGCGGGGTCGAATTCACAGAAATGGAGCTCTCCATGAACCTCTCGCCCAAAACGGCGAAAGTGGATTAGCAAATTGCTGACATCCGTGTCAATCGCCACACCTCTAGTCTTCATGCCCGTCGCAGCTTTGGCACGCAGCGGTTCACATTTCGACGCGGGCTTTACCTCTCTCCAAAACCCTCTTCACCAGAAGGGTCGCTCCGGTCGAGCAGCTCGCGAAGAAGGCCGTCAGCGCGACGGTTCCCGTGGAATCAGTGCGGAAGGTGAAGGGGTGATTTAGCAGGCAATTCCGGGGTGGAGCGACGACGGTGCTTCGCACCGGATGAACTGTGACACTCCACCCCTGAAAGGGTTGCGTTTGGAATCTTTCGGTTCCATTCGGAACCACCGCGAGGAATCAATGAGATGCACACTTTCCCGGTTCCACCCGGAACCGGTGCTTCTAGCGTGAGACCGGAGAAAAGGATGACAAACAACACAGCAGATATGGATGTAGGTTTTCGGCGAATCAAAGGTCGCGAACCCCGCACTCAGAGCATTGCAACGCGATTCACCCGATCCGAGGAACAGGCCTTGCAGAAGAGGGCTGAGGCGAACAGCCAGAATCTGCGCGAATGGGCTCGCGATGTTCTGCTGCGCGTCGCTCTAAACGAAAATCCCGCCGAGATGGAGATGCACATCTTTACCGAATTGGTCGGTATCCAAATGCTCTTGATGAATGCGCTCGAACCAGTTTTACGCGGCGAAAAAATGGCTCAGGAACAGCTCACCGCCCTCTACCGCCGAATCCAGACAACCAAGGCCGCGCAGGCCCGGGAACTCCTGGCAAAACGCAATCTGAACAAGGAGAAATGACTAACCGCTCCGTTCCAGAGTCAGAATGCAAAGAGTCATTTGTCTGGCGGCCGCGTGCCTTGATGACCGAGACTGCACGACTCGATTCATCCTGTCATCCAATGCCAACTGTTCCATGTCTCGGACCGTGAAAATCCTTGGCAGAGCCGCGTTGGACAGAGATGTATTCCAGGTTAATTCCCCAGGTCCGAAGACGAGCCGCTGCTGTTTCCGCCGCGTTAACAGACGCGCCGCCGTTTCGCTCTGGGCCTTTCGCTAAACGTCTGCGAGCACGGAAGCATAAGGCATAAACGCATCGCCATACACAATAAATGGCTATAAAAACGGGCCCAGCCCGCGCGCTGAATCGTCGCACCCACATCAAGGCCAAGCGCGCGGCGTCGGTCCCCGAGCCTTGACGCGGATGCGATTCTGCTATCTATCCGGGGCTGAGCCAGAAGCAAAAGCAACAGCAATGGCAAGAGGAAGGGGCCTGGATCGTTCGACCGACCGACCTCAGGCGACTTTTCAGCGAACGCGGCGCGGCTTGAGGCTGGTGTCAAGCAGGCCCGAGCTTGTGCTGGTCCTTTCCGGGAACTAATGCAGCAGTTCTTCTAAACGTGAGCGATGAGTTTGGCTCACGCGCGGGTCTTTCCGTACCGAATCCGGAACCGTAAGTTGATGCCTAGCGAAACGGCATCTCTCGGTCTCCGTGTCGAGCAGATCGAGCACGTATCGGGGAACAATAGGAGTGCTTTGAACATGGGATATGAAAACGCTCAACAGGAAGACGTCCAGAACAATACTTATAAGCTTCTTCACCACTGCAGCCGAAGATGTAAGTGTACTTTGCACCGCCTCCCGCAACTGCTCTGCCTCCTGAATTTGCATACCGGCGCTACGCGCGACGTTCGTTGATCGGGGATCGCGCCAGTGCCATTGCACGCTGTTCCGCTGTCCTGATTTGTATCGCGTACCGGATGACTTCGTAGCCACACTTCAATCGAGAATGCTGCCGCACGAGCACTCAAATTCTGTTTGACAATCAGCACCTGGGCGCCTTCGACTCCTCCGGGGAGGAATCGATTGGAATGTCGCGCCATCTGCTCTCGAATCCGGCAATATGTGCTAACGCGCAAATTCGAGCCTCTCTGACTTTCTCGCGCGATCTACCGAGAAGCAAGGCGCATTGTCGGCCCGTGTAGCGTTCGAGAATGCAAATCACGTAGACAAGCCGATCGAGAGTATTCAATTCCAGAATGCCCGCGGAATAATCGGTTGCGCGAATAATCGCTTGCGATGACTCCGGCACGAGAGGAATCGAGTCGCGCGGTGTATCACCCAACGAACGGCCCCCGATATCCATCACGATGTTGATTCCATTTCGGACGATGGTGTCCCGAATCCAGGCCGGTAGCCTCTCCTTGAGAATGTATTTGTTTTTCAAACACTCCCGAATGGACCGGACGAGACAATCCTCGGCCCTGTCCGCATCTGCTGTAAGAAGAAATGCCAAGCAAAACAGGTCGTTCATTGCCGCCGCGAATAGCCTTTGTATATCGTCTACCGTGGCATATTTGATTTCCCATTGAAACAGCGGCGCCGTGCTCATTCCATCCATCTCGCAATCTGTACTGCTTCGCAAACTGCCGGGCTATAGTGGGGATCCTCGATGAGTTTCACCGGCACTCGCGAAGTCAGCAGGATCGTGCCATTATTCGATATGGCTCCTGCCGTCTCACGTCGGAACTGTTGCACGGCGCCTGCCAAAGGCAGGAACAACTATCTCCTCTGCTATCAGGCGTCGTAAGGTGGCCCTGGTGCCGCATTTGCGTCATCTGCTGCAATCGCGGCGGCGGACCTCCGCTAAGGATATCTGGGAGTCCAGGCGGGGCGACGCGACTCTTGTTATGAGGATGGCGGTGAAATCCCGGGAGACGGAATGTCGTGCCGAGGCCGCTTCAAGCCCTGCGTACCGGTGATTGCGAATAGATTCGCGTAGCGCGACGCGACAGGTTACGCGAGCAGGGCGCTGCCGCTTTCGCGGCAAGTGCCGCAACCGCGGCAACAGTCTCCATATCGGTCAGCGTCGGAAATCCATGCATCTGCTTTGGATTCAGCCCTTCTCTTTTCCCTGACGATTGGCGAAGCGCATGCAGTGTATTTGGACATGTTGCGAATCACCTTACCATCAGCGGGTTGTCCAGCGATCGTCGTTCTCGAAGGAAGATTGGCCGGTCTATGGGCGCAAGAACTTCTGCGCGTCGTTCGAGAGGCGAATCAAGGTTCCGGAACCATCTTCGATCTGCAAGAAGTCTTCTACGTCGATTCAAGCGGCGAGGATGCGTTGCGAATCTTGAGCCGGATCGGTGCGAGGTTTATCACTGACTCGGCATACGGAAAAGACCTCTGCCAGCGACTGAGGCTGCATAGGATTGCCGCCCGGGAAACACCGGGTAGCCATCAAGCGGTGGAAGGCGATGCACACTGCGGCGGGCGTATGACAAATGCATCGAAGACGGATTCATGCGCCGATGTTTTAGGGCAGCAGCACCCGGGCTGCAGAGAGTGAGGGAACCGATGCTTGTCGAAGAGCTTTTAGAGCTTCCGGTCGGAACCCAAGTCGTGGGAGAGGTGCAGATCACAAAGACCGTGCCAGGCGTTGTCGAATCCATGAAACACGGGCCCCACTTCATTCGATGGGCTGATGGCTATGTCACATTTCCATTCGGTTGGATACGAGACTGCGACGAGTATATTGCGGCGCGCACGGAGGTTCAGCCCAGTCGATCTGCACTGTTTCATCTTGGATTTGACCGTGACAAAGAGACAGATGGATCGACAGTGAACCGGAACCAGTTGCAGGCGGTATCAGAATGACACAAGTGAGAACACAAAACGCGAGAGATGGAAAGGTCAGGGCGTTGCCTACGGCATTGTTGTCGGTGATATTTACCATCATCTCGCTGATGCATACGTCTGGCGTGGCCGCACAGGGCGGCAACTCAAAGCCAGGGACCATCAGGGGGCAGGTCCTGGTAGTCGATTCGACCGGCAGTTCCTTCGTTCCGGGAACCACGCTCGTGCTGAACGGCCCGGAGACCCTCAAAACAGAGTCGGATACAAATGGCGCCTTCAGCTTTCCTTCGGTTGCTCCGGGTACTTACGTCATTGCAGCGAATGCGCCTGGGCTGGAAGGAGAAATGTCAGTCAGTGTCGATGCCGGCCAGGTTGCGGAGGTATCGCTAAAGCTCGACCTGGCCAAGACAACCACTTCGGTCACAGTTGCTGCGACCTCTCCCACTGCAGATTTGACCACGACGTCTCAGACGGTCGAAGAGAAGACAATCGACGATGCCCCCAATGCGGACCAGAAATTTGAGACGCTGCTTCCTCTTGTTCCCGGTGTCGTCCGAGGTCTGGACGGACGAATCAATCTGAAAGGAACTCGCAATACCCAAAGCGGCGCACTTGTGAACAGCGCCAATGTCACGGATCCGGCATCGGGCGGTCCTGCGATCAGCCTGCCTATCGACGTCGTCTCGTCGGTGCAGGTGGTCTCAGATCCGTTTGATCCGCAATACGGCAGATTCACAGGTGCGCTCTCAACGGTTGAGACGAAGACCGGGGACTACCAAAAGCGGCATTTTTCGATTCAGAATGTGGTCCCACGTTGGCGTGATCGCGCCGGAACAATCGCCGGGCTCGGCGCAGCTACGCCACGGCTAACCTACACAGGTCCTCTCGTAAGGGATCGGGTAGCACTTACCCAGTCATTCGAATACCGCTTTGTGAGGACGCCGGTAAACAGTCTCCCTGCGCTCGAGAGAGATACCAAGCTGGAAGGCTTCAATTCATATACGCAGGCGGATATCCTTGCAACTTCGAAGCAGACGGCGACGGTTTCGCTAGCCATATATCCGCAAAAACTGGATTACATGGGACTCAACACGTTCACGCCGCAACCGTCCACGACAGACTACAAGCAGCGCGGCTATCAGGTATACGCACAACATAGATATGTGCCAAGCACCGAAAGTGCATTGACCTCTCAGTTCAGCTATAAGACATTTGACGTCGACATCAACGCTCAGAGTGATGATCCGTACCGGCTGCTGATCGACACCACGGAAGGCGGTTTCTTCAATCGGCAAAACCGAAGAACCGCGCGGTACGAGTGGGTGGAGAATTATCAATTCGCGCCCCAAAAGTACCTCGGCTCACACCAGTTCAAAGCGGGATGGAATTACGCGCACTCCGATCTCCAGGGGCGGGAACGGTCGTTGCCAGTTGAGATTGTCGGGAGCTCCGGAAATCCGATCGAGCAGATCAACTTTACCTCCTCATCATGGTTTGAGCTCGATCAGAACGAATCTGCCTTTTACCTCGCCGATCAGTGGACGATCTCCTCCAGGCTTTCATTCGGATGGGGCATGCGAGTTGACAGCGACACGTTGACCAGCTCGACGCATGTCGCACCACGGGGGGACGTCTTGCTTTCGCTAACCGGCGATGGCAAGACGCTTCTCAAAGGTGGAGTGGGTGTCTTTTACGATCGCGTGCCCCTGCTGCTGCCGGCTTTCCCGCATTTCCCAGAACGAATAGTGACGACCTACGGAGGTACTGGCGAGTTGTTGAGTCAGACTGCATATTCCAATCGGATCGTAGGCTCCCTTGAAAACCCGCGGAGCACCGCCTGGAATGTCGAGCTTGAGCGCCAGGTCACGACACAGCTTGCCGTTCGTGTAGCGTACGAAAACCGGAACACGGCTCGGGATCTTGTTCTGTCGCCGGTCCGCGGAAGTGAATCCGGCGTGATGGCGCTCTCAAACGCGGGCAGCGACTCATACCGCGAGTTCCAGATAACGGGTAGATATCAACTCTCGCGTATGACCCTCAACGGGTCGTATGTCCGCTCTCGCAGCGAAGGCGACCTCAACGATCCGTTCCTTTTCCTTGGGAACTACCCACAGGCGGTGATCCAGCCTGATCAAAAGGGACGTTCCCTGTCCGATGCTCCCAATCGGGTGCTCTTTTGGGCGGACACCAAGGGCCCTTGGAAGATCAATATAAGTCCCGTTTACGACATCCACACGGGATTTCCTTACTCCGTCGAGAATGAGTATCGCGAATATGTGGGGCCGCGCAGTTCGAAGCGCTTTCCACGTTTCTCATCTACTGACCTGCAAATCACAAGGCCGTTCACTATGCACATCGGAGATCGGGACATGAAACTGCGTGCCGGGGGGGCCGTTTTCAACGTCTTCAATCATGACAATCCGCGTGATGTGCAGAATGACCTCGACAGCGCCAGGTTCGGCTCCTTTTACAACGATGCATGGAGAGAATATCGCGGGAAATTGGTATTCGAGTTTTGATTATGAGAAACCTATCTGATCCTAATTTCAACATTGATTTGCGCAGCTGGAGCTATACAGAGCCTGCATGGCCAGCAAGCAAGATCACGCATGTTCGGTGCGACCGAGGTGAATATTCGCTATTTCGATTACATGCCGGTCTCGGCCGCGCCGACCGGCCTGGAGTTCTCATCAATGGAGGCATACGGTGACAGACACTAAGGTAGCGCTGATTCTTGCAGCGGGTAACGGGAGCCGAATGGCGGCCGCATCAGGAGAGTTGCCCAAGCCGCTCGTCAATATGAATGGGAAGCCGCTTCTCCAGCATGTGATCACCGGAGCACGCCATGCGGGAATTGAGAGATTCGTGATCGTGATTGGCTACCGCGGGCACGCGATCAGGCAGTGGTATGAAAGCCATCCCATCCAGGGAGTCCAGGTGACCTGGATTGCAAATCCTGAGTACAAGAAGGACAACGGCATTTCAGTCCTGTGCGCCAAGAAAGTCATTCAGGAGAACTTTCTCCTCCTCATGGCAGATCATCTCTTCGAACCTGAAACTGCAAGATTGCTCTTGCGTCATCCGCTGGGCAGGGAAGAGGTGATCCTTGGTGTAGATACAAATATCTGTCGGGTCTTCGATCTCGATGATGCGACAAAGGTCAGACTGGATGAGGATCGTATTGCAGAGATCGGCAAATCTCTACGAAACTATAACGCTCTGGATACCGGAATGTTTCATTGCAGCCCGGCGCTGTTTGGCTGGCTTGAGTTGGCTGCGACGAACGGCAACTGCTCCTTGTCGGATGGACTGCGGCTGATGGCGCAGGAGGGCACCTTCAAAGGGTTCAATATCGGCGAGGCACAATGGCAGGATGTCGACACTCCGGCAGCTCTTGACTACGCGCAACATATCGTCTCTCCACTTATTCGAAATGCCTCCGGGTTTACAGGACCTGCATATGCCTGATCACTCGCGAGTAAAAAGGGTCCTGCTACGGGTCACGCCATTGTTGGGGCTGGGCCTGCTCGCCTATCTTTTGTCCTCGGTGAAATTGAGCGCACTGGCAGTAAATGCTAAGGCTATCGGCTGGGGAATGCTGCTCGTGATCGCAATCGCAGGTTTCTCGCACGTCATCAAGACCTGGGCCTGGCGACTCGCACTGACGGCTGAAGCGCGCAAAATTCCCTTCCTGCGAATGCTCGGGTTGCGCTTGATTTCCGAGGCGATTGGCCAATTCGGGTTCATAGGATTGGTTGGAGGAGAAGCGACGCGCGTATCAATGCTGGGCTCGGAAGTATCTGTCGCGGGCGCAATCAGCTCGGTGGCGCTAGATCGCACTCTCTTCATACTTGCGGGCGCGGTAGTCACCATCGCCGGGGTTGTAGGACTTCTTCTCGCCGTGTCAGTATCCCATGCCGCGCACTACTATGCGGCGGCCCTTGTGATTGGACTTCTGCTGCTATTGATCGCCGGGGCAATTGCGATCCATAGAAGGTGGCCGGTGATTTCCGGGCCCGCCAAGGCAGCCGCACGCATTCCGGGATGCCGTCGGTGGGTGCAGAGCAAGGAAGCAACTCTCAAAGCAGCGGAGCAACGGATTGCTGAGTTCTACCACGAAACGCCGCGCGCCTTCTGGGGCAGCGTAGTACTCAACCTGTTCTGTCATCTGCTGGCAATCATGGAAGTCTACCTGATCGTCAGGATGCTTGGAGCCCCAGCAACGCTGCTTGGCGCTCTCATCCTCGAATCATTGACGAAACTGATTAATGTCGCCGGATCTGTCAATCCTGGCAATGTGGGCACATACGAGGGTGGAAATATGGTGATCGGCCGCCTTGTGCGGATGACAGCATCGCAGGGTTTGTTATTGGCGCTTTGCCGAAGGCTCCGCGCGGTCTTCTGGGCGATCGTAGGCGGGATATGTCTGCTCTGGTTCTCGAAGAAGCGGAAATCAGGAGGTTCTGTACACATGTCTAAAGTTGATGTTAATAGAACAACAGTGGCGGCTGATTCGGGTAAGTCAGTTCGTGAGTACAAAACAGCAGTTATCCTTGCGCATGATTCTGCTCAATCTGGACCGTTCCAACCGATTCTCGTTAAAGTCGCAACTCTCCCGATTCTCCTGCGAGCGATCCTGAATGTTCAGAGCGAAGACACGATCCGTACCATTGTCGTTTTGAACGGGGGCTCCGGTCCCGAGATTGGCAGGCAACTCCTCTCCAGTGGCCGCCTGCCGGCGGGTACTGAATGGCTAGAGGTTGCTGCAGGCGCGACGATCCCTGAGATTCTGCGGCTTGCCGATGTGAAGGCCGGAAGAATCGAGATCGTTAGAGGGAACTGCAGTTATCGCCCCAATCTCTTCAGGGTGCTGCACGAGTGGAATGGGGAGGGCGGAGCCATTGAGCTTGTCAGTTCAGGTGAGCCAATCGGACTTATGGCACTCGAGCGCGAGATGGCTGAGAAGCTAGCTCGAAAGCGGGACGAGAAGATCGTCAACGAGATGGACCTCCACCATTGGATTGCAGAGGATGCTGAGATCGCCTCATCAGGCTCCCAACCTTATATAGAGGTGGATGAAGAATCGTGGCAGCCAATCACGAAGCAAGAGGATCTACAAGCTGCAGAGCGCAAACTGGATCAATGGCTGGTGAAACCTACAGACGGGATATTTGCTCGAATGAATCGCCGGGTGTCGATCCCGATCAGCAGGCAGTTGATCAAGTTCCCAATTACTCCGAACATGGTGAGTCTGTTCACATTGGCACTAAGCATCGTGGCCGCCGGTTTCTTCGCACTGGGAGGGTACGGAAACTGCATTGTCGGCGCGGTGCTGGGAGTGTGGGGGAGCATTTTGGACGGGTGCGATGGAGAGGTTGCCCGGCTAAAGCTGCAAGCCTCTGAGTTCGGATGCTGGTTGGACACGATTTGCGATTACACCTACTACGTCATCACATTCGCTGGGATCATCGTCGGAGTAGCGCGCAATGCAGGCGATCCCAAAATCATCGGCTGCGGTATCGCGATCTTCGCTGGAGCCCTGCTTACCTTCATCTCCGCATCGATCGGACGAAAGCGGATGTCGGGGAAACGGCCTGAGCAGTATCTTCAGGTTTGGCAGAAGCACGCGGAGAGCCGATCGGCGGGTCTGCTGCTTAGAATGGGTCGGCAAACAGAATTCATCGTGCGGCGATGCTTCCTGCCATATTTTCTTTTGGTTCTGGCGGTACTTAATCTGATGCATGCGCTTGTATATATGGCAGCATTCGGTGCAAATGTCGCATGGATTGTCTCACTGCGTTCCCTCATCACTTTTTCTGGACGGAGCAAGTTCGCTGATGACGAAGGGCTCGGATCCTCCGGACCTGGCCGAAAGCCCGCGATCGCGAAGGCGTGAGCTACCATCGATTGAAGTAAAAGACGAGAAATGGAAGAGCTAGAGATAGGTTCATTCTCAGAGGAGCCGCTTCCGCGTGAGTGGCCAAAGCCGATTCGGCTGGTTAGCTGGAACGTGAATCGTGGTCTTCACTTAGCTGAGATTATCGGGTTCCTGGCAGCATCGTCAGCGGACGTAATCCTGCTGCAGGAGACGGACGTGAATGCGCGCCGCACGCGTCGCCTCAACATCCCGCGGGAGATCGCCAAGGCCCTCAAGATGAACTACGTTTTCGGACGCGAGTTCGAGGAGCTGGGACAGGGAAACTCCGTCCGCCCCGCCTTTCATGGGCAAACGACGTTATCTCGATTCCCGCTCCTGAATCCGCGCATTCTCCGGTTCCAGCGTCAATCAACCTTCTGGCAGCCGCGGTGGTTCATACCTCGGTTGCAGGCTTTCGAACGACGGCTCGGGGCAAGGATGGCACTGATTTGCGAGATTGTGATTCAGGGCCGGCCCATGGTTGTTTACAACGCGCACCTTGAGAGCAGGGGAAACGACGAACTTCGATATAGCCAGCTTTCTGAGATGCTCGGTGAGGCGAAAGGGAATTCCGGAAAGGCGCATCTGATGGTGGCCGGCGACCTGAATTTCAACATTTCACGGGGTCCGGCAGCCTCCCTCATTGCGGGCTTGCAACTGGGCAGCCCGTTTGCTGGGCTTTGGGGAAAGAAAACTGCGCGAGTTCGCGGGCATGCACGGCGCGCAGCAATTGATTGGATCTTGACAGACCAGACACTCTGCACGTCAGCCGCCGAAATTCACGACTCGGTCTCCGCCTCCGATCATTACCCGTTAAGCCTGGAGATTCATATGTAACGGACGGGAGAATAGCCTGCGTCTTCCGACCTGCAGCTACTGGCCGCAGTGGCCGAGCAGGAGACGCTGAGCACTGGGCAGGCCGCCTGGCACACGATTTCATAGGCGTGTGAGAGAGAGGGTCCGCCATACAGAGAGCGATGGGGGTCCAGTCCCAACACAATCAGATTGTGTCCATTCTGTTTTGCGAAATCGAGCACCGCGCGAGAAGGCTTTCCTGGAATCAGGTGGCAGTGGATCGAAGGGCACCCTTCCAGCTTTGCAGTTTGTTCAATTGCGTTGGCAAACTCCTCCATCAAGCGCGGGCCTCCGGAGAACTCTGACGAGCAGACATGCAAAACGTCGATATCAGCATTCCATATCTTTGCTGCAGTCATAACGTAGGGAAAAGCGGCCGAGGATGTTTTAGAGAGATCGGTAGCGAAGAGAACCCTGTTGAGATCTAGCTGCTGTCTGCTGGCGCGGCGGGACAAAGGACCCACCGTCAGAATTGGACAAGAGACATAGCGAAATATCTCCTGAGCAATTGATCCCGACAGAAACTTTGAGATACCGCTTTTCCCCCGCGTTCCCAGCACCAGCAGATCGATGGAATGGTCATGGATGAACTCTCCGAAGACCTCCGAGACTTCACCATCCAGATTCCAATAGCGAGTCTCAATGCTATCGAGGCTGTGTGCCTCGTTCAGCCGGTGTCTCAGGTCGTCGCAGTCGCGCTGTGCTAGCGCTTCAAGTTCGACCATCATGTCCGGGACAAATGCGAATTCCGAACGACGAACTGCATGAACAAAATGAACAGCGGCTCCGAACTGGCGGGCCACCAGCAGGGCGTGCTGCGTTGCGCGATCGGACCAGGGCGAGAAATCAGTTGCAATCGCGATGTTGCGGACGAGGACATCAGGAGGTGAACTAGCAGTCAACTTCTATCTCCCTTTCGGCCACGCGGCCTCGCCAATCCGGACGGCCCTAGGCAGAGCTCTCATGGCAATGCGGCGTTCAGATCAATAGCAGATTCCCGATTGCGAATAATTCGTCGTCAAACAGCAGAACCCAAATCTCGCTCTATTACCGGCTTCCTGCTGCGGGAGCCGTGGTCAAAGAGTCAGGGTGCGCTGTGATTCGATATGACTGATAGTCGATGGACATGGTTGCGGTTCCACCGATGCGGACTTTGGTCTCACTGTAATTCCGCTCCGGCAGCCAGAAACCATTCGTGATCTCATTTGTATGGTGGATGAGCGTACGTGAAATCCAGAATGAGGGGTTTTTGGCGGGTTGAACCTCCATCTTTGCCACCGCAAACTCGGTAGCATCTACCCATATCTTTCCCTTGTAAAGGAACTTGCTCGGCGAAACAGGCTCAACACTGAGGATGTATTCGAGTCGGCCACCTACCTGATCTGTTCCGACCAGCTGGAACTTATAGTTCGAGGAGTTCAACGCGGTTGAGGCCTTGTCCAAAGACGCGTCTCGTTCACTATCGAGAGCCTTCTTCAGGACCTTGTCGCAAAGCATGCCTGAACCTTTCTGCGAAGTAATCCTAAAGCTCTTTCCCGAAGAAGTGTCATAGGTCATCTCCACATCCATGCTTGCACTGATTGTCCGCGCAAAGCCTCGGTAGACCACCGAATAGTGACGCAGCCCTTCGTAGCTTTGCAACGAATTTGCCTGGATATTCTCGTGCCGCTGCACCTGTTCAACGATCTGCGCTGTCGTCTGGAGCGGCATCGCTGTCTCTGCCCCGGCACCCGCCTGCGAAAGAGCCGAAGAGGCGAACAGGATCATCGCCAACGCCGAAGCGAGAATTAGCAATGGCCTTGTGTGGCCTTGCATGGCCTGCGGCCAAGCGCTACCTACAAAAGGTCTACTATGTGTTCCAGTTAAATGCGCCATCACTTTCTCCTGGTTTGTAGTGATATCTTTGCGATTGTCTAGCGTGAGTCTTTCATCATGTTGATAGCCTTGGTTGCTTTAGGAGTAAATCTGGGCAGGATGAACTCCTGCGCAATGCCGCTGAGCATGCGCTCCGCAGTACCGATCGCAAAGTTGCCAAATACCAGGCCTACGCCGCGATTCGATTGCGGATAGTAAACATTCGAGAGCGCGCTGGATGCTAGGTCGCCACCGAGGCTCGAGTAGTTGGGCTGAAGCTGGCCGTTGTCTCCTCTACAGATGAATGGGCTGAACATCGCATGGCGAAGTCTTGAATTCGTAGTCCCTGTACCCTGGTAGAAATACCGCGGGTCCTGATGCAGCAGGGAGGGAAGTATAGCGCCCCCAATTAGAATGTCGCTTTCGCCACCCGCTGCAATTGCTCCGAGACGCTGACCATACCCCTTGGCGCCCTGGACGAAGTTGGGTCGATCCGCAGCTTGATTGATCGCAGCCATAGCTGCAATGCCGCCTATCGTGATGGGGTCAACGGAGACTCGCATAGCGAGCTTGAATTTCAGTCTGGTTGTTAGCGGTACAGCGTTTTTTGAGTCGTAGACGACGTAGAAGTTCGGGATGAAGCCAAGAATCCGTTGCTGCTCTTCCAATCGAACCTGTTCGGTAGCCAGCTCCTCATTTGAGGCATGAACAATTACGGAAGCCTCTTCTCCTTCGACCTTGATCCGAACGTCGGTCAGGAACTCATATTGGCCTGGAGTAAGGATGATGGGCGACGACGTCCAATCTGCAAAGCCCTTGATCTTGACGCTTACGCGATAGGGAATGCCTGGCGTGAGATTGGTGAAAGCAAACGCGGCATTGTCGCCCGAAACAACCTCACGGTGGTCGCCAGATTGCGCGCCGTCGAGCACGACTGAGGCGCCCGGAACCAGATCCCCGTTCAAATCGAGAACAGTACCGCTGATGTTCGCCGGATCGAGATTTGCGGTTGCCGCCTTCGAACTCCCTGACGCTGGGACCTCGTCATCGATTAAGTTCTGGCCCACGGGATTGTGTTGCGGTTTGGGTGCATCAGGTAGGGCGGACGAAGGTAGCAGTTGCTGTGCACTGAGACAGCAGCATGAGACAGTGACGGCTGCAACAACCACCAAGGTAGAGAACTTGAAGGACACTTTCATCTCGCCGCCTTGTGCATCACGAGAGCAGTTGCATGCTGATGGATCTTCTTCAGTGCGGCCATGCTTAACAGCGCGAATAGAAGTACAACAGTTGCCGTAACTATGCCTAGCAGAGCGTCCGGCCGTGCTATGTGACTCAGAGCGTTAAAGGGAGCCAGGGCCTTCAAGATGTGAGCGATCGCGATTACGGTATCGAGACAGAGAACGCTCATCGTACTGAGCACGACGACCGGCGCCCAACTTTCAGAGTCGCTGTATTTGCGAAAGCAGAGTACTGCGAATCCGCACGCGTAAACACTGAGCATGGTAAGCAGCTGAATTACGCCGGTGTGATTGATGGACAATATCAACCCGACGGAGGCAGCGGCGAGACTGAATCGCAAGAAGTATTTGACCCACATGTCAAAGGAACGCCCATTGACCATCCTGGTACAAACGGATGCGCCCGCGCCGAGCGCATTGAGACCGAGGAACACATGAATAAGTTTGAGTAAGTTGAGCATAACGATCTCCTCTGGTTTTGAATCGCTCAAGCGAATTTCGGCCGTGAACTGCCACTCCGCGTAAGAGCCTGGCTGTCTGGTGCACTTGCACGGGGGCTTCTTGCACGCCTAGAGCAAGCGCTGAGCCGCTCAATTGCGGCGAGAAATATCTTGGGCGAAACACCGGGCGCTAGCCGCTCGTCATGCATGGCGTAATCCGCTCTCTCGTCTTTGGGTTTCATCAGCAGGATTCTTGCGTATGGCCAACGACGCCTGATATATGCAGCAAAAACACACAATTGTTGAGGGGTGAGCGTGTTGTGAAGAATGGCAACGTCGATTTCCTCGGATCCCAACACAACGGAGAGGTCCCAGGTTGATGAGGCCACGTAGAGCCTGCACCTGGTTCTCAACACGAGTGCATCGCGAACAAAGGCGTAGGTATCCTGAGCTCCAATGGACAGTACGTGCAGTGTCGTGATCATGCGGATACCCCGGAAAGTCCGAGTCCGACTGCCCTCTCGCGAATGCCGATCTGCTCCCGGAATATGTGCCAAACCGCGTTCGAACATGCGGGCTCGATCAACGACCAGTGGCAGCCGATCAATAGCGCGCAGTCGTGAGTTGAGAAGCTTAAGTACGCATGCAGAATGAGTGCGGCGCGTTCCAGGGCATTTAGACTCTGACTAATGTTGTTGGCCGGCAGACATGCGATGGCTTCTTTATTCCACTCGGGACTGTCTGGAGGTCGCTTACATACGGCATCACGCATATACTTCGCGACGACTCGTGCGATCTCGGTGCTCTTTCTCTCCACCGCATCGCGTGCCACACATCGCCTGATCCAGGTGTTGCGCCATTCCGGGGCCACGTATGCCGATTCGTTGGCACGTAACATTGCGGCTGCGACGCAACTCCGGGCGACCAGCGGGTCACCGACGATGGCCTCTGCGAGCCAGAGCAGGTGCTGCTTCTCGCTGTCGAAGACTTCTCTCAGTGGTGCCTGGCGAAGTGATGTCGACGAAGCAGGGTCGATGCTTGCACAAACCGTGATTTCCATAATCCCTTCCGGCGCTAAAGAATCAGCGAACATATACAGCGGGTGATCGTGTGGGTTGGCGATACCGCGATGTGATGTGATGAGCCGACAACTCCTACAAGACGGACTTCACTTTTACGCAAGGTTGCATCCGCCGAATGCGAGACGTTTATCCTCACAGTGCATTTGATTGGATAATGTGGATCAGGTCTGTTCATTGCATTGTTTCGGCGCAGGCGATTGATGTTTGTTTGCGTGCACTTGCGTTGCACGCCCTTCTGATGGCACGTTCATGGCCATTTGAACGGCGCCCCTAACTGGTTAGTTTTCAGGCAACATCGGCTCGACTATTCACTGAGGGCACCTGGATGCCCTACGCTATTGCGGCACTTGCCGCAAATGCGGCAAGCTAGATCAGCGGTCCAGGGCGATCGTGAGATTTGGAAGTGCAGTCGGCCGGGCGATTATTAAACGCATGCCAAACAGCAGCGGAAGCTACGTTTATGCAACGCTGGCACGGGCGGTTGCAACCCATGGACTCGCTTACGCTCAAGAATTGTCAAGGATGGCAGAGCGGGATTAGAGAACCATCAGCGTGGAAGGTGGCTCATCGATGTAGGCTGGTTCATTTGGGTCAGGCGCAGGCACGCGGATCAGGAAGGCAGCTAGATCGATCGCGGTGGTGGAGTTCTCCCAAAGTCCACTTGCAGGTGAGCGGATGATCAGGCGCTCCGGTCGGAGACCATATACACTTCAAGTCTGAAACTTTGCGGGTCACCGCGCCTGCAAGGGTCATAGTGTTCTCCTTCTCTTGCAACTGTGGCAATCGTCGACCAAAGCCCGATTCACCTGTTTGCCCGATCTAGTCGAGGGTGAGAGTGAACGGGCTCCGCATCGACTGAGTAGCGAGTGGCTCAATATCGACGCTCGTCCCTGCTGAATCTGCCGCCTGCTGTGCGGAACAAACACTAGATTCGTGGAACCGGCGCCGGTAGAGAATGCGCCAAAAACTCGCTTAGGAACTTATGAAGGCAGTTTTCCCCGCACAGGTGTTTTGTTCCGGGACATAACAGGTTTTTCGAAGTCCATTGGCTGACGTGCAATTCTCCAGATTCCTGGTTAGCAAGAAACCAGTGGTTCGCTTCGCGCTTTTGGACGCCACACATGTCGCAAGATATGGATTGTTTGATCACTGGATTCCTTTCACTGCGCAGATCCGATTCGTCATCTGAGTTTGATTGCCATCTTGAAGCGCTTCCTCGAACTCAAGCAACGATGCCGAATTCCGCTTGGGCCTAGAAAATGCGCATTACTCCTCACGTTGCACTTACGTGGCCACATTCCAGAATCGTGTAATCTCATTGTTTTCAGCAGAAAGGAAAGAGGCATGCTAGAGTGATGCTTATTGGCAGTTGCCGCAATGGCGGCAGTTGGTGGCGAAGCCCATCATGTGCCGCCGAAAACTGACTCCAGCGTAATTCGTGGATGAATCACGTGACCGTACAGGAAGAGCTAACACGTCAGAACGAACGACTGCGGCTGCTTTTAAGTCTCACGAACAAGATCACGTCTAACCTGGATCTTCGTGAGGTCGCAGACGCGATTTCGGCGAACATCCGAGAGGTGATGTTGGGCGACCTCGCGGCGGTCGCGCTGTGCGAAGGTGACGACGGCAAACTCAGGCTCTACGCGCTGGATTTCCCGGGGGCTCCGGCGGTGATGACGGGACAAATGCTGCTGACCGGAAT
The DNA here is from genome assembly GCA_963759285.1 of uncultured Acidobacteriaceae bacterium. Taxonomy (GTDB): domain Bacteria; phylum Acidobacteriota; class Terriglobia; order Terriglobales; family Acidobacteriaceae; genus Telmatobacter. Next base: position 213,767 of record CAVWYS010000003.1, on the reverse strand, counting down.
GAAGCCCGCGAGAACGGCGTTGGAGAGTCTCAAGCCTGCAATCGCAAACACCTCCGATCCGAGTGAATTTCCTCCGGAATTAGCGGAGCATTTGGCATCTCTGGACGAGACGAAAACTGTTTGTCATATTCCACTGGTAAGCCGGGGTCGCGCCCTCGGGATTCTCGCGATCGGACGAACTGCGCAGCGTCCGTACGATGACGACGAGATTGCATTCCTTAGCCAGGTTGCAGGCCAGATGGCAATTGCTATCGACAATGCATTGGCCTACGAAGAGATTTCTGAGCTGAGAGACAGGCTCGCTCAGGAGAAGCTATACCTCGAAGAAGAAATTCGCAGCGAGATGGGATTCGAGCAGATCATAGGTAGCAGCGCTGCACTCAAAGGGGTCTTGCAACTGGTTGAGACAGTAGCTCCGAGCGATTCAACCGTACTGCTGCTGGGCGAGACCGGCACCGGGAAAGAACTGATTGCTCGTGCCATCCACGAGCGAAGCCGGCGAAAAGAACGCACTTTCGTGAAGCTCAACTGTGCCGCAATCCCCACTGGGTTGCTCGAAAGCGAACTGTTCGGACATGAAAAAGGAGCTTTCACAGGAGCGATCAGTCAGAAGATCGGGCGGATGGAACTCGCCGACCAGGGAACCTTGTTCCTCGATGAGGTTGGGGACATCCCGATTGAAATCCAACCGAAGCTGCTTCGTGCGCTGCAAGAGCGTGAATTCGAACGTTTGGGTAGCACTTCCACACGCAGAGTGAATATGCGGCTTGTGGCGGCGACCAACCGTTATCTGGAACAAATGGTCGCCAATAGGGAGTTCCGCAATGATCTCTACTACCGCTTGAATGTATTTCCCATTCGCATACCCCCGCTCAGGGAGCGCAAGGAGGACATACCACTCCTGGTCGGGTATTTCGTGAATAGGTTTGCCAAACGGATGGAGAAGCGCATCGATTCAATACCAGCGGTCATGATGAAGGGACTGACGGCGTGGGAGTGGCCTGGAAATATCCGCGAACTCGAGAACTTCATCGAGCGCGCAGTCATCCTGACGCGGGGTAGATCCCTGGAGGCGCCACTCGCCGAACTTCGCAGATCGAAAATCCAAGAACCCGCGCCAATGTCTATGTCCACGCAGGATGGGGACATTGCACGCATCGTCAGGGAGACGATTGCTTCTCTCAAAGGAACTGGCACTGAGAACGACCACTCAAAGAAGCAACATGATGAGATTGTTCGCGCGCTAACCGAGTGCAAAGGACGCGTGGGGGGTGCCGACGGAGCCGCCGTTCGGCTTGGAATGAGCAGAACAACCCTCATCTCCCGCATGAAGAGGCTGGGAATCAATCCATACGATTACGTCTAAACCCTACTTGCAGTCGATCTGCTGACCTAAACACGAACACGATCATTTCCTCAGATGACGGCGCATGGAACGGATGAGTCCGTCGGCGCGCTGTCCGGATCGTCGACACTTTCGACTCTCGACACCGGCAGAGTTCCGTAAATTATTGAAAAATAGCACATAAGGCTGCCGAGAGTTTTGGCACGGCAGGTGCTTCTCTGAAGTTCATACGACATGTTAAGGATTTCCATTATCGAGAACGAAATTAGGCGCCAGCTGGTCTTAGAGGGAAAGCTTATTGAACCCTGGACGGACGAGTTGAAGAACGTTTGCAAGAGCAACGACAGCGAAAGCGGACATCGCGAATTGGTGGTTGATGTGCGCGGACTAACGGTGATCAGCCAGGAAGGTGAGGACGTATTGCTGGCCCTCATGCTTAAAGGCGCCAGGTTCCGCGGCAGCGATGTCTTCACGAGGCAGATCTTGAAGCAACTTGCTCGGCGCGCAGAACAGTGTGCGCACGAGAACAAGGCACGGCACAAATAGCCCAAATCGTTAGCTGAGCGCGTCGGATTTTTGTTTGTAAGCATAATCTCATCGGAGCGACCAGGCATCGCTCCCATGAGCTCGACCAAGCTCGTGCCAAAAAAGGTTGCAATCCGCAAATTGAGCGATGCGAGGTTACGATGAGCAACGAGACGAACACGATTGAGAGTGAAGATAGATATCGAACGCTACTGAGCGTCTCAGGACTGCTGGCTGCGGAATTGGACGTGCAGGCGGCTCTCGATAGCGTCTCTGTCCTCCTGTCAAAAATCATCGAATTTGATCGGATAGCCCTGCTTCTGCTCAACGAAGATGGGGAAAACGCCAGGCTTTATGCGCTGGAATCGTCGATGGCTGTAGCGGACGATCTGATGGGCCGGGCGTTCTCGTTGAAAGACACCACCATGGCGCTCGTACTCGATAGCCAGCAGCCGACGTATGTCCGGTGCCTTGCGGACGAACTTGAAAAAGTACCAGGCTTGCTGAGGGCCACTCGCATCACACGGACAAGCAGTGCCTATATGTTCCCCATTTCAACTGCGCGAAAGCACCTCGGGGTCTTGCTGATTGTCAACAGCCCAGGTCGTGAGTACGGCATGCAGGATGTGGAGCTAATGAGTTCGGTGTCAACGCATTTTGCGACCGCGCTCGAAACTGCGTTGGCGTTCGAGGCTGCCGAGTCTTACAAGCGGAGCCTGGCGCGTGAACGAGATCGGCTGAGGCTGATCCTTGAAATCAACAATCACATCATTGCCCATCTCGATATGGGCGCGCTGTTTCGTGCAGCCTCGAAATCAATTCGTGGTTACTTCGACAATGCCCTGACTGGTTTCTGGCTGTTTGAGGAGAGATCAAATCAGCTTGAGCTTTCGACGCTCGACTCCCAAGCTGCTTTCGGTCTGCACGAGAACATAACGACCACGATCTTGGCCGAGGAGGACGTCGCTAAAATGCGCGCCAGGGTAGCGGCAATCTTCGGCCCTGACGAGATCGTCGAATTGCCGCAATCGATAGCGAACGCCATGCGAGCCAGTTCCATCGCAAGCCTCGCTTGTGTTCCTCTGGTCGGCTCGAAAGGTCCTGTTGGCATCATTTCGCTGGGAAGCAGGGAACAGGATGCATTTGGTCAGAATGACCTCGAACTACTCTCGCAAATCGCAAATCAAATTGCACTTGCTATCGAGAATGCCATTGCCTACCGCAGAGTCACGTTCTCCTGCCGCCGCCTGGAAGACGAGAAGGAGTACCTCGCTTCGGAACTTCAAAGCGAATACAACTTCGAGGACATCGTCGGGAAGAGCACGGCCATCAAGAGCGTTCTCGAGCAGGTTGCTATCGTTGCGCCAACAGATTCAACGGTCTTGCTGATCGGGGAGAGCGGAACTGGGAAAGAGTTGATCGCCCGTGCGATCCACAACCTGAGCGCGCGGCGAGATCGCACATTTGTGCGATTGAATTGCGCTGCGGTTCCCTCGGGTCTTCTGGAGAGCGAGCTATTCGGGCATGAGAAGGGAGCGTTCACCGGCGCACTGGCGCAAAAGCGTGGCAGGATCGAACTTGCTCACGAGGGCAGCCTTTTTCTCGATGAAATCGGAGATATCGGACTCGAATTGCAGCCAAAGCTGCTGAGAGTCTTGCAAGAGCGCGAGTTCGAAAGGCTCGGTAGCAATCACACCATAAAAGTGAATACCCGGCTCATAGCGGCAACACACCGCGATCTTCCCGGCATGATGCGCACCGGTGAGTTCCGCGAAGATCTCTTCTATCGTCTCAACGTGTTTCCTATTCACATACCGCCACTCCGTGAGAGAAAGGGAGACATCCCTCTGCTGGTTCATTACTTTGTCGCGACTTTGTCTCGGAAGATGAGAAGGTCGATCCAAGTCATTCCGGACGAAGTCATGGACGCGATTACGTCCTTCAGATGGCCGGGAAATGTCCGTGAGTTACAGAACTTCATCGAGAGATCGGTAATTCTTAGCAGGGACGAAACGCTTGCCGCTCCGATATCCGAACTGCGTCAAGCTCCTCTTGAGCAGAAGAGCGGCTCGGGAACAACGTTTCATGCAATGGAACGCGAAGTCATCGTCAAGGTACTGCGCGAGGCACAGGGTAAGCTCTCCGGGAGCGGGGGTGCCGCGGAACGGCTTGGGCTAAAGAGGACAACCCTGCAACGCAAGATGGAGCGCCTAAGCATTTCTAAATCCGACTACGTTTGAAGAGCAGCGTGGATCTGGATAGCCCGGATTGGCTGACACGAAAGCCAATGAAGAACTGTCCATCACGCCTTTGGCTCAGCCGTTCCATGAGATGGCCCAGGCATCTGATGCCGGTGCACACCCTCGCCCGCGATTAGCACGACAACGGAACGCGGGCCGACGCGATAAATCGGGTCCCGAATTGGATACTCTCGGTTCCATTCGCAGATTTCATGCGGTGGATCTAGGGCAGTGTCGATCCAACGCAACCATGGCCCAAAACCACTATCCAGGACCGGGAGTTCAAAATCCAGATGATCCCAATACGCATTGAAGATAATGTGCGTCAAAACTCCTTCGTTCTTCAACTCACCGCAAATTGCAATGCTGTGCGAGGTGGGCGACCAATCGGGCTGGTTGAGTTTCACTCCGTGCCAGGAGTGTTTTGATTCACGCAGCACCTGGGTCAGACTTACACGCCTGCGCTCGTGTTCCACATCCCGTAAAACACGTCGGTCGATCAGCAACTTGACAAACCGTAGGACGTCCGCGTGCTTGGATAACAAATGCCAGTTGAACCAGCTCGATTCATTGTCCTGGCAGTAGGCGTTGTTGTTGCCACGTTGACTGCGCCTCGCCTCGTCCCCCATGAGGAACATCGGCACGCCTACAGAAAACATGCATGCCATGAAGAAGTTTTTGACCTGTCGGTTGCGGAGCTTTTCTATCGCAGGTTCATCCGTCGGGCCTTCAAAACCGCAGTTCCAGCTTCGATTCTCCTCGCGTCCGTCGCAATTGCCTTCGCCGTTTTCTTCGTTGTGCTTGCGATCGTACGCGGTCATATCGTTGAGGGTAAAGCCGTCGTGGCAAGCAACGAAGTTGATACTCTCCTCGGCTTCTCGTTCCCGATGACCGTAGATGCTTGGGCTGCCGAGCAGACGGTCTGCCATTCGTTTCGCAGAATTATTTGAGCCGCGAAAAAAGTCTCGAACATCATCACGGAAGCAATCGTTCCATTCCTTCCAGCTATCCCCGACGAAGCTGCCCACCTGATAAACTCCGGCAGCGTCCCAGGCCTCCGCGATCATTTTGGTTCCAGCCAGCACGGGATCAGACTCGATGTCCCACAGTACAGGCGGATTCGGCATGACTGCGCCTGAGGAATCGCGCGCAAGTATGGAGGCAAGGTCAAACCGGAAGCCGTCCACATGCATTTCGGTCACCCAGTAGCGGAGACTGTCGACGATCATGCGCCGCACGATCGGATGGTTCGCATTCAGTGTGTTTCCCGTACCGGTAAAGTTCGCATACTGTGACAGATCGTCACATAGGAGGTAATAAGTTGGGTTGTCCAGACCACGGAAGCATTGTGTAGGACCATCATGCCCACCTTCCGCTGTGTGATTGAAGACAACGTCCAGAAAGACTTCAATGCCTGCGCGGTGAAGCGCTTTAACCATATCTCTGAATTCATCGATCGCAGCAAGTGGCTCTGGGTTCGAACTGTATGACTGGTGCGGTGCGAAGAACGAAACGGGGGAGTAACCCCAGTAGTTGGTCCGGCCGTGCGGCGCATCCTGAGCATCAAATTGGAAAACTGGAAGCAACTCAACCGCCGTTATGCCCAGTTCCTCAAGATAGGGGATCTTCTCGATCAGTCCTGCATAGGTTCCGCGTTTCGATTCTGTCATGCCAGAGCTGGGATGTGCAGTAAATCCCCGTACGTGCATCTCGTAAATAATGGTGCGTGACCAGGGTCGATTCGGGCGAACATCACCGGACCAGTCATATGTCCGGGGATTTATCAGCACACTCTTCATGGCCATCGCCGTATTGTCGCCTTCTCGAGACGCTGCGTCACGGCTGTAGCTCTTCGGGACCGAGACGGCTCGACCATACGGATCGAGCAGGAGTTTGAGCGGATCGAACCTCAGACCTCTGGCTGGCTCGAAAGGCCCAAAAGCTCTGAATCCGTAGATCTGGCCCGCTTCAACCCCTGGTACAAATGCATGCCAATAGTGGTACGTGCGGTTCAGTGCTGGGTCCAATGGGATCACGCGCGATGGATGGCCGTCGTCTGCGCGATCGAATAGCAGTAGCTCGATTCTCTCCGCACTCCGTGAGAAGACCGAGAAGTTGGCGCCTCCGGACTGTAGCGTGGCCCCTATCGGAAAACTACGGCCGGTTTCCAGGTCAGGGCTCGGTTTCTCCTGTTCGTCTTTTGTGGAACTGGACATGTGGCGCCTTTATGTCTTTGCATCATGGCCGCAGGTCTTGAGCTATACTACGGCAACTCTATTCCGACGGATTTCAGGGGCTTTTACACTGCGAAGGAGCGAAGATGTCTTCTCCTCGCCCGCTACTAATTGGCTTCCGCTGGTCCCACACTCCGCGTGCGGCCACTCTCTTTTTGAATCGCGACTTGGCGTGAGGTTGCAAATGAAACTCAGGTTGCTGTTGACGGCACTTGGCGCAATCAGCTTCCTGACCGGGTCTCGTCCCGCTCTGGCCCTGGACCCCTCGTTGGATATCAGCCAGTATGGGCATACCGCGTGGAAGATCCGCGACGGGTTTCTCGCTGGTACTGCGTTTGCTATGGCTCAGACGTCCGACGGCTATCTCTGGCTGGCTTCCGATGGGCTGTTTCGTTCGGATGGCTCTCGTTTTGTTCGTTGGGAACCACCGGCGGGGCAACAACTTCCTGCAGGGCCATACGCGCTGCTGGTCACGCGCGATGGTACTCTCTGGATCGGCACGTTTGCCGGCCTCGCGAGTTGGAACAACGGCAAGCTGACCCAATATCCCGAGGTAGGCGCTCGGTTCATAACATCACTGCTAGAAGACCGGGAGGGAACCGTTTGGGCGGGGGCGCTGGGCGGTTCACTGGGAACCCCTACCGGGCGGCTGTGCGCCATTCAAAACGGCAGTACACAATGTTACGGACAAAATGGCGCCTTCGGCAGTTTCGTCTGGAGTTTAGGTGAGGATAGTTCCGGTGCGCTCTGGGCTGGCGCGGAGTCCGGTCTTTGGCACTGGAAGCCCGGTCCGCCGAAGCGCTATGCGGTGCCCGGAGTGCGGCTTGCCGACCTGACTCAATCTGGCGACGGCCGCATAATCGTTGGGATCCGAGGCGGAGGGATCCGGCAGGTCGTTGGTGACAAACTCGAAGCCTACCCGATTCGTAGCACCGTGAACTCCAATGCGATGCTGCCCGACCGCGAAATCGATGCGAATAAGCTGCTCCGGGACCGCGATGGAGGTCTCTGGATCGGAACCAACCAGCGCGGGCTGATTCATGTGCATCACGGTCGCGCAGATGTATTCACGAAAGAGGATGGGCTATCGGGCAATATCATCGCTGGCCTTTTCGAGGATCGTGAAGGAGATATTTGGGTGTCCACTTCTGGGGGTCTTGATCGGTTTCGGGAACTTCCGGTCAATGCTGTTTCTACGAAACAGGGTTTGTCCAGCGACAACGTTAACTCCGTCATCGCGGCTACAGACGGAAGCATCTGGATAGCCACTAAAGATGGCTTGACGAAGTGGCAGAATGGACAAACCACAATCTTCCGTAAAGCACATGGATTGCCTGGTGAATTCGTGGAGTCGCTGTTGCAGGATGATCAGGGGCGAGTCTGGGCGTTCACGGATCACGGGCTGGCCTATTTCAGCGACGGCAGATTTGTTGCTGTAAAAGGCGTACCCAGCACGGAAGTGTATTCCATTACGGGTGACAAGTCGGGCAATCTTTGGCTTTCAGGAAATCAGGGCCTCTCGCACTTGCGGGATGGGCATTTGGTCGAACATTTTCCCTGGTCAGCGCTGGGGCGTCATCAGCAGGCCAAGGTGATAGTGTTCGATCCGAGGCAAGGCGGTATCTGGCTCTCCTTCTGGCAGGACGGCGGTATCGAGTATTTCAAGGATGGTCGGGTCCGCGCGTCGTACACCGCCGCTGATGGGCTTGGTAAGGGCCATGTGCCCGGTCTTAGGCTCGATCGCGATGGTGCGCTTTGGGCCGGAACAGAGGGCGGACTTAGCCGGATTAAGAACGGTCGCATCGCAACGCTCACAACCAGCAACGGCTTGCCGTGCGATACGATTCACTGGACAACAGAGGACGATGATCGTTCGTTATGGTTGTACGCAGCCTGCGGCTTGGTGCGCATCACGCGGCGCGAACTGGACTTGTGGGGCGCCGACCCGAAGCGCCGCATTGAAACGACGGTTTGGGATACGGCGGATGGCGCCATGCTCCAGAGTACTGCGCCTTCATCCTTCGGTCCGACTTATGCAAAAGCTGCTGACGGCAGACTCTGGTACGTAACGCGAGAAGGCGTCCAGATCGTCGATCCCCATCATCTTGCTTCCAACAAACTCCCGCCGCCGGTGCACATAGAGAAAGTCATCACCGACCACAAGACGGATTGGCAGAAGCTGCCCGGCAGCGTGGCAGTTTCGAACCTTCGATTGCCGCCTCGAACCCGAGATCTCGAGATCGACTATACCGCTCTCAGCCTCATCGCGCCCGACCAGGTGCATTTCAAATATAAGCTGGAGGGCCAAGATCCCGACTGGAGAGAGGTCGTGAATGATCGTGAGGCACAATACTCCAATCTCCCACCGGGCCCCTACCGGTTCCGCGTGATCGCATGCAACAATAGTGGCGTCTGGAACGAGAGCGGCGATGCACTGGAGTTCTCGATCGCACCAGCGTATTACCAGACGAATTGGTTCCGGCTCCTCTGCGCAGTTTTCGTTCTGGTACTCGTGTGGGCAATCTACCAGATCAGGGTCAGGCAGTTGCGCCACGACTTCGCCCTGACCTTGGGGGCGCGCGTGCGAGAGCGGACAAGTCTCGCACGGGAGCTTCATGACACCCTGCTGCAGAGCTTTCAGGGCTTGATGCTGCGGTTTGAGATCGTTTCGCAGTTGCTCCCTGACCGCCCCATCGAGGCAAAGGAAAAACTGGAAGGCGCCATGAAGCAGGCTGCTGACGCAATCACCGAAGGCCGGGATGCGGTACAGGGGCTGCGCGCCTCAACGGTCCAAACGAACAACCTTGCAATGGCGGTGAATACGCTGGGTGAGGAACTCGCCAATGATCCAGCCAACCAGGGCTCACCTGCATTTCGCGTAACGGTTGAAGGCGAGGCGCGAGACTTGCATCCGATTTTGCGCGACGAAATCTACAGGATCGCCGCTGAGGCGTTGAGGAACGCGTTTCACCACGCCCAGGCTCGGCAGATCGAGGTTGAAATTCGGTATGACAATCAACAGTTCCGGATGCGTGTGCGGGACGATGGCAAAGGCATTGATTCAACGGTCCTGTCCGGGCATGGGCGCGAAGGGCACTTTGGCATGCCCGGCATGCGGGAGCGCGCCAACGCCGTAGGTGGCAAGCTGGTGGTGTGGAGCGAGCTTGGAGCTGGCACTGAAGTGGAACTGCGCATTCCTGCTGACGCCGCCTATGCAAGATCAGCAAAACGTTCTTGGTTTTCAGAATTACTTAGTCGAAAATAGCAGCATGAATCGAGAGACAACTCATGAGTACCGATATCGCTCGCATTCGAATCCTTGCGGTCGACGACCATCCCATCGTTCGCGAGGGCATCGCGGCATTAATTGCTATTCAGCCCGACATGATTTTGATAGGCCAGGCCTCCGACGGCCGCGAAGCTATCCAGCAGTTTCGGACGCATCGCCCGGACGTTACGGTGATGGATCTGCAGATGCCCGAAATGAATGGACTCGATGCGCTGATTGCCATTCGCAATGAATTTCCTAATGCGAAGATCATCATGCTGACAACCTACAAGAGTGACACGCAGATCATCCGGGCGCTCAAGGCTGGTGCCCAAGGTTATCTCTTGAAGAATGCTCTACACAAAGAATTGCTGGACACGATCCGGGCGGCGCATGCGGGGAAAAAGACCGTCTCTCCAGAGGCTTCCCTCGAGATTGTCGAGCATGCCACCGACGACGCTTTGTCTCCCGCCGAAGTTAGCGTGCTGCGCCTCATCGCTGCTGGCCGAGCAAACAAAGAAATTGCAGATCAGCTCTCCACCACGGAAGAATCGGTGAAAAGCCGGGTGAGGAGCATTCTTTCCAAACTGGGAGCCAGCGACCGAACCCATGCAACGACCATCGCCCTGAAACGAGGAATCATCGAACTGTAGATTCTCCGCCCCCGTTTTATCTATCGCCGCGCCTCGAAAGAGGCTCGATCAGACCTCGTTCTGGGGCTCTATTTCGTAAGGAAATCATTAAGAATTGAATACGTACGCGAGAGGTGCGTCCATTGCGACGCTTGTATTCAACGTTTGCCGGGGGTTGGCCCGGGATTGGGCTCTTCCTAATGCGGCTGGTTGTCGGTTTTGCTTTGGTGAGCAGTGCAGGATCCGCCCTGTTGGGCAGTCAGGCCATCCCCATGGCAATCTTGTACGTTGTCCTAACTGTCGCAGCGATTCTTCTTGTCCTTGGACTATGTACTCCGATTGTGGGAACATTGGTGGCTCTCATTGAGAGCTGCAGGCTCGTGATCATACCTGCGGACAGGTTGGTCTACCTCCTGGTAGCCACCTTTGGCGCTGCCCTGGCAATGTTAGGGCCGGGTCTATGGTCAGTCGATGCCCGCCTTTTCGGATGGAAGCGCATCGAGCCTACACCTCGCAAGAGGTAGTTAGCGCACCCGAAAGAAATCCGCCGACCCCTTCAAACAAGCCTGCTTTCTCCGCGAGTAGAGGCATCCGTTCGCCTCCATATAGCTCGTCGTTTGCCTCGATGCAGAGTATCGCGAAATGGAAATCGATTCCAGAATGTCTTCATTCAAGAGCCGGCCAAGTTACCCGGATGAAATGAAAAACACATGATTGGACCTGGCCCGGCGCTTGCATCAATCCGAACCGCATGAGCTCTCTTCACGGGATGCGGCAGAAAGCGGGAAACGAAGATGCAGACTCTCCAGCGCAGTGAACACTACACCGACAAGGGATGCTATGCCGTTATGACGCGGACCGCAGTCGTCAATTACGGGCAGCTGACAAGGATCGCCGATCAACTTCGCAGGAACGCCGACGATCTCGCGTCCTCCACCAATCCTCCCACGCCCCAAAACTGCCGGATTGCCGGAGCAATGGTGGGCTGGGCGCTCAATCTCGCACCAATGCACATTCAGTCGATCTTCGACTACTAGGAATTCACCAGGACATTGCAAGCGGCCCCGCTATCAACGTCCCAAGGAAACAACGGAACGACGAGAATAGCGTCGACTCCGAATGCAAAGGGGCCAGGAGGAGGAACTCATGGCGATGGCTGCTTTCACAAACCCCGGAGTGTTCATGCCAACACGTGCTTCCGATGTGAACGAATCTCAAGACGAGAGTCTTCTTGCAAGATCAGAGGCCAGCTCAGAACCCTGCTTTGAAGACATCGTTGGCAAGAGCCGCGCCCTGCGAAGAGTGCTTGAGCAAGTCGCGATTGTTGCGCCCACCGATTCAACTGTCCTGCTTCACGGAGACACGGGAACGGGGAAGGAACTCATCGCACGTGCAATTCACAATCTTAGCGGCCGGCGTGATCGAGCCTTCGTGCGCATGAACTGCGCCGCGATTCCTTCAGGACTGCTGGAAAGCGAATTATTTGGACACGAAAAGGGAGCGTTTACCGGGGCACTGATGCAGAAGAAGGGCAGGTTCGAGGTCGCAGACAAGGGATCGCTCTTCCTCGACGAGATCGGCGACATCAGCATTGAGTTGCAACCCAAATTGTTGCGGGCAGTTCAGGAGCAGGAGTTCGAGCGGCTGGGAAGCATCAGAACGATCCAGGTCGATGTGCGAATCATTGCCGCGACCCACCGCACTTTGCCAGACATGATTCGCGACGGAAAGTTTCGCGAGGATCTCTTCTACCGCCTCAATGTCTTTCCGGTTCATGTGCCCCCCTTACGAGAACGAACCGACGATATACCCCTTCTCGTTCACTACTTTGTTTCGATCTTCTCAAGAAAAATGGGAAAGACCATTCGCACGATTCCGGACAACGTGATGAACGCAATCGTCCGGTGTCCGTGGCCGGGGAACATTCGCGAACTGAAGAATTTCATTGAACGTTCAGTAATTCTCAGCTGCGGCGATGTTCTGGCTGCTCCGCTGTGTGAACTCAGCACACATTGCAGCGCCGCTCTTCCCGAAGAGAACACGCTTCACCATATGGAACGAAAGATCATCCTGGGAGCTCTGCGATCGGCTGACGGAAGGCTCGCTGGTCGTGGTGGTGCCGCCGAAATGTTGGGCCTCAAGAGGACCACCCTACAAAGAAAGATGCAACGGCTCGGGATCGGAAGAGCCGATTACGCATCGAGCGGAATACGTCAGAGCTTTTTGCCGAACTAATTTCTGTGGCGCATCGGGGTTGCTACTGCAGTCGGCAACAGCGCGACACCCCGGGTCAAGGACATGGGAATGAGAATTGCACCGACACAAAGCATTCCCGAGGGGAACCGTCTCAACCAAGTTCTGCCAGCTATCCCCGCAGAGAGTGGAAAAAGATCTTCATTGCATCCTGCCGCGATAGCGTCATCTGCCGAAATAGCGTCATGCAGGACCTGCCTTATGTTGTGGACGTTGCTGAGAAACAAGGACTTTTCTCTGGCAGCCGAATTGCAACTACGCAGGACGAACAGATTCATCGACAGCAACTAGATCCTAGGAAGCGCACTCGCGAAAACACAGCGCTCGCGTACTGACCGAGCGAACTTCGTACCAGTAGAAAGGATTCTCCCCATGACCAAGCCTCCTGAACCGCGAGTGCCATATCCGACAGCCGACCAATTCTGGCGAGCTTACCAGAACGGCGAGCGCCCGACCGATCTCGTTGACCGCGAAAATCAACCAGCGTCAAAGTGAGGACATTTCCGAATGACATTCCTTGCAGCAAGAAAAGAAATGACAAGCTCAGCGCCAATGTGGCAGCCGCATATACCTGACTCGAATGCGAGCACTGGCCGAGTGCTCGAATATGTTCGGGTCTCTGAAGACGAATTGCTAACGGCCGCCAGAGGTTCCGACGGAAGTGCATTCGCGGAACTCTGTAGCAGACATTCAAATGCAATAAAGAACAGGATGTTCCGGATGCTTAGAAATCGCGAGGATGCCGACGACGTCCTCCAGGAAGCAATTTACAAGGCATTCGTGCACCTTCACTCCTTTCGCGGCACATGTAGATTCTCGGTTTGGTTAACTCAAATCGCCATCAATTCAGCCTTCATGTTGATGCGCAAAAGAAGATCGCGCTCCGAAGTATCTTACGACCAGCCAACCGACCCAGACCAAGAAACACAGACGTGGGAATTCCCCGATCGTTCACCCAATCCCGAGCAAATGTATGTAAAGCGGCAGGCAATCGAACGCATGTTGCTTGCCGTTAATCGACTTCCGCCGCGAGACCGCGGGCTGGTTCAGCAGTTCCACGGCACTGAACAATCACTGCAGGAAACTGCCGATCAACTAGGGATTAAAGTGGGCACGGCCAAATCGCGGCTTTTGCGTGCGCGGATGAAGATTCGGTCGAATTTGAAAAAACAGAAGATCTCGTTCGCCGACGCATGTCACTGAGCCGCGAGAACTGAAGGATTAACCCAGCGCAAAAGCTGGCACGCAACCAGGAAAGAGGAAATTGCATATGACACTGCTTACGGGGACTGAAGAATTGATGGACTCACTGAGCGCCTACGGCACAGCTCGGGCGACCGTAACGGGGGCACCCCTAAACACCGGTGAATTGGACAAGATCGACGCTTATTGGCGTGCATGCAAGTACCTTGCTCTTGGAATGATCTATCTCCAGGCTAATCCGTTGTTGCGGGAACCTCTCAGACCTGAACACATCAAGAGCCGTCTTCTCGGCCATTGGGGATCAAGCCCAGGGCTCGCGTTCATTTATACCCATTTGAGTCGTCTTATACGCAAGCATGATGCGGAGATGATCTTTCTTGCCGGCCCCGGGCATGGAGCGCCAGGCGTTTTAGCCCCCGTATATCTTGAGGGCATCTACAGCGAAATCTACCCCGACAAGAGCCAAGACGAAAAGGGGCTCCGTGAGTTCTTCAAGCAGTTTTCATTCCCTGGAGGGATTGGCAGTCACTGCACGCCGGAAACGCCGGGATCGATCCACGAAGGCGGCGAACTTGGTTATGTCCTCTCCCACGCTTGTGGGGCTGCTTTTGACAATCCGAATCTTATCGTGGCGGCCGTGGTGGGAGACGGCGAGGCAGAAACCGGGCCGCTGGCGACCTCGTGGCATATCAGCAAGTTTCTAAATCCTATACGCGATGGAGCAGTACTTCCGATCCTTCACCTAAATGGATACAAGATCAATAATCCGACTTTGCTAGCGCGAATTTCGCACGAAGAACTGGAAGATCTCCTGCGCGGCTACGGATGGAATCCCTATTTTGTGGAAGGTTCCGAGCACGAGAGCATGCACCAGGCAATGGCAGCGACTTTCGAGCGTTGCCTAGCGGAGATAAGGTCGCATCAGGAAGCCTGCCGAGACACTGGTATCGCAACACGCCCACGCTGGCCGATGGTTGTGTTGCGATCGCCAAAGGGCTGGGGAGCACCCCTGGAGGTCGACGGACATCGCATCGATGGCTTCTGGCGTTCACATCAGGTCCCGCTAGCTGATGTCAAGACGAATCCGCAACATTTGAAGCTCCTTGAAGACTGGCTGCGTTCATTTAAGCCCGAGGAGCTCTTCGATGACTCCGGCAGGCTCAAACCCGAAATCGCCGAGTTGGCGCCATCGGGCATCCGCCGCATGAGCGCAAGTCCCCACGCGAATGCAGAGCTTAGGAAGAAGCTGCGCCTGCCCGACTTTCGCAAATATGCAATCACGGTGGATCGACCCGGATCGAAAGAAGTGGAAAACGTCCCGCCGCTGGGCCTGTTCCTCCGCGACGTCATGAAAGGGAACATGGAAAGCTTTCGGGTCTTCGCGCCCGATGAGAATACCTCCAACAAGCTTGACGCAATTTACCAGGCCTCAAAGAAATTCTGGATCGCTGCAAGATTCCCGGAAGACAGCGACGGCACCGACTTGGACGTAGACGGGCGCGTCATCGAGATGCTCAGCGAGCACACGATGGAAGGAATGCTCGAGGGCTACCTGCTCACTGGCCGAAACGGGTTCCTGTCGTCCTATGAAGCCTTTGTTCACGTGATCGACTCGATGTTCAATCAGCACGCCAAGTGGTTGTCCATCTGTAACAACCTGTCCTGGCGTCGCAAGATCGCCTCCTTGAATCTGCTCATTACATCGACAGTGTGGCGGCAAGACCACAATGGTTTCACCCACCAGGATCCGGGGTTCCTGGACGTTGTGCTCAATAAGAGTGCGAGCGTAACTCGCATTTATCTTCCGCCGGATGCCAACTGCTTGTTATCCGTAGCCGATCATTGCCTCCGCTCTGAGAACTATATCAACGTAATAGTCTCGGACAAGCAGAAGCATCTGCAGTTCCTGGATATTGACGCCGCCATTACCCACTGCACAAAGGGCATCGACATCTGGAAGTGGGCCAGCAATGACGAGGGTACTGAACCAGACGTTGTGATGGCTGCGGCGGGGGATATCCCAACGCAGGAGGCACTGGCCGCGACGGCACTGCTGAGGGAGTATTTCCCCGGCCTGAAGATTCGATTCATTAACGTAGTTGATCTGTTCAAGCTGCAGCCGAGCACAGAGCATCCGCATGGCCTGACGGACGCGGACTTCGATTCTCTGTTCACAACCAACAAGCCAATCATCTTCAACTTCCATGGCTACCCATGGTTGATACACCGTCTCGCGTACCGCCGCACGAACCACGGAAACCTCCACGTGCGCGGTTACAAGGAGAAGGGCAATATCAACACTCCAATGGAGCTGGCGATCAACAACCAGACCGATCGGTTCAGCCTCGCAATTGACGCGATTGACCGAGTTCCAATGTTGCAGCGGATCGGGGCTCACGCAAAAGAAGAGTTCCGCGATCGCCAGATTGCGTGCCGGCGGCATGCGTACGAGTACGGAATCGATAGTCCGGAGACCACTGGTTGGAAGTGGGCAGAGAAGTAACAGATCGACCCTTCCGCAGCTACGCGAAATCGCATAACAGACACCCAGGAACGGGAGAGAAACGAATGAGAATTCTTTACGACGAGAAGAGAAGCCAGTTCAGTCTCATTCCCTCTCTCCCCGGTTTTGCCGTTGTCGAACCAGCATCGACAGTTGCGACTCTCGACAACTTGCCGCGTAGGGCGATTTGTTCCCGGCCACTGATTTCTAAGGCTATTAGGGTGTCGGCGCCGTTTGGCACTTCAGCTGCAAATGCTAAAAGTGTCGGCTCGCGAGGTTGTGGTGCCCTTTGCATGCATTGAGAGCTCCATCGAACTCAGCCAAGACGCACGAACCCAGTTCGACAAATTCGAAGGTGCACGCGGCAAAAGCCGATTCCCAGATGGGAACGCACCCGAAAGGTATGAGCATGAACTTCCTCTGCAGTGATCGTAAAGCTAGCGCTCAACATCTGATGCGGGCTCTGGCAATCGTCTTTGCTTCAGTCAGCGTGCTGTCCGGATGCGGCAAGCCAAGTGTCGTAGCGGACCAGCCCATTCCCGTACAAGTCCGCGCGCCTCACCGTGTTCACGAGCCCGCATCGGTATCCGCCAGCGGTTCGGTCGAAGCCAACGTGGCGGCACTCACGGCATTTCAGATCGGTGGTCGTGTGGCTCGGGTCAACGCCGAAGAGGGACAGTTCGTCAAGCAGGGTCAGGTCCTGGCCGAGCTCGACTGTTCCGACTACCGCAATGCATTTGAAGCGGCAATCGGCCAGGCCACTGCTGCCGACGCTAATGCACTCCAGGCAAGAAACGGGGTGCGGACGCAGGAACTGGAGCAGGCGCGAGTCGACTTCGAACGCGCCCAGGATGAGTATCAGCGCAACAAATACCTCTACGATCATCAAAGCCTTCCGGCCAATGACTTTCACAAGATCGAAGCGGCATATCTGACCTCCCAGCAGCGTTACAACATGGCTCGTGAGGGATCTCGCAGTGAAGAGAAGCAAGCTACTGAGGGCCAGGCGCATGCGGCAGTTGGCAACCTGAGCGAAGCCAGGAAGCACGTGGGCGATTGCCAGCTCAAGGCGCCCATCAGCGGCTTCGTCGGAATGAAAAAAGTTGACGTCGGCGATACGGTGTCCGCCGGCAATCCGGTCTTCTCGGTGCTTGATCTCGATCCGGTGAAGGTGCGCGTCGGAATTCCCGAAGCGGAAATCGGGAAGGTACACCAGAGTGCACGATCCGTCGTTACCATACCGTCGCTCGATAATCGCCAGTTCGAGGGCAAGGTCGAGGCGGTCGGTTATTCGGCTGATTCCGTGTCGCGCACGTTCACAACCAAGATTGCCATTTCCAATCCCACACACGTTCTGCGTGCGGGTATGATCAGCGAGTCCCGTGTATACGATTCCGCCATGATCGACGTGCTTACGGTTCCAGCCGTAGCCGTCATTCGAGATCTTCGCGGCCTTCCATCAATCTACGTGTACGACGGAACCCGGCAACGGGTCTTCGCGCGCCGCGTTGAGTTAGGCGATCTGGTCGGCGACGAGGTCGAGATCAAGAGTGGCTTGAGACCGGACGACCAGACCGTGGTTGGCGGTCAGCAGAACGTACATGAAGGATCCCTGGTTCAAATTGCTGGAGGTGGCCGATGAATCCGGTACGCGCATCCCTGCGCTTCCCCCAGGTGACGCTCGTCCTCACCGCTATGCTTTTTGTGGTCGGCATTACTGAGTTCCTGACCATGCCGCGCCGCGAAGATCCGAAAATCACCATCCGTACGGGCTTGGTGATCGCGGAGTATCCCGGCGCCACCGCAGAAGAGGTCGAGAGCCAGGTCACCCACAAGATCGAAGAGCGCCTGTTCCGGTTTGAAGAAGTGCGTCGGGAAAAGACTTACTCCACTTCGCGCAATGGCCTGGTCATTATCAACGTCGAGTTGAACAAGTCGGTGAAGAACTCCGACCAGTTCTGGTCAAAGCTTCGCCTCGACATGGCGCAATTGAAGCAGACCGACCTTCCCGCGGGAGTCCGTGGTCCTATCGTGGATTCCGACTTCGGTGATACAGTCGCGGCCCTCATTGCCGTGAAGGGTGGCAACTATGGATATCGCGAATTGAAGGACTATGCACAACGCGTGGAAAGTGCGGTCCGTACCATCCCCGCAGCGTCCAAGATCAAGCGCATTGGCGACCAGAAGGAGAGCATCGAGGTCACCGGCTCCTGGGAACGGATCTCGCAGTATGGAGTGGATCCGCAGAAAGTCGAACAGGCTCTGCAGGGCCGCAACACCATTATGTACGGCGGCCGCGTTCCCAGCGGAGACAGCAAGCCTCTCATCGATGCCAATGGGCAATTCCAGACCGAAGAGCAAATCCGGCAGATTATGGTCGATGTGTCGCCCACCGGGCAGCCCATCTACCTGGGCGATCTTGCCGATGTGAAGCGCGTCTACAAGGACCCGACCGAGTATGCGCGCATTGGCGGCGAGCCCACCATCCTGCTCTCCGTCGAGATGCACGAGGGCAACAATATCGTGGAGTTCGGCAAGCAATTGCATGAAACCCTGGCACGCGTGCAAACCACGCTGCCGCCCGATGTGCAGTTAGACTTCGTCGCCGACCAACCTCGCGTGGTCCATGAGCGCGTGCAGGACTTCACTCGCGAATTTGGGATTGCGATTATCTCCGTCATCCTCGTGACCATGTTGCTGCTGCCCATGCGGGTCGCGCTTGTCTCCGCGGTCGCGATCCCCGTCACGGTTTCAATTACTTTCGCAATGCTCAACGCAGCGGGTATTGAGCTGCATCAAGTGTCAATTGCCGGACTGATCGTGGTTCTTGGCATGGTGGTCGACGACGCTATCGTGATCGCCGATAACTACGTGGAATTGCTGGATCATAAAGTCCCGATTGCAGATGCCTGCTGGAGATGCGCCAGTGAAATGGCGGTGCCGGTTCTTGCAGCGACCCTCACCATCATCGCGTCCTTTCTACCGTTGACGCTGCTAACCGGCGCATGCGGAGAGTTCATTCGCGCTTTGCCCATCGCCGTGGCGGTTGCATTGAGCGTGTCGTTCGTGGTCGCCATGATGTTAACCCCGCTAATCAACGGTTTCTTCATCAAGAAAGGACTGCATGACCCGTCCGCCGACCCAAAGCAGAAGAAGCCCACGGCCCTGGACCACATGCAGCGCTATTACAACAACATCATTGCCTGGGCGATGCACCACAGGAAGAAGGTGCTGTTGGTGGGGGCATTCAGCTTTGTAGCCGGGGTCGGGATTCTGACTCTTGTTCGCCAACAGTTTTTCCCGCTGGCGGAACGCGACCAATTCGTCATGGACGTCTGGCTGCCCGAAGGCACGCGCATCGAAGCCACGGACGCCGCGGTGCGGCGCATCGAGGGCGTTCTGCAAAAGAAGCCCGAGGTCCGCAGCTATACCAGCTTTCTGGGCGCCAGCTTTCCGCGTTTCTACTACAACGTCAACCCGGTGGCACCGGCGTCCAATTACGCGCAGATTCTGGTGAACACGCACACCGTCAAGGGAACGCCGAAGCTTGTTGAGCAGCTACGGGAACAGTTGCCGTACGTTGCTCCAGAAGCCAAGGTGTTCGTCAAGGAATTGCAGCAGGGCGATGTCATGGAGGCTCCCGTCGAGGTGCGCATAGTCGGCGACGACCTGGGCACGATACGGTCGATCGGCGATCAGGTCCGAAACATCCTCGATCACACGCCGGGCGCTATTTATATTCACACCGACTGGCATGAAGACCAGATGCTGGCGGGAGTGAATCTGCGCCAGGAGGTTGCCAATCGCCTTGGATTCACCAACACGACGATTGCCAACGAACTCGCCGGTAGTTTCGATGGCGATACCGTATCGACCTTCTGGGAGGGCGATCGCGATGTGGACATTGACCTTCGTCTCGACCCGGCGCAGCGCAAGACGTTCCAGAATGTTTCGGATACTTACATGCTTTCACCGATAACTGGCGCTCGCGTTCCTGTCAGAGCGGTAGCTTCGCTCTCGCCGGAGTGGCACCCCGGAAGGATCGTGCGCCGCAACGGTGTGCGTACCATGACGGTGCGAGCCTTCCCCGCGCGTGGTCGGCTTGCCAGCCAGATTCTGGCTGATACCAAAAAGCAAATCAATCAACTCCAATTGCCGCCCGGATATCGCATTGAGTATGGCGGCGAGGCTGAACTCCAGCAAGAGACCTTTGTCGAGATGCGATCTGCGCTCGGAATCAGCATGGTGCTGATCTTCCTGATCCTGTTGCTCCAGTTCCGTACCCTGACAGATACGCTTATCGTCATGGCCGCGATCCCTCTTGCGTTGCCCGGAGCTGCTGTGGGCCTGTTCATCACCCACAA
The DNA here is from genome assembly GCA_963759285.1 of uncultured Acidobacteriaceae bacterium. Taxonomy (GTDB): domain Bacteria; phylum Acidobacteriota; class Terriglobia; order Terriglobales; family Acidobacteriaceae; genus Telmatobacter. The sequence goes on along the minus strand of CAVWYS010000003.1, from coordinate 193,200 downwards.
CCCATTCGGCTTCACCGCCTTCATCGGCGTCATCAGCCTTGGGGGTCTGGTAGTGCGGAACTCGATCATCCTTGTCGACTACATTCATGAACGGATGAAGCACGGAGTGCCCTTGGAGGAGGCAACTCTCGAAGCAGGCGAACGCCGTCTGCGACCCATCTTTCTGACTACCATGGCGGCCGCCGTCGGCGTCACTCCCATGATCATCTCCGGCTCTACCATGTGGTCGCCCCTGGCAAGCGTCATCGCATTTGGTTTGCTCGGGTCCATGTTCTTTACGCTGGTTGTCATTCCTGTGCTGTTCGTTGTCGTCAACGAGAAGAAGCATTCCAAGCCCGCAGTTTCTGCGGTTCCCGTTGCGGTGGCCGTGATGTTGCTGCTCGCCTTGACCGCATCTTCCAGCCATGCGCAGCGCGCATCGGTCTCAGGCCCGGCGCAGACCGCGGTAACGCCCGCCTCGGTTCAGACAACGGTCACGCTCGAAGAGTCGCTGCAAATGGCCATGAGCAAAAACTCAAACGTGCGCATGGCCGAACAGAGAGTGAAAGCTGCCAACGCCAAGGTCATCCAGGCGCGCGCCAACTACTTTCCGACAGGCAGCAATCAGACCAATGCGATGCATGCCGGAGAGACCGAGTTCCTGACCATTCCGGCTGGGTCGCTGGGCACTTACGGCGCCACCGGGCCCCTGCCGGGTAAGGATGAAAAGATCCAGCTCGGTAAGCAGGACTTCGTGGTGAGCCAGACCACTGTTGTGCAGCCGATTACGCAGGTGTTCAAAATTCACTCCGGCGTCAGCGTGGCCGAAGCCGAAGCATACATGGCGCGAAGCGATCTGGACAAAGCCAGGTGCGAAGTTGCTCTGAACGTGAAGCGGCTCTACTATGGCCTGCTTTCGGCTCAACAGCGCAAATACGCAGCAGATCTGCGCATCGAAGCCGGCGAGGCGTTGCTGAAAGAGGCGCAGAACGCAGCTGAAAGCGGAGTCGCTCTGAAGGTCAAGGTCCTTGAAGGTGAAGCTCAGATTGCTGAAGCGCGCCATCAACGCGGATCGATCGAAGACCAGATTGCAGACCTGACGAACTCCTTCAACGATGCTGTCGGACTGCCGCTGTCCACCCAGACCGCGCTCAGCGAACCTGCTGAGCACGGGGAAGAGGCGGCACCGGAGGTTCTCGTCGCAGGACAAGAAGCAGAGGCACTGTCAGGCAATCCCGATCTGAAGTCCGCGCGGCAGGCTCTGGACAAGGCCCATGCGGGGCTCAACGCGGCGCGATCTGAATACATTCCAGATGTGTCGCTGTATCTTCAGCACATATACCAAAATGGCGCGCCGCTTTTGCCGGAAAGCTCCGCTACGGTAGGCATTCGCGCGGACTGGACCATCACTGAATTCGGTAAGCGCTTTGGGCTGGTGCGCGAACGTAAGGCACAGGTCTCCCTAGCGCAGGAGAATCTCCACGCCACGGAGAACAAAGTTCGCATCGATGTAGAGTCGGAGATGCGAAAGGTGCATCGTTCGGATACCGGGCTCACAGCCGCTCGCGATAGTGTTACCGCGCGCACTGAACTGGTGCGCATCACCGGCGATCAGGTGGCGGCTAAGACTGCGAACGAATCGGCGATCAAGAACGCTCAGGCACAGCTCGCAGATTCCAAGGCGCAGCTCTTCGACGCTGAAAGAGACCGCGTGGTTGCGCAGGCAGAACTGGCACGCACGGAAGGCCGCCAGTGACCGCCATCTTTCAATTCGTTGTCAGGCACGGCTATTCCATTCTCTTCGTTGCATTATTTGCACATCAGGTTGGATTGCCAATTCCGGGACCGCTCTTCCTCCTTTCAGGTGGAGCGCTCGCCGCAACCGGAAGGCTGAGTTTCATCGTGGTTGTCGGCCTTACCATCACGGCCTGCGTGTTGGCTGACTGGATCTGGTATGAGGCGGGGAGGCGGAAAGGTGACAGGGTGTTGCACTTCATCCATCGATTCACGCGTGACCCCGACTTCCACGATCGTCGGTCAAAGAGAGTTTTTGCCCGGTATGGGCTGGCACTTCTTCTGGTGGCCAAATTCGTCCCCGGATTAGATGCCGTAGCACCGCCACTGGCAGGGGCATCGCGCACGAGTCGAATCCGCTTTCTCGCCTTTGATGCGGTCGGCGCTGGTCTTTATGCAAGCGTTTATGGCGGACTTGGCTATCTCTTCAGCCACGATCTGGACCGCGCCGCAGCCTATGTGTCGCGAGCGGGAACTTTTCTAGTGGTTCTTGCATTGGTTGGAATCTGCATCTACATCGCGATCGAATTGTTTCAGCGTCATCGTCTTGCGTCTGAACCTCGCGTCGTGCGAATGGCGCCGGTTGATCCGACCGAATGTGACAACTCCATAGACTTGCCCTGCGGAGTAGTTGGAGGACAAAAACATGGCAACTAATACAACAGTCAAAGGGCAGACGCTGCCCGATACCGCCACTCTCCTCAAAACACAGTACGGGTGCGGCCCTGTGCAGCTCGCCGGAAGGAGCGATGCGCTCTATGAGCGGCACTTGCTCTTTGACCGTGGTCTCGACCCTGCCGCGGCCACCCTGCGCGACCGGTTCGAAGCGCTGGCCAGATCTGTGCGCGATATTCTATCGCAGCGATGGATTCTGACCGACAAGACCTATGAAGAACGAAATCCCAAGCGACTCTACTATCTCTCGATGGAGTTTCTCATTGGCCGCTCTCTCGCGAACAATGTCACGAACCTTCTGTTGAGCCCGCTCGCCAATCAGGTCCTGGGCGACAAGAAACTCAGCCTGGTGGAAATGCTGGAGCAGGAGCCTGATGCAGGTCTGGGAAACGGGGGGCTTGGCCGCCTTGCAGCCTGCTTCATTGAATCTGCCGCCACAATGCAGTACCCGGCCATGGGCTACGGATTGCGATATGAGTACGGGATCTTCCGCCAATCCATCCAAAATGGATGGCAACAGGAATTGCCCGATAATTGGCTTCGTTCTCCCGATCCCTGGGAGGTCGCTCGACCGAACGAGAAGGTGGAAGTCAAACTGGGTTGCTCGTTCGAACTCAGCGGTGGCAGCCTGCGTCCAGTGCCCGGTCGTCCGTCTACCTTGATCGGCATCCCATTCGATCGCCCGGTAATTGGTTACGGCGGGTCCACCGTCAACACCCTCCGTCTCTGGGCCGCGTCTGCACCGGACTACTTCAAATTCGAGGATTTCTCACACGGCGATTTCATCGAGGCGTTTACGCAGACGCTTTCGGCCGAGACGCTGACGAGAGTGCTCTATCCCGATGATTCACAATTCAAGGGCCAAGCCTTGCGGCTATTGCAAGAGTACTTCCTAGTAGCCTGCTCGCTCGCGGATGCGGTGCGCCGCTTCACACGCTCTAATTCAGATTGGAGCTTGCTCGCAGACAAGGTTGCGATTCAGATGAACGATACGCATCCAGCCCTGGCTGTGCCGGAACTGATGCGAATCCTCGTTGACCAGGAACACCTCGGATGGGATCACGCCTGGCACATCACGCAGAACACGCTTGCCTACACAAATCACACCCTTTTGCCGGAAGCGCTCGAGAAATGGCCCGTCTCGTGGCTCGAGGATATGTTGCCCCGGCAACTCGAGATCATCTACGAGATCAATCGCCGCTTCCTGGGTGATGTTCGCAGGCGGTTTTCAGGAAATGAAGACCGTGTGAAGCGCATGAGCCTTATCGAAGAGGGAACCGAGAAAAAGATTCGAATGGCCAATCTTGCCGTTATCGGCTCCCATAGTACAAATGGAGTTGCCGAGATCCACTCGGAATTGCTGCGCGAGACAACGCTCACAGATCTGGCCGAGATGCTTCCCGAGCGCTTCAATAACAAAACCAACGGAGTCACGCCCCGCCGTTGGCTGAAACTCTGTAATCCGGCCCTTGCCGGGTTGATCACGGATGTGATCGGAGATGGCTGGGTCACCGACTTGGGTGAACTGCGCAAGCTGAAAGCATTCACAAGCGACAGCGAATTCCGTAACCAATTCATGAACGCAAAGCGAAATGCGAAATCGCAGTTCTGTGAGTGGTATCGGTACTCAACCGGGCAGACCCTGAATCCGGATGCGATCTTCGACTGCCAGGTTAAGCGAATCCACGAGTACAAACGCCAGCTACTGAACGCACTCAGGATTGTGGTGCTCTATAACCGCCTGCGCCAGAATCCTTCACTGGAAATGTATCCACGCACCTTCCTGTTTGCAGGTAAGGCTGCACCGGCATACCGGCTGGCCAAACTGATTATCAAATTTGTCAATAATCTCGCCGGCACAATTGACGGCGATCCCGCAGTTCGTGGACGTCTCAAAGTCGTATTCCTTCCTGAGTACTGCGTCTCGGTTGCGGAACACCTGATCCCCGCCAGCGATGTCTCGAACCAGATTTCAACTGCAGGCTACGAAGCCAGCGGCACAAGCAACATGAAGTTCATGATGAATGGCGCGTTGACCATCGGCACACGCGACGGGGCCACCATCGAGATGGCTGCGGAGGCTGGCGAAGAGAACTTCTTCCTCTTCGGTCTGACAGCAGAACAGGTAATGGCCAGCCGATCGTGGTACAGCCCGCAGTGGCACTATGACCATGATCCCGAGATCCGCGAAGCCCTCGACCTAATATTCACGGATTATTTCAGCCGCAACGAGCCGGGAGTCTTCGCCCCACTGCGGGATGCATTGCTGACGGATGGCGACCACTATATGCATCTGGCCGACCTCAAGTCCTATCTGGACGCTGATGAGCGGCTCCGGGCCTTGTATGCCAATCCAGATGAGTGGGCGCGAAAAGCAATTTTGAACGTAGCTGGATCAGGCAAATTCTCCAGCGATCGCACCATCGCAGATTATGCATCCGAAATCTGGAACCTACAACCATGTCCCGTTACTGAGAAAGCGCAATAGCAGCGTCGAAACGACATCCATAGCCCCGAAAGGACAGCAATGAGAGACGCCAGCAACATGACAGCCCCACGGGGCTTTTTCACTTGGCTTTCCCGCTGGAGCGAACGCCGGCGCCGGCAGAAAGCAATTCAGATCAGACTTGCGACGGTATTGACGCTCGTATTGAAGTTCCCCGTCACTACCGCCCTCCTCTACAGCCAGGAGGTTCACTACAACTACGAGCGCGGCGCAAACTTTTCCGCGTACAAAACCTATCAATGGGTAGATACTCCTGCTGCCCCTCCCAAGTCCGAACCAGCGAGCGCGCCGAAGGCCGACGCGGGCGTTCCGCCAAACCTCCCTGCTCTGCCAAATCTTCCGCCCTCTCCATCCCTCCCCCTCGGCGGCGTGCCAAACTTTCCGGGCGGCACATCCATCCGGGACAATGCATCAGAGGATCAGTTGATTAACCAGGAGATCAAGCGGGCAATCGACGAGCAACTCGCTCAAAAAGGTCTCACCAGGGTCGACAAAAACGCCGACATTCAGGTGGGCTACCACGCTGCCATCCGTCAGGAACAGAGCCTGTATTTATCGGGCATGGGAAGGGGTGGTAGAAGCTGGGGCGGCATGTGGGACGGTTCTGTGCAGGGCCAGACTTCCAGCGTTCCAATCGGGACCATAGTCGTAGACCTGTATGACCCTGCACAGAAACAGCTGATCTGGCGTGGAGATGCGACCAAGACCATCGACCTGAAGAAGGATCCCGATAAGAACTACAAGAATCTGCAAAAGGCGATGGAGAAGCTTTTCCAGAACTATCCGCCTGAGCCAAAAAAGTAAGCAATACCGCAGAATAAGCGAGTCTGGCCCGTGATTTGTGGCAGCGTATGGGCCAGACAAGGAGGACCGATGGACTCACGTTTTTGGGATGTATATCGGGATGTTCGATCTCTCATCCAGAAGCCGGATGAGGCTCTTTTCATCCTTCATACTTCCATCGGCGCGATCACAGTCCATAGGTTCGTGTTCCGACCCGAAGCAGGTTACGTGCTTTTACAGGGCGTCGACGAGAACGGGAGAGAGCGTACTGCAGGTTTCACCGAACAACAGTTCTCAACGTTTGCATTCGAAATTCGGACGAAGTCAATGAGTAACAACGGACAAGTCAGATTCAATCCGAAAGTTGCAGAGAGCCTTTCCTAGACTCCCGCGAAAGCTGTGCAGATCTTCGCGCCGAGTTGGGCAATCAAGAAGCCCGAACAAGCGTCCAAGAATAAAGACCATGAATGTTCTCATTTCCCAGAGGCAGAGAATGTGATTTGGCTCACAAATGCATTTTCAAACAAGTTGACATATGCAAATTGGAGAATTACGGTCTAAATACGCGCTGCCCCTTCCACTTTTAAGAAAGCCTCTCGGAAACGGGAGGCTTTCGTGCATCTGCCTGCAAGATTATAGGCGTGTGTTCCGGATCACCATCAGAGACTCTGGAATTGTGTGACAGTTTTCTGAAAGTGACGATATTGGCATTGTTCGAAGCTGCGAGTCGATTGATGGTCGTCCCTTCGGTGATGATGAGGCCCGTACCGCCTTCGGCTCGCGCGGTAATTGGCGGCGACATCGCGGCCCGGGTTGCCGTTCGGGCTCATGCTGCGCGTCATCGGGGCCATGGCGATCCGATTCTTCAGTTCAAGTGATTTGAGCGTAAAGGGCTCGAAAAGAGCTTTGGTCATGCACAGACCTCCAAAAACTCTTTCATTGCAGCGACGATTTCCACGGCGTGCGTCTCGATTGCAAAATGACCCGTATCCAGAAACTGCACCCGTGCATTCGGTAGATCTTTTCGAAATGCCTCAGCTCCTGTGGGAATGAAAAATGGATCATTCTTGCCCCAGATCGCCAACAACGGTGGCTTCGCGTTTCGAAAATACTCCTGAAACTTCGGATAGAGCTTCACGTTTGATGCGTAGTCCAGAAACAAATCAAGCTGAATCTCTTTGTTTGCTGGCCGTGCCATCAGAGCTGCATCCAATGTGTACGATTCGGGCGCTACCGCTTCCGGATGCGCTACGCCGTGCGTGTATTGCCAGCGCGTCGCTTCGAGCGTGAGGATGTTCTGCCGGAGGACTTCTCTGTTTTCTGCCGTGGGAGCGGACCAATATTTCCTGATCGGTCCCCACGCGTCACCAAGCCCCTCTTCGTAGGCGTTGCCGTTCTGCGAAATGATTGCGGTAATGCGCTCCGGGTGGCCCATTGCCAGGCGGAATCCCGTTGGAGCTCCGTAGTCAAATACGTAAATCGCGTAGCGGTTGAGACCGAGAGCATCTGTAAAAGCCTCCAGCGTGCGCGCTAATGCCTCGAACGAATACAGATATTTCCGCTCTTCAGGTACTTCAGTGAACCCGAATCCAGGCAGATCCGGAGCAATCACCCGGTATTGATCGGCCAGACGCGGAATGAGCTCACGGAACATAAACGACGATGCCGGGAATCCGTGAAGCAAAAGCAGCACCGGCGCACTCGGGTTGCCGGCTGCACGATAGAAAACTTCGACTCCGTCTGCTTCGACCTTATGAACGGATGTCACAGGTACAACGAACTGGGAAAGAACTGGGCTCATGAAAACTCCTCCTCATGCTGTGTGGTCTGTTTGCGTGTGGGCCGTATTTCATTGGCTCACCGGTACTGATTGAGGTTGCAAGCGGACGCTGAGGCCTTTCTTGCGATTGCCCCTGAATCTCGCCGCACTCTTCCTAACAAACTCCTGCACGCTCAATGGCCCTCGCTGCGTTTGCGTGAAGACGTCGATCGACATCCGGTCATAGCTTCCCGCGCGGTGCAGGTCTGCCATTTTTGCGAGGTGGTTCACCGGGTGAACCGCCACACCGATCTCAGCACACCGTCGGGACGATGGCTTACCGTTCCTTCCGGCAGCTCTTCGCCCGCCTGGGACACACTCCAGCATCAGCCGTGAAGAATGGGAGTTCCGAATGGAGCACTCGTGAGACCGCCGTCAACCATCGGCTCGACCGCGTTGATGTACGACGAATCGTCCGAGGCAAGGAAACGTACAGCTCCAGGGAATCTTCTCATGCTTAACATGGGGTCGCAATGAAAGGATGTCATTGTCTTATTCCCCAAATTCTGGGCGATGCTTTTCGACAAACTGTTCAACCGTCATCGGAGGACGACCGCCAATCTCTTGGACATAGTTATTCATCCCACTGAAAATCCCATTTTGGTGGTCGATAGCGATCTCTTTTAAATGTTGGAGAACGAAATCCGAGCCCGCGCCTCCAGCCTTGTCTGCTTCGGCGTACGCTGTAGCGGCGGTATTTCGAGCCGCGCCACGCGGCCGGCTACTTATGATCTCACCATACTTCTCAATTGAAACCTGCTCGAAGTGAATTTTCTTTCCGAGCACGCTTCCAATGATCTGAGAAAGTTCTTTATGGTTATATTCCACCGGTCCAACAAGAGAATACGTTTTTCCCGCATGTGCTTTCGGGTTTTCCAAGATTCCGACAATCACTCTGGCTTGATCTTCTCCCGCGATGGGAGCGTGGCGGCCAGTGCCGAATGGTACAAGCCAGGTACCCTGACGGATCATGGCGGCCCCATAGAGCATCCACTCCGAAAAGAGTGTCGGTCTGATGTGGCTGACGGGCACCCCGGACCAGTCAAACACGCGCTCCGATAGCCAGTGTGCCAGTGCTGCATGGCTTTGAGAGTCTCCGCGTGCCGACTTTTGTGACATGTTGACGATGATTTTGACGCCAGCCTCCTTTGCAGCCTGAGCAAATCGAACACTTGCATCCACGATCCCCGGTCGAATGGGATAAACGAAATACGCTCCGTAGATTCCACGAAGGGCGGAACGTACCGATTCCATGTCGAGAAGGTCGCCAAAAACAACCTCTGCGCCCAATTTGCTGAGTCGTTCAGATCTTTCATCCTCGCGGTGAGCAAGCGCTCGAACGGTGTGTCCCTTTTCAAGTAGCTGTTCAACCGTTTCACCACCGGTTGCGCCGGTCGGTCCCGTTACGAGAAATTTCTTTTCTGATTTCATTTGATTCCCCTCTTTCAGTCTTTTGTTGCGATTGATGCTCGGGACAACTCATCAGGCGATTTTTTCGAGATGGCTGCGGCCCAGAGACTCTGTGCGGTCAGCCGCGAAGAACCGGAGCTCCGAAGGGAGCACCCGTCATTCCGCCGTCAACCATCAGCTCGACCGCGTTGATGTATGACGAATCATCGGAGGCAAGAAAAAGCACAGCCTTGGCCAGATCTTCCGGCTCGCCCCAGCGGCCAAGTGGAACCGTGGAAGAAACGAAGCTGGAAAGTTTTGCGGATTCCTCTTGAGTGGCATTGGCGCGCGGCCCGCGCTTCCAGATGGGAGTCTTCGTCGCCCCGGGGGCCACCACGTTTACGCGAATCTTGCGCGGCGCAAGGTCGGCGGCGATGGCCCGTGCCATCGAGACGAGTCCGCCTTTCGTGGCGGCATAAGCAGCCAGGCCTGGCTGACCGAGATAATTGTGCACCGATCCGTTGAAGATGATGCTGCCGTTGTCGTTCAACAGAGGAGCGGCTGAATTGACAGTAAAGAAAGCACCGTTGAGATTGGTGTGTACCACGTTCTCGAAGATGGCCTCGTCGGTCGCGCCCGTCGGTGTCCTGCCAGAGATGCCTGCATTTGCGAAGACGATGTCAAGTTTGCCCAAGTCCTTGGAGAGTTCAGCGAAGAGCTTCTTGCGGTCCTCCGCCACCGTAACGTCGGCACGATAGCCGTGCGCTTTCGATCCGAGTTCGACGACCGCTTCGTCCAGTGTCTGTTGATCGCGACCCGTAATTGCGACTTCAGCGCCTTCAGAGATGAAGAGACGCGCTGTGGCCAGGCCGATGCCGCTGTTGCCTCCGGTAATGAGAGCTTTTTTGCCTGCGAGCTTCATGATTCCTCCTCTATGACCGGTTATCAACTAGGATGGCCGTCATATATGTGATATGATGGTCATCAGAGATGGAGGATGCAGAAAAAATGCGCTACCCCGCAAAAGATACCGTCGCCAGGCATGAGCGGATCGTCAAGGAGGCTTCTCGCCTCTTCCGGGAACGGGGATTTGAGAACGTAACCGTGGCACAGGTGATGAAGGCCGCTGGCCTGACGCATGGCGCCTTCTATGCCCATTTTGATTCAAAAGATGAACTACAGGCGGCTGCCGTTGCCTATGGCATAAAGGTTTCGCATGAGCGCTTGCAGCTCAGCACCAGCAAGAAGGGCAAAGAATCGTATGCTGACCGCTACCTGAGTCGGCGGCACCGGGATAACCCAGGCGACGGCTGCACCATGGCCGCGCTGGCCCAGGAGGTGGCTCGCTCGACCCCTGAACTCAAAGCCGCGTTCGAGGGCGGATTCGAAGAGATTCTCTCCGAGCAAGGCGGGGACCGAAGAGAGGCGATCTTTCAGACAGCCGCTTTGCTCGGCGGTGTTGTGCTGGCTCGCGCAGTGCAGAACGCGAGGCTCTCAGACGAGATTCTCGAGAGTGTTCGCCAGAGAGTTAGTTGACGATTTTCAATTGGCGCCAGCAGGCCATTTCAATACTTCTGGTGGTTCACATCCGTCTCAATTTGGAAGACCTAAGGCAGAAGTACGGCGAGATTAGGGCAGAGGTCAAAAGGGCAGAGGTCGCGGGCACATTGGATTGGCGCTTTGCTATGCTGTGGCATCGCCGTAGGGATGTTCCTGCAATCGCGACCAGGCTCCTCCAAAATCTTTCATTTAACCTCCCGGCCTCACAGCGCCAATCGCGAGAAAGCTGAAGATCACTACATCCTGCAAGAAATGGATGAACCATGGCCACAGAATTCCCTCGCTCTTCAGCATCGCGCGACCCAGCACGTAGCCAAGACACTCCGACGACGCCGTAAGGGACGCCATAGTAGTGCGCCGCCCACGGTTCCAGCTTTCAACAGTGCGCCATCTTCCAACTAATCATGGGGTCTGGCGATACCTGTTAGGTGTAATTCCCACTGAATCCAGACAAACCAATCTCAGGAAGAGTACAACGGTAGCAGGGCATTCCGCTGTGACAATGAGTCTGAAATTGAACTTATTCACGGGCCGTTATCACAGACTGGAATAGCAGCTAGCAATAGACTTCTGGTGGAAATACTGTGTTCCTAGAATGATCAGCCGCACGGAGAAATCGAATGAAGCTTGACTCCAGGATGGCGAGATCATTCAGTGTCCTTGCTGTGATGGTGATCCTGATCACGGTATATCTATTCTTCATTCGCCCATCACAACTACGCTGGGGTGCCACGACAGATGAGATGAAGCGGTCAATGCCCGGCGACGACCTGGTCGCCAATCCGAACTTCGTGGCGACACGAGCCATCACCATTCGAGGCCGGCCGGAGGACATCTGGCCATGGATTGCGCAGATGGGCTTCGACCGAGCCGGGTACTACGGCTACGACCTCATCGAGAATATTGGCAGCAAGACGGGTATCCGTAGCTCTAAATCGATTGTGCCGGATTTGCAGCATCCGAAAACCGGCGATGTACTTCCCATCAGCAAGGTCGCGCATCTGACTTTCGGACAAATCGAACCTAGCCAGTTCCTGATCTGGCAAAGCGAAGCAGTGCCTCACGATGGCGCATTCACATGGGCACTGTATCCATTCGACGAGAGCCACACGCGCCTCGTGAGTCGCATCCGGCTGCGATATCACTTTGCAAGTGGCGCTTTAATGCTGGACCTGTTTACGGAGTTCGCCGATCACGTTGCTGTACCCAAGATCCTGGCAGGCGTGAGGGATCGCGTCGAAGGCCGGGTCCCCGAATCGCTTGCTGGCGAGGCGACAGAAATCGCGATCTGGCTCCTCGCGTTTGCGGAGTTTGCGATTTCAATCGTACTCGTGTTCCGTTGGCGCCAATGGTGGCGTGCCTGGGCCCTCGCCCTCAGTGCCGGATCGTTGCTGATGTTCGCTCTTTATGCCCACGCCTCAATGTGGATTGGAGCGGCTTTGGGCTGCGGAATTGGTGTTCTGATGCTCCAACTGTCACGACATCCATTCCGCCGCAGCCATGCGTGGCAGCCGGATTGATGGAGTGAAGGACATGGGAAGCAACCTAGCAATGTCGGCATTTGTTCGAGCAGAACATCTGACGCCGATCTTGCTTTCTCTCTGTGCTTGATTAGGCGGCGGGTTGCGCCGGGGTTCTGCGGTGAAAGGATGTGGCTGTGCTGACTGGACTGCTGATTCTTGCCTGTTGGGTTTTTCTTGTAGTGTATTGGAACATCAGCGCGCGCTCTATTAAGCCTGTGGCGGAGGGTCAGGACTGGAGCGGAAGGCTGGCCAGGATGCCAATCTGGCTGGGGTACATCGTGTTAATCGTCATCTGCATATATCCGTTTGGAATTGTGATGATTCGACGGACGGCCGTTTCGCGCTCACTTGCGGTTGCGATCTGCGTGCTGGGGCTGATGGTGTCAATATGGTCACGCAAGGCGCTTGGCACCGAGTGGAGCAGGGATGTGGAATTGAAGCAGGGGCACAGGCTGGTGGAACGGGGACCGTATGCTTTCGTGCGGCATCCGATCTACACCGGTCATGTCCTGATGGGGCTGGGGACGGCTATTGGCTCTGGCCAGATGGTCGCATTCGCAGGGCTGGCGCTGTTCTTCGTGGGCTTTTGGATCAAACTGAGGCAGGAGGAGAAGCTTCTTGTAAGGAGCTTTCCGGAGGAATACCCTGCCTACCGGGCTCGCGTTCGGGCGCTGGTTCCGTATGTGTTGTGACGCGATTTCGCGAATCGGCGGGTGTATATGGCCAGCCCCGCCACTACGATGAGCCGCAATGGCGTGCTGAGGAGTGCATTCCAATCGGCGCAACAATTCGAGCGCACATGCTTTCAGCATTGGAGGTACAGGCTATGTCGATGCTTGTTCAAGGCGAGCATCTGACGTCCCCAGCTCAGACAAACGCTGCACGCCTTGGGCGTTGGATCGCTCCATTGCTCACGGTTTCGGCGGCCACAACATTTGCTCTCGGCATTGCAACTCCTCCCCGTTCCGGCCCATTTTGTATTGGCCAGTGCATCGTGTATCCGTATACCGACGTCGTGCAATTTGTTCCTCGCGACTACCTTTGGATGCTGCCAGGCACATTGCTCTTGCCACTCTTCGTTGTGCTTGCTGGGTGCATTCATGCAGGCGTTGGAGTCAGAAGACGGCACCTGAGCCTTCTTGGCTTGTGCTTCGCGTCGATCGCAGCAGGAATTATCACGCTTGACTACTTCACACAGTTCGAAGTAGTTGCGCCCAGCTTGCAGAGAGGTGAGCCAGACGGGCTCGCACTCTTCACCCAATACAATTCCCACGGTTTCTTCATTGCATTTGAAGATTTAGGCTATCTAATGTTGAGCGCCGCGTTTCTTTTCGCCGGCGCCGCCTTTGGCAGTGCCAATGGTCTTGAGCGATCAATCCGATGGACATTTATCACATCTGCACTTCTTGCTATCTCCAGTTTCATTGGAATGTCCTGGCATTTTGGCTTCAATGTTGAATACCGGTTCGAAGTCGCAATTATCACAATCACGTGGACAACATTGGTCGTGTCAGGGGTGCTGCTTACTTTCTTCTTCCTGCGATGGAGGCGGGCCGACTTGCCGATATCCTAAAGGCAAACTGTCAGATTCTTGAGAAGATAGCCGAAATACCGTGTGATTTAGAACACCCTTGGAGCTAGGGAGAACACTCTCAGACGACTGCGATCCCAGGAGTACAATTCAAGGGATGATTGAGACACTCTATAAGACCAAAACTCCAGAGAAGGAAAGATCAGAGTGCTACATGATTGTTCTTGCGGCTCGCCCGGCAAGTGAGGACAAAACCTATGCGTTCATGGAAGAGCATGGGTGGTGGGATGACGAATTGGATAGATTTATCCATGAGGTCGAAACGATTGACACGGAAGGCAAGTTGACTCATGAAGAAGGCCTCGCCCTGTTCGACTCCGCAAAGAAGAACCTGGCCGAGCGTGGTTTCGTTCACGTCTTTGTTCCGGAGTACAGTCGCAAAATGACACAGATTTGTGAATTGAGAGAACTTGAAACGGTCAGCGCATAGAAAATTGCCGTGTTCGGTCAACCCCGTGAAATGAGGTCACCGCCCCCGATGTCGTGTGCGAAACCGGAGGCGATCGAAATCAGGTACAGCACTAGCGCAACTGCGAGGCTCCCCCAACAAATGTGCAGAATCAGCGTTTGCTCCGAGACACCGGGGACGTAGCCAAATACTGCAATTTCCAACGCCACAATGAACAAAACGGTCGCCGTGCCAAGTGTCCAAGGCCATAAGCGGCCGAGGCTGGGTCGCGCAGCTCGCGGAAGTAGCCGTTTCCAGAACTCAAGAGGTGCACCGATCTGTGTAGCCACGGCCCACGCCAGCGTGAACAAAACAATTTGTGCCACGCCTCCGCCGGTCAAGAAGGAGACAACACCGAGAATTAGAAAGACGGTTGGTCCTCGCGGCGAGTGCAAAAATCGAAGCGACCAGGCGATCATTGCCAAGCCTATAAATGTTGCGACAACGCCGGTGACCAGGAAGTTGGGAATCAGAGTGAATGCGCCCTCCCCGCCCTGCTTCCAAACGGTCCAGCGATAGCCCGAGCCCAGAGCATTCACGATCAGACCTGGAGTTGGGCGGAATCCCTGCAGGCACTCCAAGAATCCATGGTCAATGGAGCCGATTCCAACCAGTACGCAAAGGGTCGAGGCGATGGTGCGCGTTGCCGAGTTGTTGAATCTCGTCTGGGTCGAGTCTTGAATCTGTGCCGCCATCGTCGAGCGTCGCTCGTGGCCCATGGTAGGATGCGATGCACGATTACTCAATTAGTCTTGAACACTGCCATCTCCTCAGGGACCTCCGCGGCGATGGACATGACCACGGGAGCTTCCTCAGCGACTAACCTCTTCACGGGTGTCTTCTTTGCAGCTGCGACCTTCGCGGACGGCTTCTTGGCGACCACCCTCTTCACGGAGTTCTTCTTTGCAGCTGCGACCATCGCTGCCGGCTTCTTGGCGATCACCTTGTGCACTGGAGTTTTCTTTGCAGTTGCCACCTTCACGGGAGTTTTCTTGGCGACCACCTTCTTCACAGGAGCTTTCTTGGCCGGTCTTTTCTTAACTGTCCCTCTCTTCGGCGCGCTTTTTTTCGTAGCATTAACGATTGCCTGTCCAACGATGTCCTCGACGACCTTTTTGGTGACTCCCTTGCCCAAGGCCTTCCTGACGGCAACTTCGATCTTCCTTATAGCCTTTTCGTGCTTACGCTCTTTGTCAGTCATGGTGACGTCCCTCGCTATACCATCTTCCCTGCGACTCTGAATCCCACATCGCTCCCTGTCAAAAGTTCAGCTACAAGCGCGGGATTCAACCTTTCGTTCATTCGGCTGCAATTCTAGCCCGAAACCGGGCAGCGCCGCTATTAACGTCGGGAATGTTACATAATTCGACTACCAATTTTCATCTCTTTGATGGTGCGGTCAATCTCTTCACGGATACGACCCAATCTTCCGCCGAGTGCGGACACGCTCGGAATAGATGAACGCCCGAAATTGCACTCCTCGCGTATACCAATCATGCACAGCTGGTAGCGCGTAGGGATGAATGATTCTGATTGTCTCTGATCTCTACCCAGCTTTTCCTGTTCTTCATGTGCTTTGCGTCTAATATTTCCAATCAGGGCATTGATGCGCTCTGTCTGCACCCCCTCCGAAGCAAGTCTCTCGGCCTCCTTCGTCATCTCGAGCAACACATTCAGGGTATTCAGCCTTTGCACGCCGCCTCCATACCCGGAAGTATAAACGCGAGTGGTGTTGAGGAGAGACTCAACTGGATACTGCGTCTAGAAGTGCGGGGACGCTTCTCGTAGATCATTTTGGTCGGTTTCACCTTCCTTATTTGATCCGATAAGTGCGTTCGCGATAACGCGTCACTTGGGCCACCGGTACGGCTCAATATGACTGAAGCTATTCGGTGCGCAGCGCCTGCACCGGGTCCACCGCCGCGGCACGTCGCGCAGGCAGATAGCATGCAAACGCCGCCACCGCGCACAGCACAACCGCCACGGTCGCAAACGTAAACAAGTCTGTAGCCGCCACACCGATAAGCATGGTCCGCAAGAAGCGCGTGAGAATGAACGAAGCCACCAGCCCGATCATCAAACCCGCCACCGTAAGGATCAGGCCCTGCTGCAGCACATTACGAAGAATGGCCGCCTTCCCGGCACCGAGCGCGAGCCGGATCCCGATTTCATGCGTGCGCTGTCGGGTGGTGTACGACACCACGCCATAAATCCCCACCGCCGCCAGCAACAGAGCGAGGAAGCCGAACGAGCCCGCGAAGGTAACGGCAATGCGTTCGAACACGCTGCCCATTTGCATGTTTTCTTTCAGCGTTGTAATGCCGTACAGGGGCATGTCGCCATTGAGGCTATGAATTGCCTGCTCCACGGCCGCCGCGATGGCCATCGGTTCTCCTCGTGTGCGCACGTGCAGGATCACTTCGCTTTCGTAACGTTGCGCGAGTGGCATTAGAACGAGCGGCGCGGGACCGTAAATCAGGCGGCGATATTTTCCGTTAGCCGCAACGCCCACCACGGTGTACGATCCGTGGGCGACTTTGGTCCGTTTCCCAATTGCGTTTTGACCCGGCCAAATGCCTGGTTGACGATCGCGACAGGCTGAGTGTTGGCCGTGTCCTGATCAGTGAAATCGCGGCCAGCGAGCAGCGGCGTTCGTAGAGTGGCGAGATAGTCCGGTCCAACGATACCGCGGTCGGCTTCCACATCTTCGTGCACGCGTGGCTCGTAGCCGTCCGGCAGGACGCCGTCGGAGTGAATGGTGAAACTGAGCGGAGAAAAATCCGCCAGCGTTGCCGATTGAACGCCCGGGAGTTGTTTCACGCGTTGGATCACCTGACGCTGGAATTCAATTCCCGTCTTTTCCGTGTAGCCCATCGGGTGCAAGTCAAAGGTGGTCAGAAGCACGTGGCTCGAATCGAAGCCAGGATCGGCTTCCTGTGCTTTCGCCAGGCTGCGCACAAACAATCCCGCGCACGTGAGCAGCAACAGCGACAGCGCAACCTGGGCAATCACAAGTCCGGACGTCAGGCGCGACTTGTGCAACCCACCCGAAGTGTTGAGCGCTTCGTCCTTCAGGATCGTACTGGGGGAGAGCCGGGATGCGCGCAGCGCCGGAACCGCGCCGGAGACAATGGCCGTGAGCAGCGAGATCATCATCGTCGCCATCAGCACGCGCGGATCGACCTCGCCGTTGATCGCAAGCGGCAGCGTGTGGCCGGGCAAAAAGGAACCCAGTGTTTTGGATGTCCACAGCGTCGTGGAAAGCGCGACGGCCCCGCCGGCCAGGGCGATGAGAACGTTCTCTGCCATCAGCTGCCGCACCAGCACCCAGCGGCTGGCACCCATCGAAAGTCGGATAGCGAACTCGCGTCGCCGCGCCACCGAGCGCACCAGCAATAGATTCGCGACATTGGCGCAGGCCAGCAGCAGAAGCACCGTTGCGAGCGCGAGAAGAATGGGAAGAGTTCCCGCCATGTACACGTTGGCGCCGAACGGCGAACGCCACAGCGGATCGGTCGAGATCTGGTTCGCGCCCCGGTGCTCCACCGGATACTGCGACGCGATCCGCTGCATCAACAGGTTCAGCTCGTTGTCCGCCTGATGGGGAACGACGCCCGGCCGGAGCACTGCCAGCAGGTTGAGCCAGGAGGTGCCGCGGTGATCGATGCGGTCGCCGGCCCATATCTGCTGGTCCATTCCCAGGGGAAGAAAGATGTCGGTGCGTAATCCGCTCTTGCAGCCGCGAAAGCCCTTCGGGGCGATGCCCACGATCGTATAAGGATGCAGGTTGAGCTGAATGGTCTTTCCGATGATGCCCGGATCGCCGGCAAAGTGGTTCTGCCACAAGTTGTAGCTCAGAACCGCGACGGCCGCGCCCGCTCGCTCGTTGCCTTTGGTGGATATCAGGGTGCGGCCAAGATACGGCTGCACGCCTAGCACCTCGAAGTAATCCGCAGAGGTCAGCGCTCCGTAGATACGCTCCGGCTTGGCCGACCCGGTGATCGAAATGTAGTCGTCGTGATACCCGATCAGGCCCGACAAGGTCCTGGCATTCTCGCGCAGATCCACGAAATCCGGATAGGAGAACGGCGGACTGGGATGCTCGCTGCGCTCACCGCGCTGGATGGTGAGCATGCTGTCGATATTCTTCGCCCCCGGAATGGGATTGAATAGCGTAGCGCTGATCCAGCTCAGGATTGTGCTTGTGGCGCCTATCCCCAGGGCCAGCGTGAGTACCGCCGTGAGCGCGAAGCCCGGCGAGCGGCGCAATTGCCGCAATGCATATCGGAGGTCTGCCAGCAGTTGCTTCATCGCATTTTCCTCGTCATCCCGTGCGGAGGCGATACCGTTCACAACCCAGTCGGGCACGAGTTCGGCCAGACCGCATGCTGTTTTGCATGTATTCGAGTGATGTCGATCACAAACCAATGAGTCTTGAGCGCAGATGTGTCCGGTTTACGGAATCGAGTGTTCGCAAGTGAACATTGCCGTTCGCATTCCATGCCACATTACGTCGGCGACAGATTTAGCAAATGCGGCAGGGAATTGTAATTGTCGATTGGCACTTTTCAGGCGAAGCACGTCTCCAGAATACTCCCATATTTGCTTGCTAAGGAGAGTGCTTGGCTGGCGACACTCGTCACTGCAAGCAGGAAGCTGTGGGGACTTTTGTGGGTGGACTGGTTAAAAATAGCGAGCAATTGCGGTCGAGTCCCCACATTTCCCTGGCGGTCGACTGATCTCAACAAACCACGGAAAATGTGCAATATAGAGCAATTCTGAACAACCCTGAAAAGTGCAAATGTCTAGCTCTTAACCGACAGGTTGAAGGTTCGATTCCTTCCGCGTCCACCATCAAATCAAGAACTTAGCGCGACTCGATTTAGAACTGTCCGTTGGATCATGGTTCGCGGCAATCGCGATTCGAGCCTGCCCAATCAGCCCAACGATCACACTACGCATTTCAATGTTTCATGCACATGCGCCAACGAGCAGATCGCTGCTTTGCATAATTCGCCCTCGTCACATCGAGCTGTAATTTGTGTCACTGACCATCAGACTCGCCGGGCGCAACCTTCTCCGCAGACTCTCCGTCTCCCCGAAGACCAGTCAGCAACGTTCTGCACCCGGAGGCGGGAATCATTTCTCGCCCGGGTCCCGGAGCGATTCGCGTCGCGCACACATTTTGAAAAGTCCGGGGCTTGCGTGCGATGCAACGTGGGAGATCGAATTCTCCCAGATTGAGAAGGGAGACACATGCTATCAAGAATCGGGACGTTTGCTCTCCTGGCTTTGCTTCTCTCTAGCAGTTCGATCGGCGTGACTCAATCCAGAGTTATCAGCAAAGAGACAGGACCAGCGGGCTCAGCGGATTTCCAAAACTATTGGAACGACTCGATTTCTTATGGATACGAGTCGATAACCATCAGTTTTTGGCCGGGTGGTACCGCGAAGAACCGTGTCATGAATCTTCGGTATTACACCAGCTGGTCGATCTGCTTTGTGGCGGACAGCTGGTGCAATGTAAGTTCGGTTCCTGAAGTGTTTGAAGGCCAGATTCCCGCCGACAGCGTAACGTACAGCGGACGGCCAGAATGGAACGGCAGCTTCCAAATTGTTCTCGATGTGGACACGAGCTTGATCGACAGCTCACCGACCGTGTTTAAACAGGGAAACGGGGGACGGATTCGATTTACATGTACTCAGGATCCAGCCCAGGATGTGACCACATGGTTGGGGCAACAGACGGTTCGGGGTCTTTCCGGCGAAACAAAACAAACGGGCTCAACCGTGTCCATGCAGGGAAAGGCGACTAGTCGGACGGGGTTCTATCCGTTTGATTCGTTTGAACCTATTCAATTGTCTTCGACCTGCGCAATGAACTGGTTCAAGCTCAAGTTGCTGAACGACTAACTCCGAATCCTTGCCGGAGGTCTCCGCGATGTGGTCACTCGGGGACACAAGCGGATTCAGATACCCGCGTTCGAGAAAGCCGCGATCCTGAGGGTACAGCGGCTTATCCTACTTCGTCCGCGCGATTCCAGCCATTTGAGCGGCGGGTCGGAACAACCGAGGTGCAAAGTCTTTCAGGTCGCGGCGCCAGGTCTGCCATTCGTGATCAGTGCCGGGTGACTCGTAAAAGACGTGCTGAATCTTTCCTTCGTCGAGGGACACGTGCAGATTCTCCAATCCCGATTTCATGCGTTCGGGCTCCTTGGTACCCACGCCAATCCACAGTAGATGCACTCGCCTGGCAAACGCCGTCGGATCGGCCATGGCTCCGTTGAATGCCGTCTTCGTATCCATTTTCCGTTCCCGGTCAGAAACACGTTGGCTGCGCCGCTGAATCCGCCGATGTATGAGAACAAGTCGAGATGATCGAATGTCACCTGGAACGTCTGCATGCCGCCCATGGAAAGCCCGGCCATGGCGCGGTGATCGCGATCTGGGAGTGTACGGAATGTCTTGTCGATGAAGGGAATCAGCACCTGCGTCATATCGTCTTCGAAGGCACTCATCCGTTCCTGCATCACCTTCAAGAACTCCGGCGAGCCAAACGGCTTTCCTGTCAGGTCGGGAACGACATAGCCGACACGGGTCGCGTACCCGTTGGCCATAACGATGATCATCGGCTCCGTGCTTCCACTGGCGATCAGGTTGTCGAGAATGAAATTTGCCTTACCTTGGCGGATCCAGCCGGTCTCGTCTTCGCCGCCGCCGTGCTGTAGATACAGCACAGGGTAGCGAGTCTTCGTCTGCGTGTCGTAATCCGGAGGCAAATACACAAATGCATCCCGCCAGGTTCCGGTCACACTGGAGTGATACCAAACCTGACTGACCTGCCCATGCGGGACATCATTGGGCTGGTAGTAGTCCACTCCGGCCTCAGGCACTTCGACCGCGCTGGCCCATTTGCTTCCTCCGAAGTAGGCGGTGCTCCCCGGATCACTCACCTCGGCGCCATCCACGATGATCGTATAGTAATGGAGCCCCGGCGCCATGGGTTGCGTTGTGAAGTTCCAGAACCCGTCATCCTGCTTCTCCATATCGACTTTCGGACCGCTCCAGAAATTGAGCTTGACCTTCGTGGCATCAGGCGCTTTGAAGCGAATCTGTACGCGCGAGTTGCTGTCGACCTTCGGATACAGCGCATCCAGAACGTTCGATGTTGCAGGCTTGAAATCACTTGTACCCTGTGCGAAACAGAAGCTGGCTGCCAGCAACAACACAATTCCAATCAGTTTCAAGATGTACCTCCGCGTGAAGCATATCCGAGAGCCAGAACGTTGGGGCTGGATGTCTTCGCTGTCTTCTGAACATAGGCATGGTAATGCGTCAGGCCATTTGAATAAAGCGATTTATTTGTCTTGTTTGCCATGGCGGGGCATGTGTATAGTCGTTGGTTTCGGAGCGGTGTCCGAGAAGCAGCGGCCGAAAATCCTGGTCCGGACTTCGGCCGGCGTGCACGATCCCCACACGGCTCTTCAGAGGCATGTATGGCGTGTCGTGCTGAGGCGCTGCTGTAGCGAAGTTTTCGAGAGAAGGCCCAGATGAAATCGATGAAGCTGTTCATTGCGTGCGCAATCACATTGGCTGTCGCGTCCGGATCCGGTCTGACGGCCCAGGTGCAAACTATCGTTCCCGATGTTGTCCCCGGCGCAAAGCCCGCAGCGGTGGAGCACATCAAGATTCACGGCGCGGCACTCGAAGGCAACCTCGAAGGTGACGCCGTCGATCGCGATGTTATTGTCTTCCTGCCGCCCAGCTACCAGAAAGACAAGATGCGCCGCTATCCCGTGGTCTACGCGTTGCACGGCTACTCGATTGGCGCCGAACAGTGGACGCACGAGATTCACGTACCACAGACCATTGAAGGTGCATTCGCGCTGGGCTCGCACGAGATGATCGTTGTCCTGCCCGATTCCAAAACCATCTACAACGGCTCCATGTACTCAAGCTCCGCCACGACCGGCGACTTCGAGAAGTTCATATGGCACGACGTCGTCTCCTACATTGACGCGCACTATCGCACGATCCCCAATCGCCAGAGCCGCGGCCTCGTCGGCCACTCCATGGGTGGCTATGGCGCGTCGCGCATCGGCATGAAGCATCCTGACGTCTTCGGCGCTCTCTACATCATGAGCCCATGCTGCATGTCTTCGATGGTCGGGGGCGGCCCCGGCACCGCCGATCAAATGAAGGAGCGGGCGATCGCCAGTGAGAAGAAGGTTGCCGCAGCCAAGTCTCCAGCGGACCTGGCAGCACAGTCGCCTGGTTTCGCCTCCGCACAATATGCCACGGCAGCGGCTTGGGCGCCCGATCCCAAGAACCCTCCGCTCTACTTCGATCTGCCAGCCAAGGACGGCATTCCGCAACCGGAGATCGTAGCAAAATACACGGCGAACTCCCCGCTGGCATTCGTCGATCAGTACATCGGCAATCTCAAACAATACCGCGCCATATCGATGGATGTTGGCGATCAGGATGGATTGCGATTCGATGCCACCAAGCTGCACACCATCCTCGATAACTATGGGATTGCGAACAACTTTGAGATTTACTCCGGCACGCATGTCAGCGCAGTCGCCGATCGATTCCAGAACCACGTGTTGCCATTCTTCAGCAAGAACCTGTGCTTCACAGCCGATTGCCGGTAGACAGCAGAATGTCGGCGAACAGAAAGTCGAGATCAACGATGCCTTGGAAAGCAGGAATTCTCCGCGCCTGTCGTGATGGTTGGGAGGTCATGCCCATCCTGTTTCTCTTCTTTATTGCCTCGTCGATGGTCGATGCACAAATGCCCGGCCAGAAGGCGCCCGGCCCTCCGCCTGAGCAGGTCGCGCAGATGAGCGACGGCATCCGCGGCACCGCTGGTAGTGAAGTCCTCGAGGTCACGGTGTGTGCTGACTCGGCGATTCACGTCGTTGCAACTCCTGTACCTTTCGCCCCCGCGTCGCCTCGCCCGTGGATGCTCGGTGCCCAGCAAGCTTGTCCCGGAGCGCCGTTCACCTTTACGCAAGATGGTAAGGCGGCCCGCATAAAGACCGCTCAGCTTGAAGTCATCGTTAACCTCGAGCGCGGCAATCTCAGTTTCCGGACCGCAGCCGGAGAATCGCTGCTGAACGAAGGCAACAGCATCCCGCGCACCTACGAACCGGTTGAGCTCAATGGAGAACACACCTATCGCGTCACGGACCGCTTTTCTCCCACGATCACGGAAGCGCTCTACGGGTTGGGCCAGCACCAGAACGGCATGTTTAACTATCGGGGCGCCACCGTCGAGCTGGGACAAAACAATACCGACGTCGCGATTCCCCTATTGATTTCGAACAAGGGGTACGGGCTGATGTGGAACACGGCGGCGCTCACTTATTTTGATAATCGATTCCCGCTTGATATGAAGCTGACGTCCATCGCCGGCAAGTCAATCGATTACTACTTCCTCTACGGCCCGGAGATCGACGCCGTTCTTCACGAGTACCGCACCATGACCGGCCACACGCCCATGCTGCCGAAGTGGGCCTATGGCTTTTTCCAATCAAAGGACCGCTATGTATCACTCGACGAGATTCGCGGGATCGCAGAGCGCTATCGCAGGGAACATATCCCGCTCGACGCCATGGTGCAGGATTGGTTCTGGTGGAAGACTGAGGGCGATCCCGTCTTCAATTCCAACTATCACGACGTCGCACAGGATCTAGAGGCCCTGCACAAAGAAAACGTGCACGCGATGATTTCTGTCTGGGGCCTGCTTGATCCCAACTCCGAAACCTACACGATCCTCGACGCAAAGCATGAGCTTGTGTCCGATGCTCACGTCTACGACGCCACCAACCCAGAAGCGCGCGACCTCTACTGGCAACACCTGCCGGGCAAGCTGCTGGCGCAGGGATGGGATGCATTCTGGCTCGACAGCGCCGAGCCTGAAGAATACTGGCCGCACATGGGCGACGCCATCCTCAGTAGCCGCCAGATCGCCATTGGCAACGGCGCGGAATTCACCAATGTCTTTCCGCTTGCGCACACCCTCGGTGTGCAGGATCACTGGAAGGCGCAGAACCCGGGGAAGCGCGTCTTCCTGCTTACGCGTTCCGCATTTCTCGGCCAGCAACGCGTCGGTGCCACCGTCTGGTCGGGAGATGTCTACGGCACCTACTGGGGATTGAGCCACCAGGTTCCAGCCGGTCTCAATTTCGCGCTGTCTGGGGCTCCATATTGGACCACTGACATCGGTGGCTATTGGCCTCCCCACGAAGACCCAATCGCCGATCCCGCTTTCCAGGAACTCTACGCACGCTGGTTCGAGTACGGCACGTTCTGCCCCATCTTCCGCACTCACGGTCACCGGCCTCACAATGAGCTGTGGAGCTTCAATAGAGTCGAGCCCATCCTGGTGAGTTACGACAAGCTCCGCTACCGCCTGATGCCGTATATCTATTCGTTGGCATGGGAGGTGACGAGCGACGACTACACCATTCAGCGCCCGCTCGTCATGGACTGGCGCACCGATCCGAAGACGTGGAACCTGGGCGACGAGTTCATGTTCGGCCCCGCCATCCTGGTCAATCCCATTCTTAAAGCCGACGTAACTAAGCGCAATGTTTATTTGCCTGCGGCAGCGACGTGGTACGACTTCTGGACGGGCAAGTCGCTCAACGGCGGGCAGGAAATCGAAGCGGACGCGCCTCTCGATCGTATACCACTCTTCGTGCGCGCAGGTTCTATCGTGCCCATGGGACCGCAGATCGAGTACGCCACGCAGGATCCCGCAGGGCCCATTGAGCTTCGCATTTATCGCGGCGCCGATGGGATTTTCGACCTTTATGAAGACGCAGGCGACGGGTACGCGTACGAGAAGGGGCAGCATTCCGTCATCCCCATCCGCTGGGACGACGCCAGTTCGTCACTCAGCATCGGCGCACGGCAAGGCTCATTTCCCGGAATGATCGAACACCGAAAATTCCGCGTCGTCCTGGTCGCAAGCGGACACGGAACAGGCGTAGATGTGACCAGCACGGCAAACGCAGAGATCAGTTACGAAGGCAAAGAAACTCAAGCGATCATCCGGTAAATTCGCCGCCGTGCCTTGCAAGGCAGACTGGCCGCGCACCTTTAATCGTTTCGTGGCGTCATTCCCCGTCCTCGCTCATTCATTGGTGTCTGTCTTATGGTAATTTCGCTGTGAAAAACGCTTCGCCCCCAGGGAAGGAGAATTGTATGAGCGCTTGCGCTTGTTTCGCCGCTGTTCTTGTCCTCGCCCCCGCAGGGATACTCGCTGCCCCGGTTGAGCAATCTGGCTCCGGCGCGCATCCCGGCGTGATGAACATTCGCGGCAAGGCGGGCATTGCCACACAGGTGAGGCCATCGCAGATCAGCCTGGCGATTCCCGAACATGTCACATTCACGGTACGTATCCTGCCTGGTACACGGTTCACTCAGGAAGGCCAGCCGGTAAGCGAGGGCGCGGTAAAACGGGGCAGCGCCATCTTCGTCCACGGCTTGTTTGATATGCAGGCGCGCAGCGTGGATGCCGAGGTGATTGACCTGATGCCGGAGTCCCTGCCGCTCAGGATGCGAATGGAGAACTACGGCAAGACGTGGACATCCGGCGTAATCACAGCTGTTCAGAACGGGTCGATTACGATTCAGCACTTGGATGGGAGCTCTGGCACGCTTGTGGTCAACACGACCAGTTCGGTCCTGTTCCACAGTGATCCCGCCCTTCTGTCGGACCTACGGCGAGGCGAACGAGTCGAAGTAGGGCTGGAACGCAATAATCCCTCGGCCGCGAAGACCATCAGGATTCAGGGGATGGTCAGCGGCAATTAGTAACTGACCAGTGCGACCGTATTGCCCGGCGCAAGACGCGACGAACATGTGGAAACAAGCAAAGCCTGGCCGCACTCCGAATTCGCTTGTGATCGACCACATCGAAAGACCGTCGTCGAATTGAGGCTGGTTAACTCTCTACTCTTCCGTTACTGGTTGATCAATATCTGAAACCTGGACGCGAGGATGCGCAGCTGCGCTCTATTTGCGGTCTGTTTATTAGATGAAGCCTGCTCTTCTGGGTCTTAGCTGTCATCCGCCGACCTGCATGTTGTTGAAAATACGTTTGAATGATCATTCGATTCCTTACGCGTCCGCCAATCATAAAATCCGATCCTATATCGGCCCAGGTGATTTTTTGCGGCGCTCTGGATCCTATCTGCGGAAGCTGAGGATCTGCGCAGTTCTGCAGCGAACAACTTCGCGCTGAAGTGCCGTTGGCCACGACGGTCGTTCATCGAATTTAAACCTGAATGTCAACGTTCTTTCGCAATTGATCGTTACGCTGATAAAAATTATTCCCAATTCCTCAGCTGTAACGTTCTTTTCACGGAGGCAACAAGTTGAACATCTCAGCTCTGCATAAGTGGCGGAAAGCCATGCATCTATTCGTGTGCCTTGCGCTAATATCCGCGGGCGCGAGCGTCATTCAAGCCCAATCCACAGGCAGCATCCTGGGCACGGTCGTCGATCCACGCGGCCAGGCGGCCGTGGGTGTTTCGGTTGCTGTTTCCAGCGCGGACAAGGTGGAGCGCACGTTGGTGACAGGTGCAGACGGCAAATTCACCGTCCAGGGTCTGGCCCCAGGCTTCTACACGGTTGAAGTTTCTGGAACCGGATATGCGACCGAGCAGCGTCGCGCCCAGGTTTCGCCAGGCGCCGCCGCAGAAGTATCTGTCCATATGAAGCTGGCATCGGTTTCGGAGGAAGTCACTGTGGAGGCGGAGGCGGACACTTCCATTGCATCCCAGCTTTCGCCCATCAAAGCAGTGCTCGATGCCGGTTCGGCGCGCACTGAGATTACGAGTCAGTACGTCAGTGAATTCACTTCGCCGGTAACAGACTTCAGCGACATCATCCAGGCTGCTCCGGGTACGGTGAGCTGGAGCAACAACGGCATCGGCAACGGCCAGGCAAAAATCTACTTTCGCGGATTTGTCGACGACGACTACACGATGACCTGGGACGGCGTTCCTTTCGAGGATGCCAACGATCCCAGCCATCACTCGTGGGCTTATGTGCCGGCGCCGGCCATCGGCTATGTCGACTTCGATCGGAGTCCGGGCACCGCCTCTGATATGGGACCCGCGAACTTCGGCGGATCGATTCACATGTTTTCGCCAAAGCTGGGCGACACGATGTCCTTCCGCGGTGAAGAATCCTACGGCTCGTGGAATACACAGCAGTACCTGGGCGAGTTCAATTCCGGCCTCTTCGGCGGCAGTAATCCCAAAAACAACATGTGGTTCGAGGGGCATCACCAGACTTCGGACGGTTATCTCACCAACAGCCCCCAGGTCCGTACCGCCGCGAGCCTCAAATTCAATCACAAGATCTCAGATACCGCCAACTTCACTTTGATTGGCACCGCGATCCTTGTTGACGCCAATACGCCTAACAGTGACACAACGCGCGAGCAAATCCAGGATCATGGCGTTAACTACCTGCTTGACTCCAACCAGTACAATCCCGATGGATCGCTGAACGCTCAATATTATCGTTACTACACCTACCACGTACCCACCAACTTCGAGATTGCCACCCTCACTGGGGATATTGGCCGCGGCTGGAGGGGTGACTCCAAGACCTACACGTACTCCTACTCCAACCACCAGCACTACCAGAACGCGCAGGACAGCGATCTGCTGGCGGCTACGCCCATTGAGGAGCCGGTGAATGCCACCAGCGGCATCGACAAAATGAACCAGTACAACCGCGTGGGCGAGATAGGCTCACTCAGCTATGCTTCGCGCTTTGGCGTGTTCCGGACCGGTGGATGGTGGGAGTACACGCCGACCAACCGGTACCAGATCAAGTCCAATCCGGCAGAGGGGTTTGTTCACGCGCCCGGACTCAGCGCCATCAAGTTCCACGAGAACTTCAACATCACCACGGCTCAGCCCTATGCCGAGTTTCAGCTGGTCTCCATCCCGCGCGTGACCATTACTGCCGGTATCAAGGATGGGTTCTTCCGCATGTGGCTGAAGCAGTTCGCCGATGGAAAAGTAGTCGGCAACCTCGGCGGAAATGCGTACGTCACGCACGGCGCGAATTACAATTCATGGCTGCCTTCGCTTGAGGCCAACTTCCGCATCCGCAATAACTGGTCGGTGTACGGCCAGTACGGCCGCGGAAGCATTATTCCGTTCAGCAGCGTATTCGATGTGACAGGGGCACAGGTCGCCGTGACGCCGCCACCCACAATTGCCTCCACCTACCAGGGCGGAACCGTGCTGAAGCTGAATCACCTCAGCGTCGACGGCGACGTTTACCACATTCACTTCGTGAACCAGTATTCGAGCTTCACGCCTTCGTCAGGCCCTGATTCGGGATTTACTTACTACTACGCGACGCCGCCTTCCAACACCAACGGCGTGGAGGCCGAGGGCAATCTCTACATCGCCCGCGGCATCAGCTTCTTTATGAACGGCACGTTTGGCGAAGCGAAGTATGAGGCCAGTTCAGGAACCGCGGCAACTGCAACGTCACCGGCCGTAGGACCCTCGCCGGCGGCTTGGGTGGCAAACGCTCCGCACGACACCGAAAGCCTCGGCCTTACCTACCAGAGAAATTCCTGGGACCTGGGAATGTTCAGCAAGCGGGTAGGAACGCGCTGGAACGACGATGGTGCCTATCACCAGGTGGTTCCGCTCGACCCGTTCTGGATGAGCAACCTCTTCATCAATTACACGATCCGGAGCGAGTCGCACTTCGATCAGTCGAAGATCAAGCTGAGCTTCAACAATCTGCTCGACAGTCACGATGTCGTGACCATCGGTCCCGCTAACTCTGTTTCCAACTCGCTGGTTCAATATACGCCGAGCCCGCTGGACACCTTGCAGTTGCTGCCGGGTCGCAGCGTGATGGCCACGTTCCAATTAGGCTTCTCGCCGAAAAAACACTAAACCCGAGGGCCCACGAAAGCATGGGCAATCGAGATGCAAAGCCTTCCGGCTTGTTCCCGCTTTCAAAGCAGGCGCTCCGGAAGGCTTCTTCTTTGCCGCGCCGACCTGGCAGAATATGCAGCCGACGAACCTGCGGGACACGTCGAACTGATGGCCCTGCGCTGGTACAACCCCACCGCGGACCAGTGGAACATCGACTTTGCGACTCCGAATGTTGGCACGCTGAGCGCCGTACCGGGAGTGGGTGAATTCAAGAACGGACGTCTGACCTTTTACGATCAGGAGCCGATCAACGGAAGAGCCGTGCTGGTGCGTTTTGAAATAGGGGAACGGGCGCAGACACTGCAGAGTCGCGGCAGGCGTTTTCAGACGATGGCGGAAAGACCTGGGAAGTGAATTGGTCAACAAATACGTGCGTGTCAAAAACTAATTGGGATTTATTGCGAGGGCCCCGCGCCTGTGTGTGAGCTTCGAGCCTGGACCCGGTACCGCGCAAGATTGGCGCGGAGCGCATCACCGAGGTCGTTATTCTGCTGCTTTTCGGCCAGGTCGAGGGCCTGCTGTGCAGTGGACACGGCCTGCGCATAGTCGCCGGTCTCGGAGTACATCGCGGCCAACATCTGCAGGATCGCGGGCTCCTGATAATTGGTGATCTTCGCCGCGGCCTCGAACTGAGGCAGGGCATCGGCAAATCGGCTTGTTGCGGCATAGGCGCGGCCGAGATTGAACCGGCATTCGGCCGAGCCCGGTGCAAGCGCGACTGCCTTTTGCAGTTCCGCGACGGCTTCGTCGAGTTTGTTCTCTCGCGCCAGGATGACGCCGTAGATGTTGTGGCCTTCTGCATTCTTGGGCGCGATCTGGATGCCGAGTGTGAGTTGCTCAACGGCTTCAGATCGATGGCTTGTCACTTCAAGCAAATGCCCCAGATTAATGTGGGCTGCGCCGTTATCGGGGTCGAGTTCGATGGCCTTACGGATGTGCGCCATGGCTTCATCGAGGCGTCCTGCCTCAGCCAGTGCGCTGCCGAGATTGTTGTGCGTTTGGGAACTGTCGTTGTTCATGGCGAGCGACTTTGTATAGGCGTCGATCGCATCGCTGGTTTTGCCGCTGGCGGCAAGCGCAACGCCCATGTTGTTCCAGGGGCGGGCGTCGCTGGGATCCTTGGCGGCTGCTATTTTCCATGCGGGAACAGCGTTGGAGTATTTGTGCGCATCCTGAAGTTGCTGTGCCAGATCGAACTCGCGATAGAAGTCGATCGCCGGCGTCTCGATGTGATCGAGATCGTCAGGACCGATATTCAGGAATTCGGGAATATTCACCGCCCGATTGGCGGCGGTGGCGTTTTCGACGACCACCGGAGGGCTGGCGTGGCCCTGATCGTCAATGTGCGTAAGGTAAAGATGCGTATAGAGCGAAGGGCTCTTCGACGAAAATGCCAGCCAGTGGCCGTTGGGATTGAAAGTATGCCACGAGTTCATCAGCGCCAGATTTGATTCGAGGGGGCGCGCCTCACCGCCTTCAAACGGCACGATATAGAGCTTGCTATCGGGACGCATGAGCAGGCCATTCCTGCACTCGACAAAGACAATCCACTTGCCGTCGGACGAGACCTTGGGGAAGTTGTTGCTCATCCCGTTCTCTGAGGCGCCGATGATGCGCACGGGAGTTCCACCCTTGCCGTCGTTAAACGGGATCCTGTAGAGGTCGTACTGGATCTGCGTCTCGTTGGGATCGTTGGCGTAGGTTGAGCGCTTGTAGCCGGCCGGATAAGGATCCCGTGCGGCGGCGCGGGAGTAGATGAGGTATTTTCCATCGGGACTCCAGAAGGCCGAAGTCTGGACGAAGTTCGGATCATCGGCGCCGGGCAGTGGCTTAAGCGTGCCGCTCTCCCTGCTGTACCATGCGAGTACTCCACGGGTTGGATAGAAGACCTGGCCGAATCCATAGTTATCGTAAAAACCGTTGTAGAGGCGGTCGAGCACGCGCGTGCCGTGGGCATGCGGTACATCAATGGAGTTGACGACGTATTTCCCATCCGGCGAAACCTGGCTCATGAATCCGAAGCGCTTCTGCGCATGCTCTTCAGAGAACGCGCTCCAGTGGATGAGATAGTCATTGGAAATGGTGCTGGTCTTCCTGAGAGGGATAAGCGCGTAGAGCCCCTTGTCGTTTGCGGGACCATCGACGTCGATTCCCATGGTTTTGCCATCGCGCGAAAACGAGTGGCAGTTGCCACAGGTGGGCAGGTTGGTCATCATGACCTTACTTTCGGTCCGATTGACGTAGCGGAGTTGCCATTTGATCTTGGGCAGCACTGAGTCTGGAAGAGGCTTGATGACACCGCGCTGCTCGGTATCGGGATTGGGCGGAATCAGCGGCACGTCGCGATAGAAGATGGGTGCGCCAACGGGTTCCTTGGCCGTGGAGATGGCGACTTCTGCGTGCGACAACGGCTCGGAGGATGTCTGGCTCGCGAACCCGGTGATCACAAGTTTCGCGGGCTGGGTGACGGATTGCCTCTTGATCGCTTCCCAGATTTTTGCGTCAGGCCTCCAGGTGTGATCGGCGGCCTGTTCGGCAGTGAGCGTGGGAGGCACATAGCCGACCAGTGTGTCGTCTACGGGACCAATCTGCATCTTCTCCCCGTGTGCCCAGATCTGGATCGATCGACTCTTTTTGCCGAAGAGTATCTCGATTCGCCAGACCGTGACGCTGGAGTCGCTGTCTCGCCATGCGAATTGCGGTGGGATCAGGTCGGGCGGGTAAATGGTGCCATTGACCGGCACATCGATGGTGAGTCCCGGCGAGCCGGGAGTATTGGGTTCGTCCATGGGGATCGGTCTGAGGTAGGCAGGTACGGGCCCGACCGCAGGCGAGTTGGATTTCTCGGCACCTTTGGCTGCTACTTTGGCGCCCAGGCTTGAAAAAGCAACGAGCAATATTGCGGCGGTCCCGATGAACACTCGTTGCATGCGGCCTCCCCAGTTGATTCTTGAGGACGCGAGCAGGTGTTAGCTGTGAGATAGCTCACAGCTGTGCCACAAAATTGGCGGTCTCTGGGAGCGGAGGTGGGTGATTTGGGGCTGGCACTCTCGAACCGTTTTCAACAACCTTCAGAGTCTGGTCGGCCCGGACATTCTGGAGGGTCTGAACAACGCCGCTCGGCCAGGTGATTTCGACGCTCCGGGCAACCGAGTCCGCGCCCAGCCCAAAGTGGACCGGCCCCAGAGTCGAGGAGGCATAGCAAACGCTGGAAGTCTGGTGGTTGTATTGCGTGCCAGCCTCGGTCACGACCTTCACACGTGCTCCGATACCGTCCCTGTTGCTTTTGACGCCCTCGAGCGCGATGTCAAGCCAGTGGTTTTGGCCGGGGCTGCGATTCATCCACAATTCGGCCTTGTCGTCCATGGAGGTGACAACAATATCCATCCGGCCGTCGCCATCGAAGTCTCCGAGGCCGCATCCCCGATGCCGCGCCTCGGTGGAGTCCGCGAATCCGGCCGCCTCGGTAAGCGCTTGCCACTTTCCACTCGTGCCAAGGTTCCGAAAAACCGTGTTGGCCTGTTTCGGTTTAGCTCCCGGAGGGTGCGTTGCAGAGACATGCCCGCGCGAAACGAACAGGTCTTTCCAGCCATCGTTGTCAAAGTCGCAGAGCGTCGGGCCAAAGCCTGCCATACCCAGGCTCTCCGCCCCTAGACCGCTGCTGCTCGTGACTTCGACAAAGTCTCCTTTCCCCGTGTTTTGGAGAAGCGGAAATGTCTGCTTGTTCAGTGCGACGTAAGCAATGCCGGGATAACCCCGATTGTCAAAGTCACGGAAGTCAAGGCCCATGCCCGAGATGAAGGTGCCCTCCTCGGGCAGCGCCGTATTCGTCTGAAACGCTACCTCTTCGAACTTGTTACCAACATTGTGAAAGAGGAAGTTGTACTCCGAGTCGTTGGTGACAAAGAGGTCCGGCTTACCATCGAGGTCATAGTCGGCGACACCCATGCCCTTTCCCACATGCTCGCGGATACCCCATTCGCTCGATACATCCTTGAACGTGCCGTCACCCTGGTTGAGAAAAAGCTGGTCGGGCGTTCCCTTGTAGTAGCGCGGGTGGCAGTATTCCGGAGTGTTTTCGATCACGCAGAGCGGCTTGTCGGAGTACCCCCATTGCATGTAATTGACCACAAAGAGGTCAAGCAGACCATCGTTGTTGACGTCGACCCAGGCCGCGGCAACTGACCAGAGCGGTCCATATTGAGGGTCGTGCCAGTTGTCAAGACCGGCCTTCTTTGTCACATCGGTGAACGTCCCGTTCCCGTTGTTGTGATAGAGCGTGTTGCCGTGTACCCCGGCAATAAAAATGTCAGGTCGCCCGTCGTTATCGTAATCCCCGATCGCTACCCCGACGTCAAAACCGGTGCCCTTCAGTCCAGCTTGTTCTGTCACGTCGGTAAAGACCCCGTTGCCGTCGTTGCGGTACAGACGATCCCAGTACTTTGGGTCGTTTTTTATCCCGGTCGCCAGGGGTGCGCCGTTGGCGAAAAATATGTCCGGGCGTCCGTCGCCGTTGTAGTCAAAAACGGCTACGCCGCCGGCCATCGTCTCCGGCGCGTTGCGAGCAGGACTTTCGTCGCTGTTAAGCCGAAACGGCAAACGCTTGAGCTCGAATGAAATCGGCGCGACAGGCGATTGCTGGCTGGCGAGTGAGACATCGAGGGTCATGAAGCCAATCAGGACCGGGCAGGAGAGAGCTAAAGGATTGAGGAAGTTGCGCATAGGCAAGGCGTGCTTGGAATCGAGCGGATTGTACTATCCCGAATTGTCAATAGGACAGTATTTTCTTGCTCGTTGAAAGCCATTTCCTGGCGGCGGATTTGATCACATGGACAGCCGAGTTACCAGCGGAATTCGGTGTTTTCTGGTACTGCACATATTCCCTTTCCGCGAGTAGAATTGCACGAGTCAGAAATCCGTACCTGCGCGTCTCTCAAATGCCGAACTAAAAGGGTTTTCTAAGCAGTGCGCAGCTGTACCACCGCAGTTACAAGGGCGGAGAAATCAGGCATTCTCATATGGACTACTCTCAAGAATTTGATCGGGATCCCAAGGCATTGAGGTGGTGCGCCGTTGCCTTCCTGGCAATCGGAGCGTGCGTCGCGCAGGGGCAGGCGCCCGCCGCGCAACCTGTTCCGACCACGCCGCCGCCTGCGTCTCAATCTGCTCCCGATACATCGATTCAGGTCCCCAACCTCAGTTCGAATGTGAATGAGGTCACGCTCGACCTGGTAGTCAAAGACAAAAGACACAAACCTGTGCTCGACCTGAAACCGGAGGACTTTACGGTCACCGACAACGATGTTCCGGTCAAGCTCATAGACTTTCGTCTCGTGAGGGGTAATGCCGAGTCAGACGAGCTTGTAACGCTGGTGTTCGATCACTATGTAGGAATCCCCGCCAAAGTCGCCCAGTCCGTTGCGCTGAAGATTCTGAAAACGCTTCCCTCCAAGGGATTCTCTTATTCGGTTTTCGATATTCCCGGGCGCTTGCGACTCATTCGTGGCTTCACCGATAACAAGTCGGCAGCCGATGCAGTGAAAATCATTACGGAAAAGGCCGCCGCCGATCGGACTCAGAAGATTGAACTCACCTACACCGGGGGAATTGTGAACCGGGCCGAGAAGGAAGATCCCGAAGTCACCAACGCGGCGGCAGAGGCCGAGAAGAACCTGGTTGCCGTGACGCGAACCGGCGCCGATCCTTCAGGCAGGCACGTGGACCTGAAAACGCGTGCCGAGTACGAGACTCTGCTGGTCGCACTTCAAGACGCGCAGAAAGAGATGCAGGATCACCACACATTTCCAAATCTCGCTGGGCTTTTGGCCCTGATCCGATCGCAGCAAAAGATTTCAGAGAGAAAATCTTTAATCTACTTCACGCAAAACATGCAGATGGATTCTGCGGGCAAGGAGATGGTGAAGATTATTACCGGCGCAGCGGGCCAGGCCGGCGTAAGCATCTACATCGTGGATCTGGATGCGATGAATAGCCAGGGACGATACCAGATGGTGAACGCCCTCATGAATGGCCAGAAGCCGTACAATCCAGCTCCGATCGTGATTGGCGCAGGACCCGGCGGCAGCGAGTCGGTGATTCCCACGCAGCAGGAGGGCCCACAGGGAGTTGTGGGTGCTCCAAGCGCGCAAGGGCCGACCTGGGGACCGGCGCAGGACATCGCGCAAATGACGGACTTTCAACGAAACGGTCCCGATTTCAAAGAAATGACGGCGCCAAAGAATCCCATGGCCGACATAGCGACAGGCACAGGCGGCCTCTACATTGACGCGCAGGACAACGTGAAGAGGCCTCTGGAGCAGATGCTGCAGGATATGACGACGTTCTACCAGGCATCCTATATCCCGCCGATTCAGGACTACGATGGGTCGTTTCGGACGATCGCGGTAAAGCCGGTCAATGCCCGGCTCGATATCAAAACGAAGACAGGATATTTTGCACTGGCGCCGGGAGCCGAGGCGGGCATCCGGCCATTCGAAGTGCCGCTGCTGAAGCTCTTCAACCAGTCCAATCTGCCTCAAGATGTAAAGTTTCAGGCGAAGGTGCTCGAGTTTGGCAATCTGCCCGACGGCAACGCCAGCACGGTAGCCGTTGATGTGCCGATCTCATCCCTGCAGGTAAACAAGGACACACGCAGCAATCTCTTCACGGCGCAAGTCTCCATCGTTGCCGAGATCAAGGACAAGGACGGCACAGTAGTGGAGCACTTTGGCGAAAATATTGCCAAACGCGGTGCGGTCGAATCGCTGGCCGCCGATCCGGCAGCGAGCATCATTCTGCAGCGGCATTTTCTTGCGATCCCGGGACAATACATGCTCGACGCGGCTGTGTACGACGAGCAAGGTCTCAAATACGGCGCTCAGCGCATGGTGTTTGAGATTCCGAAGGCCCAGGCATCGCCTTCGCTCAGCCCCATTGTGCTCGTTAAGCGCGTCGATACAATCAACGATGACAACGACGATCCCCTCGAGCCCATGCGCTACGAGAAAGGAAAGATCACGCCGAATTTGCTGGGCGTTGTTCCTGCAGGCGCGAAAAATGTGTCCCTGTTTTTCATCCTGCATCCGGATCCTAAAATTAGCGGCCCTACAACCCTCGAGATGGAGGCCAGCCATAACGGCCATGCCGGACGCAGGGTGCCTCTGCCCCTGCGGCTGGATTCTTCGGCGGGCACAGTGCCGTATTTGGCCAGCTTCAAGGGAGCAGCTCTTACGCCTGGCGACTACGACGTGAAGGCGATCCTGACGCAGGGTGGAAAGACGGCGGTGCAGGAGATATCATTCAACGTCGCGGGAAGCGGCGCAGCGACAGCAGCATCTGGAGCAGAAGGCCATGGCGGCGCGGCCGGCGACCTGACGGTCAGCAGCGAATCAAGCGACACCTACGGCGGAGGAGTGCTTGCCATCACCTCCGAGACAAATCCCGTGCCGCCGCCGGAACCGGAAGAGAGTGCGAAGCTCATCGAAGATGCGCGATCGCGGGCAGTGAACTATATGGACTCGCTGCCGAACTTCATGTGCGTGGAAGTTACGAATCGCTCTGTCGACACGAGCGGCGCGGGAAACTGGAAGCATCGCGACACGATCGCGGAGCTGCTGCGTTATCGCGATAAGTCCGAGACGCATACCATGTTGGAGATTAACGGCCAGGCAAGCACTGCCGATCGCGACGCGTTGCTGAAACAGAAAGGCAGCACTCTTTCGGGCGGCGAAATGGGCGGAGTATTGAAGGCGGTATTCTCTCCGTCGGCAAAGGCCGATTTCCAGTGGAAGGAGACAGATGCCTTGGGATCCGGCACCGTGCAGGTGTTCGACTACAAGGTAGCGAAGCAGAACTCAATGTTCTCCGTAGTCGGATCGAATGACCGGCAAATCATGGTTGGATTCCGCGGACAGGTCTTTGTCGATGCCTCGACCCACAGCGTTCGGCGCATCAGCCTGCAGGCCGAGGATATTCCCAAAGGGTTTCCGACCGAGGCCACAGTCATGGGTGTGGATTACGACTACGTCTCGATCAACGGACAGGATTTCCTGATGCCAGTGAGTGCCGAGCTGCGGGTCAGGCAGAGCCATCACCAGGCAATTCTGAACACCATCGAATTTCGCGACTACAAGAAGTACGGTTCGGCGATGAAAATCCT
Source organism: uncultured Acidobacteriaceae bacterium (assembly GCA_963759285.1). GTDB lineage: Bacteria > Acidobacteriota > Terriglobia > Terriglobales > Acidobacteriaceae > Telmatobacter. The sequence continues at coordinate 155,979 of CAVWYS010000003.1, read as the reverse complement.
GAACTACAAGCCGGTTGAGAACCAGAAGCCGTAGTTGGCCGGATGAAATTGCGGAAGCGGCGGCGCGGGAAAAGGGGGCAGCCGCGGCCGGAGCCGCGACATTGCTTTATCCTGATAATTATGCGATCCGTCCTAGTTTTCATGCTTGTGCTGGCGCTCGAAGGAGCGTGGGCGCAGACAAGCAAACCGGCTCCCTTGAACGAGGCGGACGACTATTTGCGCAAGGGTGTTGCTGCGCAGCAGCGCAAGGACCTGAACGCGGCAATAGACGCCTATCGACGTGCTCTTGCAATCGATCCGAACTTGACTGAAGCGCGCGCCAATCTTGGCGCAGCGCTCTCTGAGGCAGGCCAATTCGACGCTGCCATTACGGAAGATACGAAGGCTCTCGCGATGGCGCCGCAGCAAACCGCGGTGCGCATGAATCTTGGGCTTGCGTATTACAAAAAGGGCGACATGGAAAACGCCCACATTGCGTTTGAAGCGGTGCATGTTGCCAGGCCGCAGGATGTGGCTGCGTGCGTTCTGCTGGGATACACCGACATCAAGCTGGGTAAGTCGAGTGAAGCCGCCGCGATGCTGACACCGCTTGAGACCGGGCGCGAGAGCAATATGGACCTTGAATACGTGCTGGCCTATGCGCTTATCGATTCTGGAGAAGAGACGACAGGGTTGCCGCGCATGGAGAAAGTGGCGAAAGCAACCCAGTCGGCGGATGCATATTTTATCGCGGGCACGGCTCGATTGCGGCGGCGCGAATTTCACGAAGCGCGAACGGATCTAGATGCTGCAATTAGTCTGCATGGGGATTTTCCCGGTCTTTACACCATGGCGGGCCAAGCGCGCGATGCGCTGGGAGATGTGGACGCGGCGCAACCTGCATTTGAGGCGGCATTGAAGGCGGACCCCCGGGACTTTACCGCCAATCTCTACCTCGGAACGATGCGCCTGAAACAGCGTGACCTCGACGCCGCGAAGCCAATGCTCGAGCTTGCTCTCGAACTGCAGCCGAAGTCGCCCATGGCGCGGCTGGAGATGGCGAAGCTGAATGGCATGACCGGCAAATACGCAGAAGCCGCCGCGACACTGGAAGAACTGGAGAAGGCAGACCCCAACTGGATCGATCCGCACATCGAACTCGCGCCGATTTACTACAAGCTTCATCGTCCCGACGATGGGCAGCGCGAGCGGAATATTGTGCAGCAGATTGAAGCCCGGCAGCAAAAGGCAGGGCCGCCAAAGCAATGAACCCTACTTTTTCTGTGCAGTGGATTCGGCCGGTTCGGTGACCTTGAGGATCTGGTCTGCGGCGACGTTCTCGAGTGTCTGCACAATACCACTCGGCCAGTGCATCTCAACCGTGTTGGCCTTCGTATCCTTACCCAGACCGAAGTGCACCGGACCGAGGCTCGATGAGGCGTAACAGACGCTCGAAGTCTGGTGGTTGTACTGCGTGCCGGTGTTGGTCACAACCTTGATGCGCGCACCGATGCCGTCGCGGTTCGATTTGACTCCGCGCAATGCGATGCCGAGCCAGTGGCCGGCGTTGGGGCTGCGATTCATCCACAGTTCAGCGGGCTGATCTAGGCTGGTCGCGACGATGTCGATGCGCCCGTCACCATCAAAGTCTCCTAATGCGCAGCCGCGATGACGGGCCGCGGTAGCGTCTGTAAATCCGGCATCCGCGGTGAGCGCCTGCCATTTTCCGCTGGCACCGAGGTTGCGAAAGACGACGTTTGGTTCGGCGAACTTGTATCCCGGCGGCCAGACCGAAGTGACCTGTCCACGCGTGACGAAAAAGTCCTTCCAGCCGTCATTGTCAAAGTCGTACAGCGCCGGCCCGAATCCAGACATTCCCATGCTGAGATTGCGCATGCCGCTCGACGCGGTCACTTCAGTAAAATCCCCTTTGCCCGTGTTCAGATAAATGGGAAAAGTCTGACTCTTGAGCGCGACATACGCAATGTCGGGATAGCCGTCGTTGTTGACATCGCGAAAGTCATTGCCCATGCCGGAGATGAACGCCGCATCCTCAGCCAGGGCGACATTGGCCTGGAAGGCAACCTCTTCAAATTTGTTACCAAGGTTGTGAAAGAGGAAAGCGTACTCCGCGTCATTGGTTACGAACAAATCGGGTTTGCCGTCGAGATCGTAATCCGCCATTCCTACGCCCATCCCTTTGCCAACATGATCGCGGATGCCCCACTCCTTCGATACATCTTTGAAGGTGCCGTCGCCCTGGTTTAGGAATAGCTGATTCGGCAACCCCTTGTAATAACGGGGATGGCAGTACTCCGCCACGCCCTCAATGACGCACTTGGGAATATTGGAGTATGTCCACTGCAGATAGTTAACGACGAACAGATCGAGCAGACCGTCGTTATTCACGTCAACCCACACGGCGGCGACCGCCCAGAGAGGGCCATATTCCGGATCGTTCCACTTGTCGAGGCCGGCTTTCTTCGTCACATCGGTGAAGGTGCCGTCTCCGTTGTTGTGGTAGAGCGTGTTGCCGTGAACGCCGGCGACGAAAATATCGGGGTGACCGTCGTTGTCATAATCGCCGATGGCAACTCCGACATCGAAGCCCGTTCCCTTGAGGCCTGCCTTCTCAGTTACATCGGTGAAGGTGCCGTCTCCGTTGTTGCGAAAGAGGCGGTTATAGTACTTCGGCGAGGATTTCTGCAGCGTTGCGATGTCTGCGCCGTTGGTAAAGAAGATATCCGGCCGTCCATCGCCGTTGTAATCGAATACGGCTACACCACCTGCCATGGTTTCCGGCACATTCTTGGCGGGACTCTGACTGCTGTCGACCTGAAAAGGCAGCCTTTTGAGTTCGAATTGAATGGAGGCAGACGGCGGGCCTGCGGCGGCCCTTTGGCAAAGCAGCGTGCGGTTATGGCCTGCGGCCAGCAATGCCAGCACCACGAGATGAAAAGGGACGAATGCAGACCTGGGCATGAAGGAAAAGGCGGATGCAAATGCAGCCACCTTTGGATTCTACTATTTATGCGGCGCTCCCTGAACACGCAATACCGGATGTTCTATCCTGTGAAAGCGATGCGAGTCTTCCCCTTTCTATGCGCTGGACTATTGGCGCAGGCCGCGACCGGTCAGTCCGCCAATCCATCTGCCGCCGCTGAGGCCGAGGCGTCCCTGCACGATGGAACCGTTGCGCAGGAACATGGCGACCTGAAGATCGCAATCGCCGATTTCAGAAAAGCGCTGTCCCTGAAACCTGACCTCGTGCAGGCTCGCGCGAACCTCGGCGCTACGCTCGCAGCGGCGGGCCAGATGGACGAGGCGATTGAAGAAGACGGTCGCGTGCTCGAGATCGCTCCGCAGAATGAAGCGGTCCGAATGAACCTGGCAATGGCGTATTACAAGACGGGTAACCTCAATCAGGCTCGCGTTGAATTCGAGAAGCTCCATGAGGCGCATCCCGCCGACTTGAAAACTGCGATTCTGCTTGGCTATACGTACAACAAGCTGCGGCGCGAGGGCGACGCGGCAACATTGCTGGCTCCGCTGGAGCACGGCCATGAAGACGATTTCGAATTTGAATACGTCTACGCGTATGCCCTGATCGGGTCAGGGAAGCAGGATGAAGGGCTGCCGCGCATGGAGAAGTTGGCGAAGTTCAAGAACTCCGCCGAGGCGTGGCTCCTTGCCGGCTCTGCGCGCTTCTATCGCGGCCAGATGGAGATTGCTCGCGATGACCTGGTTGCAGCCGTAGCATTGAATCCTAACTTGCCGGGGCTTCAAACAATGGTGGGCCAGGCCCAATATGCCATGAAGGATATGCCGGCCGCAGCCAGCGCTTTTCAGGCTGCGCTGCGCGCCGATCCGATGGACTTTGTCGCCAATCGCGACCTTGGCGCCATGCGCTTGAAGGATGGCGATACGGCGAATGCGAAACCGCTGCTGGAACTTGCCTTGCAGCTTCATCCGAAAGATCCGCTGACCCGGCTGGAGATGGCAAAGCTCAACGAGCAGACAGGAAAGTACGCTGAAGCTGCGGCGATCCTTGAAGACGTCACCCAGACCGACCCCAACTATCTCGAAGCTCACTGGCTGCTCGCGTCGGTTTACGCCCAACTCAATCGCCCGGAAGACGGCAAGCGCGAGCGGGCCATTGCGCGCGATATCCAAATCAAGCAGAAGACGGTGACGCCTGAGAAGAACTGAACAAGGTCGGCCCGAACACCGGACCTCATTTCGCGTTCGTAGTGTCTGCTTCTGATTCGATTTTCAGACACAAAAAGAGAGGGGGTGGCATTGCGCCACCCCCTCTGCTTATCTGCTTCTGAACTGGATCAGAAGTAGTATTTTGCTGCGAACTGCAACCAGCGGAATCCCACCTTGTTCTGCGGTATACCGGTGGTGCTCGTATTGGAGTTGTAGGTCAGCGCCGAAGCGGTGCTGAGCCCGTTGAACAGCAGGCTGTTGTCAGAGGTGCCGGCCAGTCCGAAAACCGCGTTCGGGTGGTTCAGCCAGTTTGTCGCCGAGATACGAACCTCGACGCGCTGCGCATCGGTGACTCTGAATGCCTTGAAGACCGCCAGATCGCTGCCGAAGTAGTGCGGGTTGCGGATGTAGGGCCAGATGGTCTGACCCACTTGTCCGAACGACGTTGCTGTCGGCGGCAGTGGCGCTGCAAAGCAGTTGGGATTAAAGTACTGGTTTCTCAGCAACCCCTTGCGAGGATCGCAGACGACGAACGGCTGCAAACCGTTTTCAGGCTGGCTTGTACCCAACCACGTGTTGTTTCCAATGGAGTAAGTCTGGTTGCCCGCGATTACGGTGGCCCCGTTGGTGTCGGTATCCACAGCCGTCGCCGGAATTGGCATCGTGATTGGAGTGTTGATGATTTGTCCGCTTGGTGTGTGGTACTGCTGGTAGTTCATGTTCATGTTCGGCGAATTGGACTGGTAAGGAGATCCGTCCTCATACGTCGTGTAGTTGGACAACTCCCATCCGTTGATCACTTCGCCAAGCGCCCAGTTGTTGTGGATGGGCTTGGGAAGCTTGTAGTTGAACGAGAGATTGAAGGTTTTGGTATGGTCGTATGCCAGCGGACCGTAATTTGAGTCGAGGTCGAACGGGTTGACGACCGAACCGTTGCCGTTTCCATTGCTCGTGGAACCGTCGCGGGTGCCGAGAACCTTGCCGAAGGTGAAGTTGGTGAACATATACAACTGCCCTGACTGCTTCTGAGCTGAAACCTGCAGGGAGTTGTAGTTTGCATATCCGCCATGCGTCTGAATGAAGACGCTCTGGTAATTATTCAATGCTCGCCAATCGTTTGTATTGGGACCATTGATCGTGTAACCGCTGGGTGACCCGGCCGGCGTGATCGGAGCTACGTTGGTGTAGAGCCCGGTCTTCGGATCAGGCGTAAAGAACGCACCATAAGCGACCGGATTGGCATCCGAGATATGGCCGTTATTGCCGTTTTCGAGTTGATTGCGGCTCATGCTTCCCACATAGGAAATCTCAGCAACGGTATGAGAAGGCAATGCCTGGGCTAAACCGAAGCTGTACGTATTCGCATATGGGACCTTATTGTCGCCTTCCTTATCAACCGTAACCGTGGTTCCAACTTGGTTGGTGCCCTGAGGAACGGTGATTTGATTGGTTGTCGAGCAATTCGAGTTCGAACCGGCCGTGATGGCGGTGCATACAAGCCCAGCCTGAACTCCTGCTCCATAGAAGCCGTTTACGCCTGCACTTCCGGTGGCATAGGAGAACGAACCGAGTGGACCGCCCATTGCGGCGCTGGCGTCGTTTGACGATACCTGGTAGCGATAGGTGCCGAATCCTGCACGTACCACAGTTCTGCCGGTGCCGAATACGTCATAGGCGACGCCCAGACGCGGGTTGTAGAAGAACAGCGGGCTCACCCAGCCCGATTTCGGGATGTTCGGATGCGCTGTGCTATTCCAGATGATTCCCGTATCGGCAGGCGGGTTCGCGGTGTTGACGTAGCTCGCCGGATCCCAGACCTGGGTTCCACCGATTGCGTCGTACCACTGGCCTTCATGATCCGCGCGGAGTCCGACGTTCAGCGTCATCTTCCGCGTTGCCTTCCACGAGTCCTGTGCCCAGAGCGACCATTCGTGCTGCGTGATTTGCGGCACCACATCACTGTTTTGCTCTGAGTAGGTCTGCGGACGCATCATCATGCGATCGAGCGTCATGTTGTAGGTCGAAGTGGAGCCCCAATTTTCAAAGTCGTAGTTGCCGTTGATGGGGCTGCCGTTGGCCTGAAGGTTTTCGAAGGTATCCCAGTAGAAGCCGGCCTTCAGCGAGTGAGTTCCAACAATCTTCGTGAACGTGTCGCTGATCGCTGGCGCCTTCGAGGTTTTTCCGAAGGTGTTCGGGCCATAGATGCCGCTGTTGAAGTCGAATTCGTTGATTTCAGTTAGTCCGGATGCCCAACCGCCGGTCGAGTTCGGAATCTGATCGGTCTTGGGACTTCCGAACAGACTCTGCGCCGGGAATCCGAGAGCCTTGCGGCTGACGGAGCCAGTATTTGTAAGCCCTACATCGTTAACGAATTCTGCATACGAGAACACAAACTCGTTGGTTGTGGTAGCACTGAAAACGTGCGTGAAGTTAGCCAGGTAAACGTGCGCCTTTTCTTTCGCGACTGGCTCTGCGGGATAAGGAATCGTCCACTCAGGCGCCCACCAGACTGACAACGGATGGTCGTCCGTCTCCGTCTGATATGTATAGGAGCCCCACAGCTTGTTGTTGTCGTTGAAAGCGTAGGTCGCCTTCCCGGTCACTTCCCAGCGATTCTGTGGAGTGCTTGGAATGGTCCCATAGTTGTTCCAGCCATTCGTCGCACTGGGCGTTTGGTTGGCGGCGGGATTCATCTTGGTGAAGATCATGCCGAGCGGATCGAAATACGCGCTGACGTTTGGAACCGGATTGTTCTCAACCGTGCCCGCAGGGCTCCCGGCAGGGACGTTGTCGTATCCGCCCCATGGCGAAGCATTGCTGTTGCAGCCCTGCCATCCATCGTCGGTATTGCACGGGAGCGCATATGCGCCCGGGTAAGTACTGAGCACGTGCGGGTCGACGCCGGTATTGTTAAAGTCGCCGCTCAACTGAGCCGCGGTCGGCACGTTCATTTCTGTTGGTGCGCCACCGTAGCAGCTGTTGCAGTACGGGTGCTGAATCATGTACTCGTAGCCAGCCCAGAAGAACAGCTTGTCACGGTTGTGGTTGAAATGCGGAAAGAACACCGGACCGCCAATGTTGCCGCCCATGTAGTAGTAGCTTTGCACTGGCAGCGGATTGCCGTTGGCCTTGTTGTCCCAGTCATTCGCATAACCGAGTGCTGAGTTGCGGGCGTACATGTAACCTTCGCCGTGGAACTTCTGGCCGCCGCTCTTCGAGAAGGCCTGCAGAATCGCCGGGCCCTTCGCGTATTCAGCGCCGTAGGAGGCAGACAGGAACTTGACGCTGTCTGTCATGTCCTGGTTGATGTTGGCAACCTGCGTTCCGGCGTTGCCCGGATCGATCAGGTTGGCGCCATCGAGGATGACCGCGGTTGAGCCATAAGGCTGCGTTCCGTTGGCAGAGAAGTTGCCGGCGGGGCCGTTGTTGGTGCCGGTCACCTGGCCGTTGTAGCCGGAGCCCGCACCGCCGCTGTTGTTGAAGGTGACGCCGGGCATCATCTTGATTAACTCAGCTGCGTTGCGTCCCGTCAAAATGGCGGAGTCAACCAGTTCGTTGTTCAGGGTGGCGCTGACTTCCGCGGTATCGACCGGGATTTCAGCATCGGCGCCGGAGATGACCGTGACGGCCGTCGCTTCGGAACCGATCTTGAGGTGAATGTTCGGAATGGACCGGCTGTCACCCTGGTTGAGCAGGATGCCGTTCTCTTCCCATGTGGCGAAGCTCTTTGCTGTGATTGTGACCTTGTAGGTTCCCGGGATCAAAGCTGTGACTGAAAAGAACCCCTGGGCATCGGCCGTGGTTGCGCGGGTGTCACCCGTTGCCTCGTTGGTTACAACAACTTTCGCCCCAGGTACACGGGCGTCCGTCTGGTCAGCGGCGATGCCACTCAACGTCGCGGTCAGTTGCTGTGCATGTGCGATGGAAAAGGCAAATAACATGACCGGAATTGCCAGCCATGGAACTCGCCTGAACCAATTCGACATCGATGAAATACTCGATGTCTTCGTTTGGTTTGTAAACATTTACCAAGCCTCCTGAAGCGTTTGTGTTCTTGTTTTTTTAATTTCCGGCAGACAACCGACTCCGACGCGCCGAAGTTAGCCATTGCCAGAAAGCCATCTAAGTGAATCGAGTATCGATATCACAACCGATACACCATGGGCAAGCGCTTTTTAGCCCTGGAACCCTCAAGTAAAACGGTTTCCCATATCACTCAGATTTCTCGACATTTATCCGGGCAGGCCTCTTGGCCAATTGTCAAACAATTGTCACCGGACCCATTATTTGGTTGTCGGCTCGAAAATCCCCCCATGGAAAGGGAGAAAAATACTCCAATTATTTGTACGGCTGGCGCCGCACGTTGAATGTGATCTGGAGCACCCTTATGTCTTCCGGAACGGTCGTCCAGGGACTATTCCATGGCCCTCGAGGATAGTAATTAGCCGATTGGCCGATTGTCCAGCATATTTCTCTCTCGCTCCCGTCGGCCAAACCACTTCAATATCCGCCGTCGTCTCCGCCCCAAGCCCAAAATGCAGCCGGGGGTCATTGGACGACATGTAACTGGCCTGGCTCATCACCGCCTGTGCCTGGGTCTTTCCTCCATAGCTCACCAGTACCCGCGCTCCAATCGCGCTCCGATTGCTCTTCGTGCCCTCCAGACGAACCTTGAGCCAGTGGTTCTCCTTCGGCGCGTCGTTGCGAAGCAAAGAGGGCGGTTCGTGTTGATTCATTATGACGATATCCAGGTCGCCGTCGTTGTCGAAATCGCCGAAAGCGCAACCCCGGCTTACGTGATGTGCGCCGATCGCCGGGCCCGCCTCATCGCCCATCCGGGCAAATGTCCCGTTTCCCTGGTTTCGAAACAGCACGCGTGGCCCCTTGTACGGGAATTTGGGGTTTATCTTTTCCACTTCCGCGTATACGTTTCCGGTGACCCAAAAGATGTCGGGCCAGCCGTCGTTGTCGAGATCCACGAGGTCGGTCCCCCAACTCACATAGGTCCGCTCCCCAGCCAGTCCAGCCTGCTGGGCCACGTCGTCAAAGTTCCCCTTGCCGTCGTTCTTGTACAGCCCGGCAGCCTGCAGCTGGAAGTGGGTTTTGATGACGTCGAGATGGCCGTCGAGGTCGAAATCACCCACCCCGATTCCCATTCCCGCCATTTCCTGACCGTCGGGGCTGATGGCAACCCCGCGCATCAATCCTTCTTCACGAAAGGTGCCGTCGTGATTATTCAGTAGCAGGAGGCTCTGCGTGGTGTCGCAGGCCACAAACAAATCGGGCCACCCGTCTTCATCGACATCAAACGTGACAGCGGTTAGCCCATAAGAACTCTTGATGGCGGCAATGCCGGCTTCTTTGGAGACGTCGGTAAAGGTGCCATCACCGTTGTTCTTGTAGAGGAAATGCTGCGGCGCTTTCAAGCCCTTCGGACCGCACGCAACCGGTACCCCCTCATAGTTGCAGTTGGGCGTACTGAGAGAAGGCTTGAGAGCGTCCGCCATATCAAAGTCGACATAGTTCGAGACGAACAGATCGAGAAATCCATCACGGTTGTAATCGATGAATGTGCAGCCCGCGCCGAATCGGATGGTGTCGTGGGTGAGATGCGCTTTTTCCGTGACATCGGTGAAGGTTCCGTCTCCGTTGTTTCGATACAGCTTGTTCTGGCCGTAATAGGTGAGAAACAAGTCTTCGAAACCATCGTTGTTGTAGTCACCCACGCACACACCAACGGCCCATCCGGCGTCCCACAGGCCCGCTTCTTTCGTCACGTCCTTGAAAGTGCCGTCGCGATTGTTCTTGTAGAGCCGGTTGGATGCGCCGGGCGGCACACCCTCCAGGGTCCGTCCACCAAGAATGAAGATGTCCATCCAGCCGTCGTTGTCGTAATCGAAGAAGGCGCAGCCTCCGCCCATCTCCTCGATGATGTAGGTCACGGCTTCTGGTACGCCGTAATACATCGTGGCCGTCAGGCCGGCACTTGCGGCGATATCGGTAAAGGTTGAGAACGGCCTGGCCGCGGCGGCAGGATGAAGGGTGTCAGGATGATCGGCTCGCACGGCAAGAAGTCCTCGCGGTAGAACTGCGGAAGCGCACATCGCGGAACCCGCCTGCAATAGTCTTCGCCGGCTCCAGCCGGAAGTGGGGAAGAACTTCGTCATCCTCTGCGCTTCTTCATTCTGACACCCTCGCAGGGACCGGAGCAACTGATGCGGGATTCCGATTTGACGTCATCACGGATGGGCTTGCTGCGCGGCCGCATCATGCGAGAGACGATCATTCAGCTTCTGCGCACGGGCATTGTCGGGCTCCAGGCGCAGCGCCATCCCGATCGCGTCCCGAGCTTCGGCGAACTGTCCCGCCATGGCGAATTCCGCGGAAAGATTAATCCAGGCGTCCACGTAGCCGGGCGCATCATGGACGGCCTGACGGAAATGCTCAATGGCGTCGGTCGAATCTCCACCGCGCGAAAGCAGGTAGCCCAGTTCGTTTTGCGCACCCGCCAGCGTCGGATCCAACTTGACCGCCTGCTCCAGTTGTGCGCGTTCGCCATCCACATCGCCGGATTGATGAAGGGCAAGGGCAAGCTTGTATTTGTAATTTGCATTATCCGGTTTGGCTGCGATTGCTTCCTTATAATGGCCGATGGCGTCCGGCACCTTGCCGTTCTTCAATTCATCGTCCGCCTGCGACGCCTTCATTGAGGCTTCAAGATCAGTCTCATCGCTCGCCTTCTGCTGCTCGTAGGCGCTGAACTCCTTCCGCGCAAGGTCTGACTCGCCAAGCCCGCGCAGGGCCAGCGCCAGCTGATAGTGCGCCTGCGGCTCCTTCGCCCCCATCGCGATGGCCTTCTCCAGCTCCTGGCGTGCCGGAGCCCAGGCCTTCAGAAAGACATCCACCATGCCCAGCTCGTAATGCGAATTCGGCGAGTTCGGGTCACCCGCGACGGACTGCTCAAGAAGCTTCCGCGCGCCTTCGTAGTCGCCCACCGCGCGCAGAACGATCCCGTTCAGGTAGAGAACTTCGGGATCGTGCGGCCGCAGCGCCAGAAGCTTTGGTCCGATGGGCCGCGCAGCGTTGATGTGATTGGTGAGAACGAGAATGCGAAAAAGCTGCACTACCGCATCCTGATTGGTGGGATTGGTATCGGCCATGTGCTGCGCCAGGTTGATCGCGTCCTGAAAGCGAACCTGCTTCACCAACACCACAATCAACGCGCTCGAGAGCGGCAGCGAATCGGGGCGGGCTTTCAAGGCTTCGGTGAGTGCGTCGCGCGCCTCGTCCAGCATGTTCATGTTGCCCAGCGCACGCGCCAGGTTGATGGTCAGCTTCTCCGTCCGCGGAGCATCGCGCAGCAGCAGCACGACATCAAGATATGCGTTGCGATCGAGCAGATCCTGGCTGAGACCTTCAAGAGCCGTATTCGACTTCGGATCGATCGCCAGCGCCTGGCGCCATTGCTGCTCGGCTTCCGGCCGCTTGCCAGTCTGATCCAGAACGAATGCCAGCAGCTCATGTGGCTTCACGACCTGCGGATCGAGTCCGACGGCCTTCTGCAACTCCGGAAGCGCCTCGGCATTCCGGTTGCTGTCGACATACGCGAGGCCGGCAAGATAGTGAAGCTGCGCCGACTTTGGATCGCCCTTCATCGCTGCCCGAAACGTCGCAACCGCGCAGTCGAACTGCTTGTGGCTGGCAAACCAGCTGCCTAGCAGAACCGCATTGTCGCTTGTGGGATGAGCCTTGAGCTGAGCGACCAGGGCGGCGGGGCCGGTGCAGGCGCCATGGGCGGTCGCGGCAAAGCCTGGTGCAAGGGCCAGCACAAACACTGCAAACTTCGCGCCCAGCCGATTGCCCACCGAGAGGATCTCCTGCCTGCAAGGATAACAACTTCAGGGTCAATCGTCTCGGCTGCGCGCAATCCGGGTTCTATGCCAAACTGCAATCTGAAAGGTTGAGGGCGCAAAGCATGGAATGGCAGGACCAGGGAGTCAGTTCGGACATTGAAGATCGCCGCGGCGACGGGGGCGGCGGTTTCGGCTACGGCGGCGGCATGGGCATCGGCGGATTCATCCTCCTGCTCATCCTCAGCGTCATCACCGGCCGCAACTTCTTTGCCGGCAGCGGACAATCGAACATCGATGCCGGCCCGTCCAGTGCCCCCGTCACCCAGTCTGCCGGCGAAGATCGCGACGTGCACCTCATCAGCTTCGTGCTCGACGACGCGCAGAATACCTGGGCAAAAATCTTTGCCGCCCATGGCCGTCAATACCGCCACGCCAAACTGGTGCTCTATCGCGACATGACCTACTCCGGCTGCGGAACGGCGCAGGCCTCCACCGGACCCTTCTACTGTCCCCAGGACGAGAAGGTCTACATCGATCTCTCGTTCTGGCAGGAGCTCAAGCGCTTCGGCGGCGACACCGGCGATTTCGCGCAAGCTTATGTCGTCGCGCATGAACTGGGCCACCACGTGCAAAAGCTGCTAGGCATTGAGCAGCGCATGCGCACCCTCGCGCAGCAGGACGAGGGCGAGCAGAATCCCCTCTCCGTCGATCTTGAGTTGCAGGCAGACTGCTTCGCCGGCGTCTGGGGACACTCGACCGAACAGCGCAACATCGTCCACGAAGACGACGTCGCCGCCGCGCTCAGAGCCGCCGCCGCTGTAGGCGACGACCATCTGCAAAGAATGTCCGGCCGCGCCGTCAGCCCCGAAACCTGGACCCACGGCTCAAGCGCCCAGCGCACCGAATGGTTCAAACGCGGTCTCGAAGGCGGCCAAGTCAGCAGCTGTCCCACCTTCAACGGCAAGTTGGCGCCGTGAAGGATCGGCAACCGTCGCGCTTCTGAACGCGAACAGAGAACCCACCTCAACCCCTGTCATCCTGAGCGCCGCACGCTTGGGGCCCCACGCAGTGGGGTAAGCGGTGCGAAGGATCTGCTTCTTCTTTCGCATTGCCCCGCCGGTTGTGCCCTTGCTCGATCACGGTTCGCGAATAATGGCCTGTTCAAATTTCCCCAAAAGGGTTTTAATCTCAGATTCGGCAAACACCTGACAATCCGTATAGAGCTTTGCCACCGCTCCGGGCATCGCTTCCCTAAGGGAAGGAATTGCGGCTTGGAATTCGGGAAACTGATTCCGAAATGCGCGAATGCAATCAAGGTTTTCTGCTAATTTGGCTATTCTCTCTTCATCATCTCGCCAAATCGTCTTCCAATAGAGGCAAGTGCCACATGATAATTTGCACTTGGTTCCATCATGCGATAAAAAGGATTCCCAGCCAGTGTTGGCAAGTGCGAGGACCTGCACCGAATCATCTCGGCGCTTCTCACTATTGCACCTCTTGCAGGCGACCAGGACGTTTCCAGGCAAATGAAGCCTCATCCGGCACCTGTTCATTCCATCCAAGTGCTCTATGACCGCCTCAGCGGACGAAATCTGTCGAAGACAATAGGGGCACCGGTTTTGAAAAGCTTCCCTGACTGATGATTCATACTGCTCGCTATCAACCCGCAATTTCCAATCACGTGAAATGTGGCGACTCAATTCGTGGAGGAACATGCTAACACGCTTGTTCGCCACATCCGATTTAGCTCGTCTTGTGGCGGATCGAAGCAGGGCGTATTGGCGAATTATTCAGGGCATTTGGGATCGGAAGGCGCGTGCCGTCTGCGCTCGTCGCCTCGGTTGCAGGTCAGCGTTCTTGAAAGTCTCGTCTCAGGCAACTCAGACAATCACGGTTTGGGTGGGAAATCGCAGCTGTCCGTTACCGGGGTACCTCAGGTAGTGTCAAGTGCGACTAAATCTTGTTGCGCGCTGGCAGGCTGCCTCCGGGCCCCGAAGTCTCGATTCTGAAGCCTGGGGGACCTCGACCCTAACCCGACCTCCGCGAACACTGCTTGCCCCATATTCCGATCCCGAGATGCCGCTACCAGGCGCGAAGCGTGGTTACCCCCCTGCCCCGTCAAGCCCTCGGCCCGAAGATTCCCTCCAACCCCCTCATTCCATTTGCCAAAAACTTTCCGCCATTTTGCAGGCAATTATCCCCTCCCGGCGCACAATCGAATCGTGATGGAAACTACCACTTCCGCGAAAGTGCGCCGCCCACACCCTAACGTCGCCTGCGCCGCCGACCGCGCCCCGTAAGTCCAATCCGCTCAAACCTCTATAGCGATCCTCAATCGATTCAGGCCTTTAGCGCCACCCTCGTCTGCAAGACGATGTAAACAAGACCTTTACCCAGAGAGACTGGGTAATAGGGGTCAGGGAGTTACGTTCAATGTTCAACGAATGCCGCCATATCCTCGCCAGCGGACACAAGTGCAAAGCCGCCGCCCTCCGCGGAAAAGCCTTCTGCTACTACCACACCGCTGACCGCCGCTACGCCACCACCAGTTACGCCTCAGTCGATCCGCTCCTGATTCCCGCCATCGAAGACACTGCCGGAGTGCAAATCGCCATCAATCAGGTCTTTCGCGGGCTCGCCAATCGCCGCCTCGACCGCCGCCAGGCCGGCGTCTACTTTTACGGGCTCCAGATCGCCGCGCGACTCGCTCTCAAATCCGACCAAAAGCCCAGCGAAACCGTCCGCGATACCTGCCAGGACGACGAAGGCTATACGCTCGCCCCCGAAAAGTCCACCTGCGAACCTCCCGCCGACTGCATAAACTGCGCTCGCCGCACATTCTGCAAAGACTTCGACTACTACGAAGACAAAGTCGAAGAACTGGAAGAACGCCTCGAAGCCGAACGCGCAGCCAGCGAAGAATCAGATCAAGCCGAGCAAGACAGCGGCGAGAGCCTGTCTCATAAACAAAGTTGACGGGGTGAGTCACGCCAGGAAACCACGAACCTCAATGGTCCATGAGCCCGAATGATCCCTTTTTGTCCCTGCTGCGATCTTGACATCCGAATCGGCGTATTCCTTTTCGCGATGCTGGGTGCTCCGGGTGCCGCTTTTGGCACCCAGGCAGGGTTGGGTTCGTGCTTTCCCACGTCTCAAAATCGAGACATGGGGCATCCGGCGTTCCTGCAAAGTGAGACAGCCCGGAGCCAGGCCAGCCGGCGGGCAAAAAAAGCCCGCCGGGTCATGGTCCGACGGGATAATCGCAAATGCTCTTACTTCGCGTGCGTTCGGCGAAACTTAAGTGAGACTGTATTCTTTCGCCGTAGCGAATGGTGGTCAATTTTGTACGATCTCCCCCGAATAATTTCACGGCTCGAGTCAGTGCATGAGCCGCTGAGGATGACAAGGTCTGGGGTGGCTTCGTGGTTTCCCACCCTGGCGGAGGCAGGATCGGGCCCACCCACTTTCTTGCAGATCGAGAGTGTGGGACCGGGCCGCCCGCCTTGGGCACGTTCATTTGTTTCGCTGTCCACTGTTCACTGCACACTGTTCACTTCTTCACTTGCTCACTCTTCACTTCTTCACTCGCTCACTCGTTCACTGCCCTTCAATGAATCGTCTTCGACTTCCGATTCATGTAATCCATCAGCAGATATTCGCCCAGGGTATCGGGCGTGGTGAAGTAGGCTTTGCCGCGGCACATCTCCGACACCTTGTGCACGAACTGCACGAGTCCAAGGTCCGACGCCAGCATGAACGTGTTGATCATGATGTTCGATCGCTTGCAGCGCGCAACCTCCTCCAGCGTCTCGCTGACAACCAGTGGATCGAGGCCGTAGGCGTTTTTGTAGATGCGGCCGTCGGGAAGCGTGAGGGCGGAAGGCTTGCCGTCGGTGATCATCAAGATCTGCTTCATGTCTTTGCGCTGCCGCGCCAGGATGCGCTGCGACAGCCGCAGCCCTTCGCACGTATTGGTGTAATGCGGGCCCACCTTCACCCGCGGCAGTTGCGACACCGGCAGTTCCTCGGCGGAGTCGTGAAACAGCACCAGCGAAAGCGAGTCGCCCGGATACTGCGTGCGAATCAAATGCGAAAGGGCCATTGCCACTTTCTTCGCCGGCGTGAACCGGTCTTCGCCGTACAGGATCATCGAGTGCGAACAGTCAAGCATGACGACGGTTGCGCAGGAGCTTTGATACTCGCACTGGTGCACGTGCAGGTCCTGGTACTCGAGATTCAAGGGCAGGCCGATGCCTTCGCGGGAGATCGCAGATTTGAGCGTCGTGGTGGTGTCGAGATTCAGCGTGTCGCCGAATTCGTATCGCTGCGATGCACCATGCGCCTCAACGCCTGTGGCCCAGTGGCGCGTATCGTGACGGCCGAAGTTCGATTTGCCCAGCGAGCCAAGCAGATCGCGGAGCGTTTTGTAGCCGAGAAAATCGAGGCTCTTGTCGGTGACTTCAAACTTGACCTCGCCCTGCACGTTGCCGGCGTTGCCCATCATTTCCGCCATCTGCGTGGGGCTCATGTTCTGCGAGTAGGAGATGTAGTTTTCCTGCTCCATGCGATTGATGAGCTTCTCGATCAGCTCGTCGAGCTTGCCTTGCCTGCTCATTTGCTCGAGCTGCTCGCGGACGCGGTCGTCAAACAGGTCGCCGGACTCGAGCAGCTGGCGCAAGGCTTCGCGCAGGTCATCGAGCGTGTGATCCATGTCTTGAAAGCGCAAATACGGATCGCGATAGCCGGAGTCGAGCAGGTAGTCCGACAGCGCCTTCAGCAGGTCCTCGATATCCATTTCCGAGGCCAGGTCGCCGGTGAATTTGGTGTAGCGAACGCGCTTCATAGGGTCCTCTGACTGCAATTGCTGTCTGCGCGGAGTGAGAACAAAAGCAGATCCTTCGCTCCGCTTACCCCAACTTCGGTGGGGCCCCAGGCTGCTCCGCTCAGGATGACACTTTCCGATTTTGCGCGCAGCGTAGGCTTAACGCTGCGCTGGCTTTAGTTCAACCCGCCGCCGCGGCCTGACCGGCGTGCGCGCTGCCAGTCGTCAAACTCGACTTCGATTTCGCGTTCCTGCTTGCGCTGCGCTTTTTCGGGCGCCGCAAATCCGCGCTCCTCGCTGCGGCTCAGCTTTTTGTGCGCCACCAATCCCTCCAGCAGAAACTCCGCAGCCGCAACCGCCTTCGGTGGATTGTCGGAGACCTTCACCTCGAGCGGCCCAAGCTTTTCAAAGAGCCCCTGAATCTTTTTGAGATCGGCAAGGGCAGCGGTGCTCGACTGGTTGTCGTCAAGCTTGACCGTGCCGCCGAGGTTGAACCATTGCTCGATCTGCTGCGTGTTGGTTTCGGCGAAGTAGCGGTCGTAAATCTTGCCGACCGCGGTGCGAATCAGCTCACGCACCACCGTGTCGGCGCCGCGCATCTCGCCTTCGTACTCAAGTTCGAGCTTGCCCGTGATGCCGGGCAGCGCAGCGTAGATGTCGCTGATGCGCGGGACTGCAAGCTTTTCGCCGTTGATCAGCGCGCGCCGTTCCGCATTTGAAACAACCAACTCCATCGTGGAGATCGGCAGCCGCTGGCTCACGCCGCTACGTTTGTCGACGCGCTTGTCGTCGCGCGCTGAGAATGCAACCTGCTCCACCACTGCGCGGACGTACGCCGGAATCTCGATCGCCGACGCGGCCCGCTCCGACCATGCCTCCTGCGCCGTGATGGCGATGCCTTCCTCGATTGTCTCGGGATAGTGCGTGCGAATCTCGGAGCCGATGCGGTCCTTCAGCGGTGTCACGATCTTGCCGCGCGCCGTGTAGTCCTCGGGGTTGGCGCTGAAGACGAGCGCGACGTCGAGGGCAAGCCGCACTGGATAGCCTTTGATCTGCACATCGCCTTCCTGCATGATGTTGAACAGGGCGACCTGAATCTTTCCGGCCAGGTCAGGCAGCTCGTTGATGGCGAAGATGCCGCGATTGGCGCGTGGCAGCAGTCCGTAGTGCATGGTCAGCTCGCTCGACAGATCCTCGCCGCCGCGCGCTGCCTTGATCGGGTCCAGGTCGCCGACAAGGTCCGCGACCGTAACGTCGGGCGTGGCCAGCTTTTCAACGTAGCGCTCGTCGCGTCCCATCCAGGCAATCGGGGTTGCATCTCCGCACTCGGCGATCAGGTCGCGGCAGCGTTTGCAGATCGGCCGATAGGGATTGTCGCGAATCTCGCAGCCCGCGATATAAGGCATGTGGTCGTCGAGCAGCGCTGTGA
This sequence comes from uncultured Acidobacteriaceae bacterium, assembly GCA_963759285.1. Classification (GTDB taxonomy): domain Bacteria; phylum Acidobacteriota; class Terriglobia; order Terriglobales; family Acidobacteriaceae; genus Telmatobacter. The sequence goes on along the minus strand of CAVWYS010000003.1, from coordinate 137,687 downwards.
GCGCACGCAGAATGCGGCTCTTGGCCTGTCCGCGGAGGCCGAGAAGGATGAAGTTCTGCTTCGATAAAACGGCGTTGACGATCTGCGGGACGACGGTATCTTCAAATCCGACAATGCCCGGGAACAGCGTCTCGCGCGTCTGCAGGCGGGTAATAAGGTTAGCGCGCAGCTCATCCTTGACGCTGCGGGCTTTGAGACGTGCCTCTGAGAACTGGGTGCTGCTGCGCAGGTCCCCCAGGGAATGGGGAAGCGGGTGAGCGGCTGGCATCGAATGGCTCCTGTCCCGGCCCGACCTTGCCGGTGTTGTGTATAGTAGACGCGTTTGCCCAGGATTCTGGTGCGGAAGTGCTCAGGTTGTTTTCACCTGCCGGAATTCCCGGGTGTTTGTATCAATCGGGAGCGATGGTGCGTGCTGTTGAGCTTGGGAAGCTTAGGCGGCGGTTTGGGCCGCGGCGGAAGTCAGATTCCATCCCGCATAGAGAGAAGAAATAACAGCGCGGTGCTGGGTTAGTTGGACTTTGCCCCTGAGCCGTCTCGCTCGTACTGATCAAGAGCGTTCTGAAGAACTTGTGCAAGCTGGTCGTTGTTCATTTTGACCGCCAGATCCAGCGCTTCGCGGACAGATTGGATGGCCTGGGCGGAGTGACCTGTCTTGTCATACACCTTAGCCAACTCCGCGAGACAACGCCAGTCTTTCCTTCGGCTGAGTGCGACGGCCTTTTCCAGAGGCTCAAGCGCGTTCTCAAATTCACCTTGTGATTCCAGCACATACGCGAGGTTGAATCGATACTCCACCGAACCGGGATCGACACGGATGGCTCTCTGCAACTGTTCGACTGCGCCGGCGGAGTCACCGTTCAGAGCCAAGGAGACGGCGAGGTGATCGAGAAAAATGGGATTCGTGGGTGCCAGGACGACGGCTCGACGGTATTCGGCGAGTGCGTCTTTCTCCTGGTCGCTTGCGCTGAGAGCCGTTGCCAGAACATAGTGCACCAGCGCGTCATCCGGATTGTTCTGGATGGCTTTGCGCAAGGTGGCAATTGCCTCAGGAAACTGATTGTTTTCAATCTGCGTGTAGGCCTCGTCAAAGAGCCGGTAGAAATCGGTTGCCTGGGGGTCGATCCTATCGATCCCTGATCCCGGGGGCAGATTTACAAACTCCGGGATGTTGATGGCGCGGTTTGCCTCCGTCGTGTCATCCACGATGACTGCCGGGGTGTCGTTGCCGTTGGCGTCTATATGGGTGAGCCACAAGCGGGTGTAGGGACCGCGCGCCTTTGATGAAAATGCGAGCCAGCGCCCATTGGGCGACCACGAGTGCCAGGAGTTCATCGGCGCCATGTTGCAGTGCATGAGGCGCGCTTTGCCGCCTGCAAAAGGCAGAATGTAGAGTTTGCTATCGGGCCGCATCAGCAGGCCATTCTTGTTCTGCACCCAGACGATCCATTTGCCATCGGGCGATACTTTGGGAAAATTGTTGCTCATGCCATTGCCCGAAGCGCCCTCCACGGGAACCGCCTTGCCTCCCCGGCCATCATTGAAGGGAATTCTGTAGAGATCGTACTGAATCTGCGTTTCGCCCGGATCGTTCGCGTGCTCGGGCTTTGGAACTCCGGCTGGATAAGGATCGCGTGCAACGGCGCGGCTGAAGATGAGGAACTTGGCATCCGGCGACCAGAATGCGCTCGTATGGACAAATTGCGGGTCGTCAGCGCCGGGCAGCGGCCGCAACCTGCCTTCCTTGCGGTCATACCAGGCCAGAATGCCGCGTGTCGGATAGAAAACCTGGCTGAATTCGATGCTGCGGTAGTTGGTGCTGTAAAGCCGGTCCAGAATCCCGGGGGCGAATCCCGATTCCTCGTTTTGGTGCTTATTGGTGTTATTAGGCGGCCCAATCGAGGTGACTACGTAGCGCCCGTCTGGCGATACCTGCGACATGAACCCGAAGCGCTTCACGGCCGGATCGGCGGCCCGCGCCTCGTCATTCAGCCCGAAGGAACTCCAATGAATCACGTTGGAGTTGCGGATTGTCATCTCCTTCGTTACCGGAACCAGTGCATAGAGCCCCTTGTCGTTCCGGGGACCATCGAGGTCGAGGCCAAAGGTTTTGCCATCGCGCGAGAACGAGTGACAATTTGCGCAGGTGGGCAGGTTGGTCATTACGAGATGGCTTTTGGGCTGGGATATGTCGCGAATCTGCCACTTGATGAGTGGAATAGCGGAGCGCGGCAGCGGTGCAATGGGGCCTTTTTCATCGGGAGGTGGAAGCATCAGCGGCACGTCGCGGTAGAAGATGGGAGCGCCGACGGGATCGCGCGAAGTAGAAATGGTCACGCGGCCAACGGAGAGGGGCTCGTGCCCATTCTCAGCAAAACCTTCGATGGAGATTTTCGCAGTCTCCCCGATGGACAAACGCTTCATCTTTTCCCAGGTCGCCGGGTTGGGCTTCCAGGTGTGGGTCGAGGCCTGCACCGGCGTGAGAGGCAGGCCGGGCCCGGCATTCGGGTCGATCTGTCCCGTCTGCAGCAGATCCCCATTGGTCTCGATGCGGAGGGTCGCGGGTGCGCGGCCAAAAGAGATGTGGATTATCCAGCGCTGAACCGATTCGTTCGGGTCGTGCCAGAGAAATGTGGGAGTGGTAATCTCCGGTGGAAACACTGAGCCGTCGAGCGGATAGTCGATCTGGATCGCCGACGGCTGCGCGATTGCCTGTGCTGCAGGCAGGGCACCGAGCACCGGTAAAAATGCGCCACCGCCCACCAGCGCAGTCTTACCGGCTATGCCGATCATCGCAATCAGAAGATGGGAAAGACGTGTCCCCAATGGCCCCCCGCTTCGGCTTCAAACATTCTTCGCCGTATTTTGAGCATGAAGGGCCGCGTCGATTCATTCGGTGATCTAGCTCACATCGATGCAATTTGGATGAGCGATTCGTCAGGCACTGGCGGAAGCCTCCGGTTAAACCAGCGTTTCTCCACTGCCCTTTCGAAAGATCTTCTGCTCCATAAGTGCTTGTATTGGCAGGGAGCAAATGCAACTGACATCGCCTGGGCGTTTCCTCCGATGGAGACGTTCAGAGCGCACAGCCGGGCGATGGAATAGCCGGTAGAATTCTTCTTGCGCGCAGAGTCGAAGCTTTTGCGGCGATCAAACCGTCCTTGATATAGACAATTCCGGAGATTTGAATGCGTTTTCATCATGCTCTTCCTCTTACTTTTCTGCTTGCTGTGGGATTCGTTCCGCTGGTAGCGCACGCGCAGTTTCCTCCAGTTTCGAAAGAAGAACTCGCGATGACTTCGGATCCCAAGGCGCCCGGCGCCGCGGCGGTCTATCTCGATCGCGAGGAAACAGAAGATGATCCGCATGCATATCGCACGGTCTACGCAAAAATCAAGGTCCTGACCGAGGCGGGAAAGAGCGCAGCCGTCGTTCATGTCAAGTTTCCTGTGACGTTCGTCTTTAACGCAGTGGGCAACAACTCCAGCTTCCTGGCTTCAGGAAACGCAACGAATTTCAGCCTTCCGTCCCTCGAACATACTGGGGAAGACCAGCCGTGGGACACGGATTCCTATCAAGGCAAAGTCGAAATCGGCGCTCTTGAGGGTCGGGTGACACACGCCGACGGCACCGTTGTTCCGCTGACCGGAAAGAGTTCGCAACTGCTCAAGGTCACCAAGGGGCCGCGCGGCAGCGAAACTACGTTCACAATGCCCGCGGTGGAAGTGGGCAGCGTCATCGAGTATCGCTACCAGGTTCGTTACGACCGTTATCTCACTGCTCCTGACTGGCAATTGCAGAAGCAGTACTTCATCCACAAGGAACGCTTTGTGTTTCGGCCTTCCGGTCAGTTTCTTCCCCACGATGTGAACGGCCCGGGCGTGGGAGACAGCATGCTGAAGGATCCGCACGACAACGTTCTGACCGACGTTCGTTTCAGGCAGATTCTTCCTGCCGGCAAGACTTTGACCAAAGATGCGATGGGAAACTATGTTGTCGATCTCACCGATGTTCGTCCGGTCCCGCAGGAACCCTTCGCGCCTCCGATGAACGCCGATGCCTACAGCGTCGACTTCTTCTACACCTATACGCCCGATGTGAAGGACTACTGGCAGAGACAGATGAGTTTCTGGACAAAGGAGCTGAATGCCTATACCGCTCCGACCGGGGCATTGCAAAATGCAGTGAAGGAGTTTGTTTCCCCATCAGATTCCCCTGAAGAAAAGGCCAGGAAGCTCTATGCGGTGGTGCAGAAGATCGAGAACATCGATTCAAGTCCCGACGGTGCGCCGCTTACCGGTAGCGAGTGGATTCCGAAGGACAAGGTAGAGACTGTACTTCTGAACAGGAAAGGCTCGAGCAACCAGATAGCCTTTCTATATCTGGCATTGTTGCGGGCAGCAGGAATCAACGCTCGCCCCGAGCGGATAGCGAGTCGCAGCATTCACATCTTCTCCGCGCAATACATGGATAACATCCAACTCGACACCGTTCTGGTTGGGTTGAAGATCGATGGAAAAGAGATCCTTGTCGATCCCGGAACGAAGATGGCACCCTTTGCGACTCTCCATTGGGCGCACACGGGGGCAGGTGGCGTGGCGATGGATGCGGGCAACAAGGCCGAGATTATCGTGACGCCGTTGCAGAAGGTCACCGACAACAGCACGCTTCATATCGGCACGATCAACGTATCTCCCAAAGGTGTGGTATCCGGAACCCTCAAAGTTGCCTTCATCGGTCAAAAGGCGATTGAGCTGCGCCAGCTTGGAGTGAAATCTGGCGAGGATGCGGTAAAAGCTGCGATCAGCTCGATCATCACGCAGCAGGTACCGCAGGGCATCCAGATCGCGGTTGGACATGTTGGATATCTTGATGATCCGGATCGCCAGCTTCTGGCTGTGATTTCGGTTTCTGGCTCGTTTTCCCCGCAGCCGAATGGTCGGCTTGTTTTGCCACGCAGCTTTTTTGAATCGCATGAGCGGAATCCATTTCCACCGGAGAGCTCTCGCGAACTGCCTGTGGACATGCGCTACCCCGCGCAGGAGCAGGAGCAGATCACTTACTTGCTTCCGCCGGGCTTTGTACTTCCGAAGGTTCCGGATGATGCGAACCTGAAGTGGGAAGGCAATGCTGTATATGCATTGAGCACGAAAGTCGAAGGTAGTTCGCTTATCGACGAGCGGATCCTTGCCCGCGCATTCACCATTCTCGACCCCAGAGATTACGGCCAATTGCACGACTACTACCAGAAAGTGGTGGCTGCCGATCAGCAGGAGCTGGTGCTCGCCGGGGAACAGGTTGGAGAGGTCCGCTGACATGAGCGTTGGGCAATCGCGCCGCAGTCGAGCGGCGCAGGATCACAAGCGATTCCTGCGCTTGCCCGGGGGGAGGCTGCGTTCGGCTCTCACGGTTGTTCCATTGCTTCTTCTGGTTTGCTGGTTTCCCCCGGTCAAACCGAGCGGGTTCGCCGCGAATATCTCACCGCAGGTCTTTGCCGCATCGAGTTCTCTGCCGGCCTTGAGCCCGATTTCCATCGATTATCCCGAAGAGGGCTCCATCTTTCCCCCCGGCATAACGCCTCCGACATTTCTGTGGCGGGATGCAGCCGGGACATCATGGAGCATCGACATTTCTTTCGCCGACGGCTCGGTGCCGATTCATGCGGTATCGAAAGGCGAGCGCATGCGACTCGGTCCAATCGATCCGGATTGCGTTTCGGATACCAATTCTCCGCCGAAGCTGACTCCGCGACAGGCGGCGGCCTGGACATGGAAACCGGACACGGCGATATGGGCAGCGATGCGGGCCCATTCCGTCAGCGCTCCAGCAACTCTCACCGTGACGGGTTATCGCGACTCGCAGGTCCCGATATCGCAGTCTCACATTGCCTTCACCACTTCGAAAGATGACGTCGGCGCGCCAATTTTCTATCGCGACGTTCCGTTGATGCCGGCATCGGGAAATGGCGGGACGGTAGCGCCTCTCGCCGAGTCAAACATTCGGCTTATTCACTGGCGCATCCGCGATATCCGCAAGCCCGAGAGCCACACGGTGCTCTCGGATATGCCGACCTGCGCCAACTGTCACTCGTTCTCTGCCGACGGCAAAACCTTCGGGATGGATATCGACGGGCCGGCCAATGACAAGGGTCTGTACGCCGTCGTTCCAGTACAGAAGACGATGACGATTCAAAGCAAGGACATGGTGCACTGGAATACCGACGGCAAAGCCGGCACTGTCCGTGTCGGATTCATGTCGCAGGTTTCGCCCACCGGCCAATATGTACTGAGCACATTTGCGGGGCCGGAACTAAGCCGCATGATCGATAGCTACTATGTCACGAATTTCATGGATTATCGTTTTCTGCAGGTGTTCTTTCCGACGCGCGGCATTCTGGAGTATTACAACCGGTCCACGGGGCTTCGTGAGCCTCTGCCGGGTGCCGACGATGCGAAGTACGTGCAGACTGATGGCGTGTGGAGTCCGGACGGAAAGTATATTGTGTTTGCGCGAGCCGAGGCGCGCGATCCGCGTCCGCATGGTCAGCCCGGCGCGACCCATGCCAACGATCCCAATGAGACGCAGATTCAGTACGACCTCTACCGGATCCCTTTTAACGGCGGGAAAGGCGGAGCCGCCGGGCCCATCAAGGGGGCTTCGCAGAATGGCATGAGCAACAACTTTCCCAAGATCTCGCCCGACGGCAAATGGATTGTCTTCGTGCAATGCAAGAACGGCCAGCTGATGCGTCCCGACAGTCAGCTCTACATCGTTCCGGCCGAGGGCGGAATAGCGCGGCTTCTGCGGGCCAATACGCGGCTCATGAACTCCTGGCATAGCTGGTCGCCTAACAGCCGCTGGCTTGTCTTCTCGTCGAAAGCGCGTTCGCCCTACACCCAGATGTACCTGACGCATATCGACGAAAGCGGGAACGCGAGCCCCGCAATCCTAATCGATAACGCGACCGCATCGAACCGCGCAGTCAACATTCCCGAATTTGTAAACATCAACCCCGATGGGATTGAACAGATCGAGGTTCACGTGGCCGACGGGGCTCGGAGCGCAGCCGGCACGAACTAGGATGCCGGCGGAAAGCGACAGTTCAAAAACGAGATGCCAGTCTCAGTCCAAATCAAGCTCGGCCTCTTGACTGCACTGTCCCTCGTGCTATGCGGCTTCGCGTCGGCGCAGTCATCCTGCACGCCGCCCGAGCAAATGAAAGCAAAATTCACAGGAACGCCGAATCCCGACGCATTGAATGAGCTGGGTGTCTGGTTTGGCGAGCAGAAGAACTACAACTGCGCCGCAAACGCTTTCGCAACTTCGCTGCAGCTTGATCCAAAGCAGAAAGATATGCCCCACGTCGCCTTTATGTTTGGCGGCAGCTTGTATCTAGCGGGCGACACTCTAGAAGCGATCGCCGCCTTGCGAGAGGCGGAGAAGTTTAGCTATCGCGAGATTGAGCTGCACCTATTGCTGGCCGAGGCGCTCGACAGCACGAATGCTTCAGCCGATGCGGAAGTAGAATGGCGCGCCGTTCTGGAAATCGATCCTGAGTATGCCGACGCCCTCGACAATCTTTCGAACGATTTGATTGCCAATTCCGATGATCAAGGAGTGATCACGCTTCTCGATACAGCCAGACTAGAACCCTTGTGGAGCGTTCAACAGTGCACGAATCTGGGGCTGGCCTATACCCGCGAGGGGAAACTGGCGAAGGCTTCCGATGTGCTGCGCGACGGAGTCAATACCTATCCTGACTCATTGGCGCTGGCGGAGAAACTGGGCAGCGTCCTCACGCAAATGGGGAAAAAGGATGAAGCAGCGCAGGTGCTTGCCATTGCGCATCAGCGCCAGGTTCGCATTGCACATCCGGCCGCACCCTGAGGCAGGACCGCGGCCTTCGAAGCATTCAATCTCAAATGCGAAGCGGCGCGGCTGTTGCCAGCCCCGCCGCTCGATTCGGAATCCCGATGGTTGAGACGTTCGCTCTAGAACAAGTTCCAGAGCGACTGGTTGTAGACCTCGTGGTGGAACTGCACCTCAGGGGCCTTCACAAAAGTGCCCAGGTCGCGCGCGCAGCGGTTGGCGGCCGCCTGCTTCAGGTCGACAAACCGCCCCTGCACGTCGGAACCCAGAATCTCAGCGATCCACTCCGACCCCTTGAAGTCGTCGATGGCCGCTTGAATATGGTCGGGCAGGTAGCGCTCGGCCTGGCGGAGATTTTTGATTTTGGCGGTGTTGCCATCAATTCCGGTTTTGAAGATGGAGTACAGAGCCAGGTAGGGATTGGCATCCGGAGCAACGGATCGAACCTCAACACGCATAGAGCGCGAGTTGCCGATCGGCACGCGCACCATGGAACCGCGATCGGTGGCGGAGGCCTTGATCTGGTTGGGGGCTTCGAAGTGAGGATCGAGGCGACGGTATGCATTCACGCTGGGATTCAGGATCAGGCAAATATCCAGCGCGCTCGTCAGGATGCGGTCGATGAACTTCCACCCAAAAGCGGAAAGCATCTCCTGGCCCTTGGGATCCCACATCAGGTTGACCTTGTCCTTTGAAACGGACACGTTGGTGTGCATGCCGCTGCCGTTGACACCAACGACGGGCTTGGGCAGGAAGCAGGCGGTGTAGCCCATGTTGTTGGCGATCTGGCGGCAGAGCAGCTTGTAGAGCTGAATCTGGTCGGCAGCCGCGACCACTTCGCCGTAGCCGTAATTGATTTCGAATTGGCTTGGCGCAACCTCGGGGTGATCCTTCTCGTTCTGGAAGCCCATGGCGCGCTGCACTTCAGCAGCTGTGTCGATGAACTGGCGCAGCGGATCGAGAGGCAATACGTGATAGTAGCCGCCGGTATTGATGAAGTCGAATTTCAACGTCTCGTGGTAATGCCGCTCCGCATCCTTGCCCGCGAAAAGGAAGCCTTCAATTTCATTGGCAGCGTTGAGCGTGTAGCCCTTGTCCTTGTAGAGCTTGTCGGAGTAGGCCTTGAGAATTCCGCGGAGATCGCCGGAGTACGGCGTGCCATCCTTGTCGATGACTGTGCCGAACACCAGCACCTTACCGTTTCCAAATACGTCGGCCGGCACCCAGTAGAAGGCGCTCCAGTCGATGCCCAGCCGCAGGTCACTTTCCTTCTGAGCGGTAAAGCCGCGAATCGATGAGCCGTCGAACGTCAGATTCTCGTGCGAGCCCAGCAGAAACTTCTTGTCATAGTCCAACAGGTGCAGGCGTCCCTCAAGGTCGGAGAACAACACCGTTACTGCCTTGATGTGCTTCTGATCCGTCAGATACTTGATTCGCTTTTCGCGAACCTCTTCAAACGGCAGACGGTTCATGCGGTCTGCCTTGGCTTCAAGGTTCAGTTCTTCAAGCTCCTCGTACGAGAGGGCAAGAAAATTCCGGTAGTCCAATGACATAGTTCTCCTTCCAACTGACAAGTGGGTTGTTGGACATTCAGTGGTAAGTCTAAGGTTCCCCGTATAAGGAATCCGTGAAGATTGCCGCGTGGAATTGCTTACCGGTGCCGTGCAACAAGCACCATCAACAACAGGATAACAACTGGAATCAGGGCGAGCGCAGTGTAGTAGAGGACTTGGCGCGTTGTGTGCGATTTCCGCTTGTTCCAGTCGCGCAATTCCACCCGATCTTCCACACCGACCTGGTCCAGATGCTTCAGATCATGTGCAAATTCCTGGGCGCGCGCATATCGGTTCTGCGGGTCGCGTTCGAGAGCGCGATACAGCACCTCCTGCAATTGCGGCGAGATCGACAGCTCGGCCACGGTGGGGGGCAGCGGATAATTCAGCATCCGGTCGTTCATTATTTCCATGGGCGAGGAACCGGAGAAGGGCAGCCGCCCGGTAAGCATCTCGTAGAGAATGACGCCCATGGCATAGATGTCCGAGCGCCCGTCGCCCCGCTTGCCCTTCACCTGCTCGGGCGAGATATAGTCCGCGGTCCCCAGTGTAGCTGTGAAGTTGGCGTAGGTAAGGCGCCGAGCCCCTGCATCGCCGGCGATCCCAAAATCGATCAGCTTGATGTTGTCGTTGGCATCGACCATGATGTTCTCGGGTTTCAGGTCGCGGTGAACCACTCCTTGATCGTGAATGTATTCGAGCGCCTCCAGCACTTCGATGGCGATGCGGATGGCGCGGTCTTGCGGCATTCGGCCTTCGCCCAGGATAGTGCGCAGCAGCCTGCCGTCGCACCATTCCATCACCATGTAGATGCGCGACCGTTTCTCTCCGCCATAGACGCGCATCACCATGGGATGGTCGAGCTTTTCACCGATTTCGCTTTCCCGCTTGAATCGATCGAAAAGAATGGGGTCAGCTTCCATGTCCGGGTGTGGAATCTTCAGGGCGACAACGCGGTTGTCGCGGGTATCCACGGCGCGAAAAATCGACGCCATCCCGCTCCGCGCCACCGGCGCTTCGATGCGATACGAGTCGATATGCGATCCAGTTTCGATGGTGTCAAGGATGCCCATGGTGCGGCGTTCTCCGTGCTTGCGTTTCCACTACTCTATCGGGAATGAGCGGCGTGTCTCTAAGGATTTCGTAAGCTTTGACGAAGGAGTTTATGAAGGGAGCCTGTAGGGACGTCCGCGGTACATGCCGACCTGCTCGACGGACCGGACGCGAACGACCTGCGCCGTGGTGTTGTCATTTCCGTCGAGTTCAACGGCCCGCGCGACCAACTCCTGCGCGATCTCATCGATCGGCTTGTTTTGGGAGACGATGGAGGCCATGGTCGTCTCGGGCATCTCATCGTGCAGGCCGTCGGAGCAGAGCACCAGGATGTCACCGGCTTTAACTGTCAGCGCCGTGGTGTCGGGCGAGACAAACATTTCGGGGCCGAGAGAGCGAATGAGAACGTGGCGTGAATCGGACGTCGCAACATCGGCGGCAGAAATCACACCCAGCTTGCGCTGCTGGTTAACCCACGTATGATCCTGGGTGATCTGCTTCGCGACTCCATTGCGCACCAGGTAGCACCGGGAGTCGCCCACGTGGGAGACAATCGCCTGATCGTGGCGCAGAGCGCATGCCACGGCCGTCGTTGCCATCTTCTTTCCTCGAAATTCCTGGGCCAGCGTGCGGTCGTGCACCGCGGCATTTGCCTGCTGCACAAGGCGCGGAAGGAGGCTGATGAGCATCGCGCCGCCTTGTGCTTTCTCAAATTCCTGCACCAGCACGGAAACCGCTGTGGATGAAGCGATCTCGCCCAGGTCAAGCCCACCTACGCCATCGGCAACGACAAAGAGATAACCATGAGATCGAGCCTGATGGCGGGAATTCGGAATGAAAGCTCCCATTGCATCTTCATTATTTGTTCGTACTTTGCCGGGATCGCTTGCTTGACCAAACACGATATCCAACATGGACCGGTCGCCTCATGGTATCTCCTCAAACGCGCCTTCTGTTCGAGGATGTTTATAACAGTCTCCGCGAAAAGGTCCGTCGTTCGCGAGATGTACTTCAGCATCCTGCCGATCTGGACGCTTTCATGTTTCAAAGATGCATGACTCGTAAAAACGACTGGGTGGCTTTCCCGCCTGAGCTTTCTGAATCGAGCCGAGGCGGAATTCCACCCAGGATGTACGTTTGGCTGGCACAGGCTTGGACTAACTCTTCACTTCGAGCAGTACGGTCTTTCCCTTGGCTTTAGATGATCGCAGGAAGTAAACCGCGCCATACAAGCCCCAAATTCCGGCGATGCCCAACGCGGTGAGAGGTTCCATCTTAGTGCCAAGGTTGAAGAACGGGCCTGCCACATAGAAGCCCATGCACACAAGGTTCGCGATAAGGCCGAATCCGGGAATCAAGGTGTGTTTGAGGAAGCTGTGATCGGGACGGTCGTGGAACGCCACCATGCACAGCATGCAGCTCAACGCGTACAGAATGAAGGTGCCGAAGTTGGACGTGAGCGTGATGGCCAGCAGCGAGTTGGGGAGTGCGGCCATTTTGTCGTGCGTCGAATAGCCGAAGCTGGAGAAGATGCCATGCGGCAACGCTGCGATAGTCGCGTCGGTGGGCGCGCTGGCATCCGCAAAGACCAGCGACACTGCGACGGTTCCGATAACAGCCGAGATGATGGCGAGAGTCCAGATTGCACGGCGCGGGCTCAGAGACTCCGCGTGCAGGATGCCGAAGTGCTCTGGCGCTTCTTCGTCCTTACCCATGGCATAGGTGACCCGGGCACCCGTGTTCATGCAGCTCAATGTGGTGCCGATCAGCGCCAGGAACACGGTAATGGCTTCGCCGAACATGAAGTACTTGCCGTGGCCCGGGCCGAGGAGCCAGTCTCCGACCATGATCATCATGTCGCCGATGGGAGCCGCCGAACCAGCGGCGCTTTGCATCGTATATCCGGAATTGAGGAAGTAATTCGCGCAGAAGTATTCAATCAGGTAGCAAACCAATCCCTGGATCAACAGCGACGCAATGACCGCGATGGGAATATGCTTGGTGGGGTTTTTGGCCTCGCCTCCCATCGAGGTTACGGATTCAAATCCGACGAGGATGAGGATTGCAACCGTGGCCTGAATGAACATCCAGTTCAGGTTGTGCGGGACCACCACTGAAATGGCCGACGTGTGGGCGAGCATATTGCCACTTGCGTCCTTGGCAGGGTAGTCGATCGTAAACGGTACGGGCTTGCCGGCCTTGTCCAATAGCGGTAGGGGCGCCCCACTGGCATCGCGCGTGATCGATCCGTCTTTAGGATTTGTGGCGAACTGGTAGGAGTAAGTGGCGAGCGTTTGAGTGTCGTAGTTGAACGCCTTTGCCCCTGCGGGATGGTTGACGCGGTAACCAAGGGCAAGCACGCTGAAGACGACCAGCGCCGAGATCTGTATGACATTGATGGCGAGGTTCACGGCTGTGGAAGCGCCTGCACCCTTGGAGGCGATCCATGCCACAAAGAACGAGAACACGATGGCGACCAATGCCATGAAGACCGGCCCGGGATTAGCGCCGCTGATGAAGGTCGGATAGAAGAAGCCAACCACGTACCCAACGAAGATGCCGGTGGTGGCCACCATCACGCCGGGATAGACCCAGTAATAGAGATGCGAACCCCAGCCGACAATGAACTTCGCAATGCGGGCGTATTTGAAGGCCTTGTTCTTGGAGAGAAATGCCTGTTCCGCGTAGTAATAGCTGGAGCCAGTGCCGGGATACAGTTTCGAAATTTCAGCGTAGGCCACGGCGGTGGCGAGGCACAAGAGGAGTGCAGCGAAGATGCCCGACCACATCGCTGGTGCGGTTGAAGGTTGTCCCGCGACTCCCGTCGTCGCCTGGATGAAGAACGTTAGCCATAGAAAGGCGCCTGGAGCAATCAGCGCCATTGCGTTACTGGTCAACCCAGTCAGGCCCAGAGTCGCCTGCATCTGCGGTGCTTTCTGATCTGCCATGAACATTCTCCTGGAAATTGAAATTCTGTGAAGCTGCTCCGTCGTTTTAACGTCGGGTTATCTTTGGTGCGCTAGCCAGATTGCCGTCGGAACGCGGCCTTCAGGTTTCTTTCTGGGTTAGGTGAATGCTACGAACGCACTGATGAAGATGAAATGAAGAAACCGAGGCTTTTTGAGGTCATGAGTTCGCCGGTTTCAGTCTGCCCCTGCGGAGTGTTGATTGTTACCGCAGGGACAGGAGATTTCAGCGAATTGCGCTATTTTTCGATGTTGTTGCCAAAGATAAAGCCGACTTCAGCAATGGCTCGAACCTGGTTGGCATTCGTCCCGGACTGGCCGAAGACGTCTCCCGGTGTGTAGCTGTTGGCATGCGTCCAGGAGACATCGCCGCGGACGAACATGCCGCCCTTCTGGAAGGTTGGAGTTGCTGTCAGGGATGTACCCGCGCTGCCGGGGCCAAACAAGAGATTGACCGCCTCGTTGGAATTGCTTCCTGAAGTGGTGATGTACTCCACGCGTGCCGGAAGCGAGAATCCGTGTTTGAAGGCGTGGCTTATTAACAGCGCACCGCCGTTCGTTGACGCACCTTGTACAACACCGACGCTGGGGTTGGTGGGAACGTTGCTGTACTGGTAGTACGGCTGAACGATCCAAGCGCCCTTGGTGTAGGTGTAGATGACTGCATACATCGAGCTGTTGTTCTGCACCGGGGTGGCAGGCGTCTGAAAAGCGGTCTGACCGGCGTTCCCCATTCCGGCAAATATCACGCTGTGCGGTCCCTTGGTATAGGTCAGAGAGCCGCTCAACCACGAATAGCGATTGGAATAGTATCCGTCGTTCCAGCTTAATGAAGCGGTGAAATACTTACCCAGTGTTTCGTTTACCTGGATTCCGCGATTGACGGCGTTCTCCTGGTTCCAGAGGAGGCCGCGCTCGATGTTCATGTTTTCGAACGTGAACGTATACTCGGCGCCCATCAGCGTAGGCAAGGCGCCGATGAGGAATTGGGTGTTCTTCCCCGCCTGTATCTTGGCAAAGGCGACGGGCACTGGCCCATAGAAATTGCTCACGGTCTTGTCGGCCGGCAGGAACGGCGTCGCGAGGGAGGGCAGAGTATAAGCGCCTGCCTGCACGTACCACTGAAACTTTCCGTCTGCCTTCTGGATGAAAATCTGGCCGTTGCTGAGCGCGGCTTGCTGAACGTCGTCACCGGGCACGTGATTGCTCTGCACCATGCCGGAGCCAGTGACAATACCATTCGCCGAGATCTTGCCAAACGGTCCGGCGTCAAAGTTAGCCGGCGACAGCCATGCAAGCGGACCAGTGACTGAGGGCGTGGTGAGCGGGGCAAGCGCCGCTGCTGCTGGTGCTGGCGCTGGTGCCTGATCTGCCGGTGCTGCGGGAGCCGCTGCGGCTGGAGTCGCTGTCTGCGCACCTGCTGCGACAGCTGTAACGAACAGCGCAGCGCTCAACGATTGGAGAATGATGTGATTCACCTTGCTGAACATCGACACAATTCCTCCTGAACGAGATTTGGGTATGAATCGAATGATTTTTTATTTGAGAAGTGAGGTTGTTGACTCAATCTCTTTAGTGAGGACTACCTTCCAGTCAAACCACGGGAAGACGCAAGGGGATTGCTTCTTGCCGAGAAAAGATCTTGAAGTCATGCGCGTTTGGCGCTGCTCCGTCTGGGGGCCTGAATCGCTGCGGCTGATTACTAGTAATGCAAACAATGCATAAAGAAGGGATGAGGATTAGAGAAAGAAATCGTATGGAGAAGGCGTTATTGCTGGCAGAGCGCGGATGGGGCCTCACTCTCGGTGAGCCATCGGCGGGCGCGCGATGATATCCAGTACGCCCTGCAGAATAAAAATCAAATGAGGAACTGTTAATATCTTAGAAACAATCTTCCCGCGCACGATGCCCCACCTGGGAACTAAAGGTGCCCGCGGGAAGCTCTCTGAATCGGCTTTTTGTCGAGCCATGGTTGTTGCGCCGATCGAGAGAGTCATCCTTCGAGCCAAGCCATACAGATCGAATCGCATTGAGATCTGCCAGCGTTGTTTGCGCTCACCTCCCGCTCGAGCCATTGCACCGCATGCATTCAACAGAAAGGCCGATCACGGTTGTCTGGAACCTACATTCCGCTTCGCGCCGCGTTTGCATCGCGCCGCTCCCGCGGCTCGGGGTTGCGGGTGCTCCTGTTCTCAACAGAGTGCGCACTCGGCATCCTCTCTGTGGTGCTGGTAGGCGTTTTTGCGCATTGGTTGCAATGGCTGCTGCCCGTGGCCGTGATGCTCTATCTGCTCATCATTTTGCCCACTGCTCTGTGGTGCGGATTCTGGCAGGCTGTCATCGTGTCTCTTTCCGCGGTGGCCGTGCAAAGCTACTTCGCCGCGCGTCTTGGCAGGCTCAATCCGGCCACCGATCCGGCAAATTCCGTCGCTCTCGTGGCCTTCATTCTCACCGCACTGGTCATCAGCCGCCTTTCTGCACGGGTCACCGAGCACGCACGCGAAACCGATTCCTGGGGCGGCCAGATGCAGGACCTCTACGAGTTCACGCGGCGGACGCTCCAGATGAATCTCCACGTCGAGCCCGGCGCACAACTCGTAGAACTGGTGCACGAAATATTCGCTTTGGAGGCCGTGGTGATTTTCGACTCGGATTTGCATGAGACCTACCAGGCCGGCTTTTGGAACGTTGATCCGCAGGAACTGGCCCAGAACGTTTATTTCTTCGAGACCTCGGACGATGATCCGAAAACGGGGGTTGCGCGCCGCGTGGTTCGTCTTGGCACCGCACCCATTGGCTCGGTTGTTCTCCGCGGCGACACCAGTCCGCTGACCAACAATGCGATTGCGTCCCTGGTGGCTATCACCTTTGACCGCTACCGCGCCTTCGCCAACGAAAGCCGCATCGAGACCGAACGTCAGACCGAGCAGCTTCGTTCTACCGTACTTGACGCGTTGGCGCACGAGTATAAGACGCCGCTCACCGCCATTCGCGCCGCTTCTACAGGTCTTTCGGAGATGGGCAAGCTTTCGGCCGGCCAGAGCGAACTTGTCTCGCTCATTAATGAGCAGGCGGACCTGCTCAACGACTTGACGACGCGGCTGTTGACGACCGCGCGGCTCGATGCCGGCGATGTCACCGTTCACGCGTCGCCCGTTGGGGTTGCGGCCCTGATTGACGAAGTCGTAGCCAGTCTCAGCGAGCGACTGGCGTCGATGAAGGTGGCAATTGACCTGCCCGACGACGATCTCGTTCTTTGCTGCGACCGCCGTCTGATGACGATGCTTCTGTCGCAATACATCGACAACGCCTGCAAGTACGCGATCTACGGAACCGCTATTACCATTCGCGCCATTCAATCGAAAGCTGAAGTCATCTTTTCGGTGCACAGCTTCGGCCCGGTTATTCCCATCGCGGATCGTGAACGCATTTTCGACCGCTACTATCGCTCGTCAGGCTCAGCCAATCGCGCCACCGGCACGGGCATCGGTCTGTCGGTAGCCAAGCGTGCCGCAACCATCCACGATGGGTACGTCTGGGTTACCAGCGACCAGGATGAAGGCAACACGTTTTACGCGGCAATCCCATCCCAGGCACGAAAGAGGGAATCCAAATGAACCAGCCCGCCATTCGCATTTTGATCGTCGATGATGAACCCGCCATCCGCCGGGCGCTCAAGCCGCCGCTTGCTGAACTTGGATTTCAATTCAGCGAAGCGTCGCGCGGAGAAGAGGCGCTCCAGTTGCTGCATTCCGGTCAATACGACGTGGTGCTTCTCGACATCAATATGCCGGGCATCGGGGGAATTGAGACACTGCGCCGCATCCGCGCATTTGCTCCCCGGCTGCCGGTACTGATGCTCACGGTGCGCGACGGTGAAAGTGAAAAAGTGGAGGCTCTCGAACTCGGCGCCGATGACTATATCACCAAGCCCTTCAGCACACGCGAGCTGATTGCGCGTATCCGTACAGCGGTGCGCCGGGTGCACGCCCCGGCGCGCGCCGAAGATGCCCCCATCGAGATCGGAGAAATTCGCCTCAACCCCTCGAAGCGCAGCGTTACAAAGCGCGGCCAGTCCGTGCATCTCACGCGCAAGGAGTACGACATTCTTTACACCATGATGAGCCGTGCGGGACGCGTTGTTTCCTACGCGAAGCTGCTCACAGCGGTATGGGGCGCCGACTGCCGCGAAGAGGTAGAGTATCTGCGCACCTTCATTCGCCAATTGCGTAAGAAAATCGAGGACGATCCGTCGAACCCCGTTTACCTGCTCACGGATGTGTATGTAGGCTATCGCTTCGCCGACGCGCAAATGCTGCAAGCCGAGCCCGCCGGCGGTTCATCAGACGGGGGTGAAGAAGTCTCCGAAAACGCGTACTAGCGTGCCTACTCATCGTAGTGCAGAAGGCTGAAGACGTCGTACTTCTTGAATCGGTCGCGGCCTTTCAAGAAGTCAAGTTCCACGGCAAAGGCAAGCCCGGCAATTTCGCCGCCGAGTTCATTTACCAGCTTGACCGTTGCTTCCATGGTTCCACCGGTCGCGAGCAGATCGTCTACGAGCACCACGCGCTGGCCGGGCTGGATCGCATCTGTATGAATCTCGAGCGTGTCCGATCCGTACTCAAGATCGTAGGTCACGCGGGCCACGGGCGCCGGCAGTTTTCGCGGTTTGCGGACCGGCACGAATCCCGCATTGAGCCGGTAGGCGAGAGCCGGCCCAAAGATGAATCCCCGGGCCTCGATGCCGAGCACAAGGTCAACATCGTGTTCGATGTAGTGAGCGGCGAGCAAGTCAATCAGCTTGGCGAAGCCGGTCTTGTCCTTCAGCAGCGTGGTGATGTCATAAAACAAGATCCCCGGCTTGGGAAAATCCGGCACGGTCCGCACCAGCGCCTTCAGGGCTTCCACATCGATTGGCTTGATTGCTTCGGACATGCGTTCGCTTGCTCCTCGAGACCAGTTCAAGCCGAAGCTTGAAGAAATTGCAGGAAGGGAACCGGCAGGATTGTCAGCTTTGCTTCCCTACAGATTATAGAGGAGCGGGACCAGTGAAAACAGGGAGTAAAGAGCCGAGACTGAAATCGCGGGAATCGCAATTCTCCGCGGACCCCACGGAATTCGTCGGTCGGATGGAGGATTCGCTTCGAGGATCGATCTGACAGCCTATTCCCCGATCGATTTTCTTCTCACCACGCCCCTTCGATTCGGAATGCATCCAGTTCCGCCGCCTCTTTGTCGTCCAAGTAGTGCTCGATGAGGCGGTCGACCCGGCTGCCGCGCGGACCGCGTCGAAGGCTTGCGCGCAGTTCAGCGAGATCTTCGGCGGTTCCGGAAGCGACGACTTCCACATCGCCTTCTTCGGTGTTGCGCACCCAGCCGCGCAGATCAAGCTCGCTGGCTTCGCGATGAACGAACCAGCGAAATCCCACGCCCTGCACGCGGCCTTGGATCAGAAAATGGAGAACCATCATTGCGGACCAAGGCCAGTCTTTCAAAACTGCCGCCTGTAGGCAAGCATTGCTCCTTCACCGTCTCAGCGAACTCTTCGTCGGGTGGCGAGGGGATCGCTAATTTCTTTGCCACCGGCGACCCGATTGCCGCTCGCGCTACACTGGTCTTACCGATGGTTTTTGTCCTCGATAACTACGATTCCTTCACCTACAACCTTGTTCAATACCTTGGCGAACTTGGGGCGGATGTGCTGGTTCGGCGCAATGACGAGCTCACTGTTGAACAGGTGGAAGCGCTGAATCCGGACCGCCTTCTTCTGTCGCCGGGACCATGTACGCCGGGCGAAGCGGGAATTCTGGTTCCACTTATCCGTCACATGGCGGGCAAAGCCCCGATCCTCGGCGTGTGCCTGGGACATCAGGCGATCGGCGAGGCCTTTGGTGGCCAGGTAGTGCGCGCACAGAGCCTGATGCACGGCAAGACGAGCAAGGTGAATCATGACGGCAAGGGCATTTTTTCTGGATTGCCGACCCCGCTTACGTGCACCCGTTATCACTCCCTGATCGTTGAGGAGAAATCGCTGCCGAAGGAGCTTGAGGTTACAGCCCGGACGCCGGAAGCGGACGGGGCAAGGATGAACGGCAGATCTGTCATTATGGGGTTGCGCCACCGCACCCTTCCGGTCGAGGGTGTACAGTTTCATCCCGAGTCCGTCCTGACGGAAGGCGGTCACCAGATGATCCGCAACTTCCTGGAAATGTAGGCGCGATGCGAGATCCCCAGAGGCCCGCGAAATACAAGCTGTATTGGATTCTGGTATGCGGAGCGTGCTGCGCAGGCCCTCTTCTGTGGTCCCAGGCGCCGAAGGCCAAGCCTACGCCTCCTTCTGACACACAGCCGAGCGCGCCGACGGCGCCCCCGGAGAGCACCACCTATGGGGCCACGCAAGCCGGACCGATCGCGATCGTTCCACTGGACAGCAAAGATCCGGCCAGCGCCGCCATGGTGACCGGGGCGCTGCAGGTAGCGAATGGGCGTGCCATGATCGCCAACAACGGCGCCATCACCTCGGGCACGGACACGACCGAAGTAACCCTGCCGCGGCGCGGTGTATTGCGCGTTTGCGCCTCCACGACCGTGAAGCTGGCTGCCGACGCCAGCATACCCAAGGGCGAGGTCCCCGGTTTGATGATGGTGCTCGATCATGGGGCCCTCGAAGCAAGCTTTGCGACGGGCCGTAATTCCGACGTTCTTCTCACACCCGACTTCCGGATTTTGATAGGCGGTCCTGGCGCGGCGGATGTAAAGGTGCGGCTTGGCCAGCATGGCGACACGTGTGTGGACAATGCGGGCGTGAATGCGCCCTATGTGCTGGTGACGAGCGTTTTTGATGGCGGCATTTATCGGGTGCAGGCGGGACAGCGCGTGATGTTCCAGCACGGCAGCGTGTATTCGGTGGTCGATCAGGAGAAGGAGTCCTGCGGCTGCCCGGCGCCGGTGCATCCCAACACCAATGACTTCCCCGAGGCGCAGAGTGCAGGACTTGCGCCGCTTGCGCCAGCGGGGCCTCAGGGTGTGACGCCCGCCAGCGCGCCCACCGAAGCGACAGACACCTTTGTGCACAAGAGCCGTGAGGAGTCGCCCGAGACTGCGACCGTTACGGCGACAGGCGGAAGTCCAGCGCCGCGGATACACGTAGTGAAGAGGAAGCCGCCCAAGGTCAAAGGGGAGAAGAAGCCGGGATTCATGGCGCGGATGGGTCACTTCTTCCGCCGGCTGTTTGGCGCGGAATAGCCGCGCTAGCGGTCTCTTTTCACGGCTCGCTGCCATAAATGGCCTGGCCGTACTCCAGAATCGTGACCAGGAAGATGCCTCCGACAATATTGCCCGCGACCGCCGGAAAGAACCACTGCGGGAAGGCCGTCCACGGCGCATGGTGGGTCAGAATGGTTACGAAGATCTCTCCCGAACTGGCGATACAGTGCGCAAAGTCGCCCAACCCGACAACATAGGTCAACATCCAGATCACCATCACCGAACCGGTGACGGAATGCGATGCCGAGACAAGCCATGCCGCCAGGGCAATCATCCATCCGGCGATGACGCCCGACCAGAACACGGTAGTGGCGGGATGGGCGAGAGCATTGGCTCCGAGAATGCTCATGGCAGAAACAAAGGAGGGATCGAGCGCCGACGTGCGCGCAGCTAGAAGCGCAAAGACGAAGGCCCCGAGAACATTGGTCGGCAGCACAATGGCCCAGAGGCGCATGGTGTTCCAGAACTGCCGTTTCTCGGTGAGCACCAGCGCCACGGGATAGAGCGTGTTTTCAGTGAATAGCTGGGAACGCCCGATGATGACCACGATGAATCCGAGGGGATAAAACATGCGCGAAAGGATGCGCGCGTGCGGGGAAGCGCCCAGCAAGGCAACTGCGATGGCGGTGGCCAGGGCCGACAGTCCCATGAAGGCCCCCGCGCCGAAGCCGGACAGGCCGAGCGCAACAGAGGAGCGGGCAAGCTCCTGCCGGGCATTGGTAGAAACCTGCTCGTAGATATCTTCGGCAGACGGGCGCTCGAGATCCTTCTGCTGGCTTCCGGTTGCAGGTTGAGGAGGCTCGGGTCTGGGCGTTTTAGGTTTTGGCATTGAGGCACTCTGGAGCAGTACGGCACGGGGTGAGACGTGCGTACCCCGTCTAGGCATAGATGCAGAAACGAACGGGGAGTCGATTTGACCGGATGCTATAGTTCCCGGGCGCGTTCAATCGCGCGAATTACGGCCTGGGCCTTGTTGAGCGATTCTTGGTGTTCAAGTTCGGGGACAGAATCAGCGACGATGCCGGCACCGGCCTGCACGTATCCTTTGCCGCCGGTAGTCAGCAGGGAGCGGATGGCGATGCACGAGTCCAGATTGCCCGAGAAGTCGGCGTAGAGCACGGCGCCGCCATAGGTACCGCGACGCGATGGTTCCAATTCTTCGATGATCTCCATGGCGCGGACTTTGGGCGCGCCGGAAAGTGTTCCGGCAGGGAAGCAGGCGCGGAGAGCATCGACGGCGGTCAGTTCAGGCCTCAGTTTGCCCTCAATCGCGCTGACGATGTGCATCACGTGGCTGTACCGCTCGACAAACATCAGGCGGTCGACTTTGACGCTGCCAAATTCGCTCACGCGACCCACATCATTGCGGCCGAGGTCGACGAGCATCACATGCTCAGCGCGTTCTTTTTCGTCGTGCATCATTTCTTCTTCGAGGCGAAGGTCTTCGGCTTCGCTCGCTCCGCGCGGACGGGTCCCTGCGATCGGCCGGTATTCCACTTTGCCATCGTGGACTCGCACCAGTAGCTCCGGCGACGATCCGGCAAGCTCCACGGTGTTCGATGGCTTCGATTTTGTCGTGGAGCTGAGCGGCCCATCCGGCGTGAAGCGCAGGAAGTACATGTACGGGCTGGGATTCACCGTGCGCAGCGAACGATAAACCTGAAAGGTATCCATGCCCGTGGACACATCGAGACGCTGCGAAAGCACGGCCTGAAAGATGTCGCCCGCGGCGATGTATTCCTTCGTGCGCTCGACGGCGGCGAGAAAGTTCCTCTTGCTGGTGCGTCGTCTTACTTGCACGGGCTTAGAGGTGCGGGCCTGCGGCAACTTCGGCAGCGGCGTGGCGAGGCGTTTATCAAGCTTTGCGAGCCGCTTCACGGCCTTCGCGTAAGCTTCATCGGGTTTGCCAAGCGTGACGTCCGCCGTGGCCACCATCCAGATCTGTTTGCGCACATGGTCAAAGGCCAGCACTTCGTCGAAGAAGAGCAGGCACGCATCGGGAACGCGGAGTTCGTCCTTGGCATAATTGGGCAGGCGCTCGATCTGGCGGACAGCGTCATAGGCGAAGAAGCCGACGGCGCCGGCGGTGAAGGGGGGCAATCCGGCAATGCGCGCAGGTTTGTGGCCGCTGAGGGCCTCGCGCAACACGTGGAAGATATCGCCCTCGATGCGGGTCGAGCGTCCGCCTTCGGTGATGTCGATCTGCTGGCCGCGGGCGACGATGCGCTTGTAAGGGTTTAGCCCGATGAAGGTGTAGCGGCCCACTTGCTCGCCGTTCTCGACCGACTCCAGCAGAAAGCATTCGCGCTCCTGCCAGGCCGCGCGCAGAAAGGCCGAGACTGGAGTCTCAAGGTCGGCCGTGAGCGTGCGGTAGACGGGGACGAGCGTGTGCTTTTTGGCGAGCGCCAAAAAGTCCTTGCGGCTGGGTTGGATGAGATTCGATGTGGGCTTCACAGCTTCCAGTGTAATGTGGGAGGCCACTGCCTGGTCTCCGTGCCGAGGGCTACAATCTTACGCAATAAGCATTCCAGAACGGAGGAAGAATATGCGTCCGTTTCTGATTCCATCTCTCGGGATTCTCATCGCCGCGATCGTTTCGTATGGGCAGACAACAGCCGCGATACATGTGACGGTCATGGATGGGAGAGGTGAGTCCGTAGCCGGTGCCGTCGCCGAGGCCATGCCTTTGGATCGTCCAATTCAAGGGCTTTTGCGATCGTGCAAATCGGATGAGAACGGAACATGTACCATCAACATTGGCGAATTTGGCAACTACGCCGTTACGGCATCCAAAGTGGAAGACGCATACCCCGAACAGCACTTCGCGTTTTTCGCAGCACAGACTCCTCGACCGCCTGAGGTTCGCATATCGCCCCAGCACCCGTTCCAGAGCGTTACGGCGCATTTGGGAAAGCAGGCTGGCATTCTAATTGGCACGGTGGCCGATGCGATTACGGGCAAGCCGATGGATGCAAATGTCACGTTTCGGTTGCCTTCCCATCCACGCATCTTTCTCAGCGGAAGCGGTCTCACCAATGCAAAGTTTCGCGTCCTTGTGCCTTCCGACACTCCTGTGACCATGGTGGTATCGAAGGATGGATACGATGATTGGACGTACTCGCTCGGTCGGGGCGACTTGCGCAATGCAGTCCTTCTCAAACCGGGAGAAGAGCTCACGCTCGAAATTCGGTTGAGGCCGAAGAGTTGAGAGTTATACACTGCTCCCCATCAAATCCGGTGCGTTGGCCCGATGATGTGCCAGTGAATGGCAAACCAACTCAGGAAGGCGCAAGCGAGGGCAACGAACGAGAACTTGAGCTTGGTAATCAAGCGAACCTTGCGGCCCCAGGCGTCGAATCCGGCAATCACCGCGATGGTGCTCACGATGATGGCTAGCATGGCGACGAAGTTCTCCGCGATAAACCACTTGAACCACGCGGGGGTGGGTGGCATGAGGTCGTCGCCCTTCACAGCGAAATAGCCCAGCATCGCGCCGATCAAGAAGACCCATACAAAAGCTGCCAGCCTTGGCGCAGCCGTGAGCCAGATGGTTCCCGGCTGCGGCTCAGGCCGGGACCGCTTGCGCTGGAAGAGACGGCGCCAGGTACGAATGAGACTTGCGAGAATCACGAGCGCGAGGATTCCGATGCTCGACCAGAGAGCGATCAATACCCACGACTGGTTTTCATACCAGGGCACGCGTTGCATTTGCACGCCGGGAAAATCGACGGCGAGGCGCACCACCTTGTTGTCAGCGTTGCGGATGGCAAAGATATGGGCCTGTTCGCCTTCAGCCTGCCAGAGATCTTTGCCAATCGGCTTCCATTTGATGGGATGATTCCGCAAATCTCGCGCACCGTCGATCTTGAGAACGCCGTCCTTGTCGACCGATGCGCTGCGCTGTCCGAACAACGTTGAAAGCTTGAATTTGGTGGTGTCGTCGCGGCGCGTCGACTCGTATGTTCCTGCAATGTCCTTCAGTTGATTCACCGGCGTCTTCAAATAGTGAACGTCGGGGGCGCCGGGGAAGTAGCGGTCCGAGAAGAAGTTGATAATTTCCGGCCGAGGCTCCGCGCCGCCACCTGCCGAGTTGTAGGAGACGAAAAGCACGATCTTCTGCGTCGGTTCCACAAAGAACAGGCTGTGAAACGCGATCAGATCTCCTTCGTGCCCGATCCAACGCAGATGATTGCGCCAGTCCTCGTAGAAGCCCATGCAGATCGGCGGCAATTGATCGTTGGCCCGGAACTGTGGCGTCCACATCGAAGCGAGTGTTTCCGGCTTGAGGATGCGATTCCCGTCCAGTTCGCCGCCATTCAGCAGCGCCTGGCCTAAGCGACCCATATCGGCAGCGCTGGACGAAAGGCCGCCTGCGCCGACGGGGTTGAAGATCTCAAAACCCACGGGTGGCTTGGTGGTATTCGACCGATAGCCATCCGATGGGAGGTTCGCCAAGGATTTTTGCAGTGGCTGGTAGAACGATGAGTGTGTCATGCCGAGCGGCCCGAGGATGTGCTTCTGCACGTATTGTTCAAAGGGCTCTCCGCTGATGCGCTGAACGATGTAGCTTGCCAGGCCGACGCCGTAGTTTGAGTAAGCGGGAATTTCGCCCGGAGGATAAATGCGCATGGGCTGATTGGCAATCAGATAGTCACGTAGCGAGATTGCCTGTTTGG
Source organism: uncultured Acidobacteriaceae bacterium (assembly GCA_963759285.1). Lineage (GTDB taxonomy): Bacteria > Acidobacteriota > Terriglobia > Terriglobales > Acidobacteriaceae > Telmatobacter. Next base: position 112,307 of record CAVWYS010000003.1, on the reverse strand, counting down.
GATTGGTGATGATGATGTCATTGAGGGTTTCTTCGAATCCCGCCGTATGCGTCATGAGGTTACGCAGCGTGATCGGCTTGTTGAAGGCGGGGCGAATCGGGAAGTCGAGATACTGGTCGACATCGGTGTCGAGGTTCAGCTTGCCTTGCTCCCCCAGTTGCATCACCGAGATCCAGGTGAAGAGCTTGGAGATTGAGGCCAGTCGAAAGATTGTCGACGCCGGATCGACGGGTTTCTTCGATTTGACGTCAGCGTATCCGTAGCCCTTCTGGAGCAGGACATTGCCATCCTTCATCACCAGCACGGATGCACCAGCAATGTCGTTTCGTTCAAGCTGCAGGGGAAGTATTCCGTCGAAAAAAGCGGTCAGATCCGCCTGGCCGAGAGGGTGGGCTGGCGTGGGAGCGCTGGTTTCAGGCTTGATGGCCGGTGGCTGTGCGACGTGGCTGGCTGCGGTCGGGGCCTTTGCGATGGGAGCCTGGGCAAGAGCCGACAAAACGGTGAGCAAAAGCGCAGCGACGAGCACTACGCCTGCGAATCTTCGCATGAGGGTCTCCAATTGCCATAGCGCTCTCCGATGACCGCAATGAAGGCGCATCACCGAATTGATCTGGCTGAAGTGGGGATTTTGTCCGGAGCGTTTCGATCCCTGTGAACGGCGATGCGACTACTGTACTTGCTGGGCTCGATGGGTTTCAAGCCAGCGCATGATCTCGGCGGGCGGGAGGGCGCGGCTGAAAAAGAATCCTTGGACGCCATCACAGCCCTTTTCGCGCAGGATTGTGTATTGCTCCTCGGTTTCCACTCCCTCGGCAATCACTTCCATGTCGAGTTCATGGCCCATTTCGATGATCTTTTCCACCATTACCAAGTCCGCGTGATTAGCGTGCATGTACTGCACAAACGTCTTGTCGATTTTGAGTTCGATCGCGGGTACGTTCTGCAACTGCGTCATCATGGAGTAGCCGGTGCCGAAGTCGTCGATGGAAAGCTGGAAGTTGCGCATGCGGAGGCGGGTGAGCACGTCCAGTGCGAGCGAGAATTCCATCAGACCCGACTCGGTGATCTCGAGCACGATGCGCTCGGCCGGAAAGTCGTATTTGCGCGCCAGGTTCAACAGGATGTCTGGGAATTTCAGATCGCGCAGGGAACTGACCGAAACGTTGATGGCGAGGCGGGGCAGGTGTCCATTCGGACCCGCAAACTGCCTTACCTCGTTAAGCGCGCGTTCCGCGGTGATCCAGCAGAACCGGTCCATCAGGCCCAGGGCCTCGATTCTGGGGATGAAGTCGTCGGGGAAGATGAGTCCAAGTTCGCGATGCTCCCACCGTGACAGCGCCTCAACACCCGTCACGACCCCGGTGGCGATGTGGATTTGCGGCTGATAGTAGATGACGAACTGGTCGAGGTCGAAGGCCCGGCGCAGGTCTTCGTCGGGAATGGCGAGGGGTTCTTCGCGCTGCATGGCGGCAGGCTTGTCCGGCCCGACGTTGGTGAGCAGCAACTCCTGCAATTGTCCGATAGGAAAGGGTTTCTGGAGGTGCCCAACGACGGAAAGACCTAGCGTCTGCGCCAGTTTTTTGGCGGTTTCGATGACGCGGATGTTGATTCCGCTCATTAAAACGATGCGCGCCCGGCAGTTTCGCTCGCCCAGAAGCCGAAGGATTTCGATTCCATCCATCTCCGGCATGACCAGGTCGAGAAGAATCAGGCTTGTTTCCGGGCCGATCCGGTTGAAAAACTCCTCCGATGTCCGCGTCACATCGCAGTGCAAACTCATCGCTTTTGCCAGGGCGGAGACGATTTCGCCGACGACACGATCGTCGTCGATCAACAAGATCCTGTCTCCAACTGGCATCGGTTCTCCAGATAGTGCAGCAAAAACGGCTTCCGGCGCAAGCGCTGCCGGAAAGTTGTGGTTGGAGTAGGACATGGGGCTTAGGCCAGTCTAGCCCAGCCTCGTGCGCCTGATGCTTCTCTCCAACAAGAGGTCCATTACCAACGTTGTAGGGCATAGCTATCTTATCGTTAGTGCTCTACATCCAAGAGTCTATATGCGAGACGGAAATACTGTTCGTACACAGAGAATTACCGAAAATATGGCATCAACCCGCAGGTGATCTGCCCGGCAAACCTGACCGCCACATCTAGAAATCAACCTCTTCCGGTCCGGAATCTGCACAGTACCTGGGGGTTCCTAGGCTGGTTCTCACCGGCTTGACGGGGCTGTATGTGAGGCCTAGACTCACATGGGTTTGGGCGATTGCCGACAGGGCAGAGACCCAAAAGAATGGCTCAGGGGAATCCTGGTGCTCCATTAGAATAGAAATGAATAGCTCCGAAAACCGGAGAAATCCTGCTGCGTCTATCAGTTGGCTCGTGAAAGGGCCTCAGGCCTTTCCGCGGCAGGCGAAAGAATTGGAGATGGTATGGTACCGGCAACAATGACATTGGACCAGGAGATCAACCCCTGGGAAGCGCAAAGCGCGCGGTTCGACTTTGCAGCACGCAAGCTCAATCTGGACGAAGGGCTTTGGAAACTGCTGAGGACGCCGGCGCGCGAAATTATCGTTCACTTTCCTGTGACCATGGATGATGGCCGCATTGAGATTTTTACCGGATTCCGGGTTCAACACTCGATTGCCCGGGGGCCCGCGAAAGGTGGTATCCGCTACGCCCCTGAAGTGACCCTCGACGAGGTGCGCGCTCTGGCGAGCTGGATGACCTGGAAGTGTGCAGTCGTAAATATTCCGTTTGGCGGAGCCAAGGGCGGAGTCATTTGCGATCCGAAGAAGATGAGCCAGGGTGAACTGGAGCGTATGACGCGGCGCTACACCTCGGAGATCATCGAGTTTATCGGGCCGGAAAAAGACGTGCCAGCTCCCGACGTCAACACCAACGAGCAGACGATGGCCTGGATCATGGATACCTATTCCATGCACGTGGGCCACACGGTCACCAGCGTCGTAACGGGTAAGCCGCTGAATATCGGCGGGTCGCGCGGTCGCGTCGAAGCAACCGGACGCGGCGTGATGGTGGTTTGCGACGAGAGCCTTCGCTATTTGAACATGCCCATCGACGGCTGCCGCGTCATTATCCAGGGATTCGGCAATGTTGGCTCAAACGCCGCGCGCCTAATGATGGAGCACGGGTACAAGATCGTCGGCATCGCTGAGAAAGAGGGAGGTCTGTCGAATCCGAACGGCATCGACATCCACCAACTGGTCGAGTACAAGTACCGCAATGGATCTCTGCTCGGCTTCCGCGGGGCCGAGGCCATGCCGAGCGAAGAACTGATCGTGTCCGATTGCGATGTGCTGATACCGGCTGCGACTGAGAACGTGATCACCAGCCGCAACGCTGAGAAGATCAAGGCGCGCATCATCGTGGAAGGCGCCAACGGCCCCACCACCGCCGTCGCCGACGAAATCCTTGCTGACAAGCGCATCTTCGTCGTGCCCGACATTCTGGCCAACTCCGGCGGCGTTACAGCCAGCTACTTTGAATGGGTGCAGGACCGTCAGGGCTACTTTTGGAAAGAAGCCATCGTCAACGAGCAGCTGGAGCAGATTCTGCGCGACAGCTTCGACGACGTGGTTCGCTACGCCGAGGCCCACAACGTAAACAACCGCATCGCTGCCTACATGCTGGCTATCGATCGCGTGGCGTTTACCATCAAGCAGCGTGGGATCTACGCGTAGTCTTCCAGGTTCAGTCAAATATCACCAAAGGATGGGCCGCTTCGGCGGCCCATCCTTTTAGCAGTTTAAAGAGAAGAAGTCTAGCTCAGAACTGGAACACAAGAAAGGACGCCGCCCGCATCCGATTGTTCGATGTCGTGGTGGGCGGCGTAGCAAACGTACTGTGGATGAAGCCGGCCTGAGCACGGAGGGCCAGACGGCAGGTGATCTTTATGTCAATTCCGCCGTCTGCCGCCAGTGCAGCGCCTCCGCCATTTGCGTAATAGTACGAATGTTGCGTGCTTGAGTTGTGCAGGGTCTGGCCACCGACCATAAAATCAGCAAAGGGAGAGAACCGGGAGCCGCGGTTCGCAGAAAACCGAGGCCCAACCAGGTAGTCCATAAGAGTAGTCGTATTCGCGGTGCCAGGATAGCCGATATAACTGTCGACTTCGCCGACCGCTTCGAGCATGCGGTAAACGTGGAAGGATGCTCCACCTCCCAGACCGACAGTGCCATTCGCGGGGTTATTGCTGGTGAATGCCGCGCCAACGAAGATGCTTCCGTTGGCTGGATCAACAGACTCGTGGTGGGGAGAAACCTGGCAGGATGCGAAGGTGCAACTTAGAAGCAGGAGTGAAAAAGTCTTGCACACGAACATGGGGTCCTCTTCTTTTTGGCTTTCAGATCAGGGGAGGAGAATTCCGGAAGCGATTTGAAGCACGCGATCCGGCATTTCATTGGGACACTTGTTTTCTCGAATGGTGAGCCGAATCTTCAGTCGAATCAGGAATCCGAGCAAGACGCAAAGACGTGTTCGTTAGTAAGCGGCCGCAAGCTCCGGCCGTGAGTGGAGCGTCGAGCACAAACATTCGCCCTCAGGGGTAAACGATGAGTGAACTTATACTGGTCGCAATGGAAAAGCGAAGTGCGGGCCTTTTAATGTTTCGTCGCAGAGCCACAGATCTTGAAGTGTTCCTCGTCCATCCCGGAGGACCCTTCTGGGCCAAAAAGGATGTGGGCGGGTGGATGATTCCCAAGGGCGAATACACCGAAGGCGAGCTTCCGCTGGATGCGGCGCGGCGCGAGTTCCACGAGGAAACCGGGTTCGAAGCAGGCGGCGAATTCATCGATCTGGGTACGGTGCGGCAAGCGGGCGGCAAGCTGGTGAGCGCATGGGCGTTTGAAGGCGACTGCGATCCTGCGAAGCTGACCAGCAATCTCTGCATGATGGAGTGGCCGCCGCGCTCGGGCCGCATGATCGAAATTCCTGAAGTGGATCGCGGCGCATGGTACTCGCTCTCCGCCGCTAAATCGTCCATTCTGAAGAGCCAACAGCCGTTTCTCGCTGTCCTGTCAACCAAAGTCCTCAAGCGGTAATCCGAGGCAAAAACGATCGGTAACATCTGGCAAGCGCCAAACTGACATCCAGGATCATCGGTTTGAGAGGCCTCCGCGAAGCGGTCTATAGTTGTAGTTGCAGTTGCAAAATCGCCGCACGTTGGTACAAAAGTTTGGAACCCCCTCAACAACCAGGTTCCGAACTGGTCCGATTTCAGAAAGACTCAACTGGACTAATGAGAAGAACGTGAATCTCCCCAACTCCATCACGCTGAGCCGGATTGCCATGATCCCGCTCCTTCTGTGGATACTGTCACCGCATTTCCCCTTGCAGGGACCAAACGGTGAACAGGAGATTCTGGCTTCGGTCCTCTTCGTTCTGGCCTCAATCACCGATGGCCTCGACGGATACCTGGCGCGCAAGCGGGCGCAGATCACCACGATGGGCATGCTGCTCGATCCCATCGCCGACAAGATCATGGTCACCGGCGCGCTGATTGCCCTAGTGGCCTACAACCCTCACGTAGTCAAAGTGTGGATCGTCGTTGTCATCATCGCGCGCGAGTTCCTCATCTCCGGGCTTCGCTCAATTGCATCGACTGAAGGCTTCACGATCCAGGCCAGCGAACTTGGCAAGCTCAAGACCGTCGTGCAGATTGTGTGCGTGGTCTCTGCGGTGCTGGCGCATCGCTGGTTCCAGTGGCAGTTTGGCGTTCTGGTCATTCCCGTGGAGTGGATCGCGATTGCTGCCATCTACTTCACAGTTGTCGTTTCCACGGTTTCGGCCATTGACTACTTCGTTGCGTTCTGGAAGCAGATCGACCACGCGTCGAAGGACCGCCGCAAGTCGTATGTGCTGACGCGGCAAAAAGGCACAGGAACGCAAGGCGCGAATCCATAACGCAGTCACGGCAATCGCGTTCGATCCAATCGCAATCTTTGTCAGGATGGGTATTGCTAGTTGCGAGGCGCCTTGCTGCTCGGCGCGCCCCGCTCGTTTGTATCCTTACTGCTTCGGCTTGCGGATCACGGCGAGGTCCTGCATCCGGTCAATGACCCCGGGCGCAATAGCCTCCAGTTTCAACCAACCTTTGCGTATTCAGGCGCGAGAACATGTCGTCCCTTGGCCGCGCCAATCGTGTTCGATCCGAACTCCGCCTTTCCATACGGCGAAGAAAGCGCTCGGAATGCGTTTGAAGTAAAGCGAACTCAATCGGAACCATTACCGACGCAGAGACGTATTCCACGACAAGGTAAGCGCACATGACGAATAACCTGAAGATCGCACTTCGGAAGTTGAGAAAGTCTCCGGGATTTACGCTGACGGCGATTGTGACGCTGGCACTGGGCATTGGGGCGAACGCGGTGGTGTTCAGTGTGCTGAATGCGGTGGTGTTGCAGCCTGTGAAATTGCCGCATGCGCAGAGTCTCTACGAGGTGCAGCGCTTCCAGTTTCCTTCGCATTCGTATCTCGATTATGTGGATATGCGGGACCGGAACCGGGCGTTTGATGGGATCGTAATGGAGCAGATTATGGGGCCGGTTGGGGTGGATACGGGGGGCAGTCCGTCGACTGCGTGGCCCCACCTGGCAAGTGGAAATTATTTCGACGTATTAGGAATTCAGCCCTACCTGGGCCGCCTTTATCACGCCACCGATGAGCAAGGGGCGGGCAGCGCCCCCTATGTGGTGCTTAGCTACGCGTACTGGCATAGCCATTTTCACGGCGATGCGGGTGTAGTTGGGCGGACGGTGGGGGTGAATAAGCAACTGCTGACGATCATTGGCGTGGCGCCTCCGGGGTTTCGGGGTACGGAGCTGTTCTTTGCGCCGGCGATGTGGATTCCGCTCGTGGAGCAGCCAGTGATTGAGGGCTACAACGAGCTGAACCAGCGCGGCAATCATAACGGGTTTGTGGTGGGAAGGGTGAAGCCGGGGGTGACGGCGGTTCAGGCGACGGAGGACCTGAATAGCGTTGGAAGATGGCTCGCGAAAACTTACCCGACAGACGACGAGGGTGTGAAGTTCACTCTAGCGCGGCCGGGGCTGATCGGGGACATGCTGGGCGGCCCGGCGCGGGCATTCATGGCCGGCCTCATGCTGTTGGCTGGTCTCATTCTGCTGGCCGCATGCGCGAACCTGGGAAGTCTATTTGCGGCGCGCTCTGCGGATCGAGCGAAGGAAACGGCAATGCGCCTGGCGCTGGGATCGCGACGAGGGATGATCCTGCGCCAGATGCTGACGGAGGCTGTGTTGGTTTCGCTCGCTGGGGGAGCGACCGGCCTCGCTGGAGGCGTCGTGGTTTTGCGCTTCCTGAGTACATGGCAGCCGATTCCGGATACTCCCATTAACGTGCCAGTGAATGCAGATGCGCGCACGTACGTCGTGGCGTTGTTGCTGGCCCTGGCCAGCGGCCTCCTGTTTGGGATGTTGCCGGTGCGCCAGGTCCTGCGCGCCGATCCCTGGCAGGTGATTCGCACCGGTGCGGCTGGCGTTGGCGGGGTGCGGCGGTTAACGTTGCGCGATGTTCTGCTGGCCTTGCAGATTGCGATTTGTGCGGTGCTAGTGACGTCGTCACTGGTGGCGGTGCGCGGACTGGCGCGGTCGATGCACAGCAATTTCGGATTTGTGCCGCAGAACGTGGTGCTCGCGGGAACTGAACTGCATATGTCTGGCTACACCGGCGAGCGGGAGTTGCAGATGCAGCGGCGCATGCTGGAAGCAGCAGCGGCCATTCCGGGAGCGACGGCAGTGGGCTATGTCGACCACCTGCCGCTGGGCCTGGAGGGTGGGGACTCGGATGTTTTCGCCGACAGCACCACCGATTTCCGTCCCACCAACCAGGTTGCCGAGGCCATGAATTACCACATCTCGGGGGGCTATATCGAAGCCGCAGGCACCCGTCTGCTGGCGGGCAGAGACCTGACAATACAGGACGACGCCAAGGCGCCAACGGTGGCCCTGGTCAACCGGCAGTTTTCGGTCAAGATTTTTGGATCGGTAAACAAAGCGGTCGGAGGTCATTTCAAGTTCAACGGTGGACAGCGCGCGGAAGTAGTGGGCGTTGTGGAAGACGGAAAGTACCGCACGTTGACCGAGGATCAGCAGCCGGCGGTGTTCTTCTCGTTTCAGCAACAGCAGTCGAGCAACACGTGGCTGCTTGTGCGTTCGAACCGCGATCCGCAGGAGATTTCCGCGGCGCTGGAGAAGACGTTGCACGAGCTTGACGCGGTAATGCCTCTCACCGTGAGGCCGTGGACACAGGCAATGGGTTCAGCGATGTTTGCCGCACACGTGGCGTCGGTGGCGCTCGGAGTGCTGGGGCTGCTGGGCGCGATGCTGGCGGTGACGGGGATCTTCGGCATGGCCTCGTATACCGTGAGCAAAAGGCTGCGCGAACTTGGGATTCGCATGGCGCTCGGCGCGCGGCGAAAGCAGGTGTTACAGACGGCCCTGGGGCGCTCCTTTGTGCTCCTCTCGGTGGGCTCGGTGGCTGGACTGGCGCTGGGGCTTCTGGCGACGAAAGTGCTGTCGTTCATCGTGTACCAAGCCTCGCCGAACGATCCGGTGGTTCTCGGCGGCGTAGTTTTAACCATGCTGGTGCTGGGGCTTGCGGCGGCATGGATTCCGGCGCAAAAAGCTTTGGCGGTGAATCCCGTTAAGCTGATGCGGGAAGAGTGAGTCAAGCGAGACTTAAGGTCCCCGGCGTGATTGGGTTCGTGGTTTCCCACCCTTGCGACAGAAACAAAGACGTCGCAAGGATGGGGCACCCCGGTTGTCGTGGTGCGTTGAAACGAGAGCCGAAGAGATCAGAAGCTGACTTTTCGCTCGGGGAACCAGGTGAGCTTGATCGTGGTGGTGGTCACGGTCTGCTGGCCTGGCAGATAGATCGGCGCCTTCCAGTGTTCGAGCGCGAAGTTTCCGTTGATTTCAAAATCCTTGCCGATGCGCTTGACGGCCTGAATGTTGAAATCGTTGAGCGTCGTGCCCCCCTCGATGAGGCTTCCCCCAGGCCGTAACTGAGTGGTTGAGCCGGGAATGAAGTCCTTGGCTACCTTTTGATTCCTCACGCCCACCTGGATCCACTCGTTGCCGCTGAGATGATACGTGATCCAACCCTGGCCGCCTTTGGCTTCGCGGCCAATCCAGTCACCAAAGAGTTGGCCGTTGTTGGTGTAGCCCTGGACCTGCACCGATTCCCAGTACATGAACCGGCCTGAAACGCTGGTGGAGACTGGCGGGTCAGTCGTCACTGCTTCGGCGCGCAAGTCAAGCTTGGGCACTCCCGGCACATGCGAGAGATACAGTCCCGGGCGCCAGGCCGCGCGGCGCGGCGCGTCGATAGGCGAGACGTCGTCGTGGACTTCTCCGTCGGTGTAGAGCGTGAGCCAGTTGCGCAGATAGGGCAGACGATAGTTAAAGTCGAATGATCCAAAACGCGCCCCCGGATCGTTGCGGCTGAATTTCACAGCCGGCGTTGTGGCCGAGAAGCTGAAGAAGCTTTTGAGGAAGCTATGCAGCGTGATGGGCTCGTGTCCTTTGCCGCCCCAGATCACGGTGCGTTCGAAGCCAAATTCAAGATTCTGTGTCGGACGAAAGCTGATCTTCTCGACGTGAACCCATGGGTCATTGGGTGCCGTGTGTCCCTTGAGTGAACCTATAAGGAAGTCATAACGAAAGGGTCCAGTGAGATAAGAGAGTCCCGGCACGTGCAGCGGCTCGATGCGGTTGATGCGGAAGGAATAGATGTTTTCGGCGTTGTTGGAGTAGGCGAAAGCGCCACCCTGTCCGGGCCCGGTCCAGTCGTCCTGCTTGCCAAAAGAGATTTCGTGATTGAGGAGGTTTGTCGAGACATAGGCCTCAATGATGCGGCCGTGGGTAATGGAACCGATCGGCCCCATCGGTATCGTGGCCTGCGCGTAAGGCGTACCGGTTGGGGGGTCGAGGAACGGAACATTGTCAAGACCTGAGAGCGTTTGCGCAAGCAATGGCGAGAACCCTGCTGCCGACGGCGCTGCCTGAAACTCGCCGCGCGCGTAGAGCAGAAAGCGGCCAGCCGACGCATAGCCACTTATGCCGGAGTAGTTGTTGAAGCCGTTTTCGTAGGGGCGGCCGTAATCATTGATGACTGTCTGGCCGAGGTGGAAGCTGTCGTGGAGCGGAGTACCAGTGATAGCCCGCGACGTGGAGTAGATGGATTCAATGCGTGTCTTGCCTCCGAATACGCCGCACGGGCCCTGCATGTCAGGATGAAGTTCGCGATCCAGAGCCTCATAGATTTCCTGGGCCTCGGCTGTTGCTGCGTCCGGTGCGTCCTGCGCGTCTTCAATGCGCGCGCTCGTGTCTTCAAGCATGTGTTCAAGGCTGGCGCGCGTCCACGGGCGAAGGCCGAGGAAAACGGTGTCGACGTAGCCGAGTCCGTACAGTCGCATGACAGCGGGATATACCCAGCTGTCGACTGGAATATAAGGCGAATCGAGCGTCGAGGGCTGGCAAACCGGGGCCGGACGGCCGTTGTCTGCGGCTGTCTGTGCCGCACCTGCTCCCGGTGTTTCGGCTGTGAGCAGGGCTGGACCAAAAGCGAAGAGTCCTGCCAGCATAATCGCACTTGAAATGACAAAAGCAGTGGCTGCGCGTTTACTGACGCTCATTTCCTCACTTTACCATTCTGGTTGGCCGGCCCATGCTATGTGCTCTGTTGTCCGGAAGATAGAAAAACCAACGGCGGCGTTGTTCGTTGGACTCAAGGACCGAGGAATCGGGTAGCGAGATCCAGTTCAAGGTTAAACGCAGCTACGATTTGTTGATTGTGCTGAGCCGGCTCGATTCCTTTGCTTTTGAGGTAGGCCTCCATGATGGCCACCGAATCTGACGACAAATGCGGACTGGAAGATGGCGCGCTTTCCTTTTCGCTTCCATGGACCGGGATTCCAATGTGCGTGGCGCACTCCAGCAGCGTTGCGCCGCGCCCCTGGCGTGCTCTTACGATGGCTTCGTAGGCGACGCGATACACCGCGACGGCGTCAAGCGCATCAACGGCGATGGCAGGGACCCCGTGAACGAAGGCATTAGGATTTTTGTTCTTGCGACTCGGCCTCTCTGCGCCAGCCCGTTCGGAGGCATCGGCGTAATGCACGAAGACAATGGGAAGTCTTTGCGAAGCCGCCGCGGCCAGGGCATCGTGCCACGGCTTCAACGCCTGCCTGCTCGAAGGAAGAATGGAGCAGACGATGACACCCTTTTTCGCTGCCAGAGCGACCATGGCGCGGTCGCAAATGGCAGCGGGGTCTGGAGTCTTATCGTCACTAGGAAGAATGTTCTTTTGTTCTCTTGCGGCCGCGGAGGTTGCGAGAACGCCATTGAGCTGCTCCGAAGCAGGAGCCAGTTCGCGAAAGAGGCTCTCGAGCGGCATGCCTTTGACCAGTGCCGGCACCCAGTCGCCGGCCGAAAGGCTGAGCGAATCGTCCGGCAGGAGATCGATCGCGATTGCGGCGGAAGTGGCCTCGCGTCCCGACGACGCGTGCAGGTCCGAGGCAAGCTTGCCCTGTTGAAACAGGATCTCCGCACGCTGCCGGACCATGCGGCACTTCACGATCGCCGCGTAGATCGCGAGTAGCTTCTCATTGGAGACAAGCGAGAAGGTCTCTTTGGGAGGCGCGGGCTTTGTTTTGCGTTCAGGCTTGGTTTTGGGGATGCTGGCCATAGTTGGATTGTGGGTGTCCTTCGTGTGAATGGTTGGTCCAGGACCGGATCGTCCAACCTCAGTTTCGTTAGATGCTAAGTTGTGTAGTCAGCGTTGATGCGGATGTATTCGTGGGTGAGATCGGTGGTCCAGAATGTGCAGACGCCATCGCCCTGATGCAGATCAATTGCGATGGAAAACTCCGGTTGCTGGATGTAGGCATGTGCCGCGTTTTCGTCGTATTCCTGGGCCCGGCCGCCATTGCGGCATATGGCAAGGTCTCCGAATGAGATGTCAATGGATTCGGGGTCGATCGCAGCGCCAGAGTAGCCAATTGCGGCCATGAGCCGTCCCCAGTTTGGATCGCAACCCGCCCAAGCGGTTTTAACCAGGGGCGAATGCGCGATGGCCTTGGCCACGCGCAATGCGTCGGCATCCGACGCGGCTCCCTCGATGCGGAGTTCGACAACATGAGAGACGCCCTCGCCGTCGGCCACAATCTGGCGCGCGAGAGAGGTGCAGACCTGGGTGAGGGCAGTGGCGAATTCCGCATTGCCTGCGCCGATGCTGGCGCCGCTGGCTCCCGACGCCAGGAGAAGCACCGTGTCGTTAGTTGAGGTGTCGCCATCCACCGAGATCCGGTTAAAGCTGAGATCGATGGCGCTGCGAAGGTAGGCGTCAAGCACCGCGGATTCGATGGCAGCGTCGGTGAGAACGTAGACCAGCATGGTGGCATGCGGCACAAGTTGCGGATGGATCATGCCCGAACCCTTGCAGACAGCGGCGATGCGGACTTCCTGCCTGATCTCCGCTGAACTGTCGACTTCGGGTGTGGAAACTTCGATGCGGGCGAAGGCCGTCTTCTCCACGGTGTCGGTGGTGAGAATGGCTTCGGCGAGCTGCTGAAAATGATCTGACTGGGAACCGATGTGTTTCGCAAGCTCCGGCAGCGCAGCGACCAGTTTTTCTGCAGGCAGCGGAACGCCGATGACCCCCGTGGAGGAAGGAAAGACCTCTTCAGGGTTGCATGCGAAGGTCTCGGCCGCGGCCTTGCAGGTGGCGCGCGCTGCGTCGATGCCTGCCTGACCCGCCGCACAGTTGGCGTTGCCTGCATTGATGGCCACAACTCGTACTTTGCTGCCCGTTGCGCGCAGATGTTCTGCATCCACAAGCAGCGGCGCGGCCTTCACGCGATTGCCCGTGAATGCGGCTGCCGCCGATGCGGGCGCGTCGGCAACAATCAAAGCGAAGTCGGTGCGGCCGCTCTTCTTCAGGCCTGCCTTGGCGGCTCCGAAGCGAAAACCCCGCGGAATGGCAAATTGAGAAAGGTCGCTCATCGATAATTCTGGCAGGAACTTGCGTGTCGGACTGATCGCCGAAACGAAAGAGTCAATCCATTTAATCTAACAAACGGAGGCTGGATGACCGAGAGCCGAATGCAGGCAGCAGCCAATCGCGAAGATCATTTTCTGGAACTGGCGCACGTGAACGTGGCGCGCGGTGAGCGCGTGGTGCTGCACGACGTCAACCTATCGATTCGGACGGGGGAACATGTTGCGATCCTCGGGCCGAACGGATGCGGCAAATCGACGCTGATCTTCACCATGACCTGCCAGATCTACCCCATCGTGCAGCAGGGGATGCAGGTTTGTATCTTCGGGCGCGAACGCTGGGACCTGACCCAATTGCGCAGGCGCTTCGGAATTGTGGCTGCGGGGCTGATGGGCACAGAGCTTCCGGGCGAACGCACCGCGGTAACCACGGGCCTCGATGCCGTGATCGCGGGATTCTTCTCTGCTTCTACGCTGTGGCCAAATCTCCATGTAACCGGCGAAATGCGCGAGCGCGCCGTTGAAGCCCTGAAACGAATCGAGGCAGCGCACCTTGCAACCCAGCTTGTGGGCGAGATGTCCGCGGGAGAGAAGCGGCGGATCATGATCGCGCGGGCCCTGGTGCATCGGCCCCGCCAGTTGTTACTCGATGAGCCTTCCAATGCCCTTGATCTGGCTGCACAGCGCGAACTGCGTGAGACCCTGCGACGCCTCGCGCAAGAAGGAACGGGGCTGGTGCTCGTTACCCACCATCTTGGCGACATCCTCCCCGAGATTGAGCGCGTGATTCTTATGCGCGGCGGACGCATCGTAGGCGATGGCCCGCGCGCCGAGATGCTGACCGCGCCAAAGCTGAGCGAGCTCTTCAACACGCCCGTCCGCATCGGCCACGATGAAGAGTGGCTGCATAGCTGGTAGAAAGCACAGGGCTAAAAGTTCATTCGATTGAAGTGTCATCCGGAGCGAAGGATCGGCCTATGCCTCTGCGTTACATCGCCCCACCCGATCCCGTATCAGACTTCGCGCCCGGCAGGCGCTTGCGCAGCAACGCGATCTGCCCAGTGTGGTGCGCCTCGTGCTCGCAAACGTGAAACCACTTGCAGAGATTATTGGTAGGTCCCCACGGCCAGCCCTTGTCGACGGCAAGAAACCACGCATCATCCTTCTTGCGGAATTCGGCCAGCGTCTTCTCCCTCACTCCATGCAGTATGCCGACGTAGTATTCGCGATCATGGCTTTTGATCGTGGCGCGTCCCGCGTCACCAAGGTTCATTGCCGGGTCCCACTTCTTCTTGATGTCTGCAGACCAGGAGCCCCACTGCATGCCATCGAAGGTCACCATCTGAAAGTAGGTCTCGGTGGCAGCGAGGTGCAGCATCAGCGCGCCGATGGTGTTGGCGTTCTTGTCGAAGAGATAGTCGAGGTCCGCTTGGGTGAGTTTTTCGGTGGCGCGGAGCACTCCGTTCTGCTCCCGCATCCACGTGAGCTGCGAGACGAACGTGCCGATCTGCGGCGAATAGCCCGGCAGCGGGCCCAGTATGTTGGGGCTGCTGGTATCGGCGTACGCAGTATTCGGAAGCACCTCACAGATGCCAACTGCGAGCGCTGCGGCGCCGGCGCCCACAAAGTTTCTGCGAGTGGTTCGCGGGTGGGCGGTGAAAACGTCGGGTCGGCTCATGGAGCTGTTCACCTCCGGAAAATCGAATGGCCTTCCGCGCGCGAACCGGGCGCTACGGAAAGCTAGTGTATATCAGGACTCACAGTTTTCGCCGAAATCCGAATGCCGCGTTGCTCAAGGCCGTGCGGTCTTCAACTCAGATTCCACGTTGCGCTCTTCGCGCTCGTCTTCGGATCGGGCAGTCACGATTGCGGCTCCAAGACACAGGACGATGAGGATTTCCGCGATGATTGGCCCGGCGAAGAAGAACGCGAGCGAGTTCAAGGTGAACGCGATATAGCCCAGGCAGAAAACGGCCACTATAGGACGGAGGCGCGCGGAGTCAGACCGTGCCATCGAAGCCAGCACCCACAAAACAGCGGCATCCATGGTGAGGGCAATGGTGATGCCAAGCCCCATGCCGCGATAGAAATCAGCGTAACTGCGCATCACGCCAAAGACTTCAAAACGGTAACGCATCTGTGCGGCAATCATCGCCGCCTGCCCTGAAACAGGCTTGCCAAACACTCCGCCAACTGTGTGCATAATTGCGTGGACCAGTGTGAGGACGGATGCAACGCGCAGGTAGAGAACGGGTTTCATGCTTTCTCCGTATCAAATCAAATTGAACGCGGCAGAGTTGGAATTGAAACCAATCCCGCCGCGTCCAAGCCGCTAAAGTGTTTCCATCCGCTTGGCGAAGCACTCGAGGATTCCCGACCACGCTCCGGGACCATCGAAGAGAGCGCGCAACTGTTCCGCGCCTTCTCCATGGCGTTCGATCTTGCGATGTTCGATCTCCACGAGCGTGCGGTAGGGGCCTTCAGAGTGGAAGCGTATCTCAACTTCGCTGGCTTTTGATTTGTCTCCATCGAAGACCCAGTCCGGTGAGTCATGCCCCGGCCCGACATGCCACGACAGACAGACAGCATGAGGCGGATCCCACTTCAGAACGGTGCCCCAGTCGCACTGCGCGCCTTCGACATTGCGCTCGTACCAGCGGCCGCCCACGCGGGGCTCAATGAAGATTGCCTCGAAAGGCGTTTTGCCGATGTGATGCGTCGCGGGCCACCAACTCTCCATCTGTTCAACGAAAACTGAGAAAGCGCGCTCGATGGGCGCTTTGACGTGAATGCTCTTAAATACTCTTAGGTCGAGTTCTTCTGCCTGTCTTTGCATGACGATCTCCTCGGGTGGGTTTTTCTGCCACTTCTTGAAAGGCGCTGAGCGCCCGGGTCCACATCTGGTCGAAGTGCGCGCGCAGACGGGCTACGCCCTCCGGATCGAGTTGGTAAAGTCTTCGCGTGCCATTTTTGGTATCGGTCACGAGCCCCACATCTTTCAGCACCTTGAGGTGTTGCGAAACAGCAGGACGCGTAACCGGCAACATGCGCGCCAGTTCGTTCACGGCGATGGGCCCGGCAGAGAGTTTTTGAAAAATTGCCATCCGGGTTGAATTGGAAAGGGCATCGAGTCCGGCCTGAAGGTAAGCGTCCACTAACGGTAAGTTAGCACGAACCAATGCAATGTCAAGAAGAAACTTCGCCTTCGAATATCCGGCGCGTTCGGGTGTCGGCCCCGGAGATTCCGCAACTAGAGAGGGAAACTCGGATTTCAAGGGATTGCATCGTAGGGTGCACGAAAAATCCGGACCCGGGATGTATATGAACTTGCCCGAATCCCTACGCTGCTTGTGCAGGCTGCCGTGATTTTGTTTAGGAGCTAACCGGGAAGCCTGCTCTGCAGCGCCAGCGTACCGGAATCGACGATAGCTCCGGAACGCGCGACAGTCTGGAAATACATGGTGCTGCCGTCAACTTCCACCATCATGAAGGAGCGGTCCGTGTCGAAACGTGCCTGGTCCAGATCGCACGAGGTCCGAATGTTGTTATAGCGAAGCTGGCCTGATTCGCCTTCGAGAAAAAAGTAAATGCCCTCCTGCGGCTTCAGCCTCTCGTAGACGTGCTCGTGTCCGCTCCACACGGCGTTAACGCCATACTTTGTGAAAATCGGCATCAGCTCCTTGCGTAGATTCACCGATGGCCCATGAAACATCGCGCACGTATAAAGTGGATGGTGAAAATAGGCGATCTTCCATTGCGCCGTCGAATTCTTCAGAGTGCTTTCGAGCCACGTAAGCTGCTGCGCCGTCATGTTGTTGCTGTCGAGAACAAAAAACTGCACGTTCCCCTGCTGAAACGTGTAATAGCGTTTGCCGGTCATGTTGTACGGCTTGTAATTCACCTCGATCTGCGCGTCGTCGTGATTGCCGAGCGCCGCGTAGAACTTCACGCCTTCGTTCAGCAGCGGCTTGTAAGGTTCCTCAAACTTGTCGCGAAAATCCGCCGGCGAATTTCCTCCGTAAATGTTGTCGCCGTCCATGGTCACAAAGTCGTACTTTACAACGGTCCAGTACCGCTGCATCTGGTTTGCAATTTCAAGTTCGGGTTCTTCGCCCGTGCCGTTATCGCCAATCACGGCCCAACGCACCGATCCGGGCTTCAACGGAAAGCGAAGATCGGGCGCGCCAGCGGGAAATGAAGGTGCTTTCGGAGGTGTTTCATCGCCGGGGATGCCCGGATAGAGGACGATGAGGAGCGGCAGCAGAAGGAGTAGCGCGTAATAGAGAAGCCTGTGGGTTCGTTTCATTCCTAAGGCGGCCCTTGGCCGACTTCCATCACCATGATAAGGCCGACGATAAGTTGCCGCCTGTATGCACCACCGAGCCGGCTTCAAGTTGAGTCCAACGCGGGCATTGCGCCCGCCTTCGCGTTGCCATGCGATCTACAGGGGGATCGTGCTACTATCTCGGCTAATGGCTGCGCGCGCAGCACAAGGTTGGAGGCCCCGATGAGCCCATTGAATAGGCGCGATTTTCTGAAAACTTCGATCGTGGCAGGTGCAGCCGCCAGTGTCGGCGCTCTGCCGCTCCATGCTGCCCGCCGCACGGCGACGGACATCGTGACCCTGGGCGATTCAGGAATGAAAGTTACGCGGCTTGCCTTCGGCACCGGCAGCAACAATGGACACATTCAGGCGGCGCTTGGTCAGAAAGAGTTCTCGCGACTAATCGCGTACGCGTACGACCACGGCATCCGCTTTTTTGAGACGGCGGAAGCGTACATGACCCCCGGGATGCTGGGCGAGGCGCTCAAGCCCTATCCGCGCGACAGCTACCAGTTGATGAACAAGGTGACGACGGATTCCGGCGTCGATCCGATGAAGCGTTTTGACGAGATGCGCCGCATCTCGCAGACGGAATACTTCGACATCATGCTGCTTCACTGGCAGCACACCGGCGACTGGATGGAAGAGACCAAGCCCTGGCAAGAGAGCATGATGGCTGCTCAATCGAAGGACATCATCAAGACGCGCGGCGCTTCCGTTCATGGATTGCCGGCGTTGCGCCAGGTACCGGGCAACAAATTCCTCGAAGTCGCAATGATCCGCATGAACCACAACGGCACGCGCATGGATGGACCGATTCCCGATGGACCTGGCCGCGGAGATGTACCCGAAGTAGTGGCCCACGTCAAGCAGGTCAAGAGCGAAGGCATGGGCGTCATCAGCATGAAGCTTTGCGGCGACGGCACCTTTACCAAACACGAAGATCGCCAGGCTGCGATGCGTTTCGCCTTTCAGCATGCGGGTATTGATTGCGCAACCGTCGGCTTCAAGTCAACGCAGGAAATCGACGAAGCCATCGACAACATGAACCTCGCGCTGGCTTAGTGGACGAACCATCGCCGCCAATTTTGCGCCATCGACTTTTCTGATTAACTGAACGGGAAGAGCATTCTGAGCTTCCCGGAGTTAGGTTTGTCCCAAGCCAATGCGACCCAGGCCCGCGCTCTCCAGCGCAATGCCGGCATTGATCTTCTGCGCGGTCTCTCGATCGTTCTGGTCCTGCTAAACCATATTGGGCTGCGCCTGCGCCTCACCCAGGGCATACTCGGTGCTCACCTTCCGCATGAGTTTCTGAACGATCTGAATTTCAACGGATCTGAAGCGGTTTACATCTTCTTCGTCATCTCTGGATTTCTGATCACGTCGAACGCGCTTGTACGTTGGGGCAGCCTGGGCGCAATCAGTTTGCGCGGATTCTACGTGCGCCGCGCATCGCGCATTTTGCCCTGCCTAGTGTTGGTGGTCGCCATTCTTTCCGCGCTGCACCTCTTCGGCGTGCACGATTTCGTGATTCACCGGCAAGGTCAGTCGCTGCCGGGCGCCGTCGGTTCAGCAGTCGGTCTCTATCTCAACTGGTATGAGGGCCACACTGGTTATCTGCCCGCCAATTGGGACGTTCTGTGGTCATTATCCATTGAAGAAGTCTTCTACCTCGGATTCCCCCTGATGTGCATTCTGCTGCGCAAGGCGTGGCTGCTGGCTCCCGCCATGGCGCTGCTCGCCTTGTCGCTGCCGTTCTCGCGGGCCGCCATCGTGGGCAATCCCATCTGGAAAGAGAAAGCCTATCTTCCCGGCATGGCCGCGATTGCAATGGGCGTGCTGGGAGCGCTCGCGGCGAAATATCTCCGGCCCAAAGGGCGCAAAGCGATCTGGTCCTTCTATGCGGTTGGCGTCTGCGGCCTCGTTGGCGTGCTGGGATTCGAAGATCAGCTCTCCATGCTCTTCCGCGACGGCGTCATTCTGCTGCTGACATTCTCAGCCTTGTGCATGGTGCTCGCGTTCTACTGGAGCGCGGCAACAGGCGCTCCTGCAAGAATGATCGGCATGGGCTGGCTCTGCGCATGCGGACGTCTGAGCTATGAGATCTATCTGTCGCACATGTTCGTCGTGATCGTAATGCTCAACATCTTCCGCGCCGTTGGCGCGAGCATGCGATGGGGCATTCTCTGGTATGTGCCGACGATCGCAGCCTGCTGGCTGCTCGGATGGATCGTCGCGAGATATTTCTCAACACCATGCGAAAAGGCGATGAGACGGCGTCTGCTTGCGGCCACACCTGCAGCCGCAAAGCCGGTGGCGATTTGAGTTCTACGCCGGCGTAAACTATGCCTGCAGGCGGAAATCATGCCCATCTTGAACAAGCGCTTTACCGCACAGCTCGAGAAAAGCCCGAACAAAGGCGGCTGGACGTACGTGATCTGGCCCGAGTCGGCTGCCTTCTTTCAAACGCGCGGTCTCGTCAAGGTGCGCGGCACCATCGACGGCGTTCCGTTCCAAAGTTCGTTCATGGCCCTCGGCGATGGAAGGCACAAGCTCCCGGTAAAAGAAGAGATTCGCAGCAAGATCGGCAAGAGCGTCGGCGACACTGTCAGCGTCGTGGTCCAGGAACGCATTTAAGTCCTTTGTCTTCAGCCAACGAAAATCCACCCCGCTCGAAGTGGTCACTACTGCTCAGTCTTTTCTTCCAAGCTCATCGAAGATAAAGAATCCAAAGATCGTTTGGATGGTGCGTAGACTATTTGGCGCGGTCTCGGATGGCTCTTTCGGTGAAAAGCCTCCAATCTGCGTGCTTCGCTCTGCACCAATTCCGCCACCGATATCGCCGGCCAAGAGCCGAACTTCCAAGGATTTCCATGACTTCGATCCAGCGCCTCACCCTTCTAGCCGTTGCCCTCTTCTCCACGGCTGCCATTGCGCAACAAACGCCTGCCAACCCGCCACCCTCGCAGCCAGCGCCCCAAACCACGACGACGACGACAACCACGCAGGAACCCGCTTCGCCACATCCTGATGCGGATGCTGTAGCGCCGCCCCGCAACGATGAGCGGGTCGATGCACCGTTACCGTTGACCAAACGGGAGATGAAAGAGCAGAGACGGCGTCAGAAGCAGGAAGAAAAATCCGCTCGCGCCCACGCCGACGCTGAGAAGCACAGCGCCAAAGCGGACAAGGAAGACGCCAAGGCAATGAAGCAAGACAACAAGGCTGCCGACGCCACTGAGAAGGCAAACACGCCACAGTAGCTGAAGTCATTTCATCCGATGGTGTTGCCAATACTCCCGCAAGTCACCAGTACTCAGGTGGGCTTGACGCTTGTCGCGAGTTGATTTAATTTGAGGCTACACGGGAAAGGAGGTTGATCCAGCCTATGCAAAATGACTGTTCCAGTAGATTCTTACGTGAGGTGACTGAGGCCTAGGGCATTGCGCCCCAAGCCCCAGATTTGCCCCGGCGGATAAAGACTCTACCAGCCGGGTCACTGGCACTCGCGGAAGCGCGATGGCCTTAGTCCAATCCCAACAGTTCACCGGCAACGGCCTGGGAAACACTCCCAGGCCGTTGTTGCGTAAGGCCAATCTCTCAAACCGCCCTGCCGGGCTTCTCCTCACCAGCTTGCCAGCAACCTTCAGGTTCCACCGCTCCATCCAAGTCAGCATGACCGCGACCTCCGGCAATCTCACGGGATTGTCCGAGGAGCCTCAACCCCAGTCCCAAGCAAAGGAAGTCCATGCCCGAAACGAAAACCCAGAGTCAGAATTCAAATCACAAGAGCGATAAGGCCATTCAGGAACTGATCAGCGCGCTCAACGAAGACCTGGCGCGGGAATACCAAGCCATCATCGCCTACACCGTGTACAGCAACGTGCTGAAAGGCGCGCAGTGGATGAACATTGCGAGCGAACTCAAGCTGCATGCCGCCGAGGAGCTGCAACACGCGCTGATTATTGCGGACCAGATCGATTATCTCGGCGGGATGCCCACGGCAACCCCCAAGGAAGTGAAGCTCTCAGAGAAGCCCGAAGAGATGCTGCGCTTCGATCTGGACAATGAGACGCTGACGATCAGGAATTATCGCGACCGTGTGAAGCAGGCTGAGGCGCTGGGCCATTACGCGCTCTCTGAGCAACTGCGCTCGATCATCATGCAGGAGCAGGAACACCAGCACGACCTGGCGACGGCGCTCAACATCGACGTGCCAAAAGTGCTGGGGCAGGGGGCATAGAGCAGGCACTCCAAGCGTTCAGGCTATTTTCCGCGCTACCTCTTCGTATATCGCAATGTATTCGCGCGCAGGCTTTGCCCACGAGAAGTCCTGCGCCATGCCGTTCTGAACGA
Organism: uncultured Acidobacteriaceae bacterium; assembly: GCA_963759285.1. Lineage (GTDB taxonomy): Bacteria > Acidobacteriota > Terriglobia > Terriglobales > Acidobacteriaceae > Telmatobacter. Next base: position 90,593 of record CAVWYS010000003.1, on the reverse strand, counting down.
GGTGCGACCACTGCTTCTTGTCGTAGAAGGCGACGAGTGCGCGATCGATGGCATCAAGGAATGCCTGCGCGTCATAGGGCTCGAATTTGAAGCCTGTGCCGGTGTGAAAGTCGGGGTTCCATTCTTCAACCGTGTCATCGAGCCCGCCCGTCGCGCGCACAACGGGAACAGTTCCATATTTTAGCGAGTAAATCTGATTCAATCCGCAGGGCTCAAACCGGCTGGGCATGAGGAATATATCGGAACCAGCCTCAACCTTATGAGCGAGGGCATCGTCGTATCGGATCTGAACGGCGAAGCGGCCGGCGTTGGCGTAGGCGAAATCGCGAAAGAACTTTTCATAATAGGGCTCGCCCGTTCCCAGCGCCACAACCGTAACATCGCGCTCGGCAAGGCGCCCGGCAATCTGCTCCAGCAGATCGAAGCCCTTCTGCGAGGCGAACCGCGAGCAGATTCCGATTACCGGCGTTTCATCCGGTGCCTCAAGACCGAACGCATGTAGCAGATCTTTTCGGCATTCGTGCTTGCCTGCAAGATCGTCGGGCGTGTAGTGTGCTGCCAGGTTGCCGTCCGTCGCCGGATCCCATTCCGCGTAATCGACGCCATTGAGGATGCCGCGCAGGTCGGCGCTTCTCCTCCGGAGCGCTCCGTCGAGGCCGTTTCCGAACTCCGGCGTTTGAATCTCCTGGGCGTATTTTGGACTCACTGTGGTGAGCGCGTCCGCGTACACGATTCCGCCCTTGAGAAAGTTGAATGTGTTGTAGTGTTCAAGTTTGTCGTAGGTGAAGAGTTCCCACGGCAGCAGGAGCTGCTCCGTCGTCGCAGGGGGGAACCAGCCCTGATGGCCCGCGTTGTGAATGGTGAGAACCGTGCCGCAGTTTTTGAAGGCTGGGTCGGCGCTATACACCGTACGCAGCAACACGGGAATCAGCGCTGCCTGCCAGTCATGGACGTGAAAAAGGTCGGGTACGCCGATGATTTTGGTCGCCTCCAGCACCGCCCGGCAGAACAGCCCGAAACGCTCCGCGTTGTCTCCGTAGCTGTCTCCATTTGTTCCATAAAGCCCTTGACGGTCAAACAGTTCCGGGCAATCCACAAAGTAGAACTTCACTCCTTCGCGCTCGCCGCCATCCACGATTCCGGCGAAGCAATTGCCATGCGGAAATGGAATCGTGATCGAACGAACTCGATATCTAGGCTCGTCCGCGAGGTGCGAGCGAACTGCCGCATAAAAAGGAAGATAGACCGTAACCTCGTGACCCCGTTTCAGGATTTCTTTGGGCAGTGCGCCCACCACGTCAGCCAGGCCTCCGGATTTCGCAAACGGTAAGGCCTCTGACGCGGCAAAAACTATCTGCATCGTTCTTCTCCTTGCGATTTACAGCATCGCCGAATCGGCAAATGCGTGGGGTCCGCCGCCAATCGCCAAGTTTACACGCTTCGATTTGACGCTCTGATCCCACGCGAGGATTCCGCATCGCTCAGTGAGGCTGTAACATCTCTCAGAGATGTCCATTACCCATGCAGACTCTGATGTTGCGAAGGCTGCGCAGGTTCTCTCCCCGGGGTCCGGCGAAGCGCTGCTCGACAATCCCATTCTGAATGCGCTTTTGACGGACCACGGTTCGCATGCGATCGGCGAAGGACAGGCGCGGCGCTACCCGGCGCCGATCGGCCCGCTGGCCGGCACGCCCGATCAGTCGCAGGCAAGCTACGATGCGTTGGCGAAGCTCGCAGGACCAGGCGGACTGATCGGACTCTTCTTCCTCGATCCGCCATCGCTGCCACAGGGCTGGAGCCTGTTTCGAGGCGGAATTCTGATCCAGATGGTTTGCAGCAAGCCGCACCTTGATGCCGCGGGCATTCTTGGCCAGGGGGTAACCATGCGAAGGCTCGGCGCTGCTGACGTTCCCGCCATGATGGACCTGGCGAGACTCACCGAGCCCGGTCCGTTCCGGGAGAGGACTTTCGAACTGGGAAACTTCTACGGTGTCTTCGAGGGAGACCGGCTGCTGGCCATGGCCGGGCAGCGCATGCGCGTGCCGGGATTCGTCGAGTTAAGCGCCGTCTGCACCCATCCTGACGCGCGCGGGCGGGGCTACGCCGGCGAGGTTATGCGCGAAGTCATGCGCGACATCGTTGCGGAGGGGCGGACGCCGTTCCTCCATGCATTTGACGACAACCCCGCCGTGCGTCTCTATCTCAAGCTGGGCTTCACGCAGCGCAGCAGCTTCCATCTTGCCGTGATCAGGAACGACAAGTAACAGCGGACGATTGCGGTCTACTCGATAAGCAGCTTTCGCGCGCGGATTGTCAGGCCGCTCGCAAAAGCAGAACCGCGCCGCCGCGTCAGATACCATCGAGTCGTGACCCCAAATTCCAGGCTCGGCCAGAATTTCCTCCGCGATCAGGAGGCCATTCGCCGCATCGTTGCAGCTCTGGGAGACTGTGCCCACCGCACCATCATCGAGATCGGCCCGGGAAAGGGAGCGATCACACGAGAGCTTGCAGCGAAAGCAGGAAAGGTGCTGGCGCTCGAAGTCGATCGAGAGCTTGCTTCAAGCCTGTCGGCAGAGTTTGGCGGCAGCGCGGGAGAACTTACAGCGCGCAAATCAATTGTCGAGATCGAAACCGTGGATGTGCTCGCCTTCGATTTTGATGCTGCTTCGGCGGATGCCGGAGAGCGGCTCATCGTCGCTGGCAATCTGCCGTATTACATCACGTCTCCGATTCTGCTTAAGCTTGCGGAGAATGCCGGCGCACTGGATCGCGCGGTGCTGATGGTGCAGAGCGAAGTGGCCGATCGCGTCACAGCCTGGCCGGGTTCCCGCGATTATGGGCTCCTCTCGGTCACAGTGCAGATGCATGGTTCCGTTGACTCGCTGTTTACGCTGCCGCCAAGCGCGTTTTCTCCGCCGCCGGAGGTGCACTCCACCGTCTTTCGCTGGCGATTCGCCCCACGATTCGCGGAACTCGGAGTCAACCGGGAAGAGTTTCTCAGGTTCATGCGGCAGGTTTTTGCCCTGAAGCGCAAGACGCTGGCCAATAATCTGCGCGCTGCGGGCATTGAAAGCGCGACTGCGGCCGCGGCACTTCACGATTCTGGAATTGACCTGAAAGCACGCGCTGAGTCTCAACCCGTCGAGGCGTTGGCCCGGTTGTGGAACTGTCTCAAAAGGGCGGGGGCCACTTCATCCGCCGAAGCGGCCCCGTTTGAAGGCTGAGAATCTATTGGTTAGTGATGGCCGCCACCGCCACCGGCGTGTCCGCCGCCACCACCTCCAGCGCTAACGTGTCCGCCCCCGCCACCACCGGTGCTTACGTGTCCGCCGCCACCACCGCCGCTGCTTACATGAGGAGCTCCGCCGCCATAGGAGCGGGTCGGGGCGCCTCCGGAGTAGCCGCGGCTTGGAATGGGGGCACGGTAGCCTCCTCCTGGGGCAGCAGGGGCGGTCCAGCCGCCGGGACGGCCCGATAGGGAGTTCGCCCACGGCGCATACGTGGATCTTCCGCCTACATCGCCTGAATAGTTGTAACCATGAACGCTGTATCCGGCATTTCCGCTTCCGCCGGAATTCGACCGGTTAGATCCCGAAGCCAGGGAGGGGCTATAGACTGGGCGCGGCGAGAGCGGTCTGAGCGGCTGAACGGTGGTTCCACCGATTGTGACTGGCCTGCCCGCGACGTGCACAAGATTTGCAGCTGGAGAACTGGGAATCCGATTAACCGCAATTACTGGATTGGGCTGATAGTAGCCGCCGCGCCTGATCGGGCCGCCAGGAGGATGCACCGGGCCTCCATGGGGACGATGGGGAGGTTGATAATGAAACGGGTGATTGCCGACATTGCCGACCCATCCGCCGGTTGTCCACCAGGGATAGCCGTAGCCGGGAGTCCATCCCCAGCCGAAGTCATCGTAGTAGTTCCAGTACCCGCTGGTGTAGGGCAGGTAGCCCCATTGCTCGCAGGAGACCCAGATGTAGCCGAACTGCGGCGTCCACACCCAGTTGCCGCAGCCATAGGGATCCCAGTCGCTCGAAGCGGCGTCATTGGGGGACCAGACATAACCCTGGCCCGGGACGTTGTACCAATTCCCGTTGGCATCCAGGTCGCCCCAGGCGGGATTGTTGCTGTTTGGTTCGCTTCCGCTCGCGGCGGTCTTGGCTGCTTCCTGCGTAGTCAATTCCTGGTCGCGGTCGGAGTTCCAAGCATCCCAGGAATCCGGTTCGATGGTTTCGGCGAGATTGTAAAGATTGGGATCACCGGCGTTGAGCGCGACGCTTTCGCCGCCATGCAGATCAAGAGAGAGGGTATTGCCGCGTTCGAGGTGGGCGTTGCCCGCAAAGACCGCGAGTTCGCCGGGAAGGTTGTCGAGACTGATGCGAAGCACGGTGAATCCGCTTGCGGTTACTGCACTGTCACCGAAGCGTGCAACGGTATGGTCCGCGGAGGAGTCACCCTGCAATTCGAAGTAACCCAGCCCGCTTTCGAGCACCAGTTCCGCCCTCGTTGCACCGGCGTCCTGTCGCAACAGTGCGATCTTCAATGAGCTGTTGGGGGAGAGCCGGGCTATGGTGCCATCATCAAACTGGATTTCAGCCCTGCCATCTTCTTTCGCTGCGATTACGGCCCCTTCAAAGAGCGGAGTATTCACAAGCGCCGGGTCAGCAAGGACCTGGTTTCCCTGGGATAGGCGAACGTCGCCTTCCACATAGCTGAGCCGTGCGGCACGCCTATTCGGATCAGGCTGCTGTGCCTGCAGGGCGGAACTGGAGGCCAAAAGCAAAGCCAGCCCCAAAATGCCAGCGGCCGGCTTGAACTCAACCTTGCGTAATCGATTCATGGAGCCCCCACCCTTTCCCCTTCGCCTCCGATGAGAAGTTCACATCGCGAGGAGCCCACACCTCATCAGACAGCGAAATTACACGAAAAGTCGCGCCAAATTTCTCAAATAAAGACGTTTCAGCTTCCGGAATGTTCCAGCAGCAAATGCGCACGTTTCCTTACTCTTTCGAGCACATGGGGATCATCTTCCAGGCGCTCGAGGATGCCACGAATCGCACAAATCTGCTGAAGACGGCCGTCGTCGGAGGCGTCGACTACGTATTGAATTGCCTTGTCGAGGCCCAGCGGATCATGCTGCAACAGGAGCTCGAGCCGCGCGCCCTCGATCAGCGTCGAGCCCACGGCAACCAGGGACTCTCCCAGATCCTCGATCTGCCGGTTGGAGGAGTAGTTGAACTCGCATCCGCCCTCTCCGTCAGGCCCACTGTAGCTGATCTTCTTCCATCCTTGAAATGCGACTTTCTGGTGGCTTTCGCACTTGCCGTGGAGGACGCGGCTGTCATGCACTTCTGAAAATATGCGGCCGGCAAAATCAGGACTTAAATTGATGTCGCGGTCAACCTTGGCCGGCAGGATGGTCTCGTCCACGTCAGACGGTTTGGAGCCGCCTTCCGCGTGGAAATGTCCGCTGCCGTCGGGATACAAGACCAGGGTCCACTCCGCGGGGTAAAGACCGGGATTTGAGTATTCGACGCGGATGACGGAGCCGGGTTCTCCCCGCGCAGGCAGCGCAGCCAGCATCAATGCGGCCAGGAGCCATGGAAGCCTCATCGACTGCCCCCCTGCAGAGCCAGTGTCTGGGCAGTGTGCAAATGGCAGATGGCAATTGCCAGCGCATCGGCGGCGTCGGGCGGCTCTGGAATCGCGGGCAGGTCGAGGAGCCGGGCGACCATGAACTGCACCTGTTCTTTTTTTGCCAGTCCATAGCCCACAACTGACGACTTTATACTGAGCGGCGCATACTCTGCCACAGGCAGGTTTCGTTGGGCGGCGGCCAGCAAGGCAACACCCCGCACCTGCCCGAGCTTGAGCGCTGACTTGGCGTTGACGGAGTAGAAAACCTCTTCAATAGCGACCACATCGGGCTGCCAGCGCTCGAGCTCCGCGCAAAGGGCCTGATGAACCTGTGCGAGCCGTTCGGGGAGAGACTTTGCCTTGGGAAGGCGAATGGCACCGGCCGTTTTGCAGACAATTCGATTCAACGGGCCGGAATCATCCGAGTCCACAACGCCGAACCCGGTAATCTCGGTTCCACAATCGATGCCGAAAACGCGCATTTGATTGCAAGTTTAAACCCAGAAGCCCGTTCATGGCGGATACGAAAGCTGATTCAAAGGGTGAGTGATCGGGCGATTTATTCGGTTGCGCGCGGTATATCACCGGACAGATCAGGAGGGCCGGGTTGGACGGGATCGTGCGTTTGAAACTCGGGCGCGCAGATTCGCCAGGTCTGCGTGGATCTGCTCACTCCAACGGAGGGGGTGGGTTGGGTGGCTTGCGATCACTTGAACGAAGCTGGTGAACTTGCGGGCATGCCGGGTCAGGAATTCATCGAGGCTCTCCTCGAGGCCGGTCGAGGCAGTGTTGGTGTGGATACAGATGGTCCAGAGCCCGGTCTTCTTCGCGACCGGCTCCCAGAGTTGCTGAGGAATCGAGAGGATTCCATCCTGGGTGAAGGGACGGTCCGCGAATCCGTCGGACAGGACGCCCAGACCCTCTTCGGCGAGGGCGCGGAGGGTGTTGCGATCGAATCCGTGACGGGGTGCGACGAAGAGATAGGGCTCGAGTCCATGTCCGTTGAGGATTGCGAGTCCGGAACGAATCCATTGCCGCTGGAGCGATGGGTCGACGCCTGCGAATTCCGTCTCGTCGTGCAGGCGGAGAAGGGACTTGCCGCGATTGGCGCACAGATGACGGTAGCCATGCATGCCGATTGTGGCGCCCGAAGCCTGCAGCGATCGCATTCGAACCCAGAATTCCGGATCGGGATCCTGTCGAATCAGATCGCGATCCTCATTGTCTGGAACGATCGCGAGAAGGGGAGCGATGCCATGGCGCGCAAGGATCGAGAGGAATCGCTCGCGCCGATCTTGGAGCATGGTGGGACAAAAATCGTCGAGTCGAATGAGATATTGCGCCGTCCCTTGTTTCATTGAAGGAGCGGTCGAGGCTGCAGCAGGACGCTCACAAGACGACTCGGAACGGCTCCGGAGATCCGTGGCATCGCGGTCATCCTGGTCTCAGTCATGCGCCCAGGGCTTCGTCGACGGTGGCGGCGGTTGGAATGAGCGTATCGACTTTGGTGAATTTGAAGAGTTGGACAACGTTGGGGCTGGGCCCTACAACGATGACGCGAATGCCCTTATTGCGGCAGCTGATGAAGTGGCTGACGATGGTTCCGAGGGCGGAGGAGTCCATTTGCGGGACTCTGGTGAGGTCGAAGATGTGGAGGGTTGGCAGCGGAGTTCCAGGATCCGGCTTGAATTCGAAGATGTTGCCGAGGGCGACCTGCTTCATGGAGCCGTACATGTCGCGAGCATTGAATGGACCGGAGATGCTGTAAATCAAGGTCTGAGGGGCCTGGCCTTCAATTCGTTCAATGGTGAATGTGGCGTTCTGCCAGAGCTCTGTATGTGTGATGGACATTGCAATTGGATTGTAACGGTCGTCGCGGAGAGAGCGGAAGGAGTTTCAAATCGAGCGATCAATTGCGCCAGAGCCGATGAAGCCAAAGGATCAAAACGCATTGTCATCTCAAGACCGCGGGACAGCGAGGGCTTCTTCGACGGTGTCGGCTGTCGGGATGAGGGAATCTGTCCTGGTGAATTTGAAGAGCTGCATGACATTGGGGCTGACACCGACGGCGACGACGCGAACGCCACGGGCACGGCAGCGGATGAAGTGGCTGATGATGAGACCGAGGCCGGAAGAATCGAGGGTGGGAACCTCGGTGATGTCGAAGACGTTGAGACCGGGAAGCTCTTTGCCGGGTGCGGGTTCGAAGTCAAAGATGTTGACGACGGCGAGCGGTTTGAGGACGCCGTACATTTCGTTCGCAGCGAAGGCTCCGGTAAACCGAAAGATGAGCGCGCCGTGTTCTTCATCTTCGATGCGTTCGATGGCGAACTTTGGACTTTGCCATAGCTGGGTGTGGATTGTGGGCAATGCGTTTCTCCGTGGAATGCCGGGTGGTGAACCAACAGGTTCGATGACAAGCATACTTCACCGGGGCCGCGGGTCAGTGTTCGGAACTTGATTGTGGTGCCGTTGGTCAGTGGGCAACGATGGGCCGTAGATCTTGCGGACAAGCCACAGGACGGGCAGGCCGAGGAGGATGAGGGCGGTGCCGATGAGGGAACCTTCGAGGTTGCCGGCGTAACTGTAGACGAGGACGCCGGCGGCACAGAGGACGAAGATGGCGGGGAGAACGGGATATCCCCAGACGCGGTAGGGGCGGGCCAGGTCGGGGCGTCGGCGGCGATAGACGAAGACGGTGGTGGCGGTGAGCATGTAGAAGAGCCACTCGGCGAAGACGGCGAGCTCGAAGTGCTGCTGGAACTGCGACAGGAAGAGCAGGAGCACGGTGGACAGGAGAGCCTGCACGATGAGTGAGGTAGACGGGGACTGAAAGCGCGGGTTGATATGCGCGAACTGGCGGAAGAAGAGGCGGTCGCGGGCGGCCGCGAAGGGGATGCGTGCGCCGGACATGATGGTTCCGTTGAGGGTGACGAAGATGCTGATGGCCATGGCGGCTGCGACGAATCCTGCGCCGCGGGGACCGGCGACGATGGAGAGTGCGGCGACGGCGGGGCGCTCGGTGGCGGCGATCTGGGCGGCGGGCAGGATGTACTGAATGGCTGCATTCGTCGCCATGAACAAAGCGCCGACGATGAAGAGGCCGCCGATGAGGGCGATGGGGAGCGAGCGCTCGGGACGGCGGACTTCACCAGCGACCATGGTGAGGTCGTTCCATCCGTCGTAAGCCCAGAGCGTGGCGATGAGGGCGAGCATGAATCCGCTGAAGCCGCCGGTGGCGTGAGGCAATCCGGTGGAGAAGTTGCCGAGGCTGCCGCTGGCGGAAGCGAAGCAGAGCGCGGCGACGATGAGGATGAGGACGCCTTTGAGGATGGTGAAGACGAGCTGGAAGTCGCCGGCCTTCTTGATGCCGAGGTAGTTGAGTCCGGTCATGAACCAGGTGACGGCGATGGCGAAGACCTGGGACCAGAGCAGGGGAGAGCCGAAGACGTGTGCGGTGAGGAACTGGAAGGCGGGAAAGAATTCCAGTGTGCGGGCGAGACCGATAGTGACGGCGGCGATGGATGCGGGCTTGGCGACGGCGAACCAGGTCCACATATAGAGGAAGGCGGGCGTGTCGCCGTAGGCGCCGCGGAGGTAGACGTATTCGCCGCCGGCGTATGGAAGCATGGCGCCGAGTTCGGCGTAGGTCATGGCGCCGAAGAGCGAGAGCAGGCCGCCGACGATCCAGGCGAGATAGACGAGCGCGGAGGAGCCGGTGTCGCGCATCATCTCGGTGGGGACGAGAAAGATGCCGCTGCCGATAATGGTGCCGACCACGATTGCCGTTGCCTGGGACGCGCCGAGGACGCGAGGGAGATCGGCGGGAGCTTGAGCTTGACTGGAAATGGTGGAAGCTGGCTGGCTCATGCGGTGATGTGAGGGTAGCATGGCGGCTGCGGAGAGTGAGACGGACTCTGATCCTCCTTTCGAATAGACAAAGAAAGCTTTTGCGAACCGTGATGAGGGTCACGGGCAGGCGTGTTGCGTTGGCGGTACGTTTCGGGCTGCAGATGACCACCCCAGCGACGAAGACCCGTCGCTGGGGACACCGCGAGCACCGCGGCGCTGAGGACCGATCGTGGTGGTGCCCGGGTCGGCTGCGCAGACCGTCAGGAGCGGTTGCTTATGGAAGCGAACTGTGTGAAGTGCGGAACTCATCTTGCATCGACGTGGGGCTTCTGCCCGCAGTGCGGAAGCGCGGTCGTGCACGAAATTCTCATTGGTGAACATCAGCGTCACCCGGCGCGCGGCGCGTTTGGCGGTCTTTACTATGGCCTCATCGCTGCTCCGATCCTGATCATCCCGGGCATTTTGCTTTGCCTGTTGGGTTGGGGCATTTTTCTGGGCGTACCGATGATTGTGCTGGGCGTGTTGGCACCGCTTTATGGGCCGATGGTGGGGATGAGCGAGCACAAGGGCAAGTGTCCATCGTGCGGGACGCGGATGGTGAGCGTGGATGACGCGAAGGAACACGAATGCCCGGTGTGCAGCAAGAAGTTTGCGATCACCGATCATGGAGTGGTGGGAGTGCGGTAGCGCGGCGCCATCACGCAACCAATTTGCTGGGGATACCCCCCATACTTTGGGAAGAAAGTATCCCTTTTCAGTGGTTTACCGCAAGTCTGTTTTGTAAAGTATTCCGCCAACAGGGACTTAGGCACTGAGTCGTCACAGCACTGGACTTATGACGGGGGGAGAACAGTGAAGAGTGGACGGTGAAACAGTGAAAAGTGAAAAGTGAAATAGTGAAACAGTGAAGAGTGAAACAGTGAACAGTGAACAGTGAAACAGTGAAAAGTGAAGAGTGAACAGTGAACAGTGAAAAGTGAAACAGTGAGTGGGACAAGAGAATGAGTGAAGGTGACGTGAATATGGGCCGCCCTTTTCCCTTGTTTCACGGTTTCGCTACTTCACAGGCCCAGTGATCGACGTTGTGCATATAGATATAGCGTAGGCTTTCCAGCGAAATAACCTGCAAAACCGGGAAGATTATTTTTCGGTTTGTTATGAGCGAGATAAGCGCCGATATTGGAATGAGGAGCTTGACCTGCAGGACGGTACGGCGATCTCGGTCGACCCTGCGGGGCGGCGGACAGGCAACAAATGGGGTCGTATCCCCGGGTCTCACCCTGGCTATTTTCGCTTCACTCCGGGAAGGGTTGCAGGCAGCGGCGGATCAGGCGTTGGCCGCGAGGACAGATTTCCGCAATTTGCTTCCGATCAGGAGTTGGATGGGGAGGGCTTGCCGCCGTTGATCTGGATATCGTTTATGACTTGCTGGACCTGGGGAACCTTTTTGGCCAAATCCTCAGCTTCCTGACGCTCTTTGTACGTCTTCACCGAGCCTTTGAGTGTGAGTATCTGATTGTAGGCGGAGTAATGGATGCCCTTCAGGTCTTTATGCGCGGCAAGCGTGGACTTATAGTGGTGTTCGATTGCGGTATCGAGCCGGACGTCCTTCTGGGCCGCCTTTATCTCGCTAACCAGGCCCGCGTTCTGCACCTGGAGATGATCGACGATGGAGTAGCCGGGAGCGGCCTGCTGCGCGACTTGGGCCGCTGTTTGCTTGTTATCGTTGGAGCCCACGATTCCGCTGAGAGTCATGGTGCCGGCAAGGCGATCCTGGGAGACGTTGACGCTGCGCAGGTCATGCTGATCGAGCGCGTTGTAGACCGCCATTCTCTTGTCGGGGTGGCCGCTGTGCGAGCAGCCGGAGACGGACAGGGTTGTGGCCAGAACGGCAGTTGAGGCAATCAAGAACGCAAAACGACAACCGGAGTGGAGCATCGGTCGTTCACCTCCGCTAACAACCAATGGGATGCAACGGGGAAAGTTGCGGGTTGGCTGCTGTCGGATGCGACGTCGATCGGGGCGCCTCGCAGCGTCGAGATCAAGTGCGTGCTTTTAAAACTCCTATAATATTAGGAGATTGACGGGTACCATGAACCCAGGAGATCGGCGATGGGCTGTTTTGCGAGGTTGAGGGTAATCGCTGCGGGTGCAATTCTGGGGGCGGGAGCGATGTGGCTGCAGGGTCAGCAGAGCGTGCCGGTGCAGGAGCCCGACAAAGGTTCGCCCGCAACGCCAGCTGCGGCGACGGCTACCGAGCCGCCTGTTGAATCGCCGGGCGAGATTTACAGGGAGGCGATGCATCCGCTCGATATCGTGCGAAGTTCGCTGGATAACTGGTCGGATGCGGAACTGGGTGCGCTGACCGTCGGGATACACAAGGCGCATGATGCGTGCGAAGCAACGAAGCCTGCGGATTATTCCGGAGACGATGTTTACGATCTGGCGCGGCTTTGCGCTCTGGGGCAGGACTGGAGTAACGCGAATGCGGCGGCACTCGCTTACATCGCGAGCCGACAGGAGGCGCACCAGGCGCAGGCATACGCGCTGAGCGTGAATGCGCTGGTGCATATGAACGCGATGGATCTTGCGCTGGAGACGACGCGCGAGATGCTGAGGCGATCACCATACGACGCAGAGGTTGCGTATGCGGTGCGTTATATGAAGGACACGCTGGAGCAGGCTTCGAATCCGGCGGCGTTGAAACTGGCCAGCGAGGAACATGCGGCGATCGTGGATGCGCTGAAGAAGGACGCGCCGCTGAAGGCCGTGAGTGGTGACGCGGAGATGAGCGTGGGTGCGCTGTATGAATCGGCGATGGAGCTGGCTTTCTGGCAGAGGTATGGGGGCGATGATGCGGGCGCGGCAGCGACGGTTGCGGATGTAGACGAGGCTCTGCCGCAGACTGCGCCGGTGAAGAGCGAAGATGCGGCGCGGATTGCGGCGGTACGTTTGCGCTATGGATTGCTGGGGGCGCGACTGCCGGAGGTCAAGGTGTTGCGTGCGCTGGAGTCGCCAGCGGCGAAGGCGGTGATTGACACGCATTTTGCTTCGGCGACAGTGCTGGTGCTGTTTCCTGACTGGTGCGGCGGGTGCAGAAAGATGATGAAGACGCTGACGGAGTTTGCGAAAGTGAACAAGGAAACGCCGATTCATGCGTATGGGCTGGTGTTCGCAGATGATTCGGTGATTCCGGTGCAGGCGGCGCATGAGGAGATTTTCAAAGAACTGCGCGGGACGGCGACGCTGGTGGTTCCGTATACTGCGGCGCAGACGTTTGGGGCGACGGATTATCCGCTGGGGATTGTGCTGGATCGAACGGGCAAGATCCGGTTTATTGGGGCGCTGCCGGGGGATGCGTTTAATGGGAGCGGGTATGTAGAGAAGGTGATTGAGCGGATGGTGGCGATGGAGGCGAAGAGCGAGGCGGGAGGGAAGTGAAGTTGGGCGGGGGCTAATACATCACTGTGTGGACGGACGAGGGGTTTGTTTGCGGATTTGTTGATGACTAGTCGGCGGTTACTCGCTCGGAACGCGGCGGAATTGTGCTGAGAGGCTGAGGACGCTTGTCAGTTGATGTCGCTGTCAGTCCAGATGTGGAATGTTCCGAACACAAGGTCTGCTGGTTGCCGCTGAGCAGTGGAACGCATGGTGATGAGTTCTTCCGGGCTATCCGGCTCCTCCATACGCTCTTCGATTGGCTGCACATGGGCCAGCTCCAACAGAATGCAGTCGAGTGTGGGCACTATCCGCTCGACCCGCTCGGTGAACTCGGCTTCTGAATTGACCGAAGCAACTACATTCACGTAAGCCCCTTTGCCGTTGTCCCCAGACCGTCGGAACCCCTCGCATTTTGGATCAGCTACGAGGCAAGCCACACCCGTCCAAATATCCATGTGAGCATTCTCTCAATGATCAAGATCATTGTATGGAACCGGTAGCGCCCGAGTGGTGGCCAACTCGGACGTTACTGCGATCTGGCGCAGAGTAAAAGCAACTGCAGGTTCCTCCACTTCCCCTTCACTGCGTTCAGGGTGGGGTCGGAATGACAGCTCGTTGCTCAAGGCGAATGAAAGCGCGTAAGGTGCAGGCGAATTTCGGCGCGCAGGTTCAAGCCAGGCTGATCGAGCGGATGTTCAGGCGCTAGTCTTGAGCCGTTGCTGTTGGTTGGGGCTGGTGGAAGTGACGCCAGATGGATTCGGCGGTTTTGCGGGGGACTACGGAGGCTAGCGAATCTGCGGTGGCTTGCTGGACGTCGCGGAGACTGCCGAAGTGGGTGAGGAGACGCTGGCGGGTCTGGCGGCCGACGCCGGGGATGTTGAGGAGTTCTGAGTCTCTATCTCTCATCGCCCGGCGCTGGCGGTGGTAGCCGACGGCGAAGCGATGGCTTTCGTCGCGGATCATCTGGACCAAGTGAAGGACGGGCGAATGACGATCGAGGACGACGGGTTCGTCTTCGTTGCCGTAGAGGTAGATGACTTCTTCTTTTTTGGCGATGGAGGCGAGGGGTTGGGAGGTGAAGCCGAGGGATTCGAGTGCGTCGGCGGCGGCGTGGAGTTGGCCGAGGCCTCCGTCGATGAGGATTAAGGAGGGCATGGTGGTGGGTTCTTTGGTGGGTTTCGGAGATATGGGATCCCCGGTCCCCAAGGGCGAGGGACCGGGGGCACCCTTCATCTTCGTCTCATCGATCCGGGGCGAAGAGGCTTCGGCGGAGTCGCGGATGCGTCTGTAGCGGCGGGTGACTACTTCGCGCATGGAGGCGAAGTCGTCGACACCGAGGACGGTCATGACTTTGAATTTGCGGTAGGCGGACTTGTTCATTTTGCCGTCTTCCCAGACGACCATGGAGGCTACGGTTTCAGCGCCCTGGATGTGGGAGATGTCGAAACACTCGATGCGGCGGGGGAGTTCGGGAAGCATGAGGGAGTCGGCGAGGGATTCCTGAATGGCTTTGCGGGAAGGTTCGAGGACGCGGAAGCGCTGGATGTAGGACTGACGTGCATTTTGTCCGACGAGATCGATGAGCGATTTTTTCTCTCCACGCTGGGGGACGGCGATTTCTACGCGGTGGCTGATGCGTTCGGAGAGGAGGGTGGCGAGGGCTTCGCGGTCATCGAAGTCGACGGGGACGAGGATGGAGCGGGGGACGTAATGCTGGTCGATGTAGAGCTGTTTGAGGAGGGCGGAGAAGACTTGACCGGCGTTGAAGGTGGGTTCCCGCGGATCATTTCCCACAGGGGCTAAAGCCCCCATTGTATTTGGACGGTTTTTCGGCACGACTGAAGTCGTGCCATGATACAAAACGTCTTCGGATGGTTCCTGCTCTAAAGTAGATTTTTCCGTAGCTTCCAATAGTTCGGCGAGGTCTTCGAAGAAGAATTCGCGGCGGTCTACGATTTTGCCGTTGCGCATGTGGAAGAGGTTTACGGCGAGGGCGTCGTCTTCAAAGTGGTAGCCGAAGACGTCGGCGTCATCGCTTTGTTCGGCGGTGGCGATGCGTTGCTTCTCCTGAAGCTGGTGGACGGTGGAGAGCTGATCGCGGAGGCGGGCGGCGGCTTCGTACTGTTCTGCTTCGGCGGCGGCGTGCATACGGGCGGTGAGAGAACGTTCGAGTTCGGACTGGCGGCCTTCGAGGAAGAGCTGCGCGTCGCGAACGGCCTGCTTATAGATTTCGGGGGTGGTGAGTTCTTCGACGCAGGGGCCGAGGCAGCGATGGATGTAGTACTGCAGGCAGGCGCGAGGGTGGTAGCGGGAGAGATCGACTTTGCAACTGGGGATGAGAAAGCTGCGGTGGATGAGTTCGACGACGCGGTAGGCAAGATTGCCGGGGAAGTAGGGGCCGTAGTAGGCGGAGCCGTCTTTGCGGAGGCGGCGGGTGACGAAGACTTTGGGATAGCGGTCGGCGAGCGTGAGTTTGACGTAGGGGTAGGTTTTGTCGTCGCGGAGAAGGATATTGAAGCGGGGCTTGCGCTGCTTGATGAGGTTGTTTTCGAGGGCGAGGGCTTCGTGTTCGTTGGCGACCAGGATGTAGTCGATGTCGACGGCCTCGCGCATGAGGGAGCCGGTTTTGGCGTTGGCCTGGGAGGCTTCAAGCAGGTAGGAGCGCACCCGGGAGCGTAGGTTGTTGGCCTTACCCACGTAGATGACTTGCCCTTCGGCGTTCTTATATAGGTACACGCCGGGCTGGGTGGGGAGGAGACGAATTTTCTCGATGAGGTCCATATAAACAAGGCAACGCGGCGGGGTGAATGCCAATTCCTAGGATACTGGGTGCGGCAAACGGGCGATCCTGGCCGCAGGAAATGCAAAGCTTACCGCACCAAGTAAAAAGTACACAGTCGCAAGGCCTGACTAGTTTTCCACAGGGGCGAGTTAGCCGTTCTGCTTTGAGGGAGTTACACGGACGGGCTGGTTTGGCGGGTGGAATGCAACGTACAGGGCGACACGAAATGTCGCCGCCCGCCTGGTGGTGGTTGAAAAAGGGTCAGGCAAAACCGAGGCGGCAAAGGATGGGGAAACGATGAAAACTTCACATGGATTGCTGATTGCAGCTGCCGTAGCACTTGTGGGCGTGACGGGATGCGCGACCAAGAACTACGTGAAATCCCAGACAGCGCCGATTATCGACCACACCAACACCCTCGAGCAGAAGACGGCCGAGAACAACCGCAACTTGCACGATGTGGATGACCGCGCAACCGCGGGCATCAAGCAGGCGCAGAGCGCAGCAGACACAGCGGCGCAGAGCGCGCAGAACGCGACCAAGGATGCCGGCGCAGCCGACACGGCGGCGAACGATGCAGTTCATCGTGCGGACTCGCTGGATTCGGTTGTCAAGGGGCTGGACAACTACAAGCAGATGGCCGATGTGACGGTGACGTTCGGCTTTGACAAGGCCGTCCTTACCAAGGACGACAAGGAACAGCTGGACACCTTTGCAGCGGGTCTTGGCACGGCGAAGAGCTACATCCTTGAAGTGACGGGTGGAACGGATTCGACTGGTTCGGCTGCTTACAACTATGACCTGAGCCAGCGCCGGGCTGACTCGGTTGTGCAGTACCTGGCAGCGAAGTACGGGATCGCCGCACACCGCTTCTACCTGATCGGAATCGGCAAGGACAAGGAAGTTGCCCCGAACACAACGGCAGAAGGTCGTAAGCAGAATCGGCGCGTGGAAGTACAGTTGCTGAGCAACATGAGCGCGGGAGAGGGCGCTGCGACACCGCAGGCCACACCGGCTCCGAGCAGCAACTAAAGATCGTAAAGATTGTTCATAGATTAAGAAGATTAGAGATTTAAAGGCGAAAGCCGGAGAGAACACGTAAAGGCGCAAGCCAATATTTCTAGAAAGAATAGTTCGATAAATTAGAGCAGGAAGAATTGCAGGCCATCCAGGGTAAACGCCCGGATGGCCTGATTTTTTTTGGGGGGACACATCTGTCGTGGCACAGGTCGAAGGTGGGCGCGCCGGCGCTGGTTATGGTGGAGCTTGCATTTCGGTTCGGCACTTAGCAAGTTAGCCGGACGAGCGGGTTAGCGAGTCAGCTTGGGTTCTGTTCGAGTTGGCGAACGTGCTCGGAGCGGACCTGGGTGGCGGTGAAGAGGGCGAGGAATGGTGCGCCCGCTGCGGCGGCTTCGACGGCGGGACGGCCGTTGGCTTCCTGGCGCTCGACGATGCAGACGACAGCGGCAACGATCATGCCGGCTTCGCGTGCGGCTTCAATGGCGTTGATGGTGGAGGCGCCGGTGGTGCAGACGTCGTCGACGATTACGACGCGTGCGCCTTGGCGGCAAAAGCCTTCGATACGGCGGCCGGTGCCGTGCGCTTTTTCGGCTTTGCGGACGAGGAAGCCGTGGATGAGCGGCGCGTTGGGTGCGGATTGCGCGCGCCATGCGCTGGCGGTGGCCACGTTGGAGACGATGGGATCGGCGCCCATGGTGAGTCCGCCGACGGCTTCGGCTTCGATGTTGTTTTCACACAGGAGGTCGAGAATTGCTTCGCCGGTGAGGCGGCCGCCTTCAGCGTGGAGGGTGGTGGTGCGGCAGTCGATGTAGTAATCGCTGGTGCCGCCGGAGGAGAGCTTGAACTGACCAAGCCTGAAGCTGGTGCGCGCGAGGAGGGAGAGGAGTTGCTGGGCGTTGGTGGGCATCATTGCGATTGTAACGGCGCAGAATCGTGGGTTCGGGCTGAGGAGAGCAAAAGCAGATTCTTCGCTTACCACCCCCAAACTGAAAAACGTTTGGGGCCCCTCTCGCTCAGAATGACACCGCTCATGATTAGAAAATGAAACCGAGAGAAGTGGAGGGCAGAATCTCGATCCAGAATTTCACATTTTTTCGAGGTGTTTGAAGCCGCTGGTGCCGAGGAGCATGAAGGAGAAGAGCATGAAGTTGTAGCAGGAGTGGACCATGGTGCTGGCGGCGAGGGAGCGGGTGTAGAGGCGAACGGAGCAGAGGACGAGGCTGACGAAAACGAGTAGGAGGAAAGGCCCGAGCGACCAGCCGGTCTGGGCGCCGTGCATGAGGGCGAAGAGGATGCTGGTGGGAATCGAGCCAACGATCATTGCGGACAGAGACCACTGCGGGTTTCCGTGCTCATCGAGCGGGCGTCGCGGTGCGCAGTTGTAATGTTCAAAGCACCAGTCCCAGGCAGTGCAGAGTGAAGGGAGCAAGAATCCGCGGAAGGCCATCTCTTCGAAGAAGGGCGCGAGGGTGACGCCGAAGGCAAAGAGGACCCACGCGGCGCCGGGTGCCTTAAAGAGCTGGTCGATGGGCGCGTTGCTGGGGCCGGGCATCAGCATGCCATTGATCATGGCGACGAAGAAGCAGAAGACCGCGGCGCTGATGAGGCGTGCGGTGCGATGGAGTGCGGTCGCGCCGTGCCAGTGAATTCCTTCGAAGAAGGGCTTGCGCCAGAGGATGGGGAAGACGACGAGACATCCGATGAAGGTGATGAGGTATTGTGCGGCCTGGGTGCCGAGGGCGTAGCGGTAATCGGTGGCGGCCTGCGTGAGGCTGTCGATGCCGAAGAGATGAAAATGCAGGGCGAGCGGCACAAGCATGAAGGTGCCGATGAGGCCGGCGATCGCGAGCAGGGTCAATATGCCAAGGTGGCCGAGATGGGGGATGCGCTCTTCGCGACGATAGACGGGGGGCGGCGCCTGGAATGAAAAGAGGGGTTCGTGGAGGATCTCTTCAGCAGTGGGCGGAGCAGGGAAGAGCGGCGGCGCCGATTCGCCAGGCGGCGCGGGCTCTTCGGGTTCGCCGGTCCATTCGCCGGGTGGGGCGGGGATATTTTCAGGTGCGAGTGGGTCGGTGGACGACGGCTCAGCGGGGTCAATGGCGGGCTCGTCGTCAGGCGCGTGCGGAAGCGGCTCGGGGAAGGGGCTCATGCGCGCACCGGTTTCCTGGACCTGGATTTTTTCGCAGGGCGGGGTGGCTTCGAGTCTGCATCTGGCTTCATTTGTCTGGGCGAGTTTGCAAGAGCAACCGCAGATCCTTCGACGCCCTCCGGTCGCTCAGGATGACAAACGTTGGATGCGGAACCCTCCCACGTCTCAGAAGCGAGACCCTTCGACAAGCTCAGGGCAGGCTGAGGGGCACCCAGATTCTCTGAGACTGGCGCGAGTTTGCCGTTGTGGGAGGCGTAGTAGCGGGCGAGGAATTCGCCGGTGTAGGAGCCGGGGGTCTTGGCGATTTTTGCGGGGCGGCCTTCGCCGACGATGCGGCCGCCGTCTTCGCCGCCTTCGGGCCCGAGGTCGAGGATCCAGTCGGCGTTGCGGATGACGTCGAGATTGTGCTCGATGATGATGATGGTGTTGCCGAGGTCGGTGAGGCGGTGCAGGACTTCGAGGAGTTTGCGGACATCGTCGAAGTGGAGGCCGGTGGTGGGCTCGTCGAGTAGATAAAGCGTGCGACCGGTCTGACGCTTGCTTAGTTCGCGGGCGAGTTTCATGCGCTGGGCTTCTCCGCCGCTGAGCGTCGTGGCACTCTGGCCGAGATGGACGTAACCGAGGCCGACGTCGACGAGAGTCTGCAATTTCTGGCGAACGGTAGGCACATCGACGAGGACCGTGAGCGCGTCTTCGATGGTGAGTTCAAGGATGTCGGCGATGGAGTAGCCTTTGAACTTTACGGCGAGGGTCTCCTGATTGTAGCGGCGCCCATTGCACACCTCGCACTGTACGTAGACGTCGGGCATGAAGTTCATTTCGATGCGGCGTTGGCCGTCACCCTGGCAAGCTTCGCAACGTCCACCAGCGACGTTGAAGCTGAAGCGTCCGGGCTTGTAACCGCGCTCGCGGGCTTCGGGAAGCATGGCGAAGAGGTCGCGGATGGGGGAGAAGACCTGGGTGTAGGTGGCGGGGTTGGAACGTGGGGTGCGGCCAATGGGATCCTGATCGATGCGAATGACCTTGTCGATCTGGTCGATGCCTTCGAGCGATTCATGCACGCCGGGCTCTTCGCGCGATCCATAGAGCGCCTTGGCGAGGGAGCGGTAGAGGATGTCGTTGATCAGGGTGCTTTTTCCGCTGCCGCTTACGCCGGTGACGACGGTCATGACGCCGAGGGGGACGCGGATGGTGAGGTCTTGAAGATTGTGCTCGCGTGCGCCGTGAACGGTGATCCATTTGCCAGTAAGGGGGCGGGGCTCGGGGCGATGAAGGATGCCGGTGGCGCCGGAGAGGTATTTGCCAGTGAGGGATTCGGGGCAGGCCATGATGTCTGCAGGCGTGCCTTGTGCGACGACATAACCGCCGAGACGGCCTGCTCCCGGGCCGAGGTCGAGAACGTAGTCGGCGTGGCGGATGGTTTCCTCGTCGTGTTCGACGACGAGGACGGTGTTGCCGAGATCGCGGAGGCGGTCGAGAGCTTCGATGAGGCGAGCATTATCGCGCTGGTGGAGGCCGATGGAGGGCTCGTCGAGCACGTAAAGGACTCCTCGAAGTCGGGAGCCGATTTGCGTGGCGAGGCGGATGCGCTGTCCTTCTCCGCCGGAGAGGGTGGCGGCGTTGCGGTCGAGCGAGAGGTAAGTGAGTCCGACGGCGCAGAGGAATTCGAGCCGTTCGATGATTTCGCGGCGGATGCGGTCGGCGATGAGAGCTTCGCGCGCGGTGAATTGGAATTCGTATGCGGCGGAAAGAGCCCGGTTGAGCGGAAGCGCGGTGAAGTCCGCGATGGAGAGGCTGTTGATTTTGACCGCAAGGGACTCGGGACGCAAGCGCTTGCCGCGGCAGGCGGGACAAGGCGTGGCTGACATGAAGTTCATCATGTATTCGCGGTAGCCGTCGCTGCGGGCTTCGTCAATGGTGTCGCGCAAGTAGGCAAGAATGCCGTGGAAACCGGTGCGGGGGGCTTCGCCCTTTGGTGGTCCGTAGACGAGGATGTGCTGCTGCTTGGGCGGCAGGTCTTCAAAGGGCTTCCTGAGGTCGATGTTGTAGCGCTCAGCGGCAAGGTTGATCAGCCGCAGCAGGTATTGCGAGGCCGAGCCTGGGCCGAGTCCGCCATCGAGGAGGGGCTTTGACCAGTCGGTAATGACCTTGGCGGGATCGAGGTCGTAGAGCGAGCCGAGGCCGTGGCACTCCGGACAGGCGCCGAAGGTGGAGTTGAAGCTGAAGCTGCGGGGCTCGAGCTTGGGGACGTCGAGGCCGCAGTCGGGACAGGCCATGCTGGAGGAGAAGATCTGTTCGTCGCTATTCGCAAAGCCGATGAGTACGAGGCCCTTGGCGAGCTGAAGGGCTTTCGAGACTGCGGATTCTAAACGCTTCTCAACGGAGGGTTTGCCTGGCTGGGAGTCTTGCTTTCCCACCCTTGGCTCCGCCCCGCGAACTGCGTTCGCGGGGACCCCGATCTGCGCCAAGGATGGGGCACCCGACGATCCCGTGGATGGAGACCTTTCTGTCTCGAGGGATGTTGGCTTGAGAAGGATGCGGTCGACGATGGCTTCGATGGTGTGGTTCTTGCGCCTGTCGAGTAAAGGAGGCTCGGAGAGGTCGACGACTTCGCCGTCGACACGAGCGCGAAAGCCTTGCTGATCAAGCTGATCGAGCAAATCTTTAAACTCGCCCTTTCGACCTCTGACGATGGGAGCCATTACGGTGACGCGCTCGCCGCGACCGAGTTCAAGGATGCGCTGGACGATCTGATCGGCTGTCTGGCGGGTAATGGGACGGCCGCAGTTGGGGCAATGTGGCGTGCCGACCGAGGCGTAAAGGAGCCGGAGATAGTCGTAGATTTCGGTGATGGTGCCGACGGTGGAGCGCGGACTGCGGCTGGTGGTTTTCTGCTCAATGGAGATGGCGGGACTTAGCCCTTCAATGGAATCGACGTCGGGGCGCTCTATCTGATCCAAGAACTGACGGGCGTAGGCGGAGAGGGTTTCAACGTAGCGGCGCTGGCCCTCGGCGTAGATGGTGTCAAAGGCAAGGGAACTTTTGCCGGATCCGGAGAGTCCAGTGACCACGGTCAACGTGTTGCGAGGGATGCGCACATTGATGTCGCGCAGGTTATGCTGGCGCGCCCCACGCACCGAAATGTGAGTAATGGACATGGTCAGGAGATGGAGATGCGGATGCCCTGGAGACGGCTCTACGTCGCTGAAGTTTGCCGGGAACCTGGATGTGAACCTTCGTTATGTAGCCCGGTCCGGAATTACGTACGTACTGGGGGTATTCTATTTGGCAATAGAAACAAGGGTCAACGCGAGAGGATTTCTGAGACAATTCTTGAGACAAAGGTGCAGCATTCGGCGAAGATCGCCGGAGTATGCATCCAACAACTGCACAAAGGAAATTTCCCCAGCAATTTTTGACGGGGGTCTATAGAAGATGGCAGACGCAATTAACTTAGTGATGCTGGTTTGCGCCGCGGTGGGAGCCATGGCGTTTGGCGTCCTTACCGCTTATGGAATTTTTCGCGTTGGCTTTGCGCTGATGCGTCCGCGGCCGGCCCGCGTGGCGATCAAGGTAGGCACCCAGCTGGCGCAGGAATAAGCAATACACCCCGCACACCCCGACCATCAAGGCGCGTCGACAGAGGATAGAAGCGGCGCGTTTTCATGTGTTTGGAGATAGAACTTAAAAGCAGTCGTTCATGGCGCGTTGCGCCACCCAACCACCCAAGAAGATGAAATAGGGAGGAGATCTGGCTGCTTTCCTACCCTTGCTGCGCAAGGATGGGACACTCTTGTTTCGTACCGAGGCCGAATTTTCAGGGCAGTCTTTTGGCGCAGGCGGCGGCGCAAGCTATTGGGGTGGATTTTGTTGCTGCTGTTGTTGCTGTTGCTCCTGAATCTGCTGTTGCTGCAGAATCTGGCGCTGCTGCATCTCTTCCATTACCTGTTGTGGAGTGCGAACAGGGCCGACGGGGCCAAAGCCGGGCCGCAGAGTGTTTTGCATCTGAGGAGCCGGTACAGGGGGCTGGTCTTCATTCTGCTCAGGAACATCTTCGTCGGATTCCTGCCGGGGTCGATTCATTGTCATCGCACTACCTGGCGTGCCGTCGGGCCCAGACCGGCGAGGACTGAGAACGATTTCCCGGGGGGCACCCAGGCCGATATCTCCAGCGAGCAGGATGTTGTATCCCGAGCCTTGAAGGAGCTGGGAAAGCACGTCGCGGGCTTTGCCGGGGCCGTAATCTCCGTAGACGCGCTGATCGGCGTTCAAACCTTCTACTTTGGTTCCCGTCTCAGTAGAGACTTCGCTGAGAATCTGCTGGAGGCTGGAGTTGGAGGCATTGATGCGAAGACCGTTGGCATCCCACACGACAGATGCGGGGTTGGGCTTGTCGTTGATGGGCCAGTCCGGCATGGGGGGCGGGGGCGGTGTTTGCGCGACCGGAGCGGGCTCAGGCTTTTTCAGATGCCGGTGAGAGCGCGCCGGGTGTGGGTGGGAGTTGGAGGGTGTGGATGCGGCTGGGGGCTGGGACGGGGACTGCGCGGCCAGGGGCGCACCACCAAGGAGGGCGCAGGCGCAAAATGCGAAGGCGAGCATCAGGCAAGGCAATCGAGATGAGGTGGAGAGGTGCGATTGCAGCGCGATGAATGTTCTCATGGAGGTCATTCCCCAGGGCAGTGGCTGCGCTTGATGCGGTGCGGGTCGAGCCGGGAGTTTGCGCACCACCCCACTGCATTAGACTATCAGTGGCCGTGGAACGCTCATAGAGTTTTTCGAGCGTCTTTAGTGATCGGCGAGCCCGGATGACGAAGTTGCCGCAGCCAGGCCTGTTGCCGGGGTTCTCAGAATGGCGGGTTTGGCGACGCTCAAGTCACGAACCCACTGTGCGGTAGAGAGGAAAAGCAACAGATGAGCTTCTGCTCGAAAAGTTTGATTGGCTGCCTTTTGATGATGGTTCCGGCGGCGGGATTTGCTGCCAGTTGCACAACACAGGCCGCCATGACTCCCGAGGTTCGCGGTACGCTGGCGTCGATAGGCGAGCAATTGTCGGATGCGGTGCTGCGGCAGGACACGAGCGCATTGCAAAGCGTCCTTCTTCCGGCGATGACGGGGCAGTGGGAGGGAATCCACGACGCAATCGAGAATGCTGCGCCCCTTGTGAAGGGCGGCAAAGTTCAATTGCGCAACATGTATCTGCTGGACGCCAGCTCGTTGACTGCGCCGTCGGATACCCAGTTTTTCTGCTCAAACGCCAATGGATCGATGACGGTGACGATCAGCATGCGGGCGCTGCCGCCGGGGAAGTATGCGCTGATCCTGTCGGATGCGAACGGGGCAGCATTAGCGGGCCAGATGGGGTTCGTGCTGGTGTGGGACGTGACAGGGACCCCGGGATGGAAGCTGGGCGGATTTTCAGCGCGCCAGGGTGAATTCAATGGCCACGACGCGGTGTGGTACTGGACACGGGCGCGCGAACTGGCGCAAAGCAATCTGCCGTGGGCTGCGTGGTACACGTTTGAAGCGGCGCGGTACCTGGAACTCCCAGTGGACTTTCTCACGTCGCCTAACCTGGACAAGCTGGTGCAGGAGCAGTCGCAGATCAAGGGCGGTCCTACGGCGGATACGTTCCCCTATTCGGTAACGAGCGGCGATCGAACGTGGAGGATCGATGGAGTGCGACTGGACGCTTCGCTGCACGAGCCGGACCTTGGTGTCTCGTATGAGTCGACGGGATCGACGGATCCGGCGGTGTTGAGAACTGAAGCGATCGCCGTTCTGGGGGCGCTGCTGAAGGCGCAGCCGGGATTGCGCGAGAACTTTCACGGGATGTGGGCGTACGCGTCGACAAACGGCAAGGTGACGCCGGTGATGGAATTGCCGATGGGGCAGATACCGTAAAGGCAGTGAACAAGTGAAAAGTGGACAGTGAACAGAATTGGAACGAGGAGTTGGGTTTGGCTGAGTTGATTGATTTGCGGTCGGATACGGTTACGCGGCCTACGCCGGAGATGCGGATGGCTATGGCATCGGCAGAGGTGGGCGACGACGTTTATGGCGAGGACCCCACGGTCAACCTGCTGGAGAAGCGGGCTGCGGAAATCTTCGGGCGCGAGGATGCATTGTTTGTGCCGACAGGCACGATGGGAAACCAGATCGCGATTCGGCTTCTGACGCAGCCGGGGCAGGAAGTGATCTGCGAATCGCGCTCGCACATTCTGGATTGGGAGATGGCGACAACGGCGGTATTTTCCGGTTGCCTGGTGCGCGCGGTGCCGACGGCGCGTGGAACGCTGACCTGGGCGGACATTGAACCGGTGATCTACAAGCGCGGGGCGTTTCGCGCGGCTACAGGGTTGATTGAAATTGAAAACACGGCGAACCTGACCGGTGGGCGCTGTACGTCGCTGCCTGTTATGCAGGAGATCTGGGAAAAGGCAAAAGAGCGGAAGCTCCCGGTGCACCTGGATGGGGCGCGGATTTTCAATGCTTCGACGGCGCTGGGTGTGGATGTAAAGACGCTGACGCGCGGGTTCGACACCATCATGTTCTGCTTGTCGAAGGGGCTTTGCGCGCCGGTGGGATCGATGCTGGTGGGTTCGGCGGAGATGATGCAGCAAGCGCGGATTTATCGCAAGGCACTGGGCGGCGGCATGCGCCAGGTGGGTGTGCTGGCTGCGGCGGGATTGATTGCTCTGGAGAAGATGCCGGGGCGGCTGCACGAGGACCATGCCAATGCGCGGCTGCTGGCAGAGGCGCTGTCGCACATGGAATGTGTGGATATCGACCTGGATGGGGTGGAGACGAATATTGTGATCTTCAAGCTAAAGGGAGAATTGAGTGCGGCGGAACTTGTGGCACGGTTGAAGGCGCGTGGAGTGCTGATGAGCGCGGTGGGGACGGATGCGATTCGGATGGTGACGCATCACGATGTAAGCCGGAACGACTGCGTTGCGGCCATTGAAGCTCTCAGCGCCGAGGTGGAAGTGGCTGCATAACGTCGCTTTTGGTTCAAGTTCATCAGGAACCTCTTCGCATTTCGTCTCCTTCTAACGCCATGCCCTTGTTGCAAAACCTGCGGTGATAGCGGTTCGAGCGAGTTTTTCAGCAAGCTCTGAAGTCCTGACGCAAAGCGCATTCACGAAAGACGATCCAAGTAGACTGAGATGGACATGAAAACGCCCTTTCCGGTGGATCCCGTGAGGGCGTTTTTTTGATCAGCGGACGGGAATATCGAGGACGGACCGGTTGACGATTGTGATTCGCGGATGAAGGACATTACCTTCGGTACACAACTTTTTATCGAAACTCATGTTGAAATGAACAACGAGCCGGAGAGTCAGTGTGGAGGTCCGGCAATTCTGATTGCTGAAGGAGTTGACTTGTGAAGAAGATTGCACTGGCGGCTTTGCTTGCCTTCACGTTGCTTCCTGCCGCTTCAAACGCGCAGGTTTATGTCCGCATCGGTCCCCCCGCACCGATTGTGGAGCGTCGTCCGGTGGCTCCGGGACATGGATACGTCTGGATTGCGGGCTATCATCGCTGGGATGGAGCACGGTATGTGTGGGTTCCAGGGCGCTGGGACCTCCCGCCACGTCCACATGCGGTCTGGGTTCCGCATCACTGGGTTCACCGTCATGGCGGCTGGGTGCTGGTGGAAGGACACTGGCGCTAGGTGTACCTCGGATTTCGAAGGAGCGGGACTTCGGTCCCGCTTTTTCTATCCGGCAGTGTGCTGGAATTCCACGCGCAGCGCAAGGGCGGCGTGGTCTTCATTTCCAGTGCCAGGTTCCCAGATGGGCTGGACTTCGACGCGGTTGCGGCCCAGCAGCTTGGCGCGATAGAGGGCCCGATCCGCGTGGAGGACCAGCTGCTCGAGCGGCAGATCGTGCGCTGACTGGAGCGAAGCGATGCCAATGCTGAGGCTAACGCTCGCAGTGTTCTCGTGAAATTCGTGAGCACTGAAAGCGGCGCGTAGTTCTTCAGCGAGCGCGCATGCGATCTGAGGTGAAGCTGCGCTCAACAATAGTGCGAATTCGTCTCCGCCGAACCGGGCGCAATGACTGCCTGCGATCCTCGAGGAAAGTTCGTCCAGCTTCCCGGCCAAAGCTACGAGTACCCTGTCGCCATAGAGGTGGCCATGGCAGTCGTTCGCTTGTTTGAAGCGGTCGATATCCATCAAGAGGAGCGAGATGTTCTCGCGGTCGGCGGCGGCCTCCAATTTGCCGTAGAGTGCGGCGAGCGAGCGGCGATTTCCGATACCGGTGAGGGGATCGCGGGTGGCGAGGCCTTCGAGATGTTCGTTCCGGCTTTCAAGGGACGCCTTCTCTTTAACAGCCTGCGCCTGCAGCAACACGGTGCGCGTGACATAGCAGATGAGGGACAGCGATATCGCCGATGCTGCCAGGGGAAGCGAGATGCGCAGTACAACGAATCCCAGGATGAGGTTCACAAAGGTGAGGAACGAGGGCGTGAGGTTGCGCACGGTAGCGCTACGGGGACGAAGCAGGGGAGTCTCGGGAAGAACCTCAGTGCTAACCGAATGGCCGGTGTAGAGCAAGTAAAGCGCGAAGCCTGCGAGAAGTGCGGGGCCGGGGACATCCCAGAGACCACAATTGATGTGGTGCAGCCACGTGTAACTAACCTGGTTTGCGAGGAAGTACGAGATGAAGCGAAGTCCCAGGAAGCACGAAAGGGTTTGCAACAGTTTCAATTCGGTGCGAGAGGCAGCACCCAAAGAGGCAGCGATCGCAATAAGGAACAAGAAGAAAGCCACGACCTGACCAAAGATCAGATGGTAGGTGTTGAAATGATCGCGCGTGATCGGTGAGTAGATGAGATTGAAGCGAAGGATGGTGAAGAGAAGCGCTTGTGCCACATCTGCAATGACAATTGACTTGGCGGCGCCTGAACAGAAGAGTACGGCCGCCAGCATGTACAAGGCTTCGCTAGCGTTGAAGCTGGCGACTTGGAATGCTCGCGCGGGCGGAGTGTTGAAGAGAGCCTGCAAGGCGGACGGCAGATAGCCGAGCGCAGCCGCAAACGCACCTGCGGAGACAAACGACCATCGAATGTAGAGAGTTCGGGGTGCAGAGCGCGCACGCGTCCAGAAGGCCGAAGCGCACCCGAACAGAACCAGCGAGAGCACGAGGTAGCCGAAGCCTGAGGCATGTACCGTATCTTCGCCGGCGATTGAGGCGTGAATGGAGCAAATGAGCACGGCACCGATGGTGGCGACGATGAAGTTGATGGATCGATGCGTTGATCTCGGGAGAACACGTTCGAGGGTCGTCGAGGTGAACTCCGGAGCGGTGGCGTCGGATCGGATGGAGTTATTCATAAGCTGGCTCGATGGGACGGAGGAGCTTTCTGGAATCTGCAGCATTTAGGGAAAGTTGTTCGTTTGAAGAGACTTTATCGTAACGAGGCGATGGTTAAAGTAGCACGAAAGGAGTAGCAATGCGGACAAAGCGGTGCGTCGCGGGTCAACGAAACATTGGGGATATGGACCGAAGGTGTATGGTCAGACCGGCGCGGATCGGGATGGTTCGGAGCTTGCGCGGGAGGGACGGAGCATGCGACACATCCGTTTCAGGATGCGCAACCTGTGGATCATCGAAGGGGAAAGCGAGAGGATTCAGATGATTGGTGTGGCATGGGGGGCGGCAATCGGAGTTGTTGCCAGCCTGAAATCGGCGTAGGTGAAGCCATCACGATTGACGATTTCTCCGGCAACAAGCGAGACGGGGTGCGAGAACATGGGGCCGTCGTAGACGCAGGAATGGAACTCGCCGTTTTCGCCACAAGGGTCGACGGATGGGGGCAGATTGTGAAGGAGTGGGGCGTCGAAGTCGCGGCCGGCGAAGGAGGGGTCGAGCTGGCGGGAATCAACGCAGACGAGTTTTGCGCGGAGGCCGCCGGTAATCATGGAGCGGGCGAGGTCTGGGGTGGGAATATCCCAGAGTGGGAATAGCGGTTCGATGCCGGTGGATTGGAGCTGCTTTTCGCGATAGGCGCGGACGTCGCGCAGAAACAGATCGCCGAATGCAATGGCATCGATTCTCTCGCCGACTGCGCGAAGGCAAACATCAGCCATGCGACGCTCGTACTCCTTGTTGGAACAGGGCCAGGGGAGTGGGACTTTCCAGAGCGGAAGGTCTGCGGCAGAGGCCTGGGCTTCGAGGATTGCACTGCGGGTTCCGTGCATGGCTACGCGGTCGAATTCGGAGTTGATGGTGGTGAGGAGACCGACGATTTCAACATCGGGTTGCTGGCGGAGAAGGTGAAGGGCCCACGCGCAATCTTTGCCGCTGCTCCAGGAAAGGAGGACGCGTTTGATGGCTGCTCTCATTTGGATGATGTTACCGCGAACGGACCTGGAGGTTCTTGCGATAGACGACGAAGCCGGATTTTTCGGCGACCTTGTCGTATAGGTTCATCGCAATTGCATTGGTTTCGTGTGTCTGCCAGTAGACGCGGCTGCAGCCTGCTTCGGCGGCGATTCGGTAGACCTCTTGAATCAATGCGCGACCAACGCCCTTGCCGCGGGCGGACTCCACGGTGAACAGGTCTTGCAGGTAGCAGGTGGGCGCGATGGTGATTGTGCTGCGGTGGTAGAGGTAATGGACTAGGCCGAGTATTCTTCCTGCCTGCTCGGCGACTAATGCGTGAACGGGTTCGTAGCTATCGAAGAAACGGGACCAGGTGCTGCGGGTGATCGCGTCGGGGAGTACGGTTGCGTCCTTGCGGCCGTAGAAGGCGTTGTAGCCGTCCCAGAGGGGCTTCCACTGGTCGAAGTCGGATTGTTGCACGGGACGGATGAGAAGGTCGGGGGTCAATGTTTTCTCCGTTGTGGTTACGCGGTGGTTGGCAAGTCCGAAGAACAAAAGCAGATTCTTCGCTCACCACCCCCGAACCTACCCCAAAGAGCTAAATCGCTCTTTGGGGCCCTGGTACGTTCGGGGCCCCTTTCGCTCAGAATGACACCTTTAAGCGAACTCGTTGATAAGCCAGGAATAGAAAAGCGGATTCTTCGCTCACCACCCCCGAACCTACCTATGGCGACGGCAGCGACGATCTCCCCACCACCCCTACCTCCCCAGCCACCGCCCAGGGCCCCACCTCCACCCCTTCCTCCAGTAATGAGCCCCACCCTCCGCCATATCCTGAGTCATTTTTCCCCCGCCTGACGCCTACCAGAGTGAAGCTGACTCAAGCACCACTCTGCGAGGTCACTATGCGTCTCCGTTGTCTCGACTCTTGCCTTCTCCTCTGCCTTCTCTCCACCGCCGCCTTCGCCCAGGACACCACCATCTTTCCCATCGTCGATCCTGCATATGGCATCAAGGCCTACACCGCCACGGTCCCTGCCGGCTGGAAGTTCCAGGGCACTGTCCTCCCCGGCCCCGACTGCAGCCGCATCCCCTTCCCCGTCTTCCGCGCCTACTCCCCCGACGGCCTGCGCGAGATTCGCCTCCAGCCCGTCTTCAACTGGACCTTCCATCCCACATTCAAGAACTTCCGCGCGGTCAGCGGCTGCATCAATATCGGCGGCCCCATCACCGCCGCCGACTTCCTCCAACGTTACGAAGAGATGATCGCGACCAACGGCATGCATGTCATCGGCCCCATGGAAGTCGGCTCCGCCTATCAAGCCATGGTCGATAAAGTCGCCGACAACATGAACCATCTCAACTCCTCCGTCCATGGCACCGCCAATGCCGCCGCCGTTCGCGTCGAAACCGTCAACGGCTCATTCATCATCGAGCAGCGCCTGCGCGCCTACGTCGCGTGCCGCGTCGACACTGGCGGGCTCGATGCCAACGGCGGTGGCTGCTCGGCTCACATCGACGTAGAGCGCGCCCCCAAAGGCAAGCTCGATGCCCTCGTTGCCCTTGTCGACTCCCGCAACCTCACCCGCATGCCCTACGAAAGCGCCTGGGTCGACCGCGTCAGGGAACACCTTGCCGAGCGCGCTCAACAGGATGACAACAACTTCAGGCACATGCGTGAAGTCATCGACGCAAATCAACGGGCCGCGAACGCCATGCTCAAGAAGCAGTCGGACGACTTCATGGCCGCCTCCCAGCGCAATCACGAAGCCTTCATGGCCCAGCAGGAGTCCAGCTTCCACTCGAGCATGAACATCGCCAACGCCTCCATGAACGCCCGCTCCACCGCCGCCTCTGACTGGGTCGACTACGCCCTCGATCAACAGACCGTCGTCGGCCAGGGAGGCTACGCCAAGGTCTCCAGCGCCTACACCCAGACCTGGTCCTCCACCACCGGCAATCAGACCACCTGGTACCAGAGCGACGACCCCAACACCAATCCCAACGGCGTCCTCCCCGGCAACTGGACCCGGGACACCAAGGTTCACGGCAACGGCCAGCCCTACTAGACCACCATCTCCGGAGCACCCATGATCTGGCTCTTCTTCATCCCGCTCCAGCTCTACCTCGTCTTCAGCGGCCTCCGCCAGCAGGAGCACGACGGTGCCTGGAGCTGGCCCATGTTCGCCTTCTGCCTCGGCTTCATTCTCTTCGACACCCTCATCGTCACGCTCCCGCTCCGTCTCGGCATGAACGGCAGCCCCTACTTCGTCCCCGTCTGGACCGCCGCCTGGATCATCGCCGCACTCAACTTCATCTGGTTCCTCGCCGTCTGCCGCCGCTGGAAACCCAAACCCCGCAACCGCTAGCCCCGGAGCCTCCCATGTTCGAGCTCTTCAAACTCCTCTCCGACCTCCTCGTCCTCGGCGACGCCAAACGCAAAGGCACCTTCAGCTGGAAGGCCATCTTCCTCGGCTTCGGCTTCTCCATCTTTCTCTACTCCACCGCCCTTCCCGCCTTCCTGCTCTATCAAAACCATCCGCAATACAAGTGGCTCCTCATCACCACCCTCGTCATCGACGCCGTCTCCCTAATCTTCGTCCTCATCCTCGGCACCCGCTGGCAGCGCGAGGCCAAGGCTCGCGCCGCAGCGCAGATCAGCGCCCAAAAGTCACCGGCGACCCCGGAGAGAATGCCGTGCGGTTGACCGCCTTCCTCAACAGCAAAGGCATCGCCGTCAGCTACAGCGAAAACATCTCACCAGCGCTCGGTATGAGCTGCGGCGGGCGCGTAGAAAAGCGGATTCTTCGCTTACCACCCCCTAACCTCCCCAAAGGGCTAAATCGCTCTTTTGGGCCCCTGGTACGTTCGGGGCCCCTTTCGCTCAGAATGACAGAAACTCTTAGGGGGAAGAATGCATATAGAAAACACCGAAAAACAAAGCAGATTCTTCGCTCACCACCCCCGAACCTACCCCAAAGAGCTAAATCGCTCTTTGGGGCCCCTGGTACGTTCGGGGGCCCTTTCGCTCGGAATGACAGCGCTAATCACACCACCCACGTTTGCCGTGAACTTCGGGGTCAGCAGGTTAACTGATTTCGATGACGTCGGTGCTGGCGGCTGCGGCGGCTTCGGCGCGCTCCATTAATTTTTGAGCTATTCCGTAGAACTCGGCGGCTTGCGGGCTTTTGGGACCGGCGAGAGCGACGGGTAGTCCGCGATCTCCGCCTTCTCGAATGGAGGGGATGAGTTCGATGGAGCCGAGGAAGGGAATTTTGAATTGCGCGGCGGTGCGTTCGGCACCGCCTTTGGAGAAGATGTCGATTTCGTGGTGGCAGTGGGGGCAGGTGAAGTGGCTCATGTTTTCGACGATGCCGAGGACTTCGACGTTGACCTGCGCGAACATTTCGAGAGCCTTGCGCGCATCCTGAAGGCTGACGTCGCTGGGAGTGCTGACGACGACTGCGCCAGTGAGGGGGACAGTCTGGACAAGCGAGATGACGACGTCACCGGTGCCGGGGGGAAGATCGACGATGAGGTAATCGAGTTCGCCCCATTCGACCTGCTGGAGAAACTGGCGGATGATCTGGTGGAGCATCGGTCCGCGCATGACGAGGGGCTTGTCGCCGGGAGAGATGTAGCCGATGGAGATGGTCTTGATGCCGTGCGTGTCGTTGGGCTGGATCTGGTTGTCGGCGCCGACGCGGGGCGATTGGGTTGAGCCCATCATGAGCGGGACGTTCGGACCATAGATGTCGGCGTCGATGAGGCCGACGCGCTGGCCGAGCTTGGAGAGTGCGATGGCGAGATTGACGGCGACGGTGGTTTTGCCCACTCCGCCTTTGCCGGAACCGATGGCGACGATTTTGGATACTCCGGGAAGTGCTACAGGCTGAGGCGTGGCGTGTCCGTGGGCCATTTTCGAGTTACTCCTTGAACATGTTCGAGCTTCAGTGGGTCAGGCTGTGGCGATGCGTGTGTCGCGCCGCTCCTGCTTGCGGCGGGCTGATTCGGATTCGCGATGCTGGCGGCGCAGAAGCGCATCGTTGTAACGGCGCATTTCGTCGGGTGTTTCTGGCTGCGCCTGGGGAACTGTCTGACGTCGGCCGTGCTCGTCGATGGCGACGAAGACGAGATATGCGCTGGCAACGTGGAGATGCGTGCCGGTCTGCGGGTCCTCGACCCAAACCTTGACGCCGACTTCGATGGATGTATTGAAGGCGCGATTGACACTGGACTTGAGAATGAGCAGATCGCCGACGTGTACGGGCTGAATGAAGTCGATGTGGTCCATGGCGGCGGTGACGACGTGGGTGCGCGAGTGGCGATAGGCGGCGATGGCGCCGGTGAGATCGATGAAGTGCATGAGGCGGCCGCCGAGCAGGTTGCCGAGCGTGTTGGCGTCGTTGGGGAGGATGACCTCTGTCATTTCGGACTGGGTGCTGGCAACGGTACGAACAAGCGGGTTGGCTTCAGTCGTGCTCATGGATTCACTTGCTCCAACTTTCGGTTACAGGCTTTCAGTTGCTGGGGCTTCAGCGGAAGTTCACTTCAAGCTACAATGACAGCACAGCTGAACTTTTGTGCCGAAGCATCAGATTCCAGTTTCGGCAATCCACGCCAATTACGCAAATCGCCTTGGTGCAGAAATCCCATTATGAGCACAACGGACAAGATCGCAGGACTGAAAGAGATTCTCGCCCTGGACCCGAAGAATGCCTTCGCGCGATATGGCATTGCCATGGAACTGGCGAACCGCGGCGAAGTGGACGCGGCTCTGAAGGAATTCGACGTGCTGATCGAGCAGAATCCTGACTACACAGCGGCCTATTTCATGTCGGCGCAAACGCTGGCCAAGGCGGGCCGGAAACCGCGAGGCCGTGGAGAAGCTGAAGGCGGGAATCGCCTGCGCTGCGCGAACCGGCAACCGCCATGCTCTCAGCGAGATGCAGGGGATGCTGGACGAGCTGGACCGATAGGTGCTTTGGCTCGGAAGCTCGATAGCGGTTCTCGTCCATGATGAGTAACGAATAAGTGCGCCCGTTCGGAATCAGGGCGCGTCTATACTATTAATATGCCGAAGTATTCGATTGTCGTTCCGTTCCACAATGAAGAGGACAATGTAACTGTTCTCTATGCCCGTCTGAAACAGGTGATGGAGCAGGTGGGCGAGAGCTTTGAGCTGGTGCTGGTGGACGATGGCTCGAGCGACCGCACCTACAAGCTTCTGGAAGAGATTGCCGCGGTGGACAGCCGGGTGCTGGTGGTGAAGCTGCGCCGCAATTTTGGGCAGACGTCGGCGCTGGCTGCGGGATTCGATCATGCGTCGGGCGATTTTATTCTGGCGATGGACGGCGATCTGCAGCACGATCCGAACGAGATTCCGAACTTTCTGGAGAAGCTGGAAGAGGGCTACGACGTGGTATCGGGCTGGCGCAAGGAGCGCATCGACAACTTCGTGATGCGGCGGATTCCTTCGCGCTGTGCGAACTGGCTGATGGCCAAGCTTTCCGGCGTGGACATTCACGACTTCGGCACGACGTTCAAGGCATACCGGCGCGAAGTGATCCACAACATTCCGCTGTATGGCGAGATGCACCGGTTTATTCCGGCGCTGGCGAGCTGGTATGGCGCGTCGATCTGCGAGATTCCGATCAAGAACGTGCAGCGCGAACGCGGCAAGAGCCACTACGGCATCGGGCGCACGTTCCGCGTGTTCTTCGATCTGCTGACGATTCGGTTCCTGCTGAAGTACATGAGCCGGCCGCTGCACTTCTTCGGCAGCATTGGCGCGCTGGGGATTCTGGGCGGCAGCTTTATTTCGGCGGTGCTGCTGGGGATGAAGATCTTGCATCCGCACCAGAACGTGATGGATGTTCATGGGCCGTTGTTTGTGATTGCGGGCGTGCTGATCTCTGGCGGGGATTCAGATGCTGGCGATCGGGCTGCTGGGCGAGCTGCAGGTGCGGCACTTCCATACGTCGCAACAGCGCGCGCCGTATACCGTGGATCGCGTGGTGCGGCTGAGGACGCCGGAGGAGCCGAGCATTTTGTCGGATCGGCGGGATGACAGATTTTGAAGAACAGGGAATCAAGAAAAACCGGGAATAGAGAGACTAGGGACTAGAAGAACAATACCCCGCTGGGAGAGATCCTGGCGGGGTTTTGTTTTGCGCTGAAGACTACGAAAAATGGGATCAGGAAATAAGGAGTAACGAACGAGCGGTCTGCATGCGGATGCAGGAGGCTCGGGAAATACATTGCTTGCAGTTTTTGGGTGTAAGGGTGCATTCTTGCGCATGTATGAACGCAATACAGATACAGAGCACGGGTGGGCCTGAGGTACTTCAGCTCGCCGAGTTGGAGATTCCTGTTCCAGGGCCAGGACAGGTGCTGATTCGCGTTGAAGCTGTCGGCGTAAATTTCATCGAGATTTATTTTCGCAAGGGAACCTACAAGGCGACGCTGCCGCTGATTCCGGGGAGCGAGGCTGCGGGAACCGTTGAAGAGCTGGGCTAGGGCGTAACAGGTTTCGAAGCATGGCGATGCGGTTGCTTCTTGCAGCGTGCTGGGCAGCTATGCGGAGTATGCGCTGGTGCCCGCATCGCAGCTTGTGAAGGTGCCCGATGGGTTGACTCCGGAACAGGCAGCGGCGGCGATGCTGCAGGGGATGACGGCACATTATCTGGCTACGTCGACCTATCCGCTTGAAGGCAGGAGACACGGCGCTGGTGCATGCGGGAGCGGGCGGCGTGGGATTGCTGCTGACGCAGATGGCTTCGCGGATGGGCGCGCGCGTGATCACGACGGTTTCGACGAAGGAGAAGGCGGAGCTGTCGCGCGAGGCGGGGGCTGCGGAAGTGATTCTGTATACCGAGCAGGATTTTGTGGCTGATGTGAAGAAGATGACGGGCGGCAAAGGTGTGGATGTGGTGTATGACTCGGTGGGCAAGACGACGTTTGAAGGGAGCCTGAATTGCCTGCGACCTCGCGGTCTGCTGGCGCTGTTTGGCGGATCGAGCGGCCCGGTGCCGCCGTTCGATTTGATTCAGTTGAGCGGCAAGGGATCGCTGTTTGTGACGCGGCCGACGCTGTGGCACTACGTTGCGACGCGGCAGGAACTGGAGTGGCGCGCGAACGAGGTGCTGGGGTGGGTGGCGAAGGGCGATCTGAAGTTGCGCATGGAACACATGTTTCCGCTGGCCGAGGCGGGGCAGGCGCAGACGGATATGGAGAACCGGAAGACTACGGGGAAGATTCTGCTGGAACCTTAGAAACAGTGAAACAGTGAACAGTGGACAGTGAACAGTAAAACCTTGGAGTTTTTCGTTGGGGAAGATTGTAATTGGGCCCGGGGATCGGGTGTTTGTGTTGACGGGGGCGGGGATCAGCGCGGAGAGCGGACTGCCTACGTTTCGCGCGTCGGATGGGTTGTGGGCCGGGCATCGGGTTGAGGATGTGTGTACGCCGGAGGCGCTGGAACTGAATCCTGCGCTGGTGTGGCAGTTCTATTCGGAGCGGCGGGCGCAGGGGGCGAAGGCGGAGCCGAATCCGGCGCATGTTGCGCTGGCGGAGCTTGAAGCGAAACTGGGCGACCGGTTTTTTCTCTGCACGCAGAACGTGGATGATTTGCATGAGCGTGCGGGGTCGAAGCGGCTGGTGCACATGCACGGAGAGCTGGCGAAGTCGCGCTGTGAAGATGAGTGCGGTCGGCCGCCGGTTGAGGATCGACACCGTATACAAGAGCCTGGACGAGGTAGGGCGCTGCGCATGCGGGGCGCGACTGCGGCCACATATTGTTTTCTTCGGAGAGATTCCGCTGGAGATGGAGCGGATTCAGCGGGAGATTGGGCGAGCGACGCTGATGGTGGTGGTGGGGACGTCGGGGTCGGTGTATCCGGCGGCGAATTTTGTGCACTGGGCGCGGCAGGGTGGGGCGCGGACGGTGTACATCGGGCCGGAGCCGCCCTTGAATGCGCAGGCGTTTACGAATGTGGTGGAAGGCAAGGCGGGAGAGGTTTTGCCGGGGTTGTTTGAGGTGGAAGCGGCGAGAAAAACGCCGAGTTAGCCAGGCTCATCGGAAGCAATCGCGCGCGTTGGCCCTCCTGTCATTGAGGCGGATCGAGGTTCGACAGCCACGCCGAAAGGAAAATCACAAGAGCAAGACAGACGGCTTCAACGCGCATTGTCCGGATCAGTTTGTGTCTTTCGGGGGCGCTCCACTGGCGCGCTCGGTCGTGGATCCAGCGGCGATGAAGAAAGCCGAGCGAGAGTGCGATACAAACGAGCGACAATTTAGCCAGCAGAATTCGGCTCCAGCCCGGCTGTGCGAGATTGCCGAGCCGCGCGTCGATCGCTATCCAGCCCTTGAGCGTGCCGCTGACGATTGCTACGGACGCGGACCACGCGGAGGTGTTCGACAGCCGGTGGAGGTAGGACGTGTATGAAGTCGTCGCGGCATCGACGAGCCGGGGCAGGATAAGGAATCCGGAGATGAAAACTCCACCTGTCCAAAGCGTCATAGCCGTGAGATGAAGGAACTGCAGCAATTCGGCACGGGTGAAATCACCATCGCCGGCGGCATGGCCGAGGGCCGAGTGGAAAAACAAGATTGCAGCGAGCAAAGCAGCGGAGATGGGATTTTGCGCGATCGTTGCGGGCCCGCGAAAGCGAAAGAGGTTGACGATTGCAAGGAGGACAGATAAAGACAACATCCACAGAAGGACCTTGCCCGCGTGAGTGGATGCAACGTCGGGCATCGATTGCAGAATCGAGCCAAGAGCCGACTGGCCGGACATCGCCATCGTGAGCAGCAGGAACTGGGCACTGAGCGCAAACGCCGCGAGGAGAGTCGACCACCGCAAGCACGGACGCAGGACAGACGAGACCGTTTGTCCGCCCTGGAATGCGTTGCGGGTCCCGATCCAGGAGCCGGCCAGCAATAGACCGCAAAGATAAGCAAGAGTCCAGTCAACGAGGAACAGGCAAAGCACCTGTCCCCCGAGCAGAAGGTTTTCCGTCATGCCTAAGTCTACTTAACGGTGAATTTGTAAGTTCCTTCCAAGCGATGACCGTCGGTTGCAACGGAGACCCAATGGACGATGTAGATACCCGGAGCAAGCGCCGGCAGATCGAGCGACATGTGTTTGGGATCGTCGGCAGCCACTCTGGATGAGACTTTGCTGACCACCTTGCCGCCTTCATTGGTAAGCCGGAGTGAGCTGAATTTAGGATCGAGCGCCTCAGAAAACTCAATGGATACGTGCTTGGGAGTGGTCACAGCCGTGTTG
This sequence comes from uncultured Acidobacteriaceae bacterium, assembly GCA_963759285.1. Taxonomy (GTDB): domain Bacteria; phylum Acidobacteriota; class Terriglobia; order Terriglobales; family Acidobacteriaceae; genus Telmatobacter. The sequence continues at coordinate 52,088 of CAVWYS010000003.1, read as the reverse complement.
GGCGCAGGGTCCATGACCTTTGGGTGTGCATGTGCGAAAGCAGCGGCCGGCGCAAGTAGCGCGAGACCGAGGGTGGCGATAAAAACCAGCGTACGACGTTGCATGGGCTCTCCTTGGAATCGTGCTTTAGGGCGCGGGCGTTTAAGCCCTGACATACGCTTGCCGACGACCGCAAGCGTGCTTTTAGAAATGGAACCGGTAACGCAGTTGCGCCGAGAACATGCGCGGGTCGTTGTAATGAAATCCACCGATGGTGACGGAGTTATCGAGCAGGACGCGGTGGTTGGTGACGTTGAGGATGTTGGCGGTGAGGCTCCAGTTTTCAGCGAAAGTGTGGCCGGCGGAGACATCGAAGGTGGTGTGGACTAGCAAGTTGGTGCCTTGGTAGGGACCTTCGCCGGAACCGGCCAAACCGTTGGTGAATCCGGAGCCGTAATAGACATTGCTGCCGAACCATGAGTGCAAGGGAAGGTTGGCGGTAAAGCCGGTGTTGAGGGTATTGCGCTGATCGTGATCCACTGGCGTGTAATCCGGGCCGAGGTCGCAGGATGGATCATTGGGGTCGGTGCAGGTGAATCCGCCGATGATGTTGCCGCGCTGCTCGGCGATCTGGTTGGAGTAGGTAACGTAGAAGCGGCCGAGATGCGCGAGTTCGGGGGAGTGCAGGGTCATTTCCCAGGCGCGAACGAGCGCGCCATCGACGGCGATGGGGAAGTACATGTTGGACTCGCCGAGGTTGGAGTGATCGAGGAAATTGTTGACGCGATTCTTGAAGGTATCCACGTCGAGTGTCCAACCGCGCCAGGGAATCTGGATTCCGAACTGATGCTCTTCGTCGCGCTCAGAGGGCAGCGGCGTGAAGGTATTTTCACCACCGGGAAGATTACCGGCGTAGTTGAGTACAGACGAGGAGACTGTTTCAATTGGCGCAGGCTGGAAGAAGTGTCCGTAGAAACCGCGGAGAACCCAATGGAGCCGCGGTAATTCGACAGTCGCTCCGATGCGTGGATAGATGGCGGTTTCGTCAATTCCGGCGTGGTAGATGGAGAAGCGCTCTCCGCCGAGCAAGGTGACGTAGCGGCCGAGCCGCAGATGATCGGCAATGTAGAACTCTACGAGCGCCGCGCCGGCATTGGATTGCGTATTTGGCTGAGAGGGTGCCGAGCCATCGTTAATAATCGTGCCGAACAGATCCTCTTCGGATTGATAGAAGGTGTAGGCACCGCCTGAGAAGCTGTTGGGGCCGATCTCGTCGTGGGCGTCTGCCTGGCCGCCGATGTAGTTGGAGGTTTGATGCCACGTTGTGGCGACGGGCAGGTCAGAGGCCCGCGAATCGTAGTTGGATTGATTGAAGTGGTAGAAGGGCGCGAAGGAGAAGAGAGCTTTGGGTGAGGCCGTGTGGACCCAGTTGGCGATGACGAAGGAGTCGCGCTCGGTCTGGCCATCGCGCAGGCCATAAGAGCAGTAGTAATCGGAAGCGCATTCGTAGTCGGTGCTGCTGGGATCGTAAGGGACCTGGAAAAAATCCTGGCGGTACTGCGCATCGAGTCGAAGCTGGTCGTTCGGGGTCTGATTGCGAATGAGGGACACGAATCCGCTGCCGGAGTTGGTTGCGTCATGGAGAACTTGCGAGATCGGCGTGGCAAGGCCGTAGTTGGAACGCGAACCGGTGACGCTTGTGTACCAGGCAGTCCGTGCGGTGTGGTCGCCGAGAGAGAGCTGGGCTTCGCCGGAGTAAAAGTTTCCGGCGTAGAGAAGAAGTTCGGCTTCGCGGTCGCGCTCGAACCCGTTGCGGGGAAGGACATTGAAGACGCCGTAGGTGCGGTCGCCGATGTCGGCGGCATAGCTGCCGCGCTGCGTTTCGAGCTGATCGATGTCCTTGGGGTCGATCTGCGGGCCAACGTTGGAGGCGATCTTGGTGTTGGGGATGGAAATGCCGTCGATAAGCCAACTGGTTTGATGTCCGCCGCGCATGTGGAGCATGTCGTGGGTCATGTACGCTCCGGGCACATAGTCGGTGATCATCTGCATGCCGGTGGTTGCGGTGGCTCCTGGCGTTTCATCGATCATCTGCCGAGTGATCAGGGTTGTCGGCGTGACGGTGTCTTTAGCGGAGAGCCAGCCGGCGTCGGCGTTGACGGTGACGGATTGCGTAGCAGTTCCAAGTTCGAGCGGGATATGGAGGACAGGGTTAGTGCCGGAGGCAACGGTGATGGTCTGCGTGGCGGAAGCGAAGCCGGGAGCAGTGACTTCGAGGGTGTAGACGCCGATGGGAACCTGGGGAAGTTCGAACTCGCCGGCTGAGCTTGTGACGACGCTGAGAGTGAACGCGGAGTCTGCGGCTTTGAGTTTGATTTGCGCGCCGGCAATGGGGCGGTGCTGCGGATCGTGGACGACGCCGTGCATGGTGGCGAAGACCGTGGCAAAAGCAAGAATCGGCGCGGATAGAAACAGGAGTCCAAACACGAAACGAAGACGGCTCATGATCGATTGACCTCCACGTCAAAAGGCAGGGGCGCACTCGCTCGCGGAGAGCGCGTGAGCGAGCAGGGAAGATCGGATGTGGAATTAGCTGGCGGAGGTCAACGCAGGGGGGCCGCGGAGTGAGGGCGTACGGAGATGGATGCTGGGCGCAGGTGAAGTGGACGAAGCGATGGGAAGAAGCGCCGGAACTCCCGCAGCATGCACCTCAGGGGCGCGGGCAAGGGCCAGTGTCGGGGAGGGCGCAGCGTTTCCGGTTGCGGGGTATTGCGGGCAATGGCTGGGAGCCGTGAATGCGGGAGTGCCGAGGGCGACCTGGATCATGCGCGCCAGCATTGCATCGGTCATCACGCAATGGTGCGCGCCGTTGCGGCGGCAGCAGGCGGGCAGGAATGCGTCGTCTCCATCGAAGGCGGCCGTAAGCGGGCCCAGGCTGAAGAACAGGACGAACAGAATGGAGAGAGCGCGGCGCATCTCGCATTCATAGTACATGAACTTTGGATTGTGCCGCGATTCGGGGAATCGTGCGGCCTTCAGGTATCATCGAGGCATCTCGAATTCCGGCTTGTTGATTGAAAGGTTGAATGCCGTCTCACGTGAAGAATTCTGTCTCGGAAAGTGGAGCCTCAGCCGCTGTGTCGAATGAGCGGCCAGCCTTGCGTATTGCGCTGTTTGGGTTTGGTACGGTGGGGAGTTCCGTAGCGCGGATTTTGTTGGAATCGAAGCCCGAGGGCGTGGAACTTACGCATATCTATAACCGCAATGTAGCGCGGAAAAGGGTGGATTGGGTTCCGAAGAGTGTGGTTTGGAGCGAGGACTGGGAGTCGGTTCTGGCCTCAGACGTGGACGCGATTGTGGAACTCGTGGGAGGATTCGATCCGCCGGGAACATGGGTACGGCGTGCGATCGAGGCGGGCAAGAGTGTAGTTACAGCGAACAAGAAGCTGATTGCCCATCATGGCGTGGAACTGGAGCGCCTGGCCGCAGCCAAGGGCGGACATCTGAAATATGGGGCGGCGGTGGCGGGGGGCATTCCGGTGATTCCGGGACTTGAACAGGGGCTAGCCGGCGACCGCATCACGCGCATGGAAGGGATTCTGAACGGCACGTGCAACTTCATCCTGAGCAAGATGGAAGCTGGGGCAGAATATGCGTCGGTGCTGGCCGAGGCGCAGGCAAAGGGATATGCGGAGGCTGATCCGACGGAGGATGTGGGTGGATTCGATGCGCGTTCGAAGCTGGCTATCCTGATGCGGCTGGCGCTACGGGTGGTTGTGGATCCGGATGAGATTGTGCCGCAGCCGATCACGAGCGTGTCGGCGGTGGACTTCAGCTATGCGCGTGATTTGAACTGCACGATTCGGCAGGTGGCGCGGGCGGAAGAACACGATGGCGCCGTGGCGGCGACGGTGGGTCCGATGCTGGTGGATCGGAATTCGCCGCTGGCGTGGTCGCGGGGCACGGAGAACATGGTGATCCTGACGGGGCATTATGGCGGGGATGTGGTGTTTTCAGGACATGGTGCGGGTGGACATCCGACGGCGGTTGCGGTGGTGAGCGATCTGCTCGCGCTGGCGCATGGGTCGCGCCGCGTGGCGATTCCTTCGGTTCCAGCAAAGATTGGGGCGGAATTCGAGGTGCCGCACTATATACGATTCCTGGTGGCGGACCGTCCCGGGATCGTGTCGGAGATTACGGGAGCGCTGGCGCGGGAGCGGATCAATATTCGGGCGATCGTGCAGAAGCCAGGCTATCCGGCAGAAGCGCTGCCGTTTGTGGTGACGGTGGAACCGTGCAAGTCGTCGGCGATGAAGCGGGCACTGGCGGAGATCGGTAAGATGGATTGCCTGCTGGAAGCGCCGCTGGATTTGCAGATGCTTGAATAGCAGTGGACAGTGAGCAGTGAACAGTGAAGCAGTGAGCAGTGGAGAGATGGTTGGAGGTTTTTGGTGATTGACACGATTTATCGATGCGAGATTTGCGGGGAGGAGAGCGACAGGCCTGTCCGATGGATCGCGATCCACTGCAGCGACGCACAGTTGACGGTCTTTAAATGGACGAAGGAAGCGGCGGACAAACCACACGCCCGCCACTACTGTGGCGAAGCGCATGCGCAGGTGTATATCAGCCGTTGGTTTGAGTCGTTCTGCGGATAGATTGAGCGCGCTACCCTGACCCTTGAAGAACAGTTGAGATCGTGGTTTCCCACCCAAGCTGCGCCTGGATGGGCACTCTCGTTTCGCGCCAAATGTGCATTTGAGGGCAGCGAGTTTGTGAATCAGGATGCGGCTATTGCGGGGCCGGTGGATTCACGGACTACGAGTTCGGGCGCCATGACAATTTCAGCAGAATAAGGTGCTTCGCGATTGGCGATGCGTTCAAGGAGAATCTGTGCTCCGCGCTGGCCCATTTCAAAGAGGGGCTGGCGGACGGTTGTGAGCGACGGCGTGGAATAGGCTGCGGACTGGATGTCGTCGAATCCCACCACGGACACATCTTCGGGAACGCGCAGTCCGGCATCTTTCAACGCACGAATGGCGCCGATGGCGGCGATGTCGTTGAAGCAGAAAATAGCTGTGAAGTCGTGTGTTTTCTCGAGCAGGCCCTGCATGGGCTTGTAGCCGATCTCCGGCGCCATCGGATGCTGGCCGGTCTTCATCGACCATCCTGCAGAATCGATGCGGATGACGAGCGACGGGTCAATAGCGAGGCCAATTTCGCCGGCGACCTGCTGGATGCTCTGCCAGCGATACTCAGAATCGGGAATGGCCTTTGGGCCGCGCATGAAAGCGATGCGCCGGTGGCCGAGCGAGTGAAGGTGAAGAAGGGCGGATTCAACTGCCTTGTGATGGTCGAGCACGATGTTGGTGACGTTCGGCACTTCGCTGTGAGCCGAGATCGCGACAACGGGTACGGGGACTTCGATCTGGTCGGCGGGTGTGTTCAGGAGCAGGAAGCCGTCGACGGCCCGCTCGACAAGCATGCGCGGATACTGCTCGATGAGTTCGCGCTTCCAGTCGTGGCAGGCGGTGAAATAGAAATAGTGCGCCTGGGTAAGTTGCTGAACGACGCCGTTCATGACGCGGGTGAAGTAGCCTTCGCTCAAATCGGGCGCGAGAACGCCGACAGACATGGAGCGGCTTTGGCGCAGGGACCGGGCGAAGTAGTTTGGCCTGTAGTTGAGGCGCGTGGCTGCCTCGAGGACGCGGTTGCGGGTCTCCTGCGGAATGGACTTTGCTGAAGGTGAGTTGTTGAGGACCAGAGAGACGGTGGTTTGCGACAGCTCGAGGTGTTCAGCAAGCGTTCTTAAATTGACGTGCCCTGATGGCGTCATTTCTTTACTTCTTGCCATGTTGGAAGTTGTAGCACGTTTACATGGATCGCGGAACAGCGATTCGATGTGAAATACATCGATTTTCTTTCGCAGTAACCAGCGAAAACATTTCCGTCATTTGACCTGGATTTTGTTGATGCCGGAGTTAAGGGGCTGGGTCTTGCCGTTGTATAGGAAGATGCCGGTCAGGTCGCCGGGGAGGGTGATGGTAGCGTCCAGAGCCGAGCCATCGCGGTGGTATTCAACCTTGATATCGCCTTTGGGGTGGGGAAAAGTCGCGTTGAGATGGTCGAGAGAGCCGAGGTGGGGAGCGATGCGAACGGTGGCGAAGCCGGGGCTTGCGGGTTCGATGCCAGCGACGAGGGTGAGCATGTCGTAGATGGGGTGGGCGGACCAGGCGTGGGAGTCGGAACGGGTGTCGCCGGGGATTTCGGGCCAGGTGCTGAAGTGAAGTGGCAGCAGCTTGCGCCAGGGGTCGAGGGATTCGAGGTAGCGGTCTGCCATGGGGGCGTGAGGTTGATTCGTTCTTTTGTCGACTGCGTCGAGGGCGCGAGCGAGGTAAAAGCGGAAGTAGTAGGAGGCGGAGAGGACGCCATTGGGGGTGGTGCCGGGTTCGATGGCGAGGATTTTTTGCAGGACGGACTGCTGCAGGTCTTGCGGGACGACGTCGTAGAGCACGCCGAGGATGTTGGCCTGCTGCGAGTAGATCTTCTGGTCGGGATTGTCGGCGAGGAGTCCTCGTGAGGGAACCCAACATTTAGCGGTGAGGCCGGCGCGAACATGGTCGGCGTGGGAGTGATAGCGCGAGGCGAGTTCGGTGTCGCCGAGACTGCGTTCGAGATCGGAGGCGTCAATGAGAGCGCCGAGATATTGGAGCGTGGTGACGCAGGACTCTCCGTGCGCGTCGTAGGTTGGGATTTCGCCGGAGGGCACCCAGTCGATGAAGCTCCACCAGGGCAGCTCTTCGAGAAGGCCATCGGGAGCTTCGTAGTGCGAGAACCATCCGAGAACGTCGCGTGTGCCGGCGAGGTGGTCGCGGACGAACTGGGGGTCGGGCCGGTACATCCAGTAATCGTGGAGCATACCGATCCAGAGCAGAGAGAAGGTGGGGATGTTCTGTGGAAGGGAACTGGGGTAGCGGCTGCGCGTGATGCCTTCGGGAATGCGGGAGTCGTCGAAGGCGGCGATTGCCTGGCGGCCGAGGCGGTCGTCGTTTGCAACGGTGTAGGAGATGAGGGCCTGGATGCGGGTATCGCCCACGTATTGGAGCTGCTCGTAGTAGGGCGTGTCCATATAGGTTTCATGGGCGTCGTCGCGGGCGGTACGCCAGCTGATTTCCCAGATTTTGGCGAGGTCGGGATCGGCGGATTCGAACTTGGCGCGTTCTTCGAAGGGGTAGGCCGTGAAGTAAGCCTTGAGTGATTCGAGGGTGAGAGGTTCGGAGCCGGTGGTGATGTCGAGGTCGAGATAGCGCCAGGTGCGCCACCATAGGGGCATGAAAACGCGGTGAGGGCCGCCATCGGGGAGGAAGCTGTCGGTGAGGCCTAGGGCTTGGCGGGGATGCTTGGTCCCGTCGGAGCCGGTGTATTCGATTGAATCGCGATCACCTTTGTGTTCTTCGTTGTCGTAGAGAGCCTCGGAGTACGTAAGGACGATGTGGGAGCCTTTGCCGCCGGAGAGGGTCAGCTCGGGATAGGCGGTGGTTAGAGTTTTGCGGTCAAGCAGAAAATGAACGTGAGAATTGGTGGCGAGTTGCAAGGGCTTTCCGGGAAACTCCGGCGTAACTGGAGGGTGATTCTGGATTGTTGCCGTGGCACTTTCCTCTCCCATGAGGATCGACAGAGGATGACCGCTGACCTTGTCAGTACGCACTACTTTGCCCGGTGAAGTCTGGGAATACTCCATGTGCGGCAGCTCATCGGGAATCAAACCCCAGGGATTGTCGCCAGTGGTGTCGGCGGAGTGGGCATGGTTGGTGCCGGAAAAGATGCTGTCGCGCATGGGCGAGGCCGGGGGAACCCAATTTGGTCCAGGAGTAGTGGTATTCCAGTCCCAGTCGTATTTCGCGGCGTCCATCTGTTCGCCGGGACCGGAGGCGAAGTATGCATCCTTAAGTGTGACCGTGTTCCGGTTGAGAAGAAGTCGACCTGGCTCCTCTTCCACCAGCCAGTCTCTGGGGGTGCTTATGTCGGTGGAACCGGTCGCTTCGCTTTCCAGCAAAAAGGCAGTGCGGTCGGTCATCTGGGCGATGGGGGCGAAAACGCCGAAGTTCCAAACGGTGGCGGTAATGAGATTCTGCCCCTGTCGGAGAAACGGGGCGAGGTCGAAGCGTTCGTAGCGCCAGTGGGCCAGATCTCCGCGGGCGGGGCCATCGCCTACTCGCTTGCCGTTCACGAACAAAATGAAGCGGTTGTCGGCACTGACGCGGACGACATAATTGGCCGGGACGGATTTGAGGTCCAGTGCCCTGCGGAAGTGGAGAACCAGGGGTTCACGCAGGGGTGCGGTGGGATGCGTGATCCATGCGGCTTTCCAATCCCGGTGGAGGGCATTGGCCGGATGCGGGCTTTGGGCCGGCGCGGTGATTGTTGAGGCAGCGAAGAAGAGGGCAATCGCAATCGGACGCATGGGCTTAGCCTAATAGCTTTCAGTGCATCAGCTTACAGGAGGTGGCGCTTCTTTGGAAAAATGCGGGGAGGCCGGTGGTTTGCTGAGGCTGCATTTCTGCCCTTGCCGCTGTGAACGCCGGCCGGCAAATGGAGGGGTAAAGGAATGAACCCAGGCCGAGATTTTCTCATCAGAAGTGCGTTATATGCGTTTGATTTAGCAGCACTGTAACCTTCTATTCATCTTTGCCCGGTAGCCTACGGACGGTGACAGCCCACGTGCCAGAGATACGGATCTCTCAACCTCACGTTCAAATGCAACCCGATGTTCCAAGTTCCGCGCCGGCGGAAGCGGGCAAGAACGAAGACTCGGCGGTTCGCAAGTTTCTGCTTTCGCGCGGAAACTCAGCGCTTACCGACCGTGTTTTTCATGTGCTGATGGTGCTTTGCGGTCTGAGCATTTTTGGCATCGTGATCTTGATACTCGGAGAGTTGGTGCAGCGCTCCCAGCTGGTTTGGCAAGCGTTCGGCTTCAAATTCTTTTCGAATTCGACCTTCAATGGCAGCTACTGGGACCCGGTCAATGGGCACTTCAGCGCGCTTCCTTTCGTGTACGGGACGCTGGTTTCGTCTCTGCTTTCGCTTTTGATCGCGGTTCCCCTTGCGATCGGCCTGGCGATCTTTCTCACGGAGATGTGCCCGAAGTTCCTGCGCGGGCCGCTCGCGTTTGTTACTGAACTTCTTGCCGCAATTCCCAGCATTGTTTACGGACTTTGGGCTTTCTTCGTCCTGGTACCTCTACTGCGGGACCATGTGAATCCACTGCTCGTGAAGTACCTTGGATGGTCGGGACTGTTTGTCGACGACAATCCAACCGGATTGGGGTATGTCGCGGCGGCTGTGATTTTGGCGATCATGATTCTGCCGATTATTTCTTCGCTGACGCGCGAGGTGATGACGGCGGTGCCTCATTCGCAGCGCGAGGCGGTGCTGGCGCTGGGTGCGACGCGGTGGGAGATGATCCGCATGGGCGTGCTTCGCAATGCACGAATCGGTATTGTGGGTGCGGTGATCCTGGGACTGGGGCGCGCGCTGGGCGAGACGATGGCGGTGACGATGGTGATCGGCAGTGCGCCGGAGATCCACAAATCGCTGCTGTCGAACGGAGCCTCGATGGCATCGGTGATTGCCAATGAATTTACTGAGGCCGTGAGCGACCTGCACAGGAGCGCGCTGATCGAGATTGGATTGGCGCTGTTTGTTTTGACGATTATCGTAAATGGGCTGGCCCAGGTGCTTGTTTGGGCGGTTACGCGTGGCACACCGCCGCGGGCGAATTGACAGGCGCAGGAATCAGCTTTCTGGGATAAGGCAGCGGAACGGGAGACGACGAAGTGGCGACGACGGGGACCAGTTTTCGATCTGGATTGAGAGCTGTGACGGATCATACGGTGACGGGCCTGGCAATTCTGGCTACGGCGCTGGTGATTGTGCCACTGGTTGCAATTTTTGTTTATCTGATTATCAAGGGCGCCAGCTCACTGAATCTGGCCTTTTTTACGCAGAACCCAGTGCCTGAGGGCGAAGTGGGTGGCGGCATGGCAAATGCCATTGTCGGCTCAGGGGTGTTGCTTGCTATTTCGAGCATCATCGGGATACCGATCGGGATAGGCGCGGGAATCTTTCTAGCGGAATTTGGCCGCGGCACGAAGCTGGCCAATGGGATTCGCTTTACGGCCGATGTGTTGAACGGAGTTCCTTCGATTGTGATGGGGCTTGCCGCTTATTCGCTGATCGTGGTCCCGCAGGGACATTTTTCAGCATTCTCCGGTGGAGTGGCGCTTGGCATCATGATGATCCCCACGGTAGCGCGAACCTCGGAAGAGATGCTGCTGATGGTGCCGAATAACATTCGTGAAGCGGCATTGGGATTGGGGCTGCCGAACTGGCGTTCTGTGCTTTCGATTACGGTGAAAACGGCTTCACCGGGAATCATTACGGGCTGCATGCTGGCGTTTGCACGGGTGGCCGGAGAAACGGCGCCACTTATCTTCACGGCGCTGGGCAACGCATTCTGGAGTACGAACCCGAATCAGCCGATTGAAGCGCTGCCGTTGCAGATCTGGATTTATGCGACCGGCCCCTACGAGGACCAGCACAGACTGGCGTGGGCAGGTGCGCTTGTACTGATTGCGCTGATCGTCATTGCAGTATCGCTGGTGCGCTACGTGACCAGTCGCGGAGTTCTGAAAGGGGCAAGCTAATGCAGATTTCTCCTTCAGAGAGAGTTGTTTTGATTGTGTAAGGTGTTGCGGTTTTCCGGGGAAAAACGTTTCCTGGGAATATCGACCTGGGCGAAGTGAAGAAGGAGAAATCAGAACGTGGGCGTCGGCATCGAGGTGAAGAACCTGAATGCATGGTATGGAACCAACCATACGTTGCAGGACATCAACCTGAATATTCCAGCCAATCATGCGACTGCGCTGATTGGGCCGTCGGGGTGTGGCAAGAGCACGTTTGTGCGATGCCTAAATCGGATGCATGAGACGAATCCGATTGCCCGTGTAACGGGAACAGTGCGGATTGGCGAGATTGACATTTACAGCGACGCCAAGCCGGTGGAAATCAGGCGGCGTGTGGGCATGGTGTTTCAACGGCCCAATCCGTTTCCCACGATGTCGATTTACGACAATGTGGCATCGGGGCTGAAGTTGAATGGGTTCAAGAACCGGCGGGCGCTTGACGAGATCGTCGAGCGTTCCCTGAAAAATTCGGCGCTTTGGGATGAAGTGAAAGATGATTTGAAGTCAAAATCAGGCGCTAGCCTCTCTGGCGGCCAGCAGCAACGTTTGTGTATCGCGAGAGCGCTGGCCGTCGATCCTGAAGTTCTGCTGATGGACGAACCAGCTTCGGCACTTGATCCAGTATCTACTTCAAAAATAGAAGACCTGATTTTTCAGCTGAAATCGCAGTACACTATCGTGATTGTGACCCACAACATGCAGCAGGCAGCACGTGTGGCCGAGAAGACCGGCTTCTTTTTGAATGGGCGCATGGTGGAGTTTGACTCGACGCACAAGATTTTCACGAATCCCAGCGATAAACGGACTGAGGATTACATTACGGGCAGGTTCGGATGACGCGCATTCGGTTCCAACAAAGTCTCGATCAGTTGAAGGAGAATCTGCTGGTGATGGCTGGCCTTGCAGAGCAGGCGATCCAGCGTGCCATTGAGGCTTATCGCGTGCGCGATCTGTCGATATGCGACCTGGTGAGCCGGAGTGAAGTTGCGATCAATCGGCTGGAGCGCGACATCGACCAGGCGGCGCTCGATCTTCTGGCGATGGAGCAGCCGATGGCAATCGATCTGCGCTTTATTCTGAGCGTGATCAAGATCAATGCGGATCTGGAGCGCGTGGGTGACTCGGCGAAAAGCATCAGCGAGCGCGTTCGCAATATGGAGCAGATGCCGGCGGTTCCGGAATTGCCGGTGGACATTCCGCGGATGGCGACGCTTTCAGCGGAGATGGTGCGGAAGAGCCTGCAGTCGTTTATCGATGCCGATCCGGAATTGGCGCGGGCTGTGCTGATGATGGACGACGCCGTGGACACCATGAACCGCGCTGCCTACAAATCGCTGACCAAGGTGATGGAGGAGCAGAGCCATATTGCTCCACAGGCACTGAATGCGCTGATGATCTGCCGCGCGCTGGAGCGCGTGGCGGACCATGCGACCAATATCGCCGAAGATGTGATTTTCTGGATTGAAGGCTCCGACGTGCGCCACCACAAGAGCGTGATGGCGCAGAAGAAGGAATCTCAGGCGGCTGCGTCTTCAAGCTAAGTGATCGCTCTGCCACGCCGTTGCGCCCTTCACGACTACGTTAGTCTTGAGGAGGGATGCTGGAGCAGGCAATGAGCGCAGACAAGACTACGCAAGCAAAGGTTGAACCGGCTGCACTGTATGCCGAGCGTCTGAAGCAGTTGCGGCTTGAGCAGGCTGCGGATCAGCAGCGGGAACGACAGATTGGGTACGCGAAGGTTGCGGTCGCCGCGGTCGCGATTCTGGCGGCAATCCTTCTTCTTTATTACACCAAACTTCTTTTTCTGCTTCTGCCGCCGGTTGCAATCTTTATGTGGTTGGCCGTGTGGCACGAAAAGCGGCTGCAGCAGATCCGATGGAGGCAGCGCGCGCTGACATTCTATGAGCGTGGGATGGCACGCATTGAGGATCGATGGGCAGGAGCCGGGGAGACCGGAGATCGTTTTCTCGATGAGGCCCACCCGTACGCGCGCGACCTGGATCTATTTGGCAAAGCCTCGCTGTTTGAATTGCTCTGCACGGCGCGCACGAGGGCAGGCGAGGAGACGCTGGCTGCATGGCTACTATCGGCCGCGCCTGTGCCTGTAATCAAGAAACGTCATGACGCGGTGCGTGACCTACGCGAGCGCGAGGAACTGCGCGAAGATTTGTTTTGCATCGGAGAGTCGGTCAGGATTGGGGTAAAGCCCGATGAGTTGGCCAAATGGGGTGAGCAGAAGCCGATCCTGAAGAGTACATCGGTTCGTGCGATCACAACTCTTATGGGCGTACTGTGGATTGCGGCCATGATTGCCTGGGCCGTGTTGGGATGGGGCACATTGGCGCTCGCAATTTCCGCGCTGAATCTTGCGTGGGCGCACCGGATGTACAAGCGATGGGATGCTGCAGCGGGTGCGATTGAAGAGGCGGCACGCGACCTGGATATCCTTGCGGGCGTTCTACGGCTCATCGATCAAGAGAATTTTTCAGCGGCTCACCTGAATGGGATCCAGGCTCGCCTGAGACACGCGGATTATGCTCCCGCCGATGCAATTCGCAAACTCGATCGCATCGTGGGCTACCTCGAGTCCCGGCGGAATCCGGCAATGCGGCTGCTGGATGTGCTGATGTTCTGGAGTGCGCAGTGCGTCTTTCTGGCGGAGAGCTGGCAACATGAATTCGGTCCGCACATTCGCGAATGGCTTGAGACTGTGGGTGAGTTTGAGGCACTGACGGCCGTCGCGGGATATGCGTTTGAGCATCCCGACGATGTTTTGCCGGAATTTGTGGAGCGCGGTCCACTGTTTGAGGCTAAGGAAATCACACATCCGCTGCTGCCGGCAGCTACGGCCGTTCGCAACGATGTGAGCCTGGGTGGCGCCTTGCAGTTGATGGTGCTGAGCGGGCCGAATATGGCGGGGAAGAGCACATTCATTCGCTGCCTGGGTGTGAATGCTGTGCTTGCACAATGCGGCGCGCCGGTGCGGGCACGCTCGTTGAAGATGTCGCCGCTTGCCGTGGCTGCATCGATCTGTGTGCTTGATTCGCTTTCCGGCGGGACGTCGCGATTCTATGCGGAGATTCGAAGGCTGAAGGTTGCCGAGGACCTTTCGGCGGGGCCGATTCCGGTCTTCTTTCTGATGGATGAACTTTTATCGGGCACGAATTCGCATGACCGGCTGGAAGGAACAAAGCTGGTGGTGCGGAGCCTGACGGGTCACGGTGCGATCGGAATTGTGAGCACGCACGATCTGGCGCTGGCAGAGATTCCGGCGACGATGAATGGCCGGGCGGTTAATTGTCACTTCGAAGATCGAATCGAGGACGGGAAGCTGATCTTCAATTACAAACTTCAGCCGGGCGTGGTGAAGACGAGCAATGCGCTCGAGCTCATGCGATCGATCGGGCTTGGCGCTACGACGGAAGTGCGCTAAATCTGCCACCAGTCAAAGAGTGACATGCGCGGGAAGTAGAGGCCGGCACGGAACTGGACCTGCGGACCATACAGATTGCGTAGTACGGCGGCGTAGGCCAGGAGCTGAGGTCCATAGGTTTCGCGGAATTCCGGGAGTGCCGATTGGGTGTCGAGTTTGCCGGCTTGCGCCGTCTTGTAATCGATAATCCAAAGGGCGTTGTCGCCGGGTTGCAGCGGTTCGAGGCCGGCACGGAAGAGGCGGTCGACGCGCACAAGCCGCAGATCACCGCCTGCGATGCCGGCCCATCCGGATTCGCTGACTGCTTCGAAGTGCGGTGAAAGAATCCATTGTCCGAATTTGTCGCGCGAAGCGCTGCAGGCGATATCGAATGCCTGCGACGCGATGTCTTCAGCCTGGGCAAGAGAGATGCCTGCGGAGCGCACCATAGCTGTGATACGCGGCCGGATCTTCTCGAGGACAGCCAGCGAGGCATCCCAATCAAGTGATGAGCGCGAGTGAGCGAGTTGCTCGAGCAGTTTGTGCACGGCATTGCCGAGGCTACGCGAGAACAGGCCGCCCTCGTGGCGCTGGTAAGCGGATTCACCGAGGCCGATTACGGATTCAATAGCCGAGAGACTTGCGTCGACGGTTGTGGTGGCATCAAAATGCGGCGGCAACCGGTGCAGGATGGTTGGACGAGGCATGAGGGTGACGTTATTTTCGCCAGCGGCAATGGTAGTGATGTCTCCGGGCTCGGCATCCTGTTGAATGGGCAGTTTCCATTGATCGAAGCGATATCTGATTTCTTCTTCCAGGGCGGGCCACGCCGTGGCGAGCAGACTGTTGCGAGGATCCAGGAGGGTGCGCGAACCGTCGTCTTTGTACGCCGGCTGCGCGAAGAGATGCAGCTCTTCGCGAGCGCGGGTTGCGGCAACGTAGAGGATGCGACGCGTTTCCTGCAATTCACGTTCGCGCCTCATGCGGTCTACCCAGCTCTTTGCCTGGCCGCGATCGGATCCCTTGAACTGAAGCGGCGCAACGAGGAACTCGGTGAGCTCGCCTGATTCATCCGGTTCGGCTATGCCGCGCTCAAGCCAGGAGAGAAGATCGGGCTTGTTGCTGCCGTTCCGGGCCTGCAAATCGGGAACGATGACAACTTCAAATTCAAGTCCCTTGGATTTGTGAATCGTCATAAGCTGAACGCCGTACTCGCTGCTAGCTTCAGGGTCAGGTAGCGCGAAGAACTCCGCGAGGGCGGCTTCAAGGGCGGGGCCATTCAGATCCTGTTCGCCATCAGGCAGTTTGTCGAGCAGATTCCAGAAGAGATCAAGGTTCGCGCGAGCACCGGTATCGACACAGCGGTCACCGCCCAGCGATCGCCAGAGTTGCTGAATCAATGTGCCGAGGGATGCTGTGGGGAGCGTATTGCGCAGGTGCGGGACGGATGCGAATGCCGCGAGCACACGCTGAGCGTCCTTGCGTGAATGGGCTGAGAGCAGATCGAGCCGTTGATGGAGCAGCAGCGGAATCGTGGTTGGTTGCGGCCGATCGTCTGTTCCTGCGACAGCATGAATTTCAGCGAGGCTCAAGCCGCACCAGGGCGCGCGGAGAACGCCGAGCCAGGCAACGCGATCTTCAGGATTCGCCAGTGCCCTGGCCAGCGCAACCGCATCCAGAATCTCGGAACGGTCTTGCAGATTTTCAAGCTCAACGGCGCGGAAGGGAATTGCAGCGTCACGCAACACGGCTGCGATGGGAGCGAGGGCTGTACGCGCGCGGCCAAGGACAGCGACGCGATATTTCTGATCGACGGCGCGGGCGGTTTCAATGCGATCAAGGTGAGTGCGAATAAGAGCGACGAGCTCGGCAGTCTGCGCCGCGCGAACTGCTTCGCGCTGCAACGCGATTTCTTCCGCGGGGAGTCTTGCGCCGGATTTGCTGGAGTTCGCCGGCTTCGATTGGGGAATGAATGCCAGGTGAAGTTCGAAATGCTTCGAGTTTTGAGAAGGGACTCGCGCGGGCTCTGCCTGGTTGAATTCGATGCCGCTGCCGTCGGGGCAGGCATATATCTTTTCGAATGCGTTGTTAACCATGGAAACGAGGCGCGGATCGGTGCGGAAGTTTGCAGTCAAGCGGACGGGATCAAGCAGGAAAGGCTCGTCCTCGCTGAATTCAAAGCCTCTCTGCTGAACGCGCCCGAAGAGTTCGGCCTCGGCATCGCGGAAGGAGTAGATCGATTGCACGGGATCGCCGACGACGAAGATGGTGCGACCAGAGCGGTCGGGCCATGCGGAGATGAGCGCGGAGATGAATTCGTGCTGACGGCGGCTGGTGTCCTGGAATTCGTCGACGAGCAGGTGGCGAATATCATCGGCGACGGCAAGCGCGGTGTCGGTGGGCAGGTGATCTTCGTCGCGGAGGACCTGCCTGGCAATTTGCGCGACTTCAATGAAGTCAACGGTTCCGGCGTCGGCGAAGGCGGTCTTCAGTTCTGCGGCTGCGTGGCGAAGGAGGGTGAAGCTTGCGCGGACGATTTGCCAATCTTCGTCGTTGTAGCGGGCAGGGGGAAGCTTTCGGACGGCGGCAAGAACTTGTTCGAGGCCGGGCACGGTTGAGAGTTGCCCGATCAAATCCTGCAGTCGAAGCTTCTCATCAAGATGTTCTTTGGGGAAGCCCAGACGACTATCGATGCGTTGCCGGAATGCGCCATCTCCATTCAGTATCAGATTTGAGAGGCAGAGATAGGCGCTTCGGGCATTTTCAAGAGCAGCGGAGTCTTCATACGGACCATAAGGAAATTCCGCAAGTTCGGCGAGCTCGCGATGAATTTCGGCGGCACCGTGGGCACAGGCAAATCGGGCCAGTTCCAGCGCCTCATAGCACGCGCCGGGAACACCATCCAGAAGACGGGCCAAGGACCCAAGGAAGGTGCGCACAGCATTGGCGAACGGTCGCTCGAGCCATTCGCGAATTTCATTCCAGTCCGGTTCCTGGCTCAACACAAACTTGTGCATCCAGCGATCGCGCTGGCCGAGCATCTTGACCAGGAGCTCTTCCAACTCTTTCCAGCCGTTATCGCGCCACAAGAGCAGGCTGGTGATTGAGTCGCTGAGTTCGGGAAGGCGTGAATTACCGAGTTTCTCAAGCGTGAGTCGCGCCGCACGGCGATAGAGATCGGTGGGCCTTTCGTTGATTTGTAAATTGTTGCCAACACCGGAGTGTATCGGCTGCTGAATCGCTAGTTCGCGGCAAAAAGAGTCGATGGTGGAAATGCGCAGTCGCGAAGTTAGATCGAGCAACTGCCAGCCGAATTTGTGCGACTGGGCGAGTGCTCGATCGGCAAGTGTTTCCATGGAAAAGTTGTCGTGCATTTCAGCGGATGGTTTACGAGACGCGGCCTTCTCGAGTTCGGAAAGGATGCGATGGCGCATCTCGGCGGCAGAGGCCCTGGTGAAGGTGATGGCAACGATCTGCCTGGGATCTTCAACCTCCGCGAGGAGACGAAGGAATCTGCGGGTGAGGAGATCGGTCTTGCCCGAACCGGCAGGCGCCTGAACGAGAATCGAACGATGAGGATCGAGTGTTGCGATGCGCTGAGCCTGATCGGGAGGAGTGAAGAGCACGGAGCTATTCATCATCATCTTCCTCCGTGTTCTGATCGTCTTCAATTGCCGCTCGATTTTCGGAATCTTGAATCCGGCAGACTGATTGAAGGCCGCAGCGTTCGCAAGTCTTCGGGTAGTCGCGTGGATCGACAGCGGCGCGGCCAAGGATGAAGGCTTTGGCCAAATGATCGATGTATTCCTTCCACGTTGACTCGTCTAAACCGGTGAGCCTGCGCCGAACCAATGAGCTGCTTCCGGTGAGGTTTGGATCGATCGTTTTCTGTGGGTCAGCAACTCGGCCCGCGAAGCATGTATTGCCTGGGCGGATCCTGGCAAAAACCAGTCCTCCGCTGGGCGGACCGCCGTAACTGTCAAAGAGAGATGGTTGCAACGGCTCGAGCCCAAATACTTTGTAAAGCGGCAACTGGAGATCGGCGGGTCGGGGAGGGTCCCATGACTTGGGATCAACGTTACCGGTCTTGTAATCGATGACGAGCGAGGAATCGTCAATGAGGCGATCGACTCGATCGAGTCGAAGATTCATAGTGAGGCCGGCAATGGTGACGGTGCGGACGGATTCCGTTTCTGCGACCGTGAAGGGAACGCGCGCGGATTCAAAGTGGAGCCAATCGGTGATGAGGCGAATGAGGCGCGTTTCTTCGAGGTCGATGTATGGCGCGGGCATGGAGTCGCGCACCGCCGCAGGAACCTTGTTCTTCAGAACACTTCGAACATGGGTCCGGACGAAGGAAGGGAGATCGGTCTGCGCGATCAGATCGGAATGGCTGCGGATGCCTTTCGGTGGGCCGGACCAGATGGAGTGCAGAACATCGTGGAGGAGTTGACCACGCTGCTTTGCGGAGAGCCCCACTTCCGCGGCGTCCCAATCCTTTGCATCAAGACGGGCAGAGGCAAACGCCTTGAAAGGGCACTGGGATTGGGAGGAGAGAACGCTCGCACCGCCGCTGAGATGATCGCCCGTGAAAGCGGCGCTTGTGGAATCGATGAACGGGACAGCGGTCGGTTCTTCGTGAGAAGGCGGAACCTGGTTCGCCGGCAGCGACTGGGGGGCGCACGGGAGTTGCACGACAAGGCGCGAGGGGCGGGTCTCCGCGTCATCTTTTTGAGCTGCGTAGCTGAAGTGGACATCTGGAGCGGAGGCGAGGAGGCGGTTTGTGATGGCGGAAGCGAACTGCCAGTCCAGTTGGTGTGAAGAGTGCGGCATTACGGATTCGCGTTGCAGGTGGAGCGGCAGGAACGGATGGAGAGAGGCCACCGGCGGCCAGGACTCCTCGTCCGCGCCGAGAAACCACACTGCATCGGCCGTGAGGCCGGCAGACTCCGCGGGCCCTGCAATCTGGATGGGCGCATCAGAGGACTGAGGTGCGAAGAGGATGTCTGCAACAGCGTGTTCGAGTTCAGCAAGAAAGTCTTGCCACGGAATGCGGCGTTCATCGAAGCCGAGAGAAGCGGCGGTGTCCAACGCCTGCTGCCAACGGCGAAGCGCCTGGAACTCGACGCTTGTTTTCGATGCAGTGCCGGGCCAGCCAATGGTTTCGAGCAGATGAGGAACCTTGTCGGCCCATTCGATGGGACTGAGCGGGACATTTGATTCCTTGAGTTTTCTCTGAGCGTAGATCATGCGGCGTTTCCATGGCGCCGGGAGGGCTGATGCGATCGGGCCCTGGTTCAAAAAGCTTTCCAAAGGCCATTGAAGGCGCTGTTGATCGAGGTGACGCAACTTGCGCATGCAGGCTTGCAGGGTCGAAGATTCATCGGGTGACGCCGCAAGGTTGCTTGCAAAGAGCCAGTCAAGCTCGTTTTCGTTGAGGGCTTCGCCGAGCCAGCGGAGAAGCAAAAGAGCTGAACGTACCAGTGGAACTGTGCTGAGCGGGATGCCAAGCGAGAACTCAAAAGGCGGAGGGACACTGGGCTCAAAAAAACGCAGGAAGGCGCGCTCGATTTCTCCGCGGCGTTGCGATGCATCCTGGGTGATGACAAGGATGCGAGAGTGGGGATCGGCGGCGAGCCGCGTGTGACACCAGTATGCGCAGGCTTCGAGCTCCGTCTGGCTGTCGCGAGTCCGGTAGAAATGCGTTTGAGGCCGCTGACCGCGGATTTGAAATTGTTGCCACTGTCCCCATGCGTCGAATAGTTGCTGCTGCACGGGGAGGAGGCGGTCAAAGCCGGCCAGACGAAGCGGTGGCCGAGCGGCGGAGTCTGCCTGGAGGAGAGGGATCAGCTCAAGAGGAAGATGGCTCATGGAGATGAAGCCATTTTTGGCGCACCGCTGATCGAAGTCGGCAAGCCAGTTGCTGAATTGGCCGGAGTCGCGATCCCAACCGATGCGCGACGAAGCGCGCAGGAACCGGGGGGCATAAAAACTGAGGAGATCGCAAGCTTCGACCGCCATGGTTGCGAGGCGACGTACCGAGGCGCTCAGCGTCGTTGGAAGATGATGTTCACTGTGAATGATTTCGCACCACACAGAGAGTTCCTGCGCCGAATTCAGGAGGAGACGTCCATCGAAATTGCGATCTTCCCATGCCTTACGGGTGAAGGATTTCCAGTCAACGATGTTGGGCGTGGGCCATGCAGACCGTCCCTCGTGACGGCGTCGTCGATGGAAATCGGCCTGGAGGGCGCGGGCGGCACGATCGCTTGAGGCGACCACGAGTCCACCGTCGCGGAGCCATGCGTCGATCTCATCCCAGGATTGATTGTCCATATCTGCGTTATACGCCGTCGAACCGTGGAGCGAAACGAGTGCGGGCTGTGGGAAACAGGGAGGGTTGTAAACTGGGGAGTGATACAGAAACTACTTGCGGTTGCATTCATCGGAATGGCGTTGATTTCAGGGTGTCATCGTCAGCAGAATGGGGCGGAAGACTCCGCGGCCAACACGTCTTTCAAGGTCTACAAGCTGCGCGGGAAAGTGGTTGCGGACAACCCCGCCACCGGCGAGGTCACGCTCAATCATGAAGCCATCCCCGGCTTTATGGAGGCGATGACGATGCCCTACAAGCTAAAGGATCCGAGTATTCTGAGCGAGCTTCATCCCGGCGACGTGATTACGGCTGACTTGCTGGTTTCGCAGGACGCCGATGCAAGTGTTCTGCTGGATCATATCGTTGTGGTTGCCGAGGGTAAGCCGGATTATCGGCCCGCGGTTGTCTATCACGTACCGGCAAAGGGTGATGCTGTTCCGGACTTCAAGCTTCGCAATGAGGATGGACGCATCATTCACCTGAATCAGTTCCGCGGCAAAGACCTGCTGATCACGTTCATCTATACGCGATGCCCTCTTCCCAACTTCTGCCCATTAGTGACTCACAATTTTGCGGTGATCAATCAACAGCTTTCGGCCGATCCTGCGACGAAGGACAAGACGCACCTTATATGCGTGAGTTTTGATCCGGAACACGACACGCCCGAGCGCTTGAAAGCGTACGGCGAAGAATATATCGGCAGTGACGCGAAGACGGCATTCGCACAATGGGATTTTGCGGTGCCGGAGAAGCCGGTGTTGACGGAGATGGCGAAGTATTTCGACGTGGGGATGAGTGACGCGGCGGATGGAACGATTACGCACACGCTGTCGACAACGTTGATTGGGAGGGACGGCAAGGTGCTGAAGTTCTATCCTGGCAACGAGTGGACTCCGCAACAGGTTGTGGCGGATGTGAAGCAGTCGCTGGGCGAATAATCGCAACTGGAGTGGGGCTCGGAGGGGTTAGGGAACATGAGTGACGGGATGAAGATTCGCAAAGATGGAGAAATTGATTTTCTTTCACTGGGAGCGCTGGTGCACAGGCTGGACCCGGGGATCATTCCGTTTCGGAAGGCGACTGAGTGCCGGATTCATGTGAGCGGCGGCGAGTTCAACGTGGCCGCGAACCTGTCAAACTGTTTTGGCCTGAGGACCGCGATTGCTTCAGCCATGTCCGACTATCCGATCGGCGATCTGATTGCAGAACGCGTGTTGGCCATGGGCGTAAAGCCAATCTATAGGCACTTCAAACATGACGGTGTCTCGGGACCGAACATGGCGACCGTTTACAGCGATCGAGGGTTCGGTGTGCGCGGGCCGGTGGTGTTTTACAACCGGGCCAATGAAGCGGCGGCGCAGCTGAAGCCCGGCGACTTTGACTGGAAGGCGATCTTTGCCGGAGGCGTGCGCTGGGTGCACTGCGGCGGCATTTTTGCGGCGCTTTCAGCGACGACCGCGGAACTGGCTGCGGAAATGATGCGCGAGGCGAAGGCTGCCGGCGCGGTGACTTCGTTTGATTTGAATTTTCGCGAGAAGCTCTGGAAGATTCATGGCGGCGACAAGCGCGCCGTGGAGACGATAGCGAAGATTGTGGAGAACGTCGATGTTCTGGTAGGCAATGAAGAAGATTTGCAGAAAGGGTTAGGGATTCCAGGACCTGAAATTGCAGCGAAGTCAAAGCTCGATCCAAGCGCGTTTTTCGGGATGATGGACCAGGTGGTGAAGAAACTTCCGCACGTCAAGATTGTGGCGACGACGTTGCGCGAGGTGCACTCCACCAACCGACATAGCTGGAGCGCGGTGGCATGGATGGAAGGCAAGACGTATGTGGCGCCCACTGCTGAGCTGGATGTGCTGGATCGCGTGGGAGGCGGCGACGGGTTTGCAGCTGGTTTCATATACGGGTTGCTCGCGGGTGAGGCGCCCGAGAGCGCGCTGAAACTGGGTTGGGCCCACGGGGCCTTGCTGACGACCTTTCCAGGAGACACAACCATGGCGACCCTGGACCAGGTGCGGGCGTTCGCCCAGGGCGGCTCGGCGCGCATCCAGCGCTAAGCGCAATATATTCTTCGCATCGCACCCGCAGCGCAGCGCATCCATTGGACTGATATCCTTGACCTCAGCCTCAAGGAGAGGCTTTTTGTTGGCAAAAGTCACCCTGGTATTTGCGGTTCTGCTAATTGCGCTTGGTCTGGTCGGATACTTCGGTACGGGTGCGCTGCATTCGACGGCGCTGATTCCGACTTGGTTTGGAGTCGCGCTGGGAATATCCGGTTTCCTCGCGATGAGCCCCAGCGAAGGCCGGCGCAAGCTGTTCATGCACATCAATGTGACCATTGGACTGCTTGGTTTTGTCGGTGCGGGAGTCCGGGCGGTGCAGGAGTTTGTGCATGCGGGGTCAACGGGAAAGCCGCTCGACCCGATTGCGGTGGGCGCGCAAATCGCGATGGCAGGGTTGCTGCTGATCTATGTGATTATGTGCGTGCGGTCTTTCATTGCGGCACGTCGATCGGGGAAGGTCTAGCGGATGAGCACCATGCGTGGTGGAGGATTGGGTCTAAGCTCAAGTGCGGAGCGTTCACCGCGAGGTGGTGCGCGGGCGCGTGCAGCGGAGCTTCCCAAACACAAGCCGAATCTGAAAAAGCTCTGGCCGCAGATATGGGCGCTTGTTGCACCGCGCAAGGGTCTGCTGGTAGGGGGGATGGCATTGATGGCCGTGAACCGCCTGGCCGGGCTTGTGCTTCCCCTTGTTTCGAAGCCGCTGCTGGATAAAGTACTATCGCCGGTTCATCCGCAGGCGAAGCTTTTGCCGGAGATCATTGCGGCGGTGATGATTGCGACGATTGTGCAGGCGATCACGTCCTACTCGCTTACGCAGTTGCTGTCGATTGCGGGGCAGCGCCTGATTGCAGAGATGCGGCGCGAGGTGCAGCGGCATGTCGGTCTGCTTTCCGTGGCGTACTACGACGAGAACCGCACGGGCACGCTGGTGGCTCGGATCATGACGGATGTGGAAGGCGTGCGCAACCTGGTTGGAACGGGTCTGGTGCAGTTCGTGGGCGGGATGCTGACGGCTGTGCTGGTTTTCTTTTTCCTTCTGTACCAGAGCGTCACGGTAACACTTACTGTTTTTGCGGTGGTGGGCGCGTTCGTTTTTGTTCTGCAATACGGATTCAAGGTCATTCGACCCATCTTTCGCGAGCGGGGCAAGATTAATGCGGAAGTAACAGGAAGGCTTACGGAGTCACTAGGCGGCGTGCGCGTGATCAAGGGCTATCACGCGGAAGAGCGTGAGCACAAAGTCTTTTCTGCCGGGGTCGACCGATTGCTGGACAACGTGATGAAGTCGCTGACCATGACCAGTGTGCTCGGGTCGGCCTCTACCACAGTGCTGGGCATTGTGTCGGCGCTGGTGATGTGGCTGGGCGGCAGCCTGGTGCTAAAAAGCACATGGACCGTAGGATCCTACTTTCAGTACAACGTGTTTCTTGCGCTGATGGTTGCACCGGTATTCCAGATAGTGAATGTCGGTACGCAATTGACTGAAGCGTTTGCCGGGCTTGACCGCACACGCGAGATTATGGCCGAGATGGAAGAGAACCAAGAGCCGGGGCGCACGGTGAAGATGCCGCCAATCAATGGCGAGGTTCGGTTTGAAGACGTTGAGTTTGCCTATACGCCGGAAAAGCCGGTGCTGCACGGTGTGAGCTTTGCGGCAGAGCCAGGTACCGTGACAGCCCTGGTGGGATCGTCAGGGTCGGGCAAATCGACAATCATCAGCCTGCTTTGCGCTTTCCACACGCCACTCAAGGGCCGAGTGCTTGTGGACGAGATCGATTTGGCGACCGTAAATCTGAACACTTTCCGCTCGCAACTCGGCGTGGTGTTGCAGGATTCGTTCCTGTTCGATGGAACGATTCGCGAGAACATAATGTTTTCGCGGCCCGATGCGACGGAAGAGGAGTTCCTGTTTGCATGTCGCACGGCGCGGGTGGATGAGTTCGCTGAACGTTTCCCTGAGTTGTACGACACCATTGTTGGGGAGCGCGGCGTGAAGCTCTCCGGCGGACAGCGGCAGCGCCTGTCGATTGCTCGAGCACTGCTGGCACAGCCGCGGATTCTCATCCTGGACGAGGCGACAAGCTCACTGGACTCGGAATCGGAGGCCATGATTCAGGCGGGGCTGAATCAGCTGATGGTGGGGCGGACAACCTTTGTGATTGCCCATCGCCTGTCGACGATCCGGCGTGCGGATCAGATCCTGGTGGTGGAGGGCGGCCGCATTGTGGAGCGCGGCAATCATGCGGAGCTATTTGCGTTGGGCGGCCGCTATTACGACCTTTACACACGGCAGCATGGGCTCGAGGAAAACCTGTTTCTCGCTCCCGGCGAAGGCGACGAAGTCCCGGCTTAGCTCCAAACCCGTCGACGTTCTACAACCTCAGCGGTTGAAGCAGCTGTGTCTTCCGCCCGTGGTGGATTAGAACCAGCCGCCGGAAGGAGTGAGGCCATTGAGGCGCAGATAAGTGACGAGATTGCCGTAATGCAAGGCGTCATGATTCCCGAGTTGTGTCAGGATGAACATCTTGTTCGTCGCGTGTCCCCAGAAGTCCGCCGGATCATTGAGGTGCGCATCGGTGAAGCCTGAGTAGGCACCATCGCAGTAATCGAACGAGTCTTTGAGGTAGGCAATGATCTCTGCCTTCGAACCCTTTTTTCGATTCATGGCGGGCGGCGCTTCACCCTTCATGTTTGCGCATAAATAGTAGGAAATATCCGCGACATGAGTCAGGATTTCGCCAAATGAGCGAACGTCCTTCGTCGGCCGATAGCTGTACTTGGAATCCGGCATCCTATCTGCCGCATTCATGATCTTGTCCTGCATGTTGCTGCGAAAGATGGATTGCGTCATTGTCAGTGGATTTGGCGCCGCGATCG
Organism: uncultured Acidobacteriaceae bacterium; assembly: GCA_963759285.1. Taxonomy (GTDB): domain Bacteria; phylum Acidobacteriota; class Terriglobia; order Terriglobales; family Acidobacteriaceae; genus Telmatobacter. The sequence continues at coordinate 26,636 of CAVWYS010000003.1, read as the reverse complement.
GATTGGGCATCTCCAGCGCGATTTGAGAATTGGCCCGGAACCCCAGAATGAGAACAGAGACCATCCCGGCAAGGACCACGAAGCGAGTGACGGATCGGAATATGCAGAAGGGATTTGTGGCGAAGAATTCCATTCGATGTCCTCCGGTTAGCAATGGTTTGCACGCAAGGTTCCAGTTGGCACGCAATCTTACCTCTTTGCAGTCAGTGGATAACAAGGCGGACCGGGGTGTTGCTTGTTCCGCACTGTTCATTTTCGATCGATGCTGTCCGCCATTGGCGTTCGGGCAGGCGCCGGCTGACGGAGTTTCCGCAGCATCGGCAATGCGTCTGCGCCGGCGAAGAGAAGTTACTTCACGAGCAGCCCTTCATTGTGTTGAAAGCTGATCACTCGGGTGATTTTCCAAACTCCATTGTCGTTGTGCCAGATATGCACAAACTTGGCGTCTCCAACATTGTCTGGCTCGTTGGGATGGTGAAATCGATGTATTCCGATTTCGACGGCTCCGTACCCATTCAGCGGGTAGACCTCAAGTGTGTTGTCAATCAATGTCCGCTGAACCTTCCCGCAGATGTTCTGCTTGATTGCCGCGAGGAATGGAGCTTTCCCTACCGATAATCCTGTCTGATCGTGATAAAACTCGAGATCATCGGAAACCATGGAGCCGAGTACTTCCAGGTCGCAGTTGTTAACGGCGTTGAAGAGTTTGGCATCGAGAGACTTGATGGTTTCAAAGAGGGGATCAGGATGGTCCACAGTCTGTCCTGCGCCCTGCTGAAGGAAGACAGTGCAAGCAAGTATTGGCAAGAACAACCATTTGATCCTGAGCAATGGGCTCTCCTTTTCCGACCTTCGATTCCCAGGCGTTCGTGGTTGATGGGTCGGCATCCGACATAAAGATGTCACGTCTTGGGTCGGATGTCAACAGGAAGAGTGCAATCGGTGGATTCAAGTGAAAATCATCGCCAAAAATCTGGAGTTTGAGGTTGGCGCAATCCGGGGAGAACGGGCCGGATGGCGAGTAAAAGTAAACGGAGTCGAGCGGGGCATGCGTATTCTCGGACAGTCTCACAACGGTTCTATAACGGACTGATCATCCGCGCAGCATGATTCCAAGCAGTGAAATGACCTTTGCCGGTTGTTCCGGTTCCGTGGTGCGCAAAGGCCAAGGCTCCGACCGAGCGTAGCCGGCAATCCGCCTACGCCCGTGGATCGTGGAATCCACACGCTAACCCCAGCATCATCAATTCATTTCGTGCAGATTGTCCCATTTTCTTGACGTTGAGTCCCATATCTTGAGAAACTACAATTGTATTTACAGACGGAATAGAGGACCAAAATGCGAGACACAGCCCCTCAGGGGACGTACAAGGTTCAGGCACTCGACCGTGCCTTTGCCGTACTTGATTTGCTTGGCGAGAGCGAGGTACCGCTGGGATTGGCGCAGGTGGCGTCATCGCTTCAGCTGCACAAAAGCACTGCACACCGTTTTCTGATGGTGCTGGAGCGGCACCGGATGGTCGAGCGGACGACGAACGGGAAATTCCGCTTAGGTTTGCGGTTGTTTGATTTTGGAAATCGCGCGATCGAACAATACGACTTGCGTGAGCGTGCGCAACCGCATCTGCGTCGCCTGGTTGCCGAGACCGAAGAGACTGCGCATCTTTGCATTCTGGAGCAGGCCCGGGTGATCTACATCGACAAGATTGAGCCGGCGCGCTCGGTTCGGATGATTACGCGTGTGGGTTCGAGCAATCCGGTGCACTGCACTTCAGTGGGGAAGGCGATGCTGGCATTTCTGCCGGAAGATCGCATCAACGAAATCATCCGTCGAACGCGATTTGAGAAGTTCACGCATCGGACGATCGCCACGGCTGAGGCGCTGCGGACGGAGATTGAGAAGACGCGACGCCGGGGATATGCAGTGGACGACGAGGAACTGGAAGAAGGCCTTCGCTGCATCGCCGTTCCGCTGCTGGATGCGCAGCGGCAGCCGGTGGCGGCGGTCAGTGTATCCGGGCCGTCGTTCCGGGTGACCGCCCAGAAACTGCCTTCGATCGCCAATCACCTGCTGCAGTGTGTACGCGGGATTGGAATGGATATGGGCTTCACCGCCGCGGCGCGTGGGAATCGCGCGGCAGCGGCCTGGACAGCCTAGGGAATCCAGTTTGGGCCTATGAGAGCGCGGAGATTCTCAGGGGTGGCCCAAGGGGCTGCACCTGAGAAGCGCCTGATCCAGGCGTCGCCTTCCCCGATGCGGACGCGATCAGGCGTCCACTCAGGTGAGAGCGCGTTGGCCATTAGCGCGTAACTGGCGCCCGGGTGGAGGCGAAGTGCCTTCCAGCAGCCTGCAGGAACGGCGATGACTGGCCTTTCCCCCGCGGAGACATCGCGACCGAGCGTGATTTTCTCGACCCGGCCGTCAGGATGGAAGATGAAGTAGTCGACCGGACCGCCTTCGACGAGGATATGTGTGTCGTCAGAGGCCAGCCAGTGGAGGTAGTTGATGGGCCGGTCGCGGGTAAGCAGGTAATAGACCTGGCTTTGGACTGCAAGTGAGCGTCCCTCGATCTGCACCTTCTGCGCGGATTCCCCGATAAGCCCGAGGTATCCAGATTCTCGGGGCAGCACGGAAAGGCGCAGTGCTTTTATCAGTTCGCGTGCGCGCGCATTGGAACCGGCTGGCGCGCTGGCGTGAATCGTGACGAGAGTCGCAAGGGGGATCGCGGCAATCAGAATCCTGGTGCGGAGTCGCATCATGAAGGCAGAGTAGTGCATTGACGGGCGGAACGAACAGGGTTATTCGATTGAAGGGGATGCGGCGCGAGCAAGTGCGAGAAAGGTGCATCGGTGATGCCATGATGGCGGCCATTTCTGGTACACTCAATGGTGTTGCAGAAGTAAGGGTGCAGCTTGGCTTCCCGCTCAGTTGGCGGTTGCCTGCGTGGTGAAAACGGGTTAATCGCCGGACCATCCGCAGCATGCGACAGTTTTTCCAGATTCACTCTGGGGACGTAGCTCAGTTGGTTAGAGCGCTGCCTTCTAACCGGCTACCTTTGGAATCAGTAACATAACTCCTTGGTGTCCACGTTGGTGTCCACGCTTTGATAAGCTATGGCCCAGAGGAGGACATTTTGGATGCCCACTCCCAAGCCACTCGGCACTCTTCTCAACGCCCCCGACTACGCCGACCGCGTCAACCTCATCAAGAAAATCAAAACCGCCGATGGATGGCGCTTTGCCCCCGTCGTTCCCGAAGCCAACGGCCGGCTCAAGGATCGGGTGCGCATCAACGGCACAGATTGAAGTCCACCCTGAAGGCGCCTACTACATCGAGTGGCGGGTCGGTGGTCGAAGCGGTCGCCGCTATCGCACCGCCGTCGCCAGAGACGAGGCCATCGACCAGGCCCGCCGCAAAGCCATCGAGTTGCGCGCCATCCGCGATGGCCTCATTGCCGGTCCTGAGCCGGAGCCAGAGGTTGCGGCCAAGACGACAATCGGCGACGCCATCGACGCCTATCTCCGGTATGTGAAGATGCAGCGCAAGCCTCGTACCCATCTGACCTACCGCTACACGCTCGACACCCTGCTCCGCGCCGCTTACAAAAAGAAGTATGTCGAGGACGCGACGCGAGAAGACGTGCTCGACTTCATGACCTACTGCTATGAGCTTGGGCTGGGTGCTCGGACTGTCTACGACAAGGTCGTAACCGTGCTGCAACTGTTCAAGAAGCATGGACGGTCAGGGTTGATGGAAAAGGGCGACTGGCCCAAGTACGTCGATGCCATCCGGCCGATGTATGAGGCCGAAGAGCTGACAGCGATGTTCAAGGTCGCAACCGAGGATGAGGCCGACATGCTGAAGTTCATCCTGGGCTCTGGTTTCCGCGACCAGGAGATTCGGTATCTGGAATATCTGGACCTCGACTTTCGGCATCAGATCGCGCGCGTGACCGCCAAAGCGAAGTGGGGCTTTACGCCGAAGAACTGGGAGGAGCGCACTGTGCCGCTCCCCGCGGGGTTGATAGAACGCCTGCGCAAGCGGAAAGAACGCAAGACGGCGAGGCCGCACGATTTCGTCTTCGGCAATACGAAGGGCCGCCCGGACAGCGAAATGGATATGGTCGTCAAGCGCGTCGCGGAGCGTGCCGGTCTGAACTGCGGACAGTGCGTGACCGAGCATGGCAACAAGTGCGCCGAGGGTCCGTATTGCATGAATTTCTTCCTGCATAAGTTCCGGCACACCTTCGCGACCAACCATCTCCGCGACGGCGTAGATATCCGCACTGTGCAGTCCTGGCTAGGCCACCGTGACATCCAATCGACGATGGTGTACCTGAAGGGCGTTCGCTCCAAGGACGCCGCCATGAAGGTCAACAGCGGCGAATTGGCCTCGCTGGTCGCCTGAGTCTTCACCGCGAATGGAAAAAGCCACCGTCGCTGGTGGCTTTTTCAAATATCCGGGGCTTTGATTTATCGAGCCTCGGAAGACGTCCGAACTGACCCGCACTCTCAATTCCGGTGTATTTGGGCAAAGTGCTAGGATCAAGCGAATCGAATGGTAGCCCGCTCTCTCATTACGCGCCCGGTCGGATACGACGAATTCCTGCAAGACCTAAAGCAGCGGATTCGGACTGCCCAAATAAAAGCAGTCTTCGCCGTGAACCGCGAACTCATCCTGCTCTACTGGCAGGTTGGCCGCGAGATCCTGAAGCGCCAGAGCGCGGCGGGTTGGGGCGCAAAGGTTGTTGAACATCTCGCCGCCGACCTGCATCGTGAGTTTCCGGGAATGACAGGGTTTTCTAGAACGAATCTGCTCTATATGCGCGCGTTTGCAGAGGCGTGGCCAGACGAGCAAATTGTCCAACAGGTTGTTGGACAAATCCCGTGGGGGCACAACGTTCGACTTCTCGACCTCGTGAAAACCGCGACAGAACGCGAGTGGTACATTCATCGGGCGGTTGAACACGGCTGGAGCCGCAACGTGCTCGTCCATCAGATTGAGAGCGGTCTCTATCGGCGGCAGGGGAAGGCACAGACAAATTTCCGTGCAACACTGCCGGCACAGCAATCGGAACTCGCACAACAGGCACTGAAGGACCCCTACAACTTCGACTTCCTCACTCTCGCTGAGGACGCGCGGGAAAAGGAACTTGAAGGCGGTTTACTGGAGCACCTTCGCAAATTCCTCCTTGAGCTTGGTGTCGGCTTCGCTTTCGTTGGCAGCCAGTATCCGCTCGAAGTAGGCGGTGAAGATTACAAGCTCGACCTGCTTTTTTACCATATAAGACTGCGTTGCTTTGTCGTCATCGACCTGAAGATGGGACCCTTCAAGCCTGAGCACGCCGGCAAGATGAACTTCTATCTGGCGGCGATCGACGACCTTATGCGCCATCAGGACGACCAACCCAGTATCGGTATCATTCTCTGCAAATCAAAGAACGCGATTATCGCTGAGTACGCGCTTCGCGAAGCGACAAGACCGATCGGTGTATCGGCTTACAGGCTGACGACAAGCTTGCCTACGAAGTTGCGCGGGAACCTGCCAACTATCAAAGAGCTCGAAGCAGAACTCAAGAAAAACAAAGCGCAGAAGTAGATGGAGAAGCGGGTTCGATTTGTCCAACGGGCCGTTGGACGAACGCGAAACGGCACAACCTGCGGTCGTCGCCGCAACGTTGAAATCAGAGCCTCTGGCATACCTCCAACGACTCCTAAGTAGACAGAAGCTGTTATTGCTTTGAGGCACTGGATCGGCCGGATCGCTTAGGGATTGCGCTCTTCGGCAATCGCGGAACAGCCTGGACGCCCGCCCAAAGCGTTGCGATCGTCTGCTCGATCACGAGAGTCTGGTCAGACAATCCAGGCACAACTCCTTGGATAACAAAGAGTGTGGCGAGGCCAAAGATCGTAAACCACCAGGTGTGGGCTATCACGATGTCATCCCTGTTTGGCAATCCTTCATCCTTGGCAACATCGAAGAAGAGTTGCACGAAACGCGCGAACAACGGCGCGCCAAGGTCGTCGATGTATTGTCCAGCGCGGACGCCGTTTCGGTTCTCAGGCCCGAAGAAGACGTTGCGGAACTGCTGTGGATGGGCAATGCAGAATTGAATCAAGCCGCGTGAAGTCGCAAAAAGGCGCTCTTTCGGTGCAAGATATTTAGCGGCAATCGCGTCGAAGTTCTGAATCATCAGCCCGATCGTCTCGCGGCTCAACTCGGCAAGAATATGTGATTTGTCCGGAAAATGCTGGTAGATCACGGCGTGCGTATAGCCGATCTCTTTAGCGATCTCACGAAGCGTCACGGCTTCGTAACCGCGATCGGCGAACATTTTACCTGCAGCCGCAAGGATTTCGCCCCGCAACTTCTCCTTGCGCTCTACCCGGCGACTTGGTGATGTGGATGTCATTTCAATAGCTTAGTCCCATTTTGACGATTTTTGCGACCGATTGTTAATTTATAACCATTGGTTAAAAACCATCGATTATTTTGCAACCAATGGTTACACTCGATCCTCTAATAGTCAGATCGCTCATTTGGATGGGCGGCCAAATACGAGGCAAAAGGAGGAAGCGATGAAAGTTCTAGTGATTGGAGCAGCGGGCAAGAGCGGAGAAGCGCTGGTAAATGAGGCGCTGGCGGCCGGGCATAAGGTGACGGCTTTCGTGCGTGGTGCCGCGCCGTACAAGAAGGCGAACGTAAGAGTTGTCGCGGGCGACGTGCTGGACGCGGATGCGGTCGACGTTGCGGTAGCCGGACAGGATGCGGTGATCGACGCGCTGGGCGGCAAGACGCCGTGGAAAGTGACGACGATGGAAACGAGCGCGGCACACAATATTGTGGACGCGATGCGGCGCAATGGCGTGCGGCGATTGCTGAAGATTTCGGTGGTGGGTGCGGGCGAGAGCGTCAAGAACGCCGGCTTTTTCAACGAGCACCTGCTTATGAAGACGTTTCTGCGGGGTCTGCTGGTAGACAAGGCGGGCATGGAGGCCGAGATCGAAGGCAGCAACCTGGACTGGACGCTGGTGCGGCCGCCGATGTTGACCGACGTCGAGAAGACCGGCGTTGCCAGGGTGCTGAGCACGGAGGGCGGCGAGAAGGCGCACAAGATCGGGCGGGCCGATCTGGCAGCCTTCATGGTGCAGCAACTGGAAAGCAGCCAGTATGTGCGTCAGGCCGTGACAGTGACGACCACATAGCAAGGCCTCCGCGAAGATCAACCACCTCTCTCATCGAGGCGAGCCGATCGGCTGTGTAAAGGCCTGTCACGACTCATGCGACAGATAACTGTGGAAACTCACGGTACTAGCGGAGTGCTAGCTGCGCAACTCACAAGCTCTGTCGTTCGCATCGGAGCATCACTTTCGTTCTAACAAGGAGAAAACGAGCATGTATTTAGTCATGGGCATTACTGGAAAAGTTGGCGGCGCCACCGCGCGGCATCTGCTGAAGCAAGGCAAACAGGTGCGAGCACTTGTGCGCAATCGCGAGAAAGCGGCGAAGTGGGCAGACCAGGGCGTGGAGTTGGTCGATGGAGACTGGAACGATGCGACAGCCATAGCGGCGGCGCTCAAAGGTGTTGAGGGCGCGTTTGTTATGTTGCCGGCTGTATGGGCTCCCTCGCCTGATTTCAGAGAAGCAAAGGGCGTGATTGCGAACTATGTCGAGGCGCTGACCAGGGTAGTGCCACCGCGGGTGGTAGCGCTCTCCTCGACGGGCGCGAATAGAACAAGCGGGCTGGGGATGATCACGGCCTTATCGCTCCTGGAGCAAGGTTTTCGCAGCCTGCCATCTCCGGTCGCATTTGTGCGTGCAGGCGGCTTTTTCGAAAACTTTCTTTTCGGCTTACAGGCCGCCCAGGGCGGAACACTACCGGTCTTCTACAATCCGACAAACCGGAAATCGATGATGGTCGCGTCAGACGACATCGGCGCTGAGGTGGCAACGCTTCTGACCGGGCCGGCGTGGTCAGGGCATCGCGTCATCGAGCTCGGTTCGATGGTAAGCGCGGATGAAGTGGCCGCACAGTTGGGTGAAGTGCTGAAACTCGACGTGAAAGCCTTTGCAGTCCCGCGTGCAGGGTGGGCTGAAGCGTTCGAGCAGTTCGGCATCCCCAAGGGCCACACTGGACCTGCCGAAGAAATGTATGACGGCATTAACGAGGGATGGATGGGCCTCGGAATCGCGGGTACGGAGCACGTAGAGGGTACGACGTCCGCACGCGATGTGTTTGCGGCTGCAAAGAACGCCGTCAAGGCGTAAGTCCGGGCAAACTGAATCAGCCCGGTTCCTTAGGAACTGCGGCGCTAACGTCAGGAAAGATTGAACTCAAACATGAAAGTTCTTGTCTCGGGTGCAACGGGCGGAACCGGACGGCTGATCGTCCGGTTTCGTCCTGGCGAAAGGCCATTCCGGAGGCCGTCCCACCTACGCAGCGCGTTGATTTCAGTCGCGTCTAAGAGCCGGCTTATTGCAGAACGATTTAAACCATTTAAACCGCAACAGGAGGATCGCTTTGAATATGAAAACTGAACAGACAACAGATAAACCCGCGCGGGCAGGTCGAGCAACTCAAATAGCCGCGATGGCAATAACCGGCCTTGTCGTCGTCAGCTTTGTATACTTCGGAAGGTTATATCTAATTCACGATCCCGGCGAATGGAGGATTGCCAATCAGCAACTCGGATACCCGCTCTATATCATCCCTCTGCTTGGCGTGACCCACATCCTTGGTGGCGTGGGCCTTCTGATTCCCAATGTGCCTCGATTGACTGAGTGGGTTTATGCCGGTCTCACGATCAATCTTTTACTCGCGTTCTATTCACAGCTGAATGGCGGTGGCAGTACCTGGGAGAAATTTGATCCGATTCTCGTCCTGGCGTTCGTCTTTGCTTCGTATGTATTGAGACGCTGCATGCGCGCAAACAGGTGGTCGATATGAAGAACACGCTCGCGGGCAGAAGCGGTGAACGGATGGCAGGATTTCTCCACTAACGGCGAAGGGAGAATCTACGCAGCATTCGATGCCCCGCGCGTCTGTCTGTGCTCTCCGCGTGGCTCTTTTTTTGCCGAGAGCTGCGGACCGCCATACTTCAGCCGCAGCCAGTTCGCTACCTCCTGGGGATCGAACCGGACAGCGCCTCCAACTCGGAAACTCGGCAGCTGACCTCGCGCAGCCATTCGATAGATGTGCTTATCATCCACGCCCAGAAGCTCAGTGAGTTCGGAGACCTTCATTGCTCCGTGACGGGCTTCCAGCTCTTGTATCAGATTGTGGCTCACGCAGTTCCCTCCAATCGACGCTCTCGCGCATCTCTTGTTCGTCAAGATTCAAGCAGGCGATGGTGCACCGTCCAATGCTTTATGGCGATGGCAATCCATGCTCAGGCGAGATGGCGCCCCAAAAAGGTTGCCCGGCGGTTAGCAACTCTTGTTGCCGAATTTGGTTCTAACTGATGAGAAAGAAGTTACGGCTCGGAGTTTCTGTCACGACAGCACCACCGCTTTGCTGAGGTATCGGGGGGCATGTCCATGAGCAACTACGATCATCTCGAATTCAAGCATTTCAAGAGTATTGTCGCGATCGCCGAGGAAGGCACCATCACGGCGGCGGCACACCGACTGCATGTTGCCCAATCTGCCCTAAGCCGCCAGATCAGCGACCTCGAAGATGCTTTCAAGATTCAGATCTTTGAACGTGATCGAGCCGGAACTACTTTGACTGCCGCCGGTGAATCGCTTCTAAAATTCGCTCGCGAACTGCTCCAGACTCGTATCGACATCGTGAACGCTGTACAGGCTATTCATCAGGCCGCACTGCGACCATTTCGGCTCGGATTCACCCCGTTTATCGAACATGAAGTTATCAGTACGGTTTGCGATGTCTATAGAGATCTGTTTCCGAAGGGCAGTATTGAACCGGAGACTGGCGATACTGATGACATCATCGATAGGCTTATTGCAGCTGAACTGGACGCTGCATTGGTCACGCTTCCAATCATGCCGGACGGATACCATGTCCAACCCGTCATGCATGAACCGTTAGTAGTCTGTATTCGCAAAGACGATCCGCTGGCCCATCGGGATGAATTGCCTTCTGAAGAATTGAGCAACCGGCTCGCGATCTTCAGCGATCCGCGACACCATCCGCGAGCACACGAGCGGCTACCCGTTGAAGCGGAGGGGGTTCTTTGGCCAGCTGTCGCGCATCCTGACGGAAAGGCCGATCTGGTTTCGAGGTGCAGAGCCAGCGGGCTGCAGTGGCGGCCTGCCTTCACCTCGCGTGCCCCGTTCGCGATCAAGAAGAATGGATTTGCCTGAGCGTACCTTGTGGACCAGGAGCGCGGAATCCGAACCGCGGCCGAAGTACACAATCTTTCTCTTGTTTGCGTTTAAGGGTCTGTCAATGTTGCCGGCGTTAGAGCACACCTAAAATCCATCCTTCGATTTCTGCTGCCCTCCTGTCGCTTTCTACCAATTGAAGATTCAGAAACGAAGAAAGCGAACCATCTTTGTCCGCCCGGCGCAGCCATTCGGCGATGGAGTAAGCGTCATGCTGATGCCCGTCTCGATTTTCTTGTGGGAACGTCCGGCTCCAGAGAGCTGGATAAACTTCCACGACGGCAGACTGGCCTGGTGGAATTTGCCACCCGTCGAAAGGCCAGAAATGAACGCGACCGGTAGTCCGCAAGCGGATGTACCGCAGCCAGGGAAGTCCGCTATGCGTCGATTTCGCGACTGATCCTTGCACATCAAAGTGAAAGACTGACTTTGCGCCGCGGGCTCGTATCTCCGTCACTCTCCGCCAAGTGGTCTTTCCAACTCTCTCGCTTCCATTGCCGCAGACGCCCTCGCGAACAAAGTCCACGTAGATATCCTCATCGGTGGGCCAGTGCTGCTGAAAGTCGTCCAGGAATGCCGACCAGTTTAGCGACAGCCCGTATTTCTCAAAATACCGGAGCGGGAAGGAGAAGCCATGGTCAATGCCAACAAGGGTCGGTGTTTCATCTGACAGCAAATTTGCCAACCACTCTGCGAGTCCGCGACGGGTCCAGTACTTTCGAGGACCGGGGGGCGGCGCAACCTCCGTTGCCGCCATCGTGTGACTGGCGCTATATGCCCTCAGTCCTCGCAGGCTTGAGGCCGGCGTTTCCGCCCCGGAATAATCGACGCCGATGTAGCGTTCAAACGCAGGACCCTCGTTCATGCGGACCTTCTCCAACGTGAGGCGAATCTTTCCAGACAATACGTGCGACTCTGTTTTTCAATATTGCAGCTCGTGGATGTCACAAAGGCGGTCGTTCCGATGAGTCAACACTTATCGTGGCGCTCTCAATGGCAAGAACATTTGCGACCAATCGCGCGGCTGCGTTCCTTGTGGCGATCATTACTGTGAAGTATTCGAGAGCCAAAAGCAATAAACCGAAGATGAGCTGCCTTCCTCCAATTGCGAAGTACATAGCAGAGACAGCACTGACGATAATGAATGTGACGCAGAGTGTTGTCATCTCACGAAATCGTAAGAATGCGCCATGCGCATCCCCCACGGAAGCTTCCTCCGTATGAGCACGATAGATTCGGTACCATAACGCCGTCTGTTGCGCCGGCTCCACAGGAGGGGAGCCATATTTGCGGATGAGCCTTTGCATATCGACACGTGGATCACGAGGCCCAATGAGAGTAAAAGCTCTGCTTGAGGGCAAACAATTGCGAAACTTCCAAAAGACCAGGAATTCTTTTCCGGCACGAGGCATCACCCACCCTAGAGTTCCGGTGATCAGCGTCAGGAAGGCTGGAATGGCGATTAGCTTACCGAGTATCGTCCAGTCGCCTTTCGAAAGCTCCTGAAGAACGGCGAGAAGCCGGGACGGGCCCAAGGCAATCAAACCTAAGCCGATCGCATTCGAGACGACGAAGGTGATCAGTTGTGGTTGGTTCTTTTGTTTGAGAGACTTTGCCATCTTTCCTCATCCTTGCTTGATGCCGTGTTTTTGAAAAAACGGCCGGAGAGCATCACGATTCTTGAGACTAAGGTGTTTCCTCGGATTCTCTGGCAGCTCAAGAAGACCGAGATGATCCAAATGATAGAGAAGAAGTGCTTCTTGGACACGAAGGTTTAACTGTCCGGCCTCCATGCAGTAGTCGGCTTCGACAATCTTGCGTTGATCGTTTGAGAGTGTTGTATGGGGAACAATGATGGCCTCGATGTAATTGTTCCAGTCATCGTCGTTTTTGGCATCGACTTCCGAATGGCCCTCCAGTTGGATCGCATGAACGCGACCTAGGACAAAATCACGAAATTCATTCCGTGTATGGCAGTACGCTCTCATATGCCAACGGCGTCCATCGAATCCCAACGCGTGCGGAGAGACCAGCCGTGAAGAAGGATTTGGATCGCTCATCGATTGATACTTGATGCGGGCTGATCTTCGCTCACGCGAAGCCAACAACACCGTTTTCAAGACCCCCGAATCTATCGACCGGGCTGGGTCACGGACGATTCCTGTGTTCGGCGTCCAACCAAGGAACGACGAGTGACCGCTCATTGTTCCGGTAGACGTGGACCAGACGCGGGTCAAGTAATCTTCAGCGGAATCGCGGACGAGGACCGGTTTGAAGGATTCACTGGCCACGTAGGTCTTCTGCAAAACGTCATAAACAGCATTTGTCGGCGCCAGCTCCCTGTACCGCGCGAAGTCCAAAGATGCCTGTGGTGTCGAGATTGAGAAATAGTTCACCAGATCGGTCCGGTTTACCTTTCCTTCCCATTGGAGCCGGAATTCGATGAATTCCAGCCTGCGCTCCTGTCCCCACCGTGCCGGTAAAAGCTGGTTTTCCGCCAAATTGCCCTCTTTTCCACTTTTCTTCTCCCTCTAAAAATTAGAGGGAGTATAGTAATATTGATTTTACTTGATGAAGGAATGGGCCAGCCAGAAATCGGGACGAGGCCAGTTCCTTAGGAGGTTCCTCTATGGCAACTACGATTTCGTTCTTCCCGGTGGATAACGGGGACATGACCTTGATCTGCCTCGGAGACAAGTCCGGGAAAACTATCTTGGTCGATTGCAATATACGCGCAGCAGCGGACGACCCGGACGACAAGACTCGCGACGTTGCAAAAGATCTTCGCGAACGACTAAAGCGGGATGTCAATGGACGCCCTTACATCGACGTCTTCCTGTTAAGCCACCCGGACCAGGATCATTGCCGCGGCCTGAAAAAGCATTTTCATCTCGGTGCACCCGCGAACTACGCCGATGACAAAAAGCCAGACAATGAAAAACGCATCGTGATCGGGGAGATGTGGTCCTCGCCCATGGTTTTCCGGCGTGCGAGCGTTGAGCACACTCTGTGCGATGACGCCAAAGCCTTCAATTCGGAGGCCAAGCGTCGTGTTGCAATCGCGCGTGAGAAGAACTGTTCTGGGATCGATGATGGTGATCGCGTCCTGATCTTGGGTGAAGATGAGAACGGCAAGACGGATGACATTCTGGCAATCGTTGTGAAAGTCGATCAGGACATCACAAAGGTGAATGGCTCAGAAAGCAAGGTCTTCAAGGGGCGGCTGCTCGCCCCCATGCCGAAGTCCGAGAGTGATGAGGAAGAAGAAGAGTACCGCAAGAACCACTCCAGCGTCATTTTGAACATGGAGCTTGCAGACGATGAAGGCCGCAAGACCGTCAAGAACTTCCTCAGCGGTGGCGATGCCGAAGTAATTATTTGGGAGAAACTGTGGGCCAAGCACAAGCAGGCCCCGGCTGTGCTCAAGTACGATCTTCTTCAAACTCCGCACCATTGCTCCTGGCATTCCTTGTCGTACGACAGTCGTTCCGATCTCGGAGATAAGGCGAAGGTTTCACCTGATGCCAAGTCGGCGCTGTCACAGATTCGCGATGGCGGCCGCGTCGTCGCAAGCAGCCGTGCGATCAAGGATGACGACTGCGATCCGCCGAGCCACGCGGCGAAAAAAGAGTATGAATTCATCGTCAAAGGTGCCAAGGGAGAATTTCTCTGTACGGGAGAGAATCCGACCGAGGCCAGCCCGGCTCCCATGGAATTTACCGTTTCCGATCAGGCACTCAGGAGGTCTGTAAAGCAGGCAGCCATCGGGGCCGCCCCGTATGTCCTGACGAGGCCGCTCGTCGACGACATCCGCCGCAAGGCTGCCGAAGCTGAGGCGGTTCAGAAGGGTGGTAATAGCCGGTATGCCTGAAACGGCCAGCGTCGCGGTCCGCTTGCGTCAGGAAGGAATTTGCAAACTAGATTCCTTCCTGACACAAGTGTGCAACGCGCGCCGACTAACTCCGGGAGAAGTCGGAGCATCTAGGAATGGATCATTGACCTCAGGTTGGGAGTTTCACATCGAGACTGTCCTGATGACGAGGCGTCTCCAGGTCTTGCTGGATCAGCGGTTCCCCTTCTCTTTGCCCCATTTCTTCCTGATGGACCGCCCGGAGTTCCTCACATGGCCGCATATCGAAGAGGATGGCCGTCTGTGCCTCCAGGCTGAGGATAAAGTAGCGAAACCCGATCATCCGGCGGAAGCCGCGGGAGTTCTGCTGGGCCAAGCGGTGGATTTAATCTGCGCGTGTGAAGCAGGCTCCAACGAGGACGATTTTCGAACTGAGTTCTACTCCTATTGGAATCGCGACTTAGAAGAATCACCCGGCTGGATCTACAGCTTGCTGGCCTCAGACGGCCCTTGCAGACTTGTTCGGATATGGCGAGGGGAAGCCTGGTCAGTGGTTGGGGAGTCTGAAGAAAAGGTACTCACCTGGTTACAGCACTCCTATGGCAAGCAGCCCCAGTTCGACTCGACCGATTTGGCTTGCTTTATTGGGCTCCCTAAGGCGCTGCTTCCGAAACAGTATCCGCGCACCGCTGGTGACATCTACCGTTTGGCCCAGATGACGTCAGGTGGCAAACTTCTCCTGGAACAGTTCAGCCGCAAGGGAAAGAATCCCTTCTATTTTATTCTGGGAGCAGACAGTGGAAACGGCCCGTGTCTGGCAGGCGTCGTGACACGTACATCGTCAAACGTGGACGTCCGAGGAAAACGACGAAACGGCACGCTGAACGGCTTTCGGCCAGGTAAGATTCCGGAATCCATCTTGACTTCGCGGTTATTTTCGGATGCCAGTTCAGCATCGCGTTTAAAGGTAGTGCGCGTCGATTCGGCGTGGATTCATGGTCGCGGGTACGATCCGCATCATGCGAGGTTATCGAAGAAGAGGGTAATTGTTGTCGGCTGCGGCTCGGTTGGAGCGCCGATAGCGCAGCATCTAGTAATGTCGGGGGTCGGGCACTTGGATCTCATTGATCCGGGAACTCTCGAATGGGCAAACATTGGCCGACATCCGCTTGGCGCAGAATACGTCGGCCGAAACAAAGCAGAGGCGCTTGCTGAAAAGTTGCAGCGAAGCTATCCGCACGCCTCCATTCGGGGATTCAATGCCTCTTATGAAGAATTGGCATTGCAGGACTTCCCCGCCACGCGGGATGCTGATTTGATAATCTCGGCTACGGCGGAATGGGAATCAGAAAGTCTCTTGAATCTTCAGCATGTTCAAGGGGAGATTACCGGGCCTGTTCTCTACACTTGGACGGAGGCGCACGCCTGTGCTGGACATGCGGTCTTGCTTTTGTCATCGAGCCCGTGCCTTCAATGCGGTATGACAATGGGAGGCAAAGCGCGCGCCAACGTCACGGAATGGCCGGAAGGCAATGAAACGCGTCACGAGCCTGCCTGCGGCGCGATTTTTCAACCCTATGGTCCGGTGGAGTTGCAAGCGGCTCTATCGTTATCCGCATTCTTGGCGTTAGATTCTCTGTTAGGGAAGGTTCATCGAACTGTTCATCGGGTCTGGGCCGGCCCGCACGCACTTTTGCTCGAGTCAGGAGGTAAGTGGTCTCCGACATGGTTAGATGGGCACCCCGAACGAGAGAGCGGCGGATTCCAAGAGGAGCTCGAATGGCGGAAGGACGACCTTTGCCCAATCTGCAGTGGAAGCGCTACTGGCGCACCCTTCGCTTCAGGATCGGAAACTCCGGACAGCGCCTCGTCCTCACACCAACCGTTCTCAACCATGTAGCAAAGTACCAACAGATCGAGTCCTTCTCAGCGGAGGCAGGCGGACAATTATTTGCTCGCCTTAGCGATGCTGAGATTCGTGTCGAACGCGCAACGGGACCTAGGATATCCGATCGTCGATCGCGTTACGGGTATGTGCCAGATCGTAGACGTGAACAGGAAGAAATTGACGCGTTGCATGGACGCGGGCTGCACTTTATTGGCGATTGGCACACTCATCCAGAACCGCACCCTCGGCCATCCGCGTCTGACATTCGTAGTATCCGACAGGCGGTCAGAGATTCGAAGCATCATCTGAATGGCTTCATTTTGCTGATCGCGGGGACCGAACGATTTCCGGTCGGCTTGTTTGTATCGCTCTATTATGGTCAAGGCGAGGCGGAGATCGTTCTGGACTCCTAGAGATGGAATTGAATCACAAACACAAAAAGGGAGGAATGGATGACTTTAAACCGGCACAGAGACAAAGACGGAACGGAAGAGCGGAACGCAATGACACGCATGTACGGACATTAAGGAATGAATACGGAGAGGAGCTTGCACCTGAGTTCCGGTCGGATATGCAACTCGGAACTCTGAAAGCTCGTTTAGGACTTGAGAGCGATGCAATTCTCAACGACGTTTTGCGCCATTACAGCCTTAAGAAATGATCCTTATGGTCGACCGGAACTTTTCATGATACGGACTATAGTGCCTAAACATGCACTCGTCTCCGTAGGTACCGCAGAGCAGTTCTACTGAGGAGGGTGTACAGTCGCTGGAGGCTCTACCGGCAGAAAAATGGAAAACGCCGTTCCACGACACGTTCCATTATTGCTGGAATGCGGTCCTTCCGGCTCTGGAATGAACGCGTATTGAGCCGCCGTGCTTCTCAATAATCTGCTTGCTCACCCAAAGCCCAAGACCGGAGCCCGTGGCTTCTTTGGTGGTAAAGAGCGGATCGAAGATGCGTGGGAGCGTAGCGAGGTCGATGCCCTTGCCGTCATCGGCTACGGTGACCCTGATCCGAGGACGACTGGTGTTGACGCAGGTTGATTTTGTGACACGCAGCTTGATGGTGCCTCTTTTCTCAATGGCTTCTAAACTGTTGACCAAAAGGTTAGAGAAGACCTGTCGTAGTTCGCCTGCAACTGCCACGATGTGAAGATCGCCATCATACTGCTTTTCAATGGAAACTCCTCGGGCGTCGATCTTTCGCTGCAAAAGGTCCACCGCGGAATCCATGATGGAGGTTACGCACACTGTTGTAGGAGCGGAAGACTCGCGATAGAACCCTAGAGTTTGGCGCGTAATGTGCGATATGCGCTTCAGCTCATCCTCTGCCATATCGAGATATTGGCGAACGAACCCGGGATCGTCGGCATTGGTTCGCGCCAGGTAGAGCGTGTTCGTGACCGCCTCCAAGGGATTGTTTATCTCATGCGCCATGCTAGCCGCCATGCGATTCACTGAAGCCAGCTTCTCGCTACGGAGAAGAGCTTCCTCGGTCCGCTTACGTTCGGTAACATCCGTCGCAGTGCCGAACCATTCCACGATTTCGCCGTTCACATTCAGTAGTGGGACAGCGCGTGAGCAGGTCCACCCCAGGCTGCCATCCACTCGCACGACCCGGTGCTCCAAATCAAACATAGTCTTGGTGCGAATGGCTTCATTGATAGCCTCCAGTACTCGCGCCTGATCATCCGGGTGAATGTACCTCTGAAGCCAGGTGCGGCTCGGTGTGTCAGTGTCGGCAACAAAATCGCGGCCGTGCAGCTGGCGCATCTCACTCCAATCCGGGCTCATGCGATAGACAACATCCGCGCTGGCCGTCACCAGAGCGCGAAAGCGCTCTTCGCTCTCCCGCAGTGCCTGCTCGGTTTCGCGTCGCAGGCGCGACAGGGCTAGGTTGGTCTCTACGCGCGCCACTAATTCGCGTGCAGCAAACGGCTTCACTATGTAGTCGTCCGCGCGCGCTGCGATTCCTTCCACGCGTGCCTCTTCGCCAGCGCGAGCCGAAAGCAGAATAACCGGGATCGTCGCGGTACGCTCGTCAGCCCGCAAGGCCTGTAACATACCGAAACCATCGAGTTTCGGCATCATCACATCGCTCAAGATTAAGTCTGGCGTCCTTTGGAGCACCGCTTGGAGAGCGGCCTCGCCATCGTTCACGGTTTCGATGTCGTATCTGCTCGCAAGCAAGCTACGCACGTATTCGCGAATATCCGCATTGTCGTCGGCGAGCAGGATGCGGGCACGCGCCCCGGAATCCTTAGGTACCTTGTAAGCCGCGCCGACCGCAAGAGTCGCGGCGATTTCCTTGCCGTCAGAAACGTCTTCCCCGTCTGGGAGCCACCGCCGCGCCTCTTCGACATAAGCGCCCGCATCGGTTGCGGTGGAATCGACAGTTCGCGCCGCCCCTACTCGATCCACCGGCAGGTGGGCGAACCCTAGTGGGATCGAGACGGTGAATGCGCTCCCCACACCGGTTTCGGTCTCGACATGAACTGTTCCGCCATGCAACTTCACCAGTTCCTGAATGAGCGCTAAGCCGATACCGGAACCTTCGTAGCTCCGCCCCGGTGCGCCCTTTGCGCGATAAAACCTCTCAAAGATGCGCGGTAACTCCTCTGGCGTAATGCCGCAGCCGCTATCGCGCACGATGAATTCGACGGCTTCGCCCGCGGCTTTCAGAATCACCGAGATTTGACCTTTGAGCGTGAATTTAAAGGCATTCGAGAGCAGGTTCAGAACGATCTTCTCCCACATCTCGCGATCAACGTAAACCGGCTGGTCGAGCGGGTCGCAATCAATGATCAGCTCGATTCCTGCGCGTTCGATCGCAGAGCGGAAGAGACCGGCCAGTTCCGCGGTAAAAGTGGCCAGGTCAACGGGCTCATAAACAGCTTGCATACGTCCCGCTTCTATACGTGAGAAATCGAGCAGGGTATTGACCAGCTTGAGCAGACGCAGGCTATTACGGTGTGCGAGTCTTAAATTCTGCTGCGCCTGTTCGGGAAGTCCGGGGTCGGCAATCGTGTCCTCAAGGGGACCGAGCAGCAGAGTGATAGGCGTGCGGAACTCGTGACTGATATTCGTAAAGAACGCGGTTTTGGCCCTGTCAATTTCGGCCAGAGCTTCGGCGCGCTTGCGTTCCTGCTCAAAGGCCTCGACTTCGCGGATAGTATTGCCGATCTGGTCGGCGACGATGCGGTAAAAAGGGCGGAATTCTTCGCTTAGGCGCTTCCGGGGATTGACGCCGGAGAGGAGAAATCCAGTGGGAAAATCTTTGCCTCTCTGGAGCATGGGAACTGCGATGGCCTCTACCGGCGCGATGCCCCACGGTTCGGTGGGCAAGCCATCCAAAACAAGCCCTTGGAGGTCGATGTCGCAGGTTTCGCCGCGGGCGATGCTGGCGAGCGGAATCCACGATGGGTCGGACTCGGATTGCGAAAGGCGATAAGGGAGCAGGGTGGTCGCCGGACTCTGCGCCCGTGGATGAGATGAGGATTGCCGAAGCTTCTGATTTGTCGAAGAGGTAAATGGCAGCGAAGGGAAGATCCTGACTGTTTTGGGAGAGGATGCGGATGGCAGTCTTGCAGGCCTCTTCGACGCTGGAGGAGCTACTGGCGGCGCGGGCGTCGGCGAGGTCGCGAGAGGTGCGCAGGCGCCTTTCGCCGATGACGCGGTCGGTGGTTTCAAAGACCGGAGTGAAGATGCCGCCGATGCCGCCGCTTTCATCGCGGATGGGGCTGTACGAGAACGCGAAATAGCATTCCTCCTGATACCCGTTGCGATGTAGCAGGAGGAGAAGATCGTCGGCCCAGGTTGCTTCGCCGCGTTCGAGCACGCCATTGAGCATGGGTCCGATGATCTCCCAGATCTCGGGCCAAACCTCGCGTCCGGGGCAGCCGAGGGCTTTGGGGTGCTTCGTGCCAATGATGGGCGCGTAGGAGTCGTTGTAGAGCATGACCAACTGCGGCCCCCACCAGACGAGGATGGCAAAGCGGGAGTTGAGGCAGGTGCTGACTGAGGTGCGCAGGCTCTGCGGCCATTTTTCCACGGGGCCGAGAGGCGAAGAGCTCCAATCATGGGCGCGCATCAGGGCGCCC
This sequence comes from uncultured Acidobacteriaceae bacterium, assembly GCA_963759285.1. GTDB lineage: Bacteria > Acidobacteriota > Terriglobia > Terriglobales > Acidobacteriaceae > Telmatobacter. The sequence continues at coordinate 6,448 of CAVWYS010000003.1, read as the reverse complement.
ATGCCTCCGCCACCAGCCAATACCTCGGCCTTCGCCATTGCTTCAGGATCGCAGTTCAAAACGTCCATCGAACTTCCGCCTCAGCCGGCCTCTAACGGCAGTATCATTCGGAAACATTCTACATTTGGCAAAAGCATTTACGGTCAGGAATCGTGAAACCACGGACAGGCTGTACGGCACAATCCATCCAAGCTTGATCGAGTTATAAATCGTATCCCCCGCTCGTTTACGAACGAGTAACTGTCTCGTGCGGCTCCTTTGGTCGGATCGTGTGTTGCTCGCCAGTATCTCCCCGATTCTCCTGAATACTTCCTTTGGCTCATGGCCGCTCGTGGCGTCATCAACAGCATCGCAGTCAGAGCGGGAATCCGCGATGGAAACGACCGGAGTGTTTGACCCGGACGCTCGAATCAGGAAGGCCAACCTCTCGCGGCTTTCTGGAGGGATCGAACCTCCAAGGAGAACCAAGTCGAAATCACCAACTCGGAACCACTCGATCGCCTCTCGAATCGAGTTGGTCCATGTCACGAAATATCCTTCCGATTGCCATGTTCGGCGATCCACTTCGGTCATGGGCGAATCTAGGCCCACGGCAAGGATTGCGGTTGAGCACATAGTCACCTCCAAACTTACCGATCGTTCACTCAACAACCAACTGGCGGCCCTCTCGGCATCCCAATCGCGAGCAGGCAGGAAGCCAGAGGATTGAGCTATAGATGGGGTCAGGGTATTCGATAAGAAGCCGGACGTTCAGTTTTCGATGCTCTATTTGCTTTTCGCGTTGCCCGCGTTCAAGAGCCGCGGGTTTCGATATTTTGGCAAAGTTAATTCATCCTATTGAAATTTTAGGCCCAGTCCAACAGTTGCTGAACCTGGTCGAGTTGTCGGCATTCAGAAGAGATTTCACTCGAATAATGACCGTTGAAGAGGGAGAATATCCTTTCGCCGAACTCGCTGGTCACCGAAGACGGTTCTCCCGCCGACAGTCTGCGATGTCTGCCATTCATGTTCTATTGCCGCTTCGAATCGGGCGATAGGATATCGTTCTTGCTCCACGGTGTCGGGTCAGGCGATCAAGTTTCTCGAATCCATGAAGTTTTCCCAAGTGTCAACTCGCGCAGCTCCCAATGATTCGGACGGCCAGGCCGGAGATAAAAGCGGCGGGCTTTCTTTCTGTCTCGTTCAGTGCTTTTTGGGGCTAAGGTCGTCTGAATATCCGGCCTGTATGCGTGGCCATTGGGCGATGGGGCGGCCGCCTGGCCACTCCGGCTCCCAAGTGGGTGAACCGCTTTTAGTCCGAGTGATCGTGCACTGTTGCGGCCAACCAGTCGGCGAGTCTTCCCACTTCTCCTGCCGCCCGAAGATGGTCAAATCGAGCAACCGAAAACTGTTGTCCATATATTCAGCTCCGCGACTGGTAGTCCAATAAGTCTCGAATACCTTGGATCCCTGTCGCAGATAACAGACGATATGCATTCTGCCGATCCGGCGGCCAACGAGGAGGACTTCGAGTGAGTCCTGAGGCGCTGAGTACCAAGGGGTCTGCCAGCCCATGAAGTCGCGGTAGCGTGCGCTTTCTTCGTATGGACCTTGGCAAAACACAGCGAAAGTGGCGTCCCGAGAATGAATGTAGGACAGTTCGCGAACCTGGGATGTTGCCCAGGTGCAGCCCTCGCACTGCTCCGGCGCCGGATGACCGGCGTGCCACATAAAGTAGTAGGCGATGAGTTGCTCGCGATCCTCGAATGTATCGAGAAGCGTTAGTGGACCCTTCTCGCCAATCAGCTTTGTCGAGCCGTCCATCTCGACCATCGGGAGTCGCCTGCGGACGGCTGCGATCGCGTCGCCTTCGTGAGTGTGAGCCTTCTCTCTAATCCGTAAAGCGTCGATTTGTGCCTGAAACGTGCTGCGATCGACGATTTTGGGCAATGCTGTACCATCCTTAACGACGTTCGTCATTGCAAGCCTCCTCTGCACGGAAGTCTCGATGCCGACCGAAACCACTCGCTATGAAAACATTTCCGCCAGTCACAAGCGCCTTGCGATTTGGCAGTCGCTCGGAACCTCGACAGCTCGTTTCTCCGTGATCCGCTTTTGGAGTCATTCTGCTGTCGGACCCGGGCGCCGTCTGTGTTTGACGCTTGAATTTCGGCTGAGGGTATTGCTTGGTTGGATCTTGAAGGGTGTACAGGCTTTTGGCCGGCTCATCGCTCATGATGCACCTCGAACCGTTGGATGCTGGCCCAAGCCGCTCCGTTTTTGGATCGCTGTCACAGCCCCAGCCGGGGCGGCCTGCTCGCGATAGATGTAGGAATGCATCTAAGTCTTTGCAGGAGTGCTCTTGGCTAGCCATCAACTGAGGAACGGCATCCGATGCAGACACCAGGTGAAGTCCGCTCGCGGATCGGCGAGGACAGAATCAGAGAGGCGTTCGAATATGCTGCCTCAGGGTTGGCTATCACCAGCCTGGACGGGGGTTTCCAGCAGACGAATCCTGCATACAGAGACATCGTAAAACGAAGCCAGCAGGAATTGGATGAGGAGTCGATACTCTCCATCACCCACGAGGATGATAGGGAGAATTGCCGCATACACCTGGATCGGCTTGTTTCCGGCAAGGTGCCGAGCTTCGTATTGGAAAAGCGCTATGTACGCCCCGATGGCGACGCGATTTGGGTGCGGAATTCGTTTTCACTACTAAAAGACGACTCTGGCAGCCCTACACACATCATTCTCATTTGCAACGACATTACTGAGCGCCGCCGCGCCGAGCAAATGCTGCTGGAACGAGAGAAGCTGGCCGCAGTGGGCCAACTTGCTACTTCCATCGCACATGAGATTAACAATCCGCTTGAGGCCGTGCAGAATTTTCTATTCTTGGCGAGGGGCTCGAAAAACCTTGAAGACGCGCAACCATTTCTAGCGCAGGCTGAAGGGGAAATCCAGCGAGCGGCTGAAATCGCCAGCCATACGCTCCAGTTCCACAAACAACAGACGAAGCCTGCGCCCACCAACATTACGGTGTTGCTCGAATCGGTTTTGTCGCTTTTCAAGGGCAAGCTTTCCGCCGCAAAAGTAAAGTTAGAACTGGAAAAGAATGACACGCCCGAGTTGATCTGCTATTCCGGTGAAATAAGGCAGGTGCTTGCGAATCTCATTCGGAACGCCTTGGAGGCAATGCCGGGGGGCGGAAGGCTGCGCGTGCGGGTGCGGCCTTCAACAGACTGGCGAACGGGCTCGCCGGGGGTGCGAATCACCGTCGCGGACACGGGCTACGGAATGACGCAGGAGACACGGAGGCGGATTTACGATCCGTTTTTCACGACGAAAGGAACGCAGGGAACAGGTTTGGGACTTTGGGTGACAGCGGGAATCCTAGCCAAGCACTGCGGAAGCATGCACCTTCGCAGCAAAAACACGGTTGGGGCGAGCGGAACCGCGTTCACCTTGATCTTCCCGATGACCGGCCAGGAAGGAAAAACCCCGGAACCAAAAGACACCGTATGAACTTTCGCATCGGTGACCGGGGTGGTGGACACCAAATCGCCGACTCATCTGGTAAACTAAATTTCGTTGTTGGGTTCGCTGATTTTGGTGTCCACCTTGGTGTCCACGTGGTGTCCACGGAAGCCCGAAATCGAGTCCACAGCAGCGAAATGGTAGAAGAGAGCGAAAATAGCGAAAGCTGCGAACCGCTTGATTCTATGTGACATAAACCTAAGTTGTTGAAAAACAATCTGGGGACGTAGCTCAGTTGGTCAGAGCGCTGCCCTCGCAATAAATTCCCATAGTTTTCAATCCCTTAGACAGCTTACTGTCCATCTTACTGTCCATTTCTCATCGAGAATTGGTCAGAATTTACTGTCCATTCTTGATTGAATTAGCGCTTCGCGCTATTTGTCCAGAGCACTCCTCATGGAGGATTCAGGACGATGGCCAGAGCCAAGCAATACGCCGATCGGGTCAACATCATCAAGATGGTCAAGGTGAACGGCAAGTGGCCGTTCGCCCGGATTGTCGAACGCAACGGGAGAATCATCCGCGATCATGTCTGGGTAGACGGCCGCGATGAACATCATCCGGAAGGCCGCTACTACCTGGAATGGTACGAAGACGGGAAACGGCGCAGAAAGCCCGTTGAGAGCTACGATCTTCTTCTTCCCGCGGCCCGCTCAAAATCAATCGAGCTCAATGCCGTAAAAGCCGGCCTCATAGCGCTACCGGAAGCTCCAGTAGCGTCGATGCCGACTCGTCTGACCATGGACGCAGCCATCGACCAGTACCTTGAATACATCCGCAAGCACCGTAGCCTACGAACCTACAGAACCTACCGTCCAGTTCTCAATGTCCTATTCCGAAACTCATACACCAAAACATACGTAGATGAAGTGACCCGCGAGGACATCCTAAAATTCACCAGCGACTGCTTTGATCAGGGCCTTGTCCCACGAACGGTCTATGACCGGCTCGTTACGGTGCTCCAACTCTTCAAACGCCACGGATTCAAGGGGCTGGTGGAAGCGAGCGATTGGCCGAGCTATGTCGAGACCATCCGCCCGATCTACGAACCGGAAGAGATCGGAGCGATGCTCAAGAATGCCAATCTTGACGAGGCGATCCTCATCAAGTTCTGTCTCTCCTCTGGCTTTCGCGACCGTGAGATCCGCTACGTGACCTGGCGCGATGTCGACCTTCGCAACTCCGTGGTGCGCGTCACCGCTAAGCCGCTCTGGAAATTCAAACCTAAGAACTACGAAGAAAGAGCTGTGCCCCTGCCTGCGGCCATGATTGAACAGTTGCAGCAGTTGAAGGCCCGTCGCAATGCGACGCCGGCAGAGTTGATCTTTCCGAACACCAAGGGAAAGCCGAACAGTCTCCACATCGAGGTAGTAAAGAGGTCGCCCATCGGGCGAAGCTCAATTGCGGCCAGTGCGTGACCAAGCATGGCAACCGGTGCGCACAGGGCCCGTACTGCCAACGCTTCTACCTCCACAAGTTCCGTCACACGTTTGCGACCGAGCATCTTCGTCACGGTATCGACGTGCGCACGTTGCAGGGTTGGATGGGGCACCGGGACATCCAGTCGACGATGGTCTACCTCAAGGGAATCCAGTCGAAAGATGCGTTGGTAAAGGTGAACGGCGGCTCGCTCGCGGCTTACGTTGCCTAGTTCTGCGTGAGACAGAAGCGGGTTTGACCGAAATCTTGATTCAGTTCATTCTGCGCGGAGTTCAGAGATCCACGGTGGTGCCGAAGCCGGCGCCCAGGAGGATAACGCCCATGAGTCTAGTGGAAGTCGTAAGAGAGAAACAGGAAGCTCTGCGGGTGCGGGACCTGGCCCAGCTCCTGGGAGTTTCGCAGCAGCAGATCTACAAGATGGCGGCCAGCGGCGAGATCCCCTCGTTCAAGGTGGCGAATGCGGTCCGTTTCGATCCACACGAAACAGCTGAATGGCTGAAGGAGAAATACCCCGTTCGTTCAGTGGAACTGCGTTTCCCCGAGGCGAGAAGAGCGTAGCTAAAGTCGGGAACTTGAAGGTATCTAAATTTGACCGGGTTTGTATCCGCGATAGTGTATGCCCAAAGAAGAAACCACGGTTTCTTCAAATCATGGCTTGAGCGAAGAGTGAACGGAATGCGAATCACGAAGGAAGAAGTTGTCGCGGGTCATTCTGCATTGCGGGTGCGTGGGTTTCTCAGGAGGTTCGAGCGTGGTTTTTTCATGCTCTCTGCTGCTGAGGGCTTTATGCAACTCAAATCACGGCAGGCGGCAGAGTTTATCAACGATATGGTCGCGCTCGAACTCATAGAGCCCACAATGCCCTTTGGGGATAAAGCAGCCTTCCAGGTTGCAACGCGAGGTCATGCATTTGCGAATGCAACTGCTGCGAAGCCAATTTATCGAGGAACAGCAGAACGGGTCCTAAGAGAGTTCATGGATCGCGTGAATGCTGTAAACGCTTCGAAAGAATATGCGTTCAAAGTTAAGAGCGCCGTTTTGTTTGGCAGCATGCTGTCATGTGCGGATAGGTTGGGTGATGTTGATGTCGCTATTGATTTGCAGCGTCGTATCTCGGATTCCGCCAAATTTAGACAGCAGTGTGACCGTCGTCGGCGTTTGGCGGAAGAACAGGGAAGAGCATTCTCTACTGCAATTGACTGGGCGACATGGCCTGAGAAAGAAGTTGTGCTACAGCTGAAGGCACGCTCTCGCAGCCTAAGCTTGCATGAATTCGATCAATTAATGGAGATGGAAAATCTTCGCTACCGCATACTTGTTGGGGACGCCAGCTTAATAGCCAGCCAGATTCCTACTGGATGTGCCGTATGAGGATATTGTGCTTTGGAATGATGGCTTTGGCTCTTGGACAGCCCTTCAAAAGAAGGTAGGAAAGCAGAGCATTCGGCTGTTAACCGAAGGGTTGTAGGTTCGAGTCCTACCTGAGGAG
>CAVWYS010000002.1:0-480290 GCA_963759285.1 uncultured Acidobacteriaceae bacterium | reverse complement strand
GAACGCCTCGCTCGGCGGCGACGCGCCCCGCGCGCAGCACCAGTGACCGCTGCGGCCGCTCGACGACGGCGTCGGCGATGCTCGCCGCCTCGAGAGCAACGAGATCGCCGACCGCACCGACGTGGAGGCCCCGGCGGGGATCGCCGAGCGCCTTGTCCGCTTCGCGCGTCGCGAGCGCAAAGGCGTCCTCGAGCTCGCGGTCCGTGAACATTTCGTGGCGCTCGGCGATGATCGCGGCGCGATCGAGCATGTCGCCATTGCCGTAAGGCGACCAGCAATCGCGAATATTGTCGGAGCCTGCGAACACCGTGACGCCGCGCTCGCGGAGCGCCGCGACCGGCGGGACGGGCGCCGAAGGCGGGCACGACGTCATGATCGCGACTTCAGCGCGCGCGAGCCGGTCGGCGGTCTCCTCGAACAGGCGCGGCGCGATGGTCCCGAGCGCGAAGGCGTGGCTCACGGCGACCCGCCCTTGCATGCCCGCGGCGATCGTGCGCTCCGCGATGTCGTAAAGCTCGGCTGCGCCGGTCTCGCCGCCGTCGTGCAAATGAATGTCGACGCCTCTGTCGAATCGCTCGGCCAGGCCGAAGACGACGTCGAGCTGGCCTTTGACGTCGCCGTCGAAGCCCGCTGGGTCCAGACCGCCAACAAGGTCGGCGCCCGCCCGCAGCGCCGCGGCCATGAGGTCAGGCGCCCCATCCTCCGTCACGACGCCGCTTTGCGGGAAGGCGACGAGCTGAATGTCGATCCAGTCGCGAAAAGCTTCGCGCACCTTCAGGACCGACTCGAGATTGGCGAGACCGACGTCATTGTCGATGTCGACGTGGCTCCGCGCGCGCGTGGTTCCGTTGGCGATCAGCGTGCGAACGAGGGCGGATGCGCGGGCTTCGATCGGAAGCGCGACCTGGCGGCGCTGCAACGCGCTCGGCGGCGATGCGGTCGCGCACGCTGCGTCCCTCGACATGGGGCAGGCGCGGCGCGCCCCAGTGCGTCTTGTCGAGATGGATGTGGCCGTCGACGAACGCCGGCAGGAGGAGCTTTCCGACAAGATCGACGCGCTCGCCGGCTTGAGCCGCGGCGCCCGGCGCATGCGTCGCGACGATAAGGCCGTCGGCGATCTCCACGTCGGCGAGACCTCCGTCCGGAAGCCGCGCGTTGGTAAGGATCATCAGACGAGATTGAGCCGTTTCGCGGCCGCATATTTGTAGAGCGGGTCGCCGTAGCGCTTGAATTCCTCGCTCGCCGAAAAGCTGAGACTCAGGTCGTGCTCGTCGTCGCGCGTGATCGCTTCCCGATGGATCTCGGGCCAATCCGGCAGGCGCATGCGGCGCCATGCCTCGAGCTGATCCTCGTCCGGCAAGCTGGGAAAGCCGATCTTCGGCACAAGCGCCGCGATCGCCTGCCAGAAATAACGCAGCGGCGCGCCGCTCTCCGGCGTGCGCGGCGCGATTATCCGCAGCCAGTGCGTTCCGGTCAGCGCATGCAGGGCGCAAAAGTCGAGCGTCGAAGCGTAAAGCGCGAGCGAGGCAGCGGGCGACCCGATCATGCGTTTCCGGACCGATCGCGAGCATGTCGACGACCGGTGCGAATTCGGGTTTGAGCGCGATCGCGCGCATGAAATGCCAGAAGAGATCGCGCTCCGTCTCGACATGCCGGAACGTCTCGAGGCCCATACATGTAGGCGAGAACCTCGGCCGGGTCGTCCGTCGAGGGCGCGCCGCCTCGCGAGGCGCCGAGCGTGAGATAGGTCGCGGCCCAATAGGCGAGCGCGACGCCGGCCTCCTCGTCGCTGTCGATGACCGTCGCATAGGCCATGCGCATGAACGCATGCGTGGCGCTTGCCGCGATGCCGGGGATGAGCTGCGGCAGGTAGACGGTTGAAGCCCGCGTCGCGCCGAGGCGCGCGACCTCGCCGGCGAAGAACGCTCGATAGTCGCCTTCGCGCTCACGTTGGCCCAAGAATTCGCGCCATGCGTCGCCGGTGATCTCGCCGACCGCTTCGGGAACGGGAACAAGGCCGTTTTGCTCATGGTAGACACGGGCATAGGCCTCGAGCCGGTCGTCGCTCGCGCCCATGCGATGGAGCGCGACCAGGACCATCGGCAGATGATTCGCGAGACAAAACGGGAATTCCGCGCTCCATTGTCGTGACCAAGCGAGAGCCCGGTCGAGCCCGTGCTGTGTCCCGGAGTGTCGATCTGCATTGATGGTCGCGCGCGCTGGCGCCGCTCCCATGAGTTCCTCCGAATTCCCTCTCACGTTGCTATCCCATACGCTCTGCCCTGAAAAGCAATTTCGATCGATTCGACCGCAAGCAAACTTGCGTCTTCGGGTTGGACATGGGCCCGCACAATTTCAATTGATCTCACGAAAATCGAGGTGTTAGCCTGCTTGGTGTAACCCGTGGGAGAAGACCGGCATGAAACCTTTCATCGGCCCGTTTGCGGCGCTGGGCTCGGCGCGATGGTCGCGGGCGCGGCCGCGGCCGACAAGCCTTACGACGGCGTCACGCTCACCTCGCCTCGCAGAACGATCAATTCGCAGCGGTCCTCGCCGACCGTCGCGCCGCAATTCGAGGCCGCGACCGGGATCAAAGTCAACGTCGACATTTTCAGCTACCCGGAACTGCTGACCAAGATCACCGCCGATTTCGTCGGCCACACCAAGGGCTATGATCTCGCGACGGTCGATATCGTCTGGTCGGGTCAATTCGCGGAAGCCGGCTACACGGTCGATCTCACCGATTGGATCAAGCGCGACGCCGCGGAAATCAAGTCGACGACATCTACCCCTGCTGATGGCCTCGCTCGGCGGCTACAAGGGCAAGCAGGTCGCGTTTCCGTTCGCCGGCTACGCCAACGTGTTCGCCTATCGCAAGGATCTCTATGAAGCCGCCGGCCTGAAGCCGCCGGCGACCATGGAGGACTTGGTCGCCGACGCGCTGAAACTGACCGACCGGAGCAAGAAGATCTACGGTTTCGTCGCCAACGGCCAGAAGGGCCCGGCCGTCGCGCAGGACTGGATGCAGTACAATCGCCGAGTTCGGCGGCTCGATCCTCGACAAGAACGGCAAGCCCGCGCTGAATTCCCCGAGAACGTCAAGAGCCTGATCGTCTACAAGAAGCTGTTCGATAAGGCCGCGCCTCCGGGCGCCGCCGACTACGATTGGGGCGGGCGCGAGGAGAGCTTCCGCCAGGGTCTGGCCGCCGATATGCAAACCTGGTCGATCGGCGCCGCCCGACTACGACAATCCGAAGCTGTCGAAGATCGCGGGCAAGGCCGGGATCATGCTGACGCCGTCGGACAAGGGCTGCCGAAGGAATACGGCATCGGCGGCTGGGCGCTCGGCGATCAACGGCGACATCGACCCCAAGAAGCAGGAAGCGGCCTGGGTCTTCATCAAATGGCTGACGAGTCCCGGCGGTTCACAAGGACTTCAACATGCAGCGGCGCGGGAAGCTATCTGCGGATGAGCGAGACGACCGACCCGGACCTGCTCGCCAAGTATCCGTTCCTGCCGGTGATCGCGACTTCGTTCGTGCACGGCGACGGCGACTTTCGGCCGCGCATCCCGCAATATCCCGAATTGCAGGATATGATCGGCGGCGCGATCAATGCGGTGCTCGTCGGCCAGGCCGACCCCAAGACGGCGATGGACGGCATTCAGGCCAAGGCGGAGGCCCTGTTCAAATGATCCCGGGACGACGCGCCTGAAGCGGGAGAGAGTTCGACCGGCGGCGCGCGCCGGACGCGGACGCCCGGGCGAGCGCGCACTCGGACGCTCGGCGTTCGGGTGAGCGTCGTTTCGCGGGATGGCGCGCCCAGCGCCGATGACGCCGCGCTGAGATCAACGGGCCTTTCCTACGCGCGCAAGCGGCGGCTGTTTCTGATCGCGCTTGCGGCGCCGGCGCTTCTTTACGTCCTGGCGGTCGCGGTCGGGCCGATGGTCCAGGGCTTCCTCTACTCCTTCGACAGCTACAACCTCATCCGCCCGGCATCGCGGCATTTCGTCGGGCTCGATAATTATCTGGCTCTGTGGCGAGACCCGACCGCACGCAGCGCAGTGATCAACACCTTCGCGTTTACGTTCGGCGCGGTGGCGATCGAATTCGCCCTCGGCCTCGGGGTGGCGCTGCTGTTGTGGCGCGACGATTGGTTCAACCGGATCGCGCTCAGCCTCCTGCTCGTTCCGGCGACGGTCACGCCGCTGGTGGTGGGGCTCGTGTTCAAGGCGCTGTTGAACCCGGAATACGGCATGCTCGGCTACCCTTTCGCGAGATCGGCGTTTCCGGCCCGCGCGGCCTGCTTGCCGATCCTGAGCGGGCGCTCGCGACGCTGGTGGCGATCGACGCGTGGGAATGGACGCCGCTCATGGCGCTGATCCTGCTCGCGGGCTTGAAGGCGCTGCCGACCGATATTCTCGAAGCCGCCGCGACCGACGGCGCCACCGCGCCGCAGCGATTCCGGCTCATCATTCTGCCCTTGCTGCTGCCCGCCGCGTTTCTCGCGCTCATCCTCAGAATGATGGACGCGTTCCGCGTGTTCGACATCATCTTCGTCACGACCAGCGGCGGGCCGGCGGACGCGACCAACACCCTGATGATCTACGGCGTCAAACAGGGCCTTGAATTCTTCAACATCGGCGCCGCTTCCGCCGTCAGCACGGTCATCGTCGTCTGCATTCTCGTCATGGCGGCGGCGTTCATCGGCGTCATCCGACCGGCGAGGAACCGCCATGCGTGATCGCGCCGGCCTCGCCTTGCTTGCGCGCCGCCTCGCCATCGTCGCGGTCCTCATTGTCGCGCTCGCCCCGGTCGTCTGGCTGTTCTCGATCGCCTACAAGCCGACCAGCGATATTTTCGCTTCCCCGCCGCAACTCTTGTTCTCGCCGACTGGGACAATTTCCAAAGCGTGTTCCGCTACTTCAATCTGTGGGCGCTCTTGAAATCGAGCCTCGTCATTGCGATCGGATCGACGATCCTGTCGCTCATCATCGGCGTACCGGCGGGATACGCCCTGGCCCGCGCGAAAAGCCCGCGCGCGATCTGGCTCGCCTATTTCTTTCTCATCATCCGCACCGTGCCGCCGATCGCGACGCTGATCCCGTTTTACCTCTTCATGCGCGACATCGGCCTTTTGGGCACTTGGTGGGCGGTGATCATGCTCAATACCGCGCTCAACAGCGCCTTCGTCGTCTGGATGATGTTCTCTTTTTTTCGCGCCGCGCCGGCCAGCATCGAGGAGGCCGCGCTGACTGACGGCTGCACGGACTTCGGCGCTTTCGTCTCGGTCGCCCTTCCGACCGTGGCGCCGGGCCTGATCGCCAGCGCGATCTTCTGCGTGATGTTCTCCTGGAATGATTTTCTCTACGCGATGTTCCTGACCAAGGCCGACACCAAGACGATCTCGGTCGCCCTTCTCTCCGCTTACGGCACCAAGGACATTTCGTGGGGAACGCTCGGCGCGCTCGCCCATTTCTCGACGCTGCCGATCGTGCTCATGATGATCCTGCTCAATCGCTATTTCGTGCAGGGTCTGACCCAAGGCGTGCACTGATCGGCGGGAGCGATCGCGATGGCCGCAATAGGCTTCTCGCATGTGAGCAAGACCTACGCCGGCGGCCATGCCGCGGTCAAAGACCTCACTCTGGAGATCGAAGACGGCGAATTCCTGGTGCTGGTCGGGCCCTCCGGATGCGGCAAATCGACGGCGCTGCGCATGATCGCCGGCCTCGAGGCGATCACCGAGGGCGTGCTCACGATCGGCGGCGCGGTCGCCAATCACCTGTCGCCGCGCCAGCGCAACGTCGCCATGATCTTCCAGAGCTATGCGCTTTATCCGCATCTCAGCGTCGCCGAGAACCTCGGATTCGCCTTGAAAGTCCGGAAGGAGCCGCGCGAGCTCGTCGCAGCCCGCGTCGGCGAAACGGCGGCGATGCTCGAACTCAAGGCGCTGCTGGCGCGCCGCCCCGGGCAGCTTTCGGGAGGACAGCGCCAGCGCGTCGCGATGGGACGCGCGCTCGTGCGTCACCCCCGGGCGTTTCTGATGGACGAGCCGCTCTCCAATCTCGACGCCCGCCTGCGGGGTCAGATGCGGGTCGAGATCGCTAGGCTGCAGCGCGCCGCCCGCGTCACCACGGTCTATGTGACGCACGATCAGGTCGAGGCGATGACGATGGCCGACCGCGTCGCGGTGATGCGCGATGGGGTGTTGCAGCAACTGGGCGCGCCGCGAGACCTTTACGACCGCCCGGTCAATTTGTTCGTCGCCACGTTCATCGGCGCGCCGCCGCTCAATTTGCTTCCCGGCGTGCTGCGGGGGACCGGGCAGGGCGTCGAACTCGAGCTTCCGGGCGCGCGCATCGTTCTACCGCCGAAGCTCGCGCTGAAAAACTCTCGGCCTTCTCGCTTATCGAGATCGCGAGGTCGTCGTCGGCGTGCGGCCTGAGGCCGCTTCGCTGACTGACGAGACGGGCGCCGGCATACCGGGCGTCGTCGCGTTTCAGGAGGACCTTGGCGCAAGCATGGTGACGACGGTTGAGTTGGCCGGGGCTAAGCGGCGGGACGACGCTATAGTCGAAGACCTCGGCGAATCCGGGGTTCCCGCGTTTCGAACCGGATGCGGATCAACGCGCAAAGCGGGGCGCGCCGCGGCGCGGATCAACTGGTGCGCGTCGCGCTCGACCTCGAGCGGCTGCACTTCTTCGATCCCGTCAGCAAGCTCGCGATCCGGTAGTACCATGCGGTGACACGCGCGTCTTTTCCGTTTTGACTTTCCGATCCGGCCTCTCGACGATGCGGGTAATGCGTGGCTCACGCCACGCGGCGCGCGCAGCACGGATCAAAAACTTGGTAAAGACGGGCGTGTCACCGTAATGTCCAGTTGGTAATCAAGAGATTGATAAAATCAACGCACATAATAATCTAAGTATCCCTCACATAGATGAGATATCAAGATGAAATTGCCCATCCTAGCCGTAATCGCCGCACTGGTCACGCCGCCAGCTTTCGCCGCAGAACAGCCGCCGCCAGACTGTAGCGGGTGGCAGAAAGAATTAAGCCAGTCCAGCCTCCGCATCGCTGACGTGAACATGAAGCTTTACACGGCTATCGATGACAGAGAGCGCTTACACTTGCGCTCCGTAATAGATGGTATTTCAGAACTCTCACGCGGTTTTTTGCCAGTAACTGTCCAGGAGCGGAATGGCTAAAAAAGGAACTCGCTTACGACAACGGATACATCGACATTGTTAACCGCGCACACAATCTCGACATGCCCCATGTTCCGGTGGTGAGCGCGTCCAATGAGCAACCACCCCCTCCCGAACCGCCCGCGCCGGCCCCAAAAACCCAAGACAACCGCATGTGTCTCTTTCCGAAAGGCGGTTTGCTCAACAGTTCGCGTACTATTGCGGAGTTGGGCATGCAGTTAATCCTAAAAGACCACCCGCCAAAGCTCCTAATTACGACTATTATGCCCGATTTCATATCCTGGACGATCAAGGCATTGACCGCGGAAGCGGAACAATACACTACATACAATTGTCCGTTTGACCCACACATAGCCGATCAGATAACGCTCGACAATGCCTATATCGACATCATCAATGATCAGCATAAATTAAATTTACCCCATGTGCCGGAAATTGTGACGCCGGAAACAGTCAGCCCCAAACCTTGAAAGGAAACCGAACATGTCACAACTCGACGACGACATAACGCAAGCCCAGCAATATCTCAACACCGGGCAGTATTATCTCGCCTATAGCAACGTCATCGCGGAGGCCCACTGATGAAACTCCCAGCCCTAGCCCTCGCCGCGGCCATCGCCGCACAACCGACATTCGCCGCCGAACAGCCGCCGCCTTTTCCAATGCCACAACCACCTGCGTTCGACTGCGACAAGAGCGCCGAGTACCTGTTCCATGGCCTCGACGGGATAGCTGAGGCCAATATGTGGTTTTATAAGCCCAGCGCCGTCGACTTCCAGACGACACAGTTGAAAAATCTTATATTCTTAATGACCCTTTTATCATGGCAGTATATCCAAAAACATTGCGACAGCAATCTCGTCAAGTTTGACCAAAGCAAAAACGAACTTACCACGACGACCATTGGCAATTTCTTTATCGATATTGTCAACCGCGAACACAAATTTTCCTTCCCGCACATCGGTTCAGACGACGCATACAAAGTCGATCCGAACCTTCCACACATCTACAACCCGCAACCTAAGTGAGAGGAAACCGAACCATGTCCCAACTCGACGATTATATCACGGCGGCCAACAACGCGCTCAACGCCGGCCGAAACCATGAGGCCATCACTGATGTGCTCGCGTATTATGAAGCGCAACCTTCCCGAGGCTATTCCGCTCTTGCGATCGGCCTCATCAAAAACAACGGCGGGTGGGCGAACGCCGCTGCTAACGACGAGATTATCAATGCGGTCGGCGCTACCCTTTATTCCACCTACTGGCAAGCGACATTGGCTGTACAATTGGCCACGCAAGATAATTACGTGCGAAACTTCGACATCAATACCGGCACCAACGGCAGCGTCGTCAGCGCAAACCAGATCGCGAATTATCACTACCAAGTTCTTTCCGCCGACGATATTAACCCCTTGGTGTGGGGCGGCGCGTGCTTGGCTGGGTTACACGATGACTGGAGCCTTGGAGGATTGACCCCTGCCGAAACGACTGGCCGCTTCGCCAATAACACCTACGCAACCCTTCCCCAAGCTCAAGTCGAGGCGGCGTGTTCTCTCGCGACTACAGCCGGCATCCAAGCGACTTCCCAAACCGGCGCCCTCAGCACGGCCTTCACGACTTATCTTCGGTATTATGAAGATTGGGTCCGGCAGTACGGGCCAGCCGGGCTTTACCCAGCCAACAATTACAACCTAGGCGCCCTCACCGTACAGACCGCGCAAGACGGCGTGCTCGCCAATGTCGTCAACTATTCGTCACCCAATGTCGATGTCGCGGGACAAGACGCAAGTGTCAACGCAACCAATCGCACAATAGATTTCAAAGCCAATGCCACCGGCAACGTCGATGGAACTGGCGACACAGTTAATCTCCCCAAAGCTAACTATGTCGGAATTGATGGGACTGGGGCGACAGTTAATGCAGCAACAAATGATAGTAGTGGTGGATTCTTCCCCAATTCGTCTGCCAACATAAACGGCAGGAATATTACTGTGGGCTTGAATTATAGGAGCGACTATGTTGGAGTTACTGGCGGTCAAAGTAGTATAGGAGGCATCTACACTATCAACGCAGCGAGTGGAGCGCAAATAGGCGCTGCCGGCAACACGTGGTTCAATGTGGTGGGCAGTGGCAATAATCCAATCACTTTTAATTCTAGTGCCTATTGCGGCGTAATTGGTGGAACGGGGGACGTGATCAACAATGCCGGGGGTTGCACTATCGAGTCAACGAATGGCAGCAGCTGGAATTAGTATGGGAGCGACGTCACAGACGTGCTCGGTAATAACTGTTACATGGGTGTCATGGCCGGCAGCACTGGCGTGACGATTTACGGTACTGGCGACAGTTTTGGATGTCAACTTGATACGACGGCGACCTTCAAAGGCAGCAACGACGGTATCACTGCGTATGGCGCGGCTATTGGGTTGCTGAGTGGTGATCAAGGTATCAATCTAAATGCTGCTAGTAGTCAAATCACTTCCCTCACGAACACTTCTATTGTTGACTCGAACGGCAGTAGTTCATCATTCTCCGGACAGCGCGGCGATATCATGACGCTGTATGGCAATAACATGAGTGTCTTCGGCAACTATATGCAGATTAACTTTATCGGCAATAACGATGTCTGCGACGGCAACTGGAATACAGTAAATTCGGACGGTACTGAGGGTGATAATTCTGGTGATTATTGCTATGGCTACCATGATACTGAAGAGGGTGATACTGTCGGCATCTACGGCCCACCTCCAGGATCGAGCAAACCCACAACAAGAATCTTACCCAAGATCGTCCAAAAGACGATTGCCGGCGCACCAAAGGCGTCCGAAGCCCTGCAATTGCTGCAACATAATGCAGTCATCGATCAAACCCATTACTTAGCAGCAATCCAGATGGAACAGGCTAACCCGCTGATTGCAACATCAACTCACTAAAAAGCCACCCTGTTAATACAAGGTAGGAGAGAACCATGTCTTTAGCCTTCATCAACGCCGCTGACCGCTTGCTCACCACTCAGATCATCAAAGATCGCTGTTCGATGAGGCCGCCCCTCCAGGTGCCGCCGATTACGATTGGAATTACGGTGACAGGCCCGTCTTTACAGTTTTGACGTCGGCCGGCGCAAGTATTGACAAAACAGCGAATCCTCAAGCCTTGCGGCCGCTCACAGCGCCGAACCGTGGGTGGCCGGGTCAAGCCCGACCATGACGGTTGCCACATGCCCGCAAAGCGTACTTATGAATTTTCTTGACAGGTGCCTTTTGTTCGCGTTATGTTCTCGACATCGCTGGATGAAAGGCGTTGCCAAAGCGCCCGACAAGAGCGGCCGCATTCGCCTCGCAGGAGCGAAACGGAAGGGATAGGTCTTCAAAGGCAGGGATTGTGAGACACTCGCGGCATGAAGGGCTGGCGCCCGTCCGCTTGTCCATTGGCTCGACGCCGGATCGGGCTTGGTGAAGCGGGCGAATTCTTGCCGGACGTCGGATCGATCGACCTGTCTTTTCCGCAAGGTCCTCGGGCCTTTGGCCCGAAACCAGGGCGAACGCGTGACGCCGGCTTTTGAAGCCGGGAATCGGTTTCAAGAAGAAAAAAGCGGGCGGGGGTCAGCTTAAGTCCTTGAAAACGCTCGATTCGGCGAAGGAATTGAGGCGTTTTAATTTAGATTTCCTTCCGCTTTTTCTTGGATTCCCTTCCGTTCCGGCTTGGATTTCCTTCCGAAAAATTTGGATTTCCTTCCTCCCTCTAGCGCCGGCCTTCTACCCGATCCTCGCTGGGCAGAAGACCGCGCCCTCGCGACGGGGATCGGCGTTCCGCCGCTCACGTCTTGAACAGAGCCGCCACTTCCATCAGCTTCGCGATCGTTCGGTCGGAGCCGACGAGGGCTCCTCCCTCGGGCGCGTAGCCGACGACATAGAGCCCCGCCTCTCGCGCCGAAAGGGCGCCTGCGGCGCTGTCCTCGACCGCCACGACCGCCGCCGCCGGCAGCGCGAAGCGGCGCGCGGCTTCGCGATAAGGTGCGGGATCGGGCTTGCCCGCGGACACGTCATCAAGGCTGAGGGAAAACGCGATCGTCTCCCGTATTCCGAGCGCCTCCAGATTAGCGTCGACGACTGGGCGGCCCGAATTCGACACGCAGGCCTGCGCGACGCCGAGGGCCGCGAGCGAGCGAACCACTTCGAGCGCGCCCGGAAATCGGCGCGAGCGAGTGCGCGCGCGCAACATAGAAGCGCTCGATCGCGGCGAGCCAGGTCTGCCTATCGACCCCTTTCGGAAACCGCGGCTTGAGCGTCGCCCAGACGTCGCGCATATGAACGCCGCGAAAGGCCTCGTCGGGAAGATCGGAGAGGTCGGCCCCGAAGGCGGCGCTGGTCTCGATCAAGGCGTTCTGGTGCAGTCCCTCACTGTCGATCAGCGTGCCGTCGAGGTCCCAGGCGACCGCGCGAAAGGCGCTCATGACGCGTTCCGCTCAGGCCGCTCAGCCAGGCGGCGATAGATCTCGCGATAGCGGCGATAGCCACGGGCGTAGGTTTCGGCGAGCTCGCGCCGAGGTTCGATCCGGTCGGCGGGACGCACGAAGGCGGAGATCGCCGACCAGTCGGAGACGAGATTCGCGCCGATCGCGGCTGTCCACGCGGCGCCGACGCAGGAGCCGGGATGTCCGGCGAGCCGTTGAACCGGCTGTTGCACAACGTCGGCGACGATCTGCATCCAGACGCGGCTCGCCGAGCCGCCGTCGGAGACGATGAAGCGGTCGGTTCTGTAGCCGATCTCGCTCATGACCTCGACATGATGCGCGATCGCATACGCGTAGGCCTCGAGCAACGCCCTCCAGACATGGCCGATGTCGTGCGAAAGCGTGAGCCCGTCGAATGTCGCGCGCGCGCCCGGATCGTGGATCGGCGTCTTTTCCCCGAGAAAATAGGGCGTGATGATGAGCCCGTCGCTGCCGGCGGGGCGCGCCTCGGCGAGGCGGTCAAGCCATTGATGGATTGAAACGCCGGCCGATGCGGCGGCCGACGCTTCGCCGGAGGCGAATTGGCGCACGAACCAGTTGAGCGCGGAACCCCCGGTCGACATGCATCCGTTGGGTACGAACAGTCCGGGCTTCAGATGGTAGTCGAGGAACAGCCGCGGGTCGGGCCGGGCTTGATCGGTCGCGGTCAGGATGTCGACAGCGCCGCCAAATTTCAAGAGCACGTCGCCCGCGCTGACGACGCCCGCGCCGAGCGCCGAGGCGATCATGTCCGCCGCGCCGCCGATGACCGGCGTTCCCGGCTTAAGCCCGCTTTCCGCGGCGCCCCGGCTTGAAACGACGCCGAGAATTTCGTGCGACGCGACCTTGCGCGGCAGGGCGGCGCGCGGAATATGCGCGAGCGCGACCAGACCGTCGTCGATCGCGTGCATCTTCAAGTCGACGAACCCCGCCTCCAGCGCCCAGTTCTGCTCGATCGCGCGCTCGCCGGTCAGGCGCCAGTTGATGTAGTCGTAGGAGCCGAAGACCGTGCCGATGCGGGAGAAGACCTCGGGCTCGTGCCGCTCGATCCATCTGAGCTTGCCGGCGACGAGCTGCTGATTGACGCCGTTGCCGGCCTTGGCGAGAAAGGCCTTTTCGTCGATCTCGGCTCGCAGCTCGTCGACTTCGGCGCCGCAGCGCGCGTCGCTCTGCTGAATGCTGGGCCGCAGGAGGCGCCCGGCGGGGTCGAGAAGCACGACCGCGGGCAGCATGCCGGCGACCCCGACGGCGGCGATGTCCGGCGCCGACGCGCCGCTTGTGCGCATGAGTTCGCGCACGATCTCGCCGACGTTTCCCCACCATTGCTCGGGATCTTCCTCGGCCCAACCGACATGATCGGGAGCGCAAAGCGACCGGCCGCGAGGCGAGGCCGAGCATCTGATCGGGCAGCCGGATCAGGGCCCCGATCGTCGAAGTCGTCCCGATGTCGAGGCCGAGAACGCAGCGCATGAAGGGGCTCTACAGTTGCAGGCGACAATTCGGCCCAAGGACGGCACCGGACGCAAGCGCGGGCGCAGTCACCTCAACTTGGCCACGACGTCCATGAAGCGTTTCACGCGCTCGCCGTCGACCGGATTCCAGGTTTTCCCGTCGACCTTGAAATGGGTGCCGATCACCACGCCGTCGGCCAGCCCCATGGTTTCGCGGACATTGTCGATATTGACGCCGGTGTTGGCGAATACCGGAACGGCTTGGACCGCCTCGCGAACGCTGCGCAAGTCCGAGCGATCGACCGGTTCGCCGGTAATCGGCCCGGAGACCAGGATCGCGTCGGCGACCGAGGAGAAGACGGCGCTCCTCGCGCGCAATCCGATCGCGCGCTGATCGAGCGAATGGGCGAACTCCGCGTTGATGTTGAACAAGAGCTTCATGTGTTCACGCCCGAGATGGCGGCGGAGGCGCGCGGCGCCGGCGCAATCGGGCTGCCAGAGCCCCATGTCGGAGGCGAAGAGGCCGGTGAAGATCTCGCGCACGAAGCTCGCCCCGGTCACCGCGCCGATCGCGACGCTCGCGATCGGGTCCCAGAGATAATCGACGCCGAACGGCGTCTTGAGATGCGGTTTGGCGGCCTGCACGACGGCGGTCATCGCCGCGACGCCCTCGGGCGGCGCTTGAAAGACATAGGGGCGATCGTTCTCGTTGCCGAACATCACGGCATCGACGCCGCCTGCCTGCAGGCGCCCGATGTCGGCTATCGCGCCTTCGATCAGCTTGTCGAGCCCGCCGTCGGCGTCGTAAAGCGGCGTGCCGGGCAGGGCCCCGATGTGAACCATGGCGATCACGACTTTTTTCGATTCGCCAAAGAAGTCGAACACCATGGACTGTTTCCTCAGGCGCGAAGGGGCTTGATAGAGAAGGCCGCTTGATAAAGCACTTCGCGGCATGACGGAATCCGTCATCGCGGGTTTTTGACTCTGTTGGTATTGCTCAACGCAGACCCACGGGAGGGAAAATGTCGATGGCCAGTCCGCCTTACCCCGAACTCATCGGCAAACGCGCGTTCGTCACCGGCGGCGCGCAAGGCATCGGCCGCGCCATCGCCGCCGCGTTGGCGCGGTGCGGCGTGAGGGCTGCGATCGCCGATATCGATGTCGAGGCCGGCCGGCGAACGGCGTCTGAGATCGGCGGCGGCGCAATCGCCGTCGAGGCCGACGTACGCGAGCGCGCTTCGGTCGAGCGCGCGTTCAAGGAAGCGCTGGCGCAATTGGGCGGCTGCGAAATCCTCATCGCCAACGCCGGCGTCTCGACGATGCAGCATGCGCTCGAGTTGACCGACGCGGACTGGGACTTCAATTTAGCGGTCAATGCCCGGGGCGTTTTCCTGACCAATCAGATCGCAGCGCGGCATTTCGTAGCCCAGCGCGCAGGCTGCATCGTCAACACCGCTTCGCTCGCCGCCAAGGTCGGCGCGCCGCTGCTCGCCCACTATTCGGCCTCGAAGTTCGCGGTGCTCGGCTGGACCCAGGCCCTCGCGCGCGAACTCGCTCCCTATGCCATCCGCGTCAACGCTGTGTGCCCGGGCTTCGTCAAGACGGGCATGCAAGCGCGCGAGATCGAATGGGAGGCAGCTTTGCGCGAGATTTCGCCGGAGCGAGTGGTCGCCGAATATGTGGCGCAGACGCCCTTGGGAAGGCTCGAACAGCCTGAGGACGTCGCCGACGTCGTGGTGTTCCTGTGCTCGGACCAGGCGCGCTTCATGACCGGGCAGGGTGTCAATGTCACCGGTGGCGTCTACATGACGTGAAGACCTTGGCGTGGTTCGCTCCTCGCGGATCCAACCTCAGTAGCCGAGCGCCGCTCCATCCTTGCGCGGGTCTGAGCCGCCGACCAGGACGCCGCGGTCCCGGTCGATCCAGATCGCCTGTCCTCCGCCGAGAGGCCGCACGGCGTCCTGCAACGCGTGTCCCATCGCCGAAAGCTTCTCGCGTATTTCCGCCGACACGCCGCGCTCGACTTCGACGACGCCCATGTTCGGGCAGGCTCGAGGAAAATCGAGGGCCTGTTGAATGTCCATTCCATATTCCAGGAAGTTGGTGAGGAGCCACGTCTGGCCCATCGGCTGGTAATGCTCGCCCATGACCCCGAAGCACATGGCGGGCCGGCCGTCTCGTGTCGCCATTCCGGGCATGATGGTGTGCGCGGGGCGCGCGTTCGGCGCGATGCAGTTCGGATGACCGCGTTCGAGCCGGAAGCCCAACCCCCGATTCTGCTTGAGGACCCCAGAGCGTTCCGCGACTATGCCGCTGCCGAAGTTCTGATAGATCGAGTTGATGAGACTGCAGGCGTTTCCGTCGCGGTCGACGACCGCGATCGTGAGCGTGACCGTATCGCGATGCGCCGTGAGTGCGCTCTCTCCCGGCGGCGGCAAATGGCTAAGCGCGCGCTCATCCCCGATGATCCCGGCCAGGCCGGCAAGATAGTCCGGCGCGATAAGGCGACGAACTGGCGTCTCGCGTCGGCGAGGGTCGGCGAGAAAGGCCTCCCGGTCCCGGTAAGCCAGCCGCGCGCCTTCGATGTGCCGGTGAAAACGCGTCGCGCTCATCGGTCCGTCGGAAGCGGGACCAAGCGCTTCAAGGACGCCGAGCATCATGAGCGCGACCACGCCGGGCCCGTTGGGGGGCACTGCCAGACGTCCAGCCCTTTCCACCGCGCTTGGAGTGGTTCGACAAATTCGGCGGCGCCGCGTCCGTTGGCGAAGTCCTCCTCCGTTTGCAGTCCGCCGGCGGCCCGCAGCGTCGCGACCATATCGGCTGCGACCGGCCAGGTATAAAAGGCGTCCGCCCCGTGCGCGGCGATTGCACGCAGCGTGCCGGCGAGCCCGGTCTGGATAAACAGCGCGCCTTCCTGGAGCGCGCGGCCGCCGGGGAGAAAGAGCCTGTTTCCCGCGCGGCGCAGCTTGTCTTCCTCCATGGAGCAGTCCCACGCCACGCGCGAGTGCACGGGAAAGCCCTCTTCCGCGCAGCGGATGGCGGGGCGCAGCAACTCGTCGAAACTCTTAGTTCCATAAGCATCCAGCATGAGCTGCCAGCCGGAGACGGCGCCGGGGATGGTGACGGTATGGGGCGAGACGTTGTCGAGCTTGGTGAGACTCGCGCTCTCAAAAGTGTCGATCGACGCAGCCCCAGCTGAGCGGCCGGAACCGTTCAGGGCGACGACCTTATCGCCGCCGGCAGGCGCGTAGAGACAGAAGCAATCGCCGCCCAGTCCGGTCGGCTGGAATTCAACGACTCCGAGCAGCGCATGCCGCAACCGCGGCGTCGACGGCGTTGCCGCCGGCCTGCAGCACGTCGATGGCGGTCAGGGAGGCGATCGGCATGGACGTCGCCGCCATGCCGTTGGCGGAGTAGACGGGGCTGCGTCCGCTCTGATGGAAATCACGCAAGGGGCGTCCTTTCCGGCCTCACCAACAGCCAAGCCTTCGTTGTCCGAGCATAGGGTTAAGCCGGCTCTCTCGAAGTTTTGCAACCCAACCCTCGATTGGCGTAATTTCCCGAATCTGGCGACAGCGCCGATCGGCGAGGTTGGCGGTTACCGTCGGGCCCGGGCCCTTCCTCAACTCTACAGGAATTTGGACTGCTTGGCCGTCACGACATCACGTAGGTGGCCCGCCCCTTGCCCAGGAGCACCGAGGGAATGGCGCCGGGTTCGTCGACGGAGAAGACTACGATCGGTATCCCGTTGTCGCGCGCCAAGGCGAAGGCGGCGGTGTCCATGACCTGCAAGTTACGGGCGATCGCTTCGTCGTGACTCAAGCGCTCGTAGCGCGTTGCGGCCGCATCCTTCTTCGGGTCGGCGGAGTAGACGCCGTCGACCTGCGTCGCCTTCATGACCGCGTCGCACGAGAGTTCCGCCGCACGCAACGCGGCGCCGGTGTCGGTGGTGAAGAACGGATTGCCGGTGCCGCCGGCGAGCAGAATGACGCGGCGCTTGACGAGATGGGCAAGCGCCGCCTGGCGCGAGTAGGGCTGGCACAACGAGGGCATCGGGACCGCCGAGAGCACGCGCGCCGGCTGGCCGAGCTGCTCGAGGGCGCCCTCCATCGCCAGCGCGTTCATGACGGTCGCCAGCATCCCGATCGAGTTGGCGCGCGCGCGCTCGATGCCCTTGTCCGCGCCCTGCAGGCCGCGAAAGAAGTTGCCGCCGCCGACGACCACCGCGACCTGTGCGCCGAGGTCCGCCGCGGCTTTCAGATCGCCTGCCAGCCGCATCATCGTCGGGGCGTGCAGACCGTGCGCGTCCGGCCCCATCAGCGCTTCACCGGAGAGCTTGACGACGACGCGGCTGAACAAGGGTTGCGACTGTTTCGACATCATCGGAGCCCTCCTCGTGCAGCCGTCGCACCGCCCGCGTTCGAGCATGCCGCCCAACACAGCGCCATGCCTGTCCGCCGATCCTTCCTCATGAAAAAGCGGCCCTTGGGGCCGCTTCGTAAACTTGAGGCTATGAGACCTCTTCCACCGGCTTCTCGACGCCCTCGCCCAGCGCGTAGCGGACGAAGCCGGTGATGGCGATGGGCGCGCCGACCGTCTTCTCGGCTTCCTTTATCGCCTGCGCGACGGTTTTGGCGGGATCATGGACGTAAGCCTGGTCGAGGAGGCAGACTTCCTTGTAATAGGTCTTCAGGCCCGATTCGATGATCTTGTCGAGCACGTTTGCTGGCTTGCCGGCGTTCTTTTCGGCCAGCACCGCGCGCTCGCGCTTGACCATGGCCGGATCAAGCCCGGCCGCGTCGAGCGCGACCGGGTTTGCGGCCGCGACATGCATGGCGACCTGGCGGCCGAGCGCGACAAGCGAATCCCGGTCGCCGGCGGATTTCAGCGCGACGATGACGCCAATTCGCCCGAGGCCTTCGGCGATCGTATTGTGCACATATTGGCCGATCGCGCCTTCCGCGACGTGCAGGCCCTGCGCGCGGCGCAGCGTCATATTCTCGCCGATGGTGGCGATGGCGGCGGCGATCGCCTCGCCCACCGTCCCGCCGCTCGGATAACGCGCGCTGAGCACCCTCTCAGCGTCGACGTTCGGCGCGTGATGGAGCGCCACCGCGAGCACGCCCCGCACCAGCGCCTGGAAGTCGGCGTTGCGGGCGACGAAGTCGGTTTCGGAATTGACCTCCACGACGACGCCGAGGTTGGCGTTGACGGAGGCTCCGACAAGACCTTCGGTCGCCACTCGTCCGCTCTTCTTGGCCGCCTTGGCGAGGCCCTTCTTGCGCAGCCAGTCGACGGCCGCCTCGATGTCGCCGTTCGTCTCGCTCAACGCGTTCTTGCAATCCATCATGCCCGCGCCGGTCTTTTCGCGCAGATCCTTGACTAGCCCCGCGGAAATGGTCGCCATGGCGTCCCTCTCGCTCTCATGCGCCGCGCGCCACGAAGTGCGGCGAAGCGACTTCCGTCAAGATTCGAGCCCGGTCCGCACCGCCCCATCACCGGGACGAGCCGATCGCGCTCCTCTATGTAAGAGTACAAAACCCTACTCGGCCGCCATCAGCGCACGCGCCTGCTCGCTCCACTTGTCGCGGGCGATGCGGCCGTTGAACTTGAGATCGGCGTCGAGTTGGGCGACCTCCGCCGTGGTCATCGCGGCGAGCTGCCAATAATGGAACACGCCGTGCTCGTTGAGCTTCTTGACGATCTGCGGGCCGACGCCGGTCAGCTTTGCCAGATCGTCGGGGGCGCCGCGCGGCGCGGCCAACAGCTCGAAGCGGTCGGTCGTTGAAGCCTCGGGCTCGGACGGCTCCGGCAGCGGTTCGGCGATAGGCGTCACAGCCTCGCCGAGGTCGACGCCCTGCGCGCCTTGGCCGCGCGAGATCCCGTCGATCGCCGCGCGAGCGACGAGCTCGCAATAGAGCTGAATGGCGCGGCCGGCGTCGTCGTTCGCGGGAATCGGGTAGGTAATGCCGTCCGGATCGGAATTGGTGTCGAGGATCGCGATCACCGGAATCTTGAGGCGGTTGGCTTCCTTGATCGCCAGCGCTTCCTTGTTGGTGTCGATGACGAACACCAGATCGGGAACGGCGCCCATATCCTTGATGCCGCCGAGCGCGGTCTCTAGCTTGTCGCGCTCGCGCGACATCATCAGGCGCTCTTTCTTGGTGAGGCCTTTCGCGCCTTCGCTCAAGAGCTCGTCGAGCTTGCGCAGGCGCGAGATCGAAGCCGAAACCGTCTTCCAGTTGGTCAGCATGCCCCCGAGCCACCGGGCATTAACGAAATATTGCGCCGAACGCTTGGCCGCGGACGCGATCTCATCGGCTGCTTGGCGCTTCGTGCCGACGAACAACACGCGCCCGCCCTTGGCGACGGTGTCGGAGACCGTCTTCAACGCCTGATGGAACAAGGGCACTGTCTGCGCGAGGTCGATGATGTGGATCGAGTTGCGCGAGCCGTAGATGTAGGGCGCCATTTTCGGGTTCCAGCGGTGCGACTGGTGGCCGAAATGCGCGCCCGCCTCGAGCAGCTGGCGCATGGTGAAATCTGGCAAAGCCATGGAGCTTCATCCTTGTCCGGTTGAGCCTCGGCGGATCGATGAGGGCGAAGCGAACCTCGCCACCGGAGCGGGACCTTGAGCAGGAGCCGCGGCAAATCCGCCTGTGGAATGGCGCCGCATATATGGGAGCCAAGGCGGAAACGCAAGCTGCAAGCGCGGCGACGCACGGCCTCGCCCCAGCGCCCGGCGTCATTGCGCGCCCCCACGATCGTTGTCGTCATACTGTCATATGCACACAGCAAGGCTCGCGTCCGGGATCGATCCGGGCGGGCGGTTCAAATTTACCGATTGCGTTGGCCGCGGCAAACGTGTTTGACGTTTTCCGCGTCCGTTTGGCCGCCCCTCCACGTCGATTTGTCGCTTGCGCCAAGCGGAAAACCGCCTATGTTGAACGCCATCGCGTCCGCCGGGCGGCGGGCTCTGCCGAACCAATGGGACCTCGTCGCGTTCGCGGCAATTCTGGCGGTGCTGACCGCGATCGCCAAGAGCTATCACGGCATTTCCGCGCCCCTGCCAGCGCCAAACGAATCGCCGGTGTCGCTGGACTATTGGGAGCTGCCCTATTACGCGTTGCGGACGACGCTGCGCATGTTTGCCGCGCTCGCCGCCTCGCTCGTCTTCACCTTCACCTACGCTACGCTCGCGGCCAAGAGCCGGCGGGCGGAGATGGTGCTGATCCCGCTGCTCGACGTCCTGCAGTCGGTGCCGATTCTGGGCTTTCTGTCCTTCACCGTGACGTTCTTCCTCGGCCTCTTCCCCGGCAATACGCTTGGGCGCGGAACTCGCGGCGATTTTCGCGATCTTCACCAGTCAGGCCTGGAACATGGCCTTTTCCTTCTACCAGTCGCTGCGCACCGTACCGCGCGATCTCGATGAGGTGGCGCGCGGCTTTCGCCTGACCGGCTGGCAGAAGTTCTGGCAGCTTGAAGCGCCATTCGCGATGCCGGGCCTGATCTGGAACACGATGATGTCGATGTCCGGCGGCTGGTTCTTCGTCGTCGCCTCCGAGGCGATCACGGTCGGCGACACGACCATCACCCTGCCCGGAATCGGCTCCTACATCGCCAAGGCGAACGACGCCGGCGACTGGTCGGCGATCGGCGCCGCTGTCTTGACGATGGGCATCGTCATCCTGCTCTACGACCAGTTGCTGTTCCGCCCGATCGTCGCCTGGGCGGCCAAGTTCCGCGTCGAATTGTCGGTCAGCCAGGACGTCGAGACGTCCTGGGTGCTGAACCTGATCAAGCGCACCCACTGGCTGCGCCTGGGCGTCGCTCCGGTCTTCGGCGCGTTGCGCGGCGTGAGCCTCTTGCGGCTGCGTTTCCCGCACGTGCTGCCGGCGGCGAAGCTCGTCGTCGGATGCAGCCTTCGCGGCTCGTCGACGCCATCTGGATCCTCGTCATTGTCGCCGTCGCCGCCTGGGCCGCCTGGCTCACCATCTCCTATATCGCGACCGAACTGAACTGGGACGAGGTGCTGCACGTCTTCGTTCTGACGTTCTACACGCTCATTCGCGTCGTCGCGCTGATGTCTCTTGCGACGCTGGTCTGGGTGCCGATCAGCGTCTGGATCGGCCTCAGGCCGCGCTGGGCGGAGGCCATTCAGCCGATCGCCCAGTTCCTCGCGGCCTTTCCTGTCAATCTGTTGTTCGGCGCCGCGGTCAGCCTGGTGCTCGCCTTCAATCTCAACCCGAACATCTGGCTGAGCTTCCTCATCGTTTTCGGCACGCAATGGTATATCGTGTTCAACACGATCGGCGGCGCGGCCGCCTTTCCCAACGACCTGCGCGAAGCCGTCGACGAATTTCCGCATTCGCGGCTGGCGCTGGTGGACCGAGGTCATCATTCCAGGCGTCGCGCCCTATTATCTGACCGGCGCGATCACCGCGTCCGGCGGTTCGTGGAACGCCTCGATCGTCGCCGAATACGTCAAGTGGAAGGACCATACCGTCACCGCCCAGGGCGTCGGCTCCTACATTGCCGAGGCGACTGACAAAGGCGATTTTCCGAGAATCGTCCTCGGCGTTGCCGATGATGTCGATCTTCGTGACGCTGTTCAATCGCTTGTTCTGGCGCCGGCTCTACGCCTACGCCGAGCGGCGCTTGCGCCTTTGACCGCGTCGTTTCCTCGAGGAGTTCCGTCGATGTTGGACCCAGCCGTCCGACGCTCCTGAACGTCGACAAAGTGACCCAGGTCTTCGCAACCGGGTCGGGCGAGGCGCGCGCGCCGGTGCTCGAGCGACGTTTCGCTGAGCCTGAAGACGGGCGAGATCGTCGCGCTGCTCGGCCGGTCTGGCTGCGGCAAGTCCACCCTGTTGCGCCTCATCGCGGGACTCACCCGTCCGACCGAAGGGACCGTCACCATCTCCGGCGAGCGCGTGAACGGACCGGCGAAGGACGTCGCGATGGTGTTTCAAAGCTTCGCCCTCTTCCCCTGGCTCGATGTCCTCGATAACGTCGAGATCGGGCCCCGCGCCAATGGCGTGCCGCTGGACGAAACGCGCAAGCGGGCGCTGAAGGCGATCGACACCATCGGCCTCGACGGCTTCGAATTCGGCCTATCCGAAGGAATTGTCAGGCGGCATGCGCCAGCGCGTCGGCTTCGCGCGGGCGCTCGTCATGCAGCCGAAAATCCTCTTGATGGACGAGCCGTTCTCGGCGCTCGACGTGCTGACCGCAGAGACCTTGCGCACCGATCTCCTCGACCTGTGGCAGGATGGACGCATGCCGATCAAAGCGCATCCTGATGGTCACTCATAACATCGAGGAGGCGGTGCTGATGGCCGACCGCATCCTCGTTCTGTCGTCCAATCCCGGCCGCATCGCGTCCGAGATCCCGGTCACGCTTCCGCATCCGCGCGACCGGCTGGACACGGAATTCCGCGCGCTTGTCGAGAGTATCTACGCGCTGATGACCCAGCGCCCTGACACGGCCAAGCCGGCGGCGCGCGAAGCCGCCGCGGCGGCGATGGGCCTCGGGCTTTCCCTGCCGCTGGTCTCGACCAATTCGCTGGCCGGCATGCTCGAAGAGATCGCCGCGCCGCCATACAACGGCAATGCCGACCTGCCGCATCTCGCCGACTCGCTGCAGCTCGAAATCGACGATCTGTTCCCGCTCGCGGAGACTTTGCAGCTGCTGCGCCTCGCCGAATTGGCGGAGGGCGACATCAAGCTCACTCCGCTCGGTCAGCGCTTCGTCGATATGGATGTCGACCAACGCAAGAAGCTGTTGGGCGACCAGCTGCTCGCGCAGATCCCGCTTGCCTCGCACATCAAGCGGGTTCTTGACGAACGCCCGAGCCATCGCGCGCCCGCGACTCGCTTCCGCGAAGAGCTCGAAGACTACATGAGCGAGGACTACGCCGAGCGGACGCTGCGGGCGATCATCAATCTCGGCCGCTATGGCGAGCTCTTCGCCTATGACGAAAACAGCCAAACGTTCAGCTACGAGAATCCGCAATAGCGATCGGCGATCGCGCTCCTTTGGTTTGACTTGTCTCGCATAATGCGCTGCAATAACCATATTGCACTGCAAGAGCGCAGATGAGCCCATGGGAGACGCTTGATGACTCCGGCTTCCGCGACCCTCACCATCAACGACAAATCCGTCGAACCGCACGCGCCGGCTTCCGCGACCCTCACCATCGACGGCAAATCCGTCGAACTGCCGATCAAGACGGGCACGATCGGCCCCTCGGTCGTGGACATCGGCAAGCTCTATGCCCAGACGGGCATGTTCACCTACGACCCGGGCTTCACTTCGACCGCGAGCACGGAATCGAAGATCACCTACATCGACGGCGACGAGGGCGTGCTGCTCTATCGCGGCTATCCGATCGATGAGCTCGCCGAGCATGGCGATTTCCTCGAGACCTGTTACCTGCTGCTGTACGGGGAGCTTCCGACCGCCGCGCAGAAGGCCGACTTCGACTATCGCGTCACGCGCCACACCATGGTGCACGAGCAGATGACGCGGTTTTTCAACGGCTTCCGCCGAGACGCGCATCCGATGTCGGTGATGGTGGCCTGCGTCGGCGCGCTCGCCGCCTTCTATCACGACTCGATCGACATCAACGATCCGTGGCAGCGCACAGGTCGCCTCGATCCGCATGATCGCCAAGATGCCGACGCTCGCGGCGCATGGCCTATAAGTATGCAATCGGCCAGCCGTTCGTCTATCCGAAGAACGACCTCGATTATTGTTCGAACTTCCTGCGCATGTGCTTCTCGGTCCCGTGCGAGGAGTACAAGGTGAATCCCGTGCTGGCGCGGGCGCTCGACCGCATCTTCATTCTCCACGCCGACCACGAGCAGAACGCCTCGACTTCGACCGTCCGCCTGGCGGGATCGTCGGGCGCCAACCCGTTCGCGTGCATCGCCGCCGGCATCGCGTGCCTCTGGGGGCCGGCGCACGGCGGCGCCAACGAGGCCGCGCTCAAGATGCTGGGCGAGATCGGCCGAGTCGAAAACATCCCCAAATACATCGCCAGGGCCAAGGACAAGAACGACCCGTTCCGCCTGATGGGCTTCGGCCATCGGGTCTACAAGAACTACGATCCGCGCGCCAAGATCATGCAGAAGACGGCGCATGAAGTCCTCAACGAGCTCGGCGTCAAGGACGATCCGCTGCTCGACGTGGCGATGGAGCTCGAGCGCATCGCGCTGCACGACGATTACTTCATCGAGAAGAAGCTCTATCCGAACATCGACTTCTATTCGGGCATCACCCTCAAGGCGATGGGCTTCCCGCTGGACATGTTCACCGTATTGTTCGCGGTTGCGCGCACCGTCGGCTGGATCGCGCAGTGGAAGGAAATGATCGCCGACGGGGAGCAGAAGATCGGCCGCCCGCGCCAGCTCTATACCGGCGCAAAGCAACGCGAATACAAGCCGGTCGGCAACCGCTGACCATCGCTTGACCTTCCGACGGGCGCGCGGCCAGGCCTATCATCAATGTCAGTATGTGAATTCAAGCTTTGTCTCCCGGAGAATTTGGAACGGCGCCGCATTTTGCCGACTTGAGCGCGGCCGAGACATGCGGTCCGCCACAAAAAAGCCTTTGGATTCTCTTTGATTTCCTTGTCCGAATTGAGCCTTTTCAAAGGCTTGCGCCGACCCCTGGCCCGGAATTTCTTTAAGCCTCCCCACGCCGCTCGGGCGTCGGCGAGCGCCGCCGCCTCGCCGCCCGAGGGCGCCGCTTCAGCCGCCGCCCTCGCCTCGTCGACGCCGAGATTGGCGGCGACGCGGTTGATCTTGTCCATGAGCTTCTTGCGCGCCTCGTCGTCGTAGACCTGGACGGCCTTCGCGGCCCGCTGGTAGCGGTCGAGCCGGTCGAGCACCTTCATGAGCGGCGCGATCGCCGTGACGTCGCCGTCGGCGATCGCTTCGCCGGCGAGCCGCATCGCCGGCTGAAGGCGGGCCAATTGCAGTTTGGCGTGCTCCGCCTCTTCGTCGATGATGCGCTTCTCGAGCGCCTGCCGGACGATCTGGCGCACGCGCTCGGCCGTCAGCCGCTCATGGGCAGCGATCTCGTCATAGGCCCAGCCCTCGCGCAGCCGCGCGAAAATGCGCCCCCGCCGCAAGACCCGCGCGTGCGCGGTGAGCCGGCGCGCGAGCGCCGGCGCCCTTTCGTCGACCATGCCTGCCTCGCTTGGCCGCCCGCCTGGCGGCCTCTTCTGACCGAAAGAAGCATCATAGCATGGATCTGGAAAATCGGAAAGAAGAATCTTCGGATTTTTCGCGCTCGGGGCCCTTGGGCTGTCAACGACGGTTTTTCAGGCGCCGCTACCGGCGCGCGCCCCAAAGCGCTCCGGCACGCCCGCCCGTGGCGAGAACGTAGACGACGCCATAAGGGAGGCTCCCTGGGCGGAGGTTCCCTAAGCGCCTCATGCTAATAATAATAAGCTGCGAAGCAAGGCCCTCTGGGTATCCCTATCCGGGTTGGGTCTCCTGCTTTACGCTGATAGTCATAGCACCCTCGCCTGACAAGGCGGCGAGGGTCGCTTTCTGAACATCCATTTGTAATTTGAACGCATTCTGATCAATCGGAAGGCTCTTTATGTCCAGGAAAGATTCCTTTTTCCGTCAGCCAGTTCAATTACAATCTTTCTCAAAGCGATCTGGCCATGATTTCTTCGTGATGCCCACGAGGGTAATAAATACCGCGTTTCAGCTGAACAATGGAAAAATCGTATCGCAAGCTGTTGCCAATTGATTTGAGCAAGTTAGCGAGTAAATCATCCACCTTGCTGTTCCATGCTGTTTGTCCCGCAAGATCATCGTCCTTCTGTGGATGATTGTTGAGGTGATCAAGATACTCTTCCCAAGCAACAATTATTGCCTTCTCCTTTGGTTTTTTTCGATCAAATATGAGATCGATTGAGTTTAGCGCCTTAACGTGATCAGCTGACGCGACTTTTAGCGCCCGCGTTGCCATCAGAGTGTTGAATATGTTTACTTTTCGTGCACGGTCCTCTCTCGCCCTCTCAATCCACTTCTGAGCCTGCACAGCGGCGATCGGCCCAACGAGAGTAGCCAATATGATAAGGGCATCGGAAATAGTTATCGTCATTTTGGTTCCGCGTCGCGGCACGATAGGTGCTGCGCGCGATTTGCCCGAGCGATCACGTTAAGAGCTAACGCATCGCTGGCGACGGAACGTGGCTTTATTGCGGCCACGGGCGCGGTTCCTACACACCGCCTTGATGACCTTCGTCTCCCTGGGGAAAAGCGTTGGCGGGCCGGGGCGAGGTTGGTGGCGCTAGACTTCAACTACTCAGGCAGCGATCTGACCCAATTGAATTTTGGCTTGTTGTCGTTTCTCGTCCACGACGCGAACTGCCTCCTCCGCCGAATCTATGTCAACATGGGGCTTCAGCAAGCTAAGTTTTTTCGCTCTTTCGAACGCAGGATCACGAGGATTTTTTGTTACGTAGTACGCCGTTGCGATTTTTTCTAAATGCCGGACATCGTTGGCAGCAAACCAATTGGCAATAAATTGAATTACGGGAATGTACTCATGCGATGTTTTCCTCATTTGCTTCACGGATTTGCTCTCCGAAAGTAGTTGATGCAATGCTTGGCCCGTACCCCTGCCTAGGAAATTGAAATTCCAAGATACCAGCCGCTCGCATAGAATTCAATTCGGAACTAAACTCGAATGAATAAGGCCCATGCTTATACAAAACAAATTTATATCCAAGAGTTTGACTTAGTCAAATCTTGGATAATAAATGTCGCCTTCTGAAGATGCGTTTCACCGCACCAACTTCCTTCTGTCCTAAGACGTTTTGCGAGTTCGACCACAAGCGCACACCGAACGCTATAAGAGAGGCGCTCCATCTATTTTCCTTTCATAAGCCTAGCAAGCTATTTTGTTTGTCTTAGTCCATTTGACCGCTTCAGCCTGGAATGGACTTGTCGCAGTAGACGCTATCGAGACCAATGACAGGCAGATGTGCGAGGACCTGAGAGCACTGTAAAGACGAATTGATGTTTCCGTCAAACCTCAGCACGGGGAAGATTGGAGCAGCTGCTTTAGCGCCCATATGGTCATACCGGATGAGGTCTGAACCGAATTGCTCCACCGCTGCGCTAGCTAGTACCTTACCAGGCTGTAATTTCCCACCATCCTTGTCATGCGGTGCAGCCTCGTAGAATCGCCGAAAATGCTCTCGACACTGGATCCTTCGAGCAAGAACGTGCAGCGGCTGAACTTTCGATCCTCATATGGAGCGCGGAGAGCAACTAAGACTTCGGCATCGGTAATCTTTAGATGATTTGGAGAGATCTATGGAAAATCTTCCGCCATCAAGCCAATTGACCAGAAAATCCTTGAGATGTATGTCATATACTCGTCTGATGTGGTGAAAATAAACTTGCTTGTACATGAAGTGTCTTGCAATCATTAATCCTTCCGACGACTTAAAGACCTCCAGCGTCAGACCCAGTGCAGGCTCATCAGAATCCTCATATTCTTCGGTAAAATACGAAGAGAGCTGATCAGACGATGACGATCAAACGTCCCATAGGCCACTCCGGCATGGTAGGTATCTCGTAATAAATAGTCCATTCTGTCGGCACCGAATGCATCGCCAATGATAATCTCAGCCAAAATGGCTTCCACAATTATCCAATTCTAGAGAGGTGTAGCGCCTTTAGCACCAACCGCCAACTTTACAATGTGATCCGCAGTTAATGGCGGCCTCCATGGAGGCCCATATCTTTCGCATTTCCTCGCTATATATCAACTCTTTAGTGAGGCGCTCATGGTCATAATCATCCGGCAAGAGTTCCTTTTCCGCAGCGTGAGAAAAAGGTAAGTGCCCGACATCATGGCACAGAGCCGCCATTCGAAGAACAGACCGCCAATAGCTGCGCGCTTCGGTATCAGGTATAATTTCGCGTACGCTGTTGTGAAAATATTTTCCGGAGTAGTCACGACATCGAAAATCCTTGAGGCGACATCCATCACGCCTAGCTAATGTTCGAACCGTTTATGTGTAGCTCCTGGATAAACGAGGTAAGACAACGCAAGCTGGTGAATATGGCGTAGGCGCTGGAAGGGTCGAGAGTCGATTACCTTTCGTTCATCGGTTCTCACCGAAATGAATGTGTGAATGGGGTCGCGAAATTCATGACTGTGCTTCATCGCGGAGTGAACCAGAATCAGGCGCGAGCTACGAACGCATACTAGGAAAAGGGCTCGCAATTTTGCACGCCACTTGTTGAGAACAAAAAGCGAACATATAGAATCGTGACCGAGATGTCCACTAGTTTGTGGCTTTCGTCGCCACTCCATCTTCCGCTTGCGCGCTCCGACCTTCGGCTTCCCTCCCTGCCGTCGCAGCGTAACGAACCGGCGCAGTGCCTCCGACTGCGCCTCATGTCCCGGCCCTAAATGTGCGAATCGCATTATCCGCGACACGGTACTCGATCCCCATTCCCTTCGGCGTCGGCCCGGCCGCTTTCGCTTTCGCGAGGAGGCGCTCGGGCGCGCGCTCGGCGAGGCGCGCCGGCGTTATTCGTTGAAAATCAACGCGCGGCTCGGGTCACCGGCCATCTCTTCCAGGCGCGGTTCGGTTCGGGCTTTACGGGGACACATGCATATTTCCCCTTTTTTCGCTCGCGCCGGCGTCCGAAGGCGCCCGCCGCGCCCGGCGGCGATCGGTCATTGATTGCTTGGAGGCGATACTGCGCGAGGGGAATTTGAACTCAAGGACGACCCCGCAGGGGTCGCCGCCGGAGGCGGTGCGCCATAGCCCGTCGTGCTCGACGGGCGTCCTGCCGGACGCGCTATGGCGCATCCTTGACTTCAAATTCCCCTCGCGCTCCGCTCCGCCAAGCAAACAATGACCCCATCCTCACTCATCCCTCGTTGGGCTGGACTTTACGGTGACGCTTGCATTTTTCCCCGTTGTGTCGGCGCCAATATTGGCTTCTCGCGGCCCCGCCCCTCATCCTAACCTTCTCCCCGCACGCGGGGAGAAGGGACGTCTTGGGTGGCGCTAAGACCTTCACGGGAGCTAACCTTATAGGCTCGCCGCGAACAAATCCCATCGTCCCGGCAGGCCCTTCAGCTCATGCGAACCCCGTTCGGCGAATTTTAGGCCGGCGCCAGCGACGAGATCAGTGACCACTCTGGAAACAAGAACCTCGCCCGGCGCGCAATGCGCCATGACGCGAGCTGCGGCGTGAACGGCAATGCCTCCGACATCCCGACCTCTCAGTTCGATCTCGCCGGTATGCAGACCGGCGCGCAACGGCAGGCCGATCTGTTTGCCCGTGGTTTCAAACGCCAGCGCGCACCGCACCGCGCGGCCGGGGCCGTCGAACGTCGCGAGAATGCCGTCCCCTGTGGTTTTGATTAGATTGCCGCGATGCTTCTCGACGGCCTGTTTCGCAATTCTGTCGTGGCTGTCGAGCAATCGGCGCCATTGCTGATCGCCCATTTCAGCGGCGCTGCGCGTGGAATCGACGATGTCGGTAAACAAGACCGTCGCCAGGATGCGCTCCAGGTCGGAGGCAGAACTCTCCCGCTCCCCGGTGACAAATTCCTGGATATCGCCAACAATCGTCTCCGCATCGCCGGTGAACGGCACATGGTCCCCTTCGGGATACTCGATGAATTTGGCGCCGGGGATCAGCGCTGCGAGTTCGCGTCCCCGTTCAATAGGAACCAGCGCATCGGTTCGCCGGTGAAGCACGAGCGTCGGCACGCGCACGTTCGGCAATATCGACGTCACGTCGATCTGCCTGTTCAACAACATATACGCCTTGGCGGTTCCGGGGCTCGCGGAAAGCCGCTCGAATTT
The DNA here is from genome assembly GCA_963759285.1 of uncultured Acidobacteriaceae bacterium. Lineage (GTDB taxonomy): Bacteria > Acidobacteriota > Terriglobia > Terriglobales > Acidobacteriaceae > Telmatobacter. Next base: position 450,267 of record CAVWYS010000002.1, on the reverse strand, counting down.
GGCGAACAGTTTGATCGCGTCCGGATTTGTCGACAGGCTCGCGGCCGCGCGACCCATCACAGCGCCCGTGCCCCAGATTGCCATCCGCTGCGACACCGCCTCTTCCGTCAAGAATGCCTTGGCGAAGCCGCCGAAAAGAATGAGCTTCGACACGCGCTCCGGATTCGCGGCGGCGAAATACGCGCTCATTGGAGAGCCCTCGGAAAATCCCAGGAGCACGGCGCGTTGCGATCCGATGTCGTCCATGATGGCGCGGACGTCGTCGACACGCTGCTCAAGCGAGGGGGCTCCCGATATTCCGTCCGACAAGCCCTGGCCTCGCTTGTCGAAGGTCACGACGCGGGCAAACGTCGCGAGACGGCGCAGAAACTCGGTATATCCGGGGAACTCGTGCAAAAAGTCGATATGAGAGACGACCCCGGGCACCATGATGATGTCGATCGGTCCGTCGCCCATCACTTGAAAGGCGATGTTGACGTCGCCGCTCAGCGCGTAACGCGTATTGGGCAATTCAAAATCGCTCATGGGTCCGCGCTGCTCCGAAAGCGCGCCGAGTTGCGCTCGGGATCGGAAGTCGAGTGTGCAAAAAATACCGACCTATGTCGATCTCGATCGCGGCGATCGGTCATTGATTGCTTGGAGGCGATACTGCGCGAAGGGAATTTGAACTCAAGGACCGCAGGGGTCGATGCCGCGGGCGGTGCGCTATCCGCGGCGCCTCATGGACACCTTCAGCGGTATCTGCTTGCTCCAGTCGAGGGCGGCCGCCTCTTCCCTGAGCCATGCGCGGAAGGCCCGCACATTGGCAGCGTCTCGCCGCTTCTTCGGGCAAACGAATGCGTAGCAGCGGCCCGAAGGCAGGGTGAGGTCGAAGGGCATGACCAGACGCCCGGTGCGCAGATCGTCGTAGGCGAGCGCATCGTGAGCGAGCAGCACGCCGGCGCCTTCGACCGTCGCGTCGAGCGCGTGATCGGCGGTGTTGAATCGAAGGCCGCGACTGACGTCGGCGTCCCTCACGCCGGCCGCTGCAAACCAGTCGGCCCAAGTCGGCATGGCGGCGCGACCGGCGAGGCTGTCGTCATGGATCAGCGGCACGCGCTTGAGCATGTCCGGCGAGGTGAAGGGCCCGTGTTTTTCGACGAAGGCCGGGCTGCATGACCGGCGCGAGGGATAGGTCGATCAGCTTTTCGACCTCGAGGGCTTCATCGTGCGCCGCATCCGACCCGGCAAGGTTGCGGATCGCAGCGTCGACGCCGTCGGTGGTGAAATTGGCGTTGTTGATCGACGAGGAAACGCGCACGTCGATTTCGGGATAGGCGATCGAAAAGCGGTAGAGCCGCGGCGCCAGCCATTTCGAGGTGAAGCCGGGCGGCGTGCTGATCACGAGCACGCGCGCGTCGCCCATCCTATTGAGGCTCGCCAGCGCGTCCCGGATATGAAGGAAGCCCGCCTGCAAGCCGGGCTGGAGCGCCTTGCCCGCCGCCGTCAGCGCGATCGACCGCACGCCGCGGTCGAAGAGTTTGAGGCCCAGATGATCTTCGAGGCCGCGAATTTGGTGGCTGAGCGCTCCGGGCGTGACGTTCAGCTCCACCGCCGCCTTGGTCAGGCTGAGATGCCGGGCGGCGGCCTCGAAAGCGCGAAGCGCGTTCAGCGGGGGAGGGGCGTTATGCATGAGATTTTCTCATCCATAAGCTGAGACAACATCCTTTGTCATGCAAGGGTTTTCTTGCCAACCTACGCAGCTTCGAGAGCATGGCGGATGAGCATATCTCATACAGAGCCATGGTCAATGATGAGGTTGGTCCGATGGCCTACACCACGCACAGCGGAGATTGCGGCCTATGCAGCGGTCGCACGGCGCCAGTCGCAAACGGCGTCGGCGCGAAGCTCAAGAGACTGGCTCGCCGTCTGACCGACGCCCTCGACGCGCAGCGCCGGAGGGAGGTCGACCGGGAGATTGGCCGCCTCCTCGCGCGCTCCGGCGGACGCATCACCGACAGCATGGAGCGCGAAATCATGCAGAAGGTTTTCGCGTCTGACTGGAGCCTGCCGCAGTAGCGGCCTCGTCCAGCCTTCAAACGCAACACTCTCATTGCGAGGTTCAGCTGATGGTCGCCCATGCCTCTGCACGTCCGTTTCGTTGAGCCTGCGCCTACGCGCGTCGCTCAACGAAAGCGCGTTCGGCGCAGGTCATTCGGAGTTCCGCATGCTGCGAGCGAAGGGCAGGCCGGACATTTGGTTGGCTCTTCGTCCGGCCCGCTTGAGCGACGGCGACGCCTTGCAAACCTATGTCCGAGGGCTATCCTCCGCAGTCGCGCTACAATCGGTTCCTGGGCGCCGCAAACGAGCTCCCGGCGTCGGAATTGGCGCGCGCATTGGCGGCGAATGGTCGGGACACGCTGACCCTGCTCCTCACCTCGACGGCGGGGATCGTGAAACGGTGGTCGGCGAGGCCCGGGTGGCGCTTTCGTGCGCGGAACGCGCCGGCGAATTCGGCATGTCGATTGCAGACGACTGGCGGCGTCTTGGCGTCGGCTCGGCCGTGCTTCGAGGAAATCGAACGCAAAGCGGCGGCCGACGGCATCGAATTGCTCTTCGGCGATACGTTGCGGACCAACGAGGGGATGATCGCACTGGCGCGCGGCCGCGGCTTTCGCCTTGGACCAGGGTTCGAAGCGCGCCTCGTGCGAATTCAGAAGCGGTTGGACGACGCGGCTCCTGACCTGCCGTGCCGGAAGTGGAGCGAAATCGCCGGCGGCGCGGAGCTGCGCGCGGCCTGATCGGCGCCATGCCAAAATCGCCGCGCGACCGGGCATGTCATGTTTGGACGAAGTTTCGTCCGGGGCCGGTCGCCGTCTCGCGCCACATGCGTCAGTGGGCGGCCGGGCGCTTGGCCGCCGAGCTTGACCTTGCGCAGGCTCAGCGCGAGCGGCACCGCCGCGAGCGAGATCAGCATCAACACCCAGAAGACATCCATGTAGGCGAGGTAGGACGCCTGCGCCTGCACCTGCTGGCCGATCCAGCCGACGGCCTGTTGCTGCGCCTCGGGAAGCAAACTGCCCTGCGCGAGAAAATATTGCGTCGCCTGTTGCAGCGTCTCCTGATATTGCGGGCCCGACGGAATCGCGTGCTCGATGAGCCGGCTCTGGTGGAACTGCTCGCGGTGCTGGAGCACGTTGGAGGCGAGCGAGACGCCGATCGAGCCGCCGGTGTTGCGCGCGGCGTTGATGAGCGCCGAGGCCATGTCCACCCTGTTGGGCGGAATCCCGTCGTAGGACGCGGCCAGGATCGGAATGAAGATGAGCGGCAATCCGACGCCGAGCACCATGCGCGTGCGGGCAAAAAACCAGAAGTCGAGATCGCCGTACACGTTGGTCAGCTGATACATCGAGATCGCGACGAAGATCGCGCCGGTCATGATCAGGTATTTTGGCTGGATCCGGCTCGACAGATTGCCGACCACGAACATCATCACCATGGTGACGAGGCCGCCCGGCGAGAGCACGAGACCGGCCCAGGTCGCGGTGTAGCCGAAGTCCGTCTGCACCAAGCAGCGGCAGGAACTGGGTGGTCGCGTAGAGGATCGCGCCGGTCGCCCGCATCACCACGAAGCAGGCGCCGAACTGGCGCGTCGCCAACCATCCTGCACGTCGATCATCGGATCGCGGCCTGGTCATCTCCCACGGGATCATCAGCACGAATGCGACAGCGCAAATGACCGTGAACGTGACGATGAAGTTTGAGCCGAACCAGTCGTCCTCGAGGCCGCGATCGAGCACGATCTCGAGCGCGCCGAGGAAGGTCGCGACCAGCAGGAAGCCGATGACATCGAACCGGCCGGCCGCGGCTCTGGCCGGCTTGTCCGCAGGCAGGAGGCATGGCGATCAGCGCGATCGTGGCGAGGCCGACCGGACCGTTGATCAGGAAGCACCAGCGCCAGGAGAGATTGTCGGCGAGCCAGCCGCCGAGCGTCGGGCCGACCACCGGCGCGACAACCACGGCGACGCCGAACAGCGCGAAAGCCTGGCCGCGCTTCTGCCGGCGGAAACGCATCCGCCAGGATCGATTGCGAGACCGGCACCATGCCGCCGCCGGCCAAGCCCTGCAGGATGCGGAACAGCAGAAGCGAGTTCGAGATTCCACGCCTGCGCGCACAGCGACCGAGCTGACGCTGAAGAGCCCGAGGCAGATGAGGAAGAAGGTCTTGCGGCCGAGCCATCGGGCAAGGAAGGGGCTCGCCGTCAGGCTGACGGCGTTGGCGACCAGATAGGTCGTCACCACCCACGAGGCTTCGTCGTCGCTGACGCCCATCCCGCCGGCGATGTAGGGCAGGACCACGTTGGCGATCGTGGTGTCGAGCACCTCCATGAAGGTCGCGAGCGCGACCAGGATGGCGATCAGCCAGGGGCTGGCCGAAGCTGCGCTGCTGGCCGCCGGAGCGCCGGCCCGAACCGCCGTGTCGCTCACACCCGCCTCCACCATGGCTCGACGCGAGCCTTCAGCCGCTCATAGAGCGAGGGCGCGGGATCGACGCGCACGGTCGGGACGACCGACATGCCGGGGCCGAGCGCGACGTCGGCCGGCGGATTGTCCAGGATGATCTTGACCGGCACGCGCTGGACGATCTTGACGTAGTTGCCGGTGGCGTTTTCGGGCGGCAGCAGCGAGAAGGCCGGTGCCGGAGCCGGGCTGGACGCTGGCGACATGGCCGTGGAAGTCGCGTTCCGGATAGGCGTCGATCTCGATCGTCGACGGGCTGTCCCGGCCGCATGCGGTCGAGCTGGGTCTCCTTGAAGTTCGCCGACGACCCAGATCTCGTCCGGCACGAACATGGTGAGGTTCGTGCCCGGCCTGCGCATATTGCCCGACCGCGCCGGTGAGGTTGACGACGCGGCCCGGCTGGTCGGCGATGACGGTCGTATAGGAGAGATTGAGCTCAGCCTGGTCGCGCTGCGCCTCGGCCTGCTTGAGGTTCGCCTCGGCGCTCGCGCGCTGCGCCTTCAGCGTGTCGATTTGCCGCTGCAGCCACCTTGAGCGTCGCTTGCGCGCTCTCGACAGCGGCCTGCTGGGCCTTGAGAGTCTGGACGTCGATCGTGCCCTGCTGAGCCGTCGCCCAACCCTGTTTGACGAGCGGCTTGTCGCGTCCCCAGGTGACCTTCGCGAATTCGAGGTTCGCCTGCGCCTGGGCCACCTGCGCCTGGTTGGCGGCGACCTGTGCGTCTTGCGCACGCGATCTGCGCGTCGATGTTTCGATGCTGGCTTGCGCCGCCGCCACTTGCGCCTCGGCCTGCGCGAGCGCGTTGCGATAGTCGCGCTGGTCGATCTCGGCGATCACGTCGCCGTTGTTCGACATGCTGGTTGTCGGTGACCGGAACCGCGGTGACGTAGCCCGGGACCTTCGGCGCGATGGCGAACTGCCGCGCGGCGATGAAGGCGTCGTCGGTCGACTCGAAATGCGCGGTATGATCCCAATAGAGGTATCCGGCCGCCGCGGCCAAAAGCAGCGCCACGAGGCCGACCGGCGCCAGGACAGGATGCCGACGGAGCCAGCCCTTGCGCGGGCTTTGGCTGGGCTCTCCGCGATACATCAGCACGTCTTTTGTGGAACGGCAGAACCTTACGATGCGCATGTCGATGAGACGGTTCACGCGGTTAACGAATGGGTTCTCTAAAAAGATTGAGAACCACGAGGCAATGCTTGCCGTCTATTTCGCGCACTACAATTTCTGTCGCGTGCATCAGACTCTTCGCGTCACTCCCGCAATGGAAGCGGGCCTAACTGACCACGTTTGGACGATTGAAGAACTTGTTAATCTGATGGTCAATTGAAACTGACCCACTACCCCTTCCCGCATTTCGTTGACTCTGCTTGGGGATTCGGGTATCCTAAGGGTCTTGTGCGGTGTTGCGCCTGGGGTCTGTTGCGGGCCCTCTGAGACAGCTTCAAGTCGATGAGGAGAAGAAGTTTAGCCCGGACCCGGCTGATTGAACCCCTTTATCGGATTCGACCGGAACAGGCACCTTCGGCTGGGATAGCAGGTTAAGTCCAGCAGAGTCAGGGCCCTTTTTGAGGGGCAAGCGCCGCAGTCCTCACCCGAACAGGATTGTTTGGAAGTGGGCGGAATTGAATCCCATGCGCGGATGCCATGGGGCTAAGCGTTTTGCGCTGAAGTTTTTGAAGTGATAGAGGGCAGGAGAGAGATGAGCACCTTTGTTCCGAGCGGCAAGGATATTGACCGCAAGTGGTATGTAGTGGATGCCAGCGGCCAGACCCTGGGGCGCCTGGCGACCAAGGCTGCCGATGTTCTGAGCGGCAAGCTGAACCCCAAGTACGTGCCGTACATCGACATGGGCGACCACGTGATCGTGATCAACGCCGAGAAGGTTCGCCTGACCGGCCTCAAGGCCCAGAGCAAGGTGTATCGCCGCTATACGGGTTTCCCCGGTGGCCTGCGCGAAGAGGAATTCTCGCGCCTGCTGGCCCGCAAGCCGGAGAAGATTCTGGAAGAGGCGATCAAGGGCATGTTGCCGAAGTCGAAGCTTGGCCGCGCAATGGGATCGAAGCTGAAGGTTTATCGCGGCGACAAGCATCCGCATTTTGCGCAGCAGCCGGTGGCGTTGGAAGTCGGGTCACGCAGCTTCTAGTTTTCAGCCGTCAGCTTTCAGCTTGGAATTGCTGGGGCCAACGGTAGAGGCAGGAACGAATCGGAATTGGGAAACTAGCTGAAGGCTGAGAGCTGAAGGCTAAGAGCGAATTAAGAGCTAAGAGGATTGAATGGCAGATTTGGTTCAGTATTACGGGACGGGGCGCCGCAAGTCGGCGATTGCCCGCGTTTTTCTGCGTCCGGGCACCGGTGAGTGGAAGGTGAACGGCAAGCCCTTCGAAACGTACTTCGTGACCGAGCAGCAGCGCGTTGCCGCCAAGCGCACGCTGGTGGTTGCTGAGTTGGCGTCGAGCTTCGACGTGGTGACCACGGTGAAGAGCGGTGGAGTTGCCGCGCAAGCCGATGCCGTGAAGATGGGCATTGCCCGCGCCCTGGTTCTCTTCAACCCTGAGCTGCGCAAGCTGCTGAAGGCTGAAGGCCTGATGACCCGCGATGCTCGCCAGAAGGAACGCAAGAAGTACGGTCAGAAGGGTGCACGCAAGCGGTTCCAGTTCAGCAAGCGCTAGCGCGCTTGCAGTGGTCAGTGAACAGTGGTCAGTGGTCAGAATCAATTCGGACTTTCTGGCATTTAAATCTGTTCACTGTGCACTGATCACTGAACACTGTAGTTAAATCTCCCGCGAGAGCGGGTTTCAATCCGGGCCAGACGAAGGTTAGCCCGGATGCAATCCACGAAGGAGGCCAATGGCCACGATCACAATGAAGGAGCTGCTCGAAGCTGGTGTTCACTTCGGGCATCAAACGAAGCGCTGGAATCCCAAGATGAAGGAATACATCTTCGGCGAGCGCAACGGGATTTACATCATCGACCTGCAGAAGACGCTGAAGCTTTTCAAGGACGCGTCGAAATTTGTCACTGAACTGTGCGCGAGCGGCAAGATGATTCTCTTCGTCGGCACCAAGCGCCAGGCACAGGACGCCGTGGCTGAAGAGGCCAATCGGGCGGGCATGCCGTACATCAACCAGCGCTGGCTGGGCGGACTGCTGACCAACTGGGTGACGGTGCAGAAGTCGGTGAAGCGCCTTCAGGAACTGGATGATATGGCCACGGACGGCCGGTACGAATTGCTGACCAAGAAGGAAGTGATTCGCCTGGAGCGCGAGCGCAAGCACCTCCAAGCCAATCTGGCCGGCATCAAGAATATGAAGCGCCTGCCTGATGCGCTGTTCATCGTCGACTCAAATAACGAGGCGATTGCGGTGAAGGAAGCGCGGAAACTGGGCATTCCGGTGGTGGCAGTGGTGGATACGAACTGCGACCCGACGGTAGTGGATTACGTGATTCCGGGCAACGACGACGCGCTGCGTGCGATTCGCCTGTTCACCTCGAAGATCGCCGATTCGGCGGCCGAGGGTGTGAACCTGGTGGGCGACAAGGCGTTCGCTGCGGAAGAGGCGCCGGCGGCGGAGAGCGAAGCTCCTGTGGCAGTTGAAGCGGCCCCCGTCGAGGATGTCGACTTTGATGCGGCTCTTGGCGCGGGTGTGCGCAAGGCTCCCGCAGCAGAAGCGGCGATCGACGAAGTGGAAGTGGCGGAACGCGCCCTCTAAGCTTTCAAGCAGACCGAGACAAGCGTGGCCGCGCAGTCTGGTTGCCACGCTTTTCTTATGGCATGTGCGGTGCGTGGGCCTGCGCCTTCGTCACCGAAACCTGAAGGACGCTAAATTCAAATTGTTTTAGCGAGAAGGAAGCGAGATGACTGTGGCAGAGAAGATTGATGCAAAGTTGGTGAAGGAACTTCGCGAGAAATCCGGCGCGCCGATGGGCGATTGCCTGAAGGCTCTGCAGGAGACCAAGGGGAACATCGAAGAGGCATTCGTGGTGCTGCGCAAGCGCGGCATGGCCTCCGCACAAAAGAAGGCCGCGCGCACGACCAATGAGGGAGCGGTTGGCACCTACATCCATGCCGGGGGCAAGATCGGCGTGATGGTGGAAGTGAACTGCGAGAGCGACTTTGTGGCGCGCACCGATGACTTCCAGGAGTTGCTGAAGGACATCGCGATGCATATCGCGGCGAGCGATCCGCGCTACATCAAGCCTGAGGATGTGAGTGCCGAGGATATGGAGCGCGAGAAGGAGATTTATCGGGCCCAGGCAGCTGCGACCGGAAAGCCTGCGAACATCGTGGAAAAAATGCTGGAAGGCAAAATGGCGAAGTTCTATGAAGAGGTTTGCCTGCTGGAACAGCCATTCATCAAGGACCAGGCTGTGAGCATCAAGGAATTGATTGCACAGAAGGTCGGCAAGCTGGGTGAGAACATCACCGTGCGGCGCTTTGCGCGCTTTAAGGTGGGTGCGCCCGACTGGACCGTTTCGCAGACCAAGGCCGCAGAAGCAGCGGCGGAGTAAGTCGGCAATCTGAAAAGAATCCCCCCTAGGGTGGATGCAAGTGGCAAGGCCCGGAGCTCCTGTTCCGGGCCTTGTTGTTTATGCGCGATTGCTGCCAATCAAAGATGGAACATCGGTCGAGATGATGGGAAATGGATTGGATGGCTCGGTGGCACGAGGCTGTGGCGCGGATCCGGTGACGCGCGATAGTACAGCTTCAAGTAGTGGCGTCACGCTGTTGAGTTGCCGGGCGCGGATCAGCATGTCCCAGAGCGGCTCGAACTTCTTCCATCCTGATGCGTAGAAGAAGTGCTTCAGCTGATGTTTCAGCGTGCCGTGGTGCAATGACGCCTGCGCGATCGAAGACCACCGATAGAACTCGCGGTAGGCCCAGTCGTATCCATTCTTGAGAGCTTCAGGAGTGAGACGCGCGGGGCGGTAGACGACGTGGCGCGTGTCGTAGAGATTCCAGTCATGCGTGACGATGCGGCTCTCGCGCATCATGCGGGCGTGAAGCTGCGTGCCGGGGTAGGGCGTCATGATGTGGAAGGTTGCGGTGGTGATGCCGTGTTCGACAGCCCAGTCGACGGTGCGGCGGAAGACGTCATCGCCATCGTCATCCATGCCAAAGACGAAGCTGCCATTGATCATGATGCCGAGTGAGTGGAGGCGGTCGGCTACCGCCTTGTAGTCGCGGCCAAGGTTTTGGCGCTTGTTGCTGCGGCGGAGATTGTCTGGGGTTAAGGTTTCAAATCCAACGAAGATGCTGCGCAGTCCGGCTTCAGCGGCGTGTTCGATGAGCTCTCCGCGAAGGATGGAGTCGACGGTGGCTGCGCCCTGGAACAGCCGGCGCATGCCCTTCATGCCGGAGAAGAGAGCTTCGGAAAAATGGCGGTCACCGAGGAGATGGTCGTCAAGGAAGTAGAGGTGGCGGCCGGGCAGACGTTCGATTTCGGCGAGTGCCTCGTCGACGCGTTGTGTATAGAAGCTGCGGCCGCCCTGAAAGAAAGCATCCTTGTAGCAGAAGTCGCAATGCTGCGGACAACCGCGGGTGACGACGATGGAATTGGGAACGAGATACGAAGCGCGGCGAATTAGATCGCGGCGAATGGCCGGAATGCGCTCAAGGGTGCGGCCGGATGTTGAGGTGTAGACGGGCTGCGGTGTGCCTGCGCGGAGGTCTTTGAGGAATTGCGGGAAAGTCTGATCACCGGGACCGATAAAGATGGCGTCGGCGTGGATTGCGGCTTCTGCAGGCAGGGACGTGACGTGGAGTCCGCCGAGACAGACGAAAGCACCGATGTTTCGGTAATGGTCGGCGATCTTGTAGGCCCGGTAAGCATTGGTAATGTAGATCTGAATGACGACGAGGTCGGGCTTGTCGTCGAGCATGAGTGGCTGCACGTGCTCGTCGACGATTATTGCGTGGTCATCGGGAGAGAGATATGCCGCGAGCGTGGCGAGGCCAAGTGGAGGGAAGAGGGAGTACTTGATAGGACGCCAGTAGGGATCTGTTGCCTCAGTGAGTGCGGGGAGGATGAATTTCACGCGGAGCACGCGCGATGGCGGAAACGGAGGATGGGAAGAGGCGGTCATTGAGCATTTTCCGTGAGTGAGAATGCGGACTGGCTGGGAGCGGATGGGACGGCACCGAAGCGGCGTTCGCGGTGAAGAAAGTTGTGGACGGCGGCTTCAAGGTCGGTGGCGTCGAAGTCGGGCCACATGCGGTCGATGAAATGAAGCTCAGCGTATGCGGATTCCCAGAGAAGATAGTCGGAGAGCCGCTTTTCGCCGCCGGTACGGATGAGGAGGTCGACATCGCCGCAGCCCGCGGTGAGCGTTTGTGTGATGATTTCGCGTATGCGCTCGGAGTTGGCTGGTCCAGTGATAGAGAGGGCGGCTTCGGCGATGGACGTTCGTGATGAGTAGTCGATGGCGATGCGGAGGACCAGGGACTGACCAGAGGCGGTTGTTGACTCGGTGCGTTCGATCTCGCGCAATAGTGGGGCGGGGATGCGATCGCGGCGACCGATGACTTCGAGACGTGCGCCCTGCTGGCGGAGACGTTCGCACTCGAGGCGAAGAAAGGCGCGGATGATCCAGAAGATGCTTTGTACCTCCTGCTTCGGGCGCGCCCAGTTGTCGGAGGAGAATGCGTAGAGGGTAAGTGTGCGTATGCCGAGTGTGGGGGCAGGCTCGACGGCGCGTCGGACTGCGGCCACGCCGGCGCGATGTCCGGCGACCCGCGGCAGTCCGCGTTGCGTAGCCCAGCGTCCGTTGCCGTCCATGATGATGGCTACATGAAGGCCGGTTTGCGATTTGCTTTGCGCCATAAAGTAATTGCCTGCGGATCGATTTGAGTGTGCTGTTTGTTCAACTCCGTACTTTGCATCGCAAAGTAATTAAGCAAAATTTTTAAGGTCGAGACGGTGCAAGGTGTTGGAGCAAGGGGGAACCGGCCGGGTCTGGTTTTGCGCCTGCGGCGGCGTCGCGGACTACTTGTTCCAGGGTTGTGAGGTATTCCAGGTAGCGTTTACGGCCGGATGCGGTGATGCGGCAGATGGTTTGGGGGCGGTTACGGTCGTGTCCGCGGATGATTTCGAGCATTTTCTCATTTTCGAGAACGCTGAGATGCCGGCTCAGGTTGCCGTCGGTGAGGGCGCACAACTGCTTGAGATCGTTGAAGGCCACGCCTTTGGGATTCGTGATGAGCGAGGTGAGCACGCTGAGACGTGCGCGTTCGTGGATGACGCGGTCGAGGCCTTCGTAGGCGAAACGGCCCTCGCAGCTGGAGGACTTAGATTTCATCGCGATCTTCCTTCGATCCCCAGAGGAGGACCGCGGCGACGATCAACTGGCCGACGCCGTAGGCCACACCCATGGTCCAGGGAGTGAGCGCGCGGGTGTCGCCGAGGCCGATGCAGATGAGACCTGCGAGCAGATACCAGCAGCCTGCAGCCGTCATCGGTTTCGGCAGGAATCGGCAGGATGCGAAGACGCCGAGGCTGAAGGTGATTTGCCAGAGGCCCGGAAGCATCCAAACGGAACCGGGAACAAACCGGGCGAGGATGACAGATAGGAGTGCGCCGGCGCCGACGGAGGGGAGGAACTGTTCGACTGCCATGAGAATCATCTCGTCGGCTAGACCGGAATGGATGCGGCGCGTGCGGGTGAGGGTCTGCATGCCGATGAGGACGGCGGAGAGGATGGCGGTGGTGATCCAGATGCGGAGGTAGTTGCCGATGTGGTTGGCGGGATCGGGCAGCAGGAAAGCCTGGGTGACTGCGGCAATGATGGCAAACAGGCCGGTGGCGGCTAGGGTAGCCGCGCCATAGCCGCGGAATTCAGTGGTGCGCGCGACCTGACGGCGAATGCTGGTGATGTCACCGAGTGCCTTGTCGAGAGGATGGACCGGGAAGCTCATCGAGAACTCACTTTATGCTGCAAAGTAAAATAAACCAGTGCGAAGGCGCTGTCAAGTTACGAGGGTGGTTCAGGATTCGGCCGCGTCAAAATAGGTTTTCCTAAGTATGGATGGAGGTTTGGGTTAGGGAGAAGTGGAACGCAGGAGCCCGCGTTGGGAAGCGCCGACGAAAGGGAGCCTCTGTGGGATATGATTTGGCCCGTGAAAAGAATACTTGTTTTACTTGTATTTGCTTTTGTGCTCGCCGCAGTTTCAATTGACCAAACCTTAGCGCAGCAGGGTTCGAACGCTGCGAAAACCGCAAAAAACGAGCAGCATGCCGCCTCGCTGGTGAATGGATATGAGCCGATGTGGTGGAAGGAGGCCGTGGTGTACCAGGTCTATCCCCGCAGTTTTCAGGACTCGAACGGGGACGGGATCGGCGACTTGAACGGCATCACGCAGCATCTCGAATATCTGAAGGAACTGGGCGTGAATGTGATCTGGCTGTCGCCGCATTATGATTCGCCGAATGCAGACAACGGGTATGACATTCGCGATTACCGCAAGGTGATGAAGGAGTTCGGCACGATGGCCGATTTTGATCGGATGCTGGCTGCGATCAAAGCGCGGCACATGCGGCTGATCGTTGACCTGGTGGTGAATCACACTTCGGACGAGCATCGCTGGTTTGTGGAGTCGCGGTCGTCGGAGAAGAATCCCTACCGCGATTACTATTTCTGGCGCGATGGGAAGCCGAATCCAGCCGACCCTGCGCATCCGTTGCCGCCGAATAACTATCCCAGCTTTTTCTCGGGGTCGGCGTGGCAGTGGGATGGGGCCACGAAGCAATTTTATCTACATTATTTCGCGGTGAAGCAGCCTGATTTGAACTGGGACAATCCCAAGGTGCGCGAGGATGTATTCGCGTTGATGAAGTTCTGGCTGGACAAGGGCGTGGACGGATTCCGGATGGATGTGATTCCACTGATTTCGAAGCAGCAGGGATTACCGGACCTGACGCGAGAGGAGATGAAAGATCCATCACGTTTGTGGGCCAACGGGCCGCACCGCGATGAGTATCTGGAGCAGATGAATCGCGAGGTGTTGTCGAAGTATGACGTGATGACGGTGGGCGAGGCAATCGGTATCACGCTGGAAGAGGAACCGAAGATCGTCGGCAGCCAGGCGCACGAGCTGAACATGGTGTTCAATTTTGACGCGGTGCGGTTGAATCGCGGGGAGTTTTATTCCGAAAAGAATTGGACGCTGCCGCAGTTGAAGGCGATCTACGATCACCATGCGACGGCGCTGAGCAAGATGGATTGGGATACGGTGTTTCTTTCGAACCACGACAATCCGCGACTGGTTTCGAATTTCGGCGATACGTCGACGGCGGATTTCCGGGTGCGGTCTGGGAAGTTGATTGAAACTATGCTGATGACGTTGCGCGGGACACCGTTTGTCTATCAAGGCGATGAACTGGCGATGACGAATTATCCGTTCACCAAACTCGAACAGTTCAACGATATTGAGGTGAAGAACGCATATAAGGAGAAGGTGCTCAGCGGGAAGATGACGGAAGTGGAATTCATTGCCGAGTCGCAAAGATTTGGGCGCGACAACGCACGGACGCCGATGCAGTGGAGTGATGCGCCGAATGCCGGGTTTACGACGGCAGCTGCGAAGCCGTGGCTGGCGGTGAATCCGAATTTCAAGGAGATCAACGCGGCGAAGGAGGAGAGCGATCCGGACTCGGTGCTGCACTACACGCAGCGGGCAATCGCGCTGCACCATGCGCATCTGGCGTTTGTGTACGGCGACTACCGGGATCTTGATCCGGATAACGAGCAGGTGTATGCCTTTATGCGGACGTTAAGCATGCCGGGCAAGCCCGAAGAGCGGTTCCTAGTGGTGCTGAACTTTGGAGAGAGGCCGGTCGATTACACCTTGCCGGAGGGGGTCACGGCCGGGAAACTGGTGCTGGCCAATGTTCCAGGAACGACGGAGACGGGTACCTCGACGCTGAAACTAGGCCCGTGGGATGCGCGAGTGTACACGTACTAAAGCCTTTGAAAAAAGCCTCCGGACCAGCCCTTTTGTTTCAGAATTGAAACTTTGGGCGCACGCCGCTTTCTGTTTAGGACCGCCGTTCGTGTGATCTCGGCGCGTATGCGATACTCGGAAAGGCATGTATAAGCGGATCATTTTGAAGCTCTCGGGAGAGGCACTGGCAGGCCCGAACCGGTTTGGCCTGGATGCCGCAAAGGTGTCCGATATTACGGACGAGATCGCCGATGTTCACAAGCTGGGCGTAGAGATTGGAATCGTGGTTGGCGGAGGCAATTTCTTTCGCGGCGTAGCGCAGCAGGCGAAGGAGATGGACCGGGTGGCCGCGGACAACATGGGCATGCTGTCAACGGTGATCAACGCCATCGCTCTGCAAGATTCGCTGGAGCAGCGGGGGGTTCAATGCCGGGTGATGACCGCGGTGTTCATGAACCAGGTGGCGGAGCCATACATTCGCCGGCGGGCGGTACGGCACCTTGAAAAGGGCCGGGTGGTAATCTTTGCTGCGGGCATTGGGAATCCGTTCTTTTCGACCGACACGGCGGCGAGCCTGCGCGCGATGGAAATCAAGGCCGACGTGCTGCTGAAAGGGACCAAGGTTGAGGGGGTTTTTAACGCTGACCCAGTGCTGGTGAAGGATGCCGTGAAGTATGACGAAATCACTTACATGGAAATCCTGAGACAAGGGCTCAAGGTGATGGATCTTACTGCTGTGAGCCTCTGCAAAGACAACAACCTTCCCATGATTATCTTCAACATGAACCAGCCGGGAAATATCCGGCGGGTTGTGCTGGGCGAAAAGGTTGGTTCGCTGGTGACTGCGTAAAGACTGTTGCAGGGATCAGTGGTCAGAAAATGAAGGCCCGGAGGAACTGGGTCATTCAGTAGTTGCGTCAGCTGGCGGCGATTTGGCGTCTAAACAGCAAGTGGAAATGAAGAAGCCAGCGCGGCTTGAAGCACTGACGGGTCTGCGGTGCTTCGCGGCTGTCAACATCGTCCTCTTTCACTTTTCCGATCCAAACTGGTTCGGTCCGCTGGCGCCAGTGGTGAATGCCGGCTATGCCTCGGTGAGCTTTTTCATTCTGCTCTCAGGGTTCGTGCTGGGGTACAACTACAAAGCCAAGGCGCGCGCGGGTGAACTGAGTAACGTGCGGTTCTACGAGGCGCGCTTCACGCGGCTCTATCCGATTTACCTGCTTAGCCTCATTCTGGCGTTCAAGATCGTTCCTGTGGAGTGGGGGGCCCACACACATGGCATGTTCTGGACGGGGATCGTGCTGTCGCCGCTGCTGCTACAGGGGTGGATTCCGGAGATCGCCACATTTTTGAATACGCCGGCGTGGACGATGTCGGCCGAGTCGTTCTACTACGTTTTGTTTCCATGGATGGCGCGGTGGAAGAAGCCCGAGCGCGTGGGGCCGCACCTGGTGAAGATGGGACTGGTGTGGCTGGCCGGCCTGATTCCGGGAACGCTGTATCTGATTTTCAATCCCGATGGGCTGGCGCACGTGGACCGGTTCAGCTACGGACCGTGGCTGCAGGCACTGAAATATACGCCGATCCCGCACCTGGCTAGTTTTGTTTTTGGCGTGCTGTTATCGGAACTGGACGAAGTGATTCCGCGCATGGGGAGCCAACGGCTGGTGCTGGGGATCATCGGTTTTGCAGCAACCTTTGTAACTCTGGTCGAGGCCTACAGGCTGCCTTATCCATTGCTGCATGATGGATTCTTCATGCCACTGTTTGGTTGCATGATTCTCGGGCTGGCGGGCGTGAATCCTCTGGCGCGGGCATTTGGCTGGAGGCCGCTGGTGTTTGTGGGGGAAGCGAGTTACTGCCTCTATCTTCTGCATTTCAACATGTGGAACATGATTCACGATTCACACGTGCTTGACTGGCTGGGACTAGCGCGTTTTGATCCCTGGATCAGCTACGTGCTTCTGATCGGGCTGGCGTTGATGGCGTTGCATTTTGTGGAGAAGCCTGCGCAGCGCGTTTTGCGCGGATGGATGCATGTGTGGCGGTAGAAAGGCACTGGAACAGGGATAGGGGATTAGACTGCTATTCCATCTATTCGACTTGAGCAAGGTCGAATGGATGGGGCAACCGAGTGTTCTGCGAATAGTCATGGGGGCGAGCGCGAGAAGCGCTCGCCTTGCTTTGCTATTGTTCTGCCGCGAAGGCAACAAAGCTGTGGGGCTGAATCGTGATGTGAAAATGAGACTCAGTTGCACCACGCGAACCATGAATGGAAGGCGTGGATCTGGGCTGAATCTGATCATCGGTGGCGAGATTGCGCAAGTGTGTAGCCTGCTCTCTGCTGAAGATCGTGATCTCGGCAGGCGCGTCGAGGAAGGATTCGACGACGAAGGTGTTGTTGTCGTAGGCGAAGAGGCTGACTTTGCTGGGGGCGTCGACGGTGAACGGGAAACCGAAAAGGATGTATCGACGAATGGCGGTCAGGACGGGCTGCGGGAGCACATAGAGATCGTTGGCGTTTTCGGGGATGGTGAGGATGTAGAGAATCCCTTTCGAATAGCGGTCCATCAGCAACAGGGGCGCACCCCGGCCGTTGGCGGTGCCGCGGACGATGGGCCACGCATCGTTTGTCTGGAAGGCGACTTCAGGGACGAGGATGTCGTCAGTTGAGCCGAGCCCCGTTCCGCTGCCCGCGCCGTATCCGCCCCAGTATTTATTGACGCGCAGAACGTTGCCGGTGGTGTGAACTTCGGCGATCTGCTGGATTCCTTTGTCCTGCAGGCGATTGAGCAGGCCGCTGGTGATGACGACGTTGCCGCCCTGTTCAAGATGGGTGCGAATCTTGCTGACCAGGTCCGGATCGAAGGCGGCCTCCTGCGTGAGCAGGATGGTGTGGGCATCCGCAGGGAAGTGGGGATACATTTCGATCGGGATGCCGATCATGCCGAGGTAATTCTGCAGGAAATCTTCGCCCGAAGACTGATATGGCTTGTAGCTGGCGATGCCTATGGGCTTGCCGAGTTTGGCGAGGACAGCGTTGACCTGCGAGAGCGCGAATCCCGCGACGGTGGCGTACGTGCTGGGTGAGTTGACGCCCGTGTTGGCATGCCATTTATCGAGGCCGGCAGTCGTGAAGGTGGTGGGCAGGTTGCTCCATGCCTGGCGATTGCCCATCTCCGCGGGACGAAGCAAGTCACTGTACTGGAAGAGCATCATCTGTGGTGTCTTGGCGAGCATGGTGTCCCATAGCTGCTCGGCGTAGCGATCGATGTACCGGGAGTCGTAGGTGTCGACCCAGCCACCGCCGTTACGGCCGGGCGCGATGTTGTCGAAGTAGCGGACAATCTGGTAGCTCTCGTACTGCTGCAGATGCTGATCCGTGTCGACCGGGTCGCGGGTTTCGGTGCCGGTATAGATGCCGTCAAAAATCTTCGGTTCCTCGTCAAGGTCGTAGCCGTTGGCCTGGAAGTGCTCGTACCAATTGGGAAACTTGATGATGATTTTCACTTTGGGATTGACGGCGCGCGCGGGGCCGAGCACGAGGTCGCGCGAAACGTCATCCATGAGTTTGAGGCGAAATGCGTCCCAGGTTTGATTGTCTTTGGCGGCAATGTCGGAATCGTACTTGGTGTTGTTGAAGAAGAAGTCGTCGAGGATGATTTCGTCGAAATGGCGCGCGGTGATTTCGGCGATGTGTTTGACATACTCGCGTTGTTTGGGGTCTGTGTAGCACATGGAGATGAACTGACCGCCGCTGTCATCGGGCGCATCGGCGCCGGCTGTATCGCCGCGGCCCACGTAGGCTATGCCGCCGGCGGTTTCGACATGATGGGAAGCGAAGAAGGCTTTCACTTGTCCGAGGTTCGCGTCATCGGCGATGGTTCCGCTGCGATAGGTCTCGATGTAGACTTTGTCGACTTTGACCTGGCTGGTGAGGTCGTCCCAGGATTTCTGAAGGTAGGCAGGGTCCTTCATTTTCTGGACGACGAAGACCGGGATATAGACAGCGACGCGGAACTGATCGTGATCGGGCGCAGACGCCGCAGCGAGAGGATGGCAACGGGCGGCAAGCAGGACAGACGCGAAAAGCAAGACGAAGTGAAGGCGCTGGTGCACAGTGCGAACTCCTTGGGGTTTGCGCGCGAGTTTAATCCGGCGGCAGATGCGGTGCCAGTATAGCGACGGGGGAGCCGCAGGTAAACCGATTAGGCTGAAGGCTCGACGTTTGCAAATCGCAAAAGGAGAAGCCCAGCCGGCTGGCTGGGCTTCAAGTCATCCAGATCGGGGTTCTTATGGGGTAACGATCTGACTGGAGTGATTGCCATGCGGCACCAGGACGAGGGCCGTTGGGTGAACGCCGACGGGATAGGGTGTGGACTGTGTCGGTTTGAGAGTACCCGCGGTCGGATCGAGCCGGAAACCGGAGACCGAGTTGCCGAGGAAGTTGGCTGTGTAGACGTAGCGTCCAAGCGCAGGATCGACGGCGACGGAGACCGGTTGCGTGTCGGTGCTGTTGGTTTGCGAACCGGTGCTGTTGACTGCGGTTGATGGGGTGCCGGTTGTCAGATCGATTACGTATGCGGTCACGCTCGAGTCAAGCGAATTGGAGACGTACATGAACTTGCCGCGAGGATCGATTGCAATGGATGAGGGTTGTCCGCCGGATTTGTACGGACCGTTGACGAGGAAATTGAGGGTGTAGCCAGTGTAGATGCCGTATCCGATCAACTGATTCGATGCGAAATCGGTGACGTAAACGAATCGATTGGTTGGGTCTGCAACGAGTGCGGAAGGTTTGACCCCAGCGCTATAGGGGCTTCCGGGCGTTGCGGTCAATGCTCCTCCGGAGCCGGTGGTGAATCCGAACAACCATCCGGGGCTTGCGGTGCTGGTTGTAATTCCTCCGGGATTGTAGGAGGAGGAGTCGTAAGCCGTCACATACACCGCATTTCCATTGGCGAGGACGGCGACGGCGGTTGGCACGACGGAATCCGACGCATCGCCCGGAATCGTGAGGCTGACCTGGTTGGTAGCGGAGCCCAGAGCGCCGGAAGAGAGCGCATAGGCGGACAGGCTTGCCGTGGTGGTTCCAGAAACGACGTAGAGTGTATTGCCGTCAGGACTGACAGTCATGGCCACAGGCGCTGTGGCGAGCGAGACGCTCTCTTTCTTTGTCAGCACGCCGTTTTCAGCAACGGCGAAGTGGACGATGTTCATATCGACCTGATTGGCAACGTAGAGATTCTGATAGCCAGGAGAGACGGCAATAGCCGTTGGGGTAGTACCGCCGGAGCAGACCTGGGGAGAGGCGGTACGAACCGCGCCGGACTGTGAGTCGACGGCATAGGTTTCGACCTCGCCTCCCGGGCAAGCGGAGGCATTGCCGCCAATTTCGCTTGCAGAGGTAGCAACAAAAAGATAGTCGATCGTCACGAGCTGACAACCTGAAAAGAGCGTGGCCACAACGAGGCCGATGGCAGAGACCAGCAAGAGCTGTCTCAAATTGCTGAACTTCATGCGCTTCCTTCGTCACGTGGCTGTCAAGGTCAAGCCCCGAGAATGCTGGTTGAGGTTCCTCTCAGTCATTGTAAAAGCCCTGAAAGGGGTACTGCTGCGAGCTGAACTGCGTCTTTCAGAGTGCAGCCGGTAGTTCGCCGGCTGGTGCTGAGCTATTTCTTTGAACTCCCATGCGTAATTGCTGCGACCGCAGTTGGATTGGCGTTGGACGCGGATGGCGAGAACTGTGAATTGAGAAGTGAACCGTCACTGGACTTCAACTGAAACCCGGATACGTTGTTGCCGAGGAAATTTGCGGTATATACGTACTGATTCAGCGACGGGTCGATGCCGATGGCAACAGGCTGCGTACCAGTTGTGTACGATCCGAGGCGGCTCAGATTGCCGGAGGTAACGGAGTAAACGGTCAGGTTCGAATCCTGAAGGTTTGCGACAAAGGCGTACTTGGCGGTTGCGTCAAGTACGATGGCGCTTGGGCTTGCTCCGGTGGCAAAGGGACTGCTGCTGAGGGCGGTGAGTGCCCCGCCGTTGATCTGGAAGCCATAGACCAGGTTCTGCGCGTAATCGGTGACGTAGAGATATGCACCAGATGCGTCGCTCGCAATCGAGCTGGGGTGGGTACCAACTGCCAGCGGAAAACCTGGAATCGCGGTGAGAGTGCCGTCGGAGCCAGCGGAAAACCCGAAAACATAGCCAACGCTGTTGCTGGAGTCGTATCCCGCGACGTAGATGTAAGGGCCCGAAGAGGCTACGGCGACCGCAGTGGGCACGAAGACGTCAGAGACTGCTGTCCCGGACAGCGAGAGAGGCCAGTAGTTGGCGCTAATGGAAGTGTTCGTTACAGGAGTTCCGAGGGTGTCGGCCGGTTGAGCAGGCTTGAGAGCGCCCGCCTGCGCTTCATCCAATATGGGGAAAACGGCGATGGATCCCGAGCAGGGCGATGCGGGGCTGCAAGTGGGCAACGGCTGATATGTGTCGACAACGTAGAGGAAATTACCTGAGACGGCACTCGCGAGCGGGAAAATGCCGGGCGTATTGGCGGTGTTCTGAGGATAGAGCTTTCCGTCGCTGCCGATGACGAACTGGACGATCGAATTATCGTCCTCATTGACGACATAGAGATCTGCCTGGTCGGGCGACACGGCTTCAGCAACAGGATTTCTGCCGCCAGAAGGGAAGGGTGAGGTAATAATCTGGCGCATGCGGCCGGATTCGGAGTTGATCTCGAAAACGTCGACTTCTCCATAGTTATTGGGCCCCGCCGCCTTGGCGCTGGTGACATACACGAAGTCCACGGTGAGCGTGGCGCAGGCGGAGAGAAAGGAGGCTGCCAGCAAACTTGCCGCCGAGATCGCCAGCAACTGAATCGGTTTGTTCAACTTCATGCGCATCTTTCGTATTGGAGCCAGCTTAGTGACCTTCTAAAAATCGAGTCTTTGAACCGAATCGCCTGATAGTGCAACGTCATTCTGATCGAATCGGCTCAGGCCTACAGCTTCAAGAGCCCTTGCGGTTTGAGTAAGAGCAGCCATCAGGGCCGCTCCTACTCGATGAAGGATCGCCGCGAAGGAATCAGCTGGTGCGCCCGGTGACAATGCACCAAGTTGCGGGACCTGGAAGCGTATAACTGTCCTTTGCCTTGGTCGACTGACTGAGCGGCGTGAGATTGCCGTCGTTCTCGTCAATCGAGAGGCCGGTGACCGACGAGCTGTTGAAGTTTGCGGTATAGACGAACTGGTTGGACGGGTCCTCAAGAAGGCAAAGAGGGCCGGCACCGGTTCCACCTGTTGAGCCCGTCTGGCCGGTAATCGGCGTCGCCTGAAACGGGGATGTAATGGTGAAGGAAGCGATACCGCTTTGAGCCACAGTAGTGTTGGCATTATCGCCCTCATTCAGGATATAAAGCCAGTTCTTGCCGCTAGCCTGGATCGCGTAGATGGGCTTGGAGTATGCGGCGCTGTCGGGAATATAGCCATTGGCCAGCGCCTGAAGCGACCCGCCTGTACCCACGCCGTAGGCAAAGATCTGGCCATTCGAAGAGGGCGTATTGGTGTTCGGACCATCATCGAGGACATAGGTTTGGCTACCAGCGACGACAATCGCTGTTCCCTGCGTGATACCGAGGGGTTGCGAACTGTTCTGGTTGATGGTCAGCTGGCCGTTTCCATAGGCATAAGGAAAAACCGAGTCGCCAGTCGCCGGAGTACCGCTCATGGTGAGGAAGTAGTTTCCGGAAATCACGAAGTCGATGGGGTTCGCTGGGACGGGGAAGTAGGGCAGCGGCGAGCCGGAGGCCGCGGTGACCTGGGAATTCAGGACGTAGCTCAGGCGGCCGGTAGTGGGGTCGACCGAAAAGGTTGTGATGTCGCCGCAAGTGGTCACAGAGGCTCCGAAGACCAGCGAACATCCGGTTCCATTGGGAGCATCATGATCCAGTACAAAAATGTGTGCGCCGGTCCCGTCAGCAACCATGCGGAAAGGGTTATTTCCCTGCGTATAGTAGGTACCCTGCGGGGAGAGAACGCCATTGCCACCGATTGAAAACTGAGTGATATTTGCGTTGCTGCAGACATCGGTGGGACTGCAGGGGCCGCCGTCCAGGGTTGAGCCCTGGTTGAGCACGTAGATGAATCGTCCACCGGTTAACAGCACGGCCCGGACGGGGTTTGACCCCCCGGAGCTGACCGGAAGCCCTGCGATGGCGATCAGATTACCGGTGTTATGGTCGATTTTAAAGCCGCTAATGATACCTGCGCCGGTGGTCGCGGCGGTTTGCGTTCCGGTGATGTAGAGATAACCTACCGAATAACTTTGCACGCAAGACGAAATGCCGAAGACCACGCCAGCAGAGAGGGCAGTCATCAGAAGGGCCTTGCCGTATTTCCTGAACTTCATGCGATTCCTTCATCCTGGTCAGGCGAAAGCCGCCAAGTGTGCTGATTCCGCAGCAGAGCTGGGTTGGGATGGGTCCCTGATGCATTGTAAAAGGCGAGGGCTTGTTATGCCTAGCTTCGGCGCAAGATAGAGCGGTTTCCCAATACGAGCAGCCATTTCCCGCAACCACCGCGGCAGCTCTTTCTTGATGCGAAAGCCCCAAGTCTCCATGGCTACCGGATGCAGCAGTTGCGCCGCCGCGCTTGCCGAAGTCAAGGTGTTTGGAGGTGGATCGCTACGGGGAAACGCGGCGTGATAGAACATGTCGCCCTCGAGCCAATCAGGTGCGGATAACCGATGCTAATTGGACGCGGAAATGGCTGCAATGTCATCTTGCGGCAAGGAATCGGCACGGGCCGAATGTTCGGAAGAGAGACGTCGCGGAAGGTCTTGAAAGTATGAAGCCGCGGCAGGAGGGTGCCGCGGCTTCGGAAGGAAATGGCGCTACCAGACACGACAGGAGTGTTCGGGGTACATAGGCTGACCTTTGTGGCAGCCGAATGCCTTGCCGAATTCATCGAAATTTTGGACTGATCCGTTGACGCGCCAACGTCCGGGCGAGTGGGGATCGACCAGTGCCGATTGGCGGGCTGCCTGTTCCGTTTCGTTCTGACACCAGACCTGGGCGAACCCCAGGAAGTAGCGCTGGGCCTCGGTGTAGCCGTCGATTTTTTCGTCGATAGACTTGCCTTCCTTGGCCAAGACGTCAAGCAGCGCCATATAGGCAATGCGCAGGCCGCCATTGTCGGCCGTGTTTTCGCCGAGCGTCAACTTGCCGTTGAGCTTGGCTTCGGGCACATCGCCATGAGCTGGGGCTGCTTCAAAGCCGCCGTATTCGGCCACTTCGCAGTCGGTGCGTTCGACGAACTTCTTGCGATCTTCGGCAGTCTGCCACTCGCGCAGGTTGCCATGGCCGTCGTATTTCGAGCCTTCATCGTCAAAGCCGTGGGTCATCTCGTGCCCAATAACGACACCGATGCCGCCGAAGTTGACGGCAGGATCGATATCCGGGTCGAAGAACGGGGGTTGCAGGATGCCGGCGGGGAAATTGATGTCATTCATCGACGGGTTGTAATAGGCGTTTACCGTCGGTGGCGTCATGCCCCACTCTTTTTCATCGACGGGCTTCCCGAGCTTGTTGAGATTGTAATTGCGCTGGAAAACGGCGTCGCGGTGCACGTTGCCAAGGGGGTCGTCCCGTTTAACGACCAGGGCGGAGTAGTTCCTCCATTTCTCGGGATAGCCGATCTTGTTGCGGTAGAGGGCGAGCTTCGCTTCAGCGGCCTTTTTGGTGTCCTCGGTCATCCAGGGCAGCGTTTTGATGTCCTCAGCGAGGGATTTCTCAAGGGCAGCAACGAGTTGATCCATGCTGGTCTTGGATTTGGGTGGGAAATGCGCCTTTACCCAGTCCTGGCCGACCGCTTCGCCGAGAGCGCGGTCAGTTGCGGCGGTGCACTGCTTCCATCGGGGAGCGGGTTCCTTTTGGCCGGCGAGCGTTTTGCCGAAGAAATTGAAGTTCTCGTCGTAGAAGGCTTTGGGCAGGTCACCAGCGGAGGCATGTATCGTGTGCCAGCGCAGGTAGGATTTCCAAGCGTCGATGGGTTCGGATGAGACCAGTTCACTGAGTTCTTTGAAGAAGTCGGGAGTAGCGACGTTGAGGGTATCGAAGGGCCGGACCTGGAGATCCTTGAAATACACTGCGAAATCAAAGTCTGGCGCGAGTTTCTGGAAGTCGGCAACCGTGTAGATATGGTAGCGATTTTCAGGATCGCGCATAGCAGTGCGACTGGTGGAAGCCTTTGCGAGGGCGGTTTCGATGGTGAGGACGGCGGCGGCTTCTTTGGCGGCGTCTTCAGTCGAATCTCCGGCGAGGGTAAACATTTTTGTGACGTGTTCGCGATATTCCTGGCGAATGGTCTGAAAGCGCTTGCCCTCGGAGAGGTAATATTCGCGATCGGGCAGGGAGAGGCCGGCCTGGCCAACGCTGGCGATCTGTTTGGATGCGTCCTTTTCATCTACCTGCACGCCGAAGCGAAAGAGGGGCGCAGGATCTCCGCGCTCGGCGAGACCACCGATCAGCGGTGCGAGGCCCTCGGAGTCTTTGAGCGCGGCAATGCGGTCAAGGGCGGGTTTGATCGGCTCCAGGCCCTCCTTCTGGATCAGATCTGTATTCATGCAGGCGGCATAGAAATCGCCGTACTTCTTCTGGAGCGGGGTCTTGGGATCTTTCGAAGCTGCATCGAGTTCCTGCCAGAGGAGGTAGCGATTGCGCTCTCCGAGCAGCGAGAAGGAGCGAGCCCAGCGGACCTGATCGGCGGGAATGGGATTCTCCTTGACCCAGTTGCCGCACGCATATTGATAGAAGTCCTCGCAGGGATCGGCGGATTTATCGATGGCTGAAAGATCGAAGCTTTTGGCGGCAGGGGGCGGCGCGGGCTTGGAATCGTCACTGGAAGAAGTGACCGGCGATTGGGCAACCGCAATCCCGGCAGCAATAAGGAACACAGGCGCGAGCTGAGAAAACTTCATAGGTTCTCCTCTTGGTTTGCGGATTGACAGGCCGCGCTCGTTCGGAAAAGGAAGTTGAAGAGGAGGCCTGGAAGAGCGAAGCGGGATCGAACATGCTGCGCCGGAGAGAAGAGTATCAGACGCGGGCGACCGGTGGCTCCCGGAATTGGAGGAGAAGAAAATGCGCATGGAGGATGGGATTTGCTAAACTCCGCTCACAGTTACCCGAAGTGGAGATGACGGAATGAGTTTGAGACGGAAGCTTGCGCTTTTTTTGTGCTTCACATTTGCCGGAGCGGGAGTTTCGACGGCGGCAGTTGCTCAACAGCAGGAAAAGGAAGGAGCCAAGCGCACGCTCGTACGAGCTGGACACGTGCTTGATGTGAAGACGGGCAAGACCGCGGATGCGCAGACGATCGTAGTGGTTGGCGACACGATACAGGCGATCGCGCCGACGGCGTCTGTGAGTGCGGAACCGGGTGATGCGGTGGTGGACCTGGGCAGGATGACGGTGATGCCGGGGCTGATTGACGTGCACACGCATTTGACGATGAATACGGACTTCGATCCATATAAGGAACTGACTTCAACCTCGGCGAAGGAGGCAATCAATGGGGTGGTGAACGCGCGGACGACGCTAATGGCGGGTTTCACGACCGTGCGCAACGTGGGAGCCTACGGATTTGTGGATGTGGACCTGCGCGATGCAGTCAATGCCGGACAGGTGCCGGGACCGCATATGCAGGTGAGTGGGCCGCTGATCGGCATCACCGGCGGACATTGCGATGAGAACCTGCTTCCGATCCAGTACCACATGGTGGGCGACGGTGTGGCTGATGGCATTGCGCAGGTGCAGCATAAGGTGCGCGAAAACATTAAATATGGTGCGGACCTGATCAAGATATGCGCGACCGGAGGCGTGCTTTCGAAGGGCGACGATCCGCAGGCATCGCAATTCACGCTTGAGGAGATGCAGGCGATCGTGGCGGATGCGCATCGGCTGGGACGCAAAGTTGCAGCGCACGCGCACGGGGCGCAGGGGATTCTGTGGGCAACGGAGGGCGGGGTCGACTCGATCGAGCACGGAAGCTACATCAACGATGAGGCCATTACGGAGATGAAAAAGCGCGGGACCTACCTGGTGCCGACGCTCTACCTGGAGGACTGGATGGTGCAGTCGGGGCATCTGCCGCCGTTTTATCAGCAAAAGATGCTGGATGTAAGCGCGGTGGCGAAGAAGAACATCAAGCACGCCATCGAGGCGGGTGTGAAGATCGCGTTGGGGACGGATGCGGCAGTGTATCCGCATGGACTGAACGCGCATGAGCTGGATGTGTATGTAAATCAGATGGGAATGTCTCCGCTGGCGGCGCTGCAATCGGCAACGGTGAATGCGGCGGACCTGATGGGATGGACCGCGAAGACGGGTTCGCTCGAGCCGGGCAAATGGGCGGACATTATTGGGGTGGAGAAGAATCCTCTGGAGGATGTTCGGGTGTTGCAGGACGTGAAGTTTGTGATGAAGGGGGGCGTGGTGTACAAGGGCGAGGGAAGCTCGGCGAAGTAAGCGTCTGAGAACTCAGCCGCGGGTCGAGATCAATAACCCGTTCTTTACAGGGCGGCGTGGCCCCTGCCACACTGGAACGTGGACACCCAAACCATCGTCATTCTTGATTTCGGCTCGCAGTATACGCAGTTGATTGCACGGCGTATTCGCGAGCTGAACGTGTTTTCAGTCGTACTGCCATGCACGGCGCCGCTCGCAGAAGTGGAGGCTTACAAGCCGATCGGCATCATCTTATCGGGGGGGCCTTCGTCGGTGTACGACGCGGACGCACCCGATGCGGATCCCAGGCTGTTGGAGATGAAGGTGCCGACCCTGGGCATCTGCTACGGGCTGCACTTTATCGTGCATCACCTGGGGGGCAAAGTACGCACCGCGCCGAAGCGCGAATACGGACATGCCGAGGTGGCGCTGGAGGACAACTCGACGCCGCTGTTTGCGGGCCTGCCGCCAGCGATCCAGGTATGGATGAGCCATGGAGATGAGGCTCTGGAATTGCCGCCGGGGTTTCGCCGCACGGCGGTGACCGCGAATGCACTGGCAGCGATTGCCAATGAAGAGCGACGGACGTGGGCGGTGCAGTTTCATCCCGAAGTGCACCACACGCCGCTGGGTCCGCAACTGATCAAGAACTTTGTGTTTGGTATTTGCGGGGCGAAGGGCGACTGGACGGCGGCGCACTTTATCGAAACAACCGTTGCGGGAATTCGCGAGAAGGTTGGCAAGGGGCACGTGATCTGCGGGCTCTCCGGCGGCGTGGATTCATCGGTTGCGGCAATGCTGGTACACAAAGCCATTGGCAGCCAGCTAACGTGCATTTTTGTGAACAACGGGGTGCTGCGCAAGAACGAATTTCAGAGCGTGCAGAAGAATCTGCGCGACAAGCTGGGGCTGAATATTGTTGCTGTTGATGCGAGCCAGCGGTTTTTGAAACAGCTTGCGGGCGTCACCGATCCGGAGACGAAGCGCAAGAGGATTGGGGCGGAGTTTATCGCGGTGTTTGACGACGAAGCGACCAGGATCGCAGAAAAAAGCGGCGGCGTGGATTGGCTCGTACAGGGAACGCTGTATCCGGACGTGATTGAGTCGAGCAGCGTGAAGGGGCCGAGCCAGACGATCAAGAGCCACCATAACGTGGGCGGGCTGCCGCTGGGGATGAAGCTGAAGCTGATTGAGCCGCTGCGCGATTTGTTCAAGGACGAAGTGCGGCGGATCGGACGGGATATGGGAATGCCGGAGGATGTTCTGGGTCGGCAGCCGTTTCCGGGGCCGGGGCTGGCGGTGCGCATCCTTGGGGAAGTGACGGCGGACCGCGTGGCGCTATTGCAAGAGGCCGATGAGATTGTAGTCAGCGAGATTAAAGCCGCTGGGCTTTACTCAAAGATCTGGCAGAGCTTTGCGGTGCTGCTGCCGGTGATGAGCGTGGGCGTGATGGGTGACCAGCGGACATATGCTTATACCTGTGCGGTGCGGGCAGTGCACTCCGAGGACGGCATGACGGCGAATTGGACGCCGCTGCCGCATGAGGTGTTGAAACGCATTTCGAGCCGGATTGTGAACGAGGTGCGCGGGATCAATAGGGTGGTTTACGACATTACGTCGAAGCCGCCGGGAACGATCGAGTGGGAGTGAAGACTAGCCGTCCAGGTATGCGCGCCTTCGGCGCCATTCTTGCTTTTTGCAGAGTTCATCAATTTCCAATGAGAGGGATCCTGATAAAGTTTTCCTGAGGATCCCATGACAGAGAAGCCGTATCGGCCGCAGGAAGACATTGTTGCGTTGATGACGCAGTTTGAGCAGGAAGTGAAAGTTGCGCCAGAGTTGCCGGATGCGGCGACGCGACTATTGCGGGCGCGCCTGGTATTTGAAGAGGCGCTGGAGTTTGTGAGGGCTTGCGGCTGTACGGTTGCGGTTGCCGGTTCAGATGGCAAGACGTCGCCGGTGATCGATGAGATCAGCGTGGTTGCCGCTCCTGACGTGACGCCTGACTTTACAGAATACGTAGATGGATGCATCGATCAGCTTGTGGTGACCTACGGCGCGCTGGTTGCGGCGGGGGTGAAGGCGCAGAGCGCATGGGATGAGGTGCAGCGCAGCAACATGAGCAAGGCGTGGCCGCACTGCAGCCTGTGTGACGTGGTTCTGATGCGCGGAGCGGGCGAGGAACTGATCCATTCGGACGATGCCGGTGCACATGACGGGAACTGGCACACGGTTCTGAAGGTGCACAAGCGCGAGGACGGCAAGTTCATCAAGGCGCCGACGTATTCGCCTGCGAATCTGAAGCGCGTTATCGAGGAGCAGACCGAGCAGGCGCGCGCTACTGTCCTTCCGGCTTGAGGATCGGGGCGCGGAGCGGGGCGAGACGCGGATAAGAGCGAATCGCGAGCCGGATGGCGCGTCAGGTTGTGGCCGGTCGAGCGCGGAGGGCGGCGATTTCCTTTGTGAGCGAATCGAGACGTTCGAGCAACTCGCCGTGGCGCTTGTCGCTGACGGAGGGATCGACGCCCTCAACGTAGAACGTGCCGTTGGGTTCGAGTTCGCAGCGATGGACGTCGTGCACGTGCTCGAAGCCCTGGCGGTGAATGACTTCGATGAGTTCTTCGCGGGTGAGCGCTTCGCGCTGAAGCGCCTTGGGATCGATGTGGCCGTCGCGAACGAGGACGGAGGCACGTCCCTCTAGGACTCGGGTCAATCGCGGAGAACGGAAGAGGACGCGGACCACGAACCAATTAATGGCGAGCAGGGTGAAGGCGCCGATAACGCCGCCGGTGATGGAGTTGTCGTCGCCGATGATGGCGTTCTGCACGGTATTTGAAAGGGAGAGCAGAACGACGAGGTCAAAAGGGTTCAATTGCGCCAGTTCGCGTTTGCCGAAGAGGCGCAGCAGAAGGACGAGCGCGAGGTACACGATGACGGGCCGCAGCACCTTCTCGAGGACGGGGATGGGGAGCTGGAACATGTGGTCGAAGGCGGGAGTGAGAATCATGGAGCGAGGATACCGTGCTGCTTACGGCTTTGCCAGTCGAATTACGACGTTCGCATCGTGAGTTTGTGGATCGGCAACGGCGTCGAAGGTTGTCTTGATACCGACGGGGAAATGGCAGAGGAAGAATTGCCTCTGGGCCACTTGGAATGGGAAAGTCGCCAAGGAGAAATTGCCGGTTACCACTGTTTTTGAGAACCAGTTCATCTGGAAAATGTTGAACAGGGCGTAGGATAGAATCCGCTGAAGCGATTCTGGTGCGCATTCTGGAAAATCGCGAATCTTCAGAAGGATATCGGTGGACCGCGTGCCTGCTAATGGGCGGAACATATTCGCTGCGATGGCGCCATTCCGGATAGAGCCGCGCTTTGTTGGTCGCGTGTGGGGCTGGAAGGATTTGCATCCCTGGTACGACCGCAAGGCGAAGGACGAACCCATCGGCGAAGTGTGGCTGACGGGGGATGATTGCGCTGTGGGGACGGGGTCGCATGCCGGCAAAACGCTGGGCGAGATTTTTGAAGAAATGCCGGGGGCGATGCTGGGGGAAGATGCACCGACGGGCGATTCACCGCTGCTGATCAAGGTAATTTTTGCACGCGAGAAGTTGAGCGTGCAGGTGCATCCCGATGATCGGCTGGCGCAGAAGTATGGTCAGCCCCGAGGCAAGACCGAGTGCTGGTATGCGCTGGCCGCCGAAGCGGGAGCGCAGGTCGCTGCGGGGCTGAAGGCAGGAGTCACCATGGAGACAGTGAGAGCGGGCATCGAAGGCGGAACGTTGGAGGAGAGTCTGAAGCTGCTTCCGGTGCACGCGGGCGACATGATCTATGTGGATGCGGGAACGGTGCACGCAATCTGGCCTGGTTCAGTGCTGTTGGAGACACAGCAGAATTGCGATTTGACGTACAGAATGTACGACTACGGTCGCGGCCGCGCACTGCACATTGAGAAATCGCTGGAGGCTGCGCGGCTGAAGACGAAGGCCGGCAAGGTGATGCCGAGGATTTTGGCAGATCGTACTGTGTTGGTGGAGAGCGAGTATTTTTGCGTGGAGAGAATCCCGGTCGAAGTCAGCAGGTCAAGCACAAGCCTGCGCCGCGAAGAGGAATCGAAGGCCAGTCTAGAGTATTTGTTTGCCGCGGAGGGTAGCGGTCGACTGGCGAGCGCAAGCTTTGGAACGGTAGAGTTGCCCGCGCGTGGAATTGTCGCGGTTCCGGCATCGTCGCCGGTTTTTGCGATTCAAGATATGGGAGGGCTGGATTTGATTCGGATCACTCCGCGCTGGAGCACGCAGGCCGCATGACGAACGGGGACTGGCGGGAGTCGGTGGTTGCATATATTCGGGTAGAAGCGCAGCCGGAAGACAAATTTGGCCACCAGGCCAGACTGTACGCACTGGCCACGCAGATCGGCCAAGGGATGGAATATGACGACGATATTCTGTTTGCCGCGGCCTGGATGCATGACCTTGGTGTGTTTTTGGGACATCGGCCGCAAGATCCGGCGCAACTTTCGCAGTGGGATCACGTTCCGTACACCATACGCCGTAGCAGGGAACTGTTGACGGAGTGGGGATTCCCTGCGGAAAAACTGGGGGGAGTCGAGGAAGCGATCCGCTATCACCAGGCGAAGGACGAACCAACAACCGTGGAAGGAAATCTGATTCGAGACGCAGACATTCTGGAACAACTTGGCGCGATTGGGATTCTGCGGGCGGCGGTAAAGGTCGGACGGGATTCGCGTTACCCGAATTTCAGTTCAATTGTTCCGGTTTTGAAGAATGCGGTTAACCATTTGGCCAACCAGACGAGTCTAACAGGCTCAAAGGTCATGGCTGAATCAAGAGTAAAGATGCTAGGCTCATTCCTACATGCCATATACGACGAGGCGGGCGATTTGCTTCACTAGGGTGAAGTTTTCCCTCCGCGCATGTCGCCGGTGTGCAGCTTGTATCACAATGCAGTGATTGTCCCGATTCGATCTGCCAAATTTACTGTCTGTTGAACGCTTTTCCCGCGAAGCCACATACCGGGAGAGTGGAAATCCGGGAGGGAGAGACAACATGCGATGGAAGTCGATGGTTTTGCCGGTCGTGGCTTTATTCTCGATTGGTGCCGCGTTAACGGCGCGTGCCCAGGTGACGTATTCGGCCGAGGAAGGGAAGCTACCGTTCACAGTTGGAGCGGGTGTATCGGATTTTTCGGATGACTGGGGCATCCAGAACCCGCGCCAGGTGGGAATTACGATGTGGGTAGACTGGCGCCTCCCGCACATGCCGCCGCGTCTGGACGGCCTGGCGCTTGAATTTGAGGGCCGCGACATAAACTATGCGACCCCATCGTATTTGCCAGGCCACCGGATGGATACGGCACTGGGTGGCCCCCTGTATCAGTTTCGCCGCAAGGGACGGATTCGCCCTTTTGGGAAGTATCTATTGGGAATCGGCAGCATCGATTTCCCGAGCCCCGGATCGACGTACTCTCACGACACGAGAGTTGTGTTCGAGCCCGGTGCGGGTGCCGATGTGCGTTTCTGGAGTCGCTTCTCTGCAAGAGCGGAGTACGATTATCAATTCTGGCACACGATTTTTGGACCGCACGATCTTAATCCCAACGGAGTGACAATTGGTGTGGTCTACGACTTTGGACGGTCTGGGGCGAAGTGAGAGCGGGGCGAATGGAGGACCAACCAAAGGGTTGCGGAGTGAAAGAGAGGGCGCCAGGATCCTGGCGCCCTCTCTTCTTGTGCGAGTGCGGGCCGCAAGTTGGAGTGGACGGGATCTGCAGTTTAACTTTGCAGGCGCCCTCTGTTTTATGATTTGCCTGGAAAGCATGTGAGCGAATCATCGGCCGGCGAGGGAAAATTCAAGGGCCGGTCAAGGGATTATGGGAGATCGAGTTCGCGCGGCTTGAACAACTCATTGCCACCTGGTAATTCAGCCTCGGAATGGGGCACGCAACGATGCGGGGCGGGAAAGGCCGACGCATACGAACGCGTGACGTGCAGGCGATCCATAAAGACGTAACGCGTACGGATCCCGTTCACGGTGGATGGGAGCTGTGCGGGAATGTTCCGGCGGTCGACATAGATAACGAGGGCCGTCTCGCGAGGATCGTCGAAACTCTGACCCACGCCAATTGCGAAGAATTCGGGATTCTGCACCATGAGCTTGTGAGCGCTCTGGATCTTGGCTGCAAGAGCGGGCGCCATTGTGGATGCCGTGAGCGGCGGAAGGCTCGCATCAAGAGCTGTTGAGGGCGCGGAACCGAGAGCGACAGCCCGGGCGGTAGTTGGGATGATGACCGTACGCACGCCCTCGACCGCTGCGGGAACCACGGGAGCAAGGCTCTCGTCGACATACACGATTAACGAAGCGGATCCGGGTTCATCGTTACTCTTTCCTGGGGCGATGCCGAGGATGCCGGCGGACGGATTAACGAGAGCTCGGCCCGCGACAAGGGCAGCCTGCTGGCGCGATGCCTCAACGTCGTTGAGCACGCGCGCCTGAGCTGAGGCAATGGTGCTGTCGCCATAGCTGAGGCAACTAACCGCGTGGTCGGTGGCGCCGACGAAGGAGAAACTTGTGTCACCTGTCATCTGTGTGGCGAGGGCATTGAGCACGTCGGGGGCGGGGTTGGCAATGCTGTGGCTGACGCCAGAGTCGTCAATGCCGCCGGCAAAAAACAGCCCGACGGGTTCGGCATCGGCGGTGTCAACAAGCAGCGAACCCGAGTCGCCGGCGTCGCCGAAATGATCTCCGCTAACGGCGATCTGGTTGGTGAAGATTTTGGTGAAATAGGGTCTGGTTTCGGCGCAGTCGCGATAGTAGTCGACTGAGACGTCGAGGTCGATGGCGCTGACCCTGCCGCAGGTGAGGCCGGTAGTGCGACCACTTTTGGCGACGCGCAACTGCAGGGTTGCATTTTCGCCTTTGCCTCCGGTAGACGAGATTCCGGGAGGCGCTGGGCCCAGCGAGCCGTCGGGCTGGCGCAGACCAAGCTCGAGAATGTTACCGGAGGGATCGACAGTATGCGAGGCAACCTGAGCGATAGCGGCGTCAACGTTGGTTTGCGCGGAACGAAGCGGCAGCCATGCGGTCAGTGCTGCAACAGGAACTGTTCCGGTGCCGTCGCCGTTGGGGATGCAGTTATTGTCAATGAGTCCGGGTTGAACGATGGTATCGCCGACGGCGGCCTGATCGCTGCGCGCCAGAACGTGGTTATTGCTGAGCAGGTACTGACGGCCGCTTGAGTCCTGAAGCAGGGCGCCGAGAGTCCCACTGCAGCAGTCGACGATGTTGTTCCCTTTTTCATCGAAGTCGTTGTTGTTGCCACCGGAACTGCCGAGGAGAATGGGGCCGGATTGGGGGCCCTGGTGGGCGGCAGGATTGCTGTTTACCCCAGGAGAATTGAGGAGCACTGCAGTCTCAATCCTCGAGGGAGAACCTGGGAGGGTGGCCACGACATAGGTGACACCCGTGCCGACAACCGGCGAGGGCGCGGAATATGTGACTGAACAGGACGTAAAGGCGCGACGGGAGCGCTGGCAGGTGGTTGCGCTCAATGTGCCTTGGCCGCCGGGACTGCCGGAAGCTGAAGCAGCAAGCGCGAAGTGGATTTCGCCGGATCCGCCAGCTTCGGCCAGGTAGCCGGTTACGGTGACGGAGCCGCTGGGTCCGATGGCGGCGTTTTCCGGCGTGAGCGGCTGCAGGAATCCAGGCGTCAGTGTCAGCACGGAGGTTGCGCGAAGGCTGGGCTGGGATTTCAGGGTTGCAGTGACCAGGACCTCGGCCCGTTCGGCGCTGAGATAACCGGGAGGGGTGTACTGGCCTTGATCGTTGATTTTGCCTGGACCCGCGACGGGATCGCCTCCGCTGACGGACCACGAGACGGGCGCGGCTGATGTGCTGTTGAATTGCTGAACAGGGGCGGCATGTGCATTGAGAGCGTTGCAACCAGTACAACTAGTGTCAATGAGCGAGGAGCCCGGTGAGATGGAAAATGCTGCATTGGATGCGGTAGCCGTGACGGGTCCGGCTCCGCATCCGGCCATGAAGGCCGCGCCGACGCAGACAAGCCCAGAAATGATCCGAAGGAAGGGCCGGGCGCAATGGCAATTCGCCGGAAGAACGGACGCAGGTTGCTGATGCGTCACGAGATGGATGGCATGCTGCACCGGAGGCAGGTTGTCCTTGGCTGAAATTGGTCCCGACCGCTTCGACGGGAGTGCGAATTCAAGGTTAGCTCCTTTTGGCCGGACCGAAATGGCTTTCCGACCGCTAATTGATCAAAACGTAATGTTTGGCGAGGAGTGGTGGGACAAATCAAGCACCCAGCCAATCACTAGAACGGATTTGAAATCCGATTGAGATGTGGATTCGCCTGGACGTAGATTTCCCAAAGTGGGACGCCGAATACACGAAAGTGGTAACTCCAAAGGCCTGCCAGTCGCCTACGATCTTAGTAATCATTACCTATAGGCAATTATCTGATTACTTATGGTGCAAAATGCAGAGAATATTCGGAGCTTTATCCTTTAACCCAATCTTATGGGTTCCTGGCGTCAGAGATCAAAGGGCTTCCGGTCAATCTGAACGTGCGGGACACCTCGGTCTTTTGGCCGATGAGCGGGGACAAGCCGCGATGATTATCGTGATCTTCATCGGGCTCTTCGTTCTGGGCTTTCTGGCGCTCGGGATCGATGTGGGCTATTTGTTTCATGAGAAACGGATGGCCCAAGCGGCAGCCGATGCCGCCGCGGTGGCGGCCGCCGAGGAAGCGAACTCAGGGAACAGTTCAAACGAGCAGTCCGTCGCTAACGCGATGTCGAAGATGAACGGATTCGATCCGGCGGCATCA
Organism: uncultured Acidobacteriaceae bacterium; assembly: GCA_963759285.1. Taxonomy (GTDB): domain Bacteria; phylum Acidobacteriota; class Terriglobia; order Terriglobales; family Acidobacteriaceae; genus Telmatobacter. The sequence continues at coordinate 414,460 of CAVWYS010000002.1, read as the reverse complement.
ATAAATCCTGCGACGGTAACGTTGAAGACTCCAACGACCGGTAATTACTCTGGGTCGTCGAGTTTTATTGAAGCGGATGTCTCCAGGCCGATTCCCACATTTTTCCTTTCTGCGTTCAGACACGGCGCGAGCAGCATGACGGTCTCGGCGCGGGCCGTAGCCGGGGGAGGATTAAGCAGCCCAACCTGTATCTGTCTTGAAGCGCCCACGGGCCAGGGTCTGAGCATGAGCAACAACGGGCAAATCAACGCGACACAGTGCGGCGTGACCGTGGACTCGAGCAGCAGCAATGCAGTGGGGATTGTGAGCAGCGCAACCCTGAATGCGGTTTCGCTAGGCACAGTATCGAATACATGGGACAACAGCAGCAACATCAATAACAACGGATTGATTACGTCGTCGACAAAGGTTGTGCAGGGGATTACAACCCAATGCAAGCCGGTACTGACGGTGCCGACGCTTCCTAACGGGCTTCCCTGTTACAGCAATCCGATTCAGGGATGGACGGCAGCAAACAATTACACGGGAGCTTACACGTTGCCGCTGGCAGGAGAGAGCACATCGAACCAAACGGTCTGCTTCACAAGTCTGGATACCAGCAATGCGGCATCGGTGACGTTTTCGCCGGGGTATACCTACTACATCCAGGGCAACTTCACGACCGGGGGCGGTGCGCCCGTTACGGGGACGGGTGTCCAGTTTTATGTCGGTGGGAACGTGAACTTTACCAATGGCGTTACAGCCAAGCTAGCAGCACCGACCGTGAGCGGCGTGCCGCAGACGCTCCTTTATGCGATGGGCAACAACGTGACAATCCAGGGTGGTTCAAACTCGAACTTCTCGGGACTGGTATACGCGCCGAACGCTGCGGTGACATTGAATAACGGAACGGGTACGACTTTGACGATGGATTTTGTAGCGCAGACGCTTTCGATGTCGGGCGGAGCAGCGCTGAACAGCTATTCGATATCGAGCCTGGGAACGCTGAATCTTTCTGTAGCCAAACTGGTGGAGTGAGGGTATCTATGATCCGAAATCTTGTAAGTTCTGACAAGTGCCGATCGATCGCGAAGCGGATGCGTAAGCGGTTGATGAACAATGCGGGAAATGCCGCACTCGAATTTGCGTTCGCATTTGGAATCTTTGGCACTCCGCTGCTTTTAGGAAGCTCGGAAATTGCGTTGCTGGTATATGACTCGATTGAATTGTCGAACAGCGCACACGCGGGTGCGATGTACGGCATGATCAGCTCCACATTTGCCGGGGACACCGCGGGGATCCAAAGAGCTGCGCAGGCGGAGGCAGCGGATTTTGGAACAAACGTTACGGTGACGCCGACTACGTACTTCGCATGCTCGAGCGCCGTGGATGGAACCCAGTATCCATCGCAGATCGCGGCGTCTGCGGCGTGTCCTGCGAATGCAGGCAACCACTACCTCCAGTTTGTGCGGGTCGTCTCGAGCATGAGCATCACCCCACCCGTGACTTGTCCGGGGCTGCCGAAGGTCTGGACCGTAAGCGGTACTTCGGTGATGGAAGTTCAGGAGTAATGGTGGGCCGGTTGAATCAAAATCGCAGGAGAGGGAGCGAGCAGGGCCAGGCCATCATTGAGGTGGCGTTAACACTGCCGATCATCGCTGCGTTCACGCTGATGATGATTGAGATCTGTCTTGCGTTTTACAGTTTTTGCATGATTTCAGAGTCGGCGCGTGAAGGCACCCGGTACGCGATGGTGCGGGGGGCTACTTGCCAAACCAGCACTGGCGCTTCGTGTACGGCTTCGGCGACGACAATCAACAACGTGGTGACGCGCCTGGGTTGGCCGAATCTTGGCAGTGGCACGCTGAGCGCAAATACAACGTATCCGGACGGGAACGAGAACATGGGTAGCCGGGTGCAAATTGTGGTGAGTTATACGTTCCCTTACAATATTCCTTTCGCACCAAAGGGCACGCTTCACATGTCGAGCACTTCGGTGATGTATATCGTGCAATAGATCGAGTCGCCCGGAATCTCCGCAGCTTCAATCTAGCTGAAACCCAGCACTGGATGGGGTGTGTAGGGCTCCTCAAGGTTAGCAATCTCTTCGGGCGTCAATTTCAGCGCGAGCGCGGCGACTGCGTCTGTGAGGTGATGCGGCTTGGTGGCTCCGACGATGGGAGCAGTAATCACAGGCTTGCTCAGCATCCAGGCGAGGGCGACTTGTGCGCGGGGCACACCGCGCAGTTCGGCGATCTCTCCGAGCCGGTCGACGACCTTTTTGTCGTCCTGCTCGGTGCGGGAATACATGGTGTTGCCGAATTTATCTGTCTCCGCCCGCCTGGTGGTTTCGGCCTGCCATGCGCGCGTCAGTCGGCCGCGGGCGAGAGGGCTCCAGGGAATGACAGCGATCTTCTGATCGGCGCAGAGTCCCATCATCTCGCGTTCTTCTTCGCGATAGAGCAGGTTGTAGTGGTTCTGCATGGATACGAACCGCGTCCAGCCGTGCAGGTCGGCCAGATAGAGCGCTTTTGCAAACTGCCAGGCGAACATGGAAGACGCGCCGATATAGAGTGCTTTTCCGGCCTTCACGACATCATGTAAACCTTCGAGGGTCTCTTCGATCGGCGTTTCATAGTCCCAGCGGTGGATCTGATAGAGGTCAACGTAGTCGGTGCCCAGGCGGCTGAGACTTTGATCCAGTTCGAAGAGGATGGCCTTGCGTGAGAGGCCGCGGCCGTTTGGCTCGGCGCGCATTTCGCCATGCACCTTGGTGGCGATGACTACCGCTTCGCGTCGGGTATTGGCTTTGAGGAATTTGCCCACTACGCGCTCGCTGTCGCCGCTGGAGTAGACATTGGCGGTGTCGAAGAAGTTGATGCCGAGGTCGAGCGCCTGGCGCAGGAAGGGCTGGCTTTCTTCTTCATTAAGCGCCCAGAGGTGGCGGCCGGCTTTCGGTTCGTTCGGTGCGGGTGGGCGGCCATAGGTCATGCAGCCGAGGCAGATGCGGGAGACTTTCATTCCAGTGTGGCCAAGATTGACGTAATCCATCTCTACTCCTCGATTGAATTGATTCCTCGACTCACGCGGAGGCTGCCAAGAATCATGCAACGGGCGGACGTGGCGGCTCGGCCAGAAACTGCTGGTAGATCGCCAGCGTCTCGGCATTGAAGCAGACGAACTTCACCACATCGACTCCGCTGGCGACCACATTTTCTCTTACTGTATCGATCGCGATGCGCGCAGCGCGTTTCGGGGGAAAGTGATAGACGCCGGTGCTGATGGCTGGAAAGGCGATCGCTTGCACGTTGTGCGCCTTCGCCAGTTCGAGGCATCGCCGATAGCAGCTTGCCAGCAGATCGTCTTCGTCGTGTGCGCCGCCTTGCCAGACGGGACCGACGGCATGGAACACCCACTTTGCCGGCAGAAGAAAGCCCGGCGTTGCCTTTGCGTTTCCCGTTTCACAGCCGCCCAGTTTTCGGCACTCATCCAGCAAGTCAGGGCCTGCGGCGCGGTGGATCGCTCCGTCGACGCCGCCGCCGCCGAGGAGTGAGGTGTTGGCAGCGTTGACGATTGCGTCGACGCTGATTGTGCTGATGTCGCCCTGGATTGCGATCAGTTGTGCCATGGCTGTGCTCCGAAGATCCGTTTTGACGGAGTACCTCCGCTTCAAAGGATATGGTACCCCTCCCCCCCCCCGTCTGTGCACGGAAAGTCCCTTGTTTCAACCGTTTACAGCAAGCGAGAGCACTAAAGTCGTCTGCGGATTGGAGTTAGCCACACAGTCGTCTCAGCATTGGACTTAGGGATGGTATCCGGGGTGTCCGGAGTTTCCTTCACGGGACAAATACTGATAATCAGGAATCGCGCGGTGGTCGAGGTTTGGCACACAGAATCAGCGTACGCCTATCTGCGAAATAATCTGCAAAGTTACGAATAAGATTTGCCCTTTGTTTTGAGGGGGTTAGCAGGGGATGGCGGGATGAGCGGGTTGACTGGCCGAAATGGCTGAAAGGCAGCGCTGGACTTCGAGCCTGACAACATGAGTTGGGAATTGATTGGCAAACTTCCGGATTGGCGACGATACTCCCGGAACTCCAAAGCTCGAATACAGACCGCCTCGAATGCAAGCGTAAACTGATCCAAATGAAAACAGTGAACAGAGTCGGCCCTTTCGATTTCACATCCTTCACCGCGTCTCTGATCAACCTGCCCTTGAGCCGAATCTGGCAAGGATATGGGTCAGCGATTTTCCTTGAGTTTGGAATGGTGGAACGGAGACAGAGGCGCGATGGCTCGCCGGGTAACCCTCGCGGGGAGTGGACGTTGATGATTGAGTGGAGTTGGCGGATAGAAGGCAAACGCCGAATTTGGTGCGGCAGTTGGAGTGATGGTGCGCGCTGGCCGAGAGCATTTACGCGAATGGAGGGGGCAAGAGTTGAATCAGTTTCCCTCTATGGAAGACTGCCGGAAATTGACCTGCAATTGTCGAATGGACTCCACCTTCTTTCAATGACGACGGTTGAAGGAGACCCGGACTGGGCGCTAGCAAAGCGTCTCGAAGGTGGCTCTACCTCGGTTTTCGTTCGAGCCGGAAGACTATGCTTCGACAGCGTGACTGAATTCCAGAGGGACTAGCGCACTAGGCTGAATCAGCGAATACGCAATGCTGAGGCCTATATAAGTCATGCGACACCGAGGTTCCGGTCGTATCACCGCCAACTCGGAAGTATCGAAAAGGGAACCGCAGTCATCGATGTCGCTGCGGGACATCCAAGACGATGAAAATGCCGTTGGTTGGAATCATGGTTTCCCACCCAAGCGGAGCTTGGATGGGGCACCCGCGGTTCGTGCTGGTATTTGAGTTTTCAGGGCGATCGCTCCACTTCGGTCCGGATGACAAACGGTTTGAGATTGTTGGTGAGCCGCCGCCGATGCGGAAGTTTCGCTTGCGACGTCCCCCAGGGGCTGAAGCCCGTCGTTTTTCGGGGCTTTGCGGCACGACTAAAGCCGTGCCCTGACACAAAACCGATGACGCGTGCGAGTGTCACCACCAACTCGGAAGTGTCGAAAGGGAACCGCAGTCATCGATGTCGCTGCGCGACATCCAAGACGATGAAAATGCGGCTGGTTGGAATCATGCTGTCCCACCCTTGCTGCGCAAGGATGGGGCACCCGCGGTTCGTGCTGGTATTTGAATTTTCAGGGCAGATCCTTCCGCTGCGCGTCAGGATGACAGTGCTGTGATGAAAAATTTGAAGCTCCGCGGCACGTCTACAGTCGTGCCCTTGTTGCAGAACATTGACTCATCGAGTTTCAAGTGTGTTCGTTTGTGACGTTATCTACCAGAGAAGCTTCAAGGCGAACTGGACCTGGCGGGAGGTGGTGGAGGTGCTGGTGATGGCGCCGGCGGTGCCGGAGACGCCTGTCGGGGTGAAGACGATGAGGTTGGGTGTATTGAAGTTGGCGCGGTTGAGCAGGTTGAAAAGCTCGGCACGGAATTCGGCCGTCATGCGTTCGTGGATTTTTGCGTCTTTGAAGGTGGAGAAGTCCCATGTGGCCAAGCCGGGTCCGGTGAGTGTGTCGCGGCCGAGGTTGCCCCAGAATCCGCTGTTGGCGGGGGGCGCGAGAAATGCGGCGGGATTGAACCACTGCGCGGGCTTGCCGAGAGTGATTTGTCCGTGGAAGTCGGGATTGACGAATGGGCGCACGGGGTTGCGGGTGTCGCCATCGTTGGAGGGGTTGTAGCTGAGCTGCGGGGTGATGGGGAAGCCGGACTGCAGGGTGACGATGCTGTTCACGGACCATCCGCTGACAGCGGCATGCGCGAAACCGTGCAGATCGTGACCTAAGGCTTTGTCGTGTCCGAAGGGCAGGGCGTAGACGGCACTGAGGACGCCGATGTTGCGGACATCGTAGGTGGCTGGTCCCCAGTCGGCATGCAGGTTATAGGGGTTGGAGGCGAGGCCGGGGGCGTTTCCGGCGGTTGTCTGATTGAGGGAGTCGCCGTTGTCGAGGGCTTTTGCCCAGGTGTAGACGCCGCGCAGAGTGAGGTCGTGGCTGAAGCGATGATTCACGTCGACCTGGAGAGCGTTGTAGTTGCTGTCGCCTTTGGAAAACCACGTCCAGGTATTGGCCAGCGATGGATTTGCTTTCGGCGTTCCCGCGGGGATGTAGAAGGATCCGGCGGGGACTGGCGCATTGGCGAGTGTGCCGGGGAAATTTGCGGGATAGGTTGCTGGACAGGGAGATGCGGGGCAGATTGCCGGGGTCGGCGTATTGCCGTCGATGCCGATGAGTTCGTGGTAACCGTGTGAGCCGACGTAGCCCAGGGTGAGCGACGTATTCGGAGTGAGTTCCTGCTCGAGGCGCAACGAATAGGAGATGAGTGTAGGCATTTTGGCATCGGGTTGAACGCCGCCGGGTACGAGGAGGGCCTTGGCAGGTGTGGGGGCGGTGGGGTTGATGGGCAGGCTCGCTACAGGAAGTGCGGCGATGCTGTAGGTGGGGTTGAAGGGCGCATTCTGATCCATGCGGTAGCCGAGATCGTCGAGCAGCTGGTTATACATGCCGAAGCCTGCGCGGACGACGGTCTTTTCGTGGCGCGGGTTCCACGCAAGGCCTACGCGGGGCTGGGCGAGGAAGCGGGCGTTGTTCTCGGTAAAGGCGCTATGGCCGACGTGCGGCTGGCTGGAGATGACGGAGTTGGTGAAGGTGTAGTTTGCGGCGCGGTCGTGAGCTTCGTTCCAGCCGGTGGAGAACTCGCCGCGAAAGCCGAGGCTGAGCGTGAGCTTCGGAGTCACATGAATCACATCTTGCGCGTAGACGGCGCCGAAGAGGGAGCGCCAGTTCATCTCAGTGGGCGCGGGGCTGTAGAGGAAGCTGCCGGTGGTTCCAGTGAGAAATGTTTGCAGGCTGGCGAAAGTTGCCTGACCGAATTGGCTGAGATTGAGGGTTTCGTTGGATTGGAAGTTCTGGAACCATGTCCCGAAATTCCACTGGTGCCGGCCATGTAGCCAGGTGAGGCGATCCTCATAGGTGAAGAGGTTGCGCACGATGGGCAGATTGCTACCGTTGTTGCTTCCGGCCAATCCGATCTGGGCCTGGGGATTAGAAGCAGCGCTGCCGCCAACGACGACGGCGCCTACGGGGCGTCCGCTGATGAAGCCGGGAACCTGAGCGGCGGGAGTGCCGGGAGTGGGCTCTCCGGTAAAAAAGTAGGCGGCGCGGGAATAGCCGGTGCGTGCGACATTGGTCAGGTATGGGGAGAAGACGTGGGTTTCGTCGAGGCTGAGCACTTGTTCGCGGAGATTGAGGATGTCGGTACTGAAGGGATTGGCTGTGGTGGCTGTGACGTCGCCGCCGTCGTCAATGGTGTAGACCGCGGAGAGTGTGTCTTGCGGCGAAACTGTCAGGTCGAACCTGGCTGTTCCAAAGTCCTCGCGGACGGTCTGCAGAGGACTGCCGAAGACCTGGGCGATTCCGTTGAAGTCAGGCGCATTGGCCGGAGGCGTGGGCCAGAGACTCAGAAGCGGTTGCACGCTGGGCACGGCTCCTGCGCGCGAAGCGAGATCGGGCACAAAGGCGACGGAGGTTTGATGAAGGTGCTGTCGGAAGCCTTCGTAGTTTCCGAAGAGAAATGCCTTGTCTTTCTTGAGGGGTCCGCCGAGCGCGGCTCCGAACTGATTGCGCTGGAAGGGAGGCGCCGATCCTTGATCGAAGTAGTTGGGCGCGTCAAGCGCGTTGTTGCGCAGGTACTCGTAGATGGAGCCGTGGAGCTGATTGGTGCCCGATTGCGTGACGATGATGACCTGCGCACCGGGACGCTTGCCGTATTCTGCGCCGTAAGAATCACGGAGAACGTTGAATTCGCGGACGGCTTCAACGCCCAATAATTGCTGACTGGGGCCGCCGGGCTGCATGTTGTTTTCAGCGGCGCCGGTGAATTCAATGCCATTCAGCAGAAACAGGTTTTGCTGAGGACGATTTCCAGAAACCGCGAAGTTGTTGCCGGTGCTTGAATTCGACACGCCGATGCCGCCCGTCTTCTGCGACGTGAAGTTGACGATGCCGGGATTGAGGGTGAGGAGGAGATCGTAGCTGCGACCGTTAAGCGGGAGGTCTCGTACCTGGTGCTCACTGACGAGGCCAGAAATATCCTGCGTGGATGCGTTGACGACAGGGACATTCTCATTGACCGTGATCTGCTGCTTGACTGGTCCGACCTGGAGGGAGAGATTGGCGGTTGCATCCTGACCGACGACGAGGAGGATTCCTTTGCGGATCTCGTCGGCGAAGCCTGGCTTGCCGGCGTGAATCTCATACCGCCCAATCGGCAACTGGAGGAGTTGGTACCAGCCCGACGGATTGGTGAGAGCCGTTCGGGACAGTCCTGTTTCGAGATTACGTGCGCTGACGGTGGCGGCGGGAATGGCAGCGCCGGTTGAGTCGGTGATGTGACCGGAGAGACTGGCGGAGATCTGCCCAAAGGAAAAGGCAGCACTGAGTGCGAAAGGAAGCAGGAAGGCATATCGAAGTATGGTGTACCTGAGCATTCGATTTCCCGAAAGGCGGATCTGGCGCGGGACCGACCCGCTGTTCAAGCGAGATCGAACTGGGGCGCCGGGGAGGGCATGTGGGACGCGCCAATACTATTGAATTTATATGTTTCAAGTCGTATCGTCAATCGATATTTGGCCAAAATGCTCGATTTCGCGATGACATCGACTTCTGCGATTAACGCCGCTCCAGTTGGCGCTGGGAAGCGGGACATGGGAGAGTTCCGTGGAAAGCGAAGTTGTGAGACATAAGGGTCCGGGACGGATGACGGCCATGCGGTGCGCTACTATGGGTCGAGAATTCTGATTACATCGGAGAATGAGCCAATGTTGAGACGCTTCCCCGCGGTTCTGCTGGTTGTGTGTTGTGTTTGCTCGCTGGTGTCGGCGGCGCAGACGATGGATCCCGATTACGCGGCGCGTGTCAAGGAATGGACCACGAAGCCTGAATTCATGAGCCCCCTTGTGGATCACCTCCCCGCCGGATCTGCTGTACCTTCGCCTCACGATGTGCTCGGCCACCATATTGGAGCGCCGAAACAGCTCACCTACTACGCCGATGTCCTTCGCTATTACGAGACGCTAGCGGCGCACACGGGTCGGGTGAAGGTGATGCGTATCGGGAAGACGGAGGAAGGGCGCGACTCCGTCATCGTTTTTGTCGGCTCGGAGGATTCGATAGCGCACCTGGATGAGGAACGCAAGAATCTTGCGCGGCTTGCGGATCCGCGCGGATTGAGCGACGTGGAGGCTCATGAGCTTATTGCCAAAACCAAGCCGATTTATACGCTTTCAGGAGGACTGCACAGCGCCGAATTGGGGCCGCCGGAGATGCTGATGGAGTTGGCGTATCGACTGGTGTCGGAAGACTCGCCGCTGATTGAGAAGATTCGTTCGGAGGTGATTGTGGCGATCATGCCGGTGGCCGATCCGGATGGGCGCGATCGCTCGATCGACTGGTACTACGCGCACAACGTGGACGTTACCGACTACGAAAAGATGACGGGTGTGCCGTATTGGGGCAAGTACACCAAGCACGATGACAACCGCGACATTAATTATGCAGGGATGGCGAACCAGAATTTTTTGCGCTGGTATCTAGAGTGGCATCCGCCGATCATGCACGACCTGCATGAGTCGGTGCCGCTTCTGTATATCTACAGCGGCCAGGCTCCGCAGAATCCGTTGTGGGATCCGATTGTGTATGGCGAGCTGCCGATGCTTGCCAACTGGGACATGAGCCGGCTGACGAGCTACGGCATGCCTGGGGTGTGGACGCATGGGTATGTTGATGCGTGGTCGCCGGGATATGTCGCGATCATGGCGACGAACCACAACGGGCTGATGCGCTTCTACGAGATTATGGGCAATGCCGGGGCGACGACGATGGAGCGCACAATCTGGGAGCCTAATCCGGCTATCACCGGTGGCGGCGGGGGCGGTGCTTTCGGAAACTTCACGAAGCGGCAGTGGTATCGTCCGAATCCGCCGCCGGAGCATGTCTTGTGGTCGATGCGCGATAACACCAACTATGCGGAGACGGGCGTGCTGATGTCGCTGCAGTTTGCTGCTGCGTTTCCCAAGGTCCTGCTAGAGAATTTTTATGTCAAGAGCCGGAATGCTGTGACGGCGGGGACGAAGGAGGAGCCTTACGGATTCATTCTTCCGTCGGACCAGGAGGATCTTACGAGGGTCGCGTTTGTCATTCATATCCTGCGCATGCAGGGGATTGAAGTGGGGCGCCTGAAGGCCGCGGCCAAGCTGAGCGATGGGGAGTATCCGGCAGGATCGTTCGTTGTGAAGACGAATCAGCCTTACGGCCCGCTGGCCAAGACGCTGCTGATCAAACAGACAGACCCTGACCCGGAACTGACGACTTACGACGACAGCGCGTGGACCATGGGGCTGATGACCAACACAGTGGTGAAGCCGACCAAAGATATTGCCGTGCAGGCGCTGGCTGTTGATCCGGTGGATGAGTACACGCCGGTGGGAGCGCTGAAGGGCGCCGCGGTTTCCGCAGTCTATGCCGTGCCGGATCACGGCTCTCCCAACATGGTGACGCTTCGCTATGGTTTGAAAGACGTCCCGGTACAAATTGCGGAGAAGTCATTCATCGCCGCGGGTGTCACGTTCCCCGCAGGCACTTTTCTGGTGCCTGCAGACGCGGGGTCAACTTTGAAGCCGCTTGCCGCACAGCTTGGATTGAATGTTGTGGGACTGGCCGCGTCTCCGCAGGTGGCAGAGCACCCGGCCGCGTTGCCGCGCGTTGCCATGTTGAGTACGTGGGCGGGCACGCAGGATGTGGGTTGGGTGCGCTACACCTTCGATCAGTACAAGGTGCCTTACGATCTGATTTTCAAGGAGCGCGTGCTTGCGGGGAATCTCGCGAAGGACTACGACCTTATTTTGATTCCGAACCAGGTGCGGTCAGCGAATGCCCTGATCAACGGCATTCCCAAGACGGACAAACCGCTGTCGTATCAGAAAACAGATCGCTTCAAATTTCTCGGTGATTACGGCTCTTCGGACGATATCTCGGGGGGGATGGGCGCAGCGGGAGTGGTGGAACTGGAAAAGTTTACCGAAGGAGGGGGCCTTCTGGTCACTCTCGGCACATCGAGCAATTTTCCTCCGGCCTTCGCCTTGACGCCGAAGATCGATACCAGCAATCCGGCAGGGAAGTTCTATGCTCCGGGGCCGATTGTCGAAGCAGAGATTGTCCATCCGGAAAATCCAATCTTTTATGGCTATTCGGCGAAGACTGTGCCAGTCCGTTATGCGAATGGGCCGCTGTTCAGGATGCCGGAAGAGATGGACAAGCAGGATGTGCTGATGCGGTTCCCGGGCGGGGAAAAGTCTGTGATGAGCGGGCTGTTTAACGGAGCCGACGATATCAAGGGCAGGGCTGCGGTGGTGGTGACGGCGGACGGCAAAGGCGAAGTTGTGATGTTTGCGACTAATCCTGTGTGGCGCTGGCAGAACATGGGCGAGTACCGCATGATCTTCAACACGCTGATGAACTTCAAGAACCTTGCACCGGCACCCCTGGCGGCACCGGAGGACAAAGACAAAGCGCCGAAGGTCAAGCATGAGGCTTTTTGATCCTGCAACTGGTTGGCGGGATTGGCTAGTGAACCTGCAAGACAAGTTTGCCGAAGTGGGTTGCGGACTCCATTTCGCGGAAGGCTTCGCTGGCTTCAGTCCACGGGCGGGCTGCAAAGACCGGATGGAGTTGTGCGGAGGCGATTGCCTTGTCCATCTCTTCGAAATCATGGCGCGAGCCGACGTAGATTCCCTGGATGCGAATCTGTTTGTGCAGGATGAGCGGGACGGGAATGGGATCGGCGGGGCCGGATAAGACACCGATCTGCGCGATCATGCCACCCATCTTGACGGCGCGGAGAGAGCGCGCGAGAGTGCCGAGGCCGCCCACTTCGACGACGAGGTCGACACCCTGGCCATTGGTTTGTTCGAGGATCCAGCGATCCCACTCGGAGGTTTCGCCGTAGTCGAGTCCCTTGTCGAGGCCGAGGGAGCAGGCGCGGTGAAGTTTGGCGTCGCTCGATGAGATGCCGAGGACGCGGTGGCCCTGGAGCTTGGCAAACTGCAGGGCAAAGATGGAAACGCCGCCGGTTCCCTGGATGAGAACGGAGGAGCCGGGCTGGAGATTGGCGCGCGCAAGGGCGTTCCATGCGGTGACGCCGGTGCAGGGGAGCGTGGCTGCCTCGTCGAAGCTGAGGTAATCGGGAATGCGGACGAGGCCGGACTCTTTGAGCAGGATGTATTCAGCGAGTGTGCCGTCGATGTCGCCGCCGAGCGCGCCTTTGACGTTGGCGGGGGTGGGCGGACCATCGAGCCAGTTCTGCATAAAAATGCCACAGACGCGGTCGCCGGGTTTGAATGCGGTGACGCCGTCGCCGATGGCTGCGACTTCACCAGCGCCGTCTGAGCAGGGGATGCGGGGAAGGCGGAGTTTGGGATTGTAGGCGCCCTTGACCATCATCAGGTCGCGATAGTTCAGCGAGACGGCGCGAATTTTAACAAGAACTTCGCCGGCACCGGGAGCGGGAGTGGGGCGTTCGACAAGCTCAAGAGAATCAATGCCGAAGGACGGGACCTGCCAGACGCGCATGGACGATGACTCCGGTGTGGGATGGTGCAAATGTGATTGGATGCGTGCGATCGTGGTACGGAAATTTGCAAGCACTCGTAAAATGAAGATATGGCGCGCGGATGGGAAAGTAAATCGGTGGAAGAACAGATGGCGAGCGCCACCGAGCAGAAGCCTCCGCGTCCCGGCGAGGTACTGATGACGGAAGCAGAACGGCGGGTTGCCGCTGACCAGCGTGCCGCGAACGAACGGCGCAAACAGGCATTGAACCTTCAACGCGAGAATATTCTTTCGCAGCGGACTTCGAATGCGTCGCGGCGGGCAGCATTGTCAGCGGCATTGTCGGAGATTGAGGCGCAGATCGACGCGCTGGAGTAAGACGGATACTGTTGCGACGCAGGTTTTTTACTGGCTGTCCGACAGCAGTGATGAAGCGGATCCTTCGCTCCGCTTACCCCATGAACGACCTTGTCGTTCACGGGGCCCCAAGCTGCTCCGCTCAGGATGACAATCTGTTTTTGAAAGTGCTATCGGGTTCAAGATGACCGCGCTCACAGGAAAGTTCTTTGCAGAGGCACTGGCTTTTCAAGTGCGTTGAGCTACTCGCTGCGGTGAAACATGATTGAGTTGGCCTGGTGGACGGTGGTCATCAGGACGCGGGCGATGTTGACATGTGCGGGTCTCGCGGCGGCCCAGACGATGACTTCGGCGACGTCTTCGGGCGTGAGCGGCTTTACTCCTTTGTAGACTTTGGCGGCGCGTTCTGTGTCACCGCGGAAGCGGACGAGGCTGAAGTCGGTCTCGACCATGCCGGGGTCGACACTCGTCACGCGGATTGGCGTGCCGAGGACATCCTGGCGAAGACCATCATTGATCAGGCGCTCCGCGGCCTTGGTTCCGCAGTAGACCGCGCCATTGGGATAGGCGAGTTCGCCTGCGGTGGAGCCGAGACTAATAATGTGGCCTCGGCCGCGCACCACCATTCCTGGGACGACGCAGCGGGTGACGTACAGCAGGCCTTTGATGTTGGTGTCGATCATCTCGTCCCAGTCTTCGATTTTGCCCATATAGAGTTTGTCGAGACCGCGGCTAAGGCCGGCGTTGTTGACGAGGATGTCGATTTCGGACCACTCGGGCGGCAGGTTGTCGATGGCGTTCTGCACGGCGCGATGGTCGCGCACGTCGAGGTCGATGGAGTGCACGGAGGGAGCGCCACGCTCCATGGCGCGCGAGGCGACCTCGGAGAGGCGGCCGGCGCGGCGGGCGGCGAGCAGGAGACGGGCTCCTTCGGCGGCAAAGGCGAGAGCAGTGGCAGCGCCGATGCCGGCGCTGGCTCCGGTGATGAAGACGATTTTTCCCTTAAGGCTCATGACACTATCCTAGCGAATTGTTGCGTGGGGAGGGGTGATGGCTGTTACGTGCGGCTGTGAATGTTTTAGATCTGCTCCAGGAATTTCCTTGGGACCGAAGAGGCGCTCGATTGGGTTCATCGATTCCCACTCATGGCGCGGTGAAATTCCACCCCACAAACGAGGACCTGTTTGTGGGGGCCCCGGATTACGTCATGAATGGGGCACCCAGATCTTTCAAGGATTCAATACGCTGCGGCGCTGAGCGATGCGGTATTGGCCTGCGGCCCAGTCTTCGTTGGCGAGGCCGGCTTGTTGGGCTTGTTCAAAGATTTCAGCGAGATTGTCGGCGAGGCTGAGGCGGGTATTGCGGGCGGCGGCGGCTTCACGGAGCATACGCGTGTCTTTGGCTCCGAGGTTGATGCTGGCGCCGGCCTGCTCGGGTGGGTGGAGCATGACTTTGCCGTAGGCGGCGTAAAAGGGCGACTGGAAGAGGGCGCTGTTGACCGCTTCAAGAAAGACAGCTGGGGAAATGTCCTGCGATTCGGCAAAGACGAAAGACTCGCTGAGCGATTGAATCATGGTGCTGATGAGGAAGTTGCCGCCGAGTTTGACGGCGTTGGCCTGGCGTGGCTCGGGGCCGATGACGGAGATTCCGCGCGACATGGGTTCAAGGACGGGACGGGAGCGAGCGATGGCTCTGTCGGTTCCGGCGGCGACGATCCAGAGGCGACCTTCGGCGGCGACGTTTGGGCGACCGAAAACGGGGGCGGCAACGAAGTCGATGCCGCGGCGCAGATGCTCGGCGGCGAGCCGGTCACTGAGCGCGACGGTGATGGTGCTGCAGGCGATATGGAGCGCGCCGGGTTCGAGGGCGTCCATCAGGCCGTTGGGGCCGAAGAGGACTTCTTCGTGCGCCGCATCGTCAAAGAGCATGGTAATGACGGCGTCAGTGCCAAGCTCAGCTTCTGCCGGGGTTCCGGCGGCGATGGCACCTTCGCGGAGCAGCGGTTTGGTGCGGCCCTCGGAGCGGTTCCACACTCTCAGTTCGTGGCCGGCTGCCAGCAGGCGCAGCGCCATCGGTATGCCCATCTGGCCGGTTCCTAAAAATCCGATCTTCATGGTTTTTGCTCCCTGCACCATCTTGTCATTAGAGTGTGGTGCATCCGCAAGCACGGCGTGGGATGCACGATAGACTGGAGCATCGATGATCCGCACAGCCAGGGCGACGCGTTATGTAGTGCCGCTGCGCGAGGGCGGTTCTCTGCCTGCGATTGTAGAGGCGGATGACCTGGGTTTGTATGTGGTGAAGTTTCGCGGGGCAGGGCAGGGGATTCTGGCGCTGATCGCCGAGTTGCTGGCTGGGGAGATAGGGCGGGCGCTGGGGCTGCGGGTCCCGGAGATTGTGTTCATGGAGATCGATGGGGCGCTGGGCCGCAATGAGCCGGATTACGAGATACGACAATTGTTGAAGGCGAGCACGGGGATGAATCTGGCGCTCGATTATCTGCCGGGGTCGACGATGTTCGATCCGGCGGCGCGGGATATGGCTGCGGCGGATGAGGCTTCGATGATGGTGTGGTTTGACGCGTACACGCAAAACATCGACCGCACGCCGCGCAACGCGAATCTGCTGGTGTGGCATCGCAAGCTGTACCCCATCGATCATGGGGCGGCGTTGTTTTTTCATCATGACTGGGAATCCCGGGAGAAGAAGATCGGTTCGCCATTCGCGGAAATCAGGGATCATATTCTGTCGCCGTGGGCGAAGGACATTAGGAAGGCCGCTGAAATAGCGCATGCGAAGTTGACGGAGCCGGAGTTGCGCGGGATTGTAGAGATGGTGCCCGAGGCGTGGCTGGATGGGATTGCGGCGGATGTGTGCGCGAGCGAACGGCGCGCCGGCTACATGGAGTTTTTTATGCGGAGGCTTGAGGGTTCCGCAGTTTTTGAAGAGGAGGCGATCGGTGCCCATTGCCGCCTCATTTGATTATGCGATTCTGCGCGTGGTGCCGCGGGTGGAGCGGCAGGAGTTTATCAACGCCGGAGTTGTGGCGTTCTGCCTGGAGAGGCGGTACCTGGCGGCGCGCATTCACCTAGATGAATCGCGGCTGAAGGTGCTGTGGCCCGACGCGGATGTGGAACTGGCGCGCGAACACCTGGAAGCGGTGCGGCGGATTTGCGAGGGGGACGCGGCGGCGGGGCCGATTGCGAAGCTGTCACAGCGGGAGCGATTTCATTGGATCATTTCGCCACGAAGCACGATCATCCAGCCATCGCCGGTGCATACAGGGGTGTGCGATGAAACGGAGGGAATTCTGGATCGCCTGGCGAAGCAGTTTTTGGATGTGTAGGCGAATCGTGGGCTGATCCGCAGTCTGGGTGAGCGGCGCTATTCTTCGACGTCGGCAACGTAGAGCATACCAAGATCGCGCAGAGACTGACCCGAACTTCGGCCGAGCACTTCGGCGACACTCTCGGCCATACCTCTGCTTGAAGCAAAGAATCGGAAGGTCACGACTTCTTTGCCGAACATGCAGGTCAAGTCGATGCGAGACCCCACGATTCTGTCGACTCTTCGGAGAGTCACGGATTCAGGACTACGCGCAAAGTCTGCCTTACGGGTATCGAACGGTCCGGCTCCTCCCTGAGGTGGCCAACCGGGCAGATTCAAAAGTTGTCGCATTTAGTGACTCCTACAGACTTGATGGTACCGCACTTAGGGTTGATTCGAGTTGCGGATGGTGGAATGGGACATTACCAGCGGATTTGTTGCCTGCGATTCTCTCAATTGTGTGAAAGTAGCTGGGGAAGCTGGGATTCGCGGCTCGACATTCCAGTGAGGATCGCGAAAAGTCTTGATGCTCTGAGCGCGCCGGGAGAATCGGGATCGAGATACAGCGAGCTATAAGTCGCTGTAGACTTCAGGTATGCCACCGACGCCAACGATGCAAATGAGATATGACGAGAACAGCATTCCCGTCTCCGCGAAATGCTCCATGTGCGGGAAGCAGATGCCGCAAGGCCAACCGCGCATAACGGTCCCAACCGACAACGTTGCGTGGTTTGCGGCTCAGTTCGATCTGCATCTGCTGGAGCATCATCCCCCGGATCCACGAAAGGCGTTACATACGGCCAGCAAAAAGACTGCCCCTGACGTGATGCCACCGGTGGCGGAGGGATCGGGGAATCCGTAGTGCCGATCCAATACCTGGTTATGCGAGCATGGAAGTTTGCTAATCGCAGCCATTCATAGCGCGTTGCGCGTTCAATGGCTGTGAAATTCAGCTGGATCCGGACGGTCTTCCGGGAATAGAGCTCATATCGTTTGCTATTCCACAATTGTTTGAGCTCAACCCAGGGCTCTCTCCCTACGTTCCCTCCGGGGAACTTTGTGGCAGGGAATCACGTCCTGGACCGCGGAATTTTCAGGTCAGATACTTATTACGGCTGCTGCGGCGCAACCAACTGGTGGGCGATCGCAAAGAGTGCCAGTTCGAGGCGGGTGGAGACGCCGGTTTTGTCGAAGATGTTCGACAGGTGGCGCTTCACGGTTTCCTCGCTGAGGGTAAACTGCTTGGCGATGTCGCGGTTGCTGCAGCCCTCGACGATACAGCCGACCACGTCGAGTTCGCGGGGTGTGAGGCCATAGGTCTTGCGCTGCGGGGGCTGGGCCTGTCGCATCAGGTCGTGCAGGGCGGAGACGAGATTGACGACGCGCTTGCCGCCGATCCAGTAGTCGCCTGCGAAGACCGTGCGAATCGCTGTATGGAGGCCGCCGGCAAGGGCGTCTTTGAGGACGATGCCGCGGGCGCCGATGTGGAGCGCTTCAATGATCTGCTGGGTGGTGATCGTGGAAGTGAGAAGGATGATCTTGACTGTCGGCGAACCATTCATGATGGCGCGCATGGCTTCGAGGCCTGGGAGGCGGGGCATCTGGACATCGAGCAGGAGGATGTCGGGGGTCTGCTCCAGGGTTTGGGTGATGGCCTCATCGCCATCGTCGGCTTCTCCTACGACTTCGAAGCCGTCGCGCTCGGTGAGCATGTTGCGCACACCAATACGGACTACCGGATGATCATCGGCGAGTACGATGCGAATGGGTTGCTGTTCCACGAGAGCCCTATACCTCCGAAAAGCCGGGACTAACGAGCGGGCTATGTAAGCGGCCCGCAATCAAAAACATACTTCCAGTCCTGTGTTTTAAAAGGCACAGGCTGGTCTGGATTAAGCTGGAAATTCCTTTTCAAGCATACGCTCCAGCCTTTCCGTGGCCGAATACAACTCTTGTAGTGCAAGGGCACAGTTATCCAGTTGGTCACTGCTGGACTCGAAGAAAGCGCCGAGCCGAGCAGCCTGCATGGCCCCGGCCATGCCGCAACCGCCCTTGATGGCATGTCCGATGCGGCGGATTTCGTCCTTATTACCTTCGGCGATGGCTTTCTCCAGCGCGGCCAATCGTTTATGGAGGTCGGTGACCACCGCGGTGTAGATCTCGCGAACCGTCGACTCGGTCATGAGCTGACGAAACTGGGCGAGAGTGGTGGGACTGATAACGAGTTCTTCTGCGTCCGTATCCTGAGGCTGGTCGATCTTGGGATTGTGCTGGCTGAGGAGCTTGTGCAGATCCTCGGGACCAAACGGTTTGAGCAAGAAGCCGTCGGCGGCGGCGATGAGTTGGTCAGAAGGGGTTGAGCCGCTGATGAGGATGATTTCGTCCTGACCGAGCTCGCGGAGTTTCGCGATCAATTCCGGCCCACTCAAGCCCGGTAGCTGCGTATCCAACAACACCACGGCGGGGAGGACGGAACCGGTCTTGAGCAACTCGAGAGCTTCGTTTCCGTCTTCAGCGCTGTGCACCATGTGACCGTGGAGGGTGAGGACGGTGGCGATCACTTCGCGGCTGACGAGGTCGTCGTCAATCAGGAGGATGGTGGGAAGTTCGTGCTTTTCGCCAATGCCGAGCATATTTCTCTTTCTGTTGGCTCGTCTCGTTATCGATCTATTCGTCAGCAACGCCAATTTCGTGAAGCCAGCCGGGGGCTTTGAGCAACTCGCGGGGGCGGGAGCCATCGGCGTGGCCGACCAGGCCGTCACGCTCCATCAAGTCGATGAGGTGGGCGGCACGGCCATAGCCAATTCTAAGGCGGCGTTGCAAGAGAGAAGTAGAGGCTTTACCAAATTCAAAAACCAAACGTACTGCGTCGTCGAACATCGGGTCGTTGTCGTCGGCATTGTCGTTTGAGCTTTCCGTGCCTTGTTTCTCATCGCGGGGCGACTCGAGGAAGCCTTCGACGTATTCGGCCTGGCCCTGGTCTTTCCAGAACGCGACGACCGCGGCGGTCTCTTTTTCGCTGACGTAGGGCGCGTGGAGGCGCATGAGGCGGCTGGTTCCGGGGGGAAGGAAGAGCATGTCGCCACGGCCTAGAAGAGCCTCTGCCCCGTTGGTGTCGAGGATGGTGCGCGAGTCGACCTTAGTGGCGAGGCGGAAGCTGATGCGGGTGGGGATGTTGGCCTTGATGAGGCCGGTGATGACGTCGACCGAGGGGCGCTGGGTAGCGAGCACAAGGTGAATGCCGACGGCGCGCGCCATCTGGGCGAGGCGAGTGATGGATTCTTCGACGTTGGAGCGGTCGAGCATCATGAGGTCGGCGAGCTCGTCGATGATGATGACGATGTAGGGGAGGGGGTGCTCCTCCTGATCGTCATCGAAGAGCGAGGGCATGGCGCCTTCAAAGAGCTTGTTGTACTGGTCAATGTTGCGGACGCTGCGGCTGGCGAGGAGTTTAAGGCGGCGCTCCATTTCGCGGACGGCGTTGCGGAGGGCGTTGGCGGCGAGCTTTGGCTCCGTAATGATGGGAGTGAAGAGATGAGGGATTCCCTCGTACATGCCGAGTTCCACGCGCTTGGGATCGACGAGGATGAGGCGAACCTGCGCCGGGGTGGTGCGGTAGAGCAGGCTCATGATCATGGCGTTGATGGCGACGGATTTGCCCGATCCGGTGGAGCCGGCGATGAGCACGTGAGGCATGGAGGCCAGGTCGGCGGTAACAATGCGGCCGTTGATGTCTTTGCCCATGGCGAGGGTGAGGCGCGATTTTGCCTTGGCGAAGGTTTCTGATTCGAGGACGTCGCGGAGGTGGATGGTTTCGCGTTCGTGGTTTGGAACCTGGATGCCGACAGTGCTTTTGCCGGCCATGCGTTCGATGAGGATGCTCTCGGCGCGCATGGCGAGGCAGAGGTCTTCGGCGAGTCCGGTGACGCGGCTGTACTTGACGCCGGCTTCGGGCTTGAACTCGTAGGTCGTGACCATGGGGCCGGGGTTGATGCGCTCAACCGCGCCACGGACGTCGAACTCGGCACACTTCTCGACGAGTACGCGGGCTTCGTCGCGGAGATCGTCTTCGCGGACAACTTGCGGGCCGGAGCCGGAGTTGAGCAGGGTGCTGGGCGGGAGCTTGAAGCCGCTGACGTGTTTGGGAGCGACGGTTACGGTGCGTTCGTCGGCATCGGCGCGTTCGTGGATGGCGATGCTGGTGGGAGCGGGTCCCTGGGCGACGGGCGCGGGAATGGGGGCTGGTGGTGGGGGCGGAGCCGGGCGCATTTCAACCGCGCTGCGTAGGGGCGACGGTGGAGCAGCGGCTGAGGCGGCGAGGGCAGGTGCCACGGCAGGCGCGGTCGGCGACGCAACCGGCGCGGTGGAGTCGGCGACGGTGCGCTCCCAGATGCTGGAGCGACGGGGCGGAATGGGGTCGCCACCCCAGCGACCTGCACCCGTCGCCAGGGACCCCGGATCGTCACCGGAATTTGCGGCGCGCTGAAAGGCGGGAATTTCGTCGACTGGATCGGGCTCGGGCGCGCGTTTCTTCATGCCAAAGAGGGCGGCGAGGCGGCCCTGGCGCGGCATGTCGGCGGGCGGTGGTTCGTGCGTATCGCCGATGGCACCGGAGAACAGGCGCTGCGCGGGACCCGGCTGGGTCTGCTCTACAAAACGCTCTTCCAGTTCCCGCTTGCGGTCGGCGCGCTCTTCGATCCAGTTGCGATAGCGATCGTGCCAGGAAACGAGGGTGAGCCAGCGATCTTCGATCTGCGTTTTGAGTTTCCAGAAATTGATGTCGGAAGCGAAGTAGACGCCGACCAGGGCAAAGGCCGCGGACACCAGCCATGCGCCCTGGACGTTGAGGTAAACGACGAGCGTACTGGAAACCACGCGGCC
This sequence comes from uncultured Acidobacteriaceae bacterium, assembly GCA_963759285.1. Lineage (GTDB taxonomy): Bacteria > Acidobacteriota > Terriglobia > Terriglobales > Acidobacteriaceae > Telmatobacter. The sequence continues at coordinate 393,244 of CAVWYS010000002.1, read as the reverse complement.
CATGACGCCTTCCACCGGCACGGCGTGCAGCCAGTGCCAATGCCATGGGAAGAGGCCAAGAACGGAAGGCAGGAAGAGGATGGTCAGCGCGGTACCCATCCAGCGCAGGATGGCCGAGCCGCCGGAGCAGGAACGAACCCAGTTCCATCCCAGGCCGCCGATCCAGAGAGGAAAGAGAAAGACGGTAATACCGAAGGACTGGAGGAGGATGTCGCTGACGTAGGCGCCAAAGAGGCCGATCCAGTTGTGGATGGCGTGGGCAGGATCCGCGCCGGAGGCGGTGTTCATAGAAGAGTCGGTGGGGTGATAGGTAACGAGCGCGAGAAGGAGCAATACGGAGGCGAGCGAGAGCACCAGGCCAAGGAACATGTTGAGTGCCCGGTTGCGGGTCGGCGACAGGATGATGGGAATCGGCTTCATTGAGGGACGCCTCCGCACGGGGTAGCTCGGCCACAAACCGGGGTCCCCAGCGACAGTTCCTCGTTGCTGGGGTGGAAAATCGACACGATCGTCGCAAGGACTGCGATCAGGCCGCCGACGCGGACGAGAAATCCCAGAGCAGCCTATATTATCCCCGGCAGCAAGAGGGGTTTGCGGGCAAAAGGGGCAAGGGGGAACCACGGAATCCACCCCCGCCGGGTGGTTGCGGTGCCGGGGATTTCGCTCTAGCGTCTGATTGCGGTTGCGCGGGCCGCCCTTTTAATGTTTTTTGCCGCGTACATGACGGAGTCTGCCACCGCAAGGAGGCTGTCGATGGTGGAGCCGTCTCCAGGGGAGATTGCGAATCCAAAGCTCGCGGCAGCTTGAAGCGTACGGTTCTCGATGAGGAGGGGCTCATCCAGACTGGCTTTCAGGCGGTCAATGACTTCGTCAATTTCGCTTCCTGTATTCACGTCGGAGATGAGCGCCGCAAACTCGTCGCCGCCGACACGGGCGAGGATGTCATGTGCGCGGAGACGGCTCTGCAGGCGGGCTGCTACCTGCTCCAGGTAGAGGTCGCCGACGCGATGGCCGAAGACGTCGTTTACCTGCTTGAAGCCATCGAGATCCAGATAGACGACGCCGAAGCGAGTATTTTCGAATTGGGCCGACGCGATCATTGCGTCGAAGTGTTTTTCGAGGGAAAAGCGGTTGTGCGCGCCAGTGAGTTGATCCATTTCGGAGCGCTGCACGAGGTCGGCATAGAGCTTCCGGGATTCAATGGCCAGGATAGCGAGATGGGCGCCCATGGACAGAGATTCCCGATGATCCGCACGCGATCGAACGGCTGGAGGAAGCCCAGCGACGATGGAACCAAGCCTCGTCCCCGAACCGGTGACCATTTCATGACCAGCAATGTGAAGGCCGCGGAGATCACGCGGGCGGGGCACGAGGCAGGCGCCGTCTTTGGATTCAAGCCAGCAGGGGCTCTCGTCAAGTCGGAAGGAAACGAGCGCGGCGATCTGTTCCAGAATTCCGGTGATGGGTCCATTGCCATTGATGTCTTCGAGGATGCGGCTGCGGCGGCGTTCGATTTCGGCCTGGGAATCGGACAGGGCTGCGAAACGAGCCGTTTGCCGGCGGATTCGGCGTTCGAGTGTCCAACCGCGAGCGGCAAAGATGAGCACGACAATCAACAGGGCAGCGACGGTGATGAGCAGGTTGTGAATGCTGAGCACCGATGGAGGCGCTGTGACGACAACGTCATCAAAGGTACGGAGAAGTAGATCGGACGCGACGGGACCGGTGAACGGATCGGTGCTGTAGAACATGCTGACGCCGGTTACACGGACGCGCGAGCCGATCGGCACCTGCTTCATGGGGGGAAGATCTGCTGCTTTCGTGCCCCTGGGATGGCGGAGAATGGCCGAAAACAACTTACCCTTTGAATTCAGCACATATTCATCCTGGCCGGTTTCGCGGGCCTCCATGACAAGCTGACCCTGCACGGAGACCAGATCGAAAGCGTGGTCGCCTGATTCGACGTCTATCCAATCCATCGGGGCTGGAACGATTGGCTCCAAAAGATGGGTATCACGGACTTCACCGTAGTTCAGAGAGGGGTAGCCGTTGCGGACATCGGGAAAACCCGAGGCGAATGCCCGGTCGCCGAGGCCGAGAGGCACGTCTGACAGCGTCATGACCCAGATACTCTTGAAGCCATTCTGCAGCACCACGGCCACGCCGGGTTGGTTGTATGTGACGATGCCTTCGACCTGGAGTCTTTTGGACGAGTCGCGCACACGATAGCCGTGGAGGATATCTTCAGTGGGCGTGACCGGGAGAGACTGCGGCCGGGAGCGGGAAGAGCCGATGACCTTGACGCCGGCTAGAGATCCGATGTCGATTGCCGCTCCGGACTGCTGCAATTTCTCATCGAACTTCGAGGTCATGACGCCGGTGAGCTCGACATCTGCGTCGAGCAGACTGGGCAAGATAGTGGAATCCTCACTGTTGACTGCGGCGTCAATGTAACCGCCCTCTGTACGCACCTGCATGTAGATGTTGCGCCGATGGGCGCTCCACACCATTGCGGCACTGCGAACGGTGCCGCGCACCGTCACCAGCCGGCAGTCGAGCGACGCATTGAATAACTGGTCGACGGCAACAATTGCGGGTTCGGGGAGTCTGCCATGACGCAAGACAACGACGTTGTCTGCGACAACGATCGGGCGGAAGCTTTCCCGCGTTCTTCCTGTGACAAGTACGCGATCGCCGGGCAAAAGATTGGCGCCGGAGCGAAAAGAGACGTAGATCGCGGCCGAGCCATCCTGCACAAAAAGGTCGGAATCGTAATCCCGATAATAGGTCACGGAGGCTTCGAAGCGGACAGGGGTGGCTTTGGCGGCTTCTGGGTTTGTCAGGACGTGGATGGAAGCAAGAGCGGTCAACTGGTCGAGCGCGGTCGCTGTCGGAGCTTTTACTGCCGTGATCAGCGCTGCGATCGAGAGCAGGGCGCACTTCAATAGAAATGGTCGACTGCCGGCCCGTCTGTTTCTAACTTCCATACATATAACTGATCGACAGAATGGACTGAGATATTCGCAAGTACGACAATCTATATACCGAGCAAGTTCAGATATTTTCTCCTGATCTGCGCGATTGCGATGTGACTTGAGTCACCCGATCCGTGATTTTCGCTCATGAGGCTGCTGCGGCCCTGATGAGGCGTTGCAATGAAGAATGCCGGGGGCTGAACCCGCTGATTCCATTGGCTGGAAGCACCACACTGCGTCCGGCCTGCAAACGCCCGATTTTTTCAGTAATCAGGAAAGTTGTGCTGTTTTCCAGGCTGATTGCGCCTTCCGGCGTCGACAGAACTCTCTCGTGCAAGCGGCGGAGCAGGCACGATACACGATTCCCGTAGGTTTTTAGCTACCGAGAAGGCGGCCTCCAAGGATGAGAAGGAGGATGCCGAGGACGATGCGGTAGATGGCGAAGATGGTGAAGCCGTGGCGACGGACCCACATGAGGAACCACTCCACCACGCCGAGGGCGACGATGAAGGAGATAACGAAACCGATGGCGAGGACGATCCAGCGCTGGGAATTCATGGCGAAGCTGACGGATGCGCCGGCGGCGAGTTCCGCTTCGCTGGGATGGAGGGACTTGAGCAGGTCCCACGCGGTGGCAGCGAGCATGGTGGGGATGGAGAGCAGGAAGCTGAATTCGAGCGCGGAAGGACGGTCAAGGCCAACCATCTGCGCCGCTGCAATGGTAGACATGGAACGCGACGTGCCCGGGAAGATCGCGGAGAGCGACTGGCAAATGCCGATCCAAATGGATTGGCCGAGAGTCATCTCTTCGACGTGCATGGTATTGGGTTCGTAGCGGGAGGCGCGCGCATCAATGATCCACATGATGATGCCGCCGATAAGGAGCGCCCATGCCATGACGGCGATGCTGCTGAGATGTTTCTCGCTGATCTTATGCAGTGGAAGAGCGATGACAGAAGTGCACGCGAAGGCGATGAGTGTGAGCGAGATGGGGTGATTTTTCCAGGTGCGGTCGCCGCTTTCGCCGTTGGGGAAACTTTTGATGAAGCCGACGATGCGTTCGAGATAGAGCAGAAGAAGTGCGAGGATTGCCCCTGCCTGAATAACGATGGTGTACATCTTCCAATACGCGTCGTCGAGCGGGATGCGCATTGCTGCTTCGGCGATGCGCAGGTGCGCGGTGGAACTGACAGGAAGAAATTCGGTCAGTCCCTCAACGATTCCCAAGAGTACCGACTGGATGTATACGTTCAAAAAGCCTCCGGGTATGAAAGTGCGATTGGGTGCAAGGAATCTGTAATATGCAGCGAACTATTCTTTTTCGATGCCGTAAACCGGAATTCCCTGATCCAATTTGAACACGAGCATGGCAGCTCGCGCGGTGTAATCCGTTTGCGGAAATTTGTCTTTGAGCCTGGTGGCTAGTTCGCGCGCGTGGTTATGGGCCGCTTCGCTCTTCTTGTCGTTGTTGTCGTCTGCGTACATGTTGGTAAGGACAGCCTGGCGGTACACAGCCTGGTAGAGCGCCTGGGCGGTGCGCGGTCCGTCGGGGTGTTCTGAAGCGTATTTTTCGTAGAGTTCAGCTTCTTTTTCGGGGCACTTTTCCTGGCCTTGCCAGTCGCCGCAGAGCTTGTTGTCGATGAGTTCGTAGGCGGCAAGGTCAGCCTGGCGCGTGTGCGGGTAATTGCGGATGACGTGCTTCAGAGGGTCTTCGTCGATTTGTTCACGCAGATAGGGAGCCTGTTCCTTTGCGGAGGGGCGGCTAGCGACATCGGCTTTCTGGATTTGCCAGAGAATGTCGGCGGCGCGCCAGGCCGCTTCAGCATCGAGGGGAGAATTGGGGAACATTTCGACAAGGCGGCGATAGAGCAAGTGTGCGGTGCGCGCGGCGTTGACGGGGCCACGGGGATCGGAGGCCAGAGCCTCTTGATCGGCTCCTGCGCCCATCAGAATTTCGTCACCGTTGGGGGTGTTTTCAATGACGACGCCCTTGGCCTGCATCCAGCCGGAGATGGGCGGAGGAGTTTCGGTGGTGTCGAAGATGGGCGCGTCGCTGGTGTGCTCTTCTTCGATGTCTGTATTGGCATAGACGCGGAGCCAGGGGCCGCTTTTCTCGGCGACGACCATTTCGCGGCCGATCTGCACGCGACCGACTTTTTGTCCGTCGAGATCGGCGGAGACGTAGAGCCAGGAGACGCGCAGGGCCGTGGCCCGCGGCCCCGCGAGAGGCTTCTGCATCCGGTCTTTCTTCTTTTGCGCGGCCAAAGGCAGCGCACAGAGGAGAAGGCCGAGAGCGAACGCAGCAACCGCGCGGAATCTTGAATTCGTCACAGAAAAGATCATAGTCGAACGACGTTACATCTCTGTTTCGGTAAGCACCTGGGCGAGCAGAGCTGGATCGACATTGCCACCGCTGACGACGGCCACGGCATTCTGATAGGACGGAAGCTCGGCCGCGTGGAAGAGCAGGGCGGCAGTGGTGACGGCGCCGCTGGGCTCGGGGACGATGCGTGCGCAGGCGATGATGGCGCGCATCGCGGCACGGATTTCGGCTTCAGTGACGGTGATAATGCCATCGACGAAGGCCTGGATGTGAGCGAAATTGCGTTCGCCAACGCTTTGGGTGCGGAGGCCGTCGGCGATGGTGCGGCTGGTGAGTTCGGCGCCCCAGGTGACGACTTTGCCGGTGCGGAAGCTTTCGGCGGTGTCGCCGGCGAGTTCGGGCTCGATGCCGAAGACCTTCACATTGGGGCGAAGGCGTTTTACGGCGGTGGCAATTCCGCTTAGGAGACCTCCGCCTGAGACGGGTGCGAGAACGAGGTCGACATTGGGGAGTTGCTCGACGATTTCGAGGCCGCAGGTGGCCTGGCCGGTGATGATCTGTTCGTCGTCGTAAGGCGGGATGACGATGTAGCCGTGTTCGCGAACGAGTTCTTCCGCCTTGGCGAGACGTTCGCTGGAGGCGACGCCGACGTCGACGACTTCTGCTCCGTATGCAATGGTGGCGGCGCGCTTGATGGCGGGGGCGTTCGAGGGCATTACGATTACAGCTTTGGCGCCGACTTCGCGCGCGGCGTAGGCGACACCCTGGGCATGATTGCCGCTGGAGTAGGTGATGACGCCGCGGGAGATTTCTTCCGGCGTAAGCTGGAGGATTTTGTTGGCGGCACCGCGCAACTTGAAGCTGCCAATTGGCTGGAGGCTTTCGCATTTGAGCCAGACTTTTTACCGCGGCCACGACTGGGGAAGTAAGCGCGAACCAGTGGCGTTTTGACGGCAATGCCGGAGATGCGATCAGCAGCGGCGCGGATGGCGTCGAGAGAGACCAGGGAGTCAGTGGCGACGGTCATGGAAGATATTTCTCCGGAACGGGGTTGGCGGGGGTTTCCGCTTGCCAGACGATCTCAATGATGTGCCATTGCTTGCCGTCGAAGATGGCTTGGATGGAGTTGATGCCGCGATCGATCACTTTGCCCTCAGGCGGTTTTCCGTCGGGGGTGGTGCGGGTTTCGTAGGTGCTCCAGAGACGAGCCATGTGGTCCCACGATTCGGCGCTGACCTTGACCTGGCGCTCGTAGAAGACGGCGCTGCCTCGCTTTGCGACGGCATCGATCCAATCTTGCACGGAAAGGATGTGCGGCGTGGCTGTGCCGTCGGCGCCGATGCGGATGGGAATGAGGCGGGCGTCGGGTGCGAAGAGTCCTCGGAAGCAGGTGCGGTCCTGATTGCCGGGGCCGCTGACCGCGTCGTCGATGGCTTGAACGAGTTCATCGAGGGTGGAGGCGGAGGGGCAAGTCGTCACGATTGGGGGCGGCGCGGCGGTGGTTTGGGCATGGAGGGCTGGAGCGAGGATGGCGGCAGCGAGGGCGAGGAAAAGCGGGAGGCTGCGCATGAATGGATTTTACAGAACCACGCCTGACGATTCGCATTTCCCAAGGTGCAACTGATCTAAACTGAGAAACGGAAAGTAGATATGAATGCAGGAGAGCAGCTTCGGCCACTTACAGCAAACGAAGCCGATTTGCTTCGCCGGATGTTCGAGTGCGGTTCTGAAGATCTCCGAAGCTTTGAGTGCCAGCTTAACGGAATGCTTGTTGCACGCTGGTGCGACTGCGGCTGCCCTTCTATCCGCCTTGAAGTTGCAGAGGGAACGCCGCTAGGCAGGGACATCCGCCAGAGTATTATCGGAGACTTCGAAGGCAAGACGCCTCGAGGAGAATTGGTCGGCGTTCTTTTGTTCCAGCGTGGCGGGAAGTTAGAACTGCTGGAGGCTTATACCTTAGACGCCAAACTTCCACGGGACGATTCTTCGGAGTGGGGCTTGCCAACCTTAGACAGTATGGTTCCGCTGGTCTGGGAGCCTTCGCCGCACAACCCGAACGTCAGGATTCCGATGAGATGTCCAAAAGTTTGACGACGCTTAGGTTGGTTTCCCACTCATGCCGCGATGAAGCTACGTCATGAATGGGGCACCCGCGATCTTGCAGAGCGGACAGTATTCCCAGGTCTCAGAAGCGAGACCTGGGGCACCCAGGATTGGAGGGGGGAAAAGACAACTGCAGGTTCCTCGACTCCGTGCGGTCGCTCGGAATGACAGCCTTAGTCTTAGATCAGCCCTGGTCTTCAGCCCTGGTTTTTAGATAACGCGGATTGTTTAGATCAGCGCTCGGAATTAAGTTCGATCAGATTTCTAGGATGATGGGGATGATCATGGGGCGGCGGCCGGTGGTTTTCTGGATCAGGCGTTTTAGCTCTACGCGGACCTTTTCCTTGACCATGCCGTAGTCGGTTCTCTGTTCGCCGCTGAGGCCGTCGATGGTTTTCAAAACGACTTGGCGCGCTTCTTCCGTGATGTCGGCGCCGCCGAAGCCGCGCATGACGATCTCCGGTTCGCGTTCGATTTTGGCGGAGCGTTTATTGATGGCGAGCACTGCGAGGACAATGCCGTCTTCTGACAAGATGCGGCGATCGCGGACGACGAGGTCTTCAACGACATCGATGGTGGAGCCGGAGTCGATGAGGATGCGGCCGGCGGTGACTTTATCTTTCTTGCGCGCGTCGGTCTGATCGAGTTCGAGGACGTCGCCGTCTTCAATAACAAGCGCATGCTCGACGGCGCCTGTCTCCATGGCGAGTTGCGCATGGCGGCGGAGATTGCGGTAGTCGCCATGCACGGGAATGAAAAACTTGGGGCGCACGAGATTGATCAGAAGGCGAAGTTCTTCCTGGCAACCATGTCCGCTGACGTGGATGAGGCCGTGGGATCCATCGTCGAAGATGACATTGGCTTCACGACGACTCAGGTGGTCGATCACGCGAAAGATGGCTTTTTCGTTGCCGGGAATGATGCGTGAGCTGAGAACCACGGTGTCGCCGGCGTCGATATGGGCGTGCTTGTGGTTGTCGACTGCAGCGCGGCTGAGCGCGCTCATCGGCTCACCCTGGGTTCCGCTGATGAGGATCATCAATTCGTCGGGCGGGTAGTCGCGCATCTGGCCGGGGTTGATGACGAGGCCGGGCGGGACTTCGATGTAGCCGAGGTCCTGCGCAATTTCCGTGCTCTCCATCATGGATCGGCCTAGGACGACGGCTTTGCGGCCGTGTTTGCGGGCCAGTTCGAGGGCGATGCGAATGCGGTAAATCGACGACGAGAAGCAGCTGAAGAAGAGCTTCTTTTTGGTTTGCGAAAAAATCTCGTGCAGGCGGGGAATGACGGCGCGTTCGCTGGGGGTGTAGCCGGAGCGCTCGACATTGGTGGAGTCCTGTAGAAGGGCCAGCACGCCGCGTTTGCCGTATTCCGCGAAGGTGTGGAGATCGAAGGCCTTGTCATCAAGAGGAGCGAGATCAATTTTGAAATCGCCAGTGTGGATGATGACGCCTACGGGCGTATCGATGGCGAGGGCAACGCAGTCGACCAGCGAGTGGGTGACGCGGATGGGCTCGATGGTGAAGGGGCCGAGGGTGAACTTTTCTTTCGGCGTGATCTCGATGAGTGTGATTTCGTCGAGGAGCTGGTGCTCTTCGAGCTTGCCTTCGACATAAGCCAGCGTGAACTCGGTGGCGTAGACGGGAACCTTGAGCTCGCTGAGGATCCATGGAAGCCCGCCGATGTGGTCCTCGTGGCCATGAGTGAGGATGATGGCGCGGACGTGCTCCCGGTTCTCGGTGAGGTAGGTGATGTCGGGCACGACGATATCGACGCCGAGCAGCTCTGTTTCAGGGAACATGAGGCCGGCATCGATGACGATGATGTCGTCTTCCCAGCGAAGGGCGAGGCAGTTCATTCCGAATTCGCCGAGACCGCCGAGAGGGATGATTTTCAGTTTATTTGTCTGCATCTGTCAGGTTCGATGCTAACAGGCGACCCGGGAGAACGGGAGTGCCGGAGGACAAGAGATTCTTTGATTGCAGGCGATCGCTTGCATGGCAGATGGAGGTTCGCAGAGGGAGGCATTTCATCTTTTGACATCCGGGTCCAATCCAAATCCACATCGGCTCCCGTACCTAGATTGAAGTTCGAAAGACAGCCGGAAGTGTTTAAACAAGGAGGAGCCAACGTGGAGTCACTCCATGAATTGCTTGGGAAGGGTGTGTCACGCCGCAAGTTTCTAACAGGAATCGGTTTGAGCGCCGGGTCTGCCGCGGCACTGACGGTCGCCGCAGGTTGCGGCGGCAGCGGAACATACGCGGGACCTCAAAGACCGCCCGAAGTGCTGACAGACGCGGACATTCTTAATTTTGCGCTGAATCTTGAATACCTCGAAGCAGAGTTCTATCTGAGGGCGGCGACCGGATCGGGTCTTTCGGATGCGGACGCGGGGGGAAGCGCGGGAGCGGTCACAGGCGGAACGCAGGTGGCGTTTGCGACTCCGGCAATTCAGGAGTACGCAATGGAGATCGCGAACGATGAACTGGCGCATGTGCGGTTTCTCCGCAGTGCCCTGGGTTCGTCCGCGGTCAGCAGACCTCAGATTGATTTGACAAACAGCTTCAATGCTGCGGCGATGGCTGCAGGGATTGGGCCGTCCTTTAATCCTTTCGCGGACGAGAAGAGCTTCCTTGTGGGAGCATTCACATTTGAAGATGTGGGCGTCACGGCATACCACGGTGCGGCAGGGCTGCTTTCGAGCAAGACTTACCTGCAGGCGGCCGCAGGCATTATGGCGACAGAAGCGTATCACGCAGCGGAGATTAGAACTTTGATTGCCCAACTGGGCGGCGCTTATGTGACCTACGCCAACCAGATATCGGCGTTGCGCGCGGCAGCGGGCGGCGGCAACGAAGTGGCGATCTCGGGAAGCACGATTGTTGCGGCTGACACGAACTCGATTGCATTCGATCGTACGACGGATCAGGTGCTGCATATTGTTTACCTGAATGCAACCGCGGGAACGGTGAAAAGCGGCGGCTTCTACCCGGCAGGTCTTAACGGCACGATCACAGCCTCGGCGAGCTAAGGAGACAGCGATGGAAATGACTGAGAAGGAAATGCAGATTGCAGAACCGGGGAAATCGAGTCGCCGCGCAGCGATGTTGCTGGGAGGTGCGGCGTTGGCTGGGATGGCATTGAGTCGGCGCGCGGTGGCGCAATCTTCGAGCGTAACGGACACCGACATCCTGAACTTCGCGCTGAACCTCGAATATCTCGAAGCGCAGTTCTACACGCTGGCGACAACGGGGAAGACGATCGACCAGGTGGGTATCGGGATTACGGGAGGCGGCGGCGCGGCAGGTGGAACGGTAACGGTTAAGGCGAACGCGGCGGTGCCGTTTTCAACTCCGCTGTTGCAGCAATTTGCAGGAGAGATCGCAACAGAAGAGCAGAACCATGTGAAGTTCCTGCAATCGGCGCTGGGGGCAAGCGCGGTGGCGATGCCCAATATCGACTTGATGAACAGTTTCAATGCTCTGGCGCAGGCAGCTGGGCTGGGCAGTTCATTCGATCCTTTTGCCAGTGAAACGAATTTCCTGCTGGGCGCGTTCATCTTCGAAGACGTCGGTGTGACGGCGTACAGCGGGGCGGCGGGTCTGATTTCGAGCCGGGCGTACCTCGACAAAGCAGCGGGAATCCTGGCGGTGGAGGCGTATCACGCCGGCAGCATCCGGTTGCGGATCTTCCAGGCTGGTGCTGGTGCGCAGGCTGCATCAACGGCGATTGCAATGACGCGGGCAAAGCTGGACGGGACGAATAACGACGATATCGGTGTCGGTCTTGCAGGAAATGCCGCTACCGTTGTCGATGCCGACGAAAATGCGATTGCCTTTGCTCGCACGACGTCGCAAGTGCTCAGCATCGTGTACGGCGGGGGTACGTCGAGCGGCGCATTCTTCCCAAACGGACTGGATGGCAACATCAAGTGAACCGAGTCGGCGATGCGGGCGTGGCCATGGGGCAACCCGCATCGTTGAAAACCCCGATGATTGCGGGACGGTCAAAGTGGGACGTGGCGTGAGGGGGAGATTGTCTTTTACTTTGTAAGGCAGGACACCTACAATACCTCTGGCTTCCTCGCCACACTTTTTTGATGACCGAAAACCCTCTCAATCCGGCAGCGGCCTCGGGCCGTACCGAAAACATAGACCAAGCAAATCGCATGCAAGATGGCCGTGCTTCTTCCATCGACGCAGTGTTGCTTGGTCGCGTGAGGACGGACGATCAGGCAGCGATGACGGAACTCTTCGACCGTTACGGAAGCATGGTTTATTCGGTTGCTTTACGTGTGCTGAACGACCCATCCCAGGCTGAAGACGTGATGCAGGAGATATTCTTCCAGGTCTGGCGGAATCCCAACGCGTTTGTGTCGGGGCGGGGCTCGCTTGGAGCGTGGCTTGCGGTGATGGCGCGCAACCGGGCAATCGACGCGCTGCGGCGCAGGCGGCCGACAGATTCAGTGGACGATGTGGTGCTGGCTTTGACTTCGGACCTGGGATCGGAAGTTGAGCGCAATCGGATGATGGAAAAGGTCAGGGGAGTACTGAAGGACCTTCCGATTGAGCAGCAAAAATCAGTAGAGCTGGCGTTTTTTGAGGGGCTCACTCACTCTGAGATTGCATCGAGGACGGGTGATCCGCTGGGGACAGTAAAGACCCGGATCCGATCGGCACTGATTACTTTGAGAAAGGCGATTACCGCATGATGCAGGACGAACACATACCGCAGGAGGACCTGGTCCTCTACGCAATGCAGGCCATGCAGTCGCATGAGCTTGCAGCGGTGCGTCTGCATCTGGATCAGTGTGCGGAATGCCGGCGGGCGCTGGCAGAAGTGAACGGTGAACTTGCTCTTGTTGCAATGAGCGTGGAGCAGAAGCCGCTGCCTGCGGGCGCGCGGGCGCGGTTTGTCGAGCGATTGGCGGCGGATGCGGCGCAGAAGAACACGGGCGGTGTTGCGCAGGCGCCAGTGGTTTCGATTGAGAGAAAGCGTCCGGCGCGTACGGCGGCATTGTGGATTGGATGGCTTGCGGCGGCAGCATCGCTCTTGTTTGCCTTCTCGCTGGAGCAGAGAGTGCATCAGCTTGACAATCAACTTGCGGAGCAGAAGAATATGGCCGAACAGCAGGCCACGGCCAATGCGCGTGCGCAGCAGGTATTGGACGTGCTGACGGCGCCGGCGGCAAAGCGGGTACTGCTGACGGCTGCAAAGTCGAAACCTGAGCCGACAGGACGCGCGGTGTACCTCGCTGATAATGGCGGCCTGGTGTTCCAGGCAAACGGCCTGGGACAACTGGCGGCGAACAAGACATACGAACTTTGGGTGATTCCGGCCGATGGCAAGGCGCCCATCCCGGCCGGTCTGTTCCGGCCCGATTCCGCAGGAAGTGCGAGCGTCGTGTTGCCGCCACTTCCGAAAGGCGTGCCGGCCAAGGCGTTTGGCGTGACCATCGAGAAGGCTGAAGGGTCATCGACGCCGACAGCACCCATCATCCTGGTGGGCGCGGTCCCTGCAACAGGCGAATGAGCGCGTATTCTGATTGGGTGTAGTTTAGAGCGCGCGTCGCATGCACCAAGTCTCAGCGGGCGCAGGATTCCTGGGGTATTGAAGCCATGAGATTGAACACATATTTGAACTATGGCGGGAATTGCGCCGAGGCGTTCAAGTTTTATGAGGAGCACCTGGGCGCCAAGATCGGGATGATGATGAAGCACGGCGATATGCCTGATCCGAGCAAGGTGATGCCGGAGTGGAAAGATGCCGTGCTGTACGCGACGATCACAATTGGCGATGCGGTGCTGATGGCAAGCGATGTGCCGCCGGACAGATGGAAACCCATGCGGAGCGCGTACCTGGCTCTGAATGTGGCGAGCGATGCCGATGCGGAACAGTTGTTTGCATTGCTTGCGCAGGGCGGCGAAGTGTTCATGCCGCTACAGGAGACGTTCTTTGCATCGCGTTTTGCGCAGTTGCGCGACCGGTTTGGTACGTCGTGGATGATTATTCACGAGAGGCCGATGGGCGCAAGGCCTTAGCGCAGATTCGCAACCCGGCGTGCGAGCACACTTCAATATCGGTCGCTCTGATAGCTTGATGGTGGGCTATCACTATGTCTCGATTTTGCTGGATTGCGATTTTCGTAGCGACGACATTCCCTTCTCTCAGTTTTGGCGCGGCACGTACTCCAGTAAAGCTGGAAGTGACGGGATACGTGTTTGCGCGGGGCAACCCGCTCACGCCGGGGCAGGTGGATGCGAAGTATCTGACCCGGATCAACTATGCGTTTGCCAACATCAAGGACGGACGCTTGGTGCTGGGTGCGCCCGTAGATGCGCAGAACCTTGCGCAGTTGACGGCGCTGCGGAATGTGAATCCTCGGCTGACGGTGCTGGTGTCGGCAGGCGGGTGGTTGTGGTCGCAGAATTTCTCAGACATGGCGTTGACGGCGCAGAGCAGGCGCGTGTTTGAAGATAGCGCGATGGAGTTTCTGGCGCAGTACGATCTCGATGGTCTCGACATTGATTGGGAGTATCCGGGGCTGCCGGGGGCGGGGCATCCGTATCGTGCGGAGGACAAGCAGAACTTTACGGCGCTCCTGCAGGAGCTACGCGGCCGGTTTGATGCAGAGTCGAAGAGAACGGGGCGGCGTCTGTACCTTACCGTGGCAATGGGCGCAGGGGATGACGTGATCGCGCATACCGAGATGCGGAAGGTCGCGCAGTACGTGGACACGGTGAACCTGATGACTTACGACTACTATGAAGCAGGTTCAGACCCAACGACGGGCCATCACGCGCCGTTGTTTGCCGATCCAGCGGATCCGAAAAAGGCTTCGTCTGATGAGACGGTGCGGGACTATGAAAAGGCGGGAGTGCCGGCGGAGAAGATTCTGCTGGGAGTGCCGTTTTACGGACGCGCGTGGGGCGAAGTGGCGGATCGGAATCATGGATTGTTTCAGCCGGGAAAGACCGTTGCAGGATTCAACGGGCAGTACAGCGCGATCTCGGCGAGTCTACTGGGACAGGGGTTCACGCGGTATTGGGACGACATGGCTAAGGCTCCATATTTGTACAACGCGGACAAGCACATTTTTGTGTCGTACGAAGATCCGGAATCGCTTGCGGCGAAGTGCAAGTATGTTCGGGAACACAAACTGGGCGGAGTGATGTTCTGGGAGTATTTCGGCGATTCAGAGCAGAAGTTGCTGCAGGCGATTGATCAAGGGCTGAGGGAAGGAAGTCGCTAAGTAGTTCTGAGTTTGCAGGTCGAAGTTCTGAGTTGATTGAGCGGCGGCGTTGTCAGTAGGTGCGGGAATCGGCGAAGAGGAAATCCCAGGAACTGTCGAGGTAGAGCCAGCGATCGCCGCTGAACCAGCTGGTGGGCAGTGATGGAACGTGGAGCAGGGCGTGACCGCCGACGCAGATCATCTCTGTGCCGTTCCAGCCGAGGAAGGTGCGCGATGCGAGGCCCACGCTGGCGGGATTAGTGACGCGGCGCAGGCAGACCGGGCATCTTTTACGCTGATCGGCGACGGCCCAGCGAAAACCGAACAGGCAGAAGGTAAAACACCAGAGAAGCTGGGAGCACTCGGCCAGGGGGGAGTAGCCCATGGTGTTGACATAGGCAAGATCGAGAGACGCGCAGAAACCGATGGCTGCGATGAACCCGAATTTTGCGGCGAGAAACAGGATGCGGTTGAGGCGTTGCCGCAACGAAGGGCGATGTGAGGTGATGTCGGAATCTCCGAGAGAAACGGATATCACGGCCGGCAGAGCGACGAGCGCGAGGAAGAGCGCAAATTCAAAAATGCTCCAGGAGCCTTCGATGGGAGCAATGATGGGAGCACCGTAGAGATCGATTTCGACGCCATCCTGATTGAGCGCGCTGATGGAGATGGCCGGGTCAGGCATGGCAGCCTTGCCACGCGGGGAGAGCCGGGCAACGAGATAGCCACTGGCAGTGGATGGCGGCCCAGACTGGAGCTGCGCGTTCGATTCCAGGACCCAGGCGTCGGGCGCGCCAGGAAGCTGCCAGCTACCAGCAGGTGCGACGCCCGCGATTCTGACCGTGGCTGAGCCGATGCGCAGGATGCGGCCGGCAATGCGCGGATCGCCGGCAAAGGATCGCATCCAAAGATCGTGGCTGAGAACAAGCGAGGGCTGGGCGACGTCCTGAAAATCGAGTTGGCCGGCATTGAGGATAGGCAGGCCGAGCAATGAAAAGAGATTGGCGGAGGCATGCGCGATCTTCCAGGGATCGGATGGGGAGGCGCCATAGGCTTTCTCGCTGGAGACGCGATAAAAGGCGAGATCCTCAAAGAAGCGCTGCGGCGAGGTCTTCCAATTCCGATAGAGGGCGGGGGAGATGCTCGGGTTACCGTCGCCCGCGGCTTCATTGACTAGCAGCACGCCGGGCTTGATCTGGTAGTACGAGGCCTCGTTCTCAGCCTCGACTCCGGGAAGCAGGCGGGATATGACGAAGCATAGGGACAATGCGGCGCTTAGCCAAAGGAGCGTCTGACCTGCAGATGTGTGGACATGCACATGTGCGGAGGATGATTTTGTGGGTTGAGTGCGAAGACAGAGCGCATCAGGAAATGCGCCGAGACAGAAGCAGGTAATTTCACGGTGCGCGACCCACGAGAACGTGTCGTCGGTGCCGATGCAAGAGCGACGGACGTGCCAGAGTTCTGCGGACCACTCGCGTCGCCAGTCTTCGCGCAGGAACGAGGGCACGAGGAGCGACGCGGTACGCAAGAGCACGCCGTCGAAGAGGAAGAAGACCTGATCGTGGGATAACTTCATCGGGTGCTGGCCTCCTCACTGGAGATGAGGCGATCGAGGAGCGGATAGCGTTTGCGGGAAGCTTCGAGGGTTGTCTTTCCTTGCGTGGTGATCTTGTAGTACTTGCGCGGGGGCCGCTGCTCGGCGTCGGCGATGGACTGGCGTTCCCACTGGGAGCGGATCAGCTCGTCGCGTTCGAGGCGGCGCATGGCGGGGTAGACGGTTCCGCTAGGCAGGCCGGTCATCTCCATGATGCTGAATCCGTAGACGTAGCCGGCAGCGATGGCCTGGAGGATCATTGCGGCGGTATGGGAAAGTTTTGTTTCGCCTGCCATGGCGAGCAGTTTAGCTATGTAGCAATCTACTTGACAACCATAATTTTATCTATATGCTGAATGCTACATAGGGCGGGAGGCTGGCTGTGCTCGAGGTTCAGCATCTGTTCCGCAGCTATCGGACGATTCCGGCCGTTGAAGATGTGAGCTTCAAAGTCGCGCCTGGAGAGATTGTGGGCTTCCTGGGTCCGAATGGGGCGGGCAAGTCGACCACGGTGAAGATCATTACGGGGATGCTTCGGCCGGATGACGGGAAAGTGTTGTTCGAAGGGAAGAACATTCGCGATGACATGGTTGGATATCGCGCGGCGCTTGGGTACGTGCCGGAAGAGGCGCAGCTTTATGCGTATCTCTCGGGACTGGAATATCTGCAGCTTGTGGGGCGATTGCGGGGAATGAGCGAGGCATTGATTGAAGCCAAGGCGACGGGACTGCTGAAGCTGCTGCATCTGGAGTCGTGGCAATATTCTCCGATTTCGTCCTACTCGAAGGGTATGCGGCAAAGAGTGCTGATTGCGGCAGCACTGCTGCACGATCCGAAGCTGTTGATTTTCGATGAGCCTCTTTCAGGGCTGGATGTAGCTTCGGCGCGGTTATTCAAGGACCTGCTGGAGATGCTGGCGAAGGACGGCAAGGCTGTGCTTTACATTTCGCATGTGCTGGAGACGGTAGAGCAGGTTTGCGATCGGATGATTGTGATCGCGAAAGGGCATGTGCTGGCGGATGCGGCGCCGTCGGAGCTGAAGTCGCTGATGAGTTTGCCGGATCTGGAAAGCGTATTTGCGCAACTGGTAGAGCAGCAGGATACGAGGAGCGTTGCGGAGAAGATCGTGGAGGTGATGCAGATCGCTCATGCGAAGTGATTTTCAAAAGCTGCTTGTGCCGCAGGTTGGTGCGCCGGCCGTTCTCTCTCTGAACGTGCAGGCGGCGATGGGGCCGGTGCGCGAGCCGCAGCGGAGCCAATTTGTATTGCTGATGCGGCATTTTCTGGAGCGCTTCTTCAATCACGAAACGGCATCGCCGGATGGTGACGGGAAGACGCGAATGGTGCAGCTGGCGATCGCAACCGGTGTGCCGGGATTGATGGTCACGATGTGGCTGTGGCCCGTGTACCACCGGTTTCGGGGTTGGCCGCCGGGGAGCACGCAGGTGGGTCCGCCGCCCTATTGGGTGCAGGTGAACCATCACTTCTTTTTCGTGCTGTACTCGTTCGTTGTGATGGGACTGATCACGGTGTTTGAGTGGGATCTCTTTTTTCCGGATCTGCTGGACGTGGTGGTGCTGGGGACGCTGCCGTTGGCGCAGAGGAGAGTGTTTTTCGGGCGCGCGGCGGCGATCGGCATCTTTATCGCGGGATTTCTATTTGACGCCAATTTTATGGCACCGCTGCTTTTGCCGGCGGCAACCGATCCGCCACATATTACTGGTTTTCTTGCGGGACACCTGGCGGCGGTTGCGGCAGGCGGGTTATTCGGGGCGGGATCGATTGTTGCGCTGCAGAGTGTATTGCTTGCGGTGATGGGCGAACGGTTTTTCCGCCGGATTTCACTGGTATTGCAGGGCGCGGCGGTCGCGGTGCTGGTGATGCTGCTGTTGTTGTTTCCAGTGCTTTCGGGCGTTACGCCGAAGTTATTGCTATCGCACAATGGCGCTGTGTTGTGGTTTCCGCCGTACTGGTTTCTGGGGATGTACCAGACGCTGCTGGATGGCGAGTCGGCGTTGCCGATCTTTCGCGAACTCTCTGGAATGGGGATTACGGCATTGCTTGGAGCGGCAGCAATCGGAGTGGTTGCTTATCCAGTGGCGTATCTTCGACGGGTGAAGTATCTGCTGGAGGGAGCGCCGCCGCGGGCGACGCGCAATGAGTTGCTGACGCCATTCAACGGAGTTCTGCATGCGGGCATGGTGCGAAGGCCGATCGGGCGTGCGGTGTTTCACTTTATCAACCAGACGCTGTTTCGCGTTCCACGTTACCGCATCTACCTCGTGCTGTATGGAGGGGCGGGGCTTTCAGTACTGATTGCGACGGTGCTTCGGCTGACGGTGATCAACGGGCAGTTGCGTGCGGATGCTTCGGCGGACGGAATCCGCGTGGCGGTGGGGATTGCGGCGTTCTGGGTAACAACGGGGTTGCGGACGGCGTTTGTATCTTCGGGGAATCAGCAGGGGAGCTGGATCTATCGGTTTACGCACGGCAGGCCGGCGGATTTCGATGCGGCGCTGGATGAACTGGAGTCCGCAAAACTGTGGGTAACGCTCTGCGGTCTCGCGATTACGGAATCGATGGTCGGCGTTCTGTGGCTGGTGACGGCTGGAGGGCTGTTCAGTCTGCTGGGGAAAGCAGCGCAAATCCTGGTGGGAGCAGGGATGTGCATCGTGCTTACCGATGCATTTTTTGCGAACGTGATGATTGTGCCATTCACTGGTGAGCCTTCGCGTGAGAGACCGAACCTGGCGTTTACGCTGTTGCTGTATTTCACTTTCTTTCCGGCGGCGACGGTGGTGGCCATGATTTCCGATCGATGGATCGAAAAAGGGTGGCAGAATTTTGGGATCGCGGCAATCGCGATTGTGGTGATCCACCTGTGGTTTCGACATCGGCATCGCGAGATGGTGCGGATACACAGTGCGTAGGCCGAACTGGAAGAGGGCGAAGAGGATTTTCCGATGCGATTGGGGCTGCGGTATTAGAAGCATTACGATTTTGGTTTCGTGCTTTCCCACTCATGCCGCGATGAGGCCGCGTCATGAATGGGGCACACTCGTTCTTTTGCCGCGCGATCTTCAGGCATTTGGGGATCCGGTGAAGCGCCAGGCTACGCAGGGGTCCTGTGACTCTTCGGCGAAGAGTCTGTTCCCGGAAGCATCGACCTGGTGGAGCAAATCGGCGGAGGCGTCTTCTGTGGACATCTTCACGGGCATTTGCCAGAGCGGAGAGAAGCCGGGATGCTGGTCAACCAGATCCTTGAATTCTGCGTTCACATATAACAAGTCAAGCTGACCGGGTCGATCGGCGAAGGCTTCGGCGATGCGATCGATGAGCTGCGCGAGTACTTCTCGGGAGAAGGGATTGAAGAGGTATACCAGACAGGGGCCCGGGGGAAATTCGAAGGTGAGTGCGTTCTGGCAAATGGTTTCGAGGGGACTGCGGGCGTTGCCGGATTGTTGCCAGTTCGCGAAGTTTTGCGCCGCGATTTCGTTGAGTTCCGTGTTGAGCTCAACGCCGATGCACTTTCGAAAGGGAAGCTTCGAGGCGATGAGGAGAACGCGGCCTTTGCCGGAGCCGAAGTCGATGAAGGTGTAGTTTTCGACGAAGAGGCGATCGGGGGTTTCGAGCCAGCGATCGAGCATGGCCTGAGCGAGCGATGGTGGAGTTGCGTAGTAGGACGCCTGATGGGAATCATTTGGGTGGCCAGAGTTGAGTTGGTGGCCGGGAATGAATCCGCCAGTGTCGAGGTTGGTGGCGAGGTCGAAGGGATGGCGGTCTTCAGTCCTGAGGTGGCGATTTTCGCCGGGGAAATGGACGCCGAGAGCGACGCGGGCTTCTTCGAGAAGGCGGGACATGGCGAGGGAAAGGGCGTGGGGGATGACGGGGCTTTCGCGCAGGTCTTGACGGATGAGATCGCAGAAGTGGTCGGTCTCGTAGTTGAAGCCACTGCTGGTGCAGGGTTCGTCCAGCACGACGATGCGGCCATCGAGGTAATGGACGGTGGCGCGGGTGGGATTCCACCAATTGGCACTCACGATCACATAACCGCGCGGTCCCGAGAGCAGGGCATCGCCGCGGCTGAGCAGGTCGATGCCAGTGTGGAGTTGAGCCATGCCGCGCTCGTGCTCCGTTTGGAAGAGTGCGAAGTTGTCGACGCCGGAGGGACTGAGTCGGCCCATGGTTTGCACGCGCTTGAGGGGGCCGAGCCAGTCGAGCGCGAGGAAGGCCTCATAGGGGCCGATGCCCATGATGCCTCCGCCACCCAGTTCGGCGAAGTGGAGTGGGTAGTCGGGGCCGATGGAAGAGTCGCAATGTCCGGCGCGGACGAAGGCGATGGGTCCGATGGGGTCGGATTCGAGATGCTGGCGGAGGCGTTGATAGAGCGGGAAGAAGGGCGGCTTCATGGCTTCCATGAAGAGGCGGTCGTGGTGGCGGGCGACGGAGAGGACCTCTTGAAGCTGGCGGACGTTGAGGGTGGCGGGTTTTTCGCAGAGGACGTGTTTGCCTGCGGCGAGGGCCTGGATGCAGAACTGCGCGTGGGAGTCGGGATGGGTGGCGATGTAGACGGCGTCGATGTTGGAGGCGAGCAGGGCTTCGAGCGAAGGAGCGACGGTATGAACGGAGAATTTTTTAGCGAAGTCGTGGGCGCGGTCTACGTTGCGACCCCAGACGGCGTTCAGGGTTGCATGCTCGACCGCCTCAAAGCCACGGGCGAAGCGCGCGGCCGCGCGGCCAGGCCCGGTGACGCCCCAACGAATTGAATCGCGGTTTTCAATCACGGGGTCAGCGTAGCAGGTCTTCAAGGGCGGTACTGAGATCGGTTTTTTCGTCGCGGTATTTGACGATGACGGGGGCGTAGAGGGAGAGTCCCCAGGCCTCGGAGTTCGCGTGGCCTTTGCCCTTGGCGACGGCACGCGACCCGGGCACGACGACGGCATTGGACGGAATGATGAGCGGTGTGTCGGCGGCGGCTTTGATGGTGGTGCCGTTGACGAGATCGAAGACGGGAGTACCGCGCGTGAGAATGGTGCCCGGGGCAAGGACGGCACCGGTGCGGACGATGGTGCCTTCGTAGACGCCGCAGTTTCCGCCGACGAGGACATCATCTTCAATGATGACGGGGCTGGCGTTGATGGGCTCGAGCACTCCGCCGATCTGGGCGGCGGCGCTGAGGTGAACGCGCTTGCCGATCTGGGCACAGGAGCCAACGAGGGCATGAGAATCGACCAAGGTGCCTTCGTCGACCCAGGAGCCGGTGTTGATGTAGCAGGGTGGGACGCAGATAACTCCGCGAGCGAGGTAGGCGCCGGCACGAATCGATGAGCCACCCATTACGACGCGGATTCCGTCGTTCGCCGTGAAGTGTCGGACGGGATAGGTGTGTTTGTCGACGAAAGAAAGCGCACCGGCAGGGAAGTCCTGAAGAACGCCAATGCGAAAGCCGAGGAGGATTCCTTTCTTTACCCAGGCATTGACGCGCCAGCCAGTAGGCGCGGTTGAGTCCGGTGAGGCTGAGCGAAGTTCGCCGCGCTCGAGGGCATCGCGGAGGGCGAGGAAGGATTCCATTGCGGCGGGGTCGTTGATGGCGGCGGCGCCAGCGGCGAAGTGGCGTTCGATTTCCTGGCCAAGGGAATTGGGATTCATTCGTTATGAGTTTAGCAAGCGATTCACGACGAAGATTGAAGCAACAGGGGAGACGCTGAGGATTGGGGAAAAGAAGAACGGCGCCGAGGAGGTTGGTTGGCGCCGTTTGCGAGGAGAACGGCAGGGGCTCTGCGCTCAAGCAGCGGATATGGGAGTGACCTTGGCACGTGGGCGAGGGGCAAGGGAAAGAACGGGCATTGGCTGCAATTCGAAAGAGTTATTTCCGGAAGGGATCAGCGCCAGCGGGACGGTGCGATTGGCGGTGCCATGGAGATTCTTGGATTCCAGCCACGCGCAAAGCCTGGGATCGTAGATTTCCGGTTGACCCTGCCAGAAGTCGGGCTTGAGGCCGCATTGAATGCGGAGATGGCCGAGCTGGAGTTCAATGTTACGTGTGTCTCTTGGGAAATAGCGGCGGACATTCGCGGTTCCAACGTGCAGTCCGGTGATGCCGTGACCTTTGCTCTGCGTTTTGACAACCATAGGGAACACCTGATCTGGGGACTTCCGGTTAGAGTACACGGATAAAAGACGGGTCGATCTGAGCTGACTTGAGGGGTTTAAGCTACATTTCCTGTTCGGGAAATTGCCGCTGTCGCGGACCAGATTGGGCGAAGAAAAATTGAACTTACCTTCCGACGTTCCAGCACTTCCGGTCGCGAAACGACCGCCAAACTCTCAAAGAGCATTGATGCATAGTTCAAATAATTGGGTTGGGTGAGGTAGAAGAATTTTTCGCTAAAAGATGGCGGGGGGAAATTCGAAGGACGAATCGGTGGACGCCTGGATAGGCTAGCCCTGATTCAACGGGTCCAGCGCGCAGCGGAGAGCGGAGGCGACCTCATCCTGTTGAGACGGAGCGATGCGGTTGAAGAAAGGAACTGCGAGCGTGCGGGCGCCGATGGACTCGGTCACGGGAAGGCGCAACCCGGATCGCACGATGAGGTCCCGCCAGGCGGGCTGCTGATGGATGGGGGTGAAATACGCGGCGGTGGCAATTCCCTGCCTCGAGAGCAACGCCTGAATGGCGGCACGGCTGGTGGTCTGAGGCAAACGAACGACGAAGACAAACCAGCTGATGATGCAGCCTGGCAGGGTGAGCGGAGGCAGTTCGAGGCCAGGAATGTCTGCGAGTAGCGCGTGATAACGCTCGGCGGCGGCGCGACGGAGGGCGAGGATTTCGTCGATGCGGCTAAGTTGAACACGGCCAAGGGCGCAGGCGATGTCGGATAGACGGTAGTTGAACCCGATGTACGGGTGATGCAGCCAATGGCCGGCTTTCTGAGAATCGACGATGTCCGCGGGATTGGCTGCGCGGCCCTGATTGCGGAGGCTGCGAAGACGGTTCGCGTGCAGTTCGGTGTGTGCGAGGACGGCGCCGCCTTCACCGGTGGTGATCTGCTTGTTGGGATAAAAGCCGAAAACAGAGAGATCGCCGAGCGCGCCAACGCGGCGCTGATGCAACTCTGCACCGATGGCTTCGCAGGCGTCCTCGATGAGGACGAGATTGTGGTGCGCAGCGAGAGGGCGGAGCGCGTGCATATCCGCGGGGATACCGAAGGTGTGGACGACGAGGATGGCCCTGGTGCGGGGCGTGATGAGAGGTTCGACGGTGGAGGGTGTCAGGTTCAGGGTGACGGGATCGATATCGGCAAAAACGGGCGTGGCGCGGACTTGGAGGACGACGTTCGCGACGGCGATGAAAGCGAACGAAGGAACGATCACTTCGTCGTCTTCGCCGATGCGGAGTGTGAGGAGGGCTATGTGAAGGCCGGCGGTGCCGCTGCTGACGGCTATGGCATAAGGGACCTTGTGGTATTCGGCGAATGCGGTTTCGAAGGCGGCGAGTTCAGGGCCGAGGCTCAGGTGAGGGGTGCGCAGGACTGCGTTGACGGCGGCGATTTCAGCTTCGGTGATGTCGGGAGCGCTGAGCGGGATCGGCATGGTTGAGGTTCAAAGCGGAATTGACGTGGTTTGCGGTTTAGCCAGTCAGCGGGTTAGCGGTGCTTCGCACCGGTTAGCAAGTTAGCGAGAGTGCCGGTCGATTAGCGGGGCGGGTTGTTTGATGAGCAGGTTTTCAAGAGGAACGGTTGCGAGAACATTGGCGATGGTGGTGGCGGCGGTGCCGTTGCCGTAGGGGTTAGTCATGCCGCGAAGTTTCTTGCGGCAGGCGGGAGTGAGGGCGCGCTTGAGGGCGGCGGTTATCTGGGCTGAATCGGCGGGAACGTCGAGGATGTTGGCGGCGCGTTCGCGGCCCTGCTGGCGAATGCCCACGTTGACAACGGGGAGAGCGAAAGAGGCGGCTTCCATGATGCCGCTGGAGGAGTTGCCGATCATGGCATCGACCTGACCGAGAAGGCTCCAGTAGGTGACGGCGTCAAGGTTGACGAAGAGATGCGTATTGGGCCGTGTGGCGGCAAGGGAGCGGGTTTGCTTAATAAGAGCGTAGCCGCCAGCGTCCGCGTTGGGATAGACGAAGATGAGTTGGCCCGGGACATCCGCGAGTGCGGTGAAGAGGGCGTCGGCCTCGGCATTGGTGTCTCGGAGGATGGTGACGGGATGCCATGCGGCGAGGATCGACGGCGTATCGAGTTTCAGAGTGAGGTGCTTTTCGAGGGCTGTCCGCGAGAGAAGTTTGGAGCGGCGCAGATGATCGAGGGAGGGTGCGCCGGCGTGGTGAACGCGCCAGGGCTCCTCTCCCATGGCGATGACGCGGCAGCGCGCGGTTTCAGTCGATGTGAAGTGGATGTGGGCGAGCTTGGTGAGTGCGTTACGAACCTGGTCGTCGATGGCGCCCTGGCTGACTTCGCCGCCTTCGATATGCGCGATGGGAATGCGGAGAGCAAGCGCGGTGCAGGCGGGCGCCAACATCTCATAGCGGTCGGCGATGAGAAGCATGAGGTCTGGGCGCCAGGCAGAGAGAGTATCGGCGAGCGAGAGGATGGCGATGCCGATGGTTTTTGCCATGCCGGTATCGGTGTCGGAGCTGAGGAGGCACTCGATGCGCGCCTTGATGGGGAAGCCTTCGCGCTCGATTTCGGAGATGGTGTTGCCAAATTCCGGTGAAAGGTGGGGGCCGAGGGCGATCACACCGAGATCGACCGCAGGGTGTGCGGCGAGTTCGCGGAGAGGCCAGTAGAGGTGACTGTAGTCGGCGCGCGACGTTGTGACGACGGCAATTTTTCTTTTAGCTTTGCCCGACTTACTCATTGGAGACTCGCGAGGCGGTAGTGGCGCAGTGCGCGAGAACTGTCGGGCTGGGATTGTAGTCAGGAACGAGACCACGAACAGCAACGAGCGCCCTGGACAGGTCGCGCGATTCGACAGCGCGGCGCAGAGTGGACAGCCGCGCCTGAAGCTGGGCGCGTAAAGGTAATGGCGAATCAAGAAATACGAGGCCGCCTGCGCTTGCTGGATGCGGCATTTCGTTGTCGGACCAAAGCTGTTCGGATTCCTTGTCGCCGGGGCGGAGGTGCGTGAATTCAATGGCAGGGACGCGATCTGGAGAAAGAGTATGGGCCATGAAGCGGGCCAGGTCGGCGATGAAATGCGGCTGCGGAAGCAGCGGCACGAGGAGGGCCGGCGTTTGCGGCTCACTCGCTGTGGAGAGGAGGAGTTCAACGGCTTCAGCGATGGTAAGAAAATAGCGGCGTGCGGCGGGGTCGGTGACGGTGAGAGGAAGGCCGGTGGCGATCTGGCGGGCGAACAGTTCTGTGACGCTTCCGCGGGAGGCGAGAACGTTGCCGAGGCGGAGGACGGTGCCGCCGGAGGCGAGGACAATCTGTTCAGCGAGGCGCTTGGTGGCGCCCATCATGGAGGCAGGAGCTACGGCTTTGTCTGTCGAGACGAGGACAATGCGAGCACCGTGCGCGAATG
The DNA here is from genome assembly GCA_963759285.1 of uncultured Acidobacteriaceae bacterium. GTDB lineage: Bacteria > Acidobacteriota > Terriglobia > Terriglobales > Acidobacteriaceae > Telmatobacter. The sequence continues at coordinate 367,490 of CAVWYS010000002.1, read as the reverse complement.
CTGATGCTACGAGCATCTCGGTGCCAAGGGCATTGTTGGCCAGCGCGGCGAGGGGTTGCTCTTCAATGAGAGGGACATGCTTATGGGCGGCGGCGTGGAAGATAAGGCTCGGACGATGCAGAGAGAAGATTTCGTCGAGAAGAGTGCGATCGGAGACGCTGCCGAGATAGAAGTTTATGTGGGCCGAGATAGCGGCGAGTTCTTGCTGGATATCGTGGAGGCTGTTTTCAGCGGATTCGAGGAGGATGATGTTGGCTCCAGCTGAGGCCAGCCGGAGTGCGAGCGCGGAGCCGATGGAGCCTCCGGCGCCGGTGATGAGGATGGGCCGTTGGGTGAGCGACGAGACGGCTTTTGGCGATGCGGACGGGAGTGGCGGACGGCCTAAAAAGCTGTGCCAGTCGATCTGCGCGAGGGAGGGAATCACTGATCGAAGTATAAATGTGGATCGTGTCGGACGTGGGATGCCGCGGTTTCAGGGGTGGGAATCGGGCGGAGCCGAGAAACATGAGACCTGGGTGTACCAGGCGGCATTGAGGCGTCCGGTGCGGAGGTCCAGGCAGACCGGGTCGCCGGGAGATGACTTGTCGTAAAGGGTTTTAGAGACGCCGAGGCTGTTCGGTTGGTGCATGGGGCCCCACGGTTCGAGTTCGAGGTAATAAGAGCGTGAGCGACCAGTGGTATAGTGCTTTCCGATGACGTGAACGACGAAGCGCTGGGGCGTTGATTCGTCGCCCACCGCGTCCCCGACAACAACGATGCCGTAGCTTGAGAGCATGCCGAAGAGAAGCAGGGCAAAGAAGGTGCGGGCGGGTGAGGGGCTTTCGAAGAACGAGTGATAAAACGCGGCAATAAAGGCGAGGGTGAAGAAGGCGATGACGATGCCGATTGGTTGCAGGGAGACGAAGTGGACGCCGCGAGCCCGAATCAGCAATCCGAAGCTAGCGACAATCAGTGCATACAGGAGTTCTGCGCGCGGATCGTCCTTCCGCCGAAAGACGGTGTAAAGCAGCGGCGATCGGTGCATCAGCAAGGCGAGCCCGATGGGTACGAGTGCCAGGGCCACCGAGAACGGCATGTATAGAGCTGGAATGCCGAAGTTGGCGGCGATTGCGGCGGCAAAGGCGATAACCAAGGCGAAGATGCCATAGGTCTTGGCCTGGGCAAGAGCGGCAAGGCGGTCCTGTGGGGTGGCGCCAAGGTCTTCTTCCTGGGAGATTTTTGCGAGCAACCTGTCGCGATCGCGTTTGTCGAGATCGGGGATTTTCTGCATCCAGGCATCGAAGGCGGCGTCTTTCTCGAAGTGATTGGGAAGAGTGAGAGTGCGGCGACCGTTATTCAAATAAAACTGGGTGTACTGGCCATTGCGCGAACTTACGGTACGAAAGCCAGTGATTTCATGCACCTCTGCAAAATGGTCAGTGAAGGCGCCGCGAATTTCGATGCGATTGTCCTGGATGACGACGCGGGAACGCATAGCCAGCGCGACGAGGTAAATGCCAAAGAAGAGAAAGACAGCAGTCATGACGACAGACAATGCGGTGTTCGCACCTTTGAGCGTGAATCCGCACATGACGATTCCGCCAGAGATGGCAAGCGCACCGAGAATAAGAAATAGCGAACGGTACCAGGCCTTAACGCGGTATTCGCGCCGGGGGACGGCTAACAGCTCGGGCGTACTCATGGGCGTTCCTCAAATGCCGGCTTCTGTGCTACCGGAAAAAGCCACCTCAACAATCAATGGGATGGAATAGCCAGCCGACGGCATTCTAAATAAGCATGCTGCTCGCATACACTGAAGTGTTCGCTGCATCGCAATGTGCGATATGCCGATGGATCTGGAGATGGACTTGGGAAAGAAGTTTATGCGAGTTTGTGGCCTGATGGCCATGATTTTTCTGACAATGGCCATTACTGGCGGGGCGCAGGTGCGCTTCGACGCTGAAGCGGTGCGGCTGAATAATCGCGGTGTGGCGCTGATGGGGCAGCAGTTTACCGAGAAGGCGGAACAGAGCTTTGCGGAATCGTTCAAGAAAGACCCGAAGCTGGCGCAGGCGGCGATCAATGACGGCATCGCGCTGCTAACGCTGCAGAAAATTGATGATGCGAAAAAGGCCCTTCGGGCCGCTCTGGTTTTGGACCCGGGGAGTGCACAGGGATGGTACAACCTGGGGCTTGCGCAGCATGCGGGGAACGAGCTGGACGACGCTCTGAAGAGCTTTCAGGAGGCGGTGAAACTCGATCCGCGGGATGTGGATTCGTATTACTTCGAGGGAGTTTGCTACCGGGAGATGAAGCAGTTCGACAAGGCAGTGGTGGTGCTGAAAGAGGGACTGGCCATTCAGCCGCTGCATGCTTCGTCGGAATTCGCGTTGGCACGGGCGCTGCAGGCGGTGGGCGACAAGGAAGCGGCGAAGGAACACTTCAAGCTGTTCCAGCACATGACAAGCACGAAGATTTCGGCGGCGATTGGTCTGGCGTATGGGGAGCAGGGGCACTATTCGACGGTGACGCCGGTGGAGGAGCCGCAGGCGCGGCAGCGGGCGATGATTCCGGTGAAGCTGGTGGCGGAGACGATGGGTCGTGCCATCCCACTCATGCCGCAAAAGCGCGTCATGAATGGGGCACCCAGTTCTGCGGAGACTGGTGGAGCTTGCCTGCTGGATGTGACTGGGTCGGGACAGATGGACCTGGTGCTGATGGAGCAAGGACCGCAGGCGATTCGGGTGGTGCATCGTCGAAACGACGGAAGGTTTGAAGATGTGGATGCGGCGGCTGCGGGGCTGAAAGCTTCTGGTCATGCCGTGGCGTGTGCGGTGGGCGATTACGATGGCGATAATCTGAATGATCTGGCGGTGGCGCTGGATGATGGTGTGCGGCTGTTTCGGAACCTGGGAAAGGGCAAGTTTCAGGATGTGACGGCGGAGGCTGGGCTGGCGGCTCGGAACAAGCCAACAGGGATCACGTTTGTGGACTATGACCACGATGGGGATCTGGATTTGTTTTTGACCGGCTCGCCGTTGAAGGACGGTGATGCGCCGAATGTGCTGTGGCGGAATAACGGGAACAAGACGTTCACGGAGTGGACGGCAGAAACGGGATTGGGAGGCGCGGGAAAGACAGCGAGTGCGATTTTGACGGATTTCAATAACGATCGCGCAGTGGATCTGGCGGTGACGGGAGATGGACCAGCGCCCGTGCTGTTTGTGAATCCCCGCGAGGGGAAGTATCCGCAGCAAATGCTGTATGACGGTGAGAAGTTGCCAGCGACGGAAGGGATCGCTGTCCTTGATTACAACAAGGATGGATGGATGGATATTGCCGTTACGCATGCGGGGGCGCCGGGCTTGACGTTGTGGCGGAATGTTGCCGGGCCGCAGGGAGTGGGGCGGCGGTTTGAGCGGGTTTCGCTGCCGCTGACGGGCGCAACGCGCGGGTGGGGCTTAACGGCCGTTGATATCGACAACGACGGATGGGTGGACTTTGCGGCGATTGTGGAAACAGGCGCAGGGCCACAGGTGAAAGTTTTCCGCAACAAGGGTGATGGGACGTTCGAAGATGTCTCTTCTCGTCTTGGACTGGATTCGCTGCACCTGAAAGATCCGCGCGGGCTGATTGCGGCGGATGTGGATGGCGATGGCGCGCCGGACCTGATCGTGACGCAAGAGAACGCGCCACCGGTGCTGTTGCGAAATGTGGGCGCGAACAAGAATCATTTTGTGCGGCTTGACTTGAGCGGCTATGCGGACAACAAGACGGCGATCGGCTCGAAGGTGGAGATTTTTGCGAACGGGCAGTGGCAGAAGTGGGAACTGGCCGGTGCTTCTGGACTGGCGACGCAGGCTCCGCCGCAACTGCTGATTGGCCTGGGTGAGGCGGACCACATCGATCTGCTGCGCATTCTGTGGCCGACGGGAATTCTGCAGGATGAGATTGATTTGCCGCACACGCAGGTGATCGCGATGAAGGAAGCGGACCGGCGAGGGAGTTCGTGCCCGGTGCTGTTTGCGTGGGATGGGCACAAGTACAAACTCGTGACCGACGTGATTGGTGCCGCAGTTGTGGGTCACTGGTTCACGCCGACTCGAAAAAATATTCCGAACTCGGGCGAGTGGATAAAGGTGGATGGCGACCGGCTGGCGAGCGTGGATGGAAGGTTGAGCCTGCGGTTTATCGAACCGATGGAAGAGGTGAACTACATCGATCAACTGCGTCTGGTTGCGGTGGATCATCCGGCGGATGTGGAAGTTAATCCGGATGAGCGTTTCCTCGATGATCCGCCGTTTGCTTCGGGGCGGGTGGTTGCATCGAAAGGCGCGCGCCTGCCTGTAGATGCGTGGGATGGCGAGGGGCGCGATGTCCTGAATGTGTTGAGCCGCCGCAATCATAAGTTCGCGAGCGGATTCACGGCGACGCCGTATGACGGATTCGCGAATGTGCATTCTCTGACCCTGGACCTCGGGGAGGTGAATACGCACGCGCCACTGCGTTTGTTGATGACCGGGTACGTGAACTACTTCAGCGCGACGTCGTTGTATGCAGCGTGGCAGGCTGGGATCAAGCCGATTTCGCCGTATGTGGAGGCGGAGCGGCCGGATGGGACCTGGGTGACGATTCCGGGTGAAGCGGGATTCCCGGCGGGACTGGAGCGAACGATTGTTGTGGATCTGACGGGCAAGTTGCCGGCAGGAACGCGGAAGATTCGGCTGATGAGCAATCTCGAGATTTACTGGGACCAGGTGCTGGTCGACAACAACGCCGAGGCGCAAACGCGCAGGACGGAAGTGCCGCTGTCGATGGCGACAGAGCGTTTCCGTGGATACCCGACGCAGATCGATGGCAAGAGTCCAGGCGATCTGGATTATGACTACGATCGCGTTAGTCTGACGGGGCCATTCCAGCATCAGCGCGGAAGCTATACCCACCTTGGCGACGTGACCGCACTCGTAAAGGGCGTGGATGACCGGTATGCGATCTTCGGCAGCGGCGAGGAGATTGCGACGGAGTTTGACGCGACGAAACTACCATCATTGCCGGAGGGATGGAAGCGCGACTACTTCTTCTATGCGAACGGGTACGTGAAGGACATGGACTGGTGGGATGCGATGCCGTTTACGGTGGCGCAGCTGCCGTTCCACGAGATGAGCACGTATCCATATCCGGCAAGCGAGAAGTTCCCGGACGATGCGAATGCGATCGAGTATCAGCTGAAGTGGAATGACAGGTTTGATTCGGGTGAGCCGGTGCGGTCGTATCGGTTTGATTACAGGCTGATGCCGTCGACGCCGGCGGATGATTCGACGTGCGGTGCGGCCCCCTGCGGTGGGGCAGACGCCGCTCGCGCGGCTAGAGGTTCGGCGCGCCCGTGAAGTCCGTTGTGCTTGAGCCGGCGGTGCGGCAGTTGGAGATGCTGCGGTCGCGCGAGATTTCGGTGACGGAGTTGGCCGAAGCGCATATTCGGCAGATCGAGCTGCTCAATCCGCAACTGAATGCCTTTGCGGATTTCGATGCGGAGCGCGTGCGGCTGCAGGCGCGGGTGATGGATGCGGTCGCAATGGAAACGCGCGGGCCGCTGCATGGGCTGCCGGTCACGGTAAAGGCGTCGATCGCGACTGCGGGTTACAAATGCGAAATTGGGAGCCTGAAACATCAGGGCGAGATGCCGCGGGAGGATGCGGTAGTGGTAGCCCGGATGCGTGCTGTGGGTGCACTGATCCTCGGTACGACGAATTGTCCTGAATTTCTGATGGCGTATGAGACCGACAACTTGCTGCATGGGCGGACGCGGAATCCGTGGGACGTGGAGCGGACGCCGGGAGGCTCGAGCGGCGGCGAGTCGGCGGCGATTGCGGCGGGGATGTCGGCGGCAGGGCTGGGCTCGGACAGCGGGGGATCGGTGCGCGTGCCGGCGCATTTCACGGGGATCTGTTCGCTGAAGCCGACGCCGGGACGGATTCCGGGAAGAGGACATTTGCCGCCGTGTGTGGGACCGTTTTCGACTTTGGGTGCGATTGGGCCAATGGCGCGGACGATGGCGGATGTGGAACTGATGTTTCGGATGCTCAGCGGACAGGATGATGCGGATCCGGCTAGTCCGCCAGTTGGGTTGCGCGAATTAAGCGAATCAGAGATTCGGCAATATCGGATCGGCTTCTTTGAAGATGATGGACTGACGCCGGTGACCGCGGAGACGCGTTCAGCAGTCCGGGCTGCGGCTGCTGCGTTACGGGATGCGGGATTTGCGGTTGAGCCGTTCCGGCCGCGAACACTGGAAACCTTGCGCAAGCTGTGGTGGACATTCTTTGTGCAGTGCGGAGCGATGTTCTATGAGCCGGAAGTGCGCAGCGGCCGGGAGAAACTGAGTCCAATTTTCCGTGAGTTCCTGGCGATTGCGGAGAACTCGGGTCCGCTGACGGCTGCCGAACTTCTGAATGCGTGGGCGGAAATGGATCTGCTGCGCGCGAAGACGCTTGAAGAGATGCGCAAGTTTCCCGTGCTGCTATGTCCGGTGGCGAGTGTTCCGGCGTGGCGGCATGGTGAACGGGACTGGACTATTGATGGGCAGACGGTGGAGTATCTGGACGCTGTGCGGTATACGCAGTGGTTCAACACGCTCGGCGCGCCGGCTGCGGTGGTGCCAGTGGGACGGTCGCCAGAGGGATTGCCGATTGGGGTGCAAATTGCTGCAAGGCCGTTTGAAGATGAAGTTGCGCTGGGAATAGCTGCGGTGGTGGATCGGGCATTTGGATATCGAACGCCCAACACCTGCCGTTAGCCGATATGCAACCGACCAGTTGCGTGTGCCCCTCATCTTTGAACGATTAGCGTTTGGATGTGACGGTCTTCGCCTGTTGCGACGGGATGCGGCGGATCACGATCTCCAGGATGGTTGCGGCATCGTCCGTTTCAGCTCGCACGGTAGAGGGAGCTGAAACCGTCTCGTACACGCCGTTGGTGATGAACTCCTCTGGAGCAACGCTCAGCGCAAAAGGCCCGTGCTTGCCCATGCGCGCCAGGAAGGCACCAGTGCTGTCGCTGTAGACGACTTCTTTGCCGATGTGCAGCGCCGCTCCTTCCACGGGGTTGCCATGGTCATCTTTCACAACGCCTTGCACCAGGAATTTTGCGATCGAGAAAGTTTCAGAACGCACGGACATCATGCCGCTCATGCGATACAGATAGGTGCTCATCCCGAACGTATAACGCACATGTCCGGTCGGATCCACATTTGAGGCAGCCGTAATCTGCATCGGGCCAACGATCCTCACCGAAGCGTTCAGTGCCAGTGCCTGCTGAAATGGATGATCGGGACGAAATGGCAGATACAGGTTCTGGTAATCGGCTTGCAGCATCAGCCGATTGCTTGTGAAGTCCCCGCCAAAGGCAAACGTGGTCTGCCCGTTGGTGCGCGAAATCAGCTGCAGCAGGCTGAGACGCGGAGAAAAATTCTCCCGTACTGTTCCCGAAAGGATTCGGCTGCCCGGTTGCCCTTGCGACTTACTCTGAAACCAGTTTTCGTTAACCTCAAGCAGTCGACCGAAGCGGCGGCCCACGTACAGATTCGTTCCCTGTGTGGCAAGTCCGGAGCTACTGGAGGAAAACTGCCCGCTCCCGAAATAGAACTTCTGCACGTGGAAGTCGGCAGAGAGCTGGTTCACCGTGGCTTGCTGCATCGTTCCGCCCAGCGTCAGCGGCTCCAGAAGATTCTGGTGTCCAACGGTGAAGCTGACGAATTCAAGCGGCTTGTACAGCAACTGCGCATTTCCTTTGTTGACCTCGGAACTCAACGGAGTGGCCAGCGAGATTCGCTGGAACGAGTTGCCGGTCAGCACATAGCTCGTCCTGAAGATGAGCTTCTGCGTTTCCGCGTCGAAGCTGGCAGCGAAATATTTCTGGTTAGATCCAATGCCAGCTGTGAGCGAAGCTTTCATCGATCGGTTCGGCTCATATTCCAATCCCTGCAAGAGAGTCTGTCGCCGCGAAAGAATGTCCCGCGAGAAGAATTTGAAATGATCGCTGATCTTCCGTTCGTAGAACAGCATTCCTACAGGGTCGTCGCTGGTGGCCGCGTTGAACAGACCTGTGCCCAGCCATGTCGAGGTCGTTCCAACAAAGGCGTAATACTTTCCGATACCGTCTTTATGAGTGACGCCGATCCCGCGCACTGAAAAATAGTGGCTGGCGTCGAACACATCGGTAGGCAGGACAAATGGAACGGTCTCATCGCCGGTCAGCAAAGTGAAGTTACGCAGCTGGTAACGGTTCTCGGCTCCGTAGCGCAGATGGCCTGCGAAATAGCCCAGGTCTACGCTGCCATCATATTTAGGCGCTTTGAACTCGACCGATCCGCCCTGGGCATTGAGCATCGTCGAGGTTCCACCTTGAACGCGAAACACCTGGGCGTTCGCTCTCGTGGAGAGCAGCATCGCGGCTGCCAGGAACGCGCATTGGACTTGCAGGCGCATCGCTCAGCCCTAGGGCTTTTGCCCGGCGCTTCCTGTGGCTGGGGATGGCCCTGATGCCAGTTCGAGATCGCTGCTCGCTTTGACGTGCAGCTTCTCTTCGACTTTGAAGTTGTCGAATTGGAAGCTGACTTCAGTGGGAACCGTATCCCGCTCAGGCTTTGCGTCGAGCGGCACCTCGAGGATGCGCTTGCTGTGAGGGAATATCGGGAAGCCTGGAGCGTCCTGCTTCTTCTTCCCGTTTGCCAGCTGAGTTTGCAGCACGCGGCCGAAGTTGTCGCCGGTATTCTCGACTTCCAGGAGAACCTTGTTGGTCGCCGCATCGAATTCAGCTCGCACAACCCGGACGTCTGCCTTCTCTGCCCTTTGTTTGGGCAGCAAATAGACAGTGTGGGGCAGCTGCAGCCGCACATTCATCCCCTGCGCCGTGCGGAACGGGAAGCCCGAGAACGACGCATAAATTACAAACCAGGTTGGACTGGGCGGCGCACTTGCTTCGTAGAAGACGTAGTAGGTCTGCTGCGGCTGGATGCGGAAGCTGGTGGCCGAGAGCTTCAGGTGAATATTCGGGTCCAGGGGGCGATAGCTGAGCTCACCCATTTCGGAGACCGTGAAGCTCTTTGCTTCGAGCACGACATTCAACGGCGTCAGGCTGTCGTTCACATATTCCACGCGGCCTTTGGCCGGGTTGCCGAGTTCGCTGATCACCGGCCGCACGGTTTGTGCGATTGCTGCCGCGCTGAAAGCGAGGGCAAGGATTCCGTTCGTCAACAGGGGAAGCACTTTCATATTCGTACCCATGTAAATCAGAAGGCCTGAGCCTGGATAGTAAGGGTGCCTGTGTACAGACCGGAGGACAGATTCGGCAGCGGCGCGAGATTGATGTTGAAGTTCATGCGGTCAGTCCTTGTGCCGGTTGTGTTGAAAATGAAGATCAGTACAGATGAGACCTGGAGACCTGCATTGGCGCCGCCGAAGGGCACGGTGGTGTTGAGTGGAGCAAATGGACCGCCGTTGTCGGAGATTTGAAAATCTGCCGATGGGATGTTGTGGCCGGCTCCATCAGTGAGTGCTGACGTGGACGAACTGAAAAACGCGTAGAGTCGGACGTTGGTTATGGTGGGCCTGAGCAGCCAGGTGGTCGTGGCTGTGATACCCGTGCTTCCAGGATTGTTTGCACTGCCGCCGACCAGGTTGAAATTAACCGCATTGCCGGACAAGGAGAGCGTGATCGAGTCCGAAAGGACCGCTTTCAGCGCAATTGGGCTTGAACCCGAACTCCTGACCTGTGCACGGGCAGGCGCCGCAAACATAGCCGCTGCGAAAAGCAGTGCCGAGATCGTTCCGAGTTTAGTCTGCATTCGCATTGTGCGATTTCTCAAGGCTGGTCCAGCAGAGGGCGGGAGGACGCGCAACGCGATTCTGCGATTCCCGCCCATGCCGAATACAGTAATTTGCAGCATTTACGGAGTTGCCTGTGCCTGGATGTTCAGCGTTCCCGTGTAGGTGTTCGCAGGAAGCTGAGGCAGCGTGCCGCCACTGAGGTTGATATTGAACGTCATGGCGTCCGTGCGGCTGGATGACCGATTGGCGCCCGTGATGGCCACAGTTGCGAGTTTGAGACCGGCGTTTGCGGCGCCATAGGCGACTGTGTTGGTCAGCGAGGTGGATGCGCCAGCATTATCCGCGATATAGAAAGCAGAAGACGGAATGTTGTCTCCCGCGCCGTCAGTGAGGGCCGCCGTGGCGCTGGTGAAATATGCATATACGCCCACAGAAGTGCGGCCAGGAGCCAACGTCCACGTTGTGGTGGCTGTGACTCCGCCCGAACCGGGGTTGCTGGCGCTTCCGGCGCTTAACGCAAAGTTCACGGTGTTCGCCGAAAGGGTGAGGCTTAGCGATTCGGCTAAGTTGGCGTTCAAGGCGATTGCCTGCGCGCCAGAGTTCAACTGCGCAGAAGATACGGAGGCCGAGAGCGTTAAGGCGACTCCGACCATCGCAGCCCAAAAGATTCTTGCTGTTTTCATCTTTCCTCCGAATAGGTATCCAACAGTTCTTCGCCTGTCTGCGAAGGTCCGGCCGATGCGAGGCATCTCGTAACCTTTGGCGTTTATATGAGAACCAAAAGATACCTCCTACAGCACTTTCGTAATCAAAGTTCCCATTTCGGGGCACAGGGGGTCTGGAGAGGCGAATCCGCACCCTTCTCTTGCCGGTGATATCACCTGTAATACCATTGAAAACAAGAGGCTTGGGGCCCGAATGGACATTGAGTGGTATAAGCAGATGTAAACAAAGACTTTAGTAACGGTGCCGTTCGTAATTAGCGGATTTGGCTGGAGTTGCGCTGATTCAGATTGGCTGTTTCGGATAACAGTCAGGGAATGCGGCACGGCGCGGCAGGATCGGATTCCACCGCTGGCGTGGGACGGGGGCGCTCGTTGCAGGAATAAATTCACGGATTTTTCTGGAAGCCGAGTGAATCTTCCGGGGAGAGACGATCACACGAATATCGGGGCATATTGTGATCGGATCGAGCGAGGCGTCCGATTTGGACTGTGCAGTCAAGTTTATCCGTCACAGACAAGTGATCCTGCTCACATATAGAACCAGAGTGGCGGGTGCGGTAAGTTGCTGATTCTGCACCTCAACCTTTGGATTGAGGCATCACAGTGCCGCTGGCGGTACTCTGACGCTTCCCCGGATCGGAGCGCAGCGGGTGCGCGCAAACTGGCAGGAACGTTTTGCCGAGGCTAGTGATGTTCTGAAGAGTGAGAAGCACCAGCAGACTTTAGTGCGGGTGTTGGATCTCGAAATTGGTGGCCGCGACTTTATCACGATGGCCGGTCCGTGTTCGGTGGAAACCGAGCACCAGCTTCTCTCCACAGCACATCATGTGCGTGAGCATGGCGCGCAGATTCTTCGCGGCGGCGCATTCAAGCCGCGCAGTTCTCCTTATGCATTTCAGGGTCACGGCCTGGCCGGGCTGAAGATGCTGGCACAGGCGCGCGCGGAGACAGGTCTTGCGGTCGTCACTGAAGTGATGAGCGAAGACGATGTGCCGCTGGTGGCCGAGTATGCGGACATCCTGCAGATAGGCTCGCGCAGCATGGAGAACTACACGCTGCTGGAAGCGGCGGCGAAGTCGGGCAGGCCGATTCTGCTGAAGCGCGGGATGATGGCGACGATCGGCGACCTGCTGAAGTCGGCGCAGGTGGTGCTGGCGAACGGGAATCCCAATGTGATTTTATGCGAGCGAGGAATCCGCACGTTCGATGCGACGCTGCGGAACACATTCGATGTGGCGGCGATTGCGCTGCTGAAGCAGATTTCGCATCTGCCGGTGATTGCTGATCCGAGCCACGCATGCGGACATCGGGAACTTGTGCCGGCGCTGGCGCGCATTGGTGTGGCGGCAGGGGCAGATGGATTGATTGTCGAAGTGCACCCGGTTCCCGAGAAGGCGTGGAGTGACGGGGAGCAGTCGTTGGATTTTGCGGAGTTCGACACGATGATGGCGTCGCTCAAGCCGTATGTTGCGTTGCGCGAAGAGGCGATGGCTGCCCAGACCCTGGAGACGGTTGGATGAATGTTGGTTTCAGAGTGGCCGGGGTTGTGGGCTTCTGCATGTTGCTGATGGCTACGTGCGGGTTCGCACCTTCCATCTCACAATCCATTGGGTCGGATGTGATCGTTACGGCTGCGCCGGTGTATGAGGCGCTGGCGGCGTTGCATGGCGGGGAGCGCTTTCCCAAGGGCGCGCATTTGCTGCTGATTCATGAGGGCAGCGCTGAGCCGCTGGTGCCGGAGTTTGCGGCGAGCGCGGATGCGAGCATTTCTTTCGATGGCGGCAGCGTACTGTTTGCGGGAAAGAAATTGGCCGGAGATTTGTGGCAGATCTGGGAACTGACTCTCAAGGATCGCACGGTCCGGCAGGTGACAACGGGAGCGACGGACGCGATTCGGCCGCTCTATTTGCCGGGATGGCGGCTTGTGTATGCGCTGCGGACGCAACAGGGTTTTCAGCTGCAGTCGTCACGGCTGATGGAGTCGGCGGTGCTGACAGAGATTGAGGGCGCGAAGGCGAAGCCGGAGTTTCCGCTGACGTACATAGGTGCGAATGCGGTGCCTGCGGATGTGCTGGCGGACGGGCGGATTTTGTTCGAGGCGGGATTTCCCCTTGGTAGTGGCGCGACGCCGGAGATGTTTCTTGTCTATTCGGATGGATCGGGTGTGGAGTCGTACCGATGCGATCATCCCGCGAATGCAGCCGGAGCGCGGTGGGGTGGGAGGCAGCTTAGCTCGGGTGATGTGGTCTTCACGCATGGGAGATCGCTGGCGCGGTTTACTTCGCCGCTGGCGCACGAAGAGCGGATTGTTTCGCCGCATGGCCAGTTTGCGGGAGCGATAGCCGAGACCGCATCGGGGGCGTGGCTGGTAAGTACGCGCGAATCAGCAAACGCGAATTTTGCATTGAAGCTTTGGAAGCCGGGCGCGGTGGCGATGCAGACGGTGCTGGCTCGTGCCGGCGAAGACCTGGTGGAGCCGGTTGTGGTGAGCGCACGCAATCGGCCGAAGCGGCATCCGTCGGCGCTGCATGACTGGGATTATGCGAACTTACTGGCGCTGGATGCCCGTGTCTCGCGGGATGGCGCGTTGAAAGGCGTGCCAACAACGGTGCGACTGGAGACGAAGGATGCGGCAGGCCATGCCGTGAGCATGGGAACGGCGGCCCTCGAGCAGGATGGATCTTTTTTTGTGAAGGCCCCGGCGGATCGTGCGATTCGGTTTGTGCTGCTGGATGCGAAGGGTTCCGTACTGCGGCGAGAGCGGGGCTGGTTCTGGATTAGAAGCGGCGAGCAGCGGATTTGCGTGGGATGCCATACGGGGCCGGAGCATGCCGCGGAGAATCGTGTGCCAGAAGTCTTACTACGCACCACAACGCCGGTGGATCTGACTGGCGCGGCCGGGCCATTGCAGCGGGGAGGTAATTGAATTGTTCTACCGCACTGTCTTTTTTTTGTTGAGCACGGCATCACTCGCAATGGCGCAGACGACGAATGCGCCTCCGGCTGCGTCGGCCGCTGGGACGCAATCGAGTTCGGGTGAGAAATCGTCCATTCGCTTTGAAGATGCGAGTGCGAAGGCGGGGATCAATTTCACGCACAGTTTTGGTTCGGCGAAGCTGGGTTCGCTGCTGGAGGGAACGGGCGCGGGGTGCGTGTGGATCGACTACAACAACTCCGGGAAGCCGTCGCTGTACGTGGTGAATGGCAGACCGCTGGATGACTCGATGCATCCGTATCCGCTGAAAGATAAGCCGATGTCGCCCCCGCATAACCATCTCTATCGCAACGACGGCAACGGGCATTTTACGGATGTGACGGAGCAGTCGGGGCTCGATCCCGACATGTACGCGGTGGCAGTGACGGCGGCGGACTACGACAATGACGGGTTCGTCGATCTACTGGTTACGGGATACGGGAAGACGATTCTGTATCACAACGATGGCAACGGCCACTTCACCGATGTTACGGCGAAGGCCGGCATCAAGGTGGACGGGTGGGCGATCAGTTCTACGTGGCTGGATTATGACAGGGACGGGTGCGTCGATTTGTTTGTCGGGCGGTATGTAAAGTTCGACCCGAAATATCGCGCGTTCTATGCGGCGGACAACTATCCGGGGCCGCTGGATTACGAAGGCGAGACGAACAAGCTGTTCCACAACAACTGCGACGGGACATTTACAGATGTTTCGGAGAAGTCAGGGATTGCGGCGTTTGTGGGACGAACAATGGGCGTGACGGCGGCTGATTTTGACAACGACGGATGGGACGATATCTACGTTGCGAATGACCGCACGGAAAATTTCATGTTTCGCAACAAACACGATGGGACGTTTGAAGAAGTTGCGAACGACATGGGAACGGCGTTCGGGCAGAACGGCGAATCCACTTCTTCGATGGGCCCGGTGTTTACAGATCTTGAAGGGCGCGGCGTACTGGACCTGTGGGTGACGGATGGGCACTATAACCGGCTGCTGCGGAACAACGGCAAGCAGGGATTTGAAGACATTGGTGCGTCTAACGGCGTGTCGCAGACGAACGCGCAGTACGTGAGCTGGGGTTCGGGTGTCTACGACTACGACAACGATGGATATCCCGACATTCTGATCTTTCATGGCGGCCTGATTCACCTGATTCCGCAGGAGCACACGTTGTTTCGCGGATTGGGTAATGGGCGGTTCGCAGATATCTCGGAGAGTGCTGGTTCGGTGTTGAGCGAGCGCACGGTGGCGCGTGGTGCCTGCTTCGCGGATTACGACAACGACGGGAAAGTGGATGCGTTCCTGGTAAATCTGGGCGCGAAGGGGACGCTGGTTCACAACGTTTCGACGAACACTGGGCATTGGGTTGCGATCAAGCTTATTGGAACGAAGAGCAATCGCGATGGTATTGGCGCGCGGGTTGAGGTGGATGCAGGCGATCGGCGCTGGACGGCGGAACGCGTGGCGGGATCGGGTTACCTTTCGCAGGATGATGCGCGGTTGCATTTCGGGCTGGGTGAGGCGAAGGCGATCGACAAGATTGTCGTGAAGTGGCCGAGCGGGCGCGAGCAGACGCTGGAGAAGCAGGGCGTGGATCGTGTGCTGACGATCGAGGAGCCGAAGTGAAAAGTGCGCCAGCGCAATGCGGCAGGGAGTGCTGAGTGCGCTTGCGGCAGTGTGCGCGGTGGTGCTTGGCGTTTGCGTGTGGAGCGGGCGGACCGCGAGGGCATCGGTCGCGACCGGACGAACGGGCGAGCGGCTTGAGTATGCGTCGCCGATAGAAATGCTGTTTTCGCAGGATGGAACGCGGCTTTATGTGCTGTGCCAGGAGAGCGCGCGAGGTCAGGGTGCTGGATGCGAAGAGCTTACTCGCCGGTGAAGTCGATCGGAGTGGGAGCGGTGCCGCGCGGATTTGCACTTTCGCCGAATGGGGATCGGTTGTTTGTGGCGAATTCGTGGGACGACACGATTTCAGTGATTGACACGAAGACGCTGGAAGTGACGGCGACGTGGCCGGTGGGCGCGGAGCCCTCGAGCGTGCTGGAGGATCGCGAAGGCAAGCACCTGTTTGTGGCGAATCGCATCTCGAATGATGTGGCCGTGCTGGATGCGCAAGACCGGGGCGGAAGAGAAGCGGCTGGCAGCGGGGCGCGGGGCGAGCTACATTACATCTTCTCCGGATGGAAGCAAGCTTTATGTGACACACGTATATCCGAATGCGACACCGCATCGCACGCCGCCTGCATCGGAGATCACGGTGATCGATAGCGCGCGCGCGGTGGTGGTGGACCGTATCGCGCTGCCTTATATCGCGCATGGATTTCATGTGGCATTTTCGGCAGATGGAAGGCTGGGCGTTGCTGCCAACATGCATCCGAAGAACCTGGTGCCGCTGGCGCACCTGGAGCACGGCGGAGCGTTTCGCGGACACGCTGACGTTGTTTGGCGCGGATATGGGGAAGCCGGTAGAAGTACCGCTGGACGAGCTGGAGCGCTATGCTGTGCGGCCATTCGGGATTGCGATTACACCAGACAAATTGCGGATGTTCATAACGTGCGGTGGATCAGAGATGGTTACGGTCGTCGATGTTCCGCGATTGATCAGGTATGCGCACATGCATCCAGGATCGAGCGCACAGGATTTGTCAGCCAGTGCGAACTACGTGGTGGGACGGATTGGGGTGGGACATGATCCGCGCGGTGTGGTGCTGACGCCCGATGGAACGAAGCTGCTGGTTGCGAATCGGCTGGAAGACACGATCAGCGTGATCGATATCAAGACCGACCGCGTGGCGTCGACGATCGCGCTGAGTGGGCCGAAAGAGCTGTCGGTGCTGCGGCATGGGGAGCAGACGTTTTACACGGCGCGGTATTCGTTTCAAGGCCAGATCGGGTGCGCGAACTGCCATATCGATTCGACATTTGATGGATTGCAATGGGACCTGGAGCCGGACGGATTTGGCCGCGATATCGTCGACAACCGGCCAATCGAAGCGGTGAAGGATACGGAGCCGTTCAAGTGGAATGGCGGCAATCCCAACCTGCCGACGGAGTGCGGGCCGCGGACGGAGAAATATTTCTGGCGCTCGGAGAACTATGACGATCTGACGTTGACGGACCTGGTGGTGTATGTGCGGAGTTTGCCACCGCGGCCGAATCGGTGGCGGTTGCCGGGTGGGGAGATGACGGCAGCACAGGAGCGGGGCCGGGTGCTGTTTGTACGCGCGGTTGACAAGTTTGGCAAGAACATTCCCGAGACAAACCGGTGCGTGTACTGCCACAGCGGACCAAAGGGGACCGATCAGAAGTCGTTTGATGTGGGAACGAAGAAGGTGACGGATAATTCGGGCTTGCTGGACACGCCGCAGTTGACGAATATCGCGATTACGGCTCCGTACCTTCACGACGGATCTGCGGCGACGCTGGAAGAAATATGGACGGTCTTCAATCCGCAAGACAAACATGGCAGGACAAACGACCTGACTAAAGATGAGCTCAACGATTTGATTGAGTACCTGAGGACGCGATGAAAGCAATTCTGACGATGGCATTGTCGGTGATGCTGCTGGGCAGTGCGAACGGGTCTGCCGGCCAGTCAAAAGGTGTTGGGCGGGGAGTTCGCAAGGATGCGATCGCCAAGCCATTGGCGCCCGCGATGCCACGCTTCAGGTTTGAGAACTTCACCACGGCGAACGGGTTGCCGGACGATCACGTATTCAGCGTGCTGGTGGATGGAGACCGGATCTGGGCGGGGACCGAAAACGGGCTTGGGCTCTACGAAAATGGGAAGTGGAAGACGTTCACAACCAAGGATGGGCTGGCGCATCGCGCGGTGCTTTCGCTGGCGCTGGACAAGCGCACCGGAGACGTGTGGGCGGGGACCATGGGCGGGTTGAGCCGCATTTCGGGTGGACGGATTGACACGTTTACGCAGTTGAATTCGGGACTGAGCAATGACGTGGTTTACGGAGTGTCGGTAGAGGGAGAGAACGTGTGGGTGGCGACGGCCGCGGGTGCCTGCAAGCTCGATCTGCACACCGGCCAGTGGTCGCTCTACAACGAACGCAACACGCCGATGATCGAGATCTGGGTGTACGGGGTAGCGGCGACGCCGACCAAGGTGTACTACGCGGTGTGGGGCAGCGGCGTGCTGGAGTACGACCAGGAGAAGAAGGTCTGGGACAAATACGAAGATCCCGACGGCGAAAACGAAATGGTCTTGTTCAAGGATCAGGGGTTGATTCACGAGATCACGACTTCTGTGAGTTATGTGGACAAGATTCTTTGGGTGGCGACGTACTTTGGCGACAGCCGGTACGACGGACGCTACTGGCACAACTTTCTGACCAAAGACAGCGGACTGCCTTCGAACTTTACCAATGTCGTGAAAGGTGTGGACGCCAAGCGCGCCTGGTTTGGGACCGACAAAGGACTGGCTTACTACGACGGCGTCAATTGGGCGGTCTATCGTCCTTCGCTCACGACCGGCAAGCCGGAGATGACGGTGCGGGATGCGAAGGGCAACGTTTCGTTGGTCGCGGTGAGCACAGCGCCGGCGCACAACTATGTTTTAGGACTTGATTTTCAAGGCGAGGACATCTGGGTCGCTACTGCCAAGGGTTTAAGTCACGGGATTTATCAGCCATAAGGAGCTATAAAACATGATTGCATTATCCGAAATTCTGGAGACCATCGCACACGCACCGATCGAGAAACGCGCCATGACGAATCATGGTGTGCTCAACGAAGCCTATGCCTATGCCAAGCCGAGTTCGTTTTCGCGGGGCATGCGCATCGATCTGAACGGACTAACAATTCTATTGATTTCAGGGACGGCATCGATCGATGAGAACGGCGTCAGCGTGCACATCGGCGATTTTCGCGCGCAGATGAAGCGGACGCTGGACAACATCACGGGGCTGCTAGAGAGCGAGGGCTGCACATGGCACGACATTGTGCGCACATCGTGCTACTTGCGGGACATCGATCGGGATTATGACGCATTTAACGAAGAGCGTACCGCGTTTTTCAAGGCGCAGGGGCTCGATCCTTTGCCTGCTTCGACCGGCATTCAGGCGCACCTTTGCCGTCCGGAACTTCTGATTGAGATTGAAGCAATCGCGATGTTCCGCACGGAGAAGCCAGCCAAGTAAGGAGCAGTGCGATGCGGAAGGCATGGTTGGTGGTGGCGGCCGGAGTAATGGCCGCCGGCGCGACATCGGGTTTATTTGCGCAGACGGATAGCAAATGCGAGTGCGGCAAGCATCCTCCGGGGGCGCCGAAGGATCGGGTGGTCGAGCCGTATGCAGGCGAACCGGCCGATCTGAGCCCGTGGGAGAAGTTTGCCAAGCCGTACGACCTGAACTATACCCATCCCAACATCTACCTGGGAGCCGGTCGCGACATTCCCGAGCCGAAGAATCTGACTGAAGTGCGCATCGGATTTTTCGGTCCGATCGAGCATAGTCCGGACCAGGTGTTTGGATTGCGCATGCTGCACGGCGCGCAACTGGCGGTGGAAGAAGCCAATGCTCGAGGGGGCTATGGCGGGACGCCCTTCAAGCTGATGCTGCACAATGACTACGACAATTGGCAAGCTAAGTCCGTCTACGGCCCCGACCGGTCTACTGACTCATCGATATGGGGATCACCGTCCGACGAAGCCGTGAAGATGATTTATGACGACCAGGACTGGGCAATCTTTGGATCTATCAGTTCGGAGTCGACACATATCATTCTGCGGGTTTCGCTGAAAGCGGAGATTCCTATCGTCAATTCTGCTTCGACGGACCCTACGATTCCAGAGACATATATTCCGTGGTACTTTACCGATCTGCAGGACGATCGCGTGCAGACGCTTACGCTGGCGCGGCGCATGTTTACAGAGCTTGGCCTGAAGCGGGTGGGAATTCTGCGGGTCAACAATCGCTACGGGCGCATGGGTGTTCCCAAATTTCGCGATGCGTCACGGCGTCTCGGCCACCCTGTTGTGATCGAGCAGAAGTACATGCCAGGCGACACCGATTTTACGCGCGAACTGCGCATCATTCGCGATTCGCATGTCGACGCGATCGTGCTCTGGGCGGATGAAGCGGAGGCGGCCGGAATCCTGAAGCAGATGCGGGCGATGGGGATGAAGCAGCGGGTCTTCGGTTCGTATCGCACGCTGGGGCCTGACTTGCTTGCCGGGGCGGGAGCGGCTGCCGAGGGATTTGAAGCAGTGGTCCCTTATGATCCGACGCGCGACGATCCGAGATGGCTCCGTTTCAACGAACGCTTTGAAGCGCGATTCCACGAGAAGCCGGAGCAGTTTGCTTCTCTGGCATACGACGCGATGAATGCCTTGTTGAATTCGATTTGCCGTGCGGGATTAAATCGCGCGCGGATTCATGATGCGCTGGCGGATCTTCAGGAATACGACGGTGTGACCGGGCACATGATCTTCGATCCGAATCAGAAGAACGTGGCGCATATGTATCTGGGCACAGTGCACAACGGGGCGATTTCGTATCGTTTGGCGATGATGGACGCACCGACCGCGAAGCCCACGCAGAAGACGGCGGACGATGCGAAACCCCCATCAACACCGGTTCCTTACGCGCGAGTTGGCGAAGAGGGCGTGACCTATGCCGGGCCGCATTTGCAGAATCTGCCGGATGGTGCGAGGAAGGTTGTGCTCTTCGGGCCGCACGCAGACTTGGTTGCGCGGTCGGCGGAGATGCTGGCGCTGCTTCACCCCGATTCTGGACGGAATTCGCAGTGGACGTTGCTGCCCGTTGCGAGCGATCAGAACTGGGGGGCGGCTTCGACGCAACTCGTTCACGCGCTGATGGACGAGCATGCAGTGGCAATTCTGGCGCTGGACCGCGATGCGGCTCACCTCTCAGAGCAGCTGGCGCTGAAAGCGTTTGTGCCCGTAGTTGCGCTGAGCGAGGATCGAAAGCTGACTTCAACCAATGTGCCTTGGATTTTTCGAATGCCTGCTGCGACGAAGCCGGCGGCTGCGATGAAATTGATTGAAGAAGCAGAAGAAAAGAGCGGACCGAATGCGGAGAGGCTTCGGGATGTGTTGGCTTCGGGAGAGAGGATCGGCGGGGTTGCGTTTCTTTCGACCGGGGAGCCGAAAATCGACTAGCAACTTGGCACATTGATCACTGGCAAAAAAAAGTGGGGCGGTCCAATTTGGACCGCCCCATTTGTTTTGCGGAGGAGCCGCAGGTTTATGGGAGGTAATAGCGGAACGAGGTCCACCACATGTTGTCTTTTCCGGAGGCGCCCCCGGCGGGGTTGAGCGGACCGCCTGTGCCAGACCAGAGGTTACGTTCGAAAAGGGCATACTGGAAGCCCTGGCGAAGACGGCCTTTGGGGCCGGCGTAGATGTTGTACCACCAGCCTGCTGAGAACTCTTGCACGTCCTTGGTGTTGGCTCCGCAGTTGGTCGGAGTGCCGGGGTTGGCGCTGGCATTCGCCGCGCTGGATGCATTTTCGGTATTGCAGCCCGTCATGTTTACGGTATACGTGCCGTAGCCGATTTCTTTGGCGCCAGCCGCCGTACAGGCCACAGGAGCACCAGACGAATTGACGCATGCAATGTCGCGGCCGATGTAATCGCCGCCGTAGTTGAAGTAGAGATTGAGACGGGCAGTGGGGTTCATCTCGAGCGTACTGATGGCCGAGAAACCGTGCAGTGGTGAAATGGTCGCGTCGGGACGGAGGGTGATGTCGGCGATGGTCGAGGAACCGTAGCGTCCCACGCCTTCGCCATACAGGCCCTTCAGGCCGAGGGTGACCTTCTTGCTGGCCAGAGGAGCGCGGAAGCCGCCGCCAACACCGCCGCCCCATGTGGTGCTGTTGAACGGCGTGCCGCCTGTGGGATAGATGCGGTCGCGGAATGAGCGTCCGATGCCGAAGAGTTCCCAGTGACCCCAACCCGGCTCAATCGCGATCTTGGCGACGAAGTCCGGTGTGAGGTTATAGGAGTAGTTGCTCTGGTTGTCATAGAGGCCGCCGGTATTGCCGACCGTGGTGAGAAGCAGGTTGGTGGGGAGGTTCTGTCCACCCGGGTTAAGCGTTTCCGCATTCTCAGCCGATATGCCCATGAAGAACTTCTTGCTGAAGTCCTTGCTCACGCGGAAGCTGTACTGGCGCGTCCACACAAAGCCGGTCATGTACTGAGGGTCGATGCTGGCGGGCAGAATCTCTGTGCCGCGTGTAAGACCCTTCGTGGTTTCCGTTGCGAGGGACCAGCCCTGACCGCCTGAGAAGTCCCATCCATCCGTCAACTTTGCATCAGCCCACAACTGCCGCTGGCGCAGTGTATAGCTATTGGACTGGTTGTTATTGGAGGTAACGCCGGAACTCAGCCAATCCATCTCGTAGTAGCCCGAAAGCGTCATGCTGTCGAGTTTGCCGGTGGCTTTGATCGCCAAACGGGACTGACGGCCTGAACCTTGAAACTCAGACAACTGCGCTGCCTCGGAGTGATCGAGCGGAACGCCGGTGAATTGGGTGTTGAGTCCACCGCCCGTGCCGCCCTGGCGCCACACTGTTTCGGCCGCTATGAAGCTGCCTGCCGGCGAAAGAGTGATTCCTTTGTAATGAAGGGCCTCAGGGCTTGCAATTTCCTTCTTGATTGCGGCTGCATCGTCGGAGAAAGAAGAAACCGCCGAAGCGTTTGCGGCCTTCATGTCGGTGACCGTGCTCTGGAGAGTGGAGACAGCCGCGGAATTTTCGGTGAGTGCCGATTGCTGCGCGGTTGCATCAGCCTCGGCCTTCTGTGCCGCGGCCTGAGCATCGGCTGCTGCCTGTTGCGCCTGCTTCACTTGCTCGTCTTTGGCGGCGAGATCGGACTTGAGTCCGTCGATCTGGCCCTGGAATTCCTGCCGGAGAGCGTTGATCTGATCTTCGACGGTGGGTTTGGGTGGTTTCTTGGCGACGTGCTTTTTTGCAGGGGGCGCAGGGGGATCGCCGGCGTAAGCATTCGAACCAACGAGACTGGCTGCCAGGATTGCAGCGGCAGCCATTTTCATTTGGAGTTTCATGGGGCGTCTTTTTCCTCTCAGATCAGGTTGTTTCGTGCGGACACCTCTATGTGCCTGGCGCCCGCTGGTTGATCACCGCAGTGGTACTGAAGATGAAGCCGTGTGGAGATCGAACGGTATTGCGCAAGCGAAGTAAGGCGCGAAATGAGCGAGAGCTCAGAGGGAGCGATATCTTCGTTGCGTCTGTATCCGAGAGTCGCAGAGTTTGATGAATATTTGACTAATTCACATACTTTTAACAAGTTAGGAATGGGGAAGACCGAGGATGTTACAGGATCGTAAATTTACCTGGAATTCATAATAGGCGGGGCAAATGAATAAGTTAACAATCCCCAACGATTGAAGGTGGATTGTTTGTCACTGGAAGATTTCGAATCTTCGCGGTATTAGTGAGGCGCGTGCGCATTTTTGCCGGCACTTACAAGGTTGGCAAGGATGCGATAGGCACCGGGCACTAACTCGGGTAGCTGGCGATAGAGGGCGTAGGCGACGTAGATATAGGTTCCCTTGCCGGGGTGGGTAACGATCAATCCGCCGCGCTGTGGATCCTGTCCGGGATCGGCGGTTTCGGTGAGGGCAGTGTATCCGGGGTCCCAGGATTCCAGGAAGGAGTGGCCGCGCTCTTCGACCCAGCCGTCAAAATCTGCTGGAGTGATCTTGTTGGGGAAGTTGAGCAGAGCATTGGAAGGATCGAGCAGCTTGACCGGAGCCTGTTCGTCGACGACGCGCTCAGGGAGACGGCCGCCCAGGGAGAGGGGCAGCGGCGCGGGGAAGGCGTTGCTCTGGTACTGGACGACGAGGGTGCCGCCATTGCGGACCCACTCAACGAGGCGCGGCTGGACTTTGGCCAGTTCGGGACGGTCGGAATAGGCGCGGATGCCGATCACGATGACGTTGTAAGCGCTGAGATCGCCAGAGACGAGATCGGAGGCGGAGAGAAGTTCAGGCGTGATGCCCATGCCTTCCAAGGCTTCGGGGACCAAATCGCCCGGACCCATCACGTAGCCGATGTGGAGTCCTGGTGCGAGCTTGACGTTGATCTTGCGCGTCTGGAGTGTGGCAGGGGCATATTGATTGTAGGGACGCAGGCCGGGATAGCCGACGCTGTGCCAGCCGGAATCGTAGTTGCGGCCGGCGGATTGTGCAATGGCCTTGATGGCGTAAGCGCCGGTCTGCGCGGCGGCGGGAGTTACAGAGAAGAGGATTGGGTCAGTATCTCCGGCGGCCTTGCGATGGAACTCAGCCTGGGATGGGTTGGAGCTCCAGCCATCGGGAAGCTTGAGGGAAACGGTGCCATCCGCAGCGGACTGGGTGTGGACGGTGACGCGGACGGGGAGGGCGCTGCCATCGAGCGGGAGGATGCGGGTCTGCGGGTCGACGCTGACGCCGATGGCGGGGGTGACAACGAGGGGTTCATAGAAGCCGCCGGGACCGGTGACGCGCTGAAGCGTTTGCACGACTTCGCCGATGCGAATGGGCAGGCTGTCGAAGGTGAACTCGGCCCAGGCGTCGAGGGGGTATGGAGCGAAGGAGCGCTCGCGCCATTGTGGATTGGCGATGTCGTAATAGGGTTGTTCGATGTTGGGACGGGTGAAGAACGGTGCGGTGGGCGCGGCGCTGTCTGCAGCGTGGACGGTGAACACCGGATCCACGACTAACTGGGCGGGATCGATGGCACTGCCTGTGAGCGTGCTTTTCCAGTCTTCGCCGGTGCGGCTCTGGAGCCAGACTTTTTCGAGGCGCGTGGCGTTGGTGGCCTGGGAAGCGTGGACATGGACGCGGAATTCTTCGCCGGGGGAGACGCTGGTGGGAGCTTCGTCGGCGGAGGCACCGCGAAAGCCGGCGGTTTGGGCGTGGGCTTCGTTGGTGCGGAAGGCGATGAGGTCGAGGCCGAGGATGTCGGCGAGGGCGGACTGGAATTGATTGATTTTGGCGTCGAGTTCAAAGAGGAGGTCCGACTTGGCTTGGGCGTCGAGGTTGCCGGCGGCAATCTTCTCGCGAAGGGCAAGTGCCTGGCGGTAGATCGGCGCGATAGCTTGAGCGACTGGCAAACCGGCGTTGCAGGGGCATTTCGACTCGAGCTGATTGAGTGAAGAGTTGATATCACGCAGGCTCGAGACGAGCCAATCCGGGGCAGGTGATTTCAGCAGGCGGGCGAGACCGGTGATGCTGGTATCGATGTTGACTCGGCCGTTGTCATAGAGGCTGGAGCCGATCTTGTCGACGTTTGCATCGATCTTCGCTGCGGGCGCGACGGCCCAGAGGTGATAGCTGGCGGTGGCGGGGCCGCTGAGGGATGGGTTGGCGCCGCCGTTTTGGGACTTCTGTTCGCCCCAGCCTTCGCGGGCGATTTGTGCGTAGCTGCGACCGAGGGTTGCGTCACGGGTGCCGACGGAAAGTTTCACGTCGGTGGAAGGGACGGTCGTGACTGATTTCGCCGGTGACATAGTTCTTGAAGCGGGCGGGCGCCCATTTTCCGGTGGCGTAGTCGAACATGCCTTTGTCAGTTACGGGAGCGAAGGGCGTCATCGAATAGACGGCGAGCGGCTGCCAAGGTTGAAGGCCGAGGCCGCCCTCGGAGACGGGCTTGAGCTGATCGGGGAAGATCGTGGGGTCGGCGGCAGCTTTGAAGACTTCCTGTGCGATTTCGCCGGAGACCTGGTGTTGGCCGTGGCCGTCGGTGATGCCGCCGAGGAAGGTGGAGACGATGACCTGGGGGCGCTCGCGGCGGACGGCGAGGACCGCGTCGTAGAGAACGCGCTCGTGGGTCCACTTCTGGAAGGATTCTTCCTGCGTTTTGGAGAAGCCGAAGTCGACCTCGGTGCCCCAGAGCTGTTTGGCTCCGTAGTACTGATCAGCTTTGAGGAGTTCGTTGGTGCGGATGATGCCGAGGGCATCGTAGAGTTCGCCGGACATGGCGTTCTGTCCGCCTTCGCCGCGGGTGAGGGTGAAGAGCGTGCACCGGACGCCGAGGCCGCGGGAGAGGTAAGTGAGCAACGCGCCGTCTTCGTCGTCGGGATGGGCAACGATCATCATGAGGCTGGCAGTGGTGTTGAGGCGCTTTAGAGTTTGCTCGAGCCTGGCTTCGCCGCGGTCTTCAGGGAGCGGAAGCGCGACGAGGTGCGGCTCGGATGGCGGCAACTCGGCGACTGGCGCGGTCTGCGCGGCCAGTGGAGGCGCGAAGGCGAGAGTGAGCAGGACCGCTGAAAGCGAGACTGCCAAGGCGGCGTTGGCGGGTGTGCGAGGTGCTCCCTGAGAAAAGAACATGGTTGAGGTCAGTGTACAATCCGGTGAGCGGAAATCGGCTAGAGGCTGCGCACAGTGTGAAGCGCGGAAAAGCAGATTCTTCGCTCACCACCCCCGAACTGAAAAACGTTCGGGGCCCCGTTCGCTCAGAATGACACTTCAAACTTTGATCGTGAACCTGGGAGACAAGATGCTGGCGGCCAGGAGTCCATTATGATGAGGGTCGCGTGTCTGATCGTTTGAAAAGTTCTTCTAGTTCTGAACCATCTGCGACGCTGGAGCGGCGGATTGGGCTGCGGTCGGCGGTGCTGTTCAACATGCTGGAGATGATCGGCGTGGGGCCGTTCATTACGCTGCCGCTGGTGATTGCGGCGGCAGGCTACAAGCTTTCAGTGTGGGCGTGGCTGCTGGGCGCGGCGATTGCGGTGATGGACGGGCTGGTGTGGGCGGAGCTGGGTGCGGCGTTTCCGCAGGCGGGTGGATCGTACGCGTTTCTGCGCGAGATATACGGTCCGAAGCGCGCGGGAAACTGGCTGAGCTTTTTGTACGTGTGGCAGTTGAGTTTCTCCGCGCCGCTTTCGATTGCGTCGGGGTGCATCGGGTTGTCGAGTTTTCTGGCGTGGTTCTGGCCGGGACTTGAGTCTGCTCCGATTGCGGCGCTGCCTGCGCTGCACTACGCGAGCTTTGCGGCGGCTGCGGCTTGTCTTTTGGTGACGGCGCTGCTGTATCGGAATCTGAGTTCGGTGACGCGGCTTGCATGGGTGCTGTTTGCAGGCGTGATGGCCGCGATGGCGGGCGTGATCGCTTCGGGATTCGCGCATGCAGCGGCGATGGGCGGATGGCACATGCCTGCGAGTCCGGCGCAGTCGGCGGCGCTGGCGATTGGCGGGCTGGCGCAGGCGACGCTGATTGCGACGTACGACTACTGGGGCTACTACAACATCACGTTTCTGGGCAGCGAGGTAAAGCAACCGGAGAAGACGATTCCGCGGGCGATTCTTCTTTCGGTGCTGTTTGTGACGATGCTGTATGTCGTGATGAATCTTTCGGCGCTGCCCTCGATGCGCGATGCGGCGAGACATGCGGGCGAGGGCGCGATTGCGCGCGTGCAGCTGGTGGCGGAGATTGCGCAATCGGCATTCGGGCAGTGGGCCGGGTACACGGTGGCAGCGCTGGTGATGTGGACGGCGTTTGCATCGGTCTTCTCGTTGCTGCTGGGGTATTCGCGGGTGCCGTTTGCGGCGGCGCAGAGCGGGAACTACTTCAAGTTTCTGGCGGCGGTTCATCCGAAGCACGGGATTCCGCACCGGTCGCTGGTGGCGCTGGGGCTGGTGGCCACGGTGTTCTGCTTCTTCAGCCTGCAGCAGGTGATCACGATGCTGGTGGTGACGCGGATTCTGCTGCAGTTTTTTTTGCAGCATGTGGGCGTGATGCTGTTGCGGGTGCAGCGGCCGCAACTGAAGCGGCCGTTCAGGATTCCGTTGTATCCGCTACCGCCGGTGCTGGCGATGGCGGGTTTTGTGTTCATCCTGGTGAACCGGAGCAAGGCCATGGGCGGGCTGGCGATGGCCGGGGGTATTGCGGTGAGCGGGACATTGATCTACGTTTGGCGGGCGAAGCGGCTGGGGCAGTGGCCGTTCGCGGAACGACCGCTGTGAGGGGTACCCCCCCCCCCATCTGTTTACGTAAAGTACTTACTTTCAGCCGGTTACAGCGGAGACCGGCTGTAAAGTCCTCTCAGCACTGGGCTAAGCCACACAGTCATCTCACATCAGGAGTTACGACGATTTCCTGATGCCGCAGCAGCCCGGCGTGAGCCGGATGTTTTCCGGTGTTCCGTCTTCTGACGGGAAGTCGTGGTCTTGCGATGATTGCTGATTTCGCTTAGCGGGATTCAAGCCAACTTCATTCTGCGCCAGGGATGCGAAATTATCTGCAAAGTAGGTGGAGCTTTGATTCGGTTTAGTTTGCTCAGCTTGCGCCGGAATTCCATCGAAAGGCGGTTGACAAAAGAAGCACCAAGGTCCGATCCGGGACGACCCTTTCCATGCGAAGGGGCCGTCCGAAGAGGGATCTCATTGAGGGCAAGTTAAAACATTAACTTCGCACCGAACTGAATCTGTCGCGACGTGGTCGATGTCGCCGTCACGACGCCGCCTGTAGGGGAGATTCCGGAAGTGGGCGAGGTGTAGACCACCTCATTCGGCGTCAAGTAATTTGTGTGGTTGAGGATATTGAAGAATTCGGCGCGGAATTGCAGCCCCAAACGCTCGGTGATCCTGGAATTCTTGGACGCCGAGAAATCTACCTCCGACAGCCCCGGCCCAGTGAGAGCATCGCGCGAAACATTGCCGTAGGTTCCCGTGTCCGGGGGAAGAAATGCCGCCGGATTGAAGTATTGACCGGCCGTGCGAGGGTACAAGTTTCCACGGAAGTCGGGGTTCCAGTTGGGGCGCACGGGATTGCGCGTGTCGCCGTTGCCTGTGGGATTGTAGCCAAGCTGCGGCGAGAATGGAAAGCCGGATTGCACGTTGACGATGGCGCTGGCGGTCCAGCCTGCGGCGGCGAAGTTGACCGGCGCAGAGGCGTGATCGAGGAAGTGCCGATGGGGACCGAACGGGAGTTCATAACTGCCGTTGATGGAAGCAGCGTTGCGCACGTCTGTGGCTGCCGGACCCCAGTCCAATTTGGGATTCAGCGGGAACTCGACATACGCAGGCGTATTGCCGCTGACGCTGGTGTTCCAAGCGGAGCCGTCGTCGAGGTTTTTTGACCAGGTGTAATTGCCGCGGAACTGGAATCCATTGGCAAAGGAGCGCCGCAGGTCGACCTCCATGGCGTTGTAGAGTCCCACGCCCTGTGACACCCACGAGGTGGAATTTGCGAGGGCGGGATTCGCGTTTTTCGCGCCAGTCGGGTAGAAGACTGTTCCATTTGCCAAGTATGTCGGGACCGGCTCGTTCATGTCTTCAGAAAGAATCTGATGATAGCTGTGCGAGCCCACATAGCCAACGGTAAGCGAAGTGTGCGGCGCAATCTGCTGCTCGATGCGCAAACTCCATTCGAGCACGGCGGGTGTGGCAATGTCGGGCTGCACATTGCTGGGCGAGACGAGGGTGCCCGCGGGCGGTGGCGCACCCGGTGTGATGTTCAGGTTTGAGACGGCGATGTTTTTGATGGACTCGGCAGTGTTGAACGGCGCGGTCTGGTCGAGGCGGTAGTCGAGCGTATCGAGCAGACCGTGGTAGAGCCCGAAGCCGCCTCGAACTGCGGTCTTGCCATTGCCCCAGACGTCCCATGCAAAGCCCACGCGCGGCGCCGGAAGGAATTTGGCGCGGTTGGTCGAGAGTGCGGAGCTGCCGACAATCGGTTGTGTTTGGAGGACGCCATGAACGAGGGCATAATTCGCCGCCCGCGCACGCACTTCGTTCCACCCGTTGGTCGATTCGGAGCGGAAGCCTGTGCGCAGTTCGAGCCTGGGAGTGACCTTGATGGTGTCTTCGACGAAGCCTGCGCCCTCCAGGGAGCGCCATCCGAGTTCGGTCGGCGACGGCACCACGGTGAAGGTCTTCACGGTGCCCTGCAGGAAGGTGGCCAAGGTGCTGAATGAAGCCTGCCCATATTGGTCCTGCGCAAGCATGTCGTTGGACTGAATGCGCTGGAGCCAGATGCCCGCTTCGATCTGCTGCTTGCCATGTGACCAGTAGACGTGATCGTCCCCGGTGAATAGATTACGCGCGGTGGTGTTGTTGCTGCCTACGTTGGTGCCAGCCTGCGCGATGGCGGACGCGCCATTGGAGGCCGTGCTGCCGCTGATGACGATAGCTCCGATGGGCTGACCCGAAACCCAACCGGTGAGATTGACAGGAGTGTACCCGGTAAAGAAATAGCTGGCGCGCGAATAACCGAATCGTACGGTGTTCAAGAGGGACGGGGAGAACACATGTTGCTCCTGGATGCTGGCGACCTGCTCGCGGAGGCTTTCGTCGATCAGGCTGAAGGGATTCTGCGAGGGAGTGTCTGCGCTGCTGTCGTCAACGGTGTAGACGGCAAAAAGAAGATCCCTGGCTCCCAGATTGTCATCGAACCTTGTGGTGCCGAAATCTTCCCGGATCTTCTGTTTTGGATGGCTGAAGGCTTCGGCAATTCCACCGCCGAGTTCAGGCCCGTTGGCAACCGGCCACAGTGCGAGCAATGGCACGACGGCGGAGTTGACACCGACGTATTGTTCCGCGCCCGAGGAATCCGGGAGATAGCCCTGCCGAGCGTGATTGTCAGGAACGAGTGTGACTGCGCTTAATCCCCAGTTCTGCCGGAAGGCCTCGTAATTGCCGAAGAGGAAGAGCTTTTCTCTACGAATGGGTCCGCCGAGCGAGGCTCCGAACTGGTTGCGCTGGAACTCCGGAATCGAGCCTTCGTCGAAGTAGTTTCTGGCGTCGAGGGCACTGTTGCGCACAAACTCAAAGGCTGTGCCGTGGAACTGGTTGGTTCCGGATGCAGTGACGATGCTTACCTGCGCACCGTCGCGCTTGCCAAAACTCGCTCCGTAGGTGTCAGTTGCCACATTGAACTCGCGCACCGCATCCACGCCCAGCAATTCGCCGCTGGTTCCACCGGGCGTGACGTTGATCAGGGATGCGCCGGTGTACTCGATGCCATTCAATAGAAAGAGATTGTCCTGCGGACGACGCCCGCTGACCGAAAACATGTTGCCGACGGACGAATTGGAGGTCCCGATCCCGCCGGACCGTTCATTGGTGTAGTTCACTGTTGCTGGGTTCAGCGTCAGCAGTTCATCGTAGCTGCGCCCATTCAGCGGCATCTCTTTCACCTGGCGCTCATCGATGAGCCCGGCCGTCTGTTGCGTAGTGGTGTTGACGCTGAATGGCTGGGCGTTGACCACGATTTGCTGTTGAACTTTTTCAACGCCCAAGACGAAGCGCAACTGGAGGCTTTGACCAATGGCAAGGGAGATGCCACTTTGCTGGTCGGTTTGGAATCCATCGCGTTTGACCGTTACCAGATAGTTGCCCACGGGTACAGAGGGAGCGTAGAACCGGCCATCGTTGTTGGTGGTGAGGGTGCGGGTTGCGCCGGTCTCGATCTGGCGCACTGTCACGGCTGCGTCCGCCAGCGACGCACCAGAAGAATCCTGAACAGTACCGCTGATGGTCCCGCCCACAATCTGTGCGTGCACGGTC
The DNA here is from genome assembly GCA_963759285.1 of uncultured Acidobacteriaceae bacterium. Lineage (GTDB taxonomy): Bacteria > Acidobacteriota > Terriglobia > Terriglobales > Acidobacteriaceae > Telmatobacter. The sequence goes on along the minus strand of CAVWYS010000002.1, from coordinate 336,496 downwards.
ATTGCCGAGGCGAAGAATAGAGCGGCGAAAATACGATGCTGCCTTGCTGAGAAGATCATGGTGCCTCCGAGGGAAGTAAGCAGAATGAATTGCCAGCCGGTAGGCCAGCAGGTGAAGAGAACGACGGGGCCGACGTACTGCCAGGTCCAGAGCGTTCAATGTTCTTTTGGTGTGAGTGGGCGTGAACTAGGGGCGACAACAACAACCGTTCCGCTGCAAGGCGGAAGCGCGGGGCCGGGAGATGGAAGTAGGGATGCTCATTATGCCTGCATGTGTAATCCGCGATGGAGTTGTCTTGAACACGCCTTAAAGAGAAAAGCCGCGTCAGCTAAGGCTGAAACGCGGCCGTGTCGAGGATGGTGGAATCTTTCCGGATTCACCCACACGGCCGGTACGGCACGCAACAACATGCGCCGCTCACAGCCGGGATAATCCGAATCTCCATGAAGAAACTATAACGAGGTCTGGAATTGGCGTCAATCTTCGAGAAGGAGAGCGTTTGCGAAAGAAAATTTTGAGATCGGTTGGATTTCGGACGCGGGGAGCTTGCTTTGATTTTGGCGGGGTTGTTGGGGGTAGTCAAATGTTGGACGGAGGTTTAATTGCGGAGAGGGATTTCGGCGGAGCTATTTGGCAACTGATGCATGCGTACCAAGAGAGCGGCGTAGCGGGAGTCGTGGCGAACTGAGTCGAAGAGCGGGTCCACACGGATGAATGCCATGGTGAAGCAATGGTTGTCGATCGCGAGCGGGAACGATTCGAAGGCATGATCGAGATCATGGACGCGAAGATCGTCTACGCCGATTTCATAAGCGCTGCAGGGGCCGGCTGAGGTGGCCTGGAGTGCGCGGGAGCGCGCGCGCCAATAAGCCTCCCATCCGCGATGCTGATACACGTCAAGAAAAGCGGTGGTATCGAGTTGGGGCAAGTCCTCATGCAGTGTAATGAGATTGTGCCGTACAGCCTGGTCGTGATCGCCCTTCTGTTCGTAGATGAGGCTAACGTAGTGCTCGACGGAGCCGGATTGTTGCTCCATCTCGGAGGAGCGCTGCAGTTGGGCAAGAGCGGCATCAAATTGGCGGTCATAGTAAAGAGCAACGCCGAGACGACGGTTGACGAGGAACGAGAGCGGATCGAGCTGGAGAGCTCGGCGCATGTGCGTAACCGCGTCGTGCGGGCGGTCTACGGCTTCGAGGTACATGGCGTACTTGAATTCAGCAATGGAGTCGCTGGGATTGAGGGAGATGCCGCGGGTTAGATTCTGCTCTGCTGCGTGCCAATCCCACGAGTAGATTGTCTGAATGCTGCCGAGTTCGGTGTAGGCTTCGCCGTTTTGCGGGTCAAGCTGGATAGCACGCTGGGCAGCGGCGATAGCTTTGGGCATGAGGGCTTCGGGGGTACCCATGTTGTAGGTGGTGGCGGCATCGAGAGCGGAGGCATAACCGGCATAGGCCGAGGCGTAACCGGAGTCGAGAGCAACCGCCTGTTTGAAGTACTCGAGGCTGTGGGCGAAGTCCTGCTTATTGAAAAAGTATCGGCCGCGGAGATAGGCGTCGTGTGCGGCGGGGTTGAGGGGAGCGCGTGGCGCGGGAGGGACGAGGACGAGGCGGGCCTGGGTGGCGATCTGCTGGGCGACGCTGTCCTGGAGAGTGAGGACGTCGGCGGCGGGGCCTTCGAAGGACTGTGCCCAGAGATGGCGGTCGGAACGCGCGTCGATGAGCTGGGCGGTGATGCGGATGCGGTCGCCGGAGCGGACGATTGAGCCCTCGACGATGGCGTCGACGCCGAGCTGGCGGGCAATGTCGGGGAGTGGGCGTCGGGCACCCTTGTCGGCCATGACGGAGGTACGCGAGACGACGCGAAGATTGGGAATACGGGCTAGCTCAGTGATGAGCTCGTCGGTCATGCCGTCGGCGAAGTACTCCTGGCCCGGGTCGCCGGAGAGGTTTTGAAGCGGAAGAACCGCAATCGAGCCGATGGCGGCGCGATTGTCCAGATGGAGGAAGCGGGCGGCGAGGGGATGGGGGCCCAGAGTGAGGATGGAGACGGCGACGAGCACGGACGCGCCCAGCGCTGTGAGCAGCCAGAATATACGCCGAGGCTTAACAGCCAATGGAATGGAGGGCGCAGAAGTGATCTCCGGGGAAGCACCAGGAGGAGACTCGATTGGGGCATCAGGAATTGGAATATGAGGAAGCTGGGTTGGTTGAGCAACCTCTGGCTGAACCTCGGTGACGGTTGCGATGAACCGGTAACCAGAGCCAGAGATCGTCTGCACGTAGAGTGGCAGGTCCGAACTGTCGCCTAGAATCAGGCGGATTTTGCGCATAGCCGTGTTGATCCCGTGTTCGACATCGACGAAGACTTCGCGGTCCCATAGGCGCTGCGCAATTTCCTCCCTTGAGACAACCTGTCCATGTTTGGTGACGAGGAGGACGAGGAGTTCGAGGGGCTTCCGCTCGAGCCTGAGCCTGCGGCCGTTGCGGCGGAGCTCAAATGTGCCGCAATGCAGGCTGAATTGGCCGAATTGATAAACGGCAGGGAGCACCGGGTCTCTCTCCAGAATGGCTGAAGTATAGCATCGGACAAATTAGTGGATGATGTTTCTCCTGTAAAATGAGTAACTTGCGTCTTCATCTTTCTTCACCTCGGAATTTCACCTTCCTCCATTGTTCCGGCCGGCGAATTTGCGTTGTATCGAATACGAGCCGGCAGACCCCGGCAAATGGAGGAAATCAATGAACCCTTTCAACGTCAGAATTGTGCCAGTGTTAAGCGCGCTGGCACTCGCCACAATGGTTGTCCCCTACGCACATGCAGGCTGCGGCCAGTATTTCCCCGCATCATTCAGCGCAAGTTCGCAGCATCAGCTTGGTTCTCCCTATCTGTTGCGGACTGCATTCAACGACGACGACCATGATGGCAACAGGGATGAACCCACGATAGTGGGAACCTGGAAAGAGCATTGGATCTCCGAAGGCACCCACGGAGTCCCTGACATTCCGGATGGAACGGAGATTGATGCCGGCTACTCGCAATGGCACAGCGACGGCACCGAGGAAAATCTCTCTGGCCTGCGATCTCCGCTGATCGGCAACGTGTGCTTCGGCGAATGGATTAAAACCGGCGTACGGACTTATCGGATGAACCACTTTGGGATTTCCTACGATCCCACGGGGCAAAATCTGATCGGCCCCGCCCACATTCAGCAGTGGCTAACTCTTGATGAGAAAGGCATGGCCACCTCGGGAAAGTTCACCATCGACCAGTACGACGAGTCTGGCAACCTGCTGGCCCACATCCAGGGCAAGATCATCGGAACCAGAGTGACCATGGACACCGGCTTCGAGCCGGTTGCGTAAACCTTAACCGAACTTGCAATCGCGGATCTCGCTTCGGCCTGATTAGGTCGAGGCGAGATCTGCGTTTACAAGCCGGCTTTCGTGTCCGGCGGTAAATATCGATGACAATGGCTTCCAATCTGCGTGGTCATTTAGAAGGCTTCGTTGCACGCGATTGTCCGGGCGGCGATTCGATCCTGAGCAGGCTTCGTCGCCCGAGGATGCCAAGGTCGCGGGAGTGCAGAAAAGCCTGCACTTTGCGTGCAGGCTCTTCTGGTATGAGTGGGATCTGGTTATTCGCTGTTGAGGGCTTTGGTAGCTTCTTTGAGTTTTTCGGTTTCTCGTTCGATGGCGGCGGCGGTGCGGGCGATCTGAGGATCGACGGCGGACCACTGCTTTTGCTCGATGGCTTCGCGAACGGCGGGGAGCGTTTTGACGCCGTATCCGGTGAAGAATCCGGGGGCGTAGATCATGTTTTCGAACCACGGCCGATTAGGGAGACCGGCCGGATCGGTGAGGGCGTGTTCGGTGGCGAGGAGGAGCATGTTCACCTTTGGATCCGCCGTGGCGGCGTGAGCGGTGAACGCTTTCTCGTAGTCGGCGGCGGCGGCGGTGAGGTCGTCGGACGCCTGGTCGAGCGGAGCGAAGTTGAAGTAGGGAGGCACGACGTCGACGGGGGGCGGGACGCTGGTTTTCTTCGGATCGGCGGCAGCCCTGTAGACGCCATCGGCGAGGTCGGCGTTGCGCTCTTTGATCTGGGCGCGCATGGTGTCGGCGAGTTTTTTGACTTCGGTGACGTAGGTGTGGATAGTATCGGCCTGATCGGTGAACTGGTAGGGCAGGACGTCGGCGTCGGCCATGCGCATCACCATGGAGCCGGCGGTTTGGGCGAGCGCTCTTTCGTAGACAAATGTGGTGTCCTGGAAGTGGGTATAGAAGTAGAAGTCGTCGTAGACGGAGTGATACTGGCCGCCCGAGTCTTCTCCGCCATAGCCGAGATCGGCGCTGGGAACGCCGAGGTGGTCAATGAAAACGGTGTAGTCAGAGCCGGAGCCGAGGGCGCCGATACGGCTGTCGGGACGCGATTTGGCTTCGGTGCGCATTTCGGGTGTGCCACGAAGACGAGCGGCGAGTCGAGCGCGCTTCCATACGGACATGTTGGTTTCAGGGTCGTCGATATCTTTGGCGACACTGTTGATGAAGTTTTCAAGCGAGTGAGAGCCGCCGGCGCGGAAGAAGCCGCGGCCGTTGCCGTCGGAGTTGAAGTAAGCGACGGCATGCTGCTTTAATTCGTCGGCGTGATATTCGGCCCACTCGGTGGAACCGAGGAGGGCGGGCTCTTCACCATCCCAGAAGCAATAGATGATGGTGCGGGCGGGCTTCCAACCCTGCTTGAGGAGTTCGCCAAAGGCACGCGCTTCTTCGAGTTCGGGGCTGGCGCCGCTGAGGGGATCTTCAGCGCCGTTGACCCAGGCGTCGTGGTGATTGCCGCGGATGACCCACTCGTCAGGGAAGGTTGCGCCGGGGATGGTGGCGACTACGTCGTAGAGAGGCTTGCGATCCCAATTGAACGCGACAGCGAGGTGGGCTTCAACTTTGCTGGGGCCGGTTCTGTAAGTGAAGGGGAGAGCGCCACGCCAATTTTCGGGTACGGTTTCGCCTTGCAGAGCTTCGAGGAAGGGTTTGGCGTCGGCGTAGGAGATGGGGAGCACAGGAATTTTGGTGATGGTCTGGACCTGGTCGAGCGGGATGAGTTTCACTCCAGGTTTGGCGCCAACGCCGGGGGTCTGTGGATCGCCGGGGTAGACGGGCATATCCATGACACTGCCGCGCTGCGCACCCTCCGGCGGGCGCATGGGGCCTTCGGGGTACGGCAACCCACGGGCGTAGCCGTCATCTTTCGGGTCGGAGTAGATGATGCAGCCGACGGCGCCGTGTTCGGCTGCGACCTTGGGCTTGATGCCGCGCCAGGTTTCACCATAGCGGGCGATCACGATAGCTCCCTTGACGGAGACGCCCATGGCGTCGAGTTGTTCGTAGTCGGCGGGCGCGCCGTAGTTGACGTAGACGAGAGGAGCGGTGACATCGCCGTCGCGGGAGTAGGCGTTGTAGGTGGGGAGTTGCTCACTTTTCTGATTGGAGGTGGGATCGATGGCGATCGCCGGCTCTTCGAGCGCGGCCGTAAATTTGGTGGGGCCTAGGAGCTCGAGCTTGCGGGATTTTGGGGTGGGGAAGAGGGCTTCGAACTGTTCGATCTTGGCGTCGAGTCCGTAGGACTTGAGCTGAGCGAGGAGCCACTCGGCGTTGTCCTTGTCGTAGGGCGAGCCGACGTGGTGGGGGCGCGCGGAGAGGCGGCGCATATTTTCGCGAATGCGATCTGGCTCGGGGATGGCTCGGAATTTCTGTTCCCACTGCACTTCCGAGGCGGAGTGTGCGGCGGTGTAGCCGCGCAGGGATTCTGTGTGAGAAGGATCTACGGCCCAGGCATTCATGGACAGGATGAGAAGACAGGCAAAGAGTTTACGCATGCGGCGGCACCTCATTTGGGAGTGAGAATCGGCAACAATGCTACGGGTCTTGCGCACTTGCTGGGGGAATACAGCGGGGTAGAGCGACTTTAATACCCGCAGGTTCGAGGGGTCAACCGGAATTCGCGCGCGGGTCGAGGAGTCCTAAGACTTTAGTTGACAGCCGGACGGGACGGGCGTAGAGTCCTAAGAATATAGGAGGTCGCTGTGGGCGGGAGTTCGGCAAAGAGCGGATTGACCAAGCTGGAGTTGAGGATCATGCAAGTGATCTGGAAGCGGGGGAACAGCACAGTGGCCGAGGTGCAGGCGGAAATGAAGCCACCATTGGCGTATACGACGGTGCAGACAGTGCTGAACATCCTGGAGCGTAAGGGCAAGCTGCATCGCGAGCTCGAGGGACGCGCGTATGTATACGGGGCGAAGGTGAGCGAGGAAAAGGCATACGGACAGAGTCTTCGCGATCTGATCGACCGGATGTTTGGCGGGTCGAGCGAGGAACTGGTCATGAGCCTGCTGAAGAGCCGGCAGATCGATACGAAGCGGCTGGCGAAGCTGACGGAACAATTCAGCAAGGAGAGGGGAGGCGCGGCATGAGCGGGTTTGAGCCAGTGCTGGTGTCGTATGTTTTGAATTCCCTGTGGCAGGCGCCGCTGGTGCTGGCCGCGGCGTGGATTGCAGCGCGGGGATTGCGAGCGGCTGGAGCGGCGGCGGAGCATCGCGTGTGGGTGAGCGCGCTGGTGCTGGAGAGTGTGCTGCCGGCGATGTCGCTTCTGCCATGGGAGAAGATGCACTTTGCGTGGCCCTGGATTGCGCAGGGAGGCGCGGCTTCGGACGGGCAGGTTTCAGTGCAGATGGGCGCGGGTGCCGGGGCAGGATTTGCTGCGCTGCGGTTGCCGCCGGAGATGCTGGGTTCGCTGGCGATGGTGTATGCCGCGGTAACCGGCTACTTCATTGCGCGGTTTGTGTGGCGATGCGTGCGGCTTTCGTTGCTGCGTCGAGGTGCGGAGCCGCTGCGGTTGAGCGGCGAAGCTGCACTTTCGTTGGAGCGGTGGCTAAAACGCATGGGCATCGCGGGGCCGGTTATGGTTGTGAGCTCGAAGGAAGTTTTTGCGCCGGTGACGATGGGCCTTGTTCACAGCCGGGTGATGCTGCCGGCGGGGATGATGACGCGCATGCCGCAGGCGGATCTGGAGACGGCGCTTGCGCATGAGTTGGCGCACATTCGGCGGAAGGATTTTTTGAAGAACCTGGTGTATGAGATTGCGGCGCTCCCGGTGAGCTTCCATCCGTGTCTCTGGATTACGAGACAGCGTATGACGGAGACGCGGGAGATGGTGTGCGATGAGATGGCTGCGGGGATCGCAGGGGGCGTGGAGTATGCGCAATCCCTGTTGCGGCTGGCGGCGTTGCTGTTGCAGGGCAGGCCGGTGAGGGTTCCACATGCAATCGGCGTTTTTGATGCCAACACACTGGAGAGGAGACTTATGAAACTTACGGAGAAGAAGAAACAGATGGGGAGGCTGCGCGCGAGCGTCGCGGTGGCAGCGTGCGTGGCGCTGGGAGTTGCGACGGCGACGTCGGCGGTGGCGCTGCGCGTGGGAGTCGATTCGCAGGCGAGTGCGAATAAACAGCCTTCAAAAAAGGGCGCGCCCCGCGCCATTCCGGCGGGAGAGATGCAGGAAAACGTGATCAACAAGGTGACACCGAAGTATCCCCCGGCGGCGAAGACGGCGGGAATCCAGGGGACGGTGGAACTGGATGCGGTGATCACGAAGACGGGGCACGTGGACAGCTTGAAAGTTATTTCGGGGCCGAAGGATCTTCAGCAGTCTTCGCTGGATGCAGTGCGGCGGTGGCGGTACAAGCCGTTTTTGTTGAACGGGAATCCGATCGAGGTGGAGACCACGATCAACGTGGTGTATTCGCTGGAGAAGTAGGGGAACTTGAAAAACCCGGTCTGAAAATCCAGACGCTTCGACAGGCTCAGGGCGGGCGGCGAGCCGGATTGAAATAGTTCCACCGGATCTGCTGAGTTGATTCAGATGCGGCCGGCTGTAGTCAGCAAGTCCGGTGGCTATCTTTTCAGCTCATAGCGCATCGCCACCGCCCCCGAGCCGAACTCGAGGCGGCTCACGAGCCTCAAGTCGACGAGCTTCGATAGCCCCGCAAACAATGTCGGACCGTGGCCTGCCAGCCTGGGGTGAACCACGAACTCGTACTCATCGATCAAACCCATCTCCGCTAACGCCAGCGGGAGCTTGAGGCCTCCCGTGAGCAGTCCCTTACCCGGCTGCTGTTTGAGCTGCTGCACGGCTTTTTCCAGATCTCCGCGCACGAGTTCGGCGTTCCAGTCGACCCGGTCCAGGGTGTTCGACACGACGTACTTCTTTAACGCATCGATCTTCCTTGTGAAGGGCTCCATCCATTCAGGCCTCGCTGGGCCCTGCGCGGGCGGGCGCCACGCTGACTCCATCATTTCGTAAGTCACCCGGCCAAACAGCAGCGCATCGGCCCGCTCGAAGTTCTCGACCACGTTACGAAACAGTTCTTCGTCCGGTGTGATCGCGCGATGATCGCAGCACCCGTCCAATGTGACGTTAATGGAATACCGAAGAGGTCTCATCCCAGAAGAGTATCGGCGCCGCATCTCAGTTAGTAAGGTTTGCCCTGCGAGATGCTGCTACTTTGGCTGCGCCAGCCACGCGCTGTAGGCGCGATCTTCGCGCAGGATGTGGCTGGTGAGCCAATCCCGCAAAAAGTGAATGAGGTTCACGCTGAGTGCCGCATCGCCGCGCTTATAGCGTTCAGCGAATTCAGCTACCTGTGCTGTCAGCAGATTGTGCTTGGTTTGATGTTCGAGCAGGCCCGGATACTTTGCCTTCGCCAGCATCGCTTCCTCGGCTCCAAAATGAGTGCGCGTATAGGCCAGCAGATCCTGCAAAAGGCTCCCAATTACAACATTAGCCTGTCCTTTCAACATGGCCGCATGTAATTCATTGATCGAGTCGAAGAGACCCTCATGCTGATTGTCCACAAACGGAATCCCCACCGAGTAGGACTTGTCGAATGTCAAAAGGGCCATTTCGAATCTCTCCTGCCTAATCGCCTGCATTCAAGATATCGGCAGCAACGCAGCGAGGTTGAGCGAGAGGTTAGTGACGGAGGGGAATTTGCAGGAAGTGCTGCCGGTGCGAACAGGCGATCAATAGACGCCGTGCTCGTTCAACCAGACCCCGCACGGCTGGTCGAGCTTTTCTACGTGGTCGAGGTACCAGGACGGGAGGAATCCGAGGAGAGCCGGGAAGTGCAGGGCTTCTTCGTGGTTAACCTGTTCCAGGGCGGAGTAAAGCTTTGCCAGCAGGTGTTGATGCGCGATGCGATGCTCGCTGATGCCGGGAAATCCTTGTTGCAGGAGGAGCTGTTCTTCACTTTGAAAGTGCATCTGGGTGAAGTCGATGAGACGTTCAAGCTGCAGGTTTACGTCGCGGCGGCCGGCTCCGCGCAGGAGGATGATACGCAACTCATTCAGCGTATCCATGAGGATGCCGTGCTGGTCGTCGATGGACTGTACGCCAACGATGCACTGGTGACTCCACGTCAACAGGGTCACATAATCCTCCACGCCAAGGGCAAGTCTGAGCCCTGCGCGCGCGAGCCACAATGGCGCTATGGTGGTGAGGGTATGAGTCTTTGGATTGCCCCGGCATGTGACTTCCGGCGCATTACCCTGGTGCTTTTTACTCCAGAATTACGTCTGGCTGGAGTTCATGGCTGCGGGTGGTCAAGACGATGGCAGCGCCGAGGATCAGGGCTCCGCCGAACCAGGCGTAGGGACCGAGATGTTCGCCGAGGAGCTTGACGCCGAGATAGGAACCGAGGGCGGGCTCGATATTGAGGAAGACGCCGGCGCGCGAAGCGGGGACGTGGTGGATGCCCCAGTTCCACAGAAAGGTTGTGGTTGCCGTGCAGGCCAGGCCGCTGACGGCCAGCGCGACCCATGCGGTGAGGCTGACATGGGCGAAAGGGGGCGGTTGGACCTTGTCTGCCCGCCACGGATTCAGGAGCATCGGGCCCAGGGTCCAGGCAGCGAGCATGATGGTTCCGGCGACGATGCTGTAGGCGGTGACCACCATCGGGCTGTGAGTCTGCATCAGTTTTTTGCTGAGCAGGATCCAGGCAAGCGCGGTGCAAAGCGAGAGGACCACCAGCAGATCGCCATAGAGAGTGGGTTCGCCCTGCGCTGCGGGGCCACGATGAATCACCCCAACGAGCAAAGACCGCTCGCCGGGGACCCCGATGTGTCCGCCAAGGACAATCAATGCCGCGCCGATGGTTGAAGCGACGAGGGCGGCCCATCCGAAGCGATCGAGGTGCTCGCCGGCAAAGAGGGCAGCGGCGACGCCGAGCAGCACAGGCATGGAGCCGACCATGAGGGATGCGTGGCTGACCGTGGTGTGGGCCAGGCCGTGGAACTGGATCAGAAACTGGACAGGAATTCCGAAGAAGGAGGAGACAAGCAGGATGCGAATCTCGCTGCCGGTAAAGCGGACCCGGTTAAGGAGGGCGACGGGGAGCAGGCCGACGCAGGCGAAGAGGAAGCGGTAGAGCACCATATGCTCCACACTCATTTCATTGAGAGCGAGGCGGCCGAAGTAGAAGCCCGTCCCCCACAGGCATCCGGCGACCGCGCATGCGCCGTAGCCGAGAAAGCGGGTGCGCGGCGTCAATGTCGTTGTTTCTGCCATGCTTACCTTTACTGTCGCACAGCCGAGGTGAGGGGCCGCAGGTTGGATCGGCAGAGTGCTACCTGGTTCTACGGCTTCCGGGTCCAACGGCTAAAAACATCTCAGGTGAGAGGCCGCAGATTTCTTCGAGATGGGGTGTTCGCGGAAGCGGAATATTCCTGGAAAGCGGCGGAACCTGGAACACCGCCAAGTCGTCCAAGATCGTGCTAGCATTTGTGGCACGGTGCGTCCTGGCCGGTGTCCTGTGGCGAGGCGCTTCTTACGAGCGTTCGCCCAACCAAAAGTGAGGATGCGAACATGAGATCGACTTATTTTTCCAGAGCCGTGACCTTCCTTCCGCTGCTGCTTGCTCCTGTTGTTTACGCGCAGACCAGCGACGCAATGGGCACCGATTCCGGCGTATCGAAAGTACGCATTGTGCGCCTGAGCCAAGTAAAGGGTTCCGTCCAGATCGACCGCAGCAATGGGCGCGGCTTTGAACGCGCGATTGCCAATCTGCCGATCGTCGAGAAGAACGAGTTACGCACCGGCGAGGGCATTGCCGAGGTGGAGTTTGAAGACAATACTTCGCTGCGGCTGGCGCCGAATTCCGATATCGAGTTTCCGAGGCTGGAGAGATCAGCAACCGGAGCTACCCTTTCGTCTGTTCACCTTATTGGGGGAACGGCCTACATCAGCGTGGTGAAGGCGCAGAACGGGAAAGCCGCTCCGAACCAGTTCACAATGATTTTTGGCGACCGCAAGCTCAATCTCGATCCCGGCACGCATGTTCGGCTGGCCATCGAACTTACCGAGGCCAAGCTGGCTGTGCTCGATGGGACCATTCCTGTGGATGAAGCGAGCGGAACAGAGAGTATTTCCAAACGGAAGACCGCCACATTCGGACTGTTCGATGAGAGCGCGCCGACGATCGCGCGGAGTGTTGAGTCGAGCCCATTCGATGGCTGGGATCACGAAGCGGCTTCTTATCACTCGAACGCCGCCTCGTTAAGCGCGTTCAACTCGCCCTATGCCTATGGCCTTCGCGATATGTCGTACTACGGGAGTTTCATCAACTCGGCCGGCTGCGGTGGATCAATGTGGCGGCCTTACTTTGCGAGTGCGGCGTGGGATCCATTCGCGAATGGCACATGGGCGTGGTATCAAGGGGCGGGGTATTCATGGGTTTCTCCATATCCCTGGGGGTGGACGCCTTATCACTCCGGTTCGTGGGCCTACTGCAACGATGTTGGTTGGGGATGGATGCCCGGGGCAGGTGAAGGATGGTATGGCTTGAATAACGTGGCGGCACTTACGCCGATCATGCGAAGTTCTGGAGGCACGGGGCGCATGCAACCACCGCACCTGCCGGCTCATCCGCCGCTTCCGCATGCGCCTTCGATGATAGCGATCAATACCAAGCCTATTCCGGCTTCGCAGGTCGAATCGCCCACGCGATTTGTGTTTCGCAAGGACTCGGCCGGATTGGGAGTGCCGCGGGAAACGCTCGGCAAACTCAACAAGTTGTCGCGCGAGTCTGTCAGCCGCGGCGCGGCCAGCACTGCGATTTACGCAAGCGTCCCGCGTGCGGGGCAGTCTTTCGGCGGCTTCAGGACAGAAATGCTGGCGGCATCGATCCATCGGGGGTATGCGCCTCCTGTGTTGTCGAATTCGGAGAATTCCTACAACAATTCCTACTCGGGATCGAGCAACGTGGGTGGGACGAGCGGAGGCGGGTCGGTCTCGGCTCCGGCGGCCAGCGGAGGGCCTTCGATGCCGTCGGGTGGTGGAGGGGTGAGGAAATAGCGGCTTCGTCGCCTAATGCGGCAAATCGCACGAGGCCTTCAAAAATGCGCATCTAACGAAACATTTTCGAGAGCGGATCGATGGAGCTTTCGAGGTTTTGGGGCGGAGGCGCCGCGCCTGGCGTTGGAGCCTTTCAACTTCTGCAGGAAATTGCCGTTATCGGGCGATAAAGCCGTGCAAATCGGCGAGAATACATAGAGATGGTGAAGTGCTTTTTCGGGTTTGATTTGTGCGCTGCTTTCGCGCGCCCGGGCCGGGTTCTGGCGATCGCTGCCGTGTTTTCTGCTTCGGTGGCGCAGGGCCAGCTTTTCAAACATCATGTAAAGGATCAGGCGGACGCGCCAACTGCCGAACGAGCAAAACCGGAACACCCCGCATCGCAGGCCGCCGCATTCACGATTCCCGTTGAGCCGCTTGGTTTTTTTGCTCCGGGGGCGATTTATCAGGGGCAGCGGGAGAGCCTGGTCTCGCTGGATTTTCTGGATGAAGATCACCTGCTGTTCACCTTTCACGCGCCGGGACTGATCCGCCGGGAAGGCAATCCGGCGGCCGACGACGAGCGCAAGATTCGCGCTGTGGTTCTCGCGCTTCCTTTGGGAACTGTGAATGCGGAAGCTCTGTGGACACTTCACGACCGGGGCCGCTATTTATGGATGCTGAACGACGGACACTTCCTGCTGCGGGACCAAAATGACCTGCAACTCGGCGACGCGACGTTGGAACTGAAGCCGTCGCTGCTGTTTCAAGGGCCGCTTTTGTGGCTGGAACTGAATCCTTCGCAGGACCTGATTGCAGCGGATTCGCGCGAGCCGGCGGATGCAAAGCCGAAGGCCGGCGCGGTGGTGAGCCCAGCGACGGCGTCCGCGTACATAACTTCAGATGAGGGGAATCGGGCGGCGCAGCCCAACATTGTTCTTCGCATTTTGCGCCGGTCCACGGGACAGGTGATGCTGGTGAGCCGCACGCGTTCGACGGTTCATCTCCCCCTCAATTCCGAGGGGTTTGTTGAAACTCTGCGCGGCAAGGGGCACGAATGGGTGCTGGTCCTGAACGACTTCAGAGGCGGGAACCGAGTGATTGGGAGTCTCGACTCCATGTGCGCTCCATCGGTTGAGTTCGTGTCGAATCCGGAGGTTCTGGTGACTACCTGCAATCCCGACAGCAGCCGCTGGATGGTGGCCATGTCGACCGACGGCAAGCGGTTATGGAACGTGGCGAAGCCGCCGACGCAGATTTGGCCGCGCCTGATCATGGCACCCAACGGTTTGCGCTTTGCCCGGGAGACGCTGGCGGTAACGCATCCCGTGGACACGTTTGCTCCACTCAGTTTCGACGACGTGACGGGCCAACTGGTGGAGGTGTATGACGCCATCAGCGGGAAGGTGGAGTTGACAGCTCCCGCCAGTCCGATTCTGGACGGAGGTGGCAATGTTGCGATTTCGCCGTCGGCGCGACGCGTGGCCATTCTCGATGCGGGCGCCATCCAGGTGTATGAGCTGCCGGCGCCGGGGGCCGGTCTGCCCGCGACACGTTGAGCCGGGCGAGTGTTCAGGGCTTGCTATCGACATGTAAACTTGCCTGCGGAGGTTTTTCTTGGCTTTGGCTGTCTTCAGGTATACCGCTGCGGCGGCCTCAGACCGCGGGCGCAAACGGCCTTCGAATGAAGATGCCTACGGCTTCTCCATCGAAGCGGGAGTGTACGTGGTTTGCGATGGGATGGGCGGAGCAGCGGCGGGCGAAGTTGCCAGCACGATCGCGGTTGATGAGATCCTTCGGCTGTTGACGCATCGCAGCGAAGACAAGGAAACTCCGCTGCCGGATGCAGCGCGGAGCGCGATCTGCGATGCCAATGAAGCCATTTTCTCGCAGGCGCAGCGGAATCATCGCTTGAGCGGGATGGGGACAACGATGGTGGCGCTGGCCACGCGCGAGCAGCACGTGTGGGTGCTGAACGTCGGGGATAGCCGGTGTTACCGGCTGCGCAAGGGCAGGCTGGAACAGCTCAGCCGCGACCACTCGCTGGTGGAAGAGCAGGTACGGCTCGGCCGCATGACGCCGCGAGAAGCATTGCATTCTCCTCTAAAAAATGTAATCACCCGGGCACTGGGAACACAGTCGCAGGTGACGCCCGATGTTTTCGAGTTCGAAGTGGAACCGGGCGATCTGTTTCTTTTGTGTTCAGATGGGTTGACCCGTGAGCTGCCCGATTCCGTAATTCAGGAATTGCTGACTACGGATCTCGCGCTCGACGCTCAGTCAGCCGGGCTTGTGGAAGCGGCAAAGAAAGCCGGTGGCCACGATAACATTACATGCCTTCTGGTGCGAGCGGAGGGTTAGGCACCGCGCTGGCCACTAAGAATCCAGAGCAGTTCTGCCGCGGTCCATTTTTCAATCCTGATGGCAGTGTTGGCAGCCTTTCGAACTGAGCAGGCTGGCAATGGTCTCGAGCATTTCAGTGGGATGAACGGGCTTGGCAAGGATCTCAAAGTCGTGCCCTTGCCTTCTGGACTCCTGCAGGAGACTGTCGACGGATGGCTGTCCTGAAATCAGCAGGATGCGACAATCGGGAAATCGCTCGACCAGAGCCATGACAAGATCAATGCCGTTCATTTGCGGAAGCATGATATCGAGGATGGCGAGGTCCGGCGCCCATCTCGAAAGAAGGTTCAAGGCTGTCTCGGCGGAATAGGCAACACGGGTGTCATAGCCGTTGGAAGACAGGATTTGCCGGAGCGTGTCGGCAACCAGCGCCTCATCTTCGACGACGAGAATCCTTCGATCTCCCGCTTCATTGGGCATGACTGGCCTCTCCGGTGGGAAGACGGCGTGCAGCCCACTGCTGCTGTGAAGATGCCGTGTTGCGCGACCGTGGTTGGTTGCCGTGGCACATTCGCCGCTTGTATCCCAAAAGAAACAGAAGCTGCTTCGCGCGGAACACGCCTCCTGTCCTGCTCCGGCGGCGACACGGTACTTACTTTTCGAGTCCCGGTAATTGGGAGCCCATTACTGTTTCGCCGCTATCCGGATGTCGAAGGGGTGATTCTAAACCATTCAATTTACATCATTTGCAGCATTGCCTGGCTAGAGTAGAAAGCCTAAGGTTCAAGCATCGAGCGTGTCCGGACCTGAAGAAAACGATGGGCTCGCCAGCGAGGACATTATGGACGGACCGGGTAATCGAGATAACCGAGTCAAGACCGGGGTGACAGGTTGGATTTCTATTCTTATCAACGAACAGGAAGGAGCATTCGATCTGCCGTGTGATTCCGGCAAAGGTTCAATGGAACAAACGAAGACGAATCCGCCGGCTTCAATCCATCTCTTTGAGCATGTGGAGAGAACGCCGGTACCGCTGCCTGAGCGTTTCCCGCGACTCACCCTTCTGACGATCGCACTCGCTCTGCTCATTACCGCACTTACGGCGGAGTTCGACTATCTGCGGGCTGCGGGGTATTTCTGGCGATGATATGCGCAAATTAGAGCGCTTCCATTTGATCTCAGAAGCCAGTGTGAGTGCGATTGGAAAGCCGTCGGGATCCGCTCAGCCCGCGATCGTTCGCACCGGGCCGGAGACGGTTGCCGTTTCGCAACCACCCGGGACAGGCTTTCTGCTGGATTGGCTTTCGGGCGGCGAGGTATTTCCGAGAAGTATCCAGGGATTCCCGCTGCGTTTCGAACCCCAGATCTGAATCTTTATGATCGATGGCCGAAGATTCGTTGCTTATCGAAAAGTCACAACCGGGTTTGGAAAATTTCCGATGCGTACCCCGAAGTCTCCATGACTTACCTCTGGGGAAAAGTGCTTCCCGAGACGGGACCATTTCTGTGATTCGAATCACAAATCATGTGACCAAAGTTCGTAAGCTCTGTCGATTGTGTCATATGTGCGGAATGGAAACCGCTTATAGGATAGGGACGACGGAGATAATATGACTGAAGCCGATCGTCAACCTGTCTATCTTGCTGCATTCGCGGCAGCGTATTCCGAACTCGACGAACTTCTCGCAATGCACAAGCAACTGCAGATCCGAAAGGAACAACTCGAGGAAGCCACACAGGCTCTCGCGTCGCTTTTCGATTCAGGGAAACAAGCAGCTCTGAGAGATCAACACTCGTCAGTTGAATCCTCGTCAGTTGAACCCCGAAATGAAACCTTGAGTCCCGGCCCTTGCCTGATTGAACGCCGCGAGGAATCTCTGCCCTTGCGTAAGATGCCGGTTCCCGACGAATCATCGGACCCTATTCAGAGAAGGATTAACGATGCTTTGGGGACAGCGGCCGTGGCCTAAACGGCTACGAGGCGGTAGAACTCGAGCAATTCCGGTCAAACCAGGATAAGAAAGGCATCGACTTTGCAGATGAACGACCCTCGATCTTCTCGCAAGACCGTGTCGCAGAACAACGACTGCCGCGCAAGGTCACCGCTCAGAGAAAAGGAAATGAGGCGGGCTGCAGGGTCGAGTCTGGAATTGCCGGAGGCAAGCGGGCCAGCAAGATCCCATTTCGAAGACCCCAAAGAGTGTGGAAGCAGGATCCCCTACAAGCAGCAGACGATTCTTGTGGTGGACGATGATTCGTCGATGCGGTTACTAATCGGATCTACGCTCGAGCGCTGGGGATACAAGGTGCATCTGGCATCGAGTGGAAACGATGCGAAGGAAATGGTCGATCGCGATCGCTTTGACCTGATTCTCACTGACATTTTGATGCAGGATGGGGACGGTCTCGGCCTGCTTGATTGGGTCCGTGCAAATCAGCCCGGCATTCCAGTGGTGATGATATCAGCGGCATCCGACGTTGGAATGGCTATTGATTCCATGCATCGAGGGGCTTGCGACTACCTTTTGAAACCATTTGATCACAGGAAGCTTTTCGAAACAATCCGACGCGCGCTCGAGAAGCAACTCGAAATTCTCGACGCTCGCGTATATCAGGATAATTTGAAAAGGGAACTCTGCATACGGACGGATATGCTTCGGTGGGCTGTGAACGATCTGCAGCGGACTCACGACCTGGTGCTGTTGACGTTAGGCGACGCACTCGATTTGAGGGATTCGGAGACGGAGGGGCACTCCAAGCGGGTGACTGCTTACAGCATCGCCCTGGCGCGCGCTTTGAAGATCTCGCCCCGCGAAATCAAGGTACTGGCGCAGGGCGCCTTACTGCATGATGTCGGCAAGATAGCGATTCCCGATGCAATCTTGCGAAAGCCGGACAAATTAACCGAAGAGGAGCAGGCGACTATGCGTGCGCATTGCGAACGGGGCTATGAGATGTTGTGCAGGATACCCTTCCTAGCGGACGCGTCGGAGATTGTTCTGACCCACCACGAGCGTTTTGACGGAGGTGGATACCCGCGCGGCTTACGGGGAAAGGAGATCCCACTCGAGGCGCGAATCTTTGCAGTAGCCGACACCCTGGACGCGATGACAAGCGACCGTTCTTACCAGAAAGCGCGCACTTTCGCTACAGCACGCGAGGGGATCCAGAAGGGTTCAGGCTCTCAATTCGATCCCGAGGTTGTGGAGGCGTTTTCGAAGATTTCCTGCGATGTATGGATGAATCTGCGGGCAGAGAGCTTAGGCGGAGAAAAAGGCCGTGCTTTTCTCCGGGAGGTATTGGTGAATTTGCCGGATTTCTCCGGCCTGCAGGACCTGATCGCCATGAACTTCTCAGGCGCAAGAACTTCTGGCATCCACTAACGAAGCCGGTCATGTCCAAGGCAAAACGATCGACAACGATCCTGACAACAACGGCCGCCCCCGCACTTCTCGCCATTCTTTTAGCAGTCGTTTCGCAATGAAGTATGAACGACCGGTAACAGTGATTCGGATCTGTTGGGATTTGCAAGAGACGAACGGCGAAAAATGGTCGGGGCGGAGGGATTCGAACTCGCTTGCCCTTTTCCCAAAAGAGATTTTATATCAACAAATTGGACCGAGTCTCCGGCAGGTGGTACTAGGGTGGTACCGCTTTGGCCAGGAGATGACCATGGAAGTGAATGGCACCAAACGAATCATAACTCAAGCCTGGGACCGTTACTGCCCTGTTGTTGTGAACAGCAGCGGGAGGATCAAAGCTGACTGGGTCATAGTGGACGGCCATCAGGAAAAACACCCACGAGGCTCCTACTATCTTGAGTGGCGCGAGAATGGCCGACGCAAACGGCTCTCCGTCGGCAGGGACGCAACGGTTGCCTTCAACAGCCAGATTCGCAAAATGAAGGAACTGGAGGCTCGAGCCGAGGGGCTGGAAGTCCAGGTGCCGAAAGACCACCCGAACCGGTTTCAGCTTCGCTCTGCCATGGCCGATTTTCTGGAGGAGATCAAACTCTCACGGCAGGACAAAACGTGGCAGGGCTACAAAGTGTCCTTCACCTACTTCCAGCAATCCTGCGATAAGAAGTGCGTGGACGAGATCCAGCGGATCGATCTGCTGCGTTTCACCACGTACGCTTCCGATGGAAAGACTACGCACATGGCAACAAGCAGCGCATCATGACGCTATCCGCGAGCGAGTTCCTGCGCCGCTTCTGCCAGCATGTGCTGCCCAGAGGCTTCGTTCGCATCCGCCACTTCGGCTATCTCGCCAACGCACGCCGGGCTGCTCTCATCGCGCTCGCTCGCCAACAGCTTGGCTGTCAGCCTCCGATTAGTTCGCTAAGAGCCAACTCCTCGTTAGCTTCCTGGCGTTGCCCACGCTGCGGAGCCAACATGAACATCGGGCCCAACCTCACCGCGCAACAACTGGCTTTTCGATGTCCCGACACTTCATGATTCCAACTCCATCCAACGGCCCGCGAAGATGTGACCCCACGTCTTGGGGCACCTGCGTCCTGAGTGCGATCTTGCGAACTCATGACCCACTCCTGCCTATGTGCGGTTCACGAAATCGCTCCGTCCTGAGCGATGTATACCAGATCGGAGTCGGTAGTGCTCCTTTCGTCATCAGTGCGCCGAATGAACCGCTGATGGGATCACCGGGATAGAAGCCTTCAGCACCGTATGACACATAAGCCTTGTAGGTGGAGAGATAGTCAAAGCCACGCCGCGATGCTGTATCCCAGAGATTCGAAATTGATGGAGTCTCTGGCATATCCCTCTGACGAATCGCGTCGAGTTCTATCAGGCGAGCCACGGTTACATCCGACCAATAGCGATGCAGGTCAAGGTATCGCTCCGATGGTCCGGGACCGTTTGCGAGCGGGAGATCGACATCTTCAAAGTTGTTCATCCGGCGCGACCATCTCTGCGTTGCCCACGCCTTGTTCAGTGCGTCAATGGTTCCGTACTTCTGCTTGAGCCATGTGATGAAGCGTTGACGGTCTGCCTCGGAATACGACATGAAGCCGTTTCCGATTTCGTTGTCATAGCCGACGGCGATCACCGCGGGATGATGCGCATAGCGCTTCATCAACGCATCAGCCATCAGCCCGACCTCGCGGATGTAATTCGGGTCGCTGATGTCGTCCATGTAGCGCTCGGCGGGAGGGCGACGTGTGCCGTCTTGCGCAACGATATCAACGCTCGGATACGTGCGATGCAACCAGATTGGCGCGGGCAAACCAGGGACGTCTAGAATCACGCGAATTCCGGCCGCATGCATCTTGTCCATGATGTTGTCGAACCACTCAAAGGTGAACGTACCCTGCGATGGCTCGAAGGAATCCCATGACAGATCGCCCATAGGCACGACGTTGAAGCCGGAATGCTTCATGATCTCGATGTCCTTGTCGATTTGATCCGGAGACCGGTCAACGGGTTGATAACACGTACCCACGAAAAGCTGGCCCGGACCAGGCCAGGTCGAATGAGCCGAAGCGTTCTGTGCGCTTATTGGGAGGCTTGATAGCCCCAGACTAAGAAACAGAAGAGCGAGAAACTGGACTGGCCTTTCGAAGTAGCTTGCCTTGCGGGTTCTTTCGTCTCTGGGAAGTGACATGCAGAACATCAATCATTTGCCTTTCTCGCTTCGCACCAGCTTTACAAGCGCGATGTCGTTACTGTTCATCGGAAATGTGAATTCAACATTGCCGCCAGTATCGCTCCGCACGACTTTATCTGTCTCCGGAAGATCTTGCGTGAGTTCGTTCAGATGCGCGATCTGCGCTTCAGTCAGAACTTTGGGAGAACCCAGTTCGATGTACGCGGTGTAGGCATCATCGGCATGAAACCCGGTGCGATGCACATCAAGGTGATCTGAGGAATTAGCGGCAAGGTGCGTCAGATGAAGATTCACAGGTGCGACCGAATGCGATGGAATCACCCTCGTATAGAACGAACGATTGCTGACCTTCTGGTCGGGCTGATGGAAGGTCCAGATGACAGCAGCCACGTTTCCACCCTCTGCGGACTGCATTGCCTGCGGGTCGTTGGTTGCAAGGCTGTCTCCCTGGAGCGCATCCAGGTATCTGTACGCGAAGTACGCCGGCTTACGAATTCCTTGAGGGTTCAACAATCCGAATCCTCCTTGAAAGTGGGCTGTCGGCGGCCCCGGCTCCTCGAACATTTCGGTGTAGGTCCACTAGCTCGTTCCCTGCAGCAATCCTTGACTTGCTTTGAGCTTGGCGAGTATGTCGGGCGCGCTGATGTAAGAGTCATGCACGGAATCACGCGACGTGTAGCTGATGCTCCACTCAGTGAAATAGAGCGGTAACCTGGGGAAATCTGAAGCCGAAATCTGGTCACGCACATGTCGGACGTCGCCGACGATTGCATCTGGAGAAGGATCGAGCTTGGTGGCGCTCTTTCCGTTCTCATCCAGAAATCCGCCTTGCACGCCGTAAGTATGAGTGGTCACGAAATCGACTGGAGCGCCGCTCTGCTTCACGTGCGCGAGGAATTCCGGTACCCATGCTGCACCGGCTGTGCTGGGCCCGCCGACGCGCAACTTGGGATCGGCGTTTTTAATCGTCTTCGAGGTCAAACCGTAAAGTTCGAAGTATGCTTTCTGGTCGCCGCCTTCCCAGAAGCCGGACAGGTTCGGCTCGTTCCACAGTTCGAAGTACCAACTGCGGACTTCGTCCTTTCCGTAGCGCCCTTCAAGGTGCCGGACGAAGGCATCTACCAGGTCGCGCCAGCCATCCGGCTTCGGATGCGATGTGTTCCCGTGCCAGTAGAAGATGCTGTTTTTTGAGGTCGCCAGCGCTTTCGGAGTAAAGCCGAGTTCGACAAATGGCTTGATGTGCCGCACCAGCAGATCGTCATAGAGCTGGTCAATCTTCGTCCAGTCATACACGGTTTTCCCGTTTTCGACGCGCACCGTTCCGAGGACATCATGGAAGATGGCGTGGAATCGAATGTAGCGAAAACCAAGCTCATCGGCTACGAGTTTGAGCTGCGCCTGGCGGTCATCGCGAATCAACGTTCCGGGATAATCGGAGCCCGCCGAAAGGTCAAAGAAGCGATCGACGGAACCAAGCGCATCTTTCACGTCGACGACGATCTCGCGCGCTTGGCTCTGTTGTTGTGCGGAAACATGCGCGATGGTTGATACTGCGAGAGCACCGAGGACGAAAATCAAAAGTTGCCGCAACAAAGAATGCCGCATGAAGTTTTACTTCCTTGAAGAACAAGTTGAGATTACGAGAATCGAAGCGATCTTGGCACCGCCTCTGACCGGCTCGTCTGTGTCGATTGGTTCTTGGCGAAGCGCCCCCAGACCGCTTTGCCGGTTTTATTCACGCGAGTGTCACTTTGAGCACCGCCGCATAGTCCACGGCTGGTTTAAATAGTTTCGGAAGCTCCACCATCAGGGCGTCAGTCTGCTGTTTCCAACTTACCCTCTGGTCGGTTCCCAAAAGTTCGAGCTTGCCAATTCTTCCCGGTCTTGCTGGCGCTGAAAGTCCCAGAGACTGAACGGTGAACGATCCGGTGGGCCACCCTAGCACTAGTGCGTAGACCACAGTATTTGCTTTATTGCGCGTGAACCGGATATCTTTCTCTCCCAGTTTCTTCACGCTTCCGCCCTGGAAGGAGCCCGCCCTCACGCTATTGGGTCCTTCACCGTAAACCTTCCATGGCCGAGTTTCGTAGATCGCCTCACGATTGGTCTGCATCCATGCTGTGATGCCGTCGAGCACCGCGATTTCCTTACTGTCAATGGTTCCGTCCGGTCTGCCCGGGACATTGAGAATGAACGTGCCGTTCTTGCTCACGGTGTCAATCAGCCAGTGGATCACGTCGCGCGGAGGCAGGTACCCGCCGTACTGTCCCGGTTTCTCGTACAGCGAGCGGAGATAGTGCCAGGTACCAAGGCAAGTCTCCGATTGCCAGGGATGCCTCATGATCTCGGCGGTAAGCCCACTCTCATAGTCTGCGACAACAGCTTTGGCCAGCCGGTCGGGAACATCTTTGACGTTCAGAACGCCTTCCAACTTGCCGCCGTGTTGCCGAAGACTGTTGTTGTAGAAGTAGGCGCCGATGTTCATTCCTGCCCAGCCTAGCGGCAGAAGCGAATCGTCAAAGTAAAGCAAGTCAGGGTTGTGCTGGTCTATGAGATCGCGCGTCCGATCGTAGAAATTCTTCACATACGATGTGTCGGGCAATGCATCGGTCGGGTGCTTTACGCCATAGAGTCGCTGAGGATCGAGCCTCTGCCACCACTGATCTTTTCCATCTGCCTGCGTCAGACGTCCATCATAGGGGATACCAGCGTTTGGGCCGGACTTGTCGGCACTGTGCGAAGGCTGGAACCACCACCAGTTGCGCGCCTGATGCACCGTTACACCGAACCGCAACCCCTGCTTTCGCGCCGCCGCAGCCCATATGCCGATCACATCACGATGCGGACCGACGGCAGCCGCATTCCACGGCTGATGCTTCGAATCCCACGCGTCGAAGCTATCGTGGTGATTGGCCAATGCGACGAATATCTTTGCGCCGGCATTTTTGTAGCGCGTTATCAACTCGTCCGGTTCCCAATTCAACAGCGTCCACTGTGCGCACAGTTCCTTGTACCCGAACTGCGACGGTGGACCATAGTGTTCAAGTTGATATTCGTATTGCCGCTGGCCCTCGACATACATGTTGCGTGCGTACCAGTCTCCGGCTTCAGCAACGCACTGTGGACTCCAGTGAGCCCAGATGCCGAACTTGGCATCCTGGTACCAATCCGGAGCTTGGTACTCAAGCAACGAATCCCAGGTGGGCTTGAACGGACCATCACCGGCAAGATTGGAGACTGGTGAATGCAGGGGCACATCATCCCAAAGTCCGCCCGCAATCGACTGGGCTGTGGGGTTGTAGTTCCACGCTGAAGGTTCCCACGCGGCCTCATCGAGCTGTTCTTCGACGATCTTGCCGTCGCTCACCTTGTAGAAAACTCTCTTGTCCGGTGGCAACGCGCAAAACTCAGCGTAGTCGTGCTTGTACTGGTTGAAGCCTCTAGGCAGGTCGGGCCCGTTCTCCTGCGCGGCCTGTGCCGAGGCTGGCACAGCTCTCGATGCTGCGGCGATCGTGAGTAATTTGCAGAAATCTCGTCTGCGCATGAGTCTTCCTTTATGGTCGGACGCCAACCAGACACGTTGCTTTATTCCGGTAACGCGATTTGGCCTTCGATACGGAACTTCAAGGTGACTACCGGCACTCCTATCTCCGGCTGCCCGCCGCCGATGTCTGGAACAGCCGCGGTGCGAAATCTTTCAAGTCGCGACGCCATGTCTGCCATTCGTGATCGGTGCCGGGTGATTCATAAAAGACATGCTTCACACCTCCCGCGTCAAGCGAAGTGTGCAGGCTCTCCAATCCTGACTTCATGCGTTCGGGCTCATTCGTGCCTACGCCAATCCACAGCAGATGAACGCGCTTTGCGAATTCGGATGGGTCGGCCAGGGCTCCGTTGTACGCGGTCTTGACGTCGAATTTGGTACCCGTCAGAAAAGGATTTCCCGCGCCGCTGAACCCACCGATGTAAGAGAACAGATCGAGATGATTGAAGGTCACTTGGAACGTCTCCATTCCGCCCATGGACAGTCCGGCCATGGCGCGGTGATCGCGATCGGAGATGGTGCGAAATGTCTTATCGACAAAAGGGATCAGCGCCTGGGTCATGTCGTCTTCGAAAGCGCCCATCCGCTCCTGCATGACTTTGATGAAGTCAGGCCCGAGAAACGGCTTGCCTGTGAGGTCAGGCACCACACACCCCACGCGAGTCGCATAGCCATTGGCCATGACGACGATCATCGGCCTGGTGCTTCCGCCGGCAATCAGATTGTCGAGGATGAAGTTCGCTTTTCCCTGACGAATCCATCCAGACTCGTCTTCCCCGCCGCCGTGTTGGAGGTAGAGAACCGGGTAGCGAGTCTTCACGGTGTCATAGTCCGGCGGCAGGTACACGAGCGCGTGCCGCCATGTGCCCGTCACGCTGGAGTGATACCAGACTTCACGCACCTGCCCATGCGGAACATTCAGGGGCAAGTAGTAATCCGCTCCGGCTTCAGGCACTTCTACCGCGCTGGCCCATTTGCTACCTCCGAAATAGGCGGTACTGCCGGGATCACTCACCTCAGCGCTATCCACGATGATCGTGTAGTAATGAAGGCCGGGAGCCATCGGCGGGGTTGTGAAGGTCCAGAAGCCGTCGGACTGCTTCTCCATGTCAACCTTGGGACCGCTCCAGAAATTGAGCTTCACCTTAGTGGCGTCGGGCGCTTTAAACCGAATCTGCACGCGAGAGTTGCCGTCGACCTTCGGAAACTGCGCATCCAGAACGTTCGATGTTGCGGGCTTGAAATCGCCCTGGTCCTGCGCTAAACAGAAACTCGCTGCCAGTAGCATTGCAAATGCAATCACTTTCAAAATGCACCTCCGAGCGGACAGGTTTGAGAGCGAGAGCCAGCTTGGCGCGGGACAGGTTAGCTCTCTCGAGCCAAGCGCATAGTAAACGATTACTGCTTGGAAATAAAGCGATTTATTGGACTTGTTCGCGCTGGCTCATTCTGTGTATATTCGAGGGTTCCGGAACGGCAGGCGAGAGCGATGGCCGAAAATTGCGAGCCGGCCCCAGCGCTCCATCACCTTCCGGTCGAGCGGAGGCTTTTGTGGTGCGTAGCGTCTTTGCGGTTTTTTGCTTGCTGGCCCTTTCTTCGTCCGGATCTTTGATGGCTGCCGACAACATTCATCTCTCCGTTGACGCGTCGAAGCCCGGTGCGAAAATCGATCGAAACATCTTCGGCCAGTTCGCTGAGAATCTCGGCCATGGCCTCTACGAAGGCATCTGGGTCGGCCCCAACTCATCTATTCCAAATACCCGAGGAATCCGCAACGATGTGGTCGCCGCGCTGAGGGAACTGAAGGTGCCCAACGTTCGCTGGCCGGGCGGCTGCTTTGCCGACCAGTATCACTGGCGCAAGGGAATCGGCCCACGAGATAAGCGCCCGGCAACAGTGAACTCGGCATGGGGCGATGTGATCGATACGAATGCCTTCGGCACCGATGAGTTCATGGACTTCATCCAACAGATCGGCAGCACACCCTACGTCTCCCTCAATGTCGGCTCCGGCACGACGCAGGAAGCGGCCGAGTGGCTGGAATACATGACGGCCGCTGCGCCCACGGCTCTTGCCAAAGAGCGGGCCGCCAATGGCCATCCCGAGCCGTATAAGGTCGGCTTTCTCGGCCTCGGCAACGAAAGCTGGGACTGCGGCGGCGCGATGACGCCTGATTACTACGTCAGCTTGATGAAGGTTTACAGTCGTTTCGTGCTCAACATGAATCCCGCACAACGCAGCAAGGACCAGATGCTGAAGATCGCCGTCGGTCCCGGCACGCCTGACACTACCTGGACTGAAGCCGTGATGCAGGCGTGGAAGAAGCACACATGGGCCTGGGATATCAACGGCGTCTCACTGCACTGGTATACGGTGCCAAACGGGTGGCCGCCGTCGACACCTTCGGAGAAGTTCGGAATTGACGATTACGCCAAGACGCTGAAGTCGACACTGTTCATGGATGAATTCCTGCGCAAACAGGAAGCGGTGATGGACAAGTACGACCCGGAGAAAAAGGTCACTTTATCTGTGGATGAGTGGGGGGCCTGGCATGCACCGCTGCCTGGTTCCAACCCGGCTTTCCTCGTCCAGCAGAACAGTGTTCGGGATGCCATTCTCGCGTCGCTTAACTTGAACATCTTTGCCCGCCACGCCGACCGCGTGCGCATGGCCAACATCGCCCAGATGATCAACGTGCTGCAGGCGATTATTCTTACCGACAAAGAGAAGATGGTCCTGACGCCCACCTATTACGTCTTCAAGATGTACGTTCCGTTTCAAGATGCCACCTTTGTCCCAGTCGCATTCGAAGCGGGTACGTATACCCATGGAAGCGTAATCTTGCCGCACGTCGACGCGATTGCGGCAAAGGGGGCCGACGGAAAGCTATTGCTTGAGATCACTAACCTTGACGCAGAAAACTCCGCAACGATCGGAGTAGATGTTGCCGGCGTCGTGGCAAAGTCGGCAAAGGCGGAGACGTTAACGGGAGTTGCAGTAGACAGTATCAACACCTTTGACTCACCGAGTGCAGTCGTGCCGAAGCCGACTGCAGTGAAGGTTCAGAACGGCAAGCTTTCGCTCACGGTAGCGTCTCGATCAGTGACCGTCATCTCGATTGAGCCGTAATCGCGAACAGCGCTCGATCGAGAGCTGTGGACGCTGCTGGGCAGTCGATTCGAAATCTGACGACGGGCCGGTTGTACGCACATTTTGCTCCAGCTTGAAGATTTATACCCGGTGCAGTAGCAGGTCTTTCGAGAGAGGGCCCAGATGAAATCAACGAAGTTGTTCATTGCGTGCGCAATTACCATCGCAAGCGCATCGGCCAACCAAGCGTCAGCGCAGGTGCAGACAAACGGTCCCGAAGTTGTCCCCGGCGCAAAGCCCGCAGCGGTGGAGCACATCAAAATTCACGGCACGGCACTTGAAGGCAACCTCGAAGGTGACGCCGTCGATCGCGATGTTATTGTCATCCTGCCGCCCAGCTACCAGAAAGACAAGATGCGCCGCTATCCCGTGGTCTACGCGTTGCACGGCTACTCGATTGGCGCCGAACAGTGGACGCACGAGATTCACGTACCACAGACCATTGAAGGTGCATTCGCGCTGGGCTCGCACGAGATGATCGTTGTCCTGCCCGATTCCAAAACCATCTACAACGGCTCCATGTACTCAAGCTCCGCCACGACCGGCGACTTCGAGAAGTTCATATGGCACGACGTCGTCTCCTACATTGACGCGCACTATCGCACGATCCCCAATCGCCAGAGCCGCGGCCTCGTCGGCCACTCCATGGGTGGCTATGGCGCGTCGCGCATCGGCATGAAGCATCCTGACGTCTTCGGCGCTCTCTACATCATGAGCCCATGCTGCATGTCTTCGATGGTCGGGGGCTGCCCCGGCACCGCCGATCAAATGAAGGAGCGGGCGATCGCCAGTGAGAAGAAGGTTGCCGCAGCCAAGTCTCCCGCGGACCTGGCAGCACAGTCGCCTGGTTTCGCCTCCGCGCAGTCAATGATGATCTGCATGGGATCGAGGAATACCACGTGGTCTCACATTCCGACCGGCGCAGGGGTGATTTTGGTTTCGCCCCTAGCGACTCTCCAACTGCGAATCAGGGGTTATCCTCCAGCAGTACTGGGCGATGGTTTCTCTGAATGCGGCGATTCCAGGCAAACGGAAGTCGCGTCTGAGCTATGACGCTGGCATTTCTGCCGGCAGAATAAATAAACAACCAGTCCTGTAAGCAAAGGCGCCACGAACACAAGGACGCGCAGAAGCGCCCGAATCGCTACCACTGAAGTCCCTCCAGCGACGGCGATGACGTCATCTCCGCCGGCCACCAGAAGCACGGCGATAAAAGTGAAGACTGCGCAACCCAGCGCCGTATGGAATGGCTGTTGCCATGGAAGCCGCAAGACGTGGTGCGCATCTTGATCGCGCGAAATCAGATTTTCGAGAAATGGGTAGGCGTAGAGAACGACGAAAACTACCGATGGAAAAAGCACTCCGGGGAAAAAGACCTCGGGTATGAGCCAATGGCCCAAATGCAAGTTGATCCCCGGAAAGAGGCGCATTGCGCCCTCGACCCACCCGAGATACCAGTCCGGCTGGGCCCCGGGAAGGACAGCGGCGGGATTGTCGGGGCCGTAGATCCAGACCGGATCGATTTGAACAAGGCCGCCGAGGGCGGCGACCAGGGCAAAGACGAACAGGAAGAGGCCGAGGGATTTGAGAGTGTAGGGGGGCCAGACGCGAGAGCCGACGATGGTGCGGTCGCTGCGCATAGGTCCGGGATAGTTGGTGTGGTACTGGCGCCAGATGATTGTGAGATGGACGGCGATCAGCAGGGAGATGAGCGCGGGTACGAGAAAAATATGGAGAGCGTAAAGGCGCGGAATGGTGGCGTCAACGGGAACGGTGCCACCGAAGAGGAAGTAGACGAGCCAGGGGCCGACCACCGGGACGGAAAGAAGGATGGCATAGCCGACGCGGAGACCGGCGCCGGAAAGAAGGTCGGCGCAGATGGAATATCCGAAGAAGCCGTTGGCGAGGGCGAGCACGAGCAGAGTGAGTCCGACGAGCCAGTTGAGTTCGCGGGGACGGCGATAGGCAGCGGTGAAGAAGATGCGGGCGAGATGGGCGATGATGGCGCCGATGAAGACATCGGCGGCCCAGTGATGCATTTGGCGCACGAGTAGGCCGGCGCGTACGTCGAAGCTGAGATGCAGGACGGATTGATACGCGGCGGACATGGTGACGCCATCGAGTGCGCGATAGGCGCCGCGGTAGATGACCTTGTCGGCGCTGCCGTTGAAGAACAGCGCGAGAAAGGTTCCTGTGATGACAAGGATGACGAACGCGTAGAGCGCGATTTCGCCAAGCATGAAAGACCAGTGATCGGGAAAAACATGGTTCAGGGCGCTACGAACAACTTTGGCGAGGCGCAGGCGGGAATCGAGCCAGCGAGCGGGAGCAGATGCGGAACTCATGCCATCCCCCAGAAGCCGGGGCCTGGCGGCTCGCTGAATCCGCCGCCGGCGCGCAGGGTTCCGTCGCTATCGGCGTAGATAGGCAGTTGCGGAAGGGCGCGTGCGGCGGGACCACCGTTGGGGCGGGCGGCGCGAAGCACGTCGAAAGTGGATTGATGACAAGGGCACAAAAGGAGGTAGTTGGTTTTCTCGTAGAGGCCGACCGTGCAACCGGCGTGAGTACAGACGCGGGAATAGGCAAGGATTCCGTTGGGGGCCCAATTCTCGCGGTCTTCGGGGAGTTCGAGGAGCGCCTGATCGACGCGAATCAGGACGGTTTGGGATCGTTCGTCTCCGATGCTGCCCTCCGGGAAGACGGTGAGGACATTGCCGGGCTGCATGGAATTGACCAAGACTGGCTTGCCATCGACGGTCATGAGACGCTGGCCGCGTTTCCAGATGTGGGAGTTCAACGCGGAATAAGATGGGATGCCCAGTGAGCGAAGGAGCGAAGCGGCCATGGCGGCGAGCATGCCGCCCGCGGAATAGCCGATCCAGCGCAACATGCAGCGGCGGCGAATGTCGCGCGCGCCGAGGGTGAAGGCCTCGGCTGCGGCTTCACGTTCGGGTTCGGGAGGACGCAAAGGCTCGCGTGGCGCAATGGCTTCGCGCTGGACGGTGAGCATACGGCCCCAGATCACGAGCGTTGTGCCCAGACCACCGAGCGCCACGGCCAGCGATCCGCCGAGAAGGAGATTGACGGCATTGGACCAGTAGGCAATGAGGAAGGCAATGCAACCCGCGAGTGCGACGAGGGCAGCAAGTGCGGCGAGCAGTGTGCCCCAGAACTCGCGGCGCTCCGGGTTCAGGGCGGCATCGGCATCGAGGTTGCGGTCAAGAGTGCGGGGAGGGATGGGATCGGCGGCGCCGAACTCGGGGTGGGCCACAGCATCTTCGTGCGCTGCGAGAGATCCCGAGGGGGCTGGAACGGAAGGTACTTCAACAGAAGCGGGCTGCCGACTCCTGGAGTTCCTGAACGCGCGGGCGATGGCGATGACGACTTCAGCTATTGCGATGGCGGCAATGGCGACACGTGCGCCGAAGCCGGTTCTATGCGTGGAGTTTCCCTGCTGCCGATCTTGGGCGTCCGGGTGGGAGATATTGTCCTGGGTCAACCACGGCCTCCTTTCTCGATCCACATTGCAATTGCGACCAGCGCGCAGACGAAAGCGCATGCGACCAGGCCCTCAACTACGGGGCCATACCAATGGAGAGGATTGCCGCCGGGGTTGGGGGGATGCTGAACGAATTGGACGTAATCGACGATGGAAGCCAGCTGCTGATCGCTGATGAGGGCCGGCGGGAAGACGGGCATGGGACCGGGGCCCGATCGGATCGCACCGGCAATGACCGCCGCGGACTGAGTGTCGAGAGCAGGCGCGTTGGTCTGGACCATTACAAGCGCGCCGCCGCGGACGGCGGTCCGATGGCAGGCGGCGCAATGGGTGCGAAAAAGAATTCCACCTTCAGACAGGTTTCCGCCGCTGAGCGGGATCGTCGCGAGTTGGCCGGTGATGTAGCGGGAGACGTCGTCAATGTCCTGGTAGCGCAGGACGCGGCCAAAGCTGGGCATGACGCCGCGACCGTCGCGGACCGCGGATATGACAGCGCGAACGTCGTGCTCAGCCTGAAGGGATGGTCCGGCAATGGTGACGCGGGCGCTGACGCCCTGTCCCTCATCGCCATGGCACACGGCGCAGCGCGCAGCGAAGACGGCCTGCCCGGGCAAACCCGTAGGCGCGGGTTGCTGGGCCGAGACGCAAGACACGATGAGGACGGTGATCAACGCGGCGCCTGACGATCGCAGATGCGACACTCCCCGCAAAGCGGTCCGGAAAAGAGGTCTTCCAGAGCCGCGACGACTGCGCGCGAATTCTACGAGGGCGAAGATCCGGATATCGCGTTTTTGAATCATTTGAAAACTCTGTAACCTCGTGAAGCGCGAGCTGACTCGTGCAACTACCGTAGTGTTTCCAGATAAGCTGTGACGTCCCGCGCCTGCTGACCGGACAGTCCCAAATCTGGCATAGCGGTCTTTGGTTTCATGGCGCGCGGAGACATCACCCACCGCGTCATGTTTGCCGGATTATTCGGAAAGATTCCGCCGATATAGGACCGCGCGGCCATGCGATTGAGCGGAGGCCCGAAGACCCCGTTCGCGTTGTGGATTCCGGGAATCATATGGCAAGCACCGCATCGATATTCCGCAATAATCTGTTCGCCGCGGTGGCTGTGTCCTCCCGTGACCACTCCATGAGAGCGCGTGGTTTGGCCGCCGATGCACCCGGCAAGCAGGCAACAGAAGGCCAGCCCAATTGATCGGCCAAGTGCCCCCGCGCAGCGCAAAAGAACGTGGGGCAGATGTCGATTCTTAACCGCTCTCGAAAGAATCAAGTTCACAAATCTAAGAGGTCCCTCCTGCCTCCGAACAAGTTCGCTTCGCATCGTGTAGTAATTCCGTCCGGTCATCGAATCCATCACTTCCGAGTGGGAAGGTCTTTCGACAGGTTTTCAATGATGTGCGAGGCGTCCGTGCCGCCTTTGCAGTCAGGATGGCCGAAGCCGCTTTGGCTGTAGCCGTTGTTGTAATCGAGAATCATGTTGTCGTCGTGCTGGGCGCTGGGGCCCATAGGCACGTGGTCGAGATTGAGCTGGTGGCGAACCTTCCAGGCGATCACGTGGTCGGTGCACGAGGTGTCACCGCTGAGGCCGAGGCCGCCGATGATCTTTCCCTGGCTGTTGTAGAGGGCGAGGCCTCCGCCGAAGACGATGATGCCGCCGACGGCTTTGCCGATCATGGGATCAGTGGGAGTGCCGAAAGTAGATGGATTGCCGAAGGCGGCCTGCGCGTTTGGCGGTGCGCTGGTGGCGAGCGAGTAAAGACTCTGGTTGGGCTGCGAGGCGGCGAAGATGTTGGCGGTGGAGAGGGCATAGTCAGAGTTACTGAGGCCGTTGGCAGTGTTTGCTTTGGAGGCGGCGATGACGCGGCTGCCGGGCCACTCCTGAGCACGGCTGCTTCCGCTGAAGACCACGGCGCATCCGACGCCATCTCGGTTCACGACGACGGCCCACTCCTGGTTGCCCATGCCGCCATTTTTCGACGAACCTTGCTTGACGACGGACTGCAGCACGCCGCGCAGGGAGTTTGCATCAGGCAAGCCAGCACAGGCACCGGATGACTGTGCGAGGCAGCAAGGAGCGAGAAGCGCGACGAAGGCGAGTACGCAGAGCCGGCGCGAATTGCGGGGGTGAGACATGATTGACGGTGTCGTGATCATCGTGAGTGCTCCTGGAAAAGGTTTCGGACTCTTTCAACTGGGTCTTACTTCAATTGCTGCAAATAAGCGACTAACTGGCGCAACTGAACACCTGAAAACTGGGTGAGATCGGGCATCTCGGCACCGGGCTTGAGCGATTGAGCGTGGGTGATCCAGGCCTCGAGATAGGCGGTGTTATTGGGAAATGAGTTGGCGGCGATCAACTGGCGGCTACCGATGTGTGTGAGGTCAGGGGCGACATGGCCTCCGGCGAGCGTGCCGCGCACCGTATGGCACATGGAGCAGGAGCCGCTGACGAAGATCTGCCGGCCTGCCTGCGCATCGGGGGTGGTGGGGTCGGCCGCGGGCTTAAGTTGCTGCTCCTCCCAGGCTTTGTATTCGTCAGGCGACTGGGCCACGACGAGGATGCGCATGTGGGCGTGCTGCTCGCCGCAAAATTCGGCGCACTGGCCGACGTAGTTGCCGGGATGCGAGGCCTCGATCCGGATGTAATTCTCGTGGCCGGGAATCATGTCGACTTTGCCATGCAAAGCCGGGACCCAGAAAGAATGAATCACGTCGTGCGACTCGAGCGCGATGGTGACGGGACGATTCGCGGGGATGTGAATTTCGTTGGCGGTGGTAAAGCTCAGGTCGGGCTGATGATTTAGATAGTGGACCTCCCACCACCACTGGTGGCCGATGATCTGAATGTCGGGCGTGAGGGCAACCCGGTTCATGGGATCGTGAAGGGGAAAGCTCGCGAGTAGTTTGAGCCCGAGGACGAAGATGATGCAGAGCGAGATGAGGGGAAAGATGAGGCCGCCGAAGGTGATCCAGTGCTGGCCGCCGCCTGAATCGATAGGCTCATGTTCGGCGAGAGAGCCACGGCGGCGCGCAGCGGCCCAGCCAATGAGAGCCCACATGATAAGAGTGGCAACAAGGAACGTGATGGTCATGGCCCAGGAGAGATGAGCGATGCGATGGGCGGCCGGCCCCTGTGCGTTGAAAGTGGACTGCACGTCCTCGCAACCGTTAAGGAGCAGGGCCAAGGGAATGAGAAAGACAAATCGCCGCATGGGAATCTCCATTAATGCGCAGGCTGCGTTCCCACGGCGATGCGTTCGTTGTCGACGGGGTTGGGGGTTTGTTCGTTGGCCGGCTCGGTGGGCGGATCCGGTTCGTGTAGCGTCCGCATGGACTTGATGTAGGCGACGAGTTGCCAGATCTGATCGGACGGGATCTTGGTTCCCCAGGCGGGCATCCCGTTGGAGCGGCCTTCAGCGATGGAGTCGAAGATCTGATCGTCGCGATCGCCATAGAGCCAGACTTTGTCGCGCAAGCTGGGGCCCATGCCTCCACCGCCGTGTCCACCGTGGCAGCCGGAACAGTTGTACCAGTTGAAGAGCCGGCGGCCATCCTGCAAGGCGACCGTGTCCCCTATATATGGATCGGTATGGAAGACGGGCGGATTTTCTGCTCCGGGAACTGGGCCAACAGCCGTGGGCATCGGCGGCACCGCACCGCCAGCGACTGGACCGGCGTTGCTGTGGCATCCGGCCGCGAGCGCGATCACAAACATAGCGCTGAATGGTAAGAAGCGCGCGATGGAGGCACACGGAAAGCGCATAGCTAATTTCCTCCCTTCTCGCTGCTCGGCGCGTTGACTTGCGGAATGCCATACGCGACGAGCAGATTGCGGATTTGATACTGCCGCCGTTGGACTTCGGCATCGAGTTGCCGGCGCAGTTCAAGGTCCCGCGGGCGCACGCCGATGCCGATGCCAAAGACCATGGGAAGCGCGGGATGAGCGGAGTCGGCTGCGATCGGTGTGATGTCGAGCGGGACTTTGGATTGGCGGGCGAAGTATCCGGCCAGCGGACCCCAGACGACCGCGACATCGACATCATTGCGCACCACGGCCTGGATGAGATCGGCCGCGGGATTCTGCTCGGAGAGATTGCCGAAGATGCTGTAGCCAGATAGATTCCTGACGATGCCTCGGCTGATGAGCGCATGGACGGGCGGAAGGCTGTCGTCTTGATCGCCGAGGATGTGAACGCCGATGCGGAGGGTGCGAAGGCGCGGGTCGTCGAAAGATGCGATCCGGAGATGACGGTCGCTGCGGGCGAGAAATGCGTAGCTCGAAAAGTAGTAAGGGCGCGTGGCGATGGCCTTGTCCATGCCGGAAGGAACGCCCATGACGACGTCGCAGATGCCGGAGTCAAGTGTTTTGCGGAAGAAGGCCGAACGCTGCGGATACCAGACGTAGGTCAACTTCATACCGAGGTCGCTGGCGATCATTTCGGCCATGTGGTTTTCGAAGCCCTGCCGTTGCTGGTTGGAGTAGGGCAGATTATTGGGGTCGGCGCACACGCGAAGCAGAGGAGTAGCGTGGCAGATGAAGACAGGGACCGCAAGCAGCAAGGCGGCCAGCAGCGCCACGCGAAGCATCGGATTGACGAGACGATTAGTTGCTGAAGACATACATCGTGTCTCCTGGCTGGGTGTAGGCCTTGATGTCCCGCATGGCGCCGTTGGCTCCGAGCGTGGCATAGGGATCGTCTGTGGATATCGAAGGCAGCGCGCTGGCGCCCATCCATCCGCCGATTCCGGAATAGATGGCTACGTATTGTTTGCCGTCGGGACCGGTGAAGGTGATGGGATCGCCGATGATGCCGGACGAAGTTTTAAACTGCCAGAGGATTTTCCCGTTATGCGCGTCGACGGCGCGGAACCAGCCCTCCATGGTCCCGTAAAAAACGAGATCGCCGCCGGTGGCGAGCACCCCGCTGTAGACCGGAAACATGTTGTCCTTGATGGTCCACAGCTTTTTGGCATTGGCGACATCCCATGCCACTAATTCGCCCTGATAACCGCCTGGGCCGGGATACATGCGAACGCTTGCGCCCAGGTAGGGAGTGCCGGCGATGTAATTGACACTCGTTCCCTCGTAGTCCATGCAGGTGTTGTGGGCCGGAATGTAAAGATAGCCGGTGCGCGGGGAAAAAGCCGATGGGATGTAGTCTTTGCCGCCGGTGGAGGAAGGGCAGATGTCCGTGGCGTAGTAACCCTCGTGAGGGCGCTTGTCGGGGTTCTCGTCGGGAAGCCCGGTTTTGAGGTTGTAGCCGTTGGCCCAGTTGACGGGTTCATATTTTTCCGCAGAGAGCAGCTCGCCGGTGGTGCGGTCGAAGATGAAGACGAAGCCGGTACGACCGGGATGGATGAGGAGCTTGCGCATCTGTCCGTGCCAGGGCATGTCGACGAGAATGTTCTCCATGATTTCGTCGTAATCCCAGGCATCGTGTGCGCTGATCTGATAGGCCCACTTGGCGTAGCCGGTGACTGGATCGCGCGCCCAGATGGTGCAGGACCATTTGTTGTCTCCGGGGCGCATGTCGGGATTCCACACTCCGGGATTGCCTGTGCCGTAGAAGATGAGATTGGTTTCGGGATCGTAGGAGATCCATCCCCAGATGGTGCCGCCGCCCATCTTCCACTGGCCGGGATTCCAGGTCTTGATGCCCAGGTCTTTGCCCTGTCTTTGGCGTAAAAAGGATGAAAGTCGGAACCGATGCGCACATCTTCGTCGGAGCCGCTGTTGAAAGCGCGCCAGAGGATTTTGCCGGTTTTGACATCGAGGGCGGTAAGCTTGCCGCGAACGCCGAGTTCGCCGCCGCTGTCACCGACAAAAACGATGTTCTTGACGACGATTGGCGCCATGGTGATGGTTTCGCCGAGCTTGATGTCGCCGACGGCGGTCTCCCAGGCCTTTTGGCCGGTGTTGGCGTCGACGGCGACGGTATGGGCGTCAAGCGTGTTGTAGATGATCTTTCCGTCGGAATAGACGGCGCCGCGATTAACAGTGTCGCAGCAGGCGATGCCGACGGAAGTGATATCGGGATTGGGCCGGAAGACCCACTTCTGCGGAAATCCGGGCTTGGTGATGTCGAGGGCGATCAGGTTGTTGGGATACGGCGTGACCATGTAGAGGGTGCCGTTGACCACCAGCGGCTGACCTTCATGGCCGTGAGGAATTCCGGTGGAAGCGGTGGCGACGACGTGGAGGTTCTGCACATTGCCGGTGTTGATTTGCGCAAGCGGGCTGTAGCGGGTGTTGGCGTAATCGCCGGCCGGTTGCGTCCACTGGCCGTTAGGGACGGGCGAGACGAGATGAATGCCGGGCTGAGCGCCGGGAATGTCCGTCGTCATGCCGCTATTCGCAATGGGCTTTTGTGCGGCAGCGGAAATGCCGAGGAGCAACGATGCACATCCTGCCACGCACCCGATTGATTTTTCCGCTCTTCGTCTCATTCGTTTCTCCGATTCAGTGCAAGTGTTTCGAGATATGCCGTAACGTCCTGTGCCTGCTGGGTGCTTAAACCAACCGAGGGCATGGCGGTGTTGGGTTCAACTGGGCGGGGATTGAGCAGCCAGCGAGTCAGATTTTCGGGCGTATTCGGCAGCTCGCCGGCGATCATGGTGCGGCGGCCGAAGAAGTAGAGCGGAGGCCCGACCAGCTCCGCGCGCGGTGTAGACACCGGGAATGGTGTGGCAGGAGCCGCAGCCGTAGGAGACGATGAGTTTCTTACCGTCGTGAGGATTGCCGATGACGCCCGCGTAATCTATTCGAGATTTGCTGGCCGCCCGATGCATCCGGCGAGGACGAGCGGCGCAGAAGAGCGCCATGATTGCGGCGATGCAGATCGGCCAGCAGGGAAGATTCATCGCACCCTCGCGCAGAGACGCAGAATGAAGAGGGGAATGCCCATCCAAACCATGCCGACTCCGAGTGTGACGCTGATGTAAACGCCGAGCAGGGCAACGAACTCGCTGCGGCTGCGGCCTTCGGCTTGCAGGATGCTGGGCTGCGTGGAGAGTCGCCGCCAATTGAGATAAGAGACGAAGCCAGCCGACGGCGACTAAGCCGATGAGCAGGAAGCTGACGACGTAGGCGGCGATCATGGCGGCGGGATGGGAGCTGGCGTTGCCGAACTCTTCGTTATGCAGGCAAGCTCGCCAGGTGATGAACATCTCCGCGATGCCGAGGCTGAACCATGCGACAGCTGCGGTAACGAGGCCGAACCAGAGCCGGCGCGGGCGAATGTCGTCGGGGCGTGTTGTGGGGTCAGAAGCCATAGACACGAATATTCGGCATGACATAGAGCAGGCCGACGATGAAGACCCAGACAAAGTCCACGAAGTGCCAATAGAGCGCAACCACGTGGTACGGACGATAGGGAGAGCGCAGCGCAGGAGCGAACCGGGGCAGGATGAGCGTGTAGATCAGCATCAGCAAGCCGATGACGACGTGCGCGGCGTGAAAGGTGGTTATGGTGTAAAAGATCGATCCGTAGCTGTCGCTGTAGGGAGTAAGCGACTTCCAATGGTCCTGATATTCGAGAGCCTGGACAAAGAGGAAGACCAAACCCATGAGGATGGTGATGCCGAGTGCGATGCGGGCGACGGCGACGCGCTCTCGCTTTAGCTGGCGCTCTCCCCAGTGAATGACGACGCTGCTGGAGAGCAGAATGGCGAGCATGATGAAGGCGTACATCAGCTTGGGAGGGCGGTCGATGGCCCAGCGGTCCTTATTGTTGCTCGAGGTAGAAGTAGCTCGCGAAGAGGCAGACGAAGAGCGTGGCCTCAGTGCAGATGGTGACGATGATGCCCCAGGTTCCGCGGTTGTCGTCGAGCGGGTAGCCGGACCCTGGCTGGCGCGGAAAACGAGGTTCGCGGGCTTGAACCATGGTGGCCATCACGCAATCTCCTCCCCTTCAACGCGGGGCCAGAGCCAGTAGCAGGTGAGCAGCAACATGGCGATGAAACCCGCGAGGGCATACCACATCATCTGGAAGACCAGGGCCAGGGAAAAGCCGAACATGGCCAGCGAGAGCAGCAAGGGCGAGATGGTTTCCTTGGGCATCTTGGAGATTGCGAATTGCTCGGCGTCGAGCCAATCGCTGACCGGAGTGAGGCGGCCCTCGGCGTAGATTCGCTGGTCGTCGGGGTCGTAGAACTCGTCGTAGTCGTCCCACAGGGGATGGCGGCTGGAAACGGTGGGCATGTGCACGTGGGCGTAGGGCTCGGGCGGAGAATCGGTAGACCATTCGAGGGTATCGGCGTTCCAGGGATTTTTCCCGGCGAGAGTTCCGTGCCGGAGACTGTAGAAGAGATTGATGATGCTCATCAGAATGCCAATGCCAGAACAAAGGCGCCGATGGTCTCAATCATGTTGAGCCATCCGAAACCGAGGCCTGCCGGATAGGTGTAGATGCGGCGCGGCATGCCGAGGAGCCCGACGATGTGCATGGGGAAGAACCCCACATTGAATCCGATGAACATGGTCCAGAAACTCCACTTGCCGAGACTCTCGTTCATCATGCGGCCGGTCATTTTCGGGCAGCCAGTAGTAGAAGCCGGCGAATACGGGGAAGAGATTGGCGCCGATGAGGACGTAATGGATGTGAGCGACGACGTAGTACGTGTTGTGCGCCTGCCAGTCGACGGGGATAATGCCGGTGAAGACTCCGCTGAGGCCGCCGATGACGAGCAGAGCGACGGAGCCCAGCGCGAAGTGCATGGCGGTGGTCATCACCAGGCGGCCCTTCCAGATGGTGGCGACCCAGGCGAACACCTGGATGGTCGTGAAGATCGAGATCATCATGCTGCCGGCGCTGAAGAAGCTCATGGCCATGTCAGACATGCCGACCGTGAACATGTGATGGAGCCAGACGCTGAAGCCGACTGCGCCCGTAAGCATGGTAGAGATCGCCACCCAGGGATAGCCGACGATGGGGCGACGCGAAAAAACGGGAATGATCATGGACAGCATTCCGGTAGCGGGCAGAAAAATGATGTAAACCCAGGGATGTCCGAAGAACCAGAACAACTGCTGCCACAGCACCGGATTGCCGCCGCCCGGAGATTGCGAAAAAATGAGTGCCCCAGCGGCGATCGAGTTCCATGAAGACGTTGGCCGCGGTGAGCGAGGGCATGCCGAAGATCGAGACCCAGGAAATAGTGAGGGTGCTGTAGAGAAACAGCGGCATGCGGTTGACCGTCATTCCCGGCGCTCGCAGGCGCAGAATAGTGACGATGAAATTGATGGCGCCGCCGGTCATGGAGATGGTGAAGAGGATGAGCGAGAGGGCGTAGAAGTCCATGCCGTAGGCGGGCGAAAATTGCTCGCTGGTGTAGGGCATGTAGGCGAACCAACCGGCGTGAGGCGCCTGGCCCATGAAGGGAGAGATATAGACCAGAATGCCGGAGAGCAGATAGACCCAGTAGGTGAAGGCGTTGAGACGAGGGAAAGCCATGTCGCGCGCGCCGAGCATGAGCGGGATGACGTAGACCGCGAAACCGGAGAGGATCGGCTGGGCATACCAGAAAATCATGGTAATGCCGTGCATCGTGAAAAGCTGGTTGTACATTTCCGGAGGAAGTAGACCCATGTCGGGCCGGGATAACTGAATGCGAAGGACGAGCGCTTCGAGGCCGCCGACGATGAGGAAAGCCATGGCGGTGACGAGATATCGAATTCCGATTTCCTTATGATCGACGGTGGCGAACCAGCCCCACAGCGTCTTTGGCGTTTCCCAAGTGGACTTCAACCGTTGTGCAACTTCGGAGGTGCTCATCTGCACTCCATGAGGATTTGAGGAGTTAGGGGCCCTAAGACAGGGCATGCGCGGCGCCTGAAAATAAGCGCGTCACAAGACATCAGGAAGAGATGCGAGGCAAATCTCGTGGAGGTTTTCAGCAAAGCGAAGTTGCTATTGCAACCTCGCGAGCCGAACGGGCGCCGCAGAGAAAGTCGAGCGCACAGGCTATGCGGCCTTTGGTTGCGAGTGTCCATTTTTTGAGCGCGCTATCTTCAGCCCGCAAGGCAGCCTGCGTGATCCGGTCCGCAAAATCGCTGAGCTTTTTCCAGGCCATGTCGCCAAGCTCGGACCGCATTCGCTGCTGTGCCCGCTCCCAGAAATGGCGTGGCCGTCTTCAGCATCGCGCGTCCCCGCTCGCTCAAACAGTAGACACGCCGGTTCCGCTCGCCCGTCTTCACGCATATCCAGCCTGACTTGCGTGCCGACGCGAGACGTCGTGAAAATGTCTCCTCGGAAGCAGCGAAGTGATTTGCCAGTTCACAGTGCGCAATCTCTCCCGCCTGGCCTATCGCGTATAGGAGAATGAACTGCGTCAGCTTGAGGCCCGTAGGCGCAAGCACTAAGTCGTATAAGTGACAAATAGCTCGACTGCTCCGCCTGAGACTCGCGCACGCGCAAATAGAAGCTGGAAATGAGGACGACATGCGACCTCGTATCAAATAATTGAATTGATGGATGCGTAATTCTCGCGCGGAGTTTTCTGACACTGTCTAGGGAGTGCGCGGGCCTGAAGGCGAGCTGACGCCGTGGCTCGATACTCGAGGCCAACCAGCACTTTGCGACAGAAAACTGCATCAAAAACCAGAGATCCACCCGCAGCCGCGTCAGCCTGAGGACGGGAACTCAAATAAGGCGGAATAAGGCGGTCGAATAAGGCGGAATAAGGCGGCCGACCGCAACCCCGTGAATGAATTGCTCACAGATTTCGACCATCGAGCGGCTCGTGCCAGACCATTCGATCAACGAATCTGTGCCCTGCATCCTCTAATCAGGGTTCGGCTACCGTAGACAATCCAGAGCGCGCTAGTCGGTGGGTGCTTGGCGATGATGCACCGTGCGCCGAGATAAACCGGCATGTTGTAGGGGGTGCAAGTCCCCTGCAGGAAAGGAAGTAGCGACTCCATCCTGACCTCTAGTCTTGCATGGGACATCGTGAGGTGTTCTGTGAAGCGTAGGCCGGAGGCATCGGTGGGCGGGGTGATTGAGCTTCGAAAAATCGCAGATCAGGATGCCGACTCCCTCGCAGAATTGCTGGAACCGAGCAACCAGGTCTTCCGCGGCCTGACCTTCTGACTCAACCTGCCCTTCGATCTCTTCGAGGAGTCCGTCGAGCTCCACGTCGATTTCAAACAGCGAGCTTGCTTCCGCAATCGATGCCATCTGTGTTTCTCCTTCTGAACGTTCTGAATTCTTCGCCGGCATTAGGCCGCTAACTTCTGTTGCACACAGAGAGAGCGGGCGGCTTCATACGCCAGCTCGTCGGCACGGCTCTGGTCGCGATGCCCGTTGTGACCTTTGATCCACTTCCATCGGATGGGAAGACTTGTGTTCAGCTCGATCAGCTCCGTCCACAATTCGCGGTGCTGCAGTTGGGTTCCGCGCCGGTTTCGCCAGCCTTGGCGCTGCCAGCGGAAGACAAATGCGCGCATTCCATAGATCAGGTATTCGGAGTCTGAGTGCAGCTCGATCCGCGCTCGGCCTTCCACCGACCGAAGCGCCTGAACCGCCGCGACAAGTTCCATCTCGGAGATGGTCGTCCAGGGATGTGCGCCCGACATCTCCCAACGTTCCTTTCCCTGGATTACGACGACGCCCCATCCGCCTGGGCCCGGATTGCCGATCGCGGAGCCGTCCGTGAAAATGCGATAAGTCTGATCCACAGAAAGCCTCCTTCCCGAAAACCAATTTGGGGCGTTCATCGAAAGACTGGGGTGAGATCGAGATTTGCGTTTGCCACTGGGACGCACGGCAAGCTCTCGGCCCTTTGGACTAGGCAGCCTGCATCGGAATGACCGCGCCGAAGGGGGCCTTCTGGCTTCCGGTCGAAGCCCATAGGACGGGATAGGCGGGAGCCGACGGCGGGAACGAGCCATACAGATCTGTCAGAAAGACGAGGGTCTGCGGCAGAATCCCGTGCTCATCGAGCCAATCAAAGCATGGGCCAAATTCGGTTCCTCCGCCCCCCACCGGGTTAAGGTGGACCGGCTGGCCGGCTTCGTATGTCTCCACCTTCTGCACCTCTGAATCGAAGTAGAGAACATGCACACGCTGCGGCCGCTGGCCTTCGAGAATCGAACGCACCTCGGCCTCGAAGAGCCTCAGTTGCCGCGCATTCACAGAGCCGGAGCAGTCGACGGCGATCGCGATCTCCCCGACGCCCTCGCGTATCACTCCTGGCAAGTAGAGACCTGCCCAGACATGGCGGCGGTTGGGGCGCATCCAGCTATAGTCAGCCGGGATCGTATCCGACCAGAGCCGGCGTAGCATCTCCCGCCAGTCGACCGAAGCCTCGGCCGCCCCTTCCAGGGTCCGGTTGAGGCCGGCCGGAACCTTGCCCGCCTGCCGGGCAACCGTTGTGGCCTGGTTGACCGCCACATCCCACTCCCTCGCCTGTTCTTCAATGGTTGGGGTTTCCTCGTCCGGCGGTGGCGCATCGAGGACCTGGCCAATTCCGCCTTCGGTAACGGGAGCGGAAGGTTCGTTTGAATCGCCGCCAGCGGATGTCTCGTCTTTCGATTCCTCTCCTCCGGGCTCGTCGTCTCCACCCTCTTTGCCGGAGTCTTGCTCTGTTTCCGATTCCGATTCAAGGAGGTTGTAGATCTGCTCCGCGCTCATTCCACGGAAGCGGTTGTCGATCAGAACCCCATCGGGCAGCGAGAGTCCGGCGTCAACGAGCAAGGGATTGATGGCGAAGTCACAGGCTACATTCCACCGTTTCG
Source organism: uncultured Acidobacteriaceae bacterium (assembly GCA_963759285.1). Taxonomy (GTDB): domain Bacteria; phylum Acidobacteriota; class Terriglobia; order Terriglobales; family Acidobacteriaceae; genus Telmatobacter. Next base: position 293,215 of record CAVWYS010000002.1, on the reverse strand, counting down.
GATCGCGCCCGGAGCGGCGCACATGATGGTGCAGGGCCGGGTGCATGACCTCGTGAGCCAAGGTTCCGGCCAGAGTCGCCGCGTTCAGGGTTTCAACAAAATCAGGGTTGTAGAAGAGCGACACTCCATCGGTGGCCATCGTTTGAATCGACCGGCACTCGCGCCCTTTCAACCGGAACAGGAGCGAGCCGAAGAAGGGATGGTCCAGGATGAGAGACGTGCGCGCCTTCTGAATGCGCTCGGCCGCGGGCTTTTCGTTTGTCATTGCAGGCATAAACCGATCAGGCCTCCAATCATGAGTTGGCTACGGTGCTGCTTTCCAGGCGTAAATTGCCCTAGGTGCCGCTAGTTTTCTGGCTTTGTTTTTGACAACATAGAATTGGAGCATCCAAAGTTTTTCAGCTTGGGCGAAAAGATGGCGCAGAAATCGCTATGACAGAGTATCGATCTTGGATTCCGACGCAGTTGGAATGGACCGTCAGCCCGGCCAGGTTCGGCTTTCGGATTCCAGCGGGCAGTGAGGATCTGGTCGCGACGCTGGCCTCGGGCACAATTTCGGTAATCGCACGGAGCAGCCAGGTTGCGGAGTGTATAGCCCGTCTAAAAAACGGATGCGTGGAAGCAGCCTGCTACCGGTGGCTGGTGCGATGCGATGGGCCGTGGGGCGACGAAACGAAGCAGTTCTTTCTTTATGACGTCCTTCAAATCTCTCTGAAAGAGTTGTTCCTCGTTATCGGAGATTCTCCACCTAAGGGACCTGTTACCCCGAAGCTTAGAGCACTGACGCAGGAAGCTGCGGACCGGATGGAACGCTTCAGAAGAGAACAGGAGCGTCAGCGCAAACAACTAGATGAAAAGCTGTCCGATTTAGAACACAGCACCGATCCAGCCGACCAGATCCTCAAAGGAATGTTGGATGCTTTCGGGTCTCCTGACGCGCCTCCGCCGGTTCCTCCTCGCTTGTTAGACCTTTCACTTCGACCTGAACACGGTTCTCTGGTTTCCTCAGTGCCCGTGGCGGGACGAGAACGCAATGAAGCGCTTCTCAGATCGGTTGCAGCCTCAGACTGGGCTCCATCCAGGGATGGCACTTACCGCTGCGCATTGGTGCCGATCGTGGACGGCTCAGAGGCCGCCTATCTGCTATGGACACCTCGGGAAGCTTTGACACCGGCATTGGAAATCAAATCTGCCCTCGAACGGAAGCTAAAGAGCGCACTTTCAAAACCTCGCCGTCGGGGCTGTACACCGCCAAGGCCGGAGCAAATATCGGGTAATGAAGATGTCGTTAGGGGCGTACTCGCAAATGCTGATGAAATTCCTGACCAAAATGAGCTCTCAGATTTCCTTCCTCGACCGACCGGGGAAGGACGAGAGGGCATAAAGAAATATGGGTTTGAGGCGATCGCCTGGTATCAGCAATTTCATTGCTACGACGAAGCCTCGTGGGGAATCCATCTTCATTCGCCTAAGCTCGATGAATTTGTTGCGGATCTGGCATCGGACCTTCGGCGAACCGAAGCTCGAAGCCACCAGGTGGCCGCACTTGTTGGGGTCCAGCTGATCGTTGCCCACGAACTATTTCACGCTCAGGTCGAATTCGCCGCGGCCTGGCACGAACTCTCTGGAAGGCGCCGGCGGTATCTTCGCTATTTCGACCACGTATACACCCGAAGCCGGTTCGCGCCGGATTGGCTCGAAGAGGCGCTGGCTAACTGGAGTTCCCACGAGTGGCTCGTTGAAAACCTCGACCGGTTGCACAGCGATGGAATCGTGCAAAATCCGACAAGGCTACGCAGCGTAGTAGAGGATTGGCTGGACTTCTCGCCGGCCGGGTATCGCGAATGGCGCGCTGGAGATGACCACGTCCCCTGGGATCGGCTCGCGAGTGAAATTGCAAAGGGTGAGCCTAGTGGACATGGTTTCAAGGGAAATGCCCTCCCGTTAGGGGGCCTCTTGCGTCGTGACACCCTTTTCGATCTCCGTCTGGATGACATCCCAGTCTATTTCGTTGGGAAGGGTGTCGTGGCGAGCATCTATTTCGGCTCACCTTCCCGTCGGGAAGTCGCCCAGGTTCTCAGGCATTTTGATTATGGTGTGCTGAGTGATCGCGGCAAGGGAAGTCATGAAGTGTGGAAGGGTAGGGACGGGAGGACCTTCACAGTCCCTGCACGCGATCCGCTTAGCATTGGCGTCTTTCATTCCCTACTGGAACATTTCGGCTGGTCAAAGCAGCAATATATGCAGGAAATCAGGGCTAAGATTTGAAGTGTTCGAATCCGCAGGCAGTTCAAATCTCGACTAGTGACCTCAGGGCAATGCTCGCACCGACCGCATCCGGGCAGCGCAAATCGTCAGATTGACATGACCAGCTGGCACATGTGTTATCCGGCAAGAGCAACCCCTGCCAGAAACCTGCCCCTCACTGGCCAATTTTTGGTTTTCGTGGCATCCTGTCTCATGCCGCCGCGGGCGCCTCCATGTACGCGGACATACGGGCGAAGATGTCGTCGGCGCTCGGGGTCTCAACGGGTTCTGCGGCCTCGCGGCTGCGCAACAGACCATCCATTTCGGCGACGATGTTGGCGGCGTCGGCGGCCGTCGTCACGCGCAGCAGGTCATGCTTCTTGAGGTCCTGAGCGGAGTAGTTGCACAGCCGCTCTTTGACTTGCTCCGCAAAGCGGTTAAGGTCTGTGTCGCCGTTCACGTTAAGCCGCGGCAGTATCTCCACCAGGTCCAGAACATTGGTGACCAAGGAACCGTGGAAGCGAGACTCCGGCTCGTTCAGCCGGTCGACCATGTGGGCGACTAGCTCGCGCAGCCGCTTCCAGAGGTCTTCCGTGCCGCGCATCAGCGATTCGCGGACGTTGGCATCGATCTCGCGAGAGACCCGCGCCTGCTCCTCGGCCGACATCTGGACGCGGAAGTCCGCCCCGGACGGGATGGGCAGAACTTCAAGCTTGACCCCAAACTTTTTCCTTAGTTTTTCCACAGCCGGGTAGTCTTCCTCCCGGAAGAGCCCGTTCAACTCCGGCTTTACCTGCTCGATGTACTGGGGATAGACGCGGAGAAAGCTCTCGACGCCCTGTTCAAATCCGGCCTCGAACTCGCGCATCCGCGCCATGAGATCGAAGTAGAAGTTCGCCGGCAGGAGCCGGAACCCTTCGTCAGACCACGGCAGTGTGATCTTGTAGAAATGCTGCCGGATCTGCCCGGCGAGCGTGCGCAGCTCATCCAGCTTGTCTGCGCCGCGCAGGAGCTGCTTGTTATAACGGCCAGCGCCCTGGTGTGCCCCATGTTGGTCCGCGACATCGCGGCTAACCTTTCGGTCGTGTTTGACGGCCGTCCAGATGCTGATGTGGACGGCGGCGAGCATTGCGCGCTCAGTAATCATTGGATGACCTCCCGGTAATCCACTCCGAAGCGAACGAATTCCGGAGTGTGGGTGATGGCGGTGTCCCGTGCCGCCGCGTCGCGCATGGCCATCACCCGCATCTCGGTCGGCATCCGGTCGAGATACGTGATACCTCTCCCTACCGAGGTGTCGCTCAAGGCCCTGCCCAGGCCGGTAGCAATGGCGATTTGCGCGGAAGGCTCTGCGGGGACCGGCGCCGTCGTGGGGTTCAGAAGGATTTCGTCGATCGAAGGCAACTGGCGAAACAGCCGAATGAAAGCCACAAGTTCCGAAGCCGCTGCCGGCCCCACCGTTCCATCCAGGAGCTGCGCCTCAAACTCGCTGGCCCCCGAGAGAAACTGCGTCTTCTGATGACGGGCGATACCGCAAAGCACCTGTGAGGCCATCTCCCAGGAACGCGGAGTGGGCCACGCGTTAGCGTCTGAGGTCGCGTCCGCCGTATGCAGAAGGTCCGGCCTGAAGCGCAGGAAGGCGATGATCTCGGGACGGACCTGAGCATTCACAGCCCACCTGCACCAGTCGTCGAGATCCGGTTCAAGATCTAAATGCACGAACCGGTTACGAAGCGGCCGTGGCATGGCGAAGTGAACGCCGCGTTCGGAGGCCGGATTCCCGGCTGCGATGACCACCCAGCGATCGGGCAACACATACTCGCCGAGCTTCCTGTCCAATACCAGCTGATAGCAGCCTGCCTGGGTCATCTGCGGCGCAGAGGTCAATTCGTCAAGAAAGAGAATGCCTTTGCCTGAGGTGGGGAGAAACTTGGGCGGGACCCATTCGGTCTGGTCTTCGGAGATCCGCGGCAGACCCCGAAGATCGACCGGGTCGAGTTGCACGGCCCGCACGTCGAGAAAGTCGTAGTCCAAATCATCAGCGACCTGAGCGACGATCTGTGACTTCCCAACGCCGCACGCGCCCCAGATGTGCAGGGGTACACGTTCGCCGATCAGCGCATGAAGCGCCTCATAGAGCTTAGATGGTTTCATGAAGTGTCCTCGATTGGTTGGAAGTGTGCGAGATTGAAGTCCTGGTCAAATACGATAGGTGGCTGGAATCAGGTGGGTTTCTGGTTCGGACGATCCACCAAGAACGCGCGATCTGAAATCCAAAGAGGCCGGATGAGTCCCTCGATCTGTCGTCAACAGACCCCGGCATCGACGACTCGGCAGGACTCCTACCCATGAAGACGACACAAGTTCACCACTCAAATAAACTGTCGTCCTTCGTCGCCTTCAACCCCCAAGAGGACGGAAGAAGAACGAAGAAAAGATATATTGTGCTTTCGTCTTGGCTGGTTTTGCCCGCTCGAAATGTCGTCTTCCAGAGGCCGGGATTCGGGAGACGGCTAAACGCCCGTTTTGCCACGGCTTAGGCTCGCTCCGGAGCACGGCACAGGTGTAAAATATAGAGATGGCTGAAAAGAATTTTTGTTGTCGTTGCCCATCTCCCGGCTGCGGTCGAAATCACTAAGCGAACCAGCCAAAATTCCTTGACCATTGAGATCAAGGACGGTTCAACGAAGATAGGAACGCTCGTTGTCGGGCGTGGAACTGTTGAGTGGTGGCCAGAGAGCAACAAGGTAAATGCGCATCGCGGGGATTGGCATAAATTCGCGGAAATAATGGCCAAATTGCCCCAAAAAAGATCGACTCGAAAGCCGAAATAAACTGCTAGCAGTCGAAGGGAGTGACCCATGAGCGTTGGCGTAATCTACTCCACCGAAGCGTTTCTACACAAAAACAAAGGTCAGGTAGGAAGACAGTCAGAGCCCGTTTTGTTCGACTCACTCGAAAAGGCAAAGGCTGAGCCGCTCCCCGATGGGTACGCGTTTGCTTCCATTCGCGCTGAAAACGGCTGTCACACACACTCGAAGACGCTCGGCTGGGAGTTCCACAGCGAATCGTAAAAGTGGCGAAGTGAACTCGCTCGGAAAAGAAACCATGCGAAAGACATTGCTATTCGCAACGATACTAATCTTCGCAGCGTCCATGCCCTCCTACTCACTTGTACCATGCACTCTGAAGACGGTGAAGATAGCGAAACTGCCGGAGTGGGATTCGTTCTGGATTGACTTCTCAGCCATACTGCAATTTCGTGAGGGTCAAATCTGATCGAGTTGGAAATCTTGATAGCGGGGATCTGGCCGTTTGCGGCCATCCTATAGATTTTCTTGATCGAGACATCCAGGATTCGAGCTACTTCCGCAACGCGGAGGGCTTCTTTCTTGCCTTCGACGATTTCAGCCAGGATCATCAGTTCCTCCATAGCGATCCCGCAGGATGCGGGATGTGTTTAGAGACCATCTCGCCAATTGGAGATTTGGTCAAATTTCGCGTGGAGTGTTATTTTTCCCAAAGGGTAAGCGCTGGAGATGACTCCTCCAGCACTTCGAAGTGTCTTGATTAAGACGCGATCGCAACGAGCGAGTACAGGGCGTTGTTCGTTAAAACGAACTTATGCGACCCCGGTCACGAGACGGAGCCTAACCCTGTGGTGGCCCGCGAAACTCGAATTGACTTTTTCAATGACCGTCCAGTTTCTCGCCGGCTTCAAATAGCGGATGATGCTCTCCAGATTGGTCTGTCCCATCCACGTCATCACCGTCCGCAGATCAACACCGGCTTGGAGGTGAGTAGTGGCAAAGGTCGCGCGGAACTTGTGGAGCCAAAAGTCGTCCGGGTTCAATCCGGCCTTCTTGGCATTCCGCTTGAGAGCACGGAGCATGTGGGTATCGCGCCTTCCGCTGGCGGTGCTGAAGACCAATGCCTGGGCAGATGCATGCGGAGCCGGGAGTGATCGTCGGTGTGTTTCCAGGATCTTCAGCAGCTCATTTGGGACTGGGACCTCACGCTCTTTGTAGGCCTTCGGCGTCCAGTTGAATTGAGGTTTCCAGCGCATCTCGATAATGTTTGCGTTGAAGCGAACGTTGCTCCAAACGAGATGCATCGCTTCCTGTTCGCGAAAACCGCTCATCAGAAAGAAGTCATAGAGTGTGCTGTGATAGGGCGAGCAGATTCCGTGGAGCTTTGACAGTTCGTCGTCTTCGTAGATGTTGACCTCCTGTTCGATAAAACGTGGGTGGTCATTTTTGCCAATTAGTTTTGGCATTCCCTGGGCCTGAAGGAAGGTCAGCACATCGGCGAACTTGTTGTGCACTGTTCGTGGGGAGAGCTTCTTGGTATCGCGCAGGAATGCAGCGAAACGTAGAAGATCTCTCCGCTCAATCTCCTCAAGAAAGCACTTGTCGCACGATTCCAGAAGGTAGCGCAGCGAGACGCAGTACCCGCGCCATGTCTTTCTCTGTCTGGTGAGTTGAATTTCCTCGAGAAAATCGTCTACCGCAGACCGAATGCGGAGGCGGGAGTCGTCTTCAATGGGGTTCGAAACAACAAGACCTGCCGCGGTCGCATCCAGCTCTCTTTGTTTTCGAACGCGGCTGTTGTATGCAGCAGCCGCGTCATTGCCGACCGACATGCGTCTGCGTTTTCCGTCTTCATTCCAGTCGAGGTAGTAGGCGCCTTCCGGATGCTTCTCCTGCCGGTCATTCATCATCACCCAATCGGGCTTGATGCGGCCATTCGGGCTGATGACGACGGGGCAGTAGCGCTTGCCATCAGGGGTGTCGATACGCTTGGTGATATTCACCTGCATGGGAAAACTCCCGGCAAAGTGGTATCACTCTTGGTATCACCCCCTCATTCCTCGGTCAAACTTGTTGAAATGGAAGAGGTTAGATGGTCGGGGCGGAGGGATTCGAACCCCCGACCCTCTGCTCCCAAAGCAGATGCGCTACCAGACTGCGCTACGCCCCGACGTTGCTTTCTGATTGTATCGCGGAAGAGCAGGGGACTCACATCGGCGCGGCTACCGGTCTAATGCTGGATGAGCCATGCCAGAATCCAGATTACGAGCACAATGGGAATGACAAAGATGAGTCCCATGGCGCATGCAAGCACGATGAGAAACGCCCAGTCCTTCCAGGTATGTTGCCTCGGCTCGCCGAGGTGGCGCTGCAGGAGGAGATAATTGCGGCGATTCGCCTTCCAACCGATGTCGAAGGCATCGCCGAGAACGGGGATGGATCCGACAAGAACGCCGATGCCGATGTTGACGGCCATGCGCATAAGGGTGACAAAGGGAACGCCGCGAATCCATGCGGCGATGGGGATGATGAGGGAAAGCAGTCCGGCGAGAACGTCTCCCAGGCCGGGAATGAGGCCGATGATGCCGTCAATGCCGAATCGGATTCTTGTGAAGGGGATGCGGAAGGCTTCGTCGAGGAGGATTTCAAGGCGGTGCAAGGTCTGGTCGCGAAAGAGCCAGGTTCCGCGCGCCCAGCGGCCGGGCGGGATGATATCGGCGGTGTGGCCGACGGCGCCGGGAGGGTCGAAACGGGGCGATTTGGCGTCGGAATCGGGCATAGGGAGGCGGACCTGACGAGCCTTGGGACAACTGTTTCGATGCTACAATCGGAGAGGTATATGGCGGCTATAGTTCAGCGGCAGAACGCCTGACTGTGGCTCAGGATGTCGTGGGTTCGATCCCCACTAGCCGCCCCAATTGAATTCAAAGAATAAACCCCCGTTCCCCCTCCTTCAGCGTGCAATCGCATGCAGCGGTGTAAAACGGTTCTCAATTTTCATGGGGAACCGGCGTGGCGCTGCAACTCTACCGACCCCGCCGCAACGAGTGCCAAGGCGGGGGCGGTTCGAAGACTCCAAGACCCGACAGTTTGAGAGAAAGCCGTAGAGACGGGCCTGTTCGCGAACGGCCCCATTGACTTGAGGCTTGTTGGCGCACATGGCTGCCCTGGCGTGAACGAGTATCTGCTTCCGGTGTTTCCGCAGTCCGAAGGGTTTCTTTTCGGGATGTGATGCAGATCATGTGAGCCCCAACCATCCACATCCAAAAACCTTAGCGAATAGGTGATTGTCATCACAGTCAACCGTTATTGCAAATGCCTAACTTCCATTTCGTTCCACCTTGCTCTGCATCGATCATTTCTGGGCAACCGCGGAACTACTTCTGAAACGCGAAGGAAAGATCCGCGCGAATCCACGAATGACGAGAGGAAAACCATGGCATTGGCAGAGGAAGTTTTTGGATTTTATATTCCGACAGTCTCCCTTATGGGAGTGGGCTGTGCGAAGGAGGCCGGAACACAGGCCAAGGCGTTGGGCGCAACCAACATGTTGATCGTTACGGACGCGGGCATGAACAAGCTGGGCGTCGCCAACCAGATCAAGGCAATGATCGAGAGTGCCGGACTTCGCGCCACGATCTACGACGGAGCGGAGCCCAACCCAACCGACATCAACGTCCATAACGGCGTGAAGGTTTACGAGGAGAACGAATGCGACGGCATCGTCTCATTGGGCGGCGGTAGTTCGCACGACTGCGGCAAGGGCATTGGACTTGTCATTGCCGGCGGCGGACACATCCGCGACTACGAGGGCGTCAACAAGTCTTCGAGGCCGATGCCTCCGTTTCTGGCGATCAATACGACTGCCGGTACGGCCAGCGAGATGACGCGTTTCTGCATCATCACCAACACCGACACTCATGTGAAGATGGCCATTGTCGACTGGCGCGTGACTCCGAACGTGGCGATCAACGATCCTGTCCTGATGTCGGGCATGCCCCCGGCGCTGACCGCGGCCACCGGGATGGATGCGCTGACACACGCGATCGAGGCCTATGTCTCGACCATCGCCACACCCATCACGGATGCCTGCGCGATCAAAGCCATCGAACTTATCCGCGACTACCTGCCGTCCGCTGTCGCGAACGGCAAGAACATGGAAGCTCGCGACCGGATGGCCTATGCCGAATATCTTGCGGGCATGGCCTTTAACAATGCCAGCCTCGGATATGTGCATGCGATGGCGCATCAACTGGGCGGCTTCTACAATCTGCCGCACGGCGTTTGCAACGCGATCCTGCTTCCGTCTGTCTGCGATTTCAACCTAATCGCCTGCCCCAAGCGGTACCGGAACATTGCGATCGCATTGGGCCAGGATGTGACCGGCCTCTCCGATCTCGACGCGGGTGCGAAAGGCATTCAGGCGATTCGCCAGCTTTCTGAATTTCTGGGCATTCCTTCCGGCCTTACAGAGCTTGGTGTAAAGGAAGAGGATCTGGAAGAAATGGCGATCAACGCGAAGAAAGACGCCTGCCAACTTACGAATCCGCGCACGGCAACCCTGCAACAGGTGATTCGAATTTTCATGTCGGCGATGGGAACGCATGCAGTCGGTGCGCAGGACATTCGCGCAGTCGCATAACAACACGACCAACCCCTCTCCCAAACAAGATGGCTTTACCAGCGTCCGAAATCGGGAGAGGAGTTGGACTATGGCACGTGATACAGGAGGAGATTTGAAGAGCGTATTTATAGTGGGTGCCGGTCCCGCAGGTCTGTTCGCTGCACAGAAGATAGCCCTGGCGGGGCATGAGGTTTTCCTTTTCAATCGGGATATCAAACCGGGGGGGCTTGCCGAGTATGGAATTTACCCGGTGAAGACGACCATGAAGGTCGGCTTGCGCAAACAGTTTTCCAAAGTGCTTTCACTTCCCAATCTTCACTACTTGGGCAACGTGAAGATCGGCTCGGCCTACGATGTTACGCTGGACGATCTGAAAGCGCTGAAACCATCGGCGCTGGTGGTTGCGTGCGGAGCGCAGGGCTACAACAAGCTCAACCTTCGCGGCGAGAACGCCAAGGGAGTTTACTCCGCCAAAGACTTCGTCTACCACTACAACCAACTGCCTCCTTACGCCTCGGAGGACTTCTCCACGGGCAAGCGCATCGCGGTGGTGGGAATGGGAAACGTGGCGGCCGATATTATGCGCTGGCTGCTGGAGGATAGTCCGGCGCGGCGCACCGAAGAAGTGATCGTGGTGGCTCGCCGCGGACCGCATGAGGCGAAGTTCAGTCAAAAGGAACTTGGGCACATTGAGGCGCATCTGGATCGCGGCGAATTTATCGAGGAACTCGAACGCGTGAAGGCGCGTTGTGTTGCCTGCGATCAGGATGTGTCGGTGGAGACGGTTGGCGAAGCAACGTTTCCGAGCTTGCGGAAGGTCGATCTAACCCAGGCATCGCCGAAGCTGACCTTTCGCTTTCTCTGTTCGCCCAAAGAGATCGTGGTGGGTCCGGACGGCCGCATCAGGCAGTTAGTGGTGACAGAGAACGATCTGGTGCTGCGCGGCGACGGCAGTACCGGCGCGAAGGCTACCGAGAAGACAACGGTTCTGGATGTGGATACGTTGATTTTCGCAATCGGGGACAAACACGATCCGGGACTGGGACTGCCGATGGGGCCGGATGGCTATGCGACCAAGCCCGATCTCGAGTCGCCGTCGGAGCCGGTATACGAGATGTGGGATCCGGGCACCGCTAAATCGCTTGATGGAACTTATGTTGCGGGCTGGGCCAGGCGCGCCAGCACGGGACTGGTGGGCATCGCGCGCCATGATGGCGAGAACGCCGCGGGCAAGGTCATTGAATATCTGAAGACTGTTCCCGAGAACGACTCGCTCTATGCATCGGAGATTGAAGCTTTGCTTGCGGGCAAGGGCCTGCGGGCAGTGAACAAGAGCGATCTCGTCGCACTTGCCCAGGTTGAAGAGCGCGAAGCGAAGGCGCGTGGTCTGGTTAGCTTCAAGTACTCCGATAATAGCGAGATGTTATTCGCCATCGCCCAGGAAAAGGCGGCGGCAAATGTGTCTCAGGCTGCAAGAAAGCCGTTGGCAGGTTCAGAAGTATGGGCAACAGAACCTCTCGAAGCGCTGTCGGCAGGCGATTAAAGGGGGCCGGCATCTTCTGCGCGGTCTGGATGTGCACGAATTCCGCGGGGTAGTGGACCGATTTCACTGGGCCTGATTCGGAGGGTCCTCAACAATTTTGCATTCGGCGTCTTTTCTGGGAACTCATGAAATGCTTCCGAGCAAAGGAGAGAGAGAACATGGCAACAGCAGCAGGTCAGTCATCGATACACGACGCGCTTGAGGTTCTTCACAAGTCGGGCGTCAAGTCAAGATACGACAATTTTATCGGAGGCAAATTTGTACCGCCCACGACGGGCCGGTACTTTGTCAGCACAAGTCCGATCAACCAGGAACCTATTTGCGAGTTCGCGCGCTCCGGGGCAGCCGATGTGGAGTTGGCACTGGATGCCGCGCATGCGATCAAGGATCAGTGGGCGCATACATCCCCGGTCGATCGCGCCACGGCGCTACTCAAGATCGCGAGCGTGCTGGAGGAGAATCTGGAGACGCTGGCGCTTGCGGAATCCCTCGACAACGGCAAGCCCATTCGCGAGACGCGCAACGCCGACATTCCCCTAGTCATCGATCACTTCCGTTACTTCGCCGCCTGCATTCGCGCCGAAGAAGGACGCTTGACAAACATCGACAAGGACACCGTCGCCTATCACTTCAAGGAACCGCTGGGCGTTGTCGGCCAGATCATTCCCTGGAACTTTCCGCTGCTTATGGCCGCGTGGAAGCTGGCTCCCGCGATCGGCGCCGGCAACTGCGTAGTTATCAAGCCAGCATCGAACACGCCATTGAGCATCATGATTTTCGCGCAACTGGTGGGCGAGCTGCTGCCTCCGGGCGTGCTGAATGTCATCAGCGGTCCCGGCGGAGAAATGGGCAAGTCCCTGGCCTCAAACAAGCGGATCAACAAGATCGCTTTCACGGGTGAAACCACGACCGGCCGGCTGATCATGCAGTACGCATCGGAGCCCATCATTCCGCAGACCCTGGAGTTGGGCGGCAAGTCGCCGAATATCTTCTTTGCCGACGTGATGGACGCAGACGACGACTTTCTTGACAAGGCGCTTGAGGGTTTTGCATTGTTTGCTTTCAACAAGGGCGAGGTTTGCACCTGCCCGTCGCGCGCGTTGGTGCAGGAGTCGATTTACGACAAGTTCATGGAACGCGCCGTTGCTCGTGTCGCCAGGATCAAGGTCGGCAACTCGCTGCTGCCAACGACCCAGATGGGACCGCAGGTATCGAAGGATCAAATGAACTCGATCCTCAACTACATCAAGATCGGGAAGGAAGAGGGCGCAAAATTGCTGACGGGCGGCGATCTAGCCCACTTGGGCGGCGACCTCGAGAACGGCAACTTTCTGCAGCCAACCGTGTTCTCAGGCAATAACAACATGCGCATTTTCCAGGAGGAGATATTCGGACCGGTTCTTTCGGTTACGAAGTTCAAGGATCTCGAAGATGCCATCAGGATCGGCAACGACACGGTCTACGGCCTGGGCGCAGGCGTATGGTCGCGCAACTCGAACAACCAGTATCGCGTGGGGCAGGAGATCAAAGCGGGCCGCTGCTGGACCAACTGCTACCACCTGTATCCTGCCGGCGCAGCGTTCGGGGGCTACAAGGAGTCTGGTTTTGGCCGCGAAACGCACAAGATGATTCTCGATCACTATCAGCAGACCAAGAACCTGCTGGTGAGCTATAGCACAAAGGCCCTGGGTCTTTTCTAGTAGACGCGAAATTGTTCCACTTGTGATTGAGTCCGGAGTGCGGGGGCGGCAGGAAGTAAGGTCCTGGCCGCCCGCGCACTTTATTTGAGACTGCGTGGCTGCTCGAGAATTTCTAACCTCTCAAGAGGCCTGTGAGCGTGAGCCGTTCAGAACGCCGATCGAAGCGAGTTCGCACAGTCTTTGCGCGTAAGGCATTGGCTGAATGCGGTGAGACTCCACCAAAGGATTGAGTTAGCTGCCCATCGACCGATGCAAGACAGCGCATCGACTTATCTTTTACCGTTCCTCCGTACAGCCCTCCACGCGATTTCTTCCCTTGAACGCGGGCGTGGGCGGAGCCTGCTGCCGGTGATCCCCACCTGAACCGCACCAACTTCCGACCGGACTTTGTTTGCGCAGAACCGCGAGCGCTCGAAGAATCGATAAAGAATGAAAACGAATCTCCATCATGTCGATGACGAGGTCACGATTCGATATTCCGGCTGGGGTGTACTCGCAGCCGCGTTTACCGGTGTCATGGTGAGCTTTGCTCCGATCGTTCCCTACACGTTCAGCCTGTTCCTCGACCCATTGCACGCGGCCTTTGGCTGGAAGCGGGAAGCGATGGGCGGAGCGTTCGCGCTGGCCGCGATCACAGTGGCCCTGGTTTCTCCTCTCATCGGACTGTTGCTCGATCGCTTTCCACCGCGCCGCATTATCCTCCCCGGGATTCTTGTTTTCGCCACAGCGCTTGCGGCACTCAGTCGATTGACGCCGCATATCGTCCAGTTCTATGCAACGTTTTTTGTAATCGGGCTGGTGGCGAATGCTACCGCGCAATTTGCGTACACACGCACGATTCTTACGTGGTTCACGACGCACAGAGGAATGGCACTCGCATTGTTGCTCACCGGAAGCGGCGTTGGCTCCGTGCTGATTCCACCGCTCACCGAGTGGATGATCGAGCGTCACGGATGGCGCAGCGGGTTTCTGCTTTTGGGCGGCATCGCGATTTTGGGCTTTCCTCTCACCGCCATGCTGGTGCGCAATCGCCCCGAGGCCGCAATCGTTCGCACAAAACAGCGCGTCGACACAGGCGCAACCGTCGCTACCGCACTGCGCACCGCGGCTTTCTGGATACTGGCTGTTATCACCATCCTCTCAGCATTCAGCGAAAACGGGCTGGTGACCAACCTTGCTTCCATCCTTACTCAACACGGTGTGCTTGCTGCCACCGCGGCTTTTGCTTTGTCGGTCCGCGGAGGGGCAGGCATTCTTGGCCGGCTCGGCATCGGTTTCGCAATCGATCACGTCTCTCCGGAACGGATTCAGTCACTTGTTCTGGCCTTAGCCGCTGCGGGCGCGCTGATTCTTGCGTTTGCCAGTAGCACCTGGGCCGTCCTGCTGGGTGCGGCCGTCCTTGGCGTGGGGCTGGGAAGCGAAGCCGACGTGGGACCCTACCTGCTCGCGCGCTACTTCGGCCGCAGGCATTTCTCTGTGTTGTACGGCCTTACCTGGACGGCTTATGCCATCGGCGGCGCCACGGGGCCGCTCTGGATGGGACATCTGTACGACCGTGCCGGCGCTTACTTGCCGCGATTCATCGTCTATCTCGCCGGAGTGGCGTTCGCAGCGGTGATTCTCAGCTTCTTCCTCCAATCGGGCAAAGCGAGCATCACGTCTGAACAGGAAATAATCGAAAGCGCAGGCGTCCGGTTAGAAGGCTAACGATCCAATTGCGCTTGCTGAACTGCTCAGTCCATACTGTTCCTGGCGACGCCAGTGTGCAATGGTCCCGACAACCATTGTTGGCAACCGTTGCATCTGCGATTGTGTAAGCTACAGACAACGAAGATGGTTGGTTCGATCCCCACTCGCGGCCCCAAGGATGCACTCACCGAGGAGCCCCTGGACAGTCTATTTTGACGAGCCCCGTGAGCCCTGATTCTTTCCAAAGTGAAGTGGACGCCGCCATGCTGAAGGCAGGATTGCGACCGTTTGAGCCGCGCCGGGGATTGCGCAACGGACACCTGCAGACCATTGTCGGCAATTACCTGCCACGGCCCCCATTTCACTCCACCGCAATGGCAGAAACGGTGGAAGTCGACCCGGCGGATGGGAGCCGCGTGGTTTGCTATTGCGATTGGCAGCCGCTTGCGGTGCGAGCAAATCGGCTGACAGTGATCCTGGTTCACGGTCTTGAAGGGTCATCGCAATCGCAGTACATCCGGGGGCTCGCGGCGAGAGCGCTGGCAGCGGGCTGCAACGTGATTCGCATGAACATGCGCAATTGCGGGGATACGGACGAACTAACGCCGACGCTGTATCACTCTGGACTGTCATCGGATGTTGCCGCAGTGATGCGCCACTATGCGGGGCAATTCGGACTGGACCGGGTGGCGCTGATCGGGTATTCGATGGGTGGCAACCTGGTGCTAAAGCTGGCTGGCGAGTGGGGAAGCGGTGCGCCGCTCTGCGCGGTGGCAACGGTTTGTCCGGCCATCGATCTTGCGGCGGGTTCCGACGCGTTGCATGAGCCGGTGAACCGCCTGTACGAGCGGCACTTCCTGCGGGGACTGATGCGTCGCTACCGGCGCAAGGCCGCGCTGTTTCCGCAAATTTTCGAGATGAAAAGTGCCGGCTCCGTTCGCTCGCTGCGGCAGTTCGATGACACAATCGTGGCGCGCTACTGCGGATTTCGCGATGCAGACGACTACTATTACCGGGCGGCGAGCGCGCGGGTCGTCGACAAGATTGCTGTTCCCACGCTGATCATCCGCGCAGAGGATGATCCCTTTGTTCGCCTGGTACCGGAAACGCGCGCAGCGTTGCATGCAAATCCCAATGTTTTGCTGGTCGAGACACGGCATGGGGGACACTGTGCGTATCTCTCGCGCGATGATGGCGACGACATTCATTGGGCCGAGGCCAGCGTCATCCGCTACGTGATGCAGTTTGCCCCTGCGGACCAGCCGGCAGATGGATCGAATGGAAGCTGACTGGGAGTTTGAGGTTGGGGGCGATGCACCGATTATCGAGGCGCAATGGCCGGGGTTTGTCGACCTGCGGAAAGATCCACATCGAGCAGGGGAACTGACCGAAGCGAATGAGCTTGCCGGTCTTGCGGATGCGCTGGCGCGACTGAATGCGGTGGATTCCCCGGTGTGGACCTCGAAGACCGATGTATTCGAACCCGGCCCGTATGATCCCGATGAACTGGACGCAACGGGTGAAGAAGCAGAGCACGCCATCGCCTGCTACGTGGACCTGCTGGGGTGCGACAATCAGCAATGGAATTCTCAGATAAGGGCAGATCGCTGGTGCCGGACCTTGTGCGATCGGTTGCGGGCGGTACCGCTGAAATGCTGCCGAGTCGACCTGGTGGTGCGCCGGGCGCATATCCAGCCAGATCGGCATGATCTGGCAGCGACAGCATATTTCACGGCATGCGGACGATCGGCTGGCGTTGCGAAGGTTCGTCTGGGCGAGTGCCTGGCGGCGTTCGCCTCAGCGATGGGGACGGCCCCGAAATGATTGAGGCGCCGTCGGAGACGCTTGATTTCCCGGCGAGATCATTCAAAGTTACAATGGAGGAAATGCGGGCGAGTAGCTCAATCGGATAGAGCACCGGCCTTCTAAGCCGGGGGTTGTGGGTTCGATTCCCGCCTCGCCTACCACTTTAGAATCAGTTACTTGCAATAATTTATGGCGAAAGCAATCCTCCGACTGTAGACACTTTTGTAGATACTTCGAAACTTTTCCACAGACAATCAGCGTTCTGGCCGCTTATTGGAGGGATGCGGGCATATCCAACATGGTGACTGCCTGCCGTTTGGCTTCCGTCCGGGTATGGCTGTACTTCTCTTTCATCTTCACGGACAGGTGTCCCGCCAGCGCCATGATCGTGGCGTCGCTCACTTGCCCCTCTGCAATCCGGCTAACGAACGTATGCCGGAGATCGTGCCAGCGGCATTGGATGCCAGCAGCCTTCTTTGCGTTCGTCCAAGCAACCTTCCACGATCCGATAGAAACGCCCGGCCTGACGTTGTAGGGCACAATCGCGCCATGCAGGTATCCGGCTTCTCCGGCAAAGCCATACTTTTCAGACGGGAAGACATAATGCTCCGGCTTGGCTTCCGGCCATTGGCTCCGCCACTCTTGCACACAGCGCCATGCTGTATCCGATAGCGGCACAGAGCGGCCCTCCCCACCAGTTGTTTTCGACTTGCCTACCGTGATGCTGCGCTCTAGCAGATCAATTTGCCGCCAGCGCAGCAAGCGCAGCTCTTGATTGCGCAGACCGCTGTGGATAGACAGCAGGACGGCAGGAAACAGCGACCGGCTCCGACTTGCTTTACATGCCGCCAGCAGGCGTATTTCCTCATCCCGCGACAACGCGCGGCCAACGTCTGAGCGCTCTGACAGCATCTTCACGTCCGGCTGGAGGTTTGCCCATAGCCGATTCTTGCGAAGGATGGCCCGTAGTGCACCGACTTCCATATTGATAGAACGGCCACTGGCCCCGACTTTCTGTCGTGCCGCTTGGTGCCTGGCGATGTGTTCTGGCCGAATATCGCTCAAAAGTAGTTTGTTGAACTCTTTCAGGTGACCAATGACGCGCTCCTGAATTTCCAGCGTACCCGCACTCCAGTGCGGCGTGTTGACTTCCAGATATTGCCTTGCGTGGACACCGAAGATCATTGGCAGCTTGTCGGCCTTTAGACGGTTGACGCCTTCCTCAAGCTGGCGTCTGCGCGCACGCTCTGCACGGATCGCGAGGTTTTTAGACCCGCTGCTGGTGCTCTCCTGAATCCGCTGACCGCGAAATCGGAAAGTAAACCACCAGACGTTTCCCCGCTTGAATGTGCTCATTCCTTGCCTCCTTTGCTTATTTGCTCCGCCCTTTGTATGTTCTTAAGAAACCTGTCGAAATCCTGCTGTAGCTTTGCGAGTTCATCCGGTCTTTGAGTACCGCATTTAAGCCTCTTCAGGAGACTCGTCCGTTCCGGCGATTCCGGAGGAGTCGCCGCAGCCCGGATATATCTCGCGAGAGTGCGGCTGAGCCTTCCGTCTTTGGTCTGGAATCCATATTCATCGGCTAGTCCCGTGTTTTCCTCCAATTCCTTCCGCCAGTTTGCCTTGGCACGATGCGACGGTTTGGAGATCCATCTCTGTAAATACCTGTCTGCTGTTCTCAATCGCTTACATTCTTTCGAGCTGAGGTTTTGCAGACGGCTGTGTTCGTTCGCATCCCGGTGAGCGCACTCGAGGGAGCAAAACTTCCATTTCTGCGCTCGCTTCAAGAAGGGCTTTTCACAGAATCCACACAATCTCAATCGTTCCGGCTCTCCAGTAAGGAAATCCCCAAATTGGACATAGGCTAGTGTCTTTGCTTGCGCTTCAAAGTTCACTGCCGGCGTGAGGAAATCTGTCGCCACGAACGCTAGAAGACCATCTTGACCACGCTCAAGACTCAATGACCGGCGCCGACTAAACACTCCGTGCTGAATGATTTCAAAAATCCCTTTGTGCTGTTCACACCAACATGCAGCAATGTTTCCCAGAGCAGGGTTTACAGGCGGTTCTGAATGCCAGAGGTGCAGCAGATCGAAGAGGGTGCGCATGTAGACAACCTGCGCGGAATCTAGAGGTTGGGATATATCCTTCGGAGTCTTTAGTCTCTCCCATACATCAACGAAACGGGCCAGATGGTCTTCAAGAGACACTTGGCTTCCCACGAGGCGATACCTGTTTGCCTGCACTTGTCGCGATTTATGGCTCTTTATCATGTGGTACGTTATTGCCAAAAATCTACCACAAGAAAATAGACATAAGCAAGCTGAAACCGCCGTACTCTCATTGCAGCGCGGTTCTAACCGCAAGAGGAAAAACAAATGCGAGAACAAAAGAATCTACTCAATGTCCGTGAAGCCGCAGCGGAACTCTCGATCTCAGATAAAACCCTCTGGAGCTGGATTTATGCACGGAGAATAGCTGTTACCCGGGTCGGTCGTTGCGTCCGCATCCCAGCCTCAGAAGTTACCCGGATCGTGAGCGAGGGGATGATTCCGGTCCTGGATTCTCAGTAATGACCGCCGCTGCTGTTGTGCCTGGAATTCCGCCGGAAGTACACGCCACCGGTGGCCGGGGCTTCCGGTTGTTCCCTGTTGAAGCGAGAGGCAAGTTGCCGCTGATAAAGGGCTGGCCGGAAGCGGCCACCAGCGACA
This sequence comes from uncultured Acidobacteriaceae bacterium, assembly GCA_963759285.1. GTDB lineage: Bacteria > Acidobacteriota > Terriglobia > Terriglobales > Acidobacteriaceae > Telmatobacter. The sequence continues at coordinate 274,085 of CAVWYS010000002.1, read as the reverse complement.
TTGCACAGCTTGACTCGTGGGCGCACCAGTACCCGGCTTGCAATTGGGGACTGGCCACGGGCACGGCTTCCGGCGTAGTGGTGATCGACATTGACGGCGCGGAAGGCCGTGCATCGTTGGCGAACCTGGAGCGGCAAGGTCTCACGCTGCCAGCAACGCTCACAGTGACCACAGGGCGCACGGATGGGGGAGAGCATCGCTACTACCGCCCGCCATGCCGGGGTTGATATTCGCAATGACCAGAGTGGCAAGATCGGCGCTCACGTTGACGTTAGGGGCACTGGCGGCTTTGTAGTATGCCCGCCGTCCATTCATGCCAGCGGCGAACAGTATCGCTTCATTGACCCATCCGCGCCGGTTGCGGACTTGCCCGCTTGGGTAATCGAGCGGCTCACAGTGAGTCCGCCAATGCCCACCGCCACGGCACGGGCAAGCCCGCAGGCCGTGGGGAAGGGTGGCAGGACCAACATGCTTGTTTCACTGGCAGGCACCATGCGACGACGCGGGATGAGCCTGGAGGCAATCGAAGCGGCTTTGCTTGCGGAGAATGCGGCGAAGTGTGACCCGCCCTTGCCAGAGGCGAAGGTGCGAGCAATTGCGGCGGACATTGTGAAACGGTATCCAGTCGAGGAGCCTTCCGCGTCTCTGCCGGATGAATGGCCAGCGCCGGAATCTTTGGTGGAGTCTCTGCCCGATGTAGCTCAGTTCGATCTGGAGTTGATGCCAGAGTCTTTCCGTGCGCTAGTGAAGGATGTAGCAGAGCGTATGCAGGTTCCGCTGGACTTCCCTGCCGTGGCCGCGATTGCCACGCTTGCGGGAGTAACCAACCGGCGGGCTGTAATTCAGCCCAAACGGAATGACCATACTTGGACGGTCGTGCCGAACCTTTGGGGCGGTATCGTAGCGCCGCCTGGAATGCTCAAGTCTCCTGTGCTTTCATGCATGACGCAACCGGCGCGTGTAATTGAGAGCGAATGGCGCAAAGCACATGAAGATGAGCAGCGAAACTACCAGGTTGCGCTGGAATTGCAAAAGCTTGCAGAAAAGGCATGGCGAACGCAATACAGCAAGGCGCTAACAAAGAGCAAGGAACCGCCCGCAAAGCCTGAATCCACACTCGTACAGCCCATGCTTCGCCGCCTTATCACCAGCGATGCAACCTTTGAAAGTCTCCATCATGTTCTTTCAGAAAATCCAGCCGGATTGTTCGTATCCGAGATGAGTTGACCGGATGGCTGGCCGGACTGGAGAGACAGGGCCGGGAACAGGAAAGAGCCTTCTTTCTGGAATGCTGGAATGGAGATGCGGCCTTCACCATCGACCGCATAGGGCGCGGAAGCGTTCATGTTCCCCATGCCTGTATCTCGCTGTTTGGCGGAATCCAGCCCGCTCGTTTGCGAGACTATCTGGCCGATGCAATGAGGGATGGACCGTCAAACGATGGACTGGTGCAACGCTTTCAACTCATCGTCTGGCCGACATACCACCAGCATGGCGCTACGTTGACCGCCAGCCCGATACGAACGCTCTGGAGTATGCCGCGCAGGTCTACCGCCGCATGGCCGCGCTTGAAGCCGCAGACCCGCTCCGCTTGCAATTTGACGATGAGGCTCAGACGCTATTCGAGCGATGGCTTACCGATCTGGAGCAACGCATCCGGGGCGAAGAAGTTGCAACAGTCATGCAAGCGCATCTTGCCAAGTACCGCAGCCTGATGCCATCCCTTGCCTTGCTCTTTGCGCTTGCCGATGGGCATACAGAGTGTGTACCGATTTCTCAAGCGAAGCTGGCCTGTGACTGGTGCGACTATCTGGAGACTCATGCAAATCGCGTGTACTCGGCACAGGCGCGGCCAGAGCAACACGCGGCAATCGCTTTGAGCAAACGGCTGGCAAATGGCTGGAAGCGTGAGGATGGATTCTTCACTGTGCGGGACGTGTATCGGAGCGGGTGGACTGCGCTCGATTCACCGGACGCGGCGCGGGGCGCGTTGCAGATGCTCGTAGAATATGGCTGGGTAAAGCGTGAGACTGACGCACAGACTCCCGGACGGCCCAGCGAAACCTATCGTATCAATCCGAGGATAGGGGGAACCCATGCTGGCAAGTAGACGCTGGAGAGACTGGAATCCGCCCGCAACCTTTCAGAAATGCCCAGAGCGCGAACTGACAAAACTGACAGAACCCCACCCGTCAACCCATTTTGTCAGTTTTGTCAGTTCCTATCTCTGCCCGTTTCGGAAATAAATACTCCATCGGCCAGCATTCCGTCGCACGATCTGGAAGAGATTCCGCCGGTGGAAGCCCGATAGATGAAGCTGGGGGCTTTGCTCCTGGAGCAGTGCGTCTTCCGTGACCGCTGGTGGGCGGAGCCGGTGCGCTGTATCTTTCCTTTGCCCGCTGGTGCGCTGGCCACTGTCGGCCTATCTCGCGTCACGGCGGGCCTTTGTGACGGCGCTACAGGCCGAAGGTTTTCAGGTCACCTCGGACGGCCTTGTGTACGGCTTGATCTTGCGGGAAGACTTCGAGCCCACGAACAATTCAGAATCCATCACCCAGACCGGCAAATCCCTGCCCGGCATACACCGAGGCCACTGTGACCCGCGCGGAGAGTCCGCAATTCCCCGTCGGCTCCAGAGCTTGCTCAGGGGTTGCCGCTTTGGGGAGCCGGGAACGGTCCTGAGAATCGATTCGGTGTAAGGTGGTCGTGAACTGGCGAGATCATCTGGACTTCCTCTCGAGCAAAGTCCAAATTCGCTGGAGCGGCAGACGATGATTCACGCATCTAAATAGCGGGCGGCTGCGGATTCTCTAAACGGAGGATTTAGCCGTAAGCTCTGAACCGCATGCTCGCACTTTAGAGCCGCTCGCTTGATTGTTTCAGCACAGAACGGGCATTTCACCTCGTCAGATTCCAAAATGACTGCCGTCCCATTCGCCTTCAAAACCTCGTAGGACATAAGCGACATGCCCCTACTGTATGTCACATTGATAACAGCGTTCGCACCCAGCTTAGACGCCTCCTCTTGCAACTTGAAATTCACATCTTCGATTGTCGGGGATTTCGAGAACACCGATCCCTTAGAGACCTTCGCGGTATTTCCCCGCACGTTTTGTACGGCTGCGTGGTGCCATCAGCATGAATTGCAATGTTGTAATCTGCATGTTGCTCACCCCCGAAAGTTGAATTTAGCGGCATCTAGCGACAGCTACACTAAATGCGGAATCGGACGCTTAGGCTGGTTCTGCTTCTGTTTCGCTGCCGCCTCCCGCGCATTCAGAAGCATCTCATCCGTCTCGTCCTGCTTTGCGGCCTTTTTAGCCAGCCTGTCGTTGGCCTTTAGATCAATGGAGACAGGCGGATCGAAGGTGATCCCGCAGTGTTTCTCAGCCCAGTCGCGGAAGTGGAAGTTATGACGCGAGGACCATGCGCCGGTAGCTTACATGGTGGAGCGAGCGGCGGCATGTGTATTTTGTCTTCGCTCCATGACGAAAAAGGGAATTTCGCTTTAACAAGTTCGCTCTTCCAGACGAGCTTATGATCCAGCGTGTAGATTCGCGCCTCGGCTGCGCCGACTGAGCTTTCGATCATCGCTGTGACGATGCCGCCTACGGCGTGTGCAAGGGAAGGGCCATAGTAGGACGAGCAGTTCCCAGCGCTGTCGCAACTGACATCCATTTCGTTTCCGTCCGAGTCAATGCACTGGCTAGACCCAGCGGAACCGTTACAGGTGACGCTCAATACCCCGCTTCCAGTTGCAGTGTCGCTGCCCGATTGCGGCATGACCAATTCCAGAATCGCATCTGCTTTTGCAAGGCTGGTTACCGGCGTCAGGCAACTTTCCTCTGAGAGATGCTTGTATGCCCACTCAACTGCCTTGTAACTGGTTCCGGTGACGTAGACGCTGTGAATCTTGAATCCGTTGGTATTGGCCTCACATTTCGTGGTCTGTGGTGCCTGCCCCATCGCCAAAGTTGAAACCGTCAGCATGAAAGCGCCTGCCACGATCCTTGCCATTCTTATGCCTCCAAACACCCAGCGGCTATGGAGAAATAATACTCGCAGTCTCTAGTGATTTGAGTATCAGGTCTCGACACTTCAGGGGTGGGGAAGAACGTCCAAGCCGCCCTCGGAGCACGGATTCGCAAACTGCGAAAGGCTCTGGAATGGTCTCAAGAGCGGTTAGCAGAAGCCTCCGGGATGCACTGGACGTACATCGGCCAGGTGGAGCGGGGAGAGAGGAATCTCACGCTCCAGAGCATTCAGGCCATTGCCAAGGCTCTTAATCTCAAGATTTCGGAGCTGTTTCGCGGGGTGGACTGACGAGGGATCGCGTCTTACTTTTTCGAGCTACCGTGGCGGGGATTCGGCCCCGCCGGACACTTGTCCGATTCGTTACAAATTCCGGACTCTCAGGAATGGCTCACGCTGCCCGTGCCGTGGTCGCCAGAGCATTTCCCGCCTGTCACTTCGTAGTCTCCTGAAATGGTTCTTCCCGTTGAGTCTGTGATGTATCCACCAAACGTGACCGTGCTGCCATCGTTGGCGGTTATGATGACCTCCATGTACGCTCCAGTGATCGTGCTATTTGCGATTGTGCCGGAGGCAAAGCACGGCGAGCCGCCGAACGTTACCGAACCGGAGACGTGGTAGAAACCATCAGCATCGGGTCCGCTCTGCAATGTAGTGACGGTCGTGCTAATCGAAAGTCCAGAGATCGACAGGAAGGTACCGCTATAGGTATTGCTGTACGCGGGGGCAATATACCCGGTGATCGTTCCCGTATCTCCGTTCCCACATCCGCCCACGATGGCGTATTTGCCAGCGGTTAGCGTCTCGCTCGTGACGGTGCCGCTTAGGGTAATTACTTGGCTTGAAACTGCAGTGCTGGTGGCGGAAACCACTCCCGACGAGCTCACGGTGCCTGTGATGGGAATGTCCTGTGTGGGAGTGAAGCATCCCGAATTGAGAAGGTGGATGATTCCCGAAACTGAGCCATTCGCATTCGTGATGTAGGCGCCCAGCTGATAGTTCAGTTTGCTCACCTGGGAGGTTGCGGTCAGCGCCCAGTCGCCAGTCAGCGTCGGATAGGTAGGAGGGGGTGTAGAAGCGCTGCCAGATGATCCAGATGATCCGCAGCCCGACAAGAATAGGGCTGCTGAAATCAGGGTGGGCATGGACAGAGAAACAGCGACAGCAAACGTGCGGTTCATAGCTGCTCCGATGGCTCGAACTATACCACCAACCGGAGGACTCCCAAAGTACAGCGGTAGGCTCCGCGATGGCTTCCGTCAGTCACCGCGTACAGGGGTTTTGCGGCAGCCTATAAAAAGGGCGTTGCTGAACAGTACGCGCGCGCGCGAAGCATGGAGCGGTAGCGTTAGACTTGACCGCCGAAAGAGGATGGCATGGTGGGGGACTGTAGACACTTTTGTAGATACCCTGGATGGAAAACACTGGCAAGTGATAGGTTTTGAACCTCTCTCCAAGACCGCTCTGGAAGCCTATAAACACTGGGTGGAAAGCACATCAAAGTATCTAGTAGCAAAAGGACGCCTGGCCGCAGCCCTGTATCTTCTAAGCCGGGGGTTGTGGGTTCGATTCCCGCCTCGCCTACCACTTTAGAATCAATAAGTTACGGTGAAAGGCTGCGATCTATATCGCAAGCCCACTGTCCTCCCGGAACCCTCCAACTCCGGATAGCCTGAATGCCGGACCTCAATAGTCGTTGTCTTGTCGGCAGCAACAAGAATCCGCGAGGCGGTTCGTTCTTGGCCACGGAGACCGGCACCTCTGCATGAACGCCCCATGGATCGGTTGCTGGCCCTTCGCGGTAGAATCGTTTCGTTCCCACCTTCCTCATCTCACCGTGGTCATTAAGGGGCAAGAATGCGCTTGCGGGGCGTTGCACTCTTCATCGCGATTGCGGTTATTGCGCCATTCACCCTCAGTGCGCGTCCGACGGTTTTAACAATTCCCCTGCAGGGATGCGTGTGGCGGTCTGGAGACAACCCCGACTGGTCAGCTGCCTCACTCGACGAATCCGGCTGGCAGCGCTACGCGCTGCGGCCGCAAGTCTCTCAATCTCATCTCTGGATCCGTTGCCATGCCGATCTCTCTCCTATCGTCGACTTCGACGAGCCCGCGCTTCAGGTCAGGCTCTACGCCGCCTATGAGGTCTACGTAGACGGTCGTCTCATCGGAACCTTCGGCAATCTTCAGAGCGGCAGTTTTGGCATGAACCTTATCCAGCAATGGCCGCTGCCGCGCGATCTCCCGCACACCTCGTCCATCGCCATTCGCTCTGCATGGCATTTCACGTCTGCCATTCCCTTCGCCCCGTATCCCTCTCTCGAACTTCGCGCTGGCAGCGAACCTTCCTTGCGTGATAGCCGCAGCACCGTGATCATTGCGGATGGCGAGCGCCATCTGATCCCTGCCATCTGTTTCTGCATCGTAGGCATTCTCGGGCTCATTGTGCTTGGTCTCTGGATCAACGACCCCCGTCGCTGCGAACTCCTTGTCCTTGGAATTAACTGCGTTTCCCTCCCACCCATCTACCTCAACTATTTGGGAGCCGCGGCACTTCTGGCCTATCCTGCTTCGGCCTACTTCATCGTGTGGGCTGTTCCGGCCTTCCTCACTAACATCTGCCGGACCGTGTTCTTTTTCCAGCTTGCCCAGCGCCGGGTCCCATTCCTCATTTGGACCTTGATCGCCTTAGCTACCTCCATTCACCTGATCACGTTTGCAGTTGCCGTTCTCCCTCCGTCTCCCGCTCTTTGGCTCGATGGGCTTCGCTCTGGCCAGCTTGGCGCCATCTCTCAGTTCGCATCCGTCCTCGAGTCATCCGCGCCCTTCTTCGCATTCTTGCCCTGGCGCCGCCTCTCACGCCGCATGATACCCCTGGCCGCTCTATGCATGGTCTGGGGCGTCACGATGATGTTTTTCTTCTCCGTGCGTTTCACCAGCGCGCGCGTGCCTGGTCTGCCCGATCTGCAAAGCCAATGGGGCAACACCGTCTCAGACTTTGAGGCGGTCGCGACGCTCGGAGTTCTCGTCGCCCTTCTTACGTTGCTCTCTCGTGATCAGCAACAAGTTGCTCGCGAGCGGGCCATCCTCGCTGGAGAACTCCAGGCCGCCCAGCAGGTCCAGCAGCTTCTCGCTCCCAGCACTTTCGATACGCTTCCCGGTTTCCGCCTCGCCGTTGCCTTCCATCCCGTAAGCGAAGTAGGAGGCGATTTCTACAACTGCAGCATTCTCCCAGGCAAGCGCCAACGCATCATCATTGGCGATGTAAGCGGCAAGGGTGCCGCTGCAGCCATGACAGCCGCGGTAATTCTTGGCGCCGCACAGCGACGTGAGAACGAATCGCCGGCTGCATTGCTGCATCACCTCAACTTGGTGCTGGCCAATATGCGCGTTAGTGGATTCGCCACCTGTCTGTGTGCCGAGATCTCGTCGAATCGTGAACTTATCCTTGCTAATGCCGGCCACCTCGCCCCGTATTGCAGCGGGCAAGAACTCTCCATCCTGGACGGATTACCACTCGGCATCGCTCCTGAAGCGGAATACGCTGAAACAACACTCCAGCTTTCCCCCGGCGATTCACTCACGTTCTTTTCTGACGGGGTGGTGGAAGCGCGCAATCGGGCTGGCGAACTCTTCGGCTTCGACCGCGCAGCGGCGATCTCCACTCAAACAACTGAGTCGATTGCATCCACTATCCAGGCATTTGGCCAGGAGGACGACGTCACGATTGTTACCCTCGCTCTATGACTGTCCCAGCGGTTGATACTGTGTGATCACTAATACGAGGATCGTGTCTCATTTGCGCTTGGAATATTGTTTTAGCCGATTGCTGGTTATTCCGGGCGGGTGACCGCCAACCGTGACATTACCCCGAAAATTGGAGGGACTAGGTTGAACGGGAAGGGATCGATGCATGAGCAGCAAAACTAAATTCATCGTAGCTATCACGGGAATGGTAGTCGTGTTGACCTGCGAGTTGGTGGCAGTCTTCGAACGCGCTTTGATGGCCACAAGCCCAGCCTTCATATTGGGATTTGCCGTCATCACAGTCCTGGGTTTCTGGGCTATGTCGTTTCATCGACCAGGGCGATAGGCCGTTAGTTCTATAGGATTCGGCATTTCGGCCTGGTCCACCGCCGACCCTTCCTCCACCGATTGGTTGCGTACGAGAGGGCTTGGCGCCGCTTCTAAGTCAACAGGCCCTTGACCGTCCCTCCAGGGCAGCCAGCGCCTGTTTTGAGGAGAGCAGCCTTCCAGCCAGCCAAGATCAGCGTCCATCGTTACGTCCTTATCCGTTACTTCGAGAAAGCCTCGGTCGGAGTGCGGACGAATCCCATCTTCGCGTCGAAACTGAAATTCATTCTGCTTCCGGTCCACTGCCTCGAGTCTGCGACCGGCTTTGGCGCAAACTGAGACGGGAATGGTAGTCCACCACAATCGTTCCTGGCAGTGATAGCCCCGGATCGGTTGCGCCACACACTGCTCACGGACCGCGCCCGCTATTTTTGATCTAGACTTTCTTTATGGCTGATCCGACGTTGTACGTTGCCAACACCCGGGGAATAGCGGTGAGCGTTGAGCCAACATACCTTGAGACGAGATCATCGCCGGAGACTTCGCAATATTTCTGGGCCTACCGGGTGATCATCGAAAATCGGGGTCGTGAAACGGTGCATCTGCTTAGCCGGCACTGGATGATCACGAATGCCCGCGGCGAGTTGACTGAGGTCAAGGGACCAGGTGTTGTCGGGGAGCAACCGGTTCTCAAGCCGGGTGAGCGCTTTGAATATACGAGTGGCGCACCTCTTAACACTCCGTGGGGAATGATGGGTGGCGCATATCAGATGGAAACTGAGAGCGGTGAACATTTTGACATTGAGATACCCACTTTCTCGCTTGATCGTCCGAACCAGAGCAGATTTCTGAATTGAGAAACAGAGAGAAATCGTTTGGGGTCGAGCTTGAGATCGGAGTCTGAGCAGTTGGTTGCCCGCCCAAATCTTGCACCAATTCTGGTAAGGTCTTGTTTGCCCACCGGCCTACCGGAACAACCTAGGTATAACGCTTATCCTCGATCTTTATCCGATGACAATCCAACCCGGAACATAACCAGAAGTCCGGCCCGTGGCCGTCGTCCTTGGCGCAATATCGACCGTTCCCCACTTCGAGTCGTCAAGTCCCGCTGGGCCGCGGAAAACCGGAGAAACAGGGAAGAAGCATTCGCTGCTCACGCTTTCGCAGCGTCGAGCGCTGCCACTCGTTTCACGGTAAGCACCGTGATGTCGTCTTCCTGCCCGAACAACTGCGCAGTCCGGGCAATTGTCTCAGCGGGCTGTCCGCTTATGCTCTTCGTACGTTCGAAGCCGTACAATTGGCCACTTGCGTCGCGTGCCTCTACAACTCCGTCCGAGAGAAAGGTAAGGCGATCGCTTGCGCCTAGCAGCCAGGTTTTCTCTGCGTAAGTATCCTCATCGGCAACTCCCAATGGCAGACCATGAGGTACAGCCAACTCCTCGCCGTTGAGATAGGGCGGAAGATGGCCCGCGTTGGCAATCGTCACTTTGCCTTCTGCATCGATACATGCGGCGCAGCATATGAAAAAGCCACTCACCTGACCGTGCAATGCACTGTTCAGATAAGCGAGCACCTCCGCCGGTGTTCGTAGTGCGCAGCCGCGAAGTGCACCCACAATGGCGCTCACAGTCATGGCTGCCTTCAGCCCCTTGCCGCTCACGTCGCCGATTACGATCAGCAGAGACCTGTCGTTTCCAGGGCGGACCTGAAAGAAGTCCCCGCCCACCTCGCTGGCGGGAAGGTAAACGCTCTCTACAACGAACCCGGGGGTGACGGCTGGGGTCTCTGGAATCAGCTGGGACTGCACGCTCCGCGCAGCCGCCATCTCCGTGGACATCCTGGTTTCTTCTTGCCGTGCAAGCGAGAAACGACGGACAAGAAACATCAGCAGCGCGATGATGAAGATGTATCGGGCCACATCTAACAGATCAACCGGAAAGGGATGCTGCAGAAGAAAAGTGCGGCGCGACGGCAGCCTCTGCCATCCGAGGCTCTGCTCGATATAGACAATGCTATCGAAGATGCAGACCCCATATAGCAGCGCCGCGGGAGCCAACAGCAGCCGGGCAGAGTGGTCTTTTCTGAGGAATGCAATGGAGAGCGCGGTAATGATCCAGAGATAGGCCGGGAGAAGGCAGGCAAGCTGGAGGCTGTAGGAAATTCCCACCGACGCCCATTGCAGGTATTAGACCGCTACGGAGAGCGGGCTAATCGCGGATGCAATACAGACAATCCACCACAAGAAAGAACGATATGTCTTCAAGACAGTGGAAAAAAACAGCAGAGCGGCAAGCGCGCTGATCGCTACGAGCACTTCATCAGTCAGGCGGAAGAGAAGAAATGGATACGCGTCTGAGAATCCCTGGACGTTCAACATGGCATCCGCTGCGCCTGCGAGGAGCAACATCGAAAACCAGAGATATTCGCGATCTTCGCGATGGAGCAGAAAGAGCGTAAGGATGGTAAGGCCAACGACCGTGGCAAGAAGACCATATGCATAGCTGTTCACGAGCAAGGTCTGCTGCTCTGCCGCAATCCAGTGCAACCGCTGCTCCAGAAGCTCGGGATCGCCGGCCGCACTGCCGGGCCGCAGCGTTCCGCCGCCAACCCAGGAGACAATTGGCCGGTATTCCCAGACGCGAATTGCGATCTGAACGGTTTGTGGGCCCGCATCTCCAGGGTGAAACCGAAACAGCTTTGGATTGGCGGCAAAAGACGGGGCAACAGTGGGGACGATCGAGCCAGAGCCTCCAATCAGTTTGCCGTTCGCGTATACCTGATAGCCGGTATATATCCGAGGCAGCAGCAGACCCACGGGCTTACTACCATCCACAACTTGAATTGCGAAGCGGTACCAGGCGTAACCTGAGTATGTGAAATAGCCCTGCTTCGTCCAGCTCTCATCGGAGCGCACCAGCGGCCAATTTGACTCGTCAAGGCTCGGATCGGCCCAAGCAGGATTGTCTCCCGTGTGGAACCGCCACAGGCCATCGAGCGAGGTCACGGGCTCGCGGCCGCTGACCAGGCTGAAAGTCTGTGCGGGCAGTCTGATGCCCGCCAACGTCACAAGCAAGAGGCAGACAAGAAGGACACTCTCTGCGCGGTTATGGCCTCTCCCGCGCACACGGAGTTCCGTTTTGACTGCCGATACCGCGCTCCGGGGAAGCATAGCGGAAGGATACTCTCTCCATTGCGGCTCGTGGATAGCAACTCGAAACGCGACGTCTTCGGAGCGGCATTCCTCTTCTTGCTGGTTAGGTTCTTGTTCGTCCTGAGGGGCAGGTAGCCACTAAGACGCTTGCGGAGCCGGCACACTGGACGGTGCACCGTTTTTGGCAAGGTCAGGGTAGGCCAGGTCGATGAACGATAAGTCGCGTTTTCCGAAACAGCGCAAGCACCCCAAAGCGTGCGGGGATGCCACAATAGAGACTCTAAGCTTCGGATCAGACCATAACAGCAGGTTTACATCCAATGGATATGAGTTCACGGGACACCCCTGCGATCGACTCCCTCGTCATCCCCGAAACCCGCCCTCCCTCCGTCAATTTCAGCTTCGAAAACACCTACGCCCGCCTGCCGGAGCACTTCTACGCCCGTCTCGCCCCCACTCCTGTAGCGGCGCCACGGCTCGTCAAGGTGAATGTGGAACTTGCTCGCAACCTTGGCCTTGATCCGAACGCGCTGACAAGCATGGAAGGCGTCGATATTCTGGCTGGCAATCGCGTGGCTGAAGGATCCGAGCCTATCGCCCTCGCCTACGCAGGTCATCAGTTCGGCTATTTCGTGCCACAGCTCGGCGACGGGCGCGCCATCCTGCTCGGCGAGGTTAGGGGCCGCGATGGTGTGCGCTACGACATTCAGCTCAAGGGATCAGGCCCAACTCCGTTCTCCCGTCGCGGAGACGGAAGAGCCGTGCTCGGACCCGTCTTGCGCGAATACATCGTCAGTGAAGCCATGGCTGCGCTCGGTGTGCCCACCACCCGCTCCCTCGCCGCTGTCACCACCGGCGAACGCGTCCTCCGCGAAACCATCTTGCCCGGAGCCATATTCACGCGCGTAGCATCGAGCCACCTCCGCGTCGGCACATTCCAGTTTTTCGCCGCACGCGGCGACACCGAAGGTCTACGCACCCTGGCCAACTACGCAATCGCTCGCCACTATCCGCAGGCCGCAAACCTTGAGAATCCATTTCGTGCTCTCCTCGACGCTGTGATCTCTCGCCACGCGCACCTCGTCGCGCAATGGATGCTCATCGGATTCATCCATGGCGTGATGAATACTGACAATACTTCCATCTCCGGCGAGACTATCGACTACGGCCCCTGCGCCTTCATGGAGGCATATGATCCCGCCACCGTCTTCAGCGCCATCGATGAGAACGGACGCTACGCATACGCCAATCAACCGCGCATCGCCCTCTGGAACCTGACCCGGCTCGCCGAAGCAATGCTCCCCCTGCTTGAGCGGGAATCGGCTAGCCAGAAAACAGGTAACCCGGAAGCAGATAGCCAGGAATCACGTATCCAGGAAGCCGCGGCCATGTCGGCCAACAAAGCCCTCGCCGCCTTCGATCCCAGCTTTCGAGCGGCGCGCATAGCCGGCCTGCGCCGCAAACTTGGCCTCTACACCGAGCGTGACGAAGATCTCGCGCTGGCTGAAAACTTACTCGATCGAATGGCCGCAAACCGCGCCGATTTCACATTAACCTTCCGCCGCCTTTGCGATGCCGCCGCCGGCGTCGAGGGCGACAGTGGAGTACGCGAACTCTTCGTCGTCCCGCGCGCTTACGATGAGTGGGCTGCGAAATGGCGCCAGCGGCTTGCAGAGGAATCCATCTCGCCCGATGCGCGTGCTGAGGCCATGCGAAAAGCAAATCCGGCATTTATCCCGCGCAACCACATCGTAGAGGAAGCGCTCAACACTGCGACGTGGAAGCAGGACTTCCACCCCTTCGAGCGGTTGCTCGATGTAGTGGCACATCCCTACGACGACCGGCCCGATCTCGACCATTACGCGACCCCGGCCCGTCCCGAAGAATGCGTCCGCCAAACCTTCTGCGGAACGTAAGCAGCGGCTCCACCGAAATCATTGGAGGGCAATTCAACATACCTCCTCTACCAGCAGTAGGCGTCTGATCGCCAGAGCTTCACGGTTCTCGCCTCGCCAACGTTCCACGGCGTGTTTCTGCTAAACAGAATTTATTTAATCGTCTGCCTGATCGGCGCCGTCAGGCGCTTTTCACCATTACTCCTTGGTCACCTTCATTGCGGAAGTTACGGGAATTTAGCGCGGTGCCAATATTTCGACCGATTCACTGTTCTCTGATGCTATTCGTTGGGCCTCGGCAAACTCGGCATGGTGCGCCCCCTGCATTGCCTTCGTCGTCACCATCCTGAAGTGAGTTCCGGGCGGAAACTGCGCCAGCTTTTCTTTGAAGCCTGTCATGCCCTCGCCCGTATACCATCCGAGAGTGTAGTTCAGTTCATCTTTCGGCCACCAGCGAATGTCCATCGTGAACTCCCCCTTCGCCAGCAGATCGGGGGGATTGCCGGTCCCGCCCTTGCCCTGTTTCTGAACAAGGCCGGTATCGCCTCAACCGTCTTTGAGGCCTATTCGCAGGTGGATGACATCGGCGGAGGGCTACAGATATCTCCTAATGGAATGAGGGTGCTCGAACAGATCGGTATTTCGGATGAAGTTATCGCGCGCGGCATCGAAAGCGACGAAGTTTCCTTCGAAAATCAGCGGGGCAAAGTGCTGGGCCGCACCCCCAACGGGCCCGCGCGGATCTATGGCATCCCGCCGTGACTGTGGCGCGATCGGCTATCCACCGTATGCTTGTCGGTACGGCCGAACGCGGTGGCATCCCCATTTTCTATCGCAAACGGCTACGTCACCTGAGATGCGACGCGACGGGCGTGATCGCCGAGTTCGAGGACGGATCCACCTCCGAGGGCACCCTTCTCATCGGCGCCGACGGAATTCACTCGCGAACACGCGAGTTAATCTTTCCAGAAGGATTGCGGCCTTCCTACACAGGCTTGTTTACCGTCGGAGGTTTTGCGTCGCACTCCGCGCTCGCACCAGCGACGCCCGCGGAGATGCGCCGGATGCACATGATCTTCGGACGAAACGGCTTCTTCGGTTATGCGCACTTCGACAGGCGGAAGCCGGATACCGTGATGTGGTGGAGCCATCTTACGCGTGAGTGGGAGCCTCAATCTGAGGACTACAAGAACTGGTCCACAGAAGTGTTAAGGGGAGAGCTCCTCGCCCGGCACCATGACTGGCAGAGCCCTGTGGGCACCATTCTGCGCAGCGCGAAGGACTACTGTGTGGGCCGGTGCACGACGTTCCTTCACTACCGGCCTGGTCAAAGGACCGCATCTTGCTGATCGGTGACGCTGCTCACGCCATCAGCCCGCACGCCGGCCAGGGCGCCTCCTTGGCGCTGGAAGACGCGATGCTCCTTGCCAAGATGTTGAGCGACTCGGTCGCCAGCCATGAACAGGTATTTGCAAAATTCGTACAGCAGAGACGCAGCCGTGTCGAGCGCGTGATTGCCGAGGCGCGCAGGCGCGGCGACGGAAAGCGAACCCTCACGCCTGCGACTGCTTGGATCCGCGACCGGGTGATCTCAGCTTTCGCGCGTTTCTCCGGCGCACGTATGAACCATTGGATGTACTCCTACAAGATCGACTGGGAAGGCTAAGAATCGCTCAACGATTCCTGTACCAGGAGAAGGAACTTCATGAACATTTTCGCTTCTGCAGATCAGAAACACCCGCGCCCTGGGAAAGACAGGTCCAGCGTCGCAACAGCAGTCCGCCGGCTGCTTCCCGCGGCTGGCCTGTGGGTCCTGGCACCATTGACAGCCGAATTCCTTCTGGGGAATGTGTCCATCACGCACTTGGGCATGCTGGGAATCTTCGCACCACTGTACGGAGGTGGCGCCCTCCTCATTCGCGAGTGCGTGCGTCGAGTTGGTCGAGGATGGCCCAGTATTTTCGCTCTGGCTCTCGCCTACGGAGTCCTCGAAGAAGCTATTCTCATGCAGTCGCTGTTCAATCCAGATTTCCTCGGCAAGCATCTGCATCTGCTTGAGCCTGCTTATCTCTCAGGCCCGGGTATCGGAGCCTGGTGGACAGTCTTCGTTCTCACGCTGCACACCGTGTGGAGTATTTCGGTCCCCATTGCTCTTGTTGAAGCGGTTGTGCCAGAACGGGCCGATGTCCCTTGGCTCGACCGTGTCAGTCTTGCGGCCGTCGCCGTAGTCTTCGTTCTCGCTTGTATCTCGGTCGCGCATTTTACTGTTCTCAATGATCCAACCCAATTCGTGGCGTCGCGTTCCCAGTTCACCTGGGCAGCGGCAGGAATTGCGCTTTTGATCCTATTGGCGTTCGCATTGCCCCAGAAGTTCTGCTCTGCGCAATAGCGGAGCCACCCCATCGCCCTCGTTCCTTGCAATCGCGGCCTTTATCGTGGCATCCATTTTCTTGCTCGTGCCCCGAGCATGGGGCTGGTGGGCTGTTCTCGGTTACGTTGGCCTCTATGCATTGACCGTTTCGCAGATTGAGCGATGGTCACAGCGCACTGGCTGGCGCGAAATCCACGGGCTGGCCCTCACAAGCGGTGCCGCGATGGCGTATGCGAGCCACGCATTCGTCGAAACCCCTTCCATTGGAGATCCGGGCACTGTCACGCGAATGGGGAACTTCATTTTCGCTGTGCTGGTTGCTGGGTTGATCGTCTTCGGTGCCAAAAAGACCGGATACCAACAATTGACGGAAAACGGAAGCAAGCCTCAGCAACGCTCCGCATTCTGACGGTGCCCAACCTCGCACCGAGTTAGATCCGACCGCCAACGCTGTCAATCCGGATTGTCTCCGGTGCTTGCGCCTCCGTTAGATGCTCTCCACTTTCTTGTTTCGAAGAGCCTGGCCAATGTGAATCGGGGGATAGTCACATTCGGCGAAGACCCACTCTCTGTCTTTTCCGTCGACAAGATTTTGATCAAACAGGATCACCGTTTTGCAGTGGCCGCATCGGAACCCAAGGTGTCCCCTGTCCCAAGTCGTCTTCTTGTACCAACCGAGGTCTGTCTGCGCCACTTTCAGAGTGCTTTTGCAGCTTCCGCACACGACCTTCTGTGACCAATCGGGGCCGACTGAAACGATCTCCATGGGTAGCTCCTCTTGTGTTTTTTTGAAGTCTTCGCTCGGTTGGGCTTCTGAACCGATCGTACACACCGGCAAGGCTAAACAGATGCGGAAGGGAACCGATCGAATCTTCTCCTGTCCGGGTGGTAGGGATTGTAATTCACCGCAATGGGCCTGGGACAACAGGATTCCATGCGGGCTGCGAATTTCTTTTTGTGCATCTTCCGGCGAGGCTGACCGGAACAAAGTTCGGAGACTTCATCAGCGCTGGTATTGTTCGTCAGTTACCTTTTCAAGCCAGTCGACGGTCTTGCCATCGAGCTTTTCCTGGATCGCGAAGTGGGTCATCGCCGCGGCGGGGGATGCGCCGTGCCAGTGCTTTTCTCCTGGGGCAAACCAGACCACATCGCCCGGCCGAATTTCCTCGACCGGGGCGCCTTCGCGTTGCGCGCGGCCGAGACCAGAGATCACAATGAGCGTCTGGCCGAGCGGGTGTGTATGCCAGGCCGTGCGCGCGCCGGGCTCAAAGGTGACGCTGGCTCCGACTACGCGTGCCGGGTCGGGTGCAGTAAACATCGGATCGACGCGCACTGTACCGGTGAACCAATCCGCCGGCCCTTTAGCGGAAGGCTGCGAGCCGCTTCGTTTGATTTCCATGATTCCCTCCGGGTTCTCTTTTACTCCGACTTCGTTGAAGGCCTATCGATTGAATACCGAAACTTGACACGGGACTTGATGACACGTTCGCAGGCGCGGTTTTCTGCGCCGGGGCTGAAGAGATGAAACTGCCACGATGTCCTTTAACGTTGCAAGCGGAGCAAATGAAAAGGGCCGGGAGGTTGGCTCCCGGCCCTGTTGAATTCCGTTGAAGTTTAGAAGCTGGCACGCATGCCGAACTCCATTTTGCGGGGAGTGTTGATCTGCGAATTCTGCACACCCCACGTGGTTGAGTCGCTAAGGTTAAGACCTGGATCTGCGAGGACGTCGTGGTTGAAGACGTTGGTGAAGATCACCGAGAACTGGAGTGAAACGCTCTCGTAGACCTTGAGGCTCTTCTGCAGGCTCATATCGACGTTCCAGTAGGGCGTGCCGATGATGGGACCGACACCGGGGTTCTTGGAGTCGATGCCCAGGATGGGAGCCCGAACCTGGTTCCATACCGCAACCGGATCCTTGAACATGTTGATGGATTGGCTGCCGGGACCGGCCGTCTGGGTTCCAACGGAGTTTCCAAATGCATCGGTTCCGCCAGCGACATTGTAGTTGGAATGCACACCACCGTTGTACTTGCTGGTGAAGACGCATTGCTCGTTTGTGCCGTAGCCGGAAGCATCGGCGGAGCCGAACGATTGGCCATTGGTTTGCGTACTGCAGTAGACGGGCTCGCCGTTGCCCGCGGTAAAGACCGGTGCAATCGACCATCCGCCTGCTACGCGCCCAACGAGGCCGCGCTGGCCCTTGAAATAGGGCTCATCCCAGACCATGTAGGCGTTGTAGACGAACTTGCGGTTGAACGCCTGCACGCCGTACATCTTGCCCAGGTCGAAGGCGTCATTCGGGGTGTATGAGCTGGTTGCCTGCACGAAGGCGCCTGTACCAAGAGCCTTGCTGTAGGTGAAGTTGTTATGCATCAGCAGCCCGTGCCAGTTCTGGGTGATCAGGCTGATGAAGCCGCCGTTGTAGTTTCCGTAGCCGGTGCTGGCATTGAGAGCGAGACCGCTGGAAGCAATGCCCGCGGTGTTCTGCATCGATGGAGCACCGAAGTTGAAGCTGGGATCAAGATCCGACCACATACTCCATACCGCCTGGGAGGTGAGGTTACCGAATTCCTTGGCAGCTACAGCGGCCGTGCAATTGGCATAACCGGTGCAGTAGGTTGATCCAGCGAGAGCGGATTCAAAGAACGCCTGCGCTGGAATGCCTGACGGAACTCCTGCGGCTCCGCAAGATCCGGCCGACTTGACGCAGCCCAATGCGGTTTCCAAAGCGGCATAGGCAGTTTTGAAATCCTGGCCGCCCGAAACCATCATGTACGGGACAACGTTGAGATCGTACGGCTGGTATTCGTGCTTGATGATGCGCCCGATGTAACCAAGTTCCAGGGTATTCTGCCGGTTGATCTGGCGCTGGATGGTCAAGTCGAACGAATCGGAGACGTTGGGCCGGAAGTTTGGATCGAGGGCTTCGGCCGCCGAGCTCTCAGCGTTGTTAACTCCCGGATAGACCGGCTGCGGCAATGTGGGGCTGGCGGCCGCGAGGGGGGCGGTGTTGCCGTCCACACCAATGCGGAAGGCGGTTGAGATCGTTGGGTTGGCAGGCCCGCAGGCTCCGCTGGCAAGCGGCTGGGTGCACTGCACGGGCTGAATCAAGCCGACGCCCAGCAGTGGGACCAGCACCAGATCGACGCCGTTGAGACGTCCGTATACGCGGCCATAGCCTCCGCGGATAACGGTGCCTTCATGACCGAAGATCTTGCTTCCAATCCCATCTCCGTCGAAGCGCGGGTTCCAGGCGAGGCCGATGCGGGGACTGAATGAACCGTAGAACGGGTTGTAGGGGTACTTGTTTCCGTTGCCCACGTTGGCCACAAGGGCAAAGCCGAGTGAAGGGTTGTAGACCTGGCCCTTCAAGGCTGCAGCCTTTTTCTGTGCCAGGTAGTCCAGGGTCTTTACCGGCTCGTCTGCGGCATCTACCAGCACAGTCTGCTTGCCGCTGGCTTCGGTCGGAGGCATCTCCAGAGTCCACCCCAGGCCGTAGCTCAGGGTAAAGGAGGGCTTCATGTGCCATGTGTCGCTGAAGTACGTGTTGTAGTACGGGATGGTGCTCTTGTCGAAAGCGTGTGTGAGCGGTGGGTTCAAGGCCAGCGTCGGACCCTGGCGGGTGTACGCAACCTGCGCCGCGGTCACAATACCGAGGGCTGCGGCTGCTACGCGGCTGGCTGTGGGCCCTGTCGGATAGCCCTCGGCCTGCAATGCAGACAGATCGAGATTTTGCGCGCCTTTACCACCGCTCTGGCCCAGCTGGTAGGTGGGAGTGAAGTTGATGCCACCGCCATTGTCGGAGCGCTGGTGGTAGTTGAAGTTGTGCTGGTATTGGCCGCCGAAGGTGATCAGGTGATTGCCCTTGATCAGAGTGAGATCGTCACGGAAGAAGTTGTCCTGACCATCCCAGAAGCGGGTGCGGATCGACTGCGTGTTGACGTTGAAGGGCGCCAAGGGACTGGAGGTTTCACCGAACGGCTCCAAGGCCCCGCCGAGGCCGGAGACTTGCGGCGGCGCATTTTGGGTAGACCAGGACCAGTAGTTGCGCAGGAAGCTGTAGTGAAAGTCGTTGGTGAGACTTGAAGTGATGTTGGTGGTTAGCCCGGTTACCAGGTACCACGGCTGCTGCGGACGGGTGGCGACGGAAGCCGGTACGCCCAGCTTGTCGCCGGTGAAGAATCCACCAATGTCAACCTGGCTGGTGGAAGCCTGCGTCAGCTTGTAATAGCGATAGCTGGTCATGAAGTGCCACCTGTCGCTAAAGTCATGATCGAGCCGGGCGACGAAGAAGTTGTCCTTTGTGGGCAGGTCCAAGGTGGACTTGAACTCGTACTCATTTACGCCATCGCATGTGGCCCCGGCGATATCGGGGCAGCCGGGCGATCCAGCCGGCTCATATTTGTTCCACATCTGCTGGACGACCGGGTTGATGCCAATGTGACGCGGATCGAGGGTGGCCAGATCGTAGGTTGTCCCACCAAAGGTGACGATGCCGTTGCGCATATTCGGAGAGGGCACAGGGCGTGTGAACACCTGCGCATTGGGGTAGCGATATCCCTGGTAAAGAGCGAAGAGATAGGTTTTGCCTCCCATAAAGTGGGGAAGAATCGGACCGCCCGCGCCAAAGCCGAACTTGCTGTAGTGATAATCCGGAGGTGGGGTGATCCCATTGTCCGCGGCGTTGTTCTCCCAGGAGTTCGCACTGAAGTTGTTGTCGAGGTAATACTCGTAGCCGGTTCCGTGCCATCTGTTGGTTCCGCGCTTGGTTACGACTTCAACCTGCGCGCCGGCCGAGTTGTTAAAGTCGGCGGTCTGGTTGGTCGCATTGACTTTGAACTCTTCCACGCTGTCTGCTGGAGTGGGCATCACACCAGTCGGGCCCGCTGCGACATTTCCATTCTGGTTCGCCACGCCACCCGTAGGATCGCCCGCAAACGAGCCGGTGTACACCGACATGCTGCCGTCCATGTCGTTGGAGTTGTTGCCACCATCCAGTGAAAATGTGCTCTGGTCGACCACAGTACCGGCCACGCTGCCATCCGGGCTGACGCCCACTTGCAACGTCGTGAAGGTACCGGCGTCATGGAGGAGGCTGGGTAGCTGTGCGATCGCTTCCTGCTCAACGGTGCTGCCGACCGTTGCGTTGAGGGTTTGCAGATCGGTCCCGGACGCCTGCACTTCGACCGTTTGCTGGGCGCTGCCTACATGCAGCTTGAAACTGGCCGTGGTCTGAGTGCCGACCTGCACGACCTGGTTCGAAATCTTGTTGAGTTCAAATCCGGACTTGGTCGCGGAGATGTTGTACGAGCCGGGGGGAACGTTGACAAACACATACTGGCCGGTGTGGCCGGTGACCGTTGAGCGGCTGTCGTTCGTTGAAACATCAGTCAGGGTGACGGTTGCGTCGGGAATGACGGCACCGCTCTGATCGGTCACCGTACCGACGATTGTGCCCGTATTCGTGGCCTGTGCTAAACCAAACGTCGCGCTGATACAACACAGGAACATCAGGAGCGCGATCGCTCGAATTGAGAATCGTGATTGAAGCTGCGTCATGAAGCTGCCCCTCCAGGCGATTGAATTGAGTCCCTTGACGGGACACACAATACTGCAGAAGTCCGAAAACAGAAGCGAATCGGCTTCTGCATATGCTCCGGCGGTACAGGTGCTCCAGCGTTCCCATCCGGCCGGCTTCAAAAAGAGTCAAAGAAGCTTGAAGTTGGGAGACTGCCAGGAAATCCTGGATCGCTGAGTATTCCGTTCCAATGACCGCTTTCAAAGCCTGATGCGCGAAAAATAACGAACGTGCCCGCAGGTCATACCCCCGGGTCATTTGCGGTTCGGTATTTTATGGAACCGCTAAATTGCGACGGTTCCGGGGACTTCACGATCAGCCTTGATCTACTGCACACGAACGCTTAGTGCGCTGGAAAATGTCAAACTTGCAAATGCCATTTGCATGCGTGGGAAACGTCGTTGAGAATCTCGTTGATTCGAAGTAGATCGAACGTTGTTGTCGAACGGCGGGGAACCGTTTTCCCTCGAACAGGCGCACCCGAGAAAAAGCGGAGATCCTGTCGAAAGTTGCTTCAAAGTATCATGGAATTGTGATCTATTCAAGAACGATTAACAAAAGAATTTTCCGGGAAATCCTGTTTTTCGTATGGATTAAAGATGGCGAGTGTGCTGTGAGGCGCCGGGTCCGTCCAATGAGAAGCCGTCTGGAGGAGGCATTTTTGATTGCTCATTGTCGCAGGGACTTTTCCCAATTTGACTGGAGAGTGTTCCCTGAATCGATTTATCTAGATGCCGGTGTAGATCTGGAGCGGTGCCCAGAAAAAGGGCTTGCGAAACTCGCCCCTGGAATGAAGCTGCGCGAGTTTTGCGTGGCGCAGGGCCTCGGCGGGGGTCTGGCCGTCTGAAAGGCCCTGGTAAAGGGAGTCCATCAGGCGCGGAGTCGATTCCTCGCTTACCTCCCAGAGGGCGCCGATCACGTGGTGGGCTCCAGCGCTCAAGAATGCCCATGCCAGGCCGACCACGCCTTCTCCCGCATAGGTGCGGGTGCCGCTCCCATAGCAGGCTGAAATCGTGACCAGGCGTGCGTCGATGGGGTGCTTCATGATGTCGCGGGCATAGAGCTTGAAGGAATCGGCATCGGAGGATGAACGGGAAAGAATGATTGCCGAATCCAGCGGGTCAGTGCGGCTGGCAACGCCGTGGGCCACGAAGTGAATGTAGGCAAATTTTTGCGGGGAGCTTGCCAGGTAAGACCCGGCGGTTGCCCTTTCGCGCGCGAAAGCGGTCACTTCCGGTGCAGAGAAGTGCTTTTCGATGTGCTCCATCTCAGACGCCGCCTTGGGCAGATCGGGATAATCCGGGTTGGGCGAGACCGCATCGCCCACCAGCAGGAGATTATTTCCGTTTCGCGCGGGCGGCTTCGCGGAAGCTAGCAAATCAAGAGACGATGCGGAGACGAGCGTCGCATCCTCGATGAAGTAATGGGGGGCCGGTTGGGGAGCGATCAGCGTTTCAAAGTCCAGCAGGCTGAGCACGCCGTCGTTCAAAATAACGACGTTCGAGCTGGGCCGGATGAGTTCGCGAGCCGGCGCGATGAGCATTCGATAAAGGGCGATGCCATCCGCATTGGAAGTCTCGACCGGGTCGCTCAAACCGAGCAGCGACTTGCGATATCGCTCAGCGGCTGGGGTTATCTGGTTCCGGGCCGGCAGCGTGAACATGCTGGTTTTTGTGGGTGTAATTGCCCATAGATAGGACTCGTGCTCGCCGAGCCAGTAAAACAAGAGCGTCGCATTCATTTTGCGAGCGATCTCTGCGGGATGGAGAGATGCATAGGAGAAGGATCGGGAATGAGAGGTCACGCCGAGGCCCTGCTCCAGAGTGCGGGCGCGGCTCTGATCGGCGACATCCAGCGCCTCATCGGTCTTATGTTGTGCCACGAGAAAGTGAATGTAGTCGTCGTAGATGCCGGTGGCATTGGCGACGAAAGGAAGCTTCGAATCTTCGCTCTTGAGGGAAGCCCGCGCCGATTCAAAGCTGGAAAGAGAAGTCCGATACATCCGATCAGCGTCAGCGGTTTTGTCTTCAGACTCATAAAGCCGGGCTAGTTCGTGCTCCGCGCCAAACCGCATCGAGGTCTGGCTGGCGGGATCTTTTTCAACTTCGCGGAAGAGCGATTCTGCGTCCTGGGGGTTGTGTTCAGCCGCTGCAATTCTGGCATGGGCAAACGTCACGTCGAGTTGGTCGAGTCGATTGCTGCCGGCTTTCAGCAGACGATCAAGTTGAAACAGATACAGTTTCGCTTCGTCCAGTCTGCCCGCGTCGATCGAGGCGTGCGCAAGATCTTCGAGCGTGTTGACGATATCGTCCTTGCTGTTGAGCTGTCGTGCGAGGGCCAACGCGTGGGCATACGAGCGCGTGGCTTGAGCGAAATCTCCCATATTCCAATACACATCGCCCAATGTCGTCTGCCATTTGACTTCGAATCGCAGGTCTCCGAGTTTTGCCGCGCGGATCTCGGCATCAAGAAACAATTCGAGCGCTCGCTCCCTGTCTCCGAGCTGGAAGTAAGCCCATCCGAGGTTTCCCGAAGCAACTTGCGCCATATCTTCAGCGCCCAATGCGACGGCAGACCGGTAGGCCTGTGATGACCAATCCACAGCTTCGTCAAAACGCTCACTCTGTAGAGAGGCGTATCCGAGGCCAGAGAGCGCGGTTGTTTTCAGAAAATCATCATGATGGACTTCGGCAAAGGAGAGACTCTCAAGAAACGACTGCCGCGCCTCCGTCGTCTGTCCGATTTCCATGGCAAAAACACCGCGTGCTCTTGAGGCGCCTCCACAGGAAGCAAACGTCTGGTTTGCGCAAAGGTGCTCGACTTTCGCCAGTCTCTCTTTCGCTTCAGGGAACAAATGCAAGTGGGTCAGAGCCACGCTCTCCGCGGTCAGTTTCTGAATGTCTTCATCGGTGCTGGTGAGGGTGGGCGCCGGCGTCGCGAGAATCCGCAAAGCATCCTCGTACATTCCACGCCATTCCAATGCTTCAGCCTCCAGCAGTTGAAATTTCGTGGCCCATGCGGGCATTGATTTCAACGACCGCGAGTATCCCTGCTGTGCCTTGTGCTGACTGACTTCGAGATAGCCACGCATGAAAAGGAGCCTGGCCGCTTCGTAGTCTGCGCTGGCGTTGAACGGGCGAGTGTCCTTCAGCGGAATCAGCAGCAAAAATGCCACAATCCATGCCAATCGCAGACGAGGCATGCCTGCAAATCGCAGAAGGCCTCGACCCGAAAGATGGCTGGTGGTCTGAGAGCCGGCCGAAACGGAACTCATTCGCGACCGGCGCTCACTGGAAGTTTTGATGCTAAGGCTGGGTCCCGCCGTTGGTCTTGCCGCCGCCCCCGAGCAGGGTTCCGCCGCCCACACAGCCCATTGCCATCTCGATCAAATTCAGGGTGATGGTTGTGTTTCTGGGCGCGCCTTTTGGCGTGTCGAAGTCTGATTGCTCCAGGGTCACGGTTCCAAGATAGATCTTGCCGAAATTCGGCACATCGATGGCGTTGCCAAAGCACCGCCCCGGAAAGTCTCCCTCCACGTGATCCACCAGCGAGCATGTAATCGACCCTTGTTTGTCTGAAACTGCCGGAAGTCGATTGTAACGCCTGGCGATTTCTGCGGGGATATTCTGATGGCTCTGGATATGATTGCGCTGGGCAGCGACGCGCTCGATGAATTCGCGATTGCTGGTATAGGACGCATCATCTCCGGGCTTCTGGCCGAGCATGTTCAGATTCATCTTCAACGTGACAGGCTGTCCAGCGATACGCAGATTTTCAATCCTTGTCCCGAGAAATGTCACGGTCGGAACATACCCCACGAGGGGATGATCCGTGGAAATCTGACAAACTATGCGGTCTGCCGTCACGATATCCAGCACGTTGAGGCCCTCGATGACAGATGTAGCCAGAGTGTTCCAGCCGTGATCTGTTTTGGGGTCGGGATTGCCGGCCACCTGCGTGTAGGCCGAGCGGAATGAGACAACGCCGCCGAGCCTGTAATTCTCTACGTTCTGGGAAAGGTATCCGCCTCGCTCGTTGAGTTTCACGTACGTTGGGGGTTTCACATCCTGAATGAGCGGCAATGTCAGACCGCCTGTCAGTGCTTCAGCTTCTGCTTGATAGATGTGATATCTCTTTGGGGCATCCGGCATGCTTTTCTCACCTTTCAGAAAACAGAGCGAACGCTCTTAGTTGTCAAAATGTACATCGAGGATACGCCTGTCAATTTCAATGCGCTTCCCACTGCCATCGATGCCGATGATAGCCAGCGAATAGGATCCCTGCGTTAAACGGTTGCCGGGAAGGACAAGCGAGACAGTTTCATCGTTCGAAGCCGGCTCGGAGGCGGCAACCGTCCGGGTCCACAGCTGTTTACCTTGAGGATCGTACAGAGTGAAGGCGAAAGATGCATAGCCGGATTCCTGTGGAAGTTCAATCGAAAGTGCCGCGCCCTTGGTGCGGTCGGCTTCTACCGAAGTGTGAGCCGCGCCGCGCGTGCCGGCATGAAAAGCGGAAGTTGGAAGCACGCTCGGTTCGCTCGCTGCGTTCCGAAGCGACGGAATCGTGTCGAGGTTCTGGAAGGCAATGAGGGCCAGCAATGCGGCAAAGACGGGAACGGCGAACACCGGCCGCAGCCACGCTTGCCAATCCATCTTCTTCTTTGAAGACGTGACAATCACCGGCTTCGGAACCGCGGCGGATGTCTCGGCAATTTTGGGAAGTTCAACCTTGGCGGCTCCGATAAAGGCCGCCCCGGCACGCAGGTCGATCGCGCACTCCGGGCAGTCAAAGGCATGCTCTTCAAATGCATCGCGAAGGTCCGTTGGGAGTTCTCCTAACAGATATCGTTCCGCGGCCATCTGTTGTGTTGCTTCGTTGTGATCCATTACTTCGATTCCTCACGCGACCTGCCAAAAGCTCCGCAGATCCCAGTGTCAAAGGATGGTGACTCTACTTACCAAATCGTTTCAGCTTGACTTGCGCCCACTCCCAAGTTCATGCGTTTGAGGTACTCAACCTTGAAATCCTGCTTGGCGCGGTGAAGCAGGACGCGAAGATACTCCCTATCGACTCCGAGATCGCGGCAGACATCATCCCGGTCACGTTCGTCGAGAAAGACGGCCTTAAGCAATGTGCGGTCGCGTGGGGGCAGGTCGAGCAGAATCTCGCGGACCTTCGCTCCCAATTCACTGGATGCAATGACGCTTAGAACGTCCGCACCCCGCGCCTGGGGTTCCGGCATTCCCTCCTCGTCAAGCGACTGGCTGCGGCTCGACGACCGGTAATGCTCGAGCAGGACGTTGTTGCACACAGTATTGACAAAAGCTCCGAATCGCTCCGGCTGGCGCAGGGCATTTTCCTTGCGGAGGGTGGCCAGAACGCGTGCAAAGGTTTCCTGGCGCACGTCCTCGATGGCTTGCGGGGACTGGAGCCGTGAGCGCAGCTTGAGGTGGAGCAGCTCAGAGAAGTACCCGACGAAATGGTCTTGGGTAGCCTTGTCCCCTGCGCAAAGATTCTCGATATAACTTGCATCGAATGAACGAAACTGCAAAGCGTTCTCCGCGAACCCGAGAGGACGTAAGTATAGCATCGGCTTGACTTGCGCATTGGGTCGCCGGAGATGGCATGTGCGGGAACCCGGGTGCTTTCGGGGAGCGGTCGTGTTCTGGAAGGCCGAATTCGAAAGAGCCACCTGAGTCACCTGCTGGATCATTTCATGAGTGCTTTTTGATCCGGGAGCACAGCTTTCCTGAAATTGCCGTGAAAGCCGGTTCGGCGCATGAACGGTGCGCAATCAGCACCGGTCCGCTGCTGAAACGCATCTTGTCACGGCGCGGGACTTTGAATGGCAGGCCCTTTTCGCAAGGGCCTACCGGTAAAGGATCAATCCGATCGAGGCGATACTGAGCCTGATCGACAAAAGGTTGAGAGAACCAAAGCCTGAAATCAGAGGAAAACAATTCATCCACGGTGCAACTACACTGTTCCGGAGCTGCTGGTTCAGCTCCGCTGATGGGGGCCGCAGACGGAGCCCAGTCTCTGAGGAACTCCGTCTGCGTTGGGGGAGGACCGTCGATCTTGCCAAGCCCTCACAGTCTTCATACGACCGCTGCAAATCGTGATTCTGTTACATCAGGAATTTGAAGCGGAGCAGCCGCACAAGCGCGCGGCGACGGGTCGATCGCCCTGCACGCAGGATTCGGGATTCCAAGCAGAGTGTGCCGCGCTGCCCGGGCAAATAGATGGGTCAAAAATCGATGCTGCGGATCGGTCTGGGTTGAAGGTTCCGCATGCGTAATGAGGTCCTTTTGTTTGTCGGCACAATCGACCCTCAAATGGTCTTGATGCATTTCGGCCTGGACGGTTGAATCCGGCATTCCAACCTTTACGGGTGATCGAAGGCCCGCGGAGAAGCTCATGTGCGAGTCGCCGATCTGCACATCGGATTCCACGACATTGCCCGAGACCGGCGTCCAGCCAGGCGCGCCCGCGGGCGGCGGGGAGTTCCACGAGAGAATGGCGCGCACCTTGCGCTGCGGATTGGGAACGCCGCTTTTCCATGCGGGATCGATCTGCAAAATCACCTCGTAGGCAAGCGATCCAGGCATAAGTCCGTCAGACACGATCACTGAGCGCATACCCTGGTCGAGCCACTCTGCGCCGCCGTTGCCAGAAACATAAAAGCGCACGAACTCCTCAGAGCCGTTAACACGGGCCGCGCCCGAGTAGCCAACGGTTTGCTTGACGTCAAGAATTGCGCGGAGCTGATTGGACCCGGAGTCGTAGATAACAGAAGAGAGGCATTCGTAGGCGGTGTCTTCCTGGATCTTGAGCACCGCATTAAAGGATGCAGGGGGAATGTTTCCAAAGTATCTCGGGTTCGCCAGCAACAGCGCGCGAAGTCTCCGGCCAGCCTCTTCAGGAGAGAGCTGCGCGAGCGCAATCAACTCCAGGGCAGGGTGCGTTGATGGAGCAATGGGTTTGACGGCAGGGGAGTTCATTTCCATTCCTCTCGGTCGGTGGAGATCCGGGTCCATCGTTCAGCGGGCCGTATCTTGTATCTGGCCAGCGCCGTTTCTTCATGCAGAGTTGCTGCCGCGAGCACTGGCATCTGTGCGCCAGATTTTGACTTACAGGGAATAGTGCGAGTTCCGCCCGTAGCGTTTCACGAGAAAGGAAAAAGGTCGAAACCAATATGGGCAACCGGTAGAAGGAGCAGAGCTTCCGCTGCATCCGCACCCTGAGAACGGCGAATTGGGTCAAGAGGAAATGGGCAGTGAGTTAGACGAAAGGTCCGCGCTGCCCGAGCGAGCTAAGTCACCTGTGAAGTCGACTGGAGAACAAAGCCAAGTGTTCTTAAAAGCTGGACTTGCGCGGTGGCGGCGAAAACCCAAACGTAACCATTTCCGGCTTACGGAGCGGTTACCTGCGAGTAAACCTATGCTAGCCTCAAACCACACTTAGTTGAATCTCTTGACGGCGGATCGTCCCAAGTGCGATCCCGCTTGACCGGGACTCTGGATCGATCAGGGAGCAAGGATGGGTTGGCTGGCTGTTGACCGGAGATTGGAACCGGAATTGGCGCCTGCTGAGGCATCAGTTCGTTCCTGCGCTCAGCGAAACCTGCGATTGGGGATGGTCGCAGCAGCCTTTGCATGGTGTGTATATCCAGCATTCGCTGAGACTTCGCGTCCGGTGGAATTGACCTCAGTCCGTCAGATTCGCCTGCTCAAAGCTTCGACTGAGGTCATCGGCGCGCATTTACATGGTGTGGTGACCTATTACGATACGGTCGCTCCCACTCTGTTCCTGCAGGACGCAACGGGTGGTATCCGGATTGACCTGCATAATTCCAAGGCCAAACCGCCATCCCCTGGCCAGGTGCTTGATTTGAGTGGAACGGTCGCCTTCGGATTTAGTCCGTACATTCAAAATCCTCAGTGGACCGTAACCGGCACGTCAGCGCCTCCGAGACCTCGGCTAATTTCCTACGACGATGCGGCGACAGGCAGTTTCGACAGCCAGTGGGTGCAACTGGAGGGTGTAGTCCGTTCGTTTGTTCAGCAGGACGAAGGCAACGTCCTGCTGATCGACGTTGCAACTCCGACCGGCGCGTTTAAGGTGAGGGTGCCCGCCTATCAGGGGCCCTTTCCCGTCAAATTGATCGATGCAAAGGTCCGCTTCAGCGGAGTGTGCGGAACCTCGTTCAATGGCCGCGATCAATTCGTTTCGTTTCACTTGTTCATGCCTACCCTGGACGACATCAAGATCATTGAGGCGCAGCCGAGGGATCCATTTGCGGTGCCAGTGATTCCGATTGCCGATGTGCGCCGCTTTTCGGCCGATCTTCCGGACGAGCACAGGGTGAAGGTGGTGGGCACAGTCACAGCGCGATTCCCGCAAGTGGGCATCTACCTGACGGATGGCTCGGGCGGTCTTTACGCAGAGAGCCAGGATGGAAGCCCGCTCCGCGAGGGGGATGAGGTCGAAGTCATTGGATTTCCTGCTGCCGGCAATTACAGTCCAGTGCTCAAGTCGGCAAGCTTTCGTTCGACTGGAAAGCACTTGTTGCCAACGATCACCCCTATCACCGGGCGGGTCGCTCTCAAAGGCAAGTTTGATGCACAACTCATTCGCATCACCGGTACGCTCATCAATCACCTTCAGCAAGTGAATCAGCGAAAACTGGACTTCGAGTCCGACGACCATGTGACATTTGTGGCTGACCTTTCTCACACAGCCTCATGGCCACTGCATGCCCAAGAGGGCAGCCGGATATCACTGACTGGAATTTGTGCTGTTAAAGCGGATGAGAACGGGAATCCATCGGAATTTGAAGTCGTGCTCCGTTCGCCGGGGGATATCCAGGTGCTCTCCTCTCCGACATGGCTTACACCGGAGAGAGCTGTTTTCTGTCTTTTTGGCCTTACGATGGCCACACTGGGCGTGATCGGATGGGTCTTCATTCTTCGCAGGCGCGTCAACAGACAGACTCAAATCATCACCGAAAAGCTCAAAAACGAAATGGCCCTCGAGGAACGCTATCGCAATATCTTCGAACGCAATCTGACCGGGATGTACATTGCCGAGGTGGATGGCAGGATTCTCGACTGCAACGATGCCTGCGCCCGCATGCTTGGATACCGCGGACGACACCACATGCTTGGCGACAGCGTGCATGCAGAACAGATCGTGCAGAAGCTTCACGAAACGGTGGCGGATGCGAGTTTTACCATCGGCACAGAACAATCGTTTGAGCGGCTGGATGGGACAAAGGGATGGGTTCTGTGCAGCCTGAAGGCGGTCGGTGGGCAGGACGGCGAGAGCCGGATTTTTGAGGGTTCGCTGGTCGACATTACGGAGCGAAAACTCGCCGAGGACCGAATTGAGTTCCTGGCCTACTTTGATTCCCTGACCCACCTGCCCAATCGAGCTCTCGTACACGATCGGCTCACAACGGCAATCGTAACTGCGAAGCGCGAACGGCAAAAAATCGCGTTACTACACCTGGACCTCGACAGCTTCAAGGTTATCAATGATTGTCTCGGCCACTCGCGGGGCGATGAGCTGCTGCAGAGCATCGCGCAGAGACTACAGGCTTGTGCGCGCGACGAAGACACCGTTGCCCGATTGGGTGGAGATGAGTTCATGGTCGCTCTCGGCCCGATCAATTCGGCTGCCGATGCGGCCGTTGTCGCGGAGCGGATCGCGAGCGATTTGAAGCCTGCTTTCAATCTGAACGGCAATTCCCTCAGCGTCACCTGCAGTATCGGAATCAGTGTTTTCCCGGACCACGGCACGGATGTGGAGACCCTGATCAAGAATGCAGACGTGGCCATGTACGCTGCCAAAAGCAGGGGCCGCAATACATTCAGCTTCTTCTCTGAGGAAATGACGGCGCAAGCTGTCGAGCGCCTCAAGCTTGATAACACCATGCGCGGCGCCCTCGAGCGGGAGGAGTTTTACCTCGTCTTCCAACCTGAATTCAACCTGCAAACCGGCGCCGTATCGTGCTGGGAAGCGCTGCTTCGGTGGAAACATCCGGAACTCGGCCTGGTTTCGCCGGAAAGATTCATTCCAATCGCCGAAGCAAACGGCATGATTGTGCCCATTGGTGAGTGGGTGTTGAGAACCGCCTGCCGGCATGCCCGCGGGTGGCACGACATCGGCAGCAAGGTGCCGGTGGCAGTAAATGTATCCGCCGTTCAATTCCGGCAGATTGGTTTCTGCGAGCTGGTACGAAGCGTCTTGAAGGAGACAGGGCTGGATCCCGAACATCTGGAACTGGAGATTACCGAAAGTCTTCTGCTGGCTACAGAGGACATGCGTTTTGCAGTTCTCAGCCAACTCAAAGCACTCGGTGTTCGTCTCGCAATCGACGACTTCGGGACCGGCTACTCCAGCCTCAGCTACCTCAAGCAACTACCGGTCAGCAAGCTGAAAATCGATCGCAGCTTTATTCGTGACCTGCACCACAATGGCAATGAAGAAGCCATCACCGCCGCGATCATCCAGATGGCGAAATGTCTGAATCTCACAGTCACTGCCGAGGGGGTAGAAAATGAACGGCAGCTGCAATTCCTGCGCGAACAGCAATGTGACGATGTGCAGGGATTTCTTTTCAGCAAGCCGCTGAAGGCCGATCAGATGGACTTCCAAAGCCGGAAGGCATCGGCGCTGTTCGAGATCCTCTCAATGGGCGCTGCGAGTTGAGGGTCGCGTTGACTCTCTTCAATTAGAACTATTCGGCAGCGAAGGTCACAGCGCACGTCCGGCATTCAGCGTGCACAAATGCGCGAGCCGGAGATTCACGATCTCCGGCTCGCTTAGTCAAGATTTCCTGCCGCCTCAAATGATGTTGTTGGGGATCAGTCGAGCTGTGCTGAACTGGGATGCCAGACTAGAGAAGATTCCATCCAAGGCATCCGGGGTGTCCGGGGGTGTCGGGCAGGCCCCTCCGCCGGTTGCTGTGGAATCCGAGTAGAAATCTGTAGAGGCACTCGCCATCTGCTGCATTGTCTGGCAAGGTGTAATATTCGTGCCTGCCGGGTTCGTCTTGCTCTTAACGTCTGATGCACAACCGGAACCCGGAGACCCATAAGCAACTGTGTAGACAGTGGTGCCCTGGCTGGTAGCATAGTTTGCTGCGGCGACGGCCTGGGCGCACTGGTCTTGAAGAGACGGATAGGTTGCGCCGTTGTTGGTTGCAGCCCCTCCCGTCGAGTTGAGCATGCATAGCTTCCCCGGCAGATTGTTGCAAGTGTTAGTTCCGCTGCCGGAATCGGCGTCGCCGTCGCTGAGGATGATCATGACGTTCTTGGTGTTCGGATTGGCCGTCGACTGGGCGATGAGCGAGGCCTGGGCCGCATAGATGACGCCCGCGTAATACGTACCCGCGCCACCGGGAGTGTTCATGCCGCACTTGCCGGTATTCGATGTGGCCGCGACTATAGTTGAGCTGGTTGTGCTGGGCAACGCGCCACCTTTGCCATTCGTCGCGCTATAGTTCGTCGCGTAATTGGTGATCTGATAGGTGGTGGTCGCAGTTGACAGAGTAGACCAAGAGGTGCCGGCCGCGGGGGTAGCGTACGACTCGATTTGGGGATTGGATCCGCTGCAGTTGGTGTCATCCGTCACTTGGCTTGCTTCAATGGACGGAAAGGTGAACAAACTCACCCGGTCATACGGGGTGCAGGTCGAACCCGTGAACCCAGCAGCACACGGTGTGAGGCCTTGAAGCAAGGTCTGAACCCCCTCCAGGGCGCAGTAGATCCTCGTTTTGCCGCAGTTTGGATCGGTGTCCTTGCTGGCCATGGACGCTGTCGTGTCGACGACCATTGCCACATTCACCTGCTCCGGTGGACCGCTCTGCATGGCTGCGGTTGCAACCGCGTTAAGTCTTAGTGTGCTAGGAGGTTTCTGGCTCCAGAACATCAGCGCTCGAATGAAATAGGTCGGTACATCGGCTTGCTGGCGAACCTGGATTACGTTATTCCCAAATGCCGTGCAGCTCGAATCCACCACGGCAAAGCCGGTTACGCAACCGAATTTGACCTCGACCGCAGCGTTAGGCAGATTTCCAGTGGCGTTGGCTCCGGCGGTTGGAGTTTGAATGGAGCTGAAGGCGTTCACTTCGGTTGTGACGGTATCCGCGGTAGCGCCGGAAAGTGTCATCGCATAGGCGCCAGCCAGTGCAGCCGAATCGGTCGAGGCTTGCAGTTGACGGTAACAAACATAGGCATGGCCGAGGTCAACGCATAGCCCGGCTGCACCCATGAACAAGGTGATCAGGAGGACCATCCAGGGAAGAACCTGGCCGCTTTCATTGCGAAGGATAGTAATAAGGTTCTTCTTCATTGGATCGCCTCGGCAATCTGTGAGCTGATAGCGCACGATAATCCTCTGATGTTGTAAATAGACAACGAACAGGGATAGGTAGCCTGAATCGTGGCGATTGCGCCAGCGGGCATGTTTGGATTGTTTGCCCCTCCGGCTCCGGTTGTTGCCCCTCCGCTGCCAACGACTCCTGGGCAAGACACAGTTGACGTGTTTGAACCGTAAGGAATGCTATCGATGGTGATAGTCAGGCCGATGTTCTGCGTAGCCAATCCAGGGGCTGCACTGTGAATTGCCGCGACGGTGTCTGCGCATGGGTCAGTTAACCCGCGCTCTGCCGCCAGAACACGTCCGCCGCTGCTCAACGCCTCGGCAAGTTGCAGCTTTTGATACAAGGCTGTTGAGACCGAGAAGATGCCTGTCATCAGGCACAGCAAAATTGGCATCACCAAGGCCATCTCAACTAAAGCGCCGCCGGTGTCTCCCAAACGGAAGTAGCGAAGCAGACGCGCACACGTGGCTTGGTCTCTATCAGATGTTTTCGCAAAAGCGGTTGGCACGTTCATAAGGATGATCCTCCACGCACTACGGAAACCTACCGGCTACCCGCCGTTTTGAACTGGGCCGGGGATGAAACTGGCGGTCCGGTTCGCACTCATTAACTCCTCTGAGTCTGCTAAAGCCTAGCAGTGGGTGATTTGCCTCACAATGGCATGTTGGGGCTATCTCACTGATTCAGTAGTACCTGCGAACCCGGTTACGTAACGCACAAACGGTGACCGATAGCATATCCGCTCGTTACGAGTAGCGCAGCGAGTAACCTATGCCGAGCTTCAGTGACCAAAAACTACCGGGTCTTCGAATTCTGAAGAGTCTTCCGTGAGTCCTTTGATACGGGAGCATAGAGAAGGGCCTGACTTTGATCTTGTGTTTGCTTGTGCGCGAAGATATTCACTGATTGCAACTCGCCGGACCCTCCCCACCAGTACCCGTGCGGATGTATGATTCCTCCTCCGCGTGCCCCTGCTGATTTCGCGCGGCCTATCCCCGGAGGAATTTCGATGGCAACAATGACAGAACCGATACCGGGCAAGCTCAGCGACAAGGTGAGCTTTCGCCCCCGCTATGGCAATTACATTGGCGGCAAGTGGGTTGAGCCTGCTACCGGCCAGTATTTCGAGAACGTAACGCCAATTACCGGAAAGACATTCTGCGAGATTCCCCGCTCCACCGCCCAGGACATTGACCGTGCCCTCGACGCCGCCCATTCAGCCCGCGAGAGCTGGGGCCAGACCAGTCCGACACACCGCGCCATCCTAATGAACAGGATCGCTCAGCGCATGGAGGAGAACCTCGACATCCTGGCGCTCGCCGAAACCTGGGACAACGGCAAGCCGATCCGCGAAACCGTAAACGCCGATCTTCCTCTCGCCATCGACCACTGGCGCTACTTTGCCGGCTGCATCCGCGCGCAGGAAGGCACCATTTCCGAGATCGACCACGACACGGTCGCCTACCACTTCCATGAGCCACTCGGCGTAGTCGGTCAGATCATTCCGTGGAACTTCCCGATCCTGATGGCGACATGGAAGCTCGCTCCGGCGATCGCGGCGGGCAATTGCGTGGTGCTGAAGCCTGCAGAACAAACCCCGGCCAGCATTCTTGTGTGGGCGGAACTCTGCGCCGACATCCTGCCTCCCGGCGTGCTCAACATCGTGAACGGCTTCGGTCTGGAGGCCGGCAAGCCGCTGGCCTCAAGCTCGCGTGTCGCCAAGATTGCCTTCACCGGCGAAACCACCACCGGCCGCCTGATCATGCAGTATGCGAGCCAGAATTTGATTCCTGTGACGCTGGAACTCGGCGGAAAATCGCCCAACATCTTTTTTGCCGATGTATGCAACGAGGACGACGACTTCTTCGACAAAGCGATCGAAGGGTTCGTGATGTTCGCGCTCAACCAGGGGGAGGTTTGCACTTGCCCCAGCCGCGCACTCATCCAGGAAAGTGTCTACGACAAATTCATGGAGCGCGCACTGAAGCGCGTCGCGGCGATCAAGCAGGCAAATCCCCTCGGCGGCGACACCATGATCGGCGCCCAGGTATCGACTGAGCAGCTTGAGAAGATACTCAGTTACATCGATATCGGCAAAAAGGAAGGCGCAGAAGTGCTGGCAGGCGGCGATCGCGCCCACCTTGGCGGCGAACTCGAAAGCGGATTTTATGTGCAGCCGACGGTGTTCAAGGGCCACAACAAAATGCGCATTTTCCAGGAAGAGATATTCGGACCCGTCGTTTCGGTGACGACCTTCAAGAACGAGTCTGACGCTCTTGAAATTGCCAACGACACGCTCTACGGTCTGGGCGCGGGTCTATGGACGCGCGACGTCAACCGTGTTCATCGTCTTGGCCGCGGCATCCAGGCCGGGCGTGTCTGGGTCAATTGCTATCACGCGTATCCCGCGCACGCGGCATTTGGCGGATACAAGCAATCCGGAATCGGCCGTGAAACGCACAGCATGATGCTAGACCATTACCAGCAGACCAAGAATATGCTGGTCAGCTACAGCCCGAAGAAGCTCGGCTTCTTCTAGAGCGCGGGGAAGAATGCCCGAACCACCTAAACAGGTCGAAGCCACAGACCTCGCCGTCCACCTCATCCGCGTCTTGCGGGAGAAGCACGGGCTGTTGATGTTCCACCAGTCGGGGGGCTGCTGCGACGGCAGCTCCCCGATGTGCTTCCCGCGCGGTGAGTTCATGGTCGGCGACTCCGATGTACAACTTGGCGAGGTCGATGGCGAGCCCTTCTACATGAGCCGCAGCCAATTCGAATACTGGAAGCACACCCAGCTCTTGCTCGACGTAGTGCCCGGCCGGGGCGGCCAATTCTCGCTCGATAACCCCGAGGGCGTGCGCTTTCTCATCCGCTCCCGCGTCTTTAACGACGATGAGATTCGCGAACTTCGCGAAGCTGGCCGCATCTAATTGCCGGGACCTATCATAGGTAACGCTGCAATCTCATTTTTCGGGAGTCATTCATGACAGGGGTCGTCATCGTCTCGGCCGTCCGCACGCCGATCGGGAAATTCCAAGGTTCTTTGCAGTCTTACACCGCACCAAAGCTTGGCGCACTGGTGGTGCGCGAGGCGGTGAAGCGAGCCGGTGTTGAACCCGCCGAGGTCGACGAAACCATTATGGGTTGCGTGCTGCAGGCAGGCGTCGGCCAGAGCCCTGCGCGCCAAGCCGCCATATTTGCCGGTCTTCCCGCTGAAGTGGGAGCGCTCACTGTGAACCAGGTCTGCGGATCGGGTCTGCGCGCGGTTTCGCTTGCTGCACAGGCTATTCAAGCAGGCGACGCCGAGATCGTCGTGGCGGGTGGCATGGAGTCGATGTCCAACGCACCGTATCTGCTGCCCCAGGCACGCACCGGCTATCGCATGGGCAACGGCGTTCTGGTTGACGCCATGATCCACGATGGCCTCTGGGATGTCTACAACCAGTTTCACATGGGCGCAGCCG
This sequence comes from uncultured Acidobacteriaceae bacterium, assembly GCA_963759285.1. Lineage (GTDB taxonomy): Bacteria > Acidobacteriota > Terriglobia > Terriglobales > Acidobacteriaceae > Telmatobacter. The sequence goes on along the minus strand of CAVWYS010000002.1, from coordinate 237,132 downwards.
CGGAAATGGTGGCTGAAAAGTACAACATCACCCGCGAAGATCAGGACGTCTTCGCTGTCGAATCGCATCGGCGCGCGGCCGCCGCAACCGCCGCAGGCCGCTTCCGCGCCCAGATTCTCCCTATCGAAGTGCCTTCCGCGAAGAAAGGAGAGGCGCCGCGCGCGTTCGATGCCGACGAAGCCATCCGGTCCGATACCAGCGCAGAAGTGCTCGCCAAACTCAAACCAGCATTTAAGCCGGGCGGCACGGTAACCGCCGGCAACGCGCCCGGCGTGAGCGATGGCGCTGCCGCACTGGTTGTCACGAGCATCGAGCGGGCGAGGGAACTGGATCTGAAGCCTATGGTTGTTATTCGTGCCCAATCGCAGGCCGGTCGCGCACCAGAGTGGTTCTCACTCGCGCCCATCGACGCGATTCGCAAAGTCCTAGCCAAAGCAGGCTGGTCGCTTGAATCGGTGGATCTATTTGAGTTGAACGAAGCCTTCAGCGTGCAGGCTCTCGCCGTCATTCGCGAACTTGGCCTTGACCAGGCGCGTGTCAACGTAAACGGCGGAGCTGTTGCGCTGGGCCATCCTATTGGCGCCAGCGGTGCGGCGGTGCTGGTCAAGCTGATCTACGCCATGGTCGACCGAGGAGCCAAAAGAGGAATCGCATCGCTCTGCCTGGGCGGCGGCAGCGCCGTGGCTCTTGCCGTCGAGCGCATGTAACAGCGAACGCGATCGGCGAGTTGAGAGAATGGTGTAAGAGTTTTCGATGTAATCGAATTCGCCTGCGAAAAACTGTTTCATCCGAACAACGACGTTTTCGTACCTGCGTTCTAAGTAGTTCGTGCTACTTCAGACGCACGTCGGCTAGTCGGTAGCCCACGGTTGGCTTCCTTTTCCCGCATTCCCCATCTCATCTGAAATCCGAAAAGCGGGCCGACACATTTATCGGGAGAAAAACCAATGACGCATTCAGTCAGGGGTCTCGGCCTCGCCGCCACCCTTGTGCTTATTTCTTGTGTTGCCGCTGTACAAGAGGCGCCAGCGCAATCGTCTTCCACCGCAGCTTATGTATATGTCCAGGTCGGAGGCTCGGCAGGCCCCGTGTATGGCTACGGTGCTTCGTCTGCCGGTCAACTCAGCGCGATTCCGGGATCGCCGTTCAAACCCGGCACACAGATTATCGGCGGCACCGGTTCGCAGTTCTTCACGCTGGGAAAGACCTTGATTCACTCGTACGCGGTGGGGGCCAATGGTGCGATTCAATCCCAGGAGGCCCAGATACCTTTCCTTGACTACTCCGGAAGCGCGTGCGGAGGCGGAACAGGCGGCCTCGCCAGCGGGGTGCTGGACCATTCGGGACAGTATATCTATGTGCTGCTCGAAAACGGCGGCGACGGGAGCTGCGCGGCATATCAGACCTACAAAATCAACAGCGACGGCTCTTTTACGTTCGATGGAGATACCGAGGAGAATTTTGGACAGCAAAGCGGCCCTAATTTTCTTTCGGTTGACCTGCCTTCGATCCTTGGAAGCGAGACCTTTGCGTATGCCGACGAAAGCTCGGGACATTATTCCACTCCGATCGGCTTTCGGCGAGAAAGCTCGGGCACGCTGGAATCGATGCAGTTTGGTGAGACGGACCCGACGCTTTCAAATGGCAATTACAACGTTGAATATCCCGACGCTTCTCCAACGGGCAACTACGTTGTCTTTCAGCTTTATCCTTACGACTCGAATCCGCCCCAACTGGGCAGCTACACGGTGGATGCGAGCGGAAACCTATCCACTACGAATACTTCAAGCACGATGCCGACATCGTCGCTTACTGGTCCTTACTCGACGTTCTCTCCCGACGGGAAAATGTTTGCGCTGTATGCAAATGCCGGCGACGGAGCGGGGAATCCGGGGAATGGAATCGAGATCTACAACTTCAACGGGGCCGCTCCGCTTACGCTCTACCAAAAGCTGTTGACCGGCACACCTATCGATCAGGTGGCGTGGGACACCAGCAACCATCTCTATGCCATCTCAAGGTCAGAGAACAAGATGTATGTCTTTACGGTGACTTCAACCTCGGTTACGCAGGATGCCTCCTATACCATTACATCGCCGTTTGACATGGTGGTCGTAAGCCAGACAGCGAGCACCGGTGGCGGCGGAGGCTGCACGACCCCGTCGGCCCCGGGCGTAGATGTCTGCTCACCCGATGAGAACGCCACTGTCGTTTCGCCGGTCGAGATCGACGCGACAGCAAACGTCAGCGGTGGAGTGTACCGGTTCGAGCTATGGAACGGCAGCACCAAGCTGCTGAGCGAAGACAGCGGCATCATGGATCAGACGGTCACACTGGCGCCGGGAACCTACCATCTGACCTTTGACGCGCGCAACAGTTCCGGGGACCATCAGTACGCTTATCGCGACATCACAGTGACTGGCGGTAGCGGTGGAGCGTGCACGGCCCCGTCCAGCGAAGGTGTCAACGTCTGTACGCCGGCAGAGAACGCCACGGTGACTTCACCTATGCAAATCAATGCAGCCGCAAATGTAACGGGGGGTGTGTACCGCTTCGAGCTATGGAACGGCAGCACCAAGCTCGCGAGCGTGAGCAACAGCGGCACGATGGACCAAACCGTCTCGCTGGCGCCGGGCACCTATCATCTGACATTCGACGCGCGCAGCAGTTCCGGGGATCATCAGTACGCATATCGCGACATTACTGTAGCCACAGGCGGGGGCGGACCAACCACGCAGTACAGGTCGCCATTACTGACCATGACGGGCCCGCTGGCCCAGGATGGCCAGGTCACGATCGATACGAGCGGGAACACGACCGCCGAGGTGAACGGGGAAACAGCCAATCAAATGTATACGGTGGAGTTCTGCCCTGCCGTGTATTCGAACGGCGGTTACCAGACTCCCCCCTGTTTCAATGTCACGACGGTTTCCACAAACAGCAGCGGGGCTGGAAGCTCGACCGTGAAGTTTCCTCAATCCGGGAATTGGGCGGGCGACTTCTCGCTTCTCGATTCGGGTGGAAATACCGTCCTGCAGACCTGGCTGAATCCACAATCCTCAACCTTCAATAGTCTGACTTACATGTCGATCCTCCTTCCCGAGAACTCAACCAACGGCGGAGTGGTAGCGACGGCGAAGGCACAGTATCCCCTGACCAGCGGCACCGTAACTCTGTCCAACGGCACAATGGTGTTCACGGTGAAGGGCGCCGCTGCGAACACCAACTTTGGAGAAGTGGAGCACAACGGCAGGTTTTTGTATGACTCGGACTCCTATTCGCTCACGCCCAGTTTCACCACCGACGCCTCCGGCAATGGCAGCGTGAGCCTCAACCCAAATCAGGGCACCGAAGGCGGCGACATGTTTACGGTGGATGGCCTGTATCAGAATCCAGCGGGCTACATTGTCGGATTTACGGTCCCGTAAGCTGCCAACCAGCTCCAGGTTTCGCCAGCAGACGAAAGTCAATAGACCGGAGATTGCAGAAGGGCTTCCTTCCGCGATCTCCGGCCTGCGCCAGGAATCCTTCCGCCCGCACCTGTTCGAAAACGGACACTACAGATCTACACCGGTCACTTCAACTCTCATACCTTCAAAGTCTTACCCTTCATAAGCCTTTTGTTTGGAGCAGCTAACCGCTTGATCCCCTTTGGCATGGCAAGTGCTCCCATCTTGGAGTGATGGATATCGCACGGCCAGACTTGAAGAAGCAAAAACGGCGCCGCCTTTATATTTGGGCCGGCATTGGGGTGGTAGTCCTTACGGTCGCGGTGGTACTGGTTTCCCGGCTCAAGCCGGCAGCCCCCACGGTCGATGCGTCAACCATTTGGCCAGACACAGTAAAGCGGGGCGACTTCACGCGGCAGGTACGCGGTTCGACGGGAACCCTTGTGCCCCGCGAAGACTCGATCGAGCTCATCCCGGCGCTCACGGACGCCACCGTGGTACGCATCCGCGTGCTTCCCGGCACCATCGTCAAGGCTGACACCATCTTGATGGACCTTTCAGCTCCGGAGCTCGAACAGAAGCTGCTCGACGCCAAGTTGCAGGTTAAGCAAGCCGAATCCGATTACAAAGCCCAGCAGGCGCAGCTGCAAAGCACCCTGATGGACAAGAAGATCGCAGCCGCGCAGGTGGACGCTGAAAACTCGCAGGACGAGTTGCAGGCAAAGACTGACGAGCAACTGTACAAACTGGGTGTGATCGCCGGCATCGCCTACGATAAATCGAAAGGCACGGCCGATCAGCTTGCGGCGCAGCACAAGCTCAGCCTGGAGCAGCTCGATGTCAACGAGAAGAATATCCAGGTGCAACTTGCGTCCTCGCAGGCCAAGATTGACCAGGCGAAGACGCTGTTGGCGCTCTATCAGAAGCAGACTGACGCGCTGGAAGTCCGCGCGGGCATTGCCGGAGAAGTCGATCCGCTTCCGGTTCCGATGTCTGTTGGTACTCACGTCACTGCGGGCACCTCGCTGGCAGAAGTGGTGCAACTCGGGAAATTGAAGGCAGCTCTCCAGATTCGCTGAAACCCAGGCGCGCGACATTTCAATCGGATTGCCGGCTTCAATCGATACGCACAACGGTGTCGTTCAGGGCCATGTCACCAGAATTGACCCAGCCGTATTGAACGGAACGCGCACCGTTGACGTACAACTCGATGGGCCTCTTCCTCGCGGGCGCCGTAAAGGGGTTGAGCGTGGATGGTTCCATCGACCTGGAGCATCTGCACGATGTGCTCTATGTCGGGCGTCCCGCACTGGGCAACGAGAACTCGACGTTGAGCCTATTCAAGGAGTCTCCGGACCACAAGACCGCGGAGCGCGTTCAAGTGAAAGTGGGGAAATCGCTTCCGTCAACAGCATTCAAGTACTCGACGGTTTGAAGGAAGGCGATACCGTGATTCTTTCCGACATGTCGCGCTACGACGGAGTAGATCGCATTCGCCTTGAGTAAAAGTGCAGGGCGAACGGATAGCAATCTTCAGGGACCGGCCAGTAATCGGAACGGAATGAATTTCTCTTCTGATCTGCTGACAACTGATAACTGACAACTGATTTTTACGAGGGGGATTGGATGGCAAACGACAAGCTGATTGAGATTGAAGACCTGACCAAAGTCTTCTACACCGATGAAGTGGAAACCCACGCGCTCTCTGGCATTCACCTCACCATCTCGCGTGGAGAGTACGTGGCTATGTCCGGACCGTCGGGCTGCGGCAAGTCGACGCTGCTGTCCATCCTGGGTCTGCTCGATACGCCCACCGGGGGAAAATACCTGCTCAACAATAAGCCGGTTGAGAATTTGAGTTTTGGTGAACGCTCGCGCATTCGCAACCAGGAGATCGGCTTCATCTTCCAGAGTTTTAATCTGATCGGCGATCTCACGGTGGAAGAGAATGTGGAACTGCCGCTCACCTATCGCGCCGGTATGCCCTCTGCAGAGCGAAAGAAGCGCGTTAAAGAAGCCCTGGAGCGCGTGAACATGGCGCACCGTATGCGGCACTATCCCGCACAGCTCTCCGGCGGTCAGCAACAGCGTGTTGCCGTGGCCCGTGCATTGGCTGGATCTCCTTCAATCCTGCTGGCTGATGAGCCCACCGGAAACCTCGACTCGAAAAACGGCGAAGCTGTCATGCATCTGCTGGCCGACCTGCACCGCGAGGGCTCGACCATCTGCATGGTGACGCACGATCCGCGCTTTGCCAAGCATGCCGAGCGCGAAGTGCATCTCTTCGACGGAAAGGTTGTGTCGGAAGACGAGCTGAAGAAGCTGACTGAAGAAGTGGAGGCTTAAAGTGTTCGGCCAGGACTTGCGTTACGCGGTACGCCAGCTCCGCATGTCGCCTGGCTTCACACTCACGGCGGTGCTGACGCTCGCACTGGGCATCGGCGCGCTTACCACGGTAGCCACGTGGACCAATGCCGTGCTGTTTAATCCCTGGCCCCAGGTACGGGATGCACGCTCATTGCGCTTCGTCTCGGCCACGGTGCTTGGCAGCGATGGGTATTCGGTCCACTACGACCAGCTGCAATACCTGCGTCAGCAGTCGCGCTGTTTCAGCGACGCGGCCGCCTTCGACTTTGCTCCGCTCAACCTCGCTTTACCGAATACGCAACCACAGGCGATTCCGGCCGGGCTCGTCTCTTCAAATTACTTTCAGATGCTGGGAGTTGAACCGCAGCTCGGCACTTTCTTCCAGCCGACAGGCAACGACCGCGCGTATGGTTCGATGGACGCGATCGTCCTTTCCGATGGATTATGGCGCGACCGATTTAACGCAGACCCCTCCGTTATCGGTCGCTCCATTTCCATCAATCGACATGTCTTCACCGTCGTCGGCGTTGCACCCGCGGAGTTTGCGGGCATTTTCGGAGGCCTCGCTGAATCTGCATGGGTCCCCCTTTCCGCTTTACGCGATCTCGCGGCCGATGCCCCGCCCGATCCGCTGCAGCATGAGGGGCTTCAGGTCGTAGTTCGGCTGCGTCCCGGTGTCAGCGACTCGACCGCCAAAGCTGAAATTCACACCCTCGCGCGATCCTTTGCTCTGGCGCAGCACAACGATCAATTCAACAGCTGGGATCTGAACATCTACGACTCTGCGCATTTCCAGCGGGGATTCTTCTCCGTCATCGGCGAAATGCTGCCTGTCCTTCTCGGCGCTTCCTGCCTGCTGATGGCGTTGGTGAGCATCAATATCGCATCTCTGCTGGGGCAGCACGCTGCGCGGCGCCGTCGCGAAATCGCCATTCGTACGGCTCTGGGCGCGAAACCGTCGCGCATTGCATCGCAAGTTTTCATCGAGACTGGGATACTCGCTCTTGTCGGGGCCTTTGCAGGATGGGCCGCCAGTGTAGGTATTTCCCGCGCACTTTATGTGCTGATGCCAGACTTTGGCTTCCCTCTCGCCTTCAATCTTCATACCGATTGGCGCATCTCGGCGTTCGTCGCTGCGATCGCCATCCTGGTGACGTTGATTTGCGGCATGTACCCGATTCGCCAGTCCCTGCGGCTGTCTCAGCGCGAAGCTCTTCATGAGGGCAGCGCCGCCGTCGCGGGCTCGTCGCGCAAGCGCATCGGCCAGCGCGCCCTGCTTGGTGTTCAGCTCGGCATCTGCTTCATCGTGCTTGCCTGCTGCGGCCTGCTTACGCGCACTTCGCTCAACATCTTCAATCGCCCCACAGGCTTTGATCGCGCCAACACGCTGACGGCCACTATCGACCTGTCAAGGGCCGGCTATAACGACGATCGCGGCCGCCTGTTTCTGACCCAGCTTCTCGATCGCCTGCAGAACGCGCCAGGCGTCTCCTCGGCCACGGTGACTACCCATCTGCCTATGGGTGACTGGGGATCCGGCAACACGCGCGATTTCAGCATTCCAGGTCATGTCCCGGCTCAAGGCGAAGACAAATCAGTAGTGACGGACTTCGATGGACCGGACTTCTTTCACACCGCCGGCATTCAGCTGCAACAGGGCCGCGATTTCACTGCATCGGATAGTGACAACGCCCCCAAGGTCGCGGTGATCAACGAATCGATGGCTCATCGTTACTGGCCCAAGGACAACGCACTCGGCAGCAGCATTGTGATAGACAAGGTTCAGCGCCAGATCGTGGGCATCGTCCACGACTTCGCATACCACAGCCCCGATAACACCGACCCTAATCCGGTCGTCTTTCTGCCGATGTTGCAGGGTAAATCGGGATCCGGCTACGCGATCATCGCCATTCACGCGCGTGCCGGTGCGGATTCAGTTGCAGCGCCGTTGCGCAAAGCGGTTGCGGATCTCGATGTATCCCTCCCTCTTGAGAATGTTCGCAGCCTCAGTGACGTTTCTGCTGCCCAATATCAAATGTCGCGCATTCCTGCTGAACTACTGGGCGTTTACGCCATCTGCAGTGTGCTTGTCGCCATGATGGGACTCTACGCAGTGATGGCTTTCTCCGTAATTGAACGCAATCGCGAGTTTGCACTGCGCATGGCGCTGGGTTCGTCGCGCGGTGGAGTCTTTCGCCTGGTCCTTGAGGGTAGCGTGGCAGTCATCCTCGTCGGACTTGTCGCCGGCGGCCTTGGCTCCATCGCCGCCGTGCGGTTATTGCGCTCCATGCTGTTCAATGTCGCTCCCTTTGATCCAATCAGCTTCGGCGGTGCAGCCATCGCGCTGGCGCTTACTGTGCTGATTGCCGGTTTTGTGCCGGCGCGGCGTGCCGCGGGAATTGAGCCGATGCAGGCGCTCAGAAACGAATAAACAAGGCACGATCCAGACCCCTAACGCTACGGAGCTGAGTCGCGATGAAACGAATATTTGACAACACGCTGCAGGATCTTCGCCTCGCGCTGCGCCAGTTGCGTAAATCGCCGGGATTCGCGGCCACCGCGATTATTACGCTGGCCCTCGGGATCGGCGCCAATACGGCGATCTTCACCCTGGTGCAGGGCATTCTGCTGCGCTCGCTTCCCGTTGCCGATCCGTCGCTGCTTTATCGCATCGGCGATACCGATGATTGCTGCGTCAACGGCGGATTCGTCGGAGAGAATGGTGACTTCGACATTTTCTCTTACGATCTTTATCAGCATTTGAAAGATTCCGCTCCGGAGTTTGAGTCGCTGGCCGCGATGCAGGCTGGGCAGTCACAATGGAGCGTGCGACGCGGCAACACTCTTCCGCGTGAAATGCACGGCGAGTTCGTCACAGGAAATTATTTTTCGACGCTCGGAGTCGGCTCGTACGCAGGCAGAGTTTTCAGCAACACGGACGATCGTCCGACGTCCTCCCCTGCGGTTGTGCTCAGCTACCGCTCCTGGCAGAATGAGTTCGGCGCCGATCCATCCATTGTTGGCCAGATCGTGTCTATCCAGGCGCATCCGTTTACGGTCATCGGCATTGCCCCTCCATCATTTTTTGGCGACCGCGTATCTGAAAATCCTCCCGATTTCTGGCTACCCGTAAACCAGGAGCCCTACGCGCGCGGCGACAGTTCCATCCTTCATCACGCCGAACAAAACTGGCTCTATCCGCTGGGCCGGGTCCGGCCCGGCACCAATATCGCTGAGCTTCAACAAAAGCTTTCCGCGGCGTTGCGCAATTGGCTCTATACCCGCACCGTGTATACGGATCACGGCGGTTCGGCAATCATTCCCAAACAGCATGTGACCATTGTGCCCGGCGGGGGCGGCATCCAGAGTATGCAGCAGGAGACCGGCCGCGGTCTCAAGATGCTCATGATTCTTTCCTCGGTCGTGCTGTTGATCGCCTGCGCCAACATTGCGAATTTAGTCCTTGCGCGCAGCACCACGCACCGCGGCGACATAGCTGTGCGCATGGCGCTCGGGGCCGTCCGCTCTCGCGTGATCCGGCAGATCGTCACGGAAAGCGTGCTGCTGAGTTGCCTCGGCGGGCTCGCAGGACTGGCTGTCGCATATGAAGGATCGCGGACAATTCTTGCCTTGGCGTTTCCCGATGCCCGGAACCTGCCCATCGATGCAAGCCCCTCGCTCACAGTGCTTGGATTTGCCTTCCTTGTTTCGTTGATCACCGGCGTGGCATTTGGCTTTGCGCCCGCGTGGCTGTCGTCGCATGCTCAGCCTGCTGAAGTGCTGCGCGGAGTCAATCGCTCCACGCGCGACCGTTCCGCATTTCCGCAGCGCGCGCTCGTTGTCTTTCAGGCTGCCCTGTCGCTTGTGCTGCTGGCCGGCGCCATTCTGATGACCAAGTCGTTGAATAACCTCGAGCATCAGAATTTCGGTGTCACCACAGCAAATCGTTACGTGATTCACGTTGACCCGGCGGGAGCGGGCTACACTTCAGAGCGGCTTCCCGCGCTCTATAGCGAGATCGAAGACCGCTTTTCGTCTTTGCCGGGAGTAGCCAATATTGGCATGGCCCTCTACAGTCCGCTGGAAGGCGATAACTGGGGCGAGTGTGTCATTCAGCAGGGACACCCCGCTCCCGGGCCCAACGACAAATGTGGGTCCACGTGGGACCGCGTCAGTCCGCACTTTCTTCAAGCAGTCGGCGTACCCATCGTTCATGGCCGTGACCTCTCTGATCAGGACACACAGGCCACGCAACCGGTTGCCGTAGTCAATCAGGAGTTCGTGAAGCGCTTCTATCCCAATCAAGACCCTATTGGCAAGCACTTCGGCATCGATCTGCCCCAGTATTCCGGCGCATTTGAGATTGTTGGTGTTTTTCACGACTTCAAGATGAACAATCCGCGCAGCGAGCCACGCCCCGTGTTTTTGCGGCCTCTTGCGCAGTACTACAACGGCTACAAGACCTGGGCCGGTGCCGGCCAGCCGCCGTCGTTTATCGATGCCATCATCGGGGGCGAAACGCAATCGATGTTCATCGATGCCATCATCGTCAACTTCCGCAGGCCCGAGCAGAACGCTGACCAGCTTCTGAGGCATACGCTGGCATCGATCGACCCCAATTTGACCGTGGTCGATCTTCGCACCTTCGACTCGCAGGTCGCCAACAACTTTACGCAGGACCGGCTGGTGGCGCGCCTCACAACCCTGTTTGGCATCGTGGCGCTCATTCTCGCATCGGTCGGACTCTACGGCGTCATGTCGTACTTTGTTGTACGCCGCACCAGTGAAATCGGCATTCGCATGGCACTTGGCGCCACGCGTTCGAGCGTGCTGGCGATGGTGATGCGCGGCGCGCTCTGGCAGGTTTTGATCGGCCTCTGTCTGGGTATCCCTGCATCGCTCTATGCCGGCTACCTGATGAAGAGCCTTCTTTATGGCGTGGCAAGTTACGATCCGTGGGCGCTTGCAGGCGCGCCTCTCATGCTTGTTCTTTGTGCCGTCGCCGCCGGTTTTATTCCCGCACGGCGTGCCTCATCGATTGAACCCATGCGCGCGCTGCGCATCGACTAGCAGAAAGGAGACCGAGCGGGATGAACAGGATGGCCAGCGACATGCGCTATGCAATCCGTCAGCTGCGGCGAGCACCGGGATTCGCTGCTACAGCGATCTTTACACTCGCGCTTGGCATCGGCGCGAGCTCGGCAATCTTCTGCCTGATCGACGGTCTCTGGCTTCATCCGCTTCACGTTCCGCATCCGAGCGAGCTGGTGCGTATTTTTGCCACAACCCGCCAGGTTTCCTCTGCCGAGGAAGGTGTGGACACTTATTTCACCTATTCCGACTATCAGACTCTGGCCGAGCGGACAACGGCCCTGAAGTCCGTAGTTGCCCTTGGCCGGCGGGGCAGCATGATGCAACGTTCCGATGGCACGGCTGCGTTGTTGTTGACTAACGTTGTGTCTGTCAATTTTTTTGAAGGTCTTGGAGTCCATCCCATACTGGGACGCATTTTCACGCCGTCCGACGCTGCACAGCTTCGCACCCATCCCGGCGTGTTGTTGGGCTACGGCTTCTGGCAGCGCGAGTTTGGCGGTGACCCCAACATTGTCGGACGGCAGATTTCCATCATGCGGGGAGAACATCATCGCACCCCGGTGGAAATCTGGGGTGTGTTGCCCCCAACATTCCGTGAGATCGACAACGGAATGGATCGCGACCTGTGGATGCCCGTGGAGACCTGGGCTGCTGTCGCTCGCGCAGGTGAGTTGACCTCGCGCGAATTCCGCTGGTTCAAGCTGCTGGGCCGTCTCGCTCCTGGTGCGACACTTTCTCAAGTCAACCAGCAAGTGAGGGCAACGGCAGCAGCTCTCGCGGCGGCGGATCCGAAAGACGATCAGGGACGCGGCGCCCGCGCCGTCAGCGATTTCTCTTATCGAATGGAGCGCGCGGGAATGACGGGGCTCGTCCTTTTTGTCATTGTCGGATGTGTCGTTCTGCTGGGGACACTCAACCTCGCACAAATCATGCTGGCGCGAGCACTGGCTCGCTCGCCCGAAGTGGCCCTGCGTCTCTCGCTGGGCGCGCACCGCCGCACGGTCGCCAGGCAGTTGCTGGTGGAGAATCTGCTGCTCGGCACGTTCGGATTGGCTGCGGGTGTGACGTTTGCCGCGGCGATTGCGAAGTTGTTGCCGAGGCTGCTGGTCAGCGAGCCTGCGATGCTGGTCGCTATTGGCGACACCTCAACCAGCTTCCAATTAGATTGGAGGGTCTTCTCCTTTGCCGCGGTGCTTTCGGCTGTCACATTGCTGCTACTCGCTCTGGTTCCGCTAGGTCAGGTCGCAAGTGCAGAGCTGCTGCCAGTTTTGCAATCATCGTCCACCGCAAGAACCGAGGTCAGGACACCTTTGCTTCGTCGTGCAGCCATCTGGTTGCAGATCGCCGTTTCGTTTGCACTGCTTGTCTCGACTGGCGCCCTGGTGCGAAGTTTTATCAACACGCGCACACAGTCCATCGGCCTCACGCGGGGGCAGGTTCTGCTTGCCTGGACGCAGGAACCGGACGCGCCCATGCGCGATCAAGTCGTTCAGCGCATGGAAGCGATGCCAGGTGTTGATCGCGTCGCATATGCCATCCGCGCTCCGCTCAGTCTCTCCGAGGGCGGCATCTCGGTAAAGGCAATGATTCCGGGTCACCCTGAGATCCACGAACCCATTGAGATCAAGTACAACGCAGTCAGTTCAGGCTTTCTTGACGTCGTCGGCACACGGATTCTACGTGGCCGTGGTTTCGCGCCGGCTGACGATCAACCGGGTCCAGCTGTAATTCTGATTAATCGTTCCATGGCGCAAAAATATTGGACCGGCCGGGATCCCATCGGCCAGACGATACAACTTGTCGGCTATAGCGACGGCTCACTGCCAAACACGGCGGCACGCATTATTGGTGTTACGCAAGATGCTCCAATCAACCAGATCGGTGAGATACCGGAGCCATATATCTACATGCCCTTTCACCTGTCACAAATGGGCGAGATCACCTTTGCGCTGGCAACAAGACAAAATGCCATGAACCTGGCTCAGCCCGTGCGGCAGGTGCTCATCCACATCAACCCATTGCTGGATCCGATGACGGTCACGTCGCTTCCCGAACTGATTCGTTATTCCGCGGGCAACTACCAGATGATGGCCGAATTGGTGACCGCGCTCGGCTTTATCGGCCTGGCGCTCACCATCGTTGGCCTGTACGGCTTCCTCGCGTTCCGGGTCAGCCAGCGGCACCGCGAGATCGGCATTCGCATGGCTCTGGGCGCATCGCGCGAAACCACCGCGTTGCTCGTCCTGCGCGACACGGCCCGCATGACCTGCATTGGCCTCGCGATGGGACTTGTTCTCGCTGTCGGCGCCACGCGTCTTGAAATGTCGATGCTCTTCGGCGTCCGTCCGCTGGACACGCTCTCGTTGAGCTGTGCGATGGCGTTGCTGGCAATCGCGGTTATCCTCGCAGCGTGGCTTCCCGCCCGCCGCGCCGCTTCCATCGATCCTATGCAGGCCCTGCGTACTGAATAAGGAGAGGTCACAATGAATTCGTTCGTGCAGGATCTTCGTTACGCGCTTCGCCAGTTGCGCAAGTCGCCGGGCTTCACCATGACAGTGGTGTTGACGCTTGCGCTTGGCATCGGCGCGAACGCAGCCGTCTTCACCCTCTTCGATCAGGTCTTGCTGCGCATGCTTCCCGTCCGGCACCCGCAGGAACTGGTTCGCTTCGAGTGGAGTGGAGCCTTCAACGGCTCCATGAGCAGCTTTGGCGGCGACAGCGATGGTCATCTCAACTACTTCTCCTATCCCATGTACAAGGACCTGCGCGATCGGAATCAAGTCTTCACCGGCATCCTTGCCGCCGATAAAGCGCAGGTTGGCCTCTCCTGGCACAACCAGGCGGAGAACAATGACGGCGAAGTTGTCTCCGGCAATTACTTTCAGCTACTCGGTCTCAAGCCGGCCGTCGGTCGCCTCTTCACGCCCGAGGACGACACGGCAAAAGATGCTAACCCCGTCACCGTGCTCAGCTATAACTACTGGCGCACTCACCTCGGCTCTGCGCGCGACGTAATCGGCCAGACGATCCTCATCAATGGCCATTCTTTCACCATCATCGGCGTTGCTCCGCCCAACTTCGATTCCGCTATCGGCGGCTATCGACCCAGCGTCTTTGTGCCCGCCAGCATGATCGACTTTGCGATTCCCTGGCGCGCGCCACTCGACGACCTTAAGAATCACCATTCGACGTGGCTCACACTCGTCGCGCGTCTGAAGCCCGGCGTCACGCGTCAGCAAGCGGAAGCAGGCATGGGCCCCCTCTGGCACTCCCTTCGTGCCGAGGAACTTACTACGTTCAAGTCAACATCCGAGCGATTCCGCAAAGATTTTCTAGACCGGTCGAGCATTCGCGTTCTCGACGACTCCAAGGGTTTCAATCCCAATCGCATCGATCTGCAAAAGCCGCTCGTGATCCTGATGAGCATGGCTTGCCTGCTCGTGTTGCTCTGCGCCATCAATGTGGCAACACTGCTGCTCTTGCGGGCCGCCAATCGTGCCCGCGAAATGTCGATGCGCTATGCGCTCGGCGCACGCCGCAGTCGCATTTTCTCGCAGTTGATGATCGAGGGAGGCGTCCTTGGCCTTACCGGCGCTATCGCAGGAATTCTCCTTGCGCCGGTGGTTGCAACGGCCCTGGTGCGGATTCTCACCAACTCCGATCCAGGGACCGAGCCTTACTCGGCTTCGGTCGACACGCGCGTGTTGCTGTTCACGCTGGGGATCTCCGTTCTGGCAACGCTGTTTTTCAGCATCGCTCCGGTGTTCCATTTCATCCGGCCCAATCTTGCGGGGACGATGCGGCAAAACACCGGGACCCTCTCTCGCGATTCGCAGCGTTTCCGCAAATTCGCCGTTGGCGCTCAGATCGCGCTCAGTGTTCTGTTGCTCGGGGGCGCCGGACTCTTTCTCCGCACGCTTGACAATCTTCGTCATCAGTCGCTGGGATTCGAAACGTCGAACCTTGCCGTATTCTCGCTCGATCCTACTAACTCTGGATATGGCGACGAACGCACGGCGGAAATCGTCAACAGCTCTATTGATTCTCTGCGCCGCATTCCCGGCGTTGTTTCTGTCGCGGCCAATAACGATCCCGAGCTCGTGGGCGATACCGAAACGTCTAATTATTCGATCCAGGGCTATAAGCCGGCTGAAGATGAGCGCATGAACTTCGAGGAGCCGCGGATCACGCCTGGCTACTTCGCCACCATACATCAGCCCATTCTCGTTGGCCGGGAATTCACTGCCGCAGACGCAAAAGGTCAGCCGGAAGTTGCCATCGTGAATCTCGCTTTTGCCAAGCGATTCTTCGGAACTCCGCAGAACGCTATCGGCCGCCTTTTAATGGAAGGCTCAAGCGACAAGCCGAAGTTCAATTTGACCATTATCGGTGTCGTTGGCGACATCCGCCATACGGATCTGCGCACACCTCTTGGCCCCGCGGTCTACCAAGCATACGCACAGATGAAGCACCCGGGAGGGCTGGCGGTGTACGTGCAGACCTCGGCCCCGCCGGCCACCTTTGAGGGCGCCATCCGCCAGACGATCCATCAGCTTGACCCAACGTTGGTCGTTGATGGCCTTCGCACCATGGATGCCCAAGTCGCGCGCAGCGCATCCGATGAGCGTGCTCTCGCCTTTCTCGCGGTCGGATTTGCCGGCCTTGCCTTGATTCTCGCCGCGGTTGGGCTTTACGGCGTGCTCGCTTACTCCACAGAGCAGCGCACCCGCGAGATCGGCGTCCGTCTCGCGCTGGGTTCATCGCGATCCGTCATCGTTCTGCTCGTCGTTCGCGAAATGGCAATCATTGCCGCCGTGGCTACAGCCGTTGCTCTTCCTTCGCTCATTGCTCTTGGCCGTCTCTTCCGCAGTCAGTTGTACGGAGTCTCCACATTCGATCCGCTGACGCTATGCGGAGCTGTCATTCTCACTGTAGTCATGCTTTGTGTGGCCGCCGCATTGCCTGCCCGGCGCGCTGGGAGCTATGAGGTACATAAGGGGGCGCTGCCGTCGACCCAAATTTTGCCTTGAGATCGGAGTAAACAACATCATGATTGACCTGAAAAACATCGAGCGCAGTTATAAAACGGGCCACGCCGAAACCTGGGTGCTGCGCCGCATCAATCTCACCATTCGCGAGGGAGAGTTCCTTACCATCATGGGTCCATCCGGAGCAGGGAAGTCGTCGCTGCTGAACGTGCTGGCCCTGCTCGACGACAGCTGGCTGGGCGAATACTGGTTCGGCTCAACCCCGGTGCACTCGCTGAATCGCAAACAGCGCGCCGACCTCGCCCGCCAGCGCATCGGCATGGTTTTTCAGAGCTATCACCTCCTTGATGACCTCACCGTCGCCGAGAACATCGATCTTCCGCTGTCGTACAAGAACCTGCCCTCGAAAGACCGCGCAGGCATGGTTGCCGATATCCTCGATCGGTTCCAGATCGTTGCCAAGAAGGATCTATTTCCAAACCAACTCTCGGGCGGACAGCAGCAACTCGTTGGCATTGCACGCGCCGTTGTGCACGCGCCGTCGCTGCTCCTGGCCGATGAACCGACGGGCAACCTGCACTCCACGCAGGCCCGCGAAATCATGGACCTCTTCCGCGAACTTAATCGCGCGGGCACCACCATCGTGCAGGTCACGCACTCTGAAGAAAACGCCCACTACGGCAAGCGCATCATCGAGCTCCGCGATGGCTGGATGACGCGCGACGAGAATCTGCAGGCCGCCGCCTCGGAGGTCAGCGCACAGTGAGGAACCCACAGGTGAAGGCATTGAAAAACAATCCAGGCAATTCCATCGGCAAGCGTTCCGTTGCGGGTGCGGCAATCATCTTCCTTCAAGCCAACATGGCCTTAGCATTTCAGTCGCAGTCCACAAGCGCTCCGGCGCAAACTGCGTCTCAGCCCTCGACAACGCTGCAGACAACGGATCGGGTTCCATTCAACGAGATGCTGCAGCACTCTCGCAATCCTTTCGACGCGTATCGCGGCAAGATTGTGCCGCCTCCCAGCATGGCCAACTCCATTCGCCTCAATTCGCTCGTTCGCGACGGCAAGCTCTATCTCTCACTGCGCAACGCAATCGATCTCGCTCTCGAGAACAACCTCGATCTGGTGATTGCGCGCTATAACCTGCCCATCGCGCAGATGGATATTCTGCGCACGAAGGCGGGCGGAATCGTGAGAGGCGTCAATACCGGGGTCGTCTCCGGCACACCCGGCGGCGCGGCAAGCGGAAGCGGTGGCGGCAGCGGCGCCGGTGGCACAAGTACCGGTAGCGGCGGTGCCGGCGCCGGAAATGGTGGTCTCGTACAATCCACCTTTGGTGTTGGAACCAATGTTTCCAGCTACGATCCCTTCATCGTGGCGAAAGTCTACAACGACCACACTTCGCAACAGTTGACCAACCAGACCCTCTACGGTGTCTCTTCGTATCACCAGAACGAAAACCTTGCGGATGTCAGCGTTCAAGAGGCCTTTCCAACCGGTACCTACTTTGAAACGGATTTCAACAACAACCGGCAGACGTCGAACAGCCCGAACAACACGTTGAATCCTCAGCTTTATTCGAACCTGCAGGTCATCATCCAGCAGCAGTTACTCGCCGGATTTGGAGTTGGGCCGAACTTGCGCTACCTGCGCATTGCCAGGACGAACCAGAAGATTGGAGATATCGCATTCAAGGCGCAGATCATCGCGACCGTCACCCAGATCTGCAATATCTACTGGGACCTCGTGAACGCTTACGACACCGAGCAGGTTGGCGAACACTCGGTCGCCTTCGCCACTGAGACGCTTGACACCAGCCGCAAGCAACTCGCCCTCCAGGCTATTCCTGAGATGGACGTTCTGAAAGCCGAAAGCGAACTGGCCACCCGCCAGCAGGATTTGACGGTTGCGCGTACGAACCTCGAACTCCAGGAACTCTACATGAAGAACGCCATTACGCGTTCTTTCGACGACCCCGTTCTTCAGGAGTTGCCAGTAGTGCCGACGGATCATCTCGCCGCCCAGATACAGCCGGAAACTGAGCCGCTTCAGCAGAGCATCGCTGATGCTCTCAAGAATCGTACCGAGATTCAGGAATCCGCTCTCGACCTCAGTAACCGCGAACTCAGCCGCAAAACTGCGCGTAACGCTCTGCTGCCGCAGCTTAGTGTTTATGGCTTTTACTCTGGAACGGCATTCGGAGGAGTCCCGAACCCTGCATTCGTAGGCAGCAACACTGCTCCTGGTGGGTATGGCGGCACTCTCGAGAACGCCCTGAACAACTCTTCGCCTGAGTACCAGGTTGGTTTCCAACTCCAGATGCCTTTGCGCAATCGCGTCGCCAAGGCCGACCAGTACCGCACTGAGCTCGAGTACCGTCAATCGCAGGTGTACGCTGAAGAGTTGAAGAAGAACATCGTGATTGAAGTGCGCAACGCCCGATATGCGCTGGAACAGGGCGCCAGCCGCGTGGATGCCGCAAGAGAGGCACGCGACCTCGCTCAACGGACGCTCGATATCATGCAGAAGGAGCAGAAACTGGGCGCCGGATCGAACCAGCAGACGCTCTCAGCGGAGCACGACCTAGCAGTAGCCGAGTCAGCTCTCGTAACTGCGCAGACGGCGTACGAAAAAGCGCGCATCGAGCTGAAGCGCTCAACCGGCTCGGTGCTTGAGGATTATGGAATTTCGATCGAGGCCGCGAAAACCGGCGTAGTGGGAGCGGACAACCATTAAGATGCCAGATTCCAGAAAGCGCGATCGAATCCGGGTTTTAGTTGCCGACGATCAACCGCACATCCTCGAGGCCGTGGAACTGCTGCTTGAGCCGCAGGGCATTCATGTGGACTGCGTTCGGTCGCCGCAACTGCTTCTCGAGGCGCTTGGCCAGGCCGACTACGATGTCCTGCTCATCGACCTCAACTACACGCGGGACACGACCTCAGGCAAGGAAGGCCTCGATCTGCTCGCTCGTTTGCAGGAAATCGATCCGCGCATGCCGGTCATTGTCATGACTGCCTGGGGCAACATCGACCTTGCTGTCGAAAGCATCAAGCGCGGCGCCCGCGACTTTGTCCAGAAACCCTGGGAAAACGAGCGCCTGATCTCGCTTGTTCGCGTTCACGCCGAGTTGCACCAGGCTCTTCGCCGAGCGCGCCAGCTCGAACTCGAAAATCGGCTGCTGCGCGCGGAAGGAATGCCCGACTTCGTCGCCGCAGCGCCCTCCATGCAGCCCGTGCTCGAACTCATCGGGCAGGTCGGTCCATCTGACGCTAACGTCCTCATTACCGGTGAACACGGAACCGGCAAGGAGATCGTCTCCAAGCTTCTGCATGCCGCCTCGCCGCGATCACGCATGGCCCTTGTTGCCGTCAATGCCGGGGGCCTTCCAGAAGGCACCTTCGAGAGCGAAATCTTTGGCCACGTCAAAGGCGCATTCACCGATGCGCGCTCAGACCGTGTGGGCCGTTTCGAACTGGCCAACGGCGGCACACTCTTCCTCGACGAAATCGCCAACGTTCCGCTGCGCCAGCAGGCCAAGCTTCTCCGCGTTCTCGAAACCGGCGAACTCGAGCGCGTCGGCTCGTCGCAAACGCGCCGCGTGGACGTACGCGTATTGTCGGCAACCAATGCCAACCTGCCCGAAGAAGCCAAGGCGGGAAATTTCCGCGAAGACCTGCTCTTCCGTATCAACACTGTCGAGATTCACATTCCCGCCCTGCGCGAACGGCGCGAGGACATTCCGCTGCTTGCCGTTCACTTTCTCAATCGCAATCGCTCGCGCTATCGCAAGCAAGTCACCGGGTTCTCTCCGGCTGCCATGCAACAGATGATGCAGTATGCGTGGCCCGGAAACGTGCGCGAACTCGAGCACACTGTAGAGCGCGCCGTGCTGCTGTGTCGCGAAGAAGAGATTGAGCCTGCCAATCTCGCCATCGCCTCGGCAAAATCCTCGGCAACCAACTTTGAGAACATGAGTATCGATGAGGTTGAGGCTTTGCTCATTCGCAAGGTTCTCCGCCGCTGCGACGGCAATATTTCGCAAGCCTCTGAGGCTCTGGGTCTCAGCAGGGCAGCGCTCTACCGCCGCATCGAAAAATATGGCTTATGAAAGGCACGTGCGGAAGCGCAAGCCCTCGGCCATTCGCCGGGCGTGGTTCTTCTGTTTCCTGCTCGCATTGCCAACTTTTATCTTCGCCGGCATCCTGCTCTGGCAGCAGCATACAACCGCTGCTCCGGCGCTGCTGCTGCTTCTTTGCCTCTTCATCTATCTCCTCCTCATCGCAGCCACGCTTGTTGAGGGCTTGATGCGCCCGTTGCAGACCCTCTCCAACGTTGTCTCTTCGCTGCGCGAAGGGGACTATTCATTTCGCGCCCGCGGCGCAAATTCCCGAGACGCTCTGGGCGAGCTGGCCGGGGAAATCAACGCCCTCGCCGATCTTCTGCAAAAGCAGCGTGTGCGCTCGCTCGAGGCCACCGCTCTGCTTGCGCGCATCCTCGAAGTTATGCACGCGCCGCTCTTTGCTTTTGACCGCGAAGACCTTCTGCAATTGGTGAACAATGCGGGGGCACAGCTTCTTGGCCGCCCCCTGGCGCGATGCTTTGGGCATAGCGCACGAGAACTCGCGCTCGACAATCTTCTCGCCTCCGCCGATCAAACCATTCATTCTTTCGGGACTAAGCCCTCCCGCTGGCTCCTCCGCAAAGCGCTTTTCCGCCAGGACGGCGCGCCGCACACCCTGCTGCTGCTGGCCGACGTCAGTCAGCCCCTGCAAGAAGAGGAACAGATTGCGTGGAAACGGCTCATTCGTGTTCTCGGACACGAACTGTCGAACTCGCTCGCTCCCATCAAATCCATTGCCGGAAGCCTACTGGCGCGCGCTGAAAGCATCGGCGGAGACGACGCCACAATTCGCGATTTCCGCCGCGGACTCAGCGTCGTTGAGAGCCGCGCAGATGCTCTCCATCGCTTCGTGCAGTCGTATCGCCTGCTGGCGCAATTACCTCCGCCGCACTTCAAGCCGGTGCAGACAGGCCCGCTGCTTGAGCGCGTTGCGCTCCTCGAGCAGCGTGTTCCCGTCCGCCTCGATCCAGGGCCGCCCGTCATGCTGAATGCCGATCCCGATCAACTCGAACAGATGTTGATCAATCTGCTTAAAAATGCGGTCGACGCATCGCTGGCAAATGGCGCCAAGCCGGTCCGCATCGGATGGCGCATTGCTGAGTCGGATCTTGTTATCGGAATCGAAGACAGCGGTCTGGGCATTGCCAACATTGAGAATCTCTTCGTCCCCTTTTACACCACCAAGCCACAGGGCAGCGGTGTCGGGCTTGCGCTCGCACAGCAAATTGCCCGGGCGCATGGGGGGGAGATTCGGCTTGTGAATCGGGAGGATGGCCCCGGAGCTCGGGCTATTATTCATCTTCCCCTGGCGTGACCCGCCTTATCCCGCGGCAGAGATCGAAATTACGGTCGACTTGATTTCCGTTGCCATCACGCAGTTGCGTCCGGCGTTCTTGGCGCGATAGAGAGCCGCATCGGCAATCTGTATCATCTCTTCGTAGTTCGTCGGATAGCCCGCCGCAACGCCGAAGCTAGCGGTCACCGAGAACGTCTTGTCGCTCTCGCCGAGCCGTGTCGCTTCCACAGTGGCGCGCATGTGTTCCGCCCTGACACGAGCCGCCTCAAAATCCGATCCCGGCAGGATCAGCAGGAATTCCTCGCCACCGTAGCGGCCCACCCAGTCGTAACTGCGCACCGCGCGCTGGAAAATCGAGCCCGTTTCACGCAACGTAAGGTCGCCCGCCACATGGCCCATCGCATCGTTGACGCGCTTGAAATAGTCGAGGTCCACGAGGATGATGCTCAGCGGGGACCCATCGCGTTGCGAACGATCCACTTCGCCACGCAACCGTTCCACGATGATGCGGTGATTCCACAAGCCAGTGAGTCCGTCGTGCTCGGCAAAATGACGCATCTGCTCCCGCGTCCTTACCAGTTCTGTCTTCTCGCGCTCAAGATCCTGCGTGCGTCCCTTTACGGCGTCTTCCAACTGGGCCTTTTGGCGCATAAGTTGGCCGACGCGGCGACGCCAAGTCCATACGGCCAGCACCAGCACCAGAATCGCCAATTCCCACTTGATGTACTTGTCCTGCCACCACAAAGGCGTGATCGTGAAGGCGAATGACGCTACCGGGGAAACCGCGCTGCCGGCCGCATTCACAGCCTGCACCTCGAAACGGTAATTGCCTGGCTCCAGATGGCGATAGTGCAGCGTCATCTCCCGCGTCTCTTCCCAACCGGAATCCTGCTCGCCGATGAGACGATAACGAATGCCGATATCCTGCGTATCCTTGAAGGACAGCAGAGCCATCGAAATCGTCAGCTGGTTCGAACTCCAACTCACCGAGCCGCCGTCCGCGACCGGCACCGTGCCGAGCATCACTTGCGAGATAGCAGGGGGCGGCGGCGATCCAGCGAGAGCATCCTGCGCCCCGATCAGGTGGCTCAGCCCGCCCGATGTGCCGATCCACATGCTTCCATCCCGATCCTCGGTCATCGCGAAGCTGTCCGTGTCGTTCCAGATCAACCCATCATCCTGGGTAAAGCTCCGCCAGCGATGTCCGTCGTACACCGTGACACCTGCATCCTCGCCCACCCACAGCCAGCCGCGATGGTCCACCACCAGCGATACAATCTCTTCCGACATCAGCGGCGGCCGGCCGATGTGGTCCGCCTGCACGACTTTGTATCCGTTCAAATGCAGGCGCATCAGGTCCTGCGATGGACCGGCGGCCCAGATATCGCCGCTCCAGTCAACGGCAATCAGATCAGGTCGTGCCCCCGAAGTTCCCGGATCGATGGCGTGCCAGCCCTTTGCATCGTGCTCAAAAAGCCCTTGATCGGAAGTGGCCCAGAGGTTCCCCGACTGGTCGAGGCTCATATCTGTAAAGCGCAGTGCCGCTTTTGGAAACGCCGGATCAATTACGGGATGGGCCGTGCGATCGGCTCCGCTCGGATCAAGCTCGAACAACCCGCTCACGGTCGCGATCCAGAGGCGTTGCGGCCCATCCGCGAGGATGCGGTACACCGCCGGCAATTTTTGTTGAATGCCGATGAGCGTCCTGGGGTCAATCTGGGTCAGGCTTCCCGCCATACAGCCCATCCAGATGGCGCCATCCGCAGTGACTTCGAGCGATCCGGTGCGCGCCACGACCACACCCGGCGAGTGCCAGATTCTGGGCACATTTCCGCCCGCAGGAATCCAGTCGAGTCCTGAATCCGTGCCGATCCAAAGTCTCCCCTGGTGATCGCGCTTAATCGCCCATACAAGGTTGTCGCTCAATCCGTCGGCCTGGGTATATCCCTCCCACCGGTCTTCGCCTACCCAGCGCAAAAGCCCATGGCCGACGACACCCATCCAGATCGAACCCTCGCGGTCAACAAACAGTTCCTGCACCTCAAACGGGGACAAGCCGTTGCGATCCGTGACCGTCCGCCAGTGGTCCTTTTCCCAAAGCGCCAGCTCAGAGCCCTGCGAGGTTAGAATGCGTCCCTGGCCATCTTCAGCGAGCGTCGTATATGCGTCTGACCTTGGCCCTCCCGGCAGATCGCGCACATAAGCGCGGCTGCCATCGGGAAGCATCTCCACGACATGCTGATTGCTGCGTAGCCAGATGTGCCCGTTGCGCGCCACCATCATGGTCAGCCACTGCTCTTCGGGCAGTTCCACGGCATCGCGCATGTGTGTCGTTTGTCCGCCATTCAACCGGCAGAGATCCCTTTCGCAGCCGTACCACAGCGAACCATCGGGGCCATAGAGAACGCTCCAGATAAAGCCGCCCTTCAGATCCAGCGGTTGGGCAATCCAATTGTCAGGCCCGCGCCGTTTCAGCACCACGCCATGACTGCTCGAAGCCGTTACAACTTCATCCGGGCGGTTCGACGTAAACGTGGTTCCCGTCGGATGGGTGAATTCGTTCAGAGGATAAGGCAGCTTGACTGAAGAGAATTTTCCGTCTTTGCGCTCAAAGTAGACGCCTGCTGAAGTCCCAACCCAGAGGGTTCCATCCGGGCCTATGTAGACGTTGTCGATAATACGATCGGGAATCCCTTCGTCCGCACCGTAGCGCTGAAACTGACTTCCGTCATAGCGATAAAGCCCATTCTGGGTTCCCATCCAGAGATAGCCGATCCGGTCCTGCTGGATTGAGGTGATGTTCGGATTTCCAAGACCCTGAATGTATTCCCGAAAACTGTACCGCTGAGCCGACAATGAAGCAGAGATCGAGCCGAGCGCCGCGACGGCGATCGTGACGCGCCAAAGCAAACTGCTCGATTTGGATATCCGATTCATCAAGGTCGATCTTTCTCGGCACTTGGAACGGTTGTGATCGGGGAATTGCCTCAGCGAAGACCTGCAAACAATCATCCGAAAGCCGAACGTCGATCTGGTTTCCGATGCTCTGGCTCGTCAGTAACTCAAATATAGCTTCGGACGATGTCTGCGAACATGCCACTTTGGTCTAAGTTGTTGTAAGACAAAGGTGCAGAGGT
The DNA here is from genome assembly GCA_963759285.1 of uncultured Acidobacteriaceae bacterium. Taxonomy (GTDB): domain Bacteria; phylum Acidobacteriota; class Terriglobia; order Terriglobales; family Acidobacteriaceae; genus Telmatobacter. The sequence continues at coordinate 212,674 of CAVWYS010000002.1, read as the reverse complement.
AACTTTGCGCGGTTACCAGGGTGCGCCCACTGTATCGAATCGGGCCATCTGCCCTAACAGAATGATTCTGCCCGCGATGTCATCAATCGCACACGAGCGCGGACTCGGGGAAGGCTCCCCTGGCGATGTCTTCGGTAACGTCCGCCGCGGCAGGCGGGGCAGTGAAAAAGGCGTTGACCTGCTCCAAGACTTCCATTCCGGTTTTTGCCTGGTAGATCGACTTGCGCAGTCGACCCCCGCCGGGAACCCCGTGCGTGAACCAGGTCGCAAACTGCTTCATTTTGCCCGAAGTCTCGCCCAGACGCGCATCGCGGGGCAAGTCCCTGGTGGCCTCAGCCTCAGCCAGAAGCATTTCGAAGTAGGCCCGAATCATGTGATGCCGGTCCGCAAATGTTGGCAGATCGTAGCGGCCGGTGGCGGTATATTGCGCAATCTGCCTGAAAATCCAAGGATTTGCCGCCGCGGCGCGACCAATCATTACCGCGTCGCAGCCCGTCTGGGCCACCATTGCTGCGGCGTCCTCCGGCGTGCGAATATCTCCATTTCCGACGACGGGAATCTTCACAGCCTGCTTGATCGCAGCGATCCATTCCCACCGCGCCTGTCCGCTGTAACCCTGCTCCCGCGTCCGCGCGTGCAGGGCCACGGCATTCAGCCCTTCGTCCTCTGCCATCCGAGCCAACTCCACACATACAATCGCCGCATCGTTCCAGCCCATGCGGAACTTGACGGTGAAGGGAATTGACACCGACCGCCTCACTGCGCGAAAGATCTCCCCGATCTTCGGCAGATCGCGCAGCAAGCCCGATCCGCCGTTGCATCCCACGACCCGCTTTGCCGGACATCCCAGATTCAGATCGACCGTGTCAAAGCCTGTTTCTTCGACGATCCGCGCTGCTTCCGCCAGTGTCTCCGCATTCGAGCCGAACAGTTGTGCCCCGATTGGATGCTCATCGTCGTAGAACGTCAGGTACCGCCGCCGCTTCGACTCCCGCATCCGCGAAAGGCCGTCCGCGGAAGTAAACTCCGTCATCAGCAGCCCGCACCCGGACTGCTGATTCGTGACAATTTCTTCGACAGCCGCAATTTCGTTTTCCTGATTCCCGACCCCTGATCCCTGAGCCCTGGAAAACACACTGGCATGTCGGATAAACCGCCGGAAGACCGTGTCCGTAACCGCTGCCATCGGCGCCAGAACGGTTGCCGGCGAAACGAGCACTGGACCTATCCGCATCTCTGCAGGCACACGAACCCCTTCGGGCATCGCGTGCTCCCTGGGATTGTCCCAGTCCTTCTTTACCGTGAATCCCTTGCCAGCCATCTGGTTATTTCCTATGTCAACTCGGCAATTCAGCCACTTGATAGAAAAAAGGTTTGCCGCGAGAGTCCGGGTTCCAGCCTGCCGCGATCGCTTCCCGAATATGGCCCTCTACCTTTGCCGCTACAATCGTCGGCCTAGGAGGTAACGTCCGGATCCAACCGACCTTTTGGGCTAGAACGGCTGGGTACTCCAGAAAGAGTTCACGACGTGCAGCCTCTTTGACTCTCACATGAATCGAAATGCCCTTCCACCCGTCCGAAGTGAACTCCTGCTGTTCACGGTGCAGGCGCCAGATCAGCGGGAAGCCATCGATCGTTACCGCAGCTTGAACCGAGCGTTTGGCGCGTGGCATATCTGATCACTTTCAAAAGGTAAGACAAGTCAATGCTACAAAGGCACGTAACGCAACAGGGCCTCCGCCACGGCGGAGGCCCCGATCTCACACCCGTAGCTCCAGGCCCTACTTCGCCGGAGACGTCTCGGCAGCCTTGGCGTACTTCCGGCGGAACCGCTCCACGCGTCCAGCCGTGTCCACCAGGCGCTGTTTGCCGGTGAAGAACGGGTGGCAGTTCGAGCAGATTTCCACGTGAATGTCGCCCTTGTGAGTCGAACGGGTCTCAAAGTTGTTTCCGCAGGCGCACATAACCTTCACCGCGGCATAGTTGGGATGAATCTTTTCCTTGGGCATCGCTAAAGACAAACCTTTCCTGCAATCTTCCGTATCTATTGTATTGGGATTCAGCAGCCAGAGCAAACGATTCAAACCGGGCCCGCGGTTTCTCCCGTCCGCCCCACCATTTCCACTTCCGCGCCTGCCCTGCAACTTGCGCCTGACGCCACCTTCTACGTGTCTGAAAGATGCTTGCTGTGACCCCCTTTCAGGGCTTCTCACATAGCGGTACCCCTGAGTCTCTCCGTTACTCCGCTCATTTTCCGGGGTATGGCCGGTGAACTTGAAATGCCTGGAAAGCCCGCATCATGCGAAGGAATTGAGATCAGCAATTACAGCATTTCAACGTCCGATTCAGCGGCGGGATACCCACTTTCTCTGCGCATTTTCGCAACCGAAAATCCGATCAAAGTCGCTCACCGAGGACAACGCGCCAGAGCCTCTTTCCCTCCAACAGGGGGAACGAACGGAAGCAAATTGACTAGAGGTAATTTCTATATGGGACTCATTACGCCCAACGACTTTCCGAACCTGCGCGAACTCTATACAGCTCAACTGCGCTATCTGCTTTCCGCCGAAAATCAGATTGTCGACGGCCTTCCCAAGATGATCGACAAGGCACAAGAGGAGCAACTAAAGCAGGCATTTCAATCGCATCTGCAGGAAACTCGCAATCATGTCACCCGACTTCAACGCCTGCTCGGCGATCTGGCCAACGATGCCGCTGACAAAAAGGACTCCATTCTCGCAGCCATTGTCAGTTCCGGCGAGAACATCACAAAGGAGTCCGACCCCGGCGCCGTCCGCGACGCAGGCCTGATCGCCAGCGCGCAAAAGGTCGAGCACTACGAAATCGCGTCCTATGGCAGCGCGCGCGACTGGGCGGAACAACTCGGTCTCAACGACCACGCCCAGATCCTGCAGCAGACCCTTAACGAAGAAAAACACGCCGACAAGTTGCTGACGGAGATTTCCCACACCGCCAACGCTACCGCCGCGGTATAGCGGCGCGGCAGAATTGACCCAAGCATTGCGGTCAACATCGAACTGGGTGCCCAGGTCTCGATTCTGAGACCTGGGGACTTTCGCACCCATGCCCGAACCATCCTCTACAAAGACAACTGGCAACCGATGACCTGTCTCACTGCTCCTTGCTCTTAAGCGCCCTGGCGATTCCCGCCTCCACCAGCGGCGCCATGATGTCGTACCCAGCCTGCGTCGGATGCACCCCGTCATGGCTCAGATTTGCCGGCAATCCATCGCGGCTATCCTTCATCGCCGAGTGGTAATCCACGTACACATCCTTGTGTTCCGCCGCATACTTTTGCATCCAGGCGTTGATCTCGTCGATCTTCGGAGCAGGCGTGAGCCCCGGCTGCCAGGGATAGTCAAACGCCGGCAATATCGAACACAGCACTACGCGAATCTGATTCGCCGTCGCCATCTCTGCCATTGCGGCGATATTCGCTTCTGTCTCCTCCAGCGTCATCGGACCTGTATTCCCGGCAATATCATTTGTTCCAGCGAGAATCACAACAACCTTGGGCTGCAGGTTGATCACGTCCTGGTGGAAGCGCAGCACCATCTGCGGCGTCGTCTGCCCGCTGATGCCGCGATTGATGTAGGGTTTCGCCGGAAACACTCCACCCGGCTGATCGAAGTGCCAGCCCTCGGTGATCGAGTCGCCCATGAAGACAACCCGCTTTTCTCCCGCCGCCGGCGGCCCCAGTTTCAAATCGGCCTCCTTGAATCGCGCCAGCCAGGGAAAGTCGGTCAGCAGTTGCTCGTCGTGCTTGCGCCAGTAATCGTTGTCAGGATGCTTTGGCGCAACCTGTGTGGGCGGCGGCGCCTTGGTCTCCGGAACATTCCCGGGCTCCTGCGCTCGAACTGCAATCGAACCAATTCCTGACGCAACTGCAAGAACTCCAACGGCCACGCGCAACAAAATCCGATTCACAGCACACATCCTTCCCAATGAACTCAAACCCAACGAATTTCCATCTTAACGCCGCAACACGGTCTCGGATGCGCTTCCGGGGACAAGGCGTAATTTCCACCAACCCGTACGCCTTTCCCACTGCAACGCGCCCGCGCCGATTGCGCTAGGCTTGGTAGAGAACATGAGTGTGTGCGAAGTCTGTAACGGCGTAGGTCTGGTCCGTGTCATGTCCGACGCGGGCCTTTGGGTCTCCCGCGCCTGCGAGTGCCAGGAAGCCGATCGCGAAGAGCGGCGCCTTGCCGCTGCCCGCATTCCTGAGCGCTACCGCCAATACACACTCGACGGCTACGAAACTGCCTTCCGCGGAGCGGACCAGTCGCTGAGCCGCGCGCATCTCACGGCCCGCAAATTTGTCGACGCGTACCCTGTTGATACCGCAGGCAAGGGCCTGCTTTTTACAGGCTCCATTGGCGTCGGCAAGACACATCTCGCCGTCGGCGTGCTCCGCCGCCTCATCCAGGAAAAAGGCTGCAAAGGCCTCTTCTGCGACTACCGCGAGCTGCTCAAGAACATCCAGAACAGCTACAACTCGCAGGTCAACACCACCGAACTGGAACTGCTGAAGCCTGTTTTCGCCGCTGAAGTGCTCGTGCTCGACGACCTCGGCGCGCAGAAGCCAAACGAATGGGTGTGGGACACCGTCGCCCTGATCCTCAACACCCGCTACAACGACAAGCAGACCACCATCATCACGACCAACTACCCCGACCTGGCTGCGGGAAGCGGCGCCAAGTCCGACGTTGAGCGCGCCGCGCGCGAGCAAACCCTCGGCGACCGTATTGGCGACCGCATGCGTTCGCGCCTCGCCGAGATGTGCGTCAAGGTCGAGGTCACCGGCGAAGATTTCCGTCAGACGGTCAAGCGCGCCCGCTTTGGGTGATCGATTTCGTCTGAAACAGCCTGAGCACTCTTACCGGAAAAACATCATGCCTGGCAAACTCGAAATGATCGTCGGACCGATGCGGAGCAACAAGACCGCCGAACTCCTGCGCCGCATCGAGATTCGCCGCCAATACGCCAAGCAGTGCGTGCTGCTGCTCAAGCCCAGCGCCGACACCAAATCCGCGGCCGGCGTGATCGAAAGCCGCAACCCCAACGGCTGCGGGAAAATGGAAGCCGTCGAATTCCCCAACTCCGATCCCTGGTCCATTCTCCCCATCCTTGCCGAGACCGAGCAAAACATCGGCAAGCGGGTCGAATGCATCGCCATCGACGAAGGCCAGTTCGTCGCCGATCTCTTTCTCTTCACGAAGCGCATGCTGCAGCAGGGCCACGACGTCATCGTTTCCGGTCTTGAACTCGACTTTCGCGGCATGCCGTTTGGCGAGATGCTTCAGCTCTCCTGGCTCGTCCGCATTTACGCCGGCAACATTACCGAGCTCGTCGCCTACTGCAGTTGCGGCGCCAAGGCACTCTATCCCCAACGCCTCGTCGACGGTAAGCCTGCTGCATACTCAAGCCCCATCATCATGGCCGGCGACTTCTATGAGCCTCGCTGCGACGAACACTTTGTCCTCCCCGGCCGCCCCCACTAAACATGTTTACTCCGCATCTTCCTTTTTCTGCTCCGGCGCCTTCTCCGGCGTGGTCAGCGGCTTGATGATGTCATCGAGATACGCCGGCGTTCCGTCCACGCGCTCCAGCGCCGGATACCGTTCCCCATCGTGATAATCAATTTGCGCCGTCGATACAAACGAGTCTGCCTGCACAATTACCTTGATCGGTTTTGCAGGGTCCTTCGCTTCGCGAATGGCCTCGCGCAGCGCATCACCTGAATAGACCTTGTCGTTCACCGCCATGAGCTTCTCGCCCGGCGCAAGCCCGGCCTTGTCCGCAGGTCCGTTCCACAACACGTCGGCGATCGTACCATCTGCCCCAAGCCTCAAGCCGATCGAGTACCAGCAGTCCACGCCGCCGCCGCGCCGCCCTTCCGCCGCCGCAATCATCCGTTCTGACTTCGTCGGCTTGTCGTGGTACACCAGCTTGTATCCACCCTGCTCCAACCCCGCCGCATCCACGTGCGGATTGATCTTGTCCACGCGATCGTGCAGAAACTTCGCCCAGTCATACGGCACTACCTGGTTCAAGTCCTGCACCAGCTCATCGAACGTATAAGTCACAATCAGCGGTCCGGTATTGCCGCCCTTGCCCAGAAAGATCTTCACGAAATCATTGAGCGACTTTTTGTTATCCGTCATCTTGCGGATCAGCGTGTCCGCATCGAGCCACAGCACTTCGCCTTCGAAGTAATAGTCTTGCCCGCGCCGCCAATTGAACCAAGCGGGATTGCCACCGCGCAGGATGCTCGCCGCAACCGCCGTATCCACTGTTGGCCGCCACTCGCGGCCGCGCGTGTAATCCAGCTCCGCCGCCGTCATCGCCAGCACATCCTTGTACTCCTGCGGATTCTTCAGGCCCGAACGCGCCGCCAGCACATTCCCCCAGTACTCTGTCATGCCCTCGTAAACCCACAGCATCGAGCCCTGCATCGGAGTCGCAAAATCCGGCTGATAGAGCCCCACAGGCCGACGATACTTGCCATTCCACGAGTGCGTGAATTCATGCGACAGCAGATCCGACTCAGGCAGCTGGTGCACATCGTCCGCAAATCCCTTCTCACCGACGCCGTTGTCTGAAGACTGACCATGCTCCAGTCCCATGCCGCCCGCAACATCCGACAGCGTCAGAAGGAAGTGGTACTCGTGGTAGTGGTGCGACGCGTATAGCGCATCGGCCTCGCGCACCAGGTTGGCCACCTCGGCCAGCACCGCCGGCCGGAGGTTCGCATCCTCCGGCGCATCCGCTGCCACATCCAGGTAGTGCTTCGGCGAGATGGTGGGCGCCAGCGGATATTCGTGGAAATACAACCCTGTCAGAATTGGCGAATCTTCAAGCTGCTCCACGGTCGTCGCGGCAAACTTCGTCACGCTTCCCGCCGCCGGCACAGGGTACGATCCGCCGCTGACCGGCGTGAGCGCGGTCCCGATTCCCCAGCCCGCAGGCACCTTCACCGAGGGTTGAATCGGGATATCCTTGACCGGTACGCGGGCGGGATAGAACATCAACGCTTCCCACTCCAGCGCGGCCATGCGCTGCGAGATGCGCCGCGTCACAATCGAATCCAGATGCATGTGAAGCGTCTTTACGCCATCGGGCACCGTGACGTGATACTCGAAGAGGTTCACATCGTCGCGCCGCCAGTCCAATGTCTTTCCATTCGCCGTGAACACCACGCCGACGATCGAAGACGCCGGCCCCGAGGGCATGTGGTGTCCGGGGATCCACTCGGGCGAAATCAGCGTCACCGGTCCCGGCGATACCGGAAAATCGATTTCCGCATGAAACAGCTTGCGCGGTGCGTCCGAGAGATCAGCGGTGATCTCGATCGGCGCTTTCTGCGCACGTGCCGGTGGAATCGCGAGGACGAAGACTAAAAGGGCAGGGAAGTAGCGGGCACAAAGCTTAAACACGAACATGTAGACGGGGCCTCCCGAGAGATTCAGGTTAACGCATGCCAGCGGAGAGTCCCGTATCCGCCTGCGGCTAGAATCCCGGGTCGGCGCGCGCTACTCTCTCATATTCAGCAAATCTTTGATCCGCCCCACAAGCGTCACCGGGCGTTTGTCGTGCGCCAGCGTCATGCGTCCTTCTCGCGGCACCCACACCTCTTCGCCGGTTGAACTCGCGTTGAAGAGCCCCACATGGTGCTTTTCTGCGAGCCGTGACACCGTCATATAGGCCATTTCCGACTTGGACCACGCGAACGACACGTAGATAAAGTCGCCGCCAATGGCATAGTCGGAACTCGACGCTTCATCCTCCGCCCGCGCCTCTTTGGCGTAAGGTCCATTCATCGGAGGAAAGATTTCGATCATGTCTTCAAACCAAGCGCGGAGGTTTGCCGAGCTCAGCGCCGGATTGTCGTAGCCGTGATCTTCGCCCCACTTCGTTTGCCCTGCATACCAGTCCAGAAACTCAGTGTGGCTCTCTGGAACTGCATCCGGCTCGAAGACCATGAGATCGTAGCTCATGATCTGATGCTATCCCGTCAATGCAATTTGCGCTGCCCCTGAGTGAACTTACGCTCTTCTGGAGCGTGCGCCCGCCTGCTTCGTTTACGGTTCCCTGATTGTGCCTTTATGTCCAGCGTGTTACAAGCTAGAGAACAGGGTTCAGGGCGGAAATGTCTTCCGGGTCAGGCAGTTCATTCGCAGCCGCCGGTTTTTCTCCCATTTTCAAAGACCTGATTCTCGCGGCAAGGACATCTCCAGAATCATGAGCGCCGGCCCAATGACGGAAGTGGAAACTCTTTACGGCGATTACCCCATCGACCGCGCCTTCGACGAGATGCGTGAACCGACCGGAGACGTTCGCCTGCACTATCGCGCCCTTGCTGAAACCCTCGCGCGCCTGCCGCAGGAGGAGCTTCAGCGCCGGAAGCAGTCGGCCGAGCTGTCGTTCCTTACGCAGGGAATTACTTTCACGGTGTACGGCCGCGATGAAGGCACCGAGAAAATCTTTCCCTATGACCTGCTGCCTCGCCTCGTCACGGCGCAGGAATGGGATCACATTGAACGCGGTCTAACCCAACGCATTACGGCGCTGAATCTTTTCCTCCGCGACGTCTACTCTGAAGCGAAGATTCTCAACGACCACGTCGTTCCGCGCGAACTGGTTTACAGCTGCAAGCACTACCGCCGCCAGATGCGGGGCCTCCAGGTTCCCCGCAACGTCTATATCTCCGTCGTCGGCTCTGACCTGCTTCGCCTCAACACCGGCGAGTTCGTCGTTCTTGAAGATAACCTCCGCGTCCCCTCCGGCGTGAGCTACATGCTCACCAACCGGCGCGTCATGAAGCGCACCTTTCCCGAGCTTTTCCATAGCTACGGCGTGCGTCCTATCGAGCACTATCCGCAGTTGCTGCTTGCCACCTTGCGCTCGCTCGCCCCTGAAGGCCGCCCCGAGCCCAATATTGTTCTTCTCACGCCCGGCGTCTTCAACTCCGCATATTTCGAGCACACCTATCTCGCGCGCCAGATGGGCATCGATCTCGTCGAGGGCCGTGATCTCGTCACCCACGACAACATCGTCTACATGCGCACAACGGACGGCCTCAAGCGCGTCGATGTCATTTATCGCCGTGTCGACGACGACTTCAGCGACCCGCTGATCTTTCGCGGCGATTCAATTCTTGGCTGCACCGGGCTGTTCAATGCCTATCGCGCCGGCAATGTCACGGTCACCAATGCCTTCGGCACCGGGCTCGCGGACGACAAGGCGCTCTACGCGTACATTCCCGACATCGTCCACTACTACCTCGGCGAGGATCCAATTCTTAACAACGTGAAGACCTACCTGATGACCGAAGAGAAAGAGCGTCAGCACGTTCTCGCCAATCTCGACAAGCTCGTGGTCAAAGCGGTGGGCGAGAGCGGCGGTTACGGGATGCTCATCGGACCGCACTCCACTGCGCGTCAGCGCGAAGAGTTTGCCGCGCGCATCCAGGCCAACCCGCGCAACTACATCGCCCAGCCCACCCTCGATTTCTCACGCGCCCCCTGTCTCATCGGGGACCGGCTCGAACCGCGTCACGTCGACCTGCGGCCCTATATTCTGTTTGGCGACAAAATCAACATCGTCCCTGGAGGACTTACCCGCGTGGCCCTCGAGAAAGGCTCACTCGTGGTCAACTCCTCGCAAGGCGGCGGCAGTAAGGACACATGGGTTCTGGAGTAACAGCGAGTCATCGACTTCCGGAGAGTACAAAAATGCTTTCGCGTGTTGCCGACAGCCTCTATTGGATGAGCCGCTACCTCGAGCGTGCCGAAAACACGGTGCGCCAACTCGACGTCGCGATGAGCTTAATGCTTGACTCGGGGGGCGCCAGCGCTGAAACCCACTGGCAGCGCCTCATCGCCTCCCTCGGGAATCCTTCCGGCCTCGAATGGAACGGCGACCCCGGCTCCAATGCTGAAACCCTCGTTTTCGACAAACATCATCCTGCGTCCGTCACCTCCTGCATCGACGCCGCACGTGAAAACGCGCGCCAGATCCGCGAAGAAATCTCGACTGAGCAGTGGCAGCGCCTGAACCGCCTCTATCACCTCATGCACTCGCCGCACACCGAGACTCAGTTCCGCTCCAATATCAACGACGTGCTCTCTTCGCTCATCGACGCTGTCCACCTCTTCAAAGGCGTCAGCGACACCACCATGATCCATGGTCAGGGATGGCACTTCATCCGGCTCGGCCGCTACCTCGAACGCGCCTACGCCATCGCAACGCTTCTGCAGGTCTACCAGCCACTGCTATCCAGTCCGCCTGAACGCGAACACTCCGGCTACCAGTATCTTGAGCAGGTCGGCCTTCTGCGCTGCTGTACCGCATTTGAAGCGTACTGCCAGGTCTACACCGCCGACTTAACGCCCGATCGCATCCTTGAATTCCTTCTCCTCAATCGCGATTTTCCACACGCCATCCGCTACTCTGTCGATGGCGTCCGCCAGGCCATTCAGTCCATTCAGCACACGGGGGGGCGCCGTCCCCCCGACGAGCTCAGCGCCGGGATTGGCCGCCTGCATGCGATGCTCAGCTTCACCTCCATCGGCGAAATCCTGAACGGCGATGCGGCTGCCTTCCTCCACACCATTCGCCAGCAGTGCATGCGCATCCACGAACTCGTGTACCGCTATTACATCCAGTACTCAATCCAGTCCGCGCTGGCGATCTAATCCGAGGATCCGAAACTCGTGAATTGCTACTCCATCCGGCACCTTACGCGTTACCGCTATTCGCAAGCTGTGAGCGAGAGCATCATGGAGACGCGCATGCATCCGCGTTCCGACTCTAACCAGCACTGCCTAACGTTTTCGCTCTCCGTCAGTCCGCGCTGCCGCGTCTTCACCTATCGCGATCACTTCGGCAATAACGTCCACCACTTCGACATCCCCGGCGAGCACAACCAACTCGTCATTGTCGCCGAGTCCGTTGTCGAACAGCAGCCCATGCCCGACGTTCCCGCCTTTCTCTCGCCGGATGCATGGGATGCCCTCGACGCGATGATCGAAGCGGGCGACTACTGGGAGATGTTGCTTCCCAGCGAGTTCGTCGTCGAGTCGCCGGCCCTGGTCAACCTGGCTGCGCGCATGCAAGTCGCACGCCGCGACGACCCCCTGATGCTCGTTCAGGAACTCAACCAGCGCCTCTTTGAATATTTTGAGTACGTCCCCCGCTCGACGCGCGTTGACTCGCCCATTGACGAAGCCATCCTCAGCGGCCGTGGCGTCTGCCAGGACTTTGCCCACACCATGATTGCCCTGCTTCGCCTTGTGCGCATCCCCGCGCGTTACGTCTCCGGCTACCTCTATCGCAGCCGCGAAGACCACGACCGCTCCACTCCAGACGCGACCCATGCGTGGGTCGATGTGCTTATGCCTCACCTGGGATGGGTGGGTTTCGATCCGACCAACAATCTTGTTGCGCACCATCGCCACATCCGCACCGCCGTGGGTCGCGATTACGCCGATGTTCCACCGACGCATGGCATCTTTCGCGGCAAGTCTTCGAGTGAGCTCTATGTTGCCGTGCATGTTGAGGCCAGCGACGCGCCTCCCGCTCTCGATCGCAAAATGCCCATCCCCGAGGATTGGTCGGTCCTGGTTGAACGCGCACAACAGCCCCCCGAACGGCTCCAGCCCCTCATTGACGTCCAGCAAATGCAACAGCAGCAACAATAACGACTTGCAATTGTTCATAAGGCGAATTTCAAGCTTGGAGCGACAAAATTCCGAATCCTACTCGCAACATACGCAGGGGCAATTGAATCTTTTTTATTGAATCTTCATCGGGTAACCAAATAAATTTAAGGGAATTCCCAAAGCGCGGTGATCGATGCCGGCGCTCAAGCGCAGCACTGCTCCACTCCGCATCATGCGCACCGCTCTTTGAACAACAGAAGAGTGAGGGTAGTTTCAACCATGGCGTGAATGGCTCCGTACCGTTCCCGCAGACGAGAAAAAAGGTCGCTTCCCACGACCAACGCAGTAAGTATTTTCTGGAGGAAACGCCGTGAAAAAGTCCCTTCTGGGATGGATACTGCTTTGTATCCTTTCCACAGTCTCACCTTCCTTTGGCCAGCTCGCAACCACTTCACTTCGCGGAACAATCAAGGATCCTTCGGGAGCCCTCGTTCCGGGAGCCAAAATCACCATTACCGACAAGGCGACCGGCAAAACGCAGTCCACTGTCGCCGACAGTTCCGGTTCTTATTCATTTGCCCAGATCCTTCCTTCGAAGTACACCATCGTCGCAACCGCTAACGGTTTCGGCGACCAGACCAAGTCCGCCGAACTGCTAGTCAACCAGCCCGCGACCATCGACTTCGCACTTTCGGTGCAGTCGAGCACCGTCACCGTCGACGTCTCCGCCGCCGCGCAGACTCTGAATACTTCCGACGCATCGCTCGGTAACTCCGCCGACAACGAACTCATTCAGGCGCTTCCCAGCGAAACCCGCAACGTGCCTGACCTCCTTTCACTGCAGCCCGGCGTGCTCTATCTGCCGAACTCCGGTGACAGCCGCAGTGGCGCCGTCAATGGGGGCCGCTCCGATCAGGGCAACGTGACCATCGACGGTGTCGACGACAACGACCAGGTGAACGGATACGCCTTTACAGGGGTCCTCCGCGAGACGCAGGACTCGATCGAGGAGTTTCGCGTTACCACTGCCAATGCCAACGCCGATGCCGGTCGCTCGTCCGGCGCGCAGGTCAGCATGATCACCAAGTCGGGCACCAACAAATTCCATGGTGCGGCCTATGAGTATTACCGCCCCCCGCTGACCGCTTCCAACAACTGGTTCAACAAGCAGGCCCAGATCAACGAGAGCCTTCCCAACGTGCCAACCAAAGTCCTCCGCAACATTTTCGGCGCTTCGACCGGCGGGCCGATCATGAAAGACAAGCTGTTCTTCTTTGGAAACTTCGAGGCACAACGTCAGGCTGAAGATGCGCAGATCATTCGCACTGTGGCAACGCAAAGTTACGCGGCCGGAAACATCATTTACCCGGATGCATCGGGAAACCTGCAGACCTTGTCGGCCTCAGACGTTACAGCTTTGGATGGCGGATGCCAGATCTGCAATACGTCCGATTACCCCAACGGCCCCGGCCCAAATCCGAATGCCCTTGCGTACTTCAACTCCATGCCTGTTGCCAATGGAACACTGACCGGCGACACCTACAACCGGGGCTCCTACTCCTTTGCATCGCCCAATCCCGTTCGTCTGAATACCTCGATTGCAAGGTTGGACTTCACGCCCAACGACCGGCATCGAATCTTCGTTCGCGGCAACCTGCAAAAGGATACCACCCTCGAGGCCGAAGAGTTCCCCGGGCAAGGCCCATCCTCAACCGACAAGAGCAACAACAAAGGCATTGTCACCGGCGATACCTGGACCATTACGCCAACGCTGATTAACGACATTCGCTACGGATACATTCGCCAGGGCAACAGCAATACCGGCGTCGGTTCCGGCGACTACGTTGATTTCCGGTTTTTGTCGAATACGAGCGCAGAAACGCGCACCACCTTTACCAGCGTCCCGGTTAATAACATTGTCGACAACCTTAGCTGGACCAAGGGCAAACACGGCTTCCAGTTTGGTGGAAACTGGCGCCTGATCCATCAAAACCACATGTCGGATGCCACGACCTGGCAAGGAGCAAGTTCGAACCCCTACTGGCTCGGTGGGAATCCGCCACAGCCCGCGGATGCGGTCCCGAGCGGCTTTGCCAACTCCTACGAGATTGACTTCGCCAACCTCGTAGGCACCATCCCTTCGCTCACAAACTCTTATAACTATCACGTCGATAGCGCCAGTTCGGGAACACTCCTTCCGGACGGTGCGGTGCTGACTCGACGCTTCAAAGCCAACGAGTTCGAATGGTACGTTCAAGACGCCTGGCGCATGAGGTCGAACCTCATCGTCACGCTCGGCGTCCGTCATACCATCCTGCAGACTCCCTACGAGACCAGTGGACAGCAGGTCGCGCCCACCATTGATACACACGCATGGTACCTCGAGAGAGAGTCTGCTGCTCAGCAGGGCCAGGTCTACGAGCCGGATTTGCAGTTCTCTCCAGCGGGCCCACACTATAACAAACCGGGTTTCTGGCCGAAGTCCAAGGATAACTTTGCTCCTCGCCTGGCCGTCGCCTATTCCCCCGACAGCAAGACGTCCATCCGTGCGGGTGGGGGCATCTACTACGATCACTACGGCGAAGCACTGGTCAATAATTTCGACCAGGAGGGAGCATTCGGCATCAGCTCATCGGTTACCAATCCTGCTGGCGTGTATGGCATCGAAGGAAACGCAAAGCACCCGCCTTCGCCGCGATTCACCGGCCGCAATACGCTGCCGAATATCGACAACGGCGGCTCGCCACAAACACAGACCTATCCATTCACTGCTCCGCAATACAACTTCGCCATTACCTGGGGCCTGGACAACAAACTGAAGACGCCCTACTCCGAGAACTTCGATTTCTCAATTCAACGCCAAATTCCAGGCGGCTTCACGATTGAAGGCGCCTACGTAGGCCGGTTCGGCAAGCATCTTCTGCAGAGCCTCGACCTTGCGGAACCCGTCGATTATGTCGACCCGATGGGAGGGGGCGACTACTACGCGGCGGGCACGCAGCTTTCAAAGGACGTGGATGCGAACGCAGGGAACTACGGTGTGACCACGGATGGAAATGGAAACGCGACCGGGTCCGTGGTAGATGTGAACACCATTCCGTACTTCGAGAATGTCTTCCCGTTTATGGCAAATTACGACTACACCGGCGAAAGCGCAACGCAGGCCATCTACAACAACGAGTGGGCGCCTTATCGCTCGCAATACGGTGCGACCACGGCTCTGGCAGATATCGACTTCTTTTGCGTATACCTGTCGAGTGCGCAGTGCGCCAACTATCAGTCGAAGTTCTGGCAGGATCAGTTCTCGTCGCTGTACGCGCTCGACACCATCGGCAAGAGTTACTACAACGCCGGCCAGCTCACCCTTCGCCATCCTATGAGCCACGGCCTGCAGGTGGACTTCAGTTATACCCTTTCAAAGTCCATGGACTTTGGATCGGACGCGGAACGCAACACCGAGTTCACCGGCCAGGGTTCCTTCAGCGATATTCTGAATACCTGGAAGCCTTATCTCAATCGCGGTGTATCCGACTTTGATACGCATCACCTCATCACCGCGGACTGGGTCTACCTCATGCCATTTGGCAGAGGTCGCCAGGTTCTCGGCAACGACAATACGCTTCTCGACGTCTTCATTGGCGGATGGCAATGGTCCGGCATCAATCGCTGGTCCAGCGGCCTGCCCTTCAGCGTATTCGAGCCCGGTTGGTCCACTGACTGGCAAATCGAAAGCTTCGGAGTGAATACCGGCAACGTAACAACCCACAAACACATCGACAGCAACGGCAATCCGCAGTACTTTGCCGATCCCAACGCGATCAACACCGGTACCTCTACAGGTGGCCCCATTCGCCTTCCATACCCGGGCGAAGCAGGCCAGCGTAACAACTTCCGTGGAGATGGCTATTTCAACGTCGACTCCGGTCTTAGCAAAAACTGGAAGATCAAGGAGTACGGGACTTTGAAGTTCGCCTGGGAAGTCTACAACGTCACCAACGCTGTGCGCTTCGATCCAGCCTCCATTGACACCGGTCTCACCGACGGAAGCCTTGGAATTGCAAGCGCACTGCTCACCGCCCCCCGTCGCATGCAGTTCAGCTTGCGTTTCGACTTCTAACCTAACTTAACTCAATAACAAACCGCCGGAAGAGCCCTCGCTCTTCCGGCGGCTTTCTTTTCTGTCTCTGCTCTTGCGAACCGGCTACGCTACTTGCTATTCGCCGCTCCTTCCGCGCCCATGGCTTTCAAGCGGTTCTGTGCGAGCTGCCAGCTTGACGTCGGAATGACCATTGCTTCTTTCGGCTTCTCCAGCTTGCGATAATCCGAGATCGCCGTATCGCGCTCGCCGTACTGCTCGGCAATACGCCCGAAGGCATACCAGTAATCGTCATCCGGCTCGTCGAGATTCAGATCGTCCATGGCGCGCAGTAAAAGGTCATGCGCTTCCTTCGTCTTGCCTGTCTCGGCGTAGATGCAGGCGAGGGTATGCAGAATTGCCGGATTGTCGCGATCCATTTGCGTGGCCTTTGTCGCTGTTGCTACGTCGGCCTCGCCCACTTTGCCGGTGTAGAGCGAGAACCATGCCATCGAGTTCAGCAGGCTTGGATCCGCCTTCCCCTGATCGATCAGCTTCTGGATCCATCCGCGCGCTGCTGCATAATTTCCCCGGCTTGCTTCGATACGCATCTTTGCCTGTAATGCATCCGCATCGCCATCCAGCAGCTTCAACCGCGCGTCTGCCAGCGCCAGGGCCTCATCGTAGCGTTCCAGTCCAATCAGCCCCTCCACTTCCGTCATGAATGCCATGCGTGATTCCGGAACTTCTTTAACAAGCTCAGATCCGACTTCTTCGAGCTTCGCATACTCCTTGAGCTCGGAATAACCCATCGCCAGCGCCAGTTCGATATTCGTCTTATCACGATCCGTCGCCGCGGTCTTGCGCGCATTCTCCAGCAGATTCACGCCTTGCGCCGCGGTCGGTTTCGTGCCCACCATGAGTGCCGCTGCCGCCAGCGTCATCTTGTTTGCATCCGCCGTCTCGCCCTTGATCCAGAATCGCGGAAACACCGGGCCACCCAGGGTGTCATCGCCGCCGCCCAGATGCTGGTCTTCGCGAATCCAGTCCAGCAGCACCTTTGCGCCGTTCAGGTTTCCGGCCTTGATCCGATCCAGCATCTCCAGCGCGATCGAGTTGGGCTTGTCCGCAGTATCCAGCAGCTTGTATGCGCCGCCTTCTTTCACCACGAAAAAGGTGATGGTCGGGCCGCCCGGAATCTGTATCTTTTCGCGATAGCCTGTCGTGTCGTCTCCCTCACCCTTGGGATCGAATGCCTGCAGCAGGATGTCGATGGTCACATCGAGCGAATTATCTTGCCGCGCCATCTGGCTATTCATCTTCTTGCCCGCGGCCAATTCCTTTTTCCTATCCTCCGGATCGTCGGCATGGAACACCACGAGCGCGTTGCGGCTCAGGATTGCTTCCATTTTGTCCCGCGTCAGTTTCGGATCCATCGTCAGCAGAAATGCCCGTTTCACGAGGTCCGTTGGCGTATTGGCAAACTGCAAATCCTCATGCCATTTTGCGCCGCGCAGCATACTGGCCAGCCCCATTGTCTGTGCTGCATTGTCACCGGCTGCTCCCGCCTCAAGAAAATCCGCCGCCAGCGCATAGTTGCGCGTATTCATCAGCATCTCGCCGGCAGTGCGCGCAGTGTCTTTGAAAGCCGCATCGGAATTCGAGATCTTGTTGATCTCCGCCAGCCCGTCTTTGCTTCCCTGGAGAATTGCGCGGCTCGCAGCGATCAAGGCCACCGGCTGCGGGTTCAGTCCCTGTGCTGCCTTGATCGCTTCCGCCGCATCGCCGCTATAGAACAACGCATACGGCAGATTGTTCGGAATCTCCAACTCCGCCAGCTTGTCCGGCCCCAGCTTCTCGTACTCCGCCACCGCCTGCTTCAGATTCGCCTGTCCGCTGTACCTCCGGCCAACTGCGTCGTACTCCAGCAGTATCGCCAGGTTTCCCTGCGCGGTATGATCGTCCGGATCGAGCTTTTCCGCCGCTCTGTATGCCTCCGCCGCACCCGCCCAGTCGGTTCCCGGACGAAGTTCGCGACCCACAAGGTCATGCTTCAAAATGTCTGCCAGCGTCCGCTCCGCCAAGGCTGAACTCGGATCGAGCGTTACCGCTTCGCGTGCCTCTGCGCGCGCCGCTTCGCCCATCCCCGCCTGCAGCAGCACGCGCGCTACTTGCAAATGATGCACAGCATCATTTGGATTTGCTGAAATCAGCGCGCGATAACTTGCCAGCGCTTCCTTTACTTTGCCCTCGTGCAGAAGCGCCTCGCCCTCCGGTTCAAAACTCACCATGATCGCCGGCGCTGCCAGCATCTCGGCAACCTTGTTGCGTACCGCCGTCGCCTCCGTAACCGAATAGCGCCGCTTACCGGAATCGAAAGCAAGATCAGCTTCGACCACGCCGTCGTTGGTCTTTGCAAACTTTTCTGTCAGTACCGCCGGCCCGATCGCGATGGTGTCGTTCTTGGGCAACTCCTTCGGCACAAACCCGGCGGGCGGAACAATCTTGTATTTCCACTCCGCGACGAAAGGCTGGTCCAGTTCCCAGTCCGCGGTGCGCGGCTTCCTGGGCTTGTCCCCGTCGTCCTTTTTCTTCTCGTCTGCATCGTCCTTCCGTTTCAGCTCTTCAGGCAATTGCTGAAACAGCGTGTCCACGCGAATCGCCGCAACAGCGTTATCAAGGTCGGTAAATCCTCGCTTGGCTTTTTCGCACGAAAGCGTCAATTCGAATTGTTTGGACAAGTCTCCGGGGTCTGTACGCTCGACGCTGGTCAGCTTGTCGGCGATATACTGCGCCTTCACGTAACCTGTAAGCCCGTCGCGTGTTTCCTTGTCCGGTTTGTCAGCATAGAACGACCGATAGTGCGATTCGAATACGCCTGTGGGAAGAGTTTTCTCAATCACAGTTGCCGGCCCGTTCTCTCCGAGCCGAATTTCCCGCAGCTCGAGCAGCACGTTGTCGCGCGAAGCCGACTCAGGCGTCAGCGTCAGTGCCGTGCTCTCCGGCCGCGCAATCAAGGCGTGTCTTCCCTGGTCGTTGATGGGCAACTGTCCCAGCTGTGCATATTGATCGGTGGCATCGATCCACAAAGGAGAACTTCCCGGCACATACACGATTGCGTGATCGAATAGCCCCATCCCCGGCAAGTCCGCCGGTACATCCAGCCGTGAGCCGGCGTTCAACAGCGCCACGTATGACGGAATCCCCGCCGCGCGCAGCATCGCCACCAGCAACGTCGCTTTGTCTTTGCAGTCGCCGTACTTCAGCGCCAGGGTCTCTGCCGGATTATGCGGAACGATTGCCGCCTCGCCAAATTCGATGCCCGTATAACGCACCTCGCGATCAACGTAATCGAGAATTGCGGCTTCTTTCTCGTTCACCGAAGATTTTCCGGCAATCAATCCGGCGACAATGGATTGCACCGCGTCTCCGTTGGCCTTGCTGTCCACGATCTTGGAGTACTCCGTTGCGAGCGACTGCCATGAAGCGCCGGTCGAGTAGTCGATTTCGGGAAATAGATAAACATCGGGCGGCAGATTTGCATCGCGGGCTTCAATACCATCGAGCGCCCCAATCTCGCACGTGATGGTCGCGCGCCCATTGGCTTCGACGCGCTTTGGTGTTACTCCCGGCAGGAGGCGTGTTTCAATCCGCAGCGGCAATGAAAGCGGTGCTTCGAAGACGGCACTGCTGTGCGCCACGGGCGTCCGGTCATGTCCGAAGAAAGCGCGGCCCACGCGACCGGGCGCAAAAAACGGTTCTGTCTCGCGCTCCAGGTACTCTTCTTCCACTACCACGCCAGGCGAAATTGCCGGCAGCGGCGCTGTCAGCCTTTTTCCGTCGCTGTAGGTCTTGTAGTCGCCTCCGCGCGCCGGCTCCTCGGTGATCGACTTCGGATCGAGGTCGTGCTCAGTGCCGTCAGGCTCGATCACGCGCGCGCGAATCACCGGGCGCATCTCATGCCATGGGTCCCAGCCCACTGACAAATTGTCCCAACCTTCAGCGCCCTTGGCGGTCAGCACCTTGTAGATGTAGTGCCCCACATGCGTCAGCCTGCCGGCTTCGTCGAAGGTGAATTCCTCATCGTCGTCAAACAGCGTCACATTTGCGCCGTCGGGAACAGGAGCAGACGAAGCGGCCAGGTACAAGTCCTTCGCAGGAACAGAAAAATGCGGCGCGCTCCACGGTGCGGCATCCTGCTGGGCGGGCGCTTCAACTACGGTCACCCCGGGAAATACAAGAAGCAGGCAAGGAATAAAACGACGCAAGGCAGGAAGGTGCACAGCACTCCTCGTTGAACAGGGATTGTGATCACGTTAAACCCGGTTCACGGCCAGCGCAAGACCGCTGTGCGCGAGCTGCTCACCGTCGGTTACCGGCGCGCGTAATCTCTCAGGCCCATAGCCGCGCTTCCGCCGCAATCTCCCGGAGGTCCGGCAGTATACGTCCCAGGGGCACCGCCGCCGCATGCCGCTGCCCCAACGCAAAATACACGTCTCTGTAGAGTGCGTAGAGCCGATCATACACATCCACGGCCCGACGATCCGGCTGGACTGTGCGCAACGGCAAACACACTGCCGCCTGCGCCTCATCAATCGTCTTGTAGATGCCTGCCGCGAGAAGCGCCATGATCCCTGAACCGAGGCTTGTCGGAATTCCCGCCGGTACGAGTACTGGCTTGTTCAACACATTCGCGTATACCTGATTCAGCACTTCACTCTTCTGGGGGATTCCGCCTGCATTGATCACGCGATCCACGCGCACCCCATGCTCCGCCATGCGCTCGAGAATGATCCGCGTATGGAACGCTGTTCCTTCAATTGCCGCGAACAACTCATCTTGTGCGGTGCTGACCATATTCCAGCCCAGCGTCACACCGCCAAGCTCGGGATTGACCAGCACGGTGCGATCGCCGTTGTCCCAACTCAGGCGCAGCAGGCCCGTCCGCCCGGCGTGGAATGACTCCAGCCCCTTTGACAGCTCGAACACGCGCGTACCCGCGCGTTGTGCGATGGCCTCAAAAATGTCGCCTGTCGCCGACAACCCTGCTTCAATCCCTGTATACGCGGGGTGCACACTGCCCGGAACAACTCCGCACACACCGGGCACAAGGCGGGTCTCATGCGCCATCGCAATAATGCACGTGGACGTGCCTACCACATTCACGACGTCGCCTTCGCGGATATGCGAGCCGATCGCATCCCAATGAGCATCGAATGCGCCCACCGGTATCGGAATTCCCGCGCACAAGCCAAGCTTCTCTGCCCACTCCGCGGAAAGGTGCCCGGCGATCTTATCGCTGGTAAGGTACTCGCCGCCCATCTTCGCGCGGACGCCCTTGAGCAGCGGATCGACCGATACCAGAAATTCTTCCGATGGCAGTCCGCCCCATTTGGAATTCCACATCCACTTGTGGCCCATCGCGCAGACGCTGCGCTTCAGCCCGCGCACGCTCTTCACGCCACACAGCGTGGCTGCCACCATGTCGCAGTGTTCCAACGCCGTCACGAACAAATCGCGCTTGCCCGGATTGTGCCGCAGCCAGTGGAGCAGCTTCGCAAATCCCCACTCGTGCGAATACACACCGCCGCACCACTGGATTGCTTCGAGGCCTTTGGCGTGGGCCTTGGTGGTGATCTCTTCGGCCTCGGCGTGGGCGCGATGATCGCACCACATGTAGTACTCATCCAGCGGCTCAAGCCCCTCACCTACGGGAATCACGCTCGATCCTGTCGTATCGATCGCAAGGGCTTCTACTGAGCCACCGCTGATGCCCGTTGCGGCCAGCACGTCTTTGACCGCAACCGCCAGGGCGGTCATCTGGTCGGTGTGCGACTGGGTCGCAAAATCCGGGTCCTCGCGCCGACGATGGAGCGGATACGAAGCCGACGCCGTGCCCACCGGCCCCATCTGGCTATCCACCAACGTTACGCGCACACTTAAGGTGCCGAAATCCACACCGGCTACGACGGCCATTCCAAACTCCCGCAGTAAACGATTTCCAGCTTCGGCACCAGACTACACCACGGAAGCTAACCTACCTGGACTTCGCGGGAGCTTCCTTCGAAGCTTCGGGAGATGCAATTACCGGCGCCGCTCCCTTGAGTCCCTGCGGTAGCGCTTCCTGATTTTTCACCAGGATCGAAATGCGGCGATTGGATGGATCATAGGGATTCGCCTTCACCCGCAGCAGTTGATCGGCATAGCCACGCACCTGCGTCACCTGGTCCTTGCGCACGCCATCCTGCTGCAGCAGACGGCGCGCTGCATTGGCCCGGTCCGCCGACAACTCCCAGTTGCTGTAGTTCGTGTCATCCGAGTATTGCGCCGCATCTGTGTGTCCCTCGATCAGCAGCGAATTCGGAAGCGTCTTCAACTCTGCTGCCAGCAATTCCAGCAACTCCTGTCCGCTGTCCCTCAGCTGCGCGCTGCCACTCTGGTAGAACGTTCCGTTCTTATCTTCCAATAACTCGATGCGCAGTCCCTCCGGCGTGAGGGTGATTTCGATCTGCTTAGAGAGCTTCTTCAGGTCTGCCTTCGCCTTGATCTCCTGCTCCAGCTTCTCCTTCAACTTTTGCATATCATCGGCGCCGGCTACCTTCACTGTCTCACCGGTTCCGGTCATCGTTGTACCCATCAAGGTTGCGGTGCCCCTGGGATCGTTGAAATATCCCGCTACTGCCTTCTTCACCTTGTCGCTTGAATTCATCAGCCACAGCACGATAAACAGCGACATCATTGCCGTTACGAAATCCGCATACGCCACCTTCCACGCGCCGCCATGGTGCCCGGCGTGGCCGCCGTTGCGCTTGATCACGATAATCGGTTGCGTCTTTGACGCCACGTCGCGACCTTTCTAAGCAGCTTTTGCCGGCGCCGCCGCTGCCGCGCCCTGGGCCTTGCAGAACTTCTCCATCTCATCAAACGTGGGCCGCACGCGCGCCGGAATCGCTCGCCTTCCAAGTTCGATGGCAATCATCGGCGCTGACCCCTTCAGAAATGCCAGCAGCAGCACGCGCAGCACGTGCAGATAATCGTTGTGCTCATCCGCGGTCTTCGCCATGTTCGCGCTCAGCGGACCGGCCACGCCATAGCACAGCAGAATGCCGAGAAACGTGCCCACCAGCGCCGCCGCCACCTTCTCGCCGATTTCTTCAGGAGGGCCGCCCAGCGAGCCCATCGTGATCACCACGCCCAGCACTGCAGCCACAATTCCCAGTCCCGGCAGCGCGTCCGCCATCGTCGTCAAGGCCGCAACCGGCTGCGTGGCTTCGTGGTGATGTACCTCCATATCGAGCTCCATCATCTGGTCCATGTCGAAGGGATCGACGCCGCCCGTAATCGCCATCCGCAGGGTGTCGCACAGAAACGCCTGCACATGATGGTCGGCGAGAAAATCCGGAAAAGCCTTGAAGACTGCGCTCTCCTTCGGCTTTTCGACATCGTTCTCCACGCTGAGCAGCCCCTCCTTGCGCACCTTGTTCAGAAACATGTACATCATCTTCAGCAGATTCAGATAGCGCGCCTTGCCGAACTTCGATCCGCTCAGAACTCCCTTGAGTCCCGACAGGATTCCCTTCAAAATGTGCATCGGATTGGCGACCAGCAGGGTTCCGATCGAAGCCCCGGCGATGATGAGCAACTCGGCCGGCTGCACCAGCACGGCCATGTGCCCCTTTTCCATCAGGAAGCCGCCGATCACTGCGCCAAACACGACAACGATGCCTATGATGGCAAACATGCCCGTCTCCCCTGCGCCGCCGTAATATGATTGCCACCTGCACGCGCGCTCTCGAGCATCGCCGCCTGTGCCCGCTCCAGCAGGCCGCCGAGCGGTTCGCCGCGTTCAGCCTGCGCCGCGCCGATGCTTACGGTCAGCGATACCCGGTCGCCCCACCATCGAAAATCCGTCGTCCGCGCCAACCCCGCGAGATTCTGCGCGTGCGCGGCGAGCATCGCCCCGCTGCGTTCGTGCGACAGTACCAGAAACTCATCGTCGCCCCAGCGGCCGATCTCTTCAGCCGGTTTCAGTCCGATGGCCAGTGCGCGCTGCACCTTCTCGAGCATTGCCTCGCAAGCCCGCGCACCGTGCGTTCGCCGCAATCCGCGTGCCTGGTCCACCGTCACCCACAGCACGCCCAGCGGCACATCGCTGCGCAGAAAGTCCTCGTGTACGGCAGCCAGGCGGTCTTCCACTTCCATCTGGCTTTCGCCGACAGTTGAATCCTCGTCGAGTTCCCCATGCGGCAGCGCATCCATGCTCTCTGCCGGATGAAACACCACCCCTGTCCCGATGCGGCCGCCCATACCATCCCGCAAAGACAGGACGCGGGCTACCACCGGTATTTGATGCCCTACCTTGTGGCGCAGCTGCACCAGCGCCCCGCGCCCGAGCGCCTTCTCCGCGCCCGTCTGCCTGATCCAGCGCTGCGCGCCCCCCACCACAATCATCTCCAGCATTTCGCGAACGCTGTGTCCCGCGATCTCTGCGCGGGCGAAGCCAGAAATCGTCTCGGCGGCGCGGTTCCAGAGCGCAACACGGCCATCCTGATCCGCAAGGGCAACTCCTTCGGTCAGACTGTCCAGCGCAGATTCGAGGAGTTCGCTGCGGTCCATGGTTCAAGGTCCTTCCACCGCGTTCATCGGCAGGCAGGTGCGCAACTTGATTTTGCCTTTGGAACTGGTGGGGGGTGCCGAATGTGGTTTTGCCGGAGTGGTCCAGGCGCGAGTTTTCACCGCCGCTTGTAAATCCCAGGCTTTAAGGCGCCCATGGCGGCACGGCTGAAAGCCCGTGCCCTTTCAAGGCAACGAGTTTTCCGCAGCCTGTAAAGCCGGGGCCTTTCAAAACTCCACTATGCAACCAGTACTAGGGGTTCTTGTCTGAGGGTTTGCTGCTCCCTTGCAGGGGCAGGCGGACTTCGAAGCGGGTGTAGCCCGGTTCCGACTTTACGTCGATTTTGCCGCCGAACTTCTGGGTCACGATTCTGTGTACGATCTCGAGGCCGAGACCGGTGCCGGAGCCTTGCGGCTTGGTCGTAAAAAATGCCTCGAAGATTCGAGGCAGCACTTCCGGTGGGATTCCAGGACCGTGATCCGTAATGCTAACCGCCAGCCATCCCGGATTGGCGCCATTCCCATTGCCTGGCTCCGTCCAGGTCGCAATCTCGATCTGGCCCTGCGCCGGAGAAGCGTCGGCGGCATTGTCAATGAGGTTGGTCCACACCTGGCTCAACGCGGAACCGCGGGTGTGAATCACCGAAGGCGAAGCTTCAAACTTCTTCTGGACGCCGATCTGCTTGATGCGCAGCTTGTGTCCCAGAATCGTAATGGTGCTCTGCAGGCTGTCATGCACGTCGAGATCTTTCACCGGCGAGCGATCGTCATAGGCAAACTTCTTCACCGCCATCGCCAGATCGGACACGCGCGAAATGCTCTCTTCGATGGAGCACACCAGCGAAACGCTCGACACCAGCGCCTCCAGCCAGTTCAACGCATCGGAGAAGCTTTTTGCGTCAAAATATTCCCGCGCACACTTCAGCTCATCCTGTTCAAAACCGATCTCCACCAGCGACGGCGCAATGGTGAAGGCGTTTTCAACGCCGGCATCCTGCAGCCACTCAGCCAGCTTCTCTTCGGCGTCGGCCTGCTCCACCGAACTCAACGCGGGTGCATGGCAGCTCTTCATCGCGTGTTTCAGCAGGCTGTGCATGCATTGCATTTGTTCCGGTGTTTTGGGCTTGCTTGCCGAGCGCAGGCTCAGGTCCTGCAGCTTCATCAGGTTCTCGCGTAATTGCGACGCTGCCCGCTTCGCTGCCGATCCGGGATTGTGGAGTTCGTGCATCAGCCCGGCTGCCAGGGTGCCGAGCGAAACCAGCTTCTCCCTGTGGAGTGCCTCTGCCTGGTGGGCGTGCAGGCGCATTGACATATCTTCCAGCACCACCTTGCGGGCCTGCGGGCAACACGCCATCAATCCCCAGAACTGATCCGCGGTAAAACGCAACAGCGTGGAATCGCGCACGGCCGTCACCAGGAACATGGACTGCATCTTGCCCGTCAAAAACGGAGTCTCACCGAAAGCCTCGCCCGCCTGCGCGGTTCCCACCGTGGTCAGCGATCCATCAGCTTCGACGCGGTCCGCGCGACACTCGCCCTCGAGAACCAGCCAGTAGTAGAGCGTACCCTTGCCCGGCTCCATCAGCGTCGACCCTGCCTGCGCCTTTACGCGGTCCACGACGCTCAAGCCGCCCAGCGCATCCGCCGGTACGTCAGCAAACGGCCGCGTATGCTCCAGCATTCCCGACAGTTCGCTTAGAGCGACCGGTTCAACGCTCATCAATTGTGGACCCGCGCTCATCTTGCTGTTTCAATCCCCACTTAGAACCCCGCCAGGTACTGGTGCGCGAACTGCACCGCGATCGATCCTTCACCCACAGCCGAAGCCACGCGCTTCACCGATCCGTGCCGCACATCTCCCGCCACAAACACACCCGGAACGCTTGTCTCCAGCAGGAACGGCTCGCGCTGCTCCTGCCAGCCATTCGGCGGCTTGCCATCCTGCCGGAGATCCGGTCCCGCCAGAACGAACCCTTTATCGTCACGCAAGATGCTGTCCGGAAGCCATTCCACTCCCGGCTGGGCACCGATAAAGACGAATAACGAAGAGGCTTGTACGCAATAGTCGCCTTTTGGACCGCGCAAACGCAAGGCCTCAAGCCTCTCTTCGCCTTCCGCTGCCGTTACCTGTGTTTGCGTTTCCACCACAATATTGGATGTGCGCTCGATCTCATCGATTAAGTATTTCGACATGGTCGCCGCAAGTCCTTTACCGCGCACCAGCATGGTGACCTTGCGGGCGTACTTGGCAAAGTACAAAGCCGCTTGTCCGGCTGAATTCGCGCCCCCGACCACATAGACTTCTTCGTCCTTGCAGGAACTTGCCTCGACCAAGGCGGCCCCATAGTAGATTCCACGACCAGTCAGGCGATCCGATCCCGGAATGCCCAGCTTGCGATACTGCACACCCGGCGCCAGCAGCACCACGTGCGAGGCCACCTCGCGCCCATCACTCAGCTGCACAAAGCGGTATTGTCCGTCGATACGGAGCCCGACTGCGCGCTGCGTGAGAAACTCCGCGCCAAACCGCGATGCCTGTGTGTGGGCTCGCCGCCCCAGGTCCGCGCCGGTTATGCCTGCCGGGAAACCAAGATAGTTCTCAATCCTCGAACTGGACCCGGCCTGCCCTCCCGGCGCCTCCGGCTCGATGACCAGGGTCTTCAGCCCCTCACTGGCCCCATACACAGCCGCCGCTAGGCCTGCCGGTCCCGCGCCCACGACCGCCATGTCATAGAACTCCTGCGTCGCCTGGGTGCTCAGCCCAACTTTGCTGACCAGCGCATCGGGAGTCGCATCGGTGAGCAGGCTTCCATCCGCAAACAGCACCGCAGGCAGCTGCTCCGGAGTTACATGCCGCTCCTCAATCAGCTTACGGGCGTCCTCACTTGAAGCCGCATCCAGCCAGCGATACGGCACATGATTGCGCGACAGGAAATCCCGCACCTTGTAGTCATTCAGCGCCCAGCGGTTGCCAATTACGCGCAGCCCTTCAAAGGGAGGCCGGTATCCGGCCTTCCAGTCGTCCAGCAGATCGGTCAGCACCGGATACAGCTTTTCCTCAGGCGGATCCCACGGCTTGGTCAGGTAATAGTGAATGCGCGCCGTGTTGATGGCCTGGATCGCCGCTTCTGTGTCGGCATATGCCGTCAGCAACACGCGCTTGGCATGCGGATAGATCTCCTTGGCCCGCTCGAGGAACTCCACTCCCGTCATTCCCGGCATGCGCTGGTCGCTCAATAACAGGGACACCGGCTCTTGCCGTGTCTTCAGAATTTGCAGGGTATCGAGAGCCGCCTGCCCGCTCGCAGCGCGCATCACCCTGTACTCCGATCCATATTGTCGACGCAGGTCCTGCACGACCGCTTCCAGAACGCTTACGTCGTCATCCACCGCCAGTAAGTTCGGCCTCGCCATACCCTTCTCAGTCTAAAGCTTTTTTGCAGGGCTGCAACCGCTTGCATTCCAGTCAAATCCACAGCTTTCAAAGATCGCTACAAAGCGCCAATCCGTGGTTTTATACGACTACAGTAACGTCCTTTTGTGCCAAATCGGTAAACACGAGGTTGCCGCGACCCCGAAGGATTCTCAGTGACGAGTTGGTAATTGAGCTGTAATCTTAGTTTGCAAGGTATTACCTAGGTGCAGGTACCTCTGAGCGGTGGGGGTGACGAAAGGCATGTGTATGATTTCCACTACACCAATCAGGGGAGTTCTCTTGAACTTTCCAGCTTTTCAGGCGTTTGCCGATAGTTGTAATTGACGGCTTTTACGCCAAATGTGGATCAGCAGCACCCGGCCCGTGAGAGATGAGAAGCCGGTTTCGGCCAAATGTACTTGTTTCACAGGGGGAGAGGCGCAAAACATGAACAAGGTCATTCTCGCAGATTCACAGGCTATTTTCCGTGCCGGGACCGCCAAGGTTCTTGCTATGGATGAAGACCTGCGCATCATTGCCCAATGCACCGATCTGGACCGGATGATGCATGCCGTTACTACCTTCCCCGGTTCCATCGTGGTCTTCGCAGCATCCTTGCGGCCTGACATGTCCCGCTTGAAAACCCTGCTCGAAGCCTCCAACAGCCGCGGTATTGTCATCGCCGAGAACACCGAGGCAGCCAGCAGCTATCTGCAGCAGGGCTTCCGCGGCGTTGTCTTCCGCAACGTCACCGGTCAGGCGCTCGTCGAGTGCGTGCGGCGCGTGGCTGCCGGAGACACCTGGGCTCCGCCCCAGCTCCAGGTTCCCGACTCGCCCGAAGAGGATATGGTGGGCACGCGCGTGCGCGACCGCCTGACGCCCAAGGAGATGCGCATCGTCGCGCTCATCGTCCAGGGCTGCAAGAATCGCGAGATCGCTTTGCGCCTTAAGACCACAGAGCAAGTCATCAAAAACTACCTGCGCTCCATCTACGACAAGACCGGCGTCAGCGATCGTCTTGAGCTGGCTTTGTTCACGATCCATCACCGCGTTCTCGCGCAGGCCGCTGCCGAAGTCGGCAGCAAGCTCGAAGCCGAAATGCAGCAGGCTCCCGCCATTTCGACAGGCTCGCCGGCCCTGGCGCAATCGTAGCCGAATTACTTCCTTCCAAACTTGAAGGCCGCTGATTCAATCAGCGGCCTTCGCATTTCCAGTGGATTCTCAAGGTCCTGACCGTCAAATGTCGCGGCCCGATCCGATCTTGCCAACCGCCAAGGGACCGAAGTAACCAAGACCCTTATGAAATCGAATGCGTGCGGCTTATAAAGCTGAGATCATGGCTCGTCTCGTATGCCTGGAGCGAACCAGGAGATCGAACAATCTCTGCGGCGCATACCAGAACATCACGGCTTAAGGTCAAACACATGCTCTCGATTTCAACTTCACTGCGGTCCGGCTGGACCTCGAATACGGATCGCAGCCGCATCGTCAAAATTAACGATGTCAATTACGAATTCCATCTGACCAACGCCAGGAAGGGACGCCTGTCGTGCCACCGATTGGTTGCAGGAACGCCTCAACTGGTGAAGGTCATCGAGATCCCATTGAGCAAGGTCGAGTTGGAGTCGATGTTTGACGCCAGGACGGCAGCAGCCATCTTGCGCATGGCAAAAGATCTTGAATTGTAGCAATGGTTAGCCGCAGTTTTGAAGTTCGGCTATCGTTCTCCGACCCAGCTTCGCTGCAACCTCTTACAGCTTCTCCGCCACGCTCTTCGCCTGCGTAAACAGCAGCAAATAATCCGGTCCGCCCGCTTTCGAGTCCGTGCCGCTCATATTGAATCCGCCAAATGGATGCGCACCTACCATCGCGCCTGTGCACTTGCGATTCAGATACAAGTTGCCTACGTGGTACTCGCGACGTGCCGTGTCGAGAGCTTCGCGCGAGCCCGAATAAATCGCACCCGTCAGGCCATATTCGGTGTTGTTCGCGACCTTCAGGCCCTCATCAAAGTCAGCGACCTTGATGACCGCGAGCACCGGCCCGAAGATTTCTTCCTGCGCAATCACCGCATCGGGAGCGATATCCGCGATTACTGTCGGTTCCACGAAGAATCCACCGTCAGAATTTTCGACAGCCTTGCCGCCCGCAACCAGCCGGCCTTCCTTCTTGCCCGTCTCGATGTAGCCGAGAATCGAATCCATCGCGGCCTTGTTCACCACGGGGCCCATGTTGGGATTCGCTGCTGGATCGCCAACCGTCAGCTTGGACACCTTCTCGCGGACGCGCTCCACAAACACGCCGTAGACCGGAGCTTCAACAATCGCCCGCGAACACGCCGAGCACTTTTGACCGCTGAATCCGAACGCTGCTGCCACCACGCCATCGACCGCTGCATCCAGATCCGCATCCGCACAAACCAGGATTGAATCTTTGCCGCCCATCTCCAGCACCGTCCGCTTGATCCAGATCTGTCCCTTCTGGTGCTTTGCTGCGCGCTCGTGAATCTCCAGTCCCACGTCGCGCGACCCGGTGAACGCGATGAACCGTGTCTTCGGATGCTCCACGATCGCGTTGCCGAAAGTCGCGCCCGATCCCGGACAGAAATTCACAACGCCGCCCGGCATCCCCGCTTCTTCCAACACTTCCACAAACTTCGCGGCAATCGTCGGCGAATCGCTCGATGGCTTCAGGATCACCGTGTTTCCCGTGACGATTGAAGCCACCGTCATCCCCGCCATAATCGCGAATGGAAAATTCCACGGCGGAATCACCGCGCCCACGCCCAGCGGAATGTAAATC
The DNA here is from genome assembly GCA_963759285.1 of uncultured Acidobacteriaceae bacterium. Taxonomy (GTDB): domain Bacteria; phylum Acidobacteriota; class Terriglobia; order Terriglobales; family Acidobacteriaceae; genus Telmatobacter. Next base: position 182,082 of record CAVWYS010000002.1, on the reverse strand, counting down.
AAGCCGATCGATCTCACCCGGCAACTGAATCGGCGTCTCCGCCTTCGCCAGCCGCAGTGCCTCGCGCGCGTAGAACTCCAGAAAGTCGATCGTCTCGCCCACATCCGCGTCGGCCTCGGCCCAGTTCTTGCCAACCTCGTAGGTGAGCCACGCGCAGAATTCAAAATGCCGCTCGCGAATGATCTTCGCAGCATTCAGCAACAAGGAGGCACGCGTCTCCATCGAGGTCCGGCTCCATGTCTCGAATGCATCGAGGGCAGCAGCCATCGCTTTTTCGGCGTGCTCGGCGCCAGCCTTCTGGTGGATGCCCACCACCTGCGCCGGCCGCGCCGGGTTGCAGGACTTGATTTTGCCGTCGGTTCTCAGGCGATGGCCGCCAATGATGAGGTCGTATTCGTGGCCCAGGTGGCTGGCCACCAGGTCCAGTGCGGCCTGCATCTCGCGGGCGTTTTCAGGGTTCTTGAAGTCGGTAAACGGCTCATTACGGAACTCGCCCTGGGGCGAGCGCGGCTGAATTTCAGTAGGAAGTGTCACGGTTGCCATAGCGAGTCGATTGTAGCCCCTCGAGCAGATTTTTCGTTCCACATCCTTGGATGTCCGGTTGGAGCGTGGGGCTTCAGACCCACGAGGAAAGCACATGGAATCAGGGGGGCTTTGGACTATGCACGGAAACTGCAACGTTCCGCGCAGGTTTTCCGAGAACCCATCCTTCGACGAGAAGAATGTCACCCAGCCTTCCCGGCGCCTCGGCTTTAACAATTCCGTTACATCCGCGAAACTAACCCTCCATATCAGGGTTGCAACTTAGGTACCTCTGCGGCGGTTCGATCCGATTCGGAACTGCAGCGGCACACGACCATTCGGCGATGACAAGGGCTGCCAAGTCAGAGCGGCGTATCGCGCGAATCCAGTGAGGGACAATGAAACCCCAATTCGATCTGCGCACCTTGCGCCCGCTCTCTTGCACCTCGCTCTCGGGCTTGTTTTCAAGCGTTCCTACAAATCTCAACGCTGATCAGGCGATTCGATTTCCCCGTCCCCGGGTTGGAGTCGCTGTGCTGGCCCTTATCGGATTTGGTTTGGCCGGTTTAGCGGCGGTGGCGCAGGAACCCTCGCCCATCCCGAACTGGCCCGCCGACGAAACCGGCACCACTGCCAGCCAGTATTCTGCCGGTCCGCAATACCAGCAGCCGCAGTATCAACAGCCGCCTCAATATCAACAGCCGCCTGCCTATGGGCAGCAGCAGGGCTACCCCGAGCAGGGATATCCGCAGCAGCAACAGAGTTACAACGATCCTACCCAGGACTTTGCCCAGCCGTATCAGCCGGCGCAGGCCCTCAGCCCCGACCGCCTCGAGCAAATGGTGGCGCCCATTGCTCTGTATCCCGACAATCTCGTATCCATGGTTCTGGCTGGCTCCACGTACCCGGCACAGGTGGCCGCGGCTGATCAGTGGCTGCACATGCAGGGCGGCGCGCCGCCTGACCAGATTGCCGCAGGCGCCAATGCTCAGACTACGTGGGACCCCAGCATCAAGGCCCTCACCGCGTTTCCCCAGGTTCTCGACCAGATGGCGCAAAACCTGCAGTGGACCACCGACCTGGGCAACGCCTACTACAACCAGCCGCAGGACGTGATGCAGACCGTCCAGGTGATGCGCGACCGCGCCCAGGCAGCCGGCAATCTGCAGAGTTCGCCGCAGCAGGACGTGATCGAAGACCAGGGCAACATCGAAATCGCACCGCCCACGCCGCAGGTCGTTTACGTGCCTCAATACAATCCCTGGCAGGCTTACGGACAGCCAGTTGACCCCTACCCGGGCTACAACGTGCTCGGCGCTATCGGATCCTTCATCGGAAACGCGTTCCTTCAGTTTGGTCCCGGCATTGCCATGGACGCCTTTTCCGTTACCCCGTTCGGATGGCTCGGGTGGGGCCTTGACTGGCTGGCTCACACCATCTTCTTTGGCGGTGATCTCTGGTGCACCCACAGCGGCTCAGTCCGTGACTGGGGCTTTGCGCACGGCGGCGGCCGCTATTGGGGCGCGCATGGCGAACTGGCAGGCTTCAGGGATCGCGGCGGTTGGGGCGGACGCGGCGGCTGGCAGCACAACACCTTCCGCTCCGGTCTCGATCGCGGCAACTTCCCCCATGCCCGCGCATTCAGCGGCGGCCAGCGCGCCAACGGCAACCAGGGCAACTTCAGCAACCGCAACGGGGGCAACGTCGGCCGCGGATACCAGGGCAACGGCAACACCTATGGACGCGGGAACGGCTACCAGTCTTCAGGGAACAACTATGGCGGCTACGGGCAGCGCAACGGCGGTAACGGCTATGGTCAGCGCTACGGCCAGAACGGCAACACCTTCGCTCGCGGCGGCAGCTACGGCCAGTCGGGCAACGGATACGGCAGTCGTATGCCTCAGGCCACGGGGCGGCCCGAGCAGTATGGCAGCACCCGTGAGTTCGCCCAGGGTGGATCAGGTGCCTACCGCGGCGGTTATGGTGGCGCCTACGGAAGCGCCCGCGAAGCCTACGGCAACACTGGCAGGGGATCCTATAGCTCATCAGGGATCTATGGCCATCCGCTGCAGAACTACGGAATGCGGCCGGGCTTTGGCGGTAGCAACACCCAGGCTTATCGCTCGCCCGGCTACAGTGGTGGCTCGCGTGCTTACGGCGGTTCCAGCTATTACGGTGGTTCCAGCATCGCTCGCGCTCCTTCGGGCGGCGGTTTTCATGCCTTCGTCGGTGGCCACGGTTCCAGCTACGGCGGCGGTAGCTACAGAGCTCCGAAGGCCCAAAGCTTCGGCGGTGGAGGCCACTCCTTCTGGGGTGGCGGCGGTGGTGGCTATAAAGCTCCCAAAGCTTCACACTTCGGTGGTGGCGGAGGTCACTTCGGTGGCGGTCACTCTGGTGGGGGCGGACACTTCGGTGGGGGCCACTCCGGCGGCGGGCACTCGAGCAGCCACGGCGGCGGACATCACCACTAAATCACGGTCTCTCCCGATCGACTCACATTCATGGAAAAATGACCACCCTCGGGTGGTCATTTTTGCTTTCCGCCGCAGTTCTTAGGACGTCTACTCCTCGTCCCCCATTTCCAGTTCATCCTCAAGGTTGCGATTCAATCCCCGCGTATCGAGATCGATCACGGCCAGGTGTTGCTTCTTCAACTCGATGTTCAGCGCCTTTACGTCCGACGCTTTCACCTTCTCCCACTGTTCGATCAGCCCATCGAGCGGCTTCGCCGCGGTCTCGGCTGCCTCGCTCTGCGCCGAAGTCGGAGCCGCGTCCGCAGCTTCAATTGAGTGCTCCAGCCGCGCCAGGATCATCCGCACCGACCCCAGCGTTGCGGGTCCTGCCGGTCCGCGCCCAAATCCGCGCCCGCCATGCTCCGGCCCCGCAATCGCATCCAGCTTCGAATCGATCGTTGGTCCCGCCTGTCCAACCGGCGGCTGACCCTTCCGCGCCTTCAGTTGCTCACGCAGCACGCTGATCTCATGCATTGCCGCCGTCGCCTTCATCACGTCGTCATACATCCGCTTCGCCACGGTGAACTGCTGTTCCAGATCCGCCATCGGCGTCTTTACCCGCGGATCCATCACCACCTTCAACGGCTCCGAAAGCGTCTTCCCACCCGCAATCAACTTCACCGTGTACTCGCCCGGCATCACCCACGGCGCCGTCGAAACCTGCGGCGTATCGTGCGGCGTTGCCAGCATGTCGTCGGGCCCCGTCGACAACCCCGGCACCTGCGGATATTGCATGTCCCAGAGGAAGCGATGATGTCCCGGCGCAGCTGACAACACGCGCGGCTTCCGCTCCCACACCGGCGGGTCAGGATAGCGCGGGTCAGGCTTCGGCATCGGATCGTCGCTGTTGAAACGCGCAATCGTCTGCCCCTTGCTGTCTGCAATCTCCAGCGTCACCACCCCCGACGCGTTCGCGCCGAGGTAGTAGTCAATCACCGCTCCATCCGGAGGATTCTTCGTCGATGGAAAATCGGCAGGCCACGGCGTCGGCGGATTCATATCGTTCCGAATCCGCAGCGCCGTCTCAGGCGCGTACAGATGCGCTGCTTCGCTTGCTGTTGCCGCCGCAATCTGCCGCAGCGGCGTCACATCATCCAGAATCAAATAGCCGCGTCCATGCGTCGCCGCGATCAGGTCATCGCCTTTCACTTCAAGGTCGCGCACGGAACTCGCCGGCATGTTCAGTCGCAGGCTCTGCCAGTGATCGCCGTCGTCGAACGAGACATAGACCTGCGTCTCCGACCCCGCATACAGCAATCCCTTGCGCTTCGGATCTTCGCGAATCGCGCTTGTCGCCGCGCCATCCGGAAGTCCGTTGTCGATCTCCGTCCAGCTTTTGCCGCCGTCATGCGTGCGGAACAGATGCGGACGCATATCATCCAGCCGCATCGTATTCACCGCTGCATACGCTGTCTGCGCGTCAAAGTGTCCGGCATCCATGTTGAACACCTTCCAGAACGGCTTCATCGCCGGCGGCGTCACGTTCGTCCAGTGCGCGCCAGCGTCCTCGGTCGTCCAGATCAGCCCATCGTCGGTGCCAGCCCACAGCCTGTTGCCATCCAGCGGCGACAATCCCAGCGAATAAATGACGCCGCGCCGCGTAGGTTTCGCCGCTGGCGCATCCTTGTAGTCGTCCATGACAGCCGGCAGCTCCCACGTCTCGCGTGACAAATCGGGACTCACTTCCTTCCAGTTCTTCCCGCCATCCTGTGTCAACCACAGCGTGTTGGTCGCGAAGTAGAGCTTGTGGGGATCGACCGGCGAAAACATCAGCGCCTCGGTGCGCAAAGCGCGATAACCGCGGAGCGGCTTCGGTTCCACGTCCTGGATCTGCCCCGTACGCCTGTCATACTTCGTTACCTTGCCACCATAGACAATGTCAGGGTCCAGCGGATCGGGCGCCGCATATCCATATTCCTCAATGCCCACCGGATGCCAGTCGTGAAACGTGATGCGCCCATCATTGCTGCGGCTCGGCACGCACGCCGAGCCTGAATCCTGCTGCCCGCCGCACACGCGATACGGAAACGCATTGTCCGTCGTCGCGTGATACATCTGCGCCGTCGCCTGGTTGTACCACTCCGCCCAACTGTGGCCGCCGTTCTGCGAAATCACCACGCCCTGGTCGCTCGCCAGCGCAATGATCTTTGTGTTGTTTGGATTCACCCATACGTTCTGGTAATCGTCGCCACCGGGCGACCCGCGCAACGCCGACCACGTCTTGCCCGCATCGGTCGACTTCCAGCTCACGATGCTTGCCACGTACACCGTATCGGGGTCTTTCGGATCGACCAGCGGCACCGGCACATCGCCGCCGCCAATCCGCTCCTCGGGCCTCGTGTCGTCTTCCGGAGCATGCACCCAGTGATCGCCGCCATCGTCTGATCGATACAGCCATACCGGACCCTTCACCGGCGCGATTTCCGCATAAATCCGCTTTGGATTGCTCGGCGAAATCGTCATTTGCAACTGCAAAATTTCATCCGGCAGCCCATTGCCCGTGAGTTTCTTCCAGGTGTCGCCGCCATCGGTCGAGCGATACAGTCCGCCCTCTCCGCCGCCAAACGACCCGTTCTCCCACGGCGCTTCCTGCCGCTGCCACATTCCCGCAAACACAATCTGCGGATTCTGCGGATCGATCTGCACTTCAGAGGCGCCCGTCTTGTTGCTCACAAACAGAACACGCTTGAATGTCTTGCCCCCATCGTCAGTCCGATATAGGCCGCGCTCTTCATTCGGTCCGAAGGGATGTCCCTCGACCGCCACAAACACGCGGTTCGCATCCTTTGGATCGATGGCAATTTGGCCGATCTGCTGCCCGTCGCGCAGGCCTTCCAAGTGCGTCCACGTCTTGCCCGCATCGGTCGACTTGTAGACACCATCGCCCGTCGAAAGATCCGGCCGCTGCAACCCCTCGCCGCTGCCCGCATAGATCGTGTTGGGATCGCTCAAAGAAACCGCAATCGACCCGATCGAGCCGCTCGATTCTTTGTCCCACATGCTGTGCCACGTCGAGCCCGCATCCGTCGTCTTCCACACGCCGCCGTTCACCGCGCCCAGGTAGAACGTCGCCGGTTCGCTCGGCACACCGGCAAGCGCACGCGTTCGCCCCGCACGCATCGGCCCAATTTCCCGCCACTTCATGTCTGAGAAAGTCTTCTCGTCCACCTGCGCCTCAACGCAGGCCCCAATCAAGACCATCGAAACGGCAACCAATAACACGCGGCTCAAAAGTTTCATGCTTCTCCTCTGTCCGGAAATCGGATGAACGGACGTCTGCTCAGCAAAATCGAGAACGTTCCTGCCAGCCTCGCGCAAAAGAAGTGGGGAATTCGCGGCGCAAAGCCCTCCGCTAGATGTTAACGAATGAAATTGGCCTCGTTTGTATTTTTTCGCAACCACTACGTCATGAGACAGCTTCCAGGGCGAGTGGACCACTCACAATCTGGGTGCCCCATTCATGCGCGTTCTTTGCGCTTGAGTGGGATAAGGGTATCGCGTGTCCGAGGGCGAAGTGCAGTCGAAACATCCGCGGTTCTTCTTTGCAAGCTTCCAGCCCCAAAAGCTCACTCCCGAGTTCGACGTCACTCACCAACGCTGCCGCAGAGTTTTGTGAAAGGGCGCGACTTCAGTCATGCCGCGCAAGGCCAATTTCCGAGTTGGCGGTCATTCGCCAGCCTTGCAAAGTATCAAGCGCATTCATCGCGGAGATGAGCCATTGACGGTGCGTTCCCAGATGACTCGTGAACCGCGTCCAAATTGGACTCGGCCCACCCGGTCCGGAACAGTCAGGATGTAAGGCTGACCCCAAACTAACGCCTGGTTGGTCAGCCCAGCCAATGCCAGGTGATACAGAACGGTGATTGTCGTTCCGTCTCTCTTGGTCGTCACTGATCGCACAATTGAGGCCCCGTCTGCCGGATCGACATAAATCGCGATGCGAAGAGGGTGCGCGCCGTTCAGTTCTTGCACATTGATGTGCACCGAGTCGACGGGCTCCATGATGCGGTTGAAGAGTGCAGAATACCCGTACCATCCGGCGAGAACGAACAAGATTGCAACGATTGCCCCGGCCCATCTCAACTTGGCGAGTTTCATTCGCAACAATGATACCCGACTGCTGTCCGGCGATTCTCTAAGCGACGAACGTCGTCCGGAATGAGTTTTGACAGTTCGTGTCGAGTCGTGGCCGATTCGGAAATAATCAACCTCCGCCGGGTGTTCCACAGCTGGCGTCCGCCAGGCCCAGTTCAATCAGAACTTCGTGGATGGACGAACTCGCATTGTCAGTGCTTCAGCAGCAATTCTAGAAATAATATTCCCGCAGGCTTCCGCGATGCCCATGGCAAAGCGCGAACAGTTCAAGACCGAGAGTTGTCGGGGTGATATAGGCTTCGTTGCTCCTCGACAGGGCCGAGGCAGCGGCAGTTTTTCTCTCGATTAACTGAAATCCCGCCAGGGCGTCGATGTCGCGCTCGATCTGATTTCCGCGCGATCCTACCGTTGCAATCAATTCCTCCAGATTGCAGGCCAGCGGTTTCGCAGACACGGCCCCGGAATCCGATACTGCCTTGGTTGCCCTCGTGCATACAACGGTGAAGATGCGAATGGGAATTGAAGTGAGCTGGCTGAATACTTCAACGAACTTCAGATTCTTTGTGTCTCTTCCATCCGGCGAGATTGCGGTAATCAACAGGCCGGCCCAGAATCCATGCAGCCATCCTTCCTCGGTGCCGGATCCCACTTCAAGGATGCGCACTGCAACTTCGGGATTAACACGCGCCTGGGCATTCGCGAGGCCCTGACCAATCAGATTTTCCGCTTTCAGAGCAATCGAAACAGCATTCAGAACCTTATGGCTGCTTGCCCTGGTGCGAACCCACTCGCCGATCTCCTCCGCGCCTTCTGGACAGATGCGACCTAAAAACGCAAAAGCTTCGACCATTTGCACAAGGCTTTGCATATCTCTTGGCTTCGTCTGTTCGATCAACGACTCCAGCAGACTTTCCCAGCGCCGCGACTCCGGATCATCCTTCGACCAGAGGAACGTCAGTCCCACACCATCCGCTTCACAACGCACAACCTTTGCCTGCGTTGTAATCCGGCGGGCCGGGTCCAGTTCCAGCGATCCTTCTCGCTGCAAGGTGAGCGTGAGAATCGTGCCGGGCTTCCAGCGTTCCCGCGTCAGAAGATACAGGCCGGTCGAACTGATGTCTCTGACCGCATCCTGCGTCACCGTTTTGCCATTCCAGCGGTAAGCTGCAAACTGATCCACGAACCGCCGCTCCGCGCGATCCGCCTCGGGCGCCAGAATCTTCTCCAGCCATCCAAACGATGCGGCAATCGGATCGGAATCAGGCTTGAGAACCTTTGCCAGCCAGCCAGCGCGTACTGCCATTCAACCCCCGACACACTTCTCAGTCTGCTGATTCAATGCGATTTTACCCACACCGATACCTGCTCCAGCTCACACCTTCGTGCAAAGCAATACTCCGAAGTACCGCGAGCCGGGCGCGTTCTGAAACCTCGAATACTTTGGATATTGACGATGTGTGCTTGCGTGCGCGGAGGGGAAACGCGGGCAATGTCCACTCATTTGTAGCATGGCGGAGGGTCAGCAACAATCATCGGGGCACGGGTGCAAAAGGAGATCTTCTTCCAGAGTATGGGGTGCAGCTTCCGACTCTCACCCGAACATCGCCGTCAGCTCAGAGATGTACATGGCTTCATCCGCGAACTCGAATGTCCCGTCATCGATCACCTCGCGCGCCGCGTGCAGAAATGCCGTGAGCGCCGCCCGGCTGAACCCCGACCCGATGCTGATGCGCCGGACGCCCAACTCGCCCAGCTCTGCCACGGTCAGCCGTGGAGCTCCCTTCAACCCCATCAGCACATTCACCGGCTTCGTCACTGACGAGCACACGGCGCGAATGTCCTCCGGCCGCGTCAGTCCCGGCGCGTACAGCACCGGGGCTCCGGCCTTCTCAAACGCCTGCAGACGTTTGATGGTGTCGTCCAGGTCCGGTTTCCCGTGTAGATAGTTCTCCGCCCGGGCCACCAGCATGAAAGGGAACGGCAGTGCCTTCGCAGCGTCCGCTGCAGCCGCGATCCGCTCCACCGCCTGATCGAAGTTATAGATGGGATTTGCTTCATCGCCTGTAGCATCCTCGATTGATCCACCTACCAGCCCCACGGCGGCCGCCAGCCGGATCGTCTCTGCGGCATCTTCGGGCGCGTGTCCATACCCATTTTCAAGATCGGCGGCAACCGGCAAATCTGTCGCGTCTACAATGCTCCTGGCGTTCGCTAGGGCCTCGTCGCGGCTCACCGCAGCCGTGCCATCCTTGCGTCCCAGCGAAAACGCCAGCCCCGCGCTCGTCGTCGACAGCGCCTGATACTTCAAACTTGTCAGAATCCGCGCCGACCCCGCATCCCAGGGATTGCCAATTACAAACGGCTGCCTGCGTTGGTGCAAAGCCTGAAAATTGACCGCCTTTTCCGATTGCGTCATGCTGATTCACCCCGATCTCAATTGTTTCCCGGCAATGGGGAACCAAGCCACTGAAATGTGCGTCTATCTTGACTAGGAGCATGCAGCTTTGCAAATTGAAATGGATTCGAACTCGAACTCGAGCACGATCACGATCTCTCCGCGAATTCGAATGCGCGCCGCCTTCGCCCTGGCCATCGCTGCGGATCTTCTTCAGATTGCCGTCTTTCCCATGTTCATTGAGGGTGCTGCGTCGCCCGTCGACGACCTTCTCGACCTGGGAATGGCCGGCGTCATGAGCTTCCTGCTTGGGTGGCACTGGGAATTTCTGCCATCGTTTTTCGGCAAGCTCGTTCCGGGGGTCGATTTTGTCCCCCTTTGGACCATGGCCGTTGCCAATGTCTATCGTAAGTCGGGGAAAATCGAAGTCAAGCCCGACGGGCCGGTCATTGAAGGGGAAGCAACCGGCCGGGATGCACGGAGAAAATGAGCTTGGTTCGGAGCCGGAGAATCTCAGCGCCGATGATAGAAGGGCAGCACAATAAAGAGCGCGATGCAGATGGCCGCTGCCAGTGCAATCGCCAGCAGGCTGTAAGCCACTTTGAGGTTTGGTCCAGACGGCTCGTCGTCCGACGAACCAGGTTCGAACTCCGGCCCGTGCGTGTCACTCATACTTCAACGCCTCAACGGGGTCCATCTGCGCAGCACGTGTAGCGGGAACTGTACCGAACACCACGCCCACCACTGTCGCTGCGGCTAGGGCAATCACCACCGACCACGGCGAAATCGGAAGCCTGTAATCCGTGAAGAGCTGAATGGAAAGCGGCACGGCAAGCCCCACTGCGCAACCCACGAGTCCGCCCGTCAGCGAGATGATCACCGCCTCGGCCAGGAACTGCAGCTTGATCTCGCGATACGTCGCACCCAGCGCCTTGCGAATGCCGATCTCGCGAATGCGCGACCGAACGTTGGCGAGCATGATGTTCATGATGCCCACGCCGCCGACGGCGAGGGTCACGGCAGCCACCAGCACCAGCACGACGATCAGAGCAATCGAAATGCGATCAGCCATCGAGAGCAGTTCGCGCAGATCAAATGTTTTGTAAACCGAATTCGGCTTGTGGCGTGCCTGAATCACGCGTTGAATTTCGCGGGTCGCATCGGGAACCTCGTCCATGCTGCGAATGGTGAAATAGATCTGCTTCACGTCGTCAGTGCCGGTAAAGTACCGGGCCACGGAGAAGGGAATCAGAATCGTCTCATCCTCGATTTCGGTTTCGCCAAAGGTATCAACGCTCTCCTTAAAGACGCCAATGATGGTGAAGGGCAATCCTTGAATGCTGAATTCCTTGCCGATGGCAGCATCCTCGCTTCCGAACATGTCGCGGGCAAAGGGTACAGTCACCACAGCGACCATCATGTGTGCATTCTCGTCCTGCTGGTCAAAAAAACGTCCGGATAACACGATCAGGTTACGCACATCCTTGTACTGCGGGCTTGTGCCCAGGACGAGTGTGTCCTTGACCACACCGCTCCCGAAGCTGATGTGCTCCTGCGCATGCAGCACCGGCGACGATGCCACCACGCTCGGCACCTGCGTTACGACGGCCGATTCATCGTCACGGGTCAGGAAGTCGTTGTACTGTACCTTCTCAGCACCGACCGCACCGCCGCCCGAGTACTCGACTTCAACCTGGTTGGTGCCGATCTTCTGGATCTCGTTCAGGATGAACAACCGCCCTGTCAGGCCGATCGTGACCACCAGGATCACCGACGCCGTCCCGATCACCATGCCCAGCGCCGTCAGCGCAAATCGCAGCTTGCTGGCCCTGAAGCTGTCGATGGCGAGCTTCAGGATCTCGCTCATCATCATGGTGCGCCGCGCGCTCAGCAGGGTCTGCTGAAATGCCGCGTGCCGGGCTTGTTCAACCACAGGATTCATTCGGGCCTACAAGATAGGATGCGCCATAAAACCGGTCGGGTTCAGCACAATCGTTGGACGTGCGGGGTGGCAAAGCTGATGCTACCTATTTCAACCAGCCGTGTTTCTTTACGGCTGATCGTACTTCTCCAGCCACTTCAGTTCCTCGCGCACCTTGATGTAGCCATGCCATGGGTTCTTGCCCAGTCCGTGGCCCTCGCCTGGAAACACCAGGAACGTATGTGGAATCCCCAGCGACTCGAGCGCCCGTTCCATCGTCTCGCCCTCCAGGAAGCTGACGCGAATGTCCGCGCCGCCCTGCACCAGGTGTACCGGCGTCTTCACCTTGTCGAAGCGGAACAATGCGGCCTCGTCCTGATAGAGCGTCGGGTTCTCCCACGGCCGCCCGCCCAGGTACCAGGCGTCGTCCCATGTCTCGTCGTCGCTGCCCCAGTTCGCTGCATGCTCCACTGCGCCAGCTCCGGTTACCGCAGATTTGAACCGGGTGGTCTGCGTAATCAGCCAGTTGGTCATGTAGCCACCATAGCTATACCCGCCGATCGCCAGATGATCCGGATCCGCATAGCCGTCTTTCACCAGCGCGTCCACGCCCGCGAGAATATCGCGTCCCGGTTTTGATACGAGGTGCGGCTCGATCTGCAACATGAATTCGTCGCCATAGCCGGACGACCCGCGATAGTTCGGCCTAAATACGAGCCAGCCGTTGTCCGCGGCAAATGTTGCCCAGTCATACCAATCCGCGCCAAACCGGTTTCCGTCCGCATCGGCCGGGCCGCCGTGGATCAGCGTGAACATGCGCAGATGCTTCGCTCCCTTCTTGCCCGGGGGGAAGATCAGCATGCCCTCCACCGTCTGTCCGTCATTGGACTTCCATGTGTAGGGCTCCCATTCCGGCTGCGCCCTTTCCGCAAATACCGGATTGAAATTCGTGAGCTTCTTCAGCTTTTCAGGGTGCAGGGGATCAGCCACGAGGTAAACCTGAGTGGGATCATTGACGGTCGAGTACCTTACCAGAAACGCGTCAGCCGCATGCGCGGGGTCGAGCCCGGCATAGCTTCCCGCGAGGCCCGGAAGCTTGTTCGCCTTCTCTCCGTCGATCAGGTAAACCTGTGTTTCCGTGCCCTTGAGCCCAAGCGCGAGTTCGCGTCCATCTGCCAGCAGCGTGTATTGATCAAGGGACCCGTCGAACGATGCGCCAAGCCGCTCGGGCTTGCCGGAAGCCGGATCAAGCCGGTAGAGCCGTCCTTGTACATCGCGATATTTCCCCTCCAGCGAGCCTGCCGCCGCATTCACCGCAAAATGAATCCAGTGCCCATCGGGCGACCAGTGAAGATTGGATTCAACGGCCTCGTTGTGCGTTAGCTGCCGCGCGGCGCCGCCCGCTGATCCAACTAGAAAAATCTCGTAATCCGCCGGATTCTCAATGCGCTTGTTGATCGGTTCGGTAAGAAAGGCAACCTGCTTGCCATTCGGAGAAGGCGCGATCTCGCTGATCGCCAGATCGACCTTGGTTATTGTTTCTGCCCCAGCTGCAAGCTTTGAGGAAGGTTCCGCGTCGGCTTTCGCCGCCTTGGGAACTTCTGCAGCCAGAGGCACCGCAACCGCTCGCGCAAGGGCCGGGGCCACATCGACCTTCAGCAGAACGTCGCCGCGATACTGCTCGCGCCAACGCACGACGTCTTTCCACTCGTCCTTCCGATCGTCTTCCTGGACATGCGTTAGCGGCGACGTGGCGGAGAAATAGATGGCCGAACTGTCCGGCGCCCACGCGAGCGCATGCACGTCGAGCTTCTCGCGGTAGAGCGGCAACGCCTCGCCTCCTGAAGCGGAAATCAGCCATATACGGCTCGATTTTCCATCTTCGTTTCCGGCATCGCCGTCTTCTGATCCTGCCGGTGCACGGTCGGAGACAAATGCGATCCATTTGCCGTTGGGGCTCCAATGCGGCTGCTCGTCGGTTCCGGAGTGCGTCAGCGGTTTCAAGCCGTCCTGCGCGGTCCACAGCCATAGGTCGTGGCGATAAACACTGGCCTTCCAGTCCGGCGTCTCCGTGGCAATTACCGCAGCAGAGGCGTCCGGCGAGAGGCTCGTCGCCGTGATCTCTGTGGTATTCAGATATTCATCAAGTGTGATGGTGCTCTGGGCCGCAACGCACCAAGGGACAAAGCAGAGTGAGGCGGTAAGGGCCCGCCGGAAACAGGGGTTCATATCAGCACTATACCGGTCTGATGTCACGGGTTAGGATGGCTTCTGGTTGCCCTGTTTTACGGGATGAAAAGATGAGAATCGACGCACATCAGCATTTCTGGCGATACAGCCCAGCAGAGTATGGCTGGATCGACGATGAAATGGGGGCGTTGAAGCGCGATTTTCTGCCCGGGAATCTTCAGCCGCTTTTGGCCGCGAGCGGATTCGACGGCTCCATCGCCGTGCAGGCCTGCCAAACGATCGAGGAGACGCAATGGTTGCTCTCGCTCGCCGAGAAAAGCGAATACATCAAGGGCGTTGTCGGGTGGGTTGACCTCCGCTCGCCCGATTTACCGGCGCAACTCGAGCGCCTGGCAAATCATCCGAAGCTGGTCGGCGTTCGGCATGTGGTACAGGCAGAGTCGGACGACGAATTCATGCTTCGCATTGATTTTCAACGCGGCATCGGTTATCTCGACGGATGTGGTCTCACTTATGATTTGCTGCTCTATCCGCGCCACTTGCCCGTCGCTGTGAAGCTTGTGCAGCGGTTTCCTCTGCAGCGCTTTGTGCTCGATCACATCGCCAAACCAGGAATCGCCGACGGGTTAATGGAACCCTGGGCCGGCGAAATCCGCGAACTGGCACAACATGAAAACGTCTGCTGCAAGGTGTCGGGCATGGTCACCGAAGCGGGCTGGAAAAAATGGAACCCCGGGGACTTTCGCCCGTATCTTGACGTGGTCTTCGAGGCCTTCGGCCCCGAGCGTCTGATGATCGGTTCGGACTGGCCGGTCTGCACGTTATCCGCAACCTATGCCGAGACCGTTGCCATCGTTAACGGCTACATCCAGCGACTCGAATCTGGCGAGCAGGCAAAGATTCTCGGAGGCAATTGCGCTTTCTTTTACCGGCTGCCGTGAGTGAGAGTCGCTTCGCTTCGAACCCGCCGGCCAACTTCATTCTTCAGTGCCGCCGGTGTTAGATTGGCTTTAGTGCGAAAGTGGCGGAATTGGCAGACGCACCAGACTTAGGATCAGATTTTAAACACTTTGCACGAAACTGCACCGAAATGCACTGCAATGCTAATCGCTTTATTTAGAACGAATTATGATCAGATTCCTGTTCGCATGGCTTCGCACTAGATTGCACTCATCGAGAATAGAGTGGTGACTAAATCGGCGACCGACGAGAGATGGAACCGGGGTATGGTATGCGCTGAGATCCCTTTCGTTAGCCCTTCGTCGTCGATCATGAGAGCGGAGAGTCCTGATAGGTAGAATGAAGGAGAGGGCAGACCCGATGCGAACCACAATTGAACTTCCCGAATCCGTCTACCGGCAAAGCGAGCAAGCCGCGCGTCAGAAAGGCGTCTCCTTCGAGCAATTCGTTGCGTTCATCCTGGAGCGAGAACTCGGCGAGCGGCCCGCCAGCGAACCGCAATCGAAGCGAGTGCGCTTGCCTTTGATCCATTCGAAGCATCCCGGTTCCCTTGACCTTGGCAGTTTCGATTTCGATGATCTACTTGCCTGATGTCAACATCTGGGTCGCGTTAGCGTCCGACCAGCATTCCCATCATCCCGTTGCGAGGAACTGGTTTCAGAGCATTGTCTCTGACCAGATTGCGTTCTGCCGAAGCACCGAGTTGGGATTCCTGCGGTTGCTCACCAATAGCCGCGTGATGGGAAACGAAGTACTCACTCCTACGCAGGCATGGAGGGTTTATGACGAGCTGCGCGCAGACCCGCAGACGACTTTCCTCCCCGAGCGGTCAGGCTTTGTTAAGACTTGGAGGCAGATCGGCGCTCAGATCATTGGCGGTCCGAATGCATGGACGGACGCCTACCTCGCCGCCTTCGCTGCTCACGTGAATGCCGCGGTCGTGACTTTGGACCAGCGGTTCCCAGCCCTCGGCAATTGCATTGTGCACCGATTGCCGGTCTGAGTCATTCAAGCCGGAGCGATTTTTTCAAGAGGCCATCCGATCCGGGTGGTCAACTCGAATGAACTTGCGGAGTTCGGTCACCGGAATCAGTACACGAGTTCCAATCTTTCTGAATGGCAGTCGCTTGCTCGCCAGCAAGTTATCAATGGACCGAATGCTCAGTGAAACTATCTCCGCAGCCTCCACTCGGCTCACGGCCAGTTTTGCATCGGGCGGAACGCCCGCCTTTCTTGTTGGCTTACGCCTCGCATTCTTCTCTTTCCCCTTTGCTTCTTCGCGAACACTCCGAGCGTGAGTGAGCTCCGATATCGAGGGCTTGCCCGAAGAACGCCGAGTGCGGTGGGGCACTCCGGCGCGATCTTGCGCCATTGAAACTGGTGTCGTCACAGTTTCGGTTTCAGCTGCGAAGGGCAATGGAAGTTGACCGGCCTCAATCGCTTGCAGATGGCGACGGGCAGGGAAAGAAGGACGCAAAGAACACCTCGCCAGTCTTGCACAGGTTGACAGTAACGCATTCTCAGACCTACAGTCAAGCTGTAAGTTTACAGACGAGGGTTCGATGGCTGAAAAGCAAGTTTGGCCCCAGCAGCCGGTTATCTCCATTCGCGTCTCCGAGGCGCTGCGGGCGCGCTTGGAATCGCTAAAGGAGATCCTGACACGGAGAACCGGAGAAAACGTCTCGACTTCGGAAGCCGCCAAACAACTGCTGGAATCGGCGCGAGAAGACCGGCTTGAAGTGGCGGAACTACTGGCCGACGGAACCGTCGCGCTGGCCGCAGCGCGGCGCAAGGGCGAAGCCGGACAGAGCCTCTCCAGAGCCGAATGGATTGTCCTCGCTTACTACGTCCAATTGGGAGTCGAGAGCCACATCGGTGAACGCATCTCGCAGGAGACGATGAGAGGAATTCTGGAGGCCTTTCTTGCGGCATACAGAGTGCGGCGCGGAAAGAAGCCGAGCCGGGATACCCATTACCTTTCGAATCTGCCTGTCCTGAACAAACAAGGCAAGCCGGTTCACGGAGCCGAGGCGGAAGTGATCGATGTTCCGACCGCCATTGAGCGGCTGATTCGGGCCATGAACTTGTCGGATGTGGACGAGGTCTGGCCGCAGTTCGTCGCGCGGAATCTTTATGAGTTTCTGGAGGAAGAACCCTTCGCGATCGAGGCGATGAATCAGGCTCTGAAACCCCACTGGCCGATCCTCTGGCGAGCGGCGGCGCGAGGGCATTATCTGGTTCGCGGCTTCCCGGTCCGGGACTCCTCCCGCAGCGCCGCTTCCGAGCACCCGTGGGGCCCGGCCATCTCCTCTGTTTTTGAGGGCGGATTTGTTTTGTCTTTTGCCACGGGAGGCGAACGTGATTTATCCGTGCTTGTGAGCCTGCCTCAACCCCGCCAGGCGATGTACGAGATTGCGTCCTGGCCGGTCATCACGGAGTTCCGGTCGATGCTGGAGAACTGGGACACGAGCACACCGAATTCGTTATGGCAGGGCCGCTGGTTCTTCGGGTACACGGCGATGGAAACAACGGTGCCACCCGTATGGGTTCGCTGTCAGGGATCGGTCTCGTTCGGGTTTACGGCTGCGGAATGGGCTTCGCTTCAAGAGGCATTTGATCGCGCCTGGGAGATGCCTCAGCTGCAGCGCATCTCCGGAGAACTGATGCTGGAGTACGGCGAGATTTAAGAACGGCGCTGCTGTCGCAGCGGAAGTAGGTGGACACAGAACCTCGGTGAAAGCTGCCCGGATCCGCATTTTCAAACCCAGAACGAAGCTGCCAGCGGTCCGAATGCCGGCTATGACTTCATCACCAGCGTCACGGATATCGGAGAGTACAGTTGGGTCATCTCTGGGGACGTTGACAATCCAAGCTCACAGTTCTATCAAGCGCAATGTGGAAACTATAACGCCTCTACCAACCCAAACGGATATATCAGCGGGTCTGCCCTCGATTCAGATGATCAACGTCATGAGGGAGGTTCAGTGAACAGCCATTACGCGGAGTACTCAGCCGCCTACCAGAATTCTGCCAACAATCCAGGCACCGTAATGGAATCCTTCGTTGAATTCAATCCGACCAATTTTGGCAATGATGTAAGCAATAAGCTCGGTCAGCTGGCGACCACAATCTTAGATGCCGCAAACCCGGAACCCTGCAACAACGGATACGCCGGATACAGTGCCGCATGCGTTTTCGACGGCTATGTGAACTATACCCCGTACGTGTCGTGTCATTGAGTGAATCCATGAGAAATCGAATTATCGCATTTTTCATCGTTGCCCTGCCTCTCTCACTCCGCGCACAAGAGAGGGTGGTTCTTGATGCCAACCTGGCACAACAACGTCTGGACATTCGGATCGTGGGGGGAACCACGACCGCGCCGCCTGTACGTGGTGTCGTAGACGGTCCTCGGGCCTCCCCACCCCCATTGGAATTGAGCATCGAAACTCTCAAAGCTGACCCGCAGAGCCCTGCCACGCTTGGATCAAAGCAGGTTGATTATGTAATCAGGCTCACAAACCGCAGCAACAAACCCCAAGAGATGCCCGTCAACCCCGATCGCAATAAGGTGATCCAGGAATGTCGGTCTTCTCGCGAACTGGAAGCTGCGGTCATTATGAGCTTGAGAAGTGGTGACCAGCAGGAGCACGTCCTTCCATCGACTTCAACTTGGGCGGGATGTCAGGGAATGAGCGGAAGTCTAATAAAGTTGATGCCTGGAGAATGGATCACCTATCGAGGGTCGATTGAGGTCCCATCGAACGACATTACATCAGCTGTGGTAGTTGGTAGTTGGCTGATTTCCCAAGTGAATTACACAAAGGCCGCCGGAGGTCTCGTCGAGGAGTCAAAGGGTGACCTCGATCTAAAATCGCACGCCAAGCGAATTGAGTTCTGATCAGGGTTGTCCCGTCCTATCTTGTTAAGCAGCCAGACCTAAATTTTTGCGTGCGCCAAGTGAAAATCGCATCTGTCGCCGGAAGTTGGGTTCTATTGAAATGACGAAGCATTCTCCAAACTACAAACAAGTTGGGGTGAGCCGGGAACGGGGCCCAAACCTGCCGCATCGACGGCAACTTCACAGCAGAAGTATCTTGAGAGTTACATGTGCGATTGCGGCGTTAGCGCCAGTGCTAGCGATATTCCCGTCGATTGCCGCTGGGAAGCGCGACAATATCAGCCAAATCAGCCAAACCGGAAGTCCGGCGAAGCCTATCAATTATGATCTGCCCTTTGGAGCCGGTGGCATCTTCCTTCCAAGCAACGCCGATTCCTCCAACCATGAATTTATTTTAGCCCGGACATTTCCACGGGCCCAATATTGTCGCCATTGCCACGAAGCGACCTACCATCAATGGCGTGAGTCGTTACACTCCAATTCCTTCCGGGAGCCGTTCTATAAGAAGAACGTTGACCTTCTGATCGAAAACAAGGGCATTGCGTACACGCGTCACTGCGAAGGGTGCCATAATCCCATTGCCCTGCTATCGGGAGCGTTGACGTCCCATCCGGCGAAAGCTGATCGATCATTCGACAAGGACGGCATCACGTGTTCAGTCTGTCATTCTATCCAACAGCTGCAACCAGCCTACGGGTTGGCCTCCTACGTAATGGGAGTGCCGGCGGCAATCGTGGATGCCCATGGAAATCCGATTCCAGGAGAAGTGCCCTATCGGATGATCCTGGAGCACCCGGATCGCCACGTTCAAGCGGTGATGAAGCCGTTCTACCGCAGTCCTGAATTCTGTGGCACGTGCCACAAGGCAAATCTGCCTCGGATGCTCAACGGGTACCAGTGGTTGCGAGCATTCGATACTTGGGACGAATGGCAGAAGTCTTCCTTCTCTCACCGTTCACCGTTGCCTTTCTACACAAGAGAGTACGCCGCCTGCCAGACGTGCCACATGCCCGAGGTCAGGGTCCATCGGCCGGACAGCGCCTCAGTTCAAGGCGTCTTATCGTCGCACCGGTGGCTTGGAGGCAATACTGGTGTGCCTTTCTATTACGGCTATCGGGAGCAGCTTCAGGAGGCAGAGAGGTTTCTGCGAGATGGCAAGCTCCATGTAGACATCTTTGCTATTCGGAAGATTGAAACAGACAAATCCGATGACCCGTGGATTGCCCCCCTGAACACTTCCCCATTTCCAGTCGAACCGGGTGAAGCAGTTGAAGTGGCCTTAGTTATCCAGAACCGGGGGCTCGGCCACAGCTTGGTTCCCGAGCAGCGGGACATCTTTGAGGCGTGGGTCAACTTCAGGGTAGAGGATGGGCGTGGACGCGTAATCGCCGAAAGTGGCAGGCCGGGAAAAGGTGGTTTTCTTGACCCGCGCGCGCATGGCTTTGTAACAAAGATGTTAGACAGCCGCGGTTCCCTTTTGGTGCGTCATGAGGTTTGGCTCCGCCAGACGGTTGAGTCGGATGCTACCATTCCCTCTGGCAATTCCGTAGTTGTATGTTACAGGTTCTCGATTCCAAAAGCTGCGTCGGGCCAGTTGCATATTTCGGCGAAGGTCATGTATCGACATTTCAATGAGGCCTTCACTCGATTCGTACTCGGAGAGGAGCATCCTCGGTATCCGGTTGTCGCGATGGCGGCCGATACAGAAATATTGGCTCTCGGGAAGAATGACGATCGACGGACTGCGCCTGGAGCCGAACCCGATTGGTTGCGATGGAATAATTTTGGAATTGGTCTTCTGAACGCCAAGTGGTATCAGGACGCGGCGACGGCATTCGAGCACGTCATCAAATTGCGACCGGATTATGGTGACGCACGTTCAAATCGCGGGTTAGCGTACCTGG
The DNA here is from genome assembly GCA_963759285.1 of uncultured Acidobacteriaceae bacterium. GTDB lineage: Bacteria > Acidobacteriota > Terriglobia > Terriglobales > Acidobacteriaceae > Telmatobacter. The sequence goes on along the minus strand of CAVWYS010000002.1, from coordinate 161,681 downwards.
AAGCTCGGCAATATAGCCAGGCGGATACAGAATTCGCGAAAGCTCTGCAACTCGCGCCCGACAATCCACGTGCTTTGTATTACAGGGGGGTTCTGAGTCGCGCCAGAGGTGATTTCTTGGGATCAGCATTAGATCTCTTGGCTGTAAAGGGGCGGTATCCCGATTCACAGGACGTGAATCGCGAACTCGGGTTGACCGATTACTTTCTCGGAAAGTCGGACAACTCGGCAGCGCAGTTCCTGCGCGTTCAGGCCGAGGATCCCGACGATTTGGTTGCGCATTATTATCTCGCCTTGCTCTATCGACGTCAGGGCCACCTGGACCTGGGGGCTGCTGAAAGGGAGCAATTCTCTGACGAGAATCCATTTCCGAACGAGTTCACAAACACACTGCAGATTCTGCGTGGAAGCGCTGGAATGGTGGATTCGCCGCATCCGTTATATGTCCATGTGCTTTCGACGAAATGCGCCGGTAGTGAGATGCAGACCTCTGGAGGCCCAGCTCCGATCAATCCGGAGACTCTTGGTGATACTTGTGGGGATACGACTGCCCCGATTCCGGCGCGAGCCGGTGCAGCCGCGCACTGAGCAGTGGTTCCTTAGGTGCTTAGGTGCGCCGATACGCCGCGCCGGGCTACATGACACCGGAGCAATTCGCAACAGCCTATGCAAATGTGGGAGAGCAAAAACGGTTCTCACATTTACACCGCCCCACGGCTGCTGCGGACTCAATATGCAGCTAAACCAGGATTTGCTCTCACTTACCCGGACTAACTTAGGAACTTAGGGGCAGTTCAGCCTTGCGGCGCTTGAGGGATCTCCCCCACACAGAATGACTTTGGATTTTGTGCGATGGAACGCATCACCGTGCAGCGATCACTTTGCCTAATTCATCCACTGAGAAGTTTGTACGTTTCTGTGCGACTCCATGCAAACCTATACACCACCGCACAATCACATTTCGAGTCAGGCGTGGTGCATGCATTACGCACCGCGTCATCGCATCCTCACCAGACCTGGGCAATCTTCACAGTCTGAGGCTACAATGTTACAGAGGAGGGGGCGTGGCTCTCACTCGTATTCCGGGAATTTTGGAGCGGAAACAGGGCACCGGTATTTGGTGGATTCGCTGGACGGATGCCGAGGGACGAAGGCATCTGGAGAAGGTTGGACGCCGCAGTGACGCGGTTGACCTTCTGGCGAAACGCAAGCATGAAGTATTGCTAAAGCGGAAGCTGCCCGAAAAGCTTCGCGGCCCCGCGATCTTGTTTGGCGATCTGGCCAAGGATGCCTTGGCGCATTCGCGCGAGGCGAATGGCGAGAGATCGACGCGAGAACTCGAATTAAAGCTGGCAATAATCGGCGCAGAATTCGACGCGCGGTTGGCTGACGGAATTACGAAACAGGACATCCAGAATTGGCTAATGGCGCAGACCGAGGTACGCCGATGGAGTCCCGCGACACGCAATCGGTACCAGGCTGCATTCAGCCTTGTGTTCTCTGTTGCAATTAACAACAGCAAGATGCAGGTCAATCCCGCCTCGCGGATTAAACGAAAAGCGGAGAATAATGGCCGCATTCGGTTCCTGACGGATGCCGAAGAGAAACGGCTCCTCCGTGTTCTCGAAGAGCGCTGTCCCCGCAATATTCCCGCTTTCCTGATTTCCATTCACACCGGCATGCGAGCAGGCGAGCAATTCGGCTTGCTTTGGTCCCAAGTTTCGCTTGACCGCAGAGTTGTCAGCCTCTACCGGACGAAGGCAGGGAAGGCTCGGCACATCCCTCTCAATTCAAACGCACTGAACGCATTTCGCCGCCTTTGGAAGGAGAGCGGCGGTACAGATCCAGTCTTCCGTAACCGGGCCGGTGATCCCCTGCGGGGAGCCCGCGACTGGTTCGAGCCCGCCGCCGCGGACGCGAAACTCGACGGCTACACGTGGCATTGCAACCGCCATACGTTTGCAAGTAGGCTGGTGATGGCTGGGGTGGATATACGAACCGTTGCGGCGCTGCTGGGCCATGCGACCATTCAGATGACTATGAGATATGCGCATCTAGCTCCGAACCGCGAGCAGCAGGCAGTAGACCGGCTGGTGTCGGAATCGTCCGCGAAGATGGTGACCAGATCGGCGACCAGCCAAATAGAGGGGAGCCGGGCGCGGAGCAGAACGTATACTCAAGTTTCTCATACTAAATAGTTTGAACTAAAGCGCGAAAGTGGCGGAATTGGCAGACGCACCAGACTTAGGATCTGGCGGGGAAACCCATGAGGGTTCGAGTCCCTCCTTTCGCACCAATCTCATTCCATTCCTGCCCGGCGCTGCGCCTAATTGAATGTGGCACGGGGTGTACGCAACCTTCCCACAGTTTGCGTAGCCTCCGGTGCGCCCCGACCTAGTAATCTGAAGAAACTATGAGCTCAACTCCGCAACAGCCCCAGATGAATGTCGTGCAGACTCCGGACTATCGCGAGTCCTACGCCAACAGCGTGCAAGTGCGCGTAAGCGTGTGGGACTTCTCGCTGGTCTTCGGCCTTGCCTCCAGCGACAGTCCCGACCAGGTCACGATCCGCAATCACCAGGCCATCTTTCTCAGCCCGCAACAGGCCAAGGCCCTCTGGAACGTGCTGGGGCAGAACCTCTCGCAGTACGAACAGGCCTTCGGTGCGCTCAATCTCGAACCGCAGAACATGAACTTCCCGCAGGGGCCGGTTAACTAGCTTTGCCGGTGGTCAGCGGAGAAAGTCCCGGCGGCTGCCGCCGATGTGACGCGCGCCAGCAGGGAACCGGTGTCGCCAAGAAGACATATTCATGAGCAAGCGATTGCGTCTGAGAACGATCCTCGAGCCGCGCATGGACGCGCCATTTCCACTCTGGATGGTGTTTCCCGTCATCTTTGCCGGGTTGTACCTCAGTCACTTCCCGTTGTTGCGCCTGCCCTACTATTGGGATGAAGCCGGCTACTACATTCCCGCCGCGTGGGACTTCTTCCGCACCGGTTCCCTCATTCCCTCCACAACAATGTCGAATGCGCATCCCCCTCTGCCCAGTGTCTATCTCGCGCTATGGTGGAAACTTTCGGGATTCTACCCGGAGGTGACGCGGGAAGCCGTATTGATGATTGCTTCCATTGGCCTGCTGGCCGTCTGGCGTCTGGCGCACCGTGTCGCCGGCTCCGGCCAGGTGGCTTTCTGGACCGTTGTGCTCACCGCGTTGTACCCCATCTGGTTTGCGCAGAGCACTCTTGCCCAGGCCGACATCTTTGCTGCCGCCTTCTCGCTCTGGGGACTGGTCTATGCGCTGCCTGATCATGATCGCCGGCCCGGGGTTGCCGCCTTGTGGTTCACCGCTGCCGTGCTTTCGAAGGAAACTGCCATCGTGATTCCGATAACGCTGGCGATCAAGGCGCTGGTGGAGGGATTTCGATCGTCGCAGCCGCAACGAAAGCGCCACCTGATGGATGCCGCGTGGTTCATGGTATGTGTTGTCCCGCTCATGGCGTGGTACGGGTGGCACTTCGCCAAAACCGGATTTGTCTTCGGCAATGCGGCGTTTCTGAAATACAACGCCGAAGCGAACTTCGAACCGGCGCGTTTTCTCGCGGCTTTTGGACATCGCCTTCTCCATCTCACGGCACACATGAATATGTTTGTGCCCTCACTCCTGACTATCGCCGCGCTGATGCTTAGCCCCCGTGTCGACGCGGAAGGCCACGAGCGGCCTCGCATCAGCACTGCGGTTTTGTGGCGGATCTTTTTTATCCTCCTCGCGAACGCAGTGTTCTTCAGCATTCTCGGCGGCGCTCTGCTTACGCGCTATTTGCTGCCTATGTATCCGCTGGTGCTGCTCGTTGCTGTCTCCACGTTCTCGCGCCGCGTACGGTTTTGGCCGGCGCTGGCCGTCTTCTCGGCTTCTGCGTTCATCGGGGGCCTCTTCATCAACCCGCCCTATGGCTTTGCACCGGAAGACAACCTGGAGTATGCGCGCGTAATTCGACTCCACATGGCCGGAATCGCGCAGCTCAACAAGCGGTATCCCGGATCCACTGTTCTCTCCGCATGGCCCGTTACCGATGAACTCACCAAGCCTGAACTTGGCTATGTAAAGACGCCCTACCAGGTCTACCGCCTCGAGGACTTCACCTCCGAACAGATCGATCGAGCTGCGGAGGCCCCCGGCGGTTATTCGACGGCTCTCGTTTTTTCCACGAAGTACGATCCGCCTTCGCTGCTGTTGAGCCTGGGCTCGAAAAGCGAAGCCCTCGACGAGAAATACTTTGGCCTGCATCACGACCTGCCGCCAGAAGCAATTGCCCTGCGCCTGCATGGAAGCTTGAACTGGGAGCGCGAAGACCACGGCCAGTGGATCGCGCTGATCCGATTCAACCGGCAGATTGAAGCCCGGGCCGAGTTGCCAGGTCCGGCACGCTGAGGTTCTCGACACCTTCGAGACCCTGCGAAGAACGAGCCGAAACACCTATAATCAAGCCTGTTGTGCTCAATTCGACTCGACTTCGCGGATGCTTGCGGCCTTTATTGAGATGGGCCGGGTTCTTGTTGCTCGTGAGCGCGGTGTTGAACGCTCGTGGAAATGCGCAGGCGGCTGCGGTTGAGGCCGGAAACGTGGGAAAGAACCGGATTCTCCTCGTGCTTCCATTCGACAACGGAACGGGGCAGCCCAACCTCGAGTGGATTCGCGAAGCAGCGCCCGAGATTCTCGACGCGCGTTTTGCTTCTGCCGGTTTCGCGCCCATGCGCCGCGAGGACCGCATGTATGCGTTCGACCACCTCGGCCTGCCGCAACAGTTCCAGCCGTCGCGTGCCAGTGCCCTCAAGCTGGCGCTGACTCTCGATGTCGATTCCATCATCGTCGGCAGCTATCGCGTGGAGGGGACCGGTATCGTGGCCGAAGCGCGCGTTCTGGATGTTCCCCATTTGCGCATGAGCGACCCGGTGGTGGCGCGTGGCGAGATGCGCGACCTGATCGCCGTATTTGACTCGCTCGCGTGGCGTCTCACCCGGATCATGGACCCCGGATTCAACGTTGCACAGGATACTTTTCTTGCAGCCGGAGCCGGGCTTCGCCTCGATGCCTTCGAGCAATACATTCGCGGCATCTCCGAGCCGGACCAGCAGGAGCGCGAGCGTCATTTGAAGCAAGCGGTCACCCTGAGCCCCAATTTCAGCCCGGCGTGGATGGCGCTGGGCCGCGAAGATTTTAACGGACAGCAATATGAAGAAGCTGCATCGTCCTTCGCCAAGGTGAGTCCAAACGATCCCGACGCTCTGGAAGCAGGCTTTTACGGTGGGCTTTCCTTGCTTTACTCCGGTTCTTATAAGCGGGCGGAGGACGCCTTTGCGGGAGTGGCGCGGGAGTTGCCGCTTGGAGAAGTACTGAACAATGAAGGCGTGGCCGTTAGCCGCCAGGATCACGACGGCACCGGCTTATTTGTGCAGGCGGCCGCCGCCGACCCGAATAATGCCGACTACCACTTCAACCTCGCCGTGAGCCTCGAGCGCCACGGTTCCGACGCAAGCGCTTTGAACGAGCTGAACCAGTGCCTGAAACTGCGGCCCAGCGACACCGAGGCGCAGCAGGTGCTCGAAGCGTGGAAATCTCCCAAGTCTGCGGATGTTGGGGAAGCGGGCGAACCGCTCGAGCGTATCGTGCGTACCTTCGACGCGGTTGCATTCAAGCAGGCGGCGGCGGTAATGGACCAGATGGAGTCAACCCGGCTGGCGGCGCTTTCGCCCCACGACCGGGCGGTGAAACTGGCTGCCCGCGCGCGAGACTATTTCAATCGCGGGCTTCTCCTCGAGTCCGAGCGGCTGTACCAGACGGCGGAGGCGGACGATGGGTCGCTTGCCGAAGCGCATGCCGGATTGGCCGATGTTCGCGAGCGAACCGGCGACATGAATGCAGCCCGGAAAGAAGCGAACGAGGCATTGAAGCTCTCGCCCTCGCTGGATGCCTACCTGGTGCTCGGAAGGCTTGATCTGGCTGCGAATCACGTGGACGAAGCAAGCCGCGACGTTGAAGAAGCGCTGAAAATCGATCCCGGCAGCGCCACTGCGAAGGAACTCAACCGGGAGATCGAGGCGAGGTCCGGGAAGAAACCGTAGCGATTGGAGCGTGCCATGCTTCGGTATTTGGGTGCATTCAAGTTTCGCGAATTTTTCAGCCTGATCGCAATGATCGGGCTTGCGTGCGGCGGAGTGGTGCGTGCGCAGCAACCGGTGGTTGACAAGCTTGTCCTCGACGACACCATCCAGTCTGTGAGCGCCGATCTGCTGGAACGCGCTATTGCGCACGCCAACAGCCAGGGTGCCGCCGCGCTGCTCATTGAGATCAATACACCGGGCGGCCTGGTCGATTCCATGCGCACGATGGCGGGCGCGATTCTCACTTCGCGCGTGCCGGTCATTGTCTATGTTGCCCCTCCGGGTGCGCGCGCGGGCTCTGCGGGATTTTTCCTGCTGGAAGCGGCCGATATCGCCGCCATGGCGCCTGGAACGAACGCCGGGGCGGCGCACGTCGTCTTCGAAGGTGGAAAGCCCGATGAGGTTCTGAGCCAGAAGGTGGAGAACGACGCGGAAGCATTCCTGCGATCTTATGTCGCCAAACGTAATCGCAATACTGAGGCGGCCATTGCCGCGGTTGCGTCGTCGCATTCGTACACTGCGGAAGAGGCACTGAGTCAGCACCTCATCGATGTAATCGCGCCCAATGACGCGCAGCTGCTGGATGCGATTGATGGACGCCAAATTACGCTCATCGATGGCACGAAGCTGACTCTGCGGACCAAAAACGCGAAAATAGAAGTTATCCAGCCAACCATGCGCGAGGATTTGCTGGGGTGGCTCGTAAATCCCAACATCGCACTCCTGTTTCTTGTTGGCGGAGCGCTCCTGATCTATCTCGAATTCAACACGCCGGGAACCATCGTACCGGGTGCACTGGGAACTTTGATGGTGCTGTTAGGCGTGTTCGCGCTCGACCTGCTGCCCATTCGCTTTACGGCAGTCTTGTTGCTGATCGCGGCGTTTGCCCTGATGTTTCTCGAAGCGAAGTTTGGCGGTCACGGTGCGCTCGCGTTGGCTGGGATTGTCTGCCTGACGTTTGGGACGTTGACGCTGGTTGCTGCTCCGATTCCTGAGCTTCGCGTGAATCCGTGGGTTGCCGTAGGGGTGAGCATGGGATTCGGGACCGTCACCGTCTTCCTTGTCAGGCTGGCCATGCGCGCACGGCGCCTGAAAGTCAGGATCGGGGCCGACGCACTGGTGGGCAGCGAAGCATCTGCGATGGAGCCGCTCGCTCCTGAAGGCCATGTGCTGGTGGAAGGCGAAATCTGGCTAGCCGTTGCCAGCGAGCCGGTTCCAGCGGGCGCCAGGCTGCGCGTGGTAGGGCACGAACAATACCTGCTTCGTGTTGCGCCGGCTGAACCGCTGGCTACGCCGCGCACGGCGGCTTGAATTGATGCGGGGAGTACAATCCGTGCTGAGTGGGGGAATGCGCTATGCCTGATGTTTCGGTTCCGATCCTGATTGCGATTGCCATCATTGTTCTGTATCTCGTCAATTCCATCAAGATTCTGCGGGACTATGAACGAGCCGTGATTTTTCGCCTGGGTCGCGCGTTGCCCATTCCGAAAGGTCCGGGGGTCATCCTGGTTTTCCGCCCCTTCGATCAGATCGTCCGCATCTCGCTGCGGCAGGAGGTTCTTGAAGTTCCTGCCCAGGATGTAATCACGCGCGACAATGTGACGCTGAAGGTGAATGCAGTCGTTACTTTGTATGTGGTCGATCCCAACGCCGCTGCCATCAAGGTGGCGAACTACGTGTACCAGACTTCGCAATTTGCGCAGACGACACTGCGCTCCGTCCTGGGCGAAGTCGAGTTGGACGAACTCCTCAGCCATCGCGACAAGTTGAACTTGAAGATCCAGACCATCATCGACCAGCGCACCGAGCCCTTCGGCGTCAAGGTTGTCTCGGTCGAGGTCAAACAAGTCGATCTGCCGGAGTCGATGCTGCGCGCCATGGCCAAACAGGCCGAGGCGGAACGCGAAAAGCGCTCCAAGATTATCCACGCCGAAGGCGAATTCAACGCGGCACAGAAACTGGTGGACGCAGCGGCGCTCATGGCCACGCAGCCGATGACGCTGCAGTTGCGCTACCTTCAAACCCTGTCCGATATTGGCGTCGAGAAAAATACCACGGTCGTTTTCCCGTTGCCGATGGAACTGCTTTCAATACTGAACAAGTTGGCTCCGGCCCCAGCGCCCCCGACCGAGAAGCGCGCGAGTGAGAACACTTAGACGGGGGTTCTGAGGAACTAATTGCGTGATTTCCTGATTTCAGGGGCGAAGAATGATTCGAGACTTCAGCAAAGATGAAATGGAAGCCGCCGAGAGCGGCCAGGATACGGAACTCACGCTCGGAGGCGGTACCCTCTTTGTTCTCTGCTGCGGACTGTTGGTTCTCTGCACAATCTGTTTCAGCATCGGGTACTTTGTTGGTCATCGCACTTCGCCGGTGTCGGCTTCGTCGCTGTCCCCGGATGCGAAGCCACTCCCGATTCCATCAGGTTCAGGCTCCAAGCCTGGAGCTGCCGGGCAGGCGCCGACGAGACCTCAGGCGACTGCAGCGGCGAATGTCGCAACCGATCCTTCTGGAAGCGTGAGACCGCCGATCGAGGCCCACGCCGCTGTTGCGGCCGTCAATCCAGGCGCAACGCAGCCCCGGGTAAAGGCGGCACTTGATTCACAGGGACATCCTGCGCTTGCTGGTCAAACGAATGCTGCGCAGCCTTCCTCCGCGCTTCAGGTGCAGCCGGCGATGACGCAAGTGCAGGGCTGGATGGTGCAAATTGCCGCAGTCTCGCACGCTGAAGACGCCGAGGTGCTTGTGAATGCGCTGCGCAAGCGGGGCTACGCGGTTACCGCCCGCCGTGAATCCGGCGACAGCCTTATCCACGTGCAGACCGGTCCTTTTGCAAATCGCAACGATGCAAATGCGATGCGCCAGAAGCTGCTGAACGACGGTTATAACGCCATTGTCGAATAACGTCGAGAAACTACGTGCGCATCCACTCCGGCAGGCCTGAAGCGATGGCAGCACGAACGGCCGCCAACAGTTCTTCTCGCGTTGCATAGTCGCCGGGATAAATGGGCGCATGGAACGTGACGTGTGCCGTGCCTGGACGAATCCGTATGCTTCCCTTCGACATCATCGTTTCCGTGCCCCAGATCGAAACCGGAATACATGGCGCTCCGGTCTCCTGTGCAAGGTAGAACGGGCCTTTCTTGAAGGGCAGCATGCGTCCATCTTTCGACCGCGTTCCTTCCACAAATGTCGTGATGTGCACGCCTTTCGCAAGCACCTGGCGCGCGGCAGCAATGCTCTCCTGCGCGCTTTCCTTGCGTCCGTCGCGGTCGACAGGGATGAACTCGCCCTGCTGAAATCCCCAGCCCAGCACCGGCACGTGCATCAGCGATCGTTTGAGAAACGCGGATGTGCGTCCCGGAATATTCGGAATCAGCGCTGGGGGGTCGAGGTTCGAAACGTGGTTTGCCATAAAGATGCATGCAGTGTTCGCTGGGACGAGTTCGCGGCCCCTCACCTCGATATGAATGCGCGCAAGAAAGTATCCAGCCCTGACAATCATCTGCGTCGCGTTGTACAACGGCAGGACATTGCCGGTCAGGATCGACCATGGAATGAAAATGATCGCGGTGGGAATGCCCAGAACGACGAAAGTGACGAGGAGAAGCAGTGAAGCAATCATGGCTGGCTTTCGCGGTCAGTCCAGGCGAGTTCTGAGGCGCGCTGGAAGTTTTTCATAGATGTCGTCGAAGCCGCCATTGGAGAGGATGGCGACCACATCGCCGGATTTCAATCGCGGTGCGATGCTCTCGACGATCCCGGTTGCATCCGGATGAAGTTCGGCCGGCGTTCCCGCCGCATTGAGCGCATCGATAACCTCCTCCGGGTGAAGCCGCTCCGCATCCGGTATGCGCTGCTGCTGATAGACGCCCGCCATTATCACGCGATCCGCAAGACGGAGGCTCTCAATCAGATCGTTTTCCAATACTTTGCGCCGCAGCGTGTTCGAGCGCGGTTCCAGCACCGCCCAAATGCGTGCATCGGGATACACCGAGCGCAGCGCGCGCAGCGTCTCGCGAATCGCCGTGGGATGATGCGCGAAGTCGTCAATGATAGTGATGCCCCGGATTACGTCACGAACTTCGAGGCGTCGCTTCACGCTTTTGAAACTGGCAAGGGCTGAGCGGATTGCTTCCTTTCGAATTCCCTGACCGGCAGCCAAAGCCGCGGCTGCCGTGGCATTCAGCGCATTGTGTTCGCCTGCTAGTTGCATTTCCAGTTCCGACCAGAGCTCGCCGTGATGCCAGATTTCCCATTTTGTTTTGCCGTCTGCGTGGCGCAGATTGCGAATCTGCCAGTCGGATTCCGCTTTGAATCCGTACCGCTCCACACGGCAGAACGCCTTGCTGATGCATTCGTCAACGTTTGGGCTGCCGTCAAACGCAACCAGCAGGCCACGACGCGGCACAAGATTAACGAGCCGCTTGAATGCGACCTTCACCGCTTCGAGGTCGGCGTAAATGTCCGCGTGGTCAAACTCCACGTTCGTGAGAATGAGCGCGTCAGGGAAGTAGTGAAGAAACTTTGGTCCCTTGTCGAAAAACGCCGTATCGTATTCGTCGCCTTCAATGATGAACGTGCGTGTCGGCCGAAGCTGAAAACTTGTGCCAAAGTTCTCCGCGACGCCGCCGATCAGGAATGATGGCTCGAGCGCAGCGTCCTCGTGCGATGCCACCTGGTAAATCCACGACAACATGCTCGTCGTCGTCGTCTTGCCATGTGTTCCTGCAATGACGAGCGATTCGCGTCCCTTCAGAAATTCTTCGTGCATCAGGGCGGCCATCGACGTAAATGGAATTCGCTTATCGAGCACGAGTTCCACTTCGGGATTGCCGCGGGAGAGCGCGTTTCCAATGACCACGAGGTCGGGCGCAGGATCAAGGTTCGATTCTGAATAAGGTTCGAGTATTGGAATTCCGAGCGAATGCAACAAGTCGCTCATGGGCGGATAGGCGGCCCTGTCGGAACCGGAAATGCGATGACCCTGAAGTTGAAGCAGGCCGGCCAGCGAGGCCATTGCCGTGCCACAGATACCGGTGAGATGAATGTGCTTGGGCGCTGGAGTCAAGATCGCACCGCCGGTTCGAGCAGCGAGAGTTCAGCTTCATTGCCGGCACGTAATTCGGCCTCGATGCCGAAGATCAACGTGACGTTCTGCCGCGAGACGTGACCGCTGCGCAGTCCGACGGCAATGGGAATGTCGATTCCATCAAGTGCGGACAGGATCGCGTCTTCCAGCAGATTCTGGGGCGCGCCCGGCGAAGTGCAGCCAAGCATCTCCCCGAAAACGATGCCGCGCACATGGTTCAGCTTTCCTGCCTGCCGCAATTGCCAGAGCATGCGGTCGACCTGGTAAGGCTTGGCTCCGACGTCCTCAATGAATAGCAATTTGTTTTCCGTTGCGGGCTCCCAAGACGTTCCGATCAAGGCGACCAGAATGCTGAGGCATCCGCCGTAGAGTGTGCCGCGCGCTGATCCAGGCTTGAGCGTGCGCATTCCTTCCGCGGTCCCCACGGAGTACGCCCGGCCCGCGAGCGCCGCCTCGAAGCTTTCGAGATGCACGCCATCCTCAAGGTAGAAATCCGCAGCGACCATTGGGCCGTGAAATGCTGGAAGCCCGAGTTGATCGAGAAGCCAAAGCTGCAGGCCGGTCATGTCGCTGTAAGCAAAGAGGGGCTTCGGATGGTCTGCGATAAGCGCAAGGTCCACGGCTCCCAGCAGGTAATTCGAGCCGTAGCCCCCGCGTACCGCCGCAATGAAACTTGTTGCCGGGTCAGCAAACGCTGCGTGTAAATCTGCAAGCCGCTCTTCAGATGTCCCCGCGAAGAACAGCGGACCGCGCGCCTGGATATTTGCTTCGGGCCGCGGAATATATCCGAGCCTTTGCAGTCGCTCCAAGCCTCGGTCGACCCGTTCAGGGACAGCGAAGGATGCAGGCGAGATAACGCTGACGCCGGCGCCCGGCCCAATTGGACCGAGGCTCATGAGCGGCTTGGATCCGGTCGTCATCGCTACCACGCCTCGCCGCGCGCAATCAAGGTTGCGGGTCCGGTCAATTCCAGCTCTTTGCCAAACCCGGGCCAACTCACGGTCTGGGCTCCTCCCGGCGAGACTACGCGCAATGGAGACGCGCATGCATGAAATGCAATGGCTGCAATAGCAGATGCCGATGTTCCGGTTCCTGAAGATGTGGTCGGGCCAACGCCGCGCTCGAAGATGCGGATTTCAATTTCTTCCGGACTTACGATGCGCATGAATTCAACATTGGTCTGGTGCAGAAAATCGGCGTGGGCGCAGATTTCAGCGCCAATTGTCTGCCACTTTTCTCCGGCGACTGCGAAGTCCGGGTTATCGACGGTAATCACGAAGTGCGGATTCCCGGTGGAGACTGCAATTCCTTCCACGGCACGGCCGTCTGCAAGCGTTACGATTTTGCGTGCGGCACTGGGAATCCCCATGCCTGTCGTGACTTCAACCGAGTAGCCGCCATTTGTCAGCACACTGTTGATCCGGCAGATGCGCAGACCGGCGTCCGTCTCAATGCACAACTCGTCGCCAGCCTTTGCCCCGATCATCGCGCTCATCCACGCGGCAACGCAACGGGTTCCATTGCCGCTGATCTCCGCAATCGAACCGTCTGCGTTGTGAAGGCGGACTCTTCCGGACTTCGATCCTGTCCAGGCAAAAAACTCGATACCATCCGCGCCCACGCCCGTGTTGCGCGCACAAAGTTTCCGTGTGAGGTCCGCCCAGTCGCGTTTGGCTGCTGAATCTTCGGTCACGATCAAAAAATCATTGCCGCACGCGTGCGCCTTGGCAAAGGGAATCAATCTTCCTCCGGGTCGCGGAAATTGAGCAGTTCGTTGATTGCCGGCTCGGAGAGAAGCCGACCGCGCAGACGTTCATGCTGCTTCTTGGTGGCGGTTATGGTGAAGCTTACGCGCTGCAGATCGCCGATCGCGTTTGTCGCAAAGTCGGCTAACCGCTCGCCGGCCTTATCCATCGCGTCGAGAATCGAGCGCAGTATCGCCGTCTGATCGTCGCCGCGCGCTTCATAGATGAGCGAATAGATTTTGATGCTGGCCCGGCGTTCGAGAAAGCCGACCAGTTCGAGTGCGATGATCACGATCACGGTGGCCACCGCTGCAGCAGCCAGCAATCCCGCGCCACACGCCATGCCGATAGAAGCGACCACCCACACGCTGGCAGCACTGGTCAGTCCGCTGATGCGGCTGCGGTTGTGAATGATCAATCCCGCGCCAAGAAATCCAATGCCCTGGACGATATTCGAGGCAACCTGGCCCTTGTTCGGGCTTCCGTCCCCGGCCAGCACTGCCGAGAGAAGTGTGAAAAACGCCGCGCCCATACAGATAAGCAGGTTCGTGCGCACGCCTGCAGATCGGCGTTTGTACTCGCGCTCCAGGCCAATCAGAGCACCCAGCAGGGATGCAACAACCAGCCTTGGAATGGCGCCGTTGAAAACGACGACTTGCTGCAGCCAGCTGAAATCGAAAGGCGCGGAAATGTTGGCCAATGTCGTGCACATGGCTGCCACCTTGGCTGATGCTATCACCGCACTGCAGGTTTCGAGCCGGGCGGGGTATCGGAGACGTAAACGGTGCCGGATTTCTGTCCGGGACAATCAAAACGCCCCACCAATCTGAGCCCGTTGGGATGTGCCTTCACCGCCCGATCAATTTCGTCGCCATCGAATGCAACCACGATTGCGGCATGTGCGGCAGGCGCGGCCAATGCGGCAGCATAATACTCTTTGTCGCTCTCGTTGATCGTCTGGCGGAGCGGTATGCCTGTAAACGCCACAAGGTTCGGATACACCGAAGTCTCCATCAGAACGAGCCCGCCCGGTCGCGTCGCCAGCAGTGACCGCAGCACCGGCGGTATCTCGACTTCAAAGGAACGGCGAGATTCAATATTCTTGGTGCCTTCCACATATGTCAAAGGATGATCGCGAAGAATCGCCCAAGCATTGACGGCGACGAGCGCGTAGATCGTGGTGGCGGCATATGGCACCAGGTTTCGCTTGAATTCGCGAAAAACCGCAAGCAGAAATTGGGCTCCAAATCCCAGTCCGAGCGCGAAGGCCGGCAGCATCTCCATCCCGTAACGCGTGTTGTACCAGGAATGCGGCCACCACACGGGGAGAAAAATCGGCACGGAACCAAATGCGATTGAGTATGCGTAGAAGGGGACCGGCAGCCATAGGAAGAGTGTCCACTGGAAAGCTCGCCGACGCGTTGTGAGCCATCCCCACGCGGTACCCAGCAGGGCAAGTATGAGCGTGAAGTTGCCCCACGATGCTGCCGCGACATCCATCTCGGCGCATTTGACGAAGAATATGAGCGATACCCAGGGATCATGCCAACCCGGATGTGGGGGACCTGATCCCGGTGTCGCGGTGCGTATTTCGATTGCTGCCGCGGAATACGGACCGCGCGCGAAGTCGAGCCAGTCTCCGAAGACAACGGCGTTGTATGCGAACCAAACCAGCGGAGCCGCAACGACGGCGGCACTCGCAATCCAGAATGTTCTTGAGCGGAGGGTGCTCTTGCGGAGCTGCACAATGCCAATGGCTGTCCACGCCAGAAAAGCAAGGATCCAGCCGTCATACCGCGTAAAAACCGCCGCCACGAGGACCAGCGCGATGCCGCGCAATAGCCGGGCAGCGCGAGGCGGGTCGTTGTTGATGGCTCCACGCCACTCGACCAGCCCCACTGCGAGCCAGGTCATCTCACATAGAAACAGTGGCTCGGTCATCGCCGTTGTCTGCAGGTAAAGCAGATTTGCGTTCAGCGCAAAAAATGCGACGGCCACGGCGGCTGCAGATGGGCGCAGCCAGTGGCGCGCAAGGCGATAGGCTCCTGCGCACCCGGCAATATACGCCAGCGCCGAAGGAATCATCCCCGCGATGCCGTCGGCCCACCATGCATAGATCGCAACAAAGGGGATGAGCAGGAGATGGGGTAGCGGAAGCCAGACCGAACCGAGCTGCGATAGTCCGGGCCGATGCGAATCAAAGACACGCCGTGCGATGTGCAAGTGCGCAACAGCATCGCCATAGTTCAACATCGCACCGTGATGCCAACTCCATAGGCCCGCGAGCGCCGACGCCACCGTCGTAGACGCCACCACCAGCAGCCACTCATTGCGGCTGATGGGGCGGCGAATCGGCTCTTCAGTCAAGGTGGGTCAACTCGCGAAACAGCTTGAAGCGGTGGTCGATCTCTTCGCGCGTCAACTGCTGCAACCGCTCGGTTCCGAATCGTTCCACGGTGAACGAGCCCATGACGGAGCCAAAGAACATGGCGCGCCGGAAGGCGCCGGGCGTGAGTTCGCGCTGCGAGGCGAGATAGCCGAAGAACCCGCCGGCAAAGCTATCGCCCGCGCCCGTGGGGTCGGTGACTTGCTCAAGCGGGAAAGCGGGCGTTTTGAAGGTGCGTGATTCGGGTGCGCCGGGAATTGCCTTGTGAAAGAGCGTTGCACCGTATTCGCCATGCTTGACGACGAGCATGCGCGGGCCCATCTCCATCACAGCGCGCGCTGCGAGGACGAGATTGTTGTTGCCGGCGAGCATGCGAGTTTCGGTGTCGTTGATGAGGAGGATATCGAGGCCTTTGAGCACTTCGAGCAGTGCCGGTTTGTGATCCTTGATCCAGTAATTCATGGTGTCGCCGGCAACCAATTTAGCCTGGGGCGTGGCCTCTCGCACGCGGCGCTGAAGAACAGGATCGATGTTTGCGAGGAAGAGGAACTGCGAATCGCGATATGCGTCGGGAATTTTAGGTTCGAAGCCGGCAAAGACATTGAGATCGGTCTGGAGCGTCCGGGCCTCGTTGAGATTCTCAAGATAGGAGCCTTGCCAGAAAAAGGTTTTGCCGGGGGCGTGCTGGATGCCGGTGGTGTCAATCTTGTGCGCATCAAAGACGGCTTGTTCGCTCGCGCCGAAGTCTTCGCCGACGACGGCGATGATACGGACGTCGGTGAAAAAGCTCGCGGCCAGTGAAAAGTAAGTGGCGGCGCCCGCGAGGCAGCGCTCTTTGCGTCCTGAGGGAGTTTCGACAGTGTCAAAGGCGACGCTGCCCACAACAGTAATTGCCATGCATAACCTCTCTGAATTTCTTTGTAAGATGAGTCTCGCGCTACCAGCCCAGATATTTGCCGAAGAGGAGCTTGAGCCGTTCTTTGGCCGCCGCTGGAATCGCATCCGGCTGCGTGAGTACGGCAAACTTTGCTGCTGACGCGCACGCGCAAATTCGTTCCGCCGGCATGGCGGCAACCGCGGCCTTCACCACCTTGCAGGCGTTCTCCGCATTCTGGTGCAAGACGGCCACGATCTCTTCAATCGTGACTGCATCGTGGCCCTCTCGCCAGCAGTCGTAGTCCGTCACCATGGCGACAGTGGCATAGCAGATCTCCGCTTCGCGCGCGAGTTTTGCTTCCTGCAGGTTGGTCATTCCGATTACGTCGGCGCCCCAGCTGCGATAGAGATTCGACTCTGCTTTGGTGGAGAACTGCGGGCCTTCCATGCAGACGTAAGTGCCCCCGAGTTTACCCACGACGCTGACGCTTTTGCAGCCCTGTTCAGCCGCCTTGGCAACCACCGAACATACGGGGTCACCAAACGCTACATGGCCGACGATGCCATCGCCAAAAAACGTCGAGATGCGATGAAACGTGCGATCGATAAACTGGTCAGGAATTACGAAGTCCGTCGGCTTGTGTTCTTCCTTCAACGAGCCGACAGCCGAGACCGAGAGAATGCGCTCGACGCCGAGTTTTTTGAATGCGTAGATATTGGCGCGGAAGTTCAGTTCCGAGGGCAAAATCCGGTGGCCGCGTCCATGGCGGGCCAGGAATGCGACCTTGCGTCCCTCCAGTTCGCCGAGCACAAACGGGTCGGAAGGATCACCGAAGGGTGTATCAATGCGTTCTTCGTGGACGTTGGTAAATCCGGGCATCGAATAGAGCCCGCTGCCGCCGATAATCCCGATCTCTGCCTGAGGCAATGTCGCTCCCATCGACAGGCAATTGAACGGCCTGTCGAATTGATTCAACAAACACTTCAGTATAAAGGTCGGGATCGGCTCGGACAGAATCGGCCGTTTGCGATTACCGGGCCGACATTACGCGATCACAGCTGCTCCGGCGGCCTCGCGAATGCGATTCTCCGCCATGTCGCGCACTGCCCACCCGGCAATCAGCAGACTGGGCGAATGGGTCGGCAGCACCTTTCCTAACTCGCCAAGAGTGGTTCGCTGCACCTGCTGCCCCGGTTGCGCGGCGTGGGAGACGATTGCGCACGGAAAATCGGCCGGCAAGCCCTTCTCGAGCCATTCAAGCGCCAGGAGAGTGAGGTCGCGCCCGGGCATGTACACCACGCGCGTAGCATCTTCGATTTCCGGTATCGGCGCGTCATTGTGCGATTGTGCGTGATGGCCAGTTGAGAAGATCACGCTCGAAGCCGCATTACGATCTGTAAGCGAGCAGGGAATTGCCGCCGCAGCCGCGAAGGCAGCGGTGATTCCAGGCACGACTTCGAAGGCTACTCCAGTTTCTGTCAGTGCTTTCATTTCTTCGGCCGCGCGTCCAAAAATCAGGGGGTCACCGCTCTTCAGCCTCACCACGCGCCGCCCGGCCATCGCATGCTCAATCATCAGCGCATGAATCTCTTCCTGCGTAATACTTTTCGCTCCGCAGCGCTTGCCCACGTTTACGACTTCGGCGGATGGCGCGGCCAACTCCAGGATCGCCTGGGGGACAAGATCGTCATGCAGGATCACGTCCGCTGCCTGAAGGAGCCGCAGCGCTTTCACAGTGAGCAGGTCTGGATCCCCCGGTCCTGCGCCGACGAGGAAGACTTTGCCTTCGGCACTTGGTTCGGATGGGCCTGGGGGCGAATTCCTTGATGGGCGCAAAGGTGTGGAGCGTGAATCGAAAAACTGCCGCCGCGCTACTTCATGGAGCAATGCCTTGCGTTCGTCACCCGGCGGGAGCGTCGCCAGAACTTCGCGTCTGAACTCACCGAGATTCTTGAGCCATGGTCCGATGTCCGCTGGCAACCGCGCATCGATTTCGCGCCGAAGCTGTTGGGCAACTGCCGGACTTTCACCTGCCGTCGAGATTGCAATTTGCAGATCGGCTCGCCGCACTACCGATCCAAAATAGAAGTCGCAATGTGGCGGGTCATCCACGCTGTTCACCAGAGTTCCGCGGCGAACCGCTTCGCGATAGACGGTCGCATTCACTTCGGGATTATCGGTCGCGGCAATCACTACGAAGTTGCCGTCGAGATCGGCCGCATCAAAGCGACGCTGAATCCATTCCAGCCGGTTCTCGCGGGCAAGTTGCTGAATTTCCGGCTTTGCCTCCGGCGCAATCACGCGCAGGCGCAATCCGGTGATCAGCAGGCTGTTGATTTTTTCGAGCGCCACGTTGCCCGCGCCCACCAGCAGTCCCGGCCGTCCATCGAGTTTCAGAAAAATCGGCAGTAAGCTCATGGCAACCTCAGTCTGCTACGGCGTGGGGCACACGGCCCGTGGGCAAATCGCGCTCAACAGGCTCGAGGGTTTCTCCCGCCAGGTGCCCGCGCAACTCATCGTTTGTGTGGCGCGCGAACCATGCACGCAGATTCTCTTCCTCACCCTTGCGCGTCGCCAGATATCTCCGCAGCAGCCGCGCAATCGCTTCTGGAACATGCGAGGCGGGCGTGCGATAACCAACTGGCCGCGCGATCCCCGCGTGCTGTCCGACTGACCCGCCGAGGCAGAAGTAGTAGGCATCCACCAGTTTGCCCTCGTGCTTGATCTTCTTGCCCTCGATTCCGATATCCGCGATCCAGTGCTGTCCGCAGCCATTGGGGCACCCGGTCACGTGCAGCCGCAACTGCTGATCAAATTGCGGAACGCGCGCCTCAAGCTCGTCCACCAGCCAGCGCGTGAATCCTTTTGTTTCCGTGATGGCCAGCTTGCAGAATTCTGTCCCTGTGCAGGCGACAGCCCCTCGCCAGAAGGGCGAGCCGTCCACATGAAGTCCAATTGCGCCAAGTTCGCGCACAAGGTCTCCAGCCTTCTCGTTCGGCACGTCAATGAACAGCAGGTTCTGCGAGACCGTTGCGCGCAGGGCTCCGCTGCCATACTTGTCGGCGAGGTCGGCTGCACCTTCAAGTTGTTCTCCGCTTAGCCGGCCGCGCAGGACCGAGGCGCCCACGTAGCTCAATCCAGGCTGTCGCTGGCGATGAATGCCAACGTGATCGCGAAGCGTTTCATCCGGAATCTTCTCATCGACTCCGGAGGCAAGCACGAAATCAAGGCGCGATTGCAATTCGGCGAGGAATCTTTCCGCCGTCCAGCCTTCTTTCATAAAGAGATATTTCAATCGCGCACGGTCGCGGCTCTCGCGCAACCCCTGCTGGTCGCGAAAAATCTCCGTGATCGCCTTTACTACGGCCACTGCCTGCTCTGGAAGAACAAACGCATCGAGCCGGACTGCAAGATGCGGCTCGTTGGAAAGCCCTCCGCCGACGCGCACGGTGAATCCAACCTGACCGTTGCGCTTTACCGGCGTCAGTGCAATGTCATTGATCTCGGGATAAGAGCACCAGGTGGGGCAGCCCGTCACGCAAATCTTGAACTTGCGGGGCAGATTGTAGAAATCAGAATTTGCGGTAAGAAGTTGCGCAATCTCGAGGGCGATCGGCGAGGCGTCGATTAACTCGTCGTGATCGACCCCGGCCAAAGGACAACCTGTTACGTTACGCACCACGTCGCCACAAGCACCCTTAGGCGAGAGACCGATCGCGTCCAGGGCATCCACCACTTCGGGCAAGGTCTCGATCGACAGCCAGTGCAACTGGATGTTTTGCCGGACGGTAATGTCGGCAAGATTGCGCGCATACTTCCGCGTGATGCCGCCGATGGTCCGCAGCTGGTTCGATGAAATGATTCCGTTGGGGATGCCGATACGCATCATGAAATGGTCGGAGACAAGTCCCTCGCCACCTTTGCCCCCCGTGGCTCCCAGGCCGTCTCCCTGGGTGTAGATGCCCCACCATTTGAAGTACATCCCGGCCCATTCGGGGACCACGCTGGACCGTCCCTCGCGCGCAAAGGCCCGCACTTCGTCAAATGCTTCCCAGGGATTCTTGGCCCGCTTTAGACGTTCAGCGCGTTGGGCCTTGGTCTCTTTCAGTGGAACGGCAACTTCAGTCATATGACCTCTTTTTGGGGGGGAATTCGAATGTGCTGAAAATAGAAAACCCGCGACAGCTAAGGCTGCATCGCGGGCAATCAGGAAACCTTTGGAGAGATGGAAGCTTTAACGGACCATGGTCACCTGTGCGCGCGAGGCGTCATACAGCGGCGACAACAGGTCCGAAGGTCCATGCATCGATATTCGCAGGATGCCCGCCAAATTGCAACTTCTGCGCAAGAGAGCACATCTGCGCCCTCCCCGAATACGACCCCTCATTATGCCAAATCTTCATCTAATGTCCTTTGATTTGTGGTGCTTTGATTTGTGCATGGCTTTTCAGTGGTAGACGATGAAGCGCTCAGATTCCTTCCTTGCGAACTGGAGGCCTTCGCCTCTGCAGGCCACGCCGTCTTCCGCTCGGTGCATCTAACAAGCCAGAATGACCCGCATGGTCAGCACCGGCCGGGGAGCATGCCATCATGAAAATCGCGCAAGTTGCGCCCTTATACGAAAGTGTGCCCCCCAAACTCTATGGCGGGACTGAACGCGTCGTCTCATACATCACGGAAGAGCTTGTAAAACTGGGGCACGAGATCACCCTCTATGCGAGCGGAGATTCACAAACTTCCGCCTGTCTGCGATCCGTCTGCGAGCGGGCGCTTCGACTCGACGGCGGCAAGTTGCTTTCGCCGCTCGCTCATCATTTGAATCTCATCGAGACGGTGGCCCAGGAAGCAGATGAATTCGATATTGTCCACTTCCACCTCGACTATCTGCCCTTCTCACAGATTCGAAGACTTGAGATTCCTGCCGTCACAACGCTCCATGGCCGCCTCGATATTCCCGACCTGTTCCCTCTTTTTCGGGAATTCAACGACATGCGCCTCATTTCGATCTCGGATGCTCAGCGCGCTCCAATGCCGTGGGCGAGTTGGCTCGCGACCGTACACCATGGAATTCCAGAAGATCTTCACCAGCCCACTTTCACACCCGGGGATTACCTGGCTTTTCTCGGTCGCATCTCTCCCGAGAAGAGAGTCGATCGTGCGATCGAGATCGCGCGACAGGTCGGCATACCGCTGCGGGTTGCGGCCAAAATTGATGAAGCCGACCGTACCTACTTCGAAGAAGAGATCAGCGATCTTCTGGCAAATTCCGATGTCCAGTTTGTGGGCGAAATCGGCGAACATGAAAAGTCCGACTTTCTCGGCAATGCCGCTGCACTTCTGTTTCCCATCGACTGGCCCGAGCCCTTCGGGCTTGTGATGATTGAGTCCATGGCCTGTGGTACACCTGTGATTGCCTTTCGCGGTGGATCGGTTGCCGAAATCATCGACGAAGGGGTAACCGGATTCATCGTGGAAAACATCGAAGAAGCCGTAGAAGCCGTGAAGCGAATTCCGACAATCGATCGCCACGCCTGCTACGGGCGTTTTCTTGATCGCTTCACCTCGCGACGTATGTGTGAGCAATATCTGACTGCATACGAGCGCGGTATGCGCGAAAACAAACGTGCGGCTCGCGGAAAGCGTGGAGTCACACTCACCTTTTAAATCGGGAGCTCTCCATTGATGATGCCAACTCGGCAGCGTGAACAAAATCGCGACGTCATTGAAGTCGATCAACAATTCTACATTCGAGCTTCGTCGGCATTAGCTGACGATCGAACCAGGGTTTTGTTGAACGGCGACACCTTTGCGATCTTCGATCGTGGAGGAGATATTCAGCCGGTCGGCTTTGGCCAGCAGGGAATCTTTCACAACGAAACGCGCCACTTGTCTCGCTTCGAGATGTTGTTCTGTGGATTCCGGCCACTGCTACTGAGTTCTACCATCCGCGAAGACAATGTGCTTTTCGCCATCGATCTCACAAATCCCGATATCCAACTTGAATCCGGCGTGTCTTTGCCTCGGGGAACGGTACACATCTACCGCACCAAGTTTCTGACTGAATTGGTGTGCTACGACCAGATCACGGTAAACAATTATGGCGATACGGCCATCGACGTCGATCTTTCCTTCGACTTTGACGCAGATTTCGCAGACATCTTCGAAGTGCGCGGGGAAAAGAGGAAGCACCGCGGGGAGAAACTCCCACAAGAGATTGGCCGCTCTTCTGTAGCTCTCTCCTACGAGGGACTCGATCATATTCGGCGGTCCACGCGCATCGTGTGCTCCGCACCGTCTTGTGAGCCGCACCATGGCGGCATTACCGTTCCAGTTCAGATTGGAGCCCATGGTGAGTCGGACTTCACGCTTAATATCGTGTGCGAGCGCAAGGAAAGTGGTCCGGTAGCCATCAGCAGCTACAGCGAGTCGCTGCAAAAGATGAACGACGAGCGCAGTACCGGACCCTTGTCAGGCGTGGACATTCAAACTTCCAACGAGCAGTTCAATAGCTGGATACGCCGGTCCTGTGCCGATCTTGCCATGATGGTGACGCAGACGCCGCACGGGCTCTATCCGTATGCGGGAGTTCCATGGTTCAGCACGGTCTTCGGTCGCGACGGCATCATTACCGCACTCGAGCTGCTGTGGCTGACGCCCGCGATCGCAAGAGGGGTTCTTTCCTATCTGGCCGCAACTCAGGCTACAAGTCACGATCCCGCCCGCGACGCCGATCCCGGCAAGATTCTTCACGAAATGCGCAAGGGCGAGATGGCTCGTCTCGGCGAGGTGCCTTTCGGGCGCTATTACGGAACCGTTGACGGCACACCGCTATTCGTTCTGCTTGCCGCGGCCTACTATGAGCGAACCATGGATCGGGAATTTCTGCGCGAAATCTGGCCTAACATTCTTGCCGCTCTTGAATGGGTCGATGTCTATGGCGATCCGGACGGCGACGGGTTCGTTGAGTACGCACGGCAGACTGATCACGGCCTGGTGCAGCAAGGATGGAAGGACTCAGGCGACTCCGTCTTTTACAGCGATGGACGCCTGGCGGTAGGCCCCATTGCGCTTTGTGAGGTGCAGGCGTACGTGTATGCCGCCAAAAACGGCATCGCAACTGTGGCTGCCGACCTGGGGCACAAAGACCTGGCTGACCGGCTCCGTGCGCAAGCCTCTGACCTGCGCGCGAAGTTCCAGTCGATGTTCTGGTCTGACGAACTCGGAATGTTTGCCCTGGCGCTGGATGGCGAAAAGAAGCAATGCCAGGTGCGCAGTTCCAATGCGGGCCAGTGCTTGTTTTCAGGGATAGCAAGCGACGATCAATACCGCTCCATCAGCAGCGCGCTGCTTTCGCCCGCATTCTTTTCCGGCTGGGGGGTGCGCACTCTCGTTCGCGGCGAGCGTCGATATAACCCCATGTCCTATCACAACGGGTCGATGTGGCCGCACGATAACGCTCTCATCGCTCTCGGCGCTCTTCGTAACAGCAACAAGGACCTTGCGTTGACCATTACATCCGGATTGCTGGATCTCTCATCCGAAGTGATGCTGCACCGGCTTCCCGAACTGATCTGCGGTTTTAGTCGCCGTCCGGGAAAAGGACCGACCCTGTACCCCGTCGCTTGCTCGCCGCAGGCATGGGCCGCAGGATCAGTCTTTATGCTGCTGCAGGCTTGTCTTGGGCTGGAAATTCGTGCCAGCGAGTCGCGAATCTATCTTCATCACTCTGCTTTGCCCGAAAAGCTCAAGCATATTCGGATTCGCAATCTTACCGTTGGAAATGCCAGTGTCGACCTGGTCTGCGAACGCTATGCGGACTCCGTAAGCGTCAACATCCTGCGCCGCAGCGGCGAGCTTGAAATTGTGTCGATGCGCTAGCGCGTCGAGCCGGATCGCACTTGCGTTTCAACTGCAACTCAATCGGCCCAGGCAGCTTCAGGCCAAGCGACCTACGGTTTCTGTGCGCCAGCTGCCTGCACCAGCATCTCAACCGGCGACACTATCATGTCACGAAGCACAGCCTGCGGCTTCTCCACGGACTTCAACGTCTGGGTATCGCTCTGCGTTGTCGCGCCATCGGCAACACGATGATTTTCGAGATCGTCGAGCGCCCTCAGTCCGATTGCCGAAACCTCTGCTAGCGTCTGTGAGACTGGTGCCAGTTCTGCCGTGATATCTGACCGTTGCAGCGAAGGCGCCAGTTTGGCATCGTTATCTCGCCACAGCATCAGCCATGTCTTCGCTTGTTGGAACTGCTCCGCCGACGCGTTGCCAGCAACGATCCCTGCAACCAGGTTGTTGAATTTGCGCGCCGTGTCGCTCTCCGGCGGGACCGCATCCACCAGGTGATTCAGCGGAGAATACCAGTCATATTTTTTCAGTTCTTCCCTTTGATATCCCACAGGGGGCTGTACCACGCCGGCCAGGATTGCAAGATATTTTGGATCGGCGTTGCCGCTCATGCGTTGCAGCATGGGCCACGTGAATGACTGGTGCTTCAGGCCATAGAATTCGAGCTTGTCCGATATCGCCGACATCCGCGCATACATCGAATTCACATCGCGCACATCTTGCGCGGACCATAGCCGTTCGGCAATCGCAGCCGTGCGCGGCCAGATGCGGCTGTCGATGATTTCCGGAGTCGTGAATTCGCTCCACATTGCCGCTTCGCCGCCCAGCACGCGCTTTTTCTCTTCCGGTGTCAGGCTCGCCCCGTCTCCGGCCAGTGGGTCTGCAAGATAGTGCTCGGCTGCGGACTGGTTCAGGTCAATGTAGTACCCCGTCGAGAGCAGGCCGCGGTTGCCCTGCCGCGCCGCCGCCGCCAATGACTTCGTGCCGCGCCATGACTGGATCACAACATCTTTGGGCGTGTTCGGTTGCAACACTTCGTCCCAGCCCTCCATGATCCTGTGATGTGCGGTCACAAGTTTCTGGACTCTGGCTGTGAAGTACGATTGAAGCGCCGCATTGTCTTTCATGCCGTGTTCGCGCATGAAAGCCTTGATCCGCGGATTTGCGTCCCACTCTTTCCCATCGCACTCGTCGCCGCCTACGTGGAAGTATGTGTCCGGGAAAATTGTCGTCATCTCGCCAATGAACTTGTCGATGAATCCAAATGTGCTCTCGCGCGTGGGATCCATCGCCGGATTGAAGACTCCCCATTGCGTTTCGATTTTGTAAGGCCCTTTGCCACTCGCCAAGTCCGGATAGCCAACGAACCAGGCCGTCGTGTGGCAGGGCATGTCAAACTCGGGGACCACCCGAATCCCGCGATCCCGCGCATATTCCACCACCTCGCGCATCTGCTGCTGCGTGTAATAGAGGCCATTCGAGCCCTTCCCGGTCAAAAGCGGATAGATCTTGCTTTCGGCGCGGAAACCCTGGTCTTCCGACAGGTGCCAGTGGAAGACATTCAGTTTCACCGCTTCCATCCCGTCGAGGTTGCGCTCAATCACATCCAGCGGCTGAAAGTGGCGCCCCACGTCGATCATCAATCCGCGCCACGGAAACCGCGGCTCATCGTCGATCGTGACCGCCGGAGCGCTGAATCCTTCCGGAGTGATGGTCACCAATTGCAGGAATGTCTGCAGCCCATGCATCGCGCCCAGCGGATTGGGCGCCGTGAGCAACGCATGGGTCGGCGTCACATCAAGGTGGTACGACTCGTCCTCTCCCAGCTTCAACACCGCGTCATCAGATCCCGCCGTCGTTACCGTCAGAATGGCTGGTCCGCTTGTCACTTCATCGTGATAGGGGATTCCTGTCTCGCGCGAGAGGGTGCTGAGAAACCGCTTCCGCGCTGCCTCAAGTCGCGCGTTCTTGTATCCTGCCAGCGCGATGGTGAAGTGGCCGTCAATCTTCAGTTGCCCTTCGGCCCGCACCATATGCTGCGGCATCGGCATGAGAGCCAGTTCTCTTGGAGTTTCCGGATAGATTCCCGGAGCGGCTGCAAACACTGCCAGAGAAATGCCGAACATGAGAGCTGCGCAACTACGACTGCAGGATTTCGTCACAAATACCCCCAAGGAAGAAACGATGGAAGATTGTCGATCTCGTCCGTCGCTCCACTTGTGTTGATCGTTTAGCCTTCGATTGCTCATTATAAGGCAGCAAATGATTTGATTTCGGTATGCGATCGCTTTAAATTCCATAGGCCGCGAAGGTTAGATCTGAGAGTTGACTTGTGGATACTTCGATAGAATGCCGATTGCTTCGGCTTTTCTAGCCGCGAAATGGCCCTAAGTGCCCTGCTTCAGCTCGCTTTGCGTCTGCCACAGGATCAGGCTCTTCGACTGGCATGATCGTAAGCCTTCGATTTATTCAATACATTGAAAGATAGCGCTCATTTTATCGGGAAATTGACGAAAAATCTGCAAAATGGATGCAAGTACAACCTTAGCGCGTGTAGAATCGTTCGCGTCATGCCAGAGACATTGAACGACCGCTGCGAACTCATCATCAAGTTTCTGCTCCGAGCAGGTTCAGCCAGTATTGAAGAAATCCTCGCCGTCGCGGGGTCTTCGGCTCCAAGCATCCGCAGGGATCTGGCCCGCCTTGAAAATCGGGGACTAATTCGTCGCACGCACGGCGGCGCAACCTTGGTCGAGCCACTGCTCTACGAGCCGTTTCGCTATGATAGTTCCTTTCTCGCGCGCGAGCAGAAGTTCGCAGTTGAAAAGCGCCGCATTGGCCTTGCCGCCGCAGAACTTGTTCAGTCCAATGAGACGATCGGTCTCTCGGCGGGCACGACAACAACTCACATCGGCCGCAGTCTCCGGCATCGCGAGAAGATCCAGGTCATCACCAACGCCATCAACATCGGCATGGAACTCTGCAATCAGCCCGGTGTTCGCACCTATCTGACCGGCGGAGTCATTCCGTGGGCATGGTCCTTTTCTCTTACTGGAAATGCAGCTCTCGAGTTTCTTGATGACGTGTACATGGATAAAGTCTTTCTGAGCGTAACCGGCCTTGACGCCGAACGTGGCGCCACCACCCTGGAAGCCGACGAGGCGCTGGTCTACCGCAAGATGCTCAAGCAATCCAAACAGGTCATCGTTGTAACCGATGCAAGCAAATTCGGCAACGTGAGCCCAGCTTTCATCTGCCCGGCCAGCGAGATTCACATCATCATCACCAATGTTGGAGCCTCGCCCGAGGCTCTTGCTCCATTTGAGCGCCAGGGGACTCGCATCATCCGGGTCTGAACGATGCAATACCTTTGTCAACCATCGCTCAACGGTCCCGCTCAACCTGATGAGCAAATCGCCCGCAAAAAGAGTAATCGCAGTACACCCTGGAGTTTTGGCTGGCTGTTTTGTCGGTTTTGGTCGTAACGACATATCCATAAACTGCAATAACACATAGACTTACGAATTGAATTGCGCTGTTTGATCTCCTCTCGCAGGCACAATTCCTTTGGCTACCCTCGCTTGGTTGGCGAATCACAATTAACTCAGGATCGATCAAGAGTCAATAGAAAATCGATTAGTCCAAGCCAATTAGCCCATAGCGTTGATTGTTTACCTACCATTCGATCATTTTGTTGTTGAAATTGATCCAAGAACGTCGTATCTTCATCCCCAACGAGTAATAAATGTGCGTAAGCCCCGTGCCAATCCTTTTGCAGCAGATCCTGGGGGTTCGGCAACGGCAGCAAAAAAGGCCGGCGAGAATCTCCAGTTCCGAACGCCGTCCGTTCTGCAGCACCTTGGGAGGCGTAGTGCCAGTACCGAAAAGCCCATCAGCGAGCCAACATCCTGAACCACGCGCAGTGAGCCACGCTGCACTGGAACAGCTGTTTTGGCGGCCGGTCTCTTTCAGAAAATCCCAGGGAGAATTCGTTCAAGCGCAATCCGTATGAAAGCTCTTGAATTCACCCGTCCATACGCGGATGCGTATCGACACCACGAGATCTCATAGGAAAGGTGTGATGGCAATGATTGACCTGAATCGGGTTCTCAATCAACGTCTTTCATTGGTGCGTTCCAACCCTGGCCCAGGACGCTCCACAATCGGCGGGGGCCCGAATATGCGGCGAGTCATGGTGGGTCTCGTTGCGGTCTTGTTCCTCATCTGCCCCTTTGTTACGCGCGCCCAGGAACTCACTGCAACCTTGAACGGGGTAGTTGCGGACAGTACCGGCGCGGTGATTCCCAAGGCGACTATCTCAATCAAGCAGGTCGGCACAAATGCTGTCCGGACTGTGCAGTCGGACGAGTCCGGCAACTATGTGTTCTCCAACGTGCCCGCCGGAACCTACACGCTGAGCGCCTCGTCCACTGGCTTCACTTCTTTCGTAGCCAAGGACGTGATCCTCAAGGTTGGTGAAGCCCGCGGCCTGAACGTCCAGCTCAAGGCAGGCGCATCGTCCACTACGGTTACGGTTGAAGCGACCGCCGTTGCCGTGGATACAGAGTCCGCAGCCGAGGCTGGTAACCTCAGCAGCGAAGAGATCGAGGGACTCGAACTTGCTGGCCGCAACTTCCAGCAACTCGTTACGCTCCAGCCCGGCGTCGTCACCCAGATGGGCGACGAAACCAGCGCCGGCAACACGGCCATGTCGGTCAACGGGGCACGTACTACCGCGAACAACTGGACCATTGACGGTGCAGATATCAACGATTCCGGTTCCAACGGCACCGTCATCAATGCTCCCAACGTCGATGCCATCCAGGAGTTCACTCTACAGCGCGGCAACTATGATGCCGGCTACGGGCGTTCCGGGGGCGGCCAGGTCCTGGTTGCCATAAAATCGGGCACCAGCGCGTTCCACGGAGATGCCTACGAGTTCGTCCGCAATACCGTCTTTGACTCCAATGAGTGGTTCAACAAACGCACCCAGGCTGAAAACAGCGAGCCCAACAAGAACCCCATCAACCATCACAATGTGTACGGCTTCACGATCGGTGGTCCGGTATTCATCCCCAACGTCTACAACACGGATAAGAAGAAGACCTTCTTCTTCTACTCGGAAGAGTGGCGCAAGCTCTCCACTCCCGGTGGCGATTCGATGCCGGCAGCCTCGCAAGCGGAATTGAGTGGTGTTGTTGCAGGCAATTTCACAAACGCTCCCGCGGGCTGCGCGACATACAACGCCAGCACTGACACGACGCAGATTTCACCCTCCTGTTACAGCGCGAACTCGAAGGTCTACCTGACCAACGTCTTCAGCAAGTTTCCGGCGAATAACGCCAACGGAAATTACACCTTCTCTGACTCAACGCAGAACAACTTCCGTGACGACATTGTCCGCGTCGATCACTACTTCAACGACAAAGCGCACTTCTACATGCGCTACATGAACGATGTTATGCCTGTGGACAATCCTGAAGGTCTCTGGGCCGGCTCCAATTATCCGGGCCTCGTCAACACGCTCGTCGACTCACCTGGCAAGAACATCGTCGGCAACCTTACCTATACGATCAATCCGAACGTGGTTAACGAATTCGAGTTTGTCTGGTCGCAGGGAGAGTATCACTCAGCGATCGCCGGCGGCCAGTTCGCTACCTCGTCTGCAGTTAACAGCGCGCTGACCAACCAATGGTCGCCCGACCCTTATGGCAAGGTTCCGGCTGTCTCCATCATTGGTGTCACCGGCTTCAATGCCGGCTCAGCTCCATGGAAGGAACGCAACCTCGATCGTACATACTTCGACAACCTTTCCTTCAACTTCGGCAAGCAAACGCTGCGTGTGGGTTTCCAGATCCAGCAGATGATCAAGACGGAAAATGCGGTCAATGGCGAGCCGAGCTTCAGTTTCAACTCATGGGGTGACTTCCTGGTGGGCAATGCGGCTTCGTTTACGCAAACCTTGCCCGACATCATTCCAGACCTGCATTTCGTCAACACCGAAGCGTATATCCAGGATGACTGGAAGGTCTCGAAACGCCTTACTGTGAACCTTGGTATGCGATGGAGCCGTCTGCCCTCCGTCACCGACGTGCGCAATACCCTATCCAACTTCGACCCAAAGTACTACAGTTCGCAGCTTGCGCCGCAGATCGACGGAGGAAATGCAGATCCCAGTGCGATGAACTACGATCCCAACGCGGGTAATTTCATAGCCGGGCAGTACATCAATGGGTGGCAGCTTCTTCCCGCCACGTACACCAACGGCATGATTTTCCCCAAGGGAGCGGAGTGCGCCGCGGCCCAGGCCATCGCGCCCCTCTCCTCATGCTCGCCGTTTGGCGCTTATGTCAACCCCAACTACAACGCCAACTTCGCCCCACGCGTCGGCTTCGCCTATGACCTCTTCGGTACGGGCAAAACGGTCCTCCGCGGCGGCTTCGGCATCTTCTATGACCGCCTGCTTGACGGTATCTGGGAACAGAATGCATTTGGCAACCCACCTTTCGCCAAGCGCGTGACGATCGTTAACGCCCCGTTTGACAACATCACAAGCGGATCGACATCGGTTCCGCTGGGTCCGAACGGCCTAACCGCAACCGGCAATCCGACGTTCAAGGTGCCCAACTACGCCAACTTCAACGTCAGCGTCCAGCATCAGCTTCTGCCCAGCACCGTTCTGGAAGTTGCCTATGTCGGAAACGAAGCGCGTCACCTCCTTGGCGAATACGATGAGAATCAGCCTACCGTTGGCGCGCGGCTTGCGGCACCCACCAACTCCAGCGTCAACTACATCCGTCCGTACGCGGGCTATGCGGGCGTTGTCTCGCGCGCCCCGTTCTTTTCAAATAACTACAACTCGCTCCAGGTGAGCCTCAACCATAACTCCCACGGTCTGCAGCTGGGAATGGCTTACACCTTTTCGAAAGACCTGACCACCAATCCTTCGGACCGCAGCAACATGGCGACTGACAGCTATGACTTCTCGCTCGACTACGGCCCGTCAACCTACAATCAACCACAGACCTTCACAGCGGACTATGTCTATGATCTTCCGTTCTTCAAGGGCCAGCATGGAGTTGAAGGCAAAGTCCTTGGCGGTTGGCAGGTCTCCGGCATTACGTCGTTCTTCTCGGGCCAGTCGTTTGCGCTCGCGCAGCCGCACGACCCATGGGATCCCAACGGCTTGAACGTTGGCCTTGGCATCGGCTCACCGCGTCCGGATCAGATTGCTCCGGTGCAGAAAACAAAAACCGTCGGCGCATGGTTCTCCACATCCTCATTTGCGCCGGCCCTCTACCACTTCGGCAGCGAAGGCAGCGGCAGCCTGCTCGGCCCCGGTTACAACGACTGGGATCTGGCGGCCATCAAGAATATTACTTTCCTTGAGCGCTACAGCTTCCAGCTGCGCGGCGAGTTCTTCAATGCCTTCAACCACGAGAGCTTCGCGGGCGTGGACAGCGCACTTGCCGACAGCAGTTTCGGCCAGGTGACCTCCGGCCACTCGCCGCGTCGCATTCAACTCGGTGCAAAGTTCAACTTCTAGTTCTCAGAGAGCGTCACTCTCCTTGAACAGGCCGGAGATAATCTCTCCGGCCTTTTTGTTTCTTTGGATCCTTCTGAAAACCTCTGACAACCTCCAGAATCTCGGCCGCCATTCTTGATGCAACCATTAACATTGCTCCCCGCATCTCCGCATCAAGCCGGAAAGAAAGACGGTTTGAAAGGAATGCCATGCACTCAATGCGAAAGAGTTCTTTAATCTCGCTGGCGCTGGTTACCCTTGCTGGCGCGCTCGCCGCTGGTTGCACGGTCCATGCGGGATATTACGATCCCTACTATCACGATCGCCACCCCTGGGGCGGCGAGGTGGTGTATTACCAGCAATGGGAACATGACACTCATCGTCAGCACGAGGACTTTAAGAAACGCAGCAAAGCCGAACAGAAGCAATACTGGGACTGGCGCCATCAGCATCAACATTGATGCGCTGATCGTAGTTCAGCCTGGGCGGCTTATTTCTGCGGGCGGGGCGCCGTCCCTTTGGTCTTCGCTGCCGGAATGGTCGACATGACCTTCAGCAGTCTGTCGTCCTCCGCCCTGTTCAGGCCGCTTGCCTTGTCAAACTCGGCCTTCGCCTGTGCTGTCATTCCCATTGAACGATACAGTCGAGCCAGCCTGTAATGGGCATTCACATTCGTTGGGGCAATCTTGATTGCTGTTTCGAATTCGGTTCTGGCTTCCTGCTTGCGGTCTTCCTCCGCGTAAACAATGCCAAGATCAAGATGCTGCATCGCGATGCCTGGGTTGGTCTTCTGAATCTGCTCCAATAGAGGTCTTGCCACCTCCATTTGGTTCATCTGCATCTCCGCGTCTGCAAGGTAGAGCGTTGCCAGAACGTGGTGCGGGTCATTCGCAATTTCCGCCTGAAATTCGCTTGCCGCCTCTGGATACTGACCCTTCGTCCACAACAGATAACCCAGTCCGAAGTGCACGTTTGGCTCTTTCGGATCCGCCGCAACCGCTGCCCTGAGTTCTCTTATCGCTCCCACCGGATCCTTCATCTCATCCAGAGCCTCTCCCACCAGCATGTCCGCCTCGGCTGACTCTGCGTTCAGCGCAACGAGCCGATGGTATGCATCCAGAACACAAGGATATTGACGGGATAGCAGACAACTGTGCGCAAGGGTCAACAGGAGCGTTAGATTCGATGGATCGCGGTCCAAAGCCTGCTTCAGCAGAGGAGAAGCTTCTGAGAATTGTTCCAGCCCGTAGTGCGCCATGCCAACCAAAATCACCAGTTGTTGATCATCCGGTTGCGCCTTGAGCAACGGATCCAACTCTACGATCGCTTGCTTGTAGTCACCTGCCTTGAAATAGGCAAGGCCCAGATTCAGTTGCAATCCGGGCATGTGCGGATTCAGGGCCATCGCGCGCATATAGTGTTTGATCGCTTCGGCGTAGTGTCCCTGCCGGGACTCGATGAGGCCCATGTGCGCGAGTGGTTCGGGGTTGGTGGGATACTGCTTCGCCAGCGCGCTCCATGCTGCTTCTGCCTCCGCCAGCTTGCCCTCGCGTTCGAGAGAAAACGCAACCTGACCGGGATTGGTTTGGGCCACTGCCGCTGAAAACACGAGCCCAAATGTTGCAGCCGTAGCGAAGAGCGCCAACTTTTTCCGATATGAAGTCACGTTTGCCCTGATCTGATTATCGCTTACACCTCGATTCACTGGTCATCATTATCATCGTCAGGCGAGGCGTCCGCTCCTTTCGGCAATGCGCGTGGATCAGGTTTGATGGTGACCGGCTGCGTCAATGTCTGACCGTCAACGGTCAGGCGAACGGTGTAGTTCCCGGGTTGCAGTCCAGGCGCACTCCGACCGCGACGGATCGGAGCGGCCGAGGGCTTCGGCGCCGGCGTTCCCGCCGGATGGCAGGCGTCCGCTGGAGGCAGAGTAATCGCGCGTCCGCCAAATCCAAATCCGCGCTGAGCAACAACGTTCAGTGCCACGCGATGCATACCCGGCGCTGCAGATGGCGGCGGCGTTGGTTGCAGCCAGTACGCCTGCACATTGATGGCCTCGGTGTCGACCGGCTTCACGGGTGTATCGCTCGCGACGCACACATCTACCTTGCCCTTGGCATCGATGAGTTCCAGTTTCAACGGACTGCTGGGCGCTCCGTTGAGCCAGTAATAAGCGACGACGCCTGCGGGAGGATCTATCTCTTGCGGCTCTTCGTGTGGCAAGGGAGTTCCGTTCTGGCCACCCTGGTGAATAGCAATCGTCTCTCCAGGAGCGTACAGAAATGCCGATGATGCTTCGATCTGCTTGCCGCGCTCTGCTATCTGACGCAACGCCGACATCTGATCCAGTACCCAGAACCCGCGGCCAAACGTCGCCACCGCCAGATCGTCGCCATGCACCACAATGTCGCGAACCGACGTGACCGGCATATTCAATTGCAGCGGCTGCCAGTGGTCACCGTCATCGAAGGAGACGTAAACACGCAATTCTGTCGCAGCATAGAGCAGGCCCTTTCGTTCCGTGTCCTCTTTCACCGAGTTGACAAATGCGCCGTCGGGAATGCCTTCGGCCACATTCTTCCACGTCTTTCCCCCGTCATGTGTCCGATAGATATAGGGGCGAGCGTCTGCCAACCTATGTCGGTCGACTGAAGCGTAAGCCGTCTCCACGTCGAAGTGCCCAGCCTCAATCTGTGACACCTTGCTCCATGCAGTCATTGCTGGCGGCGTTACATTTTTCCACGTCGCGCCGTCGTCGCGCGTCACGTGGATCAGGCCGTCGTCCGTGCCCACCCAAACCGTCTTCGCATCGAGCGGCGATGGTCCGATGCTGTACACAACGCCGAAGCGATCCGTCATTGGCTCATCAATATCCTTCGCGGTTACCGCATCCAGTGTCTTCGGCACCTCCGGATTAAGTCGCGTGAGATCAGGGCTGATTTTCGCCCATGTCTTGCCTCTGTCGCGGGTGCGGAATACGAATTGATTTGCGTAGTAGAGCGCTTTGTCTGCCGCGGAAAATACCTGCGGCAGCGTCCACGTCCTGCGGTTGGGATCGTTCGGATCGGACGCTGGCAATTCGCCACCCGCGGGCGCAGGCAAGTTCAGTTCCTGATTGCAGCGCTGATCCCCATTGCCGTACAGCAAGTTGCCATCGTCTGGATCGGGCACAACTGTGCTGCTCTCTCCCGCCTCACAGATTGGTTCCCAGTTGCGGAAATCAAGGATGCCCATGCGCGACCACGTGCTGACGCCAACCGCGCCCGAATCCTGCTGTGCGCCGTAGAGCCAGTAAGGGAAACGATTGTCGGCCGCGATGTGATAAATCTGCGCCGTGGGCTGGTTGTACCAGGTGCTCCATGTCCTGGCGCCGTCAACCGACACCACAGTTCCCTGGTCACTCGATAGAACCATGCGGTTTCCATCCTTCGGATTGATCCAAAGCTGGTGATAGTCGTCGCCTCCCGGCGCGCCTTTGACCGGAACCCAGGTTTTGCCCGCATCGAGCGTCATGTACGTAGATGTATTGATGTCATACGCGCGATCGGGATTGGTGGGGTCCACACTGATCTGGCCGAAATACCACCCACGCCCCCACAGGCGCTGTTCTTTGTTCACCAGCCTCCACGTCGCGCCCGCGTCATCCGATAGATAAATCCCCCCTGAAGGTTTCGGCTCCGGCCCTTTCTCGCCGCCAGGGCCACCGCGAATCGACCGCGCAATCGCCGTTCCAAGATCGTCCACAACTGCATACAAGCGGTTTGGATTACTGGGCGCAACTGCAATGCCGATCTTGCCCACATATTCGTCCGCAGGAAGTCCGCCGGATAACTGATGCCACGTGTCGCCGCCATCGGTGGATTTGTAAAGGCCGGAACCGGGCATATTCGAAGGTGCATACACCGCCCACGGCGGACGCCTCGTCGCCCAGAGCGAGGCATAGATTGTCTGCGGATCATGCGGATCAAGTGCGAGATCGATAGCGCCCACATTGTCCGGATCCTTCGTATTGGTCAGGACCTTCTTCCAATGTGCTCCCCCATCAACCGAGCGATACACGCCTCGCTCCGGATTCGCCTCGTAGACATGCCCAAGGGCCGCGACATACACGCGATTTGGATCGGCTGGATCGACAACGATCTTTCCGATCTGCCGCGTCTCCGCAAGTCCAATCGAATGCCACGTCTTGCCCGCGTCCGTTGACTTGAAGAGCCCAATGCCATACGAATGTTGGCTGCGAATGTCCGGCTCACCAGTGCCTGCATAAATAATGTTGGGATCTGAGGGAGCCACCGCAATCGCGCCAATCGATCCAATCGGAATGCCCGTCTCGGGGTCATCGGAGATCGGAACCCAGGTCCGCCCGGAATTCTCTGTCTTCCAAACCCCTCCGCCCACCGACCCCATATAGAAGGTGTCGGGTTGCGCAGCATTGCCGGCCACCGCATACGTGCGACCTCCGCGCATCGGCCCCACATCGCGCCACTGAAGTCCCGAGAGCATTGTGGCGGGAAATTGCTGTGCTCCAAGCGGAATCGCGAACAACAAACAAAGGGGCGCGGCAAAGGGACGAGGGCCAGCAAGCATGGCAGAGCTCCAATTCAAACAGGATTTTTATCCGACGGCGGGGAAAAACAATCAGAACGCGATTGATTGGGATTGTAAAGGAAATTGCACGGCTACGCATGAACAAGCTGTGCTTTCGACTCTGGACGCGGCGCACCGGGGCGAAATCAGTTCGGATAATTCTTGCGAATCTGCACCGTCCGATTTAATGCATCTGCCGCTTCAAGAATCTTCAGCCGCAGGTCCGGATCGATCTGGTGCGTCGTCAACCACGTCTGTACTGCGGCCTGTGCATTCACGCTGTTCGCGAGCGTATCCTGCCCGCCAATGAAAGCTCCCAGCCATGCGCCAAGAAAGAAGATCTTTCGGTACTGCTTGATGTCCTCGAGTTCGTCGAGAGCCCGCACCAGGTACGGCTGTGTCAGGCTGGCCTGGTTCCACGAATTGAACGGCCGCAGGCTTTGCGTGATCCAGTCTTCCTGGACTGTCGTCGAGTGGAGGTACTCATTGAAATAGCGCGCCTTCACCTCGACCGAGGAACTTCCAGCCTCCGCTGCATATGCGTATTTCAGTCCTTCTCCGCTTTGGTCACGCGCCTTCTCAGCCTCGTAGATCGCTTCTGCATCCGGCGCGCCCGTCGCGATCAAATGTCCAACGAGATTCCAGCGGTCAAGCCGCTTCAACGCCATTCCCGGCACTTCAATTTTCCCCGCAAGCAGATCTTTCACTTTCTGCAAGCCATCGGGGGATTCGGATACAGATGTAAAAGCACGGAAACTGGCGATGCGGATTCCCGCGGTCGGCGCATTGAGCATGCGATCCGCGATCACCGATTCCACACGTGGCAGAGCAGCCTTGCGTGCCTCGTCGCTCATCCAGCTGTGAAGAGCCGTCGAGATCCTCCCGCCCTGGACGCGCGCCATCGCCTCGTCATTCTCATCGGGAAGAGACTTGAGTGCCAAGTCAACGTAATCCTTCGGCGGAGACTTAGCCAGGCGCACATTATCCCAGAGCGCCCCCCACAACATCGCGCGTAGCAAGGGGTCTTGCTTGTCCGGCGGCTCGATGACAATCTGCCTTGCAGCTTCCGCCTGACTGGCGTGATCAAGAGGAAATCTGCCGTATGCCTCATCCCCGGCGTTGGCAAATACATAGGCAGGACAAGCCTTCCCGACAGCCTCCGATACATTGACCGATGCTTTGCTCCAATCAACGCGGAACAGGCGATTCGGTTTGTCGCCCTGTCGGTAATAGTTCAACATCACCTGATTTGCGATCGGCCAGACAAATCCATCCGGCAAAACATCATGCTGCGACAGAGTGAGCCGATCGACCTTGCCATTCTTGCAGGACCACACGACGTCAATCTCCGGCATTCCTCGCCGCTTGATCCACGCCGCCGCCCATGCATCCAGATCCGGACGTGCGTGGCTTGTCGTTGTTGACGATGTATCTTCAGGGGTCGCGATCGCCTGATTGAATGCGTCAATCAGGTCGCTCCACTCGGCATTGCCGTAAGCGTGCTTGCGCAGGTATGTGCGAAGGCCTTCGCGAAACGCATCACCGCCAATTCGAAACTCTAGTTGCTTCAGGATCGCAGGCGCCTTCTGGTACACGATCGCACCGTAGGCCGACTTCGCATCCTTCAGATTCGGGATGTCCTGGTAAATGGGAGTTGTACCCGGCGTTTCATCAATTCCGTAGGCCAGTGGTTTCACGTCCTCATAGAAATGCTTCCAAGGGTTCGACGCCGGCTCCAAGGTCGCGAGCGCCTTGTATGCCATGTATTGCGCAAAGCCCTCCTTGAGCCACAGATCGTCGAACCACCGCATCGTTACCAGATCGCCAAACCACTGATGGCAGGTTTCGTGAAGCACCAGGGTGTTGCGCCGGAAGTAATCGCTCGGCGTCGGCGTCGAGCGAAACAGAACTCCGTCCTCATTCAGAAACGTCGCGCCCGCATGCTCCATTCCTCCAAAAGGGAATCCGGGAATCAGGACCAGGTCATACTTGGGGAAGGGAAACGGCTGCGCAAAGAAATCTGAGAAGTACCCGATGCCGCGTGCCACCATTTGCTGCACCTGCGGCGCCTCCTGCTCCGCTCGAGCCAACTGCGACTTGCGCACATAAACAGCAGGCTCTCCAGGATTCTTACCCCGCAACGCGACAAAGGGCCCCGCCGCAAATGCAAACAGGTATGTGCTGATCGGACGCGTTTCTTCGAACCTTGTATGCGTCTCGTCCGTTGACGATGGTGCTGTATTTCCAATAACCGTCCAGTGCGCCGGATGCTCGACTTCTAGACGAAAATTCGCCTTCAGGTCCGGCTGATCGAAACACGGGAAAGCCATGCTCGCGTCCATCGGCACAAAGAGCGTATAGAAGTATTCGCTGCCATCATCCTTATCTTCATAGCGCGTTATCGCTTTTCCGGCCGCTGCGGCATTACTGGTAAATGCCAGCTTGACCGTGTTTTCTCCAGCGATAGCCGCCAGCCGCAGATGTCCGTTTTCGACCTGGGTGGGGATTGCCCTCCCGTTCAATTCAGCAGAATGCAGGACACCATCGCGATAGTCGATGAGAAGATCGCCGGCGGATTTGCTTTCAAACTTCAGTACCTCAGTTCCATCAACCGCCGCCCCGTGTTCCTTGATTGCAAATGAAAGCTGGTAGTCGAGCTTCGAGAGTCGCCCAGCGCGAGAAATCGCCAGTGTGCGGGACACTCCGGGTTCTGAAGCCATCAAGCTTGAAGCAGTCGATGCGGCTATCAACAGCGCCACTCCTCCATAAATACGCAATCGGATTCCAGCCTTGGTCGCCATGACGTACCAGCCATCCTATAAGATTTCGTGCCCCATCTAGACACCGAAAACACAGGAAAGTCTTCCTCCTATTCCTTCTCCGGCGGGGTTGTGCGAAAATCCAAAGAAACGGCGCCGACCCGCCCCCCCTCTTGCTCTTTCAGGAATGTATGAAAAACCTTGCCGTCTATCTCGTGATCATCTTTGCCACGGCGACAGCCGTTGCGCAGAACGTCGGAGGATCGCTTCGTGGCTCGCTGCAGGACGCGACCGGCGCTAGAATTGCCGGTGCCACGATTGTCGTCCATGCGCCGGACGAAGCCGAGAGCCGTTCGGTTCGAAGCGATCGTCAAGGTTTCTTTCGCATCGACGACCTGCCACCCGGCAACTACCGCATCGTTGCGACAGCTCCTGGATTCTCCGAAGCAAATGCTGACGTTACCATCAACGTCAGCAGCAGTCGCGACGTAACCGTAACCATGCGGCCGGCAGCGGTGCATGCGGCTGTTGGCGTTCGCGCGCATGGATCGTCGATCGCCTCGCAGCCCATCGATTTTGCCAGTCAGACCCACCAGAGCGTGATTACCGCTCGCGATCTGCAGTCGCTCCCCCTGGCTGAGCGCAGCTTCGCCAATATTGCCTATCTCGCTCCGGGCACAGAACCCGTAGAGCCGTCTGATCCTACAAAGGCACGCATCACCGCTGTCTCCACCGGAGGCAGCTCGGGGCTTAACAACGAACTTTCTGTTGACGGCGCCGATGACTCCGACGATTACATAGGCGGATTCCTGCAGAATTATTCGCCCGATTCAATCCAGGAATTTGCCGTTCGCACCGCACAGGAAGACGCCGACACCGGCGGCACCACTGCGGGCTCCATCGTCATCACAACTAAACGTGGAACCGACGAGTGGCACGGAGATGCCGCCTTTTACGAACGCGCCGCTGACCTCAACGCACGCTTTCCCATCGAGAATCCCGCGCCCAACCCTAAGCAGCCCTTCTCGCGCCAAAACTACGTAGCTGCCTTAGGCGGGCCACTTGTACACCAGAAGCTTTGGTTCTTTGCCGACTTGGAACTCATTCACGAAGACGCCAGCATCGTCTACAGTCCCGCGAACAATGATCAGTTTGTTGCCCTCTCCACTATCGCCGCCGACGGCCTCATTCCCGGTGTCCCATCCATCTCCGTTCCGGCAAATGTGCCGATTCCGTTTCGAGATGGATTCGGCTCTTTGCGCTTCGATTGGGCACAATCCGCAAAATCCGCCTGGTTTTTGCGCAGTTCGGTTGACAACTACACCACGCACAACAATCTGGTCGCGCAGGGGACCCTGCCTTCCACCGGCCTGTTAACTCACAACAACTATCTAGACCTCGCTCTCAGCAACCAGTTCATCTTCAGTCCCACTTGGCTGGGCAGACTTGTCATCGGCGCGGGCGGCTTGCACCTCACGCAGCAGCGCAATTCGAATTTGGGATTCGCGCTGGCCTTTCCCTTCAGTTCGACAGCACTTACTGTTTCAGGGTTCGAAACTTTCGGCGACAATCAGTTCGCCACGCCGATTACCTTCTTTCCGTCGGAACGCGACCAGCAGAAATATCAACTCCGCTACGACGTCACCAATGCGCGCGCCCGTCATTCCATCAAATTCGGTGTCAACTTTATTCACGAGCCCGTTCTGGGAGGAGCGTTTCCAGACAACGACGAAACCCTCTATCAGTTCCCGCAAAATCCTGACTATTACACCGCAAGTGGAGTCAACCTTTCCCAGTTCACTTCGGATATGCAGGCTGGTGCTTCCACCACGAACCTCGGCGGACGATTCTCGCAGAGTATTCAGCGGCTCGAGTTGTATGCTGAAGATTCGCTGCGCATAACGAAAGGTCTGACCGTAAATTACGGCCTGCGCTATGGCGCCACCGTCGGATTGCTCAATGCGTCGGGCCGCACCCAGCAGGACAATCCCGCCTTTATCACACTCGAAGCACTCAATATTCCGCTTGTCGCCAGTGCCCCTCACGATGATCGCAGGCAATTCGGGCCTCGGCTGGGCTTTTCGTATGCTCCCGGGACAAAGGCAAACACCGTCTTGCGAGCAGGCTTTGGAATCTACTCCGACGATCTGGCACAGACTGGATGGGCTGCGGCGTTCCAGGCCGTCAATACTGCTCCCGGCCCCTGCGTAGACCCTGTCGCTAACCCCGGCGGAGAGGAAAACAGCGGCTGTATTCCAGGGTCCGCGTCCGGCGGCAGCGGCAGCCTTATCAACTCGAACTACAAGACTCCTTACGCTATCCACATCACCGGCGGCGCGGAGCATTCCTTTGGTTCAGGTTGGTCGCTCAGCGCCGACTACACCCACGAACAAGGAAACCACGGCTATCGTGCCTACAGTTATTCTGGCGGAACAAACCTGTTCACTCCCTTACTGGCAGCTTCCGATCCAAATCAGGCGGCCTTCGTGCCGGATGTGAACATCTTTCATTCCGACAATCGTTCCAGTTACAACGCGCTGATGTTCCACCTGCAAGGGCAGATGTCGCGAAAGTTCACGCTGATTGCAAATTACACGTTCTCGAAGGCGCAGACGTGGGGATGCGTACTCGGTGAACTCTTCGACTATGTAAACGGCGTCTGCGATCCGCTTGACCCCTTCGCCCCCGGCGATTACGGCCCTTCGGGCGAGGATGTCCGCCATCGTTTCGTTTTGGCGGGGACGTGGCGCGCCCCCCTGGGAGTAGAAGTAAGTACACTCTCGCAAGCCGAGAGCGCACGGCCCTTTACTATCACCACCGCCGATAACTCGGCCCGTATCCAGATCAACGGTGCCCCTACCTCGCTCGACCAGTTTCGCGGCACGCCATACATCCAGGCGGACGTCCGCGTCGGCCGTCCCATCAAGCTGGGGGATGGCAATATGCTCACTCCCTTCGTTGAATTCTTCAATCTCTTCGATCGCAATAATCCCGGCGCCAACTACGTCACAAATATTGCGTCTCTCCCCGTTCCAGCCGATGAGGCGCTGTCAGGCAACATCACCGACATCTGTTCTGACGCCTCGTGCTCGTCGACACAGCCCATCGGCAGCCCAAATCAGTTGCGTGTCGCCGGCGGAGCCTTGGGAGACTTCTTCGGTCCGGGAACCACCGTGGGTATCCCGTTTGCCGCCCAGGTGGGGGTTCGCTTCACCTTTTAAACCGAAGGGAATCGGTTGAGTAAGGTCACTCAACTCAGCAGGACGAGATCGTCCCCGGTTGGCGTTTAGATCCTCGAATTCGCCTGGATCTCACCCAATTTAATTCCAGAACCTCCCGCATCCGAATGGCCGGGATCGCTCGGACGCGCATCTAACTACCAGATGCGATTCCGCAGATCAGAAAGTGGTGCCATGCCCGGGCTGAACCGAATACTGGCTAGACCATCCCGATGGGCAAGCCGGTCTGTGACTGCAATTCTTCTGCTCCCTGTCTTGTCTTGGCCTGCGCAGGTAACCCCTCCCCAGCAAGCGGCCTCCGGCCCGCGGAGTGCGACTGTTCCGCTCAATCCAACAGACCCCAGCCGGCCTGAGATTCAACCGAGCCTCTCGGTGGATCGCGATCCCGTGCCTTCGCCGGATGTGGAGACTCCTGAAACTACCGCGGCGTCTTCCAATGTACCGACCGGTGGAGCGGAGCTGGAGAAGGGCAAGAACGGCATCTATACCCTCCACGAAAATGTGGACGAAGTGCTTCTAAGTTGCACCGTGATCGACGAGAAAGGCCGTCCTGTCGAAGACCTCACACAACAGGATTTTCGGGTGTGGGAAGATAATGCGCCGCAGCGCATCAGCTCCTTCCGGCATCAGGATCTCCCCGTCTCCATGGGCATCCTGGTCGACAACTCCGGTTCTATGCGCGACAAGCGCACCGCGGTGAATGATGCTGCAATGAACCTGCTGCGCGAATCAAACCCCAAAGACGCGGCATTCATCGTCAATTTCAACGATCGTGCCTATCTCGATCAGGGTTTTACGTCTGACCTGGTCGCACTTCACCGCGGCCTTGCCCATTTTGACACGCGAGGAACCACCGCCTTGTACGATGCCGTTGCAGCTTCTGCCGACGAGTTGGCAAAACACGCAAAGTTTGAAAAGCAAGTGCTCCTCATCGTGTCAGACGGCGCAGACAATGCGTCGAGGTTGAGCGAGCAGGAGGCGATCCGCCGCGTCCAGAATCTCGGCGGTCCGGTCGTCTATACCATCGGATTGCTCTACGACGCGAGTCCGCAAGAATATCAACGAGCTCGCGAATCGCTCCAGACACTTTCCGATGACACCGGCGGCATCGCTTATTTTCCGCGCGCACTCGACGATGTCGACAAAATCGCCTCCGAGGTCGCGGAGGATATTCGCAATCAATATACCGTTGGATATCACTCGACAAAGCCTGCCAGCCTGGGCGGTTATCGGGTTGTGCATGTTGAAGTTATCGGGCCGCATCGGGGCAAGCTTACCGTCAGAACCCGCCGTGGATACTACGCCAAGCCCGCGGTCGCTAATCAAACGGCCCAGCGCGCCAACCAGTCTCCAAAGCCGTAGCTGAACGCAATTCAACGAAGTATCGGCCGGGGGGCTCAGGGTCGCCTTAGGGGGACTGGAGCCACGCCTCGACGATTGCATCTTCCCCCAACAAACCGAGACTGGTCCTTGCTGCGGAGATTCGCAGGCGCGCTTCCTCCGCGCCGGAACTCATCCTCTGATGTTCAGTGCATGATTGGGATGGCGCCGGAACTCGCCCAGATGGCGTCGCGTGGCTCGACCGTGCCGGGTGGGTGGTGGGTTGCGTCCTGCTTAAAGGGCACGGCTCGCGTCGTGCCCAATCGATTCAAAGAGGTGAGTAAGTAGTGCGATAGCCAAGGATCCTAATTCTCTAGTGCAAATGAAAATCGATATCCACTACGATCTGGACCGCGACTGGGTGCCCTTGGTACATGGCCGGCCTGAATCGGTATTGCCGCACAGCCTCCACCGCTTTTTCATCCAGCCCCATGCCAAGATGGCGCGTAACCCGGATGTTCTGGGGATTCCCTTCGGCGTCGACAATCAGCTGAAGAGAGACCATGCCTTGGAGACTAGCCGCTCGCGCCTGTTCTGTGAATTCCGGCTGCACGGAGTGAATTACTGCCGGCGCGCTCACACCGCCGCCCACATTCATCAATCCGCCACCGTATCCTCCACCGCTCCCTGGTCCAGCGCCGATTCCATGACCCGAGCCGAGACCTCCGCCGAGCCCGCTCCCGAAACCTGAGCCGCTGCCGTTTCCCTGCGATGCAAGCGCGATCTGCGGTGAATTGCTGATGCCAAAATTCAGCATCTTTGGACTGTCTGGAATCTTCACCTGTTCAGTCGGCTCCACTGCAAGCTTCGGCCGTTCGAGCCGGGCCAGCTGCGGCGCATTCATCTGCACCTTGGCGACCTCCGGAGCTTTCCCCCTGATCGGCGGAGTCGGCTGATGCGCGCCTCCGCCGCCCCCGCCGCCTAACTT
Source organism: uncultured Acidobacteriaceae bacterium (assembly GCA_963759285.1). GTDB lineage: Bacteria > Acidobacteriota > Terriglobia > Terriglobales > Acidobacteriaceae > Telmatobacter. Next base: position 117,153 of record CAVWYS010000002.1, on the reverse strand, counting down.
CGCCGCAACCGGCAAAATCTTTGGCGGAGGCGGCGCGGGCGCAAAGAGCTTGAAGTCCACATGCGTGGTCGTAATTTCAGGCGCGATTACTGGATGAATTCCCATTCCAATCCAGAGCACACCACCGATCACCACGACATGAAGAATCGCCGAAACGATTCTCGACCTCGGATTGCGCTCCGCAAGCGCAGTGTCCAGGTTGCCGAATGTCGGCGGTGTCACTATCAAAGGAGTCGACGGCTTCGGCATCGGACGCGGATGCACAAGGTAAAGAGGGTGTGCCTCTTTTGTATCGTGATCCGAAAGGTCAAAAGCCAGTGATGACGAATTGTATTGGTCTGCGGGCAGCGTTGTGCTGCCTAGACCGCTTGAGAACGGCCGGAGTCTCGATCCCGATTTTCGTGTTCTTGGTTCAAAGTCACCCATAATCTGCGCCGGTGTAATGAGGCCGCCGGCCCCCCTCTCCTGATTAGTCGAACCAAAGAATCGCTTTTATCTTCCAAGCGACCTCACTACTCCGGCACTTTTCTTACATGGCCCGAGGTGAATCAATATCACCAGATACCTTTGTCGCTTCCCGTAATCTTCTGTCCTACGAGCGCTGCGGTCGCCAGCCACGGCAAAAGACTCAAACGTGCTCCGCTTTCGAATTGTCGATGCCGTATCACTCTCGCCAGTTGCGAACCGTAAAGCTTGGCAGACTGCGGCAGAATCGGTACCCGTAGAAAATCCTTCGCAAAGTAGACTTCCTTGCCGCGGAAACGGGCCGCCGCCATCACCCACTGGGGAATGTCGAGAGGAACGCCGCGATAGCGCTGCACATAGTCCGAGACGATCGCCAGATATGTAGTTACGCCCTCCCAGATCCCGGCTGTCGTGGACGCCACGCAAAGATCGTCGTAGTCGATGCTTCCGCTCTCCACCAGCTGTGCGCTGTCCACAATGTCGCAGAGACGAAAATAAAAATGGCGATACATGCGCTGAAGGGTCGAAACCATCAGCCGGTCTGAGATCGAGGGCACACGAAACAGCAAATCGCCGATGGAGATGCAGCGCGTCCGATCCAGCAATGAGTCTGCGATGGAGAGTTGCTCGCCCATTTGTCCAAGCCGGCCAATGTGGATCTCGACAAGCTCCGGCAATCTCGGAACAATGAAATTCCACTTGCAGGCCAGGCGGTCGCCCCAGCTGCGCGACGCAGTGCGCGACCCGAATTCCTTCTCCATCAGCCGGATAACCGCTTCAGGCTTGGCATTCGTGTAAAGATCGAGATCGCTGCCAAGGTCGGGCCAGTGATCCAACGACTTGATCACCGCGAGGCGGTGCCGGTTGCGCGTGAATGCATCGCAAATGACTGAAAGGTGCGCGAGCGCCACGTCGATGCGTGCACGCTCCGCGGAAAGGCAAACATCGGCCCATGAAGTCCGAGTCGTATCTCCCGCTTGAGCGGCGATCGCTCTGAAAGCTTCGAGCCCCCGGATCAGAACGTGGTTGGTTTCAGCGAGCGCGACCAGGCAGTCGAATTCTGATCGTGAAACTCTAAGGACATCCTCCTGCAAGTCCGCTGCGAAGGCATTGTTTGGGCTGTCCGCTTGCCTCGACGAAAGCACAAGGCGAGAGAGAAGTTTCAGCGATTGGTCGGCGAGAGATTGCGTGCAATTCTTTGTCATTGGCGAAGGCTCGTTTAGCGCGGTTGAGGTGCTTGTTGCTGTGGCCGCTGCGGAGACGCAGAAGGCGATTGGGAGGGAGCCGCCATCGGCGCATCCGCAGGTGGGGTGGGAGTTACACCGGATTCACCGCGCGGAGTCAACTCTACGGGACCCGTTTGACGCCGTCGCTCCTGGCTGTAGATCTCAAGCGCACCATCAACCTTGTCATTGCTGTCGGTTGCCACCGCGTCAAGGCTTCTGCCTTCCGCCGAAAGCTGGGTTGCAAAACCAACACGCGATCCCGCGTTATCGGCGCGCTTCGCCTTCTCGTAGTAAAACTGCGCCGACTCCAGGTCGCCGTCCTTTTCTGACACATAACCGAGATTGTTCAACGTGAACGCGCTGGTGGGATCCAGCGAATATGCGCGAAGAAAATCCTTGCGTGCTGCGACCCAGTCGTTCTGGTTAACCTCGAAAACCCCATGAATCGTATACATCGCGGCTTGCGCTTCCGCTGGACCGGCGTTGCGAATACGCTTGTCAAGGCGCGTCGCGCTCGCAGCCGCCATCTCGCTTACTGACTTGCCGCGCCACGATTGGTCCATTGTTACTGCTGCGGGTTCTGGAGAATTCAAGGCTGCAGCCTCGCGATAGTAGCGAAGGGCGCCGTCCAGATCACCGGTGGCTTCGCTTGCAACGCCAAGATTATTGAGGGTGAACGCATTGTGCGGATCCGCCGGCAGAATCTGTTTGAGCATTGCTACCGCCTCAAATCCGCGATTCTCTGCGAGAAGTCGCATGGCCTGGATGTTAGTGCGGTTCACGCGCATCTGAACGTCATTCAGGTCGATCAACGCTGCGCGCATGGGCTTGCCCTCAAGATGCTTCGCGTTGCTCAGATCGATGTTCGCATTCGATCCCTGTTCCGACGCCAGCTTGTAAAACTGATTCGCGCGATCGAGGTCACCCTCCAGTTCAGATACATAGCCAAGATTGTTCAGAGTGAATGGATCCGCTGGATCATAAAGGTAGGCTTTGTAAAAAAGCGCTTCGGCATTTTTGTAATCATGCTTCTGAACGGCTCTGACGCCATCGCGATTCAAACGCTGAACCGGCGTGAGCTCGCTGCGCCTGGGGATCTTGATGACCGTTCCTTCGCCTGCCCAGAGAAGGCTAAGCCCGGAGCCGGCAGCGAGAGCGATACAGGCAAATATCTTGGAATATGGGAATTGCAAAGAGCTCTCCTGCCGCGCTTTAAACCTCGACCTGACTGGGTCGGATACATCTTTACCTTTGGTTAGATGCTGAATCGTCGTTCGTGTTGCTCAACGGCGCAGATCGATTTTTAGCCCTTAGACCACGAATTGCCCATCCATCACATCCAATCTGTTGACTGGTAATCCCGAAACCTTCAGGTGTTCGACAATGAAGAGAGTCTGTGAATTCGCTCTGGTGAGTCTGTTTGTCCTCGTGTCATCGGGCAAGCTGCATCCGCAGGCAGATGGTGCTATCGCGGTCGGGTCAGACCTGAGCGCGGCAAATGTGCATGATGATGTTTCGGCTTTTCCGCCGCTTCCCACCGGTAAAAGCACCATTCTGGGCGGCGCAATTCGCGACGTCGATCCGGTCCTTGATCGCTTCACTTTGAATATCGTGGGAGAGAAACCAATGAGGATTCTCTTTGACGAGAGAACTCAAGTCTTTGTCGACGGCAAGCAGCTTCCCCTGCGCGACTTGCGCCCCGCCACCCATGCGTCTGTGCAGACCACGCTCGATGGCACGTCGGTGTTCGCGCTAAGCGTGCATATCCTCTCCCAGTTGCCGCGCGGTAACTATAGTGGCGAAGTTCTCAGCTACAGCCCCTCGACGGGTGACCTCGAATTGGCCGGCGGCCAGGGCGGGGAACCAATCCGTTTTAAAGTTTCCAGTGATGCGTCCTATGCTCGCAAAGGACAGGCAGACTTTACCGCAATCCAATCGGGTCCTTCCGACTTGCAAAAGGGAACCATCGTGTCGATCGACTTCGAGCCAGACGGCAAAGGCCGTGGGACAGTCACCGCGGTTACTGTTCTGGCGACCCCGGGTTCTCAATTTGTCTTCAGCGGAAATCTGATTGCCCTGGATATGCATACCGGCAACATGGTTTTATTGGATCCGACCAACAATCAGAGCTATCAGATTCAGTTCAATTCCAGCAGTTTGAGGTCGATGCCGGATGTTCGTCCCGGACAGCGCGTACGCGTTGCAGCGGAATACGACGGAACGCGCTATCTCGCGCGTGATGTAACCCCGTACTGACCGGCTTTTGGGCGAATCGAAATCATCGGCGCAGACTTATTGCTCCGCATTCCCAGGCTTGCCCGCAGGAGCGGCTGGCGGCGTAAAGCTCGTCGGCGTGCAAGGATCGCTGGCGAAGGAACTCGCCGAAACCGGGGCAGGCGGCGTTGGCGGTGTCTGCCACGGAACCTTGTTGAAGTCGAAGAATTCCAGTAGATTCGGCTGCGCCGCATCCCGTGCAGTCAAATGTGCTGAGCCCCCGATGAAACGGTTCTCCACAAATTTAATGACCGCAGTGTGATCCATCGGCGTGTGAGACACGTAGTGGCGGCGCGTGAATGGAGAAATGATGATGTTCGGCAGCCGAAACCCCAACTGTGCGGCAAAGCCCTGTTCAGCCGGTGCATCCGCCGGATTTGCGCCCGGATCGGTGGAGGAAAGATCGCAGTGCGTTGTTGGTGTACCGCCGCTCGGTACGCATGGGCTGTACTGATCAGGATTGACGGCAATCTGGGATATGTCGGCAATGGAGCCAAGCGTCGTATCAGTGTAATCGTTCGAGTGGCCCGGAACCGGCGGCACGTGATCGTACGGGCCGCCGCCCTCGTCGTAACTGAAAAAGAAAACGGAGCTGCCCCAGGACGAACTCGACATGAGCGAATCGACGATGTTGGCAACCTGCGCCTGCCCCGCCAGGATCGATTGCCCCGAGCCTGGATGTTCGTCGTTGTTGCCATAACCAGCTTCAATGAACGCAAAGCTGGGGAGCGTGCCGTTTGTGAGATCCGTGAAGTATGTCGAAATTGGCGCTATGTGGCTCGTGTCGATACAGAAAGAATTTGTCGAGTCTCCCACCACAGTGGAGGCTTGTGTCGGTGGCGTGCAGGCTGCTCCAGTTGGGTTTTCATATACAAATTGAGTCGAATAGCTCAGCGTTGTGAAATCGCTTGCAGGAAAATTGGCGTTTGCGGATCCATTGCAATCGTCCCCAGTCAGACAGAGACCTTGTGTCACCGTGTAATAGATCTTCCACGAAACATTTGCCTGTTGAAGTTCCTGAAATATGGTCGTAATGTCCAGTTGCGGCAGGTGGTCGTTGCCTCCAGGATCTTTGACAAGGCCCTGCGTCGTCCCTCCCGTGAATGTGGCAATGCGATTGCCGATGCTCTTGGTCGCGACCGGAGAGAACCACCGATCCGATACCGCGAACTGCGAGGCCATGTAGTAGTAGTAGTTCAAAAAAGTCTGATCATAGTAGCCCATCGCACGCTGACCTGTCAGATCCGAGAAGGTTCCCGAACAGGTTGCGCCGGATGCAGCACAGCTCTTCGCATATCCCTCCGCATCGTGCACAAACCCGTCCATCGCGACGGGGCGCGTCGTCGTGAAATTGTACCGATCGACATCACCGTAACTTGAAAGCCAGTCGGAACTCTCATCGTCGATGCAGGTGCTCGTGAATTTGAAGAGAGAAAACACGTCGCCTTCGTCATCGCTGTTCTGAATCGAACCGAGCTTGTCGTCGATTCCGTCCACCTCGTAGTCAACACCGTCGTCTCCGGTGTTCCAGCCGTTGGCTATCCGGTAAGGATTCAGCATGCCGAAGTAATTATCGAAGGAGTGATTCTCCTGGAGCATGAAAATCACATGCTTAATGGACTGAAGTGTGGCCGCCGGCTCTACAGTTACGGTCACTGTCGCGGTAACACTGGCCGCTCCGCCCGTGGCCGTTGCCGTATAGGTTACTGTTGCGGTAGGACTGACTGATTGCGTTCCGCCTGTGGGCTGCAATGTGTAGGAACTGCCGTCGGTTCCGGTCACCACCACTTGCGTCGAGTTCGTGGCGGTGACGGCCAGAGTCGAAGCAGCACCGCTGGTGATCGTCAGTGGGGTTGCAGTGATGTTGACTGTGGGTTGGTTCTGCGAGACAGTTACGGTTGCTGTCGCTGTTGAACTTCCCTTGCTGTTTGTCGCAATCGCTGTATACGTCGTGGTTGTTGTTGGCTTTACAGACTGAACTCCCCCGGTCGTCGCAAAGTTGTAGGTTGTGCCATCGCTTCCGGTCATCGTTACCTGCGTGGCATCCAGTGCGGTGATGGTAAGTATCACGGTCTGCCCAGCGGCGACAGTCGTCGGGCTCGCCGAAATTGTGATCGTTGGAACCTTCAGAATATTGCTTCCCACGAAAAGAGCGCATCCCGAACACAGCGAGCATATAAGTCCGATAGCGGCAATGAAACTGCGGGATGGCCGTGTGTTTCTGTGCTCTGTCTGCATCGCGCTCTCCGTTTCGGTGTTCGGTCTCATGGGCAAATTCCTCCGGCAGGATTTTCATCGCTTCCCATCGACGGGTCGGTCTCGTCGGAGGGGAGCAATTCATCCGCCCCTTGAAACACCAGGTGTGGAACCGCGCCGTCCTCATGCTCAATCGAGATCCCGGGCCCCAGGCTCCATCGTGGCGCCTGCCCTCTGCCCACGTTGCGGTTCTTCCACGGAATCCGCGGACCGGAGAACGCACCATCTCGTGCAATTGCTTTCTTTGCCTGATGGAGCCGAAACCAGCGCAGATAGCTTCGAATTACGTTCGTCATCGTCATTTGAACGCCGGCCGCGAAGTTCTGTTCGGCCATCTTGTGCTCTAACTCTGGCGAGCGCAAAATGCGAATAAGCTGGTCTGCTAAATCCCGTGCCTCGCCCACTCTGTAAAAGCGCACAGCCATGCCCTCATCGGTCACCATTCCGCGAAAGTCAGGAATGTCCGCGCAGACAATGGGCACACCGTACTCACAGGCCTGGTGGGCCGGACCGCTCGATCCCGTCGCTGAATCGTATGGCAACACGAGAACCGAAGTTGATTGGAAAAGTTCTGGAATATCCGTCTCCGCAACGTAGCCGTGAAAGTCGATTGGGAGATGTTTCGGCTGTAAATCCCGAACGGACTCCCAGTAGCCCGCGCGGGTGTGATGGTTTGCCCCCGCTACGATAAGCTTCGCGTTCGGAACCTTTTCGAGGATCATGGGGAACGCCTCCATCAGCGTCTCAAGCCGTTTGTACGTGCCCCAGTGTCCGATGGCGAGAATGCGTTGATGCGGATTGCCCCGCTTGCTGAAATCCGGCGGAGTTGGCGCTGATGCAAATGTCCCGTGCGTCCCAAGCAGGACATTACGCGCGGCATATTTCTTGACCAGCGTTTTGCGGTAGCCCGGAAGCAGCACCGAAACCGAGTTCGCACGCAGCAGCGCACGCGTCGCGACTTCGGTACCCATGCGGTAAAGACGTTCGCGGCGCACGCCGGCCGCCGCGAAATCTACGTGTTCGATGATGTGGTGAAGGGTGATGTGGGTATAAAATCCCGCCGCGCGCACCAGCGCCGGCGCACTGAGTCCGGCGAACGCCGCGAACGGATTTTCTGGTGTCGCAAAGCTCGAAAAAACCAGGTTGAACCACACCACATCCGGCTTCAGTCTGCGAATTGTGCTGAGAAGACGCCATGGCGTTGAAATCGCGCCGAACTTCCAGCAGCGAATCACGTTGAAGCCAGGCAGTTCAGCCTGCGCATCGATCTTCAGCCGCTCGCCATTCTTGTCCGTAGCAAAGTCATAACTCGTCAATTCGTCGGCGAGGATGGTTAACTCGACATCCGCGTGGTTGTTCAGTTCCTTCGCGATGTGGAAGGCATACTCATTCAACTGCCTGCCGCTCGGTGGGAATGTGGCTACAAGACAAATCTTCATCAATACTGGCCTTAGAAAATACTGATTTGAACAAACGGTCTAAACTGCTGATTCTGGCCGCCGGTGAAGTTAAAAAAGGTTTCTTCCTGGAGCCCGGCCGAAAATCGAATCGGATATTGCAGTACAACCGACTCAGAATCATCATGAAACCTGCGCTTGAATGGACGCGCGTAGGAAAGCGAGAACCCGTTTTGGGTCGCATCGTAAACGTGGTAGCTGCGCGTGCTTGAAAATGCCGTTGATGCTTGTATATTCCAGTTGCGCCTCGGATTGAAGTCGACCGAAAAAGCCGGACGTACGTTCTGAGCGATTGCATACGCGCCGCCGACCACACGCCACGCTCGAAGATCCTCAATCATTCCTCTCAGCAGCAGTCGATCTGAAAAACGATGCTCCAGCCCGATGTACGACGACGTATAAAAGTCCTCAAAGTTCACCGGCGTGAACAGCTGGTCGTTGGCTCCCCAACCCGTAAGGAGAGCGGTCTTTCCCCACGGGGCGCCTACTCTAAAGTCGATCGCGCCCGTCAGGCCGCGAGAGTGCTCATTCGTCTCTGTAAATGGACCGGTCTCTCGAATGAGGTAGCCGCTTGCAGAGAGGGCGTTGAAAAACGAACTCGTGTTCATGTAAATGAACGTACGAAAGAGATTCTGATTCATTTGCAACGGCGCTACGGAATCGCGCCGAATTGTCGTCTGGATACCGCCGCTGAAGGTGATTACATTGGGCCCCAGATTCACGGTCGGATTCAGTCCAAAGTTGAGCGTGTAATCCGTGGTATCCCTATTGACAATCGAGTTTGTGGCGGGCACTGAGATTTGACCGCGCATGTTCCGCACCTGGAAAAAACCGCCGGGCGCCGGCAGTTTCCCCAGGTGGAGATGGAAAGCGTTTGTTGATTCCGTTTGCAGCGACGATCGCGGGGGTGGAAGCAGCGAAACGTCCGAGCTTGGAACGGAAAATGGCGCGTCCAGTTTCGAATCGAGCACGTATACGGTCGAGTCCTCGAAGATAGGCTGGATTGAGAACTCTGACAGTACGCTAATCGTCGGAGTGACACGAAGGCCCTCGTTCGCGCCAGCTTCCAGCAAGCTGGTCGTCGCGGTTTGATCTTCACCTTCCGCATTGGAGGCCAGGGCAAACGAAGTCAGCGCCTGCGCATTGTGATGTTCCTGGCGGTAGAGATTGGCCTGGGCCAGCAGGTACTGATAGTCGGGCGCGCTATCCGCCTCAACTTTGATGGCCGCCAGTTCGGCATTTGCCTTGGTTGTTTCTCCCAGGGCAAGGTAGTTGTTCGCAAGTCCGATGCGTACCTGTGTGTCGGGCGCACCTGCCGCTTTTGCATGTTGGATGTAGGTTTGCGAGAGCCGATAGTCATGCATTGAGCGAAAGATATCCGCAGCCTCGATGTATTGGCCTCCGCTGGGCGGCAGCGCTTCGCCGGCAGTTGCCTCCATCAGCGCCAGGGCAATCTCCCTTTGCGCATCGTTGTCGTGACCTTGCTCGGCCATGGTGTGCGCAATCGCGAGCCGCACATCTACGCGATTGCCTTGCGGCAATTCAAGTGCCTTGCGAAAACGCTCCATCGCCGCTTTTTGCTCGCCCACTGTGCTCAGGGCTTCGCCCGTCGAGACAAGCGTCGAACTCATCACCGACTGCCCAAACGGGCCCTGGGCCGGAGGCTCTGCCGCGGCTTGCTGTTCCGCGAGTTGCACGTAATGGTAGGTCTCATCGCGATCGTCCAGGCTTGCATACGATCGCGCCAGCAGCGCAGAGATACTAGGATCGGTAGGCGAGAAACGCTGAGCGTCCTGCAACTCGTGGATGGCTTCGCGGTACTGTCGCGCCGAGAACAGCGTGTTGGCTAAACCGAGATGAAGCGTTGGATCATCGGGTGCAAATGTCAGCGCTGCCTTGTATTCCTGCGCCGCCTTCGCCAGCATGTCCTCGCGTCCGTATGCTGTTGCGCAAATCACATGGACATCCTTTGAGTCGCCCATCAACTGTTTTGCCATGTCTGCGTGCCGGATGGCCGCGGCAGGCCGATGCAGATCGAGATCGGAGTATGCGAGCCCAAGATGCGCTTCGCCGTCTTTGGGTTCCCGCTTGAGCGCTGCCTCAAAGTCGGTGGCTGCCGCTTCCGGCCTGTGCAGATCGTTCAACATGTATCCGCGGTTGACGTAGGCCGTCACCACGTTCGGATCTCGTTTTAGCGCCTCGGTAAAGTCCTCCTCGGCTTTCTGCGATTCGCCTTCGTGCTTGTGAACATAGCCCATCAGGAGCGGAATATCCGGTTCTTTCGGAAGAACATTCTCGTATTGCGTTGTTAATGCCAGCAACTCATCCCACTTTTCAAGGTGCAGCAGATCATATCCGAGATACACAACCACATCGCGGTCGTGCGGCAGACCCTTGATTGCTTCCCGCCCGATCTGTGCCGACTGCCGGTAATCGCCCTTGAACGCGAAATAGCGCTCCTCCTCGCGCAGTAAAACCGGCTCATTTGCCATCGCCGGAGTTGAGCGGCCCAGCCATTTCCCGGCAGTTTGCAGATCATGCGACTCGATGGCTGCGTTCATGCCTCCCGCCACAACAAGCGGATTCTTCGGATCCAGTTCGAACGCCTTCTGATAGGCGGACTGCGCCAATTTGAAACGCCGGCGCGCGGTATACAGATCCCCGAGCGCGAGGTGAGGTACGTAAAGGGAGGGGTCAACCTTCGCGAGACGCTGAAAGTACTTCTCCGCGTCTGCATCTCTTCCCGCCGCGCGCGAAGCATACCCAAGCGAAGCGAGCGCAAACCGGTTCTTCGCATCAATTTCCAGAATCTTCTTGTAGGTCGCGATGGCCTCTTCCGTCCGCCCCAGTTTCATCAGCACGTCGCCATTCAACTGCAGACCGTTCGGATCGTTCGCATCAATGGCGAGCGCCTCTTTCACGTCTGAAAGAGCGCCATCGAAGTCGCCCGAAGCCAACTTGATCTGCGCGCGCAGCCGGAGAAATGGTGCTCTGCTCGCGCCCTGTTCGTTGAGCTTGCCAATCTGCTCCTGCGCAATGGCGACCTCGTGCCGCGCCGCTTCATCATCGCGCTGCGCGCGATAAAGCTCTGACAAATCCATGTGAAGCTGAATTCCATAGAGCGCGCCTTCCGCAGGCTCAGCCGGCAGGTTCGAAATTGCGGCTTTGTATTCGTTCACAGCCTCGTCAGTCTTGTCTTGAATTCGGTCTATCTCTCCGCGAATTGCGTGCATGCGGTAGGAGTTGCCATCAATCTCTCCCGCTCGCTTCAAATAGCTCTGGGCTCGATCAAGAGATGCGACTCCCACCTCTGCCTGGGCAGCCGATAGCTGCAGCTCCAGGTCCCTGGGCAGGTCGTCCGCGGCCTTGGCATACAAATCCGCCGACTCGTTGAGTTTGCCGGCAAGTTGCAAGGTGTACGCAAGCTCCGCAATCACATCCGGTTTGGGATTGCGAATAGACTTTAGCGCCGCAATTGCCTCCTGATATTTGCCAACCTGGCGAAAATATCCAGCCATCGATCGCTGCACTTCAGGATTATCGGGAGCGCGCTTTTTTGCTTCTTCAAGATACCGATTCGCGAGACCCAGCTTTTTTTCGTGCTCGTAGCAAATCGCCATCAGCAACTCTGACCGCGCATCCGGGTGATACCGTTCCGCCCGGCTCAAAGAGTCGAGTGCAGCGTCATAGTCCCCAGCGCGCATGTAGAGATCGCCGAGAACAAGCGCATCGTTTGCGCGCCGCGGATCAGCAGCAAGTACCTGCTTCAGAAGGCGCTCCGCGTCGTCGTTCTTTCCCATCGCGGAATAAGTTTGCGCAAGTCCTGAAAGCCCTTCCAGCGACGCCGGACTTAGCTTCAAACCATGCGAGTAAGCGTCAACAGACTGCTGATATCGAGCGTTAAGTCGTGCAGCATACCCCAGCAGGAACCACAATTGCGGATCATTTGGTGCTGCCTGCGCCGCACGCTGGGCGTATCCAAGCGCTTGAACGCGATCCCCGCGCTGCAGCGCCTGTTGCGCGGCGCGAGCAAGGCGCGCATTCTCAATGCTTGAACCCCACCCTAGATCAGGCTGTGAACTGCTTTGTTGATGCTGTGAAGGTTTTGAATTGTCGGGCCCGATTTGATATGTCTGCGCATGTACCGCAAAACCTCCCGCAATGCATGCCGCGAGGCAAACACTTCTTAAGCACTTATCGATATCTTTCAAGAGTTCACCTAGTCCGCTTCTTACTGCAGGAGTTCACACAGCCGCGAACTCACGGTGGTTGTTTTGATTCCGGAAAGGGCCAGAATGTTGGCTGGCCTGCTGGTCGGGTCGCTTCGCAAACTCAAAAAACGCGCCAGCCCGATCCAGCCCGATACCGATGTTTGCCGCGGAATGCAACCAATGTCCCCGATTGTTGAATCAAAACGCATGAACAGTTGCATATCCCGTTGCTTGCGAAGCCCGTCTGCATTGCATGGGAACCCCGGCACTTAGCAAATCCGAATTAGCAAAATCCAGAGAGGAATCCGTGCAGACGTCCGATTCAGTTGCACAATCCAGACGGCCCATTCCATTAACAATGATTTTGCTGGCAGTGTTAATGGTTCACCTCCCGCTCCTCTTGATGAAACTGCCGCTCAGGTCCTACGACACAAATTTCCATATATTCTTCGCGTCGCATTATGTGCATCACTGGTTTGATCCATGGAACACCAAATGGTACGCGGGATTTTCGCAGGCAACGTACCCGCCATTACCGCAGCAGTGGGTCGCCGTAATCTCGCACCTGGTTGGTCTTGACTACGCTTACATGGCCGTTCAGTTGATTGCCATCTTGCTTCTCGCTGTCGGAGTCTATCGCTTTTCCTTATTGTGGGTTTCTCCCCGCGCCGCCTCCTTTGCGGCTCTTGCCAGCGTCTTTCTGGGTTCTGAAAGCTTCCTGGTCTATTCCGCCGGCCAATTGGGGACCACTGCGGCAGCCCCCCTCTACCTCAACGCTCTTCCATTCCTCTATGAGTGGATCCGCATCGGAAAGTGGCGCGCCTTCATCAAGGCCACCGCCTTGTTTACTGCTGCCGCCGCTGCGCATCATGCGACGTTGCTGTTTGGATCCTTCTTCTTTGCTCTCCCCGTCGTAGCCCTCGCATTGATGGACAGGCACCAGGGCGAAGAGTCTTCGACAGCGGCAGTCATGTTTCGCACCATCGGTATCGTTGTGTTGGTGACTGCTCTAATCGGCGTCGTGCTCTTACCCTTCTGGATTGCGCTCATTCACTATCCCGTGACGCAGGCGCCCATTCCGCATCCAAGCCGCGCAAATTACATCCTGAGTCCGCAATTCGGAATCAACTACTTCATCGTTCCGTATGGTGCGTTGATCCTTGCGCTTCCATTTATCTTTTGGCGTGGATCGGTAGCGGCCAGGCTCCGGCCGCTCCTGTTCGGCTTCTGGATCGCTTTCCTTATCGGGCTAGGTGGGACAACTCCCGTTGGACATCTCCTCCTGGGACGCGCATTTGAAGTGCTCACGATGGAGCGCTTCAGCTACTGGGCAACGCTTTTGGCGCTCCCCTTTGTCGGGCTCCTCGCAGCGGAACTCGTTGAAAGGTTCAGGACTCCGGCCATTGTTGGACTCAGCATTCTGGCTGCATCGACCTGCGCACTGGCTGTCGGCTGGTCCACGTTCCACCCCGCGGATGCTGAAGACCTTAAGGTCGATTCAGCGGCGGCCTGGCTCAACCGCGATGGGCACGATCAGTATCGATACATCACGCTTGGATTTGGAAACAAGATCGCCCGCCTTGCCATGATGACGGATGCCGGAAGCGTCGACGGAGAATGGAATTCCGGACGCATGCTGCCTGAACTGACAAAAAACGGGGCCGGTTCGCTGACGAATTCGAAGGGTTTTGGCAAAAACGGAATCGATGCTCTGCGCGCAATCCTTGAACATGCGGATCACTACGGCTTGAAATGGGTTCTCGTTCGAGATCATTACTACGATCCGCTCTTGTCATTCGCGGGATGGCGGCCGGTAGACAATCTTGAAGACAGAACGATCATCATTTGGAGCAAGGATGGCATCCCGCCTGCAACGCCGTTGAATGTTCCGCAAATCCCACCCCACTGGCAGGGATTGATGTGGGGCATCCTTCCGTTTGGCAGCAGCATTGTTGCCCTGCTGGTATTGCTCATTCCGGAAAAGAAACCCCTGGAGAGCCGGGTCTCCTACTCTTACCCGGCGGAAGAACATCTCGTCTCCGGGAGGTTGGCTTCGTGAGCAGAGGACCTTTTATTGCAATCTCTCTTGCCGTGGCGACAGTTGCCCTCATCGCGATTGGCACCGCATGGCCAATCGCTTCCGCGGCAGCGTATGCCAGCGGACCCCGCTTCGCTGAATCGACATCGACGCCGGAAGCCGCGGTGCAGGTCCTCGGCGAAGAGATTCGCGCCCGGGCCTGGGGGCGGGCATACTCCGGCCTGGCCAACAAGGCCGAATTTACCGAGAGCCAGTTTCGACGCGACTTGACCAGCGCGTATCCCGACCTTCTGACCTATGCCACACTCAACAGCTTTCAGATCCAACCCGAACACGCCACGGCGACTGACGCCAACATTCAATTCCAAATGCAGTGGTCCACGGTGGTCGGGCCTTCGATAACCACGCGCGATCTTCATGTCGTGAAGAACGGCGACGAATGGCAGGTGGAGTGGCCCGTCCGGAAGATACCGGTCGTTCCTCCGCAGGTGATTCCTGTAAATTATCTTCGCTGGGACGTCATTTACCGCACTGCGGGTGACGACTGGGGAGCGCAGGACGTTGAAGCTCCTCATGTTCGCATCGTCAATATGCATCCGGTGCAGAGGGCGGAAGGCCTTGTGCTGCTGGGCGAATTGCTCAACGAAGATGTTGTTCCTGCATATGTGTCCGTCTCGGCCACTCTCATCTCAAAAGATCAGAAGCCGATCGCCACCGAGGCTAGCTTCGACCAAATATCCCACCTGCTTTTGCCGAAGCAGATTACTCCCTTTCTCATTCGCTTTCCAAATGTATCGCTCTCTGAGGTCGGGAGCGTGCGAATGAATCCTTTCTCGACACTCGTTTCCGCATCGGCGGATCCCGTCATAGAGATTGAGAATGAAAAGCTCAATCCCGCCCCAGATGCGTCCCTCACAGGCCAACTCACCAACCAGAGTGGTCAGATTGCAAATGTGGCGCACGTCCTGGGCACGTTCTATGACAAATCCGGTCAGGTGATATGGGTAGGCGATCAGTATGTCGATCAGGCACTCCTGCCCCAAACGCCCGTTGCTTTCAACATCCATATCCCCGAAGACCTGGCTCGTAAGGTCAGCAGTGAGCGAACCGTGGTCTCCACCTTCAGCTTCGGAGGTTCCGATTGAGGCCGGGATTGCCAATTCTGTTCGCCTGCCTCTCGCTCGGGCTTTCAACCGCCTCGGCTCAAAGTGGCAATCTGACCGTCCCTGGGACTGTCGAAGCAGGCGCCGCATTCTCCATTCAATGCGGAGGTTCTGGCAAAGCCACTCTCTATATCGTTGGTCCGGATCAACTGATCAAGCGCGAGGTGCAATTGGGAGAGGCCGCATCGTTCCCCGCGGGATTACTTGGCAACGCGGGCCGCTACTCTGTCTTTCTCTCTTCGCCATCGGGGAACGAAACAAGCTCACTCGAAGTTTTGCCTGCGGAAAAGCCGGCCGATCTAACCTTCATCGCAAAACCTTCGCGGCTGCCTGTCGCTCTGCAGGGAGCCATTACCGGCGCGGCCTACGTTTTCGATAGCTACGGTAATCTGATTACCAAACCACAATCAGTTTCATTTGAACTCTCCAACCCATCCTCCCCCCCGCAAACGCATGTCGTGCAGACCCGCGACGGCGCAGCGTGGACCCAGATGAATTCGTCACCACATGAGGGAAAGGATCAGTTCGTAGCCCGGGTAGGCGACGTCTCGAGCACCCGCATTGTGAACCAGGTTCCCGGTGATCCATGCAGTTTGAAGATGAACGCGAAACCCGCTGGCGACAAGGTTCAACTCCAGACTGATCCGGTTCGCGATTGCAGCGGAAACGCAGTTTCCGACGGCACCATCGTTACGTTTACTGAATCGTACAACGATTCAAAATCCACGGTGGATGTGCCTCTGAAGCGGGGCGTGGCCAGCATCGAAATGCCCGCGCATCGTGGTGCCACCATTTCCGTTGCCAGTGGCGTGGTGTTGGGTAACCAGATTCGGTGGGAGCAATGAGAGCCCTGAAGTCCGTTGTTCTGGCCTCCGCGCTGGGTTGCTCAGTTGCGGCATTCGGCGCCGACCAGCCCGCGGTGCGCGTGGAACCCTCCGATCTCCAGGGCCCCCGGCAGCTTCAGCAGCAGACCGCGAAAGCGGCAATTCAGGACTATCTCGATGCATGGGCGGTTTTGTCCAAGGCCTTTTCCCAGAATCGCCCTGACCTTCTGGATCACGATTTTATCGGTGCTGCCGAAGACAAACTTGCCGCAACGATCAAGCAACAGCAATTAAACGACCTTCACACGATCTATCGCGATAAATCTCACGATGTGAAGATACTTTTTTACTCGCCCGACGGCTTATCGATCGAACTGGCTGATGCGGTTCAATACGATGTGCAGGTCTTCGATCACGACAAAGCAGTTGGAACCGAACAGGTTCATGCACGATACATCGTCGTGCTTACTCCAACAGAAGTCCGTTGGCGAGTACGAATTTTCCAGGCACAACCCGAGCAATTGGCAGTTCCGCGCATCTAACAAATCTGGCAGCCTGATTCCGGTCCATGGTTCGAATCAGGCAAGGTAAGTCGAAAGTGAAAGAGAAAGAGAAAGGAGCACCACAAATCAAATGCGAATCTTCAGGAGCTGAAAATGATCTCAGTAGTCATCCCTATCTATAACGAACAGGAGTTGATTGCGCGACTGAACGACGCTGTCGCAACGGCCCTAAAGGAAGTTGTGGATGATTGGGAGGTTGTCTATGTCAACGATGGTTCCACCGATTCCTCTTTCGAGCTTCTGAAGGGGTTGCAAGCCGTGGATTCGCATGTCGTCGTGGTCGACCTGTCGCGCAACTGGGGACACATGGGAGCTATTTCCGCTGGCCTCCAAACATCGCGCGGTCAAGCCGTTATCCTCATGGATGGCGATTTCCAGGATCCGCCCGAGGTGCTTCCACGCCTGATCGAAGCGTGGCGCGATGGCGCCGAAGTCGTGGTGGGAGTACGGCGCAGCCGCCAGGAGAGCCGCAAGCTCCTCGCGATGCTCTTCCCGCTTTTCTATCGCGTCCTCGGATCTCTGTCGGACTACCCCATTCCACTCAATGCAGGCATCTTCAGCTTGATGGACCGCAAGGCAGTCGACGCGGTTGTCGCTCTGCGCGAGAAGAACCGCTACCTTCCCGGCTTGAGAGCCTGGGTCGGCTACAGGAATTCGATCGTCTACTATGATCGACATGATCGTGCGGGCGGCGATGGGAAGCTCTCGTTCATCAGCCGAATTAAGTACGCCATGGACGCAATCACGAGCTTCAGCTACAAGCCGTTGCGGCTTAGCTTTGGTCTCTTCGGATTTACCACGGTAATGGCTGCATTACTCGCGCTGGGCATGTTAGCCGCTTCGTCTGCCGTGTCCACAGTAGGGTTCGGCATCGCAAGCGCAGTCTTCTTCGTCGGCGGCCTCCTGCTCCTGTCAATCGGAATTCTCGGGGAGTATATTGGCCGAGTTTACGATGAAGTGCGCAATCGCCCGGTTTCACTCATCAATGAGGTACACAGGCCGCAGCTTATTATCGAAACCTCAGCAGGATCGATCGAGGTTCCCGTGGGCAGCTACGGCGTCCCCAGTGGAAGCCTTGCTATGCAGGCCATCCGGTTCTCAGAGCAGGACGCGGCGTAAGGATCGGGAATAAATATTCAAGTATTCTTAAAGCCCCGCCAGCCGTTCGCTTGGCGGGGCTCTTATTTGCTCCAACCTTTCGCGGCATGTGTTTAATGTTGAAATGCAAGCCTGTTCAACGAGCAGGGGCAGGATTGGCCATCAAAGCTGCTGCGGTGGAACTTGACATTACCTTCCCGTCGTTCCCCTTGCCGCAGGTTGTAATTCCGCGCTCGATCGCTGTCCCTTCTTCGTAATCGTTCCATGTTTCCAGCATGATGAATGGAGGAGGCTCATTCGCTGGAAACTCCTTGCGCCAGAAATTGAAGGTGTCAGTGAACGTCTGGCCGCAGCGCGCAGAAATATGGCGATTCAATCCCCATGACGCCTTGCTGTCGTCGAATGTCGACCACGCACCGCCAACAATGATCTTGTCGGAGTACTTCGTTTTTATGGTTTCGTAGAAGTTGCTCAGGTACTGTTCCCCCCAGTCACTGCCATCGGGTTTCCAACCCTGGGCCCCGGGATTGATCCAGGCGTAGAAACCGTCAAAATCATTCGCATACTGCCCGGGAAGATTTTCCTGGATAAGAAACGGTGCCGGATCCCATGTGTTGACCATCGCACGCACTTTGTTCCAGTCGGTATGCCCGCCTTTGGGAAAGATGAAGATTACCGGCCGCCCTTCGTAGGTGAGGTACGCCTGGTGACCCTCGGATTTCGATGTGAGGTACGTGTCATGAAACATTGTGAAGTCCGCAATCGCTTCGTCGGTTGCGTCGTCTTCATGGTTGGTCTCGTCGTACATCATTGCCACCTGGAAGCCGTTCTTCGAAGCCTGCTTCTGCATCTCTGCATAGCTGCGGTCGATAAACGGTTCCCGATCTCCATACCAATCCACGACAAACGCAGTGATCCCCATCTGTTTTGCGGATTTGATCTGGCGTTGAATCTCCTCGGGGTCCTGCGAAGAATAGCCAACCGAAATGTGTCTCGGGTGTCCGAACCACGCTTCATAGAGGGCAATCACCTGCGGCGAACTCCCTGTTGCTCTGTACTTTAGCGGCGCGGGCACATCTGAAGCCGGAGCGAAACAACCGTGTGCCACAAAGAGAAAGAACAGTAGTGTGAAGCCTAATCGATTCAGCATCTGTATTGATTTAGAAGCCTTCGGGCCCGCTTCGGTTGCAGACATCGTCCGCGGGAGCCATCGGCCGCTCATGAGCAGCCATAGTGCTCTTTAACGCATCCGATGTAGAGAGGCTATCCCCGGAACATATTGAGAAAGCCTGCGATAGGCGCAATTCTTCAAGAAGCGCATGGAGACCCATTCACAGTGGTAAGTTCTGTTCCCCAAACCAGGAAGTCCCTGCAGGCGCGCATTATTTCGGGCAGCATCGTTCTGCTGTCCGGTTCCGGGCTGAATACCGGAATTAATCTCGCTTATAACATTGCCGTTGCCCGATACCTCGGTCCCACAGGCTTCGGCCACGCTACCGTCATCTACACCATCCTCGTACTGCTGTCTGCCGTCACCTTGTCGTTTCAGATCATTGCCACAAAAATGATCGCCCAGCAGGAATCCCTCACAAACAAGACCGCCATCTATCGTTTCTTTCATCGCGCCTCGTGGGCTGGCAGCATCGGTGTCGCTCTGCTGCTGATTGCTTTCCAGGGACCCATTTCCGCCTACTTGAATCTGCCCGATGCAAATCTCATCACCCTCATTGCCGTTGGCGCGGCATTCTACATTCCTCTCGGTGCCCGGCGCGGGTACATCCAGGGAACATGCGGCTTCCGCAGCTTGGCGCTCAATCTCGTCATCGAACAGGCCATCCGCCTCTGCGGTTCGCTCGCTCTGATCGAACTTGGCTTTGGACTTAAAGGTGTCATCGCCGCAAATTCGGCAGCGATCGCGATCGCCTACTACAGCGCCCGGGTCAAGCTCAACGGTCACGCTCCCAATCCGCTTGCCCTTCCCCACGTGGCCCGCGAGACCTTCCAGGCGATCGTGTTCTTTGCCGGTCAGATGATCATCAACAACTGCGGCATCGTTCTCGTCAACCACTTCTTTCTTGCTCGCGAGGCAGGCTACTATGCCGCTGCCGCCATGGTCGGCCGCGTCATCTTTTCTTTTGCTCAAGCCGTCGTCAATTCCACGTTTCCCCTCGTGGCAGGAACCACCAATGAAGAAAGAAGAGACTTCCGCGTCATCGCCACGTCTCTGGGCCTGGTGCTCGGCGTTGGACTCACGATCACGGTTGGCCTGTGCTTCGCCCCCGCCGAACTCTGGTCTCGACTGTTCGGCGACGGGTTTGCTATAGCGGGAAAATATAATCTCCCTTATCTCCTCGCCTTCTACGCGCTTGCCACGGTGGTCTATTCCCTGTCCGGGGTCATCATTACTTTTGAGATGTCCTACAAAATTGCGAATACCAGCTGGGTTCAACTGCTGTTCAGCGGCATTCTCATCGTCGGAATCTGTGAATACCATTCTTCCTTAAGAGAGGTCGTGCTCGTGCAGCTTGGCCTCATGGGCCTTTTGCTGGTGTTTGTGGCAGTTCCGTTTCTTATCAATTCGCTCACGGATCCCAAAGATATCTTGCTCCCGGGAAGCTCTCGCCCGCTTCGCTTGACCTGCAGAGTCTCGGAGGATGTCGCGATCGCCGAGTTCTTGAAAAGCGACTTTCATGGGGCGGCCTTCCGCGAATATCACGACGCCCTCGGTAATATCGTCAAATCTCCGAATCTTGAAGATCCACGCGAAAATGAAAAACGCCGCGCTCTGCTCTTCCTTCGCCACCTCTACCTGTGGAGAGAAATTCCGGCCGATACACAGTGGTACGAGGTCGAGATCTCCGCGGATGACCTCCCGAATATCCGCATGTTCCCCCGCGCGCAATGGCGCAAGGTTGCGAAAGGAAGATTTTCAACGCTCGCCATCTCCGAAGGAATTCAGAAGCGGAGGGATCATCTTGATGGGCAATTCATTTCGAAAATCGATGCGATCTCCCGTCGCTTCGATTCGGAAGATCCAGACCTCGGCGCCATCTTGATGATCGGCGTGAGTGAAGCCGATCCCGTCACGGTTCTCGACGGCAATCATCGACTCATGGGCGCATTGCTCCATTCCCCGCAGGCATTCAAGAAGCTTCGCTTTATTTGCGGTCTATCGCCGCGCATGACGGAGTGCTGCTGGTACAGGACAAACCTGATGACGCTTTTTCGTTATGCAAAGAACGTCCTTACGCACTCCACTCGAAATCCCGCTGCAGAACTCGGTCGCCTGTTGTAGGGCTATGTGGCGCGACCCGATCGGCCTCGCGGGAGTTGGGAGACAGAAGATCACGATTATCTGATTCGAGAAAGCACTCTAATCGAAAGGAAGTATTGCGATGAAATATCGAAAGAGATTTATTGAAGTTCGAACTCTCCCTCCACAGATTGATGGAACGCGCCTAAGAGCCCTCTACTGCGACCTGGAAAGCTGCATCAACGTGGACGGGCCTGCGGTCGTGCTGGATTGCTCCATGCTTCGCCACCTCGACAAGCATGCCATTCACTTCCTTCTGTGCTGCCTTGAAGAAGCCATTAAGCGGAACGGAGATATTCGGCTTGCCGCACTTCAGCCCGAATTGATGAGAGACACCCAGACCACCGGCCTCAATTCACTCTTCCAGATATATGACAGCGTCGAAGATGCGCTTGACAGCTTCCAGGCGCCGCGGATGAATTTCATCCTGCCCGAACAGCCCGCAGCAAGCGGTCGGCGTGCGAGCGAGAATGCCGCCTAGGCATTGTGGAGAACGTATGGCAAGAACACAAAGCAGGGTTTTGTCTCGAACGAATAGTCACAGTTTCCTATGTCGCAGCATTCGGCTCGTCGCGTTCAGCGTCATTGCTTCGCTGACACTGGAAACCTCATGCATGGCTGGCGCGCAGCAGGGTCCGCCGCCGATGCCGACCAAAGTCCCCTCGCAGGTGCCTCAACCGCAAAATACGCAGTTGGCATCTAATTCGCCTGCCCCGGCGGCACAGGAGGCACGTAACGAATCGGCTGAATCTCTTCCTTCTGCGCCGACCCCGATGCCCGCCCAGCAAGCTCCCGCCCAGCAAACTCCTGCACAGCAAGCTCCCCCACAGCAAGCCCCTGCACAGCAACAGACTCCTCCGCAACAGCCGGTTGGGACAGCGGCTGCGCCCTACGAAAAGCCCACGGGAGTCGCAGGTTCCAGGCCCGCGGGAGCCGCGATTGCCCCCGCGAAGCAACGGCGGGTGCGTGCCATTGTCATTCGAGTCGGTCTCGTACTGGCGGCAGGCGCTGCCGTAGGTGCCGTTGTAGGGCTTTCCAAAGCGACTCATAGCACTCCTCAATAACTCGAAAGCGGATCATCAAGCGAATGGTGGGAATGCAAAATACGCGCGGCAGCGGAAGAGCAAGATTCGTGAGCTTCTCCGGCGTTGATGGCGCTGGGAAAAGCACACAGATCGCCCTCCTGTGCGCTCGTCTTGAAGAGCGCGGCCTGCGAGTTCACATCGTTCGTTTTTGGGATGACGTCGCAAGACTCAAAAAACTCCGCGAAGATACTGGCCATAAGATCTTCAAAGGCGACAAGGGTGTTGGCAGCCCGCAGGCGCCTATCAATCGCCGCGATAAGAACGTTGGCGGGTGGCTGATGACCGGCCTTCGCTTCTTTCTCTACCTGGTCGACGCCATCTCACTGCGCAGCGTCGTTAGAAGTCGACTCCGTGGAGAGCACGATTTCATCATCTTCGACCGCTATACATACGACGAACTGGCCAATCTCGACTTGAACAGTCCCCTTGCGCGCATGTATGCACGGATGATCCGACGCATCGTTCCCGACCCGCACGTCGCCTTTCTCCTCGATGCGGATCCCGAGGCTGCGCACGCCCGAAAGCCGGAGTACCCGATTGATTTCGTTCGCGTCAACCGTCGGGCGTACATGCGGTTAAATGAACTCCTCAGAATATTTGCGATCATTCCGCCAGCCGAAATCCAGGCAGCCGGCCGAGATATTCTCAGCCACGCGCTCCGCATCCTTTCACCAGAAGTCTCGCCGGAAGAGACTCTTCATGTCAGTCTCTCCAGCGAGACCTAAGGTTCGTCGGTGTCAGGCTTTCGCGGGCGCAATCAGCGTGAACTACCACCGGTAAACAGTAAGATCGTCCACAATTGCGGCCGCGGATCCGCTGCCGCTGGTCGCGCCATCGATTTGCACGTTCGCCAGCAATGTGGGCCCCCATCCCAGATTGAATGCGCCCAGAACGGTCGTGTTAATGCTCTGCTGGGCACCATCAAGCGAAACATACTTGTACGTAATCCAGCCCGTATCGTTTCGCGAATAGCTCAGTTGCACGTGATGCCATGTATTCGTTGACCAGCTTCGAACATTACATTTAGCTCCCGTGTGAACCCACTGATCTGACGGCTTGTAGGTCGTGCCCTTATTAGCAGCAATGTCCCACGTGCCCGACCATCCGTCGCACTGCATTCCGTACACGACCGTCTGGCCGCCGCTTAGTACCTGGTTGAGATCCAGTTCAAGATTTACCAGGTTGGTATTGGGGCTGGGAATATAGACCCAGGTATCGAAGAGGAAATTCGAGGCCGCTTCATCGTCTCCGAACGAAATACTGTAACGCTCTCCACCATAGTCCGAATAGTTCATCGAAAACTTGCGCGCGGCGCCGCTTCGCGACGGCGAACTGGTGATGCCGGACCATCCACTCGAACTGCCAGGCGTGCCCGTATCGTGGACCGCCGACCAGCTCCCGAGCGTCTGAAGACTGCTGACACTGCTGGCGTACGATGGGATTCCTGAAGATGTTCCGACAGTCAACGTCACGTCCGTTACACACGCGGCTCCCGAAGCTCCCCAGGCTTTTACGTGCAATGCATGGCCCCCAGGAGATGCCGAAACCGTCGTTGTAATCGCGGGTGCCTTAATGATGGTCGTGTAAGTACTGCTATCCAGCGAATAGCCCATCGCGCTCACCTGTTGACCCGAGCAAAGCGATGTATAAGCCGAAAGGCTGAACGGCGAACTGACTTCGCTGTTATTTGCTGGAGAGTTCACAATAACGCCTGCGTAGGAACGAAGAATGGTGGAAACAGACAGAAAAAGTGCGATGGCGAGCGTCCTCGAAACCTTCATTGAAATTCCTTTTAAGTGAAATGATGGGGCGTCCGATAGGCAGGATTTGAAGCAGGCTGTCCCTTGCGCACAGCCAATCCGGCAAGCCTGGGTCACCCGCTTCCGGGCTGACTTCGCTGCCTTCAGCTTCTCCAGATCAAAGGCAGCGAGCATGCGTGTCTGCTCAACTGCTAAGAGTTTCGGCGGCGAGCTGCCAAGTCCCCAGGATTCTGGATTTCTTGTGTGCAATATTTCACCATTTCACACGCGGAAGCAACCTTTTTCGCGGCGAAAAATTCAGGGAAAGTCCAACCGTCCGATTTCGTGAACTTCCTACGTGCTTCACGCGGTTTACCGGTAAAAAGTACTCAAAAATATTGCTGATTTCGCTGAGGTCAGCTCAGGCAGGCTCATATGCTGGGACGATTCCTGGCCTCGAAAAGCATCCGGTTTCCGTTCGAAGCGGGAATCACCTCTTTTTTCACCCGGACAACTCGTTTCATTGAGAGCGGTCCCCGCATCTAACCTGTCAGGTCTGTTCTGAGTTGCGTCACCGACGCGAATGGGGAAGAGGCAAGTTCACCTATGCCATCAAAATCTCAAATGCTCCGGCGCGCCCTTTTGTATTTGATCGCCGCAGGTTTCACCTTCCAGCTGCACCTCGCACACGCGGCTACTTGTTCAACTCAATCCCAGATGCAGCCTCAGGAGCGCGACTTGATTGCGAATCAGGCTCGCGCCATGATTGCACTCGTCCAGCAAGGCAACATAGCGGGTTTGCGTGCGCGCACTCTTCCTGCAATCGCGGCCGATTTCAACGGCATCGCAGCGTCCGTAACCAGTCTCAGTCCGCTAATGCAGAATTCAACGATCACCGTTGATGATCTGTATTTGCTTGATGCCTCCATGGTGCAGCCTGGCGCGGAGCGCACTCAATTCTTCTGTGGCTCGCCCACGGTTGTGCTCACATTCAATGGAATACCCGCCGGCAAGTACGTTTTCGCCATCCTTCATGCCACCGGAGTGTCCCATCCTCAACAGATCTCCATCATTCTCGCCGCCTCTCCGGCAAACCAATGGCAGCTCGCGGGCTTCTACGCAAAGCCGATGCTGCTGGCCGATCATGATGGAGTCTGGTATTGGGCTTCCGCACGCAAGTATTCACAGGCAAAAGCGAATTGGCCGGCAATCCTGTATTTCCGCGTCGCGCAAGATCTGCTCAGTCCCGTTGATTTTCTATCCAGCCCCAACCTCGAGAAGTTGCAACAGGAAACCGAGCAGGCTCGTCCGGCGGATCTCCCCGGGAAGACACCGTTGATGCTCAACGCGCAGGGTTCGACCTTCGAAGTCACGGCTGTCGACACTACAACTCAGTTTGGTCCACTGGACCTTGATCTTCATTACGTCCCCAATCCTGGGCAAGTAGCGCAATTGCGTGTCCCGGTTTCCGCGCGCAAGCAAGTCACCGACGTCATGTCTGCATTGCTTCTGCAGCACCCTGATCTAAAACAGGCATTTCACGGCATCTGGGTCCACGCAGACCAGGGAAATGAAAGTCTCTTCGCGATTGAATTGCCGATGGATCAGATTCCTTCAGGACCGCAGCCGCAGGCTGCGAACACGACGCCTGCCATACGTTAACTCGCTCGCTTCTCCAAGTCCGTCAATTGCCCTTGATGCTGCGTTCGACCGCCTCGCTCGCCTCAGGGTAGACCTTGATCTGATGCGCGCGCAGCAGAGCGTGCAGTGTTCCTGCGGTTGAGTCTGAAGTGATCTTTCCAGATTCCAGCAGCGGCATATGGCAGTCCACGCATTTTGTCCGGATTCTTGAGCCGAGAGCCGCGTACCGCCCGCAGGCTTTCATTTCATGGCAGCTCAGGCAATGACGTGAGAATGCGTCCACGTTCTCCTGTTTCACATGAACGTCGTGACAGGTGGAACATGTCATCTTGCTCGACGTAAAACATTTGCTCTGCTCCAGCGCGCCTACCTGGTTGCCGTGCACATCTGGCGGGGCCCCGGGAGTCGGAGGCTGGATCGCCAGGTACTCGTGAACATCGTCGCCGGCTATGAAAGTGAGCGGTGGCCTGATCGGCTCGACAGCGCCCGCGTGGCACAGCGCGCATAAATCAAGTTGGCGCTCACGCGTCAGGCGCGCCGGATTCACAATCGTCTCATCGTGTTTTTGGCTGCGTGGCGAGGCTGAGCGTTCATAGGCAACATGTTTCGCGCCAGGCCCATGGCAGCGCTCGCAATTGATCCCCAGCACCAGGCTGCCTTTTTCAAAACGATTCAGCGGAGGAGAAAGGGAAGTGAAGTAGCTCCCGTGGCACTCCAGACACCTCGGTACGATAGCGCGGTCAAAATGCACCTGCCCGGCTGGGAATCCCGGGCTGATCACCCAGGCATGGTTCCATGTCCAATACGACGCCGGCAACTCGAACAACAGGTCGTCCTGCCAATAAAGATACGACTGTCCGTGACGCCCCGATCCAATCACAATGTCGAACCGTTCCTCCAGCCGATTCTCAGGGTTAGCCAGATTCACGGCGCTCTGGTAGAAGCCGTCGGGACGGGCCACCATGTTTACAACGAGATTTGGATTCAGGGTGTGCAGGACATTGTGCCCTTCACTGAAGCTGCCAATAATGTTCTTTGCCGTAGCGGGTCCAGAATCCCGGGCGTGCGGCGTAAGCTCGTAGAACTCCGATTGTTGCCGATGGCACTGCGCACAGGCCGCATCTCCTGCGTAGGCGCTGCGCGGCGGTGGCGTCTCGGTGCGATCGGCCGCGGAACGATCCGCGGATACCTGCGAGATCGTGCCCGGCACCATCACCATGCATGCCAGCAGCAGCAGGGCCGCCCTGCCCCATCCCCAATTTGTTTCGCTACGGCTAATTTTTGCGCTGTCCAAGAGAATGTGCCCTGACCGGACTTTAGTCCGATGCGGTCTCTGCGATCATAAACAACTTCA
Organism: uncultured Acidobacteriaceae bacterium; assembly: GCA_963759285.1. Classification (GTDB taxonomy): domain Bacteria; phylum Acidobacteriota; class Terriglobia; order Terriglobales; family Acidobacteriaceae; genus Telmatobacter. The sequence goes on along the minus strand of CAVWYS010000002.1, from coordinate 90,446 downwards.
ACTCAACGTGACCATTTAGTGCGAGAGGTCACTGATCTGCACATGGTAAGGACTCAACAGATCGCCCGTAGAGTGACCGACAGCAGCAAGCGCCAGCCGATAATTCACCTGCGTTTGCAGCAAGGTTAGTTCTGCCTGGGCAAGCTTTGCCTGCGCATCGAGAACAAAGAAATTTGTTTCTGCGCCTAACTCAAATTTCCGCTGCTCCGAAGTAAGGGTCTTCTGAGCCAGGTCGTAGGACTCGGTGCCGGCTGCCAGCGCCATACGCGCTTCTTCAAGCTGCTCTACTGCGTCATGGACCTCGCGTGTAATCTGCTCTCGAATCTGCCCGCTGGTACTCAGGTCGCGCGTGCGCGATACCAAAGCAGAGCCGAGCGCCGCCTGGCCGCCGTGGTTCTTCACAGGCAATGACAACGTAAGCGAAGCGCCGTAGCCCGGATACCCAAAGCCAAAAAGCTGGCTCATCGACGAACCAAATCCGCCCGGCGCGACCAAAGCACCAGTCGTAATATTGAATTGATTGCCCCCCAGCCCGCTGCTTTGGTAAAAGCCCTGGAGCTGAAGATTGGGTTCGAGCTGATTGTGTGCCAGCCGGATGCTGGTTTCGTCGTTGGCCAGTGAATCCTTGATCGCTTCGAGTTCCGGCCGTTGGCTGAGCGCCTGCGCCAGGGCTGTGCCTGCGTCAATCGTTTCGAGTTCTCCCGTCGGCTGGGGCTTCTCCGTCAGATCCAGTTCCAACGCATGTACACCGGGATCGCGATCGGCCCCTATAATCAAGCGCAGAGCCTCTTCCGCCTGGTCAAGCGCATAGCGCGACTGAATCACTCCTACTTTGCGAGCCGCAACTTCAGACTCCGATCGATAAATATCCAGCGGCGGAAGCGCGCCCAGCTCAAGAGAGCGCTTATCGCGCTGATAACTCGCCTCGGCAAGCTTCTGCGACTCCTGCTGCACATCGAGAGCGCCGCGAGCCTGGACTGCAAGCCAGTATTGGCTGATGACCTGCAGGATCGCATCGTTCACTTCCCCCTCAAAGCTCGAACGCGACTGATCAAGCGAGCGCCGTGCAATCCTGATGTAAGCGGTGTTGGCAAAGCGGCCTGCTCCACGCAACAACGGCTGATTGAACGTGAAGCTCAGTACAGAATTGAAGTAAGGATTGAAATAGTAATAAGAGTTATTCGTTGAAATCTTGTTGCTGGATACGCTGGCAACGATGTTCGTGCCTGGTGTAAAAGTCTGGCTATACGAAACCTGCCCTGTCTGGCTCAGAGAGTTCTGCGTGGTGTTACCCGTAATTCCCGTCCCCTGCAACTGGCTGTATGTCGGCGTGGAATACCTGCTCACATTAATGCTGCTCTGAAGGGAGGGGTCGAACGGACTGAACTGGTTCAGCAACGCAAATTTCTGCGCTTCGATCTGCGTTTCTTCAATGTGCACGTTGCTGTTGTTTTCAAGCGTAAGCAGAATTGCATCGCGCAGGCTCAGAGTAAGCTTGCCGTCCTTTACATAATCCTGTAAATGCTGCGGCGGCGGCAGCTTGTCCTGACGTACGCGTGCCGTGAGCATGCCGCGATAGCTCTCTGAAGACTGCGCATGAGACGGCACGAAGGCTCGCAAAACCAGCAGGATTACCAAGGCAAATCGACAAATCCTCATCCAGTACACTCCACCCTTGAGCGAAGAAATTCGGTATCGGTAACTGAGGGCTCCGGTATCTCTCCGTGAGGCGAACTCGACGGAATCATTCATACCGGATTGCCTCCACCGGGTCGAGTCGGGCGGCCTTGGTCGCGGGATAAATGCCAAAGATCAATCCGACCGAAATCGAAACCAGAAAGGCCAATGCGATGGAACTGAAAGTTACAATCGTGGACCACCCCGCCAGCCACGCAATCAGTCTCGACATGAAGAAGCCGAAAACTACCCCAATCGTTCCCCCGGCAAACGAAATCATCGTTGCCTCCACCACGAATTGCCGCACGATGTCCGACTGGCGTGCTCCCACCGCGCGCCGCAGGCCGATTTCACGTGTCCGTTCCAGAATGCTCGCGAGCATGATGTTCATGATCCCGATTCCACCCACCAGCAGCGAGATGGATGCAATGGCCACCATGACGGTGTTAAAGAGCCGTTCAGTGCGCTTCTGCTCGGCAAGCAATTCGGCGGGCACCACCACGCTGAAGTCGTCCGCGCCGTGATGCGAAGAATTAAGTACAGCCCTGACCACCTGTGCGGATTCGGGGATATCCGCAGTGTCCGCAAGATTCAGATAGATGCCGTCTATCTCATCGCGAACGTCGCTGTAACTGTCTTCCAGCCGCAGGAAAGCAGATTGCAAAGGAATGTAGATATTGTTATTCGCGTCGGTAGAGGCGGTGCCCTGGCTGTCGCTTTGGCCGCTTAGTTGCGGGCTCACAACGCCGATCACGCGGAACCACTGTTCATTCACCTTTACGTACTGGCCCACTGGATCGGATGAGCCGAATAAACTCCATTTCGCCGCCGCGCCCAGCACGCACACCGGCGCTCCCCGATCGTCGTCCGCCTGGTCGAAAAACCTTCCCGACAAGAGGTGAAGGCCCGCGATTTTCGGATAGCTGGCGTTCACTCCCATCACGTTCGGCATATCCTGCTGAGCCTTGGGAATGATCTTCGACGGCGTCAATTGTTTGCGAGGTGTCGAGGCTGCAATGCCGCCGAGGTCATCGCGTATCACTCGATAATCCTGCAACGTCAGGCCAGGAGAGATCGCACGAACCTTCTGATGAGCCTGCCACTCCATCGTCTGTTTGGCTTCCACGATCAGGTTATGAACTCCCATCTGCTCGATGAGCGCCATCACCTTCTGTCGCGCCCCGGCGCCAATCGACAGCATCGCCACCACAGCGGCAACGCCGAAGATCATCCCCAGCATCGTCAGCAATGATCGCGTTCCATGCAGCAGGAGATTCTGCATGCCAAGTTGTGCGTCCCTGCTCCATTGCTGATAGACCAGCCGTGAGCGCCGCGGAGTAGGTGCCACGCCGATCGCCATCAGGGCGTCCCTCCCAATCCGCCTGCTGCGGAGCCTGGGCCACTTGCCTTGCGCGGCGCAGTCGGATCCACTAATGCGACCAGCTCTCCTGATTCCAGTCCCGCGACAGCCGCGCGGCTTTCGTTCTCGTACTGGATCGTCACTTCATGCTGCTCATATCCATTACCCTTTTTCACGTAGACAATGCGCTTGCCGTCTTTGAGGAAGATGGCAAGCCGCGGCAAATAAACCACGTTCGCCTTGCTGCCTCCGAGAAAGACTATCTCGGCTGTGAATCCGGATTTCAGACGCGGATCCTCCTCCGCCAGCTTCATCGCGACGTCGAAGTGTCCGTTGCGTGTTGCCTGAGAAGAATTGCCTCACTGACATGCCGCCCACGCTCTTCACGGTCCCGTGAAATACGCGGTCCGGCAATGCGTCGAAACGTCACCTCAACCGGCTGGCCGCTCTTAACATTGGCGCGGTCCTGCTCTCCGATTTTGCGCCGTCAGATCCAGCCCCTGTGGGTCAACAACCTGGGCAATCGCACTTCCCGGTTGCACCTGGTCACCCTCGTGGTAGTCAGGCAATGTCATTCCCGTGAAGATAATTCCGCCCGATGACATTCATATTCTTCTGGATCGAGATCAACCCGTCGATCGGCGCCGTAACCCGCATCTTGTCCAGGTTCTGCTGCGCCTGATCCATCCCCAGCTGGGCCTTGTTGTACTTCTCCTGGGCTAGATAAGTCGCGGCCTGCCCGGTTGCTTTGTGCGATTCGATATCCTTCTCCTGCTCCGCAAGCACGCGTTTTGCCTGGGCCAGTGCCAGGATGTTCTTGTCCGCATCGATCTTGCTGAGGAGTTCGTTCTTCTGCACATCCAATTCGGCCGCGCGCACCGCGTAGCGATCTTTCAGCAGCAATACCTTGTCCTGGGCTGCGAGCACCGCGGCATCGGCTTTCGCCTTAATGATTTCCTGTTCTGCCTGCAACAGTTCAGACCGATTCTGTTCCAGCTTGTAGTGCTGCTCGCTCGGATCGAACTCGATAACAACATCTCCCTTCTTCACAGGCTGACCGGTCTGGATCAGATGCGTGATCTGCAGCGCGTCTCCTCCCACTGCAGGAGCCGTGAGCGTAATCGAGTGGCTGGCTCGGAGCTCTCCAGTCGCATGCACCTTCAGGTCAATCTCCCCCCGCTGCACCGGCGCAACCGGAATGTCATCGCCCTTCGCAGCAATCGGCGCGCGGCTTGACGCAACGACGGCAATGCCGGCAGCAAGCACAACCCCGACGGTTGCCCATATAAAGACGCGACGTCGTGCGATGCGTGCCATCTCAGTCCTTCTCCGTCGGATCCTGAAGCGCCACCAGATCGCCCGGTTTCAAGCCGGCTGACACCAGGATGCGATCGCGGCTCCTGCGTTCAATCTGAATGTCGCGCTCCTGAAAAACTGAACCATTCCACACATAAGCCACCGTCTGTCCAAACTTCAGGAACGATGCCTGCGCCGGAATCGTAATCGCATTGGGAACCCGGCCTACGATTACAGTGATCTGCGCCGTCATGCCCGGCTTCAGACGCGCGTCCGCTTGGTCAATACTGATTTCCAGGTCGAAATTGCGTGGAATCGGCCAGCCGTTTGAAAAGTCGGGAGTCGCGATCGTGCCAATCTGTGCCACTTTGCCCGTAAACTGCCGATCCGCGATGGCATCCAGTTGCAGCGTGACCGGCTGCGACGTTGCGAGCCGGCCCCGTTCCGTCTCGTCCACGCGGGCGGCAATGCGCATCGATGCTGCATCGGGCAGCTCCGCCAGAGGCGTTCCCGGCCACGCACGCTCGCCGGCCTTGAAAGGACCTTCCCCTCCGTTATGCCACACAGACAACAGGCTGATTGATCCGTCCGAGGGCGCCCGCAAAGTCATCGCAGACAATGCCGTGGCCGCCCGCTGGGCATCGAAATCAGCTTTGCGGCTCGCGTGCTTCTTATCCTCGATCGTCGCCTGGTTGACCGCAATGTCCGATTTCAACTGTGCGTCGGCCTGGCGCAGCGCCTGTTCGGCATCCGCAAGTTTCAGGTTTGCCTCGGCCCCCTCGATTCTTGAAACGACTTCACTCTTGCTGGCGTCAAGCTTTGCCACCTCTACGTCATATTTCGCCTTCATTACCGCGGTCGTATCTGTCTCTTCGGTCAGACGACCCTGCGCGCGCACTTGCTCGATTTCAGCCTGCGACGATTTCAAAACGGACTGGTCCTGCGCGAGATCCTGTTGGGTTTTTGATGGATCGAATTCAACAACAATGTCACCCTTCTTCACCTGGCTGCCGTCCGCCGCGATCTTCAGAATCTGTAGATCGCCCGCATTGGCCGGCGCCGTGATTGTGACCGACTTCATTGCCTTCAGCTGACCCCGAAATTGCACGGCGTCCAGAAATTCCCCGCGCTGCACTTGAAACGTTGGAACAGAGGGTGCCTTGCCCGAGAAGTGAACAACACCGTAGACGGCGCCGCTGGACAGAAGCAGAACGGCAACGATCAGCAGAGTTCGATGCCTCGCCCACACATCCATGAGCCTCTGCCTCATTGCCCACCGCCCGCAGGGCTACCGGCGCCCGCATCGACGTCGACCGCGGCCGAGAGATCCGGCATCAACCGGGGATCGTGACCCGCGATTGAAAACGTGGCGGAAAATTTGCGGAGCCGCGAAGAAAAGTCTCCCGGCGTGCCCATCGGATCAATCGATTCCAGCTGTCCCGGCAGCACAAGATCGCTGTAGGCATCCAGGTGGACCTGCGCCTTCTCGCCAATCTTCAAGGCCAGCAGGTCTTCCTGGTTCACCGGAACCCGCACTTCCATCACGGCTGGGTCAACCACTTCCATGAAGGGCACGCCCGGTCGCACCTGGTCACCTTCCTGCACCTCTCCCATACTTCCTTGTTTCCAGATCGTGTTCAGCACAACAATGCCATCGATGGGTGCGCGGATCTCCATCAATGCGGAATTGGCCTGCGCATGCAGCAGTGTCTCCTGAGTCCGATCACGCTGGATCTCAAGAATGCGGATCGATGCCTGCGCCGCCTTCCGCTTCAAATCGAAGGTCTGCTTCAACTGGGTGAGCGTAGCTTCAGATTCATCGAGAGTTTCCTGCGCCTTCTCCGCATCAATGCGCGACATCAGTTCAACCTTCTGCATCTCCAGCTTTGCTTTCGCCAGATCGTCTTCCGCCTGGTTGATCTCTGTTTCGTCTTTGGCCCGCGCAGCTGCTTCCTTCGCCTGCTCCTCAATTACCTTTTCGTTCTGGTCGTCGCTTTGAGCCTGCTTGTCCACGATGTCGCGTAGTTGCGCCTGCCGGTCGAACTCCACCAGCAGATCTCCGCGCTTCACCCGCGTTCCGCTCGGAACGAGTTTCGTAACGGTGAGAGTGCCCACCTGCTGGCCCGCGATGAGCGGCGCCTGAATCGATCGCGCCTCCACCGCAGCCGTCATCCCGCGCAGCCGCAGCAAGCTTTGCGTTGGAATCTGGCCGTGGCCGGAAAGGGAATTAGAACGCGCGTCGCGTGTTCCGCTCCTGGTGTGGAGGTAGAAGACCATACCAGCCACGGAAACCAGCAATGCTGCCAGCAATCCGGCGACAACCATGCGCCGCGGTCCGCCCGGATGCGGGTGTGCCGCGGAATCTGTCGTCGGTTCCGCTTCCCCCGGCTCTCGAGCCGGTTCGACCGCGCTACTCATGTGAGCCCGATTCGACTGGAGATGAATTCATCCGAGCCTTCTCCAGCGTTATTTGCTTTGCCGCAAATATACGCGCCATTTCCCCATGGTTCAACAGCGGAAGGACGAACAACCTGATCAAAACATGCGAGTTGGACTTAACTTTTCCTTTAGACGTATCTTGGACGCATTGGTCAGGCCTTTCGCTCGTAAAAATGACTGCGTTTCGCCCGCCGCGCTGTGCTATCGAAGCTGCCGCAGGCTCTCAACGGAAGGCACAAAATAATAGGAGCCCGTCCTTGGTTGCGTGTAGCGGGTTAGCGCATCCCGACTTCCGGTGACCAGCCCGGCCATGCTCTCGAGCATCCGCGAAAGCCGTTTCTGGTCCGCGCTGAACCCCACAAACACGGTGCCATGGTCTTCGACGTTTCCATAAGGCATGTTGCGCCGAAAGATCTTCCCAAACTCGTCCTGATCCGTGCGAACGATATGCGCATCCGCCGGCTTGCTTTCCAGTTCGACGCTGGCGAGTTTTGTGCGTCCCATCGTCCGTTCCTGCTGCTCGACCGGGAGTGCCTCCCATTCCGCAACCTTGTGCTTCCACTTCTGCAGCAACAGCATTGAGCCAGCGGCACCAGGAACACCCTCGGGCAATAGCGCCACCGAGGGCGCGTCCAGCAGCGTCGGATTCTCCGAGCCATCTATGAAGCCGGTCAGATCCCGATCGTGCCGGTAGGGCCAGCTTGAGGTTTCCTCAACCAGCGAGCCCAGGCCTTCCAAGTCGCGAACCACCGTGCGCGCCATGTCGAACAGCACGTCATACGCGCTGCCCGACAGCCACACCAGCGCATCATGCTGCGTAGCCGGCATCACAAATCCCTCTGTGCCGTGGATGTCCTGGTTGAATCCTTCTACTCCCGCCGGTGTGTCTTCCGGAACAAGTCCGCTCCACAGCTCAGGCCGAAAGCCGATGACGAAGTTCACCCCTCCAGTGGTAGTCCGGGGTTCCCGGATAGCGGAGATTCTTCCGGCGAACTCCCTGGCTCTTCCCGCGTCCACAATGTCGAACTCCAGGTAGGCGTGGGAAGACGTTCCAAGGGCGAAGATTCCGGCCTGCGGTGTGTACATGCGCGCATTATATCGATCGCGAATCCCAATATTCTCAGCGACTCAGTGTAGCGGGAAGTGCCTGCGTCGGACTTATGTTGTTTGCTCTGGCCCGCACGCAATGCATGCGGAGAAAAATACCAACCGCGGCCTTTGCTTTCTGAGACAATTTACCGCTGTAACTCGATCATTTTAGACTCGTTGTCCGGTTGCTATCTTCCCGGGGTGAGGAATCAAATTCTCTATTGACAGCAATCTTACGTCTGAATACCATACCCTGCGAACTAGTAAAGCGTTTTATCCTGCTGCCAACTGACCTCAGTAGCTTTCCCGGGTCCCCGAAAACTGAGGCCAGTTTTGAACTATTGTCGTTTGAATGCTGGACGCTTCCCCTAGTGCTCGGCAGAAATTTCGAAACGGATTCAGGTAATGAAACGCGGGACGGATTTGTAGTTTCGTCCTAACTGGTCACTTGTAACCCGGGATAAGCAATCGCTCAGATCGGCGGCTTAGTCATGGCCGTCTCGAGCGCAGAAAAAGCGGGAATAACACCGCGGCGCATTGTGAGTGCCTCGAACGGCACTCGATCGCGGCGCCATAAGTAATGGACAACTAACTTCAGTGGAGAGTGACGCATGAAAGTCAATTTGGCGACACCTGCGAGATACAGATTAATTCTGCTATCGCTCGTTCTGCTTCTCACCAGCCTGGTGGGACACGCCCAACAGAATTCAACCATCACAGGTACGGTTTTTGATAAGAACGGAGCGGCTGTTCCGGGAGCCCAGGTTACGCTCACCCAGCAACAGACGGGCTTCGTTTCCAACGCCGTCAGCAACGACAGCGGTAACTTCACTTTCAATGGATTGAACGTCGGAACCTACGACCTTAAGGCCACTGCAAAGGGCTTTAACGCCTTCGTGGAGCGGGGAATCATTGTCAACGTTTCCCAGACCACTCGCGTGGACGCCAATCTAACCGTGGGCAACGTCGACCAGACCGTAACAGTTCAATCGGACGTCCTCACCGTACAAACCGACTCCAACGTCGTCAGCACGCTCGTCAGCGAAGAACAGATCACTGAAATCGCGACCGAGAACCGTAACTTTGCCTCGCTCGTTGCGCTCGGTCTCGGCGTAAGTTCTACTCTGCCGGACAACAATACGCCAACTTCGGTAGGCGCCAGCTCCAACATCAGCGTCAACGGTCTTCGCCAAAGCCACAACATCTGGTTGATCGACGGCGGCGAGGCTGATGATCGCGGCGGCGCCGGCGGCATCAGCATTCTGCCATCGCAGGATGCCATCGCCCAGATGGAAACTCTCTCCTCCAACTATCCGCCGGACTACGGTATCTCCTCTGGCGCCACCATCAGCCTTTCGCTCAAGAGCGGTACCCAGAATTTCCACGGTGAAGCTTGGGAGTTCAACCGCAACACAGCCTTTAACGCCAATAGCTTCCAGAACAAGAACACGTCGGGAACCCCAACTGCTCGCGCGAAGCTGAACTACAACATCTTCGGCGCGAACATCGGTGGCCCGCTCTTTATTCCCCATGTCTACCCCAGGGGCAAGACGTTCTTCTTCTGGAACGAAGAATGGCGGAAGCTGATCCAGGGCAATCCCCCGAATCTCCAAAATGATTTGCCTGCCGCAGACTTCCCAACCGCTGGGCAGAACTTGGCATACGTTTCGCCTAAATTCGCCAGCACACCGGTTGTCCTGACTGTCCCAACCGTGGGCGATCCTGCATTCGCCGCAAAGTTGGCAGCCAATTGCCCCACATGCGTGCAAGGCCAGCCTTTCCCGGGTGGTGTGGTTCCGGCAGGCTTGTTCGATGCCAACGCAGTAGCTTATCTGTCCTCTGGAATTGTTCCCAAGCCGAACACGGCTAACGATCAGTACCTCGGCCAGGCAAGTCTTCCCATCAACGTGCGCGACGACGTTGTGCGCGTCGATCACCGCATCAACGACAAGTTCCAGATTCTTGCCCACTACATGCACGACTCGGTTTCGCAGGCCTTCCCTGCGCCGATGGTGGGTTGGTCCACAGGCAGCTGGCCAACGATCACCAGCACGCTCAATAACCCTTCCAACAGCGCCGCTATCAAGCTCACTGCGACCATCAGCCCTACTCTGCTGGTTGAAGCAAGCATGAACTATGACGGCAACATTATCGACATCGTCAACAGCCCGTCGGGCAACTTGCCTTCCGGCTTCTCAGTCAACAAGTTCTTCAACAACGGCTCCAAGGCCGCTCCGAGCATGCAGTGGAACGGCGTCTATGGCGGCGTTCAGGAGAATCCCGGCTCGGCTCCCTGGCACAATGCTGCCGGTGACCTCGAGCCCAAGGTGGACATCTCCTACACCATGGGAAAGCACGCGCTGAAGTTTGGCGCCAGCTATAACCGCTACACCAAAAACCAGAAGCTCTTCCTCAACGCTGAAGGTAGCTACGCGTTCGCAGGCGCAACCGGCGATTCCTTCATGGACATGTTGCTTGGCTTGTCCTCAAGCTATTCGGAGTCACAAGCTGCACCAATTCGGCACTACGTCAACCAGACACCTTCCGTCTATGCGATGGATACCTGGAAGGTCACACCTCGCCTCAGCCTGCAACTCGGTCTTCGTTATGACGCGCTGCCGTTCGCATGGGAGCGCTCCAATCAGGTCGCGAACTTCGACCCGGCTACGTACCTCAGCAGCCAGGCTGCCGTGTTCCTTCCAAGCGGCGCGATCTCTCCAAGCAGCCCCGGATTGCAGACCTTCAATGGAGGCACGTTCTATTTGAACGGCGTTCATCTGGCAGGTCAAAACGGAACCCCCGCGGGACTGGTCAAAACCGACTACGACACTCTCCAACCGCGCGTCGGCTTCTCCGAGGACCTCTTCGGAAACGGCAAGACCGTTCTCCGTGGCGGCTTCGGAACCTTCTACGAGCGGCTCCAGGGGAACGACATCTACGATGTCGCCACTGCTGCGCCGTTTGCCAACACTCCATCAGCCAACACCGTGTACCTGAGCGATCCTCACATCAGCTACGTAACCGGCGCGGCGGCGGCTACGCCGTTGTTCCCGGCGGGAAGCACCACACTCGCGCAGAACTTCAAAGCACCCGCGGTTGCCCAGTTCAGCCTTGGCGTTCAGGATCAGGTGGCTCAATCGGTCATCCTGGTTGTTCAGTATGTCGGCAATCTCGCCTGGCATCAGAACATTCGCCGCAACATCAACAACTTCCCACTTAATACCAATTTGACAACCCGGGCTCAGAATGGTGACGGCAATTGCAAGGATCCTGCCGATCAAATCAACCCTCCAACCAACACGGCTTGCAATCTGGCAATCGATCCGGGGCAGCTATCTGTTTCCGATCAGTATCGTACCTTCCCCGGGTTCAGCGGCATTACGGAGCAGGAAAACAACACCAACGGAAACTACAACGGTTTCCAGACCGGCCTGCGTATTCAAAACCGTTGGGGGCTTAGCGGTGAAGTCGATTACACCTACTCGCACGAGATCGACATCACCAGCACCGACGACTCGGGCATCGACAATCCATTCAACATTAAGTACATGAAGGGATCCGGCGGCTTCGATCGGCGCCAGATTCTCAGCATGAACTACATCTACAAACTGCCGATCTTCAAGGCTCCGGGCTTTACGCATTCGGTTCTTGGCGGCTGGGAAATGGCCGGCACCATCATCGACGAGACAGGGGTTCCGACAACTCCGCGCCTGTCCCTTAACTACGATACGATCGGTCTCGACGGAGGTTATACCAACCGTCCCAATCAGTCGGCCAAGTCGAAGAGGTTGGGTCACATCGGTGCAGCGTTTGACACTTCCGTCTTCAGCAACCCAACTCCAGCCTGGCTAGGCGGAGGCAACCAGGGCTTCGGCAGCGCCGGCAAAGACGCCATTCCGGGTCCGAACCGCGTGAACTTTACGACCTCGCTGTACAAATCGTTCGCGTTCACCGAAAGGGCTCATTTCGAGTTCCGTTTGGAGTCGTTCAACACTTTCAACCACACAGAACCGAACGGCATCGGCAACACTCTAGGCAACTCGAACTTCGGAACGGTAACCTCGTTCTACGATCCGCGTGCACTTGAGCTGGGCGGTAAGTTCGTCTTCTAACCCATCTCATCAAACCCAGAGCGCGGCAGCTAACTACTGCCGCGCTTTGCTTTTTGCGCGTAGATTTGAAGAATGGATTCCATCGTGTCGTCGAAACGGATAAGAATTCATACCGGACTTATAACTGCCCTTGCAATCGCAGTGGGGCTGCTGACGGCTTCCGCCCTGATGGGACAGCAGGAAGATCCAGCGTCGACCCGCCAGAGGGCCATGACCCTCGAACAAGCGGGACAAAACGCAGAGGCGGAGAAAGTTTGGAACAGCATCGCAAATGCCGACCCGCAAAACGGGGAGGCGCTTGCACACCTCGGCCTGCTTGAGGTTCGCCAGGATCACTACGACAAGGCAATCGATTACTACCGAAAGGCAGCGGCGATCAACCCGGATCTGCCCGGCCTGCAGACAAACCTCGGTTTGGCACTGTTCAAGGCCGCTCAATTCCCGGATGCAATCAGAGCATTCACCGTCGAATTTGGAAAGCATCCCGATGACCCGCGCCTCACCATCCTCCTCGGCATGGCGCATTACGGAATGAAAGACTACCTTGTTGCCATTCCTTATTTTCAGCGTGCGACTGAACAGGATCCTCAAAGTGTTGCTCTGCGCATTACCCTTGCTCACAGTTGTCTCTGGAGCAAACAGTACCCGTGCGTTCTAAACGTATGCAAAGAAGTCCTCGCCCTGAAATCCGACTCTGCCGAAGCCGACATGCTGTCAGGCGAAGCCCTGGAACAAATGGGAGACAGGGCCGGCGCTGCGAAAGCATTGCGCGCGGGCATAGAAGCGAACCCCGCACAACCTCAACTTCACTTTGGACTTGGCTATCTCTTATGGACCGCGAACAATTGGTCGGAAGCCGCAAATGAGTTCCAGCTGGAGATCCAAAACAATCCCGAACAAACGAAAGCGCGCATCTATCTCGCAGACTCCTGGGTCCATCAGGGCCAGTTCGACAAAGCGCTACCGGAGTTGGAAAAGCTCGCTGTCTCCAATCCGGCAGAGTCAATGGTGCATCTTGATCTAGGCCTTATCGATGCGCGTAAAGGCCGCACTGAAGATGCGATTCGAGAACTTAATATCGCAGAACAGTCCGATCCCAGCACCGCGGAATCTCATGTTCAAATTGCCCGGGTCTATCAGTCGATCGGCAAACGTGAACAGGCGGACGCAGAGCTCCAAATCGCGCGAACGTTGCCGCAGCAAAGTCATGCATCGCTTGAGGAAGTCATCGACGCGATTGAATCCCCAACCCCCTGAGATCTTCGCAAACCGGCGTCCCATCGCATTTAAGGGCGAGACGATCCGCCTGCTCTCCCATTCAGGCTGATGTCCGCATAGACCTTTATCCAATGGTTCCGCATCTTCGCGTGTACCACCTGGCCCGCCGTTTGCGACACAATCACATTGGTCTCTTCGACCGGCATATGGCAGTCGATGCATTTGTTCGCAATAGCGTGACCCATCTGTGCCGACATACCGCAACTCTCCCACTGATGACAGCTCAGGCATTTATGCGAATACGACTCGAGTGGCTGTCCGGCTGCATGAACGTCATGGCAAGTTGAACAGCTCATCTGCGCCGACGATCGATAGCATTTACTCCGTTCCAGCAATCCCACCTGATTTCCGTGAACGTCGGGATGCTCTGCGTTGGCAGAAGGGAGCTGCTTGAAATATTCATTCAACGGCCGACCCGGAACATAGGAAAACGCCGGCTTCAGAGCCTCTCGCTGAATCCCGTTATGGCATTCCGCGCACAAATCAACCTGCAGGTCTCGCGAGAATTTTGCTGGATTCAAAATCAGCGGCGCTTTTCCCTTCGACCCAGGCTGCAGTTCCTGTCGAACATGGTCTGCTCCGGGACCATGACAGCTCTCGCACGAAATCCCCGGCACGAGGCTTGTCCGGTCATAGCGATTTGTCGCCGGGTCCGTCGACAAGGATCGAATATACGTCGCATGACACTCCAGGCATGCCGGATTTACCGTGCGCGAAAAATCTGCGGTTCCGTTAATGTAGCCGGGACTGTTGATCCATCGATGACCATCGCTCCAGTAACTGACAGGCAACTCAAATAATCGATCGCCCTGCCAGTACAGGTAAGTCTGGCCACGCACTCCGGAACCGGTGACAAGATCGATGCGTTCAGCCCTCTGATAAATATGAGAGCCCCACCCGCTCCGCGCAATCTCGAAGAAACCATCCTTCTTCGACTCCATAAGAAACTGGAGTCCCGGCTCGGCCGAATGCGCCGAGTCCACAATCACCAGGGAATTAAAGCCACTTTGAAATGATCCAAGAACAGAACTGGCCGTGGGTAGTTGAGAAGTCAGGCGATGAGGAGTGTGTTCATAGGTTTGACCCACATCCCTGTGACATTTCACACAACTCGCGTCGCCGGCATACTCCGCTCGATCCGTTCCCGATCGGCCCTCCTGCGGCGCGTGGTATGCGCCCGCCGGGGGCAAGAAAAACCATCCAGTCAAAGCTGCGAGAAAGACGAATCTAGCTCCGGACATTCTGCGCGGCCCCCACTTGATGATATTGAGTACCGCGGGATTATTGCTCAATAGATGATCCCTATTTCCGCGCAGCGGCTGCTTCCTGGTTCATAAGTTCCTTCAGGTTCCGAGCCAGTTTCTCCACTTCTTCAGCCTTCTTGAGCACAGTGAGCGAGAGGCTCTCCTTGTAGGTCTTAGCCACTTCCGCTCGCAATTCGGCTGACAAAAAATACAGCTCCTTCGTATCCTCTACAATCTGTCCCTGTCTTATTTCCTCTGCAGTGGCATGAGGACTAGCTTGAGCCCGGGCATCCAGCGCCGAAGCGCCGCTCAAAGGTTGTGCGTTCTTGCCGGCCGCCTGCTTCTTGGCTTCCGACGGAATTGAAGTTGCCGCACTCGACTGGGAGTGCATGGGCAGAGCAAAAGCAGACCCAAGAATCATGCTAAGGATCAACCGAATAATCTGCTTCGGTTTTCCAGTCTGCTTCGCCATTGTTCTTCCTTTGCCTACTCGGGTATGACGACCGGTCTTCCGAAAACAGCGCTACTGGTTCTTCATATTGTCTTGCACCGTCCGCGCAAGCTTTTCAATCTTTGCTACCTTCGCGGCGTCCATTGCCATCGACTTGGGATTTTTTTTGGCAACAATCTCCTGCTGCAACTGCTGGGCCAGCAACAATATCTGATTCGATTCCAGCCAGACTTCACGAGCGCGCAATTGATTCTCGAGCGAGATCGCATCTTGTTTCTTCTGATCCGCCGGTGTCTCGCCAAACTCCTGCTTCAAGTCGGGCGGCCGTGGAGTCGGATTGGGGATGATCACGTGCGGCGGCGGCGTGTTCTGCCCAAGGGCAGCTGCAGCGCCCAGCAGCAGAGCGCATACGACCCAGCTTTTCGCACCCCAACCCGAGAAATAGCCTCGCATAAATCCACTCTGAACCAAATGCAATCTAAACAGAGATTCCCAATCTCGGTCCAGACCTTTTTTGATGCAAACGCCGCCTCGAGAACCAACAGGATCTGCGCCCCTTCGTCCTTTGATTGGATGGATTCTGGCGCAACGAGTGAGGGATTCGAACGCGCCTTCCTGAAGCCAACCAGAATCTTTGCCGGGGACGTTCCTGTATACTACGCGCCAAACGACTCGCATTCCCCGAGGTAATCCCAAAATGAAGCGTAACTTGTGGGCTGTCTGCGCCCCGCTGTTCTTTTTGTGTGTACTGGCATCCGCTCAAGGTGCGAAGGCACAAGTGAATCCGAATTTCTACGCCGGCCTCCAATGGCGCAGCGTCGGGCCTTTTCACGGGGGACGAATCTCCTCCGTTAGCGGCGTTGTCGGCGATCCCGGCACGTTTTACATGGGCACTCCTCAGGGTGGAATCTGGAAGACCACCAGCGCAGGCGTGACCTGGTTCCCGATTTTCGATCAGGAAGCGAGTGTCGATAGCATCGGTGCGATCCAGGTCGCGCCTTCCGCGCCAAGCATCATTTATGCAGGCGCAGGCGACCCCATTGGCGGCAGCCTCGGCAATGGAATGTGGAAGTCGACCGATGCCGGCAGCACCTGGCAGCACATCGGCCTCGAAGACACTGTGAAGATCGACAGCATTCTCGTCGACCCATCCGATCCCGGCCTCGTCATTGTCTCCGCTCTTGGTGATGATCACCATAAAGGTGGTGGCGTCTGGCGCTCCACCGATGGAGGACAGACCTGGACCAATGTCCTCAAGCCCGCCGCCTACGATGGCACGCGCGATCTTCAATTCGCCTACGACGATCCAAGCGTGATGCTGGCCGCCACGCAGGGCACCAGCGGCGGCTTCGGTCCACCCACTAGTCAGACCAAGCACAAGCCGCCGACGGTATATAAATCCACCGACGAAGGCAAGACCTGGACCGAGATCAAGATTCCGCCCTTTCCGGGCCGCGTCGCCCTTGCAATCGCCATGCACACCGGCGGCAAGCGCATCTACATCGTTGGCAATGTCATGGAACACGGCTCAGGCCTCTACCGTTCCGACGACGGCGGCGAAAACTGGCAGCACATGGCCGGTAAGGATTTTCGCATCAGCAACGGCCAGGGATCCTACAGCAGCGGCGTCTACGTCGACTCGCAAAATCCTGACATCGTCTACACGATGAGCACCGCCATGTATCGCTCCACCGACGGTGGCGCCACCTTCGAACCCTTCAAGGGCGCACCCGGCGGCGAGGATTATCACAAGCTGTGGATCGATCCCATCAATGGCAATCACATGCTGGTCGGCTCAGACCAGGGAGCGAGCGTCACGCTCGACAACGGCAAAACCTGGAGCCTCTGGTACACCCAGGACATCTCGCAGGTCTACCACGTCGCCACGGACAATCAGTATCCCTACCACATCATGGCCGCGCAGCAAGATACTGGCGCAGTCGAGATCTCAAGCCGCGGCAACTTCGGCCAGATCAACTTCACGGACTGGAGCCCGGTGCCATCCTCGGAGTTTGGCGTCATCACACCCGACCCCAAAAATCCGAACATCATCTACGGTGTCGGCTATGGCCCGGGCGGCGGCGGCAGCGGCATGGTCAAAATCAACATGTCAACAATGCAATGGGAAAATATTGCCCCCAACTTCGGATCGGAATCCACCAAATACATCGCCTACCGCGATTTCCAGAAGAAGTTCGATCTCGCGTTCGAACCAGGCGCTCTCTACGTTGCCTACGAATGCCTGCTGGTCACGCGCGATGGCGCCCACTCGTTCACCGCGGTCAGCCCCGATCTGACCACAGCCAAAGGCGCGCCTCCAGCGGACTGCAGCAAGGCGCGTCCACAGCCGCCACCCCCGGTGCCGGGCAAGACACCGCCCCCTCCGCCGGCTGCGATTGCTGACTTCTCCATTTCCCGCGTCAAGCCCGGGATTATATGGGCGGTCAGTACGAATGACCAGATCAACCTCACAACCGACCGCGGCAAAGTCTGGAACAACATCTCGAATATCGCCGATCTGCCGCAACACACCAACTTCAACACCATCGAGGCAGGCGATGACGCCAGCACCGCGTACGTCGCTGCCCGCATCGGCGGCGCTCGCGGCCAGACCGTGCCCCCCGAAGAAGACACGAACGTTCCGCTCATCTGGCGCACCACCGACGCCGGCAAGACGTGGGTCAGCATCGTCAATGGCCTTCCCAAAGACGAGCGCACCGGAAGTTGGGTGAACAGCCTGCGTGCTGATCCGCAGCAGGCGGGCCTTCTTTTCGCCGGCACCGAAACCACCGTCTATGTCAGCTTCGATAGCGGCGATCATTGGCAGCCGTTGCGCCAGAATCTCCCCAGCACTTCCATCCGCGATCTCGAAGTGCATACCGATCACCACCAGAACGACCTCGTCATCGGTACGTATGGCCGCGGCTTCTGGGTTCTCGACGACATCACCCCGCTCCGCGAGATTGCCGCCAAAGCGCAAGCTATTGGCACGGCACCCGTGTATTTCTTCCCGCCCCAGGACGCGATTCGTGCCCGGATGAACAGCAACTGGGATCAGCCCTTCTCTATCGAAGTTCCCCACGCACACAACGTTCAATATGGAGCGATTCTCGACTACTACCTGGATCATCAACCCAAGGAGCCGATTCAACTGCAGGTCTTCGACGCCGAGGGCAAACTCGTACGCACAATGTCGAGTACACTGCCCCCTCCAATCGAAGGCGCAGAGTTCCCGCACTACTGGCTGGCCACGCCCGAGTCGCGCGCGCTCAGTACTCATGCCGGTCTCAATCGCGTCAACTGGAACTTGTACTATGACGACCCGCCTGCCTTGCGCCACGATCTCGAAGATGAAATGAATATGGTGCCGGGCTCCACCACTCCCGGTCCCCATGGGCCGCAGGTGATTCCGGGCATATACACGTTGAAGCTGAACGTGGACGGTCAGATCTACACGCGCACTCTCACGGTCGACAACGATCCTCGCGTTGGCCAGAGCCCCGAACTCATGGCTGCGTTGCGCGCTCAAAACAGGCTCACGCTGCTCTCCGTTCAGGGCATGGAGCAGAGTTTCGCAGGCAATCAGGAAGTGAAGGCAGTTAAGGATCAGTTGGCAGCCGTGACACACGGCAATCTCCCGGCCGATGTTGCCGCGCAAGCGAAAGAACTGGACGCGAGTCTAACGAAAATTGGCGGCATCGTCCCCACAGGCTTTGGCGGCGGAGGCCCTATGCGCCCTCCAACTCCCGATCCCAAGGCGCCCAAATCCTTCGCGGACCTGAACAATGCCTACAACACCATGGTCAGCATGATGCAGGTCGGCATGGACATGGCCCCCACCCCAACCCAGGTCGCCACCTGGGAGAGTGACTGCAACGATCTGAACCACACCGTGGACGCGTGGAAGACCGTGCAACAGCAAGCCAGCGTCTTCAACGCGCTCCTGGTCAAAAACCAACTGCACGAACTGACGCTCGCGCCCACGAAGCTCACCGACCAGGCGTGCAGCTTTGGTTCCGAAGGAAGCAGGAAGGCAGGTAAGAAGACGGCGCAACGTTGATTGCCAACGATTGGGAGTAGACTTCGGCCTGCCGGGATTCGCGCTAATGCCAGCTGCACCATCGACTGTTGACTCGGTCACGAATCGATGAACAGATTTGCCCGACAAGAGCCGCAGGGTCTGAGGAACCGGACACACTTCCGTGCGAAGCAAAGCACGCGCAGATTCCGATGATGGATCGTGCGGAGGGGAATCCGTGCGTGCCTTAGGCTATTCTTGAGTGTGCTTATGGGATATCTCTGAATGATCGATGGAGTTGGGGTCATGTCGAGGTCACTTAAAGTCGGAGTTGCTCTTCGGTATAAACCTCTGGCGCAAGCCCTGAAAGCCGCACTCACCCTCGTTTTGGCGACGATCGCAATGCGCGCGCCTGCGCAGGTGGATTACGTCGATCCAACGATCGGAAACGTTGGGATTCTGCTCGTGCCGACTCGTCCGACCGTCTACATGCCAAACAGCATGATCCGGGTATATCCAATACGGTCGGATGCATTGGATGATCAGATCGAGTCATTTCCATTCACGATCAGCTCCCATCGGATTCAAGAATTGTTCAGCCTCATGCCCGGTGAAAACGGAAAACCAGCCGCGTGGGATCAGGAAACCACGACGCCTTACTACTACTCCGTCTACCTCGGTGATGGCCGCATTCATACAGAGTTTTCGGCCACGGAGCGGTGTGGTTATTTCCGCATGACGTTTCCGTCGGGCAATGCTTCCGTAGTGCTTGCGAACCGTCTTGCGGGCGAGTTGCACGTGCAGGATGGAGGCGTGGTTGTTGGCGAGGAACGCTTCAACGATATGGCTGCGTTTGTCTACGGGGAGTTCAGCGCGCCAGTCCAATTTAAAGTCGAAAATGCCGCCAACAAATCGCACCTGGCCGTTTCAAGCCCCGGCGCCAGGGTTCTGGAGTTTCGTTACGGGATTTCCTTCATCAGCGCAGAGCAGGCGAAAAAGAATCTCAGCCGGGAGATTCCAGCCTGGGGGTTTGAACGAGTCAAGGACGCTGGACGGACCCGATGGAACGAGACACTCGGCCAGATTGCAGTAGAAGGCGGCACCGAGGCGCAGCGCAAGGTTTTCTACACCGCGCTTTATCGGTGCTTCGAACGCATGATCAATATCACTGAGGATGGGCGCTATTACAGCGCATTCGATCACAAGGTTCATAAGGACGCGCGTCCGTTCTATGTCGACAATTGGCTCTGGGATACGTTCCGCGCGCTGGAGCCGCTTCAGACTCTGCTCAATCCAGAAATGGAGGCGGACAAAATACAATCCTATGTCCGCATGTATGAGCAGTCGGGCACAATGCCGACGTTCGCTATTCTCACCGGAAACTACGCCTGCATGAACGGCAATCATGCTGCTCCGTGGTTCGCAGATGCATGGTTCAAGGGTGTGCGGAACTTCGATTTGCCGACCGCTTATGAAGGAGTGAGAAAGCGATCACTCGATACCACGTTGCTGCCTTGGAGCCTTGGCCCTAAAACTCCCCTCGATGATTTCTACAACGAGCATGGATATATGCCGGCCCTGCGTCCCGGCGAGAAAGAGACCTACCCGCAGGTCAATCCTTTCGAAAAGCGCCAGCCCGTCCCCGTTACGCTTGAAAACAGTTTCGACGACTGGAACATCGCTCAACTAGCGCGTGAGTTAAAGAAGCCTGAAGATGAGCAACTCTTTCTCAAGCGAGCCGCAAACTTCAAGAATGTCTTCCGCGTCGACAAGGGGATGATGTGGCCGAAAGACGCCGAGGGAAAATGGATTGAGCCTCTCGACCCAAAATTCGGCGGCGGAATGGGTGGCCGCGACTACTACGACGAAAACAATGGCTACACGTATACGTGGGATGTGCCGCACGACTTTAACGGCTTGATCGAGTTGATGGGCGGTACGCGCAAGGCTGAGGAGAATCTGGATCAACTCTTTCGCGAACCGCTGGGACGATCGAAATACGAGTTCCAGGCGAAGTTTCCCGATTCGACATCCATGGTCGGACAATTCTCGATGGGGAATGAACCAAGCCTCGCGATTCCCTACATCTACAACCGGCTCGGGGCGCCGTGGAAGACTCAAAAGCGCATCCGCATGCTTCTGGAATCGTTCTTCACAGACGAACTGCAGGGCATTCCAGGTGACGAAGACGGCGGCGGCATGAGCGCGTTTGTGGTGTTTTCGATGCTCGGTTTCTATCCCGTTACGCCCGGCATTCCGGTTTACGACATTGGCAGTCCCGTGTTCGACAAGGCGACGATTCACCTGAAAAATGGAAAAGATTTTGTGATCGTCGCTCACAACAATTCCCGAGACAACAAGTACGTGCAAAGTATCCGGCTGAACGGCCGGCCGCTCACCCAGGTTTGGTTTCGACACGCAGAGATCGCGGACGGAGGCATATTGGACCTTGTCATGGGTGACGCGCCGAACACTTCCCTCGGCTCAATCGTCTCCGAGTTTCCCCCCGCTTCGGCATCCGTCAAACCCGAGGAATTTGTCCACCAGTCATTCAGATGAGGAACTTACTTTCAAACCAGATATGTTGAACTTTCTCGCTAGCGTTGCCTCGGACGAGCCGCCGGCGAAAATGGTATAGGTGCCCGGCTCAACGACCCACCGATGCATCCTGCTCCACACCGCAAGCTCGCTCTGCCCTATATGAAACTCCACACGCTTTGATTCGCCCGGTCTCAGATGAATACGTGCAAAGCCCTTGAGCGCCCGATCCGCCACTTCGACGCTACTCACGTCGTGATGCAGGTAGAGTTGCGCGATCTCGTCGCCTTCTACGTCGCCTGTATTCGTCACCGTTACCGTCGCAACCACGTCGTCCTCGCTTCCAGGCGACGGTGCTTGAACGGATAGGTTGTCGTAGCGGAAGCTCGTGTAACTCAAGCCAAATCCAAATGGGAACAGCGGCTTCCGATCGCCATCAACGTACTTCGTCGTTTTCGATGGGTCGAAGTTGTAGAAGACAGGGAGCTGACCGACGCTTTTTGGAAACGTGATGGTGAGTTTTCCACCTGGATTGTTGTCGCCGAAGAGCGTTTCTGCGACAGCCTGACCGCCAAACTCACCGGGGTACCAGGCTTCCAGGATGGCCGGCACGTGTTCAGCCGCCCAGGGGATGGTGAGAGGCCTGCCATTTTCCAGAACCAAAACAACAGACTTCCCAGTCGCAACAATCCTTTCAAGGAGTTGCTCCTGGTTCCCCGGCAAATCCAGTCTCTGCCTGTCAAACCCCTCTCCTGAGATCCCTTGATACTCTCCCAAAGCGAGGACGACGACCTCGGCGTTTTTGGCATCCGCGATGGCTTTCTCGATGTTGACGCCGTCATCCACTACGATCGCCGCATTCGGCAAGAGCGAGCGCAAGCCGTCGGCGATGCTGATGTGCTGACCGTTCTTCTCGTCTTCGTAGTCTCCGTACCGGGCAATCGCCGCATTGGGACCAATCAACGCAATTCGCTTCAGCGTCCTCGGCAAGGGCAACAGGCGCCCATCGTTCTTGAGCAGTGTCATTGATTCCCTGGCCGACTGTAGCGAGAGCGCCAGGTGCTCTTTGCTCCGCTTCACGCGAGCAGTAAGCGACGTGTCGACGTAGGGATGATCGAAAAGTCCGAGAGCGAACTTGGCTCTCAGGACAGACGAAACTGCGCGATCGAGCGCGTCCGGCGAGAGAGTATAGTCTCGTAGACCCGCCACGATTGCGTTCTGGAATTCCTCGTGGCTGAAGTCATAGAACTGCATATCGACACCCGCATTGATGGCCTGCACAATGGCGTCTTTGGCATCTGCGGCTGTGTGGTGATCCTCCCACAAACGTCGGATCGCACCAAGGTCCGAAAGCACGAAACCCTTGAATCCCCACTCCCCGCGCAGGACGGAAGTGAGCAGGTCAGGATCGGAAACAACCGGTATCCCGTCGATTTCGTGATAAGCGGCCATCACGCCCATTGCGTGCCCCTGACGAATCGCGGGCTCGAAGGACTTCAGCATGATGGTGCGCAGCTCACGCTCACCGATGTGCACTGGAGATGTGTTAAGTCCGCTCTCGGGCGAACCATGGCCCACGAAATGTTTTGGTTCCGCGATCACAGAGTGGTCACTGCTCAACGATTCACCTTGCGCGCCTTCCACATAAGCCAGGCCGAGTTGTCCCGTTAAGTAGGGATCTTCCCCGAAGTCCTCTTCTACGCGGCCCCAGCGCGGCTCGCGTGCTACGTCAAGCACGGGCGCCAGCACCATATCCACCCCTGCTGCCCGCATCTCGCTCGCAATTGCCGCCGCGGTGCTCCGGGCAAGATGAGGATCCCAGGTAGCAGCCAGATTTATCGGAGCGGGAAAGACGGTGCCATCGCTGTATCCATGCAGTCCCTCTTCAATGAATATGGCCGGGATCCCGAGCCTCGAGTGCTCGATCGTCCAGCGCTGAATCTGGTTTGAAAGTTCAGCGCTGGGATAAAGATCGTGAATGCTTCCTACTCCCAGAGCGCCAAACAGTTTCTCTGCGTTCCGCGTTTGAAATCTCGCGTTCGGCGCCGCGTGGGTCTTGTCCAGCGCATCGTCAACCAGGTCAGGCACCCCTGCGTACATATCCAGTTGCCGGGCCTTCTCTTCAACGGTCATGCGCTTGATCAAGTCACGCACACGATCTTCAATGGGCAGGTTGGACTGCCGGTATGGCGAGGTCGTATCTGAAATGCGGGTGCGCTGCTGAGCTATTGCGGCGATTGCAAAACAAAAAAGAAAGCATGCGAAATATCGTTGGCTCATATAGCTCTCCGGGAAGCGGTGATACCGGGTCTAGTCGCAGGAGTCATTTTGAACAACGAAGACTTTGGAGAGCGAAGACCGGACTGCCCTTATTGACTGACAAATTGATGAAAGCGCGTTTCGCGGCGGCGCATTTTTTGTAAGAAAGCTTTCGCGACGCTATTACGTCATGGACCCACTTTCTCGACCGTCAGGATAACTTCAGTGCCCGGTCCGAGTTGGATGGTGCGATCGGAACTGGTGATTTTAGCGCTGCAACCCGGCCCTCCTTCCGGCTCCAGCTTTACTTTCGGCATGCGGACTACAATTCCCGGATGAACGGTATGCGGTGGTCCGCCGGGACTCAGATTGTCATCGCGACCGTTCGTGCCAGCGGTGGCGTCGGACATCTGCCGGGGACCACCGGCTACTTCGGTGGGCAACGCGTCGTGCAACATGCTCGACTGGTCGCGAGGCCCCACCAAGCCGATCAACCGCATCGGGAGTTGCTGCTTCTGTCGGCCCTCGCAATCGGCACGATCAAAGACCAGTCCCAGTTCAGAGGAATTGGGATTCTTTGACGAAGCCGCAGCAGTTACGTGCCCATAGAGAATTGAGTCCTGCGTCAACACGCAACCCGGATAGGTAAGTCCGTACAGCACCTTCACAAATACTTCTTTGCCGGGTTTCAGGTGCGCCGAGTCCATCAACTCCGTGACGCGAGCCTCAATGGTGGATTCAACGGGCCAGTCTCTATTCTCGAATTCCTGACATGCGGGGACGCTGGTGTCATTAGCCGGCGCTGCGGATGCGATCTTGGCTTCCTTGGCATGCGCTGGCGAACCCTCATCTTTTGTAGGCTCGAATTTCGCCAACCCATCGCGATAGTCCAGGCTCAAGTTGAGCGTCTGAAGAATGTCGAATCCCAGCATCCCTGCAACCTCAAACCCCATATCGTGATCGAGTGTGGAGAGATCCCACTCCAGTACATGGCTTTGACGAGGCATTGAAAGCTTCGCAAACTGAAAATCGAAGTTGTCGCGATATACCTGGGCCGCACGGCCGGACGCGGTCTGCATGGCATTGGTGAAGTTGGCCTTGGTGCTGGAAATGGCATGCGCCGTCTCCGATGTCATGGTGCTGAAGCGCATACCGGTGTCGAGCACAAAGAGCCTGCGGACTTTGTTATTGAGCAGCACAGGCACAAGAAGATATTGGCGCCGGTGATAGACCGGAGTGTAATCTGCGAGTTCCGGCGGCGTGGCGCGATCGCCCGGCAATACTCCGGCAAGCGGCGGCAGTGGATCGAGAGTCAGCCTGGAATCGCGCGCATCAATTGTTAAAAGATACGATGCGAATATGTCGGTGCCGATCATACCGTCGGCTTTGCCGGCAAATGGCGCATTGCTCACTCCCACCATGCAGTCGCGAAACTCAAGCGGTCCGATATGCACACTGTCGGCGTGTACCGTTCCCGGAGGATCGTTGGGGCCCTGCTGCAGTCCATTCGCGTCGGCAAGCTCTTTGGTGATAAAGATTCCTGAGGCCGCCGTATCCACCACCAGCCTTGCACTGGTCTTCGGCAGTTGCACGTCAAGCCGGTAGCCATCCAGATGCTTGCCATCCTCCATGGTTCCGGTCAGGTGCAGCGTTGCCGATTGAACGGCAGGCTCAATCTTGCAGGTTTGCGAATTTTCTGAGAGCAGCGGCAGCATCGAGTTCATCGATTCTTCAGCCTTTTGCCGCGTCTCCGCATCCATGTCCTTCATCGTGGGGAGCGCCTTATCGATTCCCTCAATCTCTTGCGCCGGCGAAACAACCCTGCGCCATGCGTACAGGATGTCCGGGTCTTTGGGGTCGATCTCATACGCCTTCTCGATCTCCGCGCGTTCCGATGCGTACATCGAATCGATGCGAAAAACACGGCTGCGAATCAGATGAATGCGGGCGTAGCATCGATCCGCGGCTGCAGCTGCATCGAGAGTTTGCAGCGCCAGCCACGGCTCACCCTCGCGCAGTTGCACTTCGGCTTGCGCGGTGAGAATCGGAGCCGAGCGCGGATCATCCGCAAGGGCTGCAGTCACGCGATCAGAGGCCTGGGCGATCTTGCCTTCGTGCAAGAGAGTCTTCACGAGCGCCGCGGCGATCGATGCGTCATGCGGCTGTTGCACAAGGGATTGCGCATATCCCTGTTCCGCGTCAGCATACCGGCCTTCTCCGTAGGCAGTCGCTGCGGGAGTGACGGTTTGAGCGGGTGCTGCAGGACAACTCGCGGTCTGACTCAAGAGAGATGAAGCCTGGAATATCAGGACAGCGAAAATCAATTTGGATCGGAACAGGCTGTTATTGAGAAAGCGGGGAACACGAGAGGGAACCGGCATCCAGGGTCTCCTGAACTTGAATCAGAGCAATGATACTCTGCGCAAAGTGTGTCTTCAGTTACTTCGCGGACACTGCATTCTTGAACATGACGCTTGTTACTCGTTGCGAAGGGCTGACACAGGATTGACCCCGGCAGCGCGTCTCGCCGGCAAACACGTTCCTGCAACTGCCAGCAGCGGCAATATACAAACCACGGCGACGAGCGTCAGCGGATCGAACTGCGACGTCTGAATCAACTCTTGCCTCGCCAATCGCCCCGCTAAAAACGCCAGCGGAAGGCCAATCGCCACACCAAGCAGCGCCAGGATCAAGGCCTGACGCAACACCAACCACATCACCTTAGACCGATTCGCACCAAGCGCCATACGAATCCCGATCTCATGAGTGCGCTGAGAGGTGACGAAGGAAAGCACCCCGTATATCCCCACAAGCGAAAGCAACAGGGCCGCCACAGCGAAAGTTCCAAACAGCGCCAATGCAAAACGCGGACCCGCATATCCATACATATCCAGCATCTGCCGAAGGCTCATCGTCTCGACGATCGGCTGGTCCTTGTCGATCGCATGAACCGTCTGCCGCATTGGATTGACCAGCACATCGGCGGGAAGCGACGTTGAGACGATTAGGCTGTCAGCTGCTGCCGGAGCTACCGTGTACGGCAAAAAGACATGAGGATAGTTCTCGTTGAATCCGACGAAAAACGGCAGATCGCTCATGACCCCAACCACGGTGAAAGCGTTGTCTGCGAGCTTGTTCTTCCCGTCGGGCATGAATTCCGGCAGGTGGATGGTTCTGCCGATGGCATTCTCGCCCGCGAAATAGCGCTGCGCGAAATTCTGCGTGATCACTGCGTCATGCGACGAGGCGGCCACTTCACGAGAATCCAGGAAGTGCCCCTGCAACATCTTCCTTCCAGACATATCGAGGAACTCCGGATCGGTCAAATGCAAGGCAACGACACGCTTGTCGATGTCCTGACCGCTGATCTGCACGCGATCCGCATACATGTCCATGAACGGGAACGCCGCATCCACCGTGGCGTTTCTGACACCCGGGACCGCTCGCACGCGATCCAGTAGTTGTCTGAAAAATAGCGTGCGACTTTCCGGCGTGGGATAGCGCGTGTCCGCGAGCGGGATGCGAAGCATCAACGTGCGATCGGGCGAAAACGGCACGGGGACGCTCTCCACCGCTATCAGGGACCGAACCATCAAGCCTGCGAGCATCAGAAGAGCCAGCGAGAGGGCAATCTCCGTGACGACGAAGCCGCTGAGCAGGCGCCTTTGCGCGCGGCCGTCGGAAGAGCGGAAGCTGTTGAGTGCCGCCGCCAGCCTGGGGCTTGCACTGTGCCAGGCCGGCATGATCCCAAAGATCAGCACGGTGCCAAGCGCGATTCCCAGCGAGATAAGCAGGACCGGCACATTCATCGTGATCACTGCCTCATCGGGAATCGTGTCCGTGGGAACGATGCGCAGAATTGCCTGCAGTCCCGCATAAGCGCAAACCAGCGACACAGGAAATGCGATCAACGCCAGCAGCAGCGATTCGGTGAGCGCGTGTCGAACGAGTCTCAATCGCGAAGCGCCGATCGAAGCGCGCACTACAAATTCATGCTCACGGCTTACCGCGCGAGCCAGCAGCAAGCTCGACACGTTGACGCAGGAAATAAACAGGAGAACGAATACTGAACCGAGCAACAGGTAAAGAATGCCTGCCAGTCCCGACTTGAACATCTCGTCAAACGGAAGAATTCCAAGGCGCAAATTCTTCGGATACATGAACGGCTCAGTCTGCGCAAACTCAGCGAAGATCGGAGCGAGTTCTGCGGCAGCCTGTGCATCTGTCACGCCCGGCTTGAGGCGCCCGACCAGCGCAAAACGACGCTGCCCCTCCACTGCGAATTCATTGGTCATCTTGATCGGGAGGTATATGTCCGCTCCCCGCCATAAAAAGCGCGGTGGCATGACGCCAATAACCGTGCGAGGATGCCGATCCACGTTGATGACCTGCCCGATAACGGACGAACTGCCGCCGTAATGCGCTTGCCAATATCGGAAGCTGAGGAGTGCGACTTCTTCATGTCCAGAGTCGACATCGGAGTTCATCGTTGCCCGCCCAAGGATTGGCTTCACTCCGAGGACGTCAAATGTGTTCGGCGTTATGTAGTTGCCACGCACGCGCTGAGGGTCGAATTTTCCCGTGATTTCAACAAAGCCAACCGTTGATGCCGTGACGCCGGCGAAGATGTCGGTTTTCTGGACGATCTCATTGAACTGCTGCGGACTGTAGGATCGCCATCCGCATTCGGCCCGGTCGGGCCAGCAAAGCTTCGGTGTCGCGAGCGTGTGAACGTCCTTATAGGGAAATGGATCGATCAGTACGCCGTAGGCAACGGTGAACACCGCGCTCGATGCGCTGATGCCCAGCGCCAGGGTGAGCACCGCGGTAATGAAGAAGCTGGGGTTTCGGGTCAGGTGCCTGATTGAATAGCGCAGGTCCTGTAAAACGTTAGCGAGTTGGATTCCGGCGATCTCATTCGCTAGCTCTTTGATCAGCAGTCGGATGCGGGCGAGAGCCATGCAAAAGCCTCTCATAGTTTTCGTTCCACCGGCAACAACTTCCGCCGCATGCCTGCCCCGCACCCGGAACGTCCGAAAACCTGTTGCACGATCGGGGAGCGCGCATGCCGCTTCGCGATCGATGCAACTTGGTTGTACCCTGCGACTCGTGTAGCTTAGACTCTTCATACCACGCAGGTTTCGAGTGGCCTGGCAAGATGAAGAAAAGAAGCACCCCTCCCACCGTCAGCGAAGTAGCTCGCGCAGCAGGTGTTGGAACGACCACTGTTTCCCGCGTCATTAACGGCGGCGATCGTGTGAGTCCAAAGACGCTCGCTCATGTGCAGCGCGTCATTGAAGCCATGGGCTATATGCCGAACCAGGCGGCGCGCGTCCTCAAAGGGCATCGGACAAAAACCATCGGATTGGTGATTCCAAGTATCGCTGACCCATTCTTCTCAAGTTGCGCGGAGGCAGTGCAAGCGGTCGCGCTCGCCAATGACTCGCTGCTGATTGTGACCACTTCACACAACGATCCGCACACCGAAATTGAGAATCTGAATATTCTGATTAGCCATCGTGTAGACGGATTCATCGTGGCGCCGGCGAATTCACAAAGTCAGGCGCTACGCGACCTGCTTAAGCGAGTCGCGGTTCCGGTTGTGTCTATTGATCGCCCGGTCTCCGACTCCTTTGTCGCCTCGGTCGTAACCGATAACTTCAAGGGAGCCAAATTCGCGACACAGCATTTGATAGACCATGGGTACAAACGGATCGTTTGTCTTACGGGCGAGAGCACCTTGTTCACGATCCAGGAGCGCACGCGGGGATATCGAGCCGCAGTTGATGCCGCAGGTCTCCCATCAACGTTGAACACTTCAGCTAAAGACTACCGGTCAACCGAGTATGCGATTGAGAGCCTGCTCTCTGGCGCAAACCCTCCGGATGCATTGTTCACTCTCAAAAACAGCACGACGATTTACGCTTTTGAGGTTCTTCAAAAGCTCAACGTTGCAGTACCCAAGACGATCGCCTTGCTGGGTTTTGATGATTTTGAGCTCGCGTCAACCGTCCGGCCGTCGATAAGTGTGGTTCAGCAGCCCGTTGAAGAGATTGGCCGGGTTGCAGCAGAACTCCTCTTTGAACAGCTCCTTGGCAAGCGGAATATCAGGATGACGGGGAAATCCATACGCCCTCGACAAGTGATACTCGAAACGCGGCTCGTCCAGCGGAGTTCGTGCGGTTGTTCCCCAACTCCTGCTTGAACGGTGAAGACCGGCACCGCGTTGTGCGGCGGGGACAGGTTTGCCCGACTCGCGCGCACGATCGGTAGGATTCGATCAAGCTCCAACTTCATTTCTTGCGCTGTTGTAAGAAATTGCTCTGGCGTCAGGGCGATCTGGCAGCCTCTTGATTGTGTATGGTATCGTTTCCAAGACAACGGGGGGTGCTGGGGATACTTCGAGGAGCGAGTTCGTTTTCTTCGAGTTTCTCCAGCACTTGCGTGGTCTCAATCGCGGCTTCAAGCGCACGCGCGAATCGGAATACTGGCTTCTGCGGTGAACGGAATGGCCTTGGAAAACGCGCAGGTTCTTACCATCGGCGTCGATCTTGGAGGAACAAGTCTAAGGATCGCTGCATACGCGCCAGGTGTTGGCGTGCTGAACTCGATTTCACTTCGCACACGGCTTGAAGCCGGGCCTCAGGCTGTCGTTGGTGACATGTGCGACGCGATTATCACGCTCATTGATCAGCATTCGAATAGCCGCAAGTTTGCCGGTATCGGAGTTGGATCGCCGGGACCGCTTGAGCTTCCGGCCGGACGCCTTCACCATCCGCCCAATCTGCCCGGGTGGGACGGATTTCCGCTTCTGGCTGAAATGGAGAAGCTCCTGCAGAGGCCGGTCACGCTTGAGAGCGACGCCAACGCAGCTGCGCTTGCGGAATATGAATTAGGCCTGGGACGGCAACTGGGCATCGATTCGATGTGCATGCTGACGCTGGGTACGGGTGTCGGCAACGGGATCATTCTGGAAGGAAAGCTCTGGCACGGAGCGACGGGCATGGGTGGCGAAGCCGGACACATGACCATCTATCCAGAGGGTGCCCTGTGCGGATGCGGAAACCACGGCTGTCTTGAAGCGTGTGCCTCTGCGACCGCCGTTGTAAATGCCGCTGACCGATTGATCGCCGCGGGAAAGGCCCCGGGCCTGGCCCGGCTCAAGAAAGACATGGCATTGACTGCGCAGAATCTTGCCGATGCTGCGCGGCAAGGCGACGCAGATGCCAGGAACATCTACGTTGAGACCGGCCGCACACTGGGAATCAGCCTGGCCGGGCTGATCAACATTCTGAATCTGCCGCTTTATGTCGTGGGTGGCGGCGTCGCCAACTCATGGGATCTCTTATCGCCGGTTATGTTCGAGGAGCTCGAGCGTCGGAGCTATGTTTATGCGCTCACAGCGCCGGGGAGAATTGCCTCAAAGGGAATGCCCGGGGGCGGCACGCGGGTTCTACCCGCAAAGCTTGGTGCTGAGGCTGGACTTTTGGGCGCATGTATCCTTCCCGTTTATTCCTCAAAACCGTCATGGGCGTCTGCATGATGTGTTCCACGGTTTTCCTTAACAGGGCACCTGCGTCAGGACGTGCTTTCGAGCGGCAGCTTCATAACGTCCAACGATCAGCGACAGCACTTTGGGTTGAGTGCGTCTACCGATGCTGGCACGGCAGAGATTCGCTGACTTCAGGAAAGACCGAGACACTGAAACTTCCCGGCGTGGATCGCGTTCGAGCGCTGGGCGCCTGCGGCCCGCCGTTATCGGTCTGCGTTAGACTCAGCGTTGGAGGAGCACCATTTGCCGTACATCCGGCGCATACGCGCCTGTATCCATATCGCCTCAGTGGTGGCACTGTTTGCGCTAACTGCTGGCGCCTTTGGTCAGGCTGGGGCAAATCCACCGTCCCGAGCGGACCTTGGTGCAACAGCATCCAGGGCGCATGACCAGCAGAAAAGGCCGATCACGGCCAGTGGGTTTGTCGAGTCCGGCCCCGTGGTCTTTAGGGATGTCACCAGCGCTGCTGACCTTTCCGGATGGAAGCATGTCATGGGCGCAGCGGACAAAAGGCTCATTATCGACACCAATGGATCCGGCGTAGGGCTCATCGATTATGACAACGATGGCTGGCTCGATATCTACCTCGTGAACGGCTCAACGTTCAATGCGCTCGACGGTAAGCAGGAGCCTCCCCATGCGGCCTTGTTTCACAACAACCACGATGGCACTTTCACAGATGTTGCTGCCAGGGCCGGCGTTACAAACGACCGCTGGGGATTCGGAGTCGCTATCGCCGACTACGATAACGATGGCTGGCCCGATATCCTCGTGACCAACTGGGGCAAGAACCGCCTTTACCACAACAATCACGATGGGACCTTCACTGACGTAGCCGAAAAGGCCGGTGTTACCCTTGGCAATTGGTCGGCCGGCGCAACGTGGGGCGACTACGACGGAGACGGGCGTCTCGATCTGTTTATCTCCGGGTACGTTCATTTTGATCGGAACAACCTGCCCTACGAAAAGACCAAGGCGACGGGCTTTTCGTACTGCGAATTCCGGGGTGAACCGGTAATGTGCGGGCCCATGAATCTTGAAGGCGAGCCAGACCATCTGTTCCACAACAACGGAGACGGAACCTTCACCGATGTGAGCGTCAAGGCCGGGGTCGACGACCGAGTCAATCGCTACTACGGTCTGACTCCCGTCTTTGTGGACGTAAACAACGACGGCAAACTCGACTTGATCGTTGCGAACGATTCCACCTTGAGCTACCTCTATCTCAATCGTGGGAACGGAACGTTTGAGAATGCAAGTTATACGTCCGGATTCGGGTTAAATGAAGACGGGCGAGAAGTGGCTGCCATGGGCGTCGCTGTTGGCGACTACATGAATAACGGCCTGTTGGATTTCGCGATCAGCGATTTCTCCGACGAAGCGAAACTGTTGTTTCGCAACCAGGGCAACGGTGGATTTAACGAAGTCTCCATGCGCTCCGGAATCGGCAAGATATCAATTCCGTTCCTCGGCTGGGGTGACGGGTTCCTGGACTTCGACAACGACGGGTGGCTCGACCTGATGTTCGTGAATGGGCACATCTATCCTGCCGCGGACCGGCTCGATTGGGGCACCTCGTATGCGCAGCGATCGTTGCTGTTTCACAACAATCACGACGGCAGCTTCACCGAGGTTCCGGCGGTCAAGGGTTCCGGGTTGGCGGAGGTCCTTTCAGGTCGGGGTGCGGCGTTTGGCGATCTGTTCAATGATGGCAAGATTGACGTGATCATCAACCAGATCGATGGACCACCGGTGCTGCTGAAGAACGTCAATGCCGATCACCATCACTGGGTGGAATTGAAACTGATCGGCGGCCCCAAGAGTCCCCGCGACGCCGTGGGCGCAACCGTCTACCTCACCGCCAATGGAATTCGCCAACGGCAAGATGTGATCAGCGGTGGAAGCTACGTTTCGACCAACGATCCCCGGCCCCATTTCGGTTTGGGTGACTCCACCGATGCCGGGACTGCCGAAATTCATTGGCCATCGGGCGCAAAAGAGACGATCAAACTGCCAGCCGTCGACCGCATCTTCACAATCACGGAAGGGAAAGGCATCACAGCAGATTCTGGCGCCCCGGTGCACCAGACCGCGGAGAAGGCGAAGCCTTCCGAAGGTAGCCGATGAAGGCTGCGTCCGCCTGCCGCGCGTTTACTCTTCTTGGCGCCATCGGGCTTTATATTTCCGCCAACGGAGCGCTGTGGCCGCAGACCACGCATGCCGGAGCAGAATCGACCGCTCATCCCGCTCCGGCGCCAGCCGTCCCTGGACGCTTTGTAGATGTCACGGAGAAAGTTGGCGTGCATTTTCTCCACCAGGCGCCGCACACTTCTCGCAAGTATCTGATCGAGACCATGGGTTCGGGCGTTGCGCTGTTTGATTGCGATAACGACGGCCGTCTCGATCTGTTCCTCGTCAATGGTGCACCGTATACCGATCCAACTCCCAAAGGATTTATTCCGCAAAAGACAGGGCCTGCGTATTGGAATCGCATGTATCACCAGAAGCCGGATGGGACGTTTGAAGACATTACTGA
The DNA here is from genome assembly GCA_963759285.1 of uncultured Acidobacteriaceae bacterium. GTDB lineage: Bacteria > Acidobacteriota > Terriglobia > Terriglobales > Acidobacteriaceae > Telmatobacter. The sequence goes on along the minus strand of CAVWYS010000002.1, from coordinate 56,597 downwards.
AAAGGCTGGCTTACAGGGTGTCGGTTACGGCATGGGTGTAGCCGTTGGCGATTACGATAACGATGGCTATGAGGATCTCTTCGTCACCGCCTATGGCGGCAACCGTCTCTATCACAACAATGGCAACTGCACCTTCACAGATGTGACAGACAAAGCTGGCGTGGGGGGCAGCGGGTGGTCCACCTCCGCGGCCTGGGTGGACCTGGATAACGACGGTCTTCTCGACCTGGTGGTAGATCGCTATGTCACCTGGGATTGGGACGATGTCTGGTGCGGAGAGCATCGCGAAGGCTATCGCGGCTACTGTCATCCCGATGTCTTCCCGCCCATCTCCATGCTCGTATATCACAACGACGGCAATGGCCACTTCACCGAGGTGTCGCACAAACTGGGGCTCGACAAGCCTGCGAAAGCTCTGGGTATTGCCTTCGCCGACTACGATCGCGATGGGCGAATGGATATCTTTGTCGCGAACGATTCGATGCCCGAGTTCCTCTTTCACCAGAAGAAAGACGGGACGTTCGAAGAAGTTGGCTTGGAATCCGGCGCCGCGGTCAATTCCGAAGGCCAGACCTACGCCGGGATGGGAGTTGATTTTGCGGATTACGACAACGATGGCTGGCCGGATCTCATCGTGACAGATCTCGCTAACCAGAGATACGCACTCTACCAGAACAACCGTGATGGAACGTTCAATTATGTTTCCGGTTCGAGCGGTATCGGCAAGATGTCGATGCTGCATTCGGGCTGGAGCTTGCGATTCATGGACTACGACAATGATGGTTGGAAAGACATTCTGATCGCGCAAGGCCACGACCTGGATACCATCGAAAAAACTAATCCGCAGCTGCACTACCGCGAACCCATGATGCTCGTGCGCAACACCGGCGAAAAGTTTGTCGATGTGTCCTCCATCTCCGGCGACATCTTCCACGATGCCTGGGTAGGGCGCGGGATGGCCATCGGCGACATCAATAACGACGGTCGTTTGGATGCCGTGGTCTCCACAAATGGCGGCCCCGCCCATGTGCTGCTGAACGAGACGCCAGCCCCGGGGCACTGGATCACGCTGCACTTGACCGGCCACAAAAGCAATCGCGATGGTATCGGGGCTGTCGTGGAATTGAAGACAGCATCCGGCACACAATGGGCCACCGTGACAACAGCCGGGGGGTACCTGTCCGCAAGCGATCCAAGAGTCCACTTCGGCATGGGGGCGAACACCGAGGCCGGATGTGTCCAAATCCGCTGGCCAAGCGGCATCGTCCAAACCCTCGTCAACGTAAAGGGCGACCGCCAAATCCAGGTGGATGAGGCGTCTGGGGCCCAGGGGACGAACGCCGAGGCGCAATCGCAATCGTGCGACGCCTCATCGCCCAGTTCTCATTGAATAAATCGATTTGTTGGTTATCGATACACAGCCCAGACCGGGGCGACGGAGGGTTCTGACTCTTCACGGCTGAGGCTCCGGCACCGGGGGTAGTCTGTGAAAACTCATTTGTTCTCATGGCCAGACATTCACCGGTCCGCAAAAAACTGCTTGACAGTTGATTTTTGCCAGACGTATAGTTTCGCGAAATGGAATCGCTACCATAAAAATGGTATCGATTCCATATCGACACAGTTTGAAGGCCGTAGAGAGCCGAGCAGCTGTCCCATTCCCCCGTTTAAGGATTTCAAGAAAAACTGGGATAAAAGAACTGGGTAAGACCAGGAGGCAAAGTGAAACTGTTCCCCGTTTCAAACGAGCGCACATCTCTGCGCCGCTCGAGGGTAGGCGTATGGTGCGTCGCGATCGCAATCGCATGCCTGATGTCGTTGGCCCCACGTACCGGGTTCGCACAGGCCAGCGCCGGCATTACTGGAACCATCACGGACCCAACCGGTGCCGTGATTCCAAATGCTAAGGTTACGATCACCAACGAACAGACGTCAGTCACCGCCAACACCGTGTCCAGCAGTGCTGGCACCTATTCCTTCAAAGGGCTTCTGCCCGGCCATTACACCGTTGCCGTGGACGCTCCCGGATTCAAGAAGGAAGTGAGAAGCGGGGTCACCATCGAGGTTAGTACTACTGCGACGTTCGACTTCGCCCTCTCGACTGGCACCGCCAACGAAACCGTTCAGGTCACATCGGACGCGATTGCCCTGAACACAACCGCGCCTGAGATTGGAAGCACAATCGAGCCGGTCGTTGTTGCGGCTTTGCCAGAGGAAGTCTCGGGAAGAGGCCGTCAGATCGATCAGTTGCAATTCACCGCCCCCGGAACCACGGGCAGCACGTTCTCTCACCGCGTGAGCGGCGGCGTCGACTTTGAACAGGAGATCGTCTATAACGGAATTCCGGCTCCTCAGCCGGAGACCGAAGGCTATACCACCAACTTCAACCCACCCTTCGAACTGGTGGATGAGTACAAGGTCGAGCGCTCAACGTTCTCGGCTCAATTCGGCCTGGGACAGGGTGCACTCACTTACCAGATGAAGTCGGGCACAAACAAATATCACGGGGATTTGTTCGAGATCAACCGCAACAGCTTCTTTGATTCGGTCGGATTCTTCAACGGTCCGGCTTGGGGTGGATCTACCAAGCCCACTCCGGATCACGAGAACAATTATGGCTTCAGTGTCGGCGGTCCCATCAGCATTCCCCACGTCTACGACGGCCGCAACAGGACCTTCGGCCACTATAGCCAGGAGTGGTACAAGCAGAACAACGAGGACACAAGCTCTGGCACGGTGCCCAGCGCGCTGGAAAAGACCGGAAATTTCACAGACTACGTGGATGGAAGCACCGGGGCGCTGATTCCGATTTACGATCCGACCACCGGCCAGCAATTTACGTGCAACGGCGTGCTAAACGTAATTTGCCCCGACCGCATCAGCACGTTATCGTCCAGCTTGATTGCTGACATTCCCGATCCCGATCGGCCTGGCAGCGGAGTCGGAGGCCTGGACTCGAACAAGAGCTTTGCTCCCTTCATCAATCCGAACATTCAGCACGTGTGGGGCTTCACGGTCGACCAGATCCTCACGCCGAAGCAGAGTCTCCACTACAGCCAGTGGCGCAACAGCTATTCCACCCACAGCTTTGACTACTCTCCGATCGTGATCGCTCCCAATCCTCTGAACAGCCAGAAGTTTGAGCCGTCGCTGGGCAGCGTCTTCCTGCTGAATTACAGCAACGCACTCTCTCCTCACCTGGTACTGACCGCCGGAGTTGGCTGGATTGGCGAAATCAACAACCAGTTCAACATCACCAAGGGAGCCACATTCGGTGCGGTCACGAACGAAAATATCCCGCCGAACATCACGTTCGACGGCCAGCATGCTCCCACCAGTTGGGGCACCAGCGGTTCATGGTTTCAGTCGATCAACCGCAAGCTTGGAATCTCGCTGGTGAATAACTGGCTATGGACCAAGGGCCGTAACACCTTCAACATGGGCGTCGAGTTCCGTCGCGCCTATCAGGACGATAACGAAGAGCAGACCGAAGGCGGACACTTCAACTTCAGCCAGCGAACCACCTCGGTGCAGAATCCAAATGACCCGAATTTTGGCAAATATGGCAGCGCGTTCGCCAGTTTCCTGTTGGGGCTTCCGGATTCGGCGAATCGAAGCAATTCCCAGGAGTTGGAGTTGCGCAACTGGGATCTCTCGCCGTACATCCAGGACGATATCAAGCTCTCGCCGCGTCTTACGGTCAATGTCGGTCTGCGCTGGGACCTTCAGCATCCGTTTACCGAAAACCACAACCTGATCGTCTTCTTCAATCAGGACAACCCCGGAACATTCCCCAGCGGGAACATTCCCGGATCGGCGAGCCAGTTTGGGAACTGCACCGGCTGCTCTGGAATTACGAGCGGCGACCTCCACTATGGCCACGTTGGACCTCGCCTCGGCTTCGCATACCAGCTGAGCCGGAAGATGGTTCTTCAGGCCGGATTGGATGTGGCGTTCCTGGATGGAGGAGCCTATGAGTACGGCACCAACAAGGTCGCAGTCAATTACGGAAACTTGTTGACCGGCTCCTTTACACGCAACAGCACCGGCAGCTTTACGTCTTCATTTGGCAGCTGGGACACCAATTCGATCCCCGCTGTGAGTCCGACTCCTTTCAGCCCCGGTCTCGGAGCCGGCAACCAGATCAACGCCTTCAGCCCGAAGAAAGACGGCTACGCACCCTACAGCCAGCAGTGGAACGTGAACCTGCAGCGCGAACTGCCATACAACATGTTCATTACGGCTGCATGGGTAGGAAACCGTATCATTCACCTGCCAAGTCAGCTCAATCGCATCGACCAGATGAATCCGACGTACGACGCACAGTTCGGCTCCGAGCTTGCGGATGTGTTCCAACCCGGTCAGACATCGCTGGACGGCGTACCGTTGCCTTATCCGAACTTCGTCAATGATTTCGGAGGCTCGGCTACGGTAGCCCAGGCGCTGGTGCCCTATCCACAGTACTCGTACATCTTTAACAACTTCGAAGGTTTCGGAACAACCTACTACCAGAGTGCCCAGATCGAGATTGAAAAGCGCTATACCAACGGCTTGTCCTTCCTCGCGGGATACACGCTCTCCCACCTGATGGACAACACGAGCAGCGGATTTTCAAGCTTCACCTCGGGCGGTATCAACAAATACAACCAGAAGCCGGAATGGGCGGTTTCAGGTGCAGACGAACCGCAGACGCTGAAAGTCAGTGGCACGTATCTGCTGCCGATCGGACCGGGAAAGAAGTATGTAAATAATCACACGCATGGGCAATATTGTCGGTGGCTGGCAGGTAGGCTGGATCCTGGACTACGAGGCCGGAACGCCAATTCAGGGTTGTAACGGTAGCTCGGTGTGCGAGAACGGCTCGCCTTTCCCGAACGGCTTCAACCGTCCGGATCGCAACAGCTCAGTCGGTCTGAGCACCGCGTCCTACTCGCGGGTGCGCGATTACTTCGTGGGCAAAACCAATGTCGCCCAGATGTTTAATCCCGGCAGCCTTCACGCTAACCCCAAGCCAGTATGTCATCGGAACGGCCCAAAGGAACTATGCCGGAACGAGAAACGCTCCGTTGGCCCTGGAGAACATCAATGCCAAGAAGAACTTCTACATCGGCGAACGCCTCACGGCCGTTCTCTCTGTGGATTACTTCAACGCCTTCAACCGAACGCAGTTCAACGGTCCCGACGGCAACGCAAGTGATGGAACTTTTGGCCAGGTAACGGGGCAAGGTTCGAATATCTCGAACCGGCAAGGCCAGGTAAGTTTCAGACTGGAGTTCTAAACCAACCGTCTCCTGAATGCATGATTGCGATTCTCCTAACCATGCCGGGCTGCCCTCACACAGCCCGGCACTTTTTCATGTGGTTGCAAATAGGTCGAGCCATGCGTCTTTCCATTTCGAACCTCGCTCTGCTCCGGGCCCTCGCCTTGCAGAGAATCAAATATAATCTCGGATCATGAAGTACCTATCCGCTGGAAGATTGTCGCTTTGCCTTCTCTGCCTCTCAGGCGGCGCCCTGCTCGTCTCTTCACCATCGCGAGCGCACGCCCAGCAGGACGACAGCGAAGTCACTCCGGCAGTTCAGCGCTTGTACGCCGAGGCCAGCGCTGCTACCAAAAGCGGCGACACTACCGTGGCAATCGAAAAATATCGCTCAATCCTTAAGCTCGCACCCCATCTTGCAGCGGCATACAACAACCTGGGAGTGCTCTATTTTAATCAGCACGATTTTCCCCGCGCCGCAGAAGTTCTCAAGCGCGGATTGGAACTCAATCCGGATATGCCTACGGCCTCGGCGATGCTCGGAATGAGTTATGTCCAGTTGGGAGCGGATGAGAAGGCTGAACCGCTTCTTCGCAAAGCCCTGCGCGCGAATCCCAAAGACGACCAGATCGAGATGATGCTTGCGCGTTTGCTCATCAATGCAAAGGAGCTTGATGAGGCAGCACGCCATCTAAATGATTTCCTGGCGCGAAATCCTAAAAATCAAGAGGCCTGGTATCTGCTGGGCAAAACCTATCTCCAGATGTCGGAAAATGCGCTCAAGAAAATCAACCAGATTGATCCTGACTCAGTGGTTGCGCATGAGATCGCCGGCGAAATTGATGAGAGTATGCACAATTACGATCTCGCCCTCGTCGAGTACAAAAAGGCCGTTGACATGGCTCCCCAGCAGCCGGGTACGCATATGCATATGGGAGATGCTTACTGGTACATCGGCAAATGGGAGTCGGCACAGGCGGAATTCAAGGCAGAACTTGCCAACGATCCAAACAATTGCATGGCCCGGTGGAAACTCGCGAATTCGATGCTCGAAGCAAACGATTCCAGCGAAGAAGCACTGTCTCAATTGAATAACTCTATCTCACGTTGTCCCGCTCTCATGCAAGCTCGCGTAGATCGCGCGCGCGCGCTGGTGAGACTGGGTAGGCAGCCCGAAGCCTTGCCTGACCTGTTGATGGCTGAGAAAGATAGCCCAAGCGAGCCAACTATTCACTTCCTCCTCGCTAATGTCTATAGGTCCCAGGGCAAGAGTTCCGAGGCGCAGGAGGAAATGCGTACTTATGGAGCCTTGCAGAGAGAAGCCAGCGCGGCCGTGGCAGGTCAGGCCAGCCAATCAAACACGATCAAGAGCAACGCTCACTGAGAAACTCCTGGTGGTCTTATGCCTGAATGTGCTTCGTTGCATTCCTGTTGTTGCCGCGCCAACTCGTCAGGCCACTCCGGTTCGGAAGGCGGATGCAGCCTGCGCGGAATGTCATGCAGCTATCTATCAGAGCTATCTTGCCACTCCAATGGCGAATGCGAGCGGTCTCGCGGCTGAAAAACTGCATTCAACCACATTCGTTCATGCCGCCTCATCAACCGAGTACACAATTGGCGAGCGCAACAATCAGGCATTCCTATCGTATCGTTCCCTTAACTCGCCCGGCGCTGCCGGCGATGTTCGGCTGGATTATTTCCTCGGCTCCGGGCACCTGGGAACCACCTATCTGTATTCCGTCGGTAATTTTCTTTTTGAGTCTCCGGTTGCGTGGTATGGAAGTTCAAGGGGCTACGACATGAAACCGGGATTGGCGCTGTTGGATCGCATGCCGCCGCCCCTTCCCATGCAAAGCAGCTGTCTACGCTGTCATATGAGCGCTGTCCAGGCCAGCGACACCGGCACCATCAATCGCTATCAAGGACTCGCTTTCCTCCACACCGGCATTACCTGCGAAGCTTGTCACGGAAACTCGCAGGAGCATGTTCTCACTCGCGGGAAAGCCAAGGTCGTCAATCCCGCGAAATTGGATGCGATTCGCAGGGACTCAGTCTGTATCAGTTGTCATCTGGAGGGAGATGTTTCCGTGGAGCGAGCCGGCCGTTCGGCTCTGACTTATCGCCCCGGCGAGTCAATCTTCGATTATTTGTCCTATTACGTTCGCGCCGGAGCCGGGCTCACAACACGCGGCGTCAGCGAGGTTGAGCAACTCGACCGTAGCACCTGCAAGCGCGCGAGCGGAGACAGAATGTCATGTACCAGTTGTCACGATCCGCACTTCACGCCGGATGCGCAGCACCGCGTCGCATTTTTTCGCGCTAAGTGCCTCGCCTGCCATAGTGATCCGGAGTTTGCATCGAAACATCACCCGGAGAACCAGGACTGCACCAGTTGTCACATGGGCCGCACTGGTGCGGAAAACATTCCTCATGTAGCTTGGACGGATCACCGTATTCTCAAGAAGCCTGAAGCAATAACCGACGTGCAGGCCAGCGACAAAGAGGACAAACTGCTGCCGCTCCTGGCTACGGAATCAAGTCGGCGCGATCTGGCCATGGCGTACTACCAGTTGTTGCTGGAGGGAAATCGGTCTTTTGAAGCCACTGCCTGGAGTGAACTGCAGACGCAGCGGGAGGCGATTGCGGATGACAAACAGGCTCTCGATGCCCTCGGAAATATCTCGGCGGAGCGCGGAGATTACAAGACCGCTGAGCAAGTCTTCCGCAGAGTTCTTGAGATCGATCCCGACGATTCCACGGCGCTTTCAAATCTCGGCATTCTGCTGGCAAAGCAGGGAAACACCCAGGATGCGATTCCGCTCCTGAAATCTGCCTTTGACCGTAACCTTGATATTCCGGCCTTCGCAATGAATCTTGCCCGGGTCGAATGCGCTATAGGAGAGGGGCCGGCCGCGCGAAGAACCCTGTCAGAAGCTCTCTTCTATTCTCCGAACCTTGAGGATATTCGCCGATTGCAGACTCAGATGAGTTCATGCGATGCTGACGGCAAGTAATCATCGAATGAAAAAGCTAAGAATCCAAATTGTTTCTTGTGCCGTGTTTCTGCTTACGATGTGTGCTCAGGTAGCCGTTGGCCAGTTGCAGGCCGATCCTCTGGCGAATGAGCGTGCCCTCCTGGCGGCTGGCAAATTCGCAGATTCAGAAGCGGCGATACGCACGTATCTCAACACCAACCCGTCATCCGCCGACGCACACTTCCTACTCGGCTATGTGCTCTTTCGCGAAAAGAAAGCGAAAGAATCTCTCGCCGAGTTTACCGCGGGCGCGAAATTCCGGCGTCCGCGTCCCGATGAATTAAAAGTCGTAGCCTCCGATTACGTTATGCTCGGCGACTTCGGGGATGCGGACAAATGGTTCTCTGAGGTCGTTGCCGAAGTGCCGAACGATGCTGATGCCAACTACCTCCTTGGGCGCACGAAATTCAATGAGAGCGATTTTCCCGCAGCGATATCGAGTTTCGATCGCGCGTTGGTCCTGCATCCAAAGTATGTTGAAGCCGAGAACAACATCGGCCTGGCGTGGCGGGAGTTGAACGATCTCGAAAAAGCTGAGGCTGCCTTTCAGACAGCTATCGATTGGCAGGGGGACACACCTGTCGACGCGCAGCCCTTCCTGAATCTGGGAACACTGCTTGACGATCAAAGCAAAATGGAAAAGGCACTCCCTTTCCTTGCTAAGGCTGCCGCTCTTTCCCCCGATAACCCGACAGTTCATGAAGAACTAAGCAATGTCTATGCCGCGCAGCAGAACCTGCCAAAGGCACAAAGCGAATTGGAAAGAGCCGTTACCCTGGCGCCTGACATAGCAAGCCTCCATTTCAAGCTCGGCCAGATTTACCGAAAAGAAGGAATGCGTGACCGGGCGCGAGAGGAATTCGCCGTCTGCGCCAAACTCAGCGGAGCCCATTCGTCGGACAAGACCCCGAACCCAATCTCTGCAAAAGCTGCGAAAGATCGGTAGTGTGCCGGCTCACCCGGCCAATACTAAACCTGCCGGCGATTGATAATCGCAGACGGCCTCCGCTCCAGCAACCTCGCCCGACGCGGGCGCATTATCGCCGGTCGCACTTCGAGAGCGTTCTGATATGGAAACGCGCTCTGCCACGTTTGCATGAAACGAGCACGTCTTGACTCTATACTTAGATGTCTATATAAAGATATCTACATATGGCGAAGACTGATTCACTCCAAGGTTCGCTCGATCTGCTGGTGCTTAAGATATTGTCGCGGCGCCCGCGGCTTCACGGATACGCCATCATGGCCGCCATCGCCGATACATCCGGCGAAGTGCTGCGCGCAGAAGAGGGCTCGCTCTATCCCGCGCTCTATCGCATGGAAGAGGCCGGCTGGATTCGCGCCGAGTGGATCAAGAAAGACACCGGTCGCCGCGCCCGGATCTACGAACTGACCGTCGCCGGCAAAAAGCAACTGGGCGCAGAAGAGTCGCGCTGGCAGTCAGTCAGCGTGGCCATCAATCGGGTTCTCCGGGAGGCATGACATGTCGTTGTGGTCGCGTATTTCCAATGCCGTGCGCGGCGAGCGCCTGAATTGCGAGATCGAGGAAGAGTTGCAGGCTCACATTGAAGAAGCCGTTGCCTCGGGACGCGACCCCGACGAAGCACGCCGCACCTTCGGTTCGATACTGCGCCAGCGCGAGGCTGGCCACAGCATTCGAGTTGCCGGATGGCTTGAGTCGCTTCTGGCCGATGTAAGTTTCGGCTGGCGCCAGCTCTGCCGCAACAAGGTCACGTCCGCGGCCGCCGTGCTTTCACTCGCCCTCGGCATCGGCTCCTGTGTCGCCGCTTTCCGTCTTATCGACGCCCTGCTCTGGCGCCCGCTGCCCATCTCCAATTCCAGCAAGCTCTACGTCCTCTCCCGCAAGATGACCGGCTTATACGGCAGGCCTGTCGAGGACGGCCACTGGGTCACCGAGGAGTTCAGATTCATGCGCGATGCCGTCAAGGACCAGGCCGACCTGATCGCCGTCAGCGACTCAGACCGCACGGACATTACATGGTTCACCGACGAGGATGTGGAGAAGGCCCACGTCGCTTATGTCTCCGGCAACATGTTCCCGCTCTTCGGCCTTGAGCCCGCGCTCGGCCGCCTGCTCATCCCCGCCGACGACCGCGGCCCCGACGCCAGTCCTTACGCAGTCCTCTCCTGGGACTATTGGAATCACCGCTTCGGCCGCGATCCCCACATCCTCGGCCGCTCGCTCCACATCGGCGACCAGACCTTCGAAATCATCGGCGTCGGCCCTCGCGATTTCACTGGAACCGAAAAGGGGACTGTCACCGACATTTTTCTGCCCCTCAGCGCGAACAGGTTCGCCACCCAGGACACCGTCAGCTGGCATCGTATCTTCCTGATGTTGAAGCCCGGCGCCAGCCCGGGCAGCGCTCTCGAGCCGATTCGGCAGCAGTTCTCCGCCGTCCACCGGGCCTTTGAAAGCGCTTGTTCCACTTGCTTCCGCGGCATGACGCCGGCCACCATCGACCGCTATCTCAATCAGACGCTCGTCTTCAATCCCGCAGGTGCCGGCATCTCCGATCTCCAGAAGGACTATCGCCGCTTCCTCGGCATTCTCGGTCTCCTGGCCGCTCTCATCCTGCTCATCGCCTGCGTCAACGTCGCCAACATGATGACCGCCCAGGCGACCGCCCGCGCCCAGGAGATGGCTCTCCGAATCTCGATCGGCGCCGGCCGTCGACGCCTTGTCCAGCTCGTCCTTGCGCAGAGCGCGCTGCTCGCACTCCTGGCTTCCATCCTTGGCGCACTCTTCGCCGCGTGGTCGGCGCCGTTTGTGCTCAGCCTCGTCAACCCGCCCGACAACCCTGCGCGCCTCGCCCTTCCTGCCGACTGGCGCGTGCTTCTCTTCGGCTTCGGGCTCATTATCCTCGTCGCTCTATTGCTTGGTTTGCTTCCTGCGCTCCGAGCCTCTGGCGTCCGGCCCGTGGCAGCGCTCAAAGGTGGTGAAGATCCGCAATCGCCACGCCGCCTCATGCATGGAGCCATCGCTCTGCAAGTCGCTTTCTGTTGCCTCGTCCTCTTTCTTTCTTCGCTCTTCGTTGCGTCCTTCCAACGCCTGCAGAACCGCCCACTTGGTCTCTCCACCGACCGTCTGCTCCTGCTCGAAACTGTCGCCGGCAAAGGCCAACTCCCCGTCGTCTGGGATCAAACTGCCGAGGCGCTTCGTGCCGCCCCCGGCGTGGACTCGGTCGCCATCTCAGGCTGGCCCCTTCTCGGTCGCATCAAAATCAACAGCGAAATCTCCATCAACGGCGCGCCTCCCAGCCCCACTCCCGCTTTTTTCCTGAACGTTTCCCCCGGCTGGCTCTCGACGATGAAAATCCACCTGGTTTCCGGCCGCGACTTTCGCCCTGAAGACACCTCGCCGGGAGCCGCCATCGTCAACGAAACTTTCGTCAAGACCTTCTTCCCAGGCGCCGACGAACGCACTTTCAATCCCATCGGCCTCACGTTTGAACGTGTCGCCAGTCAGTATCTTGGCTCAGCCAGCCAATACAAGGTCGTCGGCGTCACCCCCGACGTCCCTGACCACGACCTGCGCGAGCCCAACCGCGCCGTCTACTACGTCCCCTTCAACGCAATCGACTTGAGATCCGCCCCCAGTGCCGTCACCTTCGCCACCTTCGTTATTCACACCGACGCCCAGAACCCGCTCGCCCTCGCCGGCTCCCTCCGCCAACTCATTGCGCAGCGCCACAACGGCCTTCGCGTCTCGAACATCACCACCGAGCTCGATCTGGTCCGCGACCAGACCGTTCGCGAGCGCCTGATCGCCATTCTCGCCGCCTTCTTTGCCGCGGTCGCACTGCTACTCGCCGGCATCGGACTCTACGCTGTGCTCAACTACTCCGTGCTCCAGCGCCGCCGCGAGATCGGTATCCGCATGGCGATTGGCTCGACTCGCGCCGGCATCGTACGCATTGTCACTCTCGATGTCTTCCTGATGATCGCGCTCGGAGGCTGCGCGGGCGTCGCGCTCGGATTTGGCGCGGCGCGCTATGTCGCGTTGCTTTTCTACCAGGTCAAGGCAACCGACGCGGATATGATCGCGCTGCCGGCCTGTGCCATTCTGCTCACTGCGCTCGTTGCCACACTGCCTGCTGTGCTTCGCGCGCTACGCACTGACCCCACCCGGATTCTGCGCGCGGAATGATCGGCAGTGTCAACGTGTAGCCAACTTGCAGAGTGGCCATCGAATTTACCACGCTTCTTGCCCTACTTCGACTCCTTCGTGATCGCGTCCGCTGCGTTGCCGGCAATGACCCAGTTAGCAGACCCGGCCACAACGGCTTCGTCCTCGAACCAGAGAAATCCGAAGTCGTCGATGCACTCCGGAAAATCCGGCTTGATGATGATGTATCCCGGGATCACAGCGCCCGGAATGTAAGAGTTGTCGGCGCGGTTGTTGCTGTACGTCTTGGTCTTCGAGACCGTACCGACGCCGGCTACATACGAGGTGCTGGATACCGGGTGCGTGCCGAGAATGTAGTTGACGGCGCGCAGTGTGTATTCGGGACCTACAAGATCCGGAAACGCTTTATGCAGAAAGTACATCCGGATGGCCATATCAACGACGGCGCCCGATCCGCCCCAGGTGCCAAGGCTCGGGGGTACTCCGAACGGCGTGGCGTCCAGCTGCTTGTCCAGACCAGCCATGTATGTCTTTACCGCTTCCCGCATTTGATCTTTTGCGCTCGGGTCGAGATAATGGGATGCGTTTTTCCCGACGCTCGGCACGGCAAGCGACTGCGACAACTACTGGAGCAATTGTCGAGCCGAGTGGGCTCGTCTACTCCGTGGGCGTGCCAGGACTGGGCCAACACCAAGGCCGCCTATCGGTTTTTTGGGAATGATCGAGTCAGTGAAGGCAACATCCTGGCAGGTCACTTCGCTTCTACACGGGAGCGGTTCGTGGCGACAAGCGATTCTCCGGTTCTTATCCTTCACGACACGACAGAGTTTTCCTATCGCCATGAAGACTCAGCATCGATCGGAATCCTGAAGAAGATACCAGCAGGCCACAAAGGGCGTGCAGGGCTTTACACCAGTTGCGGCATTTTGATGCACTCCAGCTTGGTAATTACCCGAGAAGGGCTGCCGCTGGGGTTGGCGGCCATCAAATTTTGGAATAGAAACAAGTTCCACGGTGCAAATGCTCTGAAGCGCACGATCAACCCCACACGTGTGCCGATAGAAAAGAAGGAAAGTATTCGCTGGTTGGAGAACCTGCGTCAAGCCACAGAGTTGCTGGGCGATCCGAAGCGCTGTGTTCATATCGGAGATCGGGAGAGCGATATATATGAGCTGTTCTGCCTCGCCCAGGAGCTGAATACTCAATTTCTTGTCCGTACTTGTGTTGACCGGTTGGCCGGAGAAGGCACGACGACAGTTGTCGCGGAAATGAAAGGCTCGGACTTACGGGGCTTGCACTCGCTTCAAGTGCGCAACAAGCATGGGGAAGTTTCGACCGCAGTACTCGAACTGCGCTTCCGCCGCATGGTGGTTCGTCCCCCGAAAGGCAAGCAGAAGCATTATCCAGAACTGATTCTCACCGCTATCCGTGCCACCGAAACAAATATTCCAAAGGATCGCGAGAGAATCGAATGGAAACTGCTCACGAATCTGCCGGTCCGCTCCTGCCTGGATGCAATCGAGAAGTTGGAATGGTATGCACAGCGATGGAAGATCGAGACCTTTCACAAAATCCTCAAATCCGGCTGCAGAGCCGAAGAAGCTAAACTCAGAACCGCCGAACGGCTCGTGAATCTCATCGCCATCCTGACCATCCTGAGCTGGCGAATCTTCTGGATCACCATGCTCAATCGAACGCGCCACGACGCCGCGCCGACAGAGGCGTTCACGGAACTCGATCAATATCTTCTCGACGAACTCGTCCCGAACAAGGGCTCACCTCCTGAAGCACCCTCACTGGGCCACTACATCGTCAAACTGGCTCGTCTTGGAGGTTATCTCGCCCGAGCGCACGACCCGCCACCCGGCAACACCGTCATCTGGAGAGGCTTGTCGCGACTGACAGACATCGAACTGGGCATCATGATCGGAGCGCAACTTGTGGGTAATTGAAAGCCTGTGAGATGGGGAAGGTCGCCGTGCGCTGGTCTGCGTACGCGATGACATAAAGGCCGGGGTCCTTGACCGGGGTGAAGTCGAACTTCGAATAGACGTAGCGCAGCCAGGGCGTTGAAGCCGTGATCGGGCCCTCGAAAACCACCTTGTAAGATCCGTCCTCCATCAGGCGCAGCACTTTGGCCGTCTTCGGGCCCCTGTACTTCGGATCGAGTTCGATTACCGCGACCTTGGAAAAGCCCGGCGCATAACCGACCTGGCTGTGCGCGATCATCGGCGGCCGCGTCCAGTTCGGAATCACATCCGGCCGGATGTGCCACACGATCGCGCCCGTGGTCTTGCCCGAAGGAATCAGCGAACGCAGCACGAACCAGCCGTTCTGCGCGCGGTCGCGACCATCGAACAGCATCAGGTCTGCCGTATCCGACACGACATTGACCCGCGCCAGCGCGTCATCGACCCCCAGGGTGATGCTCTTGCCCTCGGCGAACGGCAACGGCTGCGTGTATCCCTTGGCCTTGTCCCAGTCTTCGAGGTAGTACGCTTTTTTCGGTTCGTCCGGCAGCGGCAACACCTTGACCATCGGATCGTCGGGCGTTCGCGGGAAGATGCCAGCTTTGGTTCCGTCTACGAGGTAAGCCTTTCCCATGTAGATCGAAGGCAGGAACTCCAGGTTGAACCCCGCCCGCCCGGCCAGCTTCTGCGGCAGTGGCTTGTCGAGATTGATGCTGACTTTCACGCCGCCTGGCTCTGCTTCGACTTCCAGCGTGTAACTGAAATCGAAGGCCGGGAACGCGAGGTCGGCGCTGAGCCGGTTGTTCTCCTTATCGGCGTGGCGTCCTTTGAGAGTCGCGACCAGGTCCCACTGCTCGGGCGTCGGCATCAGGCGCACGTCGCCGTTTGTGGCAATGCGCTGGCCGTGGAGAATCATCTCCATGGCCGTGTTCTTCTGGTCTACGAAAACAGGATGGTACGTGCTGTCGTAAAGAAAAACACTAAAACCCTGGGTATCGAGATAATTCTTGTCGGTCACCTTCATCTTGAAATCGGCGCCGAACAGGCCCGCGCTCGAGGTCAGGGCCAAAAGAAGACATACTCCGATTCGGTTCAACATAGGTTGGATAAAACTGCTCCTTTGCTCAACCTAACATGGCTTGCACATCGCCCGGCGCCGTTTGTTCCCATGCCCGTGGATTTTTGGCGAAGGCCTCGGTAACCGGCAGATAAAGGCCGTCAGGCCAGAGTTTTTGTCAGACCAATGACTCCGGCCTTGCCGGACCCATATCCAGCCGGACCTGCATTTTCGTCTGTACCGGAGATGGAAGTGATATTCACGACCTTTCGCATCAGACTAACTTGCTGCCCGTTCATCCGCGAGATGCGTGATGCTCATTGCCAGTCGAGGCCGGTAATCGCCGCCAGAGCGCGGAGCGCGGAGTGTCGATGTCGTCCGTTCTTCAGTGCCGGCTGCGTTGCGTGAGACACTACACCCACGCATCGGTCCAGTTGCCAGGGCAGAGCGATAATTCAAACATGGGTTACAGGAGCAGGCGGGAATTTCTTCTCGGGGCCGGTGTCACCATCGGCAATGTGGCTTTGGGTCAGCGCGCGTTTGGGAACATCGGCGCGACGAACCTCTCAACCCCCGCAGGTTCCTGGCCCGGGACTTCGCTCGAAGGCACGAAAGAATCAGCGGCGCAGAAAACCGCGATACGTGGAAAAATGCGCGGTCTCATGGTGGATGCGGGCCGGGTCCCTGAGTCGCTGGAATACTATCGGCGGGTAGTCGAGTTCTGTGCGGATTGGGAACTCAACACACTGCATTTTCGATTGGCTGACGATCAAGGTAGTGCCTTGAAGTTCAATTCCGTTCGTGGTCTCGTGAGCCACAAGAATGCGTTTACCCCCGAACAATTGAGAAACCTGGCGGAGTATGCCCAGGCCCGCGGAGTCAATTTGATCCCCGAACTGGAATCGTTCGGACATACGGGATACATTACCCGCTCTGATGCATACGCTCATTTATTGGACCGCGAAACACAAGGCCCTTCCGAATTCACGGGTGTGATTCCCGTGCATCCAGAAACCCTCCAACTATTCGGCAGGCTTTACCGTGAAGTCGCCACGATCTTTCCGTCGATCTATCTTCACGGTGGATGCGATGAGGTGAACTGGGGAGGTTCCACGCTCTCGCGCAAAGCTCTTGAGACGAAAACCAGGGCCCGGATATGGGCAGAATATCTCAACTCACTCAATCAAATCACCGCAGGGTTGGGCAAGCAATTGATTGTTTAGGGCGACGTTGTCATTCACAAAGAACCGGAGATTCTCGGCAAGCTGAACAAGGCCATCGTGATCATGGATTGGAACTACAGGGAAAGCAGTTCGGATAAGGTTCGCGAGGCCCTCGTGAAAGTCCGCGCCAATGGCCATCGCGGAATTGGAGCGCCAGGGTTGATCAACTACAAGTGGGGTCCGCGGGCTGGTGCCGATCAGTTGCGAAATATTGACGCCTTCGCCGATGCTTACCTGGGGCAGCCGGATCCCAGTTCTCTGGGCGTCATTCTGACAAACTGGGTGCCAAGCCGTTACATTCAGAATTCAATCTGGGATGGATTCGCGTACGGCGCCGTAGCCTTCAACGAAGGTACGGCAACTGCGCGAAGTACAGCATTCCGCCGTTTTGTGGAGAGACATTATGGAGCCGCTTGGGATGAGGATTGGAAGCAGGCATTTCAGACAATCTACGATGCGGCTCCCTCCGTGCAGGACGAGCCCGCAGCCCTCTCGACGACGCTCGCGTTGAAAGTTCCCTGGAGCAATGACGAACAACTTGCAGCTGTGTTTCGAATTCCATCTCCAGAACAAAATCCCTTTACGCACCTGCGAAGCGTGCTTGCCCGGTTAAAGCCGCAGGTGCGGAAACACCTCGCCGACTTTCAATCCTTTGCGCTGTGCGTCGAAGCCCTTGAGAGGACGTTTTCGCGTGAGGCGGTCGTGATTGAGCAACTGGCAACAAAGCCGCTAAAGCGAGAAATCATTACGCCGCTGCTGCAGGAGATTGCGGAGGGTGATCAGGCGCTCGCGGCGGCGTTGTCGAAGGATTGGGATGAAGGGCGCTTTTCTGATTCCGCTGCGAAGTCGGAGCTTTTGTATGACCTCATGCCGAAAGACCAGTTGCTTTTGCAGTGGGTACAAGCGGCGAAGTACTCGGCTTCCCTTGCGAACCGTCCGGAGCGCTTTCATCAACTTCTTGAGACGGCAAAATCAATGCAAAGGCTTACCGACAGCCAATCGAAATCGTGATTCAATGCCGAACCGCGAAGTGTGAGCGGGACCTGCAATGCGCAGCTTCTTCAAGGACTGACGTGACTACCCTCAATAAAGCATCGCGGAACGGAATTGCCATTCACATTTCGGAGTCTCGAAGCGAGATGGGCGCGCTCGCAGCAAACGATATAGCGCGCGAAATTCGCACTTGCCTTCAGAAGCAACCGGGCCTGCGCATGGTTTTTGCCGCTGCGCCCAGCCAGAGCGAGATGCTCTCCGCGCTGCGCACGGAGAAGGACATTGACTGGTCGCGCATCACGGCCTTCCACATGGACGAATATCTGGATCTGCCCGCCGGTGCTCCGCAGCGCTTCAGCCGCTGGCTTCGCAAGGAGATTTTCGCTCATCTCCCCTTCGCCGCCGTGCACCTGATCGAGCCCGGCGATAATCCCGCGCAAACGGCTTCCGAGTATGCAGCTAAACTCCACTCTGCGCCGATTGATATCGTCTGTTGCGGCATCGGCTCCAACGGCCATCTCGCATTTAACGATCCACCTGCCGACTTAAAAGATCCGCAGACCGTTAAGATCGTCCATCTCGATACGAAATGCCGCCAGCAGCAGGTTGATGATCGGTGTTTCGCCACGCTCAACCATGTGCCCACACGCGCGCTGACCATTACCATACCGGGACTGCTTGCTGGTCATGCGATCTTCTGCACTGTGCCGGGCGCCATGAAGAAAGAAGCTGTCCGCCATGCACTCTTGGAGCCAATTAGCCCGATGTGTCCAGCGAGCGCGCTGCGTCTTCATCCGCGCTGCGCGCTTTATCTCGATTCGGGCTCGGCCGGTGAAATCGAAATCGATAAAGCACTCCCTTCTGGTTAACTTCGTTCAAGGTAAAAACATTGCGAGCCTCTTCACTCGTCGCATCGGGGTGTATAACTCCCCTGGGCGAGTCAGAAACGGAAGATGTTTTCCAGAAAAGGGCAACAGACGCAACCATGAACTGCCGAAAACCGTCAGCAGATAAGAGGTGGGAAATGCGATCGAGTCTGTCTATTCTTACCTCGACAATCCGCGTCCCTTTTATCTTTGTATCTCTGCAGTTTGCGATTTTCGGCCTCTTCAGTCCGGCTCAGGATATCGGTAGTGCACCTTCTGAACGTTCGGCGACTGAATGTCCAGCCGCGGAAGGCGGCAGCCTCGCGATAGCCGTGGAGGTGACAGACAAGTCAGGTCACCCTGTAACCGGACTTGAATCGGCCGACTTCAAGGTCTTCGACAATAAGGCACCGCAAAAGATCCTCGCATTTCGTGCCGTCGATGCGCCGCACCCGCCTGCCGCTCCCATGCAAGTTCAGATCGTCATCGATGCCGTGAATGCAGACGCCGCTCTCGTCGCGCAGGAACGGGATGGGCTGAGTGCATTCCTGAAACAAAACTCCGGCAGGCTCGAATATGCAACCTCGGTTTCGATTCTTGAAAACGCCGGCCTGACGCCGATAGCCGGTCCATCCGAGGATGGTACAGCGTTGCTCTCTGCACTCAATGCAGCGCCGGCTTTAATGCGGGTAATCAATCGATCGGCTGGAATCTGGGGAGCTGTGGAACGGACCGAACAAGCCACCAGGCTGCTCAAAGACATGGTCTCGCCCGAGTCGAGGACGCCAGGGCGCAAACTGGTTCTCTTTCTAAGTCCCGGCTGGCCGATGCTCTTCAACTACGAGTTGGACCAGCGAAAATGGCTCTTCGATGAAATCGCTCACATATCGAACGGCCTTCGCGAGTCCTGCATTTCGCTTTATACCCTTTCCCCCTCCAGCTCCGGAAGCAATCTTGACGCCTCCCGTTTCGGAGGCAATCTCTCTTTCTACGACAACTTTCTCAACGGCGTCACAAAGATTTCGGATGCGCAGTATGCCAATCTGTCTTTGCAGGTTCTCTCGGAACATTCCGGTGGGCAGGTATTCATCGGCGGCGACGATATCAAGACCGAGATCAACTCCGTTTTACGCGGTGCCGCGGTATGGTACATCTTGCTATTCGAACGTGCGCCCGGCGGCCGCACTACGGAGTATCATGCCATCCGCGTCACAGTCGATAAACCGGGGGTCAAGATTCACACGACGGCCGGCTACTACGTTAACAGTCCCTGAAAATGTTTTGGTTGGGGCATAACTGTTACATCGGGCCGGAATGCCGCCTGAAAAAGTTATAGTTTCTAGTACCGTCGGGGCAGATTTGAATCTGGTCACTGCGATTTCCAGCACATCTCGCGTCTGCGCAGCGTCGCTGTTCCTCCTGGCGACAACTGCTTTGGCGCAACAAAGTCAGGCCCCTGACCTCGCGCCGATCACGCCTCCGCCTCCTCCGGGCCTTGAGCTGTCGCAAGACCTCGATCGGGATAAGATGCCCGACCCGACGCTGGGACTTATCCGCGTGGATATTGCTGTGACCAGCAAGGCCGGCAAGCCTGTCACAGGTCTCTCTGAAAAAGACTTCACTCTCCTCGACAACAATCAGCAGCAGAAGATCGTCACCTTTCAGGCCTTCAATGGCGGCATTCAGCCTGCCAGCTCCCTTGAGGTCGTGCTCGTGATTGACGAGCTGAACATGGTGCCGAATGCAGACCTCGGTAACGACAATCGGGAGTTCTCCGACGCGGTCCGTGAGGTTGACAAGTTTCTCCACTCTCATGGAGGCATTTTGCAGCATCCGACCATCCTCTACCGCCTTACGGAACATGGGCTTTTTGCAAGTCCGCATGCCTCCATCGATGGCAATGAACTCGCCGACGAGATTGAAAAGGGCGCCCGGTTCCGTCGGATCTGGCCTTCGCCGGTCATCGCCAAAGATGTCGTGAACCTCGCCGTTGGCGGAGGCGTAAGCGCAAGGATCAGCAAATCGTTGATTGCCCTTGGATCCATTGCCATCGAGGAGCGCCGGAAGCCTGGTCGAAAATTGATGTTCTGGATCGGCAATGGGTGGCAAATCGAAAATCGTAAGGCCAACGGGATTTCCGATTTTTCTATCGAACTCCTGACCCGCATGCGCGAAGCGAGGATCAATTTGTGGGGTTCATCGGAGTGGCCCTTGTACGACTCCAGCGGAAAGCCAGCGCCGGTCACGGACTATGCGATGAAGGAATTCCTGAAAGGACCAAAGCCCGATTCCATCGACTTCGCATATCTATCGCTGCCGGTGATCGCCGCACGTAGCGGAGGCAGTATGCTGGATACTTCGCGCAACCTCGCCGCGCTGATTGATGAACAGGTCCGGGAGGAAAGCCGCTACTACTCCATCACCTTCGATCCCCCACGCACCAACCAGATCGACGAGTATCACCATCTGCAAATCGAAATAGACAAGGCAGATATAACACCGCACTCTTGCGAGGACTATTACGACGAGCCGGTCTTCCACGATCAGCCGCCCGTCAAACAGCCTGTCACCGTGAAAGAATTTGAAGCGCTGATCGCGGCCGCACACGACGTCTCCAGATCCGATTTAGCGCACCAGCTCGAAGGCGTGCAACTGACCGAACGTCTAAACAGCTCGAAGCTAGCCAGGCTCGAGAAGGAAGTGCGCGGAAGCAACGCGCGCGAGGCGTTGGAGGTTGTCGCCGACGAGTCGGCATTCCTCGCTCCGCCGGCCAATGAAGTTCTCTCCACACCTCGGCCCGACATCGCCACGCAGCGCCAGATCATCGCCGACACCATCTCTTATATCAACACCACAATCCCCAGGCTGCCAGATTTTTTCGCAACCCGCACGACCGTGCAATATCACGAGTCGCCGCCCAAACCGAACCAAACCTGGAAGACCGCAATGGGCGACGAGTCCTTGCATCAGGGCGAGACCGCAACCGCCATTCTTCGCTTCCACGACGGCAAGGAGCGGGTGGAAGACCAATCCGTAACAAGCGACCAGTCCCTGACCGGGATCGCCAGAGTAGAGCAATACTTGACGAGCGCCCCGCAGAAGTCCGGCATGGAGCGCCTCCAGACCATCGGCACCTTCGGCCCTATCCTCGTGGCGGTGATGACCGCTGCCAGACTGCCGCACAGCGCTTTGGAGTGGGCGCGCTGGGAGCAGGGCGAGAATGGACCCCTCGCCGTCTTCCGTTATCGCGTGCCCCAGGAAACCCAACTCTTCACCGCAGAGTTCTGCTGCCTGGCCAACGACTTCGGCGCCATTCCCTTTAAGAAATCTGCGCCGTTCCACGGAGAAATCGCTGTGGATCCATCCACCGGAGCGATCATGCGCCTGACCATTCAGGCTGACCTGGAATGGAGGGAGCCTCTCGAAAAATCCAACGTCATGGTCGAATACCGTCCGGTGCGAAAAGGTGCAAGGACGTTCATCTGCCCCTCAAAGAGCGTCTCCATCTCCCGGCAGCGCAGGACCATGCTGATCAGCGAGTGGGGCGAGGCCTTCAAAGTCTATGCCCCTTTCGAAACCCTTCTGAACGAAATGCGCTTCGAGAAATACCACATCTTCGGATCCACCTCGCGCATCCTGCCCGGTTTCATCGAGGTACCGGAAGCGAAGCAGAAGTGATGCCGCGAATACGGTCCAGTCGTCTCAGTCAATATCGGATTGGAAGAGGACAGGTGCCCGAAGACTCAAATGGAGACTGATAGAGTCGTCGTTCGAATATGTTAGCGATTATTGCGCTGGATCGAGCGTCAACCTTTGCACACGCCAATTCAGCAATTCCGCAGCATACAGAATGTTTTCCGAGGGGCAAGCCAGTTCGTGAATCCAGCCAAACTGCCCTGCACCGTGGCCAGAGGCGCCGAACACGCCAAGCACCCTGCCGTCCAAAGTGAGTTTATAGATCCGGCCCGGATAGCCGTCAGACGCAAAGAGTACCTGATGAGGCCCCGGCGTGATGCAGATCGCCCACGGAGAGCCGTTCAGCATGGTCTTGTTCAATGGCGCCGGAGCTTCCGCTGTGGAAGGTATTTCAGACGGCGTTTTTCCCATCCACGGGTGAATCTTGTGATCGTATGGGACGTTGATATGAATCTCGCGCAGAAACTTGCCGTCTCCATCGAAAACCTGAATCCGCCCATTGCCCCGGTCGGCTACGTACACATTGCCCGCGTCATCCGTGGCGATGCTGTGCGGCGTACTAAACTGGCCCGGACCCGTTCCCGGTTCGCCCCAGGACTTGATCCAGTTTCCGTTTTTATCGATCTTGGCAACCCTGGAATTGATGTAACCGTCACTGATATACGTATTGCCCGCTGTGTCCCAGGCCATATCGGTCACCTGGCGAAACTCTCCGTCTATCGGCGGCAGGGGCGGCTTGAAATGCTTGAGTGGACCCGTACCCTCATCGGAGGCCTCTTGCTTGCGCCCGAAGACCATCAGTATCCGGCCTTCCGGATTGAACTTGATGATCATGTCCGACCCCTTGTCGGCCACCCATATGTTGTCCTCGTTGTCGACCTTGACGGCGTGCGCAAAACTCCAGGCATACAGATTGTGGCCGATTTCGCGAACGTATTTTCCGTCCGCATCAAACTCGAACAGCTGAGCCGCCGCAGCGCCATAGGCAGGGCCAGTTGTGCCGCCACGAGAGAAAACAAAAACATGCCCTTTTGAATTGACCGCTACGCCTGCAGCCTCCCCAAAATAGAGTTCTGGCGGCAGTTTAAAAAAATCGGTCTGTGCCGTGAATTTGATCTCCGGCACCGACTGCTGGGCAATCATCTGGATGGGCAGGCAAAAGACCGCTGCTAATGCGATGCGTATCATTTCATCCACTCCTGGTTTCATCTTCACCCTGAAATTGTCGCATCAACCACCGTTTGGTATTGACCGCAAATTGATTAGGGCAGGGGAGTGTCGACGGTAATACCCCGAACCATGTTTGTGCAATGAGACTTTTCGATAAGCGATTCGGCGGTGACGGAGAATTGTTCCGGAAGGGATGGCAAATCAGTCGGCACGTGAGGAGATAGCTCGCCGGTTCCCTCACTCGCCATCAATTGCCTTGACTCCGCGCAAAATTCCTAGTGCGCGCCGCTGAACTGCGCAGCCAGTTTTTTCATCGCTGCATTTTCGAGGGCAATTTCACCAGCCTCTTGACTGTGCAAAGCTATCTCTGCGGCCATTGAGCGACCGAGAATTCGCTGATCAATACTGCCAAACGATCCAGGCACGAGGCTTCCCAACCAGGCGACCCAGCCCGGGGTATGAGCGTTGCCGGCAATAATGCCGGGGCGAAAGATGGCGAGGCGGGTAAAGCCGATGTTGCGCACGGAGTCTTCCTTCATGCCCATCACGCGGGCATAGCGAAACCGGCTGCGCGCTGTGCTTCCTGCCGCAGAAAGCAGGCAAAACTGGGCAACTCCGGCATCATGGCAACCCCGCGCAAAGGCACCGACGACGCCCAGTTCAAGTCGTTTCAATTCTTCTTCGCTCCAGCGCATCGATCCAGAACCCACGCCCACACAACTCACAGCGCTGGCGGGACCTTGGCTTAGAACCTCGCGGGCCACCGCGGCAGTGCGCTCGGCAAAGTCAGCAGCGCCGGTATCAAGAACGACGTTGCGCACCTGCCTTTGCGGCGCAATGGGCTTTCTGGTGACCATCACCACTTCCCGGCATTCCGAAGTTGCCAGCAGTTCCGCGATGGCTGCGCCGCCGACTTGTCCGGTACCACCAAGAATAATGGCGGCGAAATTCTGCTTCACAAATAGAACCTCTGCCCAGGTAAGGATGCGACAGACCTGATGCGCATATGAGGTCGCTCACTGAAACCTGTTACAAAAACTACGCCAGCGCCAGGTTCATGTTGCTGATCGCTTCATCGATCTCTTGCGTATTCTTGAAGCCAATCGTAGCGCTATCCACCCCGGCATTCTGGAACGCGAACCTCACCGCCTTCACGCGGTCGTCGTGACTGTTCTGGAACTGGCCTCCCCCGCACAGCTTCATCCCAATCACGCCCAGCTCTTCCTTTTTCAACTGGTGGATGTGATCCACCACTTCGCTCACGTTGGCGGGGTGGTTGGTGTCCTCGTAGGTCGGCCCGTCCATCCGCGCGCCATTGTGATTGATGCGGATCAGTCCCACATCGAGCCAATTCACACCCGGCATCTGGCGCAGCGCCGGCAGTCCGTGCACCGAGGCGCCATGGGTGCGGATGATCTTTCTCTGCTGCGCGGCAAGGATCCCATCCTGCCAACGTTTCGTAGTCTCCGGCCAGTCAGCCGTGTGCTGCCAGTGGAGCAGCATGACGTCGAAGTATTCGGTCTGTGAGGTGCGCCGCAGCTCGTCGAATTTGGCCTGCGGGTCGATGCCTTCGTGGAACGTGGTCACCTTGCTCATCAGCTGATAGCTCTCGCGCGGCAAGCTTTTCAGAGCTTCGCCCAGCATCGCCGGCGTCTGGTAGGCCTCAGCGGTTTCGAAGAAGCGGATGCCGCGGTCGTATGCGTAGCGCACCAACCGTGTAAACTCCTGCTGCCCCAGCGCCGCCTGCACTGCGCCGCCATCTGTCCCAGTCCCGAAGGCCAGCCGCGTCACTTCTATCTTTGACCGGCCCAGCACCACGGTATCGGTCGCGCTGCGCTTCGCGGATAGGGGAAGCGTTCCTACTGTTGCCATGGCTCCAGCGGCCAGACCTGCCTTGAGGAAACTACGCCTTGTGGTTGGACTCATTTCGACCTCCGCGGCTCAAACCGCCAGGCGAGCCGGATTAGTGGATATTAGCACGCGCACAGACGGCAAGATGAGGCCGGCGTTATCGTTCCGGTATGCTGGATTCCGCAGCTCAGCGTAAGACCTGACCTCCCGGGGAGTCCCATGAAGAAAGCCGTTCTGGCCGCTGTCACGCTCTGCTTTTGTCCGGCGGCTTTCGCCGCATCCATTATCACTACCCGTCTGGAAGATCCCAGGGCTATTTATGTCGATGCCCCGGCGACGACTGCGGACAGCTCCGCAGCGCTGCAGGCAGCCATCGACAAGGCATCTGGAACTGCGCGAGAGGGCATCGTGTTTGTTCCCGCAGGCCGCTACACCATCACGCGAACGGTCTATCTGTGGCCCGGCGTGCGCCTCATCGGTTATGGCGCCACGCGTCCCGTGTTCGTATTGCCGCCGGATACGCCGGGTTTCCAGAAGGGTATGGGCGTGATGGTGATGTTCACGGGCCTGACCCCTCATGAGCGACCGCGGGCTGGGGATCGCATTGCGTTTCCTCCGCCGGGGTCGGTGCCGCCGAACAACAACGTGGCCGATGCCAACCCGAATACGTTCTATTCGGCAATGAGCAACATTGACATCGAGATCGGAGACGATAATCCGGCCGCGGTCGCGGTGCGCTTTCATGTTGCGCAACACTCGTTTTTGTCTCACATGGATTTTCATCTGGGTTCAGGACTGGCCGGGATTTACCAGACCGGGAATGAGGCAGAGGACCTGCGCTTCTATGGAGGTCGCTACGGAATTCTGACGGAGAAGACCTCGCCGGCTTGGCAGTTCACCTTGATTGACTCCGTCTTCGAGGGGCAACGGGATGCGGCCATCCGCGAGCATGAAGCTGGATTGACGTTGATCCGCGATACGTTTCGCGATGTGCCGAAGGCGATCGATATCGATGAGGGCTATCCCGATCAGCTTTGGGTGAAGGATTCGCGATTTCAAAACATCAGCGGGCCGGTGGTGACGATAAGCCTCGAGAGGAGCCCGTTGACGGAGATCGGATTCGAAAACGCGGTGCTGAGCAACGCGCCGGTCTTCGCCAAACTGCGCGACAGCGGAAAGACGATTGTCGGAAAAGGCGCGCTCTACGAGGTCAAGAACTTCACTTACGGTTTGATCGTGCCGGGCGAAGGGCGGATGGGGTCTATCGGTACGCGATTTGAGGTCGCATCGCTCGCTTCATTATCCGCCTCGCTTTTGCCTGCGATTCCAGCGCTCCCGCCGAGCGGCGAATGGGTGAATGTACATGCGTTGGGAGTGAAGGGCGATGGAACAACGGATGACACCGCCGCACTACAGCGAGCCATCAATGCGCATCCAGTGCTCTATCTTCCGGGAGGGCATTACGTGGTGCGCGGCACACTTACGCTCAAGCCCGACACGGTCCTGATTGGGCTGCATCCTACGCTCACGCAAATTGATCTCCTCGATGAGACACCGGGATACCAGGGGGTTGGTGCGCCGAAGGCTGTGCTGTTCGCTCCGCCAGGCGGAAACAACATCCTCAGCGGGATCGGTATCTTCGCGGGTGGCATTAATCCGCGCACGGTTGCGGTTCTGTGGAAGGCCGGTGAGCGGTCGCTGATCGATGACGTGCGTTTTCTCGGTGGCCACGGCAGCGGCACCAACCCTTACAACAACAACCATACAGCTGATTCCGATTTGCGCAAGCGCTGGGACGGACAGTATCCAAGTCTGTGGGTTGCCGATGGCGGCGGAGGAACATTCGCAGATATCTGGACACCAAATACATTTGCGCAGTCCGGCTTTCTGGTATCGAACACCACGACGCCCGGGCACGTCTACGAGCTTTCGAATGAGCATCACGTAAGGAACGAGATCAAGTTTGATCACGTTCAGAACTGGGACATCAATGCACCTCAAACCGAAGAAGAAGCCGGCGAGAGCCCTGAAGCGCTTTCGCTGGAGATTGATGACTGCCGCAATCTCACCATTGCGAACTATCACGGATATCGCGTAACGCGTTCGCGAGCCCCCTTTGCGGCGGCTGTGCGCATCTATCGATCGTCAAATATCCATTTCCGCAATGTTCATGTAAACGCGGAGAGCGGATATGGCATTTGCGATGCGAACGGTTGCGGCACTTTCCTGCGCCTGAGCAAGTTCCCTTACGAAAATGCCATCGAGGACATGACGCGTCATCTTCAAGTTCGTGAACGCGAGTTCGCAGCGCTGGACATTCTAGCGGTTCCGCAGCGGCCGCAGCTAAGGGATGCTTCCGAGATGATGGAGAAGGGAACGACCGTAAGGAAGTTGGAAGACGGCTTCTTCTCGATCTCCGGTGCCGCCGTGGATGCCGCAGGCAAACTCTATTTCGTCGACCACCACAACCAGCGCATCTATGGATGGTCTGAGAAAGAAGGGCTCACAGTCGAACGTGACAATCCGCTCGATCCGGTGAACCTGGCTTTTGATAAGTCAGGCAATCTGCTTGTGGTGTCCTCGGCCGGCCCAGAGAGTACGGTATACACGTTTAAGCCGGGAAGTTCGTCGGAGCAGTTGACGGTGCTCACGCCGCAGCCTGCGCAGCCTTACCGCAAAGCAGCCGTGATTCTTCCCGTGAACTGGTGGAACAATGGAGAGTTCAAAGACCAGTTAGATCTGGACACGATGCGCTTCACGACCCTGGCGGAGATGTTTGCTGCGGATGTGAACACACCACAGACGCGCGAATATGTCTCTGAAGACGGCAGCGTATTTCTGCCGGCACGCCGCGTGTTTCAGCAGGGCCCGGCGAATGACACATCCGGCTGGCGATTCAGCGACAACCTCGATACGTATGGGTTCCTGGTCGCAGAGCCGGGACAGAAAGTGTATGTCAGCAGCGAATCGGAAGACATCACCTACAGCGCGACGGTCAAACCCGACGGAACACTCGCGGAACTGAAGCGATTCGCACAACGTGGAGGCGAAAGCGTGGCGGTCGATACGCGCGGGAACGTGTACGTTGCCAACGGGCAAATCTTCGTCTACGCGCAGGACGGACATCAGATTGCCGAGATCGATGTGCCGGAGCGTCCTTTGCAGCTGATCTTTGGAGGTGCGGATCACCGAACGCTCTTCATCCTTGCACATCACGCATTGTTCGCGGCGCACCTGCATTAACCGTGGCCGCATTTCCACTTGGCGGAAAGGCTGGTGCGCGGAGGACATCCGTATCCAGAATCTAAATGTTTTGCGGGCTTTACCGGGTCGGATAGTTATGGATGTATATGGAGAGTGAATGGCGGTGGATGGAGTCTAGTGCGAACTGGTCTCCCGGATGGAATTCCCTGCTAACAGGGAAAGGTACAGGGAATTTCTTCAGATTTGGCCTGCAATTTTGGGCATTGGCGCCGCGATCCCATTGAGGTTATGCTGCTTACATCCGTTTCCATCGAGTGAAAATACTCTGTCACAAGCAGACCATTTTTCTGGCCCGACGCAGGAGAGCGGTTTGAGCAGAATTGGCCAATTTCTGTTCGGCTCCTCATCTTAAACTGCTTATAGCCGAGGTGCGGGGATGCAAGGAGTTGCTGGAACAGAAGCATTTGGAAAGCCAGGCATTGGGCCACGGTGGACGCACAGCAACAAGGATGGCGTCGGCACAGCGTACTGCTCATCCAGCCATCTCTGGTTCACGATTTGGAATGGGATCGTCACTGAGGTCTACTATCCGACGATTGACCGGCCGCAGCTCCGCGATCTGCAGTTTCTGGTCACTGACGGCAGCACATTCTTTTATGAAGAGAAGCGCCGACCTTAATATTTCGGTTGAGCGCATTTCCGATCATGCTTTGGGATATCGCTGTACGAATGCAGATCCTGACGGGCGCTACAGGATTACCAAGGAGGTGATTGGCGACCCGCATCTTCCTTGCCTGCTTCAACGCACGCGGATCACAGGAGCGAGCAAATCATTCCTGAGCAACCTCAAGCTTTTCGATCTCTGCGCGCCACATCTTGAGATCGGAGGAGCGGGAAACAACGAATACATTGCGATTGCAAACGGCCAACGGATTCTGATGGCGCAAAAAAATGGCAAATGTCTTGCCTTGGGAGCCACCGTTCCATTTTCACACGTTTCATGTGGATACGTGGGGTCGAGCGATGGCTGGACCGACCTTCAGAATTTCAAAATGGACTGGGAGTTTGACAGTGCCAGTGAGGGGAATGTTGCCCTGACTGGGCCTTGGCTTGGAGTGAAGGCCAAGAATTCACCCTGGCCTGGCGTTTCCGCCTTCGCCGAGGACTGAGGTGAAACCGTCGCGGACACCTCAAAATAGAGTTCTGTCCGAGTAGGCGTTATACACCCGAGACTACGAAATGCTCAGTCATGTTGAGTTAAGGCTGAAGGCATTTTGTATGAATGGAAGTGAGATGATATTTAGACGTCATCCATCAATAACGGCATCTTATTTCTGCTGTAAGGATAAGGCGTAGATATCGTAACTCCCGGTATCACGAAGAAATATTGGCATACCTGCGGGATCGATTCCAATCCAGGCAGTATAGAATCCCGTGTAATGTTCGCCGGCCAGGTCCGCTAACTGAACTTGTTTGCCATCGGCAATTGAGATTCGATTTATGAGTTGATCGCCCTGCCATTGCCAAGAATTGATAGCGCGGCTATTGGACGACCATTCGAGAAATCCAACTGGACCCGAATATCGCACTGACCATCGCCTGGTTGCGATATCGAATAGCTTCAGGCTCATTCCGTCGCGGGTTTGGGCGGCAATGATCCGCCCATCCGGTGACCAACGGGGCGCGAAGAGGCCTTCCGAGCCGGGAATCGTTACGACCTTGCTGCTCGCAACTTCGAGAATCCGCAAGTTGGACCTTAGGTCCCCTTCCCAATCTGTGTTAGTGGAATAGACAATTTGCCGTCCATCGGGTGACCAGCTCGGAGTATTCTCAGGTTCGCTGTCTTCCGGCAATAGTCTCTGAGGTGTGTTACCTGCCATCGGTGAGATCCTGTAGAGTGCCACTACACCTTGCGCTGTCCAGTCGACGAAGAGGATCTGTGTACCGTCAGGCGACCAGCGAATCAATCTTGGGTACCGGGGAGGCTGGGTGAGCTGTATGGCATTGCTCCCATCCCGGTTCGCACGCCAGAGGATGCCCTCAGGATATGAAACGTAGGCCACAGATCTTCCATCACTTGAGAAGCTGACAAATTCCGCGGAGATTCCACCGAGGAATGGCAGGAACTGTTTTGACGGCGCATCATAGCGAACCAATTGACCCCGTCGCGTGCGGCCAGTGGCGAAGATCTTCTTTCCATCTCTGCTCGGTATAGGTTTATCCCAGAGGGTTGGACCTGATGTCAGTTGAATCGGCTTTGGAATCCCATCTCGGGAGAACCCGCGCCCTTCCGCGAGGGTCCATATTTGCCCGTCAGATGCAAAGAAGAATCTCCCGTCGGGACCCCAGCGGCCGCCCCAATAGGCCATTCGAATGGAAGGGATAGGAGACCCCCAAAAGTCACTCTTCCAGCCAGGCAACACTTCATGAAGATCGGATCCCTGCGACGAAATTTCCCACAGCCTGCCGTCTCTACCAAATCGAATTGTGTTGCCATCCGGCGACCAGCTGAGATCCCTTATGTGTCCGCCCAGCAAGGCAAGCCTGCGTTTTCCAGTTCCATCTCTCTGGATGAGGTCAAGCTCGCCTTGAGCATTTGAATAGGCAATCGTCTTTCCGTCGGGAGACCAAATCGCGGCTACTCCTTCCACCAGGTAATTAGGGGACCCGCCGAGGACCGGAACGATCCATATTGATTCCGGGAGGTGAGAGTCATCTCCCTGACAAAAGACGAGCAAATCGGCCCCGTCCGGAGAAACGTCTTTTATCCAGGGAGCGGGCAATTCAACTGCAACCGGCGCGATTGTGCCGCCCGTCACCGCCACTTGTGCAATGGACGTTGGCCAGCGCCGAGTGAAGTAAAGCCTACTGCCATCTGTCCCTCTGAGGTCCTTCGCATGACCGTCGTGTGTGATTTGATCGTACTTTGAGATGCGCGGTGAATCTGCCGATTCCAGCCGCGGTATCAGGAAATAGGCAGACGCCGCCAGAGAAAGTAACAAGAAGGCCAGGATTGTCCGCCACGGAGTCGAACCATGGTTCTTGGACGCTTCCTCAAGAAGGGATGCCACATGGTTTCCGTGAGGGTAACCTTTCGTCTCCTCCATTTCCCACTTCAGGATCTCCAGCATCTTCTCAGCGTTCTGATACCGTCGCTCCCGATCCTTCTCAAGTGACTTGCCGATGATCTCGCTCAGCCCCGTTGGCAACTCTGGGTTGAGATCTCTCGCCTGAGGGATTTGTTGGTGCAGAATGGCATCTTGCACAATTTCTGCGGTATTTCCGCTGAAAGCTCGTTGACCGGTTGCCATCTCAAAAAGAATCAGGCCAAACGAAAAAACGTCGGTTCGCGTGTCCAGCGATTCTCCGCGGACCTGTTCGGGAGACATATATCCGGCAGTACCGTTTGTGCCTCCTGTATGGCTCAAGGTGAGATCGCTAGAACCTTTCTCCGGAGCTCGAAGCTGTGGCGGATGAGCGCCTGAGATAATCTGATGTCTTCTAGATTTCTCTGCCTCCGCGTCCATCAGCTTTGCAAGACCGAAGTCCAGAATCTTTACCTTTCCCCGCGCAGTAACGAAGATGTTTGCCGGCTTAATGTCGCGGTGGATAATGCCCTTCTGATGGGCGGCGTTCAACCCTTCGGCGATCTGAACTGCGATGTCGAGCACCTGCGCGACCGGGATGCCGCGCGTTCCCCCTTCTGCGGAGTTAGCGAATCTCGCGATTAATTCCCTCAGGGTTTCGCCTTCCAGCAGTTCCATCACAATGAAGGGCTGTCCGTCGTGCTCCTCGACTTCATAGATTGTGCAGATGTTGGGATGGTTCAGCGAAGAAGCGGTGCGGGCCTCGCGTTCAAAGCGCTGCACGATCAGCGGGTCCGAGGTCAATTCATCGGGAAGAAACTTGAGCGCCACCGGACGATTGAGCTTCAGGTCCTCACCCTTATAGACGAGCCCCATGCCTCCGCCGCCCAGCACTCCCAGCACGCGATAGTGAGACACTTTGAGGCCAACCATGGAGGCGTGCCTGATCTTGGGAACCGGAAGATCGGGCGGTCTGCTTTCCCCCCGCTCAACCGGAACGATGAGTCGGTAGCCGCGCCGCACCAACGTCTCGATATAACTCGACTCGTCTCCGGTGTCTCCGAGCGCCAGCCGTAGTTTCATGATGGCAGTATTGATGCTGCGGTCAAACTCCACCACTGTGTTGTTGGGCCAGAGACGCTTGCGGATCTCCTCACGCGAGACCACGCCGCCCTCGGCTACCAGAAGCATGTAGAGAATCTGGAACTGCTGCTCCGGCAGGCGCAAGCTGCGGCCATTGCTGCGCAGTTCGGCTGCTTCGAGATCGAGTTCGAATGGTCCGAAGCGAATCAGGTCAGGCACGCTCGTCTCCAGACTGAATGGGACGCCCGGTATTCCAGCAGGGACAATCGTACTATGTGAGAGTTTTCAATCACTTACAAAATCAACAAAAAAGTAATTTTGAAATTATCTCGAATCGATTGCCAGTTTTGGCAGAAAGCGGCAAGGTGATCGCAGTCGGCGGGAAGCGCTTCCCTTGTCCCATCCTGCCGTCGGCTAAAACTCTGAACCCTAGGGATCGAAGCGCCACAATACCTTGAATTTCGGCCAAGTTCAAGGCCGCTCGCGATGACAGGAATTCGCGGTCGATCAATATCGACCCTGAACATCGAGGAGACTTCCATGAAACAGGAATTGCAAAATCGAGGTTCACTTGCCGGTGAGTTGCTCGCGAAGACTACCGCAACCCAAGCTTCGGCAGTCGGTCGATTCATTGACGGTTATCGATGGTTCGTGACGCTCATCCTATTCCTTGGTCTCGCTGCAGCCGCACACGGGCAGCAGTACCTCTACGTCGACTGCTCCGGATCCAATCCGAATGACTATCCCACCATCAGTTCCGCATTGGCGAATGTTTCGGGACCAGGCGCATACATCCTGGTCATGGGCGCCTGTACTGAGAATGTTGCCGTCAGCAACGCACTGAACCTCAGCATCGGGGCATGGTATGGGCAGACTGCGAACCTGACCGGCAGTATTACCGTATCGGCCTCCCAGGGTGTTTTCCTCTACGGGTTGAACGTGACGAACTCTTCGGGAAACGGCTTCACGATTGAAACCAGCCGATCGGTCATCCTGCAAAGCTGTAGCAGCAATTCCAATCAATTGCTGGGATTGCGCGCCGAATCTTTGTCTGACGTGAGTGTGGTGGGGCCCTCGTCTTTCGATCACAACGGGACGGGAGGGATTTACCTCGATAACAATTCGATTTTGGAAATTAACGACTGGGCAGGCCCAACGGATATCAGCAACAATCACGGCTTCTTCTTGCAGGAGAATGCGGAACTGTCGCTGTGGAACTGCGAACAGGCCTATCAAAGTTCTGTTCTGAACAATGGCCCCGTAGGCATCAGCGCCGGACTGGGAAGTCAGGTCACGTTCTATGCGGACGCCCAAATCTCAGGTCACACAGGGTCGGGCATTGAGATCTACGGAAACAGCCAACTGAGGATTCAAGGTAACAATCTGATCTCAGCGAATGGGACGGCAAGTGACGCCCGCAGTGCCGGCATCGTGGTGGACGGCAATTCCGAAGCCTATCTACGCGGCGGACAAATTACCTCGAACCAGGGACCCGGAATTCTAGCGCTGGTGAACTCGAGCGCGGACTTTACAGGCGCGACATTCAGCAGCAATTCGGGTGGAGTGATCAATTGTGATTCCAGCGCTTACATGGTGAGCGACATGGCCACGGGGTTGGGAAACCCGGCTGCGGGTATCACGTGCCGTACACCCCATAACCTTGGAAATCGGCGCGACGGCTTCGTTGCACCTCTGATTCCCGATTCTAGCGCCCTGAAAAGCAAGGTAGCCCAGTACAAGAAAATGGCTGCCGGGAAACCACACTGAGCCTTCCGAGAAGGGATGGTCGTGGCGATGGGAATTCATTTAAGCAGCATTTGAGGAGACACCGGTTGCCCCAAAACACCACCAAACTATTTGAATCCGGGTGCGTCTGGTCGGGAGACGATTTTTGTAGGGGCACATCTGCCGGCCGTTCCATTTTCGCGCCAACCTGTGCACAGTCGAATTTGGACTGTTCCCGCACGCTTCACAGGAGTATTGTTCTCAGCCAACCTGCCATTGCAGATGAATTCGGATTCTACCGATCGTGAGGACCCCATGCGTGTAACTCAACTCATCAAGCTTCCCGCTGTTTCTGACCACTGTGTTGCCATCAACCCGCTGGCTGCCGCCAGGTCAATGAAATCGGCGCCACGCCGGCCGGGCTTCGTTCTGTGCCTCTTGTCTGCGCTGGTGTTTACGTTCTGCACCATCGGAGCCCGTGCTCAGGACGCGAACCATGCCCCGGAATACACCTCCATCGTTGTGTTTGGCGACTCTCTCTCCGACACCGGCAACGTAGCGTATCTCACCCATGACAAATACGGCGTCCGAATCCCCGGCCCCGATGCCGACTATACCGACGGCCGATTCACCGACGGCGCCGACACGCTGCCGCCCGCCGAAAAATACTTCGGCGTGTGGATCGAGCAACTGGCGGCGAAGATGCCTTCGAAGCCGGAGATCAAAGACTCGCTCGACGGCGGAACTGACTATGCTTATGGCTTCGCCACCACGGGTTCAGGTACCGGGGCATTCACCTTTGGCCCATCGGATTCGCTGTCAGTCAACGTCAACAACATTGGCCAGCAGATTACCGACTATCTCGCTACCCATCCTAAGATCAACGACAAGACCCTCTTCATTGTCTGGGGCGGCGCGATTGACGTTCTCTACGCGACTTCCCAGGACAACGTGATCGACGCGGGAATTAATCAGACCTTGAATATCCAGCGCCTCATCGATGCAGGAGCCACACAGTTCATCGTCCCCAACCTGCCGCCGCTCGGCCTGGTTCCGCGCCTCAACGGTTCTTCCACGACATCGATTCCTGCGACCGAGGCGAGCGTCCTCTATAACACCGTGCTCGGCAGCGGTATCGCGCTTCTTTACGAATTCAATCATGACAAGCGCCTGCAAATCTCGCAGCTTGATGTCTTCGCTCTGTTCAACAAAATCGTCGCCAACCCATCAGATTATTCGCTGGAAAATATCGCAGACAGTTCTCAAGGCATGCCTGTCGATCCTGACACCTATCTTTTTTGGGATGATCTTCACCCCACGACGCAAGGCCATCACATTCTTGCGATCACCGCTGCGAAGCTTCTCGCCCACCGCAGGGAGCAGGGAATTTCGGCATCATCGGATAACGTTGGGAGTGCTTTTCATTCAGATTTAGCGGCTCAGTTTTCCAGAGATCTTGCGCATTGAGAGCCGAACCTATTGCGGGGTCGCCGACGGGCGGTTGGTCGACCGAAAGCCAACGCCACCGACACAGACTCGTTTGCAAAAATGAAACACAACGGCGAGAGAAAATTAGTAAGCTGGCCGACACAATCAACAGACGGGACTTAACGAATCTGTAAGGAGTAATCAATGAAACTCATCACAGTGGCAATTCTCGTAGTCGGAATGTTGAGTCATTCCATGTTCGCGATGGCGGAGGGCCCCGTTCCTTTCAAGGCATTGATGCAAACCGCGGACGCTCAGCCCACCACGACTCCGACCACCGCTTCACAGGACCAATCCACCGCTGTACCAACTCACCCGGCTCATGGGCCGATGACCAGAGGCGGCAAGATCATGACTGGCGTCGGTTTTGGTCTATGCGTAATCGGGGGGAGCGTCCTTGTCGGAGCTGCGGCATTGAACAATGTGTGGGGTTTTAGTTCCTCCGACAAAGCTAAGGCCTATGGTGCTGGCAGTGGAGCTGTGGCGGGCGGGGCCATTTTGCTCGTTCTTGGCAATCGCCGGCGTTCAGCAAAGAGCAAATAAGCAGAAGGCACGCAGGCGGTACATGTCTCTGGTGGCAGATTGAATCGTCAGTTTTTGGCCCGGCGCGGCTATTGCGGTGTTACCCGAAGAGTAGTCTGGTTGGTCGGTAATACACTCCGAATCTTTCCGAGAGCATCTGAAGCACGTTCTCCTTCGGCTTCATTGGCCCTCCTATGGTCGCTCTACTTTAACCTCGAGTATTCCGCCCTGGCCTGCTTCAAGATCGGGATGTCGGGATCGGCGTCGTGCCAAAGAAAAAGGAAATCCTGATAGGCGGCCTTCGCCTTGGGATTGTCTCCGTTCAGCGCGTACGCCCTACCCAACTGCAGTCGAGCTAGTGCACCGATTGGATCGCTCCCAACAATCCCGCGATGGTTCAGAACCTTTTGAAATTCAGCGATCGCCAGGTTGCTTCGATGGTAGGCGAGGTAAGAATTGCCTCGCATGTAGATGGGATAAAGTGCGCCAAAGTTCCCGTGAAAGGTGCTGCGCTGCGTACCCAATTCAAAAGGAGCAGCAACCTGCAGGGATTCAATCGCCTTGGCAGGGTCTCCCCGGTTCATGGCCTGCACAGCGTGCAGCGTGGGCAGATAACTGAATCGAACGGCAGTGTCCTGAGGATAACGCTGCTCCAAATCATCGGTGAGTTTCTGGGCCCGGACGGGGACCCTGGCGAGAGACAGCGCCAGAGCAACCCCATATTCCACTTCACGGTCTTTCGTAAATCGCATAGCCAGAAGAGCGTCCCGCTTCGCCGCCGAACTATCGCCGAAGAGCGCCTCCACGATCGCGATTCCGGCTTTGGAGAGCGCGGCCCTTTCGCCAAGGGAGAGCTGGTTGGCCAGATCTGCGGAGTGTTGGGACATTCTCTTCGCCTCCTGAAGGTGTCCGCTATATGCGAAAACGAAGGCCTGGTGATCGGACATCCAATAGTCCGCGCCGGATTTTCCAGCAGCCAATCCAAGCTCCCGCGCCATTTCCGCTTTGTCTCCGTCGAGAAAAGCAAGGTCGAAACTCTGAACCATGTCTTCGGGAGTGTCGAGGTTGCGATCCACTGCTCTGCGCAGGGCGTCTTCCCCATCCTTAAAGCGATCAAGCTCGACAGAATTGCCGGCGAGAAGGGTGTATCCGACGGCGAAGTCAGGATCGATTTCGATTGCCTTTCTGGACTCTTCGACTGCCTTCACATATTTTCCTGACGCCGGGTAGATAAATCCGGCGAGGTATAGGTGCGCCAGCGATGCACGGGGATACGCCTGCGCCCATGCTTCACAAGTCTGTTGCGCCTTTTCGAAATTTCCCGTCACTCGCGAGTCGTAGGAAGCATCGATAAAGAACCTTTCTTCGTCACTGGCCCGGTCTCGCAATTCATACGCCCTGGCCGTACTCTCAGCACCCAATTCCGACTCACCCAAAGTGCCATACATGAGGCCAAGGCGGACGTAGGCCAACGCAAATTTCGGATCAATCTCTGAGGCTTGCTTGAAAAAGGGAAGAGCCGCTGCCTCACCTCTGGATGCAACAACCTTTACCCCCATGCTGTACGCCTTGAGGGCCTCAAGCGATGGCGTGGTAGCTTCGGCAAGCGGGGTATTGTGTTTCTCGACTGTTATGAGCGATTCGCCAACGCGCTTTCTGAATCGGCTAGCCAGCTGGCTGAGCGCACTCAGAACGTCTTCCTTCCGTGGCGCCTGTATTTGTTCTTCCGCCAGAACGTCTCCACTCCGGCACTCCCTTGCCTGCAGACCGAGAACGTATTGACTGCCGAGTGGCGCGATAGAACCCTCGAGCTCTGCAGCGCTTGCAGTCCTTTCGCAGACTTCCCTGGCAATTTTCGGAGTCAGTCGCGCATCAGTCGGCTTACCCATCAGGCTCAACGTATGCTGTACGCGCCCCTGGGACATCAAGTTGAGGAAGGGCGACTGTTCGAGTTGCACCGCCATGCCTTGCCGCAACGTTTCGTCAAAGACCGGGTCGCCCGTCGTATTCGTAAAGTCGGCGAGCACAACCGTGTCGCGGTCAGTAAGCGTGTGTCGGCGATGGAAGAGAAGGTAGGAGGCTGAAGTCAATGCAAGTACGGCAATGGTTGCAAAGACGATGACACTGTTGCGATGCACGCCTCGGGGTTCGATTGCATGTTCCGGGGCGACCCTAGATTGCGTTCGCTCCGCCGTTGTCTCCAAAGGCCCCGAATCTACAGGCAGGGCAGCATCCGTTCTCAATGCCGAGCTATCCCCATCGACAGGTCTCTCCACAGTGCCACGAGCTTCGATCGCCAACGGGTCCTCGACCGCGCTCACCTTGGCGACAAAGCGATAGCCTCTCCCGGAGATGGTCTGGATAAACCGCGGTTTCTCCGGGTCGTCTCTCAAAACCATGCGGATTTTGCGGATGGCGGTGTTGATCGCATTGTCGGTATCGACGAAGACATCGTTGCCCCAGAGCTTGGCGATGATGTCCTCGCGTGTCACCAGCTGTCCCCGTCGCTCCACCAACAGGAACAGGACCTCCATGGGAATTCTCTCTAGCTTCAGCGTGCGGTCTGCGCGTCGCAAGCGGTAAGCGTGGAGGTCTAGTTCATAGCCTTCAAATTGAACGCGGTCGGCAGTCACGGGCAGGCACATCCGTCTGGAAGCTTAAATCTTACATCGCTTCCCGCACGAAGTAGCTAAGAGACTGTTATCGAGAGGGTTATTGCTACAGATAAATACAGGACATTCCAGAACCTCTCCATTGTTCCGGCATCACGTGCGGGCTCAGTATGCGAACCAGTGCAGGGACATCCGGAGCCCTCGTCGCCCGGCCCTCTGGCTGAGGAGAGAAAAATGAAATCCAGACTACTCATGACGATCTCTGCGGCGAGCCTTGTAGCCGCCTTCGCAATGACCAATGAAACTGTAGCGCAAGTGAGCTCCGCGTCTGCAGAACCGGAATCCGAACATCTCCGGTTTACCGTCACCGACCTCGGAACATTGAAGGGCGGAACTTTCAGTGAACCGTTCCATATGAACGGGAATGGCGTGGTATCGGGTGTTGCCGTCCGCCCAGACAATTCGCAACATGCCGTCCTCTGGTTCAGGAAGGCGGTGGCCGACCTGGGAACGCTGGGCGGGATGAACAGCACGGCGTTCGGCGATAACGCTCGCGACCAGGCGACGGGAGAAGCTGAAACACCGGACCCGGATCCAAACGACGAAGACTTCTGCGGCTTCGGATCTCACGCGATTTGCAAACCCTTCGTGTGGGAACGTGGAGTGATGGCGGCTCTCCCAACATTGGGAGGCAACAACGGCGGCGGCAACCAGATTACGGATGCGGGGATGGTTCTGGGATTTGCGGAAAACACGACCCCGGACCTCGGTTGCCCGGCCCCACAGCTGTATGAGTTCAAACCCGTCGTCTGGGAGCACGGCAAGATCAAGGAACTGCCCACGGTCGGCGGCGATCTCGAAGGAGTGGCTACTTCGGGGAATGATCAGGGGCAGATTGTGGGCGCGTCAGGAAACTGCGCAGCTTTCAATACAAACAGCCTCTTCAACCTCGAGGCGGTCCACGCGTTGCTATGGCAGAACGGCACGGTGACTGATCTCGGCACGCTGGGAGACTGGAGCGGCATGGGCGGAGGAAACCTGGCCTGGGACATCAACAACCGGGGCGAGGTGGTTGGTCTCTCGGACCTGGTCTTCGCCGGCAATGAGACTTTTCACGGCTTTATTTGGAACAAGGTTACCGGGATGCGCGACCTCGGCACCCTCGACGGCGATTTTGCCAGCGTAGCCAATAGCATCAATGAGCGCGGCGACGTTGTCGGGCTTTCGGTGGACAGCAACTTTAATCCCCGCGCGTTCCTCTGGCGCAAGGGCGTCATGACGGACCTCAACACTCTGATCCCCGGAAACTCCAAACTATCGTTGCTGCTGGCTTGCTCCATCAATGGCCGCGGGGAAATCACGGGCCTCGCCATGACCAGCACAGGGGAGCTTCACGCCTATCGAGCCACCCCGATCGACCTGGAGAAGTAGGCGACACCTGCCAAACGGACTGAGCCGTGAACGCTAAGGGCGCTTGCCCCACGTGGCGCTCGCGGCTTGATCCGTCGCAGCTACGGCTCCGGGTGGATCGTGGACAACCCCGACATGGTCCGCCGGTTTACGCCGACTTCGGACAAGGTACCCTGCAAGGATTCACCGCGAATCAAACGCTGTTCACTGCTGATCCGTTGTCAGGCCCGCAAGTTGATGCCGGCTTGCCTGTTCTGCCGACGTCACCCGATCTCGATCCAACCCAGCTAAATACGCAGGCAATCGATTACGTGGGCAGCACAAACGGACGGCCGGCAATGGTCGAGACTTGGACGCTGGAAAACCAGATTCAGATCAACCCCAACCTTTTCTTCTCGCTCGGCTACCTGGGAAATCACGCAACGCACCTGCATGGTCTGCTCGATTATCCCAATGACCAAACTGCAGGACCTAAGCATGGGCAGCTATCTCTACTGGTGGATCGGACTTCCTCCTCCAGGAATTACGCCGCCATACGCCAACTTCATTAATGAATGGGGATTCACCGAACCCATTGAGCAGGCTCTGCGGCCGCATCCCCAATACGGCTACATGAACCAGGCCAGCTATCTGCAAAACGTCGGACAGTCCAGTTACGATGCACTCACAGCCAAGCTGGAGCAGCGCTTCCACAACGGGTTCAACATTCTTGCGTCGTACACATTCTCCAAGACGCTTACCGATGCAGACGCGATCCAGCCCTACTACAGCACACTGCAAAACCAGGGCGGAACACAGAATCCGTACGACCACAAAGCTGAAAAGGCGGTCAGCAACGAAGATATTCCCAACAACTTCGTGGTGAGCTATCTCTACGAGCTGTCCATTGGACACGGAAAACAAGTTTTAGCCAACGCGCCAAAGCCTGTAGGTGCGGTCATTTCCGATTGGCGAGTCAGCGGCGTGCAACGCTATCTTGGCGGACAACCGATCAGCTTCTTTGGGGCCAACGGTATCCCCGGTTTCGACAATGGCATTCGTCCCAACCGTGTCTCCGGCCAGGCGGTCAAGCGGCAAGGGACATTCAACCCCTTCAGCTTCCAAAACACGGGTTCAGTCGGAGCCGATCCCTCCATCGCTCACGAAGGAGACACGTATTACGTATTCGCGACAACTTCAAATGAAAAAGAAGGACAGTTTCCGGTTCGCTGCTCGCATGATCTGCACGCCTGGAGGCTCTGCGGGCATGTATTCGAAACTATCCCGGCATGGATTCACGATGCCAGCCCTACCACGCGCGAACTCTGGGCACCCGACATTTCCCTCTTCGAAACGCCACTGCAAAAAAGCGGGAGACTCCTGCCTCCGGGTAGCTGCTGATCCTCTCTGCGAGAACTGCGAAGCTTGTTCTTTGTAATGCTTTTTCAGAAATCGATCTGGTCTACCGGCGCTTAAACGATGCAGTTTGAGTAACGGATAACCGGAAGGAATCAACTTCAACTGATGACCTGAGGCCAATGCACGTTTCCGATGGCCTTGCTCGATGAGTGACTGGCGGAGATAACCGGCCAACGTTGCAAAACTCGCTGGTGAGCGGAGACCCTGATCTGGCGCGGAGTTCAGAGGTGTTCTATTATTCTTCAGCGGGTTTTCTTACGGTTTGGCTAGCGCAGCCCAGCCCGCAATAACGGACTCACCAGTAGCTTCGGCGGACTGGAAATCATTTGGACAGAGCTTCTGGCTTCCAGGAGCCAGCCTGGGCCTCAAAGCCACACCTGTGGCGGAGATCGTAACTCGAGTAACCGAGAGCTTTGGAACGGCCGATGGTGAACTCAACAAAGCCAGGGCAATATTGCCTGCGACTACCGCAATATTTTACACACCATTAAAACGGGAACTGATTGGCCGCTTATGGCGATTTTGCGTAGATCGACTACTGAAAGAATCAAATACCGCTCAGGTGGAAGCTGCTTCGGGCGACGCATGTCTAGTAAACCCTGTTCGGTGCATTCGGCGGCCCTCAGAGCTTCACAACGAGCGGCCGACGGAAGCAACGAATGAAAATGCTGGCGCTTCGAACTCAATTTACCTATGGACGTTCCAAATGAGTAGTGGTATGTTCTTTGCAATGGCCAAAGGAGCGATCTTGGGCGGCGATAAATCTGAAGTTCTGCAAGGCACGCTGGACATGATGATCCTCAAGACCCTTCATGCGTTGGGTCCTCTGCATGGATTCGGAGTTGCACGCCGCATCGAGCAGGTGAGCGAGGATGTACTCACTTTGAATGAGGGCACGGTCTATACCTCACTGCTGCGGCTGCAACAGCAGAGATGGATCGAATCCGAGTGGGGAACATCAGAAAACAACCGCAAGGCGAGGTTTTACTCGATCACTAGAAAAGGCCAGAAGCAACTTGCGGTCGAGACGGAAAATTGGAATCGGATCTCCGGAGTGATCGGCCGAGTCTTGCGCTTGGAGGCTGAGAAATAGCGATGACTGCATGGATCCTTCGACTCGTGTCCAGAGTGCGCGGCCTCTTCGGGCAGAGGCAAGCCGAGACCGAATTTGACCTGGAGACGAAGATGCATCTTCAACTCCTGACCGAGAAGTACATTCGCCAGGGAATGGGCCCGGAAGATGCCGATTCAGCAGCCCGCTGCCAGTTTGGCAACACGACACTGCTGCGTCAGCGTCATCGTGAATCGCGCACGCTCCTGTTTTTCCCCAATCTTCTGCTGGATCTCCGTTACGGACTCCGCATGCTCTGGAAGAGCCCTGCATTTACTGTGATTGCGGTACTAACACTGGCTCTGGGAATCGGTGCAACGTCCGCGGTCTTCAGCCTGATACAGGGCGTGCTGCTCACC
This sequence comes from uncultured Acidobacteriaceae bacterium, assembly GCA_963759285.1. Classification (GTDB taxonomy): domain Bacteria; phylum Acidobacteriota; class Terriglobia; order Terriglobales; family Acidobacteriaceae; genus Telmatobacter. The sequence goes on along the minus strand of CAVWYS010000002.1, from coordinate 13,327 downwards.
CCGCCCCCGTATCAGAAGCCGCAGCAGCTCATGCTGGTTCAATCCGCGCGCACAGATGGACAAAAGATGGACAGCCCGCGAGGCTGGGCTGCTCAGCAGTGGATGGAATGGAACGAGAAGGTGGGATCGTTTCAGGGGATCGCGGGGTATGGGTGGACATTCAATTTCCTGATTCGCAATGATGGCAGCCAGTCGATGCAGGGAATGAACGTAAGCAAAGACTATTTCCGCCTTTTGGGTTTGAAGATGGCCCTCGGGCACGGCTTCGACGATTCGGATTTTGGGCAGGGACATGTGAAGTCGATCGTGCTCGGATACGAGTTCTGGCAGCGTGCGTTTGGCGGTGACAGAGACATTATCGGCAAAACGGTGCGCATCAGCCGCTGGGATTCGTCACCGGTTGTCATCGGAGTGATGGAACCCGGCGTGCGATTTCTGCCTTCGCCCGGCGCAGCGAAAGAGCCGAATTACGACGTCAACGCGACGGTCGACATGTGGGTGCCTGCCAGTCCGGACCCGAAGTCCATGAAAGATCCCGATTGGTACGTGGTCGGCCGGCTGCGCGGCGGCGTATCTCCGCAGCAGGGCCTGCAGGAGCTGTCCGCAATCGTCGCACGAGAAGGCAGCGCAGAAAAGCGGTTTGAAGGGTTCTCGCCGCAACTGGAGCCATTAACGGATGAAATGAACCGCGGTGGCAGACGAATTTTGTTTCCGCTGCTCGGAGCGGCGGCACTGGTGTTGTTGATCGCCTGCGGGAACGCCGCAGCTTTGCTGCTTGTGCGCGGACTGCAGCGACAACAGGAGTATGCAGTGCGGATTGCAATGGGCATGGGCCGCATCGGCCTTCTTCGACAGATTTTGACGGAGAGCGTGCTTCTGGCGATTCTTGGCGGGTCGCTAGGAGTCGGGCTGGCCATCTTCGCCGTGAAACTGTTCAAGGTCATCGCTCAGCATGCTGTTCCGCGTCTCGATGGAGTTACAGCTGGCTGGTCAGTTTTGGGGTGGGGACTCGGGTTGGCCGTGCTCGCCGCGTTCTCCGCGGGAGCAATTCCGGCGCTGCGCGCCTTTCGTTTGAATCCGATGGAAGTGCTGAAAGATGCGGGGCCGAAGGGAACTGCGGGAATCGGAGAACGACGACTGCTGCGCGGCGTTGCGATGTTGCAGACATCGTTGACGTTGGCACTTCTCGTAGGCGCGGGCCTGTTGATTCGCACCATGATCAAAATCGCGGAGGTGCCGACGGGATATAACGCAAGTCGAATTCTGACCATGAGTGTCACCGAGGTGCAAAACCGCTCAAATTGGCTTCCTTTTCATCGACAGGCCCTCGAGCGCGTCGCAGCTATTCCGGGCGTTCAGTACGCCGCGTTTGCCTGGGGTGTTCCACTTACGGGCAACAATTGGCCCGCGACTATGGATATTGAGGGTCAGCCGCCAGCGGCAAAAGAAAGCGACAAAATAGCTCTGCCGCTCCGTGCAGTGACACCTGATTATTTCAAGTTGATGGGACTGGCGCTGATCGATGGGCGGGAATTTCGATCGACGGACGATGAGAAAGCGCCAAACGTGGCCATTGTGAACCGGGCATTTGCGCAGCGCTATTTTCCCAACAGCAACTCCGTTGGACGGAAATTCTGGCTAAATGGACGAGATAAACCCGGCACCGAGATTGTCGGTGAAATTGCAAATGGGCGAACGGATGATCTGACTGAAGCGCCTTCACCGGAGATTTATCTGCCCCTATGGCAGGCACAGGCATTCTCCAAGCATCTGGTGGTGCGAACAACAGCCGATCCGGGCGCGGTGGTCGTTGCGGTCGAGCGCGAACTGCGTGCTGTCGATCCAACTGCCGCCATCGAAAACGTGAAGACGCTCGAGCAGATTCGCGACGAATCACTGGCATCGCGGACCTTCGCGATGCACTTGTTGAGCGGATTTTCGGTGCTGGGAAGCGTACTGACGCTGGTGGGAATCTACGGCGTGATTTCGCTGTCCGTGGCCTCGCGCCGTCGGGAGTTAGCCATTCGCAGTGCTGTCGGTGCGCAGCAAAAAGACATTCGCATGCTGATCTTCGGTGAAGGGTTCCGGTTGATCGCGGGAGGCGTATTTGCCGGTATTGTCCTCGCAGTTATTTTGTCCCGGGTATTGAGAACTTTCCTGTTCGAGGTGCAGCCCAGCGATCCCGCGACATTCATTGTCGTAGGAACTTTATTCGTCGCCGTTGGGCTCCTGGCGTGCTGGGTGCCAGCTAGGCGTGCGGGAAATGTCGATCCTCTGGATGCGTTACGCTACGAATGAATCGTGGCAGTCTGACATTCGTGTTGACATACCGTAGTGCTGGGCCGAGGCTTAGCCAGTCCCACTCGTTGTCGGGCCGCGAGGGTGCGAGATGGGGAGAAGCCTGCTTCAAGAATGCAAGCATCTTGCCTTCTGTTTCTTGGACCATACTGGGGGTGTTCGGCGCGCGGAACAGCTTTGGAAGAAGGAGATGGTTGTGCAACTGACCTCGAAATAGACTTATCTCGGTGTCTGTTGGGAGCGGTTTGAGCCACACCCGTTCCAAAAACTCACGGACAGACTGAACATCTTGGCTGTTTTCCATAGGCTTCTACATGCGATTCTAGCCGCTTTCCACGATGGGGTTGTTGCGCTTTTCTGCCCTCGGTGTTTTTGCCTTAACCACTGCATTTCGGTACCGCCAAAGGCCTCGGGATCAAGTTTAGCCGACTGTTCACTGGAAGCCCGGATGCTGGCCGACTTCCCGTTACTGGTCACGCGACTATGCACTGGCTTTCCTGACAGTCATAGATTGAGGTACGCCCTCTTTCTGCCTGGGTGCAAGCAGTCGCGTCGAATTCAGGATGAAGGTCAGCTCGGACGCGACATGAATGAATGCTGCCAACAACGGATTGAGGAGACCGGCCGCAGCCAGGCCAATGCCAATGGTATCGACAATCAGAGTTCCATAGAAATTTTGGAAGATAATCCGGCGACAGTTCCGTGCGATGCGGACCGTCTCGACAAACTTCATCAGGTCGTTGCCGATCAAAACGATGTCGGCACTCTCACGGGCCACATCAGTACCCGCTCCCATCGCCACGCCGACGGTCGCTTCGCTGAGCGCGGGAGCATCGTTGATGCCGTCTCCCAGCATGGCAACTGTTCTGCCCTTCTTCACTTGCTCGGCGACAAAATCCGTCTTCTGCTCCGGCAAAAGTTCGGCGTGAACCTGAAGAATGCCGAGCTGTTCGGCGACGGCCTCGGCGACCTGCTCCGTATCTCCGGTCAACAAAGCAACTTCGATACCCATGTCCGTGAGCGCTTTGATTGCTGGGGCGGAACTGTCGCGCAACTGGTCGGTTACCAGGATGACGCCCTGATAGCGCCCTGCTTGTGCAACCAGCACTTCAGTCCCGTGGACTTCGGCTGTTGACAGCGGAAGTTCGGCACCGAGTTCCCCAAGCAGCGCGCGGTTGCCCACCACGGTCTGTTGTCCATGCAGCGAGGCCAATACCCCGCGACCGATGCGGTACTCGAAGTGATCGGGGTGAGTGATGGGGATACCCCGCTGTTCTGCACAACGAACGATGGCTCGACCGAGAGGATGTTCCGAACCGCTCTCAGCACTGGCGGCTGCCTGGAGCATCGCCTGCCCGGAGATGCCCGGCGCGGGGCTGACCTCGGTGACGAGCGGCATGCCATGCGTCAGCGTGCCAGTCTTGTCTAAGAAGACAGTATTCAGACACCCCAGCGCCTCTAGGTAGATACCACCTTTGATAATGGCCCCCTGCTGCGCCGCACGCCCGATTGCGCCGAGGACCGCGAGTGGAGTGCCCGCAGCGATGCCGCAGGCGCCAGCCACGATGATGACAGAGATGGTCGAACGAGTGTTGTGCGTAATGAGAAAGGTGAGTACGGCGGCGCCGAGCGCGAAATAGACCAGATACCCGGCAAGCCGATCAGCGGTCTTCTGAATCGGTGCGCGGGAGTGTTCCGCTCTTTCCACCGCTTCAATGATTTTGCCGAAAGTGGTCTCTTTGCCCAGGCGTTCGACCCGGACCTGAAGTGTGCCGGTTTGATTGATCGTGCCGGCATACATGGCGCTGCCTGCCGTCTTTTCACTCGGCATGGGTTCGCCAGTAATGGCCGCTTCCTCTACAAAGGAGTGGCCGCTGACCACCTGGCCATCGACAGGGATTCGGCTGCCGGGGCGAATGAGGACAATCTCACCGGGGAGGATGGTATCGGTGGGTACGTCAAGGGTCTGGCCGTCACGCAGCACGCTGGCAGTCTGCGGGAGAAAGTTGAGCATGTCCTGAATGGCGCGGCGTCCGCGGCCTACCGTCAACCCTTCGAGGATTTCGGCCCCCAGCACGAAGGCCGTGATAACCAGCGCCGTAAAGAATTCTCCGATCGCCAGTGCGGAGAGGAGCGCGATGGTCATGGAAAGTTCCATCGTCATGCGGCGTTCGAGAATGTTCTCGAATGCTTCTTTGAAGATGGGGTAACCGCCGATCAGGGTAGCCACCAGCCCGATCACGCTGACCCTATGGAACGACTCCCACAGATGGAACCAGACTGCCGCTGCGGCCAGTGCGACAAAGACGACGCGAAGGACTTCGAGGAGCTCAAAGCCATGTTCATGGTCGTGGTCATGTTCCGCCGACACTTCGCAGGAGGTACATGATGAATGAGAGTGGGTAGAAGCTTCGCCGGCAACGCCGCGACTGTTGTGCTGCTCACTGGTAACGCTCATAATGTCTCCGTCATTTAGTTGAGATATCGCTTCACGACCGCCATCAACTCGTCTGCTGCCTCAAGCTGGGAGGGCCGGGCTTTCTGCCTGGGATCGAGGACATGGAAACGCAAGTGGCCCTCGATCAGCTCCGCCATCAATCCATTGAGGGCACCGCGGCACGAGGCGACCAGTTGCAGAATCTCGTCGCACTCAACCTCTGACTCCAGGGCTCGTTCAATCGCCTCCGTTTGCCCTTTGATCCGGCGAATGCGTGACAGCAATTTCTTCTTGTCTTTGGTCGTGTGGGCCATCCGTCACCTCTCCCATATAATATAGTACCCTATAGTATATTCTGTACATGGCCTTAGATGAACAGCGCTCTCATTGAGACCTCAAATATGGACAAGGCCTCCCCTCACTAGAGAAGCCGGACCCTTTTTTCGTGTCGGCGTTCGAGCAGTTTGTAGCAAGTTCGCTTCCAAACGGCGGCACGGCCCTTGACCTGGCTGGCGGGATCGGCAGGCATGCGCTTTGGCTGGCAAAAAGAAACTGGCAGGTTACAGTCGTGGATATCTCCGAGGTCGCGATCCGTAAACTCGAACAAAAAGCGCAACAGCTAGACTTAACGCTGAAATTGTTGGCGCTCGATGCCAAGGAATATGCCTTCGAGCCTGCTTCTCTTGACCTGGTCGTGATGTTCTACCACTTGGATCGGGACATCTGTCCGCAGGTGCTTTCGACGCTAAAGCCCGGTGGCTTCTTGATTTGCAAAAGCAGCGCATGCGACTCCTACGAAGGAGTTGCTCCGGCCAATCTCCGGCCGCTGGCGGAGGGCGAAATCCTGTCCCTTTTTCCAGGATTGCCTCTGCTACACCATCAGGAGCGGCCGGTGCGCGACCGCGGCGTGGTGGAGTATGTCGGGAACAAGCTTGTGTGAAATCATGGCATTTCCTCAAACCTGCAATATAGATACTGGGAAACGCCGCAGCGTCAGGGAGCCTACGGGACCGTCACACGACGTCACTGGGTTCCAGTCGCCATGCCGACATTCCGGTACCAATCCGGCTCGGTGAGCGCCTCGGCGATTATTCGCTCGTTGACGCCCGGCGCGAGATGGAAGGGGCGTTTCTCGTTTTTAATTGTGGACGTTCCCGCCAGTCACCGACGCAATCTTCTTTGTTATTGTTATTTGGCGGGAACTCTCCTGTTTTGATCCTTTCATCTTCTTTTCTAATGAAAGGTGTAGATCCCATCCTTATTCCTGATCCGGTGTTCCGTAACCCTGTTGCTCGATCCACTCTGCCATCGACTTCTTCGGCTCGCCCATGGCGGCATTCGCCACATCATCCCACGCTTCCCACGTCTTGATCCGCTCCGCATATGCGGCGCGGGCCCTGGGCAGAATAGAAGTGCCCATGCCAAGTCGCAGCGGCGGATTTTCCGCGTCCACAAGCTTCAGGATGGCTTCTGCCGTCGCGTCCGGATCGCCCCGTTCAACATTCGCCAGATGCATCAGAAACTGCTTCCGGAATTCCGCGTATGGTTCCAGAACATCCGCGACCTGTGAGGACTTTCCGAAATCGGTTGCGTAGGCTCCGGGTTCAACGAGTGTCACCTTCAACCCGAACGCCTTCACCTCGGGCGCAAGGGCTTCGTGGAGCGCTTCGACAGCCCACTTTGTGGCGGAGTAGAAGCCGATCATTGGCAATGCCGCAATCCCAAGCCCGCTGGAGACACCGAGAATGTGACCGCTCCCTTGTTTTCTCAACAAAGGCAGCGCCGCTTGGAGCACCCGGACCATGCCGAAGTAGTTTGCATCGAAGAGGCCGCGGATCTGCTCCTCGGTCGCTTCCTCTGTCGCGGCGAACAGGCTCGCACCGGCATTGTTGACGAGGACGTCCAGCCGGCCGAAGTGCGCGTATGCCTGATGAACTGCTTGCTGCACCTGCGCGGTGTCGGTGACGTCGAGCTTGAGGGGCAGCGCTAAGTCGCCGAAACGTTCCTCGAGATCGGTGACGTCGGCCAGTTTGCGGGCGGTCGCTGTAACCCGATCGCCGCGTTGAAGAGCAGCCTCAGCCCAGATGCGGCCAAACCCGCGCGAAGCGCCAGTGATGAACCATGTCTTCTGCATTTCGATTCCTCCGTGATTGTGGGGTTAAGTTCAGACTTCGGAATAGCGCATGTTCCCGAGATCGGTGAGCAGCGAGGGGCCGGTGGGGTTCCATCCGAGCTTTGCGCGAGTCTGTGCACTGGAGATGTGAGCGTCCCTCCCCGCGAAGAACCCGAGGAAGCCGAAATGTTCCTGGGCCTGGTCCTGCGAAATGGAAAGAACGGGCACATTCAGCCCGCGGCCGATAGCGGTGGCGATGTCTTTGAGCGGCACACCCTCTTCGGCGACGGCGTGGTACCGTGCTCCCGCTGTGCCTTTCTCCAGCGCGAGCCGGTAGAGCCGGGCCACATCTGACACGGGCGCGGCAGGCCAGCGGTTGTGACCATCGCCAATATACGCCGAGACTCCCTTAGCGCGAGCCACCGCAATCAGCGGCGTGACGAGACCCTGTTTTACCGTGTCGTGGACCTGCGGCAGACGCATCACCGAGTGCGTGAATTCCGCGCTCCATCAGTGCAACAGCCGTCACCTCCGATACCCGAGGAAGGGATGGGGAAGAAAGCGGTGGATCGTCCTCGGTGGCGGCGCGGCCGTGAGCCACTCCGACGCCAGAGCTGACGATAAACGGGCGACTTGAACCCTGGAGCACGGCGCCGATGGTTTCGATGGCGCGCTTGTCCAGCTCGCAGCTCTCCGCAAACTTCGACCAGTCATGCCGGAAGGCAGTGTGGATGACGGCATCGGTCGCGGCTGCTCCGCTGCGCAGGCTTTCCAGGTCCTCCAGATCGCCTCGATGCGGCTGGGCGCCCGCGGCAAAGAGCGATTCGGCGCCTGCATCGCTGCGAGTCAGTCCGAGGACTTGATGGTCCGCACCGATAAGTTCTTTCACGACGGCGGAACCGATAAATCCTGTAGCGCCGGTAACGAATACACGCATATGAGCCTCCCTGATCTGATTCGAGCTAGATTGACGAAAGGAGGCGGCCTCGATTAAAACGGAGGTAGCCTCCGTATGAATAGATAATCGGAGGGAGCCTCCGGTTGCAAGAAATTTGGAGATGACGAAGAAGCGTTTCACGACACGCCCGGAAACCACGCTCAGACGCGCTGCGCAACCGCGAGCGCATTCTTGAAGTCGCGAAGGCAGCCTTTACTCGACAAGGCGCCAATGCCAGCCTGGAGGAGATCGCGAAGCAGGCGGGTGTTGGAGCAGGTACCCTCTATCGCCATTTCCCTACGCGCGATGAGCTGATCGAAGGTGTTTACCGGAACGAAGTGGAGAAACTCGCGGCGGCCGCGGCCCGTTTCGCCGAGACCATGTCCCCTCTCGAAGCGCTTCGAGCCTGGATGCTGCTGCTGGTCGATTACATCGCGGCAAAGCACATCATTGCACCCGCTCTCAATACCATTGCCGGAGGCCCGTCCAGGCTTCATGAAGGTTCACGCAGCCGGATCCAGGGCGCAATCGATGGGCTGGTAAAGCGGGCTAAGAGAAGTGGCGATCTGCGAAGAGACCTGGATGCATCCGACCTGCTTCGAGCGCTGATCGGCGTCTCGCATGTGGGCTCCGGCGCTGACTGGCAGCAAAGTGCCAGGAGACTGGTAGACATACTCATCGCAGGCTCACGCCCGCTCAAATAAATCGCGTCCCGCCTCACGCTTTCGATTCGTGCCAACAGGCCGAAGCACTCATTGAGCCAAATTCCGATTCGGGCAGAGGTCGTGGGTTTGATACGGGTTCGATAACGGTTCCCGATCGTTCCTCACAGCGCCAAAAGAAGCCATCCGTGACGCTTGTTTTCTGTAAGTTACGACCTTCCTTTTCGCTGTCACGGCAACTTCTCGGACCTTTTGGGGAAGTTTCCGGGACCGGAAGGCACATCTAGGAAGGGTGGGGCGCTCTTACGGCTGGTCGGCATCGAAGCTAAGATTTGCTCGATGGGCGCATCGGCGATTGGCCCCGTCCGCACGCATCCCCCGAGACGTGCGTTAGATTTGCTAGCCAAGAATCAGGGCCACATAGCTTCGGACATCTTCCAGCAATTCCTCGCGAGTGACACCAACCTTGGCGCGAAGCTGCACACCCTGCAGCAAGTCAACGAGCAAACGGCTACGCACCTTGGCAGAGGGTGTGCGAGTCAGGCGCCCCGCCTTTATCTCCTGCTCGAAACGTTTCGCGAAAATATCAGCGGATGCCGTGAAACCCTTCGCGAGCCAGGAACGAATCTCTGTCACCCGCTCCGAATGTCCCAGCGCAGCGGCGGCCAACATGCAGCCGCTGCGGGCGTCGCCTGAAGCGGTGTTGACGGTAGCCTCGCAAAAGCCGGTTACGGCCTTGTGGATGTCCGACTCCGCTTGAAATGCTGCCATTTTGGGAGCTCCATAGATCAGCGCATAGCGCTCAACCGCCCTAAGCAGCAGGGTGGACTTGTCTCCGAAGGCTCGGTATAGCGCGGGCTTGGTGACGTTCACGGCGCGCGCGATTCGATCCATGTCGACTCCTTCAAACCCATGCTCCCAAAACATCTCAACGGCACGGTCGAGTGCTTCGTCAGGGATAAAGCCTTTTGGACGTCCTGGGGGACGCTTCGCAACATTAGTTACCATAGCGTACGAAACTCCTTGCATTGCATCTATGAGTATCGTACTCTCGCGTATGTAACGCTGCAAGACAGTAAATACAGGAGACGCCAATGAAACATTCGATCGCGCTCGTCACCGGCGCTACTTCCGGGCTCGGTTATGCGGCAGCCCGCTTGCTCGCCGCCAAGGGCTACCGCGAGGTCATTGTCACCGGGCGCAGCCTGGCCCAGATCAAGGAAACGGTCGCTCAACTCGCGGCGGAGACAAAAAGGCAGGTCTTCACGCCGCTGGAGCTTGATCTGAACGACGCGGTCAACGTTCACTCCGCCGTCGCCGCGCTGGTCAAGCAAGGTCGGCCGGTCGATTTCCTGCTGCTCAATGCAGGGTTGGTTCCCTATAAGCAGCGCGTGCTCACTGGGGCGGGCGTCGAAGCATCTCAAGCCCCGCTCATTGGCCATCATCAACTGACTGTTGGGTTGCTCAATGCCAACCTGCTGAGTCCCAACGCCCGGATCGTTATCGCCAGCGCGGAGCCTGCACGCGGGGGCGTACCCATGTTCAAGTACACCGACCTGCCAGAGTTCGCGGCCAAATACCACCGAGGCGACCGAAGCGCCGCTGTGGAAGCCCTGATTCGCAACGGGCCGAACGTGAAGTACGTGCCCAACAATGCGTATGCCGACGCGAAGCTCATCATCGCTTGGTGGACCGCGGGACTGGCGCGCAGGCTGCCCTCCGGCATGGCTGTGTACGCTGTCTCGCCCGGTGGGGCGACCGCCACCAAGGTGGTGCGAAGCGCTAGCCCGATGTTGAAGTATCTGTTTATCCCAATCGTGAACCTCATTCCCGGCATGAATCAGACGCCGGAGACCGCGGCCGGTCGCTACATCCAGGCGTCGGAGTTCGGAACCGACGTCTCAGGGCAATTCTTCGCCTCGGCCAAAGGGAAGTTCTCAGGCCCAATCGAGGTGCAGCGCCAGCCACACCTCCACGATCGCGCCAGCCAGGAAGCCGCGTGGCAGGCCGTCGTCAAGGTCTCCGGCGTGGACTTGTCTTAACCCAGCATCCTTGAACGATAGGTTCTGAAGGAGCGCTGATCGGCGCGCCTCTGGTAGCAAAACAACATTGCCACTTCCCAAATTTGGAATCACGGCGACAGAACGAACAACAACCATTCACAAGGAGAATTCATATGAAGCGGTACGAAGGTAAAAAGGTGGTAATCATCGGCGGCACGAGCGGCATGGGGCTCGCTACGGCGAAGATGCTCCTCGATGGAGGTGCGCGCGTTGTGGTGACGGGTCGCTCGAAGGAAGGGCTGGAATCGTCTCAGAAAGAACTTGGAAATGACGCCATCGTGGTTTCGAGCGACGCGCGGTCGTTGACGGACCTCGACACACTCGCCTCTCGGGTGAAGGCCGAGTTCGACACCATCGACTTTCTGTTCGTCAACGCCGGGTTCAGCACCCGAGCACCTTTGGAGAACATCACCGAGGCCATCTACGACGAGATGTTCAACCTGAACGCCAAGGGACCGCTTTTCGCGGTGCAGAAGTTCGCGCCGCTCATAAACCGGGGAGGCTCTGTCGTCCTCACCACCTCGATCGCCAACGTCAAGGGAATGGCTGGCAATGCGACATACGGAGCCGCCAAGGCCGCGCTACGATCATTCGCTCGGACGCTCGCTGCTGAGTTGATTCCTCACGAGATTCGCGTCAACGCGGTCACGCCCGGTCCCATCGACACGCCGATCGTCGAAAAGGCGTTTCCCGCTGACGCAGCCGCTCAGATTAGGGAAAAGATGATTGGCATGGTCCCGATGAAGCGCTGGGGGACGTCGGAGGAAATCGCAAAGGCCGTCCTCTTCCTCGCGTTCGATGCGACCTTCACTACCGGCGCCGAACTTCCGGTCGACGGAGGATGGTCTCAACTCTAAGGTGTGGACCTCGCTTGATGAGCTGGCCGATGAGTATCGGCGCGGAGATGCAGGCCGGTCGAAGGAGGACTAGGGAGATGCACAACTTAGTAGTGAGCTGTTTGGCGGTTGCTTATCTCGCAGCGAATGTATACGCCATCGTGAAGCTACGGGTGTTTGAGTTGGCCCGTTCGCGCAAGCATCTCATACTCTACGGCGTTCCCTTCATATTGTGGGGCTCTGTCATCCTGTTGGGATGTTGGCTCATGGAGATCATGCGCCGATTCGATGAATGGGCCGCCTAATGGCCATTGAGATGACTCATTTTGCGGACAAAGCTCCGCACAAATTAGCTGAAAACTGGAATGCATTGTCAACTCCGGATGCGAGCAGCGTGCCAAGTGTTCTCGACTGACAACTTCAGGACAACGCGCTCATTGAGCTGGGTAGAGCACGCCGACAGCATCAATTTACGACTTGGCGATTTTGCGTAAATCGACTACTGAAAGAATCAAATACCGCTCAGGTGGGAAGCTGCTTTGGGCGACGCATGTTTGCGGCGTGAGCCCTTCAAACCGCTTTTCTGCGCTGCCTTCTCGTGCGACGATTGCGGACAGCTCCTGCGGACGACTCATCCTTCGGCACCCGGGCCGCCTGCTCGCTAAAACTGGACAAATAGGTGGAGCACAATCGCCCGAGATCTCATTCGCCAATGCCGATACGGAGAAAAGCTACCGCTTGACTCCTTTAACCCGTCGAATTCCAATCGCCAGTTCCGGGCTCAGCGAACCGCTCTATATCGCGCCAACGTCGCCTGATGTCAGCCATGCTATCCACCTATCAGCTTACGGGCTAATCCTGAATTGAATAGGGTGGCCAAGTGTAGCTACCCTTTGGTATGAGCGCTTAATTCTATGCAGGAAATTTATGAAATTCAGAACGTCATCTCTTCGTACCCTCACCTCGGAGTCGCTTCTCTCAAAAAACACAGCCACCTTTTTCTTATCAATGAGAGACTGCAACAACTCGGATGCCTTTTCCTCGAGAACGCAGACGATCCCCATAGCGTAGCCCTGCGACTCATATTCTCGTTCTCTATACACGAAGTCAGGAGCTTTTTTAAGGAAGAGGTCTAGCTTATCATCGACGCCGCTGTAGTTGCTTCTCTTGATCTCCACGAGTCCAAATGCGCTGGTCCGCGGCACTAGACCAAAGTCATCTACTTCATAAACACTGGGTGCTGGGTGGGGCGCCCACAGGATCAGATCAATTTGTGGAAGAGGATCGGCCAGCGGATAATCGATGACAGAGCCAGTCGAGACCCGCAGGATAGGATCGACCACCCGGCGGCTCAGACGCCTTACGAGTGCCTCAGTGTAGCTGCCAAGCAGGTCTGTATTCTCAGTTACTTGCTTCACGTTCAGAATGAGCCGCAACTCATTCATCAGTGGCTCGGCTATGACGTTCGATAGGTATTCTTCAACGGACATGGAGTGATATTGGCAAGCTCTGTCCGTGGCTACAGGAGTCTCATGGATACTTCGAAAAGAGCACTGCCACTCGCCGTGCATCTCACACTCCAAGATCAGCGGCGGTTTCCAGCCTCGACAAGTTCTCCTCCGGTTTCTTCCCGCTCCGGCATGATTGAGCCTCCTGTCAATGGATGTTTCCGGTGGACCCGAGCACAGCGGGGCCATTTGATCGAATTCGTCGCGTCGATTTTCCCGAGCTTGCGTTCGAACACGCAGTGGCGCGTGCCGAGACCACGAGGTGCCGTCGAATGTGAGGATCCAATCTCCTGAGGGGAGCGCGGGAACGACAGTATCTCGAAAGGGCACTGCCACATTCGGGAACGGAGAAATCGGGCTATTCTTCTTGGATTTTGGGGGGTGGAGTACTTTCTCCCGTCCCTTTCGGAGAACCATTCGCTCAAATTGCGCCGGGAATTCGCAGAATCTCTGACTATTTCTCTCAAATTGCT
>CAVWYS010000001.1:0-267136 GCA_963759285.1 uncultured Acidobacteriaceae bacterium | reverse complement strand
TTAGCAGACTCAGAGGGTCGCGTCAAAATGCGCGGGCCCGCCAAATGAACCTTCCCGGTGCCCTTGACGCAGCCATCGGCTACCATAAATTTGAGCCCTTCAGGAGGCCCAATGTCCCGAATATCCCGCCTTGATCGAAGCGAAATCAACCCCGATCTGGCAGCCCTTTTCGACAAGGCGTTCGCGCAACGCGGCAACGTACCTAACATGTTCCGCGTCATGGCGCACCGGCCCGAGATCTTCGCCACGATGCAGGCACACTTCGGTGCCGTCCTTAATACCGGTACTGTCTCTACGAAACTCAAAGAGCTGATCATCGTGCGCACCTGCCAGGTGAACGGGACACCCTACTGCCTCGCCAGCCACACTATTCTCGCCAAGGGGCTAGGCTGGTCCGACGACCAGCTTTCACACTTGGCCGACTGGCAGAAGCGCGATGATTTCAGCCCCGGCGAAAAGGCGGCTCTGCATCTTGCTGAGACCGTCACCCGCGATGCCCACGCTGTCACCGACGAGCAGTTCGCCGCGCTGCGCAGCTTTTACTCCGAGGGCGAAATCGTCGAGTTGCTCTGCGCGATCGGTCTCTTCAACTATTTCAATCGCTTCAACAATGCGCTCAAAATGGAACCAACCAAACCAGGCGAAGGTGGCTGCGACGCGCCTGAAGAACAGCCTGCTTCAGCGTCGCGATAACGCGCTGCGTTCTTACGACACAATCCAACGCCTCAACAAATCGCTGGTCAGGAGTTCAACTCTTCGATGAATCTCAAGCTGCCACAGGGCGATTTTCGCGCCTACCTCTTCGACTGCGACGGGACCATCGCCGACTCAATGCCGCTGCACTACAAGGCCTGGAGCAAGGCCCTCGCCGAATACGGCGCTACCTACGAAGAGGACCTTTTTTACGCCTGGGGTGGTAAGCCGGTGCGCAAAATCATTGCCGACCTGAATGAGATGCAGGGACTTAACATGCCCGTCGACACGCTCGCCGCACGGAAAGAAACCTACTATCACGCACAGCTTCACGAGTTGGAGGGAATCCCCGATGTGATTGAGCACATCGAAGCGCAACACGGCCGCATTCCATTCGCCGTCGTCTCCGGAAGCCGCCGCGCCTCAGTGGTCGGCTCGCTCACCGCCCTCGGCCTCTTCGACAAATTCGACGTCCTCGTCTGCGCTGAAGACTACAAACTCGGCAAGCCCGCACCCGACGGATTTCTGCTCGCCGCAACGAAGCTGGAAATCGCCCCCGAGCACTGCCTCGTCTTCGAAGACACCGAACTCGGCATTCAAGCTGCCACAGCAGCGGGAATGCAATCGGTCCTCGTTGCCCAGCCGGTGCGCGAAAATTCGGGAACCGCGACGAAGGCGGGATCGTAAGCTCAAATCAGGAGGGCGACCGTGGCAGAACTTCCTGTGTCCGCAGTTCCTACCGCTTACATCCGGAGCAGCCCTGCCCCCACCTCCGCGAGCTTTCTTCCCTTGGTCTGCATCGCTGTAACGGCCGCGATCGTGCACATCGCCACCAACGGCCGCTACGGCTTTCACCGCGACGAACTGCAGTTCCTCAGCGATGCGCGCCATCTCGACTGGGGCTTCGTTTCTTATCCTCCGCTCACGCCATTCATCGAGCGCATCAGTCTTGACCTCTTCGGCCTCTCCCTCATTGGCCTGCGCATGTTTTCGGTCATCGGCCAGGCCATCGTAATTGTCGTCAGCGGCCTCATGGCGCGCGACCTCGGCGGTAGCCGGCTCGCGCAGGTTGCCACTGCACTTGCCGTCGCGCTCTCCCCACTTCCCATCTTTGAAGCGACCGAATTTCAGTACACGTCGTTCGCATTCCTGTGGTGGGTGCTCGTCGCGTGGTTCACCATCCGCCTGCTGAAGACAGAGAATCCCCGGTGGTGGATTGCCATTGGCGCAGCGATCGGCCTCGGCTTGATGACCAAGTACGCCATCGTCTTCTTCATCGTCGGAATTCTCGTCGGTATGGCTTTCTCGCCCGCTCGCCGCTATTTCGCATCGAAGTGGTTCTGGGCCGGTGTCGCAATCGCTCTCGTTATCTTCTCCCCAAACATGTTCTGGCTTATTCGTCACAACTTCATCTCCTACACGTTCCTCCAGCACATCCACACCCGTGACGTCGGCGAGGGTCGCGCCGAAGGATATCTCATCGATCAGTTTTTCGTCTGCGCCAACCTCTTTTCCGCTCCCGTCTGGCTCATCGGCCTCTACGCCTATCTGCGCGACAGCCGCTACCGCATGATTGCCTTCATGTACCTCGTTCCCTTTGTCGTCTTCTGGATCGACAACGGCCGCTTCTACTACGTTGCCGAGTCCTACCCCATGCTCATCGCCATGGGCGCCGTCACCTGCGGAGCGTGGCTCATGCGCATTCCCCGATGGTCCCAGTTCGCTATTGAAGCCGTGTTCTTCGCCGGTCTCCTTACCTGCGGAGCCTACTTCTTTGCCGGATGGGTTCCCTTCGCGTCCAGCGGCCCTCTCCGCGATTTCGCCCTCAAGCACAGCGAGGACTTGCGTGAAGAAATCGGTTGGGATGAAATGGTCAAGGCTGTTGCCGGTGTCCGCGATTCCCTGCCGGCCGATCAGCTGGCGAATGTCGGCATCCTCGTTGGCAACTACGGCGAGCAGGGTGCACTCGAGTTGTTTGGGGCCGCCTATCGCCTGCCCCCGCCCCTCAGCCTGACCAACTCCGCTTGGCTCCGCGGCTATCCCACACCGCAGCCCACAACGCTCATCGTCATCGGATCCTCACTTGAATGGGCCGACCACAACTTCACCGGCTGTCATCTTGCCGCCCACATCGCCTACTCTTCCGACGTGAAGAACGAAGAGAGCAAATCCCACCCCGACATCCTCCTCTGCGGCCCACCGCGTCAGCCCTGGCCTGTCTTCTGGAAAGACCACGAACGCTTCGGTTGAGTTCCAATCGCCGCAAAGCAACCCTCGTCCTGAGGCATATACTGGTCTCCTTCATGCAATCGATGGAGCACCGATGAAAATGCAGCGCTGCTTCGTGATGTTGCTGTGCACACTGTTGTTGTCGACAATTGCCGCGTCTGCCAAGGACAAAATCACAAAGATCTCCTTCGATTTTTCAGGACATCCGAGGATCATTTACGTTGTCGTCCCCGACACGCCCAACCCGATGCCCGTCGTAGTTCTCCTGCACGGCTCCGGCCGCAATGGCGAAATCATGGCCCAGGTTTGGAAGGACATCGCCGCTCGCGAGCGCTTTATTGTCGCCGCACCCGATGCATTCAATGCCGCCGAGTGGCAATCTACGATGGATCCACCAGATTTTTCCAAGGCAGTCGTTGACCAGGTGAAAGCGATTCATCCGATCGATGCAAGCCGTATCTATCTCTTCGGCCACTTTGCCGGCGCGGCCTACGCGCTCTTCCTGGCTGTCATGGATTCCGATCTCTTTGCCGCCACGGCGATCCACGCGGGCGCGCTGCAGGCCAACCCCGAGGGCTTATTTGAGCAGGCTGATCGCAAGATGCCCATCGCCATCTGGGTGGGCGATCACGATCCCAACTTTCCGGTGGATACGGTTGAAGCGACCCGGCGACTGTTCGTTGCGAACGGCTATGAGGTTAAGTTGACACTGATCCCGAACCACGACCACAACTACTACGCCATCTCCGATCAGGTGAATTCCAAAGCATGGGATTTTCTGAAGAGTGTACGCATGCCGACTGCGGCAGATGCGCCTTCTGCTCCCTAGCTGTGGAAAATCAGTAAAGCAGCACGGCGACCCGGTACGCGGTAAACGTACCACCGACGACCGACGGGTCACAGCTTCCCACGCTCGCCTCGCGATAGCGGCCCGATGCCAATTGATCCGCCAGTTCTTTCGGCAGATGACTCAGATCGGAGTCCTGCCAGCGCATGACAAAGAGTGGCTGCATCGGTCCGGGCGATCGAGGAACACCGTTCTCCATCGTGCACGCTGCGCGCGCCAGAGGGGCACTGCCGCCTATCGCCACGCCGCTCGGCCGGATCAGTTCTGCCACATTCTGCTCAATCTGCTTTTGTGAAAGCGCTTGAACGCTGTGCGCATAATCCGCCGTCGCATACAGCACGCCGCGGCTTGCAATCACCGCAATACCCACGCGGTCCACTTCCGGGTTGAGCATGTTCTCGCGATGCCCGGTGGAGTGCATCCACTCGTCGTGAATCACCGTGGGCGTTGGACCAATCGCCACATTTTCTTCGACCAGATCAAAGTGAACGCCCGCGAGTCCCGCCCGCTCCGACAGATCGAGTTCCCCGGGATAGCGATGTGCAATCGGACCTTCCGCAGCCATGCGCAGGCAGTGCTTGCGCGCAGCCTCGGCCAAGGCACTGTCCCAGCGAAGCGGCGCTGTACCTGCTGCGGCTCGAGCCTCGTTCGCGAGCGCCATCAACTGCACGGTTCCGGGCTCGAGGGCCAGGCGCGATTGCGCGCCCGCCGGCGGCAGCGCCAACGCGCAAACCACAAGCGCCGCAGCTGCGGCATGAATCTGTTTACCTGGAATATTCACGGCTGCTTATACTCATAACTCATTTTAGGGCTGCGGTATCCTTACCAACGTAATGTGCAACTTCTGTGCCATTAAAAGCATTAGACGTCAACCGAGACTTTCTGCCATCCGAGCTCTAGAACGCCTACGTGCGTTGGTCCTTCCTGAAATCGTTGCGCGGTCCTATCCAGAGGATCAGAAGGAGGGCCGGTAATCCAACGACGCTGGTAAGCAGGAAGAAAGGCGCCCAGCCGATCTTCTCTGACAGGACTCCTCCTGAGGAGGCCACCACAGTGCGGCTAAGCGAAGCGAGCGAGGAAAGTAGGGCAAACTGAGTTGCGGTAAAAGCGGGTGAACACAAACTGGAAAGCCAGGTTATCAACGCGGTTCCGGCCATTGCACCTGTGAGGTTCTCGGCGGTCACGCATAAGGCGAGATACCCCACGCGATGCCCACCTGTGGCCTGCAGAACAAAAAACAGATTTCCAATCGACTGCAAGATGCCGCAAAAGATCAGCGAGCGGCGGATTCCGAATTTGATCGTCACCACACCGCCAATCAGGGCCCCTGTCACGATCGAGAAGAATCCGAAAATCTTCGAGGCGGTCGCAATTTCGGGGAGCGAGAATCCCAGCGATATGTAGAGCGGCGTCGACATGACTCCCGCCATGGCCTCGCCCATCTTGTATAAGAAGATCGACATCAGAATGACCAGCCAGAGCCGCTGCTGCATGAAGTCACGAAATGGTTCGATCACGGCTCTGAAAAGCGCGTGAAGAATCGTCTGCCACACTGAGTGCGCAACATACAACTTCTCCGCGGGCAGCTTCGGTTCGGGACCGAACAGAAACACCAGTAGTCCCACCCCAAGCAGTACGGCCATGGTGGCATAGGCTGCGAACCACCCGGCTGAGGCCGCGATGAACAAGGAGCCGGCGCCGGACGCCAGCATGCCGATCCGGTATCCGGACTGAATCATGGCTGCGCCGGGGGCCTGCTGATCTTTTCTCAGGCTCTCCACGCGCCAGGCATCAATGACGATGTCCTGGCTCGCAGACAGAAACGCAACCACGACCGCCAGGACAGCCATGCGCGGCAGGTTGTGCTTCGGATCGCATGATCCCAAAGCGAGGATTGCACCGATGAGAAGTATCTGGATAGTGATGCCCCAGCCGCGCCGTCGTCCCAGGGGCAGCGGTGGAGGCACTCGATCAATGAGCGGCGCCCATACGAACTTGAATGAGTAAGCGGTGCCAACCAGGGCAATGGCGCCAAGGGTCGAACGCCGCACGCCGACCGTTGCAAGCCATGCTTGAAGAGTGGAGTAAGTCAGCAGCAGCGGCAAACCGCTGGAAAACCCGAGTGCAAGCACCTGCAGCACACGTGGTTCTGTATAGGCTGCGATCGCCTTTCGCCAGTTTTTCGGAGCGTGTACTTCGTTGGTTCCGGGCAATTCCTTCATATTATTTTTCAAGTATCCCCGCTCCGGCCTTTTACACTATTTTCTTATCAAATGATCTCAAGAAGCAATGTTAGAGTAGCGTGGGCCACACCAAAGAAAGAGCCAACAGAGTCAACGGTACACGAATGGCTTCCCCTGCTCTTGGCTTCTCGACGCGAGATTAGTTGTCGTTGATTCACTAAATCTGATTCTCTTTCCTGCAGCAGCTGTGGCGGGGGCGGTGCTCGGCTTCAACTTTCTGAAAGACGTGCTGCGCGATTAGCTCCATCCGCGCACCTGTCTGGAAATGGGATTGTGAGACACCCATGGTCATCTTGAAAAAAGGCGATTGCGAGCATTGCGGGCGCGTCTATCGCTATTCGCTCTGGCACTCCGGCTTCGGCGACAACTCTTATGCGTATTGCGACGACTGCGGTATGCTCGCCCTACTCAACTACAGCAACCCGTACGTGGCTGAACTTCCTCCGCTGTCCATTCAGTTCGCGGAGATCGATACATCATGGGAGCCCTATCTTCAACCCTGCGTGTGCGGTGGACGCTTCCGCAAAGGCGGCGCACCTCGCTGTCCTCACTGCGATGAAATGCTCTCACCCACTCACGCCGCAACGCACATCGAGGCGCAGGCGTTAGGGGCAGGAAAAGACTGGAAATGGCAAAAGAGTTGGAGTGGCGTCTACTGCATGGCGATGGATAATGCGGAAACACCCGGCTACCCGCTTCAGATGGTCGACCCCATACAGATTCCCGAGATGACAAAGTCCAAGAGCCGCTGGTCCCTGCTATTCAGTTTCGAGCGATGAAGGTCGGCGTTGTCAGCGACACCCATGGCCTTCTCCGCCCTGAAGTGCTACCCGCCCTCGCCGGCGTCGAGCGCATCCTGCATCTCGGCGACGTCGGCGATCCAGGAATTCTCAGAACGCTGGCAACGGTTGCGCCGGTCACTGCCATACGCGGCAATGTCGATCGCGTCGGTCCGTGCAATCGCCTACCTGAAACAGAGATTCTGCTGCTTGAGGGCCACTACATCTACATGCTGCACGACGTGCAAACCCTGCACCTCGACCCCGCCGCAGCCAAATTTGCGGCGGTGCTCTACGGACACTCCCACAAACCCCACATCGCGCATCGCAAAGGCGTGCTCTATTTCAACCCCGGCTCGTGCGGGCCGCGCCGCCTCGATTTGCCGGTCACGATTGGGGTTCTAACGCTCAAAGAAAATCTCGACCCTTCAGCGCAGATCATTCAGCTCATTTCACGGGATGTCGATCGCGATTGACCTCACCGCAACCCGGGAATACAGCCGGAATTGAAGATGAGAGCAAAAAGCTGATAATCGCGAAAAGAAAGTTCGCGATCGGCCGTCCCGCTCTCCTCTGCTTCGATATGAAACGGCCTTAGAACTGCCGGCTGTACTTTCTCACGTCCCGGATGCCGCCGCCGATCCCAAGCACATGATCGATACGGCGCTGGAACGGGTCAGCTGTGGACACTTCCTGCCCGCTTTGCACCCCTGCGGCCGCTTCCCCGGCTGTTTCCGCTTGCGGAGCCGTTGTCGCAACTGGACCACTTGCGGATCCTACTTCACCATCGGCAATCAGCGGCTGCAGAACCAGAACGAGCTTCTCAATGTGCTCTTTTCGAATGCGGAGCCGCTCAAACTCCGCGCTGATTTCAGCCAGCTCCGACTTCGCCGCGTCAAATGCGACACGATAAATCTCAACGTTTCCTTGCGGTTTCATGCCCTCTCCCAGGCGCGTAGTCTAGCACGCAGAAAAGGACACAAAGTAAGAGTCAATAGTAAGGGTTACCGCCTCTCCCGCGCAGGACACATGTGACCGGTTACCCCCAGTCCGCGAAACGAAAAGGTATGGTTCCCGATCCAGGTTGCAGCTTCACTGCGTCTTCAGCGGGAATCACAGATGCATCGAGCCGAATCTCGCCCTTGAAGCACAAAAAAAGCTCAACCGCAAGCAAGTATATCGCGCCGCATGCAGTTGAGCTTGACCTGCACTTCGTTTTAGAACTGCCGGCTGAACTTCCGTCCTGCGCCATGTCCAAGCGCGCTGTCAAGCCGACGCGCAAAGGGATCCGACGAAGAGCCGTTGGGACTCTGGCTCTGGTATTGATATGCCGAAACTTCTTCTAAGGCCTGGGCAGCTTCATTGGCAGCATCCGAAGCGCTTTGCACCGCCGCGGCCGCCGCTGCAGCCTCTTCGGCTCCCAAAAGGGGCTTGAGAGCCATCACGACTTTTTCAATCCGATCTTTGCGTGCCCTGAGCTCTTCGAACGCTCCCAGGATGTCGTTCAATTCGGAGTTCGCCGAGTCAAACGCGACGCGATAAACTTCACCTTGATTGGGCTTCATATCGATCTCCACAGTGGCGAATTTAGCATGATTCCAGAAGCCCGCAACAAGTTCCTTCTGCAACTATCATGTTAGTTCATCTCTTATGGAATGAATTACATATACGCGACAAAGCGCTCCCCGTCTCGCGACGGGAAGCGCCTGTTTGGGTTGACCATGTCCGCCTCCTGCAAGGCGGAACGGCCCGCGTTGAATGGCCCTTTCCAAACTACTCCGTTGGCCCGGTGCTGCTAGATAGGCGACAGAAGTCCCTCCGGCCTCTGCTGCCACCCCCACAATGCGTCATCGATGCGCCGCTGGAACGGATCCGCGGAAGGTTGCCGGAAATACGCAACCTGCTCCGGTGTCGCCTCGTCCAGCACATGCGCCTGCTCAAGGACCTGCTCCGACTCTTCCTGGTGAGCTTCCATGTGCACCGGCTCCGGCTTCTCTGCCTCGATTCCCGGTCCCGTCACCTTCAGGAAGGTAAATTCCATCGGTTCTTCTTCAATTGCTTGAATTGTTTGTTCAACCACGGGTGCCGGGGCGAATTCAGGCGCGAAATATGCCGCGCTCGCCTCAATGGTTGGTGTTTCGGACTGCAGACCGATAAAAGGCCTGAGGGCCTCTACAATTTTCTCGATCTGTTCCTTCTTGGCTTTCAACGACTCAAACTGCGTAACAATGCCGTCGAGTTCCGCAGTCGCCTGGTCAAGTGCGAACCGATATGTTTCGTGTCTCATAGTCAACCCTTGGTGGCATTGTGTAGCACGTAGGTGTTACCGAACAAGGGATAAGTAACTCAAGTTGGAATTACTCCTGTAACGCAAGTAACATGCGCCATTGGACTATTGCGTTGCATTCGAGCATGAGACTTCGCGCGCTTTGAGCCCAAACCGAACAGCTCCAAGTCTCTCCAGGCCTGTATATCTGTATGATGTACATATGCTTACGCCGCGCCCAAAAAACTTGAGTGCTGAATCCTAATCTCATTGGACCAAGGGAGCGTACGGGGGAGGCAGGCCGCCGTCAAAGGAAGGCGATGGTCAATAGCGTTGTCAGGATGGCGGAACGAGCGCCTGGGGTTCTTCGAGCTTGTCGACGCGGATTTTAGCAATGCGGCGGTCATCCATTTCCGCAACAGTGAGCCGCCGCCCTTCATATTCAACGCTCTCGCCCGTCTTGGGAATGTGGCCGAGGCGCATCAGCATGAACCCCGCGATGGTTTCCACGCCTCCTTCCCGCGGCAGGCTCCACTGCATCTGTGTCTCCAGGTCGCGCAAATTGGCGCCTCCCTCCAGCACCAAGGCGCCCTGCGCATTGGCAAGCACAGGGCGCGCCGGATCGTCGAATTCGTCCTCCAATTCGCCGGTAAGCTGCTCGATGGCATCCTCTGCGGTGACCAGCCCTACCGTCGATCCAAACTCATCGACAACGATAGCCATCTGCCTGCGCCGCTTCTGAAACTCTCGCAGAAGCGCCAGCGCCGATTTGGTCTCCGGCACCACCAGTACCTCGCGCATCACCTGCTTCAACCGCAATTCCATAAAAGGTAAGCCAAGTTGCGGATTAATGGGACCTGAAGCCGCCGCGTCTGCGCTGCTTTGCTGCACCGCCGGCCTCTGCTGCGATTTGGGCCGAAAGAACATGAGACGCGAAAGATCCTTCGAGTACACGACGCCGATAATGTGCTCCGGTCCCCGCATCTCGTCGTACACCGGAACGCGCGAGTTCATGTGCTCGATAACCTGCGCGCTGGCCTCTTCAATCAGCATGTTCGACGGCAGCGAAAAGATACGCTGGCGCGGCGTCATAATCTCCCGCACCGGCACATCGTCAAGCTCGATCGCCCGATGAATCAGCGTTTCCTGAAAGCGCGGTAGTAAACCAAGACGTCGCGCTGCCGTCGTGATGAGTTTCAGTTCCTCGGGCGAGTGGACCGCCGCACGCTCGGTCATGGGGATGTCAAAGCCGCGCAGAATCACTGCTGCCGAGCCTTTCAGCAATCGCACCGCTGGGCGCGCCATTTGCATAAAAACCAGCATCGGCGGAGCCACTGCAATCGCAAGCGCCTCAGCGCGGCGCAGCGCAAGTGATTTGGGAACCAGTTCTCCAATTGTCACGTGAAAATAGGTAATGAATGCAAACCCGATCGTGACGGCCGCTATCGCGGCTAAGTGGGCATAAACCTGCGCATAATTTGGTGGTTGTGGCAGCAGGTCTATCCAGCCAAGCACGACGCCTGCAGCCAGCGGTTCCCCGATCCAGCCAATTGCCAGCGAACACAGCGTAACGCCGAGCTGAACTGCCGGCAAAAAGTACTCAAGATCGTGCTGCAGACGTCGAACTGCCCGTGCTCCCGGCACCTTCGCGGCTATGAGCTGTTCGATGCGAGTGTCGCGCGTGCTCACCATAGCAAACTCGGCGGCCACAAAGAAGGCATTGGCCAGAACCAGCATGGCGACAGCGACAACCTGGAGAAGCGGCAGACCGTGCATCTCGGTGTGAGAATAGCATTCGCCCCATGGCCGTCCACCCTGTTGTTCAGTTTGGTGCTCACAAATCCGGAATCCTCCGAGTCACAGGCATGTCTGGAACTAACCACGTCCAAGGTGCGTATCGAACTACAGCCCGCAGCGCGATGCGATCCCGATTCAGCTGCATTCAATTTGTGGAACTCGAATTGCCGTTACGGATCCAGGGTTCAATCTTCATCGGGCAATCGGCTCATTCATTCGGCTTTCATATTCGAGAAAGCGAGAGGCTTCAGGTTGACGTAGGGGGTGCTCCATGGCTTCGCGGAAAAGCAAGAAAATCTCGATCTGGATCGGTTCGGTTGTGCTGTTGGTGATTGTGGTGCTTGGAGTTGGAGCCGCGCGGCTAGTGCGGTCGACGAGTATCGATCCAAATCGCATCGCCAAGGTACAACGCGGTGACGTGTTGCGCTCCGTGGTGGCGACGGGCAAGATTCAGCCCATCACCAAAGTCGAAGTCAAAAGCAAGGCGTCCGGGATTGTCACCAAACTCTTCGTCGACATCAATAACAAGGTCCACAAAGGACAGCCGCTGGCTCAACTCGACCAGCAGGAGATTGGAGCACAGGTAGAAGCACAGCGCGCCCAACTCGCCGCGGCCGAGGCCAACGTTGCCACATTTGAAGCCAACATCGTGCAGGACAAGGTGAATGCTTCCGCGCCCGATCTGCCTATGTACAAGGTCACGCTCGACCGAAATCAGCAGATGGCCAAGGACGGCATCGTCAGCCGCCAGGCTCTCGACGATGCAAACCGCGATTATCTTGCCGCCCTCACCCGCCGCGATTCCGCCAAGGCGCAGATCGGCGTCGATACCGCCAAGCTGAAGCAGGCAAAGGCGCAGGTGGCCCAGAGCCAGGCCAGCCTCAAGCAATTGGAAGAGCAATTGAGCTACACCACGATTGTGGCTCCCATGGACGGCGAAATCCTATCGCGCGATGTCGAAATGGGCGATGCCGTGAGTTCCATCCTCGTGCTCGGCTCCACAGCAACGCTGGTGATGACTGAAGGAGACGTCAATCAAGTCTACGTACAAGGAAAGGTGGATGAAGCCGACATTGCGAACGTCTACATGGGACAACCGGCACGAATCAAGGTCGAGAGTTTCCGTGATCGCGTTTTCTACGGCAAGGTCACCAAGATCGCTCCGCTCGGGGTTGAAAAAGATAACGTCACAACCTTCGAGGTGCGCGTAAGCATCGACAATCCTGGAGGCGAGTTGAAAGCCAACATGACTGCCAATGCCGAGATCATGCTCGACGAGCACAAGGGGGTGTTGATGGTTCCTGAAAACGCCGTGAGCTACGACGCGCAGAAAAATGCTTTCGTCCAGGTTCCCGACAAGAATCAGAAAGACGGCACGCGTAAAGTTGCTGTAGCCGTGGGTCTTTCAAACGGTTCGCAGACTGAGATCGTCAAGGGCCTCAAAGAGGGTGACCAGGTCGTACTGCAGCCCTAGAGGAGTTGCGAGTTTGTGAACTTCGTTAACAACAGCGGTCCTCCAAACGTCATCCCTGTAGTGCCAGGATTCATCGGAGAACATGTGCGAAAGATCAGTCTCATTCAGCTCGCTCGCGTGCCTTGGCCAGATTGTTCAGGGTCGCACAACAGTGTCCGCAAACGGACACTCGCGGCACGATCGTTTGTATCTTCCCCCGAGCGGCACGCACACAAATCAGTGAAGTTGCAGCGAACTGCGCCTTTGGCAATGCGCGTGCTGACCCCAGCATACCTGGAGTTGGTTCCCTCCCCCAACAACTGACGCAACGATGAACGAACACCGTTAAAGCAACGAATCAGGAACAGATGAGCCGAGTCAAAATCCAGTGCTCTGACCGCAGATACAGAAGTGAATCGAGGAACATGATGAAGCGATTTGCATTTGCAGCAGCAATTCTGACTCTCGCTGCAGTTCCGGCGCTAGCCAACGAAGCGACATTCGAGCGCAACCTCACCGTGAACGGCCACGTCGAACTGGCAGTCTCGACAGGCGCGGGACACATCCACATCACGCGTGGATCCGGCGATCGCGTTCACATCGTCGGCCATGTGAAGTCCAACTGGGGCGCCAACGACGCCAAGGTGCAGGAGATCGCCAACAATCCACCTGTCGAGCAGACTGGAAATATTATTCGCATCGGCCAGCGCCACGAGAACTACCAGAACATCAGTATCGACTACGACATTGAAGCTCCCGCGAATTCCTTTCTTGAGGCCAATTCAGGCTCCGGCGACATTAACGACGACGGCGTCGGCGAAAATGCAAAGCTCGGAACCGGCTCCGGCGGCATTCATGCCACTGGCTTGCAGGGCGGTTTTATCGTCAACACAGGCTCTGGCAATATCTATGCCGAGCAGACCGGACAGGGCGACGTGAAGGCGCAGACCGGCTCTGGCGGTGTGGAGTTGAGAAACCTGAATGGAAGCCTCCGCGCCGGTACCGGATCGGGCAACATCAAGGTCGCGGGCACACCGACTTCTGATTGGAAACTTGAAACCGGCTCCGGCAGCGTTGAATTCTGGGCTGGCAACACCGGCTTCACACTCGATGCCTCCACCGGGTCCGGCTCCGTGCACACTGATCAGGAAATGGCTGTGCAGGGATCGTTCGACAAGCACCACATCATTGGCAAGGTTCATGGCGGCGGACCGACAGTGCGCATAGAAACCGGTTCAGGCGACGTTCGCGTCCATTGATTTGTCGTTGTTATTGCGGCCAGGGCTAGGTGGCTGAGTTGGGTCGCGCAACAGGAAACAGTTTCACCCACAAGTTCGTTCCTCAGGCGAGGCTTCGGAGTTTTGCCATCAGACCGCGATGACTTAGCTCAACCTCCTGGGAGGCCTCGCCTGCCTTTTTCCCTCCCCCATTTCTCGATCTACCTCCCTTTACGGGATGAAGTAAAAAGGGTCAGGATACTTCACGGACAGTTCCGCTTGCGGCTCACCGCGCAAATCGCTCCACTGATCGCCGACATTGAGGATGATCCGATATCCTGCCGCCGCAATCTTCGCGCGCTCCCTTGATTTGTAGGCTAGGGCAGTCATCCTGGCCTGCTCCGGCTTGCGTAAGATAAGTTGCTGCCACGTGCCGAATCCTTGCAGCCGCAGATTACTCTCCGTTGATGCGCGCTCAGCCTCCGGTCGTCCCGTAAGAAAGAACACCCTCACCCCTAGCCGTTGCGCCGCGCTGTAAATGCGCAGAGTACCCTGGATGGCCGGTGCCTGCGCCGACTCGACCCACGCATCGAAAGTCTTGCTGTCGAATTCGAAATTTGCGCTTGACATCTCGTTCCAATTCGACAGCGTTGTCTCATCGATGTCGAGGACGAGCGCCAATTTTTGGTTATCACGACGAAGCGCGCGCGCTTCAAGGAAATCAAACGCTCGGTTTGCCTCGAGGTCCATATCCTTCGAATAACAACCGCACGTGCATGTGCATGCGTGGTATTGCCGCAATTCCCACTTGAGCGTGTTCACCTTGTGGAGCAGTGGGCCAAGATTCGGAATATTCTCGCTGGGCGCGACGGGTGCCGTGTGCGGCTGCTGTGCGACTACGATGGGAACGGCGAGCATCAGCAGCAAAGAGAGGCGAGTGAATCTGAATTTCATCGATCTGTTTCCCTTCATTGGCATGAAGTTGCATTTTCGCACTGCGGAGAACATTTTGGGAGTGCGCGGTGTCCATACAAATGAGGGTTATGTCTCGATTCAAGGAACAAATCCTCATCCGGAAGAGGCGCAGTTGGCTCGGAGTCTCCAGCAAATGTGCCCCCATCGCGAGCACGAGTCGGGCGCGTTGCGGCCGTTGATTTGCCGTCCGGGAATGCACTGCTGGCTACAGCCGGATTACAGCGGCCTTGCGCCACGCCGGGCGGTGCGGTTCTGCCTGTGGTGCCCATAGTGGAGATTGATGGGCGACTCTATCGTTGAATGCCTAAGCAGAGCGAGCCGCAATTACCCTTTTCCCCGAATAGTGCGAACCATGGGTCGAGCGGCGTCGTTCGTCTCCTGGTCCCGTTACACTGGAAGCATGATTCGGGTTTTCCGTCCTGTACCTCTCGACCGCCTCAAACTACTGGTATTCGACCTTGACGGCACGCTCATCGACTCGGCGCAGGATCTCTGCAACAGTGTCAACGCAACCCTAGAGGATTTCGGCCGACCGAAACTCTCCGATCAAATCATCGCCGGATACATCGGCAACGGTGCGCTCATGCTCGTGCGTCGTGCCTTTGCCACCGACGACGGCCGCGAACCGAGCGAAGAGCTTCTCGCCGAAGCCTATAAATTCTTCCTCGAATACTATCGCGAGCACAAGCTGGACTACACATACGCCTACGAAGGCGTGCTTGAGGCGCTCAAGGCGCTGCACCAGGTACACGTTCAACTCGACGTGCCGGCCCGCGCCATGGCTGTCCTTACCAACAAGCCGGTGCGTCCTGCGCAGGCCATCTGCGAGGCGCTGGGTCTCGCCCCCTACTTTCTGCGCATCTATGGCGGCAACAGTTTCGCTACCAAAAAACCGGACCCCGAGGGGTTGCTTTCGCTGATGAAAGATGCAGGTGCAACGCCCGAGCAGACTGTGATGATCGGCGACAGCCAGGTGGATGTGCTCACTGCGCGGAACGCCGGCGCATGGTCCATCGGCTGCACATTCGGCCTCGCGCCGGGAACCCTCGAGGCGATTCCCCCCGACGTGCTCGTCGATTCACCGGCGGACTGGACAGCCGCCCTGAGTCCTGCGAGAATCGATACATAAGGGCGCATCACAAAGAAGACTGCAAGTGCGTACGCCGCATGGAGTTAGAGCGCAGTCAAAGATCGTCCCGCAGTGAAGACCCAGGGAGACGAAGCTCATCTCTCCTGACATTCGCCGGCCACCGAATGCCTGTCTTCCGCCGAGGACTGGGCCTCCTGATTGCAAGTGCAGTGCGAGCCAGTCCTTCTGGTTTCGATGTTGGGTATTGCTGGAGATTTGAATGCTTCGCTTTTTTGCTTTGGTTGTATTGCTACTGTCGCCCGCCGCGATTCTCGCCGGAACTTCGTCGAATTCTAGTTCAAAGTCCGCATCCACGGCCACGGTACAGGGCGTCGTCGCAGACCCTACGGGCGCGATTGTGCCCAACGCCGAAGTCGACCTGGTCGATACCGACGGATCAATCGCCGGCACAACCAAATCTGACGGCGTAGGCAACTTCCAGATGGCCGCGCCGCACTCCGGCAGCTTCACGCTGGTCATCTCCGAGCCAGGCTTTGAGACAATTCATCTTCCCGTGACAGTCCAGCCAAATGTCGTCTCAGCCGCAGCCCCGGCAGCCCACGTCATGGCGGCGCCGCTTCACATCACCCTGCCAATCGCAGCAGTCGCCACCAATGTCCGCGTAAACGGCGATACCGACGAAGACCTCACCGCGTCCGAAGACAATCGTGACTCATCGGTGATGACTTCGAGCGACTTGAAAGCGCTACCAATTTTCGACAACGACTATGTAACCGCGATGAGTTCCTTCCTCGACGACAGTGCTTCCGCGACGGGCGGCTCAGGCTTGATGGTCGATGGCGTCGAGGCCAATCGAGTAACGGTATCAGCATCAGCAGTGCAGGAAGTGCGTATTAACCAGGACCCCTATTCGGCCCGGTATTACTGGCCCGGCCGCGGCCAGATGGAGATCATCACCAAATCCGCCGCCGACAAATACCACGGCCAATTCAATTTCCTCTTTCGTGACTCGGCGTTGAATGCACAGAACGCCCTCGCCCCATCGAAGCCCTTCGAGCAGCGCCGCGTCTATGAAGGCAGCACCACGGGCCCAATCTTCTTCGCAAAGAAGAGCAGTTTTCTCGCGAGCTTTAATCGCGCTGAAGAAGACCTCGACTCGGTTGTCAACGCAACTATTCTTCCCACCACCGCCGATCCCACCGGACTCTTCCAGGCCAATGTCGCCGCTCCCACGCGCGACACCGAATTCAGCGTCCGCGCCGCCCACCAGTTTGGCGACAAGTACTCCGCCTATGCGCAGTACAGTTACGAAAACTGGACTGGACAGAACCAGGGAGTCGGCGGCCAGTCTCTCGCCAGCAGTGGTTACAACAGTAATTACCACGAAGACGATACGGTGGTGCACGTCGATTCGACGCTCTCTGCCGTTCTGCTCAACCAGTTCTCCATCGTCGGCGAGCACGACTTCAATACCCATGCCAACGTGTTTGAGGCTCCGAAGGTGAATGTGGCCGGCGACTTTGCGGGCGGCTCGGCGCAGGGCGATTACCTCAGCACCGAATACAACTTCCGCATCTTCGACATGGTGACGTGGACCCAAGGACGCCACACCTTCAAGTTTGGCGCAGGCATTCCCCATATGAGCCGCCGTGCGTTTGACGACAACACCAACGCCCTCGGCACCTATACCTTTGGTCCCACGCTGAATGCGGATGGCAGCATCGCTCAGACAGCACTCCAAAACTACGCCAATAACCTGCCGTCAGGCTTCTCGCAGAATACCGGCGACGTTCATTTCATCTATCACCAGCAGGAGATGGGTGCCTTCGTCCAGGACCAGTTCAAGATCAACGCGCGCTTTGCCATCACGCCCGGCGTGCGCTACGACTGGCAGAACTTCCTCGCAAACAAGCGCCTCGGGTTCTCGCCTCGCGTCTCCTTTGCATGGGTCCTTGATCAGGATTCGAAGTCCGTCGTGCGTGGCGGTGGCGGCATTTACTACGACCGCTTCGGCTCGGGACCGCTGCTTGATCTCGCGCGCTACGAGAACGCGCGCCGTCGTTCGGTGCAGATTTCCCTGAACCCTGTGAGCGAGCCTGCAACAGGATGCGTGCCCGTCAGCGCCTGCTCCGCCGTCACCGAGCAGCCCGCAAACCTGGCCGAGCTTGCCCCTAATGCGGCGATTCCGTATCAGATTCAGTACGGCCTTTCCATCGAGCGCCAACTTGGCGAAAAGGCCACCGGCATCCTCAGCGCCTACCAGACTCGCGGCATCCACGAGTTTCGTTCCGTCGACATCAACGCGCCCACCCCCGAGTCGGGTTACACTGTGCGTCCGGATCCCAATTTCGGCATGATCCGTCAGATGCAGCCCTATGCATTCTTCGAGGGCAGCGGGCTCGATGTTTCCTTCCGCGGCCGTGTTAACAAATACTTCACCGGATTCGGCCGCTACACCTGGTCTCATTACGAATCCAACACGGGCGGCATCGGCTGGTTCCCGCAGAACCAGTACGCGCCGAACGACGAGTGGTCCAACGCCAGCTTTGATCGCCGCAACCGGCTCGGCATGTACGCAATGGTTAATCCAAAGAGCGTGTACAACATTGCCGCCGGCATCTTCGCCAACGCCGGCCGCCCTTGGACCATCACGACCGGAAGTGATTTCTACGGCGATTCGCTCTTCAACACACGCCCCGACGGCGTCGGCCGAGACACCGAGAACGCACCGTCTTATGTGGATCTGGATTTGCGCTGGGGCCACGATTTCGCCATCACCGCCGACAAAGACGAAGACGCGCCGCGCGTGGGTCTGTCGGCAGGCGCATTTAACCTGCTCAACCACCAGAACCCCTCGAGTATCGACACCGTGGACACTTCACCCACCTTCGGTGACGTTACGGCCGACGGGCCACCGCGTCGCATTCAGCTCGGCATGCGCGTAGAGTTTTAGTTTTCAGTTCTCAGTCTTCAGTTGTCAGTTCGCAGCTTTCAGTGTTCGGATCCCACTCGCGACTGGTCACTGACAACGGAAGACTTCGGCTCACCGCTCCCAGAAGTGTGGCGGCTCA
Organism: uncultured Acidobacteriaceae bacterium; assembly: GCA_963759285.1. Taxonomy (GTDB): domain Bacteria; phylum Acidobacteriota; class Terriglobia; order Terriglobales; family Acidobacteriaceae; genus Telmatobacter. The sequence goes on along the minus strand of CAVWYS010000001.1, from coordinate 248,476 downwards.
ATTCCAAGTGCGCGAAGATACACATATCCCTGTCCACGATGGTGAATCTCATTGTCGATTGCGTACCGGATCGTATCGATGCCGCGCCCTTCCCACTGGCCAAATGCCTTGTCCGCCTCGGTGAACCGGCGGGCAGGAATCTGTGCGAACACCTTGTCCAACTCCGCTGTCTGCTCATCCCATATCCGCAGCAGCTCAGCCTTCCTGGTCACATTCGCCTTCGACACTGTGAACTCCGCCCACTTCCCGGTCGCGACACCCTCTGCAATCGGAACTGCCATGCGGATAAACTCCCACGCCATCTCTGAAAACGGCCGCATACCGCCAACTGAGAATTCAAAAAGCCCTTCTTCTGGAAACGCTTGAATCACCCTGCGCGTAAGCCGCCGGTGTCCCTGCCAGTCCTTCAAAAGGTCGTTCGCCGTTTCCACGCCCACTTCTGCAATCGCCGTTGCCATATCCTTTCCCTCCGGCTCAAATCTGAGCACGAAACGAGGATGACAGACCATTCATGACAGCGCATGTCATATTTATAGGATTATTTATTTCAGATCAAAAGCCGAGGACGCGGGGCCGGAGGGACGACATTCAGCGTATTTTAGATTTGCTGGTCACTTGCTCGTAACCTTCTTTGATCCGCCAACGGCACCTTTCTTCATCGGGCGGTCGGCAGGTTGCCGCGCAATATAGGCGGCTTTGATGCGCTCGTATTTTGTCTTCAACTCATCGAGTTCAAGGTCGCTCAAATTCTCGATGTCGATCATCTGGTCACGGGCCTTATCGATGGCGCGAATAAGCTCGTTGAGTTTTAAATTGATCGCTCGTGCGTCGCGGTTCTGGGTGTTCTGAATCAAAAAGACCATGAGAAACGTGACGATGGTCGTGCCTGTGTTTATAACGAGCTGCCAGGTATCAGAGAAGTGGAAGATGGGGCCGATGGCCGCCCAGACAACAATAACGATGCCCGCTCCCGCAAACGCCCACTTCGATCCCAGCCAGCCTGAGGCGGAGGCTGCGAACTTTCCAAAGGCATCGTTCGTTGTGCGGGTCTGAACTTCCAGCGGCGGCTTCGCCATCGGCACTTTCTCAATGAGACCGCATGCGAATCTTGGCGGGCATCATGGTTTTCTCTATGTAGCGGCTAAGGTTCGGTTTGCGAGGAATGTAGACCACTGAAGGCCAATGCCTCTCGGCAACCCATTTACCATTTGCCTCGTAGACTCCGACATTCTGACCGCAGATCTCGCAGGGATACACTCCCCAATCTGACCTTCGCTCCTTAGTTTGGAGAAATCGCTGCGTCTCGTCGCTTATTTTTCCCTTGCACGGCTTCGTCAATATCGGCATTGTCCTCATTTCTCTTGGCTTGCAGTTTGTGAATCTCACGCGGTCTTTGGTTAGGTAAAGAGGGGTCAGCTCGTCACAGGCTGGAGGAAAACTCTTCGTCGAAGCCTCGAATTGATTGGATGCGAATGCCGTTGCCGAGGTTCTGCCCTCGTCAGTTTCACGCACCTTTCATGCAAATCACAAGATCCAGCCGCCAGACTGCTCTTGCAACCAAGCGAAAGGAGCACCGAGGTGCCCGAAAATGCCCCTCTTGCGCGCAGGTGCGAGATCCGGACGGCCTGGTCAGTCGCCCTCCTTACTCAATACCGTATGTTTGCTCCCACGCCCGCTTTCGCGGTTTTCCACAAAGCCCCGTGGATTTTTCGAGGATCGAATCAGACTGACCCACCCCATTTATCTTCGGTTTGCGTGAACCTTCGGTCCGGCCCGCGCGTAGAATTTCAGAGTGAGGGATGCCATGCCTCAACGGTTGTTCTCCGCCCTGCTCCTGTCCTCCGCAATATTGGTCGCTACTACCCCCGCACGTGCCGACAAGGATGCGGTCCAGTTCGGCAGCAACATCATGGTTCCCGAAGGCCAATCCGTGCATGACGAGGTTTGCTTCTTCTGCAGCGTCAATGCCAAAGGCGACATCGATCACGATGTCGTCGTCTTCTTCGGCAACGTGCACATCGCTCATCAGTCGAGGCACGATGTTGTGGTCTTCTTCGGCTCCGTTCATACGGAAGATGACGCTGCAATCGGCCACGATGTGGTGAACTTCTTCGGCAATGTCCACCTCGGAGAGAACGTGACCGTGGGCAACGACCTGGTCGTCATGTTCGGAGGCGTTGAAGCCGCCGATTCGGCGAACGTCACGGGCACTCGTTTTGCTCAGCCGATCTGGGTGTTTTGGACTCCGCTGTTAGTCCTGGGCCTGGTGATCGTCCTGGTCGTGCGCGAACTCCGAGAGAGGCGACGCAGGCAGTATTTCGCGGCCTACGGATACGCGCCAATGCCGACAGTTCCGCCGGTTCAACAGAGGCCACCGACACCGTAGCGCTTCCGATACACTCACTTTGATGACCACGAGTCGTTTTGCAGCATTGCGTCCCCTGCGCATTGTCATTCCCGGGGGTAGCGGACAAGTCGGGCGCGTTCTGGCACAGCATTTCCAGCGCCGAGGCGACCAAGTCACCGTTCTTACTCGCGGCCCGCATACTGCAGAGTGGCAAACCGTCCACTGGGACGCGCAGACTCCCGGCATCTGGACACAATACCTCGAGGGTGCAGACGTCTGTATCAATCTAACTGGACGTAGCGTCAACTGTCGCTACACGCCGGACAATCGCGTTGAAATCTACAACTCGCGCATAGCGACCACACGCCTCCTCGGCCAGGTTATTGCATCGCTCGCAGATCCGCCCCGCGTTTGGCTGAACGCTTCGACAGCAACCATTTATCGCCATGCCCTCGACCACCCGATGGACGAAATGACCGGCGAACTCGGCGACCGCGACCCCCGTGTACCTGGCTCATGGAATTTTTCCACTCGTGTGGCTCGCGACTGGGAGAAGGCCTTCTTCAAAACTGAAACCCCCAAAACCCGCAAGGTGGCGATGCGCTCTGCCATCACCTTTAGCCCGGCCCGCGGAAACGCATTCGCCGAATTGTCAACTTTAGTGCGCATTGGCCTCGGCGGAAAACAAGGAAATGGAAGGCAATGGGTTTCATGGATTCATGAAGACGACTTCGCCAGAGCGGTGGAGTTCCTGATCACCCGTGAAGATCTCGAGGGTCCGGTCAACATCGCATCCCCAAACCCGGAGCAGAACCGCGGGTTCATGGCAATCCTGCGCGAAGCCTGGAATATGCCCAATGGGATCCCGGCCCCGGCTCTGCTGCTTGAAATCGCCGCATTCTTCATGCGTACTGAGACCGAACTGATATTGAAAAGCCGCCGCGTGGTTCCAACCCGGCTGCTGAACGCCGGCTTCACTTTCAATATTCCGAACTGGGCTCACGCCGCCGAGGACCTGGTCGAGAAATGGAGACGCAGCCCGTGATCCAACCGGACAGCTAACGCGGTGTGATATCCGTGACCGGCAGATCCCAGTGCCCTGCAAGATTCTCAAAGTGGCGCTGCTCTTCCTTCTTGTAGTTCCCCGATCCGGCCGGAGTTGTTTAATCAATTCTTCTTCGTCGGGATTCGGTGTCGTCGCCACGCTTGAGTTCTTGTGGCTGACCGTGACGCGGTAATCCCAAAGACCATCTTCGCTTGTGTGGTACGCAAGCGCTTCGATCTTGATGGAGAGAACTCACGGCCTGACGGTTAGATCCTATTCAACAACGGGAAGTGGCTCTTCAGGAAGACATCGAGAAACTCCTGCTGATGACCCCATTGCACTGGTAGGAGTACTCAACGGTATTGCGTCGATCGGCACCTGCTACCTAATTGCGGCGGAGCGCCCTGCGCCTTTGCCTACGCCGCAATTGCGAATCGGATCAAAATGCAGAGAATTGCGGGATAACCCTGCGTATGGAAGCCTCATGGATGGCATGGCAGATGGTTGGCTGTCATTGTAACGCGAAGGCTTCCGTGCGCACTGCTCGGGATTTTGTATGAGAGCCCCGCCGCGAACCCGGGCCCGGCGTAATATATGTAGAAATCTATCGCGGCGGATGAACAACAACTGTCAACGAACGATTGCAAGAAGTTTGCGATTCTCTCCTAAACTCCGGCCAGATCCTCGAGCGCCACTCTGCTGGGAATCTCAAGAATCGAACCATGGAACGCGACAAGGCGGCGGCTCTTGAACGTCGAAAGCGTGCGCGTGACGGTTTCGCGCGATGCGCCGATGAATTCGCCAATCTCTTCGTGCGTCAGCGAGAAGCGAAAGCGGGTTCCCGCTTCGGTCTTCTGGCCGTTCTCGCTCCAGTCCAGCAGCAGGCGAGCGAGTTTTTCAGGTGCCGAACCGGAAAGCGCGACCGTGCGCAGTTGCTCGCAGGCGACCTTATACTGCAGGCTCAGTTCCTGCGTCACCACCTGGTAGACTTCTGGATGGCGGCCCATGAATGCGATGAACTGGTCGCGCTCGACGATCGCAATGCGTGACGGATACAGTACTTCAGCGGTCATCTCGCTCGGTAGTCCCGAAAGAACAGAGGAGAGGCCAAGCACTTCTCCCGCCTTCGCGATGCTGAGGATGAGGCGCTTGCCGTCGCTCGAGTTGATCGAGAGCTTGACCTCACCTGACACCACGATGAAGATGCCCTGAGGCGTAGCCTTCTCAGAGAACAGAAGCATGCCCGGTTGATAGAACGTGGGGAACTCCATTGACTCCAGGTCGTGGAACGCCGTCGGCGAAAGCCTCTTGAAGAATTCGCCTGTCCGTTGATTCAGCTCTTTCGAGGAATTCATCGTATCGCGCGTCATCAGCATTGTTACTCTCCCTCTTCGACTTTTACGGCTTCGCCTGCAGTGACTTCTTCTACCAAAAACTTGGACCATGGTGTGTTAGTGACAAACTCTGCGCGAGTCTGTGCGTAGATCGCCTTCAGCACCTTCTTGCCGGCTGCATCCGCATATGTAACGTTGTGCAGGTCGATGATGAGTTTCTTCGCAGCTACACTGGGAGCCGCATCGACCCAGACACGGTCGAGTTCGCTCGCCCATGGCCCCGCTACCCGGCCTTCCAGCCTCATCTCAATTGCCTCGTCCGTATCTTGAAATGTGATTCGCAACGTATTCAGGCCCTCACTGGCCTCGATCACTACTAAAGCAACTGGCATGCCAATCCAGTGCGACGACTGCCATGCACCTGTGAGCGACTGCTTTTAAAGGATTTATATTTACAACAAATCTGCGAGTGATCGAAATGACGATGCCGAGGCGACCAAGTGACGAAGACGACATATCGTCACCGGACGAGATGTCGTCACGAGGACAGCTTGCTGGCCCAGGAAAAGTGCTTTCCGCAAGCTTGCAACTCTCGCATGCCACCTTACATATAGTCGTTGCGCTCGATCTCCAGCTTCTTGAGCTTTGAATTCAGCGTGGTGCGTTTCAAGCCGAGACGTTCTGCGGCCCCATCGACCCCGCCAATTTGCCCTTTAGTCTCCCGCAGCACGCGCAAGATGTGTTCGCGCTCCGCGGCGTGCAGAGTGGGATTCCGCTCTTCCAGTTCCGCTTCTTCCTCGGCCACTTTGGTTTCGAGCTCCGCGAGCGGAACGTAGAGTTGAGACCCGCGGGTAAGGATCACGGCGCGTTCCAAAAAGTTTTCAAGCTCGCGGATATTTCCCGGCCACGGCCAGCGGCAAAGGGCCTTCATGGTTTCGTCGGGGATGGTCTCGATATTCTTCCCCATGCGCCGGCTGTGTGTCGACACAAAGTGGCGAACCAGCACCGGGATATCGCCCACCCGGTCGCGCAGCGGAGGAGCGAAGATCGGGAAAACCTTGAGCCGATAATAGAGATCGCTGCGAAACTGCTTCTCCGCAACCATCTGCCCCAGGTCGCGATTGGTGGCCGCAACCAATCGAATGCTGATGGGAATCGACCGCGTGCTTCCAAGACGTTCGATTTCCCTTTCCTGAATCGCTCGAAGCAACTTTGGCTGCAGGTCGAGCGGCAGTTCTCCAACTTCGTCGAGAAAGAGCGTTCCCTCGTGTGCGAGTTCAAGCCGGCCAACCTTTCGCGCAATGGCTCCAGTAAACGCACCTTTCTCGTGGCCAAAGAGTTCACTCTCAAGCAATCCAGAGGGGATCGCGGCACAGTTGACCTTGACGAACGTGCGATCACTTCGCGGACTCAAGCGGTGGATGGCGCGGGCCAGCAATTCCTTTCCTGTTCCTGTCTCGCCCTGGATCAGTACGGTCGCGTCTGTCGGCGCTACAGTTTCAATCTGCTTCAGCACCTGGCGCAGTCCGCCGCTCTCGCCCACAATGTCCTCGAAGCGATTCTCGAGATTGATCTCGTCCTCGAGGTATTGCTTCTCCTGACTCAGGCGATCGCGCAGGTCGGCAATTTGCCGAAAGACCATGGCGTTACTAACCGCCATCGCCACCTGATCGGCCATTTGCACCAGCATTTGCGTTTCTCTCTCGCCAAATGCGCCTTCAATCCGGCTGGCGACGGCGAGTGCGCCGATCGCCTGGCCGCGATGCACGAGCGGTATCCAGCAACCGGATTGCATGCCGAGACTTGTTAAATGTTGAATTCCCTCCGGCGAGAAACCACTGCTCTGGATGCGACTCAGGCAAATGGGCTCTCGAGTGAGAAAGGCGCGACCAGAAGGCGAACCAAGTAATCGCACGCGAACATCTCCGCGGCTTGGCTGCTTATCACTCACGTTGAGAAACTGCACCATCATCGAATCGGAACCTTCCTCGACCAGTCCCAGCGTGGCACAATCCATTGGAACCACCTCCTGGAGGCTCGCGGAGATAGCAGACAGGAGTTTGCGGACATCCAAATTGGCTAGCAGCGCCTGGCTGAGTTGCAGCATCACCGCTTCCTCGGCGCGTTTGCGATCGGTAAAGTCCCGAGTGACCTTGGCGAACCCTGTTAGTTCTCCGGTTTCATCCCGAATCGCGGTGAGCACGATGTTCGCCCAGAAGCGCGAACCATCTTTGCGTACACGCCAGCCCTCGTCTTCAACCCGGCCCCGCTGCGCAGCAAGCTTCAGCAATTCTGCCGGGCGCCCATGATCGATGTCTTCCTGCGTGAAGAAACGCGAAAAGTGCTTGCCGATGATTTCCGCCCCGGTGTATTGCTTCGCGCGTTCCGCTCCGGGATTCCACGTCGTGACATGCCCCTCCGTGTCGAGAAGGTAGATGGCATAGTCTCGCACCCCGTCAAGCAACGAACGAAGTTGAAGGTCCTTGCGTCGCGCGAGCGCCTGCGCTTCATGCTGTTCGGTGACATCGCGAACAATACTTAACACGATCGTTCCTTCCGGAGACGTCAGCGGCTTGAGCATGATGTCGACCGGAAACTCGGAACCGTCCTGGCGGAGCCCAAAGAGATTTAAGGCCGCACCCATCTGGCGGGCCCGAGGATGAGCGTGGTAGTTCTCGCGATGTGCGGGGTGGTTCGTCCTGAATCGCTCGGGGACAAGTCTCTCGATCGGCTGGCCTATCAATTCCGACTGGCTGTAGCCAAACAGCTCTGCGGCACGCGGGTTGGCCTCACGGATGATGCCTTGAGCATCCGCGACAAATATGGCGTCAGGAGAAATATCAAACAGGTTCTCAAGCGCCAAATGAGCGAACTCGGCCCGTTTGACCTCAGCCGCAGCTGCTGCGTCCTCTTCCGGGGAATCAGAAAGGCGCATCCAGACTCCAACCTATATGGTCTGAACCATAACCGCTCTCCCTCCGCAATGCAAACGAATTGAAGCCGTCTTCGGTCCCGTCACCTTCATAGCACGGTGGAATCTCATTTATCCCATCAAACATTGCGCGCTTCGATTCCGATCCAATACTTAATTCCTGCACCTTGAGAGACGGCATCAGAATCCAAGGTTGGACAGGAGAAAATGGCCCCATGGCAGAAAAGATCGCATTCATTACCGGTGGAAATCGTGGACTCGGCTTTCAGACCGCGCTCGACCTCGGACGGAACAAGGAACCTGACATCAAGGTTGTGATTGGCTCTCGCGACAAAATGCAGGGCGAGCAGGCGCTGGCCCGGCTGCGCGCGGCCGATGTGGACGCAGACATGATCCAGTTTGACATCACCAAGGCGGCGCACTACCAGACTGCCTATGACTACTTTGAATCCAATTACGGGCGGCTAGACATTCTCGTGAACAACGCGGGAATTGCGGGAGGCACCTTCCCCGGCAACGGACCGGAGCATCGCGCCGCCGATGTGCCGATGAGTCTGTTGCGCAAAGTCTTCGAAACAAACTTCTTTGCACAGGTTGAACTGACAGAAAAACTGCTGCCGTTGATCAGGAAGAGTCCGGCCGGACGCATCGTAAACTTGTCCAGTATTCTCGGTTCGCTCAAGCTACACGCCGATCCAAGTTCGCCGATATACCACGCAAAGTCCTTTGCCTATGACGCCTCGAAGACTGCGCTGAACGCATTCACAGTGCACCTTGCTTACGAACTCCGAGATACCAAAATCAAAGTGAACTCAGCGCACCCGGGGTGGGTGAAAACAGACATGGGCGGCCAGAGCGCTCCGATGGAGTTGAGCGAAGGTGGTAAGACCAGTGCAGCACTGGCAACCCTTCCCGACGATGGCCCGACAGGCGGCTACTTCCATATGGGCAAGCCCCTGCCTTGGTAGACAATAATCCCTCTGCACTTGCGCATTCTCTCGAGGCGCGCCAACTGAATGCACGCGGCCTGGGGCGATACAATCTTCGCAGTCTGGACCGGAGAAGAAACAGCATGCAAAAGGAATGGGCTTTACCCGCTGCTGCGGTCGTGTTGCTCATGATCTTCGTCGTTACTCTGGTGCCGGTTTTCGTAAATGCGGACACGTTCAGACCCGCCGTCGAAAGCCAGCTATCTTCAGCGCTCGGCCGCGACGTGACTATGGGCCGCCTGACCCTGTCCATCCTCGCCGGCAATCTCGTTGCAGATGACATCGCCATCGCAGATGATCCGGCTTACAGCGCGGTCCCTTTCATCCAGGCTAGGAGACTCGACGTGGGCGTGAAGATTCTTCCCCTCGTCTTCCATCACCAGGTGAGAATCACTCGCCTGAACATCGACACTCCCTCGATTCAACTCATTCAAAACGCAGGCGGGAAATGGAATTTCTCCAGCCTCGGCGGCGCACCGGCAAAACCAGGCGAATCCCAGTCCACATCCGTTCCCGACCTGACAGTAGACGAACTGAAAATTACCGATGGAAGCGCAACCGTATCTTCCATCCCGCTGACACAGAAACCCTTTGAGTATTCTGCCGTCAATATGACTGTCAAGAACTTCTCGTTCCTCAGGTCTTTTCCTTTCGATCTTTCTGCCAAGCTGCCGGGCGAAGGCTCTCTCAAGCTCACCGGCGATGCCGGCCCGATCTCGCAGGAAGACACGACACAAACGCCGTTCCAAACCACATTGCAGCTGCGCGACTTCGACCCGGTTGCATCCGGCATCGTCGACCAGAGCAAGGGGATCTCTATGGTCGATGACGTCGATGCTCAAATGAAGTCCGATGGTGTCACCGTCTCCAGTACAGGAAAGATCAAGGCGACTCGGCTGCAGCTTGTTCCCAGAGGATCGCCCGCGCAGGAGCCCGTAGAGATGAACTACAGCCTCTCCGACAATCTCGGCTCGCGCCTCGTAACTGTCTCGGATATCGCAGTGCATGCTGGGTTGGCCGCGGTACATGTCAACGGCACTTTCCAGTTCACCGCGCAGGCTGTCATGGTTGACCTGCATCTCACTGCGCCCAATGTTCCCATTGACCAGCTTGAGAACCTGCTTCCTGTCGTCGGTATTCATTTGCCAAACGGGTCTTCGCTGCAGGGCGGAACGCTCACCGCGAACATCACGGTCAAAGGGCCGGCCACCACGGCAACCCTCGCTGGTCCCGTCGAGATCGAAAATACCCGACTCGCCGGCTTCGACCTGGGGTCGAAAATACAGGGCCTGAATCCCTTCGGCGGGACCTCAGCTGGGACCGAAATCCAGGTCCTCAAGGCAAATGTGAGTTCTTCACCCGATGGCGCAAAAATCACCGACATCTACGGCAATCTTCCCCAGCTCGGCTCGGCTACGGGCCAGGGAACGATCGCTCAAACGGGAGCCATCGATTTCAAGCTGACAGCAAAACTGAATTCATCCAATCCTGTCGGCGCGGTCGCTAATTCCGCCGTCAACGCGGTCGGCGGCATTGTCGGAACCTTGATGCATCCGAAGACCAAACCAACTCTAGCCTCGAATCGCGGGATTCCGCTGACCATCACCGGGACATCATCCAGCCCTTCGATTAAGGCAAATATCGGGGCGATGCTTAGGTGAAAGCTCGGTTGCTGTCATCAAGACTGGCTCGCCGGACGGGTTTCCCGCAGGTCAATAGATTCAGCAGACGATTCCGGGTGTGCATTGGATAGCACCTCTTCGAGAACTGTCTCTATCGCATCCACCGCCTCCTTCACCGGATCTACCGCGTGAGGATTGCTGGCATAAACCAGGCACTCAATCGCTTGCAGCGAATTGCGTATCCTGTCATTCATCCAGCGAATTGTCTCGAACCGGTGCAGCGTCTCGATCTTTCGCCTGCGCGCCGCCATCTGCCACCTGAACGCAAACCCAAAGGTCAGAACGAATGCAACTGCACTACCCACCAGGCGCAGTGGCCCGCTCTTGTGCAGCCAGTCATCATAGACTAGCCACTGCAGGCAGACCGCAATGAAGAAGACGCCCAGTCCACAAACGACCGCGAATATCCAGGGAGCGGCGACAGAGGAAATCTGGGACAAAAAAGGATCGGTCTTGGATTTCATCGGACGGCGAGTAAGTTAGGGAACAACAAACGCCTGATCTCGAAATTAACACAGTCGGAACGCGCCGTCATCTCGCCAAATCCGCACGGCGAAACACCGTTTCTGCTTCATCAAAGCTCGATGCGTATAAAATTGCCAACAAGTAACGTCTTCTCCGCCTACAACATGACGGGAAACTCCGTAGCCGCAATGCCACGGTGTGTCCGCAACAAAGGAACCCGAACAAATGATTGCCATCACACGAACGAAATCGATTGCAAGCCCATGTGCTGCTTTTGCCCTCTTTTGCGTTGCCGCACTGCCCCAGCAGCCGCGCCAGTACACCGATCAAGATTATGCGAATGCCGAGAAGTTCATGGCCTACAACGTAAATCCGCTTGCCTATAAAGGCCAGGTAAATGCCCAATCGCTCGACAATGATCGATTCTGGTTTCGCGAGGTCGACGGAGGTGGAACCAGCTACGTAATGATCGATCCAGCGAAGGGATCGCGCGGACCTCTGTTCGACAGTGAAAAGCTTGTGGACGCGCTCAAACAGATCGTCAAGGGCGGTCCCGGCCTTGAAGCCCGACATCTGCAGCTTTCCGATATTTCGCTGAGCGACGGCGATCGAACGCTTGAATTCAAAATGCGCGGCGCAACCTATCAATGCAGCGTCGGCGCCCAATCCGATTCCTGTAAGGCGATCACTGCAGGGGAGACACGACCAGGCCAGCCTGGGCAACCGCCAATGAACATCTCTCCCGACCGCAAGCTTGGTGCCTTCATTCGCGACTGGAATCTATGGGTACGCGACCTCGCCACCGGTGTCGAGACCCAGTTGACCTCCGACGGCGTCAAAGATTTCGGCTATGCGACCGACAACGCCGGCTGGAAGCACTCCGATTCCGCCATCCTGCTGTGGTCGCCCGACTCGAAAAAGATAGCCACCTTCCAGCAGGACCAGCGCAAGGACGGTGAGATGTACCTCGTCCCTGTCACCAACACGCATCCTGAATTGAAAGCGTGGAAATATCCACTCGTCGGCGACAGGGACGTGACAATGATCGAACGCGTCATCGTCGATGTCGACGCGCACAAGGTGATCCGCATCAAGATGCCGCCCGATCAGCATCGCTCTACCCTCTGCGACGACATTGCCTGCGAAGGTGACACATTTTCTGATGTTGAATGGAGTCCCGACGAAAAGCATCTCGCCTTTGTCTCCACCTCGCGCGACCACAAGCAGGAGTGGCTACGCGTGGCCGACGCTCAAACCGGCGATGTGCGCGACGTCATGGGTGAAACCGTGCCGAAGTTCTACGAAAGCGGCAACGGCAGAATCAACTGGCACTATCTGCCCGAATCGAACGAGATTCTCTGGTTCAGCGAGCGCGACGACTGGGGCAACCTCTACCTCTACGACCTGACCACCGGCAAACTGAAAAACCAGATCACGCACGGCCCTGGGAATGTTACGCAGGTGCTCTATGTCGACGACAAGAACCGTGTCCTCTACTTCGTTGGTGTCGGCAAGCAGAGAGATCGCGATCCGTATTATCAGCACTTCTATCGCGTGAACTTTGACGGCTCAGGTCTGCAGCTGTTGACGCCCGAAAATGCCGATCACCGCATCAAGGTCTCCTACGACGGCCGCTACTTCACCGACACCTACTCAACGCCAACCCAACCGCAGGTGACGGTCGTTCGCGATGACGAAGGCAAAACTGTCGTGGACGTGGCAAAGCAGGACATTGCGCCACTGATCGCTTCTGGTTGGCAGCCGCTCACTCCCATTACCTTAAAAGGCCGTGACGGCACCACCGACCTCTACGGCTTCATGTTCAAGCCGACGCACTTCGACGCATCCAAAAAATACCCCATCATTAACTACGTGTATCCCGGCCCACAGATCGGCTCCTGCGGCTCGCGCGACTTCCGCGCCGCCCATGGAGACATGCAATCGCTCGCCGAACTTGGCTTTATCGTGGTCTGTATCGACGGAATGGGCACGCCCTTCCGTTCCAAGTCGTTTCACGAGGCTTACTACGGAAACCTTGGCGACAACACCATACCTGACCAGGTCGCCGGCATGAAAGACCTTGCAAAGCGATACGCATTCATTGATCTCGATCGCGTTGGCATCTGGGGACACTCCGGTGGCGGCAACGCAACCGGCGCAGCAATGCTGCACTATCCCGATTTCTTCAAAGTGGGCATCGCCGAGAGCGGCAACCACGATGAGCGTGATTACGAAGACGACTGGGCTGAAAAGTGGGCGGGCCTCGAAGTGAAGAATCCTGACGGCACCAGCAACTACGATTCACAGGCCAACCAGAACTACGTCAAGAATCTCAAAGGTCATCTGCTGCTCGCTCACGGCACCATGGACGACAACGTGCCGCCCAACAATACGCTGCTGATGGTGGACGCTCTCATCAAGGCCAACAAGAACTTCGACCTGATCTTGATTCCCAATGTGCCTCACGGCTATGGCCCTGCTTCGCAATACATGATGCGCCGTCGCTGGGACTATTTTGTTCGCTATCTTGCCGGCGGCATCCCCCCCAACCAGTACCAGATGAAGCCGTACAACGCCGCAATCTCCGTGATGCGCAGCGGACCCAATGCGGATGGTGACGACCAGTAATCTCCAGCAGCCATGCGGCGATTCCGGAGGTGACGGACCGAAAACCCGCAAAACTGGCAAGCCTCTGAACATCCAACAGCTTCACGTTGACATGGGGCTTACAGGTATTTGCACAGAGAGTGTCTCGACGGTTCTGATCGAAGTTCCAGCCGAACACTGCTAAGGCGCCCAGACACAGCGTTCTCATTCAATTCGCGATCGGCGAGGACCGCATGCCGATTGGAATTTCTCTACTTTTGTCGATTGATGGTGAAGATGGTATTGCCGGCTGGGATGGTGACCTGGCGAAGAGTGCCGGTTATGTCCTCGAACCAGAGCGATGAGCTATCGCCTGCAACAACCTTTCCATAAGCGGTGGGCACAGTCACTCTCATTTCCGCATGAATCGAGGTTGTGTTACGTGTCCCAATCATGTATCCGACCAAGAGCAGTGCTACGCCGAAACTGATTCGCAGGATTCTTGCTTGCATGTGAGGTCTCCGTTTTGGGCCGAGATTCTAGGTAAATGACGCAGAGAAGCGAATAAACGTTCCAATGCACTCCTCATGCGGGAAAATAGAGTGGTTTCGTCTCTCGGGTGTGAACACATGCCCTCTCCGCGACAATGACGCGGTATTTATTCCGCGCGCAGGGCGTCGGTTGGGCTAACGCTTGCGGCACGGCGCGCGGGCAGAAAGCTGGCCGCCAGCGAAGCCGAGCCGAGAACCAACGCGACTGCAGCAAGCGTTGAAGCGTCCCATGCTTCGACCCCGAAAAGCAATTTGCTCATCAGCATGCTGCAACCGATTGCACAGGCCAACCCGATGCCGACTCCCAATGCTGTGAGCCAGCCCGCCTGACGCATCACCATTTTGTAAACCGTGCTGCGTTGCGCGCCAAGGGCCATGCGCACGCCGATCTCACGGGTGCGCTGGCTGACTGAGTAGGCTATCACTCCGTAGAGCCCGACGACGCCGAGAACGAGGGCGATGAAGGCAAAGCCGGCGACGATCGACATTGCAAAGCGATGGAGAATAGCCGATTGAGTGTTGTTGATCTGCTCAGCCATCGTGAGTTCACCGTAGGTCCCGAGGCTGGGATCGAGCTTGTGAATCGTCTTGATGACTTCTGGAAGGATCGCCTGCTCGTCGCCAGCTGTTCGAATTGCGATGGCCACGTTGGAGTCGGGACCGTCGTATAAGGCTTCATATTCGGCCGGCCACTGTTCCTCGGCGAGGCCGCCTTCGCGGACGTTGGCGATGACACCGATAATCTCGCGCATCGTTTTTGGATCGAGGCTGCCGTTGGCGATTTTTCTGCCCATGGGATCTTCGCCGGGAAAGTATTTCTGCGCAAGAGCTTCATTAATAACAATTCTTTGCGATTTGGACGAGTCGTCATCCTCGGTGAAGAGGCGGCCACGAATGAGTCGAGCTTTGAGCGTCGGCAAATACCCGGGGCTCACGTCGCGCTCGACCACTTCGTTGTGTTCGCCGTGAAAAGGTTTGCCCACGATGCGAATCCAGTCGGTATCGCAAAGGCATTGGACCGGAAGGTCGCTCGTGAACCCAACCGACTCCACGCCAGGCAATGCGGAGAGGCGGCGGGCGACATCGCGAAGCAGGGCGACCTTTTGTTCGGACTTAGGGTAGGAGGCATCTGGCGCGACCATCTGCAGAGTGGCGAGATGCCTTGCATCGAAGCCGAAGTCAACGTGAAGCAGGCGATAGAAGCTCTTGCCCAGCAGACCAGCGCCCACGAGGAGGACAACTGCTACGGCAAGCTCGATAACGACGAGGTTGGCTCCCATGCGCCGCCAGAATCGGCCAGCAGCGCCGCGACCGCCGTCGCCGAGACCCGTTCGGATGTCCTGAAATGAGAGGCGAAGGATTGGCGTAAGGGCCAAGAGTGCGGTAGCGAAAACGGCAACGGCTGCGGCGAGGAGAATGGAGTGCACGTGCAGGCCGACGCGGCTGAGAAAGGGCACGGAGTTGGCCATCGAATTCGGTATCAGGCTCCGCAAAATATCCATGGTCCAAATGGAAACAGCGAGGCCCCCGAGACAGCCGGCAGCGGCCAGCAGAAACCCCTCGCTAATGAATTGCCGGCTTAGGCGCGCGGATGTGGCGCCCAGGGCTCCGCGGACAGCGATTTCGCGACGACGCGATTCGGACCGGACTAGAAGCAAGCTTGCAACGTTGACCGATGCGATAAGAAGCAGCAGACCGGAGGCGGCAAGCAATGTAACCAGGACCGGGCGAATCGGGCCAATGATGAGTTGCGAGAGCGGCTGCACTGCCGCGCCCTGCCCCTGATTTGAACCCGGATACTGAATAGCCAACTGCGCGGCGATGGCCTTCATATCTTCGAAAGCGGCCTTGGGCGTGACCCCGTCGCGAAGGCGACCGATGGCGAAGAGGTTGTGACAACTGCGGCGCTGTTCACAGCCGTTGTCATCGAGCAAGGGGACATAAAACTCTGCGGTGGCGCGCGGGGCAAACTCGAAGGTGCGGGGAAGGACGCCGACGATGGTGTATGTGGTTCCGTCAAGAGCGAGCGATTGGCCCACGATATCTGTGCGGCTGCCAAATCTACTCTGCCAGCTCCCATAGGTGAGGATTACGATTTTTGCGCCACCGGGGCGGTCTTCGCCTGCACGGAAGTCGCGGCCGAACATTGGGTGAATGCCTAACATTTGAAAGAAGCCGTCGGTGACCCGAGCGGCCGGCACAGGCGTAGAGCCCGAGGAAGTTCGCAAAAGAAACCCCGTCCCGGTGTAGGCCTCTAGCGAACTGAAGGAGTGGTTAAGGCGTCTCCAGTCGTCGTAATCGGCGCGAGAGAGGTTGGACCGGGAAATCATGGCGCTGCGTTCGCCCACATCCATCAGGCGATTGGGAGCGAGATATGGCAGCGGTTGGATCAACGCGGCGTCGGCAAATGCGAATATGGCAACGCTGACGCCCATACCGATGGCAAGAATGAAGATGGCTGTGACCGCAAAGCCGGTATTCTGGCGAAGCTGGCGAAGGGCGAAACGAAGATCCTGCGCAACGGTCTCCCAGCGGAAGGCGACGAAGCTATAACTCCGTTCGCGCAGATGCGTGGCGTTACCAAACCGGCGGCCGGCCGCGATACGGGCATGGTCGGATGACATTCCGGAGGCGACAAAGTCCCTCTCAGCCTGCTCGCGATGGAAGGCCATCTCTTCGTCGAGTTCGTTGCGGAATTGATTGCGACGGAAGAGAAGGATGAGCTTTCTGGAAAAGAGTGTGAAAGGGTTCATGCCGATCTCCGTTTTTTTGGCTCATGACGAATACGCTGGGCCGCCCAACCACAGCGGGTCTGAAACGATCAGGCGGTCTGACTCAATACCCTTCCGATAGCTGTGATCATCTGCTCGAATTCTGAAACTTCGAGGCCCAGGTGTTTACGGCCTGCCGCAGTGAGCGTGTAGTAGCGGGCGCGGCGATTGGTTTCTGTCATTTTCCATTCGGCCTTGACCCAGCCCTGCAGCAGGAGGCGCTGCAGGGCCGGGTACAGAGAGCCTTCTTCGACCGTCAATACATCGTCAGACACCCGTTTAATGGATTGGGCGATGCCGTAGCCGTGCAGCGGCGCCCGGGTTAGGGTTTGGAGGATGAGCATGTCGAGCGTGCCCGGAAGCAGGTCCGTTCTCTTCATGTCTCTATGTATAGAATGGATATGGGTAGGTAGTCAAGTGAAGGAGGCAGCTTGAGAGGTTAGAACTTCTCAGAGTTTGTATGCCTTTTTCACCAGTCCCACCGTCAGTTCGCGTGCCAACTCCACCGCCTCGTCTCCGTCCAGAAGATGCTCCGCGACCATCCGCGCCAGAAACGCCGCATCAGACCTTCGTGCCACATCATGCCGCGCCGGAATCGACAGGAAAGCCCGCGTATCGTCGTTAAACCCCGCTGTGTTGTAGAACCCCGCCGTCTCCGTCACCAGTTCGCGGAAACGCCGCATTCCTTCGGGACTATCGAAGAACCACCACGGCGGTCCAAGCCTTAAGCTCGGATAATGGCCCGCCAGGGGCGCCAGTTCCCTGCTGAAGGCCGTCTCATCGAGCGTGAACAGGATGATCGACAACCTCGGCTCATTTCCAAATCGATCCAGCAGCGGCTTCAACGCATGCACATAGTCCGTCGCCTGGGGAATGTCCGCGCCCATGTCGCGCCCGTACCGGGCATACAACTGCTCATTGTGATTTCGCACAGATCCGGGATGAATCTGCATCACCAGACCGTCTTCCAGGCTCATACGCGCCATTTCCGTCAGCATCTGCGCCCGAAACATTTCCTGGTGCTCCAGGTCCGCTTCGCCCGCTAGTACCTTGCCAAACAGCCACTCTGCCCTCGATGCATCCAGGTCTGCTGTCTTTGCGGTGGGATGCCCATGATCCGTAGCCGTTGTGCCCAGCAATTTGAAGAACTGACGTCGTGTCTCCAGTGCCTGCAAATAACCGTGCCACGTTGCTGTGTCCTCGCCCGTTAACATCCCGAGCGCCGTCAAGTTCTTCGCAAATCCAGGGAACGCCGGATCCACGACAGAATCAGGCCGAAATGTCGGCAGAATTCTTGCTTTCCATCCCGACTCCCGAATCGCCTTGTGATCTTCGAGCGAGTCCAGCGGCGAATCCGTCGTTGCCAGTACCTCAATCCCGAATCGCTCATACAACGCTCGCGGCAAGAATTCCTGCGTGCGCAGTTTCGCCTCGATTGTGTCGTAATAGATATCCGCCGTGTTGTCCGACAACCTCTCAGTCAATCCAAACAGCTTCTCGAATACGTAATCCAGCCAAAGCCGCGAAGGTGTTCCGCGAAAGAGGTGATAGTTGCTTGCGAAAACCTGCCATACGCGGCGCGGATCTCTGACCGGCGTCTTTCCTATTTCCAGTTCGTCGAGCGAAATCCCCTGGCTATAGAGCATGCGGAAGATATAGTGATCCGGCTGCACCAGCAGCGTCACAGGATCGGGAAACGGCTCGTTGCGCACAAACCATCCCGCCTGTGTGTGTCCGTGCGGACTCACAATCGGCAAATCCCTGATCTCTCCATAAATCCGTTTTGCAATTCCCCTCGTGGGTTCAGCAGCCGGAAACAACCGGTCTTCGTGCAGCAACGCCACTGCATCCTCCTTGTACCGACCTTCCAGTATCGTTCATTGCGCCAGCAAGCGGTATACTGCGGCTGCTGCGTGATCTGCTCGAGTCTCATCATGGACCACTCAAGATTGAGAATCCAGAAAGGTCTACTCGCCCTGCCCGAGGCTGCATGAGCCACCTGCGCATCATCCTCCGCAACTACGCGGACTTCGAAAACGCCCTCACGGAAGAAGCGCGTCTCTTTGAAACGCATCATCCCGGCTCAACTATAGAGCTGATTCTCGTCGGCATCCACGATCTCTACAACTCCGCTGTCACCGACCGCGGCCTCCGCGACGGCCACTTCGACCTCGCACTTCTCGTCACCGACTGGCTCGCCGAAGCCCAGGTCGCCGGCGCGCTCGAAGATCTGCATCACTGGCAGACGCTCATCCCGATCCACGATTGGCCCGCCGGATGGCCGCGTTCTCTCGTTCAACCGCTTCTCTTTGGGGATCATCTCAGCTCCATCCCATGGCATGACGGCCCCGAATGCCTCGTCTACCGCACCGACTTATTTCAGGAGCCCTGCGCGCGCGCCGCCTTCCGTTCGCAATTCTTTCGCGACCTCGCCCCACCCACCACGTGGGAGGAATTCGAGCAAATCGCCCGTTTCTTCACCGATCGCTCTGTCGGACGTTACGGCACCGTGTTCGCCGCCTTCCCTGACGGCCACAACACCCTCTATGACTTCGCTCTGCAAATCTGGTCCCGCGGCGGCGAACTCACCGACAGCGCCGACCGACCGGTCCTAACCACTCCCATCGCTCTTTCAGCTCTCGAATTCTATCGACGCATTGTTCGCGACCCCGCGCTCTGCCATCCCCGTTCTTCCCAGCTTGACTCCACCCAATCCGGCGACCTGTTTCTCGCCGGCGAAGTCGCCATGATGGCCAACTGGTTCGGATTCGCAGCGCGCGCCGGCCGCGAAGGCTCGCCGCTCGCCGGCAAAGTCGCCATCGCCCCCATTCCCACCGCAAAGAACGCACCCCCCATCTCGCTCTCCGTTTTCTGGGCACTCGCCATGGGCCGCGGTTCCCGCCATAAAGAGCTCGCCTGGCAATTCCTTCGCTTTGTCTCAACGCCCGAACGCGATCTCGGCATCACGCGCCACGGTGCAGTCGGCACACGCCTCTCCACCTGGCGCAATTCCGAGTTGCAGGCCCGTATTCCCGTCTACCGCGAAGTCGAAGCGATCTCTCTCGGCGCGCGCCAGCTCCCTTCCGGCCCTTCAATGGCCTCCTTCGCCGTCATTATCGACAACGTCATTTCGCGCGCCCTCACCACCACTGAGCCGTCCGCGGCTATTCTTGAGTCAGCGCAACGCGAGATCGACAGCAAAGGAATTCTCTTGAAATGACTCCTCCATTGGGTTTGGCAGCGCAACCTTTCAGTCTCCAAGGCCGTCACGCCCTTGTCACCGGAGGCGCGAGCGGCATTGGGGAAGCCACCGTCAAAGAACTCGTGCGCGCCGGCGCCTTTGTCTGGATCGCCGACATCAACCTCTACGCTGCCCGGGAACTTGCACGGACGCTGGGCTCTTCCCAGGCGATGGTTCTCGATGTCACAAGCCCCAAGTCGATTGCTTCTGCCGTCTCGCAAATCGGCGCCCTCGACATTCTCGTCAACAACGCCGGCATAGGCCACGTTGGCTCCATCCAGCAAACTGAGCCCGAAGACTTTGACCGCCTCCTCGATGTTAACGTCCGCTCCGTTTATCTCGTCACCCGCGCATTTCTATCGCTGCTGCTCTCGGCGAGCCAAGACGCAAATCTTGCTGGCGCCATCGTCAACATCGCTTCAGTCGCCGGTCTCGTCGGCATCAAGCACCGCTTCGCATACTGCACCACCAAGGGCGCTGTCGTCGCAATGACCCGCCAGCTCGCCGTCGAATATCCCAAAACGCTCCGCGTCAACGCTATTTGCCCGGGCACTGTCGAAACTCCCTTCGTTGAGGGCTACCTCGAAAAGTTCCACAAGAATAACAAAGAAGAAGTCCGCGCCGAGCTCCGTGCCCGCCAGCCTATCGGCCGTCTTGGCCGCCCTGAAGAAGTCGCATCCATGGTCCGCTACCTTGCTTCCGACGAAGCCGCCTTCATCACCGGCTCCCTTTTCAACATCGACGGCGGATGGACCGCCGCATGAGAAGCTTTGAGCTTGGCCACAGCTTGTTCGTAAGGATTCGCTGACCTGCTGACTCGCTTGCTGCGAAATGGCGTTAACTTGCCGCACTTGTCTAAAACCAATCTTTGGAGATTCGCCGTCATGAAGCTGATTTCTTTCTCGACCCCCAACGGCCCCATCTGCCCCGGCATCCTCTTCGACGACACCAAAACCGTTCTTGATCTCTCCCCGAACGGCTTCAAATCAACCCTTGAAGTCATCGCCAGCGGAACAGGCAATACGTTGGCGACATCGAGACTCTCTCTCGAAGACGTCCGCCTTCATGCCCCCCTGTCAAATCCCCCCCGCATCTTCGCCATCGGACTCAACTACCGCGACCACGCCAAAGAATCCGGCATGGAAATCCCCTCCACGCCGGTCGTCTTCTTCAAGCTGCCCACCGCGATCATCGGTCCGGGCGATCCCATCGTGCTGCCCAAAAACTCCACCCAGCCCGACTACGAAGCCGAGTTCGCTTTCGTGATCGGCAAAGGCGGTTATCGCATTTCCGCATCCGACTGGCGCAATTACGTCTACGGCTACACCATCGTCAACGACGTCAGCGCCCGCGACGTACAATTCGCCAGCACCCAGTGGTCGATGAGCAAATGCTTCCCCACCTTCTGCCCCCTCGGCCCAACCATCGTCACCGCCGACGAAATCGCCGACCCCCACGCGCTCTCGATCCGCCTCTCCATCGACGGTGAAACCCTCCAGAACTCCAACACCCGCGAGCTCGTTTTCAAAATTCCCGAGCTGATCGAGTATCTATCCTCCATCACCCCGCTTCTCCCCGGCGACATCATCTCCACCGGCACCCCTCCGGGCGTCGGTCTCGGCCGCAATCCCAAACGCTGGCTCAAACCCGGCGAAACCGTCACCATCACCATCGAAGGCCTAGGCTCGCTCACCAACCCCGTCGTCGCAGAACAGTAACGGATTATTGACCAAGGTCGATTCCGGATCGGCACAGCTACAGAAATTCGCTTCACATACTACGAGGGACATCCAAAGGTCCCTGAGAATATTCGTTACCGGGATTACAGCCTTCGCGACGGCCTCGTGATCTTCCGAACCAATGAAGACCGGGTACCTGGAAGCGGTTGGCTCCCAGATTCAACAGCATCCTCGAATCCTGCGGTCGAGATCCGTGAGTAACCTTTCGCGGGAGTTGTTGAGCGCAATGCTCACGAGGACCGAGTCGCCATGACTGCATAACGGTTATCCTTGAATTGTCATGGAACTCACCGGACTCTCCTTCATCGGCTCCCACCGCGGCTCCCGCGACGGCTCCAGCTTTCAGGCATTCGCTCCGCAAACCGGCGAGCCAATCCAGCCAGTCTTTCGATCCGTCACAACGCCGGAACTCGAACGCGCGGCCAAACTCGCAGACGAAGCCTTCGCAAGCTACGCGCAGAGCAGCGGCAAAACCCGCGCCGCCTTCCTCCGCCGCATCGCAGCCGGCTTTGAGTTCCACCGCGAAGAACTCGCCCAGCGCGCACACCTCGAAACCGCTCTCCCCATTCCGCGCCTCACCGGAGAAGTTACGCGCACTGCCAACCAGCTCCGCATGTTCGCCACGGTGGTAGAAGAAGGTTCCTGGGTCCAGGCCCGCATCGATCCCGCGCTTCCTGATCGCCAGCCTCTTCCGCGCCCCGACATCCGCTCCATGCTCCGCCCGCTCGGACCCGTCGCCGTCTTCGGCGCCAGCAACTTCCCACTCGCGTTTTCAGTGGGCGGCGGAGACACCGCCTCCGCCTTCGCCGCCGGCTGCCCCGTCATCGTCAAAGCCCACCCCGCGCATCCCGGAACCTCCGAGCTTGCCGCCGCCATCATCACCGAGTGCGTCCTTGCCCACGACCTGCATCCAGGTGTCTTCTCCATGCTCTTCGATTCCGGCGTCGCCATCGGTTCCGCTCTCGTCAAGCATCCGCTCATCCGCGCCGTCGCATTTACCGGCTCACTTCGCGCTGGCCGCGCCCTCATGGATCTCGCAGCCGCACGTCCCGATCCCATCCCCTGCTTCACCGAGATGTCCAGCGGCAATCCCGTCTTCGTCCTTCCCGGCGCGTTGCGCAAAGGCCCCGCCGCCCTCGCGCAAAGTCTCTTCGGTTCGTTCACTCTCGGAGCAGGCCAGTTCTGCACCAAGCCCGGTATTGTCTTCGTCGCCGAAGCACCCCAGAGCCTGGCGTTTCGCGACGAACTCAAGGCCTTTGTCGAGCAGGCTCACCCATTCACGCTCCTCACCAGCGGAATCACCCGCGAATACCACCGCGCAACTGGCGCCCGCGCGAATCAGGTCCCCCTCACAGCCGAAACACGCTTGCTCCCGGAATCGGAACACGGGAACGAGCCATTTCATGTACCGGCCAGGCTCTTCACCGCTACCCTCGACCAACTCCTGGTCCAACCAGAACTTGCCGATGAGATCTTCGGCCCCGACACCCTCATCGTCCGCTGCGGTTCAACGCAGGACTACCTCCAAGCCGCACGCGCGCTCTCCGGCCACCTCACCGCCACCATCCTCGGCGACGAAGACGACCTCGTCGCCAATCGCGAACTCATCCAGATCCTGGAACAAAAAGCCGGCCGTCTCATCTTCAACGGATTCTCCACCGGCGTCGAAGTCACCCACGCCATGGTCCACGGAGGCCCCTATCCATCCACATCCGACCCGCGCTTCACATCCGTCGGCAGCCTCGCCATCTACCGCTTCGCCCGCCCCGTCTGCTTCCAGAACTTCCCCCAACCCATGCTCCCCCCCGAACTCCAGGACGAAAACCCGCTGGGAATCTCCCGCCTCCGCGACGGCAAACGCAAATAACATTCGCTCGAGATAAACAGAGAGAACTAAAAGGTTCTTAAGCACGATGCTTTCAAGATCCTGTTTTACAGGTCCAAGAAACATGCGCTTCACGCGTTGGGGCTTCAATCCGCGTTTTCTTTCGTCAGTCTCGTTCAGTCTCTTTGTCTTGGCGTTCGGAACTGCAGCCCATCCAGAGCAGACCGGACTCACACTCGATGGGAACGGCGGCATTGCTCTAATCTCGAAAGATGGTCACCGCACCTTGCTTGCCGAGCACGGTCACTGCAACGAAATCGCCGGCACGCCCGACAATCGACTGATGGTTTGCATGGTCTCGCGCGGCTTGGATAATCGCGGCTTACAAGCTCAATTTCAGATCGAGATCTATCACGATGACGGGAGCAAGTTCGTGCTAGAACCCGGCGGATCGATTCGCGATTGGCACCTCTGGAACAATGATCAACAGATCGCCGTCTCCTTCAAAGCGAGAGATGCACAAGTCTCCGACGCGTTGTACAGCTTGGATTCAGGCGACTTGGTTGAAAGCCTCGCTGAACCGGCTGATCTCACCCAATTGCCTCAATGGGCGAAGAGCCGCACTCAGATCGATGACGAATCCGTCCCGACGGACGCCGACTCGCAGCAGATGCGAACCGCATGGATGGGCAAGATATTTCGCCAGATCGAAACCATCCAACCTGGCATGCACCGACGCGATCTCGTAGCACTCTTCCGCGAGGATGGGGGTATTAATCCTATCAACCACCAGTACAGATATATCTTCAAGGAATGCAGCATGATCAAAATTGACGTGAGCTTTAAACCGTCCGACGGAACGCGCTCGTCCCAAGAGGAAGACCCGGACGACATAATTGAATCTGTTTCGAGGCCATATCTCCAATACCCAATCATGGATTGACTTAGATCGCTGGCCACTGTCTAGCGACAACTGTCCTCATAACATCTTCGCCAGCCACTCCCCCGTATGCGAATGCAAACTTCCCGCCACGTCCTCCGGCGTTCCCTCCGCCACAATGTGCCCGCCGCCCTCGCCGCCCTCCGGCCCAAGATCGATCACCCAGTCCGCGCTCTTGATCACATCCAGATTGTGCTCGATCACAATCAGCGATCCACCCCCATCAATCAGCTTGCGAAATGCCGTCAGCAGCTTCGACACATCGTCGAAATGCAATCCTGTCGTCGGCTCATCCAGGATGTACAGCACCCGGCTCGCCTGCGACGGTTTCGCATTCGCGTTCGCCGCTCTCACTTGTGATAGGTGCGCCGCCAGCTTCACCCGCTGCGCCTCGCCGCCTGAGAGCGTCGTCGCCGACTGCCCCAGCCGCAGATATCCCAGCCCAATCTCATCCAGCACCGCCAGCTTCTCCAGTAGTCGCGTCTGTCCCGCAAAGAACCGCAGCGCCTCCTTCACCGTCATCTGCAGCACTTCGTGAATATTCTTGCCCTTGTACTGCACCTCGAGAATCTTCGTCTGGTAACGCGTCCCGTTGCAGTCTTCGCAAGGCAGTTCCACATCCGCCAGAAACTGCATCTCCATCGTCACCGTGCCGTCGCCTTCGCACGTATTACAGCGCCCCCCCGGCACGTTAAATGAGAAATGCCCCGGCGTCAGCGAAAGCTTTATCGCATCCGGCTGCGAAGCAAACAGCTCACGCACTAGGTCAAATCCTTTAATGTACGTAATCGGATTCGAGCGTGGCGTTCGTCCAATCGGCGTCTGATCAACGAGGACCACATCATTCAATCTCTCAACACCGGTCAATGAACGAAACACTCCCGAAGGGTCGCCTCCATCCGTCTGCCCCAGCGCCCGCGCCACCGCGCGATACAGCACCTGGTGTACCAGCGTCGACTTTCCCGATCCCGACACCCCCGTGATCGCCACCAGCATGCCCAGCGGAATCTCGACATTCAGGCCGTGCAGATTGTTCGCTTCCGCGCCCTTCAACACCAGCTTCTCGCGCCCCGGCGCACGCCGCCGCGTCGGAACCGGAATCGAAATCTTCCCCGAGAGATACTTCCCCGTCAGCGAATTCGGATTCGCCTCAATCTCCGCGAGCACTCCCTCCGCCAGCAGCTTTCCGCCAAACTCTCCCGCGCCCGGCCCAAGGTCGAGCAAGTGATCCGCCGCCCGCAAAACATCCGCATCGTGCTCAACCACCACGATCGTGTTCCCCAGGTCGCGCAGCTTTTTCAAGATGCGAATCAGCCGCGCCGTGTCCCGCGAGTGCAAACCAATCGAAGGCTCATCCAGCACGTACAACGTCCCCACCAGCTGCGACCCCAGCGAAGTCGCCAGTTGAATCCGCTGTGCCTCTCCGCCCGACAACGTTGAAGCCAGCCGGTCCAGTGTCAGGTACTCAAGCCCCACCGCGTCCAGAAAACTCAACCTCTGCTGCACCTCTTCCAGGATCGACCCCGCAATCTCCGCCTGCATCGGCGACAGCTTCAACCCCGCAAAGAAGTCCTTCGCCTTCGCAATCGTCAGCGCGGCGCTCTGGCAGATATTCAAGCCGTTAATCCGCACTGCGCGCGCCTCAGACCGAAGCCTCTGCCCTCTGCACTCCGGACACTCCGCATACCCGCGATACTTGCTCAGCATCACGCGCACGTGCAGCTTGTACTTCTTCCGCTCCATCTGCGCGAAGAATCCATGCACGCCTTCAAACGCGCCTTTACCCCGCAGCACAATCTCGCGCGCCGCTTCGCTCATCTCGCGCCACGGCACGTCCATCGGAATCCCCAGCGTCCCCGCCTGCTTCTTCATCTCCGTAAACCACGACCGATACTTGGGCCGGTTCCACGGATCGATCGCGCCATCGTTCAAGCTCAGGCCCTTGTCGGGAATCACAAGGTTCAAGTCGTAGTCCACCGTATTTCCGAATCCCTGGCAGCGCGGACAAGCGCCAAACGGATTGTTAAAACTGAACAGTCGCGGCTCCGGCTCCTTCCCCGGCCGATGACAATTCGTGCACTCATACTCCCCCGAGAACCGAAGCCGACGGGTGCCCCGAGATTCGTGGGTGCCCCAGGTCCCTCGCATTTGGGGACCTGGGAGACCACTCCCGTCAACCCCATTCTCTTTTCGCGCCCTCAGTACCTCTTCGAAAATCACTTCCCCCGACTGCCGATACGCAATCTCCGCCGCATCCACAATCCGCGCACGATTCTCCGCGTCCACCACGATCCGATCCAGCAGCACAAACACCGGAGCCGAAAAATCCACATCAATCAGCGATTCCGGCGTTGAAAATTCATAAATCTGCCCATCCTGATAAAGCCGATTGAATCCCGACCCGCGCAATTCCACCAGCCGCGCCTTCAGCGCCTCGCTCATCGGCTCCAGCACTGCGGATGCCGCGCTCGACTTCCCTCCTGCCTTCGCCGAACCCTTCCCCCGCTTCGCCGGCTTGGCAGCCTCCGCCGCCGGCGCCTCATGCTTCACCGGAAACAACGCATTCAGCCGCGTTCCCTCCCCCAGCGCCAGCACACGCTCCGCAACCTCATCGATCGAGTCGCGCTTCACCAGTCCGTCGCAATAGATGCAATGCACTTCTCCGCAGCGCGCATACAACAGCCGCAGGTAGTCGTAGATCTCCGTCGCCGTCGCCACCGTCGATCGCGGATTCCTCGTCGTGTTCTTTTGTTTGATCGCAATCGCCGGAGCCAACCCGTCAATCTCGTCCACGTCCGGCTTTTCGATCCGCTCCAGAAACTGCCGCGCATACGCCGAAAGCGATTCGACATACCGCCGTTGGCCCTCGGCATAGATCGTGTCAAAGGCCAGCGAACTCTTCCCGGATCCCGACACGCCGCTGACCACCGTCAACTTTCCGTGAGGAATTTCGCAGGAGATATTCTTCAAGTTGTGGGTCCGCGCGCCGCGGATGACGATCGCGTCGTTCGATGAGGTCAATGGGAAGACACCGGGATAAAGAATTATTCCGGCCGCGTCACTGAGTCCTCAGAGAGGCTCAGGGCGCAACCAGCCATTCTTCATTATAAAGGCGCACGCAACCGTACCCTTCACCCAAAACCCAGGGCGCGGCACCACTGCCTTCGGTGTCCCTATAAGAAACTGCCTGAAAAAGAAGGAAGGAGTCGCGCGCCCTGCTTTCAAATTCCGGAAAGCCCCAACAATCAATCAATCCGAAACCGGGCGCGCGCCACAAGAGAAACGCCGCGCATTCGCGCAGCCAGAGATCCTAGGCAGCCAAAGCCGGTCCTGCGTGCGCCGAGGCCATCGCAAGTACCGGTAACGAGGAGTATCGCGTTGCAATCGCGTTGTCATCCCGGTTCAGCACTGCCGAAAGGTTCATCAGAACCTCCGAAGCACACGCCGGACATTGATTTGCATTATTGCCAATCGAGTTGCAATCCTGGCAAAGATACGCGCTGCTCAACGGAAAGTGTTGCAGCATCAGGTACGATGCAACATCGCTAGGTCGTTTTGAAGCGGTGGGAAGCATATTGTCACCTGGTGTTCTGGGAAATTTGCGGGGTCTTGCTGCACCCAGCATCACTGTTAGAAGGATGCCCCAGAATTGGTCACAGATGCTTCGCCTGTTCGTGATTGCAGAATCACGAAAGTGGAATTTTAGGGTTACCGCCCCATCCGCGAGAGTTACTTAGGGACATGAGACTTTCGGTGTCGAAGGATAACCCGAAGATGGTGGAAGTCGCTGCAAGCCGAACCACAGAGCGACTTTAACAATCAATTTATTGTCAGGCGATTTGTGACCTCACCCCGCCTGGCTGACGGGCGGGTAACCAATCTACCCGCCGCATCGCACCGCAGCCGACACTACTTGGTAAACGGCTTTTGTAAGTTATCGAACTCATGCTCCCGTTCGGCGCCCTTGTGGGCCAGCTTGTCGGCCTCCCGTTCCACTCTTTCCTCGCCGCTCGGAACCGGATGAATGCGTTTGTCCACCGGGGTCGATTCCGGACGGTCGGGGATATTCATATTCGTCTCATTTGCCATGGGTTTACGCTCCACCTAGTTTGGATGCGCCGCCCGCTTCGCACGGATGCACACAGATTCTGAAGCATGTGCATTCACACAAGCCGATTTGTCGCCGCCACCCGCCCGTACCACAGCCCGGAATCCTTCACCGTCCGCTTCTGATCGCGAAAGTCTACATATGTTAGCCCGTAGCGCTGGCTATATCCATCCGTCCACTCAAAGTTATCCATCAGGCTCCACGCATGGAACGCTCTCACCTTCGCGCCATCCTTGATCGCCCGCGCCAGCTCTGCTAGCACTCCTTTGAAGAACTGCGTTCGCCGATCATCCGGAACTTGTCCGCCCTCCTTGTCATATGGAGTATCCATGTAGCAGCATCCGCATTCCGTAATCTCAATCGGCGGAAATTCGTACTCCCGCGAAATCTGCATCACCAGGTCGTACATTCCCCGCGGCCATACTTCCAGCCCCGCATGCGTCAACGGGCCTTCCGTCGGCATCACTGCATGAAATTGCGTGTAGCGATCTCCGCCGTTCGGATCGCCCGTATCCACAACCCGCTCCGTCCCATACTCCTGCTGCGTCTCCACGCGCCCACCGCTTGTGTCTGCCACAATCCGTCGCGTGTAGTAGTGGAATCCCACCCAATCCAGCGGCGCCTTCATGATCTTCTCGTCGCCGGGCCGAAAGTTCATCTCATGCAGGGCCATCTCTCTGGACTGCTCGTTCACGAACGCCTTCGGATACTCCCCCTTCAGCGCAGCATTCAGTTGAAACACATTGTTCATCGCGTGATACCGCGCCGTTGCCGCTTTGTCTGCCTCGCTATCCGTCTTCGGATATCCGGGCGCAACTCCGTACGCGCTGCCTACCTGCGCGTTGGGCCGTGCCGCCTTGATTGCGCGAAACGCCTCGCCCTGCGCGAGTGTGGTTGTGTGCAACGCCTTGAGAAAATCGCCGAACTTCGCGCGCCCCGGTGCATGAATCCCAATCCCATACCCGTAGTAGGTGAATGCCCAGGCCATGTTGAACGGCGCCCAGATCGTTATGCGGTCGCCAAGTTCCTTTGCCAGAACGCCCGCATAATCCCCGAAGTATCCCGCTAGGTCGCGATTAGGCCACCCGCCGCGATCCTCCAGCCCTTGCGGAAGATCCCAGTGATATAGCGTGCAGAACGGCCTGATCCCCGCCTCCTGGATCGCATCCATCACACGCTTGTAGTGGTCCAACCCCTTCTGATTCGGCGTCCCTGTTCCGGTTGGCTGAATCCGCGGCCACGAGATCGAAAACCGATAGCTCTTCTGGCTGAGCCGCTTGAGCACCGCTATGTCCTGCTTGTAGAGGTGGTAGTGATCGCACGCCGCGTCGCCCGTATCGCCGCCCTTGATGTGTCCCGGCGCATGCGTATAGCGATCCCAGATCGACTCGCCCTTCCCGCCTTCGTTCCACGCACCTTCCACCTGGTATGAAGCCGTCGCCATCCCCCATAGAAATCCATCAGGAAACCGGACGCCCTCAATTTCCGCCTCAGAAACCGCTCCCGGCACTGAAGTCCCTGCTTGGCTCAACGGGGCGATTGTCTCCGAGGCTGTGAGCGGTATTCCATTTCCAGCCAGCACAGCCCCGCCCGCAGCCGCAAGGGAACTCCCCAGAAATGCACGCCGATCCATGCGGTCCAACCCTCCAGGCCGCCAAGTTATCACCCGTCTACATCTGTAGTCAAACGATTAACTGAATCAAATCGGTGCCAAACCTGTCGTTCTGGCGAAACTATCGTGAAAGTAAATGAGTCGCCATCGATCCGCGTTCTAACACGCGCGAACCCATTGATCCGTCTAATCCTCGTCTATCCGGATAAACTAAGGATTGAGGTTCTTGTGCGTCCTTTTGTTCTTGCTCTGGCTCTTCTCTGCTCGCCCTTCGCTTTCATCCCGTCTCAAGCACAGGAGCATCCGCAGCCCGCAACCGATGCTCCGCAGGCCGTCGATCCGGCTTTGGAGACAGATCTCGCCGATGCTGAAGGCGCCATTGCCAAATCAGACTGGAAAACCGCCGCAACCAAACTCGACGCATATCTCACCTCCCACGCCAGCGATGCGCGCGCCCTCTTCGACGCCGGATACGTTGCCGACCACCAGGATCATCTCGACCAAGCTGCAGGCTTCTATCGCCGCGCCATCACCGCCAACCCAAATTCCTTCGAAGCACACCTGGCTCTGGGCCTCCTCCTCGCCCGCCAGGGTAAACGCGACGAAGCCCATACCGAACTGCTCGCAGCCACCACCCTCGATCCCGGGGAAGCCGGCCCCGCCCTGAAAGCCCGCGCCTGGCGCGCCCTCGCTCGCCTCGACAGTCCCAACCTCGACGGCGAAGGGAACCCCAACCTCGCCTCGAGCGAATTGCTTGAAGCCCTCAAGCTGACTCCCGAAACTGCGAGCGACACCCTGCTAGCCGCCGATCTTGCAGAAGCCTCAGGCCAGCATGATGCAGCCGAAGCCGCCTACAGACGCGTTCTCGCCGATGATCCAAAATCCATTGCCGCCAACTCGGGCCTCGCCCATGTGCTCATCGAAAGCAAGCACTACCCCGAAGCGGAAAAGTTCGTCCGGATCGCCCTCGCGCAAACACCCGACGATCCCGCCCTGAATGCGCAACTCGCCACCGTCCTTGCCGCGCAGAACAATGCGGATGCCCTGCCTCTGCTTCAAAAACTCCGCGCCGCCCATCCACAGGACCCGGCGATCACTCGCATGCTTGCTGACGTTCTTGCCCAGGCCGGCGAGTTCGACGCGTCCAACAATCTCTATCTCTCACTTCTTGCCAAATCTCCCGACGACGTCGAACTGATCGTCGCCCGCGGGCAGAATCTGATTCGTCAACAACACTTCGCTGAGGCACTGGCGTCCTTCGACAAAGCCACGAAACTCGACTCCGCCGACGCCGATGCGTGGAGCGGAATCGCCTTCGCTGCCTCCAAACTTCATCAACCTGCGCTTGCCGTTCACGCGCTCACCATGCGCTCACGATATCTTCCAGAAGTGCCTGCAACCTACTTTCTATGGGCCACATCCTATGACTCATTGAACGATCGGAACGCGGCGATCACTTATTACCACCACTTCTTGGATTCGTCCGGCGGCAAATTCCCAGATCAGGAATGGCAGGCTAAACAGCGCCTCCTGGCCTTGGAAAAGAAGTAGATAATCCGGACCTGACCGGCACCTTTGCGTCACATTCACACACAGGCCGTTTCGATCGTACTGAAATGACCTGGATTCTCACTTGCGTGTTCTCCCGGAATGCTCCTATAGTCACTTAACTGTTCTGGGAGACTTTGGTGCTTGTCTCTGGTTTTTGCAGAGCAAGGTTTCAGGACAAGCCTTCTCTTCGAGAGAAAGGCAACAAATTGCGCTTCTGAATGCAGCAAAGGAACTTGAGACGTTCTCTGATCCCCGCCCAGCGGAGGTTCCTCATGCGGTTCCAGACTTGGACGACCACCGTTCTCGCGCTCGCAGCGCTTTCCATTCCCGCGTTTGCATCTTCCCCTGACGATAAGGCCATCGATCAGGAGTCGATTTCCGCCCTTGAGGCCCGCATTCCCCAGGCCCAGCCACGCGAACAGTGTTTTCTCTACGCCGAACTCATTCACCAAATGACGGAATTCAGCCTCAAGCAATATGCAGCCGGTGATGTCGACAAGGCTAATTCCCTTCTCAAGCAAATCCAGTCTCTGACCCATAAAATGCACCTGAGCATTGCGGATAACGACAAGCGACTCAAAAACGCTCAGATCCTGCTGCGGCATACGGCGTTCCGCCTCACGGAAATGCTGCGTAGCAGCAGCTACGAAGATCGTCCGCTCGTCCAGGCAACGCTCGCTCAGGTCAATAAGGCACAGGACGAAACCATGCTCGAAGTCTTCCGTAAATAGATTTGCCTCGCCTCATTTGGATTTCCGTGGATTGCTGCGCCTTCTTGCAGCCCGCATGTTCTCGCCCGTTGCTTTCTTGTGATTCAATAAGATGCAAGGTGCATTCGCCTATGCGACCCGGCTTCTCTTCATCCGCACAAATTGCCGTTCTCTTGGCAGCAATATTTGTCCCTTCATTCGCGTCCGCTCAACGACAACAGCACGACACTCTCACCGACGCCCAGGTCGAGAAAATCCGCGAAGCCGGCATCTATCCCAACGAACGCATCAAGCTCTACACAGAATTCCTCAACGATCACGTCAATGCCGTCAAAAGTCTCACCAACCGCCGCACATCCGATGCGCGCGCCCAACGTCTCGACCGCGAACTGCAGGATGTTGCTGACCTGATGGACGAACTCGGTTCTAACCTGGACGAGTATTCCGATCGCCATGCCGATATCCGCGGAGCACTCAAGACCCTCGCCGACGAATCGCAACACTGGCTCATCACCCTCAAAGCGCTAGCCGGTGAAGAGCCATTTGACCTCTCCCGCAAGGAAGCCATCGAAGCCGGCGAAGATCTGGCCGATCAGTCCCAGCGTCTCCTCCGCGAACAGACCGATTACTTCACCCTCCACAAAGACCAGAAAGGCCAGGAACGCGCCGAACCGAAGCCGGCCCCTCAATAAGACCGGCGTTCCAACTTTTCTTCTCTGTCGTCTGAACCCTGAACCCAATCACTGTCCCTCACTCTTGTCTGGTTATGCTAATTTCAAACTTGGTGGCCTCTGACCTTATCCCTATCTTTCAGGAGGAATATCGTGCCTTGCGTCCGCGAGCACCGATGCCTGCCTTCGCGGTTAGCTTCCGCCCTTTCACCTCCTTGAACACTACGATCCGTTTGCGCGAAGGCAAGATCTTCGTCAGCCTCTCCGACCTCATCGAAGGCGCACCCGCAAGCGTCATTCGCGCCATCGCCCACATTCTGCTGGCGAAGCTTTACCGGAAGCCGATCGACCCATCTCATAACACGCGCTTCAAGCGCTTCACCACCAGCGCCACTGTCACCCGGCAGACGGAACTTATCCGCCACGCGCGCGGCAGCAAACGCTACACGGGCCCGCAAGGCCACTTCTACAATCTCGAAGAAGTCTTCGACTCCCTAAACTCCCGCTTCTTCGGCGGACTCCTCGGCCGCCCCGAACTTACCTGGAGCGGTACCATGGCCAAGCGCTCGCTCGGTCATTACGACGCCGCACACAACACCATCGTCGTCAGCCGCGTGTTTGACCGCCCCTCAAGTCCTCGCTACGCTATCGAATACCTGCTCTACCACGAGATGCTTCACCTCAAGCATCCCGTCAAAATGCGGGGCCTTCGCCGCTGCGTCCACTCGCGCGAGTTCAAGGCCGAAGAAGCCCTCTTTCCCCAGCTCCGCGAGGCCCTCGCCTTCATCAAGCGCCTCTAGTCCCGCAGAAAAGCGAGTCATCCCGAGCAAGCGCAGCGCGCCGAGTGACCTGCGGTTGTCTTTCTTCCTCATTCTTCAAAACTGAGCCCCATCCATGACGTAGTCATGGGTGGGAAAGCTCGAACCAACGCGTTATCATTCTCCCCGACAACTTCGAAGCCACTTTCCGGGAGCCAATGACCGTGCCCTCTTTTGACCCTGCAATCACCCGCCGCCAATTCATCCAGTCCGCCGCTGCCACCGCCGCAATCTCCGCCGCGCCCTTCGCTCGCGCCCGTCGCGTTCCGGCGCACGAACGCATCACCCTCGGCGTCATCGGATGGGGCATGATGGGCCCCGCCAACACCAAGGCCTTCCTCAGCTTTGACGATTGCCAGGTTGTCGCCGCCTGCGACATCGAAAGGAATCACCTGCAAACCGCCGTCGACACCGTTAACACCCACTACGGCAACAAGGACTGCGCTGCCATCCACGACTATCACGAGATCATAGCGCGCGACGACATCGACGCCATCATGATCGCCATTCCCGATCACTGGCACGCCATCGTCGCCACTCAAGCCGCTGCGCGAAAGAAAGACATCTACGGCGAAAAGCCTCTCGCTCGCACCATCGCCGAACAGCAGGCCATCGTCCGCGCCGTCCACCAGAACAACATCATCTGGCAGACGGGCTCCTGGCAGCGCTCCGTCCCGCAGTTCCACAAAGCAGCAGAGATCGTCCGCAACGGTCTCATCGGCAACGTCACCCACGTCGAAGTCGGCCTCCCTGGCGCGCCACACGACTTCCCCAACACCGTCCCCGGTTTCCTCAAGCGTCTCTCCACGCTGCCCGATAAAATCAAGGACCCTTCGCAGGTCGTTTCCGGCACGCCCGCATGGGATCTCGCCGTAACCCAGCCGCCGCCCGATCTCGACTACAACACCTGGATCGGCCCCTCCAGAATGGAGCCCTACATCGACGCCCGCGTCTATCAAAACTGGCGCTGGAACTACAACACCGGCGGCGGTCAGCTCCTCGACTGGATCGGCCATCACGGCGACATCGCCCATTGGGGCCTCGGCTTCGACCTCACCGGCCCCTCCGAGGTTCAGGGCTTCGGCGAATTCCCGCCCGCCAACGCCGTCTGGAATGTCGCGCAGAAGTATTCCGTCGAGTGTACGTATCGCAAAGAAGTCACCGGCTACCCCAATGACGTATCGCTCACCATCGGTGGCGGCTCTCCCGCCATCAGCATGGGCACCAAGTGGATCGGCACCGACGGATGGGTCTGGGTCGATCGCAGTGGCTTCGACGCCTCCAACCCCGACTGGGTGAAGATGGATCAGCTTCCCGAAAGTCAGCGCAAGATTCCGCTCTACGAATCCTCAGAGCATCGCCGCAATTTCCTCGACAGCGTCAAGTCGCGCAAGCCCACCATCACGCCTGTCGACGTTGCCCATCACTCGCTGATTCCCGGCCATCTGGGACTCATCTCCATGCTCGTCGGCCGTAAACTCCACTGGGAAGTAAAGCAGGAGAAGATTCTCAACGACCCCGAAGCCGCGGCCCTGATGACCCGCGAATACCGCGCCCCCTACAAGCTCGCATGACAGAGTGAGCATCACCGCATTCTTGAAAAGGCACGACGCGCGCTTCGAGCGGTTTCGTGTCAGGGCTCGACTCCCGAATCCCCCAACCAAATCCGCAAGCAAGCCCCATCCTTGATCCGCTACATTTATTAATCCAAGAAACCCACACACCAGTATTGACTTACCATGATCGACCCCTCCCCGGCCACGCCCCGATTATTATCTCCAGTGATTCCCCGGCGAGACTCTTGTCGAAAATCCGTGTCTACGTAAGAAGCACAGTAAATTCAGGTTTTTCCTGATGCCCGTAGAGTCAGATCGAAATGAGCTCGAAATCGGCAAAGGATCCCGATTCTCACCAATAAGAGGCGCTGTGACGTTCATGCAAGGATGAGAGGTTTCAACAATTCCAGGAACTTTGCATGTGGGCTCTCTGCCAAGAACGCGACGCCTGTTCAAGACCAGGTCAACTCCAGTCACCTATGCCACCGGCACCACATTGCCGGACGGCCTGAATTCGATGCCTCGCTAAGCAGTTTCCCTCGAAGTTCCATTTGTGCCGAGCACGACAAAGAACGGAGACGACTATGTCCAGTCCTATCGTGCAGCGGGTGCTCGTCCTCGACGATGAGCGGGTGATTGCCAATACTCTGGCCCTCATTCTTAACCGCAGCGGATATGAAGCCCGCGCTGTCTACAACGCTGAAGCAGCTATTAAGACAGCCGGCGAGCTCCTTCCGGATTTCCTAATCAGCGACGTCATTATGGACGGCATGACCGGCATCGACGCGGCCCTCCGCATCACTGAAATCGTCCCCAAGTGCCGCATAATCCTGTTTTCAGGTCAGGCCGCAACGGCCGACCTGCTCGAACGCGCCGAGGCCAACGGCCACCGCTTCGAATTGCTCATGAAGCCCGTGCATCCGCGCGTTCTCCTCGATCGCCTCAAGGAGATCCACTAATTCCGGGCGCGCAAAGGTCTCTTGCCCATCGCGCTTAAACCCAAGTTGTTCTTAGGAATCCTTCGGCCAATGATGAAGGCCTTGTCGGTCAAGCCGCCTTCGAAAGCCGCTCCCGCGCCGCACCTGGATCGCTGAACGGCTGGCGCGCCGCCCACCACACCAGCCCGGCTCCCACAACTGCAGATCCCAAGCTCGCCAGTTGCGCGTTCGACAGCCCCCACAGCACCTTGGGATTGCGCCGGATAAACTCCACCATGAACCGTGCCATGCCGCTCAGCACCAGGTACTCGCCCACAATCGCCCCGGTCCCGTGCTTTTTGCCGCCTCGCCACCACAGGTACCATCCAATCAGCAGTCCCATCCCAAGTTCATATAGCGGAGTGGGATGAACACGAACGCCCGGCGGCGTCGGCTCAATCCCATTCGGAAAGCTCATGCCCCACGGCAGCTTAGTTTCAATTCCATAGCATCCGTCGCCCGACAAAAAGCACCCAATCCGCCCGATACCGTACCCAACTGCCGCGGCAGGCGCCGCAAGATCCAGCGTACGTAAACTGCCGATCTTCCCCCACCAGCCCTGAAACAGCAGCGCCGAAATCCCGAACACCAGCCCGCCAAACCACGCAAATCCGGCCGTATCCCAAAGGACTCGCCATCCCATGTCGCGGAATTCGCTTGGCGTATCAATCACATGCCAAAGTTTCGCACCCACAATCCCGCCCAGAACAGCAATCGCGACCATCCCCACCGCATCGGCGTCAAGGCTGGCCCGCTTGAATCCACGATCCATTACCCATGCCGCCAGAACCGCAGCCAGCCACAGCATTAGCCCGAAAGTCGGAATCTCCGGATGAAAGAAATACAGGTTGAGATGGAGATAGGGAATCATTCTCTTCCAGTATAGACGGCCGTTTGATTCAAATGGTTCTTAACCTCCGACCAGGACCTACGGGATCGACTCCGATTTTCACAGGTTGGAATCCAGGCGCCCGACAACACGCGCGATACTGTTTCCATGGCCACTATCACTTACCAGGGACTTGAGGTTCTCTATACGCGTCAACAGATTGCCAGCCGTGTCGCGGAACTGGGCGCGGAGATCACTCGCGACCTCAAACAGGAAAAGCTGGTAATGGTCGGCGTCTTGAAGGGCGCAGCCATCTTTCTTGCCGACCTGGCCCGCTCCGTCAACGTCGACACCACATTCGACTTCGTCGCCGTCTCCAGCTACGGCAAGGGCCAGCGCTCATCCGGCGCCGTCAAGCTCATCAAGGATCTCGATGAGCCCATCGAAGGCAAAAACGTCCTCATCGTCGAAGACATCCTCGACACCGGCCTCACTCTCGCCTATTTACGCAAAATATTTCTACAGCACAAACCCAAAACACTGCGCATTGCCGCTCTACTCGACAAGCCCTCGCGCCGCATCGAGAAGATCGACGCCGATTATGTTGGCTTCTCCATACCAAACTTATTTGTCATTGGATATGGAATGGATTATGCCGAACGTTATCGCAACCTGCCGGACATCTGCCTCATGGCCCCCGATCACCCCGAATAACATGACATGACGCCTTGAGCCCAGTACGGGTAACCATTCATCTGCAGCATTTGCAAATGATGGGGAAGAAGGCATTCCCCCTTTCGAGCGAACAAGAACACAGGAAGATTGGTCTCCCCATGATCACCGAACCCGAAATCCTACAAGCCGCTTACCGCGATTTCAATGCCCGTAACATCGATGCGGTACTCTCGCGCATGCTACCTGAAGTCGCATGGGCGAACGGTATGGAAGGTGGCCACGTCCATGGAAAGGATGAGGTTCGCACCTACTGGACACGTCAATTCACAACGCTCAATCCTCACGTCGAGCCAATCCAGATTGAACCGGATGAGCACGGCAATTGGGAGGTTGAAGTGCACCAGGTTGTCCACGATACAGAAGGCAACCTGCTGCTCGACACCACCGTCTACCATACATACCAATTCCGCAACGGACTCATTGCCCGCATGGATATAGAGCAAAAAGAACAACATGTCGCGAGAAACAAGTAAGCGGATCCTCGATTCCTTTCGTCATCCAGCTGTGTTGGTTGCCATTGGCCCCGCCACCGGATGAGGGCTATACTCAACAGCCGGAATCCAAGTCGCCCAAGCAAGGGCCGCGCAGGAACGAAGGAGCAAGAAATGCCAGCAATCACCCCGATCCGCGACGAAGACCTTGAATTCGATCACGGAACATTCGATTCCGCCGGATTCACCAAACGGGCCTTTTCCTCTTGGCAATTTCTTGCACAGGTCATTGACCATACCCTTCTGAAACCCGAAGCTACGCGCGAACAGGTTGAAAGCCTCTGCGACGAAGCCATCCGCTATCGCTTTGCCTGCGCCATGGTCAATCCCGTGTGGGTTCCGACAGCTGTCGAAATGCTCTCCGGCACTGGTATCCCCGTCGGCGTCGTCATCGGGTTCCCCTTCGGGGCGTCCCTTGTCTCCACCCTCCGCCAAGAGGCCGCTGCTCTCGCCCGCCTCGGCGCTAAAGAGCTCGACATGGTCATTCCCATTGGCCAACTTAAAAGCGGCAACCATCACGCAGTGCAGCACGCCGTCCATGCCGCCGCTACCGTCGCGCATCACAACGGAGCGCTTCTCAAGGTCATTCTCGAAACGGCTATGCTTACCGTCGAAGAAAAACTCCGCGGCGCGGAACTCGCGATCCAAGCCGGCGCCGACTTCATCAAGACCTCCACTGGCTTCGGTGGAGGTGGCGCCACGGCGGCAGATGTAGCCCTCATGCGCGGCGTAGCGGGCGGACGCTGCGGCGTGAAGGCTTCCGGTGGCATCCGCACCCTCGCTGATGTCAAGACCATGCTCGAGGCCGGCGCCAACCGCATCGGCGCCTCCGCGTCCGTCACCATCGTCCGCGAACTCGGCGCAGAATAGTTTCTGGGTATTCGCCTGAGCAAAGCGAGCTGCTTTTACTTTTGACCGCTACGCGTTATCCGCGGTGGCAAATCTCTATTTCCCTAATCCCTGCTCTTGTATCATCAACACCAGTCCCCCATGCCCTCTATCCCACCCATTAGCCGCCCAGAACCCGAGTACGAAGGCGACTACCGCCCCGCCGATCCCGAGAATCCTCACGCCCATATTGATCCCCAAAACGCTCGCATCGAATCCACGGATCTGCGCTATCTCGCTCAGATAGCCGACACCCTCAACACCACGCTCGACCTCCAAACCCTTCTCAATCGAACCTCCGAACTCGTTCGCTCTATCATTCCCTACCGCATTTTCGCAATCTTCCTTCTCAACGACCGCACCAACGATTTGCGCATGCGCTTCCAGATCGGCCACACCCCTGAAGCAGCCCGCATGCGCTTCCCGCTGGGCAAAGGCATTATCGGCCAGGTCGGCCTCACCCGAGAGCCTATCCTGCTCAATGACGTCACAAACAACGAGCACTACATCCCTGCCAGTGCCGCCGTATGTTCTGAACTCGCCGTTCCCCTCATCGCCAAAAACCGCCTCATCGGCGTCCTCGATCTCGAGAGCGAACAGCCTGGCTTCTTCAAACCCGAGCACCTCCATCTGCTCACGCTCACGGCCTCGCGTATCGCGCAGGCCATCGAAAACGCGCGTCTCTACACGCGCGTTACGCGCCAGGCAGAGACCCTCGCCGTCCTTAACGAAATCTCTACCGAGCTGACATCGATCCTCGACCTCGACCCGCTTCTGGCCAAGGTTGGCCAACTCCTGCGACGCTTAATCGATTACCAGATGTTCTCGATCATGCTGCTCGATGAAAAAGGCGACACCCTCATCACGCGCTACGCGTGGCGTTTCGGCTATGCACAAGCGCCCATGCGTCGCATCTCCGTCACTAGCGGCCTCGTCGGTGCGGCCGTGCGCGAGTGGCGTCCCATCAACGTTCCCGATGTGCGCAAAGACCAGCGCTATCTCCCCATGAACGCCGAAACACGCTCTGAACTTGTCGTTCCGCTTTTCTACAAGGAGCGCGTGATCGGCGTCCTCGATCTCGAGCACACGCGCACTGCCTTCTTCAATGAAGATCACGTGCGCACGCTCACCACCATGGCCGCACAAGTCGCGATCGCCATAGAGAACGCGCGTCTCTACCAGGCCGTCAAACGGCAAGAGCAGCAACTCGAGCGCGACATTGCCATGGCCCGTGAGGTTCAGCTTCGCCTGCTGCCCACCACGCCGCCCGTGCACAAGCACGCCGAATTCGCCGTCAGCTTTCTTCCCGCCCGCACCATTGGCGGCGACCTCTACGACTTCCTCGAATACTCGCCCGACCAGACCGCCGTCGTCCTCGGGGACGTCAGCGGCAAGGCCGCGCCAGCCGCGCTCTTCGCCGCACTGGTCAGCGGTATCATGCGTTCCGCCGCGCAGCAAAAACTTGCGCCCGCTGCAATGCTGACTCGGCTCAACGATGCGCTCCAGGAACGCAGGCTCGATTCGCAATACGTCGTCATGCTCTTTGCGCTCTGGAATGACGAGAACCAGACTCTGCAAGTCGCCAACTCCGGTGCTGTGCAACCCGTCTTTTGTCGCAGCGGAGAGTCGATCACCGTTAAAGCCGAAGGCTTTCCTCTTGGCATGTTCCCCAACGCCACGTACGAGGAATTCAACGTCGCTACGCAACCAGGCGACGCCATCGTGTTCGTCTCCGATGGCATCCTCGACGCCGAAGACGAGAAAGGCGAAATGTACGGCGAAGAACGCCTTGCCACATTGCTTTGCGGTAGCCGCGATCTCCCCGCTCAACACATCGCTTCCGCGATCCTCTCGGACGTAACCCAGTTCCAGGGCGCCCAGGACCGCTTCGACGACGAAACCATTATCGTCCTCCGCGTCCGTTAGGCCTCATCCTATGTCCCTACGTCCTTATGTCCCTTCGTTCTTAGTAAACTAGGAACGAAGCCGTCTCCCGGAGCCCCTTTGTCCACCGATACCCAAGAACACATCATCCGCCCCGCGCGCAACATCCTCGGCACGCTCCGCCTCCCCGGCGATAAATCGATCAGCCATCGCTACGCCATGCTCGCCGCATTCGCTGAAGGCACCTCGCGCTTCTCCAACTTCTCCACCGGAGCCGACTGCGCATCCACGCTCGCGTGCATGCAGGCCCTCGGCGCAAGAGTCCGCAACCTCGACGACGGCCGCATCGAGATCGACGGCGTCGGCGGCCGCGTCACTCCCGCAAGTCATCCGCTCGATTGCGGAAACTCCGGCTCCACGATGCGCATGATCTCCGGCCTCCTCGCGCCGCAGCAAGGCTCTTTCACGCTCACCGGCGACGCATCTCTCTCTCGCCGCCCCATGGACCGCATCCGCAGACCGCTCTGGGAAATGGGCGCGCGCCTCGCCCTCACTGAAGGCCATGCCCCTATCACGATCAACGGCGTACCGCTTCACCCCGTGGACTTCACCACGCCCGTTCCGAGCGCCCAGGTCAAAACCTGCATCCTTCTCGCTGGCCTTCAGACCACCGGCACCACAATCGTCCGCGAAGCACTCCGCACCCGCGACCACAGCGAACTCGCCCTCCGTGCCTTCGGCGCCACACTCGCCCGCTCCATTGACTCCATCACCATCACCGGCCCGCAAACCCTCCATGCCATGGATGCCGATGTCCCGGGCGACATCTCGTCTGCCGCATTCTTTCTCTGCGCCGCTGCGCTCTTTCCCAACTCCGGGCTCATTCTCGATGGCATTGGCCTCAACCCCACACGTGCCTCGCTTCTCGACGTCCTCACCACCCTCGGCGCGCGCATCGCCGTCCTTCAAATCGAAGAAGCCCATTCCGAACTCGTCGGCACCGTCCAGATCACAACCGACCCTGATGGCCTCCGTTCCACCGAAATCAGCGGAGCCCTCGCCGCCCAGCTCATCGATGAACTCCCCGTCCTCGCCGCCATCGCTCCCTATACCGGCGGCGGCATCCGCATTCGCGACGCCAAAGAACTCCGCATCAAGGAATCGGATCGTATCGCTCTTGTTGCGCGCAATCTCCGCGCAATGGGCGCCGAAGTAGAGGAATTTGAAGATGGTCTCGACGTCCCCGGCGGCCAGCAACTCCACGGCGCCGTCATCGACTCTGGTGGAGACCACCGCATCGCCATGGCCTTCAGCATCGCGGCACTCCGCGCCGAAGGCGAGACACTGATCCAGGGGGCAGAATCTGCCGCCATCAGCTTTCCAGAATTCTTCGACCTCCTCGATCTAGTCGCCGAACGTTGACCAGCTTCGATACCAAATCGTGCTGAGTGCAGCGCGAAGGACACCGCCGAACGATCCATTTGCTGAGATTGGAATGCGGAGAGCCCCTTGTCTGCGGGTGGCGTGCCGCATCCTGTTCATGCGCGCCCGTTTGTGCATACCGGGCACATGAAGAGTCCCAGTCCCGGTTTCGAATCACGAGAGAATTGATTTGACGGGGTTGCTCGACAGGCTCAGACTCAAGTGCAAGCCACTATTCGATTAGCCAACCAAACGGAGTAGCCATGGAACTCGTCGACCGCAACCTGAAATGCATATTTTGTCGGGCGGTGCTGGTCCTTCTCGTCAGAGACG
This sequence comes from uncultured Acidobacteriaceae bacterium, assembly GCA_963759285.1. Classification (GTDB taxonomy): domain Bacteria; phylum Acidobacteriota; class Terriglobia; order Terriglobales; family Acidobacteriaceae; genus Telmatobacter. The sequence continues at coordinate 205,444 of CAVWYS010000001.1, read as the reverse complement.
AGGCATATCTTCGAGACCAGGGATTCAAGCACGATCTTCGCTTTTGCGACGGGTGCAAATGCCGTCCCGACCCGACCGAGGCGTCCGGCACGAGTCGCCCCACCGCCAGCTAATCGCCGCCTGATTCCCCGCACCAAGGCCAAGTCAGAGATCAGATTATTTGCACTTGCGCTCTCGCCTCCATAAGGGGTAGACCCATGGCGCGCTGCACGGATCGAGCCGAGCGTCATTCGCTGCGAAAGATGGGTGGGGTGATCACGAACCCGGCTGTCATGAGTGCTCCAGCACGCCGGCGAGCTCTAAATCGCATCGGAGAAGGGGCGCTGGTGGTCTGTGAAGCGGCCCAAAAAACAAGGGTATATATTCATCGCGGGGAGAGATATCCGCTGTTAAGTTAAATGATTAGAACACCTTGGTCCATACCAAACTGATAATCCTTTCATGATTTTCATAATCTGAAGCCTTCATCGAGAATGTGGGTGCGGTCTTTGCGCCAATTCATCCCCAGATGCTACCCCTGAGATCCCGCCGCCGTCCGAGTATCGTAGTCGCATGAGGTTTCAACACTATTTCCTTCATCGGGCCCCGCACACGGCAGGTCTGAGCATGGCCATTCTAGCCCTATGTGTGCTGACAGGCGTCGCCCAGTATCCGACGCTCAAGACACGCACAAGCGAGGAGCGCAAACGCGAATTTGAGGCCGGCCACCGCATCACCCTCAACGTCCAGGTGACCGACGCCGCCGGAAGACCCGTCACCGACCTCGACGCGCCGGACTTCACCATCCTCGACAATCACCAGTCGCGAAAGCTCGCAGCCTTCCACGCAATCGACGGCGAGGCCATGAACGATGCCACCGAGGTGGTCATCCTGCTCGATGCCGTCAACAGCACTACCCCCGCACTTGACGTGGAGAAGGCCGGAATCTTCAAGTTCCTGGCCAGAGGTCACGGGCCACTTCCGTACCCGACCTCGTTCGTCCTCTGGTCGAACGGACATCTCAAAGCCACCGCGGCAACCACCGACCGCAACGCCGTAGGGCGCGCCTTCGTCAGCTTCACAAAGGGCGTGCACTCCAACGCATGCTCGCCCGTCGAAACCTCCGAGGCCCATACGGTCGAAGCCGGTGGCCCCTCGGCTCCCGGCGACGGCGGCACCAGCGCGCGCGAAGTCAGCGCCGCTCGATGCCTGCAGGTTCACTTCAAAGACTCCATCGCGGCCCTCGACAGCATCGCTCAACAGCAACGCGCCGCCGGAGGCAGAACCATCCTCATCTGGGTCGGGCCGGGGTGGCCCCTCGTTTCGGGTATTGAATTTAAGCAGCTCGCGCCCGCCGCCCGAAAGGCATATTTTGCAGAGATCGTAACCCTCCTGCACGATCTAGATGCGGCGCAGATTACGCTCGACGCCGTTGGCTCGCACGATGCAACGGGCGAAGCGGAAATCTCCGGGATGGTTGACCTTCCCAAGCTGACCGCAGGGACGCCATCGCCCGACAGCGCAGTTCCCAGCAGCCTCGCCCTGCAAGTCCTCGCGCAGCAGACCGGCGGTCGCGTGATCGAAACCGGCAACGACCTCCCAGCCGACATGGGCAAACTACTCGATGATGCCGACTGGTATTACGCCCTCTCCTTCAACCCGCCTCCCGCACAAAACGGCGTGGAGCTGCGTCCGATCGAAGTTAAAGTCAATCGGCCCGGAGTAGCCATCCGCACGGCGACTGCCTACTACCTTGAACCATGAGTTGTGAGATTGCGATTCGCTATTCCAGCGCGTCCGGATGCAGCGCGATGTTCTTCTCACCCGCCGCCTTGCGCTCGTTGTACGCCTTCAACCAGTCTTCCCAGTGCTTTCCGGCAGCGCGATCCTTCCCCGAAAATTCGAGCCTCGCAATATCGCAGTAGCTCAATTTCAGTTTTCCCGAAGACTTCGGAGAAAAATACTGCACGTACGAATCGGCCAGCTTCCCACCGGTCGAGCGATTGAAGATGTATGCTTCAATGCGCTCGCCGCTCTTCGTCGTGATCGTCACGTCCCCGCGATAGTCGAAGGCCTTCTCAAGAGCATTGCGCAAGTCATCGTCGCCCGCAAGCTCTGGAATCCAACCTTCGAGCCGCTCGTGTTCGGTGCCGGGCGCAAGTTCCAATGACTCGATCTGCTCCATGGTGTACTTCGCAACTTCACCGGTCATGCGTTCGTCTCCTCGAGGCTTCGCGCGCCAGACTCGATCTGCACCAGCGTTGCCGGCCCATGCGGAGCAGGCTCATTGAGCAGCCGCAGCGCATGCTCATCCGTGTAGGTCGAGAAAGTCCCGCGAATCATGCCCCAGATTCCTCGCATCGAACCAAAGCCATCGATTACCGCGGAAGGCTCATAGCCGCAACTCACCATGCAGTTCGCACACTTCGGATTGCCCGAGGCGACGCCATATTCTTCCCACTTCGTTGTTTCCAGCAACTCCTGGAACGTTTCTGCATAACCATCCTGCAGCAGGTAGCACGGCCTTTGCCAGCCGAAGATGTTGTACGCAGGCGAGCCCCAGGGCGTGCATTCGTACTTGCGATCGCCCATCAGGAACTCCAGGAACAGCGGAGACATATTGAACTTCCACGTCTTCTTCCGGTTCGAAAGGATCGCCCGAAACAGCCTCCGCACCCGCGCGCGCCCCAGGAACCTCTGCTGATCCGGCGCCATCTCGTAGCTATAGCCCGGCGATAGCACGATGCCTTCGACGCCCATCGCCATCACATCGTCGAAGAAACCCCGCACGTTGTTCGGATCGGTTCCGTCGAAGAAGGTCGCATTGGTCGTAACCCGGAAGCCGCGCTTGACCGCTTCCTTGATGCCCTCAACAGCCAGGTCGTAGCCGCCTTCGCGGCAGACGCTGAAGTCGTGGTGTTCGCGGTCGCCGTCGAGATGGACTGAGAATGTTAGATACTTCGAAGGAGTAAACTCCGGCAGACGCCGCTTCAGTTCCAGCGCATTGGTGCAGAGGTAGATGTACTTCTTCCGCGCGATCAACCCGTTCACAATCTCCACGATCTGCGGATGCAGCAGCGGTTCACCGCCGGGAATGGACACCATAGGCGCACCGCACTCCTCCACCGCGCGGAAGCACTCCTCCGGCGTGAGCATGCGCTTGAGCACGTGTGGCGGATACTGCACCTTCCCGCAGCCCGCACACGCCAGGTTGCATCGGAAGAGCGGCTCGAGCATCAGCACAAGCGGGTAGCGCTTGTCTCCGCTGAATCGCTTCTTCATTACGTAGGAGGCAACCGTCCACATTTGTGAGATCGGAACAGCCATTCTTGTTTATCCCTCGAGGGCAGTTGCCCTTTTGCTTACCAGATTCGTCATGTCGTGCGCTCGCTTGTGCGCACATAGCTCGTCAACGCCATCAGTGGGAAGTACTGGCGGTACATTGTGTATGCCAGATAGAAGACCTTTGGAAATCCCGTGCCCGTGATGATGCCTTCGCGCTTTGCGCCTTCCCCCATCGATTCGTCCCAGCTGCCGTCTGCGAGCTGCCGCTCCAACAACCAGCGCACACCTTTAGCAATTGAGTCCGACCGATCATCGCCTGCCGCCAGCAGCGCCAGCAGCGCCCATGCCGTTTGTGAAGGCGTGCTCTGGCCCACACCGCGCGTATTGGGATCGTCATAGCTTCCACACGTTTCGCCCCAACCGCCATCGGCGTTCTGCACCATCCGAATCCACTCGGCCGCCTGCTGCACCTGCGGCTCGTTGTGCTCGAAGCCAATCGCGTCAAGCCCGCGAAGCACCAGAAATGTGCCGTAGATGTAGTTCACCCCCCAGCGTCCAAACCAGCTTCCGTCTGGTTCCTGTTCACTGAGAATGAACCTGATGGCTTTCTCTATCCGCTTGTCCGCGCGAGTAAACCCATAGCAGGCCAGCATCTCAAGCATGCGCCCGGTGATGTCCACGGTCGGTGGATCAAGCATCGCGTTATGGTCCGCAAACGGGATGTACTGGAAGATCATCTTGGTATTGTCTTTGTCGAAGCTGCCCCATCCCCCATTGCGGCACTGCATGGCAAACTCCCATTCAATCGCGCGCTGCTCCACCTGGTGCTGATAGCGCTCACGGGGATTGTCCACCTTGCTGAGCGCGAGAAGCACTTGCGCCGTGTCGTCAGTATCGGGATAGAACTCGTTGTTAAACTCGAAATACCAGCCGCCTGGCTCGGTCTTCGGAACCTTTACGGCCCAGTCTCCCTTATGCCTAACTTCTTTCGACAGCAGCCAGTCTGCCGCCTTCACCATCCGTGAATCGGTACGCGAAACACCCGCCTCTCCAAGTGCGTAGAGAGCCTGAGCAGTATCCCAAACAGGGGACATGCAAGGCTGCATGCGAAAAGTCGGCTCGGGCATCGCCTCGCTGGCCGCCTCCTCAATCCCGAGCTTCTCGAACTCATCCCGCGCTCGAATCACTTGCGGATCGTCTTCGGAGTACCCCAGGCAGCGCAGGGCAATAATCGCGTTCATCATCGCTGGATAGATGGCGCCCAGACCATCCGACATCTCCAGGCGATCGAGCATCCACTTCTCCGCCTTCTTTAGAGCGAGCTTGCGCAAGGGGCGGATATGCACCGCCTCAAACCAATGCGTAATGCGATCAATGACGATGAAAAAATTCCGCCATGAAATCAGGTTCTTCGAATCCCAGCGAAGACGAAGGCTCGAGTTCGCGCGCCCCCCTGCGAAGAGCTCATCGATGCTATGCTCGGGCGAAATCTTCTTGAATGGTTTCTTGGCGTAGATGATCGCGAGTGGCACCAGAATCGAACGCGACCACGCCGAAATCTCATAGATATTGAAATAGAACCAGTTGGGAAACAGAACGATCTCGGGCGGAATCGCAGGCACCGCGTCGTAGTCATACTGCCCCAGCGCACAGAGATACATTTTGGTAAAAGTGTTGCACTCCACCACGCCGCCGTGCGCTAGAATCCACTCGCGGCACTTCACGAGCCGAGAGTCGCTCGCCGGGATCTCCATCAGCTTCGCTGAAAAGTAGCACTTCACAGAAAGCGAAACGTTACCGGGGCCGCCCGGGTAGAGACTCCAACTGCCGTCATCCTTCTGATACCGCATCATCTCGGCGCAAGCACGCTTCAGGCGTTCAGGATCTCCCGATTCAAGCAGCGTATGCAGGAAGATGTAATCCGCCTCCAGCATCGCGTCCGCTTCGAGTTCCCCGCTCCAATACCCATCGGGATGTTGAAGCGAGAGCAGATACTCGCGTGAACGCTCGATGGCAGATTCGACGTCAACAAGGGCCGCATCCAGTCGGCCGAACCTTGGTGCCGGGGATTCTGTTTGTCCTTGCCGATTATTCATCGTGACAACTTGATCCTTTGCCGATCAAAAATACTCGGAATTCCTGTAAACTGCTTATCTATTTCAGCCCATATGCGATCTGCCACAAGGCCTTGAATCCACGGAACACGCCTAAGCGGATTCTGTTTTTCCGGCGATCCAGGTAATGTATTAACGAACCGGTACCGCTTGCGTGCCGCCTGGTCCGCCAATGGCCTGAATTATTTCCGGAGGCAAGCCAAATCGCACATTCTCTGGCATTACCTCAACCTCTTCGACGCTCGAGTAGCCGTTTTGACGCAAATAATTGACCACGTCCTCCACCAGCACTTCCGGGGCTGATGCGCCAGCGGTCACCGCGACCGTCGACACCTTTTCAAGCCATTTCGGGTTGATTGCTTGGGAGTTATCAATCAGGTACCCAATGGTCCCGAGATTCCGTGAAACCTCGACCAGCCGATTGGAGTTCGAGCTATTGGTTGAGCCAACCACCAGCACCAAGCCCGCATTGTGAGCAACATTCCTTACGGCAACCTGGCGATTCTCCGTCGCATAGCAGATGTCCTGCGAGTGCGGCCCGGCAATGTTGGGGAACTTTTCCTTCAGAGCGTGGATGATGTCCCGCGCTTCGTCCAGCGAAAGAGTCGTCTGCGTCAAGTAGGCCACACGGTTCGGGTCTGGAACCTCAAGAGCCGCTACCTCGGCCACATTCGAAACAACTTGCGTCACGTCAGGAGCTTCACCCAAGGTGCCCTCGATCTCATCGTGGTCCCGATGACCTATCAACACCAGCGAAAACCCCTGTTTCGCAAACTTAACCGCCTCGATGTGAACTTTTGTGACCAGGGGGCAGGTCGCGTCTATCACCTTGAGACCACGGCCCTTGCTTCGTTCGCGCACCGCCGGTGAGACGCCGTGGGCCGAGTAAATCACACGCTGACCATCCGGAACATCATCAATCTCGTGTACGAAAATCGCGCCCTTCTCGGCTAATTCGTTCACAACATACCGGTTATGAACAATCTCCCGCCGGACATAAATAGGCGCACCGAAGGTTTCCAGCGCGATTTTCACGATGTCGATTGCTCGAACCACCCCTGCACAAAAACCGCGCGGTTTGAGGAGAAGTACCCGCTTTTGACCTGAAGTAACCCTGCTCGGGACGCTGCTGGGGACGGAGTTAAACGTGGTTGTAGTCACAGTATCATTATAGCAATTTATGAAGCATGTCTGCTCTCGATAAGGTGGGCGTATTGCCCTGGTTTTTCATGTTTTCAATCGTCGAACAGTCGAGACTCTGGAATCTTCCAGCGCAAGCTCGGGTGGACTCAGGAAGGCACCGCGGCCCTGATCCAAGAGAGATCTACAACGCTAACGCTGAATTCCGACTGGGACGTTCAAAATGCATCAGTAACGCCACAGCATTACTACAAAAACCAATCCGGATTACCAAATGGGTCTGGCAACTACAAGGCAGGTGCCATAACGTCAAGGTCTGTCCCTTCGTTGACAGCGGAGCATAAACGTGATGATTGAAACGAATGCGGTCCTTCCCCACAACGTCACTAACGGCCAGAGCACTCCCACCGTGAGAGAGCGGTCGATCTACCCCAATCTGAAGCTTAGAGTCTATACAACCGGTATGCGTCAAAATCGCCTGGCAAAACTCGTGGGTATCGACGAAGCCTACCTCAGTCGGATTATCAACGGTGTTCGAGTGCCCGGAAAGCACATGCGGGAGCAGATCGCCCAGGTTCTCGGCTGCGATGCGGACTGGCTCTTTCAGCAAACTACGATACAAGTTCCCGTCGACCTGAGCGGAGACGCCAAAATAGGGTAGTTTGGGATCTTCAGACGAAGTTCCTCCTTCTGCACCTGCTTCAAGGCTACCGCTCACCATCTTCCCTTACCCTTTTTTCAAAAGGCTGGCTCTCGGGGCACAGGTGCACCAGGCAGTTTTGGGCGTGTGCGATTGGGCTGAGCGCGAGGGGTATGGTTCTCCTTTGACCGGAAGGCTAATTCGGCAGCCATCAGCGCAGCCAGATTCTGAGCATTTGAACCACATTTCCGCCAACGCTCAACCTGGGCCAGTCGCTGCCTGTGGTGGCCTACAACATCTATCGCTTACCGCGCCCCAGACGCCCCTTCTTTTCAATACCTCAATGCCGTGAAACGCTCACGGCGCGCGCGGACAGCACCGTGCAGAGTGGTCTTGTCTGTGACAACATGACCGTTCATGCGCGGCAACTCTGGCAAAAACCGCCGCGCTTCACTACTTCGAAAAGTAATCTATCTCGTTGATTACTCGTCACTCTCTGCGGCCTCTAAATATAGGCAGAAATGCTCTTTCTAGGTACCACCTTAGCGTTACTACCGTCATTCAAACGCAAATAGTGCAACATTTTGCGGAAGTAGTACAAAGGTAATGTATACATACCACATTCGTGACCATAGTCACCTGTACCGCCCCTCATCCAGGGTCGATCCTGCTACTAGTCAACCGGCGCACCATACATGTTTATTTCCGCGCGTTAATCGCACTGGCTGACTGACTTTTTTGGCACAGGTGATGTCGATGTGCGAGTTTCGCAATATTTTGCTTTTTGCATTTAGAGAACATTTCACGACAAATCGGTCGCGAGTCACCCAAACAGAAAGCGGATTTCGCGGAAGGATTTCGGGAAGTGCCGTCGCCTTGTTCTTGGCCACCATGGCGCTCAGCCTGGCCTTCTCCGGCTGTGGTTCAAACTCCAAGCCATTCTCGTCCACGAGTTCAACCGTGGTCTCGCTGCAGATTAGTCCCACGGCGATCGATTTTGGTGATGTAACCGTTGGAACACCGGCGATCCGGACCGTCTCAGTCACGAACTCGAGCGCGTCAGCAGTCCAAATCGCGCAGTTGAGCAGTTCAAACACGGCCTTCACTGTGACAGCGGGCACGCTGCCGGCAACCCTGCCTGCGAACAGCAGTATGCAAGTGGAAGTTCGCTATGATCCAGGCTCGGCCACGGACTCAACCGGCCAGCTCACTGTGGGCGCCACAAGCCGTTCATCAGGTAGTGCCGGCGGCACAGTCAAGCTGCACGGCAAGGGATCTTCCTCACCTGCTGTGCTGACCGGGCTGACCTGCACAACCTCGTCGATGACCAGCGCCGGTTCAGATACCTGCACCGTCAAATTGAGCGCACCAGCTCCGATTGGCACGGCGGTTAGCTTGTCGAGCAGCAGCAGCGCCGTCCGGGTACCACTCTCTGTCTCGGTCCCTTCGGGCGCGTCGAGCGCAATTTTCGCGGCAAGCGTCGCCGCCGTAACTTCGTCGCAGACCGTAACGCTGACCGCGACCCATGGGTCAACCTCGCGAACGGCCTCGATCAGCCTGAGCGGGTCCGCATCTCCGTCGGCTCCTTCGATCAGCGCCTTTTCCTGCGGCAGCACTTCATTTACCGGCCCAGGAACAACAACGTGCACCGTATCGTTGAGCTCGGCGGCTCCTTCGACGGGTGTAAGCGTGACCGTGGTAAGCAACAACGGCGCCGTAATCGTGCCCGCGGACCTAACTGTTGCATCGGGCGCGTCGACTGCGTCGTTCACCGCGAATGTAGCCTCCGTAGCCACTTCGCAGGCGGCCTCGGTCTCGGCGAGCGCGGATGGATCATCAAAAAGCTTTGCACTACAGCTGAACGCAGTCAAACCTGCTTTGACCATCAGCGCAACTTCGTTGGCATTCGGCAATGTTTCGGTGGGCACTGCCGTGACGAAATCTGTGACCGTAACCTCATCCGGTACGATGGCGGCGACAATCAACTCAGACTCTGTTACCGGCACTGGATACTCGGTTTCCGGCGGCAACTTTCCCGCAACTCTAAACCCTGGACAGGCCGTCGTTTTGACGGTTCGATTTAATCCGACCTCTGCAAGCTCCGTGACCGGGCAGCTTACGATTTCGAGCACCGCGCCCACGACCGCTGTAAGTCTCAGCGGCACAGGTGCGACTACAATTCCAACAGTAAGCGCAATCTCCTGCAACAGCACATCGATCACTGGATCTCTCGTGGATTCCTGCACGGTAACACTGTCGGGGGCCGCGCCTGCCGGCGGAGAAAGCGTCGTGCTTGGATCCAATAACGCTGCAGTTTCGGCACCCACTTCCGTGACCATTCCCGCGGCCGCTACGAGTGCATCATTCACCGTAAATGTAGCTTCCGTGACGAGCACGCAACCAGCAACCCTTACCGCAACTACAGGCAATAATTCCAAGGCAATTTCGCTCCAACTGAATGCATCCGCGGCTTCATTGAGCCTGAGTGCAACATCGCTCTCGTTTGGCCACGTTTCAGTGGGAACCGCGGTCACGAACTCAGTAACAGTCACGTCGAATGGCGCCGCAGCGCTCACCATTAGCGCCGCCACGGCATCGGGGACGGGATTCTCGGTCTCGGGAGGGAGTTTCCCTGTGACTCTCAACCCGGGGCAGGCCACAGTCCTGACGGTACAGTTTGATCCCGCATCAACAAACTCGGTGACTGGACAGCTCACGATTTCGAGCAACGCGCCCACAGCAACGTTAAGTTTGAGCGGCAGCGGAACAACGACGGCTCCAACCGTCAGCGCTGTAAGCTGCAACAGCACAAGCATTACTGGATCGCTCGCTGACTCTTGCACCGTGAGTTTATCGGGATCGGCCCCAACAGGCGGGGTGAGCATTGGTTTGGCCAGCAGTTCCGGAGCCGTGACAGTGCCGAGCATTGTCTCGGTACCCGCAACCGCGACGAGCGCGACCTTCACTGCAAGTGTGGCCGCAGTGGCCACTGCGCAATCTGCGACCCTGACTGCATCCGCGGGAAGTACGTCAAAGTCGGTCTCGCTTCAACTCAATGCAGGCACGCCGGCATTGACTTTGAATGCGACCAGCATCGCATTTGGCGCGGCGGCAGTGAACAGTCCGACTGCGCAGACTGTAACTTTGACCTCGAGCGGTACGGCGGCGGTGACAGTCAATTCCATCGCTGTAACCGGAACCGGCTTCTCGGCTTCGGCGGCGAGCCTTCCGGCCACGCTTAACCCAGGACAAACGCTCACTGTAACGCTCACCTTCGACCCGTCCGCGGTGGGTTCGGCGACCGGGCAGATGACCGTCAGCAGCACATCGTCAACCAATTCAACAGTGACGGTTCCACTAACCGGAACGGGCAACCCGCTCGAGGTGGCTCTGAGCTGGCAGGCACCCTCCGGATCGAGCGTTGCCATCACCGGATACAACGTATATCGCGCGCCCAGCGGCTCCAGTTCCTTCGCGCTGCTGAACTCGATGGACTCTCAGACGGCTTACAGCGATACGAGCGTCCAGAGCGGACAGACCTATAGCTACTATGTAACAAGCGTGGACTCGTCAGGCGCGGAGAGCGCACCATCGAATACAACCACGGTTGCCGTCCCGTAGAAGACTTAGCCGTTCATTGACACCATGCGCCGCTTGCATTCGGGCGGCGCGTCTATTTGGCCCGAACCAGATCGAGCACCCGGACTGCCGCCTCCGCAGCTTCTCCACGCGTCCCCTCAAAGCAGAGAGCTTTGTCCGCAACGCGCAGGAAGAAGTCGATCATCTCGGGAGACTTCGCCATTTCGTGAGGAGTATTGCGCAAGAGCAGCATCACCGCCTCGCCCTGTGACAGTTCCTGGATCTCCCAATGCCCGCCTGAAACATAGTCGAGCGCGAGTATCCACCCTACAGGCGCCGGTTCGCTGGCAAATCGCGCACTGAGTTCTTCAGGCAAAACAAGCGACTGCATTGGACGTCCGTTACGGAGCAGAAGCGGACGAGGATATGAGTGCGTAAGGCCCTGATCGTCGATAAGAGCGTACTCGTCAGAAAAGTGGGAAGCGCCTCGACGAAGAAGTTCCGCAGCCAGTGACGACTTCCCCGCGTGTGAAATGCCCGGAAGGAGCAGTGCTTTGCCATCGATGAGCAATGCGCCGGCATGCACCGCGCGAAACATCCTCATGCGATGAACCACCGCATCGTCAAGTGCCTTCACTGCGGCGAGAGCGGCATCGTGGAGCGTGATGGCGGATGCTGCGAACTTCCGATCGATCTCGATGCGAAAGCGGCCCGCCAGTCTATTGATGAAGAGGTGTATATCCGGAGAAAATGCAGCAGATTCGCTGCGTGGCAACGGCGGGAATAAATAGCGGTCAAGTATGTCTCGAATTTTGGAGTCGGCGCATTCGACCAAAATGGAGGAGTCGAAGGCGTGAATCCCGAATAGAATGTTGCCGCGAGAGGCCATAGCTAAAAGACTACCTGACGCAAAAACCAAAAAGGCGGCCCTGCTCGGCCGCCTTTTTGGACTTTCTTTACTCCATCGCGCTCCGCAACCCAGGCTGGGAACGACGTGCAACAGATCGGGGAAAGGTGGTGAAATCTATCTTCCGAAACCGTGTCACCGGGATAACAAGAAAATCCGGCCAGATCTTTCAACTAAAAGTCGCGTTTGTGGTCCTTGGGAACATCGGCACGTGGACTGCGATAGTCCACTGAGTCGGCATCCAGTGCATGAGCCTTCTGTTCTCCAACCGTGAGTGAGACCACCAGCGGGAGCGCAACCGCACTCAACCCGGCCAGAACTTCCCGACGAGTTGCCTTGAGAACCGGGCCCGAAAGCTTCACGAGATTCTTTTTCTGAAACTGGAGAATGCAAGCTTCCGCAATCTCGTCCGAGACATTGGGATCAAAGGAACGACGCATCTCTTCTGCGACTCCGGCAATCGTGCTCGCCGAAGCGCAAGCCTCCCAAGCAGCTGCAGCAGTTGCATTAAGCGCGAACACTGTTTCGTTCTGTGAGTTGCGAATGACGCGAGAACCGTCAGGCATCGAGTTGACAACCAGATCAGTGGTATTTATACGCTCAACTTGCATAGAGACACTCCTTGTTTTTGTTCTTGCAATGCGGCCTGCCACTTCACGAGCAGAATATCTGAAACCTGCGGCACGTTAACACCACTAACGTTCGCGGAAACTGGCCCTAAGTAACGAGAAAGGACTTCTCGGTAATCTGTCCGCGTGGTACTTTCCGGGGACATACAAAAGCTTTGGATTTAGGGAGAGTAAGATGAGCCGAACCGAATCTGCCAGTGTGAGAGGCGTACTGTGCTTCCAGTTCGTGCTTGGGAAAGGCCGGAATGAGGGTCCTCGATCACGACACAGGCAATCTACTGCGGGCAGTCATCCAGACGCAGTCTGATGCCTGTGGAGAAACACTCGCAGAACTGGCTTCTAAGGTCAACTGCTGGGAAGACGCGATCGAGGGCGCCCGACAGCACGGCATTTTACCCCTGTTGTTCCTCACACTGACCGCGACCGGAGCAGCCATTCCGCCAAATGCTCTACAACTCGTCAGAAACGAGTTCGAACGTAATGCGTTTCACTGCTTCGCGAATTCGGCTGAATTACTTGAGGTTCTAATTGCGTTTGAAGCGGCTGGAATCCCGGCCATGCCATTCAAAGGCGTCGTGCTGGGAGCCTCTGTTTACGGAGACATGACGGCCCGCACTGCGGGTGATCTCGACGTGCTGATTTACTATCGCGATCTGCTGCGTGCCACACGCATCTTGAAGGAGCGCGGATATGAGCTGACGACAAAGGTCCTGGAAGATGGCTCTCCCGAGGCGGAGAACTACTTCGAATACCATTTTGAGCGCTCGATTGATGGGATGGTGTTGGAACTACGCTGGAGACTTGAACTCACTCAGCCTCGCTACAAGCGAAGCCTTGGAATGGACTGGGTATGGCCACGGCGCAGAACGACCATGCTGGTAGGGGCAGCAGTTCCGAATCTCGATGCGGTTTCGGAGCTGCTGATGCTTTGCATGCACGGCAGCAAACACGTTTGGTCTAGACTGGTCTGGATTTACGACGTTGCCAAATTCCTGGAGAGTGAGCCGGGGCTGGACTGGCGTTTTGCGATCAAAGAGTCGAGACGCCTGGGCCTCTGGCGTTGCCTGGCGCTCGGTGTTCTGCTGGCACGCGGCCTGGTGGGTGCGCATGTACCTGCTGAAGTGCTTCGAAGTTTTGAGAATGACCGGGCGGCGCGGGAACTCGCGAACTTCTTTCAGAACCATGCGCCGAACAAGCCGGGAAGGGTTCCGGATGGACCGGTGCCCTACGATGTCCAGTTGCTCGGCTTTCGGGAGAGAGCCGGCGTGGTCCTCTCGCCCGCCTTTTTTCGGCCTAATGGGCGAGACCGGGCCGTTGTGAAACTCCCAAAAATACTGGAGCCGCTCTACTATGTGATTCGCCCGTTTCGACTGCTATTGGACCGCAGCGGGCGATGAGAGCCTACCTCGGCGAATTGCCACATTTACCCTGTAGATAATACCCGCTATGGAAACATTTACATAGTTCGGACCTTTCCTGATCCTGAATCTGTTGAAAAAAGCTGACCGAAATGGCCTAAGTTTAACGATTTATTTGGCGTTCCACTTTGGTAACCAAGCTGCCCACTTTGGTCAACTCATTGCTCACCCTTTGGCAGAGAACTCGAAACTCACGGGCCAAAGACGGTGCGTACAGGCTACTGCATGCTTCACACGCCAATGGCTATATTTTCGTCTTGCTCGGGGCAAGGAAGGACTACTTCGTCTACTGATCGCCTGCTGACATCGTCCCGCGATCCTAAATAAAAAGACTTCAGCATCCGAAGAGAGATTTTTTGTTTGCCGCCCGAGAGCGGGGCGCCATGCGATCGGGAGAGCCTTGTCTTGATCGAGCATGTGTGCGACTTGGCTGAGGCCCAAAAGGAGGAGTGACCGAACAACCTGAGTGTCTGAAGTCGCTGTACTTCAGGTAATCCATTTACGAAGTTCCAGGGCACCGTTTCTTTGCTGAGCAGTCTTTGTAGTTTTTCCTTTTCTGCCAGCCAATAGATCGCGAGTGAATTGGGCCTTTAGAAGAGGTGCACAAGCACCTGCCAAGGAGAAGTAGATGTATCAGTGTGGATTTCGGCCGGGATCCGGCCAGGAATGTGCCGTGCAGCCGGCAAGTGAGCAACAGGGCAGTCCAGTTGATCGCAGGTATTTACCTTCTACCGTTTCCCTTCTATTCTTATCTTTCTCAAACAGGCTCGTCCGCTGCAGCGCCTTAGCAGTGCTGGCCGGATGTGTCGTCTCTGCTTTGTCAGGTTGCGGAGGAGTGAGTTTCAACTCATCGCAGAAAGGGAGCACACCAACTGCAGTTTCGCTGAGCGTGATTTCCTGCGGCATTCAGTCTTTGACCGGAGGGCAAACGAAAGCCTGCTCAGTCTATCTAAGCGCATCGGCAACGCAGTCAACTCCGGTGTCTCTGGCAAGCAACAACGCGGCGCTAAAACTGCCGCCTTCAGTCACTGTTCAGACGGGACAGACAACTGCGGAATTCAGTGCGGTCACGGAAGCCGTGACCAAGCCAGTAAGCGTGACGATTACAGCAACGGCGGGCGGCGTCGCAGAGACAGACGTCATCACGTTAAATCCAGTTGCCGGCCCGACGTCAACGCCTGTAGCCACGCTGAGCAACGTTTCGTGTGGGATGCAATCGCTGACAGGGCCGACGACGATGGCGTGTTCTGTTTCGTTGAGTGAAGCTGCGACCAGCCAGACCGTGGTAACGCTATCAAGCGGCAGCAACGCGCTCAAGACGCCGGCATCTGTGAATGTGGCAACAGGCAAAACGTCGGCGGCCTTCAACGTAACGGCATCAGCCGTGAGCACAACTCAAAAGGTGACCCTCTCCGCAGCGGCGGACGGCGTGACCGAGTCGGACACGATCATCCTGTATCCAGTTGCTTCCTCGAGTCCTGGACCTGTGGCCGCATTGAGCAAAGTTTCGTGCGGCGCGCAGGCGTTAACTGGCCCGGCGACAGATTCGTGCGCGGTTTATCTCAATTCGGCGTCGACAAGCCGGGTCGCAGTGCTGCTCTCAAGCAGCAGCATCGCACTGCGGGTGCCGGCTTCTGTGAATATCGCCGCAGGTCAAACCAACGCAGCCTTCAGCGTAACGGCGTCAGCCGTTAGCACTGCCCAAAAGGCGACGTTGACCGCGATCTCTGGTGGAACGAAGCAGACTGACGTAATCACTCTGGCCCCAGCTGCCGCCATCCCTGCGCCTGTAGCAAAACTGAGCGGGATTTCATGCGGGACGCAGTCGCTTACGGGAGCGCAGACGAAGACTTGCTCTGTATCTCTGAGTGCTGCCGCGACGAGCCAATTAGCAGTGACACTCTCTAGCAGCAACAGCGCGTTGCGGGTACCTGCTTCAGTAAGTGTGTCCACTGGTGAGACTTCGGCTACTTTCAGCGCAACGGCATCAGCGGTGAGCTCTTCACAAAAGGCGACGCTGACTGCAACGGCAGACGGAACGTCACGGACCGACCTGATCACGCTTTATCCAATTGCAGCGGCTGCACCCACACTGAGCAAGATTTCATGCGGGACGCAGACCTTGACCGGGGTTGCGACAGGATCATGCTCGGTTTCCTTGAGCGCGGCGGCGGTCAGCCCGACGGTCGTCACGCTTTCGAGCAGCAACGGCGCCCTGCAGGTGCCGCCCTCGGTGACAGTCGCCGCAGGTTCAACCTCCGCAGGCTTCAGTGCCAAGGCATCGACTGTTGCAATTACAGTGTTGGTAACGCTGACTGCAACGTCCAATGGCGTCTCGCAGACAGATATTCTTCAATTGCAGGCAACAAGTACTTCTCAGCCGGCTACCGCGCCGCCTACGGTTCAGCTGAGCTGGGACGCACCGAATGCGACATCCGATCCTATCGCGGGATATCACGTGTACCGGACGACTGGAAGCGGCTCGAATTATTCGCTGCTTTCTTCACTGGACGCACAAACGAGTTACACAGATACCACCGTGCAGAGCGGCTCAACTTACGACTACATTGTAAAGAGCGTCGACACCAACGGAGTGGAAAGCGTGTCTTCGAATCCGGTTTCCCTTACGATTCCATAAGGAATCGGAATGATCTGGAATAACTGACGAGCACTCGGCGCGTGAGGGTTAACCCATTCTCACGCGTCGAGTGCTTCAGTTATTTGGTCAACCACGGAATCGGCGATAGCCAGGCTTGCAGTTGCGGCGGGGCTGGGCGCATTGAGCACGTGCAAAGCAGTTGCCTGGCGTACGAAGTAAAAATCCTGCATCAGTTCGCCTGAGGGAGAAAGCGCCTGCGCGCGAACGCCTGCGCCGCCTTCCATCAAATCATCAAGCTGGACCTCCGGGACAAGTCTTTGCAGGGATCGGCAGAACAGCGCCTTGCTGAAGGACCGATGAAACTCGTGCCAGCACATTGAGGGGTAGCGCCGCAGGAAGCGCCAGAAGCCAGGGTAGGTAAGAGTTTCAAGCGTATCTCGTAGGCGGATGTCTGTGCGCTTGTACCCCTCGCGCGCGAAAGCCAAGACGGCGTTTGGGCCGGCTTCGATGCCACCCTGGATCAGACGAGTGAAGTGGACCCCAAGGAACGGGAACTTGGGGTCGGGCACAGGGTAGATGAGATTGCGAACAAGATACTGCCTTTCGGGCTTCAGCTTGTAGTACTCGCCCCGGAAAGGGACAATGCGCGTGGCATCGCGAATCCCAGCCATGGTGCCAATGCGATCGCAATGGAGCCCGCCGCAGTTGACGAGAAAGTCGGCCTCGTAATCCCCACTTTTGGTGGAAATATGCCATGAGCCAACATTTTGAAGCTTGAGCACTTCAGAGGAATAGAAGATCTCGCCTCCGCGTGAGAGAACTTCTTGCGCCATGGCCTCTGTCGCGGCTTTGAAATCGACAATGCCTTCCTCAGGTACACGGATGGCGGCTACACCGGCGGCATGCGGTTCGTATTCCCGAATTTGCTCCGCGCGGAGGAGTTGCAGGCCTTGCAAGCCATTGGCCATGCCGCGTTCGAGAAGGGCGTGGAGACGTGGAACTTCTTCTGGCTCTGTGGCAACGACGAGCTTGCCACATATCTCGTGACGTACGGACTTGCGTTCGCAGAACTCGACCATGCGCCGAATTCCCTGCACCGCCAGCTTTGCCTTTTGTGAACCAGGTTTGTAGTAGAGTCCGCAATGCAAGACACCGCTGTTGTTTCCCGTCTGGTGACGTCCTGGGCCGCTCTCTTTTTCGATAAGTAGCAGCTGGATCGATGGGTAGCGCACTAGGAGCTGGTGTGCCGTTGCCAGCCCGATAATCCCTCCGCCGACGATGGCGACCTTCATATTTCTTCCAGGTAGCGCGCGTGAATGACGTTAAATTCCAAGTTGGATTGCAGCGTTCACTCCTACCTCTCAGCTGATCCGCATTGGCGGCCGGAAAGGGCAGTCGTGTTGCCCACGCTCAGCGACCAATCCCTTCGAATTTTGCGATCTGCGTCAGCGTCGCCTGCTTCATGTCGGCTCCCTGCAGCCAACTGCGGTACCAGTCCAGGGTCCATTCCAAAGCTCTTTCAATCCCCAGGCGTGGTCGCCATCCAAGCCCAGCGCGGGCCTTGCTTGAATCCAGTCGCAGAAGATCGGCTTCATGCATTTCCGGTACAGAATCGACCTTCCAGGCGGCTCCGTCACCCCACAAGATTGCCAGCTTGTCCGCAATGCGCTTGACCGGCCACGGCTCCTCATCCCCGGGACCAAAGTTGAATGAAGAGGCAGAATCCGCGTTTTCCGCAAGCAATTTCTCCGCCAGCAACATGTAGCCGTGCAGCGGTTCGAGCACGTGTTGCCAGGGGCGAATCGCATTTGGCTGCCGGATAAGCATCGGTCGTTTTGCCTGAAATCCACGGACCAGGTCGGGAATGAGTCTATCCTCCGACCAGTCCCCTCCACCGATCACATTGCCAGCCCGAGCTGTCGCCACCAGTACGTGATGCTCATTCAGCCGATGCGCTGGAAAGTAGGAACTGCGAGAGGCTGCGACCAGAAGCTCCGCGCACGCTTTGCTGGCAGAATACGGATCATATCCCCCAAGAGGATCTGTCTCACGATAGGGCCAAATCCATTCCTGATTCTCGTAGCACTTGTCTGATGTGATGCAAACCACTGCGCGTACACTGGGCGTCTTGCGTATCGCCTCCATCAGATGAGCTGTCCCCATGATGTTGGTTGCGTATGTGACCAGCGGGTCTGCGTAGGAGCGGCGCACCAGCGGCTGTGCCGCAAGGTGAAAAACCACCTCCGGCGCAAACGCTGTCATTGCCGATTCCAGCTTTGGATAGTCCCGAGTATCGCCGCGAACGTCATCCAGATTCCCACCAATGGACGCGGCGGTGAAGAGGTTGGGTTCGGTCAGAGGGTCAAGAGCATATCCCCTGATCAGAGCGCCACGACTCGCGAGCCAAAGTGACAACCAGCCGCCTTTGAAGCCCTTGTGTCCCGTCAGGAAGACCCGTCTACCTCGCCAAGGATCGGCCACGTTCTCCACGGAGTCCTCCAACCGGCACAAGATTTTCCCGTCTCTGATTGTTCGGCGCTGCATCATCCAACGGCCCGGAGCCAAAATGAATGCAAACTTGCACTCGTCTCTCTCCCTTCAGGCCATCGCAGAGATCTTTCCAGCATTGTAACGAACCGAATATCGTCGGGCAATAGAAGTGTAATGGCCCTTCGGCCCCTGCCGATACAACGAATTGGGTGTAGACGAACTCCAACGCGCATCTTGGGAAAGTTATCGTAGACGCTCGTAGACGGGAAGCGAACCTCGTCAAAGGAATTCTTCCTGCGCAAAGCTGCTTTCGATCTCCTTGATCGTGAATTGCCCAAATCAAGAGCTTCGGCCCTAAGTGAGCAGATGTCTCATCGATTCGAGATATCGTGGACATTCTGCGCTGAACGAATTACGAGTGCGCAAACACCCGTGCCATAATGAGATGTCTGTCCTCGCATCCCGCTGACATTCGCAGATTGCTCTGTTTCCCGGCGCCCTGGTGGAAGCGGTTCGATTAACAACTTGGATACCAGTTCCATGGAGAAACTTCGGTCAAACGAATCACGACTATTCATCGCTGCAGCCCTCTTCGCTTGCTGCGCGGCTCCGAGTTTCATCAGTTATAGACCTTGTTTTCTTTTCCCCGATGGAGCTGACTCTTTGGCAAGAAGCATCATGGTCAGCCGTACGCTCTGGTCCGGCCATCTACATGGGCTAGGTTCTCTATTGTCGGCGGATCATCCTCCTGCGATGATGCTCCTTGGCATCCCCTGGGGACCAATTACTTCTTGGGAAAGTGCCAGCAAGTGTTTTTATACGCTCGCCGCCTTGCAGTCGATCCTCGCAGCTTCGTGTCTCTACTTGCTGCTGCGCATTGGGGTGAAACCGTTCGCCCTGGTGGCAGCCAGTTTGTGCGTATGTGTCTCACTTGGTCCATTTCCGGCTGAGTCACGGGCACATCTGGAAGCGACCTCGCTTTTGGCAGACGGGCCATTGGGCTGGACGTCCCTGGCTGCCCTGCTGCTCATTCCATTTGAGACAAGGGTGCATTGCTCCGCAACTGGCGGCGCTGTCTTACGTGGCATTGTCTGGGGATTGATTCTGTCGCTCGGGGTGTTGGCGAAACTGAATTTCCTGTTCTTCGTGGGCCTTATTGTTCCAACGCTGTTCCTTATCAAACTTCATTACGAGGGACTTCTTAAAGCATGTGCCGCGATGGTCGCATTGGCGTGCACGTCAGCGCCCTGCGTTCTTTTCTTGCTGCGTGATGGGAAGGTTGCGTTCAGTAACGCGAAGTCTGCGTCCTTCGGAATGCTGGCGCATTTCTACTTCATTCCTCTCTCTCAATTCCTGCGCGATATGTTCATCCACGATTCACCGGGCCTCATGTTGTCCGCTGTTCTCATAATTGCCGCACTTTTCTACCTGCTCTTGAGAAGGCGAGAGGGGCATTCATGGCCGGATTTTATTCCTCTGATGATCATGATCGGATTCACCGCGATTGTGATATCGAGCCCGAGCAAAGACGTCCGGTACTTGTTCCCCCCCATCGTGGCGATTCCCTTTCTCGTTGGAATACTTATCTCGCGCGGGGAAAACCCGGCACCGCGAGGAACGGCAGCGGTGGCCCCCGCCTTGGTTCTGCTCACCTTTCTTGCGGTTGCTGCTCCAACCGGCAATCGGGCCGACCGGGAGAGTTTGAGCAGGTGCAACTTGGTTGTATCCCTGGCAGCCCGGTTTAATGCGAAACGCATCCTCCTTGCAACCGATAGTGCCACATTGAACACGAACCTGATGAAACTTGATTGCGCTCTTTCCGGGCCCTCGTTCCCAGCCGTTGAGTCGATAGACTGGAGTGCGGTGTCCGGAATACCCATAGAAGCGGACTATCGAACCATGAGGGAATCCGATTTGGTTGTCTTCCAAGACAAGGCGGCCTTGTTTCCAGCGTATACAAATCAGCGTGTGCCGCAGTACGAGCGCTACGCTCGGCAGAATGGAAGTGGCCCGATCAGCGTTGGAAAAGATCTGAACGTTTACCGCATGAGATAGGCAAAATCTATGGACTCTGCCTGCATCGCTTCCGTGTTTTGCAAACGGTAATCAAGACGAGCTCCTGAAAACATTATGCCTGCCCCCATACGATGCGGAGGCAGGCGGTATGTTTCCCGATTTAGTCGCGAGCGCGCACTAGCTAGGGAGCCTCTGCGCAGGTGCGTGATTTTGTAGCGACGATTCGGCCGCAGATGAAGTTTCGATCGTGAAGCAGTTTTTCTGTCCGAACGTGCGGGTTGCTGCTTGTCTTTTTCGTCTTTGTGAGGCCATTTTCGGCCTCAAGAGACACTACGCCCTTTGCGGGGCCAGCCGGTTGCGGTGTTGGTACAAGTTCGCCAGCGCAAAGGCCGCGCACAGCCATTGGTGATTTTTCCAGATGCCCCGATAGCGCACCTTGGTAAATCCGAAGACACGCTTCAGGATGCGAAAAGGATGCTCGACTTTGGCTCTCACGCGCGCCTTAGTCGTGTTCTTGCGCTTGGCCTCCTCATCCACATAATCCTTGTATTTCGTCCGGCGACAAGTCATATCCTGTGCCTTGGGCGCGGCTGCCCGAATCGCCTCGCCCTGACCCTGATAGCCGCCATCGCCCCATACCTTGCGCTCTTCGCCGTGCAGTAAGTCAGGCAGCATATGCTTGTCGGCCACGCTGGCTGCCGAGGTGCATACCGAATGCACCACCGTCTCCTTGCTGTCCACGCCGATGTGCGCCTTGGCTCCGAAGTACCACTGATTGCCCTTCTTCACTTGATGCATCTCAGGGTCGCGCTTGCCGCTGGAGTTCTTGGTCGAACTGGGCGCATGAATAATCGTCGCGTCTACGATGGTACCCGTGCTGATGCGGATGCCCTTCGTTTCCAGGTAGCGATTCACCGTGTCCAGCATCTGGCCACATAGATCGTGCTGTTCAAGCAGGTGGCGGAAGCGGAGGATCGTCGTTTCATCCGGCGCGGCGGCCACGCCCAGATCCACTCCGGCAAACCGCTGCAGCACAGCCGACTCGTAGAACGCTTCTTCCATGCCAGGATCAGACAAGCCGAACCACTGTTGCAAAAGGTAGGTCCGTAGCATGATCGCCAGGCCAACTGGCTGCCGGCCGTTGCCTGCCTTGGGATAAACGGGCTCAACCAGCGCCAGCAACTCAGACCACGGGACCACCTGGTTCATCTGGTCAAGAAACAGCTCACGCTTGCTCCTGCGACCATACTTCGCAAAACTCGCCTGGGATGCCAGTGTCTGCTGAAAACGTGCCCTTCGCTTCATGCTTATAGTTTATTCAACAATGACGCTGGCTACCGACTTGTGCAGAGGTTCCCTAGAGGCTCGGGCATCGACTCTGGGAAGCTATGGGCGGTTAGCGGGCCGCAGTGGAGTTCAAGAAGCGCTTCATGTGCTTCGCAAGTTACTTCACTACTTTTCCAGTCAGATCGGTCGGCGCTCCTGGAGCACTTGATGAACTTACAAAGGTCGTGACGCTCGATGCGTTGAGCGTAGCGGCGAAACTGCCGCTCGAAGACGAAATGGTAGTTTGGCTTGCCAGGTTATTGTTCGCGTCGGTGACATAAGGCGTTACCGAACTAGACGAAAGACCACTCAAACTGAAGGATTGTGAAACGGACCCGGTGTTCGAGTTGATAGCGACAATCGCGAAAGCGCCTGTCGATTGATTCATGAAGGCGGTCAAGTATAAACCTGAATGCGGAGTGGCAGTCGCTTTGATACGGACCCAGCCCGGGCGGACAAACTTGCTCCAGTTGCCAACAGTATAAAAGCGCTTTGCAGGATTGAAGTTACTGTCTGCGAATCCATCGTTGCAGCCACTCGGGGAGACCTCGGTGTGTCCGGACTGCAGGTTCCAGTACATCCACAGAGAGCCATTCTGATTCGTGAGGAAATCATGGATGTTCTCAGCCCAGCCCACGCCGTCGGCGATGCTTGAGTCCCAGGAAGGATCGCCGCTCGTTGAGCAGGTGTAGGTGTTAGCCAAGCTTCCATCTATCTCTGTCTGCCATGCATGCCGGGAGCCGAACTGCGAAGGAAGCGCCGTATAATGCGCCTGCCAACCGAATGGCCATGTGGAGTAACCATGCTGCGCGGCATAACCGGTATAGCCTGCGCAAGCCGCATCCGCCATGCAATCAGAGAAGTCGTCTCCACGCGGATTAATATTCGCGTTATAGACGAAGTTCGCTCCACCCTCCGGCATCACAATCGGTATTGTGTAGCCAGCACTATGGAGAGCCATGCCCAGAGCATCTACCCAGTTTGCAAGCGTTGCATTTGTGCAGTCATTGTCGTTGCCCGGCTCGTTCTCGGGTCCAATCGCAGAGATCGCTACACCTTGCGACGCGAGGTACGCGACACGGGCCACGGCATAGGTTGTCATGCTCGTGTAGTTCGATGAATCGCATGTTGGGAAATCGAAGCTGATTAGAACCTTCGCCCCGTTTTTCACCGCGTACTGAAGTGTCGGCAAGTCGGGCGTGTAGGTCGCGGAACCATGCTCTGGGCAATCCGTGTCAGACCCACAGTCTTGCATGCGAATCCACGTCAACCCGATTCCCGTCGAGGGTGAAAAGTAGGATGCACCCTGTGACGAGTTCATGTTGTTATTCTGCTCTACATAACCTGTGCTCGCGCCGAACCCATCCATTGTCTGGTAGATGGTACCGCTGTCAACTGTGGCAGTTTGTCCATAGCCCAGGATTGGCAGAGTGAAGAAAAGAAGGGCAATCCCCTTGCGCGTAATAGATTTGACTGTTCCTGTTTCTGTAAGTCTCATTAAGCCTATTCCCAATTGGTTCACACTTCTGTCCGGTCCACCCACTCCACGGATTCGCATCGCGAATCGAGGCGAAGCACCCAAAAATGGGCCCCAGGGAATCAATTGTGTGGGCTGGACCAGCCCAACAGCAGTGTTTACGCGTGGTTACCAAGGAGCTATATGTTTTAAATCTCGATAAATCAGGTGTTTATCGATGATTCAGATCTTGATCAAGAGTCCCGCTAGAATTCAATCTAGTACAAATTGCGGCAGAATATAAGCCTTTTGCGCAAGAGTAATTCACCTTCAGATTACTAAAGTTGAATGCAAACGTAAAGAAGGCCGGCGCGGTCAGAACGCGCCAGCCCCGAACCATCACAAAAGCTATTCTACCTTCCATGAAGAGAAGGCTATTTCTGGACGCGAGACCCGGGCAACTATACCAGCGACCACGCCCAGACGAGGCGCATAAGCGGGGTTTTCGACATCCTTCTGAGAAAACGACTCGCGTTCAAGCTTGATCCGGTTTCCCACAAACATCACGCATTCTGGCCGAGTTGCGATTCTGCCACCGCCACGCGGTCTCGAGAATGGTTTGCAGGTCAGAATGCAGCGGTGACCAGCCGAGCACCTCGCGAGCCTTGGAGGCATCGGCTATCAGTTCTGCCGGGTCTCCGGGCCGGCGAGGCTGTTCAACTACCGGAATCGACTTTCGGGTAACGCTCTCCGCTACAGCAATCACCTCACGGACCGAATAGCCGGTTCCTGTTCCAAGGTTGAATGCCCCACTGGCCCCGCCCTCGAGAAGAAACTTCGCGGCGCGAACATGGGCCTCGGCAAGATCAGTTACATGAATAAAGTCGCGAACCGCCGTCCCATCGCGAGTGGGGTAATCTGTTCCGTAAATATCGACAAAGGGCAGATGTCCCGCAGCAGCCGTCAGTATGCGTGGGAGTAGATGCGGTTCAGGGTCATGGTCCTCTCCAATTTCCCCCTCCGGATCACATCCGGCCGCGTTAAAGTAGCGGAGTGCCGCCCAGTTCAATCCGTGGCATACACCATACCAGCGCAGAAGTCCCTCGACCATCCGTTTCGATTCCCCGTATGGGTTTACGGGCGTCTGAACGTGATCCTCTTTGATCGGAATGGTCACCGGGTGCCCATAAGTGGCACAACTTGAGGAAAAAACAATTGTCCGCACATTGTGTGCTTTCATCGCGTTGAGCAGATTCAAGGTTCCGACAACATTGTTCTCAAAATACATCTCTGGGACCTGCATGGACTCTCCGACGTACGCGTATGCCGCAAAATGAATGACCGCGTCAATCGGATATTCCGAAAACACCCTGTCGAGTATGGTGGGATCTCCACAATCGCCCTCAACGAGCGGACCCCATTGCACTGCGGTGCGATGACCCCGACGAAGATCATCGAGAACCAACGGACGAAATCCAGAGTTAGCAAGTAGTTTGCTGGTGTGACTGCCAATATATCCTGCGCCGCCGGTTACGAGAACATTCATCAAAGTATCAACCTATCCGATAAAGTTGAGCCAACCCAAATTCCGTCTACAACACGACCTGAATTCTCACGGTGGAGTGAGCGAAGCGGCGTCGGAGCTATCGCCGCAATTCCCGCCGATCATAATCTCTCTTCGGAAAGAGCACGGCTTCCGTTCATCGATTCATTGCACTCAAATCGATTTCCCGCGGCGGCTTTCAATCGCTCGCAGAATACGCCGATTGGATCTCCCGGAACCGATCTCTCAACTCTCGCACGTCCTGCCTTGCCCATCGATTCCCATTCACGCCTTCGATCCCATGCTCGCTCCAATGTACTGGAGACCGATGCCACGGTCGCCGCAGATGCGACAAACCCGGTTACACCGTCTTCGCAGAGCTCGGCGTTGCCCCCCACGTCGGTTACGCACGCCGGCCTTGCACACAACATCGCCTCAACCAGCGCCAGCGGCAGTCCCTCGAAGCGCGAAGGTAATACCAGCAAGTGATTATCTTCCCAGATCATTCGAACATTGTTCACATGACCTCGAAACTTCACGTTCTTTAGCTGCAGCATGTCTGCATAACGACGTAACGATGGCTCATCGGGGCCGGCGCCATACAAGTTCAGCTCGATGTCGCGGGCGCGCCATTCCGGCAAAGCCAGAGTTTTAAATAGAACATCCTGCCCTTTAGCGGCAGGTTCCATACGGGCAACGCACGCCAAATGCCAACCATCTGCATGATCGGGCCAAGCGGGGGCAGCTTCGTTGGATACATTACACGGATTCCACACGACCTCTGCATGCGCGAGAGGATCGCCAACCTGCATCCGGAGAAGATCAAGATTACCTTGAGAAACGCAGAAAATCCCTCTTGCCCGCGTGTAAGTCCTCAAGGCGGATTCAAGCCGATCGCCGAACCAGAAGGCCTCACTATTACACTGGATAATCACGGCGTACGGTATTCCGGCCTCTTGGCAAATCTCAGCCCAATCGAATCCGCCGGCATTGTGCCCCTGGCAGATAACAACAAGATCCGGTTTGAAACGTTTCACCTCTGAAAAGCACCGCAGTCGATGTCGAGAGACCTTATCCCATAGACGCCTGGTTCTCGTGCCCCAAAAAGGATGGCGGACTTGCAGCTTGATCCCCTTACCCTTCATGGACGTCACTTTTTCTGACATTTTCGGCCAGAAGAGTACCGACGCCAATATCTCGTGTCCCTGTTCCTTAAGACGAACGGCAGTTCGATGCCACAGTTCTTCACTTCCACCCCATGGGTATCCATCCATCGTAGTAACGAACGCGAATCTCACTTTAAATTTCACCTCTCGAAAGCCTTTGATAAATGAACCAAAGGCATATGCAGCGCACGCGCTGTTTCAATGGTCAATCAGAAACCCGCCTCCAGCGAACGTTGGAGTCGGGCAGACTGCTGGCTGTCTCTAGGGCCAACTCCTGAGCGTAACTGCATAGACTTCGGCCCTTGTGAGTTCTTGTAACAACATGCGCGGATGAGCAAAAAGTCTTGGCCGAGCACGCACCGCCCGCGCAATTGCGAGAAGACTCCGCACCTTCTTACCTCTTTTCCAAAAGGCCCTTCCCGCAAGAACTTGCATGTCAACGATCAGCAGCGAGTCATGGTAGCGTCCCTTGCAATCCCGAAGCATTTCCGCAACAGCCTTCGGTACAGCGTCATAGCCACCGGATTCGAACATCAGTCGAACGTAACCGCGGAAGTCATCGATGAACTCCTTCTTTTGAGCCGCCTCGCTCACGCCCATTAAACCGAGAAGTGCAGGCGTAATCGCGCTTGCTGAATCCAACGGGTCGACTTTGCCCGCCCTGCGCAGCGATGCGGCCGCTCTGGCCGCGAGCGTACAAAGCACTTGGTCCTTTCGCTTTCGTACGGAGAGTTGCTGCGAATGAACCCTATATTTC
The DNA here is from genome assembly GCA_963759285.1 of uncultured Acidobacteriaceae bacterium. GTDB lineage: Bacteria > Acidobacteriota > Terriglobia > Terriglobales > Acidobacteriaceae > Telmatobacter. Next base: position 178,400 of record CAVWYS010000001.1, on the reverse strand, counting down.
AGTACTCTCTGCTCCAGATTTGCGCATTGATAGTGCTCAGACATTCGTAGCCAGAGATCATAGTCGTCCGATTGAATAAACGCCGCGCGATATCCGCCAACCAGAACATAAGCATCTCTTCGCATCAATATCGTAGGGTGCCAAAACGTGTTTCGCACTTGCAGTTCCGCGCGGATGTCTGCATCTCTGGTGGGATAGTCATTTGCAGAGGCCAACGAGTTACCTTGCGCGTCAATCCATTCCACCGCGCCACCCAAAAAGCCGACCTGCGGATTCTTAACCAGAAACTCAACTTCTGCTTCGAGTCGATCCGGCAGAGACACATCGTCGGCATCTTGAATTGCGATATAAGAGCCCTTGGGAAGCAGACAAGCTGCAATCTTGGCCTCGATATAGCTGCAGGCAGCGATCTCGCTAAGCTTAATCCTGCTGTCATGCACCGCATAGCTCGCGGCAATGTCCTTTGATCTGTCCTTCGAACCAAAGTCTACGATGATGAATTCGAAATCCCTGAACGTCTGCTTAAGAATACTCTCGATAGCTTCGGGTAAATAGCGCTCCACATCGCGGATTACCATGACGACGGAAACGTGTGGGCGCTGAATTACGGTCATAATGTCCAAGGGAGATTTCCGGTTATTCTTCCGATAGATAAAGATTGCGACGCTTCAATGAGTTGTTTCTTAATGGCTCTCAAGGCCTTGCAGCGAAGTGACGATGCGGAGTTTACCGTCGGCAACGTTGATGTCTTCAGTTCGAAAGCCATCCGCCAGCGGTGATCCAAAGTGCGGTATGGTAGGAACCGTTTATTCGCGGAAACTCGGATCGCAACGAACCTGATGGCAATGGCCGGAGCGTGGACATCAAGGCGACGCAGCACCAAGGTTGAGTTGCCGCTGCGCGCTTGAAGGATCGTCCAAATTCGAACGATTACGGGAGCAGCCCGTAGACGTCGAGTTGGCCAGGAATCGATGTGCTGTTGTCTGCGCCACCGGCGTTGTTGCCACGGGTGCCGACATATACCTTCCCGTTTGCCACGGTAGGGACCGTAAACTTGACCGCGTTGCCGCCGGTATTTCCGGTGCCCTGGGTACTGTTCCAGTATTCAGTGTTCAGGGTCGCCGCGTTGTAGGCGTGCAGGATGGTCGGGCCGCACCCTGGAGATTCTGGAGTGCAGTAATTCGTGATGTCTAGGGCCCAGACGATGCCGTTGCTGTTGTCGGGCATGGACGTGACCGAAGGCGAAGCGCCCGTCAATCCAAAGTATTGAGAGCTGGAGCTAGACGGAGTGGCACCGAACCTTGCAGTAGCTGCGTTGAGTATAAGCTGCACCAGTTTGCCTTGGTATGTAGCCAAGTAGAAGTTGTCATTCCAGAACGCTCCGGTCGAAAAAATCCCGCTGGCCATTTGGACGATTTGCCATGCATTCGAATCGCCCGACCCTCCCATCTTCGACGGATCGCGATTCAGAACATAGAGCGCTCCGTCCTTTCCCCCACCTACAACGAGATGCGTAGGATTGCTGCCATTGGCCGGAAGGTCCGCAAGTACCGCCGCTCCTCCCGCGCCAAAATCCTGATCGTTCATGGCATCACTGGCCTGGTCGGACGGCGTGAAGTACTGTTGGACGGTAAGGCTGCTAGACAGTTCAAGGAAAGAATCGCCATAGTCATTATTTGGAGTAGATTTATTGGTGGCGTCGAACACTCCGTTCGCCGTAATGACATACAAATTGCCTGCAGAGTCGGCTGCGGGCGCGCCTCCGCTCATCCAAATGCCGCCCAGGCCTTTGTTGGGGTCGTCGTTAAAGACGTAGGCCTGTGCAAGTGTACTTTGCGTGGGACTGCCTGCAGTGTACCCGATGATCCAACCATAGTAAGGGGCATCGTCCTCGTGGGAGGCCCATGCGATATACACAACTCCGTTTACCAGCGCCAGGCCGCAGCGCTGATTCTCCTCCTGCGGAATGAACGTCGTCACGGTGCCTCCGTCACCGCTGCCGGGATATGTAGCCGCGATGTTGACGGGACCGGAGTACTTCTCCTTGCCAGTCAACAGATCGATCCCGTGGAGACGCTGGAAGAACGTTGGGCCAGACGCAATCACAGACTTTGAAACAACGTACAACGTATCTGTGGCCGGATCGATCACGGGAGTTCCAGTCACGCCGACTTCGGGGGCGATATCGCCGTTGCCATAGCCGACAAGATGATCGCTTCCGCTCGAAGGCACAGAAGTCTCACCGGAAATCCCGCCATGGGCTGCATCGAGCAGGTTCGCGTGCCACAGCGGACTGCAAGGAGTACTGTTGCTGTCGGCGTCAAAGGCATACAGGCTGTCGTTTTGCGTTGCCACAAAGATCACGTTGCGCTTGACCCCTCCGATGATGAGGTTGGGAACCCAGAGCGGCTGGGCATAGATGGCTTCATCGACGGTGCAGGAGAAGAGCTTGCCAAAGGTCGTGGTGGTGACCGTGGTCGGGTTCAGCGCGTACTCCTGGGTATTCGCTCCGTCACGCGCGAGATCGTTGTGATAGGTCAGAACCCCGGCAAGGTCGGTGACTCCCACGGTTATAGATGAGTTTCCCGCGGAGTTATTCACGCTCGTAGCCGTGATGGTGTACTCCCCTGCAGTTCCCGGCGCGGTATAAGTTACAGGCGATCCACTAACCGTGCTCGGCGATGAGAACGTCCCGCAGGCTGTAGCACTGCAACTCGAACCGGTTACGCTCCAGTTCACCGCTCCGCCGTCGCTTGCCGTTCCTGTAAGTGACAACGTCTGCGTAATTGTTAGCCCTGCCCGCAACGGCGAAATGGAAACCGAAACCGCCGAGGTAGATGTAATCGTAAGAGAAACCATCACAGACTGGCTCTGGGCCGGCTGGCTGGAATCGGTAACCTTGAATGTTAGCGAAGTTCCGGTGACGGCAGCGGTCGGCGTCCCGCTGATTACGCCGCTCGACGACAGCGTAAGTCCCGCTGGCAACGTTCCCGACGTCAGCGTCCAAGTGTAGGAGGGCGTACCCCCTGTCGCTGCCAGACTTGTACTGTAGGCCGTGCCCACCTGGCCGTTTGGCAAAGAACCTGTGGTGATCGTGAGCGTAGCCGTCGCAATGGTGAGAGAAAGCGTTACAGACTGGCTCTGGGCCGGCTGTCCGGAGTCGGTGACCTTAAATACGAGTGGCGTTGCATTCGCAGACGCCGTCGGCGTCCCGCTGATCACGCCGCTCGACGACAGCGTAAGCCCCGCTGGCAACGTTCCCGACGTCAGCGTCCAAGTGTAGGAGGGCGTACCCCCTGTCGCTGCCAGACTTGTACTGTAGGCCGTGCCCACCTGGCCGTTTGGCAAAGAACCTGTGGTGATCGTGAGCGTAGCCGTCGCAATGGTGAGAGAAAGCGTTACAGACTGGCTCTGGGCCGGCTGGCTGGAATCGGTAACCTTGAATGTAAGCGATGTTGCACTCGCTACGGTGGTTGGGGTGCCGCTGATTAACCCGCTCGCGGAAAGACTAAGCCCTGCAGGCAAGCTCCCAGATGTAAGCGTCCACGTGTAGGGCTGGATGCCACCGCTGGCTCCGAGGTTTGTGCTGTAGGCCGTTCCGACCTGGCCGTTCGGCAGAAAGCTTGTCGTTATCGTCAGAGGCGCTGCTGTGGCTGCGATCGTAAGAGAAAACGTTGCGGACTGGTTTTGGGCCGGCTGGCTGGAATCGGTAACCTTGAATGTTAGCGAAGTTCCGGTGACGGCAGCGGTCGGCGTCCCGCTGATCACGCCGCTCGACGACAGCGTAAGCCCCGCTGGCAACGTTCCCGACGTCAGCGTCCAAGTGTAGGAGGGCGTACCCCCTGTCGCTGCCAGACTTGTACTGTAGGCCGTGCCCACCTGGCCGTTTGGCAAAGAACCTGTGGTGATCGTAAGCGTAGCCGTCGCAACGGTGAGTGAAAGCGTTACAGACTGGCTCTGGGCCGGCTGTCCGGAGTCGGTGACCTTAAATACGAGTGGCGTTGCATTCGCAGACGCCGTCGGCGTCCCGCTGATCACGCCGCTCGACGACAGCGTAAGCCCCGCTGGCAACGTTCCCGACGTCAGCGTCCAAGTGTAGGAGGGCGTACCCCCTGTCGCTGCCAGACTTGTACTGTAGGCCGTGCCCACCTGGCCGTTTGGCAAAGAACCTGTGGTGATCGTGAGCGTAGCCGTCGCAATGGTGAGAGAAAGCGTTACAGACTGGCTCTGGGCCGGCTGTCCGGAGTCGGTGACCTTAAATACGAGTGGCGTTGCATTCGCAGACGCCGTCGGCGTCCCGCTGATCACGCCGCTCGACGACAGCGTAAGCCCCGCTGGCAACGTTCCCGACGTCAGCGTCCAAGTGTAGGAGGGCGTACCCCCTGTCGCTGCCAGACTTGTACTGTAGGCCGTGCCCACCTGGCCGTTTGGCAAAGAACCTGTGGTGATCGTAAGCGTAGCCGTCGCAATGGTGAGAGAAAGCGTTACAGACTGGCTCTGGGCCGGCTGGCTGGAATCGGTAACCTTGAATGTAAGCGATGTTGCACTCGCTACGGTGGTTGGGGTGCCGCTGATTAACCCGCTCGCGGAAAGACTAAGCCCTGCAGGCAAGCTCCCAGATGTAAGCGTCCACGTGTAGGGCTGGATGCCACCGCTGGCTCCGAGGTTTGTGCTGTAGGCCGTTCCGACCTGGCCGTTCGGCAGAAAGCTTGTCGTTATCGTCAGAGGCGCTGCTGTGGCTGCGATCGTAAGAGAAAACGTTGCGGACTGGTTTTGGGCCGGCTGGCTGGAATCGGTAACCTTGAATGTTAGCGAAGTTCCGGTGACGGCAGCGGTCGGCGTCCCGCTGATCACGCCGCTCGTGGAAAGACTAAGCCCTGCAGGCAAGCTCCCAGATGTAAGCGTCCACGTGTAGGGAAGAGTTCCACCCGATCCGGCCAAAGTTGCCGAGTATGCAGTTCCCACAACTCCGCTCGGCAAGGAAGTCGTTGAAACGCTAAGAGCGCCGATTGTTACACTGGAAGTCGTATACGATGCCCCACAGCCCTGAAGAAAGAGGCAAACGACTACTGCAAGAGACAGGAAGGCTCTTGCGAGGCAGAGGCTTACAACGCTCCCTTTGTTGCGCGAACTCAAGGCGATGACGTTCAGTCCGATCATTCTCAATAGGGTAAAGCGTAGTCAAAAAATTGACCAAATCAATAGAAACCTTTGAACTTAGCCGCCTGCGGTAGGGGACAATTTACATCACCGGCCTGCATGAAAGCAATACTTGTCAATTCCCGAACTTCCGACATGATTCAAATGAGAACCGGGACGAGTTGCCTGTTGGCAGGCACACTCTTGATCAACTACGAAAACACCCTCTCCAATTTGAGCTCCGTGTTGTCGGAATAAATCGAGAGACCCTGGGAAACAAAGCATCGAGAGGATTCCACAAAAAGGTTAATTCAGGATTGCATTCGCCATCTCGTCCATTTGTCTATCGACATTGAAACATTGGCAAGCGATTTCTCGGGACTTGCTAGCCATCGCGGCACGTTCATGAGGATGAGTCGCGAGATACAAGATCGCATTCTCGGCTTCGTCAACTGAATCCGGAGAAATCACCAATCCAGTCGCCTCGTGTTTCACTGCCTCCGCGTTCCCGCTGACATCGGCCACTATGCACGGAAGTGCACACGCCATTGCCTCGAGGACGCGAAGCGAAAGCCCCTCAGCGCGCGAAGTCAGAATAAAAGCTGAACCGGCTTGCAAATAGGGGCGAATATCGCTTTGAAACTCCTCGAAGCAGACATAGCCCGTCATGCCCAGTGAGTTCGCGACCCTCTGCACTTCTTCCCTGTGCGGAAAATCTCCCACAATAATGCACTTGCAGGGAATGCCCTGGCGCAACACTCGAGAGACAGCATGGATCAGAATTTCAATATCTTTCTCTCCAGTATTTCTGGCCGCGCAGATGAGAAGAATTTCTTGCGCACTAACGTCGAAGCGCCCTCGCACTACTGCGCGCATGCTCTCGCAAGGGGCAAAATCTCTTGTCGAGACTCCATTGTGAATGGTTATCGTTTTTCGTCGGGAAAACTGATAGTTCTGTACCAGAGAATCTCGAGCAGCGCTCGAGACACAGATTGTCCGGTGGAAGGCATGACCGGTAAGCTTCACCGCGAGCATATGACGCGCACTTCGCCCAATCAACCTCCGCAACTTCTTTGCCGGCGATCGACCCTCCACGGGATTAAGAGGAGGAGGAACCAGGTACTGAATCGAAACTCGCCGTCGCACTCCCGCTAAAAGGCTAGCCAGAGGAGCCTTCCATGGAAACGATTTAAACGAGACGTAACAGAACACGATAATGTCTGGCCGAGCCCCGCGAAAAAGTCGAAGCCAATCCCGTAGAGATCTTGGTTGCGTCTGACACTTCACTCCAGCTTGGGCGAGTTCGTGATTACTCAACCGTGAGCCAACGAGGTTCTGCTCGAGGCGGACGATCGATGCTTTGCATTCAGCCTTTCCAAGAATGCGAAGCATCCCAGGGAGATCGTATTCAAGCTCCTCACTTTCATCGGACTCCGGAAGAACAAACAGAACTGTCTTGCCCGTGAGCGCAGATGAAGTATGAGACTGCTCAATCTCCGGCTCTGCAGGAGTTACAAGGAGTTGTTGGCCAATAGCTCCGTCTTCGCTGCCCTCCGATCCGGACTGAACGTCAGGCCGCAGAATTCCGACACCTGAAACGAAGAACTGCTTCAAAAAACCTCTTCGGAAGAGCTCATCGCGCGAATACAAGAAACTTTCTTCAAGAGGCAGCCGATTGTAATGACTCAACAGGTACTCACGAAACTGAATCGACTCATGCCGCCAGGGATGCTCACTATGAATCCTGTTTTCAAGACGCTGGGATACGGTCCTTCGAAATTTGAAATGGTGAGTGACGCCCCGTATGTTCGTAGCGCGAGTTTCAAGACCGGGAGCTGGGTGATGGTTACCTCCCTCTGCAAGGCGAGTCCCATCCGCGCAGAAGAAAAGCGGAAATTTAAAAATATCTCCCTTGACACCCATTCTTCGATACAGGTCCGCAGAGCATAATGGGAACATCTTGAATGGGTCCTCGATCACCGGTGGAGTCTCGAGCGATCCGTCAATCATCATTCTCTGAAGCATGGGCGCTGCCATTACGTTGGCGCCTGCTGTTTCCAGTTCCCGAACGCTCGCTGGAATATCCCCATAAGGAAGTTCCACGAATTCATCGCTGTCTACCAATAGAACCCACTGCCCAACGTGACGAGAGAGCACGGCGTCTAAACGGCGCGTCTTTTCAGTAATGTGAAAGGAGCCTCGGTAAGCATCCTCAATGGTGACTGGATACGAATCCATGATGGAAAGAAGCCTTTCGTTTTCCTCCTCATCCCCGTGAACAATCAGATGAAAGCTATCTACTCCTAGCCGAAGGTAGTATCTCAGCCATGCTTCGATCAGATCATTGTCACCATTAACGTGGCTGATAAGTTTCATATTCGAACTGGAAGCCCCTGTGTGGTTTTCTTCTGCTGCGGAGGGATCTGCACCCGGATGATTGTTCTGAATACGCCAATCAAGTGCCGACCATCTGTGATTCTCGAATGCAAAGAGGACTTCTTCCTCTACTCACACCTCTTCACAGCAGCACCCCCGAATCTCACTTCCAGACAGCTACCGAGGCTTTCAACCAAGAATTAGGGAGCGGCACAAATCGGAATGCCGGCGAAACGACATGCAGCCGATCAACAAGGGGGAACATCCAACGCGGGATCTGGGGCCATGGCTCGTAGGAGAATAGGAGCGCCGAATTTCCCTGCAGGTACGAGCTCGGCTGCTCCACGCTCGCGAAATCATCTGGAAAGATTACGACCATATCGCCGTGATCGGGAGTGCTCCCGGGGTGGCACACAAAGGATCTATAGCCGCACGGCCCATCCCTCTGCACCGCGGTGCCAACCATGAGAACACTAGCGTTAAGAGCGGCGTTAGCCGACGTTTGCTCCACTGGAACTCCGATGTAATTTAGGTACGAAGCAAATTCCAGAATGTAGAATGGCTTCGCAAACGGGAAGAATATTCGCTTCACACCTCGCGGATCACTCTGATAGCGCTCCTTGATCGCTTCAGCAATCTCTGTCTTTGCGCGAATAACGTTCTTTCTCTCATAAATACGGAAAGCGGAAAGAGAACAGCCCTGAACAAAGACAATGCAAACTAGCCCGAGCAGGCACACCCTTAATCCAAGGCTCATTGTTTTCATTGATAGGAATGCAAGACGCCCGAGGTACAAAACAGCAATTAGATCAGCGGGAGCCAGATAGTATGCGCTCTGGATGCGCAGAATCATGTACCCTGCAAAAAGAACAATCCCCCCCAAAGCAAGCCCATCCCAAAGGATTGCGGGAACCACCTTGCGCCGAAGAATCAGTACACCTCGTGACAGAGCTACAAAGACGTAGATCCAAACCAGGAGATCCAGTTTGAAGTAGGCGCCAAGAACCTTTGGCAGCGATAGACGAAAGGTCTCGAGGTAGTTTCCGTGAGAGTAGGGCCACGTTGCCGCAACATAGTAGAGAATGAACGGCACGACCAGGAGCGCTAGGCAAATGTCCAGACGGCTTTCAGGAGTTCTGAGACGCTTGAAATCCCAATCATTGCGCTCCAATCCTCGACAACGCAAGAAGAGCCGACCGGCCGTTAAGCCGAATAGAAGCAGAAAAGCGGTTTCTTTGTAATAAATCAGGAACTGTGCCGAAACCATCGCCGCAACCGCCCATGAAATGGATTGAGTGCGTTCGAAGCGTTCAAGAACCCAAATGAGACAAATAAGCCAAAAGATAACATTCGCTTCTGCATAGATCAGCCCGGTGAAACTAATCAGAACGCTTGGCGTGATGAGAAGTAGAACGATCAATGCCACGCGGGCCTGGACACTCAGCTCATCATCGACAACCAGGAGAAGTACGACCACGGCCAGAAGTTGCGCAATCCGTAAAGCATGGTAGCCATTGATTGAGTGCGTAATGTGTCGAAGGAGATTGAATTCCTGGTAACCGAGCGGCCAGAAACGGTCTGCCTGAGAAGAAATCGCGACGGGAATGTCGCGCCCGGCCAGGGTTCCGTCCGTGAAGTGCGACTCGTCATAGTACGTGAAATCTTCCCAAACGAGACTCCCCGCGATATAGCAGGTCAGAAACAAAATCAGAAAGCTGACCGAAAGGATGGCATTGCGCGTCCATTTAAGCCCTGGCGGTGAAACAAGAGCCGGAGATATGCCCTCACCACGTCGAACGAACCACGGCGCAAATACTGCCGCAACCGCAGTTATCGTAACCCACACAGGCCAGAATAGATCTGTGCGTTCATTCCAAAGAACCCGGAGAGGGTGTAGAAGATGACGGAGATTGTGCATGGATGCGCAGTAGTGGACAATTGCAGTTTAGGATAGTCGCGGTGCTACTTCTGTTTCATTACTGTGCCGATAACTCCAGCTCATCAGCTCGTAGACTCACCATCTGTCAGCGACTTCGTTGGCACGCGTGCGCATGAACACATCGCGCGACCTGCCAACGAATCGAGCAAACGCCGAGAAGAGTTTTCTTTTACGTGGCCAAAGGTATTCCAAGGTACGTTTGGGGTTTCCTATGTCGTCCCAGAGAACCAGAAGAATCCACTTTATCATGAACGCAGAATCGACACGATAGTTTATCGAACTCAGGCGTTCTTTGTGAAACTTCCAGAAGCCAGTTTCCCTACCTTCCAGAGCCGCCCTCCCGAGAAAGTAAAAATACTTGTTCTCCGCTTCTTTGAGAAGATATCGGAACTCATCTTCGGGTAGATACTTTCTGCCGTGTGCGACGATTTTTGCTAAACGCGAGAATAGTTCGAATCGGTAGGGACCTATCCGCCTGAGAATCGATTCATTGTCACGCCGTGAGTAGGTCAGCACCTGGTGTATGAAACCAAAATTCCAGGTTTGAAGAAGATCAAAGCAAACATGAGAATCCTCAAAAGGTGCGTGATGCAACTCGTAGAATGGATTCCGCGCTCGGACGAGGTCCGAGCGCATCAGCAATGAAGTTGGCGTTCCGAAGAGATGCATGTTTTGCCGAAAGAAAAGCCGACAGACGTCTCCGCCTGGCACCTCTGGACTGGGATAGGGCAGTCCGCTCAAACCAACATGGTCGCCATCGAGTTGATAGGCGGCAACAAAGCCCACCTTTGGATGTGCTTCGCCCAACTCGACCATACTGCTGAGACATTCTGGGAAGATCCAGTCGTCTGCCTGAACCATCTTGCAATATTTGCTATCGGGTGAGATGAGTGAAAGCGCAAAGTTGTAATTCTCCACTTGTGTGAGAAACGAATCAGTATGAACGAGGCGGAGTTTATTGGGGAATTGGGCAACATAACGGCCGACGATGCCGGCGGAGCCGTCGGTGCTGCAATTGTCTATCAGGACGTATTCCCAGTTGTTATAAGATTGCCCCAAGACACTTTCAATGCAATCGGCGAGGTAATCCTCAGTATTGTAAAAAGGAGTAACCACGCTGACTAAGGGGCTGGAATCCATGATCTCTTCTCAATTGTGTGACTGATAATGCTCTAAGGCGAGATTGGCCAGAAGGTCATATTGCCTGGCCGATGGAGAGGAGAACAAAACACCTCTACGGTACGAAGCAATCTCTTCCGAGATGGTGTCTCGGCATTTCTTGACGCGATCGAGCGCTTTGAGCACATCTTCTGCCGTAAAATCTCGAATGTGCAGAAGGTAGTCGTCCTGGTGAAGATCCTCCATAACCCAATCGACCTTGGGATCGAAAGAAATCGCAACAACAGGGGTTTGCGACAAGAACCCAAGAATCGTTCCGTGCAGGCGGCTCGCGATCAAATAGTCGGTATCCTTCACAACTCCAGCGAATTCTCTCCACGTCTCGATCTTCGGGAAATGAATGTTTTGATCCATCCCATCTTTTACGGCCACATCCAGCCTTTCAAGAATGTCGGGCACAACAGTTTCATCGTCGCCGAGGGATGAACAGACAACGACAATAAAGTTGCCTTGTCGAGATAGGCCATGGAGAACCTGCGCCATTTCTTGAACGTATCGGTCATAGAGCACCCGGTCAGGGGTTGGCCAGTTTATGGGTTTGGCGTACGCAATCGGGCTGACGGCGACGACGGGCCGCCCTCGTGCCATTCTTCGAATCGCACCGCCGGAAGACCCTATCTCAGATTCCGGAATGGTGAAGGCCAAATCCGGTACTACAAGATCGCTCGCCGCTCGTGGAAAGAAGTTAGCGACGATCTTTCTACTCCTCGCCTCGCGAAAGGACCTGTATCGGCATAGACCAAGCGCCATCGACGCGAAGCGACGCGATGTGGGAGAAATGACCTTGCCTGCGCCAATACTTGCCATGGCGCAAGGCACCCCAGCTAATCGTGCCAGCAGCATCCACTTGAAGATCGTGTAGGGAAGACGCCACGGTCCACCATATTCCTCGTCCAACTGCCCTCCACCTGAAACAAAGAGAGCGTCCTGCGTGCGGAGAACTTTGTATCCTCGGGAGCAATGGGAAATCTCTCTTCGTATTACTCTCATCCATCCTCTGACCCTCTTCAACAGCGGCGTCAGCTCAGGCACAACTCCTATCGCCCGGCGAATAGGACTCACTCCCGCGATAGGGCCTGTGTGGCCTCCTCCCTGCTGAAAGTGTTCTCCACCCGGCTTCTGCGATGACATCATCGTAGCCAGGAGCGGATACGCATCAACACCATGCCGATCTATAAAATTTTCGCAATTTAGCGTGATTCCTAGAATCTCAATGTTGGGGATTCGCATGCGAAGATTCGAGATCATCGCATCCTGAATAGCAGCATCACCCAGATTTCCTCCGTCATAAGGAGTTATCAACGCGATTCGAGGACCCGCAACCACTCCTTCTCGCTCAATCTCACTTAAGCACGGTTTGATCTGCATCGTCGCCATAACTCGATCCTGACTTTTGATCCCTCGATGATCGAAAGTGAAGCAGGTCGTAACCTGTCGCCACATCACTTTCTGCCTTCCACCGATTGGTACGACAGCTGACTGATTTGGAGCCGACCGGCAGGATTCGCTGCTTAGCGCTTTACGGCGACGATAAAGAGCGATTGGCCGAAGCCCGCGCCTTCTTTTAAGCGCTTTACGCGTGGCGCACCAAGTACGGAATTCCAGACGCGGTTAATCTTCCTCGAGTTAAGCACGCGTAGAAGGCCGAGGTGCCCCTCTGGCTCCAAGGTTGTTGCCCGATAGATCGAGAAATCCTTGCGCAGCATGTTCTTGAGCATTTTCATTGTTACCCATCGGCGAATCCAACCGTCAGGGGGAGAAATGTTCTCAGTGCGGTCAAACACAAACTTGTTCTGCGAAGTAACGAGTAAGAACCCGCCGGGTTTGAGTAGCTCAGCCAACCGGTGAAGAAAAAAGGGTTGGTCAGGAACGTGGGACAGGACCTCCGAAGTGACAATTACGTCAAAGTAATTGTTGGGTAAATCGAGCGTATGAACATCGCCCGAACGAAAATCGACCTGCGGATAATTCTTCTGCGCGGTTTCGATGATCTGGCTTCCGAGGTCGACTCCCGTAACCTTCCCGAACTCCGAAAGCTTGTTACTGAGCCAGCCCGTTCCACACCCGGCCTCCAGGATCTTTGCATCTCGTATCTTTAGCTCTTCCATTGTGGCGCCGATCGTGCGCAAGCGGACCTTGGAAGGCTCATCCAGCCGGCCCTGACGGTATGTTGAATTCCATTTGTCCCATATTTGAACATCGTTCGCCGGTCGTTCCAAGTATCGTTCCATATCCAGAGATCTCCTAATCTAGACTTCGCAATATTGCGAGGGCGGAGCAACTGTCTCAGCCTCAATCAGCCTCGGGAAACAATTGACTGCGCCACCTACAGCTATGGTTGAGCCGATGAAGATGGTGCTTGCCGGATCCTGCCGATCATAGCCCTTCTGAAGGTCATAGCGGTGGATCTCGGTGACCAAGTGAAAAGTACCGTGGGCAATATTCAGAGTCAGTTCGAAAGTACAGCGGTAAGTGCCACCCGCTTGCAAAGAGAATGGCGTGAAGCCAAGACGCTCCGTAGACGTATGAAAAATGATGTAGTCTCTCTCATCTTTGAACCAGATCACAACGGCCAGTTTCTCGATAGCCTGTCGAGCCGTAACTTCGATGTCAACCCACGCCGCCTCACCCGATTCAAAGGTAGACTGCTCTCCGGCACGGTCCCTGACGCGAACCTTCGAAATGTAAACTGGCTTGTCTTCATCCGGAATGTCCGACATTGCGCCGAGGCTGAGGTACTTGCGCGCAACAGTGTCAGTTTCATCAATCATCAGTACCTTGCCGTGATCGAGCAGCATTGCACGCTGACAAATCTCGGTCACCGCCTTGAGGTTGTGCGAAACGAACAGCACCGTTGTTCCGCCCTTGATAACCGAACGAATACGATCCATACAACGCTGCTGAAAAACAAAGTCTCCCACACTGAGCACTTCGTCGACGATCAATACTTCGGGATCAACATGGGCCGCGACGGAGAAGCCAAGACGCGCAAACATCCCCGAAGAATATCGCTTCACGGGAGTATCAATGAATTCCTCGATTCCCGAGAAAGCAATAATCTGATCGAGCTTCGATTGAATCTCACGCTTTTTCATTCCTAGGATCGTACCGTGAAGGAAAATGTTCTCCTTGCCCGTAAGGTCAGGATGAAATCCCGCGGCGACCTCAATCAGCGCTGAAAGCCGTCCGTTGACAGTCATGCAACCCTTCGTGGGCTTCATGATGCGGCTCAGGATTTTTAGCGCCGTGCTCTTGCCCGCACCGTTGTGGCCAATGATGCCGAGCGCTTCCCCCCGTTTTACTTCGAAGGAAATGTCCTGCAACGCCCAGAATTCGCGCCCTTCTTCGGTGTCGAGTTCCTGGCCCCGGAACATGCGGCCGGTTAAAGCGGGCAGCAAATCGCGGAGGGAGTTATAAGTCTCCCCTTTGCGGAATTTCTTGTAGATATGCTCCATCCGGAGCGCAACGTCAGACATGAGATGTTTTCCTTTAGATGCTCTCGGCAAAAGCGGGTTCGAGATGTTTGAACAAAACAAATCCGACCAGGAACGAAGTCAAACTGAATACGAGACTGTACAGATACCAATGAACATCGGGGGATTCATGGCGGGCAATGCAGGTGCTGAGGCCATCGAGCAGAGGGGCGAAAGGATTTAACATCAGCCATTTTCCACGATCGCCGAACATGCGCACGTCAAAGAACACAGGTGTGAAGAAGATGCCGAAGGTCAGAAAGATTTCAACAATGTACTTTACGTCGCGGAAGAAAAGGCTGGCAGCGGACACGATCATCCCAATGCCCATGCAAAAAATAACCATGGTGCCGACCAGAACAGGAACCCAAAGAAGATAGATACTCCAGCCTACCTTTATGAGAACAAGAAGAACTACCAACGCACAAGAAGCCACTACGAAATCGAATAAACAGGCAAGGACCGCAGCCATTGGGAAAATTTCCTTCGGAAAATAAATCTTAACCACTAGATCGCGATTGCCAAACAGGCTTTGGCAGGTAAAGCGAATGCTTGAGACAATGAAAGCCCACGGGACCGACTTGATAGCGACGCTGGCGATATCGGCAGTTTTCAATGGCGCATGCGAGACGAGGGCATAAGCGTAGCGCACTAAGACGCCGGACATAACGATCAAAATAGGCATCAGAATAGCCCAGAGAAAACCCATGATCGACTGCTTATACCGGACCTTAATGTCGCGGTAAGTGATCACATACAAAAGCTCTCGAAATTTGTATAGCTCTTCCAGTTCCTCTTTCATAAACTTCTCGGATCCCTCTGCAATCCCCGGCAATTGCCGATTTCGCCGCCTAGATTCTCGACCAGCTTCTGAGAGAGATTCATCCTAGACGAGCATTAGTTCCACCGCGGGGTGAGGTGTTGTGCCGCGCACAGCCTCCCAGAAAGTTTCCGCGATTAAATCTGTGAGTGGGGAGGTTGGCGGCAACTCGTATTCGTCCACGCGAGTAACAGGCGCGAGTTCGGCCAGCGTGCCAACAAGCCGTATCTCATCTGCTATATGGAGCTCGGTTCGATCCACAGGCCGCTCAATATATGGGATGGCCAATGAATGACAGATTTTGCGGACGATCTCCAAGGTGATGCTTTCCAGCCTCCCTTCCGAAGCAGGCGGGGTAATTACGCACCCATCGCGCACGAGCAACACACAGGCACCGGTCGCTTCTGCCACCCGGCCTTGCTGGTTGAGCAAAATCATTTCAGAAAAACCGCGCTTCTTCCCCTCTATTCGCGCCAATCTTGCGACCTGATAGTTTGTACTGGACTTGATTCGAGGAGACAAGCTTATATCGCTCGATCTCTGCCAAGTACTGACGCCGACCGCTACAGGCGCCGGAGCGTCCTTGGCCTGGTGATAGGCCGTGAGAACAAGATCTGCAACGGTGGACTCGCCCCAATGGCCCTCAACAACAAAAAGTGTTGCTCGAATCCACATGTCTCTGTCCGGCTCATAAAGTGCTCGCACGATTTTGGAGCAGGCGTCCTTGAATTCCTGGTAGGAGACTGGTACGGGAATATGAAGCAGTCGCGCCGAGCGAGCCAGTCGGTCATAGTGCCGGCGCAATTCGACGATACCAAACTCCACGCCGTCAACCTGCCAATAACCTTTCAATCCTTCAAAGACATTGAGTCCCCGATTCACCGCTTCACAAGAAACATGCAGGGTCGCTTCTTCCCACGGCCGTACCTCTCCGTTAAAATAGGCGAACTTCGGCTGTTGTAAGCCGAGTGCGTAGAGACTCTTCTTTGCCGTCTGAGTCATTCCCTTTTCTCCGAATGCCTTTTCATTTCCTTGCCTTTGTATCGCTTGAATCAATCCGACAGTTGCTGATCTAGAGATCCGCGCTCATCCGCATGCGGATTACCGAGCCGTGCTCGAAGCCCCGGCCACGGGAGAAGGAATGAATTCCGTCTCCGTTTCATCGATATACGGAGCGATCGCATCCTCCGGGAGATGCGAGTAATCGGAAGCTCTGATGTAGTCACGCATCGTGGTCCCGGTGGAGGCCGAGTCGACATTCGGAGCTCCTAGCATGTTGCGAACGTCGTCTAAATGAACGGTCCGAAAATCGATGCTGTAGCGCACGAGTCCGCAGGTATTCGGCACTGTTGAATGCAACTGCGCAGCAGAAAAGAGCATGACGCCCCCAACATTGGCCACCACACGGACTTGTGGGTCAGGTGCAAGTGAGACCTGAGCGCGTGGCTGCTCGCGCGTGTCGGTTTTGATATGCTGTGCGGCGCTTTGCCGATTATTGCGGTTCCAAGTGTAGTAGTTATAGGAACTGGAAGTATTCGGAATCGCTTCATCCCAATATCTCGGATGAAAGGCCATGCAGTTCTCGGGGTAGATATCGTAAACCGGCATCCACCAGTTAATCTGAGAACCCGGCGCGGAGTACCACGTATCACGGTGCGGATGAAAGGCATAGGCGATTCCCGCTGCGAGATAATCGGAAGGAAAAGCTGTGCGCAGGCGCGGAACATCAAAATATGTCTTCTCCAAGTCACATCCCCGCTCGGTCAGCATGCCTCGAATCAATTCCTTCGAAGTGGGGTGGTGAATGAATTTCGGCTTCAGATCAGCAAGAATCTCTACGCACCGCTCCACCGGCATAGTTTCATGAACCTTCCGGGGATCGTGCGGATGAAAAACCGTCTTGATGAGCTCACGCGCAAACTCGCATAACTTGAGTGCGCTGGGCGAAGGCGAATACACGAGTATGGATCCGCGGTATAGTTCTTGCCGCCGTTTTGCTTCATCCATTTGGGTATCTAAGAAAAGGTTCATTTCACAGTACCTCCGTCGCTGATTTGTTGCTGGATTGCCCCTAAACGCCTTCGAGCATCATCTTGCGACAGTGGAAGCCTTCGGCGTATCCACTTGCGGCATTGCACTCCATGCCGCGAATTCGCATGAGACCCAGGAACGTTTCGCGGTCAAACCAGCGCCTGGCCCTCTGCGATTCGAACGTCTCAAGCAAATAGTTGATTTTCGTCTCGTAGAGTGGAGCATCCAAGGGTACGAACAGGTTCGGTCGCCCCAAGTCGCCGTCATATTTTGGAATTTCATACTCAAGTATCAAGTGGTTCCGAAAGGTGTTCCAAGTGAGTTCAGAGAGCAGCCTGTGATCCTGGTGCGCATCTCCCTGCCAATGAGTGAATATCAAATCCGGATTCACCCCCTGCTCGATCTCTTCAAAGAACTCCTTCACCACCTGCCCATTGTAGGGAAGGAATCCATCTCGAAATTCCTTGATAACTATCTCTTTGTCGCAACCTGAAGTAAACAGTTCGGCCGCCTTACCCGCCTCCCGACCGCGAAGACCCGCCGCGCTGAAAACGACCCAGTGGAATCTCACCTTTGGAAGGATCTTTTTGAAGTGCAACAGGGTCGCACCGCAACCGATCTCAATGTCGTCGGAATGAGCACCAAGACAAAGAACCGTGAAAGGTTCTCCGGCTGCACGCGGAACATTCAGATTTATCACGCGACATTTCCTGCGACGGGGTGACCATTCCTCCACAGTCGCCACGGAGCGTTGCCAGAGGCTTCGAGTTCGTCCAAAATCTGCTTATCCTTAAAGGTGTCCATGCATTGCCAGAAGCCGTTGTAGCGATGTGACCACACTTTTCCTTCAGCAATTAGGCGCTGGAACGGCTCATAAATAAGCTCTTCGCCTGCGTTGATATAACGGAATATCTCTTTACGCAGAATGAAATACCCGCCGTTCACCCAGATATTCGCGTCAGTCATGTTTCTAATGGCGCGGACACAGCCTTGCTCGTCCGTCACTACCGTATCCAAACTGCTGGAGCGCGGCTGCACAGAGAGGAAGGATGCATAGGAATCGCGAACCGAAAACTCTTGTATCATTTTGGGAAGATAGAAGTTGGTTAGGCCGTCGCTGTAATTGGCCAGGAACATCTCTTCCCCCTGGAGATGCGGCTCGATGAGACGAAGGCGGTCGGCGATTGTAGCGCGTAAACCGGTATCCGCGAAGGTGATCTTCCAGTCATCAATGTCGCGCTGCATGAATTCGAGCTTTTTGCCACCCCGCGAGAAAACAAAATCATTGGAGACGGACTCGTCATAGTCCAGGAAATAATCCTTGATGGCATTGGCCTTATAGCCAAGGCAAAGAATAAAATCCTTGTGGCCAAAATGTGCATAATACTTCATGACATGCCAGAGGACGGGTCGCGCACCAATAGTAACCATCGGCTTTGGGACATCCTCTGAATAGCCCCTTAACCTCATTCCTTCGCCGCCGCAAAACAGAACGACTTTCATACATCACCTCGCCGCTTCCGACCCTAGGAAATCGTGACTTTGGGGATAGGAATCACAAAGCTTCCTCCCCATTCCCGGACATAACTCATTTGCTTCATGATCTCATCTTTCAGGTTCCACGGAAGGATGAGGATGTAATCAGGTCTGGTTTCACTGATTCGATCGGGATGGTAAATCGGGATACGACTTCCGGGAAGATAGCGCCCCTGCTTGTAAAGACTGCGATCGACCGTATATTCGATCAGATCTTTCCCGATTCCACAGTAGTGCAATAGTGTCGCACTCTTGCCTGGCGCTCCGTAACCGGCTACCCTTTTGCCCTCTCTCGCCGCAGTCACAAGAAAGTCCAATAACTCCAGCTTCGTCCGTTGAACCTGGCGAGCAAAGTCTTGATAACCGTCAATGCGGTCAAGCTTAGCGATGACCTCGTCGTCCATAACCTTTTGCACATTGGAGGTAGTGGGGTGCGCCAGGCTCGAAGAACGAGATGCAAATATACGAAGTGAGCCGCCGTGCGATTTCAACTCCTCCACATCAAACACGCTCAATCCATGCGCCTGCAAGATCTTGGTCGTGCTGAGCAGTGAAAAATAGGAGAAGTGTTCGTGGTAAATCGTGTCAAATTCGTTGAGTTCGATCAGGCGCAGCAGGTGCGGAAATTCAAGGGTCAGGACCCCGTCGGGTTTCAGCAGGGTCTTGAGACCTTCAACGAAATCATTGAGGTCGGGAACCTGTGCAAGAACATTGTTGCCGACGACCAGATCGGCAAGCCTTCCTTCAGCCTCGAGTTCCTTCGCCACAGTCTGTCCGAAAAATCGGACCAGCGTCGGAACGCCCTTTTCGACTGCGACCTTCGCGACGTTTGCAGCGGGTTCAATCCCGAGTACTGGTACACCTTGCCCAACAAAGTACTGGAGCAGATACCCGTCATTGCTGGCCACTTCGGCGACAAAGCTCCGCTTGTCCAAACCGAACCGCGCCTTCATTTCACTGCAGTATTTTTCGCAGTGTTTGAGCCACGAATCGGAGTAGGAAGCGAAATAGGCATAATCGCTGAAGATACTCTCCGCGCTTTGGTACTCTTCCAACTGCACAAGCCAGCAGTGCTCGCAAATAAAGACATGAAGCGGGTAGTAGACTTCGCCATGGCTCAGTTCGGCCGAAGATGGATATGATTCGCAGAGTGGCGACATACCCAGATCGACAAACGTCCGCTCCAGTCCGGCGCCGCAGAACCGGCATACCTTTACGGTCGTTCGATTCACCGGCTTCTCAAGAACAGTGCTTGTATTTGCCATTTCGGTCTGCAATCACCTTCCGGCGCCTAGCGCACTTCGGCAAGCTTGTCAGTCCAGCACAAGCTTTCGTCCAGTCTTCCCGCCTGTTGAAGCCGGCGGATTTCATTGATCCGAACGTAGCGTTTCTCTTCCATATCTGAAGCTCTGAGCCCGAAAGCCCTATACGCTTCGTAAAGCTCTTGAGCGCCCCGACGCGCAGTCCATTGCGGACGAAACGCAGGAAGTAGGCGGTTAATCTTGTCGAAGCTAACCCGATAGCAGCGGGGATCGGGGCCGCCGCCAGGAGCATACTCAACTCGACAGCCAGGTACAACCGCAACTACAAATTCAGCGATCTCACGAATTCGAAAGTTCTCGTCATTGCGACCTACGTTGAGAATCTGATTGTGAACAACCTCCCGCGGAGCATCCAGAGCAACAATGACAGCTCCAACAATGTCGCGAATATGCACGATCGGGCGCCAGGGACTGCCGTCGCTCTTGATGTAGACGCGCCCGCTAGTCAGAGCTGCCGCAACAAGATCGTTGAGCACAATGTCGAGACGTAGACGCGCCGAGACCCCATAAGCCGTTGCATTGCGCATGTAGGTTGGAGAGAAGCTCTCGTCGGCGAGCAGCGCGATGTCCCGTTCCGCAAGAATCTTCGATTCACCGTATGGAGTTACCGGATTGAGTCCAGATGTCTCGTCGAGAAACTCGTCGCCTGCGGCCCCGTAGGTACTGCATGACGAGGAGAAAACAAAGCGCTTCACGCCTGCGTCCTTGGCCATTTTCGCCAAATGCACTGAAGCGAGGTGGTTGATGTCATAGGTGAGCTGCGGATTGATATCTCCCAGCGGATCATTCGATAGCGCGGCGAAGTGCACCACTGCATCGAAGCCCACCAAATCAGCCTTCGTAACGTCGCGAAGATCCTTCCGGAGCTCTGGAATCTCATCAGGCTCAGTGCCAAACCCGCAATTGGCAAAGAAATCTGAATCCATTCCCACGACCTCATGACCGGAGGAACTCAACATCTCGCCGGCCACCACACCAATGTAGCCCTTATGTCCAGTTAGAAGAACCTTCATAACCGCTTCCGATTCCCTTCTAGGTTAAGACGGAACCCTTCCGCCGACCCCACAGCTTTTCCGTCTCCGCTCATCATGCCGCCTCGTCCCCGGCTGCCAGAAGCACCCGTGGACAACGCTTACACGGGGTTCTTATGGGCAGGTTCTCAATGGGCTGCGTATCGCAATCACTCTTTCCACCCAAATGAGGGAGCAGGACTTAAGGATAGTTGCTCCTCCACCAACCATCAAATACAACGAATTGGGTGTAGACGAAGTAAACGGCGCCTTAAGGCCCTAGTTTTGCCGGTCTTCTTCACCAAGGAGCGGGGCCAATAGCCGATTCTCGTAAAGAAGATCCGCGGCCTCCCGTATGGCTGAGAAGTCCAGTCCAGACCGCGTGGCAATATCCAGGAGCGAGTTCATGCCATCAGAAAGGTTCAACACCCAAAGACGCGCGCTAACCTCTGCTTCGCCGGCCTCACCCGTATGTGATCGATACAGGTTTCTCTTCCCGAGTTGAGGTTCGCAAAACGGATTGAGATTCTTGTAGCGGCAATTCCCCTCGAGCACGTCGAACAACTCAATGCAAACTCGTAGCGACGACGCCAGCTGCTCCGGCCGGATGAATTCAAGATTATCGGCCGAGGTGTGATACTCCGGATAGGTTCCCCAAACACTGCGCATAAGGCAACCGACCGGAAGATTGAATCCGGGGGAACAGTATTGGCGCTCGTCATAACCGTACGGTGAGAACTCCACGATCTCCGACGATTCCCCGCAATGATGTAGCACATGAGCCATTGCCAGGTCGATATCCGCAGTTCCGCGACGGCTCTTCTTGTAGTGGAACCCACCAGCATCACCGATCCCCGTCAGAACCAGACCGTGACGGATGCGCTCAGCATTCGGTCGATTGCGTGCGAGCCATGTAACGGCCCCGATCGTTCCAGGTGCAAACAGAAATCGATAAGAGTATCGAAGATCTCGTCCGGCGAGAAACTTCGCCAGCGCAACGGCAACCGTTAGGCCGGATAGATTGTCGTTCGCTAGCGAAGGATGGCAGCAATGAGTGGAAATCAGCACTTCGTCGGATGAACGGCCTGGGATATAGCATTCGCCGTAACTTAGACACCCCGCAGAGATCGTTGAATCAATGCATACCTCATAGCTCCCACCTGTCAGCGCCAGTTTCTGATTGTGCGAGAGGCAGAATCCCCAGTCCTCCTTGTAATACGACGTCCGGTAAGGAATCAGTTCAGGTTGCTTGGGGAGCGAATGCAAATGCGGTTGAAGCTCTGCGAGCGACATGGTGGCGCACACAGGTGTGCTGTAGTTCACCACATGAAGATTTGACTGCTGGAAGTCAACGATCCTGGCACCATTCGCATCCTTGATATAAGCATCGCGAATATTCCATTCTTTCGGAACTTCCCAGTCAAACACTTGTGTCCCACTGTTCACTTCGGAGACTTCAAGGGGAATAACACTTTGAATTCTCTTCAGCGTTTCACGAATCCCGTTTCCGGTTATGCTTCGGCAGATCGGATAGAGATCGGTGGCAAACCCATGCAACTCCCGCCCAGCTTCCGCAAGTTCCTTGCGCGCAAACTCCCTTTTGAGTCCTGTCATTTGAAGTCCGGAAAACTCCGATCGCGCTCGGAGATCACTTGTACCGTGCTCGGCCAGCTAATCCCGAACGCCGGATCGTTCCATCGCACGCCGCGCGCTGTCTCTGGATGATAAAACTCAGACATCTGGTAGAGCGCCTCCGTGTTTTCTTCGAGGGTCAGGAACCCATGAGCGCATCCCTCGGGAATGTAAAGTGCGCGATGATTCCCTGCTGTCAACTCCACCCCGATCGATCGCAGGTAGCTGGGTGAGTCCGGTCGAAGATCCAGCGCGACATCAAACAACGCTCCTCTTGTACAGCGCACCAGTTTGGCTTCAGGATACGGGGGTGCCTGGTAGTGCACGCCCCTTAGCGTTCCCTTCCTCTCATTGAACGAGATGCTGCACTGCACCAACTTTGGGTTCAATCCGTTTTCGCGAAATTCCGTTTCACACCACGAACGAGCAAAGAAGCCGCGCTCATCGCGGTGTGGTTGCATCTCAACTTCAATCACCCCGGCGAGACTGGTCTGTCGGAAAATTATGGCTCCGCCCATCTCGCTATTCCGCTCTCAACTGTGACGGAACCGCATCGACCGCAACATCGGTCTCGATTGTTTCCGCGGCATCTTCAAAAACACATGTGGTAAGCCTTCTCTTTCTGCCAGAGATTTCACGAACCCAATCCAACAACTGACCGAGGTAACTTCTCGCAGACCACGGATGAAGAAGTTCCTGGACCAATTCCGGTTCTTCCTCAGGCACATCGCAATAAACGCCGTCGACCATTCTCGACTCGGTGATGGGCTCATCACCTTCAAAGCATTGCGGAAAATAGGCGATTCTGTTCTTGGTGGTGACGCGCTCCCTATCCGGCTTCGGCTCTCCCGCCAATCGTGCAGACAAAGCTGCAACCAGATCGCGCCCCTGGCCCAATGGCAGAGGACACGGTGGAGTACAACGCGGGTTCATCTCTATTAGATAGGTTGCACCTGTACCTTTTTCAATCACGAAGTCCAGCCCAAAGAAGCCGGAAAGCTTGAGACGCCTGGCAATTCGTTCCGCCGCATGCAACATTTCCGCGCCTTCCACGACTTTCACTATAGTAGCGGGCTCTTTTGGACCTTGTGATTGGATCACCTCTACACAAATCCCCGCCAGTAACTCCCCCTGCCAGCAAACCACCCCACAGTTCGCCGGTCGACCGTCAATGAACGACTGTGCAATAATGCCTGGTCGCGGCTGCTTTTTTTCGGAGATAATCCATGATCTGTCCCTATTCAGTAACAAGCGCTTAGTCAATTCAATCAGCCCCGGACGCCGCATCAGTTCTAGAAAACTCTGTTTGGCCTCCTTCGTCGATTTTGCTTCGCGGACTCCGCGGCCACCCCAGGTCCCATCCGCCTTCATGACCCAATGCGGCCCCGTCTCTTCATTCCACGAGCTTAAGTCGACCTCGCCTTCAACAACGATCATTCCGGGTATCAAGATTCCTTCAGAATGTGCCAATTTGAGGAGATCGTGACGGCTGGACACAAGTGGAAAGCTGTCCGGCGCACCTAACGAGCGCTCTATCAATTGCGCTATCTTGCCGTCCAAAGCCCCCGGAGATTGGACAAGCGCGTACAGATCATGCAAATGCTGCACACCTCGATCACAGAGCGGAATGATGATGTCTGGATCGAATGACTCAATTGCTGATCTCAACGCGCTTAGCGGATTGAGCCCGCGGTGACGAAATATCCGACGCACCGTGGCGCTCTTCTCGATAGGATGGCCTGGCGACGGGCACAATACGGCAACCTCACATTCCATCCTCGAAAACGCGCTCGCAAGCCGAGGTCCTACCGGCCAGCGATTCGTATCGGTGATTAGAATCCTAGGTCGCGCCGCCGCGATTGCATTAGGTTGTATGTTTTCTGGCTTCATGGCCATCGGGACAACTCAAACTTCAGACGCGCTTCGGGGCCCTCGCGTTTTCGGTTCCACTGTAGCTCTTGGACGCCTCCCGAATCGGCTTAGCCAGATACTTCGAAATCCTGCGTGCCGTATAGTCCGCTCCAAAAGCAAACCGCATCAACGGACCAAAGGTATTTGCGGAAGATACGCCGACGAAATACAGGCGCGGAACCGATGATTCAAACGACGCCTTCAATGCTGGGGCGTTGCCGGTCGTGTGGATTTTCTCCCTGATACCCTGGCTCAGGAATTGCAGCCTCTCGATGTCCGGATGGTACCCCGTCGCGGCAATCACGTGATCTGCTTCCACGGTGCTCTCCTTACCGGCTTCGTCGACCAGACGGAGGGTGGGGCGGCCATTCACAACCTCGGCGCTCCTGATGCTGACTCCTAAATGAAATGGCACTCTACCGTCCACTTGCCCTTTGGTGAACCACGGTGGGGCGGGACCGAGAGTCTTGCGGACCCTGTCGAGCCTCAGACTCTCCGGCAAGTGTCTGAACCAGTGAGGAGCATTCGCGTAGAAGAATAACTGCATGCCCGAACCAATTCCGGTCCTCGGATTGAGCAGCTTGCTCTTCACTGAGCTTTTTCCTCCAGGAGGGTCCTGAAAACGAATCGCCGAACTTCGTGCAACCACTTGAACTGAGGAACCTGCTTCGTGAAGCAGCGCTGCGAGATCGAGAGCGGAAGCGCCGGCTCCGACAATCGCTACGCTCCGTCCCTTGAATTCTTCAGGGTCGCAATGCGCTGAACTGTGGCTCACAGTTCCTTCCGGAAGCGCGGCCAGAATCGGCGGAATGTAAGCGTAGTGACTGATGCCGACGGCAACAACTACGCTGCGCGCCAATACCTTCTCTCCATCCTCAAGTTGCAGTTCAAAGCCCAGCGGAGACTCCTGCACCGAAACGACCAGATTCTCCTCGAGATTCGGGACAAATCTCCTTTGAAATTCCTGCCCGTACGCGATGAAGGTCTCAATGTGGACCGGTTCACCCACATCTTCATACTTGATACCGTGTTGTTGACAGTAACGTCGCAGTTCGAATTGCAAGTGCGGGTCAGAAAGAGACGAGGCAAATCCTTCCGACTTCAGCCGCATTCCCTTCGGCATGTGCTTTTGCCAAACGCTCATTGGATGGCCAAAAATACGAAACCTGACCCCGCGCTCCGCAAGGTGCGCCGCGACGGACAAGCCGTATGGTCCAGCTCCGACGATCACGACATCAGCGATATTCTCTGGTCGACTTTCCATTTGTGCCATGGTCTGCTAAGCTTCCTTTCCGTTCTAGCCTTCTTCTAAATGTCCCTTGGTGTTCCATTGAAGTCGGTTGCAAGGGAATTCCCTTCCAACTTGTGACTTTCGAGCCTCTCCGGCATCAGCTTCCGAGCCTGCTGCCGACCGCGCCTTCGGTTGGGGTGCACGGCGGTCCAAAACTTCTGCGACACTCCATGATTGCTCCAGCGTTAAACCATACCTTCAGCTTCCGCTCAAATCGGCGTCTCGGATTCAATGTAAAGATCCACTGAATCGTCCACCGCGTGAGTCTCCGAAACATCGCGAGAGGAATCCCGCCGATCATCCATCCTGCATCCCCGGGAATTCCGGACTCGCGAATATCCGAGCGACCCTTATCAAACCACCAGGTCAGAAAATACTTTTTGCTTAGACGATCTTCCGTCACGGGGTGGTACACGATAGCTGAAGGCACGTAGTAAATTCGCTCCCCTCCTCGCAGCAGACGTCGGGCGAATTCGCTGTCTTCATTCCGGATCTCATTGTGAGGCGAAGGCCCCAGATCGACTCGAAATCCCCCATATTGCTCGAAGACTCTTCGCAAAAAAGCCATATTCGTGCCAAGCGGACTCTCTTCGAGAATGCTGCCCTGATCACCGCGGTCAAATGACACCAGAGGCCCAGCACTTCCCCAGCCCTCTGACGGAAGCCAGTTCGGCACATCCGTTGTCCAACGAGGCACAACCCGTCCGGCAGCCCCCGCATGCCTCTCCTCAGCGAGCGGCACAACAAGGTTTCGCAGCCAATCCGGTGCGACGGTCACATCGTCATCCATGAAAGCGAGCGCATCGCCTTCAGCTGCTGCAATTCCCGCATTGAGCGCATACGATTTCCCTGGATGGGGTTCAAAAAGATAACGGAACCGCCCAGGATATTGCCGTGAGAAGGTCTCGATAACTTCACGGGTCTTATCTGTCGAATTGTTGTCCACGACCAAGACTTCCCATGCCATCGCATCAGGCATGTTGGACGCCGCCACACTCTTCAGCGCAACTGGCAGGAGATGACAACGATTGAACGTGCATAGTACGACAGAGATCTGCATCTTACCCCTACTATCTTTCATGCGCTCTGATTCCAAAACAGAAACAGACAGCAGGTGTTTATCCAAGGTAACTCCATTGCAGAGCCGTTGGACATCATTCCTTGGGTACTGCGCCCGCCTCGTTCGTTGGCTCAATCATGCCTCGATCTGAGAGTCCCCCTCCCGCCATGATGGACCGCTTCTCAAAGGCCCGCTCATAGGCCGCGAGCAGATTGGCGATTGAATACTTCCAGGCAAACTGTTGCTCTATTCGTCTCCGTCCAATCTCACCCATCTTCCTGCGCTCATCTGGGTGATCGAGTAGCCAGAGGATCTTACGTGCGAAATCAGCAACTTGATCGTGATTATCGCTATAGAGAGACGAATCGCCGGCCGTAGCGCGGCCCTCTTTGAGGTCGAATTGAACGATCGGTTTCCCCAGTGCCATGTACTCCGTAATCTTGATCATTGTCGAGATATCGTTCATCTCGCACGGCTTGTCTGGATTCACACAGACATCCGCAGTTGATAGGATCTCCAAGAGTTCACGGTCGGGAACTCGACCCGTAAAATCAACCAACTCCTCCAATCCCTTCTGCTTCACAAGCTCCCGCAATCCCAGCAGTCCCGGTCCGCCTCCAACGCAGGTGAAATGCACGTCTGTGCTCCCCATATTCCGCATGCAGGCTGCCACGTCGATGAGGATGTCCAGGCCTTCCTGGATACTCATCGTCCCCACATATCCCACCAGCCATTGCTTCCCATGCTTCAGGTGAGGCTGCGACGGAACGATCCGAAACTTATCCAAATCGGGACCATTACGGACAACGAATACATCTCTCGGAGCACGGTGTCCTCGCTCGATCGCGAGACTACGATAACTTTCATTGGTAGCGATAACCACATCGCTGAAACGATAAGTCAACTTCTCAAGCCATACTTGCGCTTTGTAGAGAGCATCGCGGCGCTCATATTTCGACAGATAGAGCTCCGGATTGGCGTCGTGGTGATCAAAAATGTACTTTACGCCGAAAAGTTTAAAGGGTAGAGCTACGAGAAAAATGTCGTCCGGCGGGTTGCATCCCTGAATGCAATGAAATCCTCTTGTGACGAAAATCCACCATGTGTACAAGCACTGCCAAAAGAGCGCCCATCCATATTCCCACAAATAACCCCAGGCACCGCTTCCCTCTTTCGGCATCGGATGTCGATAAATATGCACTCCCTCGAGCAACTCATACCCTTCGGAGTATCCCTTCCCGCGAGGTGATAGAACGCAGACCTCGTAACCCGCATCGCGAAGCGCGCTGGCCTCCTTCCAGACGCGTGGGTCGAAGGGCACTGGAAGGTTTTCAACGATGATCAGGATCTTTCTATTCACGAGGCAATCTCTTCCTTATAGGTGCAGGTAAAGTCCGCCGAGCGCGCACATCATCGTCGCCTGGCCCCAATGCAATGTCGGTGTCTTGTTCACTAGCCGCTGAGAATATCTTCTGTAATAAAAGTACCCGCTCCTGTCCTGCATATTGGCAATCGTCCATCCCGCAACCGTCTCAGCGAGTCTCAAACTATCTAGGTCCTGGTGCCGGAACAACACGAGTGTGTCGATCGCCTGGGAGCAGCATTGAATGTCGATGGGCAGAGTCTTGCGATCATAGTATTTCGGCGTTCCATCGGATAGGAAGAAGTTCTCCTTCCAGAACTGATAGCCCTGCAACATCGGGCCATCAAAACGATCATCGCCGGTGCTTTGGCGGTAATGATGAAAACAATCCAGCACATATGCCGTATGGAAGTTATCTACCCAGTGCAAATTCTCCTTTTCTCCGTAGTACCATGAGCCGTCTGGGCGCTGGCAGTTTGCGGTATAGCACATTGCCTGGCCTGCGAGCTCACGGTATTTCTCACTTCCGATTTCTCCATGGACCCGAGCAAGGAGGCTCGCTCCCAACGTGTTGGCGTTGTGGACCATTACGTTCTTGCCGGGGATATACGAGATACAGATTGCATCCCCGGAAGAGATCGCTGCAAGATCCCGCGTAATGTGTTCGCAGGCGCTCACCGCAATCTCCAAATAGGCAGCATCGTGAAAATGGTCCCAACCATCTAGAAAGGCGTGGCCGATCAAAGAAGTCCATACAACTGTCGGAACGCCCTTAGGAAGGAAGAAGGTTCGAGACTGATAATCGAAGTGATTACCCCAGCAAGCACCGTTGTAGCCGGGCGACCTTTGCTCCATGAGCCATTGAAGTGCCGTCTTGGCCTTCTCGTTCCACCGTGGGTCGCCAGTGGCCTTGTTCAACCGAATAAAACCGCGGGCCAGAAACCCCATGCCCTTGGTCGAACGTGCCGGAGAGACGCCCAAAAGCGGACGTAAATTCAAAGGGAACCGTCGCACTCCCTGGAGAAGAACGGTGCGAAGGAGTGCGCTATTGAATGTAAGGGGCCGTACGAATCTGGCGTTCAAACCGTCGAAGGTATCGTAGCCACGATAATCATGCTCCTCCAGCCAGCGCTGGAGCTGCGCGATTGATTCATAGACCTCCGCTTTTGAACCGACGGCGGGAACTGGTGCCACGAATGTTTCAGGCATAGGTGAGCTGGTGCTTGGCATTCGAGTTCCCCTGTCGAGTTATCCGAACAAAATCCACGAGGCACTGATCCGTGCGGAGCTTAGTGTGGATTTGACTGAATTCCGGATCGTGATTACCGATCACAATTGTCTGGGCGTGAGCGAGCACCGCATCTATGCCCGGCACCATCAACTTTGAGATATGCGGAATGTGGTTAAGGATAAAATCCCGATTGGCGCCCACCAATGCGGCAATATTCACATTGCGATCATAAATGCGAAGATCGTATCCCTTCCCAATCAGCCGTTCGATGACTTCGATAACTGGGCTCTCGCGGAGGTCATCCGTGCCGGCCTTGAAACTGAACCCGAGGACTCCCACACGTGGACTACCGCTGTCCATCACTAGTTTCACTCCGCGCGCAATTTGCATCTCATTGCTGGGAAGAACTGCGCTGAGAATCGGGAGTTGCAAGTCATGTATTTTGGCCTGATAGGACAGCGCGCGCAAATCCTTCGGAAGGCAGGAGCCGCCGAAAGCAAAGCCCGGCTTCAGATAAGCTGGCGAAATATTCAGCTTCTTATCCTGGCAGAATATATCCATGACAGCGTCCGCATCGACTCCGAACGAATCGCACAGGTTTCCGATTTCGTTCGCAAATCCAATTTTAAGCGCGTGCCAGCTATTATCGACATACTTGATCATTTCAGCAGTGCTAAGGTCCGTCCGTATGATCGGAGCCTGTAAGTGCTCATACAGTGATGCAAGTAATTCGCCGCTCGCTTGATCCAGTTCGCCGATAACTGTTTTTGGCGGCGTTCGAAAATCCTTGACCGCGGAGCCTTCTCTCAGAAATTCAGGATTATTGCATATGCCGAAATCCTCTCCTGCCCTCTTCCCCGAAGATTCTTCTAAGGTGGGAATCACGACATTTCGCATGGTCCCGGGCAGGATCGTGCTGCGGATAACGACCGTGTGTCGCCCGGCCTTGGTTCGCAGCGCGTTCCCAATCTGTTCGCAAATGCGTCGAATATAACGAAGATCGAGATTCCCGTTCGGTTGGCTCGGAGTTCCTACGCAGACAAAGGAAAGATCTGTCTCGTGGATCGCCGCAGTCGGATCTTGGATAGCGCGCAGGCTCCCTACGCGGACGGATTCCTCGATAATCTCGTTGATCTCGGCTTCCACGATCGGCGAGTGCCCACGATTGATTAGATCAACTTTCTCTGCAAGCGGATCCACCCCAAGCACTTGATGGCCTTCTGCCGCAAAGCACCCCGCGCACACGGCACCCACGTAACCCAATCCAAAGATGCTGATCCTCAAAGTATGCTCCTCTATGACGTTACCGTTTGCTCAAAATAGTCGCCGTCGAGCGTCGCTTTCACCTAATGCTCCATCGCGAAAACTACCCCATTTATTGTTTGGCTCGAAAGACCAAGACCGTGGGAGTTCCCGCCTTCTCGTATTGGAACGTCTCCACGACGTCAAACTCTCGTTTTATCAAATCGATTTTGCGCTGGACACGTGGTTTAGTCTTTCCCGTCTGAAGATCGCCCGCGTAGAGTCTCACGATAAAGACCCCGCTGCCCTTTAGATACTTCGAGTACTTGTTCAGCAACTCCATTATCGACCCGTACGGAATGTGGTACATGGACTCCCTGAAGAGGATGACATCGAACTTACGAGGCGGCACATAGCTAAGAAAGTCTGAACAGACGAAGCTGTTCTTGCCGGCCCGGCCACTGTCGTTCGTCCGTTTCACTCCTTTCGCTAGAGCCGACTCCGATATATCGACTCCAAGGTACGTTGCGTAAGCTTTCTCAGCGAGTTCGTTTGCCGTGTTGCCGGGCCCACAGCCAAGATCCAGGATGTCACCACCGTTAGCATGCTTCTCCAAATGTGGATAGATACAATCGCTCACTGTATCGTCGATGAAATTCCACTTCTCGCCAGAGAACTCCTTATCCCACAAGGCCTTCTTGATCTTCGTCGGACCATAGCTCAAAAGAAAACCACGCACAAAAGTTAGAGTGCGTTCGACAATGTACATTTTTTTGATCTCCACAGAAATTTAGGTCTCCGCATTTGTCTTAAATGAACAGAGTCGTTTTAGGGATTTGGGAACCGGCCGTTTGACATGCTTTTTTTGCCAAACGATTGTTCCTGACAAAGGCCGATTACAGCGGTTTTATTGACACTGAGGAAAGTGCTTCGATGCGAAAGGAGCCTCTTACGCCGACGTCTGCGACTCGACTGGACCCTTAACGCTGCCCAATTTGTAGCCTCGAGCAGGATTGTGCTAATCTCCCCTATATCGCCAGACAACGAAACAAAAGTTAATACAGATCCCGTCGGCCGCGATCAAATCGCCGCCTGGGTCTATTTAAAATGATTCAAGTTGTTTTCGATCAATGGCTTAGAAGTCTTGGTCTTTTGACGGCTCCTAATCGGAGCATCCCGTCTCCTCTCCTTGGTTATTTTGGTAAGTCAACGTCTTCACTGCGCGAGCAGACTGAAGCAGGAGCGTCTGGACTGAGGCCAATCAATTCGCAGCCGCAACCGGGATCGACACGAAAGTCCATGATCCGGCGGTAATCGCCTCCAGTGAGAATTCGCACACGAGTAACTCTGGTAACCATTTGCTCAATTCCCTGGTTTCAGCTTTGTTTTTGAGGTCTAGATTGGAAGAAGCTGCGCCGAAAATTCTCATTCCACGAGGCTGGGGTTTTGACAGCCTCGACCGGTGGCATCATCAAATGCACTTGTTTGACAATAAAGGAGTTGGTCTATTATGAATCGCATTCTCACACGCTTTCTCCCGCTATTCCTACTCTTCACGGTAGCCCTCGCATCCCACGCGCAGGCGACGATCAAAGCCGCAAGCTGCAGTCAGGCTGATGTGCAGACCGCCCTTAATTCAGTTACATCCAGTACAACGCTCGTGACGATCCCATCGGGTACCTGCGCCTGGACCACGCCGGTGACCTTTACCGTCCCATCTGGAAATACCAGCCTGACAATCCAAGGAAACACCGTTCTCACTTGCACCGGCACCGCGGGGACTTCCAGCTACGGCTGTACGGCCACCGACAACACCGTGATCCAGGACAGCGTGACTTCGGGGGCGACCAATTCTCCGTGGGTCATTCATTTGGCCGGAAACAGCACCGCCTTCCGCATGACCGGGCTGACAATTGAAGGCGGCGCGGGGGTCGTGAAGGACGATGGAATTCTCGTGATCCACGGGCCAAGCGATAATCTCCGTATCGATCATACCCATTTCAATCTCCACAGCTACACCACATCGTTCTCAACATTTACCGGCAGACTCTACGGGGAACTCGAGGGTGTTATTGACCACGTCATTTTCGATAACGCGGCTCCCGGCGTGAATACGCTATCTCAAGGCTTCGCCATCTCGAACACAATTGGAGATAGCGTCGGCTTTGGTGATGGAACCTGGGCGACTTCGACGGGATTTGGCTCGACAGCGTTCATGTTCATCGAAAACTCAATCATCAACGGTGGTGAAGCCGAGGACTGCGATACCGCTGGTCGGTTTGTAATCCGCTACTCCACGCTTACTAACGGTTCGACCGGCTCTGCCATGATTCACTCGCATGGCACGAAATCTCAGGCCGGCCGCGGCCGCGGCTGCCGCGCATATGAGGCGTATCACAACTACATCGTTGGACCCAGCGCTTCCCAATATGCAGCCATCGGCTCCGCCGCAGGACCTTCGTTGGTGTGGGGAAACACTCTTGCATCGGGATACAACAATTTGGCAGCGGTATCGACGTCCCGCAGTGATGGCAGCGAGACAGAGACAAATACACCGAACGGTTGGGGCTACTGTGGCACGACTATCAATGGCAATGGGGTCGGGTCATCCTGGGACGGGAACACGAATGGCGGTACCGGATATCCTTGCCTGGACCAACTGGGCCGTGGACAGGGGCAGGCACTCAACGGGCAGAACTTCCCCAATGCAAAGAACTCCGCTACGGGAACGATTGCCTGGCCACAGCAATATCTCGAACCGATGTATTACTTTGACAACACACTGCCCGGCGGCATCCCCGAGGTTGTCATCAACGCGGGTGACTCGACTAGCCAGTTCAATCGCGATATATACAAGAGCGTAACCGGCTTCAATGGAACAACTGGCACCGGTACCGGCACTTTGGCAAGCCGTCCTTCAACTTGTACAGCCGGTCCCGGCGGCACTTTTGGCGTGAGTCCGACAGGCTCCTACGGCGTCTCCTACTTCGCAACAGACGCGAACGGTGGTCTGGGTGAACTTTACGTATGCACAGCTACAAACACATGGACGGGTGTATATGAACCTTATACCTATCCCCATCCGCTCGAATCTGGCTCAACAACGAGTTCCAGTTCGACTCCGCCAGCTCCAACAAACCTAAGCGGCACGATCGAGTGAAACGATGGACTAAAACGGATCAGTTCCTGGGAGAAGAGGATCATTTAAAGATCTCTTCTCCCAGGCAAGCCGGCGATTCGTCTTCCATAGGCACAACCGGATTCCATTTTCTGATCAGCCTTTTACGAAGCTTTGTCTGAATCTTCGCACGTCGATTTGGAAAAGAACCTTATCCCAGAGCCGTGCTAATGACCACTTGAAGCGCACGAGAAAGACTTGAGCTCGTTTGGCTCGTTCCCGTCCGAAGAGGGTCGAGACCCACACAGCCTTCCAGGAAAGCGTGGGCAGCTGCAGCTTCCCCCCCAGACTCGCTGCGAGTTCGTCAACTTGCTTTACTAAGTCCACCCTGTCTGGATAGAAGAAGCAAACCCAGTTCTGAAGATAAGTTACACACGCTTCTCGTACCCTTTGACTGTCTTCAAGCAATCGGATGTATTGGATGTGCAGTTCCAATGAGCATAAGAGTGCGACCCTTTTTCTATTCGAATGACCGATGTAGCTCAAACTGTCCGGTCCGGAAGTGCGATAGTAGACTTTTGCATCTGGAACGAATTGCACCCTGTCGCAGGCAAGCAGAACCCTGCAGAAATACTCACCATCGTCATCTACAAGTAGTCGGGTATCCCAAGGTCCCGCTTTCTCTGCCAATTCGCGACTTACAAGCCACGCTGCCGTCTGCATATAGAGATTGAATTGCATCTTGCGTATCAACCATTCCACCGGAGACAAATCGCACCACAATGCACTTGGCATGAATCTCGTTCGATAGTATCGGTACATAAATCTTCCCCAACTTCCGGACACGAGAGTTCGCGGATTTGGGGTAAGTCCCAATGCTTCAATCTGTTTGGCAATTTTGTCGGGAGCCATCAGATCGTCCGCGTCCAGGTACTGAATATAATCTCCTTGGCTCAATGAAAAGGCTGTGTTTCGGGCCGCAGACGCACCCTGATTCACCTGAGTTACGACGCGTAATTGGGCAGACTCAAACCGCTTGGCAATCGACAGAGTTCGATCGGTCGAACCATCGTCGACAACAATGATCTCCTTCGGCTCCCAGGTTTGCGCAATCGCAGAACGAAGAGTGTCCGAGATCCACGCTTCTGCGTTGTATGCGGGAATGAGGATCGATACCATAGGCTTCATGATGGCTTCCTCCCCAGTATTTGCGCATACGCTTCACACGTCGCCTCGGCGACTGCACGCCACGAGTGATTAGCGTTGACGTAATCTTTCAAATCCTGCCGGCGCAGGTCCAGATCCTTGAACAGACTACTTGCAAAATACCTTTCGATGGCTCTGGCCATATCTGTTGAATCGCCGGGCCTGCATAGAAACCCCGTATACCCCTCGACGATATCCTCTCGAAACGATCCCACATCTGTTGCGATAACCGGGAGACCAAAACTATACGCCAAAAAGAGCACCCCGCTCTGGAAGATTTCCTTGTACGGAAGAACCAGAACATCAGCCGCTTTGAAATACAGTTCCATCTCGTCGTCTGGAATGAATTGAATCCTGAGAGTCACCTGCTCTGAACGGAAATGTCGTGCTACGAATTCCTGAATCTCGTACAGATACTCCTCGGATCCCTTTTTGGGCTCTCCAGCGATAATCAACCGATAGTTGACTGTGCCGTCCGCCGACAAAAGCTCGAATGCCGAAAGCAAGCTTTCGATGCCCTTATACGGCCTGATTCTGCCGAAGAATAGGATCGCTCTTTCCTGTTTCGTCAAACCAAGCAGATGCTTCGCTTCTCCCCGCGTAAGCTCCGTATCCGCAAAGGCATCATTCATCGGATACCGGATAACGAAGACCGCATCTTCGGCCACGCGGAAGTCCTGGCAGAGTTCTTCTTTCATCTTTTGTGTATGTACAAAAATACGATCACAAAGCCTGTACTGCATCTTGAGTGTGACTCGATTGAGTAGCGAGTCTTTCCCGTCTCGTCTCGCCTGATTCACGTTGTGCGCTGTATGGGTAATTCTCTTTCCGCACGCCTTGTAATAGAGCATCAGGAAGGTGCGATCAAAGATCTCAAACTTGTTGTTCCATAAGATGTGCAGAACCTTCCGTCTAGTACGTGCCGCATAGAAGATCAGCTTTCCGTAGTATGCGAGAACCTTCGATAGTCTTATTGCGAAACCTGCCTTGTGTCTCTGTTCGCCGAGAAAATTGAGGAAGCGGACATTCGGAATCGTGTGCAGTTCAGGGCTCTCAATCTCGTCGCTGCCTATAACATCCAGGCTCACACCCTTCGCGGCGAGCGCCCTTGCCAGTCCAAAGGCGTAATGCCGATCCTTACAACCCGTCAGAAGGCCAACCTCCATCCCCAACGACAAAGCGGGAACACTCCTCCTCCGGCCCGCGACCTCAGCGACCATCGGCTGCTCGGCGACACCATTGATATGCATGTGGTTGTATACCCGACCTGTCTGGACTAGGTCTTTAGAAAGGCATCTCGCTCAGCGAAGCTTACAATGAAGCCAGGTTGAAAGTAACAAAGGGCCGAATTGCATTGCCGGACATTAAGCTTCTTGCGTCTGGCGCTGCTTGTCGCGCGAAGAACCAACGTGGGTGGCGAGGATTTTCGGCGGCGGAAAGTCTGGTTTATCGTCCCGCTGCAGAACCCAGTTCAAGATGCGCGTAACAGCTCTCGCCTTCGCATCCCAAGTCAGATGTTCCCGCGCATAGGCCATTCCTTGCCGGCGTAATCTTCCAAGAAGTTCCTGATTCTGCGACAGCTCTAGCAAGACCTTCTCCATTTGGGCCACAAAATCACGTTCGTTCGTCAGCGCGACCTTGTATCCCAGGTCTGGATGAACGATGTCCCCAGGACCGCCGAAATCTGCGACCACGGGTACTGCTCCGGTGGCGAGCGCCTCAAAAACCACGCCCGCACCGAAGTCGCGAACGGAGGGAAATACCATGACGTCCGCGGAACTTAAGCGCGAGAGAGCTTCCGAACGACTGACCCAGCCGCAAAATGAGACATCCTTTTCGATCCCCAGGGACCGCGCAAGTTCCTCGAGGCGGCCACGCTCCGGACCATCGCCAAGGACACTGAAACTTGCCGTGCCGCTTTTCAGAAGGAAGGCAGCTGCGCGCAATGCCAGATCGCAAGCCTTGCAGGGAATCAAACCTCCAACAAATATCAACTGAAGCTTGGCACCCTGCACGGGATCGCGCGCGTCATCCGAACATAGCGACGGACTGATGCCGTTTTCGGGCACAAAGAAGAGCTTGTCGCGATAATTTGCGAATTCGGCACAGGTTTGTGACGAAGCAGCGATAATTGCCGCCGCGCAGCGGTAGGTGGACCGGGCAAATGGCAAAAAGCGGTATAGACTTCGCAGGCCTGAAATCCACTCTTTTTGGTTTTCGGCCTGGCTGAAGCCCTGCACGAAAGGAAGACCACCGTTGATTGGCCCAATCACAAACGGAATAGGTCCCTTTCGAAGGAAGAAAGCGAAAGGACTGGGTATAACGGCGGTCATAGGAAGAATTCGCAGGACGACATCGAATTCGCCCGCCCTTACCCGGCTCCGCAACTGGTGCCACGCGGACCATTCAAAAGCAATGGAAAACGGAAGACCGAATGCAGTCAACGCCTGGCTGGCGAAATTATATCGAAAAATCCAATGCAGGCACCATTCGTAGATTCGCTCGAGCAATGGCATCCGAACCACTTCTATACTTCTGAATGGCCCATCCGCACGGCGCACACTGTTCTCGCTTGGTGATCCAACAACTAAAGAAACGTCATGAAGCTCAGCAAGCGCCGCCGCGTGCAGGTAGGCAATAAGCGGCATGCTAATACGCTCAGGATCGCAGAACGGCGCCAACACTAAAATGCGCAACCGGTTCATGCATTCTCCCGGTGAGCAATCCGCGTTGGGTTGGATATCGAATCCATCTGAATATTGCATTTCATGTTGGATTTAGTTTGGAAAATCGTCGCCATGGGAATGCCTTGCGCTCAACTGAATTTTCTGCCTTCGGATATCGGGCTCTGCGTATTACCCCGAAGTGGATTCCGCAACGTCTGCTTCGTCAATCCTTACGAGCGATGGGCCTTCCGTTTTGCGCTCTGGCAAGAAATGTCGAAGCAGGCCCACGGTCTCATAAATGGGTTTCATCCCTTTGTGCAGAGCTATCACACAGCCCAGATAGAGTGCGGAGAAGACAACCGAAACACCAATCATTCTCAGCAGAGCGACTGAAGTCCCGTCGATCGCTCGGAAGCGAGGAATCATGCCGATCAGTAGCGCTGTCGTGCAGCCCGCCACGACCGAGGCGACAAAGAATCTCCAAATGACCGCTAGGATGCTACCGATGCTGAGCCCGATTGGCTTTCCTGCGTACCAGAAACTAGGAAACATAAGCAGAAAGTACGATGTTGTCCAGGCTACGGCGATTCCTGAGGGCCCCCAACGCATCATCAGAAGGAATAAACTTGCTGTACACGTAAACTCAATGAGCCCCCACCAGAACCAGCGCTCGGGGCGGCCAATCGAAAGATGGATCCACCCGTGCGTATCATAGAGCAGCATCACGCCTATTCCAGGACCGAATAAGGCGAATATGCGACCCGCCTCTTCCCATCCAGGTCCTAGAAGAAAACGAATCAGGTCCATCCCGACCAGGGCAAAGTCCGCCCCGACACCCATCCCCAAGAGCGCAAGCACCGCAATCGTGCGAAGAAAGTATCTCTGGAATTGTTCTCGATCATGTCTCACACGACTAAGAGTGCTCACAACCACGGCCGACATTGGAGACAACAATTGCTGCTCGGGCAGTACAAACAAATCATACGCACGTTTGTAAAATCCCAGTGACCGCGCGCCAAACCTCCATCCCACCAGAAGATTGTCCGTGTTGCGAGTGAGATAGTTGAAGGCGAAGTGGGAGTAGACCTTCATCGCAAACTTGAACCCTGCAACGGTCCCTGAGGCGCGATGCGGCCAATTCGGTACCCAGCGACACGCTAACCATGCACCCAATGCAACCGTCACGGCCTGTGCAACACTACCCCACACCAGAGCCCAGTAATGGTAGTCGGCGACAGCCAGAATGATGGAAACAACCACCAGCACCAGCTGGCCGCTGAAGTTGATAATTGCCGTCGTTCGGAAGTGCATTGCGCGCTGCAAAAGTCCAAGGTGAATCCACCCCGTGCAGCCGATCCCAATCGTCAGCGCCATGCCTTCGACAACATGTACTACCGCCGCGTCCTTGTAGAAATGTGCCAACAACTGGCCCGAGCTCGCAAACGTCAGGGTAAGTATCGTGCCGATGCCTAAGTCAATCCAGAAAAGATTACTCGCAAGAGAACGTGTGAGTTCATCGCGCTGAACGATCAATTCCGTGAATCCGTTCAGGCCGAAGCTCCGAAACAGCAGACTCACCGTCGTCACCATGGTCATGATACCGAAATCAGCTGGTGTGAGTAACCGTGCCAGGATGACGACAGAACCAAGTCCAACCGCAAAACTACTCGCCTGACCGGCAATAGCGGCGCCTGCGCCGCGAACTGCAGTCCGGCGGAGCCCCCCCTTGCCCGTGACCATCGGCTGAAAGATGCCGTCGTCCTGAAAAGGTTTCACTGTGACCCGATCCCGACTTCTCAGCCGTTGATAGCCGGGATTTCCCGGTTCTGCTTTGATGCACAGGCGCCAAACTCGGCGGCGTGTTTTGATATTGCCGTGAGATCTCTCGCAGCGTCGAGTGCGTTGATTCTGTTTGCGCTGAACATCAACATTACAACTCTATCGCGGACCATTCATCCGAGCGATCCTGAACGGTGACAACTCGCTTCCAGTCGCGAAAATGACTTGTCGCTCCACTTCCCTGCCGTGCTCTTCAAGTGCCATCCCTTCAGAACGCAAGGCGAGTCTCGCACGCGCTCTGTTATCCAAAGCCTCTGCGGCAACGGTTCCCGACATCACGACTGAGAGAAGAAGAAATATCCAGATAAGGTCCATCATCCTAAAGCCGGCTTCAGTTATGCTGTACGCCGCGGCGACGATGATATATCCAAGAAACAGCCCACCGACCTGTGCACTCAGCCGGAATGCTTTAACGGCTCGCGCATATCCGGTGACGAGGATAAACGATATCAGGATGACACCAATCCAGCCGAGGTTCAAATATACTTCGATATAACCGTTGTGCGCTTCGTTCAAGCCCTCAGGATGCCACCAGCCAACAAGGCGGCGCTGAAACTCTTCCACGCTGGGGCTTATCCAGAAACCTTCAAACCCGGCTCCGATAAGTGCGTTAGGCGCGGCTGGAATTACGGCTGCCCAAATATCCGTTCGCCCGGAAAGATTTGATTTTCTGCCTAGCGCTCCTGCGACGTCCCCCTGAGCTCCGAAAAGTAACGCGAGTCCTCCGGCCAAAATGATTCCAAAGCAAAGCGCGTGAATCCTGGCCGTTCGGCCTCTGAATGCTCGAAGACTTGCGGCAAAGATAATCCCACCACCGAGAAGAAAGCAGGCAATCGCGGTCGCCGAATGGGCCATGCGGAAAAGCAATACTCCAAACCCCAATAAAACGCCCTGCGCAATTAAATGCCTGCGACGGTCCGGTTCGAATTTGGCACGCCAGAGTGATATGACGCGCCAAAACGTGAAGAGTGAAACGACAAGGAGCATAACGCCCAGCATGTTCTTGTTGGTCGATACACCCGTATTCATCATTCCGCCATCGGGCGTGTATTCGCGTCCGAAGTCCCCGAAATACTTGATGATGAGCACAGATGCGGGCAACAAAACGAAGCCTACACGTGCAACAAGACGTGTGAGAGCTTCGAGCGGGTGCCGCTCTGTCGCAACCACAAGAACCATTGCAAGGTCGCCGATCGCCTTAATCCAGCGTTTCAGCGAAACATCGGGATCATAGGACCATGTAACGCTGAGCAGACAATAAAAGAAGTAGAGCAGGATAGGCCAGTTCGGCAGCAATAAGAACTTCGTTCGATTGGAGCGAAAAACCAACACACCAATCGCGGCAGCCACCAGGATGCCGTATAACGCGGCATCTAGCGGGCTTCCGTCGAATTGCGCATTTGCTCCAGTAGGTCCCATGCCGAGCCATTCGGAAACCGACCTGGAGCCCACGATTGCCATCCAGATGATCGGGAGCCAGAGCGCCTTGGATGTGCGGACGGACTTGTCGCGATCAAGGTAAAAGAGCCCCGCGACTCCGCAGGCACAGAGACAAGTTGCGACTAAAGGATTCATTCAGATCGAGTCAATCGTGGCTTCTGGGTTCGGGTTTCAATTGGAGTCGAGGAACGCTCGATGCAGCAGTTCCAGTGAAAGGAGTCGATGAATTTCAGTCGTGTAGTTGCGAGTTCCCTTTACATGATCCCTTACGACAGCCTCGACGCCCGCTCTCTCCAAATATGGACGTGCAAGCGCTCTGTGGTCCAGCAGGATCTCCTTCACGTAGTTTGCCAGGACCGTCCGATACCACCACCGAAAATGAAAAATCTTATGGCGTCCCATCCAAAGACGCTCCAGGTGTAGCGGCCCAAAAGCATGATCTGCCTTCGCGACCCATTGCGGCATTCCATAGTCGTACGCGTACTCGGCCTTGAATGTGAATTCCAAATAGGCGTGGTTGATCGCCGCAACCAAACGGTTTCCGCCGCCAAGACCTCTATCGGTACGTAACCTGGCAAGTTCCGGACTTCCGTCACGGATGAGTCGCAATCGCACATCTTCGCCTTGCTCACCGCGGGGCGCCCGAAACACTGTCCGGACGACTTCGTTATCGAGGTAAGGAGTGCGCACCGTCAGTTGCGACTGTTCCAACTTCTGAATACCAAAATGGTGTGCGGCGGTCTGTCGGAATGCGACGGCGCTCGTTCTATTCCCGCCTATCTGATTACGGTAGGTGTCTTTGGCGTTTGCAATATGTGGGAGAACATCGCTGCCGTAAATGCCCTGCGACGGGTTGACAGCCTTGAACATGATCGCCCCGCAGATAATTTCACTGCCGAACGTCCCAACCATTCGTACGGGTGCGATCTGCTTGGCTACTTCGTTGCAGTAAAGGTCCGGTGAGCGGCTCACATCGACGCAGCCATCCGTCAGATAGAGAGTACGCTCGGCGTATTGCGAAAACTTTGACAAGCATGCGCCGTCGGCGGTGATGACTTGATAGGGCTGGCCGCAACTCTCAGCTACTCGCCGCGCCAGATGCACATCCTGGTTTTCGCGGTACATGCTTCCGAACGTGTAGCAGGGCAGCGAGCCCGCCACTGCCTTCCGCCAGGCCATGATAATGCGGGTGTCTAGCCCCCCCGTCAGGGAGACACCGATCTGCTCGGATCCTTCAAAATAGCGTGGGAGTCGAGCCGTGAAAGCCTGACGTAAGTGGTCATAATAACCTTCCGGATCGAGAGGCTCCTGTTCCTCCCACTCGCGCGGATCGAAATAAGCTGCCTTCTCTTCAATTGCTCCGCTGCGGAATCTCCACGCGGAGCCGGGAGGCAGGGTCTGAAGACCCTGAAATAACGTGCGATTCTCAAGAACGCACCCGCATGCAATGTATTCGCCAAGTGCCTGCGGATCTATCCTTCGCAGCTCCGGACGAACCGCCAGTATGGATTTCGCTTCGGCGGAAAAATAGAATGCATCGTGCGCTTCGTAGATATAGACTCGCCGTATGCCGAAGCGGTCGTTGAATAGTGTGGCTGTGCCCCGCGCACGATCGGCAACTAATCCTTGAAAGCGGCCGTTGAGATTCCCGAAAAAGTTGGGATCATCTTCATAATGATGAACCAGGTAGGATGGCCCCGCTTCTTCGCACTG
The DNA here is from genome assembly GCA_963759285.1 of uncultured Acidobacteriaceae bacterium. Taxonomy (GTDB): domain Bacteria; phylum Acidobacteriota; class Terriglobia; order Terriglobales; family Acidobacteriaceae; genus Telmatobacter. Next base: position 135,863 of record CAVWYS010000001.1, on the reverse strand, counting down.
ATGCCCTCTCTCTTTGACCCGGCGGGGAGTGCCCGGCTCGGGAAAGTCTTCGCCAGAGAACACCACCACGACATCATTCCGTTCGTTGCGCACCGGCATCTTTTCAGAGAATGAATTCTCCTGTGCTACCCAGCCGATGTAGACGCCAAGCGTTTCGTCAACCCAGGTTCCGTGTGTGTAGAAAGGCTCGTGGAGAAGTCTCTTGACCATATGGCCAAGTTCCCTCTCTGCCCACTCTCGCGGCTTCTTCGTGATTAGGCCAACAATTCCCGGCATCTCCGTCCGTCCTCTTTAAATATCTTGTTCTAAGGTAGGGAAACGGCGCTTGTACCATGACTGTCGAAAGTCGCGCGCCTTCGCAACCAGAGGCTCGGGAAGTCGGTCGATAAACTTGTGGTGAAGACCAAGGCGAAATGCAGCCCGGCCGATCCCGGTCAGGGGGACATAGTAGCGAGGCAGATTGACTCGCTGAAATCCATTACGCTCCTTGAATTCGCTCAGGCTGCTGCGCTCTTTCTTCCCATAAGCGAAATTCGAATACACAAGATAACGAACCCCGCGTTCGGCGCATGACCGAACTGCTTGCGCGACAAGTGCATTGGTTGGCGCCTTATCCCTGTGCCGAATCATCGAAACAATGTGCATCATCCCCGCTTGGATTCGATCGTCATCCATCGTCAGCTTGATAAACCCGATCAGTTGCTCCTCGAAAAACGCGCCAATAAAGACACTGCTATCGAGGTACGTCGCGCTCACTCTGCGAACCGTTTCGATGTTCTTTCCAAAATGAGGGAACGCCCTGCCCTGCCGAATCGGAGTCTCATTGTAGATCTCCCAGATTCCTCGCACCAGGTTATCGTCGAACGCGACCTCGCGGATTGTGACGCCCTTCTTCTGCGCTTGCTTGGCTTTATTTCGCGCCTTGAATCCGATCTGCTTTGTCCACCACACGTCAAAGGTCGAAACAGGAAGAACCGCAAGATTATCCCATTCCATCGGATAGTTGAATTTCGGCTCCGTTTCAGACGGATTTTGAATGAATGTGAAAAGATCCACTCTTTTGCCCGACCTTCGCAAGCCGTCGAGGAGGCACTCCGGGTCGTCCACGTATTTGTATCTGTCCGCGTCAAGGCGAGCAATCCTGCATAGGACACCTTGCACACGAATCTGCTTACCGCAAAATTCCATTTGAGAACTCCGTCCTATCACTCAGACCCTCTGAGGCTTTCTATCTTCTGAATAACGTGTCGGGCGACACCGAGGCGCTGGTGTACGAAGAATTCAACAAAACGCCGGTCGATTGACCTGGAAATGCGTATAACCACCGGAGTTGCGAGAATGCGAACTTGTGCTCATCTGCCTTCCGAGCCGGGCGCCGTCGCAATAAGGCCTGCGCTCAATTGCGACCTCCTGCCAAAGAACTTCTTCAGTCTGTTCATCTGCTCTCTTCGAACAAAGGCGACCAGTTCTGGCGATAGCGGTACGGCTGCCCGCCGCACAAGCGACCAGCCATATCCTGCTCCAAGCGCCAGCCCGCCCATCACAAACGGTCGGCTCTTCATTTGATAGATCGTCCGGGCCAATTCCCACAGGGGATGATTGCCAACCGTGTAATCCTTCACGCCGAGTCTGAACCGTGCCTTCAGGGCGCCATGCATCGCGGTGCCCATCCGGCGATGATGCAAGCAAACTTTTTCTGTGAAGGTTCTCGTCTGCCAGCCGTGGAGACGTGCCGAAAGCACGGCGACGTGATCGATGCACCCACCCTTCAAAGGCAGGTATCCGCCAATTGCCTCATAGCACTCTCGCCGAAAAAGCTGACAGCCTCCCCACACGTTTTCAATATTCGAGAAGCGGTAATCGTACTGAAACGTTCCTTCCCGAAAAGGCGCGCCCGCTACACCGAGTCCTGTATTCTCTCGCATTCTTTCGATTAGGAACTCGAAGTGCCCGGGTTCGAATGAAACGTCTCCATCGAGGTTACCGATCACTTCGAATTCAAGATCCTTCACACTCTCATAGCCGGCGTTAAAGGCATGGACCTTTCCCGCAAAGTGTCGTTCCTGACGCTCCGGCATGCGGAGCAACTCAATCCAGGGATAGTGAGCCGCGTACTGTCCCACGATTTCTTCCGTACGATCCGTTGAGCCGTCGCTGACGATGACCCACTTGAGAGGAAGACGCGTCTGCGCCACCGTGGACCGAAGCGTCAATTCGATGTACTGCGCCTCATTCCGCGCCGGCGTGATAAGCACATAATTTAGATTGGTTTTCATTGTTTGAACGAATTCTTTGGATGCGCCGTCCATAGCCATCCCGTTTGAGGCACACAGCGCCTTCTAATTCTATGCGGTCTTGATTGCCGTCTCAAGCCAGCCGGCTGCAAGTTCCGCACGCGTTTCCGGAACCTTGGAAGTGAAGGCCAGTATCTCTTCGGCCACCCGCGCTTGTTGCTGGTCTGTAAGATGCGGAAACATTGGAATGGAGACAATCTCCGCCGCCGCACTTTCAGTTACTGGGAAATCACCAAGGCTGTAATTGAGGGATAGGTACGCTTTCTGCAGGTGAAGCGGTACAGGATAATGAATCGCCGACCCAATTCCCACTCCATGCAGGTATTTCATCAGGTTCTCGCGGTCGCTCGTCCGTATTACGTAAAGGTGGTGGACGCCGCGTGACCAGGAAGGCTCCCATGGTAAGCCTATGGCATCGCAGTCCGAAAGCAGACGATTGTATTCGGCGGCCCTGTGTCGGCGCTGTTCGTTCCACGATTTCAGGTGGCCCAATTTAGCTTGGAGGATTCCCGCCTGGAGCGCATCGAGCCGACCGTTATACCCCTCCAGGTCGTGATAATATTTCCGGCTCTGGCCGTGGTCCCGCAACATCCTCATCTTTCCGGCCATCGTCGAATCGTTCGTGGTGATTGCTCCGGCTTCCCCGCAAGCCCCGAGATTCTTTCCGGGATAGAAACTAAACGCTGCAGCACATCCCATCGAACCCGCCTTGAACCAGCGGTTGTGCTTCTTTGAGAAGTACTCCGCCCCGTGCGCCTGACAGGCATCTTCGATCACCATGAGACCGTATTGCTCGGCAAGGTCCAGGATTCCATCCATATCGGCCATCTGTCCGTAGAGATGCACCGGGACGATCGCCGTAATGGGACGCCCACTGCGAAGGCTTGTGATCCTTCCCGCGCTGTCGCGAACGCATTTTTTCTGCAGGTAGCGCTGGAGCATCAACACAGACATGTTGTAGGTCTGTTCATCCACATCCACGAATTCCGGGATCGCCCGAGCCTGCGAAATGGCTTCTGTGGTAGCGATGAACGTGTTGGGCACCGTCAAAACAACGTCGCCGCTCTGCACTCCGCTGGCCATGATCGCGAAGCGCAACGCATCCGTTCCGCTATTTACGGCGATGGCATGGCGGGTCTCACAGAATTCGGCGAACGAGGTCTCGAAGCTCTCGACCATGGGCCCCCCGATGAACCCGGCTGAACGGAGTACACGCCGAAACAACGCCGTAAGTTCCTCCTCAAGTTCCACATGGGGAGTAACCAGGTCGAGAAACGGGATTGCTATGTCAGTATTCATCGCCTCTCCTGACTTTTATTCGATGACTTATCGCGAAACTCTGAGACATGGATCAAACGCTTCGAATGGAGTGTGCCGGACTTCCTGTAGAAGTCTCGTGTCTGAATTCAAGCCTCGGCACGAAGAGCATTGGCCTTCTCGGAGGCGTTCACGTAACGCAATACCCTCGCAGGGTTTCCCGCTATGATCGCATTTGCCGGGACGTCCCTCGTCACCACGCTTCCGGCACCAACAACAGCATTCTCGCCAATGGAGGTATTCGGAAGAATCGTAGCGCCTGTGCCAATTGACGCTCCCCGCTTCACCACTGTCCTCTCCACTTTCCAATCTGCTTCCGTCTGGAGCGTTCCATCGAGACACGTGGCTCGGGGATAGGTATCGTTGGTGAACATGACGCCATGGCCGATGAAGACGTTGTCTTCGATCGTGACACCCTCACAGATGAAGGTATGGCTCGATATCTTGCAGCGGCGTCCGATCTTCGCATTCTTCTGGATTTCGACGAATGCGCCGATCTTGGTTTCGTCTCCAATCTCGCACCCGTAGAGGTTGATAAATCTGGAGAGCCGAACGTTCTCGCCCATCTTCACGTCGTCCGCAATGCAGTTGAAGGTGTTCATAGATAAACGAGGGCTCCCCTCTTGTTGAGAGACTCACTTGCCGTTTCGAGCATCCGCACAACGCGCAGACCGGCACAACCGTTGTTGAACGGCTCCTGCCCTGTCGAGACACAATCGACAAAGTAGGACAACTCGTTGCGAAGAGCTTCGCCCTGCTCCAACTGCGGGGCCCACATATCTCCTGAGCGATAACTGACCAGAAGCTCGTACACACCTTCCTTGCTTCCGATCTTGACGCCTTTGTCGTACACCTTCAGCTTTTCGTCGGCTTCGAGATCGTTCCAAACGAGCATCCGCTTCTCACCGCCGATGAGCGTTGTCCTCACCTTCACCGGCGAGAGCCAGTTCACGTTGATGTGGGCGATCACCTTCTCCGGGAAATAGAGCGTCATAAAGGCTACATCTTCGTGCCCATTCAGATGGCCCTGACCAGTTGCGACGATCGCCTCTGGATCTCCCTTCAGCAGGTAGTCCATGATCGAGAGATCATGCGGCGCCAAATCCCACAGAACGTTGCAATCGTGTTGAAATAGCCCCAGGTTGACCCGCGTGGAATCGTAGTAGTACAGATTCCCGAGCGCCTTCTCATCCACGAGTTGCTTGATCTTCTTCACCGCTCCCGTGAAAAGGAAGGTGTGGTCGACCATGATCTTGAGATTCTTCTGCGCGGCCAGATTGACCAGTTCTTCGCCCTGGGCTGATGTGCTGGTAAAGGGCTTCTCCACAAAAACGTGCTTGCCGTTTTGGAGAGCTGCCTTGGTCAGTTCGTAGTGCGTCCACACCGGAGATACGATCGCGATGGCGTCGATCTCGGGCGAAGATATCACGTCGGATGCACTTGCGATGACTTTTACGTCGGGGTGAGCCTTCTGCGCCCGCACGCGGGCATGGGGACTGACCTCCGCGATAGCCAACACCTGGGAGCCTTCGAGACCCACCAGGTTTCGGACAATATTTGGTCCCCAGTAGCCGTAACCAATGACACCGAACTTCATGATTCGCCGTCCTTCTGCAGAACCGCTGAGTGGTTGGGGGAAAACATACGCAGGAATCCACCTCTGGTTCAGGGACAATCTTGGCCAGTCGAATGGAATTAAATTGTGCTGGAATCGCCCCTCAGTAGGCGCCGGAGCCTCGGATCACGGCAAGAGGCGTACGGAGAAGGATTTTGATATCGAGCCACGGGCTCCAGGCAATGGCATATTTCAGGTCGAGTCTCACCATCGCATCGAAGTCAACCGTGCTTCTGCCCGTGACTTGCCACAATCCGGTGACGCCGGGCTTCACTTCGAGAAGTCTGCGACGATGCCATGTCTGGTAGGCGGCCAGTTCATAAGGAATTGGAGGACGCGGCCCGACAAGAGACATGTCGCCACGAAGAACATTAAGAAACTGTGGCAATTCATCGAGGCTCGTTCTGCGCAGGAAGCGCCCAATCGGTGTGATTCGCTTATCGCCAGTGAGCTTGTAGACCGTGTCCGACTTGCGCTCTGATCCGGCCCGCGCTTCGTTGTTGATCAACTTCGTCACGTACTCCCGGTGAATGCTGTGGTCGTTGTCTGCGTACATCGAGCGGAATTTCAGGAACACAAACTGTTTTCCGTGCTGTCCCACCCGCCTCTGGCGAAACAGTACTGGGCCTTTTGACGTGGCCTTGATCGCGATGGCAATGAGGACGCAGAACGGCAAGCAAGCAAGTGAGAGAATCAGGCCGCCAACTATGTCGATGGTGCGTTTAAGAATCAGCAACGGCTGTTTCCCATTGGCCTGGCTTGAGAGATCCGGGTAGAGTGCCGGGTTGCTCGGACGTCCAGGTCCATCCTGATCCCAATCGTCGGGGTAGTAGTGCAGAGAAATGTTAATCAGATTGAACTGTTCGAAGCTCAGTTCGCCACGAAGCGCGTGGCTCACCCGGCTAAGAATCGTCGTCAGGGTTGTGCTCTTGTCGCCCGCCGCCAGACCAGTGAACAACGCGCCGATCGTGGCGTTCTCTTTATACCAGCCGACCAAATCCGTGTCCCGGCTCGACGCGAGCAAAACTGACATGGAGGCTTTGAGCGCCTGAGTTGCCCTCTCGGAATTCTGGGTCGCAACATCGAGAAGCATTAGAACAAATGGAGCCTTCGATCGCTCAGTTCGCTTGCGTTCAACAGCGATCACTCGCCTGAAACTCTCTTGGTCCAGATCCCCGCGCTCCAACCCCGGTTCACTTAGAGGATCAATAGCAATTAATTGTCGGCTTTGCCTTCCGGTATTCACTGCATCCTCCCAAGGCGCCTGGATCCGGTTCAATGCTTGAATCCGCCGAAAGCTCGGTGATTCAGATTCGCTCGAACAGTTGGACGTCAGGTTAAGGTTTTACGAAGAAATCGATCTCTCTTGCATCAAAGCATAAGCAACTTCAGAAAGATTACAGAGAAGAATCAACCTACCGCATCGTCGGTTGGTAACCGATTCGTTGGTCGATAGTAATAGTCGGCATGCTCCGCGTTCTTGGCGCTATTCAAAAGCGCTCCGATCAGCTTCTGCGATCCGAGTGCTTCTAGTCCCCGTTTCAACTGGCGTTTCTGCGTAGTACCCTGCCGCGTCACAAGCAGAATTCCATCCGTGATGTTGGTCCACACGCTTGTGTCGGCCAGCGGAAGAATCGGAGGAGAATCGATTACGACCCAGTCGAACCAATTCGTCAGCTGTTCCATCATGGGCGTTGCTGCGCCAGACTGCAGCATTTCCAGCGAATTCCCGCTTCCGTTTCCTGCAGGTAAAATCCAGATTCCCGCGCCCTCGAGCCGGTATACGCTCTTAATCAGCGACCGCTCGCCGTTCAGCCACTCGCAAATGCCCGGTTTACTCGGGATCCCAAAAACCTTGGACTGTGTGGGCCTGCGGATGTCGCCTTCGAGCAGCAATACCTTCTGCTGAGTGTGCAGCGCCAGGGTGCACGCAAGGTTCGCGGCCACCATGCTCTTGCCTTCCTGCGGAATCGTGCTCGTAATGAGAACCTTCTTCAGCGGCCGCTGGCGGCGTAGGTGCCGCAGACGAACCCCCAGGAGATGAAAAGCCTCGCTTGCATGGTTTTCATTTTCCACGTTGGACAGGCAGACGAGGTGGTTCTCTGGGGAGGGAGAGATGCTGAGGATTTCGCACTGCATAAGTCCTTCAGCTTGCTCCTCAGCGGGCGACGCGGACCTACCGGTAAAAAGACTGGCCGCCAACGTAGGCAAAGGCTCCTGGCTCAGCTCGGTGCCATCCACACCAGGCTCCGCAACGGAAGTTGCGCTCCAGGCACCCCGAGCCTTGTCCGCGATCGGACTGGCCGCGGCGAAGCTCTCTTTGCGTTGCAGAAGGTCGGTTGCAGAAGGCGCTCCCGGATCCTTCCCGTTGCGCTCTGTTTCTGAGCGTTGCAGTGCATCAAATATCTGACTCATTCTCCCCCGCTTCTACTGTGATGGGTGTATTCAACTCTGAATCGGATTCCGTGGGTCTTTTCATTGTTGCGTAAAGATCAAGAAAGAAGTTCTTGGCCCGCTCCAGATCGAGGTCCGCATCGCCCTCGGCCTTTCTGTCCAATTTCGAGCCGTTAGAGCTCAAGTGGAAGTCCTTGGCAACGCCGGTGATGATGTCGGGGGTGATGGTGGTCAACTGTTGTGCGTATCCCGTGATCAGCGCGTTCTCACTGATGGTATTGATTAGTCTTGGAAATCCCCGTGAGTATCGATAGATCGACTGCAATGCTTCCGGCGAGAACAACGGATCTGGCCGCGAAGCCCCGCCTGCAATCGTCAGGCGTTCTCGAATATATTTCGCCGTATCTTGTTCATCGAGTGGCGAAAGGTGCGCGCGAAACGCGATCCTCTGTTTCAACGGCCGTAATTCATATGAGTCTAGTTTCAGATCGAGTTCGGGCTGACCCACAAGCACGATCTGAAGAAGCTTGTCGTCGTTTGTCTCCAGATTCGAGAGAAGGCGGATTTCCTCCAGGAGTTCCATCGAGAGGTTGTGAGCCTCATCTACGATCAGCACCGTGGTGAGTCCCTGAAGACCACGCGAGGTGACATACCTGCTCAACTCTAGTAGAAGTGCGCTCTTGCTCTGTTGCTCCGTGGCCTGCAGTCCGAAGTCCGAGGCAATATAGTTCAGAAACTCGTTTGTGGACAGACGGCAATTGAACAGGTATGCATACGAAATCTCGCTGCTCGACTTGAACAATTGAAGCAGGCAACGCAGCATAAGCGTCTTGCCCGTTCCTACTTCGCCAGTCACAACCACGACACCTTTGTGCCGAACGATGCCATAGTAGAGCGCGGCTAATGCTTCGTTATGACGCGCCGTCGCAACAAAACATGAGGGATCCGGCGACAAGTCGAACGGGTTGCGCGAAAGGCTATAGAAGCTCTTGTACATAGGAATCTGTGCACTATCCTCGTATGATGCTGAAGGTCGAACCTGCGACAATGACCGCCCCTACGATTGCTGCCATTGTCCAGCCAAGCACCAGGCGCCTCTTTTGCGCTTTCTGCTCCTCAGGGCTTTGAATCTCGGGAACTTCCGCCATGATGGCAATCGGCAGAAGCGCTTTGAGCTCCTTCTCTCCGTACATGCGATCGTCTAAGAACTCAAATAGGAAAACGACTAGCGCTCCTAACCCCAGGCCGGCCATGATTCCAAATCCGCAAAACTTCAGGCGATTCGGAAAATCAGGCTTAACCGGAAGACTTGGCGGATCGAGCATGGTGAATCGTTCGCCCTCCTGCATCTGCTCCATGCTGGTGGCCATTACGGAATTATTCTTCTTCCTCAGAAGGTCATCGTAGTTTGCCTTCGACTGTTCGTATCCACGCGTGACATCATCGAGCTGCTGTTCTGTGGCAGGCTCAGCGTTCAACCTTCCTTGGTACTCGCCGATGCGTGCCTCAAGTTCGGCAATGCCTCGCTCACGGTTCGCGATCTCAACCTGATTTGCCTGAAGCTGGCTCTGCAGCTGAAGCAGCGGAGTTGGCACTGCATCATTCGCCTGCTTCGAGGTTCTTGGGGCAGCCAGAAGCTCCCTCTTCTGCCTCTCCGTCTCCGCGATCTGCGCCTTTACCTTCTGCACGTCGGGGTAAGAATCCGTATAGTGCGAGCTGAGGTCGGTCAACTGCGCTTGCAGGCTGTTCAATTGTTGGTCGAGCGCTGCCACCCCCGTCGGGGTTGTTCCGTCGATGGACCGGCCGGCTGCATGAAGGTTCTTGTACTGCTCGATCAATGTCTGAAAATAAACCCTTTGCTGCTTGGCGGTGCTCAACGCGTCTTGCTGGCTCTGCAACTGCCCCTGCAGACCCGCGAGTATCTGGAGGTTGCTGGCCTGCTGTGTCGGCAGGGCTCCCTCATGCAGAGACTCAAATTGCTTGACCTTGGCTTCCTGAGCTGCGAGCGCCACACGCGCGTCTTCGAGTTGTTGCTCGATAAAACGCGTGGTGCCTTGAGATTCTTCTTCGCGAACCTTGTTGTTCTCGCCAATGAATAGCTGAGTCAACTCGTTCGTAACATTCTGGGCCAGAACAGGATCATGAGCCGAGAAGCTCACCTTGAATGCGTTGATCTCCTGGGTACGAGTGTCCCGAACGAGATCGACGCTAATGTCCTTGCGCATCGCCTCCACCTTGTCATCCGGAGTCTTGGGCGCTTGGCTCCCCGAGTAAAGGTTGAGCTTGTCGATGATCATCAACAGCCGAGTTCTGCTGAGAATCTGCTGCGTGATACTTTGCAGGCGATTCTGCAGATTCTCGTTCACGTTGGGAGCTACATAACTCTGCGGCATCGTCGGTTGCTCAACCAGAATCAGTGTGCTCGATTTGTACTTTGCCTGCAGCATCCAGCTGCTTCCCCAGACGAGAAGCCAGCCCACGAACACAGGCACGAGGAAATGAATGTGCCTGCGGCGTACTAAGTCGAGGTATCGGTCGAAATCGGGTTGTGTCGGTTCTTCGATTTGTTCGGGCATGCTTATCGTCCTAATGGGCGGTTGAATTGATACATGATCGAAATGTCTGCTCGATTTGAGTTGGGATAAGTGGATGCGGACTGAATGCTCGAATACTCTTCATAGAAATGACTATAGCCAGCTTCTGCGGATAGTCTTTCCGTGATCCGGCGGCCGAGATGCACTCCACCGAAAATCGTGTTACCCCCGGTTCCATAGGTGGCAAACGTGGTGGAATTGACATTACTGAACAACGAATAGCTCGCATTGGCGCTGACGTTCCACACCCGCGAAAGCTCAATACGGCCGCTCAGATTCGCCATATTCGACTGGTAGGTGCCAATCAAGCCCCCGGCACCGGAAACAATGCGAGAGTAGGATGCCGAAACATTCGACCGCTTTGCCTGCCAGCCAAAGCTAGCCTCCACCGCAGGAGTCCAGGATTCCTGATTAGGAGTCGTGGCGCTCCAGGTGGTATAGCGCTCCGGACCCCCCATAACCGAAAAGGAGAAGCTCCGCGTGAAATAGAAGGTGTAAAACCCTGACAAAGTGTGGGTCAGCGTATAACTCTCATACGGCTGAGTGACATACTTTGAAAACTGATACCTGACTCCAACATACTGCGAGGAACCTAGTCTGCGGCTGAAGAACCCGTGAGCGCCCGCTGTGCCCTGATTGTTCAAACCAAGGAAGCTCTCCGATCCGGAATACTTCAGCAGGTAGTATGTTCCGCTTGCACCAATCATCGCGTTCCTTGAATATTGGTAATCAATACCGGCACTGGACGAATTGGAGAGTTGGTTTTCAAAAGGCGCGATTAAGTTCGATTGTCCTGCCGCTCCCGAAATCCCACCCCCGTTGAACGGATTCGACTGGTTATACAGATTGCTATTCTGCTGGAACGAGTCGCTGAGTGAGAGAACCGCATACTTCGTGATGCGAAACCGGTAACTGCCAGTGGCGCTCTGCGCTATCGCGTTGAGCTGACTCGTATGCTGATAGAACGTAAACCCCGAACTATAGCTCAACATTTCGCCCTGCCTCGCGGTTTTGCGATCGATACTAATCGTCGGAGCAATCGAGTAGGTTTCGTCAGCAACCGGGCCATTTGCACCACCCAGGAACAGGTTGTCCGTATAAGCTCCCGTGACAATCAAACCGCCTGAGAGGTAATTGGATCGCTCCTCAGAACCCGTGCCACTTGGATAGGCGCTTCCACTCACCGGCGCAGGCGTCATCATCTGTGTGTCGTCGAGACTCGAACCACCACCCGATCCGCTGGGCTCGACCTGGGCACACAGCGGCACAGCGGCGGCGAAGGCGAGACAAACACAGGCGATCTTAAGCATGGCGCTCACTCCTACGGGACGATGATTGTGTCGTTTGGCTCAAGCTTGATGTTCTGTGCGGGGTTCTTTCCTTTGATAAATTCCTTGTAGTTGAAACTGATACGAGTCTCACGTCCGTCCGGACCTTTGCGCAGTATGTACACACCGGACTTCTTGGCGAAATCCTTGAATCCCCCACCCATCGCAATCGCGTCCATAATTGTGGTCGAGGCTGTGAGCAGAAACTCGCCCGGCCTGTTGACTTCTCCGAGCATGTTGAACTTCCTACTGTTGACCTTCTCGACGATGACCGTGACTTCCGGAAGAGTAATGAAATTCTTCAGTCTCGCCGTAATATCTTGCTCCAACTGAAGCGGCGTTCGTCCCGTAGCCTGCATTTCCCCCACCAGTGGCAGCGAGATCTTGCCATCGGAACGCACAGGAACCGACTTGGTGAGTTCGGGCTCCTTCCAGACACTGATGGCAAGGAGGTCATCATTGCCGATGATGAAAGTGTCGTCATGCGGCTTTGCACTTGAAGCCGACTCCGACTGCGCATTCGCATCCCCACCCGTGGGCGACTGCGAGTAACCTGATACGTTGCCCGCAAAAACTACAATGAATCCCAGAACAACGCCTTTCAGAGTACTGCACTTCATAACAACTCCTATCGATCAACTTTGGCGTGCAAAGCCCTGTTCCACTGCTTTGTCACTTTCTTGGGCGCTACATTCACACTGGAATTCCGGGCCCCGGTTCTACGATGGAGTGGTACCTCTTCTTCAATCGCCCACTGCCAAGCTACGCTCGGAAGAGTCCGAATGTTGTTGATGCGGGTGGCCCACGGCAATCACGTTGCGCGGCGCCGCAGGCACAACATCGAGAGCATCGATCTCGACCGAAACAGACTGCGCCACCATCTCGACTGAAATAACCAACCGATACAGGTTCTTCTTGCGCGTCAGAACTCCCTCGACACCTTCGAGCGAGCCGCGAATCACCCTGACTCGTTCCCCGCAACGAAGAAAAGGGTGAGGCTCAACGCTCAACCGGCCTTCGACAATTGTTCGAATTGCCTCGATCTCTTCCTCAGGTACCGTCGCGACTCGTTCTCCCCGGCTGATGATCATATGCACACCCGGGGTGGTCAGCACTGGAAGTCGCCGCTCGTGCGCTCCGCGCACAAAAACATAGCAGGGGAACAGGGGTAACGAAAGAACCTTCCGTCGGTCCTTCCATCTGCGTGTGGATTCGTAAAGGGGAAGAAAAACTTCGAATCCTTTTGCCTCCAGCATCTCGCCAATCGATCTCTCGTGCTGATGACGGGTGTAAACGGCACACCACGGCGCTCCCTTTTCCTGTCGCGTTTCCATGCTTCGCAGCGTCGCCACTTTTGTCACCCTCTGTTTGCACTCGCGATTCGATTTTGGATATAGCTTCGCCCTGTGAGCTACATATCCAACGTTTTTAAAACGGCCCGGAAATCCGGATCTCTCACAGCTCCGGGACTTGGCATTGCATCGGAGGAGCGGGGAGATCTTGCTTAATAGTCGGCGACCACGCAAGGTTCTTCAATGCCCCCTTAGGGGCGATCGCGTACCCCAGTGGTAACCTTCCCAGCGTTCCTCCGTAACCAGCCCATCCTCGCCGCCCGATTGAATCCAAATCCTTGATTCCAAAATCGAACACCCGATCCCCCTTGCCTTCTGCAACCTCAACCTCAAAACCGGCGCAGTTGTTACTTTCTGGTCAGCTGCCACTTCAAATCCCAGAAGCTGTTCGGTCGATGCGTTACCTCCACAGGTAAGCTCATCTGCGCCTGCGCAGACGTCTCGTTCGACCAAAGTTCAGGTGTGAAGCGCGATGGTATCGCCGACCAGGCTCCTCCCCAGCCGCCAGTTGGCGGCTGAATTCAAGGCCCATCGCCTCGTCGGCGCCGAAAATTACGATCCTTGCCATCCAGTTTTCCAACTCGCGAACATTTCCAGGCCATCTCCACTGCCGGAATGTCTCGAGCACGTTCGAACTGAGACGTGGAACTGGGCGGTCAAAGGCACGAGCAAATTTCTCAAGCAGGTACTCGCAAAGTCGTGGGATGTCGTCCTTCCGCTGGCGCAGTGGGAGCAGACGTATCCGATGCTGAACGAAACATCCCAACAATTCCCCCAGGAAGGTTTGGTTCCGCAATCCCGCCTCCAGATCTGTACTCGTGGCGCATATCAGGCGCCCACTCATGGCCAGGGCCTCCCCGCCGTCAATACGCCGGTCATGCCCAGCCTTTAGGGCCTTCGCGAGTTTCCGCTGCGTAAACAAATCCAAAACGTCGATCTCGTCGATGAAGAGCGTCCCACCCGAAGTCCGCCCCAACGCACCGCTAGGCGGTTCCCGTAAATTGGCGGCTGAGCTCGCCCCGTACCCGAACATCTCTCCCTCCCGCAAGCTCGCCGTTGCCGCAGCGCAATTGAGCTTCAAAAAAGCTCCATCGCTGCGGAGCGAATTCTCGTGAACAAACCGGCCGATCACTTCCTTGCCCGTACCGCTCTCGCCCTCGATCAGGACGGGATAATCATCGTCAAGCGCTCGCTCAATCTCTTCCTGAACTTTGCGCATGCCAGCGGAGCTCCCGAAGATAAACTCGGGCCTCGGCAGCTCGCGCTGAACGGTATGTCCACTCTCTGCTGGCATAGACGATTGTGGTTCCAATCCCTCTCGAGCAAGATCATGACCAATAGTGATCAAAATCGAGGATTCATTTCAGGTCATTTTTCCCGTTTTTGATGCAAATTCGTCGGGTTCTCTCCGACTGCAACTCCGCTGGAAATCAGCAATATGCAGAACTTTGCATATTGCTCTCCCAGATATGCAGACGATTGCGAATCTGCCCGTGCATCGAACAGGCGTTTTTCGTTATGAAGGAAAGACGATTCATCCCGGCAAGTGCCGGCTAGAAAAAAAGACAGGGTTGTTGCGCTGCTGGTTTCATGCCTCATTTCCCTGAGGCAGATTGGCCCCATGAGAGAGACTTCGGAGTGAGCCCATGTTGCTGGATCTTGTAGAGCAGACCCCGATAGCTGATGTTGAGGTACTTGGCCGCATGACGCCGGTTCCAACCGGAAATCTCCAGCGCATCCTGTATCATCTGTGCTTCTGCACGGTCCTTGATGTCGCGCATCACTGAGCGCATCCCCGTCTTTCTGCCATGCGCAAGCGCTCGCACGGGCTCCTCATGCGCAAGCCGCTGATCTTCAGCGACAATCTTCATTTCGAGCTCCCGAATCGCGGTATCTGGATCGCGCATCGTTACTGTGCGGGTTACGAAATTCCGCAGTTCGCGAACGTTGCCACGCCAGGCGTAAAGCAGCGCAGCATCCATCAAACGCGGCGAGAAAGTGGATTCGTAGCCGTTGCGCAACCAATCCGGCAACCTGCGGATCGTCTGCTCGATCAGATAGGGAATATCCTCGCGGCGCTCCCGCAGCGGTGGCACGTTGATGGTGAAGACATTCAGCCGGTAGAAAAGATCCTCGCGGAACGATTTGTCAGCAAGTGCGCTCTCGATCTGAACGTTCGTCGCTGCCAAAACGCGTACATCTGCCCGGCTGCTTTCCCGCGCCCCTAGCCTGTTGAACTGGCCGTCTTGGAGTACATGCAGGAGCTTGGCTTGCATCTGCGCGCTCATCTCGCCGATTTCGTCGAGCAGCAATGTGCCGTGATCGGCCTGTTCGAATTTTCCGGGCTTATCCTTGATAGCGCCTGTGAATGCACCCTGCTGGTATCCGAACAACTCGCTCTCAAGCAGATCGGTCGGCAACGCAGCGCAATTCACATTAACGAAACGATGCTGCGCGCGGCGCGAGTGAGTATGGATCAGATGCGCAATAACTTCCTTACCGGTGCCGCTCTCGCCAAGAATCAGAACCGGTGCATCCACATCCGCGAGAAGCTGCACCTGGCGGTAAATCCTCAGCATCGAAGGAGCTGCTGCGAGGAAGTACCGTCCGTCCCCTAATTCCTCTCGGATCATTCCGGTTGATTCTGAATCTACGCAGCCTGAATTCGCCCCAAGCTCGTCCTTCGCCGCAATTTCACCGCATACCCGATCCAGCATCGTCGAGACATCATTCAACAATGGGGGCCGCTCCAGAAAAAACGCCCCGGCACTCGAGGCACTCTCGCTCACGATGCGACGTTCTCCCGGTCCACCAACAATGCAAACAATGGATTTCGACGCTGTCCGAAGGATCTTGTGAAGACTTGGAAAGGCTGCCCGCGATGACAACTCCACAATCACGAGATCGGCTTCGACTCCGTTGTTGAGAAGAAGCTCGGCCTGCTCGCAACTGAACGCCTGCACCAGCTTGTGGCCGGCGCTCTCGATAACTTCTGTGAGCGGTATTTGCGTTTCGACAGATCGAAGAACGCTCAAAACAAGCAGACTTGATCGCACAGGGCACCCGAGGGGAAAATTCGTACCAAATACAAACCGGTGCTTCGCGCCGTCGGCCCCAGGATCGGGCAAACCCTTCACGCAAGCGTCGCTCTGCAAAGCTCCGCTGGAATTTCACTCAGGTCGGGCTCGCGCATTCCCCGAGTATGACCGAAGCAAACAGGAGCCGGCTTGTGCCGGAATCTCGAAAGAACTTCAGTGCCCGCTCAAGAGTGCTTTCGCAATCGGAACGAGCCACGAAATCAACACGGAGGGTGGATGGCCCAGTTTTTCCAACGGGCCCAGTTTTGAACCAGTTAGGAGCTTTTACGGTAGGGCAGGTGCAGAAACGAGTCAATAACACTTTGGTAACACCAAAGGTGTAAGTATCTGAAACAACTTGTGTTTTCAGTGCACTACGCCGTCAAACCTCAAAGGGCGCTTTACAGGTGGCGCCCGCTCCGCCGGTAGGTGGCGCGAAGAAGTGAAACCTCACATTCCGCCGAGGCTTGCACTAATTGGACGTCTCCGTCGCCACACTGATCTCAATCGTCATCGTGTGGCTCTCTTCAGGCTGCAACTCCACCGCCGAATCCACAATGTTTCCACCTTCGACACACAACATCCGCCGCCATTCATCCCCGCCTAAATCTGCGATCGAAGCAGCCCCATCGTTCCAGGGATTCCAGACAATCGTCGAATTGGAGTTCTGCTTCTCCGTCTTCAATCTTCGCCGGAGGACCACATCCGCAATCTCAACCGGCCGCGATGTCCCAACAAAAGCATCGTCGGTCTGCTCCGAGAGCCGAAGCTCCGCCGACTGCACCTTCCGCAGGTTCCCATCTCGGTTGTCCAGGTAAACGGCTCCATCCAGGCCCCTTACCCCCGCTTGCTCAACATCTCCGACGCGGAAGTAGGTGTGCAAAGCCTCTTCAAATTGAAGCGCTGTCTGGCCGGTATTTCTCATCTTCAGTTCCAGTTTCAGCCGCGCTCCGACCGTGATCCGATATTCCAGTCGAAAATCGAAAGGCCACCATCGTCGCGTCGCGTCGTCGCTCTCGGTCGAAAGGTATGCGCACACCGAATCGCCGGGTATCTCCGTAACCGACTCCAGATGCCAATCCTTCGTACGCACAAACCCATGAACCGGCGCCTGTGGATCGCCTGCTTTGGCACGAAACCAGGGAAAACACACGGGAATTCCTCCGCGGATCGCTCGGCCGTCCACCCAGCGAGACTTCTCGCTCACAAAGAGCACCTCGCCTGAGCCCGTCGGCTTCCACGCAGTCACCTGCGCACCGTGCAGGTAGATCTCCGCAGTCGCGGCAGCAGCTTCAATCTGGATCTTGGGCAATCCACCATTTCCGGATACAATCCGCGCGACACCGGGAATGGCAATCCTCTTGTTCATACCGGCGATTCTCTCGGTACTTGCCATCTTCCCGCAATTCTCCCTAAGCCAACAGCCGCAGGCTCTAACCTTTCGATTGTCTTGCGTGCGCTGCACTCCCATTGCAATTACGGCTTGAAGTCCTTCGTTCCCGTCACATCCACCACAGCCTGGACCGGCAACTTGTCACTCGAACCGCCCGCGAGAATGCGCACCTTCTCTTTCTCCACGCGCCACGCATGATCCGCTGTATCCCAGTACGCCAAATCGCGTGCTTTCAATTCGAGCGAAACATCTTTTTCCACGCCGGCATCGATCCGCACCCGCTTGAATCCCTTCAGTTCTAATTGCGGCCGCGTCACGGCTGAACCCATGTGCTGCACATACATCTCGACAACTTCGTCGCTCGCGCGACTGCCCGTGTTCTTCACCTTCACGTGCACCTGCACGCTCCCGTCAGCATCCATGTGCGATGCGCTCGTGCTCACCCCACCGTAATCAAACGTCGTGTAGCTCAGCCCATACCCAAACGCATACAGCGGCTTCTTCTTGCTGTAGAGATACGTCTCGCCATCCAGCAGGTTGTAGTCGAGAATCGGCAGCAATTGATCATCCCCCGTAGGCCATGTTTGCGTCAGCCGTCCCGCGGGTGAATAATCGCCGAACAAAACGTCCGCCAATCCGTGCCCTTCTTCCTGGCTGTTATGCACCATGTGCACAATCGCCGGCACGTTCTGCTCGCTCCACACAATCGCATACGGAAAACTCGACCGCAGCACCTCAACCGTCTTCGGATTTGCCGCGAAGACCTTCTTCACCAGCTCCTCCTGTTCCAGCACAATCGTCTTGCGATCCACATCCTCTTTTCCGTTCGATGGCGTCGGGCATTGATCCCATCCCGCATTGCACACGGGATGATTACCAACCACCACGATCGCCACATCCGCCTTCTTCGCCAGCGCTTCGGCCTCGTTCTCGTCCGAGCCATCCGCAAACAACACTTGAACGTTCTTGCCCACAGCCTCGCGAATTCCGTCCAGGATCGTCACGTTGTACGGCCACGTCCCGCTATACCAGTCCTGCAATACCGTATCGATCCACGGCCCGATCACCGCAATCGTCTTCAACTTCGTCTTATCGAGCGGTAGCGTATTTCCCTCGTTCTTCAGCAGCACAATCGATTCATCCGTCGCCTGCCGCGCCAGTTCCCTGCTCGACGCGCGCTCCCACGGCGGAACCTCCCCATCCGACACCTGCCCGATCTTCGCGTATGGATCTGCCCCCTGAGGGTCCATCTCGCCCAGCCGCAAATACAGCCTCAGCAGATTCCTCAGCGATGCATCCATATCCGCTTCCGTCAGCAACCCGTCCTTCAGCGCCTTCGTCAGGTCCGGCTTGTACGTGTCGAGAAAGTGATTAATCCCGGCTTTCACCGCCGCCGCCGATCCATGCTCCTTATCCGGAAACGCCTTGTGCGCCGTGATCAGCAGTCCCAGCGCTCCGCCGTCCGTGCAGATCAAGCCGTCATTGCCCCACTCTTTGATCATCACGTTCTTCAGCACCGGGTTCACTGTCATCGGCGTTCCGTTCCACGCGTTGTATGAGGCCATCACCGCGCGCGATCCGCCCTCTTCAAATCCCATGCGAAACGGCACCGAGTAGTATTCCCGAAAAAGACGTTCATCGAAATCCGAAGAGGTGTGGGTGCGTCCGTTCTCGTTCTCATTCGCCATGAAATGCTTCATCAGCGAAGCGGCCTGCCAGTGCTTCGGATCCGGTCCCTGCAATCCGTGAATGAATGCGACTGTCATCGTTCCGACTAGATAAGGATCCTCGCCCATCGACTCTTCTGTCCGTCCCCAGCGTGGATCACGGCTCAAATCCGCATTGGGCGCACGCACCACCACCCCACCGCGGTCCCAAAATGGATTCTGGTAGTAGTAGCGCGTCTCGTATCCCTCGAGCGCACCGATCTTCTTCAGCAGGTCCGGGTCCCAAGTCGCGCCCAGCCCTTTCTCCTGCGGAAACGTGGTAGTTGGCGCGGGCTGCCGTCCGCGCGCGGCCCAGTCCGCCGGTCCGCCCAGCGCCTCGCCATGCAGTCCTTCCACTTGTCCTGAGAACATGATCCCAAGACGCTCAATCTTCGGATGGTCCGACATCAGCGAAACCTTTTCGTCGAGCGTCAAGCGCCCCAACAAATCCTGAATCCGCGCATCGTCCGAAAGCGAAGTATTGCGGAAGGGATAATCGCTTTGAGCGCGCGCTACCGTTGTCCCACAACCCATCACTACCAAACCCATCATCCAAATCCCACACTCGCACGCAGCCAGGCGCATCGCAAATTCCTCCTCAGTTCGAACACCGAAGAGTATCACGCCAGATTTGAATCAGCACTGGAGTAAATCGATTGATACACGGCCCACAAAATTCAACCCAACTCCACCGCCATAAAACAAAAAGAGCGAAGCGCTCAATGCGCCTCGCTCTCGTCTCTTCTAACCCCTTATCTCTGATCCCTGCTTCTCAATACAGCCTGAAGTTGACCTCGATGCTCATCATCACAGGCACCGGCGTACCGCCCTTCATCGCCGGCTTGAACTTGTATTTCCTCACCGCTTCCAGCGCCTTCTCATCGAGTCCCATTCCGAGCGGCCTTACCACCCGCGGATTCTGCGGATTGCCCTGCGCATCCACTATCAGCGAAATCAGGCACACACCTTGATATTTCGCACGACGTGCCTCATCCGAGAATTCAGCTTCCGGCGTAAAGATCGGCACCGGCGCCGAAATCCCCCCGCCGATGTGATAAACGCCGCCGCCTGTATTCCCACCGCTGCCGGGACCAAATCCATTGCCATTACCCGAGCCAATACCGCCGCCATAGCCGCTGCCCATGCCGCCGCCGCCGCCAGATCCATTCGACGCCAACTGCACGTTGGCGGAGTTCTTCACGCCGAAGTTCACCATCTGCGGGTTATCCGGCAGCGTAATGTCCTTCTGCACATTGATTGCTGGAGTAAAGGCCAGCTTCGGCTTCTCCAGGATCGGCACCATCGGGGGCGTAATCGGATCCTTCATCCGCGGGGGCAGCTTGCCCTTCATCGGATCGACAATGTCATGCGAACCACCACCACCGCCGCCGCCTGCTGGAGACGCCAGTTTCGGCGCCTTCAGAATGTCGCTCACATCCACATTGGTCAATACCTGCGGCTTCACCACTGGGTGAATGATGGTGAGCCCGAGCCAGATCGCGATAGCCAGGATTGCGAGATTCACAAAGCTCGACGTACCCACGGCCCAGGGATTTGCCTTCACCGCCATCCGGTCCGGAACTGGTATAGGTTTCGAGGTCAGAACCAGGGGTGGTAGTTTCGGCGGGAAAAAAACGTCGTGGATGTTTTCGTAGAGATCTTTCCAGATCGGCTTCTCTTCGAAAGATTTTCCCAGAAACGAGTCAAGCTCATGACCTTCCATCGAGGGCAAGTCGTCCTTCATCTCCGAATCCGGCTGGATTAATACGTCGTTTGCCATAGTTGCCGATGCCGGCCCTCTCGGCAGCGAATACCCTGGTTGGCTATCGCTCGCCTCTTGGTCCATCCTTCCATTATGCTCGACATTGCCTGTTCCTGTCTTTAGATGAAGACACGGGACATTTTGGCTTGTCGTGCCCTCCAGAGAGTCGAATTTCTCCGAAGTGAAGGTTCCCATAAACGATAGACGGCCCCAGAGAATAGTTGTTACCTTAAAAATCCTTTTCG
Organism: uncultured Acidobacteriaceae bacterium; assembly: GCA_963759285.1. Classification (GTDB taxonomy): domain Bacteria; phylum Acidobacteriota; class Terriglobia; order Terriglobales; family Acidobacteriaceae; genus Telmatobacter. The sequence continues at coordinate 114,786 of CAVWYS010000001.1, read as the reverse complement.
CTCCTTTAGACTAAACATTCAAGATCTTTTCATCGCACCAGGGAGTTCCAATGTCTCCAGCGCCGGAGTTGAAGGCGACCTTAACCTTGCCGCAAACCGCATTTCCCATGAAGGCGAATCTGCCTCAGAATGAGCCTCTTCGGCTCGAAAAATGGGCCGCCATCCGCCTCTATGACAAGCTGCGCAAAGCTGGCGCCGGCCGCCCCGCGTACCTTCTCCATGATGGACCTCCCTACGCCAACGGTCCCATTCACCTCGGCCACGCCCTGAACAAGGGTTTGAAAGACTTCGTCGTCAAATCCAAAACCATGGCCGGATTCGATTCTCCCTACGTTCCCGGCTACGACTGCCACGGCCTCCCCATCGAGATCAAAGTCGACGAACAGCTCGGCCGCAAAAAGCTAGAAATGCCTGTCCCTGAGGTCCTCGCCGCCTGTCGCGCCTACGCACAGAAATTCGTTGACCTGCAAACCTCCCAGTTTCAACGCATCGGCTGCTTTGGTCGCTGGGATAAGCCCTACTTGACCATGGCCCGCGACTACGAAGCCCGCACTCTCGAGGCCTTTTACGGCTTCCTCGAAAAAGGCTTCGTCTATCGAGGGCTCAAGCCCGTTTATTGGTGCATCCACGATCGCACTGCCCTCGCCGAAGCAGAGGTTGAATACGAGCAGCACACCAGCCCATCTATATATGTCCGCTATCAGATGACTTCCGACGCGGCAGCGATCGACGCTGCCCTCGCCGGCCGCGACGTCTACACCATCATTTGGACCACCACTCCGTGGACCATTCCAGCATCCATGGCCGTCGCCTTTCACCCCGACTTCGAATACGTCGCCCTCGCAACCGAGGACCTCGGTTCGAAGCCCACCAAATTGGGTGCCCCCGGTCCATCGCATTTGGGGACCGGGGATGCAAAGTCGACAGCCCCCGTCTACGTCGTCGCCGCCGAACTAGCCACCGCCGTCATCGCCGCGTGCAAACTCGGCGCAACCACGGAACTCGCCCGCTTCAAAGGCAGTGCCCTCGAGCACACCACGTTCAAACATCCCTTCCTCGAGCGCAGCATCCTCGGCGTTCTCGCCACCTATGTCACCGCCGACCAGGGCACAGGCGCAGTCCACACCGCCCCCTCTCACGGCGCCGACGACTTTTACACCGGCCAGCGCTACGACCTGGACCAGACCTGCCGCGTTGACGCCTCGGGCCATTTACACGTCGATCCCGAAGCCTGGCCCCATGCCTCGCTCCCTCCCTTCGAAGGGAAAAAAGTATGGGCCGCCAACCCCATCATCGTCGCCATGCTTGAAGAACAGCGCGCCCTGCTCGCCGTCTCCGATCTTGAGCACTCGTACCCCCACTGCTGGCGCTGCCATCATCCCGTCATCTTCCGCGCCACCGAACAGTGGTTCATCTCGCTTGAAACCCCGATGAAGCGCGCCGACGGCTCCGAAACAACCTACCGTCAACTAGCCATCGAAGAAATCGACAAGGTTGTCTGGGATCCATCCTGGGGCAAGGAGCGCATCACCAACATGATCGCGACACGTCCCGACTGGTGCATCAGCCGCCAGCGCATCTGGGGCGTCCCCATCGCCGTCTTCATGTGCGAAGGCTGCAATCAGCCCATCATCGACGCCGCGCTCGATCGCAAAATCATCGATCTGTTCGAACGTGAAGGCGCCGATGCCTGGCACACCACGCCAATTTCCGATCTGCTTCCCACAGGAACGAAGTGCGCTCACTGCGGCGGCATAGCCTTCCGCAAGGAGACCGACATCCTCGACGTCTGGTTCGACTCCGGCACAAGCTGGTTCGCCGTCTGCGAATCCGACCCCGATCTGAGGACAGCCTATACGGCCTTCCAAAAGGGGAAAGGCATGGAATGCCTCTACCTCGAAGGCGGCGACCAACATCGCGGATGGTTCCACTCCTCGCTGTTGACCTCCGTCGCTCTCCGCGGCTGCGCCCCCTACTCGCACGTCGCCACCGCCGGCTGGACCCTCGACGAACAAGGCCGCGCCATGTCCAAATCCCTCGGCAACGGCGTCGATCCCGTCGACATCGCCGACCGCATGGGCGGTGAAATCGTGCGCCTCTGGGTCGCCTCCATTGACTTCCGCGAAGACATGGCCGCCAGCGAAAACCTCATGGCACGCTGCGCCGAACTCTACCGCAAGGTCCGCAACACCTTCCGCTTCCTCCTCGGAAACCTGAAACACTCTCTGACGGCGTTCGGAATTGCTGGGGAGTTCGATCCCGCTCGCGACCGCGTCCCTGAATCCGACCTTCTACCGCTCGATCAGTACATGCTCGCCCGCACCCGCGACCTCACCGAAAAGATCCTGGGCTTTTACAAAACATTCGAATTCCACCGCGTCTACCAGGCCATCAACGACTTCGCCATCGTCGACCTCAGCTCGTTCTATCTTGACATCCTGAAAGACCGCATGTACACCTTCGCGCCCGCGAGCCACGCCCGCCGGTCTGCGCAGACCGTCCTCTGGCAGATCACCGAAACCCTCGTCCGCCTCCTCGCCCCAATCATGAGCTTCACCGCCGACGAAATCTGGGAATACCTGCCCAACACTCCCGGCCGCGAACCAAGCGTCCACCTCGCCCTCTTCCCAAACCCCGAAGAGATCTACGCGCAAGACCCAGCGCCGTTGCTCGAAGAATGGAAGACGATCTTCAAGATTCGCGACCTGGCACTTCAAAAACTCGAAATAGAACGTCAGGAAAAGAAGGTTGGAAAAGGTCTTGAAGCTGAGTTGGAAATCGATGTAGAAGCATGGGGAGAAGATTTGAGAATACTCCTAAGGCTCAGCGCCACTGACCTCAAGGAGTTGCTCAACGTCTCGTCCGTGCGGATAGTCGATGTCTCAGAGTCCAACATGTCTGAAGGCGCAGCGAAGAACAGTGTAGTGTCTGTAAAGAATTGGGTGCCGGGTGTGGGAGGCTACGGGGTGCGAGTCCTGCCCGCCTCGGGCCACAAATGCGCCCGCTGCTGGAACTTCATGCCCGAAGTCTCCAACTACGGCATCTGGCAAAACGTCTGCACCCGCTGCCACAACGCCCTCCACGAAATGGGTATCGATCCGCCGGAGGCAGGCGCGTGAATTCTCTCATACAGCGCAATTGCTGTTCACCCACCTTTGACCACTGTTCACTGACCACTGACCACTGTCGGGAGGCCACCAAGTGAGCTTCCCCGCGCCGCGCAAACTCCCGTGGCTCCTACTCATCTCGGCTGCCATCATCGCCGCCGACCGCATCACCAAAACGATCGTCTCTTCCCATGTGCCTCTCGGCGAAGGCATTCTCGTCATTCCCGGCTTCCTGCGCATCACCCACTGGCTCAACGAGGGCGCAGCCTTTTCCCTCTTCGCTGACTCCGCATCGCCAAATGCCGTCCGCTGGGGCCTCATCGCCTTTTCAGCCGTCGCCGCGATCGCCGTCCTCATCGCCCTCATCCGCCTGGGCAGCCGCATCAGCCTCGCCACCGTGGCTCTTGCCTTGGTGCTCGGCGGCGCGCTTGGCAACCTTCACGATCGCATCGCATACGGCTCCGTCGTCGATTTCATTGAAGTCCACATCTTCGGCTACCATTGGCCCGATTTCAACGTGGCCGACAGTTCCATTGTCATCGGTGCCTGCCTCCTCCTCCTCGATTCCCTCCTCCCCAGGAAGTCCTCAGAATCTGCCGATTCCATCGAAACTCAGTAGTCGGCCCCTATCGGCACGCCGCAACTCCGCCTCGTAACATTGCGGGTTACCAATGTGCGCCTCGGTAACCTAAAATGACGAAGGCGTCATCAATGAGCGGTCACGGTCGGTGACCAGGCTCCGAAAAACTGGACGCTGCTTCGAGGACTACATGAGAAATAACTCCGCTTGCCCCTCTCGCTTCCTGCGCCTTGTACTCACCTGTTGTCTCTGCGCCGCCATCACTGCCGCTGCCGCCTTGACATCCCATGCCCAACGCCTGCCCACCGCGGTTCGCCCTCAGCATTACTCCCTCAAGCTCACTCCCGATCTCAAAGCCGCCACCTTCGCCGGCTCTGAAGTCATCGACGTCACCCTCGCTGAACCCACCACAAGCATCACCCTCAACGCCCACGACCTCACCTTTCAGTCCGTAAAGATCGAGGCCGAGGGAAAGGATCAGACCGCCACCGTCTCCCTCGACAAGGAAAAAGAACAGGCCACCTTCACCGTTCCCGACGAGCTTCCCGCCGGCAAAGCCCGAATCTTCATCCAGTACACCGGAATCCTCAACGGTGACCTACGAGGCTTCTACCTCTCCAAAACGGCTCGTCGCAACTACGCCGTCACCCAGTTCGAATCGACGGATGCGCGCCGCGCCTTCCCGTCCTTCGATGAGCCCGCCTTCAAGGCCACATTCGATATCACGCTCATCGTCGACAAGGACGACACCGCCATCTCCAACGGCCCCATCGTCAGCGACACACCCGGCCCGGCGGCCGACAAACACACCCTCAAGTTCCTCACCACCCCCAGGATGTCCACCTATCTCGTCGCCTTCCTCGTTGGCGATTTTAAGTGCACCTCCGGCGAACAGGACGGCGTGGCCATCCGCACCTGCGCCACTCCCGACAAGGTTGCCCTCACTTCCTACGGCTTCGATGTCGCCAAATACGTGCTGCACTACTACAACACCTACTTCGGCATTCCCTATCCCCTCAAAAAGCTCGACCTGATCGCGCTTCCTGATTTCGAAGCCGGCGCCATGGAAAACTTCGGCGCCATCACTTACCGTGAAACCGCCCTCCTCATCGATCCCAAAACCGCATCCATCAATGCCAAAACAGAAGTAGCCTTGGTGATCGCGCACGAAATGGCGCATCAATGGTTTGGCGATCTCGTCACCATGCACTGGTGGGACAACATCTGGCTTAACGAAGGCTTTGCTACATGGATGGAAAACAAGCCAGTCGAAGCCATGCACCCCGAGTGGAATGTCGATCAGGCCGTCGCCTTGAACATGGATGGCACTCTGAACCTCGATGCGCAGCCCACCACCCGTGCCATCCGCGCTCGCGCCGATACGCCCGCGGAGATCGAGCAGATGTTCGACGGCATCTCCTACGGAAAAGCCAGCGACGTCCTGCTCAGTGTCGAAAACTACGTCGGTCCTGAAACGTTCCGCCAGGGCGTTCACAACTACCTCATGGCGCACCTTTATGGCAACGCCACAGCTGAGGATTTCTGGAACGCTCAGACCGCAACTAGCCACAAGCCCGTCGACAAAATCATGGAAAGCCTGGTAGCCCAGGCAGGCGTGCCTCTCCTCACCTTCGGCCAGCCTTCAGATGGTAAAGTCTCTGTCTCGCAAAAACGCTTCTACTTGAGTCCAAGCATCCATCCAGACGCAGCGCAGAAATGGACACTCCCCGTCTGCTTCAAAACCGGCGAGCACACGCAGGACTGCCAGCTTATTACCCCTGAGACGACTTCCCTGGCAGTGCCACACACGCCTCTCTTCTTCGCAAACGCAGGCGGCAAAGGGTATTACCGCACGGCCTACACCGCGGCCGACTACGCGCAACTTGCATCCCGGGTTGAGTCAGGCCTCACTCCCACTGAACGCATCAGCCTCATCGGCGACGAGTGGGCACAGGTCCGCGCCAACAAGGCCACCGTCGGCGACTACCTGAATCTCGTCGCTGCCGTCAAAGCCGATCCCAATGCAGACGTTGTTTCCTCGGCACTCGACGGATTAGGCGCTGTCGATTCCCGTATCGCGTCGACACCTCAGGAGAAAGACTCACTCGATGCCTGGTTCCGCCAAACCTTTGCACCTGAGTACGCAAAACTCGGTCCACCCGCCGACAGCGATTCCCCCGACAAAAAACAATTGCGCGCGCTTCTCTTCGCCGCTCTTGGCGAAGCCAAAGATCCGCAGATCCTTTCGCAGGCCCGCGAAATCAGCATGAAATACCTGGCCAATCCGGATTCCGTCGACCCGAACCTTGCTCAGACCGCTCTCCAAATCACCGCACGCAATGGCGATACCGCGCTCTTTGACAAATTGCAGAAAATCTCTGAGACCTCGACCAACCCTGAGATCCAGATCGGTGCTCTTCGTCTGCTCGCCATGTTTGAGAACCCCGAACTCGCCGAACGTGCTCTCAACTACGCAGTCTCTGGCAAAGTCCGCAATCAGGACGCAGCGATCCAACTCGCCATCTCCCTCGACACCGATAAGAACCGCGACCTCGCCTGGCAATTCATCCAGACCCACTGGGATGAAGTGAAAAAAGAGTTCACGCCCGAGATGGGCAATGTGCTCGTCGGCGCTACCAGCGCATTCTGCTCTGTTGCGCAACGCGATGACGTTTCGCAGTTCTTCGCCGCTCACAAGGTCCCTGACGCTGACCAGGCACTCAAGCATGCCATCGAGCGCATCAACGGCTGCATCGAACTTCGCGACCTCCAGGGACCGCAGTTAAAAACCTGGCTCGCGAAGGCTTCTCCTGATTCCCGCGCTTCGTCGACGCCTTCCGGCGCAAACGTCCAATAGTCTCAAGCTTCACTTCAAACTGTCATTCCGACCGACCAACGGGAGTGGAGGAACCTGCAGTTGCCTTTTCTTGAGGGTGGCCCCGATCCCCCCTTTGGGGACGGGGGATGAAAAACTCACGGATCACCTCAATGGATTCGAGCATCCTCGACTACTTACCACGCAACTCTATCCGGCAAGAACTCCGCGAACAGCTCGTCATAATATGGCTTCAACTGCTTCACATCCGGCTTCGCGTGCCCCTTTGAATAAAGATCGTATTGATTGAATTTCAGCACCCACTCCAGCATCGCCCGATCTTGAACGTTCGCCAGATGATCATAAGCTCCATGACGATGCCACGGATAAAACGAATGAAACCGCAGCATGTAGAGCGACTCGATCGGCATATACGGCTTCATCACTTCAGCGATGTATCCATCATGTCCAAACGACATGTGAACATTTTCGAGACCGCAATTGGGCTCATAAATTCCGTACTTATTCTGATACTCAGGCACATTCCGGTCAGGATTGTTCGCAAAATATTCGTGAAAGACAATCGCCTCTGACCACGCGCAGCCCACTGGGAACGTATCGCCCACTACCGCCCACTGTGGCTCCCCATACAGGCAAAGGCATTTCCCAAGATCGTGCAGAAAACCCGTCAACACCATCCATCGCGGATGACCGTCACGCCGGATCGCTTCGGATGTCTGCAGCAAATGCTCCGTCTGCGTCAGATCCGTATCCGGGTCGCTGTCGTCAACCAGCGTATTCAGGAAATCCGCCGCCTCCCAGATCGTCTTCTTGCCCTTCGTTAGTCCGAAGTACTCCCGCTCCTTACCCAGAACATAATCCACCGTCTGCCCTTCGTGATTCAGCCTGTAAAACTCCGCCACCCCCGGCTGAGCCGCCGCATCATAGACACGAAACTCTTCTTGTGACTTCCCTTCCCTGTACCGCCCTTCGACGAAATCATCCCATTCATCCAGCTGGGCCAGAGGTTTTGCGTTGGGAATCGATGTGCTCATGTTGCCGCTCCATTCCGTCACCGGGCGACGTGCGAATCTGAGGTTGTTCTACCAAACGCTCGCCCGCATTGCAATATCCCTATCTCGCATCGAGTTGACCCTACCACCATACTCGAAAAAGATAAAGATGCAGGCACAATCGAGCCTGGCCGTTACGCTGACATCGTTGTCGTCCAGAGCGATCCCCTCTCCGACATCACCGTCATGGAGCGCGTGGGCTTCGTCATGCAAGGCGGCCGCATCATCAAAGACCTCAACCACCCCGACCGCAACCCCGTCCTCCACGTGAGGTGCTTAAACTCCGTGCCGTCCCGAGCCGTTGGCATCGAAAAAGTCGAGTGTCATGAGGAGCGAAGGTCGCCGCAACGAGATGGATCAGGGTACAAGGTGCCTTGTTGCAATTGGACTGGATGTTCGGGGGTGAGATATCTGCGGAGGCTGTATAGCAAAAGACTAAGCCCCGGGAGCAATTAAGCGCCTGAGGCTTGTCGTTTTGTCTGAGTTTTCTATTCCCGAATCCCCGATTCTAGTGTTTGGCGTACATTTCCATCACGTCTTTGCGGAGGGCGATGCGGCTGTCGGTGCGGGTGTAGAACATGTGGCCGCCGGGAAATTCGTGAACCGAGACGCGGGTGGGATCCCCCATCACAGGCATTTGCTCGACGGTGAGCAGGGAGCCCATGAACGGACAAGAGAGGTCGTTCCATCCGTGCACGATCATGACGCGCATCTTGGGATCGGCGGCAACCGCCTCGCGCAGATCGGGCACTGAGCCCTGGCGCAGTTCAGCATCGCGATTCCAGAGTCGATTCACCTCGAACGAAAGCGCGTTGTAACGCGCATCGACTTTCCAGCCCACCGTGCGCGTGACAAAGTCGACCATTGCGGTGGTGAGCGGGGCGACAATACTGGCGAGGATTGGATCGTTCGCACGCTGCTCGGGCGCGAACGGGAAGGGATCAAACGAAGTCACGTTGGAGTCGTAGACCGAGCCTAGCTTGCCCTCTTCGCGATGGACTTCGCGGAGGTAGGCGCCCGTTTCGATGCGTCCGCCGGAAAATTTTACGAACGCGGGATCGAGACCGGTGAGCTCGGTGACCTTGGCAATCATCCTTTGCATGGCGGCATCGTCGGAGTGGCCTTTGATGAGAGTAGTGGCGTACTCGCCCTGGGTGTAAGCGATAACGTCGGCCATAGCCTCCGGCGTCAGCTTTTTCTCGCGTTCCAGATGGGCTGCGGTAATGGAGGGCAGCGTCATCATCCAGGGAAGCGGCGAGAGAAGGCCATCATTCTCGATAGTGGGGTTGAGATAGGGTGAGACGAGAACGACGGCGTTCATTGCGACGCCAAGCTGCGATTGCAGATAGTGCGTGATGCGGGGCCCGCGGAACCCGCCATAGCTTTCGCCAACGAGATATTTGCGCGAGCTCAGGCGGTCGTTTTTCACCAGCCAGTCGTAGACGACGCGGGAGAGATATTCGATGTCGGGTTCGGTGCTGTAGAAAAGCTTCTTCGCCTCGGCTTCCGGAACCAGGGAACGGCTGAAGCCGGTACCGATGGGATCGATGAAGACCAGGTCGGTGAAGTCGAGCCATGTGCCGGCATTGTCGACAAGGTTAGTCGGGTCGGAGGGGCTGTCGCCTTCGTTGCCGGCGTCAAGATGCTTGGGTCCAATGGCGCCGAAGTTCAGATAGACCGAGGATGCGCCGGGGCCCCCGTTGAAGGCGAAAGTCACGGGCCGGTTCGCCCCCTCCACTGTGTAGGAGGTGATAACAACTTCGCCGGCGACTTTGCCGTCGCTGTCACGCGTGGGAATCGCACCGACAGTCACGGTGTATTTGAGAGTCTTCCCGTCAAGTTGGATGGACTGAGCGGCGTGCGCCTCAGGAGGCAGAGGGGGCAGCGCAGATTTGTCGTCGGCCGGTTTGGGAGTGGGCTTGTCTTTTTCGGTGGCGGCTGGCGCCTTGTCGGCCTGCGCCACAACGCGCACAGGGGCGATTCCAAGGCACAAAAGCGCGAACGCCAGGAGAGTGAGGCGCCCGGGGAAGTGTTTAAGGTGTGCAAAGCTCATTCGATAAACATACATGGCCGGTGGCGGGCTCTGGCAACTAGTACGCGGGATGATTTACCCTCGAACCTGCATGAGACTCAGAACCAGCTTGTTGATTTCGACCTTTGCTTTGGCAGTCACAACGATGGCGGCGCTCGGGCAGGAAACTCAGAAACCAGTGGAACCGGCACTGCCCGATGCGCCGCAGGCCACACCCGCGGCGATGATTCGTCCTAATGGACCCACAGTCATCATGGATACGTCGATGGGGCGGATTACGTGTCAGTTCTTTCAGAAGGAAGCGCCAAAGACAGTAGCAAACTTCATTGCGCTCGCCGAGGGTACGAAAGACTGGATCGATCCCCAGACGCAGAAGAAGATGCACAGCAAGCCCCTGTATGACGGAACAGTTTTTCACCGCGTCATACCGGAATTCATGATTCAGGGCGGGGACCCGGCAGGAACCGGTGCGGGCGATCCAGGATATACGTTTGAAGACGAATTCAACCCGGATTTAAACTTCGATGTCCCTGGACGGCTGGCGATGGCAAACTCTGGCCCGAACACCAACGGGAGCCAGTTTTTCATCACTGAAGTGCCGACTGAGCATCTGAACCAACACCACACGATCTTCGGGCAGTGCGATGAACCGAGCATCAGTGTGGTGAAAGCGATTGCGCGCGTGCAGCGCGACGACAACGACAAGCCGGTAACACCAGTGGTGTTGAAAAAGGTAACGATTGTTCCCGAAGGTCAAGCGGTCCCGCCCGATCCGGCAGCGGCTGCGCAGCCTCAAGCGGCACCGCAGCAGTAGTCTGGTTATGCGGCATTACCTCACGGGCAGAGCCGGCTCAATTGGCGGTTAATCTTGGCACGCGACCCGGAGGACACCCCGAGCCGTGCCCTTCCAAGACCCTGACTTGTTCAGAAATTTCCAGAGGAGTTACTTATGGCACACGCACCAGGAACTTATGCAACTTTCAACACAAGCGAAGGCAAGATTGTTGCACGGCTGTTTGAGTCGGACGCGCCGATTACGGTGAAGAACTTTATCGAGTTGGCAGAAGGCACGAAGGAATGGGTTCATCCCTCGACGCATGCAAAGTCGACGAGCAAGCTCTTTGATGGAACGATCTTTCACCGGGTGATCCCTGACTTCATGATCCAGGGCGGCGATCCGACGGGGACGGGTATGGGCGGACCGGGATATCGCTTTGAAGACGAGACGAGGGGATCGAAGCACAGGTTTGACACCAAGGGCAAGCTTGCGATGGCTAACTCGGGACCAAACACCAACGGATGCCAGTTCTTCATCACAGTTGCGCCAACAGATTGGCTCACGGGAAAACACACGATCTTCGGCGAAGTTGTCGAAGGTCAAGAGATTGCAGACAAGATTTCGAAGGTTCCGCGAGGCGGGCAGGATAAACCCAAGACGCCGGTCGTACTGCAGTCGGTAACGATTGAACGAGTGGCGTAACGAGGTTTTCAGAATTAAGTTATCAGTTTTCGGCTCTCAGGATTTGGCTCCGCAGATCTCAAGGATCGCGGGGCCAAATCTTTCCAATTTTGCGGGACCGATGCCGTCGACCTCGAGAAGCTGGCGCGGGTTGGTGGGGCAGGCGTAAGCCACGGCGGCGAGGGTGCGGTCGTGCATGACGCAGTAAGCAGGCACGCGCAGGCGTTTGGCTTCTCCGGTACGCCATTCTTTGAGGCGCGCGGCGAGGGCCTCTCCGTCATTGGACAACTTTGGCGGAACGAGTTCGCTTTTGGCAATGCGCGAAGTTTGACCCGCCGAACGATCTGCTTCTGCTCTGGGATGGGTTGCATCGCGTTTTGAAATCTTTCGGAGATGCTTCCGATTTGTCGGTTCGGCGAATTCTTCGACGATGCCGTCACTGAGGAGCAATTCAGCCTGCGCAACGGAGCGCAGGGCGCGACCGGATTGGGTGAGGCTTACCTTGCGATAGCGACGGACCTCGCCATCTCTTTCATATTCGGCGTCCTCGATGGCGGCGAGGCCAGCGCGGGTCATAGCGTTGAGGATTCCATCGAAGTCGTCGCGCGTGAGCCGGCCGGAGGGATCAACGGATTTCTGAAGCGTTCCCGCCGCTTTGTAGTCGACCGGGCGCAGTTCGTCGAGGATGGATTGAGCGAGTGATCGCTCGGAATTCGTAGCGCGACGGAACAGGCGCAGGATGGCTCCAGCCGGATCGCAGATGTCGCAGACGCCGCAGGACTGCGCGGCATCGGCCTCGTCGCCAAAGTGGCGCACGAGTGCGGACATGCGGCACTCGCTGGAGGTGGTGAAGCGCAGAACACTTTCGAATTGCTCGGCGCGGTGCTGGGCCTGGATGGAATAGGTCTTCTTCCATCCGGATGCGCCGACGGTGACATTGCCGATAAAGTCGACTCGGGCGCCGCCGTGGATTTCGAGCTTCTCCAGGGCTTTGTCGAATTCTTCTTCAGAGAGTTTTGAATTAGCCCGAATCTCGTCAATGGATCGATCATCTTCACCAAGCATGTGGAAGACCTGGTGAAGATGATCGGTAGGTGGGTAGTCGCGATTGAGGAAGAAGTCGTGGGTGCGCTGGTCGGCATAGGAGTGCATGAGGAAAGTGCGGCTGGGTGCGCCGTCGCGTCCGGCGCGACCGATTTCCTGGTAGTAGCCCTCGAGGGTGCCGGGAAGGCCGGCGTGGATGATGGTACGGATGTCGGCCTTGTCGATTCCCATCCCGAAGGCGATGGTGGCGACAACGACTTCAAGCTGGCCGGACTGAAAGGCGCTTTGCACCCTCTCGCGGGTGTCGGCGTCGAGTCCTGCGTGATAGGCGGCCGCGGGCATCAGTTGCGACAATTCTGCGGCAACGCTTTCAGACTGCCTGCGCGAGGTGGCGTACACAATGGCGGGACGGCGATCGCGAGAGGAGAGCAGCCCGCATATCGCTCTTGGCCGCTGAGGCACAGAAAGCTCTACAACTTCGATGGCCAGATTGTCGCGACGAAATCCATGGATGAAGCGCGCCGGGTTGATCATGCCGAGTTGGGCGGTAATGTCGGCCTGCATGGTGGGCGTAGCTGTGGCAGTAAGAGCAAGCACCGGCACGGAATCTGAACCGCTGCGAAGTGCAGGAATGTGTTGGCCGATCATACGGTAATCGGGGCGAAAGTCGTGGCCCCATTGCGAGATGCAGTGAGCCTCGTCGATCGCGATGAGCGCGGGCGGCCGCTTGGCAAGCATTTCAGGAAAGCCGGGAACGCGCAGACGCTCGGGCGCGATGAAGAGAAAGTCGAGCGCGCCGGCAAGATAGTCGACGCAGGCCTGTCGGGAGATGGAGCGGTCAAGGCCGGAGTGGATGCGGGCAACACGAAGATTGAGAGCGGCGAGTTTGGCGACCTGATCTTCCATCAGCGCGATGAGCGGCGAGATGACGAGCGCGGTGCCGCCGAGAGCGATGGCAGGAAGCTGGTAGCAGAGTGACTTCCCTGCCCCGGTGGGCATCACGAGAAGCAAGTCGCGTCCCTCGATCGCGGCACGGCACACTGGTTCCTGATTGGCGCGGAAGCGCGCGAAGCCGAAGACCGAGTGGAGAAGCTCGACAAGATTTTCGGGATTGGAGTATCTGGTCAAATGCAGTGGGACCTGAGAGGAGTTGATTCCCTGCTTCAACTTTACAGAAGCGCGGCGATATGCGTGCGGGCACCGGTCACGGGGTGAAGTAACAAATCTGGTACAACCGGGAGGAACACTTTACAATCACATCCTCAGAAGTCTTCTTATTCCCGGGGATTTCGTGCAAATGAAGAGTTCTGACGCTGCTACCTCCCACGCAACCCTGAGAGACTATCTCGCCGCCGAGAGCACATTGCTCGCCTGGATTCGTACGGGGTTGGCAATGATGGGATTCGGATTCGTGGTGGCGCGATTTGGTCTGTTTTTGCAGGAGTTGCACATCGCGCAGAATTCCAAAGTGTCGCAAAACTATGGGTTATCTCTGTGGTTCGGCACTGCACTGATCGTGCTCGGCGTGGTAGTGGATGTGATCGCAGGCTATCGCCACCTCCGACTAGCCCGCCGGCTCGACCGCGGAGACACTTCGTTTTCCCATGCCCCAGCACCGGCTGTCACGATTGCATTTCTGCTGGCGCTCGTGGGACTGGCGATGGCTGTCTATCTCATCTCAGTGCACGGCACCACCTGATCCGGTTCCGAAGCAACAAGGAGGTTTTTCCGTGTCGAACATCAGCGGCTTTGCGCAGATTCCCAGCGATCATTCTGTGGATGAAACGGTACAAAAACTCAAGGCAGTCCTGCAGACCAGGGGAGTGACCCTGTTCGCCGAGGTGGATCACAGCGGCGAAGCGGCAAAAGCTGGAATGCGGATGCCAAATACGAAGCTGCTAATCTTCGGAAATCCCAAGGCAGGAACACCTGTGATGCTGGCTGCGCCCAGTATCGCGATTGATCTTCCATTGAAGATTCTGGTCGCGGAAGATGAATTCGGCAAGGTTTCAATTTCTTACAACAGTACACAGTATCTAGTGGAACGGCACGGCGTACCTGCGGAGTTGATGAAAAACCTCGCGGTGATTGAAGCCCTTGCGCAAGCGGCTGCCCATTAGGTCTGAATTCAGCCGTCAATGATCAGTACTCAGCGCGCTCTGCACTTCTCAAAGAACGGCGCCTCGAAGCGCAGTGAGTTAAAGGCGCGCGAGGATTGATTGCAAGAGATCGCCAGGCACCGGTTGGGCGCCGAGGGGCTGGCTCGTCGGGCTCATGTGGTGGTTTCCAACCATGTGATGGACAAGTATCGGAATGACCACCGCGAGCGCCCCGCGGACGAGGCCGTCTGAGAAGCCGGTGCGCTCTGAAATAGTCCCCATGAGACCCGTGCCGTGGAGGCCGCCTTCGATTGCGGTGGGATTCGGCGGCAGCAGTTTGCCCGCGCACCACTGCTCGACGAAAGGGCCCATGCCATTGCGCTGGAAGGTCTGAATAAGGCCGCCGATGCCTTCGGGGTGCTGCTGCAGTTCGTCGAGAAGCGCCTCGGCGACTTTGCCGTTCTCAGGCCGGGCGTTCGCGATTGCCATCGATTCGACCGTGTTGAGATTGCTCATGATCCACCTCGTTGATCTCGATGGCTGTGGGATGCGGAGGATATCGATGAGGTGGTCCGCGTACCCAGAGAGCACACACGGCAAGCAGGAATCCCCGTTGCACGGAAACCAGGCAGTTTGCGGGACGCGGGAGATATGAAACAGTTCCGGGCTGGAGCGCTGATGCGAACCCGCCCGGATGTGCAGGCGGAGAAGCCCGGAGTTTCAGGCCAGCTGCGAAGGCATGTCGTTGGGCTCGAAGCTCTGTTGGATTCCCACTCATGACGCGATGAAACGGCGCCATGAATGGGGTTCCCCCGGTCGTTAGATGCCTTCAGTCTCCGGCCACAGTTTCGGCAACCGGATGGGTTGAAGGAGGAACGTCTTCGATATGCCCTTTGCGGAGCAGATCGAAACGATCCGCATTCATTGCCTTGCTCCAGACAGCGACGAAGTCGTGCACGAAGGCCTGATTTGAGTCGCTGCTGGCGTAGACCTCAGCGATCGCGCGGAGCTGAGCATTTGATCCGAAGACGAGGTCAACGATAGTGGCTGTCCACTTGAGTTCGCCGGTGTGGCGATCGCGGCCCTCCAAAACGTCCGGCGACTTCTCTGACTTCGCCCACTTCGTCCCCATGTCGAGCAGATTGACGAAGAAGTCATTGGTCAGCGTCTCGGGGCGCTTTGTGAAGACACCGTGCGGCGAGTGCGCGACGTTCGCTCCCAAGGCACGCATGCCGCCGATGAGGACGGTCATCTCCGGTCCGGTGAGGCCGAGGAGCTGCGCCTTATCGAGCAGCAACGCGGCGGCGTGTTCTTCGGTTCCCTTACGAGCGTAGTTGCGGAAGCCGTCAGCGATTGGCTCCAGCACCGCGAAGGAAGCCACATCAGTTTGCTGCTGTGAGGCATCAGTGCGGCCGGGTTCGAATGGAACCTTGACGTTGTGGCCCGCTTTCTTGGCGGCAGACTCGACGCCTGCGCAGCCAGCGAGAACGATGACGTCAGCTAGCGAAATCTTTTTGCCGCCCTTCTGCGATGCGTTGAAGCCTTTCTGAATGGATTCAAGCTTCGAAAGCACCTTTGCCAATTCGGCAGGCTGATTGACCTCCCAGTTTTTCTGCGGCTCAAGACGAATACGAGCGCCATTGGCGCCCCCGCGCTTGTCGCTGCCGCGGAAGGTTGCAGCGGAAGCCCAGGCGGTGCTGACGAGTTGAGAGATCGAGAGGCCGGAAGCCAGAACCTTAGCCTTCAGCGCTTCGACGTCCTTGTCGTTGACTAGTTCATGATCGACAGCGGGAACAGGGTCCTGCCAGATCAGCTCTTCCTTCGGAACCAACGGGCCGAGATAGCGGGAGATTGGACCCATGTCGCGGTGCGTGAGCTTGAACCATGCGCGAGCGAACGCGTCGGCCAGCTTGTCAGGGTTGTTGAGGAAGTCGCGTGAGATCCTTTCGTAAGTCGGATCAACACGCAGCGCGATATCCGAGGTCAGCATCATGGGTTGGTGACGCTTTTTGGGGTCGTGCGCATCGGGAACGGTGTCTGCACCTGCGTTGCCCTTAGGCTTCCACTGGTGCGCGCCGGCTGGGCTCTTGGTCAGTTCCCACTCGAAGCCGTAAAGATTCTTGAGGAAGTTGTTGCTCCACTTGGTGGGGGTTTGGGACCAGATGACTTCAATGCCGCTAGTGATGGCGTCGGCGCCCACGCCGGTACCGTAGCTGTTCTTCCAGCCGAGTCCCATCTCCTCAAAGCTCGTGCCTTCGGGCTCCGCGCCAACATGACTTGCAGCGGCAGCTCCATGCGTCTTGCCGAAGGTGTGGCCGCCAACAATGAGAGCCACTGTCTCCTCGTCGTTCATCGCCATGCGGGCGAAGGTCTCGCGGATGTCGCGTGCCGATCCCGCGGGGTCGGGATTGCCGTTAGGGCCTTCGGGGTTCACGTAGATCAGACCCATCTGCACGGCTGCGAGGGGGTTTTCAAGTTCGCGATCGCCGCTGTAGCGCTGGTCGCCGAGCCAGGTGGTCTCAGGACCCCAGTCGGTATCCGTCTCCGGCTCCCAAATGTCCGCGCGGCCGCCGCCGAATCCGAATGTCTTCAGGCCCATTGACTCAAGAGCGACGTTGCCTGCAAGGATCATCAAATCGGCCCAGGAGATTGCGCGGCCATACTTCTGCTTGACCGGCCATAGCAGGCGACGCGCCTTGTCGAGATTGACGTTGTCGGGCCAGCTATTGAGCGGCGCGAATCGCTGCGCGCCGCGTCCTGCTCCGCCACGACCGTCATGAATGCGGTACGTGCCGGCAGAGTGCCACGCCATGCGGATGAAGAGCGGTCCATAATGCCCGAAATCCGCTGGCCACCAGTCCTGAGAATCGGTCATGACGGTGTGCAGGTCTTTGATCACCGCATCGAGATCGAGTTTTTTGAACTCCTGAGCGTAGTCAAACTCCTTTTCCATCGGATTCGAGAGCGAGGAATTCTGATGCAGAATGCCAAGGTTCAATTGATTGGGCCACCAGTCGCGGTTACCCTTTGCGCCTGCCGATGTGTGCTTGATTGCGCCGTTCGAGAACGGGCACTGTGCTTCGCTGGACATGATGTCTCCTGATGTTGGTTGCTGAAGGATTGCTGGTTCGGAAGGAGGTCTCCGGGCGATTCCCGGCACAAATACTTCGCATGTAAGCCTAAGGTATCGCTGCGGACTACGATATGGCAAATCAATTGTTTCTTTGATGATGATTGGCTGAGTCTATGATGAGAAATGCAGTTCGTGGTTCACAATTCTTCGTCCTGAGTTAGTTCGCGCCGGCGCGAACAGGAACTGTGAACCAAGAACTTCGAACTCTGAACTCCGGAGACAGAATGAATCTGCAGGAATTGCGATATCTGGTTGCTATCGCGGAGCATCGCCATTTTGGCCGTGCTGCGGAAGCTTGCAATGTAAGCCAGCCTACGCTGAGCAGCCAGATCAAAAAGCTGGAAGACGAGTTAGGTGTGACGCTGCTGGAGCGCACCAACAAGCGCGTGGACATCACCCCTGTGGGAAGCCAGATTCTGGGCCATGCACGGCGCGCTCTATCCGAAGCGGCGCAGATGGAAGCCGTTGCGCGGGCGGCCCGCGATCCGCTGGTGGGACCGCTGAAGCTGGGCGTGATTCCGACAATAGCGCCATACCTGATGCCCCTGATTCTGAAGCCGCTAAAGCAGGGGTATCCAGGCCTGACAATCGAGCTGTGGGAAGACCAGACCCGGGCCCTTGTCGATGCGCTGAGAAATCACAAGCTGGATGCGGCATTGCTGGCAACCGAAACCGATGCGCCTGAGATTACTGAGATCAAGTTGTATGAGGAACCCCTGCTCGCGGCCTTGCCTCGAAATCACCGCCTGGCTGCGGCAAAGCGCGTGGATGAAGAGACTCTGAAAGATGAGTTGCTGGTGCTGGCCGAGGGACACTGCCTGGCCAACCAGGCGCTGGCGGCTTGCGGCGGCAAGCATGGCGGCCATGGGCTTGGTCATGCGCGAAGCAGGCTCCAGGGGTCTATGCAGGCGGCAACGCTGGAGACGCTGGTCAACCTGGTTGCCGCCGGATATGGTGCCACGCTGATTCCCGCGCTGGCCGCGGGGTCGCTTGGACAACGCGGCATCGCGCTCCTGCCGCTGACCGGCCGGTCGCGCAGAACCATCCGGCTGGCGAGCCGGCCGGGGTTTCCTCGAGCGCAGGCGCTTAGAGCCCTTGAGAAAATCATTCGGAAGGCAGTCAGTTTCCCGGCAAATTTACGCTAAAAACTCATCACGTTCCGCTGTGGAAAAGTCGGGCTAAACACAATGAAAGAAGCATCATTTCCGAAAAAAGCCTAAAATACTCGAAGAAGATGGATTCGGGACCCCCTTATCCACAAAAGAACCTCTCCCCACGATTGACCCTGACTTTTAGGCTCCTTAGAGTCTGTAATCGAAGAGGGTCTTTCTTTCCCTTAAGGCGTGAACCAGGCGCCGAACGACCAGCCCGACGAGCAGGGATCGCCTCGCGGGGTTTCCCGGTCTTCCGGTTCCGATTTCACGCGAAATCGTTCGTATCCCGCTGATCCGGAGTGAGCATGCTGAAACTGAAAAAAATCCACATCCTCGGCTTCAAAAGCTTTTGCGACCGCACAGAATTGACTGTGCCGGGAACAGGTATCGCCGTGGTGGTGGGGCCGAATGGGTGCGGAAAGTCGAACATCCTTGACGGGGTGAGCTGGGTGCTGGGCGAGCAGAGCGCCAAGAGCCTGCGCGGCGGCAGCATGGCCGACGTGATCTTTGCCGGAACGCGGGAGCGCAAGCCGTTGGGAATGGCCGAAGTGACCATCACCATGGTCGATCCAGAGGCGTACGAGGGCCCGATACCAGTTGAGCCCGATGTAGTGGTCGATCACGATGGACCAACGGACTGGGACGAAAACGAGTTGCGTCGCCAGAAGGCTGCAGAAGCCGAAGAGATCATCGCGTCGGAACAGCCTGGTCAGGTTCTGGACGAAGATGAGACTGCTGCCGACGGCGCAGTTCAATTGCAAGCGCCGGAAGCGGAAGGCGGCATCCAGGCCAGCACCGGTGGACCGCAGCCGGTGATGTTGAAAATTCGTCGCAGAAAGTTCAATCGCACTCCGCAAAAGGGTGAGGTTGTCATCACGCGGCGGCTGTTCCGGACAGGCGAGAGCGAATATCTTCTCAATGGAAAGCTTTGCCGTCTCCGCGATATTCAGGACATTTTCATGGGCACGGGCCTGGGACCAGAGAGCTACGCGATTATCGGGCAGGAACGCATCGGGCAATTGCTGAGTTCGAAGCCGCATGACCGGCGCGCGATTATCGAAGAAGCTGCGGGAATTACGCGTTTCAAAACGAAGAAGCGGCTAGCGGAGTTGCGGCTCGAAAGTTCGAAGCAGAACCTGGCCCGCATCGACGATATTTTTGAAGAAGTGACGCGACAGATGAACAGCCTGAAACGGCAGGCCTCGAAGGCGGAGCGCTTTGCACAGGTGCGCGACGAACTGCGCGGCCGCCTGCGCGTGGTGCTGGCGAGCCGCATGGCACTGATGGATGCCGAGCAAGCCCGCCTGGAGCGGGAGATCGCGGCGTTTGCTGAGAAGATTGCGAACGGCGCGACCGAAATCGGGACCATGGAGAGCAGCCAGCACTCGCTGACGGAGCGCGGGTATGAGCTGGATCACGAAGGACAGGAAGCGCAGAATCGCGCCAACTCATCGGCCGTGGAGTTGGAGCGGGCCGCTGCGCGGGAACGCAGCAATGCCGAGCGCGTAACGGAGCTCGAGGCGCGGCTGGCAGCGGCCGCGGGCGAGCTTGACCAGACACGGACGCAACTGGGCGGAATTGCCGAGGAGCGCGAGCAGCATCGGGCCTTTCTGGAGACGGCGGCCGGAGAAGCGCGAGCATTTCACGAGAAAGTGGAAGAACGCCAGCACGCAGCGCGCGTCGCCGCCGATGAGGTTTTCAACGCGGAGCGCACGCTTGAGGCAGATCGCAGGCATGCGATGCACCTGCTGACGCTGGCGGGCAACGCGCGAAACAGCACAGCACAGGCGGAAGAAAGCCTGGCGGCACTGGAGCGCGAGGCCGAGCGGCTCAACGCCGAAATGAGCCAGGCGCGCAATGAGCAGGAAACCCTGGGTGTGCAGAGCGGACAAGCACGACTGCGATTTGAGTCCGCTGCGGAAACGCTCAAACGGCTCGAAATCGAGATTGCGGAGTTGCGCGAGCAACTGCAAGCGCGGCGCGCGGATGAAAATGCAGCTCGCGAGCGCGGCAATCAGCTGCGTAGCGAGCAGGCAACAGCCGTCGGACGCAAGGATTCACTGGAGTCGCTGATTCGCGATCACAGCTATTCGACTGAAACGGTTCGTCGCCTGCTGAAGCCGGGAGCGCTGCAGAATGGGTCGACACCGGTGGGGACGCTCGCGGACTTCATTGAAGTGAGCGGCGAGCATGAAGGCGTGGTCGACGAGTTTCTGCGCGAAGAGCTCAATTATGTCGTGGTCAAAAGCTGGCATGCGGCCGAAGAAGGCGTGCGCGTCCTCAAGTCAGGCGTGGATGGACGCGCGACATTTTTAATCCACGATTCTGCGCAGGCTGCCCTTTTTCAAGAGACGGCGGAGACAATCGCCCGGCCGGGCGTGACGCCTCTCAAGGATGCCGTACGCGTACTGAACGGGTTCGGGCGATCGCTTGAAACCATCCTCCCGAAGCTACGCGATGGCTATCTTGTCGAGACGGCCGAGCTGGCGCAGGCGATGGCGAATGAGCATACGCATGCATACTTCCTGACGCCGGGCGGCGAATGCTTCCACAATGCGACGGTGACCGGCGGCAAGCCGGCGAGCGCCGGTCCCCTGGTGCTGAAGCGTGATCTGCGCGAGACAGAGATGCGGCTGGCGACGCTGGAGCGCGATCTTGGTAAAGCAGAATTGGAGGCGGCAACTCTGACGCGTCAGATCGAGGAGATGACGGCACAGCTTGACGCCCGGAGCGAAGAACGCAGGCAGGCAGAACGCGACGCAGCTGACCAGGGCGCGGCGCTGAAGCAGATGGAGAATGAGGCGCAGCGCATCGAGCGGCGGCTGCAGGAATGGATGTTGCAGGCCGGACGCAACAAGGAAGCGCGTGAGGCAAAGCATGCGGTAATCGAACAGAAGCGCGAAGAGGCGGTTCGGCTGGAAAGCGAACACACAACCGCCGAGGCCACACTGGAAGAGCAACAGACTGGTCTCACGGCCATGCGGCAGACGCGCGAAACGCTGCAACATGAGGCGGCAAAATTGACGGCGGAGCTTGCCGGTCTCGAAGAGCGGCGACGCGGCGCAGAGGCGGCGTTCCAGCGCATCGACCGGCTGCACAGCGATCTCGAACGGCGAGTATTGGCGATCGAGCAACAGCGTGCAGCTGCGGAGGCAGAGAAGGACCAGCGCATCCGCGAAAGTGTGGAACTGGCACAGCGCCAGCAGGAGTTGACCGCACTGAAAGCCGAAGCGTTGGCACTCGCAGAGACGATTACAGCGCAGGCGCACGAGGTTCGGCAGCAGCTTTTGGCGATGGAGACAGAGCTGAAGACGGTGCGCGCGGCGCTGGACCAGTTGCGCGAAGATCGCAGCAGCAGGTCGAACCAGGCGGCGAAGCTGCGTTCTGACCTGGAGCATCTGGAAGCGAGCTGTCTTGCAGAAGTGAATGCCGAGGCCGCCGCATTGCGCGCGGACGCGGAGATTGTCCGCATCGCCGATGAATTACTGGCCGTTGAAGAAGAGACGTGCAGAACGCTGCGGCAGAAGATCGAGCAGATGGGTCCGGTCAACATGATGGCGCTGGAGGAGTACAAGGAGACGGCGGAGCGGCACAGCTTCCTTGAAGCGCAGCGCACGGACCTGATGGAGTCGATCGAGAATACGCAGGCGTCGATCAAGGAGATCGACCAGATTTCGCGCACCAAATTTGACGAAGCGTTTGCGCGCATCAACGAAAACTTCGGGCAGGTATTCACGCGGCTGTTCCATGGCGGGCAGGCCTTCCTGCGGCTGACGGACGTGGAGAATCAGGCGGAGAGCGGGCTGGAGATTGTGGCCTCGCCACCAGGCAAGAAATTGCAGAACGTGCTGCTGCTTTCGGGCGGCGAGAAGGCGCTGACGGCGCTGGCGCTGCTGGTGGGCATCTTCCAGTTCCAGCCAAGCCCCTTCTGCGTGCTGGACGAAGTGGATGCGGCGCTGGACGAAACGAACGTGGGCCGATTGGCCGACCTGCTGCACTCGCTGAGCAAGGAGACACAGTTCCTGCTGGTCACGCACTCGAAACGCATGATGCACTCCGCCGACATGATTTATGGCGTGACCATGCAGGAGCCGGGCGTGTCGAAGGTCGTGAGCGTGAAGTTGGGCGGTCAGGAGCAGCAACGGGCAACGGCGTAGAGCTTCTAACCTGCAGAGGACCTCGTGGATTAGGGAGAAATCTGGGCCCATGTCTCGCTTTTGAGACATGGGCAAGCGAGGACGCTTGAACATCGGCGCAGACACCTCCTCAAATCTTTGCAAATACCTTTACACTGGTTTCCATCTCAACCTGGAGTGGAACCGTGAGCCCAACTTCCTCCTTTGATCCCCGCGTTGATGCGTACATTGCGAAAGCCAGGCCCTTCGCGCAGCCTATTCTTTTTGAGATCCGCGAACTGGTGCACAAAGCTTGCCCCACCGTTGTAGAGACGATGAAGTGGAGCAGGCCTTTCTTCGAATACAAAGGCGCGATCGTCGGCAACATGTCAGCCTTCAACGAGCATTGCAGTTGGGGATTCTGGGGTGAAGAGATCTCCGCCGTCCTGCGCGAGATGGATCTCCTGAAACCGGGCGCAATGGGTTCGCTCGGCCGCCTGACGATCGTCCGCGATCTTCCGCCGAAGAAAGAAATGCTCGGCGTGTTGAAACAGGCTGTGGCATTCATCGACAAGGGCGAGTACACCAGTCCGATTGCAGCGCGGCAAAAAGTCGTGAAGGCTCCCGCGAAGCCGATGGAGCCACCACCGGAGTTCGCAAAGGCGCTGAAGGCCAACAAAAAGGCCGCTACTGTTTTCGCGGCCTTCAGCCCCGGTTGCAAAAAGGAATATGTTGAGTGGATTGCCGATGCCAAGCGCCCCGAGACGCGCGATAAGCGGATCGAAACGGCGATCGAGTGGATAAGCGAAGGCAAGCAGCGAAACTGGAAATACCAAAACTGCTGAGGAGCATTCACCCTTTGAATCCCAACGATCAGAATTGAGCTGATGGCATACGACGTCATTGTTCTCGGACTTGGCGCGATGGGGAGCGCAGCTGCGCAGCATCTTGCGGAGCGGGGAAAGTGCGTGCTCGGAATCGAGCAATTTACCTCCCCGCACGACAAGGGATCGTCGCATGGTGCCTCGCGGATGATTCGCCAGGCTTATTTTGAGAGCCCCGATTACATTCCCCTGGTATTGCGCGCCTATGAATTATGGCGAAAGCTCGAAAGAGATACAGGCACACGCCTGCTCAACATCACCGGCGGTATGAACATTGGCTCGGGAGATGGCGATCTGGTCAGGCGCACGATTGAGGCGTCAACACAGCACTCGATTCCCTTCGAAGTGCTGGAAGGGCGCGCGATCACTACGCGGTTTCCGGAGGTGCTTCCGCTGGCCGGCGACGTTGCGGTGCATGAGACGAACGCCGGATACCTGTTTCCTGAGGAGTGCATTCGCGCGCAGTTGGCGCGAGCTTCACACGCGGGCGCTGAACTGAGATTCGAAGAGAGCGTTGTAGCGTTGTCGGCCGAAAAAGATCGCGTCGAGGTGCGGACAGGCAAAGGCACATACAGTGCGGGACATCTCGTGATTACGGCCGGACCGTGGGCGAACCAGGCGCTCGATGGGATTATTCCGCTGCGCGTAACGCGGCAGGTGATGGCCTGGATCCAGCCAAAGACGGGGGTGACGCCGTTTTTGCCGGATCGCTTTCCGGTGTTCCTGTGCGAAGATGCGCTCGGCGGAGCACATGGATACGGCTTCCCCGCGATTGACGGGCCGGAAGGCGGAATGAAGGCGGCGATCCATGGCAGCGCCGATGTGTGTACGCCGGAGAGCGTCGACCGGGAGATTCATCAGCAGGATCTGCGAAGGCTCGTCGAGCAATTACGCGTGCGCATACCGGCCCTGGAAGGCAACGTGCTGCGTGCTCAGACGTGCATGTACACAATGTCGCCCGATGAGCAATTTGTGATCGGGACGCATCCGCAGTTTCCATCGTGCTCGATTGCATGCGGATTTTCAGGGCATGGATTCAAGTTCGCCAGCGTTGTCGGGGAGATCCTGGCGGACCTGGCGATGGATGGATCGACATCGCATCCGATCAGGCTGTTCTCGCCCATGCGATTTGCGGGGTGAGGACGCAGTTGGTTTGCGAGCAGGACGCGGAATGCCGCAGGCCGACAGGGGAACGCGTGGCACGGTCGTCGAGTTGTTCGGCAAGGTATGGTTGATGACCATCGAGGATCAGAACTGGATCGCTTTTTTTGTGCACATTTCAGACATGGCGTTATTGATAGGCGCCCACCTTTTTGAAATCGCCGCCCTTGACGATCGTGAATGCCGCGGGATCGACGTGGCGTTTGAAGGCGTCATTGATCTGTTGGGGCGTCAGTGCGGCGACGGAGGCCTCGAGTTTGGCATCCCACTGCATAGTCCGTCCCCAGTATTCGCGACTGATGAGAAGCGATGCGATGGAGCCCTCTTCAGAGCGTTGAACTGTACGTGAGTCGAGCCAGGTCTTTTTTGCCTTTTCCACTTCGTCGGCGGTAAAGCCGTCCTTCAGTGCGAGAGCGAGCTCCTCGTTGAAATCGGCTTCGACCTTGGGCATATTCTGCGGCGCCGCGATCGCGAACCCGATCATGGCAGCGGCATCGTCTTCCGTAGGAATCTGGAACTGTGTGCCGGCGCCGTAGCTCAGACCGTCTTTGACGCGAATGCGGCGGAAGATGCGCGAGTTGGGTGAGCCGCCGAAGACCATGCCCGCAATCGTGAGCGCAGTGTAGTCAGGGTCGGTGTCTTTCATCTTGAGCGGCATGGCAGCGAGGAAGAGTCCGTTCTGCTTGTCCGGCGTTTCGATCTTGTGATTGACGGCCTCGACTTTGGTGTAGGTATCGGGCACGCGTTGATAAGGGCTCGCGCTCTTCCAGTCGCCGAAGAGTTCGGAAACGAGCTTGCGCATCTGCTCAGGATCAAACTGGCCGCTGATTACGATTTCGCCCTCGCCGGGGCCGTAAAACTGCTTGTAGAAAGCGCGCACATCGTCGAGCGAAACCTTCTTATCGTCTTCGATCTCTTCGTCGAGCGTGGAAACATAGTGGACCTGGCCACGCTTGTACTGCGCGTTGAGATGGCGATAGAGATCAATCTGGACGAGGTTGTTCGGCTCGGTCTTCCCTTCCTCAGCGCTGGCGATGCGCTGCTGGCGAATCTGTTCAAATTCGCTTTCGGGGAAAGATGGCTCGCGTAGAAGCTCGCTCACAAGGCGCAGGGAGTCGGCGAGATTTGCATCGAGGGTGCGGATGCTCGCGCTGGCCTGATCGACGCCGCCGTTGACGCTGATCTGTGCTTTGAGGTGGTCCGTCGCATCCTGGATCTGCTGACGGTTTTTGTTCTTGGTGCCGCGCATAAGAAGCGAGCCGGCAATATCGGCCGCAGTGCCCTTGCCCTCGAGTGACTTTTCATCTCCGAAGTGAAGGTTGATCCGTGCCACCACCGTTCCGCCGCGCGTCCTTTTGGGGAACATGACGAGCTTCATGCCGTTGGGCAGCTTGGCGCGGATGACGCGCGCCTCGATGTTCTGTGGAGTAGGATCGAAGGATTCGCCCTGCGCTATGGCAGCGCCGCCCTTGTAGTTCTTGAAAACTTCCGCGGGATCCGGAGTTGCGGGAATCTCTGCGCGGTCGGGCGCAGTGGTGGGAATGAACTCGCCCATGGTGCGGTTTGAAGATTTGAGATACGCCTTGGCAACACGGGTTACATCTTCGGGCGTGACCTTCGCAACCTCGTCACGCGTGAGAAAGAGCAGGCGCCAGTCGCCATCCCCGATGTAGCCACCAAGCATGAGCGAGACGGTCTGGGAGTTCGTGAGCGCCAGTTCAACGTTTTTGAGAATGCGGCCCTTGGCGCGATCCACCTCTTCCTGCGTGGGCGGATTGGCAGCGAGACCTTCAATCACTTTGAGCAATGCCTGCTGCGCGTCGTCAATGGACTCGTCGGGCTTGAGTTGTGCCGAAGCTAATGTGAACCCCGGGTCGTGCATATCGTTGGCGTACATGAAGACCGAGACGGCCTTCTTGCTGTCAACGAGTTCCTTGTAGAGGCGGCCTGTTTGCGGAGCACCAAGAATCTGCGCAGCCACTTGCAGCGCAGCCGCGTCAGGATGCAGCGCGGCGGGAATGTGGTAGGCAACCATCACATCCTGGATGTTCCCAACGCGGCGAAGGATGACCGAGCGCTCGCCTTCCTGGGTGGGTTCGGAGGTGTAGGGC
Organism: uncultured Acidobacteriaceae bacterium; assembly: GCA_963759285.1. Lineage (GTDB taxonomy): Bacteria > Acidobacteriota > Terriglobia > Terriglobales > Acidobacteriaceae > Telmatobacter. Next base: position 88,019 of record CAVWYS010000001.1, on the reverse strand, counting down.
TGCGTAAGAATGCGCGTTGGCCTGGGGATAGCGCCGATGGTCTCTGCAACCATGCCGAGAGCCTTGGCCGGATCAAACTGGCCGGCAATGATCAGGTCGGCATTGTCTGGTTCGTAGTACTTGCGATAGAAGACCGCAAGATTCTCAATGGGCACGCGCTCTACGTCGGTGCGATTGCCGATGACGGTTTTGCCGTAGTTGTGGAAATTGTACGCGGAGGCCAGCACGCGCTCTTCGAGAACCTGTGTCGGCTCGTTCTCGCCCGCTTCCATTTCGTTGCGCACGACCGTCATTTCGGAATCAAGATCCTTCTTCAGCATCGTCATGCGGACCATGCGATCGGCTTCAAGTCCAAGTGCCCAGCGAAGGTTATCGTCGCCTGCATTGAAAGTCTCAAAGTACATGGTCTGGTCGTAGTTGGTCGTCCCGTTGAAAAAGCCGCCGGCCCTGTCGGTAAGTTCCTTGAAAAGCTCGCGACCCGAAGTGGAGGTCTTGAAGGTCATGTGCTCAAGCAAATGCGCCATGCCGGTCTCGCCGTAGCCCTCGTTCCGGGAACCGACGCGGTAGACGACGTTGACCGTGATTTTGGGCTTGGAGTCGTCAGGAAACAGCAGCACATGCAGACCATTCGGAAAGGCGTATTCCGTTACACCCTCGATGGTCGTAACTTTCTGAACGCCCGCTGGCAGGTTCTGTGCAAAGGATGATGCTGCAAGAACGACGACCGACGCGACGAGGAGGAGGAGTCTCTTCAAGCCCATGGTTTGTGCCTCTCAGTGGATTTTTGAATTATAACGAGGTGGGTCGAAAGCAGGTAATCCGGGTGAAGGCGACAGAGGCTGGCTTTGGCTAGGCGCAGACATCAGTGATGTTCTCAGACAAGGTGCCAGAGAGGATCAAGGAACAAAAAAATCGCCCCCGAAGGAAAGCTTCGCTTCGGAGGCGCTTGCTTGTGAATTCACAAGATGAAGACGGGGACCAGTAGCTGGCACTGGAGGTCGGTAGTACACAGCTACTGGCGATCCCAATAAAACGAAGCTAGCCGCGGCTTCCCCTTTCCACTGCTGCCTCGTGCCACCCGGCTCAAGGGAGTTTTCTAACTCACTCCCGAACCTTGGTGACAAATGAAGTTTCGCCTAACTTCCAATTGCACTCCGTGACGGCTGTCACAGGGCTTTGTGGAATTCCCGGTACGGGGCATCCGTGGGTTTCCTGCAGGGAAAGACAATGGATAGGGCTCGTTTGACAAAGCGGAGCGCGGGCAAGAAAATCGGAGATTCACAGCGCCGAGGCAAGATCCTTCCATGACAACACTATTGAAAACAGATTTAGGCACGACTCTGCTCATCGGCCGGGGCAAGGTACGTGATTTGTATGCCGTAGGCGACGCGCTCCTGCTGGTGGCCACCGATCGCATTTCGGCATTCGATCATGTCCTGGGCACCGGCATTCCGGGCAAGGGCAAGATTCTGACGCAGATCTCGCTCTTCTGGTTTGACCTGATGCGTGAGCTTGTGCCAAATCACCTGATTGCCACGAAAGTTGCAGACTTTCCTGCGGAACTCCAGCCGTATGCCGACGAGCTTGAAGGCAGGTCGATGCTGGTCAAGCGTGCGCAGATGTTTCCAGTCGAGTGCGTGGCCCGAGGATATCTTGCTGGTTCAGGGTGGAAGGAGTACAAGGCGACGGGGGCGGTATGCGGAATCAAACTGCCGGCCGGATTGCAGGACGGTTCGCGATTGCCGGAGCCGCTGTTCACGCCATCCACCAAGAGCCAGGACGGAACACACGACGAGAATATTTCGTTCGCGCATGTTCAGCAAACGGTGGGTACAGACGTGGCCCATGAGCTGCGGCGCCTGACGTTGGCGATTTACCAGAAGGCGGCCACGCACGCTGAGTCTTGTGGAATGATCCTGGCGGACACCAAGTTTGAATTCGGGACGACACAGGACGGTATCGTGCTGGCTGACGAAGTGCTGACCCCGGATTCATCGCGATTCTGGGAAGCTTCATTGTGGAAACCCGGCGGCGCACAGCCCAGTTTCGACAAGCAGTTTGTACGCGACTATCTCGAAAGCATTCACTGGAACAAGCAGGCTCCCGCGCCAAGCCTCCCCCAGGACGTAGTAGAGCGTACACTGCATAAATACCTTGAAGCCTTTCGCCGGTTAACCGGACGGAACCTGGACGCACAGGCATGAACATGAATGGATTGACGCTGGTCGACTGGATCATCGTGGTGGTGTTGGCGGCAGCGGTCCTCGCAGGCCTGGCACGAGGATTCTTTCGTTCGGCATTTTCACTGGCCGGGCTGATTGCGGGGCTGGCGCTGGCATCGTGGAATTACTGGCGCCTGGCAGCCGTGTTCAAGCCGCTGATTCACTCTGTCGAAGTGGCAAACGCCGTGGCTTTCCTGATCATTGCGCTGATGGTCATGGTGATTGCAGCGATAGTCGGGTCGATCCTTGCCAAGCTTTTTCAGAAGGTGGGCCTGGGCTGCCTGGACCGCTTAGGCGGTGCTGTTTTTGGATTTGTGGAAGGGATCGTGTTCGTCACAATCTGCATTCTGGTTACGGTGGCGTTCTTTCCAGAAACGGTCTGGTTGACGGAGGCAAGGCTGCCGCGATATTTCTTCGGTGCACTTCACGTGAGCGTTCAGGTTACTCCATCGCGGCTGGGCGACCGTGTGCGCAAGGAATTGCAGTCGCTGGAATCCGAATCGCAGCAGTTGATCCCCCAGGAAAAAAGCAAATAATTTTTCGCGGGCTGAAGCCTGCCGGTTGTGGCAATCTAATAGAGCAAGAGGTTGACGTGAGACGAGACCTGGACAGCCTGGTAACACAGATGCATTCCACCGGCATTCGTTATGAGGATGCGGTGAAGGAGTTCAAAAGACAGTATCTGCGCGAAGTGCTGGCGGCCAACAAGGGTAACCAGTGCAAGGCGGCAGAGGAGCTGGGTATCCACCGCAACACGCTCAGCCGCACCATGGCAGAACTGGGAATTAGCCTGGCGGAGATTCGCGCCGGGCTCAAGCGTCCGCCACGCAGCGAACGTCCTATATTTGGAGCCGCACGCCAGGGCATTCGCCAAGGTTAAGCCAGCTCCACATCAGCATGCAGACAACTCAACAGAACAACGAAGCACGAACTGCAATCGAAGGCGGGTTTGCCTGGGATCAGCAGGACGCCTACTTGTTCGATATCGACGGCACCCTTCTGCGAAGCCGCGACCGCATACATATGGACAGCCTTCCCGCGTCCGTGCGGGAGGTGATGGGACTTGAGGTCTCGCTCGAAGGCGTTTCGCTGGCCGGAAACACTGACACGTCAATCCTGCGCGAGGCCTGCACTTTGGCCGGAGTTCCAGCGGATGTCCTGGAACCTCAGATGGCGGCGATTCTGAAAAGCATGTGCAGAAACGTCGCGGAGAGACGCGATCAGTTGCGGCCAATCCTCATGCCCGGCGTGGAACAGACGCTGCGGCACCTTGCCGACCGCGGAGCAACGCTGGGCGTGGCCACGGGCAACCTGGAGATGATCGGCTGGATCAAGGTCGAGCGTGCGGGACTGCGCGAGTGGTTTCGATTCGGTGGATTCAGTGATCACTTCCCCGTCCGCTCTGAACTGGTGGCACACGCGGCAGAGAAGGCGCGCGAGTTGGCGGGAGCGCAGGCGAGCGTATGTGTTGTAGGTGACACACCGCGAGACATTGAAGCGGCGCACGCAAATGGGTTGGCCGTAATCGCAGTGGCAACTGGTCACTTCTCCTTTGACGAATTGCTGGAGCACAAGCCGGAAGCATGCACGACCACGCTTGCCGATCTGCTCACTGCGACGCGGGGCCCGGCATGAAGAAGGTGCTCGTATCATTCGCCGCAGCTACGGCCATTCTGCTGATGGCCACGCCAGCCTGGGCGCAGCAGGCACAAACGACTGTGCCCGCGAATGCGCCTTTCAATGCCGCTCAAGGCAAGCAAGCTAGCGAAAAGCCACCTGCCGATAAAGTAACCGGGAGCGATCGCAGGCGGGCGACGAAGCTTTATTTGCGTGCCACCAAGCTCTTCGAAAAGCAGCAGTATGACGAGGCGATGCGGGATTACCAGGAGGCCGCGGAACTGGATCCGGGGAATATGAATTACGGTGCGGCGACAGAAGTGGCACGCAGTCATGAAGTCACCGAATTGATTCAGACGGCGGCCAAGGCGCGCATTCGCGGCGACAAGACAGCGGAGCAGGCAGCACTGCAGAAGGCAGCAGCACTCGATCCGCATAACCTTGAAGTTGCCCAGCACCTCGATGAACTGGCTGCCGATGCAGCGTCGGCACAAGCAAAGCCCCTCTACGAGCAGGATGTCGATTTGCTGGCGCCTGCTCCAGCGCTCGAACCGATCGGGGGCACGCATAGTTTTCATTTGAAATCGGATCGCCGCACGGTGATCCAGACCGTCTATCGGTCGTTCGGAATTCAAGCGTCAGTGGACCAGAGTGTGACGGGGCCGCCTATTCGATTCGATATGGACGATGCGACCTTTGCTCAGGCCACACTTGCAGTGAATATGGCGACGGATTCATTCACCGTGCCTCTCGATGCACACCGGGCCCTGGTGGCGAAGGATACACGCGAGAATCGCCAGCAATACATGCGCGAAGAGTTTGAGACGATCTACCTCGGCGGCCTGTCGACCACGGAGATGACTGAGATCGTCACGCTGGCCAAGAACGTCTTCCAGCTTCAGCAGGCGGTGGTCCAGCAGAGTTCCGGAACCATGACCGTTCGCGCAACAACTGACAAGCTGAACGCGTTCGATGCAACGCTGCGCGAACTGCTTGACGGACGCAGCCAGGTCCTCCTGAATGTTCGCCTGATCCAACTGGCGCACAGTAACCAGCGCAACACGGGAGTGCAGCCACCACAGCAGATCACTGCATTCAATGTGTACGCGGAAGAGCAGTCTATTCTGAATCAGAATCAGGCGCTGGTGCAGCAGATTATTTCGTCGGGACTGGCGTCGCCCGGCGACACGCTCGCAATCCTGGGAATTCTGCTGGCGTCGGGCCAGGTCTCGAGTTCGCTATTTCAGAACGGCATAGCCCTTTTCGGCGGCGGGTTGACGCTGTCGGGAGTTTCGCCGGGACCCGCAACGTTCAATCTGAGTCTGAATTCGTCCGAGTCGCGCGAGCTGGACGACCTCCAGCTGCATTTAGGCGACGGCGAAGAGGGAACGATTAAAAGTGGCTCGCGGTATCCGATCGAGACCTCGCAATACTCAAACCTGGGCACCTCGGGAATCAGCATTCCCGGTCTGACCACAGCGGGAGCCTCGGGCAGTTTGAGTTCCCTGCTCTCGCAGCTGAATACCGGAGCGCAAACGATTCCCCAAATTGAATACCAGGACCTTGGCCTTACGTTCAAGGCAACGCCGCGTGTGATGCGCAATGGCGATGTGGCGCTGACAATGGACCTCAAGATCACTGCGCTGGGAGGTTCGTCCCTCAACGGCTTGCCTATCCTGAACAATCGCAGCTACTCGGGCGTGGTGACCCTCAAAGATGGCTCAGGCGTGGTGATCGTTAGCCAGGTCGACAAAGAAGAGAGCCGCGCACTGAGCGGGCTGCCGGGGCTGACGGAGATTCCGGGACTCAACACGGTGACAGACACGGATGTGCAGAGGAATTACGCGAGCCTCCTGATCGTAATTACACCCCGTGTGATTCGCGGGACCCAGGCGGCAGGACGCTCGCCGATCATTCGAATCGAGCGAGGTCAGACAACGCCCTGATTGACGTGCCTGAACATAGGTGCAAAATCAAAGATGGGATCTTAACCCCATTCATGCGCAAGGCATGCGCCTGAATGGGGTCGTCGGATCTTGCGCTTGCAGTTTCAAAACACAACTACTGCGCGATCCCGTCCGCCTTGGCTTGATACTCGATGATTCGCTTCAAAGTTTCGTAGGGAGCGTTGGCGGGAACTTCGCGACCGTTAACCACGAGTGTGGGCACGGCGGAAATGTCGAGATCCTTGCTGAGCTGAATGGAAGACTCGACGGTCGTCTTGGTTTCAGGCAACGGAGCGCAGGCTGAGACCTTGGCAGGATCGAGGCCCGCCTTGGTGGCAGCGCTATTCAGGGTAAGGGTTGCGCCATCCGCCGTCGAAAGGCCTTCCTGCCCTTCGAAAACCGCGGCAGCAAATTGGAAGAAAGCAGTGCTCCCCGCCAGCTTGGCCACGCACGTTCCATATTCCGCCGCAATCAGAGATTCTGGGTGAATCGAGACAAGCGGGTCGTTCTGAAAGACGATGCGTGCCTTCGGAAAATCGGTGATCAGCTTGTCCATGTTTGCCTGCGCTTCTTTGCAGTGGGGGCACTGGAAATCAGCAAACTCCACAAGTTCGAGATCCTTGGATGCCGACCCCCGATAGGGTCCGTTGGCTCGCTCCTGCAGAATGGAGCGATTTTCGGCAAAGGGATGTTCGCCGAAAGGAATGATTCGTTCGCCCACAATGATGTGCTTCTCGTCAGGTGTAGTGAAGAAGGCCAGCCGGGAAGGTTGCTGTTTGCCGGTCTTGTCCCCGACAAAGACAACTACTTTGCTGATGCCCGGGATCTGCGTCTTCTGGATCGCCTGCACCTGCCACATGGAGTTAGGGTCGAAGCCCAGATTGGCCTGCATGAAGGCGTCAACCACTTCCTTGGTAGGAGCCGTGGCCGTGAAATCGGCCGGATCGGGCGCCGGAAATACAGGAGCCTTTGCTTCTGGCGCCGCGGGCTCCGGAGCGGGCGTGGCCGGCGTCTGTTCCTGCGCAATAGCGTGATAAGTGGGAGAGAAGAGTAAGGCCATACTCAATACGACGGCCATTCGAGCGAAGTTACGAATCAAGCGAATTTCTCCTTAAGTGGCGGGAAGACTCCCTGGCTTTAGCTTATACCTGCACTTTGACGGCGATGGGAAAGCGACGCCCCATGCCAAAAGACTTTGAAGTGACCTTCAGAACCGGGGCAGCCTGCTGGCGTTTGTATTCGGAGCGTTCCACCAGGCGCACAATCTGTTGGACCAGTTCGAGGGGAAATCCATTCTTTTGCGCGATGCATTCGGGAGTCTCATAACGCTCCACGTAAGCCTCGATGATCGGATCGAGAACATCGTATGGTGGCAGTGAGTCCGTGTCTTTCTGTCCGGGGCGCAGCTCGGCAGACGGAGGTTTTTCAAGGATTGCAAATGGGATGACTTCACGCTCGCGATTGAGCCAGCGGCAGATCGCATAGACACGCGTCTTGATGAGGTCGCCGATGACGGCAAGAGCGCCCACCATGTCGCCGTAAAGCGTGCAATAGCCAACTGCCATTTCAGATTTGTTGCCGGTCGTCAGCACCAGAGAGCCAAACCTGTTTGACAGTGCCATCAGCAGATTACCGCGAATGCGGGCCTGCAGGTTTTCTTCGGCAAGTCCGGATTGCGTGCCTTTAAACAGCGGCTCCAGAGCCTGCGTGTATTCGCGAAACAGGTCGCTGATGGCAATGACTTCGAAGCGGATGCCAAGATTGGCGGCAAGGGTCCGGCTGTCGTCGATGGAGCCCTGCGAAGAAAAGGGGCTGGGCATGCCAATGCAAAGCACGTTCTCCCTGCCCAGAGCTTCGGTGGCAATTGCTGCCACCAGAGCGGAGTCGATGCCTCCGCTGAGAGCGATGAGAACCTTGCTGAAGCCACACTTGCGGACGTAGTCGCGCGTCCCGACAACAAGTGCACGATAGGCGGCCTCCGTGTCGTCCTCACCGGGAGCGGGAATCTCAGGCCCGTCGAAGGGATCAACGACGACAAAATCTTCCTCGAAGGATTTTGCTTGCGCGACAAGCTGTCCCCGAGCATTAACGGCGAGGGAGGAGCCGTCGAAAATGAGGCTGTCGTTGCCGCCCACCTGGTTGCACATAACAACCGGAACGCGATCCCGGTGGGCAATTGCGGCGAGCATCTCGCGGCGGACCTTGCGCTTGGAATGCCAGAAGGGCGATGAAGAAAGGTTGATGTGGATGGCGGGATTCTGCCGCACCAGTTCCTCGAGCGGATCAAACGTGTAGAGTCGGCGCGGCCAGAAGTTCTTGTCGTTCCAGGCGTCTTCGCAGATCGAGATAGCAAGGCGCACATTGTCGAGTTCCACCACCCGCTGCTGCCCTGAAGGAAGGAAATACCGTTGCTCATCGAAGACGTCGTAGAACGGTAACAGGCGCTTGTGCTGTTCGAGAAGGACCTCACCGCGATCGAGGAGGACGGCGGCGTTCACCGCGGGTTTGCCGGCATCCGGTGGAGCGGGCAATGCGACCCCGGCGACGAGCGCCGTGGGCAGATCGCGGCTGGCTGCGGCGAGTTCATTGACGGACTGGCGGCAGCGGGCCAGAAAGCTTGGCTTCTCAAGGAAATCCGCAGGTGGATATCCGCAAATAGCCAGTTCGGAAAAGACGGCTAGCCGCGCACCCTGCTCGGCAGCGCGACGGGTAACCGTAAGAATTTTTCCAAGATTGCCGGTGAAATCCCCGACCGTCGGGTTGATCTGGGCCAGTGCGATCTTCACCTGTTCAGTTTAAAGCACACAGGTGACAACTCAGCGTCTTCGCTTAGCAAGTCTCACGAGCCGGTTCCCGAGAAGACCACGCCGATGGTGCGCACGATGATCTTGATGTCGAGCCACAGGCTCCAGTTCTCGATGTAGGTCACGTCGAGCGAGACGTAGCTGTCGAAAGAGGGGTCCTGACGCCCCTGCACCTGCCAGAGCCCCGTGATGCCTGGCGTCACGTCGAGACGGCGAAGATGGCTGAGTTTGTACTCCATCACTTCGCTGGCCAGCGGGGGACGGGGACCGACGACGCTCATATCCCCTCGAAGAACATTGATGAACTGCGGCAACTCATCGAGGGAATATTTGCGCAGAAGGCGGCCGAAGCGCGTGATCCGTGGGTCGTTGCTGATCTTGAATAGCACTCCGTCACGCTCGTTCATATGCATGAACTCGGCACGGCGTTTATCGGCGTCGCGCACCATGGTTCGGAACTTGTAACAGCGGAAAATGCGCCCCTTCTTGCCGATACGCTCGGCGGCATAGAAGACTGGGCCTCGGGATTCAATTTTGATCGAGAGCGCAACGAGAAGCAGGAACGGGGACAGAGCCAGAAGCAACACCCCGGAGAAGAGGACGTCGAGTACGCGCTTGAAGACCAATCCAAGCTCGGGAACATGGCTGCGATGCAGGGGGATCGTCGGGAACTGGCCAATGTATTCAACAGGGCTGTTCCAGGCGAGGCCCTGATAAAGATCGGGAACGATGCGCAGATCTACGCCGTACATTCGAGATTTCTCGAGCACATCCAGAACAACGCCCCGCTCGCAGGGCGTCGTGAAGAAGATTTCATCGACGAACTGCTTGCGCGCATGCTGGAAAAGCGTATCAAGAGTGCCAACTACATCTCCGCTTGAAGACGTTATGTGCGAGGAAGCACCCGGAAAGTCGATAAACCCTTTGAACGTATACCCGAGGTGACGAATGCTTTCAAGGTGGTGGCGAAGGGCATGTGCCTCGGCGCCCGTGCCAATAATCAGGACGTTGCGAGTGTCCTGCCCGCGTTCGAACCGGCGATACATCAGGGTTCGATAGATGAGCCGGCGAAAACACAAACAGACCGTGACCACCACCAGAGTCAGCATAACGATGCCTCTGGGAATGTCTTCGGCTCGAACAAGATACAGGGTCCCGGTCAGCAGCAGTCCGGAAGTAAGACAGACTTGCACCGTCAGGCGCTGTTCGTGGAGGAACGAGCTGAAACTCTTTGGCGAGTAAAGGTTAAGTCGGCGGCTGGAGACGATCAGGGCAACCGCAAAAACGCAAGCCAGGCCCAGCAGGTCCCACATGGAACGGCCGTTAAAAAGTGTTCCGTTGTAAAAGGCGCGCGCTCCCACAACCGGGGTGGTGTGGCGTTCGTAGATCGTGGCAATGATCGTCGCGATTACCACCGTCAGGAAGTCAAGGAAGATCCAGAACTTGACTTTGCCCTGCAAACTACGCGTACCATCGCTCGATTTATCCGTAGACCAATCAGACGGGGTCGCGACAGAAGCTGAAACTCTTTGCCAGAAATCGGATGTTGCCATAGCCGTCCGCTAACCTCAGAAGCCCAAAGATACGGTTGGGAAGTGGGGATGGTTTCTAGCTCGCAGGAAACAACGGGCAGGACAACGCCTGCTGCTGGCATCGTGAATACTGATGATTGGAACACTCCGATTTACGAAAGGTTGCTCTATAGATAACAGCAACGTTGTTACCATCGTTACCTTAGTCACGTAAGGCGTGCTGCCTCTTTGAGGTGGATACTCCGCCCTCCCTTTCACGCCTTGGAGCGCCTTTTCAAATTGCATGCTTGCCGGGCGCCTGGATCTCTGGGGCATTCAAACCTCTCATGGACCGAAACGTTCCGGTTCGAAATTCGTGCCGTTCGCTGTTGATTCACCGGCAATTCTGCACGGTGGTTCCACCACATAAAGGCAACGAATGAGGTGTGAGAACCTCGAAAAGGAACCGTCCTGCCAATTCCCGAGATCATCCATTCGGTTTGGGAGATTTGCTATTCTGCGTAACCCGGGATAAGAGTCTTCATTAGTAATTATGAAGGACTCTCATTACAAAGTCATCAACTCTTAAACTGAAGGTAACACATACGCATCGAGGGTGAGGAATTGCTGGATGTTGGGATCATTCGAGGCAAGGAAGGCTCGCAAAGGCCCAAAAAATGCCGCCCGCCCCTCATGCAGAAAGAGAACGGAATCGGCGAGCCGCTCGGCAAATCGCATGTCGTGTGTGACGATAATGCTTGTAAATCCAAGCTGTTGCTTGAGTCGCTGGATCAGACCCCCGAGTCTTCGAGCGATGATGGGATCAACCATCGTGGTGGGCTCATCATAAAGAACAACCTCGGGCTGGGAAGCCAACGCCCGCGCGATGGCAACGGCCCGGCGGCGCCCCGTGGACAAACTGGCAGGTAACGCATCAGGTACGTCCTCAGCACCCACGAGGCCGAGAAGACGGTCAACGACTTGTTGTATCTGGTCTTCTTCCTGCCCCCCCCGTTCGCGAAGTGGAAACGCAACATTCTCCCGCACCGTGAGCGAATCGAACAGGGCGCCATTTTGAAAGACCATGGTGACGCGCTTGCGCACTTCCTGCATTTGCTCTTCGCTGTAGGCATTGATCTCCTTGCCTTCAACGCGGATGGAACCGACCTGCGGTTTGAGAAAGCCCAGAAGAATGCGCAGCGAGACGGACTTGCCAACGCCGCTCCGCCCAAGGATGCATAGCGTTTCGCCCCGATTGACACTGAAACTGACATCGTCGAGAACCTTGCGCTCGCCAAACCACATGGAAACATGGCGGAAGGAAATCAGGGGCCAGTTCGTGGGCTCTTCGTCGGTTGGGGCAGGTTTGCCTCCTGCGATATCAGCCAGCACGTCCCCGCTGATTTCGGGGACCTCGGCGATGGGCACATTCGAAGATGGGTCCTCGGAGGGCATGGGTCTGGGGTCAGAAGTGGCCACGAGATCAGATTACTTGAAGACGGCAGCAGGAAAGCAGCCCTTCCGCCCGCCTGAGGTCTTGCGGAGCGTTGACGTTCAGAAACCAGAGCGCCGGAGGAAGGGACAGCGGGCTGGAAACCTGGCCGGCCTGGAGCATCAACTCGATGGGCAGGACGGAGAAGGGGCTGGAGAGAAGATCCGCTGCCGCTCGAAAGGCACGCATGCAGTTGCGATCGTGGGAATTGAGGCTCGCTTGAAGCGCAGGGAGCGCAGTGGTAGCAATAACAGCCGGAAAGGTCTGAATAAATCCCGCAATTGACAAGACAGTGATGGCAGATTGGGTGATCGTCGCGTGATGGAACAGCCAGCCAACCAGGCTCGACGGCAGAAGTGGCAAATCGACAGGAAGAAAAATCGCAACCGGAGCCGAAGTGTTTCCAAGAGCGGTACACACGCCGGAAAGCGGCCCGAGACTCGAGGAAGCCTGGTCGTCCGGCAGGGTTGGGGCAAAAGCTGAAAGATCGCTTTGCGCGCCGGCGATGTAGGGTTCGAAACCGGCACCGCGAAGCAGGTTGCAGGCATGTTCGACGAGAGGCCTGCCTGCCAGCAGGGTAAGAGCTTTGTCGCTGCCCATGCGGGTGGATTGTCCGCCGGCGAGGACGAATGCGGCGGCGGTGTGGGGCAGGCTCAACGGCCCGCCTCCTCCAGGAATCGGATCAGCGAGCGTATGCCCAGTTCGAAGTTCTTGAGATTGAACTTTTCGTTAGGTGCGTGGAGATTGTCATCGGGCAGCCCAAAGCCCATCATGACACTGGGCAGGCCGAGATGCCGGTCAAAGTCGCCGACGATCGGGATTGATCCGCCAGAGCGGATAAAGACTGTGTCTTTGCCCCAGACCTCGTGAAGCGCGCGAGTGGCGGCCTGGATGTACTGGTTGTTGACCGGAATCAGGCAAGGGTCGCCCGAATGGATGAGGCGAACATCAACGTCCACGCCGGCGGGAGCAATCTTCTCAACATAGCTCTTGTACTGGGCGAAGGCTTTGGTCGGAGTCATGCCGGGGACAAGCCTCATGGAGACCTTGGCAATGGCCTTTGCCGGGATCACGGTTTTTGCGCCCGCACCGGTGAAGCCGCCGGGAATGCCGTGGACGTCGAGTGTGGGGCGTGCCCAGGTCCGCTCGAGCACACTGTACCCGGATTCGCCAACCAGCTGGCGCGACCCGACTTCGGCAATCCGGTAATGCTCCTCGTTGAAGGGCAGGCTCTTCCACGCGGCGAGTTCTTCAGGGCTGGGCGGAATGATGTCGTCGTAAAACCCCGGGATCAGGATGTGGCCGTTCTCATCTTTGAGTTTCGCGATGATTTGCGCAATCGCAGTGAATGGATTGGGCGCAGCCCCGCCGTACATGCCGGAGTGGAGGTCGGTCCTGGCGCCGCGCACCTCGAGTTCCGTGTAGATCATGCCGCGCAGGCCAACGCAGAGCGTGGGCAAATCGGGAGCGAAGAGCTCGGTATCGGAGACCAGCGCGAAATCGGCTTTGAGATCTGCGGGCTTTGAAGCGACATAGTCGGCAATTCCCTCCCCTCCCACTTCTTCTTCGCCCTCGAATATCACGCGGACATTAACCGGGAGAGATTTGTTCGAAGCAAGCAGCGCTTCGAGAGCCTTGACCTGCATCCAGACCTGGCCCTTGTCGTCGACGGCACCGCGAGCATAGATGTTTCCGTTCCGCTCGGTCGGCTCGAAAGGAGGCGAAAGCCATTCATCGATGGGATCGGTGGGCTGGACGTCGTAGTGGCCGTAGACCAGCACTGTAGGCTTACCGGTTGCGTGAAGCCAGTCCGCATACACGAGCGGGTGGCCGGCGGTATCGATGAGGCGGACGCTTTCCATGCCGATGCGCTTGAGTTCTGCGGCGAGGAATTCGGCAGCGCGGCGGCAATCGTCTTTGTGTTCGGGGAGCGTGGAAATGGACGGAATCCGGAGAAGGTTTTTTAATTCGCCCAGGAAGCGCGCGTGATTTTCGGTTGCAAAACTTGCAGCAGACGAAGACATGAATTTCGCTCCTCAAATGCGGATGTCACAGTCAAACAAAAGCAGCTGCTAGTATAGGCGCTGCGGTCAGTCCGATCCTACGAAAGGAAACCCTCTCTTGGCGAAACAAGACGGCAGCCGCCCTCGGCGAAGAAAGCCCGGCATCTGTGTTGCTCTCGCGATCATCCTTTTCGTCGGACCAGCCGCGTCCGCACAGGGAAAGAAAGACAGCGGATACTTTGCGCGAGTGAACACGCTCGGAGTGTTCAGTGCATATTCCAACGATTCAAGCCATATTCTTCTTGGCGAAGCTGAGAGCCGCAGGCTGTTTCTTGTTGGCGCGAGTTACAGCCGGCGCCTGATTCTCAATCAAATTGTAGATTGGCAATACAACGGTGAGGTGATGCCGCTGGCGCTCGAAAGCGATCCGACTGACCACATCACGCTCACATGGAACACACCCACACCTCCGTTCCCGCCCATAGACCAGACCGTCGTCACTTACTCGACCTGCCATGGCTCGTCAGGAACGGACACCATTACGGTGAATGGCGTTTCTTATACAGTCAATTATTCAAATCAATGTGGCCACCGATGGACAGCCGGGGAAGCGATGTCGCCGGCGGGATTGCAATTGAACTTTCTGCCGCGCAACAAAACGCAGATTTTCCTTATCGGGCACGGCGGCTACATGTATTCCACGCGACCGGTCCCCGTCGAAAACGCGGGCTCGTTCAATTTCACTTTTGACGGCGGGGTTGGCGTCGAGTTCTTTCGATCCAAAACCCGATCGATCCGCACGGATTTTCGCTACCATCACTTCTCAAACAAGGACACAGCGGACGCGAATCCGGGCGTCGATAACGGGATCTTCCAGCTCACCTATGCGTTCGGGCGCTAATAGCGCGGAACCTTCGGGTCGACTTCATCCGACCAGGCATCGATGCCGCCGCGGAGAGACTGCACATTTTCAATCCCTGATTGCGCAACCACGCGGTCACATTGAGGGAGCGCTGGCCATGATGGCACATGACCGTGATATGCTCTTCAGGATCGAGTTCCTGGTGGGCGCGGCCCGCAACGTCACCCATTGGCATCAGTGTGCTTGGTTCGATGTGGGCGGTCGAGTATTCCCAGGGCTCCCGGACATCGATGAGGCGCGTCTTGTTTTCGCGGAGAAGTGCGGCGGTATCAGCAGCAGAAACTTCGTATTCGAGCATGGATTCCAATCTAAGTCACGAACCAGCCAAGGCGCGAATTTAGCCACGAAAAAAAAGCGCGTCGCGCTCCGGTTGCTATTGGGGAGCGAAGTCGCGGATCTGGTCGACGGTCTTCTGATCAAGGCGCATCAACAGATCGGTGAGCAGATCCACAAGCTGATCGAAGTCCCGGCGATTCAGGATTCCGTTATGAGCGTGCGTGTAGCGAATGGGATCGACAAGATTGACCGTGGGAACGCCGCCGTTGCTCTCCTGGATTTCGGCAGAGTCGTCGCCATATCCCTGCACAAGGTCGAGTTGCAGGGGAATATTTTGCTGCTCGGCTGTCTGGCGAACGAGCTTGACGAATTTGCGATTGGCCATGGCGCTGGAGTCGAAAAGAAAGAGCCCGGGACCCCCGCCGAGTTTCGCTTGCGTCTCATCGGGGTGCCCCGGAAATGTGTCGCCTGCAATGCCGCCCTCAAGAGCAATACCGATGTCGGGTTTGACGACCTCGGCGGCGGTGCGGGCGCCGCGCAGGCCAACCTCTTCCTGCGTTGTCGCGACGAAGAAGATCTGGTTGGGATGATGAAGTTTCGCGGTGCGCTCCATCGCCTCAAGCAGGGCCGCGCAGCCGACCCGATCGTCCCAGGCCTTGGCCAGATAGTTGCCCGTACCATTGAGCTCCTGAAACGGGCTATCGGGAACGATAGGATCCCCCGGCGAAATGCCGAGAGCGGCAACTCCAGCGGCATCTTTGGCCCCCACGTCGAGCAAAAGTGAATCACGCGGAAAGACGCGGTTCCGATCTTCGGCGGGCAGCACGTGGATGTCGCGAATTCCGGTGATGGCGTGCACGGGCCCCTGGGAGCCAAGGATGATCCAGCGCTGATCGACAAGCGCCTGATCGAGCCAGCCGCCCAGCATCTGCATCGTAAGAAAGCCGTTGGGCGTGATGCGGCGGACGATACCGCCAAGCTCATCCATGTGGGCGTCAACCATGACTCGCGGACCCGCGGTTCCATGCTGGGCGATAACTGAGCCCATCCCGTCGAAGCGCAGGGGCACAGTCGCGAGCGGCCGCATGTGCTGAACCATGATGGCGCGAACTGCTTCTTCGGCGCCCGGAGGGCCGGGTGCGTTACTAAGCTGCTCGAGAAGCACGCGGGTAGCATCCTGAGCAGATGCCACGGGCACGCAGGCGATGGCGATTAGAAGGCTGATGAACAACCGGGCAGCGGGCGACATTGCAGACAAGGTATCACGACTCGAAATTAGATCGGTTGCGGATTCTCGATATCCATCTTCCAGTTGCAGGCTTCTCAGCGAGCCTGAAGCGGCTCTTCACTCCGGGAAGATAGTCTGGAAGAGATGCCGCCGATTTTGAATGCACAGTCGATCACGAAGCAATTTGGTGCCAAGCCGCTTTTCAAAGATATTTCGTTCACCGTCGACGATGGGGCGCGGATCGGGTTGATTGGGCCCAACGGCGCCGGAAAATCCACGCTGCTCGCGATTCTCGCCGGAGCCGTAGAACCGGATGCAGGCGAGTTGGCAGTGCGGAAGCGCGCCCGAGCCGCCTATGTCCCGCAGGACTCTCGATTCGCACGGGGATTGACGGTGCGACAAGTGCTTGAGGCCGCGCTGATGGCTGCGCACGTCAATGAAGGCGAGCGCGAGGGGAGACTGCGGGAACTCTCTGGCCGCGCGGGTTTCGAGGATCTGGCCGCGATGGCGGCTTCGCTCTCCGGCGGTTGGCGCAAACGCCTGGCCATCATCGAGGCGCTTGTCAGCCATCCCGAAGTCCTGCTACTGGATGAGCCCACGAATCATCTCGACCTGGCAGGAATTGAGTGGCTGGAAGATTTGATGGCGGCTGCCAATTTCGCCGTCGTAACCGTGAGTCATGACCGCTATTTCCTCGAAGCAACATCAAGTGAAATCATCGAACTGAACCGTGTGTATGCCGAGGGCCTTTTTCGCGTGAAGGGGAACTTCAGCCGGTTTCTCGAAGAGCGTGAGGCGTATCTGGAATCGCAAAGCAAACAGCAGGAGAGCTTGCGCAACCGGGTTCGGACCGAGATCGAGTGGCTGCGCCGTGGGCCGAAAGCGCGAACCACCAAGTCCAAGGCGCGGATCGATTCGGCTAACGAGATGATCGGGCAGCTCGCGGCAATGGACTCGCGCACTTCCGTAAACTCCGCGGGGATTGATTTTGAGGCAACGCAGCGAAAGACGAAGCGGCTTGTGGAATTCAACAATGTTGCCTGCGACATGGGCGAACGCAGGCTATTCAGCGCTCTGAATTTTGTTCTGACCGCAGGCTCCAAGGTGGGGCTCGTCGGCCCGAACGGCAGCGGGAAAACCACGTTCCTGCGGCTGCTCCGCGGTGAGTTGGAGCCGGCCGAAGGCAGCATTCGGCGCGCCGACGCGCTACGGCTCGTGTACTTCAGTCAAATGCGCGAGCTGGATGAAGACCTTACCCTGAGGCGTGCCCTGGCGCCGGAGGGGGATGGACTCGTGTATCAGGGGCGCAATGTGCACGTCGCCAGTTGGGCGGCCAGGTTTCTCTTCTCCGGTGAGCAACTGAATCAGCCCGTTCGAAATCTGAGCGGCGGCGAACGCGCCCGGGTGCTGATTGCCAGGTTGATGCTGGAGCCGGCGGATGTGCTGCTGCTCGATGAGCCCACAAACGATCTGGATATCCCGACCCTGGAGATTCTGGAGGAGAATCTGCTCGAATTTCCTGGTGCGCTGGTGCTGGTGACGCACGATCGCTACCTGCTGAATCGCGTAGCATCCACGGTGCTCGGCCTGGACGGCAATGCACATATAGGCCGGTTTGCAGACTATGGGCAGTGGGAAGCGTGGATCGAGGACCAAAAGTCAGAAACCAGGGAAGCGGAAACCGGCAGTCGAAAGAGCGTCGAGGAACCTCCGGCTCGCGAAAATACACAAAAGAAGAAGCTATCCTACCTTGAGTCGCGCGAGTTTGCCGCGATTGAGCAAAGGGTGGAGGTGTCGGACGCTCGTTTGGCGGCAGCCCGGGATCGCGTGGAAGACCCGGCCATTGCCTCGGATGCGGCGGCTCTACATATGGCCCTGAAGGAGTTGGAGTCCGCCCAGGAGGAAAATGACGCCCTCTACGCCAGATGGGCTGAATTAACCGATAAGGCGGTCTAAACTGGTTAAAGGAATCGGACGCGAGCTGAACTGAAAGTTGGACTTCGATGCCGCATGGCGAAATATTTGCATCGAAAGACGATATGCATAACCCGGTAAAGGTTTTGATTGTCGAGGACGAGCCCCACGCCCTGATGGGCCTGGCGGAACTGATTTCCGGCTGGGGATACCAGACGGAGACGGCCCGCGATGGCATCGAGGGCTGGGAGAAAGCACTCGTGTGGAGTCCCGCGATCGTCGTAACGGATTTGAAGATGCCGCGCATGGACGGCATCGGCTTGCTGACTAAGCTCGCCGAGAGCGCAAACTCGAATATCGCGGTAGTGCTGCTGACTGCGCAGGGGTCAATCCAGGTTGCAGTGGACGCGATGAAACTGGGAGCTTACGACTTTCTTCAGAAGCCCGTCGATGCCACGCGTCTGCGGACGATCCTGGCCAATGCGACGCGGCAACGGGCAACGGAGATTGAGCTCGAAGTTACGCGGAGACAGTTGCGGAATACGGGCATCCTGGGATCGATGGTGGGTAGTTCAAAGCCAATGCGGGAGATTTTCGCATTGATTGAACAGATTGCCCCTTCCAACGTGTCGGTGCTGATCACGGGCGAAAGCGGAACCGGCAAAGAGATGGTGGCGCGGACACTGCACGATCTGAGCCCGCGCAAGGGCAGGCCGTTCCTGGCGGTGAATTGCGCGGCAATTCCCGAGACGCTGATCGAGAGCGAGATTTTCGGCCACGAGAAAGGTGCGTTTACCGGCGCGGCCGAGCGGCGAGCCGGATGCTTTGAGTTGGCGACGGGCGGAACGCTGCTGCTGGATGAGTTAGGCGATATGCCCATCGGGACACAGGCCAAGCTGCTGCGCGTGCTGGAAGAACGAAAGCTGCGCCGCCTGGGAGCACGCACAGAACAAGATGTGGACGTCCGGGTGCTGGCCGCAACCAATCGCGATCCGCAGGATGCGGTGGCTGACGGGCATTTGCGCGCGGACCTTTTTTATCGGTTGAATGTCTTCCACATCCACATGCCGCCGCTGCGTGAGCACATGGAAGATCTGCAGGTAATGGCCGAGGCGATGGTGCGCGAGATGAACCAGAAGCATACGCGGCACGTTTCTGGGCTCTCGGATCAGATTCTCGATCGCATGCTGGCATATGACTGGCCGGGCAATGGACGCGAGCTCCGCAATACAATCGAACGCGCAGTGATTTTATGCCCCGATGGCACTCCACTTGATAGTTCACACCTGCCGCGCACGTTCGGTACGCCGCAGTTGCAGATGGCGGCTCGGGTCACCGACGCCAACGTCGTCTCGATTCGCGTCGGAACAACGGTAGACGAGGCGGAGCGGCTGTTGATTTTACGTACTCTCGAATCAACGGGACAAAATAAGACGCGTGCAGCCGAGATTCTGGGAGTAAGCCTGAAAACGCTGCACAACAAGCTGAAAGAATACAGCCACATGCGGGAAGACCAGCCCGTGTGAGCCTGGAACGCGCGTCAAATAAGCTGTCGAAGCTCCGATTCGTTCGGCGCATTCCCGCAGGAGCGAAGCGCTCCTGAACCTTGCAACCTGAGGGAACGACTGAATCGTGCCTCGTCAACACCGGGATTTGTTCGAAACTTCACACGTCCTGCATTGAGACCAGAGTCAATTTCGACAACGCGTGTTCGTGAGCCATGCGACTGAAGACAAAACTCGTTCTGGCGATTACGGGGTTGGTTTTTCTGATCGCGGGTGTGCTGTCGCTGGTGTACGTCAGTCACCTGGTGGATGCGGCCATTCAGCAGTCGGACGACTCCAATCGCATGGTTGCGAATCAGGTGCGTTCTGCCTTGCAAAACGCTCTGGAAGAGGGACTGAGAGACCAGACAGTCGAACAGAACGACAAGCAAAAGCTGCACGAACTGGTTGAAAAGGCCATCAAGGAAAGCGACCCATTGAGCGCCATGCTCGACTCGGCCAACATGTACTCTGCAACAGAATTTGACGTGAACATTGTGGATACGCAGTCACGCGTTCTGTTGAGCACATTTCCCGACAATGACGGAAAGGTGCTCCAGTGGCGGCCGAAATATAGCGACTTGCTTGCAGCAGATCCGATCACCAAGATGCGTGAGATCTATGGACCTGCCAAGGTGTTCGACATCGTCGCGCCATTGGATCGCAATGGTCAACCGTTCCTTAGCGTTCACGTCGGTGTGCGGACGACGCTTTTGCAGGCGGTGTATGAGCCATCGCTGAAAGAATCGTTTACGCTCATGGCATTTGCGCTGGGGACGGCGCTGGTTGTGGCGTTCCTGTTGAGCAACCTGGCGCTGCGCCCTCTGGAGGAGATCAACATTCAGCTTGATTATTGGAATCCCGCGCCCGCCGGCCCGAGCGCAACAGGTGAAACGCCGCGACTCGATACAGCAGAGAAAGTATCGACAAAGATTGAACAGATCGGGCAGCGCATGCGCAACGTGGAAGAGGTTTTCTCTGCCCTGAAGGAAAATCTGGATCAGGTCCTCGGAAACCTTCAGGATGGCATCCTCTTGTTCACCGGCGACGGGCGCGCCGTACTGGTCTCTGAAGCCGCGCAGCGCTTTCTCCACCTGGAGAGCGACAACATCCTCGGCTTGCAGGCACGCGAAATCTTCGACGGTTCCACCGTCCTGGGCAGAACCCTGCGCGAGGCCTTCGACGCCGGAGTCGCACTGGTCCAGGAAGAGATTCACACGGAAACGGGACGCCGCATTCAGGCGTCGGTGGACTTTATCTATGACGACCACACGCGTATGGGCCTCGGCGCCCTGGTTACGTTGCACGACCTGGAATCAGTCGAGCAAATCGAGTCGGAGTTAGAACTTTCTCGGCGCATGTCGGCGATCGGCAGACTCACGGCGGGCGTGGGGCATGAAGTCAAGAATCCGATCAACGCCATCGTGGTGCATCTTGAGCTGCTGAAGAACAAGCTTGGCGGCGATCACGCTCCCGCGACGCGCCACCTGGAAGTGATCGACGCGGAGATCCACAGGCTGGATCGAGTCGTGCAGACCCTTGTCGACTTCTCGCGTCCCGTGGAATTGCGGCTGAAGGAGCAGGACCTGCGCAAGGTGATCGGCGATGTGCTAGCGCTGGCGGATGAAGAGCTTTCGACGCGGAATGTGAAGCTGGAAGGCCGCCTTCCCGCACACCCGCTGATTGTGAACGTCGATGCCGACCTGCTGAAACAGGCAGCGATCAACGTCATCCAGAATGGCGCGCAGGCCATGCCCAACGGCGGCGTGCTGCGCGTTACATTGGAAGAAGATCGCAAGATGGCGGTACTCCGGATTGCCGACGAGGGAACAGGAATTCCGCCGGAAATTATGGAGAAGATTTTCGATCTTTACTTCACAACAAAGAGCGATGGCAGCGGCATTGGATTGGCCATGACGTACCGCATTTTGCAGTTGCACCACGGGAGCGTGGACGTACAATCGACAGTAGACCGTGGCACGGAATTCTCACTGCGCATTCCACTCGCCGCCGCGGAATGGGGACGCCGGCATCTGCAACCGGCCCATGTGGAAGAAACAAAGGGGTTGGAGACATGAAGCTGAGCGCCGGGAGCGCTAAGATCGCTGCATGGCTGATGCCGCTGCTGCTGACGGGGTGCATACACAAGACCCAGATCGCGCAGAATCAGCCGTTCGCGCCGCCGGTCGAGGATACGTCTCCGCCTAGGCCGGAACCTGCGCCGACCAATCTGCCTCCTCCGGAGGTTACGATCCCTTTGCAGCCAACTCCGCAGCAGGTCACCCCGCCGCCCGAGCCTGTGAAGAAACCGCCCAAGCACAAAAAGCCTGCAAACACGAATCCCCAGGTGGCGATGAACGAGACGCCCGCGGTTTCGGCTGCGGGAACGCTTTCCGCCGGGGATCCTCCGAGCGTGCGACAGCAGGCTGACGCTTCAATTGAAGCAACCGAGAAGAGCCTTAACGGGATAACGCGCAAATTGAATGACCAGGAACAAAAGACGGCAACGCAGATTCGCGAATATCTGAAAGAGGCGCGCGAGGCGCTGACGGCGGGCGACGCGGATGGAGCCCGCAACCTCGCGATCAAAGCGAAAACCCTCCTGGACGAACTGCATCCTTAGGACGCACGTCCTGCCCTTCTCTCCAACAGCTTGTCAATGGAATCCCAAGCGAAATGTCGCGCTAGCGCTCACCCCAGCTGAGCTTGCTGCGCAGGGCGTCGAAAAAGCCGCTCTCACTTAAGCGAACCAGGTTCACCGTGTAGTCGGAACGGCGACAGCGGACTTCGTCACCAAGATGAAGTTCAAATCCCGTTTGTCCATCGACGGTGAGAAGGCATTGTGTCGGAAAACCTTCGACCCGAACCGTAAGTCGCGCATCGCCGCGCACCACAATCGGACGCAGCGTGAGCAGGTGAGGACAAATCGGCGTGACAACCAGCGCATCGACATCGGGGGTAAGGATAGGACCGTTGGCAGCCAGCGTATAGGCCGTCGAACCGGTGGGCGTGGAAACAATGACGCCATCGGCGCGGAAACGGGCGACGCGTTTGCCATCGAGTTCGACGGCAAAGTCGCCCATGCGCGCGATGTCCCCCTTGGAGACGACGACTTCATTCAACGCTTCGAAGGCCTTGACCGGCGCACCATCGCGGAAAACCTCACAGTGGAGCATATTGCGCGCATCGAGCGTATGGCAGTTGGCGCACCAGTTCTCAAGCGTGGTGTAAAGATCGGCGAGGCGCACCTCCGTGAGAAAACCGAGAAAACCGAGGTTGACGCTGAGAATGGGTGTGCCGGTTGCAGCGAAGATGCGCGCCACCGACAGCAACGTGCCGTCGCCGCCAAGCACGATGACCAGTTGCGGCTTGTGCGCGGGCATGTCCGCGCGTTCTACTGCGGGTGCAGCATCGGTATAGCTCGCGCCTTCGCAGTCGAGCAGCGGCTCGTAGTCATGCCTCCGGAGCCAGCCGATCAGTTCGGGAAGCAACTGGGCCAGTTCCTGCCTTCGCGGCTTAGAGACGATCGCTACGCATGTCATGCGGTCTAAGTGTAAATGGCAGGGGCAGGAATCGGAGACCGGGGACTGGAACTGCTCTCATAAATGGCTTTATGTCACGGCACCACTCTAGTCGTGCCGACAAATACCGCAAAAACACTGCGCCTTAGCCCCTGAGAGATGCTTTATTCCGAGCCGCCCCTATTTATAAGACGGCCTCTAGCAACAAGGGACTAAGCCGCTTCTTGCGTAAAGCAGGAACTCTACGTTGCCTTCGCTGCCCGTGATCGGCGAGGGAATCGTTTCGATCACGCACCAGTGGAGCTCACTCATGCAGCCGGCTACTCTTTCAACCGCAAGCCTGTGCACTTCAGGATCGCGCACGATGCCGCCTTTGCCCACGTTGCCGCGCCCGGCTTCAAATTGCGGCTTGACGAGGATTACGGCCTCAGCGACCGCGGGCGCAGCGGCAAACACGGGGCCGAGCACGATCGTGGCAGAGATGAAAGAAACATCCATGACAAGCAGAGTGAGGACGGCCTGGCCCCGCTCGGCGAGCGCGCCCGGGGCGAGGAAGCGAGCATTGGTCCGCTCGACGAGGCGAACGCGCGGGTCGTTGCGGAGCTTCATGGCGATCTGTCCGAAGCCCGTGTCGACGGCGGTCACATGCGTGGCGCCCCGCTGCAAAAGGCAGTCGGTAAAGCCACCCGTAGAGGCGCCGATGTCCAGGCACGATCGCCCTGTCACATCAATCTTCCAGTGATCGAGCGCGGCCTGAAGCTTCAGGCCGCCGCGGCTGACAAAGGGCATGTCGTCGCTGAGAAGACGGATAGCGGCGTCGGCGGGGACAGTGGCGCCGGGCTTGTCGATCTTCTGCTCGTTGACCAGTACGCGGCCGGCGAGGATGAGTGCGCGGGCTCGCTCCCGGCTGGGAACGAGGGCGCGTTCAACGAGGAGCACATCGATGCGGGTTTTGCCTGCATTCCCCAAAGAAATTCTCCCAGGGTTAGATTAGCGGGTTGAGGCTGCCGGAATCGTCTTCTATTCATGGCCGGTTGCCACAGGGACAACAGGAGTCACAGAGGTTTGCGATGCATGCTTCATGTTCGGCACGCCGTGCCAGTGGCAGTCTGTGCAGCGGACTCAGTGGATGTTGTGCGCGCTCTTCGCGCTCGCGAACGTCGTGTCCATCTTCTCGACGTCAATCCCGCAGTGAGACATCTGGGGATGGCATGTCTTGCAGGAGGCTGTCGCATTTTCACTACGTCAGGCGTGGCAGGCGAGGTAACTGATTCCTTCGGCAACGGGCTGAAAGCGCAATGCATGGAATGTGAAATGGCCATCCCTGAGAAGGGATGGCCAGAAGTTGGGCTTCAACCGCGCATCAGGGATGGATATTCTGGCAGGCCGCCAGCGAGAGCGAGGCAGTTGGTCCCGGCTGATAACAGGGCTGCCCGCCTCCGGGGATCCGGCTCGATATGTTGGTGTTTCCCCTGGAGGTGTTTTGTGTAGTGACGCGCACATCGACGATGTTGCCCTCGATAAGAACAGTGGTATCGACAATGTCCTGGTCTGTCCGGATGATGGTGAGGAACGTGGAATCGGGCGAACCAACGTAGACCTTGCCATAGAGGGAGTTTGAGGTGGAGACCACGCTGCGCGGATGGCCGGTCACCGTCAGCGTCTTTTCCACTGTGTGGCTCGCGAGGTTCACCACATGCACGGTGCCATCGGCTTGGTCGGCGGTATATGCCCGGCTGCCGTCCGCGAGAGCGGTAACGCTGGCAGGGTTGTTCCCGACCGGAATAGTGAACGTGGTCCCGAAGGTCGGACTGTCGTTGCCGTATTCGTCAAGGCTAACGTCGATCAGGCTTAATGTGCCTCCGTCGTAGTCGGCAACGACGAGTTGCTCCGTCGCGGGAATGTATTCAGCGTAAACAGGTCCCGCCACTGAAGGCACGTTCGCACCGGAAAGGCCGGCCGACGTCGAAAGCGGGAGGCTTGGATGGCAGGTCACCAGTTGGCCGTTCTGGTTGTTGAACGGTGTGCACTGGTCCAGCGTGTTGTTCTGGCTGTTGATCACAGTCACGGTATCGCTTCCGCGATTGAGCACGAAGACCCGCCGGCCGTCGGGACTGGACACGCCATAAACCGGACATTTGCCTACCGGGATGCGAGCCGAGACTGTGAAGCTCGAAACCTCAAGCGCGTCGGCCTCTCCATCCTGGCTGACAGAAGTGGGCGCATTGTTGCACGTGACGTCGAAAGGCACGTTCTGGCTGATGGAGTAGATGTGCTGCCCGAGAGAACCGAGCCCGACGACAGCCACCGGCGTGTTTGCTACCGGAATTGCGAGTTTGAAGGCTTCTGCCGACCCGCTGATCGCCAGAACATCCACGACATTTCCGTTCAAATCGGGGGACCATAGACCGGCTGTGGGAGAAAAAAGCCCCACCGTCTGCGCAGTCGGCGGCAATGTGGAGTAGAAGATGTCCTTTTCCTGCGGCTCGGAGTTCGAAATCCGGAAATTGGTAAGGGTGTGGTCGCTGTTGACCGTATAGCCGTTGGCACCGTTGGCGTCGAGCGTGAAGGCAAAGGGATTAGGCCCGATGATTGCCTGGGTAAGAATACTGTCGCCGGCATAATCAAGCACCGTAACAACGCCCGGCGCGTTGGCAGCCGGCGATGAAACAACTACCGCATACGACGTTGGCTGCGCCGCAGGACCGGTCGGGTTGATCGGCGTAATGACGGGCCGGTAGGAGTTTCCGCATCCGGCAAAGAAGCCAGCGACCGCAAGCGCGGCGCTAGCCTGAACCAACCGCACGGGCGCCTGGCGTAAAACGTTGGAAAAAAGACTCATTCAGTTCTTTCCTGCTTACTTACCGATTGTAAATCAGAGGACGCCTGCATTCGGGTTTCACGACGGAGCAACTGCCGCAGAAAATGAGACATAGCTCTCCGAACGAAGCGACGGTTGCTTATCCGGGATTCGGGCTATACACGGTTTTAGACGCGGCACGGCCGCAATTCGGTATCGATTGCGGTGCTCTGCGGCCAGGTTCCCACGCCAGCAGCCGCGCTCAGTTGCCAACGACCTCGATGATCGCGTTGTCAGGGTCGCTCCACGCTGCCGGCCCTTCATGGGTGAATTGATGGATAGCATCGTTCCAGCGCAGAGACGTGATGGAGCCGGCGCCCTTCTCATACGCATAGGTCGTGCCGTCGTCAGAGAACAACGTGAAGCTCGCATTCCCTCCCGGATAGATGCGAACCTTTGCGATGGTCTGTTTTTCATGAGTGCTTTCAACCTGAGAGCCGAGCGGAACGATGGAACCGGCCCGGACGAAGAGCGGAATCGTGTCGATGGGCGCGGACACCGTGACCGTCTGACCGCCTCTCACGCGTTCGTTGGTCCAGTAGTTGTACCAGTCGGCGCCAGCCGGCAGATAGACCTTGCGGCTGGTCGCGCCCTGTTCGGTGACGGGGGCGACCAGGAAGGCCGGACCAAACATGTATTCGTCGCGAAGGTCCGCGACTTGTGGGTCATTGGGAAAATCAAGCGGCAAAGCGCGCATGAAGGGAGCGCCAGTCAGCCACGTCTGGTAGGCGAGCGAGTAGATGTACGGCATGAGTTCATAACGAAGACGAAGATATTTCTCGAGGATCGGCTCGGCTTGCTTGCCATACGACCAGACTTCGTTGGTTTTGCGGCTGCCGTGCGCGCGCATGATGGGAAGAAACGTGGCGTACTGAAACCAGCGTGCGTAGAGTTCGGGGTAGTCGTCGTAGCCGCCAACGTTGTCGCGCGCGTCGCTGGGATCGAGTAGCGGCGGATGCGCCGGGTGATGCTCGGGCGGCAAATATTGCCAACCGCCGGTGTCATTGGACCAGTAAGTTAATCCCGAAGCCGTGAAATCGAGACCCGTCGGGATTTGGCGTTTCAGCGTATCCCAGGTTGGATAAATGTCCGACGACCACACAATTGTCCCATTGCGCTGGACCCCAAGGTAGGCATCCCGGGAAAGGATCAGCGCGCGCTTCTGCGGCAGATCACGCCGAAATCCGTCCGCAAGTGCGCCCGTGTGGAACAGCGCATAGATGTTGTAGAACTCGGTACCCGGACCGATATGAAAATACGATCCGTTGGGGGGAAGGTCCGGTTCCGTCTCGTCGGCCCACAGGGAGTCGAAACCTTTACTCAGAATGTTGTCCCGGATCGTATTCCAGTACCATTTGGCGGCATCGGGGTTGGTGGTATCAATGTCGGATCCGGCGCGGTCGTACGGCAGCCCGTTGATGGGCTTGCCGTCGGCCGTGTGGATGAGCCAGCCGTTTTTGTCCAGCATCGCGTAGAAGCGGTCGTCTGGGACAAAGCGCGGCCACACGCTGATCATGGTCTCGAAACCCATCTCATGAAGTTGCTTGTTCATCGCTGCCGGGTCGGGCCAGAACTTCGGATCCATGTCCATCTGGCCCATCTTGGTGTAATAGAACCAGTCGACCACCATCACATCTGCGGGTAAATGGCGATCCCGATAACCCTTGGCAACCGACAAAACCTCATCCTGACTTGCGTACCGCTGCTTGCACTGGATGTAACCGTAAGCGGCCTTAGGCAGCAGAGGCGTGGGGCCGGTTAAAAGCCGGTAGCCCGCATAGATCTCATCCGCATTGTTGCCGGCGATGACAAAAAATGAGACGCGGTCGCCCACTTGCGAAGACCACTTGGTTTGTTCATTGAAACCGGGCTCGAAAATTGTCTTCGACGGATTGTCCCAGATCAGACCGTAGCCCTTGTTGGTGATGAGGAACGGAACACACGTCGTGGGTGCAGCAGGCGAGGTATAGTCGTTCCAGCATCGCACTGGATGGCCGCGGTGATCGAGGAAGCCTTCCTGGTTGTCGCCCAGCCCGTAGTAATGCTCGTCGTCGGGTGAGATGAATGTGGCGCCGACCGTAAAGAAGGGCGGATCGGTGGGGCGGCGATCGCTGTTCAGTTCCGCGGTGCCGTCCTTATGGTTGGGAACGGCCTGATCCCACCCGGTCATTTCGAGAAGTTTCTTGCCGTCCGGAGTGGTAAAGGTAATGTGCGCGCCCGGCGTGGATCCATTGAAGTACTTCTGAATATCGAGTTCGGTGGAGAGCTTCGGATGCAAAGGCGGATGATCGCGCACGACAGTAACGACCAGGCGCGAGGACTTATAAACATCGTTGAGGTCCGTCTGGCTCTTCGACCAGCCTTGTCCATTGGGTGCGCCAACAAACCCATAGCCGGGTCTGGCGAGGGCGTTGTCGTGCTGCAAACTCAGCGTGACCCGCAGAATATTGGGCGCATAGGGCTCGAGGACAATGGTCTCGCCTTTGCGGTCGATTTCCAGCGTTTGCAACAGATCTTTAAACTTGACGGGAGGAGGTGCGTAAGCTCCAGCTTCAATGATAATTGCCGGTGACGATTGGCTCGCCTGGCTCGACGCCTGTCCGATTCCAGTAACGGGAGCAAGAAACGTCCCAGCTAAAAACAGCACGAGCCATGAATACCGTTTCATCTAAATCCCCCCAAGACGCACAGAGTGAAGAGAAATCCTTGCGCTGATGAGTTTAAACGACGCCGCACCTGCGCTGTATGTGAGGGACGATCAAGACCACATTCGCCGCAGACGATACGATAAAGCGTGGCCCGACCCAAACTGCTGTGGCAATCAAAAACCATCCTGCTGCTCGTCTTCCCGTTTGTGGGCGCCGACATCGTGCTGGAGACCCGCTGGTGGGCGACACAGATGCCCTCGGTCGTGATCTGGACGCTCAGCCTGAGTATCCTGCTCGGCCTGGTTGCGTTCAAGGTACGCTCAGCAACCGCAGGCGCTGCCCTGGCGGGCGCAGCCATCACCGCGAGCCTGATGTTTGCGACGGTGTCGTTTCCCTATGCGCCATGGAGGACCGGGCTTTTGCCGGTGCTGGTTTTGCTGGTGATAACCTCGCTCGCGACTCGGGCCGGCCGCAAGCGAAAAGAGGGCTTGGGAATAGCAGAAAATAAGCGCGGACGGGCCGCATCCCAGGTCGCAGCCAATTTGGGAATCGCAGCACTCGTTTCGAATCAATTCGTCCAGTCGTGGATGATCGAAGATGGCTGGGTTCACGCGCGCATTGCGGCCACGCCGGTTTTGGTTCTGGGACTTGCCGCGCTTGCTGAGGCAGCAGCGGACACGGTTTCCTCGGAGCTGGGACAGGTCCTGAGCGGCCAGCCCCGCATAATCACGACCTTCTGCAGAGCAGAGCCCGGGACGGATGGGGCGATCAGCGTGGCTGGAACGATTGCCGGCATCGCGGCGGCAGGAATTGTGGCCGCTGCCGGCGCGTGGGCCACGAACGGTGGAATGCTGACGTTGGAAATAAGTTGGGTCGCCGGCGTATTTGGATTGTTCTTCGACAGCCTGCTGGGCGCCACACTAGAACGGCGTCAATGGGTCAACAACGACGCAGTCAACTTCCTGTCAACGGCAAGCGCGGCAGCGCTTGCACTGGGCATGCTGGCAGTGGTGGGGCAGCGGTTGTAAGCGGAACTTTCCGAGTCAGCATTCAGCGTATTCCTGATCCCTGTTCTCCGCCCCGTTCAGTCCAGATGCAGCCGCCACAGCGTGTAGCTCAGAATCTCGTGCTCCACCCGCTCGGTCTCGTCTGTTTTGCCTTCGATCGGGACGCGGGGGCGGGGCGAGGTCAGCACATCAAGCCCGTTTGCTGCACAGATCGCGTGAATGCGGAAAAGATGTGTGCCGTCGCTGACGACCACAATGCGTCGCAGGTTGTTGGTGTGGGCGATAACCGCGAGGCGGTGGACAGACTGATCGGTGCTGGTGCTCTCGGTTTCGGCGATAACGTCGGATTCGGGAACGCCCAGGCCCTCCAGGTATTGCTCGCCCACCGCCCCCTCTGAGAACTGATCGCCCCCATCGCCGCCAAGCGTGATGATCAGCGGGGCAATGCCACGGCTGTAGAGGGATTCCGCATGGTCAAGGCGGGCACGAAAGACCGGCGAGGGTCTGCCGTCGTATTCCGCGGCGCCAAAGACGGCAATCGCATCGGAGCGAGACGCCTGATCCTGCGCGGCGAAGTGTTCGATCTGAACATAGACCCAGCGGCACCAGGCGAGAGCCGCAAAAACCAGGACTCCCAGCAGAATCAGAATCCAGCGAAGGATCGGCCGTTTGAGTTTGCCTTGGTCCGACGTTGCCTTCGGCTCCTGGTTCATCTCCGCTCTCAGCGTTGCAGCACCATCACAATTTCGTGGGTAGGAATGGCGCCTTCGCGGAGAATCTCCCAGCGCCCCTCACCGAGCGAGAGGTCGACAATCGTCGTGGGAAGGGACCTGCTGGTCGGACCGCCGTCCACAATGAGCGGAATGCGGTCGCCAATCTGGTCGCGTACACAGGCGGCGTGGGTACACTCTGACGCACCCTGCAAATTCGCCGCGGTCGCCGTAATGGGCAGTCCGAAACGTTCGACCACGGCGCGCGGAATGGCGGCGTCGGGAATGCGAAGTGCGACGTTGCCGGTATTAGCCGTGGAACGCAGCGGTAGCTTGGTCCCGGCCCGGACAATGATCGTGAGCGGGCCCGGCCAGAAGCGGTCGGCGAGTTTGTCGAGCAGCGGATCGCTGTCGCGCGCCAACTCGTACGCCTGGGCCAGAGACGCAATCAGCAGCGAAAGCGGCTTCTGCTTCTGGCGGCTCTTGATGCGGTAAATATTCTCGACAGCGTGCAGATTCACCGGGTCTACGGCCAGGCCGTAAAAAGTATCGGTCGGCATGGCGACTACATCGCCCTTGCGCAGGCAGGAGACTATGTAGTCAATCCGGTCTGATTGGGGCTCGTCGGGATGGACGCGCAAGATTTCCGCGGACAAGAAGGTCTACCTCGGTTCCCTCGACATTCCGCCATGCCACGATCCCGGATTCAACCTCATGCCGCAGCGACGAACCGCTCGTGTGTCGGAACAAATCGTCGCCCACAGAGGCCGGGCAATTACGGATGCCACAAAGACGGAAGCTATCACAGAGCGCTTCGGCGAGCAACCTGAACGCAGCCGTCGATTCAACAACATCCCGCGAGACGGCATAAAATCGCCTAAGCGACTGACGGTTCGCTGGGATGCCTATCCGCATTGTACAGAGTAAGCAGAACGCGCGGTTGAAGGAATTACGCCGGGTGTTGGCAAGTCCGGGACGAAACGACGGATTGGCCGCGATCGAAGGGCCAATCTTGTTGGGCGAGGCCCTGCATGCAAAACTCCGCATCAAATCCGTGTTCATCGCACAGGGAGCGGAGAAAATTCTGGACGCATTCGATATACCTGCGAATGTTGAGGTGCTCGCGACACCGCGCGATCTCCTCGATTCGGCACTTGCGACGGAAACCCCGCAACCGGTCGCCGCCCTGGTAGAGACCCCGGACTGGACTTGGTCGCATGTGCTCGGCAGCCAAAGGGTGCCCGCAGCACTGATTCTGGTTCTTGCCGGTATTCAGGATCCCGGAAACCTGGGTACGATCATCCGATCGGCAGAGGCCTTTGGCGCAGATGGCATCGTCTGTCTCCCGGGAACAGTGAACTCCTGGAACCCAAAGGCCGTACGCGCTTCGGCCGGCAGTGTCTTTCGAATGCCGCTGCTGAATGTCACCGAAGAAGCTTTGTTGGAGAACCTCCACGGCGCCGGAATTCGCCTCGTAGCCACGACGGTGCAGGGTGCGCAAGCTGCGGACATGATGAACTTCGCCGAGCCCGTGGCTCTCGTCATCGGAAATGAGGGAAACGGAGTTCCTTTGAATCTGGCGGCGAAAGCTGATGGAACCGTGACCATTCCCTGCCCCGGTCCTATCGAGAGCTTGAATGCTGCCGTGGCTGCTAGCGTCCTGCTCTATGAAGCGGCCCGCCAGCGATCCCCAAAGACTGGCGGCCCTCGCAGCCGGCGCGGGGGACCGCGATGAGCTTGTTTGATGGCGTTCCAGACGGACCTATGGACTCCTCCAAAAGTCTACCCCGCGCAGTGGGCGCGCCGCTCGCGGAGCGGATGCGCCCTCGGACACTTGAGGAGTACAGCGGTCAGGAGCATCTGCTGGGACCGGGCAAGCCGCTCAGAGTGCAGATCGAGCGAGACGCGCAGGGTGCGCAGAGCCTGGGATCGATGATCTTCTGGGGACCGCCCGGGGTGGGTAAGACGACCTTGGCGAAGATTATTGCCGAGACCACGAAGGCAAACTTCGTTGAGTTCTCCGCGGTCATGTCCGGCATCAAGGAAATCAAGCAGGTGATGGTCGCTGCAGCGCAGGCCGCGGAGATGCATTCGCGGACGATCCTGTTTGTCGACGAAATACACCGTTTCAACAAGGCACAGCAGGATGCGTTTTTGCCATACGTGGAGCGCGGAACCATCCGACTCATCGGCGCAACCACTGAAAATCCATCGTTCGAGATCATTTCGGCGCTGCTGTCGCGGTGCCGCGTGTACGTTCTGCAGCCCCTGAACGAAGAACGGATCGTTTCGCTGCTGCGCAAAGCCGTCGAAGACAAAGACCGCGGACTCGGCGCCATGAACCTGACCGCGGATGACGACGCGCTGGAGTTGATCGCGAGCTACTCCAGCGGCGACTGTC
The DNA here is from genome assembly GCA_963759285.1 of uncultured Acidobacteriaceae bacterium. Taxonomy (GTDB): domain Bacteria; phylum Acidobacteriota; class Terriglobia; order Terriglobales; family Acidobacteriaceae; genus Telmatobacter. Next base: position 55,393 of record CAVWYS010000001.1, on the reverse strand, counting down.
GCAGCGCGTACAACACGCTGGAAGTGGCCGCGCAACTTGCCCTCGGTCCAAACCAGGACGGCACAAAGCACATCGACAAGGCGCTCGCGACCGAGGCCGTGCAGCAGCGCGTGCTTACATACGACAAGTCGGGCGAGGAACATTACAACCTGATCTCGGCACTGCACAAGAGCGTGAGAAACTCCGACCCCGACGCGGCCCTGTACTGGTTGGCCAGAATGTTTGCGGCCGGTGAAGATCCGCTCTACCTGGCGCGACGCGTGGTGCGTATGGCCGTCGAGGATATAGGACTCGCGGCTCCGGAAGCGCTGAATCTGTGTCTCTCGGCCAAGGAGGCAATCGATTTCCTGGGATCGCCCGAGGGTGACCTGGCGCTCGCCGAGGCGGTGGTCTATCTGTGCCTCGCGCCGAAATCGAATTCGGTCTACACCGCCTACGGCGCGGTCCAGCAGGAGATCGAGAATACCCGGCAGGAGCCCGTGCCGCTGCACCTGCGCAATGCCCCTACGCGCCTGATGAAAGAACTCGATTACGGCAAGGGCTATCGCTACGCCCACGATGAAGAAGGGAAAGTGGCGAACATGGATTGCCTGCCCGATTCGTTAAAGGGACGCAGCTACTACAAGCCAACCCAGGAAGGTCGCGAGAAGGCGCTCGCCCAGCGTATGGAAGAGATCCGAAAAATCCGCTCCGCCAAGCACACCGCATGAACAGTTGCAGCGAGTGACTAAATGCCGTCGTGCGCGACGGGATTTCGTCACTGGAGTTTCGTCACTTCGTGTATTGCCGTTACCTTAAGAAATACTGAACTTCCTCTAACTCATTTACGTTCCATCACTCATGGTGCTCTGAATTGCGACCGCAACTTTGGCACGCCATTTGCTGTTTACATCATCAAGTGCGATCGGTTCTGAAAAGATCGCACGGCACGATGGAGGGTCATCATGGCACACGACTGGAATGAGAACACATACGCACAGCAATTCGATGGCAGCTTGCGGCGTGGTCCAAAGTCGCGACCGGTAGCCGTGACGACCAATCTGCGCCTGATGAATGAAGATACCGCGCGCGAAGTGCGGATCTACGCGCAGCATGCGCCGGGCGCGCCCCAATACGTTTTAGATCCCGGGGAGGATCTTCCCTTGCATCCGAGCCTGCGCGCACTCGGCCGCCACTACTTCACCTGGTAATTGCTCGCGCTTCCTGCGCGGCGGCTACTTCTGGTTTGAAGCGGCTTGTTGCGGCGAGGCGTGAGGCAACTGGGCAAGTGCATCCGTGACGATTCCAGGAGTCAGCACTTCGGGCAGCACGCGTGGTGTTGTTTCCCCCGGAACGTAGAGCGCATAGGTTGGCACACCGCTTCGGCCGAGAGAAGTCAGCGCCTGCGTAATGGAGTCGTCGTAGCGTGTCCAGTCCGCGCGCATCAGTACAACATCGGCATCTGCAAATGCCTTCAGAACTTCCGGCTTGCCGAGCGCGACCCGCTCGTTCACCTGACACGAGAGACACCAGCTTGCCGTGAAGTCAACGAAGACAGGCCGGCCCTGCGACTGATATTTCTGGACGCCGTCGGCTGACCAGGGCTGCCAGTCATTTCCACGAAATGCCGGGAGTGCCTTGAGCGTATCAACGTCCCCGATCAATATGTTCTTGGGCACTTCCGGGGTCACAAACGAGTTCGGCGCAACCACGCACATTCCAACGACACAGAGAGCAAGCAAGCCTGCGATTGTTTCAGACCAACGCTTCGCTGGCCAGCGTCCCAGAAACCATCCCGCAATGGCGAGGAGCAAAAAGCTGACAAGCAGCATTGCAAGCAAAGTTGCTCCATAAGCCGATGCAAGCACCCACGCCATCCAGATCACAGTTCCGAAGATCGGCACAGAAACCGCCTGCTTCAACACCTCCATCCACGCACCAGGCCGCGGCAAAACGCGCGTCCATGCCGGTTGCAATGTCAGCGCGACATAAGGCGCGGCCAATCCAACTGCCAGCGCTGTGAAAACCGCGAAGGTGACTATCGCGGTCTGCGCAAGCGCATAGCCAAGAGCCACGCCCATAAACGGCGCAGTGCATGGCGTGGCGACGATGACAGCGAGCACGCCTGTGAAGAAGCTGCCCGTGTACCCCTGCTTTGCCGCCAGCGAACCGCCCGCACTCGTCAGCGTGAGTCCGATTTCGAATTGTCCCGCAAGCGAAAGCCCCAGGAAGAAAAGCAGCGCAGCCATCAGCGAAAGAAAGACTGGCGACTGGAACTGGAATCCCCACCCAAGGTGCGCGCCCGCCGAGCGTAATCCGAGCAGCACGCCAACCAACACCCAGAACGGAACCAGAATCCCCGCCGCATAAACAAAACCGTGCGTGCGCAATTTATGCCGCTCTTCGTTCCCCGATTGCACCAGCGACAACCCCTTGATGAAGAGCACCGGAAACACGCACGGCATCAGGTTAAGGATGAGTCCGCCAAGGAAAGCGAGGCCTGCCGCCTGCAGAAGGCCCGGACCGGAAGCTGGTTGAGCAGCGGGTGAAGATCCGCCGGCGGGGCTGGCAGAGTTGGCGGAGTTTGCGGGAGTTACGCTGCTCAATGCGTTTGTTTCGACCGGGACAGGCTTGGGTGCGCGCGGAGAACCAGCCAGCGCAATCAGTTCGTAAGCGCGCCCCCCGGAAAGCTGCAGCAAACCCGCAAGCTCTTTGGGACTCGAAGTAAGCGACTCATCCTTCTTGAGGTCGAGCGTCAACCCGCTTGCAGTCGGAGTAACGGTTTGCGGCGCGGGGTTCGACAGGATGTCCGGGTTCGACGGGAAGAAGGATGCTTCGGTCTCTCGATGCCCCGTGTTCACCGTCATGCGAAAGCCGGCTGCTGTCGGCACAAATCCAATTTTCAGATTTGCCGGCAATGGCGCGGGAAGCTTATTGGCAAGTCGCGCCCAGATGTCCTGATCAGGCTGTACCGTTCCATTCCCCGCTCCGATCGGCCGCGTGATTTCAAGCTCCGTCTTCTCCGGAATGCAGCTGCCGCGGCACACCAGCCAATCAACCTTGGCGTGAAGAGGCGCCGGACCCGAAGCGCCAGCGCCCACCTTCACCTGAAACGAAAAAAGCACCTCGTCTTCGTAACCAAAGTCCATCAATGGCCCAAGCGGCAAACGCTTGGGAATCGGATATTCCAGCGGACCTGCCGAAATTCCTTCCGGCATCGTCCATTTGATATGAGGCGGCTCGCCGGCATCGCCTGGATTCTTCCAGTACACGTGCCAGCCCGGTTCCAGCTTGAAATAGAGACCTGCATTATTCGCGCCCGGATGAAACTGCGCATCGGGCGCAATCAGCTGCACATGCACATGCGGCAAATCGGCGGAGCTCGAAGCACCCTGCGCCGAAAGCTGCAGCAGTGAAACTGCAGCGATCAGTCCTGCGAGCGCGACGATGGAGCGGAAGAATCGCATCAGAATTAAACGAAGACCCTGCTATTGGACGCGCGCAAACCGAAGTTTGTTACGGCGATTTCACTTACGAACAAAACCATGCACTCACCCAACCCTCTGCGCATGTTCGCGAAAAATGCAGACATTCTGCACGCATTTCACGCCCGCTGCCCTTGCGCGCGCGATGGCCTTGTCGTTGATCACGTCCTCCTGAAGCCAAAGGTACGAGATGCCCAGACGAATTACATCCTCAACGATAGGAGGAACTTTATCCGAAGCTCTGAAAACATCAACCAGGTCGATACCCCGTGGATACATCGCCTTTGCGGCCGCCTGGGCCGAATCAAGATCGGGATAGCACTTGAGGCCGAGCACCTCCGTGAGCGCAGGATTGACAGGAAAAATGTGATAACCCTGCATCACAAGATAACGGCCGATATTGTGGCTGGCGCGCCATTGCTTGTCGCTCATGCCGACAACCGCAATTGCCTGCGAACTGCGCAACATTTCGTTGATGATTGCCGGATCGTTCATGGTCAGTTCTCAGTTTTCAGATCCCAGTTCGAGTGATCCGAATCTGGTTTGATCCTACACGTCCAGGTCATCGGATTCACTGGCGGAAACGGCTGTGCCGCGGCGCTTGGCTAACAGGAAGCCGCGCAAAAATGGCTCCAGATATCCGTCAAGCACCTTGTCCACGTCGCCCACTTCCACCTTGGTGCGATGGTCCTTGGCAATGCGGTAGGGCTGCAACACATACGACCGAATCTGCGACCCGAAGTTGATTTCGAGCTTCGAGTCTTCCACCTTCCTGCTCACGGCGCGCTTCTTTTCGAGTTCGTATTCATACAAGCGCGAACGCAGCATCTTCATCGCCTTCTCGCGGTTCTTATGCTGCGACCGCTCGTTCTGGCACTGCACGACTATTCCTGTAGCTAGGTGCGTCATGCGCACGGCAGAGTCGGTGGTGTTCACGTGCTGGCCGCCCTTGCCGCCCGAGCGATATGTATCGATGCGCAGGTCTTCCACCTTGAGATCGACGTTGATCGTCTCATCAATTTCAGGCGAAACATACACCGACGCGAATGAAGTGTGGCGGCGCTTGGCAGAGTCGAACGGCGAGATGCGCACCAGGCGATGCACTCCGCTTTCACCGGCGAGCAGGCCGAAAGCGTATTCGCCCATGATCGTAAAGGTGGCGGACTTGATGCCGGCTTCTTCGCCATCCTGGTAGTCGTTCATCTCCGTCTTGAAGCCCTGCTGCTCAGCCCATCGCAGGTACATGCGCAGCAGCATCTCGGCCCAGTCCTGGCTTTCCGTTCCGCCCGCGCCGGGGTGCACCGTGACGATGGCGTTGAGCGGGTCGGCCTCGCCGGAAAGCATCGTGCGGGCCTCCAGCTCTTCGGTAAATGTGCTGAGCGCTTTGATATCGCGCTCCAGATCAGCGAGAACGTCCTCGCCTTCCCGTGCGAGTTCGAAGTAAGCATCGATGTCGCCGGTGCGGCGCACAAGTTCTTCGTCGTCGCCGATAAGCGATTCAAGACGCTTGCGGTCGCGCATGAGGGGTTTGCCCGCGGCGGAATTCGACCACATCGCCGGGTCGGCAAGCTTGGTTTCGATTGCGGCCAGTTCCCTGCGAAGGCGGGCAGGGTCAAAGATACTCCCGCAGGTCGCGGACTTGATCGCGCACCGGAGCGTAGGCGTATTCCAGATCGGTGATTGCCATGCTTTGCTCTCTGTGGACCTGACTTGATTGCGAGTTGGCTAGCCAAGCTGCCGCGTAAGCGGCCTTCGACAGCACTGACGTAAGTATAGCGGAGCGAGTGGGGTTAGTGGCACTGGCGTTAGGTGACGTCCCACGCGGCGATCCGCCTGATTTCAATCTTTAGCGCCCAGGCCAGAACGACAATCGAAAGCAACACACAGAGCCACGCAAAAACATCACCGTGCGCCGTGTAGAAGGTGATGTCGTCGCGGAAACCGTATTGCGCGGGAAGCGCATCCACTTGGTGACGCGGAATACTCTGGCGCACACGTCCATAGGGATCGATCACCGCCGTGACACCGTTATTTGTGTCGCGCAGCAGCCACCTTCGATTCTCGATGGCGCGCATCCGAGCCATATTCAGGTGCTGCCAGGGAGCGCTGGTGTCGCCGTACCAGCCGTCATCGCTGATGTTGACCAGCACCTCGGCTCCGAGTTGGGCGAAGAGGCGAACCTCATCGGCGAAGACAGCTTCGTAGCAGATAAAAACTCCATAGCGGTGCCCGTTGAGGCGGAAGGTCTTGCGCTCAGTGCCAGGAGTAAACCTCGAAACCGCGCCCGTAAGTTTGTGAGCGAAAAAAAGCAGCTTAGGAAATGGAACAAACTCACCAAACGGCACGAGATGAATTTTGTCGTAACGTCCGAGTTCCCGTCCGTCCGCCGCAAACACCATCGCCGAAACATGGTCGAGCATTTCGTTCCCGGTTGGATCGGGGTTCGACCCGATCCCACTCACAATCAAAGGAGCCTTCTCGGATTCAACGATGGAGGCCATGGACTTTTGAAAGCGCGGGTCGTTCTCAAAGAACGGCGCCGGCGCCTCGGGCCAGACAATGAGATCGGGGCGCGTCGCATACGGCGGGCAGATAATCTCCCCGTTGGCTGCATCCGTCTGCGGAATTCCGGCGATGTAGGTCTTGCATTGCTCGCCGGCGAGATGCTGAAACTGGGCGATGTGGCTGTCCCATTCGCTCGGGCTGGCCCAGTCGTTATCGCCGCCGACATCGAGGTTGGGTTGGATCAGAACGGCGGTCGCGGAAACGGCGGGCTGTTCGGCAGGCAACACATAGTGGCCATCGGCGACGAAAAGGATCGCCAGGTACGCCGCAAACCCCCAACTTTGAATACGGAGGCGCGCGACACGATCCTTCATTTGCTCGGCCGCCAAACTCACCCCGACCAAAAGCGCGTTCGCTGCAACAAGCAGAAACGTGATGCCATAAACGCCAGTCCACGGAGCGAGTCGATTCACAATCCCGTTATCGACCTGAGAATACCCAAGCTGATCCCAAGGCACGCTCGTGATGCGCGCCGCAGCCAGATCGAGCGCCACCCAGAAAAACGGCGCAGCAACCAGTGCCAAACTTTGCTTCCCTGTCGCCCGCCGGACCAGCATCACCCCCAGCCCAAACAGCCCAAAATACAACCCGAGCACAAGGCTGAATCCAATCAGCAGCAGCGTCGGCGCCCCGGTGGGCATGTCGCCGTAGCGCATCATCGTGTCGCGAACCCAGTAGCAATTCCCCATGTACCAGAGCACGCCGCATAGATAAGCAAGCAAGAATGCACGCCGGATGGGCCGAGGGTGATCCACCGTCGACGGACTCAGAATCGCCCATAGCAGCGGCACAAGTCCGAACCACGCGAAGATGCCGCGCCAGGGCGGCATGGGACCGGCAAGCGGAAACGGCAACTCCAGCAGCGCCGCCGACAACACAGCCGCCGCCCACATCTTCATGGAATGCCAGCGCATACAGGGTGGAGTTTAATGCATCCGGCCTCACAATCGAGTTCTCCGGATCAGGAGACTTGATCAAGAGTTGGATCGCCACACCGGTGAACGAGAAGTGCCTTCACATTTCGATAGGAGCAAACTGGCACTCTCGAATTAAGCCATTTCCGCGAAGCCATCAGCCTGAAACCGGATACAATCCTCCTTATGACTCTCGCCATTTTTGGAATTCGGCTCCTTGAAGTCATGTTTTTTGTCGGCCTCGTAGGCTCGGCGGTCGTGGTTCTCATCAGCTTCGTCGAGGATTTCAAGGAATTATTCGGCGAAGAGTAACTCGTCGCCTGCATGATGCTATTCCACTGTGTTTACAGGTATTTCCGTTTAGTTGTTGACTGCCGCACCGTCCAGCACTAAACTCAGCCAAGGGCGGACGGGATAGTTGCCCTTTTTGATTTTGAACGGCAGTAATATCTCGCCGGCGCGATAAGTAATGGCATCCACTCGAACGACCGTAGCCCCACCGTCAGACCGCGTCCGGCTTATCGTGGCATCCTCCGTGATGCTCACGTTCATCTCCTTTTGGCGGGCCGCCGCCATCGTTCTCAATGACTTAGGTTCTTCAGCGTTTTACGCCGGCGGCATTGCCGAACAGGCCGTGGGTGCTGCCGCGCCGTGGTTCATCCTCGGCATCATGCTGTTCAGCTTCGCCGTGCGAGCCGTCTACGTCGAGAGCTGCTCCATGTTCACGCGTGGCGGCGTTTACCGCGTCGTCAAAGAGGCTCTCGGCGGCACCTTTGCCAAGCTCAGCGTATCCGCCTTGATGTTCGACTACATTCTGACCGGGCCCATCTCCGGCGTATCTGCCGGACAATACATCACCGGGCTCATGAACGAGATGATGGTGGTGGCGAACACCAGCCACTGGCTCCCGCCTGCACTGATGGACGTGCACGGCAATCCATTTCAGTTCGACATGAATTACACTTCCGCGGTCTTCGCGGCAGCGGTCACCATTTACTACTGGTGGCAGAACATCAAGGGCATCGAGGAGTCAAGCGACAAGGCGCTGCGGGTTATGCAGATCACCACCATCATGGTGATCGTCCTCTTCATCTGGGGCGCTTACTCCGTCACGATGCGAGGCGTGCACATGCCGCCCCTGCCAACCCCCAGCAACCTTAAATTCAGTTCAGATGCCCTCGGTTTCCTGAAGGGCACTGGGCTGCCGATCTTCGGCTTGTTTGGAATCATCATGGCCTTCGGGCATTCGATCCTCGCCATGAGCGGCGAGGAGAGCCTGGCCCAGGTCAATCGCGAGATTCAGCACCCGAAACTGAAGAACCTCAAGCGCGCAGCCATCGTTATCGCGATCTACAGCCTCATCTTCACAGGCGGCGCGACATTGCTGGCGTCGATGCTGATCCCCGACGGTCCACGGACCCAGATCTACCAGGACAACTTGATTGCCGGACTAGCCATGTACATGGTTGGCCCAATGTTCTGGCGCGTGGCGTTCCGTATCTTCGTCGTGTTTGTCGGCTTCCTCATTCTCTCCGGCGCAATCAACACCTCGATGATTGGATCGACCGGCGTGCTGATGCGCGTGGCCGAAGACGGCGTCCTCACCGACTGGTTCCGCAAACCGCATCCAAAGTTCGGCACCAGCCATCGCATCGTCAATCTCGTATTCGCGCTCCAGATGTTCACCATCATCGCCACCCGCGGCAATGTCATTACCCTGGGCGAAGCATACGCGTTCGGCGTCATCTGGTCGTTCACCTTCAACAGTCTTGCCATGCTGGTGCTCCGCTGGAAATATCACGGAGAACGAGGCTGGAAAGTTCCTCCCAATATCAAGATCGGGAAAACTGAAATTCCCGTCGGGCTCTTCTGCGTCTTTCTCGTTCTGCTGTCTACCGCCATCACCAATCTGTTTACCAAGTCAATTGCAACCGTCAGCGGCATTATCTTTGCGGCGGCCTTCTTCATCATCTTCACCATCTCTGAGCGTCAGAATCTGCGCAAGCATGCCTTGACCGCGCGCCAGATGAAAGACCATTTCCAACTGGAGCATCAGGACACCATCAGCCGTGAATCGGTTGCCTTGCGCCCCGGCGGCATCATGGTCACCATGCGCGACTCCAACAACCCGGTCGCCCTCAAATGGGTGCTGGCTCGCACCAGGACAGAAGATCGCGACGTCGTCGTCATGAGCGTCCGCATGATGGGCGCCGGAGGCCCTGAATACCTCAGCGCCGAAGAACAGAGCTTCAGCGAGCATGAACAGATGTTGTTCACTAAAGCGGTCTCCGTCGCGGAAAGCTTTGGGAAAAAGGTTTCGCTCCTCGTGGTTCCCGCGGGCGACGTGTTTGCCGCCCTCGTGCAGGGCGCAAACTCGCTGGAAGTGGATTCGGTCGTATCCGGACAATCGACCTCGATGACAGCGGAGGATCAGGCCTTTCACCTCGGACAAGCCTGGGAAGCCCTGCCCGAACCGAAACGTCAATTCAATTTCTACGTGGTCGGCTCAGACGGAGAGACCAAGGTCTTCTACATCGGGCCCCATGCGCCGACACTCGGTCCTGATGATGTTCAGCTCGTCCACCGCCTGTGGCTCAATATGCGCCGCGACCCCTCCGTCCAAGATCTCCACCACAGTGACATCATTACCTACGCGCTAACGCGGCTGGCCGGACAATATGCGCGGGAGAAGGTAGAAATCCTCCGCGATCTGCGCAATTATCGCGCATCTGAGTCGCCAACTCTTCGCATCGGTGGGCAGGATCTTACCGGAATCGCATTACCTTCCTCGGCTCACGAACCTGCACAGCCCACAAACAAAGCTCCCCGCGGCGTATAGAGACGCGCGCCAGATTTTCTGTTCATCACCCGACTTAAACAACCAGAGTAATCAGCGATAGCTTACTTAGGGAGACTACCAACTGTCGTATTTCAGCTCATAATCGAATTTGGATAGGTTACCTTGGAGCACAGAAATCAGGCATCAAAAGGTCACTCACGACCGAGGAATCACACTCATCAATAGTTCTCCTCTTCCTGCAAATTGGGAATTCGCGGTGATTTGAGCAAACTCATCTCCTCTTCATATAGAGATCTGAATAAAGTCGTCGGAGGTTACCCTTTTCCGTTTGTAAACGCTTCCTCTGTTCGGTATCGTCTGGGGTCAGTAACAGAATCCTGCAAGAGATGAAGATCTTCGCGCATTCTGGAGGTGCGCCGGGTCGTCAAGGAGGTTTGGTGGGAGTCGCAGATATATTGCAGCACATCGATCATGAGATCGCTCAACTGCAACAAGCGCGAGCATTGCTTGGCGGCAGTGCAAGCAAGACTTCGAAGACATCCGGAACAGGCGTAGCCGGCAAAGGCAAAAAGAAACGAAAACTGACTCCGGAGGGACGAAAGCGCATCGCCGAAGCGGTAAAGCGCCGTTGGGAAAAGCAGAGAAAAGCGGCGGGCGGCAAATAGCTCAATCTGCGAAGGGCTGGAAGAGACTTCCAGCCCTTCGTGTTTTATCGGGCCACTAGAATCGATTCACCAGGCGCAATCCGGATAATTTCGATCGTGCCTTTGAGATGAGCGTCGAGCTCGTCGGGCGTCCCCGTCAACGGCGGAAATGTTCCAAAGTGAATGGGCAGGATAGCATTCGGCGCAAGGAATTGCGCAGCGAGCGCCGCCTCCCTCGGCCCCATGGTGTAGAAACCGCCAATGGGCAGCATCGCAATTCCCGGATGATACAGTTCCTTGATCAGCTTCATGTCGCTGAAGACGGTGGTGTCTCCGGCGTGGTAGAGCACTGGGCCATCGGAGATAGTGAGCACGAAACCCGCGGCGACGCCTGCGTATTGCGTCCCGTTCTTCCCCTCGACACCCGCCGAGTGCTTGGCTTCAACCATCGTCACCGCCACATCTGCCAGTTGGACGGTTCCACCAATATTCATCCCTGTGATATTCTCCGCGCCTTCCTTGTTCATGTGTGCGGCAAGTTCGTAGATCGCGACAACATTGGATTTGTGCTTCTGCGCAACCGGAACAGCATCGGAGACATGATCTCCATGTCCGTGCGTCAGCAGAATGTAGTGAATCTTCTCGGGCAGCGTGAAGCCCTTCGGGTATTTGGGATTGTGCTCGATAAAGGGGTCGATCAGGATGTTGGTGCCCTTGGCGGTTTGAACGAGTACTGTGGCGTGTCCAAGCCACGTGATGCGCGTGCCTTTCAGTGAGGTCATATCTGCTCCAGTTGGGGATGCTTCAGAAAACACAGCCGATGATTGGATGCGACGGATTGCAGACAGATTGCCAATATCACCCCGGCAGCATGGATCCGTCGACGGGAACACCGGATTACCGCGTGATGATCACTTCTGAAATGCTGTCCTTGGCCAGGAACTGACGAAAACCCGACCACTGATTGAAAAGGTCCTGAATGATTCGATTTGTAAACGCACGCTGAATCGGAAACGGCTGCGCATGCTGCATTTCCACGGTATCGCCTTCCGTGATATGAAAGCGGCAATGAGCCGATTCTTCAGGATTCTTGCGCGTATGAAAGAACGCCAACACCTGCCCGCCCGGATTCAACGATGCATGCAGGTGACCCACCACCGCTGGCACGAAGGCTTCTGGAATGTAATCAAGAGCCGTCCACAGCAGCACGATGTCGTACATCTTCCCCCCGAAGTCGAGGGTCTGTTTCAAATATCCTGCGGTGTCGTAGATCGGCTTGTCATCTTCGTCGACGCCTTTCTTCCAGGCGCCTGTGCATGCTTCTGTTGCAAGGTCAGTCAGAAATACGCTGTGACCGAGATTTGTAAGGTAATTGATATTCGTCGGAGAAGTAGCGCCGGAGTCGATGATGCGCAGGCCGGGCCCCGCCTGCAGCCGTTTGCGCAACGCTGCCCACCCCCCCGAGTGACGAGGAATCTTCGGGCCGACGAGTCCAGTCAACGGGGATGGCTGACTATCCTTCTTCTTGTCGAACCAGTCGCGAATCACTTTGAAATCCCCTTGGGATAGAGCGCACGCGGCAAGGCCGCGCCTGGATGCATGCCGACATTACGCACTCGTTGAGGGGACAGCATCAGATGCCTTTGCACCCTGCGTGAGATCAACTTTCCCGCGGAATACGGCATTGTCTTCCACGGCAAGGCGCAACGCGCGTACATCGCCTTCCACCACGCTTCCCGCACGCAGTTCCAGGCGACCAGTGGCTACAATATTGCCCTGCACCGCCCCCTGGATCAGGATGTCGCGCGCCGTAAGATCTGCTGCAACGTTTGCGCTGGGACCAATGGTCAAACGGCTCTCCGTCAGCGTGACCGTTCCTTCGACGCGCCCGTCGATGATCAGATCTTCCCCGCCCTTCACTTCGCCTCGAATTACAACGGATTTCCCAATCCGAGCAGAACCATTTTCGGTTGCCATGGATCAATTCCCTTTCAAAATAATCTGAAGTCGATGGCGCCATCTCGGTGCCGGCTTTTCGGTAAAACCTTGGCAACCCGGCCGTCCGGCCATCCGGAATCATGCGGCTCAAATGCCCAGGAAGAAGCAATAGTCCCTTCTCGAACTATAGCATCGGGGCGGAACCCTTCAATTTAAGAAACTATGACGGCCGACCTGCGTCCAAAACTAAAGAAACATCCCAGCCAGCCGGAAAAGGAGAACGATACACTGAGTACAGCGTGCCTCATCGCGATGTCGATGCTCCTTCTGCCGCTCGCCGCGGCAGGCCAGGATGCGGCCACGCATCAGGATGACCTGCTTGTCCAGCGAGCGCTTGCCAATGAAGTTCACGCCGCCAGCGACCTCCTCCAGCACCCCATGCAGTACCGCCTCCACAAGGCCAGTCCCCGGCTTGCTTCGACCAAAGAAATCTTCGAAACCAAAGACGGAGCGGTCGCCCACCTGATCGCCGTAAACGATGCACCCCTCAGCCAAGCCGACGAACAAAAGGAGCAGGCACGCCTGAATGCACTCCTGGGAGATCCGGGCAGGCAGCGCCACCGCAAGCAATCAGAAGATGCGGACACGGCGCGTGCGATGAAGGTGCTGCGGGCTCTTCCGGCAGCATTTTTGTATCGCTTCGCCGGCACCGGCGAGGGACCGGCCGGCCGAGTGGAAAAATTCTCCTTCACGCCAAATCCGAAATTCGATCCGCCTGACCTTGAGACCCAGGTGCTGACGCAAATGACGGGCGAGCTATGGATTGATGTCGATCACCAGCGCGTCGCGCGCCTTGAGGGCCACCTGCAACAGGATGTGGATTTTGGTTGGGGAATTCTGGGGCGCCTCAATAGGGGCGGATGGATCACAATCGAGCAGGCCGACGTCGGCGAACGTCAATGGCGCATCGTGCACTTCCAGATGTCGATGAGCGGCCGCGTCGTGTTCAAGACCAAGAACTTCGATACCACCGAAGATGAAAGCCAGTTCGTACCGCTCCCCGCCGGATTGACCTATCAGCAGGCAATCCAGATGATGAACACCGGATCGGACAGAGAAAAACGCGATTCAGGCCAATAATCAAGCGGCCCCGACTACCGCAGTTTCGGAATTGATGTCCGAAACTGCTCTCAGTCGAGGCCGCGCGATTGGATCGCGATCCGCCTTACTTGTGGGGGACGATGCGGATGAAGATCATGGCGAAGGTGAACAGCGTGAGCGACTCGATGAAGGCCAATCCGAGAATCATCAGCAGCTGGATGGTTCCGGCTGCTCCCGGGTTGCGAGCCACTGACTCGACGGCAGAACCAACAGCTCTTCCCTGACCAATGCCGCAGAGTCCAGCGGCCAGAGCGATACCGATGCCGATGCCGATTGGGGCCAGGTCGACGGCACCGGAGCCGCCGTCAGCGAACGCCGGCACTGCAAAGCAAAGCAGCGACAGCACCATCAGAACGTTTTGCAATTTACGCATGTTTCTCCAGCTTCTCTAAAATTGGCCGCCAGTGGGTGGTTGAGGCTCACCGTGCTGGCCCCCTCACGCTTGCGGCCTTTCCGTTGACCCGGAGCGGAAGCTTTCCCCGGCGGAATCTCTTCCTCCAGCCTGACGATTTCTCGTCCGGCAAGAGCGATGCAAACTCGAAAACATCAATGTTCGTGGCGCGTAGCTTCACCCAGATAAATCATGGGCAGGTACGTAAACACCAGTGCCTGCACCAGCGAAACCAGCACGTGCAGCGCAAGAAAGACGATTGGAATCGCAAGTGGAATCAGGGAAAAGAAGACCAGTGTGACCAGGTCGCCTGCGAACATGTTGGCCCAGAGACGAATCGTCAGCGACATCATGCGCGCGAGATTGGAGATGATTTCAATCGGGAACAGCAGCCATGCAATCCACCAGACCGGCCCAGCGAAGTGCTTCAAATACCCGATAATCCCCTGGTCTTTCACACCGTAGAAGTTGTAGTAGATGAAAACGCTCACTGCCAGTCCGAAAGGTACAACCGCCGAGCTTGTCGGCGGCGCGACGCCTGGAATAAGACCGAGAAGATTGCAGGTAAGGATGAACAGGAAGAGACAGCTGACAAAAGCCTGAAAACGCTCATATCCATGCCCGATGATGACATGGGCTTCGCCACCGATAAACTCGTGAAGCAGTTCCGCGAAGTGCTGCTGAATCGGCGGCTTTTCCACCGAAAGACCGACCCGAATCCAGACGAACAATGCGATAAAACCCAAAACCACCAGCAGTTCGATCGCAAAGGTGTCGTTCATCGGCGCCGCCGGATTTGCCGGATGAACGCCGACCATGTTCAGAAGTGCGTCGACCGGCCCGGCAAACAGCCGGTTCAGCAAATTTGTAATTCCGAGTGCTTGTTCCATGAAGACGAATAACTTTCTGATTCCGGGATCATCTCGCAGCCAGACAGGGATCAAATCTTAGCCGCGCAATAACTTCAGCGCCTCCCACGTAAGCGTAATGACTGCCAGACTCAGGCCGCAGACGAGAGCGATGGGCGAACCCCGGAAACATTTAAGGCTACCATAAATAACCCCGCCAGAGATCAGCAGACGCAACAGAATGAACGCGATCGAAAGACCCACACCGCGCGAGGCTCTCTCATTCCTCATTCGGGAATTGATGATTCTTACCAGCCGCCGCCACTCAAAGATGCTGGCCGCAGAAACCAACGCACCCGACGCAAACAGCGCGCCCGTTCCCCAGCCGCTCGCAACCCAGAGAATCAGCGACGCCAAACCTCCCAGGATCAGCGTCTTATAGATCGCACTCTTGAGCAACGCTTGAAGTGCTGCATCCGAGAGATTGGCGATAGCGGGAGTCGTTTCGTTCATTTTCTCGTCCCTGAATCGCTGGGGTTTCGGCTGGTCCCCGGGCCCTTCTTCGCGCCCGCCGTAACCACCATGCGTACCACGTAAACGATGCCGGATACGCCACCGAACAGAATGCCCAAAAGCGTGATCCACGTCTGATGAAACAGCTTGTCGAGTCCCGCCCCAATCAGCCACCCCACAAACGCCGACGACGGCAGCAACACAGCCACCTGCATCATTCTTTCCGCTTCGGCAAGCGATGCGATGCTGCTCGCGAACTTCGAGCGCTGCTGCTGCGATTTCGGAAGTGGGCGGTTGAACGGCATCCCTCGTGGTTATACACGAAGCGTGGCGCGCGGCGCGATGACGGGGGCTAGCGCCTATTTCGGCTTTGAGGTGCTTTGAGCAGAAATCTTGACGAGATATTGCCCCTTGTCGTCGTTGAGTTGGGAAATTCCGAAACTCACAGAGTATTGGGATTCGACATTGACATCGACCTGAAAGAAGTAGGTGTGCCCCGCCTCGGCCGTGAACGATGTCAGGTCGACATTCCTCTTCAGAGTTTTGAAGGCGGATTGCCAGTTCGCACAAAGGTGATGAGCACCCGGGGCAACGGACAGGGCGAAATACGAGTTTCCGCTATCGGCGCCGACCCATGCTCCATCCATACCCCAGCGAACTGTGGCGTCGTGAAACGGCGTGACCATGTGGTTTTCACTCTGGATCAGAATGAGCTGCGCCTTGCCGGCTTCCGGAGCGGCTGGGGCTGGCTGGTCCTTTGCTGTTTTCACTTCAAATTTGACATTGTCCTTGCCGCAAGAGTCGGGCAGGGCGGCTGCAGAAGCCTGAACCGCAGAAGCAAGAAGCACAACGAACAGAAGAGTCGCGATCTTCGAATTCATCTCGGTTTCACCTGAATGTTCAGATCGAATCCACACCTGTTTGGTTTCGCTTGTCACAACGATGTGTTCATGGCGAGTTCCAGGACGCCGACAATACATCGGCCTGTGTCGTCGATCAGGCTGCAATGGAACGAGCCAGAAAGAGCGTCCCGAACGCTATACTGACGGTTAGACCTCAACGATTCAGCTAGAAGGAAATATCGTGTTTGATTCGGAATTTGAGCGCAATCTTTTTGACTTGCGCAAGGCCAAACTGGTCGAGATTGAAAAGCTGGGCCAGGCCGCGTATCCCAACCAGTTCCCCTTCTCGCATACCATTCCGCAAATCCGCGCACAGTGGGGCGAGGCAACGGCGGAAGCCCTGGAAGCGGACCGCACGACCGTGGCTATCGCCGGCCGCATCATGGCGATTCGCGTCATGGGCAAGGCGGGCTTTGCCACCCTTCAGCAGGGCGGCGAACGCCTGCAGATTTACGTGCGCATGGATGCAGTTGGCGAACAGGGCTGGGGCTTGTACAAACTTCTTGACCTCGGCGATCACGTTGGCGCGAGCGGATATCTCTTCCGTACGCGGACCGGCGAGCTGAGCGTACATGTCGAGCGCCTGACATTCCTTGCCAAGGCCATGCTGGCGCTACCTGAAAAATTTCACGGCCTCGCCGACGTCGAACTCCGCTACCGCCAGCGCTATGTCGACCTGTTCTCAAATCTCGAAGCCCGCGAAGTTTTCGTGAAGCGCGCCAGGGTGCTTCGCGCCCTGCGAACGTTCTTTGACAGCCGCGGCTATCTCGAAGTCGAAACCCCGATGATGCAGACCATCGCCGGCGGCGCCAACGCGCGTCCGTTCACAACGCATCACAACGCGCTCGATATGGACCTGTTTCTGCGCATCGCCCCGGAGCTCTACCTGAAGCGCCTGGTCGTCGGCGGCCTCGATCGCGTCTACGAAATCAATCGCAACTTCCGCAACGAAGGCGTAAGCACCCAGCACAATCCCGAGTTCACCATGCTCGAGTTCTACCAGGCCTACGCCAACTACCAAGACATGATGCAGCTCACCGAAGATTTGCTGAAGTTCGTAGCGACGGAAGTAAACGGCACAACGATCCTTCCGTCCGGCGAGAAGGATGAGAATGGAAATCCGAAGCCGCGACTTGATCCTCAAGGAGAGCCAATAGATTTGGCTAACTGGCGACGCCTGACCATGGAAGAGGCGATTCGAGAAGCGCTCTTCCTCCAACTTGGGATCGAAACAGCCCCAAAAGACTTTGAGAGCCTTGCGAATATCGGAGCACTCGTGGACCGTTGCCGCGGTTCTGAGGTTTTGAAGCGCGGCTTCGAGTTCAAAGACGACGACCTAACCAGTTTTCTTCAACAAAAGCAAAGAAAGCTTGAGCATACTCAATTTGCGATGTTGCTCCTCCTCAGGACCCAGCTCGACAAGAACCAAATTCCGCTCGGCAGGGCGATTTACACATTATTTGAGATATTCAGTGAGATCCGCCTCATACAGCCAACTATCATCTACGACTACCCAACCGTAGTCTCTCCGCTCTCGAAGCAGAAGCCCGACAACCCAGAAATCGTAGAGCGCTTTGAATTCTACGCCGGCGGCTTCGAACTCGGCAACGCCTTCAGCGAGCTCAACGACCCCGTCGAGCAGCACAAGCGCTTCGAAGACCAGCTCAAAGAACGCGACCGCGGCGACGAAGAAGCCCACCAGATGGACGAAGACTACGTACGCGCCCTCGCCTATGGCCTGCCCCCCACCGGCGGCGAAGGCATAGGCATCGACCGCCTCACCATGCTCCTCACCGGCTCAAAATCAATACGCGACGTCATCCTCTTCCCGCTAATGAGAGACAGGGATCAGGGTTCAGAGAACAGAGATCAGGAAGACCACCCGCCGGCACCTGATTCCAAATGAACATGCTGCGCCATTCTGAGCGAACGGAATGCCGCTCTTTCTTGAAGGTGTCATTCTGAGCGAAAGGGTCCCCGAACGTTTCAGGGGCCCCGCAGAGCATCAGCTCTGTGGGGTAGGTTCGGGGGTGGTGAGCGAAGAATCTGCTTTTCGTCCTTCTGTTTTCACGAATTCAGATTCACCACACGAGGAGTTACATTTTTGAAGATCTTATTCATCGGCGACATCTTCGGCAGCGCAGGACGCCGCATCGTGCGCGAACACATCGGCCATGTGCGCGAGGCCCACAACGTCGAACTCACCATCATCAATGCCGAGAACGCCGCCGGCGGCTTCGGGGTGACACCCCAGATTGCCGAAGAGCTGTTTGACATGGGCGCCGACGTGCTCACCACCGGCAACCACGTGTGGGACAAGCGCGAGCTTCTGGATTATTTGAACTCAGCCCCAGCCGACAGCCAGGAGCGCCCACGCCGCGTCCTGCGCCCTGCCAATATGCAGCCCGGCCTGCCCGGATACGGCGTCTTTGAAGGCGTCACAGAGAGTGGCGTGGCCTACGCGGTCGTCGACCTCATGGGCAAAGTCTTCATGAGCGGCACCAACGACCCCTTCAATGCAGCCAACGACCTCATCGCAAAAATCAAAGCCAAAGTCATCGTGGTCGATTTCCACGGCGAAGCCACCAGCGAAAAAGTCGCCATGGGCTGGCACCTCGATGGACGCGTCACCGCCGTTCTCGGCACCCATACCCATATCCCTACCGCCGATGAGCGCGTGTTGCCCGGCGGCACCGCCTACCAGACCGACGTAGGCATGAGCGGCCCCTATGACTCGGTAATCGGCGTTGAGAAGGACCTCGTCCTGCATCGGTTTCTTACCGGAATGCCGGGTAAATTCGAAGCCGCCAAGGGCAATCCCAAGATGTGCGCAGCGCTCATTACCTGCGATCCCGCAACCGGCCGCGCATCTGCAATTCAGCGGATCATGCTCGGAGAGTAAAAAACTTTTGCGCGTCGAAGCATGGTGGAGACGCTGGCGTGCTGGTTGTCGTGGGTTTGAAAATATTTCCTCACAAATCCACGCTGCCATTCTGAACGAACGGGACCCCGAACGTTTCAGGGGCCCCGAAGAGCGATAGCTCTTGGGGGTAGGTTCGGGGGTGGTAAGCGAAGAATCTGCTGCTTGCCGTCCTGGTTTCAGACTAGTTCTGCCCACCCTGCGGTACGGGCCACGTTCGCGCCACGGCATCCTTCTGCGATGCCGATTTCACCGCAAACATCGTGGCCGGCCTGTGCGCGGCCTTCATCAGCTTTCCCTGGTGCGTGAAGGTCATTTGCCACTCCATCGCATGGGGACACGCCGCCGCATCGTCAAAGCGGATTACTTCCATTCCCTTCGCCTGCATCTCCACATCCATCGCCGCCGTGAGCGCGGGAATGGGCTTGTGCAAGGCGGGCTCCGTTCCCTTCGCCTCAACCTCCGGCCTTGCGCCCGCCAGTGCGGCATAGCAAAGCGCATTCCCCAGCCAGTCGGTGTTCGCGGTCTCCGCATCCTCGGGGCGGATGTGGTTAAACGCCGAGATCGTCAGCGCGTTGATAGGCGCCGGAGAAAAAAGCGAGTATCCGCGCTTGAGAATGGGAACGATGCGGACCCGGCCGTTGCCATTGCGCGGAATCGAGGCGGAGAAGACCGAAACGTCGCCTGCGCCATGGTTGCGCGTGTACTGCACAAACAAATGATTCGGGAACGTCGGGCAGACAATCTGCCTCGTTTTCCAATCGCTTTTCGAGAATTCGAGTCCGGCAAATCCCGCATGTTCGGCAATTGAAGACTCCGCATCCGCAAGCACAAGCTTGTCCTGCTGCGACATCTCCTCTTCAGACCGAAAATCGACGGTGTAAAGGGGTGCCTGCCGGGTCGCAACAGTTGAGAACGGTTTGGGCTCGACCGGATCCGGCACAATTCTTTCGTGCTTTGACTTTTCCTGTCCTTGGCTCGGAGTTGGAAAGACAGTGAAAGGTACGCAGACAACCGCAAGCACTGCTGCTGCCAGGGTTTTGAGGGGAATGCGGAACGGCACCATGCTGTCTCAAGGGTACCATCGGTGTACCCAGAGCGCAGCCCAGATAGGAAAGGCGGCCCGTTCAGGGGCCGCCCATCCGTCTTCAGATACACAGACAACCTACGCCGGTTTGTGTGTGGTGTGGTGTCCGGCTGCCGGCTTGTGCGCCGGGGCCTTCTTCGCAGTCTGCAGAATCGCATCTTTCAGCACAATCTGCGCGCTGGCTGCTGCCGTGGAGGAGGCTGGAACCTGGGTGTAGGTGTCATAGGTCCCGTCGAGCTCCGGACCGCCATCCTTCAGCAGTTTGAGCTCTGAACCAACCGCCGGAATCTCCTTCTCCGGAATCGGTTCCTTCATGTTGACAATGAAGTCTGCCGTCTTCGCATCCTTCGCGTCCTGCGTTACGGCCACCTTGATCTGGTTGGCGTTGGCATCGATCACAGTGCCCGGGACCGGGGTCTCCTTGCCCTGCAATGTTGCCCAAAGCTTGTCGGCGTCTTCCTTGCTCCCCACGGCAAGCACGGTTTCCTTATCGGCAAGCGCCAGCGTGTTCCAGTCAGGAGTGCTGGCAAGCAGGTCGTGGATCTGTTCCTGCGGTGTCTTCGCCGGAGTGATGTTCAGCGTTGACGGCGGGAAGAGCGAAGAGGCTGCCTGCGTCTTTACATCGTTCAGACCGGTCAAGTCGCCGTGGTACTTCTTGTAGTAATACTCAAGCTGCGGCTCGATCTGGCCCTTGTAGTTGGCCGGTGCAAAGTTCCAGGCGCGGGCAAAGAACCATATCGCCTGCACGTAGTCCTGCGCTGCCTTGTCGTCGGCGGCCTTGGCGGCAGCAGCTAGAGTTGCATCGCCAGGTGTCGCCTTGGCCTTGGCATCGGCGTCTCTGGCGGCCTGCGCATCGGCAAGCTGCAGCTTCACGTATGCCAGCGCAAGCTGAAGCGTGTCGCCCAGCCCAGGCCCCTTGGTCGTGCCCTCGGGCGGGTACAGCGTCAATTCCTTGTGATACTCCTCAACCGCGCCGGCAGGGTCCTTCTTCGCCATATCAGCCGCCGCAATCGCGGAGTCGAAGAACGGAGCTGTCGCGTCCGTCTGCTTCTTCCATTCGTCCGCTGAAATACCTGCGGGCTGTTTTGCCGACAGTCCTTTTTGAGCCAGCGCGATCACGTCATCGCAGGTCTGCGCGTCCGAATTTTTTGTACATTCGCCCTTCTTGATGAAGACCGAAATATAGATCGCTTTCAGATTATCGGGGTCGATCTGCAGCATCCGCGAGGCCGCACTCAGAGTTTTGTCCGGTTCCTGCAATCCCTGATAGGTATCGATCAGCGTGTCCAGCAGTGTCTTCTTGACCACACTTTGCGGGTACTTCGTCAGGAAGTCCTCAATCGCTGCCGCCTTGGCCTTCGGGTCAGACTGTGTTGTGGCCATGGAATAGGCGTTATATTCGGCGGGATCCTTAATCTGGATTGTCCCCTGCTGATCCTGCGCGTGCAGCGTGGGTGCATAAACGAGGCTCAAGCTCGCCAGCGCCATCACAGATGCAAAGACAAACTTCTTCATTCAGTGCTCCTGGGAGATGCGGAAGTGAAATCGTTACTTAAGCACTCGCTCGCGGTTTCGTTTATCCGGACTGAAGGGCATTTCAACAGTTTTTGGCGGATAGACATTCCCACGATGTCCAATGCGGTATTGGGAGGATTATAGAAAGCCCTGCCCATTGTGACAAGGCATCTGATTTGACAAAAACTTATGGGTCCCGGATGCCGGCGCACTTTTGCCCCTCGCGCCTCATCCGGATACCACGGCGCCAACGCAATTTGAGATAAGACACTGACTGGAAGCCTTACGGGAATCGTTCTGCCTCCCTGCGGGGATCCGACGGCCGCCCCCGCAGCACATCGCATAATCGCTTAGACACCAGATCGCGCAAAAGTGTTTCCTGAGCTTATCAGACGATCGTCCGGCGAGGGAGAAAGTTACTGCAGAAGTTGAACCAGCTCGGCCTGTTCTGCAAGAAAGGCGTCGTGGCCGTGGGAACTCGTCATTTCGCGATACTCCGCGGGCACGCCGGCCGAATGAATAAGGCTTGCAAAGTTGCGAACCGACTCCGCTGGGAACAGCCAGTCCGAGCTTATCCCAATCAGGATGAGACGCGCGCGGATCCCGCCAAATGCGTCCGCCGCGCCCGCACGTCCTATGAGAGGGTCCCATGTGTCCATGGTCCGCAGGATGGCGAGATAGGCATTCGCGTCAAAACGCTGGATAAAGCGCTCCCCCTGCAGGTCGAGATAGCCGGCAATGTCAAAGCGTCCACCCACAAGCCCCCCTCCCTGGCTGTCGTGGCTCCACGGATCCTCCCCATTTCGGTTGGGATTGCGCGAAAAGCGTTCGTCAAAGAGTCCGGCGGATTTGTAGCTGAGCATTCCGATCTGCCGCGCCAGCGAGAGGCCCAGGCGCGGCTGGCGCTGCGGCAGATAGTACCCTCCGTCCCAGTCCGGGTCATTCTGAATTGCCTGGCGTTGCAGGTGGTTAAGGGCCAGTCCCATGGCCGATAAGGGCGCCACGCCAATAATCGCAGCGCGCTCAACGCGTCCCGGGTCGTGGATCGCCCATTCCAGCGCCTGCATTCCTCCAATGGAACCCCCAAGAACCAGCCTCAGGCGGCGGATGCCGAGGGAGTCGAGAAGATGCGCCTGGGCACGAACGTTGTCTCGAATCGAAACCAGCGGGAAATCGGGGCCATACACCAGCCCGGTCTCGGGATCGACAGAACCCGGTCCCGTTGAGCCATAGCACGAACCCAGGACGTTGATGCAAATTACGAAATCGTGCTCAAGCGACAAGACAGCGCCGGGTGCAAAGATCTCCGGCCACCAGTCGCCCACCCGCGCCGAACCAGACAATGCATGGCAGATGAGGACTGCGTTGTCGCGCGCCGCATTCAGCCGACCATAAACGGCATAGTGCAGCGTGGGCTGGACCAATGTGCGCCCGCTCTCCAGCATCAGGTGCTCTTCCACCACGAAGTCGCCTTCGTACGTGGGCTCAAGCGCAGGCGCCCGGGTCGATGCTGAGCCCGACCCGGTTACGGCTTCGTTCATGACACTCATTGTGCCGTATGGACCTTGCTCGGGGCAGCCCCGGTGCTGGCGTGCCCATTCGCCGTCCCGATCGCCTGGTCGAGATCGGCAAGGATGTCCCGAATATCCTCAATCCCGACCGAAAGACGCACCAGTTCGGGCGTCACCCCCGTGGCAGCCTGCTCTTCAACAGAAAGCTGCTGGTGCGTGGTCGAAGCCGGGTGAATCACCAGCGACTTGGCGTCGCCGATGTTCGCAACCAGTGAAAACAGTTCCAGCGAATCGATGAACTTCTTGCCGGCTTCGTATCCGCCCTTGATCCCGAAGGTGATCAGCGCGCTCTGGCCGTTGGGAAGGTACTTTTTCGCACGCCCAAAATAGGCGCTCGATTCAAGTCCGGGATAATTGACCCATTCCACCCCTGGATGATGCTCAAGATGCTTCGCCACCGCCAGCGCATTCTGCGAATGACGCTCAAGCCGCAGGTGGAGCGTCTCAATTCCCTGCAGCAACAGGAAGGCGCTGTGCGGCGAAAGCGCTGCGCCCGTATCGCGCAAGCCCTGGATCCGCGCTTTCAGGATGAACGCCAGCGGACCAAATGCCTCCGTGTAAGATAGCCCGTGATAAGAAGGGTCCGGCTCGGAGAACTCCTTGAAGCGCCCCGAAGCAGCCCAGTCGAATTTGCCCGCGTCCACAATAACTCCCCCAATGGTGGTTCCGTGGCCACCCAGAAACTTCGTGGCGGAGTTGACCACGATATCGGCTCCCCACTCGATGGGACGCACTAGCGCTGGAGATGCAGAAGTATTGTCGATCACCAGTGGCAGGTCGTTCTTATGAGCGATAGCCGCAAGTTTCTCAATGTCCACAACGTCCAGCTTGGGATTGCCAAGCGTCTCGGTGTAAACCGCCTTGGTCTTCGCGTTAATCGCGGCCCGCAGCCCATCGAAATCGTCCGCATCGACAAACCGCACGGTGATGCCAAGACGCGGTAGTGTGTAGTGAAAAAGGTTGTAGGTCCCGCCATACAGAGAGGTCGTGGAAACAATCTCGTCGCCCGCTGCCGCCAGCGTAGTAATCGTAAGAGTCTCAGCCGCCTGGCCGGATGCCGTCGCCAAACCCGCCGCGCCACCCTCCAGCGCCGCCACCCGCTTCTCGAAGACATCCGTCGTAGGGTTCATGATGCGCGTGTAGATGTTCCCGAACTCTTTCAGCGCAAAAAGCCGTCCGGCATGATCGGCATCCTGAAACAGGTACGACGTGGTCTGGTAGATGGGAACCGCGCGAGAGCCTGTAGCGGGGTCGGGCGACTGGCCCGCATGGACGGCGAGGGTAGCGAGGTGCTGCTTCTTCTCTTCAGACATCGTGATCTCCTTCGATTTCGGATGGGTTGGGTTGCGGCGGGGAGAGCTCGTTCAAAAAATCTCACCCAAGCCGGAAATGCAAAAACCCGAATCCTGTTTCGGATCCGGGCCGCCTGGTTCTTGATCGGTTGCGTCTAGCGCATTCGCCTCTCAAAAGCCACACGGATCGATCCGCATGCGCAACACATGCACATGGCCATGACCTCATTCCGGTGGTCCGCTGAGTTCAGCATTGATGGCAGTATCGCGGAACACGTATAGCGATGTCAAACAGGAGCTTGTAAGCAGATTGTCACTGAGAAGGGCGATTCGGACCTTGAATGTGCTCGATTCATCGGCTTTCCAGACAAAGGCCTGTGCCCCATCCAAGCGCAGTCTCATCGCGCTTGGGTGGGAAAGCAACAAACCCGAAGCCTTGCTACTCGTCCGCCTTCCACACGTACGCCCCGGCCTGCGGCAATCCGATGTGCGCCAGCACCCGAAACGCAAACTGCCGCGCCATCTCCGCTGAATCCGCCGGTCTGTTGTAGAAAGCCGGAATCACCGGAAAGATCACCGCACCTGCTTCCGCCGCCAGCGTCATATTGCGCAGGTGAATGCGATTGAACGGCGTCTCGCGCACGCAAAGCAGCATCGGACGCCTCTCCTTCAGCGTGACATCCGCGGCCCGTGCGATCAGCGAGTTGGCCAGTCCGTTCGCAATCGCCGCCAGCGTCCCCATCGAGCACGGCAGAATGATCATCCCGTGCGAAGGATAGCTGCCGCTCGCGATCGCTGCGCCAATGTCGGTATCGGAGAGCAATACAATCTTTTCGGGCGCAGATCCAAGCAGCTTTTCCAGCAGGTTCGTACGACCGGAAATTCCAAGTTCCTCCGCCATCACACGCAGCGAATTCTCTGACGCAACAAAATGCACCCGCGCCACCCGCGCATCAGCTTCGAGAGTTCCAAGCAGTTCACGGCATAAAACCGCGCCCGATGCCCCGGTAATGGCGACAGTCAGATTTACAGCTTCCACGTGCGACTTCCCTTCCGATTTCTGTCCGGCATCAGGGCTGTGCTGAGACTCACTTCGAGTAGCTGGTGAGAAACAACTTCGCCCACGAATCCCCTTGCTTCATTTCAAGCAGGAACGTCAACGAATTGGCAGACAGGCTCTCATACGTTGCACGCAGTACCGGCCCCGGACCCGAATCACTGCTCATCAACACCAGCTTGTTTCCGGAAAGATCTCCGGTCAACTCGGTCGGATGGGTGGACGTGTCGTTGAACCACCACGCCGTGTATTTGCCTGATCGCTTGTCGTAGGAGATAAAGTGGCGCGTGTCCGTTGCCTTGCGTCCCGGCAACGTCGTCGAAAGCATCTCGCACACGTATCGCCCGGCAATGCAGACATCAATCCGATCGGTCGCATTGCCAACCATTGCTGGTCCGCCCTGGTTGTTGAAGTCCTGCTTGCCGCTCCAATCGCCCTGCATGAACGAAAGCTTGTCCAGCGGGCTCGGCGCCTGCGCGGCTGGCTGCTGCGCCCAGGCAAATGCTCCGGCAAAACACACGAGGAAGCTAACGATAATTTTCATCGACCTCTCCTGTTCAGAAACAATATCAGCCCGTGAAAACCTAAGGTTCCTCTGTTGCTTCTTCCTCCAGCTTCCCTTCATTCCACTCCTGCATCAACAGCTCGTACGCCTCGGACTGCCCGCGCTTCTCCAGCCGCTTCTTCTCATCGAGTGCCTGCTGATGCTCGCCCGCGCTCCACAGAACCCGAAACAACATGACCGACGATATCTCCGACTCCGGCGAAAGCCTCACCGCCACCCGCCCATGCTCGATCGCCTCGCGATGCTTCCGCTGCCGCGACAGCACCCAGGAGTAATAGCTGTGCACTACCGACGCCGCAGGAAACTCCTCCACCAGCGCCTTCATCCACTGCTCCGCCTGCTCCAATTCCTCATCGGCCGAGTCGATCACTTCCTGGATCGTCCCCAACACCCGCTCCGCCGCGTGATCCGGAATCTGGTTCACGCCTACGCTCCCAGCACCCGCTTGAAGATCGCATCCACATTCCCGAGCTGCCGCGTGTAATCGAACGTCTGCGCCAGCTTCTCAGAGGAAAGCAAGCCCGTAATCGCCGGCTCTTTCGCCACTTCATCCCGAAACACCAGGTCGTCCTTCCAAGCCCGCATCGCATACCCCTGCACCAGCCTGTACGCATCCTCGCGCAGCATTCCCGCCTCGGCCAGATCGAGTAGCAGTTGTCCTGAGAAGATCAAACCGCCCGTCGATTCAAGATTCTTCTTCATGCGCTCGGGGTAAACCAGAAGCCGACCGATCAGATCGGCGGTCTTCGCCAGCAGATAGTCGGCCAGAATCGTCGAATCGGGAAAAATCACTCGCTCAACCGAAGAGTGCGAAATATCGCGCTCGTGCCATAGGGCGATATTCTCCAGCGCCGCCTGAGAATTGGAACGCAGAATGCGCGCCAGCCCGCTGATCTGCTCGCTGGTAATCGGATTCTTCTTGTGCGGCATCGCCGACGAGCCCTTCTGCTTTTCGCTGAAGTACTCCTGCGCCTCGCGCACCTCGGTCCGCTGCAGATGGCGAACTTCCACCGCAATCTTGTCCAGCGTGCTCCCAATAATCGCCAGCGTCCCGATATACGCCGCATGGCGATCGCGCTGGATCACCTGCGTTGCGACCGGCGCCGGTTTCAAACCAAGCCGCGCGCAAATGCGTTCTTCATGCTCAGGCTTCAGGTGGCCAAAAGTGCCCACGGCGCCAGACAACTTGCCGACACGCATGTCTTCGGCGGCTGCTTCAAAGCGCGCAAGATTGCGCTGCATCTCCGCATACCAGTTCAGCAGCTTGAGCCCAAACGTCGTAGGTTCGGCGTGAATACCGTGCGTCCGCCCGATCGTCGGCGTGTGCTTGAACTCGACCGCACGGCGCTTCAGCACAGCCAGCAGCGCGTCGATGCCCTTACCGATGAGTTCCGACGACTCCTTCACCTGCAATGCCTGCGCCGTGTCCACAACATCGTTCGAAGTCAGCCCATAGTGCAGCCACCGCGATTGCTCTCCGAGCCCCTGCGCCTTCAGGCTTTCGGCAACGGCGGTAGTGAACGCGATCACGTCGTGCTTCACCTCCGCTTCGATCTCGTGGATGCGCTCCGCCGAAGCACTGGCCTTGGTCGCGATTGCCTCCGCAGCCTGCTGCGGAAGCACTCCATCTTCCGCCAGCACCGCGCTCGCCGCCGACTCCACCCGCAGCCAGCAACGGTACTTGTTGTCCTCGGTCCAGATGCGGCCCATCGCGGGCCGGGTATAGCGCTTGATCAAAGGCAGGCTCCTCGTAATCGCCATCGCTGATGGCCGTCGCCAACTCTTGATTGTACGAGGTCGAAGCGCCTGTAACCTGTCTACTCGGGAATGGTTTCCAATTCCTTCTTACACACAAAGCAGTGTCATTCTGGGCGCACGAAGCCCCAAACGTAGTTCAGTGGGGTCCCCAAAGAGCGATGTTGGCTCTTTGGGGCAGAGTTTGGGGGAGGTAAGCGAAGAATCTGCTTTTTCTCTCAGCCGTAATACCGAGCGGGTGCGGCCGCAAACTTCCCTTACGTCCGGGGAATACCAAACCGCTTGTGCAACTCATCATAGAGAAGCCCGCGCCCCGGCTGGTAAGGCTGAAACCACTCACCGTCGATCACGAATTGAGGAATAGCCCGCTTGCCCACGTGTCGAATCACCTCGGCTGAGGCGGCCGGATCCATATCAACATTAATCTCTGTGTACTCGATCCCGTGCACTTCGAGAAATTGCTTCGCCGCCCGGCAATCCCTGCACCAGGCAGCCGTGTAAACCTGCACCTTCATGCAGTTAGTTTACTGTGCCCGGCTGATACCATTTTTTCGTGACGGCCGACGAAATCAGGAAAATGCTCAACCTCGATCCGCATCCCGTGGAGGGCGGCTATTTCCGGCGAACATTCACGTCTTCGGCCAGTGTCGAGCTCCCGCGCGGAACTCGTCCCCAGGGCTCCGCCATCTATTATCTGCTCGAAGCAGGCGCATTTTCAGAGATGCACGCGCTCGATTCGGACGAGATGTTTCATTTCTACCTCGGCGATCCCGCAGAAATGCTGCAGCTCTATCCCGACGGCAGCTCCGCCGTTTTTACTCTAGGGCCGGATTTGAATGCCGGACAACAGGTCCAGGTGCTCGTTCCAGCGGGTGTTTGGCAGGGGATGCGGCTTCTGGCGAACGGCAAACTGGCACTGTTTGGCTGCACCGTGGTGCCCGGTTTCAATTACGCCGACTATCACAACGCCAGCTACGCAGAATTGGCGGCGATGTGGCCGGAGCAAAAAGACAGAATCAGGTCGCTGACGCGAAGCTGATTCCAATTCGCGATGTCATTCTGTGCGAACGAGGCCCAAACGCATTTCAGTTTGTGGGTGGTGAGCGAAGAATCTGCCGTGAAGATTGTCAGGCAAAGAACCCGAGTGCCCCATCCATGACGCAGTTCCATCGCGGCATGGGTGGGAAACCACGAACCTCAACCTTCATTCTTTCTGGGTGCGGTTCCACTCCATGAATGACTACCCTGAAAATTCAGATTCCAGCACGAACCGCGGGTGCCCCATCCAAGCCCCGCTTGGGTGGGAAAGCATGATTCCAACCAGCCGCATTTTCATGGTCTTGGGTGTCGCGCAGAGACATCGATCACTGCTTCTGTTTCTCGATGCTGCCTCTTTAACTGGATTTTCGAGCAATTCCTTCGCGGCATTTGAGATGTCAACCCCGTCCGGCCTCTCTCACCCTCTAAACTCAACAAAACAAAGAAAAGAAAACTCGACCCGATTTGCAGGTAATTTCCCCATGTTGGCGCACAATCAGGTTGTACCGGTTCAAAAATTTCGTCCTGCCAGCTTGCCGTCCTCGAAAGTTGCCGCCCCCTCCTTTTTCCTGGCATCCTGCTCCCACCCGTAAGTCGTTTGTAAAGAATAGTCTACAGTTAAACTAAATTGTGAGAGACCTTTGCAGACATGATCGTCTCTAGTCGTGTGATTTTAGCAACTTTGCTGCCAGAGTATGGGGGGGAGGGGGCTCTGCGAACCTGGCCTTTAGCGCCGGTCCCGAAAGAAGCTGCGAAGCAACTCGGCGGATTGTTCGCCCAGCACGCCCTGCTGCACCTGCATTTGGTGGTTCAGTTGCGGGTGGTTGATCACGGTGAGCACCGACCCACATGCCCCCGCTTTCGGATCGACGGCCGCGTACACCAGGCGGTCGAGGCGCGCGTGAATCAGTGCTCCGGCACACATCGCGCAAGGCTCCAGCGTGACGTAGAGCGTGGTGCCGCTAAGCCGGTAATTGCCAAAAGTGCGCGCAGCCTGGCGCAGCGCGACAATCTCCGCATGCGCCGTCGGGTCGCTGGTGCGTATCACGGAGTTTTGTCCGCGCGCGATCAGCTCGCCTCGACATACCATCACGGCGCCAATCGGAACTTCACCAGCCGCGTTGGCCTTGCGCGCTTCCGCAAGAGCCTCCTGCATGGCTTCCAGATCGGAAATCATCGTCTAAGTATCGTACGGCAAAACTGGTGATCCACGATCACCGTTCGCTGTCGCCAATGTCGCCGCGGTTGCACTTGCAGACCCGCGCGCAGCCGAAGGCGCGAGGTGCGCAGTTCTCTATCAGATTGAGACGGTCACACTGACCACTCTGGATGGCAAAAGCATAATCTACAGGAAAGGAATCACGATCATGCGCAAGGCAAGACATGTCCTCCGTGTGTTTCTCATAGGTCTGGTTGGGGCGGCAGCAACCAGTTTCCACTCTGCTCCGGCAGCACCCAGGGCCTACGCCATTGCGGAAATCAATGTCACGGATCCCGTCGCCTACAAGAAGTACCTCGCGGTTGTGACACCGATCGTTACACAATTTGGAGGCAAGTACATCGTCCGTGCCGGACAGATCATGCCCGTGGAAGGCGATGCGCCAAACGGCCGTTTCATCATCATTGAGTTCCAGAATATGGCCACCGCACAGAGGTTCGAGTCATCCGCGCAATATCGTGCTATCGCGCCTCTACGGCAGCGTGCGGCCCGTTCGCGGCTGTTTCTCGTAGAAGGAGTTCCGAAGCCTTGATCTCCTACTACTCCTACCGCCTGACAGCGATTAAAGCAGCTTGTTTGGGGTTAAATAGCAGAGACGTTACACTGCAGCTCTCCCTGCTACCTGCCTGATCGTTTCAAAACAGCAGGCTCCTGCTGCGTCATGCAGTGCAGCGTTCCCAGTCCCCACACAAGATCGACGGCGTGGATTCCGATGACCTCGCGACCCGGAAACAGCTCGGCAAGAATTCCAAGGGCGATGCGATCGTTCGGATCATGAAACGTGGGAACCAAAACCACTCCATTGGCGATATAGAAGTTCGCGTAGCTGGCCGGCAGCCGCTGTTTGCGAAAAACGACAGGCCGCGGCAGAGGCAGCTCGACGATCGTGAATTGCTTGCCATCGGAGGTGCGGGCCGCTTTGAGGCGGGCAAGATTCTCGGCCAGCGGCTCATGATTCGCATCACTGGTATTGGGCTCAGCCGCGGTGACGATGGTCGAAGTCGCAACAAAACGCGTGATGTCGTCGACGTGCCCATGCGTGTCGTCACCGGCAATTCCCCGCCCCAGCCAGATCACCTGCTCCATGCCGAGATAGTCGTGGAAAGCCCGCTCCAGTTGCTCGCGGCTCACGCCCGGATTGCGCTGCTGGACCTCGCTGAGCAGGCATTCTTCCGTGGTCAGCATCGCGCCCTGGCCATTGGTGTCAATGGATCCCCCCTCGAGCACCAGACGATGCTGCTCTCCGTTCACGTGAACCGTCGGCTGCCATTGATTCACACCCAGCAGCTCGGCGGCGCGATCAGGAATCTCGTCGTCATTGTGCCAATCCGGGTACTTCGCCCAGGCATTGAAGCCCCAGTTCGTGATCGCCACTTGTCCTTCCGCGTTGCGGATGAAAATCGGACCGGAATCCCGCGTCCACACACGGTCAGTCGGCCACTGGTGGAATCTGACGTTGTCGAGATTGGCATGGGCGCGTTTAAGAATGCTGGCGGCGCGGGCCTGTCCTTTGGGATTTTGGACAAGAAGATGAACGCTCTCGCGTGCGGCAAGCAGCCGGACAATCTCTGCGTAAAGCCACGGAATAGCCTGAAACTTTCCCGGCCAGTCCTCCGGATTGTGAGGCCACGCCAGCCAGGTCGCGGCGTGCGGTTCCCACTCCGCCGGCATGCGGTAGCCGAGTTCGTGCGGCGTGGCTGAAATCACTTTTGCTCCAGGCCCGCATCGCTATCCAGAAAACGGCTGGTGATAGGCGCATATGCGTCAATCCGCCGGTCGCGGAGAAACGGCCAGTTGCGGCGCGTGTCTTCAAGCAGCGCCACATCGATCTCGCCGATGAGGACTTCCTCCTCCTCGTGCGAAGCCTTTGCCACAACGCGGCCAAACGGATCGGCCAGAAAGCTGCCTCCCCAGAACTCCAGCCCCGGCCCGCTGGCGCGATTGCCCCGGATATCGCCGGTTTCGTGCCCAACACGGTTCACGCCTGCCACGTAGACGCCGTTGGCAATTGCGTGCCCGCGCTGAATCGTCTGCCACGCATCGTATTGCGCCGCGCCGAATTCTTCCTTCTCCGCCGGATGCCATCCAATCGCCGTCGGGTAAAACAGCACCTCGGCTCCCTGCAGAGCAGTCAATCGCGCGCCTTCGGGATACCACTGATCCCAGCACACCAGCGTTCCAACCCGGCCGAAAGCAGTGTCCACGGCCTTGAATCCAAGATCGCCGGGAGTGAAGTAGAACTTCTCGTAGTAGAGCGGATCGTCGGGAATATGCATCTTGCGGTAGACGCTGATGATGCTTCCATCCTGCCCGAGCGTGACGGCCGTGTTGTGATAAAGCCCCGGCGCACGGCGCTCGAATAGTGAAGCCACGATCACCACCCGGTTCTCTCTGGCAACTTCGCCGAGCCTCTTCGTCGATGGACCCGGAATCGGCTCTGCCAGATCGAACAACCTGATGTCTTCCCGCTGGCAGAAATACTGGGTACGGAAAAGCTCCGGCAGGCAGATGATATTCGCCCCCCGCTTTGCAGCCTTCCCGATGTGCTTAATGGCCGACTCAAGATTCTCGTCCGGATCGGAGCCCATGCGCATCTGCACCAGGCCGACTTTGTACTTGCGAGCGTTTTCCATGCTTATGAAGATTCCTTTATGCAATTCCCGATGCATGCTGTAAGCAGCGAGGCCAACCCCGGCTTGCGGGATTGGCCAGTCATCTGTGCGAAAAACTCCGCCTTTATCGCCCCCGGAAACCAACTCCAAAAACCTGCTGCCTACTCTTCGAGGATCAGGACCGCAGCCGCAATGGTCGTGGTCCACAAGCCGCGTTTATCGCCGACGGCCGATTGTGTCACATTGCTGGTGCGCACGATCTTGTTTGAGATGCGGTATATCTCCTTCTTCTCGTCCCAGCTCTTGTCCGGGTCAAACTCCACGTCCAGCGTAGTGGCGAGCATCTCGGCGGCCAATTCTTCCGCATACTCGCCGGCCTGCTCCTCGGTCTCGCCGAAGCTGTGGTGCTCGCTCAGGTAGCCATAGGCGTCACGATCTGCCGGAATGGCTACGCCAATGCTTGAAACCAGAAGCCGGTGCGGCTCGCGGGTTGAGTTCTCCGCAATCACCGCGAATACGACTTCGCCATGATCGAGGTATTTGAGCCCTTCCTTGCGTGAAATGACTCTGCACCGGGGTGGAAAGATCGATGAGACGCGCACCAGGTTTTGGGAGGCGATGCCCGCATCCCGAAGGGCCAACTCAAACGAGGTCAAACGCTCCTTGTGTTTACCTACGCCCTTCGTGAAAAAGAGCTTCTTCGGGACCATGTTCTTTCCCAATTTCTATGTATCCTCCGTCAGGCTGCACTGTCTGAATCTACAGACGTTCCCGCATGAGTTTATCCCAAATGGACGGGTCGCCACCGTGCCCTTTTTGTGATTTCATTCCGAGTTCATGTGTCTGGAACTCAAAGCCCTCAGAAAGTTACACCAACTCCGCCTAAGCCTGGGCAATTTGAGCTTTTTGTTGTCAACTCGGAACTTTTTCCCCACCTCCGAGTTTGAATAAGAATGAAGCTGTCTTTGATTCTCGGCATTTCTGCGCTCACCGCTACGCTGGGCTGCGCTTTGGCTGTAGCTCAGGAATACGTATCGCCCGCCACCCCTCCCCCGGTCCGAACAGCGAATCGCGATGCAGACCCGGTGCCGCTGGAATGGGTTCCCCCTGCTCTCACCCGGCTCAGTTCCGAAGCGCCGGTAAAGTCCAGCTTTACTCTCGACCGAACCATGCTCGGCATGGCGGCAGGACTGCTCCCCGACTCCGATGCGCCCACGCGCCAGGCAATCAATAAACTGGATGGCGTCAGTGTTCACACCATGCGCTTCAACGACGCCGGGATTCCCGATGAGGCCGCAATCGACGCTATTCGCGCTTCGTATCACCTGCGTGGCTGGAAGCACCTTGTCACGACATCCGATCATAGTGGCTCTTTGCACAATGGAACCACCGACGTCTGGGTTGTCTTGGACGGCGCAAATGTGCGAGGTGCCGTCGTCTTGGCAGAAACTCCCAGAAGCCTGACCCTGGTGACGGTGGCCGGCAATCTCAGCCCGGTAGACCTGATGCACCTGCGCGGACACTTCGGCATTCCCAGGCTAGATTCCGCCGACTTTAGAAACGCGCCGGTTCAGTAGGCGAAGCAAGAAAAGACATTCAGACAAGTCCGTCCACACGGCGCGCGCTTGCGCCTGAGCTTCATTTTGCGTTCATTTGCGCGATTCGCGCCACATTGCCACGCACAATTTGCAGGTGTTAGCCTTCCATACAGCGCATCGAGGGAAGGAACTCCAGAAAACAAATGCAAAAGACCTATAACGGGCTGGATCTACCGCAGAACGGCCAGCCTATCGAATACAGCCAAGGCCAATATCAGGTTCCCGACAATCCCATCATTCCATTTATTGAAGGCGACGGCACCGGGCGCGACATCTGGAAGGCCTCGCAGCGTGTTTTTGACGCAGCAGTCGAGAAAGCCTATGCCGGCAAGCGCAAGATCGCATGGTTCGAGATCTTCGCCGGAGAAAAAGCATTTCGCCAGTTCAACACCTGGCTGCCCGACGAGTCAGTCAGCGCCGCGCGCGACCTCCGTGTCTCCATCAAGGGGCCATTGACGACGCCAGTGGGCGGAGGAATTCGCTCGCTGAACGTAGCCTTACGGCAGTTGCTCGACCTCTACGCCTGCGTTCGACCGGTGAAGTATTACCAGGGCGTGCCCAGCCCGGTGAAGCATCCCGAAAAGGTCGACATCGTCATCTTCCGCGAGAACACCGAAGACGTGTACTCAGGAATCGAGTTCAAGCAAGGCAGCGCGGATGCAGACCGGATCATCGAGTTCATTAATGACGACCTGCTGAAGGGCACGAAGAAGAAGATTCGCTCCGACTCGGGCGTCGGCATCAAACCGATATCGATCTTCGGAACGAAGCGCCTCGTGCGCTATGCCATTCGTCAGGCGCTCGACACAGGCCGCAAGACAGTCACGCTCGTCCACAAGGGAAATATCCAGAAGTTCACAGAAGGTGCATTCCGCGAGTGGGGATACGAGGTTGCCGTCGAAGAGTTCCGCGATCAGACGGTAACGGAGCGCGAAAGCTGGATACTCGGCAACGTCGATGCCAATCCCAACATCACCATCGAAGAGAACGCCGCGCTGATCGAGCCCGGCCTCGAGTTCGGCAACCAGGCATTTCGGGATGCTCTCTACGCCGAGATCAAGGGCGTCCTCGATTCCATCGGGAAGACACACGGCAAAGGCGCGTGGAAGAATAAGATTCTCATCAACGATCGCATCGCCGACTCCATCTTCCAGCAGATCATCATTCGCCCGTCTGATTACAGCATTCTCGCAACCACCAACCTTAACGGCGATTACATTTCGGATGCAGCCGCCGCACAGGTCGGAGGCCTCGGCATTGCTCCCGGCGCGAACATTGGCGACGGCTATGCGGTGTTTGAGGCGACACACGGCACCGCTCCGAAGTATGCCGACAAGGATGTCATCAATCCCGGCTCGGTAATTCTCTCTGGCGTGATGATGCTCGACTTCATTGGTTGGAAAGAAGCGGCCAAGATGATTGAGAACGCAATGGAAAAGACCATCCAGCAGAAGTTTGTAACGTACGACTTCGAGAGGCAGACAGCCGGCGCAACCAAGGTAGGCACCAGCGAATTCGCCACGCGGATTATTGGAAACATGTGAAACCAGTGATAAGTGATAAGTGGTCAGTGATCAGCTTTGAAAGGGCATGGCTTTAGCCGTGCCGCATTCGCAACCGAGTTTTGTAACAGGGCACGACTTCAGTCGTGCCGATGAATTCCAAAACAGGCGACGGGGCTTTAGCCCCTGAGGGACAGAGACACTGTCCAAGTGGAGACTAACAATGCGAAAAAAGGTAAGTATTGTGGGTGCCGGCAACGTGGGCGCTACGGCAGCACACTGGATCGCAGCCAAGGAATTGGCCGACGTGGTGCTGATTGATGTTGTGGAAGGCGTGCCGCAGGGCAAGGCGCTGGATCTGCTTGAAGCCATGCCCATCGAGAAGCGCGATGTGCATGTCATCGGTTCGAATGACTACGCAGCTACGGCGAACTCCGACATCGTTGTAATCACCGCCGGCATTCCGCGCAAGCCCGGCATGAGCCGCGATGATTTGCTGCACACAAATTTCAAGATTATGTCGGACGTGGTTGCGAAAGTGGTGGCGCAGTCGCCCGAATCTATTCTGATCATCGTCTCGAATCCCCTCGACGCCATGGCCCAGGCGGCCTACCGGCAAGCTGGATTCAATCGCGAGCGCGTCATCGGTATGGCGGGGGTGCTCGACTCGGCGCGCTTCCGCACCTTTATCGCGGAAGAACTCAATGTCAGCGTGGAGAACGTCACAGCCTTCGTCCTCGGCGGCCACGGCGACACCATGGTTCCACTTGCCCGCTACTCCACAGTCGCCGGCATTCCGATCACTGAACTGATCGCGCCCGATCGGCTGGAGCAACTCGTGCAGCGCACCCGCGACGGGGGCGCCGAAATCGTGAAATACCTCAAAACCGGCAGCGCCTACTATGCTCCCTCCGCAGCCGCCGTCGAAATGGTCGAAGCAATTCTGAAGGACAAGAAGAAAATCCTGCCCTGCGCCGCTTTCCTTCAGGGCGAATACGGCATTGAGGGCTTCTACATCGGCGTTCCATGCAAACTGGGAGCTGCGGGTCTCGAGAAAATCATCGAAATTAAGCTCACACCTGATGAGGACGCTGCCCTGAAGAAAAGCGCCACCGCCGTCAAAGAGCTTTGCGCGGTGATCGGCGTTTAGTTTCTGCTTCGATAGAGTTTGTCTGCACCCAAGGGGGCCCCTCCTAGCTGGAGTGGCCCCTTTGCCTCGAGGCACGTCAGCGTTGGTTATTCCTTCAAAAAACTCACTACTTCAGGCCCGATCTTGCCAGCGCATTCGTTCGGCGCAAGATGTCCGCAGCCGGGAACGACGTCAAACTGGGATTGGGGAATGAGCTGGTGGATCGTTTCGCCTTCGCTCAACGGAGTAATGTGGTCGAGCTCGCCCCATACAACCAATACCGGCATTTTTAGATTGGGCAGCAACTTGTCCGTCGTGTCGCGCCCCGTCAACATCGAGTTGAGCGCTCGATGGATAATCCATGCGTGCTCGCTCGATGTGCGCAGAATGTCTCTCGCGACGAATCCGGGTACGTGAGGCGGATTGGCCATTAGCAACCTGTCCAGCTCGTCGATTTCCTCAGCGGAAGTTGGCGTGAATAGCCTCGTATCCCAGTTGGGTTTCACATATAGCCCCGCGCTGTCGAACAGCATCAAGCGGCGTATCCGGTTTGGATGGTCTGCGGCGACCAGTTGCACAATCCACCCGCCCATCGACCACCCGCCAAGGTCCACCTGCTTGAGCCCGAGCGCATCGAAGAAGCCTGTGACAATCCTGGCCTCCTCGCTCACGGAATAGGAGAAATCTGTCGGTTTCTCACTCTCGCCATATCCAAGAAGATCAGGCAGGAATACGCGATAGCCGGCTCTTGCCAGCTGTGGCGCCAGTTTCGCCCAATCCTCAGCTCGCCCTCCTAGACCGTGCACCAGAACGACAGCCGGACCGTCCGCAGGTCCTAGGACGTAGTAGTGGACACGAAAGCCGTCGACCACCGTAAAGCGGCTTTTCGCTCCAGTGAAAAACATCTGCACTTTCGCGAATTCAAAAAAGACGCTCAACGGACGTGTCCAGAATTCCAAACCGAAAGCTGCCGCCAGAACGAGAAGAATAATAACAATCCATGTAAATTTCCGCTTCAATAGCGCTCCTGTTGTGTGTGATTGAGCGCTCTGGCTCGCTGCCATCCGGCCTCAATCACGCGTACCGTAATGGGATCGAGCGCCAGCGCGCTGTGACTGTTCCACTCCGCCCGTTCCACCCAGCGCACGGCGTCCGCATCCGATGCCGCCTGCAGTGCCCCGCCCGTTACGCGGCAAAGATAGTCTGCAATCACATAGTGGTATCGCACCCGCTCACCCTCTGGGCCGCCGGCCCGCTGGACGCGATCAATCAACTCGATTAGTTCGATGGATTCAACGACAAGGCCGGTTTCCTCCAGAACCTCGCGGGCCACTCCTTCGGCCAGGGACTCTCCCAGTTCCAGAATGCCGCCCGGCAGGGACCACCTCCCTTTGGAAGGTTCATGTCCCCGTTGCACCAGTAAGACGCGCTCCCGGTCAACGACGACCGCCCCGACTCCGACAATCGGCGCTTCGGGAAATTCGCGCTGCAGGGCATTTGCCATCATCTCTGCTTCTACCATAGAACGCGCGTCAGCACTTGCGTAACCAGCCAAATCCGTTCAGATCAACTTCTTGCGGGACTGCATCGATTCGCCACGCGTATCATCAAAGCAAACAGGAGAACATCATGGCAGAGTTCACACTGCGCATCGATGGCATGCATTGCGGCTCATGCATCAGGCGCGTAACGCAGACCCTGAATTCCACCAGCGGCCTGGAAGTCGAAGAGGTACGCATCGGGGCGGCTCGATTTAAGTCAACCGACGAGAAGCCTCCCGTGGATGCCGCAATAGCGGCTCTCGCCAAAGCTGGCTTCAGCGCACGACTGGAGCAATAAGCCGCACGATGGGTTCGATCGAGACAGAATCGCTGACATTGCCCGTCATCGGAATGACGTGTGCTTCTTGTCAACATCACGTCGAAAACGCCCTCAGGGAAACAGCCGGTGTGAAGGCGGCGCATGTTGACCTGATGGCCAATCGCGCCCTCGTGGAGTTCGATCCCTCCGAGGCGTCGGCCGAGCGACTGGTCGAAGCGATCCGCAGGGCCGGTTATGACGCTGTGCTTCCCCATCCCGGGGCAACCGCGCTACGCACCGCGGAATCTTTTCACGGAAAGGCCGAAACCAAAGCTGTGGCAACCCTCGTTGCCGGGGCACTTGTAATGCTGTTCGCCATGCCCCTTGGCTCACAGATGGGCTCAATCGACCACCTGTTGATGGGGTTGCTCCCCTGGCTCTACCAGATTTCCCCCGATGTTCTCCGCTGGTCGCTGCTTGCCGTTACCGCACTTTTGATGGCTTGGGCCGGCCAGGATATCTACGTCGCGGCCGCTCGCAGCCTGGCACATGGCAGCACCAATATGAATACTCTGGTGAGCCTGGGAACAGGTGTAGCGTTCGCCTACTCCGCATACTCCACGATTGCTCCTGCGCCAGATCACCAGGTGTATTGCGACGCTGTTCTTCTGATCCTTGGTTTCCTGCTTCTGGGTAAGGCACTTGAGGCTCGAGCCAAGCGTCGCGCCCTTGCCGCTATCAATGCGTTGAACCATCTCCGCCCTGCAACAGCGCGCCGCATTGTGAACGGTGTCGAAACCC
The DNA here is from genome assembly GCA_963759285.1 of uncultured Acidobacteriaceae bacterium. Lineage (GTDB taxonomy): Bacteria > Acidobacteriota > Terriglobia > Terriglobales > Acidobacteriaceae > Telmatobacter. The sequence goes on along the minus strand of CAVWYS010000001.1, from coordinate 15,792 downwards.
TCGTGCCGCTTGAAGAAGTTCGCATCGGCGACGACGTGCTGGTTCTCCCCGGAGAACGATTTCCTGTGGACGCGAAGATTACTCAAGGCCGCACCAGCGTGGATGAATCCATGCTGACCGGCGAAGCTACTCCATTGGCCCGGGAAGTCGGAGAACGCGTTCTGGCAGGATCCCTCAACTACGATGGCGCGGTTGTATGCAATTCACAATCCCTGGGCGAAGATACGGTGCTCGCACAAATTACCCGCATGGTGGAAGAGGCTCAATCGTCTCGAGCCCCCACCGAGCGTCTGGCCGATCGCGCCAGCGCCATCTTTGTGCCCGTTGTCCTGGCTCTCTCTGTCGTCACGTTCGCTATATGGATGGCTACAACACATTCCGTTTCCATGGCCCTCGCCAGTACCGTTTCAGTTCTCGTAATCGCGTGCCCTTGCGCCATGGGTCTCGCAGTTCCCGCGGCGCTCACAGTAGCAGTGGGCCGCGGTGCGCAGTTCGGCGTGCTCTACAAAGGCGGAGAGGCCCTCGAGCGGCTCGCCAACCTCAACGTCATCATCCTCGACAAAACTGGAACCCTCACCATCGGACGCCCCGTGCTTCAAGCAGTGCGCCCGGTCAAGGGATACAGCGAAGACGACTTGTTGCGCATGGCAGCAGCTGCCGAGGAGCGCTCGAATCATCCCCTCGCCCACGCGGTCGTCGATTTCGCCAGAGCCCGGTCCATCAAGTGGGATCCTGCCCAGGAAGTCGTAGTCATACCTGGCCGTGGCATTGCGGCCCGCGTTGAGGACTATAACTGCCTCCTGGGAAATGAAGCCTTGTTTCAGGAATCCGCGATACGCTTTCCCGACAGTATCCCTCCCGCCAAGCCTGGAGTAACCCGCCTCTGGATCGCACTCGATTACCAATCCATCGGCTGCTTCGATGCGAAGGACTCGCTGCGCCCCGAGGCCGCAGGAGCCATCGCCGCACTGCAGCAGAAAGGGCTGCGCGTGATGATGCTCACCGGCGACTCCGCCGCCGCTTCCGCGCCCATTGCCAACCAGGCTGGCATTGGCGAAGTTGAAGCAGGGCTGGACCCGGCCGGCAAACTCGCGCGCATTCGCGCTTTGCAGCAGGAGGGCCTTCGCGTCGCCATGGTCGGCGACGGCATCAACGATGCGGCAGCGCTCGCCCAGGCCGACGCCGGCATCTCAATGGGCAGCGGCGCCGATCTTGCCCAGGAAGCCGGAGACGTTTTGCTTCTCCGCGCGCAACCATCCGCGCTGATTGCCGCAATCGATCTGGCAAAATCAACCGTCGGTATCATGCGGCAAAATTTGATGTGGGCCGCTGCTTACAACGTGATCGGAATCCCCGTTGCCGCCGGATTGCTGTATCCAGCCTTTCACATCCTGTTGAGCCCCTGGATCGCCGCAGCCGCCATGGCCATGAGTTCCATAAGCGTACTTGCGAACAGTTTGCGTCTGCGGGGATGGCAACCGCACCCGCTGCCTGTCGCTAAGGCAAGTTAAACTAACCTTAGAGCCCTGACCGTGCGCATCCTCACCCGGTATATCCTCGGCGAAATCCTCTCCTACGCATTCATCGGCTGCGCGGTCTTCACCTTCGTTCTCTTCATGCGGGATCTAAACCAGATCCTCGAAGCAGTGGTTCGCAATAGTTCCACTTTCGTCAGCGTTGCGGAAGTGTTTGTCTACAGCCTCCCCAACACGTTGAAAGTCACCATCCCGATGGCTGTCCTTGTGGGCATCCTGCTGGGGCTGAGCCGCCTCGCCGCGGACAGCGAAATCATCGCCATTCGCGCCTCCGGCATGGGCGTTGGCTATTTCGTCCGTGTCGCTTCGGTTGTCGCAGTCGCCGGAACTCTGCTGGGCTTGGTGAACTCGCTCTTCGTAGCTCCCAGCGCGAACCGCGCCATTCTCGACATGCAGCGAGAACTGGAGACCTCCCAGGCATCGTTTGAGATTCAGCCGCGCGTCTTCTATGAGGATTTCCGCAACGCCGTCCTCTATGTGCAAAACGTAAGAGGCGGAACGGGCGCCTCCAACTGGGACCAGGTCTTCATGGCCGACGTCAGTGATCCCGGGAATCCAATCATCACCACCGCTAAATCCGCGACTGTGGTGAGTGATTCTTCGCAGGTACTGATGATGCGGCTCCGCGATGGCTCCCGCCACGAGACGGTTGCCGGCCAGCCGCAACAGTACAACATCTCGACATTCAAGCAGACGGACCTGCCGCTGTCGCTCAGTCCGCAAAGCGAAATGCACATCGGCCGCATGGATACCGCCATTTACGCGCTGCCGATGTCCACCCTCGAAGCACGCACACACGGTCCTGAGGGCCGAAGATTTCTTCTCGAGTTCTACACAAGATTCTCCTATCCGGCCGCGTGCCTTGTTCTGATGCTGGTTGGCGTTCCCCTGGGAGTCATTTCGCGGCGCGGCGGAAAAAGTTCAGGCCTGGTCTTTACGGTTTTGCTGGTGTTGTTTTATTACATCCTTTCCTACACCGGCATCGCGCTTAGCCGCCAGGGGAAACTCCCTCCCTTTCTTGGCGTGTGGATGGCCAACCTTCTCTTCGCCGCAGTCGGCAGTTTCCTGCTATGGCAAATGGCAAGCGGCGGCCGCGTCCTGAGCTTCATTGCAGGTCTTGTATCGCGCGCGCCAAACCCACGACTCGCAATCAAAGCAAATGGAACGCATCTGTCGGAATTTCTTGACAAACTTCAACCTCGCTCTGTCCGTCTCGTTTCGCGTGGGTTGTTTCCAAGACTGCTCGATGCCTATGTCGTGCGCGAGTTTTTGGGGATGTTCCTGCTTGTCCTGTCCAGCTTTGTCATGCTGATGCTCGTCTTCACATTCTTTGAACTGGTTGGCGACATCGTTCGAAATCACATCTCGCTCGCAACCGTCGGCGGCTATCTCTTCAACCTGGCACCCAGCATGGTCTATACCATCACCCCGCTTGCCGTGCTGATCGCCGCGCTCGTCACATTCGGCGTCCTCAATCGCAACAGCGAAATCGTCGCCATGAAGGCGACCGGCATCAGCCTCTACCGCCTCGTTGTCCCTATCGTGTCGATCTCTGCGGTTTTGGCCGTCTCTTTGTTCCTGTTCGATGACTATTACCTGCCATCGGCAAATCGCCGTCAGGAGGCGCTGCGCAGCACTATCAAAGGCCGGCCGCCGCAAACATTCTTGCATCCCGAAGAAAAGTGGATGTTCGGGCAGTCGCATCCAGGCGAGCTTGGCCACATCTTCTATTACCAGTTCTTCGATCCGGATAACAACGCATTCGCCAACCTCTCCATCTTTGAATTCAATCCATCCACATTCGCTCTTTCGCGAAGAATTTTTGCGTCGCGAGTGGTGTGGGACGAGCAAACCGAAACGTGGCGCTTTCAAAATGGCTGGGTGAAAAACCTCGAGGGCGACAATCGAGAGTACAGCGAATTCAAAAGCACAAGTTTTGCCGAAATCCATGAGGATCCTGATTACTTCAAGAAAGAGAACTGGCAGTCTCAAGAAATGAACTTCGGGCAACTGAGAAGCTACATTCGCGACCTTCGACAAAGCGGCTTTGACACCATGCGGCTCAGAGTAGCCCTCTGGCAAAAGCTGGCCTATCCGCTGATTGCCGTGGTCATGTCCATGCTCGCAATTCCTTTTGCGCTCTCCATGGGCCGTCGCGGTTCCCTCACCGGGGTTGCCGTAGCCATTTCCGTAGCTCTCGCCTATTGGGTTGTGAATGGACTGTTTGGCGCCCTGGGAAATGTGAACTACCTGCCTGCCGCACTGGCCGCATGGTCTCCCGACGTGCTATTTGGCCTTACCGGCGGCTATCTCCTCCTCAGAACCCCCACCTGAAGTCCAGTCGCGAAGCCCGCATCCGACCGTTCGGCGGACCCGTCATTGCTCGTACAATAGGAATATGCTTCGAGATCTGGGCCCGCTGCTCAGCTACATGCGCCGCTATCGCTGGGGATACCTGTGGGGCACTCTCGCGTGCATCGCAACGAATGTGGCCGCCGTGCAAGGGCCCCAGATTCTGAAGAAGGCTATTGACGAACTCGAACGCGGAGTCTCGCGCGAGCGCATTGTGTTTCTTGCCTGCGTGTTCATTGCCATCTATCTTGTGAAAGGCCTGTTTCTCTACGCTCAACGCTGGATTCTCATAGGCATCTCCCGGGAGATCGAATTCGATCTGCGCAATGACCTCTTCCTGCAACTGGAACGGCAGGACGCCAATTTCTACCAGAAGTACCGCACCGGCGACGTCATGGCGCGCATGACCAACGACCTTAATGCGGTGCGCATGCTGCTCGGTCCGGCCTTGATGTACAGCGCTAATACGATCTTTTTTACGGTCGGCGCCCTCTACTTTCTCCTCCGCATCAGCCCGTGGCTCACCCTCGTCGCATGGGCGCCCATGCCGCTCGCCAGCATCCTCGTCCAATACTTCGGACGCAAGATCCACGATCGCTTCGAGAAGATCCAGGAAAGTTTCTCCGAGATCTCATCGCAGGCTCAGGAAAACTATTCCGGCGCGCGACTGGTCCGTGCGTTCGGCCGCGAAGAGTCGCAAATGAGCCTCTTTGAGAAACTGAACCGCCAGTACATCACCAGGGCTCAAGGCCTCGTTCAGCTGATGGGAATGTTGTGGCCCACGCTCGAGTTCATCCTGGGCATCGCCATGATCATTACCCTCCTGGTCGGTGGCCATGAAGTGATCGCGCATCGCATTACGCCGGGGGAATTCGTTGCCTTTAATACCTACATGATCCTGCTGATCTGGCCGATCATTGCCGTGGGATGGGTTGTGAATCTCTTCCAGCGCGGAACAGCTTCCATCGCACGTATCGATGAGCTCCTGCGCGCCCGCCCGGGCATCGATGACAGCGCAGCCGATCCCGCAATTCCCTCCGGCACAATCCTGCGCGGCGATATCGAATTCCGTCACCTGAGCTTCAGCCACGGCGACACGCCAATACTGCACGATATTTCGCTGAAGATTCCCGCCGGTTCGAGCCTCGCGATTGTGGGGCCCACCGGCTCCGGAAAAACCAGTCTGGTTAACTTGATTTCCCGTCTCTACGAAGCTCCCGAGGGTTCCCTGCTCATCGACGATCGCCCCATCCGCGCCTACCCGCTGGAAACACTACGCCGCAATATGGGCATCGTACCGCAGGAAACGTTCCTCTTCAGCGAAACCATCCGAGAGAATCTGGCCTTCGGTGTACCCTCCACTTCTGCCGAAGAGTTGCTCGAAGCCGCCGATGCCGCCCACATCCGGCGCGAGTTTGAGGAATTTCCGCAAGGCTTTGAAACCATGGTTGGCGAACGCGGTATGACCCTGTCCGGTGGGCAGAAGCAGCGCCTGGCGATTGCGCGCGCCCTGCTCCGGCGTCCCGCAATCCTCATTCTCGATGACGCGCTCGCAAGCGTTGATACGTACACCGAAGAACGCATTCTGAGCGGACTAAGCAACTACACTACTACGGCCACAACGATCCTGATTTCGCATCGCGTGTCGACGGTGCGCAATGCCGACCAGATCGCCGTGCTCGACCAGGGCAGAATTGTCGAAGTCGGCCGTCACGATGAGTTGCTGGCCCTGGATGGATACTACGCAGGCCTCTATCAAAAGCAGCAGCTCGAAGAAGAACTCACGGTCGCTGGCTGATTCCTATACTGTCCAGCGGGCACCAGCTTCCAGGTCCGCTTGCGGAGCAAGAGAAATCTTGCCTGACACACTCGCACGGTAAGCATTCGACTCCTGGTTCTCTTCAGACTCGCGCGCCCTGGGACCCGCCGCTACCGTCCTCCAGGCACCGCGCACGTTGCGCACATTGGCGATCACCTGTTCAAATTTCTGCCGTGAACTTGCCTGCGATCCTTGGAGCATCAACGCAAACATCGCAACGTAGAAGTCCGATAGCGACTCCGCGGGCTTGCCGCCAATGTCCTTCTTCAACGTCGCCTGCAGGTGAACCACGATGTCCATCGCCCGCTTCACTGCAGCACGACGCCCTTCAACATCTTTCCGCTCCACTGCTTCAATGGCATTATGCATGAAGCGTATGATGCCGTCGTAAAGAGCGATCGTAAGTTCAACTCCTGAGGCGCCCTCAAGCGAATGCCCTCGATACATGTCCATGTTGATGCTCCTAGCCGTTCTGGTTGGTGTTGTATCCGGTGATGGCGCCGTACATTTCGTTGACCTGCTGAATCATCTCCGGAATCGATTGCAGAATCTGGTTGGCCGTGTTTAATTCCGTCGTCAGGCTCGCCTTCTGTGTGGCAATCAACGCCTCTTGCTTGGAGAGGTTGTCATTCAAGGTCGTTTCCTGGCTGCTGTCTTCGCTCAGTGCCAGGCTGATCGCGCCGCCCTCGGCGCTACTGTTGCCGAGGCCGTTCAGCGTATTCGTAAACGTCGAACCAAAGCTGCCCGTATCCTGGAACAGCGATACCACCTGGCTGAAATTGCTGTTCAGCGCGCTGCTCAACGTATCGGCGTCGAGTGAAATCGTGCCGTCCGCGCTCGCGTTAGCGGTGATACCGAGAGAGATTAGCGAATTGATCGTGCTGGAGCCGAAAGATGAACTGACCGCCGAAAGCAAACCCTCCTGCAACTCGGCCAGAACAGAGGTGCCATACAGCGGCTCTGGGTTGCCGGATGAGTCCTTTCCCTCCTGGGCATTGATGGCTTTCATCGTGGTGTTGTAGTCCGTCACAAAGGTATTGATGGCGGTCTCAATGCTCGAGGTGTCGTTGGCGATCACCACCTGCACCGTCTCCGGTGTGCCGTCAGAACTCGCGGTGCCCGTCGAAAGCAGTTGAAAGGTCACGCCGGGAATCGCATTGGTGACCGTATTCGAGGCACTGGTGATCTTAGAAACTCCATCCACGGTAATCGTGGCGTCCTTTCCGTCTTGAATGGTCGCCAGCCCGAGCACTGGATTCGTATCGTTCGTCGTAGAGTCCGTCAAATCGACCGCCGCTGTATTTGTCGAGTCGCTCGCATTGCCGATTGTGATCTGGCCGGCGGACCCACTCGTCTGGCTCACAAGCGACAGCCTTTCCGTGCCATCCGCATTGGTTAATACACTGGCTGTGACCCCAAGGCTTGCATTATTGATCGCCGCAGACAGGCCTGAAAGCGTCGCGGCGGTGGAACCGTCGCCAACGTTAACCGTCTGCCAGGCGCCGGTGGTGCCTACTTTGAAAGTGATGCCACCGGTCAGCGTGTCTGACGCACCCACGGCGTCCGACGCGGCACTCGATGTCTGCGCCAGATTCTGAACGGAGATGGTGTGCGTCCCGGCAACCGCGACCGAACTGGCGGATGAAAGAGTCAGCACATTGGTATCAGAACTGGAACCGGTCTTGTACGCCATCGTGCCGCTGAAGTCGGTCAGATTTTGCAGATCAGTCGACAGGGTAGACAATTGCGTGCCAAGAGTGGTGAGTGTGGTGTCCTTGCTCGTGAGCGCTGTCAACTGCGTCTTCCAGGGCGTTTCCACGGCTTGCAGATTGGTCACAATCTGCCCCACAGTGGTGGCTACGTCAAAACCCAGCCCGCTCGTGGCCGAACCAAAATTGAGACCGACTGCACCCATGCTCTTCCTCCCTCACCGTTCACAATCAAACCAATGACCAACGCATACCGGGGAGGATTAGAAAAACTCAAACTATACCATCGCTTCCAAAACGAGGCGGGGAAAGCTGCAGTTTCGCCGCCTTCCCCGCCCTGCTTCTGCGTTCAACGTGGAAGCTCCGAAATTACTGGAGCAGCTTGGTGATCAACTGCTGTGACTGGTTGGCCTGCGACAGAGCCGCGATGCCGGTCTGGCTCAGAATCTGGTACTTCGACATATCGGAAGTAGCTTGGCCGTAATCGGTTGCCGTGACATCATTTTCGGCGGCCAGCGTGTTGGTCGACTGCATGGTCATGACATTCTCGACCGCGGACAGAGTGTTAATGTTCGCGCCCAATGTGCCGCGAGCTGCCGCAACGGAGGTGATCGCGGCGTTGATTGCGGTTAACGCATTTTGCGCTCCCGTGGTACTCGTCAGATCTGTCCCCGCGAGCGATAGCGCGCTGGAACTTGCCTGTACCAAGTCGGTAGCAGAATTGTTGTATGACTGCGAAATGGTTCCATCCGAGGTGAAAATGGCAACCGTCTGGTTTGATTTTGAATTCACTGATTCTGACTCAGTAACATTCCCTGCAGCCGTCTGGGTGATTGATCCTCCCTTAAGTGTCATGGTATTGCCAGAGATCGTCGCGCTTACTCCTGCCGCGACGAGGGTTGCATTCGAGTTGATGGCCGCTGCCAATTGAGATAGATTACCGCCTGCACCTGTCGCGGCAAAGAATGGGCTTCCGACTACAGCGGCAAGATCAGTTGCAGTGCCTCCACTCGGTGTGACGTTAAGAGAACCGGCAGACACCTTGATCTTGTCCGAAGCATTGCCGACAGTCAGCGTACTTATCGATGTAGCTGATGTCGTGCCAATGGCGAGCTTATCCGTAAGCGGCTGCGAAGCGGACGTGAAGGCAGCGCCCCCACTCAAAACGAGCTGGTTACCCTGCACCGAAGCCACATTCGTACCAAACTGTTGGTTGATTGCCGAGGCAAGATCGGCGATCTTATTTGTGGCGGCCAAATGATAGGTGCCGGTCGTCCCGTCAGCAATTACTCCCGCTGTAGTTGCGCCGCCAGTAAAGCCGACACCTTGCAGATCGAGAGTCTTGAGGCCGTAGGTAACGGTCGCCTTATCTGTTGTTGGAGCGGCGCCGCCGACATCGACGTAGTCTCCTGCAGTAGAAACTGTATATGCCGAGTTCTTGGCAAAAGTATTAATTCCGTTGTACTCAGTGTTGTTGTTGATCGTGTCTGTCTCAGTAAGGATCTTCTGATATTCGGAATTGGCCGCGCTAACCTGGCTGCCATTCAGCGTGCCGTTCGAAGCCTCGGTCGCCAGCGTGACAGCGCGATTGAGTAAGCTCGTTACCTGCGAGAGCGCGCCATCGGCGACCTGCAGAAAATCCACGCCTTCTGATGCGTTCTTCGCGGACTGCGACAGCGCCGTCGAAGAAGCCTGGAGACCGTTGGCCAGTGAAAGGCCAGCTGCATCGTCCGCACCGGAATTGATGCGCGATCCGGAAGACAACTGTTGAAGGGTTTTGGACAGAGAAGCCTGCGTATTTGCCAGGTTGTTCTGTGCGGAAATTGCAGAAATATTATTCAGGACACCCAAAGCCATTGAAGTTCTCCTTTTGAGCAAATTCAATTCGGATTCCCTGCTTCGGGCGTCTTTCCAAGACAGTCGGTTTCTTACCGCCCGCCGGATCACCTTGGAGTAGGAACCACGTTGCTCACTGCCTTCATCGGCGGCCCTCGAACCGACTTTACAGCTTTTTTCAAGAGCCCCTTGCAATCGCCGTTCCAGTCATCTTTCTGCTGCGTGGTGCCGATAAGAAATGAGAGATCCGCAACCGGAGGCACCCATCATGATTGAACTCACGCGCCTCAATGGCACTCCCATGCTCCTCAACAGCGATCTCGTCAAAACCGCGGAAGCCTCGCCGGATACCATGCTCACCCTTATCAACGGCGAAAAGCTCATCGTTCGCGAGGAGTTGACCCAGGTGGTCGAAAGGGTGATCGCTTACCGGGCAGCACTGCTCGCGACCATTGCACGCAAACTCTCGCCAGATGATGCTCTGCAGCGCGCTTCATCCTTGACGAGCGTTGACTTCGCAGCAGACGCGACCGGCGGCACCCCATCCGACGTGCAACCGCCAGGAGACGAAAGCTAATGACGCCGCCTCGGCACCACGTTATACCAATTTCTGTGGAGTGATTGATGGACAAGGGCAGCATTGGCGGAGTCATCCTTGCCCTCGCCGGTATCATTGCCGGCCTCCTCATCGAGGGCGGCACAATCAGCCAGATTCTGCAGCCAACCGCCGCCCTCATTGTCTTCGGTGGAACCATGGGAGCCGTGCTGGTCCAGTTCCCCATGAGCACCGTCACAAGCGCATTCCGCAGCCTGGCCCAGGTGTTCATCGCACCTCAAAAACAGAATGAAGCACTCATCCTGCTCCTCACTTCATTCGCGAACAAAGCACGCCGAAGCGGAGTCGTTTCACTCGACGCTGATCTTCCCGAAATCGCTGATCCGTTCCTCAAGCAGTCCCTCATGCTGGCAGTCGACGGCACCGAACCCGCTGAATTGCGCAAGGTCATGCGGGTTGCGCTCGATTGCGCATCGGAGCACGAAGAGCGCCTTCCGCTCGTGTTTGAGGCGGCCGGCGGATTTTCGCCAACCATCGGAATCCTTGGCGCCGTACTCGGCCTCATCCAGGTGATGCAGCATTTGGACAACATCCAGGAAGTCGGTCGCGGTATCGCCGTTGCCTTTGTCGCCACTATTTATGGCGTAGGAGTCGCTAATCTGTTCTTCCTGCCTTTCGCGGGCAAGATCCGCATCCATCTCCGCGATCAGCAGCAGCGGCGCGAAATGATGCTCGAAGGCGTGATTTCTATCCTCGAAGGCATGAACCCTCGCATGCTCAGCCTCAAGCTATCCGGCTTTCTGAAGGATGCACAACTCGACAGAAAAGAGCCTGCAGCATGAACCGCAGTGGCGCGCGATCGAAACTCAATCACGACCGGTGGCTGGTTTCCTATGCCGACTTCATTACGTTGCTCTTCGCCTTTTTCGTTGTCCTGTTTGCGTTCGCAAGCGCCGATCGAAAAAAGCAGATGCAAGTTTCGGCAGCCATTGACTCCGCATTCCAATCTCTTAGCATCGCTCCGGCCCAACTGCCAAAGCGATCGAAGGCGGCCATGCTCCTGCGGCCATCCTATGGGGCGCCCGCCATCATTCCAGCAGACCCGGTTTCCGCAAGAAGAGTTCGGGCAGATCTCGAGCGTATTCGTCAGGACCTTCGCAGGCGTCTCTCTACCGAGATTGCGCAGCGGACTATCTCAATCGATTTGGGGCCAGACGGCTTGGTCATCAGTTTGCGCGAAGCAGGCTTTTTCCACTCCGGCACCGCCGTTCCACGGCCCGAGACGACAGCAACTCTGCGCCAGATAGGCCAGTCGCTCGCCGGCACCCCTTACGAGGTCCGCGTGGAGGGCCACACCGATACCGACCCCATTCACAACGCCGAGTTTGACTCGAACTGGGAACTCTCTACAGCGCGTGCGACGCACATCGCGCGGCTCTTGCTCGATATGCGCACCATCGCTCCTGAGCGGCTTTCTGCCGCTGGCTATGCGGAATACCATCCGCTGGCGAACAACGACTCAGCCGAGGGACGCGCAGAAAACCGGCGCGTCGACCTTGTTGTGATGCCACGCACAGTGCTTCCGATCTCACAGCCTGTGGCCGCGCAAAGCACTGCAGGCTGGCGCAAGATCACCGACCAGTGAACCGCAACCTTACGTGATTCCGAGAACCTTTACGATGACCCGCTTGCGCCTCTGCCCATCAAACTCCGCGTAAAACACCCGCTGCCACGTGCCAAGGTCCAGCCTGCCGCCGGTTACTGGGAGCGTTGTCTCGTGATGGAGCAAAAGTGATTTCAAATGAGCGTCGCCGTTATCTTCGCCCGTCTGGTGGTGTTTGTAGTCGGACCGCGCAGGCGCCAGTTCGTCCAGCCATTTTCCGATGTCCTCAATCAAGCCACTCTCAAGGTCGTTCACATAAACAGCAGCCGTAATGTGCATGGGAGAGACAAAGCATAGTCCATCCTTCACGCCGCTGCGGTCCACAATCTCTTCCACTCGATCTGTGATATGCACCATCTCACGGCGTTTTTTGGTTTCAAATATCATGTATTCTGTGTGGCTCTTCATTTTTGGCTCCTGCTGGATATTTCGCTGACCGTGTCGCTCTCCCACAACATTTATCCTAATAAATGTCGAGGCCGGCATGACTTCAAATGACGCGGAAGCTTTCTCGCAGCGCGGGCTCAACCAGCTCGCATCCGGTTCGGCCTCCGAAGCAATTGAGAGCTTTCGCTCCGCAATGTTGGCTGATCCTCGTCATGTTGAAGCCCATCATGGACTCATTCGCGCCCTTCGCGATGCCGGCAGGCTCGAACAATCGATTGGTGCTGCTCTCGCATTGACTGCTCTCACTCCGACCGATCCACTTGCCCACACTGCCTTATCCATTTCGCTCCAGCAGGCAGGCCACATTCCGGAGGCAGAAGCCGCCGCCGCCCGCGCCCGAATTCTGGAATGGAAGGCCGAGCTGCAGTCGACCGTTGGCAAGGACGAAATACGGTGACCATGCGGCGCTCGAGCGAGCCTGGACGACGACTGCGCCGCATCCACGAACAACTTCAACGTACCTACGGGCCACAGCATTGGTGGCCGGCCCAAACCTCCTTTGAAGTCATCCTCGGTGCATATCTCACGCAGAATACGACGTGGAAAGCAGTCGAAATCTCGCTCACCAATCTTCGCAACGCGGGAGCACTAAACGTCGAACGACTTCGCTCCCTGACTGTTGAACAGTTGCGGGAACTGATCCGCCCGTCGGGTTTCCATAGCCGCAAGGCACCGGCAATCAAGGCATTCATCGCCATGCTCGATGCGGAATTCGGAGGATCGCTCGATCAATTGGCTGAAACACCAGCTGCTAACCTGCGGGCTAGGCTTCTGGCGCTTCCCGGCGTCGGTCCGGAGACCGCCGATGCAATCCTGCTCTACGCTCTCGGCCACTCAGTCCCCGTGGCAGACGAATACCTGCGCCGCATTACTGTCCGCCATGGCCTTCTTGCTGAACCGCCGAACAAGAATCGCAAGGGTTACGAAGCACTCGTCCAGCTCACTCGCATTGCTTTTTCGGGAGACCCTGAAGCAAATCACGCACAGCTTTTCAACGAGTTTCACGCACTGACGGTGGCCGTTGGCAAATCCTTCTGCAAAAAGACCCCAGATTGTGCACACTGCCCGCTCGCGGCCGATTTGCAGCTGTTTTACACATTAGATAAGAAAGCCTAGAGCGTTCTCTCGCCCACCCCTGATTGCTCGCCTGATCTCCCAACCGCAACTGAACCGCTCTGCGATTTGCGCCTTCCGTGGGAACCAAAAGGCCCACTCCTGCGCTCGATCTGAGGCTGAAGTTGCTGGACCTGAGGCTGAGGTCGCTGAACTTGAGGCTGAAGTTGCTGGACGTAATCCGAAATAGAAAAGCTCCCCTCCGGGAGCTTACTTGCGCTACATCGTCGAAAGTCCTGTGACGTTTGACCTCGTGCCACCCACCAAAATCGGTAGGATGGCGGGGACGACGGGGCTCGAACCCGCGACCTCTGCCGTGACAGTCTTGCACTCTGAGGTTTTTCAACGACTTACAAACCCGTGGGGAACGCCTAAGACCACCGAAGTCGTATAAGACCTAGCTTTTTGTGGATCAGATTGTGGATCAGGTTTCTCAGCCTTCCTACGCTTCCTCGTCGGTGAGCGGGTTGCTCCGTTGGCAGCAGTTGAGCCCAGTGCCACTTGTCCAGAAAGCCGACTTCCATGTAAGTTGAGTAGGGCCTCCGGCCCGCGAAATCCCATGAAAATCGCTTAGATCCCAGTAATAATCGAGAACGGCTGGGAGTGGTGAGATCGAAAGGACAGTGGAGCTGCTAAAGCCGAATGTAAGTTTGATCGGGAGCGTGCGTGATCGAGCGAATAAATGGTGCGTTGTCTCTCCCCTGTGGGAGCGGCGATAGCCCGAGACCCAGGTTAATGTAAGCCCGGCACGTTCTCCATTCCCGCCAGGAGGAAACCTATGCCTTATAGGATGGCGGGAATCGATGTCCATAAGAAGAAGCTGGCCGTGGTTGTGGCTGACGTCGAAGTGGACGACGAATATCAATTTGAGCGACGCTGGTACGGCAGCAATCCTGAGCAGTTGCGCGTGCTGTCGGAATGGCTCATCGAGCAGCAGGTCGAGGAAGTGGTGATGGAATCGACCGCGCAATACTGGAAGCCTGTATGGGAAGCGCTGGAGCGATTTTGGAAGGCGATGTGCCAGAGTCGGGAAGGTGCAGGCCGGATGTCGGGGACACTACATCTGGCGCAAGCCTTGTCCAACCGCGGGCGGCGCGGACGCAAGACAGATTTTCGAGACGCCGAACGTTTGGTGAAGCGGCTCGTATCAGAGGAGCTAGTCTTGAGCTTCGTGCCCGATGCCGAACAACGCCTGTGGCGAACACTGACCCGCACAAGGTATCAACGGACGCGTGACAAGGTTCGTCTGCAGAACCAACTGGAAGCACTGCTGGAAGAAGCCCATATTAAATTGTCCAGTTTGGTTTCAGATCTGTTGGGCGCCAGTGCACGCCGTATGCTCTAGGCGCTAGCGGACGGAGAAACCGATCCTGCGGCTCTGGCCGCCTTGGCCGATCAGCGCTTGCGCGCCACGCCGGCGCAACTGCATGACGCGCTGGGTGCCTGCACGGAGATCAACCCGGTCTATCGCCGGCTGGTAAAGATGACGCTCGACGACTTGCAATTCGTCGAGCAGCAGATCAGTCAATTGGACCAGGAGATCGCGAGTCTGCTCCAGCGGAACCAGGATGCAGTCGAGAGGCTGGCGGTAGTCCCCGGGCTCGGAGTGGATTCGGCGCAACAGATTATCGCCGAAGTGGGTGCCAAAGCAGCCACCTTCGCCTCAGCCAAAAAGCTCTCCTCGTGGGTAGGGGCATGCCCGGGAAAGGAAGAGAGCGCGGGCGTGAACCGCAGCCGGCACTCGCCGAAGGGCAACCGCCAGATGCGCCGCATTCTCAATCAAGCTGCGAATGCTGCAGTCAAACGCAAGGGGAGCATCTTCGAGATCGTGTACCGTCGTCTCGTTCCGCGCCTGGGACATAACCAAACGATCGGCGTCGTTGCGAATCGCCTCTGCCACTTGATCTGGATCATTCTGCATAACGGCGTTCCGTATGAAGAACGCGGCCCTGCAGTGTCGAAAGAGTCCCAACAACGCCATACGGCAAAAATGATCCGGAAACTCAGAGTGCTCGGCTACCGAGTCGAACCTATAGGAGCTCCGGCCTGAAGAACGCGATTTTCGACCCAGTCGGCTGTCAAGAGAAAACGCGAGGTCTGAGGCGCGCTCGGGAGAGCGCACGCCGAGATGATCAGGTCTCTGTCTATTGCGCACGTATGCCTCTCGGCTGATAGCCCTGCATCCCTGCAGAACCAGACATCCATTTGCGGTCTCGAGCTCCGAAGAGCCATCACCGAAGATTGAGTTTGTGTTCACTGCCAGTCCCGAAACAATTCGAAGAGAGCCTCCGGAGTTTGATCTCCTTCGCTCAGTCGGCTAACGGCAGGACCTGGCAGCCTGCGCATTGAAGATCCCGAGGTTTTTGTTTTTCCCTTATCAGGAAAGGTTTTTCACGCAGCCGCGGTGGCTCTGAATTCCTCGGCAGGCACGAAATCCTGCTTCCTGCGCTCCACAGCCAGCAAAACAAAACAGCCAGGTAGCCCGGTTCGGATTACCTCGCTGCAGTTCCCGCTCTCGGACCACCGCCAGTTCGTGGCACTCTCTGGGCGCAAGCTTGGCGGCTTCGACCAGCACCCTCTGGATACGCTTGTTGCGCTGCTTGGACAATGGCATGCGCATCACCTTGTCAGCCGAGCTGTTCTCATCACCGCACAGGCCACAGTAGCTGATTGCTTCTTTGATCGAGCGGAAGCGAGTAAAGTCACCGATCTCCAGTGCCCAGGTCAGCGCCGTGATCGGTCCTACTCCGGGAACTGTCCGC